>NZ_FXYF01000046.1 GCF_900184945.1 Antarctobacter aquimaris | reverse complement strand
CCGGGTGCCAAGAGTCGACGCCCCGTGCTTGAAAAGCGCCGTTGCGCGCGCCTGCGCGGGCGTTCGTGCCAGGCGGTTCATTCCCTCGCGCCCGTACCCTGATCGCAAGCAAGTCGCAAAATGGCCTCGCCTTTACGAACGGCCGGTCGGCGCGCACACTGATCCGTGCAGCAAAAGGATTTCTGATATGGCCAGTTTTGTCATCAGCGGCTTTTCCTCCGTGCCGCAGACGCTCACCACGACCGAGACCGGCGTCGTGACAACCAGCGGCGAATTGATCACCGCGGCGAACAACCCGATCACGATCTCCGGCGGCACGACAACGGCACTGGTGATCGATGGCATGGTCGCGCCGGCCCCGATCACTTTTCTCAGCGCGATCCGGCACACCGGCAGCCGCCTGACCGTCGATATCGGCCCGGAGGGCTTTGTCCGATCATTCGTCCTGCCGGCGATCCTGTCCGATGTCAGCTCCAGTTTCGCGCTCACGAACTTCGGGGCGATCCTCAGTGGCGTGGACGCCGTTTCTGTGCGCGGGTCAGACCGGGCTGCCGATATTCTGATCGCCAATCACGGCGTGATCGATGGCAGGAAAACTGGTCTCCTGCTGGATGGCGGCAGCGGCGTGGCGCGCGTCACCAATACCGGGACAATCACCGGGCAAGAGGAGTGGGGCATTCGGTTGAATGGTGACAGAGGCACCGCCGGCATCACCCTGCTGAACACGGGACAGATCCTTGGCGGAAGTGGGTCCTTGGCGGGCAGCCACGGTCCGGATATCGTGATGAACTCCGGCCTGATGATCGGCAACCTGCAGCTATTGGGAAGCAGCGACCTGTATCGCGGCACTGGCGGCCTCGTCTCGGGCCTCGTCTTCGGAGAAGCAGGGGCCGACACGCTGATCGGCGGCGCTGAAGCCGACAGGTTCGATGGCGGCACCGAGGACGACCTGATGGTGGGTCACGGCGGTGACGATACGCTGATCGGCGGCGAAGGGAACGACACGGCCTTTGGCGGCGATGGCAACGACAATCTCTCCGGGGGCGACCAGAACGACGTGCTGAACGCCAACGCGGGAGACGACACGATC
>NZ_FXYF01000027.1 GCF_900184945.1 Antarctobacter aquimaris | reverse complement strand
CGGCCGGTGGTCTTGGCCATGTTGGTCTTGACCGAGGTTTCGTCGACAAATGCCAGCCGTTCCAGGTGGTTGGCCATGAAGGGTTGGCGCCTTGCGATCCAGACGTGGCGCTGCCCGGCCACATCTTTGCGCGTCTGCTCAAGCGCCTGAAGGTCTTTTCTTGTGCGTCATCCCGAGCCCATGCAGGGCGCGCCAGACGGTGCCGCGGTGAACGTCGATGCCATGGACCTCGGCCAGGTCCGCGGTCAGGTCGTCGAGCGTGATCTCACCCCTGGCGGCGACGCGGGCCTCGATCCAACCGGTTACGCCCGCCAGCTTGCCGTGCCCGCCGCCATTCCCCTGCCGCCGAGGTGCCAGAGACCCGGTGTGGTCACTTGCGAAGCCCCTAGAGGCCCGACAGCGCCGTGTCGGGGGCGATGAGGTACCAGGCCGGAACGCCCACCCGCATGACGCGGAGGGCGTTGGCAAAACTCGACTCCTCGGCGATGAAGTTGGTCCACAGGGTCGCCTCGATGTAGTCCTCTCCGGGGGTAGCCGGGCCGAAGGCGCAGGAGGAGGTCAGCCAGGGCGTGCCCCAGGCATGACGACTGCTGACCACGTCGCGCACCTCGCCATCAATGGTGACCTGCGACATGACCAGCGACATTGCGAATTCGCCGTCGGGCTGAAGCTCGAACAGCGGTTCGAAGTCGCTGTCGGGACTGCGAAAGGTGTCCTTGTACAACTCGAACGCCATGGCGCAGGCGTAGACTTGGCCCATGTCGTTGGCCTGCACTGCATCGGGCGGCAGGACCAGATCGACGCCGGCATGAGCGGCGCGTCCCAGGGTGTCAACCATGTGCGGCTGGTCTGAGGGGGCCATCAGGACATCGGTCAGGAAGTCCGTCGACAGGCCCGACATGCGCTGGTCCCGCACCAGCCTGCGCAGGATGTCGTAGGACCGCTCGAGGGCTGTCGCCGGATCTAGCAGGTCCGTCGCGGCGGGCATTGGAGCGACAAAGCCTAGCTGCGCGCCCGGCTCCATGCGCCGGGAATTGTAACGGTAGTCACCCCACTCACTGCCGCCAAGAAACGCCAGCGCGCAGGCCGAAAGGCAGCTGTCACCCTCGCGCAGGTAGGTGGCGACTCCGTAGGCCATGAAGACATCGTAGAGCTCCATACCGCCTTTCAGCGATCCACCGGGGCTGTCGAGGCAGATCGACGTGGTGTCGCCCGAGCTGGTTTCGATCAGCGCCACAAGGCGTGCGGCGTCACCATCCTCGATCGGGCCGGCCAGCTCCAGCGCACAGCGCGGGTCCTTGCCGGTAATGAGCGTGGCGGCACGAACGGTGGTGGGACAGGGCAGGATGAGCAGAATGGCGATGAGAATGCGGAGCATTGAAACCTGCATTGAAAAGAAGGGGTGAGAGCAAACAGGGCCGCGTTACCGCGGCCCTGTCCAGGATCTGATGGCCGCACACCGGTCCCGAAGGCCCCGGTCGCGGCGGGTCAGGCTCAGTTCGGGATCTCGGCGGTGATGCCTTCGACGAAGAAGTTCATGCCCAGCAGCGTGCCGTCGTCTGCCACTTCACCCTCAGCCAGCCAGGCCGAACCGTCGGCCTTGTTGATCGGGCCGGTGAAGGGGTGGTACTCGCCCGCCGTGATGGCGGCGATCATCGCCTCGGCCTCGGCCTTGACCTCGGCCGGAACCGCCTCGGTGATCTCGCCGATCACCACTTCGCCCTCGGGCATGCCGGCCCAGCTGGCCTGCTGTTCCCAGGTCCCGTCCATCACCGCGCCGACGCGCTTGACGTAGTAGGGCGCCCAGTTGTCGATGATCGAGGCGACGCGCGGGCTGGGCTTGAAGGCGGCCATGTCGGAGGCCTGGCCAAAGCCGACCACCTTGCCATCTTCCTTGGCGGCCTCGCCCAGCGGCGCGGTCGAGTCGGTGTGCGCGGCGATCACGTCGACGCCCTGGTCGATCATCGCGCGGGCGGCGTCGGCCTCTTTCGACGGATCGAACCAGGTGTAGGCCCAGGTCACCACCAATTCGACGTCCGGGTTCACCTTCTTGGCGTGCAGGTAGTAGCTGTTGATGCCCTGGATGACCTCGGGGATCGGGAACGAGGCGATGTAGCCGATCTTGTTGGTCTTGGTCATCTTGCCCGCGATGTGGCCGATCACGGCGCGGCCTTCGTAGAAACGCGCGTCATAGGTCGAGACGTTGGCATGGTCGCGCTTGTAGCCGGTGGCGTGCTCGAACTTCACGTTCGGGAACTTGGCCGCGACGGCGTTGGTCGCTTCCATGTAGCCGAAGGAGGTGGTGAAGATGATGTTGCAGCCGGACAGCGCCATCTGGGTCAGCACGCGCTCGGCGTCGGCGCCTTCGGGGACGCTTTCCTGCCAGGCGATCTCGACCTTGTCGCCATAGGCTTCCTTGACGGCCAGCGCGCCTTGGTGGTGCTGGTAGGTCCAGCCGCCGTCGCCGATCGGGCCGACGTAGACAAAGCAGGCCTTGGTGGTGTCCTGCGCGAATGCTGATGTGCCGAGCGTCAGCGCCAGCGCGGCGCTGGCAAGGAGGGTTCTGCGGTTCATGTGGGCTCCCTTTGGGTGTTTGTGATTGCTTGAAAAACGGGCCTCAGGACGAGGCCTGGAACGGGCGGCCCAGCGAGGCCGGTGCGCCATGCACCCCCCGGGCCGAGATCAGCACGAGCACGAGGATCGTGATGACATAGGGCGACATCGAGAGGAACTCGACGCCGGTTTGCAAGCCGGCAGCCTGAAGGTTCAGCTGCAACACGGTGACGCCGCCGAACAGATAGGCACCCACGGCGACGCGGCCGGCGCGCCAGCTGGCAAAGACGACGATGGCCAGCGCGATCCAGCCGGCGCCGGCGGTCATGCCTTCGGTCCATTGCGGCACGCGGACAAGGCTGATGTAGGCGCCGCCGAGGCCCGCGCAGGCGCCGCCGAACAGGATGGCCAGCAGGCGGATGCGCACCACCTTGTAGCCCAGCGCATGAGCGCTGTCGTGGCTTTCGCCGACCGCGCGCAGGATCAGCCCGGCGCGGCTGTATTTGAGAAAGGCCCAGACCGCGACCACGAGCGCGAGGCTGGAATAGACCATGATGTCATGGCTGAACAGCATCCGGCCCACCACCGGCAGATCCGACAGCACGGGGATGTCGAGCTTGGGCAGGGTGGGGCTTTTCACGCCTTCGTAAGGCTTGCCGATCAGGCTGGACAGGCCGAGACCGACCAGCGTCAGACCCAGCCCCGTGGCAACCTGGTTCGACAGCAGGAATTGCGTCAACAGTCCAAAGGCCAGCGACAGCGCCGCCCCGGCAAATGCGGCAGCGACAAAGCCGAGCCCGGGGGAGGAGACGTTGACCGCCACGGCAAAGCCGACGACGGCGCCGGTGATCATCATGCCCTCGACACCCAGGTTCAGCACGCCGGACTTTTCCACCACCATCTCGCCGATGGCTGCCAGCAGGATCGGCGTCGCCGAGACCATGATGGAGGCCACCAGCAGGATCGGGTTGATCGCACTCAGGTCCATGGCGTGTCTCCTGCGGTAAGGGCGGGCGAGGGGCCAGCCCCTCGCGCTCCCCGGGATATTTGCAGCCAGAAGAAGCTGCGAAGGCGGGTGCGGGTCATGCGGCCTCCCTCTTGCCCCAGCGCAGGCGGAAGTTGACGAAGACGTCCATCGCCAGCAGGAAGAACAGCAGCATGCCCTGGAACAGCTGGATCGACGCCCCGGGCAGGCCCAACATCAGCTGCGCCAGCTCGCCGCCAATATAGGTCAGTGCCATCAGCAACCCGGCCAGCAGGATGCCCACCGGGTGCAGACGGCCGAGGAAGGCGACGATGATCGCGGTGAAACCATAGCCGGAGTTGAAGTCGATCGAGATCTGCCCGGCGGGGCCGGCCACCTCGAACAGCCCGGCCGACCCGGCCAGCAGCCCCGACAGGCCGAGGCAGATCAGGATGATGCGCGCCGGGTTCACCCCCGCAAAGCGCGCCGCGCGCGGCGCCTCGCCGGTCAGGCGGATGTTGAAGCCCAGGATGTGGCGGCTGAGCAGCACATAGGCGCCGATCACCGCGACAAAGGCAAAGACCACGCCCCAATGCATGCCCGTCCCGGCGATCAACTCGGCATTGTGGGCGGCGTCCCATTGCTTGAAGTTGCGCGAGCCGGGAAAATTCATGCCCTCGGGGTTGCGCAGCAGGCCGGTGGCGGCCGAGCCGAGCAGGGTCTGCGCGACGTAGACCAGCATCAGCGAGACGAGGATCTCGTTGGTGCCGTACTTCGTCTTGAGGATGGCCGGGATCATCGCCCAGGCCCAGCCCCCCAGCGCCCCGGCGACGATCATCAGCGGAAAGATCAGCGCGCTGTCGGAGGGGTAGAACGCGAGGCCCGCGGCGGCACCGCAGATCGCGCCCATGATGTACTGGCCTTCGGCGCCGATGTTCCAGATCCCGGCGCGGAAGCCGATCGAGAGGCCGATCGCGATCAGGATCAGCGGCCCGGCCTTGATCAGCAGCTGCGGCCGGGAATAGCTGGCGAACTGGGCGCTGAAGATCGGATCCCAGAAGATCGTCCGGATCGCCTCGAACGGGTTGGCGCCGAGGATGGCGAAGAGGATGCCGCCCATGATCATGGTCAGCAGAACCGCCATGACCGGTGTCAGCACGGTCCAGAGCTGCGACGGCTGGGGGCGTTTTTCCAGGCGGATCATCCGCGTGCCTCCCTGTCGGACGATGCGGGCCAATTTCCGGTCACGGAAATTGCAAAAGTTTTCAAAAACTTTTGCGCGCCCGGCCCGGCCGTTGCGCCCCGTATCGCGTCACGGATGGACATGGGCCACCTCCATGTCATGCGCGCCGCCCATCATCAGGCCGATCTGCTCGATATCCAGCTCTGCCGTCGGGCGGGTGGGCGAGAGCCGCCCTTCGTTCAGCGCGCCGAAGCGGTCGGAAATCTCCATCAGCTCGTCCAGGTCCTGGCTGATCACCACCACGGCGCTGCCCTTGGCCGCGAGGTCCAGCACCGATTGCCGGATGAAGGCCGCCGCCGCCGCGTCCACGCCCCAGGTGGGCTGGTTCAGCACCAGGACGCGCGGGTTCTGAAGGATCTCGCGCCCCACCACGAATTTCTGCAGGTTGCCGCCCGACAGCGCCCGCGCCGCCGTGCCCGGCCCCGGCGTGCGCACGTCGAACAGGCCGATCACGTCCTCGGCAAAACGCCGTGCCTTGCCCCAGGAGATGAAGCCCCGCGTCAGCATCCCTTCGCGCCGCGCCGCGGTCAGCACGCCGTTCTCGATCAAGCTCATGTCGGGTGCCGCCGCATGGCCCAGCCGTTCCTCCGGCCCCGACAGCACGCCCAGCCCGCGCCGCGCCACCGGCCCCGCGCGGCTGATGTCCTGCCCGTCCAGCCAGACGCTGCCTGCCGGAGCGTGCCGTTCCCCCGACAGCGCGGCCAGCAGTTCGTCCTGCCCGTTGCCAGCGACGCCGCCGATGCCCAGCACCTCGCCCGCCCGCACCTCGAAGCTGACCCCGCGCAGCGGCGTGCCGAAGGCGCCCGGCGCCGGCAGTTTCAGGTCGCGGACCGCCAGCAGCACCTCGCCCGGGGTGCCGTCCCTGGCCTGCGGCGTGGCAAAACTGGCGCCCACCATCATCTCGGCCAGCTGCCGTGCCGATGTGTCGGCCGGCGTGCAGGTCGCCACCTTCTTGCCCAGCCGCAGGATCGTCGCGGTGTCGCAGAGCGCGCGGATCTCTTCCAGCTTGTGCGAGATGTAGAGGATCGACGTGCCCTCGGCCTTCAGTCTGCGCAGGGTTTCGAACAGGATGTCGACCTCCTGCGGCGTCAGCACCGAGGTCGGCTCGTCCATGATCAGCAGGCGCGGATCCTGCAACAGGCAGCGGATGATCTCGACCCTTTGACGTTCGCCGGCGGACAGCGTGCCGACGGTGCGCGACGGATCCAGCGGCAGGCCGTAAGTCTCTGACAGCTCGCGGATCTGGCGGGCGAGGTCGGACAACGGCGGCGGCGTTTCCATGCCCAGCGCCACGTTTTCCGCCACGTTCAGCGCGTCGAACAGCGAAAAGTGCTGGAACACCATGGCAACGCCCGACCGCCGCGCCTCCGAGGGTTTGGACGGCGCATAGGGCGCCCCGTCCAGCGTCATCGTCCCCTTGTCGGGGGCAACGAGGCCGTAGATCATCTTGACCAGGGTCGACTTTCCGGCGCCGTTTTCGCCCAGCAGGGCATGGATCTCGCCCTTGCCGATGTCAAAGGAGACGTCGTCATTGGCGATCACGCCGGGGTAGATCTTGGTCAGGCCCCTGAGGCTGAGGAGTGTGTCGGCCACGCCCTGTCCATTCCTTTTTGCAGTCTGAGTATCTGGCCGGCGGTGCCGATGGCAATGGCCTGCGGATGCTTGCCCAGGTCTTTCTGCCCGATCGGGCAGCAGATGGCGTCGATCCGGGCGCTCGCATGGCCCAGCGCCGACAGTCGCCTGCGAAAGCGCGCCCACTTGGTGTCCGACCCGATCAACCCGCAGAAGGCAAAGCCATGGCGCAGTGCCGCGTGGCACAGGGCCAGGTCCAACTCGTGGCTGTAGGTCAGGACCAGGTGCGCGGTGATGCGGGGCGCCAGCGCCATGGCCTGTTCCGGGTGCGGCGCGGGCAGGGCGGTGACGCCCTCGGGGATCTCGTCGGGAAAGCGCTCCGGCGCGGTGTCGACCCAGGTCAGCGCAAGGCCGGGCAGGGGCGACAGCACCGACACCAGCGCCCGGCCCACGTGCCCCGCGCCCCAGATCCAGACCGGCAGCGCGGATGGCGACACCGGCTCGACCATCCAGCCCTGCACCAGCTGCGGCGCCGGCGTCTCGCCCCGTGCCCGCGCCCGGTCCAGTACCCGGCGCACCGCCAGCGGCATCTCTCCCGGCCCGCGCGCGATCACCTCGCCCTCGGGCAGGTTGTTGGCGTCGTAGTGCTCGGTCAGCAGCGTCACCGCCCCGCCGCAACACTGGCCCAGCTCCGGTCCCAGCGGGTGCCGGGTCAACCCGTTGCGCGTGAACGCCTGCCTGGCTGCCTCGAACTCCAGCGCGCCGCCGCCGATGGTCCCACTCTGCCCGCCCGCCCACACCAGCATTGACGCTCCCACCTCGCGCGGGGCGGATCCCGCCACCTCGGCCACCACCACGCGCGCCACCCGGCCATGGGCGGCAACCGCGCGGCGCAGGGCGTCGAGGTCGAAACTCATGCCCGCACCCGCCCGATCGCCGCCAGCACGCGTTCCGGCGTGGCGGGCGCATCCAACGCCGGATAGCCCGGGCCGCAGGCCGCCACCGCATCAGACAGCGCCAGAAAGGCAGAGATGCCCAGCATGAAGGGCGGCTCACCCACCGCCTTGGAGCGATAGATCGTCGCCTCGCGGTTCTCCCCCTCCCAGAGCGCGACGTTGAACACTTCCGGCGCGTCGGAACAGGCCGGGATCTTGTAGGTCGACGGCGCATGGGTGCGCAGCCGCCCCTTGTCGTCCCAGACCAGTTCCTCGGTGGTCAGCCAGCCCGCGCCCTGCACGAACCCGCCTTCCACCTGGCCGATGTCGAGGGCAGGGTTCAGCGACTTGCCCGCATCGTGCAGGATGTCGGCGCGCAACATCCGGTATTCGCCGGTCAGGGTGTCCACCATGACCTCGGTGCAGGCCGCGCCATGGGCAAAGTAGTAGAACGGCCGCCCATGGCCGCGCAGCCGGTCCCAGGTGATGCCGGGTGTCTTGTAAAAGCCGGTCGACGACAGGCTGACCCGCCCCGCGTAACAAAAGGCCGCCGCCTCGGCAAAGCTCATCTCCGCCGTGCCCGCCCGCACGCGGCCACCTTCGAACAGGACCGCGTCGGCAGGGCACTGGTGCATCTGGCCCAGGTGCTCGGCCATGCGCGCGCGGATCGTGTCGCAGGCCACCTTGACCGCCGCCCCGTTCAGATCCGACCCGGACGAGGCTGCGGTGGCCGAGGTGTTGGGCACCTTGGCGGTGTCCGTCGCGGTGATCCGCACCGCCGACAGTGGCACGCCGAAACTGGCCGCCGCCACCTGCGCCACTTTCTGGAACAGCCCCTGTCCCATCTCGGTGCCGCCGTGGTTCATCGCGATGGAGCCGTCCTGGTAGACATGCACCAGCGCGCCGGCCTGGTTCAGGTGCGTCAGCGTAAAGGAGATGCCGAACTTCACCGGCGTCAGCGCCAGCCCCCTCTTGAGCAGCGGATTGGCCGCGTTCCAGTCTGTCACCGCCGCCCGCCGCGCGGCATAACCGCAGGACTCGGCCAGCGCCGCGGTCATCTCGTGCAGGATGAAATCCTCGACCCGCTGTCCGTAGGGCGTGACGTTCCGGGGCTTCTTCTCTGCGGAAATACTCCCGGGGGGGCTTGCCGCAGGCAAGTGGGGGGCAGAGCCCCCCTCCGCCGGATCGTAATAGTTGACCCGCCGCACCTCCAGCGGATCGCGGCCCAGCACATGGGCGATGTGGTCCATCACCCGCTCGATCCCCAGCACCCCCTGCGGCCCGCCAAAGCCGCGAAAGGCGGTGGCGCTCTGCATGTTGGTCTTCAACCTGTGCGATTCGATCCGCACGGCGGGCAGGAAATAGGCGTTGTCGGCGTGCAGCATCGCCCGGTCCGCCACCGGCAAGGACAGGTCCTGCGCCCAGCCGCAGCGGGTGTATTGCCGGAACTCGATGCCCCGGATCACGCCCGAGCCATCCACGCCGACACGGTAATCGATGCGGAAGTCGTGCCGCTTGCCGGTGATCACCATGTCGTCGTCGCGGTCATAGCGCATCTTGGCCGGGCGGCCGGTGGCCTGCGCCACCACCGCGCAGGCAATGGCCAGCGCGTTGCCCTGGCTTTCCTTGCCGCCGAACCCGCCGCCCATGCGCCGCGTCTCGACCCGGACGTTGTGCATGTTCAGGCCCAGCGCATGGGCGACCTTGTGCTGGATCTCGGTCGGGTGCTGGGTGGAGGACATGACCAGCATGTCGCCGTCCTCCTGCGGCAGCACCAGCGCGGCCTGCCCTTCGAGGTAGAAATGCTCCTGCCCGCCCATCTCGATGCGGCTTTCGATCACGTGATCGGAACCGGAAAAAGCGGCCTCCAGGTCCCCCCGCGCCCAGATGCGGGGGCCTTCCTCAAAGCGGCTGTCGGCTTCCAGCGCTTCGTCCGCCGTCAGGATCGGGGTCGTGGCCTCGGTCTCGACCTTGGCCAGCGTCACGGCGCGGCGCGCGGCGAGGTGGCTGTCGGCGGCGACCAGGAACAGCGGCTGGCCGACATAATGCAGGCTGCCGTCCGACAGCAGCGGCTCGTCGTGGTTCGAGGGCGAGCAGTCGCAGTCCGAGGGCAGATCGGCCGCGGTCCAGACGCCGCGCACGCCGGGGGCGGCGCGGACGGCGGTCAGGTCCAGCGCGGTCAGCCGCCCGGCGGCGATGGGCGACAGGCCAAAGGCCAGGTGCAGGCAGTTGGCCGGCGTCGGGATGTCGTCGACATAGCGCGCCTTGCCGGTGACATGCAGCGTCGCGGCGTCATGCGGGAGGGAGTCGTGCACGCTCATGCCCGCACCTCCAGCACGCTGGTGCGCAGGCCGGCGTCCTCGGCCAGCGCGCGGCGCAGCATGTTGCGCGCCGCTGTCAGCCGGTAGGTCGCGCTGGCCCGCATGTCGTCAAGCGGGGTGAAATCCTGCGCCCAGGCCGGGTCGGCGGCCGCCACCGTGGCTTCGGTCCAGGGTCGTCCGATCAGCGCCTGTTCCACATGGGAGGCACGCTTGGGGATGCCCGCCATGCCACCAAAGGCGATGCGCGCGGCCGTGACGGTGCGACCCTCGACCGTGATGTTGAAGGCGCCGCAGACGGCCGAGATGTCCTGGTCGAAACGTTTCGACAGCTTGTAGACCCGCAGCCTGTCGGGCTGTTTCGGGATCGTGACAGCTTCGACGAACTCGCCCGGGGCGCGATCCTGCTTGCCGTAGGCGAGGTAGAACGCCTCCAATGGCAGGTCGCGGCGGTCGTTGCCGTGGCGCAGGTGCAGGGTGGCGTCCAGCGCGATCAGCGGCGGCGGGTTGTCCCCGATGGGCGAACCGTTGGCGATGTTGCCGCCGATCGTCGCCGCCGCCCGCACCTGGGCCGAGCCATAGCGGCGGATCATCTCGGCGTAACTTGGGTGATGTGCCTTCATCAGCGTCAGCACCCGGTCCATGGTGACACCCGCGCCGATACGGATGGCGTGCTCGGTCTCCTCGATCTGTTGCAGGTCGGTGCATCGGTTCAGGAAGATGACCCGGGGCAGGTCGCGCAGCTGCTTGGTCACCCAGAGGCCGACGTCGGTGGCCCCGGCGACCAGCGTCGCGTCCGGGTAGGCGGCATACAGCGCGGCCAGCGCGTCGGAGGTCTCCGGTGCGTCGGCGGTGAGGTCCGCAGGGGGGCTGTCTGCCCCCCGCCCTGCGGGCCCCCCCGAGGATATTTCCGGCCAAGAGAAATCCAGGTCGGCGGCGATCCAGTCGGCGCGTGGCGCGGATTCGGCGGCGCGGGCGGCGCGCAGGATCGGGGCGTAGCCGGTACAGCGGCAGAGGTTGCCGGCCAGCGCGTCGGCGTGTCCGGTGTCGCCGTTCAGGTGCGCGGTGGCCATCGAGACGGCAAAGCCGGGGGTGCAGAACCCGCACTGGCTGCCGTGGTGGTCGACCAGCGCCTGCTGGACCGGGTGCAGCGTGCCGTCGGGGGCGGCGAGGCCCTCGACCGTGCGGACCGCCTTGCCATGCAGTTGCGGCAGGAAAAGGATGCAGGCGTTGAGCGCGCGGGCGCCATCGCGGTCGCTGACCATCACGGTGCAGGCGCCGCAGTCGCCTTCGTTGCAGCCTTCCTTGGTGCCGGTCAGGCCGCGCTGTTCGCGCAGCCAGTCGAGCAGCGTCTCGGTGGGGCGGACGTCCGTCAGGTCCACGCTCTCTCCGTTCAGAAGAAAGGTGATATGCATTCGAGTGTGACCCGCCGCCTTACCCTGATGCCCCGCAAGTCCTGCGGGGTGCGCGCCCTCGATGCGGCGTAGAAGGCGCGCGTTGCTGTCGTCGGGTTACAGGCTAGGCGCGGGGGGCGGCCCAAGGCAAGCGGAAATCGCCCGTTCCTTCATCGCATCTGTATAGCCTGCCGCAAAAGCCGTCAGAGTGTGGCGGCAAGCTCGGCCAGTTGGTCCGCGGCCGCGTTCCAGCCCTCGTGGAACCCCATGGCTTCGTGCCGTTCACGGCCCTCCGGATCGGTGTGCAGGGCGGTGGCGGTGTAGAAGGTGCCGCCGTCCCGGGGCGCGAAGGTGACGATGGAGGTCATGAAGGGCGCGGCGACGGGACGCCAGCCGGCGCGCAGCCCGTCGGTGAAGACCAGGCGGCGCTCTGGCTCGACGACCAGAAAGCACCCTTCGTTGTCGGCGGCGCAGATGTCCGGGTCGCTGCCGTCCATGCCGGGGCCTTCCATCCGGGTAAAGAACCGCCCGCCGGGGCGCAGGTCGATCACTGCCTCGGTCACCTGCCAGGGCTTGGGGCAGAACCACTGCATCAGCAATTCCGGCTCTGTCCAGCAGCGCCAGAGCGTGGCGGGTGGGGCGTCGAACTGCCGTTCGAGGCGCAGGTCGAGGGTGGGGTCGAGATCGGTCACGGCTCAGGTCCCTTTCTGGTCAGCGGGGGCGGGGGCGAGGGTGCGGCGCAGGGCGGCGATCTCTTCGGCGACCGGGCCGGTGGGGCAGGCGGCACGCTCGGACCAGCTGGAAAAGCGGTCGAGCATGGGCAGGAAGATGTCCAGTTCCTCGGGCGTCCAGTCCTTGAGAAAGGAGCCCAGCACAAGCAGGCGGTAACTGCGCACGGCCTCGACCGCGCGGGCGCCGGTTTCGGTCAGCTCCAGCACGGCGCGGCGGGCGTCCTGCTGGCTGACGTCGCGGCGCAGGTAGCCCCGGCCGATCAGCGCCGAGGTCAGGCGGCTGGCGCGCGACGGGTCGATCGCCAGCCGCGCGGCGACGCTGGAGACCATGGTCTCTTCGCCCTCGGACTTGTCGAACTCGCGCGAAGGCGCGCGCACCGCCATCAGTACGTCAAGCTCAGCCAGGTCGAGCGGCAGGTCGAGGTCCGCCAAGGCGCGCAGCCCCAGTTCGCGGCGCAGGAAGCGGCGCCGCCAGCCTTGCAGGATCGCGTCGATGTCGAGCGCGGTCTCGGCCGTCGCGGGGTCGATCCCGGCGCGGCCGAGTCGTCGAACCAGGTTGTCGTCCCGTGCGGACATGTGACCCCGCTGTGCGGAATTGCGTGACCGGGGCAAATGCATGACATTGACATGTATTTGCCCCTGACACATATTTACGCTCAGGCCGCGCGGCGCGCAATCCTTCCGTTGTCCCGCGCGTGCCGTCGCCCGGCGCCGGCCGAAGGGATCGGCCGGCGCCGAGGCCATGATCCAGGGAATCCACCATGTCACTTGCAGACCCGTCCTCCGCCATGTCCGAAGCCCGCCCTGATCCGGCGGGATTGCGGCTGGCGCTGGGCGCCATCGCCACGACGCTGCTGTTCGCCTCGCTGGGGCAGACCATCGTGTCGACCGCGCTGCCGGTCATGGTGGCGGACCTGGGCGGCATGGACCACATCACCTGGGTCGTCACCGCCTACCTGCTGGCCTCGACCATCGGCGCGCCGCTGGCGGGCAAGCTGTCGGACCTCTACGGCCGCAAGGCGATCCTGCAGGGCGGCATCCTTGTCTTCCTCGCCGGCGCGCTGGTCTGCGGCACGGCGCAGTCCATGGAGATGCTGATCGCCGGGCGCGCGGTGCAGGGGCTGGGCGGCGGCGGGCTGATCGTGACCTGCATGACCGCCGTGGGCGACCTGCTGCCCCCGAGGGAGCGCGGGCGGGCGCAGGGCCTGCTGGGCGCGGCCTTCGGCGTGTCGACGGTGATCGGGCCGCTCTTGGGCGGGGCGATCGTGCAGAGCATCGGCTGGCATTGGATCTTTTTCGTCAACGTGCCGGTGGGCGTGGCGGCCTACGTGGTGCTGAACCGGGCGCTGAGCGCGCCCACCGTGCGCCAGACCAAGCCGGTAGACTACCTTGGCGCGGCGCTGCTGGCGGTGCTGCTGTCCTCCATCGTCCTGCTGCCCAACCTGGGCGGCGCCTATGGCTGGGCCAGTCCGCAGGTCATGGCGCTGGGCGCTGTCATCGTGCTGTCGCTGGCCGGCTTTGTGCTGGTGGAGCGGCGCGCGGTCGAACCGATCCTGCCGCTGAGCCTGTTCCGCAACAACACCTTCCTGGTGATAAATGCCGTGGGATTCCTGGTCGGCATGGGGATGTTCGGCACGATCACCTTTCTGCCGCTGTTCCTGCAAGTGGTGCAGGGCGTCACGCCCACCACCTCGGGGCTGTTCCTGGTGCCGATGATGGGCGGGCTGATCCTGTCGTCGCAGCTGTCGGGGCGCATGATGTCGCGCAGCGGGCGCTACAAGGTGATCCCGATCGTGTCGACCGGACTGCTGGCGCTGGCACTGGCAGCGCTGGCGCAGATGGAAGCGGCGACCTCGCTCTGGGCGATCGGTGCGGTCATGGTGCTGGTGGGGCTGGGGCTGGGGCCGGTCTTTGCCGTTGGCGTCGCGGCGATCCAGAACGCGGTGCCGCGCGCGATGATGGGGGTGGGCACCGCCTCGACCAACATGTTCCGGCTGATCGGCGGATCGCTGGGCACCGCCGTCTTTGGCGCGATGTTCGCCGCCGGGCTGGCCCGCGCGGTGGCTGGACAGGTGCCCGGCGGGCTGTCGGGCGGCATCGGCGGGCTGAGTGCTTCATCGCTGCGTGCGCTGCCCGCCGAAACGCAGACGCGGGTGCTGGACGGGTTCTCGACCGCGCTGCACCCGGTGTTCTGGGTCGCTGCGGCGGCGGCGCTGCTGGCCTGCCTCGTGTCGATGCTGCTGATCGAGGAGCCGCTGGCCGACAACTGACCGGGCGCCCTGCGGGGCAGGGCGCCGGGTGCGGTTCAGAACGGCAGGAACTCGCTGTCCAGCGCGTAGGCTTTCACCGCCAGCAGCGGCTGGTCGTCGGCAAAGCTGAAGACAAAGACATTGGCCATCTCGTTGGCCAGGGTCATCCGGCAGAACACCACGTCGGGGTCGAACTGCGCCGGGCAGTTTTCCAGGTCGACGTGTGTCACGGCCTGTTCAAAGACCTCGTAGGTCAGGCGGGCGTCGCCCAGGTAGGTGACGTCGCCGCTGCCGGGGCTGTGTTCGCCGGGGCCGGAGGCAAAGGCTGGCGTGGCAAGGACAAGGGCGGCAAGGGTGGTGCGGAGGGTTGGGGTCATGGCTTTTCCGATTCTTTCTGTCGGGTAATATCTGACTCTTTTTATCGGGTTCGACAAGGGGATCTTGCGCGCCGAACCGGCCCTCATTAATCGGGGTTCCGCCGAGGCCCGCCGCGGCCTAGGGTGCGGGCATGGCCGATCCGCGATTCATCCACCTCCGCGTTCACACCGAATACTCCCTGCTGGAAGGCGCCGTGCGGCTGAAAAAGCTGCCCGGCCTCTGCGCCGCGATGGGCATGCCGGCGGTGGCGGTGACCGACACCAACAACCTGTTCGCCGCGCTGGAGTTTTCCGCCACCGCCAGCGGCGCGGGCATCCAGCCCATCGTCGGCTGTCAGGTCAGCCTGCGCTACATCGAGCCGCAGCCGGGCGAACGGCCCAAACCGCCCGCGCCGGTGGTCCTGCTGGCGCAGACCGAGCGCGGGTATGAACACCTGATGAAGCTCAATTCCTGCATCTACATGCGGCGCGACACCGAACTGCCGCATGTGACGCTGGCGGAACTGGAGGCGCATTCCGAGGACGTGATCTGCCTGACCGGCGGGCCGGACGGGCCGGTGGGCCGGCTGTTGCGCAACGGCAGCCGCGCGGCCGCCGAGGCGCTGATGACGCGGCTGACGCAGGTCTTCGGCGACCGGCTCTATGTCGAATTGCAGCGCCACCCGGGCGAGGACGGCGCGCTGCCCGAGGCCGAACGCCTGAGCGAGCGCGGCTTTGTCGAGATGGCCTATGCCATGGACCTGCCGCTGGTCGCGACGAACGATGTCTATTTCCCGAAACCGGAGATGTACGAGGCGCATGACGCGCTGATCTGCATCGCCGAGGGCGCCTATGTCGATCAGCAGCAGCCGCGCCGCCGGCTGACGCCGCAGCACTATCTCAAGACGCCGCAGGAAATGGCGGTGCTCTTTGCCGACCTGCCCGAGGCGCTGGAAAACACCGTCGAGATCGCCAGACGCTGCGCCTTCATGGCCTACAAGCGCGCGCCGATCCTGCCCAAGTTCGCCGATGACGAGGTGGCGGAACTGCGCCGCATGGCCAACGACGGGTTGCAGGAACGGCTGAAGGTGATCCCGCACGCGGTGACTCCCGCCGAGTACCAGGAACGGCTGGACTTCGAGCTGGGCATCATCGAGGGCATGGGCTTTCCCGGCTACTTCCTGATCGTGGCCGACTTCATCCAGTGGGCCAAGGACAACAACATCCCCGTGGGGCCGGGGCGGGGGTCGGGCGCGGGCAGCCTCGTGGCCTATGCGCTGACCATCACCGACCTCGACCCGCTGCGCTATTCGCTGCTGTTCGAACGGTTTCTCAACCCGGAGCGGGTGTCGATGCCCGACTTCGACATCGACTTCTGCATGGACCGCCGCGAAGAGGTGATCCGCTACGTGCAGGACAAGTACGGCCATGACAAGGTGGCGCAGATCATCACCTTTGGCGCGCTCCTGTCCAAGGCGGCGGTGCGCGACATGGGCCGGGTGTTGCAGATGCCCTATGGCCAGGTCGACCGCCTGTCCAAGATGATCCCGGTCGAGGGCGTCAAGCCGGTCAGCATCGAACAGGCGCTGCGGGACGAGCCGCGCCTGGCGGAGGAGGCCAAGAACGAGGAGGTCGTCGACCGCCTGCTGAAATACGGCATGCAGGTCGAGGGGCTGTTGCGCTCTGCCGGCACCCACGCGGCGGGCGTGGTGATCGCCGACCGCCCCACCGATGAGCTGGTGCCGCTGTATCGCGATCCGCGCTCGGACATGCCGGCGACCCAGTTCAACATGAAGTGGGTCGAGGCGGCCGGCCTGGTCAAGTTCGACTTTCTCGGCCTCAAGACGCTGACGGTGATCCAGAACGCGGTGGACCTGATCCTGAAATCGGGCCGCCCGCTGCACGTGGCCGCCGACGGAACGGAGCTGTACCAGCCCGCGCCGGGCGCCGAGAACCAGATGAACCTGATCCCGCTCGACGACGCGGCGACATACAAGCTCTATGCCGCGGCCAAGACGGTCGCGGTGTTCCAGGTGGAAAGCTCGGGCATGATGGATGCGCTCAAGCGCATGAAGCCCACCTGCATCGAGGACATCGTGGCGCTGGTGGCGCTCTATCGGCCCGGCCCGATGGAAAACATCCCGACCTATTGCGAGGTCAAGAACGGCCTGCGCGAGATCACCTCGGTCCATCCCAGCATCGACCACATTCTGGCCGAAACGCAGGGCATCATCGTCTACCAGGAACAGGTGATGCAGATCGCCCAGGTCATGGCGGGCTACAGCCTCGGCGGCGCCGACCTCTTGCGCCGCGCCATGGGCAAGAAGATCAAGGAGGCGATGGACGCCGAACGCCCCAAGTTCGAGAAGGGCGCGGCCGAGAACGGGGTGGACAAGAAGAAGGCCACCGAGGTCTTTGACCTGCTGGAGAAATTCGCCAACTACGGCTTCAACAAGTCGCACGCCGCCGCCTATGCCGTGGTCAGCTACCAGACCGCCTGGCTCAAGGCGAACCACCCGGTCGAGTTCATGGCCGGCGTGATGAATTGCGACATCCACCTCACCGACAAGCTGGCGATCTACTTCGAGGAGGTCCGCAAGGGCCTGAGCCTGCCCTACGTGCCGCCCTGCGTGAACCGCAGCCAGGCCACCTTCGACGTGGCCGGGGGCAAGCTGGTCTATGCCTTGGGCGCGCTCAAGAACGTCGGCGTCGAGGCGATGCGGCTGGTGGTGGCGGGAAGGGGCGACAAGCCCTTTGTCAGCCTGTTCGATTTCGCCCGCCGCGTGGACCTCAAGAAGATCGGCAAGCGGCCACTCGAGATGATGGCGCGGGCCGGCGCCTTTGACGTGCTCGACGGCAACCGGCGGCGCGTGTTCGACGCGCTCGACGCGCTGGTGGCCTATTCCTCGGCCATCCACGAGCAGAAGGCCAGCGCACAGGTGTCGCTGTTCGGCGAGGCGGGCGAGGATCTGCCTGAACCGCGCCTGTCGCCGGTCAGCGACTGGCTGCCCGCCGAACGGCTGGCGGAAGAGTTCAAGGCGATCGGCTTTTACCTCTCCGGCCATCCGCTGGACGACTACATGGCGCAACTGCGCCGGGTCGAACGCTCCGGCAGCTTCATGACGCTGGACGAGTTGACCCACAAGGTGCAGCAGAACGGCGCCATGGTGGCCAAGCTGGCCGGTGTCGTCGCCGGGCGGCAGGAGCGCAAGTCGGCGCGCGGCAACCGCTTTGCCTTTTGCCAGATGTCGGACCCGACCGGCGCCTACGAGGTCACGCTGTTTTCGGAGGCGCTGGAGAAATCGCGCGAGTATCTCGAAAGCGGCTCCAAGGTGGTGGTCACGGTCGAGGCGACGATGGAATCGGACCAGCTGAAGCTGCTGGGCCGGTCCGTGGGACCGATCGACGCGGCGGTGGCGGGGGCGGGCGTGAACGGCCTGCGGATCTACGTCGAGGACGCCGGCGCGCTGCCGCAGATCGCCTCGGTGCTGAGCCGGGCGGCCGAGCAGATGCCCAAGGCGGCGCGCGGGCCGATCCATTTCTGCCTGAACGATCCGGCCTTGCCGGGCGAGGTCGAGATGGATTCGGGACGGGCCTACCCGGTGACGCCGGAAATCAAGGGCGCGGTGAAATCGCTGGACGGTGTTCTCGCGGTCGAGGACTTCTGAGCGTTTTCCGACCGCTTTCCCGCCTGCGACGTCGCACAAGGTGGACGCGGGGCCGCATGGCACGCTAGAACCGCCGCAACGATCGGGGAGAGAGCCATGCGCGGCGGCATCATCGGGGGAAGTCTGGTCCTGTCACTGGGCCTGCTGCTGGCAGGCTGCGGTGATCCGCTGTCAGAGGTGCCGCGCTACAGCGAGGTGCCGCTGGCGGCGGACGCGGGGCAGGCGGATGCCGTGGCCCCCGACACCCCGAGGACACCCGCCACCAACGCCCCGCCACGGCGCGGCCTGCTGGGCCTGTTCGGCGCGCGGGCGGCGGCGGCCAAGGGCGAGCCTGTGGCCGAGACCCCCGACACGGACCTCGACGAGGCCGCCCCCGAGGCGGAACTGGCGGCTGCGCCCGCCCCCGCGCCGGTCAGGCGCGGGTTGTTCGGCAGCAAACCGGCGCGGCGGTCGGGGGGATCGGACGGCTCCGAGGTGCAGCTGGGGGTCGTTGTGCCCTACGGCCAGGTCGCCCGGCTGTGTGGCGTGCCGACCTCGAAGCTGGGCCGCAAGGTCGAAAGCTACCCGGAACGCAGCAGCCGCTATGACCTGTACGACAGCGCGCCGGGGACAACCTCTGCGCACACCTATTACCTGACCGGGTTCAAGGACAACTGCGCGCGCCAGTTCACCGCCGCGCTGGTGATCTTCGGCTCGCCCGAGAGCTACGAGCAGATCCATTACGGCCCGTCGGGGGATACGCAGCCCGTGTCGGAGACGGACAAGGCCTACGAGCAGATCAAGCGCCGCGTCTGCGGCGTGGGCACGGGCAAGCCCTGCGGTTCCAGGATGCGCAGCCTCGCGCGCGACACGGTGTTCGTCAGCGTCTACGAGCGGTTCGGCAGCAATCCCCGCTGGAAGAACATCCTGCTGCATGACGGTGAAGTGGCCGCCGTCGATCTCAAGAACTGAAGGCCGGGGCCGGACGGGCGCCGCTCCTGCGGCCCTGCGGGCCCGCAGATCGCCCCACCCACCCGCCGTCCCACCTTGGGGGCGCGTCACGGGGCGCTGCGCCCTGGATTTCGGGGTGTGGGCTGGTGATCTTTCCTGCGGAAAGACACCCCTGCCCACCGGTCGGGTTTGACGGAGCAAACCGGGGCGTTGCGCCCGGGATCTTGGGGGTGTGGGCGGTGATCTTTCCTGCGGAAAGACACCCTTGCCCACCGGTCGGGTTTGACGGAGCAAACCCGCCCTAATAATGCGGCGGTCTTTCGTTGCCGAGGACCACGCCGCCCGAACCTTCGGCCTCACGCTCGGCCTCGCGCATCAGCAGCATCTCGACCCGTGCGGTCAGGCGGGCGATCTCGCGGTCCTGCCGGGCGACCGTTTCGGACAGGTCGTCGAGGGCCCGCAGCGCGTGGGCAAGGCGTTCTTCGATCAGGTCGGTTCTGTCAGTCATCGGGCAGCTCCTGCGGCAGGCGTTGCGACGTGAGTATTTGTCCCAAGCAGAAGCTGCAAGGCGGGTCGCTTGCCCCGCCTGCGGCGACGGGATAGAGGGGGCGCGAGCGATCCGACAACCCGGGGAAGACCCATGGCCAAAGAGAAGAAAGCCCCTCGCCCCAAGGCGCAGACGCCCAAGGGGTTCCGCGACTATTTCGGCGCCGAGGTGACCGAGCGCGCGGAGATGTTGCAGACCATCGCCGGGGTCTATCATCGCTACGGTTTCGACGCGCTGGAAAGCGCCGCGGTCGAGACGGTCGAGGCGCTGGGCAAGTTCCTGCCCGATGTCGACCGTCCGAACGAGGGGGTCTTTGCCTGGCAGGAGGCCGGCGAGGGTGAGGGGGAGGCCAAGCCGGGCGACTGGCTGGCGCTGCGTTACGACCTGACCGCGCCGCTGGCCCGGGTCTATGCCCAGCATCGCAACGACCTGCCGCTGCCCTACCGGCGCTACGCCATGGGCCCTGTCTGGCGCAATGAGAAGCCGGGGCCGGGACGCTACCGCCAGTTCTACCAGTGCGACGCCGACACCGTGGGCGCGGCCAGCGTCGCGGCGGATGCCGAGATCTGCGCCATGCTGGCGGACACGCTGGAAGAGGTGGGCATTCCGCGCGGCGACTACCTGGTGCGGGTCAACAACCGCAAGGTTTTGAACGGGGTGCTGGAGTGCATGGGCCTGGCCGACGAGGACCAGCGCGACGCCGTCCTGCGCACCATCGACAAGTTCGACAAGGTCGGCGAGGCGGGCGTGCGCGAACTGCTCGGCAAGGGGCGGCTGGACGCTTCGGGCGCCTATATCGACGGTGTGGGGCTGTCGGAGGCGCAGGCCGAGCCGGTCGTGGCCTTCCTGACTTCGGGTCGGCTTGAGGCCTCCGAGACGCTGGCCAACCTGCGCGCGGCCATCGGCGTCTCGCAGGTGGGCGCCGAAGGTGTCGCGGAACTGGAAGAGATCGCGGCACTTTTGGAAGCGCAGGGCTACGGCGCCGACCGCATCGTCATCGACCCCTCCGTCGTGCGCGGCCTTGGCTACTACACCGGGCCGGTGTTCGAGGCGGAACTGACCTTCGAAATCCTCGACGAAAAGGGCCGCAAGCGGCAGTTCGGCTCGGTCGCGGGCGGCGGGCGCTATGACGACCTGGTGAAACGCTTCACCGGGCAGGCCGTCCCGGCGACCGGCGTGTCCATAGGCGTCGACCGGCTGCTGGCCGCACTGCGCGAAAAGGGCCGCATCGGCGGCAAGGTGCCCGGCCCCGTGGTGGTGACGGTGATGGACCGCGAGCGCATGGCCGACTACCAGGCCATGGTGGCAGAGCTGCGCAATGCCGGCATCCGCGCCGAGGTCTACCTCGGCAACCCCAAGAACTTCGGCAACCAGCTGAAGTACGCCGACAAGCGCGAAAGCCCCGCCGCCGTCATCGAGGGCGCCGACGAGAAAGCGCGGGGCGTGGTGCAGATCAAGGACCTGATCCTGGGTGCCAAACTGGCGCAGGACGCCAGCCTCGAAGAGTGGAAGGAGCGCCCCTCGCAATACGAGGTGCCGCGCAAAGACCTGGTCGCCAAGGTGCGCGAGATCCTGGACCTGCACGCATGAGCCTTGCCCTGATCAAGGCAAAGGCGGCCACGCTGAAGGCGGGCTTTGTCGCGGCGGGTGCGCAGTCGGTGGACTGCCCCGTGCTGCTGCCGGCCGAGACCCTGCTGGACCTCTACGGCGAGGACATCCGCACCCGCGCCTATGTCACCCATGACCCGGTGCGCGGCGAGGTCATGCTGCGCCCGGACTTTACCGTGCCGGTGGTGCAGATGCACATGGCCGAAGGGGCGGAACCCGCGCGCTATACCTACGCCGGCGAGATCTTTCGCCGCCAGGAAGAGCACCCGGAACGCGCCTCGGAATACCACCAGGTCGGCTACGAGGTGTTTGACCGGACCGATCCGGCAGGGGCCGACGCCGAGGTCTTTGCCCGCTTTGCCGAGGTGCTGGCGCCCTACGGGTTGCGCGCCATGGTGGGCGACATCGGCATCTTGATCGCCGCCGTCGCGGGGCTGGAGGCCAGCGAGGCGCGGCGCGCGGCGCTGATGCGGCACATCTGGCGGCCGCGCCGCTTTCGCGCGCTGCTGGACCGTTACGCCGGCCGCGCGCCGGTGCCGCCCAGCCGCGTGGCGCTGCTGTCCGCCGCCGATCCCATGGCTGCGGCCGGGCCGGTCATCGGCCTGCGTGGCAAGGACGAGGTCGCCGCACGGGTCGCCGCGCTGAAGACGGACGCGGCAGAGCCGCCGCTGCCGCCCGCGCAGGTCGACCTGATCGAGGCGCTGGTCAAGGTCTCCGAGACCTGCGCCCATGCGCTGGAACACCTGCGCGACATCGCCGTCGACCTGCCCGCCATCGGCCCGGCAGTCGACCATTTTGCCGCCCGCTGCGATGCGCTGACGGCGCGCGGGATCGACGTCGGGCGGCTGGCGTTCGACGCCAATTTCGGGCGGACCTCGATGGAATACTACGATGGTTTCGTGTTCGGCTTTGCCGCGCCGCACCGCGCCGACTGGCCGCTGGTGGCCTCGGGCGGGCGTTACGATGCGCTGACCCGGCAGCTGGGCCAGGGACGCGAGATCCCGGCGGTGGGCGGCGTGATCCGCCCCGGCCTGCTGGTCGACCTGGAGGCAGGCGCATGAGCATCAAGCTGGGCGTGCCCTCCAAGGGCCGGCTGATGGACAAGACCTTTGACTGGTTCGGCGCGCGCGGTATCGGCCTCAGCCGCAGCGGGTCCGAGCGCGAGTATTCCGGCGCGGTGACCGGCGTCGAGGGCGTCGAACTGGTGCTGCTGAGCGCCGGGGAAATCCCGCGCGAGCTGGCCGCCGGGCGCATTCACCTGGGCGTCACCGGCACCGACCTGGTGCGTGAAAAGCTGGTGCAGTGGGACCAGAAGGTCGCCCCGCTGGCCGAGCTGGGTTTTGGCCACGCCGACCTGATCGTCGCGGTGCCGTCCTGCTGGGTCGATGTCGACACGCTGGACGATCTCGATGCGGCGGCGGCGGCGTTCCGGGCGCGGCACGGCTTTCGCATGCGGATCGCGACCAAGTATCACCGGCTGGTGCGCGCCTACCTGCACAGCGGTGGCGTGTCCGACTACCAGCTGGTCGACAGCCAGGGCGCGACCGAGGGCACGGTGAAGAACCTGACCGCCGAGGCCATCGCCGACATCACCTCCAGCGGCGAGACGCTGCGCGCCAACCACCTCAAGGTGCTGGCCGAAGAGCCGGTGCTGCGCAGCCAGGCGACGCTGTTCAAGTCGCGCCTCGCGCCGCTGAGTGAGGGTGAGCGCGCAACGCTGCGCGCGCTGGAAAGCCGCCTGGGGGTCTAGACTCCGCTTTGGCAAGTGTCCCCCGGCGTGTACCCTCTGTCGGCAAAGAACGGGGGAGACAGTCATGGACACAGGTGCCTTGATCGGATCGTGGCGGATGCACGCCTGGACGCGCGAGGTGGTGGCCACCGGCGTCGTCGAAGATGTGCTGGGGCCCGCGCCCATCGGCTACATCGCCTACCACGCCGACGGGCGGATGATGGCGACGGTGTTCCGCCGCGACCGGCCCCCGGGCACCGGCGCGCCGCTGAGCGCCGGGGACAAGGCGCAGCTGTTCGACACCATGCTGGCCTATGTCGCCACCTACACGCTGGAGGAGGACCGGGTCATTCACCACGTCGAGGCGGCCTGGAACCCGGACTGGCAGATCGATCTCGCGCGCCCCTTCACGCTGGAGGGGGACCGGCTGGTGATCAGCGGGGCGCGCAACATCGACCCGCTGACCGGCGAGGAGGTGATCTACCGCATGGAGTTCACCAAGGTCTGAGCCATCAGGCCGACTGCCGCGCCGGGGCCTCCATGTAGGGTGCCAGCAACGCGGCCACCGGCACGCGCGCGCGCAGCCGGGTGGCCAGCAGCACCAGCCCGGCCACCTTGCGCTGAAGATACAGCGCGTCCATCGGCGGCACCTCGGCATACCCCTGCTCCATCCCCAGGCGCTGCCCTTCGCGGCGCAGGTCCTCCAGCAGGCGGGTGTCGCCGAAATCGACACCGTCTGGCGCGGTCAGGGCGGGGCGCAGGCGGGCCACCATGCGCAGGATCGTGGCGATCTGGTCGGGCGGCGTGTCCACCCGGACAAAGCCGATCTCCAGCAGGGAGGCGCGGATCATCGCCTCATCTCCCGCCACGCTCGCCTGCATCAGGCGGTGAAAGCGCTCCACCCCCTCGGGGGCAAAGGTGCGGGCGGCGCCGAAATCCAGCAGGATCAGCGCAGCGCCATCGGGCGTCACGCGGTAGTTGGCAAAGTTCGGGTCGGTCTGGACATGCCGCCAGTCGAACAGCTCGCGCAGGAACAGCGCAAAGAGGCGCGTCACCATGGCGTCACGCTGCGCTTGCGGGGTCTCGTCGAGGCTCTCGAGCGCGTGCCCGGGCATGAAATCCATCGCCAGCACCGTCTCGGTCGACAGGTCGTCATGCGGGCGGGGCAGGCGCAGGTCGGGGTCCGCGCCGATCAGCCCCGCGAAATGGCGCAGCTGCTCCGCCTCGCGGAGATAATCGGCCTCTTCGTGCAACTGCCGCCGCGCCTCGTCCAGCAGCGGGGCCAGGTCAATGCCGCGCGGGATCAGCCCGGACAGCCGCAACAGCGTGCCCAGGTTGGCGACATCGGCGTCGATGGCGCGGCGGATGCCGGGGTACTGGATCTTGAGCGCGAGGTCGCGGCCGTCCCGCGCCACCGCGCGATGCACCTGCCCGATCGAGGCGGCGGCGATGGGGCGCGGGTCGAACCGCTGGAACAGGCGCTGAAAGCCGTCGCCATAGGCCTCGGTCAGCACCGATTTCAGCTGTTTCGGCGGCATGACATGCGCGTCCTGCCTCAGCTGGCCCAGGATCTGCGCCAGTTCCGGTGGCAGCAGGTCCGACGATTCCATCGACAGCAGCTGCCCCATCTTCATCGCCGCGCCGCGCATCCGCGCCAGTTCCGCCGTCAGGCGCCGCGCGTTGTCGGGGGTCAGCAGCAGCGCCCGCGCGTCGGGCCGGCGGCCCGAGGCAAGCTCGCGCGCCGCCCCCGCCGCCATCCGCCCGACCAGCGAGGTGGTCAGCCCGCCCAGCCGCGTGGCACGGGCAAGGCGCGAGGAGGGCACGGCAAGGCCGCGTTTATCATCCGGGTGTGACATCGGCCTTAGCTAGGCCGCGATCCGCGCGGGCCAATGGGCGGCACCACATTCGCGCCGCCCACCGGGGCCGGAACGGCGCCCTATTCGGCCGCCACCTTGTCCTGCGTCTTGGTGTCGAAATCGCTGGCGTCGTGGCGTTCCCACAGCTGCTCGTGCGGCTCGCCCGAGGTGCGGTTGACCATGCGGCCGCGCTGCACGGCGGGGCGGTCCAGGATCTCGTCCGCCCAGCGGATCACGTTCTTGTAGCTGCCCACGTCCAGGAAAACGCCCGCGTCGTAGGACTGGCCGTGAACGGTGCGGCCGTACCAGGGCCAGATCGCCATGTCGGCGATGGTATAGTCCGCGCCGGTCATGAAACGGCTCTGCGCCAGGTGCCTGTCCAGCACGTCCAGCTGGCGCTTGACCTCCATGGTGTAGCGGTCGATCGGGTATTTCATCTTGGTCGGCGCATAGGCGTAGAAATGGCCAAAGCCGCCGCCGAGGTAGGGCGCGCTGCCCATCTGCCAGAACAGCCAGGACAGCATCTCGGCGCGCTTCTCACGCGGACCGAGGAAGGCGTCGAACTTTTCCGCCAGGTGCATCAGGATTGCACCGGATTCGAACACGCGAATCGGCGCGGGGCCGGAGCGGTCGACCAGCGCGGGGATCTTCGAGTTCGGGTTGATGGCGACGAACCCGCTGCCGAACTGGTCCCCGTTGCCGATGCGGATCAGCCAAGCGTCGTATTCCGCGTCAAACCCGGCGGCCAGCAATTCCTCCAGCAGGATCGTCACCTTGACGCCGTTCGGCGTGCCCTGCGAATACAGCTGGAACGGGTGCTTGCCCACCGGCAGCGCCTGCTCATGCGTCGCCCCGGCAATCGGGCGGTTGAGCGAACCCCAGCGGCCGCCGTTCTCGCTGTCCCAGGTCCAGGTCTTTGGCGGGGTGTACTCTTCGGTCATGTCTCGGTTCCCTTCTCGCTTGGCGAAAATCTAATCACCCGGCGCGGGAATGCCAGAGGGGACTGTGCCTTGCACACCGGTTGTGCATATCTGTGGCGCATGACGGAAAGGGACAAACCGGTGGCACTGGTGCTGGGGGCGGCGGTCCGGCCGGGGGGCGTGCCCTCTCCGGCGCTGGAGCGGCGGGCGCGGCACGCCGCAGGGCTGTGGCACGCCGGGCAGGTGCGCGCGCTGGTGCTGACCGGCGGTGTCCACACCTATCCGCCGTCCGAGGCCGAGGTCATGGCCCAGGTCTGCCGCGCCGAGGGCATTCCAGCGACGGCGCTATACAGGGAGACCGCCGCCCTCACGACCCAGGACAACATCCGCCTGTCCTTGCCCATCCTGGCGGCGCTGGGCGCGACGGAGGTGGTGATCGTGACAGACCGCTATCACGCCGCCCGCGCGCGTCTGGTGGCGCGGCGGGCCGGGCTGCGGGCGCGGGTGTCCTGCCCGCGCCTGACAGGCGCGCCCATGTGGCGGGTGGCCCGCGCCTGGCTGCGTGAGGCGCTGGCGCTGGCCTGGTACTGGGCGCGCGGGGCAGGGCGCTGAGACGCGCCTAGTTGGTGACCGTGACCTCGATCCGCTGGCCCCAGCCGTTCGAGCCATAGATCCGCACGAACACCGTCGCCCCGCCCTGCATCAGGATGCGGCTGGCGTTCGGCTCGATGTAGCCGTTCATGATCCAGCGTTCCATCGCGGCGCGATTGTCGATCTCGCCAAAGAACGGATCCCATTCGTCACCCGGCTGCGAGATGCCGAAGCGGTGGTAATTGGCGCGGTCCTGCCGCAGCACCTGCCACGGCTCGGTCAGCCGCGCGCCCCGCGAATTGTACAGATCCTGCTGGCCGATGTAGGCGACATAGGCACCGATCAACTGGTCGGCATAGGCCATCGGCGCGCCCAGGGCGAACATCAGGGCGAGGGCAAGGCGTTTCATGGGATCCTCCCTTTGAACGGTGTCATCCGGCTGATCCTAGAGCGCGGCGCGTCCGCCGGCCTTGATCCAGGCCAAGTTCACAGCACGCCGATGTCGGCCAGCATCCCGGCCAGTTCGGGCGGCAGGGCGTCTTCGCTGGCGCGCGATTTCGGCAGGTCCGGCGGGGCATCGCCGGGGTTCAGGTAGCGCCAGCCCTGAAAGGCGCGCTTGGGCGCCGGGGCGGTGCGCACCAGCACCGGGTTCAGCACCAGCGCGCAGCGCGCGATGCCGTCCGCCCCGGTCACGGGATCGAGCCGCAGCAGCCGCTGGCGGCACTGGATCAGACCCTTGATCACCCAGTAGATCGAGCCGCCGTTCAGCACCTCGGCCTCGCGCCGGGGCCACATCCGGGTGACATGGCGCGCCAGCCCGTCAGGGCCCTGCGCGGCGCGGCTGGCCTGCCAGCCGGTCAGCTCCTCGACGCTTTCGGTGCCTGCGCTGAGTTTCAGCAGATGGATGGTGCCGGGCATGTGTCCCCCCTGGACGTTGGCCGGGATCATAGCGGGCGCGGGGGCGGGTTCAAGACCGGCCGTCCGCCTGTGGCCCGGCGGCCACTCCAACAAAATCAATGGCTTGCGCACGCGCGCCTTGCCTTTTCCCAGCGATCTCAGCGGTTTGCACCCTGCCTGCGCCGCTTGAGCGCAGCCGCCCGCTGTGGCAGCCTCTCCCCATGTGGATCGCTGCAAGGGGCGCGTGATGGACAGCGACTTCTCGACCCTGAGGCGCTATCCGGAACTCGCGGGCAAGACCTGCCTGATCTGCGTCGGCGGCACCAAATGCGCCACCAGCTGGCTGCACGACCACCTGAGCCGGCTGCCGGGGGTTGCCGCCTCGCCGCTGAAAGAGCTGCATTTCTTCAACCGCCGCTTTGCCCGGAACGCGCTCAGCGACATGGACCTGCTCGCCGTGCGGCGGCTGGGGCTGTACCTGTCGCAGGGCGATGACCCGGTCGCCACCCTGCGCGACACGGCCGTGGTGCGCGCGGCCGTGGACCGGGTGCAGATGATCTATGACGACGACGCCTATTTCGGCCATTTCGCGCGGATTTCCGGGCCGGACACGCGGGTGCTGTGCGACACCACCCCGGCCTATTCCGCCATGGGGGCCGAAGGCTTCGCCTGGATGCGCGCCTTTTGCGAGGCGCAGGGCCTGCGGGTCAAGGTGCTGTTCGTGATGCGCGACCCGGTCGAAAGGCTGTGGTCGCACCTGCGCCACATGCAGCAGCAGACCCTGATCGAGGATGCCGCCGCCGCCTGGCCGCGTGCGCTGGAGACGGCCCCGGTCATGGCGCGCGGCGACTACTGCGCCACCGTGACCGCGCTGGACACCTGTTTCGACCCGCAGGACCGGCTGTACCTGTTCACCGAGGCGCTGACGGACCCAGAGACGTTGCGCAGGCTGTGCAGCTTCGTCGACGTGCCTTACATCGCTGCCGATACTGCGACGCGGCTGAACCGGACCGAGATCACCACCGACCTGCCCGCCGAGGCCCGCGCCGCTTTTCTTCGCCAGCTTGCACCGCAATACGCCTTTTGCCAGGCGCGCTTCGGCGCCGAGGTGCCTGGCAGCTGGCAAGGATAACCGGACTGTCGCGACACCCGCATTTCGGGAAAACTGTGGCCCAGGTCGTGGCGATATCGCCGTGATCGTTGCATTCACCCCGGTCCGACACCTCCGCCGGACCCGCATTTTTCAAGGAGTACCTTTCATGGCCGAAGATGGCATTTTCAACTTTCGCCTCAAATCCAAGACCGCTGAACGCGAAACCTCTGACACCTCGGATGATTTCCAGGACTTCGACCTGCGGGTCGCCAGCCTGTTCAAGGACGCCGCGCTCGATCCGCTGAAGGATTTGGCCGAAACCGGCCCGGCGCCGGACGGCGACGCGCCCGTGCTGGCCGACTACGTCCCCGGCGACGAATTCTGGTTCTAACCTCCCGCCCTCAGTCCCGGCGCCCGTCCTTGTGCGGCAGGAGCAGCGCGTAAAGCGCCTTGTTGGCCGGGGCCAGCACCCCGGCACGCTCGGCCAGCCGCACGGCGGCGCCGGACACCCACTCGATTTCCAGCGGGCGGCCATGCTCCACGTCCACCGCGGTCGAGGCGCGCATGGCGGGCGGCAGGGTCTTTGCGATCTGCCAGGCCTTTTCCTCGGCATCCGTCGGCAGGGCGACGCCCAGCGTGCGCCCGATGGCGGCGGTTTCCGTCAGCACCTGCCGGAACAGCGCCCCCAGCGGCGGATGGGCCAGGATGTCGCCGATGGTGCAACGCCCGGCCGCCGTGACGCCCGACATGGCCGAGAACAGCACGAACTTGGTCCAGACCGCGCGGTCAATGTCCTTGGGGACCGGCGCGTCCACTCCCGCCCCGGCCAGCGCCGCGCGCAGCGCAGCGATGCGGGCAGACGGGCGGTTGTCACGCTCGGCAAAGGTGAAATTGGCGAATGTGCCGGTCTGGCGGATCACGCCCGGCTCGGCAATCGTGGTCGACACCGAGGCCATGCCATTGGCCACGTTGCCCTCGGGCAGGATCTCCAGCAGGCGCTCGGCGGCCTCCACCCCGTTCAGGAAGGGCACCACCACGGTGTCGGGCCCCAGCATCGGCAAGCAGGCGCGCGCCGCCTGAGGCAGGGCATCGCCCTTGACGCCAAAGATCACCGCCTCCACCGGGCCGACCTCGGCGGGCGTGTCCGTCGCCTGCCACGGCTGCACGGTGACGCGCCCGTCGGGGCTGTGCAGCGTCAGCCCATTCTGCCGGATCGCCTCCAGGTGGGCACCGCGCGCGATGGTGGCGACCTCGTGCCCGGCCTCGGTCAGTTTGACCGCCAGGTATCCGCCGATCCCGCCGGTGGCCATGGTTGCGATACGCATGTCGGTCCCTTTCGCGCTGCCAGTTGTCCTCCAGCATAATCCGGGTGCGGCGACGGAGATAGCGCGCCGGCGGCAAAGGGCAATTCGGGACAGATTTGGTGGGTCGTCGGCGAATGTCTTCAACCTGTTGCGTGAATGGGCTAATGTAGGTCTCTGCCCGAACCGGAGAATCGCCGACATGACCCGCTTTGCCGCCCCCATCGCCGAACAGATCTGGGACATGAAGTACCGCCTCAAGGAGGCGGACGGCACGCCCATCGACCTGTCGGTCGAGGACAGCTGGCGGCGGATCGCGCGGGCGCTTGCCTCGGTCGAGGCCGAACCGGCCCCCTGGGAAGAGCGGTTCTACGCCGCGCTCGAGGACTTCAAGTACCTGCCGGCGGGGCGGATCACCGCCGGAGCGGGCACGGCGCGCAGCGTGACGCTGTTCAACTGCTTTGTCATGGGCACGATCCCGGACAACATGGGCGGCATCTTCGAGATGCTGAAGGAAGCCGCGCTGACCATGCAGCAGGGTGGCGGCATCGGCTACGATTTCTCCACCATCCGGCCCAAGGGCGCGGCGGTGCACGGCGTGGCGGCGGATGCCTCCGGCCCGCTGTCGTTCATGGACGTCTGGGACGCCATGTGCCGCACCATCATGTCCGCCGGCTCGCGCCGGGGCGCGATGATGGCCACCATGCGCTGCGACCATCCCGACATCGAGGCCTTCATCGCCGCCAAGGCGGATTCGGCCCGGCTGCGCATGTTCAACCTGTCGGTGCTGGTGACCGATGCCTTCATGGAGGCGGTCAAGGCCGACGGCCCGTGGGAGCTGCAATTCGGCGGCCGGGTCTACCACACGCTGCCCGCGCGCGACCTGTGGAACCGCATCATGCGCGCGACCTACGACTATGCCGAACCGGGGGTGATCTTCATCGACCGGATCAACAAGGCCAACAACCTCAACTACTGCGAGACGATCGCCGCCACAAACCCCTGCGGCGAACAGCCCCTGCCGCCCTACGGCGCCTGCCTGCTGGGCTCGGTCAACCTGTCGCGGCTGGTCAACGATCCGTTCACCGGCGACGCGCACCTGGACGAACACGCGCTGGACGAGCTGGTGGCGACCGCCGTGCGGATGATGGACAACGTGGTCGACGCCTCGCGCTTTCCGCTGCCGCAGCAGGCCGAGGAGGCGCTGAACAAGCGGCGCATCGGGCTGGGTGTCACCGGGCTGGCCGATGCCCTGCTGATGGTGCGGCTGCGCTACGGATCGGAGGAGGCGGCGCGTCAGACCTCGCGCTGGTTGCACCGCATCGCCCGCGCCGCCTACCTGGCCTCGGTGCAATTGGCACGGGAAAAGAGCGCCTTCCCGCTGTTCGATGCGGAGAAGTTCCTGGCCTCCGGCAACATGGCCGCGATGGACGAGGACGTGCGCGCGGCGGTGCGCGAACATGGCATCCGCAACGCGCTGGTGACCTCGATCGCGCCCACCGGGACGATCTCTCTGTACGCGGGGAACGTGTCGTCGGGGATCGAGCCGGTGTTCGCCTATGCCTACACCCGCAAGGTCCTGCAAAAGGACGGCACGCGGACCGAGGAGGAGGTGGTGGACTACGCCGTTTCCCTCTACAGGCAGATGTTCGGCGCCGAGGCCGAGCTGCCCGACTACTTTGTCAACGCGCAGACCCTGGCCCCGCTGGAGCATGTGCGGATGCAGGCGGCGGCGCAGAAATGGGTGGATTCGTCGATCTCCAAGACGATCAACTGCCCCGAGGACATTTCCTTCGAGGACTTCAAGGACGTCTATGCGGCGGCCTACGAGAGCGGCTGCAAGGGCTGCACGACCTACCGGCCGAACGCCGTGACGGGGAGCGTGTTGAGCGTGGCGGAGGAGAGGTCGGGAAAAGAATCCGCGCTTGAGACACGGAGCGAACGTCTGAAATGGGCTAGAAAAAAAGCATCGCTGACGCAGAATCGAGTGGCAGAAAAGCTTGGGATCGCGCATTCCTACTACAACGAAATAGAGAACGAAAAGAAGGCGCTTCGATCAGAGCACGCAGAAACTCTGGGCCGCTTGTACTCGGTTTCGCCCGCTTGGTTGATGTTTGGCGAGCAGAATTCCCCCGAAGTCATCGCCCAGACCGACGCCGAACCGCTCCGCCCGCATGGCGACGTGATCTACATGTCCGAGCCGCTGGACCGTCCGCAGACGCTCGAAGGCGCAACCTACAAGCTGAAGTGGCCCGACAGCGAACACGCGATCTACCTGACGATCAACGACATCGTCGTCGGCGGCCACCGGCGTCCCTTCGAGGTGTTCATCAACTCCAAGAACATGGAGCATTACGCCTGGACCGTGGCGCTGACGCGGATGATCTCGGCGGTGTTCCGGCGCGGCGGCGACGTGACCTTTGTCGTGGAAGAACTTAAGGCGGTGTTCGACCCGCGCGGCGGCGCCTGGGTGCAGGGCAAATACATCCCCTCGATCCTCGCCGCCATCGGCGGGGTGATCGAGCGGCACATGATCGCCATCGGCTTTCTCGAGGGCGAGGGCAAGGGCCTGAAAAGCGACCCGCAAGCGCAGGTGGTCAACCTCGACGCCCCGCGCGGCCCGGCCTGCCCGAACTGCGGCCAATGCGACATGCGCATGGTCGAAGGCTGCATGACCTGCGGCTCCTGCGGCCATTCCAAGTGCGGCTGATCTCTGTGTGTAGGTGATGAAGCGACCATCAAAACTTGGCCACTGGACCCGTCCAAATGTCCATTCGACAACCAACTCGTGTCCATAACGAGGGAGCTTTAGGCCAACTACCGTGTTGCCAAGCTTCCTTTGCCGAAGCTGGGAGTCATCAGCAAAGATTTAATTGGAGAACATGAGTAGAACAAAAATCTATCAATGGTGTTGCTGGCTGGTCAGTGTGCCTATATATTGATCCGTAGAGCGATTTCACTGAGGGAGGCAGCTGGACGAGCTCGAAGGGAAGGAGTTCGAAATGCCCCTTGATGATACTGCACCTGGTCTTGACGCGCTGCTGCTTGGCACGGCTCTTGAGCTTGAGCTCAGTGATCGAGATCATCGCGTCAGCGAGAAACGCTACCAGCTGATTCCGGAACACCTGCAACGACCGGCCAGTCGTCTTCGCCCCTACATGGAAGATGCTCTGGTATACGCCCAAGGCTCACGATCGATCGGCGCAACGATCATCGACGGAGCAACTGACGACAGGTTCGATCTCGATGCCATCCTTGAATTCAGGCGGCCCTGCGGGTGGTCGATTTCAGATGTGCTGGACGAGTTGTTCACGGCCTTTCAGGGATTTCCCGATGTCCAGGAGATCGAGCGCTGCACGCGGTGCATTCAGCTCAAGTTCGCCTTCATGCATCTCGATGTGACGCCGATGGACCCCCACCGGGAGCCTCGCCCGCTTCGCTCTGGAGTGATTTACCACAGCCCGGACGACGGGATCGACCTGCTCTTCCCGGCCAATCCCTATGGATTTGCCGACTGGTTCCGGAAGCAGGTCGTTCTTCCGAGTCGCGCCTTCCGGGATCATGTGATGGCGATGCGGTCGAATATGGGGATCAAGGATCGCCTCGTCACCAACTCGATCATGGCCGACGCGGATATCGATGCCCTGCCGGCGCCTCGCAATCCCCTGCGAGACGCACCACAGGTGATCGCCCTCAAGCTGATGAAGCGCTATCTAAACCTGCGCTACGCCAAGCGCAGCCTGAAACGCCCCATCTCGATCTACCTGTCCAAGATTGCCGCACTGGTTCCGCCGAACGAGAACGGTCTGTACGCCCAGCTGGAGAGTTACGCGCTCGACCTCGAGCGTCGTGTCCACACGTCCATGGTCACCGGTGTCCCGCTCGACGAGAAGAACCCGGCTCCGCCGCACGAAGACTTCAACGATCGCTGGCCGACCTCCAACGAAGATCTGCGTGTCATCCGTGACGATCTTCGGCACCTCGTCGCCGAGCTCGCGCGCGCCCGATCGTCGAATTTCACCGATGTCCGCAAGATCTTCGACGACCTCTTCGGCGAGAGGGTCAGCGAGAAGGCTGTCCGCTCCTACCTCGACAGCCATCGCGGGCTGTCCATCCCGAGCGCCTTTGAACCTGCGAAAGGCTTTGTAGTGGCCCCTGCTCTGCTGACGCCGGCCGCTGCAAAAGCAGCGCCAATATCGAAGGTACCGGCACATCACTTCCATTCCGGCCGCCTGCCGAAATGAAGGCAACTGCGCGACCGAAATCGCGTGAAGCACAAGCCGAGCGCATGCGGGAGGTCTGGCCGGGGCTGAAGCCGTTGACCGTGTTCTCGGACGGTCGGATCGCCTGGATCGGCCCCGTCCGCGGCTTCCAGATGAGTTACAAGGTGTCCGTCGTCTGGAATCCGGCCGAGACGATTCCTCCGCTCGTGTTCGTTCGCCAGCCCACCATCGCTCCACGCCCCGGCACCGGCTGGATCGATATTCCGCATCTGCTCTACGACCCAGAATCGCCCGAGGCTTCCGCGCTCTGCCTGTTTGACCCCGAGCAGAACGAGTGGCGTAGCTCGATGTGGATTTCTGACACGATCGTCCCTTGGGCTTCGGAATGGCTGCATCACTACGAGCTATGGCATTTCGATGGGGTGTGGCGCGGTGCCAATGCCTTAGGACCCATCTCGATCGGAGCCGGCATGAACCGACCGGAGAAGGAGTTGCAGAATGTCCAGGGGGCGTGATGCCACTCAACCCACCCGGCTGGTTGTCTGGGGGCGAGCGGCTGGCCGTTGTCAGTATGCGAACTGCGGTGAGGAGCTTTCGGGCGACCTGATCACAGGCGATCTTTCTAAGAACCACGCCTACTTCGCGCACATCATCGCTTCGAATCCCGACGGTCCTCGAGGACATCCTGACCTGTCGCATGAGAAGTCCGACGACCCTGACAATCTCATGCTGCTGTGTGATCGGCACCATCGTGAGATCGATGATCGCAATAAACTCGACATTTACACCGTCGACACTTTGCTTGAAATGAAGCGACGGCAAGAGGAGAGGGTTGCCCGAGCCCTCATGGACCCAGGCGCTCCTCTGGCGCACATACTTCGGATCTCCGCAGCCGTCGGCGACAATGAGACAACTATTCCTCGCCAAGCGTGTGCGCGGGCTATGATCCCGCCGTTCGTCATCGCCGATCGTCATCCGATCGACATCTCGATCCGAGGTTTCGAGCACAAAGACTCAGACCAGGGCTACTACCAGACCGAGCTGGCGAACCTACGCAAAGTCTACGACCGAGAGATTCGAGGGCGCTTCAGGGACGGCGAGCTCGAACATCTTGCCGTTTTTGGCTTCGCGCCCATTCCTCTGCTTATGGAGCTCGGCCGATTGCTCTCTGACCTCAACGGCGTCACGGTGTTTGGCCGCCACCGCGAGCCCTACCCAGGGTGGGCATGGCCAGACGATTCTCCTGGTCTCTCCTTTCAGCTGCGGAAAGGCTCTCCTGGACACAAGCGTGTGGCGCTGAAGCTTGCCGTCTCTGCGGAAATCGCGGATGACCGCTGACCTGCCCCCCGCGAAATCCCTCACCGTGATGTAGAGTCTGCGCCAATCTGAAGGAGCAGACAGATGCGAAAGAGCCGTTTCACCGAGGCGCAAATCATCGGGATGATCAAGGAGCAGGAGGCCGGAATGCCGACCACGGAGGTGTGCCGCCGGCATGGCCTGAGCACGGCAACGTTCTACAAATTGAAAGCCAAGTATGGCGGCATGGAAGTGTCCGAGGCCGCCAGGCTGAAAGCCCTCGAGGACGAGAACGCCAAGCTCAAGCGCCTGTTGGCGGATACCATGCTGGACAACGTCGTGTTGAAAGACCTGCTGGGAAAGAGCCGACGACGTTGACGAGGCGGCGAGACGCGGCGCTCCGGGTGATGCGGGATCACGACCTCTCGCAGCGCCGGGCCTGCAGGCTGGTCGGTGTCGATCCCAAGAC
>NZ_FXYF01000045.1 GCF_900184945.1 Antarctobacter aquimaris | reverse complement strand
TGCATGGAGCGGGACGCGCTGCGGGACGCCGGGGTCGACGCGGGCAAGTTCGCCGCGGTGACCCTGCGGCTGGGCGACATGCTGACGACCACCTCGAACACCGACCAGAACGGCAAGCTGGATGTGGGCGCGGTTCAGCCCGGGGACGACGGTGACGGCATCTACCACATCCGCGTTTCCAACAAGGACAACCCCAACGACACCAGCGAGATCTATTTCGACGGCACGGTGGCGGCCGGCGACAGCTTCACGGCGCTGGCGTCCGCGGCCGGCCGGAACGAGTTCGGGTCCGAGACGCGGGTGCACATCTTCGACGATGACGGCACCTACCTGCAGACGATCAATTTCCACACCTCGTGCTCGGCGCCGATCGCCATCGGTGACCAGTACGGCTCGGTCAGCCTGGTCGGCGGCGCGCTGCTCGACAAGGGGACCGGCGGGCTGATCGAATACGGGGTCTCCTCGGGGCCCGGCGATGCCGGGGTCACCTATGCGATCGTCGGCGGCGCCGACGCGGCGCTGTTCCAGGTCGATCCCGCGACCGGCGAGGTGTCCTTCATCGACGCGCCGGATTACGAGAACCCGCTGGATGACGGCGCGGACAACACCTACGACGTGATCGTGCGCTACACCAAGGAAGACGGCAGCTTCGAAGACACGCCGCTCGAGGTCTGCATCGAGGATGACTGCATCAAGGTGGTCGAGAACACTTCGGCCGTGATCGACCTCGACTGCGGCACCGAAGGCAATCCGGACCTGGGCCTTGACCTTTGCATGGAGCGGGACGCGCTGCGGGACGCCGGGGTCGACGCGGGCAAGTTCGCCGCGGTGACCCTGCGGCTGGGCGACATGCTGACGACCACCTCGAACACCGACCAGAACGGCAAGCTGGATGTGGGCGCGGTTCAGCCCGGGGACGACGGTGACGGCATCTACCACATCCGCGTTTCCAACAAGGACAACCCCAACGACACCAGCGAGATCTATTTCGACGGCACGGTGGCGGCCGGCGACAGCTTCACGGCGCTGGCGTCCGCGGCCGGCCGGAACGAGTTCGGGTCCGAGACGCGGGTGCACATCTTCGACGATGACGGCACCTACCTGCAGACGATCAATTTCCACACCTCGTGCTCGGCGCCGATCGCCATCGG
>NZ_FXYF01000041.1 GCF_900184945.1 Antarctobacter aquimaris | reverse complement strand
CCACATCCAGCTTGCCGTTCTGGTCGGTGTTCGAGGTGGTCGTCAGCATGTCGCCCAGCCGCAGGGTCACCGCGGCGAACTTGCCCGCGTCGACCCCGGCGTCCCGCAGCGCGTCCCGCTCCATGCATAGGTCAAGGCCCAGGTCCGGATTGCCTTCGGTGCCGCAGTCGAGGTCCAAGACCAGTGTTTCGTTCTCGATCAATGAAATTTTCACAAGGTCGTTCATCGTTAATTGCCTCCCGCGTTGGCCTATGAGTCACGGTGTTTCGCCGGACCCGAGGGGAGCAAAAAGTAAACAGCCGGTTGAAAAAGCGAGAAAATCCAAACCGACAATAATGCCACCTCTGTCCGTCGGCAGAACGACGAAAACAGCGCTTTCTCAAGTGAGCCGCATCTGGAGCTTCAAGGCAACAGAAATATTAACCTTTCGTTAAGGCAATGATCGATCGCACTACGAAACGCTTGCTCGGCTTGCTTGCCGTTTCGAGGACACCAGGACCCTTTCTCCCTCAGAGCGGCCTTGGCCTTGGATAACCACGCCGAGACCGGCCTGGAATCGGCTCGTATTGCCTCAACAAGGTCGAACACATCCGCTAGTATCACATCGCCGGTTCGGGATTTTCAGGCGCTCGGTTCTACCTTCGGAACAGTGCATAATCTCACCTTCGGGCAGTTTTCCCGGCGGCGCAGTCATGCCAAGTCGAACTCGTTTCCGCTGAGACAAGGTGTCCGCCATACGGTCGAGGGCCTGTTCGGCCTGGACCCAGCGAGCCCAAGCCTGACAACAGGCCGCCAGTGCCGCGCGGTCGATTTCGGACAGGATGTTCAGGGCGAGCAACTGCCGAGAGACCCGGGTCCATTCCGCGCGGGCCTCGTGCTTGAGATGTGCAGGCGGTTCCGGGAGGGCGGGCGGCGGCCGGTGTTCGGCGGGATTGGCACGGTCGGCACGGTTGGTGCCGGTGACCAGCTTCAGGTCCGTGGGTTTCGGTTTGCGTCCGCGCATCGCACCCCCGCTTCGAATTCTGGCACCAGGGAAGATTTGGTTCGCCCGCCGGTCCACGTCCGAAACCCCCGGAGACAGACCCACCCCCGGAGTCCTCGACAGTCCACAACACCAGGCAAGCCATTGCTATCTTGTCATTTTCCGACATTGCGCGACATCCGCATACAAGCCGTCGGCTGCAGGCTGATCGACTGACCGGCGGTCCATGCTGCGCGCAATGCCGGTGCGCGAATGTCCTTTGTCCATCATGATGCCACCCGTGTTCGCCTCTGCGATGGTATGCGCGGTCAAAGGGGCGGCAGTCCGTCAATGCCCTCTCCACCTCCGACAAACCGGAACTGCGCCCAAATCGAAATGGTTACCGGATTAACCGACCTGCCGATCGGCGGCAGCGGCAATAGCAGCTTCTAAGCAGAGATCCTCGTACCGGGTGCCAAGAGTCGACGCCCCGTGCTTGAAAAGCGCCGTTGCGCGCGCCTGCGCGGGCGTTCGTGCCAGGCGGTTCATTCCCTCGCGCCCGTACCCTGATCGCAAGCAAGTCGCAAAATGGCCT
>NZ_FXYF01000030.1 GCF_900184945.1 Antarctobacter aquimaris | reverse complement strand
CAAGATCGAGAACAGTTTTGCCCGCCTGAAGGACTGGCGGCGCATCGCAACCCGCTACGACAGGTGCCCGAAAGTCTTCCTCTCGGCATGCGCCCTCGCGGCCATCGTCATGTTCTGGCTATGAGTCCTGACCCTAGACTGGAGCCTTGTGCTGACGCTGGGATTGTTTTCCGGGCTCTGCGTGGCGCTCTGGTCCGGTTGGGGGCGGCGGCTGGAGCATTACGCCGCCGATCCGGAGTACCGCGCCCGGCTGATCGCGGACCACGAGTGCAGGGCGGCTTCCGGGTACTTCAATACGCTGGACCGGGTGCTGGATTGGGCGCAGCGGTTCTATGTTCCTCCACTCAGCCAGCGCGCCCTGGGGCGATGCCTGACGCTGGCCTTTGTCTATCCGATCGCGGCGTCGCTGCTGGCATGGGTCCTTGTCAATCACACGGCGCCGGGCGGAGTTCCCCTGTTTCACGACGTTCCGGACTGGACCGAACGCCTTTGGCGAGGGGGTCTTGCACTGGCGGGGTTCGTCACTGCTGGTTGGATCTTCGCCAAAGCAGAGCGTTTTGCCCATCTTGTGCATGACGGTGTTGTCCAAGTTGTTGATCCTGACACCCGCGGAACCGGTTTTGTGTCGAAAGCGATTGCGCGGGTGATCGAGCTTCTTGCCGTTTCCGCTGCGGGTGCCGGTGCCGTTGCCTTTGGAGGCGCCGTTGTGTTTGGCGCTGCCGCTGCCAGCGCCTTTTCCGGTGCCGTTGCCGCCGGTGCAGGTGTCGTCGCCATGGTCTTTGGCTTTTGTTTTGCCCTTGTCTTTGCCGGTACCGTTGCCGTTGGCGTTGCCGCAGTCGGTGCCTTTATCGTTGCCGTTACTTTCGCCTTTGGCGGTGCCGGCAATATCGAAATCGCGGCAATCCTCCTGTTCTTCTATGTTCTGCTGCCAGTCGCCAATTCCGTCGCCGATTTCCTCTCTCTGGCGATCACGCGAGGATTCCTGACTCACATGTCGACCACCCGGCCTGGGCACCTGGGTCTGTTCCTGCACTTTGTGGTTGACCTGCTGGCGGGCCTGGCCTGTCTTGCCGCCTTGCTGACCGGCATGGTCTTGCTTCTCGAAGTCTGGGCCGTCCTGCACCCGGCCTCCCTGCCCTTTGACTGGCGCAGCTATTGGGCGACCGCACGCGCCGATTCTTGGCAGGGTATTACGCTCTGGGCCATGGCCTTTACCACCTTGCTGCCGACCCTGGTCCACGTGGTCTGGGCACTGACCGTCTGGCAGACGCAGAAATCCGATTACACACGACGCGCGGTGGCGATGATGCATGAAACGGACCCCCCCTCAGCCGCGCGATGTATCGAGATCGCCGATCTGTTGCGCTGGGGCAAGGTCTCGGGCGTCTTGCGCGCGACCATCGGATGGGTGCCGGTGTTTCTGGTCCTTCTGGCCTTGATGTTCGGTCTGACCCAACTCCTGGGCGCTTGACGCGCAACGGGACCATGGTAGTGAAAGGCGCACGGTGGGCCTGTAGCTCAATTGGTTAGAGCAGGGCGCTCATAACGCCTTGGTTGCGGGTTCAAGTCCTGCCGGGCCTACCAGATCCCTGCCGTTGCCACTGTCAAAACGGGGCCATTCGGGCCTGTCCGAACATCTGGCCTACCGCGCCTTGAACAGCCCACCCAGCACGCCGCGCACGATGCGCCGCCCGGTGGTGCCGGTCAGCTCCTTCATCACCATGTCGCCCATCGCCTCGCCAAAGCTCTTGCCCTTGCGTGCCGGCTTCGAGGTCGAGCGGCTGACCCGGGTGCCGGAATAGCGCCGCGCGGCGCTGTACTCGCGCTCCTCGGCCTTCTGCTGCTCCTCTGCTCGCTCGGCCTCTTCTGCCGCCTTGGCGGCGGCCTCGGCGCGCGCCAGCAGCATCTCGTGCGCGGAACGACGGTCAACCGTCTTGTCGTATTTCCCCGACAGGCCGGAGGAGGCCAGCACCCCGCCGCGCTGCGCCGCTGTGATCGGGCCCAGCTGCGACGACGGCGGGCGGATCAGCGTGCGCTGCGCCACGCCCGGCGCGCCTTTGCGCTCCAGGAACGAGGTTACCGCCTCGCCCACGCCCACGGTGCGGATCGCCTCCTCGATGTCAAAGGCGGGGTTCTCGCGGTAGGTCTCGGCCGCCAGGCGCAGCGCCTTGCGGTCGCGCGCGGTGAAGGCGCGCAGCGCGTGCTGCACGCGGTTGCCCAGCTGGCCCAGGATGTCCTCGGGGATGTCGTCCGGCGACTGGGTGACGAAATAGACGCCGACGCCCTTGGAGCGGATCAGGCGGGCCACCTGCTCGACCTTGTCGACCAGCGCCTTGGGTGCGTCGTCGAACAGCAGGTGCGCCTCGTCGAAGAAGAACACCAGCCTGGGTTTCTCGGGGTCGCCCACCTCGGGCAGTTCCTCGAACAGTTCGGACAGCAGCCACAGCAGGAAGGTCGCGTAGAGCCGCGGGCTGGCCATCAGCCTGTCCGCGGCCAGGATATTAACCTGCCCGCGCCCGTCCGGCGCAATGCGCATCATGTCCGACAGGTCCAGCGCCGGTTCGCCAAAGAAACCCGCGCCGCCCTGGTTCTCCAGCACCAGCAGGCGGCGCTGGATCGCCCCGATCGAGGCGACCGAGATGTTGCCGTAGCGCAGCGAAAGTTCGGTCCGGTTCTCGCCCAGCCAGGCCAGCATCGACCGCAGGTCGGCCAGGTCCAGCAGCGGCAGTCCCTCCTCGTCCGACAGGCGGAAGGCGATGTTGAGGATGCCCTCCTGCGCCTCGGACAGCTCCAGCAGACGGGCCAGCAGCAGCGGCCCCATCTCGGCCACGGTGGTGCGGACGGGATGCCCCTGCTCGCCGAAAAGATCCCAGAAACAGACCGGGAAGGCGGCGTAGGCGAAATCGTCGAAACCGATTCTCGCGCTGCGCTCCTGAAAGGGCGCGTGCAGCTTGTGGCTCTCGCTGCCGGCCATGGCGAGGCCCGAAAGATCCCCCTTCACGTCGGCCATGAAGACCGGCACACCGGCGGCCGAGAAGCCCTCGGCAAGGATCTGGAGCGTCACCGTCTTGCCGGTGCCGGTCGCCCCGGCGATCAGCCCGTGGCGGTTGGCATACCCCAGGGAAAGATACTGCTTTTCGGCGTAGTCCGCCCCCGCGCCGCCTACGAAAATGCCCTGCTGCATGGCTCTGCCCCCTTTGTCCTGAACCGAACATACATCCTTAACCATTTGATGCCATAGTGTTTCTTGTTCGGGGCGACATGTCCTCTCCTGCCCCGGGCAGACTTCCTCCCTGTCAGACTGGCCGCGCCCTCGGGCGCGGCTTTTTTCTTCACGCAAAAATGCATGTTCTCTACTCGAAAGAACATGCGAAAGCCTGTTGACCGCGCCTGTTCCTTTTCGTAGCGTCCTGACCAATGACAAAGTCGGCCGGTCCGACAGGGAGTGAAATGGAAAGGGGCCTACGGGCCCCTTTCCTTTTCCGGGTGCGGTCCAGGTGGTCCGCAGGCCGGTCTCGCCGGTGCCGCATCACCGCGTCTGTCCGCGTCCGGACGCGGTCTCCGCACCGCGCGGCAATCCGCCCAAATCCTCCGCCCGCGCGGTGATTTCCTCCCTGACACGCCTGCGCCCGCATGTTAATCGAAGCAAAAGCACTGACCCGATTTCAGAGGACGTCATGAAAAAGCCGCTTATCCTTCTGTCGTTGATCGCCGCGCTGGCCGCCGGCGCCGTCCAGGCCCAGACCGCCGAAGGCGACGCACCGGCCGCCCCGGCCGCCGACACCGGACTGGACCTGGGAACGCCGGCCGCACCGGCCATCCCCGAGCCCTACGTCAAGGAGGTCTTCACCGACTGGGAACTGCGCTGCCTCAAGGTCGACGACACCCGCGAGATCTGCCAGATGTACCAGCTGCTGGACGACGGCCAGGGCGCCAGCGTCGCCGAGGTCAACCTGTTCCGCCTGAAGGGCGGCGGGCAGGCCATCGCCGGGGGCACCTTTACCGTGCCGCTGGAAACCCTGCTGACCCAGAAACTGAGCATCTCGGTCGACGGCCGCGAGGCCAAGCGTTACGATTTCTCGTTCTGCACGGTGCAGGGCTGCTTTGCCCGCGTCGGCTTTACCGCCGAGGACATCACCCGCTTCAAGGCCGGCAAGATCGCCGAGATCACCATCGTTCCGGTTGTGGCGCCGGACCAGAAGGTGACCGTGGCCATGTCGCTGGCCGGTTTCACCGCCGCCTTCGACGCCAGCTCGGAACTGTCTCCGTAACAGGGGGGTGCATCACATTGCGGCGGCGCGTCCGGGATCCGGGCGCGCCGCTTGCGTTTTGGCCGGTCAATGCGCCTTGGCGTCTTCGTCACCGAACAGCCGCGCCCAGAGCGGTGCGACCACCGTCGTGCCCACCGGGATCAGGAACAGCCCGGCGACAAGACCCAGCACAAAGTCGATGCCGGCGGTCACGCCCCATTCCAGCGCGGCCTGCCCCTGCCCCAGCGCCACGGCGACATGGTGGATCGTCTCTTCGGGCCAGTGCCAGCCCATCTCGTGCGAGGAATGCACGATGATCGACCCGCCCACCCAGAGCATCGCCGCCGTGCCGACGATGGTCAGCAACTTCAGCAGCCAGGGCATGAAGCGCACGATCAGCCGGCCAAAAGCCCGCGTCAGGCCAAAGTTCGCGGTACGGCTCAGCCAGAGGCCCACGTCGTCCATCTTCACGATCACCGCGACCGCGCCGTAGACCGCCAGCGTCACCATCGTGGCCACCACGGCCAGGGTCGCCGCCTGCATGTAGAAATTCGGCGCCTCGATCACCGACAGCGTGATCACCATGATTTCCGCCGACAGGATGAAGTCTGTCTTGATCGCGCCCTTGACCCTTGTCTCTTCCAGGTGCAGCGGGTCGCCCACGTCGTGGCTGCCGTCCGGGCCGCCGGAATGCGCGTCATGGGCGGTCAGCGCGTGCACGATCTTTTCCGCCCCCTCGTAACAGAGATAACAGCCGCCGAGGATCAGCAAGGGCCAGACCATCCCGGGCGCGTAGGCCGCCATCAGCAGCGCCGCGGGCATCAGCAGGACCAGCTTGTTGATCAACGACCCGCGGGCGATCCGCCAGATGATCGGCAGCTCCCGCGCCGGTTCAAAGCCTTGCACGTATTTCGGCGTCACCGCCGCGTCGTCGATCACCACGCCGGCGGTCTTGGATCCCGCCTTGAGCGCTGCCGCGCCGATGTCGTCGACCGACGCGGCCGCCACCTTGGCGATGGCCGCGACATCGTCGAGAAGTGCCAAGAGGCCGCTCATTCCGCTCTCCCTGTTCTGCCTCGGTCAAACCTACCGCCTCGCGCCCGAACCGCAAGCCGCCAGCCCCCGCGCGCAGTTCCGCGCCGGACTGTTGCCGTCCTGGCCCGCGGATTCGCTGCGATGCAGCACGTTAACGCAAACGTCGCGCCGCGGTTAGCGCCACCACGCAACATGCCTGCACTTTTATCGCTAACATACTGACGAAGAACACATTCCCGCCTTTCCCTTCCGGGCATGCATTCGTATACCAATGCCGAAATCGTTTTCAGGAGACCGACATGACCGTCACCATCGGCATCAACGGATTTGGCCGGATCGGCCGCTGCACCCTGGCGCACATCGCCGAATCCGCGCGCAATGACGTTCAGGTTGTCCGGATCAACGCCCCCGGCCCGATCGACACCCACGCTCACCTGCTGCGCTACGACAGCGTGCACGGCCGATTTCCCGGCAGCGTGACGGTCAAGGACAACGCCATCGACCTGGGCCGCGGCCCGATCGACGTGATGTCGTCCTACGACCTCGACGCGCTGGACTGGGGCGGCTGCGACGTGGTGCTGGAATGCACTGGCCAGTTCAACGACGGTATCAAGGCCAGCGCGCACCTGGCGCACGGCGCGAAATCGGTGCTGATCTCGGCCCCCGCCAAGAACGTGCAGCGCACCGTGGTCTACGGCGTCAACCACCGCGACCTGGCCAAGGGCGAGACGATGATCTCGAACGGGTCCTGCACCACCAATTGCCTGGCACCGCTGGCCAAGGTGCTGGACGAGGCAATCGGCATCGAATCGGGCATCATGACCACGATTCACAGCTACACCGGCGACCAGCCGACCATGGACCGCCGCCACAAGGACCTGTACCGCGCGCGCGCCGCCGCCATGGCGATGATCCCTACCTCGACCGGTGCGGCCAAGGCCCTGGGCGAGGTGCTGCCCAACCTCAAGGGCAAGCTCGACGGGTCGGCCGTGCGGGTGCCCACGCCCAATGTCTCGGCGGTCGACCTGACCTTTTACGCGAACAAGGACGTGACCGTGGAGGACGTGAACGCGGTGGTGGCCGAGGCCGCCGCCGGCCGCATGGGCGCGGTGCTGGCCTACGATCCGGAGCCCAAGGTCTCGATCGACTTCAACCACACCACGCAGTCCTCGATCTTTGCCCCCGACCAGACCAAGGTGGTGGGCAGGCGGATGGTGCGCGTGCTGGCCTGGTACGACAACGAATGGGGCTTTTCGGCGCGCATGGCGGATGTCGCCGCAGCGATGGGCCGCCTGCTGCACTGACAGCACCGGCAGCGGATGAAAAGGGCCCCCGTTGGGGCCCTTTTTCGTTACACCTCAGCGGTCCTGCATCCCCTTGCCTTGCAAGATGCGGGGGGCATGGCGGTCGATCCGCGCGGTGCGTGTCGCGGCCTGTTTCGCGCCCCCGAAATGCAGCAGGTAGCCACGCCGCCGCCCCGGGGTCAGCGCCTCGAAGGCGGCGCGAAACGCCTCGTCCGCCTCCAGCTGCGCGGTCAGCTCCTCGGGGTAATCCAGGTCATCCTTGGCGAACTGCACCCGCGCGCCCGAGGTTTCGACCGCGATGGCGCGGGTGACATAGTCGGTGATCTGCCCGGCCCGCGCCTCGATCTCGGCCACGTCCTGAAAGCTGAAATACTTCGACGCGCGCGAATTGGGACCGGTCAGGATCAACGCGCCTTCGGGGTCGTCGATCAGCGTGCCCTTGAAAAAGGCCAGCCGGCAGCCATCGGAAAACCCACCGATGATCGCCACGTTGGATCCCTCGTAGCCATAGCAGGCCTGCCCCCATTTCAACGCCTCGACCAGCGGCGTACCGGCAAGGACGGCGCGCAAGGCGCGTTTTTCGGCCCCCCAGCGGGGATCGGAAAAGAAGCTCTCCAGATCGCCCGCGCGCGGCATCAGAGATAGTCGGCGCGCGCCAGGCCGTATTTGGCCATCTTTTCGTTCAGGGTGCGGCGCGGCAGGCACAGCTCGTCCATCACGGCCGAGATCGAGCCCTTGTGCCGGCGCATGGTGTTGTCGATCAGCATGCGTTCAAAGGCCTCGACATATTCCTTGAGCGGCTTGCCCTCGGTGGTCATGACCGGCTGCATGTCGTCGTGATCGCTCATCAGCAGCGAGGCGATGGTGCCCTGCCCCCGGCGCGATTGCAGCACCGCGCGTTCCGCGAGGTTGATCAGCTGGCGCACGTTGCCCGGCCAGGGCGCCTGCAACAGCTGCGCCGCCTCCTGCGCCGAGACCTTGGGCGCCTCGCAGCCGTATTCCTCGGCAAAGGATTCCGACAGGCGGGTGAACAGCGTCAGGATGTCCTCGCCGCGCGACCGCAGCGGCGGCACGACGATGCGCAGCGCCGCAAGGCGGTAGTACAGGTCGGGGCGCAGCGCCTGTTCGCAGGTGCGGCCTTCTTCCTGGAGGTTGGAAATCGCGACGATGCGGGTTTCCGGCGGCGTGCCCTGGTCGTTGATCGCCGACAGCAGACGGGCCTGGGCCGCGTCCGACAGCACCTCGATGTCCTCCAGCACCAGCGTGCCGCCGCGCGCCTCTTCGATCGCCGGCAGGCGGGTGTCGTCGGGCTGCATCGGGCCGAACAGGCGGCGCATCAGCGCGTCCTCGTCCATCGCCCCGCAGGAGACCAGCGTGAACTTCTTGCCCGCGCGCGCGCCCACGGCGTGCAGCGCATGCGCCACCAGCGTCTTGCCGGTGCCGGTCTCGCCCTCGATCAGCACGTGGCCGTCGGCCTGGCCCAGATCCAGGATGTCCTCGCGCAGCCGCTCCATCGCGCCGGACGCGCCGATCAGCTTGCTCATGATCTGGCCGCCGTCGGCCAGTTCGCGCCGCAGCGCGCGGGTGTCCAGCGTCAGGCGGCGCTGGTTGGTGGCCTTCTTGGCCAGCTCGGACATGCGGTCCGGGTTGAACGGCTTTTCCAGAAAATCGAACGCGCCGATGCGCATCGCCTCGACCGCGATCGGCACGTCGCCGTGGCCGGTGATCATGATGACCGGCAGCGAACTGTCGGTGCCCATCAGCTTTTTCAACAGCTGGATGCCGTCCATGCCGGGCATCTTGATATCGCTGATCACGATGCCGGGGTAATCGGCGTTGAGCGTGCCAAGGGCTTCTTCGGCGCTGGCAAAGGTTTCGGTGTCATAGCCCGACAGGGCCAGCCACTGGCTGATGGACTGGCGCATGTCTTGTTCGTCATCCACGATGGCGATCTTCATTGCATTGGCCATGGGCAGTTTACTCCGCTGCTTCTGTGGATTCGTTCAGGACCGGCAGTTGCATCTCGAAGACGGCGCCGCCGTCCTCGCCGTTGCGGGCGGTGAGACGGCCGCCAAGGTCCGAGACGATCCCGGAGGAGATGGCAAGGCCAAGGCCGACTCCATCCCCGGGTTGCTTGGTGGTGTAGAAAGGTTCGAAAAGCGCATCGAGATCCTCGATCCCGGTTCCATTGTCCCGCACGCTGAGTGTCGCGGTCTCGCCCGCGGCGAGGATGATCTCGACCTGGGGGTCATCTACAGACTTGGTGGCGTCAAGCGCGTTGCGCAAGAGGTTGACCAGAACCTGCTCGATTCGCATCCGGTCGCCCATCACCCGGACGGGGGTGTCGGGCAGGATGCGGGTGATCTTGACCCGGCGGGATTTTAGCTGCGGTTCCATCATCGACAGCGCCGAGGCCAGCGCGTCGGTCATGTCCACCGGGCTCAGCTTTTCCTGACCCTTGCGGGCGTAGCTTTTCAGCTGGCGGGTGATGGCGCCCATGCGTTCGATCAGATCGTCGATGCGGTGAAAGGCCGACAGCGCCTCGTCGGGGCGGTTGCGGCGCAACAGCAGGCGCGCGCCCGCGAGGTAGGTCTTCATCGCCGCCAGCGGCTGGTTCAGCTCGTGGCTGACGGCGGCCGACATCTCGCCCAGGGCGGCCAGCTTGGAGCTTTGCGCCAGGCTCTGCTCGGCCACGGCGAGGTTCTTCTGCACGCGCTCGCGTTCGGCGATCTCGCGCTGGAGGCGGGCGTTCAGCGCGCGCAGCTCGACGGATTCGCGCTGGAAAAAGGCCATGCGCAGCGCGGTCTTGCGCGACAGCGCGTAGAACACCAGCGCCGCCAGGATGGCAAAGCCCATGATCTCCAGCGCCAGCACCGCGTTCACCCGCTCGCGCACCGAGGCATAGGTGGTGAAGGTGATCAGCGTCCAGCCGCGGAACGAGATGCGCCCGTCGATCCGCATCACCGCCTCGCCGCGCAGGTAGGCGTCGGCGTTCTGCGCGGTCCAGTCGGTGGTCGCCTGGATCGCCCGCTCGATGGCGCTGCTGGGCGGCTGCTGCATCAGAGCGTCTTCGATGGTCAGCCCGCGCCAGCGCGGTTCGGTCGACAGGATGATCACGCCCTCGGAGTCGGTGACCATGATCGCATCGGTGATGCCGGCCCAGGCGCGTTCGAACTTGGCCAGGTCCACCTCGACCACGATCACGCCCACCGTCTCGCCCGCGCTTTCCATGCGGCGCGCGTAGGTGAAGCTGTAGTTGTTGGTTTCCTGCGGCAGCGCGGTGAACACCGTGGTGTTGGAGCGCAGCGCATCCACGAAATAGGCCGCCTCGCGGTGCGCCTCGCCAAGGCGGTTGCGGTCGGTTGCAGCCACGGTGCGGCCGTCGCGGTCCAGCAGCATCAGGGAGGCGGCGCCGATCTCGTCCACGAAGGAGATCAGCCGCTGCGAGCTCTGGCTATAGTCCTGCGCGTTCAACGCGGTGATCAGCGCCGGGTCGCGCGCCAGCAGCTGCGGCACGATGGCGTTGCGGCGCAGTTCGGACACCAGGTTGCCGGAATAGAGCGCCAGACGCAGCTCGGCCCGGTTGCGGGTGGTTTCGGTAAAGCGTTCGGTCAGCAGCCAGTTGGTCACCCAGACGGTGGCCACCGCCGCCAGCAGCAACAGCACAAGCGCAATGCGCGCCCGCCCCGAAAAGGGGCCGGCGCGGCGGGATCCGGAATTGGTGCTGGATGAAGCCATGCGGGGCAGGATAGGCCGCGCGGGCGTTTGCCTCAAGTCAGGCGGCCGTCAACGCCGTCGCAAGATGCGCGAAAAGGCGCGCACCATCCTGGTTTCCATGCGCGGCTTCGCTCGCACGCTCGGGATGCGGCATCATGCCCAGCACCCGGCGGTTGCCCGACAGGATGCCGGCGATGTCGCGGGCCGAGCCGTTGGGATTGTCGGTGTAGCGGAACGCGACGCGGTCCTCGGCCTCCAGCGCGTCCAGCGTCGCGGTGTCGGCGTAGTAGTTGCCGTCATGGTGCGCGATGGGCAGCGCGATCTCGGACCCGGCCTCGTAGCCCTCGGTAAAGACGCTGGGCGCCTCGACGCGCAGGCCGACCGTGCGGCAGATGTATTTCAGCCCGGCGTTGCGCAGCAGCGCGCCCGGCAGCAGCCCGGTTTCGGTCAGCACCTGGAAGCCGTTGCAGACCCCCAGCACATAGCCGCCGCGGTCGGCATGGGCCTTGACCGCGCCGATGATCGGCGCATTGGCGGCGATGGCGCCGCAGCGCAGGTAGTCGCCAAAGGAGAACCCGCCCGGAATGCCGACAAGGTCGACGCCGGCCGGCAGCGCGGTGTCCTTGTGCCAGACCATGTCGACCTGAAGACCGGCGTTGCGAAAAGCGCAGGCCAGGTCGCGGTCGCAGTTCGATCCGGGGAAAACGATGACAGCGGCTTTCATCGGGACGATCCTTTCACGGGTGACGCAGGTGTCGTAGTCGGTGCCGGGTCTCCCGGCAAGTCCGGTCGCGGCGGCCGCGCGGCCAGGTCCGGTCAGACAGTCTCGAAGCGATAGCTTTCGATCACCGTGTTGGCGAGCAGCTTTTCGCACATCTCGGTGATGGTGCTGTCGGGTGTGCCGTCGGCGAGGTCCAGTTCGATCACCTTGCCCTGGCGGACGCCCGAGACGCCCTCGAAGCCCAGCGCGCCCAGCGCATGGCGCACCGCCTCGCCCTGTGGATCCAGAACCCCGGCCTTGAGCATCACATGCACGCGCACTTTCATCGGTTGTCCCCTTCCTTGGCTCAGGCCGCAGGAAGCGCATCGCGGCCCGAAATGCAAGAGGAAAGCCCCGAAATGCAGAACGCCGCCCCCGGTTGGGGGGCGGCGCCGTCGCGGTCCTGTGCGGCCCGCTTATTCCTTGTTGCCGCGGCGGATGACGTTGCCGGCATCGGCCTCGATCCGGAAGGTGCCCGCGGTGTTGCCGGCCAGGTCGTTGTTCTCGTAGGTGCCGCCGCCGCCTTCGCGCACCCGGATCGCCTCGTAGACGTTGGCGGCGATCTTGTTCGAGCGGACGATCGGGGTCGAGGCATCCTTGACCGAGATCCCGTAGAAGCCGTTGCGCACGATCTCGTTGTTCTCGATCACGCCGCGGCCGCCGTCGTGCACGTAGATGCCGGACTGGATGCCGTCGCGCAGGACGTTCTCGTAGACCGAGGGGTTCGAGTTCGACTTGATCTCGATCCCGGCGTAGGCGTTGCCGTATATCTCGTTCTTGGTGATCCGCACGGTGGCGCCGTCCGAGGTCATGATCCCACCCTGCTGGCCGTCGCGCACGGTGTTGCCGATGATCAGCGGGTCATCCGCGGCCTTGGCCTCGATGCCGGACAGGGCGTTGTTGAAGACGATGTTGGCCTCGTACCGGCCCTTGCCGCCCTCGTTGATGAAGATGCCCGAGCCGCCGCCGTCCCGCATGGTGTTGTTCTTGACGACCGGGTCGGCGCCTTCCTTGACCTCGAGACCGGCGAGGGAGTTGCCGAAGATCGTGTTGTCCTCGATCAGCGCCTTGCCGTTTTCGAACATGAAGATGCCGCCCTGCGCGCCGTCGCGGATGATGTTGCGGCGGACGGTGGCGCCGTCGTTGCCCCGGATGGCCAGCACGGCCAGGCCCTTGGACGACATGTCGTTGTCCTCGAGGATGACGGAGCCGCCGGCGATGTGCACGTTGAAGTACTGGCCGCCGTCCTGGAGGATGGTCATCCGCGCGATGCGGCCCGACTCGGCGGTCCAGCGCACCGCGTTCGCTTCGGCGACCTGCAGCACGATGTCCTTGACCGGGCCCACGCCGACGATCTCCAGCGGCTTGGACACGTCGATGCCGCGGGTGTAGGTGCCCGGGTAGACCTCGATGCGGGTGCCCGGCTCGGCCGAGGCGACCGCATCGGCCAGGTCGCGATAGTCGCCGCCGCCGGTGGCCTTGACCGTCAGCACCGGCACGTCGGAGGCCGGCGGCGCCACGGTGGGCACCGAGCACTCGCGCTCGAGGATGCGGGACGCCATGGTGGCGAAGGTGTGCTTGGAGCAGTCGGTCAGGTAGGCCTCGTAGCCCGCGCAGCCCAGGATCTTGGCCTCGGCCCAGAGCGCCGAGCAGACGTCGCCCTGCGCCACCGGCGTCGGGGTCGGCGTGGGGGTCGGGGTGGGCGTCGGTGTCGGCGTGGCCGGCGCGATCCCAGAGCCGACAACCGCGGCCTTCAACACGCGGCTTTGCGGCAGGATCCGGGTCATCGGAATCGCCATGTTGAAGCCGGTGCGGCTGTCGCCGGCATGGTGCAGCGCGACCACGCGCTTGTCGCTGAGTCGCAGCACCGGCGAGCCGGAGTTGCCGCCCAGCGTGTCGCAGCTGTGCATCAGCTTGCCCTCGGTCGAAATCGCCGGGTTGGCGGCGGCACAGCCTTCGCGGCTGATGTGCTGGGCCTGGCCCTGCGGGTGACCGATGATCCAGAGGAATTCGCCGTCTTCCGGATCGGCCTGCGCCAGTTCCAGCTTGCCGTACTTGGTCGACGGGTTGCCGAAGACGCGCAGCACGGTGTAGTCCAGCTCGCGGCTGGTCTCGATGATCTGCGGGCTGACGGTATAACGGTCGACCCCCTCGGAACTGCCCGGCTTGATGAAGCCGGCAACGAACTGCGCCGCCTGCACGCCGCTGTCCGAGCCGGTCGGGTCGCCGTCCATGCCCGGAATGCAGTGGTGATTGGTCAGGATGTGCTGGTCGTCGACGATGAAGGCCGTGCAGAAGCCGGTCTTGCCGTCCTTGAACAGCATGTCCAGCCGCCCGATCGGCTTGCCCAGGCGCACCGCCGGGCTGGTTTCGCCGTACTTGATGATGGGCTCGTTCTGGTAGTCGCCAAAGGCCTGTTCGAAGACAAGGCCGTTGGCCCCGCCCGAGGCCGCCTGGCGCGGCTGGATGATGATTTTGCCGAAATCCGAAGGATCGAATTCGGCGGGTCCGGTCTGTGCCAGGGACTGACCGGCAATGACCGCCCCTGCGCAGAGCGCGATTGCTGAGATGACTTGACGCATGACAATGTCCCCGTTGGCAAGAATATGCCATTGAACCTACGTGAGCGGACTTCCCCCGCCAAGTAAAGAATTCCTTGCCTGAAGGTCTTCCGGACGCCGATTCGCGCGGGCTTTCTTCCAGGTGCTCGGAGTCCAGGCGCAAGGGCGCGCGGCGCCGTCAGCGCCGGTTTGTGCCGACAAGCTGCTCCAGCACGCCGCGCGTCCGGGGACCAAAGGCGCCGTCCACGTCCCCCGGCGACAACAGGCCGCGCGCGGCCAGATCGGCCTGCATCGCGCGGATGGTGCCGTTGGGCAGTTTGCCCAGCTGGGTGATCGGATGGGCGTAGCCATCGGCGATGGAGTCGATCAGCAGCGCGGCGGCGCGCGTGTGATCGGTGCGCACGGCCCGGCCGAGGCTGTAGTAGACCCCGAGCGAGAACTTGCCCTGCGGATAGCCCGCCGCAGCCGTTTCCTCGAAGATCTTCAGCGCCTTGGCATAGTCGCGCGGCACCCCGCGCCCCGAGTTGTAGACGGTGCCGAGGTGGTACATCGCCGGCAGGAAACCTTCGTCCGCCAGAGCGCGGAAGACCGCGGTGGCGGCGGACTGGTTGCCCAGTTCGTACTGCGCGCGGGCCAGCGCGTAGCGCACCGCCACCTCGTCGCTGACCTTGACGGCCTCGCTGCACACCTCGAACGCGGCGCGTTCGTCGAAATCCGAGGTCGCCACGCCTTCGATGCCCTCGACGCTGAACTGCGGCGCGCCCAGTTCGAGACAGCGGGTGACGACGGCGGGCCGCGCGGCGTGCTGTTCGCGCAGCAGCGCCTCGCGCGCCTCGATCTCGCGCAGGCGCGTCTTGCGGTCCGAGACCTGTTGCGCCGCAAGGTTGCGCCAGTCCCGCGCCTGGCCGGCGATCCGCGCGATCTCGGCCGCCATCTCCATCTGCTCGGCCTCGTCGGACACTTTCAGGACCTTGAGGAATTCGGTCATCCTGGGCAGTTCGGCTTCCAGCGCCGCCATCCGGGTGCGCGCGCGGGTGTATTCAAAGGCGGTGTCGCGCGCGAAGTCCTGCCAGAGGTCGGCCACCTCGGCGGCGGCGGGTGCCCGCGCGGCCTCGGCCCGGCGCTGGCCGCTGCGCGCCGCGCTCAGCAACTCGGGATACCCCTCCAGCAGGATCCGGGTGACGGTGATGTCGCCTTCGACCTGCCCGCGCAGGGCCTCGGCCTCGGCGATGCGCGTTTCCGAGCCGCCCTGCGCACTGGCGGCAGCGGCCAGCCGCGCGGCCTCGGCCTCGAGCCCCGGCAGCCGGGCGTCCAGCGCGGTGCGGCGCTGCGTGGCGGCGGCCAGCAGGTCGCGCGCCTGCGCGGCCTTAGCCTCGGCCGTGGCCAGCGCGGTGTCGACCTCGGCCGTGGTCGTGGCGCGCGTCAGCGCGGCGCGGGCCGCGTCGATGGCGCGCAAGAGGTCCGGCATCTCGCCGGTCGGGGCCAGCACCGCGTCGCGGTCGGCCTGAGCCTCGGCATGGGCGTTTTGCCAGAAGCGCTGGACCTCGGGCGCAATCCCCGCCGCGTCGCGCCGCGCCGCAAGCCCGTCTATCAGGTTCGAAACATGCGCGGCATGGGCCTGAAGGCTCTCCTCCGCGCGCGCCACCTCCGCGCGCCGGGCCGCGACGCTGCGGTCGGCCTCGGCGATCCGGTCCGCGAAGGAGGTGTCGGTGCAGACCTGGTCCGCCAGACCACGCGCCAGCGGCGCCAGCGGATGGTCCGCGCATTGCGTCAGGAAGGTCTGGTAGCCCAGGCAGCCGTGCTGCCCGGCGGCGTTCCACAGCACCTGGCAGGCGCCCTGACCTTCGGACGGCGGCGCGGCGGCGGCCTTGAGGATCTTGCTGTTCTTCAGGATGCGGGTCATCGGGATGGCAAAGTTGAAGCCGGTCCGGCTGTCGCCGGCATGGTGCAGCGCCACCACCTTGCGGTCACTGACGCGGAACACTGGCGAGCCGGAGTTGCCGCCCAGCGTGTCGCAGCTGTGCACCACCTTGCCCTCGGAGACCGGCGGATCGGCGGCGGCACAGCCTTCGCGGCTGATGTGCTGCACCTGGCCCTGGGGGTGGCCGATGATCCAGAGGAATTCAGATGCCTCCGGGTCCGCGTCGGCAATCTCGACCGCGCCAAAGCGCGCCGAAGGGTCGCCGAACACCCGCAGCACCGAATAATCCAGCTGCGCGCTGGACTCGAGCGCCTCGGTCGCCACCTGGAACTTTTCCGCGCCCTCGGCCTGGCCCGAGTTGAGGTAGCCCGCCACGAATTGCACCGCCTGCACGCCATCGCCGCTGAGGCCGGGAATGCAGTGGTGATTGGTCACAAGGTGTTCGGGATCGACGATGAAGGCGGTGCAATAGCCGCTCTTGCCATTCTTGTAGAGCACGTCCAGCCGTCCGACCGGCATGCCCAGCCGCCGCGCGATGCTCTTTTCACCGTAGTTCAGGACGGGTTCGTTCTGGTAGTCGCCAAAGGCCTGTTCCAGCACCACCCCGGTGCCGGTCGACTGGCGCGGCGCGACGATGATCTTGCCGAAATCCGCCGGGTCGAACTCGACCGGTTGCGCCGCCAGCGGCACGGCGGCCAGCGCTGCGAAACAGGTCAGGGCGAAACGGCGCATTCCCGGGACTCACACAAATGACGTCCCCACCACCCTAGCGGTCCGGTCGCCACAACGCCAAGTCCGGATTTCCGGGGGCCTGGCGCCCGCCCCCGGAGCCGCGGTGTCAGTTGATCAGCTTGGGCTTGCCCAGGTGGGTGGCCTGCTTGGGCATCACGCCCAGGCGGCGCGCCACCTCGGTGTAGGCGTCGGCCAGGTTGCCCAGGTCGTGGCGGAACACGTCCTTGTCCAGCTTCTGGCCGGTCTCGATGTCCCACAGCCGGCAGCTGTCGGGCGAAATCTCGTCGGCGACGATCAGGCGCTGGTATTCGCCGTCGTAGACGCGGCCGACCTCGATCTTGAAGTCCACCAGGCGGATGCCGACGCCGTACATCAGGCCCGACAGGTAATCGTTGACCCGCAGCGCCAGCGCGACGATGTCGTCCATGTCCTGTTGGCTGGCCCAGCCAAAGGCGGCGATGTGCTCTTCGGTGACCAGCGGATCGCCCAGCTTGTCGTCCTTGTAGCAATACTCGACGATCGGGCGCGGCAGGGGCGTGCCCTCTTCGATGCCCAGCCGCTTGGACAGCGACCCGGCAGCATAGTTACGCACGATGATCTCAAGCGGGATGATCTCGCAGGCACGGACCAGCTGTTCGCGCATGTTCAGGCGCTTGATGAAATGAGTCGGCACGCCGATGCCGTTCAGGCCGGTCATGAAGAACTCGCTCAGGCGGTTGTTCAGCACGCCCTTGCCTTCGATCACGTCCTTCTTCTGCGCGTTGAAGGCCGTCGCGTCGTCTTTGAAGTACTGCACGATGGTGCCCGGTTCGGGACCTTCGTAAAGGATCTTTGCCTTGCCTTCGTAGATCTTCTTGCGCCGTGCCATCGGGGCCCCTTCCAAACGGATCAGCCGCGCAGGGAGAATCCATGCGCGGGCTGAACCTCCCATAATGCACGCCCCTGCGCGCCGCAAGCCATCCGGGGCGGCTGCGGCGCTTCTACCCCTTGCGCGATGTCGCGCGGGGCGTCATATCCCGAAGGCAAAGAGACCCATGCGAGGGAGCCGCAGCCATGACCACCTTCGACGATCGCGAAAACGCGTTTGAAAACAAGTACGCCCACGACGAGGAAATGAAATTCCGCGCCGAAGCGCGCTGCAACAAGCTGCTGGGCCTCTGGGCGGCCGAGCTGATGGGCAAGAGCGGTGAAGACGCCAAGGCCTATGCCGTCGAGGTGGTGAAAGCCGATTTCGAGGAAGCCGGGCACGAGGACGTGGTGCGCAAGGTCGCCAAGGACCTCGGCGCCAAGGCCACCGCCGACGAGATCCGCTCCAAGCGCGCGGCGCTGCTGGTCCTGGCCAAGGACCAGATCATGAAAGAGGTCTGACCGCCCGCCAGGGACCGGACCGATCGCAGGCGCGCCCCTTGTCCGGGCGCGCTTTTTCGTTTGATTGTCATGATTTCGGGGCGAAAGTTAACCTTTTGGCCCGGCTTGCTCTGCTAAGCCCGGACTAACTGCGGCGGAGCGCCCCCCAATGAACATCGCAGACGGAATGCCGGCGGGGCAGATCCGCCGCCTGCTGCCCCCTCTCCTTGGGCTGGCGCTGTGCGGCCTGCTCTGGAACGAGGCGCGCGCGCTGGACTGGCCCGCCGTCGGCGTGGCCTTTTCGCAGATCCCGCTGTGGCGCTGGGCCGCCGCGGCGCTTGCCACCACGCTGAGTTTCGCCGCCATCGCGCAGTACGACGTGTTGGCGCACCGCCACCTGCGCACCGGCGTCCCGCCCCGGGTCGCCCGCCGCGCCGGGGCGGCCGCCATCGCCGTGGGCCAGACCACCGGCTTTGGCCCGGCGGTCGGCGCGGCGCTGCGCTGGCGGCTGCTGCCGGACCTCGGTCACACCACTGTCATCGGCCTCACCGGGCTTGTCACGCTGAGTTTCCTGGCCGCCTGGGTGCTGCTGACCGTGACGCTGGCGCTGCCGGTGCTGGCCGGGCTTCCCTGGCTGACCCTGCCCGCCTTTGCCTGCGGGGCCGCCGGACTGGCCGCCGGGCTGCTGTGGTGGCCGCGCGTGACCCTCGGCCGCCGCGTGATCGCGCTGCTGTCGCTGCGCGGCATGGCGGCGATGACGGTGCTGGCCGGGGCCGACATCGCGCTGGCGGGACTTGCCCTGGCGCTGCTGCTGCCGGCCGGGGTGGCGCCGCCCCTGCCGGTGATGCTGGCCGCCTACGCGCTGGCGCTGGGGGCCGGGCTGATGGGCGGCACGCCGGGCGGCGTCGGCCCGTTCGAACTGACCCTGCTGACCGTGATGCCGGGCACCGCCGCGCCGGACCTCGCCGCGGCACTGCTGGCCTACCGCCTTATCCATTACGCGCTGCCCTGCCTTTTGGGGGCGGGATACGCGCTGCTGGCCGCGCCCTGGCACGCCGCGCCGGGCTCATCCGCGCGCCTGCCGCGCTCCGGCCCCCGCGCCGAACTGGCCATCGCCGCGCAGTCCGACACCAGGGGCGTCTTTGCCGGGGCCGCCTGCGCCACCGCCCTGCGCAGCCCGCACAGCCTGGTCCTGTTCCTCGGCCCGCAAACCGGCCGGATCGAGCCGCTGTTGCCGGCGCTCAAGACCGCCGCGCGGGACGAAAACCGCCTGCCCTGCCTTTACAAGCTGACCGCCCGCGATGCGGCGCGGGTGCGACGGGCGGGCTGGATCACCGCCGCCTTTGCCGTCGAGGCGGTGATCGACCCGCGCCGCCATGACATCGACGGCCCCGAGCACCGCCAGCTGCGCCGCTTTCTGCGCAAGGCGCGCGCCGGGGGCGTCACGGCGCGCCGCCTCGCCGTGCCGGACTGGGCCGCGTTGCAGCGGATCCACGCCGCCTGGGAGGCCGAGCACGGCCCCGAAAGAGGCCTGACCATGGGCCGCTACTGCCCGCTCTACCTGGCGGACAAACCGCTCTACGGCGCGTTCCAGGGCGACACCCTGCTTGCCTTCACCTCCTGGGTCGAGGGTCCGGGCGTGCTGTCGCTGGACCTCATGCGCCACCTGCCCGAATTGCCGACCGGCACCATGCATGCGCTGATCCAGACAGTGATCGACGACGCGCGCCGCGCCCGGCTGAATGAGGTCAACCTTGCCGCGCTGCCCCACCCCGCGCTGCCCGCCGGGCTGTCGGAGACCGCCGGGCTGCTGCGCTTCAAGAGCAGCTTTGCCCCGCGCTGGCGGCCGCTTTACATCGCCGCGCCGTCGGCCCCGGCGCTGCTCGTGGCGGCCGCCGACATCCGCATCGCCATCCGGCGCCCGCCGCCGCTGCCGCGCCGCACGGCGGACCTGTGGCACCTGGACCAGTTGCAGGACCAGCCGCCAGCCGCCGCCCAGCTGCTGCACAAGGCCGGCTGAGGGCCGCTGCGCGTCTTCCCTTGCGAAAAAGCAGCCGCACGCTGTCGAAGCGCACGACCGCGCGACACCGCCAAACCCGCGCGGCATCTGGACATTCCGCGCCGCCTCTGGGCAAATGCGCGGCGGAACGACAGGACACCCCCCGATGCACGACACCCTGCGCGGCTGCCTCTGGATGACGGGCGCCATCGCCTCCTTTACCGTCATGGCCATCGCCGGCCGCGCCGTGAGCCTCGACCTCGATACCTTCGAGATCATGCTCTACCGCTCGCTGATCGGCATCGTGCTGGTGGTCGCGGTGGCGCGTATGGCCGGCACACTGGGCCACATCACCCGGCGCCGCATGGGCACACACCTGCTGCGAAACCTGTTCCATTTCTCCGGCCAGAACCTGTGGTTCTATTCGATCACCGTGATCCCGCTGGCGCAGGTCTTTGCGCTGGAATTCACCTCGCCGTTCTGGGTGATGCTGCTGAGCGCGCTGATCCTGTCCGAACGACTGACCCCGAACCGGATCGCCGCCGCGGTGCTGGGCTTTGTCGGCATCCTGATCGTCACCCGCCCCTCGCCCGACACGCTGGAGTTCGGCCAGCTGACCGCCGCCCTGGCGGCGATCGGATTTGCCGGGTCGGCGGTCTATACCCGCCTGCTGACACGGACCGAACGGATCACCTGCATCCTGTTCTGGCTGACCGTGATGCAGGCCACCTTTGGCCTGATCTGCGCCGGGTTCGACGGCGACATCGCGCTGCCCGCCGCGACCAGCCTGCCCTGGGTCGCGCTGATTTCCATCGCGGGGCTTGTCGCGCATTTCTGCCTGACAACCGCGCTGTCGCTGGCCCCGGCCACCGTGGTCATGCCGATCGACTTCGCCCGCCTGCCGGTGATCGCCCTCGTCGGCGTGGCGCTCTACGCCGAGGCGCTGGACCCGCTCGTGCTGCTGGGGGCGCTGGTCATCTTCGGCGCGAACTACGGCAACATCTGGTTCGAGACGCGCCGCCGGCGGTGAAGCAAGGAAAATCGCAGCCCGGACCGCCGCCGCACGTCATGGTTGTTACATTTTGATGACGCTGCGTCCGGGAACGTAAAGTTGACGTATCGTCAAAATTGACCGCCCGCCGGACCAGCACCTACCCTTCGTCTCAGGAGACTTCCCACGCTCAGGGATGAGGGATAAAATGAAAAGAATGATAACGGGGGCCAGCCTGCTGGCCTTGTCGTCGGTCTGTGCACAGGCCGATGGGTTGGACCGCTCTGGCCAGAGCGTTTCGTCGATCTTTGCCGCCGACGGGACAGTGACCACCACCTTCGGGCTGGTCATGCCCAACGTGACGGGCAAGGACCTCGCCGGAAACAGCTACGACGCCGGCAAGGACTACTCGGTATCCAGCCTCAGCTTCACCAACGCGCTGAACGATCGGTTCAACTACTCGGTCATCCTCGACCAGCCCTACGGCGCGGACGTCTTTTACGACAACGACCCGCTGACCACGGCGCTGGGCGGCACGCTGGCGGATGTCGACAGCACCGCGCTGACCTTTGTCGGCCGGTACAAGATCAACGACCGGTTCAGCGTCTTCGGCGGCATTGGCGTCGAACGCATCGACGCCAACGTCGCGCTGAACGGCCAGGCCTACGCGGCGGCGATCTCGACCGCCGCCGTGGCGTCACGGGTGCCGGGCCTCGACAGCGCGCTGCTGGGCAAGGCGCTGCGCGGCGACCTCGCGGCAGCAGGGGCCATCGACGGGGCCTATGGCGCGGGCACGACCGCGGCCCTGGGCGCGCGGGTGCGCACGGCTGTGGCCGGCTTCAACGCGACCGACGGATATTCCTTCCGCATGGAAGACAGCACCAAGCCGACCTACCTGATCGGCGCCGCCTACGAGATCCCGGACATCGCCCTGCGGATCGCCGGCACCTACCGGTTCGAGACCAAGCACAGCGCGAAGATCAGCGAAAGCCTGCTGGGCACCGACTACGACGGCTCGACCCCCGGCTACGACAACACCATCGACTTCGTGACGCCGCGCAGCTTCAACCTCGACTTCCAGACCGGAATCGCGGCCGGCACCCTGCTGACCGCCTCCTACCGCTGGTCCGAGTTCAGCCAGGTCAACATCACGCCCACCGTGCTGGGCCGCGACCTTGTCACCATCGAGGACGGCCACCGCTACACGCTGGGCGTGGCGCGGCAGTTCAACGACCAGTTCTCGGCATCGCTGACCTACATCTTCGAACCGGAGGACGGCGAACAGATCGTGTCGCCGCTGGCGCCGACCGACGGGGTCAAGGGCATCTCGCTGGGCGGCCGCTACAAGACGGACAGGTGGAACGTGTCGGGCGGTCTCAGCTACCTGATGGTGACGGATGCCTATCCGGGCGTGGCCGACCGCAAGGTTGCACGCTTTACCGACAACAGCATCGTCGCCATCGGCTTCAAGGCCGAGATGTCGTTCTGATCCAATCATCCCGGGCCGTCCTGCACGGCGCGGGATGGACAACCGACGAGGAGGCCGCCGCGCGCGGCCTCTTTTTCATTCCGGCAGGAGACAATGCGCAATTTCCGGGTCGCGTGTCTGCCCGGCAATGGCGTATCGCAGAGCCATGACACAGACCTCGCTTTCCCCCCGCGCCTGGGCCGAACTGATCCTGCTCGGCCTCATCTGGGGCGGTTCCTTTCTCGCCATCCGCACCGCGCTGGACGAGATCGGGCCGCTGACCTCGGTGCTGTTCCGCACCGGCATCGCGGCGCTGGCGCTCTGGCCGGTGATCTGGCTGCGCGGCATCAAGGTGCCGCGCGGTGCGCGCCTCTGGGCCAGCCTGCTGGTGATGGGCGTGCTCAACAACGTCATCCCCTTTACCCTGATGGCCTGGGGGCAGCTGCACATTCCCACCGGCCTGACCTCGATCCTGAACGCGACCACGGCGATTTTCGGCGTGCTGGTCGCGGCGATCGTCTTTGCCGACGAAAAGCTGACGGCGCGCAAGGCACTGGGGGTCACGCTGGGCTTTGCCGGGGTGGCCACCGCCATCGGTCCGGCCGCGCTGCTCAACCTCGATCTCACCTCCACCGCGCAACTGGCGGTGATTGCAGGCACATTCTCCTACGCCTGCGCCGGGGCGTGGGCGCGGTCACGGCTGTCGGGACAGCTGGCGCCGCTGGCGGCGGCGGCGGGGATGCTGACCTGTTCCTCGTTGGTCATGCTGCCGCTGACGCTCTGGTCCGAAGGGGTACCGAACCTGGACCTGCACCCCGCCACCTGGGCCGGGATCCTCTATTATGCCCTGATCGCAACCGCTTGCGCCTATCTTCTCTACTACCGGGTGCTGGCCATGGCGGGCTCGGGCAACCTGATGCTGGTCACCCTGCTGATCCCGCCGGTGGCCATCGTGCTGGGCGCGCTGGTGCGCGGCGAGGAACTGCACACCGAGGCCTATGCCGGCCTGCTGCTGCTGGCGCTGGGGCTGGCGGTGCTGGACGGGCGGCTGCTGCGATGGCGGCGTCGCGCGCCGGTTTGACGGCGCAGGGGGCGCTGCTGACGGCGTTCACATGGTTTGACCCTTGCCGGAAAAAAGATCAAGCGTTTTCAGTTGGTTGCGGAGGGGCGATTTCACCGGGTTTGATACTTTTCCGGGAATTTCGGGCTGAAATGGCCTATCCGGAGCCGGAGGCGTCGGAAAAAATCCAATGATTTCAGTGAAGGCTTGCGCGGAAGTGTGGGGTGAATTGCCCACACTCGACGGTTACTTTGGGCAGTCGAAACCGTGTTCCCGCAACAGTTCACGATCCGATTGCATGTTCGCTTCCAGATTTCCCAGGTATTCATGTATCGCCATCGCGAATGCGGTCTGAAGGTTGTAGCCGTCTTCGCGTCGAAGAGCGTTTAGCTGCGCTTCAGCTTGAAACATGATCTGGAAAAATGCGCCGCCAGCCATGTAGGAACTGACGATCTGCTTGTAGTCTCTCGCATCGTTCAATGGCCGAACAGCGTTTGAGAAACGAAGCAGCGACAGGCCGAACGCGTAGTCGTGCCATGTGCCCCAATTTGCAGGCGGCGTGTGCATTGTCGGTGATGTTCCGGCTTCCAAGACCTCAAGGTATCGACTTGGAATACTTCCCCGCGTCTTCCACGACGAGATAGTGCTTTTGTGAACTCCGAGCTTGTCCGCAAGTTCCGTATCGTTTGACGCCCCGACTACTTCTCGAAGACGTTGCAACGCGTTCTCAATGAAGTCTGTCACGACGGCACTTGACCCCGATATGCTTTCAGAATAGTTTGCATGTATACCGATACGTAGGCATGCGGACACATAGCAAACTGTACTCCATCAGATCAATTGGTGAAAGAGGTAAGGGCAGCATTGATCCTGCGCGGATCGTCGCTCTCAAAACTCGCCAGTGAGCTGGGTGTCAAAAGGCAGAACCTTACCAAAGCCTTGAAAGGCGAATGGCAGGGCGAGAAGGCCGATGCTTTGGTATCCCGAGTTCAGAAGATTTGCTTCGCCGGGGCGCAAAGGTGATCGTTCGAGTAAGCAATATCTGCGGTCTTGCAGGTGTGCCGAGCGACAAGACGGCAGCGTTTGCGTGGCTCGACCGTCAAGGCATCAAGACGACCTCCCGAAAGGTACAAGGCGGCCAAGCCGAACACGTTTCCATTTCCGACCTCCCCGAGAAGGTGCGGCGGGCCTATTGGCGGCGCGAGCTGGACCGGCTGCACCTCGATCAAGGCCAGTTCGACGACGCGGCGCACGCGGTGTTCATGGAGGCTCCGGCCAAGGCCCGCGCGCGGGCGGAGCGCAAGGCGCTGATCGCGGCTACACTGACCGGCCTTCGGGCACGGGGCCTGAAAGGCAAAGAGTTGTTCGCCGTGGTGCGGCAAAAGTTCGGGAAAGACGGGACCTCCGACAAGGATTTAATGCGTGTTGAACGGCGTGTTAAAGGCGTCGATCCGATCAACTACGCGCCCGCGCTCCTGGACAACTACAAGCCCACGGCAAAGCACGCGGAGTTCAGCGAAGAGGCATGGCGCTTCTTCCTGACGATGATCCGGGACGCCGCGCCGGACTGGCCCCTGAAAGAGGCGTGGCGGCGCGTGCGGGATGCGGGCCGGGTGACGGGATGGTCGGTGCCCTCCTATGCGACTTTCTTCCGCCGCTGGAAGGAGTTGAGCGAGGCGCAGCGAATGCACGCACGGCATGGCCGCGACGAAACCGCCAAGCGGCTGAGCATCCCGGCGCAACGGGACAGACGACGCTCTTGCCGCTTGAGCTGGTTTCCCTGGACGGGCGCACGCTCGATTTCTGGGTGGACTGGGGCGACGGCAAGGCGGCGCGGCCCGTGATGCTGGTGCTGGTGGACGTGGCATCGAACATGGTCCTGGACTGGGAACTTGGCCCCTCCGAGAACGCGGTGGGCACGGTGCGGCTGATCAAGCGGGTGTGCGAGCGCCACGGCATCTTCGACACGCTCTACACCGACAACGGTTCCGCCTTTGCCGGGCACCTGGTGGCGGGCGGGATGCCGCATCGCTTCCGCAACGGTGCCGCGACGGGCGTGCAGCCGATGGGTATCTGCAAGATCATGGGCATCCAGACGGTATTCGCCCTGCCCAAGAACGCGCAGGCCAAGATCGCGGAGCGCACCTTTGCCGCCCTGTCGCGAGCGGTGGACGATGGGCCGGAGTTCTTGGGCGCACATGCAGGGCACGCCCCCGGTGCCAGCCCTTCGCCCAAGGTGGTGCCGGTCCCTGTCGAGACCGCGAAGGCGGTCCTGGCGCGCGAGATTGCGCGGCATAACCGGGAACCCGGACGGCGCAGCCAAGGCGCGCGCGGCCGCTCCTATCAGGAGATGTTGCGCGACGGGCTGGCGGAGCGGGAACAGCTCGGGCGTCCGGTGCGCCGGGCATCGGCTGAACAACTCTACCTTGCTGGGCTGATCTGGAAGCCGGTTGCGGTTGACCGCTACGGGCGCGTTGCGGCCAACGGCTGGCAGTATGGCGGGCCGGAGACGCAACAGGCGCTGTTGCGCTTCCACGGCACCGGTCAACGCATCCTCCTGGGGCGCGACCCGGACGATTTCAGCGCGCCGGCCATGGCCTTTGACGATGCCGGCAACCTGATCTGCCGGGGCATCGAGCCGGTGAAGCGCGGCCCCTACGCCAGCGTTGACGGCATACGGGACGCAGCCCGCAACCGCAAGGCGGCTCGGGTGGCGACGGACGCGGCCAAGGCCGCAAACGACTACCTGGACGATGCGACGATGCGCGCGGCCATGGCAGCGCTCAACGCGGCGTCGAAGGTGGACGATGCCCCGCCGACACCGCCGCGCAAGGTTGTGGGCGCACGCTTCGGGCGGGTGCTGGCCTCGCGGCAGGAAGATCCCGTTGAGGATGACGAACTGTCAGGAGTGATTGAAGAATTCGACCGTGCCCCCGGGTTCGACCCGAGGCGCGTTCTAAGCGGCCAGTGACGTCTGAACCACGTCACGGGCCATTCACCGGCGGGCGCAAGCCCGCCAAGCAAAGCGGAGACCAGAATGGCAGAGCATCTGCATATCATCAAGCCCATACAGCCGAGGCCCGCGTCCGGGCTGATCCTGACGGAGACGGCGAAGGACATCCTGCGGTCGGTCAAGCTGGTCGCGGACGAGCCGGGCACCCTGACCATGGTGGCGGGCATCCCCGGTAGCGGCAAGTCCGAGACCATGTTGCGCTACGTCCAGAACAACCCCGAGGCCATCAAGCTCGATATCGTCGCGGGTGAAGGCAAAATCTGGGACCTGGCAGCCGCCTTCATGGAGTTGTTCGAAATGGGCGTGCCGAACAACCGCCGGATGCGGGAAGAGCGTTTGCGGATCACCGAGGCCATCGGCGCCGGGCGTGTCGTGATCTTCGATGAGGCGCAGTATATGGCGACCTACAACCCGCGCGGCGGTTTCAACTTCGATGCCTTCGAGTGGGTGCGCGCCATGGCCGAGGAGGGCTATTTTTCTGTCGTGTTCTGCGGCGACCTGTCGCTTGCCGACACGATCGGCGCGGTTCCGCAGCTCCGGCGGCGCATGGTGCGGCCCGTGGTGATCCGGTCCATCCCGAAAGGCGACGTGGCCGCTTTTGCGGCGGCGCGGGGGGTGACGGATGCCACGATCACGGATGCCCTCGCGGCCACAGCCAAGCGGCATGGTGGCCTTGCGGACGTGAAGCGGGTGCTGGACCACGCGGCGCAGCGGGCCGGGGATGGGAAGGTCACGGCGGCGGATGTAAAGGCGGCGTTGCTGTACCTGGGACTTTCTGCGCAGGGAGGCGGCAATGTCTGATCGTGACGTGAAAGTGATCATCGCCCTCAAGGCATCGCAGATCGAAGAGACGCGCCGCCTTGCCCTGGCGATGGGCGAGTTTCCGACAATCGCGTGGAACTATGGCCAGCGGATTGCCGCCATCGTGACCAAGGAAGGCGGAACCACGGAGGACGCGAAGGAACTGGACGAGCTGGTGGCCGGTCTGATCACGGATGCCGAGACCGCCAAAACCGAAAAGCGGCCCCTCGCGCCTCTCATCGAAACCGCCATGATCCACGATCCCGAAGGCCGGAAAGGACCGCTGCAATGAG
>NZ_FXYF01000036.1 GCF_900184945.1 Antarctobacter aquimaris | reverse complement strand
GACGAGCTGGTGGCCGGTCTGATCACGGATGCCGAGACCGCCGAAACCGCAAAGCGGACCCTCGCGCCTCTCATCGCAACCGCCATGATCCACGATCCCGAAGGCCGGAAAGGACCGCTGCAATGAGCGATGCACAACTGTCTGACCATGAATGGCGGCTGAAAATGGCGCGCGAGGGCAAGGCCATATACGTGCCTGGCAAGACCGAGGAAGAGGTGAAGGCCCGGCTGGACGGGGAGACCCGCAAGAGCCTGCGCCTGCATCTGAATGTCAGCCTTCGCGAACTGGAGGGCGCGAAGATCGCTGCGAACAACGCGGCTACCAACTACGGCGCGGCGGCACACGCCTTCGAACTTCTCGCCTATTGCATCGGGCAGGGGGCGATAGCCTCCGACGACGAAGCCCTTGGTTCGACCCTCTTCCTTCTGGGGCAGGCCATGCGCCGCCTGGACGAGACCGAAGGAAGCAATCTGGCGCAGCTCGGGCTGATGCTCGGGCGTGCCGAAGCCAACGATTTCGACTTCATCCCCCGCAACGACAAGGAGACGGCGAAATGAGCATCAGCGACAATCAGCGGAAACTGTTCTGGGTGGCGGCGCGCCAGCTCGGGTGGAACGAACACCAGATCGGCACGGCGCTGGCGCAGATCGCGGGCGTGGAGAGCATCAACGACCTGGACTGCGACGGCTTCGATGCCATGATGGGCTTCTTCGAGTATCAGGGCTTCACGCCGCTCACGGCGAAGGGTGCGGACTACGGCAAGCGCTCCGGCATGGCCAGCTTTCGGCAGATCGAGCTTATCCGCGTGCTCTGGTGGGAATACACCGCGCGCAAGGGGGGTGAAGTCGAATTGAACGCCTGGCTGGAGAGGACGTTCAGGGTCACTTGCCTGCGCTTTCTGACGTTTGAGGGCGCACGGAAGGCAATCACCGCGCTCAAGGCAATGAAGGCGCGCGCGGCCTGACCTGGCGACACCTCGACAAGACACGGAAGGGCGGTGCGCAAGCGCCGCCCTCTTCGCATCCGCGCCCAGAGCCACGGAGCGCGCGCAGGAGAGGCGTTTCGTTCCGAGGCACTCTCGCCCCACCGGAAGGCGAGACGGGTATTAAATGGGGGTTAAATTCGAGCCTCAGCGGCAAGTTCGGCTGGCGGCGTCGATTGCCGGGGCAAAACCGGCATCCGGGCGGGCGGAAATACTACCCCCCGTAACGCATCTTCCGGCCTTGTTACCCCTTGTTCCATCAAGGGGCCTGACACGCGGCCCCCGCAAGACAAGGGGCAAAGGCCATGCTGGTAAACGAGCAGAACATCGACCTGGTTTTCCGGGGCTTCAAGGAGACCTACACAGACGCTTTCCTCAACGCGGCGGTCAACTGGGAAAAGATCGCCATGAAGGTTTCGAGCGAAGGCTCGGAAGAAACCTATGGTTGGCTTGGCGGCGTTCCGCAGCTGCGCGAGTGGATCGGCCAGCGCGTCGTCTGGGGACTGCAAGCCCACGGCTTCACGATCCGCAACCGCAAGTTCGAAAGCACGGTCAGCGTTCCGCGCGAGAACATCGCCGACGACAAGCTCGGGGTGTTCAAGCCTGCCTTCTCGCAGATGGGCGAACTGGCGAGGACGCATCCCGAAGAGCTGATCTTCGCGCTCCTGGCATCGGGCTTCGACACCCTCTGTTTCGACGGCCAAAGCTTCTTTGACACCGATCACCCGGTGACGGGGCCGGACGGGGTCACGATCAACGTCAGCAACTCCGGCGGCGGCAGCGGCACCGCCTGGTTCCTGCTGGACACCTCGCGCACGGTCAAGCCGACCCTCTGGCAGGAGCGGGAACGCTACGAGTTCACGATGCTCACCCGCGCCGAAGACCGCAACGTGTTCATGAATGACGAATACCTCTACGGCGTCCGCGCCCGCGTGAACGCGGGGTTCGGCCTCTGGCAGCTCGCCTATGGCTCCAAGCAGACGCTGAACGCGACCAACTATGCCGCCGCCCGCGCCGCCATGATGGGTTACAAGTCCAGCGAAGGCCGCATCCTCGGCGTGCGCCCGACGACGCTTGTCGTGCCGCCGTCGCTCGAAGACGCGGCGCTCAAGCTGCTCAACACCGAAACCTTGGACGGCGGCGCATCGAACCCCTACAAGGGCACGGCGGAGCTTATCGTCACGCCCTACCTGGGCGCGTGACGGTCATGCCCGCCACCTTCACCGTCCAGTGTGAAACCGCCCTGACCGGCGCGCCGGAGTGGGTGCAGCTCATGCCCCTGGGCGAGGTCAAGACCCGAGACGGGCGGCGCTTCGTCAACGACGATCCGCGCCGCGTCCTGGCGCACTTCGCGGCCAACCGGATCGACCTGCCGGTGGACTACGAACATCAGAACGACCGGCCCGAAGCCAACCGCTCCGGCCCGGTCCCGGCAGCGGGCTGGATCAAGGAACTTGCCGTGCGCAACGATGGTATCTGGGGGCGCGTCGAATGGACCGACCGCGCGCGCCAGATGATCACGGCGCGCGAGTATCGCTTTCTCAGTCCCTCGCTCATGGTCGAAAAGGACAGCCTGCGCGTCGTCGCGCTGAAAGGTGCGGGCCTGGTCCACCGGCCCGCGCTGCACATGACCGCCCTTGCCTCGCAGGAAACCGACATGCCCGACCCCATGCCCCTTCTCGCGCGCCTCGCGCAGCTCCTGAGGCTGGGTGAGGACGCGAGCGAAGACGACATCCTTGCCGCGCTGGAAAAGCGCCTGGGCGAGACGCCGGACGCGGGCGACTATGTGCCGATGAAGGCATGGGAGGAAACGGCGGGCTGGTATAACTCGAAGCTTGCCGCGATGCGTGAGGACCGGATAGCCGACAAGGTGGACCGGGCGATTTCCGAAGGTTTCATCCTGCCCGCCGCGAAGGACTGGGCGCTGAACCTGTGCCGCGCCGACGAGGCGAGCTTCGACGACTTCCTGGGCAAGAGCCTTCCGGCCTGGGGACACCTCAAGCGCAGCATCCTGCCCGGCGGCAAACCGCCGGAGGGCCTCACCCGCCCCGGCGGCGCGCGCCGTGGCGAGCATCGCCCCGAGGTTCTGCTCCTGAGCGAACAGCTCGGCATCCCGCCGGAACGCCTGGCGGAGGACTGAGGCGCATGGCCTCTGACACCCTCACCGCCTGCGGGCCGCCCCTCTTGTCGCTTTGGGCGGTCTACGTTGCCGGTTGCCTTGCGGGCCTGGGCTGGGGCTTGACAGTGACCATGAGCGTGAGGCGCGCAGCGCCCGACCGCTGAACAAGATCGGCCTGCACAGCGCCCCGAGTGTGCAAGCCGCCCGCCCCGAAGTGTCAGCGACGGGGCGACGGGGGCCGGACGCCTTGTCTCTGCGTCCGGCCTCCAATCAGACCCGGCGGCGCGGCGCGCGCCGGATGATGGGGACCGGGAGAATGCCACCCTTGTCAGACTTGCCCGACACCCCGAGGCCAAACCTCCCGGCAGCGCCTGAGCCTGAGGCGCGGCCCGCCGTGTGCTATCCGCGCCACCCGGCCCACCTCGATCCCTTCGTAGAGGAACTGGGCGCGGCGCTCGCGGTGCGCTTCCTGATCGCCTTCGCGGGCAACACCCTCTATTTTCCGACCGACCCGGCAGGCGTGCCGCGCCGCCGAGGCGCTGGTGGGCCGTGACCGCTTGCAAGCCCTGGGCGCACGGATGCCCTCCAACCGGGCGGAAATCCCGGTGCCGCGCTCCTGGCTGATCCTCGCCTTGACGGCCGAGGGCAGGACCACCGCCGAAATCTGCCGGACGCTCAAGGTCACGGCCAAGACGGTCAAGACCGCCCGGCGCGAAGGCCGCTGGCAGGGCCGGAAATGACGCCGCGGCGGCATGACTTGCGCGACCTGGTCGCAGCGGCGCAGGTCGCACGGCAGGAGCTTGCCAAGGCGCACCGCCTGGCCGATACCACCATGGACCTTGCGGCGGCGCTGGCACGGCGCGAGCTTGACCGCATGGACGCGGGCGAAGTTGAACACCCCGTTCAACACCCCGTTGCAGACCTTCCCCCGCCCTGCGACCATCGCCGCGCGCACCGCCCCGGCCTTCCCGCCCGGATCGACGCCGACGCGGAGCTTCGCGCCTTCATCCTCGCCCGTATCGACGCCTTGACCTTCCCCCAGCTCGAAGGCGAAGTGGCCAAGGCATTCCCG
>NZ_FXYF01000020.1 GCF_900184945.1 Antarctobacter aquimaris | reverse complement strand
GCCCAAGACCCGCTCGGGCAAGATCATGCGCCGCATCCTGCGCAAGATCGCCGAAAACGACTACGGCGCCCTCGGCGACACCTCGACCCTCGCCGACCCCTCCGTCGTCGAAGACCTCATCGAAAACAGAATGAACCGGGGCTGAGCCATGAAAGATGCCTTGACCACCGCCCCCGTCCTGATCCTGCTCGGCCCCCCCGGGGCCGGCAAGGGCACCCAGGCGCGGATGCTGGAAGAAAAGTTCGGCCTGGTGCAGCTGTCGACCGGGGACCTGTTGCGCGCGGCCGTGGCCGCGGGCACCGAGGCGGGCCTCAAGGCCAAGGCGGCGATGGAAGCGGGCGAGCTTGTCTCGGACGAGATCGTCATTGCCATCCTGCGCGACCGCCTGGCCGCACCGGACTGTGCCGGCGGCGTGATCCTCGACGGCTTTCCCCGCACCACGGTGCAGGCCGAGGCGCTCGACGCGCTGCTGGCCGAAAGCGGGCGAAAGATCAACGCGGCGGTCAGCCTCGAGGTTGACGACGCGGCGATGGTGGACCGGATCTCGGGCCGCTCCACCTGCGGCACCTGCGGCGAGGGCTACCACGACAGCTTCAAGCAGCCGGCCAAGGCCGGGGTCTGCGACAAGTGCGGCGGGACCGAGTTCAAGCGCCGCGTCGACGACAACGCCGAAACCGTCGCCGCGCGCCTGGAAGCCTACCACGCGCAGACCGCGCCGCTGATCGACTACTACGCCGCCCAACACGCGCTGATCGGCATCAACGCGATGGGCGACATCGAGGACATCGCCGGCAAGCTTGCCGCGATCGTGAAGTCGGCCACCGCCTGAGGCGGCTGGCCCAGGAGTGAACCCGTCCGCCGCGCGGCAGCCCGGCGGGCACAAGGAGGAAAGAGGAGGACCCGCGACATGGCGGACCGTACATCCCAAGGCGTGCAAGCCACCCAGAAGTCCGACGCGGCTTACTGGGCGGCCAACGTGCGCATCATCATCATCAGCCTCATCATCTGGGCGCTGGTGTCTTTCGGCTTTGGCATCCTGCTGCGCCCGATGCTGTCCGGCATCGCGGTCGGCGGCACCGATCTCGGCTTCTGGTTCGCCCAGCAAGGCTCGATCATCGTCTTCCTGGCGCTGATCTTCTTCTACGCCTGGCGGATGAACAAGCTGGATAAAGAATTCGGCGTGGAAGAGGAGTAACTCTCAATGGATCAGTTCACCATCAACCTGCTGTTTGTGGGCGCATCCTTTGCGATCTACATCGGCATCGCGATCTGGGCCCGCGCGGGCTCCACGTCGGAATTCTACGCCGCCGGCCGCGGCGTCCACCCGGTCACCAACGGCATGGCGACTGCCGCCGACTGGATGTCGGCCGCGTCGTTCATCTCGATGGCGGGCCTCATCGCCTTTGTCGGCTATGACAACTCGACCTTCCTGATGGGCTGGACCGGCGGCTACGTGCTGCTGGCGCTGCTGCTTGCACCCTACCTGCGCAAGTTCGGCAAGTTCACCGTGTCCGAGTTCATCGGCGACCGATTCTACAGCCCGACCGCGCGCCTGGTGGCCGTGATCTGCCTGATCATCGCCTCGGTGACCTACGTCATCGGCCAGATGACCGGCGTCGGCGTGGCCTTCGGCCGCTTCCTCGAGGTGTCCTCGACCACCGGCCTGCTGATCGGCGCGGTGATCGTGTTCGCCTATGCCGTGTTCGGCGGCATGAAGGGCGTGACCTACACGCAGGTGGCCCAATACGTCGTGCTGATCACCGCCTACACCATCCCGGCGGTCTTCATCTCGCTGCAACTGACCGGCAACCCGATCCCGGGCCTGGGCCTGTTCGGCACCCACACCGGCACCGGCGAGCCGCTGCTGGCGACGCTCGACGCGCTGCTGCGTGACCTCGGCTTCAACGAGTACACCACGCACAACGGCGGCACCTTCAACATGGTGCTCTTCACCCTGTCGCTGATGATCGGCACCGCCGGTCTGCCGCACGTCATCATGCGGTTCTTCACCGTGCCCAAGGTGTCGGACGCACGCTGGTCCGCCGGCTGGGCGCTGGTCTTCATTGCCCTGCTGTACCTGACCGCCCCCGCCGTGGGTGCGATGGCCCGCCTGAACATCACCGAGATGTTCTGGCCGAACGGCGCCTCGGGCGAGCCGGTCGCCCTGGAGCAGATCGAATCCGATCCGCGCTACGACTGGATGGCCACCTGGCAGAAAACCGGCCTGCTGGGCTGGGAAGACAAGAACGGTGACGGCAAGATCGCCTACTTCAACGACAAGAACCCGGAAGCCGTGGCCCGCGCCAAGGAAGCCGGCTGGGGCGAAGCCAACGAACTGACCAACTTCAACAACGACATCCTGGTTCTGGCGAACCCGGAGATCGCCAACCTGCCCAGCTGGGTGATCGGCCTTGTCGCTGCCGGTGGTCTTGCCGCAGCACTCTCGACCGCCGCCGGCCTGCTGCTGGCCATCTCCTCGGCCGTCAGCCACGACCTGCTGAAGGGTCAGCTGACCCCGAACATGTCGGAAAAGACGGAACTGATGTCCGCACGGATCGCCATGGCCGTCTCGATCGCCGTGGCCACCTGGCTGGGTCTCAACCCCCCGGGCTTTGCGGCGCAGACCGTGGCGCTGGCCTTCGGCCTCGCGGCGGCGACGATCTTCCCGGCGCTGATGATGGGCATCTTCACCAAGGTGAACAGCAAGGGCGCCGTGGCAGGCATGCTGACCGGCCTGGTCGTGACGCTGGTCTACATCTTCCTGCACAAGGGCTGGTTCTTCGTGCCGGACACCAACAGCTTCACCGATGCCGACCCGCTGTTCCTGACCATCAAGTCGACCTCCTTCGGGGCCGTCGGTGCGGCGATCAACTTCGCGGTGGCCTTCACCGTGTCCAAGATGACCGCGCCGATCCCGCGCGAGATCGAGGAACTGGTGGAATCGGTCCGCATTCCGCGCGGCGCCGGCGCTGCTGTGGACGGTCACTGAGATGGCGGCGGGCCGTTCCTGCGACGGCCCGTCCCCTACGCTTTCGTCCCGTCCGGCGCTATGCCGGGCGGGACTTTTCATTTCATCGCCCGGGCTCGGGAGGCCAGTGTGACCACCGGACACGTCTTCATCGCCATGAGCCTCGACGGCTACATCGCCCGCGAGGATGACCGGCTGGACTGGCTGACGCAGCGCGACGCCGCGGGCGAAGACCACGGCTATGATGCCTTCATCGCCGGTATCGACGGGCTGGTCATGGGCAGCGGCACCTTTCGCACCGTGCTGGGCTACGGCGGCGACTGGCCCTATGCGAAACCCGTCGTCGTCCTGAGCCACAGCCTGACCGACAGCGACATTCCCGAAGACCTGCGCGGAAGGGACCAGCTCAGCCGGCTTGACCCCGCCGCGCTGATGCAGGACCTCGCGGCCCGGGGTTGGCGCCGTGCCTATGTCGACGGCGGCCGCGTCATCCGTGCCTTCCTCGCCCGGGGCCTGATCGCCGACATGCAGGTCACCCTCGTCCCCGTCCTGATCGGCCGCGGCCGCCCGCTGTTCGGCGGGATGGACCTGGAGGACGACATCGGCCTGACCGTGCAAGGCGTGCGGCAGTTCCCCTCCGGCCTGCTGACCGTCCGCTATTCCGTTTCCGCTTCCCGACCCGGCAAGGACACCTGATGCCCATCGACCGCGCAGATCTGTTTCGCTTTCTCTCGGCTGTTCATCCCTACGACGCGCTTGACGCCGAGGTGCTGGAGGCCCTTGTTCCCGCCTTCCGTCCGCAGGCCATGGCCGCCGGCCAGCCCGTCTATACCCTGGGCGACCCGCTCGAAGGGCTTTACCTGATCCATTCCGGCGCGGTCGAGGTGCGTGACCAGAACGGCGTGCAGATCTCGCTGCTGGGCCCGCGCAACTCGTTCGGCGAACGCGGGCTGACCCGCGACGGGCTGGCCGTGACCAGTGCCAGCACGCGCGAGGACTCGCTGCTGCTGGTCCTGCCAAAGGCCGATTTCCTGCGCCTGGTCGAAACCCAGCCCGCCGCGAAGAAGTTCTTTGACCGCGCGCGGCCGGCCAGGGCCAAGCGCGCCGACCTGACGACCAGCCGGGTCGAGACGCTGATGGCGCAGAACCCGCTGACCTGCACCCCCGATACCCCGGTGCAGGAGGCCGCGCGCCTGATGAGCGACCGCCACGTGTCGTCGATCTGCGTGACCGAGGGCGACCAGCTGCAGGGGATCGCCACCATCCGCGACCTGTCCGGCAAGGTCGTCGCCCGCGCCCTGCCCTACGACACGCCCGTCTCCGTTATCATGACCAAATCGCCGCTGACCCTGCCGCCCTCGGCAATCGGCTCGGACGTGCTGCACATGATGATGGAGCGCCGCATCGGCCACGTTCCGGTGACCGAGGGCGGGCGGCTGGTGGGCATCGTCACCCAGACCGACCTGACCCGTTTTCAGGCGATGACCTCGGCCGAACTGGTGTCCGAGATCGCCCGCGCCGGCAACGCGTCGGAGATGGCCAGGGTCACCGCCCGCATCCCGCAACTGCTGGTGCAGCTGGTGGCCGGCGGCAACCGGCACGAGGTGGTCACGCGGCTGATCACCGACATCGCCGACACCGCCACCCGCCGCCTTTTGGCGCTGGCCGAGGCGCAGATCGGCCCGCCGCCGGAGCCCTACCTCTGGGCCGCCTGCGGCAGCCAGGGCCGGCAGGAGCAGACCGGCGTGTCCGACCAGGACAACGTGCTGATCCTCGACGACGCGGTGACCGAGGCGCAGATGCCCTATTTCGAGGACCTCGCGCGCTTTGTCTGCGACGGGCTGGACGCCTGCGGCTATGTCTACTGCCCCGGCGACATGATGGCCACGAACGCGCGATGGCGCCAGCCGTTGCGGGTCTGGCGCGGCTACTTCGACAGCTGGATCGCCAAGCCTTCGCCCGAGGCGCAGATGCTGGCGTCTGTCATGTTCGACCTGCGCCCGATCGGCGGCGCCGCGGCGCTGTTCGACCAGTTGCAGGAGGGCACGCTGGCGCGGGCGGCCAGGAACTCGATCTTCGTCGCGCACATGACCTCGAACGCGCTCAAGCACACGCCGCCGCTGGGCCTGCTGCGCGGCTTCGCCACGATCCGCTCGGGCGAGCACAAGAACCGGCTGGACCTGAAGCACAACGGCGTCGTGCCGGTGGTCGACCTTGGGCGGGTCTATGCGCTGCAAGGCAAGCTGACCGAGGTCAACACCCGCGCCCGGCTGGAAGCGGCGGTGCGGGCCGGCGTGCTCAGCACTTCGGGGGGGCAAAGCCTGATCGACGCCTACGACGTGATCGCCGAGACACGGCTGGAACACCAGGCGCGCCAGATCAAGGCGGGCGGCGCGCCGGACAACTATCTTGCCCCGGCCGACCTGTCGGATTTCGAACGCAGCCACCTGCGCGACGCCTTTGTCGTGGTCAAGACGCTGCAATCGGCGCTAGGTCATGGCAAGGGCATGCTCGGCTGACAGGGGCGCGACAAAAGTCCTGACAGGACTTTTGCAAATTCCTTGCCAAGGAATTTGACCGCTGCCCCCGAGGCCGGGACCACGTGGGAAGGGAGGAGCCATGTTTCTGGAACTGATCGGGGTCTTCGCGGCCGGTTTTGCCGGTGCGGGACTCATGCTGATCCTGTCGCGGCTGTCCGGCGGGCGGCTGCCGCGCTGGGCCATGCCGCTGGGTGCGGGCGGGGCGATGATCCTGGCCACCGCCTCGCTGGAATACAGCTGGTACAGCCGCACCGCCGGCAACCTGCCCACCGGGCTGACGGTGGCGCAGGCCGTGCCCACCAGCGCCTTCTGGCGGCCCTGGAGCTACGCCGTCCCGGTGACCGAACGCTTTGTCGCGGTCGACACCGCGAACCGGCTGGCCAATGCCGAAACCGGCGGGCTCTACATGGTGAACGTCTATTTCTACGACCGCTGGAAGGGCAAGAAGATCGTCCAGGTCATGGTCGACTGCGTCGGCCACCGCCGCGCCGACCCGGTGCTGGGCGACGGTTCGCCGCCTCTGTGGCGCGATGTCGGCGCGGACGATCCCGTCGTGAAGACCGCCTGCGCGGAGGCCTGACCCGATGACCCGGCTCAGTCTCCGCCTGCGCATCTTCCTGTTCTTCTGCCTGCTCGCGCTGGGCGGCGCGGCGCTTGTCGTGGGCGCGCTCTGGGCGGGACATGCCCGGGCGCTGTCCACCAGTGTCACCAACGGCTTTGTCTTCGCCGGCATTCTCTCCGTCCTCGGCCTGGTCGCGCTGACCGCCGGGGTCTGGCTGCTGTTCGACGAGAACGTGGCCAAGCCGATCGAGCGTCTGTCCGCGACCCTGCGGGTGCGCGCCCATGCCGGCCTCACCTGCGAGATCGACGCCGAAGCGGCGCGCTACCTGGGCGACCTGGCCCCGGCCGCCAACGCGATCACCGCCGCGCTGTCGGACAGCAACGTCACCACCGCCGAGCGCATCGCCGCCGAAACCAGCCGGCTCGAGGCGGAAAAGGCCCGGCTGACCGCGCTGCTGACGGAAATCCCCGTCGCCACCCTGCTGATCAACGCCGACGACCAGATCGTTCTGTATGACGGCCAGGCCGCCGAGATCCTGGCCCAGCAGGCCATGCCGCGCCTGAACGCGCCCCTGGTGGACTATTTCGACCCCGCCGACCTCAAGGCCGCCCGCACCGCACTGGACAAGACCGGCAAGGAGATCACCCGCACCCTGATGGGCCTCGACGGGCAGCAAAGCTACGACGCGCGGCTGAAACCGATGCAGGGCGGCGGCTACATGATGGTGATCGACGCCGCCCATATCGAGATCCCGCCCGAGGCGGCGCGCCCGCTGGTCTACGATTTCGACCTGATGGAGGCCCGCAGCGGCCGCGCCATCGACGACCAGCCCCTGCGGCGGCTGACCTTCACCGTCTTCGACACCGAGACGACCGGCCTGTTGCCGCACAAGGACGAGATCGTGCAGATCGGCGCGGTGCGGGTGGTGAACGGCCGCATCGTCGCGAGCGAACGCTTTGACCAGCTGGTCAACCCCGGCCGCCCGATCCCGCCCGCCTCCACCAAGGTGCACAAGGTGTCGGACGCGATGGTGCAGGGCAAGCCCGACATTGCCCGCGCCGGGCGGCAGTTCCACGCCTTTGCGCGGGATTCCGTGATCGTGGCGCACAACGCGCCCTTCGACATGGCGTTTCTGCAACGGCACAAGGGGCGCATGGGCGTGGTCTGGGATCACCCGATCCTCGACACCGTGCTGATCTCGGCGGTGCTGTTCGGCGCCTCCGAGACGCATACGCTGGACGCGCTCTGCGAGCGGCTGGACGTCACCATCCCAGAGGCGCTGCGACACACCGCCCTGGGCGACGCGCAGGCCACCGCCGAGGTGCTGGTGCGGATGCTGCCCATGCTCGAGGCGCGCGGGTTCAAGACCTTCGGTGCGGTGATCGAAGAAACACGGCGCCACGGCCGCCTGCTGGAAGACCTCAACTGACCCTGTCGCCTGGGGCGCGTCTCAGCGCGCCCCAGGCCAGGCGCGGCGGATGTGCCAGGCCAGCAGTTGCGGCGGCTGCACCCGCGCGCCGCCGCCCGGCGTCGCCTCGACATAGCCGACCAGCTGAAAGGGCAGATCGCGTGTCAGCACCCCGGCGACCACCGCATCGGGCAGGATCGTCACGCGGCCATGCACCGGGGTCCGCGGCAGTTCCGCCTCGGGGAGCATCAGCGCGATGAGTTCGGCGCAGAACAGCTGTGACCTGTCCCCGGCGTCGAAATGCATGTCAAAGGGCACCCCCATCTGCGCCAGCCCCCGGCGCAGCGACACTGCCCGGTCGATCCCGCGCGGGCGCAGGGCGACCACTGCATCGGTGTCCAGCACGATCCCCGGCGGCGACAGCCGGACACCGCCGTCCACCGCCTCGAGGTAGACCGCCCCGCCCCGGATATGCCCTTGCCAGGGCCGCAGCGCGGGCAGGTCCCAGAGGCCGGCGGCGCGCAGCTTGGCCTCCGACCCGACGTAGACCGCGCCATGGGTGAACTGCCCCGGAAGCAGGTGGCCCGAGACGCGGTTGTCCGAATGAAAGAACAGCATGTCCAGCGGGCGCAGTTCCGACTCCAGCAGCGCGGCCAGTTCGGGCTGGCGGGTCATCCGCCCGGGGCGGAACTGGATCTTGCCCACCGCGCGGATCGGTTCGACATTGGCGTCCGCCAGACGGATCAGCCAGTCGGGATAGGGCAGATCGCCGGTGCAGCAGCCGGACAGGATTTCGGCCGCAGGACGATCCGGCACAGGCGCGTCGGACAGAGGCGGGGCGGCGCAGCCGGCCAGCAGCCCGGCCAGGACGGCAGCCACCAGCGCGCGGCGGCCATGACGGGACCCTGTGCCCGGGGACCGGGAACCCCGGCCGGTTTGCTCCGAAAAAACCATGGCGCGACGATAGCCAGCGCCCTGCCCCACGGCAAACGCGCAATGCGGACCGCAGCCCCTGCGCGCACGACCTCGGCGTATCGCTGCCGACATCGGCGTCAGGTCATGTCCTCGGCGGCAAAGGCACCCGGCCTTCGTCCCGGACCCTCTCGATCAGGCGGTCGGTCCAGTCCGCGCCCATGGTCGCGGCAAAGACCAGCGGCCCGCCCCGCTCCGCCGGAAACCCCAGCGCCGCGATTGCGGCCCGGTCGATCTCTGCCGCAGCATAGCCTTCGGCCAGCAGCCCACGCGCAGCGACGATCAGCGCCGCCAGCAGACGCTCGCGGATCTGCGCCTCCGCATAATCCACCCGGGCAACCCGGTGAAAATGCGCCTCTTCCAGCGCGAGATCGGCAACGATGGGATCCTCGACCTTGCCGCCGCCGCCCGGGTAGCGATACCAGCCCGCGCCCGACTTTCGGCCCAGCTTGCCCAGCTCCATCATGCGGCGCAGGATCGGCGGGCCGCCGTCCCGCCTCCGCTCCCATGCGAGGTCGAGCCCCAGGATGTCCTCCGCCGCGAACGGCCCCCTGGCAAAGCCGAAGGCTTCCATGGCCTCGTCCACCTCCCAGGGGGTGGAGCCATGGTAGAACACCGCCTCGGCCGCGTCCCGGAACGGGCCGCGCAGCCGTTCGGACAGGACGTCAGCCAAGAAAGCCTTGCTCCGCGATCAGCGCCAGCAACCGGTCCAGCGTCACGTCCAGCGTCGCGCCGGAGGTGTCCAGCTGCGCATGGGTGCGTTCGTAGAGCACCTCGCGCGCCTGCAGGATCGACTTCAGCTGAAGCATGGCGGCGGGCTGCCCGGCCATCGGCCGCTCATCCCCCTGCGCGCGCACACGCGCCATGTGTTCTTCGGGCGTGGCTTTCAGCCAGACGGTGTGGAAATGCGCCAGCAGGCGGTTGTAGGTGGCCGGTTCCGCCACGATGCCGCCGCCCACGGCCAGGATCACCCGGTCATGCGCCGCGATCACCGCCTCCAGCGCGTCGGCCTCCAGCCGACGATAGCCCTCCTGGCCATAGAGCGCCAGGATCTCGCCCACCGGCATCCCGCCCAGCGCGGCGATTTCGCGGTTGAGTTCGACAAAGGGCACGCCCAGCGTCTGCCCCGCCATCCGGCCCAGCGTGGACTTGCCCGCCCCGCGCAACCCCACGAGGCAGAGCCGCTGCGCCCGCTGCCCGCCCGGCGCGCCCTCCAGCAGCAGCCCGCGCACCTGCGCCTGCACCTCGGCATTGGCGCGGCGGTACATCTCGGCCAGGTGCAGCGCTTCAGAGGTCCAGGGGTCCTCCTCGCTCAACAGCCAGTCGATGCGGCAGTCCAGCGCCGCCGCGACCCGCATCAAGAGGCCGATCGAGATGTTGCCCTCGCCGCTTTCCAGCTGCGCCAGGTAGCGCGGCGACACGCCGGAGGTCTCCGACAGCACGCGGCGCGGAATGCCGCGCTGTTCGCGCACCTGCCGCACCCGGTCACCCACCCGCGCCATCAGTGCCGCGACGGGATCCGGCGCCTTTGCCTCGACTATGGTGTCCTCCGCCATGGGTCGCCCGCTTTGTGAAATATAGTGCACAAGCTAACGCCCCGGCGGCGGAAAGCAACGCGCAAGGCAGGCGCGCGGCGCCCCTAGCTGCGCTTTTCTGCATCCCTCGGCAGATGCGCCTGCACAAGATCGCGGATGTCGGGCGGCGGCGCGGTCTTGGCGAAACCCGCCGCCTCGACAAAGACGCAGGTAAAGCGCCCCTCGAAACAGGTCTTGCCGCCCTGCTCGCCGTCGACGCGGAAATCGATCGAGGTCTCGCCCAGCCGCGCCGGCCAGACCCGGCACAGCAGCCGATGGCGCGGCGTGATGGGGTGGCGAAAATCCAGGCTCATGTGGACAAAGGGCGTGCCCAGCCCCCGGTCCAGTTCCAGCTGATACCAGCCCTGCCCCAGCCTGTCCTCCCACCAGGCGTTGATGGCATCCAGCGCAAAGCAGGGGATGCGCGCGGTATAGACGATCTGCGCCGGGTCGCAGTCGCCCCAGGTGACGCGGATCTCATGCGTGTAGGGACTGCTCATGCCGCGCCTCGCTGCCGGTCGGGACGCCAGCGCGCGCCCCTGGTTTCTTCTCTGTAAAAATACCCCTCCGCGACAGGCGCCACGGGGCACTCCGCCTGGCAGAGGCTCAGTAGGTTTCCACGTGATACCGCCCCTCGCCGCGCATGACGTCACGCAGCGCGGGCCAGGACTCGCCGATGCTCTCGGCGATCGAGGTAAAGGCGCTCTCGACCCCCTCCTCCATGCCGCGCAGACCGCAGACATAGATGTGCGTCCGGGGATCGGTCAGCAGCTCGGCCACGCGCTCTTCCTCGATCAGCATCCGGTCCTGCACGTATTCCTTGGCCGCGCCCGCGCGCGAATAGACCAGGTGCTGTTCCAGCACCGCGGCGGGCACCTTCTTGAGCGGGCCGAAATAGGGCAGCGACTCCGGCGCGCGCGCGCCAAAGAACATCACCATCCCGCCCGACCGCGCACCGACGCTGCGGCCACGCCGCATGGTAAAGGCGCGCATCGGCGCAGAGCCGGTGCCGGTGCAGATCATCAACAGCCGCGCCTCGGGGTCGTCCGGCATCAGGAACGTTGCCCCAAACGGGCCGGTCACCTGCACCTCGTCGCCCGGTTTCAGGTCGCAGACGTAGTTGGAACACAGCCCGCCCGCCTCGCGTTTGACCGTCAGGGAGACGTTGTTGTAATTCGGCCGCTCGCCGTCGCGCGGGCTGGAGACGGAGTAGAGCCGCGGCAGGTGCGGCTTGCCCTCGGCATCGGTGCCCGGCGGGATGATCCCGATCGACTGCCCCTCCAGCACCGGCATCGGCTGACCTCCGAAATCCAGGATGATGTGGCGGACATCGTGATCCGGATCCCTGGTCAGGCGATAGTTGCCCTGAACGGTGGCCTTGGCGGGCTTTGCCAGATTGTAGAGGTTGACCGAGGGCTTGGAGGCGCTCTTGGGGGCGACCGACTTGCCGCCCACCCCGGCGTGCGCCTCGGCCAGCAGGGCGGCCACAGCATCGTCCAGCGCCTCGATCCCGCTGTCGCCCGAGGCGCCCTCTCCCAGGTCTTCCTGCGCGGGCAGCTCGTCCCAGCCGAATTGCTCGTCCAGGCTATAGGGCGTGGCGACCACGCGCCATTCGTCGATCGAGCCGGTCGGGCAGACCGGGATGCAGTCCATGCAGAAATTGCAGATCTCGGCGTCCACCACGACGTTGTCGTCGTTATGGGTGATCGCCTGGATCGGGCAGGTCATCTCGCAAGTGTAGCAGCGGATGCAGATTTCCGGGTCGATCAGGTGCTGTTTGAGCGGCGTGGTCAAGGCGTCTCCCTCCGCGCGGGTGCCATTGCCGGCCCCGTCTTTTTGTCCTTGTCATCAAGGGGATGCGCGGCGATCAGTCGCCGCGGCCAAGCACCATCTCGGGGATGACCAGCGCGTCGATCAGGGCCTGGCACAGCCCGGTGCAGCCCTTGCAGCCGATGCAGGGGCCGGTGGCAAGATACTTCTCGCCAAAGCTCCGGCTCCGGGGCGCGTGGCCAATCAGTCGGTCGGTTTTCATGTCGGATCTTCCTGTTCGCAATAGAAGAGTCGGCGGTAGATCTTAGAGGCATCCCGGGGCGTGGCCTTGTTCTGGATCAAGAAGCGGGCGGGGTGGCAAAAGAAATCCGCCCCGCTGCCCGGTCCGCAGATCAGGCCATGTGCAGCTTGACGTATTCGAAGTCGCCCGGCTTGTTGTCGATCCCCACCTTGGGCGGCGCGATCCAGCTGGCGTATTTTCCGGGCTCGAAGCAGGGCTTCATCAGCGACTGGATGAAATCGCCGTCGGCATGGGTCGGCAGCCAGTTGGGCAGGCCCTTGTCATAGTCGTCCCCCGACACGAGATTGCCCTCGGGGTCAAAGTTCTTGCCGGAAAACACGCCGATCTTGCGGTTGAAGGCCTGGTGCGGCAGCTTCAGCTCGAACTGCACGCCGGCCTTCTCGATCAGCTTGTTCCAACGGCCGACCCCGCCAGAGGCGTCGCGGATGTAGTCATCGCGCAGCCGCATGTTGATCGCGGTCAGCGCCGGCACCTCCAGTTCGACCAGCTTGCCGTCGACGATGTCCAGCACCTTGTAGGTGTCGCCGGTCAGGCGGTGGTCGTCGTCGATCCGGGTCTCCATGTAGCGGCCCTTGATCCCCGCGTTGAAGGCATTGGCGGCATTGGTCGACACCTCCTGCCCGAACAGGTCCAGCGACAGGGTGTAGTGCAGGTTCAGCTTTTTCTGGATGGTCGGCAGGTCGATCACGCCCAGGTTGCGGATCTTGTCGATGTCGGTGGGGTCGGAAATGCCCGCCTTGACCATCGCCTCGCAGGTCGCCTGGATGGTGCGGCCCACGCCAGTCTCACCCACGAACATGTGGTGCGCTTCCTCGGTCAGCATGAAACGGCAGGTGCGGCTGAGCGGGTCAAAGCCCGACTGGGCCAGGCTCTCCAGCTGCATCTTGCCGTCGCGGTCGGTGAAATAGGTGAACATGAAGAACGACAGCCAGTCCGGCGTCTCCTCGTTGAAGGCGCCCAGCATGCGCGGCGCCTCCTCGCTGCCCGACGAACGGCGCAAGAGGTCATCCGCCTCTTCGCGGCCATCCTTGCCGAAGTACTTGAACAGCAGGTAGACCATTGCCCAGAGGTGGCGGCCCTCCTCGACGTTGACCTGGAACAGGTTGCGCATGTCGTAGAGCGACGGCGCGGTCAGGCCCAAATAACGCTGCTGCTCGACCGAGCCCGGCTCGGTGTCGCCCTGGATGACGATCAGGCGCTTCATCAGGTTGCGATATTCGCCGGGAACCTCCTGCCAGGCCGGCTGGCCGGCGTGTTCGCCGCAGGGGATGCGCCGGTCCTCGACCTGCGGCGCCAGCAGCACGCCCCAGCGGTATTCCGGCATCTTGACGTAGTCGAACTTGGCCCAGCCCTTGGGGTCCACCGACACGGCGGTGCGCAGGTAGACCATCGATTCCTGGAAATTCCGCGGGATCAGGTCGTTCCACCAGTTGATGTAGCCGGGGTGCCAGCGCTCCAGCGCCTTGAGCACCTTCTTGTCCGACGACAGGCCCACGTTGTTGGGGATCTGGGTGTCGTAGCTGACGTTGATCAGGTCGGGCATCGGGTTTCCTCCTTGGGCGGTGGGTTGGAAACCCACCCTACATCTGCGTTCAGGACCGGCGGCGCCGAGACCCGTAGGGTGGGTTTTCAACCCACCGTGCCGCGCGCCTTTAACGCGCTCCGTGTCGTGTCCTACACGCGCTCCATGCTGTAATCGCCGCGCACACCGGTGCCGTAGCGTTGCAGCGCGCCGTCCTTGCCCACCGCGTTGGGGCGGTTGAAGATCCAGTTCTGCCAGGCGGTCAGCCGGCCGAATATCCGCGTCTCCATCGTCTCTGGACCGGCAAAGCGCAGGTTGGCCTCCATCCCGGTCATGGCGTCCGGGCTGAAGCTGGCGCGTTCCTCGAGAAAGATGCGGATCTCGTCCTCCCAGTCGATGTCGTCGAGGATCATGGTCACCAGGCCCGCCTCCTCGGCGGCCTCGGCCTCCAGCGCCTCGCCCACCTTTTCGCGGGCGTTCTCCAGCGCCTCGGCATCGCCCAGGAACCGCGTCTCCAGCCGGGTCAGCCCGTTGGCCATCTTCATCGGTCCGAAGTTCGCGGCGCTCAGCGTGACCGTGGCCATCGGCCGGTTGTCGCCCTCGAATTCGTCTTCCATCATGTAGCTGCGGTCCACGGCGAACAGGATCTCGGCCAAGATGCCGGCAAAGCACGACCCATGCTCGACCAGCGCCACCATGCTGCGCGAGGTGACGTCGATCCGCTTCAGCACCCGCTTCCAGTATTGCAGCACCTCGGCAGCCAGCCAGTGCCCGGCGTTGTCCATCAGCAACTGCTCGTGTCCGGCCAGCACCTCCGGATCGCCCTGCGCGCGGAACACCATCAGGCCCAGCTCCGGCTCGTTCAGGCGCAGGTGCAGGATGGCGTCGTCCAGCTCGCGCGCGAGGCGCAGCATCCAGGCCCGCGCGCCCTGCGCGGTGAAAGCCGCCATGTCGGAGGGCGCGTCCTCTTCCGGACCCTTCAGCGTCAAAGTCACCGTGCGCGCCTTACGGTCAGCCACCACCTCCAGCGTCGAATAGGTGACCGAGCCATCCTCGTGAAAGGTCCGGTCCAGTGGCGTCAGGGTGATCCCCTGTGCCACGTCCGGTTTCGTCGACGCGGCGGCGAATTCGCGGGCGCGCGCCTGCGCCGTCTCGTCGAACTTGGAGTTCGGCACCACCTCGTCCACCAGCCGCCAGTCGACGGCGCGCTTGCCGCGCACGCCTTCCTCAGTCGAGCAGAAGACGTCGGCAAGGTCGCGCCGCACCTTGCGCTTGTCCGTCACGCGGGTCAGCCCGCCGGTGCCCGGCAGCACCGCCAGCAGCGGCACCTCGGGCAGCGCCACGTTCGAGGTGCTGTCGTCGGTCAGCATGATGTGGTTGCAGGCCAGCGCCAGCTCATAGCCGCCACCGGCGCAGGAGCCCTTGATCGCGGCGATGTATTTCTGGCCCGAGTCTTCCTCGGCCGCCTCGAAGGTGTTGCGTGTCTCGTTGGTGAACTTGCAGAAGTTGACCTTGTGGCTGTGCGCGGCGCCGCCCAGCATCCGGATGTTGGCCCCGGCGCAAAAGATGCGGTCCTTGCCGGACTGCATCACCACCACCTTCACCTCGGGGTGTTCAAAGCGCATCCGCTGCACCACGTCGGCCAGTTCGATGTCGACGCCCAGGTCGTAGGAATTCATCTTGAGCAGGTAGCCGTCGAACAGGCCGCCGTTCTCGTCCACGTCCATGTAGAGATTGGCCACCGGACCATCGTAGTCGATCCGCCAGTGGCGATAGCCGGAAGGGTCCACCTGGAAATCGATGCGTTTGGTCATGGCGTCCTGTCTCCCCCGCGTGACTGCATTATAATGCTCACGAAATGCAGGTCTATCCTATTTCGACCTAAAAGTACATGAGGAAGGTGTATTTCGGGGACTTTCCGAAAGCTCTGCGCAAACCATTTATGCATTATAATGCAACTCTTGATCTTGTACCGCCCGTTGCGCCGCCGCGATGCCCTCGGGCGTGAGGCGCATCACCTCGGCCCCACCGCGCGCCAGCGCCTCGGCCAGAATCGCCCCGGCCAGGGTGTCCAGCCGCAGCGCCGCCCTTTCGCGCCCCATCCGCCGTTTCAGCCCGGCGTTGGCCAGCTGGATCATGCCCTGCACCAGCGCGCGCTCGGCCGAATTGGCGCGCGCGGTCATCCAGACGACCTCCCAGACCTCGTGCGCCTCCCAGTAGTACCCGGCCTCGAAGAACCGCAGACCGGCGTGCCAGGCGGGGCTGTCGGGCAGCGGATCACGGACCGCCTTGAGCGCGTCATAGGCCCCCTCGGCAGGGCGCGGGGTCAGTCCCGGCAGGTAGGCGTTGCGCGGAAGGTCCAGCATCCGGGGTCAGGCCGCCGCGATCCCGGCCGCCTCGATGCGTTCCAGCCGCGCCAGGAACTCCTGTACCGCGCCCAGGGCCGCCTCGGGCTGGTCGATCTGCGGCGCGTGGCGGCAGTCATCCAGGATCAGCGTGTCGACCGGGGCGTAACTGCGTGTCTCGATCTCCTCGATCTGCGCCAGCGTGCCGTATTCGTCGTGACGCCCCTGGATCGCCAGCACCGGCACGCGCAGGTAGTCGATCACGTCGGCCACGTTCCAGGCCTTGAACCCCGGGTCGAGCCAGGCGTCGTTCCAGCCGCGAAAGGTGTGTTCCGGGTCGCGATGATACTTCGCCATCTTCTCGCGCAACGCGCCCCCGGCAAAAGCGTCCCTGGCGGCGGCGATCTGCGCCAGCCCCACATCCTCGGTGAAGACATGCGGTGCCATCAGGATCAGCCCGCGCACCCGGTGATCGGGGATCGAGCCGCCGTAGATCGCGGCGATGGTCGCCCCGTCGGAATGGCCCATCAACACGCCACGCCGAAAACCGAAACCGTCCAGCACCTCCGGCAGCACCTCGGCCGCCTCGCGCGTCATGTAGTCCAGCGGGCGCGGCAGCTCGTCCAGATCGGACTGTCCGTAGCCCGCGCGCGAGTAGACGAAGACGCCCCAGCCCGTGAGCTCGGCCAGCCGCTGCGGGAATTCCCGCCACAGCGCGAGGCATCCCAGCCCCTCGTGCAGCAGCACGATCGTCGGTGCGTCTTCCGGCGCGGGGCCAAAGCACTGCGCCTCCAGCCGCTTGCCGCCCGCCGTCACAAAGCCCTTTGCGCCGTTCGACCAGTCCATCACTCCGTCTCCCGCAGTTTGAAGCGCTGGATCTTGCCCGTCGCCGTCTTGGGCAGGTCCTCGACCACCTCGATCCAGCGCGGGTATTTCCACGCCCCAACCTTGGCCTTGACGAAGTCATTCAGCTCGGCCTTGAGCGCCTCGGCGTTCCCACCCTCCTTGAGCACGACAAAGGCCTGCGGCTTTTCCAGCCCCTCGGCATCGCGCCGGGGCACCACCGCCGCCTCCAGCACCGCCGGATGCGCGATCAGCGCCTGCTCCACCTCGAAGGGCGACACCCAGATGCCGGACACCTTGAACATGTCGTCGGTGCGCCCGCAGTAGACGTAACGGCCCGCCTCGGTGATCTCGTACTTGTCGCCGGTGCGGGTCCATTCGCCCTCGAAGGTCGCGCGGCTCTTGGACCGCTTGTTCCAGTAGCCATCCGCCGCCGAGGCGCCGCGCACCAAGAGTTCGCCCACCCCGCCGGGGGCGATCTGCCGGCCCTCCTCGTCGACGCAGCGCAGCTCGTACCCCGGCACCGGCAGGCCGGAGGTGCCGTAGACCACATCGCCGGGGCGGTTCGACAGGAAGATGTGCAGCATCTCGGTCGACCCGACACCATCGAGGATGTCGACGCCCCAGAGCCGGCGCCAGGCGTTGCCGACCTCCTCGGGCAGCGCCTCGCCCGCGGAGATGCAGCAGCGCAGGCGATGCGCGGGCACGCCGTGCTTTTCCAGCCAATGCACCGTCGCGGCATAGAGCGTCGGCACCCCACAAAAGATGGTGGGCTGTTCCTCACCGATGATGCGCGCGGCGATCTCCGGCGTCGGCCGGCCGTTGAACAGCACCGTGGTCGCGCCCACCGACAGGGGAAAGGTCATGGCGTTGCCAAGACCGTAGGCAAAGAAGATCTTGGCCACCGAGAACACGGTGTCGTCCTCGCGGATGCCCAGCACCTGCGCGCCGTAGGTGTCCGCGGTCGCCCGCAGCGCGCCGTGGACGTGGCGCACCCCCTTGGGCAACCCGGTCGAGCCGGAGGAATAGAGCCAGAAGGCGCATTCATCCTCGCCCACCTGGCGCGCGCCCTGCGGCTCGACCCCCGCCATGAAGTCGTCCCAGGTCTGAGCCCCCTCCGGCGCGGCGCCGCCGATCACCACGATGCGGCGCAGGGTGGCGCTGTCCTTGGCGGCGGGCAGCACCGTATCGAGCAGTTCGGCAGAGACGAACAGGCAGACCGCCCGGCTGTCGCGCAGGATGAAGTCATAGGCCTCGGTCGTCAGCAGCGTGTTCAGCGCGATCGGCACCACATGCGCCTTGAGCGCGCCCCAGAACAGCTGCGGATACTCGACCTGGTCCAGAACGATGCAGGCCACCCGCTCCTCGGGCCGGATGTCGGCCCGCGCCAGAGCCCCGGCGACACGGTCGCTGCCCTCGGCCAGGTCGCCGTACGTCACCGTACGCTTTTTGCCGGCCACCTCGCGAAAGGCCGGTTTGGCGCCGCGCCCTTCGCCCAGGTGGCGATCGACAAAGTAGAGCGCGGCGTTCTGGTTGTCCGTCATGGTTCCTCCCCTCGCCCGGGACGCCCCGAACGCTTGAGCCCCCCGCCGCCGTTGCCCGGCCCGGCTTTCCGGGCTCATGGCCCAAGGTGACTCTGACATGCACTATCATGCAAAAAACATCGCGTGACGCAAGTTTGCTTACGATGCCACGCACGCCAGCCCTTGATGGCGCACTATAATGCAGAATCCGCTCAGGGCCGGATCACCGCAGGATCGTCCTCCGCGTAAAGCCGCGCCAGCAGATCGGCCCGCCGCGTCAGCACCTTGCGGTAGTTGAGATTGCCCTTGGCGGTTATTTCGCCATTACCCAGCGAGGGCGGTTCGGCCAGCACCAGCGCCCGTGCCACCCGAGTCGAGGAACCGTGCCCCGACCGCAGGCGCAGCCGTTCGGCCAGCGCCTCCCGCAGGGCCGGGCCCTCCAGCACGCCCCCCGACGCGGTCCCCATCGACACCGCCGCCGGTGCGGGAAAGACCAGCACCCCGATCTCTGCCCGGTCCGCCCCGCACAGCACGATGTCCTGCGCCAGGGGGGCCAGTTCCGCCAGCAGTTCCAGCCGCAGCGAGGCCGCCCGCACCCAGGTGCCGGTCATCAGCTTGAAGTCCTCCGAGATGCGCCCGTCAAAGCGCATTCCCTTCGCCAGGTCCTGAGGATCGACAAAACGCACCGCGTCCCCGGTGAGAAAGAACCCCTCGTCATCGAAGGCCGCCGCCGTCTTTTGGGGATCGTCGAGGTAGCCGGGCATGACGTTCGGCCCCCGCACCCGGATCTCGCAGCGCATCTCACCATCCGGGATCAGCTTGACCTCGACCCCGGTCATCGGCACGCCGATGATGCCCGACATGGTGGTCGGTTCGTGCTGGATCAGGCAGGCGGGCGCGGTCTCGGTCAGGCCCCAGGACGAATTCATCAGCGGCACCGCGCCGCGCACCTCGCGCGCCATGTCCTCGAGATCGGCCCAGACATCCTGCGGCAGCGAGGCGCCGGCGTAGAACAGCATGTCGAGGTCCTCGAAATACCGCCGCCGCAGGTCCACGTCGCTCTTCATGGCGTCGCGCAGCATGGCAAAGCCCACGGGCACGTTGAAGGCCAGCGTGCCGTTCACCAGGCGGTTGTTCTCGAAGGTCTCGGAAATCTTCGCCGGGATCGGCTTGCCGCCGTCGATGTAGAGCGCGCCGCCGTTGGCGAGCATCATGTTGAAGTTGTGCGACCCGCCAAAGACATGGTTCCACGGCAGCCAGTCGACGATGCGCGGCGGCCGGACCTTCAGGAACGGCAGCGCGTCGGCGATCTGCGCCTGGTTGGCGCACATCATGCCCTGCGTCGTGATCACCGCCTTGGGGTGCGAGGTCGACCCCGAGGTCATCAGGTATTTCGCCACCGTCTCCGGCCCGACCGCGGCAAAGACCGTGGCCACCGCCGCCGCGTCCGAGCGCATCAGCAACTGGTCCAGCGGCGTCTGCCCCGGTTGCGCGTTGCGCGCCACCACCCTTTCGACCCCGTCAAAGAGGTCATGGCCAAGGGCCGCCGCAAAGCGCGCGCCGTCGTCGGCAAAGACCAGTCCCGGGCGCACCAGCCGCGCGCAATGCTCCAGCTGCGGCCAGGCGCCGGGGATCAGCGCGTATTGCTCGGCCAGCGGCACCGTGGGCACGCCGACATGCTGCGCCGCCAACGTCAGAATCCCATGATCCACCCCGTTGCCCGACAGGATCAGGATCGGCGTTTGCGGTCCCAGCCCCCGTTCCAGCAGCGCCGCCGCCAGCAGGCGCACGATCTCGCGCGCCTCGGCGTAGCGCACCTCGCGCCAGCCCGCGCCCGAGCGTTCTGCCAGAAAGACCGCGTCCGGCGTGGCATCCGCCCAATGCTCCAGCCAGTCGCCGGTACAGCGCGCGGGCGCGCTCATCTCGTGGCCCGAGCGCAGCAGGATGCTGCCGTCGGCACGGTCCTCGCGGTGGACGGCGTGTCGGCGGTACGCGGTCATGACCCGCCCTCAGCGCTGCGGCAGGCGCACCGCCGCGTCCAGGCGGATGGTGGTGCCGTTGAGATAGGGGTTGGCGACGATCTGGCTGACCATCTGCGCATATTCCGCCGGATCGCCCAGCCGGTGCGGAAAGGGGATGTTGGCGACGATCCCGGCGGTCGTTTCCTCCGGCAGCCCCTCCATCATCGGCGTGTTGAACAGCCCCGGCGCGATCGCCATGACCCGTACACCCTGTTTCGCCATCTCGCGCGCGGCGGGCAGGCACATGGCGGCAATCGCGCCCTTGGAGGCCGCATAGGCCGCCTGCCCCACCTGCCCGTCCTGCCAGGCGATGGAGGCGGTGTTGACGATCACCCCGCGCTCACCGGTTTCCAGCGGGTCCAGCGCCATCATCTCGCGCGCGGCGTGGGACATGACGAAATAGGTGCCCATCAGGTTCACCCGAATGGTCTTTTCGAACAGGCCGGTCGACAGCGCCCCGTCGCGCCCGACGATCCGCGCGGCCAGGCCGATGCCGGCGCAGCTGACCGCCACACGCGGCGGGCCCAGCCGCTCCACGATCTCGGCCATGGCCGCCGCGACCGATGCCTCGTCGCCCACATCCGTCCTGACCGCGTGGCCGCCGATTTCCGCGGCCACCGCCGCGGCGCGCTCACCGTCGAAATCGAGGATGCCCACGCGCGCGCCCTCGGACGCCAGCCGCCGCGCCGTCGCCGCCCCCAGACCGCTCGCGCCCCCCGAAACCACCGCCACGAGCCCCGTGATGTCCATGTTTCTCTCCTCCCCGTCAGGCCGGGTTTCTTCTCTGTCCAAATACTCCCGGGGGGAGTCGACCGCAGGTCGACAGGGGGGCAGCGCCCCCTTTAACCCGGTATCAGAAACAATGTGATCGCCGGAAAGGCCACCAGCAGCACCACCCGCACCAGGTCCGACGCGACATAATACAGCACCGCGCGATACGTCTCGCCCATCGGTGTCTCCGGGTCCATCGCGTTGATCACGAACAGGTTCATCCCCACCGGCGGCGTGATCAGCCCGACCTCGACCACGATCAGCACCAGGATGCCGAACCAGATCGCCACGTGTTCCGGCGACAGGCCGAAATCCAGCGCCGAGATCACCGGAAAGAAGATCGGGATCGTCAGCAGGATCATCGACAGGCTGTCCATGAAGCAGCCCAGCAGCAGGTAGATCACCAGGATCACCGCCAGCACGGCAATCGGCGCCAGGCCGAGCTCGACCACCCAGGCCGACAGCTGCTGCGGCACCTGCGTGCGGGCCAGGAACAGGTTGTAGAAGGCCGCGCCGAAGACGATGAAGAAGATCATCGCCGAGGACCGCGCGGTGTCGGCAAAGCTGTCCAGCAGGGTGCGAAAGGTCAGTCCGCCGCTGACCAGCGCGATGATCCCGGTGCCCAGCGCCCCCACCGCAGCCCCTTCGGTCGGGGTAAAGATGCCGCCGTAGATGCCGCCCACCACTGCCACGAACACCAGCAGCACTGGCCAGACGTCAACCAGCGCGCGCAGGCGGCCGGCCATGGGCACGGGTTCGCGCACGCCGGCGGCGCCGGGGTGCACCCGGACATAGATCGAGATGGCGATCATGTAGCCGATGGCGGCGATGATGCCGGGGATGAAGGCCGCGAGGAACAGCTTGGCGATGTTCTGTTCGGTCAGGATGGCATAGATCACCAGCACGACCGAGGGCGGGATCAGGATGCCCAGCGTGCCGCCCGCCGCCAGCGTGGCGGTGGAAAACCCGCCCGCGTAGCCGTAGCGCTTGAGCTCCGGCAGGGCGACGCGGCTCATGGTGGCCGCCGTCGCCAGCGACGAGCCGCAGATCGCGCCGAACCCGGCGCAGGCGCCGATGGCGGCCATGGCCACCCCGCCGCGCCGGTGGCCCAGCCAGCTTTCGGCGGCCTTGAACAGCGACTGGCTCATGCCGCCCAGCGTGGCGAAATAGCCCATCAGCAGGAACATCGGCACGATCGACAGCGAGTAGTTCGAAAAGGTCGAATAGGTCAGGTCCTTGAGCTGCGCCAGCGGCAGCCGCGTGCTGCCCATGACAAAGTAGAAGCCCAGGAAACCGGTGCCGAACATCGCCAGGCCAATCGGCACCCGCAGGAAGATCAGCAGCAAGAGCGCGGGAAACGACCAGATGCCGATTTCGAGGTTGCTCAATGGTTCGCTCCCAGCGCGTTCGGCGCGACAAGGCGCCCGGTCAGGAATTCATACAGCCGCAGGATCACCATGTAGATGCTGACCGCCGCCGCCAGTACCGCGCCGAACAGGCTGGCCGCGTAGGCCCACCAGACCGGGAACTCCAGCAGCAGCGAGGTCTGCACCGCGCCAAAGCCGTTGGGCATCTTGCGCGCCATCCCCTCGTTCAGCTGCACCGCGATCACCACCATCGCCACGGCCATGGCCAGCGCGATCAGCACGTCGAGAAACTGGTTGACCCGGCGTGGCAGGCGGTTGGTGAAGACATCGACCGAGGCATGACCCATGGTCACCTGGCAGAACGGCAGGAAGGCGAAGATCGCAAAGGCCATGCCGGCCTCGACCAGTTCGTAGTCGCCGCGCACCGCCCCCAGGCCCGCATCCAGCACCCCCTGCGCCAGTCCGGGCAGAAAGCCCGCCGCCACCATCGCGTGCAGCGCCGAGTTGGCGGCGCGGCCCAGGATCGACAGGCAGGTGATCAGGATCAGCGCCAGCAGCACCAGCCCGCCGATCAGCGCCGTCAGGCGCGCCACGTTGAAAACGATGCGGTGCAAAGCCATCATCGCCGCCGTCCCCTCTGCTGTGCAGAAAGGGGCCGCGCCGTGCCGCGCGGCCCCCGGTTCCCAGCCTTACTTGGCAAAGGTGTCCATGTCCGGCGTGTATTCCGCCATCAGCGCCTTGGCCTCGTCGATCAGCGCCTGGCCGTCGATGCCCTTGGACTGCATGTCGGCGATCCAGGTCTCGTAGATCGGCTGCACGATCTCGCCCCACTCGGCGGCGTCCTCCTCGGACACGGTGACGATGTTGTTGCCACGGTCCACCGCGACCTGGCGCGCCGGGGCATCATAATCCGCCTGCGTGCCGCCCGCGAAGATCGAGAAGGCCTGCCCCGAGTTGTCGTCGATCACCTTGCGCAGGTCGTCCGGCAGGCTGTCGTAGCGGTCCTTGTTCATGGCCAGCACAAAGGTCAGGTTGTACAGCGCGGGACCGTCGAACTCGGTGTGGTTCGACACAAGTTCCGGCACCTTCAGCGCGGTCGTGACCTCCCACGGGATGGTCGTGCCGTCGATCACGCCCTTGGACAGCGCCTCGGGGATCGCGGGCACCGGCATGCCGATCGGCTCGGCGCCGACGCGGGTCAGCAGTTCGTTCACGAGGCGGGATCCGCCGCGGATCTTCATGCCTTCCAGGTCGGAAGGACGGCTCACCGGCTTGTTGGTATGGAACATGCCCGGTCCATGAACCCAGGTGCCGATGATGTGGACATCGGCGAATTCGCCGTCCTTCATGTGCTCGTCGAACATCTTCCAGTAGGCGTAAGAGGCCGCGCGGGCGTCCGACACCATGAAGGGCAGTTCAAAGACCTCCGTCGTGGGGAAGCGGCCGGGCGTGTAGCCCACCACCGTCCACACCACGTCGGCGATGCCGTCGATGGCCTGGTCGATCAGCTCGGGCGGGGTGCCACCCAGCTGCATCGAGGGATAGCGCTCGATCTTGATGCGTCCCTCGGAGTCGGCTTCGACCTTGTCCGCCCAGACGTCGAGGACGTGCTTGGGCACGTTGGCCTGCGCCGGCAGGAACTGGTGCAGGGTCAGCGTGACCTCCTGCGCCATGGCGGCGGTGGTGGTCATCATCGCGGCCATCGCGGCCCCGGCAATGCCCAGAAGGGTTCTGCGTGTGGTCATGGTGTGGTTCCTCCCTGGATGACCTTGTTGCGCCCCGGTCGCGGTCGCGTGCGGGGCGGTTATCTCGGATCGAGCGGCATCGGACGGCGCCCGTCACGGACGGCGCACTGCGCGCGGCGATCGACAGCATGGGGTATCGCGGGCATTGGCCTGTTCTCCGCATCGACGGGTTGCAGGCCCGGGGCCAGCCGCCGCGCGGCGTCTTGCGGGACGTGCCGGGCTGCTGCGGCACGGTGCACCGCCACACTGCCCAAAGCCCCTGTGCGAATCTCCATTCTGACCTCCCCTCCAGAATGCAGCCCGCGCGCGCCGGGCTTTTGCAGAAAATTGCACGACCTGCACTATATCGCAACATATTTCCCGCCCGCGCGGTCGGTTTTAGAATGGCGGCACGGTTTTTTCCATCGCCCGCAACCGGCCCGGACATGGGAGCAGGTTCCAGACACCTTGTCCAGAACCCTTCCACAAGGAAACAAAATCCGGAGATGGGGGCGCGCGTGTCGTGAGGCGCGCCCGCCGTCTCAGGCCAGCGTGACGGCCTTGCCGGTCCGTGCCGATTCCAGCGCCGCGTCGGCCAGTTCCAGCGCCTTGAGCCCGTCCAGCCCGGTGGTCGGCAGCGCGCCGCCGGTGTTGACCGCCTTGACGAAGGCGGCGATCTCGTTGGCGTAGGCGGCGGCGTAACGATCCATGAAGAAGTTCAGCAGCGGCGGACGGGTATAGCCCTTGCCGCCCGAGACTTCGACCGTGCTTTCGTGCCGGTTGGCGGCGGCGGCCATGCCGTCCGAGCCATGCACCTCGATCCGCTGGTCATAGCCATAGGTGGCGCGGCGCGAGTTGGTGATGACCGCCTGCTTGCCGCTGGCGGTCTTCAGGATGACATTGACGCTGTCATAGTCGCCCAGCGCGCCGATCTCGGGGTCCACCAGGACCGAGCCCTGCGCCATGACGGTCACCGGCTCTTCGCCCAGCAGCCAGCGGGCCATGTCGAAGTCGTGGATGGTCATGTCGCGAAAGATCCCGCCCGAAACCTTGATGTAGGCGGCCGGCGGCGGGCCGGGGTCGCGCGAGGTGATGACCACCATCTCGACCTTGCCGATGTGGCCTTCGTCGATCGCGGCCTTGACCGACATGAAGTCCGGGTCAAAGCGGCGGTTGAAGCCGACCATCAGCTTGGCCCCGGTCGCCTCGACCGTCTTCAGCGCCTGCCGGACGCGTTCGGCCGACAGGTCGACCGGCTTTTCGCAAAAGATCGCCTTGCCCGCCTTGGCGAATTTCTCGATCAGGTCGGCATGGGTGTCGGTCGGTGTGCAGATGGCGACGGCGTCGATGTCGTCGCTGGCGGCGATCTCGTCGATGCTGCGCAGCGCGCAGCCGTAGCGCGCGGCCATGTCGTCGGCCGCCTTCTGGAACGGCTCGGCCAGCGCGACGAACCGCGCCCCCGGCGTGGACGAAATCGCGCGGGCATGGGCCTGGCCGATGCGGCCGGCGCCCAGGATGGCAAATCCAAGTGTCATGTCTCTCTCCCGAAAAAGGGCCGTCGCGGCGCGGCCTTCGCCCGCGCGGTCCCCCGCGATATGCCGCGCGCCCGCGTCCCCGGGCAAGCCACCCGCCCCCGCCCTGAGCGATTTTCTATCTTTCCTGCGAGGCCGCCCTCCGCGTCGCCTCGTCAGGATGTCAAAGCGTCTCACGGCCCGAACAGCGCAGGCGTGATCGCCTCCTGCGGGCCGGGGTCCAGCCGGGTGATGTGCCCGGTCACCCCCGCCGGGAACAGCCGCCGCACCAGCGGATCGTGCCCCGGCACCACCAGTTCGCGCCGCGAGGCCAGCCGTTCCAGCAGGCCAAAGCCGTCCAGCATGTCCTGAAGGTCGACCACGATGGGAAAGGGTTTGCGCAGCCAGAAATTCTCGTAGTAATGCGTCGCGTCCGAGGCCAGCACCATCCAGCCCGCCTGCGTGCGCACCCGCACCGCCTGAAGGCCGCGGGAATGCCCGCCGACCTTGTGCACCGTCACGCCCTCGGCGATCTCGGCGTCGCCATCGTGAAACACCACCTTGCCGGAATAGAGCCGCTTTACCGCCTCGCAGACATGCGCGGCGGTAAAGGGCATGCGCAGCGTGTCGTGGCACATGCAGGGGCCGGTGGCATAGGCCATCTCGGCGGCCTGCATGTGCAGCGTGGCGTTGGGAAACAGGTGCAGCCCGCCCGCGTGGTCGTAATGCAGATGCGTGACGATCAGCTGCGTCACCGCCTCGGGCGCGATGCCCAGCGGGCGCAGCGCCTCGACCGGGTCCAGCCGGATCGGCCGCGACCGCGCCCTGCCCTCCTCGACGTCATAGCCGGTGTCCACCAGGATCACCTCGGCCCCGCGCCGCAGCAGCCAGATGAAATAGTCCATCGGGTGCGGCACATCGTGGTTGTCGTCAAAGATGAAGCTGTCCTTGCGCCGCCGCGCCGCGCGGTCGGCGTAGCGGACGGCGTGCACTTCCCACGTACTCATCGGTACACCTCGCCGTAGGTCATCACCGACTTTGACGCCACCAGCGGCGCGCTCGCCCGGTCGAAGTCGATGAAATGAGGGGTGGTCATATGCACCTCGAAGGCGGCCGCGTCGTCGTAGATCTCGTAGAGAAAAACCTCTGTCGGGCGCGCCGGATCGGCGCAGACGTCGAACTGCCGGCAGCCCGGCTCATCCCGCACGGAGGCATGGGCGTTCTGCCGGATCAGGTCCAGGAAAGCCTCTCGCACCTCGGGTTTGATTTCGAAACTGACCACCACCGCGAACATCCCTGCGCCCTCCCACTGGCCCTGTCTGCCGTCACTGTAGGCAGCCCGCGCGCCCCGGTCTATGGTTCAGGCACAGACGACGGGAGGCATGGCATGGCAACAGATCGGATCAGGGTCGCCGGGCTGGGCGCGGGCTATTTCAGCCGGTTCCACTATGACGCCTGGCGGCGCATCCCGGAGGCCATGCTGGTCGCCGCCTGCGACCGCGACATCGACAAGGCCCGCGCCACCGGGGCCGCCGCCTACGACGACCTCGCCACGATGCTGCGCGCCGAACGGCCGGACCTGCTGGACGTGATCCTGCCCCCCGTGGCGCAGGCCGCCGCGATCCGCACCGCGCTGAGCGAAGGGGTGCGCGCGATCATCTGCCAGAAACCGTTTGCCACCTCGCCCGAGGAGGCACGCGCCCTCACCGAAGAGGCCGAAGCCGCCGGCGCCCTGCTGGTGATCCACGAGAATTTCCGCTTCCAGCCGTGGTACAGGACGCTGAAGACCCGCCTCGACGCGGGTGAGATCGGAACCGTACAGCAGGTTACGTTTCGCCTGCGCCCCGGCGATGGCCAGGGTCCACGCGCCTACCTCGACCGCCAACCCTATTTCCAGCAGATGCCGCGTTTCCTGGTGCATGAGACGGCGGTGCACTGGATCGACAGTTTTCGCTACCTGCTTGGGCCGCCGACAGCCGTCTATGCCGACCTGCGCCGCCTGAACCCGGTCATCGCGGGCGAGGATGCCGGCGTGATCCTGTTCGATTTCGCCAGCGGCGCGCGCGCGCTGTTCGACGGCAACCGCCATCTCGACCATGCTGCCGAGAACACCCGCTGCACCATGGGCGAGGCGCTCGCCGAAGGCACGCAGGGCACCATCACCCTGACCGGCGACGGCGCGCTGCACCTGCGCCGCTTCGGCGCGCTGACCTCGGAGACGATCCTGCCGCCGGACCGCAGCGGCACCTTTGGCGGCGACTGTGTCCATGCCCTGCAAAGCCACGTCGTCGCCTGCCTGCACGGCGGCACAGAACCCGAGAACACCGCCCGCGCCTACCTGCCGGTGATCGACATCGAGCAGGCTGTCTACGCCTCCGCCGCCGAGGGCCGCAAGATCGCCCTCGACACCCTGCCGTAGGGTGGGGTTTCACCCCACCGCCCGCGCATCCCCGCTCAGGCCACCCGGTCGGGCGGCGCCTCCCCGGCAAAGAAGGCCGCGAGGTTGTCCAGCACGCGAAACCCCATGGCCTCGCGCGTTTCACGCGTCGCGCTGCCCAGATGCGGCAGCATCACCAGGTTCGGCGCCGCCATCAACTCGGGCGCCACGCGCGGTTCGCCGTCGAACACGTCCAGCCCCGCGCCGCCGATCCGCCCCTCGGTCAGGGCCGCGGCCAGGGCCGCCTCATCCACAACCTCGCCCCGCGCTGTGTTGATCAGGAAACCTCCCGGCTTCATCCGCGCCAGCCTGTCGGCATTGACCAGGTGGCGGTTGGCCGCCCCGCCAGGGCAATGCAGCGACACGAAATCCGACGCCTCCATCAGCGCCTCGACGCTGTCCACCTGCACCGCGCCGACCTGGTCCAGCACCTCCTGCGCCACTTTGGAGCGGTTCTGCACCAGGATCGTCATGCCAAAACCATGATGCGCACGCCGCGCCATCTCCTGCCCGATGCGGCCAAAGCCGACGATGCCCAGCACCTTGCCCGTGACCTTGGTCCCCACCAGGTGCGTCGGCCGCCAGCCGGTCCACGCGCCGGCGCGCAACTCGCGCTCGCCCTCGCCCGCGCGCCGCGCCACCATCAGCAACAGCGTCATGGCGATGTCGGCGGTGCAGTCACTCAGCACGTCGGGCGTGTTGGTGACCACGATCCCCAGCCGCGATGCGGCCGCTGTGTCGATGTGGCTGAACCCGACGCCGTAGTTGCCCAGGATCTTCGTACGCGGCACCAGCCCGTCAAAGACCTCCGGCCCCATCCGGTCGGTCACCGTCGGCAGAACCGCGTCGAAGGCCACCAGCGCGGCGCGGAAATCCTCGACCGTCATCGGCACGTCTTCGCTGTTGAACTCCGCGTCGTAAAGCTCGGACAGCTTGTCTTCCACCGCCGCGGGCCAGCGCCGCGTCACCAGCACCCGCGGCCGCGCGTTCTCAGCCATGGTACAGCCCCGCCATTCGGGCCCGCAGCGTCACCAGCGCCAGCACCGTGTCAATCGTCGGCGTCGGCGTCTCCGTCAGCCGGCCCAGCTCCTGCACCGAACCCACCAGCGCGTCGATCTCCATCGGCCGGCCCATGTCGAGGTCCTGCCACATCGACGTGCGGTGCGCGCCGACCGCCGCCCCGCCGTCGATCCGCTTTTCCACGTCGATCGGGAACTTGACCCCCAGCTTTTCCGCGATCTCCTGCGCCTCCAGCATCATGCCGCGCGCCACCGCCCGCGTGCCCGGGTCGGTGCACAGCACGTCCAGCGTCGCATGCGTCAAGGCCGAGATCGGGTTGAACGAAAGGTTGCCCCAGAGCTTGACCCAGATCTCGTCCCGCAGGCGCGGCCGCACCGGCGCCTTCAGCCCGGCCGCGCTCAGCGCCTGGCTCAGCGCCACGGCGCGCTCGGACTTCGACCCGTCCGGCTCGCCCAGCGAGAAACGGTTTCCCTCGATGTGCTTGATCACTCCCGGTTCGGTCACTTCGGCCGCCGGGTAGACCACGCAGCCCAGCACCCGGTCGGGGCCAAAGCCGTTCCACTGCGCATCGCCCGGATCGACCGAGGCCAGCCGCGTGCCCTCCAGAGGGCCGCCAATCTTGTGGAAATACCACCACGGCACGCCGTTCACGCCGCTGACGATGGTGGTGTGCTCACCGATCAGCGGCGCCATTTTCGGCACCACCGGCGGCACCGAATGCGCCTTGAGCGTGACGATGACATAGTCCTGCGGGCCCAGTTCGGCGGGATCCTCGGCCGCCGTCACCGGCACCGTCACCTCGCCGTCTTCCTCGATCAGGCGCAGGCCGTGTTCCTTCATCGCCTTGAGGTGCGGGCCGCGCGCCACCAGGCTCACCTCGGCCCCCGCCTGCGCCAGCTTGACACCCATGTAGCCGCCGATGGCGCCGGCGCCGAAAATGCAGATCTTCATTCCGTCCCCTCGCGCACGCCCGAAGTTCTGCGCGCGCCCCCTGCTTCTTCTCTGAAAAAAATACCCAACTTCCGGCGCCCGCCACGCAAGGCAGGCACCGGAGCAAAGGCTCAGGCGTTGGCCACCAGGCCCAGCTTTTCGGCCATGCCGATGCGCTGCATCTTGCCCGTCGCGCCCTTGGGGATCTCGTCCAGGATCACCACCTTGCGCGGCACCTTGAAGTCGGCCATGCGCTCGGCGGCGAAATCGCGGATCTCGCGTTCGGTCGCAGCCATGCCGTCGCGCAGGACCACGGCTGCGGCCACCTCCTCGCCCAGCTTGGGATGCGGCAGGGCAAAGGTCACCACCTGCGCCACCGCCGGGTGATCCATCAGCACGCCGTCCACCTCCAGCGGCGACACCTTTTCGCCGCCGCGGTTGATGATCTCCTTCAGGCGCCCGGTCAGGTGCAGGAAGCCGTCCTCGTCCAGTGCGCCCTGGTCGCCCGTGCGGAACCAGCGCTTGCCGTCCTCATCGAAGAAGTTCTTGGCGTTGGCCTCGGGGTTGGCCTCGTAGCCCGGCGTCACGTTGGGGCCGGAGATGACCACCTCGCCGGTGCCGTCGATCAGCCGGTTCTCGGTCTCGTGGGCGATGCGCACCTCGGGGCCGGCCGCGACGCCCACCGATCCCGGCTTTTGCCGATCCAGCGGGTTGCAGCACATCTGGTGTGCCGCCTCGGTCATGCCATAGGCCTCGACCACCGGTGCGCCGAAGGTCTCCACCAGTTGCTCCATGACCTGCGCGGGCAAGGAGGCCGAGGACGACCGCAGGAAGCGCAGCCGCACCTCCTTGATCACTTCGGCGTTGCGCCCGGCACGGGTCAGGATCGCCTGGTGCATCGTCGGCACGGCGGTGTACCAGGTCGGGTGTGCCTCCTTCATCTGGGCGAAGAAGGACAGCGCGTTGAAGCCCGGCGCGCACCAGACCGACGCCCCCGCCGACAGCGAGCCGGACACCGCGGCCAGCAGCCCGTGGATGTGGAACAGCGGCATGACGTTCATGCAGCGGTCCTCGGGCGTCAGCGCCAGCGACGCGGCGATGTGCTGCGCCGAGGCTGCCACGTTGGACTGCAACAGCGGCACGATCTTGGGCCGCGAAGTGGTGCCCGAGGTGTGCAGGATCAGCGCCACGTCGTCCGGCCCCGGCTCGCCGTCCTGCGCCACCGTTGTCGCGCCCTCCGGGTCGAGCCGGAACTGGCCCGCCACCTCCGCGTCCTCGTGCAGGCGCAGGACCGTCAGGCCAAAACGGTTGGCCGCCGCCAGCGCCGGGCCGTCGTAGCCCGCCTCGAGCACGATGGCCCTGGCCTTCAGGTCCTCGAGGTAGAAGGCATATTCATCCTCGCGGTACGAAGGGTTGAGGGGTGCTGTCGTGGCCGATTGCGCAATGGTCACGAAGGCCGTCGCCATGCTCGCGCCATTCGGCAGGACGATGGCCACCCGGTCCGTCGGGCCGACTCCCGCCGCGCGCAGCTGGCCGCGGATCTCGTCCGACAGCGACCGCAGCCCGCCATAGCTCAGCCAGGTCTTGGACGGCGCGCCGATCGCCGGGGCCGAAGCCGGATGTGTGGCGAGGAGCTGCTTGAGTGTCGTCCCCATGGATGTCTTCCTTCCTGTCAGTCGTCATGTCGTTCACTCTGCCGGCGCGACGCTGCGCCGGCCGCCCTTCCGCAGGAACTTGATCATCGGCAGCACGAAGAAGACGGCTGCGAGGGCGATGAAGGCGCCCGAAAGCGGGCGTTCGATGAAAGCCATCACGTTGCCCTGCTCCGCGATCAGTGTCTGACGGAAGCTCTTTTCCATCAACGGACCAAGCACCAGCGCCAGGACCAGCGGCGCCAGCGGATAGTCCGCCTTGCGCAACAGATAACCCGCAACGCCGAACCCGGCAATAAGCCACACGTCATGCATGCTCTGGTTCGGAGCATAGCCCCCCACGATGCACAGCACGACGACCATGGCGCAGAGCACGGTGAACGGCATCCGCAGCGCCCAGACAAACAGTGGGATCAGCGCGATGTTGATCAGCACGGCGGCGACATTCGCGGTGTAGAGCGACGAGATCAGGCCCCAGACAAAGTCCGGCTGTTCGATGAACAGCATCGGCCCGGGCACCAGGCCCCACATCACCATGCCGCCCAGCAGCAGCGCCGTGGTGGGTGACCCTGGGATGCCCAGCGTCAGCATCGGCAAGAGCGAGCCGGTCGATGCGGCGTTGTTCGCGGTCTCCGGCGCGGCGACGCCTTCGATGTTGCCCTTGCCAAAGCTGTCGGGCTTTTTCGAGGTCTGCCGCGCGATGCCATAGGCCATGAGCGAGGCCGGCGTGGCCCCCGCTGCGGGCAGCATTCCGACGAAGAAGCCGAGGAAGGAGCCAAGGCTCATGGTCTTCCACAGGCGGTTCATCTCGCGCAGGCCGGCGCGCAGCTCGGCAAAGGTGATCCGGGCCGGGGTCACCTGGGGCGCGGATTTCGAGGTTTCGATGGTGTAGAGCACCTCGCCGATGCCGTAGACGCCGATCGCCAGCACCAGGAAGGAGATCCCGGCGTAAAACCCCGGCAGGTCGCCAAAGATCAGCCGCGGCTGCCCCGAGATCAGGTCGAGGCCCACGGTCGACAGCACGAGGCCCAGGCAGATCATCACCAGCGTCTTGAGCACATCGTCGCCGCCCAGCCCCACGAAGGTGGTGAAGGCCAGCAGCACCAGCGCGAATTCCTCGGCCGGGCCGAAGGCCAGCGCGACATCCGCCAGCGGGGCCGCGAACAGCGTGAACAGGATGACCGAGATGGTGCCGCCGACAAAGGAGGCCACCGCCGCCGCGATCAGCGCCAGCCCGGCCTTGCCCTGCTGCGCCATGGGGCGGCCGTCAAAGGTGGTGGCCACCGCGGTCGAGGCGCCGGGGATGCCCAGCAGGATCGACGAAATCGCCCCGCCGTACATCGCCCCGTAGTAGATCGCCGCCAGCAGGATGATCGCCGAGGACGGCGGCACGATGAAGGTCAGCGGCAGCACGATCGCCACCCCGTTGACCGAACCCAGCCCCGGCATCGCGCCGATGAACAGGCCAACGGTCACGCCGAGGATCACGATCAGCAGGTTCAGAGGCGACAGCGATGTGGCAAAGCCGTCCGCCAGCAGTGTCAGGAAATCCATGGAAATCGCCCCTCAGAAGAACATCGCGTAAAGCGGGTAGAACAGCGGCTCGGTATAGCCTTTCGGCAGCAGGATCCGCAGCGTGACCTCGAAGAAGAAAAAGACCACGACGGGGGTCAGGATCACCAGGCTGAGCACCAGCACCCAGCCGTGCCGGCCGAAGATCCGCAGATACCAGAACAGGAACAGCGGCAGCGCGACGTAGGCGCCCGCGACCGGGATCAGCGCGATGGTCACGGCCAGCGCCGCCACCACCTGCAGGATCGGCCGCAGCATGCTGGTGTCGAAGAAAAAGCTGGCCCGCGCTTCGGCGGCGAAGGTGCGGGCCAGGATGCCGCCCGCGCTCAGGAACATGACAAGCGACAGCCAGAACGGAAAGGACCCGCCCCCTGGCCCGCCGGTCGCCCCGTTCCACCCGATGGGCAGGACCGTGGCATGCCACATGAAATAGACAGACAGCGCCATGATGGCGCCAGCGATGATGCGGTCGGCGGTCAGCATTCCGTTTCCCCTCTGCGCGCGATTGAAGGCCGGGCGAGGTCACGCCCGCCCGGCCCTGTGTCCAGGGTGTCAGCGATCAGGACGCGCCGCCCTCGATCTCTTTCAGGATGGCGTCATGCTTGGTGCGCTCCTCCAGGAAATAGGCCTGCAAGGCCTCGCCGGTGATCATGTCGGCCACCAGCGCCTGCTCGGCGGTGTAGGCCGTCCATTCCTCGGTCTCGGACAGCTTCATCAGCATGTCGGTGTAATAGGCCACCGCCTCGGCCGGCATGTCCTTGGGTCCGACAAAGGACCGCTGCATCCAGTAGACGATGTCGTGGCCAAGCTCACGCGCGGTCGGCACGTCCGGGAACACCTCCAGCCGCTCCGGCGTGAAGGCCACGATCGGGCGCACCTTGCCCGCCTTGTAGAACCCCATCTGCTCGGCCGGGTTGTTCACCGTGGCGTCGATGTGGTTGCCGACGAGGTTCTTGGCCACCTCGCCACCGCCGGCGAAGGGCACGTAGACGTGCTTGAGCCCGAATTCCTTGTCCAGCATCGCGGTGACCAGGCTGTCCTCCTGCCCGGTGCCGGTGCCGCCCATCTTCCAGCTGCCGCCCGAGGCCTGGACGGCGGCGACGTAGTCCTCCAGCGTGTGGATGTCGCTGTCCGCGTTCACCCACAGCACGAAGGTGTCCATGGCCATGCGCGCCAGCGGGGTGAACTCGGCGATATCGACGCCGATGTCGGTGCGCAGCGGCGTGGTGTAGTAGCTGTTCAGCGTCGCCATGATGACATGGGCATCGCCTTCCTTGTCCTTGAGGTAGCGCAGCGCCTCGGCGCCCGATCCGCCGCCCTTGTTCACGGGCAGGATCGGCATGCTGGACAGCCGTTCCTTCTGGATGATCGACTGGAACAGGCGGGCGATCTGGTCGGCGCCACCGCCGGTGCCGGCCATGATCACCATCTCCACCGGCTTGACCGGTTTCCACCCTTCGGCCAGCGCGGCGGCGGTCGATCCCAGCAGAGCGGCAGAGGCGGCCGCGGCAATGGCCAGACGGCGCGTGATCTTGTAAGTCATGTTAGTCCTCCCAAGTGATGTCTGCTTTCGCCCGCTCCGCCATGCCGGCCGGAAAGGGCGCATCCATGCGCAGTTCATACCGGGAAGGTAATTTTATTTCACATCAAACCGGGTTAACGTGTTTCAGCTTGCTGCAACAACTCCCGCAATTGTAATGTTGTAAACATGACCAAGACCCTGATCGGCCCGAAACTGCGCCAGTTGCGGGGCCTGCACAATCACACCCAGGCCGAGATGGCCAAGCGGCTGGGCGTCAGTGCGGCCTATGTCAACCTGCTGGAAAACAACCAGCGCAGCCTGTCGGTGCAGGTGCTGATGGCGCTGTCAGAGGCCTATGGCGTCGACGCCAAATCGCTGGTGCAGGGCAATGAGGCGACCCGCCTGACCGAGCTGCGCGCGGCGGTCAAGGACCCGGTCTTTACCGGCGACCTGCCCGACCTGACCGAACTGCGCGCCGCCCTCGACCACGCGCCGCGGCTGGTGGACCGATTCCTGGAACTGCACCGCGACTACCGCACGCTGGCCGACCACCTGCAACGCAGCGTCGCCGCCGGGGCCAGCGGCGAGGTGCTGCGCGCCGCCCCCGAACGCGAGATCTACGATTTCTTCCGCACCCGGCAGAATCACTTTCCCGCGCTCGAGGAGATGGCGCAGATCAGCCGCGAACGGCTGGGCGGCACGCAGGACGACATGTACGCCCTGCTGAAACGCCACCTGCGCGTGACCCACGGCATCCAGTCCGACCTGCGCCGCCTGACCGAGATGCCCGACGCGTTGATGGAATTCGACGAAAAAGCCGCCGAGGTCCACCTGTCCGAGGCGCTCGACCAGCCCAACCGCAACTTCCAGCTGGCCCATGTGGTGGCGCAGATCGAGGCCGGCGAGGTGGTGCAGGGCCTCGTCGCCAGCGCCGGGCTGCGCAGCGACACCGGGCGCAAGCGGCTGGAGGTGGAGCTGCTGAACTACGTCGCCGCCGCGATCCTGCTGCCCTACGCGCCCTTCCTGGCACTCGCGCGCGAATCGGGCTACGACCTCGACCGCCTCGCCGCCGCCTTCGGCGTCAGCTTCGAACAGGTCTGCCACCGGCTGACCACCTTGCAAGACCCGGCCGACCGCGGCATCCCCTTCTTCTTTTTGCGGGTGGACCGCGCCGGCAACGTGACCAAGCGGTTCAACGCCACCGGCGCGCAGCTGGCCGACCAGGGCGGCGGCTGCCCGGTCTGGAACATCCACGGCGCCTTTCACCAGCCCAGCGTGATCCAGCCGCAATTCGTCGAGCTGCCGGACGGCGCGCGCTATTTCACCCTGTCGCGCACCTCGGACCGGCCGGTGTTCTCGCGCACCACGCAGGACCGAAGGCTGGTAGTGGCGCTGGGCTGCGACGCCCGCCACGCCGAGGAAATCACCTATGCCCGCTCGCTCAACGCCAAGGACCCGGCGCTCTACGCCCAGGTCGGGCTGAACTGCCACACCTGCCCACGCCAGAAATGCGCCCAGCGCGCCCACCAACCGCTGCACATGACGCTGAAGGTCGACAGCCACCGCCGCGGCCGCACCCGCTACGAAAGCTAGGCTCAAGAAGCCCCCTGTCAGCCTGTTTCCCGGAGCCGCCTCTCGCCTGCGGCCGACAGGACCCGGAGCGGCGCCCGTGGCAAGGGTGCGGCACGCACCGCGCGGCACGCGCGGCTTGCCCTTGCCTCGGGGGACGGTCCGGGTCAGGCAGCAAAGGCGAGAGGTGGGTACGGGAAACAGGCGGGCCTGTTTGCGGGTGAGCCTTGAGCCCCGCCCCGCCATCCAACCCGCGCCACGCCCCGGCAAGGGCCCGGCCGAGGGCTGGCGGGCGGGCGATGGGCCGAAAGGCCCGAGTCCCGACCCGCCCCCTCGTCTACATCAGCGCGTCGATCAGCGCCGCGGTGTTCTCGCGGGTCATCTCGATCGGGTTGCCGCCGCAGCTGGGGTCCTTCAGCGCGCCGTCGAGGATCGCCGCCTTGTCCGGCGCCGTCACGCCCATCTCCGCCAGCGTCCCGGGGATGCCCAGCCGCGCGTTGATCTCGCCAACAAAGGCATAAAACCCGTCAAAGCCGCCCGCGATCCCCAGGTAGGCCGCCGCCTGCGCCAGCCGCGCCTCGACCGCAGGGCGGTTGAACCGCAGCACCGCCTGCATCACCACCGCGTTGGTCGTGCCGTGGTGCGTGCCGTAGAGCGCGCCGATCGGATGGCTCAGCGCATGGATCGCCCCCAGCCCCTTCTGAAAGGCCACCGCCCCCATCATCGCCGCCGACATCATGTTGGCCCGTGCGTCCAGGTCATCCGGCGCCTCAAAGGCGCGCGGCAGGTTCTCCTTGACCAGCCGCATCCCCTCCAGCGCGATGCCCTGGCTCATCGGGTGGTAGATGGGCGATGAGTAGGCCTCGAGACAATGGGCAAAGGCGTCCATGCCGGTGCCCGCGGTGATCGCCCTGGGCATGCCCACGGTCAGCTCCGGGTCGGCGATCACCACCGAGGGCAGCACCTTGGGGTGGAAGATGATCTTCTTCTCATGCGTGGCAGCATTGGTCAGCACCGAGGCGCGGCCGACCTCGGACCCGGTGCCGGCGGTGGTCGGCACCGCGATGGTCGGCCGGATTGCGGCGGCGTCGGCGCGGGTCCACCAGTCGCCGACATCCTCGAAATCCCAGACCGGGCGGGTCTGCCCGGCCATGAAGGCGACCATCTTGCCCAGGTCCAGCCCCGAACCGCCGCCAAAGGCGATCACCCCATCGTGCCCGCCCGCGCGGAAGACCGCGAGCCCGGCCTTGAGGTTCGCCTCGTTGGGGTTCGGGTCGACCTGGGAAAAGAGCGCCCGGCCAAGCCCGGCGGCCTGCATCAGGTCGAGCGTGCGCGTGGTGATCGGCAAATCGGCCAGGCCGCGATCGGTGACCAGCAGCGGTTTCGCGATGCCGGCGCTCGCGCAGGCCTCGGCGATCTCGGCGATGCGGCCGGCGCCAAAGCGGATGGCGGTGGGGTAGGACCAGTTGGCGGCATGGCTCATGGCTAAGGTCTTTCGCTGCGGTTTGCGGCGGCAAGAAGGGGCGCCGCCCCCTCTGGTCCCGGATCATGTCCGGGGCCATTACCCCCGGAGGGGCTTCGGAAAAGAAGAAGCGCCTGCGTTTCCCGCAAGGGCAGGCAAAGGACGCGGATCGCCGACCCTCTGGCCCGCAGGGGCGCGGCGAAGGCCCTGGCGGCGCCGGGCATCCGGTCAGGCCTGCTCAAAGCCGCGGGCGATCTCGTAGTCCGTGACCACGCGGTTGAACTCTGCCAGCTCCCAGGCGGCGGCGCGGGCATAGTGGTCGACCACCGCGTCGCCCATCGCCTCGCGCAGCATGGCAGACCGCAGCAGCGCCTCGCGCGCATCACGCAGGGTGCGCGGGATGTGGTGCGAGTCGTCGTCGTCGTAGGCGTCGCCGGTGAAGGGGGCGGGCAGCTCCAGCCGGTCCTCGATGCCCTTGAGGCCGGCGGCCAGTGTGGCGGCCAACGCCAGGTAGGGGTTCATGTCGGCGCCCGGCACGCGGCACTCGATGCGCACCGATTTGGTGTCCGCCCCGCACAGCCGAAAGGCCGCCGTGCGGTTGTCGATCGACCAGACGATCTGCGTCGGCGCAAAGGTGCCTCGGGCGAAACGCTTGTAGCTGTTGACGTAGGGCGCCACGAAATACGTGGTCTCGGCGGCGTATTTCAGCAGGCCGGCGATGTAGTGGTCCAGCAGGCGGGACTTGCCCAGCGGGCGGACCGGGTCGTGAAAGGCGTTCACGCCGTCCTTCCACAGCGACTGGTGGACATGGGCGGCGCTGCCGACGCGGTCCGCGTGCCACTTGGCCAGAAAGCTGGCGGCGCAGCCCTTCTGCCAGGCGATTTCCTTGACCGCGTGCTTGGCCAGCGTGTGGTGGTCGGCGGCGGCAAGCGCGCCCGCGTAGCGGATGTTCAGCTCGGCCTGCCCGGCCTCGGCCTCGCCCTTGGACCCCTCCACGGGGACGCCCATGGCGCGCAGGTGGTTGCGGATCGGCCGCATGACCGGCTCTTCCTTGGAGGTCTGGAAGATGTGGTAATCCGCGTTGTAGGTCGAATAGGTGTCCAGCCGAAAGCCGCCGCGGGCGATCTCGTCGGCGGTGCCGCGGAACAGGAAGAATTCCAGCTCGGTCGCCATGACCGGGGTCAGCCCCATCGCGTCGGCGCGGGCGATCTGGCGCTTGAGGATCTCACGCGGCGACTGCGGCACCGGCGCGTGGGTGTCGTGATCGAGGATGTCGCAGAGCACCATGGCGGTGCCGTCGAGCCAGGGCACCGGGCGCAGCGTGGTCAGGTCCGGCCGCAGGATGTAGTCGCCGTAGCCACGCGACCAGGAGGTGGTGGCGTAGCCGTCCGGCGTGGCCATGGCGATGTCGGTGGCCAGCAGGTAGTTGCAGCAGTGCGTTTCACCCCCGACGATGTCCAGAAAGGCCTCGGCGTGGAACCGTTTGCCCATCAGGCGGCCCTGCATGTCGACGAGGCAGACCAGCACCGTGTCGATGCCGCCGGCGGCGATCTGTGCCTTGAGGTCATCGAAGGTCATGGTCGGCGGTCCTTGCGTGATGCGGCGCGGTCCTTTTGCCCGTGCAGTCCCGGTCAGGGGATCCGCCCCGACAGCGCCCTTTCATCCCGAGGTATTGCCAAAACCGCGCGGGAGCAAGCGCGGCGCGGCGGATCGCCTCCGGTTTGTCCCGGGGCTTGGACGGGGGCCGCCGCCCCCTTGCCGCCCAGTGGAGCGCTCAGAGAACGACGCGCTGCGCCGTGCCCGCTTCGGCAGCCAGGCGGGCGGCGACCGAGGCAACCGCCAGATCCTGCAAGCCCACGCCGGTGCCGTCGAACAGCGTGATCTCGTCGTCCGAGCTCCGGCCCGGATGGTCACCGTTGATCACCTTGCCCAGCGGGGTGATCGCCTCGGCGGTGATCGCGCCCGAAGCAATGGCGTGCTGCGCCTCGCCGATGCTGATCGACTGCGCGACCTCGTCGGTAAAGACGGTGGCCGCGGCCAACAGCGCGGCGTCGACCTCCTGCTTGCCCTTGGTGTCGGTTCCCATGCAGGCGAGATGCGTGCCCGGCTTGATCCAGTCCTTCATCAACAGCGGCTCAAAGGCCGAGGTGATGGTGATGATGACATCCGCCTGCGCGCCCAGTTCCTCCTGCGTCACCGCCTCGAAGGGCAGGCCCAGTTCCTCGGCCACGGCGCCCAGTTTCGGCAGCATGTCGGGATGCGGGTTCCAGGCGACGACCTTCTCGAAATCGCGCTGTTCGGCGGCGGCGCGCAGCTGGAAGGCGGACTGGTGCCCCGCGCCCACCATGCCCAGCACCTTGGCGTCCTTGCGCGCGAGATGCGCGATGGAGACCGCAGACGAGGCCGCCGTGCGTACCGCCGTCAGGTAATTGCCGCCGACCAGTGCCGCCAGCTGGCCGGTATCCGGGTCGAACAGGAAAACGGTGGACTGGTGGTTGGTCAGCCCCTTGGCCATGTTGCCCGGCCAGTAGCCGCCGGACTTCAGGCCCAGCACCTTTCCCGCCTTGTCGAAGCCCGACTTGAAGCCGTAGAGCGCGTCGGCGTAGCCGATCGCCTCGCGGATCACCGGAAAGTTGTAGGCATCGCCGCGCGCCATGGCGGCGAACACCGCCTCGACCGCGTCAAAGGCATCCTTGCGGCCCACCAGCCGCGCGCATTCCGCCTCGCCCACGATCACGAGGCCCTCTGTCGGGGGCATGTCCTTCATCCTTCGCATTCCTTCTGTCAGCAGGAGACGCCGGGTCAGGCCCGGCGTCCCGTCATCCTTGCCGCGTTCGGGTCTCAGTAGGCCTTGCCACGGGCCGAGACCGGCCAGACGCTTTCGACCTTGCCGCCGCGCACGCCGACGTACCAGTCGTGCACGTTGCAGGTGGGATCGCAGTGGCCCGGCACCAGGCGCAGCTTGTCGTTGACCTTGAGCACGCCTTGCGGGTCAGCCACGACGCCATGCTCGTCCGAGCACTTGACGTATGTCACGTCGTCCCGGCCAAAGATCAACGGCAGGCCGGAGTCCACCGACTGCGCCTTGAGGCCGGCATCGACGATGGCCTTGTCGGCCTTGGCGTGGGACATGACCGAGGTCAGGATGAACAGCGCGTTCTCCCATTCGCCCTGGTCGATGCGCTTGCCGTCCTTGTCCAGGATGCGGCCGTAATCCGCGTCCATGAAGGCGTAGGAGCCGCACTGGAGCTCATTGTAGACACCCGAGGTGGACTCGAAATAGTACGACCCGGTTCCGCCGCCGCCGACGATGTCGCAGTCGATGCCCTCGGCCTTCAGCCCGTCCACCGCGTCCTTGACCATGGCCACGGCCACGCCGATCTTGGCCTTGCGCTCGTCGTAGGAGTCGAGGTGCTGCATCGCGCCCTGGTAGGCCTGGATGCCGGCAAATTTCAGCCCCGGCGCCGCCTCGATCGCCTTGGCGATCTCGATCACCGCGGGCGTGGTGGTCACGCCACAGCGCCCTGCCCCGCAGTCGATTTCCACCAGGCATTCGATCTGGGTGCCGTGCTTGACCGCGGCGGCCGACAGGTCGGCCACGTTGGCAAGGTCGTCGACGCAGCAGAGGGTGCGCGCGCCCAGCTTGGGCATCCGCGCCAGCCGGTCGATCTTGGCCGGGTCGCGGACCTGGTTCGAGACCAGCACGTCCTTGATGCCGCCGCGAGCGAAGACTTCCGCCTCGGAGACCTTCTGGCAGCAGACGCCGCAGGCGCCGCCCAGGTCTATCTGCAACTGGGCCACGTCCACCGACTTGTGCATCTTGCCGTGCACGCGGTGGCGCATCCCGTGCGCGCGGGCGTAGTCGCCCATCTTCTTGATGTTGCGTTCGAGCGCGTCGAGATCGAGCACCAGGCAGGGGGTCTGGATGTCCGCCTCGTCCATGCCGGGAACGGCGGGGATGTCATAGCCGACTTCGAAATCGTCGAAATTGGTCAGGTCTTTCATTTTGGGTCTCCCTTGTCCTTGGGACGACGGGGCATGCCCCGCCCTACGATTCTGTGCGCCTTGAGCCGTGAGGGTGATATGGCGAAGTTTCCCATCGGAAACAAGTTTCCGATGGGAAAACAATCGTCATCTCGCCAGCCAGGGCAGCTTGTCGAGGTCGACGTTGCCACCGGTCACCACGACGCCCACGCGCTTGCCGCGGTAGGTCTCGGGGTTCTTGAGGATGACCGCCAGCGGCACGGCGCAGGAGGGCTCCATCACGATGCGCAGGTGCTTCCAGGTGATCTTCATCGCGTCGATGATCTCCTGCTCCGACGCGGTCTGGATATCGTTCACGTAGTTGCGCACGAAATACCAGGTGTTCTCCTTCAGCGGCACCTTGAGACCGTCGGCAATGGTCTCGGGCGCGTCGTCGGCGATGATGCGCCCGGCCTTGAAGCTGCGGTAGGCGTCGTCGGCCTGTTCCGGCTCGGCGGCGATGATCTTCGTTTCTGGAGATAGGTTCGACAGGGTCAGGCAGGTGCCCGAGATCATGCCGCCGCCGCCGATGGGGGCGACGACGATGTCCAGCCCGTCGGTTTGCTCGAGCATCTCGGCCGAACAGGTCGCCTGGCCGCAGATCACGCGCGGGTCGTTGTAGGGGTGGACAAACTCGCCCCCCGTCCTGGCCTGCACCTCGGCAAACACCGCCTCGCGCGAGGTGGTCGAAGGCTCGCATTCGGTGATGATGCCGCCGTAGCGGCGCACCGCGTCCTTCTTGGCCTGCGGCGCGGTGCGCGGCATGACCACGTTGCACGGGATGCCCCGGCGCCCTGCCGCGTAGGACAGCGACAGCGCGTGGTTGCCCGAACTGTGCGTGCAGACGCCGCGCTGCGCCGCCTCGTCCGTCAGGCCGAAGACGGCGTTGCAGGCGCCGCGCACCTTGAAGGCGCCGGCTTCCTGGAAGTTCTCGCACTTGAAGAACAGCTGCGCGCCGGTCAGCTCGTTCAGGTACTGCGATTGCAGGATCGGCGTGCGGTTGATGTGCGGCTTGATGCGGGCGTGGGCCGCCCGCATGTCGTCGATGGTCAGCGCTTCGGCCAGGGTCATGGCATCCAGCATGGCGTCCCTCCTCAGGCGGCGGATTTCAACGCAAGCGCGTTGCTGTGGCGGAAGTAGTCCTGCGCAGCGGCGACGCCGCTGCCCAGCGTGATCGGGTAGTTCAGGTCCGCCATCGCCATCTCGACCGTGGCGAGACCCGACAGCACCATGACGTCGGTCAGGCTGCCCAGGTGGCCGATGCGGAAGGCCTTGCCGTTCATCTGGCCCAGGCCGATGCCAAAGGACACCTTGTAGGCACGATAAGCATGGTCCGTAAGGGCGTTGGAGTCAAAGCCCTCGGGGACGTAGATCGCGCTGACCGTGTCCGAGTAGAGATCGGGCGACTTGGCGACCAGCTTGAGGCCCCAGGCGTCGACGGCGCGGCGCACGCCTTCGGCAAGGCGGTGGTGGCGGGCATAGACGTTTTCCAGCCCCTCCTCGAACAGCATGTCCAGGCTTTCGCGCAGCCCGTAGATCAGCTGCAGCGGCGGCGTATAGGGAAAGGCGCCGGTGGCGTTGGCCTTCATCATGTCGCGAAAGTCGAAGAAGGTGCGCGGCAGCCTGGCCGTTTCCATCGCCGCGATCGCCTTGGGCGACACGCCGAGGATCGCCATGCCGGTCGGCAGCATGAAGCCCTTCTGCGAGCCCGAAACCGCGATGTCGACGCCCCAGCCGTCGAATTCGAACGGCATCGAGGCGAGCGAGCTGACGCAGTCGACGAACAGCATGGCCGGGTGGCTGGCCGCGTCCATCGCGCGGCGCACGGCGGCGATGTCCGAACGGACGCCGGTCGCGGTCTCGTTGTGGGTGGTCAGGACAGCGCGGATCTGGTGTCCCTTGTCGGCGCTCAGGATCTCTTCAAAGCGCGCCGCCGGCGCGCCCTCGCCCCAGGCGCAATCGACGATCTGGACATCCAGGCCATGGCGCTGGCACAGGTCGATCCAGCGGTGGCTGAAGACGCCATAGCGGCCGACCAGCACCTTGTCGCCCGGGCTGAGCGTGTTGCAGACCGCCGCCTCCCAGCCGCCGGTGCCGGAGGCGGGAAAGGTCACGACCTTGCCCTCGGTGGTGCCAAAGACCTTCTTTGTTCCCTCGAGCACGGGCGCAAACGTGTTGACGAAGTCCGGTGCGCGGTGGTCCTGGGTCTGGACCTGAATTGCCCGGCGCAGACGGTCGGGCATGTTGGTCGGGCCGGGGATGAAAACCGGATTCTGATCTGTCATGATGAGGTCTCCTTGTTGCTGCTCAATATGGCGCAAGCGGCCCCGCCACGCAATTTTCTTGAAACCATTTTTCATTTTTGGGAATATGGGCTCAAATGGCTGATTCCGATAGGGTTTCAGTTTCTCACTTCTCACCTTCGCAGATGCAGAGAAAAACTTTTTCAAAGGGGGATTCGCGGATGGACACGCCCAAGCGCCCGCGCGGACGGCCGAAATCGCAGTTCAAGGAAAGCTCGGCCGGGACGATGCAGGCGCTGGACCGCGCGCTGGGCGTGCTGGTGGCGCTGGCGCGCGACCAGAGCAACACGCTGAGCGATCTTTCGCGCGAGATCGACATTCCCACCGCCACCACGCACCGCATCCTGACCACGCTTCAGGCGCACCGCTTTGTCAGCTTTGACGAGGAGCGGCAGGAATGGGCCATCGGGATCGAGGCCTATCGCACCGGCGCCGCCTTTCTGAAGCGCAACAGCGTGATCGAGGTCGGCCGCCCCGTGATGCGCCGCCTGATGGCCGAATCCGGCGAGACCGCGAACCTGGCCGTGCCCGACGGGACCGAGGTGGTGTTTGTCGGCCAGGTCGAGACGCCGAACCCGATCCGCGCCTTCTTTCCGCCCGGCACGCGGACCTCGATGCACGCCAGCGGCACCGGCAAGGCGATCCTGGCCGCGATGCGCCCGCAGCGACTGCAAGCGCTGCTGGAGGACATGCCGCTGACGCCCTTCACCGCGCAGACCCATGTCACCCTGTCGGGGCTGACCAGCGACCTGCACGCCATCGCGGCGCGCGGCTGGTCGCATGACCGCGAGGAACGCCATGCGGGCATGTCCTGCATCGGCGCGGCGATCCTGAACGACCGGGGCGAGCCCTGCGCCGGCATCTCGGTCTCCGGCCCGACGGCGCGCTTCAACGGCGAGCGGATCCACGACCTGGGCCGCCGCGTGGCGCAGGCCGCGCGCGAGATCACCGAACTGTCGGGCGGCGCGTCCGCCTGACCCGCTGCGAATTCGTTAAAATCCGGGTCGAATCCGCGGTGTTTTTCGGGGCGGCGTGCAGGATTTCTCCACGCATTGTCTCCAGTCTGTAACGGCAATTCGCAGACTGAACCGGGGCAATGATGGATCGAGGCGCCCTTCGCGGGGAATTTCAGACACTCCGCACCGAAGCCGTGGACGACGCCGACACCGGCGCGTCGCTGGTGCGCGCCGTCCCGGCGGCGGAAATCGGCGTGTTGCGCGGCACACGGGTCAAGACCCTGCGCGGCGAGGTGGCGGCCGAGGCGCTGCGCCCCGGCGATCGGGTTCTGACCCGCGACAACGGCTATCAGCCGGTGGACTGGACCGGCCGCGCCGCGCCGCTGCTGTCCGGGTCGGGCCGCGCGGTGCGGCTGCGCAAGGGCGCGCTGGGCCGCGGGATGCCGGAACGCTGTCTCTGGGTGGCCCCCGGTCAACGCCTGCTGATCGGCGGCGAACGTCTGAGCGCGACCTTTGGCCAGCCGGAGGTCCTGGTGGACGCGCGCCACCTGACCTGCCTGTCGGGGGTCGCGCTCTGCGCCGCTCCGCCCCTGCCGCTGGTCCAGGTCCGGCTGGACCGGCACGAGCTGATCCTCTGCGAAGGCACCTGGTGCGACAGCCTGCTGGGCGGTCCGGACCGGCAGGACAGCCCCGCCCGCCCCGTGTTGCAAGGCGATGACCTGCGCGCGGTGCTGCGCCTGCTGGCCGGACCCTGAGCGGCAGTTGATCCTCAGCCCTTGGCCCTGGCCTGCGCCGCGGCGCGCATCTGGCTGAGGGTGACGCGCGGGGTCAGCGCCTCGGCCGAGATCACCAGGTCCAGCACGGCTCCGGACTTTGACGCCATGGCGCGGGCAAAGGCGGCCGGGAAATCCTCGGTCGTCTCGACCCGTTCGCCGTGATAGCCGTAGGCCTGCGCCAGCATCGCGAAATCGGGACTTTCCATCGTGGTGCCGGAAACGCGCGCGGGGTAATTGCGTTCCTGGTGGGCGCGAATGGTGCCGTAGATGCCGTTGTTCAGCACCAGCACGATGGGTTGCGCGCCCGCCTGCCGGGCGGTGGCCAGCTCTTGCAGGTTCATCTGGAAATCGCCGTCCCCGGCAAAGCAGATCACGCAGCGCGCGGGGTCTGCCACCTTGGCGGCGATGGCGGCGGGCAGGCCGTAACCCATGGCGCCGGATTGCGGTGCCAGCAGCCGCGCCTTGGGTCCGAACTGAAAGAACTTGTTCGGCCAGACGGTGAAGTTGCCCGCGCCGTTGGTCAGCACCACGTCGTCGGGCACCTGCGTACCGAGGTGCGCCATCACGGCCGCCATGTCCACCGGCGAGGGCTGCGGCGGGGCGACAAGGCTGGCCAGGTAGTCCGCCCGCGCCTTTGCCCGCCAGTCCGCCCAGCCGGCCTGCACCGGGGACAGCGCGGCGGCAAAGGCGTTCGGCCCGGCCTGCACCCCCAGCGCGGGGCTGTAGATCTTGCCGATCTCGCCGTCCGAAGCATGGACATGGATGATCTTCTGGCGCGGCTCGGGCACGTCGAACAGCGTGTAGGCGTCGGTTGTCATCTCGCCAAAGCGGATGTTGAGCGCCAGCACGGTGTCGGCCTCTGTCAGCAGGCGGCGGGCGTGCGGCGGCATGCCCACCCCGGCCTCGCCTGCGAAGACCGGCGAGAAGTTGTCGAACTGGTCCTGGAAACGGAACGCCGCGACCACCGGGATGTCCGAGCCTTCGGCAAAGGCTTGCAGCGCGGCCTGCCCCGCCTCGGTCCAGTTGCAGCCGCCCATCAGGATCAGCGGCCGCTCCGATCCCGCCAGCAGGCGCGCGACATCCTCCATGGTTGCGGCGTCGGGCGCCGGTTCGCGGATGTCGGCGGGGCCGGACAGCGGCGCGACCCCGGTCACATCGGTCAGCATGTCCTCGGGCAGCGCGATGACCACCGGGCCGGGGCGGCCGGTCAGCGCCGTCTTCCACGCGCGGGCGAGGATCTCGGGGATGCGGTCCACCTGGTCGATCTCGACCGCCCATTTCGCCATGCTGCCAAAGACCGCGCGGTAGTCGATTTCCTGGAACGCCTCGCGCCCCTTCATGTCGGTGCCGACCTGGCCGACAAAGACGATCATCGGCGCGCTGTCCTGCATCGCGGTGTGGATGCCGATCGAGGCATTGGTCACCCCCGGCCCCCGGGTGACGAGGCAGATGCCCGGAGAGCGCGTCAGCTTGCCCCAGGCGGCGGCCATGAAGGCGGCACCGCCCTCGTTGCGGCACAGCACGAAATCCAGCTGGCCGGCGGTGTCGTGCAGCGCGTCCAGCACGGCAAGGTAGCTTTCGCCGGGCACGCCGAAACTCTTGGTCGCGCCCAGCGCGACGAGGCAATCGACAAGAAGCTGTCCGCCGGTGCGTGTCATGTCTGCGGTCCTCTGTAGGGGTCGAAAGTACGGGCCCACGGGGGGCGTTTGGCGATATGTACCCCTCCTGCGCGGCAGAGGAAACCGGCTGCGTGCGGATCGCCTTTTCCCGCACCCGGGATTGCCTTTGACCGCCGCTTCGCGCAAGCCATGGGCAGTTGCAGGAGGACAGGAAGATGGCCGCGCGCAAACCGTCGTTCGTGAAACGCCTCTGGCAGGAGGCGCCGGTGCTGACGCTGGGCCTGGTGGCGGCGCTGGTGCTGGTGGGCTTTTTCGCGGTCCGGCTGGCGCTCGGGGCGCTCTACTGGGGCGATCCGGAACACCGCGACGTGCCCCTGGCCGGCTGGATGAGCCCGCGTTTCGTGGCCATGTCCTGGCACGTCCCGCCCGAGCTGGTGGGCCAGACGCTGGCGCTGCCGCGTGACGGATCGGGGCGCCGGGTGACGCTGCAACAGCTGGCCGATGAACGTGGCGTGCCGCTCGATGACCTGATCGCCGCGCTGGACGCCGCCATCGCCGCGCACCGCGAGGCCCACCCATGACCGAGACGCTGTTCGCCCTCGTCTCGACCTATGGCCTCTGGGTGGTGGCGGCCTCGGCCTTTCTGTCGTGCCTCGCGTTTCCCATCCCGACGGCGGTGGTGATGCTGGCGGCGGGCGCCTTTTCCGCCGCCGGCGACCTGGTGTTCTGGCAGGTGCTGGGCACCGCGTGGCTGGCCGCCGTGGCGGGGGACCAGACCGGCTTTCACCTCGGCCGCTGGGGCGGTCCGCCGCTGATCGCCGCCATCGCCCGGCGCAGCGGCCGCGCAGGACTGATCGCCCGCGCGGAGGAGACCGTGCGCCGCTGGGGCGGGCTGGGCGTGTTCCTGTCCACCTGGCTGTTCGCGCCGCTGGGCCCCTGGGTCAACCTGATCGCCGGGGCGGCCCGGCTGGAGCGCTGGCGCTTTACCCTGTGGGACGTGGCGGGCGAGACGATCTGGGTCACCGCCTATATCACGCTGGGCTTTGCCTTCGGTACGCGGCTGGACGAGTTGACCGCGCTGGTGACCGACTGGTCGGGGCTGTTCGCCTCTGCCGGGGCTGCGCTGATCCTGGTCATCCTGATCGCGCTCAAACTGCGGCGCGGGCGCGGCGCAGGCCGACCCTGACGGCAGAAGGAAAGGGAGTTGGGCAAACGCCCTGCCCCGGTGTATCCTCGCAGGGGACTCCACAGGTATCCCGAGAGGTCGACATGGCGCGCAAAGGGCGGCCATTCCCGGACCCCGAAACCGGTGAGGGCCCGAACAGGCCCCGAGGCCGTGCCGATCGCCTGGCGTCCCTGCTTGCGCCGGCCCGCCGCGCCTCTGACTTGCCCCCGCTCGACGACGCCGCGCTGACGCAGGTGCTCAAGGTCCGGATCAACGAGGCCGGGAACGCGGCAAGGCGCGCTCATTGGATCGGCGGGCGGTTGGTCAACGCGCTGACCGGGCAGGACCCGGAGTACACGCAGCTGTCGGGGCGACACTTGCACCAGGTCTTCGGGTTGCTCGGTCTCGACACGCCGGCGACGGTGAAGCCCGATCACCAGTACCGTGTGCGCGTGGACCTGCTGCGCGACGCGCTCGCGCGGCTGGACGCACGCGCCAAAGATCGGCCCGGTACGGGCTGACCACGCCCGGACACACCGTCCCGAGGGGCAGGCGCGGCCTCTGCGGCGAACTGCGCTCAATTTGACAAACCCTTGAAATATATCGTCTAAAAGCGACGTATTTTGGCCTTCATTCAACCGCCCGTCAGCCGACATTCGCATGCCATCTGAACCCCGGGACGCCGCGGGTCCGGCGCATCGCCGCCCCTGCCCGTCCGCCGCCTGAATGGAAAGGAGGGTCCGCACATGACACACCAGTCGACCATGCCGCCCGCCGAGTCCGCGCGGGTCACCGGTGATGGCCTGCCGCCCGGCACCACGCTGTGCAATGGCCAATACGTGATCGACAAATACCTGAATTCCGGCGGATTCGGGATCACTTACCTCGCCCGCGACAGCCTGGGCCGCAAGGTGGTGATCAAGGAATGCTTTCCCAACGCGATCTGCTGCCGCTCCGGCGAGACGGTCCGCCTGCGGTCGCAGGCCTTCGACGTGGATTTCACCCGCGCCGTCGACCTGTTCCAGAAAGAGGCGCGCGCGCTGGCCAAGCTTCAGCACCCCAACATCGTCGGCGTGCACCAGATCTTTCAGGCCAACGGGACCGCCTACATGGCGCTGGATTTCGTCGAGGGCACCGATCTCTTCGACCTGCTCGACCAATCCCCCGGCGCGCTGGACCCGGCCGCGATCCGCGAACTGGCGGTGCTGCTGTTGCAGGCGCTCAGCTACGTGCACCGCAACGGCATCCTGCATCGCGACATCTCACCCGACAACATCCTGCTGGACACGCTGGGCACCCCTGTGCTGATCGACTTCGGCGCCGCGCGGCAGAGCGCCAGCCAGGCCAGCCGCGTGCTGTCGCGTGTCCACACGGTCAAGGACGGCTACTCGCCGCAGGAATTCTATATCGCCGGCAGCGCGCAATCGCGCTCCAGCGACCTTTACGCGCTGGCCGCCACCTTCGTGCACCTGATCGAGGGCCGCCCGCCGCCGCACAGCAGCCTGCGCCTGGCCTCGGTGGCCGAGCAGAAGCCCGATCCCTTTCGCCCGCTGTCGGGGCGGTATCCGGAACATGACGCCCGCCTGTTGCGCGCCATCGACACCTGCCTGAACCTGTTCGCCAAGGATCGCCTGCAAAGCGCGGACGACTGGCTGGCGGCGCTCTCCGGGCGGCTGCCCTCGGTCACGTTCCAGCCGCAGGGCGCGCCGGTGGACAGCGAGATCGAGATGAAGATCGCCGAGATGGTGGCCAGCAACCACGAGGCCATCGCCGCCGATGCCGCCCGGCCCGACGCCCGGCGCAGCCCGGCCCGGGTCGTCGACCCGGAGGCCGAAAAGCGCGCCAAGGAACGCGAGTACTGGGCCATCCTGAACGAGGACCCGGCGCAATGGCGCGATGCCGCCAAGACCGAGGCCGCCGAAGCCGCCGAGGCCGCGCCCGATCTCGACGACGACCCCGAACCGGCACCGCGGCGCACGCGGCGCTTCTCGCTGTCGGCGCTGCTGCCCTGGTCGGGACGCGGCGCACGGCGATCCATGCAATCCAACGCTTGACCGGAGGCACCAGACCATGCGGGGCATCAAGGATCTCATCGCGCGACGGCGGCCGGTCTCGGGTCCGCTTGTCGAAGACACCGGCGACAGGGACGCCCCCGAACCGCTGGACGATTGGGAGCGGTTGCAGGACCGCCTGGCGCAGGAGCGGCAAACCCCGCCCCGCCACAGCGACCTCGAAACGGCCCGCGCCGCGCGCAACCACGTACCGCGCCCCGAACGGCCCAGGCCCAGCCCGCGCCAGGAATGGCTGCCGCCGGAACAGGACGCACCCGAGATCGACGACATCGGCGGGCTGCTGGACCTGTCCGACGAACCCGATGCCACCCCGCCCGCCGCGTCCGGCACGCCGCGGATCTGGGACATCGACCCCGAAGACCCCGCGACCGCCCCGGCCCCCGAGGCCCCCGCTTCGGCGCTGGCGCGCAGCGCCGCCGCCATGAGCGCGCCGCGCGCCACCTCGCAGCCTGCCCGCCCCGCCTCGCAGCGGGTCAAGACGCGGCTGCTGGGCTTTCACGCCGAAGCCTCGGGCCAGGACCTGTTCGACACCGCGCCCGCAACCTCGGCCGCCGCCGGATCGGACCCCTGGTTTCCGATCGGCTGGCTGGTGGTGGTCGACGGACCGGGCCGCGGCGCGTCGTTCACCCTGACGGCGGGCCTGTCGACCGTGGGGCGCGACCCCGGCCAGACCGTGTCGCTGGATTTCGGCGATGCCACCATCTCGCGCGAGCGGCACCTCTGCATCGCCTACGACGACGAGGACAACCGCGCCTATGTCGGCCATGGCGGCAAGGCCAACATCGTGCGGCTGAACGACCGGCCGCTGCTGTCGACCGAAGACCTGAACGACGGCGACACCATCCGCATCGGCAAGACCGTGTTGCGCTTTGTCGCCTTCTGCACCGGTGGCTTTTCATGGGCCGCGGATGCCGGGGACGACGATGCCTGAGCTGGTCGCCGAGGCCGCGACGGCCCAGCACATCGGCGACCGCCAGCGCCAGGAGGACGCGCTGATCGCGCATGTCCCCGGCGGCGAAGGTCCCGGCATCGCCGTGCTGTCGGACGGCATGGGCGGGCACGACGACGGCGACCTGGCCAGCCGCATCCTGGTCAGCGAGATGTTCGGCGAGCTGTTCCTGTCCGCCGCACGCCAGCCGCTGACGCAGCGCGGCGGCGACGCGCTGTTCCGCGCCGCGCTGGACAGCGCCAACACCCGCCTGCACCAGCACATCGGCGCCGGCTGCATCAGCGACGATACCGGCGGCACGCTGGTGTCGGTGGTTCTGGACGAAGGTCGGCTGCGCTGGCTCTCGGTCGGTGACAGCCTGCTCTACCTGTGCCGGGGCGGCAGCGTGAAACAACTGAACCAGCTGCACTCGATGGCCGCGCAACTGGACCTGATGGTGGCACAGGGCGCGATGGACCAGTCCGCCGCGCGCAGCCATCCGCACCGCCATTGCCTGACCTCGGCCGTCACCGGGCGGCAGATCCCGCGCATCGACTGCCCCGATCAGGCGCTGGCCCTGCGGGCGGAGGACACGGTGCTGCTGGCCAGCGATGGGCTGAACGTGCTGCGGTCGGCCGAGATCGCCAAACTGGTCGCGCGTCACGCCGGCCACGGCAGCGCCGCGATCGCCCGCGCGCTGGTGGCGGCCGTCGGGGCCAAGGCCGCGCCGGATCAGGACAATGTGTCGGTCGTGGTGATCCGGGTCAGCGCCGCCCCCCCCTCTGCCCCGCCGCTGACCGCCCGGCTGTCGGCCCTTGCCCTGCCGCTGCGCGGCCTCCTGGGCCGCGCGGCCGGGGCCTGGGGCGACGGGCTGCGCGCCATGACGCGGGGGACGCGGTTATGACCTCGCTGCCTTCGCTCCGCACCGAAACCCTGGACCGGTTGCAGGCCCTGGGCGCCGGGGACGCGCTGTCGCCGCGCGCCGCCGCGACCTGCACGACGCTGATCGACAAGCTGCGCGCGCCGGTCCGGATCGGCCTTGTCGGCCTGCCCGGCGCGGGCAAGCGCGCGCTTCTGAACGCACTCGCCGGCGACACGCTGGCCGACCCCCGGCTTGACGTGCCGACGCTGGAGGTCCTGCCAGGCGACCGGCCCGGTCTGAGGGCCACGCTGGCGGACAGCAGCCTGCTGGTGGTCGATGGCGCGCCGACGGCGGCGCTGCTGCGGCAGCGGCCCGTCTACCTGCGCCTGACCTCACCCGCGCCGGGGCTGGCGGGGCGGCGGCTGTTGCTGCTGGCCACCGACGACTCGGCGCAGGACCTGGCCGCCGGGCTGCGCTGGGCCGCGCCGCGGGTCGATATCCTGCTGTGGTGCAGCCGCGCCTGGCACCCGGCCGAACGGCAGGTCTGGCACGCCGCGCCGGACAGCCTGCGCAACCACGCCGTCCTGCTGCTGACCGGGTCAGAGGCCCCGCCCCGCCTGCGCGCGACCGACGACGGCTTTGACACCGCCTTTCGGATCGACCCGGCGGAACCGGGCGGCATGGACAAGCTCAGGGCCCACCTCGCCGATATCATCGACGAAGCGGCGACCCAGGACCTGCACGGAGCGCAGTTGTTCCTGGCACGCCATGCCGCCGCCACGCATGCCGAACCGGCAAAGGAGCCGACCCCGCCGCCGCAGGTCGTGCCGCTGGCCGCCGCCAGCAGACCCGAAGCAGATCCGGAAGCGCGCGCCGAACTCGGCCGCCTCCTGCACCTGCTGCGCCGCGCGGCCGAGGACCTGCGGCAGGAACTGGCCCTGGCGGCGGACGATCCGGACAGGCTGCTGAGCGCCTTCGAAGAGGTCTTCGAGACCCTGGCCGGGCGCTGCGCCGATCTTTCGCACCTCTCGGACCGCTGGCCCGACCTGGGTGACGACGTGGCCGAAGCGCGTGACCTGGCGCTGCTGCTGCGCATCGAGGGCGGCGCGGGGCAGGTCACGGACGCGGCGCGGCTGCTGGTGCAGGTCAGGACGGGCATCGAGGAGAGGCTCGCCGCGTGAGGAGGCGCGGGAGCACAACAGGAACACCAGGGAACAGCATGATGACAACGCACGACAGGCAGCACAGGACGGACCCCGCCACGCAGGCGGACGGCGCGGCGCTTTGCGCCTTTGGCGGGCTGGAGCCGCTGGCCGGGCGCCTGGCCCTGCTGGACAAGCAGCTGATCGAGATCGCCCAGTCGGACGAGGCCTCGATCGCGCACCAGGCGCGCGACCTGCGCCGCCAGATCCGCGAGTTCGATCCCAGCGTGACGCTGATCGGCCAGGTCAAGGCGGGCAAGACCACGCTGGTCAACGCGATGTGCGGCTGGTCCGGCCTGCTGCCGGCCGACGTGAACCCCTGGACCTCGGTCGTGACCTCGCTGCACCTCCAGCCGCGCGGCCGCCCGGCCGACCGCCGCGCCGCCTTTCGGTTCTTCACCAACGAGGAATGGGATCACCTGATCCGCCAGGGCGGCCGCGTGGGCGAGATCGCCGCCCGCGCCGGGGCCGAGGACGAGCTGGAGAAGGTCCGTGCGCAGCTGGACGCCATGCGGGAAAAGTCCAAGGCGCGGCTGGGGCGCAAGTTCCAGATGCTGCTGGGCCAGACGCACGACTACGACAGCTTTGACGAGGAGCTGATCCAGCGCTACGTCTGCCTGGGCGACGATTTCTGGGAAGAGGCGGGCAGCAGCCGCGAACAGGGCCGCTTTGCCGACATCACCCGCGCGGCCGAACTGTGGTTCCCCGGACCGGACCTGCCGCTGGGCCTGTGCCTGCGCGACACGCCGGGGGTGAACGACACCTTCATGATCCGCGAGCAGATCACCATCAACGCGCTGCGCGGCAGCCGGCTGTGCGTGGTGGTCCTGTCGGCCCAGCAGGCGCTGTCCTCGGTCGACCTCGGGCTGATCCGGTTGATCTCGAACGTCAAGGCGCGCGACGTCATCATCTTTGTCAATCGCATCGACGAGTTGGCAGAACCGGTGGCGGCGGTCCCCGAGATCCGCGCCAGCATCACCGAAACGCTCAAGACCTTTGACGGACCACAGGACGCGCAACTGATCTTTGGCAGCGGCCACTGGGCGCAGCACGCGGTGGCCGGCACCTTCGACTCGCTGGGCCCGGACAGCGCGCAGGCGCTGGTCGGCTGGGCCGAGGCGCATGTCGACGGCGGGCTGGCGCACCTGCCGCCGCAAGAGATCGTCTGGCATCTCTCGGGACTGCCCGCCCTGGGCCAGGCCATCGCCGAGCGGATCGAGCAGAGTGCCGGCGCGCGGCTGGAAGACAGCCTGTCGGTCGCCATCGGCAACCTGCGCGCGGGTCTTGCCGCGCAGGGCGTGGCGCGGCAGGAAGGGCCGCTGCGGGTCCGCCAGGCGCGCCTGACCCCGCAGGAGATCGCGCAGCAGTTGGACCAGATCGAGGACCGCGCCTGCGCCGCGCTGGAATCGCGGCTGGCCAAGGTGCACGAAGCCTTTTCGGGGCGTGCCGACAATGCCCGCCGCGCCTTTCTGGGGCGGGCGACCGGATCGCTGGTCAAGCACCTCGAACAGTTCGGAGAGGGCGACGTCTGGACTTATGACCCCTCCGGCCTGCGGATGCTGTTGCGCACCGCCTACACCGTCTTTGCTCAGGGCGCGGGCAAGGCGGGGGCCGAGGTCATGCAGGCGGCGGCGGCGGACATCGGCGCGCTCTACCAGCACGCCTTCGGCCTGCCCGAGGGCGCGCATCCCATCGCCCCGCCGCCGCTGCCGCAGGCGCCCGCGCCGGTGGGGCTGGGCCAGACCATCGCGCTGGACCTGCGCGGCAGCTGGTGGTCGCGTTTCTGGCGCCGCCAGCGCGGTTACCAGGCCTTTGCCGAGGGCTTTGCCCACCTGATCCACGAGGAAACCCTGCCCATCGTCGCCGCGCTGGAACGCGACTGCGCCCTGCCCTTTGCGCAGGAGGTGCGCGGCACGCTCTCCGCCTTTGTCCAGAACCAGCGCGACATCGTGCTGGGCCTGGCCAGCGAGGCCGCCACCGCCCGCCCGCGTCCACCCGCTCCGCAACGCACCCTGAGGTCCGCGCCATGACATCCCACATCGTCCCCGAGACATCGCCGAACCGCACCCCCCGCATCGCCCTGATGGGCGAGTTCAGCGCCGGCAAGAGCACGCTGGCCAACCTGCTGCTGGGTCAGGACAGTTCGCCCGTGCAGGTCACGGCGACGCAGCTGCCGCCGGTCTGGTATCGCGCCGGCGCACCGCAGGCGCAGAGGATCACCGCCGAGGGCGACGCGATGCCCCTGCCGCTGGACGACTGGCGCGGCGTGCGCCCGGGCGACACGCGGATGATCTCGGTCACGCTGGAGGCGGACCTGCTGCACGCCTGCGAGTTGATCGACATGCCCGGCACCTCGGACCCGAACATGGTGCCGGACTTCTGGCAGGAGTATCTGCCGCAGGTCGACCTGGTGATCTGGTGCACCCCCGCCAACCAGGCCTGGCGCCAGTCCGAGGCCGCGCTGTGGGAACAGGTGCCGCCGCAGCTCTGGACCAAGAGCCTGCTGCTGATCACCCGCTGGGACAAGTTGCAGACCGAGCGTGACCGCGCCCGCGTGCTGGCGCGGGTCAAGGCCGAGGCCGGGCCGCTGTTCCGCGAGGTGCTGCCGATCGCGCTGACCCAGGCGCTGGCCGCGCGCGACGATGACGCGGCGCTGGCCGACAGCGGCGCCGCGGCACTGGTGCAGTTCCTCTGCCACGCGCTGGACGGGCTGGAGGCGCCGCCGCCCGCGCCGCGCCCCGCCGCATCGCGACCGCCGGAGCCCGCCGCGTTACGACCGCCGGAACCCGTGGCAGCGCCGGCCGCCCTGCCCGCTCCGGCGGCGCGCCCCGGCAAGATCGTGCCGCGCCGCATCACCCGCGCGCGACCGGACGGCGAGACAGCGCGCGCCGAAGCGCGACCGCATTAGCCCGCGGTAAGGCGGTCTTAACCCGATCCGGGGCATTACCTGTCATGGAGGCCCGACCCCATGACACCCGATGCCCTCGCCCGTTTCCGCGCCCGCTGTCCCGACTGCGAGCTGGTTGCGCTTGTCGATGTGACGGCCGGCACGGTGCTGGCCTCCGATGCCGCGATCCGGCCGGGGCAGGAACGTCTTGACGCGCTCTGCGCCGAGGCGGCCACGCTGTTCGACCTCGGTCCGCCACTGCAGGCGCGGCTGGCCTGTGTTGCCGGTGCGCCGGGCACGCGGGTCTTTCTGCGCGCGCCCGCCGGCGGGGACGAGGCGCTGTGTTGCCTGGTGGCCCCCGGTTCGGACCTCGCCGACACCATCGCCGCGGCTGAGGCACTGTGGACTGAGGCGGAGTCCGGGGCATGAGCGATCGAGCCGAGCTTGCCGCGCTGCTGGCCCGCGCCGCCGGGCACGGCACGCGCCCGCCGCTGTCCTGCCCCGCCTCACCCGAAGAGGCTGCGGGCCTTGTGGCCCATGCCCTGCGCGGCTGCATCGCGCCGCGCCGTCTGACCGTCCGCGCCGACGACCAGCCCTGTCTGGTGGCCGAAGCGGCGGGCGGCAACCTGCTGCGCCTGCTGCACGCCCCGCCACCGTTGGACCGCCTCAGCGGGCGTCCGTTGACCCCGGCGGACCTCGACGCGCTGGCCGATGGGCTGCGGGCCGTCCTTCCCGGCGGCCAGGTGCTGGAGGTGCGTCACGCGCGGCCCGACACGCCGCCCGATCCCCTGCACTCGGGACTCCCCGCGGACCTGCTGCTGTCGCGGCTGGGAATCGCCCCTTTCACGACGGTGGTCCCCGACCCGCTGGACTGGTTCCAGCAGGCGGCCGAGGACATGCTGCTGGCGATCCTGACCCCGGACGCGGCCCCGCAGGTGCTGCACCCTGCCCCGGCGCTGACGGACGCCTTTCTGGAAACACTGTCGGCGGTGCTGGCGCAGCCGGACGGTCCGGCGGCATCGCTGCAAGCGGACGAGATGCTGTTTCTGGATGCAGGCGCGGTCACGCTGGGCCTGACGCGCACCGCGGGCGGCCCCCGCGCGCTGGTGTTCGAGGCGGGCACCGCAGCGGATCTCGCCGGGTTCTGGGCCGGGATGCCGCACAGCCTGGTCCCGCTCGCCGAGTAGGCGCACGCTCCGATTGTACGGGTCGCAACAGGCTGACCTTACGGCGGGCTTGCGCTTTCCCAGAAAAGGCTTTGCATGGCTTCCCATCTCGGGCACGCTGAACGTAAAACAACAAAGCGCGCAGACCGAAACCGAACAAAGGGGAGTCTCATGAAACATCGCTCACTTCTTATCCCGATCCTGCTGTCTTCCACGCTGATGACGGCAGCCTTTGCCGCCGACGTGCCCGAGGGCACGCAACTGGCAGGCGAGCAGGTCTTTACCTACCGCGTGCTTGACGAATTCTCGTCTTTCGACCCTCAGGTGGTCGAGGACGTGAACGGCTCCGAGGTCGTGCGCGACCTGTTCGAGGGGCTCTACAACCAGAACGCCGAGGGCGAGATCGTCCCCGGCGTCGCGCTGAGCCATTCGGTCAGCGACGACAACATGACCTACACCTTTACCCTGCGCGACGATGCCAAGTGGTCGGACGGCAAGCCGGTGACGGCGGGCGATTTCGTCTACGCCTGGCAGCGCGCGGTCGACCCGGCGCTGGCCTCGCCCTACGCCTGGTACATGGAGCTGATGTCGATCGAGAACGGCGCGGCGATCATCGCCGGCGAAAAGCCGATCACCGACCTGGGCGTTTCGGCCCCCGACGACCACACGCTGGTGGTCAAGCTGAGCCAGCCGCTGCCCTATTTCGCCAAGATGGTCAGCCACGCCACCACCTTCCCGGCGCCGAAATGGGCGATCGAAGCGCATGGCGCCGAATGGACCCGCCCCGGCAACATCGTGTCGAACGGCGCCTATGTCCTGACCGAGCACGTGCCCAAGGAACGTTCCGTGCGCGAGCGCAACGTGAACTACTGGGACAACGACAAGACCGTGCTCGACAGGGTCGTGACGCTGGTCATCGGCGACGACGCGCAGGCCCTGACCCGCTGGCGCGCGGGCGAGGTCGAAAAGACCGAGATCCCGACCGGCCAGTACCCCACCCTGAAGGAAGAGTTCCCTGACGAGGCCTATGCCCTGCCCCGCCTGTGCAACTACTACATGACCTTCAACCTCAAGAGCGGCCCCGAGCCGTTCCAGGACGCGCGTGTGCGCCAGGCGCTGTCCTATGCGCTGGACCGCGACGTGATCGTCGAGCGGGTGTTGCAGGGTGGCCAGTTCCCGGCCTATACCTTCACCCCCGGTGCGACCGACGGCTTCGAGATCCCCGAGGTGGCCTATGCCAACATGACCCAGGCCGAGCGCGACGCCAAGGCCAAGGAATTGCTGGCCGAGGCGGGCTATGGTCCGGGCGGCACGCCGCTGTCCTTCACCTACCTCTACAACACCTCCGACGCGCACCAGCAGATCGCCATCGTGGCCAGCCAGATGTGGAAGCAGAAGCTGGGTATCGAGGTGACGCTGGAGAACCAGGAATGGAAAGTGTTCCTGGAAACCCGCGGCAACCAGAACTTTGAACTGGCCCGCGGTGCATGGTGCGGCGACTACAACGAGGCCTCCACCTTCCTCGACCTCCTGACCTCGCAGTCGGGCTACAACGACGGCAAGTTCAACGATGCCCGCGTGGACGAGCTGATGGCCCAGGCGAAATCCTCGCAGAACACCAACCCGCTCTACTCGGAGGTCGAGCAGATCCTCGCCGACGAGATGCCGGTGATCCCGATCTACCACTACTCGACCAACATGATGCTGGACAGCTCGATCAAGGGCTGGCCGGTCGATAACGTCGAGCAGACCTGGTACGCCAAGGACCTCTACAAGGTCGCCGAGTAACCCCGGTTTCCCGAACCGACAGGCCCTCCGCCCCGCTCGGGCGGAGGGCTTTGCGAGGTTGTCATGTTCAACTACACCCTGCGCCGCCTGCTGGCGGTGATCCCGACGCTGCTGGTGCTGATCATCTTCTCTTTCTACCTGATGCGACTCGCCCCCGGCGGGCCGTTCACCTCGGAAAAACCGCTGCCGCCCGCCGTCATGCAGAACGTGCTGGAACGCTACGGCATGGACGATCCGCTGTACGTGCAGCTCTGGACCTACATCAAGAACATCGTCTTTCACTTCGACTTCGGCCCCTCCTTCGCGCAGAAGGACCGCACGGTGAACGACGTGATCGCGCAGGGTTTTCCGGTGACGCTGACCTATGGGTTCTGGTCGGCGGTCTTTGTCCTGGTGCTGGGCATCGCGCTGGGCATCATCGCCGCGCTGAAGCAGAACAGCTTCTGGGACTACGCGATGACGGGCCTCGCCATCTTCAGCCAGATCTTTCCCAACTTCGTGCTGGCGCCGATCCTGGTGCTGCTGTTCACCCTGTCCTGGGGGCTGCTGCCGGGCGGCGGCTGGAACGGCGGGCAATGGCAGTACATCGTCATGCCGGCCATAGCCCTGGGCACCTCCTACATGGCGGGCGTCGCGCGGCTGACGCGCGGCTCGATGCTGGAGGTGCTGAACGCCCCCTTCATCCTGACCGCCCGCGCCAAGGGCCTGCCGCAGCGCACCATCATCTGGCGCCACGCGCTGAAACCGGCGCTGCTGCCGACGCTGACCTACATGGGGCCGGTGTTCGTCTACATGATCACCGGGTCCGTCTTCATCGACGTGTTCTTTTCCACCGGCGGCATCGGCCAGGACTTCATCGACGGCGCCTACAGCCGCGACTACGCCATGCTGCTGGGTCTCGCGATCCTCTACAGCCTGCTGACCTTCACGCTGAACCTGATGCTGGACCTGATGTACGCCTGGATCGACCCCAAGGTGAGGAGCAACCTGTGACCAGCGCCCGCAAACGCCTGAATTCGCCCGAGTTCGCCGAGACCGTGGCCGGAGAGATGGTCGTCTCGCGGTCCTTCTGGGCCGACGCCGGGCGCCGTTTCCTGGGCCACCGGCTGGCGGTCTTTTCGGTCTTCATGCTGGTCGGCCTCGTGCTGTTCGCGGTCTTCGGCCACGCCTTTGCGCGCTGGAGCTACGAGGAGATCGACTGGAACCTGCTGGGCCTGATCAAGACCGAGGGCGGCCCCAGCCTGGAAAACGGCCACTGGTTCGGCGTCGACGAACTGGGCCGCGACCTTTACGCCCGCGTCGTGCAGGGCTCGCGCACCTCGCTGATGGTGGGCTTTGTCGCCGGGCCCATCGCGGTGCTGCTGGGCGCCACCATCGGCGCGCTGGCGGGCTATTTCGGCGGCAAGTTCGACCAGATCGTGATGGGCTTTTACACCATCTGGATCTCGATCCCCTACATCATCTTCTTCGTGGTCTGGCAGGCCTTCTTTGGCCGCTCGCTGTCGCAGATGATCCTGGTCATCATCATCGTGAACTGGACTTCGGGCCTGTTGATCGTGCGCGGCCAGGTCATGATGCTGAAGAACCGCGAATTCGTGGATGCCGCGCGGATGCTGGGGATGTCCGACCTCGCCATCATCTTCAAGCACCTGGCGCCCAACATCCTGTGGGTGATCGTGATCTACACCTCCATCGTCATCCCCGAGGTGATCATGGCCGAAAGCCTGGTGTCCTTCCTCGGCGTCGGCATCCAGGAGCCGAACACCAGCTGGGGCGCGCTGATCTCCGAAGGGGCCAAGACCATGACATTCGGCACGCTGTGGCAGCTGGCCTTTCCGGCGGCCTTCTTCGTCATCGCGCAGGTCTCGCTCTACTACATCGGCGACGGTTTGCGCGACGCCCTCGACCCGAAGGACCGGCGATGACCCTGCTGTCCGTCCAGAACCTGAAGATCCGCTTCCGCACCGGCGACGGCAAGGTACACGCTGTCAACGACGTCAGCTTTGACGTGGCCGAGGGGCAGAAACTGGCCATGGTCGGCGAGAGCGGATCGGGCAAGAGCCAGATCGCGCTGGCCATCATGGGGCTGCTGGCCCGCAACGCCGAGACCGAGGGCCAGGTCCTCTACGGCGGGCGCAACCTGATCGGCCTGCCGCAGTCGCAGCTGAACCGCATCCGCGCCAGGGAGATCGCGCTGATCTTCCAGGACCCGATGAGCTCGCTCAATCCCTACATGACCATCGAACGCCAGCTGGGCGAGGTGGTGGAACTACACGAGGGGACCAGCCGCACGGAGTCGCGCCGCCGCGCGCTGGAGGTGATGGACGCGGTGCGCATCCCCGATGCACGCAATCGCCTGCACGCCTACCCGCACGAGTTTTCCGGCGGGATGCGGCAGCGGATCGTCATCGCCATGGCGCTGATCTGCAAGCCGCGGCTGATCCTGGCGGACGAGCCGACCACCGCGCTGGACGTCACCGTGCAGGCGCAGATCATGGCGCTGCTGGACGAGATCCAGCGCGACATGGGCACCGCGATCCTGCTGATCACCCACGACCTGGGCGTGGTGGCAGGCTTTTGCGACGACACCGTGGTGCTCTACGGCGGGCGCATCATGGAGGCCGCACCCACGTTGCAGCTGTTCGATGCGCCGGGGCACCCCTACACGCGGGGCCTGCTGCGCGCGGTGCCGCGCATCACCGACGGCGGCACGGACCTGGCGGCGATCCCCGGCAGCCCGCCCAGCCAGACCGCCGCGCCCAGGGCCTGCCCCTTTGCGCCGCGCTGCGCCGATGCGGTCGACGCCTGCCACACCACCCTGCCCGAACTCGTCGGTGGCCGCGCCTGCCTGCGCCCGGTGGAGGAGCTGACATGACCACGCCCATCCTCTCGGTAGACGATCTGCACGTCACCTTTCCCGTGCACCGGGGCAAACGCTTTCCCTGGTCGCCGCCGCGCCTGCTGCGGGCGGTCAACGGCGTCAGCTTTGACCTGATGCCGGGCCGGGTGCTGGGCATCGTGGGCGAGTCCGGCTGCGGCAAGTCCACCCTGATCCGCGCCATCGCCGGGCTGGGGCCGCATTCCTCGGGGACAGTCACGCTGGACGGGCAGCAGGTGAACTACCGCAGCCGCGCCGACCTGCAACGCCTGCGCCGCCGGATGCAGATGATCTTTCAGGACCCGATGGCCTCGCTCAACCCGCGCATGACCATTCGCGAGATCGTGGCCGAACCGCTGCTTTACTTCCGCCCTGACCTGGGTGCCGAGCAACGGCGCGAGGCGGTCAAGGCCATGCTGGATCGCGTGGGCATCGCGCGGGCCAACATGAACCGCTTTCCGCACGAGTTTTCCGGCGGCCAGTGCCAGCGCATCGGCATCGCCCGCGCGCTGGTGTCGCGGCCGCAGATCCTGCTGTGCGACGAGCCGGTGTCGGCGCTGGACGTGTCGATCCAGGCGCAGGTGATCAACCTGTTGCGGGCCTTGCAGGCCGAGATGGAGCTGACGCTGATCTTTGTCGCGCATGACCTGAGCGTGGTCCGCCACATCTCGGACGACATCCTGGTGATGTATGTCGGCGGCATGATGGAGATGGCCCCGGCGGCTGACCTGGTGGCGACACCGCGCCACCCCTACACGCAGGCGCTGCTGTCGGCGGTGCCGGTACCCGATCCGCGCCGCAAGGCTGTGCCGCAACTGCTGACCGGCGACCTGCCCAGCCCGATGGACCTGCCCGCGGGCTGCCTGTTCCAGTCGCGCTGCCCCAAGCGGATACCGGACTGCGCCACGATCCGCCCGCCGCTGGTGACGCGGGACGGGCGCAAGGTCGCCTGCCTGCTGGAAAACGCGACAGAGCCGGCCTGAGGTTCCCGAAAGGTCAGAGCAAGCGGGGCCGCGCGCAGCGGACTCAGTCGCGCGGGCGGCTTATGGGGCCAGGAACATCCCAAGCCGCAGGATCGGCATCCCAAACCGCAGGATCGGCCACCGAGTGAACGCTCGGTCATCGCGGGCATGTGCTGTCCTTCCCCAGTGCCGGCGTTGCGGACCCGGCGGGCACGGCTTCGCCCTACCGGCGCAACGGGTGTTTTCCTGACAGACGTGGCATTTGCCTCTATCCTGAGGCGGAAAGGACAGGCCATGCCCGACCTCTACCTGACAATTTCCGACCAGCCCGACACGATGCTGGACGCCATCGCCACGTCGATGGATGCCCGCGCCAACGACCCCGCCATGCGGGACATCTGCGCCCGCTACATGGGCGCGCTGCCGCACGGGGCCGAGTTCCTCGAGATCGGCTGCGGCAACGGCGCCAGCACCGAACTGCTGCTTGAGGCCGCCGGTCCGGCGAAGGTGACAGCGGTGGATCCGTCTCCGGGCCTGCTCGCCCGCGCCCGCCAGCGGTTCGCGCACCGCGACGGCGTCAATTTCGTTCCTGGCGATGCTGTCGCCACCGGACAGGCCGACGCGGGTTTTGACGTGGTGGTGGCGCATACGGTCTATTCGCACCTCGACGCGCCCGAGGCCGCGCTGGCCGAAGCGTTTCGCGTGCTGCGACCGGGCGGCACCCTGGCGATCTTTGACGGGGACTATGCGACCAACACCGTGGCGCTGTTCGACAGGGACCCGTTGCAGGCGGTCATGCAAGCCGCCCAGCGCAACCTGATCCACGATCCGTACATCATGCGCCGGCTTCCCCGCCTTCTGGCAGACGCCGGGTTCGAGGGGCTGCGCAGCACCGCGCACGGCTTTGTGCAGACCGACCGGCCCGACTATATCGAGTCGCTCATGGCCCGGAGCGTGGACGCGGCGGAACGCGCGGGCGAATGCGGAGGCGAGCTTGCCTCGGGGTTCAAGGCCGAGACCGCGCTGCGGGTGGCCAACGGGACGTTCTACGGCGCGATCCTCTTCATCAGCGCCATCGCCCTCAAACCTGCCCTAACCGAGGCGTAGCAACCCCAGCGCCGCGTCGGTCGCCGTCCCGGCGTATTTGTCGCGCGGCGGCCAGGGCCGGTCCTGCCAGGGCGGATCGAAGGCAAAGCTCGACACGCTGCGTCCCGGCACCAACGCGCCGTTGCCCGCACCCAGCGCGTAATCGTGGTAAAGCTTGACGATCTGCTCCTCCGTCACCTGCTGCGCGGCGGGATGCGCCATGCAGGCGGCCCGCCAGTCCCGCACCCGGGCATAGGCATCGTCGGAGGGCAGGTCGAACCCCTCGTAATACCCGAGAAACCAGAACCGCATGAAGATCGGCGTGAAAACCGCCTCGGCCAGGCCGAATTCGTCGAACAGCCACGGCCCCCCGGCGCCCTCCGCGCGCAGGAAACCGTCAAGGTCGCGGTAGAGCGCCAGCATCTTGTCGCGGTGCGCCCCGCGTGCGTCGGGATCCTGGTTCATGACCCAGAGATAGCCGGCCATCGTGAACGGGCCTTCCTTGACGATCAGCATGGATTCCACCGCGTGTTCCAGCGGATCGGCGCGGCGCAGGCGCGGCCCCGGCAGTACCTCGTCGAGGTAGCGCAGGATCACCAGGCTTTCCTTGAGGATGACCCCGCCCGGCGTCTCCAGCACCGGCAGCGCCGTGGTGCCGCGTGTCTTGGCCAGAAGTGCGGGATCGCGCGGGCGGGTGATGTCGACCACCTCGAAGCGGACGGCGTCCTGCTGGTCCCGCAGGGCCAGCAGGATCTCCAGCCGCTGGGAAAAGGGGCAGACGGGGATATGGTAGACGGTCGGCGTATCGGTCATGACTGCGGCTCCAGTGGTGGTCCGGTAAAGCTGAGGTTGTGGCGCGCGGCGGCCGCGCCGATGGTCGCCATGTCCTGCGGGATGCGGAGCTGGCCCGCCGCCATTTCGGCAAAGAAGCCTTCGAAGCCACCCGGCGTCAGGATCACCAGGTGTCGGCTGGGCTCGGTGCCGACGACGACAAAACTGTGCTCGGTGCCGCGCGGGACAAAGACGCTGTCGCCCGGCCCGGCCAGCCGCTCCTGCCCGGCGATCCACAGCTTGCAGGTGCCCGAGAGCATGACGAATGTCTCGTCCTCGGCATGGTGGACATGGCGCGGCGGGCCGCTGCCGACAGGGGACAGGCTGTCGACGATGGACAGGGCGCCGCCGCTGTCCTCGGAGCGCAGCAGGGTGCGGTAAAGCGTGCCATCCCACGCCAGCGTGCCGGTCTGGGAGGCAAGGTCTTTCATGGTGTCGGTCCTCAGCGGGTCACGGGGGGCCGAAGGCGCCTTCGTTGACATCCAGCCTAGCAGGGCATCAGGGTATCGTTCAAATCGCCGTTTGGGATAAAGGCTATCGGCCAGATGAATTTCGCCACCTTCGACCTGAACCTGCTGCGCGTGCTGGATGCGCTGTTCCGCGACGGATCGACGGTCAAGGCCGGGGCACGTCTGGGCCTGTCGCAGCCGGCGGTGTCGGGCGCGCAGGGGCGGCTGCGGCACGCGCTGTGCGATCCGCTGTTCGTGCGGCAGGGCAACCGGCTGGTGCCGACCTCCCACGCCGAGACGCTGCGCGACGGGCTGGCTGATGAACTGGCGCGGATCGAGGCGCTGCTTGCGCCGCCGCAGGCCTTTGACCCCGCCACGGCGGAGGGTTCGTTTCGCATCGCAGGAAGCGATTTCTTTGCCGAACTGCTGATGCCCCGGCTGGGCGCGCTGCTGAGCCGCGAGGCACCGGGCCTGCGCGCGCAACTGGTGGACCTGGTGCCGCAGGACTACGTCGCCAGTCTCGAGCACTACCCGGCGGACCTGGCGCTGATCCCGGACACGCCCCTGCCCGGCTGGATCGCCCATCAGCCGCTGTTCCGATCCCCCTTCGTGGTGATCGCGCGGGCCGGTCACCCTGCGCTGGACGGGTTGGAGGAGGGCAGCACGATGCCGATGGACACCTTCTGCGCCCTCTCCCACGTGCTGTTCTCGCCCGAGGGCAACCTCAGCGCCATGGGCGACGCGGCCCTCGCGCGCGTCGGGCGCGCCCGGCGGGTGGCGATGACGGTGCCGGTGTTTTCCGGCGTCTGCCGGGTGGTCGCTGCCAGCGAGTTGATCGCGCTGGTGCCGCTGCAACTGGCGCGCGCGGTGGCGGCCAGCCTGGGCCTGCGGGTCTTCACCCCGCCAATGCCGCTGCCCCCGGCGCAGATCGTCGGCATCTGGCACCGCCGCGCGGACTCTGCCCCCCTCGCCCGCTGGATGCGGACCCAGGTCTTTGCCCTGCTGCAAGAGCTGGAGGCGCCGGGGGCGTGACCCCGCGGGCGGCGCCAGTCAGTTGCCCCAGCGCAGCGCGATCACATCGAGATCCCCCGCCAGCTGCAACAGCCGCGCCCGCGTCCGGTCGGACAGGGGACTCAGCGGATGGCGCACGTGGTCCGAGCCGATCACCCCGCCCGCCATCATCACCGCCTTGGTCGCGCGCAGCCCGCACTGGCGGTTCTCGTGGTTGATCAGCGGCAGGCAGCGCGCCCATTGCGCCAGCGCGGCCTGCGCGTTGCCGGCCAGGTAGTCCGTCACGATGGGGCGGATCTGTTCGGGAAACAGGGCCGAACTCATGGTGCCGGTGCAGCCCGCATCGAGGTCCGCCAGCAGCGTGACCGCCTCCTCGCCGTCAAACGGCCCGATGATGTCCGCGCCCCCGGCCGCGATCAGCGCCGCCAGCTTGTCGGCGGCAAAGGGCGTCTCGATCTTGAAGTAGCTGACATTCTCGATCTCGCGCGCCATGCGCGCCAGCACGGGCACCGGCAGCGTCACGCCCGACAACGGCGCGTCCTGCACCATGATCGGGATCGTCACCGCGTCCGACACCGCCTGGAAATGCTCGACGATCCGCGCCTCGGGCGGCACCAGCCCGACGCCATGGTAGGGCGGCATCATCATCAGCATCGCCGCGCCCATCGCCTGCGCCTCGCGCGCGCGGGCGACCACGATCCCGGTGTAGAAATGGCTGATCGTGACGATCACCGGCACCCTTCCGGCGACGTGTTCCAGGCACAAACGGGTCAACAAGGCACGCTCGGCGTCCGACAGCACGAACTGTTCGGAGTAGTTGGCAAGGATACAGATCGCGTCCGAGCCCTGGTCGATCATGCAATCGAGCACACGGCGCATCCCTTCCTCGTCGACGCGACCGTCGGCGTAAAACGGCGTCGGCGCCACGGGGAGTATCCCGGTCAATCGATCCTTCATCGTGATGTCCTTTCTTGCACCTTGCGGCCGCGCCGCCTGCCCCAGGATGTCGCAGTCCCGCGCCCGCCTGTCGACCTCGGCGGGGGGGGGCGGCCCCGCCGGGGGGCCGCGGGGGGGGGGGGGGGGGGGGCCCGCGGGTGGGGGCCCCCCGCCCCCCCCCGCTGGGCGGTGCGCGCCCCCCCGTCCGCCGGGCGCGCGAGCTCGCGCGCGACGCCGCGGTTCTCGACCCCCCACCGATCGCGTCTTC
>NZ_FXYF01000035.1 GCF_900184945.1 Antarctobacter aquimaris | reverse complement strand
AGAAAGAGTAGAAATGCCACAAGCCTCAATAGCAGGTTTAAGAGCCTCGATACGCTCAAAGTCAAAATAATCAGCGTGACATTCAGAAGGGTAATAAGAACGAACCATAAAAAAGCCTCCAAGATTTGGAGGCATGAAAACATACAATTGGGAGGGTGTCAATCCTGACGGTTATTTCCTAGACAAATTAGAGCCAATACCATCAGCTTTACCGTCTTTCCAGAAATTGTTCCAAGTATCGGCAACAGCTTTATCAATACCATGAAAAATATCAACCACACCAGAAGCAGCATCAGTGACGACATTAGAAATATCCTTTGCAGTAGCGCCAATATGAGAAGAGCCATACCGCTGATTCTGCGTTTGCTGATGAACTAAGTCAACCTCAGCACTAACCTTGCGAGTCATTTCTTTGATTTGGTCATTGGTAAAATACTGACCAGCCGTTTGAGCTTGAGTAAGCATTTGGCGCATAATCTCGGAAACCTGCTGTTGCTTGGAAAGATTGGTGTTTTCCATAATAGACGCAACGCGAGCAGTAGACTCCTTCTGTTGATAAGCAAGCATCTCATTTTGTGCATATACCTGGTCTTTCGTATTCTGGCGTGAAGTCGCCGACTGAATGCCAGCAATCTCTTTTTGAGTCTCATTTTGCATCTCGGCAATCTCTTTCTGATTGTCCAGTTGCATTTTAGTAAGCTCTTTTTGATTCTCAAATCCGGCGTCAACCATACCAGCAGAGGAAGCATCAGCACCAGCACGCTCCCAAGCATTAAGCTCAGGAAATGCAGCAGCAAGATAATCACGAGTATCCTTTCCTTTATCAGCGGCAGACTTGCCACCAAGTCCAACCAAATCAAGCAACTTATCAGAAACGGCAGAAGTGCCAGCCTGCAACGTACCTTCAAGAAGTCCTTTACCAGCTTTAGCCATAGCACCAGAAACAAAACTAGGGACGGCCTCATCAGGGTTAGGAACATTAGAGCCTTGAATGGCAGATTTAATACCAGCATCACCCATGCCTACAGTATTGTTATCGGTAGCAAGCACATCACCTTGAATGCCACCGGAGGCGGCTTTTTGACCGCCTCCAAACAATTTAGACATGGCGCCACCAGCAAGAGCAGAAGCAATACCGCCAGCAATAGCACCAAACATAAATCACCTCACTTAAGTGGCTGGAGACAAATAATCTCTTTAATAACCTGATTCAGCGAAACCAATCCGCGGCATTTAGTAGCGGTAAAGTTAGACCAAACCATGAAACCAACATAAACATTATTGCCCGGCGTACGGGGAAGGACGTCAATAGTCACACAGTCCTTGACGGTATAATAACCACCATCATGGCGACCATCCAAAGGATAAACATCATAGGCAGTCGGGAGGGTAGTCGGAACCGAAGAAGACTCAAAGCGAACCAAACAGGCAAAAAATTTAGGGTCGGCATCAAAAGCAATATCAGCACCAACAGAAACAACCTGATTAGCGGCGTTGACAGATGTATCCATCTGAATGCAATGAAGAAAACCACCATTACCAGCATTAACCGTCAAACTATCAAAATATAACGTTGACGATGTAGCTTTAGGTGTCTGTAAAACAGGTGCCGAAGAAGCTGGAGTAACAGAAGTGAGAACCAGCTTATCAGAAAAAAAGTTTGAATTATGGCGAGAAATAAAAGTCTGAAACATGATTAAACTCCTAAGCAGAAAACCTACCGCGCTTCGCTTGGTCAACCCCTCAGCGGCAAAAATTAAAATTTTTACCGCTTCGGCGTTATAACCTCACACTCAATCTTTTATCACGAAGTCATGATTGAATCGCGAGTGGTCGGCAGATTGCGATAAACGGTCACATTAAATTTAACCTGACTATTCCACTGCAACAACTGAACGGACTGGAAACACTGGTCATAATCATGGTGGCGAATAAGTACGCGTTCTTGCAAATCACCAGAAGGCGGTTCCTGAATGAATGGGAAGCCTTCAAGAAGGTGATAAGCAGGAGAAACATACGAAGGCGCATAACGATACCACTGACCCTCAGCAATCTTAAACTTCTTAGACGAATCACCAGAACGGAAAACATCCTTCATAGAAATTTCACGCGGCGGCAAGTTGCCATACAAAACAGGGTCGCCAGCAATATCGGTATAAGTCAAAGCACCTTTAGCGTTAAGGTACTGAATCTCTTTAGTCGCAGTAGGCGGAAAACGAACAAGCGCAAGAGTAAACATAGTGCCATGCTCAGGAACAAAGAAACGCGGCACAGAATGTTTATAGGTCTGTTGAACACGACCAGAAAACTGGCCTAACGACGTTTGGTCAGTTCCATCAACATCATAGCCAGATGCCCAGAGATTAGAGCGCATGACAAGTAAAGGACGGTTGTCAGCGTCATAAGAGGTTTTACCTCCAAATGAAGAAATAACATCATGGTAACGCTGCATGAAGTAATCACGTTCTTGGTCAGTATGCAAATTAGCATAAGCAGCTTGCAGACCCATAATGTCAATAGATGTGGTAGAAGTCGTCATTTGGCGAGAAAGCTCAGTCTCAGGAGGAAGCGGAGCAGTCCAAATGTTTTTGAGATGGCAGCAACGGAAACCATAACGAGCATCATCTTGATTAAGCTCATTAGGGTTAGCCTCGGTACGGTCAGGCATCCACGGCGCTTTAAAATAGTTGTTATAGATATTCAAATAACCCTGAAACAAATGCTTAGGGATTTTATTGGTATCAGGGTTAATCGTGCCAAGAAAAGCGGCATGGTCAATATAACCAGTAGTGTTAACAGTCGGGAGAGGAGTGGCATTAACACCATCCTTCATGAACTTAATCCACTGTTCACCATAAACGTGACGATGAGGGACATAAAAAGTAAAAATGTCTACAGTAGAGTCAATAGCAAGGCCACGACGCAATGGAGAAAGACGGAGAGCGCCAACGGCGTCCATCTCGAAGGAGTCGCCAGCGATAACCGGAGTAGTTGAAATGGTAATAAGACGACCAATCTGACCAGCAAGGAAGCCAAGATGGGAAAGGTCATGCGGCATACGCTCGGCGCCAGTTTGAATATTAGACATAATTTATCCTCAAGTAAGGGGCCGAAGCCCCTGCAATTAAAATTGTTGACCACCTACATACCAAAGACGAGCGCCTTTACGCTTGCCTTTAGTACCTCGCAACGGCTGCGGACGACCAGGGCGAGCGCCAGAACGTTTTTTACCTTTAGACATTACATCACTCCTTCTGCACGTAATTTTTGACGCACGTTTTCTTCTGCGTCAGTAAGAACGTCAGTGTTTCCTGCGCGTACACGCAAGGTAAACGCGAACAATTCAGCGGCTTTAACCGGACGCTCGACGCCATTAATAATGTTTTCCGTAAATTCAGCGCCTTCCATGATGAGACAGGCCGTTTGAATGTTGACGGGATGAACATAATAAGCAATGACGGCAGCAATAAACTCAACAGGAGCAGGAAAGCGAGGGTATCCTACAAAGTCCAGCGTACCATAAACGCAAGCCTCAACGCAGCGACGAGCACGAGAGCGGTCAGTAGCAATCCAAACTTTGTTACTCGTCAGAAAATCGAAATCATCTTCGGTTAAATCCAAAACGGCAGAAGCCTGAATGAGCTTAATAGAGGCCAAAGCGGTCTGGAAACGTACGGATTGTTCAGTAACTTGACTCATGATTTCTTACCTATTAGTGGTTGAACAGCATCGGACTCAGATAGTAATCCACGCTCTTTTAAAATGTCAACAAGAGAATCTCTACCATGAACAAAATGTGACTCATATCTAAACCAGTCCTTGACGAACGTGCCAAGCATATTAAGCCACTTCTCCTCATCCAACGCGTCAGTTTTTGACAGAATCGTTAGTTGATGGCGAAAGGTCGCAAAGTAAGAGCTTCTCGAGCTGCGCAAGGATAGGTCGAATTTTCTCATTTTCCGCCAGCAGTCCACTTCGATTTAATTCGTAAACAAGCAGTAGTAATTCCTGCTTTATCAAGATAATTTTTCGACTCATCAGAAATATCCGAAAGTGTTAACTTCTGCGTCATGGAAGCGATAAAACTCTGCAGGTTGGATACGCCAATCATTTTTATCGAAGCGCGCATAAATTTGAGCAGATTTGTCGTCACAGGTTGCGCCGCCAAAACGTCGGCTACAGTAACTTTTCCCAGCCTCAATCTCATCTCTCTTTTTGCGTTCTGCTTCAATATCTGGTTGAACGGCGTCGCGTCGTAACCCAGCTTGGTAAGTTGGATTAAGCACTCCGTGGACAGATTTGTCATTGTGAGCATTTTCATCCCGAAGTTGCGGCTCATTCTGATTCTGAACAGCTTCTTGGGAAGTAGCGACAGCTTGGTTTTTAGTGAGTTGTTCCATTCTTTAGCTCCTAGACCTTTAGCAGCAAGGTCCATATCTGACTTTTTGTTAACGTATTTAGCCACATAGAAACCAACAGCCATATAACTGGTAGCTTTAAGCGGCTCACCTTTAGCATCAACAGGCCACAACCAACCAGAACGTGAAAAAGCGTCCTGCGTGTAGCGAACTGCGATGGGCATACTGTAACCATAAGGCCACGTATTTTGCAAGCTATTTAACTGGCGGCGATTGCGTACCCGACGACCAAAATTAGGGTCAACGCTACCTGTAGGAAGTGTCCGCATAAAGTGCACCGCATGGAAATGAAGACGGCCATTAGCTGTACCATACTCAGGCACACAAAAATACTGATAGCAGTCGGCGTGTGAATCATTAGCCTTGCGACCCTCGGCAGCAAGAACCATACGACCAATATCACGAAAATAGTCACGCAAAGCATTGGGATTATCATAAAACGCCTCTAATCGGTCGTCAGCCAACGTGAGAGTGTCAAAAACGATAAACCAACCATCAGCATGAGCCTGTCGCATTGCATTCATCAAACGCTGAATAGCAAAGCCTCTACGCGATTTCATAGTGGAGGCCTCCAGCAATCTTGAACACTCATCCTTAATACCTTTCTTTTTGGGGTAATTATACTCATCGCGAATATCCTTAAGAGGGCGTTCAGCAGCCAGCTTGCGGCAAAACTGCGTAACCGTCTTCTCGTTCTCTAAAAACCATTTTTCGTCCCCTTCGGGGCGGTGGTCTATAGTGTTATTAATATCAAGTTGGGGGAGCACATTGTAGCATTGTGCCAATTCATCCATTAACTTCTCAGTAACAGATACAAACTCATCACGAACGTCAGAAGCAGCCTTATGGCCGTCAACATACATATCACCATTATCGAACTCAACGCCCTGCATACGAAAAGACAGAATCTCTTCCAAGAGCTTGATGCGGTTATCCATCTGCTTATGGAAGCCAAGCATTGGGGATTGAGAAAGAGTAGAAATGCCACAAGCCTCAATAGCAGGTTTAAGAGCCTCGATACGCTCAAAGTCAAAATAATCAGCGTGACATTCAGAAGGGTAATAAGAACGAACCATAAAAAAGCCTCCAAGATTT
>NZ_FXYF01000031.1 GCF_900184945.1 Antarctobacter aquimaris | reverse complement strand
CTCATTGCAGCGGTCCTTTCCGGCCTTCGGGATCGTGGATCATGGCGGTTGCGATGAGAGGCGCGAGGGGCCGCTTTGCGGGTTCGGCGGTCTCGGCATCCGTGATCAGACCGGCCACCAGCTCGTCTAGTTCCTTCGCGTCCTCCGTGGTGCCGCCTTCCTTGGTCACGATGGCGGCAATCCGCTGGCCATAGTTCCACGCGATTGTCGGGAACTCGCCCATCGCCAGGGCAAGGCGGCGCGTCTCTTCGATCTGCGATGCCTTGAGGCTGATGATCACTTTCACGTCACGGTCTTCCATCACTCATACCCCTTCTCGAAATGCCACAGCCCGCCCAGCCAGTCGTCTGCCGTGGGCACGTCCCCGGACTTCATGTCCCAGGCGGCTTCCTTGATCTTCGACAGCGCGCCCAGCCCGCCGCCGTCCTGTCCCTGAACCGAAGCCGCCAGCTTTCGCACCGCGCGTTCATCGGTCAGACCGTGGGCGCGGCAAAAAGCTTCCACGTCGCCGGGTTCTGCTCCCGTGATCCGGACCCTCGGATGCGTCCGGCGCTTGATCTGAGGATATTTCGCCAGCACGCGGTCAAGGTTCGCGTCCCCAATGAAGGCAAGGCCAAAGCCGCCTTCCTCTTGCATCATCCGCGCCCACTCGAAAGCGCGATAGTCGTCTGTCCGCTTTTCTTTGCCGACGTGAATGAGGTTTTGAGCCTCATCTATCATCAGAAATCCATCGGGACCGATTTTGTTCGCGATCTGGCGACGGCTGTCTGCCAGGTTGCGGGCGTTCGGTTCTTGAAGGCCCAGCCTTTCGCAAAGCGCACAGGCAAGCCCCCATGGGCGCTCCTGATCCGGGCCAATGTCCACGATGATGCTCTCGGGCGCTTCGGTGTCGCGGAAGTGGAACTTGGTCCTTGTCTTGCCGACCCCCGAACCGGCGATAATCATGGTGATACCGCCCGTGGCCCGCGCACTGCGCAGGGACAGCATCATCTTTCGCGCGCTCTCTGTATCGACGAAACCCGCGTGCCGCGTCGGCGGTCGCTCGGGATTGATCCAGGTGACTTTCTCTGGCATGTCTTACCTCGCTGGTATGGGCACTTTGCCCGCTTGTGAGGCCGGAACGGTGATCCACCACCGCCCGACCGTTTCAGGGCCGATCCGCAGCGCGTCTTGCCTGCGCATCGGCCCAATTCTTCATCTGTTGTGCGGTGGGCCGGTACTCGACCTCTGCCACCTCAGGCACGAAGCCTTCCCGTCGCGGCAGTTCGAGAACCTTCGCGTCGGACAAGTCCCGCTTCGGGCGATCCTCTTGGAGCTGCGCCCGGAGCATGATTTTCAGATCGTCCAACCTGCGTTCCGGGTACTGCGCCTTGAGCTTGCGGAAGATTTCCCTGATCCGCCGCTTTTCGGTCGCATCGGCGCGCCGTCCTTCTTCGCTGCCATGCGCGGTCTCGACCACGTTCGGCAGGGTTTCCAGAAGCAGCCGCCCAGGCTCATCGCTGCCTTCCCAGGTGCAGACCATGGCGGGTTGGTTGAAGTCATTCGGGTTGAACCCGACAAGCACTTGTTTACCCACGAAATTCAGCATCACGCCTTGCGTCGAGGCGTCACCAAAGAAGCCGTCATCGAACCGGATGCGCCCGTCAGGCTGCACCGTCTTGCGCTTCCAGACCATGCCCAGGCGGCGCTTCATCAGCGGCGTCACGATGCGCGCAGGGCGATCCTGCGACAGCCGCTCAAAGGCCATGTCGCGGCTTTCGCCCTTGCGCAGGCCCTTCACCCGGTTGTCGGTCGATGCGTTCAGATCGGCTATCGACTTGGCAAGAACCCGCTCGAACTCTTCGATTGGTATAGGCGCGCCCTTTCCGCCGTCAGGGTCGTTCGGGCCGGGACGCTGTGCCCCATGAAACAACGGGTCATTGTCCGTGCGGCACAGGTGTGACCAGACGTTTTCCTGCAAGTTGCTCTTCTTCGCGGCAACGCCGGTGTTCGCCAGTTCGATTTGCAGGATGGACAGCACACCGGGCTTCTCCCAATCCGCGTCCTTCATCTGTTTGCGCCGAAAGAACGGGTGTCTGCCGCCCGCGATGCGCTTGGAGTTGAAGGCCCCGCCGTTGTCGAACCGGATCTTGATCGGACGCCCATGCGTCTCGCAGGCGGTTGTAACCGCTGCTTCGGTCACGTCCGCATTCTCGGACTTGCCGACAGCCCAGCCCACCGTCTTCCGGCTGGCACGATCCACCAGGGCGACAACCACGGGGCACCCCACATAGCCGTCAGGCCAGATGCAGCGCACCTTGAATTCCCGCCCGTCGCCGTCCCACAGGTCGTTTGCCGCCATGTGATGCGCGCTCTGCGGTTGCGACAGGCGCAACATGGCTTTCGCCCGTTCCTCGCCCAGCTCCATCGCCAGGCGTTCAATCGGGTCCATTTCCTTCCAGCGCCGCCGGATCGTGTACAGCGGGGGCCAGTCCCAGCCCATTGTCGCCGCTGTCTCCGCAACCTTCTGATAGGCTGCCTTGAGCGGCTGGCCGGTTCCATTCTTGCCGCCGAAGTAGACGCAGGCGCACAGCATTTCCCAGGCGTCCGGTGACACCGGATGCCGTTCGCTCCCGCCGCGCCAACCCGGTGCCAGGGCCGGTGCCCAGTTCGCCGGGTCGACACCTTCGGTTTTCGCCTTCCAGTCCTTCATGGTGTTGCGCGTCGGGAAGTCCCTGAACGCCTTTTTCCCGGCGGCTTCGATCTGGGGCCAGCTCATGCCAGCCCGCTCACGCTGCACGATGAAGAGCAGCTTGGCCGCGTTCTCTTGGGCGCGCCGCCGCGTGTCGAAGGTCTCCGCCGCAAGCCGCACGTGCGCCGCGTCGTCATACTGTCCAGGATCGAACTCGGCTTCCTCCGCCTGACGGTCGAGATAGGCTTGCCGGGTGTCCTCGGGCAGGTCAGAGAGGTGGAAGACGAACCGCTTTCCAGCGGGTCGAAGATCAACGCCAAGGTTTCGCAACCATTTCCGAACGCCCGGTCCAGTTGCCGGGACACCGGGGAGACCCTGAATTTCGGATACCGCCAGCACTCTACAACACCACCCCAGCCGCCTGCATTACGCGAGACTTTAGGTCCGCCGCTTTTGTTCCCTTCCAGCTCCCGAAGAAGACCGCGCGGACATTCTGGATGTGCGTTCCGTTCTCGCGGCACCACTCGTTGAGCGTTGTTCCCTGAACGATGAAGCCAGCCCGCACCCTTCGGTAAAGAGCTTTCGCTGCATCCTCTGGTGTGTTAGTGACTGACATAAGCACAGTTCCGGCGGCTAAATTGTTACCATCGGAGCCTATGTCTACCAAGGGGGATTGTCAATGGGCGATAGCCCTTCAAACGATGTGCTTGTAGAAAGGCTTCATCTGCTCCGAGCGCGGAGCGGTCTGAACACGCAGCAGTTGGCGGCGCGCTGTGGCATCCCCAAAAGCTCCATGGATAGCTATCTGCGTGCGAAGAACCCTAAGAGGCCGGGAATAGATGCGCTGATCGCCATCAGTGACGCCATGGGCGTGTCGCTTGATTGGCTCACAGGTCGCGTTGACGATAGCAACCAGCCGAAGGTGTATAGCCGAGACTATGCTTTAGGGTGTTTCAACACTGTGTTGGCGCTGATCGCCTGGTTGAGGCAAGCGCATCGGGAAGCGCCCGACGCCTTCATGTCAGAAGACAGCATTGCAGGACACGAGGATGCAGAAATCGCGGCACGGAGCATGGTCGAATTCATCGACGCGATGCACGCCTTCGCCGCCAATAGCGAAGGTTGGGGACCGCAGCGGCGCGACCTCGCACGCCGTCTCGAACAGACAATGAGAGCTACGGAAACCGGAAACTAATCCGTTTCCGAAAAGGTGTGGGGTGTGGGGTGAATAGCCCACACCTTGGAAACGCCATCACTGATTTCATTGAATAATTTCTAAGCGCAACCCAGCGGGCCACCATGTTTTCCGCCCGAAACACCCCGAAACTGTCAAAACCCCTGTAACCGACCTCCCTGCAACCCATTGATTTTATTGAAGCAGTAACTTGGCCCCTGTCAGTTTCAGTTGTTCGCGCTCAGCTGCCGCCTCTGGCCCTGCGGTCCATTCACCCCCGGGATATTTCGGGACCAATGAGGGGGATTGCCGCGGACATGGGGCGCGGGCATCGCGTCGCGGCGGGCGCTTGGGGCTTTTGCCACGGCGCGGGCTGGGGTAAGCCGCTGGCATGGAAATGAGAGTGTCCGATCTGACGGTGGCGCGCGGCGGCCTGCCGGTGCTGGAGGGGGTGTCCTTCGGTCTGCCTGCCGGTGGCGTGCTGGTGCTGCGCGGCCCGAACGGGGCGGGCAAGACGACGCTGTTGCGCACCGTGGCGGGCTTGCAGCCCGCGCTGGCGGGCCGGATCGAGGGCGCGGGGGAGCGGATCGCCTATGCCGCCCATGCCGACGGGCTGAAGAGCATGCTGAGCGTGGGTGAGAACCTGAGGTTCTGGGCGCAGGTCTTTGGCACCTCCGGGATCGGCGACGCGCTCGAGGCCTTCAACCTGCTGCCGCTGGAGGACCGGCTGGCGGGCACGCTGTCGGCCGGACAGAAGCGGCGGCTGGGGCTGGCGCGGCTGATGGTGACGGGGCGGCCGGTCTGGGTGCTGGACGAGCCGACCGTTTCGCTGGACACCGCGTCCGTCGCGCTGTTTGCCGAGGCGGTGCAGCGGCACCTTGGGCAGGGGGGATCGGCGCTGATGGCGACACATATCGACCTGGGGTTTGCCGAGGCGCAGGTACTGGATGTCGGGCCGTTCCGGGCGCGGCCGCGCGCCGCCGCGCAGGACGAGGCGTTCCTGTGATCGCGTTGCTGACACGCGACCTGCGACTGGCGGTGCGGGCAGGGGGCGGCTTTGGCCTGGGCCTCGCGTTCTTCCTGATCGTGACGGTGCTGGTGCCCTTCGGCGTGGGGCCGCAGGGCGACCTGCTGGCGCGGATCGCGCCGGGGGTGCTGTGGATCGGCGCGCTGCTGGCCTGCCTGCTGTCGCTGGACCGCATCCTGGCGCTGGACTGGGAGGACGGCTCGCTCGACCTGCTGGCCACCGCGCCGCTGCCGATGGAGGGGATCGTCGCCGTCAAGGCGCTGGCGCACTGGATCACCACCGGGCTGCCGCTGGTGCTGGCCGCGCCGCTGCTGGGGGTGCTGCTGAACCTGCCGGCGCCGGGCTACCTTTGGGTCTTTGTCAGCCTGGCACTGGGCACGCCCGCGCTGTCGGTGATCGGCACCTTTGGCGCGGCGCTGACCGTGGGGCTGAAGCGCGGCGGGCTGTTGATGTCGCTGCTGGTGCTGCCGCTCTACGTGCCGACGCTGATCTTTGGCGCCGAGGCGGCACGGCGCGGCACCGAAGGGCTGGCGGTGGAGACCCCGCTGCTGATGCTGGCGGGGATCAGTTTCGGTGTCACCGCGTTGCTGCCGTTCGCCAGTGCGGCGGTGCTGCGGATCAACCTGCGTTAGGTCGATGGGTCAGCAAACCTTGCGGCCAAGCGATCGCGGCGCGACACTTGACATAAAAAAATCAAATTCATGAGGCATTTCGTTGCGCAGGTTGTTCCGCCATGCCACCGTCCGATAAAATCCAACCAACAAAGGCATCTTTGATGAAACGCGTTCCGGTCCCAGTTCAGAAATTGGCTTGTTGTGCAGCAACGGCGTTGTCCCTTGCCTTCGTTCCTGTCGCGTCTTCGGCGGCGACGCTGAACAACCCGTTCGACATCGTCGTGAACTTTGTCGGCGGCCTTACTGCAAGCCAGCAGGCGGTGTTCACTGGTGCCGAGGCTTTCTGGGAGACGATGATCCTGGGCAACCGGTACGATCTGAGCTTTGGTCCCCTGACCATCGACGCCCAGGGCATACCGATCGACGGTGTCGGCAACGTGCTCGGTTCCGCCGGGCCGTCGACGGCGATCAGGACCATCGGGGCGCCGCAGGACTATGCCTATGTCACCTCCGGCATCATGTCGTTCGATACCGCCGACCTCGCGGCCCTTGAAAGCGACGGCAGTCTGTTCGACGTGATCGTGCACGAAATGGCGCATGTGATCGGGTTCGGAACGATGTGGAATCCCGCTGTCTACGGCGCGGTCTTTGCCGGAACCCAGAACGTGTACACCGACGGGACCGGGCAATATACCGGCGCCTTCGGGCTGGCGGCCTACAATGCCGAGTTCGGGCTGAGCGCAAGCTACGTTCCCGTCGAACTGGGGGGCGGCCCGGGCACCGCTGACGCCCACTGGGACGAGCTGACCTTTGCAGGCGGCGAACGTGACATCATGACCGGGTTCCTGGACAGCGTCAGCCCGTTGGCGGACGCGCCCTTTGCAGCCTCGACGCTGTCGGCGACGACGATCGCGTCCTTTGCGGATATCGGCTACATCACCTCGGTGACCGATCCCCAGTACGTGGTGTCGCCCGTGCCGCTGCCCGCCTCGCTGGCCTACGTTCTGATCGGGCTGGCAGGTCTTGGCGGGCTGCGACTGCGCAAAAGCCGCAAGGCGTGACGCGGACGGGCCGGGTACTTTCCGCCCTTGCCGGGCTCGGCCTGATGACGGGCGCCGCCTTTGGCGCCTGTCCCGACCTGCCCGGGGCCGAGGCCTCCGGGCCAGTGATCCTGTTCGATGTCGTCGATGCGGAGCAGCCGCAGGATCCCCCCTTGTTGCGGATTTATGCCGACGGCCAACTGCGCGTCCGGCTGCGGGGGGATGTGCTGGACGGCGGCATGAGCCGCGAGGCGCTGGCCACCCTCCTGCATGACATTGTCGTCACCGGGAAACTGGCCGAAATCGACGGGTCCGCCATCCGCGAAGCCCTGACCCAGGTGGATCAGACGCCGCAGAAAGACGGAACCATTCGGCTGGGCGGCGTCATGGCCGATGCGCCGACCAGTTTCCTGCGCGTCGACCTTCCCGACTGCCGCTTTGACGTGCAGGTGTTCGGCAGCGCCCTGTCTGCGCGGCAGCACCCGGATGTGGCACCGCTCCAGCGCTTTCGCCAGATCGAGGTGCAATTGCTGGAGATCGTCACGCAGGTGCAGACTCGCTGATCTCGGCCACCCTGGCGCCCGTCCCGCGGATCAACCTGCGGTGAGCGCGTCCCGGTGACGTATTGCGCCCGGGGACTATTTGCGCTGTAACCGCCGGGGTCAAGGGAGGCGAGAGGCGATGTCGATCTGGGAATACGCCAATCCGGTCAAGTTCATCCGCACGGCGGATTTCCTGCTGCCCTGGGTGGCGGGGGCGGCGGTGCTCTGCCTGGCCACCGGGCTGATCTGGGGCTTTTTCTTCACCCCGGATGACATCCGGCAAGGTTCGACCGTCAAGATCATCTACCTGCATGTTCCGGCGGCGCTGATGGCGATCAACGCCTGGCTGATGATGCTGGTCGCCTCGCTGATCTGGATCGTGCGGCGGCACCACGTCAGCGCGCTGGCGGCGCGGGCGGCGGCCCCGGTGGGCGCCACCTTTACCGTGATCGCGCTGTCCACCGGGGCGATCTGGGGGCAGCCGATGTGGGGCACCTGGTGGGCCTGGGACCCGCGGCTGACCTCCTTTCTGATCCTGTTTCTGTTCTACCTCGGTTACATGGCGCTGTGGGAAGCGATCGAGAACGACGACACCGCCGCCGACCTGACCTCGATCCTCTGCCTGGTCGGGTCAGTCTTTGCGCTGCTGTCGCGCTACGCGGTGATCTTCTGGAACCAGGGCCTGCACCAGGACGCGACCTTTTCGGTCGACAAGGAGCAGAACATCGCCGACGTCTTCTGGTATCCGGCGCTGATCTGCATGGCGGGTTTCGTGCTGCTGTTCCTGGCGCTGGTGCTGCTGCGGACGCAGACGGAAATCCGGGCGCGCCGGACCCGCGCGCTGCTGGCGCGGGAGCGCATGGCATGATGCCGGAGCTGGGCAAATACGCGGGAGCGGTGCTGTCGTCCTACGCCGTGTCGCTGGTGCTGATCGTGGCGCTGGTGGCGGTCAGCGTCTGGCGCGCGCGCCGAGTCCGCGCCGAATTGAAGCGGATCGAGGAGCGTCAGAAGAATGGCTAGGCTGTCCCCCCTCATGATTGCCCCGCCGCTGATCTTTGCCGCGATCGGCGCGCTGTTCTACTTTGGCCTTGGGCGCGACGGCCAGAACGAGCTGGAGTCGATGTTCGAGGGCAAACCGGCACCGGCGATGACCTCCGAGGCGCTGCCGGGCTACGCGGCCATCACGCCGGAAATGCTGGCGTCGGGCGAGGTGACGCTGGTCAACTTCTGGGCCAGCTGGTGCCCGCCCTGCCGCGCCGAGCACCCTGTGTTGAAGCAGATGCAGGCCGAAGGCATCCGCATCGTCGGCGTCAACTTCAAGGACAAGGCAGACAACGCCCAGCGCTACCTCAAGGACGACGGAAACCCCTTCCTGGCGGTGGCCTTCGACCCGGCGGGCCGGACGGCGATCGACTGGGGTGTCACCGCGCCGCCCGAGACCTTTATCCTGGATGGCGACGGCACCGTGCTGTTCAAGTTCGTCGGTCCCCTGGTCGGCTCCGACTACCAGCAGCGCTTTGTCCCCCGGCTGAACGAGGCGCTGGGGCGCTGATCTGAATTACCTGAGAAACTGTCCGATTGCGCGGTACACTGGCTGCACGTGCGAGTCGAAGTGTTTTTACGCGAACAGGATTTCAGGGAGACGACTATGAAAACGATTGTGACCGGTATTGGGCTGGCGTTCGTTGCGACGCTGGCTCAGGCGGAGCCAAGCCTCGAACGGGGCAGGTATCTGGTCGAGGGACCGGCAGGCTGCGGCAACTGCCACACGCCGATGGGGCCGCAGGGCTTCATCGCCGAGCAGAACCTGGCTGGACGGCTGGTGGAAAAGAACCCGGGCTTCACCGCGATTTCCGCCAACATCACGCCGGGCGGCGACGTGGCGGGCTGGACCGATGCGGAACTGGTGCGCGCCATCCGCGAGGGCATCCGGCCGGACGGCTCGGTGATCGGGCCGCCGATGCCGATCGTACTGTATCGCGGGCTGTCGGATGATGACGCCATGAGCATGGTGATGTACCTCCGTACGGTCCCGGCGGTGGACAACGATCCGGGCGAAAGCGTCTACAACATCCCGCTGCCCCCGACCTATGGCCCGCCGCTGACCACGGTCTCGGCTCCTCCGCAGGGGGTGACGGTGGATTATGGCGCCTACCTCGCCGGGCCGGTGGCGCATTGCCTGGAGTGCCACACCACCTTTGGCGAGATGGGGCCGATGTTCGACACCCACCTGGGCGCCGGCGGGTTCGAGTTCCATGGACCCTGGGGCACCTCGGTCGCGGCGAACATCACGTCGCACCCGGACGGGCTGGCGGGGTATTCGGACGAGGAGCTGGCAAAGATGATCACCCAGGGTGTGCGGCCAGACGGATCGGCCATGCTGCCGCCGATGCCCTACGGCTACCTCGCGAAGATGACCGCCGACGACCTGGCGGCGGTGATCCTCTACCTGCGCAGCATACCGCCTCTGCCCGATCCCAGCTGATCTGAACGGTCAGAGGTCGCAGACCTCGGTGGCGGCGGCCGGCTGGGCACAGCTGGTCGCCGCCGTGCTGTGCCCGGCATAGGCGCCGATCACGGCCAGCATCAGAAGCGCGGCGGCTTGCAGAAGGGTCAGGGTTTTCATGGCTCTGCCTCGTCGTTTCTTGCCCCCACCAAGATGGGGTCACGAGGCGTTGATACAGGGGGAAAAGCCCCACGGGCAGGTCAGGAAAACCCGCACTGACGGGCCTTTGCGCGGATTTCGGCGAATCTGCCCGCGATTTCGGCAAAGCCTTGCCGCGGGCAGGAGGGGTCAGGCGCTTTCGGCGAGATCCTGCGCGGGGTGCAGGGTCAGCCTGTCGCGCAGGTCGTGCGGCAGGTGGCGGGCCGCTCTGATCCGCAGGTATGGCATCTCGGCGATGATCCGTTCGCAGCCGTGGAGATCGCTTACTGCGTCAAGGTTGTCGGCACCCGCGCCAATGGCGAGGATCACGGCCTGCGCTGCGATCTTGAGAGCGAGGGGCGGTGAAGATGTCCGGCGGTTGGGCCGTGGGCGCAGCATCGATCCGGTTTGCCCAGGCCAGCGCCGAGGCGGTCTCGACCTGCCGTAGAATACCATGCCCCGGTCGGCGCTGATCGCGGAGAGCGATAAGGCCAATTGTGCCTGGGTGACCTTCGCGGTCGCGCCGTGACGACACACCGCGCGTTCAGGCATGAAAAAGGCCCCCCGGACAACCGGGGGGCCCTGTGCCGTCACGTCGTGACAGGGATTACTCAGCGGCGATTGGCGCCTTGGCCAGGTTGCGCAGCACATAGTGCAGCACGCCGCCATGTTCGACATACTCGATCTCGATGGCAGTATCGATCCGGCACTTGATGGTGATCTCCTTCACCGATCCGTCGCCGTAGGTGATGGTGCAGGGCACCTCCTGCAACGGCTGGATGCTGTCGAGGCCGGAGATCGAGACCGTCTCGTCGCCCTTCAGGCCCAGCGACTTGCGGGTGTCGCCGCCGGTGAACTCGAACGGGATGACGCCCATGCCGACCAGGTTCGACCGGTGGATACGCTCGAAGCTCTCGGCGATGACCGCCTTGACGCCCAAGAGCGCGGTGCCCTTGGCCGCCCAGTCGCGCGAGGACCCCGCGCCGTACTGTTCGCCGCCGAAGATCACCAGCGGTGTGCCCTGATCCTTGTAGGCCATGGCGGCGTCGTAGATCGAGGTCTGCGCGCCGTCCGGCCCCTTGGTGTAGCCGCCTTCGACACCATCGAGGATCTCGTTCTTGATGCGGATGTTGGCGAAGGTGCCGCGCATCATGATCTCGTGGTTGCCGCGACGCGAGCCGTAGGAGTTGAACTCGCGCGGGGCGACCTGGCGTTCGGTCAGGTACTTGCCTGCGGGGGTATCGGCCTTGAACGACCCGGCGGGCGAGATGTGGTCGGTGGTGATCATGTCACCCAGGATCGCCAGCACGCGCGCGCCCTCGATGTTCGAGATCGTGCCCGGCTCGGGCGACATGCCCTGGAAGTAGGGCGGGTTCTGCACATAGGTCGAGCTGGCCGGCCAATCGTAGGTCTCGGCCTCGGTGGTCTTGACGCCCTGCCACTTCTCGTCGCCCTTGAAGACGTCGGCGTACTTGGACTGGAACGCCTCGCGGGTGACGACCCTTTCGACCAACTCGGCGATTTCCTGGTTGGTCGGCCAGATGTCCTTGAGGAAGACATCGTTGCCGTCCTTGTCCTGGCCGATCGCTTCGGTGGTCAGGTCGATGTTCATGTCACCGGCCAGCGCGTAGACCACGACCAGCGGCGGCGAGGCCAGGTAGTTGGCGCGCACGTCCGGCGAAATGCGGCCTTCGAAGTTGCGGTTGCCCGACAGCACCGCGGTGGCGATCAGGTCGCTTTCGCTGATCGCCTTCGAGATCTCCGGCTGGAGGGGGCCGGAGTTGCCGATGCAGGTGGTGCAACCGTAGCCGACCAGGTTGAAGCCGACGGCGTCCAGGTCCTCTTGCAGGCCGGCGGCCTCGAGGTACTCGGTCACCACCTGCGATCCCGGTGCCAGCGAGGTCTTGACCCAGGGCTTGCGGTTCAGGCCCAGCGCGCGGGCCTTGCGGGCGACGAGGCCCGCGCCGATCAGCACGTAGGGGTTGGAGGTGTTGGTGCAGGAGGTGATTGAGGCGATCACCACCGACCCGTCGCGCAATTCGTAATCCTCGCCTGCGACCTTCACGCTCTTGTGCAGGTTGACCGGCTTGGTGGCCACCGGGCCTTCGTCGGCCATGTCCTTGGCTGCGGCCGAGATGTCGATGCCGCGGTAGTCGGCGACGACCTTTTCAAAGGCCGACGCGGCCTCCGTCAGCTTCAGGTAGTCCTGCGGACGCTTGGGCCCCGAGATGGCGGGAACGATGGTGCCCATGTCCAATTCAAGCGTCGAGGAGTAGATCGGGTTGTAGTCCGGACCGCGCCAGAAGCCATTTTCCTTGGCATAGGCCTCGACCAGGGCGATGCGCGATTCCTCGCGGCCGGTGACGCGCAGGTAGCGCAGGGTCTCGTCGTCAATCGGGAAAAAGCCGCAGGTGGCGCCGTATTCCGGGGCCATGTTGGCGATGGTGGCACGCTGCGCCAGCGGCAGCTTGTCCAGGCCGGGGCCGTAGAATTCGACGAACTTGCTGACCACGCCATGCTTGCGCAGCATCTCGACGACCTTCAGCACCAGGTCGGTGCCGGTGGTGCCCTCGACCATCTCGCCGGTCAGCTTGAAGCCGACGACCTCGGGGATCAACATGGAGATCGGCTGGCCCAGCATGGCGGCCTCGGCCTCGATGCCGCCCACGCCCCAGCCCAGCACGGCCGCGCCGTTGACCATGGTGGTGTGGCTGTCGGTGCCGACGAGGGTGTCGGGGTAGGCGACCATCTCGCCGTTCTGGTCGGTGTCGGTCCAGACGGTCTGGCTGAGGTATTCCAGGTTCACCTGGTGGCAGATGCCGGTGCCCGGGGGCACCACGCGGAAGTTGTTGAACGCGGTCTGGCCCCACTTGAGGAAGGTATAGCGCTCCATATTGCGCTCATACTCGCGGTCCACGTTCATCTGGAAGGCGCGCGGGTTGCCGAACTCGTCGATCATGACCGAATGGTCGATCACCAGGTCGACCGGGTTCAGCGGGTTGATCTGCTGCGGGTCGCCGCCCAGCGCCTTGATGCCGTCGCGCATCGCGGCCAGGTCGACCACGGCGGGAACGCCGGTGAAGTCCTGCATCAGCACGCGCGCCGGACGGTACGCCAGTTCGCGGTCGCCCTTGCCGCCGTTCTTGGCCCAGTCGGAGAAGGCCTTGATGTCGTCCACGGTGACGGTCTTGCCGTCCTCGAACCGCAGCATGTTCTCCAGCACCACCTTCAGCGCGGCGGGCAGCCTGGAAAAGTCGCCCAGCCCGGCCGCCTCGGCCGCGGGGATCGAGTAATAGGCGACGGTCTGGCCGCCAGCCTGAAGCGTCTTGCGCGTCTTGGCGCTGTCATGGCCTACAGTGATGGTCATCAGTACCTCCGATGGGGTCGCGATAGGGGGATCGTTGCGCCTCTCTTGCCTCAAAGGCAGGTCCTCAATCAAGGGGGGTGCGGCGTTTTGTATACCGTGGCACACAGTTTCTATTTCTATCAGACGGCAGTTCGTGGCACAAGGCCGCCCAGGCGTCGGCCGGGCGCGCGGGCGCGTCCTGTGCCCGGCTCACCCTGTCTCGCAAAACCTTGATTGGTGTTCGCAAACCGGGTTGGGTAGACCCGTGAAGCACAGGACACCGAAGGCGGGGACTCGATGGGCAGGTTCAAGGGGATGATCGCGGCGCTCGGTATCGCTGTTGCGGGCGCTGGTCCGGTCGTCGCGCAGGACTCGCCCGTGGTCGTCGAACTCTTCACGTCGCAAGGCTGTTCGTCGTGCCCGCCGGCCGATGCACTGCTGGCCGAACTCGGCGACCGCGAGGATGTGATCGCCCTGGCGTTGCACGTCGATTACTGGGATTACATCGGCTGGAAGGACGTGTTTGCCCAGCACGCCTTTACCAAGCGACAAAAGGCCTACGCCCGCACCGGCGGCTGGAAGATGATCTACACGCCGCAGATGGTGGTGAACGGGGTCGACGACGTGGTCGGTTCGCGCTCGATGAAGCTGGCGGACCTGATCCAGAAGCACGCCGATCGTCCGCGCACCGTCGACCTCAGGGTCGCGCGCGCCGGCGATCACCTGACGATCCGCGCCGAGGCGCTGGGCCAGGTGCGGCCCTGCGACATCCACGTGGTGGTCTACATGCCCCGCAAGGAGGTCGAGATCACGCGCGGCGAAAATGCCGGCCGCACCCTGACGTACACCAATGTCGCCACTAACTGGACCGTCGCCGGGCGCTGGGACGGCAAGGGCGTCTACGAGGGGCGGGTCAGGCTGGACGGCGCGCTGCCGGTGATCGTGCTGGTGCAGGATCCCGACAACGGTCACATCGAGGCGGCCGCGCGCTTGCGCTGACGCTTTTCCTGCCGTTTGGGTTTCCAGCGGCGATGCAACCACATCCACTGACCGGGATCCTGCTTGATCCGCGCCTCCAGCCGCCGGGTGGCCTCGCGCATCATGTCGACGGGATCGCCGTGGGCGATGGGCTCCTCCAATACGGCGTCAATACCGTAGCGGTCCGGGTGGCGGATGCCAAAATAGGGCACCACCAGTGCGCCCGTTTTCAGGGCGATATCGGCGACTGAGGTCAGGGTGGGCGCGGGCTTGCCAAGAAAGTCGATAGGGACGCCAGCGCTGTCAAAGACGTCGAACAACAGCACTGCCATGCCGCCATCGCGGATGTGCTTGATCAGACCCATGGTGCCACGGCGGCCTTGTTCAAAGACCGGCTCACAGATGTCGCGCATGTTCTGGACGTAGTGTTCGTTGAAGAACGGGTTGGACATGGGGCGGATCAGCCCGCCGATCTTGTAGCCGCGCGCCACCATGGCGCATCGGCCGCACTCGCCGCTGCCGTAATGAGCGGTTACGAGCAGCACCGGGCGGCCCTCGGCGCGGGCCTGCTCCACGGCGGCAAGGCCGGGGCCAGTGAGTTTGGCCCGTGCCCCGCGCTCCAGCATCTCCGGAACGTCGTAATTCTCGATAAAGGCGCGCGCCACGTTGTCGATCACCTGGTCGGTGATGCGGCGCGCCTCGGCTTCGGGCAGGTCAGGCCAGACGTAGGCCAGGTTGGCGCGGACCCGTGCCGGCCAGCCGATCACCGGGGCGACCAGCCGCCGGACGATCCAGCTGACCAGTTTCAGCCGGGTGCGGACAGGCAGCCGCATGGCCATCCAGACCAAGGCACGGATCGCGTAATCCGCAAGCCGGTCTTCCCAGCCGCCATGCCTGCGCGGCTCGCGCTTGGCTTTGGTTGTCTTGCCCACTGGCTCCCTCGGTCTGACCTGTGGCTCGTTTTAGCCGCACAGCCCGAGTGCGGCAAGGTCGGGCCAGGTTCGCGCGAGGCGTCACTCCTCTGCGTTCGGGTCGCGCAGTTCGATCTCGCCGACGGACACGAGATCGCGGATCGCCGCCACCACCGCGCTCATGGCCTTTTCGCCGGTCTTGGGCTTGACCTCGCCCAGCGCGCCGGCCTCTTCGCGGATGTTGTCGCCCAGCCGCTTGGACATGTTGGCGTAGAGGAAGGCGACGGTCCGCTGCTCGTCCTCCGACCCGGTGCTTGCGGCGGCGATGGCGGTGGCCAGCGTCGCGGCGTCGACATCGCGGGTGATCTTGGGGACGTCGATGGCGTTCAGCCGGTCGGGGATGTTGGCGAAGGTAAAGATCGCCTTGCGCACCGCTTCGGCGAACTCGGCGTCCTCCTGCTCGAGGTTCTGCAACAGGTCCTCACGGATCGTGGTGTTGGAATAGTTCAGGATCGCACCCAGCCGTTCATCCGGCCTCGCCTTGAAGGCGCGCGGCGGTTCGGCGTCGATCTGCGCGGCGAGGCTGATGCCGATGCGGTCCACCGCGTCCGGCGTGACACCCGTGGTCATCGAGACGGCGTATGAGATGCGCCGCGCCTTGTCGCCGGGCAGCTTGGCCAGGACCATCGCCGCCTTGCCGACGTCGATCTTGGACATCATGACGGCCGCGACCTCGGTGCTTTCGGACAGCACCAGTTTCTTCAGCCGGTCGACGTCCAGCGTATTGATCCGCTGCCACGGATCGCCAGTCTGGCGCACCCCGGCCTCCTTGCGCAGGCGGTGGGCGGTCTGCGGGCTGATCTTGCCGTCCAGCGCGGTCAGCGCCCCGGCCATGTCGCCAGGAAAAGCCAGACCGACCGATTCCAGCTCGTTCGAGAATTCCTCGACCACGGCATTCAGCGTCTCGCGGTCGATGTAGCGCATGTTGCCCAGCAGCATCGTCAGCTCGGCCTGGTATTCCTCGGGCAGCGCGGCGAGCGGGACGTCGGCGCCTTCGTTCAGCAGGAACTGGACGATGATGGCGGCCTTGGCCTTGCGGGTCAGCCGGGGCCGGGCCGGGCCAAGCGCCGAAGGCGCGGGAAGGGCAGCGAGTGCAGGCATGGGGGCGGTCCGAACATGTTGTTGAACGACAGGCCAAAGGGATAGCCGCTCAAGGTTTCCGGTCCGTTAAGCGGCGAGGTCGCGACGCGTCCGCGAAGCCTTTGCAAATAATGACAAATCTTCCGTTTCGATTAACCGGCCGTTAGGATGTCGCGGCGCAGACTGCGGCCCTTGGAATGGGGAGTCGGTGATGAAAAGGGAAGTCGGTGACATGCATGCCAATCCGCGCGCGCCCGATCTGTCGGTCTCAAGCTGCCTGGTGGTCGATGACGATACGTTCGACCGCCACATGATCAGGCGCTGCGTCGGCCGGGACCGGCCCGGTCTTCGGGTGCATGAATGCGCCACGCTGGCCGAGGCGCGCAGTTTCCTGGACTCCGACCACGCGGATCTCATCCTGCTGGACAACCGCATGCCCGACGGCCTCGGGGCCGATTTTGCGCGCGAACTGCGGGACGATCGGCGGCTGAACGACGCGGTGATCTGCGTCGTCACCGGCGGCGACCCGCGCGACCTGGGCGAGGACGTGACCGCGCTGTCCAAGGACCGGCTGTCGACGCGCCAGCTTTGGGACATGGTGGGCACCTCTCTCGAGGAACGCAGGATCCTCAAGTCCTCCGGTCAGCCGCAGATACTGGCCGATTTCGGCGATGGGGCGGACGACCGGCTGGCGCCCGGCCTGTCACGCATGTTGCGCACGCTGCGCATGGCCCGCGCCCGGCTTGCGCGCCGCGATCCGCAACTGGCGATGGAAGAGCTTGAAAAGCTCGAGGAAATGATGCTGGCCCTGGTCGATGTCGTCGAGGGTGCGCGGCAGCCGTGACGATGCCACGGCACGAAAACGGGCAGCCCCTGGGAGCCGCCCGATCGTGCCTGTGAACAGCCCGGAAGGGCCGGGTATGAGGTCAGCCCGTCGTGACGACGCAGGTGCCGGATTCGGCGTCGTAGACCATGCCATCGGTGCAGGACATCACCTGCTTCACGTGGCCGGCGCACTCCGCCATCGCCAGCACCGGAGCCACCATGAAGGCGGTCGCGGCGAGGATCATCTTCAACGTCATTCTTCCTTCCTTCTGTTGCTGTATCCGGAAGGATAGCACGGGCCGGTCGCCCGTCCAAAAGAATGTTGCTGACGGCAGGCGTACCCCGCAAGATCGTGAACAGGACCCGCCCGAAAAACGGGCAGGCCCCCGACAACGGCGCCTGACAGTCGACGCCGCCCGACGACAAACGCGCCTCAGCCCTCGCCGAACACCCGGTCAAAGATCGTGTCGACATGCTTGGTGTGATAGCCAAGGTCGAACTTCTCGTTGATCTCGTCTTCGGACAGCGCCGCGCGCACTTCCGGATCGGCCAGCAGTTCCTCGCGAAAGTCGGTGCGGTGATCCCAGACCTTCATCGCGTTGCGCTGCACCAGGCGGTAGGCGTCCTCACGCGACACGCCGGCCTGCGTCAGCGCCAGCAGCACCCGCTGCGACATCACCAGGCCGGGGAACTTGTTCATGTTGTCCAGCATGTTCTGCGGGTAGACCAGCAGCTTGTCGATGACGCCGGTCAGGCGTGACAGGGCAAAGTCCAGCGTGATGGTGGTGTCGGGGCCGATGTTGCGCTCGACCGAGCTGTGCGAGATGTCGCGCTCGTGCCAGAGGGTCACGTTTTCCATCGCCGGGATCACCGCCATGCGGACGAGACGGGCCAGGCCGGTCAGGTTCTCGGTCAGCACCGGGTTCTTCTTGTGCGGCATGGCCGACGAGCCCTTTTGCCCCATCGAGAAGAACTCGGCCGCCTCCAGCACCTCGGTGCGCTGCATGTGGCGGATTTCGGTCGCGATGTTCTCGATGCTGGAGGCGATCACCCCCAGCGTGGCGAAAAACGCGGCGTGCCGGTCGCGCGGGATCACCTGCGTGCTGATCGGCTCGGGCACCAGGCCCATCTGGTCGCAGACGTGTTCTTCGACCGCCGGGTCGATGTTGGCAAAGGTGCCGACCGCGCCGGAAATGGCCCCGGTGGCGATTTCGGCGCGCGCGTCGCGCATGCGCGACAGGTTGCGGTCCATCTCGGCGTAGAAGCGGGCAAAGGTCAGGCCCATGGTCGTCGGCTCGGCGTGGATGCCGTGGCTGCGGCCGATGCGGATGGTGTCCTTGTGCTCAAAGGCGCGGCGCTTGAGCGCGGCCAGCAGCCCTTCGATGTCCTTGATCAGGATGTCGGAGGCGCGCACCAGCTGCACGTTGAAACAGGTGTCCAGCACGTCGGACGAGGTCATGCCCTGGTGGACGAACCGCGCCTCGTCGTTGCCGATGATCTCGGCCAGGTGGGTCAGGAAGGCGATCACATCATGCTTGGTCTCGCGCTCGATCTCGTCGATGCGGTCGATGTCGAAGGTCACGTCATTCGCCTTCCACACGGCCTCGGCGTTGGCCTTGGGGATGACGCCCAGCGCGGCCATCGCATCGCAGGCGTGGGCTTCGATCTCGTACCAGATGCGGAACTTTGTCTCGGGCGACCAGATGGCGACCATCTCGGGGCGGGAGTAGCGGGGGATCATGCGGCGGACCCTTTCGTGGATTGTCTCTGGCAGAGCGCTGCCTTTACGATGGCTCTACAGGTCCTGCAAGGAGCGCGCGATGAGACGGATTGCCCCCCATGCCGAGGCCGCCGGCACGGCGCTGCGGCTGGCGGAGTTCCTGGGCCGCTGGCGGATCGCGCGGGAGATCATCCAGGATGACGGCACGCGCGGCACCTTTGACGGCGTGGCGGTCTGGACGCCCGAGGGCGACGGCGCGCTGTATGTCGAGACCGGGACGCTGAGCCTGGGCGGGCAGGGGCGGTTCGCGGCCGAACGGCGTTACAGGTGGGGCGGTGACCTCGGCGTGTTCTTCGACGACGGGCGGTTCTTTCACCAGGTGCCGCCCCTCGGGGGGCCTGTCGGCCACTGGTGCCCGCCGGACCAGTACGATGGCACCTATGATTTCGGCGCCTGGCCGCGTTGGCAGGTCATCTGGCACGTCCGGGGACCGCGCAAGGCCTATGTCAGCACCACCACCTACACCCCGGACGACTTGATAAGCCCATGATTTGCCCGGACATTGCCGCCATCCCGGCCGGTATACCGATGCATTCATTTAACGCTTTGAAAACGCGGGTTTTTCGCCTTTACTTTGCAGGTGCAGCAATTCATCTTGCAGGGATCATCCGGAGCTGACCCATGCCGCCCATCCAGGACCATCCGCTGCGTTACAAGCTGGCCAACGAGCTGCACGCGCGCCCCTTTCCCTCGCTGACGACGCCGTGCCGGGCGATCTACCTGGCCATCAAGCAGCCGGGCAACGCCGCGTCGCGGGACCGGAGCCTTGATGTCGCGCATCTGCTCGAACTGCTGGACCGGCACGACACGCCGCACCCGCAGCCGGGAGCGACACATTACCAGGGGCAGATCGGCCAGCACATGCTCAAGTGGGAGCAGCACACCGAGTTCGTGACCTACACCGTGTTCCTGCCGGGGCTGGGCGAACGGCCCTTTGACCCGGCGGATTTCGACGTGTTCCCCTCGGACTGGCTGGACCGTGCGCCGGGCGTGCGGGTGACCTCGGCCATGCTGCGCGTCGACCTGCGCCCAAAGGACGACGAACAGATCAGCCGGATGGTGAACGACTGGATGGTGCCGGAGAGCGTCGCCGTGAGCGAAGTGATCGACGGCGAGGCCGTGGTGGCGGGCGATTTCCGCATCGATCCGGCCGGGCATCAGCGCTTTGCCGTCTTCACCCGCGCGGGCGTGGGCCAGCGCCGCGTCGGGCGGATCGTGCAGCGGCTGTGCGAGATCGAAACCTACAAGGCGATGTCGATGCTGGGCTTTACCCGGGTCGGCGCGATCGGACCGCGCATGGGCCAGATCGACGCCGAGCTGACCCGCCTGATGCAGGTCATGACCGAGGACGACGGCCAGGAAGAGGCGACGCTCAAGACCCTGCTCAAGGTCTCGGCCGAGCTGGAGAGCCTGTCGGCGCAGACCTCCTTTCGGCTGGGTGCGACAGGGGCCTACGAGGCCATCGTCGGCCAGCGGATCGAGGTGTTGCGCGAGGTGCGGTTCCTCGGCCGCCAGACCTTTGCCGAGTTCATGACCCGGCGCTACGACCCGGCCATGCGCACGGTCAAGAGCGCGGAGCGACGGCTGGAGAGCATGACCAACCGCGCCACCCGCGCCGCCGACCTACTGCGCACGCGGGTCGAGGTGGGACGCTCGGCGCAGAACCAGCAGCTACTGGAAAGCATGGACAAGCGGGCAGAGTTGCAATTGCAGCTGCAAAAGACGGTCGAAGGGCTGTCGGTGGTGGCGATCAGCTATTACGCCGTCTCGCTGGCGGGCTACCTTTTGTATCCGGTGTCCGAGGCGCTGGGCATGAGCAAGGGCATGCTGACCGCCCTGGTGACCGCGCCGGTGGTGGTGGTGGTCTGGCTGATGATCCGCCGCATACGGCATCACATGGAAAAGAGTGGCCCGGACCTCTGAGCCTATCGGCGCAGGTCAGGACAGAGGCCCCGGGTCAAGCCCGGGGCGCGTGTTGTCCGGGCCTTGCCCATGGTTCTGAAAGGTGTTCGGGGAGGCGGCGCTGTCGGGGGGGACGTGAACCCCCTGGGCGCTGCCTCCCCGGCCTTCTCCTCCCGAGGGGACCATGGGCGTCGTCTACGGGACGTCAGACGCTCATTCTGCGGGGTGCAGGGCGGCGGTGCGCGAGGACGCACCGGAGAGGAGGAGGTTGGTGACCAGCGCGCCCGCCGTGATGGCCGCCAGGGCCAGCAGGGCCGCGATCGACAGCGTCGGCACACCCGACAGGCCCGCGCCCACGGTGCAGCCGCCGGCCAGCACGCCACCCACGCCCATCAGCGCCGCCCCGGCCAGGTAGCGGCCGGTTTCGCGCGGGCTGGTAAAGCTCTGCCACTGGAAGCGGCGGGCCGCCAGCGCCGAAACAAAGGCGCCCAGCAGCACGCCCCCCACAAGGCCCACGCCAAAGCCAGCCGGCACGGCGGTGGAGGCGACGGTATAGAACAGCGTGTCGGCCCAGGTCGAGGTGAAGGCGAGGCTCTGCATCGCGATCGGGTCGAAATCATCGTAGAGGACAAAGCCCGTGCCGACCCAGCCCAGCGGCACCAGCAGCCCGATCAGCGCGCCACCGGCCAGCATTGGCCAGCGGTTGCCCGAGCGCGCGGCATAGACCAGCGCCAGCACCGCAAGCGCGGCAGTCCAGAGCGCGGCACCCCCCGGCAGCGCAGCCAGCGTGGTCGTCTCGCCCAGCGGTAGGGTCACATCGGCCAGCGCGACGCGGACCGGGGCCAGCAGGCCCTTGAGCGTGGCATGGGCGACCACGGCAAAGACCGCCAGCACGGTCAGCGCGCGCAGGTTGCCCGAGGCGGTCAGCACCGTCAGCCGCGATACGCAGCCCCGCGTCAGCACCATGCCCGCGCCGAACAGCGCGCCGCCCAGCAGGATCGCGGCCACGGGCAGGTCGGAGGCCAGGAAGCGGTGATCGCCGAAGTCGATCCAGCCCAGCGCCACGGCGCCCTGGGTGCCCAGCAGGGCAACGGCGAGACCGGTCAGCCAGACGCCCAGCGCGGCGCGGCGGTCTTCACCGACTAGCCCGCGGCGGAAACAGAAGCGCGTGCGTTCGGCCAGCAGGCCAAAGGCGGCCCCGAGGATCAGCGCGAACCAGACCGACGCCTGCGGCGCGGTGAGGGTGTCGAATCCCAGCGATTCATACATGGCAGTCTCCGCAAATCAGGAATTCCGTTCCAGATGCGGGCGAAAAACCGTTCTGGCAAGGGGTTATACGGAAGATCCGCGTGCCAGATCGGGAACGATGTTCCGAAATGCGCGCAAGGGCCGAACGGCTGTTCCTGCCTGCTCGGGGCGGTGGGCAGACCGTCCTGCCTCGATTGCGCAGGGTAGGGCGCTGTCCTTATTTCCGCCGGACGGCAGATCGGCACCAGAACGGGCCCGGTCCTGCGTCAGGCGGTCCAGCGCATCCTTTGCCGCCGCCCGCTCTGCGCGCCGACGGGAAGGAACCCGACCCGCGACAGAACCGGGGCAAGGCCGGTGTAGCCGTCGCTCCATTGCAGCTTGTCGCCGCTGGGGACATGGGCGGCGGCCTCGACCGCCGCAGCGCCGTTTTGCACGGCAAAGACGCAGGCGGCGCGGCCCAGCGCCTCCATCAGGCCCTGCCCGCGAAAATCCTTGTGGATGAAAAAGCAGGTCATCGCCCAGTCGCGGTCCAGGTCGGTGTCCTTGGCCGCCTTGCCCGCGCGGGAGGCGTTGAACCGGGGAAGGTCGGCGCGCGGCGTGACCTGGACCCAGCCGGCGGGGCACCCGTCGATGCGGGCCAGAAGGCCGGGCGGGTGGTCCATGGCCTGCGCCTCGAAGGTGGCGCGGCGTTCGGGCTGGGTCATGGCGTCAAACACCCGGGCCGGCACGCGCCACCACATGCACCAGCAGCCCTGCGTGACGCCCGCGCTGTCAAAGAGGATCGCGAGGTCGGCCAGGTCATCCGGGCCGACCGCCGTGATGACGGGGTCAGATGCGCTCACCGGCCCCGGATGCGCGGGTCGAGCGCGTCGCGCAACCCGTCGCCGAGGTAGTTCACGCTGAGCACCGTCAACGAGATGGCGATGCCGGGCAGCAGCACGCGTTCGGGGAATTCCTCCATCCGCACCACGGCATCGGCCAGCATCTTGCCCCAAGTCGGGAAATCCGACGGGAAACCGACACCCAGAAAGCTGAGCGCAGATTCGGTAATGATCGCCGTGGCGAGACCCAGCGCGGCCGACACCATGATCGGCGACAGCACGTTGGGCAGCAGGTGGCGACGGATGATCTTGCCCTGCGTGGTGCCGATGGAGCGCGCCGCGAGCACGAACTCGCGTTCCTTGATGGCCAGGATGTCGCCGCGCACGATCCGCGCCGTCGGCATCCAGGAGGTGATGGCGATCATCGTCACGATCAGGATGAACATGCCGCCCTCGGGGCCGAAGTTGGCCCGCAGCGGCTGGCGGAACAGCGTCACCGCCAGCAGCAGCAGCGGCAGGATGGGCAGCGACAGGAACAGGTCCGTGGTGCGCATCAGCAGGCCGTCCAGCCGCTTGTAGTAGCCGGCCGCAACGCCGACGGCGGTGCCGATGATCAGGCTCAGCACCATGGCGGCCCAGCCTACGGCCATCGAGGCGCGCCCGCCGGCCAGCATCTGCGCCAGCTGGTCGCGGCCCAGCTGGTCCGAACCGAAGGGCTTGTTCCAGCCGGTCTTGGCGTCGCTGTCCCACAACGCCACGTAGATCGGGCGGAAGTCCTTGTTGCGGATGTCGATCTTTTGCGGATCGACCTGGTAGAGCAGCGGGCCCACCAGCACGGCGAGCGTGATGAAGATCACGAAGCCCAGGCCGAACATCGCGCCCTTGTGCTTGCGCAGCTGGTCCCAGACGTCCTTGCTGCGCGAGCGCGGCGGCTTGGACGGTTCCTTGTCCTTGAGCGCCTCGATGGCCTGAAGCGGGGTATCCGGCGAGTCAGTCATAGCGGATCCTCGGGTCAAGCAGGCCGTAGAGGATATCGGCGATCAGGTTGAACAGCACGATCAGCACGGCAAAGATGAAGGTCAGCGTCATGACCATGGGCAGGTCGTTGGCGAACAGCGCGGTGATCAGCAGCTGGCCGATGCCGTTCACCTTGAACACGTTCTCGGTGATGATGGCGCCGCCAAAGATGCTGGGGATGCCCAGCGCGATCACGGTGACGACCGGGATCATCGAGTTGCGCACCACGTGGACGTTGACGACGATCGCTTCGGACAGGCCTTTGGCGCGGGCGGTGCGGACATAATCCTGGTTGAGGTTGTCCAGCATCGACGCGCGCATGTAGCGCGACAGCTGCGCGGTGATCTGCAGCGCCAGCACCATGACCGGCATGATCATCTGCGCCAGCTGGACCTTGAAGCTGGCCCAGTCGGTGACGACGTGGGTGGTGTCGTAGATCGAGGGGAACCAGCCCAGCTGCACCGAAAAGATCACGATCAGCAGCGGCCCGGTAAAGAACGGCGGGATGGAAAAGCCGATCATCGTTATGAAGGTGCCCGACTGGTCGAAGATCGAATACTGCCGGTAGGCGGAATAGATGCCGACGGGCAGGGCGATCAGGATGGCCACCACGTAGGCGGTGCCGACCACGGTCAGCGTCTGCGGCAGGCGCTGGATCACGATGTCCATCACCGGCGACCGGGTCTGCCAGGAGATCACGCGTTGATCCCGCACCAGGATCTGGGTCACGCCATCGACCTCGCGCACGCGGCCGGCGGCGCGAAAGGCCTCCAGCTGATCGGCCGTGGGGACGGCGACAGGCACCTCCCAGTGCCAGGCAAACTGCGTCCCGAACATCCAGTCGACCATGACCTTGGGTTCGGTCCAGAACATCTGGACCAGCCATTTCCAGTATTGAACGAGCGGCGGCTCACCCAGGCCGAGCGCCTGGCGCATCTTTTCCTTGACCTCCGGCGGCACGGTCAGCGGGACCTGCGCCATCGGGTCGCCGGGGGCGAGTTGCAGCAGCATGAAGATGACGAAGCTGATGAACAGCAGCGTCGGGATCGACAGGATCAGACGTCGTGTCGCGAAGGAGAGCATCGGCGCCTCGGGGCAGGGAGGTCGGGAAAGGCAAGGCGGGGGGGGGGCCCCCCCCCCCCCCGCGGCGGGGGGGGGGGGGGGCGCCCCCCCCCCCCGCCGGGGGCCGGTCAAGGGGTCCCGGGCCCGGCGGGGGCGGGCCCCCACCCCGCGTTCCCGCACGTGAGGGGTAAGCCGCCCGCCAGGGGTGGAAAGGGCGGAAGACAGCGACGGCGGGCGCCGCGGGGGCGTGGGGCGCGTTGGTCTGCC
>NZ_FXYF01000029.1 GCF_900184945.1 Antarctobacter aquimaris | reverse complement strand
CGAGCGAGGTGATCGTCACGGATGTCGAGGCCTGGGATACGCTGGATTTCAGCGGCTTTGGCCTGAGCCAGACGCAGGTGCTGGCGGCGCTGGCGCAGGACGGCGAGGACGTGGTGTTCACCGCCGGGGTCGAGACGGTGGTGTTCAAGGACACCGCGCTGGCGGGGATCACCCAGGACATGATCCTGGTGTGACGGGTCAGGGCAGGTTCGCCTGGCCGTTTCAGGCGAACCTTGCCCACCCGGAGAATCGCGGCCTCAGCCCGACGCCAGGCATGCCAGCCACACACCGTGGCAGGTGATATCCTCGCATGCCCTGACCCCTGCGGTTTCCACCAGGACCTCTGTCATGTGGCTCCCCGTGCAACAGTTGCACCGTGCCGGTGCACGGCGGCGCGAGGTCGCGGCGACGGCTCGGTCCATTGCCTCGCACATGGTGGTCTGTGCGCAGATCTCGGTTGTGACGCCGGCAAGGACCGGGGTCCTGGCGGTGCCGGTGGTCCGCCGGTGCGGTGGCGCAAGGCGCGCACTTGCCGGGCGTGTCGATCTTGGATTTTGCTTGGGTTGGGGCCAGGTCGGGCACGATCTTGCCCCCGATGCTTGCGTGCCCCGGACAGCAGGTTGGGGCGGACCTCGGCGGTGATGATCTTGTCGTCGCGGCCCGAGGTGTCTTGCGCGACGATCTTGTCGACATGGCTGCCGATCAGCCCCTTGCCCATGCGATCAAAGGTGCCGTCGAAACCGCACATGCCGAGGTTTGCCGTCCTCACCTGGATTCAGAAGGCGTAAGACTGGCAGGTCAAAGGCCCGGCGCCCCGGACCCGCGAACAGGATCGCCGCGCCAAAGCAGGCGATCGGGTTTCCGCACGCAAGGACCCCCAGCGCGACGGCCAACAGACCCTGCCCCGAGGAGATGCCCTCATTCCATCTGCCGGGAGTGAACAAAGACAATAAGGCCCCACAGATCCCGGCAAAGGCTTCGCACCTCGTGGCGGCCAGGTCAGGGATCAGCGCCGGGCGTAGGCCCAGGGCGCGGGCGGTGTCGGGCGACTCTCCGACGAAGCGGAGCAACAGGCGCGCGCGGGCGGCGCGGACCTTCCACCACGGGGCGATGGCGGCGACGACGCCGTTCAGGTGCCGGCCCAGGGCGAAGCATTCGAAACAGCTGCCGACATTGGCGGGGGTCACACCACGTGTCAAAGGTCCGCGGCATGCCGGGGTCGCACCTCCGGGGAACTCCGGCGCGACCGCCAGGACATGGCGGTGAAGTCGTCGAAGTAACCGGGGGCAAATTCTACGCGCCCTCGCCGTCGCCGTGGTGATGGGGGCCGAGGTGGCACAGATATGAAGACCCGCTGCGGAGCTTGCCGGCGGTCCTGGCCGGTCAGATCTGCGAGACCAGGGACACCGACTGGCGCACTTCGAGAAAGGACCAGACCGCGCGGGTCGTGCGATTGGTGCGGGCCGCGTTGCGGAACAGGCGGATGGAGAGGTCCACGTCCCAGTCGGGATCGCCGGTGCGGACAAGGATGCCGCTGGCCAGGTCGGGCGCAACCAGGCTCTGCGGCAGCCAGGCCACCCCGTCCCCCGCCCGCGCACGGATGCGCAGCGCGCCGGTCATCGAGTTCTCGTAGACCGTGCGCAGCCGGTCGTGCAGGCGCTTTTGCGCGAACAGCGGCTCGAGGTGCGCACCGATCGGGGCGGTGTCCCCGAACCTCAGGAAGGGCATGCGCACCCCCGGCGTGTCGTCAAAACGGAACAGGGGCAGGCCGGCGGCATCGGGCTTGCAGACCGGGACCAGCCGGTCCTCGCCCACCATGATGGAGTCGGCCGCCGGGCTGGCGGGCGCGTCGCGGCGCGCGTAGGCCATCACGAAATCCACATCGCCATTCTTGAGATCGCGCAGGCAGCTGGGCAGGTCATCGGCGCGCAGGCGCGACAGCAGCGGGCCGTGGGCCTCTTCCAGCGCTTGCAGCCAGGCCGGGTAGAACCGCCAGGCGATGGAATGCTGCGCACCGAAGGTGACGACATATTTGTCCGGCAGCGACTGCGCCTCGAGGATCTGGCTGCGCTCATGCTCGATCCGGGCAAGCGCCTGCAACCCGGCCTCGAGGATCTGCGCCCCCGCTTCGGTCAGTTTGACCGGCTGGCGGGACCGGTCGACCAGCCGCGCGCCGACCCATTCCTCCAGCGACTTGATCCGTCGGCTGAAGGCAGGCTGGCTGAGATGCCCCAGCGCGGCGGCCTGGGAAAAGTTGCCCGTCTGTCTCAGACGGTCGAGATCGCGGAACAGATCGACATCCATGGCGCGAACATAATGCAAGAAACGCATAATGTCATAACAACATGGCATTGGCGCGGAGCGTCGTTCTTGCGCAGGCTGGGAGGGACCCTTTTCTCGACAGGACATGCCATGGCCCAGACGAACATCATGCCGAAACCCGGCGCCCGGATCGATTTCGGGCGCTTTCCGCGCACGGATCTGTGCCACATGCCCACGGCGATCGAGGCGATGCCCCGGCTCAGCGCGCACCTGGGCGGGCCGCGCCTGTTCATCAAGCGGGACGACTGCACCGGCCTGGCGATGGGCGGCAACAAGACCCGCAAGCTGGAGTTCCTGGTGGGCGAGGCGATGCAGCAGAAAGCCGACATGCTGGTCACCCAAGGCGCGGTGCAGTCCAACCACGTGCGCCAGACCGCCGCCGCCGCCTGCCGGGTCGGCATGAAGTGTCACGTCCTGCTGGAACGCCGCGTGCCGGACCGCGCCGCATCCTACGAGCAGACCGGCAACGTGCTGCTCGACAACATCTTTGGCGCGACGCATGAGTTCCGGCCGCCGGGCCTCGACATGAACGCCGAGGCCGAGGCGGTGACCGAACGCCTGCGCGCCGAGGGCCACCGGCCCTACTTCATCCCCGGCGGCGGCTCCAACCCGACCGGCGCGCTGGGCTATGCCAATTGCGCGCAGGAAATCGCGGATCACACGCGCGAGACCGGTCAGCAGTTCGACTGGCTGGTGATGGGCACCGGCAGCACCGGCACGCAGGCCGGCCTCGTCGCCGGGTTCCACGCCATCGGCCATGACCTGCCGGTGATGGGTGTGTCGGTCCGCCAGCCGCGCGAACGGCAGATGAAGGCGGTGCACGGGCTGACCCAGCGCACGCTGGAAAAGCTGGGCGCCGAGGGTGTCCCGCTGAGCAGGATCCACGTCGACGACGGCTATGTCGGCGAAGGCTACGGGATTCCCGCAGAGTCCACTTTGGAGGCAATCCGCCTGACCGCGCGGCAGGAGGGCATCCTTCTGGATCCCGTCTATTCCGCCAAGGGCATGGCCGGTTTGATCGGCCTGATCCGGCAGGGCTTTTTCAAGCCGACCGATACCGTGCTCTTTCTGCATACCGGCGGAGCGACGGCGCTGTTTGCCTACGAGGACCAGCTTCTGGCCTCGCTGACCTGACCCGATGCCGCGCAAGAGACGCGGATGATCCAACAGAGGAGACGACAATGAGGAAGACCCTGAAGACGATTGGACTGGCCGCCGCGGTCAGCGCGCTGGCACTTCCGGCCTTCGCCGCAGAGGAGGTCAAGATCGGCGTGCCGTCCTGGACCGGCGCGCAAGCCATTGCCCACCTGCTGGGTGCCGTGGTCGAAACGCGGATCGGCGGCACGGTGGAATACGTTCCCGGCAACAACGCCACGATCTTCCAGGCGATGGACCAGGGCAAGGGTGACATCGACGTGCACCCGGACGTCTGGCTGCCCAACCAGGAGAGCTTTACCAAGGAATACGTCGACGGCAAGAAGACGGTCACCCTGTCGTCGAACTCCTACGCGGGCAACCAGGGCTTCTGCGTGTCCAAGGACTTTGCCGCCGCGCACAACATCACCGACATCGCCGATCTGGGACGCCCGGACGTGGCCGCGCTGATGGACAGCGACGGCAACGGCAAGGGCGAGATGTGGATCGGTGCGCCGGGCTGGGCCTCGGCCAACGTGAACGAGGTCAAGGTCCGTGACTACGGTCTCGGCGATTTCATCGAGCCGATCCGCGCCGAGGAAAGCGTCAAGACCGCCCGCGTCAAGGACAGCATCGCCAAGGGCGAAGGCTATGCCTTCTACTGCTACACGCCGCACGCGATCTGGTACATGTTCGACGTCGTCATGCTGACCGAACCGGCCTACGACCCGGCCAAATACGTCATGGTGCAGCCGTCGGATGACCCGGACTGGTTCGCCAAGTCGAACGTCGCCTCCAAGGACGACCTGAAAAAGGTGCAGATCGCCTGGTCGAACTCGCTGGCCGACCGCTCGCCCGCGATCGCCGAGTTCTTTGCCAACTTCGAACTGACGGCCGATGACGTGAGCAGCTTTGCCTTCGAGATCAGCGGCAATGGACGCGACCCGGCCGAGGTCGCCCGCGAATGGATCGAGGCGAACCCTGACCGCGTCGACGCCTGGCTGGGTCTCTGATCCGCGTTTCTTGGCCAATGGGGGTTTCGGCAGGTCCGGAGCCCCCGCAACGCGACTGGCAAGGCAGGCCCGGATGACCGACGATACCGTGATCGAGATCTCGAACGTGTGGAAGATCTTCGGCGCCCGGCCGGAGCAGGCGTTGCAGGCGATCCGCGACCGCGGGCTGGGCAAGGCCGAGGTGCTGGCCGAGTTCAACGCCGTCGTCGGCGTGGCCGATGTCAGCCTCACGGTGAACCGGGGCGAAATCTTCTGCATCATGGGGCTGTCGGGCAGCGGCAAGTCCACTCTGGTGCGCCATTTCAACCGCCTGCTGGAGCCGACCGCCGGCAGGATCGAGATCGAGGGCACCGACGTGATGGCGCTGGGCACGAAGGAGCTTCAGCGCTTTCGCAACCGCAAGATCGGCATGGTGTTCCAGAACTTCGCCCTGATGCCGCACCGGTCGGTGCTGGACAACGTGGCCATGCCGCTGGAAATCCGCCAGGTGGCCAAGAACGAGCGGATGCGCCAGGCCGCCGCCATCCTCGACATCGTCGAGCTGGGCACCTGGGCGTCGAAGTTCGCGCATGAACTGTCGGGCGGGATGCAGCAGCGCGTGGGCCTCGCCCGGGCGCTGGCCGCCAATCCGGACGTGCTGCTGATGGACGAGCCGTTCTCGGCGCTCGATCCGCTGATCCGGCGGCAGTTGCAGGACGAATTCATCCGCCTGTCCAAGATCCTGAAGAAGACCACGATCTTCATCACCCACGACCTGGACGAGGCGGTGCGCATCGGCGACCGCATCGCTATCATGCGGGACGGAAAGGTGGTTCAGGTCGGCACCGCCGAGGACATCGTGATGCACCCCGCCGATGACTATGTCGCCGATTTCGTCGCCGGCATCTCGCGGCTGAAGGTGGTGCATGCCCACGCGGTGATGCGCCCCATCGCAGAACATGTCGCCGCGCATGGGCCGCTGCCCGCCGACGCAAAGCGGGTCAACGAAGCCGAGACGCTGAGCCGCCTGATCAACCTCGCCATCGAAGACGACCGGGCGATCCTGGTCGAGGACGGCGGGCAGGACGTGGGCATCATCACCCGCGCCGACCTGTTGCGTACCGTGATCGAAGGGACCGAGGTGTCATGAAGGATCCGAACCTGAACCCACTCGAAGACACCGAAAGCGAGGCCGCGCTGGCTTACGCCGAGGAGCGCCGCGAGAACATCCGCACCTTTGTGCGCACCAACCCCGACTATTACATCCGCAACTTTGACCGGATCGGCGCCTCGGCCCGGTTCACCCCCACCTTCAACCTGATGGCGGGGCTGTTCGGCCCGATCTGGTTCGGCGCGCGGGGGCTGTGGTCCTGGGCGCTGCCCTTTCTGATCCTCGAGGCGCTGGCCTTTGTCCAGATCGCGCGCGGGCTGTTCGGTGACCTGGGCGCCGACGCCATGGCGCGGATCGCGTCGATCGAAGGCACGCTGGAGCTGCGCCGCCAGCAGCTGGCCGCCGCCATCGAGAGCAACTCGGACAAGGTCGACGTCTACCGCCGCACGGTGGAGTCGCTCGAGGCCAACATCGGCGGCATCCGCGCCGAGGCCGAGGCGCTGGCCGCCGAGGGACCAACCATCGCGCTGACCGGCCTTGCCATCCTGCTGGTGGCCAAGGCGGTGCAGTCCATCGTGGCGAACTGGGCGCTCGAGGCGCGGTTTTCCGACTGGCAGTCGGACCGCTCCGTCCGGTCGGGGATGCCGGTGGCGCATATCGTGTTCAGCGCCATCTTCATGGGGCTGATCGTGGCGACCGCCATGGTGCATTACAGCTTTCCGGGCCGCTTCGCGCTGCTGGGGACCTTTCCCACCGATCCGGACATCCGCCTGACCAGCATTTCGGGGGTCGAGTCGTTCTTCAACTGGGCGGTGCTGAACGGCGACGCGCTGTTCGACGCGATCACCTATGTGATCCGCCTCGTGCTCGACGCGCTCGAGCTGGTCTTTGTCAGCACGCCCTGGATCGTGATCGTGGCGCTGATCGCTCTGCTGACCTGGCTGACGGCGGGCGTCCGCATGGCGATCTGGTCCGGTGCCTTCCTGGCCTACATGGGCCTGCTGGGATTCTGGGAAAAGGCGATGACGACGCTGGCGCTCTTGGGCACGGCGGCCTGCCTGTCGATCCTGATCGGCATCCCGCTGGGCATGTTCGCCGCGCGCCGCCCGCGCTTTTACGCCGCGATCCAGCCGATCATGGACTTCATGCAGACCATGCCGGCCTTTGTCTTCATGATCCCGGTCATCGCCTTCTTTGGCACGGGCAAGCCTGCGGCGGTCGTCACCACGATGATCTTTGGCGGTACGCCGGTGGTGCGGCTGACCGTGCTGGGCTTGCGCGGCGTGCCCGAAAGCGTGCGCGAGGCAGCGATCAGTTTCGGCGCGACCAAGTGGTATCTGCTGACAAGGGTCGACCTGCCGCTGGCCAGCCCCTCGATCCGCGCGGGTATCAACCAGACGATCATGCTGTCGCTGGCGATGGTGGTCGTCGCCTCGCTGATCGGCGCCAAGGGGCTGGGCGAGGACGTGCTGGAGGCGCTGCAATACGCCAACGTGGGGCAGGGGATCCTGGCCGGCTTCTCGATCCTGTTCTGTGCCATGATCCTGGACCGGATCGTGCAGGGCGGCCGTCGGTGACACCCCTTGTCCTCGTCCATGGTTTCATGGGCGGCAGCGACCAGTGGGCGCCACAGGCCCCGCTGGGTGAGGGGCGCGAGGTGATCGCCTTGGACCTGCCGGGCTTTGGCCGGAACGCGCACCTGCCGCCCATCGACCGGATCGAGGGCTTTGCCGACTGGGTGCTGGAGACGCTCACCGCGCAAGGCGTGCAGCGGTTCGACCTGCTGGGGCATTCCATGGGTGGCATGGTGGTGCAGGAGATGGTCCGGCAGGCCCCGGACCGCATTGCCCGGCTGGTGCTGTATGGCACCGGAGCCGTCGGCGTCCTGCCCGGACGGTTCGAGCCGATCGAAACCTCGATGCAGCGCGCCCGAACTGATGGCCCGCAGGCCACGGCGCGGCGCATTTCCGCCACCTGGTTCCTGCACACCGAGGCGGCAAAGGCTTACGAAGGCTGCGCCATGATCGCCGAGCGTGCCGGGCTGCCGGCGATCCTCGCGGGGTTGGAGGCGATGCGCGGCTGGAGCGGGGCGGATCATCTTGCGGATATCACCGCACCGACGCTGATCGTCTGGGGCGACCGCGATCGCACCTATCCCTGGTCGCAGATCGAACGCCTCTGGCGGACGATCCCCGGCGCCAGCCTCGCGGTGATGCCGGGCTGCGCCCACGCCTGCCACCTGGAACGGCCGGACCTGTTCAACCTGCTGGTCGGCGGGTTCCTTGCCTCTGCCTGATCGGCAGGGTGCTGCGTTGGTCCAGGTGTCTTGGCCACAGCGACGCGTGCTCTTGCGATGGGGGCAGATCAAGAAATGGCGATCCCTGAAGGACTCGAACCCTCAACCTGCTGATTAGAAGTCAGCTGCTCTATCCAGTTGAGCTAAGGGACCGCTGCCCCGCTTTTGCAGATTTTCAGCCCACAGGGCAAGCCGTCAGAGCGCGCGGCACATGAAAACGCTGAGCGGGTCGGGGCGGTAGTCGCCGAAGGGCGGACACTCGGCGAACCCCTGTCCCAGGTAGAGGCGGCGGGCGGCGGCAAAGCTGTCCGCAGTTCCGGTCTCCAGGCAGACACCCGCGGCGCCGGTGGCCCGTGCCTCGGTCAGCAGCTGGTCCAGCAGCACCCGGCCCAGACCACGGCCGCGCAGGGCGCCGGCGACATGCATGCTCTTGAGCTCAAGTACCGGACCCAGGTCGCGCAGGGCGGTGGGGGCATCGTCTTCGGCCAGGGGCTTCAACGCGCCAACCGCGGCCAGCGCAGGGCCGTCCCACAGGGCGAACACCCGTGCCCCATCCACCCGCAATGCCTCGGCGGTCATGACGTGGCAGCTTTCTTCCGGGCTTTGCGACCGCATCAGCGCGTGGTGCGCCGCCAGCAGCGCCTCGACATCCGGGTCGGACGCACCGACCGGGACTAGCCTCAGTGTAAATCGGAGCAAAGTTATCTCGGAACACTCAGAAAGTCCGTTTGGAAACATGTAGTTATTCTCCTCGAAAACAGACTCGGAGTAAAGATCCCCCGAAAATCCGGGCATGATCCCGCAAATGAACGAACCGGACAATAAAAAAAAGCCCGCCGGGGCGGGCTGGACATTCAACGATGTGAAAGTCGTCAGGCGGGTGTTTTCCTGTCGATCAGCGCGTAGACGTTCACCTGGATTGCTCCGACGCCCTGCAAGTCGGGCCTACGGAATGCCTCGATCCGACCTTCGAGAACATCTGCGAACAAGTCTTCGAACCGTCCGGCCCCGCGCTGTGCCGCGAAGGCCAGCTGGTGAAGGTCGTCGACTTGTTCCATAGCAGCAATCGGCAGGTTGGAAACTTTCTCCAGAAGTGCATCGAGATGTCCGCGGGCGAACACCACATGACGGACCGAACCCCGTCCAGTCCGGGGAGTGAGAGGTTGGAGGATCCCGACGCGATACAGGATTTCGATCTGCCTCTTGCTCGCGCCAATATACCGGGGAACGTCCTGCAAGGGCACCGCTGTCTTGAACGCCTTGATCAAGGGCACAGCGGTCGCTGCCTCGAAGACCATGTTCCCCGTCTCCACCTCGGTGGCGTCTTTTGGCACCAGCTGAATCTTTTCGAGCAATCGTGCGAGACGGACCCGGTCAATGCCCACCGCCCGCGCAAGGCTCTTGACCGTGTGATATCGCCGCTCGGTAATTTCCACGCCGAGCACCTTGGTGCCGGGTTCCACGGCCGAGTGCTTGACAATGTGATCTCGGAGGATGTCGCGGATCGGGCCCGGGTCGAGCGCGTTGCTGCGACGGTCGAGCCAGTCGAAGAGTTGGCCATAATATGCCAATGGTCCGGCCTGAACAGCGCTCGCGGGCGAGGTCTTGCGGATCGTATCGAGGGCCTCTTCGACGGCTTCCGGGCCATCGCGGTAGATCGAGAAGCCGATATCGGTGGCCTCTTCGGTCTGTGCGGGCGTCAGCTTTGCGGGCGAAAACTTATGGCCGTGCTCGAGCACCACACCCAGCATCTCAGAGGACTTCAGAACCAGTTGAATCGTCTGCCCGGCCAACCAGTTGGCGTCCGCAGGGGAATTGCCGTTCAGTCGCGCTGCCAACCAGGACATATATTCCGGCGCCTCTTCGTCCGCGCGCATGGCTTTGCCGAGCGGCGACATGCCCAGCGAACTCCGAAGGTTGGTGTCGTTCGGGTAAGGAGTTTCGGAGAGCCACACGGCGTGCCGTCCACACCGGGCCACATGGCGGAAACCCCAGATCAGGCGGAACCGGCGATTGTCGCGGGCGCCGTCTTCCGAAAGGCATTCCGGACAATACCGCCCGGCCCGAGGGCTCAGGAAGGTCTTCGAGATGTCCTGGCCCCGGAACGAGGCCCTCAACTGGTGCACGCGGATCGCGCCGCGGCGAAGAAGATCAGCATCATGGCTAGTGGCCTCAGCCAAAAGGTCCACGGTTTCGGGCCGACCTGAAACGAAATGGTCCCTACGAATGCCGAGATCCTTGAGCAAGCGCTCCATGCCCTTGCCTGTATGCATCAAGGAAAGCCGGTCGGCATAGGAGAGAAGCGTTTCTTCCGGATCGAGGGGCATGGGGGGCTTCAGGGTCATCAGGCGGCCCACCCCGACGCGATCAGCTCTTTCTGGACGAGCGCCCACTCGTCCTGCTTGAACGGCGTCTCAAGCTTGGCCTTCTTGAGCCTGCGATAGACCTTCTCGGCGCGTTCGAGCGACACGGCATCGCGCTGCTTCTTGACCGCGTCACGCACAATGGCCTTTGCGATCACGATGCTTGTCCCGATGTGGCCGCCCGATGCGAACAGGATACGTTCAACCAACATGTCTTCGTCCAGAACAGATACGCCTTCCGCGTCGAGTTTGTTGACGAGATCGACAACGTTGAAGAACCTTCCCCGTCTGCCGTTCCTGATGCAGGCGCGCGCGATGCTGACGGCGAGATGGGTCTTTCCGGTTCCGGTGCCGCCGATCAGCACGAGGTTGCGCTGATGATCGAGGAAGTCGCCGGTGGCCGGATCCCGGATCAGGGTCTCGTTGACCTCGGCGGCCTCGAAGTCGAACTCCTTGATCTCTTTGGCCAGAGGTAGCTTGGCGATGGTCATCTGGTATTTGATCGAGCGCGCCTGTCTCTCACTGATCTCGGCGGTCAGGAGGTCGCCCCTCTCGGCAGATTGCTTCGCAATCGCCTGCCGGGCAGTGAATGATCTGTCGTGGCTGGTGCTGGCGCTTGACCGCCACGCTGGAAGCGTGCCTCCGGCACGACGGCGATGATCTCGTCGTAGGCCGTCCTCATGCCGTAGAGCTTCAACTGGCCCGTCGCGCCAGAGGCGCGCCAACTATGTCAAGGCGCGCCTTCGGCGTGACGCGTCCAGCACCTGTGATCGTTCCATCCGTTTTTCTCCTGAGACTGCCATAGCGATCGCAATTGGCGGCAGGCTCGCAGGCCAGCTTCAGCGCATCCGGCGTCGTGATTGTCAGCGGCGGTGGCGGTTCGTCGTGCTGGAAGCACGCCTTTGGCGTGGTGGCGCGCCAGAATGTTCAGAACGACACCGGCGGAATGGACGCCCTGTTCCAATGCCTCGGCGCAGGCGGCTTCGACGGCCTCCAGCCCGTCGGTGAGTACGGCACCGAGGATGTCGACCATTTGCCGGTCGCCGCCGGTCTGACGTTCGAGCTTGCGCTGCACACGGCGCAGGGCCGGTGGCAGGTCCCAGCCCTTGAAGGGGGCGCCGTTGCGCAGGGCGCCGGGTTTGCGCGCCAAAACCGGGATGTAATGGAGCGGATCGTAGATCGTCTTGCCGCGACCGAACGTCCGTTCATGCCGGCCCACGATACGGCCGTCCTGCCAGCATTCCAGTCGCTCTGCGTAAGCCCTGATCTCGACAGGGCGCCCGACCGCGCGAGCATCGACCGAGTACCGGTTCTTGTCGAACCGCACGAGGCAGGTCTTGGAGACGGATGCCGGCACCGCGTGGAATCCATCGAACGGACCGACATAGGGCACCAAGCTCGACCGCTCCTCTTCGAACACGTCCCAGATCGTCTTGTACGGAATGTCGGGGTGCCGGTTCGCCTTGGCATAGGCAATGCACCGGTCCTCGAGCCAGGCATTCAGCTCGGCAAAAGACTTGAACTTCGGGCGGGGCAAGAACAACCGTCGCCGCATAACCCCTGCCTGGTTCTCGACCTGGCCCTTCTCCCAGCCCGATGCAGGGGTGCAGGGCCGTTCATTGTGGCGCCATTGGTTCAAGCCCAATGGACGGCGGGTCGACGAGGTACTGGCCGCACATCTGCTGGAAGCGGCGATTGTAGGCGCGGTCCTTGCCAACAAAGATCGTGTCCACCGCGGTCTTCGCGTCCATTGTCCTCGGACCATGTATGGATGGCCCCTTGGCAAGAGCTTTGTTCGGGTCCGGCAATCTGGTCGGTCGCGGCCATGTATTCGGCGTCTGTGTGCAGCGGTTTTGCAGCTGCGCGCCCTGATGAAGTCAGCCGGCGGGCGGGTCCCGATCAATGGCACGCGCTTCGAGGTGCTCCGGTCCGAACTGGGTATCGCGTTCCGCTTCTTACCGTCCCTGTGCCATCACCTCACGCTGCGCCTCACCATCTCTGGGCCTGCCGGTTCGCGACCGGCTTGGCCGTTCTTTGCTTGGCCGTTCTCTATCGTCTCAAGCCACGGTGTTCCGGTAGCTGTCGCCCCGCCTGATCAGCGCCCAGATCGTCCGGGCCATGCGGTTGGCCAGCGCGATAGCGACCACCTTTACGGGCTTGCGGGCGAGCATCCGGTCGAGCCAGTCCGGCACCCGGCCTGATGAACCCTCTCTACGTCCGCGCCGTGCGCTGATCTGGGCCATGGCGCCGAGGTAAAGCAGCCTGCGCAGGTACCGATTGCCAGCCTTGGAGATCCGCCCGAGCCTCTCTTTCCCGCCACTGGAATGAGCTCGCGGCGTCAGGCCGAGCCACGCCGCGTAGTCGCGCGCGCTGCGGAAGGCGGCCACATCGGGGGTGGTGGCCGCAAACGCGCTGGACGAAATCGTACCCACCCCGGGTACCGTCGCCAGTCGACGCGCCAGCGCGTCTTCGACCTGCATCTCCCCGATCCGCGCGGTGACCTCCTCGATCCGGGCCTGTGTGTCGCGCAGCTGACCGGCCAGCATGTCCAGCGCCGAACGCGCCGTAGAATGCACGTGGCGGGCTGCGTCGAGCAGGCGATCGACGTCATGGATTCCCTTCGGCACGACGATCCCGAACTCGCCGAGGTGCGCACGGATCGCGTTTACGATTTGCGTTCTCTGCCGGACGAGGAAGTCCCGTGCCTTGTGCTCGAGCAGGGCCGCCTGCCGCTCCGCCGACTTCACCGGCACGAAGCGCATCGTCGGGCGGGTCACCGCCTCGCAAATGGCCTCGGCATCAGCGGCATCAGTTTTGCCCCTCTTCACGTAGGGCTTCACATAGGCGGGTGGCATGAGACGGACTTCATGGCCAAGGGTTGCCAGTTCCCGCGCCCAATGATGGGCCCCCGCGCAGGCTTCCATGCCAACGAGGCAAGGGCCCAGCCGGGCAAAGAACACCAGGACCTGCGACCGCCGCAACTGACGGCGGCAGATGACCGTGCCTTCCGTGTCCACTCCGTGAACTTGGAAAACGTTCTTGGCCAGATCGAGGCCGATGGTGATAGGTTGGTCCATGGATGGCTCCTCGCAGGTGCGAGCTTTCACAGACCCACCTTGGCACAACGCGATGCCGCTGGTGGGGCCATCCACACCATCAATGGCGGACAATTCCCGCTGTCGTAGATGCCCCGCGCGCAGGCGCCGCCGAAGAAGGCGAACGCCCTGTCGTGGGCGTCGAACACCATCTCCTGGGTCTCTCGGGGATAGGCCCGCACAAACGGCATCCGGCTATGGCACAGGCGGACATGGGCCACCTTGACCATCATGGTCACGCCATCGAGGATCACGATCTCATGGCTCCAGTCGAACTGGTAGGCCTGGCCCGGATCGAAGCTCAATGGCACATAGGCGCTGGCCGATGCCTCCTGTGTCGCCTTCGACCAACTGGACGCATATCGGCGCACGGCGTCATAGCTGCCGTCATAGCCTTGGTTGCGCAGTTCCTCGCAGATCCGGATCAACGTCAGCCGTTCTCGCTTCCGCCGTCGGGCATTCTCGGCCAGCATCGTGTCCAGATCCGATCGCCAGGGGGCGATCTTCGGGCGCGGCTGTGTCGTGCGATCGCAGGTGAACTCGGTCGCTCCAGACCGGATGACCTTGCGCACCGTGTTCCGCGACAACCGCAGCTCTCGGCAGATCTGCTTGATCGACTTGCCTTCGACGAAATGCGCCCGCCTGATCTTCGCTATCGTCTCCACACCCAACATCCCCTGACCGCTCCCTCCCGTTCCAGAGGAAGCTTCTGAGCAGAATTATCAGGGGGGTCACTTTTGGATGCCGATCACCCCAAGATGGGGGTCAATCTTGCATGCCGATCCACATGCTCGGCCGCGGCGATGACCTGCCGGGCGAGCCGGCGCTCGGGCGGCGTCTGCATTCGGTCAAGACCGCCGCCGAGGTCACCGTCATCGACCAGAGGCGCCTCCGCAAGATGCTCGATGCGGCCGGGTTGATCCCTGGGCCGCAGGCGGAACGGCCCAACGCATGGTGCGTGTTCGATGCGGAGGCGGCCGCGCCCATCCTCGAACAGGTCGTGACCTTGCTCGACACCAAGGCCTTCTGCGCGGCGATGGGCCTTTCGCGTTCGCAATTCGATCTCCTGGTCGCAGACGGCATCCTGCGGCCGGAGATCGAGGATGCGCAGGTGAAGGCGGTCTGGAACCCAGCCACCGGGCGGGCTTTGCTGGACAAGCTGTTGACGGGGGCCGAGCCCATGCGCGAGGCGCACCACGGCTGGTGTTCTGTGGCGTAGTCTGCGCAAAGGCTCAAGATCACACCCGGCCCTATCCTCCGGGCGATCCTCGAGCGGCGTGTCACCCGGATCGCACGCCTTGCTGACAAGGATGGATATGCGTCGCTCTAAGTCCACCATGACGAGGTGACGGCGGTTCTCGGTGATGAGCCGCCGCCGGCGATGTCGCTAGAGACCTTCGCGAAGAGGGTTGGCCTTGCCCGCGTCACCTTCCTTCGCCGGCTGGTCGTGAACGGCCATACTCCGGCAACCGACTTGCCGAACCCACGAACCCGGGCGCTGCAGCGCTACATCACCGAGGAGGATGCCGCGGCCTTCCACGCGCGCTTTTTCTTTCGTCACATTCCTCGCGTAGGGAGTTGAGGCCACAGGAAATCGAATGCTGTGACTCCAAGAAAAGGCATGATGGACGCCACAACAACGGGCGACGGGTCGTAGTGGAGCGATCGGAAGTGCCCGCAGGTCAAGCTGGTTTTGCAGCTTTCGATCCTGCGCATACGCGGGGCACCGCAGCTGTGCGTTTTGTTCTGCAAGGGCGGCGGTGTCGTTTCCGATTTTCGACATCAGCGACTGCGGCCGCAACATATAGACGAATGCGACAAAGCGTGGCTAAATGTTGATCTCGCGAAGCCTTCGCGCAATCCTTGCCCCGATTCAGAGACAACTTTGCTCCGATTTACAATCAGCGTCAGTGTGTCCACGCCATGCGCCGGTCGACGGCAAAGTTCTCGGCGTAGCCGCGCGGCCGGATGTTGGCCTTGCGCTTCTTCGGCTCGAACACTTGGGCGTCGATCCCGTTTTCGCGCGCATAGGCCAGCGCGGCGTCCTTGCTGTCAAAGCTGAGCCGGACTTGGCTTTGCGTGTCCGACGACGAGGTCCACCCCATCAGCGGATCGACCGAGCGTGGACTGGCCGGTGCGAAGTCCAGAACCCAGGTCCTGGTCTTGGCCTGTCCCGAAGACATGGCTGTCCTAGCTGGCTGATAAATGCGTGCCCGCATGTCGCACCTCCTGTCCGTGCCTGACGTCGTGATCCATATGCCGCCTCGGCGCAAGAACCGCAACTGCGCCGTTTGTCACATTTTTTCGCGTCGGTACAAGCAGGCATTGGCAGATAGCCCTCCGCGGGGAGCGAGGGGTGGTTTTTTGCGGAAGGAACCGGCCAAAGGCACTGCTTGCAACAAAAAGATATATTTCAAAACCCTGTTATGGCAATGGCCATTTCGCGCGGTGGATCACCCGGAGGGGGCGGCCGCGACCACAGCCGCACGAGGCATGCGCAGGCAGGACATCATCCTCAGGGCAGCAGCCAGGCGACCAGTTCCTCGAGCTTGTAGGACACCAGCAGGTTGTCCTGGTTTTCGAAGTTGAACCCGCTGGCCGCGCCCTGGAACATGCGCAAGGTCCCGTAGCCGGTATCGCTGTCCACGAGATAGCCGCGCCTGACGCCGAGTCGCGCGGGGAACTTCGGCATTATGAAGGCATGCAGTCGGAACTCCGAAACCCCGTAGGCGGCGAAGTCGTACCCGCGAAAATCCCACAAGGTCGGCAGCGCCGCCCCGATGCCCGGGTGGTCGACCAGCTGTTCCATGGCGCGGATCAGATCCTCGCGCCCCAGGTATCCCTCGGGGCGGCCGCACAGCAAGCGTCGGCCATCGCTGAATCGCCAGACCGTCAACACCACATGGCCCCGTGCGCCGTCAACGCGAAGGTTGACCTCCATTTCGGCTTCCAAGGTCGGCCGCATGGCGTTGCCCTTTCCCGAGTGGCGAGTTTGCCGGTGATGGTGACTCGTCGACATACACAGGACAACAACTTATAGTTGTAGTATTGGTTCCGGTACAAGGGTCATGCAGAAAGCCCGTCCACGCCTGTCGAGCGCGTGACATTTCCGAAACGTCGGCCGCGTAGATGTCGGGGCCTTGTGGCGGCAGAAGGTCCGGTGCGGGCGATGGTCGCTTGCATTGACGGGGCCCGATGCCACATTCATGGGTCTCGAAGGAGTCGCTCATGCACAACAACTCGCCTCAACAGATGCCGGTCCTGCACGCGCCGGCGCCGGATGTGCGCACCCGCGAAAAGCTCGAGGGCGGCAGGCGCTTTGTCCTGCACACGGAGTTTTCGCCGGCAGGCGACCAGCCGACCGCCATCGCCGAACTGTCCCAGGGTGTGAAGAACGGCGACCGCGACCAGGTGCTGCTGGGCGCGACCGGCACGGGCAAGACCTTCACCATGGCCAAGGTGATCGAGGAAACCCAGCGCCCGGCCATCATCCTGGCCCCCAACAAGACGCTGGCCGCGCAGCTGTATGGCGAATTCAAGGGCTTCTTTCCGGACAACGCGGTCGAGTATTTCGTCAGCTACTACGACTATTACCAGCCCGAGGCCTACGTTCCGCGCAGCGACACCTACATCGAGAAGGAAAGCCAGATCAACGAGCAGATCGACCGGATGCGCCACTCGGCCACCCGGGCGCTGCTGGAGCGGGATGACGTCATCATCGTCGCCTCGGTGTCCTGCATCTACGGCATCGGCTCGGTCGAGACTTACGGCGCCATGACCCAGGACCTGCATGTCGGCAAGGAATACGACCAGCGCAAGGTGATCGCCGACCTTGTCGCCCAGCAGTACCGACGCAACGATCAGGCGTTCCAGCGCGGCAGTTTCCGCGTGCGCGGCGACAGCCTGGAGGTCTGGCCCGCCCACCTGGAGGACCGCGCCTGGAAGCTGTCCTTCTTTGGCGAAGAGCTGGAGTCGATCACCGAATTCGACCCGCTGACCGGGCAGAAGACCGACACGTTCGAACGCATCCGCCTCTATGCCAACAGCCACTACGTCACGCCGCGCCCGACGATGCAGCAAGCCATCATCGGCATCAAGAAAGAGCTGCGCCAGAGGCTCGACCAGCTGGTGAACGACGGCAAGCTGCTCGAGGCGCAGCGGCTGGAACAGCGCACCAACTTCGATCTCGAGATGCTGGAGGCGACCGGCGTCTGCAACGGGGTCGAGAACTATTCGCGCTATCTGACCGGCCGCGCCCCGGGTGAGCCGCCGCCGACCCTGTTCGAATTCATCCCCGACAACGCCATCGTCTTTGCCGATGAATCCCACGTCTCGGTCCCGCAGATCGGCGGCATGTACAAGGGCGACTACCGGCGCAAGTTCACCCTGGCCGAGCACGGATTCCGCCTGCCCTCCTGCATGGACAACCGCCCCCTCAAGTTCGAGGAATGGGACGCGATGCGCCCGCAATCGGTCTTTGTCTCGGCCACGCCCGCCGCCTGGGAGTTGGAGCAGGCCGGCGGTGTGTTCACCGAGCAGGTCATCCGCCCCACCGGCCTTCTGGACCCGCAGGTCGAGATCCGGCCGGTGGACATGCAGGTCGACGACCTGCTCGACGAGGTGCGCAAGGTCACCGCGCAGGGCTACCGCACGCTGGTCACCACCCTGACGAAGCGCATGGCCGAGGACCTGACCGAATACATGCACGAGCAGGGCATCAAGGTGCGCTACATGCATTCGGACATCGACACGATCGAGCGGATCGAGATCCTGCGCGACCTGCGCCTTGGCGCCTTCGACGTGCTCATCGGCATCAACCTGCTGCGCGAGGGCCTGGACATCCCCGAATGCGGCCTCGTCGCGATCCTCGACGCCGACAAGGAAGGCTTCCTGCGCTCCGAGACCTCGCTGGTCCAGACCATCGGCCGTGCCGCGCGCAACGTTGATGGCCGCGTCATCATGTACGCCGACCGCATGACGGGCAGCATGGAGCGCGCGCTGGCCGAGACCAACCGCCGCCGCGAAAAGCAGATCGCCTACAACATCGAACACGGCATCACCCCCTCGACGGTCAAGAAGAACGTCGAGGACATCCTGGCCGGGCTCTACAAGGGCGACGTGGACATGAACCGCGTCACCGCCCAGATCGACCCAAAACGTCAGGGCTCGAACTTGGCGGCGGTGCTGGACGGGCTGCGCACCGACATGCGCAAGGCGGCGGAGAACCTCGAGTTCGAGGAAGCGGCGCGTCTGCGGGACGAGATCAAGCGGCTTGAGGCGGTCGACCTGGTGGTCTCCGACGACCCGCTGGCGCGTCAGCAGGCGGTGGAAAAGGCCTCCGAGGACGCGGTCAGGGCGCGGGGACGGTCGACGGCAGGCAAGCCGGGGCAACGCGGGGGGAATGTGAAGCGGCGGAAAAGATAGTCGTTGCCTTTCGACGCCGGGCACCAATCATTCCAGGACAAGTCCATTAAACCCGCGCGGCGACTGACCGCTCGGGACCTGTTTGGGGAAAATGACATGAAGCGATTTTTGACCTGTCTTTCCGTCTGTTTCGGGTTCTGTGCCGGCACAGCCGCGCTTGCCGAGGACTGGAACGCGGAAATTGCCGCGGTAGAGAAGCAAGCAGACGCCTACGTCGAGTACGGTTTGAAGAAATCCGGAACGTCCTCTGTTCAGCAGGCTGTCGGCATGATCGGGATCTTCGCGGATGTTGAAAGGCACAGATGCGCGATCCTGGGGCGGATGCTGGGCCGTGCCGATGCCGTGCGGGAGTTGATCCGGACCGACCTCCCCCCGATAACCGAAAGCCTCGATGGCTACGAAGCCGTCGAAATCGGCGCATCGCTTGGCAACTGGGTGGGCGAAGCGAAATGGGCCGTGTCGGCCACCGAGGCCGATCGGATAGGGAAATGGAACCTGGATTGCGTAGGCACAATGGTTGCCGCCACGGCCTATATCGACAACCCGACCCCCGAAGCGGAATTCGCGGCTGAAGGTAGCGGCATGACGGTCTACGGCGACATCGACCTTGGCTTTTTCGAAAGGTTCAGCGCGTTTCTGGCCCAACATCCGGATGTCACCCTGATTGCACTCGGCAGCGGCGGCGGCAGCGTCAAGGATGCCATGCAGACCGGTCGCGAAATAAGGGTACGGGGCATTGAGACCGTCCTGACCGGCAATTGCTACTCGGCCTGCCCGCTGGTCTTTGCTGGCGGCGTCGAGCGGACGGTCTGGGCCGATGTCCGGAACGACTTCGGGTTTCATCGCCTGTCGACTCGCGACGGCCTGCCGCTGCCGGACGATCACCCGTTCTACGGCCTGATCGCGGAATATCTGACCGAAATGGGCGTCGACGCAGAAATGCTGATCGGCTGGATGCTCAAGGCCGGGCCGCAGGGCTTGTTTTCGCCCGAACCCCAGGTCCTGTGCGACCCCAACCTTGCGACCTTCGTTCAGAGGATCTGCGCGAAAGGCAAACGTTTCTGACGGGCTTCACGGTGCGTCGCGTCAGCGGACTTGCCGCCCCCCAAGTGGTATTGAAGTGCAATCTGCCGCCAACCGCCGCTTGCAAACTCCCGAAGCGCGTCTTTGCCGAGGGGGGGCGGCAAGCCTCAAGCCGTCGCCGCCCGCGCGCCGAAGCGCCGTTCGTAGAGGGTGCGGTAGGCCTCCGCGGAGGCGGGCAGGTGGGCGCGGACGGCGGCGACGAGCGCCTCGGTCGAGGTGCCGCGCATCGCGGCGATGATGTCGAAGTGCTGCGCCACGATGGTCTTCATGTGGGCGTCGTCGTCGTATTTCACCACGCGGATCGGCTGCGCGGTGCGGGCGTGGTGGCCGATCAGCTCGGCCAGCCGCGCGTTGCCGCAGCAGGAATACTGCACCTCGTGGAACTCCTGGTTCAGCCAGAACACGGCGCGATAGTCCTTGTTTGTCACCGCTTCGGCGTGCCGGCGGGCGATGTCCTCCAGCCGGTCGGTCAGCTCGGCCGGGCAGGGCAGGGGCGTGCGCTCGGCCGCGGCGGTTTCAAGGATGATCCGCACGTCGTACAGCGCGTCGACCTCGTCCGGAGTGAACTCCACCACCTCGACGCCGCGATTGGGCCTGCGCATCACCAGCCCCCGCGATTCGAGCACCGCAAAGGCATTGCGGACGGCGTGGCGCTTGGCGTCGTAGCGCTCCATGACGCGGTCCTCGATGATCCGTGCGCCGGGCGCGTAGAGACCGAAGATGATGTCGTTCTCCAGCTCCTTGGCCAAGTTCTCCTGCATCGCGTCGCTCCGTTGCCTGCCGAATATCCTTTGCAGCCCGTATATCACGGCCCGTCCGAAGGTGTCATGCAATATTATTGATAATATTATTGACGAGCCAATCTGCCTCTGCGTAAGGTCTCCGAAACCAACGGGAGGACGACATGAGAACCATCTCCAGCACCCTTGCGATCGCCATTTCGCTGTGGGGCGCCCAGGCCCTTGCCTGGGAAGCGACCGAGGGAAAGCCCTATTCGGGCCAGACCGTGAACGTGCTTGCCGTGAAGTCGAGCCAGTTCGAGGCGCACGAGGCGCGGCTTGAAGCGTTCGAAGAGGCGACCGGGATCGACGTGGTCTACGACTACGTGCCCTTCCCCAACATGAAAGAGGCGCTGACCACCGAGATGGTCGCCGGCGGCGGCGACTATGACGTGGTGTCGGTGATGGACCAGTGGGTGCCGTCCCTGCGGATGCTGCTGCAGCCGATCACCGAGGAGGTCGCCGCGCAGGGCACCGACCTGGGCGATTTCCCCAAGGCGCACCTGCGCCATGGCATGCTGGACGGCGAACTGGTCGGCCTGCCGGTGCGCGGCCACGTGCAGCTGCTGTTCTACCGCAAGGACCTGTTCGAGGCCGCCGGCGTGACCCCGCCGCAGACCTGGGAAGAGATGGTGACCGCCGCCAAGGCGCTGCAGGGCAACGGCGATGTCTCCGGCGTGGCGCTGCCTTATGGCAAGCTGAACGGCCAGAATCTGATGGTCTGGATGAACCTGCTGTGGGGCAAGGGCGGCGACCTGTTCGATGCCGACGGCACGCCGATCTTCAACTCGGACGCCGGTGTCGCGGCCACCGACATGTACATCGGCTTTCTGCGCAACGACGAGATCGCGCCGGCCGGGTCGGCCGTGTTCGTGGAACAGGACGCGGTCAACAGCTTCAAGCAGGGCAATTCCGCGATGCTGCCGGTCTGGTGGTGGGTGCGCTCGCAGCTGACCGACCCCGAGCAGTCCAAGCTGACGGCCGAGCAGGTCGGCTTTACCGCGCTGCCCTCGGTGGCCGGGGCGGACCGCACCACCTACACCAACACCTGGATCTTCGGTGTCACCGACGGATCCGATGCCAAGGACGCGGCGGCGGAATTCCTCGGTTGGCTGACCGATCCGGCGCTGGAACGCGACGTGCTGCTGGACCCCGCGCTGAACGAGGTCGTGGCGGTGCATATGTCCAACCTGCGTGACCCCGAGGTCAACGCCCGCTGGGGCGGCATGCACCAGTCGGCGGCCGATGCGCTGGCCACCGCCGAGGGTATCGACTTTGGCGACAACTGGCCGAGGATCGCCGAGATCCTCGAAACGGCGATCTCGAGCCTGGCCTCGGGCGAGATGACCGACACCAGGGCGGCGCTCGACAAGGCCGCGGCGGAAATCGCCGCCATCCGCTGAGCGCGCACGACGGGGCGGGGTGCGTCCGTGCATCCCGCCCGGTCACGCTTCCCCATCCAGCCACATCCCGACCCCGGAGGTATCGCCCGTGAAAGAGCGCACGTTCGCCTATGTGCTGCTGGTCCCGGCTTTTGTCATCGTGCTTGCCACGACGATCTATCCGCTGGCCTATTCCTTCGTGACCTCGTTCCGGGAATGGGATCTGACCAAGCAGCGCAGGCCCGGTGATTTCGTCGGCATCGAGAACTACCTGCACGCCGCCACCGAAAGCGGTTTCCAGAATTCGCTCTGGGTGACGACGATCTTCGTGGTGACCAGCGTGATCCTGACCCTGGTGCTGTCGATGTCGCTGGCGCTGTTGCTGCGCCGCAAGGGGCGGATGCACACCTTTACCCGCGTCATCCTGATCCTGCCCTTCGCCATGAGCCCCGCGCTGATCGGCGTCAGCTACCGCTTCATGTTCAACCCCGAATTCGGCGTGCTGGCCAAGGGGATCGGCGCGGTGTTCCCGGCGCTGGAAGGCACCCCCTGGCTGGCCGATCCGGACCTGGCCATGGCGATCCTGGTGATCACCGATGTCTGGCACTGGGCGCCCTACATGACCTTCATGTGCCTGGGCGGTCTGGCATCCATCCCGCGCGAAACCGAAGAGGCCGCCCGCATCGACGGCGCGTCCAACCTGCGCATCGTCTTCGGCATCATCCTGCCGCAGATGAAGGGCGTTCTGCTGGTGACGGCGGTGCTGAAGACCATCTTTGCGCTGAAGATGTTCGACCAGGTCGTCACCCTGACCGGCGGCGGGCCGGGCACCTCGACCGAAACGCTGGCCTTCTTCATCTTCAACGTCGGGTTCAAGTGGTTCGACATGGGCTATGCCGCGGCGCTGGCCTGGATCCTGACGGCGATCATGATGATCATTTCCACCTGGTACGTCCGGATGCTTCTGAGTGAAAGAAAGATGGCCACCGCATGAACAAGCATGTCGCATGGTGGGGGGAACGCGCCCTTCTGGTCCTGATCTCGGTGGTGGTGCTGTTTCCGATTTCCTGGATGTTCCTGACCGCCTTCAAGCAGCCGCGCGACGCCTATTCGCTGTCGCTGAACTTTGCCCCGACGTTGCAGAACTTTGTCACGGTGTTTTCGGACCCGTGGAACCTGGGCAGCATGGTGATGAACTCCGTGGTCGTGGCCACGGTCACGGTGGCTATCGCGGTGCCCTGCGCGTCGCTGGCGGCCTACTCGTTCTCGCGGTTCCGGGTGCGGGGGCGCAAGTTCCTGTTCTTCCTCGTGCTGTCGACGCAGTTCATCCCGGCTGTGGTGATCGTGCTGCCGTTCTTCCTGATGTTCCGAAGTCTTGGCCTGCTCGATACGCGGATCGCGCTGATCATCGTCAACCTGGCGATCGTGACGCCTTTCGTGATCTGGATGATCAAGGGGTTCATCGACGCCATCCCGACCGACAGCGAGGAGGCCGCGATGATCGACGGTGCCTCACGCCTGCGCGTCATCAAGGACATCGTCCTGCCGATGGCCGCGCCCGGCATCCTGACCTCGTCGATCTTCTGCTTCATCCTGACGTGGAACGAGTTCCTGTTTGCGCTGATCCTGTCGCGCCGCGATGCGGTGACCCTGCCCGTGGGCCTGGTCAGCTTTCGCACCGAACGCGGCGACCTGTGGGAGCTGATGAGCGCGGCGGGCGTCATGATCACGGTGCCGATCTTCATCATGGCGCTGCTGATCCAGAAACATTTCACGCGCGGCATGACGGCCGGCGCGGTCAAGTAGAGGAAACCAGACATGGCCGAGGTCCGTCTTGTCGACATCGAAAAGAGGTACGGCGCGTTTCTTGCCGTCCCGAAACAGAACCTGACCATCGAGGACGGCGAATTCCTGGTGCTGCTGGGGCCGTCCGGCTGCGGCAAGACCACGACCATGCGCATGATCGCGGGGCTGGAGGACATCACCGCGGGCGATATCCTGATCGCCGGCCAGAGGGTGAATGACAAGCCGCCCAAGGACCGCGACATCGCCATGGTGTTCCAGAACTACGGTCTTTATCCGCACATGACCGTGGGGCAGAACATCGAGTACCCGCTGAAGCTGCGCGGCGTCGACAGGGCCACGCGCAAGCAGCGCGTGCGCGAGACGGCGGAGAAGGTCGAACTGGGCGCCCTGCTGGAGCGCCGCCCGTCCGAGCTTTCGGGGGGGCAGCGGCAGCGCGTGGCGCTGGCGCGGGCCATCGTGCGCACGCCCAAGATTTTTCTCATGGACGAGCCGCTGTCGAACCTCGACGCCAAGCTGCGGGTGACGATGCGGGCCGAACTGAAGCACCTGCACCACGAGCTGGGCGTGACGACCGTCTACGTGACACACGACCAGATGGAAGCGATGACCCTGGCCAGCCGCGTCGCCGTGATGCGCGAAGGCCGGATCGTGCAGCTGGACACCCCGAAACGGATCTATGCCGAACCTGCGGACCTGTTCGTCGCGGGCTTCATCGGCTCGCCCTCGATGAATCTGATCGACGGCAGCGTCCGGGGCGGCGTGTTCCGCGCCACCGGGGTCGAGGTGCCGGTGGACCTTCCTGATCGCGACGGCGTGGTGCTGGGCATCCGCCCGGAGGAACTGGACATCACGCCGGATGCCTCGGCCGCCATCACCGGCAAGCTCTACGCGCTGGAACTGACCGGCGACAGCACGCTGGTGACGCTGCGCGCCGGACCGACCTCGGTCTGCGCCCGGGGCGCGGCGGATTTCGAGGCGCCGATCGACGCGCCCTGCCACCTGGCGCCCCGGCCCGGCGCCCGTCTTCACCTTTTCGACCGCGCCTCCGGGCAGCGGCTCGCCACCTGACCAATCCCGAAGGACCAGCCATGACCTCCCTCACCCAGCAACAGGCCGATGCCCGGCAAATCAAGCGTTCCGACTATGTCTCCTGCACCGTCGCCTTCATCGACTGCAAGAAGCCCGGTTCGCACCTCAAGGAAAACTACTCGATCATCGGGCCGGGCGTGACCTCGTCCGATGACCAGGTCATCAACCTGCCCGAGGCGCACGGCTTCAACATCGGCGCCGCCGCGATGCCGAACGGCATCACCAACAACCTGCACATCCATTTCACCGCCGAAGTCTTTATCGTCCAGCGCGGCGAATGGACCTTTCGCTGGGGATCGAACGGCGAAAACGAGGTGGTCGGCCGTGCCGGGGACATCGTGTCGGTGCCGACCTGGATCTTTCGCGGGTTCACCAACAGCGGCCCGGACGATGGCTGGCTGTTCACCATCCTCGGCGGCGACAACACCGGCGGCGTGATCTTTCACCCCGACATCATCCGCGAGGCGGCGGATTACGGGCTATACATTTCCTCGGACAACCGGCTGATCGACACCTCGCGCGGCGACGCGGTGCCGCCCGAGGACGGGCGCATCCCGCCGATGGCGGACGCCGACGTGGCCGACCTGCGCCCGGTGTCGCGCGACGAGATGATGAAGCGCATCGTGGCGCGTGACGCGCGTGATTTCCGCCCCGCCTTCATCGACCGGGACCTGCCCGGCGGCGGCGCGCAGATCGCCCCGGTGATTGGCTACGGCATCACCCAGAACCGCGACCACGCCGCGCCCATCACCAACCCGCACGGGTTTTCCGCCGAGTGGCTCCGGCTGGAGCCGGGCCAGTCCGTCGGGCCGTTTACCCTGGACGACAAGATGGTGCTGATCGTGCACGAAGGCCGGCTGCGGCTGGACCTGGGCGACGATGCCGGCGCCTCGGTCGAGGTGGACGCCTGGGACACCTACTCGGTCCCCGCAGGCGTGGCGCGCCGGATCACCGCGCTAGGCGATGCGCCGGTCGAGGTGCTGATCGTCGTTTCCGGCGATCACCGCAAGCGTCCGGTCTTTGCCCCCGAGGTGGTGCAGGCGGCGCAGGCGGCCGGCCTGGGGCTGGATGCCGGCGGGTTCGTGGCCAAGGCCGCCCTGTTGCCCGTCTACGGACGGGCCAAGTGATGCGGCCCAACCAGATCAGGACCCGCCTCGAGGCCGGGCAACTGGTGATCAACGCCTGGCTGTCGATCGCTTCCACCTATGCCGCCGAAGGCGTGGGGCACAGCGGCGTGCATTCGGTGACGGTGGACCTGCAACACGGGATGCTGGATTTCGCGGATGCCTTGCAGATGATGCAGGCCATCTCGGCAACGCCGGCCACCCCGCTGGTCCGCGTTCCGGCGCTGGACGCCGCCCGGATCATGCACCTGCTGGATGCCGGCGCCTACGGCATCATCTGCCCGATGATCTCGACTCCGCAACAGGCGGCCGACCTGGTGGCCGCCTGCCGCTATCCGCCGACGGGCAAGCGCAGTTTCGGGCCGTCGCGCGGCCTGCTGTACGGTGGCGCCGATTACGTGGCCGAGGCCGACCGCACGATCATGGTCATCCCGATGATCGAGACCGCCGAGGCGGTCGACCGCATCGACGAGATCCTGGATGTCGAGGGCGTCGACATGATCTACCTTGGCCCCAACGATCTGGCCTTTGACCTCGACGGTCATGTCGGCCACCCGCGCCCGAGATCCGAGGCCGCGCTGGCCCGGGTCCTGCAGGCGGCCCAGGTCCGCAACACCCCGGCCGGGATCTTCTGCGCCTCTGCCGAAGAGGCGCGCGCCCGCGCGGACCAGGGATTTCGGCTGGTGACCCCGGCAAACGATTTCGCTCACCTGACCCGCAGCATGAAAGAGGCGGTCCGCGTCACCCTGGCCGAACCGGACGCCGCCGTGCCACGCTCCGCCGCGCGTCATGGCTATTGAGGACCTCCGATCCAGGAACTGGGTCCTGCTGCCGGGCACCCTCTGTACCGGCGCGATTTTCGACGGGTTTCTCGACGTTCTCGGCGTGCCGGTCACACGCCGGCACAGCGTCGAATTGCGGCAGCCGACCGTCGACGCCTACGAAAGCCTTCTCAATACCCGCGCGAAGGGGGCCGTGCTGTGCGGCTTCTCCCTGGGCGCGATCGTCGCGGCGCATCTTGCCGACAGGCGGTCTCCGGCGCGGATCATCCTGTTCGGGCTGAACCCCTATCCCGACGATCCCCGCAAGGCCGTGGCGCGTCATGCCCTCGCCCGTGATGTCGTAACCACAGGCGGGGCCGCGGCCTTGCGGCCGCGCTTGCCCGCGCTGCATGGACCGGCACCGGACCGGGTGCGCGTGGCCCTTCTGGCCATGGCCAACGCGTCTGCGTCCGACATCGCGGCGCAGACGCAGCTGGCCCTGACCCGCCCCGGCGCGCTTGCGGCCCTGTCCGGGGCGCAGGCGCCGGTGATGGTGCTGACCGGGGGCGAGGATGACAGCGCCCCTGTGGCCCAGGGGCAAGCCGCCGCCCAGGCCGCGCCGATGGGGCAGTTCGCCGATCTTCCGGGCCTGGGCCATTATGCCCTGCTGGAGGGCCCCGAGGCCTGTGCCAATGCGCTGGTCAGGCTGGAAGCGGCCGTCGAATACCACGCCGGGACGACCGCGCGGCATTGACACGTCCGCCCCGCCCCCCGACCGTGGGGGGAAAGGGCGCAAGAAGGGATGAAGAACGTGACGACAGGAACAGCATTGCAACTGGCCGTGTACGGCCTGGGGTCCATGGGCTACGGCATCGCCGGTTCGGCCTTGCGCGCGGGTCACCGGGTCTGGGGCGTCGACGTCGCGCCCGCCAATCGCGCCCGCTTTGTCAGCGAGGGCGGCCAGGACAGCGATGTCCGCGACCATGCCGGCACGCTGGACGCGGTGATCGTCGTGGTTCTGAACGCCGCGCAGACCGAGGACGTGCTGTTCGGGGCAGGTGGCATCGTCCCCGCGCTGCGCCCCGGCGCAGCCGTTATGTCCTGCGCCACGGTGCCGCCGGAGTTCGCCCGTCGGATGGAGGCGCGCTGTGCCGAACATGGCGTGCATTACCTCGACGCCCCGATCTCGGGCGGATCGGCCCGGGCCGCCGAGGGCCGCCTGAGCATCATGGCCTCGGGCCGGCCAGAGGCGTTCGCCGCGCTGCGCGGGGTTCTGGACGGCATCGCCGAGACGGTGTTCGAACTGGGCGACAGCGCCGGCGCGGGCAGCGCCATGAAGGCCGTCAACCAGATGCTGGCCGGGGTGCATATCGCCGCAATGGCCGAGGCGCTGACCTTCGGCATGACGCAGGGCGTCGCCCCGGAGAAATTCCTGGAGGTGATCAGCAAATGCGCGGGCACCAGCTGGATGCTGGAGAACCGCGCGCCGCACGTGGTGGCCGGGGACTACACGCCGCACAGCTCGGTCAACATCTGGCCCAAGGACCTGGGCATCGTGCTGGACATCGCGCGCGGCGCGCGGTTCGGCGCGCCGCTGACCGCGGCGGCGATGCAGCAGTTCCTGGCTGCCGCCGGCATGGGGCTGGGGGCCGAGGACGATGCCGCGGTGGCCAAGGTCTATGCCCGCAACGCCGGCCTGCGCCTGCCGGGCGAAGACGGGGGCGCGGAATGACTACGCTGCTTGGATGCGTCGCGGATGATTTCACCGGCGCCACGGACCTGGCCGGACTACTGGCCCGCAGCGGCGTGCGCGTCTCGCTGCGGATCGGCGTCCCGACCGAGCCGCCCGGCGACACCAGCCCGTTCGAGGTGATCGCGCTGAAGTCCCGCACCGCCCCGGTCGCGCAGGCCGTCGAGCAGGCGCGCGCGGCGCTGGACTGGCTGCAACGCGCGGGCGCCAGCCGGTTCTTCTGGAAGTATTGTTCGACCTTCGACAGCACGCCGACCGGCAACATCGGCCCGGTGGCCGAGGCCTTGATGCGCGATCTGGGCGCCGCTCAGACGATCTATTGCCCGGCCTTCCCGGAAAACGGGCGAACCATCTTCATGGGCAACCTGTTTGTCGGGCGGCAGCCGCTGGCAGAAAGCCCGATGCGCGACCACCCCCTGACCCCCATGCGCGACAGCAACCTGATGCGGCTGCTGGCGCCGCAGGTCACCCGGCCGGTCGGGCTGGTCGACAGGCTGACCGTCGCCAAGGGCGCGCAGGCGCTGCGCGAGGCGCTGGCCGCCCTCGCGGCCGAGGGTGTCGCCCATGTCGTCATCGACGCCGTGGCGAACGCGGACCTCGACATCATCGCCGACGCCTGCCGCGACATGCGGCTGCTGACCGGCGGGTCGGCCGTGGCGATGCCGTTGCCTAGGCTCTACGTCGCCGACGGGCTGCTGTCGGCCGATGCGCCGAAAATGGCCTTTCCCAAGGTTCCGGCGCGGGGAATCGTCCTGTCGGGCAGTTGTTCGGACATGACCAACCGGCAGGTCGCGGCCTACCTGGACACGGGCGCGCCATCCTACCGGCTGGATCCGCTGACGCTGGCCGAGGCGGGGCCTGCGCCGGTGCTGGACTGGCTGGCAACGCAGGATCTGACCGCTGTACCGATGGTCTATGCCACGGCGGATCCGGCCAGCGTCAAGGCCGCGCAGAACAGGCTGGGCGTGGCCGAGGCGGGGCAGCTTGTCGAACAGACGCTTGCTGCCTGTGCCGTGGCGGCCCGCGACGCCGGGGCGCGGCGGATCATCGTCGCCGGAGGGGAAACCTCGGGTGCCGTCACGCAGGCGCTTGGGGTGGATCGGCTGGACATCGGCCCCGAGATCGCCCCGGGCGTGCCCTGGACCCTGTGCCGCTCGGCCGGGCAGCAGGTTGCGCTGACGCTGAAATCGGGCAACTTCGGGCAGCCGGGCTTTTTCACCGATGCGCAGGACGTGCTGGAGGCCGGATGACCGAGGACTCCCGCCTGCGCGAAACGATGTGCCTGCTGGCGAGGTCGATGTTCGACCGCGGGCTGACCGGCGGCAGCACCGGCAACATCTCGGCCCGCACGGCGGATGGCGGGCTGCTGGTCAGCCCGACCGGCACCAGCTTTGGCCGGCTCGATCCGGCGCGGCTGAGCCGGTTCGACGCCGCCGGGCGGTTGGTCGATGGCGATCCGCCGACCAAGGAAATGCCGCTGCACAGCGCGTTCTACGACACCCGGTCCACCGCCGGGGCCGTGGTTCACCTGCACGCCTGCCATTCGGTTGCCCTGTCGATGATGCCCGAGGTCGACCCGGACAATTTCCTGCCGCCGCTGACGCCCTACGCGATCATGAAGCTGGGCAAGGTCAAGCTGCTGCCCTTCTTCCTGCCCGGCGACCCGGCGATGGGCGAGGCGGTGCGCGGTCTTGCCGGCAAACGCTCTGCCGTGATGCTGGCCAACCACGGCCCGGTTGTCGCCGGCAAGGACCTTGAGGCCGCCTGCAACGCGATCGAGGAGCTCGAGGACACGGCGCGACTGGCGATGATGACACGGGGCATGTCGCCGCGCGGGTTGTCGGAAGATGAGGTCGCCCGGCTGGTGCGGACCTTCGACGTGGAGTGGGATGCCTGAGACCTGCGCGCGCGCCGGGTAATCAGCCCGTTGCGGCTCAGGCCGTGGGGTCTTTGCTCAGGCGGGCCTGGCCGGGCACGGCGGCCGGTGGTGGCGATGCGGCCGTCGCCCCGGGCGTGATGCGCAGGGCGCGCAGAGCGTTCAGGATCACGGCGACGTCGATCACCTCTTGCAGCAGGGCGCCCTGCACCGGGGTCAGGTAGCCGTAGGCGGCGGCGATCATGCCGAGCACCGACAGGCCGATCCCGGCGACCACGCTTTCGACCGCGATCCGCCGCGAGGCCCGCGCGATCTCGATCCCCGGCCGCAGCCGGTCGACCCGGTCCACCAGCAGCACCACGTCGGCCGCCTCGGCCGAGGCGGCGGCACCGCGCGCGCCCATGGCCACGCCGACATCGGCCGCCGCCAGCGCGGGGGCGTCATTGACCCCGTCGCCCACCATCATGACGGGGCCGTGCTTGCGCTCGGCCAGCACCAGCAGCACCTTCTGATCGGGTGTCAGCCCGGCGCGCAGCCCGTCCAGGTGCAAGCCTTCGGTCACCCGTTCGGCCACGTCGGCGCGGTCGCCGGTGGCCAGCAGGATGCGCGTGATTCCCTGCTGGCGCAGCCCGTCGAGCATGGCGGCCGTGCCGTCGCGCAAGGGGTCGGACATCACCAGGTGACCCGCCATGCGTCCATCGACCGCCACGGCGACAAGGACAGACCCGGCATCGAGGGCGGGGAAATCGTCTGCGGCCCGCCCGACCCGGGCCGCCACGAAGGCATCCCCGCCGACGATGACCTTGCGGCCCTCCACCTGGCCAATGACACCCTCGCCGGGGATCTCGGCCACCTCCGACGGCACGGGCAGCGCCAGGCGGCGCGCCTTGGCGGCGGCGACGATGGCCTGCGCCACGGGATGCTTGGACGCCTGGTCAAGGGCTGCGGCAAGCCGCAGGATCTCGTCCTTGGACATGCCGTCGTGGCTGTCGATCGACACGATCTGCGGGCGGCCGTCCGTCAGGGTGCCGGTCTTGTCCAGGATCAGCGTGCGGATGCGCGCCATCGTCTCCAGAGGCCCGGCACCCTTGATCAGCACGCCGTAATGCGCGGCGCGCGACAGCCCCGCGACCAGCGCCACCGGCACGGCCAGGATCAGCGGGCAGGGCGTGGCGACGACCAGCACCGCCACGGCGCGGATCGGATCCCCGGTGAACCACCAGGCGGCAAAGGCGATGGCGACCGTGACGGCGAGAAAGCCCAGCGACCATTGGTCCGCCAGCCGGGACATCGGTGCCTTGGACCGCTGCGCCTCTTCCACCAGCCGGACGATCCCGGCATAGGTGCTGTCCCGCGCGATCCGCGTCGCGGTCAGGTCAAAGGCTTCGCCAGCGTTTGTCGATCCGCTCATCGCCGCGCCCCCCGGCACCAGCCGCACGGGCAGCGATTCGCCCGTCAGGGCAGAGGTGTCGAGAAAGGCCGCGTCCGAGGCCACCGTGCCGTCCACCGGCACCACGTCGCCCTGCCGGATCAACAGCCGGTCGCCCGGGGCGATCTGGTCCAGCGGCACCTCCTCGAGACCGCCGTTCAGGTGGCGCGTGGCCGTGCGCGGGACGCGGGACAGCAGATCGTGCATCTCGCGCCGCGCCCGGCCCTCGGCAAAGCTTTCGAGGAAGGTGCCGCCGCTGTACATCACCGCCACGACCGCCGCCGCCAGCGTCTCGCCAAAGATCAGCGCGGCGGTCATCGACAGCGCCGCGACGATGTCCAGCCCGACCTCGCCCCGGCCGATGCTGCGCAGGATCTCGATCACCAGCGCGGTCAGCGCGGGCACCACCCCGGCGACCCAGAGCGGCGTCGCCAGGTCGCCCCGGCCGGCGACATAGGCGGCAAGCCCGGTGACCAGACCCGCCACGGCCAAGAGCAGGATGGCGGTCTTCAAACGATCCGACGTGGTCTGTTCCATGCGGTCCGGGTTCCCTCTGCAAGGGGGATGCCAAAGGTGGGGTCGAACGTGGCTGTCCGATCCCCGGGCCCCCTTGTGTCGTCGCCATCATCGCCCAGGGGGGAAGTGGCGTCGAGTCCGGGCGGCCGTGACATGTCGGCGCCTCCTCCGGCTCAGCCGGAGGTTTTGGTGTCTGTGAGGATGAGTGATGGGTCGATGCCGCGTTTTTCGGCGCTGGCGCGGACGGCGTCGCGGAGCGCTGCGCTGCGGTTCAGCAGGCGGCGAAA
>NZ_FXYF01000009.1 GCF_900184945.1 Antarctobacter aquimaris | reverse complement strand
GACAAGGATGACACGACTGCGGGGCCGATCCGCCCGCGGTACCCGGCTGGAAGCCAATACGCCCTTCGGACACTGGCACACCCAGACCTTCATTGCGGGATTGCGGATCGACGAACTCAGCGCGCCTCGGATGCTGGATGGACCCATGAACCGCGCCGCTTTCGACCTCTACATCGAGACCCAGCTGGCACCCACATTACAGCCGGGCGACGTGGTCATCGCCGACAACCTGTCGGCCCACAAATCGGCCTGCGCACAGGAGGTTCTGAAGTCGCAAGGCAGCTGGCTGCTCTTCCTGCCGCCGTACTCGCCCGACCTCAACCCGATTGAAATGGCGTCCTCAAAACTCAAGGCACACCTGCGACGGCTCAAAGCCCGCACCTTCGACGCGCTTTTCCAATCCGTCGCACAAACATGCGACCTCTTCCCGCCAAACGAGTGCCGAAACCTCTTCAAGGATGCCGGTTATGTTGCAGATCAAGTGGACGATGCTCTAGGGCCTTGATTTCCGCGCAAAGCCCGTGTCGCCTACGACACAAGGAGAACAGCCCATGCGCCGCAACGATCCCTTTTCGGCACCCCGGTCGGCGCTCTGCCGCGACGGTGGCGATCTTCCACTGTCCGCGCCGAAGTGGGACGTGCTTCTGCATCCGGTGAGAGAGACCGGCGTGCCGCTCGGCGGCATCGGCACGGGTGGGATCATGCGGTCGTCGTCCGGCGCCTTCAGCCGCTGGACGATCAAGGCGGGCGACGTAAAGCATTTCACGCTTCCGGCGGCGGGTTTCCTGTTGCGCGCACAGCAGGATGGCGACAGGCCAGAGGCGCGGGCCTTGCAGCCCGATCCCGGCACGGGAGAGATGACCTCCCTTGACTTCGTCCCCGCCGAAGCCTGGCAGGGGCTCTTTCCCAAGGCCTGGCACCGGCATGCGCCCGTTGCGGGCGTGCGGGCAGACTGTCTTTCCTTTTCTCCGATCGTGCCGGGCGATCTGGCGACGGCGTCGCTTCCGGTCGCGCTCTTTCGCTGGAAGCTGACCAACGAAGCCGACCGTTCCGCCGACGCTGCCCTTGCGTTCACATTCCCCAATCTCAACGGCTGGTTCCGCAGTTTCGGCGAAGATCGTCCGAGACGCACCGCCACCGGCGGCTTCAACACGCCGTTCGAGGGCAGAGAGGCTTTTGGCGTGGTGCTGGACCAGGCCCAGGCGGGGGAGGAGCGCGGCGAAGGCCAGGGGCAATGGGCCATCGCCTGCCGGCCAGAGCCCGGGGTCGCGCTGTCTCGATCGGTCTGCTTCGACGGCTACGGCGACGGCGCGGCCTTCTGGTCACCGTTCGTCAAGGAAGGCTCGGCCCCGCCGCTGGACCAAAGCTGGGTGGTGGAAGGCGGCTTTCGGGAGAACCGGCCGGGGCTGGCGACGGGGGCGGTGGCCGCGTCGGTGCGGCTGGCGCCGGGCGAGAGCGCGGTGCTGACCTTTGCCCTTGTGTGGGACCTGCCTGCCATCAGCTTTGGACAGGGCCGCCGGTGGTGGCGCGGCTATACCGATCAATGGGGCCGCTCTGGCACCAGTGCGGCGGCGATCGCCGATCACGCCCTCGGCCACGCGACCGAATGGGAGGCTCGGATCGACGCCTGGCATGGCGAGGCGGAGGCGTCCGTCGGAGACGCGCCGCACCGCGCGGGCCAGGCGATCAACGAGCTTTATTTCCTCGTCGACGGCATGACGGTTCTGACCTCGGCCACCGGCGCGCCCGACGACCGGCGGCATTTCGGCCTGATCGAGTGCCACGACTACGCGCTGTACAACACGCTGGACCTCTGGATCTACGCCGCCGAAGCCGTCGGGCGGCATTTTCCCGAGCTTGCCGCGATGGTGACAGAGGATTTCGCCGCGCTGACGCTCGCGAGCGATCCGCGCCTGCGCCGCCACCGCTGGCATCACGGGCTTTTTCCGATCAACGCACCGGGCTGCTGTCCGCACGATGTCGGCGGACCGGGCGAAGACCCGTTCGTCGTGCCCAATTCCTACACCTACCGGGACCCGAACCTCTGGAAGGACCTGAACTGCGACCTCGTGCTTTGCATCTTTCGCGAGGGGCGGGCGATGGGCAGGGATTGGCGGGTGCGCCTGTTCCCGGCTGTCCGCGTCGCGATCGATCGCCTCCAGCGCTTTGACATCGATGGCGATGGCTTGATCGAGAACGATGGCACGCCGGATCAGACCTTTGACAACATCCCGATGAAGGGCGTGTCGAGCTACTGCGGTGGGCTCTGGATCGCCGCGCTGCTGGCCGGGGCCGACCTGGCCCGCGAAGCCGGCGAAAAGGGGCTGTCACGGCGCTGGCGCGATCAGGCGCGTGACGCCGGCGCGGTCTATGCCCGGCTCCTGTTCAACGGCGAATATTTCAGAGTGGACACCCAAGGCCCGCTGTCCTCGGCCTGTTTCATCGAACAGCTCTTCGGGCCGTTTCTGGCGCGGCGGCTTGGCCTTGGCGACATCGTGCCCGCCGAGATGGCGCGAACGGCCCTGTCGAGCGTTTTCCGCCGCAACTTCATCGAAGCCGGCGGAGGCGAGGGCGCCGTGTCGCTGTCGGCCATCCCGGCCTCGGCGCGCGATGCGCTTCCCCACAAGGCCGACAGCAGCTTTCAGACTTCGGAAATCCAGCCCGGTTTCAACTACAGCTTTGCGGCGCAGCTGGGCACATGGGGGCTGGGCGACGAGGCCGACACCCTTTACCGGGCGCTGCATCATCAGCTTCACGTTCGACGCAACCTGGTGTTCCAGACCCCCGCCGCCTACGACCGGGACAGGCTTTCCTGCCGGGCGATCCTGAACATGCGACCGCTTTCCGCCTGGTGGATGCTGCCGCCCGGGGCATGACAGAGGGCGCGCAGCGTTTGATGAATGCGTTTGCAGAAATATTTCTCGCTCCGGTATCTTGCGTGGGAATACCCATTTTTGTTGCCGTTTCCTGGGTCGAATACGTTTGCAGTTTTTCAGTCGGCCGGTAGTATGCGGCGACTCGCAGACAACAGGTTCAGGACCATGCCAAGCACCAGCGGTTTCGACGGTATCACCCATATCAAGGCACCCGGCCGCAGCGCCGCGACGGACGCAATGGACGTCTCCTCGACGGTTTCCGAGGTGCTCGCCGCGGTCGCGGCCGAAGGCGACGCTGCCGTCCGGCGCTTTGCCAGCGCCTTTGACCGATCCGATCTCGAGGCCTTCGAGGTCACGGCGGCGGATCGCGCCGCGGCGGTTGCGGCGCTCGATCCGCAGACCCGTGCCGATACCGAGTTCGCCATCGGCAACGTGCGCGCCTTTGCCGAGGCGCAGCGCGCCACGATGCAAGAACTAGACGTCGAGATCCGCCCCGGCGTGCATCTGGGGCACCGGATCATCCCGCTGGAGCGGGTCGGCTGTTACGTGCCCGGCGGGCGCTATCCGCTGTTGTCCGCGCCGATCATGACAATCGTGCCCGCCAAGGTCGCCGGCGTCAGCGAGGTGATTGCCTGTCTGCCGCCGAATGCGCATCCCGCGATGATTGCCGGGTGCCACCTGTCGGGCGCGGACCGGATTTTCCGTATCGGTGGCGCGCAGGCGATCGCGGCGATGGCCTTCGGCACCGAAACCGTGCCGCGCGTGGACAAGATCGTCGGCCCCGGCAACGCCTTCGTGAACGAGGCCAAGCGGCAGGTTTTCGGGCCCGTGGGCATCGACCAGCTGGCCGGCCCTTCCGAGATCTATACGCTGGCCGATCACACCGGCGATGCCGAGATGATCGCGACCGACCTTCTGGCGCAGGCCGAGCACGACGTGCGCACGCGGGTCGGGCTGATCACCACCGATGCGGGCCTGGCCGAACGAGTGGTGGCGGAGGTCGCGCGCCAGCTTGGCGACCTGGCCACCGCCGCGACCGCGCGCGTCGCCTGGGAGGACTACGGCGAGGTGGCGGTGGCGCGTGACGAGGCGGCGATGCTGGCCTATTCCGACCACATCGCGGCCGAGCATCTTCAGGTGCACACGGCAGATCCGCAGGCCACGGCGGCAAGGCTGCGCCACTACGGGTCGCTCTTCATCGGTGAACTGGCCAGCGTGGTCTATTCCGACAAGTGCTGCGGCACCAACCACACGCTGCCGACGATGGCGGCGGGGCGCTATACCGGCGGGCTCTGGGTGGGCGCCTATGTCAAGGTCGCGACACATCAGTGGATGGAACCCGAAGGGGTTCTGGCCGTCGCGCCGCCCGCCGTGCGGCAAAGCACCAGCGAGGGGCTGGACGGCCACCGCCGCGCGGCCCAGCTGCGACTGGACCGGCTGCAGGCGGGATAGAGATCAGGTCCGCGCGGCCTCGAAGGCGGTCCAGGCCGCCTCGAATGCCGCAAAGTCGAAGCCGGGCGCGCGCGCGGGGTCCAGCACCAGGCGTTCGGTTTCCTGCATCTTGCGGATCGCGGCCCCGAGCCTGTCGACAACATCTGACGGGATGACCACCGCGCCGTGCCGGTCGGCGTGGACCAGGTCGCCGGGGCGGATCGTCAGGCCAAAGACCGTCACCGGCACGTCCAGCGCGGTGACGTGGACATAGCCGTGGCTCGGCCCGATGGACCCGGCGACAACCGGATAGCCGGGCGCGAGGTCGCCCAGATCGCGCATCACGCCGTTCGTCAGCGTGCCGGCCAGGCCAAAGCCCTTGTGGATCGCCGTGTTGACCTCGCCCCAGAAGGCGCCGACCGCCTCGGCGCCGTCCTCGTCCTCGATCACGCAGACGGCCGGTTTCGGTGCTTCGGCCATCGCCTTGTAATAGGCCATGCGGCGGGCGCGGATCACGTCCGGGGCCTCTGTCGGCGGTTCCAGGGCGCGGATCTTGGCGGTGACGGCATGGCCGACCATGACGCCGCCGGCATCGCTTGCCAGGACGGTCCCGCGGGTGAAGCCGGAAAAGCCGCGCTTGCCCTTCGCCACCTCGATGGCATTGCAGATCGTCGGGGTGTCGCAGCGTCTGAGCAGATCGAGCAGGTCGGTGTTCATGTGTCCTCCAGCCAGCGGAGCAGGGCCGCCGTCGTGCGTTGGGGTTGTTCGAGGGTGGGCAGGTGCCCGGCGTTGGCGACGATCACGAGCTGCGAGCCGGGGATCAGCGCGTGCATCTGGTCGTGACGGTCGCGGGGACAGAGCTTGTCCTCGGCGCCCATCAGGACCAGGGTCGGACCGCGGTAGGCCGCGAGCGTTTCGGTCTGGTCGGGCCGGCTGGCCAGTGCGCGGGACTGGCGGACAAAGACTTCGGGCCCGAGGCCGAGGGCCATGTCAAGGCAAAGGTCCAGGATCGCCGGCTTTTCGGGGCTTTCGACCAGGTAGTTCGGTTTCAGTTCGTCGCGCATGACCGCGCGCAGCCTGCCCGCCGTCACCGCCGCGATCTGGGGGTCGCGGGCGGCCCTGACCTCGGGCCGTTCCGCGCGCGGGTTCGTGTCGAGCAGGGCGAGGCGCTCGACGCGGTCAGCGGCCTGACGGAGGATCTCCATGGCGACGATGCCGCCCATCGACAGGCCGGCCAGGGCAAACCGCGGCGGCGCGGCGGCCAGGACAGCGGCGGCGAGCGCCTGCATCGTGTCATGTTCCGTGATCGGTGCGTGGATGACCGCGCGGCGCCCAAGGGACGCCATCTGCGGCCCCCAGAGACGGGCGTCACACATCATCCCGGGCAGGAGGACCAGCGGCGTCATGAGACCAGGCGCGCGCCTTCGCTGAGCGTCGCGAGCTTGGCCCAGGCGATTTCGGGGTCCACCGCGCCGAAGCCCGCGAAAGTGCCAAAGCCGCAGTCCGAGCCCGCGATTACGCGGTCCACACCGACGATATCCGTGAAACCTTCGATGCGCTGGCGCACCAGTTCGGGGTGCTCGACGAAGTTGGTCGTCGTGTCGACGACGCCCGGCACAAGGACCCTGTCGTCGGGAATGTCGGCCTTGCGGTCCCGGAACACGGTCCATTCATGGCCGTGGCGCGGGTTCGAGGTTTCGAACAGCATGTAGCGCGCGTCGACCTTCATCAGCGTGTCGAACATCTTGGACATCGGGATGTCGCAGACATGCGGACCTTCGTAGTTGCCCCAGCAGATATGGACCCGCACCTTGTCCTTGGGCACGTCCGCCAGCGCGTGGTTCAGCGCTTCGACGTGCATGTTCGCGACGCGGACGAACTCTTCGTCGCTGAGGTCGGTGAACAGCATGTGCCGCGACAGGGCGAGATCGGGGCAATCGAGTTGCAGGTCCAGGCCCGAGGCCACGATCGTCTCGTATTCCGCCTTCATCGCGTCGGCCAGCGCGGCAAGATAGGCCTCGCGCGTCGGATAGTGGTCGTTCTGAAGAAACAGCGAGATGACGCCCGGGCTTGCGGCATTCATGAAGCCACGCTCGACGCCGTTGGCCTGCATCGCCGTCTTGAGGTTGGCGATGTCCTTCTCCAGCTCACCCTGGCCCTTGGACTTGACGTCGCCCACGCACATGGGCCGGGCGTACTTCGGCGTGCCGCCGTCATTGGCGAGCCGCTGGAGAAAGGACGGGTAGAGCTTGAGATCGGCGGGCGCGTTGCGCGGGCTGTCGCCGTCGAAGCCGGTGTAGCGGTCCTTCACGTAGGTCGCGTAAGAGATCTTGGAGGTCTCGCCGTCGCTGACGATCCCGATGCCGGCCTCCTTCTGGCGACGGACCAGCATCGCGACATGCTCGGTCATGACGGCATCGAATGCGGCCTGGTCATAAGGTTCCTTGCGTTCGCGGGCGAAAATCTGGTCAACGACCGCCTGGCTGCGCGGCAGGCTTCCGACATGGGTGGTTTGAACGGGCATCGCGGGTCCTTTGTCTTGCAGGGTTGCGCCGGGCGCGAATGGCGCGCCCGGCGGATCGGCGGGGCGTTCAGCGCTGCCAGGTCGGACCGGCCGGATCGCCGGTGGCGACCACGTGATACAGGCTGGCTTCGCCGGTCATCGAAGGTACGGCCGTGTGCATCAGGTTTTCGGGCACCGACATCGTGTCACCGGGCGCCAGGACCGCTTCGCCGGCGGCGTAGGTGTCGTTGCCGTCCCAGGTGACCTTCCAGTGGCCGCGCATCGGCATCAGGACTGACGGACGGTCGTGGCTGTGCATCTCCCCGGTGGCGCTGCCGCGGGTCACAAAGCCCACTTCAAAGCCCGGCTTGTCGCGCAGCACGCCGTTTTCCCCGATCACCAGCGCCGGCTTGCGGTCGGCGAGCGCGTAGAGATCCCAATAGCGCGCCACGTGGTTCGGCAGGACCTCGGCTGTCGTCGGCTCGGGACGCTTGGCCAGTTCCGCCTCGGACATCAGCGGCATCGGCTTGACGCCATCGGGCAGCGACTGGCCCTTCTTGGTGTCATAAAGCTTGCCGTTCTCGCCCAGCACCAGGCCGTGATCGCGCGCGTCCTCGATCACCTGCGGCGCCCACATCACGCCGCCGCCGGCGTCGTCACCGCCGAGGATCGCCATGATCATCCCGTAATCGGTGCCGATGTTCTCGAAACCGCGGAAGATCCCGGTGGGGATGTTGAAGATGTCGCCTTCTTCCAGCACGACTTCGCCGGCGGTGCCCCAGCGGCCCCAGAAAAACCGCCAGCGCCCCTTGAGGACAAAGAACGCCTCGGCCGTGTGGTGGTCGTGCAGCGAGTTGCGGCAGCGTGGCGGTTGCCCTGCCGCGCCGATGTTGAAGCCGTGCGGGATGGTGATGTGGACGTGCTGATCGGGGCTTTCCGAGACGCCGCCGCCGATGATGGTAAAGTTCTCCTTCTGGTTCGATCCCGGCGTGTGGGCGTCGATGAAGGCGGTCTTGCAGGGTTTGAGTTCGCCGTAGCGGACGATGCGGGCAGTCATGTCGTGCGTGGTCATGGTCGTTTTCCTGGATGGGCCGCGGGGTCAGACGCGCGGCCTGGAGTAAGGGGAAGAAGAGGGGGTGCGCGCAGCGACACCCGGACCCGGAGGGTGATTGTTCAGGCGCCGGGCGCGGCGGCTGGCGAACCATCCGAGCAGCGCGAGGACGGAGCCGGGTAGAGGGGCCAACCGGGTCATGCGGCCGCGAGGTGGATCTGTTTCCAGATTGCCACCTCGTCCCAGAGGCTCCATTCGCGACGCAGGCCGCGCGGGCCGAACTCGGCATGGGTGAAGCCCATGACATGCACTTCGGCCCCGGTCGGCGCGCCAAACCGCCCGTGGCCCGAGTGGGTGCCGGTGAGGCTCCAGCGGACCGCGGCGCGATCCGGCTCGCCCGGGTCGGCGCGGCCGATCCGGTGGTGAACCTTGAAAGCGGCGTCGGGAAAGGCGGCGCGCAACTGCATCCACTCGGCTTCCAGCGCGGGGCGCCCCCAGCCGGTCACGCCGCCGGCATGGTAGAACCCGACCGCCCGGTCGTAGTCGCGCCCGATCACGGCGATGTCGTGAGACATGATCGCGGTCAGATTGTCGGCCAGCCGCGCGCCAAGCGGATGGTCGTTGCCGGTGCCGGAATAGGGGCCGGGGCGGTCCTGGTCGGGCGTGAAGGGGCGTGTCGCCCTGTCGCGGCCGCCTTCGCGCGCGATCATGTCGCGCGCCCAGTCGCCGGGATCGTGGCCAAGCTGCCGGACCATGGACGACACGTCGTAGCAGAGCCATTCGTCGGTGATCACCTCGTCCTCGACGTAGCAATCCGCGATGCAGAGCGTCGAGACAAAGCGGTCGGTCGGCGGCCCGAAGACGCCGTGCCCCGTGTGCCGGCCCAAGATGCGGACGCGGTGCGATGAGAGGTAGCCCTCGGCCTCGCTGCCTGACCAGATCACGTCCTCTCCCAGCAATTGCCGGTCGGGAAAGGCCGCCTGCGCGGCCAGCGTGTCGCGAATGACCGCCTGGTTGCCCAGGATCAGGCCCTGGGTCGAGCGCATCACCATGTCGCGCCCGTAGGTCTGATGAAGCGTCGCGATCCCGCGATCCTCCCAGATCTCCCTGGTCACGCCAAGGATGTAGTCGGGCAGGGTGGCGTAGCGGCTCATTCGGTGGCGCCCGTGTGCAGGAGGATCTGCTTCCAGACGGCGATCTCGTCGATCACCGTGAATTCGCGGCGCAGGCCCCAGTCGCCCCATTCGGCATGGGTCGCGCCCATGACATGCACTTCGGCGCCGGAGGGCGGACCGAAATGCCCGTGGCCGCTGTGCGTGCCGGTCAGCGACCAGCGCACAGCGGCGCGACGGGGCAGGCCGGGGTCTTCGCGGCCGATGACGTGATGGATCTCGAATTTCGCGGTCGGGAAGGACGAGCGCAGACGCATCCAGTCGGTTTCGGCAAAGTCCCAGGACCAGCCGCCGCGGGCGCCCCAATGCTCGGTGCGGACGGCGCGGTCGTATTCGCGGCGGATGACGGCGAAATCCTTTTCCATCATCCGCGTCAGGATATCGCCGAGACGGGCGCCCCATTCATTGTCGTTGCCGGGCCCGGTGTAGGGGCCCTGCACGTCGTCGCGGGGGTGAAAGGGTCTCTGGCAGGTCTCGGGGCCGCCCTCGGACTTGATCTGGTAGCGGGCATAATCGGTGGGGTCCCAGCCCAGTTGCCGGGCGATGCCGCCGACGTCGCGGATCAGCCATTCGTCGTCGATCACGTTGGCCTTGGCGGCGCAATCCGCGATCACGCGGATCTCGAAGCGTTTGCCGGTCGGCGGGCCAAAGGCGCCGTGACCGGTGTGCGTGCCAGAGGTCACCAGCCGGTGCGAAGACAGGTAGCGGCCGTCTTCGGGACCTTCGGACCAGATCACATCCTCACCCAGAAGCTGGCGGTCGGGCACTTCGGCCAGTGTCGCCAGAGTGCCGTCGATCACGCCCGCGTTTCCGCGCACGAGGCCCGAGGGAAACCGCATCGGGATGTCTGGGCCATAGTAGTCGTGCAGCGTGGCGAGGCCCCGGTCTTCCCAGATCTCCTTGGTGATCTTCAGGATGTAATCCGGCAGGTCCTTGAACTTGTTGGAGAAGTCTTTCATTCGTGCTGTCCGGTTTGCAAGAGTATCTGTTTCCAGATCGCGGTTTCGTCGATCAGGGTCCATTCGCGGCGCAAGAGCGGCTCGCCGCCGGGCGACGGCCCCCATTCGGCGTGGGATATCCCCATGATGTAGACCTCGGCCCCGGTCGGCCGGCCGAACCGCCCCCACCCTGCATGCCGTCCGTGCAGCGACCAGCGGATCGCCGAGCGGGGCGGCATCATCGGGTCGTCGCGCCCGATCCGGTGCTCAATCCGAAAGGTCGCGTCGGGAAAGGCCGCGCGCAGCGCCATCCAGAACTGGTCCGCCTCGCTGCGGCCCTGGGTCAGGACGTGGCCTGGGTAGTGCAGCGTCGCGGCGCGGTCGTAGGCGGCGGGTATCCGGTCCATGTGGCCGGCCATGATGGCGTTCAGCAGGTCGGCATGGCGCGCGCCCCAGTCGCTGTCGTTGCCCGTGCCGTCGTAGGGGCCCGACACGTCGGTTTCGGGCGTCATCGGCTTGACGCAGCGATCCGCCCCGCCCTCGCGGGCGATCAGGTCGCGGGTCCACTCGACCAGGTCGAACCCCATCTGCCGCACGATGGCCGATTGGTCGCGCACGAGCCATTCGTCATAGACCGCATCCGACCGGATCGCGCAGTCCGCTAGGATGCGATAGGCCAGCCGCGCGCCGGTCGGCGCGCCGTAGACGCCCGGCCGCGTGTGCGTCGCGGTGCAGATCAGCCGGTGCGAGGACAGGAACGCCTGAGTGTCGCCGGTGGTTCGCGCCGGGTCGTCGCACCAGATCACATCCTCGCCCAGAAGCTCGCGGTCGGGAAATTCGGCCAGCGTGGCCATCGTCGCGGCGATCACGTTGGTGTTGTCGGTCAGCACGGACGCGGGCGAGCGCACGATCAGGCCCGGCGCGTAGCGGTGTGTGAGGCTGGCGATCTGGCGCGCCTCCCAGATCTCGTAGGTGATGCCGTTGATGAACTCGGGCACGTCGCGCCATTTCGGGTCAAAGCCGCGCATGTAGACCTATCCTTGTTTTAACCGGGTCGAGCCGCGCACGATCAGCTGCCCCTCGATCTTGATACGGTCGGGTGCGACGGTCGGGTCCTCGATCCGCTCCATCAGGCTCTCGACCGTGCGTGCGACCATCTTGTTGATTGGCTGGCGATAGCTCGTCAGGTCGTAGGCGGGCCAAGCCGCGATCGGCACGTCGTCAAAGCCGACGATGCCCACCTCGTCGGGCACCTTCAGCCCCAGCTTGTGGCGCACCACGTCCATCGCCGCAAAGGCCATGTGGTCGTTCGCGACAAAGGCGGCCTCGGGCCGGTCATGCCCCGCGAACATCTCCAGCGCGGCGGCACGGGCGCGGCCATATTCAAAGCCACCGACTTCGCGCGCGGCCAGGTCCAGCCCGGCTTCTGCCAGACCCTCGCGAAAGCCCGCTTCGCGGTGCCGCTGCGTCGAGGCGCCTTCGAACCCGGCCAGGTAGCCGATCCGGCGATACCCGCAGTCGACCAGGTGGCGCGCCAGCACCTTGCCGCCGAGATGGTTGTCGGTCGTGACAGAGCACAGCCGGTCGTCGTCCTGTTCGCGGTTGAAGAGGACCACGGGAATGCCGTGATCGACGCAGCGCTGCGCAAGGTCCGACGACATCGAAACCGAGGCAAGGATGATGCCGTCGACCTGGTAGTCGAGGATCTCCTTCATCACGTCTTGCACGTCACCCACCGTCGGCGCGGCCATGAAGACGAGGACATGGTAGCCTTCGTCCTGTAGCGCGACCGAAATCTTCTGGATCGCCTCGGGGTAGAACTGGTTGTCGAGATAGGCCACCACCAGGCCGATGATCTGGCTGCGCCCGGTGATCATGGCGCGGGCCACGCGGTTGGGGCGATAGCCCAGTTCCTCGGCGGCACGCAGGACCTTTTCGCGGGTCTTTCGCGACGCGCTGGCGCCCGGCGTGAAGACGCGGCTCACCGCGGACTGGCTGACGCCCGCCCGCGCCGCGACCTGCGCCGATGTGACCTTGCCCGGGTGCATCATCCGGCCGTCCATCCGCCGTCGAGCAGCATCGAAGTGCCCGTCATCAGCCCCGAGGCGTCCGAGGCCAGGTAGACCACCGCGCCCATGATGTCCTCGACCTCGCCCACCCGGTCGAGCTTGATCTTGTCCATGATCCAGGCGCGCCGCTCGGGGTTGTCGAAGGTGGCCTGTGTCAACGCGGTGCGCACGAAGGTCGGGCAGATGGTGTTCACGCGGATGCCCTTCTTGCCCCATTCCAGCGCCATCGCCTTGGTAAAGCCTTCGACAGCGTGCTTGGTCGCGCAATAGACGGCGCGTTCGATGCCGCCGACATGGGCCATCTGGCTGGAAATGTTGATGAGACTGCCGGGCTTGCCGGCCGCGATCAGACCCTTTGCCACCGCGCGGGTGAGGAAATAGGCGCCCTTGATGTTCAGCCCCGCCACGAGGTCGAAATCGGCCTCGGTGGTCTCCAGCGCGGGCCCGTGCCGCGCGACGCCGGCCGAGTTGACCAGCACGTCGTAGGGGCCTGTCTCGGCCACGGCGGCTTCGGTCGCGGCCACGTCCGCCACGTCGAGGGCCAGCGCGCGGGCCGCCAATCCTTCGGCCCGCACCTCTTCGACGACCTCGTCCAGCTTGTCGGTCCGGCGCGCGGCCAGCGTGACCTCGGCACCGGCGCGGGCCAGCGCCACGGCACAACCCAGGCCGATGCCGGAGGACGCGCCGGCGACCAGCGCGCGCTTGCCCTCCAGCCGGAAACCGGGTGTCTCTGGCAGGCGTGCTGTCACTCTGCGGCTTCCTTGTAGGGCGCGGGCGCACCATAGGGCACGTTCAGCCCGCCGTAGCGGCGCACGCGGACATTGCACTGTTCGGCATGGCCGACAAAGCCCTCGAGCAGGCAGAGCCGCGACCCATAGGCGCCGATGTCTGCTGCGGCCTCGTCGGTCAGGACTTTCTGGTAGCTGTGCGTTTTGAGATACTTGCCGACCCACAGCCCGCCCGTGTAGCGCCCGGCCTTCTTGGTGGGCAACGTGTGGTTCGTCCCGATCACCTTGTCGCCGTTGGCGACGTTGGTGCGCGGACCCAGAAACAGCGCGCCGTAGCAGGTCATGTTCTCGAGGAACCAGTCGTCCCGATCCGTCATCACCTGGACGTGCTCGGAGGCAATGTTGTCGGCGACCTGAAGCATCTCCTCGTAGGTGTCACAGACGATGACCTCGCCGTAGTCTTCCCAGCTTGTGCGCGCGGTGTCGGCGGTGGGCAGGATCGCCAGCAGGCGCTCGATCTCGGCCATGGTGTCGCGGGCGAGCCTGTCGGAATTGGTCAGCAGCACGCAGGGGCTGTTGTAGCCGTGTTCGGCCTGGCCCAGCAGGTCGGTGGCGCACAGTTCGGCATCGGCGGCGGTTTCGTCGGCGATCACCATCGTCTCGGTCGGGCCGGCGAAAAGGTCGATGCCGACACGGCCGAACAGCTGCCGCTTGGCTTCGGCCACAAAGGCGTTGCCGGGGCCGACCAGCATGTGCACGGGGTCGATCGTCTGGGTGCCGATGGCCATGGCGCCGATCGCCTGGATTCCGCCCATGACGTAGATCTCGTGCGCACCGCCCAGCTTCATGGCGGCGATCACCGCGGGGTTCGGTTCGCCCTTGAAGGGGGGTGTCGCGGCGATGATGCGCGGCACGCCGGCGACATCGGCCGTGGCGACCGACATATGCGCGCTGGCGACCATCGGGAACTTGCCGCCCGGAACGTAGCAGCCGACGCTTTGCACGGGGATGTTCTTGTGTCCGAGGATCACGCCGGGCAGCGTCTCGACCTCGATGTCCAGCATCGAGTCGCGCTGCGCCTGGGCGAAACGGCGCACCTGGGTCTGGGCAAAGCGGATGTCGTCCATGTCCCGGTCGCCGACCTTGGCGACCAGCGCGTCGATCTCGCTGTCCGACAGGCGATAGCTTGTGCGGTCGTACTTGTCGAACTTCACCGACATCTCGCGGACGGCGGCGTCGCCGCGCTCTTCGATGTCCTTGAGGCCAGCCTCGACGATGGCGCGTGTTTTCGCGTCGTCTTCGGCGCGTGCGGCGGCGGGCTTGCCTTCTTTCAGGTAGCGGATGGTCATGTCATGCCTCTTGATGTTCGGATGCTGCGGGGGCGTCGGGGTCCAGGTGTTCCCAGCCGCGCCCGCTAAAGATGTCCTCGCCCAACTGCGCCAGCACCGAGGCAAAATCCACCGACACCCAGTTGTCGGCGATCTTGCCGTCGCGGACGACCCAGAAGTCCATGTAGGGGATCGTCACCCGCTTGCCGGTGGGCGCGTGGCCCATGAATTCGCCGGAATGCGTCGCCTCGATATGACCAAAGCACGACGCCCAGTCGCCTTCGCATATGAAGCGCACGGTCTTGTAGTCGCGATCGGTGAAGGCGGCGCGCAGCGGCAGCTGCCAGTTCTGGCGGAACGCCGCCAGGCCGTGCTTGGTGCCGCAGCCCCGGTTGCCCATCCATCGGAAATCGTCGTGAAAATGGGCCGCCATGTCGTTCGAATTCGCCGCAAGCGCCGCCTCCATGCGCAGGATGACCTGGCGCGTCGCTTCGGCCTGTTCCTCCGGTGTCATCCGTGATTGATCCTTTCGCCCGTGGCCGTGTCGAAGAGGTGGCAGATCGACGCCGGGATCCGCGCGTTGACGATGTCGCCGATGTTGGCGCGATATTCCTTGTTGGTCTTGATCGACACCAGTGAGCCGCCAAGCCGCCAAGTGATCATCGAAGCCTCGCCCAGAAGCTCGATCGAATAGACCGGCGCCGAGATCTGCCCGTCGCCCTGGATGATCTCGGCGTCCTCGGCCCGGAAGCCCAGCGTGATGTTGCTGGTCGCGGTCTGCGGCAGCCCCTCGACCCGGACGCCCTCGGCGATGAAGGTGCCGTTTTCCAGCTTGCCCTCGACCAGGTTCATCGCCGGCGAGCCGATGAAGCTGGCGACGAAGGTATTGGCGGGATTGTCGTAGATGTCGGTCGGCGTGCCGACCTGCTGGATCTTGCCGGCGTTCATCACCACCACGCGGTCGGCCAGCGTCATCGCCTCGATCTGGTCGTGGGTCACGTAGACCGTGGTCACCCGCAGCTTGGATTGCAGGTTCTTGATCTGCGCCCGCGTCGAGACACGCAGCTTGGCGTCGAGGTTCGACAGCGGCTCGTCCATCAGGAACACGGTGGGCTTGCGGACAATCGCGCGACCCAGCGCAACGCGCTGGCGCTGGCCACCCGACAGTTCGGCCGGGCGCCGGTCCATGAAGTCCTCCAGCTCGACCATGCGGATCGCGGCCATGACCTTGTCGTGGTGCTGGTCCTTGGGGACCTTGCGCACCCGGAGCGGGAAGCGGATGTTCTCGTAGACACTGAGGTTCGGATACAGCCCGTAGGACTGGAACACCATCGAGATGTCGCGGTCCTTGGGTTCGAGGTCGTTCACAACCTTGCCACCCATGATGATCTGGCCGTCGGTCACGTCCTCGAGACCCGCGATCATCCGCATCGTCGTGGACTTGCCGCAGCCCGAGGGGCCGAGAAGAACGAGAAATTCCTGATCCGCGATGTCGAGATCGAAATTGTCGACGCCCACGAAGCTGCCCCAGCGCTTGTTGACGTTCTTCAATTGCAGTCTGGCCATGAGAGCCTCCTTTATCCTTTGACGGCGCCCGCGGTCAGACCGCTGACGATCTGGCGCTGGAAGAAGAGAATGAGAACGAACAGCGGCACGATGGCCGAGACCACCGCCGCGACGGCATACATCACCCGGCCCTCTTCCTGCGTGGACCCGAGGAAGGCGTTGATCTTGGGGATCATCGTCTGGTTTTCCTGGCTGAGCAGCATCGAGGTGACGGTGAAGTCGTTGTAGGCGAGCAGGAAGCTGAACAGCCCCGTCGTCACCACGCCCGGCCACATGACGGGAATGATCGCCAGCCGGAACGCCTGAAAGCGGGTGCAGCCGTCGACCATCGCGGCCTCGTCGAGGTCCTTCGGGATCGACAGGAAAAAGCTGTGCAGCATCCACAGCGTGAAAGGCTGGTTGATCGCCACCAGCACGATGATCGTCGTCGGCAGGTAGCCCCAGATGTTGAGCTGGAAGAAGGGCAGCAGGTAGCCCGACACCAGCGTGACATGCGGCATGGCGCGGAACACGAGCGCGGCCATCAGCAGCCAGAAGGTGTACTTGAAACCCGACCGCGCCAGCGCGTAGCCGCCAAGCGTGCCCAGCGTCAGCGAGATGATGACGACCGAGACGGTGACGATGGCGGTGTTGATGACGGCGCGCCAGAATTCCTGCTCGATCCAGGCGCCCCGGTAGCCGTCCAGCGTGAACGGCGTGCCGAACTGGCGTTCTGTGACAGGCCCGGTGATGGCGTTCATCCAGTCGGCGCGGCTGAAGAAATCGCCCTCGACCTTGAAACTGCCCCACATCGTCCAAAGGAACGGAAAGGCGGCGATCAGCACCCAGAGCGCGACGATGGTCATCGACACGACCTTGAGCGAGACGGGTTGGCGAGCGGCAGGATTGGACATGGGTCGCGCTCCTCAGGTCTTGCGGTTGAATTCGCGCCAGTTCCGGCGCAGCACCGGAAGCAGCAGGATGACGACGCCGATGATGGTCAGCATCGAGGTCGCCGCGGCCGATCCGAAGAGCGGCGATTCCGCGGCGCGCAGGTCGTTGTAGATCAGGTAGCTGAGCGACGTGGCGCTTGCCGCTGCCGAGAAACCGATGATCGGCTCGAAGACGCGGAAGTTGTCCATCAGCTGCATCAGCGCGATGAAGGTCGCCAGCGGCATCAGGTAGGGGATGGTGACAAAGCGGATCCGCTCCCACCGGCTCGCGCCGTCGACCATGGCGCTTTCCATCGTGTCCTGTGGCACGGTTTGCAACCCGGCGTAGAAGACGACAAAGGCAAAGGGTGCGGAATGCCAGACCCCGTAGACGAAAAGCGTGATCCAGGTCAGCGTCGGCGAGGCCTTGAGCGACAGCGTGGGGTCGTCGAATATCGCCTGAAGCGCGGCCCCGATGACCCCCCGGCTGTCGATCATCCAGAACAGCACCAGCGACCCGACAAGCGGCGTGACCAGCATCGGGATCAGGGAAAAGAAGATCACCGGTCCCTTCAGCATTTTCGGCACCGCGTTGACCACGATGGCGATGATGAAGCCGAGGATGATCACCAGCGGCGTCACGATAAAGGTATAGGCAAGCGTGAAGGCCAGCGCCTTGTAGAGCGGCAGGTTCATGATCCTGTTGCGGATCTCGTTCCAGTTCTCCGAGGTGGCAAAGATCTCGCCGATCTCGTTGGTCGCGAGGTGGCTGGCGTTGGTGTAGGTGCCGAGCCCGTTGAACCGCCCGGCGGGCTGTTCGGCGCGCAGAGCCGACATCGCCTGGGCATCGACCACCACTTCGGTCGTCGTGCCGAATGGCCCACGAGTCTCACTCTCGATCAGGATCTGTTCGTGTTCGACAAACAGCGACTGGTAGGCGACAGAGACGATCGGCAAGGCGATGAAAAGGATCATCGCAAACAGCGACGGCCAGATGAAGGCAAGGAATGTCTTGTGTGGCATGGCCTATGTCATCTCCTCGATCAGGTGCGAAGTCGGGGCAGGCGGCAGCGTGGCGGCGTCGAACGCGCCATGGTCGGTGCGTTGCTCGAAGGCATCGCCGATCCCGAGGATCGTGCGTTCTGCGCCGCGCCGCCCGACGATCTGCAAGCCAAGCGGCATACCCCCGGCAAAGCCCATCGGCACCGAAAGCGCCGGGTGGCCGGTCATGTTGAAGGGCAGGGTACACATCGGGGTCCAGCGCGCCGCACCGCCCGCGAAATCCGAGAACGGCGGCGCGACGGTGAGCGCGGTCGGGGTCAGGATGGCGTCGAACCGGGTCAGGACCGCGTCGAGTTCGGCGGACAGAAGGGACGCGGCCTGGCGTGCATTGTCCACGTCGCGGTCGTCCAGCACCGCGCCGGCGGCCATGGATTGATAGGCCATCCTGCCCATGACGCCGCCGTCGCCCTTCAGGTGGGCGGCATGCGTGGCCAGACCTTCCGCGTGGATCAGAACGGCAGCGGCGGCAATCATCAGGTCGAGGTCGGGCAGATCGACGGGCGTGACCTCGGCTCCGGCGAGGCTGAGGGTCGACGCGGCGGCGTCGAGGTTCCGGATCACGGCGGGATCGACCGCCCCCCCGGCCCAGCCGCGCGCGCAGCCGATCCGCAGCCCGTCAAGACGGCGCGTATCGCCAAGCGCGCAGGGCTCGGCAGCAAGGACGCCGTGCAGCACGGCGGCCTCGGCCGCGGTGCGCGCCATCGCGCCGGGTGTGTCGAAAGACGGCGCGAGCGGCAGCGATCCTTCGCGCGGCAGGAGGCCCCGCGTCGGCTTCAGCCCCACCGTCCCGCAATAGGCCGACGGGCTGCGCACGGACCCGCCGGTGTCGGAACCGAGCGCAATGCGGATCATCCCGGCGGCGATGGCGGCGGCGGCGCCCGAGGACGACCCGCCGGTTATCCGATTTCTGTCCCAGGGGTTGCGCGGCTGGTCGTAAAGCCCGTCCTCGCCGGGCCCGACGATGGCAAGCTCATAGGTCGCCACCAGGCCGATGGGCACGGCGCCGCCGGCCCGCAGCCGCGAGACGCAGGCCGCGTCGCTCTCCGCCACCCGGCCCGCGAACAGCTGTGTTCCGTAGCGGACCGGCCAGCCCGCGACGTCGAATATGTCCTTGATGGCGACGGGGATGCCGTGGAGCGGTCCGAGGTCGCGGCCCGCCGCCAGCGCGGCGTCCGCCGCCTCGGCGGCGCGCAGCGCACCGTCGCGGTCGATGTGAACGAAGGCCCCGATATCCGCGTTGCGGTCATCAATCCGGGCGAGATGCGCCTGGGTCAGCGCGACCGATGTCAGGCGGCCGTCACGCAGCAGGCGGCCCGCCTGCTGGATGCCCAGGTCGGGCAGGGGCGTCATGTCTTTGCCTCGGCGGCGGTTTCGAGATACTGCGCCACGCGATCGGAGAATTGCCGGAGCGTCCGGGCGGTCACCTCGATTGCGACGATGTCGGCGTCCTTTGTCGGCCGGATGCCACGGGCGGCAAGAGTGGCAAGAAGCGTCTCGCGGTCCATCTCGTCTCCTCCCTTTGCCCTGTGCCTTCAGGCAAACCCTTCCCGGCGCGCCCGACGATGGGGCGCGGGATCGTCCGCCTTTTATTTACCGAATTCAGGTGGTTGTGTGGACGGGCCAGCCCGTGGCCCGTCCAGCAAGAGTGGGCTCAGTTCAGAAAGCCCGCTTCCTTGGCCGCGGTGGTATAGGCGGCTTCGATGTCTTTCAGCGCCTGTTCCGCGCTTTCCTGACCCTGCAGGTACTCGGCCAAGTTGTCGCCCAGTGCGGTGTGCAGAAGACCCATGTATGGCAGCATCGGATAGGGACGCGCGCCCTTGTTCAGGCCGTCGATCACGCCGGAGGCCGCCTTGGTCGGTTCGTAGCCGTCGATCAGCCACACGGCCTTGTCCAGGTTCTCGGCCATCATGTCGGGCGAAATGCCTTTCATCATCGCGATGAAGGAGGCTTCGGCGTCCTCGTCCGAGATGTTCTTGGCGATCGTGAAGCCATCCCACCAGAGCGCGGCGGTCGGGATCGTGTCGTCGCCGATCGCCGGCGCGGCGGCAAAGGACGTGTTGGCGGCGATTTCCGGAGCCGGGCTGTCGTCGGCGATATAGGCGCCGGCGCGCGAGCCCCACGAGATCGACAGCACGGCCTCGTCGGCCTCCCAGACGGGTTTCTGCGCGTTCGAATCGAAGGTCGCCCAGTCGGTGCTCATGTAGCCGACCATCTTCTTCATGTTGTCGAGCACCGCGAGACCGTCTTCGTTGTTGATCGCGAGCTTGGCTGTGCCCGGCTCGAAGAAGTCGTTGCCGGTGCCGAGGTAGGTGTTGACGAATTCGGCGGCCAGGTTCCAGCCCGGCATGAAGTTCGACGAAATCGGCGTTTCGTACCCGGTGGCCTTGAGCTTTTCGGCGGCGGCGAACAGCTCGTCATAGGTCTGCGGGACCTCGATGCCATTCTCGGCCAGAACGTCCTCGCGGTAGTACAGGTGCTGCGAGTTCGCCATGAAGGCGATGGCCATGATCTTGCCGTTCACGACGATTTTCTGGCTGTCCAGAAGCTGTTGGCCGTGCTTGGCCACAAGATCATCCAGCGGGCGGATCAGGTCGTCGTTCAGAAGCGGAACGATCGAGTTCGTCGCGACGACGGCGACGGTGTAGGTCGCCGGGTTGATCGACAACGCCGGCACCTGGATGTTCTTGTGCTCTTCTGTCTGGTTCTTCGTCACCTCGACGACCGAAGAGGCGCACTTCTCTGCCCACTCCGCGACAGCGTGAAGCGCCGCAAAGTCATTGGACAGGATACGAACCGAGCCGCTTTCGATGCCGCAGTCTGCCCAGGCCACGCTCCCGGCGACGATCAGCGCCGAGGCCGCGACGGCCGATTTCAGATGGAATGTCATGTATTGGAAGCTCCCCGTTGGCAGGACTTGGTCGCGCCGCGCGGGCGGCGTCCAGTTGTTTTTGTCCGAAACCCGGAACTCCGGGTCCGAGTCCTTTGGTACTGATTTTTGAATTCGCTTGCAATAATTTTCTTCCCAAGCGGAAATGCCCGGGCATCGGGCGCCTGGACACGGCGGCCAGCGAGAATGACAAGCGCAGATTTTCGCAGGTCTGGCGGAACCTTGGGGCACGGCACCGACCGGCTTTCGCGCCCCTTTGCCCGCGCTGGTCGACGCCGAAGTGCAACTGCGAGCAGCGCATACTGCCACCGAATCGCTGGACGTGGACGCGATGGCGGACTGGTTCCGGGCGCCGATGTCCGACCTCCTGCGCCGAAACGGCGGCTTTCTGGGTCTCGGGGCGCCGAACCTTGAGGTCATGCGCCACGAGAAAAGGAGCCGCGAGAACTGGCGACAGATCGAAATGCCCAACGTCCGCCGCCAGGCGGGCGTCGATGTTCCGGCGCGGATACAACGGCTTTCCCGGCGGTCCCTCTAATTCTCTTGCAATCGAATGCACGATCTGCATTCTCAGCTTCTGACACTCACCGCTGACCGGAGGCTGACATGGCGCGCGAGACGACGAACGGAAACGGCAAGGACACCGCGGCCACGCCCAGGGTCCTTCAGTCGGAGCGCCGCGATTTCACCGACCTCGTGCCGACGGACCGCGAGCGTGCCCAGCCGATGCGCGGCTTCGATCCGATCTACACGGACATCGTGGACTACATCATCCGCTGCACGCACCGTATCTGGGACGAGCGCGATGTCGGGCTGATCTACACCCACTACACCCACAACTGCGTGGTCTACGGCGCGACGGGAACGATTTACAACCGCGAGGACGTGGTGCACGACACGATCCGGCGCCTGTTCATGCTGCCCGAGCGGCGCGGCATGGCGACCCATGTGATCTGGAACGGCAACGAGGACGACGGGTTCTACACCTCGCACCTTGTCACCGGGGCAGGGCGCCACACCCAGCCCGGCATCTATGGCCCGCCAACGGGCCGCACCTTCGTGGCGCGCACCATCGCCGACTGCATGATCTACGAGAACAAGATCTACCGCGAATGGCTGGTCGTCGACAGCATGGCGCAGGTCAAGCAGATCGGGCTCGACCCGCAGGCCTATGCCGAGACCCTGGCAAGGCCCTATTTCGAGAAGGGCCTGCTGGCGGTCGACATGGGTGAAAACCGCCGCATGATCGGCCAGTATCCGCCCGAGGCCGAGTGCGACACCTCGATCGCCAACAGCGATCTCGAGACCGAGGTGCTGCGCTGGCTGCACGAGATTCACAACCGTCGGATGTTCGGCAAGATCCGCGATGTCTACGCGCCGACGGTGCAGTACCATGGCCCGCTCATGAAGGAGCTATACGGCCACGGCGCCGTCACGCACCAGATCATCGGCCTCTACGCGACCATCCCCGACGGTTTCTATATGCCGCAGCACATCTGTTCCTGCCCCTGCGACGAGGGCGGCACCAAGATTGCCGTGCGCTGGATCGTCGAGGGCCATCACCTGGGGTGGGGCGTCTTCGAGGAACTGGGCGCGCCCACGGGAAAAAGGCTTCAGGTCATGGGCATGAGCCATTTCCATATCCGGGACGGCAAGGTCGTGGACGAGTGGACCTGCATCGACGAAATGTCGCTGCTGATGCAGATCAAGCTCGCGCAGATGGCCGACCGGAACAGCGCCATCCTGACCGACAGGGAATAGGTGAGGGTGTCATCGTTGCCGACGAAGGCCTCGGTCAGGGCGGGGTCTTTGGCCAACGGGTTGGCGACATGGACGATGGAGCAGGCACAGGTCGTTGTGGGCATCAGGCCGCCTCGCGGTTTGGGTAACCTGCGCGTTTCCAGTTCCCAGGCAACAACTCGGCCAGCCGGTTGGCCTTGTGATCGTGGATGCGGACAAGGTGGTCGGCGAGGTATGCTTGCGGATCGAGGGTGAATCGTCACCGATTCCGGGCGGGAGAAGAAGCGCCGGAGCCGCGTGTCAGGCGACACGGCAAACTGACCCCCTGTCGACATGAGGAACTGCCCCCACCTGTGGAGAGGAGGTTCCTAGATGACCGAGTTGAGGAAAGGTCTTTCACCGATGGTGGTGTCGGGGAGGATCGAGATGCGGACGCCGGACGAAGTGTCGGCCATGCTTGCGTTGCAGGCCTGCGGTTGGGGGAGCAAGCGGATCGCGGCCGAGCTGGGGTGCTCCCGGAACACGGTGAAGCGCTGGCTGGCGGAGGGCGGCTGGTGCGCCGCGAAGGCCCAGCGGCGACCCCGGGCGCTCGACGGTCTTGAGGCATGGCTGGGCAAGCGGCATTGACGCCATGCCGGCAATGCCGACGTGGTCCGGCAGGACTTCGCGGCGGAACTCGGGATCGCGGTGAGCCTGCGCACGGTCGAGCGCGAAGTCGCCCACCTGCGCCAGGAGCTGCGTGCCGAGGCCCGCGCGACGGTGCGCTTCGAGATGCGGCCGGGTCAGGAGTTGCAGATCGACTTCGGAGAGCGGCGCGTCGCGATCGGGGACCGGATGGAGAAGGTGTTCTTCTTCGTTGCCACGCTCGGCTATTCCCGCAGGCTGCACGCCCGGCCCTAAGCGCACTCGTCGAGGATGAACTCGCTCATCACGTTGTAGAACTTGGCTTCTGCCTCGGTGTAGCTGTGGTCTACCGTCCGCGTTGTGACGGGTTGGAACAGGGGCGATAACGTTGTCGGGCGTCCTGCCGGAGTGTGTCCCATCGCATGTGATTTCATGACGAGTTCCTTGTGTTCGGTAGGCTGCACCTAATTTTCGGCCCGAACGGGCTTTCCTTCACCCGGCAATCGCGCCACCGTCGCAAAGGCGCGATTGCGGTTTTGCAGGTCGCCGACAGCCTGACTGTCTGGATGGCGTGAGTATGGAGTGTGTCACTTGGTGCAGAACGGGGATTTCCAGAAGAATGAAGCGTCGACGCTTGTCCTGAATCCCGAGGCCGTCGACCGGTGGATCACCCGTCTGCGCCACCACTTTCCCGATCTCGACCGGTTCGACCGTCCGGACCCGGACTTCGAGGCGGGGGAACGGGACTACAAGATCGCAACGGCGGAAAAGCTGAAGGGAATGCTCGACCGGTCGGGATCCGACAAGGATATCCTTGATGCGGTTCATCTCGCTCTCGCCGAAAGCAACATGCTCCAATGGCGGGCCTATTGGCCTATTTCGCCCAAGGGAACGGGTAATCTTGAACTGATCAAACCTGCTTTGGCAGCTCTGGTCAGAGCGGCACAAGGTGATGCTGCAGGCCATCCCGACGCGCTCGAGACATTTGTCTCGGTCTGGATGCAGGCCGTTCCCAAGGCGTCGAAGGACGCGGCCCGACAGATCGCCGAGTTCTTGTTTCTGCATCTGAGTCCTGAGGCGGGCATCTACATCCGGCACACGGTGCGCGAGGCATTCTGGCGCGAGGCGGTGGGCTTGGCATTCCCCAGACACGCCTCGATGGCGGATGTCTATCGCGACGAACTGCGCTTCATGCAGGCGGTGAAACGCGCCTTCGAGGTACGTGGGCTTGCTCCAAGGGACATGCTCGACGTGCAGAGCGCGCTGTGGGTCGTTCACAACTACGAGGATGAGGAGGCGCTGAGCGCCGATCCTGAACACACAACCAGTACCCCAGAGACCGCAAAGAGCATGAGCCAGTCCCCGACCAACCTTATCCTCTACGGCCCGCCCGGCACCGGCAAGACCCACGAGACCGCCTGGGAGGCGGTACGCCTCTGTCTCGGCGATGCTGCGGCCACGCCCCTGAAGGCAGACCGAGCGGCGCTGATGAGCGAATACCGCAGGTTGGTGGCGGAGGGGCGGATCGCCTTCGTCACGTTTCACCAATCCATGTCGTACGAGGAATTCGTCGAAGGGCTGCGGCCCCGGACGGGCGCGACGGAAGACACCGCTCCGGATGAAGAGGGCGCGTCGGTTGGCTTTCGTCTGGAACCGACGCGGGGGATATTCCGGGAAGTTGCCGAAAGGGCCGAAACTGCGTGGCGCGCGGAGGATGCATCCCGACTTGATCCCCGGCAGCGCATCTACCGATTTGCGCTCTCGGGCAACGACTGGCGCGACAGGTTTTCGCGGATCCTGACGACCGGTCTGCTCGACTGGCCTTTTGGCGGGGACATCGATTGGTCAGCACCGGAGTACGAAAACTGGGAGGAAATCAAGGCGCGCAGGAAGCTGGACGATCCGGCGGTGCGCGGGCACCACGCGTCCGTCTACGGCACGTGGTTGTTCCGCGGCACAGCTGAAAACGGGTCCTACGTTCTTCTGACCAATGGACGAAACAGCATCCATGCCTTGGGACGGATCGCAGGCAACTACCGCTTCCAGCCTTCGAAAGGCTCAGAGCCGGCGCGGCATGAGCGTCCCGTGGAGTGGCTGTGGCATGATGCCGACGGAATAGACCGGGCGGGTCTTTATGAGTCCGCATTCACAGGGGGGCATCCCTTCTACCCTCTTTTCGAGGAAAAACTTGATCGGGTCATGCTTGAGCGCGCCATCTTCGGGCAGGTGGCAACGCCCTCCGGCCCAGGCCCGGCGCATGTCCTGATCATCGACGAGATCAACCGCGCCAACATCTCCAAGGTCTTCGGAGAGCTCATCACCCTGCTCGAACCCGACAAGCGGCTGGGGATGCACAATGAAATCCGCCTCACGCTACCCTATTCGAAACGCGCCTTCGGCGTTCCGGCAAACCTGCACGTGATCGGCACGATGAACACGGCCGACCGCTCCATCGCGTTGCTCGACACGGCGCTGCGGCGGCGGTTCCGGTTCCGCGAACTGATGCCTCGTCCGGACCTGCTGGGCGAAGACGTCGACGGAATTGACCTGCGCAGTCTGCTGACCCGGCTGAACGAGCGGATCGAATATCTCTTCGACCGCGAGCACCAGATCGGCCATGCCTATTTCATCGACTGCAAGACGAAGGCCGATGTGGAGGCGATGCTGCGCGACGCCGTGATTCCGCTGCTGGCCGAGTATTTCTACGAGGACTGGTCGAAGGTCGCGATGGTCCTCGAGGGCAGGCCGATCCCAGAGGACGCCGATTTCCAAGGGCAATTCCTGACAGGTCGCCGGTTCACTCCGAACGGCTTCGACTTGGCCGAGGAAGGCCGCGCCCGGATGCGCTGGAGCGTCAACGCGAGCTTCGACTTCACGGCCTACGCCGCGGGATGATCCAGCGCACGATCCTGGAGTGGCGATCGCTGCCCTACGGCCCGGATCCGGCCAGCCCGGAGACGATCCCGGACTGGGCCGCCGACCGGATCGCGGCGGTCGCCGCTGCTTCGGCGCTTTCGGGCGGCGGCACCGGTGTTCTGGAACACGGGCGCAAGGCGCTGCGGGCGAGGGGTGTCGTGGGCGTGATCGCGGCCGAGGGCTGCGCGCTTGAGATCCTGCCCAAGATCGATATGGCCTGCCCGCCCGAGGGCCGGACGCCCGCGATCCGACGGCGGCTGATCCATATGCTCGCCGTGGCGCTGGACCTGACGATCGAAGCCGGTGCGCTGAGCACGCTCGACTGGCAGGACGAAACCATCCTGGAGATCCTGATCCGCCTCTTCGCCGACAAGCTGGCCGATGCGCTGCGCCAGGGAATGCCGCGCGCCTACCTCGGCGAGGAGGACGATCTGCGGGCCCTGCGCGGTTCACTCGACGTGGTGCAGCAGTTCACCCGGCATGCCGTGAACCCGTCGCGGCTTGCCTGCCGGTTCGACGAGCTTTCGCCCGACATCGCTCTGAACCGGATCATGAAGGCGGCGGTGCAGCGCCTCTTGCGCGCGACCCGCAGCCTGCGGAACCAACGCCGCCTGCAGGAGCTGTCCCTTGCCTATGCCGATATCGCGGATATCCCGGTGCCGCGGCTCGACTGGGATGCGGTGCGAATCGACAGGACGAACCGGCGCTGGAGCGAATTGCTGGCGCTGGCCCGCCTGTTGTTGTCGGACCGCTTCCAGACCACGACGAGCGGCGACAGCCGTGGTTTCGCGCTGCTCTTCGACATGAACGTTCTGTTCGAGAGTTACGTGGGCCAGCTGGTCCGCCGGGCGCTGGCGGGCAGCGGTTTTCAGGTCAGCCTGCAAGGCGGGCGCCTGTTCTGCTTGACCGAGGAAGAGACCGGTCGCGCGGTCTTTCAGACCCGGCCCGATATCCTGATCCGCCAGGGTGGGGCGGTGGTGCACGTGGTCGATACAAAGTGGAAGCGTATCGCCGCGCAGGTGGACGACCCGAAACGCGGGGTATCGCAGGCCGACGTCTACCAGATGATGGCCTATGCGCAGGTCTACGACGCGCCGCTCCTGACGCTGCTGTTTCCGCACCACGACGGGTTGCCGCTCGCAGAAGGCGGCCATGCGCGTCACAAGGTAGGACAGGGCGAAGCACGGCTTCAGACCATGACCTTCGACGTGGCGCTTGGTGTTGATGCGGTAGCGCGGTTGCGTGCGATGCTGTTGCCAACCTCTGCTCCAGCCATGTGACATGGACGAGGCCGGCAAGTCTGTGGTGAGAGGTGGTCGCAGGATTTCGGACCAGTTGCTAAGCTGTAGCGACTGACGAAGGAACGACCCAGATGACGAAGCGGAAACGCTATTCGGCAGAGTTCAAGGCCAAGGTTGCGCTTGAAGCCATCCGCGAAGAGCTGACGACGGCCGAACTGGCCAAGAAATACGGCATCCACCCGACGATGATCAGCGGGTGGAAAAAAACGGCGATCAAGAACATGGCATCCGCGTTCGGCGGGAAGGCCGAAGAAGAGCCGCCGATTTCGCAGAAGGACGTGGAAAAGCTGCATGCCAAGATCGGCCAGTTGGTAGTGGAATGCGATTTTTTGTCCGAAGCCTCCAGCCTTATCCTCGGGACTGGAGGCAGAAAGCGGTGACGCAAAATTATCCCGATCTCAGTGTCCGGCGGCAGTGCAGTCTGCTGTCACTGGTGCGCTCCGGTCTTTATTACCACCCGCGCGGCGAAAGCATTGAAAACCTGGCATTCATGGAAATCATCGATCGCCAGTTCCTCGAAACGCCTTGGTACGGCTCGCGGCAAATGGCCCGTCACATGCAGCGAGAGGGGCATAAATGCGGTCGTCATCGCGTGCGCAGGCTGATGCGTCTGATGCGACTGGTGCCGATCTATCAGGAGCCCAAGACCAGCCAGAAGCACCCGGAACACAAGATTTACCCGTACTTGCTCAGAGACTTACCCATCACCCGGCCCAATCAGGTCTGGTGTACCGACATCACCTACATCCCCATGCGCCGGGGCTTCCTGTATCTCGTGGCGATCATGGACTGGCACAGCCGGAAGGTGCTGAGCTGGCGGCTGTCGAATTCCATGGACGCCGGGTTCTGCGTCGAGGCGCTGAAAGAGGCACTGGCCAGATACGGCCCGCCAGAGATATTCAACTCGGACCAGGGCTCGCAGTTCACCAGCATCGACTTCACTGCAGTACTGCACGACGCCAAGGTGAAGATCTCGATGGACGGCCGCGGTCGCTGGATCGACAACCGGATGATCGAGCGCTTCTGGCGATCCCTGAAATACGAGTGCGGCTACCTGAACGCCTTCGAGACAGGCTCAGGAGCCCGCGAGGGGATCGGCGCCTGGATTACCTACTACAACGAAAAGCGCCCGCACTCATCGCATGGGCTGCTGACGCCAAACGAGGCCTATGATACGCCGCCTCAGACCCTGAAAGCCGCCGCCTGACATGAAACCAATGCCACAGCTTAGCCAGGCGGAAAACTGGTCGAAAATTTAGGACCACCTGTGTTCCGATCCAGACCACAAAGTGTCACCTAACGATTCTGAACCCCGGTCAGTGCGGGGACAGCCCGAACGGGGCGCCCCCGCAGTGCCGCCTGTGCGGCGGCTCACGATGACCGGTGCAACTGATGATGCCTCACCCCCGGACCGGATGATCCGGAGCGCCGTTCAAGGACCGTTCGGGGGCAATTCCCGGCCACCTGCGTAGCTGCTGAAGCGGCCTCACCGCCGGCCTGACGTCGCAGCAAGGCAACCTGCCCGAAGGCCGAGAGGCCCCCACAGGGACAGCATCAGGAGCGCGCGTGCAGGCGGCGCTGGCGCAGGGTTGCCCTGGAGGGGCGGGCGGGGGTGCCTTGTCCCCCGAGCACATGGGCCGCCAGCAGGGCCGGGGTCGGGAACTGGAAGATGTCGACGATCCGCACGGGACGCCCGAGCCTTTCCCCCAGCATCAGCTGCAACTCCAGCGCGCGCCGCGAGTCGCCTCCGGCGTGGAAGAAGTTGACCTCGCTGCCGATCGAGGACACGCCCAGGACCTGCGCATAGATGGCGCGCACCTCGGCCAGGAGAGCCGATCGGTCGGCCTCCGGCACGGGTGCAGGGGCTTGCGGGGGCGCTTGCGGGACGGACGCCGCCGACATCGGTCCGCCAAGGTTCTCGGCAGGCACCCCAAGCGCGGTGGCGCCGGGCGGGACGTCGAAGACCGCCGCCGAGCAGGCGCTGACGGTGGCGTCCTCTCCGATCTCGAGGTCAGGCAGAACCGAGGCGTTGGAGCCGATATAGGCGCGCGCGCCGACCCGGACCCGCGCGTTGACCACCGCCCCGGGGGCGAGCACGGCGCCGGCGCCCAGCGTGGCCCCGTGTCCGAGCACCGCCTGCGTGAAGATCACCGCGTGATCGCCGACCGTGGACAGCGCCGAGACGACGCTGCCGCCATAGATCGTGACCGCCCGCCCCTGGGTGGTGCCGCGCAGGTCCACCGCGGGGTGGACAAGGCTGGCAAGTGCGATCCCGAAGCCCTCGATCTTTTCCCGGGCGCGGTCGCGTCCCTTGGTCGAGCGCGCCACCAGGTTCACCGCCTCGTCGCCCGGCTGGTGCCCGGCCAGCGCCGCGAAGGGGCCGACGACCGGCACCCCCATGATCTCAACGCCCTGTTTCGCAGGATCATCGTCCAGCAGCACGATGCGGTCCCAGCGCGGGCTGGCCTCGTTGACCGTGAGCGCGAGGCGGACCGCCTCGGGGTTGCCCGCCGCGCAGAGATAGAGCGTTGTCATGACGGCGAGCGCCGGCGGTCGTAATGGTCCTTCTGGCCCGGCCGCAGCTTGACCGAAACGCCGGTCTTCCAGTCGGTGCAGGTGTCGCAGCGGGCGGGAAGTTCGTCGAACCGGTGGTCGAGGTGCAACTGGCGATAGCCGCGCAGGTTGGCCCAGAGATCGACCAGGCTGTCGTCCCAGGCATTGCCGGCGCTTTCCTCGCCCTCGGTATCGCCCGGGCAGCGCGGCACGCGGCCGTCCCAGAACAGGTGCATCATGGTGATCGCCCAGGGGCAGGCGATGCGCTTTTCGTCGGCCACATCGATCGCGGTCTCGAACTTGCCGCCCCAGCTCAACTGCCGGCGCAGCTTGACCGTGGCGCCCAGGCCCAGCCAGTGATCGCGGTAGACCTCGAACTCGGTGACATTGTCTTCCATCTCGATGAACTGGACCATGATCTCGGGGCCGCTGCCGCGGCGCTGGCGCTCTTCCAGCAGGAACTGGACATTGGCATAGACGATGTCGCGATTGCCGAGGAACCGGTATTTCTCATAGGTAGCCTTCTCGAACCCGTCGATCCCGATGACGATCGTCGACAGCCTGGTATCGAGCAGCCTTCTGGCCACGTCTTTGGTCAGCCGCATGCCGTTGGTATTGAGGTTGAGCGAGCGCAGGCCGACGCCGGCGCCATAGGTCAGCATCTCGATCAGCCGGTCGGGCATCAGCAGCGGCTCGCCGCAGAACGAGAACCAGACATTGGTGGCCGGGGCCACCTCGGCGATCTCGTCCGCACATTTCTGCCAGAGCTGCATGGGAAGATTGCCCTTCGGGCGCTGCATCCGGTCGTGGTGGCACATGGTGCAGTTGAGGTCGCAGTCGGCGCAGAGCTCGACGGCAAAGATCTTCGGGAAGGCCGGGTTCCTGAGCCCGGACTCGATGCGGGTCAACTCGGCGATGTGTTCGGGCTTTTCCATGCAATTCGGCTCCAACCGCTGGATCAATTGAATTGCCCCACCCTCCTTCTTGATACGGGATCGCGGGGCTGCCCGATTTGACATGGATCAACTCAAATTGGCTGCAAAACCGGCTTAGTTGTCAGGCCGGGCGCCACCCTGCGTGTGCCGCCGACAGGGGCTCGGATCGGGACCGCGACGGCGCCGGGCGCGCGTCTGCGGCAGTTCGGGCGTTTCCGGGGATACCGAGGGCCATGCGGGTAACATCATGAGGACAAGAGAAAAACGGATGATGGGATCGCAGGCGGCATGACGACGCGACAGTTTCGCCGCACCCGCAGCCTCGTCACCGGGGGCGCGGGGTTCATCGGCTCGCACCTGTGCGACAGCCTGCTGGGTTCGGGCCACGAGGTGATCTGCGTGGACAATCTGTTTACCGGAACGAAACGCAATATCGACCATCTGCTCGGGCGGCGCCGCTTCGAGTTCCTGCGCCATGACGTGACCCGCCCGCTGAAACTCGAGGTGGACGAGATCTACAACCTCGCCTGCCCCGCCTCGCCGATCCATTACCAGCATGACCCGGTGCAGACCATCAAGACCTCGGTGCATGGCGCGATCAACCTGCTGGGCCTGGCCAAGCGCCTCGACTGCCGGATCCTGCAGGCCTCCACCAGCGAGGTCTACGGCGATCCGCTGGAGCATCCGCAGCGCGAAACCTACTGGGGCAACGTCAACCCCATCGGCATCCGGTCGTGCTATGATGAAGGCAAGCGCTGCGCCGAAACCCTGTTCTTCGACTACCACCGGCAGCACGGGGTAAAGATCAAGATCGCGCGGATCTTCAATACCTACGGGCCAAGGATGACCCCCGATGATGGCCGGGTCGTGTCGAACTTCATCGTCCAGGCGCTGTCGGGCGCGCGCATCACGGTGCACGGGACGGGCGCGCAGAGCCGGACCTTCTGTTATGTCGATGACCTCGTCACCGGGTTGCGGCGCCTGATGGACACCCCGGACGGGATCTGCGGGCCGGTCAACCTGGGCAGCGCGCGGGAATCCTCGATCAAGGATCTCGCGGTCCTGATCCGCGATCTGACCGGCTCGACCGCGCCGCTGGATTTCGTCGCCCGGCCGAGCGACGACCCGAGCCGCAGGCAACCCGACCTGCGGCTGGCCCGGGATCTTCTCGACTGGCAACCGGTGACCGATCTGAGAACCGGGCTGCTGGAAACGATCGGTTTTTTCCGCGCCGTGCTGGCCGAGGCACCCCCCGCGCGGCCTGCGAAGCACTAACCGCGCCGCCTCGGTGAGGCGAATTGCATCAGCTGTCGCCCTCGGTGGTTTGCATCGCCGCAGACGGATCGGCCCCGGCCTGCGCTTCGATTTCGTGCCGCGCCAGGACCAGGATCTCGATACGTTTGAGGGCGCGCAGGATGCGTTCGCTGTGAAGATGCGGCGCCATGCTGGTCTTGATCTGCACCGCCAGGATCAGCGCCGTCGTCGCGGGCAAGCCGGATTTCAGCGCCGCCAGTGCATCGGTCGCCGCGAAAAAGCGCAGCCCCCAGATTACGGCCAGAACGAAGAGCGCCAACTGGACCACCCAGCTGATCCAGAATATCCAGGCCAGCCGCCCGGCCCGCATGGCCCTCACCAACCCGAGCCACCCATGCGGCTGCGAGGACCGCAGCAGGTGCTGTTCGGTGTCGGTTGCCAGTTCCTTGATCCGAGCATCGAGATACGACATGGTGCCCCCTTTGAAGCCTCTGGTCCGTTTCCTGTGCAAGGTCACAGTCGAAGTCGCGCCCGGAACCGTCAAGAGAGGCGCAGTGCCGCACTTTCCCTGTCACCAAATGGGAGGCGCTCTCATCGGAGATGATGGGCGACATCCCCTTCGAGATTGAAGCCTTTCAGGTGAGCTTCCTGCCCAGCGAACTGCGCAAGGCCTGGCGTGACGGCATCCATCTCTTCGAGATACGGCACTGGTCCGATGCCCTTGCAGGCCGTGTTGGGCGCGGGGAAAGAAAGGTGGTCGTTCGCTATGACCCTCGCGATCTTTCGGTGATCTGGGTCGAACTGGACGATGGCTGATACGTTGAGGCGCGGTATCGCAACCTGGAATTCCCGCCCGTGTCTCTTTGGGAATATCGCGAGGCCATTGGGAAGGCGCGTGCCCTTGGAAAGTCGGGGGCGAATGAATTGGTCCTCGCTGAGCTGATCCGACAGCAACGCCAGATCGAGGCTGAAAGCCGGGGCCTGACCTTCATTCAGCACAAGGGGCGGAACCGCAATCCTGTGCGCATGGAAATTCCGATCATTCCCGAACTTCAACGGATCATCGAAGCAACCCCAACCGGCGATCTCACCTATCTTGTGAACGAGCGTGGCACGCCCTGGACGGCGGGCAGCTTTGGCAACCGATTCCGAAAGTGGGCGCGTGAAGCGGGGCTTGAAGATTGCCCCCTGCATGGGTTGCGGAAGGCGGCGGCTGCGCGGCTGGCCGAACTTGGCTGCACGGAATTCGAGATCATGGCGATCACCGGGCACCGGACCTTGAAAGAAGTGACGCGCTACACATGCGCAGCGCGACAGAAGACACGCGCGGAGTCCGCTCTCAGGAGGCTTACAGATGGACAGAACTAGAACGAAAGTGTCCCACTTTTGGGGGCGGTGCGAACGGGTGGGACAGAACCGACATGCAACCCGTTGAAATCACATGATGCGCTCAGGAAGTGGTGCCCGGGGGCGGAATCGAACCACCGACACGAGGATTTTCAATCCACTGCTCTACCCCTGAGCTACCCGGGCACGGGAGAAGGAAGTCCTTCGGGTGCGGGCGGTTTAGCCGAGGTCTCAGCCGGTGTCCAGCGGGTTTTGCAGCGGAAATCGAACCACCCGTGCAGGGCGCTTTTCAACCCCGACGGGGCGGGATAGACCGTCGGAATGACCCTCGCCGCCGACAGCCTCGATACCTTCTACACGCACGGCTTCGACGCCGTCATCGACGTCCGCAGCCCGGCCGAGTTCGCCGAGGACCGGGTGCCCGGGGCCATCAACCTGCCCGTCCTCGACAACGACGAACGCGCCCGGGTCGGCACGATCTACAAGCAGGAAAGCCCGTTCAAGGCGCGCAAACTGGGCGCCGCGCTGGTGTTCCGCAACGCCGCCAACCATATCGAGCAGCGTCTGTCGCATCACGACGGCGCCTGGCGGCCGCTGGTCTACTGCTGGCGCGGCGGGCAGAGGTCCGGCGCCTTCACCTGGATGCTGCGCGAGATCGGCTGGCGCGCCGACGTGGTGCAGGGCGGCTACCGCACCTATCGCCGGCTGGTGACCGCCTGTCTCTACGACATGCCGCTGCCGCACCGGCTGGTGCAACTGGGCGGCTATACCGGCACCGCCAAGACGGCCCTGTTGCCGCGGCTGGCCCGACGCGGCGTTCAGGTGTTGGACCTCGAAGGGCTGGCGCGGCACCGCGGATCTCTGCTGGGGGACATGCCGGGCGGGCAGCCGGCGCAGAAGGGATTCGAATCGGACCTGGCGCAGGCCCTGCATCATCTCGATCCGGCGCGACCGGTCGTGGTCGAGGCGGAAAGCAGCAAGATCGGCCAGATCAACCTGCCGCCCGCGCTCTGGGACGCGATGAAAACCGCCCCCTGGGTCGAGATCGCGGCCCCGCTGAAGGCACGCGCGCGCTACCTGGCCGAGGCCTACGAGGATATCCTGGCCGACGGCGAACGGCTGAAGGCAAAGCTCGCGCCGCTGCGCTTTCACCGTGGCCACGCGCTGGTCGACGCCTGGGAGACGCTGATCGCCGATGGCGACCGCCTGGCCCTCTGCCGCTCGCTGGCCGAGGATCACTACGATCCGGCATACCGCACCTCGATGCGCGCGACCGCGCCGCAGGTGCTGCACCGCGAGGAGACCGCGGCGCTGGATCCCGCATCGCTGGACGATCTCGCCGACCGGCTTGCCGAGCGTCTTCACACGATCCGGATCTGACCCGCCGCGTCGGTCATCCGGCCGATGCAGACCGCGCCGTAGCCCGCCGCCGCCAACTCTGCCAACAGCGCCGCCGGGTCGCCGGGCACCGCCGCCAGCAGGCCGCCGGAGGTCTGCGGGTCGATCAGCAGGTCATGCCGGGGCGTGTCGGCCAGGTCGGGGAAGGGCGCGCGATTGTCAGGGTAGAGACTGGAGCGGACGCCTTCCGCGGCCAGCCGCAGCGCCCCGGGCAGGACCGGCACGGCTTCCAGCTTGATCTCGGCGCCGGTGCCGGAGTTCAGGCAGATGTTGCGCAGGTGGCCCAGCAGGCCAAAGCCGGTGACATCGGTCATCGCATGGGCCCCCCGCAACACCGCAGCGGCCGCCCCCTGCGACACCTGCATCGCCTCCAGCACCGCCGCCACCTCGTCGCCCCGCGCCGTGCCGGCCATCTCGGCGGCCATGACCACGCCGGATCCGATCGGCTTGGTCAGGATCAGCGCGTCGCCCGGCCGGGCGCCGGACAGGCGGATCGGTGCGCCCTCGCATATCCCGGTCACGGTAAAGCCGATCGTCAGTTCCGCCCCTTGCGAGCTGTGGCCGCCGACGATCTCGGCCCCGGCCTCCGCCATGACCTCGCGTGCCGCCGTCATGATCTCGGTCAGGCTGCGCGCGGCGAGAGTCGGCGCCATGCGCGGCAGGATCACGCTGGCGACCGCCGCCCGGGGCCGCGCGCCCATGGCCCAGATGTCGCTCAGCGCGTGTTGCGCCGCGATCCGCGTCATGACCACCGGATCGGCCTCCATCTCGCGCAGGTGGTCGGTGCTGAGCACGGTGTTCACGCCGCCGATCTCGATGACCGCCGCGTCGTCGCCCGGCAGCAGCCCGCAGCCCAGCGCGGCGTTCAGCGCGCCCTGGCCCAGCTTGGCGCCGCAGCCACCGCACAGCACCTTGTCGCCCAGCTCCGCGCTGCCGGCGGCGCGCGGCCGGGGCAGGGCGGGCGCGGCCATCTTCGGCAAGCGCTTGAACTTGTCCATGAAGCTGCGGTCGATGCGGTCCTTCCAGCGCCAGACCCAGGGGCCTGAGAATGTCAGGCCAAAGCGGTCGCCCATCGCGGATTTTTCGCCCAGCGAGATCAGCTTGAGGTAGTCGCTCTGTGGCCGGTACGTCTTGAACGGCCCGGTTTCGCGCAGCGCGGCCAACAGGTTCCGGTGCAGGACCGGGGCCTGCCGGACGGCGTAGACCCCGGCCTTGGGGCGCGGCGCATAGGCCATGTGCGCGCAGTCTCCGGCGGCAAAGACGCGCGGGTCCGAGGTCCGCAGCTGTGGGTCCACCGTCAGGAACCCTGCCGAATGGGTCAGCCCGGTCTCCGCCAGCCAGGGGTGCGGCCGTGCGCCCGCCGCCCCGCAGACAAAGCCCGCGTGGATCGTCCCGTCCGACAGCGCCAGGCCTTCGGCGGTGACAGCCGTGACCTCGGCCTGTTCGCGCAAGCAGACACCGGCCTCCGCCAGGCCGCGCCGCAGGCGCCGTGCCGCGGCCGGGCGCAAGGCGCTCAGCGCGGTGCCCTTCTCGACCAGGTGGATCACCGCCGCCCGCCCCTTTGCGCGCAAGGCGTGCCCCATGGCCAGCGCCAGCTCGGCCCCCGCCACGCCGCCGCCGATCACCGCCACCTCGGCCGGTCCGTCCCCGGACAGGTAGGCCTGCCAGGCCGTGGCAAAGGCATCAAGCGGCTTGGCCGGCACGGCATGGTCTGCAAAGCCGGGCAGGTCGGGCAGGTCCGTGGTGATGCCGATGTCGATCGACGCGATGTCATACGCGACGGGCGGGCGCCCGGGGACATGGATCAGCCGCGCGGCGCGGTCGATCCCCGTGGCCGCGCCGATGACCACCCGCGCCCCGGCGAACCGCGCCAGCCGCACCAGGTCGATCTCCAGCGCGTCCCGCAGGTAGTGTCCCGCCACGTGGCCCGGCAACATGCCCGAATAGGGTGCGGTCGGTGCCGGGTTGATCACCGTGACCCGCGTGCCGGGCAGCGGGTTCATGCCCCACATCCGCAGCACCAGCGCATGCGTGTGCCCGCCGCCGATCAGCACCAGGTCACGGGTGAAGGGATGTGCGCTGTTCTGCATTCCGGCCTTCCTGACTGGGCGCGGGCGAGGTCCTGCCTTGGGACGCCGCACCGCCGCAGGTCGGGATAGCGCCGAACGCCCGGTCAGAAAAGCGTGATTTCCTCCGCACGTTTCGGGCGCGGGATCGGCGCGGGCTTTTCCACCGGCAGCGCCGCCACGTCGCCCGAGACCATCAGCTGCCGCACCCGCCCGGTTGTCGGCCAGAAGCGGATGCGCCGGGCCGAGGTGCCGCCCACGCTTTCCGCGACGCAGGGGATCCCCTCGTCGGACAGGAATTTCCGCGCAAAGGCGGCGTTCGAGGCGCCGATGTCGCGCAGGTTGCCCATCATGCTGGCCCCGCCGAACATCTTGGCCCGCAGTTCGCTCCGGTCCGCGCCCTGCCGCAGCAGCCCGTTGATCAGCAGCTCCATCGCGTAGGCGCCGTAGCGCACGTTGGCAACGTGCTCACCCTCGCGGCTGGGCAACAGAAAGTGGTTCATGCCGCCGATCCGGCGCATCGGGTCAAACATGCAGACGGCGATGCAGGAGCCCAGCACCGTCGTGAGCATGACCTCCGCCTGCTCGGATATGCTGAATTCCCCCTGCACGACGTTGATCACCTGTTCCTGGTCTTTTGTCATTAGTGCAACTCCCTGCCATGGCGTCTGTCGGATGCCCGGGCGGCAAGCAGCGCATCGCCGATCCGGTCGAGAGGCAGCACTCTTTGCACCGCGCCGCAGTCCACCGCCGCCCGCGGCATGCCGTAGACGACGCAGCTTGCCTGGTCCTGGGCGATGGTGCAGGCCCCGGCATCGAACAGCGCCTTCATCCCGGCCGCGCCGTCGCGCCCCATGCCGGTCAGCAGCGCCGCCGTCACCCGGGCCGCGACGGGCACGGCAGAGTAAAACAGCATGTCCACCGAGGGCACGTGCCCGGAAACCGGCCCGTCCTCCAGCAGGCAGGCCCGGGTGGCCGATCCCTTTTGCAGGACCAGGTGCGCCCTGGTCCCGGCGCCGATCAGGACCTGCCCGCGCCCCACGCTCTCGGTCCCGGTCGCCAGCCGCACCTGCGGCAGGCATTGCCGGTTCAGCAGCCCGGCAAGGCTTTCGCCGAAACCGGACCCGGTGTGCTGCACGACGAGGGTCGGCGGGCAGTCGGCCGGAAAGCGCGACAGCACCGTGAGCAGCGCATCGACCCCCCCGGTGCTCGCCCCGATCAGGATCACCCGATCCTCACCCTCCGGCGGCACCGGGGCCGGAGGCGGCGGCCGCGTCATCGCCGGGACCGCCGCCAAGGCCGGCGAACGGCGCGCCGAAAGCGGCTGCACGGGGCCGGCGGCCAGCCGGTCGGCGACGGCAGGCCGCGGCGTGGACACGGCGGCACGGGGTGGCGGGGCCATGTCCGGTGTCGCGTCCGGCGTCGCGGCCGGCACGGCGCGCCGTTCGGTGCGGGTCAGGGCGTACATCTGCTGGGCAAATGCCTCGTCAGAGGCGTCCGCGCCGATCGAAAACAGGTCCGACCCGGCTTCGCGGCCGCCAAAGACCTGTTTGCCGCCAGCCACGCCGCCGCTGCGATGCGCGGAGGTCATCACCAGCCAGCGCACGTCCAGCGTCGCGAACAGCGCCCGCATGACCTCGAACTCGGGCAGCGTCGCCAGCACGTCCGAGATCAGCACAGCCTGCGGTTGCCGCTCTTCGACCTCGTTGTAGGTGTTCATCAGGTCCGCGGTCCGGGCGACGATCCGGAACTCCGGCAGAGTGTCCACCAACTGCTCCATCAGGGTCCGCTGGCGGGCATCTGGTGAGGCGATGACGACGGTCTTCTTCATGGGACTGGCACCTGGACAACAATCGACCTCACCGCGCACAGCAGCCGCGCGCGGTGTCAGAACAGTTCGGGATGGCCGGCCGCCGCGGCGGGTTTCTGCCGGCCGCCCAGCCGCTCGGCCATGTCGCGCAGGGGCACGGCGCTGAGCGCATCGGCGGTGTTCACCAGGCCGTCGGACCCGGTCTCGGCCGCGACCTGCCCAAGGTAGTCGGCCAGGGCGCCGATGGACTGCCGCAGCATGTCCAGCTCCTGCAACATCCCGATGGACTGGGTGTCCAGCGCCGCGGGCGTCGCCACCAGCACCGCGTCAAGCCCGCGCTCCAGCCGTTCCAGGCGCATGTACAGCCCCTCCAGTTCGGACGATGCGCGCTGCGTCGCGACGCGCAGCGGCAGAACGGTCCCCGTGCCGAAACTCATAGGCGCCCAACCACGCTTTCGATGCATTGCTTCATGGAGGCCGAGGTAAAGGGCTTCTTGATCATGTTGTTCAGGCCCAGGCGCTTTGCCTCGGCGACGATCTCCGGTGTCGGCCGTCCCGTCACCAGGATAAAGCCGATCTTCTGCGTCGCCTGATGGCTGCGCACCGCCTTCAGCAGGCCCAGCCCGTCGAGACCGGGCATGTTGAAATCCGACAGCACCAGGTGCACCGGGTTCGTCGCCATCCGTTCCAGCGCGGCGCGGCCGTCGTTCTCGGTGACGTAGTTCTTGACGCCGATGTCATCGAGCGCCTGGGTGATCAGGCCACGGCTTGTCGCCATGTCGTCGACGACCATGACCCTGAGTTGGTCCTTCAATCCCATCTTGCTCTCCTATTGCAGCGGCGGCTTTGCCGCGCCTTGCAGCTTGCGGTAGCTGGTGATCCCGACGCCCTGGACGTCTTGCAGGGCGGGGCCGGAGACCCGCTCGGAATGACCGATGAACAGCAGGCCCCCGGGTGGCAGCATCGCGATGAACCTCTGCCAGAGCGTCTGCTGGGTCTGCTGGCTGAAATAGATCGCCACGTTGCGGCAAAAGATGACGTCGAAAGGCCCCTTGACCGGCCAGCTGTTGACCAGGTTCAGCTCGTTGAAGGTGATCAGGGCCTTGAGGTCCGCCGACACGGCATGGCGCGTCTCGTCGCCGGGCAGGGCGGACAGCCATTTTCCCCGCGGACCGGCCGGGATGCCGGCGACCTCCTCGGCCGGGTACGCCCCGGCGCGGGCCTTCTCGACGATCTTGGGGTCGATGTCGGTGGCGAGGATCCGCAGGTCCAGCCGCGCGGCCTCGGGGACCGCCTCCAGCACCGTCATCGCGATCGAATAGGGCTCCTGGCCCGAGGAACACCCGGCCGACCAGATCCGCACCCGGCCGCCGTCGCGCGCGCGTTTGCCGAGGTCGCCGGCCAGTGCCTCGCGCAGCGTGTCGAAATGGTGCCTTTCGCGAAAAAAGCTGGTGACATTGGTCGTCAGGGCCGAGATCAGCTCCAGCCGCTCGGCTTCCTCGTCGCGCCGGTTGAGCAGCGCAAGGTAGTCGGAAAAGCTGGTCACCTGCCGCGACTTCAACCGCCGCGAGAGGCGGGAATAGACCAGCGGCTTCTTGCTTTCGGCGAGGTTGAGGCCAAAGCGGGCCTGCGCCAGTTCCGCGATGGCCCGGAAATCCGCGTCGCTGAAGGGAATGTCGCGCATGAAGGCGCCCGGCGGCGGCGTGCTCATGAAGGCAGGCCTTTCCCGGAGTCGATCACCGCGCCCAGGTTGACCACGCGCACCATGGCGTCATCCACCGAGATCATGCCCAGGATGCTGTTGCGCGTCGCCTCGGACTTGATGTCCGGGGTTTCCTGGATGGCGCCTTTTTCCACCGACAGGATTTCCGACACCGACTCCACCAGCAACCCGATGGTGGCCCCCTCCACCGCGGCGACGATCACCACGTTGCGTTCGTTCGCCGGGGTGCGGCCCAGGCCGAAGCGCGCCGAGAGGTCAAAGATCGGGATCACCGCCCCGCGCAGGTTCATCACTCCCAGCACGTCGTCCGGGGTGTGCGGCAGGGCGGTGACCGGGGTCCAGCGGCGGATCTCGCGGATCTGGGTGATCTCCAGGCAGTAGCTCTGGCCGCCGGCCGAAAAGGTGATGAATTCGAATTGCGTATCGACAAGCGCTTCCGCGGGCTCAGCCATGACGAAGCTCCATTCTGCTGTGCTGTGCAAAGGGGTCGGTGCCCGAGGTGTGGGCGAGCCTGATCAGCTCTTCCGGGTCCAGGATCAGGGCGATCTTGCCGTCGCCCAGGATCGTCGCGGCCGAGACGCCGGGGATCGCGGCATAGTTGCTTTCCAGGCTCTTGATCACCACCTGGCGCTGGTCGTGGATGGCCGTCACCCGCAGCGCGGTCAGCCCCTGCATCTCGGTGCTGACCAGCAGCAGGATGCCGGTGCCCTTGTCGTCGCCGCTGCCGTGCAGGCCCAGGCTCTCGGCCACGTCGACGATCGGCACGTAGGACCCGCGCACGCTGACCACCTCGCTGTCGGTCCCCACCACGTGGATGTCGCGCGGGTTGGGTCGGATCGTCTCCAGGATCGACGAAATCGGGATCACCATCGTCTGGTCGCCGACGGAGATCACGAAGCCGTCCATCACCGCTAGCGTCAGCGGCAGGACGATGGCAAAGGTCGTGCCCTTGCCCGGGGTCGAGGTGATCGACACCCGCCCGCCCAGCGCGTGGACCGCGTTCTTGACCACGTCCATGCCCACGCCGCGCCCGGACAGGGCCGAGACCTGGCCCGCGGTGGAAAAGCCGGGCAGGAACAGCAGGTTGTCGATCTCGGCATCGGACAGTTCGGCCTCCGGCGGCACCAGCCCCTTCTCGACCGCCTTCTGCAGGATCCGTTCGCGGTTGAGCCCGGCACCGTCGTCGGCGATTTCGATGAACACGCTGCCCGAGCGGTGCGCGGCCGAGAGGCGGATCGTGCCGGTCGGGTCCTTGCCTTCGGCGGTGCGGACCTCGGGCTGTTCCAGGCCGTGGTCCACCGCGTTGCGCACCATGTGCGTCAGCGGATCGGCCAGCCGTTCGATCACCGTCTTGTCGACCTCGGTCGAATCGCCGACCGTCACCATCTTCGCCTTCTTGCCGGTGGCGTCCGAGGCCTCGCGCACGATCCGCGACATGCGCTGGAACAGCGGCTTGACCGGCTGGGCGCGGATCGCCATCACGCCTTCCTGGATGTCGCGCGCCAGCAGCTTGTAGGCTTCCAGCTCGTTGGTCAGATGGGCGACGGTCGGCAGGTCCAGTTCCTCGATCCGCTGCGAGATCATCGCCTGGTTGATGATCAACTCGCCCACGGTGTTGATCAGCCGGTCCACCCGGTCGAGATCGACGCGCAGCGTCGGCTTGGGGCCACGCGCCTCCTTGGAGGCGGATGCCGCGGCGGCAGACCCGGCGGCGGCCTTGCGGTCCGGCTCCGGCCCGCTGCGCGGCTCGGGGCGCGATGGCCCGGCCTCTGCCGACGCGGCCGGGCTGCTCTCGTCCTCGGCGACGTCGTCATCGGTTTCCGGCACCGCCACGGGCACGGCCGGCAGGGGCAGGGCGGAGGCATCCACCGACACCTCGAGCGCGCACAGCCCCTCGACGAATTCGAACACCTCATGCAGCGTCGTTTCCGGCTCGGAGGTGGTCAGGCGCAGCGTCCAGGACAGCACCGCGTCCGACGGGTCAAAGCTGTCGAACTCCGGCAGCTTGCCCAGGTCCGCCTCGACCTCCAGCGTGCCCAGTTCGGCCAGCGCGTCGAAGATCAGCAGCGGCTCGTGCCCGTTCTCGTACAGCGCCCGTGTCGGGGCAAAGCGGATGTCGAACACCCGCAGCCCGGCGGCGTCGTCGGCCGGCGGCAGCGCCACCTCGGGGCCGTCGAAATCCAGCGTCACCGCTTCAAAGCTGAATTCTTCCTCGGCGCTCTCGGTGCCGAGATAGGCCTCCAGCTCCTTCAGCAGTGCGGTTTCCGCGTCGTCGTCAAGCGGGCTGTCGTCCCGCGCGGCGGCGACAAGGTCGGCCAGCTGGTCGCCGGACCTGTGGAACAGGCTCATCAGCTTGGCATCGACGGCAAGCTCGCGGTCGCGGACCTTGTCCATCACCGTTTCGAACGAATGCGCAAAGGACACGAGCCGGTCCAGGCCAAAGGCCCCGGCGCCGCCCTTGATCGAATGGACCGACCGGAAGACCGCGTTGATCACCTCCATGTCGTCGGGGCTCGCCTCCATCTGGGCGAGCCCTTCGACCAGGGCTTCGAGAAGCTCTTCGCATTCCTCGAAGAAGGTGTCCTTGATGGAATTGCCTGACATTTCAGCCCATATGCCCCGTCAAACGCCGCAGCACCGACACCAGCGAGGCATCGTCGAAAGGTTTCACGATCCAGCCGGTCGCCCCGGCCGCCCGCGCCCGCGCCTTCAGCGCGTCCGAGCTTTCGGTGGTCAGCACCAGGATCGGCACGTTGGTGCGGTTCGGCCCGCTGCGCAGGGTGTCGATCACGCCAAAGCCGTCCATCTTGGGCATGTTGATGTCGGTGATGACGACATCCGGGTCCACGTCGGGAAAGACATCGACCCCTTCCTGCCCGTCGCAGGCCGAGTGGAATTCGAACCCCGCGCCTTCGAGGGACACGCGCAGCAGGTTCCGGATCGTTCGTGAATCGTCGATTGCCAGGACTTTTGTCGTCATTGCAGCTGTTCCTTGTCGAAATGATCGGGGGAGAGACCAAGCCTTTCGAGCCCCTCGCGGAAACTGGGCGCCATCTCGGTCACCTCAAAGCCGATGCCGTCGACCGCCCATTGCCTCTGCGCCACCAGCAGCAGTTGCAGCCGGTGCGAGTCGAGTCGCGCGACATTGCGCGCCGAGACGGTCACCGGCATCCGCCGGGCGTCGAGCAGGAAAGAAACCAGTGGATCTTCGCCGGATCGGGCCCGGGCCGGACCCAGGGCATGGAAACTGATGTCTGACATCGCGATATGGCATCCTCGGTGGCACGGCATGTGCGTCGTCACGGCACATCTGACGGACCGCAGGATTACGGACGCGAAATTAACAAAGCGTTCCAAAAGCCGGTCCGGCCGCCCCGGCGCCCCCAACCGCCACGGGGGCAAATGTCCGCCCGGTGCCATCAGGGGTTGTGCGCGTCGTCAACTGCATGGTTTCGTTCTGAAAATCGGAATGCACCCGGGCCGGGCCGGACCGTGGCGCGCAGGCGCCGGAAAACCGACAATTCTAGCCATTGCCCCGGGCCGCGCCTTTCGATTGGCGCGCGCCGCGACCCCGGCTATACCACCATCCGGAGGTTCCACATGCGCCCCATCGACAGACAGCCCTATTCCTGGCGCGACGATCCCGCGGTGCCGGCGTTCGACGAAACCCGCATGCTGGTGGTGCTGGATGGCGCCTGCGGGTTGTGCTCGGCGACGGCGCGGCGCATTGCGCGGCTGGACCGCGGCGACGCGGTGCGCCTGTGTACCGCGCAATCGGCGCTGGGGCAGGGGCTGCTGGCGCACTTCGGCCTCGACCCGGAGGACCCCGACACCTGGCTGCTGATCCGTGACGGCCGGGCCCAGGGCTCGCTCGACGCGGCGGCGACGCTGTTTCCCCTTCTCCACCGCGCCTTTGTGCCCCTGCGGCTGCTGCACCTCTTGCCGCGCCGTGTGCAGGACTGGCTCTACGCCCGCGTCGCGCGCAATCGCTACCGGCTGTTCGGCGGCGGCGATCTCTGCGGCCTGCCGGACGCCGAAGTGCGCCGCAGGCTGGTCGGGTGACCCCCTATGCCCAGCTGCTGGGCGCGGCGCTGGCCGATCTGCCAGGGCCGTGCCGGGCGCTGCATGGCGGTTTCGGCCGGTTTCAGGGGCGGATCACCGTGTTGGCCGCCCCGCTGGCCCCGCTGCGCCTGCTGGCGCGGCTGGCGGGGTTGCCCGGCGCGGTCACCGATGCCCCGCTGGTGTTCGAAACCGCACCCGAAGGCGGCGGCGCGCGCTGGACCCGGCGCATCGGGGCGCATGTCATGGCCTCGCATCAGACCGCCATGCCCGATGGCACACTGGCCGAGCGGCTGGGGCCGTTGACCCTGGCCGCATGGCTGCGCCCCGGGCCGCAGGGGCTGGCGCTGGAGACCGCCTGGGTGCGCGTGCTGGGCCTGCCGCTGCCGCGCCTGTTGTGGCCCCGGGTCACCGCGCGGGAATGGGCCGAGGGCGGGCGCTACCGCTTTGACATTTCCATCGCGCTGCCACTGGGCGGGCCCCGCCTCATCGCCTATTCCGGCCATCTCGACACGGGGCCGCCGGGCGTCTGACACCACGGTTCAGCCGCGCGCGGCCAGTTCCTCGGTCAGGCGGGCAATGGCGGCGCGATACCGCGCGCCCAGGCTCGCGGCACGCTCGGGCGGCAGCGTGGCCAGCCGCGCCGGGTCCGAATTGTCCGACAGGTCGGCCAGCTTCACCCGCAGCGCGCCCAGCGGCGCCTCGCGGGCCATCAGGTCGATCCGCTCGGCATAGCTGATCGCCGCGTCGGTCTTGGTCACGGCCCGCACGATGGCGATGACCGTCTCGGAATACCCCAGCGCGCGCAGGTCCTCCGGCGTGGTCGCGGTGTCCTCCACGGCGTCATGCAGCCAGGCGGCGTGGCGTTCGTCCGGGGTGGCGTCGGGAAACAGCCGCAGCAGGTGCCGCGACACCCGCACCAGGTGACCGATGTAGGGCTGTCCCGCCTTGTCCACCTGGCCCGCGTGCAGATGCCCGGCCAGCGCCGCCGTCTCCTCCAGCCTGGGCGGTCCGGGTTTCAGGGCGGTGAACACGGGTTCGGGCATGATGGGCTCCTGCGGGGGCGCTAGGGGAGGCCAGCCTTGGGGCCTCCCCGCTGCAATGTCAGGCCGCCGCCTTCGCGCCGCCGAACCGCTCATAGAACCCTTCGCCGCTTTCGGCGAGGTCGCGCAGCAGGGCAGGGCAGGCAAAGCGCGGCCCGAACGTCGCGGCCAACTCGTCGCAGCGTTCGGCGGCATAGGGCGCGCCGATCATGTCCAGCCAGGACAGCGGGCCGCCCGACCAGGGCGCAAAGCCCCAGCCCAGGATCGCCCCCACGTCGCCTTCGCGGATGTCCATCAGAACGCCGTCCTCCAACGCGCGCACCGCCTCCAGCGACTGCACGAACAGCAGCCGGTGCTGCACCTCGGTCACGTCGGGCTGCTCGGCCGCCTGCGGGTACTTCGCCGACACGGCCGCGCTCAGGCCCGCGCGCTTGCCCTTCTCGTCGTAGTCGTAGAAGCCGGCCCTGGCCTTGCGGCCCAGCCGTCCCTCGCCCTCCATCCAGAAGATGACCTCGTCCACCGCGCCATCGGGATAGGCGTCCCCCATCGCCGCCCTGGTCGCGCGGGCGATCTTGGCCCCCAGGTCGATCGAGGTTTCGTCCACCAGTTGCAGCGGACCCAGCGGCATCCCCACCATCTTGGCGGCATTCTCGATCAGCGCCGGGGCGACGCCCTCGGCCACCATGCGGATGCCCTCGTTGATGTAGGGAATGATGCAGCGGTTGGCGTAGAAGAAGCGCGCGTCGTTCACCACGATCGGCGTCTTGCGGATCTGGCGCACGAAATCCAGCGCCTTGGCCACCGCGCGGTCGCCGGTCGCCTTGCCCTTGATGATCTCGACCAGCAGCATCTTTTCCACCGGGCTGAAGAAGTGGATGCCGATGAACTGCTCCGGGTTCTTCGACGCCTTGGCCAGGTCGGAAATCGGCAGGGTCGAGGTGTTGGTGGCAAAGATGCAGTCGGCGTCCGTCACCGCGTCCACGGCCTTGGTCACCTCGGCCTTGACCTTCGGATCCTCGAACACCGCCTCGACGATCAGGTCGCAGCCCTTCAGATCGTCATACGAGGCGGTCGCGGTGATCCGCGCCAGCATCTCGTCGGCCTTGTCCTGGGTGATCTTCTTGCGGCTCACCCCCTTGGCGGCATAATCCGCGCTGTAGGCCTTGCCCTTCTCGGCGGCGGCCAGCTCGCGGTCCAGCAGCACCACCTCGATGCCCGCCTGCGCGGACACCAGCGCGATGCCCGCGCCCATCATGCCCGCGCCCAGCACGCCCAGTTTCCTGACCCGCTGGTCGGACACATCCGCCGGACGCACCGCGCCCTTTTCCAGCGCCTCCTTGTTGATGAACAGCGACCGGATCATCGCCCCCGACGACGGGTGCATCAGCACGTGGGTGAACCACCGCGCCTCGATCTTCAGCGCGGTATCAAAGGGCACCAAGGCGCCTTCGTAGACCGCCGACAGCAGCGCCTTGGCCGCCGGGTAGACGCCCTTGGTCTTGCCATTCACCATGGCCGAGGCCCCGACAAAGGTCATGAAGCCCGCCGGGTGATAGGGCGCGCCGCCCGGCATCTTGTAGCCCTTGGCGTCCCAGGGCTTGACGATATCGGCATCCTTGGCCGACAAAACCCACTCTTTCGCAGCGGCCAGCGGATCCGCGACCACCTCGTCGATCAGCCCCGCCGCCTTGGCCTTCTTCGGGTCCGACAGCTTGCCCTCCAGCAGGAAGGGCGAGGCCGCCATCGCCCCCATCTTGCGCACCAGCCGCGTGGTGCCGCCCGCGCCCGGAAAGATGCCGACCATGATCTCGGGCAGGCCGATCTTGGCCTTGGGGTTGTCGGCGGCAAAGATCCGGTGCGTCGCCAGCGGGATTTCCAGCCCGATGCCCAGCGCGGTGCCGGGCAGGGCGGTGGCGATCGGCTTGCCACCCTTCAGGGTCTTGGGGTCCATGCCGGCGCGCTCGATCTTGCGCAGGATGCGGTGGGCGTTCATGATCCCGTCGAACAGCCCCCTGGCCGGGTCGTCGCCGGCCATCTCCTTCATCTTCGCGATCACGTTCAGGTCCATCCCGCCGGCAAAGCTGTCCTTGCCCGAGGTGATGACGATGCCCTTGACGGCCTCATCGGCCAGCGCCTCGTCGACCAGCCCTTCCAGCACGTCCCAGGCTTCCAGCGTCATCACGTTCATCGACTTGCCGGGAACGTCCCAGGTGATCACCGCGACGCCATCGGCGCCTTTTTCCATCGTGAAATCAGTCATTGTCACTCTCCAGAGTTTGTTGGCGGGCGCCCGGTCCAGGTATGGTGGCCACGGGCGTTGAGGATGGCCGACATGCGCCAGCCGTCAGGGCAGGGATGCAGCAGCGCGGTCGAGGTATAGGGGTCGGCAAGCCGCGTCGCGTTGTGCATCAGGTGGGTGCGGTAGGTGGCCAGCACGGTGCCGTCCGGGCACTGCTCGATCCCCATCGGTTCGCGGTGCACCAGGTTCAGCCCCATCGCCTCGCAGGCCTTGAGGTACAGCGCAAAGTTCCGCGCCACGTCGGCGTCGGTGTGCAGCGTGACCGGGCCGTCCGCCGTCACCATGCTGAACGGCAACAGCAGGCGGCGCCGCCATAGCGTGAACTCCGGCCGCATGAAGGCGACCGAGATGTCCTTGAGGAACCGCTCGAATTCGGCATCGGTAAAGGTGGGGTCGGTCATGACGGGTCAAGCTCCCCTCCATCGCGCCGCAGGAACCGCATCCTGCCGTCCGCCATCTCGACCTTCATGTCGACGTCGGAATACCAGCCCGTCTCACTCTCGGTCCTTGTGCCGACCACGACAAAGGCGCCGGGGGTCTCCGCGCGGTTGACGATGTGGTGCCCGTTGGCGTCGCCGGCCGGAAAGGCGCAGCAATCGCCGGGCACCAGAGGCGTCTCGCCGGTGTCATCCACCAGCACCAGCGCGCCCTCGGTCACCACCAGGAATTCGTCCTGCCGTTCGTGCCAGTGCCGCAGCGAGGACATCGCGCCCGGCGCCAACCGCACCAGGTTGACGCCGAACTGGGTCAGCCCCGAGGCGTCGCCCAGCCGCTGCGCGCTGCGCCCGGCCATCGCCGCGTCATGCGGCGGCGGGTAGGAGGACCCGGTGGATACCGGCACGCGGGACAGGTCGATCTTGGGCATCACGCCGCTCCTCTCTTTGTCCGGTCGCCGCCGGTCTTGCAGGTCAGTCCGGCGGCAACGGCCGGACGCCGGTTCCGCACCCCGCTCATGACCTGCCGTCCCCGGGGCACGGCAGGTTCCGCGCCTCCGACTTGTCCGTCAGCGTCAGGTGCCCCATCGGGTGGATGATCGACGTCATCCGCCAGGCCAGGTCGTCGCCCTGTTCCACCGTCATCGCGCTCTTGTAGGCCGGAACGACCAGCTGCGCGCCGCTCAGGATATGCGTGCGATAGCCGCCGGTGATGCGCCGTGCGCCCACCATCTCGGCGCTGGTCACCTTGCGCACGGCATCCGTCACCCCGTGGACGCGGAATTCCGTGACGTAGCGGCGAAAGTCGGCCTCCACCTCGTCCCGGGTGGCAAAGACCCGCGTGCCCTGGCTGGCCTGCACGAACAGCGGCAGCTGCACGGCGGCGAACATCGTCTCGAAATCGCCGGTCAGAAAGGCCCGTGTCACCCGGTCCAGGATGCCCTGAAAGACCGCCGCCGCCGGGCTGTCCGGTCCGGCTTCGGCCTCGGGCCGCACGCCCGCGCTCAGCAGCGCGCGGCCATGGTCGGTGTCCGTCTCGACCGTGTACTGGTTGCCGACGACTTGCCAGCGCCCGTCCTCCCTCACGATCTCGGCAAGATCGGTAAAGGGCGGCCGCAACAGCGCGCCTTCCTTCGACAGCAGGTGCGTGACATGCGCCTGGCGGATCCGGTCGGGCCCGTCGAACAGCGCCGCCTCGACCCAGCGGTCCAGCCGCGCCACGCCCAGCTCGGCATAGAGCCCGCGCACCTCGTCAAACACCCGCCGCAGGTCGTCGCGCGTGCGCAGCACCCGCGCGCCGTCCATCGTCGCCACCACCTGCGGCAGCCGGAAACACTCGGCAAAACGGTCGAACGCGCCGGACAGCAGCGCCTCCCCGGTGATCTCCAGGAGTTGCGTGGCCACCTCGGCGGCGCTGTCCGGCGCGGTCGTCACCGTCCTGCCTCAGACCCGTTCGATGATCGTCGCAGCACCCATGCCCGAGGCGATGCACAGCGTGGCGAGGCCGGTGCCCTTGCCGGTCCGCTCCAGCTCGTCCAGCAGGGTGCCCAAGATGATCGCCCCGGTCGCGCCCAGCGGGTGCCCCATGGCGATCGACCCGCCGTTCACGTTCACCCGGTCGGCATCCACGTCAAAGGCCTGCATGAAGCGCAGCACCACCGAGGCAAAGGCCTCGTTCACCTCGAAGAGGTCGATGTCGCCGATCGACATGCCGCTGTCCTTGAGGATCTTCTCGGTCGCCGGCACGGGGCCGGTCAGCATGATGGTCGGGTCGGTGCCGATCTTGCAGGTGGCGCGAATGCGCGCGCGCGGCTTCAGCCCCCACTTTTCGCCAAAGGCCTTGTTGCCGACGAGGATCGCGGCCGAGCCGTCGACGATCCCAGAGGAGTTGCCGGCATGGTGGATGTGCTCGATCCGCTCGAGGTGCGGGTACTTCATCAGCGCGATGGCGTCGAACCCGGGCATGACCTCGCCCATATCCTTGAACGACGGCCTCAGCGCGCCCAGCGACTGCATGTCGGTGCCCGGGCGCATGTATTCGTCCTGCTCCAGGATCGGCAGGCCGTTGATGTCGCGCACCGTCAGTATGGATTTTTCGAACCGCTTCTCGGCCCAGGCCTTGGCGGCGCGGCGCTGGCTCTCGACGGCCAGCGCGTCGGCGTCGTCGCGGCTGAACCCGTACTCGGTGGCGATGATGTCGGCGCTGATGCCCTGCGGCACGAAATAGCGCTCCATGGCGATGCTCGGGTCCACGGCGATGGCCGCCCCGTCCGAGCCCATGGCCACCCGGCCCATCATCTCGACCCCGCCGGCGATATAGGCTTCACCGGCACCGCCGCGCACCTGGTTCGCGGCCAGGTTCACCGCCTCAAGGCCGGAGGCGCAAAAGCGGTTGATCGCGAGGCCGGGGATCGACTCGTCAAGGTCGCTGGCCAGCACGGCGGACCGCGCCAGGCAGCCGCCCTGTTCACCGACCTGGGTGACATTGCCCCAGATCACGTCCTCGACGGCGTGCCCGTCCAGCCCGTTGCGCGCCTTGACCGCGTTCAGCACCTGTGCCGACAGGCGCAGGCTGGTCACTTCGTGCAGCGCCCCGTCGGCGCGGCCCTTGCCGCGCGGGGTGCGGACGGCGTCGTAGATATAGGCTTCGGTCATGGGATGTCCTTTTCGTCAGGCCCGGTCCGCGGGGGAGCCGGGCATCAGGTCATAGGGGTGCTTCCAGCCGGGAAGCGCCTGGATGTTGGAAAGCCAGCGGTCGATCTCGGGCCAATCGGCACGGGTGAAACCGAAGGGCTCGGGGTAGAAGAGATAGCCGCAGCAGGTCAGATCGGCGTTGGTGGGACCGTCGCCCACGATCCAGTCGCGCCCCTTCAGGTGCCCGTCGAGCAGCGCGTAGGCGCCCTTGAGCCGCGCCTGCAGAAAGCCGATCACCTCGGCCGGGCGCTTGTCCTCTGGCAGGAAGTTCATCAGGAACCGCGCGATCCCGGCGTTGGCACTGAGCTTGTGGTTGTCCCACAGCACCCAGCGCAGCACCTCGCGCGCCTCTTCCGGGGTCTTGCCGCCGAAATGGCCGTAGGTGTCGCTCAGGTACTGCTGGATCACGCCGGACTGGGTGAGCTTGACCTCGCCATCGACCAGCACCGGGCATTCGCCCATCTCGTTGACAGTGGTCCGGTAGGCTTCTCCGCGAGTCTCGCCGTTGAAGAAGTCGACCTTGACCGGCGCCCAGTCGAGCCCGGCCAGTTCCAGCGCCAGCGCGGCCTTGTAGGAATGCCCGGATTCGCCGAAGCAGTAGAGTGTCATGGTCATCGCGACTTGTCTCCCGTCGTTCCCGTTTGCCCCGTCGGAGCGGGGGTTTCACACCCCCGCACCCCCGTGGAGGTATTTTCACCAAGAAGAAGCAGCAGGCACCTCATTTGGTAACTGCGCGTTAAGGTTAACGCGCCACTCTTGTAGGTGCGGTACAGGCTGGAGAGCCGATGACCGCCCAAGGAGAAGCCCCGCCCCTAGCCAGAGGAGCGGGCACCGCAGGAAGGTCGACTGCTGCCCTGGCCTTTGGGTCCGATGTGCGACCTTCCTGTTTCTTCTTGGTTCAAATACTCAATTCCGTGCTTGCCACCCGCACCGCCGTCACAATTTGCGCGCGATCAGTTCCTTCATGATCTCGTTGGTGCCGCCGTAGATGCGCTGCACCCTTGCATCCGCCCACATCTCGGCCACCGCGTATTCCTGCATGAAGCCGTAGCCGCCGTGCAGCTGGACACAGTCGTCCAGCACCTCGCCCTGGGTGTCGGTCAGCCAGTATTTCGCCATGGCCGCCTTTTCGACGCTCAGCTTGCCCTCCAGGTGCTCGGCGATGCACTGGTCGAGAAAGCTGCGCGCCACCACCGTCTTGGTCTGGCATTCGGCCAGCTTGAACCGGGTGTTCTGGAACTGGGTCAGCGGGCCGCCGAAAGCCTCGCGCTCCTTGCAGTAGGCGATGGTGCGGGACACCGCGCCCTCCATCGCGCCCACCGCGCCGCAGCCGATGATCAGCCGTTCCTGCGGCAGCTGCTGCATCATCTGGTAGAAGCCCTGGCCCTCTTCTCCGCCCAGCAGGTTCTCGGGCGGGATCTCGACATTGTCGAAGAACAGCTCGGAGGTGTCCGCCGCGTGGCAGCCGATCTTTTCCAGGTTGCGCCCGCGGGTGAATCCCTCGGCCTTGTCGGTCTCGACCACCATCAGCGACATGCCCCTGGCGCCTTCGCTGGGGTCGGTCTTGGCCGCCACCACGATCAGGTTGGCGTGCTGGCCATTGGTGATGAAGGTCTTTTGCCCGCTCAGCCGGTAGGCGTTGCCTTCCTTCAGTGCGCGGGTCTTGAGCCGTTGCAGGTCCGACCCGCCCGACGGTTCGGTCATCGCCAGCGCGCCGACCAGCTCGCCGCTGACCATCTTCGGCAGCCAGCGCTGTTTCTGCTCTTCCGTCCCATAGGCCAGGATGTAATGCGCCACGATCCCGGAATGGATGCCGTGCCCCCAGGAGGCCAGGTTGGCGCGCGCCGCCTCGATCAGGATCACCGCCTCGTGGCCGAAATCGCCGCCCGGCCCGCCGTAGGCCTCGGGGACCGAGGGGCAGAGCAGGCCCAGCGCACCCGCCTGCGCCCAGGTCTCGCGGTCCATCTGCCCCTGCTTGCGCCACTTGCCGTACAGCGGCTGCCATTCCGTCTCGATGAACCTCGCGGTCATCTCGGACAGCATTTCATGCTCTTCGGTCATCCAGTCCCGCGGCATGATCCCTCCCTTATCTCTTTCTGTCGTCCAGCTCGGCGTTGAACAGGCGCAGCCGGTGCGCCAGCGCGTCGGCGTCCGTCACGCTGTCGAAGTGCTCGAACAGGAACGACAGCGCCTCGCCCTCGTCCAGCCCCGCCTCGTGCGCGAATTTCTTCAGCTTGCGATAGCCGTCCTCGGTCATGGCGACCGGGAACCGGCGGGTCAGACGAAAACGCTTGGGCATGAAGGCTCCTTCGGCCGTTGGTGCAGGGCGGGGGGGGGGGCCCGCCGCCCCACCATTCCCTCAGAACGCGTCCGCCTCAAGGGCCATGACGGGCTCGGCGCCGGATTCGATCCGCTTGAGGTGGACGGCCGTCATCGGCAGCTGCCGCACCATGTAGTAGCGCCCGGTCGCCAGCTTGGCGGCGTAGAAATCGTGGTCACCCTCGCCGGCGGCCAGTTTCGTCTTGGCGGTCCAGGCCATCCGGCACCACATCAGCCCCAGGCAGACATGGCCGAACAGGTGCATGAAGTCATAGGACCCCGCCAGCGCCGCATTGGGGTTCTTCACCCCGTTCTGCATGAAATACATGCCCGCCGCCTGCAGATCCTTCGACGCTGCCTTGAGCGGTTCGAGGAACTGCGCGTCGAACTCCTCGTCCTGGCCCTTGTGCTCGGTGGCGAACGACTTGACCATGTCGAAGAAGGCCATGACGTGCTTGCCGCCGTCCTGCGCCAGCTTGCGGCCCACCAGGTCCAGCGCCTGCACGCCGTTCGCGCCCTCGTAGATCATCGCGATGCGGGCGTCGCGGGCGAACTGCGACATGCCCCATTCCTCGATGTAGCCGTGCCCGCCGTAGACCTGCTGCGCCGCGGTGGCGTAGTCAAAGCCCTTGTCGGTCAGGAAACCCTTGATCACCGGCGTCAGCAGCGAAATCAGCCCCTCGGCCTTGGCGTCCTCGGCGCGGTGGCCGCGGTCGATCATCGAGGCACCCCAGTAGACAAAGGCGCGCGCCCCTTCGACAAAGCTTTTCTGGTCCATCAGGCTGCGGCGGATGTCCGGGTGCACGATCAGCGGATCGGCCGGGCCGTCGGGGTTCTTGGCGCCGGTCACGTCGCGGCCCTGAAGGCGGTCCTTGGCGTAGGCCAGCGCGTTCTGGTAGGCGACCTCGGCCTGGGCATAGCCTTGCAGGCCGACGCCCAGCCGCGCCTCGTTCATCATGGTGAACATGGCGCGCATGCCCTTGTGCGCCTCGCCCAGCAGGTAGCCGGTGGCCGCGTCGTAGTTCATGACGCAGGTCGAATTGCCGTGGATGCCCATCTTTTCCTCGATCTTGCCGACCGAGACGGCGTTGCGCTCGCCGACCGAGCCATCCTCGTTCACCAGGAATTTCGGCACGATGAACAGCGACACGCCCTTGATGCCCTCCGGCCCGCCGGGGATCTTGGCCAGCACCAGGTGGATCACGTTCTGCGCCATGTCGTGATCGCCGGCCGAGATGAAGATCTTCTGCCCGGTGATCTGGTAGCTTCCGTCGTCCTGCGGCACCGCCTTGGTGCGCATCAGGCCCAGGTCCGTGCCGCAGTGCGGCTCGGTCAGGTTCATGGTGCCGGTCCATTCGCAGCTGACCATCTTCGGCAGGTACAGCGCCTTCTGCGCGTCCGACCCGTGCGCATGGATCGCCGAGTAGGCGCCGTGCGTCAGGCCCGGGTACATGTTGAACGCCATGTTCGCGGCGGAAAACTGCTCGCCCACCGCGGTGGCCAGGACATAGGGCAGGCCCTGGCCGCCGTATTCGGGATCGCAGTCCAGCGCGGTCCAGCCGCCCTCGCGCATCTGGTCAAAGGCCTCGTGAAAGCCCTCCGGCGTGCGCACCACGCCGTTTTCCAGCACGCAGCCCTGCGTGTCGCCCACCTGGTTGAGCGGCGCCAGCACGTTCTCGGCCATCTTCGCGGCCTCGCCAAGGATCGCCTCGAGCGTGTCGCGGTCAAGGTCCTCGTAGCCGGGGATATCCGCCGTGCTGAGCTTCAGAACGTCGTCCAGGACAAAGATCTGGTCCCGTGTCGGCGCCGTGTATGTGGGCATGTCTGTCTCCCTCAGGTCCTGCCTGCGGCCGGGGTCACTCGGCCGCGCGTTTGTTTTCCATGGAGCCGAGCATCTTCTCGCCCCATTTCATCTGTGCCTCGAGCTCGCCGATGGCGGCGTTCAGTTCGTCGCGCTGCCGGATCAGGTCCTGCAACCTGCTCCGCGCCACCGCGTAGGCGGCCGACAGCTGGGTGCGTTGCTGGTCGCCGACGTGGTAGAGGTCCAGCAGTTGGCGGATTTCCTCCAGGCTGAAGCCAAAGCGCTTGCCGCGCAGGATCAGCTTCAGCCGCGCCCGGTCGCGCCGGGTGAACAGCCGCTTCTGGCCCTCGCGGATCGGGAATAGCAGTTCCTTCTGCTCGTAGAAGCGCAAGGTCCGAGGCGTCACCTCGAACTGGTCGCACATTTCCCGGATCGTCATCAGTTGCTCTTCTGTCATGTCTCGCATCCTCGGCTCCCTGCCGTGTTGTCACACATTCACGAAACGGGAAGTGAGGCTTTCCGGGAGTCCATACAACGGGAATTATCGTTGACGTAACTCATACGCTACGTCATTTCAGGATTGACGTAAGATAAGGCAAGGTCAATCGTCTTGTCGTGAAACATTCTTTCCAAAGCGCTTTGGCCGAATCCCGGCACGCGGGCGTCGCGCCGTTCGGGGAATCACACGATTCAGCCGGCCCGGCCCAGCGACTCGGCGGTCTGGTCGCGCAGCGCCTTCAGCTCGTCCATGGCCGCGTCCAGCTGCGCGAGCTCCTCGGCCAGCTGCGCCAGCTGCCGGTCCGCCATCTCCAGCCAGGCGCGCATCTGCGCCTCGGTGCCCTCGTTCTCGTAGATCAGCAGCCACTGCCGGATGTCCTCCAGCTGAAAGCCGAACTTGCGGCCGCGCAGGATCAGCGTCATCCGGGCAATCTCGCGCGGGCCGTAGCTGCGGCTGCGGCCGTCGCGTTCGGGCGCGAGCAGCTCGATGTACTCGTAATACCGCAAGGTGCGCGGCGTCACATCGAACTTGGCGCACATCTCCTTGAAGCTCAGGCGTGTGTCGGGCATGGCCATCTCTCCCCCCGGTCACTTGTTCAAACCTAGGCCGATGCCGCGGGCGAGACAAGCCGCCGGCAACACGGCTTGCAGCTCTCCCGGCCCGCGCCCATAAAGACCGCCAAGGAGACACCGCATGACCGCAGACAAGGCCCGCATCGCGCGGCAGTTCATCGAAACCATCCCGCATTCCCGCGCCCTCGGCATGGCCATCACCGAAATCGGCGATGGCGTGGCCGAGATTCGCATGCCCTACGACCTCCGCATTGTCGGCGATCCGGAAACCGGGGTGATTCACGGCGGCGCGGTCTCGGCGCTGATGGACACCTGCGGCGGGGCGGCGGTGATGAGCCACCCCAATTCGCCCGCCGGCACCGCCACCATCAACCTGCGGATCGACTACATGCGCCCCGCCACGCCCGGCCAGACCATCACCGCGCGCGCCACCTGCTACCACATCACCCGCTCCGTCGCCTTTGTCCACGCCACCGCCACCGACGAGGACACCGCCCGCCCGGTCGCCACCGCCACCGGCGCCTTCACGGTGGAGGGCGCGTGATGGCCCGCAAACCGCCCGAACCCGTCCAGGTGATCAAGCAGCGCCGCGACGCCGCGCTCTCGGCGCTGGTCTCCGGCGTGCCCTACATCCAGTACCTCGGCGTCCGCTTCGACCGCCGCGGCGACGAACTGACCGCCCTCCTGCCGTTCGACGACAAGCTGATCGGCAACCCCTTCCTGCCCGCCATCCACGGCGGCGTGACGGCGGCGTTTCTCGAGATCACCGCCATGATCACGCTGAACTGGTTCTGGCTGTGGGAGGACATCGAATCCGGCGCGCTCGACCCCGAGACCATGACCGTGGGCAACCTGCCGCGCCTGCCCAAAACCATCGACTTCACCGTGGACTACCTGCGCACCGGCCTGCCGCGCGACGCCTATGCCCGCGCCCGGGTCAACCGCTCGGGCCGTCGCTACGCCTCGGTCCACACCGAGGCCTGGCAGGACAACCGCGACCGCCCCTTCGCCCAGGCCACCGCGCATTTCCTGATGCCGCGCAAGGACGGCTGACACACCCCGACCCGCCGCCCGAAACACGCCCGAAACACGCCCGAAGCACAGCTGCGTTTCTTCTGGCCAGAAATATCCTCGGGGGGTCCGGGGGGCAGACAGCCCCCCGGCGCCCGCCGCCAGAGCCACCGCCGATGCAAGACGCCACGTCCATCACCCACGCCCGCGTCCTGCGCATCGCGCTGCCGATCGTGCTGTCGAACCTGACCATCCCGCTGCAAGGCGTGGCCGATACCGCGGTGATCGGCCAGATCCCCGACGCCACGCCGATCGCCGCCGTCGCCGTGGGGGCGGCGCTGATCACCGCCGTGCTGTGGATCTTCGGCTTTTTGCGCATGGGCACCGCCGGGCTGACGGCGCAGGCGCAGGGCGCGGGCAACCGGGCCGAGGTGGCGGCGCTGCTGACCCGCGCGCTGATGATCGGCGGGGCAGGGGGGCTGCTGCTGGTCCCGCTGCTGCCGCTGATCGCCGGGATCGGCTTTGCCGTCTCGCCCGCCGATGCGGCGGTCGAGGAACTGGCCGCGGCCTACATGCAGATCCGCATCCTGTCGGCCCCCGCCGCCGTGGCGATCTACGGCATCAACGGCTGGCTCGGCGCGCTGGAAAACACCCGCGCCATGCTGGCGCTGCAACTCTGGATGGTCAGCCTGAACGTCGCGCTGAACGCGCTCTTCGTGCTGGGCCTGGGCTGGGGCGTCGAAGGCGTCGCCGTGGCCACCGTGATCGCCGACTGGACCGGCCTCGCGCTGGGCCTCTGGCTCTGCCGCCCCGCCTTCGCCACCCCCGCCTGGCGCGACTGGCCGCGCGTGTCCGACCGCGCCCGCCTGCGCCACATGGCGATGGTGAACGCCGACATCCTGCTGCGCTCGCTGCTGCTCCAGGCGATCATGCTGTCCTTCATCGTCTACTACAGCGCCGGTTTCGGCGTGGTGGTACTGGCCGCCAACCAGGTGCTGATGCAGTTCATCGCCGTGATGGCCTACGCGCTCGACGGCTTTGCCTTCGCGGCCGAGGCGCTGGTGGGCCAGGCGGTCGGCGCGCGCCGCATCGCCGCGCTGCGCCGCGCGGTGGCGCTGACCAGCCTCTGGGGGTTCGTGACCAACCTCGTCTTCGCGCTGGGCTTCGCGTTGCTCGGCAGCGCGATCATCGACGCCATGACGCGCGAACCGCAGGTGCAGGACACCGCGCGCCGCTTCCTGCCCTGGATCGTCGCCACGCCGGTGCTGGGCCTGCCGTCCTGGATGCTCGACGGCATCTTCATCGGCGCCACCCGCACCCGCGACATGCGCAACATGATGGCCATTTCCACGCTGGTCTACTTTGCCGCCGTGTCGGCGCTGATCCCGCTCTGGGGCGCGCATGGCCTCTGGGCGGCGCTGATGGTCGCCTACGTCGTCCGCGCCGTGACCCTGGCGGCACGCTACCCGGCGCTGGAACGGGCGGTCCGGGCGGCTTAACCGCGCATTAACCAGACCGGGTGTGATATCCCGAAGATGGCCCAGCTACCCGATCATCTCACCTCCGACCTCTGGCTCGACCAGCTGTTCTCCTCCGCCGAGGCGCGGCGCGGCGGCGTGGTCAAACGCCAGGTCCGCGATGTCGAACGCCTGGTCGGCCGCCGCGCCTTTGTCGAGGCCCTCGCGCACCGCGGTTTCCAGGCGGTCGAGAACGGGCGGCACTTCGTCATCTTCTGCAACGGCGCCCCGATCCGTCGGGTGCGCTGAAAGGGCCTTCGAAGGCCCTTTCCAACGCCCTTCCAAGGGCGTTGCCAAGCGCGTTGCAACGCGCTTGCAAGCGGCCGCGCGGCCGCTTCCCAAGGCGCTTCGAAGCGCCTTGACCCCCAGCCCACCCGCTGCGCCGGCCCGGAATTTGTACAAAACGACATTTTTCGCGTACAGGACGTACCTTTTGTACCAAACCCGCCGCCCGGTTTTGCCTCTGGCCTTTCCCGCCGCACATGCCATATTCAGGCCCCGAGAGCGCAAGGGAGAGGCGATATGGACGACCTGGTGAACAGCTTCATGACCGGCCCGGACGAAAAGGGCCGCTTCGGCATATTCGGCGGGCGCTTCGTCTCGGAAACCCTCATGCCGCTGATCCTCGAGCTTGAGGCGGAATACGAAAAAGCCAAGACGGACAAGAGCTTCTGGGACGAGATGGAGTTCCTCTGGAAGCACTACGTCGGCCGCCCCAGCCCGCTCTACTTTGCTGAACGGCTGACCGACCGCCTCGGCGGCGCCAAGGTCTACATGAAGCGCGACGAGCTCAACCACACCGGCGCGCACAAGATCAACAACGTCCTCGGCCAGATCATCCTCGCCCGCCGCATGGGCAAGACCCGCATCATCGCCGAGACGGGTGCCGGCCAGCACGGCGTCGCCACCGCCACCGTCTGCGCAAAATTCGGTTTGAAATGCGTGGTTTACATGGGCGCGCACGATGTTGAGCGGCAGCAGCCCAACGTCTTCCGGATGAAGCTGCTGGGCGCCGAGGTGGTCCCCGTGACGTCGGGGCGCGGCACGCTCAAGGACGCGATGAACGACGCGCTGCGCGATTGGGTGACCAACGTGCGAGACACCTTCTACTGCATCGGCACCGTCGCCGGCCCGCACCCCTACCCGGCCATGGTGCGCGACTTCCAGTCGATCATCGGCAAGGAAACCAAGGTCCAGATGATGGAGGCCGAGGGCCGCAACCCCGACACCCTCGTCGCCGCGATCGGCGGCGGCTCCAACGCCATGGGCCTGTTCTACCCCTTCCTCGACGACAAGGAGGTGAACATCATCGGCGTCGAGGCCGGCGGCAAGGGTGTCGACGACCGCATGGAACACTGCGCCTCGCTGACCGGCGGCCGCCCCGGCGTGCTGCACGGCAACCGCACCTACCTGCTTCAGGACGACGACGGCCAGATCCTCGAGGGCTTTTCGATCTCCGCCGGGCTCGACTATCCCGGCATCGGCCCGGAACACAGCTGGCTGCACGACGTGGGCCGCGCCAAGTACGTCTCGATCACCGACAAGGAGGCGCTGGCCGCCTTCCAGCTGTGCTGCGAGACCGAAGGCATCATCCCCGCGCTGGAGCCCAGCCATGCGCTCGCGCATGTGGCCAAGATCGCGCCCGATCTGCCCAGGGATCACATCATCTGCATGAATCTCTGCGGCCGGGGCGACAAGGACATCTTTACCGTGGCCAAGCACCTCGGCGTGGACATGTCCGGTACCGAGGGCCGCAAGGCCGGCTGACGGGTTCCCTGCGCATCGACCCGAACAGGGCCCGGCAGGTCAATAGGATCGCCGGGCCTTTTTCATCGCAGGTGAGACCCCGAAACCGGGCAAAAGGCCCCCAAAACCCCGCATAAACCCAGGTTTATGCGCGTGGTCCGCAGGTTTATCGGCGCCGGGATAAACCGAGGGTCCATTTCCCGGCCGCCGTTCCCGCGGCAAGGACAGGGCAGGCGACACAGCCTCGTGCGGTGTCGTCGGTTCCACCCCTGACCAAAGGATATTTACCGTGAAACCCACTCTTCTTGTCACCGCCCTTGCGGGCCTGCTGTCTGCTTCCATCGCCACCGCCGATGTTCTGACGGACCAGATCGTTTCGGACCTGACCGCCGCGGGCTATACTCACATCGAGATCAAGCGCGGCCCGTCGCAGATCAAGGTCGAGGCCATCCGCGGCACAGAGAAACTGGAACAGGTCTGGTCCCGCACCAATGGCGACCTGCTCAAGCAGGAGGTCGAAACCGCCGAGCCCGGCGACATCTCGCAACCGGGCGTGGTGACGCGCGACCGGACCGAAGACTCTCTGGACGATGACGATCTCCGGGACGATGATCATCAGGATGACGACATGCACGACGATCGGGACGACGACGATCACGACGACGATCACGATGACGATCACGATGACGATCACGACGACGACGACGATGGCGATGACGACTGAGCCAACCGCCGCGGACCTCCCGGTCCGCGGCCCTTTTGGAGGACAGCGCAGATGATGCGCAGACGCCTGCTGTGCGGCGTGGTGGCCTGCCTGGTCGCAGGCGTCCCTGCCGCCCGTGCGGAAACCGTCGAGGAGCGGATCGTCGGTCAACTCTCGCGCGAAGGCTACAGGCAGATCGCGGTGTCCCGCACCTTCCTGGGCCGCATTCGCATCACGGCCAGCGGGTCACGGGGCAGGCGCGAGATCATCCTCAACCCCTCCACCGGGGCCATCCTGCGCGACTACCTCGACGACGACGACCGCGACGACAAGGTCAGGACCCGGGACGACCGCCGCAAAGACGACACCCCCGAGGCGGATGACCCCGAGGATGACGACGACGACGATGACGACGACAAGGAAGACAAGGACGACGACAAGGACGACGATGACAAGGATGACGACGATGACTGACCGTCGCCGCGGCATCGGAGCGGCCCGGTGAAGGCTTCGGCGATCTTCGCCCTGCTCATGGCCTTGCAGCTGTTGTGCGGCGGCTTCCTGCTGCGTGAAGTCATCGCTTCGGTCTTTGCGCTGCGGTTTGAGCCGGTCTCCTGGGCGCTGGTCGAACTGGTCGAGGTCGGCGCCATCCTGGGCCTGCTGTTCGGCGTCGTGGCCAGCGGCCTCCTGTTGCGCCAGTCTCTGCGCCGCCAACGCAGCGCCGAGGCCAGCCTGCGCGTGGCGTCCGGCGCCTTCATGCAGGTGCTGGACGAAAAGTTCACCGCCTGGCGGCTGACCCCGGCAGAGCGGGATGTCGCCCTGTTCGCGATCAAGGGCCTGTCGATCTCCGAGATCGCCGGTCTGCGGTCCACCTCCGAAGGCACCGTCAAGGCGCAGACCAACGCGATCTACCGCAAGGCCCAGGTCAGCGGGCGGCCGCAACTGCTCAGCCTGTTCATCGACGAGCTGATGGGCGATGCCCTGCCCGGGGTCACCCCGGCCCCCGAACTCCGGATCATGAGCCCACCGGAGCCGGAGGCCGAGCCGGACAGCGTCCCGGACCCGCCCTCAAAACCGGCAATTTCCGCAAATCCGCAATCACTTTGAACGCCACAAAAGATCGGGCATCCGCCACGTATCTTTGCATTTGTTGCCTTGATGCGTAATATTGTTGCGCGCGCGACACGCGGCCGCAGGGGCAGGAATTCCTGACTGGAGCGAGTCACCCAACCCCGGCTATCCAGCAGTCCCGGCCATCATGGATCGGACCCTAGCGGGCGGAGCTTCCAAACCTCCCCCGGTGCAGTCGGCACTGCCGTTCCTGTATGCCAGGGCCTGTCCGGACCCCGGGTCGACGTTGTAGCTCAGCCTGGTAGAGCAGCGGGCCTTTGCCTGCCGGTCGGGGGTTCGAATCCCTCCAGTGTCACACCGCAAACGTAGCTCATGGGAAGAGCATTCGGCTGTTAACCGAAGTGTAGCAGGTTCGACTCCTGCCTTTTGCTCCAAACGTCCCTCATGGGGGCGCCGGCCTTAAACGCCGGTCCGCGAAAGCGGTCCAAACTTCACGGGTCCGGGGCGTCCTCCGCAGGAGGGGCCCCAGCCAACCCTTGTCCGGCAACGGGCGGGGGGCGGCACGGGCTTCGCCTGCTCCGGCCATGGTCCGGAGCGCCGGATGACGGTTCCACCGGGTTCCGGTCCGCTGCGCGCCCCTCGGGGCGGTGGCGCGCCGGGGCTCCGCGCCCCTCTCGCCGGTCTCCCGCCCGCGGTCGCGGCAGGGGGGCGTTCCGGGCTCACCCCTTTACACCTGCGGGGCATTGCTGCCTCCAACCCTCTGCAACCAAAGGAACATCGCATTGCGACGACGATAGGCGCGACGAAGAAGGAGACATGAGATGACCAACGTGCTGATCCGAATAGCCCGGACCCTGGCCGGGCGCGAACGCATCACCCTGTCCGAGAACGAGCGCATGCTCGTCCTCGTCAACGGGCGGTTCGACGCGCTGCTTGGCCCCGGGGACCACTTGATCCGCCGCGACGACAGCACGCGCGAACTGCACAGCATCGAGCGTCTCCGCTTCACCTCGACCTACGACCGGGCGCTGTTCCGCACCCGGCCCGACCTGGCCGAGGGGCACCTGACCGAAGTGCGCACCGCACCCGGCGAGGTCGCCGTGGTCGCGCGGGACGGACGGCCCGTCGAGGTGCTCTTTCCCGAAGAGCGGGTGGTCTACTGGACCGACGCGGGGCCCTTCACGGTCGAACGCTTCGACCTGGCCGAGCAGCCCCGCGTGGCGCCCACGCTGGCGCGGCGTCTGGAACAGGCGGGCCTGTCGCGGGCGCTGACCACGCTGCGGGTGCCGGACGGGATGGTCGGGATGCTGTTCCTTGACGGGGTGCTGGCGGGCCGGCTGGCGCCGGGGGTGCATGCCTTCTGGGCGCAGCGCCCCGCCGCGACGGTCAAGCTGGTGGACCTGCGCCAGCGGGCGCACGAGGTCGCCGGGCAGGAGATCCTGACCAGGGACCGCGTGACGATCCGGGTCAACCTGACGGCGGTCTACCGCGTGACCGACCCCGAGCTTGCGGTGACCACGGTGACCGACTTCGAGGAGGCGCTGCACCGCGCGGTGCAACTGGTCTTCCGCCGGCGCCTGGGGGCGCTGACGCTGGACCAGCTGCTGGCCGAAAAGGGGGCCGTGGACGTCGAGGCGGGGGAAACCCTGCGGGCCGAGATGGCCCGGATCGGGATCGAACTGCAGGAAATCGCCCTCAAGGACGTGATCCTGCCCGGCGAGATCCGCGAGATCCTGAACCGTGTGGTCGAGGCCGAAAAGGCGGCCGAGGCCAACGTGATCCTGCGGCGCGAGGAAACGAACGCGATGCGGTCGCTTCTGAACACCGCCAAGGTGATGGAGAACAACCCCGTAATGCTGCGGCTCAAGGAACTGGAGGCGCTCGAGGCCATCGCCGCGAAGGTGGATCACCTGACCGTGCACAACGGGACGCAGGGCCTGCTGCAGGACATCGCGCGGCTGCGCGACTGACCTGCGAGACACGAAAAAGCCGCTCCGGGAAACCGGGGCGGCAGTTTCGTGAGTGGGGCCCCGGACCGGAGGAAAAGTCTGGGGATAGATTGCCTTGCCTTAAGTGGCAGGGCGTTTGAGAGGCAACCAGCCTGTCCTTATGTTGTAATCGGATAAGAGTTAACGATCGGTAAATTCTTGCCAAACATCGCTGACATCGCCGTGAACGTCACTGGACCGGACCGTGACCCGGCGATCAGTCCCCGGCCGCGATGTCGTTGGCTTCGAGAACGTCCAGCGGCACGATATCCAGCGCGCGCGCGTGGGTTGCGGCCAGGTTCACCTTCGGCGCGCAGCCCTCGTTGTGCGCCTGGAGAAAGCGCGCGGCGCAGAGGCACCACTGGTCGCCCGGTTTCAGCCCGGCGAACTGGAATTCCGGCCGCGGCGTCGACAGGTCGTTGCCGACATACTTGGAAAAGGCCAGGAACTCGGCCGTCATGACCGCGCAGACGGTATGGCTGCCGCGGTCCTCGGCGCAGGTGTTGCAGTGCCCGTCGCGAAAGAACCCGGTCAGAGGCTTCTGCGAGCAGACTTCAAGTTTGCCGCCCAGAACGTTGGAAGAAGGGTCTTTCTTCATGTTATCCGATCCTCTGTCACAACGCCGCGAGACGGCGGAACATCTGCAACGCGTCGTCGAATGCGCCGGCCTCGCGAAAGTGCAGGTCTGCCGCGGTCACGGCCACGACCGTGCCGCTCTGCCTGTCGATATAAACATATTGCCCATAGATGCCACGCGCCATGAATTCACCGGCGCGGGCATCGGCGGGCATCCACCACTGGTAACCGTACTTCAGCTTGCCGGGGTCGGTCCGGGCCGAAGGCGTCGTGCTTTCGATCACCCAGGCCTCGGGCACCACCTGGCGGCCCTCGATCCGCCCGCCATCGCGGAACATCTCGCCCAGCCGGGCATAGTCGCGCAGCGTCATGTTCAGACCACCCAGCGCGAAGGCCACGCCGTAACCGTCTGTCAGATAATAGGGTTTTCCGACTGTCCCCATGGGGTCCAGCAGTTCTTCGGCCAGCAGGTCCGGCAGGGGCTGCCCAGTCGCGCCGCGCACCACCATCGACAGCACATGCGTGTCGATCGAGACGTAGCGCCAGGCCGTGCCCGGCGGGGTGTCCGTCTCGGTCAGGTCGGCGGCAAATCCGTCCATCGACCCGCCCAGCGCAAGAACGCGCCCCATCTTGTTGATGTCGCTCCAGAAATCCAGGTAATCCTCGTCAAAGACGACCCCGGTGGACATCTGCAACACGTTGCGCAACGTCGCCCCGTCATAGGCGGTGCCTTTCAGTCGGGGCGCGTAGGTCGTCACCGGATCGTCGAGGCTGGCGATCTTGCCCTGCGCATGAACGATCCCCACCAGCGCCGAGAGGTAGGATTTTGCGATCGACCACGAGATGCGCAGATCCTCGGGGCCGGTGCCAAGGCGATAGCTTTCGTGCACGACCGCGCCCTGTTTCAGCACGATCACGCCGGTCACCGCGCGCCGCACCAGCCAGTCCTGCCAGTCACCCGGCAGCGCCATCGCGGGGCCCGTGGGCAGCGGGACAGCCGTGGTGTGGACCGGGATCGGCACCGACTCGAACAGCCGGTCCATGTGGCTGAAGTTCTGGACGATACTGTCCTCGTCGAACAGCGTCACCGTCGCGCCCAGCCGCATCAGCGGCTCGCGGTAGCTGACGCCAACCCCGGCCACCCCGGCCAGCAGCACCAGCGGCACGAGGGTGAGCCAGCGTTTCATGATCGGAACTTGTCGGCCAGCCGTTGTAGCGGAGAGCGGGGCGGGGAGGCTTCCGTTGGTGGCTCCGAGGCGGCGTCAGGCGGCGTCTCCGGCGCCTTCGCAGGGGTCCTGGACGACCGGGGCGGCGCGGTGCGCAGCGCGACGGCGTTCATGAACTTGCCCGCATCGCCATCGGCCAGCTGCGGCGCGCCGTCCGCGATCCCGCGCAGCAGGTCGTCCAGCCAGTCCTGGTCCGCCTTGTGGAAATCGTGCAGCACATAGGCCGCCACCAGCTCCTTGCGGCCGGGATGGCCGATGCCCAGCCGCACGCGGCGGTACGCCTCGCCGATGTGGGCGTGGATCGACCGCAGCCCGTTGTGCCCCGCGTGCCCGCCACCCATCTTGACCTTGCACTTGCCCGGGGCAAGGTCCAGCTCGTCGTGGAACACCGTCACGTCGCCCGGTTCCAGCTTGTAGAACCGCATCGCCTCGCCCACCGACTGGCCGGACAGGTTCATGTAGGTCTCGGGCTTGAGCAGCAGCACCTTGTCGTCGCCCAGCCGGCCTTCGGCGCACTGGCCCTGGAACCGCGCCTTCCACGGGCCAAAGCCGTGTTCCTCGGCGATCCGCTCCACCGCCATGAAGCCGATGTTGTGCCGGTTGCCCGCGTATTTCGTGCCGGGATTGCCGAGACCAACGAATATCTGCACTGTGTCCTCCGGGATCCTGCCTGCCGCCCTATCTAGGCCAGAGCGGGCATCATTCACAACGGGAGAGCGGAATGTACCTCACCATGAACCGCTTCAAGGTGGTCAAATCCGAGGCCGAAGCCTTTGAGGAGCTGTGGAAGAGCCGCGACAGTCACCTCAAGACGGTGCCGGGCTTTCGCAGTTTCGCGCTGATGCGGGGGCCGGAGGGGGACGACCACGTTCTCTATGCCTCGCACACGCTGTGGAAGGACGCGGCGAGTTTCACCGCCTGGACCCGCTCCGAGGCGTTTCGCGCCGCGCATGGCGGGGCGAAAAGCTCGGCACACATGTACCTGGCGCCGCCGGAGCTGGAGATCTTCGAGGCGGTGCAGGTGCTGAACGCCTGACGCGACGTGCCGCGCGGCACAAACGAAAACCCCCCGCCCGATGGGCAGGGGGTCCGATTTCCGGAACGGTCCGGCAAACTCAGTCTTCGTCGCCCTCGTCGGCCGCGGCTTCTTCGGCCGCTTCGTTGTCCTGCGACTGCAGGCCCGACGGAGCCGAGATGTTGGCGATGACAAAGTTCCGGTCGATCGTCGCCTTGGTGCCTTCGGGCAGCGTCACGTCGTTGATGTGGACGATGTCGCCGATCTTGAGGCCGGTGAGGTCGACGGTGATCTTCTCGGGAATGTCACCCGCGGTCACCAGCAGCTCGACTTCGGGGCGCACCACGGTCAGCACGCCGCCGCGGCGCAGGCCGGGGGCTTCGTCTTCGTTGATGAACTCGACCGGGATGTAGAGCGTGACCTTGGTGGTGCGGCGCAGGCGCATGAAATCGACATGCGTCGGCAGGTCCTTGACCACGTCGCGCTGCACGTCGCGGCAGATGACGCGCACGTCCTCCTGGCCTTCGACCTGCAGGTTGAACAGCGTGGACTTGAAGCGGCCCTGCTTGAGGCGCTTGAGCAGCACGTTGAACGGGATCTGGATCGGCAGCGGCTCTTTCTCGCCACCGAAAACGATGCCCGGAACCATGCCCGCGCGGCGGGCCTGACGAGCGGCGCCCTTGCCTGTCCCCGTCCGTTCCAGGGCCTTGAGATCAGGAATCTCACCAGCCATGTTGTTTCTCCATATGATCAGGGCAGGGTGCCTCCAAGGCTGTCACCCCGCGTTGAGGCCTGAGCGCCTAAACCGGATCGCCCAGGTTGGCAAGGCGATTCTGGGCCCGCGTTGCCGCGATGTCGTTTCCCGCTGGACGGCGCCTGCGCGGCGTGCCACCCGGGGGTCATGCTGCGTGATCTCTATATCAGCCGGGGCCCCGCCGCCGGTTTCGTTGCCGTGGGGCTGTACTGGGGCGCCTTTGCCGCGCTTGTGCCCGATCTCAAGCCGCAGGTCGGGCTGACCGATGGCGAATTCGGCCTGGCCATGCTGGTCTCGGCGGTCGGGGCGGTGATGGCCATGTGGCTGGCGCCGCTGGTGCAGCGCCGTCTGGGCGCGCGTGACCTGCCTCTGGCGGGGCTGGCGATGGCTGCGGCCTTCCTGTTGCCGGGGTTGGCGCCGGATGGCGTGGTCTTTGCGCTGTGCATGATGGGCGCTGCGATGGCCTCGGGCACGCTGGACGTGACCATGAACGCCCGCCTGTCGATGCTGGAAGAGCAGAGCCGGCGGTCCCTGATGAACCTCAACCACGGGCTGTTTTCCATCGGCTACGCGGTCTCGGCGCTGGCCACGGGGCTGGCGCGCGAGGCGGGGTGGACGCCCTTCATGGTCTTTGCCGCGCTGGGGGTGCCGGTGCTGGCGCTCTGCGTGCAGATGGCGCGCGCACCGGTGCGCGAGACGCCGCGCGCCGCCGATGCGCTGCCCGCCGCCCCGCTGTCCTGGGCGCTGCTGGCGCCGCTGGGGCTGATCGTGCTGCTGGGTTTCATGGCCGAGCAGGGGACCGAGGGCTGGTCGGCGCTGCACCTCGAACGCGGCCTGGGCGCGGGGGCGGCGGCCGGGGCGCTGGGTCCGGCGATCCTGGGGCTGACCATGGCGGCGGGCCGCTTTGGCGGGCAGATGGTGGCGCAGCGGGTGTCCGAGGCGGTCATGCTGCGCGGCGCGGCGGTGATGACCGCCGTGGGCGCGGTCGTGGCGGCCTGGGCGCCGGGGCTGGCCGTGGCCTACATCGGCTTTGCCGTGCTGGGGTTCGGCGTGTCGGTGGTGGCGCCGATGGCGTTTTCCTGGTGCGGGCGGCTGGTGCCGTCGGAACACAAGGCGCTGGCGATCAGCCGGGTGGCGGTGATGGGCTACGCCGGGTTCTTCGTCGGCCCGCCGTTGATGGGCGGTCTGTCCGAAGCCTTTGGCCTGGCCGCGTCGTTTACCGTGGTGGGCGGGCTGATGCTGGTGGTGCCGCTGGTGCTGGTGCCGATGGCGGCGCGCGCCGCCACCAGGGGCGCTATCCCCGCCAAGTGACCCGGCGGGGTGTTTCGCGTGCGAAACATTTCTTTTGTTAACAGTCGGTTAATCCGGGGTGTCAGCTCCAGTCGCCGGCGAAGCCCTTGGGCACCATCAGGATATCGCGGTCCACCTTCTCGATGTCGGTCCGGCCGGACAGCGCCATGGACAGCTCCAGCTCCTTGTGGATGACCTCCAGCGCGCGGGTCACGCCCTGCTGGCCCATCGCGCCCAGGCCGTAGACGTAGGCGCGGCCGATCCAGACGCCCTTGGCCCCCAGCGCGCGCGCCTTCAACACGTCCTGGCCCGAGCGTACGCCGCCGTCCATGTGGATCTCGATCTTGTCGCCGACGGCATCCACGATCGGCTCCAGCGCGCGGATGGATGACAGCGCGCCGTCCAGCTGCCGGCCGCCGTGGTTGGAGACGACGATCGCGTCGGCGCCCACGTTGCAGGCCTCCCGCGCGTCGCGCGGGTCCATGATGCCCTTGATGATCAGCGGGCCGTCCCACATCTTGCGGAACTCGCGGATGCGGTCCCAGTTCAGCGACTGGTCAAAGCTTTCCGCCGTCCAGGTCGACAGCGAGGAGGGATCGGTCACCCCCTTGGCATGGCCGACGATGTTGCCGAAAAACCGCCGCTTGGTCTGCAACATGCCAAGGCCCCACTGCACCTTGGTCATCATGTTGGCGACCGAGGCGGGCGTCAGCTTGGGCGGGGCGGAGAGGCCGTTCTTGACGTCCTTGTGGCGCTGGCCCAGAAGTTGCAGGTCAACGGTGATGACCGCCGCCGAGCATTTCGCCTCTTTCGCCCGGTCGAACAGGTTCTGCATGAAGGCGTTGTCCTTCAGCGTGTAGACCTGCATCCAGAACGGCTTGGAGGTGTTGGCGGCGACATCTTCGATGGAGCAGATCGACATCGTCGACAGGCAGTAGGGCACGCCAAAGGTTTCGGCCGCGCGGGCGGCCTTGATCTCGCCGTCGAAGTGCTGCATCCCGGTCAGCCCGACCGGCGCCAGCGCCACCGGCATGGACACGTCCTGGCCGATCATCTGCGTTTTCGTCGAGCGCCCCGCCATGTCCACGGCGACCCGCTGGCGCAGGTAGATCTTGTCGAAATCCGAAGAATTTTCCCGAAAGGTCTGCTCGGACCAGCTGCCTGACTCGCAATAGTCGTAGAACATCTTCGGGACCCGGCGGCGGTACAGGCGCTTGAGGTCCTCGATTTCGGCAATGACGGGCATGGGGACAGCCTTCTGTTGAAATTGGTAAGGTTCGATTACCAATGAAGCCTGGTTGGCGCAATGCGACTTTTAAGCCCGCGTTCACCGCATTGCGCTATCGCGGAGTGCGGAAGTCAGTCGGAGCGCCGGGATGAAGGGCATCGTGTTCACGGAACTGCTGGAAATGGCAGAAACGGCGGTCGGCGAAGAGGCCGTCGACGCGATCCTTGACCGGCTCGATCTTGGCTCGGGCGGGGTCTACACGGCGGTCGGGCACTACCCCTGCTCCGAACTGTTGCAGATCGTCTCGGCGCTGGGCGAGGCGACCGGCGTGCCCGACGCCGATCTTCAACGCCGGTTCGGTGTCTGGATGCACCGGCGCTTTGTCGACAGCTACCCGGAGTTCTTTCGCGACAAGGCGACGGCGCTGGACATGCTGGATGCGATCGAGACCGAGGTTCACGTGGAGGTGCGCAAGCTCTACCCGGACGCGGAGCTGCCGGTGTTCCGGACCCGCCGCCATGGCGCTGACCGGCTGGAGATGATCTACCGGTCCGAACGGCCGCTGGCGGCCTTCTGCCACGGGATGGTCGAAGCCTGCGTCGGCCACTTCGGGCAACCGGCCCGCATCACGGTGGAGCAGGCGTCTGACCGCGAGGCCGTCTTTGACGTCCGGCTGGAGCGATGAGGCATGGGGACGGTCCCGCGCAGCGCGGGCGATGACAGCGTCTCGCGTCGCCGCTACGAACGGGAGCGGCAGGCGCGCAAGGAGGCCGAACGCCTGCTGGAGGCGAAAAGCCGCGCGTTGTTCGAGGCCAACGCCGAACTGAAGGTGCAGGCGCAGGCGCTGGAACAGGCGGTGCGCGACCGCACGCTGGAACTGGAGCGCGCCAAGACCGCCGCGGAATCCTCCAGCGCCGCCAAGAGCGGCTTCCTCGCCATGATCAGCCACGAGATCCGGACTCCGCTGAACGGGGTGCTGGGCATGGCCACCGCGCTGGCGGAATGCGATCTGCCGCGTGAACAGCGCGAGATGGCCGAGATCATCCAGAACTGCGGCCTGTCGCTGCTGGAGCTGTTGAACGACCTGCTCGACCTGTCCAAGATCGAAGCCGACAAGATGGAGCTGGAAGAGCGTGATTTCGACCTCGACGCGCTGTGCCACGAAATCCTCCGGGTCTACGCGCCGCGCGCCGAGAGCAAGGGCCTGCGCCTGGAGCTGCGGCAGGGCGAGGGGGCGCGCGGCTGGCTGTGCAGCGATCCGACGCGGCTGCGCCAGGTGGTCATCAACCTGCTGTCAAATGCGCTCAAGTTCACGTCGCGCGGCCATGTGGAGATCGACCTGGTGCGCGACGGCGACCTGCTGCGCGTCGAGGTGCGCGACACCGGCCCCGGCGTGCCGCCCGAACGGCGCGGCCGCCTGTTCGAAGCCTTCACCCAGGCCGACGCGTCGATCACCCGCAAGTTCGGCGGCACCGGGCTGGGGCTGACCATCTCGAGACGCATCTGCCGGCTGCTGGGCGGCGACCTGGTCTATGCGCCGGCGCCGGGGGGCGGGGCCTGTTTTGTCGCCAGTCTGAGGGTCGCGGATGCCCGGCCAAGGACGGCGGCTGCGCCGCACCGCTCCGACATGGCGGAGGTGGTCCTGCGCGCCCGGCGCTGGCGCGTGCTGGTCGCCGAGGACAGCGATACCAACCAGCGGGTCCTGCGCCTGCTGTTGCGCCGTTACCGGATGATCCTGGACATGGTCGGCGACGGGGCCGCCGCGGTCGAGGCGCATTGCGCGGCGCCCTACGACCTGATCCTGATGGACGTGAACATGCCGGTCATGAACGGGCTGGAGGCGGCGGCGATGATCCGCCAGGTCGAGTTCGCGCGCGACCTGGCGCGGGTTCCGATCGTTGCGCTGACCGCCAACGCGATGACCCACCAGGTGTCCAGCTACCTGACGCAGGGCATCGACGCCCACGTGGCCAAGCCCATCCGGCGCGAGGAGCTGGCGGCCTGCATGGGCCGCCTGCTGAGTGCAACGCTCGGGACGGATTGATCGCCTCCGGCTAAGGCTGGAACACCGCCTCCGGCTCAGGTTGGAACACCGCCTCCGGCTCAGGCCAAGATACCGCCTCCGGCTCAGGCGGAATGCGCGCCCTCGGCCAGCCTGGCGACAAAGGACAACACCTGGTCCACCGGCTTGCCCGAGGCGATCTCGGCCACGATGGCCGAGCCGACGACGCAGCCATCGGCCACCTGCGCGATGGCGCGGCTGGTTTCCGGGGTGCGGATGCCGAAACCCACCACGATGGGCAGGTCCGTGGCGGCCTTGAGGCGGGCCACTTCGGGCCCGACATCGGTCGCCTGCGCGGCGGCGGCGCCGGTGATGCCGGTGATCGACACGTAATAGACAAAGCCGGAGGTGTTCTGCATCACCTTGGGCAGGCGGCGATCGTCCGTTGTCGGCGTGGCGAGGCGGATGAAGTTCAGCCCGGCCTTCTGCGCGGGAATGCACAGCTCATCGTCCTCTTCGGGCGGCAGGTCGACGATGATCAGCCCGTCGATCCCGGCCTCGCGCGCCTGTTCCAGGAAGCGGTCGACGCCGCGCGAATAGATCGGGTTGTAATAGCCCATCAGCACGATCGGCGTGTCCGGATCGCCGGCGCGGAAGTCGCGCACCATCGCCAGGGTCTTGTCCAGCGTCATCCTGGCCTCGAGCGCGCGCTGCCCAGCCAACTGGATGGTCGGGCCGTCGGCCATCGGATCGGTGAAGGGCAGGCCCAGCTCGATCACGTCGACGCCGGCCGCCGGCAGGCCCTTCATGATCGCCAGCGAGGTTTCGACATCCGGGTCCCCGGCCATGATGTAGGAAACAAAGGCCTTGCGGCCTTCGGATTTCAGCCGGGCGAAGGTGGATTCGATGCGTGTCATGTCTCACTCCGATCAGGGCTTTCGCGTCTTGCAGGATCGGGCAGGGAAAATCAATGCCACTGGGCGAGAGGGCGTTTCCCGGCCTTCATTTGACCTGCCGCAAGGACGGTTTCGGCCCTTTGTGCCATACTGCGCGCAACGAAAAACGCGAAGGGATTTCCAATGCCGCCAGCCGATACTGCCAATCTCGACACGACCGACGTTTCCGAGCCGCGCGCAAACGGCGCCGATGTGTCTCCGGCCCCGGAGACTGCGGTGGGACCCGCCGACGGCGACGCCAGGACCGCCACCACAGAGCCGCAAGCGCCGCTGCCCACTGGGGCACGCCCGGCCTCGACCCGCCGCCACCCGACCTCGGACGAGATCCGGCGCGCCTTCGAGAGCGGCGAGTACCCCTATGTGGACCGGCTGTCGCGGCGGACGTACGAGCGTGAAAAGGCGCGGCTTCAGGCCGAACTGCTCAAGGTGCAGCTCTGGGCGCAGGACACCGGGCAGAAGTTCGTCCTGATCTTCGAAGGCCGCGATGCCGCCGGCAAGGGCGGCACGATCAAGCGGTTCACCGAGCACCTGAACCCGCGGACCGCCCGCGTCGTCGCGCTGAACAAGCCGACCGAGCAGGAGCGCGGCCAGTGGTATTTCCAGCGCTACGTCCAGCACCTGCCCACCTCGGGCGAGATCGTGCTGTATGACCGGTCGTGGTACAACCGCGCCGGGGTCGAGCGGGTGATGGGCTTTTGCGAGCCCAACGACTACCTCGAATTCATGCGCCAGACGCCCGACTTCGAGCAGATGCTGGTGCGCTCGGGCATCCATCTCTACAAGTACTGGTTCTCGGTCACCCAGGACGAACAGCGCCGCCGCTTTGCCAGCCGCGAAACCGACCCGCTGAAACAGTGGAAGCTGTCGCCGATCGACATGGCGAGCCTGGGAAAGTGGGACGACTACACCGAGGCCAAGGAGGCGATGTTCTTTTATACCGACACCGCCGATGCGCCCTGGACGGTGATCAAGTCCGACGACAAGAAACGCGCGCGGCTGAACTGCATGCGGCATTTCCTGTCGACGCTGGATTATCCCGGCAAGGATTTCAAGCTGGTGGGCCATCCCGACCCGCTGATCGTCGGCGGGGCGAATCACGTCATCCACCGCTCCGACCACATCCTGGGCAAGGCGCTGCACCCCGAAGCGCGGCGGGTCTAGGCGCATCCCCGGCGGGCGGGGTCAGGCGATCTCGCCCAGCCAGTCCATCAGCGGCGCGAATGCGGCAAACACCGTTTTCAGGGCCTGTTCCGGATCGGCGGACAACTCGTCCTCGAGGTTGTCGCGCCAGGCGACGAACCCCTTGTGGCGCAGCAGTTCTTCGCGCGGGTGATCGGCGGGGTAGGGCGGTGGCGCCCGTTTCAGCGCCGGCGCATCGACGCGCCAGCCCGCCTCGCGCACCATGGTCTCCAGCGCCTCGCCGCGTTCGGACGCTGCGGCCTCGCGCCAGCGGTCCAGCTGGCCGTCCTCAAGGCGCATCAGGCCGGCGCCGGCGGTGGCGTAACTGCCCGAGATGCCCAGCATCCAGGCACGCCCGTCCGGCAGTGACCACATCATGTGCAGATGTGCGTGATAGGGTGTCTTGTCCTCGGTGAAACGGACATCGCGGTGCGGGCGGAACAGCTTGGTCCGCGGCACGGTGCCCCCTGTTTCGCCCAGCCAGGCGGCAATCTGCGCCAGCAGCTTTTCCGATGGCCGTTTCAGCGCACTGTCATAATGCGCCTTGTTGGCCTGGAACCAGGCCCTGTTGTTGTTCAGTTCGAGGTCCCGAAGAAAGGCCCGGGCGTCCGGCAGGAGCCGGCTTGGATCGACAGGGTCTGCCATGAAATGAGTCCAACGAATTGTATTATACTTTAGTGTAGCACAGGCCTTTCCAGAGCGCACCTGTGGCCTTGTCACAGGGCGGTGCGCTGAGTAAGGCCGGAACATGACCCAGCCCGTCCGCCACGCCGACCACACCCGCGCCGTTCTGCGCCTGGGCCTGCCGTTGATCGGCGGCAACCTGGCGCAATTCGCCATCGGGCTGACCGATACGGTCATGGTGGGCTGGTACGGGGTGCCGGAACTGGCGGCGCTGACTCTGGCGGGGTCGTTCTTTTTCACTTTGTTCCTGTTCGGCTCCGGTTTCGGCTGGGCGATCATGCCGATGGTGGCGACCTACGCGGCGCGCGACGACCACGTGCAGGTGCGCCGGGCCACCCGCATGGCGCTGTGGCTGTCGCTGATCTACGTCGCGCTGACCTTGCCGTTGTTCTGGCACTCGGGCGCGATCCTGCGCGCCATCGGTCAGACCGAAGAGGTCGCGGCGCTGGCGCAGGACTACCTGCGGTTCGCCGGGCTGGGACTCTTGCCGGCGCTGGGCGTCGTCACGCTGAAGAACTACCTCGCCGGGCTGGAACACACGCGGGTCGTGCTGTGGGTGACGCTGGTGGCGGCGCTGGCCAATGGCCTGGGCAACTACGTGCTGATCTTCGGCAACTGGGGCGCGCCGGAACTGGGCATCGCCGGGGCGGCCATCGCCTCGGTGCTGGTGCAGGTGGTCACGCTGGGCCTGGTGATCGCCTACGCCCTGCGGGTGCTGCCCGAGCATGACCTGTTCGTGCGGTTCTGGCGGCCGGACTGGGACATGTTCGGCCGGGTGTTCCAGCTGGGCTGGCCGATCGGGCTGACGACGCTGGCCGAGGTCGCATTGTTCGCCGGGTCGGCTGTGATGATGGGCTGGCTGGGGACCATCCCGCTGGCGGCGCACGGCGTGGCGATCCAGATCGTCTCGGCCGCCTTCACGGTCCAGTTGGGCCTGTCGAACGTGGCCACCGTGCGCGCGGGATCGGCGCTGGGCCGGGGAGATCTGCCGCACCTGCTGGGCGGCGCGCGGGTGGTGCTGGTGCTGGGCGGCGTGGCGGCGGCGCTGACCATCGCGGTCTTCGTCGCGCTGCCCGAGACGCTGATGGGCCTGTTCATCGACCCCGCCGACCCCGACCGCGATGCGATCATCGCCGCGGGGCGGGGGCTGCTGCTGATGGCGGCGCTGTTCCAGGCAGTGGACGCGGCGCAGGTGATCCACCTTGGCCTGCTGCGCGGGTTGCACGACACGCGGGTGCCGATGGTCATTGCGGCCATCGCCTACTGGGGCGTCGGCATGCCCTCGGCCTGGTATTTCGGTTTCGTGCAGGGCTGGGGCGGTGAGGGCATCTGGTTTGGCCTGGTGCTGGGGCTGGCCGCGGCGGGTGGATTGCTGGCGCAGCGGTTCTGGACCTGCGGCCAGGCGATCCTGTCGCGCCATGCGGCGCATTCGGGCTGACCGCCTTCGGCGGGCAGATCCCCGGCTCGGTGGTGGAATTCCCCCATTGAGGGTAAACCTGACTGGTGTTTAAGTGTTTTCCAGGAGCGGCGAACACGATCCGCGCCACTCAAGGGACACACGGAATTTCAGGAGACGGAATTATGGATACGGCAATGGACACGAGGATGCCCGCCGGCGGCTACAACCGCAAGGTCGGCATGGTCGAGGCGTTCAAGCTATTCTTCAGCAACTACATCAACTTCGAAGGCCGGTCGAACCGCGGCGAATACTGGTGGGCCTTCCTGGCCATCATCCTCGTCTCGGTGGTGCTGGGGGTCGTGGACGGCATGCTGACCGCCGGCGGCGGGATGCCGATCCTGGGCATGATCTTTTCGCTGGCGACGCTGGTTCCGGGCATCGCGCTCGGCGTGCGCCGGCTGCATGACATCGACAAGTCGGGCTGGTGGCTGCTGATCGGCCTCGTGCCGCTTGTCGGCTTTCTCGTGCTGATCTATTTCTTTGTGCAGCCCCCGACCCCGGGGCCCAACCGCTTCGGCTGATCCCTCATCCACCGAAGGCACGTCTGACCCCTCTTCCCCCAAGGAAGAGGGGTTTTGCGTTTGTGCGGGGTCCACGCCGCTTGCGCCCATGCCGGTGCCCGACTAGAAGCGGCCCGTCACGCAAGAGGGAGACGGGCGCATGGGCTTTCGGATGGGAATCGTGGGGCTGCCCAACGTGGGCAAGTCGACGCTGTTCAACGCGCTGACCCGCACCGCCGCGGCGCAGGCGGCCAACTTTCCCTTCTGCACGATCGAACCCAACGTCGGTGACGTGGCGGTGCCCGATCCGCGGCTGGACACGCTGGCCGCGATCGCCAAGTCCAAGCAGGTGATCCCGACGCGCATGACCTTCGTCGACATCGCGGGCCTGGTGAAGGGCGCGTCCAAGGGCGAGGGGCTGGGCAACCAGTTCCTGGCCAACATCCGCGAGGTGGACGCCATCGCCCATGTGCTGCGCTGCTTCGAAGACCCGGACGTGACGCATGTGGACGGTCGTGTCGACCCGGTGGCCGACGCCGAGACCATCGAGACCGAGCTGATCATCGCCGACATGGAGTCGCTGGAAAAGCGCCTGCAGAACATCGTGCGCAAGGTGCGCGGCGGCGACAAGGAAGCCGTCCAGCAGGAACGCCTGATGAAGGCCGCGCTGGCGGTGCTGGAAGAGGGCAAGCCGGCGCGGGTGGTCGAAGTGGCCGACGAGGACCGCAAGGCCTGGCGCATGATGCAGCTGCTGACCGCCAAGCCGGTGCTCTACGTCTGCAACGTCGACGAGGCCGACGCCGCCGAGGGCAACGCTTTGTCGGCCAAGGTAGGCGAGATGGCGGCGTCGCAGGGCAATGCGCATGTGGTGATCTCGGCCAAGATCGAGGAAGAGATCAGCCAGCTGGCGCCGGACGAGGCCGCCGAGTTCCTGACCGAACTGGGGCTGAGCGAGGCCGGGCTCGACCGCTTGATCAAGGCGGGATACGAGCTGCTGGGATTGCAGACCTATTTCACCGTGGGGCCGAAGGAGGCCCGCGCCTGGACGATCCGCAAGGGCACGCTGGCGCCGGCGGCGGCGGGCGTGATCCACGGCGACTTCGAGCGTGGCTTCATCCGGGCCGAGACCATCGCCTACGACGACTACCTGGCCTGCAAGGGCGAGGCCGGGGCGCGCGACGCGGGCAAGCTGCGCGCCGAGGGCAAGACCTACGAGGTCAAGGACGGCGACGTCCTGCACTTCCTCTTCAACACCTGAGCCTTAGGCCGCAACGCGCCGCATGGACGTGGGCGGCAGGCCCGCGTCCCTCGTGCCGAAGGAGACGCAGCAAGGCATTCCGGACCTTCGGCTCGGAGCATTGCGTGGTTTCCGGACAGGGCAGGGAGCTTTCGCAGGGGACGCCATTGGCGGCCGTGATCTGATGCCGGTCAAACAGCAGGGTCGCGCGAGGGGCTCGCCGCAACAGTCTGTGGTGCGGCGAGCCAGGGTGATGCGCCGTGCTCCGAAGGCGCATCTGGCGATCTTCACCGGAGCGTCGTTGCCTGGCATAAGGCGCGCGGAGAGACCCACCCAACGCAGGCGTTGCGAGCCGTGGTCCGAGGGCTCATCGGGGTGCCGGGGGCCGGCTCGTGACCGGACGCGGACCCGAAGGTGCGGCCGTCAAGGTGCCGCAACGAAACACGGCGCCGTCGTCCCCGGCAACCGGCGCGGACCGGCTGCTGTTTCCGCGGTCAGCAGGTTGCCGTCGCAGGAGCCACCGCCGCCATCCGCGATGCCGAACTTGACGGTGTTGACCGCGCCCCGGATGAGCGCTGCCGTCAGCGCGACGGAGAACCCGGCACTGACCGGGTTCAGGGACACTTCGAACGGGACCACGCCCTGCATCGCCAGCGTGTTACCCTCCGGCACGAGGGTCTCCTTGCCGACGACAGCATCAAGGGTCCGCTGCCCGGAATCCTCGGTCAGAGTTTCATCGCCTGACGTTTTGTGCACGGTCCTCGTGCCGGCGGCGGCATTGACCTTTGCCAGGCCGCTGGTGCCTCTCATCGCCTTGCCGGTGGACAGGATGACAGCGCTGTCCGAAGGCGTCGGATCCGGCGCGACGGTGCCTCCTTGGCTCTGGATGGCATAAGCCGACCCAATACCGGAGTCGTTGGCCGAAACGCCCTCGAAACCGCTGCGGACCATGGTCTCGGTCTAGTTCTTTGCCGCGGCGGTGGTGTCCACTTGGAGTTTGCCTGCCATGGTTCGGACCTTTGCGCCGTTCTGGCGCGCGCTTGGCACGAACCGTCGAGGAAAGGTTTGTGAGCCGTGGTTATCTCGTTGGCCAATTTCGCCGATCCCGGGGGTCTTTCCGATCGCGGGGTCTATGGCATGTCCACCGATCAAGGCGCGTCATCCTCCAGACCGGTGGCCCGCCGGCAAACCGCGTTGGTCTGCGCACAAAGGCTTCGTGGGGCGGAACGGGTGGTGCAACGGGTCCTGCGAATGGTCCTGTCACCAACGCGCAGACCCGGGTGCTGTAGGAAGCGCGCATTTCGAGACCGCTTGGGGCTGGGCGATGTGAACCGCGACCGAGGTGCAAAGCCGCAGGAAAATGACGCCAGACCAAAGGTTGGTTGGCGTCTCCAACCGCGATGCATTTCTCCCGTTCCGGTATGCCTGCATCCCCCGGGTCAAGACGCGACGCAGTTGTCGGCTTGGCGAGCAGATAGGATATGTCGCGCGATCCACGCGCGCGAAGGCACGGCCAAGGTCTTGATCCGGAAAGCGAATGCGCTCGGTTCGCCGCGCGGCGTCAATGGCTTGGGGACGCACCTCGTCTTGGGACAACGCCACGTTTTTTCGCCTTGTATTTCCAAGGATCGGGCAGGTATACCGATCAGCGGAGACGTGGCCGAGTGGTCGAAGGCACACCCCTGCTAAGGGTGCAGACGGGAAACCGTCTCGAGGGTTCGAATCCCTTCGTCTCCGCCACTTGCCCTCGCGAAAGCGTTCTCCCGATCCGGATGCGGCCAGATTTTCCCGTTGTTTTCGAGGGTTATGCGGGACGGGCAGTTAACCGGCCCCGGTGCCAAGAGCCTCGGAAGCAGTCTCTCAGGGCCAATATTCTCCGGACCTATTAACCGCGCGAGGTTCGGTTCAGAGCGCCATGCTACTGAAATCATTAGGCTTAGAGTGGGGGCTCACTGGGCGGGGTTCGCAGTTCCGTTCGCTAAGCCGCTGGAACCCGGATCGAACGATCAGCGAACGGCCCTAGGCCGCCTGCGCGAAGCCACCGTTCACGGCCTGCTGCCACACATGGGCGTAGACGCTTGCCGCAAGCGCTTTCTTTTCATCGGGCGTGAACGGCGGTGACGGCAAACTTGCGAAGACTTCGTCCAAGATGAAGACCTCGACGTCTGCCTTGGTCTGTTCCTTCTCCCAGAAGCGATCGAGCTCAGCCAGGCGCGCCTTTATGGATGCCAAGAGGTCGCGGCTCGCCTGCTTCACCCGCTCACGAGACGTCTTGTCCAGGTTATCCTTGAGCAGCAGGTCGAAGAGCGCGAGTTCATCCTCGCCAAGCCCCTCCTTCGTTGCGCGCTTCTGTTCCTCGTCCAGACTGTTCACGAGCTCGACCAGTCGACGGAATGTCTCCTCGATGGTGGTTCGGTCTTTCTCCCGATTGTAGTCGGCGATGATTGCCTCGTACTTCACCTGATAGTCCATTCTTGCGGGATTGCGCGCCAGCATCTCGGCGAGTTTCTGTTCGACGATGTCTCGAATGTCCTGAAGCGCGGTCGCTTTGCGTCTGACCTTCTTTGCGAATTCATCACGCAGCTTCTCAAGATCGATCTGACTGAGGTCGAAGGTCAGTCCCTCGGCTTGGTCGTCTCCTGGCGCCTGCGTCCGGATGGCTTCGTTGACGATCCGGTGCAACTCCTTCAACAGCTCTGTCACGTCAGCCGTGTCGCGCCGCTCGGTCAGCTTCTTGTAGATTGCTTCGATGTTGTCGTGTCGTTCGGCGTATGCCCAAGCGCTGGGTTCCATCAGCAGCGCCTTGAAGCGAATGAACACCTGCCGTGCGAGAATCTCGAAGCGCCGCTTGGACTCATCCGTCGAATAGACGGCTTCCACGGCGTCCTTCAGACCCCTGATGCGCACAAAGCCCTTCGAGCCGAGCAGAACGCTTGGGTCGAAGCCGAGGCTCCTCAGATGCGCCTCGGTCGCCTCGATAGCTTCGAGCAGTGCCTGCACCCTCTCCTCGATGGGGGCGATGATCTCTTCTCCGCCTGTGCCATCATCACCGAGCGCGTACTGCGCGAGCGCTGCTCGCAGGCTGGCGAGCATTCCATTGTAGTCGACAATCAGGCCGAAATCCTTTCCAGGATACACCCTGTTCGCGCGCGCTATGGCCTGCATCAGCGTGTGGGCCTTCATCGGCTTGTCGATATAGAGCGTCGACAGGCATTCCACGTCGAAGCCGGTCAGCCACATCGCACAGACGATTGCGACGCGGAACGGGTGCTTGGGGTTCTTAAATGCCGTCTCGACATCGATCCGTTCGCCATTCCCGGTATCGAAACCCTGCTTCATCAGGGCACGGTGCGGGATGATGTCGAACCCCCATTTCTTGAAGTCCGCGACCTCGTTCTGCGCTTCGCTAATGATGATCTCGACGATGGTTTCCTGGAGCCACGTTGCCTGCGCATCCAGTACTTGCGCCTCCTCCGCGAGGACAGCGCGCATGGTTTCGTCGGCCGTGGTATCCGCCTCGGCTTGCTTGGCATCGGCTGCCGCCCTGACTTCTGCAGCCTTCGCCTGCCATCGCGGTATGATCATCTGGTGCATCCGGGCGCAGGTGATCTTGTCGATACAAACGAAGAGGGATTTTCCGGATTCCCACCTCGTTGCGCAGTGGTCCACGAAATCGGCTGCGATCTTGTCGAGCCGCTCATCAGCGGTGATGACCTCGTAATCCTTTCCGAGCAGCTTATCGAGGAGCGCCGCCTGATCCGGGTCGAGTTCCGCCTCCTCGATCTTCTCGGCGATCCGGTCGTTCAGATCCGTCTTGGCGACACCCAGCTTCTCGCCCCGGTTCTCGTAGACCAGCTTGACGGTAGCGCCGTCCTCCTCGGATCGCTTGAAGTCGTAGCGCGAGACATATTCGCCGAAGATGCGCTTGGTGATTTCGTCCTGCTTGAACAGCGGCGTGCCGGTGAAGCCGATGAAGGCGGCATTGGGCAGCGCAAGGCGCATGTTGCGGGCCAACCGCCCTGCCTGCGTGCGGTGCGCCTCGTCCGAGATCACGATGATGTCGTCGCGCTCGCTGTAGGGCTTCTTCGGGTCCACGTCCTTGTTGAACTTGTGGATCAGGCTGAAGACGTACTGGTTGTTCTCCTTCAGGATCCGTTCCAGATCATCGCCGGAGGCCGCGCGCGGGGTATCGTTCCCGGCAATGCCGCAGCCCACGAAGGTCTTGTAGATCTGGCTGTCGAGATCGTTCCGGTCGGTCATCAGCAGGAAGGTGAAATTACCCGGCACCTTGCGCCGCACCTTCTCGGCGAAGAAGGCCATGGAATAGGACTTGCCGCTGCCCTGCGTGTGCCAGAACACGCCCAACCGGCCGAGGTCGGGGTGCGCCCGCTCGATTATGTCGACCGGACCTTCGGGGATGAAAGACGGCAGCGCCGTTTCCGCCGTCACAAGCGCCTGCTCGCCTTTCCTGCGCTTCGTCGGCGCTTTTCGCTCCAGCGGCAACTCGACAACGCGGTGCCGCAGGCGTTCTCCGGGCGGGATGTCGGCCTTGATCGCCTCCTGCCGTGCGACCGAGGCCACGGCACGGTTAACGCCCAGCACCTGATGGTTCCTCGCCACCACCTTGCGCGCGGCGCCCGCCTTGCTTTCGTCGAACAGGATGAAGTTTTCGACCAGATCGAGCAGACGGTCATGCGCCAGCATGCCATTCAGCAGACGCTCCGCATCGACGCTGCCTTCATCCGCCTCCTCGAGCCGCTTCCATTCGTTGAAATGCTCCCACGCGCTGGTGATCGAGCCGTAGCGGGCGCGGTCGCCGTTCGACACGATCAGGAAGGCGTTGTGATGGAACGCATGGGCGATCACGTTTTCGTCCATGTAGTCGCGCAGGTTGCCGTCGAACCCCGCCCGGATGTTCTTGTAGACGGCCTTCAGCTCGATGAAGACCAGCGGCAGGCCGTTCACGAAGCAGACCAGATCGGCGCGGCGGTTGTAGTTGGGCGTCCGGATCCCGGTCAGCTTCAACTCGCGCACGGCGAGGAAGCGGTTGGCCCCGGGGGCATTGTCGAAGTCGATCACCCTGGCGCGGGCGGATTTCTGGCGTCCTTGCGCGTCGCGATAGGTGACGGGCACGCCGCCGCGCAGCATTCGGTAGAAATCGCGGTTGTGCTGCACCATGGAGCGGCTGACGTCGTAGACGGTCAGCGCGCGGATCGCGTCTTCGATGGCTGGTTCCGGCAAGTCGGGGTTGAGTCGGTGGAGGCCCGCGCGCAGGTCGCGCGTCAGGACCGCCTCGGTCGTGTCCTTGCGCCCCAGCGTGCCCTCCGGCCCGAGCACCTCCTGATTGTAGGCGTAGACGTTTTCCCAGCCCAGCACCGTTTCGAGATGCTCGGCGAAGGTGGCCTGAACCAGTCGATCCTCGCTGTTTATCCCCGTTACCGCCATCCAATGTCCCTCATCAAATCACCCGCCACGCTCCTTCAAATACCGGCCAGTGCCGTCGATGATGCCGTCGACCGTAGTCACGCAGTGGGTGCAGAACTGTGGCGACATGTAAAACAGCCATGGCTTGTCGTTCCTCTCCGCGATCTCGAACCAGCCTTCCGGCCATTTCGATCTCTCGGCCGCAAAGCTCTCGATCTTGCCATCAGGCCACTCAAAGCCGTTGTGGAACATGTTGTTGCGGTAGCGGAAAAGCGCTTCCAGCGTCATCTCGGTTTGGGGTGGCAGGTGCGGCTCGAGGCCCGTCGCCTCCGACAACTGCATGATCCCTTTCAGCAGGTCGGTCCGGGCAGCCTTACTGCCTTGATAGATCCGCGGATTCCAGTGCTCTTTCTCGTTCAGGGTCAAGCGCGGGTGGCCGGCCGGAAGCGCCACCCGGTCCCTCAATCCGGCGAAGATCGCAACGAACAGGGACTCGATGAATGGGGCGAGCATCCCCACAGCCGACATGCTGTGCGCGGACGCCTGGAACGTCAGGTGCCAGAACGCCTCCTCACGCCGCGCCTCCAGCCCGCCGTCGAACTCCCCTCTCCAGCGCGGGTCCGTATCCAGAATTTCGAACTGGTGGCCTGTCCCCTCCCGCTCGGCTTCGTGATTGCGCACAACCGCCTTGATGGCGTCGAGCTGCTGGTCGAGCAGGGTGTGGCGGAGCAGCTTCTTCGTGCGGTCTCGGGGCGTTGTCATGGCCGCCAACCCGGCCTTCAGGGCGGCAGGGTCGAAATCGCGGGGACCTTTGAAGAAGCCGCCTGTCACACCGCGATCTCCCCGTTCATCAAGCGCGGCAGGAGGAGGTCGCGGGCTTGGGCGAGCTTCTGGTTCTGCTGATCGAGGTTGCCGATCTGGGCGAACATGCCACCCACCGCCTCGTCAAACAGCGTCGAGAGGACTTGAGGCGGGATTGGCACAAGATAACGGTCGAAGCAGCTCGGCTGGACGCGCTGCCTTCCCGATGAGCCGATCATGCTTCGAATCGCGTTCTCCCTGAAATCATGTTGTCGCGCGGTCAGATAGACGATGTAGTTGCTGACGCGCCGGCCACGCAGGACGATGAATTCGGTCGAGCCACAGGCAACCTCGTCTTCCGCGAGGAGCTGCACATATCCCGTTTTGCCATTCTCAAGGCACGGGGTGATGCGGGCGAGCAGAGTGTCGCCGTTCCGGAACCGGACGCTCGTGGATTTATCGCGGTCTTCCACTGGCCCGCGGTCGATGACCATTCCTGTCTCTGACAGCGCGGACATCGGTATATAGCGGATTACACCGTCGTCATTTCGGCTGGTCTTCGGATTTACTTCAAAGGCTTCTGCCGCTGGCACCCGCTCCCAGCCCTCGGGGAGGCCGTCGGTGAGAGGGGCGTGTTCATGGCCGGGGAAGCGGAAGTGGACGAACCACTCCCGGTAGAGCAGCAGCGCCGCCTCCTCCAGCAGCGCAATGCGTCGCCGGTTGTTCTCGATCAGGTCATCATAGGCGGAGAGGATGTCGGCGATTGCCGCCTGCTCGTTTTCACCGGGTAGCCTGAACTTGAACGCCTTGATCTGCGCGCCGCTAATGTGCGGGACATTCGTGCCGCCCATGATGTTTCGGACATAATCGGAGAACTGCGTAGAGGCGATCACATAGGTGAGATAATCTTGGCGCATGCCCGGTTTAGCTCGAAGCCGCGCCACCCGTTGCACTAGCAGGCTCGGCGGATCGTGTGGCCTGAGGCGCGCCCACTTCAAGCCCGCCGTGATCCAAGGCCGGTCCATTGCTAAGACGATGTCGCCTGCGCCGAGGCCGAACCGTTCGTAGCCCTCTGTGTCGTTTGCGGGCCAATACTTCGACTTGTCCCAAGCAATGTAGCCTTGGGCGACGTTCTCGCCCTTTATCAAGGGCACGTCGGAAGGATTGTCCGTGAATTGCGCGCTCTTGAACGCGGGGCCGCTGACGACTTCCACGCACTCGCCGATTTCAGCAGTGCGTGCCATCACACCCCCAACTCCTCAAAGTTCCGGGCGATCCGCGCCGCCAGCGCCTCGGCCTCCTCGTTCAGCCCCTTCAGGTCGATGTGGATCGATCGCAGCGCCTCCTCGAAATCGAAATCCTCGTCCACCTCCTCGGGTGCCACGCCGACATAGCGGCCGGGCGTCAGGCTGTGGTCCTGGGCCGCGATCTCGGCGCGGCTGATTCGTTTCACCAGCCCCTCGACATCGCGCAGCACGGCATCGGGGAACCGCTCCTGCAGCCAGTCGGCCTGTTTCACGAAGTACCGCGCTGACCGCAGCGCCTCGACCGCCGCGGCCCGCGCGCCCTCTAGCGCCTTGCGGGCGCGCGTCACCTCGGCATTGGGCCAGAGGGTATGGTCGCGGGCGTCCAGTTCTTTGATGGCTGTATCCACCACCCGCCCGGCCAGCTTGGCGGCTAGGTCTATCTGCTTGGTCATGTCACGACAGCGGTCCGCCATGGGGTGCAGCCCGGTGCGCGCCGTATGCAGCCCGGCATTGTCGCGGGCGGCACCCAGCCAGCCCGCTGCCCGCGCCGCCACCTCGGCGTCAAACCCGGCGATATCCCCCGCCAGCGTTGCCCGCGCGCCGGTCAGTTCGCCCCAGGTCTCCGCCAGCGGATCCGGATCGCGCTTTTCGGTGACGAAGGGCTGCACCAGATCGATCAGCTTGCCGAGCGCCTGTTCATAGTCTGCCAACGGTTCCGCCGCCGCCTCGCCCTCGGCGATGGCCTGCGCGATGTAGCTTTCGACGAGTTTCAGGAAGCGGTCCGTCTGGCCGCGATAGAGCCAGACGATGGCGGCGATATTCTTCTGTTGCTCGGGCGCGAAGTCATAGATGGCCCGCGACACCTTGCGGTAGATGTTGCGCGCATCGAGCATCAAGACGTGATCGGCGCGCTCGGGGTCACGCTCCATCGCCCGGTCGAAGAACCACAGCTGACAGGGCACGGTGCGCGTGTAGAAGAAGTTGCCGCGGATATCGATCATCACGTCGACGGCGCCGGTCTCGACCAGCTTCTGGCGCACCACCGCCTCGTCCCGCCCGGCGCTGGATGCCTGGCTGGACATGACGACCCCGGCGCGGCCGTTCTCGTTCAGGTAGCTGTAGAAGTATGACATCCACAGGTAGTTGGCGTTCGAGACCTTCTTGGCCTTGTTCACGCCCGGCAGGCCGAAGGGAAGCCGCTTGTCACCCTTGACCTTGTCGGCGTCGACCTCGTCCACGTTGAAGGGCGGATTGGCCATGACGAAGTCGCACTTGCCGACGAGTTCGTGCGGGTCCTTGTAGTAGGTGATCGCTTCATTCCCGGCTCGGATCGTACCCTGCAAGCCGTGAACAGCCAGGTTGATCTGGGCGAGCTTGGCAGTCGTCTCGTTCTTTTCGTGGCCGTAGAAGGTGACGCGCTTCATCGTGTCCTGGCCCGCGTCCTCGATGAAGTGGCTGGACTGCACGAACATGCCGCCCGAGCCGCACGCTGGGTCGAAAACGATGCCGTGGTCTGGCTCGATCACATTGACGATGGTCTGGACGATGGAGGGCGGCGTGAAGAATTCGCCGTTGTCGTGCGCGCCTTGCTTGGAGAACTCGGCGAGGAAGTATTCATAGATGCGGCCGAAGACGTCGCCGGAAGCATTGCGCAGGGCCTCGGTGTCGAACTTGCGCATCATGCTTTCGAGCAGGTCATCGTCGAAGCGCTCGTAGTCCTTCGGCAACTGGCCAGCGAGCGGCGGGAAATGCTTCTCCACCTCCTCCATGGCGGCGGTGAGCGCAGCGCCAAGCTGACCGCCCTTGGGCATGTCGAGGATCACGTCGTAACGTGCCGCCTCGGGCAGCAGCATTGCGCGGCGGCGGCGGAAGTCGGCGTCGACCAGCGGTCGATCCGGCATCTTGCCGGCGGCCTTGTCCGCCTCGATCGCAGCGAGAGCAGCATAGTAGCGGTTCGTGGCTTGGCGCAGGAAAAGGAGCCCCATGATTGGCATGAAGTACTCGTTCGATGCGAGACCGGAGTTGGCCCGCAGGTCGTCGGCCATCTTCCATAGGTCCGCGCCAAACTGTTCGATTCCGGTCAGGTGGTCTGCAATCATTCGCTCGTTTTCTTTCCTGCGTTTTGTTCACCCGGACTGATGCCAGGCTTGTCCAGCGCCTTCAGCCGCTCGTATTCCTCGACTGCCAGCACGACGACAACGGGGCGTCCATGCTTCGCCACCGCGACAGGCTCGGCTCGGGCGAGATCAATCAGCCGCCCGAAGCCGTACTTCGCGTCTTTCGCGGTCAGGATCTGCATCTGACTCTCCGCTCTTGCATGGCTTACTTTGGCCAAATTGGCTAAAAAGCACAAGCCATCCATCGAGTCAGGCGTGTTCACCAAGTGCTTGCGGAATTCAAAGTCGCAGCAATGCGCGCTGACTGTTCCAATCCATGGGAAACTGCGCCCGCAGCGACTCAAGCGTCAGGTCGGGCGGCTGTCTTCCCTCAAGGATGGCCTCGACAATCTCCGGTGAAAGCTGGGTGAGACGCAGGAGCCGGGTCAAGTAAGGGGCTGCGATGCGTTCGTGTGCTGCCAAGTCGGCAATGGTGGCGAACTCGCCCGAGTCGAGCAACCGCTGCCATCGAAATGCACGCGCTATGGCTTTGATCATGGTGTTGTCGAAACGCGCACGGGGGGCCGACTCTCCCGAAGGCAGTTGCATCTCCTTCCGCCCGCCGCGCTTCACGATACGGAACGGGACATGGAGCGTCACGGTCTCGGGGATTGGAGTCCCTCGGGTCATGCGGCAGCCTCGATTCCGCCGGCCAGCATCTCGCGCGCGAGGCTGCCGAGGCCATCGACGCGCAGGCGCACGTTGAGCCCGTCCGTGCCGATGTCGACGCGTTCGACCAGCAGCGCAACGATGCGCGCCTGCTCGGCAGGGAACAGCTCGTCCCACAACGGGTCGAGCTGCTGCAGGGCCGCGCGGGCGTCGGCCTCAGTGATGTCGTCGACGTGGACGCGTGCTGCTTTCCACGTCCCCGCCACGATCTCGGGCTGGCGAAACACCGCCCGCAGCTGGTCGATGACGGCGGCCTCGATCTCGCCCGCGGGTACGCGGCCGACCGGGCAGGACCCGGCGCCGTGTTTCAGCACCGTCTGGCTGACGTAGTAGCGGTACAGCCGGTCGCCCTTACGCGTATGGGTCGGCGAGAACGCCGCGCCGTCGGGTCCGTACAACAGGCCCTTCAGCAGCGCGGGCGTGTCGGCGCGTGTGCGGGCCGCGCGCTTGCGCGGGCTCTCCTGCAGGATGGCGTGGACTCGGTCCCACATCTCGCGGTCGATGATGGCGTCGTGTTCGCCGGGATAGCTCTCGCCCTTGTGGACCGCCTCGCCGATGTAGGCGCGGTTGCTGAGCATCCGGTAGATGTATTTCTTGTCGATCCTGTTCCCGCGCGGCGTGCGGATGCCGCGTGCGCCAACCTCTCGTGCCAGCTCCGTGCAGGACCCAATCTCGAGGAAGCGGGCGAAGATCCAGCGGACACGCGCGGCGATGTCTTCGTCGACCAACAGCTTCCGGTTCTCGACCCGGTAGCCGTAGGGCGGGACGCCTCCCATCCACATCCCCTTCTTCCGGCTGGCGGCGACCTTGTCGCGGATGCGCTCGGCCGTCACCTCGCGTTCGAACTGGGCGAACGAGAGCAGAATGTTCAGCGTCAGCCGCCCCATCGACGTGGTCGTGTTGAACGACTGGGTGACGGAGACGAACGTCACCCCGTTACGGTCGAACACCTCCACCAGCTTTGCGAAGTCGGCCAGCGAGCGGCTAAGGCGGTCGATCTTGTAGACGACGACCACGTCGACGAGCCCGTCCTCGATGTCCTCCAGCAGTCGCTTCAGGCCGGCCCGTTCCAGAGTCCCACCCGAGATCCCGCCGTCGTCATATTGATCGCGGACCTGCACCCAGCCCTCGGAGCGCTGGCTGGCGATGAATGCTTCGCAGGCCTCGCGCTGGGCGTGGAGCGAGTTGAACTCCTGCTCAAGCCCTTCCTCGGACGACTTGCGCGTGTAGATCGCGCAGCGCTGTTTCCGGATCATTCCTGGTTTCGAGGGGGCCTTCGTCATGTCCGCGCCCTCCGGTTCTTCAGCCCAAAGAACACCCATCCGTTCCAGCGCGTGCCGGTGATGGCGCGGGCAATGGCCGACAGCGACTTGTAGGGCCGCCCCTGCCATTCAAAGCCGTCGGCGGCGACGGTGACGACATGTTCGACGCCCTGCCACTCGCGGATCAGCCGCGTGCCGGCGATGGGCATGGCGTCCGCGCGGATCCGGCTCTTCTTCCGGTCGCCGCCGTCGAGTTCCTCGCCCAGCCGCTCCAGCCGCCGGATCGTCTCGGGCTTCAGCCCACCGTAGGCCAGTTCCTGGATGCGGTAGGCCAGCCGGCTCTCGAGGTAGCGGCGGTTGAACGGCGGCGGGTCGCTGTCGAACAGGTCGCGCCATTGCGCCTTCAGCTCCGGCGTCGTCGCGGTCTTCAGCGCGGCCAGGCGCGCGGGAATTGGATCGTGGGTCGTCATGCGGTTCTCCGGTGAGTTGGAGTTGCATGACGGCATTGGTCGGCCGGAGAGTGTAGGAGAATTTCTCCAGTTTCGTCAGCAGGTTCGCCGCGCTCGCGCAGTCGCATCCGGACCAGCCCCAGCGCCAGCAGGTCGCACAACTCTGCGCGGCGCTCGGCAGGAGTCATCTGGTCGGGTGGCAGCGGGTTCGATCCCAGCCGCGGATATGTCGGCGCGTTTCGCATGGGAGAAACGCTATCCGCGCGCGCCCCGAAAACAATTACTTTCAGATGCTTATGGGACTTCTGCGTAAGCCTGCGGTCTTCTTGGGATGCGCTATCCTAAGCGATGGACGACGAACAGCTCCTCGAAGAATGACTTCACAAGCTTGTCGACAGATTCCTGCATCGAACCCTTGGGGTTAGAGAATTCCGAGCCCCCGAACCGAAACACCTCGTAGCCGCGAAGGCGAAGGTTGCGATCAGCCGCAACCATTTCCGCGTACAGGCCGGGATCGGCGCGCTCGCCTTTCGCATAGTGGTGCTTGCCGTCAATCTCGAGGACGACCCTCTGTCGGCCCGGCAACAGCACCAGGAAGTCCATGCGCTGCCGGAACAGAATTCGTTTGTCAGGGAGACGCCTCGCGATCTCCGGATCATAGTGCAGGTAGACCTGCGGGATGAGCGCCGGCAGCCGGTCTCCAAGTCGTTCAGCGAAATTGCGGAAGTACGCCTTGAAGAACTCCTGCTCAGGGCCGTCGTCAAGCGAGGCAAGTAGACGCCGCCCGAGGCTGGTGCGTGCTTCGGCGAGGTCGGCGATCCCTCTCTGATCCATCCACCAACGGACCAGGTCGAGCCATGACAATCCATTGCCGATGGGGCGCTCGTAAACGAGGCAGCTGTCGGCATGCTCTAGCACGACGACTTCGTTGTCGATCGCATCCGAGAACCCGAGCCTCGGCTTTGGTCCGTTGGACGCGAAGATCAGATTCTTCGGCCGCCCATCCACGCCGCGGCGAATGGGGCGTACCGAGAACGTTGCGCGGCCCGAGACCTCTCCTGTCTGAGCAACCTCGTAGCCATCGAGTTGCAGGATGCGGGTCAAGTCCGCTGCCAGCATGGTCTGTTCGTCGGCATCGCGAAACCGAGGATCCAGAGCGGTCTCGATCAGCTGCGCGAACCTCCTCGAAGGACATTTTATTGCCCCGATGGCTTCGAAAACATCCTTCGCGTTCCACAACGGGGCCGCGCCAGTCGCGTGTTGTCGGAGCTCTTCGATCTTGGTGGGGCTATCGAAGAAGTCGGCAGGCGAACTCAGATCGAAAAGCCCCTCGATCACGCCCAGACGAATGCCTTGTCCATGGATCCCGGCACCAAGGCGATCGGCCACTCGGTCGCGAGTGATCGCAGAGATCTCCGGTTGGTCCTTGTCTTGCAGGAGGTAAACCCTGTCCTGCAGGCCGATATTCCGCCGTTCTCGTGCAAACTCGAGGACCAGATCCAGCGCCTTTGCTCGCGAAAGGCTTGCGAGCGTATTCTGGGCAACCGTCTTCTTGCTGGTCCCTTCTGCAAGTGGGATGTCGCGTCTGGAGAAGAACGCCTCGATATCGACGGCCCTCATGGCATCCCGAAAGCAGCAGCCCGCCAGCTCGAGAAGATCGTCCAACTCCTCTTCAGCCGCCACTACTAAATCTCCCGTGCGAACCAGCGGATACGGCCGACGATGTGGATCTCGTCGGCCGTTCTTTCGTATTCGGGGTAGTGCTTGTTGTCGGAGATGACGCGCACCCCGGGCGGGTCGCTGTTGGGGATGTGCTCGAGCCGCTTGGCGACCAGCCCCATCCCGTCGTCCAGCACGAAGATGCCGGGCGGGTTGGGCGCGCGGCGGGTCATGTCGACCAGCACCGCGTCACCGCTCAGGAGCGTCGGCGCCATGCTGTCGCCCTCGACGTGCATGATGCGCAGCTGCGACGGGCTGGCCTTCAGGCTGTTCCGGATCCAGGAGCGGCGGAAGTGATAGACGCGGCCGGGCGTGTCGCCGTCCTCTGTCACGACCGCGCCGCCGCCCATTGCCGGGCGCGGGGTGGCGTGGGCGATGGCCACAAAGGCGTCGTCAGGATTGTCCAAGAAGGGGGGCTTCCCTTCCACCTCGCCGATGCCATGGATCAGCCAGTCGCGATCCACCTTCAGCACGCGGGCGACCTCGGCCAGCCGGTCTATACCAGGGCGGGCTGAACGGCCACGGAGGATGTCGTAGACGAACGAACGGTTCACGCCGGCCATCTCGGCGACGTGGGCGGGACTGATGCCGAGCTGGTTGGCCCGGGCTCTGAGGCGGTCGGAAAGCGTGTGGTGCTCGGTCATGTCATCCCCACCCATCTGTGGATGAAATAGGATAAAATCGGATTGATCGAAGCCGGTCAAGCGAATAAGAACAGAAGGTAAACATCTTACACGGGAATCGGCGCGGAGGGCAGTGAATGCACATCGACAAATTGTACTTCACGCTCCCCGAGATCCTTGAGCGGTGGCAGATCACCGAGGCCGACCTGATCTACCTCGCGGAGAACGACAAGCTGCGTCTGTCCGTGCGCGTGTTCGGCGCGCCCATGGAGTTCGGCGACATCGAGGAGGACGATCGAGGCGAGCCATACAAGGTGCCATGGGAGCAAGGCTACCATAGCGGTCTGCTCGATCTCCACGCCCGCGATGTGTTCCAGCTCTTCCGGTGTGGTGAGGTTCATCTCGCGAGTTTTCGGACGCCGAGCGCCGACTACGCGGAGACCTGGGGCGATGCGCAGCCCGTCCTCGTCATGATCGGCGACCTGCTGCTAAGGCGCGATGAACGCGACCGTTTCGAGGTCGAGACCGGGTTCTCGCCCGGCGGCCAGCCGATGGAGGAAGCCACCTTCATCCACTCGGCCGACTATTTCGAGGTCCGCTGCAACGGATGCCGGTTCAAGCTGGGCCCGATCCAGGCGGAAGTCGTGCGCGCGCTGCACGAGGCGGTGCAGGCAGGCGCGCCCTGGCAGAACGGCAAGGCGATCCTGTCGCGCGCCGGCTCCAAGAGCCTGCGAATGGCCGACGTCTTCAAGTCGCAGAAGGACTGGCGACAGCTGATCCGGTCCGACCGCCGAGGCGGCTACCGTCTGAATCTCGACTGACCGATCCCCTTCCGCCCCATCCGTGTGGGATCGGGAGGGGGATGGGTGATGGATGGTGGGGGATGATGGTGCCCCACCCGCGGTCAGAACCCTGTCCCGCAAGGGCCGACTGATCCCCCTCCGCATCCCCCGCCAGTCCCCACGACATCCCACACCGTAATTGCGCACTGTCTCCTCGACGACGACACGAGAGGAGACACCGATGCTGCAGAGGCATTGCCTGAACCAGAAGGAGCTGGCCCGGCGCTGGGGGATCTCCCACCGGACGCTGGAACGCTGGCGCTACAACGGCCAGGGACCGGCCTTCCTCAAGCTCGGCGGACGCGTGCTCTACCGGCTCGCCGATATCGAAGCCTTCGAGCAGAGCCAGCTGCAGCGTGCCCTGAAAATCAGCGAGGCGGTCGCGCGCGTCGGTCATTCGCCCCGTCGGCTGACCGCGGACCCCGCGCGGGCCGCACGGGTATGCTGATGGTCGCCGCAACCCCGATCGTCGCCCGCGTGGCGACGCCGAAGCTCACCGATGTCGAGCTCTACGCCTGGATCGCACAGGCCGAGGCTGGCGCCCGGATCGAGTATCACCGCGGCTTTCTCGGGATCGACGTCACGCCGGTGATCTCGACCCTGCCGGAGCCCGAGCGCCGCCAGCTCGCCGACCTCGGTCAGGCCGCGCTGGGCGCCTTTGAGAAGGGCCTCGTCCACCTCGTGCAGGAGCGCGTGGGCCCCGACCGCTTCGCCTACATCGCCGTCGCCCGGCCCAGACCCAGAGCCGCCAACGCCTCGCTCTCGGCGCTGCTCCTCGAAGAGCGCGCCGCGTGATGGCTTTGCCATTCCCTTCCAACGGAGACCCCGCCATGCCGCACCCCGACAATGCCCCCCGCCTCATTGATCTCGAAGGTCTCGCCCTCGGCGACATCGCGGCGCTGCCGCCTGAGATGCTGCTGGATCTGCAGACGACGGCGCTCGCCGAGACCGCCCGCGTGAAGCGGCTGCGGGACCGGCTCGAGGCCGGCATCGCGCAGCGCTACGAGGCCGCCGCCGCGGCCGAGCGGGCCGCGCAGGGCAAGACCAGCGGCACCGTGCGGGTCGAGGACGAGGGCGTCGTCATCGTCGCCGACCTGCCGAAGAAGGTCTCCTGGGATCAGGACCGCCTCGCCGCGATGGCCGAGCGCATCCGCGCCGCCGGCGACGATCCGACCGAGTATCTCGAGGTCGCCTACCGCGTGCCCGAGCGGCGCTTCGGCGCCTGGCCCGCGGCGATGCGCGAGGGCTTCGCGGACGCGCGCAGCGAGACCACCGGCAAACCTGTCTTCCGGCTCGAGGCTCGAGACCGGTGACGCGCGGCGGCGGGACGCCCGGTCGGCAACGCCGGGCAGGTTCCCCTTCGGCACCCGGTCACCCCCGCCGCCGCGCACCCTGAACGCAACTTCCGGAGAACCCCATGGCCTTCCGCATCATCACCGCCGACGAACGGCTCTCGGCTGCCGAGAACAAGACGTCCCTCGCCATCTTCGGCCCGCCCGGCGTCGGCAAGACGACGCTCCTGAAGACGCTGCCCGCCGAGGAGACGGTCTGCCTCGACCTCGAGGCCGGCATGAAGTCGGTGCAGGACTGGCGCGGGGACTCGATCCCGGTGCGCAGCTTCACCGATTTCCGCGACCTCGCCGTACTGATCGGCGGGCACGATCCGGCCCAGCATCCGAAGTCCTGGTACGGCGCCGAGTATCACGCCTGGCTGCAGCAGCAGTATCTCGGCACCGGCATCGAGGACTTTCTCGCCCGGAAACGGATCGTCTTCGTCGACTCGATCACCGACCTGACGCGGCAGGCCATGGCCTATGCCCGCCAGCAGCCCGAGGCCTTCTCAGAGCGGACCGGCAAGCCGGATGTCCGCGGCGCCTACGGGCTCCTGGGCCGCGAGGTGATCCAGGCGCTGAAGCACCTGCAGCACGCCCGCGGCAAGACGGTGATCTTCGTCGGAGTGCTCGAGAAGGTGACCGACGAGTTCGGCACGGCGACCTGGCAGCCGCAGATGGAGGGCACCAAGGCCGGGCGCGAGTTGCCGGGCATCGTCGATCAGGTGGTCTCGATGCAACTCTTCGGCCGCGACGCCAAGGGCGACTGGACGCTCGACGAAAACTCCGCCGAGCGACGCCTCGTTTGCCGCTCCGGCAATCCCTGGGGCGTTCCCGCCAAGGACCGCTCCGGCCGCCTCGATGTGACCGAGGCGCCCGATCTCGGCGCGCTGATCGCCAAGATCGACGGCCGTGCACCCGCCCACACCGCCACCCCTTCCTGATCCAGACGCAAAGGACAGATCCATGAGCTACGATCTTAACGACGCCCAGCCGCAGATGGCCCCCATCGGCGAGCTGATCCCCGACGGCACCTTCGCCAAGGTCCGCCTGACCGTGCGCCCCGGCGGCGTGGACGGCGCCACCCCGATGGACGCGAAGCTCCTGAAGGCATCGCAGTCGAGCGACGCGAAGATGCTGGACTGCGAGTTCACCATCCTCGAGGGGCCCCATGCCCGGCGGAAGTTCTGGCAGAGCTTCACCGTTGCGGGCGGCAAGGTCGACGAGAAGGGCCAGTCGATCGGTTGGAAGATCTCGAAATCCACCTTTCGGGCGATGGTCGACAGCGCTCTCGGGCTCGATCCCAGGGACGAAAGCCCCGACGCCAAGGCCAAGCGGGTGCTGCCTGGTCTCAAGCATCTCGACGGCATCGTCTTCGCCGCGCGGATCATGGTGGAACCCGCCTCCAACCCGCAATACCGCGACCAGAACCGGATCGCGAACGTCGTTCTGCCCGACGAACCGCAGCACGCTCCGATCATGCGTGGCGAAACCGTTCCCTCGGAGCCCGTCAACGCCCCGCCGCGCAAGGCCGCGAGCGCGCCGGCACCGGGCTGGCAGGCACCCACGCCGGCATGGGGCGCGCAGCCGCAAGCGCCGTCCGCTGCCCCGGCCTGGGGCGCGCAGGCGCCGGCTCCGCAGCAACCGCCCGCCCAGCAGCCGCCCGCCGCCCAGCAACCGGCAGCGGCCCCGCCGTCCCCGCCGAGCGGGGCGCCGGCGACCGGCATGCCCGCCTGGCTCAATGGGTGAGGCGCGGTCGGCAGCGCGGCGGCGGAGGTTAACCCGGCCTTCGCCACCGTCCGAGGCCCGGCGCGATCCTGCCGGGCCGATGACCCCGGATGAATGGCAGGCGCACGTGACGCGCGAGGCGGCGCTGGAGATCGGACGATGGCTCGAGGCCCGAGGAAGACTGCACGCCCCCATCGCAAGCCTCGGCCTCGGCGACCTCGAAGCCATGGCCAGCAACGCGATCTCGCGCTGGATCGTGCTGCAGTCCGAAAAGCTCCAGAGGGCGGGCTGGCCGCCCGAGGACCCGATCGGGACCTTCTTGCTCGGGTAGCGCTCTGCGCCGTCTGCGCCCGCGAGGCGCGCGGCTTCGGTTACTGCCACGGCCTCCGCTGGGATCGCCACCCCTACCACCGCTTCTGCTCGCGCCGCTGTCAGGACGTGGGCAGCGCCATCGCCCAAAGGAACAACGGCATGATCGACAGGACCGCGCGCGAGCGCCAAGCGATCCGCGAAGCGCGGACGCTCTTCGCCGAAGCGCTCACGGACCTGGGGCTCATGGAGCCCTTCTTCCACCGCAGCGCCGAGGACATCGACCGCCTGATCGAGGCGGCGGTCACCGGCTACATCGACAGCATGCAGGATCAGGCCGCGCGCAAGGAGCGCACCGGCACGGTCCTCGACGACCCCATTCCGTTCTGAGGGGGCGCCCGATGATCGACCTGAACGACGACACCGTGTCCTGCAGCTGGAAGCACCTGCTCGAGGCGGCCACCGAGAACGCCGTCACCGATTTCGAGATCGAGTTCTGCGACAGCCTCCGCGAGAAGCTCGCGCGGTTCGGCGACAGCGCCCGGCTGACGGACGCGCAGTTCCACAAGCTGACCTGCATCGCACAGGCCGGCGGGTTCTGGGAGCGCGAGCGATGATCGACCTCAACCACGGCTCGGGCTTCCTCTACGGCGCCGGCGCCCCGCGCCCGCCCATCGCGGAGGCGGTTTCTGCCGCCATCGACACGGCGCTGTCCGCGCGCCACCGCGCTGAGCGTCCGCGTACCTATGTCAGTTCCTCGGGTCTCGGCCGCGACTGCCTGCGCCAGATCCAGTACGACTTCCTCGCGGTCCCGAAGGACGAGGGCCAGGAATTCGCGCCGCGGACGCTGCGCATCTTCGAGGCGGGCCACCGGGCCGAGGACATCGTCGCGGGCTGGTTCCGGATCGCCGGTTTCGACCTGCGCACCGAGCGCCCGGACGGCCGCCAGTTCGGGTTTGAGGCCCTCGGCGGGCGCTTCAAGGGCCATATCGACGGCTGCCTCGTCTCGGGTCCCGTCGCGATGGACTATCCCGCGCTCTGGGAAAACAAGGCGCTCGGCGCGGCCAGCTGGAAGGACGTGGTCAAGCGCGGCGTCAGCCTGGCGCGGCCGGTCTATGCCGCCCAGATCGCGCTCTATCAGGCCTACATGGAGCTGCCGGCCCCGGCGCTTTTCACCGCGCTGAACCGCGACACGATGGAGCTGCACGCCGAGCTCGTGCCCTTCGATGCGCATCTCGCGCAGGAAATGTCAGATCGCGCCGTCGCCGTGGTTCGGGCCTCCGAGGCCGGGGAATGGCTGCCGCGCGCCGCGGCTGAGTCCAACGCAGTCCTGTGCCGAGGCGGCATGGCGGCCGGCAAGTGGCACGCGCCCTGCGCCTGGGCGACACGGTGCTGGGGAGAGAGGCCATGATCCCCGACGCCTACGAGCTCAAGCGGATCGTGCGCGCGCATTGCGAGCGGTTCTGGTGCTCCGACCTGCTCGGAGCGGCGGAGTTCGCGCCGATCTATTTCTTCGACGATCAGGCCGCCTTCGATGGCGATATCGTCGACCGCGCGATGACCCGGGTCTTTACCGGTCCGCTTCGGCTGCCGCATCCGTCCGTGATCTTCGAGGTGCGCGAGCAGCGCGCGTCTCCCTCGGGCCTGATTGTCTGCGCCCGCGCCGACGGCGACATCGTCGAGGCCACGTTCCTCATGCGCAAGCGGGCGCCGCGCGGCTGGACGGATTGCCTGGTGCGGGTCTGGATGCATCCGGACGGCAAGGCGGAGATCGAGGGCAACCCGGCCGAGCTGAGCGACGAGACGGTCCGCGGTCACGGCGAAGTCGCCGCCGGCATCGTCTGGCGCGCGCTGACCATCCTCGGCGCCTCACCTGAAATCCGCGACCGCAAGGTGTCGCTTGCGAAACGGTCCCGCCTGTCCCGTGAGGGCGTACGCGGTTGGGTCTGGCGTCAGGTCGCCATCGATCCCGCTCGCCTTCAGGCAGCGACACCGCCGCAGGGCGGCAGTCACGCCAGCCCGCGCTGGCATATCCGACGCGGTCACTGGCGGCAGCTCGCCGACGGGCGCCGGGTCTTCGTCCGTCCGTGCGAGGTGGGCGATCCGACCCGCGGCGGGATCGTCAAGGATTACGCAGTGGAGGCACCCCATTCATGACCGAGTTCACCCCATCCGCCACGCAGGCCACCGCGATCCGCGAGATCAAGGAGTGGTTCGAGACCCGAACCGAGCAGCAGCAGGTATTCCGCCTCTTCGGCTATGCCGGGTCGGGCAAGAGCACCGTCCTGAAGTTCGCGCTCGACGAGCTCGGCCTCTCGCCCCACCGCAGCGCGCGGGACGGCCGATGCGTGCCCGGCGTGGTCACCGCCACCTTCACCGGCAAGGCCGCGCTGGTGCTGACCCGCAAGGGCACGCCCGCGCGCACCATTCACAGCCTGATCTACTCGGTGATCGAGTCGACCGAGGAGGAGATCGAGGAGGCCGCCCGAAAGATCGCGCTGGCCGAACGCGACGCCCTCCGTCTCACCGGGTTCGCGCGCACCACGGCCGATGCCGCGATCGAGGCGATGCGCCAGGGGCTCTCGGCGATGAAGCACCCGCGCTTCGCCCTGAACCCGCAGAGCGACGCGGCCGACGCCCGGCTGATCGTGCTCGACGAGGTGTCGATGGTCGGCGAGGAAATGGCGCGCGACCTGATGAGCTTCGGCAAGCCGATCCTCGTCCTCGGAGATCCGGGCCAGTTGCCGCCGATCCGGGGCGAAGGCGCCTTCACTCGCGACGAGCCGGACGTGATGCTGACCGAGATCCACCGCCAGGCGGCCGAGAGCGCGATCATCCGCCTCGCCACCATGGCGCGCGAAGGCCGGCCCATCGGCTTCGGCGTCTACGACGATCATGTCGCGAAGCTCCGCAAGGGCGACATCACGCCGGAACAGGCGCTGCGCGGCGGCCAGCTGATCTGCGGGCTGAACGCCACGCGGCTGCAGATCAACAACGCCATGCGCGCGGCCGCCGGTCTCGGCGGGACCTGGCTACCCACGGGGCCGGCCGAGAAGATCATCTGTCTCAAGAACCAGAACGATCTGGGGCTGATCAACGGCATGTTCGTGACGCTCGAGGACATCGTCGACGAGGGCAGCCTTTACTTCTCCGCAGTCGTCCACGACGAGGACGGGCGCCGCATCGGCGAGCCCTATGAGGACGGGCGTCCGGGCCGGCTGCGCATCTACAAGGGGCATTTCGAGGACCACGTCGCCTACGACGACAAGCGTCATGACCGCGACTACAAGGAGAAGCGCCTGTTGACCGAGGCGACCTTCGGCTGGGCGATCACCGCTCACAAGGCGCAGGAGTCGCAGTGGGAGAGCGTGATCGTCTGGGACGACGGGCTGGGCCGCAGCGAGATCGACCGGCGCCGCTGGCTCTACACCGCGATCACCCGCGCCGAGCGCGGGCTCGTCCTGCTGGCCTGAGGGGCGCGATGATCGACCTCAACGACATCGCGGTCCCGAAGACCCGGCACGATCTGGCGGCGGTGAAGGAGCGGCTGGCCTGCACGGCCGCCGACTGGCTGCCGGGGCTCTTCCCGGAGGCCCGGCTGGCGCGCGACCGTCGTTCCTTGCGCTGCGCCGACCTCTCCGGGCGCCCGCCACGGAAGGAGGGCTCCTGCACCATCCATCTCGACGGGCCCTATGCCGGCTGGGGCTTCGACTACGCCACAGGCGAGCGGGCCGGTCCCATCGACCTGATCGCCCAGGCGACCGGCCTTTGCGATGGCGCGCTCTTCGACGAGGCGGCGCGGCTCGCGGGTATGGACCATCCAGCGCCGCGGCCTGCGCCGGCGGCGCCCTTGCGCGCGCGCCCGGATCATTCTTCCGAGATCGCACGTCTCGTCGACGGGGCCGTTCCACTCGCGGGTACGCCTGGCGAGACCTATCTGCGCGCCCGCGGGGTCTCGGATCCCGGATCGCCCGACCTGCTGTTCCATCCCGATCTTCCGGACTTCGACAGCTGCCGCGGCTGGCCCGGCCTGATCGCGATCCTGCGGCTGCCGGACGCGGAGCGCGCGCCGGGCATCCATCGCACCTTCCTGCTCGACGACGGCAGCGCCAAGGCGCCTCCCGGCAAGAAGATGCTCGGCAGCGTGAAGGACGCCGTGGTTCGCCTGTTCCCGATGCCGGAGGACGGACACATCGGAATCGCCGAGGGCATCGAGACGGCGCTCGCCGCGCAGGCGCTCTTCGGCACACCGGTCTGGGCAGCGCTGTCGGCCGACGGTCTGGCGCGGTTCCAGTGGCCCGAGGGCACCCGGCGCGTCACCATCTATGCCGATGCCGGAGACGCGGGCTGCCAGGCGGCTGCGACGCTCTCGGACCGCCTGAACCGGGCCGACATCCCGAACGAGATCGTCGCGCCGCTCCACGGCGACGACTTCAACGACGATCTGCAGCGCGGCGCTCGCGCCGAGGATTACGCGCACGAGACAGATACCGCAGCCGAGCCGCAGGCCGGAGATACGGTCGACCCTGAAACGGTCACACCCGTCGTCGCCTCCGCAGACGATCCCGCGACCCTGATCGCCGCTGCCGAGGCGCTGACCAATCCGCCCGAGTTCGAAGCCCTGTCCACGCTGCTCGGGCGCATCGCGTTGGCAAGGCTCGACCCGCTGCCCGAACGGCAGGTCATCGCGCGGATCAAGTCCGCGACCGGGATCGGCATGTCGGTCCTGACGAAGCAGCTGGCCGAGCTCCGCCGCCGCGTGAACGCCACCGGCGATCCAAACGCGCCGATCCCGAAGCCTTCCTGGTTCAGGCGCCTGCGGCTCGACCTCGCGGGTGCGCCCGAGCGCAACGAGGCCAACGTCATCGTCGCACTGACCTCCGATCCGGCCTTTGCCGGCGTGCTCGCCTTCGATGAGTTCGGGCAGGAGATCGTGGTGCGCCAGCCGCTGCCGTGGGACGCCGGAATCGCCCCCCTCCCGCGCCCCTGGGAGGACGCCGACGACATCCGCACCGCCGAATGGCTGCAACTCCGCGGCATCAACGTCGCCCCGGTGGTCGTGAGCCGCGCTGTCGGCGCCATCGCCCGCGAGCTGCGCATCCATCCCGTCCGCGACTGGCTCGACACCCTGAAATGGGACGGCACGCCCCGGATCGAGACGTGGACGAGCGCCTATCTCGGCGCCGAGCCCACGGCGTTCAACCACACCATCGGCGCGCTCTGGCTGATCTCGGCCATCGCCCGCATCTACCGGCCCGGCGTGAAGGCCGACCACATGCTGATCCTCGAGGGGCCGCAGGGCGCGCGCAAGTCCACGGCGATCAAGGTGCTGGCCGGTGAGGAATGGTTCACCGACGAACTGCCCGAGCTCGGGTCGAAGGACGCCGCGCTGCACATGCAGGGCGTCTGGATCGTGGAGATCGCCGAACTCGATGCCATTGGTCGCGCCGAAGTCTCGCGCATCAAGGCCTTCCTGACCCGCACCACCGACCGCTTCCGTCCGCCCTATGGCCGCTACACCGTCGAGGTGCCCCGACAGTGCGTGTTTGCCGGCACCGTGAACCCCGACACCTACCTTCGCGACGAGACCGGCAATCGTCGTTTCTGGCCGTTGCGCTGCGGCGCCATAGACATCGCTGCGCTCGCGCGTGACCGGGACCAGCTCTGGGCGGAGGCCGTCCACCGCTTCCGCGCCGGCGCAATCTGGTGGATCGACGACCCGGCGCTGCTGGAGGAAGCCCGCGAGGAACAGGACCGCCGCTACCAGTCGGACGCCTGGGACGACCTGATCGAACACTGGCTGACGCACGAGATCCGCACCGTCTCCGATGGCTTCCCCGACTACGACAACTCCCGCACCGAGAGCGTGCCGCGCCCGGAGCCGCTGAGAGATGTGTCGGTCGGCGAGATCCTCGAGGAGGCCATCGGGCTCGAACCGGCCCGCTGGACGCGCGGCGATCAGATGCGGGTCTCGGCCTACCTCAAGGCGAACGGCTGGGAGCGGTACCGCCGCCGCGACGAGGGCGGGCGCGAAGCGCCGCGGGAGTGGCGGTATCGACGAGACATTGCGGCCTGATGATCGTCCCTACGTCGAAGCAATTAACAATTCAGAAGCTCTCCAATGGATTATCTTCAGACTGCCAGGCGCAACTGCTGTGGGGCTTCTGCCCACTTCGAAGCCCGGTACTTTGACCATTCACGTTCTGCCATTGCGACATCCGAGATGACCAACGGTGCCTCGAGCTTAAGGACGTATGGGGCAGCTAATTCGCAATGGAAAGCTATCGGATAGATCGCGCCAGATTCCTCACGCGCAGGGTCGATGCTCACTACGGCGGTCACCTGAGAGGACCCTACAGGGTTTCCGGTCTTCACATTCCTCAGCGCCCCGATGGAGACCCATTCGGGCGATGCCAAGGACCGAAGCGGCTGCTGCGATTGGCAGACGAGCGCATAGTGCCTTGTCTTGCCGGGCGTATACCGGCTCATGACCATCGAGCCCGATGGAATCTGGAAAGGCTCGCCATTTGCGCCGGTGGCTCGCGTCCACACAGCGATCTGATCGGGGCTCTCATCGTGTGCTTGCGCACGCGACTTGATTGGACTGAACGCGAGCATCGGCCGGCGGACCCGTTCGAACAGCGACGGCAGCGATGGAGCCACGTTGTTGCCAATGCCCCAGAGGAACACGCCACCATTCTGTCGTCGCTCTTGCTCCTTGCGAGCCAGGATTGCTTCGAAATCCTGCCCAGCTTCGGCACCGAACCTCGTCCAGCAAAACGCCCCAGGCAAAGGCATGGTCACCTCCCTCTTGGTTTCGTTCATTATTCATGTATATTCATCTTCATGCAAGACCTGCGGGAAGCACTGGGCGATTTCATGCGAGAGCGCGGCTACACGCAGTCGGAAGTCGCACGTGCGCTCGGAGTGAGTCAGCCAAGTATTTCAAGGGCCTTGAAGACAGGATCGGTCAGGTTTGGTCCAGCGGCCAAGAAGATTCGCCAAGGTTTGTTGGCGGCGGCTTCTGCCCCGGAGTCCACCAAGCCTCATCCTGAATATTCATCTATTCAGGATAAGCGGGCTGGACTGAAGCGCATCACGGAACGGCTTCGGTCGCTTCCCGACATGGAGGCGGTTGCGCTGGACAAGATGCTGGCGGCGCTTGATGATTTTCTTGACCAATGGACTGGGGGTGACGCTTGAAGAGGACAGCTGAGAAGTTCAGGCAAGACCTTCGGACACTGGGTATATCCGGGCAGGCAGTCGATGCTGTTTGGCCAAGCTGGTGGAGCGATGAGGCGGAGCAGTCGAACTCGGCCCAGGTAGAGTTGCGCTTTACCGTTGCGCGCCGTCTGGGGCTTTCGCCGAAGTCGCTCCTCGGGGAGGAAGAACCGACTTTCGTCTGGAGGCACGAAGCAAAATTCAAGGGCCTTTCGACTTATGGAAGCAAGGAGCAGGCGGCCCTGTCGTCTTTCGGCATTTCCCTCGCGCGGATCCTGTCCAAGGGCGTCCGAGCGACTTTCGACGAGAGGGTAATTGGTCTTGATCCGCTTCGCCTTAGAGGAACCTTGCTCAGTGCATCACCCTTTGTGCGACTCCAGGATATTTGCGCGGCCTCGTGGGGGCTTGGCATACCGGTAATCCATCTCAGGGTGTTTCCACTTTCCGCCAAGCACATGGTGGCGATGTCAGTCCGACATGGCGATCATTTCGCGATACTGGTCGGCAAGGACGCGAAGTACCCAGCACCGACGGCCTACCACGTCGCGCACGAACTGGGCCATATTGCCAGCGGCCATCTCGCGCCGAACGCGGCTCTGGTCGACATGTCCGAGCCGCTTGAGGAGAAAAGCCCGGACTCTGAAGAGCTCGAGGCCGACAGCTTTGCTCTACGTCTGCTGACAGGCCAAGCCTCACCGCAGATCGAATTCGACCAAGGGCCGGCCAACGGCGCAGTGTTGGCGGCAGCGGTCATGCGCGCGGCTGAGGACTCGAGGATCGAGCCCGGTACACTCGCCATGTGCTACGGCTACCAAGCGTCGGACTGGGCAACGACCTACGCAGCTCTTGCCAGGATCTACGAGCGACCCGACGATGTCTGGCGATTTCTTAACAGGATCGCGACACGCGAACTGGACTGGGAGGCGTATTCGGACGACGAAACGGAGTATCTGCGGGCTGTGATGGGGGGCGTCGAGCTTGGCTAACGCCCTTGTGGACAATGACCTCGTTGAAAAGATGGCCCGGTGGCAGTGTCTTGATCACCTTCCGCCATCCCTTTCTGTAGAACACGAGGCCGTCCTGGTCCTCGGCGCCTTGCGGTATGTCGTGGGTGCGAGGCTCAGCAGGACCCACGGCGAGCCTGTGTGCAGACCGCTCATGGAATTTCTCGACTTGGTGTCCGTTCTGGAGCCCACGGAGGACGAAATATCGCTGGCAGCGTCAATCGAGGAAATCTCGCTGGCGGAAGACCTGGACATCGACGTCGGTGAGAGCCAGCTCTTCGCCGTGGCCATGATGCGCGCGGAAACGATGGTCGCCACGGGGGATAAGCGGGCCGTATGTAGCTGCGCCGGGATAGAGCCGGATTTCCCTGAGATTGCAGGGCTGCGGGGCCGGATAATCAGCACCGAGCAAGTGCTCGCGCGACTTCTCGGCCTCCTCGACCATAGAGCCGTTCGCGCACGGGTCTGCGCAGACAAGAGCGCTGACAAGACCGCCGAAATCTGCTTCTCCTGCTCCAGAGAAGATGTGCCAGTCGCGGACGTGCTATCGGCGCTCGAAAGCTACCAGAAGGACCTCGCCAAGCGATCGAAGCACTACACCTTGGCGAGCCTAGACATCTGAACGAAGAAAAACGGCGTACGGCTCGCAGAGCTCCGCGGTCAGCTTGATGCTGATCGTCTTCTCTTGGCTCAGGTCGTTCATACGGAGCACCTCGTCGCGAACATTCAGGCAGGCCTTATCGACGCGGCCCTTGATGTATTGGTTGCCAAGCCGGCCGGCACTGCGGCCTACCGCAACTTCTGTCGCCGACAGAGGCAGTTCGAAGTCCGTCAGTGAAAGATCCTTGATGCAAAGAGCATATCGGGAGCCGACGGCATTGATGCCGGCTGGAACATCCTCCCAGAGAATACCGTCCCGCGAGAACTGACTCGCTCGTATCTGTTCGGCGAAGTGCTTGGATTCCATTGGCTGCATGCAGAGTACGATAGGCAAGCCGGCACTTGCATGCTCCTCCGCAAAGGGTTGGACCATCGTCATAGGGTGGCAAGTGTTGCCTCCATAGCCCCACAGCGCATAGCCTTCGTCATCAATTTCCTTCTGCTTGCGCTTGATGATGTCCTCCAGCGGCTCGTTCGCGTGCGTGCCGACCTTCATGAACAGGATGCCAGCTCCGGGCTTGAGGATCTCGTTCACTCTTTCCCCTCCAACAACTCTAGTTTGTATTCCGACTCTTGGGCTTCTCCATAATTCAGAGCCTTCAGCTCCCGTACATACCGTACACGCGGGATCTTCGCACGACCGTAGAAGTTCTCCAACCGCTGCTGGTCTGTCACCGGCCGGCTGTCACGTTCCGACGAATTGCGCGGCCTTGAGCGAAAGAGCAGATTGCACGACTTTAGGTCCGGCGCATCGTCTAGGTGGTAGACATGCAACTCGGGCTGCATTCGCGCAACGAAGAAGCCGCGCCTGGACGCGTGCTGCTGCACCTCGGCTAACACCTCCTGCGGCCAATCAAGATCACTGTCGTCGGCGATTACAACGAGCCCTTCGCCGCAATTGCTGATTGCCTCCACACCTCGGTCGACGAAAAGGTTTATGCTTTCGCCGCTGTTGTACTGTCCCCACGGTGGATTGGTATAGAAGCAGTCGAAATCAGGTAACCTGTCCGGGATTGCGTCCAACACATTGTACAATTGCGCGTCGAGATTTTCGATACGCTCATTGTCGGCAAACCGTTTAATGGCATTGACAATCCTTTCGTCGAAATCGAGGACCACGGTTTTCGATGGACCATAGGAAAGCACGCCGCGGCTGTGCATGTAGGCGACACACACGCTGATGGCGTCACCGTCTCCGATGAATACAAGCCGCTTTCCATCCGCCCACCTAGCTACAAATTCGCTCTGCATGACCATGTCGCCGGCCTTCATATAGATTTGGTCAAACTGTCGGATCGGCCGTGGTCGGTTCCGAATGACGTCAGACACGGCATTTAGAGCGCGCTTCAGGTCGATTTCCGGCATTCGTGACTCGCTAAAGTATCTGTGTTGTGAAACTGCAGACCATGATGCACGCGGGCTTGCCTTGGGCAAGTGGCCAGCCAGCAAAGAAGACGTCCGGTCGGTCGAAGCTCCTCACCGTGCCCAGCCAAGTGCGTAACCTGCCGCCTTCATCTGCGCTACTACAGCTTGTGGTCCCAACCTCCCCGTGGTCCCAACCCAGTCCCAACCTCCCGAGGGGGTTGGGGACACGAAAAGCTGTGCAAAAACAATGGTGTCCCCAACCTCACCCCGTGGTCCCAACCTTTTGCTACACATTCGTGTGGGAGAACGGAAAAGGTCGGGAACATGTGTTTCTATACGAAAAGAGAAGAACCCCCGTTGGGGACACCGAGGTTGGGACCACATCCGGTCAAGCCATTGGTGTAAAACGATAAAAGGCTGTCCCAACCCCCTCGAAGGTTGGGACCACGCGTTCGGAGGTTGGGACCGGGGCGTTCGGAGCGTCGATCGTCGTCCGTCGCCGCCTCGACGGTCGTTTTCGCTTTGGCCGAGGACCGCCGGATGCTACATCTTGCGGTGACCGAAGCCGAAGGCCCACAGCTTGTGAGCCTTCACGATGAACACACCGATCCCCGCGCAGGACGTCCGCCCCGAGCCGGGCGCTATCTCCCGGTCCTGCATCCTCGCGCTCGACCTCGGTACGACGACCGGCTGGGCGCTCCGCAGCCATGACGGACTGACCACCAGCGGCACGGTCAGCTTTCGCCCCGGACGCTTCGACGGCGGCGGCATGCGCTACCTGCGCTTCACCAACTGGCTGACCGAACTCGACCGTCTGTCCGGCCCCATCGCCGCGATCTGGTTCGAGGAAGTCCGCCGTCACGCCGGCACCGACGCAGCCCACATTTACGGCGGGCTGATGGCTACCCTGACCTCGTGGGCCGAACTGCGCGGCGTGCCCTACGAGGGCGTCCCGGTCGGCACGATCAAGCGCCACGCCGCGGGCAAGGGCAACGCCGACAAGGCCGCCATGGTCGCCGCCGTCCGCGCCCGCGGCTTCAGCCCGGCCGACGACAACGAGGCCGACGCCATCGCCATCCTGCTCTGGGCGATCGAGACGAACGGGGGCCTGGGATGAGGTGGTACCCGAAAGGCTACGGCGGCACGCGCCGGGATCCGGATCAGGTGAAGCGCGATGGCTGGCATGACGAAGGCGTGCTCGCCGTCTCCGTCGACGACGACCGGCTGACCTGGCCGGAGCGTGAGCTGGTCCGTCAGCTCGGGGAGAAGCTGTATGGACCTCGGGCGGGCGGCCGGGAGGCGGCGAATGGCTGAGTGGACGCCCACCATGGTCGAGGACCGGCTCGAGAGCGCGGCCGACGTGTTCCGGTCGCTGCCCGAGGTGAAGCCGCAGGGCTACTTCAACGCGTGGCCCGAGTACTTCCACAGCTTCGCCGACCACGTCGGCCAGGAGCCACGAACCCGCCGGCCGAAGCCCGGACCGCGCGACATCACGCAGGCCGAGGATGCTCTGCTCTGGCTGCGCTTGCTCGACCCTGCCGATGCGCGCCTGCTCTGGCTCCGGGCGAACCGGAAGCCGTGGAAGCCGATCTGCTGGGAGCTCGGCATCAGCCGCGCCACCGCGAACCGGCGCTGGCAATACGGCATCGCGGTGATCGTGTGGCGGCTGAACGGGAGGCAGGTGCCGAGGAAGCGGTCGATGCAGTTTGTTGTTCGTGGGACGGGCGCCTGAACCGGCAAGGCAAGCGCATAAGGCTATGGTCGGACGCCACAAGCGTGCTACACGCTTGTTCGAAACGGGGGATGTTTTGTGAACGCGCTGGTCGGCATCGGCATCTATGACATCCGGGACGCACACCGGCTCACGCAGGCGCCGCGGCAGACCATCCGCCGGTGGCTAACCGGTTACACTTCGAGCACCGGAGTTCATCACCCACCCATGTGGGACCCGGATATCGAGCAATCCGATGCTGTAGCGCTTTCCTTTAGAGACCTCATCGAATTGCGTGCAATCTATGCTTTCCGCAAGCGCAAAGTGAGCGCTCAGCTTCTCCGCAAAGCGGTGTCGCGAGCGTCAGAAATCATCGGGGCGGATCATCCGTTTTCATCTGCTCGCTTCCGGACTGACGGTGCGTCAATCCTGCTACAATTGGATCGAGAACAGGGTGAGCCCGAGTTGGTGAACATTTTCACCAATCAGCGGGAAATGAAGACGATCATTGAGCAAAGCCTTCGGGACGTCGAGTACGATGGTTTGACGCCGAATGTTTGGCGGCCGATGGGGCGCGCGAGCGGCGTGGTGCTCGACCCATCTCGTTCGTTCGGGCAGCCCATTGAAGAGGACACGGCCATTCCAACAGCCACGCTGGCTGCAGCAGCGAAGGCCGAAGGCAGTGTCGCGCGCGCCGCGGCTCTTTATGAAGTGCCGAGGCACGCCGTTTCTCGAGCCGTCAAGTTCGAGGAGTGGCTCAGCAAAGCGGCATGAACCGCTTCAACGTGTTCTTCGATCATAACTGCCCGCCCGCTATGGCGAGGATGATGGCAGGGTTTCTTTCATCCGAGAAACCGCAGCCTCGATCCGTAGCACTAAGCGACGTGATGGATCGTAGAGCCACAGACGTCGAATGGATCAGCTGGGTTCGTGATCAGCCTGGCGACTGGATCGTTGCGACGGAGAACCACCGGATCCTGCGCGTGCCCGATGAGCGGCGCGCTTTCATGGCCGCAGGTCTTCGCATGTTGGTGATGCCGAAGAGCGTTTTGTCGCTGCCTCACGAGAAGCGCTGTGCCCTCATTCTATGGCAGTGGCCACGCATCACACGCACGATGAGCGAATTTGACCCTCCGCTGGCATTCGAAATGTCTCCGAAGCGCGAGGGAAAGCTCCGGCAGATCGGGCTTTGACTGTGGACCTCTTAGTCGGTGTCAACGCCGACAAACGGGCTTCGGAGGTCGGTCAAGCCCAGAAACATCCTTGAGACAATTTCCGGCGAGACACCGGACGGCGAGACGGATCGCCCTTCTGACGGTATCCATGACGATATACTCGGGGTCGTGCGCTCGGGCGAACCGACGCTCATCCCGAGTTGGACACCGGGGGTGGCTTCCGGGGTCCAGTCAGAGTCCAGGCCGCCAAGTCGTTGTTTTCCGGTTCCTTTCCGGGCCGAAACGTATGCTGGCGGGCTTGGCTCGGCATTTCGCCAGCGACAGGGCCAGATTTTTGGGAAGCCACCGGAGTCTAGCGTCCACCCGCGACGCCACGAAACCCTCGTGAATTCAAGCATCTGACCCGCCGCGCGGGGTGGATACCCCGCGGATGCCGGAGTCCAGCCGGAAGCCGGCGGACCCCATCGCGCCGGAGTCCAGCCCGGCGGATGCCGACCTATCATCGACAGGAACCTGCATGAACCTCGCCTTCGCCCCCGAGCGGATCGAGATGTGGCCGCTTGCGCGCCTCCAACCCTACGCGAAGAACGCGAAGGTGCACGGGCCCGACCAGGTCGCAAAAATCGCCGCCAGCATGGCCGAGTTCGGCTGGACCGTGCCCTGCCTCGTCGGCGAGGACGGCGAGTTGATCGCGGGCCACGGCCGCGTGCTGGCCGCCACGCAGCTCGGGCTGACCGAAGCGCCGGTGATCGTTCTGGGCCACCTGACCGAAGCGCAGCGGCGGGCGTACCGGATCGCGGACAACAAGCTGACGGAACTCTCAAGCTGGGACGAAGCGCTGCTGTCGGCCGAGCTACAGGACCTGCTCGCTGACGACTACGACCTGTCGCTGGTCGGCTTCTCGGACGGCGAACTCGACAATCTGCTGGCCTACGTCGCGGAAGACGACGGTGAAGAAGGTGGCGCCGGGGGCTCCGTGCCGCCGGTGACCATCCCCGAGCCGCCCCGCAATCCGGCGTCGCAGACGGGGGATCTGTGGAACCTCGGCGATCATCGGCTGCTCTGCGGCGACAGCACAAGCGCGGTCGATGTGCGCCGCCTGATGAATAGCGAGCGGGCGATCCTGTTCGCGACCGACCCACCGTATCTCGTCGATTACGACGGCTCCAACCATCCGACCCGCAACAAGGACTGGTCGGCCTCCTACGGCACCACCTGGGACGACAGTTCGCAGGGGGCGGAGCTTTACGACGGGTTCATCGCCGCCGCCGTGGCTGAGGCGATCACCGAGGATGCGGCCTGGTACTGCTGGCACGCCTCCCGCCGACAGGCGATGCTGGAAGCCTGCTGGGAAAAGGCGGGCGCCTTCGTCCATCAGCAGATCATCTGGGTGAAAGACCGAGGGGTACTCACGCGGTCGCACTATCTATGGAAGCATGAGCCCTGCTTCATGGGCTGGCGCCGTCCGAACCGCCCGCCGAAGGTGGCCGAGGAAACGCTGCCTTCGACATGGGCGCTGCCCAGCTTCGCCAAGGACGACCGGCCCGACCACCCGACGCCGAAACCGCTCGATGCCTTCGGCATTCCGATGCGCCAGCACGTAGCGCGGGGCGGGCTCTGCTACGAGCCGTTCTGCGGCTCCGGATCGCAGATCATGGCGGGCGAAGCGAATGGCCGCCGCGTCTTCGCGATGGAGATCAGCGCAGCCTACGTCGATGTCGCCGTGGAGCGGTGGCAGGTCGACACCGGCAAGGACGCGATCCTAGACGGGGATGGCCGAACCTTCGCCGAGGTGAGAAACGAGCGGCTTGGTGACGACGCCCCGGCCGATACGCCGGACATGGACGCCGCCCCCGAACCCGCGCGAAAGCGCAAGACCGCCGCGTGACATGCATGACCTGGCTCTACCTTCCTCCGGAGACGCTTCCGGAGCCGGAGACGCATGCCTCTTCGGCCTCTCCATCTGCTCTGGCGCGGGCGGGCTCGACCTCGGGCTCGCCATCGCCCTCCCCGGATATCGTGCTGTGGGCCATGTCGAACGGGAAACCTTTGCCGCAGCCACTCTCGTGGCGCGGATGGAAGACGCGTCCCTGGATCAGGCTGTTGTCTGGGACGACGTTGCCACCTTCGACGGCCGCCCTTGGCGCGGCGCAGTGGACATCGTCACTGCGGGCTATCCGTGCCAGCCGTTCTCCGTCGCGGGCAAGCGGCGGGGCGCGGACGACCCGCGCCATCTCTGGCCGCATGTCGCCCGGATCATTGGAGAGGTCGAGCCGCCGTTCGTGTTCCTCGAGAATGTCGCCCATCATCTCCGCCTCGGCTTCCCCGAAGTCGCCGCAGGACTGGTCGGCATGGGCTACCGCCTTGCGGCAGGCCTCTTCACGGCGGCGGAAGTCGGCGCGCCCCACAAGCGCGAGCGGCTGTTCATCCTCGCCATCCGGGAGGGGGATGACTTGGCCGACCCCGCGCGCCTGCTCTGGCACCCGGTCAAGTGGCGGGAACCGGACGGAGATGCTGCGGCTCTGGCCGACGCCGAGGGCCAGCGCGAACGAGAACCGGCAGACGAAGCCGACGCCGTCGCAGGAAGCGGGCCAGCACGGGATGAATCTGGCGACGACGGCCGCGATGTGGCCGACGCCGCAGATCGACAGCTTTCGAAGCCGGGGCGGCGACCGGCGCGACGAGAAGGGCCTGGACCAGATGGCGCGGGATTGGCCGACCCCGATGGCAACGGACGGAAACAAGCCGAGCGCGGGCAATCGGAAGACAGCCGATCTGACCCATGCCAGTCAGATGTGGATGACGCCGACGGCATGCGATCACAAGGACGGGGCGACGAGCCTTGCGAACACGCCTGTGAACGGCCTGCTTGGCCGCCAGGTCCTGGTGACGCCGATGGCTGGGCGCGATACCTCCGATGCGCGCCGGACCTTGAACCCGCTGTTCGTCGAGGCGCTGATGGGCTGGCCCACCGGGTGGACCGGCTTCGCCTCTGTGGGAACGGCGTGGTCCCGCTGGTTGCGGCGCATGCGCTGCGAACTCTGGCGGCTGAACTGCTGGCCGATGAGTGAGGCGGCGACATGAAGCAGTCCCGCCTCATGTCGCTGGTCGAGTCCGTCGTCAACGTGATCGTCGGCTACGGCGTCGCGGTGGTCACGCAGATCTTGATCTTCCCGATCTTCGGACTGCACACGACGCTGGCGCAGAACCTGAAGATGGGCGCCATCTTCACCATCGTGTCGATCGCCCGTTCCTTCGCCTTGCGGCGGGTATTCGAGGCGATCCGGATGCGGAGCGCCAAATGATCGACCGCCGCCCCGGCGGGACGGCGGCCATCAACTTGTTGGGGTCTGGTGCGTCAGGCTGCGGGGAGTTTGTACACGCGCCCCCGGTTCTCGACCTTCTCCGAGGTCACTTCGAGCCCGAGCTTCTTCTTGAGCGCGCCGGACATCGCGCCGCGAACCGTATGCGACTGCCAGTTTGTGGCGGCCATGATCTCCTCGATGGTCGCGCCGTCCGGCGCGCGCAGCATGGCGATCAGGGTGGCCTGCTTCGTTCCCTCGCGCGGTGTGCGCGTCTTGGGCGCGGCCTTCGGTTCGGTGGGGGTGTCCGGCGCGGGCTCCTCGGTCGGCGCGTCCGTCGCGCCCGCAGGCGCGGTTTTCCCGTCCTCGGTCTCGATGCCGATGGCGGCGAGGCCCGCGTCGGTGGCGACCAGCGTGACGCCGTGGCCGTCGCCGGTCTCGCGCCAGACGGGCTCGCCATTGCGCATGTCGGCGTCGACCTCCTGCAGGAAGTTCTTCGCGAGCATCGCGCCGACCACCTTGGCAGCGGCGCCGCCGCGCAGGCTCTCGGGCAGCGGCAGGGCGATGCGGTCCTCGCGCTGTGCGGCGGCGCTGAGGATGATGGCTTGGGTGTCGGAAAGTTTGGTCATTGTCGTCTCCCGTATCGGGGCGCGCGGGATGCGGGCCCTTCTACGAGGTCGAGCCCGCCAGTCGGCGGGCGGGACCGGGGACGGGTCGTTTCACTCGGCGTGTTCGCCTTCGCTGAATGCCATGTCGGTGATCTCGCGCAGCTTGGCGCGGTAGTGGTCCAGGGTGCCGACATGGCCCCAGTTGATCTCGTCGGGGCTGCTCTCGAAATGGTCCGCGCTGAGGGCGGCGAGCCGCTCCAGCATCGCGTCGATCTCGGTCTTCGCGGCGATGAAGGCGTCGAGGGCTTTGTTCGACCGCTCCCTCGAACCGGTGGCGGGAGCGGTCTCACTGTCAGTCGCGCGGGTGGTCATCGTGGTGGCTCCGTGGTGAGTTGCATCGTCCTTCTTGAGACACGTTCCCTCTGTCCGCGCCGCCTATCAACTCGATAAGCGCATGATTTCGAATGATAATCGGAGCCGTCGATGCAGGGCATGAGCGAGCGCCAGTACGCCGCCCATGTCGGGCTGTCGCGGGGCGCGATCCAGAAAGCGAAGACGGCCGAGCGGCTGGTTCTCTATCCGGACGGCAGCATCAACACGGCGGCCAGCGACGCCCGGCGCGCCGAGACGACGGACCCGTCCAAGACGAGAAAGCCGCCCGCGCCGAAGCTGAAGCCCGTCCCCGAGGCGGCGGTGGCCGCTGTCGGCGACACGCTGCGCGAACAGGGTCTCGCGGTCCCGACCGTCGGCGGCGGCACGACCTTCCTGCAGGCGAAGACCGCGAACGAGGTGCTGAAGGCGCAGGAGCGGCGCATCCGGCTCCAGAAGCTGAAGGGGGAACTGGTCGACCGCGCCCGGGCGGAGACGCTGATGTTCCGGCTCGCGCGCGACGAACGCGACGCCTGGGTGACGTGGCCCGCGCGGGTTGCTGCGCTGATGGCCTCGGAGCTTACCGCGGCGCTGGGGGACGGGTGCGAGGTGGAGGCGGCGCTGATGCAGAAGGTTCTGGAGGCCCATGTCCGCGCCCAGCTCGACAGCCTCGCGGAGATCCGACCCGGGCTTGGATAACGATGTCATCGGGTTCGACGGCGCCGCCGCGCTGATCCGCGCCTGGTCGCGGGGCCTGCGTCCCGACCCGGATCTGACCGTCTCCAGCTGGGCGGACCTTCACCGGAAACTCGCCTCGCGGGCCTCGGCCGAGCCGGGGCAGTACCGGACCGCGCGCACGCCCTACATGCGCGAGATCATGGACCGGCTCTCGCCCGGCGATCCGACCCAGCGCATCGTGTTCATGAAGGCCGCGCAGGTTGGCGCGACCGAGGCCGGCAACAACTGGATCGGCTTCGTGATCCACCAGGCGCCGGGGCCGATGCTCGCGGTCCAGCCGACCGTGGAACTGGCCAAGCGCAACTCGCGCCAGCGGATCGATCCGCTGATCGACGAGAGCCCGGACCTGCGGGAGCGGGTGAAGCCCGCCCGCTCGCGGGATGCGGGCAACACGATGCTATCGAAGGAGTTTGCCGGCGGCATCCTGATCATGACCGGCGCCAACTCGGCGGTCGGGCTGCGGTCCACCCCGGCGCGCTACATCTTCCTCGACGAGGTCGACGCCTATCCGGCCTCGGCCGACGAGGAAGGCGACCCGGTAACGCTGGCGGAAGCGCGGTCGCTGACCTTCGCCCATCGGCGCAAGGTGTTCCTGGTCTCGACGCCCACCATCCGGGGGCTGAGCCGGATCGAGCGCGAGTACGAGGCCAGCGACCAGCGCCGGTTCTTCGTGCCGTGCCCGCACTGTGGCCATGCGCAATGGCTCAAGTTCGAACGGCTGCGCTGGCAGAAGGGTCGTCCGGAGACGGCGGAATATCACTGCGAGGGCTGCGAGCGGCCCATCGCGGAGCACAACAAGACGCGGATGCTCGAGCGCGGCGAGTGGCGGGCGACCGCCACCGCCGCCGATCCGACCACGGTCGGCTACCATCTGTCGGCGCTCTACTCGCCGGTCGGGTGGCTCAGCTGGCAGCGGATCGCGCGGGCACATGAGGCGGCACGGGGCAGCGACGAGGCGATGCGGGCTTTCCGGAACACCATCCTCGGCGAGACCTGGATGGAGACCGGCGAGGCCCCCGACTGGCAGCGGCTGGCGGACCGGCGCGAGGCGTGGGCTCCAGGCACGGTACCAGAACGGGGGCTGTTCCTGACCGCGGGCGTTGACGTGCAGAAGGACCGCATCGAGGTCGATGTCTGGGCCTGGGGCCGCGGGTTGGAAAGCTGGCTCGTGGACCACCTCGTGCTCGACGGCGGTCCCGGCGATCCGGCCTGCTGGCAGCAGCTGACGGGCCTGCTCGGCCAGACATGGGCACACGCCTCCGGTCAGCCGATGACGCTGGCACGGTTGGCGATCGACACCGGCTACGAGACCAGCGCCGTCTACGCCTGGTCGCGCCAGGTGGGCTTCGCGCAGGTGGCGCCGGTGAAGGGCGTGGAGGGGTTCACCCGGACAAGCCCGGTGACCGGGCCGACCTATGTCGATGCGACAGTCGCCGGCAAACGGCTGCGGCGCGGTGCCCGGCTCTGGACGGTGGCGACCTCGACCTTCAAGGCCGAGACCTATCGCTTCCTGCGGCAGGACCGGCCGACGAGGGAGGACCAGGCGGCGGGCGCGCTGTGTCCGCCCGGCACGATCCACCTGCCGGACTGGGCGGACGGCGAATGGCTGAAGCAGCTGACCGCCGAGCAACTGGTGACGGTGAAGGGCAAGCGTGGCTTCACGCGGCTCGAATGGCAGAAGCTCCGTGAGCGCAACGAGGCGCTGGACACCCGGGTCTATGCCCGCGCGGCCGCGTGGATCCTTGGGGCGGATCGCTGGCCCGAGGCGCGGTGGGCCGATCTGGAGGCACAACTCGGTGTGGCGAAGCAGGACGGGCCCGAGGCCGGCGCGGCAGCGGCGCCGTCCGTCCCAACCCGAACGACGCCGCGCCGACGCACGGTGCGCTCGAGCTACATGAGGTGATCCATGGCCACGGCCGCAGAGCTCCGCGCCCGCCGCGACGCGCTGACCGCGCAGCGGTCCTCGGGGGTGGCGCGGGTCAGCTATGACGGCAAGACCGTGGATTATCGCAGCGTCGCCGAGATCGACCGCGCCATCGAGGCGCTGGATCGCGAGATCGCCGCAGCCGAGGGGCGTCGGATCGTCCGGCATGTCCGCGTGACGACGGCGAAGGGGCTCTGACCCCATGGGCCTCTTCGACCGTTTCCGCCGCCGGTCCACCGGCGGCCCGGCGGCCGTACGCGCCCGTCTCGAAGGCGCCATGGCGAAGCGGCGGCTGCGCGGGTGGAACCCGCCGCTCGAGAACATCAACGCGCTGGTCGCCTCGGGCGGCCCGCGGCTTCTGGCGCGGTCCCGCGAACTGGTCGTGACCAATGGGTACGCCGCCAACGCCTGCGAAGCCTTCGCGGCGAACCTGGTCGGGGACGGGATCAAGCCCTCGTCGCTGATCGGGGACGCCGCCCTGCGCGATCGGGTTCAGCGGCTCTGGCTCGCCTGGACCGACGAGGCCGATGCGGACGGGCTGACCGACTTCTACGGCCTGCAGGCCATGGTCGCCCGGGAGATGTTCGTCGCGGGTGAGTGCTTCGTCCGGCTGCGCCCGCGCCGGGCCGAGGACGGGCTGCTGGTCCCGCTCCAGCTGCAACTTCTGCAGTCGGAAATGCTGCCCTTCGAGAAGACGGAGACCGCAGCCAATGGCAACCGCATCCGCTGCGGGATCGAGTTCGACGCGATCGGGCGGCGCGTGGCCTATCACTTCCGACGCCGCCATCCAGGCGACAGTACCGATCAGGGCGCGGCGATCCCGGAAACGGTGCGCGTGCCGGCGGTGGACGTGCTGCACATCTATCGGCCCATCGATGCGGGCCAGATCCGGGGCCTGCCGCATATCGCCCCGGCGATGGTGCGGCTGTTTCTGCTCGACCAGTACGACGACGCCGAGCTCGACCGGAAGAAGACCGCGGCGATGTTTGCGGGCTTCATCACCAAGACCGCTCCGGAAGAGCCCATGATGGGAGAGGCCGAGGCGGATCTCGACGGCGCGGCCATCGCGAGCCTCGAGCCCGGCACGATGCAGGTGCTGCTGCCGGGCGAGGACGTGAAGTTCTCGTCGCCGGCCGATGTCGGCAGCAGCTACGAGGCGTTCCAGTATCGGACGCTGCTCTCGGTCGCGGCCTCGCTGGGGCTGCCCTATCACCTCGTCACCGGCGATGTCCGGCAGGCGAACTACTCGAGCCTCAGGGCCGAACTCGTCGAGTTCCGCCGCCGCATCGGCCAGCTGCAGCATGGCGTCATCGTGCACCAGCTCTGTCGCGCGGTGTGGCAGCGCTGGCTGGAGACGGCGGTGCTCGCTGGCGCGCTCGATACCGATCTCGCGACGGTGCGACCGGTGCAATGGATCCCGCCGCGCTGGGACTGGGTCGATCCGCTGAAGGACATCCAGGCGCAGGTGCTGGCAATGGAGGCGGGCATCACCTCGCGGCGCAAGGTGGTCGAGGCGACCGGTTACGACGTCGAGGAAGTGGACCGCGAGAACGCCGCCGACGCCGCGCGCGCGACAGGTCTCGGCCTGCGCTACCGCACGAGTCCCGGCGAGACGCAGGGCGCCCGCGCGACGCCTGCAACGCGGGCCGAGCCCAACAATGGCGCCGGCAACGATACGGACGACGGCGCCGCGGCGACCGATCCGGCCACCGAACAGGAGTGACGACATGGCAAGCTGGTATGCGATCCGCGCCCGGGGGACCGGTGCGGAAGTGGCGATCTATGACGAGATCGGCGCCTACGGGGTCTCGGCGAAGGGTTTTCTGGCCGAACTGGGCGCGCTGCCCGAGGGCACGCCGGTCGATCTGCGGCTCAACAGCCCCGGCGGCTCGGTCTTCGATGCCGTGGCGATCCACAACGCGCTGAAGCGGCACGAGGGCACGGTCACGGTCTGGATCGACGGCATCGCCGCCTCGGCCGCCTCCTACATCGCGATGGCCGGCGACGAGATCGTCATGCCCGCGAACGCCTTCCTGATGATCCACGACCCGGCCGGTCTCGTGATGGGGACGGCCGAGGACATGCGCGCCATGGCCGAGGCGCTCGACAAGGTGAAGGGCAGCCTCGTCTCGGGCTACGCCGCGAAATCCGGCCGGACGCCGGAGGAGGTCTCCGCTCTGATGGCGTCCGAGACCTGGTTCGACGCGGGCGACGCCGTGGCGCAGGGCTTCGCCGACCGGCTGGTTGAGCCTGTCCGCATCGCAGCAGCCTTCGACATTGGCCGCTTCCGCAACGCGCCGCCAGTGCTGGTCGAGGCCATCGAAGCGGAGCCCGGGTCCGACGACGAGACCGACAGCGCCGGCACGGAGGCCACCGACGAAACGGATCAGGTCGAGGACACCGAAGACGAGCCGGCCGCTGTCTCCGACATCGCTCAGCCGCCGGCCGAGACGCCGCTGGCCAGCGGCGCGCCGCCCGATCCTGCCGCGATCCGCGCGGAGGCCATCGGGCACGCCCAGGCCGTCGTCGATCTCTGCCATCTCGCGGGCCAGCCGCAGATGGCGGGCCGCTTCCTCGAAGAGGACGCGAGCCTCGACGAGGTGCGCACCGCGCTCCTCGCTTTGAGGTCCGAGGCCGAGCCCGAGATCGCACCCCATCACTCGCAGCCCGGCCGGTCCTCTGCCGCGCGCCCCTGGGGCGAGATCGTCGCCCGCACCTTCAAGCTGAAAGGATGACACCATGACCACGCTGGTCGAAGGTACCCACCCGGGCGGCTTCCTCGTCTGGGAAGCCTTCCGCGACTACACCCGCGAGACGATCACCGTCGCCGCGGGCACGCTCGAACCCGGAACGGTGCTGGGCAAGATCACCGCCAGTGGCAAATACACCGCGCACGATCCGGCCGCCGTCGACGGGACCGAGACCGCCGTCGCGGTGCTCTGGGGCAAGGCGGATGCGTCCGGCGGCGATGTCCCGGCCGTCGCGGTCGTCCGCGGCCCCGCCATCGTCAACCGCCACGACATCGTCTTCGCCGGCACACCCAGCGAGGGCGAGATCGCGGCCGCCCATACGGCGCTCCTCGCCGCGGGCATCCTCGTCCGCTGACCCAATCCCCTTATTCACGCGCGCCCGGACGCAAAACCGGCATCCACTTTTGCTGGGCGCGCTCCAGACAGGAGGCATCCTCATGGCCACCATGGACATCTTCGAAGGCGATGCCTTCACCATCGTCGAGCTCACCCGCGCGCTCGAGAACATCCCCTACAAGCCCGCGCTGCTCTCGGGCTCGGCCCTCTTCAGCCCACGCGGCGTGCGTTCCCGCACCGTCGTGATCGAGAGCCGCGACGGCACGCTCTCGCTGATCCCGTTCTCCGAGCGCGGCTCGGCCTACGAGCAGCAGGTTCCCGACCGGCGCGAGATGCGCGCCTTCGTCTGCCGGCAGTTCAAGAAGCAGGACGTCCTCTGGGCCTCCGAGATCCAGTCCGTCCGCGACTTCGGCTCGGAGAGCGCGACCCAGCAGGTGCAGACCGAAGTGGCCTATCGGCTCCGGAAGCTCCGCCAGGACGCCGAGACCACCTTCGAGTACCACCTCCTGAATGGCATCCAGGGGCTGGTTAAGGACCCGAAGGACCACGCGACGGTGGTGAACTACTTCACCGAGTTCGGCATCACGCCCGCCGCCGAGATCGACTTCGACCTCGACAATGCGAGCCCGGCCTCGGGCGCGCTCCGCAAGCGCTGCCAGGCGCTGATCGAGAGCGTCGAGGACTCGATGGGCGGGCTCTCGGCCGGCGCCGTGCAGGTGCGCGCGGAATGCGGCTCGGCCTTCTTCGCCGATCTCGTGGCGCACAAGGAGGTGCGGGAGACCTACCTCAACACCGCCGCCGCGGCCGACCTGCGGGGCCGGGTGGCCGACGAGGTCAGCTTCGGCGGCATCACCTTCCGTCGTTACCGGGGCGGTGTCGGCTTCACCGTGCCGACCGACAAGGCGTTCTTCTATCCCGAAGGGATCGAGGGGCTCTTCGAGATCTACTATGCGCCGGCCGATACCTTCGAGACGGTCAACACGCTGGGTCAGCCGCTCTATGCCCGCACCATCCCCGACCGGGATCGCGACGAGTGGGTGCGGCTCGAGATCGAGAGCAACCCGCTCCCGATCTGCACCCGCCCGCAGGTGCTGCGCAGCGCCCGGCGGACCTGATGACTGCCTTCGCTGCCGCACTCGATGCGCTCTTCGTCGACGCGCATCTCGCGCGCGACGTGGTCTACACCGCGGAGGGCGGTGCGCCATCGCTGGTTCGCGCGATCCTTCGCCAGCCCGACGACGTCACGAACTTCGGCGACGCACGCATCTGGTCGGAGACCACCCGGCTGGACCTGCGCCTTGCCGAGGTGGCGAGCCCGCGCCCCGGCGACCGCATCGAGATCGACGGCGAGGCCTTCCTCATCCAGGGCGAGCCCGTTCGCGACCGCGAGCGGCTCGTCTGGACCGTGGACCTGCGCCCGGCCTGACCATGATGAAGCTGAAGCTCGACAGCACGCCCGATCTCGTCGCCGCGATGGCTGCGGAAGTGAAGGCCGGAGAGAAGGCCGTGACCGCCGCCATGCGCGAGGCAGGCAACGGGCTCAAGACCGCCTGGCGCGGCCAGATCACCGGCGCGGGGCTCGGCCGACGGCTCGCCAACTCGATCCGGAGCCAGACCTATCCGAAGGCCGGCGAGAGCCTCGACGCCGCAGCGCTGGTCTGGTCCAAGGCCCCGGTCATCGTCGGCGCCCACGACACCGGACCGCTGATCCGCTCTAAGGACGGGTTCTGGCTCGCGATCCCGACCGAAGCTGCCGGCCGCGGTCTGCGCGGCGGCAAGATCAGCCCCGGCGAATGGGAGCGGCGCCGCGGCCTGCGCTTGCGGTTTGTCTACCGTCGGCGCGGCCCGAGCCTGCTCGTCGCCGAGGGACGGTTGAACAGTCGGGGGCTCGGGGTTGCGTCCCGCTCCAGGACCGGCCGAGGCCTCGTCACTGCTCCGATCTTTCTGCTGGTACCTCAGGTCAAGCTGCCGAAGCGGCTGAACCTGGACCGACACGCCCAGCGGGCGCTCGACAGCGTGCCGGGGCTGATCGTGGCGAACTGGGTGGATGGGCGGATTTGAACAGTTCGGATCACCAAACGCCGCACCCGGTCCGAGTCCGCGGGATCGGCCTAACCGGCGCAGCAGGACAACTTTGCGACATCCATGTCGAAGGTCTGCGCGGCCAGCTTCAGCCCCTCGACCGTGGTGAGATAGGGGAAGATCGTCTCGCCGAGCGCCCGGGTCGTCATGCCGGCCTTCAGCGCCATCACCAGCGTCTGGATGCTGTCGGCCCCCTCCGGCGCCAGGATCACGCCGCCGAGCAGGCGGTCGGTCCCGGCATCCGCCACGAGCTTGATCAGACCCCGCGTGTCGCGGGCGGCAAGCGCGCGGGGCACGTTCTCGAGCGCGAGCACGCTGGTCTTGACCTCGTGGCCCGCCGCGCGGGCCTGCGCCTCGGTCAGGCCCACCCCCGCCACCTGCGAGTCGGTGAACACCACCCAGGGCATCGCGGCGTTGTCGTAGCGCTCGGCCCCGCCCAGCACAGCGTTGCGCGCCGCCAGCTTGGCGCCATAGGCGGCCATGTAGACGAACTGGTCACGGTCGGTCACATCGCCCGCGGCATAGATGCCGGGGCGCGTCGTGGCCATGTCGGTGCCAACCCGGATCGCGCCGCGCGCGTCGGTCTCTATGCCCATTCCGGCCAGATCCAGCCCCTCGGTGTTGGGCACCCGTCCCGTCGTCAGGACGAGATGGTCCGCCCGCAGGTCGCGTTCGGCGCCGTCCTTGGTTACGGTCAGCACCGCACCGCCCCCGTCGCGCCGCGCGACACCATAGGTCACGCCGTCGAGAATCGTGACACCCTCTTCGCGCAGGATCCCGGCCAGCGCCTCGGACACCTCCGGCTCGGTCTGCGGCAAGAGGCGCGAACGGCAGAGGATGGTGACGCGCACCCCCATCCGCGCCATCATCTGCGCAAGCTCCACGCCGATATAGCCGCCGCCGAGGAAGATCAGGCTTTCGGGGAGGCGCTCCAGGTCGAGCAACTGAGTGCTGTCGAGCGTCGGTACCGCGTCGATCCCGGCAATGGCCGGCACGGCGGGCCGCCCGCCGGTGGCGACAATGACCCTCGGCGCCACGATCCTGCGCCCGCCGACCTCGACCCCGCCGGGGACGAGCCGCGCCGGACCCTCGTCGATATAGGTCACGCCATCATAGCCCGGCAGCAGGTCGGCGTATTTCTTCTGCCTGAGCGTCGCGACAAGATCGTCCTTGGCCGCGACGAGGGCCGACCAGTCGGCAACCTGCGCCTCCCCCCTCAGCCCCGGGAACCGGGATGCCGCGCGGGCGCCGTGCAGGGCCTCGGCGGCGCGGATCATCGTCTTCGAGGGCACGCAGCCCACGTTGACGCAGGTTCCGCCGATGGTGCCATGCCCGATCAGCGCGACGCGCTTGCCGCGCTCGGCGGCGGTGATCGCGGCCGAGAACCCCGCCGATCCGGCGCCGATCACGGCAAGGTCGAAGTCGCCCTTGGGCGCGCAGCAATCGTCTTTCATCCGGTCGTCCTTCCTTTCAGGTGTTCGCTCGCCGCTGTCGCCGCCACACGGCATAGACGGTCAGCGCGGCAAAGAAGCCGAGCGCGGGCAGCAGCACGTAGTCGAGCCAGCCGAGCGCAGCCGACAGGCCGACAGCGCCGAGAAGGACCGCCAGCACCGGAGTGAAGCAGCAGAGCGCCGCGATCACGGTGCCGATGATGCCTGCCTTGAGCAACCTGCCATCGTTCCTGCCGGTCATCGGTTCAGCCCGCGACGCGCGCGGGGTAGCCCGCGCTGGCCGACGCGGCGGCGATGGCCTCGGCGCCGGTCGTGGCCGGGTCGAAGACCACCGTGGCGGTGCGGGCCTCGAAGTCGATCTCGACGCTGCGCACGCCCCCGACGCCTTCCATCGCGCGCTTCACGGTGACCGGGCAGAGCGCGCAGGTCATGTTGTCGATCGTGAAGGTGACGGTCTGTTCGGCGGCGACGGTCTGCGCGGCGGCGGGAATGGTCGTGATCGGCGCAACGGGGGCCAGACCGAACAGGGCACTGAACATTGCGGTGGTTATGATCTTTTTCATGGGCATGTCCTTCCGGGTCAGTAGAGAAGCGGGGCCCACCAGCCGATGGTGAGCGCTCCAAGAACGAGGATGAGGGAGGCCCAGAGCGCCGCCTTGGTGATCCGCGCCGAGGCGGGGCTAGCGCAACAGGAGCCGGGCTCGCAGACCACCGGCCTGCGGAAATAGACCTGCCGGAAGCCCGCCGCGATGAACCCGAGCGCGATGACGGCGAAGACCGGCTTGTAGGGTTCCAGCGCGGTCAGGTTGCCGATCCAGGCGCCGGAGATGCCCAGCGTCAGCAACACCAGGGGTCCGATGCAACAGGCCGAGGCAAGGATGGCGCCCAGCACCCCGCCCGCCGCCAGCCAGCCTTTGCGGGCCGGGAGATCCGTTGGTGAGGTGTCCGTTCTTTGGTCGGCAATGCTCATGTCGCGCCCCTCTCGTCTGTGGCTGACAATGGGTGTAGGGTCTGTAGCGACTACAGGCTCAAGAGGGAATCTGCCCATGACCGATCACGAGCGCGAGAGCGGTTTCACGCGCGGAGACCTGGCACATGCGACCGGGTGCAACATCGAGACGATCCGCTACTACGAGAAGACCGGCCTTCTGCCCGACCCGCCACGGACCGGCGCCGGATACCGCATCTATTCGGCGGCCCATGTGCGGCGTCTGCGTTTCATCCTCCGCGCCCGGGAACTCGGCTTCCCGATGGAGGACATCCGGGGTCTCATCGGGCTGGAGGACGGCACAGCGCCGACCTGCGCCGAGGTCAGGGACCGAACAGAGCGCCACCTCGCCGACGTTCGAGCGCGGATTGTGGATCTGCGCCGCATCGAGAGCGTGCTGGTGGAGACGGCCTCTCGCTGTTCCGGTGCGGACGTGCCTGACTGTGCGGTACTCGACGCCCTGTCCGGGTCGATCGCGTCCTGAGCACGGCGCTCACCGGTCAGGCAGAAGCCGCGGCACCGCCTTGAGGTAGACGAGCACGCCGAGTAGTTCGACGAGCGACTGGAACACGATGACCACGATCGCCAACTGCCATTCCGTTGACAAGGCCAGCGCAAGCGGCAGCACGACGAAGGAATTGCGTGTGCCGAGGCTAAACACCAGCGCGCGCCCGGCACGCGGCGGCAGGCGAAACGCGCGCGCAAGACCGAGCCCCGCGAGAAGGGCCAGCACGAGAAAACCGACGAACACGCCCGCCACTTGCGGCAGGACAGGCAGGGACGACGTGACCGTCTGCACCTGCGATGCGGAAATCAGGAAAACGACTATCGCCAGCAGTGGCACGGGGAACCAGGCAAGACGGTCGATCACCGCGTCCCGGCCGGATCGCGCTTCGGCCCATCTCTCGAGCAGCCATGCTGCCACCAGCGGCGCCGCGATCAGCGTCTGGAAAACGGTTACGATGGGACCGACCGCGAAGATTTCCAGGAAGGCCGATCCCATGAACAGCCAAAGATAAACGGGCAAGAGCCCCATCTGTACGATCAGGTTCACCGGCGTGGCGGCAATCGCCCGGCCGGTGTCGCCGCCGGCCAGATGCGTGAAGGTGATGTACCAGTCCGTGCAGGGCACGAGCAGCACCAGAAGAACGCCCAGTCGGACTGCCGGATCGGCAGGCAGGAAGACAAGCAGCCCCGCCACGATCAACGGGACGACCCCGAAGTTGCCCGCGAGCATCGCCCCCATGAAGCGCCGGTCGCGAAACGCCTCAGGCAGATGGATCAGCCGCACCTGCGTGAAGGTCACGAAGATCAGGATGCCAAGAAGCGGCCAGAGCGCCGCCTCGACATCCGCGGCGGCCCCCGGCAGCAACAGACCCAGGCCCAGCCCTGCCAGGATGGCGGCGAGATAGATCCAGACCTGTCGTCGCTCGAGATCGAGGCGCGTCATTCGGACGTCCTGTCGGTTCGCATCGGTCGAACCGTCGGGTGGGTCGCGGATACGGGGAGATGAAGGTGTTGTAATGATGATCGGCGATCCTCCGAGACAGTTCAACATCTTGGCTCGCGCGGCGGGGGCGGAACGGGAAAAGGATTGAAATGCCTAGCCCCCGCGAAACCATCCTCGTCGCGCTGCACGCGCGGCTCTCGGCGCTGCCCGCCACCGCCCTGCGCGGTGAGGTGCTGCCCGAGCGCGTCCCGGCCGAGGGGCTGCTGATCCTGCGCGATGGCGAGCCAGGCGATCCGGAGGTGACGCTGTCGCCACTGCGCTACCACTACCAGCACCGGGCCGAGATCGAGGCGGTCGTGCAAGGTGCCGACCGTGACGCCGCCTTCGACACGCTGACCGCCAGCATCGGCACTGCACTCACCGCCGACCGCACGCTTGGCGAGCTCTGCGACTGGGTTGAGGCGGAAGCGCCGCGCCCGGTCGATCTGCCGGTCGAGGGCGCGGCCAGCCTGAAGGCCGCCGTGATCCCGGTCGTCCTGCACTATTCCACGGCCGACCAGCTGGCCTGATCCAAACGACCACAGGAGACGATACAATGGCACGAGCCCAGGGGGCGCGGGCGCTGATGGCGCTTGCGTTCGAGACGACCTATGGCACGCCGCCCGTGAGCGGCTTCACCCGCATGCCCTTCGCCAGCACGTCGCTCGGGGCGGAGCAACCGCTGCTGAACTCGGAGCTTCTCGGGTACGGCCGCGATCCGCTGGCGCCGATCAAGGACGCGGTGACGGCGGACGGCGATGTCGTGGTGCCGCTCGACGCCGAGGCCTTCGGCTTCTGGCTGAAGGCGGCCTTCGGGACACCCACGACCACCGGCGCGGAAGCGCCCTACAGCCACGAGTTCCAGTCGGGATCCTGGACGCTGCCCAGCATGTCGATAGAGACCGGCATGCCGGAGGTGCCCCGCTATGCGACGTACTCGGGCTGCGTGCTCGACCAGATCACCTGGCAGATGCAGCGGTCTGGCCTGCTGACCGCAACGGCCCGGCTGGTCGCGCAGGGCGAGACGGTGGGCACGACCACCAGCGCAGGGACACCCGCCGCGCTCGAGCTGAAGCGCTTCGGGCACTTCAACGGCGCGATCACCCGTAACGGGTCCGCGCTCGGCAACGTCGTCTCGGCTGAAATCACCTATGCAAACAACCTCGACCGGATCGAGACGATCCGCTCGGACGGCCGCATCGACGGCGCGGACCCAAGCATCGCGGCGCTCACCGGCCGGATCGAAGTGCGGTTCGCCGACCAGACGCTGGTGACGCAGGCCATCAACGGCGAGGCCTGCGAGCTTGAGTTCGCCTACGTCCTGCCCTCGGGCGAGAGCTTCACCTTCACCGTGCACGCCGTTTATCTGCCGCGCCCGCGCATCGAGATCTCCGGGCCGCAGGGCGTGCAGGCGACCTTCGACTGGCAGGCCGCCCGCGACAGCGTCGTCGGCCGGATGTGCACCGCCACCCTGATCAACGACATCGAGGTGTATTGACGATGCTGACGCTCGACCTGACGAATGAACCGCGCTGGCACGACCTCGCCCCCGGCGTCCGGGTGCAGCTGCGCCCGCTGACAACCGCGCTGATGGTGGCGACGCGCAGCGATCCGGCCGTCGAGGCGGTGCCCGAGGAGGCCTCCGACGAGGAGCGCGCGGTTGCCTTCGCCAAGGCTCTCGCGCGGCGGGCGGTGCTCGCCTGGGAGGGCATTGGCGATGCCGACGGCAATTCCATCGACCCCAGCCCCGAAGCCATCGACGCGCTGCTCGACGTCTGGCCGATCTTCGAAGCTTTCCAGCTGACCTACGTCTCCAAGGGCCTGCTGCTGGAACAGGAAAAAAACGCCTCCGCGCTCTCGCCGAATGGTCCTTCGGCGGGGGCGAGCGCTACTGCGAAGCCTGCGCGCAAGCCTGCCCGGACTGCCCGGCGCGGCTGAATCGCCCGGAAACACCGGAGGGTTGGCAGGTCTGGGACCTCGTCGGCCGCCTCGGCGGCCAGCTGCGTGTCCTGCCCGGCGCGGTGATCGGCTGGGACATGTCGGCGGCGCTGGCGCTCGGTGACGCCCTCGGCGTGCCGCCGCTCGCCATGGCCGAAGTGCTGCCGGTCATCGAAGCGGTGATGGTCGCCAAGCTCAACGAACAGATGGATCACTCCCATGGCTGAGAAGAGGGTCAGCGTCCGCCTCGCGGCCGTGGGCGGGAGGCAGGTGCGCGCCGAGCTGGAAGGCGTGGGTGAAGCTGGATCGCGCGGCTTCGGACGGCTGAGCCGGGAGATGGAAGCGGCGAACACCCGGCTCGCGGCGTTCTCGCGGCCGGTGCGGGTCGCGGCGGCCGCCGCCGTTGCAGCCGCAGCGGCCGCTGGCGTGGCGATGATCCGGTCCGGCCTGCAGACGGTCGATGCACAGGCCAAGCTTGCCCAGTCCCTCGGCACCACGGTCGCTTCGGTCCAGACGCTGGAGCGTGCGGGCGCGCTGGCGGGCGTTTCCATGTCCGGCATCGAGCAGGCGACCAAGGATCTGACGCGCCGTCTCAGCCAGGCGGCCGCCGGGACCGGTCCCGCCGCCGATGCGCTGGACCGGCTCGGGCTTTCCGCCAACGAGCTGATCGCATTGCCGTTGGACCAGCGTGTGGGCGCGATCAACGCCGCCATCGAGAGCTTCGTGCCCGCTGCAGAGCGCGCCGCCGTCGCGGGCCAGCTCTTCGGTGAGGAAGGCTCCATCGCCATGTCGCGGATCGACACCGCGACGCTGCGCCAGGCGACGGAGGACGTGCTCGCTTTCGGGGTCGTGGTCTCCGAGCAGGACGCCGATCAGATCGAGCGCACGAACGACGCGATCTCGCGTCTCGGGCTGATCTGGCGCGGGCTGTCGAACCAGCTGGCCGTCGCTGCAGCCCCCGCGCTGGAGGCGGTCGCCAACGCCATGGCGGCTGTGGCCAGCAGGACTGGTCCGCTCGGTGTCGCGATCCGGAGCCTCTTCGACAACATCGGCCGCCTGACGACCTATGCCGCCACCTTCGCGGCCTTCCTCGCGGGACGGTGGGTTGCTGGCATGGCCGCTGCGGCGCTCTCGGTTCGTGGGTTCGCCACGGCGCTGGTCGTCCTGCGTGGGGCGCTGATCCGCACCGGCATCGGCGCGCTCATCGTGGGCGCGGGCGAGCTCGTCTACCAGTTCACCCGCCTCGTCTCCGGTGCGGGCGGCTTCGGCGAGGCGATGTCGCTCCTGAAGGACCTCGCGGTCGAGGTCTGGGAGCGGATCAAGACGGGCGCCGCTGCGGCGGGCGCGGCCGCCACGACGATGTTCTTCGACCTGAAGGCCGACGCCGCCTCCGGGATGCAAAGCGCCATCGACAGCGTCGTCGGTTTCGGCAACACCGCCGCGAACACCTTCGAAGGCGCCTATGAGGCGATCAAGGCGATCTGGGGCCTGTTGCCCGCCGCCATCGGGGATCTGGCGTTCCAGGCGGCCAACAGCCTGGTCGACGGGGTCGAGGCGATGCTCAACGGCGTGGTCTCGCGCATCAACGGCTTCATCGGCGGGATCAACCAAGGGCTCGAAGCCCTCGGGTCGGAGCGCCGCATCTCGCTGGTGCCCGACCTCGACCTTGGCGAGATCGAGAACCGCTTCGAGGGCGCGGCCAGTGCTGCCACGACGGCGGCGCAGGCGGCGTTCGACCGGGCCTTCGAGGACAACCCGCTGACCGCGCCCGATCTCGGCCTGACCGACGCGGCGAACCGGGCGCTCGAGTCCGCGAACCTCTATCACGGGGCCGCGCGCGATCTGGCCGAAGGGGCCCGCGCGCCCGTCGAAAGCTGGCAGGCGCTCCGCGACGCTGTGCGCGGCACCGACGAGGCCAGTGCCGATGCGCTGACCGAGGCCACTGGTGCTGCCGAGCGGCTGGAGACGGCGCTTGGTGAAGCCGGACGCGCCGCCACAGGTGCAGGCGCGGCGACCGGAGCTGCCGCCGCTGCCGCGGAGCCCGCGACCGAGGCCGCCGTCACCGGGTGGCAGGCGGTCACGGCAGCGCTGTCGGATTACGCCAGCAAGGCGCGCGAGATTGGCGGCGACATCGGCCAGAGCCTCGTCGGCGCCTTCCAGTCCGCCGAGAACGCGGTGGGCCAGTTCGTGAAGACCGGCAAGCTGAACTTCCGCGACCTCGTCACCTCGCTGCTCGCCGATCTCGCCCAGCTGGCTGCGCGGCGCTTCATCCTCGGGCCGATCGCCAATGCGCTCTCCGGCGTGTTCTCCGGGGCGGGCGGGATCTTCGCCAACGTCCTGCATGCGGGCGGGATGGTGGGGTCCGCGGGGCCCTCGCGCATGGTCCCGGCCATCGCTTTTGCTGCCGCGCCGCGAATGCATGGCGGCGGCATGGCCGGGCTTCGTCACGACGAGGTGCCCGCGATCCTGCAACGCGGCGAACGGGTGCTGTCGCGGCGCGAGGCGCAGAGCTACGGCGCGGGCGGCGGCGTCAACGTCACTATCATGGCCCGCGACGCCGAGAGCTTCAGGCAGTCCCGCACACAGGTCGCGGCCGACATCGCCCGTGCCGTGTCGCTCGGGCGGAGGGGCATGTGATGGCGTTTCACGAGGTCCGGTTTCCCGACAATATCAGCCGCGGCGCGCGGGGCGGACCCGAGCGGCGCACGCAGATCGTCGAGCTCGCCTCGGGCGACGAGGAGCGCAACGCCAGCTGGGCGAACAGCCGCCGCCGCTACGATGTCGCCTACGGCATCCGCCGCGCCGACGATCTCGCCGCCGTCGTCGCCTTCTTCGAGGCGCGCAACGGTCGGCTGCATGGCTTCCGGTTCAAGGACTGGGGCGACCACAAGTCCTGCCTGCCTTCGGGCACGCCATCGCCCGCCGACCAGGCGATCGGCACCGGCGACGGCGCGACGACCGCCTTCCAGCTGGTGAAGCGCTACGCCTCCGGTGTGCAATCCTGGACGCGCGCCATCGCGAAGCCGGTGGCGGGCAGCGTGCGCATCGCGCTCGGCGGGATCGAGCAGCTCGGCGGCTGGTCGGTCGACACGACCACCGGCTTCGTCACCTTCAGCGCCGCCCCGGGTATCGGCGTCGTAATCAGTGCAGGCTTTGAGTTCGACGTGCCCGTCCGTTTCGACACCGATGTTCTCGACGTGACGCTCGACCTCGAGCGGCTCGGTTCGATCACCTCCATTCCGCTGCTGGAACTGCGCCGATGAAGACCCTCGATCCTTTGCTGCAGGCCCATCTCGACGAGGGTGCGACGACGCTCGCCTGGTGCTGGCGGATCATGCGCGCCGATGGCGTCACCTTCGGCTTCACCGACCATGACCGGACGCTGAGCTTCGACGGCACCGACTTCGAGCCCGAGAGCGGGCTGACCGCCTCCGAGGTCCGTTCTGGTTCGGACCTGTCGGTCGATGCGCAGGATGCGGAGGGCGTGCTGACCTCGGACCGGATCACCGAGACCGACATTCTCGACGGCCGCTGGGACAACGCCGAGATCGAGGTCTGGCGGGTGAACTGGTCTGATCCCGGCCAGCGCGTGTTGATGCGGCGGGGCGCCATCGGTCAGATCCGGCGCGGGCGACTCGCCTTCGTCGCCGAGGTCCGCTCGCTCGCTCATGTGTTGGGCCAGACGGTGGGACGGACCTTCCAGGCGACCTGCGACGCCGCGCTCGGCGATGCACGCTGCAGCGTCGATCTGGAGAACCCGACGTACAAAGGCACGGGCGCCGTCATCGATCTCCTGCGGGACCGGGCCTTCACCGCCTCGGGGCTGGGCGGCTTCACCTCCGGCTGGTTCACCTTCGGTACGCTGGACTGGACCAGCGGCGCGAACGCGGGTCGGCGCACCGAGGTGCTCGGCCATGACGTCACGGACGGCGTGGCGATCCTGACCCTGCTCGAAGCGCCGGTGCGCGCGATCGCCGAGGGCGACGGCTTCACCATCCGTGCGGGCTGCGACAAGCGGATGGAGACCTGCGGGGCGAAGTTCGCGAACACCGCCAACTTCCGCGGTTTCCCGCACATCCCCGGCCAGGACGCGGTGCTGCGCTATGCCACGAAGGACGGTGGGCACGAGGGAGGCGTGCTGTGACCTCCGCCGATCCCCTGGGCGTCATCGCCATCGCACGGTCCTGGCTCGGCACGCCGTACCACGACCAGGCGAGCCTGCGCGGTGTCGGCTGCGATTGCCTCGGGCTCGCCCGGGGCATCTGGCGCGAGATCGTCGGCCCCGAACCGTTCCCGATCCCGCCCTACAGCCGGGACTGGGGCGAGACCGGACCGCGCGAGGTTCTGGCCGAGGGCGCGCGGCGGATGCTGATTGAGGTGCTGCCCGCCGAGGCCGATCCCGGCGCGCTGGTCCTCTTCCGCATGAAGCCCCGTGCCATCGCGAAGCATGTAGGGATCCTGACCGCGCCCGACAGCTTCCTCCACGCCTATGAGCGGCTCGGCGTGATCGAGGAACCGCTCATCCCATCCTGGCGGCGGCGCATCGCCTTCGCCTTCCTGTTCCCGCAACGCTGAGACCCCGACATGGCAACGCTTGTTCTCGGTGCCGCCGGCGCCGCCATTGGCGGTTCGATCGGTGGCGCGATCCTCGGCGTCAGCGCCGCCACCATCGGCGGATTCATCGGCTCCAGCATCGGCTCGGTCGTCGACAGCTGGATCATCTCGTCGCTTGCGCCCACCCAGCGCATCGAGGGCGCGCGGCTCGACACGCTGCGCATTACCTCGGCCACCGAAGGCGCGGTCATCCCGCGGCTCTATGGTCGGATGCGCATGGGCGGCAACATCATCTGGGCGACGGATTTCCGCGAGGAGACGAAGACCACCACCCAAGGGGGCGGCAAGGGCGGCGGGGGCGGCAAGGTCAAGACCACCGAGTATCTCTACTACGCCTCCTTCGCCGTGGCGCTCTGCGAAGGCCCGATCACCGGCATTGGCGGCGTCTGGGCCGACGGCAAGCCGATGGACCTCTCCGGCGTCACCTGGCGCTGGTATCCCGGCGACGAGGTGCAGAGCCCCGATCCGTTCATCGCGGCGAAGATGGGCGCCGCCAACACGCCCGCCTATCGCGGCACCGCCTATGTGGTCTTCGAAGAGCTGGCGCTCTCGACCTACGGCAACCGCCTGCCGCAGCTGTCCTTCGAGGTGTTCCGGCCGCTCGCCGATCCCGACACCGCCGAGGGGCTGACCCGCGCCGTCACCATGATCCCAGCCTCGGGCGAGTTCACCTACGCGACGCAAGCGATCCGCAAGACCGATGGCGGCACGACGGTGCCCGAGAACCTGAACGCGCTGCCGGATGCAACGGACATGGTGGAGTCACTGGACCGGCTTCAGGCCATGGCCCCGGCGGTCGAGAGCGTCAGTCTCGTCGTAGCCTGGTTCGGCGACGATCTGCGCGCGGGCACCTGCAAGGTGCGGCCGGGCGTCGAGGTGTCGGCCAAATCGACCACCCCCGCCAGCTGGTCGGTGAACGGCGTGAGCCGCGCCAGCGCCTTCCTCGTGAGCCGCGACGACGAGGACCGTCCGGTCTATGGCGGCACGCCCTCCGACTTCGCGGTGGTGCAGGCGATCCAGGAGATGAAGGCCCGCGGGCTGCGCGTCACCTTCTACCCGTTCATCCTGATGGATGTGCCGCCCGGCAACACGCTGCCGAACCCGTATTCCGACAACGCCGCGGAGACCGGCCAGCCTGCCTTCCCCTGGCGGGGGCGGATCACCTGTTCTCCTGCGGCGGGGTTCGCCGGGACCGTGGACAAGACCGCCACGGCGGCGAGCCAGGTCGTGGCGCTGTTCGGCGCGGCCACGCCCGCCAGCTTCAGCGTCTCGGGTCAGTCGGTTTCGTGGACCGGCCCCTCCGGCGATTGGGGCCTGCGGCGCATGGTGTTGCACTACGCCCATCTCTGCGCGGCGGCGGGCGGGGTCGACTCCTTCCTGATCGGCACCGAGATGCCGGGGCTGACGACGATCCGCTCTGGGGCCAGTACCTATCCGGCGGTGCAGGCGTATCGGGACCTGCTTGCGGATGTCCGCTCGATCCTCGGGTCCGGGACGAAGATCGGCTATGCCGCCGACTGGTCGGAGTATTTCGGACACCAGCCGGGCGACGGCTCGGGCGACGTGTACTTCCATCTCGATCCGCTCTGGGCCGATCCGGAGATCGATTTCGTCGGGATCGACAACTACATGCCGCTGTCGGACTGGCGCGACGGCTTCGAGCATGCGGACGCGGCCGAGGGCTGGCCCGCGATCTACGACCGCGCCTACCTGCAGGGGAACATCGCGGGCGGCGAAGGCTTCGACTGGTTCTATGCCAGCGCGGTGGATCGCACCGCGCAGGTGCGGACCCCTATCACGGACGGCGCGGCGGCCAAGCCATGGGTCTTCCGCTACAAGGATCTGCGCGCCTGGTGGTCGAACGAGCACTACGACCGCCCGGGCGGGGTGGAGAGCGGCACGCCGACGGCGTGGGTGCCGGAGTCCAAGCCCATCTGGTTCACCGAGCTCGGCTGTCCCGCCATCGACCGGGGCACCAACCAGCCCAACGTCTTCTTCGATTCGAAGTCCTCCGAGAGCTTCACGCCGCATTTCTCGCGGGGCTGGCGCGACGACGCGATCCAGCGGGCCTATCTCGAGGCGACGTATCTCTGGTGGGGCGAGGCCGCGAACAACCCGCTGTCCTCGGGTTACGGCGGCCGGATGGTGCACGTCCCCGAATGCGCGGCCTGGACCTGGGATGCGCGGCCCTATCCGTTCTTTCCGGCGCTGACCGACGTCTGGACGGACGGTGCGAACTGGCGGCTCGGGCATTGGTTGACCGGGCGGCTCGGCGCAGTGTCGCTGGCCGCACTCGTCCGGCACCTCTGCCTGCGGACCGGGATGCCCGAGTCGAGGATCGACGTCTCCGGGCTCTGGGGTGCGGTCGAGGGTTACGCCATCACGGCGCTCGAAAGCCCGCGCGCCTCGATCACCACGCTGTCGCGCCACTTCGGCTTCGACGCGGTCGAGACCGAGGGCGTGATCCGTTTCGTGATGCGCGGCCGGGCCTCCGTCGCGACCCTCGCGCCTGACGGACTGGTCGCCGCTCGCGAGGGCGACGTGCTGGAGCTGACCCGCGGTCAGGAGACCGAACTGCCGCAGGCGCTGAAGTGGCAGGTCGCCCGCGCCGACGAGGATTATGACGCCGCCCTCGTCGAGGCCCGGCGCATCACGGTGGACACCACGCGCATCGCCTCCGAGTCCTTCCCGATGGCCGTGCCGCCAGAGGAGGCCGAGCGGCGCTGCCGCCGCGCGCTGATGGAGGCGTGGGTCGGTCGCGAGACGGCGGTGTTCCGTCTGCCGCCCTCGCGGCTCGCGCTGGACCCGGCCGATGCGATCCAGCTCGCGCATGACGGGCGGCTGGTCGATCTGCGGCTCGTCTCCATCGCCGACGCCGAGGCGCGGGGCATCGAGGCGGTCCGCCAGGACCGCGCGACCTACGACCTGCCGCCCGGCGATCCCCGCGCGGCGTCGCTGACGCGGGCGGTCGTGTTCGGCGCGCCGGATGCGGTGCTGATGGACCTGCCGCAGCTGACCGAGGATCAGCCCGCACATCGGCCGCTGGTCGCGGCGCACGCGGTTCCCTGGCCGGGTGAGATGGCTGTGTTCCGCAGCCCCTCGACCGATGGCTTCGAGCTGCTGACCACCTTCGGCAGTCGCGCCCGGATCGGGGCTCTGGTCACCGACTTCTATCCGGGCCCCAGCTCGCGTTTCGATCTCGGAAACGCGCTGGTGGTCGATCTGCTCACCGGCACCTTGGAAAGTGTCACCGACCTGACCCTGTTCGGAGGGGCCAACGCGCTGGGAGTGGAAACCGCGCCCGGCACCTGGGAGATCGTGCAGGCGGGCGCGGCCGAGCTTCTGGCACCTGGCCGCTATAGTCTGACCCGGCTCCTGCGCGGCCAGCGGGGCACCGAAGGCGCGATGGGCAACCCGGCTCCGGCAGGCGCGCGGGTCGTGGTGCTGGACACCGCGCTGGCGTCTCTGCCGATCGCCGAGGCCGATCTCGGATTGCCGTGGAACTGGCGCATCGGCCCGGCGAGCCGTCTCGTCAGCGACGAGACCTATGTGGCGCAATCCTTCACGCCTGCGGGCGTAGGGCTTCGTCCGTTCTCCGTGGCCCATGTGGAGCAGCCGTGGCGTCGCCCCCGCACTCCCGGCGATCTCACCATCCGCTGGACGCGTCGGTCCCGGTCGCTCGCGGCCGACAACTGGGGCGCGGCCGAGGCGGCTCTCGCAGAGGAAACCGAGGCCTACGAGGTCGAGATCCTCGACGGCACGACCGTGAAGCGGGTGCTGAGCACCGCCACCACCAGCGCAGTCTACAGCAGCGCCGACCAGACCGCCGACTGGGGCGCGCCGCTCGGCCCCGGCGACACGCTCGACATCCGCATCTTCCAGCTCTCCGCCCTCATCGGGCGGGGCGCACCCAAGACCGTCACGCTCTTGTTCTGAAGGCCATCCCATGTCCGACGCCACGACCCATCTCCTGCTGCCCTACATCCTCGCGGCGCAGGCCCAGAAGCATGTCACCCACAACGAGGCGCTGAGGATCCTCGACGGGCTCGTCCAGCTCTCCGTCCTCGACCGGGATCTGACGGCACCGCCCGGTTCTCCCGCCGATGGCGACCGCTACATCGTCGGCTCGGGCGCGACGGGCGACTGGGCGGGCTGGGACCTGAACGTCGCGCTCTGGACCGACGGCGCCTGGCTGCGACTTCCGCCGCGGACCGGCTGGCGCGCGTGGGTCGAGGACGAAGGCCTGCTCTTGGTCTATGACGGCGCAAACTGGGTCGGCACCACGCCGACGGCGCTGCAGAACCTTGAGCTCTTGGGACTGGGCACGGCAGCCGACGCTGCGAACCCGTTCTCTGCCAAGCTGAACGCGGCGCTCTGGACGGCGAAGACCGTGGCCGAGGGCGGCACGGGCGATCTCTTCTACACCATGAACAAGGAGGCTGCGGGCGACGATCTCGGCCTGACGCTCCAGACCGGCTTCGTGACCAAGGCGCTGGTCGGCCTCTTCGGCTCTGACCGATTCCGGATCGCGGTCTCGGCCGACGGCAGCACCTTCTTCGACGGGCTCAGCGTCGACAACGCCACCGGCATTGTGGACCAGCCCCGGCTGCCCCGCTTCAAGGCCTGGACGAACTACGACAACTACGTGGGCGTCGGGACCTGGACGAAGATCGGCCTCAACAACACCGACACCAACGACCAGGGCGCCTTCGACGCTGCGAACAACCACTTCGTCGCCCCCGTGGACGGCACCTACCTCTTCGGCGCGACGCTGCTCTACAAGATCAACGCCAGCGCCACGGCCCGCATGCGCGGGCGGCTGGTCCTGAACGGCACCACTGAAATCCGCGGCTCCCTCGGCGAAATCTCCGCCACCCACGTCTCGCTCGCCACCGCGATCTGGCTGCAGACCATGGTGCCGCTGACTGCAGGCGACACCGTCGAGCTGCAGGGATATTTCCGGGTCGCGGACGGCTACTTCGCCGCCGACCACACGTCCTTCTGGGGCTGCAAGGTCGGCTGAGCGGCGGAAGGAGGATCCGATGAACCCACCCCGATCCGAGGGCTTCGTGCGCATGCCCGACGCCGAGTTCGAGGCCATCCTGACCCGCGCGGCCGAGGAAGGCGCGAAACGCGCGCTGGCTGATGTTGGTCTCGACGGCGACGAGGCCGCGCTCGACATCCGCGATCTACGCTCCCTCGTGGATTGCATCCGTATGGTGCGGCGCACCGCGATGCAGACCGCCGTCCGCATGATCACCACCGGCGTCATGCTGGCGCTGCTCGCCGGCATCGCCATCAAGCTCAAGATCTTCGGCGGCAGCCCGTAGTCGCTCCCTATCCCCATCCATCAGCCCGCAATGACCCGCCCTCGAGGCGGGTTATTCGTTTTCGGAGGACCCGATGACCACGACTTTCCACCGCCACTGGCGCGACGTGCCTGAGGGCACCTGGCGCTGGCCGAATTTCTCGCCCGCCGAGATCGCCTGCCGGGGCACCGGCAAGCTGCTAATCAACGAACCGGCCCTCGACAGGCTGCAGGCGCTGCGCGACCGGCTGGGCAAGCCGCTGATCGTCCGTTCCGCCTATCGCAGCCCCGAGCACAACCGTGCTGTCGGCGGCGCGACCCGGTCGAAACACCTCGACGGTGCGGCCTTCGACATCGCGATGGCAAACCACGATCCGGTGGCGTTCGAGGCCGCGGCGCGCGAGGTCGGATTCCTCGGTTTCGGGTTCTACCCGCGATCGGGCTTCATCCATGTCGATCTCGGGCCCGCAAGGCAGTGGGGCAAGCGGTTCCCGGTCCGGGCGACGGAATTTGCAGCCGAGACGCCGCCCGCACGCGAAGTGCTTGCCGACAGCCGCACCATGAAAGGTGGCGGGGCGGCCGGCGTAGCGACGCTGGGTGCTGCGGGTGTCGAGGTGGCGCAGGGCGTCCTTGCCGAGACCCAGACCGCCATCCTGCCGCTCGTGCCGTATCTCGACACGTTGCGCCTGGTGTTCATCGCGGTGGCGCTCGTGGGCATCGCAATCACCATCTACGCACGGCTCGACGACTGGCACCGGGGGCGGCGGTGATCGGCGGGCTTCTCGCAAAGCTCGCCAGATCAGCTTGGGCGCGCACGGCGCTCCGCTACGGCGTCACCGCGCTCGCGATCCTTCTGTTCCTGCTGGCCTTGCGCCGCTCCGGCGAGCGCGTCGGGCGGCTGGTCGAGCAGCTCGAGACCATGGAGAAGGCCAATGATGTCCAACGGCGGATGCTCGAGGCTGCGGCGCGTCGCCCCCGTTCTCGCGACGATCTGGCTGAGCGGCTGCGCGGCGGGCGCTTCTAACGGTGGTGGGCTCGGGGTCTGTCCACCGGTCGTCGAATACAGCCGGGAGTTCCAGGCGCGTGCGGCCGAGGAACTGGCTTTGTTGCCGGAGGGATCCGTGATCGAGGAGATACTCAGTGACTATGCTGTGATGCGGGAGCAGGCGCGGGCCTGTGACTCTTAGTGATGCTTGTTGGTCCTAAGACGGGAGCGGGCAATGCTTCGGTTCCGGCGCATGCGAAGTTTGCAGAAGTCCGCATCCGTCCACGCCTCCGTCACGAACCACTTCAACACAGAACGTAGCCTCTCCACCTGAGCCTTCCTTAAGTTAAACTCGCCGCCGCTCTCGCCGAATGGTGTGGCCTCTGCGCGGCATAAAGGACAGGGTTTCTGTCCCAGCTGAGAATATTTCGATTAGTCTGATGGTGTGGACGGCTCCACCCCGACGGCATCGCATTGTGCCATGTTGGTGCTGGGTGACAGCCAACAAAGGAAGGAGCCGACCACATGGAGATTACAACACTCGGGATCGATCTCGCCAAGTCTGTCTTTCAGCTGCATGGCGTTGACAGGGATGGCGCCATTGTCCTGCAGAAGAAGGTGCGCCGCGGGGCGCTTCTCGACATTCTCTCGAGGCTCGAGCCCTGCCTGATCGGCATGGAAGCCTGCCCGAGCTCTCACTTCTGGGCGCGGGAGATCGCGGCTCTCGGCCATGACGTGCGGCTGATCCCGCCCGCATATGTGAAGCCCTACGTGAAGCGTCAGAAGAATGATGCGGCCGATGCCGAGGTGATTTGCGAGGCCGTGACACGACCGAACATGCGCTTCGTGCCGGTGAAGACCGAAGATCAACAGGCGGTCCTCGTCCTGCACCGGTCGCGCGACCTGCTGATGCGGCAGCGCACGATGATCCTCAACGCCATCCGAGCACATCTGGCGGAGTTCGGGATGATCACCGCGCAGGGACCACGGAAGGTTGTCGAGCTCGCCCGACGCCTCAGCGACCCGGACGACGGGCTGGACCTGCCAGCCGTTGCTCGGTCGGCGCTTCTGTCGCTGGCCGCGCAGCTCGAGAGCCTGGCGGACGAGATCGGCAAGATCGAACGCCATCTCATGGCGTGGCACCGGCAGAACCAGGCAAGCCAGCGGCTTGAGACGATCCCGGGTGTAGGCATCATCACCGCCACGGCCCTCGCGGCCAGTGTGCCGGATCCGTCCGTCTTCAAATCGGGCCGTCAGTTCGCGGCCTGGCTTGGGCTCGTGCCGCGACAGAACTCCTCCGGCGGGAAGGATCGGCTCGGTCATGTCTCGAAGATGGGGAACGGGTATCTGCGCCGATTGCTGGTCGTCGGCGCGACCTCGGTAACCCGGCGCGCGCCAACCACCGACAGCCGGACCGGGGCCTGGGTCAGATCCCTGCTTGAGCGCAAGCCAACGCGGCTCGTGACCGTGGCGATTGCCAACAAGACCGCGCGCACCGCCTGGGCGCTGCTTGCGAAGGGAGAGAGCTACAGGGCCGCACCGGCCATCTGAACGAAGGAGGACATGGCGGCGCTCCGAAGGCACCGCGACGAAATGCAAGGGCAGACGTGAGTGATGATGATCGAACGGGACCGCTGCCGGGATACCCCGAGGTGCTGGAAGGGCGTTACAGCTCGATAGTCTGATTGGGACCAGGCATGCGGACTTCATCAGGGCCAGCGGTCAGAAGCACCGCGCGCACAGGCTGGACACATGACCGCACCCCGCGACGATCATTCCCAGCTCAAATCAACCCTTGCGCAAACGGAGCCGTCCACACATGTCAGCACCCTGAAACCTAACAGCCCGCCGGGCGGCGACATCTCGGGAACTTCGGAAACGGTGAGGTTCGGCGTCGAGCGCAATCTACATCGCAGCGATCAACAGCTTATGACCCGCGGCATGGTAGCGCTCCCGATCTTCCTCGGCCAGTCCTTCGTCGGTAATTATCAAGTCGATATCTTCAATGGGGGCCGTCTTGTAGAGAGCTCGTGCAGCGAAGCGGACACTGTCGGCGATCAGCACCACGGTGCTCGCCGACTGGATCATTGCCCGCTTCTGCTGCACGAGGTCCAGGTTCGTCTCCGACGCACACTCCTCGTCGATAGCCTGCGTGGACATGAAGAAAATCTCACACCGAATGTCCGACAGAAAACTCAATCCGGGCTCCCCGAGCAGGCTGTATGAGCCATACCGACATGTTCCCCCTGGCACGATCAGCTTGATGTTCTCTCGATAAGTCAACGCGTTGGCGACATAAAGATCGTTTGTAACGACCGTCAGCGGCATATCGAGGAGCGCAATCTGGTCGGCGAGGATGTGCGCGATCACGCCGCCAGTGTCGATCAGCAGGCTTTGCTCCGGCTCAATCAACTTCATTGCCTCGCGCACGATAGCCTGCTTTTCTTCGACCGCCACGCGACGCGATTGATCGGTGGACAACTCGAACGTCGATCGGGATCGGATCCGAACTGCGCCGCCGTGGGTTCGCCGCACTAGGCCCTCCGACGCAAGGAGGTCGAGGTCGCGGCGTATTGTCGAGACCGATACGCTAAACATCTGCGCGAGATCTTGGCTCGATCCGGCTGCATTGTCGCGGAACCAGTCGATAAGACGCTGCCGCCGCTCGGCCGGCAGCATCTCATCGGAAAGGATGTCGTCCTGCTCGATCATCACATTTTTCCTGCTCTTGTTTCCCGCGTCATCAAAGTAGCCCGGGAAGCCAGAGCACAATACCTGGGAAAAAGGCAATCAGCACGGTGCCGAGACAAAGCAACAAGAAAAAAGGCAACGCCGCGCGGATCGTGCGCCCCATATCCTCGCCGGTAAGCCCCTGAAGGATGTAGAGGTTTAGTCCCACGGGCGGCGTCAGCGCGCTCATCTCGATCATTATGACGAGATATATCCCGAACCAGAGAGGATCGAACCCGGCGCTCACGATCAGGGGAACGGCGATGGGAACCGTCATTACCGTCATCGATGTGCCGTCAAGAAACATCCCGAGCACGATGTAGACCAGCGCGAGGATCAGCAAGAGGCCGTACGGCGAAAGGTCCAGGGCCGCAATTCCCTCAGTGAGTTGTGCGGGCAGATGCAGGAATGCGATCGCAGCAGAAAGGAAGGATGAGGCCGCTATCAGCATGAGGATCATGGCGGACACCCTCAAGGTACCAAGTAGACTCTCGCGCATCATCGCGATGCTGAACTGACGAGTCGCGATGGTGATCAAGACGGCTCCAAGCACGCCCACTGCTGCCGCTTCCGACGGGGTAGCAATGCCGCTGTAGATCGATCCCAGCACAATGGTCATGAGAATCAGGATTGGTATCAGTTCGGCAAAGCCTTGAAGCACAACTTTCACGGACAGTCGGCCATCGAAAGCAGGAGCGATAGTAGGGTCGATCAAGGCTCGAATGGCGAGATAACCGGAATAGAGACCCGCTATCATCAGGCCCGGCACAACACCCGCCGCGAACAGCTTGGCGATCGATACCTCGGCCAGCACGCCGTAGACGATCAACGCGATGGACGGAGGAATCAGCAGACCTAATGTTCCGGCACCCGCCAACGACCCGGACGCGAGTTGAAGGTCGTAGCCGCGTCGGGACAGTTCGGGGATGGTGATCTTGCCCACGGTTGCCGTTGTGGCCGTCGAAGACCCTGAAATCGCGGCGAATATCGTGCAGCCCAGAACATTCGTATGCAAAAGAGCGCCCGGAATCGGCGCGACCAGCGGCGCAAGTCCGCGAAACAGCCGCTGTGCAATATCTGTACGAAATATGATGTCACCCATCCACATGAAGATGGGGATGGCCGCAAGCTCCCAGGATACGGCCGACGACGATATGACCTGCGAAGCGATGGTACCTATTCGTGTCCAACTATAGTCGAGGATCACGTTCAGGGCGACGGCCCCGACTAAGGTCAGCCCGGCGAAGATCCAGACGCCGGCTCCCAGGAACAGCACCAACAGGCCGAGTACGATTAGAGACGAAAGCGCAAGCGACATGGGGTGGACTCCGCCTAAAGGGACAGGGGGCGTTCGTCGCTATGGCCGACGGCGATCAACCGAAGGCCTCGGACGATGACCTGGCCAGTCAGCAAGACAAGCCCTGAGAGAAAAAGCGCCTCGGGGATCCACAGCGGGATAGGGAAGAAGTGCTGAGATACCGAGCCTCTTGTATAAAGCCGCGATACCGTACTCCACTGATGGATAAGGAGGAGCGCGAGCAGCGCGCCGACCGACAAGATCGTGAAAGCCTCTGCGATGAATCTCGCGCGGGGCGGGAGCAGATTCGTGACCACCGAGACGCGGATCATTGCGCCGTCTTCAAGCGCCCAGGCCGCAGCGAGGAATGTCAGGCCAGCAACACCATAACCCACGAGAGCATCGGCCATGAAGGTCGACTTACCGAAGAGTCGCATCGCGATCTCGACGAGGATGAGCGCTGTCATGGCAATCAGGAGCATTGCCGCCACTGCTGCAGCGGCACGGTTTGCCCACGTTGACACGTGCGCTAACGCGACAAGCCATGACGGATCATCCGTCACGTCGGGATGTTCTGGTGCCTCGATCTCGGCCAGTTCCGGGGGGCGAGTGTTGTCCAAGTCGAACCTCCGGTCTCGAATGTGTGGCGGCGGGTAGCCCGGTGGGCGCCCCGCCGCGATATCCACTTCTGTCAGCTTGAACGCGATGCTTCGTAGGCTTCAAGTATTACCGCGCCCCGATCCCCGGTCTGCGCCAGCCATTCCTCATGTACTGGCGCGCTCGCCTCGCGCAGGAAGGCAAAGACCTCGGCCGGCACTTCGTCGTCCATGGTGATCGTCATGCCGTTCTCGCGCATGACGCTATATGCTGCCTCGATGCTGGCCACCATGTTTTCCCAGTTGAACAGATCGCAGGACTCGACCGAGTCGAGCATCGCGGCTCGCACTTCCTCTGGCAGGGCATCGAACTCATCTTTGTTCACGTGGCAGACAAACAGACCCATCGCGTAGTTCAGTTCGGTGAAGTCGGTAACGTAGTCCCAGAGCGAGAGTTGCTTGGCTCCGTCAGCTGAAGTTAGGACAGCATTGATTCCTCCGGTCGAGAGCTGCGGGATCAGGTCTGCCCACGCGATTTGCAGCGGCGCGGCACCGGCGTTGATCAGGGTTTTCGTGCCATTGACGTCGTAGGTGCGGATGCGCAGTCCGGCGAGAGACTCACGCGTGGTAATAGGCACGGGCGCATTCACTCCAGAGGGCGGGTTGGGCATCGCCCAGAGCAGAACCATGCCGTTCTCCTCGAAGACTTTCGCATACTCGGCTCGCGCGGCTTGCCACAGCTTGTAGGCGTCTTCGGGGGAATTAGCGATGAACGGCAGCGACGAGAGATTGAACAGCGGGTCGATCCCGCCCAGCTGCGTGAGCAGTGTCACAGCAGCTTGGACGGCGCCGCTCGACACCGCGTCGAAATGGTCGGCCGACTTATAGCCAAGAGCGCCGCCGCCTTGGTATGTGATCTGTACTGCATCACCGATCCGGCGCTGTAGTTCTGCGATGAAGAAGTTCGCGGCCTGCCCGGACAGCGCTTGCGCACCATATTCATCTGCCATGTCCCAACGAACGGACTGTGCCATCGTGGGGCGTCCGACCAGCGTGGCCAAGCTGGCCACGGCGGTCGTGCCCAACATCCTGCGACGGGTGAGGTTCATCTGCATTCTCCCTTCTTCGGTCGCGATATGTGGCTGCCGACCGCGCGTCGAGCAAACCATCGCTACCTGCGCGTTTGTTTGAACGTTCTAGCGCGCGGCTGCACCATCATAGCCACATGGTGGGAGCTTTTGTCAAGAAAAGGTCGCATCTCCGCATGTCGACCTGCCAAAAAGGCCAGTCAGGCCTCCCCGCAGTACCTGTGGGCCATGGCGATCGCAGAAAAAAGCTCCTCAGTAGCTTGACAAGCAAGTAGCTTTCACAAAACATCATAAACGCGCATCGATAGCCAGGACTCTGGGCGAATCGTTGGCAAAAAAAGGAAAGCTTTCATGCAAAAAAGCGAGCACCTGGGGCCGGTCGTGATGATTTCGGGCGCGAACCGCGGAATCGGTGCCGAGATTGCGCACCATCTTGGGGATCTTGGGTACCGTCTCTCGCTCGGTGCGCGCAACGAAGCGTCGCTCGATGCAGAGCACGGGGCCTGCGATGACGGACGTATTCACGTTCGTTTCGACGCCTTTGATCGGACCAGCGCAAGCACGTGGGTAGACAAGACTGTGGAGCGCTTTGGCGGCATAGACGTGCTGGTGAATAACGCTGGAAACGGCGAGCATGTCCATCTCCTGGATGACGACGAGGACGCGCTGGACCGGCTCTGGACGGTGAATGTGAAGGCGCCGGCGCGACTTATCAGGCTGTGCTTTCCGCATCTTGAGCGAAGCGGGCGCGGCCGGATCGTGAACATCGTCTCTCTCTCGGGAAAGCGGGTTCGCAATTCGCTTGTCGGCTACAACATGACGAAGTTCGCCATGATGGGTCTGCACCACACCACCCGACAAGTCGGCTGGGACAAGGGCATTCGCGCCACCGCTATCTGCCCGAGTTTCGTGCACACGTCGATGAGCGCCTACACCGACAAGGTCCGCCCCGAGGACATGATCCAGCCCGAGACTATCGCGGAACTCGTTCGGACCGCGATCGAACTACCGAACAATGCCGCCGTAGCCGAGATGCTGGTCAACTGCCGGCTCGAAGACACGCTTTGAGGGAGGCATCATGCCGATTCCGTCATTGGACAAGATCGGAGCTTCGGATCCGGTGCCCGACGCAAGCGAGGTGGTTGTCGTTGGCGGCGGCATCGCGGGTGTGACTGCCGCGCTTTTTCTTGCCGAGGCGGGGGTTCAGGTCTCCCTCTTCGAGAAGGGCCAGATCGCGGCCGAACAAAGCTCGCGGAACTGGGGTTGGGTGCGGCAGATGGGTCGGGATGCCGCAGAAGTTCCTCTCGCAATCGAAAGCCTGGCGCTATGGCGGGGGATTGATCGGCATTTCAGCATAGACACCGGTTTCCGGGAAACCGGCATCACCTACGTCTGCCGCACTCCTCGAGAGATCAAAGAGTTTTCCTCTTGGGCAGAAACCGCCGCAAAGTCGGGGGTGCCGACACAGATCATCGAAGGCTCCGCGCTGGCCCGCCTCCTGCCCGGAATTCATGGCAGTTACCGGATGGCCCTGCATACAGCGAACGATGGCCGTGCCGAACCCGGGCAAGCCGTTCCGGCCATGGCCAGAGCCGCCCGGCGGCTGGGCGCACGCATCGTCGAGAATTGCGCTGTCCGGGGAATCGAGACCTCGGCCGGCCGCGTCAGCTCAGTCGTGACCGAACGGGGCACGGTTCGGACGTCCCAAGTGGTTCTGGCGGGCGGCGTCTGGTCACGGCTGTTCCTAGGCAACGTCGGGGTGGACTTCCCGCAATTGCGCATTCTGGGCACGGCCGCGCGGGTGGATGGAGTCGAAGGAGTTCCCGACATGCCGGTTGGCGGCGGCGACTTGGCCTTTCGCAGGCGGCTTGACGGAGGCTACACGGTGGCCTTGCGCAACGCCAATGTGGCTCCGATAACACCAGACAGTTTCCGCCTGTTCTTTGACTTTCTCCCGACCCTCGTGCGTAGTTGGCGCGAGCTGAAGTTGCGTGTCGGAGGCCAGTTCGTCACCGAGCTGCGGATGCCGCGAAGCTGGTCTCTCGACCAGACAACGCCGTTCGAAGAGATTCGCGTGCTGGATCCCGTCCCGCACGAACCCTTTAATCGACAGAGCCTGATCCGCCTGCGGCAAGCGTTTGCCGCCTTTGAAACGGCTCGAATCACACACAGCTGGGCCGGCATGATCGACGCCACGCCCGACGCGATACCGGTCATCGGGGCCGTCGAGGCAGTACCGGGGCTATTCCTGTCCGCCGGTTATTCCGGCCATGGCTTTGGAATCGGGCCGGGGGGCGGGCGACTGATGTCGGAGATCGTCCGCGGCGTTACGCCCTGCGTCGATCCGACCCCGTTTCGCCTGTCCCGTTTCGGGCGGGCCAAATTGGTCGTCGCCGGCGCGGCGGCCTAGATCTGGAGGGTAGCGACTGCGATGGCGTGGAGAATCGGCGTAGATTCCGGAGGCACATTCACCGACGTGTGCCTCTTCGATGACGTGACGCGGCGGCTCGAGATCTGGAAGGTCCCTTCCACGCCGGACGACCCGTCGCGCGGGATTGCAGACGGCCTAGTCGAGGGTCTGGCCCAAGTCGGCGCGGCTCCAGGGGAGCTGTCCTTTATGGGGCACGGCACCACAGTCGCCACAAATGCGCTCATCGAGGGGCGGGGCGTGCGGACTGGGCTCATCGTGACGGACGGCTTCCGGGACCTACTCGAGATCGGTCGGCAGCGGCGCCCAAATCTCTACGACATGGCGGCCGAGAAGCCCGCCGAACTCGTCGCCCGCGATCTGCGCCAAGAGGTACCTGAACGCATCCGGCACGATGGATCCGTTGAACTGGCCCTTGACGAATCTGCACTTCGCAGCCGCATCCGCGATCTCAAGAAGTCTGAGGTCAAAGCCGTCGCCATCTGCTTCCTTTACGGTTTCCTCAACACCGAACACGAGGCAGCCGCCCGGCGTATCCTTGCCGAGGAGCTTCCGGATGTCTTCGTTTCCGTGTCGCATGAGGTTGCTCCCGAATTCCGCGAGTTCGAGCGCCTGTCCACTACGGTCGTTAACGCCTACCTCGGCCCCGTGATGAGCCGTTATATCCATCGCCTGAAGGAACGGCTTCGCGACATCGGGCTTCCTGTGCCGCCGCAGCTGACCCAGTCCAATGGCGGGGTGATCGGGTTTGATGCCGCAGCCAGCCTGCCAGTGCGCACCGTGCTGTCCGGCCCGTCAACGGGCGTGGTGGCGGCGCAGGCGATCGGGCAAATGGCTGGATTCGGCAATGTCATCACCTTCGACGTCGGAGGCACGTCCTCTGATGTGGCACTTCTGACAGGGGGCCAATGCAATCTGACGGGCCAGGCCGAGGTGCACGGCTATCCCATCAAGGCGCCGATGCTGGATATCCACACTGTTGGCGCAGGCGGCGGATCAATTGCACATGTCGATTCTGGCGGGCTTCTGAAGGTGGGGCCGCGGTCTGCCGGAGCGTATCCCGGACCGGTTTGCTATGGGCTCGGCAACAGCGAACCCACTGTGACGGACGCAAACATCGTACTGCAGACCCTGAACCCCGTTGAGCTCCTGGGCGGGCGGATGAAGGTCCGCCGCGACATGGCGGTGGCCGCGGTCCAGAGCCTAGCCGATCGGCTGGGCTTGGGCCTGATGGAGACGGCGCAGGGCATCGTCTCGGTGGTTACTGCAAACATGGCGAAGGCGATCCGCGTCATCAGCGTCCAGCGTGGGTACGATCCCCGGGACTATGCCCTCATGGCCTTTGGCGGGGCAGGGCCGTTACATGCCGCACGTCTGGCGCGCGACCTCGACATCGCAAAGGTCATTGTCCCGCCGACACCGGGCACGCTTTGCGCCTTGGGGCTTCTCCTGACCGATCTTCGCGCAGATTTTGCGGTGTCGAGGCTGTTGGATCTGACGTCAGAAGGTACGTCCGGTGTCGAGGAGGGTTTTGCCGCACTGGCCGTGCAGGCCGCGAATTGGTTCACCGCGGAGTCGATCAGCCCTCAACGGCAGGTGCTCATCCGCACTGCCGATCTGCGCTATCGCGGCCAGAATTACGAGTTGCAGGTATCGGTGCCCGATGGCCCAATCACCGAAAGCAGTTTTGAATTGCTTGGCCAGCGTTTCGAGGCCGCGCACCGCCAGCGGTTTGGCTTCGTCGCGGAGGGTGAAACGATCCAGCTCGTGACCTTACGGATTGAGGCAGCGGGTGTGGTGGACAAGGCAGAGTTTCGGGCAGAGCCCGTCGGCGCCCCCGACGCGTCCGCGGCAGAGATAGGGCGCCGCGACGTCTGGCTACCGGAGGCTCAAGGCTTTGTCGATTGCCCGGTCCTGTCCCGTGACAAGTTGCGATCAGGCCATGTCGTCACCGGGCCCGCTATCGTCGAACAGATGGACACCACCACGGTGATCCTTCCAGGCATGACGGCGACCGTGGATCCCTACCGCAACCTCATCCTGGAGACCAAGGCATGACCACGATCGACCCAATTACCGTCGAGGTTATCGGATCGGCTCTGATGTCGATTGTCGAGGAAATGGGCGAGGCACTGGTGCGCGCCTCTTACTCCACCAACATCAAGGAAAGGCGGGACTGCTCCACAGCCCTGTTCGACCATCGCGGCAACACGCTGTGCCAAGCCGAGCACATTCCGATGCATCTCGGATCCTTTCTTGGCGTCATCGAACACATTACCCGCCGGCATGCCCTTCAGGATATCCGGCCGGGCGATGTGTTCATCGCCAACGACGCCTATGAAGGCGGTGCCACCCATCTGCCCGACATCGTTCTGGCGGAGCCGATCTTCGTTGACGGCGTGCTGATCGCTTGGGCGGTCAACACGGCCCACCATTCGGATTTTGCGGATCGCGGGCACGACCACATCTACCAGGAAGGTCTGCGGATTCCGCCTGTGCGCTTGTATCGCGAGGGAATCCTTAATTCCGACTTGCAGGACATGTTCCTGCTCAACTGCCAGGTGCCGCGCGAACGCCTGTCTGACCTGCGGGCGCAGATGGCCGCGAACCGGCTGTGCGTGCAACGGATGCAGGACCTTTGCAAAAAGTACGGCACGGACATCGTTCTGGCGGCCGGTGATGCACTTCAGGACTATGCCGAACGCAAGATGCGCGCGGGCATCCGGGCGATCCCCGACGGAACCTACAGTTTTTCCGACAGCTTCGACAGCAACCAGCGGGATGGATCCATGATCTTCTCGGTCAAGGTTACCGTAGCGGAGGACGAGATGCGTCTCGATTTCGATGGTCCACCGCAGGTGCGTGCTGGCCTGAACCTGATCTACACGTCGCTCTTGGCCGCGACCTTCTTCACAGTGAAGTCCGTGGTCGATCCGTCGATCCTGCCCAATGCAGGCCTTTCGCGGCCCCTGACCGTCACCGCGCCCAAAGGATCCATCCTGAATTGTACCCATCCGGCCGCCGTCGACGGGCGCATCGCCGCCGCCCAGCGCGTATGCGACGTGATATATGGCGCGCTTGCAAAGGCGCTTCCTGGCCGGGTCATGGCCGCAGGCAACGGATGCTGCACAGGAGCGATCTTTAACGGCACGCGCAGAGACGGGTCGCTTTGGGTCTATCTTGAGACCATCGGCGGCGGGGGAGGCGCCCGGCCTTGGGCGGACGGCCTTTCTGGCATCCATGTCAGCCTGACCAACACCTCCAACCTGCCTGTCGAGGCCCTTGAGGGCGAGTATCCCTTGACGCTTCTGCGCTACGAGCTGGTCGATGGATCGGGAGGAGATGGCACATTCCGCGGAGGTCTTGGCATCCGCCGTGTCTACCGTGCCGAGGCGGCCTGCCGCTTCACCGTTGAGGGTTCCCGCGTTGCATCGCATCCGTGGGGACTGGACGGTGGGCGCGAAGCCTCTGGCACACGGCTCGATTTCGGAGATGGCCGCACCCGGTTCGATGGCATGGTCGATCTGCAGCCGGGACAGGTGGTCGCGATCGTGACGCCAGGCGGCGGCGGCTACGGCCCGCCGGAGCGGCGCGATCCCGCACGGGTCGCCCGGGATCTCGCCGAAGGCCGCATCACCGCTGCCACCGCCCGCGAGATCTACGGCTTAAACGCCTGACGGCCCGACCGTCCCGATACCGAACATCCCGTAGAGAACGAATTGGCGGGGCACCTTACCACAACCCACGAAAGGAAAGCGAATGGTCAAAATCACCAAGGTCAAATCCGGCTCGATCTTCGAAACAAAAGAAAGCTACTCACGCATCGTCGCCGTCGACAACTGGATTTTCGTTTCCAACACCGCCGGCAGGAATTACCGGACACGGGAGATGTCAGACGACCCGGTCGAGCAGGCCCGCCAGTGTTTTCACAACATCGAGGGCGCCCTGAAGTCGGTTGGCTCCTGCATTGAAGATGTTGTGCAATCCCGCATCTTCATTCCGAATGTCGCCGATGCCCGCGCTGTCATGGATTATGTCGGTGAAAGATTTCACGGTATAGATCCGCAGCGCACAGTAACTTGTTCGCCACTGGGGGCCCCGGAATTCAAGGTGGAGATAGAAGTTACCGCATATCGTGGCGCATCAAAGGCAGAAGTCGAGCACATCGAGATCTCACTCTGAGGAAGCAGTCTGAGCTATTCGAATCGGCTTCGTACGATGAACTCGGCCGCGTCATTTAGAGGGCGCGGTCGACGCATGAGATTAATCGCTAACAGACTACTTCTGTGGTTGCCGCGCTCGGTGCAAGTGGTTTCTGCGCGGGGCGGACGAGGCGAGCGGTCGCTGTTCAGCGATGTGGACCTGGAGGCGCGGATCTCCGCACGGGCAGTGTCAGAAGAACCCGGCTTGAGGCGGGGCAGGGGGCTGACCAGCGTTCCGCCATGACCGCAGTCAGCCCCTTCTTGTACTTCAAGACGTCACCCAAGATCATCCGCCCGGCGGTGATGCTATATGTCCGGCTCCCGCTCTCGCTCAAGAAGGTCAATGGTTTGCTCCACGTGCATCGGGCAGTACGCGAGAAAACAATGGCTTAGGGTGGAGAAGGTTCGAGGTCAGACCCTCCCGCTCCGCCACTTGCCCTCGCGAACGCGTTCTCCCGATCCGGCTGCGGCCGGATTTTCTCGTTGTATTCGAGGGTTATGCGGGATGGGCTGAGCACCGGCACCTGCGTCGGGAGGCTTGGAAGCGGTCTCTCAGGGCCGATATTCTCCGGACCTGATGACTGCACGGATCCGGTGAATTCTCTATAAGATGTTGAAAATAAATCAGAAAAATCTTCGGCGTTTGTTGCCCAGTTATGAAAAACACTTGGATGGCGGATGGTACTGGGATCGGAATTCAACGTCGGTAGGCTGACAGCGCCGGAAATGCTGGACTGCCAGGCGTCCAAAACTCAACGCTATCGGAGTGCATTTCATAAAATTCACGGTCAACCGTTACACGTACAGCGTTCGGCAGAAAGCCGTCGATCAGTCGATAATCCTTCTCGTTAAGGTGAACAGCCTCTGTGCCGAGCGGGAGAAGGATAGGTCGATCCAGAACTGCCCGAAGATCAGCAAGGGAGATTGCGGGGTCGGGGCGTGCTGGCACCTCGATATCTTCATCAGCAAACTCATCTAGGTTCAGCGCTGATCCTTCCCCCGCTGCTATCGCGTTGTCGAGCGCCTGCAGTGCGTCGTCCCGCTTGGCTTCAGGCGCCGTCGATTTCGACAAAACGGACTCTTCGATTAGCCGAGGTAGACGCGTAAGGATCGGCTGAAGCCCGCCAACTACCCTTTCGAAGATCGAGATGCGGCTCCTGAGAGCGCGATACACGTCTGCCTCCACTGTGTCTTCATAGTGCAGATTGATAATTCGGATATCTGAGAAACGCTGGCCGAGACGATCGATACGCCCGATGCGCTGTTCAACCCGCATAGGATTCCATGGCATATCGTAGTTCACCAAGGCGCCGCAGAATTGGAAGTTCAGTCCCTCGGCGGCTGCATCTGTACAAACCAGAACCTCTGACCGACCTTCCTTGAAGCGTCTCTTGACTTCGTCACGCGTGATCATACTCCATGTGCCATCAGTATTGTGCACTTCGCCGCCGCGCCCAGAGAAACACATCACAGACTTTCCTGACCCGACGAGCAAGTCTCTCAGGTAGTCCATGGTATCTGTGAACTGGGTGAACACCATCACCTGCGGATAGCCGTTGCCCTTTAGTTCACTAAGAACCTTCGTGAGTTCGATGGCCTTTGTATCGGTTGGCAGGCGCCCGATGTCATGAACGATGGTCTCGATCGTCGCGATCTCTTCGAACGCGAGAGCCCGACGTTCGTCCTCCGACACGGTTTCAATATCAATCTCTTCCCCCGCTTCGACCTGGTCGGCGATATTCTCATCAATCCGAGCTTCATCCGCCGCGGAAAGAAGTCCGCCGACCCCGCCTTTTCGTTTCTCCATCGTTTGACGAAGGGCGTGGAAGCTGGAAGCCAAACGCCGCCGATAGATGGTCATTACGAAACCCACAGCATTGCGAGCATCGGGTGCGGCACCGTTGTATGTATCAGAAATGTAAGTTTCGACCTGGCTGTAGAGATCACCCTCTTCGTTAGACAGTGGAATGAACCTGTCTTCGACTTGCCGCGTGGCGACAGCCGTGGAAAGCTTTCCCGCCTTGAAGTATTTCCGAAGCAGTTCACGGGTATGCCGCGACACGAGCGCGCTGACTGGAGTTGATCTCTTGATGATCATAATTGCCGCTCGTCGCTCTTCCGGAGACAGCTGACGGCGCGGAATAGACACTGGATCGCGCAGGGCCTGAAGAACCTTCCGGCATTTTAACCCACTCAGACGTGTGTGCCGCTCAGCATCCGCCCGCGCCATCTCGCCAAAATGCGCCTCGTTTGCACGGAAGAGCGCAGAGAGCCAATCGAGGCTCTCGTTCGTAACCGGTTCCTTGGCGACTTCGGAAAAGAAGCGAACGAAAGCATCCGGTGTCCATTCCGGGGGCATTCCGAGTAGGTCGAGCAAATCCCAGAGTTCAGTTGCGTGGACTTGCAATGGAGTCGCTGTCAAAAGGATCAGCCCATCTGTTCGGCGACGCAGCGAACGCATCAACTGCAAAAGACGGTTTGGGCCCTTGGCCTGAGGCGTTCCCGCTCCCTTGGTCCGGGCGTGGTGCGCTTCATCAAGTACGACAAGGTCCCATGGATCGGCTGCGTCAAGGATCTCGCGTTGCCGATCTTGGCGGCGTGCCAGATGACTTGACATGATCACGAAGGGCTCTTGATGCCAGCCTTCGCGTGATACGGGTTTCTCAAAGTCATGATTGCGCGCCGGTGATCTGTACCATGTCAGCTTCTGACCATCGTAAATCGGCCAATTCAGGTTAAACTTTTCACGCAATTCAATCTGCCATTGCTTGCAGACGTTCTTAGGCGCAAGGACGAGGATGCGCTTCAGCTTGCCGGCCAGCCATCCCTGCCGAAGTAGCAGCCCGGCCTGCACTGTCTTTCCCAGCCCTACTTCATCGGCGATCAACAGCTTCGGCGGCCAGTTGTTGTAGAGACGGTGATAAGCCCGGATCTGATGGGGCCATGGGACAACGGCAGCGGTCGCCTCCCCTACACGATCTCCTCCAACCGGCTGAACGGCCGCATTCGCTATTCTCTCCCATACGGACTGACGTTCTTCATCGATAGAAGCGACAGGCTCCGGGGCAACCGCACCGGGGTCTCTTGCCGTTTCACGTCCAGGTTTAGGTCTGCGTGCAAATTGTTCTTTGCCTTCGTCGTCATGTTCGACAAGGCGCTTAGGTAGCCTTTCGGGATCCGGCAGGAACGTCAGGAGTTGAGCCCGAAGCGCTGTCGGCACATCTAGCGTAATTGCTCGCCGCGCTTTGTCGGCCCACAATTTCGCAAAGCTCGCCTCCTCTTCATCTACGCGAGGGCCGTCATTCCACGACGTAAAGGCGTTGAAGCTTTCCCAGTTCCGCGTCCAACCGTACTCGGTTTCGTTGATGCTGCCATTGAAGGCGAGCCGATCACCGGTCTTGTCCTCGATGATGCCCGTCTTCTCGTGGAAGATGCTGTCATCTTGAATGGGGCGCCGGTTGGCATCGCAGGGGACAGCCAGCTTAACGTCAAGATAGCCTTGGGCCACCATCCACGCGACAAGTTCTAGGGCATCGACGGTACGGGGATCGCCCGTCAAGGGTGGCATCTTCTGGATCGTTCGCTCAACGGCATCTCGCAGAGATTCACCACGCTCGATCGCCTTGACATCCTCCTCGCCCAGCGTGCAGCCCACGATCAGCCGCATTTTGCCGTTGTTGAGAACCAGCCCTTCGATGCCCCGCGCCGCTAATGCGAGGGCGCGAGACGAAAAATAGCCCGTCAGCCGGTCATAGCGCGTCGCTGATCGGAGAGCCGGAACGTAGAACAGGCGGACGAGGTCACCATCGTCCGGCGTGTACTTCAGGCGCCAAGCGGTGTCGCGCAGCAGGCTCAAACGGCCTCCTCCGCGAACAGTGATAGCTGCTGGGGTTCATCCACCTGGTCCGAGAACGCAAGGCGCCGCAGCTTTTCAAGCGAGTCGAAGTCATCAGCGGCAGATTTGGCATCGCCAGTTGCCACGTCGAACCCGACAAAGCTCCGCGACGGCGGCAGCACTTCCAAAACGGCCTCAAGCGAGGCCAGGAACTGCGGATCATTCTCCAGCCCTGCGTCCTTCAGCAGATCCAGCGCGCCTTCCAGCGTGCGTGTCCGGCCGCGGTGGGCGGCGTGGTGGATCGCGTCGATCATCGCTCGTGTTCCATCGGCCGGGCCAAGGCCGCTTTTCGCAGCCCGGGTCGCGCTGTCCCACAGGACGATGTCTGAACCCTTCTTTTCGCAGATCTTGCCGATCAACTGGCCTTCGAGATCAGCACCGACGGCTCGCGCCAAGCGCAGCCCTTCGTCAAAGCTGAACTTGGGCGCTTTGAAGGCATCCCAGGCCAGCACGAACCACGAGGTCGTCGGATCCAGATCGGCGCGGCCCTTGGTGTGGGTCAGCTGGTTCAGGCGCCATGTCTTCACCTCGCGCCGAGCGGCGTCGAGTGCGTCTTCCGGCGTCACGGCGTAGGGATCGAACTCTTCTTCGAACAGTTCCGCCTGCTTGCGCCGCTTTTTCGCCAGAGGCTCCGCCCGCGGCGTGCCGCGCTTCAGCGGCCAGTGGCGCGAGAACTCTTCCAGCGCTGGGCCGAAAGAGGCGAGGTATAGGTCAACGCCGCCGATCCCGGCTTTCTGGAATTCTTCCACCCGAGTGCGGACGGCCTTGGCCACCAAGGGTTCGACGTCTTCCCAATAGGTCGTCTCGTCGCTCTGCCCGGCTAGGCGCGGGCGACAGACGAGGAAGATCGTGGAGTTTGCGGCGGCCTTGTCCTTGATGTGGAGCGAGCCTTCCGCTTCGGTGTTCACCGGCCACGAGGCGGTGATGATGAACCCGGCTTCGATCAGGCCAGTAGTCAGCGCGTCCCAGGCGCTGGTTTCCTTGTGGGTGAACATAACGGTCATGATGCCGTTCGGCTTCAGGACACGGCGGCATTCCGCGAAGATCGCGGCCATCTTCTCTTGATAGTCTCGGTTGGCGAGCGCATCAGCACCCTTTTTGCCTTTGAAATGCGCCTTGTTTGCGACAGCTTCGCTCGACTTATCGGTCAGATATCTGGTGAAAAGCTCTGGGAAAACCAACCCCGCTGTCCGCTTTAGCCAGACGTAGAAGAAGTCCGACAACTCAGCGTACATGACATTCGCGCCATATGGTGGGTCCATAACTACGGCGTCCACGGTTCCATCAGAAATATGGTCGAGACTTCCCGCAGACTTGCAACTTACTGTAATTCCGGCATGGTCTTCTTCATCTTCTGCCAATGCGAACAGCGTTCCCGCATCCGCGCCCGCTCTGTCAACAAGCCTACAAATTCTTGTTAAGCTTTCCTCGGTTTGGCTTACAACCCAGTCGAAACCGAAACCTTCCAAAGCAATCGCCATCTCCGCATATGCCCACTTCATAGCAAAGTTGTGACTATCGAAGGTGTTAACCATAACTTCGCGCTGAACATGCCAGCGAGTCTGGCGGGAGTTGTAGTCCCTGAACTTGTCCAAGCTAAACGCCAAGTATACGTAAGCCGCTTTTCGGATCTCCGTCAAAGTGCCCGCTTCTTGGTCAGCTTCAACTAGCGCACGGAACTGATCTGATGCGGTCGCGTGTACAAGAAACTGCCGCGGATTAAACAGGTCCTTCCACTCGGACATGCCGTACATTCGGTGCCCACGATCATAGTTCGAGATGTCGTCAATTGGCTCAGTTGGAATTGAGCCTGCCGCAAGCCAGTCGGGCATCTTCGAATCGACCAAACGGACAATCTCTTCCAGATTATCATCTGACTTATCGGGTATTCTGTAATGCCGCTCCCACGCCTCGCGTGCTTTTCCGGTCTTCGTCAAACGTGTAACACGGCGCTTCGCTGCGATGGCAAACAGCTGTTCGCCCATTTCGCGAGCCTGTGCTTGCTTCTTAACCTCATCTCCGTCGATTACTCGGCCGCAGTCAGAAAATGGGCAGGTCGCATCGCCATTCGACACTGTGCCTTCCGACTGTTCCTCGACCGAATGCACCACCTCAAATTCGCAAACTCTCCCGACGTCATGCGGACCGGCTCCAAGCGTAGGGACCAGCCTTATACCGACATCGTTTGGACCAAGCCGCCAATTCGGAGCAAGCGGAACTCGGCCTGAACAATAGGGACAAGTTATTGTTCGCGCCCACAAGAATGCGTCAACCCTGCCATCTTCCTTTGGGTAGACGCCCTTCAGCTCAGAGTTAAGGCGATCCCCAAGCCTAGCCGCAACAATGCGGAACTCATCAATAAGCGCATCGCCAAATCGTTCAGGAAACTCAATCGTGGCGCGAAGAATGGTAGCCGCAACGGGGTTGAGATCATTGGCAAACGTCTCAAGCCGAAGTCGTGTCGCCTCAAACGGAATACTGCCTCCTCCGGCTGTCGGATCAAGCACAACTGGGCGCTCTTGGTCGAATAGACCGGTCTTCCGTAGTTCTGCCTTAGTGGGCACATATGTGTAAGCACGCCCGTAGCCATATGGGTCCGGACCAAGATCAGCTCCGGTTTTCTTCGCCATATCTATTTTCCGGCGAACCTTAACAGGGTCACCGTGAACACCGATTGCTCTTAGAAAGTCTTGATGATCGGTCGTCGCCGGAACAAGTGACGCAAGAATTGCTGCCCTTGATGCAATAAGAGGCCGTCGCGCCCACCAAACGTGAAGAAAGTTGATCGGCGGAAGCGCTGTTGCCATACGCCGCTCCCTGACGCTCTCCTCACTCAGCTCCGCCATTGGCAGCCAGCGCTCAATCAGGCGAACATCGGACATAGGCTTTTCTTCTTTCGTTACTTCGCCGGATCGGTCAGCAGGATGCGCAGGGCGGTCAGCACCCGGCGCGGGTTCTTCCGATGGACAGACATGCCCAGCCAGTACCCCGCCTCTTCCTTGCCCATTGCCTCGATCCCGTCGGCGACCAGTCGCATGTTGTCACGGTTGCGCATCGGCGCGAGTGTGCGGAACAATAGCGCCAGGCGCAGCGCCGTTTCCTCGCTCAGAGCCGATCCCATCCCCTCGATCGGCAACAGGTCCAGCCTGATCCCGCTTTCCTTCAACCGCCGCAACACGCGGTGTTCGGTCAGTTCCAGATTGCGCCCGCGCAACCCGGCCAGCCGGAGCGGGTTTACGATCTGTGGCGTGGCAAGGGAGGGAAGCTGCCAGATCTCGATCTCGGTATCCCCGGGCCCGTGGCGCCGTGCACGCAATTCATACAGCGGTTGGGTTCGCGAGGTCATGGAGAAGTCGTCCTTCCGGCTTGGCACGCGCATCACTTCACCTCAGCTGTTGCTTCGACATAAGCGGCTGCGCTAGCGAAGCGTGTCAGCTTTTCTATGAACTTGTCCGCGGCATCTCCATCCAGCGCGAGCCCACTGTCGAAATCAAACAGAATACTTGCCTTGAGGTCGGTCACTTTGGCGGCCCGAAACTGTGGCTCGAGGTAGTCCTTGATCGTTGAAGCATCCTGAGCGTCGCCCTTGAACTCGAACATCATCTCGCTGTCCTGGGCGGTCGTGTATCCGCCCTCCAGCGTGACCGAGCGCTTCGTTCCAGCGATGGAGTTGGCGATCGGGATCAGCTTGAAAGCGTCGCCATATTCGAACAGCCTGATCGCCACTCGATCGACCTTTTCGAGCTTCGCGGTCCTGGCTTGTTCGATCACCTTGCGCAGCGCTTCCTTCAACACGCCTTCGGCGGTGAAGACCTTTGCACCAGCCGCAATGGAGCCGCCTGGTGGCCTCTCGCCAGAGCCTGGCCCGGTGCTTTCACTACCGACCGATCCTCCACCGATCGGCGGCAAGGGGTCACTAGTGGTTGAAGCGTCTCCGCCGGTCGCCGCCGGCTGCGCCGCAGGCTGGGGTGCTGGCCGCGGCCAAATCCCCTTATCCTTGGCGAAATCCATCGTGAAGATCGTCGTCTCTTCGTCGATGTTAATTGACGGCATCGGATCGCCAGGGCCAGCGAGAAGATCACCGCGCTTGTAGATATAAACGCCTTCTTCAATTCCTTTACGGATCGCTTTGCGAAATACGTCATCGGACAAGAGGATCGACAGGGACGGATCGCGGCGGAACTCATCTCGGAGATCGCGAGTAGTCATTTGGCCCTTCTTCAAGGGCGTCCGATCACGGATATACGAGGGAGAATCTGGCGAATCCGAAGCGTCGCGGATCTTGTTTTGGCTTTGCAGCTGACGAACAACCTGAAGCTGGCCCGATCCGGGGCGCTCGGATGCATTCTGAATATCGATGACCGAATGCGCGAGCTGCACCGATCCGGCGCCGCCGAGGGCATTGCGCGACGGGTAGAGGATGTGGCGGTAACACTGCTGTATCGCGATCGCCGCCTCGGTTTCAGACTTCTTTTCAAGCTCAAGAACCTTGGCTTGTTGGTGCTCAGCAAGTTCCTTTACTCGCTCTGGGCGCTTCAGCTCTTGGAGGGCGAGACGGCGCACGATCGCGCGCTTCATCTCGTTGACCTTGGTTTCGTCTGCAACGACGAAGAGGAGGTTGTTGCGAAGCGACCTAAGGCCGTTGCCATCTGCTCCCTTCCGTTCGAACATGCGTGCAACGATTTCAGGGATCTCCTGCAAATCGGCTCCGATTTCGAGCGCGTCATGTGAGAGCAGGACCAGACGAGGCTTGCCGTCGGATGCGTCGTCGGGAACGTCCCAGGGACCGCCAGGGAAAGGAGCAAGATCGAGAGAGGCCCCCCCAAAGATGGTTTTGATCCGATCCGCGAGCTGTGTCCGGGCCTCGCCTGGATCGATGTTCTTCTCCTCGCGCCCAATCACCTGTGTGAGGTTGGCTTCTGCGTTGAAGCGCAGCGGTGCAGTGGGGCGGTCGTCGAGATAGGCTGACTCTGAGCGGAACTTGGTTTTGGCGTCGTCGATGAACGATAGGTCCGCCGCTGGGCTCAGGACCGAATAGCGCAGGTGGTCGGCTGAAAGACCTCTGAGGTCGTTGTTGAATGCGAGCGTGTGAACGAAGATCGTGCGGGCGACATAGGTGCCGTAAGGCAGAAGGCCCTTGAAGTGCTTTGCGTCAAGCTCTTGAGCGAGAGCGGGCTTTTCAGGCGGTCCTGAAATGTCGTTTAGAATTGCCGGAACAAAGGCGCCTTGCTGAAGGCGGGTCGTGAATTCTCGACGAACAACATCCGAACCCAAATCGATATGATGCAGATGAATTGCTGAAGCATCGGCAGGTCGGTTGGCCCAGACGGTCGCAACAGTTTTCGCGAGTATTCGCAGCATACCGCGCACGCGCTGAAAGCCGCCGAGTGTGGCTGTCTTTCCTGTTAGAGTGTCCAGCACGTCTGGATGAAACGGGTAGGTCTGGGCGAATTCAGCGATTGTGGTTGAGCGCCGCGCTTCTTCCGAAAGACTGTCGCGGTGGGTGGCCCAAAGCTCTCGATAGGCGTTGATGACTTCAGATGCGCGAGAATCATCTATTGATGCAAAAAGTCTCCGCCTTATTACCTTGGCCGTTTCATCATCCCGTGTCGGGTTAAGATTTGTAGCCTTTCGTCCGGAAACGCTTTCGAGCTCTGACATGGCACTCGCGAGAAACTCGTTCTCGTCCGCGAAGGCATCGATTCCTTTGCCGTCTGATCTAACCGCCAGCGTGTAGACAACGGCTGCATTGGGGGTGCTTTCGACGGCTGTGAGCAGGGCCTTCAGGAAAGCCGTCAACTGGTCGCGGCCGCCCATCCCCTGAACGCGCCGCAGATATTCACCAAGTTCGTCTAGTACGACGAGAACAGGATCGGACCCAAACAACTCCTTGATCGTGTCGGCACCGGGGGCAATCCGCTGTTCATCTGAACGCCGGACGATTTCATACCCAGCCTTTCCAGCAAGCTGATAAGCGATCTCTCCCCATGGCGTGTGTGCCCGAACGCCTTCACCCATTGGCCTGCCATTTGCTGGATCGGCATTCTCACCGTCGAACGCGGCGACCCGAACAGACCGGTTTGGCACCAAGGACGGATCCAGGAACTCGGCTACGTTCGTTACGCCTTTCATTCCAGCTGCAGCGTGGATGAGTGCAATTAGGCCGTGCGTCTTACCGCCGCCAAATGAGGTATCGAGGCGAAATACCGCAGAGACGCTTTCACCTCGGCCCGACAAGCGTCCGCAAACGTTCACAAGAAGTTCTTTAAGTCCCTCGGTGGGATATGTGTTTGTAAAAAATGTTGGCGCATCAGTATAGTCACGTGACGCTCTTCCATTCAGAACGTTTGCGAGGTTCGCCGCATAGTCACTTTCCGCAATCGAGCCCTTGGCCACGTCATCACGCGGCTTGCAAAGTTCAAATATGTTTGGCTGCGCCATACCCACATCCCAATTTTTCGCCGCCGGACGCGGCCGCAAGATTACGTCCCGCGAAGCCCGTTCTTTTTGAGCCATGCGTCGATGGCCTCATTTGCGATAGCCGACGCGGAACACTCGCGATCGACAGCCGCCTTCTTCAGATCCTTGATCACATCGCTGTCGAGATGAAGCAGCATCTGCCGCCTCTCTTTGTCGGTCGGCTTCTTCGATCCGGGCTTCCGCCGTTCGTTCATCCGCGTCCACCGCGCCGTGATAGGAACCTATCACATACAGCTAGACTGAATTACTTTGTGAAACAACTGCGAAGGCGCTGCTTCTGCCACTCAAACGGCAACGGCTTAAGGAGTCGGCCCAGTGTCACCTCCGGTCCCTGCGAGCCGTCCAGGATCGCGTCCGTGATGTCGGGCGCAAGCAGCGTGAGGCGAAGGACGCGAGTGATATAGGAGGGCGCGATGCCCTCACGGTCTGCCAACTCGCCGACCGTGGTGAATTCCCCCGATTCGAGCATACGCTGCCACCGGTAGGCGCGCGCCAGCGCCTTGACCAGCGTGTTGTCGATCCGCCGCGATTGTGCGGCGCCCTCCGGCGTGTTGCCGGGCAACACCATCACTTTCCGCCCGCCGCGCTTCACGACGCGGAACGGGACGTGGAGCGTCACTGTCTCAGGAACCGGCGTGCCGCGGGTCATGCTGCCGCTCCCATGTCTCCGGCCAGCATCTCGCGCGCGAGCCCTCCGAGGCCGTCCATCCGGAGCCGGAGGTTGAGCCCGTTCGTGCCGATATCGACGCGCTCGACCAACATCGTGACAACGCGTGCCTGCTCGGCAGGGAAGAGTTCGTCCCACAGCGGGTCGAGTTGCTGCAACGCCGCGCGGGCGTCGGCCTCGGAGACGTCGTCGACGTGGGCACGCGCCGCCTTCCAAGTCCCCGCAACAATCTCCGGCTGGCGGAACACGGCGCGAAGCTGGTCGATGACCGCGGCCTCGATCTCCCCCGCTGGCACGCGTCCCACGGGGCAAGCCCCGGCGCCGTGCTTCAACACGGTCTGGCTGACATAGTAGCGGTAGAGCCTGTCGCCCTTGCGGGTGTGGGTCGGCGAGAAGGCGGCGCCATCAGGACCGAACAGCAGCCCCTTCAGCAGCGCGGGCGTGTCGGCGCGGGTGCGGGCCGCGCGCTTGCGCGGGCTTTCTTGAAGAATGGCGTGGACACGGTCCCATGTCTCTTGGTCGATGATGGCGTGGTGCTCGCCGGGGTAGCTCTCGCCCTTGTGGACCGCCTGGCCGATGTAGGCGCGGTTGCTGAGAATCCGGTAGATGTATTTCTTGTCGATCCGGTTGCCGCGCGGTGTCCGGATGCCGCGTGCGCCGACTTCTCGCGCCAGTTCCGTGCAGGATCCGATCGCGAGGAAGCGGGCGAAGATCCAGCGCACATGCGTGGCGCTGTCCTCGTCGACGAGCAGCTTCCGGTTCTCGACGCGGTAGCCGTAGGGCGGCACCCCGCCCATCCACATGCCCTTCCGGCGAGATGCCGCGACCTTGTCGCGGATGCGCTCGGCGGTCACCTCGCGCTCGAACTGGGCGAAGCTGAGCAGGATGTTCAGTGTCAGCCGCCCCATGGACGTGGTCGTGTTGAACGACTGCGTGACCGAGACGAAGGTTACGCCATTCCGGTCGAACACCTCGACCAGTTTTGCGAAATCCGCCAGCGAGCGGCTGAGGCGGTCGATCTTGTAGACCACCACAACATCGACCAGTCCGTCCTCGATATCCTCCAGCAGCCGCTTCAGGCCAGGGCGTTCCAGCGTGCCGCCCGAGATGCCGCCATCGTCGTACTGATCGCGGACCAGCACCCAGCCCTCAGACCGCTGGCTGGCGATGTATGCCTCGCAGGCCTCACGCTGGGCGTGGAGCGAGTTGAACTCCTGCTCCAGCCCTTCCTCGGAGGATTTCCGGGTGTAGATCGCACAGCGCAGCTTGCGGACGACCTTCGATTTCTCGAGCGGCTTCGTCATCTCCGCCCCCTGTGGTTCTTGAGGCCGAAGAAGGTCCACCCGTTCCAGCGCGTGCCGGTGATGGCGCGCGCGATGGCGGACAGCGACTTGTAGGGCCGCCCCTGCCATTCGAACCCGTCGGCGGTGACCGTGACGATCTGCTCGACGCCCTGCCACTCGCGCAGCAGCCGCGTGCCGGTGATCGGGCGGTCGCGATCGGCGCGGATGCCGCGCTTGGATCGGTCGCCGCCGTCCAGTTCTTCGCCGAGCCGTTCGAGGCGCCGGATCGTCTCGGGTTTGAGCCCGCCATAGGCCAGTTCCTGGATGCGGTAGGCCAGCCGGCTCTCGAGGTAGCGGCGGTTGAACGGTGGCGGCTCGCTGTCGAACAGGTCGCGCCACTGCGCCTTCAATTCCGGCGTGGTCGCGGTCTTCAGCGCGGCCAGGCGCGCGGGGATGAGGTGGCACCCCCACGGCTACGGCGGCCGGCGCCGGGATCCCGAGCAGGTCAAGCGCGAGGGCTGGCGGGAACAGGGCGTCCTCGCGGTCTCCGCCGATGACGACCGCCTCACCTGGCCCGAGCGTGAACTGGTCCGCCAGCTCGGCGAGAAGCTCTACGGCCCGCGCCCTTCCGACAGGGAGGCGCGCCATGGCTGATCGCGAATGGACCGCCGACTGCGTCGCCGATCATTTCGAGGAGGCGTTCCGCACCCTGCGCAAGCTGCCGCCTGTGAAGGCACAGGGCTACTTCAACACCTGGCCCGACATCGTGCGGACCAGCCGCGAGATCGCGGCGATGGAACCCCAGCCGATGCGGGTCTGGCCCTCGGCAGCCGCAATCACCCGGCTCGAGCAGACCTTCGACTGGGTGCTCTGGATCGAGGAGGGGGAGCGCAAGCTGGTCTGGTCTCGTGCCGCCCGCGTGCCGTGGAAGCAGATCAGCGGCGAGCTGGGGTGCGACCGCACGACCGCCTGGCGGCGCTGGCAGCTGGCGCTGACCAAGATCGCTGCACGCCTGAATGCGCAGTGACTCCAATGTGTTGCAACACTTTTCCCTTCGACATCTGCAACATATCCGTGCTATTCCGAAGGCAAGATGGGGAGAGTGCGCTGGAAAGCCCGCTCTCCCCTTTGCTTTGACGGGGGCCGTCTGGACCCCGGTATCCAGCAAGGGTCCGGCCGGGGTCCAGCCCACGGCAGTTTCCGGTTCCTTCCTGGCGATATTCGTATGCTGGCGGGCGAAGCGCGGGACATCGCCAGCGACAGGGCCGGATTTTTGGGAAGCCACCCGGAAGCCGGAGCCACGCGCGCCCCGCGCAAACACCAATGAACGCTGGCCTTCCGACCGGACACCGCTGGTAGCCGCTGGACCCCGTGTGGAGTCCGGCCCGGCAACCGGAGTCCGGAAGCCACCGGCATCCACCCGACCGAGGAACCTTGCCCACCATGACGCTGAGCTTCGCCCCGGACGCGATCGAGACGTGGCCGCTGTCGCGCCTCCAGCCCTACGCGAAGAACGCGAAGGCGCACGGGCCGGACCAGGTCGCCAAGATCGCCGCCAGCATGTCCGAGTTCGGCTGGACCGTCCCGTGCCTCGTGGCCGAGGACGGCGAGCTCATCGCGGGCCATGGCCGCGTGCTGGCAGCGACGCAGCTCGGTCTGACGGAAGCGCCGGTGATCGTTCTCGGGCATCTGACCGAGGCGCAGCGCCGGGCTTACCGGATCGCGGACAACAAGCTGACGGAACTCGGCACCTGGGACGAGGCGCTTCTATCGGCGGAACTGAACGATCTTCTGGCCGAGGATTTCGATCTGTCATTGGTCGGCTTTTCGGACGGCGAGTTGGACAAGCTGCTGGCCTTCGTGCCGGAGGGGGTCGGTGAAGAAGGTGGCGCCGGGGGCTCCGTGCCGCCGGTGACCATCCCCGAGCCGCCGCGCAACCCGGCCTCGCGCACCGGCGATCTGTGGATCCTCGGCGACCACCGGCTGCTCTGCGGTGACAGCACCAGCGCGGCCGACGTGCGCCGTCTGATGAATGGCGAGCGGGCGATCCTGTTCGCGACCGATCCGCCGTATCTCGTCGATTACGACGGCTCGAACCACCCGACCCGGAACAAGGATTGGTCGGCGTCCTACGGCACGACCTGGGACGACAGTTCTCAAGGCGCGGAACTCTACGACGGCTTCATCGCCGCCGCCGTCGCCGAGGCGATCACCGAGGACGCGGCATGGTACTGCTGGCACGCCTCGCGCCGCCAGGCGATGCTCGAAGCCTGCTGGGAGAAGGCGGGCGCTTTCGTGCACCAGCAGATCATCTGGGTGAAGGATCGTGGGGTTCTCACCCGCTCGCATTACCTCTGGAAGCATGAGCCCTGCTTCATGGGCTGGCGTCGTCCGAACCGCCCGCCGAAGGTCGCCGAGCAAACGCTGCCCTCGACGTGGGAGATGCCATCCTTCGCCAAGGACGAGCGCCCTGATCACCCGACGCCGAAACCGCTCGACGCCTTCGGCATCCCGATGCGCCAGCATGTTGCGCGCGGTGGGCTTTGCTACGAGCCATTCTCTGGCTCCGGCTCGCAGATCATGGCGGGCGAAGCCAACGGCCGCCGCGTCTTCGCGATGGAAATCAGCCCGGCCTATGTCGATGTCGCCGTTGAACGCTGGCAGGCCGAAACCGGCAAGGACGCGATCCTCGACGGCGATGGCCGGACCTTCACGCAGGTGAGAACCGAGCGGCTGTGCGGCGACGCCGAACCACCAGCCGAGACGCTGGACACGGACGCCGAACCCGAACCCGCGCGAAGGCGCAAGTCCGCCGCATGAAGCAGTCACGCCTCATGTCTCTGGTCGAGTCCGTCGCCAATGTGATCGTCGGCTACGGCGTCGCGGTCATGACGCAGACACCCGCACAGTCGAGGTCGTCTGGTCGGCGGGCGCGCGCGTCCGGCGCGCGACCTTCTTCGGCGAGCCCTATGACGAGGAACTGAGCCTCGACCCCGCCCATGTCCGGCTCGACCGGCTGAACGCGGGCGCGCCATTCCTGAAGGTGCACGAGCTCGACACGCTCGATGCGGTGATCGGCTCTGTCGTGCCGGGCTCGGCGCGGATCGAGAACGGCCGGGGGATCGCGCTGGTGCGGATCAGCGAGCGGGCCGATGTCGAGCCGATCTGGCGCGACATCCAGGCCGGGCACATCCGCGCGGTCTCCATCGGCTACCAGGTCCACCGCTTCGAGGTCTCGAAACCCGAGGCCGCGCGCGAGCTTTGGCGGGCGGTGGACTGGACGCCGTTCGAGGTCTCCGCCGTCGCGGTCGGCGCAGACCCCGCCGCGGGCTTCCGCGCCCAGCATCCCCTTCACGACTGCGTCCTTCACCGCCGGGACGCCCCCACACCGCGAGGAGCATCCCAGATGACGGACAAGACCAAGACCCCGGCGAGCGACGCCGCAACACCCGCCACCACCCAGCCGACCGAGCCGGTCGAAACCGAGGACACGACCATGACCGAGCCGAAAGCGGCTGCGCCCGAACCCAAGGTTGCGACCAGCGAGACACGCAGCCAGCCGAAGACGCAGGCAACTCCCGCGCCCGACACCGAAGCTGTCGCCACCCGCGCCCGCGAGGCCGAGCGCGATCGCGTCTCCACCATCTACGATCTGGCGGGCCGCCTGAACCTCGAGCGCGGCTTCGCCGAGGATCTGGTGAAACGCGGCGTCAGCGTCGACGAGTCCCGCCGCCTGATCCTCGATCAGGTCGCCGCCAAGTCCGACGAGACCCGGACCTTCGGCCATGTCTCCGTGCCGCTCGGCGGCCGGGACGAGCGCATCACCCGCCGCGATGCGGTGGCGAACGCGCTGCTGCACCGCTACAGCCCGACGCTGTTCCAGTTGGAGGACGCCGCCCGACAGTATCGCGGCATGACGCTGCTGGAACTGGCCCGCGAAAGCCTCGGCAATGCCGGGGTCAACACGCGCGGCCTGTCGCGTGACGAGGTGGCGACGCGCGCGCTGCACTCGACCTCGGACTTCCCCGAGATCCTGTCCGCCGTCACCAACAAGACGCTGCGGCAGGCCTACGAGGCCTATCCCCGCACCTTCATGCTGTTCTGCCGCCAGGTGCTCGCCACCGACTTCAAGGCGATGCACCGGGTCCAGCTCGGCGAGGCGCCGCAGCTGCTCGAGGTCGGCGAGAGCGGCGAGTTCAAGCGCGGCACGCTCGGCGAGAGCAAGGAGAGCTACAAGGTCAAGACCTATGGCCGGGTGGTCGCGATCACCCGCCAGACCCTGATCAACGACGATCTCGACGCGTTCACGCGCATCCCGGCGATGTACGGCAACTCCATCGCCCAGCTGGAGTCGGACGTCGTCTGGGGGATCATCACCGCCAACCCGGCCATGGCCGACGGCAACGCGCTCTTCCACACCACGCACAAGAACCTCGCGGGCACCGGCGCGGCGCTTGATGTGGGCAGCGTGGGCGCGGCGCGGGCGGCGATGGCCAAGCAGACGGGGCTCGACAAGAAGACGGTGCTGAACGTCCGACCCGCCTTCCTGATCGTGCCCGCCTCGCTGGAGCTGAAGGCCGAGCAGCTGGTCGCCCAGAACCTCGTGCCCGCCGCGACGTCCAGCGTTGTGCCGCAGTCGATCCGCACGCTCGCGCCGATCAGCGAGCCCCGGCTGGACGCCGCCAGCGAGACCGCCTGGTATCTGGCGGCCAGCCCGAACCAGATCGACACCATCGAGTACGCCTATCTCGAGGGTCAGCAGGGCGCCTACATCGAGACCCGCAACGGCTTCGACGTCGATGGGGTCGAGATCAAGTGCCGCCTCGACTTCGGCGCCAAGGCGATCGACTGGCGCGGCCTCTACAAGAACCCGGGCGCGTAAGGCGCGCTCCATCCTGAACCCTGACACACGGGCGGTCCAATCGGGCCGCCCTTCGACTTTCCACGAGGATCCCCATCATGAAAACCTACGTCCAGCCCGGCAACACCATCACCCTGACCGCGCCCTATACCGCTGGTCATAGGCCACGAAGCGATGCTTCTCTGCGACGCGGTCGCGGATGCCGCCCCAGACGCGATGGTCGCTCACCGCGCCATGCACGAACAGGACCACCGGGCCGCTGCCAGCCTCCTCGTAAGTCAGCATGGTTTCCCCTACGGCGAGTTCATCGCCGATGACCGGCAAAGCCGGCAGCACCAGTGCGGCGGCGGCGAGGCCGGCGCATGCGTGGATTTTCATGATGTTGTCGAGCGACATTTTCTTGGCCCTTCCTGTGTTGCTGTGAGGAAAAGCAGAGCCGGACGTGTCCTGAATGTCCTGACGGGCATCTGAATTCTTTCTGAATCGGCGCTCAGGCGGTAGAAAGGTCTGAACTGGAGAGCGTCATGAACCTTGGCGATCATGAGTTTGACCCGGAGAGCGGCGACCTTGCGACGTGCGACGGACAACCTGTCCCGCTGAAGCGACAGGCGCGTGCGCTGATGCAGGTCCTTGCCGCCGCGGAAGGTCGTGTCGTGTCCAAGGATCGGTTGATGGATGTCGTCTGGCCGGATGTGACGGTCAGCGAGGATTCGCTGTATCAGGCCGTCGCCGAAGCAAGGCGGGCACTTGGAGCAAACGGAGCCGAGATCATCAGGTCGGTGCCGCGTCAGGGCTATCTTCTGGATGCGACCGGTGTCGCGCCGGACAAGATCAGGCGTTGGCCTGTCGTGGTCGGGCTGACGTTGGCAGTTGTACTTGGCGCCCTGGCGGTCTGGTCGCAAATGCAGGTGCCGCGCGGCGAAGCTCGGCGCCCGGTGATCGCCGTCCTGCCATTCGAATCCCTGACCGGTGAAGGGACCTGGCAGCGCCGTGGCGCAGGGCTGTCGGCCGAGATCGCCACGGAGCTTGCGCGCAATGACTGGCTGGATGTTGTCGCGCCAGAGGCGACCGGGACACTGGCGGGGTCCAGTTTGTTGCCAGCGGGCGAATCCCTTGGGGCGCGTTTTCTTCTGGGTGGCGCGCTGGCGGCAGAGGACGGCGTACTGCGGGTGTCCGCGCGAATGATGGATACCGACACCGGCAAGCTGATCTGGTCCGATCGCTGGAGTCGCGACGAACCGGGGTTCCTCGATCTCGAGGCGGACGTTCTGAACCGGATCGCAGGTCCTCTGGGCGGTGCGTTGACTGGCGAGATCGCCCGGGCCGAACTGGCAAGTTCGCAGGCAAGGCGACCCAGCTCCCTCGATGCCTATGATCATTTCCTGCTGGGGCTCGAGGCGAAGCATCACTGGAACCGCGAGGGCTTCAGGCTTGCGGAGACGCATTTCAAGCAGGCCATCGCGCTTGATCCGGAATACGCGAAGGCCTGGTCGTTCCTGTCGCTCAATCTCAGCTTTCTGGCACTGGAAGCGGCGTCGCAGGACGAACGCCAGACGCTGTGGCGAGAGGCCCGGGACGCGGCCGAGCGCGCCTATGCGCTGGATCCGGACGATCCGGAGGTCCTGTGGCGCGTTGCGCGAGAGCGGGGTGCGCAGGGCGACTTCGAAAACGCGCGGAGAATGCTGCGCCGCTCGGTGGAGCTGGCACCCGGCAATGCAGATGTGCTGATGGTGGCCGCATGGACCAGTCACTATGCCGGGGTGCGGGGCGACGATCCGCTGACCTGGGCGCGACGGGCACATGAGCTGACGCCAATACGGCCCGCGAAGTATACCATCAGCCTCGGACTCGCGGCGTTTTCTGCCAAGGACTATCAGCTGTGCGTGGCGACACTGCGGAACGCTCCGCGCTCGCCCGAGGTCCTGGCACATCTGGCCGCCGCAGAGGCGCTTCTGGGAAATGTCTCCAAGGCCAGAGAGGTTGCCAGACTGCTTCGGGAGGTGCGTCCCGACTTCGTGATCGATGATATGTTCGGGCCGGTCGGGCTGGACGGATTTGGCGATCTGGAAGATCTTCGGCAAGGCGCGGCGCTCGCCGGCGTGCCTGTCAGTCGCGCAGAAGGCATCTGATATTCCGGGACAGACTTTCTCTACCCGCACGATACCAACGAGCCATGCCCACCCCTCGCGAAACCATCCTCGCCGCGCTGCACGCGCGGCTCTCGGCGCTGCCCGCCACAGCCCTGCGCGGCGACGTGCTGCCCGAACGCGTGCCCGCAGAGGGCCTGCTGATCCTGCGCGACGGCGAGCCGGGGGAGCCGGAGGTCACGCTGTCGCCGCTGCGCTATCACTACCAGCACCGCGCCGAAGTCGAGGCTGTCGTTCAGGGCGCTGAACGTGACACCGCCTTCGACGCGCTGACCGCCAGCATCGGCTTGGCGCTCGCCGCCGACCGAACGCTGGGCGGGCTCTGCGACTGGATCGAGGCAGAAGCGCCACGGCCCGTGGACCTTCCGGTCGAAGGCGCGGCGAGCCTGAAGGCCGCCGTCATCCCAGTGATACTGCACTATTCCACGGCCGACGCTCTGGCCTGACCCCGACAACCCGAGGAGAACACCATGGCACGAGCCCAGGGGGCGCGGGCGCTGATGGCGCTTGCGTTCGAGACAACCTATGGAACGCCGCCCGTGAGCGGCTTCACCCGAATGCCCTTCGCAAGCACCTCGCTGGGGGCAGAACAGCCGCTGCTGAACTCGGAGCTTCTGGGCTACGGCCGCGATCCGCTGGCGCCGATCAAGGACGCGGTCACGGCCGACGGCGATGTCGTCGTGCCGCTCGATGCCGAGGCCTACGGCTTCTGGCTGAAGGCGGCGTTCGGCACGCCCACGACCACGGGTGCCGAAGCGCCCTACACCCATGAGTTCCAGTCGGGGTCCTGGACGCTGCCCTCGATGTCGATCGAGACCGGCATGCCCGAGGTGCCGCGCTATGCGATGTATTCAGGCTGCGTGCTCGACCAGCTGACCTGGCAGATGCAGCGCTCGGGGCTGCTGACCGCTACCGCCCGGCTGGTGGCGCAGGGCGAGACGGTGGGCACTACCACCAGCGCCGGAACTCCCGCCGCGCTGGAGTTGAAGCGTTTCGGCCATTTCAACGGGGCGATCACCCGAAACGGCTCGGCTCTCGGCAACGTGGTCTCGGCCGAGATCACCTACGCCAACAATCTCGACCGGATCGAGACCATCCGCTCGGACGGCCGCATCGACGGGGCGGACCCGTCCATCGCCGCGCTGACCGGCCGGATCGAGGTCCGCTTCGCCGACCAGACGCTGGTGACGCAGGCGATCAACGGCGAGGCCTGCGAGATGGAGTTCGCCTACGTCCTGCCCTCGGGCGAGAGCTTCACTTTCACCGTGCACGCCGTCTACCTGCCGCGCCCGCGCATCGAGATCTCCGGGCCGCAGGGCGTGCAAGCTACCTTTGACTGGCAGGCCGCGCGCGACAGCACGGTCGGCCGGATGTGCACCGCCACCCTCGTGAACGATGTGGAGTCGTACTGATGCTCACGCTCGATCTGACGAACGCCCCCCGCTGGCACGATCTCGCGCCCGGCGTCCGGGTGCAGCTGCGCCCGCTGACCACCGCGCTGATGGTGGCGACGCGCAGCGATCCCGCTGTTGAAGCCATCCCCGAAGATGCCTCCGACGAGGAACGCGCCGTCGCCTTCGCCAAGGCGCTGGCGCGCCGCGCGGTGTTCGCCTGGGAGGGCATCGGCGATGCCGACGGCAACCCCATCGAACCGGGCCCCGAGGCCATCGACGCGCTGCTCGACGTCTGGCCGATCTTCGAGGCCTTCCAGCTGACCTACGTCTCGAAGGGTCTGCTGCTGGAAAAGGAAAAAAACGCCTCCGCGCTCTCGCCGAATGGTCCTTCGGCGGGGGCGAGCGCTACTGCGAAGCCTGCGCGCAAGCCTGCCCGGACTGCCCGGCGCGGCTGAACCGGCCGCTCACCCATGAGGGTTGGCAGGTCTGGGACCTTGTCGGCCGCCTAGGTGGGCAGCTGCGCGTGCTGCCGGGCGCTGTGATCGGCTGGGACATGTCGGCGGCGCTGGCGCTCGGTGACGCGCTCGGCGTGCCGCCGCTCGCGGCGGCCGAACTTCTGCCCGGCATCGAAGCGGTGATGGTCGCAAAACTCAACGAACAGATGGATCACTCCCATGGCGGAAAAACGGGTTAGCGTCCGCCTTGCGGCCGTGGGCGGACGGCAGGTGCGCGCCGAACTGGAAGGTGTCGGTGAGGCCGGGTCGCGTGGCTTCGGACGGCTGAGCCGCGAGATGGAAGCGGCGAACGCCCGGCTGGCGGCGTTTTCTCGCCGTGTCGCTGTGGCTGCCGCTGCTGCCGTGGCAGCCGCTGCCGCCGCTGGCGTGGCGATGATCCGCTCTGGGCTGCAGACCGTCGATGCGCAGGCAAAGCTGGCGCAGTCGCTCGGTACCACGGTCGCCTCGATCCAGACGCTTGAGCGGGCGGGCGAGTTGGCCGGTGTGTCGATGTCCGGCATCGAGCAGGCGACCAAGGATCTGACGCGCCGCCTCAGCCAGGCGGCCGCCGGGACCGGCCCTGCTGCCGATGCGCTGGACCGGCTGGGGCTCTCGGCCAACGAGCTGATCGCGCTGCCGCTGGATCAGCGCGTCGGCGCCATCAACGCAGCAATCGAGAGCTTCGTGCCTGCCGCCGAGCGCGCGGCCGTCGCGGGTCAGCTCTTCGGCGAGGAAGGCTCGATCGCCATGTCGCGGATCGATACCGCGACGCTGCGCCAGGCGACCGAGGACGTCCTCGCCTTCGGGGTCGTGGTCTCGGAACAGGATGCCGACCAGATCGAGCGGACAAACGACGCCATCTCCCGGCTCGGGCTGATCTGGCGCGGGCTGTCGAACCAGCTGGCGGTTGCTGCCGCGCCTGCGTTGGAAGCGGTCGCGAATGCCATGGCGGCAGTCGCCAACCGCACCGGGCCGCTCGGCATCGCGATCCGCGGCCTCTTCGACAACATCGGTCGCCTGACCACCTACGCCGCGACCTTCGCGGCCTTCCTCGCGGGCCGCTGGGTCGCCGGCATGGCCGCTGCTGCCCTTTCTGTCCGTGGTCTCGCCACGGCGCTGGTCCTCCTGCGCGGCGCGCTGATCCGGACCGGCATCGGGGCGCTGATCGTCGGCGCGGGCGAGCTCGTCTACCAGTTCACCCGCCTCGTCTCCGGCGCGGGCGGCTTCGGCGAAGCCATGTCGCTTCTGAAGGACCTCGCGGTCGAGGTCTGGGAGCGTATCAGGATGGACGAAGATTGGCCTAAACAACACCGACGACAACGACCAAGGCGCGTTCGACGCCGCGAATAACCACTTCGTGGCGCCCGTGGACGGGACCTACCTCTTCGGCGCCACGCTGCTCTACAAGGTCAATTCCAGCACGACCGCGCGTATGCGGGGGCGGCTCGTTCTGAACGGCACAACCGAAATCCGCGGCTCCTTCGGGGAGATCTCCGCCACCCACGTCTCGCTCGCCACCGCGATCTGGCTGCAGACCATGGTCCCGCTGACGGCAGGCGATACCGTCGAGCTGCAGGGATATTTCCGGGTCGCGGACGGCTACTTCGCCGCCGATCACACCTCCTTCTGGGGCTGCAAGATCGGCTGACCGGCGGAAGGAGGATCCCGATGAACCCACCCCGATCCGAGGGTTTCGTGCGCATGCCCGACGCCGAGTTCGAGGCGATCCTGACCCGGGCGGCCGAGGAAGGCGCGAAGCGTGCGCTCGCCGATGTCGGCCTCGACGGTGACGAAGCCGCGCTCGACATCCGCGATCTGCGCTCCCTGGTCGACTGCATCCGGCTGGTGCGCCGCACCGCCATGCAGACCGCCGTCCGCATGATCACCACCGGCGTCATGCTGGCGCTGCTCGCGGGCATCGCCATCAAGCTCAAGATCTTCGGCGGCAGCCCGTAACCGCGCCCCATCCCCATTCATCAGCCCGCAATGACCCGCCCTCGAGGCGGGGTGAGCCGTGGTCTGCCTGACAGGCAGACGGGAAGGTCCGGTGGACCTTCCCGAGCGGCGAACGCACCGAGCCCCAGCGAGGGGCCGGAAACTCGTTTTCGGAGGACCCCCATGACGACGACCTTCCACCGCCATTGGCGCGATGTGCCTGAAAGCACTTGGCCTTGGCCGAACTTCAGCCCGGCCGAGATCGCTTGCCGGGGCACCGGCAAGCTGCTCATCAACGAACCGGCGCTCGACAAGCTGCAGGCGCTGCGCGACCGGCTGGGCAAACCGATGATCGTCCGCTCCGCCTATCGCAGCCCCGAGCACAACCGCGCCATGGGCGGCGCGACCCGCTCCAAGCACCTCGACGGCGCCGCCTTTGACATCGCCATGGCGAACCACGACCCGGTGGCGTTCGAGGCCGCGGCGCGGGAGGTCGGGTTCCTCGGCTTCGGGTTCTATCCGCGCTCGGGGTTCATCCATGTCGATCTCGGGCCCGCACGGCAGTGGGGCGAGCGGTTCCCGGTCCGGGCGACCGCCTTCGCCGAAGAAGCCCCTCCAGCGCGCGAAGTGCTGGCCGAGAGCCGCACCATGAAGGCGGGTGGTGCGGCAGGCGTGGCGACGCTGGGCGCAGCTGGGGTCGAGGTGGCGCAGAGCGTCCTCGCCGAGACCCAATCCGCAATCCTGCCGCTTGTGCCGTATCTCGATACCCTGCGCTGGGTGTTCATCGCCGTGGCTCTCGGCGGTATCGCGGTCACGATCTACGCCCGGCTCGACGACTGGAAGAGGGGGCGACGGTGATCGCCGGGCTGCTCACCGGGAGCGCCGGATCGGCATGGGCGCGCATTGGGCTCCGCTACGGCGTCATCGCACTCGCGATCCTGCTGTTCCTGCTTTCCCTGCGCCGCTCCGGCGAGCGCGCCGGCCGACTGACCGAGCAGCTCGAAACCATGGAGAAAACCTATGACGCCCAGAAGCGAATGCTCGAGGCAGCGGCGCGCCGTCCTCGTTCTCGCGACGATCTGGCTGAGCGGCTGCGCGACGGTCGGTTCTGACGGTAGCGGGCCAGGGGCGTGTCCGCCGGTCGTCGAGTACAGTAGGAAGTTCCAGGCGCGAGCGGCAGGGGAGCTGGACCTCCTGCCGGAGGGCTCGGCGATCGCAGAGATGATGAGCGACTATGCGGTGTTGCGGGAACAGGCGCGGGTGTGCTGATCCTCCGGCACTTGTCGCGGATTACGCGTCGCGCCCGGCGCCGAACCTGGGGCTATCGGTCGGCAAGATGAGTGATGCCTCTAAGCCGGAGGTTGCGCCAGGTCGCGGCGATTTCAGAACGAGCGAGCTTCCGATCCGGTTGGCGATGGCGGCGACGATGGCGAGGCCAAGCCCGCTGCCATCGGTGCTTGCGTTCGCCCGTTCGAAACGTGCCGTCAGGCGGTCGAGCATCTCGCGCGGCACCACGGGACCATCGTTAGCGACAACGAGGCGGCCGTCCGCCGTCAGCGTCACCTCGACTGCCAGATTCTCCGCCCCGTGACGGAGGGCGTTCTCCACAAGGTTCCGGCACAGGATGGCGAAGGCATCGGGGTCGATGTCCGACTGGACAGCCGCGTCGGGAAGAGTGAGCCCAATGCGGCCAGGCGCGGTCGCGCGTCCGAGATCGTCCACCACCACACGGGCGACCGCCCTCAGGTCGGCGCTCCGGTCCATCCGCAGCCGCCCGCCTTCGGCCCGCGCAAGCTGCATGAGGCGTTCGGAAAGCCGGGTCAGGCGCTTGAGCGTCGCCTCAATTTCGGCGGCACGCACTTCGGTGGCCGGCTCGTGCGTCTCCGCCCTCAGCCGCTGCGCCTGAGCGATTGCTCCGGCCAGCGGCGTTCTCAACTCGTGGGCCGCGTTCGCGGCAAAACTGCGCTCGGCCTCGAACGCCGCGCGCAAGCGGGCCAGAAGGCCGTTGAGCGTCTTGGCCAGTGGACCAATCTCCGTCGGCAGATCGCTGGCAGGAACCTCCGACAGGTCGCGGGCGCCGCGCGCCTCCAGCCGAGCACGGAACCGACGCAGCGGATCGAGGCTGAAGCGAACGGCAAGAATGATCGCCACCAGCGCGATCGGCAGCACGATGAGCAGCGGCAGGCCGAGGCCCATCTGGATCTCCCGCGCAACCGACGCGCGATGGGCCAGCGGCTCGGCCACGGTGATCCGGATCGTGTCCTGAAGCGCTGCATCGCTGTAGAACCGGTGGGTGGCGGTCTGACGGAAACCGGGTCCGTCCCAAGGCGGGAACACGGCAGGGTCGGCCGCATGAGATTGCAGCAGGATGCGCCCCTCGCCATCGCGCACGAGGTAGGTGAAGAACTCGTCGTGCTCCCGGATGGGCGCGAGCCGCTGCGTCACGCCCTGATCTTCGCGGCCCACGATATCGGTCACCGCCAGCGGGAGGATGCGTTCCGCTGTCTCCTGCAGGGCGCTGTCAAAGACCTCGTCCAGCTCGCCCCGGACGATTACGGCCGTCACCGTCGCAGCGAGCAGCCACAGCACCGTCAGCGCCAGGCCGAGCGACAGGCCGAGTCGGCCCTGAAGGCTCGCGGGCCATCTCATGATTTGCCGAGCCTGTAGCCCATGCCGCGCTCGGTCTCGATGACCGAAGCCCCGAGCTTCTTGCGCAGGCGGCTCACATGGACCTCGATGGTGTTGCTCTCCACCTCCGCGTCGAAGGCGTAAAGCTTCTCCTCCAGCTGTGCCTTTGACAGCAGCTGACCGGGGCGCGCGAGAAAGGCTTCGAACAGCGCCCATTCCCTTGCGGTCAGTTGCACCGGCTTGCCGTCGCGGTGAACGCTGCGGGCGGCAAGATCGATTTCCAGCGGCCCGTGGGTGACGATGGGGTTCGGGTTGCCGCTGTAGCGTCGAGCGACAGACCCGATCCGCGCGGACAACTCAGCGAGATCGAAGGGCTTCACGAGATAATCGTCGGCGCCCGCGTTCAGCCCCTCGATCCGGTCCGACACCTGGTCGAGCGCGGTCAGGATGATGACCGGCGTCACGTCGCCCTGCGCGCGCAAGCCTTTGAGGAACCCGATCCCGCGACCGTCCGGCAGCATCAGGTCGAGCAGGATCAGGTCGTAAGACGTGGATTTCGCAGCGCCGCCGGCCGCATCGAGGCGCATCACCCAATCGACCGACTGCCCATCGGCCGTGATCTGGTCGCGCACCGCCGCGCCAAGCACCGTGTCGTCCTCGATCAGCAGGATGCGCATCCTCGTCCCCGTCCTCTTCCGATGACCCTCCATGATCCGTCTGGCTGACAAGAAGCTGAAGCGGGTGGCTGCGTCCCTTCAGGCTGCCGTCAGCTTCGCCGCGCATGAATTTCGTCAAGATGGCCGCAGCGAGGAGTTTGGCCCATGAAGAAGACATTGACAATTCTCGGCTTTCTCGCGGTCTTTCCGGCCGGTGCCGCGCTGGCGGACGACGACTGCTTCGTGCCGATGGCCGACTGGCAGCCGCGCGACGCCGTCGCCCGGTTGGCCGAGGAGAACGGCTGGACGGTGCGCCGGATCAAGATCGACGACGGCTGCTACGAAATCGACGGCCGCGACGCCGAGGGGCGCCGGATCGAGGTGACCGTTCATCCGGCGACGCTCCAGGTGATCGAGTTCGAATACGAGGACAAGGACGACGGCGATCGCCCCCGCCGGGATCGCGAAGCAGGCGACGATGACTGACGCAATCTCACACCAGGCGCCAGAGATGAACACGGCGCCGAGCAGCAAGGTCCGTGTCTGGGATCCGCTGGTCCGGGTTTTCCATTGGGGTCTGGTCGCGGCCTTCGCGACCGCATGGCTGACTGCGGACGAGCTGCAACCTGTCCACGAGGTCGCAGGCTATACCGTCGCCGGACTTGTGGCCTTCCGGCTGGTCTGGGGCCTCATCGGCAGTCGCTACGCGCGCTTCGCCCAGTTCCTGAAAGGCCCCCGCGAGACGCTGGCCTATCTCGGGGACATGACCCGCGGACGCGAGCGGCGCCACCTCGGCCACAACCCGGCGGGCGCGGCGATGGTCGTGGCGCTGCTGGTCACGCTGTCCGGGACGGCTTTCACCGGCTGGCTCATGGAGGATGAGGCCCGTCTGGCGATACTTCCGTCCATGCCCGCAATTGTGGCGCTCGCCTGGGCCGACGACGACGGCGACGAGCGGGAATACGGCGGGCGGGGCGAGATCGAGGGACCGCTGAAGGAGGTCCACGAGACGCTCGCCAACCTGATGCTGCTGCTTGCCGCGCTGCATGTTGGCGGCGTCGTCCTAGCCTCCTTCAGGCACCACGAGAACCTGGCGCGCGCCATGGTGACGGGCGACAAGCGCGGCGCCGGTCCCGGCGACATCGCCTGACGGCACCTAACCCCAAGGCCGACCGTCCCTTCGGTCCCGCCTGGCCTCGCCCTCACGGGCGGGGCCTTTTTCGTCCGAAGCCGCTCTCTTCCTGACGGCAAGCTGAAGCGGGAATCGCCGACGCGTCAGGAAGCCCTCAGGTCGTGTCTCCAGATTGTCCTCAGCAGATGACAAGGAGACCCTGCCATGAAGAAGACCCTGACACTTCTGGTTGCGTCCACGGCGCTGACCGCCGCGATCGGCGTCCCCGCCTGGAGCGCGATGCAATCCCCGCCCGGCGTCCTTCGGCCCGTCGCCGCTCTCTTCGATGACGCCCCGCAAGCGATGCCGCTCGTTCTCGCAAGCGACGATGACGACGACGATGACGACCGCTGGCGGGACGGTTCTCGTCGCGGCCACGACGACGACGACGATGACGACGATGACGACGATGACTGCGACGACGATGATGACGACGACGATTGTCAGGGCGGCGCTCGCAATCCCGCGCCCGCCGGCACGGTCGCCCCTCCGCAGAACGGCCTCTTCGGCAACGGTGCGCCGCCGCAGGTTCAGGTGAACTGAACCGCTCCGAAGTTCCTCTCCGAACAAGGATCCATACGATGAAATCGCTTCTCGCCACGCTCGCGCTGACCACGGCGCTGACGCTCCCCGGCCTCGCCATGGCGCGTCCGGTGACGCTCACCACGATCCTCAACAATTACGGCGGCGACGGGGCCTATCTCGCGCTCTACGTCACCGACACCTCGGGCGCCTATGTCGGCAGTCTCTGGATGGCTGGCGGCAAGTCCAAGTACTACGAGCACCTCAGCGACTGGTACCGCGCCACCGGCGGCGACACCGCGCAGGTGAACGGCATCACCGGCGCCAGCGTCGGCGCGGGCCGCACGCTCGAGATCACGCTCGACCTGGCCGACGCGCTCTTCGACGCGGGCTACACGCTCCACATCGACGCGGCCGTCGAGGACATGCGCGACAGCCCGAACGAGGTGGCCGTCCCGCTCACGACCGACGGCGCCGGCACGCCGGTGCAGGGCCGCCGCTACATCGCCAGCTTCGCCTACGACATGTGAGGAGCGGGGCCATGATCCGTGCACTCCATCGCTGGCCGGGTCTTCTGGCCCTTGCGCTCGTCACCATCCTGAGTCTGAGCGGCGCGGCGCTGTCGGTCTTCCCAGCGGCCGAACGGCTTGCCGCACCGCAGGCGGAAGCCGGACTGACCGTCGCCGCCCTCGCGGACCGCATCCAGACGGTCTATCCGGGCGTCGAGCAGATCCGCCGATCACCCTCGGGCCGGATCACCGCCTACTGGTTCGACCAGGGCGCGCCGGGCGCTGCCGTGATTGACCCGGTGACCGGTGAGGGCGTGGCCTCGGCCGACCCGAACCAGGCCGAACGCTGGCTCACCAACCTGCACCGGTCGCTGTTCCTCGGGGACGGCGGGCGCATATTCGGGCCAGAAGGCGGTGCTGGAAGGCGGCGGCCGGACCTTCGTCGACATCGCGGCGGACCGGCTGGAGCCGGCGACATGAGCCAGTCACGCGGCCTGTCTGCCCTCGAGGCCATGGCAAATGTGCTGGTCGGCTGGTGCACGGCCTTCGTCACGCAGTTGGTGGTCTTCCCCGCCGTGGGTCTGCAGGCAGGGCTCGGGCAGCATGTCACGCTGAGCCTGGTCTTCACCGCCGTCTCCTTTGCCCGCAGCTACCTGCTGCGGCGGCTCTTCGTGCGGCAAAGCTGATGGCCAGGAAACACAAGCCGAAGCCGCACACGCTGGCGAAGACACGCCTCTCGGCGCTGCCGCGCTGCCCTGACCATCTCTCGGACGTGGCGCGCAAGGAGTGGCGGCGGCTGGCCACGCCGATGGTCGAGGCGGGTCTGCTGACGCTGGCGGACCGGGCCGCGTTGGCGGCCTATTGCCAGGCCTATGGGCGCTGGGTCGAGGCCGAGGAGCGGCTGAAGGAGACGCCGGCCCTGCTCAAGTCACCCAGCGGTTATGTCCAGCAATCGCCCTGGCTGACGGTCGCCAACAAGCAGCTGGAGCTCATGGGCCGCTTCATGTCCGAGCTTGGCCTGACGCCGGTGGCGCGGACCCGTGTTGCGCACAATGCCACGACCGATCCGGATCGGCCGACGACGATCATTCTGCGCACCATCGTCAACCCGGGCGACGATACGGGTGACGCCCCGATCGAGCACGTCAAGAGCCTGACCCTGCCCGGGAAAGACGACTGAGCGAGGCCTCTGCCGACTACACTAACTCCCTGATCCGATGTACAAACCTGCCAAACGAAGGTTGCGCAGGTGTGGACATGGGACCGGCCAGGATCATCGCCTACGAGCGCGTCTCGACCGCGCGGCAGGGACGCTCCGGCCTCGGCCTTGAGGCGCAGCGCACCGCCATCGACACCTTCGCGGCCTCGCGCCGTGCCGAGGTTTTGGCACGCTTCACCGAGGTCGAGAGCGGCGGCAGGAACGACCGCCCGGAACTGGAGAAGGCCCTAACGCTGGCCCGCCTGACCGGCGCCACGCTGGTGATCGCCAAGCTTGACAGGCTCAGCCGCAACGCCGCCTTCCTGCTCACCCTGCAGGGCAGTGGGGTTTCCTTCCTCGCCTGCGACATGCCCGAGGCCAACGACCTGACCGTCGGCATCATGGCACTCGTCGCCCAGGCCGAGCGCGAGGCGATCTCGAAACGCACAAAAGAGGCGCTGGCGGCGGCCAAGGCCCGAGGGGTGAAGCTTGGCAACCCCAACGGGGCAGCGGCGCTCAAACGGGCCGGCAAGGGCGGTACGGCACTGCAGCAGACTGTCTGCCGCAACGCCGATCATTTCGCCGAGGACCTGCGTCCAGTCATCGAGGCGATCCGTGCCGAGGGCCACACCACCCTGCGCGCCTTGGCGGAGCAGCTGAACGCGCGCGGCATCCGGACCCGCCGCGGCAGGCGCTGGCATGTTTCCAACGTCAGGAACCTGCTGGGGCGGATCGAGCGGCTCGAACAGGCGACTTGACCCGGCAACCAAGGGGCGTCTCGCCGACGGACAGGCCGTACGCAGCGCCTTCCGGATGTCGCCAATCCTTACAGCACGAAATCCGTCGCCGTCAGACCGATGACATTGGCCACCCGGATCTCGGCGTCGACGGTGCCGTTTCCATCCAGGTCGAACTGCACGATGGTCGAGCCGGTGGCCGTCTCGAACAGGCGCAGTTCCGGGTTGCCGGAGGGGGCAAAGGCGCTGGTGCCGCGGAACTCGAAGACACCCGGATGCAGGCCCGCCACCACGATGATGTCGGCGCCCTGTTCGAAGTCGAGGATCTGATCACGTGTTGCGCCCACCGCGGTGTCCAGGAACGAGCGAAAGACGAAACTGTCCGCGCCCTGTCCGCCGGTCAGCAGGTCAAAGCCCTCGCCCCCCGCCAGCGCATCGTCGCCGTTGCCGCCGCGCAGGATGTCGTTGCCAGCCTCGCCTTCCAGCAGGTCTTCGCCGTCCTGCCCGTTCAGGGTGTCGTTGTCGGCTCCGCCGAACATCGCGTCCGACCCGGCGCCGCCGGTCATGGCATCGTTGCCCCCGTCGCCCAGCAGGGTGTCGTCGCCGTCCTGGCCGTTCAGCACGTCGTCCTGCGTGCCACTGATAAGGCTGTCGTTCCCGGCGCCGCCAATGAGCGTGTCGTTGTTGACACCGCCGAACAGCGTGTCGTCGCCACCGTGCCCGACCAGCAGGTCCTCACCGGCGAACCCGGCGAAATTGTCGTCGCCGTTGGCGCCGATCAGGGAGTCGTTGCCGATCTCCCCGATCACCCGCCCTGTCACGACCCCGTCGCCGGTGGCGCGGAACAGGTCGTTGTCCGCCCCCAGGTTGACCTCCCCGATCACAGTGCCGCCGTTCACCATGACGTCGTTCCCGCCGGCCAGCAGGACGTTGCCCTCGATGCTGCCGAGGTTGGTCACGCGGTCGACCTTGGTGGCGCCGGTGGTCAGTGCGACCCCGGCGCCGCCGATGATGACGCCCGAGTTGAACAGGCTGAGGGCGGAGTCGTAGAAGTTCGAGACCGCTGCGGACTGATCCGAGGTCAGCGTCCCGGTGTTGCGTACCACCAGCGGGGTGAGGGCATCGACGAAGGAGTCGACAGCCGCTCTGCTGCCGCCGCTGATCGTGCCTGTATTGTTGATCACCATCGCGGGCGAGGGGTTGATGTAAGAGAAGAGTTGCAGACCGGAGAGTGCACCATGGATTTCGCCGGAGTTGATCACGCGGCCCGGCGCCAGAAAGGTGACCGCGTACTCTGCGGTCAGGGTGCCGCTGTTGATCAGGGTTGCGCCTGAATTGGCCAGGTAGACCGCATACCCCAAGCGACCTAGGTCTATCTTGCCCGTATTGGTGACCGACGTGTTCAGGCCGTCGCTCAGGATTCCGGTTGACGGCGCGGCGATCACGCCGTCGTTGCCAAGGGTCACGGAGTCAGCGCCCGGCAGGAGCTGGATGCCATAGGCCGTGGACTCGATCCGCCCGGAATTCGACAGGGTGCTGCCGAATGCGGTCGCGCCAAGCTGGACGCCGTTGCCAATCAGACCTGCGTTGGTGATCCTGTCGCCACCGCCGCCGACGATCTCGACCTGCCCGGTGATGACGCCGCTGCCCGAATTGGCCAGCCTGCCCATCCCGGCCTGGTAGACGACGTCGCCAAGGACGGTGCCGGAATTGGTGAAGACATTGGTGCCCGAGACGAAAACGACCGTCTGGCCCCCTTCGGACGACAGGGTGCCGCTGTTGTCCAGGACGCTGTTGCTCACATAGACGGCAGCACTTGTCGCAACTTCGCCGTCGCCGCTGATCGCGCCGGAGTTCAGGATGTGGGTGCCCGAACCGTTGGCAAAGATCCCGTTCCCTGTCACGCCGGCGATGTGCCCGTGATTTTCCACATACGCATTGGTGGAGCCGCCATCGAAAAAAACGCCGCTGGTGGTGCCGTGGATCGTGCCCTCGTTCAGGACTTTGTTGCCATCGCCATCCTGGAAAGCGACGCCGAAAGCGTCCGCCAGGACGCTGCCGTCCTTTCCGACCCGCACGGTGATGTTGTTTGCCCCTCCGACATCATCCAGAAGGGCGAAAGCGTTCACACCGATGTTGGCGGCGATGACGGACCCGAGGATGTTGACCGTGGCAGCGGTATAGCTGGCGTCGATGAAGAAAATGGCATCGGAAGAGCTGCTGAGCGTGCCGCCCGCGGTGAGGGTGAAGAAATCGGTGTTGCCGACGTTCTGCGTCGTGGTTCCGCTGCTGATGACGGTAAAAGCCATGATTGAAATCTCCGATTTGGTCTGGCGCAACGCCGGCATTGTATTAACGCTGCGTTAACCTTCGGGACGCTCAGTTTTTTTTCAAGGATTAATTGCCCTGGCCTTGCAACTCACCGCGCGACGGTCGGCTGCTGCGGAGACGCGCGTCCGCAAAGGAAACGCCCCCGAAAGGGGGGCGCTTTGGGTCATCTGGCCGCGCAGGGCGGCCGGGCGGGCCGATGCAGTCCCGGCCTTGCCGATCTGATTTCCCGGACCCTAAAGCACGAAATCGTCCGCCGTCAGTCCGGTGACGCCGGCCACCCGGATCTCGGCGTCGATTGAGCCGTTTCCGTCTGCGTCAAACTGCACGATGGTCGATCCGGTCGCGGTCTCGAACAGCCGCAGCTCGGGATTGCCGGAGGGGGCGAAAGCCGCCGTGCCGCGGAATTCGAACACACCCGGCGACAGGCCTGCCACCACGATGATGTCCTGGCCCTGCTGGAAATCGAGGATCTGGTCGCGGCTCGCGCCCGCCACCGTCTCTGTCAGGGCCCGGAACACGAAACTGTCCGCCCCCTGGCCGCCGGTCAGCAAGTCGAACCCGAGGCCCCCCGCCAAGGCGTCGTCGTCGTTGCCGCCGCGCAGGATGTCGTTGCCGGCATCGCCCTCCAGCAGGTCTTCGCCGTCCTGGCCGTTCATCGTGTCGTTGTCCGCACCGCCGCGCATCTCGTCCGCCCCGGCGCCGCCAGTCATGGCATCGTTGCCGGTATCGCCCAGCAGGGTGTCGTCGCCATCCTGACCGTTCATCGTGTCGTTGTCGGCGCCGCCGATCATCGAGTCGTTGCCCGCGCCGCCCAGGATGACGTCGTTGCCCGCCTCGCCGGTCAGCACGTCGTCGCCGCCGCGCCCGATGATCAGATCGTTGTCGTTGCCGCCGTTCAGCCTGTCGGCGGTCTCGCCGCCGGCCAAGGTGTCATCGCCGTCCCCGCCAAGGACCGTGCCGCTGACGAACCCGGCGCCCAGCCCCTCGTACCGGTCGGTGCCGAGGTTCAGGTTGACGTTCCCGAAGATCGCGCCGGAGTTGGCCACGGTGTCGTTGCCGGCCTGGACCTGGATATCGCCGTTCAGGGTGCCGTGATTGTTGACCACGTTGTTGCCGTCCTGCAGGTCGATGTTGCCGTTCACCGACCCGAAGTTGCCAATGATGTCGGGGTTGCCGCTGTCGCCGTCGATAGCGATGCCGCCAAGTCCGTTCAGGGTGCCGTAATTGGTGAAGATCACCGGGCTGGTCGGGTCATCAGAGCGGAAGATGTCGACGGCCTGGGGCCCTGTGATGGTGCCGTAGTTGGTGCCGCGCCCGGTGAGGTTGGCCTCCACGCCATGATTGCCGTATCCGGTGATGTCGCCGTGGTTCACGAACGAGAACGAGGCAGCGGCGTCAGGCAGGTTCCAATTCACGCCATTGAAGCTGCCGACGATGGTGCCGTGGTTCACCAGGGTCGTTAACCCATTGATTCCGTTGATGGCAGTTCCAGCCGTCCCAAGGACCACACCTGTCTCGCCGATAAAGATCCGGGTTTCGCCGGTCCCCATCGAAGCCAAATTGATCCCGGACGTTCCTCCGACAAAGCCATGGATCGCGACCCGCAGCAAGGCGGGCACCGTCGACACGGTCGTCATTGCGGTGCCGCTGGTTGCGAAGATGGACCCGGTGGCCGTGACCACCACGTCGTTGCTGGTTGTCAGGTTGAAGGTATTGGAGGCCGCCGACAGGGCGGAAGTCACGAATACGGGCATGAAAGTCCCCTCTTTTTGATCAATTTTCAGTACGGATCAAGGGTCGCACAGGTCCCGCAGTCCGGCAAGCGGCATCCAAACTCCGGGACAACGCAGGGTCGACATCGGGGCCGCAAACACGACGGGCAGGGCGCGCGTCACGCCCTGCCGATGGCGTGACGCCTCTGCGGCGGGGTCTCAGAGCACGAAGTCCTCCGCCGTCAGCCCGGTGACGTTGGCCACGCGGATCTCGGCGTCGACGGAGCCGTTTCCATCCGCGTCGAACTGCACGATGGTCGATCCGGTCGCCGTCTCGAACAGCCGCAGTTCGGGGTTGCCGGAGGGGGCAAAACCCGCCGTCCCGCGGAATTCGAACACGCCCGGAGACAGACCCGCGACCACGATGATGTCGACCCCCTGCTGAAAGTCCATGATCTGGTCTCGGCTGGCTCCTGCCACGGTCTCGGTCAGGGCACGAAAGACGAAACTGTCCGCCCCCTGGCCACCGGTCAGCAGGTCGAACCCGAGGCCCCCGGCCAGCGCGTCGTCGCCGTTGCCGCCGCGCAGGATATCGTCGCCAGACTCGCCCTCCAGGACGTCCTCGCCATCCTGGCCGTTCATGGTGTCGTTGTCGGCGCCGCCACGCATTTCGTCGGCCCCCGCACCGCCGGTCATCGCGTCGTTGCCCCCGTCGCCGAACAACGTGTCGTCGCCGTCCTGGCCGTTCATGGTGTCGTTGTCATCGCCACCGGTGATCGAGTCGTTGCCCGCGCCGCCCAGCATCAGGTCGTTGCCAAAGCCGCCGTCCAGGCTGTCGTCGCCTCCGCGGCCGAGGATCAGGTCGTCGTTACCATCGCCCGACAGGGTGTCGGCGCTGTCGCCGCCGGCCAAGGTGTCGTTGCCGGCGCCGCCAAGAACCACGCCCTGAACTACGCCGCTGGCCGCGCTTTGGAACAGGTCGGCCCCGGACTCCAGTTCAACGTTGCCCACGATCAGGCCCGAATTCACCAAGACGTCCGCGTTGATCGAGGTCCGGATCACCACGCCGCTCCCGGCGCCGTCCGTATCGAGGATCTGGCCCGAGTTGTTGATCCGCACCGTGCTTGCGGAAATGGCAAAGATGGCCGTGGTCTGGATGGTCCCGGAGTTGCTGAGGATGGCATTCACGCTGGCATCCAGGTTCAGGTTCTGTCCCTGCATCACACCGGTGTTCTGGACCGTCACGTTGAGCGCGGAGCCGAACGAGGAGATGAGTGCGCTATTCCTCGAGAGCATCAGGCCGTTGTTGACCACGACCAAGCTGTAGGTAAAGCTGGAATCGACGTCGATCACTTCCTGCTCGGCGATGATATCGCCGTTGTTGTAAATGCGGTGAGTGCCCGATCCCGCCTGATGGTTGAGGTTGATCCCGTCACCGAGGGACTCGATCGTCCCATGGTTGACCACGGCGCTGCTTCCCGCAAACACGTCGACGCCGTTGATCTGGCCAATGACGGTGCCGTGGTTGTGGAAATCCGTCGAGTTGAAGCCAGTCTGCAGCTCCACCCCGTCGGTGATGCTGGCGATGATCTGTCCTGGCAAGAGAAATGTCGTGTCCCCGTTTGCGACGTTGACCTGTGTGCCGCTGCCAGTGATGAAATTAATTGCCATTGTACGCTTCCTCTCGAAAATGGAGAGCGCCCTGCGCCCTGAAAAAAGTTAACAGCGGAACCGTGGGCGCAGGCAACAGGGTAATCCCCTGCGTGGCTCTTCCCTTGTCCGGATGCGGCTTACAACACGAAGTCCTCGGCGGTCAGCCCGGTGACGTTGGCGACGCGAATTTCGGCGTCGATGCTGCCGTTGCCGTCGGCGTCGAACTGCACGATGGTCGAACCGGTGGGCGTCTCGAAGAGGCGCAACTCGGGGTTGCCGGAAGGGGCGAAGGCCGCGGTGCCGCGGAATTCGAAGACGCCCGGGCTGAGGCCCGCCACAACGATGAGGTCCACCCCCTGTTCGAAGTCGAGGATCTGGTCGCGCAGCGCACCGACCGCGGTCTCGCTCAGCGCACGGAAGACGAAACTGTCGGCCCCCTGTCCCCCGGTCAGCAGGTCCAGGCCCAGCCCGCCGGCCAGGTCGTCCTCACCTTCGCGGCCGCGCAAGATGTCGTTGCCGCTGCCGCCCTCGAGGATGTCGTTGCCCGCGCCGCCATCCATGGTGTCGTTGTCGGCCCCGCCGTCGAGCGAATCCGACCCGTCCTGGCCGACGAGCAGGTCCTCGCCCGCATTGCCCAGCAGGGTGTCGTCGCCGGCGTTGCCGTTCAGGGTGTCGGCCTCGGTGCCGCCATCCATCGCGTCGTTGCCGTCGCCTCCCAGCAGCAGGTCGCTGCCCGCGTCGCCGGCGATGTCGTCGTCGCCGCCGCGGCCCAGCAGCGTGTCGGCGTCGGCCCCCCCGCTGATCGAATCGGATGCCGCGCCGCCGGCGATCGTGTCGTTGCCGTCCTCGCCGGAGATCAGGCCGATCACGCTGCCCGGGCCGCCCTCGTAGCGGTCGGGGCCGCCGTCCAGGTCCACGGTGCCCAGCATGGTCCCGGCGTTGTAGACGATGTTGACGCCGTCGCCGCCGCCATAGCTGATCGTGTTGCCCGCGATGGTCCCGCTGTTCTTGAGATACGAGGTCCCGGTCGAGGTGCCGGCGGTGTTGGCCAGCATCCCCGCCCCGTTCCGGCCCTGGATGATGCCAGAATTGACCAGCCAGGCCGATGCGGTGCCGGAGTCGAGCCAGGTCGCGGTGTCGCCAAGGATGGTCCCGCTGTTGGAGAAGAAGACATTGAGGAAAGAGGCGTTGGGCGCGATGCGCACCGCCACGTTCGAGTTCGACAGCACGGTGCCGGCGTTGGTGAAGTCCACGAAGGCGCTGCCGCCGAGGTCGAAGGTGTAGCCGGCGGCGCTGCCGACATAGCCGTCCGGGCCGATGCCGATGCTGGCGGAGTTGCCGATCGAGGTGACGGCCTTGTCTACGGTGCTGGTGCCGGAAGCGATCAGCGTGCCGTTGACCAGCAGGTGGTTGACCACGATGCTGGTGCTGTTGGTCATCTGGACGGCAACCCCGCCCGGGACGATCAGCGAGGCGTTGGCCGGGGCGATGACGCCGCTTTCGCCCCCCGCCAGGGTGCGTCCGATGGTGCTGCTGCCGGTGATGGTGAAACTGGCCATGGAATCCTCCTCCGGGCCGCTGGCCGCGGCCATTGATCCATCATGGCGGCAAGGCAGCACCGCCGCCTTGCGCGAGGTCAATTCACGCCGCGCGCCTTACAGCACGAAGTCCTCCGCCGTCAGCCCGGTGACGTTCGCCACCCGGATCTCGGCATCAATGGTGCCGTTGCCGTCGGCGTCCATCTGTACGATGGTCGATCCGGTTGGCGTCTCGAAGAGGCGCAGCTCGGGGTTGCCGGAAGGTGCGAAACCGGCGGTGCCGCGGAACTCGAAGACCCCCGGGCTCAGGCCCGCGACGATGATCAGGTCGAGGCCCTGCTGGAAATCCAGGATCTGGTCGCGGGCCGCACCCGCCGCCGTCTCGCTCAGCGCGCGAAAGACGAAACTGTCCGCCCCCTGTCCGCCGGTCAGCAGATCCAGGCCCAGCCCCCCGGCCAGGTCGTCCTCACCGTCGCGGCCGCGCAGGATGTCGTTCCCGCTGCCGCCTTCCAGCACGTCGTCGCCGCTGCCGCCGTCCAGCACATCATCGTTGGCGCCACCGTCGAGGTAATCACTGCCGTCCTGGCCGACGAGGAGATCATTCCCAGCACCGCCCAAGATCGTGTCGTCTCCCGCGTTGGCGTTCAGCACGTCGTTCTGGTCGCCCCCGGAGAGATTGTCGTTGCCATCGCCGCCAAAGGCCGTGTCGTTCCCTTCGCCGCCGATCAGCGTATCGTCACCGCCG
>NZ_FXYF01000010.1 GCF_900184945.1 Antarctobacter aquimaris | reverse complement strand
AACAGCGGCAGCGACTCCCTGTCCGGCGGCGCGGGCAACGACAGCTTCCTGGTCTCCGGCAGCGGCGACGGGCTGGACCAGATCGACGGCGGGTCGGGCACCGACACCTGGCAGGGCAGCTGGACCAACGACGTGTTCAACGTCTCCAGCGGCCTGGGCAACCTGACCAGCATCGAGGTGATCGCCGGCGGCGACGGCTATGACGTGATCCGCGCCACCTCGGGCGACGACATCCTGGATTTCTCCGGCTACAGTATTTCCGGCGTTGAACGGATCGAGGGTGGCACGGGCAACGACACGATGATCGGCAGCGCCGGGAAAGATGTGCTCGACGGCGGCGCGGGCAATGACATCATCCTAGGCGCGGCGGGTGATGATACGCTGATTGGCGGAACCGGGAACGACAGTCTCGACGGGGGCGACGGCGCGGACAGGTTCGTCATCGAGAACGGCTTTGGCACGGACACCGTGACCGGCGGTGAAGGCGGCGTCGATCATGACACCATCGACCTGAACGCCCTGGGTCAGAGCGTCATCGTCACCTATGCCGGCGACGGACACGGATCGGTTTCCGCCAGCGCGAACAGCGTTGCCTTTTCCGAAATCGAACATCTTGTGCTGACGAATTACGCCGATCTTGTGGATGCCAGTGCCGACAGCGCCGGTGTCCACATCGACGCGATGGGCGGCGCCGATTCCGTTCTCGGGGGGGACGGGGACGACACGATTGATGGCGGCGCGGGGTCGGACACCATCCAGGGGGGCCTGGGTCATGACAGCCTGACCGGCGGTGGTGGGGACGACACTGTCTTTGGCGGCGACGACGGTGACCACATCCAGGTCCGGGGCGGAGAGGGCAGCGACCTTGTCTTTGGCGGTGATACCGGGTCGGGCGACGACACGCTGGCCTTCGGGAACGCAAATGGGTCGACCGGCGTGGACGTGCTGTTCACCGGAGACGAAGCGGGCACGGCCAGCTTTTTCGGCAGCAGCGGCGGTGCCGCGTTTTCCGAGATCGAAGCCGTGCAGGGCACGGACGGCAATGACCGGCTGGATGCCTCCGCCACGACCAGCGGGACCGCCCTGTCCGGCGGTGCCGGCGACGACACGCTGAGCGGCGGCGTCGGCAACGACGTGCTGGATGGCGGGGGCGGCGCCGATACCTTCATCGTCCTGGACGGTTTCGGCAGCGACACGATCCGTGGCGGCAACGACCGCGACACCATCGACATGAGCACCCTGAGCGCGCCTGTCACGGTCACCTTCACCGGCGACGCGTCCGGGACCATCACCGACGGCACCAGCACGCTGACCTTCGAGGGGATCGAGTACCTGATCCTGTCCGAAGGGGCCGATCTTGTCGATGCGACCGCCGACAGCCTGGGCACCGAGATCGAGGCGCTGGACGGCGACGACACGGTGATTGGCGGCAGCGGCGGCGATACCGTCAGGGCCGGCGAGGGCAACGACATCGTCGATGGCGCGGCGGGCGATGACAGCCTGTCGGGCGATGCCGGTGACGACAGCCTGTCCGGGGGGGCCGGTGACGACGTCCTCGACGGCGGAGCGGGCGGCGACTCCCTGGACGGCGGGGATGGCCACGACACGATCCTCGGCGGTGACGGCGCGGACACGATCCAGGGCGGCGCCGGGGATGACAGCCTGTCGGGTGGCACCGGCGACGACAGCCTGGTCGGCGGCGACGGGGCGGACACCATCGTCCTGGAAGACGGGTTCGGCACGGATACGATTGCCGGGGGCGAAGGCGGTCCTGACAGCGACCTGGTCGATCTCGGCGCGGCGAGCGTCGGTGTCACGGTCACCTTCACCGGCGACGAGGCGGGCACGATCACGGACGGCACCAGCACTGCCGGCTTTGCCGAAATCGAACGCCTGACCCTGACCGAACAGGCCGATCTCCTGGACGCCTCGGCCGACAGCGCGGGAACCTCGGTCGCGGCAGGCGGCGGCGACGACACGCTGACTGGCGGCAGCGGCGATGACGTGCTGGATGGCGAGGGCGGAAACGACAATCTGACCGGAGGGAGTGGCGATGATACCCTTTCGGGCGGTGCCGGCGACGACACGCTGAGCGGCGGCATCGGCAACGACGTGCTGGATGGCGGGGGCGGCGCCGATACCTTCATCGTCCTGGACGGTTTCGGCAGCGACACGATCCGTGGCGGCAACGACCGCGACACCATCGACATGAGCACCCTGAGCGCGCCTGTCACGGTCACCTTCACCGGCGACGCGTCCGGGACCATCACCGACGGCACCAGCACGCTGACCTTCGAGGGGATCGAGTACCTGATCCTGTCCGAAGGGGCCGATCTTGTCGATGCGACCGCCGACAGCCTGGGCACCGAGATCGAGGCGCTGGACGGCGACGACACGGTGATTGGCGGCAGCGGCGGCGATACCGTCAGGGCCGGCGAGGGCAACGACATCGTCGATGGCGCGGCGGGCGATGACAGCCTGTCGGGCGATGCCGGTGACGACAGCCTGTCCGGGGGGGCCGGTGACGACATCCTCGACGGCGGAGCGGGCGGCGACTCCCTGGACGGCGGGGATGGCCACGACACGATCCTCGGCGGTGACGGCGCGGACACGATCCAGGGCGGCGCCGGGGATGACAGCCTGTCGGGTGGCACCGGCGACGACAGCCTGGTCGGCGGCGACGGGGCGGACACCATCGTCCTGGAAGACGGGTTCGGCACGGATACGATTGCCGGGGGCGAAGGCGGTCCTGACAGCGACCTGGTCGATCTCGGCGCGGCGAGCGTCGGTGTCACGGTCACCTTCACCGGCGACGAGGCGGGCACGATCACGGACGGCACCAGCACTGCCGGCTTTGCCGAAATCGAACGCCTGACCCTGACCGAACAGGCCGATCTCCTGGACGCCTCGGCCGACAGCGCGGGAACCTCGGTCGCGGCAGGCGGCGGCGACGACACGCTGACTGGCGGCAGCGGCGATGACGTGCTGGATGGCGAGGGCGGAAACGACAATCTGACCGGAGGGAGTGGCGATGATACCCTTTCGGGCGGTGCCGGCGACGACACGCTGAGCGGCGGCATCGGAGATGACGTCTTCAGTTACACTCCCGGTGACGGTCACGACACGATCACCGATTTCAACGCAGGCAATACCGGTGCGCTGGGCGACGGGGGCGCCGGCAACAACGACTTCATCAACCTCGGCGCCTACTACGACAGCCTTTCCGAACTGCGCGCGGATCACGCCGACGATGGCATCCTGAACCAGTCCAACGCGCTGGACGAAAAGGGCAATGCGACCGACTACTCGGACAACGCCAGGTTCGGGTCAGGCTCTCTCACGATGCAGGGGGCGACAACATCCAGCTATACCGCCGATAATACCGGTGTCGTCTGTTTCACTTCGGGAACCGCCATCCTGACGCCCTCCGGCAAGGTTCCCATAGACGATCTGCGGGTCGGCGACCTGGTCTGCACGCTCGACAACGGGCCCCAGCGGATTGCCTGGATCGGTCGCCGGGACGTGACGCAGGATGAACTGAAATCGACCCCCGAGTTGCGTCCCATCCTGTTCCGCCGCGGCGTTCTCGGGGCAGAGCGCGACCTGCTCGTGTCGCGCCAGCACGGGGTCTTGCTGGGACATGACAGTTTTGCCCGATCGATCCATCTTGCATTGACCATGCCGGGCGTACGGATCGCCCACGGCAAGCGCAAAGTCCGCTATGTCCACCTGATGTTCGAGGAGCACCAGGTCATCTTCTCGGAGGGGGTTCCGACGGAAAGCTTTTTTCCCGGGGATATGGCTCTCAGGATGATGTCTGACCCGATCAGGAGCGAGTTCCTGACGCTTTTCCCGCTGTTTGCCAACACCGCACACATGGACGGTACGCATCTGGAAAGCCGGATCGCAACGGCCCGTCCGTTTCTTCCGAAGAAAGCGGTCGAAAAAGCGATGGCCGTCTAGATTCCGTACCCACAGACAGGAGTGATCCGTTGTCCATTGGCGCCAAAGCAGGAGGCAGCGAAGGCCCGTTTTGATCTGACGGATTTCGAATGGAGGCTGATCCAGCCACTTCTTCCCAACACGCTGCGAGGGGCCGCGCGGGTGGATGACCGGCGGGGTCTCAACGGCATCTTTTGGATGCTGCGGACAGGGGCGCCCTGGCGCGACCTGCCCGCAGCACCACGGGTCCCAACACCACCGCCGACAACCGTTTTCAACCGATGGACCAAAGTGGGCGCATGGGCGCAGGTGTTTGAAACGTTTGCGGAAAAGCCACCGGGCAGCATGCGGTACATCGACTCGTCGATCATCCGGGCGCACCAGCAGGCCGAGGCTCATAAAACGGGGCGGATCACACCCTTGGCCGGTCTCGCGTCGGAGTGAGACCAAGAGTGCCGCCATGGTCGATCATCGCAGCTTGTCCATTACCTGCTGCGGCTCTGCGAACTGGAGTTGATCGAGCGGGAACGCCGGATGATCGAACGCCGCAGTTCAAGCTGGTCCGCGCCAGCGGATCAAATGGACCGGGGGATCATTTGAAGGCGCAGAACGCCGCGAAGTTCCCGGCCACCAAGAGCTTCCCCTCTCGTGACATTGCTGCGCAATGCACTGCCGGGCAACGGACAGCTTCGACGTCAAGGCGATCCCGTCGCTCAACAAGGCGCTGACCATGGAACTGGCCCGCTGCGATCTCGCCCTTCGCCGCGAGAACGTCATCGCTCTGGGACCGAGGCGGCCTGACTTCGAGTCGGGATATGGGGGCGGGTGGGAAGGGCCGTCTGCCAACCAACCCGGAGCAGAAACCGGGCGTCGAGCCGCTCCATCTGCACACACGTTGCTCGAAGAATCGTGCGAACAGGTCCGCGCCCGGCCTTGAGCTGCCATCTGACAAAGGGCCTTCCGCCGCGTCGGAGCTTCGCCGGACTTGCCTTTCGCCACGCCAGCTCTTTTTGGACCCGACGATTGTTGGGAGTTGAAGTTGGTGCAGTGCGAAAAAATCCGCAGGGTACGCGGGCCCGCTTTCATTGGCGCGGCAACTTCTCGGGCGGGTCTTGGTGCTGAGGTGAATTCCACTTTTTGGACAGCTGGCGGGATGAATTAACCTGGGATCCGCCCTGCCGGTCCGTTGCGTTCTTGCTGAACCTGACCCCAGCGGAGGACTGTCCGCTGGCTTGCAACTGTTCCCTCCAAAATCAGGCCAGCATTTGACCGTCACCGCAAATCGACACAGCTTGACCCGAGATCGTCCGGCCGCGCACGCTTGTCAGGAACAGGATCTGATCGGCAATCTGCTCCGGCTGCACGTATTCCTTGATCGACGTGTAGGAGAAGGCTTCTGCTTCCACCTGATCGTAGCTGAGGCCGCGGCGCTGTGCCTTGGCCTCCAGCACCCGGCGCTGACGGTCGCCCGCCACGATGCCGGGCAGGATGGCGTTGCAGCGGATGCCGTCCCCACCCAGTTCGATGGACAGCGACTTGGTGAACCCGATCACGCCCCATTTCGCCGCCGCGTAGGGCGTGCGCATGGCAAAGCCCAGACGTCCCGCAAGCGATGACAGGTTGATGATCGAGGCATTGTCGCTCTGCCGTAGTGCGGCGACCGCATGGCGCACGCAATGGAACTGCGACGTGAGGCAAATGGCGAGCGTGGCGTCCCAGGCCGCCGGATCGATCTCTTCGACGGGGCTCGTCGGTCCGGCAATGCCCGCGTTGTTCACGAGGATGTCGAGCCCGCCCAGATGCGCCTGCGCCGCCGACATGAACTCCGCGATCTGGTTGGCGTCACCCATGTCGGCGCGCTGGCGGAAAACCTCGGCCGGAAGGGTTTCCAGCGCCGCCTCGTCGATGTCGCAGGTCGCCACGCGCGCGCCTTCGGACAAGTAGGCCTCGACGATGGCGCGGCCGATGCCCTGCGCTCCGGCGGTCACAATGACGCGCGCGCCCTCAAGATCCAGTTTCATGTGATGATGCTCCTCCGATTGTTGTCCTTGTCCAACGCTCCATGCGCGCGGATCAACTCTGAAGCCACGCGGATGTCATCGGCCATGGCTTGCGCCGCGGTGTCGCCGTCGCGGTTGCGCAGCGCCTCGCACAATATCCGGTGATGGGTGCGGGAATGGTGGCTGCGCGAGCGGCCCGCGTCCTCGGTCCGGGGGGTGCCGGTATCGACGCCGATGTCGAAATTGATGATCGGCCCTGCCTTGAGCCAAAGCACGGTGATGACCTGCATCAGGGCCGGTGACCGCGCAGAGCGGTAGACGGCAAAGTGCAGGTCCTTGTTGGCAGCCACCGCCGCGGCGCTGCCATAGGCCTGGTCGAGCACCACTTCGAAACGTTCGGCCAGCGCGGCGATCTCGGCAATCTCGGCTTTGGTCGCGCGTTCGGCGGCCAGCCGCGCGGCCTGTCCCTCGTTCAGGATGCGCACCATGGTCAGATCCGCGAAGGCCGCCGATGTCATGACCGGCACCATCACCGCCCGTTTCGGGGACACGTCAAGAGCTCCGCTGGCTGCCAGGCGACTCACCGCTTCGCGCACCGGCATCATCGAAACCTCCAGCCGTTCCGCCAGATCGCGCAGCGACAGGCGGTCGCGCGGGCGCAGGGCACCAGACAGAAGCATTTCGCTCAGCGTGTCAAACACCTGTTCCGAAAGCGTTTGTCTGCGGGCGGGTTCGATTTGGTCAAGCGGCTGGGTCATGATCTCGTTAACGCTGTTGACACCTTCTCGGCTGATCTGCAACTGTGATCTCAGATCACAGTAGTTCATATCGAACTGCAAGTCTTGATCGTCCGGCGGAGGAGGAAAGTCAGCCGGAAAAATCAAGATCCCGGTCGGGTGTGATTCTCAGACACAGCTTCAAGGGAGGAAGAACATGAAACGTACGATCACGAACCGCAGGGGTTTCCTGCGGGCGGGTGCGGCAGGCCTTGCGCTGGGTGTTGCAGCGCCGGCCTACCTGCGCGCGCAGAGTGCACCGCTGAAGATCGGCCACCTGACGCCGACGACCGGCTTCCTCGGTCCGCTCGGAGAATACGCGCAGATGGGCATCAAGCTGGCCGTCGAGCACGTCAATGCCAACGGCGGCGCCGGCGGGCGCATGATCGAGCTGGTCATGGAAGACAGCGTCAACCCGCAGACCGCCTCGACCAAGGCCGAACGCATGTTCGAGCGTGACCAGGTCGACATGATCATCGGTGAGATTTCGTCGGCTTCGTGCCTGACGATTTCCCAGGTGGCGGCACGCTACGGCAAATGCTTCGTCAACACCGGCGGCAACTCGGACTCTTTGCGGGGGCAGGATTGCAACCGCTACATGTTCCACGTCGAGACGCAGAATTCGATGTACGTCAACGCCGAAGGCCAGTTCTTCAAGTCGCAAGACCTCGTCGACGGAAAGAACTGGTACATGATGACGGCGGATTACGCCTTTGGCCACGACTTGCTGGCGGCAGCCAAGGCCTTCCTTGGCGCCAACGGCGGCAAGATCGCGGGCGAAGACCTCGTGCCCACCGACGCCACCGACTTTTCGTCCTACATGCTGAAGATCCGCCAGGCAGAGCCGGACGTGGTGGCGCTGAACCTCGCGGGCACGCAGATCACCAACTTCTTCAAGCAATACGGAGAATTCGGGCTCGATTTCACGCTCGGAGGCTTTGGGTTCGACACCGTTTCCGCTTGGGCGGCGGGGGCGCAGAACTTCCGTGGCACATGGCCAAACGTCTGGAACCACCTCGTGCCGAACGACGCGAGCCAGGCCTTCGTCAGGGCCTTTACCGACGCCTACGGCAAACCGCCGGAGAACCAGGCGTGGGGCGATTACAACGCGGGTCTCATCATGGCCAAGGCCGTGGCCGAGGCGGGCGATGCCAGCGGCGACGCGCTGGTCGGCTACCTGGAAAGCTCCGAGGCGCAGTTCGACCTGATGAAGAACCGCAAGGGCTATTTCCGCCCGTCGGATCACCAGCTGATCCAGGAAATCTACGCCATCACCGCGCTGCCCGCAGGCGAGGTGAAGAACGAGTATGACATCTTCACCACCTCCGAACCTCTGCCCGGTGCGGACGAACCGCTCGAAACGCTCGCACAAAGCGTTACCGGCGGCACCTGCTCTCTGTAAGAAAAACCTTTGGCCGGGCGGGGCACCGTTCCCCCGCCCGGTTCACAGATAAATCAATGGGGGAGACGCACCGCCATGCTGGGGCTATTCATCGCGCAGGTTCTGAACGGGTTGCTCGACGGCACCTATTACCTGCTCATCGCGCTGGGGTTGTCGCTGATCTTTTCGCTTGGGGGCATCATCAACCTCGCGCACGGCGCCTTCTTTGCCATCGGCGCCTACCTTGCGATCCTGATCACGCCCCACGTCGGATTCTTCGGCGCGTTGGTGCTGGTGCCGCTGATCGTGGCGGGGATGGGGATGGTGACGGAGCGGACGCTCTTTACCCGCTTCTACCGCATCGACCCGCTGTATTCGCTGCTGCTTACCTTTGGTCTGGCGATGGTCATCGAACAGGGCCTGCGCTGGATCTTCGGCGCCTCGCCGCAGAATTTCAACATGCCCGACATCCTGCGCGGCCAGGTCTTCTTTGGGGATTTCATCTACTCCCGTTACCGGCTGTTCCTGATCGCCGTGGCCATCGCCGCGGTCGCGGGGCTTTGGGTTCTGCTCAACCGCACCTCCTTTGGCCGCATCGTGAGGGCCGGCGTCCAGAACCCCGAGATCGTCGGATCGCTGGGCATTTCGCTGAGGCCCTATCTGTCGATCATCGCGGGCATTGCCATCGGGCTTGCCGGGCTTGCCGGGGTGCTGCTCGCGCCGATCTATACCGTGCATCCGGCCATGGGCGCCGAAATCATCACGCTGGCCTTTGTCGTGGTGGTGATCGGCGGGCTCGGGTCGTTCTGGGGCGTGATCCTCGCTGCCATCCTCGTCGGCCTGACCAAGGGCGTCTTCGTCGCCGTCGGCCTGTCGTCCTGGTCCACCGCCGCCATTTACCTGCTGATGTTCGTTGTCCTGCTGGTGCGCCCGCGCGGCCTTCTGGGCGAACGCATCCTCAGATTCGAGTGAAACGATGATCCGCATACATCCTCTTCTGATCGCCGCCGCGGCGCTTTTCGTGCTGCCTTTCGTGATCGTCGCCGCTGGCCTGACATATACCTCCGCCACCGAAGTCGTCGTCTATGGCCTGGCCTGCATGGGGCTCAACATCCTCGCCGGGCGGACCGGGCTGGTCAGCTTCGGCCATGGCGCCTGGTTCGGCCTGGGGGCCTATCTGGCGGGCCTGACCTCGCTTGCCATGGGGGGCGCGTTCCTCGTCCCCATGTTGGTCGCGGTCGGTGCGACGGCGATCATCGCCACCGGGTTCGGCGCCCTGATCCTGCGCCGTCGCGGGGTCTACTTCTCGCTCATGACCTTGGCCCTCTCGGCGCTCGGCTTTTCCATCGCCTTCCGCTGGACCGAGGTGACGGGAGGCGAGAACGGCCTGGGCGGCATCGAACGACCTGCCTTCCTCGGGTTCGATTTCAACATGTCGGAACCCTATTACTGGCTGGTGGCGGTCATCGCCTTCGCGGTGCTGGTGCTGCTGTGGAGATTCAACAATTCGCCCCTCGGCAGCGTGCTGCTGGCAATCCGCGAAAACGAGCAGCGCGCGCGCTTTCTTGGCTACAAGGTCGACCGCTACAAGCTTGCCGCCTTCGTGCTTTCGGCCACGATCACCGCGCTGGCGGGGGTGCTGTTGCTCTACAAGAACCGCATGACCTCGGCCGAGCCGATGTCGGTGATCTTTTCCGGAGAACTGCTGGCGATGGTCGTCATCGGCGGGATGCGCAGCTATCTCGGCCCGGCCATCGGGGCGCTGTTCTACATCCTCTTTCGCGAATACCTCTCGATCTACACCGACAACTGGTTGCTCTGGTTCGGCCTCGTCTTCATGATCTTCGTGCTCTACGCCCGTGACGGCCTGATCGGCATTCCCGGCCAGATCCGCCGCTACCTGAACCCGCCAGCCGAGACCGGCGCGGCGATGGCGGGCCGCAAGGCCGGGGTGCACCCCTTGCCTGCCTTCCTGAAGCCAAAGGATCATACCGACGGCGCGCTGCTGGTCGCCAAGGGAATCTCGAAACACTTCGGCGGTCTCAAGGCCGTGGACGATGTGGGCATCTCGGTCCGCGACCGGACACTGCACGCGCTCATCGGGCCGAACGGCGCGGGCAAGACGACGGCGTTCAACCTCCTGTCGGGGCTCTACAAGCCCGATGCGGGCACAGTGACCCTTGCCGGGGTGCCGCTGTCGGGCCGCACGCCCGAGGAGATTTCCGCGGCGGGCATCGGACGCAGTTTCCAGATCACCAACCTGTTCCCCTTGCTCACCGTGCGGGAGAATATCCGCCTTGCCGTACAGGCCGGGGACGCTCAGCGCATGAACCCGGTGATCCGTGCTCGCAACCTTGCGCAGGTCAACGAGCGGACCGCGCAGATCATGGATTATGCCGGACTGTCGGGTATGGAAGAGGCAGAGGCAGGATCGCTGTCCTATGGTGGTCAGCGGTTGCTGGACCTTGGCCTCGCCCTGGGAAACCATCCGCGCATACTGCTGGCGGACGAGCCGCTGGCGGGCCTCTCGGCGGCCGAGCGCGAACGCATAGGACATCTGCTCAAGGCGCTGTCTGCGGATATCCCGGTGCTGCTGGTCGAGCACGATATCGATCGCGTGTTCGAATTGGCCGACCACGTCACGGTGATGAACGAAGGCCAGGTACTGCTCGACGGCACGGTGGATGATGCGCGGAACGACAAGCGCGTGCAGGAGGTCTATATCGGCTCCGGCACCTCTGCCGTGGCAGGCAAGACCCGCACCAGCACCATGCAGGACAAGGTTCTCTTGTCGCTCGACAAGGTCAACGTGAGTTACGGCAAAAGCCACATCATCCATGATGTGAGCTTTGATTTGCGACAGGGAGAGATCCTCGCGCTGCTGGGCCGCAACGGCGCGGGCAAGTCGACGCTGCTGAAATCCCTGATCGGCATCGCGCCGATCGGCAGCGGCGAAATCCGGCTCGATGGCACCCCGATCCAGGGGATGTCGTCGGCTGCGATGGCCCGCGCCGGGATCTCCTACGTCCCGCAGGGGCGCGGACTGTTCGCGGGCATGTCGGTCAAGGACAACCTCGAACTCGGCCGCATCCAGCGTCAGACCGGCGCCGGATCGCATTGGGACGAAGAGCGCATCTTTGCCTATTTCCCGCGCCTCAAGGAGCGTATCGACACGCCCGCCGACTACCTGTCGGGCGGCGAACAGCAGATGGCCGCCGTGGCGCGCGCCCTGTCCGGCGACACCCGTGTCCTGCTGCTCGACGAGCCGTTCGAGGGGCTTTCTCCGGCCATCGTCGAACAGTTGTTCGAAACCTTCGACCGCCTGCGCGAGGAGGTGTCCATCATCATCGTGGATCACAACCTCGATCTTGCGCTGACGCTGTCGGATCGTACCGTGGCACTGGAACGCGGCAGCATCATCCACGAAGGGCCCTCCGCCGCACTGGCCCATGACATCGACCTGCGCCGTCAGGTCCTCTGGCTGTAAGGAAAGGGCTCGACATGACCGAAACCGTCGCCATCATAGGCGCGGGCCTGATCGGGCGCGCCTGGAGCGCGCTTTTCGCCCGCGCCGGATACGAAGTCCAGGTCTGGGATGCCGATCCGGGCGTTCTGGACCGCTTCAAGGCCGACATGACCAAGCTGTGCGACACCATGCAGGCCGAAGGTCTGCTGGAGGACCGCGAAGGGGCGCTGGCCCGCATCCGCACCTGTCCCACCCTGCAAGAGGCCGTCGGCGGCGCCATCTTCGTGCAGGAAAACGGTCCGGAAAAGGTGGAGGTCAAGATCGAGCTTTTCGCCCGGCTCGATGCCGCAACCGCGCCGGAGGCGATCATCGCCTCCTCCACCTCCGCCATCGTCGCCTCGCGCTTTACCGAAGCGCTGGAGCATCGCGGCCGCTGTCTGGTGGGCCACCCTGTGAACCCGCCGCACCTGGTCCCGGTGGTCGAGCTTTGCCCCGCGCCGTGGACCACCACCGAGACCATGGATCGGGCCGAGGCATTCTATGCCGCGATCGGGCAGGTTCCCGTGCGCATGACCCGCGAACGCGACGGCTTCGTGCTCAACCGCCTGCAAGGGGCGCTGCTGGCCGAAGCGCTGCGCTTGCTGGCAGAAGGGGTGGTCAGCGTCGAAGGGCTGGACGCCACGATCAAGGACGGGCTGGGCTTGCGATGGGCCCTGATGGGTCCGATCGAGACCATCGACCTCAATGCGCCCGGCGGCATCGTCGATTACGCCACGAGATACGGCGGCTTTTACGCGCGACTGGCGCAAGAGCCCGCCGGACCGGAGGTCTTCTCGGTCGACAATGCCGAAAAGATCGCCGCGACCTGGCCGCAGGACCGCAGCCCCGACACCATCCGTGCGAGACAGGATCGCCGCGACGCCCGGCTTGCCGCGCTGCGCCGGCACCTCGCATCCGAACAATCCTGAAGGAGCAAAGACCATGGCGAAACCCCGCAAGGTCATCATCACCTGCGCCGTGACCGGCGCCATCCACACGCCCTCGATGTCCGAGCATCTTCCCGTGACCGCCTCGGAGATCGCCGACGCCGCCATCGGCGCGGCGCAAGCCGGCGCGGCCATCGTGCACCTGCATGCGCGCGATCCCGAGGACGGCCGCCCGGACCAGTCGCCCGAGGCCTTCGCGCCCTTTCTCAGGGTGATCAAGCAGGCGTCCGATTGCGTCGTGAACATCACCACGGGCGGCGCCCCCACCATGACCATCGAAGAACGTGTCCGCCCCGCCGAGACGTACCGCCCCGAGGTCGCCTCGCTCAACATGGGGTCGATGAACTTTGGCCTGTTCCCCATGCTGAAACGCTTTCCCGAGCTGAAACACCAGTGGGAACGCGACTATCTTGGCAACAAGAACATCATCTTCAACAACAGCTTCGGTCAGATCGAGTACATCCTGACCACGCTCGGCCCCCTGGGCACGCGGTTCGAGTTCGAGTGTTACGACACGGCGCACCTGTACAACCTCAAGCACTTCCTCGATGCTGGCCTCGTCAAGACGCCGCTGTTCATCCAGACGGTGTTTGGCCTGATGGGGGGCATCGGCGCGCATCCCGATGACGTGATGCACATGAAACGGACGGCGGACCGGCTCTTCGGGGACCAGTATCAATGGTCCGTTCTGGGCGCGGGCAAGAACCAGCTGCCGATCGCGGCGATGGCTGCGGCCATGGGCGGGAACGTGCGGGTGGGGCTCGAGGATTCGCTCTGGCTCGGACCCGGCCAGCTGGCGAAAAGCAACGCGCAACAGGTGACCAAGGTCCGCCAGATCATCGAGGGGCTGGGGCTGGAATTGGCGACCCCGGATGAAGCCCGCGAGATCCTGCATTTGAAGGGGGCCGACAAGGTCGGGTTCTGATCGCGGCACACACTCGGGCTTCGAGCCGGAATGACGCGGAAAATGTGGATGGTGCCGACCGCCTGCAGGCTCACGACGCACGCCTTTTCAAGCGCGCCCTCGGAGCAAGCCTTCTGGGCGTCTCGCCTATGCTGCGCATTGGCGGTGGTGGCTTATGCAGCGGCGCTTGTCCGCTCCGGCGATGCCCAAGCGCATAGTGTCCTGGGCCTGACCCCATCTGCCTGAAGGGTCGTTCGGGCGTAGATCCGGCGACCATCACGGTCCGAGTGTCCCTCGATCTCTGCGGCGCGAAGTCCGAAAAGAGAGGTGGCTGGGGGAATCCGAACAGCCGGGATAAGTCGATTTTCCGCGTGTGGGTCGCGCCAGAAATTGATCCAGTGGATCGATTTCCCGGCGAGAAGCGGCATGATGCTGCGAGCGAGGAGAAGACCCATGGCAAGACGACCACGCCGTAATCACAGCCCGGCGTTCAAGGCGAAGGTGGCCGTAGCTGCGATCAAGGGCGAGAAGACCCTGATCGAACTGGCGCAGGATTTCGACGTCCATCCGAACCAGATCAAGCAGTGGCGCGACCAGATGCTCGAGGGTGCGACCGGTGTGTTCGGCGACAGCGTGTAGGCTGAGCCGGAACCGGTGGCCGACGTGAGGACCCTGCATGCGAAGATCGGAGAGCCGACGCTGGAGGAAGTTTTTGTCCGGCGCACTCGGCAGGACGGGTCTGCTGTCCCGCTGCCCGGCAGTGCATCGCAAAGCGATGGCACGAGAGGGAGCTAAAAAAAGATGATCGATCGAAACGCAAGGCTGAGCCTGTCGCGCCAGGCCAGGGTTCTCAGGATCAGCCTTGGCAGCATCTACTACCAGCCTCAGCCGGTCGGGGATGCGGATCTGTAACTCATGCACCGGATCGACCATCTGCATATGGAGTTTCAGTTCACCCCCTCTCGGGACATCACTGTGTGATGCCCTGCCGGGCGATGGGCAGCCGGATGTTGCAGGGGCTGCTGGTCCAGGAAGGTCGGGCGGCTGCACGTTGCCACGGTGATGAAGCGTATGGACATCGAGGCACTCTATGGCAACCTGAACACCTCGAAACCGGCGCCGGGACACAAGATTTATCCCTATCTGCTCTGGAAGCTGCCCATCACCCGGCCCAACCAGGTCTGGGCGATGGACATCACCTACATCCCCATGGCGCGCGGGTTCATCTACCTCGGCGCCGTGCTGGACTGGTTCACCCGGCGGGTCTTGGCATGGCGGGTGTCGATCACGCTGGAGGCTGGCTTCTGCGTCGAGGCGGTCGAGGAGGCACTCACGCGTCACGGTGCCCCCGAGACCTTCAACACCGATCAGGGCAGCCAGTTCACATCGACCGACTTCATCAAGGTGCTGGCGGGCCGCAAGATCAAGATCAGCATGCCTCTCGTGACATTGGCTTTGCTGACCTGCCCCCCGCGAAATCCCTCACCGTAATGTAGGGTCTGCGCCAACCCTGAAGGAGCAGATACATGAGAAAGAGCCGTTTCACCGAGGCGCAGATCATCGGGATGATCAAGGAACAGGGTTCAAGCGTTAAGCGATTGATCCAGTGGATCAATCGTAGCGCAGAACGGATTGCCTACCGCGGAGGTGTGCCGCAGGCATGGCTTGAGCACCGCGACGTTCTACAAGCTGAAGGCCAGATATGGCGGGATGGACGTGTCCGAGGCCGCCAGGCTGAAGGCGCTGGAGGACGAGAACGCCAAGCTGAAGCGGTTGCTGGCCGATGCGATGCTGGACAACGTCGTGCTCAAGGACCTGCTGGGAAAGAGCTGACGACATCGAGCCAGCGGCGAGACGCGGCGCTCCGGGCGATGCGGGATCATGACATCTCGCAGCGCAGAGCCTGCAGCCTGGTCGGTGTCGATCCCAAGACTGTCCGGCGAGAACGCCCGCCGGACAGTGCCGAGATCCGCAAGGAGATGCAGGAGATCGCCGGCCAGCGGCGTCGGTTCGGCTACCGCCGGATCGGTGTCCTGTTGGAGCGGAAAGGCATGATCATGAACCACAAGAAGCTGTATCGCATCTACCGCGAGGAAGGTCTGTCGGTAAAGCGCCGACGCGGCCGAAAACGGGCGCGTGGGACCAGGGTGCCGATGCCGGCCGCTGGACAACCCAACGCGCGCTGGTCCCTGGATTTCCTGTCCGACAGCTTTGGCGCCTCGCGGAAGTTCCGGATGCTGGCGGTGATCGACGATTGCACGCGCGAATGCCTGTGCCTGGTTGCCGATACCAGCCTGTCCGGCGCACGGGTTGCCCGGGAGTTCAGCGCCCTGATCCGGATCTACGGCAAGCCCGGCTGCATCGTCAGTGACAACCATTGCCCGACAGGCGATTTGCAAAGCAAATCTGCCGATAGGGGCACCGAGTTCACCAGTCGGGCGATCCTGAAATGGGCCGACGAGAACACCGTGCCATGGCACTACATCGATCCCGGCAAACCGCAGCAGAACGCCTTCATCGAGAGCTTCAACGGCAGCCTCAGGGACGAACTGCTGAACGAGGAGATCTTCGACAGTCTGGATGACGCACGGCGAAAGCTGGCCCTCTGGCGTTACGACGACAATGCGGTCAGACCGCACTCGTCCCTGGCCAACCAGACGCCGCAGCAAGCGCGCCGGACGCTTGAGCAATGTGAGGGGTCCGCGCCCGGCGCGTTTGCGCTAGACGGGGAAGCCGAATACCAAAATCCAACTTGCAGACTCTCGTCATGAGTGAGGGACTGGCAGGGGGCAGGTCACACGGTCGGGTCAGTACCCTCTGCCAGCTGCACCCGGATGGCATCGCGCTTTGCTCTGGCTTCTCGCAGCGACACTTCTGGGTACGATCCGTGGGCCAAGAGCCGCTCCTTCCCGCGGAACGTGTACTTCTGCCGCCAGAGCTTCGAGCCGTTTGGGTTCACGAGGACGAACAGGCCCAGTGAATCATAGAGTTTGTACGGCTTCTCTGCCGTCTTGGCTTTCTTGATTTTGAGGTCAGTGAGCGCCACTGGGGTATCACCTCCATCATTCCTGCCTGATACCCCAGAACCGTACCCCAAAGTGGTGGGGTATTGGGTGGGGTAGCATGTTCAGCTATGGGCAGAATGATAGCCGCAAACCCTAAGAAAACCTAGGATTTCAGGGTGGTTATGAGCAGCTATGTGAGGGATAAATGGTGCCCAGGAGAGGACTCGAACCTCCACGACCGAAGTCACTGGTACCTGAAACCAGCGCGTCTACCAATTCCGCCACCTGGGCACAGGTGCGTGAGGTGGGCGTTTAATGAGGGTTGCGGGGGGTGTCAACGGCCTTCGTCAAAGAATCTTTCGCGCGGCAAAGGGGCGCCTTGCGAGGACCTTGCCGCGCCGCTATTCCGGTCACGCAACCGTATCCAGGGGAGAGCGTCCATGTCCAAACTCGTCACCATCTTTGGCGGCTCCGGGTTCGTCGGGCGCTATATCGCCCGCCGCCTGGCCAAGCAGGGCTGGCGCGTGCGCGTGGCCGTGCGCCGGCCGAACGAGGCGATCTTTGTCCGGCCCTACGGCGTGGTCGGGCAGGTGGAACCGGTGTTCTGCAACATCCGGGACGATGCCAGCGTGCGCGACGCGATGCAGGGCGCCGATGCGGTTGTCAACTGCGTGGGCACCTTCGACAAGGGCGGCAAGAACAACTTTGACGCCGTCCAGGCCGAAGGTGCCGCGCGGATCGCCCGAATCGCCGCCGAAGGGGGCGTGGTGCGCATGGTCCACATTTCGGCGATCGGCGCGGATCCGGAGGGCGACAGCCGCTATGCCCGGAGCAAGGGCAAGGGTGAGCAAGGCGTGCTGAAGCACATGCCGAACGCGGTCATCCTGCGCCCCTCGGTCGTCTTCGGGCCGGAGGATCAGTTCTTCAACCGCTTTGCCGGGATGGCGCGCCTGGGGCCGGTCCTGCCGGTCGTCGGCGGGGAAACGAAGTTCCAGCCGGTCTATGTCGACGACGTGGCGCAGGCCGCCGTCAAGGGAGTGACGGGCGAGGCCGCGCCGGGCATCTACGAGCTTGGCGGCCCGGATGTGCATACCTTCCGCGAATTGATGCAGGTCATGCTGGAGGTGATCCGCCGCCGCAAGCTGATCCTGAACATTCCGTTCTTTGCCGCAAGCATCATGGGGGCGGTGTCCGACCTGGTGCAGACGGTGTCGCTGGGCCTGGTGCCCGCGCAGATCACCGCCGACCAGGTGCGCAGCCTGCGCCATGACAACGTGGTGACCGGCACCACCGGCACCTTTGCCGATCTGGGCATCTCGCCGACCGACCTGCGCGCGGTGCTGCCGGACTACCTGTGGCGCTTCCGCCCGTCCGGGCAATACGAGGCGATCAAGGAATCGGCGCAGAACCTGCGGTCCCACTGACCCGGTTTCCTTGCGCGATTGTCCAGCGCCACCGCTGACGGGATCAGTGTTGGCGCTGCAAGGCGCTGAGTTCGATGCTGATGTTGCATCCCGGCGGCGGTGTGCCCGCCAGCGTGGTCCGCGAGGCCAGCCATTCCTCGCAGGCGGCGACCAGGGCACAGCCCCGGCAGCGGGTGACCATCCGTTCATAGGTGGCCGGGTTCAGGCTGCCGGCTTTCATCGCCTCGGTCAGGTTCAGGCCCATCACGCGCGCGACGCTGCGTGTCATGAAAAAGTGTCGGGCGGGGTCGCCCAGCGGCACGGACATCGTTATCCCTCCTGTTGTGCCAGTTCGTCCAGTTTCGACTGGAGGTGGGCAAGCCGTTCGCGATTGACGCAGGACTCCGGGGCAGGGCGCGTGTCGTCAACGGGCGTGTCCAGCCAGTCGGTGCAGCCTTCCACCCATTGGCACCCCCGACAGTCAGTCACGATCCCGGCCCAGTCCTGCTGGGTCATGTCGCCGTCCTGCATGGCGGCGACCAGATCGACCCCGGTGGCCTTGGCCATCCGCTGGACCAGCCAGAAGTGACGGGTTTCGTCGCCCATGGGCTGCGGGCTCAACTCAGTCGGTCCACCCATCCGTCAGTCTTGCTTCAACATGCGAAACAGGGACGCGTTGCGGCAGTATCCCGGGGTTTCCTCGGCCTGCGCGCCCTGTTGCGCGGCAAGCCAGTGCTCGCATCCGGCCGGGTCCGAGCAGCCGGTGCAGCGCAACACGCTGTCCTCCAGGTCGAACATCGTCACCTTGCCGCGAAAGATCGCCTCTTCGAGATCGACGCCGCGGGCCTTGGCCATCTCGTCCACCAGTCTGGCGTGACGCTTCAAAGTGGAGTCGCTTTGCATTTCCTTGTCCCCTTGAACTGTCCAGTCAGGATGACAGTGCCGGAATCAGGAACCTTGCACCTTGACACAAATCAATCAGGGGGTGTGCGACCTACCGTGCCTGAAGTCCGGCGACCGTCTCGCGCACGATGCGGGCGCGCGCCTCGTTCGGCGGATGGCTGCCCAGGAACCGGTTGCCCGGGTCCGGGATGCGGGCAAAGAAAGCCGACCCCAGCAGGGGATCATATCCGGCGCGAAAGGCGACGACGGTGCCCAGCTGGTCAGCTTCCAGTTCGAACTGCTTGGAATAGGTGCGCGCGCCGACGGCGGCGCCAAGTTGTTCGGCGTTGCGCACCGCCTCTTCCTCGGCGCCGCTGATGGCGGCGATGCCGGCAAAGACCACGGCGCCCAGCGTCGCGCTCTCGCGCGTCTTGGCCAGGTGGTCCAGGATGTGGTGCGCCGCCTCGTGCCCCATGATGAAGGCCAGTTCGTCGGCGTTGCGGACCGAATTGATCAGCGCGATGTTGAAGGCGATGACCGGGCGGCCATAGCGGTCCTCGGTCTGAAAGGCGTTGGGCGCCTGGTCGGGCCGGTCGTCCACCACGATGGTGAAGTCGCAGTTCAGGCCAGACGTCCGCGCCCGGCATTCCCGTTCGGCCACCGGCTCGACCGCCTGGACCACCTCGACGAACTGCCGCGCGGCGCGATTGGCGCGAATCTGCGCCTCCGAACCGCCTGCCGCCCCGGGAGCGGGCGCCGGCAGCGTCAACGGCGCGCAGGCCGTGAGCAGCAGCAGGAGAAGCGGCAACAGGAGACGAGGCATGAAGGGTCCTGGACTGGAGGGCGTGAGCGTGTATCCGGTTCATAAGCCGCGCCCGCCGCCTGCGCCAGACAGTCGCGATCACTTGGCGGTGTTATGCCGGCACGCTAAATTCACCCCATGGCTGACAAGATGACCGTCATCTACAACGATTCCTGCCCGGTCTGCTCACGCGAGGTGGCCGGCTATCGCCGCATGTTCGAACGCTGTGGCCTGGAGGTGGCCTATGCGGGCCTCTCCGACGACACGTACTGCCGCTTTGGTCTGACAGCCGACCAGGCGGCGCGGCGCTTTCATGTCATGAAGGGCGGCACGCTGCTGTCCGGGATGCCCGCCTTCGCCGCCCTCTGGGCCGAGATACCCCGCCTGCGCTGGCTGTCGCGCCTGGTCCGGCTCTGGGGCGTGCGCTGGGTCGCGCGGCAGGTCTATGACCGGCTGCTTGCGCCCGCGCTCTACGCGATGCACAAACGGCGCCAACGGCGGGCGGCGCAGCCCGGCAACACATAGGGGCAACGAGCGGTCATGTTCACGGTCGAGCACGAATTCGACGCCACCGTCGTCACCCTCGTCGACGAGGGAGAAACGCCGCTCCAGGAAGACGTGGTGATTTCCAGCTTCGAGGAATGCGTCACCGTCGAACAATACGACCCCCGCACCGACCAGATGCAGAAGATCACCCTGTCGATCGCGCAGATGCGCGACCTCGTCGCCGCCGTCAGCATGCCCGAAGGGATCTACCGGCGCGACGAGCCCTGACATCTCAATCGGTGATGCGAAAGACCTTGTCGCGCGAGGTTTCGCCGCGGACCAGGTCGATCCGGCTTTTCGGCACCCCGATGGCCTTGGCCAGCAGCTTGATCACCGCTGCCGTCGCTTTTCCGCCCTCGGGCACCGTGGTCACGCTGACCCGCAGGCCCGTGGCGTCGCGGCGGATCTCGTTGCGGGCGGCCTTGGGTGTGACTCGCACGTCAAACGTGGTGCCGGGCGTGGCGAGGTCGGACAGATCGGGCAGAGTCATGTTGGCAGCAATACAGCCCGTGCGGCCGCACGCAACTTTCCCGGTTGAAACCCGCCGCGCAACGCCTGACATAACAGGCGCACCGACAAAGGAGACGCCATGCCCACCCCGAACGCCGCCGCGATGGAGTTCCTGCTCACCCGCCGGTCTCGCCCAGCCAAGACGCTGACCGGCCCGGCCCCGGACGATGCCGCGCTGCTGCCGATCCTGACCGCCGCCTCGCGCACCCCCGACCATGGCAAGCTGGAACCCTGGCGCTTTGTCGTGCTGAAGGGCGCGGCCCTGGCCCGTCTCGCGGCCGAGGTGGAGGCCACCGGCGCGGCGCTGGGGAAATCCGCGGAAGACATCGCCAAGGCGCGCGGCGCCTTTGCCGACAGCCCGCTCTGCGTCGCGGTGATCGAGGTGCAGAAGGACAGCCCCAAGATCCCCGCGCTGGAACAGACCTATTCCGCCGGCGCCGTCTGCCTCGCGCTGCTCAACGCCGCGCTGGCGTCGGGCTGGGGGGCGAACTGGCTGTCGGGCTGGGCCAGCCATGACCGCGGCTTCATGTCCCGCGCGCTGGGCCTGGCGGACAACGAACGCATCACCGGCTTTGTCCACATCGGCACCGAAACCTCGGTGCCGCCGGACCGCCCCCGCCCCGACCTGGCGCAGATCACCACATGGGTCTCGGAATGATCCTCGAGGCTGTCTCGCGCGCGATCGCCCAGTTGCCGGACCCGCGCTTTCGCGGCGTGCTGCTGCGCGGGATCGGCATCACCGTCGCGGCGCTGGTGGGCGCGGTGATCGTGGTCTTCCAGCTGGTCGGCTGGCTGGTCGGCGACGACCCCAGCCTGCCCTGGATCGGTCCGCTGCCATGGCTCGCAGATGCGGCCAGCTGGGCTTCGGTCCCGGTCATGCTGCTGCTCTCGGCCTTCCTGATGATCCCGGTCGCCTCGGCCGTGACCTCGCTGTTTCTCGAGGAGGTCGCGCAGGCGGTGGAGGATCGGCACTACCCGGGCCTCGGCACCGCCACCAGTGTCCCCCTGGGCGACGGGTTGATCGATTCGCTGGGCTTTCTTGGCACCATGGTGCTGGCGAACCTGCTGGCGCTGGTGCTTTACCTGCTCTTTGCGCCGCTGGCGCCGTTCATCTTCTGGGCGCTGAACGGGTTCCTGCTGGGGCGGGAATACTTCACCCTGGCCGCGATGCGCCGCGTCGGACGGACCGAGGCGCGCCGCCTGCGCCGCCGTCACCTGGGCGCGATCTGGGCCACCGGGGTCATCATGGCGGTGCCGCTGACCATTCCGCTGGTCAACCTGCTGGTGCCGGTGCTGGGCGCGGCGGCCTTTACCCATGTCTTCCACCGGGTGGCCGCCAACAGACCCTGAGCCTGTATTCTTCGAAAAAACTGGCGGGGGCAGCGCCCCCCTTATTCGACCTGGACGCCATCCATCCGGTTGAACATCCAGCGGTCGATGTCGCGCACGGTGACAATCTCCAGAAGGATGATCGAGGCGAGGATCGCCCAGATCACCGCCGAAATGGCCGTGGTGATCCAGGCCTTGCGCTTGAGGTTGTGGACCTCGGGGCTGCCGGCATGGGTGCCGGGCACGACCTCGCCCACGTCCCCCTGCGTCTGCAGCCGGATCGGGATCACGATCAGGAAGGTCAGGAACCAGATCACCGCAAAAAGGACGATGCCCGAGGTGATGCCCATCAGACCTGCTCCAGTTCCACAAGGCAGCCGTTGAAGTCCTTGGGGTGCAGGAACAGCACCGGCTTGCCATGCGCGCCGATCTTTGGCTCGCCGGTGCCCAGTACCCGCGCGCCGGTCGACTTCAGGTGATCGCGCGCGGCCAGGATGTCGTCGACCTCGTAGCAGACATGGTGGATCCCGCCCGAGGGGTTCTTGTCGAGGAACCCCTTGATCGGGGAGTTTTCGCCCAGCGGGTAGAGCAGTTCGATCTTGGTGTTCGGCAGTTCGATGAAGATCACGGTCACGCCGTGGTCGGGCTCGTCTTGGGGCGCGCCCACCTTTGCGCCCAGTGCGGTGCGGTACTGCGCGGCGGCGGCCTCGAGGTCGGGCACGGCGATGGCAACGTGGTTCAGGCGTCCGATCATCTGTCGTCTCTCCAAAGCGGTGGTTGTCTTGGGTTATGGCGTTTCACCCACTTCCCGACAAGCCGGTGCGACCCTTAACCGCTTGTTCACCCTGTCGGTCCAATCTGAGGGCGACTCGATGAGGAGGCTCTGACATGGACGACAATGAACGACTCGCCCTGCACCTGCGGCCCACGGCCACCCGGCCGCTGCTGGGCCTCACGATCCTGGTGGTCGAGGACAGCCGCTATTCCTGCGATGCCATGCGGCTGTTGTGCCTGCGCTCGGGCGCGCGCATCCGCCGGGCGGATTGTCTGAAATCGGCGCGCCGGCACCTGCAGGTGTACCGGCCCAGCGTGGTCATCGTGGACCTTGGGCTGCCGGATGGATCGGGGGCAGAGCTGATCTCGGAACTGTCCATCGCCTGCCCGCGCGTCGACGTGGTGCTGGGCACCAGCGGCGACACCTTTGCCGAGGAGGTGGCGCTGGCCGCCGGGGCGGACGGTTTCCTGGCCAAGCCGGTGTCTTCGGTCATCGCCTTCCAGAATGCGATCCTGACCGCGCTGCCGCCCGAACGTCGCCCCACCGGCCCGCGCCTTGTCAGCGATGACCCGGTGTCGCCCGATCCGCTGGCCTACCGCGACGACATGGCCCATGCCGCCGATGTCCTGCAGGAGGCGGGCGACGACGGCACCCTGTCCTATCTCACGCAGTTCCTGGCCGGGGTCGCCCGCAGCGCAGGCGACGGCATCCTGCAGAAGGCGGCAGAGGACCTGGCCGATGCCCGCGCCGCGGGCCGGCCGACGGGGTCCGGCATCACCCGGATCTCGGCGCTGGTGCAGGACCGCCTGGCAGACCGCATGGCGATCTGAACGCCGGTCAGGACAGCAGCCCCGGATCGTCGCCCAGGTCGAGCCCGGGAAAGACAGCGCGTTCCAGCGCATCCGTCCCGACGCCGAACAGCCCGCGCATCAGCCATCCCAAGTGCGCGCGCAGGTCCCGTGCCGGCATCAGGTCGCGGCCCTGGAACAGCGCGGCCTCGTTCAGCCCGGGCCAGTCCGCGATCACGCGACCGCCGCGCAGCGCGCCGCCTGCCAGCAGCATGGCCCCGGCGGTGCCATGGTCCGTCCCGCCCGATCCGTTCCACCGCGCGGTGCGGCCGAACTCGGTCACCGCGACAACGGCGGTGGTGCCCCAATGGGGACCCAGCCCGTCCTTCAGCGTCAGAACCGAGTCGGACAGCTGCGACAGTGCCCGGCCCAGGTTGCGCTCCTGCACGGTGTGGGTGTCCCAGCCGGTCAGAGAATAGCAGGCAATCCGCGCTTCCTCGCGCAGCCTGTCGGCGGTGAACTGCGCCAGCACGCGCCCCGGTCGCTGCTGGTCCTTGCCCGGCAGCATGTCGCTGCGCGCCGCCGCCATCATCTCGCCCGGGTCCCCGGAAAAAGCCAGCGAATCGCCATCACTGCCGGCCAGCGCAAAGGCCGAGGCCAGCGCCGAGGCCATGGCCGGGTCCGACTGCATGACCATTTCGGTCAGCCGGATCGCCTGCGGCGACAGGCGCAGGTTGGCTTCCGGGGTCCAGCGGCTGGCCGGAGCGGGCCCGGACAGGATGCGGAACGGGTCGCTGCCCACGGCGTAGGCGGTCTGTCCGGTGGCGCCGGGCAACTGCTGCAACAGCCGGTTCAGCCATCCGTCGCCCGGCAGCGGCGCATCGGTGTGGGGCACGCCGGCCTCCAGCAGGTCCTGCCCGTCGAAATGGCTGCGCTTGTTGCGGTAGGGGGTCGACACGGCGTGGGCAAAGGCCAGCTCACCCGCCGTCCACAAGGGCATCAGCGGCGCCAGCGCGCCGTTCAGCGCAAAGCGGCCGTCGAGGTCAAAGGCCTTGCCGCCCGCGAGGTCGACGGCCGGCCGCCCGAGGGCCGCGAAATCCGGGTCGCCGTAGGGCGTGACGACACCCAGCCCGTCCATCCCGCCGCGCAGGATGATCACCACCAGCCGCCCCTCGCCGGGGGCTGCGGCAAAGCTGACCGGGGTGACCAGCGGACTGGCGGCCAGTGAACAGCCCAGCGCGGCGCTGCGGGTCAGAAAGGCGCGTCGGTCCATCACTCACATCCTCTGAAAGGCCGGGGAGGCCAGCACCACGCCGATCCCGTCGGCGCGCGTTTCAGCAGCGGCGGCGGCAAAGCGCACCGCCTTCGGCGCGCGCCCACCAAGCGCCATCTCGACAAAATCGCGCGGGTCCGGCAGGTCGGGGCGCAGGTACTGCGGTGCCAGAAAGGCCCATTGCACCCGCGCGGCCAGCCCCTGCGGCGTGAACCATGCGGCGTCCTCTTCGGGCAGGCCGTCCGGCCCGGCGGACTGCTGCCAGAACTGGCCCATCAGGCGCATCGGCTCCATCAGCCGCTGCGCCGTCCCGTGCGCCAGCGCCGCCTCCGGCACGTCCAGCGCGCGGCAGGCGGAGGTCACGAAGTCGAACGGTGTCTTGGCGTTGGCAGGCGCCGGGTCCCAGGCCGCGGGATGGCGCAGGAGCGCCGCGTAGACCTCGATCAGGTCGCCCCCGGTGGCAACCCAGGCCTCCGCGACCGTGGCCACAAGCGCCGGGTCGGGGGTGTCCGACACGAAATGCACTGCCAGCTTGCCGGCGATGTGCCGCGCGGTGGCGGGGTGGCGCGCCAGGTCGCGCAGCGCGGCATGGATGTCTTCCAGCACCGCCGGTAAATCGCCGCCATAGCGCATGCCCAGCACCGTCTCGGCCCCCGGTTCGGCCAGCGGACGGCGGAACACGGTCCCCTTGTCGGGGGTGAAGGCCAGCCCGGTCAGCAGTTCGGCCAGCTCGCGCACGTCGGTCTGGGTGTAGGGGCCGCCGACCCCCAGCGTGTGCAGCTCCAGCAGTTCGCGGGCGAGGTTCTCGTTCAGCCCCTTGGCCTTGCCCAGACGCAGCGCCTGCGGCGAATTCGGTCCGGCGGCGGCGTTCTGGTCCAGGTAATGCAGCATCAGGGGATGCGTCACGGCGGAAATCAGCAGGTCCTGGAAGCGTCCCGCCAGGTGCGGCCGGATCGCCGATTCGATGAACGGCGAGGTCGCCATCTGCATCGGCCCGGCCTTGCCGCGCGCGGTGAAATGATCGGCCCAGAAGCTTTCCAGCCGCTCGCGCAGCGGGGTTGCGCTGTTGATCCGCCGCGCGGCATGCGCCACCAGCCAGCCGCGCTGGTCCACGCGCGCGTCGCGGTTCATCTGGCGCAGCGCCTCCTGCGCGGTGTCGCCCGCTTCGGTGCCGGCATTCTGGCGGATGATCTTGCCCAGCGCATAGCTTTCGCCCACCCGGACGAGAAAGCCGTCAAAGGGCTGGATCGGAAAGCGCGCGGCCATCACGTCCGGACCACGCAGCCCGTCCAGCAGCGCCTCGACATTGGCGGGCGGGGCGATCCGGGGGGAGCGCCCGCAGCCAAAGCGGACATCGGCAAGAACGGCGTCGAACATGGGCCTGCCTCATGGGGGACAGGCCCAATATAGGCGCGGTGCGGCGCGGATGCACCGCCGCATCGGGCGGTGCAGGCGGGAAAGCGCCCCGGTCGTGCGTCAGTCGCGCGGGGTGACGCGCAGGCTCAGTTCCATCAGCTGGTCCGAGCTGGGCGCGGAGGGCGCGTTCATCATCAGGTCCTCGGCGCGCTGGTTCATCGGGAACATGATGACCTCGCGGATATTCGAGGTGCCCGCCAGGATCATCACGATCCGGTCGATGCCCGCGGCACAGCCGCCGTGCGGCGGGGCGCCGTAGTGGAAGGCGTTGTAGAGCGCGCCAAAGCGGCTCTTGACCTCTTCCTCGCCGTAGCCCGCGATCTCGAAGGCCTTGACCATGACCTCGGGCTTGTGGTTACGGATCGCGCCCGATACGATCTCGTAGCCGTTGCAGGCCAGGTCGTACTGGAAGCCGCGCACCTTCATCGGGTCGCCCATCAGCGCCTCCATCCCGCCCTGCGGCATGGAGAAGGGGTTGTGTTCAAAGTCGATCTCGCCGGTTTCCTCGTCCTTTTCGTAGATCGGGAAGTCGACGATCCAGGCAAAGGCAAAACGGTTCTCGTCGATCAGGCCCAGCTCGGCGCCCAGCACGTCGCGCGCCTTGCCGGCGATGCGCTGGAACGCCTGCGGCTTGCCGCCCAGGAAGAAGGCCGCGTCGCCGACGCCCAGGCCCAGCTGCTGGCGGATCGCCTCGGTGCGTTCGGGGCCGATGTTCTTGGCCAGCGGACCGGCCGCCTCCATCGCGCCATCGGTCTCGCGCCAGAAAATGTAGCCCATCCCCGGCAGGCCCTCTTTCTGCGCCCAGGCGTTCATGCGGTCGCAGAACTTGCGGCTGCCGCCGCCGGGCGCGGGGATCGCGCGGATCTCCGTTCCCTCCTGCTCCAGCAGCTTGGCAAAGATGGCAAAGCCGGAGCCGGCGAAATGCTCGGACACCACCTGCATCTCGATCGGGTTGCGCAGGTCGGGCTTGTCGGTGCCGTATTTCAGCGCCGACTCGGCATAGGGGATCTGCGGCCAGGTCGCCGGGTCGTCCACCTTTTTGCCTTCGGCGAATTCCTCGAACACCCCGGCCAGCACCGGCCCGATGGTGTCAAAGATGTCCTGCTGGGTGACAAAGGACATCTCCATGTCCAGTTGGTAGAAGTCGGTGGGCGACCGATCGGCGCGCGGGTCCTCGTCGCGGAAGCAGGGCGCGATCTGGAAATAGCGGTCGTAGCCCGACACCATGATCAGCTGCTTGAACTGCTGCGGCGCCTGCGGCAGCGCGTAGAACTTGCCCGGGTGCAGCCGCGACGGCACCAGGAAGTCGCGCGCGCCCTCGGGACTGGAGGCGGTGATGATCGGCGTCTGGTACTCGCGGAAACCCTTGCCCCACATCCGCTTGCGCATGGAGGCGACAACGTCCGAACGCAGCTTCATCGTGGTCTGCATCGCGTCGCGGCGCAGGTCCAGGTAGCGGTGCCGCAGGCGGGTCTCCTCGGGGTATTCCTGGTCGCCGAAGACCATCAGCGGCAGTTCCTGCGCCTCGCCCAGCACCTCGAGGTCGCGGACAAAGACCTCGATCTCGCCGGTCGGGATCTTGGGGTTGACCAGCGCGGCGTCGCGCGCCTTTACCGTGCCGTCGATGCGGATGCACCATTCGCTGCGCACCTTTTCCACCGCGTTGAACACCGGGCTGTCCGGGTCGCACAGCACCTGCGTCACGCCGTAATGGTCGCGCAGGTCGATGAACAGAACGCCGCCGTGGTCGCGGATGCGGTGCACCCAGCCCGACAGGCGGACGGTTTCGCCGACGTTGGCCTTGGTCAGTCCGGCGCAGGTATGGCTGCGGTAGGCGTGCATGTCGTGCCCCTTGAAGAATGTGCAAAAGTCAGGCGCCGATACATCCCTACACCGGGTGGAAGTCAAGGGAGACGCCCCGATTTGCCGCGATTCGGCGCGATCCGCCCGGCAGTGTCACCGGAAAAGGTCCATAGCACGCCAACGGGGGGGCAAGGCGGCGGTCGGTCAGGGCAGGCCCCCAGCGGGGCAGGCGGGTCAGAGGCTCAGGTCGAACAGGCTTCCGTCGGGCAGTGCCGTCGCGCGGCAGCGCGCGGCGGGGTGGACCAGCGCGCGGTACAGCGTTTCGAACACCGCCGCGTGCCAGGCGGCGCGCGCCGGGTCGCTCAGATCGGGCTGCCCGGTGATGCGGAACCGCCACGGGCCGTCGACGTGGAAGCTGGCCGACCCGGCAAAGGTCCAGGCGTGTTTCGCGATCGCCCGCGACAGCATCCTTGCCGCAAGGCGCCGGGGCAGCGCGCGCAGCACAGCCTGCGCCAGGTCCGGAATCCGGTGGGTCAGGATGTAGTGTCCCGTCCGCCGTCCCGCGCGCGCCAGCACCCCGGCCGCCCTTGCACCGCACCGCGCCCGGACCTCGCCGTGCAGCAGCATGGCGGGGGCCTCGGGGATCATGCGGTCACCCGACGGCACCGCCACCCCGATGCCCGCCATCAGTGCCATCCGCGCCGGCACCCCGATCTCTTCATCCAGCACCGGCACCAGTTGCAGGATCGCGTTCGGCCCGATCCGCGCGCCGCCCTCGCCCGACAGGTCGCGCGGCATCAGACGTCTTCCATCTGCTGGTCACCTCCGCCGCAGGCCTTGACCGCCTCGCCGGGCATCCGGAACGGTTTGGGCGCCTCGGCGGTCTCCCGGTCCTGCGCCCGGTCCTGCGCGCGCTCCTTCATCTGGTCGCGCACCGCCTCGCGGCGCTCCTTGGCGCGCGCGGCGCGGTCGGCGGCAGCTTCCCAGTCCTCCAACTGCGCCTCGGCCAGTTGCCGCGATTCGTCAAAGTCGAAGTGCACCTTGGCCTTTGTCTGCGGACCCCAGTAACCCGCCTTGCCGAGGTCGTAGAAGGTGCGGTTGACCCCCGCCTTGAGGAAGGCCTTGAGACAACCCAGCAGGTAGCGCCGCCGGTATCCGGTGCCGCGCCAGGGGTAGTGGAACAGCGCCTTTCGCATGTAGAAGCGGCGGTAGTTCTTCATCACCCCGTCCAGTAATTCGCCCCGCGTCATGGCGGCGGGCTTCATGATCGGGGTCACGAAGTTGTATTTCGAGAAGTCGAAGATCTCGACCTTGTCCTTCAGTTCCTGGAACAGCGGGGTAAAGGGCCAGGGCGTGTACATCGACCAGTTGGCCAGGTCCGGCTGCCAGTCCCAGGCCATCCGGAAGGTTTCTTCCAGCGTCTCGGGCGTCTCGTTGTCGAGACCGACGATGAACTGCGCCTCGGTAAAGATGTCGGCGTCGCGCAGCAGGCGGATTGCCTCCTTGTTCTCCTCGACCTTGGTTTCCTTGTTGAACAGGTCCAGCTTCAGCTGCGCCGCCGCCTCGGTGCCCAGGGAGACGTGCACGAGGCCTGCCTTGCGGTAGAACTTCAATAGGTCGCGGTCTCGGTAGATGTCGGTCACGCGGGTGTTGATGCCCCATTGCACGCGGCGCGGCAGGTCACGGGCGATCAGCTCTTCGCAGAACTGGGTGAACTTCTTGCGGTTGATGGTGGGCTCCTCGTCCGCAAGGATGAAGAAGCCGACGCCGTGAGTGTTCACAAGGTCCTCGATCTCGTCGACAACGGCGATGGGATCGCGCACGCGGTAGTCGCGCCAGAACTTCCACTGCGAGCAGAAGGAACAGGTAAAGGGGCAACCTCGCGCCATGTTCGGAATGGCGACCCGCGTGCCCAGCGGAATGTAGATGTATTTCTCCCAGTCGATGATCGACCAGTCCGGCTTGATCGCGTCCAGGTTCTTGACGGTCGAGGCGGCGGGCGTTGCCTTGATCTCGTCGCCCTCGCGGAAGGCCAGGCCGTGAATGCGGTGGCGGTCCTCGGGCCAGCGGCCGGTGGCGATGGCCAGCATCAGGTTGACGACGATCTCCTCGCCCTCGCCCCGCACGATCACGTCGACCCAGGGCGCCTCGGACAGTACCTGCTTGTACATGAAGGTGGCATGGACCCCGCCCAGGATGCGCACCGCGTTCGGCACCCGCTCATGTGCGATGCGCAACGCCTCTTCGGCGCGATAGATGTTGGGCGTGATCGAGGTGAGGCCCACGGCATCGGGCTGCAATTCGGCGATCATGTCGCCCAGCCGCGCGTCGTCGATGTCGTTGGTCATCGCGTCGATGAAATGGATGTCGTCGAACCCCGCCTGGCGCAGGTGGCCCGTCAGGTAGGCGACCCAGGCAGGCGGCCAATTGCCCGCGATCTCGGCCCCGCCAGAATGGTAGTTCGGGTGGATGAACAGGATTCGCATGGCAGACCTCCGCTGTTTGGCAGAAGTTGACACTCAATATGTCAACTGTAATTGACACAGATCAACTGGTCTTGCCGTGTGACGCGCGCCCCGGCCTGGAACGGCTGCTGAACGTTCCCCGAGTAGAAGAAAGCCCTCAGCCCCAGCGCAAAGACGATCACTCCGGCCACTGAATGCAGCATCACCGCCTCTGGAAAGTTGCCGCGCCGCTCGTAGGCCCAGGCAAAGATCAGCCCGCCGGAAAAGGTCATCAGCGTGGCGATCCAGCTCCAGCACATCAGGTGCGCCAACGAAAACAGCACGGCGTTCAGCACCAGCGGCGCGGTGTCGCCTCCGGGCAATAGCCCGCCGTAGCGGCGAAAGGACAGCGGCCGGAACACCCGCTCCTGCGGCAGGGCCGACAGCACCGGGCATAGCGCCGCGATCATCAGCATCAGCGCCAGGCTGTGCCAGACCAGGAAGAATGTCGCCCCCGGCGCCGTCAGCCACAGCGCGCCGGAGCCGACCATGATCGTCGCCAGCGCGAAGCCCGCCACGCGCCGCCAGTCGATCCGCCCCGCGCCCCGCGCCAGCGACCGCCATTCGAACCCCGGCGTCAGGTGCAGCAGCACCAGCCCCAGCGCGGTAAAGCCGAACAGCAGGGGAAACATCAGGTTCGGTGGAAAGGCCAAGGCGATCACCACGGGCCCCACAACAAACAAGCCGACGAACCCGGCCCAGAGCCGGGACCGGCGCGGTACAAGGGCCTGAACGTCCGACAAAAGGCTCATCTCGGCATCCCCCGTGCGACGGTCACAAGGCAGAGAGAGGCAGTGGGTTCGGCCCTGCCGGCCTTGCCGCCGGTTTCGAGGCTTGCGCTTGGGGGCGCGCCGTCTATAACGCCGACAATTTGCGAGAGGACTCCCGGGTCATCCGGCCGCGGGACACAGACGGAGCCGACGATGCCCAAGCGTACCGACATCAAGTCCATCATGATCATCGGCGCGGGGCCCATCGTCATCGGACAGGCCTGCGAGTTCGATTACTCCGGCGCCCAGGCCTGCAAGGCCCTGCGCGAAGAGGGATACCGGGTCATCCTGGTGAACTCGAACCCGGCCACCATCATGACCGACCCGGAACTGGCCGACGCCACCTACATCGAGCCGATCACCCCCGAGATCGTCGCCAAGATCATCGAAAAGGAACGCCCCGACGCGCTGCTGCCCACCATGGGCGGGCAGACCGGGCTGAACACTTCGCTGGCGCTCGAGGAAATGGGCGTGCTGGAGAAATACGGCGTCGAGATGATCGGCGCCAAGCGCGCCGCCATCGAGATGGCCGAGGACCGCAAGCTGTTCCGCGAGGCGATGGACCGCATCGGCCTGGAAAACCCCAAGGCGACGATCGTCACCGCCCCCAAGAAGGACAACGGCAAGCGCGACCTGGCCAAGGGCGTCGAGATCGCGCTGGAGGCGCTGGAATACGTCGGCCTGCCCGCCATCATCCGCCCCGCCTATACCCTGGGCGGCACCGGCGGCGGCGTGGCCTACAACCGCGAGGACTACATCCATTACTGCCGCTCGGGCATGGACGCCTCGCCCGTGGGCCAGATCCTGATCGACGAAAGCCTGCTGGGCTGGAAGGAATTCGAGATGGAGGTCGTCCGCGACAAGGCGGACAACGCGATCATCGTCTGCGCCATCGAGAACGTCGATCCGATGGGCGTGCACACCGGCGACAGCATCACCGTCGCCCCCGCGCTGACGCTGACCGACAAGGAATACCAGATCATGCGCAACGGCTCCATCGCCGTTCTGCGCGAGATCGGGGTGGAGACCGGCGGGTCGAACGTGCAGTGGGCGGTGAACCCGGAAGACGGTCGCATGGTCGTGATCGAGATGAACCCGCGCGTGTCGCGATCCTCGGCGCTCGCCTCCAAGGCGACGGGGTTCCCGATTGCCAAGATCGCCGCCAAGCTGGCTGTCGGCTACACGCTGGACGAACTGGACAACGACATCACCAAGGTGACGCCCGCCTCCTTCGAGCCGACCATCGACTACGTCGTGACCAAGATCCCGAAGTTCGCCTTTGAAAAGTTCCCGGGCGCCGAGCCCAAGCTGACCACCGCGATGAAATCGGTGGGCGAGGCCATGGCCATCGGCCGTACCATCCACGAGTCGATGCAAAAGGCGCTGGCCTCGATGGAATCCGGCCTGACCGGCTTTGACGAGGTGCTCATTCCCGGCGTCGGTGCCGACGCCTGGTCCCCCGCAGGGGACAAGTCCGCCGTGATCAAGGCGCTGTCCGACCAGACCCCCGACCGCCTGCGCACCATCGCGCAGGCCATGCGCCACGGGTTGTCGGACCTCGAAATCCAGGGCGCCACGGCCTATGACCCCTGGTTCCTGGCCCGCATCCGCGAGATCGTCGAGGCCGAGGCCGAGGTGCGCGCCAATGGCCTGCCGCAGGACGCCGACGGGATGCGCGCGCTCAAGATGCTGGGCTTCACCGACGCACGTCTGGCCAAGCTGACCGGCTTTGCCGAACAGGACGTGCGCAGCCGCCGTCACGCGCTGGGCGTCACCGCCGTGTTCAAGCGGATCGACACCTGCGCGGCCGAGTTCGAGGCCCAGACCCCTTACATGTATTCCACCTACGAGATGCCCATGATGGGCGAGGTGGAATGCGAGGCGCGCCCCTCTGACCGGAAAAAGGTCGTCATCCTCGGCGGCGGTCCCAACCGCATCGGCCAGGGGATCGAGTTCGACTACTGCTGCTGCCACGCCTGCTTTGCGCTCAGCGATGTCGGCTACGAGACGATCATGGTCAACTGCAACCCCGAGACCGTGTCGACCGACTACGACACCTCGGACCGCCTCTACTTCGAGCCGCTGACCTTCGAACACGTCATGGAGATCCTGCGGGTCGAGCAGGACAACGGCACCCTGCACGGGGTCATCGTCCAGTTCGGCGGCCAGACGCCGCTGAAGCTGGCCAATGCGCTGCATGACGAGGGCATCCCGATCCTCGGCACCACGCCCGACGCCATCGACCTGGCCGAGGACCGCGAGCGGTTCCAGGCGCTGGTCAACCAGCTGGGCCTGAAGCAGCCGCACAACGGCATCGCCTCGACCGACGCGCAGGCGCTGGCCATCGCCGAGAGCATCGGCTTTCCGCTGGTGATCCGCCCCTCCTATGTGCTGGGCGGCCGCGCGATGGAGATCGTGCGCGACATGGACCACCTGCGCCGCTACATCAACGAGGCGGTCGTCGTGTCGGGCGACAGCCCGGTGCTGCTGGACAGCTACCTGTCCGGCGCGGTCGAGCTGGACGTCGATGCGCTGTGTGACGGGCAGAACGTTCACGTCGCCGGTATCATGCAGCACATCGAGGAGGCCGGCGTGCACTCGGGCGACTCCGCCTGCTCCCTGCCGCCCTACTCGCTGTCCAGGACGCTGCTGGACGAGGTCGAGCGGCAGACCCACGCGCTGGCCCGCGCGCTGAACGTGGTCGGCCTGATGAACGTGCAGTTCGCCATCAAGGACGACGAGATCTATCTGATCGAGGTGAACCCCCGCGCCTCGCGCACCGTGCCCTTTGTCGCCAAGGCGACCGACAGCGCCATCGCCTCGATCGCCGCGCGCATCATGGCGGGCGAGCCGCTGTCGAATTTCCCGCTGCGCGAAGGCTACCCCGAGGATACCGACTACGACAGCGACCTGCCGATGGCCGACCCGATGACGCTGGCCGATCCGGACATGCCGTGGTTTTCGGTCAAGGAGGCGGTACTGCCCTTCGCCCGCTTCCCCGGCGTCGACACCATCCTCGGCCCCGAGATGCGCTCCACCGGCGAGGTCATGGGCTGGGACCGTTCCTTTGCCCGCGCCTTCCTCAAGGCGCAGATGGGCGCGGGGACGGTTCTACCGACCGAAGGCACCGTGTTCTTTTCGATCAAGGATCAGGACAAGACCATGCAGCTGGTCGACTGCGCGCGCATCCTGGTCGATCTCGGGTTTGACATCGTGGCGACCGCTGGCACCGCGTCGTTCCTCGCGGCGCACGACATCGCCTGCCAGCTGGTCAAGAAGGTCTACGAGGGCCGCCCGAATATCGTCGACGCGATGAAGGACGGCAGGATTCACCTGGTGATCAACACCACCGAGGGCGCGGCTGCCGTCACCGACTCGCGCGAGATCCGCTCGGTCGCGCTCTACGACAAGATCCCGTACTTCACCACCGGCGCGGGCGCCCATGCGGCGGCGCTGGCGATGAAGGCGCGGGAAGAGGGCGAGCTGATGGTGAAATCGCTACAGGGGTGAGGTGGTCTGCCTGCGTCTTGGCGCAGGCGGAACGCCTTTCTCAGGGCGCGTCAGCGCCACCACCGCAGCCGGGGTAGGGTGGGTTTTCAACCCACCGCCCGCTGGGCCGCCTTTTACCAGCGCCAGTCGAACTTGCGCAGCACCACCACGCTGATCGTGCCCGCATTGCGCTCCTGCACGACCGGCGAGTCGCCGATCGATCCGGCCAGCTGCGTCCAGCCCACCGTGCCCTTGATCGCCCACTGGTCGTTGAAGTCGTGCCGCAGGCTCATCTCGATGCCGTAGGAATGCAGGCCGCCGTCGGCGTCGTAGGCGGGCAGGAAGGCCCCGGTCGGCACCGTGAAATAGGTGTCGGCATAGGCGTCGCTGGCCATCGTGATGCGCGGGCCGACACGGAATTCGGTCCCCGAGGCCGGGAACAGGATCGCATCCACACCCACGTCCATGACCACGCCGTCATGCCCGGTCACGCCCATGCGCACCGCGCCAAACACTTCGCTGTTGGGCATCCGGTAGGCCAGCTTGGCGCCCAGTTCCAGCGCCGCGTCCACGTCGTCGATGCCGGCCAGCCGCTTGTAATCCTTGTCGTCGCGCTCTGCCAGGTAGCGGAAGGAGGGGCCAAAGCTGAAGCCCATGCCGTCGCCCTTGTCGAGGTTGAACACCCACCAGTCCAGCGCGCTCAACCCGCCCGAGATGGCTGGCCCGGTGGTATATTTCTGCGCGCCTTCATAAGCCGGTGCGACGCCTGCCCCAAGGCCCAGTTCGAATTGCAGCAGGTTGTCGTTGGCCTGGGCCGACAGCGGCGTCAGCGCAAGGGTCAGAGCGGCGGCGACGGTGGTCAGGGCGGTCGTGTGGGTCATGTCGGTCCTCGATCGGGCGGTGCGCCGGGGCGCTTTGTGCACACATAGCATGTCCGTCTGCCGACGCCAGAGCGCCGCTCTGTCACGCGCACAAAGGCAGCGACCGTTGCCGCAAAAGCGCCTTGTTCCGCCGGGCCTCGGACGCAAGCCCCTTTCCGGCGGATCCAGCCCGCCAAGTCCCCGGGGCGCCGGGGCGGATCGCCCCTCCACATCGCCCGCCGCGCCTGCTACACCCTCCGCGACAGCATACCGGAGGGCCATTGTCATGAAACCCGTCATCCTCTGCATTCTCGACGGCTGGGGCCTGCGTGACGATGAGGCAAACAACGCACCCAGGCTTGCCCATACCCCCACCATGGATCGCCTGACCGCCACCTGCCCCCATGCCACGCTGGTCACCTATGGCCCGGACGTCGGCCTGCCCAGCGGGCAGATGGGCAATTCCGAGGTCGGCCATACCAACATCGGCGCGGGCCGGGTGGTGGCCATGGACCTCGGGCAGATCGACCTGGCCATCGAGGACGGCTCCTTTTTCGACAACGCGGCACTGCGGGATTTCGCCGAAACGGTGAAGTCCAAGGGCGGTATCGCGCACCTCGCCGGGCTTGCCTCGCCGGGCGGTGTCCATGCCCACCAGGACCACATCGCCGCCGCCGCCCGTGCGCTGACCGATGCGGGGCTGGAGGTGCGGATCCATGCCTTTACCGACGGGCGCGACGTGCCGCCGCAATCCGCCGCCGAGCAGATCGCCGCGCTGGAGGCCGCGCTGCCGCAGGGCGCGCGGATCGCCACGGTGACCGGGCGCTACTTTGCCATGGACCGCGACACGCGTTGGGACCGTGTCGAAAAGGCCTGGCGCTGCATCCGCGCGGGAGAAGGTCACGCCGCCGCCAGCGCGACAGAGGCCGTCCGCGCCGCGCATGAGCGGGGCGAGACCGATGAGTTCATCCTGCCGACCGCCATCGCCGGCTATGCGGGCATCCACAGCGAAAACGACGGGCTGTTTTTCGTCAACTTCCGCGCCGACCGGGCGCGCGAGATCCTCGAGGCGCTGATCCTGCCCGAATTCGACGGTTTCGACCGTCCCGGCCACGCGCCGTTTTCCGCCGTTCTGGGCATGGTCGAGTATTCCGATGTCCTGCGGCCGCACATGACGGCGGTGTTTCCGCCCCGCGACATCCGCAACACGCTGGGCGAATGGGTGGCCAAGCATGGGCTGACGCAGTTCCGCCTGGCGGAGACCGAGAAATACCCGCACGTCACCTTTTTCCTGAACGGCGGCAAGGAAACGCCCGAGCCGCACGAGGACCGTTTCATGCCGAAATCGCCCAAGGTGGCGACCTATGACATGCAACCCGAGATGTCCTCGGCCGAGGTCACGGAAAAGTTCGTCGAAGCCATCGGCAAGGGCTATGACCTGATCGTCGTGAACTACGCCAACCCGGACATGGTGGGTCATACCGGCGACCTGCAGGCGGCGATGAAGGCCTGCGAGGCGGTCGACAAGGGGCTGGGGCAGGTGGTGGCCAAGCTCGAGGAAACCGGCGGCGCGCTGCTGATCATCGCCGATCACGGCAACTGCGAGACGATGGTGGACCCGGAAACCGGCGGACCGCACACCGCGCACACCACGAACCCCGTGCCGGTGATCCTCTACGGTGCGCCCGATGTGACGCAGCTGCGGGACGGGCGGCTGGCCGACGTGGCGCCGACCCTGTTGCAGCTCATGGACTTGCCGAAGCCCGAGGAAATGACCGGGCAGAGCCTGATAGCGTGAAACGCCTTGCGGTGATCCTGATGCTTTGGGCGCTGCCGCTGTCCGCGCAGGAGGCGGGCGACAAGGCCCGCGCCGCCGCCGAGGCGCTGGAGGCGGCTTCGGTTCTGCTGGATACCGCCGAGGACGCGCAGGACCGGGTGGCGGCGCTGACCGACACCGTGCGCGCCTACGAAGACGGGCTTGCCGCCATGCGCGAGGGCCTGCGCGCCGCCGCGATCCGCGAGACCGAGTTGGCACGGAAGCTGGCCGCGCAGGAGGCCGAGGTCGCGAAGTTGCTGGGCGCGCTGATGGCGGTGGGCGACCGCGTCGCGCCGCAGACGCTGGTGCATCCGGACGGACCGCTGGGTGCGGTCCGCGCCGGGATGCTGGTGGCCGAGGTCACGCCGGGGCTGGCCGCCAAGGCCGCCGCCCTGCGCGCCGACCTCGAGGAGGTCACGGCCCTGCGCAGCCTGCAACAAAGCGCGGCCGACACCTTGCAGGAGGGCCTGACCGGCGTGCAGGCCGCGCGCACCGCGCTGAGTCAGGCCATCGCCGAACGCACCGACCTGCCGCGCCGCTTTACCGAGGACCCGATCCGCACCGCCATCCTGATCTCGGCCACCGAGACCTTGCAGGGCTTCGCTTCGGGCCTGGCCGAGATCACCGAGGAAGAGGACAGCGCCCCGCTGCCGCCGATCGCCGAGCAGAAGGGCCGCCTGCCGCTGCCGGTGCGCGGCGTTGTCCTGCGCGAGGCGGGCGCCCGCGATGCCGCCGGCGTGACCCGCCCCGGCATCGTCGTCGCGACCCGCCCCGGCGCGCTGGTGACAACCCCCACGGCGGCCACGATCCGCTATGCCGGGCCGCTGCTGGACTACGGCCTGGTGGTCATTCTCGAGCCGCAGGCGGACCTGATGTTCGTGCTGGCGGGGCTGGACACCACCTATGGCGAAGCGGGGCAGGTGGTGCCCGCCGGATCGCCGGTGGGGCTGATGGGCGGCGCTGCCGGCAATATTGCGTCACCTTCCGGTGAGGGGGCTGGCGCTGGCCGGACGGAAACGCTCTATATAGAGGTCAGAGAGGGCGACGTGCCCGACGATCCACTGCGGTGGTTCACAACCGACAAGGGATGACTGAGGAATGAAGAAATTCGTGATGGCCGCTGTCGGCGGCACGCTGGCATCGGTGGTGGCGACCACGCAGTTCGTGGGGCCCTTGCTGGCTCAGGAGGCCCGGTCGCAGACCGTCTACGAACAACTCGACCTGTTCGGCGACATCTTCGAGCGCATCCGCGCGCAGTATGTCGAGGAAGTTGATGAGACCAAGCTGATCGAGGCGGCCATCAACGGCATGCTGACCTCGCTCGACCCGCATTCCAGCTACTTGCCGCCCGACGATGCCGCCGACATGCGCGTGCAGACCCGGGGCGAATTCGGCGGTCTGGGCATCGAGGTCACGCAGGAGGACGGCTTTGTCAAGGTGGTCTCGCCGATCGACGGCACCCCGGCGATGGAGGCGGGCATCGAGGCGGGTGACTTCATCACCCATGTCGATCGCGAGTCCGTGCTGGGCCTGACGCTGGACCAGGCGGTGGACATGATGCGCGGGCCGGTGGGGTCCGAGATCGTGATCACTGTGGTCCGCGAAGGGGTCGATGAGCCCTTTGACGTCTCGATCATCCGCGACACGATCAAGCTGACCGCCGTGCGCTCGCGCGTGGAAGGCAGCACCGTCGTGCTGCGCATCACCACCTTCAACGACCAGACCTATCCCAACCTCGCCGACGGCATCGCCAAGGAAATCGAGGCGGCGGGCGGTATGGACAAGGTCAACGGCTTTGTCATCGACCTGCGCAACAACCCCGGCGGCCTGCTGAACCAGGCGATCGCCGTGGCCGATGCCTTTCTCGACAAGGGCGAGATCGTGTCGACCCGTGGCCGCGACCCGGCAGATGGCGACCGCTACAACGCCCAGCCCGGCGACCTGGCCGAGGGCAAGCCACTGGTGGTGCTGATCAACGGCGGCTCCGCCTCCGCCTCCGAGATCGTGGCCGGCGCGTTGCAGGATCATCGCCGCGCCATCGTCGTGGGCACCAAGTCATTTGGCAAGGGCTCGGTCCAGACCGTGATGCCGCTGCGCGGCAACGGCGCGATGCGCCTGACCACATCGCGGTATTACACGCCTTCGGGGCGCTCGATCCAGGCGTTGGGCGTGTCGCCCGACATCGTCGTCGCCCAGCCCCGCCGCGACCCGAATGCCGAGCCGGAGGAGGAATCGACGAACCCCTTCAGCCGCTCCGAAGCGGACCTGCGCGGCAGCCTCGACAACGATTCGCTGACCCCCGAGGAGATCGAGCAGATCGAGGCCGACCGCGCCAAGGCCGAGGCCGCCGCCAAGCTCCGCGAAGAGGACTACCAGTTGGCCTATGCCATCGACATCCTCAAGGGCCTGTCGGCGCTGGCACCGCGCAACTGATCGCGCCGCTCCCTGCGCTTTGACAACCGGCGGTCCGAAGGGGCCGCCGGTTTTCGTTTTGGCGGGCGGGCTTGACGGATCGGCGTCCGCAGCCTCTACAAGGGGCGGACGCACAATCGAAAGGGGCCACCCATGACGCCAGAGGAGATCGCCCACCTGCCATATCGCCGCAACGTCGGGGTGATGCTGGTCAATGCCAAGGGCCATGCCTTTGTCGGCCAGCGGTACGACAGCGAGGTCCCGGCCTGGCAAATGCCACAGGGCGGGATCGACAAGGATGAGGACCCGCGCGCCGCCGCGCTGCGCGAGTTGCAGGAAGAAACCGGCGTGACACCGGACCTGGTGACCGTGGAGGCCGAGACAGAGGGCTGGATCACCTACGACTTGCCGCACGACATCGTGCCCAGGATTTGGAAAGGCCGCTACAAGGGGCAGAAGCAGAAGTGGTTTCTGGTGCGCTTCCACGGCACCGACGACCAGGTGCGCATCGACGCAGACGATCATCAGGAGTTTTCCGAGTGGCGCTGGCTGGCGCCTGACGAGGTCGTGGCCCAGATCGTCCCGTTCAAACGGCCCGTCTACGCCCGGGTTGTCGAAGAATTCAGGGAGCACCTGTGATGCGCTGGATCGCCTTTGCTTTCGGCATGCTGGCCACCCCCGCCCTGTCACTGTCCTGCCTGTCGCCGGACCCGGTGAGCGACTTCAAAGTTGCCGAGCAGTCCAGTGACCGCTGGGGCATCGCCGTCGGCCGGCTCGACTTTGACGAAGGTCGGTTGCCCGTTGTGGACATCGACCGCCAGGAAGACGGCCCGCCGCAGACCGACATCCGCGCGCAGTTCGTGGGCAAGTCGCTGGACAGCACCGGGTTCAACAGGGATTTCCAGGCCAATGTCACCCTGCGCGTGCAATGCCTCGGTCCGTGGTGCATCCGCCCGCAGAGCGGTCGGCGCTACCTGGCCTTCATCCGGCACGAGGGCGGCAAGCGGGTGATCCCGGCCGAGGTCTGCGGCAACTGGTTGTACCCGAACCCTGCAAGGGCGGACCTCGACCGCTTGCACCGCTGCTTTGTCGGCGGTCCCTGCGAGGAACGCGGTTTCTGAGCCGCCCTGTTCCGGCCGCGTGACATCTTGGGTCCGACAATATTCCAGGGGTGTGGGGGCAGAGCCCCATCCGGTCGCCGCGCACCCGGCGCGGCGAAACCGCCCCGTCAGCGCAGCCGGTTCAGCACCGCGAGCGAAGCATAGCCGTCCGGCACCAGCCCCTGCGCGCGCTGGTACTGCCGTACCGCCTCCACCGTCAGCGGCCCGATCTTGGCATCGATCCCCTGGGTGTCGAATCCTTCCGCCGTCAGCCGCTTTTGCAGCTCGATCCGCTCCATGAAGGTCAGCGCCCGGTCGCCGCGCGGCCAGGTGCCCTGGATCGGCCTGCCGCCGGAAATCCGATCCGCCAGGTGCCCGACCCCGATCACGTAGGCGTCCGCCGTGTTGTAGGTCTCGATCACCTCGAAGTTGTCGAACACCAGGAAGGCCGCGCCCTTGTGCCCCGCCGGCAGCAGCACCGAGGCCTCTCCGAAATCCTGCACCGGCTGACCGTCGAGCCCCAGCACACCCTTGCGCGCCCAGGCTGACGGAAGGCGGGTCAACTCGCGCTTGGCCTCCATGTAGTCAAAGCCCTTGGGCAGCGTCACCTCGACGCCCCAGGGCACGCCGGTCTGCCAGCCGTTCGACTTGAGGTAGTTCGCGGTCGAGGCCAGCGCGTCGGCCGGATCCTCGCCCCAGATGTCGCGGTGCCCGTCGCCGTCATGATCCACCGCCAGCGTCTGGAAGGACCCCGGCATGAACTGCGTGTGCCCCATGGCACCGGCCCAGGAGCCCAGCAGGTTGTCCGGCGTGGTATGGCCCTGTTGCAGGATCATCAGCGCGTCGATCAGCTGCGCCTCGAAGAACTCCGCCCGGCGCGCGTCGTAGGCCAGGCTGGCCATGGCCTCGATCACCGGGGTGCTGCCCTTGAAGGTGCCGTAGGCCGACTCCAGCCCCCAGATCGCCACGACGATCTCTTTCTGCACGCCGTATTCGGCCTCGATCCTGTCCAGCAGCGCCCGGTGCTTTTTCAGCGCCGCCTTGCCGTTTGAGACGCGCGCGTCCGACGCGGCGCTGTCGAGGTAATCCCAGATCGTCTTGGTGAACTCGGACTGGTTGCGGTCGCGTTCCACCACCTTGCGGTCAAAACTCACGTCCTTGAACGCGGTATCATAGATCTGCGCGTCGATCCCGGCCGCCAGGGCGCGGGGCCGGAAATCGACGATCCAGGCGCGGAACCCCTCCTGCGTGCCGGTGATGGGCGCTGTCAGGGCCGTCTCGGCCTCCAGCCCGGCGGGGCGGCCCACGGGGCGGATGGTGCCGATGCCGTCCAGGCTGGCGGCGGCGCGGCTGACCAACTCCGGTTCTGCCACGGTCTCGCCCCGGGCGACGGGGCGCGGGGACACCTTGACCGTCTCGGCCAGGGCCGGAGAAGCCATGAAATAAAGGGCGAAGAGCCCGGGACACACGCGCCACGTCATGAATCTGATCCTGCTGCCCGTTTGTTTTCCACCACCTTAACGCGAGAGGCGCCTTGTGCGAAGAACAAACGCGGATCGCCCGCGGTTTCCCGCCGCCGCGTGGCGCGACGGAAGCGGCTCAGCGTTTCTCGCGTTTTTGCCGGGTCAGCTTGCGCTTGGTCTTGGCGTCCTTGGCCTTGGCCTTGCCCAGCTTGCGCCGGGGCGCGGGGCCGCCCTTGCGGCCACGGCCGAAACCGCGCGGCTTGCCGCCGCCGCTGGTGCTTTCATAGCCCTCGTCGTCCAGCTCCAGCAGTTCAAAGGCGATGCCGCCGGTGACCGGCGCGGCCTCGACCAGCTTGACCCGCGCGCGCATCCCCAGCCCGATCATCCGGCCCGTGCTGGCGCCCATCAGGGTCCCGGCATCGCGGTCAAAGTGGAAATACTCGTTGCCCAGGGTGCCGATCGGGATCAGCCCGTCGGCCCCGGTCTCGTCCAGCTTCACAAACACGCCGAACTTGGCGATGCCCGAAATGCGCCCGGTGAATTCGGCGCCGAGGCGATCCGAGAGATAGGCGGCCAGGTAGCGGTCCGTGGTGTCCCGCTCGGCCATCATCGAGCGGCGTTCGGTGTCGCTGATGTGCTGCGCGGTGCGCTCCAGCGTCTCGATATCCTGCACGCTGAGGCCGTCGTCGCCCCACTTGTGCGCCGAGATCAGACCGCGGTGCACCACCAGATCCGAATAGCGACGGATCGGCGAGGTGAAATGCGCGTAGTTCATCAGCGCGAGCCCGAAGTGGTGGAAATTCTTCGGGCTGTAATAGGCCTGCGTCATGCTGCGCAGCGTGGCCATGTTGATCAGCTCGGCCTCGCCGGTGCCTGCCGCCTGGTGCAGCAGGTTGTTCAGGTGCTGGGTCTTCAGCACCTGTCCCTTGGCCAGCGTCAGCCCGGCGGCCTCGGCTGTGTCGCGCAAGCTCTCCAGCTTGTCCGGCGGCGGCTCCTCGTGGACGCGGAACAGCAGCGGCGTGTCCTTGGCCACCAGAGTCTCGGCAGCGGCGACATTGGCCAGCACCATGAATTCCTCGATCAGCTTGTGCGCCTCTAGCCGGTCGGCGAAATCGACCGAGGTCACCTTGCCGTCCTCGTCCAGCACGATCTTGCGCTCCGGCAGGTCGAGGTCCAGCGGCTGACGCCGTTCGCGCGCGGCCCTGAGCGCGGCATAGGCGGCATAGAGTGGTTTCAGCACAGGCTCCAGCAGCGGGCCGGTCTTGTCGTTGGGCTGGCCGTCGATGGCGGCCTGCACCTCCTGGTAGTTGAGCGACGCGGGTGAGCGCATCAGCCCGCGCACGAACTTTTGCCCCAGCTTGTTGCCCTCGGCGTCGATGCGCATCCGCACCGCGATGACGGCGCGCGGCACGCCCTCGTGCAGCGAGCAGAGGTCGCCCGACAGCCGGTCGGGCAGCATCGGAACGACCCGGTCGGGGAAGTAGGAAGAGTTGCCCCGGGTCCTCGCCTCGCGGTCGAGCGCGGAGCCCGGGGTGACGTAATGGGCCACGTCGGCGATGGCGACCCAGAGGATATGGCCGCCTGCGTTCTTGGGGTCCTCGTCCGGTTCGGCATAGACGGCATCGTCGTGGTCGCGGGCATCCCAGGGGTCGATGGTGATCAGCGGCAGGTCGCGCAGGTCGGTGCGGTCCTTGAGCCCGGCAGGCTTCATCTGGTCGGCCTCGGCCAGCACGTCCTCGGGGAAATCGTCGGGGATGCCGTGCTGGTGGATGGCGATCAGCGACACGGCGCGCGGCGCCGTCGGGTCACCCAGCCGCAGCACGATGCGCGCGCGCGGCGGGCCAAGGCGGTTGCGCGCGGGTCCGGCCTGTTCTGCCTCGACCAGCTCGCCCTCCTGCGCGCCGCCGGTGGCGTCGGGGGCGACTGTCCATTCCTGCACCGCGCCCTTGTCGATGGGCACGATCCGCCCGCCCTCGGCGCCCTTGCGGAAGATGCCGACCACGCGGCGCGGGCTGGCGCCGATGCGGCGGATCAGCCGGGCCTCGTAGTTGTGGTCGGCCTCGTGCACCACCTGGAGCCGGGCGAGGATACGGTCGCCTTCGCCCAGCGCGGGATCGGAGGCGCGCGGCATGATCAGGATGATCGGCTCCACCCCTTCGCCGTGCCATTCCAGCGGCTTGGCGAACAGGTCGCCGTTGGCGTCGGGTTCCTTGACCTGCAACACGCTGACCGGCGGCAGGCGGTCGGGGTCGCGGTAGGTCTTCTTGCGTTTTTCCAGATGGCCCTCTTCCTCGAGCTCGCGCAGGAGGCGCTTGAGGTCGATGCGGTCAGCGCCCTTGATGCCAAAGGCCTTGGCGATGTCGCGTTTCGCGGTGAGGGTCGGGTTGGCGGAGATCCAGTCGAGGATATCGGCCTTGGTGGGCAGCTTGCTCATGGCGCTCAGGTAACACGCGCGCGGGGCGGCGTCATGTCGATTCAGCGGGCGCGCAGATCCTCTGCCGTGTCTACATCATGCAGCACGTCCACCAGCGCGACGCGGGTTCCGGGGATTGAGGCGAGGGTGTCCGACAGGGCCTGTTCGGATGACCAGCGCACCCCGTCGAACAGCGAATTCGGCACGCGCGAGGCGTTGCGCAGGCCGACCAGCCAGTAGCCGCCATCGGGCGCGGGGCCAAAGACGGCCTCGGCCGCGCCCAGCGCGGCAAAGGCGCGGGCGATGTGGGCGCGGGTCACGCCGGGAATGTCGGCGCCGATCAGGCAGACCGGGCCGGGCGGGGCGGCGCGCAGGGCGCGCGCCATGCGCTGGCCCAGATCGCCCGGTCCCTGTGGTAGCCGCGGCAGACCGGCGGGCCAGATGCGGGACGTAAGCCCCTCGCGGTCGGGCGCGACGGCCAGCACGATGCGCCAGCGCGGGTCGCGCAGGCGACGCAGCAGGCGCGTCACCTGGTGGCGGAACCACCAAGCGGCGGTCGTGCTGCCGATGTCGCGCGCCAGCCGGGTCTTGACCCGGCCCGGGCGCGGCACCTTGAGCATGACGATCAGCGTGGGCCGGGCACGAAGGAGGCCCCGGGTCAGGCCCGGGGCGCGGCGTGCCTCAGGCAAAGTAGTCCTGCAGAATGCGGGTGTAGATCGACTTGAGCTGGTGGATCTGCGCCACCTCGACCCGTTCATCGACCGCGTGCATCGTCTTGCCCACGAGGCCGAATTCGACCACCGGGCAGTGATCCTTGACGAACCGCGCGTCGGAGGTGCCGCCGGTGGTGGACAGTTCCGGCGTGACATTGGTCTCGACCGCGACCGCCCGCGACACGAGGTCAGACAGCGCGCCCGGCGGGGTGAGAAAGCTCTCGCCCGAGATCTTGATCCGCACCTCGGTCCGGGTGCCGAAGGCGGCGTCGACCTCGGCCGCCTCCTGCCGCAGCCAGTCCGACAGCGCGGCGCCGGTGTGGGTGTCGTTGTAGCGGATGTTGACCGTGGCGCGGGTCTGCGCGGGGATCACGTTGGTCGCCCCGTTGCCGGTGTCGATGGTCACCACCGCCAGCGTCGAGGGGTCGAAATGCGCGGTGCCCTCGTCCAGCACATGGCTGGACAGCCGGTCCATCAGCCGCGCCATGGCGGGCATCGGGTTCAGCGCGCGATGCGGATAGGCGGAATGGCCCTGCTTGCCATTGACGGTGAACCAGGCCGAGAGCGAGCCGCGTCGCCCGATCTTCATCATCTGGCCCATGTGATCGGGGCTGGTCGGCTCACCCACCAGGCAGACGGACATCCGTTCGTCGTGCTCGGCCATCCAGTCCAGCAGGGCGACGGTGCCGTGGTCGGCGTCGCCCTCCTCGTCGCCGGTGATCGCTAGGATCACCGCGCCGTCGGGTGGCGTGTCCTTGACGAAATCGACTGCCGCGGCGGCAAAGGCGGCAACGCCGGATTTCATGTCCGTCGCGCCACGGCCGTAGAGAAAGCCGTCCACGATCTCGGCGCCGAATGGGTCATGCGTCCAGTCCGCGCGATTGCCGATGGGCACCACGTCGGTGTGACCGTTGAAGCCGAAGGTGCGGGAATGACCCTTGTCCCCCCAACGGGCAAACAGGTTCGGCGTGCCGCCCCGGTCGACGCGGACACAGGTGAAACCGGCGCCCTCCAGCAGGTCGTGAAGCAGCACCAGCGCGCCGCCTTCCTTAGGCGTGACCGAGGGACAGCGGACGAGGCGGGCGGTCAGGTCGACTGGATCGGTCATCTCGGGGGCTCCTTTTCGCGGCAATTGCGGCGGGCCAAGGGCTAGCGCGCCGCGCAGCATTTGGCAAATGGCGCGGTGCGGTCTTCGGATCGTGGCGGCGGCGCGGGCAAGGTGCTAGGCAGGAGCGGAATGGCCGCGGCTGGCGCGGTGCGGGCGGGGCGGATCGAATGGGCTGGATCGCGGTGACCGGGGACGAACTGTCGTGGCACTGCCCGCGGGCTTTGGGATCGCAAGCCCAGATGGGCGATCTCTTGCCGCGCGGGACGCTGATGGTCGAAGCCGCCTGGCCCGAGGACCGCCTTTCCCGCGTATTTGCCGGATTTTCACGACGCGCGCCCTGGCCGGCGCGGCTGTCCCTGATGGCGGTTCCGGGCGAGGGGCTGGTCCTGGAGCACGGGCAGGGGACCCATGTGCTGCGCCTGGCCTTGCCGTTGCCCGATGTCCCGCCGGGCGAGGTGCTGCGGTTGACCTGGGCCTGGGACAGCCCGGCGGGCCGCGGTCGGCTGGCGGCCGAGCGGGAGAACGGCATGGTGCTGGCGTTTCGGCACGTCGCTGCGCCACCGCCGCTGACCCTTGGCGATGTCCGGGTTCTGTGCGGCGGGGCCAAAACCGGGGCGCGCGCGGTGTCGGATGAGGTCGAACCCCTGGGGCCGATGCCGGGGCTGGACGGTGCCACCCTGATCGACACGCCCGAGGGGCCGCGACCCCTGGCACAGTTGCGCACCGGCGACACGGTGCGGACCCGGGGCGGGGCAGTGGTGCCGGTGTTGGCCCGGCTGGAACGGCAAGTTCCCGCACTGGGGGCCTGTGCGCCGGTGCGGGTGCGGGCGCCCTGGTTCGGGCTGCGGCAGGACATGCGCGTTGCGGCCGGGCAGGGGCTGGTGATCGGCGGATCGGACGTGGCGTACCTGTTTGGCTGCGAGGAGGTGCTGGTGCCGGTGCGCTGCCTGCTGGGCGGCCCGGCCGCCGCGCCTGACCCAGAGGGGCCGCTGGAGACCTGGCACCAGCTGCTGCTGCCTGGAAACGAGGTGCTGCGCGGCTCTGGCGCCGACCTCGACAGCCTCTGGATCGGCCGCCTGCGTCGGCAGCGGGACCTGTTGCCCGAAACGCTGCTGGCGCAGGTTCCGGCCAGCCTGCTGCCGGAACACGGCGGGCGCGGCCTGAAGGTGCTGCGGCCCTTCGAGGCCATGACGCTGGTGCGGGCCCGGGCGGCGTAAGGGGGCGCTGCCCCCGCCGCCCCTGCGGGGCGACTCCCCCGGGAGTATTTGAACAGAGAAGAAGCCCGGGGTCAGTCGAAGAAGGGGCTGACCTGCGCGACGATGACCGCGTTTTCGGCCAGGGCCTGGTCCATCAGAGCGATCTCGTCCTCGTCGATCTCGTGGCCCTGTTCCTCGCGTTCCGCGCGGGTGCCGTAGCCGGTGACATCGAGCGGCGCCATGTCGGCCTGTTTCAGGATGGCGACGGTTTCGCGCACCGCCTCGGCCTCGTCCACGCCGGAGGCGTAGCACATCAGCGCCGCGCCGGTGGCCTTGTCGGGCAGGCCGTCGCCCTTCTTGCGGCCGACCTCGACCAGCAGCGTGTAGACCTGTTGCGGTTTCTTGTCGGCCATCGGTCCGTCCTTGCGTTTGCGGCGGGAGCGATGCGCCTTTGGCCGCGGGCTGTCAAGGCTGTTGCGGATTTGCCACGCGCCGGTGGGTGGGGAAATCCGGTCTTGGTGCGACTCGGGAGGCGGGGGTATCAGGGCGCTCCCTTGGACGATCTTTGGAAAGGAGGGCGGATATGATGGACAGCAATACCGGTTTCGCCCTTTGCGGGCGCTGAACTGACAGATGCCTGGCCCCTGGGTGGGGCCGTTTCCCGAGAGCGGCGCAGATGGCGCCGAAGGGCACATGGACACGTTTTTCAACGAGATGCTCACCCGCGCGGTGGGCAGCGATTTCTTTGCCGGCGGGCTGGCGCTGGGGGTCTTCGGCATGGCGCTGGGCCTCGTGCGGATGGCCTGGGGCCTGCTGCGCGGACACATGCAGCGGCGCTGGGCGGTGTCGCTGACCGTCGACAACCGGTCTGCCGCCTATCGCCACCTCTATGTCTGGCTGGACCGCACCGGCGCGCTCAAGCGCATCCGGCAGGTGCAGACGACGGGGCTGCGCGGCAGCGGCGAGGACGAGATCTTTGCCCCTGCCGAAGGGCGGCACTGGTTTTTCCGCGGCGGTCGGCTGTGTTCGTTCGAGCGCAGCCTGCGCGAAAAGACGCGGGTCGAGGGCAGCACGGGCACTGGACCGATGGAGGTGCTGACCGTCACCATGCTGTTCGGCCGGACCGAAACCCTGCGCGGCTGGATCGAGCAGGGCGCCGAGATGTGCCGCGTCGACGAGGCGCGGCTGTCGGAACTGCACGTGCTCAAGGGCGACTGGTGGGACTACGTCTGTGACCTGTCGCGGCGCGGGCTGGACACCATCCTGTGCGAGGACGACCGGCTGGAGCGGCTGCTGGCCGACATGGCGTGGTTCTACGGCAACGAGGACTGGTACCGGCAGCGCGGCGTGCCCTGGCGCCGAGGCTACCTGCTGTACGGTCCGCCCGGCACCGGCAAGTCCAGCGTGATCCGCGCGCTGGCCAGCGAGTTGGGCAAGGATGTCGCCTCGGTCAGCCTGTCGAGCCCGGGGCTGGGCGACGAGGACCTGCGCAGCGGTCTGGCGACCGCGCCCAGGGGGGCCTTCCTGGTGCTCGAGGACATCGACGCCGCTTTTTCCGGGCGCGAGTCGGGCGAGATGCGCAGCGGCATCAGCTTCAGCGGACTGCTGAACGCCATCGACGGCGTGGCGGCGCAGGAGGGGCGGGTGCTGGTGATGACCACCAACCACCCCGAGCGGCTGGACACGGCACTGATCCGGCCTGGGCGGGCCGACCTGCACGTCGAACTGGGACCGGTGCCGGCCTGCGTGGCGGCCGAGTTGTTCCGCCGGTTCTTTCCCGGCGAAGAGGCGCTGGCGCTGCGGTACGCCGCGGCGCTGGGCGCGCGGCGGATTGCCCCGGCGGCCTTGCAGGGCTGGCTGCTGCAACACGCGCGGGACGCGGCCACCGCTGCGACGGCCACCGGCCTGATCGCCGATGCCCCGCGGGCCGGGGGCACCATGGCCGCGGAGTGACACCTTTTCAGGGTTTCGCGCGGCGGGGCTGTGAAGCGGCTGCGCCGGCCTGTAGGAAAGCCGTCACAGCGCGCGCCGCCCGCCCGCCGCGCAGCCCTGACAGGAGACGCCATGCCCCGCGTTCTGCGCCCCCTTCTGATGCTGGTCTGGCTGCTGTCGGGCGCCGTTCAGGCCCCGGCGCAGACGCTGGTCCTGACCACGGTCGAACGACCGCCCTTTGCCATGGGCACCACCACGCACGACGGGTTCAGCATCGCGCTGATGCGGCAGATCGCCGACCAGATCGGCCGCGAGGTGCGGTTCGAGACCAGCCCGACCTTTGCCGAGATGCTGGCGCGGGTGCAGAACGGCGAGGTTGACGGGGCGATCGCCAACATCTCGATCACGTCCGAGCGCGAGTCGGTGCTGGATTTCACCCTGCCGATCTTTCAGAGCGGATTGCAGATCATGGTGGCGGGCGAGGCGCGCACCTCGGCATGGTCGTATCTCTTCACGCTGGACATCCTGGGATGGCTGGCCGCGGCGGCGGCGATGCTGTTCGGCGGCGGGATGCTGATGTGGCTGTTCGAGCGCCGCAAGCAGCCGTATTTCGAACGGCCCCTGAACGAGGCGATGTTCCCTTCGTTCTGGTGGGCGCTGAACCTGGTGGTGAACGGCGGCTTTGAGGAACGCATGCCGCGCTCTCCCATGGGGCGGGTGCTGTCGGTGGTGATGGTGGTGGCCAGCCTGTTCGTGGTCTCGCTCTTCGTGGCCAAGATCACCTCGGCGATGACGGTCACGGCGCTGACCTCCTCGATCAACACGCTCAGCGACCTGGACCGCCGGCGCGTGGGCAGCGTGCAAGGCTCGACCGCGTCGCTGTTCCTCGAGGCGCGCGAGGTCCGACATCAGGCCTATCCCGGCTTTTCCGAGATGATCGAGGCTTTCGAGACAGGCGAGGTCGAGGCGCTGGTCTTCGACGGGCCGCTGCTGAAATACTACCTGTCGCGCAATCCCGAAACCGATGCCTACCTGCTGGCCCGGGTGTTCCGCTCCGAGGACTACGGCATCGCGCTGCCCGCCGGCAGCCCGCTGCGCGAACCGATCAACCAGGCGATCCTGAAACTGCGCGAGAACGGGTCCTACGACGCGTTGCTGCGCACCTGGTTCGACGAAAACTGAGACAGGGCGGCTGGCGGCGGGCAGCCCGGACAAGGGCCCCCGCCGCGCGCGGCGGCAGGGGCGGGCGCGCTCAGTCCCGCAGCAATTCGTTGATGCCGGTCTTGGAGCGGGTCTTTTCGTCCACCCGCTTCACGATCACCGCGCAATACAGGTTGATGCCGTTCTTGGACGGCATCGAGCCGGCGACAACCACCGAATAGGGCGGGACCTCGCCGTACATCACTTCACCGGTCTCGCGGTCGACGATCTTGGTCGACTGGCCGATGAACACGCCCATGCCCAGCACCGAGCCTTCGCGCACGATGCAGCCTTCGACCACCTCGGAGCGCGCGCCAATAAAGCAGTTGTCCTCGATGATGGTCGGACCGGCCTGCATCGGTTCCAGCACGCCGCCGATGCCGACGCCGCCCGACAGGTGCACGTTCTTGCCGATCTGCGCGCAGGACCCGACGGTGGCCCAGCCGTCGACCATCGAGCCTTCGTCGACATAGGCGCCGATGTTCACGAACGACGGCATCAGCACCACGCCCTTGCCGATGAAGGCCGAGCGCCGGACGATCGACCCCGGCACCGCGCGGAACCCCGCCGCGCGCCACTGGTTGTCGTCCCAGCCGGCGAATTTCGACGGCACCTTGTCCCACCAGGTCGAGCCGCCGTTGCCGCCCGAGATCGGCGCCATGTCGTTCAGCCGGAACGACAGCAGCACGGCCTTCTTGGCCCACTGGTTGACATGCCAGGTGCCATCCTCGCCGCGCTCGGCCACCCGCAGCGTGCCGCTGTCGAGCGCGTCCAGCGTGGCCTCGATGGCCTCGCGGGTCTCGCCGGTGGTGGTCGGCGTGATCTCGGCGCGGTTTTCCCAGGCGGCCTCGATAGCCTTTTCAAGTTGTGCGTTGGACATGCGTCCCTCTCCCCACGGAATTCGGTTCCGTCGCCCTATAGCCGCCTTGCCGCCACGGAACAATCCTTGGCGCGCCTCGGGTTTCTTCTTGGCCGAAATACTCCCGCCGGAGGCGTTCCGCCCGCCTCAGCCCAAAGGATCGGGCGCGATGTTGCCGCCGCAGACCAGCACGGCGACACGTTCGTCCGGTTCAGGCACGTAGGCACCGCAGCGCAACGCGGCCAGCGCGCAGGCCCCCGCCGGTTCCACCAGCAGGCGGTGAGACTGCCAGAGCGCGCGCTGCGCCTCGACGATGGCAGCGTCGGGCACCGTGACGCTGGGGATGGCCTGCGCGCGGGCGAGGTCGAAACAGATCGACCCGATCCGCCGTGCGCCCAGCGCATTCGCCGCCACGCCGGACACCGGGCCGTCGACCGGTTCCCCGGCGATTAGCGCCGCGTTCAGGGCCGCGCAGGTCTCGGGCTCGACCGCGACGATGCGGCGTGCGCCCTGCGTCCAGGCCAGCGCCCCGGCGATCAGCCCACCTCCGCCCACGGCGATCAGCACCGTGTCGGCCTCCAGCCCCTGCGCCTCCCACTCACGCATCAGGGTGCCCTGTCCGGCGACGGTCAGGGCCGCGTCATAGGCATGCACCTGCATCGCCCCGCGCTCGGCCTCAAAGCGGCGCGCCATGTCCAGCGCGTCGGCGTATTCGCCGGGCACCACGGTCAGGTCCGCGCCGGAGCGTTCGATCAGCGCGATCTTGGCCGGACCGGCGATCTCGGGGACAAAGATGCGCGCCTTGTGGCCCAGCCTGTGCGCGGCAAAGGCCACCGCCGCGCCGTGGTTGCCGCCCGAGGCGGCCACCACGCCGCCCTCGGGCACCACGACGGCGCGCAGCGTGTTGAAGGCCCCGCGCGCCTTGAAGCTGCCGGTGTGCTGGAGCTGCTCCAGCTTCAGCATCACGGGCCGGTCCCACAGCGCGTCGGACATCATCACCGGCGTGATCACGGTGTGCCCGGCAATCCGCCCGGCGGCCAAATCGATCTCGGATTTCCAGTCCATCTCTGTTCCTTGGCTGGCGCTTCACCGTGGCAGGCTATAGTCCTGTGCCAAGGCGAACAAGGAGACGCGCCATGAAAGAAGACCGCCGGAGCCCGTTGCGCGACGCCAACCTCGACCGCGACACCGCCGAACAGATCCCGCACACGCCGCAGACCCTGTCGCCCAGCTACCGGCTTGCCTTTGCCGACATGGACTTCCTCGGCCGCGAGGAACTGCGCCCGGTGCGCCTGCAACTGGAACTGCTGAAGTTCGAGATGCTGATGGACGAACACGGCATCGACTCCACCGTGGTGCTGTTCGGCGGCGCGCGCATCCCGTCACCGGCCGAAAAGGACACCGCGCGGACCAAGACCCTGGCCGAGCTGTCGCGTTTCTACGACGAGGCGCGCGACTTTGCCCGCCTGATGACGCGCAAGTCCAAGGCCAGCGGCAACCGCGATTTCGTGGTGGTGACCGGCGGCGGCCCCGGCGTGATGGAGGCCGGCAACCTGGGCGCACAGCAAGAGGGCGGCGTGTCGATCGGCCTGAACATCGTGCTGCCGCACGAACAGGCGCCCAACCCCTACGTGACGCCCGAACTGGCGTTCAACTTTCACTACTTCGCCATCCGCAAGATGCACTTCCTGATGCGCGCGCGGGCGATCTGTGTCTTCCCGGGCGGTTTCGGCACGCTGGACGAGCTGTTCGAGACGCTGACCCTGATCCAGACCGGCCGCATGCATCGGGTGCCGATGCTGCTGTTCGGGCGGGACTTCTGGGAGCGGATCATCAACTGGGAGGCGCTGGCCGATGCCGGCACCATCAGCCGCGAGGACCTGGACCTGTTCCACTACGTCGAGAACGCGCAGGAAGCGGCGGAGATTGTCGAAAACTGGGGTCCGTCCGAGGCGCGCAGCGCGATACCGGACCGCTAACCCCCGGGGTTGGCGTCAGCGTTGCTGCTGGGCGGTCTCGCCCAGAACCGCCTGCTCGACCCAGCGGGCGATCACCGCGCGGGCGGCGCCTTCGTCGTGCTGGTCGATGGCGCCGCGCAGTTCCTTGAGCGCGGTGGCAATCTCGAACTCGGACAGAAAGCTTTCCTGCGCGCGCAGGATCTTGTTGTGCGGCGTGGTCAGCATGTCGGCAGAGATCAGCAGCTCTTCGTGCAGCTTCTCGCCGGGGCGCAGGCCGGTGATCTCGATCTCGATGTCGCCGGCGGGGTTGGCCTCGTCCCGGACGCTGAACCCGGCGCCTTCGATCATCTGGCGGGCGAGGCGGCGGATTGGCACCGGCTCGCCCATATCCAGAACGAAGACATCGCCGCCCCGGGCAAAGGACCCGGCCAGCAGGACCAGGCGCGCCGCTTCGGAAATGGTCATGAAGTAGCGGGTGACGTTGGGGTCGGTAAGGGTCACCGGGCCGCCCCGGGCGATCTGTTCCTCGAACAGCGGGATGACCGATCCGGAGGATCCCAGCACGTTGCCGAAACGCACCATGGAAAACCGCGTGCCGGGGGTGCGGGCCGCGAGGTCCTGCACCACCAGTTCGGCCAGCCGCTTGGACGCGCCCATCACGTTGGTCGGGCGCACGGCCTTGTCGGTGGACACCAGGATGAAGCGGTCGACACCCGCCGCGCGCGCCGCGTCGGCCAGCACCTTGGTGCCCAACACGTTGTTGCGCAGCCCGGTCAGCACGTTCTGTTCGACCAGCGGCAGGTGCTTGTAGGCGGCGGCGTGCAGCACCACGTCGATGTCGTGGGTGATCAGGACGTCGCGCATCAGCTTTTCGTCCAGCACGGAGGCCAGCACCGGAACGATGGTCATGCCGTCGCTGATGTCGCGCAGTTCCTTGTCGATGCTGTAGAGCGCCAGTTCCGAGTGATCCACGAGGACCACGCAGGCCGGCTTGCACGCGACCAGCTGGCGGCAGAGTTCCGAGCCGATGGAGCCGCCCGCGCCGGAGACAAGGATGCGGCGGCCGGAATAGACGTGGCTCACGCCCGGCAATTCGCTTTCCAGCCGGTTGCGGCCGAGCAGGTCGAGGATCGAGACCGGGGTGACCTGCTTGCGCATCTCGCCTTCGCCGACCAGCGCGGCAAACGAGGGCAGGGCGTGGATCTCGCAGCCGAGGTGACGCAGCTTGTGCGCGATGCGGGCCAGCGCGGGCTGGCTGATGGAGGGCATCGCCAGGATGATGCGGTCGATCCCCTTCTGCTCGACGATCTTTTCGACGCTGGAGGGCGCATGGACCCGCAGGCCGGCGACCATCAGGCTTTGCAGCGTGGGGTTGTCGTCGATGAAGGCGATGGGAATGACCGCCTCGTCGTGGCGCAGCGCCGCGACAAGCTGCTGGCCGGTCTGGCCGGCGCCGTAGATCAGCACGCGCTTGCGGTCCTTGCCGTGGCGGTACACCTGCAAGGTGATGTGCCGCAACAGGATCCGCCAGGTGGCCGACATGACCAGCATCAAGAGGGTGAAGATCACGAAAACGCCGGTCGTCAGGCCCAGCCCCAGCACCGTGTTCAGCGCAAGCGCCAGCAGGCCGAGCGCCGCGGCATAGGTGCCGGTGCGGGTCACGCCGCGCATCTCGTAGGCGTTCAGCGTCATGCGGGTCAGACCCAGCCACCAGCCCAGAAAGACAGCGACTGCGGTCAGCACGACCAGCATCGGAACGACGGACGACAGGGTGGCGATGTTCGCTTCGGCCGCGGCGGCCAGGACAAGCGCGCACAGCATGGCCAGCGGCACGACAAAGGCGTCCATGAGGATGAAGAGCGCCTGCTTTTGTGCCCGGGACAATGCCGTGACGATCGTAAAGAACATTTCTGCCTTGCCCCTCGCAGACAATCCAAGGCCGTCGCCACGTGACGTTTTCTTATCTTTCGCCCTTTGCCGGGCAGGGCCGTCTAAAGGCGAATTCGGTAACGGACAATTCATCCTTAGGGTAACGACCCTGTCTCAGGCAAGCTGCTTGTTTCTGCGGTTGCGAGCACAAGCGGAAAAATTCCGCTTTCCGCTGCCGCATGATTCATCGAATGGGCGCCTTGTGGACGGGCAATCGCCGCGGGGCGCGGCAGAGTGCCACCGAATCGGGGCTTTCACCGATGCTGCACCTGCGATATGTAGCGCGCCAGCCCACATGGCGCGCCTGTCGCGCCGGCGGGTCACTTGAACCGATAGGAGGGCCAGATGGGCTACCGTATTGTCGTTGCGGGCGCCACGGGCAACGTGGGCCGTGAAATGCTGAACATCCTCGCCGAGCGGGAATTCCCCGTCGACGAGATCGCCGTGCTTGCTTCGCGAAAATCGCTCGGCACCGAAGTCAGCTTTGGCGACAGGACCCTCAAGACCCAGGACCTGGCCACTTTCGACTTTGCCGGCTGGGACATCGCGCTGTTCGCGGTGGGCTCCGGTCCGACCAAGGAATTCGCACCCAAGGCCGCCGCGGCGGGCTGCGTGGTGATCGACAACTCGTCGCTCTACCGCTACGACCCGGACGTTCCGCTGGTGGTGCCCGAGGTGAACGCCGACGCGGTGCTGGGCTACAAGAAGAAGAACATCATCGCCAATCCCAACTGCTCGACCGCGCAGATGGTGGTGGCGCTGAAGCCGCTGCACGACCGCGCCCGGATCAAGCGGGTGGTCGTGTCGACCTACCAGTCGGTGTCGGGCGCCGGCAAGGAAGGCATGGACGAGCTCTGGGACCAGACCAAGGCGGTCTACAATCCCACGGCCGACGTGCCGCCGAAGAAGTTCACCAAGGAAATCGCCTTCAACGTGATCCCGCACATCGACGTCTTCATGGAGGACGGCTCCACCAAGGAAGAGTGGAAGATGGTGGCGGAGACCAAGAAGATCCTCGATCCCAAGATCAAGCTGACCGCGACCTGCGTGCGCGTGCCGGTCTTTGTCGGCCACTCCGAGGCGATCAACATCGAGTTCGAGGAATTCCTCGACGAGGACGAGGCGCGTGACATCCTGCGCGAGGCGCCGGGGATCATGGTGATCGACAAGCGCGAGAACGGCGGCTACGTCACGCCCAAGGAATGCGTCGGCGATTTCGCCACCTTCATCAGCCGCATCCGCCAGGATTCGACCATCGACAACGGTCTGAACCTGTGGTGCGTGTCGGACAACCTGCGCAAGGGCGCGGCGCTGAACGCTGTTCAGATCGCAGAAGTCCTCGGCCAGAAGGCGCTTAAGAAGGGGTGACCTGGCGGACCCGCGCCGCAGGCGCGGGCAAGGCGTCCAGTGGACGGCTTGGCCAGGTCACGGGCGGAGCCCCGGGCCGAAGGCATCTGGCGGACCCGCGCCGCAGGCGCGGGCAAGGCGTCCAGTGGACGGCTTGGCCAGGTCACGGGCGGAGCCCCGGGCCGAAGGCATCTGGCGGACCAGCGCCACAGGTGCGGGCGCGGCGTCCAGTGGACGCTGTGGTCAGATCTCGGGCAAAGCCCCGGGACGGAAAGCAAGTGACGGACCCGCGCTCCTGAGTGCGGGTCCGTTTCGTTGACAAGCTGCCCGTTCTTGCCTGCCTCCATCCTAACCGATTGCCTGCAAAGCTGCGTCGATCCCGCCCCGTTCCCCTGCAGTGAAGGGGGATTGCTCCCACATGCCGATGGGCGGCGGGAAGGGGCGGCAGAACCGCATGGCCAGCGTTGCGGACGTGATCCCCAGCGACTCCAGCGGGCACAGCCGCGTGTCGTCGGGATGGCGGTGCACCGACAGCGCGCCGCCGCATTCGCGCAGCCGGTATCCCTTGACCAAGAGCCGACCCTGCAATTCGGGCCAGCTGCGCGCCCGGGCGAAATCCTGTTCCAGATCGCCTCGCAACCGCGCCAGCGCGGCCTGTCCGTCTGTGCTGTCCGATCCTGCCCCCGGTCCGGTGTCCCTGTCCGCCGGTTCGTCCGCCGCATTGCGCAAGACCCCGCGCGCCAGCGCCTGGGCCAGGAAGCGATCCAGCGTCTGCCCCCGCTGACGCGATACCCGCTCTGCCGCGGCGTGCAGCGTCCGGGGGATGTGAACCGTGAGTGCGACCTGTTCCATGTCCTTACCTTGCCGCACGCAAGGTTAAGACGCGGTTTCCATTTCGCATCGAAACCTGGGAGAGGGTCACGCAATTGCCCCATTTATGCCGCATTCCCCTGCGACCCTGACCGGATAGCCAAGGACAAGGCGATGCTTCGAACGGCCACTCCCCGGGCCAACTGGCCCAACGCTCCGCGAACTGCCGGTCTTCCCAGGCCACTCGACAGCGAGGCCATGGCGCTACTGAGGCTCTTTCTGACACCGGTGCTGGAACGCGCGCTCAGCTGGACCCAGCTGTCCGAAGACCTGGCGCGCAAGGGGTTTCGGCTGACCTTTCGCCTTGGCCACCTGGTGATCCTGGATGACACGGGCGAAGGCATGTGCACGGGCAGCGACCTTGGCGTGCCGCTGGCCCGGCTGGCAGAACGGCTCGGCCGGCCCTGCGTCAAGGCCAGCCGCACCGGAGAGGCGGGCGAACTGGTCGAATCGACCACCCCTGCACCCACGCCTGGAAATGTTCGGCGCGCAGAACCTCGCAATCGCTGACACAGCCCACGCCGATGTGCCGCTCGACCATGGCAAAGACCTGGTCAAGCAGCGGATCGGGCTTTTCCGGCCGGATGATGCGGATCACCTGGATCAGCCCGGTGCCACGGCTGACCTGACCCTCCCGACTCCCCTCCCCGGACTTGCCGGATCCGAGCACCGGCAGGACCGACCAGCCGGTGACCTCGGCGCGTGTCGCCCCGTGCCTGCGCTGCCGCGAGTCAGTGCCCGGTCAATGCGTGGCGCGGGCGGTGCGGCCGCCTGGCCAGCCGGGCCTCAGATCGGCACGAACTGCCCGGTCTTCCCGTCAAGATGCTGCAAGCCGCCCTCGCCGATGTCAGTCCAGAGCCCGTGCAGCGACAGCTTGCCCGAGTCCACGGCGCTGCGCACGAAGGGAAAGGTCATCAGGTTGCGCAGGGACACGGCGACCGCTTCTTTCTCCAGCGCCCGGGACATGTCCGCCTCGCCCTTCACGGCCTCGTAACCCGGCCGCAGGATGTCCATCCAGCGGCCGACAAAGGAAGAGGTCTCTTCCAGCTCGGGCGCGCGGCCCTCGCACATGTCGAGGCAGCCCTGCACGCCGCCGCAGTTGGAATGGCCCAGCACGATCACATGCGCCACCTTCAGCGCCGAGACGGCGTATTCCACAGCTGCCGAGGTGCCGTGGTGCAGCCCGTCGGGTTCGTAGGTGGGCACCAGGTTGGCGATGTTGCGATGGATGAAGAACTCGCCCTGGTCGGCGCCAAAGATCGAGGTGACATGCACCCGCGAATCGCAGCACGAGATGACCATGGCGCGCGGGTGCTGCCCCTCGTCCGCCAGGCGACGATACCAGGCGCAGTTCTCCGCGTAGGTGGTTGCCTTCCATCCGTGATAGCGGGTCACGAGATAGGCGGGCAGCGGGCGGGCGAATTCCATCAGAGCCTCCGTCGTCGAATCCGGGTGTCTCCAAGTATGACGAATTCTGCGGAAATTCGAGCGAAAACCCTTGTCCCGGATAACCTTTTGGGAACCCCGCGTGGGCATTTTGGCGACGCCGTGGGGGGCAATGAATGGGGTGAGATGTGAAAGAGCTAACCTACCTTGCGCCGGTCGAACGACCGGCGATGGACCCGGCGCAGATCGAGACACTGCGCAGCGATCTCGGCCGCCCGGCCGCCGAGGACGTGGTGTGCCGCGCGATGGAGGAACTGGCCCAGCGCCTGTGCCACTTGCAGCAGCAGGCACAGTCGGGTCCGCGCGAGGATCTGCACAAGGGACTGCGCGCGCTGGCGGCCATCGCCGACCAGATCGGCCTGTGCTCGATGAGCCGGGTGGCCCACGATGTCATGACCTGCATCGAACTGGGCGACGTCGTGGCCGAGGCGGCGACGATGGCGCGGCTGGCGCGGATTGGCGAACGCTCGCTGACCGCGCTCTGGGACGTCAACGAGTTTTCGGTCTGAGCGGGCGCGGGAAATCCGCTTGCGGCGGGCGATGCGTGGCATACCTTGGGCGCGACCCGACACAGGAGCCGCCATGCCCGCCCGTTTCGCCGCCCCCGACACCGCCGCCCTGCCGCTGCACCTGATCGAATCAGATGGGCTCGACCCCTGGCTGGCCGATCAGCCCGCACCCGTTGCGGCCTGGGCCAAGGCCAGCGGCTTTACCGGGGCGCTGGGCACGGCGCTGATGATCCCCGGCCCGGAAGGCGCACCCGTCGCTGCATTGGCGGGCTATGGCACGGCGGCGCAGCGCGCGCGGCACCGCTTTCCGCTGGCCGGTGCCGTGCCGTCGCTGGCACCGGGGGTCTATCGCATCGCCTCTGGCCTGCCCGAGGGGGGCGCCATGACCGAGTCGCTGGGCTGGCTTCTGACGGGATACCAGTTCACCCGCTACCGCGCCGGGTCGGACGTGACCAGGGCGCTGGTCGCGCCCGAGGGCGTCGATGCCGGCCGGGTCGAAACCCTGGCCGCCGCGGAATGGCTGACCCGCGACCTGGTCAACACCCCCGCCTCCGACATGGGGCCCGATGCGCTGGAGGCGGCGGCACGCGCGCTGGCCGCCGATCATGGTGCCAGCATCGAGGTCATCACCGGCGACGACCTGCTGGCACGAAACTTTCCGATGATCCACGCGGTCGGCCGGGCCAGCGCCCAGGCGCCTCGGCTGATCGACCTGCGCTGGGGCGCCTCTGGCCCCTTGCTGACGCTGGTCGGCAAGGGCGTCTGCTTTGACACCGGCGGGCTGAACCTGAAACCGGGCGCGTCCATGGGCCTGATGAAAAAGGACATGGGCGGCGCGGCCAACACGCTGGGCCTGGCGCAGGCGATCATGACGCTGGGCCTGAAGCTGCGGCTGCGGCTGCTGATCCCGGCGGTGGAAAACAGCGTCGCCGGCAACAGCTTTCGCCCCGGCGACATCCTGACCTCGCGCAAGGGGCTGACGGTGGAGATCAACAACACCGATGCCGAAGGGCGCCTGGTGCTGGCCGATGCGCTCAGCTACGGCGATGACGAGGCCCCGGACCTGATGATCTCCATGGCCACGCTGACAGGCGCGGCACGGGTGGCGGTGGGGCCGGACCTGGCTCCGTTCTACGCCGATGACGAAGCGCTGGCCGCAGCCCTGGCGCAGGCGGGCGGGCAGCTGGCGGACCCGGTCTGGCGGATGCCCTTCCACACGCCATACGAGGCGATGATCGAACCGGGCATCGCCGACCTGGACAACGCCCCCTCCGGCGGCTTTGCCGGGTCGATCACTGCGGCGCTCTTCCTGCGCCGCTTCACCGCGCAGGCGAAACGCTACGCCCATTTCGACATCTACGCCTGGCAGCCCAGCGCCGCGCCGGGCCGGCCCAAGGGCGGGCTGGGGCAGGGCGGCCGCGCCATCCTTGGCGCGTTGCCGGAGGTGCTGGACCTGTGATGGACCGCCGCCTGACGCCGTTCAACGGCCGCGTCGCCCACAGCGCGCTGCGCGGGCAGGTCGAGGCAGAGACGTATTCCGACGGCGAACGACACAGGATCGCCGTCCCGCTGGCGGACCTGCTGACAGTGCCAAAGGGCAGCCGCGACCGCCAGTTGCTGCGCGGCGCGGCGTTCCGCGTGCTCGATCTGCGGGACGGCTGGGCCTATGGCTTTGCCGAACGGGATGGCTACGTGGGCTGGGTCGAGACCGCGGACCTGGTCGGGATGCCGGATGAGGCGGAAACGCACCGCGTCGCCGCGCGGCAGAGCTATGGCAAATCCTCACCGGGGCTCAAGCCGATGGGCCGGATCACGCCGTTGTCGCTGGGCACCCGGCTGGCGGTTCTGGAAGAGGTGGATGGATGGGCGCGGGTGGCGTGGACACGCGGGACGGTCCCCAGGGACCTCTACGTGCCGCGACAGCACCTTGCCCCGCTCGACGAACCCGAGACCGACCCGGTGGTGGTGGCCGAACGCCTGCTGGGGACGCCGTACCTTTGGGGTGGCAACAGCGCCTTCGGGATCGATTGCTCCGGGCTGGTGCAGATCGCTTTGCACACTTGCGGACGGGACTGTGCCGGCGACAGCGACATGCAGGAAAGCATGGGAGCCGCGCTTGCACCCGGTACATTGCCGCAGCGCGGCGACCTGATGTTCTGGAAAGGGCACGTTGCCTGGGTTTCCGACCCCGAAACGCTGATCCATGCCAATGCCTTTCACATGGCGGTTGCCTTCGAGCCGATTGCCGGGGCGATTGCCCGCATCGCGGCCCAGGGCGACGGCCCGGTCACGCGACATGCACGCCTGACCTGAAGACCGCGCGGGGCTTCTTCTCTGCCCAAATCCCCCGGGGGAATCGCGGCCTGCCGCGATGGGGGCAGAGCCCCCGCAAACCTGCCCCGAAACGACGCGCGCCCCTTGACCCCGCGCGTCCGCGCGCCATGCTGCGCCGAAACCGCAAGGATGCCCGTCATGACCTCCGATCCCTTCTTCCATCCCGTCTCCGGCTTTGACCTGCCGCGCTTTGCCGGCGTGCCGACCTTCATGCGATTGCCGCATGTCGCGGCCGATCATCCCCGCTTTGGCGATGTTCAGGTCGGGATCGTCGGCGTGCCCTGGGACAGCGGCACCACCAACCGCCCCGGCCCGCGCCATGGCCCGCGTCAGCTGCGCGACGCCTCGACCATGATCCGCGCCCAGCACGCCGTCACCGGGATGCGTCCCTTCGAGACGGTGAATTGCGCCGACCTGGGCGATGTGGGTCCGAACCCGGCGGACATCCAGGATTCGATGCGCCGCATCACCGAGTTCTACGGCAAGCTGGTCGCGGCCGGAATCCGCCCGCTGACGGCGGGGGGCGATCACCTGTCCTCGCTACCTGTGCTGCGCGCGCTGGCCAAGGACGGGCCGCTGGGCATGATCCATTTCGACAGCCACACCGACCTGTTCCACAGCTATTTCGGCGGCACGATGTACACCCATGGCACGCCCTTCCGGCGCGCCGTGGAGGAGGGTCTGCTGGACCCCAAGCGGGTGATCCAGATCGGCATCCGCGGCACGATGTACGACAGCGAGGACCGCGATTTCGCCGCGGCCAACGGCATCCGCATCGTCACCATCGAGGAATTCTTTGACCGTGGCGTGCAGGACGTGATGCAGGAGGCGCGCGAAACGGTGGGCCAGGCGCCGACCTATGTCAGCTATGACATCGACTTTGTCGACCCGACCTTTGCCCCCGGCACCGGCACGCCCGAGGTGGGCGGACCGACCAGTTACCAGGCTTTGCAGGTCTGCCGCGCGCTGGGCGGGCTGAACATCGTCGGCGCCGACATGGTCGAGGTTTCGCCGCCCTTCGACCAGAGCGGCGCGACCGCCTTCCTGGGCGTGTCGATCATGTTCGAGATGCTCTGCTCCATGGTGTCGGAGTCCTGAATCGCCCGCCGCCCGCGCCCCGCACGGAGCGCGCCCCGCCCGCCCACCCGCGCGCTCCGCACGGGCCGCGGGCGGCGGGTCATCTTTCGGGGGCTGGCGGCGGCTCAGTCCACCGGGCGGATCAGCTTGCGTTCCAGCACGCGCAGCACGGTCTTCAGGTCGTGGCCGCGCTTCAGCACCTGGCCTTCCATGCTGATGACGGCGTATTCGCCCTGGCGGCTGCGCAGCTTGGGCCGTTTCTCGATCCGGTACAGCGGGTGTTCGGCGGTGCGGCGGAAGACCGAGAACACCGCCACCTCGCGCAGCGAGGAAATCCCGTAGTCGCGCCATTCGCCCGCGGCGACCATGCGACCATACAGCGAGAGGATCACGTTCAGCTCGGCGCGCTGAAAGGCGACGACATCCTGCGAGGACCCGTTGCCGGGAAAGGGCGTCAAGCTGTTCATGACTCCAGAGTTGCGCCCTCCGGTCCATAAATCAAGGGCTTTGAGGGAGCGTGAAATAACTTGACCGATCGGTCGGTTTTGGGCATCGTCGCTGCCACGAGGGAGGAGCGCCATGACGCCTGACGAACGCGCGACGCGGTCGGCCGCGGCCATGTGGGCCGGTGATGCCGCCAGCCAGCACATGGGCATGACGATCGACGAAATCGCGCCGGGCCGCGCCGTCCTGTCGATGCAGGTCCAGCCGCACCACCTCAACGGCCATGGCATCTGCCACGGCGGTTTCATCTTCACCCTCGCCGACAGCGCCTTTGCCTTTGCCTGCAACAGCTACAACCAGCTGACCGTGGCGCAGGAGAACCAGATCACCTTTCTCGCCCCCGGCCGCGCGGGCGAGCGCCTGACGGCGACAGCGCTGGAACAGGTCCGCGCCGGGCGCTCGGGCGTCTACGACGTGACCGTGACTGGTGATGACGGCCGCACCGTCGCCCTGATGCGCGGCCTGTCGCGCAGCGTGCGGGGCCAGCATTTCGCCGAAGAGACATCCGCAGACGGCCAGGGCCGCCCCTGACGTCCGCAGCCAGGAGGAACCAGGATGGAAGACCTCACCCCGTCAAAAGACAGCCTCGACCCGATCGAGATCGCCTCGCGCGATGAAATCTCGGCGCTCCAGCTAGAACGCATGAAATGGTCGCTGCGCCATGCCTACGACAACGTCGCGTACTACCGAAGCAGCTTTGACGCGGCGGGGGTGCATCCGGATGACCTGACCTCGCTCGAGGACCTGGCCAAGTTCCCCTTTACCGTGAAGGCCGACCTGCGCGCGACCTACCCCTTTGGCATGTTCGCCGTGCCGCGGGAAAAGCTGCGCCGCATCCATGCGTCCTCGGGCACGACGGGGCAGCCGACGGTCGTGGGCTATACCGAGCGTGACCTCGACACCTGGGGCACCGTGGTGGCGCGCTGCCTGCGTGCCAGCGGGCTGAAGCGCGGCGACATCCTGCACAATGCCTATGGCTACGGGTTGTTCACCGGGGGCCTGGGCATCCACCTCGGCGCGGACAAGCTTGGGCTGGCGACGGTGCCGATCTCCGGCGGGATGACCCAGCGCCAGGTGCGCCTGATCGAGGATTTCGGCGCCACCGGCATCACGGTCACGCCGTCCTACGCGCTGTCGATCATCGACGAGTACCACGAGCAGGGCCGCGACCCGCGCCTGTCTCCGCTGAAGGTCGGCATCTTTGGCGCCGAGCCCTGGACCAACGCGATGCGGCTGGAGATCGAAGAGGCCTTCGACATGCACGCCGTCGACATCTACGGGCTGTCCGAGGTCATGGGGCCGGGCGTGGCCAACGAATGCGTCGAGACCAAGGACGGGCTGCATGTCTGGGAGGACCATTTCTACCCCGAGATCATCGACCCGCAGACCGGCCAGGTGCTGCCGGACGGCGAGATGGGCGAACTGGTCTTTACCTCGCTGACCAAGGAAGCCTTTCCGATCATCCGCTACCGCACCCGCGACCTGACACGCCTGCGGCCCGGCACGGCGCGCAGCATGCGACGCATGGAAAAGGTGACGGGCCGGTCGGACGACATGATCATCCTGCGCGGCGTCAACGTGTTCCCGACGCAGATCGAGGAGCAGCTGATGACGGTCAAGGCGCTGGCGCCGCATTTCCAGCTGGAGCTGAACCGCAGCGGCCACAAGGACGAGATGCGCGTCAAGGTCGAGACCCTGCCCGACACCGTGGAACTGGGCGACGAAGCGGGACGCGAACTGGCGGCCAAGGTCAAGCAGGTGGTGGGCGTCACGGTCAAGGTGGACGTGTCCGGCCCCGGCGGCGTGGCCCGCAGCCAGGGCAAGGCGGTGCGGATCGTCGACAACCGGCCCAAGGACTAGCGCCGGCGGACGACGCGCCCCGCCCACCGTCCCTTTGGTGCGGCGTGTCAGATGATCGTTTCGTCCTCGAGGTGCAGCTTCATGTCGATGAGGACCTTTTGCAGCGCCACCGTCTCGCGCAGCAGGCGCTTGGCCTCGTTGGCAGAGATCACGCCGTCCTCGATCGAGGTGTTGTACTCGGCCATCAGCACTGCAAAGCGCTGCGACAGGGCGATCACGTCCGAATTCACGCCACCCTTGCGCGGGCTGTTGGCGAGGTGCTCCTCGCCGAATTGCAGCTGGATGCCGCGCAGCTCCGCCAGCGCGGCGGTCACGTGGGGATAAGACGCCGCCTCTTCGAGCGCGGCCACCGCATCGACCGGCATGAAGCGGTCTTCGTGTTCGGGGTAGTCCGAGTAGTAGCGCCCCAGCGTGGCCTTGGACTTGCCGGTCAGTTCACAGGCGGCCTCGATGCCCACGTCCTTGACGAGGGCCTCGATGTGTTTTTTCAGGTAGCGTCCGACAACTGACATCTCACCCCCTTGCCTTCCAAGGCTGTGCGCCACGGGGCGCAAGGCCGGTCCACGTGTCCCGGCTGTCGCAACCATGTCATGTGCAAAACCGGTCACGGTCAAGCCGCTGGTCATGGCTGACCTAGCGTCAACCGTGTCCTTGCGGCCACGCAGGGCGCGCGCGGGGCGCTTGCACCCGGCGCGGGGCTGCGGCAAACCCGTGCCATGGCCAAGCTGCATTTTCACTATTCCACGATGAACGCTGGCAAGTCGACCCTGCTGTTGCAAGCCGCGCACAACTACAACGAACGCGGGATGGACACCTACCTGCTGACCGCCGCACTGGACGATCGGGCGGGACAGGGGGCGATCGGTTCGCGTATCGGGATTTCCCGCCCGGCGGATGTGTTCGGGGCGGACAGCGATCTATTCGCGATGATTTCGGAGCGGATGGCGCGCGGTCCGGTGGCCTGCATCTTTGTCGACGAGGCGCAGTTCCTGTCGCGGCCGCAGGTCTGGCAACTGGCGCGGGTGGTGGATGACCTCGGCGTGCCGGTCATGGCCTACGGGCTGCGGGTGGATTTCCGGGGCGCGCTGTTTCCGGGCTCGGCGGCGCTGCTGGCGCTGGCCGACACGCTGCGCGAAGTCCGCACGATCTGCCATTGCGGCCGCAAGGCCACGATGGTGGTGCGGCAGGACGCGGACGGCAAGACGCTGACCGACGGCGCGCAGGTGCAGATCGGTGGCAACGAGACCTACGTCAGCCTCTGCCGGCGGCACTGGCGCGAGGAAATGGGCGACGCCGCGGGCTGAGCCGGGGCATCGACGCCACGCGAGGACCAGGCCCGGCGGCAAGGGAAATGCCGCCGCTCCGGGCAATTGCCTTGGGGAATTGGCGCAACTTCCCCTAGCCTGTCTCCGTCGGAAAAGGAGACACCGCCATGCCGTTCGCCCTGAAGGACGAAATCACCACGCGGGACCGCCTGCGCGAGATCAACGAACACTGGGAAGGCAACGCAAGCCGCAAGGATCTGGACCATCTCAACGATGTTGCCCGCGCATTCATCGCGCGTTGTCCTTACGTTTTGATCTCCAGCGTCGGTGGCGACGGTCGGCACGACGTCTCGCCCAGGGGCGATGCGCCCGGGTTCGTCGAGGTGGTCGACGACCACACGCTGATCATTCCCGACCGCCTTGGCAACCATCGGCTCGATACCTTCGAAAACCTGTTGGTGAACCCCGGTCTGGGCCTCATCTTCCTGATCCCCGGCTACAAGGAAACCCTGCGCATTTCCGGCACGGGCCGCATCGCCGCCGATCATGACCTGCGCGCCCGTCATGCCGTGAACGGCCGGTTGCCGGACCTCGTGCTGGTGGTGCAGGTGGCGCAGGCCTTCATGCATTGTTCCAAGTCGTCCACCCGCGCGCGGCTCTGGGCGCCGGACCTCTGGCCCGTGCTCGACGGCGTGCCGACACTGGCCCAGTGGGTCAAGGCGGCGGTGGACACCGACCGGACGCTGGACGAGGTGCAGGCCATCCACGACAACGACGCGGCCACACGGCTTTACTGAACGGGACGTGGCCGTGCGTCCTGCCGGATGCCGCGCATGTCGCCCTGCGCCCGGACCTGAAGGCAAGCCCGTTCGGGACCGGGCGACCGCTGCGCAGGCCGCCGCACGCGGCCCTTGCTTGCAGGCCCATTCGCGGGCTGTTCGGGTGCCGAGGTGTTGCTGCCACCCCTTGCAGCTTTGTCCCGTTCCTCTACCCTGCCACGATGATCAGACAGCTTTTCCCCGTCAGCGCGCTTCTTTTCGGCTCCGCCCTCCTGCTGTTTGCCGGAGGGATGCACAGCCTCATCCTGCCGGTGCGCGGCGTGGCCGAAGGGTTTTCGTCCACCTCGCTGGGCCTGCTCGGCACCGGCTGGGCGGTGGGCTACGTTCTGGGCTGCCTCTACGTGCCGCGCATGGTGGGATCGGTCGGACACATCCGCACCTTCGGGGTCATGTGCGCCTTTGCCGCCGTCGCGATCCTGCTTCAGGCGCTGGTCGTGCGCCCCGAGGTCTGGATCCCGGTGCGCGCGGTGTCCGGTTTCTGCTTTGCCGGGGCGGCGATGATCGTCGAAAGCTGGCTGTCCGACCGCGCCAACCCGCAGAACCGCGGGCGCATCTTCGGCATCTACACAATGGTCAACCTGGGCGCGACGACGGCGGGCCAGATGGCCATTGCGCTGGGCGATGCCTCGGGCTTTCTGTTCTTTGCCGTCGCCGCCATCGTCTATTCTCTGGCGCTGGTGCCTACGGCGCTGTCGACCTCGGCCTCGCCCGCGCCGCTGACCTCGGTGCGGCTGAACCTGCCGCTGCTCTGGCGCAACTCCCCGGTGGCGGTGGCGGCGTGTTTCCTTGTCGGCATCTCAAACGGTTCCTTCGGCACGCTGGCGGCGGTCTATGCCGGACAGGTCGGGCTCACGCTGTCGGCCATCGCGCTGTTTTCCTCCATCCCGGTGCTGGCCGGGGCGCTGGCGCAGATCCCGGTTGGCTATGCCTCCGACCGGATGGACCGGCGCAAGGTGCTGGTCCTGGTCGCGGTCGTCGCGCTGGCTGCCGACCTGGGCTTTCTGTTCGCCACGCCGCAGGACCAGCTGACCAACCTGATCCTGGTGTCGGTGTTCGGTGCGGCAATCTATTCGATGTACCCGATCCTGATTGCCCACGCGAACGACCACGCGCCCCAGGGCACCGCGATCCAGGTCTCGGGCGGGCTGCTCATGGTCTTTGGCGTGGGCAACATCATCGGTCCGCTGATCGCCGGTGTCGCCATGGGGCAGACCGGGGCGCAGGGCCTGTTCCTGACCACCGTGGTGGGCCACGTGGTGATGATCCTTTACACCCTGCGCCGGATCACCAAGCGCGCGGCGGTCAAGGACAAGGACAAGACCAAGAAGGGGTTCCAGATCACCATCCCGGCCAAGGCCGCGACGCCCGAAACCATGGTGCTGGCCGAGGGCGAGGAGGAAGGTGGCTCGCTCGAGGAGGCGATGGCCGAGGAAGACGCCGCTCAGGCCCGCTCCAGCAGGACCGAGCCCACGGAATAACCCGCGCCAAAGGAACAGATCACCCCGCGGTCGCCCGGTTGCAGGTCGCCGGAATGGATCGAAAAGGCGATGATCGACCCGGCGGACGAGGTGTTGGCGTAATCTTGCAGGATGTTGGGCTGTTCGCCCGGCTCCGGCACGCGGCCCAGCACCTTCTTGCCGATGAAATCGTTCATCGTCTTGTTGGCCTGGTGCAGCCAGAGGCGTTTCAGCTGGTCCGCGTTCCAGCCCCTGTCCTCCAGGTGGCCCAGGATGTGGTCGGACACCAGCGGCAGCACCTCCTTGAAGACCTTGCGCCCGTTCTGCATGAACTGCATGTCGCGGCGGTCTTCCATCTGGTCGTGCGCCCGGCGGAGGAAGCCGTTGTTGTTGCGGATGTTGTTGGAAAACTGCGTCGCACAGCGGGTCGAAACGATGTCCCAGCGCGCGCCCGTCGCGTCGTCAGACGGTTCCAGCAGGACGGCGGTGCAGACGTCGCCAAAGATGAAATGGCAGTCCCGGTCGCGCCATTCCAGGTGACCCGAGCAGATCTCGGGGTTGACCACCAGGGCGCGCCGCGCGCTGCCCGCGCGGATCATGTCCGCCGCCGCCTGGATGCCGAAGGTGGCCGAGGAACAGGCCACGTTCATGTCGAAGGCAAAGCCGCGAGCGCCCAGCAGCTGCTGGATCTCGATGGCGATGGCGGGATAGGCGCGTTCGTGGTTGGAGGCGGCGCAGATCACCAGGTCCACCTCCGCGCCGGTCCGTCCGGCCATTTCCAGCGCCTTGGTGCAGGCGTCCACCGCCATCTCGGCCATGATCCCCGGTGCCTCGTCCGGCCGTGCGGGCAGGCGCGGGTACATGCGCGCGGGGTTCAGCACGCCGTCCTTGTCCATGACGAAACGCCGCTCGATCCCCGAGGCCGACAGGATGAAGTCGGCGCTGGAATGGGTCATCGGCTCGACCTCGCCCGAGGCGATCTCGGCGCCATGTTCGGCGTTCCAGCTGTCGGCATAGGCGTTGAACGCCACCACCAGCTCTTCGTTCGTGATGCTGAGTGCTGGGGTGAACACCCCGTGGCCGGTGATTGCGGGCGTGGTCATGGCGGCGTCCTCCTGCCATCGACCGAAGCCCAAGCCGGGCCCGAGGTCAAGGGAACCGCCCCCCGGAGCGGTGCGTTTCTCTCACGGAAAGGAGGCTCGACATGGACCGTCTCTCGCTGTTTCTGACCCTGATGAGCGGCAGCACCATCACGGGCACGCTCATCGTCACCTTCTTCAGCTTCGGCTGGTATAACTGGATCGCGATCGGTACCGCCGCCGTGATCGGTTTCGCCCTGGCATGGCCCAGCGCGCGGATCATCTCGAAGCGCATCAAGACGCGCGACCCGCTCTACAAGGTGCACAAAAAGGACGGGCTGATGCCTGACCCGAACGGACCCGAGATCTAGTGCATCCGCGACCCGTTCGGCGCGGCCAGGTCCGGCCCGATCAACACGATGGCGCCGTCCGCATCGGACACGCCCAGCACCAGCACCTCGGATTTCATCGGCCCGATCTGGCGCGGCGGAAAGTTCACCACCGCCATGACCTGCTTGCCGACGAGGCGCTCGGGCTCGTAGTGCACCGTGATCTGGGCCGAGCTTTTCTTTTCGCCGATTTCGGGGCCGAAATCGATCCACAGCTTGATGGCAGGCTTGCGCGCCTCGGGGAACGGCTCGGCCCGCACCACGGTGCCGAGGCGGATGTCGACCTTCAGGAAATCGTCATAGCTGATCTCAGCCATTGGCCAGCTCCTTGGACCGGCGCGTCGCCGCGGCCACGGTGGCATGCATCAGCGGCGGCAGGCCCTTGTCCGCGTCCATCAGCACCGCCAGCCCGGCCTGCGTGGTGCCGTTGGGCGAGGTCACGTTGCGCCGCAGTTGTGCAGGGTCCTCGCCCGTCTCCATCGCCAGCGCGCCTGCGCCCGCCACGGTCGCCCGCGCCAGCGCCAGGGCGAGGTCGGGCGCCAGCCCCTCGGCCTCGCCCGCTGCCGCCAGGCATTCGATCATGTGGAACACGTAGGCCGGGCCCGATCCGCTGACCCCGGTCACCGCGTCCATCTGCGCCTCGGACTCCAGCCGCACGACCTCGCCCACCGCGCGCAGCAACGCCTCGGCCAGGTCCAGATGTGCTGCGCTGCTCGCGCGGTTGCCGACAATCGCCGTGATCCCCTTGCCCACCGCGGCCGGCGTGTTCGGCATGGCGCGCACGATGGGCACCGTGCTCAGGTGCGCCTCGTAGGTCGCCATCGGGATGCCCGCCGCGACCGAGACGAACAGCGTTCCGCCCTTCGGCAAGGCCTTCAGCGCCGGCAGCGCTTCACCCATGACCTGCGGTTTGACCGCGATCAGCACCACCGCCGGCGCGTCGCCAAAGCCCTCGTTGATGTGCACCCCCTGCGCCTTCAGCCAGTCCGAGGGATTTGGGTCCTGCACCCGCACCGACCCCGCCGGCAGCCCGCGTGCCAGCCAGCCTGCCAGCATCGCCGACCCCATCTTGCCGCATCCCAGCAGCGCCAGCCCGCGCCGCGCCAGTTCGCCGTCCTGCATGGTATCCCCTTCTCGTGTCCGTGTTGGCGGGACACTAGGCAAGCCGCGCGCGCGGGGCAACACGGGGCCACCCAAGAATGCCGCGCGGACACCGTTCACCAGAAGCAGGGGCGCCGCCGTCGCGCCGCCCCTGCTTCGTCTTGGGTCAATTATCTCCGGGGGAGTCGCGCTCGGCGCGACGGGGGCAGCGCCCTCATGCCCGGTACGCGATCAGGCGCGCCCGTAGGCCTCGGCGATCGCGATCTGCAAGGCGTCCTTGGGTGTCTTGTCGGTCCAGACCATCAGCTGGAACGCAGGGTAATAGCGTTCGGACGCGGTCACGGCGGCGCCGATCATGGTGTCGATCTGCTCGGCGCTGGCCACGTTGCCGCCCGCCAGCACCAGCCCGTACTTGTAGACCATCAGCTTTTGCGCCGCCCAGTAGCTGAAGGCGCCGGCCCAGCACTGGTCGTTGATCGCGTTCAGCCCTTCGTAGAGCGCGGGCAGCTTGGCCTCGGGTGGCTCCATCTCGAAGGTGCAGATCATGCGCAATGTCTCGTCGTAGTGCGACCAGGCCAGGGTGATGGAGTAGGTCCGCCACTGCCCTTCGACGGCCATCGCGATCTGGTCATCCGCGACCCGCTCGAAGTCCCAGTCGTTGTATTCGGCGATATGCTCAACCAGGTCGATCGGGTGGATATCGTCGGTCAGATACTGCTCGGACAGGGCCATGGTGACACCCCTTTTTTGGTTATGGCGCTGTTGGACTGAAATGCCCCCAGCGCTTGCTGCCTGCTCTAGGGCCTGCGGGCATCCCCGAGGGCCCTTACAACATATGGTGCCTGTCCCCGGGGGGCTGTGTAAAGCAATAAATTGAGGATAACCTCATTAAGTTGTGGACGCGTCCGATTCGTGCTCATGATCTGGGTAAAGCCCCTGCTTCGTGTCGCAGCGCCCTTTCAAACAGCTGGCGGCTGCGCGAGGCGGTGCTTTCCGGCCGGGTCATCAGCCCCACGGGACCGGCCGTAAGCCCCAGGTCCAACGGCAGCGCAGCCAGCGCGCCATCGGCGATTTCCGGCGCGACCACGCCTTCGGAGATGAACCACAGCGCGTCCGACATGCGCAGGAACCGCCGCCCGAACGCGCCAGAGACGCAGTCGATCCGGTCGCGGAACGGCCCCAGCCCCTGCGCCAGGCACCAGCGGTCCACCAGTGGCCGGATCGCCGACCCTTCGGGCGGGTAGAGTACGGGCCAGGCCGCAAGGTCCTGCGGCGCCAGCCCGGGCCTTTCCAGCAGCGGATGCCCGGCGCGGGCCACGCAAACCACCGTCTCCTGGTAGAGCTGGGTAAAGGACACGCCCGCCATCATGTCGGGCGCGCCCATGCGCCCGATCACCAGGTCCAGCGACCCGGCCAGCAGTTCCCGCGTCAGCGCGCCATGCGTGCCGTCGCGCAGCACCAGCAGCGTCGCGGGCGACAACTGGCGAAAGCGGGCCACCACGCGCGGCATCAGCCGCACCGCAACGCTGGGCAGCGATCCCACGCGCAGCACCTCACCCCCGCCCGCGCGCACCTCTGCCACCCCGGCCACGCCCCGGCGCAGCGCGGCCAGGCTCTGGCCCGCGAACTCGAGAAAGACCTCGCCCTCCGGCGTCAGCCGAACGCCGCCCCGGTCGCGGATCATCAGCGCCGCGCCCAGCACCTGTTCCAATTCCTTGAGGGTCTTTGACAGCGCGGGCTGCGTCAGGTTCAGTTCCAAACAGGCCTCCTTGAGGCTGCCCTGGCGTGCAATGGCGGTCACCGCCTCCAGGTGGCGCAGCTTGATCCGGCGGTCCAACATCACGTTTTCCTTTTTCGACAAGTATATCGGCGAAAGCGTCATTTTACATGCCCAAATCCGTCAGCCTAGATGGCGCCCAAAGGGAGGAGCCCATGCGCACCCAGGTTTGTATCATCGGCGGCGGCCCGTCCGGCCTGTTGCTGGCGCAACTGCTGCACCACAGCGGGATCGAGGCTGTCGTGCTGGAGCGCCGGTCGCGCGACCACGTGCTGTCGCGCATCCGGGCCGGGGTGCTCGAACAGGGCTTTTTGCGCCTGCTGGAGCAGGCGAAGGTCGCCACCCGCATGGATACGCTGGGCTATCCGCACGACGGCACCGTGCTGGCCTTTGAAAACCTCCAGGTGCGCGTCGACTTCCGCAAGCACACCGACACGCCCGTCATGGTCTACGGCCAGACCGAGGTGACGCGCGACCTCTACGACGCCCGCGGCGCCACCGGCGGGCTGACCCTGCACGGGGTCGAGGACGTGGAGATCGGCAACGCCGCGCTGGACGGCGACGCGGGCTGCACCGTCAGTTTCACCCACGACGGCCAGCGCAAGCAGATCGCCTGCGACTACATCGCCGGCTGCGACGGCTTTCGCGGCGTGTCGCGCCAGGCGATCCCGGCGGACAAGCGGCAGGAGTTCGAACGGGTCTACCCCTTTGGCTGGCTGGGCATCCTGTCGGAAACCGCCCCCGTGCACCACGAATTGATCTATGCCAATTCCGAGCGCGGCTTTGCCCTGTGTTCCATGCGCAACGACCGGCTGTCGCGCTACTACGTGCAGGCGCCGCTGACAGACCGGCCCGAAGACTGGTCCGACACGGATTTCTGGGACGAGTTGCGCCGCCGCATCCCGGCCAGTTTCGCCGAGACCATCGAAATGGGGCCGTCGATCGAAAAAAGCATCGCGCCGCTGCGCAGCTTTGTCTGCGAGCCGATGCAGTATGGCCGCCTGTTCCTGGCCGGGGACGCCGCGCACATCGTGCCGCCGACCGGCGCCAAGGGGCTGAACACCGCCGCCAGCGACGTCCACTACCTGCACCAGGCGCTGCGCGCGCGCTACCTGGAGCAATATGCGCAGGCACTGGGCCGCTACTCGGAACAGGCGCTGGCGCGGGTCTGGAAGACGCAGCGCTTCAGCTGGTGGATGACCAAGCTGCTGCACCGTTTCCCCGACACCGACCCCTACGAGCTGCGCATCCAGCGCGCCGAGATCGAACACCTGGCCCAGACCGAGGCCGCGCAGGCCACGCTGGCCATCAACTACGTCGGCCTGCCATACTGAGGCGCGCCGCCCTGCGCGCCCGGCCCGACCGGAGGACAGAATGACCGACCGTTACGACACCGGGATGAAAGTGCGCCGCCACGTTCTGGGCGACGCCCACGTCGACCGCGCCGAGGCCGCCAGGACGCCCTTTGACACGCCCTTCCAGACCATGATCACCGAAACCGCCTGGGGCACGGTCTGGGCCTCGGACGGGATCAGCGACCGCGAACGTTCGATGTTGACGCTGGCGCTGCTGGCGGCCTTGGGCAACTTCGAGGAAATCCCGATGCACATCCGCGCCACGGCGCGCACCGGGGCCAGCCGGACCGACGTGCTGGAGGCGTTTCAGCACGTGGCGATCTATGCCGGTGTGCCGCGCGCCAACCACGCGCTGAAACTGGCCAAGCAGACCTATGCCGAGATGGACGCCGAGAGCGGCGCCGCGTCCGGGGACACGTGAGGAGAGACCGAGATGCCGAAACAAGGCGAATTCTACCAGCGGGACCGGCAGCGCCACCCCCCGGCCCATGACCCCAGGTACAAGACCAGCGTCGCGCGCTCGCCGCAATATTCGCTGATCAGCCTGGAGAACACGGTTTCGGAGATCACCGGCCCGGTCTTTGGTCACAACGACATCGACGAGATGGACCGCGACCTGATCTACAACTACGCGCAGCCGGGCGAGAGCGCGATCGGTGAGCGGATCATCCTGCACGGACGGGTGCTGGACGAGAACGCCCGCCCGGTGCCCAACACGCTGGTCGAGATCTGGCAGGCCAACGCGGGTGGACGCTACCGGCACAAAAAGGACACCTACCTCGCGCCGATCGACCCCAACTTTGGCGGCTGCGGGCGGACCCTGACAGACGAGAACGGCTACTACTATTTCCGCACGATCAAGCCGGGCGCCTACCCCTGGCGCAACTACGTCAACTCCTGGCGGCCGGCGCATATCCACGTCTCGGTCTTTGGCACCAGCTTTGCCCAGCGGCTGATCTCACAGGTCTATTTCGAGGGCGATCCGCTGATCCCGAAATGCCCGATCGTGCAGACCATCCCCAGCCAGGAGGCCATCGACAGCCTGATTGCCCTGCTGGACATGAACGCGACCATCCCGCTGGACACCATCGCCTACAAGTTCGACATCGTCCTGCGCGGCCGCCGCTCGACACTGTTCGAAAACCGGCTGGAGGGGAACTGATGCATCTTCAGGAAAAGTGGGAGCCGGTTTTCCGCCCGGAAGAGGCGCAAGGAGAATGACCATGGTCCAGAAACTCGACTACCTCAAGGAAACCCCCTCGCAGACCGCCGGTCCCTACGTGCATATCGGCCTCGCCCCTGGCGCGGCGGGCTTCGACATCTACGAACGCGAGCTGGGCTGGGACATCGCCGGGCCGAACGCCGCCGGAGAGCGCATCCGCATCGAAGGCTTGGTGATCGATGGCACCGGCTCGCCGGTCAAGGACGTCATGCTGGAGGCCTGGCAGGCCAATGCGGCGGGCATCTACGCGCATCCCGAAGGCGGCGGTGCGGTCGAGGAGGGGTTTCGCGGCTGGGGCCGGGTGATCACCGATTTCGCCACCGGCGAATGGGGGTTCGACACCGTCAAGCCGGGCAAGGTGCCGGGGCGCAACCCCACCACGCAGGCGCCGCACATCACCCTGTGGATCGTCGCGCGCGGCATCAATGTCGGGCTGAACACCCGGCTCTACTTCGACGACGAAGGGGAGGCCAACGCCAGCGACCCGGTGCTGAACCTGATCGAATGGGAACGCCGCCGCGGCACCCTGATCGCGAAGCGCACCGAGAAGGACGGCAAGGTGGTTTACCGCTTCGACATCCGCCTGCAGGGCGAGGATGAAACCGTCTTCTTCGACATCTGACAGCCGAGGGGCCGGGGCGGAGAACCGCCTCCCCGGCTTCTTCTCTGGAAAAATACCCACCTCTGTCCTGACCGGCCCTTGCGCCGGCGCCATGGGAGCCCGCCATGACCAAACCCTGCATCATCTGCGTCGCGATCACCGGGTCGGTGCCGCAGAAATCCGACAACCCCGCCGTTCCGATCACCGTCGAGGAACAGGTCGAAAGCACGCAGGCCGCCTTCGAGGCCGGCGCCAGCATCGCGCATTGCCATGTGCGCAACGATGACGGATCCACCACCTCGGACCCGGACCGCTTTGCCCGCCTTGTCGAGGGGCTGAAACGGCACTGCCCGGGCATGATCATCCAGCTGTCGACCGGCGGGCGGTCGGGCGCAGGGCAGGCGCGGGGCGGGATGCTGCCGCTGCGGCCCGACATGGCCTCGCTGTCCGTGGGCTCGAACAACTTTCCGACCCGGGTCTACGAAAATCCGCCGGACCTGGTGGACTGGCTGGCCTCCGAGATGCGCACCTACGAGGTCAAGCCCGAGATCGAGGCCTTCGACTTGTCGCACATCTTCAAGGCGGCCGAGATGAACCGCGACGGGCGCATCTCGGGCAAGCTGTATGTGCAGTTCGTCATGGGGGTAAAGAACGCGATGCCCTGCGACCGCGACGTCTTTGACTACTACATCAAGACGGTGCAGCGGCTGGCGCCGGAGGCCGAGTGGTGCGCGGCCGGGATCGGGCGGCACCAGGTCGAGGTCAACGAATGGTGCATCGCCGCCGGGGGCCACACGCGGACGGGGCTGGAGGACAACGTGCGCTGGGACAAGCAGCGCCTCGCGCCGTCGAACGCGGCGCTGGTGCAGCGGGCTGTCGCCCTGTGCGAGAAATACGAGCGTCCCGTCGCCACTTGGCAACAGGCGCGCGAGATACTGGGGTTGCGGCCGGCCTGAGGCGGTCTGGTTTGGGTGGCGGCGTGGCGGGGTAACCCCGCCCTGCGCACTGGGACGGAGGGCAGGCGGTCCCGGGTCAGGCCCGGGGCGGGATCTGCCCACGGTGTGGTGTCAGGAGATGACCTCGGCGGCGAAACACGCTTTCTGCACCGCCGGAACGCTGCCCGGGGCCGTCACCTCGAAGGGCTGCTGCAACAGCGTCCGGCCTTCGAATTCCAGCTTGAACAACCAGGCGCCCTCGACCAGTTCGTAGTCATGTTCGAAGGTGAAGAGGTTCAGCGAGGGTTCGCCAAAGTTCATCGCCGCTGACCACCGCTCGGTCGTGACACCATCCGGCCCCATCGGCGGATGGATCACGATCACCGTCACCTCGGGCACCGATGCCCCCGGCGTCAAAGTCGTGCGGATGCCAAAGCTGAGGCCGATCTCGGCCGGCACCAGCAGCGAGTCCACGTCGATCGCGCGGTCCTGGTCGATCAGGTTCAGCGTGCCGGACAGCGTCTCTGGCGCGGGGCGGGTGCCTTGCAGTTCCACTTCGCAGATCACGCCGGAGGACTCGAGCACCAAGGGCGGCTCGACAAAGGCGCCGACCTCGGACGCGGCGGCCGTCGCGGCGGACAGAAGGGCGAGCAGGGGGGGAACCAGTCTTGCTAACATGTCGTCTTTTCTCCCGTCGGGGTGGATCGCCAGTCTAGCATGTATCCGAAGTGGGCGCAGGGGCAGGATATGCCGACCCCGCCGCCTCTTGAAACGAAAAAAGCCCCCCGTGAGGGAGGGCTTTTCGACGCTGCCGCGACCAGGTCAGCCGATGGCGACGGCCTTCACGTCATCGTCGATATAGGGCACGTACTGTTCGAAGTTGTCGGCGAACATGTGCACCAGCTTGGCGGCCTGCGCGTCGTAGGCGGCCTTGTCTTCCCAGGTCTTGCGCGGGTCCAGCAGCAGTTCGGGCACGCCCTCGACATGGACCGGCACCTCGAAGCCAAAGTTCGGGTCCTTGCGGAACTCGGCATTGGCCAGCTTGCCCTCCAGCGCGGCATGCAGCAGCGCGCGGGTCGCCTTGATCGGCATGCGCGAGCCGGTGCCGTAGGCGCCGCCGGTCCAGCCGGTGTTGACCAGCCAGCAGGTTGCGCCGTGCTTGGCGATCTTGTCGCGCAGCAGGTTGCCGTAGACCTCGGGGCGGCGCGGCATGAAGGGCGCGCCAAAGCAGGTGCTGAAGGTCGGCTCGGGCTCGGTCACGCCGCGCTCGGTCCCGGCCACCTTGGAGGTGAAGCCGGACAGGAAGTGGTACATCGCCTGCGCCGGGGTCAGCCGCGCGATCGGCGGCAGCACGCCGAAGGCATCGCAGGTCAGCATGATGATGTTCTTGGGGTGACCGCCCAGCGCCGACCTGGACGCGTTGGAGATGTAGTGAAGCGGGTAGGCGCAGCGCATGTTCGCGGTCAGGCTGTCGTCCTCGAAGTCGAGCTCGAAGGTCTCCGGATCGTAGACCATGTTTTCGATCACGGTGCCGAACATCTGCGTGGTGGCGTAGATTTCCGGCTCGGCCTCGGGCGACAGGTTGATGGTCTTGGCATAGCAGCCGCCTTCGAAGTTGAAGGTGCCGCGGTCCGACCAGCCGTGTTCGTCGTCGCCGATCAGCACGCGCGCGGGGTCGGCCGACAGGGTCGTCTTGCCGGTGCCCGACAGGCCAAAGAACACGGCGGTGTCGACCGGGTTGTTGGGCGCATGGTTGGCCGAACAGTGCATCGCCATGATGCCCTTGCCGGGCAGGATGTAGTTCAGCAGGGTAAAGACCGACTTCTTGTTTTCGCCGGCGTATTCGGTGTTGCCGATCAGGATCAGCTTCTTGTCGAAGTTCAGCGCGATCACCGTCTCTGTGCGGCAGCCGTGCCGGGCCGGATCGGCCTTGAAGCTGGGACAGTTGATGATGGTGTAATCGGCGGTAAAGCTGTCCAGGTCCTCGCGGTCGGGGCGGCGCAGCATGTGGCGGATGAACAGGTTGTGCCAGGCCAGTTCGGAAATCACCCGCACGTCGATGGCATTGGCCGGGTCGGCGCCGCCGACGAGGTCCTGCACGTAGTAGTCGCGGCCCTTCATGTGCTCCAGCATGTCGGCGTGCAGCAGGTCAAAGGCGCCGGCCTCCATCGGCTGGTTGTTTTCCCACCAGATGGTGTTTTCGACCGCGGGGGTGCGGACGACGAACTTGTCCTTGGGCGACCGGCCCGTGTACTTGCCCGTGGTCACGAGAAACGCGCCGCCCTTGCCCAGCGTCCCTTCGCCGCGTTTCAGAGCCGCTTCGATCAGCGCTGGCTCCATGAGGTTGTAATAGACATTGCCGAGCCCTTCGATCCCTTGATCTTCAAGCCGGAACTGCGGGTTCACCCGTCCAAATGTCATCTGCCTTGCTCCTGTCGCAGCACTGTTCGAGAATGCGAACCGGCGTCGAAATCTGCCGGTGTCTGAACTCTTAACACGTCGCTTTCCGGCATGAACAGGACGCATGTGCGCAGTTTGCGCTATCAAGAGCCGGATTAGCGATACCATGCCCAGACGTTGTGAATGCAATGGAAACAGGTGAGGCTTTTTAGCCATTCCTTTGCCAAATTCGCGTCACCTGAGGACAGGAGGGTCGCCTGATTCGCAGATTGGCGTTGCTGTAAAGCGGAAAATCGCTGATAGTCGGAAAAAAACAGGCAACCAGAGCAGTACAAGGACAGAACAATGTCAAAAATCGCCCTTGTGGACGATGACAGGAATATCCTGACATCCGTATCGATGACCCTCGAGGCGGAGGGGTTCGAGGTGGAGACCTACAACGACGGTCAGGCGGCGCTAGACGCCTTCAACAAGAAGATGCCCGACATGGCCGTCTTCGACATCAAGATGCCGCGCATGGACGGCATGGACCTGCTGCAGCGGGTGCGGCAGAAATCGAAGATGCCGGTGATCTTTCTGACCTCCAAGGACGACGAGATCGACGAGGTGCTCGGCCTGCGCATGGGCGCGGACGACTACGTCAAGAAACCCTTCTCGCAGCGCCTGCTGGTGGAGCGCATCCGCGCGCTGCTGCGCCGGCAGGAAGCGGTGGCCGGCGACGCGGTGGGCGACACCGAAGAGACCAAGCTGATGGTGCGCGGATCGCTGACCATGGACCCGCTGCGCCATGCCGTGACCTGGAAGGGGCTGGACGTGTCGCTGACCGTGACCGAGTTCCTGCTGCTGCAGGCGCTGGCGCAACGCCCCGGCTTCGTCAAGTCGCGCGATCAGCTGATGGACGTCGCCTATGACGACCAGGTCTATGTCGACGACCGGACCATCGACAGCCACATCAAGCGCCTGCGCAAGAAGATGCGCACCGTCGATACGGAGTTCTCGGCGATCGAGACGCTGTATGGCATCGGTTACCGGTACAACGAAGAGTAAGGGATGGCCCTGGCCGAACAGATCCCCGTGCAGAACGATCGCGAGGGCGCGCGCCGGGATGCCGACGTCGTGCTTGGTGACGATTGGGTCGCGCCGCAAAGCACCGTCGAGAAGGAGCTGCGCGACAGCCGTGCGCGGCGGGGTCTGTTCACGCTGAACCGCTCGCCGCTGGCGCGCAAGATCATCACCTTCAACCTCATCGCGCTCAACGTGTTGGTGGCCGGGATCCTCTGGCTGAACGCGTCGCGCGATACCCTGGCGGTGCAGCGGGTCAACGCGCTGGCCGCCGAGGTCGAGCTGATCGCCGACGTGTTCGAGGCGCAGCTGCCCACCGGTGCGCCGGTCAACCTGGGCACCGGGGACGGGATCGACGTGGACGCCACCGTCGCCGGGATCGACCTGCGCGACGGCGTCACGCTGATGGTCTTCGACAGCGCCAGCTTCCTGGTCGGCGAGACGCAGGGCAACCTCGCACCGCTCATCCCCGCGGTGGAGGAAGACCAGCCGACGCTGATCTCGGACTTCCTCAACACGGTCTGGGACGGCGTGGCGGGCCTGTTCAATCCCGCGAGCGGCCCCGAACTCGTGCTCGAGGACCAGCTGCGCCGCGCCATCGAGGCCGGCGATCCGGCCAGGACGCGGGTCGAGACCGCGGGTGGCGAGGGCCTGACGCTGTTTTTCGCCTTCAGCCCGATCCGGCAGGGTGACCGGCTGATCGGCACCATCGCGCTGGTCTCTCCGGCGGCCGAGATCGACGCCGCGGTCAAGACCGAGCGTGAACGTGTCTTGCAGATGTTCGTCATCGCCACGCTGGTCTCGATCGGCCTGTCGCTGGTGCTGGCCTCGACCATCGCCAACCCGATCTCCGACCTTGCCGACGCGGCCGAGATCGGCCGTGATCGCAACCGCCGAGCCCGCACCCCGGGCCGCGTCCGCATCCCCGACCTGACCGCGCGCCCCGACGAGATCGGCCGCCTGTCGGGCGCGTTGCGCGGCATGGTCGGCGCGCTCTACGACCGGATCGACGCGAACGAACAATTCGCCGCCGACGTCTCGCACGAGATCAAGAACCCGCTCGCCTCGCTGAGCTCGGCGGTGGGCAGCCTGCGCATGGTCAAGAAGGAAGAGCACCGGACCAAGCTGCTGGACGTGATCGAACATGACGTGCGCAGGCTGGACCGGCTGGTCAGCGACATCTCCAACGCCTCGCGGCTGGACGCGGAACTGGTCAAGGAAGAGGAGCAGGAGTTCAACCTGCTCGACATGCTGGGCAACCTGACGGAGATCCTGGGCCAGGACGCGCGCAAGAAGGGCATCGAGTTCATCACCGACCTGCCCAAGAAACCGGTTGTCATCACCGGGCTGGAGCCGCGCCTGGCGCAGGTGTTCATCAACCTGATCACCAATGCCACCAGCTTTTGCGAGGATGGCGACGCGATCCGCGTCTGGGCGCGGCGGCGTGACAATCGCGTGCTCGTGGTGGTCGAGGACACCGGCCCCGGCATCCCCGAAGAGGCGCTGCAGAAGATCTTCAAGCGCTTCTACACCTCGCGGCCGCAGCAGGATTTCGGCAACAACTCGGGCCTCGGGCTGGCGATCTCCAAGCAGATCGTCGAGGCGCACGGCGGCGTGATCTGGGCCGAGAACATCCGCCCGACCGAGGCCGACGTGACCTCGGAGCCGCTGGGCGCGCGTTTCGTGGTCGGCCTGCCGGTCTGACCCGGTCATGCAGACGGTGCTGCACGCCACGTCGGTTGCCGTGGCAGGGCGCGGCCTGCTGATCCGCGGTGCCTCTGGCAGCGGCAAGTCCGGCCTCGCGCTGGAGCTCATGGCGCGGGGCGCAACCCTCGTCGCCGATGACCGGACCATCGTCCGCCGGGTCGGGGACGGCCTGCGCCTGGACGCCCCCGAGGCGATCCGCGGCCTGATCGAGGCGCGTGGGCTTGGCCTCCTGACCGCCGAGGCCGCCGGGAATGTGCCCCTGGCCGCCGTGCTGGACCTGGATGTGGCGGAAACGCACCGCTTGCCGCCCATCCGGGCGGTCCGGCTGCTGGGAGTGGATATCCCATTGCTTCACAATTCTGCGTCGCAGTATTTTCCCGCGCAGCTTCTGCAATATCTAAAGGCCAGTCGTCGAGAGTAGTCATGGGCCAGAGGATCCCCGGAAACGCACGCATCGTCTTTGTCACCGGCCCCTCGGGCGCCGGGCGGTCCAGTGCGATCAACGTGCTGGAGGATCTGGGCTTTGAAACCATCGACAATATCCCGCTCAGCCTGATCCCGCGCCTGCTGGATGGCGACCTGCCATCGGCCCGCCCGCTGGCGCTGGGCATCGACGTGCGCAACCGCGATTTCAGCGCCGAAGGGCTGATGCAGCTCTACGAGACGCTGACCGAGCGGCTGAACGCGCCGGTCGACCTGCTGTATGTCGACTGTTCGACCGAGGTGCTGGTGCGCCGCTATTCCGAAACGCGCCGCCGCCACCCGCTGGCCCCGGACGAAACGCCGGGCGATGGCGTGGTGCGGGAAAAGGCGCTGCTGACCGACGTCCGCAACCGGGCCGACATCCTGATCGACACCTCGGAAATGACGGTGCATGACCTGCGCGCCGAGATGGAGGGCTGGTTCGGCGCAACCACCGGGCAGGGCATGGCCGTCTCGGTCCAGAGCTTTTCCTACAAGCGGGGCCTGCCCCAGGGGCTGGACATGGTGCTGGACTGCCGGTTCCTGCGCAACCCGCACTGGAAGCCGGACCTGCGCCCCTTCACCGGGCTCGATCCCGAGGTGGCGCAGTTCGTGGCCGGCGATCCGCACTACCAGGAGTTCATCGACCGGACCCTTGGGTTGTTGCTGCTGGTCCTGCCCGCCTGCATCGCCGAGGGAAAGGCGCATTTCGCGATCGGTTTCGGCTGTACCGGGGGCAAACACCGGTCGGTTGCCGTCACGGAAAACGTCGCGGCGGCCCTTGCGCCGGAAGGCTGGCGGGTGTCAATTAGGCACCGCGAACTGGAGCGGCGAGGGGCGGCGCCGACGTCCGACCGAATGGTCGGCTTGAGTGGAAAGGTGTCCGGGTGATCGGGATCGTCATTGTCGCGCACGGGGGGCTGGCCCGCGAGTATCTGGCCGCGGTCGAACATGTGGTCGGCCACCAGCCCGGCATGCAGGCCATCTCGATCGAGGCGGACGCCGACCGGGCGCAGAAACAGGCCGAGATCAGCGCCGCCGCGGATGCCGTCGACACCGGCGGCGGTGTGGTGATCGTGACCGACATGTTCGGCGGTTCGCCGTCGAACCTGTCGCTGAACGCCTGCCGCCCGGACAACCGTCGCATCCTCTACGGTGCCAACCTGCCGCTGCTGATCAAGCTCACCAAGAGCCGCCACCTGCCGGTCCCCGAGGCCGTGCGCCACGCCCTCGAAGCCGGGCGCAAGTACATCGACAGCCAGAACATTCCGCCCGAGGCCCCCTGAGCGCGCTGTCTGCCCCAAGGAATACCCCCACCCATGACCTCCACCGTCCGCCGCGCCCTGAAGATCATCAACGAAAAGGGCCTGCACGCCCGCGCTTCGGCCAAGCTGGTCGAGGTTGTCGAAGGTTTCGACGCCCGGGCCGAGGTCAGCCGCGACGGTCAGTCGGCCAGCGGCGACAGCATCATGGGGCTTTTGATGTTGGCAGCCGCCAAAGGAACCACTATTGAGGTTCAAACCTCTGGACCGGATGCCGAGGCGCTGGCCGATGCGGTCGAAGCGCTGGTCGCGGACCGTTTCGGAGAAGACAATTAGGTCCGGCGCCCGGGCCTTGGCTTGAGCGGGACAGTGACAGGCGCATGGTCGACAGCACCCAATCGACATCCCTGAGGGGGCGGAGCGTGTCCAGGAATCCCGCACCATTCGACAAGCGCAAGGTCAGCTACGCGAACACCTTTCCCAACCCGTGGAAGGCGAACACGATCCGCACGCTGGAGTGGCTGACCGGCAAGATCCCGATGCTGCGCATGGTGCGCCGGTTCGAACGGCTGGGCCCGGTCGAGGGGCAGGCGTTCTGGAGTCAGGCGCTGGGCATCATGGGCATCGACCTGCTGACCCCGCCCGAGCAGATTGCCCGGATCCCGGCCAAAGGGCCTGTGGTGATCGTCGCCAACCATCCGCATGGCCTGGTCGACGGCATGGTGCTGGCAGAATTGATCGGCCGGGTGCGCACCGATTACAAGATACTGACGCGCTCGTTGCTGACCGGGGTCAGCGAGATCGAGGAATTCATGATCCCCGTGCCCTTCCCGCACGAAGACGACGCGCGCGAGCAAGGGCTCGAAATGCGGGCGCAGGCGATGGCGCATCTGCGGGCGGGCGGAGTGATCGTGCTGTTTCCGTCCGGGGTCGTCGCCTCGTCGGACAGCTGGTGGGGGCCGGCGGTCGAGCGCAGCTGGAACCCGTTCACCGCCAAGATGATCCAGCGCTCCGGCGCGACGGTGGTGCCGGTCTTCTTTCCCGGCCAGAACAGCCGCGTCTACCAGATCGCCAACCGGGTGTCGGCAACGATCCGTCAGGGTTTGCTGATCCACGAGGTGGTGCATGCCTGCCGCCGGCCGCAGAAACCCGTCGTGGGCGTGCCGATCACCCCGCAGGAGGTCAGCGGCTTTGACGGCGGTCAGCGCGAATTCGTGGCCTGGCTGCGGGACCGGACCCTGGCGCTGCGCGAGGATTGAGCGCGGGCGGTGGGTTGAAAACCCACCCTACCCATTGGGTTGCGGTCAGCGCGTCGGCACCGGCACCTCGCCGCGGTAATCGTAGAATCCGCGCTGCGTCTTGCGGCCCAGCCAGCCGGCCTCGACGTACTTTGTCAGCAGCGGGCAGGGGCGGTATTTCGTGTCGGCCAGCCCGTCGTGCAGCACGTTCATGATCGCCAGGCAGGTGTCCAGCCCGATGAAATCGGCCAGCTCCAGCGGCCCCATCGGGTGGTTCGCGCCCAGCTTCAGCGCCATGTCGATCGACTGCACGTTGCCCACGCCTTCGTACAGCGTGTAGCAGGCTTCGTTGATCATCGGGATCAGGATACGGTTGACGATGAAGGCGGGAAAATCCTCGGCGCTGGCGGCGGTCTTGTCCAGCCGCTCGACCACCGCGAGGCAGCTGTCGTAGGTTTCGCGGTCGGTGGCGATGCCGCGGATCAGCTCGACCAGCTTCATCAGCGGCACCGGGTTCATGAAGTGGAAGCCCATGAACCTTTCCGGCCGGTCGGTGCGCGAGGCCAGCCGGGTGATCGAGATCGACGAGGTGTTCGAGGTCAGGATGGTGTGCGGCAGCAGTTCGGGCACCAGCGCGGCAAAGATCTTGTTCTTGACGGCCTCGTTCTCGGTCGCGGCCTCGATCACCAGGTCGGTCTTGCCCACGTCGGCCAGCGCCTGCGTGGTGCGGATGCGGGCCATGGCGGCGTCGCGATCCTCGGCGCTGATCTTTTCGCGGCTGACCTGGCGGTCCAGGTTCCTGCGGATCAGCTGCACGGCGTTGTCCAGCGCCTCGGCGCTGATGTCGTTGAGGCAGACCTCATAGCCCGCCAGCGCCATCACATGCGCGATGCCGTTGCCCATTTGCCCCGCGCCCACGATGCCGACCGACTTGATCTCCATGGCCCTGTCCTTTGTTGCCCGCGCCACCATGGACCGCGCCGCGAAGCGCTGCAAGACCGCCCGGACCGGGGGCATTCGACTCGCATTGTCGCATTAGCGAAATGGCAAGAGCTTTGCCCGATTCTCCTCTGTGGGTGAGAATATGAGGTGGGTGAAATGTCTGTACATGGCGGGGGCCATGGGGCCCTTGAATACTATCCGTGCCGCTACGGCACGTCACGCGTGCTGTTCCGCGGTCCGCGGCGGCAGCTGGATGGCCCCTACGTGGCCTTCCTGGGCGGGACCGAAACCTATGGGCGGTTCATCGAAACGCCCTTTCCAGTCCTGCTGGAACAGCGGGTCAAGGTCGCCTGCGCCAATTTCGGCGTGGTCAACGCCGGGGTCGATCTGTACCTGAACGACCCCGCGGTGATGGAGATCCTGTCCGAAGCGGACGCCAAGGTGATCCAGGTCATGGGCGCACAGAACCTGTCGAACCGCTACTATTCCGTGCATCCGCGCCGGAACGACAGGTTCCTGCGCGCGTCCGAACGGCTTCAGGGGCTGTACCCCGAGGTGGACTTCACCGAGTTCCACTTTGTCCGGCACATGCTGGGCCGCCTGGCGGAGATCTCGCAGGAGCGCTTTGGCAAGGTGGTGGATGAGCTGCGCATGGCCTGGACCGCCCGGATGAAGCACCTGCTGACGCAGATGCGGGGGCCGGCGGTGCTCTTGTGGTTCGCCGATCATCCGGTGCCGACGGAGATCCCCGCCACGCTGGAGGGCGATCCGCTGTTCGTGAACCGCGACATGATCGAGACGCTGCGCCCGCGGGTAAAGCGGGTGGTCGAGGTCGTGGCCACTGCCGAGGCGCGGATGGAGGGCACGAACGGCATGGTCTTCAGCGATTTCGAAGCCTGCGCGGCGGCCGAACTCATGGGACCCCTGGCGCATGACGAAGTGGTCGCGGCGCTGGAGCCGGTGCTGGCCTCCCTGGTCGGGCCGGTCTGAACGGAAAAAGGCCCGCCGGTAGGGGCGGGCCTTTCGATCACGGGGTAGGGTGGGTTTTCAACCCACCGGGCGCCTCACAGCTTTTCGGTCAGTTCCGGCACGGCCGTGAACAGGTCCGCCACAAGCCCGTAGTCGGCCACCTGAAAGATCGGCGCCTCCTCGTCCTTGTTGATGGCGACGATGACCTTGCTGTCCTTCATGCCAGCCAGGTGCTGGATCGCGCCCGAGATGCCCACGGCGACGTAGAGATTCGGCGCCACGACCTTGCCGGTCTGGCCTACCTGCCAGTCGTTCGGGGCAAAGCCCGAGTCCACGGCGGCGCGGGATGCGCCCACTGCGGCGCCCAGCTTGTCGGCCAGCTTCTCGATCAGGGCAAAGTCTGCCTGCGACCCCACGCCGCGGCCACCCGACACGACGATCCCGGCCGAGGTCAGCTCGGGGCGATCGCTTTCCGCCACCTTGTCCTCGATCCATTCGGACAGGCCCGGGTTGTCGCCCGAGGCGAGATCCTCGACGGGGGCGGATCCGCCGGTGGCGGCCGCCTCGAAGGTCGAGGTGCGGAAGGTGATGACCTTTTTCGCGTCCTTCGACTTCACGGTCTGGATCGCGTTGCCGGCGTAGATCGGGCGCTCAAACGTGTCGGCGTCCACCACGGCTGTGACGTCGGTCAGCACCATGACGTCCAGCAGCGCGGCGACGCGCGGCAGGATGTTCTTGGCGTCGGTCGTGGCGGGCGCGACGATGTGCGAATAGTCCCCCGCCATCGAGGCGATCAGCGCCGAAACAGGCTCGGCCAGGCGGTGGCCGTAGATCGCGTCTTCGGCGACCAGCACCCTGGACACGCCCTGGATGGTCGCGGCCTCGGCGGCGGCGGCCTTGGCCGAGGCACCGGCGGCCAGCACGGTCACGTCGCCCAGCGCCTTGGCGGCGGTCACGGTCTTGGCGGTCGCGTCCATCGACAGCGCGCCATCGGTAATCTCGGCAATCAGCAGAACGGCCATCAGACGATCCCCTTCTCTTTCAGCTTCGCCACCAGTTCGTCGACCGACTTGACGATCTCGCCCGCCGCACGCGACGCCGGTTCCGTGGTCTTGACGATCTCCAGCCGCGGCGCGACGTCGACGCCGTAGTCGGCGGCGGTCTTTTCATCCAGCGGCTTTTTCTTGGCCTTCATGATGTTCGGCAGCGAGGCATAGCGCGGCTCGTTCAGGCGCAGGTCGGTCGAGATGATGGTCGGCATCTTGACCTTGATGGTCTGCAGGCCGCCATCGACCTCGCGGGTCACCACGGCATGGTCGCCCTCGACGTCCACCTTGTTGGCGTACATGGCCTGCGACCAGCCCAGCAGCGCCGACAGCATCTGCCCGGTGGCGCCCAGGTCGTTGTCGATCGCCTGCTTGCCGCAGAGCACGAGGCCCGGCTCTTCTTCCTTGACGATCGCGGCCAGGATCTTGGCCACGGCCAGCGGCTCGATGTCGTTGTGCACGTCATCGGCGGCGACGACGAGGATGGCGCGGTCCGCCCCCATGGCCAGCGCGGTGCGCAGGGTTTCCTGGCTCTGCTTGACGCCGATCGAAACAGCGATGATCTCGGTCGCCTTGCCGGCTTCCTTCAGGCGGATCGCCTCTTCGACGGCAATCTCGTCGAAGGGGTTCATCGACATCTTCACGTTCGCCAGATCGACACCCGATCCGTCCGCCTTGACGCGGACCTTCACGTTGTAGTCGATCACGCGCTTGACGGGTACAAGGACCTTCATCTGCGTGTCTCTCCTCAGGTCAAAATTCGCCGCGGGCGGACCCGCGGGGTTTCCTTGCCCGGTGGTGTAGCCTGCACGCGCGGGTGGAAACAGCGAAAAATCGTCGCGTTGAGGCCTGTCCGCGTCGCCGTGACGGGACGTTTCGCGCCTGGAACGCCGTCCCGGGCCAGACGTGCAGCAACGCCGATCTCGCCCGCTGGCTCGATGGGTTCAAAAGGTCCCGACAACATTCCGCACCCAAGGGCCTGCCGACGCTCTCAGCGGTGAACACCCTGATGAGAGCCCAATCCTAGCGGCAGATGTTGCGCAGCGCGGTCCACTCGGCATCGGTCAGCACCGGGCTGGTCGCGCCCTGGGCCCCGGCAAAGCCGCGCGCCTGTGCGGCGCGTTGCGCGGTGACCGGATGCGTCGCCAGGTAGGCGGGCAGTTTGATGCCGATGTCGTCGAGGTCGTCGAAAAACCGGGCAAAGCCGATGGCGCTGACGCCCGCGTCGTCCAGCATCTGCAACGCAAACAGGTCCGCCGCGGCCTCGGCCTCGCGCGTGTAGGCGGCGGTCATCAGGTGTTCGCCCACCAGCGCGATGGCCGCGCCGCCGGTGAAGTCGCCCAGCAGCATCGACAGCAGCCCGGCCGATCCGGCGGTGCGCAGCGCGTGCCGGGTGGCGTCGCGCGATTCGACATGCGCGATCTCGTGCGCCAGCACGCCGGCCACCTCGTCCGGCCCCCTGGCCTGCTGCAACAGCCCGTCGATGATCACCACCTGCCCGCCGGGCGCGGCGAAGGCATTGACCATCTCGTGATCAAAGACCTGGAGCTGGATGTCGTACTGCATCTCCTGCCCGTCGGTCAGCCGCGTCAGCATCTTTTGCAGCGCCGCCTGACCGGCCAGGTCGTCGCAGCGCAGCCCGCCCAGTTTGGACGCGCCCAGAATGCGCTCCATCTGCGCGGTCACGGTCTTGCCAAAGGCGACCTCGCGCTCGACCGGGATGATTCGCGCCAGCGTGTCGGCCATGGCGGGCAGGATGACGAACAGCATCAGCGCCGAGGCGACCGCCGCGCCGCCGGCGTAGGTCAGCAGCTTTTTCCAGGTGCCGGGGTGCAGGTCGGCCTTGAACAGGCCGGGCCGCGTGCGGCGCATCCAGTCGATCAGCTCGGCATCCTGCAGGATCAGGCGGGCGGGGTCGCGCGGCGCCTCGTCGTCGCTCTCGGCCTTGCGGGTCAGGGTCAGCCGGTCCTTGCGCGCGGTGTCGGCCAGCGCGCGCAGGTCCATCAGCGGCCAGCGCAGCGGAGCGGGCAGGGTGTCGCCGGTGATCTCCAGCGCCATGCGATCCCCCGTCAGGGCGACCTGCACGTCGTGCCGCCCCGCCGTCAGGCCATCAAAGAACTGCGCCTGGCCCGGTTGCATCAGATCGCGCCGCCCACGTCCAGCGCATCGGCAAAGCCTTCGGCATCGACGCCGGTCTCGGCCGCGCGCTGCACGATGCGGTTCAGCGCCGAGGCGTTCCGGACGGTGACGCTCTGGATATAGTGCGCCAGGATCGGCTGGGTGATCAGGATCAGGCTCAGCGCCTGCACCAGCACCAGCGCCACCAGGTAGCCGATGGCCATGACGCCGAAGATCAGCCCCATCTGCACCATGCCGACCGGTCCGCCCGCCAGCATCGGGATGAAGGCGGTGAAGATCGCGCCGACGATGCCGAAGGCGACCGAGGCCAGCAGGCTTAGCAGCAGGCCGCCCAGGATGTAGGTCTTGATCACCGTGCCGGCGCGCGGTTCGGCGTCAAAGCGGATCGCGCCATCCAGCACCTTGTTCCGGGTCAGGTAGCCGAAGGACCGCACGCTGTAGATCACCGACCCGACGATCGTCCAGATGTAGCCGACAAAGACCGCAATGCCGCCCAGCACCACCAGCGCGTCGATCCCGGACAGACTCGCGGCGATCAGCAGCGCGCCGACCACCAGCAGGCCGACGCCGATCAGGATATGCGTCATCGCGGCATAGAGGTCGGTCCACTTGCCCTCCTGCACAAAGCGGCCCGAGCCATAGTAGCTGCGGTCGGCCATGTATTTTTCCAGCCGGAAGGTCGCCAGCGGGGTCAGCGCGCCCAGCGTGACGGCGGCCAGCAGGTAATAGCCCAGCGCGCGCCAGACATAGCCCCAGGCGCCCTTTTCCATGCCAAAGCGGATGCCCCGCCAGCGGGTGCGCGCCATCTTGTAGCGCCGCGCGCGGTAGACCGCGAACAGCAGGAAGGGCAGCACCGCCAAGAAGGTGATGTAGATGGCCAGCGTCTGCGCCAGCATCTCCTGCGGCGAGGCGGTCTGCGTGTCCACCATCACGCTGAGGCCGACGTAGAACAGCACCATCTGCACCAGGCCGATGTAGACCGCGAGGAAGACCACTGCGACAAGGAAGCCCAGGAACTTCTCGATGCCGGTGCCGGTGTATTCGAAGCCGTCGCCATCCGCCTCGACCGAGGACCAGATGTACTTGCGGATCCGGGTCTTCTGCCAGAAGCGGTAGATGCCCACCGTCAGCACGGTCAGGAGCCCGGTCTTGAAGGCAAGGTTGAACAGCGGGCCTTTTTCGCCCGTGTAGCGGAAGGTCAGAATGTCCTGGTCGGAATGCATCGGCTCTACTCTTTGGTCTGCGGAAATGTTGGACGTTGCGTGTGTGGCCTGACCACGATGGGCGAGCCGTTTGCCAAGGTAAAGTGGGGAATGCCTGCCCCCTTGGCGGGAAAGGCGGTGTTCAGAACAGCGAGTCGCCCTTGCAGATGTCCTTGAGCGCCGCCCATTCGGCCGGCGTCAGCAGCGGGCGGGGGACAAAGCCCGGCGGCGTCGCCTCCTGTGCGGCGGCGATGCGGTCGCCCAGCTGCGGATGCGACATGAAATGCGCCAGCAGGCCCTCGGCATCGCCCCCCAGCTTGCGGAAGGTTTCGAACATCGCGGCCAGCGACGATGGCGCGATCTGCGCCTTGCGCATCATGTCGTGGGCAAAGCCGTCCGCCGCAGCCTCGGCATCCTGGCTGTATTGCGCCTGGATCAGCTGTTCGGTCAGCATCAGCACGACAAAGCCGCCGGCGAAATCGCCAAAGATCAGCCCCAGCACCCCCAGCGACCCGGCCGAGCGCAGCGCGTGCCGGGTGGGATCGCGGCTGACCACGTGGCCGATCTCGTGCGCAAAGACGGCGGCGATTTCTTCCGGCGTGCCGGCCTCGTCCAGCAGCCCGCGAAAGAACACCACGTGCCCGCCCGGCAGCGCAAAGGCGTTGACCATCTCGTGGTTCAGCACGTGCACCGTGATGTCGACCGGCGGGTCCATGGTGGCGACCAGCCGCGCCTCGATCTTTCTCAGCGCGGCCTCGCCGTAGGGATCGGTGCAGAAGCTCAGCGCCCCCAGCCCGGTTTCGTCCAGCGCCTCGCGGATCTGGGTCAGCGTCACCTCTCCCAGCGCCTTTTCGCCCTCGGGCGGGATGAACTCGGCCAGCTGGTCGGCCATGGTGGGCACCAGCACGAAGAGGATCAGCGCGACCGAGGCCACCGCCCCCACCGCCCAGGCCATCAGCCGCCCACGCCGGACCAGCGGCGCGGCGCGGGTGCGGTTGGGCAGGCGGGGGCGGATCGACGCGTCCTTCAGGATCAGCCGGGCGACCTCGTCGTCCTTCAGCCGCAGGATCACCAGGTCCGCCCCCGCCACGTCGGTCAACTCGCGGATCTCGTCCAGCGGCCAGTCGATCCCCTCGGCCACCAGAGCGCGGCGGTCCTCGTCGATCCGCAGGGTGACGGGGCGCGCTTCGGCGGTGAGACCGTCGAAATACAGGCCCTCGGCCTCGAACGGGCCGGTGTGCAGCGGCAGGATCACAGCGAGGCCCCCACGTCCAGCGCATCGGCAAAGCCTTCGGCCTCCACATGCTCGTCACGCGGGCGCTGGCGGATGCGGGGCAGCATGTCGGCGCCTTCGATGGTCAGGCTGCGCGCATAGTGGCGCGTCAGCGGCAGCGTCAGCAGCGCGGTCGACACCGCCGACCAGACCAGGAAGATGGCAAAGTAGCTCATCACCGCCAGCGCGATCAGCACCCAGGTGTCGGCATCCTCCAGCGCCGGGGCGATGTCGCCTACCTCGGTCCCGCCCAGCGCGCCCAGCGATTGCATCTCGACAAACAGCAGCGCGAGAAAGCCGGTGGGGATCGAGGCCAGGAACAGCGTCGACAGGTAGCCGAAGAAGAAGATCAGGAAGACGTGAAAGGGACTGGCCTCCAGCCGCAGCCGCATCTCGCCCAGCCGCTTGGCCGAGGTCAGGCGTTTCAGCGTCTCGACCCGGTAGTAGACCAGGGCGTAGAGCAGCAGCAGCCCGGCCACGGCATAGAGCGTGATCGCCAGCGGTGCGATCCCCGCGCCCAGCAGCAGCGTGGCCAGCACAACCAGGCCCAGCGTCACGAAATGCCATTTCAGCGCGCCAAAGAGCATCGTCCACTTGCCGCCCTGTTCCATCTTGTGGTCGCCGAACCATGTGCGGTCGGTGCGGTATTTCTCCAGCCAGAAGGTCATGCGCGGCCACAGGAGGCCCAGCGTGATGATGGTCAGGAAGCCATGCCACAGCGCGCGGCCCGCGTAGCCCCAGGCGCCCGGCTCCAGGCCAAAGCGCAGGCCCATCCAGCGGGTGCGCGCCAGCACGTAACGCCGCGCGCGGTAGCGGGCATAGAACCAGATCGGAAAGACGCCGATCAGGCTGAGCAGGTAGGCCGTCACGTTGCCCTGGAACAGCGAGAAACTGACGAACATCAGCGCCAGGTTCACGATGCCGATGTAGAAAGACAGGATGACGACGGCGATCAGGAAGCCCAGCAGCTTTTCCCAGGGATCGCCGACGTATTCCAGAGGATGGCCGCCCGGGCGCACCGCCGACCAGTACCAGCGCCGCACGCGGGTCTTTTGCCAGAACCGGTAGATGCCCAGGGTCAGCACGGTCAGGATGCCGGTCCACAGCGTCAGGCCGAAGATGCGCCAGCGTTTGCCGGAAAATGCCGTGGCCAGAGGGTCTTCCCGCGTTGCCAAGGTCGTTTCGGCCGGGGTGGCCGCCGCGGGGGGTGTTTCATCGCCTGGCAATCGGGTGTCCGCCCTGTCTCGACCGTCTGGCCGCAGATTGGCGCTTTGCAGCCGGGGGCGCAACAGGGAGCAGGGCGGGCAGGCGCCCGGATTGACGTGGTAACACCCCCAAATCCCGGAACACGCCCGCAGGGCGCCGGGCGAGCGGCGGACCGTCCCGGCGGTCTGCCGCTTTGCTGAGGTCGCGCACCGCACGGGTACTTCGGATGTGTCCCGAAAGAGCGCACCCGATCACCCGTTGGCGCGGCATCCAATGGTCCGCCGCCCGCCCGGTTCGTGCAGTGACTTGCAGGGCGGATCGAGGTGCCAGGTTAACCATCTGTTAACAAACGGATGTTTCGCGCGCGAAACGCTCAGGTAAAGCGGTTGTCCCGGGGAAAGCCGCGCGGCGCCATGCGACCGGCGCTGGCGCGCTTGCCGATCCATTCCTCGAGGTCGGTCTCGGTCCTTGTGCGCCCCGCCGGGTCCAGCCAGCTGAGCCCCTCGGCCAGCGTGAAGGTCCGCGCGTCCGACAGCCCGCCGTCCTTGTACTTTTGCAGCCGCACGCCCTTGCCGCGCCCCATCTCGGGCAGTTCGTCCAGCGCGAACACCAGCACCTTGCGGTTGTCGCCCACCACGGCCACATGGTCGCCCGACACCGCACGGCAGACCCGCGCCCGTGCCGGCGCGCGCACGTTCAGCACCTGCTTGCCGCTGCGCGTCTGGGCGATGACCTCGTCCTCGGGCACGACAAAGCCATCGCCCGCGTCGGAGGCCACCAGCAGCTTGCGCCCTGGCAAATGGATGAAGATGTCGATGATCTCGGCCTCGTTGGGCAGGTCCACCATCAGGCGCAGCGGCTCACCCATGCCGCGCCCGCCTGGCAGGCTGGCCGCCGAGACGGTGTAGAATCGCCCCGTCGAGGCGAACACCAGCAGCCGGTCCGTGGTTTCGGCGTGGAAGGTAAAGCGCGGGCCATCGCCGTCCTTGAACTTCAGCTCCGAGTTCAGGTCGATGTGCCCCTTCATGGCGCGGATCCAGCCCATCTGCGAACAGACCACGGTGATCGGCTCGCGCTCGATCATCGCCTCGATCGGCACTTCTTCGGCTTCGGTCGCCTCGGCAAAGGCGGTCAGGCGCGCGCCGCGCTCCAGCCCCTTGCCGAACTTCTTCTTCACGTCCTTCAGCTCTTCGGAGATGCGCGCCCACTGCAACTCGTCGCTGTCGAGCAGGTCCTCGAGGTCGGCGCGTTCGGCCATCAGGGCGTCACGCTCGTTGACCAGCTCCAGTTCCTCCAGCCGGCGCAACGACCGCAGGCGCATGTTGAGGATCGCCTCGGCTTGCACGTCCGACAGCCCCTCGGAGCGGCCGACGAAACGGGCGGGCACCTTGGCGTCGGTGCCGTCATCGGCCAGCACGCCGCGCGCGATGGCCTCCGGGTCTTCGCGCAGGTCCAGCGTCCTGACGTCGATCCCGGCCAGCGGCGAGACATAGTCGGTTTCATCGTTGGCGCGGACGATCGTGGCCTGGTGCGGCTTCGACCAGTCCTCGTACATCAGCGCGGCCTTGGGGTCGTCATCGTAGCGGATGATGTCGATCACCCGGTCGAGATTCAGAAAGGCGACGATCAGCCCCTCCAGCACCTCCAGCCGGTTGTCGATCTTGGCCATGCGGTGTTTCGCCCGGCGGATCAGCACCTCGCGGCGGAAGTCGAGGAAGGCGCGCAGCACCTCCTTGAGCGAGCAGACCTTGGGCGTCACGCCGTCGATCAGCACGTTCATGTTCAGCGAAAAGCGGATTTCCAGATCCGAGTTGCGGAACAGCATCGCCATCAGCGTGTCGGGATCGACGCCGCGTGACTTCGGCTCCAGCACCATGCGCACGTCCTCGGCGCTCTCGTCGCGCACGTCGGCGAGAATCGGCACCTTCTTGGTCTGGATCAGTTCGGCCAGCCGTTCGACCAGCTTGGACTTCTGCACCTGGTAGGGGATCTCGGTCACGACGATCTGCCAGGTGCCGCGGCCCAGGTCCTCGACATGCCATTTCGCGCGCAGGCGGATGCTGCCGCGCCCGGTGCGGTAGGCCTGCGCGATGTTGTCCGCCGGTTCGACGATCACGCCGCCGGTCGGGAAATCCGGCCCCGGCACGTATTGCATCAGGGTGTCGTCCACCGCGTTCGGCGACTTGATCAGGTGCAGGCAGGCGTTGATCAACTCGCCGATATTGTGCGGCGGGATGTTGGTCGCCATGCCGACCGCGATGCCGCTGGACCCGTTGGCCAGCAGGTTCGGGTAGGAGGCCGGCAGCACGATGGGTTCCATCAGGCGGCCGTCGTAGTTGGGGCGGAAATCGACCGAGTTCTCGTCCAGCCCTTCGATCAGCGCCTCGGACATCACGGTCATGCGCGCTTCGGTGTAGCGCGAGGCGGCGGGGTTGTCGCCGTCGATGTTGCCAAAATTGCCCTGACCGTCGACCAGCGGGTAGCGGATGGTGAAGTCCTGCGCCAGCCGCGCCATGGCGTCGTAGATCGCCGCGTCGCCGTGCGGGTGGAAATCCCCCATCGTGTCGCCGCTGATCTTGGCCGATTTCAGAAAGCCACCGGTGGAACTGAGACGCAGCCTGCGCATTGCATAGAGGATGCGGCGGTGCACCGGCTTCAGCCCGTCGCGGGCGTCCGGCAGGGCGCGGTGCATGATTGTGCTGAGCGCATAGGTGAGATAGCGCTCGCCAATCGCGCGGCGCAGTGTCTCGGAGGTGTTGCGCGGGGTGATGTTGGGGGTATCGGCGTCGTCATCCATAGATGTTGTGATAGCGACGCGTTGCCGGCGCAGCAAGCGGTGGGGCGGGAAAAACCGGGGGATTTTCCCTTAGAGGAACGCCGGGAATCGGTTAACAACAGGCGATGCTGCGAATGAGACACATACTTGGGTCGGTGCAGGCCGGTGGGCGCGACGCGTTGCGGCGCGTCCGGGGGGCTGCCTGGCGTCTTGGCCTGATGGGCGTGACCTTCGCCGCGCTGGGCTGGGCCTGGTACGCCATGTCTGGTGGCAGTGAGTTCGAGCCCGGCGAGCATGGCGTCACGATCCTGGCCGAGGTGAAGCCCGCCGCGCCCGTCGTCGCGCCGCGCCCGGCCGGGCTGACGATCCAGCCGCGCGAACTGGCCCCGGTGGTCGAGGTCGAGCCGCGCGTCAGTTCCTTGCAGACGCGCGATCCGCTGCCATCGAAATCCGTGCGCGTGCCCGAGCGCGTGGTAGAAGCGCCCGCGCCCGCCGCCCCTGCACCCGAACCCCTGGTCGAAACGCCCGACCCCGAGACGCTGCGCGACCAGCTGGGCGACGATTTCACGCTGGCGATCACGCAGGCGATTCAGGACAGCGACGTCACGCCGCCGCCGGCCGAGAGTTTTGACATCGGCGAGCCTGTGGACCCGGCGGCCGAGACACCCTTCATCGCCGGGCTGGGGGCTGCGCAGCCGCTGGGCACGCCGCTGGCCGAAGGGACGCCTGTTCTCGCACAACCCGACCTGCTGTCCGCTGAGCCGGAGTTTCGAACCGTGACGGGCACCCGGGTGAACCTGCGCGACGGCCCCGCCACAAGCTTTGACGTGGTGACGCAGCTGTTCGAGGGCGACGAGGTCGAGGTGCTGGAGGACAGCGGTGACGGCTGGGTCAGGCTGCGCACCCTGAACGGCGAACAGGTGGGCTGGATGTCCGACGATTTCCTGGAACGGCGCAACTAGCTTTTGCCGCCGGGCTGATCTACAGCGCGCGGATGACCGACCGTTCCATTCTCATCACCGGCTGTTCCTCGGGGATCGGTTTCGACGCGGCGCAGGGACTGCGGGCGCGCGGCTGGCGGGTGTTTGCCTCCTGCCGTCAACAGGCGGACTGCGACCGCCTGCGCGCGCTGGGTTTCGAGGCCCCGCAACTGGACTACACCGACCCCGCCAGCATCGACCGGGCCCTGGCCGAGGTGCTGGAGGCGACCGGCGGCACGCTGGGGGCGCTGTTCAACAACGGCGCCTACGCCATGCCCGGCGCCGCCGAGGACCTGCCGACCGAGGCGCTGCGCGCGATCTTCGAGGCCAACGTCTTTGGCTGGCACAGCCTGACCCGCGCGGTGATCCCGGTGATGCGGGCGCAGGGATACGGGCGGATCGTCAACCATTCCTCGGTGCTGGGGCTGGTCTACGCGCCCTGGCGGGCGGCCTACACGGCGACGAAATTCGCCACCGAGGGGCTGACCGACACCCTGCGGATCGAGATGCGCGACACGCCGATCCACGTCGTCACGCTGAACACCGGGCCGGTGACGTCGAAGATCCGGCAGAACGCGATCCCGCATTTCGAACGCTGGATCGACTGGCAGGCCAGCCCCCGCCGCGCGCAGTACGAGGCGAAACTGCTGAAGCGTCTGTACGAAGAGCGCGGTCCGGACGCCTTTGAACTGCCGCCCTCGGCGGTGACGGCCAGGCTGATCCACGCACTGGAAAGCCCGCGCCCGCGCCCGCGCTACTACATTACCAAGGTGACCTGGATGATGTCGGCGGCGCAGCGGCTGCTGCCGACCCGGGCGCTGGACTGGTTGACGGCCAAGGGCTAGGACTCTTCGCTTTTCCCCTGGGCTCCGCTATGTCCTGCCCAAACCACGGGAGTCGTCATGACCAAGGACCCATTGTTCATCGTCATCGCCGTCGTCATGCTGGGCGTCGTCGGTATCCTGCTCTTTGGCATCGGCAGTTTTGCCAAGGGCGGGGAGTTCAACAAGAAACATGCGAACAGGGCGATGCGCTGGCGGATCGGGGCGCAGTTCGTCGCGGTCCTGCTGATCCTGCTGTTCGTCTGGCTGCGGAGAAGCTGACATGGTCGTGCTGAGCAAGATTTACACCAAGACCGGCGATGCCGGCGAAACCGCGCTGGGCAACGGCGCGCGGGTGGCCAAGTTTGCCACCCGGGTCACCGCCTATGGCACGGTGGACGAACTGAACTCGGTCGTCGGGTTGGCGCGTTTGCAGGCCACGGGGGACCTGGACGGGCAACTGAGCCGCATCCAGAACGACCTGTTCGACCTGGGCGCGGACCTCTGCACGCCGGACATGGAGAAGGACGCGGAAAAGGAATACCCGCCGCTGCGCATGGTGGCAGGGCAGGTCACCCGTCTGGAGCGCGAGATCGACGCGATGAACACCCGGCTGCAACCGCTGCGCAGTTTCATCCTGCCGGGCGGGTCGGCGCTGGCGGCGCACCTGCACCATTGCCGCACGGTGGCGCGGCGGGCGGAACGCTTTACCGTCGAACTGGCGACGATGGAGACGGTCAACACCGAGGCGGTAAAGTACCTCAACCGCCTGTCGGACTGGTTCTTTGTCGCCGCGCGCATCGCCAACGACGACGGCAAGGCCGATGTCTTGTGGGTTCCGGGCGCGAACCGGTCGTAGACCGGCGGGGCGTCCAGTGGACGCCGCGGCGACCGGAAGGGCGCAGCCCTGGCCCAAAGGGCGGGCGCGAATCGCGAGTGACCTTTTGCGGCGGAGCGGCTGGGTTGTCCTGCGCTCAGAGCCTTTCCGCCTCCAGCCAGACGCCGCCCTCGGGGCGCAGGGTCAGGATCATCACCGGTTTCGGGTCGCGGCCCTTCACGGCGGTAAACCGGAAGTTGGCCAACAGGGTGGCCAGCACGATCACCGTCTCCTGCAAGGCAAAGCTGGCGCCGATGCAGATGCGGGGGCCGTCGCCGAAGGGCAGGTAGGCGTAGCGGTCGGGCTTGCGCGCGCTCCAGCGGTCCGGGCGGAAGGCGTGCGGCGCCTCCCACAGGTCGAAATGCCGATGCACGGCATAGATCGGAATCATCACGGTGTCGCCCGGCTCGATCCGCGTACCGCACAGCTCGTCCACCCCCTGCGCGGTGCGCGAGACCAGCCCGCCCGGCGGATAGAGGCGCAACGCCTCGTCCACCACCTGCCGGATGAAGGTCAGGCCGGGCAGGTCCGCGCCCTGCGCCACGCCGTCCCGGACAACTGCCCGCGCCTCGGCCCGTGCCCGATCTTGCGCCGCCTGGTCAAAGGCCAGCAGGTACAGCGACCAGGACAGCGCCAGCGCCGTCGTCTCGTGCCCCGCCACGATGAAGGTCAGCAGGTTGTCGCGCAGCTCGGCCGGGGTCATGCGCCGGCCGCTTTCGGGGTCTGTCCCGTCGCGCAACAGGTCCAGCAGATCGGGAACACCTTCGGTCCCGCGCCGCGCGCGATCGGCGATGGCGCGGTCGGCAACCTTGCGCATGTCCGCCACCCCGCCCGCCCCGAAGGCACGGCCAGGTCGCGGCACCCAGTCCGGGAAGCCGAGTATGTCAAATAGCGAGATCTTGCCCGCCTCGGCGATATAGGCGTCGATCGCGCGGTGCACGGCATCGCGCTCGAACCCTGCGCCTGACGAAAACGTGACCGCCGAGATCACGTCAAAGGTGACGGTGACCATCTCCTGCATCAGGTCCACCGCGCGCGGTCCGGCCGCGGCGATGCGGTCCACGGAGCGCGCCGCCGCCGCCGACATGACCGGGGCCAGGTTCATCACGTTGCGGTGCGAAAAGACCGGCGCGGCGGTGCGCCGCTGCCAGCGCCAGTGCGCCCCCTCGGCGATGAACAGGCTTTCGCCCACGGCGGGGCGCAGCAAGTTCTTGGTGATCACCGATTTGGGGTAATTGTCCAGGTTTTCCAGAAGGATGCGTCGAATCGCGGCGGGTTGCATCAGCATGTGCCAGCGTTTGCCCGTCCGGCCCGAGACGATCGGCAGGCGCAGCGCGACCTCGGGGATGATCGACAGCACGTTCTCGCGCGAGGCACGCAGGCTGGCGAGCATGTTCAGCGGACGGGTCGCCAGGGGCACCTGCACGGGCAGCGCGGCGGGTCTGCCGAGGGGAGGCTTGAGGGTCATCTGTGGCTCCACGGTCTCTGTCGTCAACATAGCGGTGCGCGGGGGGTCGACAAAGGGGCGCGCCGATTGCAGGCAGGTGCAGGCCGCGCTATCGGAGGCGCGGTTTTGGAGGGATGTCGATGATCCGTATCGCTGCCGCCCTGGCTTTCGTGCTGGGACTCGCCGCCTGCACCGACGCGACCAGGGACCTGTCGGAGCCGACAGAGCCGCTGGGCAATTTCGTGCTGGGCTATGTCGCGGCCGTCGCGGAAAAACCGGAACCGGCCAAGCTGCTGGTGTCGCGCGACGCCACCGCCGAAGAGTGGATCGCGGTCGTCGACACGGCGGCCAAGGCGCGGTTCGAACGCTTCGAGGGGGACAGTATCTACCACCTCGGGCTGAAGGTGATGGCCTATTCGCTGCCGCCGCCGGTGGTGCCGGGGAAATCGGCGCTGCACCTGGCGGTGACGGTGTTCGACGACGCCAATTGCATCAAGATGAACCCCAAGGTGCACGACGTGATGGTCATCCAGGTGTTCGAATCCCGTCTGAACCTGACGCGCGAACAGCAGATGCAGCGCCTGGCCGAAACCGCGGCCAAGGAGATCGAGACCTGGCTGCGCGAGCAGATGGAAAGCGACGGCTGGTTCACCGAGGGCTACAAGCCGCCGAGGGGCGCGACCCGCGTCGCCGGTGGCTGCGGCGCCTGATCCCGGCGGATCGGCGGGGCAATTATCCAAGTGGTGCTTGATTTTCGCTGCCCGACTCAATAAACGGCGCGCGATGAAACCGGGGCGCGTCAGCGGCCCCCTCAACCCGTGAGGCGTCTGGAAGATGGCAAAGGAAAAGTTCGCGCGCAACAAGCCGCACTGCAACATCGGCACGATCGGTCACGTCGACCATGGCAAGACGACGCTGACGGCGGCGATCACGAAGTATTTCGGCGACTTCAAGGCCTACGACCAGATCGACGCGGCGCCGGAAGAGAAGGCGCGCGGGATCACGATCTCGACCGCGCACGTGGAGTACGAGACCGAGGCGCGGCACTACGCGCACGTCGACTGCCCCGGCCACGCCGACTACGTCAAGAACATGATCACCGGTGCGGCGCAGATGGACGGCGCGATCCTGGTGGTGAACGCGGCTGACGGCCCGATGCCGCAGACCCGCGAGCACATCCTGCTGGGCCGCCAGGTCGGCATTCCGGCGATGGTGGTGTTCCTCAACAAGGTCGACCAGGTGGACGACGCGGAACTGCTGGAACTGGTCGAGATGGAAGTGCGCGAACTGCTGTCCGTGTACGATTTCCCGGGCGACGACATCCCGATCATCGCCGGCTCGGCGCTGGCCGCGCTGGAAGGCCGTGACCCGGAGATCGGCGAGAACAAGATCCGCGAACTGATGGCCGCCGTGGACGATTACATTCCGCAGCCGCCGCGCGCCACCGACCAGCCGTTCCTGATGCCGATCGAGGACGTGTTCTCGATCTCGGGCCGCGGCACCGTGGTGACCGGCCGGGTCGAGCGTGGCGTGGTGAACGTCGGCGACGAACTGGAGATCGTGGGCATCCGCGACACCCGCAAGACGACCTGCACCGGCGTCGAGATGTTCCGCAAGCTGCTGGATCGCGGCGAGGCCGGCGACAACATCGGCGCGCTGCTGCGCGGCGTGGACCGTGAAGGCGTGGAGCGCGGCCAGGTGCTGTGCAAGCCCGGCTCGGTCAAGCCGCACACCGAGTTCGAGTGCGAGGTCTACATCCTGACCAAGGAAGAAGGCGGCCGCCACACGCCGTTCTTCAAGAACTACCGGCCGCAGTTCTACTTCCGCACGACGGACGTGACCGGGACGGTGAACCTGCCGGAAGGCACCGAGATGGTGATGCCGGGCGACAACCTGAAGTTCAACGTCGAACTGATCGCCCCGATCGCCATGGAAGACGGCCTGCGCTTTGCCATCCGCGAAGGCGGCCGGACCGTCGGTTCGGGCGTCGTCACCAAGATCCTGAAGTAACCGGACCGCCTGCCTGCCGCCGCATGGGTGGCAGGCATGGCGCTCAGGCTGACACGGAAAAGCCGCCCCTCGGGGCGGCTTTTTTCTTGGCTGCCCACCTGCCGCGCGACCGGACGCGCGGCAGGTGGCGCGGTGCGCGTCAGCGCAGCAGTCCACGGATGGCGGCCTGCTTGTCGCCGTTGCTGCCGTCGCCGTGCACGATGTTGATCAGCGCGTGGATCTCGGCGTTGGTCAGGCCGGAGAAATCCGCACCGGGCACGATGGCGCTGGCTTCGCTGGGGATAGACGGGGCGGTCATGGCCTGGGCGGTACCGGCGATGGTGGCGGCGGCGATCAGGGCGGAAGCGATGAAGGTTTTCATGAGGGGTTCCTTTCTTGAGGGGTCGGGGGCGCAACGCGGCCCGCCGGTCGTCAGGAAGTGCCAGTCAGTCTGCCTGGCAGGGTGCAATTCTGGTCGGCTGAGATGTCAGCGCAGCAGCCCGCGGATGGCGGCCTGCTTGTCGCCGTTGCTGCCGTCGCCGTGCACGATGTTGATCAGCGCGTGGATCTCGGCGTTGGTCAGGCCAGAGAAATCCGCGCCGGGCACGATTGCGCTGGCTTCGCTGGGGATAGACGGGGCGGTCATGGCCTGGGCGGTGCCGGCGATGGTGGCGGCGGCGATCAGGGCGGAGGCGATGAAGGTTTTCATGTCTGTTTCCTTTTCTGCTGTTGTCCGTGCGGCGGATCGTTCCGCCGCGGTCGTCTGGGTGCCGGTCTGTCTGTCCGACATCTCAGCAGGTAGGGGCTCCGGATCGGGGAGGGAAATCACGTCGCGCTCGCGCGGCTTCACGCCGATTTCATGTTGATTTTCATTTTGTTGAACAGGTCAGTGTGAGGTTTTGCACAGGCTTGGTGCGGGTCAGGATTTGCAGGGGCACGCGCCGGTTCCCTCGCCTGGCGATCCTTGTGATCGGCGGCGAGGACTGCGGCGTTGTCAGGCTTTTCACATGTTTTTGAGAACGGCCATTGGGGTGCGGCGCATCTGCCCGGCGCTTGTTCCCGGCGCGACTTGGCCGCATGGTACACACAAACCGCAACGTCAGACCCGAGGTCCCGCGTGACACCACCCCCTGAAGGCTCCGCAGACCCTCTGCCGAGGTTTTTCGCCGAGAAAAGCTGGGAGCGGGCCACCGCCGCCGACATCGGGCGGGCCGCGCTGGTGCCGACCATGCTACAGTTCGACGAACAGGCCTACTATGTCGCGCTGACGCGGGACTGGGCGCGCGGTGACGGGGCGATCGTCGACCTTGGCTCTTTCGCCGGCGGCTCGGCGGCCTGCCTGGCCGAAGGCGTTGCCCAGGCCGGGCGTCAGCAGGTGGTCTACGGCTACGACAAGTTCGACGTCACCGATTACGATGTCTTCGCCGAACGCTACCGCGCCTATTGCGCCAGCCCGCCCGCCAGCGAATGCGGCCTGCCCCCGATGCCACTGCCAGAGCCGCACGGCACCGACCTTCTGCCCGTCGCGGCAGAGTTCCTGCGGCCCTGGGGGCAGGGAATCGAGCTGCGCAAGGGGCAGATCGAGGACATCGGCTGGCCGGGCGGCGAGATCGAGGTGCTGGTCATGGATGCCTCCAAGACCGCCGAGTCGATGGACCAGATGAGCGCGCAGTTCCTGCCGCACCTGATCCCGGGGCGGTCCGTGGTGGTGCAGCAGGATTTCCTGTGGTGGCAGCAGCCCTGGATCGCCGCGCAGATGGCGCTGTTGCGCGATTACCTGGTGCCGCTGGTCCATGTGCCACGGGATTCGGTGTCGTTTCTCTGCGTGCGGGCGATTCCCTCGGGCCTGCTGGAGGGGCTGACCCTGGCCGCCATGCCGGACGAGGAGATGATCCGCCTGCACCGGGAGATGAAGCAGATGGTCAAGCCGCTGCGCATCGACCGCCAGATGCGCCGCCTGACGGCCTCGGTCCGGGCCAATCCCGGCGTGCGCAAGGCGTTCGGCTTTCGCAACAAGCCGGAAACCGGCGACAAGGGGTGATTTCCGCGCTGCGGGGCGGAGTTTCGCTCTTGAATTCCGCGGGACGATTCCGTAACTCTCGGCGCACTCGAGGGGTATAGCTCAGCTGGTAGAGCGACGGTCTCCAAAACCGTAGGTCGCGGGTTCGAACCCTGCTGCCCCTGCCAACTCTCCGGACATCCTTGGCGGACTGCATCACGGGACGCTTTGACCGGGGCTTGGCCTTGTATTTGCCGGCGGCTGGGCGTATCTCCGGGCAAACCTTGGAAGGCACGGGAACACCCAGCATGGCAACCACCAACCCGCTTCAGTTCATCCAGCAGGTGCGGACAGAGGTCGGCAAGATCGTCTGGCCGACCCGCCGCGAAGTGCTTCTGACCACCATCATGGTCTTCATCATGGCGACGCTGACGGCGATCTTCTTCGCGCTGGTGGACCTCGGGATCCGGTCCGGCCTGCAGGGCCTGCTGTCGGTCATCGGCCACAGCTGAGCGCTGCCGCGGGCGCGAGAAGCGCTTGCATCGGGTCCGAAACGACGGTAGGACCCCGCCGAGAAGGGCGCGCGGCGGAAAGGTTGCGCGCCGCTTTTTTGTTTCTGGAACGCCCGTCCGGGGCAGGCAAGATCACAGGTGGACTATGGCAAAGCGGTGGTATTCGGTGAGCGTCCTCTCGAACTTCGAGAAGAAGATCGCTGAACAGATCCGGACGTCGGTCGAGGAGCAGGGGCTTCAGGACCAGATCGACGAGGTGCTCGTGCCCACCGAAGAGGTGATCGAGGTGCGCCGCGGCAAGAAGGTCACGACCGAGCGCCGCTTCATGCCCGGCTACGTCCTGGTGCACATGGAAATGTCCGACCGGGGCTATCACCTGATCAACTCGATCAACCGCGTTACCGGCTTCCTGGGGCCGCAGGGCCGCCCGATGCCGATGCGCGACGCCGAGGTCGAGGCGATCCTGGGCCGCGTGCAGGAGAACGAGGACCAGCCGCGCACGCTGATCCACTTCGAGATCGGCGAGCGGGTCAAGGTCAACGACGGCCCGTTCGAAGGCTTTGACGGCATGGTCGAGGGCGTCGACGACGACAACCAGCGCCTGACGGTGGCGGTGTCGATCTTTGGCCGCGAAACCCCGGTCGAGCTGGAGTTCACCCAGGTGTCCAAGCAGGGCTGAGCCTTTTCTGTCAGGATGTAAGAGGGCGCGTTGCGAGGGCAGCGCGCCTTTTGCGTTGTGGGCCGTCGCGTCATTGCGCACTGGCGCAGGGTGTCGCATTCAGGGGCATTCTCTGAGGTCGTGCCGGGGTCGCCGTGACGGAACTGCGAATTTCCAACCAGGACGCCCGGCGGCTGTGGCTGGCCGCGCACGGGCTGGCCGAGCCGCCGGTCGGCGCGCGCGAGACGATGGCGATCATCCGCGACCTGGGGTTCGTGCAGCTGGACACGATCCAGGTGGTCAGCCGCGCCCATCATCATATCCTGTGGAGCCGCAACCAGAGCTACCGCGAGCCCGACCTGGACCGGCTGTTGCGCGGCCGCAATGTGTTCGAGCATTTCACCCACGATGCCTCGGTCCTGCCGATGGAGATGCTGCCGCTGTGGCGGCGGCAGTTCGACCGGATGCGGCAGAAGGCCGAACGCTGGTCCTGGTACGTCGGGCGCGGCGACGATGCCCTGATGGACGAGATCCGGGGGCGAATCCGCGACGAGGGGGCGCTGTGCACGCGCGATTTCGACACGCAGATTGAGGGCGAGCGTGCCATGTGGCAGCGCCCGCCGCACAAGAAGGCGCTGGATTACCTGTGGTATGCCGGCGAACTGGCGACCTGCCACCGGGACGGCGTCATCAAGTACTACGATCTGGCCGAACGGGTCTTTCCCGAGGACTTGCGGTTCGAGGTGCTGCCCGACCAGGCGCAGGTCGACGGGCTGTGCCGCGCGGCGCTGGCGCGTCTGGGCTTTGGCACCCTGGGCGAGATCCGCAAGTTCTGGGAGGCGGCAGAGGTCGACGAGGTGGCGTCCTGGGCCGAGCGGGATGCGGGGCAGCTGGTGCCGGTGCTGATCGAGGGCGTGGACGGCCGTTGGACCAGGGGGGTTGCCTGCGTCGATATCGAGGACCGCCTGGCCAGCGCGCCCCAGCCCACGTCGCGCCTGCGCATCCTCAACCCGTTTGATCCGGCCATCCGTGACAGGGCGCGGGTGCGGCGGCTGTTCGGCTTCGACTACACGGTCGAGATGTTCGTGCCGGCGGCGCAGCGGCAATGGGGCTATTACGTCTATCCCCTGCTGGAGGGGGACCGGCTTGTCGGCCGCGTCGAGGCCAAGGCCGAGCGCGCCAATGGCCGCCTGACGGTGCAGAACCTGTGGTGGGAGCCGGGGGTGCGGCCCGGCGCGGGGCGTCTGTCGCGGCTGGAGGCGGAACTGTCCCGCCTGGCCCGGCTTGCCGGGGTCGAGGATGTCGTCTGGACCTGCGACCGCGTCTGACCGCGGCGGCGGTTGCGGCCCCTTGCCAAGGACCCGGCCTTGGTCTAGACGGCGCCTTCATGCTGTCCCGAGGTGACTCGGGGTGCATCCGCAGTGGGAGGCGAGGGCGTCGCGATGTCCGGACCGCACCACGCCACATCAACGCCCCGAGGTCGCGACCGAGGGGAGATGGACAAGGAGAAAGCTCATGGCCAAGAAGCTGATGGGCAAGATGAAGCTGCAGATCCCTGCAGGCAAGGCCACCCCCTCCCCGCCGGTGGGCCCTGCGCTGGGTCAGCGCGGCATCAACATCATGGAATTCTGCAAGGCGTTCAACGCCAAGACGCAGGAGATGGATCCCGGCGCGCCGTGCCCGACCGTGATTACCTACTACCAGGACAAGTCCTTTACCATGGACATCAAGACGCCGCCGGCGTCGTGGTTCCTCAAGCGCGCGGCGGGCCTCAAGCCGGTCGGCAAGCGTAACCGCCCCAAGGGCGCCGTGAAGCCGGGACGCGAGACCATCGCCACCGTCACCGTGGCCCAGGTGCGCGAGATCGCCGAAGCCAAGATGAAGGACCTGTCGGCGAACGACGTCGAGGCAGCAATGCAGATCATCCTTGGCTCGGCCAAGTCGATGGGCATCGAGGTGAAGGGGTAACTACCATGGCAAAGCTTGGAAAACGCACCCGCGCATCCCGCGAGGCCTTTGCCGGCAAGGACAACATCACCGTCGAAGACGCGGTGAAGCTGATCAAGTCGTGCTCGGCCACCAAGTTCGACGAAACCGTCGAGATCGCGATGAACCTGGGCGTCGATCCGCGCCACGCGGACCAGATGGTGCGCGGCGTGGTTTCGCTGCCCAACGGCACCGGCAAGGTGACCCGTGTCGCCGTGTTCGCCCGTGGCGCCAAGGCCGATGAGGCCAAGGCGGCAGGCGCGGACATCGTCGGCGCCGAAGACCTGATGGAATCCATCCAGGGCGGCACCATCGATTTCGACCGCTGCATCGCGACCCCGGACATGATGCCGATCGTCGGTCGCCTGGGCAAGATCCTGGGCCCGCGCAACCTGATGCCGAACCCCAAGGTCGGCACCGTGACCATGGACGTCACCGAGGCCGTCAATGCGGCCAAGGGCGGCCAGGTGCAGTTCAAGGCCGAAAAGGCCGGCGTGGTGCACGCAGGCGTCGGCAAGGTGTCCTTTGACGAGGCCAAGCTGGTCGAGAACATCCGCGCCTTTGTCGGCGCGGTCTCGGCCGCCAAGCCGACGGGCGCCAAGGGCACCTACATGAAGAAGATCTCGCTCAGCTCGACGATGGGCCCGGGTGTGACACTGGACATCGCGAGCGCGACCGGCAACTGAGCCGCTTGCGTGACCGGACGGATAGGGCGGGCCTTCGGGTCCGCCCTTTTTCGTTGCGGGGAAACCCGCCGTTAAGGGCGCTGGCGTATGCGGGTTGTCAGGACCATCCCGGACAGGAGCCGCTGCCCATGCCCCGATACCTGATCTTAGCCCTTTCCATGCTGGCCAGCCTGGCCTGCGGACCGGTTCTTGCGCTGGATGCGCCCGCCGGCAGCCCGCTGCTGACCGTGTCCGGCGACCTGACCGTCACCAACGCCGATGATGTCGCGGTCTTCGACCTCGACATGCTCCACGCCCTCGAGTGGCGCGAGATCGACACGTACACCCCCTATTCCGAGGGGCCGCAGCGCTTTGCCGGTCCGACCCTGGCGTCGCTGCTGGAGGCGCTGGGCGTCACGGAGGGCACGCTGCTGGCCATTGCGCTGAACGATTACGCCATCGACATCCCGGTGTCGGATGCGCGCGACTTCGACGTGCTCTTGGCGATCGAGCATAACGGCGAGGCCATGCGCCCGCGCAACAAGGGGCCGATCTGGGTGATTTACCCGATGAACGGGACGGAACCGCTGACCGAGGCGCATGGCTCCCGCATGATCTGGCAATTGAACCGGATCACGGTCAGGCCCTGAGACCAGATTGATGTGGCGCTGGCTGTCCGACTACGCGCGCGCGATCAGGGCGCTGCTGGCGCTCTGTTGCGCCCTGGGGCTGGCGCTCATGCTCTACGAGTTCGAGCAGACGCACCAGCGCAACCGGGCAGAGACCGTCAACGAGGTCAACAATACCCTCTGGGCGATGAGCGAACTGCAGTTCGAAAGCCAGCGCCTGGTGGGCGCGGTCGAAACCTATGCGGCCGGCCGGGCCGACCTCACCCAACTGCGCCTTCGGTTCGACATCCTGTGGAGCCGGGTCGACGTGGCCGAGCGGGAATCGGTCAGCCTTGGCGGGACCTTTCTGCCGGTCCTGGCCGACTACCGCCGCGTCCTTCAGCACTACGATCCGGTCGTGTACGCCCCGGCCACCGATACAGAAGACCTGTTCCGGATGGCCGAGGATGTCGGTGCACTGGTGCTGCACTCGCGGGACATCTGGACACAGGCGTTCGGCACCCAGAGCCCGGCCGATCGTTTTGCCGCGTCCCAGGAGGTCATCGACCGCCGCAAGCAGACCGAAATGGCGGCGATATTCCTGATCGCTGTGCTGATGATCTACGTGCTGGCCGAGGTCTATTTCGCCAACAAGGGCATGCAGGCAGAGGCCACGCTGCGCAGGGCCGCGGCAGAGGCCAGCGCGGCCAAGTCACGCTTTCTCGCCAATGTCAGCCACGAGATCCGGACCCCGCTGAACGGCATCCTCGGCATGGCCTCGGAACTGGCCGAGACCCCGCTGTCGACCGACCAGGCGCAATGCCTGCGGGTGATCGAACAGTCGGGCAACGTGCTGCTGGGCACGATCAACGACGTGCTGGACCTGAGCCGGGTCGAGGCGGGCCAGCTGTCCACCGAGGATCGCCCCTTTGTGCTGCGCGACCTGGTCGAGGCGGCCTGCGCGCTCTACAGCGCCCGCGCCCGGGAAAAGCAACTGACGCTGACCTTGCAGGTGCAGGAAAACCTGCCGCCCGTCGTCGTGGGGGACGAAACCCGCATCCGGCAAGTGCTGCACAACCTCGTCGCCAACGCGGTCAAGTTCACCGAGGCCGGCAAGGTGACGGTCCGCGTCCGCGCCGACCTGAACGGGCAACGGCTGGTCATCGCGGTGCAGGACAGCGGGCCAGGCATCGAACGCGAGGCGCAGGCGCGCATCTTCGAACCCTTCGTGCAGGCCGATGCCAGCGTCACCCGGCGGCATGGCGGCAGCGGCCTGGGGCTGACGATCTCGCGTCAGCTGTGCCAGGCGATGGGCGGCGACCTGTCCGTGGTCAGCCGGCCCGGGCACGGCGCGACCTTTTTCTGCGACCTGCCGCTGCGCACGGCGAGCACCGAACAGATGCGCGCCATCCGCAACGAGCCGCTGCAAATCCCCGATCTGTCCGGGGTGAGCGTGCTGATCGCCGACGACAACGCGACCAACCGGCTGATCCTGCGGCGGTTCATGGGGGCCACGCGGGCCGACCTGCGCTTTGCCGAGACCGGCGAAGAGGCGGTCGAGCAGTGCCGCGCCGCTGCCTGCGAGGTGGTGCTGATGGACGTCCAGATGCCGGTGCTGGACGGGGTCGCGGCCACGCAGCAACTGCGGCAACTGGAGCGGGAGACCGGGCGCGCGCCGTCGCTGATCGTGGCGGTGACGGCGAATGTCCTGAGCCACCAGGTCGACGGCTATGTCGCGGCCGGCATGAACGAGGTCCTGGGCAAGCCGGTGTCCAAGCGCGACCTGATGGCGCTGCTGGCACGGCACCTCGACGGGATCAAGGCACCCGACGGCCAGGCCGCGCCGACACAGGACCGGCAGACGCAGGCCCGGCAAGCAGGGGAGGGGCAGACGCGCGAAAGGCAGACGCGCGAGGGGCGCAGGCAGACTTCCTGATCGCGGCGCTTTCGGCTAGACCTGCCGCATGAAATGGTATTTTGCCCTGCTCCCGCTTGCCCTGGTCGGGGGGCTGTTGCTGAACTGGCAGCTGTCGCAGCCCTCGCACACGCGCGCCTGGCGCGCCGACCACAGCCGCCTGCCCGAGGTGACCGAAGCCGGCGGCATCTACCGCGTGGCGAACATCCGCAACTGGGACTACGCGACCGACGGGTCGGTCACGCGGCAGGAGTGGATCGCGGCCGAGATCGACCCGGACAGGCTGGTTGGCACCGGCTTCCTGGTCGAGCCTTTCGGCGGTCATGACGCCATCGCCCACACCATGTTGAGCTTCAGCTTTTCCGACGGCGCCAGCTATATCGCCTCGATCGAGGCGCGGCGCGAGGTGGGCGAGGAGTACAGTGCGGTCAAGGCGGCGGTCCTGCCGATCTTCGAGTACCTGTTCGTCTGGACGACCGAGCGCGACATGTACCTCAACAGCGAATTCATGTCCGGCGACCAGCTGTACCTGTATCCCCTCGACATCCCGCTGGATCAGCAAAGGGCGGTGCTGAAAGCCATGCTCGCGGAAACGGCCGAGATCCAGGCGCAGCCGCGCTGGTACAACACGCTGTTTTCCAATTGCACCAACGTGCTGGCACGCACGGTCAACAAATTCGCGCCAGACGCGGTGCCCTTTGACAAGGCATGGGTCCTGACCGGCTACGCCGCCGAGTTTCTGTACGAACAGGGGTTTTTCGGGACCGCGCTGACCTTTCACGAGGCACGGGCGCGGGCCCACATCTCGCCGCTGATCCGCGAGTTTCACGGCATCGCGGACCCGGTCGCGTTCTCGCAGGCGATCCGGGCGCGGCGGTCCGGAGGCTGACACGCCGGCGCGGAAAATCGCGATCGCCCCTTGGCTTTGCGGCCAATGATGGTATTGGACTGCCTTGCTTGCCGGTCGCGATTCGTCGCGGCCACGCGGGCATTTCGTCCGAGACGGTGGGTTGGACCCTGGTCCTGTAATTCCTGCCCGAGACGGGAAGAGACATCTTTCGGAACGGCTCCACCCGTTCCGGTCGGAACGGCCCCGGCCTTTCCGTGATGCGTCGACCCTCATCGGACATGCCGTCCGGGGTAACCCCCGGGCAAAATGAGCCGGAGGGTCCGCCCTCCAACAACTGGAGTGAAACTGTGGATAGAGCTCAGAAAGAAAAGGTGGTCGAGGAACTCGGCCAGATCTTCGAAAGCTCTGGCGTCGTGGTGGTTGCCCGCTACGAAGGTCTCACGGTTGCCGAGATGACGGATCTGCGCGGTCGCGCCCGCAAGGGTGAGGCCCAGGTCCGTGTCGCCAAGAACAGGCTCGCCAAGATCGCCGTCGAGGGGACGCCGTGCGCAGGCATCGCGTCGCTGCTCGAGGGCATGACCGTTCTGACCTTCTCCGAGGATCCCGTGGCTGCGGCCAAGGTCGTCGAAGAGTTCGCCAAAGATAACAAGAAGTTCGAAATCCTTGGCGGTGCAATGGCTGGAACGGCCCTGGACCGGGCCGGTGTCGAGGCCGTGTCGAAAATGCCGTCGCGCGAGGAGCTCATCGCTTCGATCGTCGGCTGCATCGGCGCACCTGCTTCGAACATCGCCGGTGCGATTGGCGCACCTGCATCGAACATCGCTTCGATCCTCTCGACCATCGAGGAAAAGGCCGAAGCGGCCTAAGGCAAACCGGAACGATCTGCGTGGGGTGAATGCCCCGGCGTTGGAACACAACAACCTACGGAAAGAGTCTCAAAATGGCTGATCTGAAAGCACTTGCAGAGCAAATCGTCAACCTGACGCTGCTCCAGGCACAAGAACTGAAAACCATCCTCAAGGATGAGTACGGCATCGAGCCCGCCGCTGGCGGCGCCGTCATGATGGCAGGCCCGGCCGGTGGTGGCGAAGCCGCCGCAGCCGAAGAGGAAAAGACCGAGTTCGACGTCATCCTCAAGACCGCTGGCGACAAGAAGATCAACGTGATCAAGGAAGTCCGCGCGATCACCGGCCTGGGCCTGAAAGAAGCCAAGGACCTGGTCGAAGCCGGAGGCAAGGCCGTCAAGGAAGGCGTGTCCAAGGCCGAAGCCGAGGACATCAAGAAGAAGCTCGTCGAGGCTGGCGCCGAAGTCGAGATCAAGTGATCGCGGGAGGCCTGGCCTCCTTCGCACTGTCGGGGCGCTTCCGGATCATCCGGGAGCGCCTTTTTCGTTGCGTGTCAAGGATCCGCGCGCAAGGGTGGGTGCCCGCCCGCGCCCCGGTGCTGCCGCTTCCCGGCTTGACGATCGAGGCAACATTTGTCATTGTCGGGGAATGTGGATAAACGCAAATCCCGTTGTCGGGGGTTGCGTTCGCGTGCTTCACCGAATATTCGGAAATCTCCCGCGGGGTCGAGCGATTCGAACCCGCCATTCGTCTGTTTCCGGATCGGGAGGTGTCGGCGCGATCACTTGAATTGTCTCAACATCGTCCCCGGCTTGCAGCGGTTCCCGGAATTTGCAGGTGCCAGGCGGAGGCCCGGACAGGGAAGGGATGTTCTCCACAAGGACACAAGGCCCACGAGACAAGGCCCACGAGACAAGGCCCACTAGGACACACGGCACGCCCCGGACTTGGCAAGCCCCTCTGCGAGAGGGGTTTTCCAAGGCAGGGCAGACCGGATCGAGTGGTGCGCGGTGGGACGCGCGCCGAGAATGGATCCGGTTGTCTGTCATCACTGACGCGCCGACGGCTGTGGCCCCCGACAGCCAGTCCGCGCGGACAGAGAACACGAAAGGGTGGCTCCACTCATGGCGCAAAGTTTCCTCGGGCAGAAACGCCTTCGTCGGTATTACGGCAAGATCCGCGAAGTCCTTGAAATGCCGAACCTCATCGAGGTTCAGAAATCGAGCTACGAGCTGTTCCTGAAGTCCGGCGACCAGCCGAAACCGATGGACGGCGAAGGCATCAAGGGTGTCTTCCAGTCGGTCTTTCCGATCAAGGACTTCAACGAGACGGCGGTGCTGGAATTCGTCGACTACGAGCTGGAAAAGCCCAAGTACGACGTCGAAGAATGCATGCAGCGCGACATGACCTACAGCGCGCCGCTGAAGGTCACCCTGCGGCTGATCGTGTTCGATATCGACGAGGACACCGGCGCCAAGTCCGTCAAGGACATCAAGGAGCAGGACGTCTTCATGGGCGACATGCCCCTGATGACGCCGAACGGCACCTTCATCGTCAACGGCACCGAGCGCGTCATCGTTTCCCAGATGCACCGTTCGCCGGGCGTGTTCTTTGACCACGACAAGGGCAAGACGCATTCCTCGGGCAAGCTGCTGTTCGCCTGCCGGATCATTCCCTACCGCGGCTCCTGGCTGGACTTCGAGTTCGACGCCAAGGACCTGGTGTTCGCCCGCATCGACCGCCGCCGCAAGCTGCCCGTGACGACCCTGCTCTATGCCCTTGGCATGGATCAGGAAAACATCATGGACGCCTATTATGACACGGTGACCTTCCGGCACCGCAAGGGAGAAGGCTGGGCGACCAAGTTCTTCCCCGAGCGGGTCCGCGGCACGCGTCCGACCTTTGACCTGGTCGACGCCGACAGCGGCGAAGTGATCGGCGAAGCCGGCAAGAAGGTGACCCCGCGCGCGGTCAAGCAGCTGATCGACGACGGCAAGGTCAAGAACCTGCTGGTGCCGTTCATGCACATCGTCGGCAAGTATGTCTCCAAGGACATCATCAACGAAGAGACCGGCGCGATCTACGTCGAGGCCGGTGACGAGCTGACCTGGACCGTCGACAAGGACGGCGAAGTGACCGGCGGCACCCTCAAGGAGCTGCTGGACGCCGGCGTGACCGAGATCCCGGTGCTGGACATCGACAACATCAACGTCGGTCCGTACATCCGCAACACCATGGCGAACGACAAGAACATGAACCGCGACACCGCGCTCATGGACATCTACCGCGTCATGCGTCCGGGTGAACCGCCGACCGTCGAGGCCGCCTCGAGCCTGTTCGACACGCTGTTTTTCGACAGCGAACGCTATGACCTGTCCGCCGTGGGCCGGGTCAAGATGAACATGCGCCTGGCGCTGGACAAGCCCGACACCCAGCGCACGCTGGACCGCGAGGACATCGTGGCCTGCGTCAAGGCGCTGGTCGAGCTGCGCGACGGCAAGGGCGAGATCGACGACATCGACCACCTCGGCAACCGCCGGGTGCGCTCGGTCGGCGAGCTGATGGAAAACCAGTACCGCGTCGGCCTGCTGCGGATGGAGCGCGCGATCAAGGAACGCATGTCCTCGGTCGAGATCGACACCGTGATGCCGCAGGACCTGATCAACGCCAAGCCAGCCGCCGCTGCGGTGCGGGAATTCTTCGGCTCCTCGCAGCTGTCGCAGTTCATGGACCAGACCAATCCGCTGTCCGAAGTGACGCACAAGCGTCGCCTCTCGGCCCTCGGGCCGGGCGGCCTGACGCGCGAGCGCGCCGGCTTCGAGGTGCGCGACGTGCACCCGACGCACTATGGCCGGATGTGCCCGATCGAAACGCCGGAAGGCCCGAACATCGGCCTGATCAACTCGCTGGCGACCTTTGCCCGCGTGAACAAGTACGGCTTTATCGAGACCCCGTACCGCGTGGTCAAGGACGCCAAGGTCACCGACGAAGTCCACTACATGTCCGCGACCGAGGAAATGCGCCACACCGTGGCGCAGGCCAACGCCTCGCTGGACGAGGAAGGCCGTTTCCGCAACGACCTCGTCTCGACTCGCAAGTCGGGCGACTACACCCTCAGCCCGCGTGAGAACGTGGACCTGATCGACGTGTCGCCGAAACAGTTGGTGTCGGTCGCGGCCTCGCTGATCCCGTTCCTCGAGAACGACGACGCGAACCGCGCGCTGATGGGCTCGAACATGCAGCGGCAGGCGGTGCCGACGCTGCGTTCCGAGGCGCCGCTGATCGGCACGGGCATCGAGGAGGTCGTGGCACGCGACTCTGGCGCCGCCGTTCTGGCCAAGCGCGCCGGGGTAATCGACCAGGTCGACGCCATGCGCATCGTGGTCCGCGCCACCGAAGACATGGACCCGGGTGACCCGGGGGTCGACATCTACCGGATGCGCAAGTTCCAGCGCTCGAACCAGAACACCTGCATCAACCAGCGTCCGCTGGTGAAGGTGGGTCAGAAGGTCGAGAAGGGCGAGGTCATCGCAGACGGCCCGTCCACCGACATGGGGGAACTGGCGCTCGGCAAGAACGTCGTCGTCGCCTTCATGCCGTGGAACGGCTACAACTACGAGGACTCGATCCTGATCTCCGAGCGGATCGCGCGGGATGACGTGTTCACCTCCGTCCACATCGAGGAATTCGAAGTGGCGGCGCGCGACACCAAGCTCGGCCCCGAGGAAATCACCCGCGACATCCCGAACGTCGGTGAAGAGGCGCTGCGCAACCTCGACGAGGCGGGCATCGTCTACATCGGCGCCGACGTGGAGCCGGGCGACATCCTGGTGGGCAAGATCACCCCAAAGGGCGAGAGCCCGATGACGCCGGAAGAAAAGCTGCTGCGCGCCATCTTCGGCGAAAAGGCATCGGACGTGCGCGACACCTCGCTGCGGGTGAAGCCGGGCGACTACGGCACCGTGGTCGAGGTCCGCGTGTTCAACCGCCACGGGGTGGAGAAGGACGAGCGCGCCCTGCAGATCGAGCGCGAAGAGATCGAACAGCTGGCCCGTGACCGGGACGACGAGCTGGCGATCCTCGACCGCAACATCTACGCGCGTCTCAAGGACATGATCCTGGGCAAGACCGCCGTGAAGGGCCCGAAAGGCATCAAGGCGAACTCGGAGATCACCGAGGAGCTGCTGGACACGCTGACCCGCGGTCAGTGGTGGCAGCTGGCCCTGGGCGAGGAAGAGGACGCCAAGCACGTCGAGGCGCTGCACGACCAATACGAAGCCCAGAAGCGGGCGCTGGACGCGCGTTTTGAGGACAAGGTCGAAAAGGTCCGTCGCGGCGACGACCTGCCTCCGGGCGTGATGAAGATGGTCAAGGTCTTCATCGCGGTGAAGCGGAAGCTTCAGCCGGGCGACAAGATGGCCGGCCGTCACGGCAACAAGGGCGTGGTCAGCCGCGTGGTGCCGATGGAGGACATGCCGTTCCTCGCCGACGGTACGCCGGTCGACTTCTGCCTCAACCCGCTGGGCGTGCCTTCGCGCATGAACGTCGGGCAGATCCTCGAGACCCACATGGGCTGGGCCGCGCGCGGCCTGGGCATCCAGGTGGACGAGGCGCTGCAAGAGTACCGCCGGTCGGGTGACCTGACCCCGGTGCGCGAGGCGATGCGCATCGCCTATGGCGACGAGGTCTATGACGAGGGTCTTGCCGGGATGGACGAGGACCACCTCGTCGAGGCGGCGTCGAACATCATCAACGGCGTGCCGATCGCGACGCCGGTCTTCGACGGCGCCAAGGAGGCGGACGTGAACGACGCGCTGCGCCGTGCCGGCTTCGACGAGAGCGGCCAGTCCGATCTCTTCGACGGCCGCACGGGCGAGCAGTTCTCGCGTCAGGTGACGGTGGGGGTGAAGTACCTGCTCAAGCTGCACCACCTGGTCGACGACAAGATCCACGCGCGCTCCACCGGGCCGTACAGCCTCGTCACCCAGCAGCCGCTGGGCGGCAAGGCGCAGTTCGGCGGCCAGCGTTTCGGCGAGATGGAGGTCTGGGCGCTGGAAGCTTACGGCGCGGCCTACACCCTGCAGGAGATGCTGACGGTGAAGTCGGACGACGTGGCGGGCCGGACCAAGGTCTACGAGAGCATCGTCAAGGGCGAGGACAACTTCGAGGCCGGCGTGCCGGAATCGTTCAACGTTCTCGTCAAAGAGGTCCGCGGCCTGGGTCTCAACATGGAACTCCTGGATGCGGAGGAAGACGAGTGAGGAGAAAGGCGTTTGGAAACGCCTTTCAAAGCGGCTTTGCAGCCGCTTTGCGAAGGGCCTTCGAAGGCCCTTCCCCCGCCCTCGCCCCCACCGCACCCTCTGAACTCTGAGGACAAGACATGAACCAGGAACTCACCAACAACCCGTTCAACCCGGTTGCGCCGGTCAAGACCTTCGACGAGATCAAGGTCTCGCTGGCCTCGCCCGAACGGATCCTCTCGTGGTCCTTCGGCGAGATCAAGAAGCCCGAAACCATCAACTACCGCACGTTCAAACCCGAGCGTGACGGCCTGTTCTGCGCGCGCATCTTTGGCCCGATCAAGGACTACGAGTGCCTCTGCGGCAAGTACAAGCGCATGAAGTACCGCGGCGTCGTCTGCGAGAAATGCGGCGTCGAAGTCACCCTGCAGAAGGTCCGGCGCGAGCGCATGGGCCATATCGAGCTGGCGGCGCCCTGCGCCCACATCTGGTTCCTCAAGTCGCTGCCCTCGCGCATCGGCCTGATGCTGGACATGACACTGCGCGACCTCGAGCGCGTGCTCTACTTTGAAAACTACGTGGTGATCGAGCCCGGTCTCACCGACCTGACCTATGGCCAGATGCTGACCGAGGAGGAATTCCTCGACGCGCAGGACCAGTATGGCATGGACGCCTTCACCGCCAACATCGGCGCCGAGGCGATCCGCGAGATGCTGGCCGCCATCGACCTGGAGTCCGAGGCCGAGACCCTGCGCGCCGACCTCAAGGAAGCCACCGGCGAGCTGAAGCCCAAGAAGATCATCAAGCGGCTGAAGGTCGTGGAATCCTTCCTCGAGTCGGGCAACCGCCCCGAGTGGATGATCCTGACCGTGATCCCGGTCATCCCGCCGGAACTGCGCCCGCTGGTACCGCTGGACGGCGGCCGCTTTGCCACCTCCGACCTGAACGACCTGTACCGCCGCGTGATCAACCGGAACAACCGCCTCAAGCGGCTGATCGAACTGCGCGCGCCGGACATCATTGTCCGCAACGAAAAGCGGATGCTGCAGGAATCGGTCGACGCCCTCTTTGACAACGGCCGCCGCGGCCGCGTCATCACCGGTGCCAACAAGCGCCCGCTGAAGTCGCTGTCGGACATGCTGAAGGGCAAGCAGGGCCGCTTCCGCCAGAACCTTCTGGGCAAGCGGGTCGACTTCTCCGGCCGTTCGGTCATCGTGACCGGCCCGGAATTGAAGCTGCACCAGTGCGGCCTGCCCAAGAAGATGGCGCTGGAACTGTTCAAGCCGTTCATCTACTCGCGGCTCGAGGCCAAGGGCCTGTCGTCGACCGTCAAACAGGCCAAGAAGCTGGTGGAAAAGGAGCGTCCCGAGGTCTGGGACATCCTCGACGAGGTCATCCGCGAGCACCCGGTGCTGCTGAACCGCGCGCCGACGCTGCACCGCCTGGGCATCCAGGCGTTCGAGCCGATCCTGATCGAGGGCAAGGCGATTCAGCTGCACCCGCTGGTCTGCTCGGCCTTCAACGCGGACTTCGACGGTGACCAGATGGCCGTGCACGTCCCGCTGAGCCTCGAGGCCCAGCTGGAAGCGCGCGTGCTGATGATGTCGACGAACAACGTCCTGTCGCCGGCCAACGGCTCGCCCATCATCGTTCCGTCGCAGGACATGATCCTGGGCCTGTACTACGTGTCGATCCAGCGCGAGGGCATGATTGGCGAAGGCATGGTCTTTTCCTCGCCGGAAGAGGTCGAGCACGCGCTCAACGCCGGCGAAGTGCACCTGCACTCCAAGATCCAGTGCCGCGTCAAGCAGATCGACGAGGAAGGCAACGAGGTCTGGCAGCGGTTTGAAACCACTCCGGGCCGCGTGCGGCTGGGCGGCCTGCTGCCGCTCAACGCCAAGGCACCGTTCGAACTGGTGAACCGGCTGCTGCGCAAGGGCGACGTACAGACCGTCATCGACACCGTCTACCGCTACTGTGGGCAGAAGGAGTCGGTCATCTTCTGCGACCAGATCATGCGGCTGGGCTTTGTCGAGGCGTTCAAGGCGGGCATCTCGTTCGGCAAGGACGACATGGTGATCCCCGACAACAAGTGGACGCTGGTCGACGAGACACGCGACCAGGTCAAGGATTTCGAACAGCAGTACATGGACGGCCTGATCACCCAGGGTGAGAAGTACAACAAGGTCGTCGATGCCTGGTCGAAGTGCAACGACAAGGTCACCGAGGCCATGATGAACACCATCTCGGCCAAGCGCTACGACGAGCAGGGCCGCGAGCAGGAGCCGAACTCGGTCTACATGATGGCGCACTCCAAGGCGCGGGGCTCGGTCACGCAGATGAAGCAGCTGGGTGCCATGCGCGGCCTGATGGCCAAGCCCAACGGCGACATCATCGAGACGCCGATCATCTCGAACTTCAAGGAAGGCCTGACCGTTCTCGAGTACTTCAACTCGACCCACGGCGCCCGCAAGGGCCTGTCCGACACCGCGCTCAAGACGGCGAACTCGGGCTACCTGACCCGCCGTCTGGTGGACGTGGCGCAGGACTGCATCATCCGCCTGAACGATTGCGGCACCGACCGGGCGATCACCGCCGTGGCCGCGATCAACGACGGCGAAGTGGTCGCCACGCTGGGCGAGCGCATCCTGGGCCGCGTCGCGGCCGAGGACCTGGTGCACCCGGAGACCGGCGACATGCTGGTGCGTGAAGGCGAGCTGATCGACGAACGCACCGCGGATCTCGTCGAGGATTCGGGCCTGCAATCGGCGCGCATCCGTTCGCCGCTGACCTGCGAGGCCGAGGAGGGTGTCTGCGCCACCTGCTACGGCCGCGACCTGGCGCGCGGCACCAAGGTGAACGTCGGCGAGGCTGTCGGCATCATCGCCGCGCAGTCGATCGGTGAACCGGGCACGCAGCTGACCATGCGGACCTTCCACATGGGCGGCGTTGCGCAGGGCTCGTCGCGCTCGTTCCTCGAGTCGAGCCAGAACGGCAAGGTGGCCTTTGCCAATCCGCTGCTGATCTCGAACGCGGCGGGCGAGCAGATCGTCATGAACCGCAACATGCAGATCCTCATCCTGAACGACCAGGGCGAGGAGATCGCGTCGCACAAGCTGGGCTACGGCTCCAAGCTGTTCGTGACCGAAGGCCAGCAGGTCAAGCGCGGCGACAAGCTGTTCGAGTGGGACCCCTACACCCTGCCGATCATCGCCGAGAAGGACGGTATCGCCAAACACGTGGACCTGGTGACGGGTATCGCCGTGCGCGACGAGACCGACGATGCCACCGGCATGACCCAGAAGATCGTGATCGACTGGCGGGCCGCGCCCAAGGGCAACGAGCTCAAGCCCGAGATCATCCTGATGGATGCCGACGGCGAGCCGGTGCGCAACGACCAGGGCAACCCGATCACCTACACCATGTCGGTGGACGCCATCCTGTCGGTCGAAGACGGGCAGGAGATCAAGGCCGGCGACGTCGTGGCGCGTATCCCGCGCGAAGGTGCGAAGACCAAGGACATCACCGGTGGTCTGCCGCGGGTGGCCGAACTCTTCGAGGCGCGCCGTCCGAAGGATCACGCGATCATCGCGGAAATCGACGGCTACGTGCGGTTTGGCAAGGACTACAAGAACAAGCGCCGGATCACCATCGAACCGGTGGACGAGAGCCTCGAGCCCAAGGAATACATGATCCCCAAGGGCAAGCACATCCCGGTGGCTGAAGGCGACTTCGTCCAGAAGGGCGACTACATCATGGACGGCAACCCGGCCCCGCACGACATCCTGTCGATCATGGGGATCGAGGCCCTAGCCAACTACATGATCGACGAGGTGCAGGACGTCTACCGGCTGCAGGGCGTGAAGATCAACGACAAGCACGTCGAGGTCATCGTCCGCCAGATGCTGCAGAAGTGGGAGATCCAGGACTCGGGTGACACCACGCTGCTGAAGGGCGAGCACGTCGACAAGATGGAGTTCGACGAGGCGAACGCCAAGGTCGAGAAGAAGGGCGGCCGCCCCGCACAGGGCGAACCGATCCTGCTGGGCATCACCAAGGCCTCGCTGCAGACCCGCTCGTTCATCTCGGCGGCCTCGTTCCAGGAGACGACCCGCGTGCTGACCGAAGCCTCTGTTCAGGGCAAGGTCGACAAGCTGGTGGGCCTCAAGGAGAACGTCATCGTCGGCCGTCTGATCCCGGCGGGCACCGGTGGCGCGACCAAGAAGGTGCGCCGCATCGCGCAGGAGCGGGACAACGTGGTGATCGAGGCCCGCCGCGAGGAGGCCGAAGCCGCCGCCGCGCTGGCGGCCCCGGACATGATGGAAGACGTGGTGGGCGGCGACGAGTTCGACACCCTGATCGTCGACACGCCCGAGAGCCGCGAGTAAGCGCCGCTTTCAGGCCTGAACATGACAAAGCCCGCTCCTCAGGAGCGGGCTTTTCTTCGCGTGCATGGGAACGGGGCGGACCAAGGCCATTCGAATGGCCTTGGAAAAACGCGTTTGCAAACGCGTTTTGAAAGCGGTTTCGAAACCGCTTTTTCAAGCCGCTTCGAAGCGGCTTTCAGCCCCCGAACACCCGGCGCACATGGTCGACATCAATGGCGAAACGCGCCTTCACATCGGCCTCGCCCTCGGCGTCCAGACGGGGAAGTTTCACCCGCTTCACATGTTTCCCTTGGCGCGAGTCGTTGTGGTCATTGTGTCCGCGCAGGTACATGATCTCATCGGTGAAGGTCACGGTGGGCATGAACTGGTTCAGCTTGTTGTGGCCAAAGTTCATGATGCTCTGGCGCACGCCTGGCTGCACCGCCACGGCCTGCGCCACGCCCCAGTAGGGGGTCACCTGCACCTCGGCGCAGAGGCCCTGCGCGTCCGGCCTGCCGACATAGCCGCGGTTCCAGTCGAAACCCACCAGCCGGTGCCGCGCCAGCAGTGGCGCCACGTCGACCGCCGCCTGGCGCAACTTCGCCACGAAATCCACCGACACCGCGTCGTCGTCGTCGTGGCGGAACTCCAGGCAGGGCCGGGACAGGTCGCGCAGCCCGTTGATCACCTCCTGGCAGACCTTGCGGTGCGGACCGGGCGGGCGGGACACCACCATGGCCTGCGGAAAATCCGCGATCAGCGCCGCCAGCCGCTCCCTCCACGGCGCGGGCATGGCGTCGCCCACCAGGATCGCAAAGACGAAATCGGGGTCGGTCTGGGCCTTCAGGCCGGGCAGGCAGAGGCACTCGAAATGGCGCAGCCGCTCTTCCATCCGGGCCGGCGCATAGAGGTAGTCCATGCGTTCCGACAGCGAGCCGTGCTCGACCTGGAAACCGCCCTCGGCGGGATAGGAAAATCGACAGAATCCGATGACTTGCATGTTCCGGTCCGGCGGTGCATGACACTCTCTCCTGCATGACACCGGCGCGTGCCGGGGGCAAGCCCGGTGGGCTGTTGACAAGGTCCGCGACTCCCCCTATACGCGCCGCTAATTCGCATCGGCCGTGGCCTTTGCGCCTTACAGAACCAAGCGGTCAAGATCCGGGCCTTGTGCCCCGATCCTCTGGACACCCACCGCGTCGTTCCCGTGTACGAGGGAACGCATGCGGTTTTTTGCGTCGTCGGGATTTTTCCTCGCGGGCGCGACCGAACCGGGGCAGCGCGCCATCGCGGGGCCCCACAACATGAACCTCCGCACGGGATGACCCGTGCAGCACAAATGTGAGAAGCACGGGGAAGTATCCGGAATGCCCACGATCCAGCAGCTGATCCGCAAGCCGCGGCAGCCCAAAGTCAAGCGCTCGAAGTCGCAGCACCTCGAGCAGTGCCCGCAGAAGCGCGGCGTCTGCACCCGCGTCTACACCACCACACCGAAGAAGCCGAACTCGGCCATGCGGAAGGTGGCCAAGGTGCGTCTGACCAACGGCTACGAGGTGATCAGCTACATCCCCGGCGAAAGCCACAACCTTCAGGAACACTCCGTGGTCCTGATCCGGGGCGGCCGGGTGAAGGACCTTCCCGGCGTGCGTTACCACATCCTGCGCGGTGTTCTGGACACCCAGGGCGTCAAGGACCGGAAGCAGCGCCGCTCGAAGTACGGCGCGAAGCGTCCCAAGTAAGAGGATAATCACAGATGTCTCGTCGTCACGCCGCCGAAAAACGCGAAGTCCTGCCCGACGCCAAGTATGGCGACCGCGTTCTGACCAAGTTCATGAACAACCTGATGTACGACGGCAAGAAGTCCGTCGCCGAAAGCATCGTGTACAACGCGCTTGAGCGGGTCGAAACCAAGGTCAAGCGCGCCCCCGTGGAAATCTTTCACGAAGCGCTGGACAACATCAAGCCGTCGGTCGAGGTCCGCTCGCGCCGCGTCGGTGGTGCCACCTACCAGGTTCCGGTCGAAGTGCGCCCCGAGCGCCGCGAGGCACTGGCCATCCGCTGGCTGATCAACGCCGCGCGCGCCCGCAACGAACACACCATGGAAGAGCGCCTTGCCGGCGAACTGATCGACGCCGTGCAGTCGCGCGGTGCCGCGGTCAAGAAGCGGGAAGACACCCACAAGATGGCCGACGCCAACAAGGCGTTCAGCCATTACCGCTGGTAAACTCATTAGCTCAAGGACCTGACACATGGCCCGCGATTATCCCCTCACCCGCTACCGCAACTTCGGGATCATGGCGCACATCGACGCCGGCAAGACCACGACGACGGAGCGTATCCTTTACTACACCGGCAAGTCCCACAAGCTCGGCGAAGTGCATGACGGCGCCGCGACGATGGACTGGATGGAGCAGGAGCAGGAACGCGGGATCACCATCACGTCCGCCGCGACCACCACGTTCTGGCAGCGTCAGGAAGATCCGACCGCCGAAGGCACCTCGGACACCAAGTACCGCTTCAACATCATCGACACCCCCGGACACGTGGACTTCACCATCGAGGTCGAACGTTCGCTCGCCGTTCTCGACGGCGCGATCTGCCTGCTGGACGGCAACGCCGGTGTCGAGCCGCAGACCGAAACCGTGTGGCGTCAGGCTGACCGCTACAAGGTTCCGCGCATCGTGTTCGTCAACAAGATGGACAAGATCGGCGCCGACTTCTTCAACTGCGTCAAGATGATCAAGGACCGCACCGGTGCGATCCCGGCCCCCATCGCGCTGCCGATCGGCGCCGAGGACAAGCTGGAAGGCATCGTCGACCTGCTGAAGATGGAAGAGTGGGTCTATCAGAGCGAAGACTTGGGCGCCTCGTGGAAGCGTCAGCCGATTCGGGACGAGCTTCAGGACCTGGCCGAAGAATGGCGCGCCAAGCTGATCGAGGTTGCCGTCGAAGTCGATGACGACGCGATGGAAAAGTACCTCGACGGCATCGAGCCCGACGAGGCCACCCTGCGCAAGCTGATCCGCAAGGGCACGCTGTCGCTGGCCTTCGTTCCCGTGACCGCCGGTTCGGCGTTCAAGAACAAGGGTGTGCAGCCGCTGCTGAACGCCGTGATCGACTACCTGCCCTCGCCGCTGGATGTGCCCGCCTACATGGGTTTCAGCCCGGACGACGAGACCGAAGAGCGCAACATCGCCCGTTCGGCGGACGATGCACAGCCCTTCGCGGCGCTGGCGTTCAAGATCATGAACGACCCCTTTGTCGGCTCGCTGACCTTCACCCGGATCTACTCGGGCACCCTCAAGAAGGGTGACAGCATGATCAACTCGACCAAGGGCAAGCGCGAGCGTGTCGGCCGGATGATGATGATGCACGCCATCAACCGCGAAGAGATCGAAGAGGCCTTTGCCGGCGACATCATCGCGCTGGCCGGTCTGAAGGAAACCACCACGGGCGACACGCTCTGCGATCCGCAGAAGCAGGTGGTCCTGGAAACCATGACCTTCCCCGAGCCGGTGATCGAGATCGCCGTCGAGCCGAAGACCAAGAACGACCAGGAAAAGATGTCGGCGGGCCTGGCCCGTCTGGCGGCAGAAGACCCGTCCTTCCGCGTCGAGACCGACCTCGAGTCCGGTCAGACGATCATGAAGGGCATGGGCGAACTGCACCTCGACATCCTGGTCGACCGTCTGAAGCGCGAGTTCAAGGTCGAGGCCAACATCGGCGCGCCGCAGGTGGCCTACCGTGAAACGATCTCGCACAAGATCGAGCACACCTACACCCACAAGAAACAGTCGGGTGGTTCGGGCCAGTTCGCCGAGGTCAAGCTGCAGATCATCCCGACCGAGCCGGGCGAAGGCTACTCGTTCGAGAGCAAGATCGTCGGTGGTTCGGTGCCCAAGGAATACATCCCCGGTGTCGAAAAGGGCATCAAGTCGGTCATGGACTCCGGTCCGCTGGCAGGCTTCCCGGTGATCGACTTCAAGGTGGCGCTGATCGACGGCAAGTTCCACGACGTGGACTCCTCGGTCCTGGCCTTCGAGATCGCCGCGCGGATGTGCATGCGCGAAGGTCTCAAGAAGGCCGGCGCCAAGCTGCTCGAGCCGATGATGAAGGTCGAAGTGGTGACGCCGGAAGAATACACCGGCAACGTCATCGGCGACCTGACTTCGCGCCGGGGCATGGTGCAGGGGCAGGACACCCGCGGCAACGCGATCGCGATCACCGCGATGGTGCCGCTGGCCAACATGTTCGGCTACATCAACAACCTGCGCTCCATGTCCTCGGGCCGCGCGCAGTTCACGATGCAGTTCGACCACTACGACCCGGTGCCGCAGAACATCTCCGACGAGATTCAAGCCAAGTACGCTTAAACGGGATGCCGGGCTGACGCCCGGCCTACCCATCACCGTAGGCCGGGCCCCGCGCCCGGCACCCGACAAGAAGAAAAGGGAGCCACTTCCATGGCAAAGGAAAAGTTCGCGCGCAACAAGCCGCACTGCAACATCGGCACGATCGGTCACGTCGACCATGGCAAGACGACGCTGACGGCGGCGATCACGAAGTATTTCGGCGACTTCAAGGCCTACGACCAGATCGACGCGGCGCCGGAAGAGAAGGCGCGCGGGATCACGATCTCGACCGCGCACGTGGAGTACGAGACCGAGGCGCGGCACTACGCGCACGTCGACTGCCCCGGCCACGCCGACTACGTCAAGAACATGATCACCGGTGCGGCGCAGATGGACGGCGCGATCCTGGTGGTGAACGCGGCTGACGGCCCTATGCCGCAGACCCGCGAGCACATCCTGCTGGGCCGCCAGGTCGGCATCCCGGCGATGGTGGTGTTCCTGAACAAGGTCGACCAGGTGGACGACGCGGAACTGCTCGAACTGGTCGAGATGGAAGTGCGCGAGCTTCTGTCCGTCTACGACTTCCCGGGCGACGACATCCCGATCATCGCCGGTTCGGCGCTGGCCGCGCTGGAAGGCCGTGACCCGGAGATCGGCGAGAACAAGATCCGCGAACTGATGGCCGCCGTGGACGATTACATTCCGCAGCCGCCGCGCGCCACCGACCAGCCGTTCCTGATGCCGATCGAGGACGTGTTCTCGATCTCGGGCCGCGGCACCGTGGTGACCGGCCGGGTCGAGCGTGGCGTGGTGAACGTCGGCGACGAACTGGAGATCGTGGGCATCCGCGACACCCGCAAGACGACCTGCACCGGCGTCGAGATGTTCCGCAAGCTGCTGGATCGCGGCGAGGCCGGCGACAACATCGGCGCGCTGCTGCGCGGCGTGGACCGTGAAGGCGTGGAGCGCGGCCAGGTGCTGTGCAAGCCCGGCTCGGTCAAGCCGCACACCGAGTTCGAGTGCGAGGTCTACATCCTGACCAAGGAAGAAGGCGGCCGCCACACGCCGTTCTTCAAGAACTACCGGCCGCAGTTCTACTTCCGCACGACGGACGTGACCGGGACGGTGAACCTGCCGGAAGGCACCGAGATGGTGATGCCGGGCGACAACCTGAAGTTCAACGTCGAACTGATCGCCCCGATCGCCATGGAAGACGGCCTGCGCTTTGCCATCCGCGAAGGCGGCCGGACCGTCGGTTCGGGCGTCGTCACCAAGATCCTGAAGTAACCGGACCGCCTGCCTGCCGCCGCATGGGTGGCAGGCATGGCGCCGATACCAGGAACTCTTAGGGCGGGGCCCGGCCCCGCCTTCCATATTCCGGGTTCGACGAGGGGGACGGGTGGTCCGTCCTCCTCCTCTCAACCCCAACGCCAAGATAGGCTGAGAACATGCAAGGCCAGAATATCCGTATCCGGCTCAAGGCGTTCGACTACCGCGTCCTCGATGCGTCGACGCAGGAGATCGTGAACACCGCCAAGCGCACCGGCGCAACGGTCCGGGGCCCCATCCCGCTGCCGAACAAGATCGAGAAATACACCGTTCTGCGTGGTCCGCACGTCAACAAGAAGTCGCGCGACCAGTTCGAGATCCGCACCCACAAGCGGATGCTGGACATCGTCGATCCGACTCCGCAGACCGTGGACGCCCTGATGAAGCTCGACCTCGCCGCCGGCGTGGACGTCGAGATCAAGGTTTGAGGGGGGCTGATCAGATGCGCTCTGGAGTGATCGCAAAGAAGATCGGCATGACCCGTCTCTTCATGGAAGACGGCCGCCAGGTCCCCGTAACCGTTCTGCAGTTGGACAGCCTCCAGGTTGTCGCGCAGCGCACCAATGACGAGCACGGCTACACCGCCGTCCAGCTGGGCGCCGGCAATGCCAAGCCCAAGCGCGTGAGCCAGGCAATGCGCGGCCACTTTGCCGTTGCCAACGTCGCGCCCAAGCGCAAGGTGGCCGAGTTCCGTGTCAGCCCCGAGAACCTGATCGGTGTGGGCGAGGAAATCATCGCCGACCATTACTTCGAAGGTCAGTTCGTCGACGTGTCGGGCATCACCATCGGCAAGGGTTTTGCCGGCGGCATGAAGCGCCACAACTTCGGCGGCCTGCGTGCCTCGCACGGCGTGTCGGTGTCGCACCGTTCGCACGGTTCGACCGGCCAGTGCCAGAACCCCGGCAAGGTGTTCAAGGGCAAGAAGATGGCCGGCCACATGGGCTCTGTCCGTGTCACCACGCAGAACCTGCAGGTGGTCAAGACCGACAGCGACCGTGGCATCATCATGATCAAGGGCGCCGTTCCCGGCCCCAAGGGATCCTGGGTGACCGTCAAGGACGCCGTCAAGAAGCCGTTCCCGGACAACGCCATCCAGCCCGCGGGCCTGATGAGCTCCCGCAAGGAAGCGCAGCGCATGGCCGAAGAAGCCGCCGCGGCCGCAGCCGCCGAGGCCGAAGCCGAAGCCAAGCGTCTGGCCGAAGAACAGGCCGCAGTAGAAGCCGCCGCGCTGAAGGCAGCTGAAGCCGGCGACGCCACCGAGAAGAAGGAAGGCGACGAATGAAACTCGACGTGATCAATCTCGACGGCTCCGCTGCCGGTGAGGTCGAGCTGGACGAGGCGCTTTTCGGTCTCGAGCCGCGCGCCGACCTCCTGCACCGCGTGGTCCGCTGGCAGCGCAACAAGGCGCAGGCCGGCACCCACAAGGTCAAGACCCGCTCGGAAGTCAGCTACTCGACCAAGAAGATCTATCGCCAGAAGGGCACCGGCGGCGCACGCCACGGGTCCCGCAAGGCGCCGATCTTCCGCAAGGGCGGCATCTACAAGGGTCCGACCCCGCGCAGCCACGCGCACGACCTGCCCAAGAAGGTCCGCAAGCTGGGCCTGATGCACGCGCTGTCGTCCAAGGTGAAGGACGGCGCGCTGGTCATCATCGCGACGGCGGACTGCGACGGCAAGACCAACACGCTGGCCAAGCAGATCGCAAACCTCGGCTGGAAGCGCGCGCTGATCATCGACGGCGCCGCGGTCAACGAGAACTTTGCCCGCGCAGCGGCCAACATCGACGGTCTCGATGTGCTGCCGAGCATGGGCGCAAACGTCTATGACATCCTCAAGCGCGACACGCTCGTGCTGACCAAGGCGGGTGTCGAAGCACTGGAGGCCCGGCTGAAATGAGCGCGAAGGCAGAACACTACGACGTGATCCGCAAGCCGATCATTACCGAAAAGGCAACCATGGCGTCCGAGCACGGCGCGGTTGTCTTCGAAGTGGCGATGGATGCGGCCAAGCCGCAGATCAAGGAAGCGGTCGAAGCGCTGTTCGGCGTCAAGGTGAAGTCGGTCAACACGACGATCACCAAGGGCAAGGTCAAGAAGTTCCGCGGCATGCTGGGCCGTCGGAACAACGTGAAAAAGGCCTACGTGATGCTCGAAGAGGGCAACACGATCGACGTGAACACCGGCCTGTAAGGCAGGCTCCACGTCCCGAGCGAAGTCATCCGGAAGCCCCCGCACAGCGGGGGCTTTCTGTTCTTGGCGCCACGGATCGGTGCCACGACCCGCGCCGATCTCACATTGTATTGCAGGGTCAGCAGCCATTTGACGCCACCCGGTTTTTGGCAGAAAGATCGTACGTTCCTGGGGCGGAGCACGCATCGGAGGGTGCCATGAAGACATTTCTGAAAACAATCCTGATCGCCGTCCTGGCTTTGGCCGCAGTACCCGGGTTGGCCGCCGGTCCCGACCAGAAAAACGCCGTCAGTGCGGAAGAGGTGGCCGCCCTCTACGCGGACAAGACCTGGATTTGGTCGGACGACTCCGATGAGTCGGGCAGTTACTGGGGCCCCAAGGGCCAGTTCGAGGCCGTCTGGAAAGGCTCCGTCGGTGTCGGCAAGTGGTATGCAACCGACAAGGGAAACCTCTGCTACGAGGCCAAGTGGAAGCGCAACGCCAAGGACAGGGAAGTGGTGGTCAAGCGCTGCTGGCGCCACGTCAAGGACAGCACCGGCGCCTGGTGGAAGCAGGACCCCGAAACCCGGAAATGGTACGACGCGGGGGAAGAGTTGACCGAGAGCATGCAGGACGGCAACCAGATGAAGGCCTCGGTCGAGAAGCTGCGCAAGAAATTCGGTCTTTGATCTCTTGAGCAGGACGGGGCGACGGGGGACTGCCTGAAAGGGCAGGGGCGGATGCACCAGGCAACCCACGGCATTGATTCGCCCGACGATCGGAGGCAGCAACACGCCTTGTCGGTTGACCTGGCGAACCCACCCGTCGGGATGAGCCCTTGACCCCCGGTCTGTCCTCCCATAAACGACCTCATCCGCAACGGCCCCGGATTCGTCCGGGGCTTCGTTTTTGTCCGCGGACCTGACGAACCGGGCACCTTCGGGGGCCTATACCACTGGCCACCTTCGGGGGGCTGAAACATAACCCCGGATCAAGTCCGGGGTGCTAGCTAACGGAAGACAGAAAGCATGGCACTCAAGTCGTACAAGCCGACGACGCCGGGCCAGCGCGGGCTGGTGCTGATCGACCGTTCGGAGCTGTACAAAGGACGTCCCGTCAAGGCCCTCACCGAGGGTCTGACGAAATCGGGCGGCCGCAACAACACCGGACGGATCACGATGCGTCGGACGGGCGGGGGCGCAAAGCGTCTTTACCGCATCGTCGATTTCAAGCGGAACAAACTCGATGTCGAAGGCATCGTGGTCCGCATCGAATACGACCCGAACCGCACCGCCTTTATTGCGCTGATCCAGTACAACGACGGCGAACAGAATTACATCCTGGCGCCGCAGCGCCTGGGGATCGGCGACAAGATCGTCGCGTCGCAGAAGGCCGACATCAAGCCGGGCAACGCGATGCCGTTCAGCGGCATGCCGATCGGCACGATCGTCCACAACATCGAGCTGAAGCCCGGCAAGGGCGGCCAGATCGCACGCGCCGCGGGCACCTATGCCCAGTTCGTCGGCCGTGACGGCGGCTACGCCCAGATCCGCCTCAGCTCGGGCGAACTGCGCATGGTCCGCCAGGAGTGCATGGCAACGGTTGGCGCGGTCTCGAACCCCGACAACTCGAACCAGAACTTCGGCAAGGCCGGCCGGATGCGCCACAAGGGCATTCGCCCTTCCGTCCGCGGCGTCGTCATGAACCCGATCGACCACCCGCACGGTGGTGGTGAAGGCCGGACTTCGGGCGGCCGTCACCCGGTGACCCCGTGGGGCAAGCCGACAAAGGGCAAGAAGACCCGCAACACCAACAAGGCGTCGCAAAAGCTGATCATCCGCTCGCGCCACGCCAAGAAGAAGGGGCGGTAATCCATGTCGCGCTCTGTTTGGAAAGGTCCCTTCGTCGACTCCTACGTCCTGAAAAAGGCCGAGAAGGTTCGCGAATCGGGCAAGAACGAAGTCATCAAGATCTGGTCGCGCCGCTCGACGATCCTGCCCCAGTTCGTGGGCCTGACGTTTGGCGTCTACAACGGCCAGAAGCACATTCCGGTCAACGTGTCCGAGGACATGATCGGCCAGAAGTTCGGTGAATACGCGCCGACCCGGACCTACTACGGTCACGCGGCGGACAAGAAAGCCAAGAGGAAGTAAGCCATGGGCAAGGATAAGAATCCCCGCCGCGTGGCGGAAAACGAAGCGATGGCCAAGCTGCGCATGCTGCGCACCAGCCCGCAGAAGCTGAACCTCGTCGCCGCGATGATCCGTGGCAAGAAGGTGGACAAGGCCCTCACGGACCTGACCTTCTCGAACAAGCGGATCGCCGGTGACGTCAAGAAGTGCCTGCAATCCGCGATCGCCAACGCCGAGAACAACCACGGCCTGGACGTCGATGAACTGGTCGTCGCCGAGGCCTACGTCGGCAAGAACCTGATCATGAAGCGGGGTCGTCCGCGGGCCCGTGGCCGCTTTGGCCGGATCAACAAGCCGTTCTCGGAACTGACCATCAAAGTGCGTCAAGTTGAGGAGCAAGCCTGATGGGTAACAAGACCAATCCGATCGGCATGCGCCTGCAGGTGAATCGCACCTGGGACAGCCGCTGGTACGCCGACACCAAGGACTACGGGAACCTGCTGCTCGAGGATCTCAAGATCCGCGACTTCATTTTCTCGGAGTACAAGAACCCGCCGAAGCAGGCCGGCATCAGCCGCGTGATCATCGAACGTCCGCACAAGAAGTGCCGCGTCACGGTGCACACCGCGCGTCCGGGCGTCATCATCGGCAAGAAGGGCGCGGACATCGAGGTGCTTCGCAAGAAGCTCGCGTCGATGACCAAGTCCGAGCTGCACCTCAACATCGTCGAGGTCCGCAAGCCGGAGCTGGACGCGCAACTGGTGGGTGAATCGATCGCCCAGCAGCTTGAGCGTCGGGTGTCCTTCCGCCGCGCGATGAAGCGGGCCGTTCAGAACGCCATGCGCATGGGCGCCCTGGGAATCCGGGTGAACGTCGCGGGCCGTCTGGGTGGCGCGGAAATCGCACGGACCGAATGGTACCGCGAAGGCCGCGTGCCGCTGCACACGCTGCGCGCCGACATCGACTATGCCAACGTCGAGGCCACCACACCTTACGGCATCATCGGCATCAAGGTCTGGATCTTCAAGGGCGAGATCATGGAACATGATCCTCAGGCCCGTGATCGCAAGGCACAGGAAATCCAGGACGGTCCGGCACCTCGTGGTGCTGGTGGCGGCCGCCGGGATGATCGGAGGTAATCATGCTTCAGCCTAAGCGCACAAAATTCCGGAAGATGTTCAAAGGCCGCATCAAGGGTGAGGCCAAGGGCGGTTCGGATCTCAACTTTGGCCACTTCGGTCTGAAGGCTCTCGAGCCCGAGCGTGTCACCGCACGCCAGATCGAAGCAGCCCGTCGTGCCATGACGCGTCACATGAAGCGTCAGGGTCGCGTCTGGATCCGCATCTTCCCGGACACCCCGGTGACGGCAAAGCCGATCGAAGTCCGGATGGGTAAGGGCAAGGGCTCGGTCGACCGCTGGACCTGCAAGGTCAAGCCCGGCCGCGTCATGTTCGAGATCGACGGCGTGGGTGAGGACGTTGCCCGCGAGGCGCTGCGTCTGGCAGCCATGAAGCTGCCGATCAAGACCCGCGTCGTGGTCCGCGAGGACTGGTAAGCGGCGGGGTAACCCCCGCCCTGCGAAATCAAACCCCCGGCGCGGAAGCGGCGGGGGTTTTTCGTTGTCGCTGCGTCAGCCGGGAAAGATTCGTGCCATCGCGCCATCGAAACGCGCCCATGTCATCGTGGCCTTGTTGCCGGCGTAGCCTTGGTAATAGCTCTCGCCCGAGGGCAGCGGGAATCCTGCCCAGATCTTGGCCAGCCGGTACATGAAGCTGCGGCGCGTGATCTCGCCATTCTCCAGCGCGTTGATCCCGGCCTCGGCCAGCAGTTGGTCGGCCAGGCGATCCTGCACGTCAGGGGTGAAGCGCGCGCGCGGGCTGATCCCGGTCTCTTTCACGACACGGCGCAGGGTGTCGGGGATGAACTGGTATCGGCCGATGGCATGTGGCTGGCCCGGGGTGGCGTCGATCCAGTCGTAGATTTCCTGCACAGTCATCTCGGTGGGCAGTTTCGGCGTCTTGACTCGCGCGCCGTGAATGACGGCGTCGTAGTCGGCGGGCCCAGCCTCGGCCTCGGCGATGAGGGCGCGCAACTGTTCGACGGCTGAGCCGGACAGCGCGCGATAGGCGGGCGCACGGTCGGGGTCGCGGCTGCGGGGTTCCTCGGGCAGGGGGGCAAAGAGACCGGCCCGGGGTGCTGTCGAAAACAGGCTGGCGGCGTGGCCGGGCGCGGGATGGGCTGCCGGGCGCATGGCGATCAGGGGCGCACGGGCCGCGCCCTCGGCCGCAAAGAGCGAGGCGGACTGGGCCCACAGCGGCCCGGCAAGGACCAGTGCGGCCAACAGGATGAAAAAGCGCATGGGCGAACGTTCTGCTCGATGAGTTCCGTGTGGCAGGCAGACTGGCGCGCAGAGGTTGAGATTCCATTTCCCCCGGCCATCGGCTTGGGATAAAGCGCGGCAATGACCCAGATCCGTTCGCTTTTCGCCACCCGCCTCTACCACGCCGCCCTCTCCGAGCAGGGCAAGATCGACACTTCCGAGCTGGAGGCGTCGTGCTATTCCATCGCCGAGGACGACGAGGCCGGGCAGGACTGGTGCGACGAGAACGGTTATCCCGGCTACACCTCCTATGCCTCGCTGACGGATCTGCCCTGGCGGTTTCCGATCTTCGCCGAGTTGCAGAAGGTGCTGGACAAGCACGTCGCCGCCTTTGCCCAGGATCTCGAGTTCGACCTCGGCGACAAGGCGCTGGTGCTGGAGGACATCTGGATCAACATCCTGCCCGAGGGCGGCACCCATTCCAGCCATATCCACCCGCATTCGGTGATCTCCGGCACGACCTACGTCGCCATGCCCGAGGGCGCCTCGGCGCTCAAGCTGGAGGACCCGCGGCTGGCCATGATGATGGCCGCGCCGACCCGGAAAAAGGGCTGCCGCGAGGAACTGAAGTCCTTCATCTACGTCGCGCCGCAGGTGGGCGACGTGCTGCTGTGGGAAAGCTGGCTGCGCCACGAGGTGCCGCTGAACATGGCCGAGGACAACCGCGTCTCGGTCAGCTTCAACTACAAGTGGGAGTGAGGCGCGACGGCGGCCCGCTCGCGCGACGGAAAAAGGGCTTTCGAAAGCCCTTTTGAACGCGCTTCGAAGCGCGTTTTCCCCTGTGGGCCTGTCAGCAAGGACCTCATCGGTCGCTCCGCCTGCGTGCGCAACGGCCATTCGCACGCCGCGCTCGCGCGCGTCATTCCGCAAAGACCCTGAGGGTGGCCATTGCGCTCGGACACCACGCCCAGCAAGCAGACCGCTCCGCCAATCGGCCCTGGCACCACTCGGGCCTTGCCAATCCGCCCGATCCCGCCTATAGCGGCCGCTCATCCACGGACTCCACCGGAATCAGGGTGACCCTGTATGCACGCAAGCAGGGGCCTACCGGTGATGTTGCTCAAAGAGGAGAGGCGCATGAACGCCCACGAACTCCGTGACAAGACCCCGGACGAGCTCCGGGACATGCTTGTCCAGCTCAAGAAGGAGGCCTTCAACCTCCGCTTCCAGCAGGCCACCGCCCAGCTGGAAAATTCCGCGCGTGTGCGTCAGGTCCGCCGTGACGTCGCCCGCGTGAAAACCGTCCTGAATGAAAAAGCCGCTGCTGCGGCCTCGACTGCGGAGGCATAACAGATGCCCAAGCGTATCCTGCAAGGCACCGTGACCTCCACGGCCAACAAGCAGACGGTCACCGTCCAGGTCGTCCGCCGCTTCAAGCACCCGGTTCTTCAGAAGACGATCAAGAAGTCCAAGAAGTACCGCGCCCACGACGAACACGAGCAGTTCAACGTCGGCGACAGCGTGCGCATCATCGAATGCGCGCCGAAGTCGAAAACCAAACGCTGGGAGGTTCTGGTCGATCAGCCTGCAGAGGCCTGAGACACCGAACCGTTCCGGTTTGATCGAAACCCGGTGGCCAACAACAGAACAGCCACCGAAGGTCGGGAGAAACCATAATGATCCAGATGCAGACCAATCTGGATGTCGCTGACAACTCCGGCGCTCGCCGGGTGCAGTGCATCAAGGTCCTCGGCGGTTCGCATCGCCGCTATGCATCGGTCGGCGATATCATCGTCGTCTCGGTGAAGGAGGCCATTCCGCGCGGCCGCGTGAAAAAGGGGGACGTCCGCAAGGCCGTCGTCGTGCGCACCGCCAAGGAAGTCCGCCGTGAAGACGGCACCACGATCCGCTTTGACCGCAACGCCGCCGTGATCCTGAACAACGCGGGCGAGCCGGTCGGCACCCGTATCTTCGGGCCGGTCGTGCGCGAACTGCGCGCCAAGAACTTCATGAAGATCATCTCGTTGGCTCCGGAGGTGCTCTGATGGCTGCGAAACTCAAGAAGGGTGACACCGTCATCGTCCTGACCGGCAAGGACAAGGGCAAGACCGGCGAGATCGTCAGCGTCGACCCCAAGGCCGGCAAGGCCGTGGTTGACGGGCTGAACATCGCCATCCGTCACCAGCGCCAGACCCAGAACAGCCAGGGCGGCCGCCTGCCCAAGGCCCTGCCGATCGACCTGTCGAACCTCGCCTTCGTCGATGCCAACGGCAAGCCGACGCGCGTGGGCTTCCGCATGGAAGGCGACAAGAAGGTCCGCTACGCCAAGACCACGGGGGACGTGATCGATGCTTGATACTGCGAACTATACCCCGCGCCTGAAGTCCCAGTTCCGGGACACGATCAAGGCCGCGATGCGCGAGCAGTTCGGTTACACGAACGACATGCAGATCCCGCGCCTGGAAAAGATCGTGCTGAACATCGGCTGCGGCGCCGAGGCCGTGCGCGACTCCAAGAAGGCCAAGTCGGCCATCGAGGACCTGACCAAGATCGCCGGCCAGCAGGCCGTCGGCACCAAGGCCAAGCAGTCGCACGCGCCGTTCCGCCTGCGCGAAGGCATGACCATCGGCGCCAAGGTCACCCTGCGTGACGTGCGCATGTACGAATTCCTCGACCGCCTGATCACCGTGGCCATGCCGCGCATCCGCGACTTCCGCGGTGTGAAGCCGGCCTTCGACGGCCGTGGCAACTTTGCCATGGGCCTCAAGGAACACATCGTGTTCCCGGAGATCGATTTCGACAAGGTCGACGAGGTGTGGGGGATGGACGTGATCATCACCACCAACGCCAAACCCTATGGCGAACACACCGCAGACGCGCAGGCCAAAGCCCTGCTCACCGCATTCAACATGCCGTTCACCAAGGCGTAAGAGGACAGAACATGGCGAAAAAATCCATGATCGAGCGCGAGAAGAAGCGCCAGCGCCTGGTGGCCCGGTATGCCGCCAAGCGCGTTGAACTGAAAGAAATCGCAACCGACGAAGCCCGTCCGATGGAGGAGCGCTTCAAGGCGCGCCTCAAGCTGGCCAAGCTGCCGCGCAACTCGGCCCCGAGCCGCCTGCACAACCGCTGCCAGCTGACGGGCCGTCCGCACGCGTACTACCGCAAGCTGAAGATCAGCCGGATCATGCTGCGCGAGCTCGGCTCGAACGGTCAGCTGCCCGGCGTCGTGAAATCGAGCTGGTAAGGGAGGGTATATGATGAACGATCCTATCGGCGATATGCTCACCCGGATCCGCAACGCGCAGATGCGCGGCAAGTCCACCGTTTCGACGCCGGCCTCCAAGCTGCGCGCCTGGGTGCTGGACGTGCTGGCGGACGAAGGCTACATCCGCGGCTACGAGACGGGGACCGACGCGACCGGCCACCCGACGCTCGAAATCAGCCTGAAGTACTTCGATGGCGCCCCTGTCATTCGCGAGGTCAAGCGGGTTTCCAAGCCCGGCCGCCGCGTCTACATGAGCGTCAAGGACATTCCGCTGGTCCGTCAGGGCCTGGGTGTGTCGATTGTCTCCACCCCCAAGGGTGTGATGTCGGACGCAAACGCACGCGCAGCCAACGTTGGCGGCGAAGTGCTTTGCACCGTGTTCTAAGGAGGCGCACAGATGTCTCGTATTGGTAAGAAGCCGGTCGACCTGCCTTCGGGCGTTTCGGCCAGCATGTCCGGCCAGACCATCGAAGTGAAGGGGCCGAAAGGCACCCAGACCTTCACGGCCACGGACGACGTGACCATCACCATCGCGGACAACGCGATCAGCGTGACCCCGCGCGGCAGCTCCAAGCGCGCGCGCCAGCAGTGGGGCATGTCCCGCACGGTGGTCGCGAACCTGGTGCACGGTGTCCAGAACACCTTCAAGAAAGAGCTGGAAATCCAGGGCGTGGGTTACCGGGCGGCGCTGGCAGGCAATGTCCTGAAGCTGAACCTGGGCCTGTCGCACGATGTCGACTTTCCGATCCCGGACGGCGTCACCGTGACCTGCCCGAAGCCCACCGAGATCATCATTGAGGGGCACGACATCCAGCAGGTTGGCCAGGTGGCCGCGGACATCCGCGACTGGCGGCGGCCGGAGCCGTACAAGGGGAAGGGTATCCGCTACAAGGGCGAATACATCTTCCAGAAGGAAGGCAAGAAGAAGTAAGGACGCGGAACATGGCAAACAACAAACGTACGTTGTTCCTCAAGCGCCGTATGCGCGTCCGGAACAAACTCCGTCAGGTGAACGCGGGCCGCGTTCGACTTTCGGTTCATCGCTCGAACAAGAACATCTCCGTCCAGCTGATCGACGACGTGGCCGGGCGCACGCTCGCCGCCGCATCGACGCTGGAACCGGCGCTGGGCATGGTCGGCAAGAACAACGTCGAGGCCGCGGCCAAGGTGGGTGCGGCGATCGCCGAGCGCGCCAAGGCGGCCGGTGTCGAGGAAGCATACTTCGACCGTGGCGGTTTCCTCTTCCACGGCAAGGTGAAGGCCCTGGCCGACGCCGCCCGCGAAGCGGGTCTGAAGATCTGATGGTCGGGCCGGGTGCAAGCCCGGCCTGCCGTCCTTTCCGGCGTTCGACGCCGGGCATGTAGGCCGGGCCCGGTCCCGGCGTGCGGTGCAGGCGGAAACGCCTCGATGATCCGGGCCCGGACCTGATCCGGCGCACCATGGATTGGACCAGTCAGGTGCTCTTGGGCACCACGAGATAAAGGAATGCCTAATGGCAGAACGTGATAACCGCCGCGAAGGTGGCCGGGGCCGCCGCGACCGCGAAGAGCAGGCGCCCGAATTCGCCGATCGCCTTGTCGCGATCAACCGTGTGTCCAAGACCGTCAAGGGCGGCAAGCGCTTCGGCTTTGCCGCGCTCGTCGTCGTCGGCGACCAGAAGGGCCGCGTCGGCTTTGGCAAGGGCAAGGCCAAGGAGGTCCCCGAGGCCATCCGCAAGGCCACCGAGCAGGCCAAGCGCAAGATGATCCGCGTGCCGCTCAAGGAAGGCCGCACGCTGCACCATGACGGCAAGGGCCATGCCGGCGCCGGTCACATCGTGATGCGGACCGCGCCGCAGGGTACCGGCATCATCGCCGGCGGCCCGATGCGCGCCGTGTTCGAGATGCTGGGCATCCAGGACGTGGTTGCCAAGTCGACCGGGTCGCAAAACCCTTACGCGATGATCCACGCCACGCTGGACGCCCTCAAGCACCAGCAGTCGCCGCGCCTGGTCGCGCAGCGTCGTGGCAAGAAGGTCGCCGACATCCTGCCGAAGCGCGACGAAGCGCCGGCGGCCGAGACCGAGGAGGCTTGATCCATGGCCAAGACTATCGTTGTGAAGCAGGTCGGCTCTCCGATCCGTCGTCCCGCCATCCAGCGCCAGACGCTGATCGGCCTGGGCCTGAACAAGATGCACCGCGTCCGGGAACTCGAGGACACGCCCTCGGTCCGCGGCATGGTCAACAAGATCCCGCACCTGGTCGAGATCATCGAAGAGCGCGACTGACGCAAATTCCTTGACCAAGGAATTTGCAAATCGCGTCAACGCGATTTGTCGCTCTGCGTGACGAACAGGCGCCCCCGGGAAACCGAGGGGCGCTTTTTTGTATCGGGACTGCGGCAGACACATGTGCGTGCAGGCAGGGTGACGGTTTTGCGGCGGGTTGAATTGGCAGTTTCCCTGTTGCGCACTACCATAGAGGCATTGGCTTTACCTGGAGTGTCTTCTCATGGACATGAACCGTCGTAGCTTTCTGTCCAGCACCGCCGCCGCGGGCGGGATCACCGTGTTGCCCTTTGGCGCCCGCGCCGGCGGCCATCTGCCGAACGAATTCAAGACCTCGCAGGGCACGCTGACTGTCCACCCGGTGCATCATGCCTCGATCGTGATGGAGACGCCGGCCGGAGTGCTCTACGTCGACCCGGTCGGCGACATCGCCGACTATGCGGATTTCCCGGCCGCCGACCTGATCCTGGTAACGCATGAGCACGGCGACCACTACAACATGGACGTGCTGAAGGCGCTCAAGGCCGAGTCGACCCCGCTGTTGGCCAATCCGGCCGTGTTCGACATGCTGCCGGCCGAGCTCAAGCCCAACGCCAGCGCGCTTGCGAATGGCGCCACGGCCAGCCTGACCGGCGTGCAGGTGGACGCGATCCCGGCCTACAACATCACCGAAGAGCGCAAGAACTTTCACCCGCAGGGCCGCGACAACGGGTACATCCTGACGATGGACGATTTCCGTGTCTACGTGTCGGGCGACACCGAGGATACGCCGGAAATGCGTGCCCTGCAGGGCGTCGACCTCGCCTTTGTCTGCATGAACCTGCCCTTTACCATGCCGGCCGAGGCCGCGGCGGACGCCGTGCGCGCCTTCCGCCCGACCTTTGTCTATCCCTACCACTTCCGCGGCCGCGATGGCGGCACGCAGGACCCGGCGAAGTTCGCCGAACTGGTGGGCGATGCCGCGACGGTCAAGTTCGGCGACTGGTACGCGCCGGGCGAGTTGGGCTGACACCTGGTCACAAGACCAGGCGTTTGGGCGGGCGGGGAATTCCCCGCCCGTTGCATGTTCGCGGGATATCCTCCCCCTTGCCTTGATCAAGGGTGCCGCGCAGGATGATCGGGGAGGAGCGATCATGCTGGATGTCGCGGGATTCGACCTCAACCGCATCGGGCCGGCGTTCATCGAGAACCCGCACCCGGTGCTGCACCGGCTGCGCGCCGAACGTCCGTTGCACCGCAACGCGGATGGATCGGTCTACCTGACCCGGCATGACGATTGCCTCAAGGTCTACCAGAGCCGCCACATGTCGTCGGACAAGACCGAGGCCTTTGGCGCCAAGTTCGGCCGTTGCCCGCTCTTCACCCACCACACCACGTCCCTGGTCTTTACCGATCCGCCCTACCACACCGTGGTGCGCAAGCTGATCTCGGGCGCCTTCACCCCGCGCAAGCTGGCCGAGTTCGAGCCGCTGATCGACGGCATCGTCGACCGGCTGCTGGACCGGGTCGAGGAGCTGGGCGAGTTGGACCTGATCGAGGATTTTGCAAAGGTCCTGCCGACCGAAATCATCAGCTTCATGCTGGGCATCCCCGAAGAATATCGCGCGCGCCTGCGCGGCTATTCTCTGGCGATCCTGGGCGCGCTGGATCCTGTGGTCTCACCCGAGCGGCTGGCGGCGGGCAACAGGGCGGTGGAGGAATTCGGCGCGATCCTGAACGACCTCATCAGTTTCCGCCGTGCCCACCCCGAGGGCGCGCACCAGGGCGAGGTGCTGGACGCGCTGATCTTTGGTGAACATGACGGCCGGCGGCTGACGCAGGAGGAACTGATCCAGAACTGCATCTTTTTGCTGAACGCGGGGCACGAGACGACGACCAGCTTTGTCGGCAACTCGGTGGGCCTGCTGCTGGACAATCCAGTTCAGCACAGGATGCTGCGGGACGATCCGGACCTGATCACCCCCGCGGTGGAGGAATTCCTGCGGCTGGAGAGCCCCTTGCAGATTGGCAACCGGCTGGCGGGGGAAGACATCGAACTGTCCACCGGCGTGCTGCCCAAGGGGACCTACATCCACACCTCCATCGCGGCGGCAAACCGCGATCCGGCGGTCTTTGCCGATCCCGACCGGATGGACATCACGCGGCGGCCGAACCGGCACATTGCTTTCATCACCGGCATCCACGTCTGCCTCGGCGCGTCGCTGGCGCGGGTGGAGGGGCGCATCGCGCTGGGGAAATTCGTGGCGCGCTTTCCCAGGGTCCAGCCGAACGGGCCGCGCGTGCGGGTGCCGCTGGCGCGGTTCCGGGGCTATGCCACCCTGCCGGTGCGCGTGTCATGAGCGATGCGCCCGTTGTGGACCTGGACCCGGTGGACCTGACCGCCGACCCCTATCCCGCCTTGGGGCGCTTGCAGGCGGAGACGCCCATTGCCTACGTCCCGCAGCTGGGCGCGACACTGATCACCCGGCGCGACGTGATCCATGCGCAGGAAAAGCGGATCGAGGTATTTTCCTCGCACCAGCCGCAGGGGCTGATGACCCGCCTGATGGGCGAGAACATGATGCGCAAGGACGGCGAGGCCCACCAGGCCGAGCGGCGCGCCTGCTTCCCGGCCTTCAGCCCGCGCACGGTGAGGGACCGCTGGGCGGCGCAGTTCCGCGCGGCGGCGCAGGAGATCCTGGCCGAGTTGAAACCGCGCGGCCATTGCGACCTGGTGGCAGACTACGCCATGCGCCTGTCGGGCGAGGCGCTGCGGATCATCACCGGGGTGCGCGGCCTCAGCTGGCAGGAAGTGGACGCCACCAGCCAGGCGATGATCGACGGAATCGCCAACTACGCCGGTCACCCGGAGGTCGAAGCGCGCTGCCATGCCGCGACGGCGCGGATCGACGCGGCGATCGAAGCGCAGGTAGCCGACCCGCCGGACCTGTCCCTGCTGGATGTACAGTTGCGCGCGGGCCTGCCGATGGACAGCGTCAAGGCCAACATCAAGCTGGCGATTTCCGGCGGCCAGAACGAGCCGCGCGACGCCATCGCCGGTTGTGTCTGGGCGCTGCTGACCCACCCGGACCAGTTGGCGCTGATCGGCAGCGGCAAGGCGCGCTGGCAGGACGCCTTCGAGGAATACGCCCGCTGGATCGCCCCCATCGGGATGAGCCCGCGCCAGGTGGCGCGGCCGGATACCGTCGAGGGAGTGCGCTTTGACACCGGCGACCGGGTGTTCCTGATGTTCGGCATCGGCAATCGCGACCCGGCGGTGTTCGACCGGCCGGATGATTTAGACATCACGCGCGACACCGGGCCCAGCCTGGCCTTTGGCGCGGGGCCGCATTTCTGCGCCGGGGCGGCGGCTTCGCGCAGCCTGATCGCCGAGGTGGCGCTGCCCATGCTGTTCGACGCCTTGCCGGGGATGGCGCTGGACGGGCCCGTGCAATTCACCGGCTGGGCGTTCCGGGGGCCAAGGGCGGTGCCGGTGCGCTGGGAGACCTGACAGCAATAGACCCGCCGGAGAGGCTCCGACGGGTCCAGGTCTTGTCACCGACGTGAAGTGTCAGGCGGCCTTGCGGCGATTGCTGTTGCGACGCGGGCGTGCCGACTTGGGCGCGCCCTCGGAGCGGTAACCGCCGCCACCGCCACCGCCATTGCGACGGCCACGGCCGCCACCGCCACCGCCGCCGCGCGCGGGACGTTCCACTTCCCAGATCTCGCCGCCGGCCACGTCGATCTCGCGGCCCACCAGCTTCTGGATGGCGCGGAATTCGCCCATCTCCTCGGGCGAGCAGAAGGCGACGGCGGTGCCGTCACGCCCGGCGCGGGCGGTCCGGCCGATGCGGTGGACGTAGTTGTCCGGCACGTTCGGCAGGTCAAAGTTGTAGACATAGCGCACCGAGGGGATGTCAATGCCGCGCGCCGCCACGTCGGTGGCCACGAGCACAGTCAGTTCCCCTTCGCGGAAGGCGCTGAGGGCGCGGTCGCGCTGCCCCTGGCTCTTGTTGCCGTGGATCGACCCGGCGGAAAAGCCCTTGGCCTCGAGGTGCTTTTTCAGCCGCTCGGCGCCGTGCTTGGTGCGGGCAAAGACCAGCGCCGCCTCGGTGCGGTGCGCGTCCAGGTGGTTGGCCAGCAGCGAGGTCTTGTTCGACTGCTCGACGAAATGCACGCTCTGCGCGATCTTTTCCACCGGCTTGCCCGGGGGCGATACCTCGATCCGGATCGGATCCTTGAGATAGGCGGCGGCAATCTCGGACATCTGCTTGGGCATGGTGGCCGAGAACAGCATGGTCTGACGCTGCGCCGGCAGCAGCTTGGCGATCTGGCGCAGGGCGTGGATGAAGCCCAGATCAAGCATCTGGTCGGCCTCGTCCAGCACCAGGAAACGGGTCTGGTCTAGGTGCAGCGACTTGCGCTCGAGGTGGTCGATCAGCCGGCCGGGTGTGGCGACCAGCAGGTCGAGCCCCTTGGCCAGCTTCTGCGTCTGGGCGCCGATCGAGGAACCGCCGACCACGAGACCGATGCGCACCTGGGTGCCTTCGGCGTAGTCGCGCAGGTTGTCGAGGATCTGCTTGGCCAGTTCGCGCGTCGGCGCGAGGATCAGGCCGCGCGTCGTCTTGGGCGCGGCGCGCCCTTCCATCCGCATCAGCGCAGACAGCAGCGGCAGGCCAAAGGCAGCGGTCTTGCCGGTGCCGGTCTGGGCAAGGCCCATCACGTCACGGCCGTTCATGGCGTGAGGGATGGCCTGTTTCTGGATCGGGGTCGGGTCGGTGAAGTTCAGTGCGGCCAGGTTGGCCTGAAGGCGGGACGGAAGTCCCAGCATGTCGAAATCCAAAAGATCGTCCTTTGTGCGCAAAAGCGCGTGATGGCCCGGCGAATGTATCGCGCGGACGCTGGGTGCCCGGAACGCCGGACCTGCGCCGGATGCGCAAGGCCTGTCTCGGGTCTGGACCCATGCGTGATGTGGGAGCCATGTCAGGGATGGTTGCCGTGCGGACCAATGCGCCCAGCTGCCCCGCTCACGCGGCGGGTGCGGCAATAGGGGGGATATGGCGGCGAACCCCTCTCGAGTCAATGATTTATTCTGCGACGCAGCGGATGAACGCTGCGTGCCTTCGACATCAGGCCATCGGGCGGCGACAGCGGCAAGGCCCGCACAAGGGGGTGTCCGCCCGCGCCGCGCCCTTGCCATGTGCAGTCTCGCCCGCTATACGCGCCCGGTGGCCATCCGGCCCGACTCACAACAGCAAGAAAAGCCGTGGTTGACCCGTTACGCTTCGGGGGTCACATCCGGCAAGGAGAAGCGACATGAAACTGCATGAACTCCGGGACAATCCCGGCGCCACCAAGACCAAGAAACGCGTCGCGCGCGGCCCGGGCTCGGGCAAGGGCAAGACCGCCGGTCGCGGTATCAAGGGTCAGAAATCGCGCTCGGGCGTGGCTCTCAACGGCTACGAAGGCGGCCAGATGCCGCTGTATCAGCGTCTGCCCAAGCGGGGCTTCAACAAGCCCAACAAGAAGCATTTCGCCGTGGTGAACCTGGGCCTGATCCAGAAGTTCGTCGACGCCGGCAAGCTGGACGCCGCCAACATCACCGAGGAAACGCTGGTGTCGTCGGGCCTCGTGCGCCGCGCGCTGGACGGCATCCGCGTGCTGGCCAAGGGCGAGGTTTCCTCGGCACTGACCATCACGGTCACCGGCGCTTCGGCCTCCGCCATCGAGGCGGTCGCCGGCAAGGGCGGCTCGCTGACCGTTGCTGCGGCAGCCGCGGAATAACGCCCCGCGCCGCACCTGCGGCGCAATCGCGGCTTGTGAGCGGCGTCCCAGCCGCTTACATGTCCATTAAGTTTTCCAATGCGCGCCGCCCGACGGAAAACCGTCCGGGCGGCGTTTGAGCGAAAAGAGAGATCCGCATGGTATCCGCTGCAGAGCAAATGGCCGCCAACACCAGCTGGGCGGCGCTTGGCAAAGCCACCGACCTGCGCAACCGCATCTTCTTCACCCTCGCACTGCTGATCGTCTACCGCCTGGGCACCTACATCCCCGTTCCGGGGATCGACGGTGCGGCGCTGCGCCAGTTCGTCGAGGCGGCAGGGCAGGGCGTTGCAGGCATGGTGTCGATGTTCACCGGCGGCGCGCTGGGACGCATGGGGATCTTCGCGCTGGGGATCATGCCCTACATCTCGGCCTCGATCATGGTGCAGCTCCTGACGGCCATGGTGCCGGCGCTGGAGCAACTCAAGAAAGAGGGTGAGCAGGGCCGCAAGAAGATCAACCAGTACACCCGCTACGGCACCGTGGCGCTGGCGATCCTCCAGTCCTATGGCCTGGCCGTCAGCCTCGAGGCCGGCGACCTGGTGACCGATCCGGGCTGGTACTTCCGCGCCTCGTGCATGATCACCCTGGTCGGCGGCACCATGTTCCTGATGTGGCTGGGCGAGCAGATCACCCAGCGCGGCATCGGCAACGGCATTTCGCTGATCATCTTCGTCGGCATCATTGCCGAGGTTCCCGCCGCGCTGGCGCAGTTCTTTGCCTCCGGCCGGTCGGGCGCAATCAGCCCGGCGCTGATCGTCGGGGTGATCCTGATGGTCGTGGGGGTGATCACCTTCGTGGTGTTCATGGAGCGGGCGCTGCGCAAGATCACCATCCAGTACCCGCGCCGCCAGGTCGGCATGAAGATGACCGAGGCGCAGTCCAGCCACTTGCCGGTCAAGGTCAACCCGGCCGGCGTGATCCCGGCGATCTTTGCCTCGTCGCTGCTGCTGCTGCCGGTCACCATCTCGACCTTCTCGGGGGGTGACAGCGCCAGCCCGATCATGTCGACGATCCTGGCCTACTTCGGCCCCGGACAGCCCCTGTACCTGCTGTTCTTCGGCAGCATGATCGTGTTCTTCGCCTACTTCTACACCTTCAACGTCTCGTTCAAACCCGATGACGTTGCCGACAACCTCAAGAACCAGAACGGTTTCGTTCCCGGCATCCGCCCCGGAAAGAAGACGGCGGAATACCTCGAATACGTCGTGAACCGCGTGCTTGTTCTGGGGTCGATGTACCTGACGGCGGTCTGCCTGCTGCCCGAGATCCTGCGCACGCAATATGCCATTCCGTTCTACTTTGGCGGCACCTCTGTCCTGATCGTGGTCAGCGTGACCATGGACACGATCCAACAGGTCCAGAGCCACCTGCTGGCTCATCAATACGAAGGTCTTATTCAGAAATCGCAACTGCGCGGCAAGGGTAAGACACGCAAGAAACGGGGAGCGCCGGCGCGTCGATGAACATCATACTGTTGGGACCGCCAGGGGCGGGGAAGGGGACGCAGGCGCGCCTTCTGGAAGAAGAGCGCGGCATGGTGCAGCTGTCCACCGGGGACATGCTGCGCGAGGCCAAGGACAGCGGCACCGAGATGGGCAAGATCGTCGCCGACGTGATGGCACGCGGCGAACTGGTCACCGACGAGATCGTGATCGGGCTGATCCGCGAAAAGCTGGAAACCGTGAAGTCGAACGGCTTCATCTTCGATGGCTTCCCCCGCACGCTGGCGCAGGCCGACGCGCTGGGCGACCTGCTGCGCGAGGAGGGCCAGTCGCTGGACGCGGTGATCGAGATGCAGGTGGACGATGCCGCGCTGGTGGCGCGCATCACCGCCCGCGCGACCTGCGCCAATTGCGGCGAGGTCTACAACGACCACACCAAGCCGATCCCGGCGGATGGCGTCTGCACCGCCTGCGGTGAAAAGGCCGAGTTCAAGCGCCGCGCCGACGACAACGAGGACAGCCTCAGGACCCGGCTGATGGAATACTACAAGAAGACCTCGCCGCTGATCGGCTACTACTATGCCAAGGGCGACCTGAAGTCGATCGACGGCATGGGCGACATGGCCACGGTCAAGGCCGAGATCGACGCCATCCTGGGCTGAGGTCAGACCTCGTGGACAAAAGCGCCGCGCCTGATCCGGGTGCGGCGCTTTTTCGTGTTCGGGGGACAATGGGGCGGTCAGCCATCAAGCTCCAGGTTCATGCGGAACTCTGCCGTCGTGTCGCCGGAAGGGCAGGGTACATCGGGCACCGGCACGCCCGGACCGGCGCCGATGACAGACAGGGGCATGTGGATATCCCGAAGAATGCTGTGTTAGGCCAGCTTGGCAAGCGCCGCGTCCCGCCTCTGGCAAAACGTCGAAGGGCCGTTGGAACAATGTGCTTGACAGGGGGTTGACGTTCTGCGCCTGCCCCCATAGTTAGCCCCATCCCGCTGGGATACCCACGTCCGAATCGTGTCTTGCGGTTAGGGCAGATCACCTGAGATATGACAGACGCCCGGCGGCCGCGCGCTCCGGGCTTCCGTTGTGAAAAAAGGGCCTGGAGCTACGGGCTCGCAACGAAAGGAATACAGACTTGGCACGTATTGCCGGCGTCAACATCCCGACCAACAAGCGCGTCCCGATCGCGTTGACCTACATCCACGGCATTGGCCCGGCTGTCGCCAAGGCCATCTGCGACGCGACCAACATCGACCAGTCGCGCCGCGTGAACCAGCTTTCGGACGCCGAAGTGCTGGCGATGCGCGAATACATCGACGCGAACCTGACCGTCGAAGGCGACCTGCGCCGCGAAGTGCAGATGAACATCAAGCGCCTGATGGACCTCGGCTGCTACCGCGGCCTGCGCCATCGCCGCAATCTCCCCGTGCGCGGTCAGCGTACCCATACCAACGCCCGTACCCGCAAGGGCCCGGCCAAGCCGATCGCCGGCAAGAAGAAGTAAGGGGAGAACGGAAACATGGCACGCGATACACGCCGCGCTGGCGGCAAGAAGAAGGTTTCGAAGAACATTGCTGCCGGTGTGGCGCATGTGAACTCGTCCTTCAACAACACCAAGATCCTGATCTCGGACGTGCAGGGCAACGCGATCTCCTGGTCGTCCGCCGGCACCATGGGCTTCAAGGGCTCGCGCAAGTCGACCCCCTACGCCGCCCAGCTCGCCGCCGAAGACGCCGGCAAGAAGGCGCAGGAACATGGCGTCAAGACACTGGAAGTCGAAGTTCAGGGCCCCGGTTCGGGCCGTGAATCGGCGCTGCGCGCTCTGGCTGCCGTCGGCTTCAACATCACGTCGATCCGTGACGTGACCCCGATCGCGCACAACGGATGCCGGCCGCCGAAGCGCCGCCGCGTCTGACCAGCGGAACAGGATAATACGGGGCCGGGTCTTTGCCCGGCCTCGTGTCGTCGTTTTGAAACCTCGGGCGTCGGCTCCTTTGGACATGAGGGGCTGGCAGGTATGGAGGGAACTGCATGATCCACAAGAACTGGGCTGAACTGATCAAGCCGACGCAGCTTGAGATCAAGCCGGGCGCCGATCCGTCGCGCATGGCGACCGTCGTCGCAGAACCGCTGGAGCGTGGCTTTGGCCTGACGCTGGGCAACGCCCTGCGCCGGGTGCTGCTGTCGAGCCTTCAGGGCGCGGCCATCACCTCGGTGCAGATCGACAACGTGCTGCACGAGTTCTCCAGCGTGGCCGGTGTGCGTGAAGACGTCACCGACATCATCCTGAACCTCAAGGGTGTGTCGCTGCGCATGGAAGTCGAAGGACCCAAGCGCCTGTCGGTGACCGGCAAGGGCCCGGGCGTCGTCACCGCCGGGGACATCGCCGAGACCAACGGCATCGAGATCCTGAACCGCGAACACGTGATCTGTCACGTGGACGAAGGCGCCGAAGTGTACATGGAGTTCACCGTGAACACCGGCAAGGGCTATGTCTCGGCCGACAAGAACAAGCCGGAAGACGCCCCGATCGGCCTGATCCCGATCGACGCGATCTATTCGCCGGTCAAACGGGTCGCCTACGAGGTGCAGCCGACCCGCGAGGGCCAGGTGCTGGACTACGACAAGCTGACCATGAAGGTGGAGACCGACGGCTCGGTCACGCCCGAGGATGCCATCGCCTTTGCGGCGCGCATCCTGCAGGATCAGCTGTCGATCTTCGTGAACTTCGAAGAGCCCGAGTCGGCCACCCGTCAGGATGACGACGACGGCCTCGAGTTCAACCCGCTGCTGCTCAAGAAGGTGGACGAGCTGGAACTGTCGGTGCGCTCGGCCAACTGCCTGAAGAACGACAACATCGTCTACATCGGCGACCTGATCCAGAAGACCGAAGCCGAGATGCTGCGCACCCCGAACTTTGGCCGCAAGTCGCTGAACGAGATCAAGGAAGTGCTGTCGGGCATGGGCCTGCACCTGGGCATGGACGTCGAGGACTGGCCGCCGGACAACATCGAGGACCTGGCCAAGAAGCTGGAAGACTCGTTCTGAGTAAAGGTGGGTTGAAAACCCACCCTACGGCGAGGCGGAGACGCCTCGTCCGGGCCACGTGCCCCAAGGAGAGCGGCCCGCACGCATGGGCTGCCGGACAAAGCAAAACCGCCCGTAGAGGGCAAACGGAGTAAGACACATGCGTCACGCAAAAGGCTACCGCCGCCTGAACCGCACCCACGAGCACCGCAAGGCGCTGTGGGCGAACATGGCCGGCTCGCTCATCGAACATGAGCAGATCAAGACCACCTTGCCCAAGGCCAAGGAACTCAAGCGCGTCGCCGACAAGCTGATCACCCTGGGCAAGCGCGGCGACCTGCACGCCCGCCGCCAGGCGGCCGCGATCCTGAAGGAAGACAAGGACGTCGCCAAGCTGTTCGAGATCCTCGGCCCGCGCTACGCCGAGCGTGCAGGTGGTTACACCCGCGTGCTGAAGGCCGGCTTCCGCTATGGCGACATGGCGCCGATGGCGATCATCGAACTGGTCGACCGCGACGTCAGCGCCAAGGGCGCCGCCGACAAGGCGCGCGTGGCGGCTTTGGAAGAAGTCGAAGAGTAACTTCGCCTCTTCAACGGATTGAGGGCCCTGCCGGCGACGGCGGGGCCTTTTTCTTGATGCGAGGCGCAGTTGTCGGCGCGGCGCCGGGGAGTATTTGAGCAGAGAAGAAGCCCGGGGTCAGTCCTGTCGCGGCGGGGTGCGCATCCATCGGGCCAGCGCGGCGAGGTCGCTGCCCAGCCCGGTCTGCACGCTGTCGGCGGCGGCGTGGCGCGCGGCATCGGGCTTGTTCTGGTTGAGCTTGAAGGTGCTCTGGACGTCGTCAATCTGCAGCCTGAAGGGCAGGATCATGCGCAGGAAGCGTGTCCTGGTGTCGGCGGTCATCTTGTCCATCGTCCAGGGCGGTTTGGGCTGCAGGCGTGCCTCAAAGGCGGCGCTCTGGTCCGCCAGCATGGGTTCCAGGTCTTCGATCGGCAGCGGGTGCAGCGTGCCGGTCAGGTGGACTGCGAGGTAATTCCAGGTCGGTACCTGGTCATCCAACCCGTACCAGTCGGGCGAGATGTAGCCGTCCGGCCCGCTGACGGCCAGCGTGGCGGCGAGCGGCTGCGCGCAGGCGCGGCAGATCGGGTTCGAGCGGACAAGGTGCAGCCGGGCCTGCGTGCCATCGTCCGACAGCAGGAACGGCACGTGCGACAGCAGCGGCGCGCCCTGCGCAGAGAGCGCCAGCAGGCCAAACCCGCGCGTCCGGGCAAGGCTGAGAGCCTCCTGCGCGGCGGTCTGGCGGAAGGTGGGGTTCGGGTGCACGTCTCAGGCCGTCAGCTGGTGGCCGGACTGGCCGGTGATCGTGCAGCGCACGATCTGGCCGACCGGCTGCGGCGTGGCAAAGCGGACCTCGGTGAACTGTTCGGTGCGGCCCATGTCCGGCGCCTCCGTCAGCACCGCATGGGCGCGGCCCTGCTGCGCTTGCAGGTGGGTCTGCACGCGGGCGTCACCGGCGGCGCGCAGGCGGGCGGCGCGGTCCTTGATCACGGCGCCGTTGACCTTCTGCGGGATGCGGGCGGCGGGGGTGCCGGGGCGGGACGAGTAGGGGAAGACGTGCAGCCAGGTCAGGCCGCAGTCCTCCACCAGCTTAAGGCTGTTGTCGAAATGCGCCTCGGTTTCGGTCGGGAAGCCTGCGATGATGTCGGCGCCAAAGGTCATGTCGGGCCGCAGCTTGCGCGCCTCTTCGCAGAAACGGATGGCGTCGTCGCGCAGGTGGCGGCGCTTCATCCGCTTGAGGATCAGGTCATCGCCGTGTTGCAGCGACAGGTGCAGGTGGGGCATCAGGCGCGGCTCGCTGGCGATGGCAAGCATCAGGTTCTCGTCCGCCTCGATCGAATCGATGGACGACAGGCGGAGGCGGGGCAGGCCGGGGACAAGGCGCAGGAGGCGCATCACCAGGTCCCCCAGGCGCGGCGCGCCGGGCAGGTCCGCGCCCCAGGAGGTCAAGTCGACCCCGGTCAGCACGACCTCGTTGTAGCCCTGGTCGACCAGTCGCAGGACCTGGTCCACGACCACCCCGGCGGGGACCGAGCGCGAGTTGCCGCGGCCATAGGGAATGATGCAGAAGGTGCAGCGATGGTCGCAGCCGTTCTGGATCTGGACGTAGGCGCGCGAGCGGGTGCCAAAACCGTCGATCAGGTGGCCGGCGGTTTCGGTCACCGACATGATGTCGTTGACCTGCACCTTTTCCGTCTCGCCGATGAAGTCGGCGGCAAGGCCCTGCCAGGTCTCCGGGGCCATCTTTTCGGTATTGCCGATGACGGCGTCGACCTCCGCCATGGCGGCAAAGCTGTCCGGGTCGATCTGCGCCGCGCAGCCGGTGACGATCAGCCGGGCGTCGGGGTTTTCGCGGCGCAGGCGGCGGATTTCCTGCCGGGCCTTGCGGACGGCCTCCTGCGTGACGGCGCAGGTGTTGATCACCACGGCGTCGCCCAGCCCGGCCTGCTCGGCCAGCGCTTTCATGGCCTCCGTCTCGTAGGCGTTCAGGCGGCAGCCCAGGGTGGTGAACCTGGGCGCGCTCACGGGTGCGCCCTCAGCCAGGCGGCAGTGAACTGGCCGTCGAAGACATGGGCGGAGGCGCCGGTCATCCAGACGCCATCCTCGCGCCAGTCGACGTGCAGCGTGCCGCCGTCGAGGTCGATCCGCACCTTGCGCCCGGTCAGCCCCCGGCGCGCGGCGGCGACGGCGGTGGCGCAGGAGGACGAACCGGAGGCCAGCGTCACGCCGACCCCGCGTTCCCAGACGCGCATGCGGATGTGATCGGGGCCTATGATGCTGGCCACCTGCACGTTGGTGCGCTGCGGGTAGAGCGGGTGGTATTCGTAACGCGGGCCGAACTGCTCCAGCGGGATCGCCTCGGCATTCTCGACAAAGAAGGTGCAATGCGGGTTGCCCATGCCGGTCGCCGTCGGGCTGCCCTCGATCGGCAGCTCCAGCGTGTCCATGGCCTCGGCCAGCGGGATCTCGGGCCAGTCCAGCTGCGGCGGCCCCATGTTGACCGAGGTCAGCCCGTCGCCCGCGTCCACCGCCCGAAGCGTGCCGCGATCTGTGGTCAGGGTCAGCTGGGCCTGGCCGGTCTGGTCCATGATGTGCCGCGCGATGCAGCGCGTGGCGTTGCCGCAGGCGGCCGAGGTGGAGCCGTCCGAGTTGTAGAAGGTCAGGTGTGGCTGGTCGCCGCGCAGCGCGATCACCGCCAGCTGGTCAAAGCCGACACCTGTGTGCCGGTCGGCGATGGCGGTGATCCGGGCAGGGGACAAAGGGACGGCGCCCGTGCGGGCGTCGATCACCACGAAATCATTGCCGAGCCCGTGCATCTTCATGAAGGGCAGAGGGTGCGCATCCTGTGTCATGGCGCGGCATATACGCCCCTTGCTCGGCGCTTTCCAGTGGCGGTGCAAGCACGGCGGCCGGACCACGAAAAAAACGTGATTTTATGGCTTGACCATGTCGGGCGCTCTTCTTAGACAGGCGCTCCGTGGGCCGTTAGCTCAGTTGGTAGAGCAACTGACTTTTAATCAGTGGGTCGCAGGTTCGAATCCTGCACGGCTCACCACTGAAATCAGAGAGTTGGACTGATGATTTGCGTGCCGCAGGCGCGTCCCGGCGTCGTTTTCAGGTCTTTGAGGAACTGCATTTCAAGCGGAATACAGGGCCCCCTGTGAGCAACCCGGTATTTGAGCCCAATTGCCCGGTCGAAATGCGGGCTGGTTTAAGCCTCGCGACCGGGCTTCATACGTTTTCCGGAGTATAGATATCAAAACTCAGGGCGACGCGTTGCGCGCCGCCATCGGCACCGGATCGCCGTGCCTTGATCATGGTCTGGATCGTCTCGGTCGCGAGGGTCTGCATGGGGTGAGAGATGACCATGCTGAGCGTCCCGTCGATCAGCGCGGCGCGGGTGGCATCGAACAACTCATACCCGACAGCGACAAAATCCGAGCGGTGAGGCGCGTCGCGCAGCGCGGCGATGGCACCGGTGATCCCGCCGCCTGATACAAACAGCCCGCAGAGGTCGGGATGCTGCTTCAGCAGTCCTTCGACCAACTCGCGCGCCGCAGCGGCCGATTCATAGGTGGCAATGGGCTCCAGCAGGGTGAAGGCGCTGTTGTGTTCGCGGAAATAGGACCGAAAGCCACTCTCGTTCATTTCCTGGTTCCGGTAGCGGTGGTTGCCGAGGAGGATGCCGATCTTGCCCGGTTGCCTGACGATGTTGACAAAGGCCCAGGCGGCGGTGCGCCCGACCTTCCAGTTGTCCAGCCCGACAAAGCTCACGTTGCCGGAGGCGGACAGCGGGGCGATGATGGCGGTGACGGGCACGCCGCGGGCCATGACCGTGTCGATGGCATCGGCAACCAGGGGATGCTGCGCAGCGACCAGCGCGACAGAGTCCGCTTCGTTCGACAAGGCCACCAGTTGCGCTGCGACCTTGTCGGGGGAAAGGTCGTCCATGTAGCTCAAGGTCAGTTCGACCGAGCACCCTGTCTGCGCCGAGGCCGCCCGCCGCAGGGCAGCCCCGAGGTTGTTGTAGAAGGTCCGGCCTTCCTGTTGCAAAAGGATGCCCAGCCGGTGGGTTTCCTGGCCGGCGCGCACCGCGTGCTGGATCGTGCCAAGCCCGTAAAAACCGATTTCCTCGGCGGCGTTCATCACCCGTTGGCGGGTCGGTTGGCGGACTGAGTCGGGCTGGTTCAGAACCCGGTTCACGGTCGACACGGAAACGCCCGCCGCTTCGGCCAGGTCGGGGATGGTCGGTCGTTTCATCGCGCGCCCTCGGTTCATTTGGTTTCAAAAGCTGGCCAAGTTGATCTGAAATGATACGAAAAGGGCCGATAGGTTTAAGATATCTTGATTTGATCTGGATCAACCTGTCAAGAAAATCTGCATCGCGGGGACATCATTTAAGTTCGAGTCGCCGCTTGTGGGAGGATGCAGAATGGACGACCTGCAATACGGCGCCCGAGACAAGCGCGGCAACTGGACGCCCGGCACGCCTCTTCATGTCGCGCCTTTCTGGGAAGGGCGCTGGAGCCGGATGGGCCATTTCGTGGTGGAGTACCTGTGGCCGTGGAACGCCTTTCACATGACGGTCACGCTGGCCTATTGGTTCCTGATCATCCAGCCCAACCTGGCTGAGTTCTCCACCTGGTCGTGGAAATGGGTCGCGATCCTCTATGCGATCAACGCGGGCGGCATCTTTGTCATGTATGGCTCGATCGAGCTGTTTTACTACGTCAAGCGCATCCAGGGCACGCGCTTCAAGTACAACGCCAGGTTCCCGGCCGAAAACCCGTCTGACGTGTTCTGGTTCAAATCCCAGAACCTCGACAACTTCCTGCGCAGCTTTTTCGTGTCGATCCCGATCTGGACGCTGATCCAGGTGATCTTCTTCTGGTGCCATGCCAACGGCTACCACGCCTTTGCCTGGCTGGGCTGGGAACAGCACTGGCTGTGGTTGGTCGTGCTGACGCTGCTGGTGCCTGCCATCCACGAAATCCACTTCTTCTGCGGCCACTGGCTGATCCATCAGGGCGCGCTCTACAAGCATGTCCACTCGGTCCACCACAACTCGATCAACCCAAGCCCGTGGTCCTCGATGTCGATGCACCCGGTGGAATCCGCGATCTTCTTTTCGGAAATGCTGTGGCACCTGCTGATCCCGTCGAACCCGGTGGTGGCGCTGTTCCAGCTGAACTCGACGGCCTATGGCGCGATCAACGGGCACATCGGCTTTGAAAAGCTCGAGTTCGACGGCGAAGCGGGCGACAAGGCGATGAACAGCCACGCCTACGCCCATTACCTGCACCACAAGTATTTCGAGGTGAATTACGGCGGTGAGGGGCTTGTTCCGCTCGATAAGTGGTTCGGCACCTGGCACGACGGCTCCAAGGATGCCGACGAACAGATGAAGGCCCGTTTTCGCGCCAAGAAGGAGCGCCTGAAGGCCAAACAGTCCAAGGCGACCCCGGCGGAATAGCCGGATCGGCCCGCGAAGAGGCGGGCCGAAAGACCCCAAGCACAACCAATCGCCGCACTGCGCGGCACATCGGGAGGAGACCCACATGAAACCGAGCAAGATCCTTGCCACCGCGGTGGTCATGGCGCTGGGCGCCGGCACGGCCCATGCCGAAGGCGCAAACATCTTTGTCATCGGCGGCAAGCCCGACGATCCGTTCTGGTCCATCGTCAAGAAAGGCGCCGAGGATGCCGGTCTGGTCGTCGAAGCGCAGGGCGGAAAGGTGACGTGGCTCGGGCCGCAGAACTACGACAACCTGGGTGTCGACGCGGCGGAACTGATCCGCCAGGCGATCGACCAGGGCGCCACCGGCGTCGTCGGTCCCAACTGGGTGCCCGAAGCGATGGACCCGGCGTTCCAGGCGGTTGTCGATGCGGGCATTCCGCTGGTGATCTACAACGCCGGTGGGATCGCGGCAGCGGACCGTCTGGGCGCGCTGAACTACGTGGGGGCGGTCGACTACAAGGCTGGCGTCGCTGGTGGCGAATGGCTGGGCAACAATGGCGCAACCAACGGGTTGTGCGTGAACTCGCTGCCGGGTGCGGCCAACATCGAAGACTACTGCAACGGCTTTGCCGAGGGCATGGCCAACGCGGGCAAGACCGCCTCGACCATGCCGCTGCCCGCCACCGCGCAGGGCAATGTGACCGCTGTCGCCCAGGCCGTGCGCGCGCATCTGCTGCAGAACCCGGAGATCGACGCCGTGTTCGCCACCGCCAACCTCGACGCCGTCGGCATCGTGCAGGGCATCCAGCAGGCGGGCAAGGCCGGTCAGGTGCAGGTCTGCGGCATCAACTTCGATGAAGCGATCCTGAACCAGATCTCGACCGGCGCACAATCCTGCGCCATCGACCAGCAGGGCTATCAGCAGGGCTTTTACGCCGTGTCGATCCTGAACGGTCACATCAACTACGGCCTGTCGATCCCGACGCGTGAAATCCTGACCGGCCCCGGCGTCGTCGATGCCACCAACATCGCGGCCACGATGACCGGTGCCAAGTCCGGCACGCGCTGAGCGTCCAAGACATGGGGTCGCGTCCGTCGCGGCCCCATCAAGGCAGGACCGACAGGCTGTCCGGGGGGAGAAACATGTCAACTGATCCAACAGAGAAACGCGACATGGCCGATACGGTCGGCCAGCTGATCCGGCGGCCCGAATTCGGCACGCTGATCGGGACGGTCGTCGTGTACGTGTTCTTTGCGTCACTCGGTGGCTCGGTCTTTCTGGGTGCGCCGGGCTGGTCGGCCTTTCTGACCATGGCGGCCGAGGTCGGCATCATCGCCTTGCCCGTGGGCCTGCTGATGATCGCGGGCGAACTCGACATCTCGGTTGGCGCGGTCGTGCCTGCCGCGGCCCTGACCACGGCGCTTGTCTCCGGCCATTATGACCTGCCCACGTGGTATGGCGTCTTTGCCGGGCTGGCGGTTGGACTTGGCGTGGGTTTCGTCAATGGCCAGCTTGTGACGCGCACGGGCATTCCATCGCTGATCATCACCATCGGAACGATGTTCGGCACGATGGGCCTGACGCTGGGCTTTACCGTGATGATCGCCGGATCGACCGGTGTCTTCATGACCCCGGACCCCTCGGCCAAGGCGCTGCTGGGGTCGTCGATCAACTTCATGTTCCGCGCGACGATCTTCTGGTGGATGGGTTTCGCCGGGCTGGTCTATTTCTTCCTGCACCTGTCACCCTGGGGGAACTGGGTGTTCGCCCTGGGCGGCGACCGCGAAAGCGCGCGCAACGCGGGTATCCCGGTCACCCGCACCACGATCGGGCTGTATATGCTGAGCGGGTTCGCGGCGGCCTTTGTCGGGGTCAGCCAGGTGCTGACCTTCGGCAGCGCGCAGGTCGCGGCGGGGCAAGCCTTCATCTTCAACTCGATCATGTGCGTGGTGATCGGCGGCGTGCTGCTGACCGGCGGATCGGGGTCGGTGATCGGCATCGTTCTGGGCACCCTGACATTTGCCATCGTCAACCAGGGCATCTTCTTTTCCGGGATCGACCCGAACTATGGCTCGATCATCATCGGCGCGCTGCTGCTGATCGCGGTAATGTCGAATGATAGCTTCCGCAGCCTGGCGCTGTCCTATGCTACCAAGAAAAAGGCGGGCTGAGCCATGCGCGATGCTTTCGGAACCTTCCTCCGCCAGCCCGGTGCGGGCGCCGTCCTGAGCCTGATCGGCATCCTGCTGTTCTTTGTGATTTTCGGCGGCGTCGACCTGGTCAGCCTCATGGGGGCGGCAAGCTGGGTGAACTTCGCGGCCAACATGGGCCTCGTTGCGATCCCGGTCGGGCTGCTCATGATCGCCGGGGAACTGGACATCTCGATCGGCGCGATGATCCCGGCCGGCTCGATGACGGTCGCCATCGTCTCCGGCCACTACGAACTGCCGATCATCTTCGGCATGATCGCGGCGCTGGGGCTGGGGGTGATCGTCGGCACCATCAACGGTATGCTGACGATCCGCACCACGGTGCCGTCGCTGATCATCACGCTGGGCACGCTGGTGGCCATGCAGGGGATCGTGCTGACCGCCTCCAAGGTGCTGACCGGCGCCGCGAGCGTCGCCGTCACCGCGCCGGGCTGGGCCAAGTTCGCCTTTGGCAGCCTGATGGGGGCCAGTCACCAGGTGATCATCGTCTGGTGGGTGATCGCGGCGGTCGTCTTCTGGTTCGTGGTCCACAAGCAGCGCTTTGGCAACTGGCTGTTCGCCATGGGCGGCGACCGCGAAAGCGCGCGCAACGCCGGTATCCCGGTAGACCGCATGACAATCACGCTGTTCATCCTGTCCGCCACCGCCGCCAGCTTTGTCGGCATGTGCCAGGCGATCCTGTTCAACTCGGCCCAGGTGTCGGGCGGCATGGGGATCATCTTCAACGTGATCGTCAGCGTGGTCGTCGGAGGCACACTGCTGTCCGGCGGGTTCGGATCGGTGATCGGCATCTTTGTCGGCACGTTGACCTTCGCGGTGGTCAACCAGGGCATCTATTTTACCGAGATCGACCGCAACTGGTCGAACCTGATCATCGGCGCGACGCTACTGGTTGCCGTCGCCATGAACGAGAGCTTTCGCTCGCTGGCCCTGTCACTGGTCCCGCGAAAGAAGAAACCGGTAACCGCGGCAAAAGCCGTCGCCCGGCTGTAAGCAATATCGACCGGCGTTGTCTCTGGGAAGCTGACCTTTGGCATCGTGTTCCAGGGGATCAAATTCACCGCCTTCGACAAGGACCTGAACATGCACTTCATCGGGGCGATGATTGTGAGCGACACCTTCCGAAACCCGGCGACCAGCGCGTCGACCACCAAGACAAAGTGAGGGCAACAGATGTCTGACAAGACCCCCGTTCTGGAGATGCGCAAGGTCGACAAGAGCTTTGGCCCGATCGACGTGCTTCATGAAATCAGCCTGAAGGTCAACGAAGGCGAGGTGCTCTGCCTTCTGGGCGACAACGGTGCCGGCAAATCGACGCTGATCAAGACGCTGTCCGGTGTCTATCAGCCGACCCGAGGTGAGATGCTGATGGACGGCAAGCCGGTCCGCTTTGACCGCCCCCGCGACGCGCAGGAAATGGGCATCGCCACGGTGCACCAGTTCGGCGGCACCTACCCGCTGATGTCCATCGGGCGCAACTTCTTTGCCGGCAATGAGCCCACCAGGGGGATCGGCCCGTTCAAGGTCTTTGACCGGCACAAGGCGAACCGGATCGCCGTGGACGAGGTCCAGAAGATGGGCATCACCCGCATCACCGATGGCGACCGTCTCGTCGGGGGCCTGTCGGGGGGCGAACGGCAATCGCTGGCCATCGCCCGCGCGGTGTATTTCGGCGCGCGCGTGCTGATCCTGGACGAGCCGACCGCCGCGCTGGGGGTGAAACAGGCCGCGCACGTGCTCCGCATCGTGAACGAGGCCAAGCGGCGCGGTCTGGCGGTGATCTTCATCACCCACCAGGTCATGCACGCGATGGCGGTGGGCGATCACTTTGCCGTTCTGATCCGGGGCGCCATCGCCGCCGACTTCCGCAAGGGTGAAAAGACCCGCGAGGAAATTGCCGACCTGATGGCCGGGGGCGAATCCATGGCCGATCTCGAAGCGAATATCGAAGGCTACATGGACACTCATGACGGACATGTGCCGGAACCCGCGCATTGAGGCACCCGCCCGGGGCCTGACCCGGGATCACCACACTTCATCGAAAGCACGAAACGAATGACCCTTCGCATTGCCGTCATCGGCGCCGACCACGCCCGCATCGTCGCCGAGGCGCTTCCCGGCGCAATCCTTCAGGTGGTTTGCGACATGGATGCTGCCCGCGCCAGGTTCATCGCCGACCGGGACGGGGCCGAGTCTGCAAGCGACGCGCAGGCCACCATCGCCCGCGACGACGTGGACGCCGTGATCGTCACCTCGCCCGATTTCACCCACGCGCCGCTGAGCCCCGCCTGTATCGAGGCGGGCAAGGAGGTGATGCGCGAAACGCCCCTCTCGCAGTCCTCGGCGGAACGCCTTGACGTGATGCAGGCCGAAGAGACTGCTGGCGAGCGGCACATCATGCAGGGCTTCATGCGCCGCAACGATCCGGCCTGCCGGCAGATGCGCAAGGTCCTGCACCATGGCAGGATCGGCCGCGCGCTGATGAGGCACAACTGGCACCGCAACGTGGCGACGCCCGCCGCCGCTTTCGCCGGCACGATCTCGACCAACCTAGTCAGCCATGCGCGCGTCGATCAGGACGGCGCCAGGACCCTGGGACACGATCCCGACTGGCGCGACCGCGACGCCGAGGCCTGTCGCCGGCAGAACCGGGCCTTTGTCAAATGGGCGCGGGGCGGGGCCTATCCCGAATTGGCGTCCTCCGCCTGGGACGGCTACGCCGCCGCCGGGATCGCCGAGGCGGGCGCGCGCGCTTTGGCGAGTGGTGCGCGTGAAGACACCTCCCTGGTCTCCAGGCCGGCGTTCTGTACATGAAACCGGGTTTCGTATCCGACAGCTACGGGGGCATGTCCTTCACGGCCGTGGTGGACAATGCGCAGCGCATGGGTGTCGGCAGGGTCGAGGTCAACGCCTGCGGCTGGTCTGCTGCGCCGCATTGCTGGGTGGCTGGCCTCACGAACAATGCCAAGGCGTTGCCCGCGCCCTGCCGTCAGGGCAAAGATCCCCATCTCCGGCACGCGATGCCGGAGACCGCAAACCCCTGTCACGATGGACCGGCCACCCCGGCCGCCTGACACCAACGAGGAGAACAATCATGGCACAATGGGTAGATGCCTGCGCGACGGGCGATGTCGACGCCGAGGACGTGATCCGCTTTGATCACGGTGCGCGGACCTTTGTCATCATCCGCGATCACGAGGACAATTACTATTGCACCGACGGTCTGTGCACCCACGAGGATGTGCACCTGGAGGGCGGGCTGGTGGTCGAGGCGACCATCGAATGCCCCAAGCATTCCTCGATCTTTGATTGCAAATCCGGCGAGGTCGAAACCCCGCCGGCCTGTGAGAGCCTTTGCACCTACCCCGTCAAACTCGACGGCGGCCGGGTTTTCGTCGAGATATGAACCGGGCGAGCAAGCGCCTGCAAAGACGCTTGTCCAAGGCGCTCCGAAGCGCCTTGCCCCCGTCCCAAATGGAGCGCGCGACATGACGTTTCAACTGGCTGCCTGCGCCGAGATGCTCTGGCGTGACAAGCCCATCGACTGGCGGGCCTCGCGCCTGAAGGAGATGGGCTTTGGTGTCGGTCTCTGGAACTGGCCGGAACACGACCTGGCCAGGCTGGAGGCCACGGGCGCGAATTTCACCATCATGAACGGATACTTGGTGGGGCGGCTGTCGGATGCCGAGGGCGCCGATGCGCTGCTGGCCTCTGCGCATGAAACCGCGCAGGTCGGCAAGCGGCTGGGCGTCGACCGGCTGAACCTGCACGGCACGGGCCTGGGCGACAGGGGCGTGCCGATCCCGCTGATCGGGTCCTTTGCGCCGGGCTTTGAACAGCGCGCCCGCGACACGCTGCACCGCATCTGCGATATGGCCGAGGGGGAGGGCGTGACCTTCACCCTGGAAAACCTCAACCCGATCGACCATCCCGGTTGCCCGTTTGGCAGCACCGCCGAGGTGCTGGCGCTGGTCAGCGCCGTCAACCGCCCGCAGTTGCGCATCAACCTCGATCTCTACCACACGCAGATCGGCGAGGGCGACCTGATCCGCTGGTGCCGGGCCTGCCTGCCATGGATCGGCGAAGTCCAGGTCGCCGACAACCCGGGCCGCTGCGAACCGGGCACGGGCGAGATCAACTACGCAGGTGTCGCCAAGGCCCTGAACGACATGGGCTATCGCGGCCCGGTCGGGATGGAGGCCTTTGCGGCAGGCGATCCCGAAGCCGCGCTCGACGCCTTTCGTGCAGCCTTCACGGTTTAGTGGTGGGGGGCATGGTCATCCTCGGGGCAGGGGGGCGCGGCGGGCATCGGGCCGGACAACGCCACGTCGAAGGACATCCGCGTCTTCGACGAACTCGATGACCGGGCGGCCGTCGACGCCGACGTGTTGGCCGACCCCGAACAGAACCTCAAGCGGCTGATGAAAGCCGCGTGAGCCAACACAGGATTGACACATGTATCACAACCGTCCGCACGTCGAAGACATCCGCGCCATGAAGGCGCGCGGCGAGAAGATCTCGATGCTCTTCGTCACCACCCCCGAGGAAGCCGCCGCCGCCCACGCCGCGGGCATCCACATGCTGTCCATCGAGGGCAAGTTCTTTGACGCCGAGATGCGCGAGGCGGCGGGCGATTGCTTTGTGCAGGTCGGTCTTCCCTACGGCGGCTGGGGCCGGTTCGAGGGCCGTGCCATCGCCACCGGCGAGGACTACCTCCGCGCGGCCTTCCACTACGCGGGCCTGGGCGGCGACGCCTATTACTGCTCGGCCAGCTATGACATCCAGAAGCTGCTCTGCGACAACCACTTGCCGGTCGTCGGGCACATCGGCCTGATCCCGTCCTACATCACCTGGACCGGGTGGCGCGCCGTGGGCAAGACGGCGGACGAGGCCGCGAAGCTGTGGAAACACGCCCGGATGCTGGAAAGGATCGGTGTCTTTGCCGCCGAGCTGGAGGTTGTTCCGGATCGCGTGGCCAGGTTCCTGACCGAGAATTCGTCGCTCGTCATGCTGGGCATGGGCGCGGGCAGATATGCCGACGCGCAATACCTGTTCACCGAGGACGTGTGCGGCTATGGCAGGAACCACATGCCACGTCACGGCAAGGCCTATCGCAACTTCGCCCCCGAATTCGAACGCCTGCAAAACGAACGCATCGCCGCGTTCCGGGAATTCAAGGCCGACGTCGATAGCGGTGGCTATCCCGAGGCGGGTCATTCCGTGGCCATCAAGGATGACGAATTCGACGCCTTCATGGCACAGGTGCAGGGCTGATGCTTTGGATCGGCGCTGTGCCGACCTCGATGACGGACCGATCATCGCGCGGGACATCATTCCTGTCACGCATGTGCACGGCTGCGAGGATGAGGTGTCGCTGGGCCGCGATGTCGGGGCACAGGTGATTGCCCGCGCCATCCATACCCGTATTCATGGCCGCGTTTTCTTGAACGGGACCAAATCCGTGCTCTTTCCAGCCTGTTCGGGTCCCTGCGCGTCGGAGCGCATGGGCAGATGAAAGGGGATGGCAAAAGGTCCAGCCCCCTGCATCTGATCACGATCGGCCGCGCGGGCGTGGATATGTACGGCGCGCAGATTTGCGGACGGCTGGAGGATATGTCCTCTTTCGGAAAGGCGATCAGCCGCGCCGGTGACGAGCATATGAGGCGGACCCTCGTCTTTGCGGGCGAGGACAGCGGTGCGGAGGGTTGTTCGACTGGCGCTCTGACGATCCCGCCTCGCCGCTGAACTGCTTTACGCCAAGGGCGCCGACCAGGACAGCGCGATCGACCAGCGTGCGGTCCATCCGGTGCGTGATCACGCACTGGATCCCGCCGCCGCCCCAGCGGTCGACTCCACGCAAGGGGCGGTGCGGGCTGACGAACCAGGGACAGGCGTTCGGCGCCGATCTGCCCGGCCAGTACGCCGCCAAGTCCTGCCGGTCCTGGCAAGCCTGGGACCTACCCGAGGCTTCGGCGCAGGCAGGCGACCTGGTGTTTGCCCATACCGGGCGCCAGGTCCGGGCGCACTTCGGCGCAGCCCGGTTCGGCGATCGGGCAGCGCGTGCGGAACGGGCAGCCAGAGGGGGGCGAGATCGGGCTTGGCAGGTCGCCCTGCAACAGGATTCGGTCCCGCCGCGCGCCTGGCTCGGGGCGGGGGATCGCGGACAGCAGCGCCTCGGTATAGGGGTGGACCGGATTGCCAAAGACCTCGGCGGCGGGGCCGATCTCGACCACGGTGCCCAGGTACATGACGGCGACCCGGTCGGCGATATGGCGCACCACGCTCAGGTCGTGGCTGATGAACAAGTAGCTCAGCGACAGTTCGGATTGCAGGCGCATCAGCAGGTTCAGGATCTGGCTCTGGATCGACACGTCGAGCGCGCTGACCGGCTCGTCGCAGATCACCAGCCGGGGGTTCAGCGCCAGCGCGCGGGCGATCACCACGCGTTGCCTCTGGCCGCCTGACAGCGCGCCGGGCCGCCGGTCGCGCTGGTCGGGGTTGAGGCCGACCAGGTCCATCAACTCGTCGACCCGGGGGCGGATCTGGCCGCGCGGGGTGCCGTGGATCTCCAGCGGTTCGGCGATGGACTGCGCGATGCTGCGGCGCGGGTTCAGCGCCGAGACCGGGTCCTGAAAGACGACCTGCATGTCGCGCCACACGCCCTTGCGGCCCTCAGCATCCAGCGTCGACAGGTCGCGCCCGTCAAAACGGATGCGCCCCGAGGTCACCGGCGCGAGGCCCAGCACCGCGTTGCCGGTCGTGGACTTGCCACAGCCGGACTCGCCCACCAGGGCCAGCGTTTCCCGTGCCGCCAGCGTCAGCGAGACGCCGTCGACCGCCTTGACCACGGCCTTGTCGCCGCCAAAGCGGCCGGTGCGCACCGGGAAATGCACCTTGAGGTTCTCGATCTCCAGCAGGGCGGTCATGGCGCCTCCATTGGATGGACGCAGGCCACGCGATGGCCTGTCCCGGTCAGCACAGGACGCCGGCGACAGGCCGCGTCCGCGCGCGGACAGCGGGTGCGAAAGCGGCAGCCTTCGGGCCAGTCGCGCGGGCTGGGCACGTTGCCGCGGATCACGAACAGCTCCTGCCGGGGCGGATCGGTCAGGCGCGGGATCGTGCGCAGCAGCATCGCCGTGTAGGGATGGCGCGGCGCGGCGAACAGGTCGGCGACCGGCCCCTGTTCGACGACGCGGCCGCCGTACATGACGCAGACGCGGTCGGCGAGTTCCGCGACCACGCCCATGTCATGCGTGATGAACAGCACGGCGGTTCCCACTTCGCGCGCCAGATCGCCGATCAGCGCGAGGATCTGCGCCTGGATCGTCACGTCCAGCGCGGTGGTTGGCTCGTCCGCGATCAGCAGGCGGGGGCGCGAGATCAGCGCGGCCGCGATCATCACGCGCTGGCACATCCCGCCCGAAAGCTCGGCGGGCAACTGGTCGGCGCGGCGCTCGGGGTCGGGGATGCCGACGCGGCGCAGCATGTCGATGGCCTTGATGCGCGCCTCGGCGGCGGAGGCGCGGCCATGGACGATCAGGCTCTCGGCCACCTGCGCGCCCACCGGCATCAGCGGGTTGAGCGACGACACCGGCTCCTGGAAGATCATCGCGAGGTCGAGGCCCCGCAACCGGGCCAGACGCCGGGCGGTCAATGGCTCGCCGTCCAGCCGCACCTGACCGCCGGTCACCTGCAACCCCTCGGCCAGCAGCCCCATGATCGACAGCGCGGTGAGCGACTTGCCCGAGCCGCTTTCGCCCACCAGCGCGACCACCTCGCCCGGCCGGATGTCGAGGTCGACGCCCTCGACCAGCGACAGGTCCCCCGCCTGCACCGACAGACCTTCGACCTGCAACAGGGTCATGCCGCGCCCTCGGCCACCGCGGCGGCCCAGGGGCTGGGCGGGTGCGCGGCGCCGATGTTGGGCCCGCGCCCCTGACCGGATACCGCCAGCGACGGGATCGAGAACCGCACCGGGTAGACGCCGTCTTCGGTGATCTGCACCGGGTGGTTGGCCGAGATCGCGGTCGCCACGTCCCGTGCGGCGCGCCGGTTGACCAGGATCGTCGGCGTGCTGGCGTCGAGGCGCGGCGCGTGCAGCGCGTCCTGCGGCGACCGGCCAAGGTCGATCAGCCCGGACAGCACCTGGAGGACGGCGGGAAAGATCTGCCGCCCGCCCGCCGCACCCAGCGCGATCTCGGGTTTGCCGTCCTGTGTCACGATCACCGGGCACATGTTGGCAAGCGGCCGCGCGCCCGGCGCGATGCCGTTGGGCTGGCCGGGGCGCGGGTCGAACCACATCATGCCGTTGTTGAGCAGCAGGCCCAGCGAGGGAGATATCACCTTGGAGCCGAAGCGCGACAGCAGCGTATTGGTCAGCGCGACCATGTTGCCATGCCGGTCGACGACCGAGACATGGCTGGTGCAATCCCCCGCGCCCGCGGCGTGGCCCATCGTCTTCAGCCGCTGTTCGTAGGCGGCGCGGATGGTGTCGGCGTAGAGCGCGGCGCGCGCTGCCTCGTCCAAGGCGCCTATCTCGTGGTGCGACAGCTGCGCCAGCGCCTCCAGCAGGCTTGGTCCGCCGGACAGACCCGGGATCGCGTGTACCTGCCGGTCGCGATAGGGGGCGCTGACCGGCGCGCGCCATTCGGCACGGTAGCGGGCAAGATCGGCAGAGGTGACGGGTGCGCCCATTGCCGCGAGGTCGGCCGAAAGCGCCCGGGCGATCTGGCCTTCGTAGAAGTCGCGCGCGCCCGCCTCGGCCAGGCGGCGCAGCATCGCCGCCTTCTTCGGCATCGGCAGCAGGTCGCCGCCCGGCCCGGCCGGGTCCGCCACGCGCCTGTCCGGGTCCAGGAACAGCCCCCGCGCCTCGGGGTCGCGCGACAGGCCGGGGCGGTCGATGGCAAAGGCGAGGTCGGCGAACCAGTCCACCCGCATCCCGCGTTCGGCGATCTCGATCGCCGGGGCCAGCGCCTCGGCCCAGGACAGGCGGCCATGCTGTTCCAGCGCCGTGGACAGCCCCGCCACCGCCCCCGGCACGCAGATCGACGTCGGTCCGACCAGGTTGCGGTCGTCCTTGACCGCCGGCCAATTGAACCAGTCGCCCCCGGACCCGCCCGCCAGCGGATAGGCGGCGGGGTCGACTCCCTGACCGGCGACCAGGTTGAAATCCAGCGTTTCGACCGTGCCGTTCGCGGCGCCGTGCACCAGGAACCCGCCGCCGCCCAGGCCCGACAGCCAGGGTTCGACCACCGAGAGCACGCAGGCGGTGACCACCGCCGCGTCCATCGCGGTGCCACCGGCCTCCAGCACACGCGCCCCGGCGCGCGCGGCCTCGGCGTTCTGGGCGACCACGATGCCGCCGTCGCTGACGACCTGCGGTTTCGTCAGCGTCCAGGTCTGCGCGGGCGGGCGGCTGTCCTGCATCATGATGGCCGCTCCCCGACCGGCGTGATCGGCGCGGTCGTCGTCTCGAACCCGCCTTGGCGCGCGTGATGCGCCGCGATCTCGCCGCAGGTGGCGATCCAGACATCGCCCCGCTCGGCGATCCCCTGCCACAGGCGTTCCAGCATCCGCACCCGCGCGGCCCGCCCCGAGATCCAGTCATGGACCGTCAGCATGAACAATCCTCCGTCTTCGACCTGCGCCTCCGCCTCGTCGGCCCAGGTCGCGCCGATCTCAAGGTGCCCGCGCGGCGCGCGGTCGCCCGCGCCGAGGAACTTGAAGAAGATCGCGTCGTCGTTGTCCCAGCGCACCGGCACCTCGGTCACGCCGTCGATGGTGTAGGGCAGGTCATGCCCCATCAGCGAGCTGTCCCAGAGGCCAAAGCGGCGCAGGTCGGCCAGCATGTGCGGCGTCATTTCCCAGGCGGGCGAGCGGAATCCGGCGGGCGCCTGCCCGGTCTGGGCCTTGAAGAGCGCGATGGAGCGTTCCAGCGCCTCGGTGAACTGCGCGTCGCTGATGTCGGCCACGATCTCGTGGAAATAGCCGTGCAACCCGATCTCGTGCCCGCGTGCCAGCAGGCCCGGCAGCAGGCCGGGGTTTTCTTCGGCCACGACGCCGGGGACGAAGAAACTGCCGCGCAGGCCCAGCCGGTCCAGCATGTCGACCATCCGCGCCAGCCCTCGGCGCATGCCGTAGCGCCGGTGCTCGACGGCGGCCAGCGTCCCCGGCACACCGTCGCGCATCTGCCAGAGCCAGGGCGACAGCGCGTCCACGTCGACGCTGAAGCAGGCGGCGGCGCGCTTGCCACTGGGCCAGCGATAGTCAGGCGCCTCCCAGATCATAGCGGGTGCTTCTTGGCCTGGTAGACGTCCATGACGCCCGCCGAATTGCCGCCATCCACCGCAAGCGAGGTGCCGGTGACATTCCTGGCCGCCGAGGACGCGAGGTACAGCGCCGCCTGGCCGATATCCTCGGCAGTGGTCTGCGCCTTGAGCGGGATGTTGTTGGTCACGCGGTCGATGTGCTCCTGGCTGAGGGACGACACCGCGCTGCCCGGTGCGAAACCGGGTTCCAGGCAGTTCACCCGGATGCCGAATTCCGCCAGTTCCAGCGCAAAGCCCTTGGACATGCGGTCCAGCGCCGTCTTGGACATGCAGTAGGTCACGGCCGTGCGCCGCATCTTGCGCGCCGCACCCGAGGAGATGTTGATGAAGTTGCCCTTTACCCCGGCCTTGATCATCTGCAGCGCAAAGCCGCGCATCAGCACCATCGGGGCGCGCACGTTCAGGTCCATGATGCGGTCCCAGTCGGCGATGCTCATGTCGAGGAGGAAGGCCGAAGGGTACAGTGCGGCGTTGTTCACCACCACGTCCGGCGCGCCCCATTTTACCGCGACCGCGGACAGCAGCGTCTCGAGCCCATCGTCCGTGGTCAGGTCGGCGGCGACGGCAAGGCCCGGCAGTCCCTCGGTCGTCAGGTCCGAGGCGCAGACCTCGGCGCCTGCGGTGGCGAACTGGTCCACCAGCGCGCGGCCCATGACACCCGCCGCCCCTGTGACGACCACGCGTTTGCCCTTGAATTCGTCTCCGAAGTCCATTCAGCGTCCCTTTCCGATTGCGTCGCCCATCCGGTCGCCGATCATGTTGGCCGAAAGGACAAGCAGAAACAGAGCAAGCCCCGGAAAGGTGGCGATCCACCAGGCCGTGGCGATGTAGTTGCGGCCCGTCGACAGCATCGCGCCCCAGCTGGCCATCGGCGGCTGCACCCCGAGGCCGAGGAACGACAGACCCGCCTCGAACAGCACCATCAGGCCGAATTCCAGCGTCGCGACCACCAGCAGCGGACCGGCGATGTTGGGCAGGATGTGGCGCAACAGGACACGCGGCGTGCCCGCGCCCATCGCCCGCGACAGCTGTACAAAGGGCCGGTCGGCGAGCGCCAGCGTCTGGCCATAGGCGACGCGCGCGTAGCGCGGCCAGCGGGTCAGCGCCAGCACGAGGATCACGTTGACAAAGCCGGGGCCCAGCACCGCCACGGTGATGATCGCCAGCAGGATCGCCGGGATCGACAGGAAGATGTCCACCAGCCGCATCAGCACCGTCTCCGTCCAGCCGCGCAGGTAGCCCGCCGCCATGCCCACGGTCACGCCCACAACGCCCGACAGCAGCACCGACAGCACCGCGACAGAGATCGACACCCGCGCGCCATGGATCACGCGCGACAGCACGTCGCGCCCCAGCTCGTCCGAGCCCAGCCAGTAGACCGCGCCGCGCGCCTCGAAACCCGGCGCCTTGAGCCGCGCCAGCAGGTTCTGGCGGTCCGGGTCCAGCGGTGCCAGCCAGGGCGCGAAGACGGCGCAGAGCGCCAGCAGGGCCAGCAGCCAGGCCGGCCACCAGGACAGCGCCCCGCCCAGGCGCGCCCGCGCAGAGAGGGCGGCGACGCTCATGCCTTGCCCGTCAGCCGCACGCGCGGGTCGACCACGGTGTAGAGGATGTCGGCGGCAAGGTTCGCCGCGATGGTGACGAAGGCGCCCAGCAGCACCACCGCCTGCACCACCATGAAGTCGCGCGCCGCGATGCTCTGCACGGTCAGCAGACCCAGGCCCGGCCAGGCGAATACCGTCTCGACGATGACCGCCCCGGCCAGCAGCTGCGACAGCTCCAGCGCGGTGATGGAAATGACCGGAATCGCGGAATTGCGCAGCAGGTGGCGGCGGACCAGCCGCCCGGTGCCGACGCCCCGCGCGCGGGCCGAGCGGACGTAGTCCTTGCCCAGTTCGTCGATCACCGAGGCCCGCGCGATCCGCGCATAGGTCGCCAGCGACAGCAGGCCCAGCGCGATGGAGGGCATCACCAGGTGCGCCGGCGTGCCGGTGCCGGAGGGCGGCAGCCATTTCAGCCAGACGCCGAAGACGAGGATCATCATGATCCCGCTCCAGAAGGTCGGCAGCGACTGAAAGGCCAGCACCACGCCCATGATCAGCCGCGACACCGCCTTGCCCTGCGTCAGCGCCATCACCAGCCCCAGCGGCAGGCCGATCAGCAACGCCACCGCCAGCGCTCCGGCGGCCAGTTGCAGGGTGTGCGGGATGCGGCTGAGCAGGATGTCCCAGACCGGCGCGTTCTGGACAAAGCTGCGGCCGAGGTCCAGGCACAGCATGTCATAGAGAAAGTCGAGGTATTGCACGCCCAGGGCGCGATCGAGGCCAAGCGTCACGCGCATGGCCTCGATGTCCTGCTCGGTCGCGGTTTCCGGCACCAGAAGCAGCACGGGGTCGCCGGTCAGGCGCTGGATGAAGAACACCAGCGTCACGACCCCGAACACCGCCACCAGCGCCTGGCCGCCCCGTCGCAGGAGAAAGCGCTGCATTTACTCGGACCAGCTCATGCGGTTGAGGAACAGGCTTTCGTTGGCCGTGGGCGTGAACTGCAACTCGGCCTTGGCGCCATACAGCACCGCCGCCTGGTAGATCGGCCGCACGAGGTAGTCGTCGCGCACGATCTGGTGCACCTTGTCATAGGCGGCCTGCCGCACGCTTTCGTCCAGCGAGGTGCGGGCCTCGTCCAGCAGCGCGTCCAGTTCGGGGCGGCTGACCCGGCTCCACGAGCTTTCCGAATGCAGCAAGGGGTAGGCGATGCCATCCGCGTCCTGGCAGGCGCAGGACCAGCGGCCAAAGTTCAGCTCGGGACGCTCGGCCCGGTCGGGCGCGCGCGCGGCGGCAAGGTAGGTCGGCATGTCGGTCATGCTGATCGAGACGTTGAAGCCGACGTCGTTCAGCATCTGCTGGAGCGCCTGCACTACCCGCTGATCGAACACCGGCGCGGTGGCAAAGGTGGCGGGCGTTGCCGCAATCTCGGCCTTGCCGGCGACGATCTCGGCCGCCTGCTCCGGGTCGTATTCGTAGGGCGCGATGCCAGGGGCATAGCCAAAGTGCGTCGGGCTGGCCAGCTGTGCCACCGGCACTTCGCCCGCGCCAAGCAGCCCCTCTGCGATGGCGACCGAGTCGATGGCCAGGCTGGCCGCGCGCCGCAGGTCGGGGTCGTTGAACGGCGGCTTGTCCAGGTTCATGCCCATGAAGGCGACACGCTCGGTCGGGGCGGACAGCGTCTTGACCGCCGGGTTGCCGTCCAGCTGCATCGCGCCGTCGCTGTCGAGCCCGACGACAAGATCGGCCGCGCCGGCCTGAAGGTCAGCGATGCGGGTCGCGGCGTCCGGCACGGCACGGAAGGTCACCATGTCGAACGGCCCGGCGTCGCCCCAGTAGGCGGCGTTCTTTTCCAGCGTCACCGACACGCCGCGGTTCCATTCGTCAAAGCTGTAGGGGCCGGACCCGACCGGGGCGAGGTTGAAGGCGTCGTTGCCGACCTCCTCGACCACGTGGCGCGGCACGACCGACAGCTTGACCAGCTGCGCCAGCAGCGCGGGGTAGGGGCTGGTGGTGGTCAGCTTGACCTTGTTGCCGTCGATCACCTCGGCGCTCGAGATCTGGTTGAACTGGCCCAGCTGCGGCGAGCCGAAGTCCGGGTTGATGATGCGGGTCACCGAATAGGCCACGTCCTCGGCGGTCAGCGGCGCGCCGTCGTGAAAGGTGACGCCCTCGCGGATGGTCAGCACCAGTTCGGTGTCGCTGACGTATTCCCAGTCGGTGGCGATCTGCGGCACGATGGTGCCGTCGTTGTCGCGCGTCACCACGTTGTCAAAGATGTTGCGGTAGACGTAGTAGCTGTCCGGGTTCCACTGCATGTGCGGATCGAGCGACGAGGGCTCTCCGGTCAGGTCGACGGTCAGATCCCGCGCGAGGGCGGGCAGGGCGAACACCGCAAGAGCGACACCCGTAAGCAGTCCGGTCAGGGCTTTCATGAAGACCTCCTGTTGTCGGCAGCCTGTCTGTACTGCGCGCTCAACCCGCTGCCGGGGCCAAGCGCGGCTTTGCTTTTCAGCATCTGCTGCAGGAAGAACGCCTCCTGCGCATCGATCAGGGCGTGACGCGCCCGGGCGATCTGGGGCTGGTCCTGCGCCGTGACCGCGCGGACCAGGGCAAAGACATCGTCCCTCTGGAACAGGTGGCCCGCCGTGGCGTCCTCGAGGAAACGGGTCATCCGGGCCGAGTGGTGCCAGAGCTTGCGCAGGTGCCGCGCGGTGAAGCGGTCGATGCCGGACAGCAGCAGGCTGTCGATCTCGTCGACGAAATGGCGAAACGCGACAGAGACGCCCTCGGAGGGCTGGTGCTGCACCGCCGCCAGGACCTCGCCGATGCGGCGGACCTCGCCGATCTGCTGCGCGGTCAGGTCGGCGCGCGACAGCGCCTCGGGCTCGACCACCCGCCGTGCCGTCAGGACCTGTCCGATCAGGTCGCCGGTGACCGGGGCGACCTGCCAGCCCATGCGCGCCAGCGGTTCGGCCCAGCCGTCGTAGCCCAGCCGGGTCAGCGCCGCCCGCGCCGCGGCGCGGGTCAGGCCGAACCGATCCATCACGTCGGATTCGGTGATGGTTTCGCCCGGCAGCACCTCGCACCACAGGACGGCATCCAGCAGCCGGTCCTCGGCAAAGCGCGCTTTTGCCTCCGGCTGCGGCAGGCCGTCATCGCTGGTGCCGTTGCGCAGGAGGGGAGAGACAGGATCATACATCAGGGCCACCATTTTCTCGTAACATGTGAACAAGCGTGCTCTGACATGTCAACACGCGCGTTGTGAAATTCCGTCCACGCCGCCCGGCCTTGGTCAGCCTGTTGGCAAAACCGGCCTGCTGTGGGTTTTCGGCTGGATCGCAGGGTTTCACGGGCGGCGGACGTCAGGTGCTCTCCGGTGCGTTGCGCCTCTGCCTCGGGGTCCGGTTCCCTGACCGTGCTCAAGGTGGCGGTCGCAAGGCCCGCGAGGCCCTTGGCGGCAGGTCAAGCCACCGGCGACGGTGAGCCGCCGATCAGTGCGGCGCCCGTGGTGTCGAACAGCGCATATCCCACCGCGACAAAGCCCTTGCGGCACCAGCACAATCCTGGACGTCTTCCTGCGGTCCTTCGCGGTCGGTCACTCGATCTGGACCGTGGTCGAGGTGGTCGTGCCAGGGTGCGCGGGGAATGGCATGCAAGCCTTCGGCTGTCTGGGCCGGCAGGACAACCGGCTGCGACAGGCGGTGCTACCGCCGCTGGGGCCCGCGATCCACGAGGTTCGCATTTTCTGCATCCCCCGGCCGCCCCACATGCCGGTCCTCTTCGAGCCCATCCAGTCGGCGCATCCCGCCTCGATCAACTCGCTGCCCTGATCCTCACGGTCGTTGCTCTGGATCAAACACAGGCTCGAACTCGGCGCGAACAACGGGTACTCCGGGTTTGACAAGCCGGACCTGACCGAGTCGAGCGCGCTCAGGGGACCCGCCCAGGCGCGGCAGATGCCTGCGGGACATCGTGACCATCCCGAAGGGCATGCTCTTCGCGCCGCGGCTGGGAGTGATCATCGTCACGCTCAACGGCATGCTGGCCACGCCCCACCCACGGACAAGGTTACCAGCATCCGCATCTGCGGCGCCGAACGCATCGCCGCCATCTGGTACAACTAGGCCGACGGCGACGTCGTCCGATGGCCGAGCCGCCGCACAGGCGGAGACCTGTGGCGGATGAACCCTCCGGAGAGAGGCGCCAGTATCGGCAAGGGGGTTTTCGGGTGCGTCCTGACCCGCCGTGCGCCCTTGGTCACGACGGATTTGCCCTGGCGATCCCCCATTCAGCACACCATGCCATCGTGTCACCCCGCAGGGGCGCGGCCCGATGGTTTTCGCGGCACCGCGCCGGTTGCCGCGCAGCCCGTCTGCTAACCCGTCAAGGCCTTGACCGGGCTCTTGAAATGGCCAATTTTCCCCGCGCCGGGCGGGCGGAAGCCGTCCGTCGGGGCACTGTTGATTGTGCGGACCGTTTGACATGTCCGCGCGTGCTTTTTTTGGAGACCCGCCTGTATGGCCATCGCCTTCCTTCCTTTCGTCAGCCTTGACGGAGACAACCAGACAACAGCCGAACGGCGCTTTACCGGAACGACCTTCGACCTCGGCGATGGACGAGTCGTCTACGCCTGGCAGGTCGAATTCCGCGACGCCGCCGCGCTTCTCTATACCGAAACCGCGTTCTTTTCCGTGGTCGACCTGTCGGGCAACGTGCTGGTGCCGCCGACCCAGGTGGATGCCACCAATCTGCCCGATCCCACCGGCACCTTCGGATTTACCCAGGCGGTCTACGGCGCGACGCCGACCCCCGAGGGCGGCTTTGTCCTGCACTACAGCCTGGAGCCGAACCGCGGCGCCGTCTTTGCGGCCGAGGGCTACCTGCGCAGTTTTTCCGCGGATGGCACGCCGCAGGGGCCGGGCACGCCGATCCCGGGGGGCGACCTGTTCCTGTTCCCCGAGCAGGTGACCGCGCAGGTGCTGTCCACCGGTGCCCTGGCCGTGGCGCACGAAGGGGGGCTGACCGTGATGGACGGGCAGACCGGCGTCTACATCGGCGGCGAGACGGTCGATGGCCCGGTCAGCCGGACCCGGGACGGCGGCTTTTCCATCATCGAGACCGGCGGCGGCATCGTCACCTTCACGATGGACCGCTTTGGTGTCATCACCGCGCAGCGCCATGACATGACAGGCACGCCGCAGGGCGCTCCGGCCATCATCGACAGCGCGGGCGCACTGGGCGCCGGGGCCGAGCCGAACGGCTCCGAGGTCAATTCGATCATTCCGGCGGTGGTTCTGGACGACGGGCGAATCGCGCTGGCCTGGACCGTGGCCAGCATCGAGGGCGACGATATTCCGGGCCCGTTCTTCAACCCGAACTCGGCGGTCGCCATGACGATCCTGAACCCCGACCTCAGCGTGTCGGTCCCGGTCTTCCGCGGCAATGACACGGTCGGCAACGCGCAGGGCGCGCCGCGGCTGTTTGCGCTGCCCGACGGGTTTGTCCTGGGGTACGAGACGGCGGATGTGGTCAACGTGCCTGCAGCCTATTCGCCGAACTGGCGCCTGCAGCTGTTTTCCAATGACGGCACGCCAATCGGAGCCTCGGAATTTGCCGTGGTGCCGGGGGCCAACCCGGTCGGCAGCCAGCATGGATCGGTGATCGGCCCGGACGGGCGCGGTCTGATCGTGGACGAGTTCGGCAATGCGATCCCGATCGGCATCGACCTGTCGGTGTTGTCGGTGCAGGACCTGGTCGTGACCGGCACCCCGGCGCCCGAAGACCTGCCCGGCGGCGCCGGAAACGACATCATCACCGGCCGAGGCGGGGCGGATTCGCTGTCCGGGGCCAGGGGCTTCGACATCCTCGTGGGCGACTCCCGCGGCCTCTACCACCTGGCCGAATCCGCGCAGGTCTATCGCCTCTACGACTCGGTCTTCGGCCGCCAGCCGGACGGCGGCGGGCACCACGTCTGGACGCTCGGCCTGCTGGGAAGCACCACGCTGGCGCAGGCCGCCG
>NZ_FXYF01000025.1 GCF_900184945.1 Antarctobacter aquimaris | reverse complement strand
AGGCCATTTTGCGACTTGCTTGCGATCAGGGTACGGGCGCGAGGGAATGAACCGCCTGGCACGAACGCCCGCGCAGGCGCGCGCAACGGCGCTTTTCAAGCACGGGGCGTCGACTCTTGGCACCCGGGACGAGGATCTCTGCTTAGAAGCGGCTATTGCCGCTGCTGCCGATCGGCAGGTCGGTTAATCCGGTACGGCCACGAAGAGGACGGCGTCCGTCACGCAGACATAATCCTGCGGCGGGCAGACCGAGGCCAGAGAGAAGCCCGGATCGTCGAGGACATGTGCGGCGCGGCGCGGGCCGGGCTCCCGGCACCGGACGCGAGCCGACCGCCCGCAGACCGACCGGCGCTCGTGTCCTGAACCGAGCTGCGCGCCGCGATCGCCGCCTCCCGCCTGTTCGCGAGCAAGTCGGTCCAGATCCTGCGATGCGGCTCCACCTCGCGTGCCCCAGCATGGCGGGCCTCAAGCCACAGGCCCTGGCGGTCGGCTGAGCGCCTCGGCAAGCGTGTTAATTACCGCCCGCACGCGGCAGGAGATGCGCACCTCGCGATGGGCGAATAGCCACATCGGCACCGGTACGCTGAAGTATGGCGCGGCGCGCGCGATCTCCGGATCGGCCAGCGCGATCTCGTCCATCATAAGCCCAACGCCCATGCCGCGCCGGACATAGGCCCATTGCACGAGATGCGCCTTGCAAAGGATGCGAAACTGCCGCGCCTGGATGGGGTAGCCGCTTTCGGTCAGAGCGCGAGCCATGTTCCGCTGCCCTCGAAGCCAATGAAATCCGCTCGCGCGAGGTACCCACCAAGCCGCTCCAGGTAGTCGCGCCGGACGAAACTGGAGCGCGCCAATTCCCTGGTTCTGCAAGGCACGGGTCAAGCGCGCTGCCTCGACATGCGCCTGAGCAGGACCGCTGCCACAGCGGCAACGACGGCAAGTATAGCAGCCGACGTCAGAGCGGACTTCAGCATCGTCGCTGTGCTTGTGGCCTGTACCAGCGTAGGGTCCGCCCCAAAGAGCAGCATCAGGCCTATCCCAAGGTTTTCCAGATAGTCGAAGGTCGCGGCCAGGATTGCCAATGGTACGCCTATGCTGGTCATCAACGTCGGCCCGAACTCGGCGGCACGCCATCGCAGCGTTGATATCAGGGTCAGCGCCAGCAATGCCGGGTAGAGCGTATCCAGTGGGACCTGGCGCATGAGATAGTATTGGCGCCCGGCCTCACCAAGCGCCTCCAGCAGCACCGCGGCATCGACCTGTGAATACCCTGTGGGTCGAAGATCGAACGGCAGCACCACTGCGAGATCGGTCAAGTATCTGAGCGTTCCGAGGAACATGACCAGGTAGATCATCATGGCACCCAGCCCGAATAGGATTGCCGCCTTGCCGCTGTGCCCGATTTTCATGTGAAGAACTCCTGTCGCGTTTGGGATATGAGTGTTTCGTAGGGGCCCCTTGCTTGCGAGGCATTGTCTTTTGTTAACGGAGCGTCAGACATGCAGGTCGCAAGCAGCTTTGAACTGGACCCACGGGTTTTCGGCGGCCTGGCCACCGCCGATGCGCATGCCTTGGCCGGAGCGTTCGAGGCCAAAGCCGTTGCAAAGGCCCAGCACCTCGCGCGACAGGGTGATCCGGATGACAAGGAATTCATCCTGCTGTCCGGGAGGATGGTCAGTCTGATAGGTGACTCCGAAGGGCGCGAAGTGTGCGTTGGATTTTTTGTCGGCCCGTGTGTGATCACGCCCAATCTGGCGCGCACCGCTCAAGGCAAGTCTCTTGTCAGCCTGAGAGCAGAGACGGACGGACGAGCCGCTTCAGTGGAAGCTGCGGTCCTGCTGGATATGATGCGTGGGTCGCCAGCAATCGAGGAGTGGGCCAATGCCGTCTTACGTGCCGAACTGGAGCGCAAGACAAGCCGGGAATGGAGCCTCGCCGCACTCAAGGCCAAGGAGAGGCTTGAGTGGTTTCGCAGCCTCTATCCTGATCATGAAGCCCTGTTCAACCACGGTCAGATCTCGTCGTTCCTTGGAATGACGCCCGTGACGTTGAGCCGACTACGAAATCCGCGCAGGCCATAGAGATTTTTTATATTGCAGTAGTTGAATGGCCGGAGAGGATTCGGATATGCGACCCAGGCTTCGCGTGACCGGTTGGGCAAGCCGCTGATCGTCCGTTCGGCCTATCGCAGCCCAGAGCACAACCGCGCCGTCGGCGGCGCGACCCACTCCAAGCACCTCGACGGCGCCGCCTTCGACATCGCCATGGCGAACCACGACCCGGCGGCGTTTGAGGCCGCGGCGCGCGAGGTCGGATTCCTCGGCTTCGGCTTCTATCCGCGCTCGGGCTTCATCCATGTCGACCTTGGGCCCGCGCGGCAGTGGGGCGAGCGATTCCCGGTCCGGGAGACCGCATTCGCAGCCGAGACGCCGCCCGCACGCGAAGCGCTGGCCGACAGCCGCACCATGAAGGGAGGCGGTGCGGCGGGTGTCGCGACGCTCGGCGCGGCCGGGGTGGAGGTCGCGCAAAGCGTCTTGGCCGAGACCCAGACCGCCGTCCTTCCGCTCGTGCCCTATCTCGACACGCTCCGCTGGGTGTTCATCGTGGTGGCTCTCGGCGGCATCGCGGTCACGATCTACGCCAGGCTCGACGACTGGAAGCGGGGGCGGCGGTGATCGGCGGGCTTCTCGCCATGCTCGCCGGATCGGCATGGGCGCGCACGGCGCTTCGCTACGGCATCACCGCCCTCGCGATCCTTCTGTTCCTGCTGGCCCTGCGCCGCTCCGGCGAGCGGGCCGGTCGGCTTGCCAAGCGGCTCGAGACCAGGGAGAAAGCACATGACGCCCAACGGCGGATGCTCGAGGCGGCGGCGAGCCGTCCTCGAGATTACCACGAGATTGCTGAGCGGCCGCGGGACCGTTCGTACCGAGATCGGCAAACTCGCGACGCGCCCGCCCATGGTTGAGCACGGACGGGAGTTCGAAGAGCGGGCGGCCGAGAAACTGGCCTTACTGTCGGAGGGATGCTGGCCGAACTATGCCGTTCTGTGGGAGCAGGCACTCACGTGCCACTCAGGCCAGCAACTTGGCGCGCTTGAGGGCGGGCACTGCACTGAACGGCACGGCCGAAATCCGAGACTCGCGCGGCACGATCAGCGGCCTGAATCTCACCGTGGCCACGACGATCTGGCTGCAGACGATGGCGCTTTCGGCGCCGGGTTGTTCAACTAGGAGGAGGGGCTCCCGCCGGCCCCGCATCCATGTTATGAAGGAGTGAAACCACAGCTCAGGTGCAGTTCTAATGATCCGAATTGGGACAGTAAAAATCCTCGTCGTCATAATGATTGCACAAGTAGGCTTGGTTGATCGGGTGCATTCACAGGATGCATCACGCGAGACTTTCCTGACCGCCGATCCTCCAAGTTTGCGTGTGCAAGTAATCGACGTTCGCCCCCAAACATATGAGATTGAGCTGCCATTTCTGGTTGACCCGAATTTCACAAGAACGGTCGCAGCGGCGACGGACCCCTCATGCGGGAGGAACATCAGAAAAGTCATGAGCTTTCCCACGGGACTTCAAACCGAGTCGCTAGCCGAGTCGCTTCTTGCAGAAGTTGGGTTTCACATCGCTATGTCTGAGAGGAATTCTATACTGATTCGAAGCTTCGGGGAGGGGCGTTTCTTTTCGACTTATGACTTGTTGGACCACCAGTCAGCTGAGCTATCGAAGATGATTTATGACCGGCTGAAGCAAGAGGGGCTGCCCTTGGACCATCCATTTGGCGAGCGTCTTGGAGAATTCTTATCTAGCAAATGCGGATACGAAAACGATTTTCTGCATTCTGATTTGCAGGCATGGCAATCCACGCTTGGTAATAGCGAGATAATGGACGGTGGCTTGGAGTTACGCTTTGCGGTGCTGTCATCCGGGGTGTTTGGCGGAATATTTGTCCCAAACTCTCCTTCCATAATTGATGGAAGTGGAAGAGTCCACTTTTCCACCGTAGACGGAAATATTGCTACATACAATAAGCTGGTGAGCAACTTCCGTCAGTATTGGGAACAAGTGCGTCGGCGAGAATCTTATTCGTGGCATGATGCCCTCTTCTTGATGGCTCGATCACGGTCTTCATCAGCATCGCCTTTCGACGCAAGAAGCTTCATGCCGAACGAAACTTCTCAGATACCACCGGCGACGCAATATGTGACTGCTATTCAAAATCATGTAGTTGATGAAATGCTTGCTTCTCTAGCGCCGATTGAGACAGCGCTGGATCAACTCACCAATCACAAGAGAGAAGTCGTCAACCTCATCAATGATGTTCCGCACCGGTATCGCGCCGCTGTTTCATCGGGTTTTTCGCTTGAATGGCAGGGTATAGGCGTCAATTCCTTCGTAACCAATCAGTACGTCACCGACCTTGAAAATGAAGAGGCAGAATTGTGGGGGTTCGAGCGTCAACTGCGTGAGTTTGAACGTACTCCTAAAGGCGCTGAACGCCGCGCCTTGAACTCTCAGAGGTTGTCCCGCCTCAATCTCATTGAACAGATCGAAAGAATGCAAGCCGAGCATGATCGAGCAATTGAGACTCACCTCACACTTGCGTGGATGAGAAACAAGGCGGATGAAATCGGAAATGTTGAGCTTCAAGATATTGATCCTGAGGACGTATTCCTTTTTCGGCCGATTCAGCGCGAGATGGAGTTCGACAATCAACTTTTCAACAAATGTATGCCTCTTGCCTTCATAAACGGCGAGGTCAACCAGATAAATTTGGATACAATTATAGACGTCGTTGATCGTGTAAAGGAGGATTTCAGTTCCGGCTCCTATGTTGTAAGCTCACCGATTTCTTACGAATTTGCAAACTCGTGTGACATGGTTGGAACACCTAGTTACGAGACATTTGTTACCAGCGCACTGTCAGCGAACGCCATATTGCTCCCGCGCGATCGGCGACTTGCTCTGAGGGTTGCGACGGTTGCAGAGGCAAGGCGCAATTATCAGAATGTAGTGAACGTAGCCGTTGACGGCCTTGGAAACCTTACAAATCACCTTGGAAACGTTCGTAGAGAATCCGCGATGTTTAACTCTGTTGTGTCAGACTTGACGAGTATCGTGGCGGCTGAATTTATCGGTCGTATTGTGTCGTCTGACCAAACATACACGTATGGAAGCATTATTGCGCCCTCTGGGGGGTTTGATGGACAGTACCGGAACCTTCAACTCGTGTTTCCTGAGAGCTCAATCATAAGTGCGTCAGAATTGACAAGACACATACGGGTCGAGTCCGAATATGGAAGAACCATCTATTTGACCGGGAATCCACAGAGCCGGGAAACGATACTGAGGTGGTGGGATTCAAGGGAGTATGAGCCCCAACCGATTTCGAGTCCTGAAATCTTTGAGACTGAGTTTCCCATGGATTGCCCAATCTTGGTGAATGATGTAAGCGACGTTGGGCAATCCAGCACATTGCGCCTGTCCGTACAGGTCGATAGGTTCTGCCGTCTGCTACCGGTAGACACCATGCCATACCGGCGGGCGTTCGATAGGCGTTCAGCGCTATGCGAAGTTGAGGCATGCGATACTTTTCTTCCGTTCGGGTTGGGCGCCGACTGGGTAGTTCGTGGTATAGACGCGGTGACGGGGCGAGAGATAACTATCGAATTGAATTGAGCCAGATATGAAGACGCTTTTGCCTTTTGTGCTTTCCATCCTCTTATGGCCAAATGATGTCCTTTCAGACCCCAGTTTTTGCTGTCCATTGAGCCCACGTGATTGGTCCACGCCTTCAAAGAACTCGCTTGTCGCGCTTTTTAATGAACATTCAAATCGAACAAGTATGGTTAGTGGTTTGGATTTCGATCTGATTTCAGCAAGAAGTCAGTTTGTTCAGGCACAAATTGAGGTCGCCTCCGAAACAATTTCACAGGAATTTCCCTTCGCTTTCCTGAACGAGTCAAGCGCCAGGCTGGCTGCATCAATACGGGTGATGAAGATCTATTTCGCCCAGGGGAAATTAATGGATGCGAATAGCATGGAATTATCAAGCTCTTTTCGTGGCAGAAGATACTTAGACGACCTGGGTAATGCGACCTATGCATTCACCGCTTTTGAAAACATTCCATCTCTGAGAAGTGAGATTGGCGGCCTTAGTTTAATAAGTTGGATCGCAGGCGGTGTCGAACTAAAGAGCAAGGTTTTTGGGTTGATTGACGAACTAGGGCGAGGAGAGGGGTTGTCGTCATCCACCAGGCTTTATTTTCGCGCGCTTATTTCTGATTTTGACGCGGCGAAGTCAATTGCATTTGAGAACGACCCTCATGATTTTTTGCTTATTGAGGAGATTCAGGACCTGTTATCATTTAGCGATTCATATGGGCTTGCGCTGTTGTTTGCGCTGGGTCTCAATGATGGTTTCGAGATCACCCAGTACTACACGCCGGATTATCTTGGCGATATCAGAGGGACGGAGTTTTCCTACGAGTTCCTAGATGCTTACCGAAGCGACCATCAATATGAGCCGTATTCCCTTGGGGACTGGGAGTTTTCAACTCAGAGCAGCCAATGATGCATCATTGATTGCGGTGCGGATGGCGTCCTCAAGATGAGGCGGCACAAATTTGGGGTTCTGTCATCTGGTAGTTTTTGCTCGCGCTTCTTGAACCCTTGGCTGGGCCCTGAGAATTGTCTGCGCAGTCCATAGGTGAATACTTGCAAAGGCTTGCGAGGTGGAGATGGGGTTGTCTAATCGCTCTTGTTGCGCCAAGTCCTGTTCGCCTGAATGTGCGCCTGGCGGATGCATGGTTGTCTCCGCGGTCGGCACAGAGCCGCCGCATGTTGGGGCTTCGCGGGAGGGGCCTTCAATGTGGATGACGCACTCTGCCTGATCGACGGTGCAACCCCATCAACGGAAAGGCCCGGCCCACGTCCCGGCAGGAACGCCTCAAACGTTCGGAACCCGAACGCTGTCCGCTGGACTTCAGGTCGCGGCTCCGGCTTGCGGATCGAAGATCGCGCCCGTCTTGAGCATTGCATGCATGATCACCGCCTGTTTTCGGGCCACGGCGACGGCGGCGCGTTTGAAGCCGAGCCTTTCGCGCAGCCCGAGCCCCCAGGTGCGCAGGCTGCTTTCGGCCCTGACGCGGGTCAGGATGATCGCCGCAGCTTCGTAGAGCAGCCAGCGTAGATGCCGGTCGCCGCGCCGAGAGATATGGCCATCATAGTCGACCTCGCCAGACTGGTAGCGGCGCGTTGTCAGGCCGACCCAGGCCCCGACGGATCGTGAGTTCCTGAAGTTGGCGGGGTCCTCGATGGCGGCGACAAAGGACTTTGCGGTCACCGCACCGATGCCGGGGATCGACATGAGGAGGCGCGAGTCGGGGTTTTGGCGTGCCGTCGCGACGAGCTGTGTTCCGAGGTCCGCCACTTGGCTGCGAATGCTGCGCCAAGCCTCCAGCAACGGCAGAACGATAGCAGCGAGTTCCGTCCGCCCCACGAGAAGATTCCGCACATTCCGCTCGAATTTGCTTCCCTTGCCCGCGGGAACGAGCAAGCCGAATGTCTTCATGACGCCTCGGATTGGGTTCGAAAGCTGGGTGGTAATCCGGGTCAACTGGTTACGTGCCCCGACGAGCGTTCGTGTCAGCATGCTGTCGAACCCCTTCACACGCACCGCGCGAAAGAACCCGACCTCGGCAAGATGCGCCAGACCGTCGGCATCGTTCGCATCGGTTTTGTTCTGCGCCATGTCGAGCGCAGCCTTGGCATGACGCGCGTCGATGCAGATCGCCGGCAGCCCCCTGGCGCTGATTGCGTCATAGAGCCACACAGAGAGCGGACCCGTCTCGAACACGACACGCCTCATGCCCGGTGCCCGTTTGCGAATGAGCGTCACAATCGCGGCCGGGTCGGTGACGCACTTCCCCCTCCATACGCGCTGACCTCCCCGGCGGATCGAAACGGCGGTCTCTTTCATCGACACGTCAAGGCCGATATGTTCTTCCATGGCTGTTCTCCCTTCGATGCTTGGGCCCGGCAATCAGTCGTGAGCCCGTTTTCCATCGTATCGGAGAATAGCCGCCCTCCGAGATCTTGACGGCAGTCGGGGCGACGCGCTCCCGCGATTACCCCATGTGGATGCCGCTCTCCCCTGACGGCATCGCAATGTGCCAAGCTTGCGGTGTCGAAGCACAAGCCGAGGGAGAGGGCATCCATGGGAGAAGTTCCATCATCGGCGTCGATCTCGCAAAGAACGTGTTCCATGTGCATGGCGCCGCGGTGGACGGGTCCGTCATGTTTCGGAAAAAGTTGTCACGGCCGCAGTTCACCCGGTTCGATAACAGTCGCGTTTCAGCCGCATGTCGGATCGAACTATTCCCAAGTCAATGATAACAATGCCTTGGGCGGCAGAGAAGGTTCGATCCCGGTCCCGTCCCCTCCGCCACTCGCCCTTGCGAAAGCGTACTCGCCGTGCAGCTGTGGCCGGATTTTTGCGTGTTTTCAAAGGGGTTTGCGGGCTAAGCTGAACACTGCCGTGCCCGCGGCTGCCTCAAAATCTGTTCTCTTAGCCCGATATTCTCCGGACCTCATGACTGCGCCGTTTTGGTGAAAAGCTCGTATCCTGCAGAAAATATTACGTTTTTCTGACAGGCAGCCTGAAAACCTCGACGCCAGTGGCACTCGCCGAGATGGAACAGAGATCGAACGTTCGCCACTGCGGCCGTTCGGTGCTGCCTGCCGAAATGACCTGGTTACGGGACGAAACGGAATTTCATTGCGGGTGAACGGCAGCTTCATGAGGGTGCGGCAGTACTCCCTGGTATCCGCCAGACCGAGCGCGCCAGATCCGCCAGCCATCGCTGCCGCCGCAGGACGTTGCGCTCCGTCCAGGTCGGGAAGGACTCAATCGATGCCACGGCGCGGTCAATGCGGGTATTCGCGCCGACCTGCGGCCGCTCCGAGAGCGCGCGCGTCAGGAGCAGTTTCGACTGAAGATAGATCGGCCGCTTCTCGCTGTAGGCGCGATTGCCGAGCGACGAGTTGATCGATTTCTCGATGAGCACCAAGTTCCCTAGACGCTGCGAGACCAGTGGGTCCTCGTGCGGACCAAACTCCTCCGCTGCCTTCGCATCAGGTTTCTGGGGAAAGATGTGCTCGATTTCGAAGCCACCGCTGGTGTAGGACTGCAGCCAACGGGTGCGGTCTTCCTTCATGTCCGACCTCCTTTGGGCACAAAATAAGCCTTCGGCAGTGTCTCAGGAAACTCTGGGGCGGTGGAGGCTTCGATATTCTTCGAGACCGGCGCAAATACCATCGTGCCGTCATCAGAGATGATGACGCCAATCCGGACACCCGGCTGTTCCCGCAAGTCAAGCAAGCTTCGAGAAGCGGCATCACGGATCAACTGGCGAGCTTCTCGTTCACCGAAGCCGAGCCGGTAAACCTCGGCGTCGGCATCGACGATTACTCGAATGTCCAGTTCAGCCAGCTCGTCAAAACGCTCCGCAAGGGCGTTCGCAACGGCCTTGGATAATGCCGGCGCGATAACCACGAGCCGTCGCCTGGCACTTTGAATCATGGATATGACAGCGTCATCCGTTGCGACAGTGAATGTGCGCTCGTCTCCCCCCATTGCTCAGTAGTACTCCCGAATGTAGCCGTAGGCTCGGTCGAAAAGCTCTGCGTCCTGGTGGAGCTTTTACTTGAAGAGAGTCTGACGAAGCGCCTTCTTCACCTCCCGCTGAACCGCCCCGGCTTGCCCGGAGAGCGTTTCGTTCAACACGTTACGCGACCTTGTCCATAGCTTCGACTTGTTCAAGACAGCGCCGCTCGGCCTCGGCTGGCGGCATGTAGTCGATTGAGCTGAGAAGCCGGTTCTGATTGTATCAATCGACCAAGTGCATGGTTTCCCACGCGACGTCTTGCATCATCTTCCAGGGCCCGAGCTGCTTGATGACTTCGGCCTTGAACAGACCAATCACGCTTTCGGCGAGCGCTTTATCGCAGGGGTCCCCCACCGTCCCGACTGATGGGTCCACCTCGGCATCGGCCAGCCGCTTGGTGTACCTGATGGACAGGTATTGCGATCCGCGGTCCGAGTGATGGGTCAAGCTCTTGTTTCCAGGCGGCTTTCTCTGCCAAAGCGCTTGCTCGAGGGCATCAAGCACGAACTGGGTTGTCATCGAGCTGGATACACGCCAACCCACAATCCGGCGCGCTTCAGGGCGCGCCAGACTTTCCGCGCGCCGTAGAGTTTGCGGTTGTCAGACCAGACCTCTTGGATCTTGTCCTTCAGTTTCGCATCGCGCCGCACGCGTGCCGATGCGCGCGATGGGTCCCGGGCAACAGCCTTCCGTGCATGGTAGGTGGACGGGGCGATCGGCAGCACGCGGCAGATCGGCTCGACCCCGAACTCCTCGCGGAATTCGTCAATGAAGGCAGTCATTTGCGGAACGGGCGGTCGAGCTCCGCCTGGGCAAAACAAGCGCTGGCTTTCTTCAGGATCTCGTTCGCCTGCCGCAGCTCCCGGTTCTCTCGTTCGAGTTCCTTGATGCGGGCCTTTTCCGCGCTCGACGGCCCTGCTTCCGTGCCGGCGTCGCGCTGCGCTTGCTTGTACCAGACGCGTAGGCTGTCCGGTGAGCAGCCCAGCTTGCCGGCAATGTCACGCACCGCGGCCGTCAAGCTGCGGTAGCCATCAAGATGATCGATCACCATCTGCACCGCCCGCTCGCGGAACTCGACCGGGTACGGGCTCGTCGTATTCTTCTTCCTGTCCATGGAGAGCTATCCTTTGAGAGTTTTGCTCTCCGGGCAAGCCGGGGCGGTTCAGTCCGGCGAACACCATCTCAAGCATCCTGCAAGTCGGCGCGCCGCGGCGGCATGGCATCCTCGACCGGGTGGATCAGTTCCTTTGCAATCGGCGCGCCACGTGGGTTAACATTTTGACGTCGGATTGCGCATCCGGCCGTGGGGAGTTTGACGTGAAAACAAATGGCGACCTTGCCCAGCGGCCCGGTCAGCTGCTCGAATTCCTTTCGGGCATTGGTCTGCCGCATTTGCGAGACCGGCTGACCGCGGAAGATATCGACATGTCGGTCCTGCCGCTTCTCGTCGACGACGACCTCAAGGAACTCGGCTTCAGCCTGGGTGTGCGAAAGAGACTTCTCAAGGGCATCCGGGCACTTGGTGCGGCGGCCGGGAAAGACGCTCCGTGGCCGGACGCACCGGGCGCGGGTGACGTCCAACTGCGCCGGCTGAGTGTCCTGTTTTGCGACATGGTTGGCTCGACACGGCTGGGCGAGGAACTCGACATCGACCGGATGCAGGTCGTCCTGCAGCATTACTACGACATCGCGGACAGGATCGTGCGGCGGCACGGCGGCCATCTGGCCATGTCCCAAGGCGACGGGCTGGTCTTTCTTTTCGGCTATCCGCGGGTGCTCGAAGGCTTTGCCGAGCGCTGTGTCGTGGCTGCCCATGACCTGCAAGGCGCGCTGATCCGGTCCCCGGTCGCGCTCGCCGGGCGGGACCCCATCCGCATCGCCACCCGGATCGGCATCGCCACTGGCCAGGCGGCCGTTGGCGTGAAACACAACGACACGTCCGGGGACCACACGCATCTCGTCGGCCCTGCGGTGAACCGGGCGGCGCGACTTCAGGCTGTGGCGCGTCCGAATGGCATTGTGGTCGACCGGAAGACGCGGGAACTTACCGAAACATCGCTTTCATATAGCGAGCCCGAGTCCGTCAGCCTCAAGGGCCTTGCCGAACCGGTGGACCTGTATCACGTCGTCAGCCTGAACAGGGTCGCGGCAACGGCGGCAAAGCCGATCCACCTTGTCGGTCGCGATGCAGAATCGGCGGTTCTCGGCGACCTTTGGCGCCGCGGGCGGCAGGGGCATCCGGCCACGCTCACGATCCATGGCGACACCGGGATCGGAAAATCCGCCTTGGTTCAAAGCTTTATGGCGACGGAGGTGGACCCCTCGGCCCGCGTGATCAATCTAGTGGCCACGGCCATGGCGGCGCAGTCGCCCCTGCGGCCCGTGGCCAATACCCTGGCAAAGCTGACCGGGCCGGACGCGGCGCAGACGACCCTTGCCGCCCTGCTGAACCACGCGCCGCCCGAGGTGGCCGAACGGGCGGCGCAGTTTCTCGAGATCGCCGCCGCACCCGACGGCGATGCCTCGATCGCCGCGAGCGACCGGGAAGCCACCCTGGAGTTGCTCACTGGCTGGATCCTCGGACGGGCGGATCGGCCGACGGTCGTGGTTCTCGAAAATGCGCAATGGGCCGATGACTCGACCCGCGAACTTCTGGACCGCGCAGCGGCGCGGGCGCAGGCCGAAAAGGCCTCTCTTCTCATGATTGCCATCACGCGCGACGACGATACCGCGATCTGGACCGGACAAGGTGCGCATCAGACGCTCTCGTTGCCGCCGCTGGCAGAAGCCCCGGCCAATCTGCTCCTGGACCGTTTCCTGGGGGGGGCGCCGGTCCCCAAATCGGTGCGGGAGAACATCCTCCATCACTCGGGCGGCAACCCCCTGATGCTGGAGACTCTGGGCCATGCGCTACGGGAGCATCGGCTTTCGGAACTGGCCGACGTCGTGGAGGTCCCCCACACGATCTACGAGTCGGTGGCGCAACGATTGGACAGCCTCCAATCCGGCCGCGGCGTGATCGAGGCGCTGGCCGTGCTCGGCACGTCGGCCCATCGCGATCTTTTGGACCAGATCGTGCAATCGGACAACCGCGACATCGACCGGGCACTCACGGCACTCGATCGGGCCCGGTTGACCGAACGCAGAACCATTCATGGTCGCGAAGTCATCGCCTTTCGTCACCAGGCCTACCGGGACGTGATCTATGAACAGATCGCCGGCCCGGTGCGGGAGAGACTGCACCTCGACACTTATCGCGCGCTTGCACAAGGCGACGCACCGGAAACCCGGCCCGACATCCTGGCCCGGCATGCGCTGGCCGGTCAGGACTGGGCCGATGCGGCAAGGCACGCCCTGGACGCCGGCGCCGGTTACCTGAAACGGTCAGCCCTGCCGGAGGCCGGGCACTACCTGGAGATGGCGGCGGCCGCATGCGAACGACTGCCTTCCAGCGAAGCGATCAATCGGGATCGCCTGCGGGCGATCACCGGTCTGGCCGCGGTCGAGCGATCGAGGTTCGGGATCGCAACCGACCGCAGCGCCGAACTGGGCCAGCATGCCGTCGCGCTCGCCCGCGAGGTCGGTGACGCGAAGGCCGAGCTTCTGGCGCTGAACGGCCTTTATTCGCACGCCCTGGTGCGCGCAGACTATCCCAGGGCGGAAAACCACGCGCAGGCCCTGTCGAAAGCGGCCAAGACGAGCGGGGACGACACCTTCCTGATGATCGGCGCCCGCGCAACCGGCGCGGTGGCGCTGCACCGGGGTGACCAGACCACGGCTCAGCGCAACCTGGACTGGGCACTGGGCCAGTATGACCGGGAGGCGCATTTGCCGCTTGCCCATGCGCATGGATACGACCACGCCGAGATTTGCGCGGCTCTCCTGGCGATGTCGCTCTGGATCAGCGGTGACCTGCGACGCGCGTGTCAACTCGGCGCCTTCGCCATCGACCATGCGCGCGAGATCGATCATGCCCATTCCCTGGCTCAGGCGATCTCGTTCCGGGTCATGTGGGGGGCGCTGGCGCGGCACGGGCCGGACCTGACCGACATCGCGGCCGAAGCCGTCGAGGTGTCCGAGAAACACGGCATTCGCGTGATGCGGTCCGCCGGGAGGCTGTTTGCCTATGCCAGCCAGCTCTGCCTGCACCCCGACCGCCCCACCGCCGCCGAGATGGCTGAACTGACATCGCGGGTGGCAGAGTTCCGCACCGCAAATCCGTTCAACTATGTTCCGCTGTTGAAGACTGTTCTGGCCGAGGTGTACCTGCGCGCAGACGACCTGCACGCAGCGCAAGCCGCCCTTGCAGGGGCGATGCAAGCCGAGACGCGCACGGGAGAGATCTGGACCTCCTCGGAAGTGATGCGCCTGCGCGCCCGCCTTGCCGCCGCCGACGGCGACGATGCGGGCGCCCTGCGGCTCCGCCGCGAGGCGCTTGACGTTGCACGGCGCACGCAGGCCGCGACAATTGCGCTGCGGATCGCCTGCGACATCGCCGAGGCGGACCTGTGCCCCAGGACTGTCGCGGGTGTCCGCGATGCATTCGCCGAATTGGTGTCGCGCGACGAGGGCTGGGATGTCCGGCGGGCCAAGGCCATCCTTCAGGCCGGCCCCGGAACCTGAGCAATGGCCCCGCCCCGGTCAAGGAGTGTGAGAACATCGAACACCAGCGGAGCGGCATGCATCCGGCCGAGCCGCGCCGCGACCGTGTTCAACGGCGCGGCCGGGCGGCATGCCGATGCAATGTCGAGGGCTGTCACCGGGCCGAGGCGTGTGAAGAAGTCGCCGCTGGCCGGCAAATAGATGGCTGCGGCCCATCTGATGCGATCCCCGTCCAGCACCGGGGCGCGGGTCAGGGGCCTGGCCAGCGTGATCGGGCCCGGTCCGGCCTGCGGCGCGGCCTCAGGCGCAGTTTCCTCGCCGTATTGCGCCCAGAACGGGCCGGTGAACCGGGTCTGGTCCCGGTAGGCCCGCGCCGTGGCAAGACGGGCGCTGGCCACCGCCTGAACATGCTTGGTCCGCAGAAAGCTCAGCGCGGCATGCGTGTCGCCATCCGGATCGAGAACCGTGCGCACCGCCACCGCCGCTTGCACCCCGCTGCGGATGGCGTGGACCAGTCCGTGCGACGCGATCGGATCGCGGGCAAGCGCGGCATCGCCGATCAGAACGTGCCGGGGCGCGGGAACCGGGTCCTCGACGCAGGCCAGACCGGCCGCGACCGGCCGGGCGACCTTGATGTCGGTGACATGCGCAAGCGATGCAGATTGGCCAAGCAGCCGACACACCCCGGCCTGCCGTGCCTGCGCGGTCAGGCCCGCCATCGTCTCGGCCCTTTGAAACAGGACGCCGTGCAGGCGCCCCATGCCCGTGCCACAGGCCCAAAGCCAGGCATCGGGCAGCGCCTCCAGCCACATCGAATGGTCCGGGACATCGTCCGACGCGGCAAAAGCCAGGCCCACCAGATCTGATCCCTTGCGTTTCACGGCGTGGCGCCCGCGGGCATCGACAACCATGGCGCAAGACACGGCACCCGCGTCGGTGACAACCTCTGCCCCGGTGCCCGTGGCGCTGACCTGGCGCACGCGGGCGGGCATGTGACGCGCGTGCGCAAGAGCCTCGGACCGCAGCGCCCCGTGCATTTCGCGGCGGCGCAGCAGCAGCGGCCCGTCGCCCTCGAACTTCCGGATCTCGGCGGCCTCGCGCCAGTGCAGGTGCATTCGGGCGGCGGGGCCTTCGCTGACACCGCAGATCCTGGACAAAAGGCCGATATCCTCGGCCAGCGCGGCACCGGAGGGCGGGAAGCTTTCCATCACATGGCCTCCGCCGCGGTCGCCTGCGTCGATCAGCAAGACATCGACACCGGACTGCCCGAGCTGGCGCGCGGCGACGCAACCCGCCGGGCCTGCCCCCAGCACCGCCACCTGGGCCCTAGCCCCGGACATCGAACCATTCGGGGCGCTCGGCGCGCATCTGCGCGTAGACCCGCAACCCGTAATCAAGCCAGCCTCGCACGAAATCACAGGCCGGCCGTCCGGCGTGCAACACCTCCTGGTGGCATCCTCCACCGCAGAGCCGCCGCGCCCAGCAAGACTGGCAGGGGTCTTGCCGTTCCACGGTACGGGCATCCAGAAAGCTGGCGCGGGCATCAATGTCGGGCCCATTGTCCACGTTGCCCATGGCCCCCAACGGATCCCGGACGAACCGGTGACAGGCGGAGTAGTCGCCAGCCGCGTCCACCGCCAGATAGTCGCGTGCGGCGCCGCAGCCGTGGCTGCGCGGCTGCCCTCGGTGAAGTTCTTCCAGCACCGTCGCGAGATTGGCGAATGGATGCGTCCGCCCGGCGCGCAACGCCGCAAGCCAGGCATCGCCGCAGGCGATCATCGCCTCCAGCAGCTGCCCGAAGGCCGCGCCAGAGAGGGCCCCCTTGCCGGTGGGTGACGAGATCATCGGCGCCACGCCGACCGATGCAAAGCCCAGGGCGCCGATGTCCTCGACCACCCGCCTCACGTCCAGGTTGAGCGGCGTGACGGTCACCCGCGCGCCAAGCTGGATGCGATCGCCTTGTGCCAGCAAGGGCGCGATCCGGCGCGCCACGCGGTCAAAGCTGCCCTTGCCCACACGGTCCGGCCGCAAGCGGTCATTCACGTCCTTGCCGCCGTCCAGGCTGACGGTGACGGCAAAGCGATGGCGCGCAAAGAATTCGGCGTCCTCGGGTGTGATCAGCGTTCCGTTCGTTGTCAGAGAATAGCCAACGCGCACCGCCCGCGCGGCCCCCAGTTTGTCGGCGTGGGCGACCGATCTGCGGATCAGCTCCCGCGCGACCATCGGCTCGCCGCCCATGAAGGCGATCTTGGCACCGCCGCCGGGCACCGTGCCCGCGATCAGCTGGTCGATCGCCTTGCTGGCCACCTCCCAGCCCATGTGGGTATCCGCACCGCCAAAATTGCCCCCCGCGGCGTAGCAATAGCCACAGGCGAGATTGCAGGTCTGCGACACCGTCAGCGCCAGCGCCCGGACCGGATGCACATCGACACGCGGAGGGGGCGCCTGCGCGGGCGCCTCCAGACCGATCCGGGCCAGTTCCACACGCGCGGCGGCATCCCCGGCGCGCAACGCGCGTCGCATCTGCGCCGCATCGTTTGCCGACAGGCCGAAAATCGCGGCGGTTTCGGCCATCAGCAGCACATCACCCGCGACATGCGCCAGGGCGCTCGCACGGGCATCCTGCCGCGGCAGAACCGGCGTCATGGGAAGACCGCGAAGAACGGCACTCCGATGTTCCTGCGTGCCAGGTCCAGCGCGATCGCGTTGAGATCGTGCATCGCCTCGCGGGCCTCCCTGACTTTTGCGTTCGCCCTGGGCATGTCACCCAACGCCGCCTCGATCGCATAGGCTTCGGCCAGGGCGTCCAGCGCAGTCCGGATCCGGTCCAGCGCCGGCATGACCTCGTCGGACGTCGGCTCTCCCGGCTCTATCGGGCGCAGATACAGGGCCTCCCGCGCGGAGTAGGGTGCCAGGATGCGCTTGACGTCTCGAAACTTCTGGTAGTGCTGCATCCCGTCGCTGTCGATCCGCACCGCCAATTGATAGAGGCCTTCGGGAAACGGCTCCTTGGAGTCGCGCAACATGCCGACCAGGTTGACGTATTCGGTGTCGAGGTGACCGCCGGGGCGTTCGACATCCACGAAATCCTGCAAGACCTCCGGCGTCGCCCGGCGCAGAAGGCGGGGCCTTGTGCGTTCCTTGTCCGGGTCCTTCGGGTCGGTTTCGCTGACCGAAACCGCCGCGCTCAGACAGGGCTTGTAGGGGCCAAGGTGCGGATAGGCGTTGTGGATCAGCCAGAGGGTCTGGTTGACCCAGCGCAGATGCGTCATCTCGCTCAGCGCGACGGAAAGGATCAACTGGCGCGCCGCGCGCAGGTCCTCTCGCAGCCCCGGCCAGGTGGCTTCTTCGGCCGGGGTCACCTCGTCCGGCTGGCGCAGGCTGAAAAAGGCGTAGAGGTATTCCAGCGCCAGCGTCAGCTCCAGCCCCGCGAGCCGTGTGCTGAGATCGGTGACCATCTTTTCCAGCGACTCGTACCGCACAAGCCGCAGCATCGGCGGCCCCGCGGGCGTGCCATCGGTTTCCTGTCCCTGAAGCACGAAGTCCAGTTCCTGCCAGTGCAGGTTGATCTCGTAAGGGTCGTAGCGGTCCGGCCGCGCCTTGGGCAAGGTGGTCCGGGCCGAGACATCCTTCAGCGGCTCGTGGCGTCGTCGCATCCAGTCGATGAAGGTCACCGCCTGTGCCGGGTCGTCGCGGTCGGTGCGGTTGTCCAGCATCTGCTGCGGGTCATCGACCTCGCCAAGCACCACGTCGGGATGGTTCGACGCCCAGTAATGGCAGGCGCAGTCGCGAAAATCATGGGTCCAGGGGCTGCACATGGACGAGGTCAGCTCGCCCGGATGATAGACCGGATCGATCATGCCCTCGTCGTCGAGAAACCTGCGCCGCTGCCCCGTCAGAACCACCGGCACACCGGTGGGCGAGCCATCCGCCGCGCGCTGGGTCAGGCCGATGGTCAGGGGCTTGTCGGGCTCGATCAGGCGGATGATCCACCAGGCGGTTTCGCCCTCGTAGGGGGTCAGGACGACCGCGTTCTGATACAGCGATTGCCCGTACAACACGATCCGCTTGCCGTCCTGTTCGACGAAATGCAGATACCATGTGCCCGCGCCCAGAGCGGCGCCCTGGGGGCCGGCGAACTGCCGCTTCAGCGCCGACACCCATGCCGGCCCGTCAGCGGTGAAATGGTCGGCGATCACAGGGTCGCCCGCGGGGTCGGCATAGACCAGCCGCGCGCCCTGCGTGCCATCCGGCCCGGCGGGCGTGACGCCGAGGAACTCGAACACCAGCCCCGGAAAGAACCGCACGTCCAGCTGGCGCACGTCGAATTCCAGCCCCGGAAAGCAGTTTCCCACCCCCGAGTCCATCAACGATGAGACCGGGTTGCCCAGGATCGGCTCGGCATAGACCGGATTGCCGCGCGGATCGGATGCCGGCGCCTGGTTCAGCTGCGTCGGCGCAGGCTTGTTCGGACCGCTGCTCATGTGTCGGCCTGCGTCGGGTGCGCGTCGGGCACGGGCTGAACGGTGTGTTTCCATTCGCCCTCCAGCTTGTCGAGATACTTCATCAAGAGGTCGTATTGCCGACGGGTGACCGACAGGGGCACCCCCATCGAGTGGCGCATGTAGGGCGGCATCCGCATGTCGTAGGTCTGGGCCCGCGTCGCGCGCGGATCGCGGTAGGTGATGTCGCTCAGGTCCGTCCGGTCGCCGAAATCCACCGGCTTGTCCGGCTGCACGCCGGGAAGCCGCGGCAGTTCGCCGACATGGGCGAAAGGCGGGCGCACGATGCGGCGCACACGATCGGGGTCGCGCAGCAGGAAGGCGCGCAGGATCGGGCTGTCGCACAGGCGCGCATGGACCTGCTGCACCACCTGGGTATAGGGCAGCCGGTCATTCGCGCCCGAGCGCGGTTCGATCGTATCGCCCTGACCGGGCGTGTATTCGGGCACGAGGCTGGCATAGGGCGCGTCATCCTCGCGCATGGATTTCGGCCCGAGCCGGGGCGACAGGCCCGCGTCCCAATCGGGGTTGGTCTCGTCCGGTTCGGTGAGCAGCTGCGCGTTGCCATCGAGCGCCCAGGACCGCCTCTGGTCGAGGTTCACCAGGCTGGCGGTCTCGAATATCCGGCGAAACAGGTCCAGGATTTCAACCGGCGTCCGGTCGATGTCCAGCTCTGCCGCGGCCAGTTCGCGATCCTCCAGCTCGTCCCGGATCGAATACATCGGCCGCTTGTCGGGCGCAAAATCGGGCGGGCCGGCCATGGCCCGCGCCTGTGCCACATGCGCGGCCCCGTCGATGGCCAGTTCCGCGGTCAGCATCAGATCGCAGGTGTCGTCGATCAGCCCCCAGCCGTTGCCCGACCCGACCCGTGCGCCGTCATAGCTGTCCATCGGCGTCGGCCACTTCGGCGCGTTTTCGGTACGGAAATTGTAGCCAAGCCAGGGCGTGTCCGAACTGAGGATGCGGTTTTCCTTGCGCGTCATCTTGTGGATGCGGCCATACTCGGTCACAGCCGGCGCAAAGGCCCCGGGCGGCAGCGGCGAAGCCGGGGCTTTCGCGGCTTCGGGCGGGCCATAGGCGTCTCCCTTGCCCGGGATGAACCGGATGCGGACCTGATCCAGCCGTGTCCGGCAGTCGGGGCTGCCCTCGTTTGCCACGTAGGTCCGGATCTTGCCCAGCGGCAGCGGCGCGTCCGGGCGCACCAGCGGCACCTGGCCCTCGGTATGCGGGCTGATCGCGTCCAGATGATGGGTCCTGTAGTCGTCGGCGGAAAACACCTTGCGCGCGATGGCCGCGCAGGATGCCAGCTTGGTGCGCGCCTCGGCCTTGCGGTTGGCGGCCACCACCGTGAAACGCAGGTGCCGCAACGCGGTGCCGCGGGCCTTGAGAAACGCCTGTGTGACCGGCACCCTGACCACGGAGCCGTCGTCGTCCTGCACCCGCGCCCAGAGTTCGAAGAACGGCGCCACGGGCTTGATCTTGCCGTGCCGGTCCTTGAACTGGACCCGGTCCGGCGTTTCCACGCTCAGCGTGAAGGGATGATGCCCGTTGCCCCTGACCGAGGTCTCGATCAGGCTTGGCGCGGGTTCGATCATGGTCTGCACACCGCGGGCCGGATTTTCGTCCAGTTTCCAGCGATAGGCCGGCATCGGCTCCTTCGATCCGCCGACGCGGGCGATTGCCATCGGCGGATCGAAGAAGATGCCCAGCACGCGCCCCTTCTCCGGGTCGCGCCCGCACCAGGGCGCGCAAGGTTCGGTGCCGGCATGGCCGCACGAGGTGTCCGGTTCTTTCGTCATCGCGCGTCCTCCGCCTGTCCGGCATCGCCGGTGTGGATGTCGTGACTGCCGGCCGGCGCCGGCTTTGGCCCCAGGCTCTGTTCGAACCAGAACATGTTGTGGGGGTCGTACCGGGCCTTGATCTGTTGCAGCCGGGGAAGGTTCTGACCGAAATAGGCGTCCAGGAAATCCGTGGTCCCGCGGCGCGGGTAGTTCTGATAGCGCCGCCCGCTGCCCATGCCGGTGGCCAGCGCGCCAAGGCCATCGAGCCAGTCGACCGACGCCTGCTGGTGCGTGTCGAAGGTCCAGAACGCCCAACTGAACATGTCAACGGAAGGATCGCGGTGGACAAAGGCCATGTCCGTTGGCGCGGGTTCGGCAATCGCGCCGCCGTAGAATTCAAGCGCGACAAAGCAGGTCTTGTCCGGCGCGTTCAGGAAATGATCCACGACCTCCCGCCACCGTTCCGCCGGGTGGTGCTCGTTTATCAGCCATCCCTCCACCAGCGGCTTTGTGTTCATCGACACGGTCGGCATGTCGCGCCCGGGCGGATCGACGGTCTGCAGCAGGATCTCGTTGAGCCGCGTGTAGTGGTGCTTGTGCGTCCAGATTTCGACATCGGCGCGCGGGTCTTCGAGCGTGGCCAGGAGCGGATCCAGCGCCGCCTTGGCCTCTGCCTCGGTGCCATCGTAAAGCCCCCGCAGGCACAGACAGGGGGTCTGCCCGTTCGGATGATCCGCGTCCGGCAGATACATCATCAGGGCCTGGTGCCCCATCCTGGGTGGCCCGGAGTTGGAGTATTCCGCCTGAAGCTGTTCGAGCACCCGGCACACCCGGGCGACATCGGCCTCGTGGCGGTGCCGCATGTTCCAGCGCAGCCCGAAGCCGAAGAATTTGCGGTCCAGCGGGACCGGGTCGTAGAAAATCTCCAGCAGCACGCCGAACTGGTTGCCGGTTCCCCCGCGCACGGCCCAGTACAGGTCCTTGTTCTCCGCGTCGTTCGCAGTGACGATCGTGCCGTCGGCCAGAGCCATCCGCACGCCGGTCACCCGGTCGCAATTCATTCCGAAAAGCCGCGACGTAAAGCCGTATCCCCCGCCCATCATGTAGCCGGCGACATTGACCGTTTCGCAGCCGCCACCAGGCAGGTGCAGCCTGTGGAAGTCCAGCACCCGGTTCAGCTTGCGAAATGGCACCCCCGGCCCGCAGCGCACGCTGGGCGTCTCAGGGTCCACGATCACGTGGTCCAGGCCGGAGGTGTCAATCACCACCTGATCGTTGACCGAAAAGCCCGCTGTGCAATGCCCGCCTGACCTCGTGGCGACCTGTAACCCCGACCGGCGCGCGAATTTCAGCGCCGCGACGACGTCGGTATCGCATTCGCAATAGACGATCACCTGCGGGTATTGCTGATAGGTGTGCATGAAGACCATGCGGTCGTCGTTGTATCCCGGCGCACCGGCCAGTTGCACGCGCCCGCTCAGATCCTGCCGGAGCCTGTCGAGGTGCTCCGACTTGTAGGCCGGAAGCCCGGACTCCTTCTTCTTGAGAGTCTTCCATCGAGGCTCTTTGTGGCGGCGATGCTCCCGATGATCGCGTCGCATCACTGTCCAATTCCCCCGCTGCAATATCGCTCAAGCATAGGTGCAAATGCCTTGCGTGTCTCAGGGTTTTTCCGGGGCCGATTGGACCTGTCGCGGTTTTTTTACCCCAGGTGGCGTTGATGATGTAACCGCCCCCGGCGCCAGTCGTCGAGGCGGGCGTAGATCGTGATCGCGATCCCACCGAGCGCCACGGCGATGAACACCCAGCGGAGTGTATCGAGGTACGGCGCAAGCGGCAGGATGGCGCTTTGGGTCTCCGCGAGCACCTGCACCGCCACTTCCACCCCGGCCGCGCCGATGGTCGCGACGCCTGCAGCTCCACCGCCCTTCATGGTGCGGCTGTCGGCCAGCACTTCGCGCGCGTGTGGTGTCTCGGCCGCGAAGGCCGTCGCCCGGACCGGCAACCGCTCGCCCCACTGACGCGCGGGGGCCAAGGTCGACATGGATAAATCCGGACGGCGGGTAGAAGCCGCAGCCGAGGAACCCGACCTCGCGCGCCGCGGCCTCGAAGGCCACAGGATCGTGGTTTGCCATCGTGATCTCGAAGGCCGCGCCGTCGAGATGCTTCGACCTGGTCGCGCCGCCCACGGCACGGTTGTGCTCGGGGCTGCGATAGGCGGAGCGGACGATCAGAGGCTTGCCCAGCCGGTCGTGCAGCGCCTGCAGCTTGTCGAGGGCGGGTTGGTTGACCAGCAGCTTGCCGGTGCCCCGGCAGGCGGTCTCGGCTGGCGAGAAGTCAGGCCGGCGCAGCCGCTCTCAGGCCCGTCGCGCCATTGGCGGTGGAAGGTCGCGGTCATGGGGTCCTCCAAAACGAAAAGCCCGCCTCGAGGGTGGGTGCGGGTGAACTGATGGTTTGGGGAGGTGAACTGCTACGGGCTGCCGCCGAAGATCTTCAGCTTGATGGCAATGCCCGCCAGCAGTGCCAACATCACGCCGGTGGTGATCATGCGGACGGCGGTTTGCATTGCCGTGCGGCGCACCAGACGGATGCAGTCCAGCAAGGATTGCAGGTCGCGGATGTCGAAAGCTGCCACTTCACCATCGAGGCCGACATCGGCGAGTGCGCTTTGCTGGATGGCCTGCCGCCCGCGAAACATCTGCTTGCAGATCGCGGCTACGATGCCGATTGGTATGCCAAGCCCTTGAGAACACGGGCATCACGCCGTGCATCCTGTCACGGAAGGGTCGGAAAATCCCGATCCCGCACGACCCTGAACGCTACCGCAACCGCCACAAGATCGAGAACAGTTTTGCCCGCCTGAAGGGCTGGCGGCGCATCGCAACCCGCTACGACAGGTGCCCGAAAGCCTTCCTCTCGGCATGCGCCCTGGCGGCCATCATCATGTTTTGGCTACGAGTCCTGACCCTAGGCGCCGAAGTCGCGCAATAGCCTGGTCGTTCGGTTCAACCGCCGCGCCATACTGCCGGCGATCGCCTTGTGAAATCCCGAAACGGCGGCCGGGTTTTCCCGTTCCAGCACGCCAATTCGACCCATGTCGAGCCGCAAGACGACAGAAGGTTCGGTGGCAATGATGTCCGCAGATCGCGGGTTGCCGGAGTAATACGCCATCTCGCCAATGACCGCCCTTGGGCGCACCCGGGCCACGACCGCCGATTCCTCCATGCGGCCGGGCAACGACACCGAAAGTCGGCCCGACAACAGAAAATAGATGTCGTCGGAACGCGCGCCGAATTCCATCAGCCTCTGCCCGGCATCCAGTTCCATGCGCTCGATGAAATCCTGCGACGCCAGTTCCGAGAACACCTCGGCCATGTCGTCGACAGCTGCGCCCTGGCCGACGCCAGTCGTGCTCATGTACCTCGCAATCAAGGTGTCCTCGACGCATTCCAGCGCGTCATTCAGGCCTCGGAAATAGTCGACATCGTGACCGGCCAGAGCCTTGCGCAACTCCGTATGGGTGGGTTCGGAGAGGCCCGACACGACGAGTCGGATGTCGGCCTCGCGGAAATCGGAGGCGAGCCGCCTGAGCACTTGCAGCGTGGAGATGTCGACCCCAGTCGTGTGTCCGAAATCAAGAACCAGCCATTGCACCTTGGCCGCCGGGGTCGAGATGATCCCCCGAATCCGGTCGCGCAGCGCATGCGCCGACCCGAAGAACAGGAAGCTCGACAGTTCGACGATCCGCGCCGCCGCTCCGGTTTCGGCCAGTATGGTCAGTTCCGACCCGGGGCGTTCGACAAACGATCTCCGCGTGGCGAGGTCGCTGTCGGAGCGGATGAACGACAGCCTGGCGTAGGCAACAATGAACAGCGCAGCGGCCGCCACCAGCCCCACCGCCACGGCGGTCAGAAAGCCGAAGGCCACGGCCACGACCGGGATCAGAACCACGATCGCGTGGTCCAGCGGCCCATGCCGCCGCCGTTCTTCCCAGATCCAGGTCACCAGAAGATCGACGCCCAGAAACGTCAGCACCGCGGCAAAGAACCCGATCGGCAGCCCCGAAAGGGCATTCGCGCCCAGCAGAAGCACCGCCAGACAACCGAGTGCAGCGCTGAGTCCGGGCAAGCGCCCGCCCAACCCGAGGCGGTTGGCCAGGATATTCTCGGCGACGATGTGATACCCCGGAAGACCCCCTACAAGACCCGCGAGGACATTGGCGATGCCAGTGCCCTTGACCTCCCTGCTGATGTCGAAATCCCGCCGGAACGCCAGCTCGAGCCCCGAGGCGTTCAGCGTCGCCCCCAGAAGACAGGACCCGATGATCGTCAGGATCACGGGGGTCTGGGTCAGAATCGCGCCCCAATCGGCCTGCAGGGGAATGGCCGGGCTCAGCCCTTGCAGAAGGATGCCATCGGCCGCGCCACTCAGCAGCAAGCCTTCACTGAGGGCCTGCTCGTGCGATATGCCGAACGCCCACAACAGGGCGTAAAAACCGGCCCCCGTCGCCGCAAGTGCTGCGGGCAGGGTCAACCCGTGCGGAACCAGCCGGGTCAGGGCCGCGATGAACAGGGCTGCAACAAGTGGCGGCACCCACTTGAAAAGCGCGTCAGCCGTGAGATAGCCGGCGACCCCGGCCCCGGCAGGGCTGTCGCCCAGCGCAACACCCAGCCCGCCCAGCAGCAGCAACAGGCCCGTGGCCGCAAGAAATCCTGCGATCACGGGGTAGGGTACATATCGTGCAATATACGCCAGCCGCAGTTGACCGACCGCCATGCCCATCAGTCCCATGGCCACGGACGATACCGCGATCAGACAGGCCACTGTGGAAAACAGCACTTCGCCGGACAGTTCGCTCCCAGCGACAAAGGTGGCCGCGGATCCGGCCAGCAGCACGGCGGGGATGTCCTGAGGCGCCAAAATGAGCGCGCGGTCGGACAATGCGAAGGCGCCGGTGATGCTGATGACGGCGGCGCCAAGCAACACAAGGCCGATGCCTCGGTCGAGAAAGGGGGACAGCGCACCTTGATAGATGATCGCGGCAAAGGAGATGGCAAAAACGGCAGAAATCAGCGCGATCACGGATGCGCCGAACATGACCCGTGCAATCGTGAGCACCCGAATTTCCCCCGTTTTGGAGCCTGATCGCTGGGTTGCATCGGGCCCTTGGTTGTCAGGTTTGATACCAGTAGCGGGCCCTGTCCTGATGGCAATGCCCTTTTTTAGGGCACCAGGTAAGCCCGGGTCCAGTGCCGCAGCCTTCACGCGCGGGGGCGCGCGATCCAGATCACCGGGGTTCAGGGAGCCTCGGACTCCCCGATTTCGTGACCTTTTCGGCGAGATCGAGTGAAATTATCGTGTCGATGGCCAGTCCGAAGCGCAGGTTACGCGCCGCGCGTTTCTTCAACCGTGCGACGTTCCATTCCAGCAGTTCGCCTTCGGTGGCGAGGCGGACCGTCGCCGAGGCCGCCCTTCCTGTCCGATACCCGATCTCGCCGACAAAGATCCCGGCGTCTACGGAGAAACACTCGCCATTCTTTTCGATTTCAACGGAGCCATCCACGACGAAATAAAGCGTCTCGACGGGGCTGCCTATGGTTGTCAGACGGTAGCCGGCCGGCCTGGTCACACGATTTGCCGCCTTCATCAGGGTCGCGAATTCACCAGGCGGCAGAGCGCGGAAGTGTTCGTACAGATCGCGGAATCTTTTCGGAATTGCCCAACGTGACCTACTGTAGATCAGAGTGATCATTCCGATCAGATTGGCCGATCCGGTGGCGACGCTGGCCCAGATCGCGGGCCAGAGCGGCGTCGCATCGACGACCGCGTAATACCAGATATAGAGAAGTGTTCCGACAAACAGCAGGATCCGCAAGACGATCTGATTGAGAACCAGATAGCCAAGCACGAACATTCCCGCCGCCACCAGCACCAGAATGTCGGAGAAGGTCACTGCTTCCAGTCCCGATCTTGCCGGATCGCAATGCGGCGATGGCCCGCGCTGCGACACCTGTTCACGCCAAGTATTCAGTATCGTCGACGGATTGCAACCACCAAGAAGCGGCCGGCGCGCAGCGCCCTTGGATGATCAATCCCAGCCCGTTCAGGTGGTTCAAGACCAGTCAGGAGGACTTCCGCCTGGCTGCGATGCTCTACGTCCACTTTCCTTTGTCGCTTTGCAACGTCAAAGACCTGCTGCATGAGCGAGGGATCGACGTCAGGCACGAGACCGTCCGGCTCATTTGGCACCGGTTCGAGCCAACCTTCGCAGCCGGGATCGAACAACTCTGTCGCGCTTCGGCCGAAACACGAGCTCTGTTCTATAGGCTCGGTGATAGCCGCGTGCCTCGTGATGATGTACTGCACCTCGCCCGGCTTGAACGCGACATCCCAAGTCCAGCGCCCGAAACCGCCTGCTGCATTGATCGCCTTCACCCACTCGTTCAGCGCATCTCGCTTGACCATGTTCCGAGGACTGTCGGTGCCCTTGATCTCGAGTGCGAGGATCGTGCCGCCAGCAAGACGCAAGAGAAAATCTGGGACATAACGCTGCCGGGAGCCCGCCCAGATGTAGTAAACCTGTAAACCGTGGTGATCGTTCTTGGCGTAGGCAAGAACGCCCTCGCGCTTCTCGAAGACATTGGCCGCGTGGCGTTGGCGCGTGCAGCTCGGGCCAGTATGCATCGCCCTTGTTGAAGTGGACCGCTACCGGATACCCCGCAGGCACTGATCCTGCGCCGCGAGCCCAAAGCCATGGACGGGGCACAGAACGTCGTGCTGATCGGTGGGCCAGGCACTGAAATAACACATGTCGCGACAGCCCTTGGCGTCCAGGCTGTCGAGCAACAAAGGCGAAAGGCCTGCTTCTTCTCGACCATCGAGCTGGTCAACACGCTCGGGCAGGAAAAGCCAAAGGCAAGGCCGGGCAGATCGCCTAGGCCTTCACCAAGCTCGACCTCGTGTTCCTCCCTAGCATGTGCTGCCGGCACTGGACGAACTGGGTTACCTGCCGTTCAGCGCCTCGGGCGGCGCGCTGCTATTCCATCTGCTGAGCAAGCTCCACGAGCGCACCAGCGTCGTCACCACCACCAGCCCGAGCTTCAGCGACTGGGCCACAGTCTTTGGCGACGCCAAGATGACCACCGCCTTGCTCGACCGCCTGACCCACCGCTGCCACATCCTTGAGACCGGAAACGACAGCTTCCGCTTCAAAGCCTGCTCGGCAGTCGCAGCCCGGAAAAGGCAGGAGACAAGCCCGCCCTTGACCCCCGCACAACCCGAAATCCATGGTCAGAGCCGGCTCTCTTCTCGATGGAAAACCCGGCTCAGTTCTGGGTGGAAATCAACAGCCGCGATCACAGATAGACAACCGGAGTCACCACCTCGGCCACACCGGCGGCGCGCAATCTTGCGGCGGCGGCTTCAATGCCGACACGCGGCATTTTCGGCCAATCCCGCGCCACGCCTTGGACGCCGTGATGCTGATAGGCATTCAGCTTGACCCTGAAACCGTCGCCCAGCTCGCGTGTCAGGTTGATCAATGCCAGAATTTCGTCGTCCTGATCGTTCATGCCCGGCACCATGAGATAGCGCAGTTCGTACAGCTTGCCCGATGCTTGAACGATCCGGGCCGAGGCAATCGCCTTCTCATTGCCGCGCCCCGTCAGCGCCCGGTGACGCGCTCCGGCAATCGCCTTGATGTCCAGCATCACGCCATCGGTGACAGGCAGCAGCCGTGCCCAGGCGTCGGCGCCAAGATGACCGTTGGTATCGACAAAACAAGTCAGCCCGGCCAGCGCCGGGTCGGATTTGATCGCCGAGAACAGGGCGATGACGAATTTGAGCTGTAGTGTTGCCTCGCCGCCCGACACCGTGACGCCGGACAGGAAGGGCTGATTGTTGCGAAGCAAGGCCAGAATATCCGGCACGTCCAGATGCTGCACCATTGGATTGGAGTTGATGGGGCAGGCCCGCAGGCACAGATCGCACTGGTCGCATGCGGTCGGGTCAAAGGCGATGCGCCCGCCCACCAGAGACAGCGCTGATTGCGGGCAGGCCGGGATGCAATCGCCGCAATGGTTGCAGACCCCCATGGTATGGGGGTTATGGCAGCCCGGACAGGCGAAGTTGCACCCTTGCAAGAACAGCACCAAGCGGTTGCCGGGCCCATCGACGCAAGACCACGGCAGGATCTTACTGATCTGCGCCTGCGGCAAGCTCATGCGCGACCACCCTTGGTTTGCGTGCCAGAATGGCCGTCTGTTTGGCGGCTTCGGCCCCCAGGGCCGTGGTATTGGTACGCGCGCCCTTCGCGGCATCATGGCGCGCCACATCCGACAGCCGGATCATGTAGCCCGTCACCCGCACCAGATCATTGCCGGCGACATTGGCCGTGAACTCGCGCAGGCCGCAGGCAAACGCTCCCTTGCACAGATCCAGCACCGCCGCCGGATTGGCCTTGACGGTTTGGTCCAGCGTCAGGATCTCGGAGATCCCGGAGGCATAGTATTGATGGTGCGGTGCCAGCGCCTGGACATGGCTGACCGGGTCAGGTTCAAAGCCATAGCGGATACGCACGCCGGGGGTCAGGCCTGTATCGGTGGAAAGACCCGCCTGGGAATGCAGCATTGCGCGGTCACGCCAGACGTTGTGCATCGGCTGCGCCGCCACCAGTTCGGCCAGCCTTGCCGAGATGGCATAGCCCAGCGCATTGGCCTGCGCATCGCGGCCATAGCGCGCGGGAGTGCCTGCTATGGCCAGCAGATGCTCCACCGCTTCGGCCATGGCAAAGATGCCGAACATCGCGGCAAAGCGGTCGCGGTCGATCCAGCCTTCGCTGACCAGAAAGCTATCGAAGAACCCGGATTGGTCGAACAGATAGTCTAACCGCGCCTGTGTCAGCCGGAAATTCAGCGCCACATAGTGCGGCAGGGTTATGGTCAGGAAGTCTTCGGCATCCTGCGACCGTTTGGCGACCTCCAGAAGATTGACCCTCGTCAGCGTTGACGCCCCGCCGCCAAGTGGCAGGGCGTTATAGCAGCTGACAATGCCATAGCCACGCGCATCGAATGCGGCGGCATGCAGTGGGTGATTGGCGATATGCGGCTTCGAGCAGATTGTGATGTTGTTGACCGCCTGCGCCAAGATCGCATCCGAACTGATCGCCGGATCATAGCGAAAGGTCAGATTGGGCGCGATCTGGCCCAGTTCAGCATCGACGCGCAGGATGGCGCGGGCGACGCGGTTGTCGGTGGGGCCGATATTGGCGTGCAGAAAGGCATCGGGCAGCACCCGGTCGATATAGCGCCAGAACAGCTTGATCTGCCGATACAGCGCCTCGTCGGAAACCCCGTCACAAAACGGCAGCAAGAGGTCGTCCAACTGACCAATGTAGACCGGCATCCCGGTGACCGATGGCACATGATGATAGGCGATCATCAGGGTGTTGATCGCCTCGTCCAACGTTTGCGGCGCCGGCAGTTCCAGCCATTCGCTGCCCCGCGTCAGTACAACAGCATAGTCTGGCAGCACATAGCGCGGCTTGTAGGGCGCGTGGCCTTCAAACATGTCGCAGATCACGCGGGCCTCCAGTGCGTCCCGGGTTTCGGCGTCCAGCGCCGGATAGGGCAACGCGTTTTCCGCCTCGAGCGACAGGGCGCGGGCCTTTTGGGCCGGGCTGAGCGTGGGGTTGTTGACGATGCGGCGCAGGGATTGCGGGTCACAGGACATGGCGGTTCCTTTCCACGCCAGCGGGCGCGGTCTCGGCGCCTGACCAATCTGCGCCAAACGGGCCGCGCAGAAACCCGTCTGACAACCGCCCGCCGGGCACTTGTGGGGTTAGAGCCTTCGCAAGATCGTCGCCCGTGATTTGACCGGAAATGCGCCGCGCATAGGCGTCGCAAATGCCGGAAAAATCGCCACTTTGTGGCGAAAGGCGCAGCGAGATGACGCCGGCCTCGCCCAGCGCCTCAATCTGGTGGGCCATGCTGGCGGTGCTTTGGCTGAGCGTTTGCACCCCATTGACCGCCAGGAAATCCTGGCCGTCCAGCGTTTCGACATCGCGGCCATCCGGGTCCAGCCCGCAGACGAACTGGCAGCTGTCCTTGGCATGATCATGCAGGCGCGCATGATAGCACCGGCCAGAAATTGCCAGCGGCAGGCGGCCATGCCCCCAAACCTCGATCGCAACACCTAGCTCGCGGCCCAGCCGTGCCAAGGTAGCGACCGAATCGAGCGGCAATTCGGGCGGCAGGCAGATCCGCGTGGCCCCGCGCTGCACCAGCCAGCGCAGCGTGCCCTCATTATAGACATTGATCAGCGGACCGACCCAAAACGCCAGACCCTTCGGCAAGGAGTGCAAAGCGGTCAGATCGTTCACCTCGATCAGCAGGCCGATCTCCGCCAGCGCCGCGGTGGCCTTGCGTTCGCGTTTCAAGGTGATCAGTGCAAGGCTGGTCAGCGCAACCGATTTGCCCGCTTCTGTCAGGCACTCGACCGCCGGGGCAATCTCATCCTGCCAAAAGGGCAGACGCTTTGAGCAGACGAGTTCCCCCAAAACCACGCGCGATATCGGAGCGTTGGCGAGGCTTTGGTAGAAACGGCGCACCGTCGATGCGTCCCAGAAGAACTGGTTGGGGCCGACGGTCAGATCCATGGTGTTGGGCATCCTATCTCCAGGTCTTGGCGTAGGCGCCGGTGGTTGCGGCTTGGCCTTCGGACAGTTTGGCGAGCGCAGCTTGGGGCATCGGGCGTCCGGCGGCATGGGCCTCCAGTGCGGCACGAAAGCTGCGCACGACTTCGGCCACATAGGCGCGGCTGCGCTGGCGGCCCTCGATTTTCAGGGCGGTGACGCCTGCCCGCGCCAAGGCCGGGATCAACTGGGTTGCGTCAAGGCTGACCGCGTCTTCGAACACATGCCCGGTCTGATCGCCCGACGTGAAACAGCCCTTGCACAAGGTTGGGTATGGGGCCGGCTGATCCCTGGCGGTGCGGTGGATGGTAAAGCCGCCAAGCCGGGCCGTAAGACCTCCGGGCTCCTCGGTGTAGGCAACATGGCTGGCGGGGGAGCAGACGCCATTCATGTTCGGCGATCTGCCCGTGGCATAGGAGGACAGCGAGCAGCGCCCCTCGGCCATCACGCATAGTCCGCCAAAGACGAAAACCTCGGTTTCCACGTCGATCTCGCGGTTTATCGCGGCAATTTCGTCAACCGTCAGAACGCGGGGCAGAACCACGCGTTTGATCCCGAAGGCTTCGGCGTAGAAATTGATCACGTCCGGGTTTGCGGCGGCGGCCTGCACCGACAGATGGCGCCGCAGGCCGGGGTGGTTCTCGGCGGCATGGGCCAGAAGCCCGATATCGGCAAGGATCACCGCATCGGCGCCCGACGTTTCGGCGTCAGCAATCGCGCGGTGCCAGATCGCTTCGGCGCCAGCCTGTGGAAAGGTGTTGATCGCAACCAGAACCTTGCTGCCGCGTGCATGGGCGAATGCGACGCCCGCAGCCATTTCGTCGCGGTCAAAATTGAGGCCGGGGAAGTTGCGGGCGTTGGTTTCATCGGCAAAGCCGCAATAGATCGTTTGCGCGCCAGCCTCGACAGCGGCGCGCAGGGCGGCGGGGGTGCCTGCGGGGCATACCAGTTCCATCATTTCGGCGCTCCGGCTGGCATGTCCATGCGGTGAAGCGCGAGGCCGCTGAAGCGCTCAGCCATTGGCAACACGTGTGCAAGAAGCGGCGCGAGCGGTTTGACGAGAATGCCCAACTCCGCCGTGAGATCAAGTTCGGCATCATCAATGGCATTTCGCAACGCCAGGCCCGCCGCCGTGTCGCCCCCAATCGCCAGGTCGCGTGAAAAGAACAGCGCGTCGCCGTCAAGGCTGCCGTGCATCATGCCCAGAAACGCCGCCGTCAGGCCGACGATACTGGCATCGTGAGCCGGGGGGCGGCTGCGCGGATGGGCAGTCACGCGCGGAGCCGAGGTGCCGGGTTCGAGCAGCAACAGGAAGGGCATATCGGTCAGATCCAGCAGGAACCGGCTGTTCACATGGGGTCCGAGGCGCCGCTGCAAGCCCGGGTGGCGCCGCATCAATTGCCGCGCCAGCCTGGTCAGCACAAGGCTGAGCGGCGCAAGCGGCAGCGGCCTTGCGGCCCATGTCAAAGTGAGTGGCAGGCGTGGCAATTCTGGGGTCGTCATCATGTCCTCGGCCAAGGCGATGGCGCCACCCTAGTAGAGGCTTTGCGCTGCCGAACTGACATAAATCAAGTCGTGGCCGATTCAGGGCTGCTATCGGTCACAAAGCGCAGGTGCTGTGCCGATGGAGGCCACAATCCGTTCTTTGCCCAACTTCGCCGATTTGCGCGCTTTTCTGGGCTGGGCCGAGGCGCAGGGCGATCTTGTGCGCATTAATGACCCGGTCAGGTTGCAGCACGAAATGACAGCAGTCCAGGTGGCGGCTTTGCGCCAGGCTGGGCCGGTGTTGCGGTTTGATGCCGCCACGCGTCAAGACGGTACGCGGGCCAGAATGCCGGTGGTGGCGAACCTGTTCGGAACCCAGGAAAGGGTTGCCGCAGGGTTGGGATTGACCCGTGATCAGATTCCCGATCTTGGCGAATTTCTGGCTTCCCTGCGCAGCCCCGCACCAGTCGAAGGAATGCGGGATGCGTGGTCAAGATGGCCGATGCTGCGCGCAGCCCTGATGACCCGACCGCACACGGTGCGGCGCGCAACGGTGCAGCAAGTCGATGCTGCACCCGATTTGTTGAAACTGCCGGTGCAAACGCCCTGGCCCGGCGATGCGGGGCCGCTGATTACCTGGCCCGTGGTTGTGACACGCCCTTTCGGCAGCGAAGCGGCGCAGGTGGTGCGCTATAATCTGGGGGTTTATCGCGCGCAGGTGCTCGGGCCAGATCGGCTGATCCTGCGTTGGCTGGCGCATCGCGGCGGCGCGGCACATGCGCGATCCTGGGCGAAGGCGCGCGAGCCGATGCCCGTGGCGATTGCCCTCGGGGCCGATCCGGCCATGCTGCTTTCGGCCGCCCTTCCGCTGCCGGAGACGGTGTCCGAGATCACTTTTTCCGGCGTGTTGCGCGGTGCGCGGGCGGAACTGGTGCCGGCCCGCACCGTGCCTCTGCTGGTGCCAGCCAATGCCGAGATCATGTTGGAAGGCTGGGTTCACCCCGATGAGACCGCCCCCGAAGGCCCGTTTGGTGACCATACTGGCTACTATAATTCTGTCGAGAGTTTCCCGGTGATGCGCATTTCTGCAATCACGCACCGCCAGGACCCCCTGTATTTGTCCACCATCACCGGCCGACCGCCGGATGAGCCTTCGGTGATCGGCGAGGTGTTCAATGATCTGGCGCTGCCGGTGATCCGCGCCCAAATCCCCGAGGTGCGCGATCTGTGGTTGCCGCCCGCCGCCTGTTCATATCGGATGGCCGTGGTCAGCATTGACAAGCGCTATCCAGGGCAGGCACGGCGCGTGATGATGGCCTTGTGGGGGATGCTGGCGCAGTTCAGCTATACCAAGATGCTGATCGTGGTCGATGCCGATATCGACGCCCGCAACTGGGACGACATTGCCTGGGCGCTTGCCACCAGAATGGACCCGGCCCGCGATGTCATGGTGCTGGACAACACGCCGATGGATTATCTGGATTTCGCCAGTCCGCGAGAGGGTTTGGCTGGCAAGATCGGTATCGATGCCACCACCAAGATAGGCACGGAAACCGTGCGCGATTGGGGGCAAGTCATGACATTGAACCCGCAGCACGAGGCTTTTGCCGCCGATCTTCTGGCACGTTATTCGCCGGGTGCGCGATGACCGCGCGGGTTATCCTTGGCGTGTCGGGGGCATCGGGCGCCATTCTGGCACTGGAATGCGCCCGGATGCTGGCACGCATCGGCGTCGAGATCGATTTGACCCTGTCGCCCATGGCGGAGCGCACGCTGGAGCTTGAGATCGGTCCGGGCGCGCAGGCAGAGCTTGTCGCGCTTGCCACGCGGCTGCATCCGATCCGTGAATTGGGGGCAACCATCGCCTCGGGATCGTATCCGGTCGCGGGGATGATCGTGGCCCCCTGTTCCATGCGCAGCCTTGCCGCTATCGCGCACGGGCTGGATGACAATCTGCTGACCCGAAGCGCCTCAGTGCAGCTCAAAGAGCGCCGGGCCTTGATCCTGCTCGCACGTGAAGCCCCGCTGACGCTGGCCCATCTTCGCAACATGACGGCGGTGACGGAAATGGGAGGCACGGTTTTGCCTCCGGTACCCGCGTTCTACCTTCGCCCACAGACAGCCCTTGAAATTGCGCAACAAATTGCCGCCCGCGCGGTGGACATGTTGCGCCTCGCCCCGCCGCAGGCAGCCGCCTGGGGCGCTTTGATCGGAGACTGAGATGACCGAACTAACCCCTGACATGACTGTCGGCGCCGTTGCCGCTGAACTACCCGGTGCCGCGGAATTGTTCCGCTCCAAGGGCATCAACTTTTGTTGTGGCGGCAATGCCTCATTGTCCGCCGCGGCGCAGAAGGCCGGGTTGCTGCCCGACCGATTGATCGCCGATCTGCAATCTCTCGCAGACGCGGCGGGCCGCGAGGCACCCGAAGCCACCCCGGACCTGATCGACCATATCCTGACGCGTTACCACGAAACGCACCGCACCGAACTGGAATGGCTGATCCCTCTGGCGCAAAAGGTCGAACGGGTGCATGGTGATCACGAGGACGCGCCACTTGGCCTGTCCGAGGCACTCATCGCCCTGCATGATGATCTGGACGCCCATATGGCCAAGGAAGAGGCGGTGCTGTTTCCGCTGATGAAGCAAGGCGGCAATCCGATGATAGTGCATCCGATCGCTCAGATGCGGCATGAACATGAGGACACAGCGCGCCTGCTTGCCGGGCTGGAGCATGTGACCCATGGTCTGACGTTGCCCGAGGGTGCCTGTGGGTCCTGGACCGCGCTTTACACCGGGCTGCGCAAGTTTTCCGAGGATCTGGTGGCACATATGCATCTGGAAAACACCGTGCTTTTTGCACGGTTCGAACCTGCGCACGCCTGAAGGGTGCGCAGCCCCTGACCAATCCGGGCGGGCCAAGAATGTCAGGCGTGGACGCGATATCGAACACGCCTGACTTCGGTGCTCCAAACGCGGCTACTGTTGTGGCTTCGTTCTGAGGTGTCAGGCAATTGGCACTGCCGTTTGGGCACGGAGGTATGCGATGACCACGGAACCGACCAGCACGACGCGCCTCGCCGCGCTCATGCGGCCCGATGTTGCCGCGCTTTCACCGGCCTATTTCGGGATGGTCATGGCCACCGGGATCGTCTCGCTTGCGGCAAACCAGATCGGGTTCGCCGTCGTGGCCCGGGTCTTGTTCGCGATCGCGGGGCTCGCTTACCTGATCCTGTGGTGGCTGACGATCCTGCGTTTGGTTCGACATCCGCGCGCGATGTTGGCGGATGTATCCGACCACCTGCGCGGGCCGGGCTTTTTTACCTTGGTGGCGGCGTCGAGCATTCTGGGCGGTGAATGCGTCATCTTGTTACAGATGACGACCGCAGGCTTTGTGTTCTGGTACGCGGCATTGGCTCTGTGGCTTGGCCTGACCTACACCATTTTCACGATTTTCACGGTCAAGGCCGAAAAACCCACGCTGGACAAGGGGATCAACGGCGCGTGGCTGCTCGCTGTTGTGGCCACCCAGTCGATTGCGGTTCTTGCCGCCCTGCTTGCGGCGCGGATCGAGCAGCCGTACCGCCTGGATCTGAACTTTCTCGCTTTGTCGATGTGGCTCTGGGGCGGCATGCTCTACATCTGGATGATGTCGCTGATCTTCTACCGCTACACGTTTTTCTCGTTTTCGCCCGGAGACCTGTCCCCACCCTACTGGATCAACATGGGCGCGATGGCGATTTCAACCCTCGCGGGGTCAATCCTGATCCGAAATGCGCAAGAGGCATGGTTTCTGCATTCGATCCTGCCCTTCATCAAGGGATTTACGGTGTTCTATTGGGCGACAGGGACCTGGTGGATCCCGATGTTGGTGATTCTGGGAATTTGGCGGCATGTCTACAAGCGCTTTCCGCTGCGGTATGACCCGCTCTATTGGGGGGCGGTCTTTCCATTGGGCATGTATGCCGTAGCCACCAACCGGATGGATGAGGCAATGGGATTTCATTTCCTCGGGACCCTGTCGACTGCTTTCTCATGGATTGCTCTGGGGACCTGGAGTCTGGCCTTCGGGGCATATCTGTTGGAGCTGACCCGGCGACCGTCGTGAGATGACGATGCACCTGCTGCCTGGCCTTTTCACCTTGTCCCACTCGCTCTGGCAGGCTGCGCACCGCCCGCTTTTCTTTTGTGCCGCCCTCAGTGCGCTGCTTGCGCCTGTGGTTTGGCTTTTGCCAGACGGTTGGGTCACCGATACGGTGCATTGGCATCTGCATGAGCTGGTGTTTGGCATGGGTGGCGCGGCAGTTGGCGGGTACCTGCTGACTGCCCTGCCAAGCTGGACTGGCGCGGGGCCAGTTTCGCCGCAGTGCGTGAGGGCGCTGACCCTGCTTTGGGTCTTGGCGCGACTGGCGTTTCTTTGGTTCGAAATCTTGCCGTTTGGCCTGCTTTTGCTCCTTGCTTTGGGGTATTTCGGGTTTCTGGCCCTGGTCGTGGCGCGCCAGTTGATCGCGGCGCGTGCCTGGCCCCGACTGTGGTCCGTGCTGGGGATTGCCGCGTTGATGTTGGGGAATTCGGCCGTTTTGGCCGACATGCGCGGGCTCCTCGATGCATCGACCGCCCCTTTGGGGATGGTGCTGCTTTTCGCTACTCTCATCAGCATCATCGGCGGTCGCTCCGTTCCCGCCTTCACCCGCAGTTGGTTGCAACATACTGCTGGTCCGCAGCACATGCGTGACAGTCGGGGGCTGTCTGCCTTGGCGATAACCGCAACGGTGCTTGGCGGTGGGCTGGCTATGGGCGGACAACAGGCGGCAGCGGGCGCTTGTCTGCTTCTGGCAGGCATCTTGCAATGCGCTCGGATGATAGGTTGGCACTCACGACACACGCGGCACTATCCGGCTTTGTTTATGCTGCATCTGGCGTGGGTCTGGGTGCCCGTCGGACTGATCCTTCTGGGGGTCGCAATGCTGCGCCCGGACGTGATGCCACAGACCGCGGCTTTGCACGCGCTGACGATGGGCGCGATGGGATCAATGATTCTGGCGATTTCCGGGCGGGCGGCGATGGTGCGGCATGACCGCAAACTGATTGCAGGCCGCGGCCTTGCTGCGGCATTTGCACTGGTATGGCTGGCGGCCTTGCCGCGGGTGGCGTCGCCGTTCACCCCAGAAGGGGTATTTGATCCAATCACCGTTTCCGCGGCGATGTGGATGCTGGGTTGGGCGGTGTTCCTTTGGGCCTATTGCCCAGCACTACAAGGTCCGGTGCCCTGGCCGGTTTTCAGCGCGCGGGTAGCTGGGCGGGACGATCCGCGACGATACCAACATCCTCGGGTGTTTTGAAACGCCGTCCATCGTATCTCGGCCGGCCAGGCCGGTTGGTTCGACACTCGAGCATCGTCCACTTAATCTGCAACATAACCGGCAGCCTTGAAGAGGTTTCGGCACTCGTTTGGCGGGAAGAGGTCGCATGTTTGTGCGACGGATTGGAAAAGCGCGTCGAAGGTGCGGGCTTTGTGCCGTCGCAGGTGTGCCTTGAGCTTCGAGAACGCCATCTCGATTGATGGTGTGGATGGCTCCTGCTCCCGGCGTCGCGCTGCGCCATGATGGGGTGTCATTGTCCCAACTGGAGGAGCCATCCATGTTCGAAGTTGGCACAGTCGGAATTGATCTCGCCAAGAATGTCATT
>NZ_FXYF01000039.1 GCF_900184945.1 Antarctobacter aquimaris | reverse complement strand
GCCCGACCGTGCCCGGCCCTTGACCTCTGCTGATGGCATGTGATCGTCGTGGACATCGTCATCACGACCACGATCATTGCGTCGCTGTTCCTGGTCATCGGGGTTGCCGAGCCTTTGGCGGCGCGGTTGCGGCTGCCCTACAGCGTGATCCTGGCGGTGATCGGCGTGCTGATCGGCGCCGGGGCGATCTTCTTTCTCCAGACCGAGCTGACCGACGCGCTGAACCCGGTGGCCGAGGCGATCCTCGGGCTGCCGATCCGATCGAACGTGTTCCTCTACGTCTTTCTGCCGACCCTGCTGTTCCAGGCGACGCTGGGGATGAACCTGCGGCGGATGCTGGACGACTGGGTGCCGATCCTGGTGCTGGCCGTGGTCGCGGTGGTGGTGGCCACGCTGGGCGTCGGCTATGCGCTGGCCTGGGTCAGCGGCCTGCCGCTGGCGACCTGCCTGCTGGTCGGCGCGATCGTGTCGACCACCGACCCCTCGGCGGTGGTCTCGATCTTCCGCTCGATCTCGGCGCCGCGCCGGCTGGCGCGGATCATCGAGGGCGAAAGCCTGCTGAACGACGCCGCCGCCATCGCGCTGTTCGGCCTGTTCATGGGCTTCGTGATGCTGGGCGTGCCCGATCCGGACCTGGGCGACGCGCTGGCGCAGTTCCCGCTGCTGATCGCCGGCGGCGCGCTGACCGGGTGGCTGGCGGCGCGGCTGGCGGTCTGGGTCATGGCGCTGGTCTGGCGGCACGAGCTGGCGCAGATCTCGATCTCGGTCGCGCTGCCCTACCTCGCCTACATCGGCGCGGAACAGACGGTCGGCGCCTCGGGCGTGATCGCGGTGGTGGTGGCCGGGCTGACCGTCAACCTGGTGGCGCCGGGGCGCCTGCCGCCGCAGGCCTGGACCAACCTGCGCGAGCTCTGGGGCATCCTGGCGCATTGGGCCGGGGCGCTGATCTTCATCCTCGCGGCGCTGCTGATCCCGCGCCTGCTGGAAGAGGTCAGGCTGTCGGACCTGCTGCTGGTCGCGGTGGTGGTGCTGGCCGCCGCCGCCGCCCGGGCGGTGATCCTGTTCGGCCTGCTGCCGCTGCTGACCCTGCTGCGCCTCTCGCCCGCGGTCGAACGGCCCTACCGCGTCGCCATCCTGTGGGGCGGGCTGCGCGGGGCGGTGACGCTGGCGCTGGCCCTGGCGGTGACCGAGAGTTTCCGCGTGCCGCTCGAGACCAAGCGGCTGGTCGGCATCCTGGCCACCGGCTTTACCCTGTTCACGCTGATCGTGCAGGGCGCGACGCTGCGCAGCGTGATCACCCGGCTGGGGCTGGACCGGCTGTCCGCGATCGACCAGGCGCTGTCGCGGCAGGTGGTCGCCGTGGCGCTGCAGACGGTGCGCGAGGACGTGGCCGAGACCGCCGGCAACTACGAGCTGAGCCACGACATCACCCGCGCCGAGGCCAAGCGCTTTGGCGAGCGGCTGGACGTCGCGGTGAAATCGGCCGAGGCCAGCGCCGACATCCTCGACCGCGACCGCATCACGCTGGGGCTGATCGCGCTGGCGGGCCATGAACGCGACACCATCCTGTCCCGGGTCAAGGAACGGACGATCTCGGCCCGCATGGCCGACCAGGTGCTGTCGGACGCCGACCGGCTGATCGAGGCGGCCCGCACCCAGGGGCGCAGCGGCTACCAGCGCGCGGCGCGGCGCAGCGTCGCCTACGGGCGGGCCCTGCGGCTGGCCCTGTTCCTGCATGGCCGCCTGCGCCTGCCCGCCCCGCTGCCCAGCATGACCGCGGACCGCTTCGAGCTGCTGCTGTCGCAGCGCCTGATCCTGCGCGACCTCGGCGGCTTCATCGACCGGCGCATCCAGCGGATCCACGGGCGCCGGGTGGCCGACCTGCTGCAGGAGCTGCTGGGCCGCCGGATCGAGACGGTGGAGACGGCGCTGGACGGGTTGCGGCTGCAATACCCCGGCTATGCCGAGGAACTGGAGCGGCGCTTCATCCGGCGCACCGCCCTGCGGCTGGAAGAGCGCGAATACGCCGCCATGCGCGAGGACGGGCTGATCGGCGAGGAGGTGTTTACCGCGCTGATGCAGGACCTCGCGGCGCGGCGCGCGGCCGAAGAGCTGCGCCCGCCGCTGGATCTTGCGATGCAGCGCGGCGACCTGGTGCGCCAGCTGCCGCTGCTAAGGGATCTGGACGCGGCGGCGCTGAAACGGCTCGGGCGGGCGATGGGCACCCGCTATGCCAACGCCGGCGAGGTGGTGATCGACAAGGACAGCCCGCCGCGCAGCGTGTACTTCATCGCCTCGGGCGCGGTCGAACTGGAGGCCGGCGGCCAGACCTGGCGGCTGGGCCGCGGCGAGATGTTCGGGCAGATGGCGGTGCTGACGAAACGCAACCCGCGCGCCGAGGTGCGCGCCATCGCGCCCTCGACGCTGCTGGTGCTCGACGAGACGCGCTTTCGCCGCCTGCTGAACCGCAGCGCAGCGCTCCGCGACGCCGTCCGCGCCAGCGCCGAAAAACGCGGCATCGACCCATCACTCATCCTCACAGACACCAAAACCTCCGGCTGAGCCGGAGGAGGCG
>NZ_FXYF01000037.1 GCF_900184945.1 Antarctobacter aquimaris | reverse complement strand
TTCCGGGCCCTGACAGAGACGGTGGCGGGCGCGAGCCGCGACCAGATCCTCGACTTCCAGAAGGGTGTGGACATCATCGTGGTGGCAGGCCTGTCGCCGGGTGTGTTCGAATTCCGCGGCACGGCGGCATTTGCCCCCTCCGGCAACCCGGAGCTGCGGCTGTTCGAGTCGGCGACAGGCTCGACCATCGTGCAGTTTGACGCGGACGGCAACGGCAGTATCGACGCCGAGATCCGCGTCGCGAATGTCACCGGGCTGACGGCAGAGGACTTTGTTCTCTGAGACGATACCGAAGGGCGGAAACACGCCGCTGACCCCGCCAACACATTGAAATCAAGACCTTCGCCGGGAAAGTGCGGATCACCAGGGTGATCGCCTGCACGACCCCGGCGCAGGCATGGACGCCTTTCCCAGGCCCTCGCCGGGCGCTCGACGGCCCCGCCGATGGACAGGCAAATGTCCAATCCTCCCCGATTTCAGGCTATAATGGCGGCATCCGGCGGGCACCGGACAGCAGCAGGTCCGTCGTCCTGAACATTTGAAAGGGAAGGATAGAAACAATGGTTGATACGGTCGTTTCAACAAATCGCTCGACACCCGTCACGATCACGGCGGGCGACGATTACCTCCTGTTGCAGGGCGTTTCGCACTACAGCACGTCAGGCAACACCGTGACCCTGACCGCGCCCTCGGCCGCGCGGTCGAATTTCTACATCTACGGATCGCTCTTCAGCCTCCAGTCCGACGCGCTGGATGTCGACGACAGCACCGCCCTCGCGGGGCTGATCGTGGTTGGTGCCACGGGCAGCGTGACGGGTCCCAGCAATTTCCGCGGCATGGATATCGGCGTCAGTGACACCTCTGTCAGCAACCTCGGAGAAATCTCTGGGTCGGTCGGCATCGACGTCGGCTTTGGCACCGATGACGTGCGCATCTACAACGCGGGCACGATCTTTCAGTCCGTCGGAACATCGATCCTGGCCGCCATTCGCAGCAACGGCGACAACCTGTCAGTGATCAATCATGGCCTGGTCTTTGGCCGACAGGCGATTGCGATCGACGACGGTGTCGTGATCAACAGCGGCACGTTGCTGGGCGACGTCACCGGGCTGGAGGCGTCCGGCACCGGCACGGATACGGTGACGGTGGTCAACAGCGGGCTGATCCAGTCGGACCAGGACGCGATCAGGGGCGGCTTGATCCCGCTGACGGTCCGAAACACCGGCGAGATCCTCGGCGACATCGTGGCCAGCGCCGACACGGCGACGATCCACAACATGGGCACCATCCAGGGCGAGATCCTCTTGAGCGTTGTTGCCGATGTGCTGACCAACGGCGGCGTCATCGACGGCGACATTCGGGTGGGCGCAGGCGTTGACCTGGTGGTGAACGGCGGCACCATCTTCGGCGATGTCTTCCTGGGCGGCAGCGCCGACCGGTACGAGGGCAATGGCGGCGCGACCATGGGCACGGTCCTGGGCGAAACCGGCAACGACACGCTGGCTGGGGGCGAGGTCTCCGATACCCTGGACGGTGGAACCGATCACGACATGATCGTCGGCCGCGGCGGCGACGATGACCTCAGGGGCTCTTCCGGCAACGACTTCATCCTCGGTGGCGCGGGCAATGACTCGATCCAGGGCGGCACCGAGAACGACACGCTGAACGGCAACGCGGGGGATGACACGATCCTGGGCGATGCCGGCAACGATATCCTGGTCGGCCAGGACGGCAGCGATTTTGTCGACGGCGGCGCGAACGATGACGTGCTGAACGGCCAGGACGGCGAAGACATCCTGGAGGGCGGCAGCGGCAACGACATCCTGCGCGGCGGCAATGGCGACGATGCGCTGGCCGGCGGCGAGGGGCTGGACTTGCTGAGCGGTGGCGCGGGGGCCGACAACTTTGTCTTCCGCGCGCTGGCCGAAACCGTGGTGGGCGCGAACCGCGACCAGATCCTCGACTTTGAACAGGGCGCGGACCTGATCGTGGTGGCGGGCCTGTCGCCGGGGGTCTTCGAATTTCGCGGCACCCTGCCCTTTGCCCCCTCGGGAAACCCCGAACTGCGCCTGTTCGAATCCGCCACCGGCTCGACCATCGTGCAGTTCGACGCGGACGGCAACGGGACGGTGGACGCCGAGATCCGGGTGGCCAATGTCATCGGGCTGACGGCAACGGATTTTGTGCTCTGAAGGACCACGGACAGCCGGAGGGCGCGACGTGCAACCGCCCGTCAGGGCGCGAAAATTCCGCTGGGTGGCCGCGCCCGGAACCCTGTATGCTGGACCCGTTTGTCGGTCCCTGAGCCGATGGTGGCCGGGCCGGACATTCGTCCACAGAGGTCCTCATCATGGCCAGCTTCAATATCATCGGATTTTCGACCACGCAGCAGTTCCTGGGCACCAACGAACTGGGAGTCGTCACCACCGGGTCCACGCTTGTGGTGCCCGGCCAGGCCGTGGACATCGGCAACTTCAGCGATCTCGTGAGCCTCGGCGCCATTGTCACGCGGTCGACATCGGTCTCTGTCTCGCAGAACGGAACCGTGACTGTCGGAGCGCAAGGCTCGATCACCTCCACGATCGGCTACGCGATCGGTCTCGGCGGCCTAGATGGCTTCAAACAGGTCGTCAACAACGGTGCGATCACCGGGTATTCTTCAGGCATGGACTGGGGCGGATTCGGCGTCACTGCCAATATCTACCAGGTCAGGCTGGTCAACACCGGCACCATCATCGGTCAGACCGACCAAGGCGCCCGGATCGCGGTCGAGGGCGGCGCCACGCCGGGCCTCTCCGTGATCGACAACAGCGGCATCCTTTCGGGGCTGGCGGCAGGACTGGTGCTGGATGGTTTGCTCGGCGCGGGCGGCGCCTTCAGGATCGTGAACAGCGGCCTCATCGAGGGCCGCAGCGGCGCCGCCATCACGCAGGGTTTCGGCCCAAGTTTGACCATCGACATCGTGAACAGCGGCCGGATCCTGTCC
>NZ_FXYF01000024.1 GCF_900184945.1 Antarctobacter aquimaris | reverse complement strand
GCCTTCTCTAAGCTCAAGGCCCAACTCAGACGGATCGGCGCGAGGACATTCACCGAAATGTTCAAAGCAATCGGTCATGTCTGCGACCTCTACTCGGAGCAAGAATGTTGGAACTACTTCAAGGCTGCTGGATATGTCTCAGGTTAAAGGCGTGACGCTTTAGGCAAAGGTTTACCGCGCGAAACTGATGTTCGCGTCCGGGGTGATCCTGGCCTCTTTCGCGAAAGTGGCGGTGATCTGCCTGGCCATCGGCCAGACCCGAAAGCGCCGCAGTCCGCGAGGGGGCCAAGGCGCTCGGCCGCGATGACGCGCAGCGGCCAGTCGTCATTTGCGGCCCCATGGACCTGCGCCCGCGCTCCGCTGATCCGCGCCCTGTCCGCCCGCCTGCGTGAAAAAGGGGCCCGAAAGGACCCCTTTTCCATTCGTTTCCAGACACCTGAGCGGCGATCTTCAGCCGTTCGCCGCCTCGGCTGCCTTGGCCCGGCGCGCCACCAGTTCCTCGGCTACGAGGAAGGCCAGCTCCAGCGACTGCGAGGCGTTCAGACGCGGGTCGCAGGCGGTGTGGTAGCGGTCCGACAGGTCCTCTTCGGTGACTTCGCGCACGCCGCCGGTGCATTCGGTCACGTCCAGGCCGGTCATCTCGAAGTGCACGCCGCCGGGGATCGTGCCCTCGGCCTCGTGCACGGCAAAGAACTCGCGCACCTCGCGCAGGACCGAGTCGAAGGGCCGCGTCTTGTAGCCGGTCGCGGACTTGATGGTGTTGCCGTGCATCGGATCGCAGACCCAGGTCACGGTGGCGCCCTCTTCCTGCACCGCCTGGATCAGGCGCGGCAGGTTCTCGGCCACCTTGCCGGCGCCGAACCGCGCGATCAGCGTCAGCTTGCCCGCCTCGTTGGCCGGGTTCAGCTTGGACATCAGCACCTTGAGGTCTTCGGCCGTGGTGGTCGGGCCGCACTTCAGGCCCACCGGGTTCAGGATGCCGCGGCAGAATTCGACGTGCGCGCCGTCCGGCTGCCGCGTGCGGTCACCGATCCAGACCATGTGCCCGGAGCCCGCCAGCCACTTGCCCGAGGTCGAGTCGTTGCGCGTCATCGCCTCTTCGTATTCCAGCAGCAGCGCCTCGTGCGAGGTGTAGAACTCGACAGTATGCAAGGTGTGCGCCTGCTCGTTCGAGACGCCGGCCGCGCGGATGAAATCCAGCGCGTCGGTGATGCGCGAGGCCATGTCGCGGTAGCGCGCGGCCTTTTCGCCTTCGGTAAAGCCCAGCGTCCACTGGTGCACCTGGTGCACGTCGGCATAGCCGCCGGTCGAAAAGGCGCGCAGCAGGTTCAGCGTGGCCGCCGCCTGGGTGTAGGCCTGCAGCATCTTGCGCGGATCGGGAATGCGCGCGTCGGGGGTGAAGGCCAGTTCGTTGATGATGTCGCCGCGGTAGCTGGGCAACTCGACGCCGTTCACCACCTCGGTCGGGGCGCTGCGCGGCTTGGCGAACTGGCCGGCCATGCGGCCCACCTTGACCACCGGGACCTTGGCGCCGAAGGTCAGCACCATCGCCATCTGCAGCATCACCTTGAAGGTGTCACGGATCGAGTTGGCGCTGAATTGCTCAAAGCTCTCGGCGCAATCGCCGCCCTGCAACAGGAACGCATCGCCCCGCCCGGCCGCGGCCAGGTGCTGCTTCAACCGGCGCGCTTCACCGGCAAAGACCAGGGGCGGATACTTGCCCAGCTGCGCCTCGACGGCATTCAGGGCGGCAGCGTCCGTATAGTCGGGCATCTGCACCCGCGGCTTGTCGCGCCAGTTCGCTTTCTGCCACTCGGTCATCTGTTCTCTCCGGTTGATCGTTTCGAGCGCTAACGGAGCCGGTGTATACCCGCCCCCCGCGGGCCTGACCAGCCGTGTTTTTTGCGACATCCCTTGACGCTGACGGGGAGTTCTGACCATCTGAGCCGAACCAAACGCGGTCCGCGCACCGCACCCTGCCTCAGAAGGGTTGCCCCATGTTCCCCCCGTCGCAGCGCCAGGTCGTCGAACTGGACAAGGTGCCTGCCAAGCCGCGCCGCTTTGTTTTCGTCCTGCTCGACAACTTCACGCTGCTGTCGTTCGCCGCCGCGCTGGACTGCCTGCGACTGGCCAACCGCATGTCGCAGAAAAGGCTGTACGAATGGAAACTGGTCGGCGAAGGCGGGTTGACCGCCAGCTGTTCGACCGGGACCGTGTTCCAGCTGGACGGCGACCTGGACGAGCTGCACCGCGAGGACACCGTGGTGCTCTGCGGCGGCATGGACGTGCAGAAGGCCACCACAAAACGCCTGCTGTCCTGGCTGCGCCGCGAGGCGCGCAAGGGCATGACCCTGGGCGGGCTTTGCACCGCCACCTATGCGCTGGCCAAGGCGGGGCTGATGGACGGCAAGAAGGCGACGATCCACTGGGAAAACCAGGACAGCTTCTCGGAGGAATTCGAGGACGTGATCCTGACCAAATCGGTCTTTACCATCGACGGCAACCGGGTCACGACGGCCGGCGGAACCTCGTCGATCGACCTGTTTCTTCAGATCATCGCCAACGACCACGGCGAGGAACTGGCCACCGCCGTGGCCGACCAGCAGATCTATTCCTCGATCCGGACCGACCAGGACACCCAGCGCCTGTCCGTGCCCACCCGCATCGGCGTGCGCCACCCCAAGCTGAGCCAGGTCATCCAGATGATGGAATCCAACATCGAAGAGCCGATCTCGCCGGCGATCCTGGCCAAGGACGTGGGCATGTCGACCCGCCAGCTGGAACGGCTGTTCCGCCGCTACCTGAACCGCTCGCCCAAGCGGTACTACATGGAACTGCGTCTGCAAAAGGCGCGCAACCTGTTGATGCAGACCGAGATGAGCGTGATCAACGTGGCGCTGGCCTGCGGCTTTGCCTCGCCCTCGCATTTCTCGAAATGCTACCGCGCGCATTACAAGACGACCCCCTACCGCGAGCGCGGCGCGCAGGCGACGCGTCTTTCGGTGTGACCGGGGCGGCAGTGGGCGGGATCGTCACGCCGCGCCTGTGCCTGCGGCCCGCCCGCGCCACCGACCTGGAACCGCTGCACGCCGTGCTGTCACATCCGCGTGCCATGCGCTACTGGTCACGCGCCGCGCATGACGACATCGCCGTGACGCGGCGTTTCCTGCGCGGCCTGATGGCGACGGACCTCGAATATGTGATCGCGCGTGACGGCCGCTGCATCGGCAAGGCAGGTCTGTGGCAGGCGGGCGAGCTGGGCTACATCCTGCACCCTGACCACTGGGGCCGGGGCCTGGCCCATGAGGCGCTGTCGGCGCTGGTGCCGCATCTCTGGCGCCGCCTGCCTGACCTGAAGATCATGACCGCCGAGGTCGACCCGCGCAACGCCGCCTCCTGCCGGGTGCTGGAAAAGCTGGGCTTTGCCCACCTCAGGACCGAACAGGGCAACTTTCTCTACGACGGCCACGAATGGTGCGACACCGCCTATTTTGCCCTGTCCCGGCCGGCGGACCTGCCGCCGGCCTGACGGCGCGGCAGGTCAGAACCGCGACATGATATCGGCGACGGAGGTGTTCAGCGTGAAGTTGACCACCACCAGTTCGTCTCCCCGGTCGTGCAGGATCGCGTAGTAAAAGGCGTAGAGCTCGCCGGTCCAGTACATGCGGGCTTCCTGCCGGACACCGCCGCCCAGGTCCGTCTCGCGGAACACCGTGACGCCGGTGAAATCGACGGGCATCGCGTTCAGCAGCTGGGCGTTCACGCCGGCCAGTTGTTCGGCGGTGTATTCGTCGCGGCCGCCCAGCTCCTGAACGAGGGGGACGAAATCGCGCGACATGATCTTTTCGTCGACGAAGCGGGCGTAGTCGTCGTAGCTGGCAAAGACGCTGTCGCGCACCTGCGCCATAGCGGCGGGCGCGGTAAGGCAGGACAGGATCAGCGGCAGGGAAAGGGCGGTCATCCGCATGGGGTCATTCTCCGACAGTTGCAATGCCGCGCACTTTGACAACCTCGGCCCCGGGGCGCCATGGTTTTCTTGCCCGCGCGGCATCACATGCGTCGATGTCACCGTCACGGGCACCCCTCAGGCGACTTGCGAAGATCGCCCAGCAACACCCTGACTAAGAATGCAAAACCTTGCGCAGCGCCTCAGCCGCTTTCGGCCGGGACCAGCCGGTAAAGCGCGCCGTTGCCTTCGCTGAGAAACCACAGCGCGCCGTCCGGTCCCTGCGCCACGTCGCGCACGCGGATCGTCGACTCACCGGAGATACGCTCGACCTCGGCCAGCGGATCGCCGGCGAGCCGCGAGACATAATCGAACTTCAGCGAGCCGACAAAGGCGTTGCCCGCCCAGTCCGCCACTGCGCCAGCGATATCACCATCATAGAAGGTCATCCCCGAGGGCGCGATCGACGGATCCCAGTAGGACACCGGCTGCGCCATGCCCTCCAGCGCCGTTCCCTGTCCGATCTTCGAGCCGTCGTAGTTCACCCCGTAGGAAATCACCGGCCAGCCGTAGTTCACGCCGGGGTCGATCCGGTTGACCTCGTCACCGCCGCGCGCGCCATGTTCGGCCACCCAGAGCTGACCGGAGGCGTCCAGCGCCGCGCCCTGCGGGTTGCGGTGGCCCCAGGACCAGATTTCGGGCAGTGCGCCGTCGCGGTCCAGCAGCGGGTTGCCAGGCGCGGGGTCGCCGTCCCGCGTGATGCGCAGGACGGATCCGTTGTGCATCGCCAGGTCCTGCGCCATCGCGTCGGCGCCCCGGTCGCCGATGGTGACGTACAGATGCCCCTCGGGCGCCTCGACCAGCCGCGAGCCGAAGTGAAAGCCGCCGCCCGACCCGCGCGCGATCTCGAAGATCGTCTCGCCGTCCTCCAGCCGCGTGCCATCCTCGGACAGCCGCGCCCGGTAGACCGCCGTGCCCGACCCGCGAAACCCCTGCCGCTTGGCATAGGTAAAGAACAGCTCGCGCCGCTCGGCAAAGTCGGAGGGCACCAGCACGTCCAGCAATCCGCCCTGCCCGTCCGTCACGACACGCGGGGTGCCGCGCACCTCGGTCGTGACGCCGTCAAGAACGTGCAGCAGGCGGCCGTCGCGTTCCGTCACCACGATCGCGCCTCCGGGCAGAAACCCGAAGGCCCAGGGGATCTCCAGCCCCTCGACCACCGGCTCGGCCGTCATTGGCCCGGCGGCGGTCTGGATCGTCTCTGCGTGCAGCGGCGCGGCCAGTGTCAGGCCAACAGCGAACGTTGCGGCGTAACGCGTCATGGGGGCACCTCCTGTGTCCTTGGGCATATGGACTCGGACGCGCGCGGGACAAGAGGATGACGCTGGGTTTGCACGCGCGCACATGTCGCATCGGGCCTTTTCTTTTCTCGAAAGGCTGAATAGGCTCCGCGCAGGACGCAAGATCCAACTAGGGAGTTAAATGATGAAAAAACTGCTTCTGGCCTCCACGGCCTGCGCGCTGACCGCTTCTGTCGCCCTTGCCGGCAGCCACGCCAGCGAAACCAAGATCGGGGTTCTTCTGGGGTACACCGGCCCGATCGAATCCATCACCCCGATGATGGCCGATGCCGCCGAGCTGGCGCTCAAGGAAATCAACGACTCGGGCAAATTCCTTGACGGCGTGATGCTGTCGAGCGCGCGCGCCGACTCGACCTGCGTCGACGCCGCCGCCGCCACCGCCGCGGCCGAACGGCTGCTGTCCGAAGGCGCCGCCGCCATCGTCGGCGCGGATTGCTCGGGCGTGACCGGCGCCGTGCTGGCCAACGTGGCCGTGCCCAAGGGCATCGCGATGGTGTCGCCCTCGGCCACCTCGCCGGCGCTGTCGACCGCCGAGGACAACGGCCTGTTCTTCCGCACCGCGCCTTCCGACGCGCGCCAGGGCGCCGTCCTGGCCGAGATCCTGAAGGAAAAGGGCATCACCGAGGTCGCCGTGACCTACACCAACAACGACTACGGCAAGGGTCTTGCAGACGCTTTCGCCTCGTCGTTCGAGGGCACCATCACCCTGTCGTCGCCGCATGACGACGGCAAGGCCGACTACTCGGCCGAAATCGGCGCGCTCGCCTCGGCCGGCGGCCAGGCACTGGCCGTGTTCGGCTACACCGACCAGGGCGGCAAGGGCATCATCCAGGCCTCCTATGACACCGGCGCCTTCGACACCTACATCCTGGCCGACGGCATGTACGGCGACAACCTGTTCTCCGAACTGGCCGACGCGCTGGAAGGCTCGTTCGGGTCGGTTCCGTGGGCGCAGGGCGCCGGCGCGGATGCCTTCGCGACGATCACCGCGGCGGCCGGCATCAACGGCGAAAGCTCGTTCACGCGCGAAAGCTATGACGCTGCGGCGCTGATCGCGATGGCCATGATGAAGGGTGGCGCCGCCACCTCCGAGGCCGTGGCCGCCAACCTGCTGGACGTGGCCAACGCCCCGGGCGAGCCGATCCTGCCGGGCGAACTGGGCAAGGCGCTGGAAATCCTCGCCTCCGGCGGTGACGTCGACTATGTCGGCGCGTCGGGCGTGGAGCTGATCGGACCGGGCGAGGCCGCCGGCAGCTACCGCCACTACACCATCACCGGCGGCAAGGCCGAAACCGTCGAGTTCAAGTAATCCGACACGACGCAAGAGAGCAGCCCGGCCCGTCCGGGCTGCTCTTTCGCCATTTGGAGTGAAGCCCGCAAGGGCGGCATCCGTGGGGGTATATCCTTGATCAAGGTGGACAACCTGCACCGGCATTTCGGTGCCTTCCGGGCCGTCGACGGCGCATCCCTGGAAATCGCGGCCGGGTCGATCACTGGCCTCGTCGGGCCGAACGGCGCGGGCAAGACGACGCTGTTCAACGTGATCGCCGGCGCGCTGGAACCGACCAGCGGCAAGGTGACGATGGCCGGCGAGGACATCACCGGCCTGCCGCCGCACGAGTTGTTTCACAAGGGCCTGCTGCGCACCTTCCAGATCGCGCACGAGTTCCATTCGATGACCTGCCGCGAGAACCTGATGATGGTGCCCGGCGGGCAATCCGGCGAAACGCTGTGGAACACCTGGTTCGGCCGCAAGCGCATCGCCGAGGAGGAGCGCGCCCTGCGCGCCAAGGCCGACGAGGTGCTCGACTTTCTCACCATCTCGCACCTGGCGGACCATCCGGCGGGGGCCATCTCCGGCGGTCAGAAAAAGCTGCTGGAACTGGGCCGGACGATGATGGTGAACGCCAAGATCGTCTTTCTGGACGAGGTCGGCGCGGGTGTGAACCGGACGCTGCTGAACACCATCGCCGACACCATCGTGCGCCTCAACAAGGAGCGCAATTACACCTTCTGCGTGATCGAGCACGACATGGACTTCATCGGCCGCATCTGCGACCCGGTGATCGTCATGGCGGAGGGCAAGAAGCTGGCCGAGGGCACGCTGGACGAGATCAAGGCCAACGAGGCGGTGATCGAGGCCTACCTGGGCACCGGACTGAAGAACAAGGACCAGGTGGCAACGGTATGAGCGGTCCTTGCGCATCGGCTTCGACGATGGGGGGCGCTGCCCCCGCCGCGCCTGCGGCGCGTCTCCCCCGGGATATTTCCGGCCAGAAGAAACCTGGGGCGCGGCGCCCCGACGCACGGGGGGCGCGGACATGAGCGGTAATCCCTACCAGAACGACCGGGGCAACAAGGATGCCTCGATCACCAAGCGCGGCGGCGAAGGCACCGTCGACCCGACGCGCCGCTCCGGCCCGGTCAAGGACGCGCCCGGCGGGCCCTTCCTGATCGGCGACACGATGACCGGCGGCTACGGCAAGGGGCCGGACATCCTGCACGACTGCACCATCGCCGTGGACAAGGGCGAGATCGCGGTGATCGTCGGCCCGAACGGCGCCGGCAAATCGACCGCGATGAAGGCGGTCTTTGGCATGCTGGACGTGCGCTCGGGCGCGGTTCGGCTGGACGGGCGCGACATCACCGCGCTGACGCCGCAGGACCGGGTGGCGCAGGGCATGGGCTTTGTGCCGCAGACCTCGAACATCTTCACCTCGCTCACGGTCGAGGAGAACCTGGAGATGGGGGCCTTCATCCGCGAGGACGATTATTCCTCCACCATGGCGCAGGTCTACGAGCTGTTCCCGATCCTGCGCGAAAAGCGCCGCCAGCCGGCGGGCGAGCTGTCCGGCGGCCAGCGCCAGCAGGTTGCCGTGGGCCGCGCGCTGATGACAAAACCCAAGGTGCTGATGCTGGACGAACCCACGGCGGGCGTGTCGCCGATCGTCATGGACGAGCTGTTCGACCGCATCATCGAGGTGGCGCGCACCGGCATCTCGATCCTGATGGTGGAACAGAACGCGCGCCAGGCGCTGGAGATCGCCGACAAGGGCTATGTCCTGGTGCAGGGGCGCAACGCCTTTACCGGGACCGGCAAGGAACTGCTGGCCGACCCGGAAGTGCGCAAGTCCTTCCTCGGGGGCTGAGGCCATGCCGGGGGGGCAGCAGGTGGCACTGGGAGCGGCATTGGGGGCGGCAATGCTCTGCGCGCTGGCCACGGCCGCGCCGGCGACCCCTGTGGCTTACGCCTGCGACCTGATCCGCGACGCCGAGACGCTGCGCCTGACCTTCGACATCGACCCGGTCAGCTTTGCCCCTGCGGTCGATCCGAACGATCCGCCGCGCCGCCAGGTCAGCCATGTGGCGCTGGGCAACGACCGCTTCGAGGCGGAGGCGGTGCTGACCGAAGACGGGACCCGAGGGTTCTGGTCGCCGGAGCGGGACCTGATGCTGACTTTGCCGCGGACCGGGCGGGTCCGGCTCAGCGACGGCGCCGATGCCGACTGGCGCGGCGAATGCAAGGAGAGGTGACGATGCGCACGACAATCATCCTGGGAAGCCTGCTGGCGGCACATGCGGCGGGGGCGGCCGGCGTGGACGTGATCGAAGAGCAGGGCATCGCGCGCATGACCTGCACCTATACGGTCGAATGCCTCGACGAGGAAGCCTGCACCTTTGCCCAGTTCGGCCACGACATGGACCTGCCGCGCACGCTGCCGGGCGACGCGGTGCTGCAACTGGGCACCGGTCCGGCCGAGGGCCGCGCCGCCGAACACAACGGCCTGCTGGTGATCACCGCCGCCGACGGGCTGGCCAGCTACATGGTCTCCACGACACTCGACGGGCTGGCGCGACTGAGCGTGCATATCGCCGACCCGCTGACCGTGGTGACCTACCATGGCCAATGCGAGGTGACCGAGTGACAGCCGCGCTCCGCCCGCGCCGATCCCGCCGCGGCGCGCCGGGCGGACACGAAACGACAACAGCGCCCGGATCAACCGGGCGGCACTCCAACGAGGGCAACGACTGATGGATTTTCTCAACGCCATCGTGGCGCTATCCAACTTCGTGATCATCCCCGCGGTGGCCTACGGCAGCCAGCTGGCGCTGGGGGCGCTGGGGGTCACGCTGATCTACGGCATCCTGCGGTTCTCCAACTTTGCCCATGGCGACACCATGGCCTTTGGCACGATGATCGTGATCATGGTCACCTGGCTGTTCCAGTCCTGGGGCATCTCGCTGGGCCCGCTGCCGACGGCGCTGCTGGCCATTCCCTTCGGGATCGCCGGCACCGCCGCGCTGGTGCTGCTCACGGACCGCAGCGTCTACCGCTTCTACCGAAGCCAGAAGGCGAAACCGGTGGTCTTCGTGATCGTCTCCATCGGGGTCATGTTCATCTACAATGGCCTCACCCGCTTTGTCCTGGGCGCGGACGATGTCCGCTTTGACGACGGGGCGCGCTTTCTGATCAACGTGCGTGACTTCAAGGAGATGACCGGCCTCGAAGAGGGCCTGGGCATCAAGTCCACGCAGGCGCTGACCGTGGTCACGGCGATCCTGGTGGTGACGGCGCTGTTCTGGTTCCTGGGCAAGACCCGCACCGGCAAGTCGATGCGCGCCTATTCCGACAACGAGGACCTGGCGCTGCTGTCGGGGATCAACCCCGAGCGGGTGGTCATGGTGACCTGGCTGATCGTCGCCGGGCTGATCACCATCGCGGGCACGCTCTACGGCCTCGACAAGTCGTACAAGCCCTTCACCTACTTCCAGCTGCTGCTGCCGATCTTCGCCGCGGCCATCGTCGGCGGCCTGGGGTCGCCCCTGGGCGCCATCGCGGGCGGGTTCACCATCGCCTTTTCCGAGGTGGCGATCACCTACGCCTGGAAGAAGGTGCTGACCTACCTGATGCCCGACTCGCTGGCGCCTTCCGGCCTCATCCAGCTGATGGCCACGGAGTACAAGTTCGCGGTCAGCTTCATGATCCTGGTGGTGGTGCTGCTGTTCAAGCCCACCGGTCTGTTCAAGGGGAAATCGGTATGACGCATTCGATCCGGACCCTCGGGATGTTCGCCATCGTGGCGACTCTCATCATCTTCACCGGCTTTGCCCAGGGGTGGGACCTGGCGCTTGTCATCCTCAACATGGGCCTGATCAGCGCGATCATGTCGCTGGGGGTGAACCTGCAATGGGGCATCGCCGGGCTGTTCAACGTCGGCATCATGGGGTTTGTCGCGCTGGGCGGCATGGCGGTGATGCTGACCTCCGTCCCCCCGGTGACCGAGGCCTGGGCCGCGGGCGGCGCGCGCGCGCTGCTGGCGCTGGTGATCGGCGCGGCCACCATCGTCGGCGCCGTGGTGCTGTGGAAGAGCACGCGCAACCGCTGGCTGGTGCTGCTGGTGATGGTGGTCGGCATGATCGTCTACCGCATGGTGCGCGACCCGGGGGTCGACGCGATCGAGGCGGTCAACCCCGCCGGGACCGGCTACCTGGGTGGCCTGGGCCTGCCGGTCTGGATCGGCTGGATGGTCGGCGGCTTGTTGGCCGCGGGGGCGGCCTGGATCATCGGCAAGACCGCGCTGGGCCTGCGCTCGGACTACCTGGCCATCGCGACGCTGGGCATTTCCGAGATCATCATCGCCGTGATGAAGAACGAGGAATGGCTGACAAGGGGCGTCAAGAACGTCACCGGCCTGCCCCGCCCGGTGCCCGATCCCATCGTGCTGCAGAACGACCCGGCCTTTGTCGAGCGCGCCGCGAGCTTTGGGCTGGAGCCCACCGCCGCCTCGACGCTCTACATCAAGCTGAGCTACGGCGTGATGTTCGCCGTGGTGCTGGTGATCCTGCTGGTGCTGGCGCAGCTGGCGCTGAAATCGCCCTGGGGCCGGATGATGCGCGCGATCCGCGACAACGAAACCTCGGCCCGCGCCATGGGCAAGAACGTCACCTACCGCCACTTGCAGGTCTTCATCCTCGGCTCGGCGATCTGCGGCATCGCCGGCGCCATGATGACCACGCTGGACGGCCAGCTGATCCCCACCTCCTACCAACCGCTGCGCTACACCTTCCTGATCTGGGTGATGGTGATCGTCGGCGGGTCCGGCAACAACCTGGGCGCGGTGCTGGGCGGTTTCCTGATCTGGTTCCTCTGGGTGCAGGTCGAGGTGGTCGGCCCCGGCATCATGACCTGGGTCACCGGCTGGCTGCCGGCGGAGAGCTGGCTGCGCGGGCACCTGATGGACAGCGTGCAGCACATGCGCCTGCTGACCATGGGGGTGATCCTGCTGCTGGTGCTGCGCTTCTCGCCGCGCGGACTGCTGCCGGAACGCTGAGACCGGTTCCCGCCGGGGACGAGATCAAGGCCCGCGCCCGGCCGGCGCGGGCCTTTCCCGTTTCCAACCTTCGGCGCTCTGACACCTCCCTGATTTCGACAGGTCCGATACATTTTCCCGACAGAACGGGAGGCCGGTAGCGGAGCAGGAGCGTGACAGGGGTTGGCACAAGCTTTCGGCCAACTGGGATACGATGGGGACGCGCCTTGGGGCGCGCTTTCCCGCCATCGACCAGGCCCGGTTCTCGCGTCTTCCCGGGGACCGTTCGGCCTTTGCCCGCCACCTGGCCGACAGGCTGCGGCTGTCCGTTCACAAGGAGCTTGCCCGGCGGGCCGTTGACCTGGCCAGCGACTGACCGCTCAGGTCAGCGCGGTGACCCAGAGGATGGTGGCGTCTTCGGGCGACACGGACACCACGTTGTGCCCCATGGTGGCGTCGTAATAGGCGCTGTCGCCGCGCTTCATCTCGATCGGTTCGTAGAACTCGGTGTAGAGCGTGATGACGCCGGTCAGCACGTAAAGGAATTCCTCGCCGTCATGGCGGACCCAGCCGTCGAATTCGTCCATCTTGCGTGCGCGCACCCGGGCGCGGTAGGGCAGCATCTTCTTGCGGGTCAGCGCCTCGGCCAGCAGCTCGTGTTCATAAGTGGCGGTGGCATGGCTCTGTCCCTCGCCGCCGCGGGTCACGGCAAGCCGGCCGTTGACCTTTTCCTGCTGCGGCGGGGTGAACAGCTGCGGCACCGATATCTGCAGGCCCACGGCCAGTTTCTTGAGCGCGTCGTAGGTCGGCGACATCTGCCCGTTCTCGATCTTGGACAGGGTCGAGCGTGCGAGTCCCGCCTGCCGGGCCGCCTGTTCCAGCGTCCAGTTGCGCTCCTTGCGCAGCTCCCGCACCCGCTGGCCCAGGTCCAGCGGCTCGGGGTGCAGGGCATCGCCGCTTTCGCGCGCGATACGGATCAGGGATTTGGGATCTCGCGACATGGACACGTGCTATAGGGCCCGGCCATAGCCGTTGCAAGCGGGCCCGCCGGGCGCGTGATCACGATGCCGCGGCCCGGCGCCTGGGCGGCCCCGCCGCCGGATCAAAGACAAATCCGGCCATGTCGCGCGACAGTTTCTGCGACGCGCTCTCCATGCGCTGCGTGCGCGCGGCCAGGTCCTCGCCCATCTGCGCGGTGGTCTGCGTGTCGCGGTCCACGTCGCGCACCATGCCGTCCAGCTGCGTCGCCGCCGAGGACTGGGCGATGCTGCGGGTGGAGATCGCGCCGCCAAGCTCGCTGGCGCGCGAGATCAGCGCCTTGATCTCCTCCAGGTGCCGGCCCACCGCGTCGACCAGGTCCGCCCCGGTATCGACCTGGTCCGAACTGTCGCGGATCAGCTTCTTGATCCCGGCGGCCGCTTCGGAGGTGCTGTGCGCCAGCTGGCGCACCTCGGCGGCGACCACGGCGAACCCCTTGCCCGCCTCGCCGGCGCGCGCCGCCTCGACCCCGGCATTCAGCGCCAGCAGGTTGGTCTGGAACGACACGTCATCGATCAGATCGACGATCTGCGCGATCTGGCGCGAGCTGTCCTCGATCTTGCGCATGGCGGCGATGGCGCGTTCCGTCACCTGGCCGCCGCGCACCGCGCTGGACCGCGCGTCATCGGCGCTGGACGCGGCATCGCGGGCCTGTGTCGCGGTCTGTCCCAGCGCTTCGACGAGGTCGGCGGTGGTCCGCGTCATCTCGGACAGCGACTGGGCCTGCGCCTCGGTGCGGTCCGACAGCCCCCCGACGGCGCGCGAAAGCTCGGCGGATTCGGTCAGGAAGGCGCCGGTCAGGTCGCGCACGCCGCGGAACGCGGTGCGCAGGTTGTCCATGGTCAAGTTGAAATCGCGGCGCAGCACCTCGTACTGCGCCGGAAAGGGATCGTCGATCCGGCAGGTCATGTCGCGCTGCGCCAACGCACCCAGTGCCGCCCGCATGCGGGCGATCACCTCGTCGGCGCGCGCCTGCGCCGCGGCGGACTCGGCCTGCGCATCGGCCGCCATGCGCGTTTCCGTCTCCAGCCGTGCGGCCGTGCGCTCGACCTCGGTCATGACTTCGTTGCGCTGCACCATGGCGATGGCCAGCACCGCGCCCTCGATCACCACGATGGCGCCGTGGACCCCGGTGCGCAGGATGTTCACCCACAGGTCGACCGAGGGGTAGACCAGCACGGGCAACACCAGGGTCAGCGCCAGGTGGTGCAGCGCCGTGACGGCGCAGGCCCAGACCAGCACCGACACGCGGCCGATGGTCGACACGATGGCCAGCGCGGCAAAGAACATCATGTGCATGTCGATCTGGAAGGCATGACCGCCGAACACCGCCGCCAGCAGCATCGCCTGCCCCATGATCGCGGTGGCCAGGATGAAATCCGTCACCCCCGAGGTCAGCCGCCGGGCCAGCAGCGCGATGGCGCCCAGCAGCGCAGCGCCCACCGCCGCCGGCAGCACCGGCGCGCCGATGGCCAGCGCCGCGCCGGGCAGCACCGGCACCAGCAACAGCGTCACCGACAACGTCAGGGTGTCGCCGCGCAAACGGCGCAGGCGGCTGGTCAGGTCAGTCATCGGCACTCCCTCCACAGAGCGCGGCCAGTCGTCGCGCATCCGCCACGGCCCAGCTGCCGGCCCGGCGCAAGTCCGACAGCGGCAGCGGTGGCTCGAACACCGCAAAGACCGCCAGCGGGGCAACCTGCGGACCGACGATCCGGCCCCCCGCCCGTGCCACGACCCCCGCCGCCCCGCCCGCCCAGGGCGGCGCAACCACCAGCACCGGCTGGCCGGCCTGCCCGGGCACCCCGGCAAAGCTGGCAACCAGCGCCGCCGCGGGCGCAACGATCAGCGCAACCGCCAGCAGCAGGCGCGCCAGTGTGTCATGCAGGGACCGTGTCATGCCGCAGGTATCGCGCGCGGCACCTTTCCGAAGGGTTTACGTCTCCGCATCCGATCGTTGCGATTTTCACGATCTCCACCCGGTGCCCAAGACTTGCGCAGAGCGCAGGCTCGGGCTAGGCGGAGGTCATGTCCCAGGATCTCTCGCTCTTTGACGAGGGGCGCTTTGCCCCCTGCCCCGCGCCCTTCAACCTGGCCGCGCATGTGCTTGCCGCCGGCGCACAGACGCCGGACAAGATCGCGCTGTCCGTGGTCCGGCCCACCGGCGCGCAACGCTGGTCCTACGGGCGGCTGATCGCGGCGGTGCGCGGCACGGCAACGGGCCTGCTGTCCGCCGGGCTGGAGCCCGGCAACGTGCTGCTGATGCGGTTGGGGAACACTGTCGATTTTCCCATCGCCTATCTCGGCGCCATTGCCGCCGGGATCGTGCCGGTGCCGACCTCGTCGCAACTGACCGAACCGGAGGTGGCCAGGATCCTCGACCACCTGTCGCCCCGGGCGATCCTGCGGGCCGAGGGCGTGCCCTGCCCCGCGACCGACATCCCGGTCGTCGAGCGCGAAACCTACGAGTCCTGGCATGACCTGCCCCCCGCCGATTACGCGATGGGCGACCCAGACCGCCTGGCTTACATCATCTACACCTCCGGCACCTCGGGCACGCCGCGCGCCGTGGGCCACGCGCACCGGGCGATCTGGGCGCGGCAGATGATGATGGAGGGCTGGTACGGGCTGAGGTCCCAAGACCGGCTGCTGCACGCCGGCGCCTTCAACTGGACCTACACGCTGGGCACCGGGCTGATGGACCCCTGGACCATGGGCGCGACCGCCCTGATCCCCGCCGCCGGAACCGATCCGGCGCAGCTGGCCCTGCGGATGAAACGCTATGAGGCGACGATCTTTGCCGCCGCCCCCGGCGTCTTTCGCCAGGTGCTGAAGTTCCCCGTGCCGCCGATGCCGGACCTGCGCCATTGCCTCGCCGCCGGCGAGAAACTGTCCGAGGCGCTGCGCGACCGCTGGCGCGAGGCGACCGGGACCGAGATCTGCGAGGCCTACGGCATGTCGGAATGCTCGACCTTCATCTCGGCAGCACCCGGCCGCCCCGCCGCGCCGGGCACCCTGGGTCGGCCCCAGGTCGGACGGCGCATCGCGATTCTGGGCGAGGACGGCGCGCCGGTGCCGCGCGGCGCCGAAGGGGTGATCGCGGTGGACCGCGCCGACCCGGGCCTGATGCGTGGCTACATCGGCGCCCCCGAGGCGACGGCGGCGAAATTCCGTGGCGACTGGTATCTGACCGGCGACCGCGGCAGCATGGATGCGGCGGGCCACATCCGCTACCTGGGCCGCGACGATGACATGATGAACGCCGGCGGCTACCGCGTCTCGCCGCTGGAGGTCGAGGCGGCGCTGGCCCACCTGCCCGGCGTGACCGAACTGGCCGTGACTGACATCGCCATCAAGGACGACGTGCGCATCATCGCCGCCTTCTACACCTCGGCCGAACCGCTGGACGAAGAGGCGCTCAAGGCCGAGGCCGCGACCCGGCTGGCGCGTTACAAGTGCCCGCGCAGCTTTGTCCGGGTGGATGCCCTGCCGCGCAACCCCAACGGCAAGCTGTTGCGCAAGAAGCTGCAGGATCATGCCCTGGGCTGAGCGATCACACGGACCGGAACGGCCTGTTTCCCGCCGCCATTTGGTGTAGACAGGGCAAAACCGGAGGGACTCATGATCCAGCTCGACATCTTTTCCGACCCGATCTGCCCCTGGTGCTACATCGGCAAGGCCAACCTGGACCGCGCGCTCGAGGCGCATGCGGACCATCCCTTTGCGATCCGCTGGCTGCCCTTCATGCTGAACCCCGACATGCCCGCCGAGGGCATCGACCGGCGCACCTACCTGGAAACCAAGTTTGGCGGCAAGGAGGGCGCGGTGCAGGCCTACCTGCCGGTCGAACAGCACGCCGAAAAGGCCGGGCTGAAGCTGAACCTCGACCGCATCGCCCGCACCCCCAACACGGTGGACGCGCACCGGCTGATCCACTGGGCCGGGATCGAGGGGCGGCAGACCCCGGTGGTGGCGGGCCTCTTCAAGGCGTATTTCGTCGAGGGGCGCGACATTGGCAACGCCGAGGTGCTGGCCGATGTCGCCGACAGCCACGGCATGGACGCCAGCGTCGTGCTGCGCCTGCTGGCCAGCGACGAGGACCGTCGCGAGATCGTCGAGCGTGACGCGGCGGCGCGCGGCATGGGCATTTCCGCCGTGCCGACCTTCATCGTCGCGGGCAAACACGCGGTGCCCGGCGCGCAGCCGCCCGAACTGTGGTCGAAGGTGATCGAGGAACTGCGCGCGGGGGCCGATCCTGCCGCATGATCCCGCTGCGCGTGTTGACCCTGCTGCTGACCCTTCTCGGTGTCGTTGTCGCGGGCACCGTGTTCTTTCGCTACGTCGAAGGCTGGACCTGGCTCGACGCCTATTTCTTCACCGTCGTGACCCTGTCCACGGTGGGTTACGGCGAGATCGTTCCCGTGACCCCGCTGGGCAAGATCGGCACCACGGTCTTCATCTTCGCCGGTCTCGGCATCTTTGCCGTCACCATCCAGCAGTTCGGCATGTTCGCCATGCGCAAGCGCGAGGAACACACCGAATGGCTGGTGGCGCATCTGCGCCGGGAGCACGGCAAACCGCCCGCCAACGAGGATGACCCGCCGGAACGCGACGACTGACCTGTTCCCGCCCCGGGCATCGTGCTAAGGCGCCTTCGTTCCAGTGAAGTGTCCGCCATGTCCCAGCCCCCGAGCCAGACCCGGCCCATAGCCGCCCCCGCGTCGGAGGAACGTCCCGGTCGGGTAGAATTCGTCGCCCTGATGGCGGCTCTGGCGGCATCGGTCGCCTTTTCCATCGATGCGATGCTGCCTGCCCTGCCCGCCATGGCAGAGGCGTTGACGCCCGAGGCGCCCAACCGCGCGCAACTGGTGGTCACCGTCTTTGTCTTCGGACTGGGCCTGGGCACGCTGTTCACCGGCCCGCTGTCGGACAGTTTCGGGCGCAAGTCGATCGCGCTGGCCGGTGCCGTGCTCTACATTGCCGGAGCCTTGCTGGCGGTGCGGGCACACAGCCTGGAGGGATTGCTGGCGGCGCGGCTGGTGCAGGGGCTGGGTGCCGCCGGGCCCAGGGTCGTCGCCATGGCGATCATCCGTGACCGCTTTGCCGGGCGGCACATGGCGCAGATCATGTCCTTTGTCATGATGGTCTTCACACTGGTGCCCGCCTTGGCGCCGACCATCGGCGCGGGCCTTGTCGCGCTCTGGGACTGGACCGCGATCTTCTGGGCCTTTGTGCTGTTTGCGCTGGTCTCCAGCCTCTGGCTGGCGCTGCGCCTGCCCGAAACCCTGCCCGTGGCGGCGCGCCGGCCCTTCCGCCTGCGCGCGCTGCACGCCGCCATCGTCGAGATGCTGCGCCTGCCGGTGGTCCGCCTGTCGATCGCCGCGCAAAGCCTGGTCTTCGGCATGCTCTTTGCCACGATCTCCAGCATCCAGCCGATCTACGAAACCGTGCTGGGGCGGGCCGACAGCTTTCCCCTGTGGTTCGGCGCCAGCGCGATCCTGTCGGCCAGCGGCAGCGTGGTGAATGCCCTGCTGGTGGTGCGGCTGGGCATGCGGCGGCTGGTGTCCGTGATGCTGGCGGTACAGGTGGGGGTCAGCGGCGCGCTGCTCTGCCTCGACCTGGGCGGCTGGTCCGGCGTGGGGTTCTTTGCTGCCTTCTTTGCCTGGCAGGTCATGGCCTTTTTCCAGGCCGGGCTGACCATCGGCAATCTCAACGCGCTGGCGATGGAACCGGTGGGACATATCGCCGGCACCGCCGCCTCTGTCATCAGCGCGCTGTCCACCGTCGCGGCGGTTGCGCTGGCGGTCCCGGTGGGGCTGATGTTCGACGGCACGGTTCGGCCGCTGGCGCTGGGCGTCATGGTCTATGCCGCGCTCGGCCTCCTGCTGATGCGCGCCATGCCGCGCGCCGAAGCGCGGCCCTGAGCGCGCGCTGCCGCATCAGCGGCACGCGCGCGCCTCAGGCCTCGGACATGCCGCGCAGCAGGTCGTCCTCGGTAAAGGTAAAGGCCTCGATGTCGCAGGACAGTTTCTTCGAAGCGATGGTCATCTTGCGCGCACGCGCGGCCAGCCGTTCGGCGGTCTTCTGCGCCTCGTGGGCTGCGGCGTCGGCATCGCCGACCTGCGCGTGCAGGCGGTTCAGCCCCTCGGCCTGGGCGCCGTTGCCCTCGGAAATCGCATCGGTCAGGGCGCTGGCGCGCGCGATCTGGGTCTGGATCTCGGCCAGGCGCTGGCCGACGGCATCCACCAGACCCGCACCCGTCTTGACCTGGTCCGAGCTGCGCCGGATCAGCTTCTTGATCCCGGCCGCCGCCTCCGAGGTGCTTTGGGCAAGGTGCCGCACCTCGGCCGCGACTACCGCGAACCCCTTGCCCGATTGACCGGCTCGCGCCGCCTCGACCCCGGCGTTCAGCGCCAGCAGGTTGGTCTGGAACGACACGTCGTCGATCAGGTCGACGATCTGCGAAATCTCGCGTGAGCTGTCCTCGATCCCGCGCATCGCCCGGATCGCCTGCGCGGTGACCTCGCCGCCATGCTCGGCACTGCCGCGCGCCTGGCCGGCGGCCTCGGCGGCCTTGTGCGCCTGTTCGACGGTCGCGGTCAGCAGTTCGCGCAATTTCGCGGCGTCGGCGCTCATCCCCTCCAGCCGCTGCACCTGCTTGGCCGTCTTTCCGGAATGCCCGATGATCTCTTCCGCCAGGCTCTGCGCATCCCTGGTAAAGCTCTTGCCCAGGTCGTTGGCGTTGAGGAAGGCCTCGCGCAGCGTCTCGACCGTGGTGTTGAAGTCCTGCCGCATGACCTCGTAGGCGGCGGGAAAAGGCGCCGATATAGAACAGGTCATGTCGCGCCCGGCCAGCCGAGACAGCGCGACCCGCACCGCGTCGATCACCAGCCGCGTGGTCCGAATGTTGTCTTCGGCCTCGCGGCGGGCATCTTCGGCAATGCGGCGTTCCGTGTCCAGCCGTTCGGCGGTCTGCGCGACGCGGGTCTCGGCGGCGCGCCGGCGCAGGATCGCCATCACCAGCACCCCACCTTCCAGCATGACGACGACCGCATGCAGCAAGCCCCGCAGCGCGCCCGACGGCTCGGACGGCGGCCAGACAAGCCCGGGCCAGACCTGCCCGACCAGCAACAGGTGCACCAGCGTCACCCCGCAGGCCAGCAGCAGCGCCCGCACGCTCCGCAGGGTGGCGACGATCGCCAGCATCGCGAAGTAGAGGATATGCGTGTCCACCTGCCAGGGATGCCCCTGCATCTGCGCAGTGATCTGCGCGGCCTGCACGATCAGCAGCGCGGCAAGCACGTGGTTCGCCCAGGGCCCCGGCCATCGCACACAGATCAGCCCCAGCACCGCCCCCGCCAGCAACCCGGCCAGGGACAATGGCGCATACCCCCCGCTGCTGATCGCCACGACGCCGCCCAGTGGCACGAACAGAAAGCAGACCGCAGCCGCAAAGGCGCGACTGTCGAGGCGTTCAGGCAACGAAAACAGGGCTTGCATCAACGAAATCTCCGCCGTCTGTGTTGCCGCCGGACCAAGGGCAGCCATGTCCCCGGTGCCGCGGCACGATGGTGCTGTGAGAACAGCGGCGCAGCCCCGAATGCGACCGGCGCCGGACAGGGCCGGCCGCCGACCGGCGCGCGCCGGACGTTCCCGGGACAAGCCCTAAGCCCCGGGCTCTTACTTGGCGATTAACGTGCGAATTTTCATGATCCCGGCGCCGGGGCGCCCAAGGGGGCCGGGACCGGCAAAAGGGTAACATGGCGCGCGCCGCTTGTGCCGCCGTCGCGCGCGATGCTTTGACCCTCGCGCACAGGCGGATATAACCGACAGGCCAGTCAGGCCTCAGGCAGGGAGACCACAGATGACACGCGAACCGTTCCGCCGCGCTTCCCTATCCGCGCTGCTCTGCGCCACCACGCTAGCCGCGCAGGGTGCCGCCGCGGGAGAGGTGCGCACCGATCCCGGCCAGCAGTTCGACTGTGCCGCCGTGCTCACCGGGCCGATCGAAAGCGGCGACCTCGAGCGGATCCGCGTGGTGGACACCACGCGCTTTGCCGGCGGCACCCGGCCGCTCTGCCTGGACAGCCCGGGCGGCGCGCTGGACGAGGCGCTGCGCATCGCCGATTTCCTGCGCAGCCGCGGCATCCCGACGGCGGTGGATTCGGGCGCCGAATGCCGCGACGCCTGCGCGCTGGCGTTCCTCGGCGGCGAGGCCCGCAGCGGCGCGGGCAAGGTGCTGGCGCTGGACGCGACCCTGACCTTTGGCGCGACCCCCGGCCTGCCCGAGGCGTTGCGCGCCGCAACCGAACGGTTCGGCCTGCCGGGCAACCTGGCGACCCAGGTGCTGGCGCTGGAAGGTGACGAGACGGTGCGCCTCGAACGGGTGGGCCAGGCGCGGGCGCTGGGCATCGGCCTGGCCGGTTACGACGCCCCCGGCAGCTTGGGAGACGAGGTCGCCCGCCGCGCCTGCATCGGCCGGAACGCCGACCTGGACCCGGCGAATTCGCGCCCGGAACAGCCGGTCTACGACCAGCGGATCCTGCGCGAGGACGGCGCCACGGCGCACCGCAAGGCGACTTACATCGTCGAGGCGGTGGTCGACGGCTACCCGTCGTGGATGGGCTGCGAGGTAGAACTGACCGGCGGCGAAGCCCCCGGCCTGCGGGTGCGCACCAGCGCGGACTGGACCGCCGGTCCACCGCCCGACCTGCGCGAGGTGCTGATCTCGCTGCTGCCCGCCACCTGGCAGGAGGTCCCGTTCGGCGACCTGTGGCAGCTGCTGCCCGACCAGACCAGCCTGCAGGAGGCGCGCGCCCTGACCTCGTCCTCGGACGTGGCCAGTTCGATCGTCGTCGACGCCGTGGGCCCGCTGCCCGCGACCACCGAAGGCACCGAGGCGCTGCTGAAGATGAAATCGGCCGACCGGACCGAGATCCAGGCCCGGCTGTCGCTCTTGGACTTCGACACGCTGGGGGTCGACGGCATCTTTGGCCCGGCCTCGCGCAAGGCCATCGCCGACTGGCAGGAAACGCGCGGGTTCGAGCCGACCGGCTTTCTCGACGGCCCCCAGCGCGAGGCGCTGCGCCGCGAGACCGAATCGCAGTACCGCGACTGGCTCGCGGAACAGGCGCAGATCGCGGCCGACCGCGAAAGCCCGGCACCGGTGCCGCGCATCCGCTCGCCGCAGTTCGATGCCCCCCCGACGAGCCAGGCACCGCAACCGCAGTTGCAGCGCGTGCGGGTCTGCCAGCGCAACTTCCTGGGAGAGCTGGTGAACTGTCGGATCGAGATGCGCATGATGCCCTGAGACACGGTTTCGGCTGATTTCCTGCCGGAGCCAGTTTTGGGATCAATATCAGGGCATTACGGAGCCAAGCTCACGCAAGGCGTCAGATTTTCGCCACAACTGCCGGATTAAGCTATCTTTTCTGAAATTGTCGATACGTTCGAGGCCTGAATCCCCGCGTTCGCCATGCGGCTTGGTGACAGGACAGGAAAAAGGGCGTTCCCGGGGGAGGAACGCCCTCAGTTTTGCCGACAAGGCTCATCTGTTTCACCGCTCGTGTTTTTCTGCCTGCGTCCTTGTCTGCATCAAGGGCCAGCGCACCGGCCCCGGAACGGATGGTGGGACGGGACTCCCTGGCCACCCTAACCACGCGGGACCATGGCAACCGGCCCCGCATCACCCCCCCAAGGGTGTCTCGCTATGCGCTCCGCCGTGCCCCGAAAGGCAGGGCTCCGACGGTGCGGTAGTAGGCAATGCCCGTCATCATGTCGAAACGGGTCACCTCCAGATCAAAGCCACTGCCGTCATGGGCGACGGCGCGCGGCAGGCTTTCGCTGCGCATCGCCGTGCCGATGAAGCGGCGCGGCATGGCAAAGGAGCCTGTCCCCTCGCCCGCCAGCCCCTCGCCCGTCACGCTGACCGTGAGGGTCATGGGATCGCTCACATGGCCATCCCATTCGAGCACGCAGTCGAGGCGGAAAGTGTCCATCGCCATGGTCCTCAGCTGCAGCCGCTCGTGCCGCCGCAGGTGTTGCACTTCATGCAGGTGCCGTTGCGCACCAGCGTGTAGTTGCCGCACTCGCCGCAGGCCTCGCCCTCGTAGCCCTGCATCCGGGCCCGGCTGACCGCCGCCGTGACGGCAATGGTCGAGGTCGCCGAGACACTGGCCCGGGGACCGGCTGCCGTGGCGGGCACCAGCGTGCGCAGCACCTGCTCGGCGTCGGTGCCGGCCTCCAGCGCCACGGCCGCCTGGCCGCCCTGCAACACGATCAGTTCCTGCGGCAACCGCTTGCGCAGGTAGCCGGTCGAGCTGATCTGCTTGAGCACTTCGAGAGACCGCGAGGCCGCGCTTTCGCTCAACTCCTTGACGTTCGACACGCCCTCTTCCTCGCCGCGGCCGATGTCGTCGAAGGTGGCGCCTTCGGGTTTGACATGGGCCAGGTCGGTGCGGTCCAGGTAGGACACGGCCAGTTCGCGGAAGATGTAATCGAGGATCGAGGTCGCGTTCTTGATCGAGTCGTTGCCCTGCACCATCCCCGCCGGTTCGAACTTGGTAAAGGTGAAGGCGTCGACGAACTCCTCCAGCGGCACCCCGTACTGAAGACCCACGGAGACCGCGATGGCAAAGTTGTTCATCATCGCGCGGAAGCCGGCGCCTTCCTTGTGCATGTCGATGAAGATCTCGCCCAGCGTGCCGTCCTGGTATTCGCCGGTGCGCAGGTAGACCTTGTGCCCGCCGACGATCGCCTTCTGGGTGTAACCCTTGCGGCGCTCCGGCATCTTGGTCCGGTGCGACTTCATCACTTCCTTGATGACGATCTTCTCGACGATCTTCTCGGCCAGCACCTGCGCCCTTTCGTGCGGCGTGCCGGTCTCCAGGACCTCGGCGGCCTCGTCGTCGTCCTCGACCAGCGAGGCGGCGAGCGGCTGCGACAGCTTGGAGCCATCACGGTAGAGCGCGTTGGCCTTCACCCCCAGCGACCAGGACAATTCGTAGGCCTTCTGGCAGTCCTCGATGGTGGCGGTGTTCGACATGTTGATCGTCTTCGAGATCGCGCCCGAGATGAACGACTGCGCCGCGGCCATCATGTAGATGTGGCTGTCGACCGACAGGAAGCGCTTGCCCTTCTTGCCGCAAGGGTTGGCGCAGTCGAACACGGTCAGGTGCTCGTCCTTGAGGAAGGGCGCGCCTTCCAGCGTCATCGTCCCGCAGACGTGGTCGTTGGCCGCCTCGATGTCCTTCTTGCTGAAGCCGAGGTGGCGCAGCATGTCGAAGGACGGGTCGTTCAGCTTGTCTGTCGGGATGCCCAGCACGTCGCGGCAGAAGGCCTCGCCCAGGGTCCACTGGTTGAAGACAAAGCGGATATCGAAGGCCGAGGCCAGCGCGGCCTCGATCTTTTCGATCTGCGCCGGGCCAAAGCCGTGGCCGATCAGCGCGGTGTGGTTGATGCCCGGCGCGTTGCCCAGCGTCTGGTGGCCCACCGCGTAGGAGATGATCTCCTCGATCTGGCTGGAGGAATAGCCGAGGTTCTCCAGCGCCGCAGGAACCGAGCGGTTGATGATCTTGAAGTAACCGCCGCCGGCGAGCTTCTTGAACTTCACCAGGGCAAAGTCCGGCTCGATCCCGGTGGTGTCGCAGTCCATGACCAGGCCGATGGTGCCTGTCGGCGCGATCACCGAAACCTGCGCGTTGCGGTAGCCATGCTTTTCGCCCAGCCGCAGCGCCTCGTCCCAGGCCGAGACCGCCAGTTGCACCAGGGTTTCGTCCGGGCAGTTGACGTGGTCCAGCGCGACCGGCTTAACCGCCAGTTGCTCGTAGCCTTCGGTCGCGCCCAGGGCGGCGTTGCGGTGGTTGCGGATGACACGCAACATGTGTTCGCGGTTGCGGGCAAAGCCGTCGAAGGCGCCCAGTTCGCCCGCCATCTCGGCCGAGGTGGCATAGGCGGTGCCGGTCATGATCGCGGTCAGCGCGCCGCACAGCGCCCGGCCCTCGTCCGAGTCGTAGCCAAAGCCCATGTTCATCAGCAGCCCGCCGATGTTGGCATAGCCCAGGCCCAGCGTGCGGAAGTCATAGGACAACTGCGCGATTTCCTTGGACGGGAACTGCGCCATGGTCACCGAGATTTCCAGCGTCAGGGTCCACAGCCGCGTGGCGTGCATGTAGCCTTCGGCGTCGAACTTGCCGTCATGCAGGAAGGTCAGCAGGTTCATCGAGGCCAGGTTGCAGGCCGTGTCGTCGAGGAACATGTACTCCGAGCAGGGGTTCGAACCGCGGATCGCGCCGTCTTCGGGGCAGGTGTGCCAGGCGTTGACGGTGTCGTGGAACTGGATGCCCGGGTCGGCGCAGGCCCAGGCCGCGTGGCCCACCTGCTCCCACAGGTCACGCGCCTTGATGGTGCGGGCGACCTTGCCGTCGGTGCGGCGGATCAGTTCCCAGTCTCCATCCTCGCGCACTGCCTTCAGGAAGGCATCGGTGACGCGGATGGAGTTGTTGGAATTCTGCCCCGAGACCGAGGCATAGGCTTCGGAGTCCCAGTCCGTGTCGTAGGTCGGGAACTCGATCGAGGCATAGCCCTGGCGTGCGTAGTCGAGCACGCGCTTGATATAGGTCTCGGGGATCATGGCGCCCTTGGCGGCACGGATGGCCGCCTTCAGGGTCTCGTTCTTGTTGGGCTCATACGCGTCTTCCTCTGCCCCGTCCCAGGCCCGAATGGCCGCGAAGATCCCGTTCAACATTTTTTCGTGCATCTTCGAGCCGGCGACGATGGACGCCACCTTCTGCTCTTCGCGCACTTTCCAGTTGATGAAGGCTTCGATGTCGGGGTGATCGGCGTCGCAAATCACCATCTTCGCTGCTCGACGGGTCGTACCGCCGGACTTGATCGCGCCGGCTGCCCGGTCGCCGATCTTGAGAAACCCCATCAGGCCGGAGGACTTGCCTCCGCCTGACAGAGCCTCGCCCTCGGCACGCAGGGAGGAGAAGTTCGTGCCGGTGCCAGAACCATACTTGAAGAGCCGCGCCTCGCGGACCCACAGGTCCATGATGCCACCTTCGTTCACCAGGTCATCGGAAACCGACTGGATGAAGCAGGCGTGCGGCTGCGGATGCTCGTAGGCCGACTTCGACTTGACCAGTTTGCCGGTTTTGTAATCGACGTAGAAATGGCCCTGGCTCGGGCCGTCGATGCCGTAGGCCCAATGCAGGCCGGTGTTGAACCACTGCGGGCTGTTCGGCGCGGCCATCTGCGTGGCCAGCATGAAGCGCATCTCGTCGAAATAGGTGCGGGCGTCTTCCTCGGTCGAGAAATAGCCACCCTTCCAGCCCCAGTAGGTCCAGGCGCCGGCCAGCCGGTCGAACACCTGGCGCGCGCTGATCTCGCCGGTGCGCTCGGTGTCCTTGCCGGCAGGAACCGACCGCCACAGGAATTCCGGAACACCCTCTTCGGGGACGCGCTTCAGCTCGACCGGAACGCCGGCCTTGCGGAAGTATTTCTGCGCGATCACGTCGCTTGCCACCTGGCTCCAGCCTGCCGGCACCTCGAGCTTGTCGAGGCAAAACACGGCCTTGCCGTCCGGATTGCGGATTTCTGACTTGGTGGTGACGAAGGCGATCTCCGCGTATGCGTCCTGCCCCGATTTGGTGAACCGTCTTTCGATTTTCATCCCTGCCCCGTAGTGCTGTCCCGTGTATGTCGTGCCAGTCGGGGTCGGAAAGGGACAGCCAGGCAGGTCCCGCGGTTGCCGCGCGGGCCGAGGGACAAGCCCTCGTGTCGTTGTCTGCTTTGCTTGTCTGTCTCTTGCCAGCCCCCACAACATCTAGTGGGTGTCCCGACCGGCCTGCACAAGATGGCTTTTGCGACGCAGAGTCGTCAACGGCTTTTTTCACGTTATCTACATATATTTGGTGTTGACCCGAGGGCGAACCACTAGGGGCGGTAGGGGTTCACCGATTCAGGGCTGTTGCGTTAAGAATTTCTGCAATGCGGCAAGTCTTGGAAATGCAAAGGCTCCGGGCAGTTTATCCACAAAACCTTGAGAGCCGCATCAGGTCCGGGCGTCCGGACGGTTAATTTTCGTTAAGCATCCGGGTGATCGCGGGTGTTGCGCGTGGAACACGTGCAACACCGATGACCGGTCCCGATTCCCTGAAGCGCGGGACAAGGTCCCCCACCTCCTCCCCCGCACCTGTTCAGGCGTTTCGGGGCACGTTGCACGTCCTGACAGCGGCGGATGGACTGTGGCATTGGCCTGGGCGCTCGGAACTGCCCGAACGGCGGGCTGTCGCGGTGCATGTCGCTCGCGACGCCGATGCACCGACTCAACAGCACGACGGCACGCGCAGGCATGGGGCCGCGCGGCGGCAAGGGTCACGTCGCAAAGGAGGAAAAATGGTCGGGGCGGCGAGATTCGAACTCACGACCTTCTGTACCCAAAACAGACGCGCTACCAGGCTGCGCCACGCCCCGACACCGAAGCGGTCTAGCCGCCCCGGTTCGACTTGAAAAGACCCAATCGCAGGTCAGCAGCGCCAGGCCGCGCGCCGCACCGCCGGGTGACGCAGTTCAGCCCCCTCGGTGATGCCCATCATCCGGGCCAGCCCGCCGTTGATCTCCAGCACGAACTGCACGTCGTCCCCGCCGGGAATCGATGTCAGGTCACCCGGGATGGCGCTGTCATGCACCTTGACCACGACGCCACGGCTGTCGGCAAAGATCATGTCCAGCGGAATCAGCGTGTTCTTCATCCAGAAGGCCACCGCTTGCGGCGCCGGGTAGACGAACAGCATGCCCTTGCTGGCGGGCATCGACTCGACGTTCATCAACCCCTGCGAGCGTTCGGCCGCGGTGCGGGCCACGTCGACGGTAAAGCGCGCCTTGCCGAAATCGCCCCGGATATAGACCGTGTCGGCGCGGCAGGCGCCGATGGCATTGTCCGGGTCGGACGCCGCCACCGTATCGGGCTCCACTTCGCTTAGCGGCTCGTCACCGATCGGCAGGATCGGATCGATCGGCGGGGGTTCGTCCACCGGTTCGGCGGTCACCACGGGGTCCGGGTCTTCGCCCGCGTCCGGCGTTGCGGCAGGGTCCGCCGCGTCGGCCGAAACCGGCGCATCGCCGGACGGAACACCATCTTCGGGGGCCACTTCGGCCGGGACCGGGACCACCGGCTTTGGCGGCGAGGTCGCGGCGACCGGCTCTTCCCTGGTCGCGACCGCGGCCACCGGGGGCGTTTCCTGCGCGCCGGCCTCGGCGGGACCGTCTTCCTGTGCAAATCCAGGCCACGCGATCAGCGCGGCAACAATGCTTAACGCGACAAGGCGCTTTCCCATGCGTTCACTTCCATCGCCATGCGTCCGCGCTTGCCATCGACCACGCGGATTGCAAGGGCCTCGCCCGGCTGCAAATCCGCGAGGCCCGAGCGGCGCAGGACCTCGATATGAATGAACACATCTTCGGGCTTTCCGAACACATTTGCAAACCCGAAACCCTTGGCCTTGTCGAACCATTTCACCCGGGCCGGTTCCAGCACGGCCTGCGCCAGCACCTCGGGGTCGATATGCTCGAAATCCGCCAGCGGCGCGCTGTCGGGAACCTCGGGCGGTTCGACCTTCAGCACCTGGGTCGCCTGCACGCCGCGATCGGTGCGCTGCACCTCGATCTCGATCCGGGCGCCATCGGCGACCGAACTCTGTCCGAAGTTGCGCAGGACGTTCGCGTGCAGCAGGATGTCAGGCCCGCCCTCGTCCGACACCACAAACCCGAATCCCTTGGACGGATCGAACCATTTCACGCGTCCGGAGACCGTCTGCTTCTCCTTGTCCATCTGACCCAATATCATCGTTTCGCACCCAACTCATCCCCAATGACAAGCCTTGGATCACAGGGTCAGGGCATGGCAATACCATGCAAAGAGGTTAATTTGTGTCAACTATTCCAGGAGCGAAACCTTGCCGCATTTCACGTAACGTGAATTTTTCTTTTTGAAACAAAGCCTTCTATGGATTGAGCCGGTCGATAATCCAGTCCTGCGCCAGATCCGACCTATACCAACGGAACCGGTCGTGCAGCCGGAATGCCCCGTCGGCCCAGAACTCGATCTCCAGCGGGCGGATGCGGAAACCGCCCCAGAACGGCGGCCGCGGCGGATTTGTGCCGTGCCGCGCGGTGACGCGGGCGACCTCGGCCATCAGCGCCGCGCGCGACGACAGCGGCTGGCTCTGGTGGCTGGCCCAGGCACCCAGGCGGCTCTTGAGCGAGCGGCTCTCGTAATAGGCATCGGCCAGCGGGCCGTCCTCCTTCTCGACCAGGCCGCGCACCCGCACCTGGCGGCGCAGGGACTTCCAGTGCATCACGAAGGCGGCCTTGCCGGACTGGGCGATCTCCTGCGCCTTGCGGCTTTCGTAGTTGGTGTAAAAGACAAAGGCGTCGGCCTCGACCTCCTTCAGCAGCACCATGCGCACGTTGGGCAGACCGTCGGCATCGACCGTGGCCAGCGCAATGGCATTGGGGTCGTTCGGCTCCGCACCCTCGGCCTCGGCCAGCCAGCTGCGTGCGATGGCAAAGGGATCGTCCCCGGCGAAATGTCCGCTGCGATCGCTCATGGTGTGGCTCCTTCGTCATTTTCCAGGATCGGGTCCGATGGCGCAATGTGGCGCGTGTCGCCCGGGATGCAAGGGCGGTCTTGCGCGAACGGCGCACTTGATGGCCGGTGGCCGATCGCCTAATGCTCGCAGCAACGAGGTTCCGGGAAAAGAGGCGATCATGTCAAACCAGTTGATGGCGGGAAAACGCGGCCTGATCATGGGGCTTGCCAACGACAAGTCGATCGCCTGGGGGATCGCCAAGGCCTGCGCGGACGCGGGGGCCGAACTGGCCTTTTCCTACCAGGGCGAGGCGCTGAAAAAGCGGGTCGATCCGCTGGCCGGGCAGTTGGAATCGGATTTCGTGCTGCCCTGCGATGTCGGTGACGAGGCGTCGATCGACGCGCTGTTTGCCGGGCTGAAAGACCGCTGGGACAGCCTGGATTTCGTGGTCCACGCGATCGGCTTTTCCGACAAGAATGAACTGCGCGGCCGCTACGTGAACACCTCCAAGGCCAATTTCACCATGACCATGGACATCTCGGTCTACAGCTTCACCAGCGTGATGCAGCGGGCCGAAAAGATGATGAAGAAGGGCGGCAGCGCAGTCACCCTGACCTATTACGGCGCCGAGCGGATCATGCCGCATTACAACGTGATGGGCGTGGCCAAGGCGGCGCTGGAGGCCTCGGTGCGCTATCTGGCCGAGGACCTGGGCAAGGACGGCATTCGCGTCAACGCGATCAGCGCCGGGCCGATCAAGACCTTGGCCGCCAGCGGCATCGGCGATTTCCGCTACATCATGAAGTGGAACGAGTACAACTCGCCGCTGCGGCGCAACGTGACGATCGAGGACGTGGGCAAATCGGCGCTCTACCTGCTGTCGGATCTCGGCAGCGGCGTGACGGGTGAAACGCACCACGTCGACGCCGGTTACCACATCGTCGGCATGAAGGCGGTCGACGCGCCCGACATCACCAAGGGCTGAACCGCCTGACTTTCGCGCATCTCTGACGAAAGACATTGTTCCCCGACCCCCGCGCCGGGGCCTCTTCGTTTGACAGGACGCGAAAGCTCTGGCCTGCTGCGCGAAACGCGCTTCGGGGGCATCGTGGACTGGACTCACCTGCTCGCCTTCAACCTCACCCTGTTGGCGGCCATGGCGGCCCCCGGCCCGGCGCTGCTGTTCGCCTTGCGCCAGTCCATCGCCGGCGGCTTTCGCACCGGGGTCGCCACCGGCGCGGGGCTGGGCCTGGTGGCAGCGCTCTGGACCGGCGCGGCGCTGCTGGGCCTCGACATCCTGTTCCGGCTGTTCCCCGCCGCCTTCCTGGTGCTGAAGATCGCCGGCGCGCTCTACCTGCTGTGGATCGCTTTCCAGCTCTGGCGCGATGCGAGGAACCCAGTGGCCGACAGCGCGCGCCCGGGGGCCAAGGCCTTTCTCGGCGGGGCGCTGGTGAACCTGTCGAACCCCAAGTCGGTGCTGTTTGCAGCCTCGGTGCTGGTGGTGATCTTCCCCGCCGATGTGACCATGGTCGAAAAGGGGCTGATCGTGCTCAATCATTTCGTGGTGGAGCTGGCGGTCTACGCGGGCTTTGCCGCGCTGCTGTCGACGCCCCCGGCGCGCGCCGGCTACCTGCGGATGAAGCCGGTGATCGACCGGGTCGCGGCGGCGGTTCTGGGGGTACTGGGCCTGCGGCTGCTGCTGGGGCGGTAAGGCTTGCCAGCGCGGCCCCGGCTGGCCTAAGACGCGCGTCAAGCTGCCTGAGGGAAGGGTCTGAGATGAACGATCGTCTGCCGCACGAAAAGGGATTTCACGTCAGCTGGGACCAGTTGCACCGCGATGCGCGGGCGCTGGCCTGGCGGCTGCAAGGCCAGGGCCCGGACGAGGGCGCCTGGCGCGCCGTCGTGGCGATCACCCGCGGTGGCATGGCCCCGGCGATGATCGTCGCGCGCGAGTTGGACATCCGCATCGTCGATACCATCAGCGTCAAGAGCTACAACCACCAGGCGCAGTCAGAGCCCAAGGTCATCAAGTCGCCCAACATGCAGTATGTCGGCGACGGCACCGGCGTTCTGGTGGTGGACGACCTTGTCGACACCGGCCGCACGCTGGAAGTGGTGCGGCGGCACATGCCGCAGGCCCATGTCGCCACCGTCTACGCCAAGCCGCAGGGCCGGGCGCAGGTGGACACCTTCGTCACCGAGGTGAGCCAGGACACCTGGATCTTTTTCCCCTGGGACATGGCGCTGCAATACGTCAAGCCCTACCGCGGCACCGATTGAGCGGGGGCCGTGGCCGCGACGGGGAGGGCTCTGCCCTCCCCGGACCCCTCCCGAGGTATTTGTCAAACCAAAGAAGCAGCAGGAGAGTCTGCCCGTGACCTCGCGCACCGAAGCCACCTTCTTTCCGCCGATCCCGGAGGCGCAGCGCTGGCTTCGCGGCGTCGCGTTCCCGGCGGACCGCCCGCTAATCAACCTCAGCCAGGCGGCGCCCGCCGATCCGCCGCCACCGGCGATGCGCGCGGCCATGGCGGCCGCGCTGGAAGAGCCGTCGAGCCATCTCTATGCGCCGGTGCTGGGGATGCCCGCCCTGCGCGCGGCCCTGGCCGAAGAGTGGAGCCGGCATTACGGCGGCCGCGTGACAGCCGAGCAGGTGGGCATCACCGCGGGCTGCAACCAGGCCTTTGCCGCCACCATCGCAGCACTGTGCGGCGAGGGCGACGAGGTGATCCTCCCGGTGCCGTGGTACTTCAACCACAAGATGTGGCTGGACATGGCGGGGGTGAGCGCCGTCCCCCTGCCCTGCGGGTCGGACCTGATCCCGGACCCGGAGGCGGCGCGCGCGCTGATCACGCCGCGCACGCGGGCCATCGCACTGGTGACGCCGAACAACCCCTGCGGGGTGGAGTACCCGGGCGAGGTGCTGGCCGGGTTCCACGCGCTCTGCGCCGCGGCCGGGATCCGGCTGATCGTCGACGAGACCTACCGCGATTTCGATTCCCGACCGGGCGCACCGCATGGCCTGCTGACCCGCGACGGGTGGGACGAGGTGCTGGTGCAGCTCTACAGTTTTTCCAAGGCCTACCGGCTGACCGGGCACCGCGTCGGCGCGGTGATCGGCGCGCCGGACCTGCTGCACCAGATCGAGAAGTTCCAGGACACCGTGGCGATCTGCGCGCCCAGTTTCGGCCAGAAGGCCGCCCTGTGGGGGCTGGAGCACCTGTCGCAATGGAAGGCCGAGCAACGTGACGAGATCCTCGACCGCCGCGCCGCCATCGAGGAGCATTTCGGCCTGCTGGCGGCGAAAGGCTGGAAGCTGCTGGGCTGCGGCGCCTATTTCGCCTATATCGAGCATCCCTTTGCCGAGGGCTCGGCCCAATTGGCGCCGCGGCTGGTGCGCGAGGCCGGCGTGCTGATCCTGCCCGCCACCATGTTCACCCCCAAGGGTGATCCCAGCGGCGACCGGCAGTTCCGCGTGGCCTTTGCCAACACCGACCGCGCGGGCATCCGTGCCTTTGCGCAGCGGCTGGCGCAGGTCGACGGGCCCCTTGCAGCCCCCGGGGGCGCGGCATAGACAGGGGCAAACCGACAGTGGGAGGGCGCCATGGCGAGCAAGAAAAAGGGCGGGATCGGCCAGTGGTTCGTGTGGGGCCTGCTGGGTCTGCTGCTGCTGGGCCTGGGCGGCTTTGGCGCGACGAACTTCTCGGGCACCGTGCGGTCGATCGGCACCGTGGGCGAGGCGCCGATCTCGACCGGGGACTATTTCCGCGCGTTGCAGAACGAGATCCGCAACATCCAGCAACAGACCGGCCAGACGCTGACCTTTCAGCAGGCGCAGAGCCTCGGGATCACGCAGCAGGTGCTGAGCCAGATGGTGGTGACCGCCGCGCTGGAGAACGAGGCCGCGACGCTGGGCATTTCGGTCGGCGACGACCGGCTGGCGCGGGACCTGCTGGAAATCCGTGCCTTTCAGGGACCCGACGGCAGCTTCAACCGCGAAGCCTATCGCATGGCGCTGGAAAACGCCGGGATGAGCGAGCGCGAGTTCGAGGAGAAGATGCGCGACGAGGGTGCCAGCACGCTGTTGCAAGGCGCCGTGATCGCCGGTGTGCGGCTGCCCGACGCCTACGTGAACACGCTGCTCGGCTATTCCGGCGAGCGGCGTGCCTTTACCTGGGCCGAGGTGAGTGAGACCGCGCTGGAGATGGGCCTGCCCGCCCCCACCGAAGAGGAGCTGAGGGCGCATTACGACGCCAACATCGACAGGTTCACCCGCCCCGAGACCCGCCGCATCACCTATGTCTGGTTGACGCCCGACATGCTGGTGGACAGCGTCGAGGTGCCCGAGGACAGCCTGCGCGCCGCCTATGAGGAGCGCAGCGCCGAGTTCAACCTGCCCGAGCGGCGCCTGGTGGAGCGGCTGGTGTTCAACGACACGGCGGCCGCGCAGGCGGCGCTGGACCGGCTGACCGCCGGTGAGATCGCCTTTGAGGACCTGGTGGCCGAACGCGATCTCAGCCTGTCCGACACCGACCTGGGCGACGTGAGCCGCAGCGACCTGGGCGAGGCGGCCGACATCGTCTTTGCGGGCGAGGTCGGCGCGATCGTCGGGCCGGCCCCGACACCGCTGGGCCCCGCGCTGTTCCGTGTCAACGCCCGTCTGCCCGCGCAGCTGACCTCCTTCGAGGAGGCCATCCCGATGATGCGCGGCGAACTGGCGCTGGACCGGGCGCGCCGGGTGATCGACGGCCAGTCGCAGGGCTTTGACGATGAACTGGCCGCCGGCCTGACGCTGGAGGAATTGGCCGCCTCGACCGACCTGGAGGCCGGCGAGATCGGCTGGACCGGCGACAACGAGGACGGCATTGCCGGCTACCCCGCGTTCCGCGAGGCGGCAGAGGCGGCCGAGACTTCGGACTACCCGTCGATCCAGCAGCTGGGCGATGGCGGCATCTTTGCTCTGCGTCTTGACGCGGTGGAGCCCCCGGCTCCCTACCCGTTCGACGAGGTGCGGGTGCGCGTTCAGGCCGACTGGACGACCGCCCGGCAATCCGCCGCCCTGCTAGAGCAGGCCGAGGCGCTGGCCGGGCAGCTGGGCGAGGGCGTGACCTTCGAGGGGCTCGGCCTTGATCCGCAGACCGAAGCCGGGCTGACCCGCTCCGCCGTGACCGTCGACCTGCCCGAGGGCGTGCTGAACGCGGTCTTTGGCATGGAGCCGGGCGGCGTGCGCGCGGTCCAGAGCGGCGACCGCGCGGTGATCGTGCGTCTGGACGAGATCCTGCCGGTGGACCTGACCAACGAGCAATCCCAGCAGCTGGCCACCTTTGTGCGCAACCAGGCGGCGCAGGACGTGGCGCAGGACCTGTTCCGCGCGCTGTCGACCGACATCCAGGCCCGCGCCGGGGTGAACATCGACCAGGCGGCGGTCAACGCCGTACACGCGAACTTCCAGTAGGCCGATGGGACAGCTGACACCTTCCTTCGACGGCTTTGCCGAGGCCTACCAGGCGGGCCGCAACCAGGTGGTCTATACCCGCCTTGCCGCCGACCTCGACACGCCGGTGTCCCTGATGCTGAAGCTGACGGGCGCGGCCAAGGATGCCTTCATGCTGGAGTCGGTGACCGGCGGCGAGGTGCGCGGGCGCTACTCGATCATCGGCATGAAGCCGGACCTGATCTGGAAATGCCACGGCACCACCAGCCGGCTGAACCGCATGGCGCGCTTCGATCCCGACGCCTTCGAGCCGCAGGCGGGCGACCCGCTGACCGAGCTGCGCGCGCTGCTGGCCGAAAGCCGGATCGAGCTGCCGGAGGGGCTGCCGCAGGCCGCCGCCGGGCTGTTCGGCTACCTTGGCTACGACATGATCCGGCTGGTGGAACGCCTGCCCAACGTCAACCCGGACCCGCTGGGCCTGCCCGACGCGCTGCTGATGCGGCCTTCGGTCGTGGCGGTGCTGGACGGGGTCAAGGGCGAGGTGACGGTCGTCTCCCCCGCCTGGGTGCAGGACGGGCTGTCGGCGCGCGCCGCCTATGCGCAGGCCGCCGAACGGGTGATGGACGCGGTGCGCGACCTCGAACGCGCCTTGCCGCAGGCCTCGCGCGATCTCGGCGATGCCGCCGACCTCGGCGAGCCGGTGTCGAATTTCGCCCATGCCGACTACCTCGCGGCGGTGGAAAAGGCCAAGGACTACATCCGCGCCGGCGACATCTTCCAGGTGGTGCCCTCGCAGCGCTGGACGCAGGAGTTTCCCCTGCCGCCCTTTGCGCTGTATCGCTCGCTGCGGCGGACGAACCCGTCGCCCTTCATGTTCTACTTCAACTTCGGCGGCTTCCAGGTGATCGGCGCCTCCCCCGAGATCCTGGTCAGGGTCTTCGGCAACGAAGTCACCATTCGCCCGATCGCCGGCACCCGCCCGCGCGGCGCCACCCCCGAGCAGGACAGGGCGCTGGAGGCCGACCTGCTGGCCGACCAGAAGGAACTGGCCGAACACCTGATGCTGCTGGATCTCGGCCGCAACGACACCGGCCGGGTGTCCAAGATCGGCACCGTGCGACCCACCGAACAGTTCATCATCGAGCGGTACAGCCACGTCATGCACATCGTGTCGAACGTGGTGGGTGAGCTGCGCGAGGACCAGGACGCGCTGTCGGCGCTGCTGGCGGGGCTTCCGGCGGGCACGGTGTCCGGCGCGCCCAAGGTGCGTGCGATGGAGATCATCGACGAGCTGGAGCCGGAAAAACGCGGCGTCTACGGCGGCGGCGTGGGCTATTTCAGCGCCGGTGGCGACATGGACATGTGCATCGCCCTGCGCACCGCCATCGTCAAGGATCAAAAGCTCTACATCCAGGCCGGCGGCGGCGTGGTCTACGACAGTGACCCCGAGGCCGAGTACCAGGAGACGGTGCACAAGTCGAACGCCATCCGGCGTGCGGCGGCGGACGCGGCACGGTTCACGGGCAACGGCAACACCTGACCTCACCTCTGGCGTCCCGAACGGGTCGCGCAGGGCGACGGACACGGGTCTGGCGGTCCAAAAGCGACCGTGAATGCGTCGAGGACAGGCCAGAACCCTGCGCCTTGCCCTGTTCTCCTCGGGTGGCAACACCGGAGGGCGCGATGTATTCCGCAACAGACCTGATCGACCTTGACCGCTACCCGATCGACGGGCCCGGCCGAGATGACATCCTGGCCCGGATGCGCGCGGACCTGGCGCGGGACGGCTGCGCCGTGCTCAAGGGGTTCCTGACACCGGCGGGCGTGCGGGCGGTCGCCGCCGAGGCGGATGGCGTATCAGACCGGGGCCACCGCAGCTTTTCCCGCACCAATGCCTATTTCACAGCGGACAACCCGGCCCTGCCCGACAGCGATCCGCGGCGGCAGTTCTACGAACGATCCAATGCCTTCATCCCGGCGGACAACTTTGCCCCGACCGGCGCGCTGCGCACGATCCACGACTTTCCCGCCTTCGACCCCTTCATCCGCGATTGCCTGCAAGAGCCGCGCTTTTACCGCTACGCCGATCCGCTGGCCGATGTGATCGTGAACATGGCTGTGGCGGGCAACGGCTTTCCCTGGCATTTTGACACCAACAACTTCACCGTCACGCTGGCGATCCAGAACGCCGAGGGCGGCGGCGCCTTTGAATACGCGCCGATGATCCGTACGGCCGAGGACGAGCGGTTCGACGACGTGGCCGAGGTGCTGGCCGGCACCTCCGACAAGGTGGTCAGCCTAACGCTGGAACCCGGCGACCTGCAACTGTTCAAGGGGCGCTACAGCCTGCACCGCGTGGCACCTTTGACCGGGCCCACCCCGCGCTACGTCGCGATCTTTTCCTAAGTCGAGCAACCGGACATGGTGGGCGCGCCGGAACGCACGCGCCAATTGTACGGCCGCGTCCTGCCGATCCACCTGGAACGCGCGGGCCTGCGCACCGATGCGCTGATCGACTAGCGCCGCTCAGGCGCTGGCCGACCGGATCCGTTCGATCATCGCGCGCAGCCCGTTCGAGCGCTGCGCCGACAGGTGTTCGTTCAGGCCCAGCCGTCCCAGTTCGGCGCGGGCGTCGACCGCCGCCACCTCGGCCAGCGGCAGGCCGTCATACAGCCGGTGCAGCAGCGCGATCAGCCCCTTGACGATCAGCGCGTCGCTGTCGCCCTGAAAATGGAACCGCCCGTCCTCGGGCGCCATGTGCAACCAGACCTGGCTGGCGCAGCCTTCGACCTTGGTGGCGGGCACCTTCAGCGCCTCGGCCATGGGGGCCATGTCCTTGCCCATCTCGATGACCATGCGGTAGCGGTCTTCCCAGTCCTCGAGGAACTCGAAATCCGCGACCACCTCTTCGAACGCTTCCTGAGCCATGGAGTCCTCCGTTTGGGCGAAGACCTAGGCAGGCCCGCGCCAAAGGTCCAGCCCCCGCGACCTGCCCGAGGAACCTTTTCAACCGCGCCGATCTGCGCTACCCCTCTGGGAAGTCTGGCAAGAGGCGCGACATGTTCAAACCGATCTCGGTTCTCGTTCTTTCGGCACTGGTGCTGACCAGTTGCGGCACCGTGCGCGACAGCCGTCTGAACCCGTTCAACTGGTTCGGCCGCAGCGTGTCGACGCCGGTCGCAACCGAAGGCGAGGTCAACCCGCTGATCCCCAAGCGCCGGGAATCGATCTTTCGCCAGGAGAAGGACACCAGCTATCGCGGCTGGGACCTGGGCGAGATCACCGAACTGGTGGTCGAACGGCGCCCGGGCGGCGCGATCATCCGCGCCACGGCGGTGGCCGACTACCAGGGCGCATTCGACCTCAAGCTGGTCAAGCTGGATGCCGAAAGCAGCCCGACGACGCTGACCTACGCCTTTCGCGGTCTCCAGCCGCGCGGCGTGCAGGGGCCGGTCCAGACGCGGACCCACACCGTGGCGCTGTGGATCACCGACAACAAGCTGGCCGGGATCGGCACGATCCAGGTCAAGGGCGCGCGCAACATCCGCGCCGTGCGCCGCTAGATCGTGACCCGCTCTGGCACGGCGTCCCGCGGGATGCCGGGCCGGACCGTCAGAGTTCGATCACCTCGACATCCTTGCCCTTGGCGGTCAATGCGATGCGGCCTTCGCAGAGCTTGAGCGCATCCTCGCCAAAGACCTCGCGCCGCCAGCCATGCAGGGCGGGCACGTCGCGCTGTCCCGCCGCGATGGCGTCCAGGTCCGCCGCCGGGGCGATCAGCTTGGACGCCACACCCGAGCTTTCGGTCTTGGCCTTCAGCAGCACGCGCAGCAGGTCCGCCAGCGCGGGGTTGACCTGCAACTTGTCGCGCTCGCTGTCGATCTGCGGCAGGTCTTCCTTGGGGCAGTTCAGCCCGGCCTGCACCGCGGCCAGGATGCCCTCGGCGATCGCGCCCTTGCGCGCGTCGCGCAAGAGCAGGCGCGAACGGCCAAGATCATTCATGTCCAGGGGCTTGGTCGAGGCGAGTTCGACCAGCGCGTCATCCTTGAACACGCGGGTGCGCGGGATGTTGCGATCCTTGGCGTAGGATTCGCGGAAGGCGGCCAGTTCACGTACGATGGCCAGGAAACGCGGCGAGTTTGACCGCGTCTTGACCCGCAGCCAGGCGTCCTCGGGGTGGGTGACGTAGGTCTCGGGCGCGGTCAGCACCGCCAGTTCCTCGGCCACCCAGCGGGCGCGGCCGGTTTCCTCAAGCTTGCGCGCGAGGTGTTCGTAGATCTGCCGCAGGTGGGTCACATCGGCCAGCGCATAGGTCAGCTGGGCATCGGTCAGCGGGCGGCGCGACCAGTCGGTAAAGCGCGAACTCTTGTCGAGCGATTGCCGGGCGATCCGCTTGACCAGAGTCTCGTAGCCGACCTGTTCGCCAAAACCGCAGACCATCGCCGCCACCTGCGTGTCGAACAGCGGCGCCGGGATCACGCCGTGGTCGACGTGGAAGATCTCCAGGTCCTGCCGCGCGGCGTGAAAGACCTTGACCACCGATGTGTTGCGGAAGAGCGTCATCAGCGGGTCGAGCGAGAGCCCTTCGACCAGCGGGTCCACCAGCACCGCGTCTTCCGGTCCGCGGCCAGGCACCGCCAACTGGATCAGGCAGAGTTTCGAATAATAGGTGCGTTCGCGCAGGAACTCGGTGTCTACGGTGACGTAGGGGTGTCCTGCGGCGCGCTCGCAAAAGGCGCTCAGGGCCTCGGTCGTGGTGATTGTCTGCATTCGCCGTCGATCGTCTCTGCTTGTTGTTTTCCGGGCACCATACCGCAGCCAGCAGCAATTGCGAGGCAAAGAACGCGGCGGCGTGTCAGCCCAGGTAGACGGGGGTCCGGTCTCCGGCCGCGAAACGCCGCAGCACGGCCGGATAGAGCCGGTGTTCCTGCGCCAAAACCCGCGCCGCCAGCGTGTCGGGTGTGTCATCGGCAAGGATCGGGACACGCGCCTGGCCCAGGATCGGGCCATCGTCCAGTTCCGGCGTGACCTCGTGCACGGTGCAGCCGGCCTCGGTATCGCCCGCCTCCAGCGCGCGGGCATGGGTGTGCAGGCCGCGGTACTTGGGCAGTAGAGAAGGGTGGATGTTCAGCATCCGCCCCTGCCAGGGCGTGACAAAGCCCGCCGTCAGCACGCGCATGAAGCCCGCGAGGCACAGGATGTCCGGCGCGAAAGGCGCCAACGCCGCCTGCAAGGCGTCCTCGAAGGCCGCGCGGTCCTGGCCGAAGGGACGGTGATCGACGACCGCCGTGGCCACGCCAAGCGCCGCCGCCCGGGCCAGTCCGCCTGCCGCGGCGCTGTTGGACAGCACCAGCACCGGCTGCGCGGGATGGTCGTCGCGGTGCATATCCTCGACCAGCTTGACCATGTTGGAGCCGCCGCCGGACAGAAGGATGGCGACCCGCTTCACCCCAGCGATCCGGAGTAGCTGACCCCCCTGCCCGGCACGACCCGGCCCAGCCGGTGGACCGTCTCGCCCAACTCCGCGAGCAGCGTGGAGACCGCGTGTTCGCTCTCGGGGTGGACGACCATGATCATGCCGATGCCGCAGTTGAAGGTCTTGAGCATCTCGGCCTCGGCGATGTCGCCGACGCCCCGCATCCACTTGAAGAGATCGGGCAGGTCCCAGGCATCGAGGTCGATCGTGGCGCCCAGCCCTTCGGGCAGGACGCGCGGCAGGTTCTCGGTCAACCCGCCGCCGGTGATATGCGCCAGGGCGCGCACATCGCCCGCCTTGAGTGCCGCCAGCACGGGTTTCACGTACAGTCGCGTCGGCGTCAGCAGCGCCTCGCCCAGCGTCGCACCGCCCCAGGGGCAGGCCGCGTCCCAGCCCAGCCCCGAGACCTCGACCAGCCGGCGCACCAGCGAATAGCCGTTCGAATGCACCCCGTCCGAGGAAAGACCCAGCAGCACGTCGCCCTCGGCCACGCCGGCGGGCAGCTCGCCGCCGCGCTCCATCGCGCCCACGGCAAAGCCCGCGAGGTCGAAATCGCCCGCCGGGTACATGCCCGGCATCTCGGCCGTCTCGCCGCCGATCAGCGCGCAGCCGGAACGCGCGCAGCCCTCGGCGATGCCCTCGATCACCCGCGCGGCGGTGTCGGTGTCCAGCTTGCCGGTGGCGAAATAGTCGAGAAAGAACAGCGGTTCGGCCCCCTGGCAGACCAGGTCGTTGACGCACATGGCAACGAGGTCGATGCCCACGCCGTCGACGTGGCCGGTGTCGATGGCGATGCGCAGCTTGGTGCCCACGCCGTCGGTCGCCGCCACCAGCACCGGGTCGGTGTAGCCCGCCGCGCGCAGGTCGAAGAGCGCGCCAAAGCCGCCCAGCCCGCTCATCACGCCGGGGCGGTTGGTGCGCTTGGCGGCGGGCTTGATCCGCTCGACCAGTGCGTTGCCCGCGTCGATGTCGACCCCTGCCTGCGCATAGGTCAGCCCGTTCTTGCCGTCGCTCATTGGGATCTCCTTCCCGGTCCGCCTCCGGATGTGCGCTCGCGCTTAGCGCATCGCGCGCGCCCCTGCAACGTGCACGCTTGACGCGCTGGCCTCGATACGAAATCCTCGCGTCTGGGTTGAGACAAGGGACAAAGGGTGCCTGAAACGTGGTTCGACTGGTTAGGGTCAGGACCCATTGATCGGCAAGCGAGGGCGTGATTCACTGCTGCAAAAAGCGAGCGGTGACATGAGTGATCTCTTCTGGCTGACCCACTGCCCGGCAGTGCATTGCGCAGCAATGTCACGAGAGGGGATGCGCAGATGGCGCGTCTGGAGCC
>NZ_FXYF01000023.1 GCF_900184945.1 Antarctobacter aquimaris | reverse complement strand
GGCTCCAGACGCGCCATCTGCGCATCCCCTCTCGTGACATTGCTGCGCAATGCACTGCCGGGCAGTGGGTCAGCCAGAAGAGATCACTCATGTCACCGCTCGCTTTTTGCAGCAGTGAATCACGCCCCCGCTCGCCGATCAATGGGTCCTGACCCTAGGTTGCGCTTAACCCCTCATCTCAAAGACAACATTGCCGTGTACCTGATGACGGATTGTCCAAGGCAAGCGGTGTGCTTTGGTCGCGCTCCGTTGTGAGTGGAGTGGGTGTCCCGTAGGGCATTGGTTATAAGAGATAAAAATCGGAATCCTGAAAAGGAAAGTCACAGCTTATCTAGAGCGGTCCCTCCGATATAGCCCGACCTGCCGACTCTGGTCTTACCCGTCCCCGCTGGACATTCGGAAGACTCGTAGCGGCGTCGATCCGCCTGCATTCGTGGGCGTTTCCCCCTTCCCAATCTCAAGTCCGCCTGATGGGCGGCGTACAGTACAGGAGGCCCGATTTGGCCCATATCACCATTACAGACCGTCCCTGTGGATACGGCAAATCCACAAGTATTATCCGTAGCTTCGACAAGCGGGAGAAGTACATCACAGTCGTTCCGTTCCTCTCTGAGGTGGACGCCCGCCGGATTGCACCGAGATCCGCAAGGAGATGCAGGAGATCGCCGGCAAGCGACGTCGGTTCGGCTATCGCCGGATCGGCGTGCTGCTGGAACGCAAGGGCATGAGCATGAACCACAAGAAGCTCTACAGGGTCTACCGAAGCGGAATGGAGGAGGGACGTGGCCAACGCTCTCACCGTCAAGTCCATCCCGGAATTGTAGTGTCAGCCTTGGAACCATTCCGGGCAACTCAAAGGCTTCAAGAGCGCGGAGTTGTGCAGGCAAGTGGGGTGGAAGCTGCGGCGATTCTAAAAGGACGAACTGTCCACAATAGATTTGACGGACGTCATGCTGACCTGCGCGCGAATGAACTGGTATTCGAGCCGCACAGGCGAGAAGCCAGCCAGCGGCAGGTTGTCCAAGCACACCCGACTGTTCGGACGAGCAACCAAACAGACTGTCATGTGCTCGGCTACCGACAGGGAGTTGGCCGAGTGGGGCACCACTGGCGTCAACTTCGTGCCGAACACCACGCGCGGCACCAATGACTATGCCAACTGCACACGCGCAGTCTACCTGTACGATCAGAACCCGAACCCTGTGCTTATCACCTTCCTCGGGTGGAAACGCGATGGCATCGAAGCACGCAGGTTCTGTGTCGCCTAGTTGGTGTCGACCCGAAGACTGTCCGGCGCGATCGCCCGCCGGATAGTGCCGAAATCCGCAAGGAGATACAGGAGATCGCCGGCAAGCGGCGCAGGTTCGGCTACCGCCGGATCGGCGTGCTGCTGGAACGCAAGGGCATGATCATGAACCACGAGAAACTCTACCGGATCTATCGGGAAGAAGGGCTGTCCGTGAAGCGGCGGCGAGGCCGGAAACGGGCGCTCGGCACGAGGACACCAATGCCATCGGCTGCGTGTGTCAACGCGCGCTGGTCGTTGGACTTCGTGTACGACAGCTTCGGTGCCTCGCGGAAGCTCCGGATCTTGGCGGTGATCGACGACTGCACGCGGGAGTGTTTGTGCCTCGTGGCGGACACCAGCCTGTCCGGAACACGGGTCGCTCGGGAGCTCAGCGCCTTGATCCGGGTCTACGGCAAGCCCGGCTGCATTGTCAGCGACAATGGAACCGAGTTCACCAGTCGGGCGACCCTGAAATGGGCAGACGAGAACACCGTGCCATGGCACTACATCGATCCGGGCAAGCCGCAGCAAAACGCTTTCGTAGAAGGCTTCAACGGCAGCCTCAGGGACGAACTCCTGAACGAGGAGATCTTCGACAGTCTGGATGACGCACGGCGCAAGCTGGCCCTCTGGCGTTACGACGACAATGCGGTCAGACCGCACTCGTCCCTGGCCAACCAGACGCCGCAGCAAGCGCGCCGGACGCTTGAGCAATGTGAGGGCTCCGCGCCCGGCGCGCTTGCGCCAGACGGGGAAGCCGAATACCAAAATCCAACCTGCAGCCTCTCGTTATGACTGAGGGACCAGCGGGCGGCAGGTCACCTGAGATAAAGCTGAGGCGGTGCCTGCAGCGGGAACATAACACGTCTCGGGTGCGCCAATTCCCCTCACTTCGGGTCGAACAGCGCCGACAGCGCTTCACCCGCCGCCCTCGCCTCGGCGCGCAGGGTGGCGAGCCGGTCCGAGGTGGCGGCGATCTCCGTTTCGGTGCTGTCGAGCGCGTCGAGGTAGCGGGTGCGCAGCGCGTCCTGCTCGACAGCGTCCAGGTTGGCGCGCAGGCGCGACTGTTCCGACATCAGCTCGGACTGGCGGGTGGAGAGGGCGTCGATCTCGTCCGCGGTGGCACGGGCGCGGCGCAACAGGTCGTGCGCCTTGGCAAAGGTCTCGACCAGCGGCTGCGCCACCTCGATCCGGCCTGACCGGACATCCAGCACCAGCCGCTCGAAATCCTGCGAGTCGAGCCGCATCTGCCAGCCGCTCTGCGCGCGTTCCACCACCGCCAGCGTCGCCACGCCTGCCTCGGCCGGGACGGTCACGCGCAGGAAGCCCTCGCCGCGTTCCACCGTGCCGGGTGCGTTGTCCAGCTCGCCAAAACCGTCGGGATGCTCGACCGAGAACAGCTCGGCCTCTTCGGGCACTGTCGCGTCGTAGCGGGTCGTGCGCAGCGTCACGAGGTCCACCGTCACGGTCTGCCCGTCCGAGATCATGCCCGCGACGCGGCGGGTGTCGCGGCGGTCGGTCAGGACCTGCGCGCCGGTGGCGGCGGCGAAGGGCAGCAGGCGGCTTTGCCCGGCCATCATCCCGTTGAACGGCGCGTCACCGACAAAGCCGTTGCGATCCTGCACCGACACCAGCCCCTGCGCCAGCGACTGGTCGGCATGCAGCGACACCGCGAGAAAGACACCGTCGCCGGTGGAAAGCGGGCGGTAGAGCGCGCGGACCTGCGGCTCGATCGGCATGTCGAGGTACATCAGGTTGGCGGTGCGCCCGGCCTCCAGGTCCACCGGCTGCGGCATGGCATAGCGCAGGATGCCGGCGCCGGTCATCGCCTCGCCGGCAAGGGCGGTGCCCGAGGGGGCGGGCATCATCGCGTCCATGCTTTCGGCCATCGGCGTGGCCTTGAACATCGGCGCGGCCAGGGCCGTGCGGGCCATGACGCCGCTGTCGGCGGTGACGGTGATCGGGCGCGGGCCCGAGGGCGGATCGTTGCGCGCGATATACAGCGGGTCGATCAGCGCTCGCCGGTAGGCCACGGGCGCGCCGGTGGTCAAGGTCAGCGCCACGTCGCCCCAATCCTGCCCGGACACGTTCTCGACCGTGGCCCAGCCCTGAAAGCGGCCTTCGTCCAGCAGCAGGCGCCACGAGTTCTTCCATGCCGCGACCTCGGTCACGTAGGACAGTTCCACGTCGCGCGCGGTGCCGGCCTCCAGCGTCAGGTCAAAGCGGCGGCTGCGGCTGTCGCGGCGGTCGGCGTCCATGGCGCTGGCCAGCTGGGCGGCGACCGCCTCGGAAAAGGTGACCTGCGCGCCGGGGGTCAGGACGATGTCCTGCACGCCGTCGGCGGTCAGCATCAGCACGGCGGTGCGGGGCACATCGGCGCCGTCCTCGACGACCGTGGTCTGCGACACGCCCATGACGCGGCCGGAATAGGCGCCGCGCGCGGTGGTGACTTCCAGCGTCTCGCCGGTCATCGCGCGCAGCAGGTCCTCGGTGGTGCGCGGCACGCCACCGGCAAAGATCGTGTCGGCCAGCGCGGCAAGGCTGCTGCCGGGGGTGTCGGTTTGCAGGTCGACGACGCCGCCCGCCGGGTCGCGCACCACGAGGGAGGCCAGCACATCGTCGGAATCGCGCATCGGCACGTCGAAGGACAGGGTGTTGCCCTCGGTCGGCGCGACAAAGGTGTAGCGGGCGATGCCGGCCTGGCCCAGCTCGACGCGGGTGATCTGCGGCGCGGCAAAGGCGGCGGAGGTCAGGAAGGTGGAGGCGAGAAGGGCGGGCAGGAAAATGGATTTGGTCATGGTGGATGGCTCCTTGGAATTGGGCGGCGGCCGCTGGGTCGCCTCGTGACCAGTATGACGCAAGCGGCGGCGGGTTTCTTGGCGTTGTCAACGAAAGGGGCGAAAAAAATCCTGCCGACGGGGCGGGTTCGGCAGACAAGGCACGCGGACTGCGTTGCACCCGGTTGCAAAAGTCAACGGTGCTTGCCACACTCGCGGCGCCGCGGTCCGGCACGGGGCCGGGCGCAGGTGGAAGAGGCCCCAGCCATGGCGGTGACCCTCAAGGATGTTGCGGAACGCGCGGGCGTATCCCGCTCGGCGGTGTCGCGCACCTTTACCGCCGGGGCCTCCGTCTCGGCCGCGATGCGGCGCAAGGTGGAAAAGGCCGCGCGCGAACTGGATTACCGGCCCAACGCGCTGGCCTCGTCGCTGACCACCGGGCGGACCCGGCTGGTGGGCCTCGTGTCGAACAACTTTCACAACCCGATCTTCCTGGAGATCTTTGACCTGTTCACCCGCGGTTTGCAGGACCGCGGTTTGCGGCCGCTGCTGGTCAACCTGTCGGACGGGACCGATCCCGAAGCCTCGGTGCGGATGCTGCGGCAGTACTCGGTGGATGGGGTGGTCGTCGCCTCATCGACCCTGCCGTCGGGTTTTGCCGGGGCGTTCCGCGAAGCTGGCGTGCCCGTGGTGCACGCCTTTGGCCGGGTCAGTGCGACGCCGCAGGTGCATGTTGTCGGCATCGACAACGCCGAGGCGGGGCGCATGGCGGCGCGCTGTCTGATCGCGCGGGGCTACCGGCGGATCGGGTTTCTCGGCGGGCCGGAGGCGGCGAGTTCGACCCAGGACCGGCTGGCCGGTTTCCTGGCCGAAGCGGCCCATCATGGTGTCGAGGCCAGCTTTTCCTTTTCCAGCGCCTATTCCTACGATGCCGGGCGGCAGGAGATGCGGCGCCTGCTGGCGGGGTCCCGGGCCGAGGCCTATTTTTGCGGCGATGACGTGCTGTCCATCGGCGCGCTGTCGGCCGTCGCGGAGGCGGGGCTGTCCTGTCCCGCCGACATCGGCCTCCTCGGGCTGAACGACATGGACATGGCACGCTGGGGCAACATCGACCTCACCACCATCCGCCAGCCGATCCCGCAGATCGTCGCCTCGACGATCGAGTTGATGGTCGCCACGCTGGACGATCCCGCGCGCTGCCCCGAGACGCGGATCTTTGCCTGCTCGGTCATCGAGCGCGGCACGCTGCGCCCCGGGTGACCCGTCGTGGCCGCATACGGCTTTGCAACCGGTTGCAAAGAGGCTATCGTCAGGGGCGCACCGCCGCCGCCATCCGGCCGCCCGCGCGACAGGGTGAAAAGAGGAGACCACCGGCATGACGACACTCATGGACGGCATCGCCGCCAACCGGTTCGCGGTCTTCGGGCGGGTGGGCATGGATCTCTTCGCCACGCCGGCCGGGGTCAGGAGCGAGGAGGCCGACACCTTCCAGGCCGACATCGGCGGCTCTTCGGCCAATGTCTGTGTCGGGCTGGCCAAGCTGGGCAGCCGGGCGGCACTGGTCTCCTCGGTGTCGGACGACGCGGTGGGGCGGTTCTGCTGCAGCAAGCTGCGCGGTTACGGGGTCGACACCCGCCATGTGCGCGCGGTGGGCGGCGAATACCGCACCTCGCTGGCGGTCTACGAGAGCCGGTCCGAGAATTTCCAGAACGTCATCTACCGAAACGGCGCGGCCGATTTCCAGGTGACCGAGGCGGACGTCGAGGGGGTGGACTACGCGCAGTTCGGCGCGATGATCACCGCCGGGACGGTGCTGGCGTCTGAACCATCGCGCAGCGCCACCTTTCGCGCCTTTGACCTGGCGCGCGCCGCCGGTCTGCCGGTGATCTTCGACATCGACTATCGCCCCTATTCCTGGCCCTCTGCGCATGTCGCCTCGGACGTGCTGACCCGCGCAGGCGAGGCCAGCGACCTGATCGTCGGCAACGACGAGGAGTTCGGCTTCATGGCCGGTAGTCTCGACAAGGGGCTGGACAAGGCGCGTGAGCTGGCCGCCCGTCCGGGCCGCGTGGTGATCTACAAGATGGGTCCGCTGGGGGCGATCACGCTGGCCGGGGGGCAAGAGATCCGCACCGGCATCTACCCGGTCACGGCGCTGAAGCCGGTCGGCGCGGGCGACAGTTTCCTATCTGGTTTGCTGGCTGCGCTCGCGGCGGGGCACGACTGGCGCAACGCGGTACTGCGCGGCTCGGCCTGCGCCTCCATCGTCGTCTCGCGGCCCGGCTGCGCCCCCGCCATGCCGACCCTGCCCGAGCTCGAGACCTTCCTTGCCACCCATCCCGGCCCCACCTTACCCTGAAAGGACCGCGCCATGCACATCCCCCCCTATGACAACGCCAACAAGCCCATCGTCGATGCCGAGGACGCGCTGGTCCCGCTGACCTATTTCAACATCGTAAAGCTGACGCGGGGCGAGCATTTCGACTACGCCGTGCCGAGCTACGAGACCTGCGTCGTGCCCGCCACCGGGACGGTGGACGTGGACGTGGACGGCGCGACATTCCCTGCCGTGGGCAACCGGGGTGTCGACGTCTGGGACGGCGAGCCGGAGGGCGTCTATGTGCCCGTGGGCGCCCGGGTGCGGATCACCTGCGTCAGCGAGGCGACCGAGGTCTTTGTCGCCGGGGCGAAGTTCGACCAGGTGCTGGAGCCCTTCGACGTGCGCGGCGACGACATCGACCTGGTGCAGTACGGCTCGGACGACACCAAGACGCACCGCAAGATCAAGCACATCCTGGGGCAGAAGCAGCACGGCAAGGTGGGCCGCCTGCTGGTGAGCGAGCTGTACACCGTGGGGCAGGGCGGCTGGTCCGGATTTCCCAGCCACAAGCACGACACCGACCGCCTGCCGGACGAGACCCGGCATGACGAGACCTACAACTACCGCTTTCGCCCCTCCAAGGGGTCCGGCATGCAGCTGTTGCAGCAGGAGGGCGACGCGGTGGGCGAGGCTTACCACGTGGTCGACGGCTCGACGATGTGCCTGCGCTCGGGCTATCACCCCTGCGTGGTGATGCCGGGCTACGAGATGTATTATTTCACCATCCTCGGCGGTCTCGGCCAACGCTCGCTCAAGCAGTATTTCCAGCCGACCCACGCCGAACAGCTGCACACGATCCCCGGGATCCTCGACATGGTGGCCAAGTTCAAATGAGCCTCGTGACGCTGGCACAGGTGCTGCAACCGGCCCTGAGCGGCGGCTACGCGGTGGCGGGGCTGGTGACGCTGGGCTGGGAGGACATGCGCGCCTTTGTCGAGGCGGCCGAAGAAGAGCGCGTGCCGGTGATCCTCCAGGCCGGTCCGTCCTGCCGTGAAAATACGCCCCTGCCGGTGCTGGCGGCGATGTTCCGGCACCTGGGCGAAGGGGCGTCGGTGCCGGTGGTGGCGCATCTCGACCATGGCCACAGCGCTGCGGAGTGCCGCGAGGCGATCGACTGCGGATTCACTTCGGTGATGTACGACGGCTCGCGCAAGCCCCTGGCGCAGAACATCGACGAGACGGCGGCGATAACCGCCATGGCCCATGCGGCGGGGGTGTCCTGCGAGGGCGAGATCGGCTTTGTCGGCTATTCCGGCGGCGAGGCCTCGGCCGGGACGGACCCGGACGAGGCGGCGCGCTTTGCCCGTGAGACCGGGGTGGATGCCATGGCGGTCTCGGTCGGCAACCTGCACCTGCAACAGGGGCAGGGGGCCGGGCTGGACGAGGCGCGCATCCGCGACATCGAGGCGCTGACCGACGTGCCGCTGGTGATCCACGGCGGTTCGGGCGTGCCCGAGGCGCAGCGCCGCGCGCTGGCGCGCGGCTCGCACATCTGCAAGTTCAACATCGGGACCGAGCTGCGCATGGCCTTTGGCGCGGCCCTGCGGAAGGCGGTGAACGCCGATCCGGACCGCTTTGACCGGGTGCAGATCCTGCGCGACACGCACGCGCCGATGGTGGCGGCGACGCGGCGCGTATTGCGGACGATGCGGTAGGGGGCGGGAGCAGGGAAGGTGTCGGGCGCGGCCAGGGCCGGTGCCCGCGCCAGGTCTGTGGATGTCGGAGCGGCACATTGGGTCAGGGCAAAGCGTGTGACCCCTGGTGTGTCACGCGCTGCCAAGAGACCGGAAGACGCTCACGCCGCCGGCAGCCAGACCCGGAACCATGCGCCGCCCTCGGGCGCATTGCCGGCGGTGATCAGCCCGCCCACCCGCTGCACCAGCGTCTGCGAGATCGACAGCCCCAGCCCGGTGCCTTCGCCCTGCCGCGTGGTGAAGAAGGGGTCGAACACCGTGTCCTCCAGCCCCTCGGGCAGGCCCGGGCCGTTGTCCTGCACCGTCAGGCAGGCGCCGGGGCGGCCGTCGCGCGTCTCGGCCGTCAGGGTCAGGACCAGGCGCCCGTCGTGCCCCATGGCCTGCGCCGCGTTCATCACCAGGTTGATCACGACCTGCTGCATCTCGCCGGGGTCGGCGCGCACCTCGGGCGCCTCGTGCAGCCGCGTCTCGACGGTGATGGCGCTCTTGGACAGGACGTGTTCGACCAGCAGCAGGCAATCCTCGATCAGCGGCGCCAGCGGGACGGCGCCGTCGTAGCTGTGGAACTCGCTGGGCCGGGCGAATTGCAGCAGCTTGCCGACCATGGCGTCGATCCGTGCGACCTGCCGGTCGATCAGGTCCAGCTCGGTCCTGATCGGCTCGGCCTTGTCGCCCAGCGCCTCGCGGATCACGTCGACATTGCCCTGGATCACCGCCACCGGGTTGTTGATCTCATGCGCGACGCCGGCGGTGATCTCGCCGATCGAGGCGAGTTTCTCGTTCATCACCAACTGGCGATAGGTGGCTTCCAGCTTGGCGTTGGCCTCGCGCAATTCGCTGGTGCGCTCCTCGACGCGCTGGTTCAGCTCTTCGGCCCAGGCGCGCAGGCGGACGTCGCGGTCCTGCACCTGGCCCAGCAGGTCATCGAGATGCGCCGCCACCTGGCCGATCTCGTCCCGCGCGCCGACATCGCCGTAGCGCGCGGACAGATCGCCCGCGCCGACCTGCCGCATGGTCCGGGTGATCCGCTCCAAGGGCGCAAAGATCCCGCGTGCGAGACGAAAGAACAGCGGCACCGACAGCAGCATGACGGCGGCAAAGGCGGCCAGCATCCACAGCATCGCCTCGCGTTTCGCCGCGGTGAAGGGCGCCTCGAGAAAGCCGACGTAGAGCATCCCCACCCGCTGACCAAAGCTGTCGGTCACCGGCATGTAGCCTGAGATATACCAGTCGTTGACGACAAAGGCGCGGTCCAGCCAGGTCTGCCCGTCGCCCAGCACCGCCTGCCGCACCACCGCCGAGACCCGCGTGCCCAGGGCGCGGACGTCCTCGAACAGGCGCACGTTGGTCGACACCCGCACGTCGTCCAGAAACAGCGTCGCGGTGCCCTGCCGTTCGCCCCCGGTGACGGCGTTGAGGTAGACCAGCGCGTTGATGGTGTCGATGAATTGCAGGTTGCGGTTCAGCAGGATTCCCCCCACCAGCACACCGGCATGGCCGTTCAGCCGCACCGGCGCGGCCGAATGCACCACCATGCCGCGGTCCTCGACGGTGCGGTCGGTCGGCACGGCCGCCTCGGTCGGGATCAGCGGGATGCGGGCGCGTTCGGCCAGGTCGCCGGGCAGTTCGGCCAGGTCGGCGGCGGAAAAGATGTCGATCTCGGTCGCCGGTTTGCCGTCCAGCCCCGCCACCACGACCGGCCAGCGCGAGGCATCGCCCAGTGCCGCGTCCTCGGTCAGGAAGAACAGGAAGTCGAGCGCCAGCGCCGCGCGCTTGTCCGACAGGTAGCGGTCCAGCGCCGGGCCGTTGTCGGACAGCACGCGCAGGAACTCGGCGCTTTCGGCGACGCCGGTCAGTTCGTCGCCTGTGGTGGTCATGATGCGGGCCAGGTACTGCTCGGCGATGCGCAGGTCGGAGTCGACGTTGGCGATCAGCAGCGCGTCATAGTCGGCGGTCCAGCGCGTCATCCCCAGCACCAGCAGCAGGGGCATCAGCACCGTCATCGGCGCGAGCGCCAGCACCAGCAGGCGCAGCCGGACCGAGCCGACGCGCCGGCCGCTGGGGTCAGTCGTCAAGCGACCCATGGATCGCGAACTGCTCGAGCCCCGCGTCCGACGCCTCGATCACGCGAAAGGCTTCGCGCGCGCCGGCATCGGTCAGCTCGCGCGCGACGGTGAGCAGGGTGTTGGGCGCGTGGTCCGCGCAGAGCTCGGCCATCTGGGCGATTTCCTCGGCGGCCACCGGGCGCGCGGCCTCGACGGATGGGGCGCCGTAGTAGGTCACGAAGTGCTGCGCCAGCAGGTCCGTCAGGGCCTGCACCTCGGCGGGTTCGGCCTGGCTGACGGCGACAAAGGTCACCCGCCCGCCGGTCTCCAGACCCAGCCAGCCGTTGGCAAAGGCCTGCCGGGCCTTGCCGGTCAGGTCGCCCTCGGTCCAGTTGGAGAACTCGAAGCCGCCCGGGATGCACCATTCGCCGGTGCGCGCGGGGCTGGCAAAGACGTGTTGGTCGCTTTCGTCAAAGTGGATGGCGCGGGCCAGTTTCATGGCGCTTCCTCCAGCAGGGTCGTCAGGGGGATCAGGTGCGTGGTCTGGGCGTCGCGCAGCAACATGCCGAAATCCTCGTCGACACCGAGGAAAGTGCCGCTGCGGCCGTCCTCGACCACGGTTTCGCCCATACCATGCGCGAGTCCGCGCCATTCGGCGTGCAGCGGCTTGGTGCCTTCGTCTTCCCAGCGGGCGATCCAGTTCAGCGTGTGCCGCGCCCAGGCCTCGATCAGCAGGTGCGGGTCGACGTCGGCGCAGCCCTCTTCATACAGCGCGGTCTGGTCGGGGACGTTGCCCGGCACGGCGGCCAGCAGCAGCGGCAGGTCGAAGCCCACCACCAGCCAGTCCGGCACCGCCGCCGGATCCTGGGTCGAGGCGCAGGCGCGGAAGGCGCCGCAGGCGGCACCGTTGATCAGGATGCCACCGGCCCAGGCCAGGTGCACAGCCACCTCCGGCGGGGCCAGCGCGCCCAGCGCATTCTGGAACCCGACACCGCAGAGTGGAAGCATGGCCATCGCCTTGGCCAGGGGCACCTCGGGGGTAAAGACCAGCGCCGCGCCCATCCGGTCGGCCGCGACGCGGTGGCAGACCAGCCCCGCGTCGCAGCCCCGGATCGCGCGCATCACGGCGCCGTCAAAGGGATCGCCGTGCACGTCCTCGCCGCTCATCGCGGGCGGGAAGGTCATCGGCGTTCCGGCGGGCGTGTTCATGCCACCCCCTGCGCCACCAGCGCGCGGGCGATGGCGTGGAAGGCCTGCGCCTGCGGGCCGTCCGGCCGGGTGACGACAATTGGCGCGCCGCCGTCCGAAGCCAGGCGGATCTGCAGGTCCAGCGGCACCTCGGCCAGCAGCGGCACGCCCAGCTTGGCCGCCTCCGCCGCCACGCCGCCGTGGCCAAAGACGTGTTCCTCGTGGCCGCAGTTCGAGCAGATGTGCGTGCTCATGTTCTCGACCATGCCGAGGATCGGCACCTTGAGCTGGTTGAACATGTCGATGCCCTTGCGCGCGTCCAGCAGCGCCACGTCCTGCGGCGTCGAGACGATGATCGCCCCGTCCACATGCGCCTTCTGGCTGAGGGTCATCTGCACGTCGCCGGTGCCCGGCGGCAGGTCGACCAGCAGCACGTCCAGCGCGCCCCACTGCACCTGCATCAGCATCTGCTGCAACGCGCCCATCAGCATCGGCCCGCGCCAGACCACGGCCTGATCCTCGTTGGTCATCAGGCCAATCGACATCATCGTCACGCCGTGGTTGCGCAGCGGCAGGATCGTCTTGCCATCGGGCGAGGCGGGACGACCCGACACGCCCAGCATCCGCGGCTGCGAAGGGCCGTAGACATCGGCGTCCAGCAGGCCCACGCGCCGTCCCTGCGCGGCCAGCGCACAGGCGAGGTTCGACGATACTGTGGATTTGCCCACGCCACCCTTGCCCGAGGCGATGGCGATGATGTGGTTCACGCCGGGGATGCGCTGCGGGCCCTGCGGATCGGCCTTCTTCTTCATCCCGAGGTCGGGCGGCGCCTTGTCCGCGTGGCCGGTCAGCACGATCGACACGCTGTCGACGCCGTCCAGCGCCTTCAGCTTGGCCTCGGCATCGGCCTTCACGCGACCGTAGATCTCGGCGTATTTCGGCGGGATCTCCATGACAAAGCGCACCGCGCCGCCGTCCACGTTCAGTGCCCGCACCACGCCGCTGGAAACGATGTCGCTGCCGCCGACGGGGTCGGTGACGGTCTTCAGCACGTCGAGGATGATGTCCCGTCCAAGAGTTGTCTGTGTCATTCCTGCCCCTTGATCTCGCCGGTCACTTCGTGGCTCAGCCCCAGTTCGGGGATCGTGATCACCGCCTTGACCGCATAGCTCTTGCCCGCCGTGTCCGTCCCGCGCATGGCCTCTTCGATGGCCTGCTGCGAGGTGACGCCCACCTGCTTGAGGAACTTCCTCATGGACATGTTGAAATCTTCGCTCATTCCGTCTCCCTCCCGTTGCAATTGACGCGAAGCCGCGCGCGGGCCTAGCATGCCCGCATGACCTTGCGCCTTTCGATCCTTGCCGGAGCCGCGGCTCTCGGCCTTGCCCTCCCTCCGGCGCTTGCCGAAGCCCAGGACCGCCCGGTGCGTCTGTACGCGCCTGCCGCCCTTTTGGACAGCGGCCTGGTGAAACATATCCTCCCGCGCTTCACGCTCAAGACGCGCGTCCGGGTCGAGCTGGTGGACGATCCCGGCAGCGCGGACCTCAGCCTGGGGGACGAAGGCACGCCGCTGTTTGCCGGGCTCGACACGATCTGGCACATGGCGCGGACCGAGGGCGGCCCCGAGGGCGTGCAGAAGCTGGCCGACTGGCTGACCTCCGACATCGGCCTGAACACCGTGGTCAGCTACACGCCCGAGGGCGCGGCGCTGTTCGGCCCGCCGCCCGAAACCATCGAGGTGGTCAGCGTCACCTATGACGGCGACGCCGAACTGGGCCACAAGGTGAGCCGCTCGAGATGCGTCCGCTGCCATGTCGTCGATGAGGCCAGCCGGGGCTATGGCATCGGCTCGACCCCCAGCTTTTCCGTGCTGCGGTCGCTGGCGGACTGGGAGGATCGGTTCTTCGCCTTCTATGCGCTGAACCCGCATCCGTCGTTCACCATCGTGTCGGGGGTCACGCCGCCATTCCCGCCGCACCGGCCGCCGCCGATCGCCCCGGTTGAGATGACGCTGGACGAGATCGAGGCGGTTGTCGCCTATGTCGCCGCGATGCCCGCGGCCGATCTTGGCGCGCCGCTCAAGCGGCAGTAGGGCGGCGGTCGTCACGGTCAGTGATCCCGCCGCTTGGACAGGTAATCCTCGGTCGTGCGGATGCGCGGACGTTCGCCGCCGGCAAAGGGGTTGTCCTTGGACAGAACCTGCGCCTGCACCCGGCAGTTTTCGCACATCTGCAACATGCGCAGCTTTTCCGGCGTCTGGAACATCGCGTGCGCCGACAGCTTCTCGGTGATCCGCTCGACGGCCGAGCGCGAGGCAAAGAGCGCGCCGCATTCGACGCAGGCAAAGGGCTCTTCCTCGTTCAGCACCTCCTGGCGCAGTGCGGCTTCGGTCAGGTCGAGGCGCGGCTCCAGCGTGATCGCCTTTTCCGGGCAGATCGTCGCGCAGATGCCGCATTGCAGGCAGGCATCCTCCTGAAAACGCAGCTGCGGCTTGTCCGGGTTGTCGCCCAGCGCGCCCGAGGGGCAGAGCGACACGCAGGACAGGCACAGCGTGCAGGCATCGGTGTCGACCAGAACCGCGCCGTAGGGCGCGCCTTGGGGCAGGGGCAGTTGCGCCTCGGGTCCGTGCAGCGCGCGCGCCGCCTGGCGGGTGATCTGCCGCCGGGTGCCCATCGGGCGCACGGGGGCGGCGACCGGGGCAGGGGCAGTCTCATCGTAGAGCGCGTCGGACATCGCGTCCGGGTCGGGCGTGTCGAGCAGGCGGATCCGGTCTGGACCGCCGATGGCCAGCGCCAGCGCCACCTGTGCTGTCAGCGCGTCGCGGTCGGCGCCCGGACCGGGCAGCAGCGTGACCGAGGCAAAGCCCGCCGCCAGCGCCGCCACCGCCTCGGCATGGCCAAAGGCGCCGATGGCCGACATCTCCAGCGGGATCACGTCGGCGGGCAATCCGCGTCCGTGGCGAGCCGACAGGCTGATCATCTCGGCCCCGTGCGCGTCGTGCACCAGCAGCCGGGGGGCCGTGCCGCCGGCGTCCAGGTAGGCCTTGGCCAGTGTCTGCACCCGGCGGAAAGTCAAGTCGACTGGCGGCGCGTCGTAGCTGATCGCGCCGGAGGGGCAGACCGCCGAACAGGCGCCGCAACCCGCGCAGACCATCGGATCGACGGTCACATGATCCCCGGCCGAGGTGATCGCCCCGGTAGGGCACAGGTCCAGGCAGCGCGTGCAGCCGGTCTGTTCGGCGCGCGAATGGGCGCAGAGCAGCGCCTCGGTCCTGACATACAGCGGCTTTTCAAAGGTGCCGATCAGGTGAGAGGCGGCCAGCACCGCCGCCGCGACCGAGGGCGCGTGGGTCGGATCGGCGCGCAGGTAGCCCTCGCGCTTTTCATGCGCCGGGAACAGCGGTGTCGCGCCCCGCAGGTCCAGCAGGATGTCGCAGTCCGACACGCCGCCATCCTGCGGCTCGGTCAGCGTCAGCCCGCCGCGCCCGCCGGGCTGGACCTGCCGCAGGCGGTCGATCACCACCTCGAACTGACCCAAAGCGCCGGACGCGCGGCGCAGCTTGCCGGTGATCACGTCGATGTCGCGCCGGTCGGGCACTTCGGACCCTTCGGGCAGCAGCACCGTCACGCCCAGATGCGTCGCCAGGTGGTCCGCCGCTGCCAGGGCCACCTCGGGCGCGCCCAGGACCAGGCAAAGCCCTTCGGACACCACGTCGAGCGTCTTTTCCGGGGCGGCCGGCAGCAGCGCCTCCGCGATCAGGGCGGACATTTTGGGTAGTGTGGACCGGTCATCGGCGGTCCAGCCGGCCCGGTCGCGCAGGTCCAGCACCGGGGGGGACTCGACGCCCAGATCCTCGGCCAGCGACTCGAAGAAACGTGATTCCTGGGCGCAGCAAAAAATTGTGTCACCCCCTTGCAGCGCCGCTGCGGCGCGGTCGGCCTGGGTGGTGCAGAGTGCCGTACAGGTCGTGCGGACGTCCATCCCGGTGGTGCGGGACAGGGCTTTGGAATCGATGGACTGCGTCCCCAGACAGTCACATGTTATCAATGACTTGGTCATGGTCTTTTCCTCCCTGAGAACACCTGTCCGGCGCTCTGGACTGCTGATCCGGTGCCGACCCTAGACAGGATTCGCAACGGCCCACAACCACTTATCCCAAGCCGCCGGGTCGCGGGACATTGGCCTTTGGTCCACCCCACGCTTGCGTGATTCGGTCGTACGCGTTTTTCCCGATTCTTGAGCGAAACTCTCGGATTGGACAATTCGTCCATCCGTGCCCCGTGTCCCGCGCACGACTGCCCAAAATGTCCGGAACCTCTCCGGGATGCCGCGGTATACGAAATTTCCCTTTCCTTGCGGTGTCTTCCTGCGCCTTACTTGGATCAGGGAGGACTGGAGTGAGCCAAAAGATCAGGGTGCAACGAAACCTGCCGCTCGGCGTCGTGTTGCGCCGCGCGCCCGGCGTCACGCGCTGGGCCCGTTGGGTCTGGACTGCCTCCGGCGTGCTGCCCGGTGCCGGACCCGCCGAATGGCGCGAGATGCGCCGCGAAGGCGAGGTGACCGAGTACCACGCCGCCACGCTGTCGCTGGACCTCTACGGCTCGGATACCGAGGCCTACCTGCATGAACTCTGCTCCCAGACGCCCAGCGTCTATGTCGTGCTGCGCAAGACCGACGCGGAGGACATCCCGCTTGAGGTGCTGACCGTGACCGTGTCGCCCTACGACGCGCAGGACTACGCCGACAGCGGCGAGGAGATGATCGAAAAGGTGCCGATGCCGCCCGCGCTGCTGGCCTGGGTGGCCGAGTTCGTCGAGGAATTCCACGAGGAAGAGGTCTTCATCAAGCGCAAGCGGGACAAGCTGCGGGTCGACCTCGTGCAGGACGGGATCGGCGATCCGCGCATCGGCAAGCCCGAGGATGTCTACGCCTCGCCGGCGCTGCGGCGGAGGCGCCTGCAATGACCCGCGACAGCTCCTCTGATTTCTGGTCCCGCCGCCGCGCCGGCGTCGCCGCCGAGACGGAGGCCGAACGCCACGCCCGCGAGGCCGCGGAGAAGCGGGCCGAGGAAAAGCGGCTGGAGGAACGCACCGACGAGGAGATCCTTGCCGAGTTGAACCTGCCCGCGCCGGAAGAGATTCAGGACAGCGCACAGGTGCAGGCGCTGCTGCGCTCGGTGATCCCGCAGCGCCTGCGCACTCGCGCGCTGCGCCGGTTGTGGCGGCTGAACCCGATCTTTTCGCACCTCGACGGGCTGGTGGATTACGGCAACGACTACACCGACAAGGCGACCGTCCTCCCGAACATGAAGACCATCTACAAGGTGGGCAAGGGCATGTTCGACAAGGCCGTGGAGGCCGCCGAGCAGGCCGAGCGGGACGCCGCCAAGGCCGCGGAGGACGCGGCGCGGGCAGCCGAGCCGGAGGTCCCGGACCAGGTCCGGGACGCGCAGGCCCTGGCCGAAGCGGCGGACCCCGCACTGCAGGCCGCACAAGAGACACCCGTCCCGGCCCCCGCGCCGGGACCCCCGACTGCAAACACCGACGCCGAGGACACGCCGCCCGCGCCCAGCACATCGCGCCGCATGCGGTTCCGCTTCGACGCCGCCTCATGACCGACAAGGACCCGATGACCGCAACCGCCCAGACCCGCCCCATTGCAGAAGAAGACCGGCTCCGCGCCGATCTCTACAACTTTCTTGGCCTGCTGCTGTCCGGCCCGCCGGACGACATGTTGCTGGACCAGACGGCCGGGCTGTCGGGCGACGCGGGCGAGATGGGGCAGGCGATCGGCACGCTGGCCAAGCTGGCCAAGGTGACCCGCCCCAAGACCGCCGCGACCGAGTACAACAAGCTGTTCATCGGCCTCGGCCGGGGCGAGCTGCTGCCCTATGCCTCGTACTACCTCACCGGGTTCCTGAACGAAAAGCCGCTGGCGCTGCTGCGGCAGGACATGACCCGGCTGGGGCTGGAACGCGCCGACACCGTGTTCGAGCCCGAGGACAACATCGCCAGCCTGATGGAGATGATGGGCGCCATCATCGTCGGCCGCTTTGGCCCGCCCGCCCCGCTGGACCGCCAGCGGCAGTTCTTCAACAAGCACATCGGCCCCTGGGCCGGTCACTTCTTCGCCGATCTCGAAGCCGCCAAGAACTCGGTCTTCTACGCCCCCGTCGGCACTGTCGGGCGGCTGTTCATGGAGATCGAGGCCGAGGCCTTCCGCCTGGGCGGATCAGAGTGAGGCACACCAACGCCGGGCAGGGGAACCTGCCCTTTTCGAGCGGCAGGCAACTGCCGGAACCCATGGAAGGAGACACTTTCATGACCCAGGAAACCAGGGCCTCGCGCCGCAATTTCCTCAAGCTGGCAAGCGCCTCGGCCCCCGCCGCCGCGCTTGCCCTGGCCAGTGGCACGGCGGCCGAAGCCGGCCCTGCCGAGCCTGACCTGACGTCGGACAAGATGCAGGACACCGCGCATACCCGCGCCTACTACGACTCCGCCCGCTTCTGAGCAGACCCGCTGCGCCCGGAGCTGTCCGGACGTTGCCCACAACGGCCCCAGGCGACTGGTTGCGTGACGCCCGACTGCCAAAGGCCATCGCCATATCCTCGCGCCGCAGTCATGCAACGGGCGCTACAGGGAGAGAGAACCATGTTGAGGAAAAAGACCAACGGGGTTGCGCGACGCCCCCAGCGGACTTCGATCCTTTCCGAGGTGTCGAGAACCTCGGTTGACCGCCGCGCCTTTCTGCGCGGCTCCGGCCTTGCCATCGGCGGGATTGCCGCGATTGCCGCCACCGGCGGCACCGTGCAACCGGCCAGCGCCGCCTCCGCCGCGGCCCTGGGCAAGGTGGAGCTGAAGAAATCCGTCTGCACCCACTGCTCGGTCGGCTGTACCGTCGTGGCAGAGGTCAGCGACGGCGTCTGGGTCGGGCAGGAGCCCGGCTGGGACAGCCCGTTCAACCTGGGCGCGCATTGCGCCAAGGGGGCCGCGGTCCGCGAGCACGCCCACGGCGAACGCCGCCTGAAGTACCCGATGAAGAAGGAGAACGGCGAATGGGTCCGCATCTCCTGGGAGCAGGCGATCAACGAGATCGGCGACGGGATGATGAAGATCCGCGAAGAAAGCGGACCTGACAGCGTCTACTGGCTGGGCTCGGCCAAGCACAACAACGAACAGGCCTACCTGTTCCAGAAATTCGCGCGCTACTGGGGGACGAACAACGTCGACCACCAGGCGCGGATCTGCCACTCGACCACGGTTGCGGGTGTTGCGAACACATGGGGCTACGGCGCCATGACCAACTCCTACAACGACATCCACAACTCCAAGGCGATCTTCATCATCGGCGGCAACCCGGCCGAGGCGCACCCCGTCTCGCTGCTGCACGTCCTGAAGGCCAAGGAGCAGAACAACGCGCCGCTGATCGTCTGCGACCCGCGGTTCACCCGCACCGCGGCCCATGCGGACGAATATGTCCGCTTCCGTCCCGGCACCGACGTGGCGTTGATCTGGGGCCTGCTGTGGCACATCTTCGAGAACGGCTGGGAGGACAAGGAGTTCATCCGCACCCGCGTCTGGGGGATGGACCAGATCAAGGAAGAAGTCGCCAAGTGGACGCCCGAAGAGGTCGAGCGTGTCACCGGCACCCCTGGCAGCCAATTGCGCCGCGTGGCGATGACGCTGGCCAACAACCGTCCCGGCACCGTGATCTGGTGCATGGGCGGCACCCAGCACACCAACGGCAACAACAACACCCGCGCCTACTGCGTCCTGCAGCTTGCGCTGGGCAACATGGGCACCTCCGGCGGCGGCACCAACATCTTCCGCGGCCACGACAACGTGCAGGGCGCGACCGACCTTGGCGTGCTGTCGCACACCCTGGCGGGCTACTACGGCCTGGCCAAGGGGTCCTGGCAGCACTGGGCGCGTGTCTGGGGTGAGGATTTCGACTGGCTCGAAAGCCAGTTCGACACCATCCAGGGCGCCGACGGCAAGGACAAGAACCTGATGTACGAGACCGGGATCCCGGTCAGCCGCTGGATCGACGGCGTTCTCGAGGAACCTGAGAACATGGACCAGCCGAACAAGGTTCGCGCCATGGTGCTGTGGGGCCACGCGCCCAACTCGCAGACCCGCATGGTCGAGATGAAGAAGGCCATGGAACTGCTCGACATGCTGGTGGTGGTCGACCCGTTCCCGACGGTGTCGGCGGTGCTGCATGACCGGACCGACGGCGTCTACCTGCTGCCGGCCACGACCCAGTTCGAGACCGTCGGCTCGGTCACCGCGTCGAACCGTTCGTTGCAGTGGCGCGAGCAAGTGATCAAGCCGCTGTTCGAGTCGAAGCCCGATCACGAGATCATCGGCCTCTTTGCCAAGAAGTTCGGCTTCCACGACCGGCTGTTCCGCAACATCGCGCTGGAAGAGGACGGCATCACGCCGAACATCGAGGACACGCTGCGCGAGATCAACCGCGGCATGTGGACGGTGGGCTATACCGGCCAGTCGCCGGAGCGGCTCAAGCTGCACATGGCCAACCAGCACACCTTCGACCGCACCACGTTGCAGGCGATCGGCGGTCCGGCCGACGGCGACTACTACGGCCTGCCATGGCCGTGCTGGGGCACGCCCGAGATGAACCATCCCGGCTCGCCCAACCTGTACGACATGTCCAAGCCCGTGGCCGAGGGCGGTCTGCCCTTCCGCGCGCGCTACGGCGTGGAGCGCAACGGCCAGAACCTGCTGGCCGAAGGCGTCTACCCGGTGGGCTCGGAGATCCAGGACGGATACCCGGAATTCACCATGCAGATGCTGATGGACCTCGGCTGGGACGGTGATCTGACCGAAGAGGAAAAGGCCGCCATCGAGGCGGTGGCCGGACCCAAGACCAACTGGAAGACCGACCTGTCGGGCGGCATCCAGCGGGTGGCCATCAAGCACGGCTGCGCCCCCTACGGCAACGCCAAGGCGCGGACCGTGGTCTGGGAATTCCCCGACCCCGTGCCGCTCCACCGCGAGCCGCTGTACACCAACCGCCGCGATCTCGTGGCCGACTACCCGACCTACGAGGACCGCAAGTTCTACCGTCTGCCGACGCTCTACGCGTCGATCCAGAAGCAGGACTTCTCGAAGGACTACCCGATCATCCTCACCTCCGGCCGTCTGGTCGAATACGAGGGCGGCGGGGACGAAACCCGGTCCAACCCCTGGCTGGCCGAGCTTCAGCAGAACATGTTCGTCGAGATCAACCCGCGCGATGCCAACAACCTCGGCATTCGTGACGGGGCCGATGTCTGGGTCGAAGGCCCGGAAGGCGGCAAGGTCAAGGTCATGGCGATGGTCACCCCGCGGGTGGGCGAGGGCGTTGCCTTCATGCCCTTCCACTTCGGCGGTCACTTCCAGGGCGAGGACCGACGGTCCAAATACCCCGACGGCGCGGACCCCTACGTCCTCGGCGAATCCACCAACGTCGCGCAGACCTATGGCTACGACTCGGTCACCCAGATGCAGGAGACCAAGTGTACGCTCTGCAAGATCACTGCCGCGTAAGGAGACCCAGAAATGGCAAGATCCAAATTCCTCTGTGACGCCGAGCGCTGCATCGAATGCAACGCCTGCGTGACCGCGTGCAAGAACGAGCACGAGGTGCCGTGGGGGATCAACCGCCGCCGCGTGGTGACCATCCAGGATGGCACCCCGGGCGAACGGTCGATCTCGGTGGCCTGCATGCACTGTTCGGACGCGCCCTGCATGGCGGTCTGCCCGGTGGACTGCTTCTACCAGACCGAAGAAGGCGTGGTCCTGCACTCCAAGGACCTCTGCATCGGCTGCGGCTACTGCTTCTACGCGTGCCCCTTCGGCGCGCCGCAGTTCCCGCAGGCCGGCAACTTCGGCTCGCGCGGCAAGATGGACAAGTGCACCTTCTGCGCCGGCGGCCCGGAAGAGACCCACTCGACGGCCGAGTTCGCCAAGTACGGACGCAACCGGATCGCCGAGGGCAAGCTGCCCATCTGCGCCGAGATGTGCTCGACCAAGGCGCTGCTCGCCGGTGACGGCGACATCGTCTCGGCCATCTACCGCGAGCGTGTGGTGGCCCGTGGCTTCGGCTCGGGCGCCTGGGGTTGGGGCACCGCCTACGACCAGAAGGGCGGCTGAGCCGTCTTCGGGCGGGGCGCGTTGCCCCGCCCATTCTCTTCGACAACGGGAGAGGCCCGCATTGCCGGGCCTCCCTCATTTGGGTGTGGATGACTCCCGGACCTTGCGGCGCGGACAGCGGTCGCGGACCGGGAAAGACTGATCACGGGGAACGACATGATGAAACGGTCAAGCGGTTTTGGATGGTTCATGCTGCTGGCGATCGGCATTGCCGTTCTGGCGGTCTACTTGCAACCGCCGGCAGCGCCGGGCACGGATCCGGCCGTGCTGGCCGCCGCGCGCGAGGCCACCGGCGGCGCGCAGACACTTGAGGACATCCTGGCCCGCCAGCGCGGCGAGAAGGTCGACCTGAGCTTCCGCAAGGAATTCGGCGACCCGGACAGCGCGGCGGCCATGGCCGAACAGCTGGGCACGCTGGGCGGCGCCTCGGACCCCGACCTGTGGCGCGCGCTGCGCTTTGACACCGCCGACATCACCGTCTCTGCCGGCGGCGATGTCGCGCGCGTTCTCGTGCAGGACGGTGGCATGGCCTGGTACAGCTTCCGCAAGGGACCGCTGGCCACCTATGGCGGCTGGCTGCTGCTGGGCACCATCGGCGCGCTGGTGCTGTTCTACCTCGTTCGCGGACGCATCAGGATCGACGAGCCGATGACCGGCCGCACGGTCACCCGCTTCAAGGCGTTCGAGCGGTTCTCGCACTGGCTGCTGGCCGGGTCCTTCATCGTGCTGGGGCTGTCGGGGCTGATCGTCCTCTTCGGGCGCACGCTGATCCTGCCGGTGTTCGGACCAGAGGTGAACTCGGTCCTGCTGACCGGCTCGAAGTTCGTGCACAACAACTTTGCCTGGCCCTTCATGCTGGCGCTGGTGTTCGTGTTCCTGCTCTGGGTCTGGCACAACATCCCCAACCGCACCGACATCACCTGGTTCGCCCAGGCGGGCGGCATCATCGGCAAGAACCACCCCCCGGCCAAGAAATTCAACGCCGGGCAAAAGATTATCTTCTGGTCGGTGATCCTGTTGGGCGGCTCGATCTCGCTGTCGGGGCTGTCGCTGCTGTTCCCCTTCGAACTGCCGCTGTTTGCCAAGACCTTTGCGATCCTGAACGACATCGGCATTCCGCAGTGGCTGGGATACGACGCCCTGCCGACCGCGCTCAGCCCGCAGGAAGAGATGCAGCTGGCGCAGGCCTGGCACGCGATCGTCGCCTTTGGCCTGATGGCGATCATCATCGCGCATATCTACATCGGCTCGGTCGGGATGGAAGGCGCCTACGACGCCATGGGATCGGGCGAGGTCGACGAGGCCTGGGCGCACCAGCACCACTCGATCTGGCTCGACGAGGTCAAGGCCCGCGAGGCCGCCAAGGGCAAGTCCGCTCCGTCCGGGGCGCACCCGGCGGAATGATGCGCGGCGCGGTCGTGCTGGCCCTGGCGGCCCTGGGACTGCCCGCCGGGGCCCAGGACTTCACCACCCTCAAGGGGCACGGCGGGCCGGTCATGGCGCTGGCCGTCACCCCCGACGGGCAGGTGGCCAGCGCAAGTTTCGACAACTCCGTGGGCCTGTGGTCCGGCGGAACGCCGCTCTGGCTGGAGGGCCACGCCGCAGCCGTCACCGCGCTGACGCTGGGGCCGCAGGGGCAGCTGATCTCGGGCGGCGACGATTTCGCCGTCCGCCAATGGCGCCCCGAGGTGCGCGAGCTGGGCCGCCACCTGGGCAAGGTCACGACGCTGTCGGTGGCGCCGGACGGCAGCCATGTCGCCAGCGGCAGCTGGGACGGCAGCATCCGCCTCTGGCCGCTGATCGAGGGCGGCCGGGCAGGGGAGCTGCCCTATCCCGGTGCCGGCGTGAACGCCGTGACCCATACGCCTGACGGCAGGACGCTGTTCGCCGCCACCTCCAACGGCGTGCTGCTGCGCTATGACCTCGACAGCGGCAACAGCGCCTTGCCACTGGTCGAGCATGGCTTTGGCATCAACCGGTTGCTCTTGGGGGACGGCTGGCTGGCCTATGGCGCGGTCGACGGCGGCACCCGGGTTCTTGACCCCGAAAGCGGCGCGCAGATCGCCGATTTCACGCTGGACCGGCGGCCGATCCTGTCGATGGCCTGGCATCCCGGGACGGCGCAACTGGCGGTGGGCGATGGCCACGGCTACATCATGATCGTCGACACCGCCGACTGGCGCATCACCCGCGATTTCCGCGCCATGCGGCACGGGCCGGTCTGGGCGCTGGCCTTTTCGCCGGACGGGCGGGTGGTCTACGCCGGGGGCCTCGACGACGTTGTCTATGCCTGGCCGGTCGAATTGCTGGACGAACTGGAGGCGCCCGAAGGCTCGGGCCAGCGCAGTTTCCTGCGCGACCCGGAAACCATGTCCAACGGTGAACGCCAGTTCATGCGCAAATGCTCGATCTGCCACGCGCTGACGCCCGGCCTCTCGCGCAAGGCCGGGCCGACATTGCACGGCGTCTTTGGCCGTCCGGCGGGCAGCCTGCCGGGCTACAGCTACTCGCAGACCCTCCAGACCGCCGGGCTGGTCTGGACCGACCAGACCATCGACGCGCTTTTCGACGAGGGTCCGGATCACTATATCCCAGGGTCAAAGATGCCGATGCAGATCATCGCGCAGCCTTCGGATCGCGCCGACCTCATTGCCTTTCTCAAATCCGCAACGGGAGCCTCCCAATGAAAGCCATGTTCGCCGGTTTCGCCGCCGCCATCCTGATCGCCGCCGGGGCCTGGTACGGTCTCAACCAGTTGGGCTTTTCCTCGGCCGAAGTGTATTCGAGCCCGAACGTCCGTCTCGACTGATCGTGGTCCCGCGCAAAGGCCAAGGCATGTCCCCGCTGGATGACTATGGACGCGCGCTGGGCGCCGCTTCGGTTCTCATCGTCGATGACGAGCCGGGGATGCGCAATTTCCTGGGCAAGACGCTGGGCCCGCGCGTCAATCGGCTGGCCGAGGCCGGATCCGCGCGCGAGGCGACCGAACGTCTGGACGAGGCGCAGTTCGACGTGATCGTCGTCGACAACAAGATGCCGGGCGGGTCGGGGATCGACTGGGTGACCGAGCAGCGCCGCAAAGGGCTGTATTCGGAAACGGTGCTGATCACCGCCTATGCCGACCTCGAAACCGCCATCGCCGCGCTGCGGGCGGGGGTTTCGGACTTTGTGCTGAAGCCGTTTCGCGCCAACCAGCTGATTGGGGCTGTGGCGCGGACGCTGGACCGGGGCGCGCTGCGGCGCGACAACCGGCTGTTGCGACATGCGCTGTCGACCGAAGGGTCGACCCAGCTGATCGGCCGCTCGCCGCCCATGGCGGCGCTGCGCAGCATGCTGGAAAAGCTGGCACCGCTGCCGACGCCGGTGCTGTTCACCGGTGCGACCGGCACCGGCAAGGAGCTGGCCGCGCGCACGCTGCACGGCATGGCCGCGCGGGCCGAACGCCCCTTTGTCGCGGTCAACTGCGCCGCCATCGCGCCCGACCGCATCGCCGCCGAACTGTTCGGCGCGGTGGAGGGCGACCGCCTGCGCCCCGGCCTCTTCCTGCTGGCCGAAGGCGGGACGCTGTTCCTCGACGAGGTGGCGCAGATGTCCGAAACGTTGCAGGCCGCGCTGCTGCGCGTGCTCGAGGATCAGCGCATCCGCCCGATCGGCGCCGAGCGTGAGATTCCGCTGAACCTGCGCCTGACCTTTGCCACCAACACGGACCTGGAAAAGGCGGTGGCCCAGGGCCGGTTCCGCGCCGACCTTTACCACCGCATCAACGTGCTGCGCATCGAGATGCCGCCGCTCAGCGACCGGGTCGAGGACATCGTCGACCTGGCCGCGCATTTCATGCAGCACTTCACGCGCGCGCTGGGACTGCCGCCGCTGACACTGGACGACGAGACGCTGATGAAGCTCAGCGGCTATTCTTGGCCCGGCAACGTCCGCGAATTGCGCAACCTGATCGAACGCTCGGTCATCCTGGGCGCCTTCCCCGAGGAATTCGCCGGGCAGGGCGCGATCACCGGGCAGAAGGCGATCGAGAACCTCGACCTGGCAATGCAGCGGCACATCCTGCACGTGCTGGAGCTGTCCGGCGGCAACCGGGCCGAAGCGGCGCGGCGGCTGGGCGTGTCGCGCAAGACGATCGACCGCAAGGTGGCCAGCTGGGGGGCGTGACGCCCCGGCGAAGTGCAGGATTTCCCGCGTTGTCACGGAATCCCTGGCTGGAAAGCGCCCGATCCGGGCAAGTAGGACCAAGGTTTCCCTTGTGGACCATGCCTGTCTTTCCCTACCATGAACGGGAAGGGGTGCACGTCATGGAAAATCTCGCAGCGACCGCGATGATGGCCGCGCCGAAGACCTCCGCCGAGACGGCCATGCCGCCCGATTCCCGGAGGGCGGCGTGCCATGGATGACGCGGTGCTGCACGGTCCTGCGCGGTTTGTCGGCGCGACCCCGGGCGCAGGCGCGCTGCTGCCGCTCAGGGTGTCGAACCTCTGCCTGGAACTGGGCGGGCGGCGCATCCTGCAGGGGCTGGACCTCGAGCTTGGGCCGCGCGGCTGCACCGTCATCCTTGGTCCCAACGGGGCCGGCAAGAGCCAGCTGATCCGCACGCTGCACGGCCTGGTGCAACCAACCTCCGGCACCATCGACTGGAACGGCAGGGCCCCACGCGAGGTCACGGCGCGGCAATCCATGGTCTTTCAGCGCCCGGTGCTGTTGCGCCGCTCGGTCGCCGCGAACCTGGATTTCGCGCTGCGGGCGCGCGGCCTGCCGCTGGACCGGCGCGATTCCCTGCTGGAACACGTCGGCCTTGCGCACAAGGCGCGGCAACCCGCCCGCCTGCTGTCAGGCGGCGAGGCGCAGCGCCTCGCGCTGGCCCGCGCGCTGGCCACCCAGCCCGAGGTGCTGTTCCTCGACGAGCCGACCGCCAGCCTCGACCCCGCCTCGGTCAACCGGATCGAACAGATCGTGCACCAGGCGGTGGCGCAGGGCACGCGGGTGCTGTTCGTGACGCACGACATCGGACAGGCCCGCCGCATCGCCGACGATGTCATCTTTGTGCATGGCGGCAAGGTGCTGGAACACGCGCCGGTCGCGCAGTTCTTTCCGCGCCCACAGACCGCGGCGGCGCGCGCGCATGTCTCAGGCGGGCTGGTGATCTGAGCCTGAAACGGCGCCGCGCCGGGCGTCGATCGAAACCGCCGAACGTGTTGCGCCCCCGGTCCCCCGAGCGAACCGATTGTCCACAGCTTGTGCCGCTGCGAATGTTGCGTTTTTTCGGGAAACCGTATCTAATTCCGGATACGGGATAGTTTCCCGGGGGGATAGGAATGAAAAGCGATCTGACGGTCCGCCTTGCCGGGCGCCTGTCGGCGCTGCGCGCTGCCCGCGGCTGGACGCTGGATCAACTCGCTGCTGCCAGCGGGGTCAGCCGTGCCGCTCTCTCGCGGCTTGAGAACGCCGAGGTCAGCCCCTCGGCGGATGTCTTGTCACGTCTGGCCAAGGCGCACGACATGACCTTGTCGCGCCTCTTTGCGATGATCGAGGACGGGTTTTCCGCCCATGTCACCCGGGATGAACAGCCGGTCTGGCGCGACGGCGAAACCGGGCTGGCGAAACGCTTTGTCTCACCCGCCGCCGCCGCGTTGGCGGCCGAGGTGGTGGAATGCAAGATGACGCCGAACACCGACATGGTGCAGGATGCCCCCGAGGTCGTCGGGCAGGAGCATCACCTGCTTCTGCTGTCCGGCAACCTCCAGGTGCGGATCGAGGGCGCCGGCTACACCCTCGCCCCCGGCGACGCGCTGCGCTACCGCGAGCACGGCGAGGTGCGCCTGAGCACCGACCGCGCGCAGGGCGCCAAGTTCATGCTGGTGCGCGTGACGACCTGAACAACGCTTTGTGCATTGCTTGAGGTAAGTGCCGCAAGTCTTTCACATGTATCAAATTTTTCTGCCGGAAGCGTCAGCAGTTCGGCACGTTGACCGCCAGCCCGCCCAGCGAGGTTTCCTTGTACTTCTCGCTCATGTCGAGGCCGGTCTGGCGCATGGTCTCGATGCAGGCATCCAGCGGCACCAGGTGCGTGCCGTCGCCGCGCAGCGCCAGGGACGCCGCCGAGACCGCCTTGATCGCGCCCAGGCCGTTGCGTTCGATGCAGGGCACCTGGACCAGCCCCTTGACCGGGTCGCAGGTCATCCCCAGGTGATGCTCCAGCGCGATTTCGGCCGCGTTCTCAACCTGTTCCGGTGTGCCGCCCAGCACCGCGCACAGCCCCGCCGCCGCCATGGCCGAGGCGGATCCGACCTCGGCCTGGCAGCCCGCCTCGGCACCCGAGATCGAGGCGTTGTATTTCACCAGCCCGCCGATCGCTGCGGCGGTCAGCAGGAACTCGGGGATGTTGCGGCGCGAGGCGCCCGGCACGTGGTCCAGCCAGTAGCGGATGGCCGCGGGCACCACGCCCGCCGCTCCGTTGGTGGGCGCGGTGACGACCTGCCCGCCGGCGGCGTTCTCCTCGTTCACCGCCATGGCGTACATGCTCATCCAGTCGTTGATCGTGTGCGGGGCGGACTGGTTGCGCCCGCGTTCGGCGAGCAGCTGGTCATGGATGTCCTTGGCGCGCCGCTTGACCCGCAGCCCGCCCGGCAGTTCGCCCGACGCGGCCAACCCGCGGTCGATGCAGTTTTCCATCACCTCCCAGATCCGCGCAACGCCCTTTTCCAGCCCGTCCGCGGTGCCGCGCGCCACCTCGTTGGCGCGTTTCATGCCAGCGATGCTCAGGTCGGATTTCCGCGCCATCTCAAGCATTTCTGCGGCGCTCTTGAACGGGTAGGGGATCGGCGCGCCCTGGTCGGTGGCCTTGCCGGCCGCCAGTTCGGCTGCCGTCAGGACAAAGCCGCCGCCGACCGAGTAATAGGTTTCCTGCAGGATCACGTCGCCCTGCGCGTCGGTCGCCCGAATGACCATGCCGTTGGCGTGGCCCGGCAGGTTCGGCCCGAAGTCGAACACCAGGTCCCGTTTGAGGTCAAAGACCAGTTCGGGCAGGCCGGGCGGGGCGACGCGCCCTGTCTCGCGGATGCGGGCCAGCGCCGCCTCGGCCTTGGCATGGTCATAGGTTTCGGGGACAAACCCGGCGAGGCCCAGCACCGTCGCGCGGTCGGTCGCATGGCCGACGCCGGTGAAAGCCAGCGAGCCGTGCAGCGTCGCCTTCAGCCCGTGTGCGTGAAACGGCGCGGCCCGCAGCGCGTCGAGAAACCGCGCCGCCGCCACCATGGGCCCCATCGTGTGCGAGGACGACGGGCCGATCCCGACCTTGAACATCTCGAAGACCGACAGAAACATGCGCTGACTCCGGTTTGGCTGGCCCTGTCATAGCGCAAGCGGCCGGCCGCGCCGACGCGAAAGCGACATGGCAGGTGTCAAAGGCGCGGGGCCGCTCACGCAGCGGTGATCATCCTGTGATCGACTGGCCGAAACTCTTTCCGCCGGGCTGTCGTGACTATTGACATCCACGCCGCAGACCGGCGCCGGACACCCGGTCGCAGCCGCGACCGCACCACAGGGAAAGGACCCATGATGACCAAGAAACTCACGTTCTCCGCGCTCGCCATCTGCCTTGCCGTGCCTGCACTGGCCGCGAACACCGGCAATCCGATGGTCGGCGGTGCGGCGATGTTCGCCAACAAGACCATCGTCGAGAACGCCGTGAACTCCGCCGACCACACCACGCTGGTCGCCGCGGTCAAGGCGGCGGGCCTTGTCGACACGCTGAACAGCGAAGGCCCCTTTACCGTCTTCGCGCCCACCAACAAGGCCTTTGGCATGATCTCGGACGAGAGCCTGAACGCCCTGTTGCAGCCGGGCGCCAAGGCGCAGCTGACGCAGATCCTGACCTGTCACGTGGTCGGCGCCAAGGCGATGTCAGACGCGATTGCGGGCATGATCGCCGATGACGGCGGCAGCCACCCGGTGGCCACGCTGGGCGGTTGCACCCTTCAGGCGCGGATGAAGGGCAACAAGATCGTGCTGACGGACGAGAATGGCCGCGAGGCCACGGTCACCATCGCCGATGTGCAGCAGTCCAACGGGGTGATCCACGTGATCGACCGCGTGATGCTGCCCAAGCAATAAACCGAAGCCGCGCGCAGGGCCTTGTCCCGGCCCTCGCGCAATCGTGCGCGCCCGTTGCTTGTCCCGATCGTGCCGGGCGCGCATCCTTTATCCGCAACACCACTGGAGGTCACCGTGAACCGACGTAATTTCCTAGCCGCAGGGGCGGCCCTGCCGTTTTTCGGGCGCGGGGCCCAGGCGGCCAGCGGCAGTTTCGAAATCACCCGGACCAAGGCCGAATGGCGCGCCATGCTCAGCGACGCGGAATACCGCGTCATGCGCGAGGAAGGCACCGAACGCGCCTTTACCTCGCCGCTGAACGACGAGAAGCGCGCCGGAACCTACCTGTGCCGGGGCTGCGACCTGCCGCTGTACGCCTCAAGCGCGAAGTACGACAGCGGCACCGGCTGGCCGTCGTTCTGGGAATCGCTGCCCAATGCCATCGGCACCAGACGCGACCGCAAGCTGTTCATGCTGCGCACCGAATGCCATTGCCGCCGCTGCGGTTCGCACCTGGGTCATATCTTCGACGATGGCCCGCCGCCCACGGGCAAACGGCACTGCCTCAATGGCGTGTCGCTGACTTTCCGGCCTGCCTGAATCAGGCGCGAGAAACGAAACGGGCGCCTGGCTGTTGCCAGGCGCCCGGTGCCGTGAGTGGGGGATTCGTGGAACTAATGTACCCCCACGCTACGCAACCTGGCCCAGAGCGTCGACAAGAAAAATTAAACCTGAGCGGGAATTCGCCGCAAGGCACTACTTGAAGCTGCGGCTGTCCTTGATCTGTTCCCATGCCCAGACGACCAATTGCAGCTGGTCTTCCTGGCTGCGGTCGCCGCCGTTCATGTCGGGGTGCAGGACCTTGATCAGGCTCTTGTAGATCTTGCGGATGTCCGCCTTGGACAGGTGATCCTCGGCGTCGAGGATCTCGAGCGCGCGACGTTCGGTCGGCGGCAGCTTGCGGGTGCCGGTCCCTTTCTTTCCGGGGTTGCGCGTGGCCTTGTCCCCCAGAACCTGGTGCGGGTCCTCGATGCCCAGGCGGGCCCAGGCCTTGGCCTCGGGGTCGCGCCAGTCCTTGGTCTTGCGCTCCCACACCTTGTCGGCGCTCTGCTGAGCGTTCATTTCGGCTTCGGTCTTGCCGTCGAAGAAATTCCACTGAAGGTTGTACTCGCGGACGTGATCCCGGCAGAACCAGTAAAAGTCGTCCAGCACGTCCGGCGCCTTAGGCGCGCGGAATTTTCCGGCTTCTTCGCATCCGTCGTGGTCGCAGATCCTCGTCGAGGTCTCCTGCGCGCCGGTCATGCCCTTGCGTCCGCGCGGGTTCTTTTTCTTCGCGGACTTCACGGACATGTCGAAACCGAAGGGGTCAGGTTTGCTCATCTTGCACCTCTTCTCGACTCGGACACCGGAGCATAGACTATCCCCGATGAAGTTACAGGGGGATACGCGAAAAATGTCACGCGCCGACGACATCCGGATCAAACTCGAAGCGGCGTTCCAGCCGACCCAGCTGGAGGTGCGCAACGACAGTGCGCGGCACTCCGGCCATGCCGGGGACGATGGCAGCGGCGAAAGCCACTTTCACGTCACCCTGCGCGCGCCCGCGTTCCAGGGGCAAAGCCGCATCGCCCGTCACCGGGCGGTGCACGCGGCTCTCGGGCCGGAACTGGTGCGCGAAATCCACGCGCTCGCGCTCGATATCGACGGCTGATCGGGGCAGGGCCGCCAAGGTCCCTGTCCGACATCGGAAGCAGAAAGCGGGGAAACAGAAAAAAGGGGCGCGTCCCATGGACGGCGCCCCCTACGTTCTGTGAACAAACGTATGAAATCCCCCGACTACAATCTTTTTGGAATCGCGTCGATCAACTCTGACGCACCCGGGAAATATCCTCCTCCGGTAACAGAATATTAACACAATTCACGTTGGCAGCGTGAGTCCGGAATCCCCTGCATGCAGGCATTTTCCGGTGGAAAACCTGCTTTCGAGGGGCGAAATCGGCGATTTTCCCCTTGAAACGGGTGTTCGGGGCTGAGTCGGGCCAGTCGGCCGCGGGTTTTGGCCTGACCTTCGAATCGGTCAGTTGCCTTGACCCACGGCTTTCCGCCAGATGCAATAGGACCAAGAGGCTACTGGCGGGAGACCGCCCAGAAAGAGGCGAGACCGGGGATGCCCCGGCCTCGGCCGGTCAGAGGCCCAGTTTCGCCGCCACCAGGTCGTTCACGGCTTTGGGGTTGGCCTTGCCGCCGGTGGCCTTCATCACCTGGCCCACGAACCAGCCGGCCAGCTTTGGGTTGGCCTTGGCTTTTTCCACCTGCGCCGGGTTGGCGGCGATGATCTCGTCCACCGCGGCCTCGATGGCGCCGGTGTCGGTGACCTGCTTCATGCCGCGGTCCTCGACGATCTTCTCGGGGTCGCCGCCTTCGGTGTAGACGATCTCGAACAGGTCCTTGGCGATCTTGCCGCTGATGGCGTCCGACGTGATCAGCCGGATGATCCCGGCCAGCTGGTCGGGGTTGACCGGGCTGTCGGTGATGTCTCGGTCGTCCTTCTTGAGCCGGCCGAAAAGTTCATTGATGACCCAGTTCGCGGCCAGCTTGCCGTCGCCTGCGCCGGCCGCCACCTTTTCGAAGTAGTCGGCATTGACCACGTCGGCGGTCAGCACGCCGGCGTCATACTCGGACAGGCCGAAATCGGCGACAAAGCGCGCCTTCTTGGCATCCGGCAGTTCCGGCAGCGAGGCCCGGATGTCGTCGACCCAGCCCTGCTCGATTTCCAGCGGCAGCAGGTCCGGGCAGGGGAAATAGCGGTAGTCGTGCGCCTCTTCCTTGGACCGCATCGACCGCGTCTCACCCTTGTCCGGGTCATAGAGCCGGGTTTCCTGGTCGATCTTGCCGCCGGCTTCCAGGATGGCGATCTGGCGCCGCGCCTCGTAGTCGATGGCTTGCTGGATAAAGCGCATGGAGTTCATGTTCTTGATCTCGCAGCGCGTGCCGAGGTGGCTGAAATCCTGCGTCGCCTGGTATTTCTCGTACTGGCCGGGCAGGCAGACCGACACGTTGACGTCCGCCCGCATCGAGCCGTTCTGCATGTTGCCGTCGCAGGTGCCGAGATAGCGCAGGATCTGGCGCAGCTTGGCGATGTAGGCGGCGGCTTCCTCCGGGCCGCGGATGTCGGGGCGGCTGACGATCTCCATCAGGGCGACGCCGGTGCGGTTGAGGTCGACAAAGGACATGTGCGGGTCCATGTCGTGGATCGACTTGCCGGCGTCCTGTTCGACGTGGATGCGCTCGATCCGCACCTTGCGGGCGATGCCCGGTTCCATGTCGACTATGATCTCGCCCTCGCCCACCAGCGGGTGATACAGCTGGCTGATCTGGTAGCCCTGCGGCAGGTCGGGGTAGAAGTAATTCTTGCGGTCGAAGGCGCTGACCAGGTTGATCTGCGCCTTGAGGCCCAGCCCGGTGCGCACCGCCTGTTCGATGCAGTATTCGTTGATGACCGGCAGCATCCCCGGCATCGCCGCATCCACAAAGGAGACGTTGGAATTCGGCTCGGCGCCGAACCTGGTCGAGGCGCCCGAGAACAGCTTGGCCTCGCTGGCGACCTGGGCGTGCACCTCCATGCCGATGACCAGTTCCCAGTCGTGCCTGGCCCCGGCGATCACCTTGGGTTTGGGCGCTTCATAGGTCAGATCCAGCATCACGCGTCCTCTTGCACAGGAAGATTGCGAAGCGGTCTAGAACAGGCCGGGGCAGGGGGCAAGGGGCGCGCGTCAGTCGTGTCTGACCATGCGCAGCCCGTCGTCGGTGAAGACCAGCCTGCGGCCGGCCTCCAGCGCAGGGGCGTAGTAGGCGGCCAGGCTGGACAGCGCGCGCGCCCGGCCACGGCGCCACGGGTCGGCGTCCTCGGCCAGCGCGATGCTGCCGGTGATCGGCGGCGCGGCCTCGGCCCAGATCACCGGGTGCAGTTCGCGCAGGTGGTCCTGGGCGATCCAGCCCAGGCAGTCCGCCAGCCGGTGCAATGCGCCGCCCCCCGTTGCCACCCCGCCCAGCGTGTAGCCGGTCAGTGCGGCCAGCCGGTTGGCCATGTCCTGGGTCCGGTGCCGGGTCAGGATGTCGTGCAGACCCTCGACGAACAGTTCGGCGTCCAGCCGGCGCAGCGCGGCCTTGTCGCGGCCCAGCGCTCCGAAATAGACCCAGGCATAGCCGCCCACGCCCCAGACATCGGCGGTGCGCGCCGCGGTGCGCCGTGCCTGCCGGTCCAGCACCTCCCAGTCGCCGAAACGCGTCGGGCGCAGGTCGTTGCCAAAGCTCCTGAGGTGGTGCGGGTTGCCGGGATCGAGGTCGATCAGGTCCTCGTAGTCATCGGCGACGCGATCCCGCGGTTTGGCGTCGGCCTCGACTAGGGCGCAGCGCACCGCGGCCCAGAGCGGGCTGTCCCATTCGAAGGGGTCGAACAAGTCGTTCAGCGCCGCCGCGGCGGCAAGGTAGCGCGCCCGCGCCTTGCGCAGGGTCTGGTCCCCGTCCGGCGTGCCGCCGGCGGCGCGGCAGGCGGACGCGGCATCCACGTATGTCATGGCGGCGACATGGGCGATGGCGGGGCAGTCCGGCATGTCGTCGCGCAGCGCATCGACCGACCCGAGCACCGCGGCCACCTCGGCCATGTTCCCGGACCCCAGCGCCAGCGCGATGGCGTCCGCAAAATCGCTGCGCGCGCCCTGCGACAGCAGGTCGGCGACCGACCGAAGCCCCGGTGTCCTGGCGCGCGCCCTGTCGGCCTGGAGCATCTCCTGGGCCAGCCGCTCCCAGTCCTCCTGGCGGGCCAGGAACTGGCCGCGCGCGCGAAGCTCTGCGGCACGTTCGGCATCGGGGCCGGGATCGGCCACCGGGATCTCGATCGGGGGCCGCAGCGGCGGCACCCGGGTGATGGGCCTCCTGGGTTTGGCTTCGGGGTCGGCCATGGCCGTCTCCGGCCATCCGGCCGACAGCCGCAGGCTCAGGGAGCGCATGTTTGGCAACAGGTCACGCATTGACATGAGGCCGACTCTGCCTGCGATTCGGGGCCAAAAGGCGGCGCCACGCGGGAATTGCCCGGGCCTTATCCCGGCCATAGCCGGACCTCGAAGCCGTTGGGACAACAACATGTTGCGAAGAACGGGACAATGCCGCCCCACGGGTGGACAGGGCGGCGCCGATCGGCGGATTTCGGACATGCGACCTGTGTCGCGCTTGCATCGTCAGGCGCTCTGGGCGACCTATTCCGGCGAAATGTCACGTATTGCTGCCCTCCTCACCTGCCTTGGCCTGATCGGTCAGCCGCTGCTGGCGAACCCCGATCCCCAGGGCGCCGCGCTCGGGCCTTTGCCCCCGGCGCACACGGCTCGGTCCTCCGAGGCCGAGTCCCTGATATCGGCGCTTGCGGTGCCGGTGTCGCTGCGTCCCAAGGCGCGCAAAACCATCGTCGTGCCCAAGGCGCGGTGGGATGACATCCCCGGCAGCCGTAGCTGGAGCCTCGCGGCGCTGCAATCCTTGCACGCGCACGCCGATCACCTGCCGGACATCGTGCCGAAGGACATCGCCAACTATTGCCCGGCCTATCCCAGCGCCGCCCGCGCGCACCGCGAAGCGTTCTGGGTGGGCCTGATCTCGGCGCTGGCCTGGCACGAGAGCACGCACCGCCCCACGGCGGTGGGCGGTGGCGGCCGGTGGTACGGGCTGACCCAGATCTACCCGCCGACGGCGCGGTTCTACAAGTGCAGAGCGCGCAGCGGCTCCGAGTTGAAGGACCCCGAGGACAACCTGTCCTGCGCGCTGCGCATCATGGCGGTGACGGTGCCGCGCGACGGCGTGATCAGCCGCGGCATGCGCGGCATCGCGGCCGATTGGGGGCCGTTCCACTCGAGGCGCAAGCGCGAGGACATCATGGCCTGGACGCGCTCGCAGAGCTATTGCACCGGGCTGGCGCGGTCGCTCCGGCCGGTCGCGCGCCCCGCCGGCCTGGGGTTCGAAGAGGCATTGCCGCGGTCCGGTCCGGTCCACAAGGCGCCGCATCCCGGGTCTGCGAGCCTGCTGCCCAAGGACAGTTGAGCATCGCGGCAGCGCGGCCGACGCCCGCGGCATCTTTCGTCAGGGTGGGCCGTGGTCAGGCCTTCAGCCAGCTTGGCCGCCGGGTGGCATCGACCAGGGAGACCGCCGGAGCCTTTGGTCCGCCCAGCGCCAACGTCGCCTTGCGCAGCATCTCGATGCCGTCTTCCGACTTGGCCGGCAGGGCGGTGGGCGAGATCGGTTCGCCGATGGTGATCCGGTAGGGCTGGCGCGCCTTGTTCAGCGTCTCGTGGAACAGGGTGATGTCGCGCAGCGTCGGGTGCAGCAGGTCGAAGAGATAGAACAGCACCGAGTTGCGCGCCCGGATGTTCACCGGGATCACCGGCAGGTCGAACTTGCGCGCGATCATCGCGGCGCTGGCCATCCAGGGCCGTTCATGCAGCGACAGCCCGCGCCGCTTGGCCAGGCGTCCGGACGGAAAGATCACGCCCAGACGGCCTTCGTCGACCGCGCGGCGGGTGTATTCCATGGTCTCGCGCGTCTTGGCATGGGTGCGCTTTTCCTTTCGCCATTCCACCGGGGCGATCATCGACGCGTATTGCGGCAGCACGCGCAGGATGTCGTGGTTGGCAAAGTAGTAGGCGTCCGGGCGGATCTCGCTCAGGGCGTGGTGCAGCATGATGCCGTCGGCGATGCCGGTCGGATGGTTGGCCACGATCAGCGCAGCACCCTGTCGGGGCAGGTTTTCCAGGCCCGTCACCTCGACGTCGCGGGCCAGCATCTGGGCCATGGTGCGCATGATCTCGTCCGCCGGCATGTCCTTGACCATGCCGCCGATTTCCAGCGTCTTTTCGTAACCCAGCATGCGATTCAGCACTGCCCGGATCGGCCGGACGAACAGGGAGTTGGAAAACAGCCAGGGCGCGCGCTGGGCGATCAACGGGTCGATGCGGTCTTTCATTTCAGCCCCAGGATCTTAACTTCGTGACACTTCCATGACGGGCGCGCCTTGCGGACCAGTTTACACCAACGCCGGGCCGGGTGCACCCGCGTCACATAAGCCTTGGGCGATGCTTTGCCATCGGGGAGCGGTGGATTTGGCGCGGGCGTGTCCGTGCCACAACGCCGGAAAAGGGTGTCCGTCAGGGGCGCATGTTTTTCGAAAACCAATATGTTTCAATATTTTGCCAGAGTGGACGCGGGTCTGGCACGGTCACAATAGCGAGAAGTGATGGCGTTCCGTGCGGATGCCGCGAGCGTCCAGCGCCTCTTGCAGGCGCGGGTGGGGTGGCAGCGAATCAGGCGGCAGCGTGAGTCGACGACCGCCCTCGATCACCAGCCGGACCCGGACCGACAGATCGAGTCGCGTCTCGAAGCGGACGCGCTCCAACCGGTTCAGCGCGACCTCGCCGGTGGCGCGGCCGGACCACCAGCGCAGCTGGGTGTCGTCCAGCACCAGCCCGGCCTTGCGTCCCTTGGCAAAATCGACCGCCGCGGGCAGCGAGGCCAGCATCAGCGCCCCGACGATCCAGGCCGAGGCCTCCAGCAGCGTCCAGAGCAGCAGCGCCCCGGTCCAGACAGTCAGCAGGACGACAAGGGCGCGGGTCGAGCGCCCGGAGGCCTCGTGCCGCAGGGGTGTCACCGTCCGCCTGCCACGTCCAGGATGGTGCGGGTCACGTAGGAAGAGCGTTCCGACAGCAGCCAGAGCACCGCCTCGGCCACCTCTTCGGAAGTGCCGGGCCGGCGCATGGGCGGGGTGCGGCCAAGCTTTTCCAGCCGGTCGGGTTGGCCGCCCTTGGCGTGGATGGCGGTCTCGATCAGGCCCGGGCGGATGGCGTTCACGCGGATGCCTTCGGGCGCCAGTTCGTCCGCGAGGCCCAGGGTGAAGGTGTCGATCGCGCCCTTGGTGGCAGCGTAGTCGATGTACTGGTTGGCCGAACCCAGCCGCGCGGCCGCCGAGGAGATGTTGACAATGCCGCCGCCGTGGCCCCAGGCGCGGATCAGCCCGACCGTCTGCCGCGCCACTTCGATCGCGCCGAAGACGTTGACGGCAAAGACCTTCTGCACCCGCTCCGGGGTCAGGTCCGCGATCGTGCCTTGCGGCGAGACGATGCCCGCGTTGTTCACCAGGCCGACCGGGCCGGGCTTGAGCTCTTGCAGCTTGGCGAACATCTTCTCGATGGCCTTGGGCTTGGAGACATCGGCCTGCAACAGGTAGGCCTGCGCGCCCATGCTTTCGACCATCGAAGCGGTGGTCTCGGCGCCGGCCTTGTCCTGGCCGTAGTGGACGACGATCCGCTGCCAGCCGGAAAACGCCGCCATGCGCGCGGTGGCGGCGCCGATGCCGGCGCTGGCGCCGGTGACGATCAGCAGGCTGTTCATCGTTTGTGGCCGATGCGACTGAGGGCGCGGCGCGCGCGCACGCGAACGGGCAGGGCCTTTGGCGAGGGCGGCGACAGTATGAGGTGGGCGGTGACAAACGCCCCCAGCAGGACGACGGCAAGCAGCATGAGGGTCTCCGAAAGCGGTTTGGGACAGGCTATCCCGGTTTGCTGCTGCGCGGCAAGCGCTTCGGAGGCATAGGGGAAAGCCGCTTCGAAGCGGCTTTCAAGCGGTTTCGAAACCGCTTGGAACGGCCTTGCAAGGCCGTTGGGCGCGCCGTTCGAACGGCGGTGACCAAGGCGCTTCGAAGCGCCTTGGCCCTTGCCCCTGCCGCCGCGATCAGGCCCCCAGGATGCGCCCGATCATCTCTCCCGTGTCGCGGCTCAGCTTCGGCTTGTCCCGCAACCGCTCCAGCTGTTCGCGGATCAAGGCCTGGCGTCCGGCATCGTAGCGTTTCCACGTCTGGAAGGCCGCGCACATCCGCGCCGTGGTCTGCGGGTTCAGGTCGTCCAGCCGGATCAGCCAATCCGTCAGCAGCCGATATCCCGCGCCGTCCTTGCGGTGAAACCCGGCGTGCGCCGCCGCCAGCGCGCCCATCACCGCGCGGAACCGGTTGGGGTTCTTCAGATCGAAATCCGGATGCCCGGTCAGCGCCTCGGCCCGTGGCACCACTTGGTCGGGCGCCGCGGCACCCACCTGCAGGCCGAACCACTTGTCCATCACCAGCCGGTCATGCCGCCACTGCGCCTCGAAGGCGGCCAGCGCCTCGGCATCGCGTCCGGCGCGCACCAGTTGCGCCAGGGCCGACAGTTGCAGCGTCATGTTGTCCGCGCTGGCAAACTGTTCCGCCGCTGCCTTGCCGCCATCCAGCCGCGTCGTCAGCATCAGCGCCGCAGCCCCCAGCGCCCGCTTGCCGGATTGTGCGGCGTCCGGACGATAAGGCTCCGTCACCTGGCCTTCGGCCGCGAGCCTCGGCAGCAGGTCGGCCCAGCGTTCGGCCTTGACCTGCAACTGCGTCTCCTGCGCGGCCCAGATCGCGTCGGGGTCCGGCACCACGCCACGTTCGAACAGCACCTGCGCCAGTTCCGAATCCGACGGCGTGCCGATCATCATCGCGCGGAAGGCCGGGTCGAGCGTGTCGTCGCGCAAGAGCCGCTCCAGCCCGTCGAGCCAGGCCTCGTCCGGTCCGGCGCCGTCGCAGATCATCGCCACCAGGCTTTCGCGCGCCAGCAGGCGCGAGGCCTCCCAGCGGTTGAACGGATCGGTGTCATGCGCCAGCAGAAAGGCGCGTTCCTCGCGGCTTGCCTCGCGTTCCAGCACGATGGGCGCCGAGAAGCCGCGCAGCAGCGACGGCACTGGCCGCGCGGCGAGCCCCTCGAAGGTAAAGCTCTGCTCGGCTTGCGTGATCTCCAGCACCGTGGTCGGCACGACCTCGTCGCCGTTGGGGTTCAGCAGGCCCACCGCCATCGGGATAACCTGCGGCAGCTTTTGCGCCTGCCCGGGGGTCGGCGGCGTGTGCTGGGTGAAGGTCAAGGTATAGGTCCCGTCTGCCCAGTCCTCGGCCACCTTCACCCGCGGCGTGCCGGCCTGCGCATACCACCGCTTGAACTGCGCCAGATCGCGCCCCGTCGCATCCTCGAACACCTTCAGCCAGTCCTCGATCGTCGCGGCGTCGCCATCGTGGCGGTCAAAGTAGAGGTCCAGCGCCTTGGCATAGCCTTCGTCACCGACCAGCGTCTTGAGCATGCCGATCACCTCGGCGCCCTTCTCGTAGACCGTCGCGGTGTAGAAGTTGTTGATCTCCTGAAAGCTTTCGGGCCGGACGGGGTGCGCCAGCGGGCCCTGGTCCTCGGGGAACTGGCGGGCGCGCAGCATGGCCACGTTGTCGATCCGCGCCACCGCGGCGGACCGGACATCTGCGGTGAACTGCTGGTCGCGGAACACCGTCAGCCCCTCCTTCAGGCAGAGCTGGAACCAGTCGCGGCAGGTGATCCGGTTGCCGGTCCAGTTGTGGAAATACTCGTGCGCAATGATCGCCTCGATCCGCTCGAAGTTGGCGTCGGTCGCGGTCTCGGGGCTGGCCAGCACGGCGGAGGAGTTGAAGATGTTCAGCCCCTTGTTCTCCATCGCGCCCATGTTGAAATCGTCGACCGCGACGATGTTGAACACGTCGAGATCGTATTCGCGGCCATAGACCTCCTCGTCCCATGTCATCGACTTCTTCAGCGCCTCCATGCCGAAGGCGCATTTGCCCTCGTCCCCCGGCCGCACCCAGATGTTCAATTCCACGTCACGGCCCGACCGGGTGGTGAAGCGGTCCGGATGCGCCACCAGGTCGCCGGCGACCAGCGCAAAGAGGTAGGAGGGTTTCGGCCAGGGATCGTGCCATTCGGCCCAGCCGTCGCCGCGCGCGACCGGGTTGCCGTTCGACAAGAGCACCGGCAGATCGCCCTCCACCCGCACGGTAAAGACGCTCATCACGTCGGGGCGGTCCGGGTAATAGGTGATCTTGCGAAAGCCTTCGGCCTCGCACTGGGTACAGTACATGCCGCGGCTCATGTAGAGCCCTTCCAGCGCGGTATTTGCCTCGGGCGCGATCTCGACCTCGCTTTCCCACAGGAACGGGCCGTCCGGCACCGCGCAGCGCAGGCCCTCTTCGGTCAGTTCGGGTGTGACCTCGACCCCGTCGATGGCGGCGCGGATCAGCGTCAGCTGTTCGCCATGCAGAAAGAAGTCCTGCGCCGGGGCCTCCGGATTGGGGGCGAAGTGGATTCTCGCAATCACCCGCGTCGCGCGGGGGGCCAGGCGAAAGGTCAGATGCACATCCTCGACCCGCCAGCCGAAGGGGGTGTAGTCCTTGAGGTAGATCGTCTTGGGGGCAGCGTCTTTCATGGGGTCCTCGCATCTGCGCGCATCTGGAAACGGATGGCCTTTGACCTAGAGTTTTAGGCGCCCGGCGACAGGGCTGCAATGCCGGGACGGCTGATGGGAGAGCGGATGTCCACCATCCTCTGGTTCAAGCGTGACCTGCGCGTGCAGGACAACGCGGCGCTGCTGCGGGCGCAGGCGCTGGGCGGTATCGTGCCCTTGTACATCGTCGAGCCGGGGCTGTGGCGGCAGCCCGATGCCTCGGCCCGGCACTACGCGTTTCTGTGCGAGACGCTGGAGGGGCTGCGAAATGCCCTGCGCGCACTCGGTAGCGACCTGGTGATCCGGGTGGGTGCGGCGGTCGAGGTGCTGGAGGCGGTGCGGCAGGGGACCGATGCGACGGCGCTGGTCAGCACGCAGGAGACGGGCAACGGCTGGACCTTTGCCCGTGACCGCGCGGTGGCGGATTGGGCGCGCGGGCAGGGCGTGCGGTGGGAGGAACTGCCGCATTCCGCCATCCGCCGGGGGCGACATGACCGCGACGGCTGGGCCGCGCATCGCAACGCGGTGATCGCGCGCGATCCCTTGCCCGCTCCCAGGGCGCTGCCGGGGGTCAACCTGCGCTCTGATCCGCTGCCCTCTGCGGCGGCGCTGGGCCTGGCGCCCGATCCCTGCCCGGAACGCCAACGCGGCGGGCGCGTGCAGGCCGAACGGCTGCTGAACAGCTTCTCGGCCGAGCGTGGGCAGAGCTACCGCAGCGACATGTCCTCGCCGCTGACCGGCGCGCGGGCCTGTTCGCGCCTGTCGCCGCACCTGGCGCTGGGCGTCATCACCCCGCGCGAGGTGGTCCATGCGACAACGGATCGCCAGCGTGAGGTCAAGGGCACGCGCACCGGCTGGTCCGGCAGCCTGAGCAGTTTCCAGTCGCGGCTGGCCTGGCGCGACCACTTCATCCAGAAGCTGGAGGACGAACCGGCGCTGGAATGGCGCGAACTGCACCGCGCCCATGCCGGGCTGCGCCCGATGCCGCCGGATGCGGCCCGCCTCGCCGCCTGGGAAAAGGGCGAGACCGGGCTGCCCTTTGTCGATGCCTGCATGCGGTCGCTGATCGCCACCGGCTGGCTGAACTTCCGCATGCGCGCGATGCTGATGAGCGTGGCGTCCTATCACCTCTGGCTGCCCTGGCAGATCACCGGGCGGCACCTGGCGCGGCTGTTCACCGACTATGAGCCCGGCATCCACTGGAGCCAGTGCCAGATGCAGTCCGGCACCACCGGCATCAATAGCTTGCGCATCTACAACCCGGTGAAACAGGGGTTTGACCAGGACCCGGACGGGGCATTCACCCGCCGCTGGTGCCCCGAGTTGCGCGATGTGCCCGGTGCTTTCCACCAGGAACCCTGGCGCTGGGACGGCAAGGTCGACTACCCGGCGCCCATCGTCGATGTGAAGGAGGCGGCGCGGACGGCGCGTGATGCGCTCTGGGCGCTGCGCAAGAGGGAGACGTTTCGTGATGAGGCGCAGCGCGTGGTGCGCAAACATGCCTCGCGCAAGGACCCGCAGCGCCACTTCGTCAATGACCGCGCCCCCCGGCCGGGCCGCAAGGCGCGGGACGACCGCCAGCAGAGCTTTGACTTCTGATGCCCCGCGGTGTGAAGAAATCCGACCTGCCGCAAAAGACCTGCGCGGCCTGCGGCCGTCCGTTCACATGGCGCAAGAAATGGGAGCGGGACTGGGACCAGGTGCGCTACTGCTCGGACCGCTGCCGGGACGGGAGAGGCAAGGCGAAGGGCGGCAAGACCCGCTCCTGACGCGTGCCATGAAAAAGGGGCGCCCGGTTGCCCGGGACGCCCCAACATCGCCCGTGTGAGGGATCAGCCTGCGATCGTGCCGGCAGCGATGGCAGCCTCAAGCTCCTCGGGGGAGATGGTGCCGTTCGCGTCGGTGTCGATCTGGCCAAAGACCTCTTCGGTGAGGTCCGGGTAGGCGGCCTTCATTTCGTCCATGTTGTAGGCGCCGTCGCCGTCGGCATCCGCCACTTCGGCATAGGCTGCGCCGCCTGCAACCGTCAGGGCGGCCATCAGGGCAATCATGGTCTTTTTCATTTAACTGTGAACTCCACATGCGGGCCACGCCCGCGCAACAACGGCTCTGTGCCGTCGAGCGCTCATTTAGCAAAGCCGCTGCCGCCCGCAAGGTGCTGAAATAAATCCGTGATTTCGGATCGGCAAAGGGCCGCCGGGCAGGGTGCCCGGCGGTGCCGTCATTCCGCCGCGCGCAGTTCCGGCGCGGGTGTCAACGCCGGGGCGGGGTCTTCGTCCCAGATGATCTCGGGCGATTTCACCTGGCGTGCCGCGCGGGTCAGCGCCCAGTCGCGCGCCGCCTGGCTGCCGCGGCCAAAGCTGAGCCGCGCCAGCAGCCGCGCGAACCACAGCACGTAGGTGGTGAACCAGACCCGGATCGCCAGCATCGACGGGGTAAAGACCAGCGTCAGCACCGTCGCGATGCCCAGGCCGAAAACCACCGCCGTGGCCAGGTTCTTCCACCACAGCGCGGTCGGGCTGTCGATCGAATAGCCGCCGCCGAAGAAGTCGAGGCTGAGGCCGAACATCATCGGCGCAAGGCCCGCCATGGTGGTGATCGTGGTCAGCAGCACCGGGCGCAGGCGGTCCTGCGCGGTGCGCACGATGGCCTCGATCCGCGGCATGTAGCGGGCGTAGTCCTGGTAGGTGTCGATCAGCACGATGTTGTTGTTCACCACGATCCCGGCCAGCGCGACGACCCCCGTCCCGGTCATGATGATCGAGAAATACTGCCCCATGACCAGCATCCCGATCAGCACCCCGGTGGTGGACAGCACCACCGCCAGCAGCACCAGCACCGAGTTGTAGAAGCTGTTGAACTGCGCCAGCAGGATGATGAACATCAGGAACAGCGCCGCCGAAAAGGCCGACATCAGGAAGGCCTGGCTTTCGGCCTGTTCCTCCTGGTCGCCGGTCCATTCCCACGATATGCCCGCCGGCAGCGGCGCGGTCTCCAGCCAGCGTGTCACCGCCGCGATGCGTTCGTTGGCATTGACCGGCACCACGCGCAGCGCTTCGCCCGCCGCCTGCAACTGCGGCAGCAAGTCGGGCGACACGTAGTGCACCGCCTCGCCGTGCGCAAAGGGCACCTGGTCGCCGGTCTGCGTGGCGGTGCCGTAGGCCAGCACCTGCGCCGCGTCGCCCGTGCCGCGCACAAGGCTGACAAGCCCGTCTGCCACCCCGGCCTTGACGTCGAAATAGCGCTTCTGGTCGATGCGGTTGATCTCGGCCAGCTGCTTGACCGGGGTACGTTGCACGAAGTTGGCCAGCGGCACCAGCCCGTCGCGGGTGCGCACCTTCAGGGTGTCCAGCGTCGACAGCACGCGGTCCTCGTCGGGCAGGCGGACGCGGATGTCGATTTCCTCGTCGCTGGAATCGACGCGCATGGTGTCCAGCAGGATGCCGCGCGTCACCAGCTGCACCATGGCGCCCACGGTGGCCACGTCGGCGCCGTAGCGGCCGGCCTGTTCGATGTCGACGTCGATCTGCCAGTCGATGCCGGGCAGGGGGCGGGTGTCCTCGATCAGGGTCAGCCCGGGCAGGGCGTCGAACTGCGCCCGCGCCGTTCCGGCGGCGGCCATCAGGTCATCCCAGTTGTCGCCGGTCAGCCGCAGGTGCACCGGCTTGCCCGAGGCCGGGCCGCGCGCCTGGCTCAGGATCTCGATCTGGACCCCCGGGATGCTGCCCAGCTGGGCGGTCAGCCGGTCGATCACCACGTCGCCGTCCAGATCGGCCAGCGAGACTTCGGTCGCGTGGCTGCGGGCATAGGCGGCGCGGTCCTCCCAGGGGATCGTCTCGAACTGGATCTGGCCGATGGTGTCCTTGGGCGCCTCGGCGCCGCCGGTGTTGTTGTTCAGCCCGCCGTCCCCGGCAAAGGCAAAGGCGCTCTGCACGCCCGGATCGGCCAGCACCATCGTCTCGGCGCGGCGCACCAGCGCGTCCTTTTCCGCCAGGGACAGGTTGCCGCGCGCGCGGACGTAGACGATGCCCATCTCCGGTTCGCTGTCGACGAAGAATTCGACGCCGTTGTTGTTCTCGCCGAAGTAGGAAAACACGTTTATCACCAAGAAGATGATCGCGCCCACGGTGACCAGCGGCATCACCGGGTTGCCGGCGATCATCTTGATGAACCAGCCAAAGGCATTGCGGCGATAGCCCGCCTCGACCCGGCGCGGCTTGCGCTGGATCGCGGCGGCGTCCATCACCACAGAGGAAATCACCGCGAACAGCAGGAAGACAACGATGCCGGGCAGCCGCGCGGCAAAGCCGATCTCGTCGGTCTGCCACAGGTAGTCCGGGTTCAGCACCATCATCGCGCCGATGAACAGCCCCAGCAGGGCCACCGGCACCAGCGCCACGCGCACCGGCCAGGGGGCCGCGCGCCGCAGCGCCAGTCCCGCGCGGTGGATGTTGCGCGAGAACCGGCCCGACACGCCGCCCATGACCGGCAGGTAGACCAGCGCCACCACGAGGCTGGCCGACAGCACGAAGATCAGCGTGACAGGCAGCATCCCCATGAATTCGCCCGGCACGCCGGGCCAGAACAGCATCGGCAGAAAGGCGCAAAGCGTCGTCGCGGTGGACGACACCACCGGCCAGAACATCCGCTTGGCGGCCTCGACATAGGCGTGCATCGGGCCGGTGCCTTCGGCGATGCGCTTGTCGGCGTATTCGACCACCACGATGGCGCCGTCCACCAGCATCCCCACCGCCAGGATCAGCCCGAACATCACGATGTTCGAGATCGTCACCCCCATCAGGGCGAGCAGCAGAAAGCACAGCAGGAACGAGGTCGGGATCGCAAAGCCCACCAGCAGCGCCGGACGCAGGCCCAGCGAGGCCAGCACCACGATCATCACCAGCGCGATGGCGGTCAGCACCGATCCTTCGAGCTGCTTGACCATGCTTTCGACCTGGCGGCTCTGGTCGTTCGACAGGCCCACCGTCAGGACGGCGCGCAGTTCCGGTGGCCAGTCGGCCTCGGCCTGGCGGACCACGCGCTCCACCTCGGCCACGGTGTCGATGATGTTGAAACCCTTGCGCTTGACCACCTGCAAGGCGACCGTCGGCTCGCCGTTGAAGCGGGCGGTGCCCTGGCGGTCCTCGAAGGTCAGGTTGATCGACGCCAGATCGCCCAGCGTCACCACCCGGTCGCCGTTCACCTTGACCGGCAGGTCGAAGACGTCGCGCGGATCGTCAAAGCTGGAGGGGATCTTGACCGCGAATGTGCCGCCCTCGGTCTCGACCTCGCCGGCGGCGATCAGCTGGTTGTTGTTCTGCACCACGCGGATCAACTCGTCGAAGGTGACGTTGTAGCTTTCCAGCCGCAGCGGGTCGATCACCACCTCCAGCATCTCGTCGCGGTTACCGGCAATGCCCGCCTCGAGCACCGCGTCGATGCCCTCGATGCGGTCCTGAAGGTCCTTGGCCACCCGGTTCAGCGTGCGTTCCGGCACCTGGCCAGACAGGTTGACGATCAGGATCGGGAACTCGGAAAAGTTGATCTCGTTGATCGAGTATTTCTCGGCGCCCTCGGGAAACTGCGCCTCGGCGCTGTTCATGCTGTCGCGCACGTCGGCGATGATCTTGGTCTTGTCCCAGCCGAACTCGAATTCCAGCGCCACGCCGGCATAGCTTTCTGAGGCGGTCGCTGTCATCGACTTCAGCCCGTCGAGGTCCGAAAGCTCGGTCTCCATCGGCTTGACCAGCAGCTTTTCGGCGTCCGCCGCCGAGATGCCGGGGAAGGGGACCGAGACGAACAGCGCGGGGATCTCGATGTCGGGTTCGCCCTCCTTGGGCAGCGAGACATAGGCGTAGCCCCCGGCCATCAGGCTGAGGGCGACGAAGGCGATGATCATTCGGGCACGGGCGGCGGCCCAGTCGACGATCCCGGTCATTGAATGGTGTCCTCGTAACTCGGTACCACGATCACGCCGTTGGTGACGAATTCCTGGCCGACGGTGATCACGTCGACGGTATCGGGCAGACCGGTGACCCAGACGCCGTCGCGGGTGTCGCGCAGGATGGCGACGTTCATCCACTTGGCTGAGGAATTCTCGGTGACGGTGCGCACGCCCAGCCGGCCCTCGTCGTTCAGGGTGAGGGTGGAGGAGGCCAGCAGGTGTGCCTTGGCGCCGTCGGCCTCGATGGCGATCTCGGCGGTCTCACCATCGCGAATCGCGAGATCCGCGTTGTCCACCGTCAGTTCGACGGAAAAGGTGCGCGTGGCCGGGTCGGCGCTGCGCGACACGAAACTCACCACGCCGACCACCTCTTTGCCATTGGTCAAACGGGCCCCGGCGCGCGCGCCCACCTCGACCCGGGCGACCTCGGTCTCGGGGACATAGCCGATCAGCTTGATCGGGTTCAGCTGGATCACCGTGGCGCAGGCCGCCCCCGGCTGCATCAGCGCGCCCAGTTCGGCGGTGTCGGTTTCCAGCAGCCCGGCAAAGGGCGCGTGAATCTTCAGCCGCTCGATTTCCTTTTCCGCCACGGCGACCGAGGCTTCGGCCGACTGGATCGCGCTGCGGGCGCTTTCCTCGCCGGTCATGGCGGTCTGCACCCCGGCCAGCGCGCCTTCGAGTTGCGACTTGGCCAGGATCACCGCGGCCTTGGCGCCCTCGACGCCCGACAGGGCCGAGGCGACGGCGGTCTTGGCGCCCTGGATCTGGCTTTCGGCGCTCTGCACCCCGGCCAGCGCATTCTGGATCTGGCTTTCGGCGGCCTGGATGCCGGCCTTGGCCGATTCCAGCTGGCTTTTGGCGGATTTCACCCCGGCCTCGGCGTTGATGATGCCGCTCTTGGCCGTCTCGACGCCGGCCAGCGCGCCCTGCACCCGGGATTTGGCCGCCTCGATGCCCGCGGCGGCAGACTTCAGGCCCAGCTGCGCGGATTGCGCCTGCGCCTTGGCGGCTTCGAACGTGGCTTCGGCCGCGGCCAGTCGGGTCTGGGCGGCAAAGCCATCGCGCGCCAGCGACTGGGCGGCGGTCAGGTTGATCTCGGCCTCGCGCACGCGGGCCTCGGCTTCCCTGACGCGGGCTTCGGCCTCGGGTGTCCGGGCCTCGGCCTCGATGAGGGCGGCTCGGGCCGCGGGCACGGCGGCCTCGGCCTCTTTCAGCCGCGCGGCGGCCTCGGGAACGCGGGCCTCGGCCTCGGCCAGCCGCGCCTCGGCCTCGGGAACCCGCGCGGTTGCCTCGGCCAGGCGGGCCTCGGCCTCGGGGATGCGTGACTTGGCCTCGGCCAGCCGCGCCTCGGCGGCGGGAACGCCGGCCTGCGCCTCGGCCAGCCGTGCTTCGGCGGCGGGCACCGCGGCTTCGGCCTCGAGGATGCGCGCGCGGGCCGCCGGGACCTGGGCCCGCGCTTCGGCCAGCCGGGCGGCGGCCTCGGGCAGGCGGGCCTGTGCCTCGGCCAGCCGCGCCAGCGCCTCCTGCAGGCTGGCGTCGCGTGTGCCGGGGTCGATCTGGCAGAGCAGTTGGCCCGCCTCGACCATCACGCCCTTGCGCAGCGGCTCGGAGACGACCTTGCCGGAGGTCTCGGCCCGCACCTCGACCTCGCGCATGGCCCGCGTCTCGCCGCGCAGGATCACCGCGCTGTCGACCACCTGCGCGACCGAGCGGCGCGCCATGACCCGCACCGCGCCCTCGGGCAGCGGCGCGTCGCCGGAGACCGGGGCAGGCGGGACGACGGCCGTTTCGGCGGCCGGCGGCGTGGCGTCCACGGGTGATGGATCCTCCGCCAGGGCGGTCGGCGCCGTGTCTCGGGCAAAGCTCATCAGCCGGTCGCGGTCCATCACCAGCGCGTAGAGCAGCACCGCGACGAGGCCGGCGGTCAAGATCGACATGATGCGCATCTGGTCAGTATCCCTGTGGCGCCCGCCCTCCGGCCCCGGCGCTTTCCCTGGTTACGGCCGTTCCAGCCGGCGGGGACTCGCCCGCCGCCTTGCCTGAACCGTGTCGTTCAGTTTTAGGGTTTCCCCCATGCCTGTTCAAGCGCGGCACCCGCTTTTGCAGCGCCAAGCGGCGGAAATTCGGCGATTAGATACATTTTTCACGTGGTCTTGTTGCGGGTGCGGAGCCGGGGTGCGGAGATTCGCCCCCGCTGCGTTGGACGGACCCAAGACGCCCCGGGGACCGTTCCCGCCTTGGCAGTGCCGGACATGGCATGTAAGAGAAGGAAAACAAGCCTAGGGGGCCCGGGTGAGCGACACCGACAGTTTCATCGATGAGGTGACCGAAGAGGTCAAGCGCGACCGGCTGTTCGCGCTGATGCGCAAGTGGGGCTGGGTCGGCGTGGCGATCGTGCTGCTGATCGTCGGCGGCACCGCGTACCGCGAATGGCACATCGCCTCGACCGAGCGCGCGGCGCAGGAATTCGGCGACAGCATCCTGACCGCGCTGGGCAAGGAAGACGAGGCCGCGCGCATCGCCGCACTTGGCCAGATTTCCGCACCGCAGGCCGGGGCCCAGGCGATCCTGACGCTGCTGACCGCGGCGGAAGAGGCCAGCGCCGGCAACGATGCCGAGGCGGTCGCGCGGCTGCAACAGGTCGCGGCCAACGCGGAAATCCCGTCGATCTACCGCCAGATCGCCAGCTACAAGGCGCTGACCCGTGGCGAAAAACTGCTGCCGGTCGAGGAACGCCGCGCCGGGTTCGAGGCGCTGGCCGTTCCGGGACAGCCGCTGCGGCTGCTGGCCGAGGAACAACTGGCGCTGATCGACATCGAAACCGGCGAAACGGCGGCGGCGCAGGAGCGCCTTAAACGCCTTGCCGAGGATTCCGAGGCGACGCAGGGCTTGCGCCGGCGCGCCTCGCAACTGATTGTGGCGCTGGGCGGCGAGCCGCCCGCGAACTAAGCCCCGCCTGGGGCACGCGTCGGGGGGAAGTGCCCCGGATGGTGACGAAAGGGCATCCAGATGCTGCGCAAGACCTCTTTGCTGATCTCGTTGGCGGCGCTTCTCGCGGCCGGATGTTCCGAACGTGAAACCATCCTGCCGGGCGAACGGATGAACGTCCGCGACGCCCTGACCGGCGACTACGCCGACGGCACCGCGCCCGAAGAGGTGGAGGTGCCGCAGGCGCGCGCCTTTTCCGCCCCCGCCATGACCACCAACACGGACTGGGCGCAAAGCCCGGTCTCGCCGCATGTGCGCGTCACCCATCCGGCGCTGGGCCAGAACCTGACGCAGGCCTTCGCGGTCTCGATCGGCGCGGGCGACGGCCGCAAGACCCGGCTCAACGTCGATCCGATCGTGGCGGGCGGCCGTATCTTCACGATGGATTCGGATCACCGGGTGCAGGCGACCGCGCTGTCGGGGCAGGCGCTCTGGACCGCGGCGCTGGTGCCGCAGCGTGACAAGGCGCCCGAAGGACAGGGCGGCGGGCTGGCCTACGGCGAGGGCACGCTGTTCGTGTCGTCGGGCTTTGGCAAGCTTACCGCGCTCGACCCGGCGACGGGCGGCAAGCTGTGGGAGCAGGACCTGGACAACACCGCGACCGGCGCGCCCAGCTACCGCGATGGCCTGGTCTACGTCGTCTCCGGCGACCGCACCGCCTGGGCCGTCGAGGCCAAGGACGGCCGCGTGCGCTGGCAGATCGACGGCACCGAGGATTTCAACAACATCGTCGGGGCCCCGGCGCCGGCCATCAACGACAAGTACGTGGTCTTTGCCTTCGGGTCCGGCGCGGTCAAGGGCGCCTTTCGGCAGGGCGGACTTCAGGTCTGGAACGCCGACCTGCTGGGCCGTCGCAGCGGGCTGACGATCGCGGGCATCGACGACATCACCGGCGATCCTCTGATCGAGGGCGACACGATCTATGCCGGCAACCATTCCGGCCGGACCGTGGCGCTGTCGATCTACAACGGAGAGCGGCTGTGGACGGCCAAGTACGGCGCGCTGGGGCCGATGTGGCCGGCGGGCGGCTCGGTCTTCTTCGTGTCGGACCTGAACGAGCTGGTGCGCCTCGACTCTGCCACCGGCGAGGTCATCTGGACCCAGGACCTCCCGGGCTATGAGCCAAAGCGCAACCCGAACCGCCGCCGCAACAAGGCCTTTGCCAACCATGGGCCGATCCTGGCGGGCGGTCGGCTGATCGTGGCCAGTTCGGACGGCAAGATCCGCGGATTCAACCCGGTGGACGGGGCGCTGGTGCAGGAAATCGCCATTCCCGGCGGCGCCACGACCCGCCCGGTGGTGGCCAACGGCACGCTTTACGTGGTGTCGCGCAAGGGTGTGCTGCACGCCTACCGCTGAGCGACGCGCAATCCGAAGGTGCGCGCTGACGCGCGCGCTGGTCGTCTCGCGCGCCGGCCTTTGGCCGGCGGCTCGGGCGGGGGGCGCTGCCCCCGCCGCGCTTTTGGCGCGTCTCTCCCCGGGATACTTGAAGGACCAAAGAGGATTGGTGTGGCTTCGGCGTGCGGGGCCAGGGTCTGGCGGACATGCTCGAGGCCAAAGCCGGTCGATGCCCTTGCCCTTTCCACCCTGTCGAAAATGCGCTAAGCCCCGCGCCTGATCCTCGGAGCCGCTCATGACCTTCTCGCTCGCCATCGTCGGCCGCCCCAATGTGGGCAAGTCGACCCTGTTCAACCGCCTGGTCGGCAGGCGCCTGGCGCTGGTCGACGACCAGCCGGGCGTGACCCGCGACCTGCGCGAGGGCGAGGCGCGGCTGGGCGACCTGCGCTTTACCGTGATCGACACCGCCGGCCTGGAGAACGCCACCGACGATTCGCTGCCCGCGCGGATGCGCCGGCTGACCGAACGCGCCGTGGACATGGCGGACATCTGCCTGTTCCTGGTCGACGCCCGCGCCGGCATCCTGCCCGACGACGAGATCTTTGCCGAGATCCTGCGCAAGCGGTCGGCGCATGTGATCGTGGCGGCCAACAAGGCCGAGGGATCGGCCGCCGACGCCGGGGTGATCGAGGCCTATGGCCTGGGCCTGGGTGAGCCGATCCGGCTGTCGGCCGAGCATGGCGAGGGGATGAACGAACTGTACTCGATCCTGCTGCCGCTGTCGGATGCCTTTGCCGCGCGCGCCGAGGCGGATGCCCCGGAGACGGATGTGGTTGTGTCCGACGAGGACGGCGACGACATCGAGGCCGGCCCCCGCGTGCCGACGCTGGACAAACCCTTGCAGGTGGCCGTGGTGGGGCGTCCGAACGCGGGCAAGTCCACGCTGATCAACGCGATCATCGGCGAGGACCGCCTGCTGACAGGGCCGGAGGCAGGGATTACGCGGGATGCCATTTCCGTCACCACGGACTGGGGCGGTGTGCCGACGCGGATCTTTGACACCGCCGGGATGCGGCGGCGTGCCAAGGTGCAGGAAAAGCTGGAGAAGCTGTCCGTTTCGGACGGCATCCGCGCGGTGAAGTTCGCCGAGGTGGTGATCGTGCTGCTGGACGCGGCGATCCCCTTCGAGACTCAGGACCTCAAGATCGCCGACCTCGCCGAGCGCGAGGGCCGCGCCGTGGTGGTGGCGGTCAACAAGTGGGACGTGGAGAACGAGAAGCAGGACAAGCTGAAGTGGCTGCGCGAGCAGTTCGAGCTGGCCCTGCCGCAGCTGCGCGGCGCGCCGCTGGTGACCGTGTCGGCGCGCACCGGCAAGGGGCTGGACAAACTGCAGGCGGCGGTGATGCAGGCCTACGACGTGTGGAACCGACGGGTGTCGACCGGGCAGCTGAATCGCTGGCTGGACGGCATGATCCAGCGCCATCCGCCGCCGGCGCCGCAGGGCCGCCGGATCAAGCTGCGCTACATGACGCAGGCCAAGACCCGGCCGCCGGGCTTTGTCGTGATGTGTTCGCATCCCGACAAGCTGCCGGAGAGCTATTCGCGCTACCTGGTGAACGGGTTGCGCGAGGATTTCGACATGCCGGGCACGCCGATCCGGCTGATGATGCGCGGGCAGGGGGACAAGAACCCCTACAAGGGCCGACGCAAGAAGAACGCCGGTGCACTGAAGAAGCACCTGGGCAGCTTGCAGGCCAAGAAGACCTGAGCGGGCCTTCCGCGCCGGCTTTGGATTTGGAGCCGAGAGGGGTTTCGCCCCGCTGGCGCGGGGCGACCGGCGCGCGTCCTGCGGACGCGCGAAAGAAGGCTCCGGACTCACCTGCAAACAGGCCCGTGCCCGTGTCCCGGAGCCATCCCTCGCAGACCGATGCCTGAGACAGCCGACACGGGCCTGCAAGGGCAAGCCGCCTGCGGCGGGGCGTGCCGCCCCCTTGCACGCCCGCGCCGCCCGCCTCTTTCCGGCATCTGCGAGGGATGGCTCCGGGAAACAGGCACTTGCGGACGGCAGGCGGTGGGGTGGTCAGCGCTGCGGTTCGAGCCGGTCGAGGGCGCGGCCGTCGGCCCAGGTGCCGTGCAATGCGCCGTCGGGCATCAGGACATAGACCACCGGCTCGGCGCCTTCGGACCATTGCAGGGTGAGGATGCGGCCGTCGAGCGTGCCGCTGCCGCGAAAGCTTTGCCCGGCGATGGTCCAGTCGCCGATGTAGCGCGGGCCGCTGGCGGTGAGCGTGAGCGTACCGGAATAGGCCGAGCCGTCGGGGTTGCGGCCCTCGACGCGGTAGCTGCCGGTGAGGTCGGTGAACTGGCCTGTGTCCTGCGCCGCAAGCGGCGTGGCGGTCAGCAGGGCGGCGAGGAGAAGGGCGCGCATCACGGAGGCCTTTTCGCAGCGGGACAGGGATGGTCAGCCTAGGCGGCGGGCGGGCGGGCTGTCCAGCCGCTTACTCGGTGTCGGTGCCGCGGACGCCCAGGATGGCGATCATGCCGAGCACGGCCAGCCCGATCACGGCGGCGTTGAACGGCTGCCAGTTGGAGACCACCACGCCGATCAGCGCCCAGATCACCGTGATGCCGTATTCCGGTGCGCGGTGCAGGCGGTACTGCATGGTGACGGCTAGCGCCATGCCGATCGACAGCGCCAACAGCGCGGCAGGGGTGGGCGGCAACCAGCCGTAGCCGCCGATCACCACGCCGAGCGCCACGCAGGAGGCCGCCGACAGCCAGCCCGCGTAGATCGCCACCGGCGCCTGTTGCAGCCAGCGGTCGGTGTCCCCGGCACGGAACAGCGCCACCAGCGCGGTGGCCAGCATCAGCCAGATCAGCACCGTCGCCAGCACCGGCGACCATTGCGCCACGGGCAGCCAGACCGCCCCCAGCGCGAGGCTGGCAAAGAGCGGCTTGCGCATCGGTTCCCAGTCGATGTCGTCGCCGCGCGCGATGGCTCCGAACAGCGTGCCGGCGATCAGCCAGAGGTAGATCAGCCCCCAGATCGCAAAGGCGTAGCCCGCGGGTTGCACCGGCGGGTCCTCCAGCGGGACCGGGAACTGCGACGGCTCGAAGCCGTTGAACCCGGTCACCACGAAGGGCGACGCCGCGAAGGCCAGCGCCGCAAGCGCGCAGAGAAGGGACCAGAGCCGGGTCATGCCACCTGCGCCGGGTCTTGCGCCGTCCGCGTCATGCCAGCACCCCTTCGGCGGTCAGCCGGGTGCGGCCGCGAAGGTAGGGGTGCAGCACCGCCGGCAGATCGACCGAGCCATCCGCCTGCTGGCCGTTCTCCAGCACCGCGATCAGGCAGCGCCCCACGGCGAGGCCCGAGCCGTTCAGCGTGTGCACGAAATCCGGCTTTCCGCTGCCTGCGGGACGGAAGCGTGCGTTCATCCGACGCGCCTGGAAATCCCCGCAGACCGAGACCGAGCTGATCTCGCGGTAGGTGTTCTGGCCGGGCAGCCAGACCTCGATGTCATGCGTGCGGCGCGCGCCGAAACCCATGTCGCCGGTGCAGAGCACCACGGTGCGGTAGGGCAGGCCCAGCCGTTCCAGGATGCCCTCGGCGCAGGCGGTCATGCGGTCATGCTCGGCGCGGCTGTGGTCGGGATGGGTGATCGAGACCATCTCGACCTTTTCGAACTGGTGCTGGCGCAGCATGCCGGCGGTGTCCTTGCCCGCGCTGCCCGCCTCGGAGCGGAAGCACTGCGTATGCGCGACGTAGCGGCGGGGCAGGTAGTTCTCGTCGACCAGCACGCCGTTGACGATGTTGGTCAGCGTCACTTCGGCGGTGGGCACCAGCCACCAGCCGTTCGTGGTCTGGTAGCTGTCCTCGCCGAACTTGGGCAGCTGTCCGGTGCCGTACATCATGTCCTCGCGCACCAGCACGGGGGTCCAGGCCTCGGTCAGGCCGTTTTCCTCGACATGGGTGTCGATCATGAATTGCGCCAGCGCCCGCTGCAGGCGCGCCACCGCGCCCGACAGCACGACAAAGCGCGCGCCCGACAGCTTGGCCGCCGTCTCGAAATCCATGCCCGGCGTCACGCCGGCGATCTCATAATGCTCTTTCGGTGCGAAATCGAAGGTCCGGGGTGTGCCCCAGCGCTTGATCTCGACATTGTCATTCTCGTCCGCGCCCTCGGGCACGTCGTCCAGCGGCAGGTTGGGGATGCCGGCCAGCAGGGCGGTCAGCTCGGCGTCCAGCCCCTTGGCCTTGTCCTGCATCGCGGCGACTTCGGCCTTTTTTTCGGCCACCAGCGCGCGCAGGCGTTCGAATTCGGCCTCATTGCCGCCGGCCTTGGCCTTGCCCACCTCTTTCGAGGCGCGGTTCTGCTCGGCCTGGGCCTCTTCGGCGGCGGTGATGGCGGCGCGGCGCGCCTTGTCGAGGTCGAGAACGGAGGACGACAGCGGCCCCACCCCACGGCGGACAAGCGCCGCGTCCCAGGCTTCGGGATTGTCGCGGATGGCGCGGATGTCGTGCATCGTCTCCTCCAGAGTGCAATCGAGTCGGGCGGGTTATGCCCTATCCCGTCCGAGGAGGGTAGAGGGGCGACCCGCGATCAAGGCCAAACTCCCGCCCCTGCCGCGAATTGTCGCCGCAACCAGCCGTCCACCGGCACCGCCAGCGCCTGTTCGTCGCGGGTGACGGCGACAATCACGGCGACAATGCGCCGCGCGTCGCCCTCTCCGGCCATGACCGGCCCGCCGCTCTGGCCCTGTTCCACCCGGCAGTCGATGCGCCACAGGCTGTCAATCTCGGTGCCGTAGCACAGCGGCGTGACGGTCAGCCGGTGCGGCCGCGAGTGGCGGTAGCCCACCAGGGTCAGCGGCCCGGGCAGCGCGACCGATCCGATGCGCAGCGGCGGCTGGTCGACCGGGGTCGCCAGTTCGACCAGCGCGATGTCGTGGCGCAGGTCAAAGCGGCCGTCGACAAAGGCCAGGGGGTGGACGCGCACCGCCTTGACGTGGGCCGCGCCGCTGTGGCCTTCGCCGTCCCAGCCGGCGACGAACACCATGTCGGTGATCCGCTTGAGGTAACCGTCCTCGGGGCGGGTGACGCAATGCGCGGCGGTCAGCGCAAGGCCCGGCGCGACGAGGCTGGCGGTGCACATCTCGGACACGCGGTATCCGGTGGTGTTGAGCCGCCCGATCGACGTCTCCGCCAGCAGCGGCAGGGGCAGCAGGACAAGACAGGACAGCAATCGCAGCATGGGCGCCTTTCGCGGTTGGCCCTGTTCGCCGAGGAAAGCTAGTCCGGCCCGGGGGTGGCGACAAGCCAGCACAGGAAACCGTCGGGGCGCGGCGGCGGTCGAATTCGGCTCAGCGGCCGCGATAAAGCCGCGATGGCCGCGCGCCCGCCTTGCATCTGCGCAGCGCCGCGCATAGGTTCCGCGAAAATTTCGCGGGGGGTGCCCCGCCGCAATCAACAGGAGCATCCCATGGATCCGCAAGCGATGTCGTCGCTCTTCTTCATGGTCGCGATCTTCGCGATCTTCTTCTTTCTCGTCATCCGTCCGCAGCAGAAGAAGATGAAGCAGCATCAGAACATGGTGAACGCTCTGCGCCGGGGCGACCAGGTGGTGACCCAGGGCGGGCTGATCGGCAAGGTCGTCAAGGTCAAGGACGAACGCGAGATCGAGGTCGAGATCGCCGAGGGCGTCCGCGTCCGCGTCGTCAAGGCCACTGTCGCGCAGGTGCTGTCCAAGACCGAACCGGCCGAAAGCTGATTTCCCATGATGCAGGTCGATCTCTGGAAACGCGTCCTGGTCTGGGCGGTTGTCGTCACTGGCCTGCTGCTGGCGATGCCGAATGCCTTTTACACCCGGGTCGAGCAGCATAACGATGCCGTGAAGGCGATCGAGAACGGGCTCGACACGACCGAGAACCGGGATGCGGCGGCCAGCTGGCCGTCGTTCCTGCCCTCGGGGCTGGTGAACCTGGGCCTCGACCTGCGCGGCGGGGCGCACCTGCTGGCTGAAGTGCAGGTCGCCGACGTCTACGAGGCGCGGATGGAGGCGCTGTGGCCGGAGATCCGCGACGTGCTGCGCGACGAGCGCGACACCGTGGGCACCATCCGCCTGCAACCGATGGCCACCCCGGGCGAACTGCGGGTCAAGATCTCGGAACCCGCCGGCATGGCCCGCGCCATCGAACTGGCGCGCGGCCTGGCGCGTCCGGTGGTGTCGCTGACCGGCGCCGGATCGACCGACATCGAAATCAGGGGCGAGAATGACGAACTGGTCATCACCCTGTCCGAGGCCGAACGCAGCGCGCTGGACGAACGCACGCTGCAACAGAGCCTCGAGATCATCCGCCGCCGGATCGACGAGGTCGGCACCCGAGAGCCGACGATTCAGCGCCAGGGGTTCGACCGGATCCTGATCCAGGTGCCGGGCATCGGCTCGGCGCAGGAACTCAAGGACATCATCGGCACCACGGCGCAGCTGACCTTTCAGCCCGTCGTCGGCCGCACCGACAACGTCAACGAACGGCCCGGTGTCGGCAACGAGGTGCTGCCCTCGCTCGACCAGGAGGGGGTTTTCTACATCCTCGAAACCGCCCCCGTGGTCACCGGCGAGGAGCTGACCAACGCCCAGCCCAGCTTTGACCAGAACGGCCGCCCGGCGGTGAACTTCACCTTCAACCCGTCCGGTGCGCGCAAGTTCGGCGACTACACGGCGGACAACATCGGCTCGCCCTTTGCCATCGTGCTGGACAACGAGGTCATCTCGGCCCCGGTGATCCAGAGCCACATCGCCGGCGGATCGGGCATCATCACCGGCAACTTCACGGTCGAGGAATCGACCCACCTCGCGGTGCTGCTCCGCGCCGGGGCGCTGCCGGCCAAGATGGTGTTCCTCGAGGAACGCACCATCGGCCCGGAACTGGGGCAGGACAGCATCGACGCCGGCAAGGTCGCTACCTCGGTGGCCTTTGCGGCGGTGCTGGTCTTCATGTTGCTCAGCTACGGGCTGTTCGGCGTCTTTGCCAACATCGCGCTGATCGTGAACATCGCGCTGCTGTTCGGCCTGCTGTCGCTGATCGGGGCCACGTTGACCCTGCCGGGCATCGCCGGCATCGTGCTGACCGTCGGCATGGCGGTGGACGCCAACGTGCTGGTCTTTGAACGGATCCGCGAGGAGCTGAAGACCGCCAGGGGACCGGCCCGCGCCATCGAACTGGGCTATGAAAAGGCGATCTCGGCCATCGCCGACGCCAACATCACCACCTTCATCACGGCGGTGATCCTCTACGTCATGGGATCCGGCCCGGTGCGCGGCTTTGCCGTCACGCTGGGCTTTGGCATCCTGACCTCCGTCTTCACGGCGATCTTTGTCACGCGGCTGTTGATCGTCTTCTGGTTCGAACGCCGCCGTCCGAAAACGATCGAGGTCTGACATGCGTTTGCGAATGGTCCCTGACCAAACCAACTTCGACTTCTTTTCGCGGCCGGTGCTGTGGCTGGGGATTTCGGCCTTCATGATGATGATCGCGCTGGTCAGCTTTGGCGTGCGCGGCCTGAACTACGGCATCGACTTTCGCGGCGGCACGACGATCCGCACCGAAAGCGCGCAGCCGGTGGATGTGGGCGCCTACCGTGACGCGCTGGCGGCGATCCAGCTGGGCGACGTGGTGATCTCGGAGGTGTTCGACCCCAACTTCGGCCCCGAGCAGAACGTCGCCATGGTGCGCCTGGGCGCGCTGGAAGGCGAAGAAGCGGTCAGCGCCGAGATGATCGCCAAGGCCGAGGCGGCGCTGCTGACCGTGGCGCCGGACATCAAGTTCGTCTCGGTCGAATCGGTTGGACCGAAGGTGTCGGGCGAATTGATCCGCACGGCGGTGATTGCCGTGGCGCTCGCCATCTTTGCGGTGCTGGTCTACATCTGGCTGCGCTTCGAATGGCAGTTCGCGCTGGGCGCGGTGATCGCGCTGATCCACGACGTGGTGTTGACCATCGGCATCTTTTCCGAGGTGGGCATCCGCTTTGACCTGTCGATCATCGCGGCGCTGCTGACCATCGTCGGCTATTCGCTGAACGACACCGTCGTCGTGTTCGACCGGGTGCGCGAGAATCTGATCAAGTACAAGTCGCTGGACCTGCGCGAGGTGCTCAACAGGTCGATCAACGAGACGCTGAGCCGGACCTTCATGACCTCCTTCACCACGCTGCTGGCGCTGATTGCGCTCTTGGTGCTGGGTGGGGACGTGATCCGCGGCTTTGTCTTTGCCATGACCTGGGGCATCCTCGTCGGCACCTATTCGTCGATCTTCGTCGCCTCGGCCTTTGTCATGTGGCTGGGGGTCAAGCGCGACTGGTCCAAGCCCGCCGACGGCGCGGGCACGCAGTTCGGCGACATCGATGCCTGAGCTCTTCGGCCCGGCCCCCGAGGGGTTGGGCTGGATCGTGCTGGCGGCCTTTCTGGGCGGGCTGGTGCGGGGGTTCACCGGGTTCGGCACGGCGATGGTCTTTCTGCCCGTCGCCGCGCCCTTTCTCGGCCCGTTTGGCGCGATGCTGGCGCTGACCTTCATGGATATCTTCGGCCCCTTGCCGAACCTGCGCCGGGCCTGGGCCTCGGTCGAACGGGGCGACCTGGGGCGGCTGGTGCTGGGCTGCGCGCTGGCGCTGCCGGTCGGGCTGTGGCTGCTGACCCGGACCGAACCGGAGGTGTTCCGCTACGCGGTCAGCCTGGTGACGCTGGGGATGCTGGCGGTGCTGATGCTGGGCTTGCGCTGGCACGGGCGGGTGACGCGGGCGATGGTGACGGGGATCGGCGGCGCCGCCGGGCTGCTGGGCGGGCTGGCAGGGCTGCCGGGGCCGGCGGTGATCCTGTTCTACATGGCGCGCCCCTTGCCGGTGGCGGTGATCCGGGCGACCATCCTGCTGTTCCTTTTCGTCTTCGACATCCTGATCATCCTGGGGATGGCGGGGTTCGGGCGGGTGACGCTGGCGGGCGCGCTGCTGGGCGTGCTGCTGGCGGTGCCGAACGTGGCGGGGAACTGGCTGGGCGGGTGGTTGTTCCGTCCCGCCCATGAACGATATTACCGGGGCGCGGCCTATGCGCTGATCGCGGTGGCGGCCCTGTCCGGGCTGCCGGTCTGGGAATAGGGGGACACGACATGCGACTGAACGAGATCGTCTATACCGACGCGGTGCCGGTGGAGGGCTACGGGCCGGGGTTCTTCCGGGTCAAGGGCGAGGCGCACGAGGGGCCCATGCTGCTCTGGGCGCGGGGGCGGTCCGCCTGGGGCGGGCTGGAGGATGCCGATGCCCTGCTGAGCCTGTGCGGCGCGGTCGACGTGCTGTTCGTCGGCACCGGGGCCGAAACCGCGCATTTGCCCGCCGGTCTGCGCGCGCGGCTGGAGGACGCGGGGCTGGCGGTGGAGGCGATGAATTCGCCCTCGGCCTGCCGCACCTACAACGTGCTCCTGAGCGAGGGGCGCCGGGTGGCGCTGGCGGTGCTGCCGGTCTGAGGGGGCGCCTTTGCGGTGGGGCGGCAGGGGGCGCTGCTGTGTAGTAACAACTGTTCCTGACATAGGGTTACAGAGGGTTTTGATACCGGACTACCCTCGCAGACCTCGGACTATCTCGGACCGGATTTCGCCGCGCGGGTGTCGCGGTGCTTCTGCCACCACACGTGGATAGCGCTCTTGCGCACGCGGCGTTCCGGCGGGAATGCCTTGGCCACTTCGCCTTCGAGCTGGGGGAAGGTCAAGGCGTCGATACGGGCGAGGATGAAGGCGCGAAGCTCCGCGTCGGCGTCGATCCGGGCGGGAAGGCCGGGGCGGTGCGCGCGG
>NZ_FXYF01000018.1 GCF_900184945.1 Antarctobacter aquimaris | reverse complement strand
CGGTGTTCTTGATCTCGGTCGGCGGCTTGATCCAGTCCAGCCGCTGCGCCTGCTCGGCCCAGAACCCCTCGGGGTCCTCGACAGACCGCTTGTACAGCGCGTCGTAGCGCGCAAGGTCGACGTGGGCGTTTTTGACCAGGGCTTCGGACGGGGGGTAAGTGGTGCTCATCGGGCTCTCCTCCAGAAACAACTCGGGGGCAGAGAACAAGTCCCGGCCCCCGAAATCAAGTGGTGCGTTGGTCGCGTGGGCGCGGGTCAGATCGCGAGGTATTCAGCCCTGAGCGACTCGTTCTCCAGCACTTCGGCGGCGCTGCCGTCGAAGACGATGGACCCGGTGTCGAGGATCACCGCACGGTCGGCCAGTTGCAGCGCGCGCACGGCGTTCTGCTCGACGATGATCGTGGTCATGCCCTGTTCCTTGATGTGGCGCAGGGTCTTTTCGATCTCGTCGACGATGACCGGGGCGAGGCCTTCGTAGGGTTCGTCCAGCAGCAGCACCTTGAGGTCACGGGCCAGCGCGCGGGCGATGGACAGCATCTGCTGTTCGCCGCCCGAAAGCGTCGTGCCTTCCTGCTTGCGGCGTTCGCCGAGGCGCGGAAAGAGATCGTAGAGCCGTTCGATCGACCAGCCGATCGGCGGGGCGATCTGCGCCAGTTGCAGGTTCTCCTCGACCGTGAGGCCGGGGATGATGCGCCGGTCCTCGGGGACGAGCCCCAGGCCCACCGACGCGGCCTCGTGGCTTTTCATGCGGTGCAGCGGCTGGTGGTCCAGCCAGATCTCGCCGTGGTTGACCTGCGGGCTGTCCAGCCGCGCGATGGAGCGCAGCGTGGTGGTCTTGCCGGCGCCGTTGCGGCCCAGCAGGGCCAGGATCTCGCCTTCGTGAACGTTGAAGCTGATGCCCTGCACGATGTAGCTTTCGCCGTAGTACGAGTGCATGTCGTAGACCGACAGGAAGGCGGGCGCCGTCTCTGCCATGTTGGAATTCTTGGAGAAATCGGGACGGACGTTCATCGTTTTCTACTCCCGTCCCGGGCCTGGCCCGGGACCTCGTGGTTGGTGGGAGGCCCCGGCGCAGGTCCGGGGCGCGCGCGACGGGGTCAGGCGTGGGTTTCGCCCAGGTAGGCTTCCTGCACCTTGGGGTGGCCCTTGATCTTTTCGGGCACATCCTCGACCAGCGGCGTACCCTGTGCCAGGACGGTGATGCGGTCGGCCAGCGAGAACACGACGTGCATGTCGTGCTCGATGATGGCGATGGTGATGTCGCGCTTCTGCTTGATCTCCTTGAGCAGGTCGATCGTATTGTTGGTGTCGGCGCGCGCCATGCCGGCGGTGGGTTCGTCCAGCAGCAGCAGCTTGGGATTCTGCACCAGGCACATTGCCATCTCCAGCCGCCGCTTGTCGCCGCGTGACATCGAGGCCGAGTGCATGTGGCGCTTGTCCAGCATGTTCACGTCCTCGAGCATCCGCTCGGCCTCGGCGATCAGCTCGCGCTCGTCGGCCACCGACTCGAAGGCATGCAGGCGGTAGGAGCCGTCCCGCTTGGCAAAAAGCGGGATCATCATGTTCTCGAACACCGTGAGATCGCCAAAGATCTCGGGGGTCTGGAACACGCGGGAGATGCCCATCTGGTTGATCTCGTGCGGGCTGCGGCCCAGCACCGACTGGCCGTTGAACATCACCGACCCGGTGTCGGGGATCAGCTTGCCGACGAGGCAGTTCAGCAGCGTCGACTTGCCCGCCCCGTTGGGGCCAATGATCGCGTGGCAGGTGTTTTCCTGGATCGAGAGGTTCACGTCCGACAGCGCCTTGAGGCCGCCGAACCGCTTGCCCACATCCTTGACTTCAAGAATTCCCATGGGTCTCTCTCCTTATTCCGCGGGTTCGGTCTTGGCCGACTTGGCGGCGTCGGCCTTCTTGCGGCCGAACAGCCGGGCGATGCGCTGACCCCCTTCGACGAGGCCGCCGGGCAGGAAGATCACGACCATCATGAACATCAGGCCCAGCGTCAGGTGCCAGCCCTTGCCGACGAAGGGATGCACGATGGCGACGATGAAGTCCTCGAGGCCGTCAGGCATGAAGCTGAACCAGGTGTGCAGGACGTTGTCGTTGATCTTGGAGAAGATGTTCTCGAAGTACTTGATCATGCCGGCGCCCAGAACCGGGCCGATCAGCGTGCCCGCGCCGCCGAGGATGGTCATCAGAACCACCTCGCCGGAGGCGGTCCATTGCATCCGCTCGGCCCCGGCCAGCGGGTCCATCGAGGCCATCAGGCCGCCTGCGAGACCGGCGTACATGCCCGAGATCACGAAGGCGGCAAGCGTGTAGGGCTTGGGGTTCAGGCCGGTGTAGTTCAGGCGCTGCTGGTTCGACTTGATCGCGCGCAGCATCATTCCGAAGGGCGACCGGAAGATCCGGATCGACAGGTAGAAGGACAGCAGCATCACGATGGCGCAGACGTAGTAACCCGACGAGAAGGTGAAGTCCCACGGCCCGACGTCGAGGTTGAAGGATGACCGCATCTCGAGCCCGAAGAGGTTGGTCACCGGGATCGAGCCGTCGGCGGTCTGGCTCACGCCCAGGATGCGGGGATCGTCCAGCGTCAGTTGCAGGCCGGTTTCGCCGTTGGTGATCGGGGTGAGCACCGAGTAGGCCAGCGCAAAGGACATCTGCGCAAAGGCCAGCGTCAGGATCGAGAAGTAGATCCCCGATCGCCGCAGCGAGATGAAGCCGATCAGCAGCGCGAACAGCCCGGCGATGACGACCGACAGGATGATCGCCGGGATGATGTTCATCGACAGCAGCTTGAACATCCAGACCGCCGAGTACGAGCCGACGCCCAGGAAGGCGGCGTGACCGAACGACAGGTAGCCGGTCAGGCCAAAGAGGATGTTGAAGCCGATGGCGAAGATCCCGAAGATCACGAAGCGCTGCATCAGGTCCGGGTAGCCGGCATTGAACTGCGCAAGGCCGCTGTCCGAGGGAAAGGGGTTGAGGATGAAGGGCGCGCACATTGTCAGCAGCGCCACGATGATCAGCAGGGTGCTGTCTTTCTTGTCGAGTCCGAACATGGGCTTACTCCATCACGCCTTTGCGTCCCATCAGACCGCGCGGACGGGTCAGAAGGATGACGATGGCGACAAGGTAGATGATGATCTGGTTGATGCCGGGAAGGGTGGTGGTGGCCCAGGTCGTCGAGGCAAAGCTCTCGAGGACGCCCAGCAGGAACCCGGCCGCGACGGCGCCCGGCAGCGAGCCCATCCCGCCGACCACGACCACCACAAAGCTGAGCACCAGGAAATCCATGCCCATGTGATAGTTTGGCGCGTTGATCGGCCCGTACATCACCCCCGCAAGACCCGCGACCGCGGCGGCGAGGCCGAACATGAAGGTGAACCGCTTGTCGATGTCGATGCCCAGAAGGCCCACGGTCTCGCGGTCGGCCATGCCGGCGCGCACGACCATGCCGAAGGTGGTGAACTGCAGAAAGGCAAAGACGGCGCCGATGATGACCATCGCAAAGCAGAAGTAGACGATCCGCCAGATCGGGTAGGAGACGCTTTCCATCAGCATTGCCACGCCGTTCAGCGCCGCGGGAGCGGGCGTCTGGATCGGGTTGGCGCCGAAGTAGGCCTTGATGATCTCCTGGAGCACGATGGCCAGGCCGAAGGTCACCAGGATCTGGTCGGCGTGCGGACGCTTGTAGAAATGCTTGATCAGGCCGCGTTCCATGACGTAGCCGATCGCCAGCATGATCGGGATCGCGAACAGCACGGCCAGAGGCACCGACCATTCGATGATGCTGCCGCCCAGTTCCGGCCCGAAAATGTCCTCGACATAGGTCGTCGTGACCTTGAGCGGGTTGCCCAGGAAATCGGTGCGCGTGGGATCGACCGTCTCGTAGCCCAGCGCCAGGATGCGCTGGAGCGTAACCGCGCAAAAGGCGCCGATCATGAACAGCGCGCCGTGCGCGAAGTTGACGACACCGAGCGTGCCGAAGATCAGCGTCAGGCCAAGCGCGATCAGCGCATAGTTCGAACCCTTGGAGAGTCCGTCGAGTAATTGCACAAGGATTGCGTCCATTGTCCCGCCCTTTTCGGAAAATGACAAGGTCGGCACCGGACTGCCGACAGGGGGAGGAAAAGAGCAGGACGGGCCGTGGCCCGCCCCGCCATTTTCAGGGGGTCATGCCCCGGGGTTGCAGGACCCCAGCGCACCGCCCGCGAACATCGGGTGATCCGGTGCGTATTCCACCTGGGCGCGCGGCGTGATCTCGACGATTTCGAGCGTGTCGAATTCGGTTGTCGGGTTCTCGGCGCCGCGCACGACCAGCACGTCCTTGAAGCACTGGTGGTCGTCGGCACGGTAGAGGGTCGGGCCGTTGCCCAGACCGTCGAACTCGAAGCCCTCGAGGGCCTCGACGACGGCGCAGGGGTTGAACGAGCCGGCGCGCGCCACGGCGTCCGCATAGAGCAGGACCTGGGCATAGCAGGTGTGCGCCGAGTTCGACGGCGGGCGGCCGTACTTTTCGCCGAAGGACTTGACGAATGCCTTGGTGCCTTCGTCCTGCAGCTGCCAGTTCCAGTTCATCGAGCCCAGCACGCCCTTGATGTTGGCGCCGGCACCGGCGGCCATCAGTTCGGAGTACAGCGGGACGACGATCTCGAACTGCTTGCCGTTGACCATCTTGTCACGCAGGCCGAACTGCACGGCGTTGGTGAGCGAGTTCACCATGTTCCCGCCGTAGTGGTTGAGCACCAGCACGTCTGCGCCGGAGTTCAGCACCGGCGCGATGTAGGACGAGAAGTCCGTTGCCGCGAGCGGGGTCAGCACGTTGTTGACGGTTTCCCAACCCATCGCCTCGGTCGAGGCCTGGATCGACTCCTGCTGGGTCCAGCCCCAGTTGTAGTCGGCGGTCAGGTGATAGGCGCGGCGGTCCTTGCCGTAGGCGTTCGCCAGCACCGGCGCCAGCGCGGCACCCGACATGTAGGCGTTGAAGAAGTGACGGAAACCGTTCGCCTTCTTGTCCTTGCCGGTGGTGTCGTTGGCGTGGGTCAGACCCGCCATGAAGATCACGCCGGCTTCCTGGCAGAGACCCTGCACGGCAACGGCCACGCCCGAGGACGAGCCGCCGTTGATCATGATCGCGCCGTCCTTCTCGATCATCGACTTGGCCGATGCGCGGGCAGCGTCAGACTTGGTCTGGGTGTCGCCGGTGACGAACTGGACTTTCTTGCCGAGGATGCCGTTGCCCTGAAGCGCCTTCGAGGAGAAGGTGTTCAGCATGCCGCCATCGCCTTCACCGTTCAGGTGTTGGACGGCAAGTTCCTGTGCGCGCAGTTCGTCGAGGCCTTCGTCCGCGTAGGGGCCGGTCTGCGGCACGTTGAACCCGAGTGTCACGGTATCGCCGGTGGGCGCGTTGGTGAAACCCGAGTGGCTGGCTGCGGACAGGTATGTAGGCAAAGCCAACCCGGCGCCGGCGGCCGCACCGGTCTTGATCACGCCGCGGCGCGTCACATTCAGTCTGGACATGAAATCCTCCCGTTTCGAGATATCCGCCCCGGGTTCTCCTCAACACGCGGGGCGATCGCACAGTTGTGCAAATGCAATATGGCAGGCAGACGGAAAACCGCGCAACAACTGCTTTACTCACAACAATTTTTTTGTGAACATCTGAAAAGCCGTCGGCCTGATGCTGTAAAGGAGTTTATGTTGCGTCGCAGAAAGCCCTTGAAAGCTCATAGGAAAGCAGCATGCCCCGCGACACCCTGACAGGGTCCCGCATTCGTGAGCGACGCGTGCTGCGTGGCCTCAAACAGACGGACCTTGCGCGCGAAGCGGGAATTTCGGCCTCGTACCTCAACCTGATCGAGCACAACCGCCGCAGAATCGGCGGAAAACTGTTGCTGACCATCGCCGAGATCCTTGGCGTCGAGCCGGGCGCGCTGACCGAAGGGGCGGGGGCAACGCTGGTCGCCAACCTGCGCGAGGCGGCGTCCGACATGCCGGAGGCGGGCGCCGAGATCGACCGGGTGGACGAGTTTGCCGGGCGGTTTCCGGGCTGGGCGCAGCTGCTGGCGCGCAGCCGGTCCCGCGTCTCGCAGTTGGAGCGCAGCCTCGAGACCTTGAACGACCGGATGACTCATGACCCGCACCTGGCCGCCTCGTTGCACGAGATGCTGTCGACGGTGACGGCGATCCGGTCGGCGGCCTCCATCCTGGCCGAGCCGGGCGAGATCGACGCCGAATGGCAGGCCCGGTTCCATCGCAACATCTACGAGGACAGCGGTCGCCTGGCAGAGACGAGCCGCGGCCTTGTGACCTACCTCGAGGCGGACGAGACGTCGAACCTGGACACCGGCGCGCCGCAGGAGGAACTGGACACGGCGCTGGAAAAGGCCGGTCACGCGGTTGCCGAACTGGAGGCCGGCGCAAACGTGGCCGCAGCGCTCCAGCGTCTCGGCAAGGGCCTGTCGACCCCGGCGCGCGGGTTGCTGCGGGCCTGGCTGGAGCGCTACGCCGCCGACGCCCGGGCCTTGCCGATCGAGGTCCTGCGTCCGGCCATCGCGTCGCACGGTCCCGATACCGCGGCTCTGGCCGGCGTGCTGGAGGCCGATCCGGCGCGGATCATGCGGCGGCTTGCGGCGATGCCGGCGGAGGTGCTGCCGACCCCGGTAGGGCTGGCGATCTGCGATGCCTCGGGGGTGCTGATCTACCGCAAGCCGTTGCCGGATTTCCCGATGCCGCGATTCGGCGCCGCCTGTCCGCTGTGGCCGCTGTACCGCGTGCTCAGCCGGCCGCACGTCATCATCGCCGGCCCGGTGATGCAGACCGGCCGCGGCGGTGTCGCGCTCTGGTCCGAGGCGCTGGCGACGCCGATGGGCGGACCCGCGGTCAACGCCGATCCGCTCTACCAGGCGCACATGCTGGTGCGGCCGCTGCCGGTGGGCGTCGAGGCTCCGCCGACGCTGGCGCCGCTGGGCCTGGCCTGCCGGGTCTGTCCGCGCGACGCCTGCCCGGGGCGGCGCGAACCGTCGATCCTGGCCACCTCGCCGCGGCGATGAGGCGGTCGCCGCGCGACGTTCGTTCGGTGCAATCGGGAAAAAAACCGTGGGTGGACAACTGTATTTTGACACTTGGGTTCGGAACGGAATAATCTTTCGCTACTGCCGGTCAGGACGGATGCCACAACAAGAGCCTGGAGGCAGGACACCCGGGGGGAAATACATGGTCGGACAGGTTCTGCTGATCGAGGACGAGCCGAACATCATCGAGGCGATCCGCTTCATCCTGTCGCGTGACGGCTGGCAGGTGCACACCCATTCCAACGGAGTCGATGCCGCGCAGATCGTGCGTGAGCGCGCCCCGGACGTGGTGATCCTGGACGTCATGCTGCCGGGCCGGTCGGGCTATGACATCCTGCGCGAACTGCGCGAGGATCCCGCCCACGTCAACCTGCCGGTGCTGATGCTGACCGCGCGCGGCCAGAGCAAGGACCGCGAGATGGCCGAGCGCGCCGGCGCCAGCCGCTTCATGACCAAGCCCTTCTCCAACGCCGAGGTGCTCGACGCGGTGCGGGCCCTGTCGGCGCAATGACCCGCCCGCCGGGCTATCCGCCGCCGCGCGCGCCGATGCAGGTGGTGCCGCACCAGATCGAGCGGCAGACCTTTCGCCGCCGACGCCTGATCGACGCGGCCTGCGCGCTGCCTCTGGTCGGCTGGGTACTGTGGTGGCTGCCGCTGATGTTCCACCACAGCGAGACACCGGTCCCGGCCTCGCTGGCGCTGATCTACATCTTTGGCGTGTGGCTGGGGCTGGCGCTGATCGCGGCGCGGCTGGTGCGCCTGCTCGAAGCCGCGCGCGCGGTCGATCCGCCGGCCGGGGAGGCGTCCCGGTGAGCACGGTCAACGCGCTTGCGGCGATTTCGATCGCCTATGTCACCCTGCTGTTTTCCGTCGCCTTCTTCGCGGAACGCGCGGCGCGGGGCGGGCGGGCGCGGTGGATGCGCGCGCCGCTGGTCTACACGCTGTCGCTGTCGATCTATTGCACCGCCTGGACCTTTTACGGCGCAGTCGGAAGTGCTGCGCGCAACGGTCTTGAATACCTGACGATCTACCTTGGTCCCAGCCTGGTGATGATCGGCTGGTGGTGGATCCTGCGCAAGCTGGTGCGCATCGGCCGCAACCAGCGCATCACCTCGATCGCCGACCTGATCTCGTCCCGCTATGGCAAATCGAACCTGCTGGGCATCGGGGTCACCTTCCTCGCGGTGGTCGGCGCGACGCCCTACATCGCGCTTCAGTTGCAGTCGGTCACCCTTTCGGTCGAGGTTTTCAGCCGGAACGATGGCACGGCCGCGGTCAACCTGTCGAACACGGCCTTCTGGGTGGCGGTCGGGCTGGCGGTGTTCACCGTCATCTTCGGCACGCGCAACCTGGACGCCAACGAGCGGCACCATGGCGTGGTCATGGCCATTGCCGTCGAGGCGGTGGTCAAGCTCTTTGCCCTGCTGGCGGTGGGCGGGTTCGTCGTCTGGGGGCTGTCGGGCGGCGTGGGCGCCACGCTGGCGCGCATCGACGCCTCGCCGCTGGGGACATGGTCGGTCAACAACGGGCGCTGGGCCGGGCTGATGTTCCTGTCGGCGGCGGCCTTTCTGTGCCTGCCGCGCATGTTCCAGGTGCTGGTGGTCGAGAACGACAACGACGCGCAGCTGCGCATGGCCGCCTGGGCCTTTCCGCTGTACCTGATGCTGATGAGCCTGTTCATCGTGCCGATCGCGGTGGTCGGGCTCGACCTGTTGCCGCAGGGATCGAACCCTGACCTTTTCGTGCTGACGCTGCCTTTGTCCCAAGGGCAGGAGGGGTTGGCGGTGCTGGCCTTCCTGGGCGGCTTCAGCTCGGCCACGTCAATGGTGATCGTCGCGGCCATCGCCCTGTCGACCATGGTGTCGAACCACATCGTCATGCCGGTCTGGCTGCGCCTTCGCCAGGGCACCGCCAGCGTGTCGGGCGACGTGCGCCACGTTGTCCTGCTGTCGCGGCGGCTGTCCATCGCGGGTGTGCTGCTGCTGGGCTATCTCTACTACGCGCTGTCGGGCGGCGGGACCGAACTGGCCGCGATCGGGCTGATTTCCTTTACCGGGCTTGCGCAGGTGCTGCCGGCGATGCTGGGTGGCATCTTCTGGCGGGGGGCAACGCGCATCGGCGCGCTGGCCGGGCTGACCGTCGGTTTCGGCATCTGGATGTACACGCTCTATTTGCCCAGTTTCGGCCTGGGCACGGTGCTGCCGGCCTCTTGGTTCACCGACGGACCGTTCGGCATCATGGCGCTGCGCCCCGAGGCATTGTTCGGTATCTCGCTGGATGACCGCCTGCTGCACGCGATGTTCTGGAGCCTCTTGTGCAACGGGCTGATCTTTGTGATCGCCTCTCTGCTGAGCGATGCTTCGCCGCTGGAACGGTTGCAGGGGGCGCAGTTCGTCTCGGCGCAGCAGGCGGGCACCGGCCCGCGCAGCTGGCTCCAGGGCACCGCGCAGAGCGAGGACCTGATGGTCATGACGCAGCGCATCCTGGGCGCCGAGGAGGCGCAGGCGCTGTTCCTGCGCGAGGCGCGGCGGCAAGGGGTCGAGGGCGACCTGCCCGCGCCGACGCCGGATTTCCTGCAGGTGCTGGAACGCGAACTGGCCGGGTCGGTGGGGGCCGCCACGGCGCACGCCATGGTGGGGCAGATCGTCGGCGGGGCCATGGTCTCGGTCGAGGACCTGATGGCCGTGGCCGACGAGACGGCGCAGATGATGGAGTATTCCGCCCGGCTCGAGGCGCAGTCGCAGGAACTGTCGCGCACCGCCGCAGAACTGCGCCGCGCCAATGACAAGCTGACGCGCCTGTCGGTGCAGAAGGACGCCTTTCTCAGCCAGATCAGCCACGAGCTGCGCACCCCCATGAGTTCGATCCGCGCCTTTTCCGAGATCCTGCGCGACGCCCAGGGGCTGACCCGTTCGGAACAGAATCGCTATGCCTCGATCATCCATGACGAGGCGATGCGCCTGACCCGGCTGCTGGATGACCTGCTGGACCTGTCGGTGCTGGAGAACGGCCAGGTCAGCCTGAACCTGGCGCAGGGCCGGCTGGAAGACGTGCTGGACCGCGCCGTGTCGGCCGCTTTGGCGGACGAGGCGGCCTCGGGGCTGCGGGTCAGGCGGCGCCGGGTCAACGAACAGGTCTGGCTGACGACCGACGTGGAGCGGCTGAGCCAGGTCTTCATCAACCTGATCTCGAACGCGCAGAAATACTGCGATGCCGAGGACAAGGAACTGGAAATCAGCGTGACCGAGGCGCATGGCCAGCTGTTGGTGGATTTCATTGACAATGGTTCCGGCGTGGCACCCGAGGCACAGGACGTGATCTTCGAGAAATTCGCCCGGGTGAGCGACCAGAAGGCCGGCGGCGCGGGCCTCGGGCTGGCGATTTCGCGCCAGATCGTGACCCGGCTGGGCGGTGAGGTCAGCTATTTGCCCGACCGCGGCGGCGCGGCCTTTCGGGTGGCGCTGCCGCTGCGCCGGGAACTTGCGGCGCAATGAACCTCCGGGCGGAAATCTGACCGAATCCGCGAAGCGTTAAAGCCCTTGGTAACCAAATCGCACCATAACGGGGGCTGGAGGCAGTTTATGACGGGCATTTATCTGCATGGCTGACGGCGCACGCACAGACGTCCTGGGTCAGAAGGCTCAAGCCGCACAGCGGGCCTATGAGGCCCGGGGCATGTCCATGCCCAAGGCGCTGCGTCGCGCCCTGTCGCGGACAGCCGACATCCTTTGGGACCTGGCCCTGGTCACGCAGGCCGTGACGGTCGAGATGCTGGACCAGGACGAGGTGGTCGAGGCGCTGGGGCCGCGCGACCTGCTGATCCTGCTTGACGGGCCAGAGGGGCTGGTCGGTGTCGCCTCCGTCGCGCGCGAGGTGATGACCGGCGTGATCGAGGTGCAGACCATCCAGCAGGTCACCCAGATGCCGGTCGACGAGGACCGCGTGCTGACCCAGACCGACGCGGCCATGATGGCGCCGTTGCTGGACGGCACGCTGAGCCGGATGGCCGACACCCTGGTCGACCATCCGTTGCACGGGCAGCTCACAGGCTACCGTTTCGGCGCGATGATCGAGGATTCGCGCAGCGCGGGCCTGCTGCTGGACGCCGCCGCCTACCGCGCCTTCCGCGCCGAGGTCGATCTTGCGCTGGGCCGTCGCCGCGGTGCCCTGACCCTGTTCCTGCCCGAACGCCGCCTGAAACCCGGGCAAGGGGAGGCCGACACGAGCCCCGGACCGCACGAGGAACAGCTGAGCCGCGTGCCCGCGCGGCTGGATGCGGTTCTGACCCGGGTCAAGCTGCCGCTTCGCAAGGCCGAAGCGCTCAAGCCCGGGGACCTGCTGCCGCTGCCGCCCGACGTGCTGGACAAGGTCGAGATCACCGCCGGGCGCGGCCAGCTTGTCGCGCGTGCGCGCCTGGGGCAGCTCAACGGAGCGCGCGCGGTCCGGCTGCAATGGCCTGTCGCCGGGGGCGCAGCCAAGGCGGCGGCCGGGGCCGCCGCCGCAGCCGCGGAAGAGGCATTGACCGATTTCTCCGGTGTGCCGGACACCCCGGACGTGCCGGCCCTGGCCAAACCGGCCGCCGTGCCGGCGCCGGAAGAGTTGCCGGATCTGCCGTCGCTCGACTTTGCGGCGGATGCGGCGGATTTCGACTTTGGCGGCATCGGGGACGGCGACGATGACGCACTTCCGATGGAGTCGCTGCCGGACATCGACATGAGCGACGGCTTTTCCTCGGCGGCCATGGAGTTCGATTTCGACGAGCAGTGAGGATCCGGATCGGAAAGACCCTGACCACGGCAAGGTCTGACCGCGCAGCCCTCATAAAAGCAAAACGTCCGGCCAGGTCGGCCGGACGATTCATTTCGATCCGGGGAGTCAGGCGCCTCAGGAGCCTGCCAGTTCCTCCAGCGTGGGGCGCAAGCCGCGCAGGTCGTAGCCCGCCCGCGCCGCCGCCTCGATCACCGCGTCGACCCCCAGGCTTTCGGCCTGGCCCAGCGCCCAGATGACCGAGCAGCGGGTGCCCGACGCGCAGTAGGCCAGCACGGGACCGTCGGCGCTGTCGACCAGTTCTGACTGCCGCAGGATGTTCTCGGCGGTCATGGTCTGGTGGGTCAGCGGCAGGACCTCGAAACGCAGGCCCGCCGCCTCGACCGCTTCGCGCATGGCTGCGGCCTGATGCGACGGCGGAACCTCCGCGTCGGGACGGTTGCAGATCACGAGGGAGTATCCCGCCGCCTTGATCGCGGGCGCATCGCCCGGATCGATCTGCGGCGAGACATGGTAGCGGGGCGTGAGGGGGCGCGGTGTCATGGCGCAGGTTTATTCCGCCGGAACGAGCCTGTCCAGCCGTGCCCGCAGCAGCGGCGCGACCAGCATCCCGCCCACCATCGCGGCGACGAAGACATACAGGCCCGGCCCGCCATAGCTGAGCGCGGCGATCGACGGCCCGGGGCAGAGCCCGGCCAGACCCCAGCCCATGCCGAACATAACCGAGCCGAGGATCAGCTTGCCGTCGATCTCCTTTGACGGCGGCGGCGGCAGCGGTTCGCCGGTCAGCGACATGGTACGGCGGTTGCGTACGATCCAGGCCAGCGCCATCGGGATCATCGCGCCGCCCATGACAAAGGCCAGCGTCGGATCCCAGGCTCCGAAGACGTCCAGCCAGCCCTGCACCTTGGTGGTGTCGGTCATGCCGGAGACGAACAGCCCGCCGCCAAAGAGGCCGCCGGCGAGGAAGGCAATCAGAAGACGGGACATGTCAGATCACTCCCAGCAGGTGACGGAACAGGATGACACCAAGGCCGCCGGCCAGGATGTAGCAGACCGTCGCGACGATCCCGCGGACCGACAGGCGCGACATTCCGCAGACGCCATGGCCGGAGGTGCAGCCGTTGGCAATGCGGGTGCCGACGCCCACCAGGATGCCGGCGGCGGCATAGATGGGATAGTTGTCGGTGATGTGCGGGTCCACCTCGCGGTAGAACGGCATCAGCAGCACCGGCACCAGCGCGACGCCGACCAGGAAGATGATCCGCTCGGCCGCAGTGGACCAGCCCGAGCCGTCCACCAGCCCGCCGATGATGCCGCTGGCGCCCATGATGCGCCCGTTTCCAAGCAGGTAGACGGCCCCGCCGGTGCCGATCAGCAAGCCGCCGATCAGGCCCCAGATCCAGTCGATAGGCATGTTTTGCATTTCCTTCGTGTTGTCCAATTGACTCCGGTTCGCACGGGGCGCGGTGCAGGATCGGCGCGGGGCCGGTCCTGCCGCGATGAGTCAGAGTTTGTTGACGGGCACCTTGAGGAAGACGTCGCCCTTTTCGTCCGCCGGCGGCATCTGGCCGGCGCGCATGTTCACCTGAAGCGAGGGGATGATCAGCTTGGGCATCGCCAAGGTCGCGTCGCGCGCATCGCGCATCTTGACGAACTCTTCCTTGGACTTGCCCGCGCCGACGTGCACGTTCAGCGCCTTCTGGGCGCCTACCGTGGTTTCCCAGGCATAGTCCTCGCGACCCGGCGCCTTGTAGTCGTGGCCGACAAAGACGCGCGTCTCGTCCGGCAAGGCCAGGATCTTCTGCACCGAGTCGAACATGGTCTCGGACGAGCCGCCCGGGAAGTCGCAGCGCGCGGTGCCGAAGTCCGGCATGAACAGCGTGTCGCCGACAAAGGCCGCGTCGCCGATGACGTAGGTCAGGCAGGCGGGCGTGTGGCCGGGGGTGTGCAGCACGTCGCCGCGCAGCTGGCCGATGTGAAAGCTGTCGCCCTCGACGAACAGCTTGTCGAATTGCGAGCCGTCGCGCTGGAACTCGGTGCCTTCGTTGAAGACCTTGCCGAATGTGTCCTGCACGATCTTGATGCGGTCGCCGATGCCGATCTTGCCGCCCAGCTTTTCCTGGATGTAGGGCGCGGCGGACAGGTGGTCGGCGTGGACGTGGGTTTCGAGCAGCCACTGGCACTCGTAGCCCTTGTCCTTGACGAAACTGATGATGGCGTCGGCCGAGCGGGTGTCGGTGCGGCCCGAGGAATAGTCGAAGTCCAGAACGCTGTCGATCACCGCGCAGGCGCTGCCGTTCGGGTCGCGCACGACGTAGGAGATCGTGTTGGTGGCTTCGTCGAAAAAGGCAGTGACTTCGGGTTTCATGGGATGGTCCCTCCTGACGTTTCGGAATTCATATACACAATCATGAATATGTTTCAAGAGGGAAGGTGCAATTGACTTGCATCAAGGCCCCCTTTGCGACGCTTTGACAGTGTGGGTCTCGGACTTAGGAGACACATGCATCATGTCGCATCATGCACAGAAACTTGCCCTGCTGGAACGCCTGCGCGCGCTGGGCGTGCAACTCGAGGAAATCGAGGACGCGCTGGAGGCGCCGCATTCCAAGGACTGGGAAGAGATGGCGGTCGAACGCGAGGGTGAAGAAGTGCTGGAGCGGCTTGGCGAAAAGGGGCAGGCCGAGGTGGCCCGCATCAAGGCCGCGCTGGCCCGCATGGCACAGGGAACCTACGGGGAATGCACGCGATGCGGCGACGAAATTTCCCCCGAGCGGCTGCGCGTGCTGCCCGAGACACCGCTGTGCGCCGCCTGCGCGGCGTCGGTCTGATCACTGGAACAACACGGGAGCAAGGAACATGTCGGAACAACTGAAAGCACGGCTGGAGGTGTTGCGCAAAGAGATCGCAGGAACCAGGGGCGATACCCGGCTGGAGTTGCTGGAGCATCTCGAACAGGCGGTTCACGGGCTCGAAGGGGTCGGCGAAGAGATCCCGGCCTGGGCGCGCGAGATGGTCGAGAAGGCGCACGAGGCCGACGTCGAGGACGGATTTGACAACATGCCCGTCTGAGCGCGTCCCGGTGCGATCAGACGGGTGGGCAAGGCGGTTTTGCGCAGCGCGAAAAATCCGCAGCCCACGCGGTGCCTTTCCGGGTGGGCGGCTGTGACCGCGTCCCCGGCGCGAACAGACGGGTCAGCACGGCGGTTTTGCGCCGCCGCGAGCCTGTGTTGTGTTGCCGTGCCGCCCGTGCAGTGGGTTTAGATAAACATTCGCTTGAACGCATCTCCGCGCTGACCCTAATGTCCGGCCGAATCAAGGGGTGCGGAATGACCTATTGCGTGGGAATGATGCTGGACCGGGGGCTGGTCTTCATGTCGGACACCCGGACCAACGCGGGCTTGGACAACATATCGACCTTCGGAAAGATGAAGACCTGGGAGGCCGAGGGCGATCGGGTCATCACGCTCTTGTGCGCCGGCAACCTTGCCACGACGCAGGCCGTCGTCAGCGAACTGGACGAGCGGGCCAAGGCGCACCGTGACCGCAACCCTTCGCTGTTCGAGATGCCGTCGATGTACCAGATGGCGCGGCTGGTGGCGGATACGCTGCGCGACGTGATCCAGCGCAACTCGGACACCGGCCAGCGCGCCGACAGCGTTTTCAATGCCACGCTGATCCTTGGCGGGCAGATCGCCGGCGGGCCGCCGCGGCTGTTCCTGATCTACCCCGAAGGCAACTTCATCGAGGCGGGCAGCGACACGCCCTTCTTCCAGATCGGCGAGATCAAGTACGGCCGGCCGATCCTCGTGCGGGCCTATGATCCGGCGCTCAGCTTCGAGGAGGCGATGAAACTGCTGCTGGTGAGCTTTGACAGCACGGTCAAGGCCAACCTGACCGTCGGCGCGCCGTTCGATTTCCACCTCTACACGGTCGACAGCCTGGTTCGGGGCCAGATCGGGCGGATCGAGCAGGACGATCCCTATTTCCAGACCATCAGCCAGGGCTGGGGCGATGCGCTGAAGCAGGCGCTGGACAGCCTGCCGGCCTTCGGGGCCGAACTGCCGCAACCAACGCCCTGAGGAACCGTCAGACGGCCGTCCCCGGGCGCTCGTGACGGCCGGAACGGCATCCGGGCGGGCAGCTGGCCCGCCTCAAGGCGTGAGCAGGCGCACGCCCGGAATGGCCGCGATGGTTTCGAGGTCTTCCTCGTAAAGCTCGGTCAGCATGTCCACATAGGCGCCGTCCCAACCGGGAAGGTCCAGTTCCTGCTCAATCTCCTCGTCGATCGCGTATTTGTCGAGGAAGGCCATCATCACGCGCCGCTTCTGGCCTTCGGTGATCGTCGGGTTTTCCTTCAGGAAGGCCCGGAACCGCACCATCCCCTCGCGCGAGATGATCTGCGCATAGAGATCAAAGGCGCCGGTGATCTTGCGGGTCAGCGCAATTCCCGCCATCTCGCGGATGATCTGACCCCAGAGCAGGGGGGTGTCCTCATTGCACCACAGGGTGAAGGGAACCTCCGGCAACGCCTGGCGCATGCGCCGGACAAGGTCGGACCACCGAAAGTGCATGGGGTTCACACCTTCCATGAAGACCCCGAAGTCCGTGTGCGGCGTGGCGGCAAAGGCGGCGGGCAGAAAGCTGGCCGGGTCGCGCAGGCCCATGAAGACCTCGATCCGGTCGGCGGCGAAGATCCCGGCAAAGGTCTGTAGCCGCGTCTCTGCCCGCTGGTAGACATGCCCGCCCTGGAACATGAGCTTGGGCACGGAAAAGAAGTTGTCGTTCGACAGCACCAGGCGCGAGACCTGGCCCGGGTCCTCCTGCAATATGGCGTCCAGCAGGATTTCCCGTGCGTCGGGATTGGGGATGCCGCCGCGCAACTTGTTGAGCGACTCGGTGAGCAGGGCGCGGTACTTGGACGGCCCCGGAATGGCGACGCCTTCATGCCGCCAGGCTTCGGCATTGCGCAGAAGGCATTTCAGGAGACGATCGTCGTCGGTGCAGTGCACACCGGCGTGAAGGATGACCTGCATGGGGCACCGGTTCTTGTTGGCTCTGCGCCAATATACGCGGTCCAATGGCGAGGAACACCTGATATGCGGGGGGCCAGCCCGGCGGGGTGTCAAATCGGGTCTTCCGTTGCGCCCCAAGACGGGATAAACCATCCCTACACGTGGCCCGCGCGGCGCGTGAGGCGCCCCTATAGCTCAGCTGGTAGAGCAACTGATTTGTAATCAGTAGGTCCGCGGTTCGAGTCCGTGTGGGGGCACCACTGTCAAGCCTGAAAATCAAAGAAATACAGGTTTTCCTGAGGTTTCCTGTGGTTTTGCCCCACGAATCTGCCACACAACGTGTCCCACATGCCCTTGAGTCCGGCTCAGCTGAGCCTCGCAGGCCAATGGGCTTTTCCAGCCGAGTGCGGAGTGGCGTCAAATGAAAGGAACAGCGCGCCGCTTTCCGACAACCACAGGGCGTTGATGATGTGACCGCCCCCTGACGGCATCAACGCCATGACAAGTATCGAACTTCGGGTGCGGTGGTGGGGGCCGGGCCGCGCCGGCCACCAAAATGATGGCCGAGGGACTATGCACTCCTCAGTCGGACACGGAGCGGCGATGCATAGTCGCCGCGCCGATCCCAAATGGCACGTGATCGTTCTGCGATGCGTGTGATGAACTGGTTCCTCATATCGGCTGGACCGGTCAATAGAACAAAATGTGCCTGCGCTCTCGAGGCTGCCACGTTGATGAGACGTCTACCTGTGTCGCTGTTGAGGAACGAGCTCCCAGCATCAACAGGGTCGAAGATCACGATCTTCTTTTCGCTTCCCTGCGCACGGTGAACTGTACTCACTTTGATGTTCCGCCGCCCGCCGCGACCAAGCATGCCCCGGATCAGCTCGCGCTGTGCCCTGAAGGGTGTCAAGATCATAATATCTTCGGGCTCCGCGTACGAACCCAGGAGTTCGTCAATCATTGCCGCGATGATTTCCGCTGATTGATACCGGATCTTCCCATTGTACTTCTTCGACCATGTGGCTTCACCCGCACGATCATCGATCATGACTCGCGGCATCTCTCGACCATTCAGGAACCAGGGACTGCGATCTTTCTTCCAGGCTACGTCGCGCGCAGCTTTCTGGCAAACAATGAGCTGATCGTCATAGAACGTGTGGGATACGACGTCACACACGCCTTGGCACATTCGAGATTGTTCGTTCAAGAAAACGCTGGGCGCTTCTTTGAACACGTCGAAGGCAGTCTTGCCCAGGATCGTTCCGGCGGAGATGTCATCGGTTTGGACGATTGGCGCGAGTTGTTTCGGGTCCCCGGCAAAGGTTACACAGTGGGCTTTGCTGGCAACCATCAAAGCCGCGGGTAGCGGGATCTGGCTCGCCTCATCGGCAAGCGCGAAATGCCATCCTTTCGGGATATCGTCAAAATGCCGGAAAAAAGAATTAGTCGTAATGGCGATCAGACGTGATTGGCTGCAAGTATAGGCAATATCCGCCTTCAGCCTCTTTCGCGCCTCGGCCAGCTTCTCCTTCCAGATGACGTACTTTTCGATGTCTGTCTTGGAGGGTTCCTCACTTTCCAGTAGTCCAACCTCCACGGATGCCGCATACACACCGCTTGGGAGCAAATGGTTGCGCCCCGAAAACTTGCTGGTTTCAAAGCGAGAGCCGATGCGCTTCATTGTCTCCCGCAGATCTTCACGACCAATCTTTTGAAGCCAGTCGTCCGCGGACAGAAGCGCGGAATCCACGGCTGTATTGGTCGGGCCGCTCACCAGGATCTTGCAGTCTGGAAATCGCGTCAAGAGATATGCAATCATCCCGCCAATGGTATATGTCTTGCCTGTGCCTGGTGGGCCGTGGAGCAGGCCGACACGACTGAGCGGCAGTGAAACTGCTTCGGATTGCCTTGCGCGAAGCTGGTTGAATTCCGCTGGAAGCGGTTTGCTCTCGAATGCTGCAGGTGCCTTGGCTCTCTTGAGGAGCTTTGCAGCCTTCTTCAGGTGGCAAGGTGTATCCCATAACTCGATCAATGGAGTTAGGAAATCTTCGGGATAGAGTGTGACCCGGCTGTCAACTTCGGGAAGAGGGCCGCTCACGTATTTCAGCGCGAGCTCACCGCGATCAGGGTCAACGGCGACAACCTTGCCTCGTCCCGGAAGATCTCCGAACCAGACGGCCTTTGAATCTTCCAGGCTTTCATCGAGGGCTGAGCTTCTGCGGCCATCTCGAACGGGTTCCGCCGCTATCAGAGTCAATTCGCCTTGTCGTCTTGTGGATAGGACTTTGAAGGCAAGACCAATCTGAGCGGCCGCCCGTTCAGACTTGAGTGCTGAGATGATTCTTTCCGGTGTTATCGGCATATTGCTTCACAGGTGTCGAATGCTTTAGATAGTTGATTTGGAGAGCTGGTTTTTACTGCGGATTCTCGATTTTCTTTGGCTGTTAGGAGCTTTGATTATTTCCTAAAATGTCGGAGATTGGAAGCTATTGCTTGACATAGGTCACATAGAAACTTTTGATCATTCGGTGATCCTGCAGCCGATCGCCGAGGTTGAAGCCTTCTCTGCGGATGGGCGCCTGATAAATATCCAGGCCACGATCCAGAACGATTTTCCATCCGGTATCGGTCACGATGTCACGGGCATGGGCGGTCCCGGACGTATCAAATGCCCAGGTGAAATCCACACCTGTGCCGGTGCAAGCTTCCGCGATACTGTCCAAGAGCTCACGTTGCTTCTGAATGTCGCCGTCGTGGGGACCGGTCACGAGGTGGATTGAAACCTGATCCTCCGGTGCTTTTTTCCGGATCACCAGCTCCACGAATTCCATCATGTTCCTGATTTGATAGAAGTAGCGGATGTACGGGTCCGTCACCACGATGCGGGAAGCCCCGGCGATGTAGTTTCCGAATAGCTTTTCGAAGCTCACGCCTTTGCGGTTTTCCACAAACGTATGATGGCCCTCTTCGGGAACAGGCACCACACCCGGCACTGATCTTGCAACCGTTGGTGTTGAGGGCTCATCAACGATAGCACCGTCCGCCAGGGTGGCATCGGTGATCTTTCCTGTTTCTGAGCTTACGTGCTTGCGATTGTAGAACTGCGGAAATTCCTGTTCCTCGACTGTCTGCACCCGACGCTTCTCGCCGTCCGAGCCTGCATAGTAGAAGTCGACGTCAGGGTAGGTGGCATCGATTCGGAAAAGTTGGTCCTTCACCCGCTTGCGGGATTCCAGGGCAAGTTTCAGCAGTTCTTCGACGTCCGCAGCGCTCTCCCCGCCCGCCGGGAAGATCACCTTCAAGAGACCAGACATTGTCTTGTAGACGGCATCCCGGTCGCGGGTCGAGATCTTCGGACTGACCTGGAAATGCTGGTCTGGACGGTTGGAGAAATCTTCCTGCCGGAGGTGGCGCAAGATCTCGGCGAGGTAATCGACGATGAAGCCGTAGCCCGAGGTGAACATCTCGCCGCGGATCACATCGACCTCCCAGCCGGGCAGGTAAGCGTGCAGTCGGTCGATGAAGGCGCTGTCATGGAACTGCGGTGGCAGGGCCTCGAACAGGTCAGAGTTCTTTAGCATGAAGGGCACGTTGTGGTCGGTATTCCCTACGAAGGAGAAGCTCGCCTCTGCGCCCATGGGATTGACCCCACGCGAGAAGGTCTTGTTCGCCATGTAGTTCTTCATGATGTCGACCAGAGCCTTGTTGGCGGTTTTCTCCCGCCCCGCGAATTCGTCGAAGGCCACGACGTCCCAGTAGCCCACCAGCCCGATCCGGCCGGTCGAGTTGTTCACGAAGAGCTTCGGCACGCTGACCTCACCTCCCGAGATCAGCTGTCCGTGCGGGGAGAACTCGGAGTAGATGTGCGACTTTCCGGTGCCCTTGGGGCCCAATTCGATGAGGTTGTAGTTGCGCTCGACAAACGGAATCAAGCGCATCAACTGCAGTAGCTTGCTGCGTCGTCCAAAGGCCTCCGGATTGAAGCCGATGGACTGCATCAGGAGGTCGATCCACTCGTCCTTGGTGAACTTCTCCCGTGCCGCCTTGTAGGACTCGTAATCGACGTTGGCGATCTGGATCGGCTTGGTGGTTTCCAGGATCCAGGGGGATGTCCGCGCATCCTCGTTGAACTCGTACTGCACGTCCGCGATGCACCAGACACCGGTCACCAGGAGCTTGGGATGCTTCTTGACGGTGCCGCTATCGACAGCGACCTTCTTGATCCCGAGGTTCTCGAACGTCGCTTCATAGCTGTCGGTCTTCTCGTTCAGGGACACGCTGATCTGGTCGATGACCTTGTAGCGCCCGCGCTCCTTGATGGTAGACTGTATCAGCCCGGCTTCGCTGCGGTGCACGTAGTGCTTGCGCAGGATCTCCTTGACGGTCTCGATGCCGCTCTCGATCGAGGCCTCGTCATCCGTCGCGCAGTATTGGCCAAGCAGGTATTCCAGCACGTAGGTCGGGACAATCGCGTTGCCTTTCACGGCTTTCACGAGGTCCTTGCGCACCACGAATCCGGCAAAGTGTTCATTAATCTTGTCGTCGAGCGTGCTCATGTCGGGGCCTTCAAATTAGTTGCTCTGGAACCATCGTGGTTCCGGGCGGGGATCAAAGCGGTGCCCATTGCCAGCGGATGGGGGAAGCGGAAACCAATCCATTTGATGTTGTCCAGCAATGGCATTGGCCTGAAGCATTCGCATGACGTCGGTTTCTGGCTCAAATTCCGCGGAAAGGTACGGAAGGTAACCGTACTCGCAATGTGCGATCAGGGTCGCGTACCACCCAACATAGGCGTAATCGACGATGTAACCGGCCTTCACGATCTGAGGGAACCGGTCGATGAACTTGATCGCAAGCTCGTGAGCACTGTCGGACGCAACATCGTCCCACCCGAAGTAATTCGCTTGATCGGCTCCTGAATGACGCGCGACCAAGCGCTTTTCCTCCATGACAGGCGCCAGATCGTCATCATACCGCACACCGGATGGACCGGAAAATTTCGCGGGATAAATCTCGACGCGGTAGGCAAGAGGATACAGCCAGGGATAGACCCGTAAACCATGAAAACCCTTTCCATGGAGGATTGCCACCATTCGCAACAGCCTGAAGCAGCGCCGCTTACAGGCGTCTGCGAAAGGTGTTGGTTCGGAGGACAGAGTCTCCGAGGGCACCAGGAAAGCGGTTCTTGTATCAACGTCGTTCATCGTTGCGATCTACTTTCCGTCGCGGGCAGGTGCGCCATTAGAAATCAAAATCGGTCGCCATCCCGCGTTGGAGACGGTACTTTTGGGCCGCGATGTCTTCGAAGTGGCTGGTCTTGCCGACCCGTTCGCGGAGCTTCAGCTGGACATCTTGATTGTTGTACCGGTCTGCATCCCGCGAGAGCAGGAACTTGACCGGGAGCTCGCGCTCACGCGCGTTGGCCGAGGCAAAGTCGAAGGTGAGCTCATGCTCATCAGAAACGAGAGTGCCATCATCTGCGAAAATCCCGGCACAGACGGTCCGTTCCTGCAGCTTCTCGGACACCGGTTCGGTCTGGTACAGGCTGACCGCGATCTGTCCGGAGGTGATAAGGTTCTTACCCGTGGAGATGATCTGAACCCCGACCTTGCCGACGTCGGTCTCGCGGCGCTTGCCGACACGCAGCACCGGGATGACGATCTCCTGCAGCGTGGCGCCGCCATGGACGAACCGGCTCCCGGAGCCCTTGACACGCAGGCGGTTGATCGAATTCGGGATGAGAATATCCAAATCCCCCGCGAGGCCAAGCTGGGCCGCGGTGAATTTCTTCATGCCGGGCGTCTCGTTGAGCTGGTGTCCCAGGACGAAGCGGCGACCCCGTTGCAGGATCTCCGCGCCGGCCGGTTCCGCGACGGAGAATTCAGCGTCGTGCAGCGCGCGATGCTGGTACAGGAAACCATGGTCCGCCGTGATCAGAATGTTCCTGAAATTGGCGGTCGTCAGTTTCTTCACCAACTTCGTGATGTCTTCGATGGCATCTTCGACGGCTTCGGTCGTCCGGTCTTCGGTGGCCAACTTGTCGCCGACGATGTCGATGCGATTGTGGTAGAGGTAGAAGACGTCGTGATCGCGGAAGAGTACCTTCCCGTCATCCGCCTTCATCGCCATGAAGTCGTCGGCCTTCATCGCGATCACGCGGTCTCCGGGGCGGCCCATCCCGAGGATCTTCTCCCGGTTGGCCGTGCCTTGCGCGGATTGACCGTGGGAGGCGACGTTGCCATCCGGGCCGATCGTCATTTGCCGGTTGGGCAACAGCGCCGCCATGCCAAGCTGGGTGTAGCTCGGCAGCGCCGAGATCATCGGGGTTAGCTCGGCATCGAAACGGTCCAGCTTGCGGATCTCGCGCAGGCATTCCTCGGCGACCTCGTAGCGCAGCGCATCCGAGATGATCACCACCACCTTCTGCGGCGTCTTCAGGCGACGGAATTCTGCCGCCTGATCCATATAGAAATCGGCCTGGCGCGGAAAGCTTCCGACCTTCCAGTCGGACAGCTTCGCGATCTGGTCCTGCCAAGCATCGTTCACGGCAAGTAGAAAACTCGTCGTGTAGCGGTTCTCGACGCTCTGGAACAGCGCGTCCAGCAGAGACGCCTGTCCGCTACGTTGCATGTGGTAGATGAACTTGCGGTAGAACTGGTCGATCTTGAACCAGCTGGCCACGTAGCGCTTCACCCCTTCGGCGGGCGAGGACATCGTCAGCACCGCCTCGGCCAGCGCCTGCTGGAACTCGGTGGCGTAGCCGATCGCCTCGTACACATCCTTGTAGCGCGCGTACCAATGGCTCTGGCGACGCTCGCGGACGATTTTCAGGACCTCGGCAGCGCTCACCGTCTGGCTGGACATCGCGCCCACCAGCAGGCGGATAATCTGGCGGTCGATTTCCTCGAAGTGATCCAGGGATCCCAGTGGCTTCAACTCGCGTGACTTCAGGTCGTCGGGGATCTTGAGAAGGGTCTGATAGCGACCGCTGAGTTTCTCAAACGCCTCGGCGTGCAGACGGCTGTTTTTCCAGCGGTTGAAGACAAGCTGCGCCTCGGCGTTCAGCGTGCCGTCTTCGCCCAAAGAGCGCCGGTAGGCCGAGTGGAACAGCGCGATGGCGAAATCCTCGAAGTCCGGCGCATCTGATGCGTAGCCATAAGCGCCCTCGACCTGCGTCCAGAAGAACTCCAGCAGGCCGGAGCGTTCGATCACTCGTAGCCCGTCGTCGCTGCCCCGTGCCAGCTGACCCAGCAGTGCCTCGATCACCGTGTCCAGCGCGCCATCGGCGTCGGCGCAAACGGCCAACATGTTGCGGCGTGCCTCGCTGACCGATTGCGAGGGGCGCTCCTGTTCCAGCGCCTTCATCCGCTCCAGTCGCCGGGCAGAGCGGTAGAACTCGAGATGCTCGCGCACCACGGCCTCGTACTTGCCGGGCAGGCCGATCTCGGACAACCAGATCGCCGCCTGGTCGGCCTTGAACACGGCCGTAGCCAGTTGCAGGTCCAGTAGCCAGTTGTCTTTCATCTCCGGCTCGGGCCCGTCCTTGAACACCAGGAATTTCGTCTTCGGTTCCTGCCGCAGCATCCGGTATTTCAGGCCGAACTCGTTGTTGGCGATCTCGACCTTCTCGACACCCGGCAGATACACGGCCTCGTACTCCTCGCGCAGATCGCGAGCAGCGTCATACCAGAAGACGATCCTATGCTCCTCAAACAGCCGCGACAGCCCGGCTTGAATGCGATCCGACATCAGCTCAGCCCTCTCAAGACAGACCTGTGATCTTCTTCAGCGCGGTGCCGAACTTCGGATAATTCGCCTTCACCCCGTCATCCAGGTCGATCTCGATCTTCTGCTGCGCCAGCGGGAAGATCACCTCGCGCTCCCACTCGTTCAGCTCGTCGATCTGTTTCGCAACGACGCCCGCCTCCTTCAGCGCCTTGGTCCGCTGGCCCTGCGTCGCCGTCGGATCATCCGACAGCTTCTCCAGCCGCTCCCGTTCGGCGATCAGCTTGGAGATGAACTCGCGCAGGTAGTCGTTGAGCAGCACCGACACCGTGTCGGCGCGGTAGCGGTGCATGTAGATCAGGGCGTTGAACGTCCCCTTGGGGCTGGAGAACATCCAGTAGATCGGGCGCTTTTTATACCGCTTCACGTGGTCGGCGTAGAAATCCTTGGTGAAATACTTGCGGATGTCCTTGCCCAGACTGTCCTCGATGAACTTCAGGTTCTCGCGGAAATGCGCCTCGCCGAAGGTCACGCGCAGGAACAGGCGGAAGCGTTCGGTGATGTCGTCGGGGAACCAGTTCTCGTCCAGCACGGGGATGACGTTGTCAGCGTCGGGCGTGAAGCTGGGCTCCGGCACGCGGGCGAGGTAGTCCTCCAACCGCTCTCCCTGATTGGCGAGGATCAGGCCCGGCGCGTCGAGGCTGTAGCGCCCGAACATGCAGCCCACGGCGTAGCTGAGGAACTCGGCCATGGTGTCGGCGCGCAGGCGGGTTTCGCGGTCGGCCTCGGAACCCTTCACGCCATAGCGATAGGCGGGGTTGCAGGTGAGGGTGATCTCTTCAATCGGCACATCGGGGGTCAGCTCGTCTTGCAGACCATAGGCGTCGATGAAGATGCGGTTGTTCTCTTCCTCAAGGCGCCGCATCTCGTCCGTCATGCGCTGCCAGTTGGCGCGGAGCGCGGCATAGCTCTCCGCCAGCGTCTCGCCGCGATGATCAGGCGAGAGGAGCGGGAGCGTGGTGAAATCCCAGGAGGTTTCGTAGGCGTCCCAGTCGGTGCGGGCGAGAGACACCAAACGTCGTATCTCAACGTTCCAATCACTTGCGCCGATTGCCTCATTCGGCAACGGCAGCGGCGCGACATGGCCTACTTCGGTCTTGTAGCCTGTAGAGAATGATCGAACGAAGAAATGAGACGCGCAACTGCCAAGACACGCAAGTAGATCATTGATCTTGGCTTCGTGGGTAGTTGTCAAAAACGGGCTCACGTCATCAAAGGCAAAACCGTTGTCGACGTAGCGGGGGTAGAATCTGCCGTTGGAGAGCCGATTCCAGGAAATGCACTGTTGGAAATACTGTGAAGAGTTTCTCAGAGAGCTATTGGTGACACTCTGGATTTCTTCCGCCGAGTTCGACAGATTTACCACGTACGAGTTATTTCCAAACCATTTTCTCGCATCGCCGCCTCTTTGAAGCGGAGCCCATACCGTCTTCCCTGCGGTGTCATCCACGGACTTCAGTGACGTCAATATTTCAGATCGGCCTACTTCCTGCCATTGCCGATAAAATCGGTCATTGTCTCCGCTCTGGATACCAATCATCGGCCGCGCAACAAGAGAAACTTGGCGCCCCTCAAACGCTTTGTAGACCGACGAACTGTGCCAGTATGCGACAGGGGCACCTGGAATTTTCAAGAAGTTGCTTTGGTCGCTTAAAAACGTTTCGCAGTCACGCTCCAAGAACTTTCTTTGAATCTCTTCAGGTGTCCGAACCAACGAGTGTTGCTCATAAAGTTTGAAATAAGAACCCCGGTGCCGCTCTTTACCTTGGTGTCGGCTTACGACGAAAGCTATTGATCCGAAGTCAGGGCCAAAGACACCCCGCCCGAGATGAAGAAATGAAGAGATCCTGTTTCTCAGTAGAAACGAAGTTCTGAACTTTGAGTAAGACCCCAAGAACAGCCAGCTTGGTAGGTTTATCATCCCCCAAGTTCCTTTAGCTCTCGTGAGTCCTGATGCGCGATCCATAAAGCAGGTCATTGCATCGAGCTTTGCAGCTTTGAAATTCTTCTCAATCCACCCCTTCAGGGTAGCATTCATTCCGGCGCTGCCCATATACGGCGGGTTGGCCACCACAACGTGGTACTTCGGCGACAGCGCCTCGGCCATGCGCAGCACGGTGACGACGCGCTCCTGCACATCCTTCAGCAGAAGGTCAGAGCCGAAATCCCGTGCCTCGACCACCCGCAGCGTCTCTGCCGGATCGCGTAGCTTCGGCACGATCAGCGAGCCGAAATTCTTGGCCTGCTCAAATTGCCCCAGCGTCTCGCGCAGTTCATCGGTGAACAAATCCTTGCCCACCACGGCGGCCACGTCCTGCAACTCGGCCGGGGTAAAGCTCACGTCCTGCAACACGCAGATGTCGGGCTTTGCCTCCATCCGCAGGAACCGCCGCCGCCCCAGCCGCGCCGCCGCCTTCATCGCCAGCGCAAAGGCGGCCAGCGCGCCCGCGCGGTCGTCAATCTCCACCCCGGTCAGGTTGTGCGTCAGGATCAGCGCGGGGATCTCGGTCGCCTCATAGCCCTCTTCCTCGTAGATGGCGTGGAGCAGGTCGAAGGCATAGGTCAGCATGTGCCCCGAGCCTGCGGCGGGATCGCAGATGCGGATCTCTTCGGGGCGGGTGATCTTCAGGAAATCCGTCTCCGGCTCTTCGGGCGCGATGTAATAGTCCATCCGCTCGGCCAGACGGCTGTCGGGTCGGTTCAGCAGCCAGAGCCGCCCCAGCGAATTCTCCACCAGGTAGCGGACGATCCAATGGGGTGTGAACAGCTGCGTCGCGGCGGGGATGTTCTCAGCCGTGATCTTCTGGTTCTTCTTGAGGCCCGCGAAGACCTGATCCTTCTTCTCCGAGATGTAGAACTGGTAGAGCCAGCCGATGATCTCGACATCGCGGCAGGTGTCGTCGGTCATCACCTCGCGCAGGCGGGCGAGGATCGAGGTCTGCGACAGCAGATCCTCGGGCATCAGGAGTTCGGTGTAGTCGTCGAGTTCCTCGAAGAGGAAGGGCATGTGCGCGTGCCAGCCGTTGCAGGCATGGACGAGCAGCAGGCGATAGGCCTCGGCCTGCGGGTCATTCGAGGGCGCGCGCCCATCCAGCAGGGCGGCGATGGTCGCGGGGGCACCGTCGGGCAGGTTGCCTGCCATGGCCTCGGACAGGATCTCGGGCCGGGTCGCGCCCTCGGCGGGCGAGACGATGCGCACCTGGGTGTAGCCGTTCACATCCATGAAGCGCAGGGCGGTGAAGCGGTTGAACCAGGTATAGGCGGTCTGTTCGATGACCTGCTTTTTGCCGTGGGTCTTGATGGCGGTTTCCAGCGCCTTGATGGCGGCGGGATGTTCGCGGCGCGCATTGGCCCCTTCAGCGAGGACGAGGTCGAGCTTGGCCGTGACCTGGTCGATCAGCAGGTTCCGGGCTGCGGCGGCAAATTTCTTGAGCGTGTTGGTGTCCATCAGACGATCACTTTCTTGCCTGCGTGGATCTCGGCCAGCAGGGTCTTCTTCAGTTCTTCGAGGTAGTCGGTCACGTCCGCATCATCCGACAGGTAGGCCTTGGTGAAGGGCACCTTGATCTGCGAGGCATTGATGTACGTCGGCGCCTGCGGCGCAGGGGCAGGGGGTTCGGCTGCGCCCGGTTTCGGCGTGAAAGGGGCCTGCGGCGGACGGGCGAGGCGATCCATCTCTGCGATGACCTCGCCGGTGAGGGTGCTTTGCGCGGTCATGGCGCGGACCTGGAGCTGCGAGATCTGGGTGATCGTGTCGAGCCCCGCCTTGGCGAGGTCGAGCCGCCTGGTGAGTTTCGCCTGTTTGTCCGCATCCAGCTGCTGGAACTCCGGCATCTGGGTGATCTTGGCGGCCACTGAGTCCACGGCGGCGATGACGGCCTTGCGCTCGGCCAGGATCGCCTGGTCGACCTCGTTGCGCAGATCGTAGAGATCGTTTTTTAGATCCTGGATGATGCTGCCCTTGTGGCAGTTCGGATCCTCCAGCGCCGCGCGGATCTTCGCGGCGGCCATGGGATCGACCTGCTCGAGGTTCGGACCGTGGCGGGTCAAGGTGTCGCGCGCATCGTCATAAATGGCCTTCTGCGCGCCACCCATGAAGGATTTGACCTTGTCGTAGATGTCCTCCTTGGCGTCCAGAAGCGCATCCTCGTGCTGGGGCGCATCGGAGATGAACCAGGACGGGGACTGCTGCTTCATGCTGCGCAGGCGGTCGCGAAACGGCTCCAGCGCAGCGAGGAAGGGGTAGTCGTGGGACTGCCGGGTCAGGGCGTCAACGTCGGCTTCAAGCTCCGAGACGCTGGCCAGCCACTCCGCGCCGAGTTCACGGGCATCGGTACCGGCAGCGGGCTTGCTGAACAGGTCCTGGTAGAGTTTCTTCGCCGCATTGATCTGTCCGTTGGTGAACTCTTGCTGCGTGGTGAGCAGGATGTTCGGAAGGGCGTGGCTGTTGGTGAGCGCCTTCGCCAAGTCGGGGCCTTCGGTCAGTGTGCCGTCCACACGCGCCTCGACCTTGCCGCGCGCCACGAGACTGCCCGTGATGCACAGGACGGCCGGGGTGGGCCAACCATAAGGCTTGGCCGTGAAGCGTTCCACAAGGCTCTTGGCGGAGGTCTTGAGGCCGTTGCGCTTCTGCTGGTTCACGAAGCCGAGAACTTCATGTTCCGCTTCGGTCAGGCCGCTGCCGCCAGCCCCGAAGAGGCCGCTGTCCTGTCGGACCGATTTGGCAACGTCTGCTTCGGAGTAGGCTACACCGCGCAGCATCGAGAGGTTTGTGTAGACCTTGTCGACCAGTGACTGGAAGGCCTTCGTCACCCGATCCTGCGGGTCCTCGCTGCCGATTTCCAGCTCGTCGCCGCGAACGAACATCCGAGCTTCACCCATCAACCTGCGAAGGCGCAATTCGAGATCCTTGGCACGTCGCCCGTTCTGCTCGCCCTTCTCGGCGATGATGCGATCGCGGCCAGGCTGCGGCGAGCCGGTGCGAGACTGCCGGATGAACTTGTCTGTCTGCTTGAAGAGCAAGAGGTCGCGGACGAAATTGCTGTCCGGCTTCAGCGCGACGGCAAGCTCCTCGCGCGACATTGTGGCCATGCGGATGGCATCCGGGCTGTCGGCATGTTCGCTGTAGGGCGAGATGACATTGACAGCCAGTTCGTACTCGCGGCCGGTGGCATGATCATCCAGCTTGCGGGTGAAGCTGTATTCGTTGTTCGTCTGGGCGTGCCGGATCTTGCGGACCTTCAGGATCGTGTCGAAGGCCAGGGTCTCCAGCTCTTTCGACAGCTCGGACGGGTCGATGTCGAGCGCCTTGATCTCGGCCTCGACGTCCTTTTCTTCGTCGGTCAGGAATTCATAGACCTCGCCGTTGCGCTGGATGAGCGTGTTGCGCTCCAGGTAGCCCAGGGCTTCCTCGATCTTGCGCTTTTGCTCAGTCTGGTCAGCCTCGAACTCGGACAGCAGCAGGATCGAGATGTTCCGAACCGACGGCTTGAAACCCTTGACGTATTTCACCAAGAAGAGCGCCTTCAGGACGCTAACGGCAAATGCGTCGATATCCTGGATCTGCCGTTCGGCGAGATGGATGGACTGCTGGACATTCGATTTTAGAGCCGTCCGGATGCCTTCAAACATAAGGTCGAAGGTCGCCAGCCCGCCCACTGGCTGTGCCATGAGCTTCTTGGCTACTTCCTGGAAAACACCGAGCATCGACCGTTCGCCGACCGAGCTGTGACGCCCCTCGAAGGCGTTGTGCTGGGACAGTGCGCGGATGGCTTCCTGGAACAGGGTGTATTGATACGGAGGGAACGGATAGCTGGAGATGAAGTGATCCCGCCCTGTATAGTTCTTGAGCTTCATTGAGCCGTCCGCGAAATCAAACAATGTCTTGAGGTTGTTTTCCTCGCGGTCGTGCAGATGTCCGAGCGCCACTTCACCTTCAGGGGTCTTCGCAAGCAGGCGACGCTGGATGACCTCGGCGACATCTTGAGAGTTCAACGGCATTCGAACGCCGAAGCGTGCCATGATCTTCGAGAAGTCCTGCCCCTGAAACGCTCGCGTGTCCCCGACGATGGATTCCATGTCCTGCTGGGAGGTCACGATGATCCAGGCCCGCCCCTTGCAGCGCGTGTTCAGCGTCTCGGCCACGGTCTGAAGGTTGGTCATCAGCTTGACGTTGTCGGCGATGTACTGGCCAACCTCGTCGACGAAGAAGTTCAGGCGAAAGCCCTTGGGCTGCCTTTCGATCCAGGCTTTGACGGTGTCCGCGAAGTCTTCGATCGAGATGTTGGTGTCCTGTCGATAGCGGTCGAGGATGCCCTTTGCATCGCTTGGGTCGGATTGCGTCGCCTCGGCATAGGCCTGTGCGATCTTGGCACCGCGAAGCTTCGCAATCTCGCGGCCATCCTCCCATGGCTCATCTGCAATTCGCGTATAGGCGTCCCGAAAGTCTTGAAGATGTCCGAGCTGGTCGAGGTCGCGTTCGAAACGGGCAATATGCGCGAGCTTTCCGTAATACCCACAGGCTTCGTCAAAAACCTTCTGGAAGACTGAGAGCAGGGCGTCCGCATCGGTCTTCGAGATGACATCTGCCTTTTGGTCAATGTTGAACAGGATCGACCGGGACGGAATGGCGACTGCCTTGTCGAGCAGCCCCTTCAGCATCGGATCGTCCTTGAGCTTCGCGGCAAAGATCTCGTACGCGGTTGCGCCGTCGACCTGGCGGTTTTCCAGCAGCAGAGCGAGCATCTTCAGCAGGTGTGACTTACCCGATCCGAAGAACCCAGAGATCCACACACCATTCGCCGTGGTGTAGTTATTGTAGGCTTCGAGGAATTGCTCGAGCTTCTGCCCGATTTCTCCGGTGATGACATATTCGTCCAGCTCGATGCGAAGGCTGGCTTCATCATCCGCCTTGATGACCCCGTCAATTGCGCGATCGACCGGCTTCTCGAAAATATCTTTCATCAACTGGGACATGGGTCAGACCTCGTAATTCAGGATATTGAATGCGCGATAATACTTGTCGTCATGCAGGAGACCGAACAGGTCCAGCGACGCGCCAGTCGCAAGAGCATGCGTGTAGGAACCAGGGAAGAACAACACCGTCGGCGCGACCTTGGCTGTGCTCTGCAGGTTGTTCAGAACGTTGTGAGAGCGGATGAATGGATAGACCTCGCCGACACCGGACAGGAAGATGACATCATGCGGCACAGCCGCGATGGCCTCGCCGATCTTTGGCACCAGGTGTGTCTCGGGATCAAGAACCCCTTGGAGCAACTCCTTGATTTCAGATTTGTCGCTGTCGGCTTCGACCTCGATGAGCTGTTCGAGAATGTCCCGCTCGCGCAGGATTTCGAGGGCGAGGTCGTAGAGGTCGATATCGAGCACACGCACGCCGGAATGCCCCAGGCGCGAGATCAAATCCGCCCGGTCATTGACCATAGTCAGCCCGGCCTCGGCGGGAAAGGGGCAGATGAAAAAAGGAACCTCGTTGCCCAAACCTTGCTTGGAAAGAAATCGCTTGCTGGTGATCACGCGAAATAGATGTTCCGCGCGTTCCTTGCGCGTCAATTCAATCTTCAATTCGGTCCTCCACTGACCGGGATACCGGGAAAGTACGCCAACTCCCGAGGGTCTCGTTCTTCAATCATTTGCAACAGGCGCCGAGACAGGATTGCGGTCTGAATGCGGTCATCCTGGGTAATAATCGCAGCTTCGCGCATGATGCGAAAGAGGATCTGGCGAAGTTTACGTCGCGTGCTGTCGCTCAGCTTCTCCAATTCGGGATGCCATTCAGCCTTGGAATCCAGCAGGATGTCGAAAGCGGAGTAGGGCAGCTCCAGCTGGTAGGACAGATGCCTGTCCCGAACGACTTCGACGGCGAATTCCCGGACGAAGCGATAGGCGCGACACATCGCGAGCCACAGGATCGCCTGCTGATCGGAACGGTCGGCCGTCGCCAGAAGGAACTGCCGTTCGTCGTCCGACAGTGTGCGAATGCGGTTGCCGATTTCGCGAAGGGTGCGCTTGTTGGACGCGGACTTCGGCAGCGAAGCTGTCCCGCTTTCCATGGCTCTCGCAACGGTATCGGCCCAGGGCTCCCCAGGCTCGTGCACTCGAGTCAACTCCAGGCTCTCGTTGAGGAACAAGCCGCCTGTCGTGAAGGACATCCGGTATTTGTCGCCGCTCTCGGTCATTTCGCATTGCTTCCAAGCAGGGTCAGGACATCGTCCGCATTGAGCAGGACGATTTGCTGGTCTTCCGGGCGCCGCGCGGCAGCGTCGCCGTCGAGGCCCAGTCGTTTGAGATTGTAGAACAGGAGGCAGCGGCGAACTTCAAGCACTGCTGTCCCATCGACCATGCCGTAGTCCAGTTCAATCACCCGGCGCTGGCTATCAAAAAAAGAACAGGATGCGGCGCGATCCGTAGAGCTACGGTTTCGGTCCATGCTGTGTCGGTCGCAATGTCGATCCCTGCTGTGTCGCCCAAAGACACATTTGCCATCCGCCCAACGACGAAGTCTTTGAATATGCCGTCTCGAAAGCAGAATGCGTGCGCATGCCATCGGAATCCATCCTGCACGAGGCCGTAGGGCGCAATCTGTCGCCGCTCGGGCAAAGGCGAAGACATCGACTGGTATGTTAGGCTTAGTCGACGCCCCTGATTGCACGTCAGAAGCACCTTGCGAACGGTGAACGGGTACAGCCCGCGAGCCGGGATGGCAGGTGTCAGCACTGCCGGGGATTCGTCGAACCAATCCGATTGCGGTACCGGCGCACCGAGCGCCACCGCCGCCATGTCTGCCAGAAGCGCGCCGGGATCGATTAAAAGGTAGTGTGCCTCGCACGCCGACCCCATGATGTAAGTTCACGCGCTGTTGTCGTAGAACAGGTGATCAGGATGGTCGGCGATGTAGCCATTGAGATCCTTTGACGCTTGGGCACGGCTGATGCCCATGACCTCCATCAGATCGGCGAGCCCGATCGATCCATGCCAAAATATCGGGTGCTCGATGAATCCACACCGGTCGCGTTGCCATCGGGTCATATGTGAATCGCTTGGTTTGTTCATAGGATGTTGGTAGTGCGAAATAGTCGATAGGTCTGCAAAAAAGACCTATGGGCTCGGAGATAACAAAAGGGGCGGGTGCACTTATGAGGGAGGTAGACCCGACCGTATGGGTGCGATCGGGCAACAATTATTGGTATTCAGGGTATCCCCAGTTTAGCCCCTTGCGAGCTGCGCCCGTTTGCGGTCCAGCGCTGCTTCAGTTTCCACGGCGTGGCAGACCCTGGATGCGTTCCCTGTCAGCCGCGACAGGCAGCGCTTGATCTCGGCCAGGTCTCGGCTGAGGTCTGTGCCTCCTGTAAATGCTGGATCAAAGTTCCCCAGAAGTGCTGGCGCAAAATTCCCCACCTAACGGGTTCGGGGATCAGCCGTGCAGGTGATTGGCACCTCCGTTTTTGGGTGGCCGACCGCGCCTTTTCTGGGGCGGTGGCGGGGTGATGGTGGCGTGCGACCGGGTGTGCTCGGGCATCAGGTCGGCGTGGCCGCGCAGGCGGTAGCTGGCGCCCTCGATCTGCACGACGACCGCGTGGTGCAGCAACCGATCCAGCAACGCGGTGGCGACGACGGGATCGCCGAAGACCTCGCCCCATTCGGCGAAGCCGCGGTTGGAGGTCAGGATCATCGCCCCTTTCTCATAGCGCGCGTTGACGAGCTGGAAGAACAGATTGGCGCCGCCGCTGGTGATGGGCAGGTAGCCGATTTCATCAACGATCAGCAGCGAAGACCGGGCGTAGAAGCGGATCTTTTCCGGCAGGCGCCCCTTGCGTTCGGCCTGTGTCAGGGCATCGATGAGCTCGGCCAGGGTGCAGCGGTAGACGCTGCGGCCCGCCTTCACTGCGGCGACGCCGAGGGCAGTGGCCAGATGGCTCTTGCCCGTGCCGGGCGGGCCGAGGAAGTGCAGCACCTCGGCGCGGTTGATGAACTCCAACTGCGCCAAGGCCATGATGCGATGGCGGTCCAGTGAAGGCTGGAAGGAGAAGTCGAAGCTTTCCAGCGTTTTGATCGGCGTGAGGCGGGCGGTGCGCAGGCCGACACCGACGCGGCGTCCTTCGCGCAGGGTCAGCTCCTCCGCCAAAAGGGCGTCGATGGCCTCGATGGCGGTCATCTCGCCCTTTTCCAGCCGGCTCAGGACCTGGTCCAGCGTTTCCAGGGCGCGGGCCATGTGCAGGCTGACCAGGCTCTGGCGGATGCGTTCCGTGACCGGGATCATGGACGGCCCTCCGGCTGGCTGGCCAGGCGCTGACCGACGGCCTCGTAGAAGGCCAATGACCGGCGCAACACTGCGGTGTCCGCTGGAGATGGGACCTCGATGGCGGCACGGCGCACTGCAGGCACCGGCTTGCGATGGCTGGGATCGACACGCTTCTGGTTCTTGCCCTCGAGCACCGGATGGCAGGCGATCAGCTGACCGTCCTCGAAGATGCGCACCTCAGTCGGATGGTTCTGGACCTCGACGATCCGGCGCCGGGTGGTGTCCGGGACGCTGTATTGGTTGCCGCCAACGGCGACCATGCCCTCCTGGCTGATCCGACGCTCCACGGTCAGGACCGCGTCATGGGGCCGGACCGGAAGGGCCACGAGGTGCGGCTGCTCTTCGGCAAAATGCTCGTCGACGACCCGCTGCGTGGTGGCGTGAATCCGGGGATTGGCGATGGTCGTCCGCCATTCCTCGAACTGGGCGTTCAGATCCTCCAGGTCGCGGAAGCTGCGCCCCAGGAAGAAGTCCTGCCGCACGTAGCGGAAGGGCCGTTCGACCTTGCCCTTGGTCTTCGCCCGATAGGGCTGGCAGGCGCGCGGGGCTGATCCGTAATGCCCCAGCAGAGCCACGAGCGAGGCGTTGTAGGTCACGATGCCTGCTGCATCTTGGCCGATGACCGCGGTCTTCATCCTGTCGTACAGCACCTCGGTGCAGGCCCCGCCCATCATGTCGAAGGCAGCGATGTGACAGCGCATCACCGTTTCCAGCGTCTGGTTCGGACAGAACCGCCCCCAGAGCCAGCGGCTGTGTCCCAGCACCATGCTGAACAACCAGACCTTGCGGATTACGCCGGGCTCCGAGGTGAATTCGACCTGGAACTCGGCAAAATCGACCTGCGCCTGCTGCCCGGCGGGCGTCTCGAAGCGCCGTTCGAACTTGCGCGGGGCAGCCGGGCGGATCAGCCGCAGATACTCCGTCAGCGTCGAATAGGCCCCCTCGAAGCCCATCGCCTTGATCTCCCGGTGCAGCCGCCGGGCCGAAAGTCCCGGCCAGGCCGCCAGTCTGTCGACCAGGTAGCTGCGATACTCCTCAGCCAGCCGCTCCTCCGGCTCGCGCGGCCCGTAGACCGGCACCTCGAGACCGCGCTCGAGGTATTTCCGCACAGTCTTGCGGTCGAGCCCGGTCTGCCGCGCGATCGCGCTGACGCCGAGGCCCTGCCGCTTCAATTCCAAGATCATCACGATCTCCCTCAATTCCACCACCTGCGCGCCCTTCCATTGGCATCAGCAGGGGTAATTCTGCGCCGCCGATGGTCCGGGGGGCATGCCCCCCGGACCATCGGCAACAGCGCCAAACTGGGGAAATTTCATCCAGCGCTTTTGGGGAGATTACGTCCAGCACTCACACCTCCGAGCCAAAGGATGTCGCCTTCGTCGCTGCGAGCCTCGATCGGCGCACCGCCTGTACTGGCGATTTCGCGATCGAAGCTTGCGATCGCTGTATTGCTGCTCTGACGGCGTGCGTGGTCGTGGCGCTGCCATGACGAACCTGTCCCATAATGCTTCCTTCCATTCCTGCGAAAGGATCACACCATAAAACCGTGAGATCAAACACCTAAGGAAAGTCGCGAATACGGGAAAAACGTTTTTTGCGTGGTGCGGGATCGGAACGCCTCACGGGCGCCATTCTCAACCGCCTGACCCTTCATGTGCATATCCTGGAGATGAACGGCGAAAGCTTCTGGCTGCGCGAAAGTCGAAAAGCCAAGAGCTAAAATCACAGCGAAGAGTGCTTGCCTGCGGCCAGCGCGCCTTGGCTCGCGTCAGCGATTTGGAGAGCACTCGCGCCTAAAGCGACTATTTTCTTGTCGAAGTGAACGGCTGTTTCAGGAAAGCTGTGCTTCGGCGAAGGTCAATTCGGCGTGTGTCCTGTGGCCGTTCGCATGAGTGACCAGTGCATGGCAGGGCTCTTTCTTGATACTATCCTGCGTTCCCCTCGTTCCCGGTCTCGGATTCGCGGAAACGTGTTCTTGGCACGCAGTCGTCTGCGGCAAACAAACCCGATATTTTGATCCGTCGCCAACGTGCGTATCTCCTTTTCGACAGAGGACGAAAGGAGAACAATAATGATCGTATCCCCGGATGACACTTTTTCGGCCCGCGAAGCGGCCGAGTTTTTGCGCAAGTCCGAGCGGCAAATACAGCGGTACCTGGCGGAGGGGCGCCTGCATGGCAAACGCCCAAACGGACGCTGGCGAATCACCGCGCTGTCACTGTGGAAATTCCAGGGCATCGAGCAAGAAATGCAAGCGATCTGGATCGATTATTGCGTTCGGATGTCGAAAAATGACGTTGAATAAAATGACTTACTTTCAATGCGTTATCCTTCTCGGGGGAAATAGCCGGTCTCCATTGCGTTGGAATGTGGACCACCCCTTTTGCCCCCATGTCGTCCTGTGTCGCCCCCTGTCAGCCAGCGGCGGGAAAGGGGGCTCTTTGTCTGCCCCTGTCGGCAGTTTCCGAGGTGTTCTCCAGGCGCGTTTTGTTCCGAACGCGCCTGGAGAACACCCCGGATACTCAACAAGAAAGGACAGAAAAAATGTTTGATGATCGCGAATTTCACGGGACTACAACCGACCTCATCGCTGTGTTGCGACTGACCCCGATGAACGCCGCGACGCGGGTTGCGACAATTGTCTCTGTGCGGAGGTTTCGTGAGACGCTGATGCAAGAGGGCGATCCCGCCGTCGAAGAGCTCTTTCACGTCTGCAGCACGATCACGCCGGAGCAGCGGGAATCCCTCGGCGCGCGACAAAGCCAGATCCTCAGTGATCTCCGCCGCGCGGAGCGCGCGTGGGCGGATTCCGTGCGGCGGTCGCTGGCATTGCGCTTGCGTGGTCGGCTGCCAACGCTCGCTGACGCGATTGATGCCGTCGACAGCGTTTGCAAGCCTGAGGCCGCAAAACGCAGCGTGCAGGCAATCCGCCAACTCGCGACCTCGCAAGCCAGCGCCCCGGAGCAGATCGTTGCAACATCGGTGGTCATCGAACCAATGTTGCACCGATTGCGCCCGGAAGATCTGCAAGTGCAGTCCGCGAAGTCGCTCGTCAACAAGCTTTCGCAGATCCGCGCAGCGGTGAAGCTCGTCGATCCGAACGCCGTCAGCGGGCGTGAGTCGGATGTCAAAGCCTTGCCAGAGCAATGGCGGATGCTGCTTGACAAACTTGCGACGCGCACGCCGCCCCACGCAAAATCAGAAACGGCGATCTTTCGCAGGCTCGCTCTGCGCGCGGACCAGCAAAAACTGAGCCCAAATGAAATCGATGCAACTTTCCTGGCCGAGTTTTCTGCCCAAGAAATCGCGAGCAAATCCGACAGTCATCGCGAGAAACTGCGCCGTGCGGGACGGATCTGGAACGACGTGATCTCGGAAGAAAAGATGAGTGCCGCGCCCTTCCGGCCCGCGGGACGGCAAGATCGCTTGCCCGATGTCACCTGGATCGCGGTGCCGGACGCGATCCGGTCAAGGGTCGATGCGCTGACGGACAAGATGGTTGCGCCCCAAGGCGATCTGAATTGGTCCTCCTTCATAAAAGAAGAGGACGACGAGCTTGGGCTTGGCGAACTACAGGACAAAGCCAAAACGCAGCCAATGCTGACCCGCGAACCAGGAACGCAGCGCAACCTGCGGGACGCTGTCAAGCGGGTCTGGCACGCCGCCGAGAGCGACCCTGCGGTGCGGAATAAGCCTAAAGCGCTGGAGGACTTGTTCCGACCGGAGTGTCTTCTGGCGGCGGTCGCTGCGATCCGTGGCAAGCGTCGGGCGCGCGTCGAAGCGCAGGGGCAGAACTGGGAAACGCACAAGAAGGGGCGCTATGAGTGCTCTGTCGTGCAGGCGCTCTACAGCGTCGGAAAGTCCTGCGATCTGCCAGGGGATTTGCTTGAACCCGTTCGTGCACTGACCATGAAGCTGGACCCCAGCGTTGTCGGCTCAAAGTTGAAAGCTGACGGAAGCCTTGGCTACGTCTACGAAGAGCGCAAGATCGGTCGTCATCACGACGAGATGCTGCGCCAGTTCAACGACGACTCGGCGCTGTCGCGCTGGTTCCAAGCGCCCAAAACGCTTTGGCGTGAAGCGGAACGCTGGGTCAAACACGGCAAGGCACGTCCAACTCTGGCGCAGGCCGGGCTGGCGCGATCGGCGTTGATCGCGCAGCTTTCACAGCGTGTCACGCCGATGCGGCGCACGAATTTCGCGCGCCTGCGGGCTTTCGGTGAACAACCTCACTTGAGCTTGCCGATCGGGCAGGGCGACGGGCGGATGATTCTGCCGGCAGCAGAAATGAAGAACCTGCGGTCTGTCCACGTAACCATCGATCCGGAAACAGTACGGATGCTGAAACGCTACATCGAGATCTATCGCCCCGTGCTTGCAGAAAACGCAGAGGCGCATGCCGAGAACGAGCACCTCTTCCCGGGTGCCAGCACGGAACGCAAGGAACGCGGCGAAAACGGCGGTTATGCGGATGGACTCGGCTACATGGCAAAAAGCAAGCTCTGCGCACGCTTCAGACAGCACGTCTGGAAGTACTGCCAGTTGCGCATGGACATGCAAGTAATGCGCCACATCGCGGGAAAAGTGATCCTCGACATGGATCCGAGCGCGATGGGGCTTGTCCAGGAAGTGCTGGGACATAAACGGATCGAGACAACACGGGCGTATTACGCCGAAGTCAGCAAGATCGTCGCGCAGAAGAACTACCTGAAATTGCTCGATCAATACAGCCGTCGCGTGTTGTCGCATGTCGATTTCCGCATCGTTATCGAGCAGCAGATGGAGCATTGAACGATGCCGAAACACCGACTTTCCGTCGCGCTGGCAAAGTGGCCGGAAGATCTACGTTCCCGGTTCGAAGCGGCCTTTGCCAATGCTTCGGACTTTCAACGCCCGCGGCTGGAGCAAGGCTTGGGGCGCTGGCTCCGCGCTGCGGCACAGGACGATCTGCCACCCGATTTGATCACGTCGGCGCTGATTGAACGCAGATGCGAAGATTTACGGCCGGAATTGGCTGCATCGATGCGGCAGGCATTGCAAGCCGTTTTCCCGGGATCAAACGCCTTTGCCCGGGACGCGCGCGTCGAGACAGAGAGCAAGCGCGCGGCGCTGATTCGCGAAATCCAGCGGAACTGGCACCGCCTGCCGCTGGAATGGCAGCTGGCGGCGAAGCCGAAACTGCATTTCTGCGCGGAAGACTTGAACGACGGGCTTCTTGTCGAGGCTTGGTCAGTCGATACATTGCAATCAAGATTACAGTCCGCTTGGGCCTTTTTCGACTTCTGCCGCGCAAATGATCTGGCAGAAGACGTGACTCCGGTGACGTTGAAACAACGGCTTGATGACCGCCAATCCGCTTTCCGACGCGGCGCGGTCTCTGTCGCGACCGTGCGTGGCGAGGTTCAGAGATTGAAACTCCTGGGCCAAGCCTTGTTCCCGGACCGCGATTGGAACTGGGTCAATCCGGTGCTGAAACTGTTGAAGAAGCAAGCTGCGCTGCAACCGTCCCGCAACGACGGCCGACTTGTCGACCTCGCCGAATTGCGGTTGGCGGCGCGAAGCTGTTCCGATGTTGCCCTGCGCCACCATTTGGCAGACCCGGGCTTCAGATCGCGGACGTCCGCGAACAAGCTTGCACGCACCGGGCTCGCGCTCAGTCTGCTCGTGAATTCTCCGATCCGGCTCGAGTCGCTTGCGACGCTCGATCTGAAGGACAACTTCGATCCGGATCTGACGACGCTATACCTGTCGGCCAGCGAAACAAAGGACAAGAAGCGAGACCAGCGCATGCTGACCCCTGACCTCCGGTGCCAACTACAAGATTATGTCACGCACCATCGCGCCACTGTCGCGCCGGCGCAGGAAACCGCGCTTTTCGTCGGCAGCCGCGGCAAGCCGGTCGCACCGGACTATCTGAGCCAATCCGTCGGGGATCAGTGCCTGCGTCTGTTCGGAAAACGCGTAACGCCGCAGGTGATCCGCAACATCGTGGCCGGCTTCATCGTGTCGCAGGCTCCGGAACAGGCCGCCCTGGCGAGCGAAGTGCTCAACCACGCGCAGGCCGCGACGACCGAGACCTATCGCGCCAATGCTGTCCAGATCCAAGCCGCACACAAGCTGCGCGAGGCCACCGACGCCGGCCGTGCAAGCCTTGGTGAAGGATCGCCTGCGGCTCCGAAACGGCAGGATCGAGGAGGTCCGAACAGGATGATGCGAAGCCATCGGGCACCCCGGAAAAAAAGAAAGACATAAGGAAAGGGACGTGTCGGTTTGTCGTTTGTTTTTCGCAGCTCTTCTTTGCGAGAGCCGCGACACTCAAACGGCAACACCACACAAGAACAGGAGGACGCGAACCCCGGAAATTACTCAATGAAATCAATCCACGAAAGGCAAAGTGTTGTCACCGCCTGCATCTCGCACGCGGCATAAGAAGTAAGAAAAATATGTTTGACTTTCCTTCCACCAACACAGCCATCCATCGCTTTGTTCATGAGCACGGCGAGGCACTGCAGAATGCTGCGCTCCTGCTCGGCGGTCCCGCATGGCTCAAGCGTACGCGACGCCTGATCGACGCACTGTCGCGGGAGCCGCGCATGACGCGGAAAATTCGACAGGAGGCGCAGGCGCTGTACGGCCTGCTCAGTCTCGAACACGTTCAAGATTTCGATCGGCCCGAATCTTGGTACTTCGGTGAGCTTGATCTGGAAGCGCCTTACATCGCTGAGAACTGCCAACTCACCGAAGCTCTTGCCGACGCGATCGAAACTGTCGACGCGGAGGGCTGCGCATGAGCAACTTGCAGGCAGACGAAAAACTGATCGAGCGCATCGAAGAAGCGCTTGGCGAAGCTGACAAGCTGAAAACAGGGATCGAAGCCGCGCTTGAAACCGGCTTCTTTCGAAGTGCGATGGCACGTGCTGCCAAGCAGATCTCTACCGAGATTGGTAATCAGGCCATTTTCGGCTCCATTGACGTCAAGACCCTGCGCGACTTCGCAGAGAATCTGGCCAGAGCTGCTGATAGCGAGTGCCGACGAATCTGCATTCAAGATGAATACGGTATCGGACCACCGCGAACCGAGGAGGTGTATTCCGAAACAGGCTCCGAATTGCTCGTTCTGCGCAGCCTCGCCTTGGTCCTGGCGGATCGCATCAACGCTGTCCGTTGGCTTCTTGACGCCCGGCGGATCGCCGCGGAATTGCTCGAAAGCTGCTGAGTGCCAAGGGCCAATAAAAATGCGCTGTCCCCTTCCTCGAGACACGGGACAGCGCTTCAATTCTTAGTTTTGCCAATGGGGCTTCATCCTTCTCAGGTGTTAGAAACTCCGGGAAATCCAGAGTGGTTCATACAGCTGTTACCGCATGGTAATTTGCAGGACGACCTTGGAATGCTTTCAGTCATTCTCAGGCGGTTTGTCGGTTCTTTGTCGGTTGGTCGGGTCAGAAATACATTCAAAATATCAAAGCCATAGTGGGGGTGTCGGTCGTCGGCGACGGTCGAGGACTTCCCCGGACCGGAGATCAAACCGATGCAGGCCCATTTGGGAGTGACGGCATCTCCCGTGCACTGATCAGCCCAAAAGGTGCACAACATGACAACGAAGACCCGAAAGACCAACCGGAACCAGAAGAAGGAACAAGAGCTATTTCATAATCTCCATGTCCTCGAGAAGGGGAGACGGCGCGCGCTCAATGACGGTGAGCGGGAGCAGATTATCGCAATGCTCGCAATCCGGGAATGCCCCGAAGCCCTGTCGGTGGACAGCCTGATCCCGAAAGGCTCCTACCTCGAGCATATCAGCTCCTATTTCAAGAAGACCGATGTCAGCTACGTGCTGCCGCTAATCCAACTCATCATGATCGCGTCCTCCTATCTCACGCAGGGTGGCGCAACCCTTTGGATACCCGGACTTGGATGCCAACGCCCGATCCTGTGGACCATGGCCTTGGCTCCGTCCGCCAGCTCGAAAACGCTCGCGACCGACAAGGTGGCCGAGATCCTCCTACCCAAGGGGAAAAACGACTTCGTTCGCATGCTCCCCAAGGCAGGGAGCGACGCGCAGTGGATTATCGAGGTGAAGGAGAACAATGGGGGCTACTGGTATCAGGACGAGGCCGGGAAGATGTTCCACATGATCCTCACGCAATCGAATTTCGCGCGGATGAAGCCTTGGATGCTGGACGCTTACTCGAACAAGCCAATTTCTAACCGACTGAAAGGTGAGGCGGTTAAGCTCGAAATTCAAGACCCCCATTTCACGTTCCTGGGCCTCAGCGTCCGGGAAACCTGGACCGATGATGTCGATGCGGCAAGTATGCTTGACGGGTTTTGCCAGCGGTTCAACTACGTGATCGCGGAGCCGCGTAGTGACACCGACATGTTCGACCATTTCCTCTACTTCGCAGGGGAAGAGTTCGAGTCCCGGAAGAACGAGCTTCGGGAAGTCTGGTACGCCCTGTGCGCTCAGAAGGGCGCGCTCGAAACCTACAAACTGAATGACGAAGTCCTGCCGTACCTCGAGAACTGGTGGCGGAGCCTGAGGAGCAATTGGGGCGATGGAGTTTTGCCGGGCTCGTTTATCCGACGCACGGGCTTTTCAGTTCTCAGCTATCTCGTCGTGCTGCAGTTTCTGCTCGGAAAGTCGAACCGGAAAATCGATCTGGAAACCGCGGAACTGGCAACGAAGTATGCGGAATACCATCTCGAGTGCACGCTCATCATGATGCGCGAGTATGGCTCCGAGGGACGGAGCCAGATCGAGAAGATTGCCAGGGTCCGGGAGAGCTTGCTGAGCAACGGGCTGGCGCAAGTGACGGTCCGAGACGTCCAGCGCCGTTTGAGCAAGAAGCAAAGCAAGGAACTGACGCGGGATCGCATCGCCCAAATCCTGAGCGCGCTCGATCGGGTGGAAACTTCCCCCGCGCTCTTTGATGAAGTTTTCAGCGTTGCTGGATCACAACAGGATGTCCGGCAGCGAAAGGCCGAGTTTCTCGCGAAGCAATATGACGCTATCCGGGAACGCGACCGCACGCAGGAGGGCTGGCGCAACAAAAAACGCCTCCAGCGGCTGCTCATGGCCTATCGCAACCAAGAGGACTCGAGCCATCGGGCGGGAGATGCGTGCAACGTGGTGTCTCTGCCTGAATGCTCAGGGGGTGCTCGCCGGAAAGCCTGCTGACGCCTTAGATGGGGCAGGTGATGAGAGGGGAGGTCCGTGGACTTCCCGTCTCCGCCAAATCCCGGACAAATTGTGTGCTGAGAAATTCAGGGTAATCGCCCCGGGACCCATTTCCTTAAAGGGAGCTGGGTCCACGTTTTTTCACACGTCTGCCGCCCACCGTTTACAGCTGGGATACGCGACCACAAGGAAGCTGCTCGCTGCGGTCGATATCCGACCGGTAGATTACCTCCCGCATCGCCTTGCTTGGCAGGATATCTGGCAGCAGGATAGGGCAGCCTACGTGCCCGCCCAACTGGCGATCGAGTTTCAGATGCCGCTGCTGTAACCGGCAGAGGTTGTCTTCCCCTGCTTCAGACAACAGTAGCAGCGCTCACTCACAGGCAGGGCGAAAAAGAGGCGCCTTCCCGGTAGTCTCCTGAGCCGCGACTGGCGCGTCCGGGAGCGCAAGATGCGCGCGGCAGCGGTCCATGGATGATCCCTCGTAAGCAATGACAGCCGGCCTGGCGTATGTCGGGCTGGTCGTCCGCATGCCAGAAAATCAATTCTTTTCTTCGCCTTGTAACTTTCTTCGCCAATCTTTTTCCGCGGCGCCCAAGCCGAACCAACCTCCTCCCCGGCTCGAAAGTGGATGGAGAATGCGATGTTCCTCGAACGACTCGAAAATGCACGCACGAAGATGCTGGAAATCGTCAACACGCGGCCTGACGGCGAACTTTATTTGCCTCTGCTTGTGCGCCTCGATCATGAGATCGAGAGTATAAAGGCCGAAGCGTCTGACACCGCGGATCTGATGGCGAAGTACCGCGCGGAGTTTCAAAAGATTCAGTCCGGCGGCGCACCTTCGGTGGTGTAGGTCGACCTTGCCTATACGCTCATCGAGACCGCACGCATGAACGGCGTCGATCCGGAAGCCTGGCTGACCTGGGTTCTGACCCACATCGCCGTTCACAAGATCAACCGCATCGACCAACTCGCACCGTGGAATTGGCAGCCAAGTTGAACGTCAACGACGGTCACGTCCGACGGATACCCGGAAGGGGATAGAAGTGCTGTTCGAGCTGCCGTTCAGGCAGACCTCCGGGATGGTCGCCAGCCTTTTGCACTTTCGCGACACGACCGACTGGCCCGTTCCGGACTACTCGACCCTGTCTCGCAGGCAGAAGACCCCGGAGGTGCAGATCCCTGGCGCCATTCTGGCGGGCGGCTGAACCTGCTGGTGCCCTTTTGGGGCATCCCTGCGGGATACCCTGCCGGATGCCAGACAGCACCGGCATCAAGTTCCTGGGCGATGGCGAACGGCAGGCGTGCAAGCATGGCGTTCAGGTAAGGCGCCAATGGCGCGAGGTCCATCTTGCCATGGACACTGCCACCTCCTCCAATGAAGCACTATTCTGAGAAAAAGCGGGCGTATTGTATAGACAGAGCCCACTGTGGACAGTGTAGACTGAATCATATGACGGCGAAACAGGGGGCTGGCGTTCGACCAGCCTGCCCAAAATGAATTGGATGAGATTTGATGCGAGGCAATATCTTTCGGCATTCGGCGGCTTGTATTCTACTATCTGCTTCTTGCGCAGTGTCTTTGACGTCTCCCGTGTTTGGCCAGAGTTTCGATGAGGCGATGGTTCTTTACGATGCTGGCGATTTCAAAGCGGCGCGGGTGGCACTCGAGCCTGTTGCCGCGGCAGGAGATATCCAGGCACAGCTGCAACTCGGCCTGATCTACGCCAACGGTACCGGAACAGTGCGGCAAATCTACAAGGCGGCGGGTTACTTCAAGGCCGCTGCTGATCAGGGTGATCTGGCCGGCCGGACGTATTACGCCGCCATGCTGCTGTCGGGTGAAGGCGCCGTGCAGGACGAATCTGTTGGCTACGACATGATGCTTGCCGCGGCGGAAGAGGGGTGGCCGGAGGCGCAATTCAGCATCGCGGAAATGTATTGGAATGCACGGGTCCTGAAATTGAACAAGACACAGATTATCGGTCTTCGGGCGACTGCCGTCGAGTGGCTCAAGAAGGCCGCGGCGAGCGGCCATTCGGACGCCATGGTGATGTTGGGGCATGCCTATGCGAGTGGATTGAAGAATGTGCCGCAGAATGTTCCGGAAGCGTTGAGGCTCTATCAAGAGGCTGCGGCGATGGGCAATGCCAAGGCCGCCTACGCATTGGCATTGGTTCATGAGGCCGGGCAGAGTGTGCCGCGGGATGCGAACAAGGCGATGGCGTATTACAGGCAAGCGGCCGAAGGCGGATACCCGGAAGCCCAGATTCATCTGGGGCGAATTTATGAAAAGGGGATCGGGGTTCCGGCAGATTTCGTGCAGTCGACCAGTTGGTACAAGAAAGCCGCCGAGCAGGGGGACCCTGATGCAATGATCCTACTGGGGAACGCCTATGAGTTCGGCCGCGGTATAGAACAGAACTATCGACAGGCCAAGGGATGGTATCTCAGAGCAAGTAGAGCAGGGCGTCCGGATGGAGAGGCCCATTTTGCGCTGCTTTATTATTACGGCAAGGGTGTGAAACAGGATGTGCGCCAGGCGAATACCCATCTCATGTTGGCCGCGGGTCAGGGCAGTGCTCTGGCGGGGTCCATGTTGGAGCGCATTCGGGAAGAAAAAGCGAAGTCTGACGCTGCCCGCAAGGCCAGCATGGAACAGTTCCTCCAGATGCTTTTCGACGCCGGTGTAGCTCTGGCGAATTCGTCGCCGACGCCAGCGCCGTGGCAAACAGAGAGCGATTTCGATCGGGAGCAGCGACACATCAAGGAGCAGATGGAAAGAACCTGGGGCACTGTCGGCGGCATGTTGCTGTTGCAGTGATCCCGCTAATTGTTACGACTGTGAGTATGGTATTGCGCCTTGACGGCCTGACCTATGTTACGATTGACTACGTGTCATTGTGTTGACTCATCACGAAAGTTTGGCGCGCGTCCTGCTTTTCTCGTGGGTAATAGGGAAATTTTTTCCCCAAGACCCCAAGACCCGAAAATCTTCGATGCTCACTGAAATCAGCATCTGATCTGGTCGCACACCGGACAGCATCACGCAGCCTGCGCACGAGGACGGCGGAGCTCAAATCCCATTTCCAAGAGGTGCGCGTCGACTTTGGCCCACAGCTCGTCGCTGGGACGCGGAGACCACGTGTCCGTCGGGTAAGAAACCAGCTCCATGTACAAGGCGCGCAGCGCGACGTCAGGACCACTGCCGTAGACCGGGCGACCACGCACTTGGGTCAGAGAATGGCCCATCATGTAAGCCCGCTCTTCGTTGGTGAAGCCCAACGCCAGCATGCGGTCTTCGAAAGTGTGACGGGTCGAGCCAAATGTAAAGGGGCGCTGCAACGCATGATTGACACTGCGGCCAAGGGCTTCGGCACGACGCGCAATTTCAGCTTTTTCTGCATCCGTGGGCGCAGGGAAAAGGTTGTTGTCCCGAAGATATCGGCCGATTTCATTGCTGATCGTGCCTTTGCCACGATACTTGGGGAAACCCTTGGGGTTGCGGCGCATGGCGTCCAGAGCCGGTCCGACAAGCGGGATGACCCGCTCGGATGCCTTGTTCTTGATCTCGGATTTGAAGTCATCGCGGTTCACGAAACCAATGATGACATGCGGGATCGGATGGTCGAGAACGATGTTGTGCGGCGGCAGATCGCAGATTTCGCTCTGCCGGGCACCAGTCTGCGCGACAACGATGGCAATATCCTGGGCTTGAGGGTCTTTGTCCAAGCCAGCAAAGACGTAGCCGGACACGACTCGCTGCACCCAGTTGGAGGGGAGCGGAAGCTTGGTGCCTTCGTCATTAGAAAATGATCCTGCGTTCTTGAGGTTCATGCCCTCGAACGAGTTGCGACGCTCGCTCATTGGGACTCCAAACATCTCGTAGTAGGTGTCGATCATCTGGCGGAAATGCCGGATCTGCTTGTTCACATAGTTCGCCGTCAGCTTGGTCTTTTCCAGACGTTCCAGCCAGTGCTTCTTGAAGGCCATCGCGTTGGCTTCTGAAATCTGGCTTATCGGTTTGTCCTCGACAACTTCGATGAAGGAAGCAGCCGCCCGCTCATATTTCGACACCCAGGCCCGGGTCTGATACGCGTTCTTTCGCGAGATCTTGGTCGCGTGGTGGCGCTTCATCAGGTCGGCCATTTCCGACACCTTCACGTCGGGCAATTGTCTGGCGCCAAGAACGGCAGGAACCGCCTCCGAGGTCGTGCCAAAATTTTCGATCTTTTCGATTCGGGCCAGCATATCTTCGAGCGGTCCGCTCACGATCTTCTGCAAAGGGCGAAAAGGCAGCGAGAGGGATTCCAGGAAATTCGTCATTTGGATGAAGCTGTCGATGGTGCTCCGGCCCTCCTTCTCGGCAAGCAGGGTCTCCCACTGCAGTTCAAGCTGGGTGCGCATTTGCTCGAGCTTGACCCTGGCTTGCCGGCGATCGCGTGTTTTAAGCGATTTGTTGACTTCGCGCCGCGGTTCAACGCTGCAGAACCGGGTGGGAACGCGAAACCGCGCGTAGTACATCCGCCCGCGCAGTTCCAAGCCGTCTGAAAGGGGCGAGGTTTTGTTGCTCATAGTCTGCTCCACAGTCTGCCCCACAAAGGAGCGGTTGCATGGATCGCCCCGAACACGGTCTCGGAGACGATTTCTGCAACGGAACTGGGTGTTTAACCGTGGGCGCGGAAATGGTTTCTCCTCTGCCCGGTTTGCCGTGTGGGGGCACCATTGATTTCACGGCATGTCAGAGCCTTGCGGCTTCGCATTGCGCAGCAGCAATAACGCCCCGGTAAACATCGTGCGGCGACTTGAATGCCTTCGAAAATCGGAACAGCAGCCCGGTACGGAAACGGGCGGTGGAGCGATTCCGCACCAGCGAGCGCCGAAAGCCGCATCCTGATCAACGGGCAGACTTGGCTGCGCTGCAACTCTGTCGGGAAACGGGGACCACCTCGAGGATCGGTGCGAGAGCAGGCGCCGCGCGATACGAAGGCGCGGGCGATCCGCGCCTAGCCGTGCAGGGCAGAACGCCCCGAGCCGGGAAACCGGCCGCGGGACCATAGCCCGGCGACCCCGCGCAAATATCCCCTGCGCTGACAAGGTCGTGACTTGTCAGATCGACTTCATTGGTTCAACGATCTCGGCCATGTGTGGACGGCATTTCCTGGCCCTGGTTCTTGTCATCACGAGCCTGATGATCGCGATCGCTCCGATCGTGCAGATTGTCGTCGCCGATCATGTCACATGCACACAGCAATCCACAGCCGACGCGGCGTATGGCATGCATGGCCACCATGGCCATCAAGCTCCGGCCGCCGAACCGGCATCCGGGCAGGACGATGACTTGGCCATGGCCCCGTGTTGTGCCCATGGCTGCGTCGTCGGCATGTCGCTGGCTGCCGATGGCGCTGCCGGCGCGCCGGCTGTCACGGGCTTTATCGCCGGATGGTCTGTCACGGATCTCACGGATCTGACGGACCCCTACGGGCTGCGACGACCTCCCAGGGCCTGACATCGTTTTCGCAGGGGCCGTGTGGCCTTCGATCCGATGATCATTGCTGGAGTTTACCGATGAAACTGAGATATGCGGCCCTCGTGCCGCTGGTGCTTGCTGGCTGCACGCAGCCCGCAGCCCTGCCTGAGGCCGGACCTCTGACCCGAGCCGCGATTCCTGACCTCAACGCCGCCGCGCCGCCGGGCCCGCACGTGGTCTACACCCACCGCGAGATCGCCGAACCGATGGACTGGCGGCAGCTGAACGACGCGCAGGCGCCGGGAGGGTCGTCATGAGCCTGCGAACCCGGTCCCTTGGGCTGATCCTGCCGCTGTTGCTGGGGGCCTGCGCCGATCCGGCGCTGGTGGGCAAGGCCTCCGATCCGAAGGCGGGTTTCGCCTTTGTCGCCGATGGCACGCGCCGTGCGACGGGTGCGAACAGCGTCTGGGCAACCTCCGCCGCCGAGATCGCCGCCACAGAGACCCGCGTGCGTGGCCTGGTGCAGGGCAAGACCATAGGCCCCGGCCTGGCGGTGCAGATCGCCTTGATGAACAACCGCGCCTTGCAGGCCGCCTATGCCGAGTTGGGCCTGTCGGCGACCGAGCTCTGGGAGGTGGCGCTGGGCCCGGTGCCGACGCTCAGCATCTCGCTGGGCCAGACCGGGCTCACCCGGTCGGCCGAGGCGACCATCGCCGCTGCACTGATCGACCTGGCGACGCAGAAGCCGCGCAAGGCTCTGGCCGAAACGCGGTTCCGCCAGGCGCAGCTGGCCGCGGTGGGCGAGACCGTCGCGCTGGCGGCCGAAACGCGCCGGGCCTGGATTGACGCGGTCGCGGCCTTCGAGGCGGCGGCGCTGATCGCCCAGACGCAGGGGACGGCGGATGCCGCCTCGGAACTGGCGGCGGAACTGGGACGCACTGGGGCGATGAACCGGGGTGACCAGGCGCGCGAGCATGTCTTTACCGCCGAACTGGCGGTCCAGCGTGCCGATGCGCGGCTGGAGGCGCAGCTGGCCAAGGAAAAGCTGACCCGGTTGATGGGCCTCTGGGGCGCCGACATCGCGTTCTACGTGCCCGACCGCCTGCCGGCGCTGCCCGGACGGCAACCCGGCCGCAGCGACATCGAAAGGCTGGCGCTGGAGCATCGCGTCGACCTGGCCATCGGGCGGCTGGAACTGGAGGCTATCGCGCAGGATTACCGGCTGACCGGCAGCACCCGGGTGCTGAGCGACGCCGAGATCGTTGCCGGGGTCGAGGTCGAGAGGACCGACGAGACCGAGCGCGCGCGCGTGCTCGAAGTTGGCCTTGAGATCCCGCTCTACGACACCGGCAAGCTGGCCGCGCGCAAGGGCGAACTGGAATACATGCGCACCGCGCACCAGTTGGCCCAGCAGGCGGTCAACGCGCGGTCCGAGGCGCGCTCGGCGCATGCCGCCGTCACCGGCAAGTACCGCATCGCGCGGCACTGGCACGACGAGGTGCTGCCGCTGCGCCGGGTGATCGATGAAGAGGCGCTGCGCACCTACAACGGCATGTTGACCTCGACCTTCGACCTGATCGCCGACGCCCGCGAGGGGCTGGAGGCACAACTGTCCACCGCCGAGGCCAAGGCCGACTACTGGCGCGCCGAGGCCGACCTGACCGCCGTGATCTGGGGCGGCCGCCCCACAGGAGGAGACGAATGAACCGCAGGCAACTTCTGACCGCGGGCGCGGGCGCCGTGCTGGCCTCTGCCGCCGCCGCCGAGACCCGCTTTCGCGACCTGCCCGAGGCGGCGATGACCGACGACCCGCGCACCCAGGTGCCGCCGCGGCCCGGATCGGGCCCGGACTACAACCCGGTGGTCACGCTGAACGGCTGGTCGCTGCCCTGGCGGATGAACGGAGGCGTCAAGGAATTCCACCTGGTCGCCGAACCTGTCGAGCGCATCATGGCGGATGGCATGATGGCGCGGCTCTGGGGTTACAATGGCCAATCCACCGGCCCGACCATCGAGGCGGTGGAGGGCGAGCGCGTGCGCATCTATGTCACCAACCGCCTGCCGGAGCATACCTCGGTCCACTGGCACGGGCTGATCCTGCCCTCGGGGATGGACGGCGTGGGCGGGCTGAGCCACCCGGCGATCCCACCGGGCAAGACCTTTGTCTACGAGTTCGACCTGGTGAAATCCGGCACCTTCATGTACCACCCGCACGCCGACGAGATGGTGCAGATGGCGATGGGCATGATGGGGTTGTTCATCGTGCACCCGCGCGACCCGGCCTTCATGCCGGTCGACCGCGACTTTGCCTTCCTTCTGGCGGCCTACGACATCGATCCGGGCACCTACATCCCGAAGGTGGCCGAGATGACCAACTTCAACATGTGGACCTGGAACAGCCGGATCTTCCCGGACATCGACCCGCTGGTGGTGGCCAAGGGCGACCGGGTGCGGGTGCGCGTCGGCAACCTGACGATGACCAACCACCCGATCCACATGCACGGCTACGACTTCGAAGTCACCTGCACCGATGGCGGCTGGGTGCCGAAAAGCGCCCGCTGGCCCGAGGTGAGCATCGACATCCCCGTGGGCGCCATGCGCGCCTACGAGTTCGACGCTGTGCACGAGGGCGACTGGGCGATCCACTGCCACAAGTCGCACCACACAATGAATGCCATGGGCCACGACCTGCCGACCTACATCGGTGCAGACAAGCGAAGGCTGACCCGGATGGTGCGCCAGCACCAGCCCGGCTACATGCCGATGGGCACCGCCGGCATGGCGGACATGGGCGAGATGTCGATGGAATTGCCCGACAACACCGTGCCGATGATGACCGGCTGGGGACCCTACGGGCCGCTCGAGATGGGCGGCATGTTCTCGGTCGTCAAGGTGCGCCAGGGCATCGCGCCCCGCGACTACTCGGATCCCGGCTGGTATGTGAACCCGCCGGGCACGCAGGCCTGGGAGTGGACCGGCGACCTGCCCGAGGAAGCCCGCAACACCAGCCCTGCCACCCTGCTGACCCCGCGCAGCCACTTGGACCACAACTGATCCTCACCCCCGGCGCACCGCCATCGCGGGCGCCCCATATCGTCACGAAAGGACACATCACATGAAAACGCTCCTTGCCCTTGCCTTCGCGCTGGTCACTTCCGGCGCCGCGCTGGCGGAAACGGCCCAAACCGGCATGATGCCGATGACCCAGGGCACGATCACCAAGATCGACCTGAAGTGGAAGAAGATCACCATCGACCACGGGCCGCTGGAAAACCTCGACATGCCGGGGATGAAGATGGTCTTCGACCTGGCCGATCCGGCGATGCTGGACGGGCTGGCCGAGGGCCAGGCGGTCACATTCGTGGCCGACCGCGTGAACGGCAAGCTGACGGTGACGGAACTCCAGGTCGACTGACCGGGGAACAGGGGGGGCAGACGGCCCGGCGCGCGCCTGCGCCGTCTGCCCTTTTCATCGCGCCGGCCCCGGCACGCCTTGCCCGGGACCGGATGCGCTCAGGCCGCTGTCGGCACGCCGGCCGTCACTTGCGGAAGGTCGTGTGACAGGCCTTGCAGGTCTCGCCAACCTGGGCCAGCACGGGTCCGAGATCGTCCACCGCCGTCACGGTCCCGGCCAGACGCTCGGCCACGGACTCCGCCTCCCTTGCCTGCTTTGTAAAGCTGTCGAACCGCTCCCAGATGGCCGGCAGAGCCTCGGACTTGGGGTCGAGCGCCTTCGTCTCGAACATCGAGGGGATTTGGGCCGACTGCGCCGCGATCTCGATCAGCGCGGCGTTCACCGCGTCGGCGTCGAAAGCGGCTTCGCCCTTGGCCATGCTGCCGATCAGTTTCATCTGGTCGCCGATGGTGGACATGACCACCATGCGGGCCATCACGTCCCTGTTCTGCACGCCGGTATGCGCCAGCGCGGCGGTGCCAAGGGCGATCAGGGTCAGGGCAAGCGTCGTCTTCTTCATCTTCATGGGGTCGGTTTCCTTGTCTGGGTCAATCCGAAGTGTGGTGTTTGCCGGCGGCGACTGCGCGCCATCATGTCAAGACCCGGCGGCCGGGGTCTGACCCCGGCCGCCAGACCCGATTGGGGAAAGCTCTCACATGATCCCGTTGGCGCGCTGCAACGTGCGGACATAGGCCACGATGGCGGTTACGTCGGCGCGCGTCAGACCGGGTTGCGGCGGCATGTCGCCAAAGGTCCAGTGGTGCGCGCGCACCCCCCGTTCCGCGGCGAGGTGAAACGCCATGTCGGCATGGTGCGACGGTTCGTAGATCCTGTGGACCAGCGGTGGGCCAAAGCCCTGCTTGCCGGCGGCATTCTCGCCGTGGCAAGCGGCGCAAACGGCCTCGAAGGCGGTCTTGCCCATCCTTTCCTGGTCAGTGAGCGTTTCGGGCAACGCGACGGTGACGATGGCGCCTCCGGGTACGGTGTCGGGAGCGGCGAGGTCGGGGCCCGTCCGCGATGTGTAGAGGTAGCCGGCAGCCGCAGCGAAGACCGCTACAGCCCCAGCCAGCAATATCTTGTTCATCCTGAAGTCCTTGATCGCGCGGACATGCAGCCCGCGGCGGTGAACGGTCACGAGCCTGAGGCCCGCGGTTCGCAAGAAATCCTCAGGTTCGCGGAGGTGGCAGATCCGGTGGGGGAGAGACCGACTTGACCGGACTTCCGGGCGGCCGGACGTGCTGCGCGGTCAGCAGCAAGAACGGGACAGCCATATCGGCGCCAGGGGACACGACGGCATGCCCGCAACCGGCCATGTAATTGCAACAGGGCAGCACCGTCGTGTCATCCTGCTCGCCCGGCTCGACGATGTCTTGCATCACGACATCGTCATGCGCAGCGGCCACGCCGTGCGCCAGGCTTTCGCCCGGCAGAACAACCGCAGCCACCAACCACGCAAGAAGCAAGACGAGACCTGTCCGCACGCAAACTCCATCCATTGACGGGCCGGAAGGTGCCTTCAACCGCGTGCCGCTGTCAACATCCAAAGGGCGACAGGTGCTCCGCGCGCGTCGGATCATCCTGTTCGGGCTCCGGTCCTTTGCCGGCCATTCCGCCCGCAGACCGGACAGGGACCTGTGCAAGACGGCCCAGGGGCATTGGCGCCGCTGAACGCCGGGCTGTCCTTCCCGACCGGGTCTTGCCGCGCAGAGATATCCGTATGCGCCGGGATGAAACCTGGCGCTGCCTGCGTCTGTGACATCGCAATCCTCGGGACGCCCTGCACGACGGCGATCGTGCAGATCGACGCCAGAACGTGTCGCACCGGGCGACGCCGTGCCGAATCGGATGTCGTCAACCGTCGGCATGCTTGGCCGCGACAGCCCGCGCGGGGCGAAAAAAGATACGATGGGATATTATTGCCCACGGCCGGGCGTCGTGCCGCCTCTTCCCGCTTCCTATAATTCGGCGTTGCCCAAGGCTCTGTGTGCAGGCGGCGGATGGCGGCATGAAAACGAACGGCCTGCGTTTGAACGGGAGGAGACTGATGAAGAAGGCAATGATCGCCTCGGTTTCGGCGATGGCGCTTCTGCTTCCTGCAGGCGCCATGGCCCAGGAAGCCATCAAGATCGGTGTGCTTGTCGCGCTCGAGGGTGCATTTGCGGCCGGTGGCGCGGATGGCGTCCGCAACGTCGAACTGGCCGTCAAGCAGGCCGGAGGGGTCGCCGGCGGGCGGCCGATCGAGATCGTCGTCGCGCCCACCGACACCACGCCGGACACCACCGTCCGGCAGGCGCGCAAACTGATCGAGCAGGACGGCGTGGACTTCATCCTCGGGCCGCTGTCCGGCTCGGAAGGCATCGCCATGCGCGACTATGCCAAGACGATCCCCAACCATACGGTGATCAACGGCATCTCGGGCGCGCTCGAGACGACATGGGTCGATCCGGCCGAGAACTTCTTCCGGTTCAACCTCGACGGTGCACAATGGGGCGCGGGCCTAGGCACCTATGTCGTGAACGAGAAGGGCTGGAAACGCGTCGCCACGGTGGCCGCAGACTATTCCTTTGGCTACACGAACTTCCTCGGCTTTGCGGTCGACTTCTGCCGCGCGGGCGGCGAGATCGTGGACCGTTTCTGGGTGCCGCTCGGATCGTCCGACTTCGGCGGCGTGATCGCTGCGCTGCCCGATGACGTGGACGCCATCTATCTCGGGGTCGGCGGCACGGATGCCATCAACTTCCTCAACCAGTACGCGCAGGCCGGCGCCGAGACCAACCTGATCGGCGGCACCATCATGGCCGACCAGACGGTGCTGACCTCCAAGGGCCGGGCCAAGGACGCGCTTGTCGGCACGCCCACCTCGGGCGCGCTGGCCGAAGACAACCCCGATCCGGCATGGCAGGCCTATGTCGCGGCCTACCAGGAGGCCTTCCCGGAAAGCGAACGCTTCCCGTCGCCGTCGCTGTTCGGCGTGGGCTACTACATCGCCGCACTGGCGGCCATCGACGCCCTGAACGAGATCGACGGCGACCTGTCCGACGGCCAGGCCAAGTTCCGCGCGGCGCTGGCGGACGATCCGCTGGACACGCCCCTGGGCCCGGTCTCGCTCAACGAGAACAGGCAGGCCACCGGCACGGTGTTCATCAACGAAGTGCAGGACAACGGCGAAGGCGGGCTGAAGAACGTGATGGTCGGCAAGGTCGAGAACGTGAACCAGACGCTCGGCATGACCCCGGACGAGTTCCGTGCCATGGGTCTGCCGTCGCGCGAAACGCCGGATTGCGCCGCTCTCGGCGGCAAGGGCTGATCCGCGTACCAGAACGGGCCGGGGCCGCGCATGAGCGGCCCCGGTTTCATCTGTGTGGGCTCCTCCTGGCCTACACAGACAAGTGTGTGTCTTCCGGCCAGCGGTGCGGGCGTGTTCTGCGGGGGGCTTCCGCCATGTCTCTCATCACGTTCCTGACGAGAATCCATTTCGCCGACCGGGTGCTCGAGGACGCGCTGTTGGAGGAGTTGTCGCGCCTTGCCGTCCGGCGACCGATGATCGTCTGCGACAGCGCCCTCGCCGAGGGTGAGGAACGAGAGAGGCTCGAGGATGCGCTGCCGCTCTCCACATCCGGGGTGATCTTTGAAATGCGGCCGCATCTGCCGGTGGATGAGGACCTGCGCGCGGCGGCCGCGCTGTTCGCCGAGACGGGGTGCGACGGGATCATCGGCCTCGGCGGCGCTGCGACGCTCGATCTGGCGCGGGTCCTGGGCAGATCGGGCACGCCGGTGATCGCGGTGCCCACGGCGACCGACGGCGTCGGGCTGGGGCCTTTGGGCGTCGCGTTTGCCCACCATGCGACGCGGCCCTCGCTGATCCCGGCGGCGATCTTCTGCGACGCGACGCTCATGGTTGCGCGCGGGCCGGCCGAGACGGCGGCCGCGGGAATGGATGCGCTGATCCATTGCCTTGAGGCATTTCTGAGCACGGCCTTCAATCCGCCCGCCGATGGCATCGCCCTCGAGGGATTGCGCCGCGCGATGCGCAGCCTCGCCGCCGCTGTGCAGGACGGGCGCGACATCGACGCGCGCCGCGATCTTCTCGCGGCAGCGCTGAGCGGGGGTCTGGCCGAGCAGAAGGGGTTCGGCGGAATCGAGGCCGCCTCGCGCGGGCTCGAACGGGAGGTGCCGGTGCGCCACGGCGCGCTCCACGCCGCCCTGCTGCCCGAGGTCCTGGCCTTCAACGCGCCGGTGGTGCAAGACCGGTTGCCGGTCATTCGCACGGTGCTCGGTCTCGGGCGGCAGGCGGACCTGGCGGACACGATTCGCGGGCTGGCCGAGGCGGTGGGATTGCCGGTCCGCCTGTCGGCGGCAGGCGTGGCCATGTCGGCGGTGCCAAGGGCGGCCCGGAGGGCTGCCGCTGACCCGGTGAACCAGACCAATCCGCGTCATGCCACGCCCCGCGACTACGAAGCCATGATGGCGGCCGCGTTGTGAGGGGCCGATGAGACGCGACAAATCCCTTTGGAGATCGGGCCGACTGGCCTTAACGTGGGACATATCCATAACGGGGGCCAACCCCCGATCCTTCATATTGCACGCATCGGGGGGGAGACGATGAGTGGGTCATTGTCCGTGTTTCACGGAGATTTCGGTCGCGTCTGCCTGTATTCGATGGACCGCCGCATGGTGCCGCACGGGCATCGCGAAGGGCATCTGATCTATCACGTGCAGGGACCGCCCGGTCAGGTCGTCGTGAACGGAAAGGCCTGGCCGCTGTCGCCCGGGCAGGCCGTCGCCGTCAGCCCGTGGCAGGCGCATTACTACAATCCGGTGACCACGGCGGAACCGACGCTTGCGCTGGTTCTCTACATCCGTCCGGCGTGGTTCCTGGATGCCGCGCGGCGTGCCTCGGCCTCGCTGTCCTTCGGGCGGGTCGGCGTCGAGGTGACGGATCCGATCGACCGTCTTGTCATCGCCACGGCCCGGACGATGCTGGACCCCGACCGCGAGGACTACCTGCTCGAGGACAAGCTCTGCGCGCTGACGCAGATGTCCTTTGACCAGTCGTGGCAATGGACGATGCGCGGCAGCGCGTTCACCGGCCCCGACTTTACCCGGCGCGACTTTCGTATACGCAAGGCGCTGAAGCTCATGCAGGAAAACGTCGGCGAAGCGGTCGCGCTGGATTGCGTCGCGCGCGAGGTTGGCCTGTCGCGCCCGCATTTCTTCAAGCTGTTCCGCACGCAGGTCGGCCTGACACCCAACCTCTATGCCAACGCGCTCCGGATGGAGCGCGCGATCGACCGGCTGGCCGCGACGGAGGAGGCCGTGGCCGATATCGGTTTCGATCTCGGGTTTTCGAGCCAGGCGAGCTTTTCGCGCTTCTTCATCGCCAATGGTGTCGTGCCACCCTCGGTCTATCGCCGGTCCGTTCACCTGTCCTGACCGGGTTTCCCGATCAGGGGCACAAGGATGAGACTGTCGGGTATCTGTACGGGCGCGGCATCGCGCTAGGCTCTCCACGGTCCGTTCCGGCAGCAGGCCGGGACTCGGGAGTAGGGCAGCGTGCAGGATTTCGTCAGGCGTCATCCGGTCTGGGCACTGATCATCGCGATCGTCGTCGCGGTCTTTCTGTGGCTTGTCTTTGCCCCCTGGTCGGACGCGCTCGAAGAAGTCCTCGGCCGCAAGCGTGTCTTTCTGAACGCGATCTTCGGCGGCGTCACGCTCGGGGCGCTCTATTTTCTCGTGGCGGCGGGCTTCACGCTGATCTTCGGGCTGATGCGCAACGTGAACCTCGCGCACGGGTCGCTCTACCTGCTTGGCGGTTATCTGGGGTTCGAGGTGTCCGAGGCGACGGGATCCTGGCTGCTGGCCTTTCCGGTCGTCTTTGTCGCTGTCGCGATCCTTGGCCTGGTCCTGCAAAACCAGGTGTTCCGCCGGATGGAGGGAGAAGAGCTGCGCCAAACCATGGTCACGATCGGGCTGTCGGTGGTGATCGCGGATATCCTGCTGTGGATCTGGGGCGGGCAGTCCTACACGATCCTGTCGCCCGACTGGCTGTCCGGGCCGATGACGCTGCCGGTGATCTCGTCGGTGCGCGACACGGGCGAGATCGCCTATCTTCGCTACCCCGCCGTGCGCATGGCGATCCTGTTCGCAGCCATCGTCATCGGTGTCGGCATGTGGCTTATCCTCAACCGCACCCGCCTGGGGATGCTGATCCGCGCGGGCGTCGACGACCGCGAGATGCTGGCCGCCTCGGGCGTGCGTATCCACTACGTCTTTCTCGCGGTCTTTGCCTTCGGCGCGGGGCTGGCCGGCATCGGCGGCATCGTCGGCGGCACGTTCCAGTCGCTGTCGCCGGGCGAGGACACGCGTTTCCTGCTGGCCAGCCTTGTCGTCGTGATCGTCGGCGGCATGGGCTCCATCCCGGGCGCCGCCATCGGCGCGCTGGTGATCGGCCTGTCCGAGCAGTTGGGCCTGGTCTACGCGCCGACCTACTCGGTGGTCTTCACCTTCCTCATCATGGCGGCCGTCCTGGCCTTTCGCCCGCAGGGGCTGCTGGGGGCGTCGCGGTAAATGGCTCTCATCGACCAGCGCCGCAAACCCGCCGCCCTCCAGCCGATGTGGATCGATCGGGTGCCGGCGGCGTGGTGGGCGGTGATCCTGATCCTGCTGACCATGCCCGCCTGGGCCAACGATTTCATCCTGTTCCAGGTGATGGGCTGGACCTTCATCCTGGGGATCATCGCGCTGAGCCTGATGTTTCTCGCCGGCTACGGCGGCATGGTCAGCCTGATCCAGATGTCGGTCGCGGCCATGGCGGGCTACATGGTCGCGATCTTCGGCACGTCGGGCGTGTCGGCGATCAGCATGGGCCTGCCCTGGTGGGTCTACATCCCGGTCGCCATCGTGATCGCCGCGATCTTCGGCACCATCGTCGGCGCGCTCGCCGTCCGGACCGAGGGCATCTACACGATCATGATCACGCTGGCCATCGCGGCGGCCTTCTTCTACTTCACGCGGCAGAACTACGAGATCTTCAACGGCTATTCCGGCTTCAACCTCGTCGTGCCGCCACAGCTGTTCGGCGTGGACTGGCGTCAGCCCATGCCCTTCTTCTATCTCTCGCTGGGGGCGGCGGCGATCTGCTACGCGGTGGTGGTCTACCTCTCGCGCGCGCCTTTCGGGCTGGCGCTTCAGGGCGTGCGGGACAATCCCCGGCGCATGGCGGCGCTCGGCTTCAACGTGACGGCACACCGGGTCGCGGCCTATACCGTGGCCAGCGTGATTGCCGCTGTCGGGGGCATCTTGCTGGTCTGGCAGAATGCGCAGATCTCGCCGGGCACGGCCGGCATTCCGGCGGTCATCGACGTTCTTGTCATCGCGGTCGTGGGGGGCATCTCGCGGCCCATCGGGCCGTTCATCGGCGCGCTGATCTATGTCCTTCTGCGGACCTTTTCGCCGGATGTCCTGACCGCCTTCGGCCTGTCGAGCGAGCGGTTCAAACTATTGATCGGCATCGGTTTTCTCGCCGTGGTCTTCTTCTCGCCCGACGGTGTGCTTGGCCTGTGGGAACGCTGGCGCGCGCGGCGGCGCAAGGCCCGCGATCCGCTCAGGGGAGGCGGCAAATGACCCTGGTCGAGACCTCCAGCGCCGCGGACCGGATCGGGTCGGTCAGTTCCGGCAATGCGCTGGAACTGCGCGGCGTGACCAAGATGTTCGGCGCGCTGGCGGCCATCCAGGATGTGACCCTGACCGTCGGCTCGGGCGAACGGCGCGCCGTGCTCGGCTCCAACGGGGCGGGCAAGACGACGCTGTTCAACTGCGTCACCGGGGATTTCCTGCCCACCTCGGGCACGATCCGGCTGTTCGGCGAGGACGTGACCGCCTTTCCGGCCTATGAACGCATCCGCCGCGGCCTGCGCCGGACCTACCAGATCAGCCTGCTGTTCGGCGGGCTGACCGTTTCGGACAATGTCTATCTCGCCTGTCGGGGCGTGTCGCGCGGGCGGTTTTCGTTCCTGCGGCCGGATGCAAAGGACGCCCTGCGCGCCCGCACCCAGGAACTGATCGACGCAGTGCACCTGACCGAGGCCAGCGGCACGGCGGTCGCCAATCTCAGCTACGGCCAGCAGCGCCAGCTCGAGATCGCGCTGGCCTTGGCGGGCGCGCCGCGCTTCATCCTGTTCGACGAACCGGCGGCGGGCCTCTCGCCGACCGAGCGGGGCGAACTGGTGACGATCCTGACCAGCCTGCCGTCGCACATCGGCTACATCATCATCGAGCACGACATGGACGTCGCCCTGCGCGTCGCCGAAAGCGTGACGATGATGCACAACGGCAAGGTGTTCAAGGAGGGCACGCCCGAGGAGATCGAGAGCGACGCCGAGGTGCAGGAGCTATATCTCGGGGGCGGCCATGGCTGAGCGCGGCGAGCGGAAAGGCGCCCCGGCGCTGGATATCCGGGGCCTGAACGTCTATTACGGCGCGTCCCATGCGTTGCAGGGCGTGAACCTGGCGCTGCCCTCGGGCATCCTGTCGGTGGTCGGCCGCAACGGCATGGGCAAGACCACGCTGTGCAAGGCAATCATGGGCCTTGTGCCGGTTGCGTCCGGGTCGATCAGCTTTCACGGCCAGGCGCTGGCCGGTCGCAGCCCCGCCGAGATCTCGCGCATCGGCATCGGTTACGTGCCTCAGGGGCGCAGGCTGTGGCGGTCGCTCACGGTGGACGAACACCTCAAGATGGTCGAGCGCAAGGGCGGCGCCTGGAGCATCGAGCGCATCTATTCGACCTTCCCCCGCCTTGCCGAGCGCAAGTCGAACGGCGGCGGCCAGCTTTCGGGCGGCGAACAGCAGATGCTTGCCATCTCGCGGGCCCTGCTGGCCAATCCGCGTCTCCTGGTCATGGACGAGCCGACCGAGGGTCTGGCGCCGGTCATCGTCTCGCAGGTCGAAGACATGCTGCTGCGGCTGGCCGAGGAAGGCGACATGGACGTCGTCGTGATCGAGCAGAACATCGGCGTGGCCTGCGCGGTGGCCGATCGCGTGGCGATCATGGTCAACGGACAGGTCAACCGGATCGTGCCGGCCCGCGAACTGGCGGCGGACCGCGACCTGCAACAGCGGCTTTTGGGCGTCGGGCGTCACGCCCACGACGACACGCCCACCGTGGCGCCGTCCGGCCAGGACACGCCGGACGGCGACCGGCCCGCCGCCCCACAGGCGGCCAAGATCTACCTGTCCAACCCGAAACCTCCGACCCGCTGGTCGCAGCCCGTGCCGGTGGCGCAGATCGAACGCGCGGCGCGGGTCGTGACGGTCGGTGCGCCGGCCTTCGAGACGATGCAGGCCGAGATACGGCCGCTTGCCGCGTCCGGCGCGCAGGTCATCCTCGTGGCCGGGACGCTGGACACGAAGGGGCCAGAACTGCGCTACATGCGCGACCTGATCCGCGCGGCCGGCCTGCCGGTGCGGATGGTGGACCTGTCGACCGGCGGCGGGCACTCCGGCGCCGAGATCCCGGCGCACCAGATCGCCGCGTTTCATCCACGCGGCGCCGCAGGGGTCTTTACCGGCGACCGGGGAAAATCGGTGGCGGGGATGACGCTGGCTTTTCAGCGCTGGATCACCCGGCAGGAGGGCATCGCCGGCATCCTTTCGGCGGGCGGATCGGGCGGCACGGCCATCGTGGCGCCGGCGATGCGCGCGCTGCCCGTGGGGGTGCCCAAGTTGATCGTCTCGACCGTCGCCTCGGGCGAGGTGTCGAAATACGTGGGGCCGGCCGACATCATGATGATGCATTCGGTGGCCGACGTGCAGGGCCTGAACGCCATCACCGAAGAGGTGCTGGCCAACGCCGCGCAGGCGATGGTGGGCATGGTCGCGGCCCGCAAGGCCGCCCCGGCACGGCAGGCGGGCAAGCCCGCCATCGGCCTGACGATGTTCGGCGTGACGACGCCCTGCGTCAGCCAGATCACCGACGCGCTCGACGCGGACTACGACTGCCTGGTGTTCCACGCCACGGGGATCGGCGGCCAGTCGATGGAAAAACTGATCGATTCCGGCAAGATACCGGCGGTCATCGACATCACCACGACCGAGATCTGCGACATGCTGTTCGGCGGGGTTTTCCCGGCGACCGAGGACCGCTTTGGCGCCGTCATCCGCAAGCGGATCCCCTATATCGGCTCGGTCGGGGCGCTGGACATGGTCAATTTCGGCCCGCCCGACACCGTCCCCGAACGATACCGCGACCGCCTGTTCTACGAACACAACCCGCAGGTCACGCTGATGCGGACCACGCCGTCGGAATCCGCCGAGATGGGCCGCTGGATCGGCGCACGGCTGAACGAGATGGAAGGTCTGGTGCGCTTTTTCCTGCCCGAAGGCGGCGTTTCGGCGCTGGATGCGCCGGGCCAGCCCTTCGACGATCCGCAGGCGCGGCATTCGCTGTTCACCGCGCTCGAGGATACCGTCCGCCAGACCGCGCAACGCCAGCTGATCCGCCTGCCGCACAACATCAACGCCCCGGCCTTCGCCGCCGCCATCGTCGCCGCCTTTCGCGAGCTGCATGGCGGCCGTCCGGCCCGCAAGAGAGAGGCACGAAGATGATCGACCGAGAGTCCATCCTTTCCCGGTTCCGCGACATGATCGACCGCGGCATCCCCATCGTCGGCGGCGGCGCGGGCACCGGCCTGTCCGCCAAATGCGAGGAGGCGGGCGGGATCGACCTCATCGTGATCTACAATTCCGGGCGCTACCGCATGGCCGGACGCGGCAGCCTTGCCGGCCTCATGCCCTACGGCGACGCCAATGCCATCGTGGTCGAGATGGCGGCCGAGGTCCTGCCGGTGGTCAGGAAGACGCCGGTCCTGGCCGGGGTCTGCGCCACCGACCCGTTCCGCCTGATGGATGTCTTCCTGGACGACCTCAGGCGCATCGGGTTCTCGGGCGTGCAGAACTTTCCGACCGTCGGTCTGATCGACGGCACCTTCCGCGCCAACCTCGAGGAAACCGGCATGTCCTACGGGCTCGAGGTGGATATGATCGCCATGGCCCGCGCCAAGGGGATGCTCACCACGCCTTACGTCTTCAACGAGGACGACGCGGCAGCGATGGCCGGCGCCGGGGCGGACGTGATCGTCTGCCATCTGGGCCTGACCACCGGCGGCGCCATCGGGGCCGAAACGGCGCTCAAGCTGTCCGATTGCCCGGCGCTGGTCGATGCCTGGGCCGAGGCCGCGCTGCGGGTCAATCCCGATGCCATCATCCTTGTCCACGGCGGGCCGGTGGCCATGCCCGAGGACGCCGAATTCATACTGAAGAACACGTCCGCCTGCCACGGTTTCTACGGCGCCTCCTCGATGGAGCGCCTGCCGACCGAGGTTGCGCTGACGGAACAGACACGCGCTTTCAAGGCCATCAAGGGCCGCTGACCGCGCAACGGGGGAGGAGAGATCATGACCGGCCAGATCATCGGGCAGCTCATCCTGTGGCTCATCGTGGCGGTGGTCGTCATCGCCATCGTCTACTGGGTCATGCAATGGCTTTACCGCCGTTCGACAAAGGAAATCGCCTTTGTCCGAACCGGTTTCCTGGGCGAAAAGGTGGTGATCGACGGCGGCGCCTTCGTCTGGCCGATCATCCACGACATCACGCCGGTGAACATGAACACGCTGCCGCTGGCGGTCAGCCGGACGCGGGAACAGGCGCTGATCACCAAGGACCGCATGCGCGTGGACGTGGAGGCAGAGTTCTACGTCCGTGTCCGGTCCGACCGCACCGCGGTGTCCAAGGCCGCCTCGACCCTGGGGCGGCGCACGCTGGAGGCCCAGAACCTGCACGGGCTGCTTGCCGGCAAGTTCGAAAGCGCGTTGCGCGCCGTCGCGGCCGAGATGTCGATGGGCGAGATGCACGAGGGGCGGCACACCTACGTGGCGCGGGTCAAGGAGATCGCGCAGGAGGACCTGGAAAAGAACGGGCTGGAGCTGGAATCGGTCGCGATCATCGACATCGACCAGACGCCGCTGGAGTATTTCAACCCCTCCAACCGCTTTGACGCCGAAGGTCTGACCGCGCTCATCAAGGACATCGAAGAGCGGCGCAAGCTGCGCAACGACATCGAGCAGGATTCGATGATCAAGATCCGGGCGCGCAACCTCGAGGCCGAAAAGCTGGCGCTGGATATCGAGCGCGAGAGCGAGGAAGCCCGCCTGAGCCAGGAACGCGACGTCGAATTCCGCCGCGCCCAGCAGCGCGCCGAACTGGCCCGCGAACGCGCCGAGCGCGACACCGAGGCGGAATCCGCGCAGATCACCGCGCGCGAGACCATCGAAAAGGCCCGCATCGCCAACGACCGGGTGATCGCCGAGGCGCGCATCGCGTCGGAACGGTCGGTCCGCGCCCGCGAGATCGCCCGCCAGAAGGAGGACGAAGCCGAGGAGATCGCCGCGCGCGAAGCCACCGAGACGGCGCGCATCCTGCAGGAGCGCAGCGTCAAGGAAGCGCGCATCCAGAACGAGCAGGAGACGCAATCGCGCGAGATCGCCCGCCAGAAGGCCATCGAAGAAGCCGAGATCGCCGCGCGCGAGGCCACGGAACGCGCCCGCATCGCCCAGGAGCAGGCGCTGGCCGAGGCCCGCATCGCCAAGGAACGCGAGACCCAGGCGCTGGAGATCGCGCGCCAGAAGGCGATCCGCGAAGCCGAGATCGAGGCCAACGAGGCCAACGAAAAGCGGCGCATGGCGCAGGACCTGTTGCTGGCCCAGACCCGCATCAAGGGCGAAGAGGACATCCGCCAGCGCGAGATCGCCCGCCAGCAGGCGCTGGACGAGGCCGAGATCGCCGCGCGCGAGGCGACCGAGCGGATGCGCATCCTGCAGGACGCGCAGATCAGCGAGGCGCGCATCGCCGAGGACCGCCGCATCCGCGAGCTGGAAATCGCGCGGCAGCAGGCGGTGGAGGCCGCTGAAATCGCGGCCGGCCAGGCCGTCGAGGCGGCCCGCATCGCGCGCGAAAAGCAGATCGCCGCAAGCCGCATCGCCGCCGACGAGGACACCAGGTCGCTCGAGATCACGCGCAACCGCGTGATCGACGAGGCCCGCGTCGCCGCCGACGAGGCGGTGGAACAGGCGCGGATCGCCCAGAGGCGGGCGCTCGAGGCCGAGCGCATCGCCGCCGAACAGGAGGTCCGCGCCCGCGAGATCGACAAGGACCAGGCGCTGGAAGCCGCCGAGATCGCCCGCCGCGAGGCGGTCGAGAAGGCCCGCGTTGCGACCGAGCTGTCGCTCGAGAAGGACCGCATCGCCAGTCAGAAAACCCGCGAGGTCGAGGAGATCGACCGCAAGCGCACCGTCGAGGAGGCCGAGCAGGCCCGCGTGGTGCAGCTATCCGACGCCAAGCAGAAGCGCGTCGCCGCCGAGGCCAGCGTCAGCCAGGCCGAGATCGTGGCCAAGCGCCAGATCGAGGCCGCCGAGGTGGAACGTGAACGCGCGGTCGAAGCCGCGCGGCTCGAACGGCGCCGGTCGCTCGAACAGCTCGAGATCGCCCGCGTCCAGGCGCTCCGCGAAGCCGAGATCGCCAGCCGCGAGGACATCGAACGCGCCCGGATCGCCTCCGAGCGCGGGCTCGACGAGATCCGGATCGACCACGAGACGATCCGTCGCCAGCTGGAGGTGACGCGCGAAAAGACGGTCGAGACCGCGCAGATGGAAAAGGCCATCGCGCTCTACCAGAAATCGCTCGAGGAAAGCGCGGCAAGGGCCGAGGCGGATGCCGCCCGCGCCCACGCGGCCCAGGCCGAGGAAAAGGTCAAGACGGTGCGCGAAACCGAGGCCGCGAACCGCCGCAAGTCGATCGACGTGCTGATGGCCGAAAAGGCCGCCGCCGAGGCCAAGCACATGGCCGCAGCGGCGCAGGTCCGCGCGGTTGTCGAGGCCGAAGCGGCCAAGCTGATCAACGAGGCCGAGAACATTCTCACCGACGAGGCGCGCCATTCGCTGTTCAAGCGCAAGATGCTGGAGCATGTCGAAGGCATCGTCGCCGCCTCGGTCAAGCCGCTGGAAAAGATCCAGGACATCCGGATCATGCAGCTGGACGGCGTCACGGGCGGGGGCGGCGGCAGCCGCGACGGCAGCCCGACCGACGAGGTGATCAACTCGGCCCTGCGCTACCGCGTGCAGGCGCCGCTGATCGACTCGCTGCTGTCCGACATCGGCATCGAGGGCGGCAATCTGTCCAAGCAGGGCGGGCTGATCCGCGAGGCGTCGGACATGCAGCGCATCGCCGATGCGACGAAGAAGTCCGGCGGCGGCAAGGGTGACGCGGCCCCCGAGGGAGGCAAGAAGTAGATGGCGCGCGTCTACATTTCCTCCGTCATCGACGCGCCGGCGGCAAAGGTCTGGGAACGGATCCGCGATTTCAACGGCCTGCCGCGCTGGCACCCGCGCATCCGTGACAGCCGGATCGAAAATGGCGAACCCGCCGACCGGGTCGGCTGTATCCGGGATTTCCACCTGCAAAACGGCGACCGCATCCGCGAAAAGCTGCTCGGCCTGTCGGACTACGACATGTTCTGCACCTACGCGATTCTCGAAAGCCCGATGCCGCTGACCGACTACGTGGCGACGATCCGCCTGACGCCGGTCACGGACGGCAACCGCACCTTTGCCGAATGGACCGCCGAATTCGACTGCGCCGAGGCCGATGCCGAGGGTCTCGTGACGGGCATCGGCAACGATGTCTTTCAGGCCGGGTTTTCGGCGCTCAAGCGGCGGATGGCGGGCTGACCATGGTCAAGGTGGTCAAGAGCACGGTTTTGCCAGCCCCCGTCGAGGCGGTGTGGGACGTGCTGCGCGACTTCAACGGGCATGACCGCTGGCACCCGATCGTGCGGGACAGCGTGGTGGAAAAGGGCTGGACGTCGGATCGCATCGGCTGCGTGCGCCGCTTTCACCTCCAGGATGGTTCGGAACTGCGCGAGCAGCTGCTGACGCTGTCGGATGCGGACATGGCCTTCAGCTACTGCCTTCTCGACACGCCGGTGCCGCTGCTGAACTACGTCGCACACGTGCGCCTGGCGCCGGTGACGGATGGCGACATGACCTTCTGGCACTGGGAAAGCCGGTTCGACACGCCCGCGGGGCGCGAAAAGGAGTTGCGGCAGATGGTGGCCGAAAACGTCTACCAGGGCGGAATGGACGCGATCCGCAGCCATATGGGACTGGAGGGAGCATGACCACCACCGTGGAAACCTACGCCACGCTGGCCGAGGCGGCCCGCGCGCTGGGGCGCGGCGCCGTCTACCTGGGCGGCGGCACCATCGTGATGCGCGACGTGAACGCCGGCACGGCACCCGCGCGGGTGCTGCGCACGACGGACGCCGCGCTCGGCACGATCCGCACGACCGGCGACGGCGTCAGCCTGGGCGCGGGTGTCACCATGGCAGATGTCCTGGCCAGCCGCGACCTCGATTTCCTGCACCCGGTGGCGCGCGCCATCGGCGGGCCGCAAGTGCGCAACATGGCGACCGTGGCAGGCAACCTCTTTGCGCCGCATCCCTACGGCGATTTCGCCGCGGCCCTGCTGGCGCTGGGCGCGCGGGTGGTGTTCGCGGGGCAGGGCGGGGCCCGGCCCGTGGAGGAGATGCTGCGCGACCGCGACCATGCGGGGCTGGTTGCGTCGATCGAGGTGCCGCGCCCGCGCGATCCCCGCGCCTTCGGCTTTCTCAAGGCCAGCCGGGTCACGCCCAAGGGCGTGTCCATCCTGTCGGTCGCGGCCTACCTGCCGCGCGAGGTCGGGCGCATCCGCGGCGCCCGCGTCGCCTGGGGCGCGATGGGACCGATGCCGTTGCGCGGCCAGGCGGTGGAACGTCTGCTCGAGGGCCAGTCGCTGGACGCCGCGACCATCGACCGCGCCGCCGCGGCGGCGGCCGAGGGGCTGGACCCGCCGACCGATCCCATCGCCTCGGGCTGGTATCGAAGCGAGGTTGCGGGCGTGTACCTCAAGCGTCTGCTGCACCGGATGGAGCGGGGCTGATGGGCAAGAAACCGGTCAATTTCACCCTGAACGGCAGCCCGCGCGCGGCCTTTGCCGACGACGGGCAGAACCTGCTCGACTTCCTGCGGCGCGGTGTCGGGGATCTTTCGCCGAAATACGGCTGCGGGCAGGGGGCCTGCGGCGCCTGCACGGTCACCATTGACGGCGCGACGCACCTCGCCTGCCTGACGCTGGCCGAGAGCGTCGAGGGCCGCGAGGTGCGCACCGCGGCGGGACTGGCGCAAGGCCCCGCGCTCGACCCGTTGCAGGAGTCCTTCATGGAGCATTTCGCCGCGCAATGCGGCTACTGTACGCCGGGGATGTTGATGTCGGCCCGCGCGCTGCTCGACCGCAACCCGCGCCCCTCGCGCGAAGAGGTGATCGAGGCGATCAGCGGCAACCTGTGCCGTTGCACCGGGTACGAGCCGATCATCGCCGCGATCCTCGCGGTGGCCGAGGGGAGGATGCGCGCATGACCGAGATGACCGGACCGGGCAAGATCGAGTTCCGCAAGGACCTGTTCGCCGATGAGCGTGACGACAACCTCAACGAGATCGGCAAGCCGACACGGCGGCAGGACATCACCGGCCACGTGACGGGGCGCTCGCCCTTTTTCGACGATCACCTGTTCGACGGGCTGTTGCACCTGCGCTGCGTGCGCTCGCCGCATCACGCCGCCCGCATCCGCCGCATCGACACGGCCGAGGCGGAACGCATGCCCGGTGTCGTGCGCATCCTGCGCGGCGCGGATGTGCCGCTGAACCTGAACACGCTGCTGTCGCTGCTGGATTTCGGCCTGGACGACGAACCGATCCTGTCCACCGACCGCGTGCGCTATCGTGGAGAGCCGGTCGCTGCGGTCATCGCCGAGACCGAGGCGCAGGCCCGCGCCGCCGTCGCCGCCGTGCGCGTGGACTGGGAGGTGCTGCCGCACGTGCTGGACGTGGAGGAGGCGATCAAGCCCGGCGCGCCCGTGGTGCTGGACATCTACCCCGCCAACAAGTTCGTCTATCACGGCAAGTACGACCACCAGAAGCTGCGCTATGGCGACGTGGAGGCAGGCTTTGCCGAGGCCGACCACGTGGTCGAAGGCCGCTACCAGATGTCGCCGATCGAACAGGCGCCGATCGAGACCTGCGGCGCCATCGCCGCCCCCGAACAGAATGGCCGCTACGTCTGCTACACCTCCACGCAGGCGCTGTTCTTCTCGCTCGGCACGGCGGCCAAGGTGCTCAAGATGCCGTCCTCGCGGCTGCACTTCATCGGCGGCACGGTGGGGGGCGGCTTTGGCGGCAAGGTGGATTCGATCCACGAACCGCTTGCCATCCTCGGCACGATGCTGACCGGGCGGCCGGTGAAATACGCCTGGGACCGCGAGGAAGAGATGCAGGTGGGCGCGCCGCGCGGCGCCGAACGCTGGTACATCAAGGACGGCGTGATGAAGGACGGCCGCATCGTCGCGCGAAAGTTCACCGGCTATTTCGACTCTGGCGCCTATACGCGCCTGTCCTCCTACGCGATCATCAAGGGCGTGGGGCACTTGCCGGGCCCCTACACGATCCCCAACGTTTATGCCGACGTCTACTGCGTCTACACCAACCGCACGCCCGCCACCGCGATGCGCGGCTTTGGCATCACCGGGGTCGATTTCGCCATCGAGGCGCATATGGACAAGGTGGCCGAGACGGTGGGCCTGAACCCGGTCGATCTGCGCATCCTCAACGCCTACCGCGACGGCGACATGAAGGCGCACAGGCGCGTGGCCAAGAACTGCGCGCTGATCGAATGCTGCCAGGTGGTGGCGGAAAAGGCGGGCATCCGCATCTCGGACGCGGCGCGCGCGGCCTCCTCGCTGAAGGATGGTGGCGGAGCGCGGGCGCAGCTACCCGCCCGGACCGCGACCGACACGTCCGGGCGTGTCGAAGGCTTCGAGGCGCAAGGCTACGCGCGCAAGGGTGGGCCGCGCCCGGCGGAACCCGCCACCGCACGCCCCGCGCCGCAGCCCGCGACCGCCTACAGGCCTGCCGCCCAGACGCCGCCTGCGCCGTCTTCGGCGGCGCGGACCCCGCCCGAGCCGCCTGCGCCGCCCGCCGCCCCGGCGCCCGCGCAGAAACCGACGCGCAGCGGCGCGATGCGGTTCTCCTCCCTCTCCGGTTTCAGGAGGCGCTGATGGCCCTGCATCGCGGCCGCGGCTTTGCGGCGATCAACTACCCCATCGGCATGAACCTGGGCGGCGACCCGTCCCAGGCGCTGGTGCATTCCAACCCGGACGGCAAGTTCACCGTGGCGCTGTCGGCCATCGACCTGGGCCAGGGGATGAAATCCGTCACCCGCCAGATCGCCGCCGAGACGCTGGGCGTGCCGATCGAGGACGTCTATGTCGACACCGCCGACAGCGATACCGGCCCGCATGACATGGGCTCCTTCGCCTCGCGCGGGACGCACCGGATGGGCAATGCGGTGATCCGTGCCTCCGAGGAAGCGCGTCAGGTGATGTTGGAGGCGGCGGCGGAAGAGCTGGAGGTGGACGCCGCCGATCTGGTGACGGACGGCAAGGGCAATATCCACGTCAAGGGCGCGCCGTCGCGTTCGATCACCACCATGGCGGCGGCGCAGGCGGCGCAGTTCAAGCAGGGCCGAACCATCGCCGGGCGCGGCATCTTCCTGATCCCGCTGTCGGAGGTGGACCCCGAGACCGGAGAAATGTCGCCCGTCACCACCTTTGCCCATGCCGCCATGCTGGTCGAGGTCGAGGTGGACGACGAGACCGGCGACGTTGCCGTGACCGACATGCAATCGGCCTACGAGGTCGGCCGCGCGCTCAACCCGCGGTTGGTGGAGCAGCAGTTGCGCGGCGGCGCCTGGATGGGCATGAGCCACGCGGCCTGGGAGACGACCGAGCCGCAGTACCCCAGCCGCGACCACGGCGCGGTCGATTTCAACGGCTACCTCATGCCCGGCCCCGGAGATCTGGCGCCGCATCACATCTCTGTGCTGGAACGCCCCGCCGAGGACGGCCCCTACGGCGGCAAGGGCCCGGGCGAGATGTGCGCCAACCCGGTGCTGCCGGCGGTGGTCAACGCGGTCTACGACGCCGTGGGCATCCGCATCGACGATCTGCCCGTGACACCCGAAAAGGTGCTCCGCGCGCTGAAGGCGCAGGGCGGCGCGAAACCGCGGAGGCAGCTGTGACGGCGGTGCGGGGCGCGGGACAACGGCCTTCGAAGGCCGTTGCCCAAACCCGTTCGAACGGGCTTGCCGCGCCGGGCCGGCGGGGGGGCGCCTGATGGTGGTGCGCCGCGTCATACAGGGCATCGACGGGCCCGGGCCTCTGGCCCGGTCGCTGCGCGATGCCCAGTACATCGCGGACGAGGGGCTTTCGACCGCCGTCTATCTCGCGCTGGCGCTGGGCAAGCCGCTGCTGCTCGAAGGCGCGCCGGGCGTGGGCAAGACCGAGGCCGCCAAGGCCGTCGCCTCGGTCCTCGGGCGCGACCTTGTGCGGCTGCAATGCTACGAGGGGATCGACGCAGCGGCGGCGATGTACGAATGGAACTTCCCGCGCCAGATGCTGGCGATCCGGCAGGCCGGGGATGCCTACGTCAACCTCTATGCCGATGAATACCTGATCGCCCGACCGATCCTGCAAGCGCTCGAAGCGCCGCAAGACCGGGTGCTGCTGATCGACGAGATCGACCGCGCCGACCATGAATTCGAGGCATTCCTGCTGGAATTCCTGTCCGATTTCACCGTCTCCATCCCGGAACGCGGCACCGTCCGGGCCGAGATGCCGCCGGTGGTCGTGCTGACTTCCAACCGCACGCGGGAATTGCACGAAGCCCTCAGGCGGCGCTGCGTCTATCACTGGATCGGCTACCCCGAACCCGCGCTGGAGGCGGAGATCGTGATGATGCGGTCCTCCACCGTCGCCCGCGACACCGCCGAGCGGGTGGTGCGCGCGGTGGGCGCGCTGCGGGCCGAACCGCTGGCCAAGCCGCCGGGCGTTGCCGAAACCGTCGAATGGGCCGAGGCCGCGACCCTGCTGCACGAGGGCGGCGCGCCCTGGCCAAGCGCCTTCCTGCGCGCCATCGGGGTCGCGCTCAAGGACCAGGACGATATCGAGTTCATCGCACCTCGGATCGAGGCGCTGCTGGCGGGGGCGGCGGCATGATCCCCCGCGCGCTCGATCCCTTCCTCGCCTTTCCGCAGATGCTGCGCGCGGCCGGCCTGCCTGCCTCGCCCGAGCAGACCGAGAGTTTCATCGCCGCAACCGGCCTGCTGGGGCCGCGCTCGATCAGCGATATCCGGCGCGCGGCGCATGCGGTCTACGGGCCGGGGCCAGAGCGGGCGGCGCAGTTCGACGCGATCTTCAACCGGGTCTTCCTGGGCCAAACCCTTGCCGCGCCCGCACCGGGTGAACCAGAGGAGATGCCGCGCAGCTATGACGCGGGCGATTTCGACCTGATGCCCGAAGCCGACGAGGAAGAGCCTTCGGGCGCCGATGCGACCGCCGCCGAACGCCTGTTCCGCCGCGACCTGGGTCCGGGCGACGAGGCGGCGATGCTGCGCGCCTTTGCCCGTGCCTTGCCGGGCGCGCTGCCGCGCCGCCGCTCGCGGCGCACCGCATCGGGCAAGGGGCGGCTGGCCGATGCGCGCCGCGCCTTCCGCGAGATGCTGCGCCGCGATGGGGAACTGGCGCAGCTGCCCACGCGCCGCCGCCGCACGCGGCAACGCCGGGTGCTGATGCTGGTCGACGTGTCGGGCAGCATGAAGGCGGGCACTGACGGCGCCTTGCGGCTGGCGCATGCCCTGGTGCAGGGCGGCGAGCGGGTCGAGGCCTTTACCCTTGGCACGCGCCTGACGCGCGTCACGCGGGCGCTGAGGCACCGCAGCCCGGAGCAGGCGTTGGTGCTGGCCTCGGGGCTTGTGGCCGACTGGGACGGCGGCACGCGGCTGGGCGAGGCGCTGGCGGTCTTCCTTTCCGTGCCGCGCTTTGCCTCCCATGCCCGCGGTGCGCTGGTCATCGTCGTGTCGGACGGGTTGGAGCGGGGCGGGCCAGAGGCGCTGGTGGCCGCGATGCAGCGGCTGCACGGGTTGGCATGGTCCGTGCTGTGGCTTTCGCCGCTGGCCGCCTATCCGGCCTACCGGCCCGAAACTGGCGCGATGACAGCGATCCTGCCCCTGCTCGACCGGCTGGGCGACGGATCCGACCCCGGCACGATCGCGGGCGAGATCCTGCACTTCTCCAAGGGGGCGCGGCGATGAGGGTGGTTGACGCGCATTTCCATGTCTGGCGGCAGGCGGACCTGCCCTGGCTTTCGGGGCCGATGCAGCCGCGGATCTTTGGCCCTTACGAGCCGATCCGGCGGGATTACCCGGTCGAGGAATACCTGGACGACCGCGCCGGGACAGGTGTGGAAAAGGCCGTCTATGTGCAGGCCAACTGGCCCACTGATCGGGCCGAGGCCGAGGTGGACTGGCTGGAGACGCTGGCATCAAGGACCGGCTGGCCGCATGGCATCGTCGCCTATGCCGACATGACGGTGCCGGACGTGCGCCCCGCGCTGGACCGGCTCATGCGGTTTCCCCGCCTGCGCGGCATCCGGCAGCAGTTTCACTGGCACGAGAATCCGCTGTACCGGTTCGCTGCGTCGCCTGACCTGTGCTCTGACGCGACCGTGCAGCGCAACGTGGCGCGGCTGGCGGACTACGGGCTGGCCTTCGACCTGCAGGTCTTTGACGGGCAGATGGCGGGTGCCGCCGCGCTGGCCGAAGCCTGCCCCAGGGTGAGTTTCGTCCTGCAACACGCCGGGATGCTGGAGGATCTGTCCGACGAGGGCCGCGCGGCATGGCGCAGCGCCATGACCGATCTCGCGCGGCGGCCGAATGTCTTTGCCAAGCTGTCGGGCTTCGGCACCTTCCTGCACCGCTGCGATCCGGCGCATATCGCCTGGCTCACCTCCGAGACGGTGGCGCTGTTCGGCGCGGGTCGCTGCCTCTGGGGGTCGAATTTCCCGATCGAAAAGCTCTGGACCGATTACGCGACGCTTCTGGAGGTGCACCGGCAGGCGGCCGGGGGCCTGTCGGACGGCGAACAGACGATGATTTTCCACGATACCGCATGCCGGGTCTACCGGCTGAACTAGGGAGGAACGGGGATGGCCCTGGAAATCAGGATACTCGACTACGGCGATATCGAGCTGGAAAGCTCGTTTCTGGTGCTCGGCCGCGATTGCGGACGGGTGCGGCGGGTGCCGGTCTACGGCTTTCTCATCCTCGGCGGGCGATATCCCATCGTGGTGGACACCGGCTACCGCGACAACGCCATCATGGAAACGCTCGGGATGCGCGGCCTGCAATTCCATGAGAACATGATCGAGCGCCAACTGGCCAATCACGGGGTCAAGCCGGGCGATGTGCGCTACGTGTTGCACACCCACCTGCATATCGACCACGCCGGCAAGGACGACCATTTCCCGATGAACACCACCGTGGTCATCAACCGGCGCGAGCTGGAATACTCGGTCTCGGGGCTGATGCATCCGCAATACCCCAAGCCCGACATCATCCACCTGATCGAACGCCTGCACCATCCCGGCGCGCTGCGGCTCGAGGATCTGGAGATCACCGGCGAGATCGAGCTGATGCCCGGCGTCTTTATCGAGGCGGCAGGGGCGCATACGGAAGGGTCGATGAACGTGCACGTGGAGACCGCGGAGGGGCGCGCGACGATCTGCGGCGACGTGATCTACGATTTCAACGACCAGATCATCAATCCGATGCGCAGCTTCGGTCCCGAGGAATACCAGGTCACCGGCAACCACGGCGGATCGAAGCGCGGCGAAAAGGGCGCGATCCGCAAGCTGATGTACGGCACGTCGAAATTCCTGCTGCCGATCCATGACAAGCCGGCCAAGATCGACCGCGGGCAGGTCGTGGGACGGCTCGACATGGTGGTGCCCGGTCCTGTCAGCCAGTCCGTCCCGCGACGCGACTGGTTCCCGGCCTGAGGGCGCGACGATGGCGCACGAAGCCCTCGATCCCGCCTTTCGCCGCCTGATCGACGAACACGCGCCCGTCCGGCAGGCGGGTTCGGGGTTCATCTTCACCGAAGGCCCGATCTGGCACCCGGCCGACCATTACCTGCTGTTCTCCGACATGCCGGGCGACGTGCGCCGCAGGCTTGACCGGGCGGGCGTGCGCGAGGTGCTGCGCCCGTCGCACAAGGGCAACGGCATGACCTATGACGCGCAGCTGAACCTGCTGGTCTGCGAACATGCCACATCTTCCGTGACGCGGTTTTCGCCGGACGGGCGGCGCGAGGTTCTGGCCAGCCATTTCCAGGGGCGCGAGCTGAATTCGCCCAACGACATCTGCGTGAAATCCGACGGATCGGTCTGGTTCACCGATCCCTGGTACGGGCGGATGCCGCATTACGGGGTCGAACGGCCCCGGCAGCTCGGTTGGCAGGGGGTCTTTCGCCTGCCCCCCGGCCACCAGCCGGGGGCCGAACCGCAGCTGGTCGTCGACCGCTACCTTTTCACCATGCCGAACGGGCTGTGCTTTTCGCCCGACGAGTCGCTGCTCTACATCAACGATACCGAACAGGTGAACATCCGGGTCTTCGACGTGGGCAGGGACGGCCGGCTGTCCAACGGTCGCATCTTTGCCTCCGGCATCAAGGACAGCCTGAGGCCGGGCGTGCCGGACGGGATGAAATGTGATGCCGAGGGCAATGTCTGGGTCACGGCGCCGGGCGGGCTCTGGGTCTACAGCCCGGCGGGCAAGCTGATCGGCAAGGTGGCGATCCCGGAACTGCCCGCCAACCTGCACTGGGGCGGCGAGGATCGGCGCACGCTCTATGTCTGCGCCTCGACCTCGGTCTACGCGGTCCCGGTCAAGGTGGGCCCCCGCAATGAGCCCTTCATGCGGGCGCGGCCGCCGGCCGCCCGTTCGGCCGGGTCCAAGGGCGAAGAGGTGCTGCGCCTCGATCCTGCGCGCTGCGCGCTGATCATCCAGGACATGCAGAACGACGTGGTGATGGAGGGCGGCGCCTTTGCCGACTCCGGCTCGCCGCAGCATTGCCGCGACCAGAACGCGCTGGAAAACGTCGCCCGCCTTGCGCGGCGCTGCCGCGAGCTGGGCATCCCGGTGATCCACGTGCATTTCGTCGTGCCGCCGGGCGCAAGGGGGCTGACGCTCAATGCGCCGCTGTTCGAGGGGGTGATCGACAACAATGCGCTGGTGCGCGGCACCTGGGGCGCGGCCCCGGCCCCCGGCTGCGAGGTGCAGGAGGGCGATCACGTGGTCGAAAAGATGCGCATGTCGGCCTGGGAGGGGACAAGCCTGGAAACCATCCTCAAGGCCGAGGGCCGCGACATCCTGATCGAGACCGGCGCCTGGACCAACATGTCGATCGAGCACACCGCGCGGACCGGGGCCGACAAGGGCTATGTCATGGTGATCCCGGAAGACGGCTGTTCGACGATGAACGCCGACTGGCACAGGGCCAGCATCGACTACGCGTTGCAGAACGTGTCCCTGGTGACAAGGACAGAGGCCGTGATCGCGGCCCTGGGATAGGGGACCGCGATCAACCGGTATGCGTATGCGGGGCAGGTGGGCATTGCACTTGCCCGTGGACCGTGGAGAGCACCAACCGGGGTACCGGGAGGGGACAGACCGGGCCGGTCCGCTCGCACGGATGGGGTGGGCCAACGGGGCCGGGAACGGCCGTTCCTCGCGGTTTGCTTCCCTGTCCGGAATGCGCAACTCTGCTGCATTGCAAAGCGCGCGGCCGGGACGTTTGGGTCGATGACAGAACCGATCCAAGACGTCGGCCCGGAGCTGGACAAGGCCAACACCGACAGACTTCAGACGAAACCCGCATGACCGACATCACCTTTGGCCGCCTCACCGACCTTCCTCTGCGCGAGGCCTGGAAACACGAGGCGCATCAGTTCACCCCCTGGCTCGCCACCAACATCGACCACCTGTCAGAGGTCATCGGCATCCCGCTGGAACTGACCGGGACAGAGGTCGCGGTGGAAAGCTTCTCGGCCGACATCCTCGCCCGCAACCCGATGGACGACTCCATCGTCCTGATCGAGAACCAGCTGGAACAGACCGACCACACGCACCTTGGCCAGATCATGACCTATCTCGCCGGGCTGGAGGCGCAGACCGTGATCTGGATCGCCCCGGCCTTCCGCGAACCGCACCTCTCGGCGATCCGCTGGCTGAACGAACACACCGCCGATGGCTTATCCTTCTTCGCCATCAAGGCCCGCATCGTGCGCATCGGCAACAGCCCCTATGCGCCGATCTTCGAGGTGGTGGAAAAGCCCAACGACTGGGAGCGCACGATCACCCGGCAGGCCACCGCCGCGGCCAAGGGCAGCTCGGAGCTTGGCGACAAGCGCTTCGCCTATTGGCAAAGCTACAAGGACCGCCACCCGACCTCGCGCCTGAACGTGGGGCGTGGCAGTTGGTGGTCTCTGGACCCCGAAAGGGCGCCCGACGTCCGGATCGTCCTCTGGATCGGCCAGACGCAGGCGGGCATCTTCGTCCGCGGCGCCACGACACGCAACGCACCGGATTTTCGGGCAACGATCATGCCGCTCATCCCCGCGCTTGAGGCGCGGCTGGGGATCGAGAACCGCTCCGGCGACGGCACCGAACTTGGCCAGACCACCCCGGCCAGCATCAATGACCCGGCCACCTGGCCGCAGGCGCAGGACTGGCAGGAACAGCAGTTGAACCGCTATCTCGACGCCCTTAACGGCATCCTTGGGGAGGCAGAATGACCCCAAAGACCCCAATTCAGCCCAACACCCACGCGGACGCCCGGTTAAACTGATGCCGGACCTTGCCGCTCTGATGGACCCGACGATTCCCGGCCGATCAAGGTGGCTCATGACCACCACGACCCGGACTTCGACCCGCAGATCGCTTGGCGCGGCAAGGGGATAGACCTGGCCGCCGTCACCGTGAGTGCGCCGCCGATCCACTTGAAGGAACGCGCCGCTCCGACGGGTGTTCGACACTTGGCGGGGCATAGCGGTCGAGACGGACGGGCGTGCCTTCGAACGGCCCGCGACCGGCGCTTGCAGGCGGTCAGCAGAAGGCAGGGCGATAGGTCCACGCGATCTCACCGTGCCCGAGGGGCTTTCCGGGGGCATCCACCCGCGCAGCATCCGCAACGCCGAGCGTGACAGCGGCGTGTTAAAGCACCCCGCCAAATACCTGAATCGTTGGGATTCCCATGAGAGCTGAATTGTGATTCACCATATGTGGAGGTGGATCATGTCGGCACCTTTACCGGAAGCTCTTCGGGCGCGGTTTCAGAGATTGATTGAAGAAGGGTTAAGCGGGCGTGCGGCTGCGTTGCGGCTGAAGGTGTCGCCTGCCACTGGGGCGCGTTGGG
>NZ_FXYF01000026.1 GCF_900184945.1 Antarctobacter aquimaris | reverse complement strand
CTGACCCAGACGGGGCGCGGCCACAGTTTCGGCCTGTTCCAGTCCGGTCGCGGCACGACGGCGCATATCGTGCAGCAAGGCCACGGACGGGCCGGCCTGCTGTTCCAGCACGGCTGGTGATGGGGCCATGCCCTTTGGCTGATCGGCCTTCGGCAACCGCTCCGTATCGGGGGGGCGGCGGCAATCCTCACGGTCTCGGCGATCACATCGCCGATGGCCCGACCGCCCAGATCGGTGCTGGCGCCTGCCGCTTCGGTCGCGAATTATCTTCCTTGAACCTGCCAATCTGGTGCATGCGCTCATGTTGGATGGCGACGATACCGATATCGCCGTCGGACGGTCGGCGCCCATAAACGAAGTGGTGCTGGTACCCGTTGCGGCGAAGCATTCCCGACGAGGTCTGCCAATTGATGTGGTGTGCGGCTATTTCACTTGGTGAAACGCACTCTCGACGATTCCATTGATGGCACCCTAATTTCCGACGAGTTCGCGGCCGGTGGAGCAGGCCGTCAATGGAAAGCAGGAGGCACGTCATGAACGTCCAGGACACAGCACCGCTTGTGAAGGCCAGTGGCACGACAACAACCCCCGGTTACATGCCCGGCTTTGGCAACGATTTCGAGACCGAGGCCCTGCCGGGCGCGCTGCCGCAGGGCATGAACAGCCCGCAGAAATGCAACTATGGCCTTTACGGTGAGCAGCTCTCGGGGACGGCGTTCACTGATGTTCGCCCGGAACGCACCTGGTGCTACCGGATCCGTCCGTCGGTCAAGCACAGCCACCGCTACACGAAGATCGACCTGCCTTACTTCCGGTCGGCCCCCGACATCCATCCCGACGTGACCAGCCTGGGCCAATACCGTTGGGATCCGGTCCCGCATACGGACGAGCCGCTGACCTGGCTGACCGGGATGCGCACCATGACGACGGCGGGCGACGTCCACACGCAGGTCGGCATGGCGACGCATATCTACCTCGTGACTGAATCGATGGTGGACGAATATTTCTTCTCGGCCGACAGCGAATTGCTGGTTGTGCCGCAGGAAGGCCGCCTGCGCTTTGCCACCGAACTGGGCGTCATCGACCTTGAACCCAAGGAAATCGCCATCATTCCGCGTGGCCTGGTCTACCGGGTCGAACTGCTCGACGGTCCGGCGCGTGGCTTTGTCTGCGAGAACTACGGCCAGAAGTTCGAACTGCCCGGCCGCGGTCCGATCGGCGCGAACTGCATGGCCAACCCGCGCGACTTCAAGGCGCCGGTGGCGGCCTTCGAGGACCGCGAGGTGCCCTCGACCCTGACCGTGAAATGGTGCGGCCAGTTCCACACCACGAAGATCGACCAAAGCCCGCTGGACGTGGTCGCATGGCACGGCAACTACGCGCCCTACAAATACGATCTGCGCAACTATTGCCCGGTGGGTGCGATCCTGTTCGACCACCCGGACCCGTCGATCTTTACCGTGCTGACCGCCCCCTCGGGCCAGCCCGGCACGGCCAACATCGACTTCGTGCTGTTCCGCGAACGCTGGATGGTGATGGAAGATACCTTCCGCCCGCCGTGGTATCACAAGAACATCATGTCCGAGCTGATGGGCAACATCTATGGCGAATACGACGCCAAGCCGCAGGGCTTTGTTCCGGGCGGGGTCAGCCTGCACAACATGATGCTGCCCCATGGCCCGGACCGCGAAGCATTCGAGAAGGCGTCCAACGCCAATCTCGGCCCCGACAAGCTGGACAACACCATGTCCTTCATGTTCGAGACCCGCTTTCCGCAGCAATTGACGCAGTTCGCCGGCAAGGAAGCGCCGCTTCAGGACGATTACATCGATTGCTGGAAAGACATCGAAAAGAAGTTCGACGGCACGCCGGGCAAGAAATGAAGCTCTATACCTACTGGAGATCCACCACGTCCTATCGTGTACGGATCGCCCTCAACATGAAAGGGATCGCCTACACGGCGATCCCGATCAATCTGGTCGCCGGCGATCAAAGACGCCCGGACTACGCCGCGCTGAACCCCGGATGCGGCGTGCCGACGCTCGTTCTTGAAGATCGAACGATCCTCACCCAGTCGATGGCAATCCTTGATTGGCTGGAGGAGACGCACCCCGCGCCCGCGCTCTTGCCACAGGACGCGGTCGAGCGTGCGAAGGTCCGCGCGGCGGCGCTGACCATCGCGGCCGACGTGCATCCGGTGAACAACCTGCGGGTGGTCGCAAAGCTGAAATCCATGGGCCACAGCCAGGACGAGGCGGTGGAATGGATGAACGACTGGATGACGCGCGGCTTTGCGGCGTTCGACCAGCTGATCGACCCGGACACGCCGTTCTGCTTTGGCGACATGCCCGGCCTGGCGGATCTCTGCCTCGTGCCGCAGCTGTACAACGCGCATCGCTGGGGCTGTGACCTGACGCCGTTTGCCCGACTGACCGAGATCGAACGCCGCTGTCTGGCCTTGTCCGCCTTTGATCTGGCCCGCCCCGAAAACCAACCCGACGCAAGTTGACGAAGGATATCCCAATGACTGATCTGATCCGATCCTGGGTTGAGACCGCAAATGATCCCCAAAGCCCGTTTCCTCTGAACAACCTGCCGTTCGGCGTGTTCTCGACCGGTGATGCCCCGCGCTGCGCCGTGGCCATCGGGGAGAGCGTGCTGGACCTTGCCGCGCTGCAATCTGCCGGGTCTCTGCCCGATCACGGATTCGACGAACCTGCGCTCAATACGTTCATGGGCAAGGGGAAACAGGCTTGGGAAGACGTCCGCCGGACGCTGACCGAGCTGTTGCGCGAAGGCAATGAGACGGATGCTGTGCGGGCCGCCCTGCATGACATGTCCGGGGTCACGATGCACCTGCCGTTCACGGTCGCCGAATACACCGATTTCTACGCAGGGCGGCAACATGCCTTCAATGTCGGCTCGCTCTTTCGCGATCCGGAGAACGCCCTGCCGCCCAACTGGCTGCACATTCCCATCGGCTACAATGGCCGCGCGTCCACTGTTGTCGTCTCGGGCACTGATTTTCACCGGCCCATGGGCCAGATGAAAGGCCCGCAGGACGAGATGCCGAGCTTCGGCCCTTGCAAGCGGCTCGACATCGAATTGGAGATGGGCGCGGTCGTGGGCATGCCGTCCGAGATGGGCGAACGCATCAGCGTGGATGAGGCCGACGACATGATCTTTGGCTATGTCCTGCTCAACGACTGGTCGGCGCGCGACATCCAGGCCTGGGAATACCAGCCGCTGGGACCGTTTCAGGCGAAGGCCTTTGCGACCACGATCAGCCCCTGGGTCGTGACCAAGGCGGCGCTGGCGCCGTTCCGCTGCGCCACGCCGCCGCGCGAAAAGGAATTGCTGCCTCATATCCGCGACACCGGACCGATGCTCTATGACATCGCCCTTTCCGTGACCATGGCCGCAAAGGGGGGAGCACCCACCGAAATCTGTCGGACGAACTACAACACGCTTTACTATTCGGCCGCACAGCAGCTTGCGCATCACGCCTCGTCGGGCTGCGCCATGCGCACCGGCGATCTGCTGGGGTCCGGCACGATCTCCGGTCCCGAGAAGGGCATGTTCGGGTCGCTTCTGGAAATGACATGGGGTGGCAAGGACCCCCTGACGCTGGAAGGCGGGCAGAGCCGCACCTTCATAGAAGACGGCGACACCCTTGCTTTGCACGGTCATGCGCAAGGGGACGGTTACCGCATCGGGTTCGGACCGTGCGTCGGGACCGTCTTGCCGGCGCGGAGCGGCGAGGCGGGCCGATCGTGACCGCCGAGATCATGTGGACGCCATCCGAGCAAAGCGTTGCGTCGTCCGAGGTCGCGGCATTCGCGCGCCATATCGGCAATCGCCTGAGCCTGGAGGTCGCGAACAGTGACGACCTTGCGACGTTTGCTCTCGACGATCCCGAAGGTTTCTGGAGTGCCCTCTGGGACTTTTCCGGTGTGATCGGCCACAAGGGTGACGGCCCCTTCATGGTCGGCGATGACATGATCGGCACGCGGTTCTTTCCAGACGCGCAGCTGAACTTTGCCGAAAACCTGATGGGAATGGGCAAAGACCGCGACCCGGGGGAGCCGGCACTGGTGTTCCGCGGCGAGGACAAGGAGCGGCTCCGCTGGACCTGGGGCGATTTGCAGGTCCACATCTCTCGGTTGCAGCAGGCGCTGGCCGATGCCGGTGTCGGCCCCGGCGACCGCGTGGCCGGGCTGCTGCCGAACCGCCCCGAGGCGGTGGCGGCGATGCTGGCCGCGGTCTCGCTGGGGGCGACCTGGTGCTCGGCGTCACCGGATTTCGGCGCCCGTGCGGTGCTTGACCGGTTCGGCCAGATCGAGCCGAAGGTGCTTTTTGCGACGGACGGCTACTGGTATGCCGGCAAGCGGTTCGAGATCGGCCAGAAGCTGGGCGCCATCGTGCAGCAATTGCCCTCGCTCACTCGGACCGTGGTCATCGACTACCTCGGCACCGCTCCGGAGGTGGCAGACGACCTGCACAACGGGACCACCTTCGTGGCGTTCGAGTCTGCGTTTGCCGCTGCGCCGCTGAAGTTCACCCGCATGCCGTTCGATCATCCTCTGTACATCCTGTTTTCCTCCGGCACCACCGGCGCGCCGAAATGTATCGTCCACCGGGCCGGCGGCGTGCTGCTGCAGCATCTCAAGGAACACGCGCTGCATGCCGACATCCGGCCGAGCGATCGGCTTTTCTTCTTCACCACACTGGGATGGATGATGTGGAACTGGCTGGTCTCGGGTCTCGCCCGCGGCGCGACGCTGCTGCTCTATGACGGCTCGCCATTCCACCCGGGACCCGACGTTCTGTTCGACTATGCCAGCGACGAAGGAATGACCCATTTCGGGATCTCGGCGAAATACATCGACAGCCTGCGCAAGGCCGGGTTCCGCCCAGGCGCACAGCATGATCTGACGGCTTTGCGCGCGATGATGTCGACTGGCTCGCCCTTGCTTGGCGATGGGTTCGACTACGTCTACGGCGCGATCAAGCGGGACTTGCACCTGGCTTCGATTTCGGGCGGGACCGACATCGTGTCATGCTTCGTGACCGGCGATCCGACAAAGCCGGTCCACCGCGGCGAAATCCAGCGTCCAGGTTTCGGCCTCGCGGTCGACGTCTGGCGCGACGACGCCACCCGCGCCGAGGACGGCGAGAAGGGCGAGCTTGTCTGCACCGCCCCGTTCCCCTCGATGCCGCTGGGCTTTTGGGGCGACGAGGACGGCGCGCGCTACCGCCGCGCCTATTTCGAGCGTTTTCCCGGAGTCTGGTGCCAGGGCGACTTCGCCGAGCGCCGAGACACCGGCGGCTTCGTGATTCATGGCCGCTCTGACGCCACGCTCAACCCGGGCGGCGTGCGCATCGGTACGGCAGAAATCTACGCCGAGGTCGAGAATTTCCCGCAGGTGAAGGAAGCCGTGGTCGTCGGCCAGGATGTCACGGACGATGTGCGCGTTGTCCTGTTTGTCACGCTTTCACCCGGAGCGGAGCTGACCGAGGCCCTGATCAAGGAGATCAAGGCCGCGATCCGGCAAGGTTGCTCACCGCGGCATGTGCCCGCGCTGGTTATCGCCGTTGCGGATATTCCGCGCACCAAGAATGGCAAGATCAGTGAACTTGCGGTACGCGACGTGGTGCACGGACGCGCCGTCAAGAATACCGACTCGCTGGAAAATCCCGAAGCTCTGGATCGTTTTCGCGATCTACCGGACTTGCGTCTCTGACATATTGCGGCCCGACGCAGGCCGGAGGTCTGGCAGCCCCCCAGGCGCAGGGCCGGCGCATCAGCCAAGGTCGGTGTAGGCTTGACCGATGATCCTGGCTGCCGATTGAAGGCGTGCGAGATGGTCCCTGGCAACGTCCTCGACCGAACGGTCGTTGGCGTTCCAGACCAGGTTGACCGCACCGACCGGCTCTGTACCGGCCAGGATCGGAACCGCGATGGCGGCTGGCAACTCGCCGTAGTCCACCGCCCGGCCCCAATGATCGCGCGCCCGCGTCGCATAGCCCTGTTCGGCGACGGCTTTCAGAAGTTTGGGAAGTTGCGGCAAGGCGGCGGCATCCTCGCGGGGCAGTCTTTTCACCAGTTCCTGCAGCGCCTCGGCCCGTGCCGAAATCGAAAGTCCCGAGATATACGCGGCCCCCAGCGCCGAGAGGATCGGAGAGGGTCGGAACCCGACGGCATCCGGATAGATGCCGTGCTTTCTGAACACCCGGGTGGTGTCCACGATCTCGGTCCGACCCCCGCCAATGGCGGCGGCCAGATCGACGCCGAGCCCGGTTTCCTCGGTAAGCCGCACGATCTCTCCCTTGGCAACGGCCACCAGCCGGTCGACCAGGTCCGGCATGCCGCCGGCCTGCGGAAAGGCCGACCCGAGTTGATACCATCCATCATTGCTTCTGCGGATCAGCCAGCGCCGGCTTTCCAGGGTTGCACAGATGCGCAACAGCGTCGGTTTCGAAAGCCCCGTCCGCGCCGCCAGGAAGGCAAGCGAGCTGGCCCCCGAGGTGTGGATGACCTCAAGAACCGTGAGCCCGCGTTCGATGGATCGGTTAAGCTTGGTCATGTCGCGCCTTTCACCTGGTGGAACACTAAATCGACAGAAATCCGGCTTTTCAATAGATCTTTTCCTGCGCAGGCGGCTCCGAGTCGGATATCGGGGCTGACCCGGGCCAGTCACGTAAGGAGGACATCGTGTCGGAGCTCAATAAATCCGCTTTTTTGCACCACGTCACATCCGGGCTTTCGCTCGCTATCATCGGCGTTGTGTTCTACGTGTCGGTGTTCGGCGTGTTCTCCGATTCCTACCTTCGTGTCGGCATGTTGCTGGCTGGCGGGTTGGTGATCATTCTGACCGGTCTGGCACGTTCCGGCAGCCTAGCCGATCGCGGTCTGCTGGTGGCGACTGCGATCACGTTGTCCCTGAGCGTCTACCAGTATTTCCGTGCCGCCGAGGAGATCGAAACCGGGCTTTACTTTCTGACGTCGACCGACATCTGGCTGGGGCTTGCCGGGCTCATCGCGGTCATCGAACTGACGCGGCGGTCGGTCGGCCTTGTGATGGCGGCGGTGGCCGGCGTGCTGCTTGCCTATGGCGCCTTCGGACATCTGGCGCCCGGGTTCCTGAGACATGCAGGTATCTCCACCGAGGAATTGATGACCGTCCTGTGGTATTCGTTCGACGGTGTGTTCGGACGTCCCATGGCCACCGTTGTCTCGACCATCCTGATTTTCATCATCTTCGGCGCGCTTCTCGAACTGCTCGCGATCGACTTGGTGCTTGTGCGGCTCGCGATGGCCGCGACCGGGCGGATGCGCTCCGGCCCGGCCGCCGCCGCCACGGTGGCCAGCGGGTTGTTCGGGACAATTTCGGGCAGCGCGGTGGCCAATGTCGTGGGCACCGGCGTGATCACCATTCCGCTGATCAAGAAACGCGGTTTCTCGCCCCGTTTCGCGGCGGCGGTGGAGTCAGCGGCCTCGAGCGGCGGGCAGATCACCCCGCCGATCATGGGCGCCGTCGCCTTCATCATGGCCGACGTCACAAGCGTGCCCTATCTGACCATCTGCGCCGCTGCCGCCGTGCCCGCCCTGCTTTACTACGGCGGCCTGTTCGTCGCGATCTCCAGTGCAGCGCGGAACATGGACCTGGCTGCGGAAGCCCGCCCGAACATCTCGTTCAACTGGCGCGAACTCGTGCAGATGGGGATCTTCGTGCTGGCCCTTGCCGGTATCGTGGTGACGATGGTCGGCGGCTCTTCGCCCGCCTATGCCGGCTTTGTCGGTGTGGCCCTCGCTGCGGTTCTCGGCTTTGCCATCCGTCCCGACCTGCTGACCAACGGTGCGGCCTGGGTGAAATTCATCCGTTCGGCCGGGCTGATCTCGGCGCAGCTGGTGGTCATCGTCGGGGCTGTCGGGATCGTCATCGGCGTGTTGAACCTGACCGGCGTGGGGCTGCGCTTTGCCTCGCTGCTTGCAAGCCTCGCCGAAGACCAGTTGATCGTGTCGCTGATCCTGATGGCCATCGCCTGCTTGCTGCTGGGCATGGGGATGCCGACGGTTCCGGCCTATCTGATCATCGTGCTGGTGATGGGGCCGTCGCTGCAGAAGCTTGGCGTGCCGATCGTCCATACCCACATGTTCGTGCTCTATTTCGGCGTGCTGTCGGCCGTCACCCCGCCGGTTGCACTGGCCGCCTTTGCCGCAGCCCCGATCGCGGGCGCCAGCCCGATGGGCACTGCGCTCGAAGCTTCGCGGCTGGCGCTCCCGGGCTTCGTGATCCCGTTCGCATTCATCTACCAGCCGGCGCTGCTGCTGGGAACCGGTTCGACCTGAGCGACTCCGCACAGTCGATCCTGTTCGTCCTGCTTGCCACGATCCTGATCTCGCGCGCCTGCTATCCCCGCCGCGGCAAGGCCTACATGGTGCCCGTCGGCCTGGGGCTGGCCATCGCGCTCATCTTCTTCGGGCCGATGGTTTCCTGGATCGCCGCAGTCGCTGCCCTGGGGCTGATGTATGTCGACCGGCTGGAATTGAACGTCAAAGACCAAGTTTCATGATCGCAATGAGGAGAACCCAATCATGAAGACATCCCACCTCAACCGTCGCAGCCTCTTGGCCGGCACCGCAGCCGCCGCAACTCTGGCCATGCTGCCGCGCGCCGCTCTGGCCAAGGAACTGCTGCGCATGTCGACCCTCGGGCCGGGGACCAGCCCGAACCTGGTGATGACCACCTTTGCCAATATCATCAACCGCGATTTGCCGGACTACGAGATCCAGCTCAACGCCACCGGCGCGGCCACCCGTCACGTTCTGGAAGTGGCGATGGGCAAGACGGCATTCTGCATGTCCTCGCCGGCGCTGCATGCCCTCATGGTCAACCAGCGGGCGATGTTCGAAAAGATAGATCAGGCCCCGGAACTGGCAGCCAAGCTGCGCACGTTGCTGAACTTTCCGATGGGCGTCTATCATATCGCCGTCTACGAGTCGTCGGGCATCACCTCGCTGGATCAGGCCAAGGGCAAGCGGGTCTTTCTCGGCCCGCCGGGAAGCGCAGCCTACGCAACGATGGAACAGCTTTTCGAGGCGGTCACCGGCCTGAAGGCAGGTACCGATTTCGAGGCCGTCAAACTCGGCTGGGATGCTGCCGCCGCGTCCTTCCAGGATGGCAATCTGGATATCTACTGCAACCCGACCAACGCGCCCAGCCCGGTGCTGACCCAGATTGCCGTGACCAATCCGATCCGGTTTCTCGGCATCCCCCAGGACCAGCTTGAATCGGAAGCGATCAAGGCCCTGGCAAGCCGCCCCGGTTTCGGGCTTGCCACGCTGCCGGTGGGTATCTACGGCGCCAACCAGGTCAACACCGAGGATACCACCACGCTGCGCGTGACGGTCGGCATTGTCACCAACGAAGATGCCGACGAAGAGATGATCTACGCAATGACCAAGGCGTTCTATGCCGGCGTGGCGGAGATGCGCGACAGTGCGCCCTGGCTCGCGGCGATCACGCCCGAGGTGGCCGTGCAGGACATCAACATGCCGTTGCACCCGGGCGCGCTTCGCGCGCTTGAAGAGCTGGGTGTGGCGATTCCCGACGCCGCCCGCATGTAAACCAAACAAAGGTCGGGGCGGCAGCGCCCCGGCCCGAATTCCAAGTGGTGCCGGATCATGACCAGGAACGTTCTTTTCATCATGTGCGATCAACTCCGGTGGGATTACCTGTCCTGCACGGGGCATCCGCATCTGCACACGCCCCATATCGACCGGCTCGCGGAGCGCGGCGTCCTGTTCGACCGCGCCTATGTCCAGTCGCCGATCTGCGGCCCGTCGCGGATGTCCTTCTATACCGGGCGCTACGTCAGCTCGCACGGCTCCACCTGGAACGGCATTCCGCTCAAGGTGGGCGAGATGACGCTTGGCGACCATCTTCGCCCGCTCGGCGTGCGCACCGCGCTGTGTGGCAAGACCCACATGACCGCGGATGTGGAAGGCATGAAACGCCTCGGCCTCGCCCCCGACAGCCAGATCGGCGCCCTGGTGTCAGAATGCGGGTTCGAGCCCTATGAACGCGATGACGGGCTGCACCCGAACGGCGCGCGCTACCCGCGCAACGCGGCCTATGACACCTACATGAAAGACCGCGGCTGGCCTGATGACAACCCCTGGCAGAGCGTCGCAAACAGCGCCGAGGACGAGGACGGCAACATCCTCAGCGGCTGGTTCATGGACAACGCCGACAAACCCGCCCGCGCCGCAGATGAGGAGAGCGAAACGCCTTATATCACCTCCCGCGCGATGGACTTCATCCGCGAGGCGGGCGACACGCCCTGGTGCCTGCATCTGAGCTATATCAAGCCGCATTGGCCCTATATCGTGCCGGCCCCCTATCACGACATGTATGGTCCGGAAACTCACCTGGACCCGGTGCGCAGCGAGTCCGAACGCGCAGACCCGCACCCCGTTTACGGTGCCTTCATGGAGGAACGCGTCAGCCGTGCCTTTTGCGACGACGGCACGCGCACCCGCGTGCTGACCGCCTACATGGGCCTGATCAAGCAGATCGACGACCAGATGGGCAGGTTGATGGCGTTTCTCGACGAACAGGGCCTGACGGACGAGACGATGATCGTCTTCACCTCCGATCACGGCGACTATCTGGGCGATCACTGGATGGGCGAGAAAGAGCTGTTCCACGACGCTTCGGCGCGCATTCCCCTCATCGTGGTCGACCCGCGCCCCGAGGCCGACACGACCCGCGGCCTGAAATCCCCGGCGCTCGTCGAGGCCATCGACGTCGTGCCGACGCTTCTCGATTTTTTCGGCGGCGACGCGGTTCCCCATGTCATCGAGGGAAGGTCGCTGATGCCGATCCTGCACGGGCAGTCCGAAGGGCTGCGGGATTTCGTCATTTCCGAATACGACTATTCGATGCGCGATGTCCGGCGACGGCTTGGCGTCGAGGTCAAGGACGCCAAGCTGACGATGCTGTTCGACGGGCGCTGGAAATACGTCTTTGCAGAGGGGTTTCGCCCGATGCTCTTCGACCTGGAAACCGACCCGGGCGAGTTCGCCGATCTTGGCGCGGATCCCGCCTGCGCGGATGAGATCGCCCGTCTGGAAAAGCTGTTCTTTGCCTGGACGCGCCGCACGTCGCAGCGCACGACACGGTCGGATGCCTGGATCGCCGCGCGTGACGCCGTTCTCGGAGAAGCCAAGGCGGGCATCCTGATCGGCTACCGCAACGAGGACGAACTGCGCGGGGTGCTGCGGCAGGACGGAGCCGGCGAGAAAGACATCGGCAAGGGCTCCTGACCCGATGGCACGGGCAAACGTGATTCTGCGACAGCTATCGCCGATCCGGCCGTGGTTCTACGACCGAACCGCGGCGTCATGGAAGGCCGATGCGCTCGCCGGACTGACCAACGCAACGATCGTCCTGCCACAAGGCGTCGCGTTCGCCATCATCGCGGGCCTGCCGCCGGAGTACGGACTCTACACGGCGATCGTCGTGACAATCGTCGCCGCGCTCTGGGGATCCTCGCGCGTCATGGTGTCGGGTCCGACGACGGCCATTTCCGCGGTGCTTTTCGCATCGCTGAGCGGCCTCGCCGTCCCCGGCAGCGAGGCCTATATCGCCCTTGCGCTGGCGTTGACCTTTCTTGTCGGCGTCCTGCAGCTGGCGGCCGGGCTGGCGGGGCTCGGAGGCCTGATCGCGTTCATCTCCCATTCCGTCATCGTCGGGTTCACCGCCGCCGCCGCGGTCCTGATCGGCGTATCGCAGCTTGGCCCGGCACTGGGCCTTTCCAGCGGGACAGGCGGCGTGCTCAATCGCCTCTCGGGGATCGGATCTGACATCGGCGCGCTGAACACCGACGCGGTGATCATCTCTGCGGTGACTCTGGTCAGCCTGGTCGTCTCGGCCCGGATCAGCCGCCGACTGCCGGGCTACATCATCGCGCTCGTGGTCGGCTCTGTCGCCGCCATCGCGCTGGGAGCTGAGGCATCCGGAGTGCAGATGTTCGCACCGCTGGATGCCATCCTGCCTACATTCCGAGCGCCGGAACTGGACATCCAGACCATCGGACCGCTTCTGCCCGCCGCTGCGGCGGTGGCCTGCGTCGGTTTGCTGGAGGCGATCTCGATCGGCAAATCCTTCGCCATACGACGCGGAGAGACCTACGATTCGAACCAGGAAATGATCGGGCAAGGGCTGTCGAACCTCATCGGCAGCTTCTTTCGGTGCTACGCTGGCTCGGGCTCCTTCACCCGCTCCGGCCTGAATGCGGAAAGCGGCGCAACCTCGCCGATGTCGGCGATCTTTGCGGCGGGCTTTCTGGCCATCCTGCTGGTTCTGCTTGCGCCCTTCGTGCGGTTCGTGCCGGTGCCCGCCATGGCGGCGATCATCCTCTATGTCGCGTGGAAACTGATAAACGTCGCGGAGATTCGCCACATCGTGACGACCAGCCGGTCCGAAACCTTCATCCTTGGCGCGACCTTTTTCACCGGCACCCTGTCCGAGCTCGACTTCGCGATCCTCGTCGGCGTCGTGGCCTCGCTGTCGGTCTTCCTGAACAAGAGCGCGCGTCCCCTGGTCGCGGTCGGCGCACCGACCGAAGTGAACGGCCGCCGTGTCTTCATGAACGCCGAGACGTTTTCCCTGCCGCAATGCCCGCAAATCCGCTTCGTGCGTATCGAAGGGCCGCTGTTCTTTGCGTCGATCGAGCATGTCGAGCGCGAATTCCGGCGGATGGAAGAGAAAGACGGCATCAAGACCTGCATCCTCAACCTCAAGGGGGTCGGCAAGATCGACCTCGCCGGGGCGGACTTCATCCTTTCGGAAGCGCGGCGCGCGCGATCGCATGGCAAAGACCTGCACCTGATCGCCGCCAATCCAAGCGTTCTCAACGTTCTCGAACGCCTGCACTGTCTCGAGGTCCTGGGGCCGGAAAACGTGCATCCCCACAAGTCTGATGCAATCCGTCCTGCGGTTGCTCGGGCGTCGGACCGGATCTGCGGGTCTTGCGACATCCGGTGTTTCAAGGAATGCAGCGACAAACCCGGCGCCTGATTGAACGTCGCCAGTGATTTCCAGGCGCGGTCCCGGAACGCTCCATGGCTGTTTTGTGACCTTGCTCTCTATGACGAACAGCAGGGCAAGTGACGCGATACCCTGAGCTACGGCTGGAAATGGGGGGGAGAACTGGACGTTCCTTTGATCCGGCTTCCCCTCGACCGCCCGCGTCGGGATCGGCTCGAACTCGGCGTCGGGCATGCGCACGAAGCCTTGGGATCGGGGGGTGTCATCGGGTATTGCTTCGGCCGCTCGGCCGATCTTGCGGCCCCAGAAGGTGCCGTGGTCGGCAGCGAAGGAGCCGTCCGCGACACGGGAATGCCCCTGTTGCCCGACGAAATCGCCCGCAGTCAGCGGGGTCAGGATCGTGGGTTGGTGCGTTTCGACATAGATGACCACCGTTCGCGATCGCGCTTGAACCGGTGGCGCGCTGATCGCTCACCGTGCCGGATGCCCCGAACCAGGCGATCTGCCCATCCGCTACACCGGGCGCGTGGCCGGTGCCGACGTCGATACCTCGGTGGGCAGCGTGGCCGACAGCTATGACAACGCGCTCGCCGAGGGCATCATCGGCCTGTTCAAGATCGAGGTCATCAACTTCCCTGGTCCCTGGAAGTCCACCTTCGAAGTCGAGTGGACGACGCTGCAGCGGGTCCGTCAGTATACCAACGAGCGGCGACACAGCGCCACCCGTCACAAGCCGCCGCAGGAAATGGAGGACGCGTTCTACGATCAGATGAGCGACCTTCAGAATGCCGCGCAGGTTAGGAACAAAGAGACATCTCGGAAACCTGGGGCGGTTCACGCCGTCAGTTGATGGTTTGTCACCACTGGCTTGTCACACCGTGATGCCGTCAGCAGGGAAAGGCGTCAAACCCTTGTCGGGGGCATTTCATGGTGCCTTTGTGGCGCCAGTTCCACCTGCTGCCGCAAAATCCGATCGTTGCAGCCTCACTTCGGAACGCGAGCGACCGCGACCATTTCGACGCGCATCCCAGGGCGTGCGAGCGCCACGCCGCAGGTTGCGCGAGCCGGTGGGTTGGCGGGATCGACCCATGCGTCCCAAACCGCGTTCATGCCTTGGAAATCAGTCATGTCGCTGAGCCAGACCTGAACCGAAGCGATATCGGCCTTGCTTCCACCCAGCTCGGCCATCACCGCATCCAGGTTATCCAACACCTCGCGCGTCTGTGCGGTGATATCGCCCGTCAGATCGTCAGGAATCTGGCCTGCCAGGAAAGCAATGTCGCCAATGCGGACTGCCTCGCTCATGCGGGGGCCCGGGCTCAATCTTTGGAGGGTCATGCGAGTTCGTTCCTTTTTTCAATCGTTGTCGCCAACCGCAGCGCCGGCACCGGCGCGCGAGGCTTCGGATGCCGGCACCGTGGTGCGCAGCGCGAAAGCATTGAGACCGCTCAGGGTTGCCGATGGCACAAAGAGCGGTGCGTCCGGCTGCACCCACTGATCCGGGGCGGCGCCATGGACGGACAGCTCGGCGACCAGCCGGGTCTCTTTCGCAAGCAATGCGGTGTCACCGGAAACCTGGCCATCCGCAGTCAGCAGCACCGTGCCGCCCGGCCAGTCCAGCCGCACGCAGCCGCCGCGCGCTTGGGCGAGGTCCGACAGAAAGGCCAGCAACAGGACGGGGTGGTTGACCGGGCCGACTCGCAAGGGTGTCTCGTCGAGGGCGGTTTCCGGCAAGCGGGCATGGTCGCACAGCGCGGCGCCAAGGGCGATCGGGCAGAGACAACCGCCCTCTGCCGCCTGAAAGCGTCCCGGCGCAACCACGGGGCATATCTCGTGCCAGGGACGGTCCATCGCATCCCGGAGCTGCGCCAACAGGACACCGGGTCCGTCCAGCCCGCGCATCGCAAGCCAGGCCGCGGCAAAGCCGGCCTCTTCGGCCAGCCCCCAACTCATGCCGGCACCCCGCGCGGCCTTGAGACACAGCTGCTCGACCTCGTTCTGCGACAGGCGCGCGCCATTGCCCGCGGGCACCGGTGGGCCCGACCTCGTCGGGTCGTTGGGTTCCAGGTCCAGATGATGCGCAGTGGTCATGTCCAGTCTCCCGGGGTCACGTCGGATGGATAGGGCAGTCCTTGAAACAGGCTGATGCGCACCCATTTGTCGGACCGGGGATCAAAGCGGCTGGCGCCGAAGAAGGCCAGTTTGCATCGCATCAGGTCGATGGGCAGCATGGTTTCAGCGATCAGGTTGTCGTGCACCTCGGCATAGGGATGGCTGCGCACGATCTGTGCCCGTCGCGCCATGAAGCGATGCTCGGGGTGGGCGAGCAGGAACGCGGCCAGCGTTGCATCACCCGGCCAGCCGGCCAGCGCCGAATGCAGGTCTCGTGCCATCCGTGCGATGCACAGCGGCTGCTCCAGCGTGGCGCCGCCCTCCTCGAACCGGTTGCCCAGCCGCGGTTCCAGCTTTTCCTCGGAAACGTACCAGAACCGCGCGGAGTTTTCCGGCCGGTCGAAGTCCGTGGCCAGCGCCCAGTCGTAGTGCTCTGCAAGGCTGGCGGACAGCGTCGCCACCGTCATCGCGCCATCGAGCCGGAACGAAGCCTTTTCGTCCGCTGTCATGCAGTCGGCCAGCCCGTCGACAAGATCGCCGTGGGGCTCGAGCATCAGCGCCAGCAGCGCTTCCTGACCTTCCAGCGACAGCTCGGACTCTCCCCAGCGCCAGAGCGCGTCCCAGGGTCTGTTCGCACCGGTCTCGGGCCAGTCCGCAATCCGATCGGCAAGACGGGAAAGATCACGACGCAGCGCGTCCAGTTTCCCGATCTGGATCGGATGGGTCGAATGCCAAAGCGTGGCGTTCTCCCGGGCGTCCGCGAGGGCCGCGCGGAACCCCGCCACGGCTTCGGGATCCGCCGTGGCCTGCGACCGGACGCGGGCAAGGGCTTCTTCGCGCGCCATCATCCAGTTGTTCAGCAAGGCCGGGTGACGCACCAGGAACGGCGCCATGCCAAGCCCGGTGGAATTGCCGACACCCAGGCCTTGCCTGATGGCGGGATCAAGGCGCACCGCCTTTGCACCCCCGCGAACGGCGGCCAGGTGTTCGGCGATATCCACGGTGAATTGCCGCGTCAGCCAGACCGAAAGCATCTCTGCCTGGAAGGGCGCGCTGAGTTCCGGCCGGTCGGCAATGGCCGCGCGGTCGGCCGCACCGAACTTGCCCGAGCCGTAGACGGCCGTGGTCCGCATCAGGTATCCGACGGCTTCGACCTCGGCGACATCGGGTTGCAGGCCCTCGGCCAGCCGCCCGATGACATGCGCAAAGAGCCGTACCGAGCGGTTCGCGCGGCTGAGCGACAGTTCGCGCGGGCTGACACGTCCCGCTTCCTGCAACGGCACATTGGCTTGAAGGCGGTCAAGGTCGTCGGTTGTGGGTTCACCGTCGAAAAGTGCAAAGGTCGCATCCCAGGCCGTGGCGATCACCCGATCCGAGCGCATCTCGTCCGGCAGGTCATGTGCGAAAGCCACCAGGCAGTAGGTGCGATCAGGCCCCGCGGCGCGATAGACGGCGCGTCCGACGCCCTTGTCATCGATCTCCCAGACCGGGCGGTCGAACGTCCAGCCTTCGCGGGTCACCCGGCGCAGGAGATTTCGGAGAAAGGACAGCCGTGTCGGGTGCGCACTTCCCATCCGTGCCAGGCGCATCACCTGCGACGGCGGACGGCGGAAAGTGGCGGCCTCGGGCATTGGGTTCAGGGAAGCGCAATCCATGGGTTCCTCGCGGGTCTCGGTGGCATGGCGCGGGCGGTGTGGTTCCGCCCGCGCAAGTTGACATGCGATCAGGCTTTCTTGCCCAGCATCAAGGTGATGCGCAGTGCGTCCCAAAGCGAGGGCAGCAGTATCAGAGACACCGGCACGGCAGTCACCACGATGAAGCTCTGGAGCTTGCCGATCCCACCCGATCCGGTCGAGATCAGGATCAGCGCCATGACGCCCATGGCCAGCCCCCAGAAGGCGCGCAGCGCGGCCGAAGGAGTGTCGTCGGACATCGAGGTCGCGATCACATAGCTCATCGAGTCGCTGGTGGTGGCCACGAAGATCATCGTCAGCACCAGGAACAGGAGCGACACGAGAAAGCCGAGCGGAAGCGCCTGGGTGATCGCCAGAAGGCTTGCGGGAAGGTTGAAGCCTTCGAACGGTCCCGAGATCACGCCCGGCGTCATCTGTTCCAGCGCGATCCCGGTTCCGCCGATGATGGTGAACCAGAAGTTGGTGACGATGGGTGCCACGATGGACAGCAGCAGGACGATGGACCGGATCGAACGGCCCCGGCTGACCTGCGCGATGAAGATCGCCATCAGCGGCCCGTACCCCATGAACCAGCCCCAGAAGAACACCGTCCACCAGCCCAGCCAGCCCGGCTCGCCGAAGAGGCCCGAGTCGCCACGGTAAAGCGCCATGTCGAAGAAGTTCGACAGATAGACGCCCATGCCGCCGGCAAAGCCGTCGAAGATGAAGAATGTCGGACCGGCGATGAGCATGAAGGTCAGCAGCACGAAGGCCAGGATCACGTTGACCTTGGACAACAGCTGGATGCCTTTCGACAGGCCGGAAATGGCCGAGACGGTGTAGAGGCTGGCCAGCGCCAGGATCACCACGGTCTGGGTCGCGAAGGTATCCGGGATGCCGAAAAGCGCGTTCAAGCCATAGGACATCTGCAAGCCGAGAAAACCGATCGGACCGACAGTGCCCGCGACCACCGCGATGATGCACGAGGCATCCGCGATCAGGCCGATGGGACCATTGATCGCCCGGTCGCCGAACAGCGGATAAAGCAGCGTGCGCGGCGCCAGCGGCAGGCCCTTGTCGTAGTGGTAATGCATCAGCATCACGGTGGACAGCGACCCCAGGATCGCCCAGGCCAGAAAGCCCCAGTGCAGGAAGCTCTGCGCCAACGCGGCGTCGGCCTGCGCTTTGGGATCGGCGCTCAGGTCGCCGAACAGCGGCGGCGTGGACAGGTAATGGGCAATCGGTTCACCAGCCGCCCAGAACACCCCGCCGCCCGCCAGCAGGGTGCACATGATCATCGATCCCCACTGGAAAAACGTGAATTCCGGTGTGGCGAGGTTGCCCATGCGGGTCTTGGAACCGGGCAGAACACACAGCACCAGACCGATCAGGAAGGTCGCCAGAAGCAGCACCTGCCAGTAAAGGCCGAAATACGTCGCGGAAAAGTTGAAGCCCCAGTCGACCATGCGCGACAGCAGGTCGATGTCGTAGAGCGCCAGCGCGCAGAACAGCGCGATGAAGCCCCCAGTGATGGCGAACAAGGGCTTGTCCACCCGTCCAAGACCCGCGGTCAAGCCGCCAGGTTCAGTCGTAACAGTCATTGGTGTTCCTCCCAGAAACGCAATCCCCGCGCACCGCGGGTCAGATCATTCGGCAGCGCGTGTACGAGCCTCGTCGGTCCCGCGACCTGCGCCGAAACTTGTCTCGAAGAACCGCAGCCAGTTTCCTCCCATGACTGCGTCCACGTTCGCGTCGCTCATTCCGGCGGCGCGCAGTCCGGCCCGGATGGTGCCGAAGTCGCGGTTGTCGGCGAACCAGCCCGGCATGTCCGGAAACCCGGGCGCCGCAGCGCTGCCCTCGCCATAGTCGATCCGCTTGGTCCAGCGACCGACCCGCATCCATTCCACGATGCTGTCGGGCTGGTCCTGGCAGAGGTCGGTGCCAATCCCGACATGGGTCGGTCCCATTAGGTCCGCGGTCCGCGCGATCATGTCGCAAAAGCCCTGTAGCGTGCAGGCGGTGCCGCCTTTCAGGTGATGCGGATAGACCGAAAAGCCCAGCATCCCGCCGCTTTCGCCCAATGCCGTCAGCACGCTGTCGGACTTGTTGCGCAGTGCCTGGTGCCAGCCGGCGGGATTGGCGTGGGTGATCGCGATGGGGCGGGTCGAATGCTCGATCGCCTCCAGCGTCGACCGCTCGCCGGAATGGCTCATGTCGACCACGAGACCCACCCGGTTCATTTCGGTCACCACCTCGCGACCCATGCGTGTCAGGCCGGTGTCCTCGTCCTCGTAGCAGCCCGAGGCCAGAAGCGACTGGTTGTTGTAGGTCAGCTGCATGAAGCGCAGGCCCAACGTGTGCAGGATCTCCACCAGCCCGATATCGTCCTCCATGCAGGAGGGGTTTTGCGAACCGAAGAAGATCGCGGTGCGGCCGGTGTCCTTTGCGCGCTGCACGTCAGCGGCGGTGCGGCCCTGAAAGATCAGGTCGGGGTACTGCTCGAACCAGCGGTTCCAGCGTTCGATTTGCAGCACGGTTTCGCGAAAGGTCTCGTGGTAGGTGATGGTGACATGCACCGCATCCACGCCGCCCGCGCGCATCTGGCGGAAGACCTTCTCCGACCAGTTGGCGTACTGCAACCCGTCGATCAGCACGCTCATGCCGGCTCTCCTGCCGCGACATAAGAGGTCTTGACGGTGGTGTAGAACTCGGCGGCATAGCTGCCCTGTTCGCGCGGGCCGTACGACGACGCACCGCGTCCGCCGAAGGGCACGTGGTAATCCGTGCCGGCGGTTGGCAGGTTTACCATGACGCAACCGGCGCGCATGTTGGCGCGGAAGTGACTGGCGCGCGACAGCGAACGGGTCATGATCCCGGCGGTCAGGCCAAAGTCGGTGTCGTTGGCGATGGCCAGCGCCTCGTCGTAGCTGCCCGCCTTGATGACGCAGGTGATCGGTGCGAACATCTCTTCGCGGTTGACCCGCATGTCGTTGCGCGTGCCCGCGAAAACCGCCGGGGACATGTAGTATCCTTCGGTCGCCCGCTCCAGCCTGGTGCCGCCAGTCAGCAGTTCGGCGCCCTCGCTCTTGCCGATTTCGACATAGGCGAGGTTCTGCGTCAGTTGCGCTTCGCTGACCACGGGGCCAAGCTGCGTGCCCTCTTCCAACGCGTGACCGACCTTCAGCGCCTCGGCCGCCTTCACCAGTTTTTCGACAAAGGCATCGTGGATCGCCTCGTGCACGATCAGCCGCGAGGCCGCGGTGCATTTCTGGCCCGTCGCCCCGAAGGCGGCCCCGGAGGCGCAGGCGACCGCCAGATCGAGATCGGCATCGTCCATGATGACCATGGGGTTTTTCGACCCCATCTCCATCTGCACCTTGGTCATGTTCTGTATCGCCGAGGCGGCAATGCCGCGGCCCACGGGGACCGAGCCGGTAAAGCTGATCGCCGCCACGTCGCGGCTTTCCACCAGGCGCTGGCCGACATCGCGGCCCGGACCGGCGACGAGGTTGAACAAACCCGCCGGAATATCCTGCCTGGCGATGATCTCGGTCAGGGCAACCGCGCTGGCCGGGGTCAGGTTGGCGGGTTTCCAGATCACCGCGTTGCCGAAGGCCAGTGCGGGCGCGATTTTCCACGCCGGAGTCGCCACGGGAAAGTTCCAGGGGCTGATGATCGCGACCACGCCAACCGGCTCGCGGCGCACGTCGATCTCTACCCCGGGGCGGACGCTTTCGGCCAGATCGCCTTGATTGCGCAGGCATTCACCGGCGTAATAGGTAAAGAACTGCCCGGCGCGATAGACCTCGCCCTTGCCTTCGGCCAGCGGCTTGCCTTCTTCGCGCGACACGATCTGTCCGATTTCCCCGGCACGCGCCATCAGCTCGGTGCCGATCGCCATCAGCACGTCATGGCGTTTCTGAATGCCGGCAGCCCACCACTTCCTTTGCGCCTTGCCCGCGGCGGCCAGCGCGGCGTCCAGCTGATCCGCGCTGGCCTGAGCATAGCTGCCGATCAGGTCCGACACGTCCGACGGGTTACGGTTTTCGATCTCGCTTGCGCCGGTTTCCCAACGACCATCAATATAGAGTCCGGTTTGCATAGCTTGTCCTCGTCTTGCTTGGCATCAGTCCTAGACGAAGGCAGGTATTTCAGGCAATCTTGAATATCTTAAGGTAATTTTAGGAAATCTGAAATGGCAATCAAGCTGGAAATGCTGCGCACCTTTCGGATCGTTGCCGAGCAAGGTTCGCTCAATGCGGCCTCATCGCTGCTCGCCCGCACGCCGTCGGCCGTGTCGATGACGCTCGCGCAACTGGAAGACCACATCGGTGCACCCTTGTTTGAAACCGACCGCAAGAACCGGCTGACACCGCTGGGCCAACTCGTCCTGGAGGAAAGCAGCCGCGCCACGGACGCTTTTGCCCGCAGCATCGAGGCCATCGGGCGGCACGCAATCTCAACGGCAGGCACCGTGCGCATCGCGGCGGTGCCGTCGGCGACTGTTGCTGTCTTGCCGGGGGTCATCGCCGCATTCCGCCGCATCCGTCCGGACGTGAGGCTTGAAATAAGCGACATGGACAGTGCTGCCGTCCGCCGCCAGGTAAAGCTGGACGCCGCCGATATCGGCATCCTGTCCGCAACGGTCGGCGACCCTGCGGATGGCAACGTCATACTGCAGGACGACCTCGGCATCGTCTGTCGGAAGGATGGCCCGATCTCGCTTGCAGCGGCGGCAACAGGCACGGTTTCATGGACCCTGCTCGAGCTCGAACAGCTCATCGCAAACCCGCTCTGCCATCTGGTCGACCATTCCAGCGTGCAACGATCGCTGGCGGCGTGCAACCTGGAGGCGCGCAACACGACCGCGCTGCTGTCTTTCGTTCGCGCCGGTCTCGGAGCCACGGTACTGCCGCGCAGCGCCACGCATCACCAGCCCGACGAACTGGCCTTCCTCATGCCGACGGATCCAACGAGCCAGCGCCAATTGCGCATGATCCGGTCGGAAGACCGTCACCTGGGTCCCGCGGCTGAGGCGTTCTGGGACTCCCTTTAGGCGGGCCAAAGCCGAGGAACCCGACATCGCGCGCGGCGGCCTGGAAAACTACCGGGTCCTGGTGCGTCATGGCAATGTCGACAGTCGCGCCAGCCACGGGCCTTGGCCGCGTCGCGCCCCTGACGGCACGTTTGTGCTGCGGGCAGCGATAGCCGATACGAGATCGCGTCGCATCCCTGACCTCAGAAGAACGCCGCCGCCGGATCGTCCGGCCCGACCGAGTGGCCCTCGGCCCGGATGCGGGTCCTGGCGCTGGGGGTCCTGCCGAATTCCGCGCCGTAGCGGACCATGTCGGCCATGGCCTTGTCGGCGGTGCCGACCAGCGGGTTCTGGGTCGCGTTTCCGCCCTGGGTGCGGATCATCAGGTGATGCGTCACGGCATCGCGCTCGGCCAATTGGTCGAGGGCCTGTTCGGCCTGTGCCCAGCTTGCTGTGGCAGGCCTTGACCGCCGCCAGGGCCGCCCTGGTGCGCGTTGAGACGGCCTCAGGTTCGGCTTGGGCAGCGAACGCCACGACGCCGAGGGTGAGGTCTTGGCCGCCTGACACCTGTCAGATGAACAGGTTTCTCCGGTCGGGGTCCGCGGCCGATCCTGTGGCGGCGACCACTTGAAGCCGCTCAAGCGCATCCGCGCGTCTACCAGTGGCCCGGCGGTGGCAGTCCGCCCGGTGACGCGCCGGCGCGACGGCCGACCATGGAAATTTTTCGCCAGGAATAGTGCGTTCGCATCATGCGGAGCACGGGCGCATCGGGTCTGATGCGGGGTACGGGTTTATGGATTCAGGAGAACGCACATGTCCAAGATCCTTTGTCTTTTGATCGCGTTGGCCGCAACCGCCACCAGCGCCGCTGCGGCGACGATCACCGCGACCTTCACCGGCACGGTCTACAACAGCTACGACAACACGGGTCTGTTCGGGCCCGCCGGCGGCTCGCTCGACGGTCAGTCGATCACGGCGAGCTACGTGTTCGACACCGCGGTGCCGGGCGCATTTCGCGACACCGGCACGGATTATGACTATCTTTATGGCGGAACCACTTATCCCGCCGCCAGTCCGCTTGTTTCGGCCAAGGTCACGATCAACGGCACTTCGCGGAACGTGACCGGAGCTTGGTATTCAGCCATTTTTCTGACCAACACGGACTACCTGGCTGTTTACGCAGAAGACCTCGATTCCAGTTCCACTTATTCTACGGAACTCCTCTACGTTTATGGTACGGTGCCTGGCCTTCCTGAGAGCCTGGACACCAATCTCACGCTGACTGGGTCCCAGCTTGCGGGTTTGACAGGGCAGTTCGGATTTTCCACTTACGGCAGTCTTGGCGAGCTTCAACAGTTTACGACATTTGGGCTGTTCACGTTGGACTCCGCCGTCTTCAACGCCGGCGGTCTTCCTCCCGCTGTGCCGCTTCCGGCCTCGCTGCCGCTGATGGCGGTCGCCCTGGGCGGCATGGCACTGCTGCGTCGGCGCCGCCGCGCCGCCTGACTGACCCTGTCCGGCGGGGCGTCAGCCGCCCCGCCGGATCCGCTCGACCAGCCGGACCAGATCGGCCTGCCGGTGACTGCCGGTCTTTTCATAGACCGCCTGAAGCTGGTTCTTGATCGTGTGCAGGCTGCGCCCGCGCTGCCCGGCGATCTCGGCCGGCGAAGCGCCCTCGGCGATGGCCAGCGCGATCGCGGCCTCGCTGCGCGTGAGCCCCGTCTTCCGCGCGATCAGGGCGACCGGATCGCCCGCCGCCAGATCCGACGTGATCACCAGCACAAAGACCGGCGGCGCGGCAAAGACGCTCTTGGGGAACGGGATCAGGTCAGCGACCCGACCGTCCACACGCACCACGTGGCCGGTGACGCCAGTGCCGTCACGGTCGGTGAAGTGCAGCTCGCCCAGCCCGGTCCGGCCTTGCATGCAGCCCTCCAGCCGACTGTCCGCCCGGCTGTCCGACAGCCCGACCCGCCCGCCCGCCCCAAGGATCATGACCCGGCGGTCGGCAATCAGGTCTTCCGCCCGACCGTTGAGCGACAGAAGGCGGCGGTCCTTGCCAAGGACAAGCACGGCCGCGCCGACCGGTTCGACCCCCTGTCGCAACAGGCAGGCCTCAAGCCGCAGCGCCGACAGCGCCTCGTTGGTGGCGATGGCCTGCGCGACCAGGGGTCTGATCGCCTCGATCAGCTCCAGGAACGGGCCTTCGAGCGCGTCCTGGTCGCGGCGCCTGATACCGCCGCCGAAACTCACGATGCGCCCGGGCCCGGCAGGCAACAAGAGGCCGCCGCCCGCCGAAAGATCCTCTTGCGGTCTCAGCCAGTCCGCCCAGAACTCGGTCCCCAGGATCACGTCGTGCGGCACGACCTGGTCGAGCGCGAATGTCCGTCCGATCGGCGGATCGCCAAAGGCAAAGGGATTGATGCGGCCGTAGTAGCGGTCGAAACTGGCGATGAAGTCCGGGTCATAACCGACGCCGATGCCGGAATGGGCGGTGCCGTTGAACAGGTCGAACCCGGACATCTGCATCGTGACGCCACCGAAGGTCGCGCGAATGGTCTCGAGGACGACGGGCCATCTGCCGGGGTCAAGTCCGGCTGCCTGGATTTCTGCGACAAGAGCGGGCGATACGCGGGGCTCGGTGGGCATGACACCCTCTGGTCGATCTTGCGGTCAGATTACCATGAATTCGGATTCGACAATGGTGAGAGTTCATTCTCTCCGTCTTGGGTGGACGCGGGCCTTTGCGGCTGTTTCGGGAAGGAAACAACGTGTTGCCGACGCGCGCGCCTTCCATTCGGCGATGTCCCTCGAACGCCAGGCGGCAAGATGAGGAAAGCGCACGCAACGTAAAAGAGGCGTTCCAGGTTGGATTTTCTGGATCGCGCGCACGGAGTCTCCCTGGCGTGATCTGCCGGAAGAGTTCGGCAAATGGTCAAGCGTCTACCGCCAGTTCCGGCGCTGGACACTGGCGGGGCTCTGGGAGCAGATCTTGGACGCGCTGAACGAAAGCGGGGCGGTGTCGCATGCCCTGCAAAAGATCGACAGCGCTGTGGTTCGCGCCCATCACCAGGCAGCGGGCGCTGAAGGGGGACTCCGCGACAGGGTTTTGGCCGTTCGCGTGGTGGCTTCACGACCAGGATCCACCTCCTCGTCAATGCAGCAGGGCTTCTGCTGCATCGTTCTCTCCGTTGGCATGTGCTTCGGAGGGACAATGCGAAATCCTGCTGTGGGATGTCGTCAGGATTGCAGGGGGATGCGGAGGGGGATGGAAAACGCCATGAAATGAAGGGCTGTGCGACGGACTGTGGGATGACCATCCCCCTCCATCCCCCAGCCCATCCCACCGGGGAGGTCAAACTGGAGAGAATCGTAGAGGGATGGCGGCCGGTCAGTCCCCGATCAGGCGACAGGCGCCGCGGCCGTTCGAAGCGATCAGCGCGCGCCAGTTCTTCTTCGATTTGAAGACATCTGGCATCATGAGGCTGCGCGACCCCACGGCGGTGAGGATCGCCTTGCCGTTCTGCCACGGCTTTGGACGAAGGCCCAGTGCTTCTGCTGATGTGACGCGCCCCAAAACTGCACCACCCAGAGAGTCCTGACAACCCTCAGGAAATAAATGAAAACTGGGCGTTCACACGTTGGCGGGCGTCGCAGAGAGCCGCCTCCAAATCGGACTTGATCTGCGGATAGCGCATGCTGGGAACAGGCACCGAGATTGCATGATAATTGCCGTTGAGATCGCGAAATGCGAAGCCAATAGCCGAGATGCCGGGCGTGTGCTCGTCCTCGTCATAGGCGAGTCCGGTCTCACCAATGGTGCCCAGGCGTGCCATCAACGCGTCACGCTGGAGCGCACCGGAGTCGTCTGGGATTTCCGCCTCGATCAGGGGACGTGCTTCTTCGGGCGGCATCAGGGCGAGGCAGGCGCGGCCATTGGCGGTGGTGGTCAATGGAAAGACCTCGCCGACAGAGGATACCGTACGCAACCGGTGTAGACCCGGCACCTGGTCGAGAAAGATCATGCTGCCATTGCGCAGCACAGCGAGGTCAGTGGTTTCCCCGGTCTTATGCGTGACCTCGTTCAGGATCGCACGGCAGCGTTCCACGATGTTGAAATTGGCCGCTTCGGCGAAGGCGCCCAGTTCCGGGCCAAGCCGGATACCGCCGCCGTTCGGGTCCTGGATGACGAACCGCTCTGCGGAAAGGGCGCTCGTGATTCGCTGTACCGTGGAGCGGGGCAGATCGACCCGGCGGGCAATCTGGCCGAGGCTGAGGCCGCTCCGTTCCTCTTTCAGCACGCGCAGAATGGCGGCCGCCCGCGCAATGACCTGAATGCCGGAGCGGTCCCTTTTGTCATTTTGTTCAATCATCTAAGCTCTGTGCCTTTCAATTGCACCCGATGCCAGCAGGTAGCGACTTGGTATAGATATGTACCGCCATGCGGTGCGCATCAATCGGATTGCGGGTTTTTATTCACCGCATCGCGGACGATATGTACCGTAATTCGGGACAGGGGGAGGAGCTTCCTGCACAGACAGTCAATCCGACACCGGCCCGGCGCCGGTGAACCGAGAAGGTGCATCCGATGGTCAAAGTCCGCGGAATCGAGTTTCAGGGAAATACCGACAACGACATGGGGCTGGAGTTCTACAACCTCAGCCACCGCTTCGGGTTCCAGAACCCGAACTGGCCGTATTTTCAGGATACCAAGATCGAACGTATCCACTACATGGCCAAGTCCGGCGTCCTGAGCCAACGCATCACCACCACGATGCACGCCACCACACACATCGACGCGCCCGCCCACGTCGTGCAGGGCACACCCTTCATCGACGAGGTGCCGCTGCCGCATTTCTTTGGCACCGGCCTGGTTGTCTCGATCCCCAAGAAGAAATGGGAGTCGATCACCGGCGAGGATCTGGAAAAGGCCTGCGGTCACGCGATCCGCAAGGGCGACGTGCTGATCATCAACACCGGCTGGCACCATGACTACGAGGACGGCGACTATTTCGCCTATTGCCCGGGCCTGGTGCCGTCGGCCGCCGAATGGATGGTCGAAAAGGGCGTCAAGGTCGTCGGCCACGACACCCAGGCCAACGATCACCCGCTGGCCACCGCGATCGGCCCGCAGCGCAACGGTCCGCTGCTGCCGCACTTGGAAGCCGAGTACAAGGAATGGTCCGGCGGCAACGACTGGAAAGACGACTTCCCCGAGTGGGAGCCGGTGCACAACATCCTGTTCAAGAACGGTATTCTCGGTATCGAGAACGTCGGCGGCGACCTGGACGCGGTCACCGGAAAACGCTGCACCTTCGCCTTTTTCCCGTGGAACTGGGATCGCGGCGACGGCTGCATCATTCGGCTGGTCGCAATGATCGACAAGTCGCAGAACTTCCGGATCGACGACGGCGCGGCGTTCTGACCACTCCCCGACTGGCCGCCGGGGAACCGGCGGCCTCTTTTCACGATGCGAGCGCGAGGGAGGACGCCATGCATGTCAAACGTTTCAGGGACGCGCAATCCTATGTCGCGCCCAACCATTTCGAATGCCACGGGCTGCGGCTTCAGGGCTTCGAGGAAGGCGGCCCGACGAACCAGTGGGTCGGCTTCAGCCAGTTCCTGCCCGGCGGTGGCGCGGGGCCTGACAGCACGCCGTTCGAGAAGGTCTATGTCGTGCTCGAGGGCGAGATGACGGTGATCGTCGACGGCGTGGAAACCGTGCTGGGCCGGATGGACAGTTGTACCATTCCGCCGAACGAAGTGCGCAAGATCGAGAACCGCCGGAGGGGATGGGTCTGAAAGACAACCTTCTCCACCCATTAACATATTGAATTTATTATGCACGACGCGGTTCGATACGCCAATCGGTGCGAACGCCCTTGAAATCCAACCAGTAAGACGGGTGTTCGCGCGGGCAACCATCGCTAGCGGGCTCGACAAGTTCGCCGCCATGAACCGGGCGAACTGCGGCCGCGACAGTTTCTTCCGAAAGACGACAGAACCTTCCGAACCCGCGCCGTGCACCGGAAACACGGATTTTGCCAGATCGAAGCCAATGATGGTAACTTCTCCCATGGATGCCCTCTCCTACAGCTTATGCTTCGACACCACGAGTTTGGCACATCGCGATGCCGTCAGGGGAGAGCGGCATCCACCCCATCTCCACTCTAAACTACTGATTTAATGTGTTTTAAGCATCAGCGATCCGTGATCGTCGTGTCGCCGTCGCAGTGCGATGCGAGTTGATCGCCCAATGAAGTGCTGCACTCCCCTTGGTCCATGTCTGGGACACGCGACATCGGTTGCGGCCTCGGTGCTGGCCTTGAAGCGGAAGCTGTCGTTTTCGGTCTCCAGGATGTGGCAGCGATGGGTGAGGCGATCGAGGAGTGCCGTGGTCATCTTGGCATCGCCAAAAACGCTGGCATATTCGCTGAAGCTCAGGTTCGTGGTGATGACGACGCTGGTGCGCTCGTAGAGCTTGCTGAGAAGGTGGAACAGCAGTGCGCCACCCGAGGCGCTGACCTTCGACGCCGCGCTCGGCGATGGTCCGTGACCAAGCGTGTGCACCAGAGGCATAGGCCTTCATCAGCTGGAACACCGTCTGCGCGCTATCGCCGGTGCCGATCTGCTGGTCGGTCGGACCCGGCATCGTCCTTCTCCAGCCACCCGAGCCGATACGCCCGCGCTGCTCCAAGGGTTGCTCTACGGTCCGGATGGTGCGGCGTTCTCGCCGACCCACACGCGCAAGGGCTGCAAGCTTTACCGCTATAATGTCAGCCAGACTGTGCTGAAGCATGGCGCCGGATCGTGTCCCGTGGGTCGTGTGCCAGCAGGCGAGATCGATGCCGCCGTCAATGACCAGCTCCGTGCAGTGTTCCGCCAGCCCGAGATCGTGGTCGGGCCATGGAAGGCAGCGCGGATGGGCGCTTGGCCTTTGGATAGGTGAAGTGCGTCGATGATCGGGCAGCGTCCCGGCCCGTTTCCCTCTGAATAACGGCCCCAAGATCGCGACGAAGGCTGAACGGACCCCGGAATTCGGCCAGCTGTTAGGCTTTCGTTTTTTTTTGGGCAGTAGTCTGGGAAAAATATTGAGTTTCCCCATGGCCACCTACACGATCGTTGCTGCAAGCAAAACGCCCCTCGACCCTGGCGAGGTGAATGCCGGGTCGACGATCACTGTCAACCCCGGCGATGTCTTCATCTTCGATGCCACTGCTGATGCCGACGTCAATTTCATATCTTCGGGCGGCGGCCCCCATGACTTCGATATTGTCTTCAACGACACCGTCACCGATCCGATCTCGAGCCTGAAAGTCAAAATTGGGTCGGACCTGACGCCGACCGTCACCATCGCCGACAATGTCGACCTGAGCGACGTGGACATCGACGCAATCGCGTCCGAGGGCCTGACGCTCAACGCCGGCAACGGTGCCAGCCTCAACAAGCTGGACGGATCGGGAACCGGCGGCGACGTGATTACCCTGGGCAACGATTTCACCGCCACCGGCGACTGGAACACCACAGGCGGCGAAGACGTGATCACCGCCGGCGACAACGCCACGTTCGTCAATATCAAGACCGGCAGCAATGCTGACACCATTACGTTCGGCGATAACGCCTCTTTCAACCAGATCGATACAGAAAGCGGCGGCGACACGATCTGGATGGACGACAACGCCACCGGCAATAAGATCATCGCGGGCAGTGGCGATGACTATGTTCGGACCGGTACCAACGAAAATGTCACCACGATAGATGGCGGCAGCGGCGGCAGCGATGTCTACGAAACCCAGGACGGGACATCGACCTCGCAAAACTTCGCAACCCACACGGTCATCTGCTTTCGCAACGGCACCGCCATCCGCACCTTCAGTGGTTACCGCCTCGTCGAGTCCCTGACACCGGGCGACCTCATCTGGACACGCGATCACGGCTTTCGCCGCCTGCGCTGGATCGGCGGCTATCCGGTCGACGCGGCCACCCAGAACGAGGACGAACGTGTTCGTCCGGTCCGTATTCGCGCCGGGGCGCTGGGACCGACGCTGCCGATGCGCGATCTCTATGTCTCGCAGCAACACCGGATTCTGCTGCGCTCGCCGATTGTCCAGCGCATGTTCGACGCCCCGGAAATCCTGGTGGCCGCGAAAAAGCTGGTCTGCGCGGAAGGGATCGAGATCGCGCCGCCCACCGCCGATTTCAGTTTTTTCCACCTCGTATTCGACGACCACGAAATACTGGAAGCCGACGGCGCCGAGACCGAAAGCATGTTGCTGGCACCGGAATCGCTGGAAACCCTCGCGAAACTCGGAGAAATGGCCGAAGTCGCGCCGCTCCTTGCCCACGCGGCACTGGACAGCCCCCAGGTCACCGCGCGGCCAATCATCCGGAAATGCTCGCTGATCGAACAATTGGTCGCGCGCAGCCGGAAGAACGGCAAAAGCCTGTGCCATCCCGTGACAGACCACTCCCACGCGGCCGGGGCATCGGCCGTCTGAACCGGCATTCAGCCATTCGTGGTTTTGGATCTGCTGCAGCCTGAATGACCGCATATGCTGCCGCATAGCAGATGATTTTCGACGGTGCAGCGGATCAGCGCGCAAAGGTGCAAGTGCAAAGGAGGCGCCTCGTTCTACCCGGGCGATGTAAGTTAGAACTGCTCACGATCCGCGCACCTGGAACACCGATTGTCGTATTCTGGCCGAACAGCGGCTCGCTTCGCGTTCTGGGCGTTCGTGGCCCGGGTCTTTGACCAGAAATTAGCGGTTCGCACTGCAATCTCCGACACATGGCCTGTGGAATTTCGTCATACACGCCAAGACCGATTTCACCGCGGTCGATTTCAATGGCAACACGACAACCGACACGGTGATCAACCTGATCTCTATCACGATCGAGGATAACGGCAGCTGGCTGGGCGCGGCTACCGGTTCGTTCGAGGATACCAACGGCCAGCAAACCATCGTCGCCTCCAGCGATCCGTCCCTCGTCGGATAAGAGATCCTGCTAAACCCAATGGGTATGCCTGGGACTACACGCTGGCCGACAACGGTGGCGCCACGCAGGTCAGGATCATCGACCTGAACATCGGCGGCAACGCTGACCACGTCATGGCGTTCGACGGTGGGGTCAACGCTCAACTGTCCCCATCCACCACATACACCGACAACGACCCCAGCTCAGGGCAGAGCGGGGTACGCTACCTCGGCGCCGAGCTCTAAGACGCGCCTAACATCGCCGAGGCGGTGGAGCTCTGAAAAGCCGGGCCGGCACCTCGCGGCCGGCCCTGACCTGCTGTTCGCCATGTTGGTCATCATCACGGCCATCGCCCGAAAGCTCGTCATCCTCGCAAATGCCCTTTGCCGGAGTCGGCAAAAAGGGGTGCCCTCCACACACTGAAAGATACAGTTGCTAGAACATGCCACATGGACACGCCTGACATGAGACTGCACTCGAACATCAGGCCAAAAGCCAGACGCCTTTGCACAACGGGCAGCACCACAGAAGTCGCTCGTCGATATCAAGCCCGCTCAAACTCGCACCCGTCGCACGCCGCCAATACCGCAGTCTTGTCTAGATAAGAGCGAAATTGCCGGCCCCGACTGCTGCAGCAAAGACTACGGCGTTGGCAACCGCATGGGCAAGGATAGCATCGGTGATATTTTCTCTCCGCCGAGCTACGGCTGACAGGATCAGCGCCGCGGCGAACGCTTCGGCCCAGCGGGAGTGCAGCGCAGCGAAGAGCGTTGCCGAAACCAACATCGCCCCCACCGTCCAAGCAAAGCCGGATCGTCGCCGTAGGCGACTTTCGAGGTAGTCACGAAAGAATAGCTCCTCGAGAAGCGGGACAAAGACTACTGTACCGATCCCGCGCAGGGCATACCAAAGAACCAGTGCCCCGCCGGCCAGCGTACCTGTTGCCGGAGCAGTGTCACCAGTGGTCGGGATCGCGATCCAGAACACGCCGATGAACGCTCCCGCAGCAAGGGCCAACGGATCGAGCCGCCAAGGCAGCGCCCGGTAGATTGACCAGAACGGCACCACCACAATTGCCACGGCCATCATCCGCAGCGGGTAAAGCAAGTCCGGTGTTTGCGAGGCGATCGACACCACAAGCGCGCTCAGCATGAAAACGGCGAATGGCAGAATGCGTGCGGCGACAGGATCCTGCCACAGCGGTGGAGTTGCGACGCGCTCAGCAGAGGGTCCGACAGCACGAGCCTTTCGCTTGAGTTGGGGCACGGTCTCGGCCATAGCAACGATTCCAAGGGCGACGATTGTAAAGGCAACCCATCCGGCATGGGAATGGAAACCACCCACGGCAAGCTCGGGATTCCCTTCGATCCCGATCATGAGCAGGATTGCTATGCGCAGCACATTGAAGGCCGCCGAGGCGGCCAACCCGAGCGGATAGAGGATCAGCACGAGAGGAAAGCGCAGGCTCTGCCGGAAAAGCGCCAGGTAAAGTGTGACGAAGAGCGTCACCAGAACGATCCCCTCGATTCCGGAACAGGGTTTGTCGATAAAGACCGAGAACCCCCCCGCAGCGATGATTTTTTCCTCTGGCCAGGTTTCGACTGCATAGCCAACTGTCTCGAGTACCCAAGCCACGGCCGCAAAGGTCGCGTCGCTCAGACCGTCCAGTGACCAGAGCGGCTGCAGGCGCAGCGCAAGTAACGGCATCGACGCGCCGGCCAGGAGACAGAGCGCCAGCGCCACTCCATGTACGGCGAGAAAGGCACGCCAGGCAGACGGCGGCGCCAGCACGAACATTGCCCCCGCCAGGATCATCGGCAAGGCAAGCGCCCAAACGAAAAAAGTCGCGGCCATCCATGCGGCACCTGTCCCCTCGCGCAACACCAGGACGGGCAGAAGCGCCAATCCGACACCCGAAATGTTCAGGAGAAGCGGCCGGAGCCTGGATTCCTGGCCCTCGGCCAGGTGGCTGAAAGCACCTGGAAGGAGCATGACAAAGAGCGCCACCGCACCAAGCGCACCATAGCCCGAGATCAACACATCATCGGCACTTTCGCACAGTGACCTTGGCCAGTTGGCTCTGCATTCAAAGGGTATGAAATGTTTGAAGATCGCGCCCAACAACCCGAATTCCGCCACAAGCAGCAGCGCCAGACCAAGTATCCGCGCGCGTGACAAAACAGGCGCGGCGAGCGCAGTGGAGGCAGAAGTCATGGCAGCTCTCGGCAATTGGTTTGAAACAGGCCCGCCTATGGAAATGCGGGCCTGTTCCGTTTTTATTTGCGTCTAGGCCGCGCGACGGCGGCGCTCCCAGACCAGCAGCACGACGGCGGCCAGCGCTGCAATCGCTGCTGTGCCTTCCAGAGCGCTGATTTCCGGCACAACGCAGGCCGGTTCGCCAACGCCGCCGCAGGCAGCGGCCGCGAAATTGGCAGAAGCGACCAGAGCCGCCAATGCAATTGCCAGTTTCTTCATAGCGTTCTCCTTGCAGAACAATCATTTCAGGTCTGTCAGTTGCCGTTGATAATTCAGGCCAGACCTGTCGGCGGGGGCTCCGCCTGGATTGCCGCCCGAGCCCCGGGCGGCAATCGTCGTGAGGGTCCCGCAATCGGGACCCGTTCCTTAGAGGAAGATCATCCCGCTATTATCGGTGCACAGACAATCGATATCTTCCCAATCCACTGCAACGATGAAGGGTTGCTTGTTCGCCGGATCCGAGTCGCCCGGATCGAGCAATATGCCAACGACATCGCCGACGCCGGCAACAAAGCCCTCTCCACCGCCAAGGCTTGCATCAACAGCCGCCGCATCGAGGATTTCCTGTACCTTGGCATCGCTGCCGAATCCTGGATCCACTCCATCGAGGAACTGGAGATCATCGCTGTCCATCAGTTCCCAGATGGCCCGCTGGACTTCCCAGCCGGTATAGCCGCTGTTCTCGAAATCCTGGTTGAGGATCCAGCTCACCATGTCCAGATTGTCGACCGCCGCATTGCCATTGTAGGCCGAGATCTGGCCCGACAGGACCGCCACAGCCCCGGGATCGCTTGCACAGAGCATGGTGGCGCTGTTAAGTGGCGCGCTGCCAAAGCTTTCGGCCCTGCCCACTGGCGTACCGCGGTCAAGGCAATACGCTTGAAAATAGGTAGAGCCATCGAAGCGGGCATCACCCGTCGAAACGAACTGCACGTTGAACGCATAGTCTTCGACCGGCAGAACGATGTTAGACGATTGAACCCGATAGGTGATCTCGCCATCCGGCAGACTGCCGCACAAGGCTTCGACCGAGTTGGCATCACCGCAGAACGTCACATCGATCATGGAGGTTGCCAACCCGCCATTGCCGTCTTCGATCGTGTAGCTGAAGCTGGCCGTGTCTTCCTCTCCGATGTCGAGCGAGGCAAAGGCCGTTTCGCCGTCGAAGACCAGTTCCGTACCCTCGAGCCGGACCAGAACGCCACCCACGTCGATCGCCGGACCGCCATCGGTCAGGGCGACCCCATCGACCGCGGTGATGGTGACCGGATCGCCGTCGGGGTCGGAGATGTTGTCGGCCAGATCGACCCGGATCTCTGTGTCAGCGCAGCCCTTGCCCGTGTCCGGCGTGGCTTCGGGCGGGCTGTTAGGGTATTCCACGCCAACATCGTTGTCATCCGACCGCGCGCCGATTGCCAGCGAGATGATCCCCGTGGAGGCGGTGCCATCGGAGTTCAGCACCCCGTCGCTATCGACCGTGTCATCGGTGCCCACGTTCGGCGTCACGAACGTTTTGCCGGTGGGGTCGGCGGCGAAGGTGACGACATAGTCACCCGCCACCAGCCCCGTGAACTCGTATGAGCCGTCCGGCGCAGTTGTCGTGACACTTACCAACGCGCCACCCGCGGTGCGCAGTGTCACGGTGACACCAGGCACGCCGGGTTCGCCGTCATCGATGTCATTGTCGTTTTCGTCGCAGAAGTAGCGCCCCGCGAGCGACGCCGTGCCGGGATCGACGATTCCCGCATCGACCGTGAGGTTGATGTCACCCAGGGCCAGGCTGACGGTCGCGGTCATTCCCCCGGCACCGGCGTCGCTGTCGATGGCATCGTCCGGACCAGCATCCAACGTGGTGAACACATATCCGGCGGGCAGATCCGAGAAGGTGACCTTGTAGTCCCCCGCTTCTAGGTCCTCGAAGAGGTAATTGCCGTTGCCGTCCGTGACCCGGATGGCGGTGATGTCGTCGCCGGTGCCGAAGACGCCGTCGTCGCCTGCGCCAGTCAGGGTGACCGTGACATCCGCGACCCCGGTTTCACCGTCGTCCTGCACACCGTCGCGGTCGGTGTCGAACCAGACCCTGTCCCCGAGAGCGCCAAGAGGTTTCACGACTCCTGCGTCATTGTCCGGGGTGTCCTGCTCGGCGACAACCACGATCCCGTCAATCTGGCTCATCCCGCCGCCAAGATCAAAAGCGTCCGAGTCAATGTCGTCGGAGACGTCTCCATCCACGTTTTGGGTCGTCAGTTCCTTGCCCGACACGGTATCGGTAAATTTCACCGAATAGGTGCCCGGAGCGAGATTGCCAAAGCTGTATGAGCCGTCCGGGGCGGTCAATGTGCTCGGGACCGGATTTCCGTCAAAATCGGTCGCAGGATTGCCGGCAGAATCCAGCAAAGCCACGTGAACACCCTGAACGCCCGGTTCGTTGTCATTGTCGAGACCGTCGCGATTGTCGTCGCACCAGTACCTGCCTGAGAGGGACCCGGCTTCTGGCACGTCCTCGACACAGATCGCGATCGGTGTCTCGGTCACGCAGTCAGGATCGGATAGGGAAGTTGCCCGCACGATCACGTCGTAAGTATTGTCCCTGTCTTCGTCCAACGGGTTTTCATAGTCCGGCGGATCGATGAAGGACACTTCTCCGGTCGCAGCATCGACCCGAAACAGCGCTGCGTCGGCGCCACCGACGATGGCGTAAACGATATCCGGTTCGTTGGCCTCCGCTGCGAAGGTGCCGCCGTATTCGATCAGCCCGCCGGTCCCCTTGTCGAGCAGCGCGCCGCCGACCAGGCTGACCGAGCCGTACTGGTCGCCGATGGCGATCGGCGCCGAGCACGAGGTGTGGAAATTGATCGTCTGCAGGTAGGTGCCGTCATCGTCGAAGATGTGCACCCGCGTCTCGGACCCGAACTCGTTCCGGCCGGCCGCGGACGCCAGCGCCGTGAAGCTGTCGCCGGCCGCCACCGTGCCGTCGAAATAGATCTCGCTGGTGTCGTTGGGGTTGTCCTTGTTCGAAACGCGAATGTGGTAGATGCCGTCACCGTCGTCCCCGGGCTGAACCGCGCCCACGTCCAGCTTGCCGTTCTGGTCGGTGCTCGAGGTGGTCGTCAGCATGTCGCCCAGCCGCAGGGTCACCGCGGCGAACTTGCCCGCGTCGACCCCGGCGTCCCGCAGCGCGTCCCGCTCCATGCATAGGTCAAGGCCCAGGTCCTTCGGCTCTTCGCATTCGACCGTGACGTTCAGATCGACGACAGGTGTCGTGTTTTCATCTATGCAGATCGGGTCATCCGTCGGATCATCCTCGATGCAGACCTCGAGCGGCGTGTCTTCGAAGCTGCCGTCTTCCTTGGTGCAGCGCACGATCACGTCGTAGGTATTGTCCGCGCCGTCATCCAGCGGGTTCTCGTAATCCGGCGCGTTGATGAAGGACACCTCGCCGGTCGCGGGATCGACCTGGAACAGCGCCGCGTCGGCGCCGCCGACGATCGCATAGGTGACCCCGGCATCGCCGGGCCCCGAGGAGACCCCGTATTCGATCAGCCCGCCGGTCCCCTTGTCGAGCAGCGCGCCGCCGACCAGGCTGACCGAGCCGTACTGGTCGCCGATGGCGATCGGCGCCGAGCACGAGGTGTGGAAATTGATCGTCTGCAGGTAGGTGCCGTCATCGTCGAAGATGTGCACCCGCGTCTCGGACCCGAACTCGTTCCGGCCGGCCGCGGACGCCAGCG
>NZ_FXYF01000044.1 GCF_900184945.1 Antarctobacter aquimaris | reverse complement strand
CAAGATCGAGAACAGTTTTGCCCGCCTGAAGGACTGGCGGCGCATCGCAACCCGCTACGACAGGTGCCCGAAAGTCTTCCTCTCGGCATGCGCCCTCGCGGCCATCGTCATGTTCTGGCTATGAGTCCTGACCCTAGGTCAAGCCCGGTCACCACGGTCGCGATCAGCAGCGCGGATGCCGCCATGACGATGGCGTTGGCCTTGCGTTGCGTGTTCACACCGGGCCCTTCGTCATTTCGGCCCCTTGTCCAATCCTGCGCCTGGCCTCATTCATACCTTGCGCCCACCACAGGAAGTCCCCATGTCGAAACACGTCCTGACCATCGACGACGACCGCCAGATCACCGAATTCCTTCAGCGCGTCCTGTCGAAGCGGGGCTCCCGGGTCGCGGCGGTCGGGTCGGGGACGCAGATGGGGCTGCTGATGGCGCACGTGGAGTTCGACCCTGTGATCCCGGATGCGGGGTTGCCGGAGATAGATGGTTTTCGGGTCACGCGCGGGCTGCGAGGGGCGTCGGCTGTGCCAATCATCATGCTCACGGTCCGCAACGCGTTTCATGGCACGATCACCGGGCGGGAGGTCGGGTCAGACGATCATGTCGCCCAACCCTTTGACCCGCGCGAACAGCTGGCGCGGATGCGGGCCGCGCTGCGGCAGGCCGAAAGCGTCGTACCCGTGAGCATGGCCTGGGGCAAGGCCCGGCAGGTGTCGTTTTCCGGGTTCCTGTTGCAGCTGGACACCCGGAAGGCCACGGCAAGGGGCGGCAAAGAGGTGCCGCTGAACTCGTCCGAATACCCCCTCCTCACCGCGCTGGTTCAGAAGGCCGGCGAGGTTGTGACCCGGACCCAGTTGATGGACCAGCTCAATTCGGGGGCTATCCACGCGACGGACCGCGCCGTGGACGCCCATGTCGCCCGGGTGCGTTGCAAGTTCGCCTTGGCGGGGGGGCGAGGCCGACCTGATCAAGACCGTGCACGGCCAGGGCTATTGCCTGGCATCCGACGTGCAGGTCGGCACGGCATGACCTGGCGGGCGTGCTCTGACCGGCCGCGGGCGGCCATGCGGCACGATGAGGCGGCGCCCGACCGTGCCCGGCCCTTGACCTCTGCTGATGGCATGTGATCGTCGTGGACATCGTCATCACGACCACGATCATTGCGTCGCTGTTCCTGGTCATCGGGGTTGCCGAGCCTTTGGCGGCGCGGT
>NZ_FXYF01000032.1 GCF_900184945.1 Antarctobacter aquimaris | reverse complement strand
TTTCGCCGCCTGCTGAACCGCAGCGCAGCGCTCCGCGACGCCGTCCGCGCCAGCGCCGAAAAACGCGGCATCGACCCATCACTCATCCTCACAGACACCAAAACCTCCGGCTGAGCCGGAGGAGGCGGAGGCTGTGCACCCGGGGCGAGATCACCTTGAGGCCTGGGGCAAACACTTGGTCGTGTGCCGGGTGGAGCGACAGCCCCCAAAGGCAGGACGTGGATGTCCACCCTTGCCTGCCTGGGACCAACATTGCGACGACCTCCGCCGCGGCCTGAATGAGCCTGCTGGCCGGCGGTGAGGCATGATGGATGCGCCCGAACGGCTGCTTGCCCATCATCCCAAGACCCTGTGCCCACCCACCTTCCTACGGGAACATGACAAGCTGACCCGTATCTGAGCGGCAGACGGCGTGCATCATCTGCGCTTTCTGTCCGGGCTGTCGGAACTGTCGCTGATCGACCGTGAACGGCGCATGGCGGATGCGCCGCCATGAATCACTGAGCCCGCAGGCGCGTGAGTTTCTTGCGAAACACGGCAGATCCATCCCCTGCGGCCCCGAGCGGCGCCCCCATTTCCTCAGGTCTGGGTTCCTTTACCCGGAGGACCGGACAGGAACGCACCGGTTGTCTTGCAATGCGACAGCAGATCCCTGCACATCGTTTCGGCATCGCACGCCACGGCGGCGTTCAGGATGCGGGAATGTTCGTCGCTCACGTCGCGGCGCTGGTCGTTCAGCGCAATGCCAGCGAGGGAGCGATATCGAGTGTTCAGATCGTAAAGCGGCGAGCAGGGTTTCAGCAGGATGGGGGATTTCGCACAGGCCAGCAGGGCCCATGTGAAAGGCCTTGTGATTCACCTCGAAGCATCCGCTGCCGTACCCCGCGCGCGGTGCATCCTGCGATGGGCCAGAACGATGTTATCTTCCCAGGCCTCCGTCGCGTTGGCGATGCTCTCGCGCAGCGCCAGTTCCTCGAGCGTGCAGAGTTCGGATCAGCGCCGCGCAGACCGGTCCAATCGCCTCATCCTCGACAGCAGGTTCCTGAAAACAAAAGCGGCCGGGGCACCGCTGCCTGCGATGCCCCGGCCAGATCCGAGCTTGGACCTCAGACAACCTTGACGGTCAGCGATCCCACACCGTCGATGGTGGCTTCCATCACGTCGCCTTTGACTACCGCGTTCACACCCGCAGGCGTGCCGGCCATGATGACGTCACCGGGCGCCAGTTCGAAATACTCCGACAGGTAGGAGATCATTTCCGGCACCTTCCAGATCATCTGGTTCAGGTCGCCTTCCTGGCGCAGTTCGCCGTTGACCTTCAGCGTGATGCTGCCGTGATCCGGGTGGCCGACCTCGGAGACCGGGCGCAACGGACCGACCGGGCCGGAGCGTTCGAAGGCCTTGCCGATTTCCCAGGGACGGCCCATCTTCTTGGCCTCGCCCTGCAGGTCGCGGCGGGTCATGTCGAGCGACACGCCGTAGCCCCAGACATGGTCCAGCGCCTTGTCCAGCGGGATGTTGGTGCCACCGGACTTCAGGCCGACCAGTAGCTCGACCTCGTGGTGCACGTCCGAGGTGTGCGGCGGATAGGGAAATTCGCCCGACGCGTCCAGGTTGTTGGGGTTCTTCTGAAAGAAGAACGGCGGCTCGCGGTTGGGATCATGTCCCATTTCCACCGCATGGGCCGCGAAGTTGCGGCCGATGCAATAGACGCGCCGCACCGGGAACGTGCCGCCGCCTTCGGTGGGAATGACGTGCACCTGGGGCGCGGGGATGACATGGTCGGGCATTACTCTCCTCCTGAGCGCTGGACTGTCAAATGTCGCTTGTCGGACTGGTCCGGGCGGTTGTGGCACGCAACGCGCGCCGCCGGGCCGGACTCGGCGGTTATCCTTCTATTCGCAGCGTCGGCCCGGGATTGGCAAGTGATTGCGTTCCGCCAAAGCCAACCATTTTTCCGATTGGTTGCGCCTGTGGGTGGTGTCAGCCTTCGTCTGCCAAGCTGCTGGGCAGAACACGGGAATAGACCGACTGAAGGTGTTGGCGCATCGCCTGCGCGGCCCGATCCCCGTCTTTCAGGGAAATGGCGGCGACGATTTCGTCGTGCTCCTGAAAGCTGGAATAACTGGCGGACGGTCCCCGGGTCTCGCGCGGTTGACCCCAGACGATGGACCGGCGCACCGAATTCAGCGTCTCGAAGAAATACAGGTACAGCTGGTTGCGCGTTGCCCGCGCGATGGCGTGGTGCAGGTGGTTGTCCCAGGCCTCGTAACTGCGCCAGTCCGGGGCGGTGCGGCATTTTTCGGCGCAGAGCTTCATTTGATCGCAGTCGGATCTGCTGGCGTGCTGCGCGGCCAGGCGGCTCAGTTCCGGCTCGATGGTGAAGCGGACCGCCACCACCTGTTCAGGCTTGATCTGGTCGCGCAGGTAGGTGACGTCGGTCAGGTTGAGAACCGGCCGCGCCCCGACAAAGGTGCCCCGTCCGACATGGCGCCAGATGCGCCCCTGCGCTTCGAGTTCGGACAGGGATTTGCGCAACTGGTTTCGCGTCGTCCCCAGGCGCGCGCACAGGTCGCGTTCCGGGGGGATGCGGTCATTGTGCCGATACCCGGCGTTGTCGATCAGGTCCCGAAGTCGCTGCGTCAGATCCGATGCGCCGTCCATGCCCTCACCCAATTTCATGATTGGTTGATTGAACGAATACCCCAGATGGTCAAACTGAAGCCAGACAGGTGTGGCGGTGAGTCGCAGGATACTCTGCCCCGACGCCGCAAATCCACAGCACGAGGGAGGAGAGCCGAGTGCGATTGGCAACCATTTCCGTGGACAGTCACGACGTCTGCGTAGCAATTCTGAAAGACGGCAGCAGGCTGGACGTTGCGAAGGCCGCGTCGGGCTTATCAGGCGCCGGCGCCGACGCGCTCAAAGCGGGTTCGATGCAGCACCTCATCGAAGGCGGGGCAGACGCGCTTGCAGCGCTTCGGGGCCTGGTGGCGGATGCCGAGGGCGGGAAACATCGCGATGCGGTCACCTCGGCCGACGCCCCGTTGCAGGCGCCGATCCCGACGCCGCGCAAGAACGTCCTCTGTGTCGGCCGGAACTACGCGGAACACATCGCCGAAGGCGACCGGGCGCAAAAACAGAACGTCGGCGTGACCGAACATCCGGTGTTTTTCACCAAGCCGCCCACCTCGATCGTGCGGCCCGGTGGCGATGTCCTGATCTTTCCGGGCGTTTCCGAGAGCATCGACTACGAGGTCGAACTGGCCGTCGTGATCGGCACTGCCGGTCGGAACATCGCCAAAGCCGAGGCAATGAACCACGTTTTCGGCTATACGATCCTGAACGATGTGACCGCACGCGACATTCAGCGCCGCCACGGCGGGCAATACTTCAAGGGCAAGGGGCTGGACGGCTCCTGTCCGATCGGGCCCTGCATCGTGACGGCCGACGAGATCGCGGACCCGCACGCCCTGTCGATCGGGCTGACGGTCAACGGTGAACAGCGCCAGAACGGCAAGACGTCGGACATGATCTTTGACATTCCGACGCTGATCGCCTCGCTGTCCGAAGGCATGACGCTGGAACCCGGCGACATCATTGCCACCGGCACCCCCTCGGGGGTCGGCTACGCGATGGACCCGCCGCGGTTCCTCAAGGATGGCGACACCGTCGCATGTGAAATTTCCGGGATCGGCACGCTCAGCAACCCTGTGCGCGCCGTGTAAGGCCCCCGCCGCCAATACAGCGCGGCGACAAGGGGCAGACACAATTGGGAGGAGAATGACCATGATCAACAGAAGAGCGTTTACCGCCTCATTGCTTGCCGCCGTTCCGGCCACAAGCCTTTGGGGCACTTCGGCACTGGCCCAGGGCCTGCGCGACATCACCTTCGTGCAGCCAAGCCCCTCTGCCATCAACTCGTTCCCGGTCTTTGTCGCGATCGGCGAAGGCTACTTTGCCGAAGAGGGCCTGAACGTCACCGTCGAGGCGATCAACGGCTCGGGCGCGGTGTTGCAGGCGCTGTCCGCAGGCCAGGCGCAGTTCGGACGCCCCGGCCCCGGCCCGCTGCTGGCGGCGCGGTCGCGCGGCGTGGACGCGGTGCACATCTACAACGTGGCCGCGCGCAGCAACTTTGGCATCGCGGTCCAGCAGGACAGTGACATCCAGACGATCGAGGATCTGCGCGGCAAGGTGATCGGCACCGGCACAGCCGATGGCGCCGAAGTCGGCTTTGCCCGGAACGTGATGACCGGCGCCGGCATGACCGAAGGGGTGGATTACACCTTCCTCACCGTCGGCGATGGCGGCCCGGCAACCGCCGCCTTCCTGAACGGCGAAATCTCGGCATACTCCGCCTCGACCGCCGACGCGGCGATCCTGAACCAGCGCGGCATGGCGGTGCGTGACATCACCCCCGCGGAGTTCGGCCGCTTCTTCGGCAACGGCATCGCGACCATGGCCGACATCATCGCGAACGACCGTGAACTGGTCGAAAAGTGGAGCCGTGCCTTTGCCCGCGGTCACGCCTTTGCGCTGGACGACGCCAACCGCGCCGCGGTGCTCGAGCATCTCACGGCCGGCAACCCGCAGGAAGGCGAAGACAAGGAGTTCCAGTCCGCGCTGTTCGACGCGGTCCGCTCCAAGACGATCCCGCCCGAAGGCAGCGAGCACCTGGGCTGGTATCCGGCCGAGGTCTGGGCCGAATGGCAGGAGTCGCTGATCGCCGGCGGCGAGCTTTCCGGGCCGCTCGACGATCTGGATGCCGCCTGGACCAACGAGTTTGCCGCTCTCGGAAGCGAGGCCGCCGGCAGATGAACACTGCGGTGGCACAAGACTACTCCGGCGCGCCTTTGGGCGCGCCGGTTTACGAACTGACCAACGTCAGCAAGACCTATGCGCGCAACGCCGTGGTTGCGCTCGAAGATGTCAGCCTGACCCTCAGAAAGGGCAGCTTCACCTCCGTCATCGGATCGAGTGGCTGCGGAAAGTCCACCCTTCTCAAGATCATGGCGGGCCTGATCCCGCCCACCAAAGGGCGCGTGATCCTGCAAAACAAGCCCGTGACCGGCGCCCGCCGCGACATCGGGATGATGTTTCAGCAGGCGACGCTGTTTCCATGGAAGACGGCGGTCGAGAACATCGTGCTGCCGATCGAAATCCGCGACGGCAAGGCGGCGGCCAAGCAAGCCTTGGACAAGGCGCATGAACTCATGGACATCGTGGGCCTGAAAGGGTTCGAGAACGTCTATCCGAACGAGCTGTCGGGCGGCATGGCGCAGCGGACCTCGATCTGCCGGATGCTGATCACCGAACCGGCGGTGCTGCTGCTGGACGAACCGTTCAGCGCGCTCGACGAACTTTCGCGCGACATGATGAACATGGAACTGCAACGGATCTGTCGCGAACAGCACGCGACGGCCTTTCTGGTCACCCACTCGATCCAGGAAGCCGTGATCCTGTCCGACGAAATCGTCGTCATGAAACCGCGCCCCGGCCGGATCGCCGAAATCGTGCCCGTCGATCTTCCGCGGCCTCGGACGCTGGACATGATGACAACGCCGAAGTTCGGCGAAATCGTCGATCACATTCGGGGCATGCTGGACAAGGGAGAGGACATGTGACCGAGTATCAGACCAACCAACCGGCCGACACCGACACCACCGATACCGTCTGGGTCCAGGAAGTCGCCTTCATCGACTCGGTGCCGCGCTGGATCGCCATGTCTTTCGTGTTCGTGCTGTTCATCGGCACATGGCAGTTCGTCACCAGCTTTGGCCTGGTGTCGCCGATCATCCTGCCGACCCCGATGGAAACGCTGAAGGACATGATCTTTGTTGGTGAGAACCTGCTCACCGGGGGCTACATGCTCCTGGCGCTCTGGATCACCATGAAAGAGGTGTTCTACGGCTTTGCGCTGGCGATCCTGATCGGCTTCTCCTTTGGCGTGCTGGTTGGGGAAACCGCGTTCGGGGAAAAGGCCGTCATGCCCTATCTCGTCGCCATCGACACCATGCCCAAGGTGGCCTTTGCGCCGCTGTTCGTGGCCTGGCTAGGCTTCGGGATCGAATCCAAGGTGGCGCTGGCGGCCTTCATCGCGACCTTTCCCATCGTCGTCGGCACCGCCGCCGGGCTGCATGCGGCGGATGAAAACGCCCGCATGCTGTTCAAGACCATGGGCGCAAGCCGGATGCAGACACTGATCAAGATGAAGCTGCCCACCGGCCTGCCGCAGATCTTCACTGGGCTCAAGATCGGCGCCGTCGGGGTCATGGCGGGGGCGATCACCGGCGAATTCCTGGGTGGCGGCAAGGGCTTTGGCGAATTGATCCGCGTCGCGGCATCCCAGCTCAACACGCCGCGGGTGTTCTCGCTGATCCTGTACCTCAGCCTTGTCGGCCTCGCGCTCTACGTGATCGTGCAGTGGACCCAGCGCAAGGTGGTGTTCTGGCAGAAGGAATCCGTGGGGTCCTACGATGCCTGACGGCGCGGTCATCGCGGTCGACACCTTGCAGGACTTCGTGTCCCGCGCGCTGATGGCGCGCGGGGTGCCCGAAGGTGACGCGGTCAAGGTCGCGGGCCTGATGGTCGAGGCGGATATCTACGGTTACGGCACGCATGGCGTGTTCCGCCTGCGCCAGTACCTGGCGCGGCTGGCCGGCGGCGGGTGCAACCCCACGCCGACCCTCTCTATCTCGCAGGAAACCGTCGCCACGGCGGTGATCGACGGCGACAACGGGCTGGGCCATCTCGCCATGGCCGCCGCCCGCGACCTGGCGATCGAAAAGGCCCGCACCGCCGGGATCGGCTGGGTTGGCGTGCGGCGTGGCAACCACGCCGGTCCGCTGGCGCTGTATGTCCGCCCGCAGGCCGAGGCCGGACTGCTGGGCATGGCCGCCGCCGTCGGCAGCGCCAACCACGTGCCGCCCTACGGCGGAACGGACCTGCTGCTGGGGACCAATCCCATCGCCTTTTCGGCGCCCACCGCCGGGCCCGATCCCTTTGTCTTCGACATGGCGACAACCGTGGCCGCGATGGGCAAGATCAAGACCTTCCTGCAACAGGGGCAACCGATGCCCGAAGGCTGGATGGTCGGGCGCGACGGCAAGCCGCTGACCGATCCGGCGCGAAAATCCGAAGGTTTCCTGCTACCCATCGGCGGCCCCAAGGGCTTTGGCCTGTCGGTGGCCATCGGGCTGATGGCCGGGGTGCTGAACGGTGCGGCCTTCGGGTCGGATGTGGTGGATTTCACGCAGGACACGACCTCTCCCACGAACACCGGGCAGTTTGTCATGGCGCTCGATCCCAAGGCCTTTGGCATTGGGGACGACTTCGCGCGGCAGGCGTCGCGCGTTTTTGACGAAATGCGCGCCTCGCCCCCGCTGCCCTGCCATGATCCGGTGCGGCTGCCGGGCGATGGCAAGACGGCCAAGGCCGAGGCGCGCCGCAAGGACGGGCTGACGCTCAACCCCGCGCTGCGCAAGGACCTCAACGCCCTCGCGGGGGATTGCGGTCTCGCCGCCCCGTTTTCGAAGGACCTGACCGGCTGACCGCAACGGATGAAAGAGCTCAGGCGCCGGCCCCCGTGTCGGTGTCGAGTTCCCTGAGATAGGCCGAGCATTTGTTCATCATGTGGCGCTTCATGAGCTGGCCAAGCCCTTCGCCATCGCGCCTGCGCAGCCTGTCCATCATGGCCCCGTGTTCCTCGATCGCTTGCGCCCAGCGATCTTCGGAGAGGTTGACCATGAAGCGGGCGCGCTGCACCCGCGCATCCAGCAGCTTGTGATGGCTTTCGAGCAGGTCATTTCCCGACGCGAGGATCAGCGCCTTGTGGATGTCCTGGTTGGCCTGGAAGTACCGCGCCCGGTCCCGCGCGGCGTGGGCCTTCAGCATTTCCTCATGGCGCTCCTCGATCCGCACTACGGTGGCGTCGTCGATGCGGTGACAGGCCATTTCGCCGGCCAGCTGTTCCAGCACCGCGATCAGCGCAAAGGCGTCTTCCAGCTCCTTGCGCGTCACCTGCGCGACACGCGCCCCCCGGTTGGCATGCAGGATGACAAAGCCTTCGGAGGCCAGGACCTTGAGCGCCTCGCGCAACGGCGTGCGCGAGACGCCGAAGGCCGCGCACAGGTCCTTTTCCGGGACTTTTTCACCGGGCTTCAGGGTGTCCTGCACGATCAGTGCGCGCAGGCGCTCGACCAGTTCCTCGTGCAGGGTCGGGCGCTGGATCCGTTCGGTCAGGGTCATGTCGGCCTCCGCTCGTCCAAGATCTGATCGAGCAGCCGGGCGACATGCATGGCGCGCCGCGGCGTGCCGTCCGCGATCTGGTGGCGGCAGGAGGTGCCATCGGCCACGATGATCGCGTCCTCCGGGGCCGCCTCCAGCGCCGGAAACAGGTCCAGCGCGGCCATCTTCAACGAGAGGTCGATGGTCTCCGGCCCATAGCCGAAGGCACCGGCCATTCCGCAGCATCCGCTTTCGATCAGCGTCACCTGCGCGTCAGGAATGCGCCTGAGCAGGTCGAGCATCGGCGTCACGGCATCCTGCGCCTTCTGGTGGCAATGGCCGTGCACGTGGATCGGCCGCGCAAGGGGTTTGAGCGGCAGGTCCCCTTGCCTGACAAGGAACTCTTCGAAGGTGAAGGTTGCGGCGGCCAGCGCCTCGGTCTCCGGTCCCGGGCACAGGGCCAGGAATTCGTCCCGGAATGTCAGGATCGAGGACGGCTCCAACCCGATGACCGGCACCCCGCGGGCGACCGCGTCCCGCGTCGCGTCGATCACGCGCCGCGCCTCGGTCCTTGCCTCGTCGACGCAGCCGACAGCCAGCAAGGTCCGCCCGCACTCCAGCGACTTGCCCGAACCGTCGCGCGCCACCGCGACACGCAGCCCCGCCGCGCGCAGGACGCGGAGGGCGGCGCGCAGGTTTTCGGGTTCGAAATACCGGTTGAAGACATCGGCAAACAGCAGCACGTCGGGGCCTTCGTCCTGCGCCTCCCCGTCGCGGAACGGGCTGGACGACCAGACCGGAAGGTCGCGGCGACGCGAGATGCCGGTCAGCCCTTCGCTCCAGCGGCGCAACGGCACGATCCGGTTGCGCAAGTTCATCAGCCAGGCCCCCCGCGCCGCATAGGGCGCATAGCGCGGCAGATAGCCCACCAGCCGGTTGGCCAGGGTCAACCTATGCGCCTTGCGCCGCGCCGCCATCACCTCGATCTTCATCCGCGCCATGTCGACCCCGGTCGGGCATTCGCGGCGGCAGGCCTTGCACGACACGCAAAGCTTCATCGTCTCCGCCATCGCGTCCGAGGTCAGCCCCCCCGGCAACTGCCCGCTGATCGCAAAGCGCAGCGTGTTGGCCCGCCCGCGCGTCACGTCGCGTTCGTCGCGCGTCGCGCGGAACGACGGGCACATCACCCCGCCCTTCAGCTTGCGGCACGCGCCGTTGTTGTTGCACATCTCGACCGCGCCCTGAAACCCGCCGCCCGCCCCCGGCCAGGCGGACCAGTCCAGCACGGTCTCGAATTCGGGCACCGCGTAGTCTGGGCCATAGCGGAACTGCCGCCTGTCATCCATCGCCGGCGCATGGACAATCTTGCCCGGGTTCATCACGCCATCGGGATCGAACCGCGCCTTCACCGCCTCGAACGCCCGGACGATGCGCGCCCCGAACATCCGTTCATGGAATTCCGACCGCACGATGCCGTCGCCATGCTCACCCGAATGGGACCCCTTGTAGCGTTTCACGAGGTCGAACGCCTCTTCGGCGATGGCCCGCATGGTGCGCACGTCCTTGTCCTGCCGCAGGTTCAGGACCGGGCGCACATGCAGGCAGCCGACAGAGGCATGGGCGTACCAGGTGCCCTTGGTGCCGTGGCGGGCAAAGATCTCGGTCAGACCCTGGGTATAGTCGGCCAGATCCGGCAGGCCGACGGCGCAATCCTCGACAAAGGAGATCGGCTTGCCCGCCTCCTTCATCGACATCATGATGTTCAGCCCGGCCTTGCGGAATTCGGCGATGGCCCCCTGCAAGGCATTGTCGACAACCGGAACGACCCCGCCCCAGCGGTCCCCGGATCCGCTGAACGACAGCCCCAGGTCCCCCATCCGCTCCGCCAGCAGCGCCAGCCTGGCCGCGTTGGCCGCCGCACTGCCTTCGGCGAATTCGACCAGCAGCAGCGCGGCGGGATTGCCCTCGACAACGGCGTCGATGGTCTTTCGGAACAGCGCAATGTCGCGCCCCAGCGCAATCATCGTGTCGTCGACCAGTTCCACCGCCATCGGGTCCAGCCTGACCAGGTGCTGCGCCGCCTCCATCGCCGCGCGGAAGGTCGGGAAATGGCAGACCCCGGTGACCTTTTCACCCGGCAGGGGCGCAAGGCCCAGCTCCAGTTCGGTGAAACAGGCCAGGGTGCCCTCGGACCCCACCAGCAGATGCGCCATGTTCACGTCAGTGCCGGTCAGCGCGTCGATGTTGTAGCCGCCGACGCGCCGCAACACCTTGGGAAAGCGGGCGTTGATCTCGGCCGCCTCGCGCCTGCCAAGCGCTCGCATGTCCGCCACCAGGTCGGCGTAGGGGCCGGGGGCCGGGGCGGTTGCGTCGAACCGCGCCGTGGTGCCGTCCGGCAACAGGGCGGTGATGGCGCGCACGTTGTCGCGCATGATGCCATAGCGCAGCGACTTGCCGCCCGACGAGTTGTTCGCCGCCATGCCCCCCAGCGTGCAGCGCGACGCCGTGGAGGGGTCGACAGGAAACCACAGGCCGTGAGGTTTCAACGCGCGATTCAACTCGTCCAGCACGAGACCCGGTTCGACGCGCGCCGTCAGGGTCTGCGGGTCAATTTCGAGGACACGGTTGAGATGACGAGAGGTGTCCAGCACCACGGCATTGTTCACGGTCTGGCCGCATTGCGACGTGCCGCCCCCGCGCGGCAGCACGGGCACGCCTTCCTCACGCGCCACGGCCATCGCCGCCTCGACATCCTCTACGGATCGCGGGACCACCACCGCCTCGGGCACCATCTGGTAGATCGACGCGTCGGTGGCATAGCGCGCGCGCGAGGCCGCGTCTGTCATGACCTCGCCCTGGACCGCAGCGGTCAGGCGGCTGAACAGGCGTCTGTTTTCGTGCATCGATCCCTCCCTGGGCGGCCTTGTCATTCGGATCGATCAAGGCTGTGTTTTGCCGTTGACTGAATTATGAATTCATAATTACGCTTGCACAAGGCTGCAGCGCATCCTGTGCTCGGCGATCGTGGGAGACTCGGGACCGATGCGCCAACCTGGAAGACATTTTCTGCAGATCCCCGGTCCCAGCGCGGTGCCGGATCGGATTCTCAAGGCCATCGGCCAGCAGACCATCGACCACCGCGGCCCGGATTTCGCCGAAGTCGGGAAACGGGCGCTTGACGGCCTGAAGTCCATCTTCAGGACCAGACAGCATGTCTTCATCTTCCCCTCGTCCGGGACGGGAGCCTGGGAAGCGGCCCTTGTGAACACGCATTCGCCGGGTGACAACCTGCTGATGTACGAAACCGGGCATTTTGCCTTCATGTGGAGCAAGATGGCGCGCAAGATCGGTCTGAATCCCGAGATCATCGAAGGCGACTGGCGCGGTGGCGCCGAAGCCGACCGGATCGAGGCGCGTCTGCGGGCGGACAAGGCGCACCAGATCAAGTCCGTCTGTGTCGTCCACAATGAAACCTCCACCGGGTCGGTGTCTCCGATCGCCGAGATCCGCAAGGCCATCGACGCGGCCGGGCATCCCGCACTGCTCATGGTCGACACGATCTCGGGCCTGGCGTCACTTGATTTCCGTTTTGACGAGTGGGGGGGTCGATGTCGCTGTTTCCGGCGCACAGAAGGGGCTGATGCTGCCGCCCGGACTTGGCTTCAACGCTGTCAGCGATAGAGCGATGGAGGTCGCCAAAGCCGCGAATCTGCCCCGCAGCTATTGGGACTGGCAGGACATGACCGGCCCCAACGAAACGGGCTACTTCCCCTATACCCCCGCCACGAACCTGCTTTACGGGCTGAACGAAGCCATCGCCATGCTGCACGAGGAAGGATTGGACAGGGTGTTTGCCCGTCATGCGCGGCACGGGGCGGCGACACGCATAGCCGTTCGTGCCTGGGAACTGGAGGTGCTGTGCAACCGCCAGGGCCAGGAATCCGGCGTCCTCACGGCCGTGGCGATGCCCGAGGGACATTCTGCGGACGCCTTCCGGACGACGACGCTGAAGCACTATGACATATCGCTGGGCAACGGGCTGTCGAAGGTGGCTGACAAGGTCTTTCGAATCGGTCATCTGGGCGATTTCAACGATCTGATGCTGATTGCGACGCTGTCCGGCGTGGAGATGGGCCTTGCCAGGGCGGGCGTGCCGTACCAAGCTGGCGGCGCACAGGCGGCGATGGAGTTTTTGAAGAGGGACGGTTTAGGGCATGGTAGCCCAGTTCGAGGGTGATCGCGGGTGTTTATATTAGAGTGCTTTTCAAGCAGCTTCCTAAAGCGTCACGCCTTTAACCTGAGACATTTCCATCAGCCTTGAAGTAGTTCCAACATTCTTGCTCCGAGTAGAGGTCGCAGACATGACCGATTGCTTTGAACATTTCGGTGAATGTCCTCGCGCCGATCCGTCTGAGTTGGGCCTTGAGCTTAGAGAAGGC
>NZ_FXYF01000006.1 GCF_900184945.1 Antarctobacter aquimaris | reverse complement strand
GCCTTCTCTAAGCTCAAGGCCCAACTCAGACGGATCGGCGCGAGGACATTCACCGAAATGTTCAAAGCAATCGGTCATGTCTGCGACCTCTACTCGGAGCAAGAATGTTGGAACTACTTCAAGGCTGCTGGATATGTTTCAGGTTAAAGGCGTGACGCTTTAAAAACACTCCGCCGTCCCTTGCCCACAGGTCCCGAAATGCGCTCAAGGGCCCGGCCGGGCCTCAGCCGCCCTTGAGACGCTGCATCAGGTAGACCTGCGCCCCGGCGCCGACCTGGGTGTGCAGGCTGGGGGCCATCTCGTCCTCGATCACCACCGAGACCCCGGCATCCAGCACCGGGGCGAGGCCGGGGTAGGCGTCCTTGAGGGCCTTCAGGACGCCGCCCGCCGTATCCGCCTCGACCTCGATCACCCGCTCCCCATCGGTAAAGCGGGTGAGGCTGGACCAGAGGTGGACCTTGACCGGGTCGCTCATCCCTGCGCCTTGATCGCCGCCAGGACCTTGGGCGGGCTCATCGGCAGGTGCCGCAGGCGGACACCCGTCGCCGCCTGAATCGCGTTGGCGATGGCGGGCAGGGGCGGGGTGATCCCGGTTTCGCCCACGCCGCGCACGCCGTAGGGGTGGCCGGGGTTCGGCACCTCCACGATCACCGTGTCGATCATCGGCAGGTCCGAGGCGACCGGCACGCGGTAGTCCAGGAAGACCGGGTTCTGCAACCGCCCGTCCTTGCCGTAGACGTATTCCTCGTTCAGCGCCCAGCCGATGCCCTGCACCGCGCCGCCCTGGTACTGCCCTTCGACGTAAGAGGGGTGGATCGCGCGGCCGGCGTCCTGCACCACGAGGTAGCGCAGGATCTTGACGGCCCCGGTCTCGGGATCGACCTCCACATCGACGACATGGGTGCCAAAGCTGGCGCCGACACCTTCGGGCAGCGATTCATGATGGCCCGAGATCGGCCCCCCGGTGCTGCCCATCTTGCCGGCGATCTCGGCGATGGTCATCGGCGGGAACTTCCCGGCGTTCGGACCGGCCGGCTGTGCCGCGCCGTTCACCCATTCAACGGCCTCCGGGTCGATGTCCCATTCGTTGGCGGCGCGGCGGCACATCTCCTTGATCGCGTGGCCCGCGGCGATCACCGCCGCCTTGCCGCTGGCAAAGGTCGCGCGGCTGCCATGGGTCGGCTCGTTCACGCCCAAGGCACCGGTCTCGACCACGTTGACGCGCACATCCTCGTAGGGAATGCCCAGCGTTTCGGCCACCATCAGCCCGATGGAGGCGCGGCTGCCGCCGATGTCAGGCGTGCCGACGGACACCTGCGCGGTGCCATCCTCGGAGATCGCCATGGAGACGGAGGTTTCGCCGCCATGGTTGAACCAGTAGCCGGTGGCCACGCCGCGGCCCTGGTTCGGACCCAGCGGCGCGTTCAGGTTGGGGTGTTCCTTTGTCGCCTCCAGCACCTCGATCAGCCCGATGGAGCCGTACTTGGGGCCGTAGCTCGCGGTATCGCCTTCCTTGACCGCGTTCCTGAGCCGCACCTCGATCGGGTCGAACTCCAGCTTGCGGCACATCTCGTCCAGCAGGCTTTCCACCGCAAAGGCGCCCATGGGCGACCCCGGCGCGCGGTAGGCGGCGCATTTCGGACGGTTGGCCAGCACGTCATAGCCGATGTGCTGCACGTTGGGCAGGTTGTAGGCGGCAAAGGCGCAATACAGCGCCATGTCCACCGGCGCGCCCGGAAAGGCGCCGCCCTGCATGCGGAACTCGGCCCGGCCGGCGGTGAGCGTGCCGTCCTTCTTCATGCCGATCTTGACGTCCATCGAGGCCGAGGCGGTCGGCCCGGTGGCGCGCAGCACTTCGGAGCGGGTCATCACGATCTTGACCGGACGACCGCCCGCCTTGCGCGACAGCGCGAGGCTCAGCGGCTCCATGAAGATCGTCGTCTTGCCGCCAAAGCCGCCACCGATCTCCGACGGCGTCACCCGCAGTTGCGCGGTGTCCAGCCCCAGCACGTCGGCGCACATCTTGCGGATGTACCACTGACCTTGGGTGCAGACCCACATCTCACCCTTGCCATCGCTGCCCAGCTGGCCCATGCAGGCGTGCGGCTCGATATAGCCCTGGTGGGTGGCTTCGGTCTTGTAGGTGTTCTCCATGACAAGGTCGGCTTCGGCAAAGCCGGCCTCCACATCGCCATGGCCGAACTCCATGTATTTCACCACGTTCGGCGGCATCCCCGGCGGCACGGTGGCGTCGGCGGCGCCCTCGCGGATCACCGGCGCGTCGGGCTTGATCGCCTCGTCGACGTCGGTGACATGCGGCAGCACCTCGTATTCGACCTCGACCAGGCGCGCGGCCTCTTCGGCCAGCAGCTTGGAGGTGGCGGCCACGGCGGCAACGGCGTGGCCGTCATAGAGCGCCCGCTCGCCCGCCATGGTGTTTTCCTGCAGGTTCCATTCCTCGCCGGTCAGCCCGGTGGGGAAATCGGCCCGCGTGACCACCGCCTTGACGCCATCCAGCGCCTCGGCCTTGGACGTGTCGATCCTGACGATCAGTGCATGGGCATGGGGCGAGCGCACGACCGCGCCCCACAACATGCCGGGGCCGGAGATGTCGGCGCCATAGCGGGCGCGGCCCGTCACCTTGTCCAGACCGTCGGGACGGTCCGGGCGGGTGCCGATCAGCCGGAATTCCTTGAATTCGTCCTTAGCCATCACGCAGCCTCCCCACGCAGTTCCGCAGCCGCGTCCAGCACGGCGCGCACGATCTTGTCATAGCCGGTGCAGCGGCAGAGGTTGCCCGCCAGCCAGTACCGGACTTCGGTTTCGGTCGGGTCCGGGTTGTGGTCCAGCAGCGCCTTGGCGGCGACCAGGAACCCGGGGGTGCAGTAGCCGCATTGCAGCGCGGCGTGTTCGATGAACTTGCGTTGCAGCGGGTGCAGGTCGTTGCCGGGGGCCATCCCCTCGATGGTGCCGACCTGCTTGCCCTCGGCCTCGACGCCCAGCACGAGGCAGGAGCAGACCAGCGTTCCGTCCAGCGTGACCGAACAGGCGCCGCAGTCGCCGGTGCCGCAGCCCTCCTTGGAGCCGGTCAGGTCGAGGTGGTCGCGCAGGCAATCCAGCAGGGTTTCGCGCGGATCGGCCAGGAATTCGACCGCCTCGCCGTTCACGGTTGTCGAGACATAGGTCTTTTTCATGCCGAAGCTCCTTTTGCGCGGGTGTAGGCGATCCTGGCGGCGCGTTTCGCCAGCACGCCGGCCACGTCGGTGCGGAACTCGACGGTGCCGCGCTTGTCCGTGATGGGGGTGCAGGCGGCGCGCGCCGCGGTGGCCAGCGCCTCGAGCGCTGCATCGTCCAGCGTGGTGCCGAGGATCGCCTCGGCGGCGGCCGGCACGCTGATGACCTTGGGCGCGACCGCGCCCAGCGCCACATGCGCCTCGGTGATGGTGTCGCCTTCCAGCCGCAGGTTGATGGCGCAGCCGACCACGGCGATGTCCATCTCGGTGCGCGGGATGAAGCGCAGGTAGGCGTCGCCGCCATGCGCGCCGCGCGGCGGCAGCAGCAGGGCCGAGATCACCTCGCCCTTCTTCAGATGGGTCTTGCCTGGACCGGCAGGGATCTCCGCCACCTTGAGCGTGCGGCTGCCGTCCGGCCCGGTCACCTCGACCGAGGCGTCGGCGGCGATCAGGCCGGGGACGGAATCCGCCGCCGGAGAGCCGTTGCACAGGTTGCCGATCAGCGTGGCGCGGCCCTGGATCTGGGTCGATCCGACCAGTTCCATGCCTTCGACGACGCCGGGCCAGTCCGCCTTCAATTGCTCGTGCGCGCCAAGGGCCGCGCCCGGGACCGCGATGCCGATCCGCCAGCCGCCGTCGTCGGTGCGCGCGATGTCCTGCACGCCGGGGATCTTCTTGAGGTCGATCAGGTCATCCGGCAGGACCATGCCCGCACGCATCTGGACAAGAACATCCGTGCCCCCGGCCAGAAAGCGCGTCACGCCCGCCGTGGAGGCCGCGAGCCGTGCCGCGTCCGGAAAGGAAGTTGGTGTGTGATATCGCATGACGCCTCCCGTTGATGGAACCTGCGGCGGCGGAACTTCGGATGCCGGGGCCGCCCCGTCAGGGTCAGCCATCGCATCGACGACGACACGCGCCGCGCCATGCCAAGAGATAGGGAGGTTCGGCACCGCAATTCAAGCGGAAAACCCCTCAGCGCGCTGCGCGGTGCATGTTCCGCCTGGTCAAGGCGCGTGACCAGCGCCCGCAAAAGGGGTGAGGGGCCCTGCCTCGCACCTGCGGCAGGGCGACCTGTCAGGCCGCCAGCACGGGGTCGTTGATCTCCGGTTCCGGCTTCCCGGTTGCCGGATCGGTCGTGCCGAGAAGCTCGGGCTGCATCAGGGACTGGCAGAGGGCGGCACCGTCCGGGTCGGCCGCGTGGGTGTATTCGTCGGCGACATGTTCCCGCTGCATCCGGTCCTCGTAGGCGCCGAACAGCGTGCCATCGCTGCCGAACACCCGCGGATCGCGCTGCGAATACCGCTCGAAAAATGGACCGGACCACCGCCTCGTCCTCGGGCGTCAGATCCTCGTTGAGCCCCAGCGAGGCATAGCCGACGTAGCTGTTTACCGTCAGGTCGGCGTTGTGCCCGGCCATGGCCTTCGTGGCGAAGGCGGCGGTTGTGACGCAGTCGGAATGCTCGATGTCGGCGTAGTCAGTGGTGTGGTCCCGGATGTGGATGTGCTCCCGCGTGTGCCGGTTCATCAGGGCGGCCTTCTCGCCGTCTTCGCGCCCGCTCCAGTACTCCGCACCGCGCCCGGCGTCTCCGGCGGTGAGGTGGATCGTGGTGACCGAGCGCCCGAACCATGTGTGGTGCGCCCCCTCTCGTCTTTTGGATTTCCCGGCACTCGTTGCATGATGGGAGCCACCACGCGCTTCGCGCAAGTCGGCATGGTGGCCGGGGATGGATCGTACCTCTCTTGGTCGTCAGGGACCGTTGCCGAATATGATCGCCCCCGCTCTGACTTCGAACCTGAACGGATACCGGGGCTGCGGGCCCGAGCAGGCATCGGCAGGTGGATTGAATTCTACAATTCCGAGCGCCCGCACTCGGCGCTTGGGGGCAGAACACCGGTCGAGGCCCATCAGAGCCCTGACCTTCAGGCGGCTGCATGATCAACTGGCAAGCTTGGCAGCGCCGCAAAACTATTCGGGGACGAGGGACCACCTCTTTCCTGCCCGGTCGGGTCTCAATCCCGGCTGATCTAGGGTCACCTTGGCCCGCGCATACGGTGCCATCCCCTTCATCGCCGTCAGCCGATTTGGTGCGGGGCGCCGTTAACCCGCGCGAAACCCGCGTGGCCTAGGTCTGTTAGGGGGCAAGCGAACGGGTCGGAGGCGTTCTCAAGCGAATGGCCAAGCGGCGGACATTCTGGGCAGGACCCCTAGTGGCCGTCAGGCAATTGGTGGCAGCCCTGGTCCTGTGCCACGTGCCGACGGGCGCGCTGGCAGAGCGGCCCGCGCTGGTCGTGGGATGGACCCCGATGCCGGGGCCGATGCAGGAATCGACCGACGGCAAGAAGACCGGCTACATGCTGGACCTTGCGCAGATGATCGCAGCTGAAGTGCAGTTTCGATTACGCTTCGTCCTGTATGACACGGTGCCGGAGCTTCTGGCGGCGCAGGCCGAGGGTCGTTCGGAAATGCTGCCGGGCATCGCCGACCTTCCGTCGCTGCGCGCCACCTGGCACTATTCCCGATCGGTCGGCCGGGTGGCGGTTCACCTGACGAGGCTGGGCACCGCCAGCCCCGCCGCATGGGATGGCAAGCTCCGGGGCTTGCGACTGGCTGCCGTGCGCGGCGCGCCCGGATCCGAGATCGTCGGGCCTCTGCTGATGAATGACGTGATCGCCTTCTCCAGCCTCGAAGATGCCCTGGACGCGCTGCTGTCCAACGGTGTGGACGGGCTCGTCGCGCCAATCGACTTCGCCGGATCGGTTTTGTGGGCGGGGGCGGTCGACGGTCAGATCGTGGTGGCCGGGCCGCCCTACACGATCGTGCACGCTGACGGAGAGGTCTCCGGCTTTGTCGCCGAGGTGCTTCGTGACCTTGCGGAGAGGTCCGGAGTGCCTCCGGAGTTCGTCGCGATCACGTCCGAGGAGTGGCTCGCAAGCCTCCAAGCCGGTTCCTATGACCTGCTGCCGCTGGAAAACTATAACACTGGCCGGGTGCGGCCCGTGGAGGTCGGCTTGCCCTTGCTGACGACGCCATATGCGTTGTTTCACAGCGAGAGCGCGGACCTGCCGAAGGACTGGCGCGCCGTGCGGCTTGGCGTGGTGTCGAGCGACCTGCCCATCGACCCGCCGCAGCCCTATGACGACGCGGCCCTGGTGATCCACGACACCACCGAAGACAAGCTCGGTGCGCTGCTGTCCGGGCAGGTGGCGGCCGTGCTGCACGAACGTCACAGCCTCCGGCACTGGGCGGCCGTCCCGGGGGGCGATGACCGTATCGACGAGATCGGCGCCCCGGTCTTCCACCGCGAACGCGCAGTGGCGGCCCGGCTTGACCTGGTGGAGACGATCGCCCGGCTGAACGCCGTCGCGCCGGGGTCCCTGGCATCTCCGCGGTATCACGGCCTGCGGGCCACGTGGCTCGCCCCTTCGTCCGGCTGGATGACCTCGGGCCTGTCCCATGTGCTTGGCGCCCTTGGCGCGGGCCTGGTCTTGCTGTCCGGGGTCCTGCTCTGGCGGCACCACATGCGCCGACTGCATCACGCCCGGCGCGACATCGCAGAGGACCTGATCGACAAGATCCCGCTCGGGTTGGTCCTGCTGGGGGACGACGGCCGGATCAGGTACGTCAACGCCGAGACGGCAACCACCAAGGCGCACACCGGGGGTCTGCTGCGCGTCGGCGAACTGTATGAGACGGCCTTGCGGGATCTCGTCGCGACCCGGCCGGTCGCGCTCAACGGCCTCACGCCCGAGGACTGGATCGCCGGCCAGATGGACGACATCAGGATCGACGGATGCACGCGCGAGATCCGGCTGGACAACGGGACGACCTTCCTGCGGACGACCAAGCTGCTCAAGGACGGGGATACCCTGCTGTTGCGCCGGGACGTCACGGAGGAACGTGCCCGGCTGCACCAGATCGAGATGCTGAACGATCACCTGCACGGCCAGATTCACCGGGCCAGGGCCGCGACGGAGGATCTGCGCAGCTTTGCCTATGCCACCTCGCATGACCTCAAGGCCCCCACCAGCACGGCGCTGATGATCGCGGACGCCCTGCGCGAGGACCTGCAAGGCGCGCTTGACCCGGAACAGGCCGAACTGCTGGCAGACCTGCGTGTCACGCTGAAAGGCATGTCCGGCCTGATCGACGACATCCAGTCCTATACCAATGCCCTGGCAGAGGACATGTCTGACGAGGTGGTCGACCTGGGCATCGAGGTCCGGACCGTCATCAGCGACCTGTCGCAGACCGTGCAACAGGGCAACGCGACACTGTCGGTCGGTCCGCTGCCTTGTATCCGGGGATCGCCCGGACAAATCCGGACCCTGCTGGCCAACTTGCTGGACAACGCGATCAAGTTCCGCGCCGGTGATCGCCGCCCCGATGTGTCGCTAGGGGCGGTCGAGGCCCCCAGGGGGTTTGTCGGCTTTTCGGTCTCCGACAACGGCATCGGCATCGATCCGGCCTTTCACGAACGGATCTTCCAGGTCTTCCAGCGGCTGAACCCGGTCGGCGCCTGCAGCGGCACCGGCCTCGGACTGACCATCTGCCAGCGCATCGCGATCAACCATGGCGGTCGCATCACCGTCGACTCCTGCCCCGGGACGGGCAGCACCTTCACCGTTTATCTCAGAAAGGACAGCCATTGATCGATACCCTCATGATCGTGGACGACAACGCAATCGACCAGAAGCTGTACGCCCGGCTTGCCACGCGGTCGGGCCTGGTGGGCGCGCTGCACGGGTTCCTGATGGCGCCGGATGCGCTCGACTTTCTCGCGCAGCCCGATCGCCCGGTGATCGACATCATCCTGCTGGACATCAACATGCCCCGGATGAACGGGTTCGAGTTTCTCGATGCCGCGACGTCGCGGTTCGGCCCCGGCTTCGTGCGGGCGGCGGTGATCATGCTGACCACCTCGATGTCGGACAAGGACCGCAAACGCGCCGACTCCTATGCCGTCGTGCGCGACTACATCCAGAAACCGCTGGAGATGGTTCACCTGCAAGAGATCGACACCATGCTGCGAGAGGGGGCGCTTTAGCGCCCGGCCTCCTGCCGGCGGTCAGCTGGCGGGCAAGTCACAGAGGATCGTGCAGCCCCGCGGGGTGCCGGTTTCCGCCACCGAGATGCCGCCGCCCAGCGTCGTCGCGACCTTTCGCGCCACCGTCAGTCCCAGCCCGGAATACCCGGTTTCGTCCTTGGGCCGCAGGGTGTGCAGCGGTTCGAACACCTTGTCATGGTACTCTGGCGGAATGCCGGGTCCATCGTCACTGATGCGCAGGACGACCCGGCCGTCCTGATGACAGGCCGAGGCGGTCACGCGCCCGCCGGTGCCGTCATGGTGGCGGACAGCATTGGACAGCACCGCCATCAGCAGGCGGCGCAGGTCATTGGCCGGCACCTGCACGCAAAGGTCCACCGCGTCGAAATCGGCCTGGAACCCCTGCCTGTCGGGTGTTTCGGCCCAGGCCTGCGCCAGCGCCTCGCGCAGGTCGACCGGCCCCGGAGTGTTTGCAAGGCGGCCGACCCGGGACAGATCGGTCAACCCGTCCAGCATCCGGTCCATGCCGCGCGCGTAGTGTTGCAGCATCATCAGGTGATCGGCGACATCGCCCGGCAGGCTGGCCTGTGCTTCGGCCATATCCTCGACGATCCAGTCCGGGATCACGCGCATCGCGCGGGAAAAGCTCTTGAGGTCGTGTGTGATCGCATAAAGATAGGAGTCGAAGTCCCCCTCGGACGCTGCGTGGTCGGTCATCGCGGAAAAACTCCGGTCTTCGGCTCGGTGCTCTGCTGTGTCCTCGATACCATTTCCGACGGTTCCGGACAAAGCCCGTGCCAAGCCAATTTGCCTGAAATTGCAGCGCTTTGGGACGGGGGCGTCAACTTCTCGTTATTCTTGCCCTCTCTATCCTGATTGCGGGAACGAAACCGGGAAAGAGTGGCCATCATGCAAGACACATCGCCTGACGCAATCGACAGCGCCGTGCCGGAGGTCGAATCCCGCTACCATGAGGCATCGACCGCCTTCCAGCGCAGCAACGGGTTCGATGTGCTGATCCTCGATGACAGCCGTTTCGATCAGAACCGGATCAAGCGCAGTTGCACCCAGACCGGGTTGCCGGTGCGCTGCTGGACGGCCACCGACATCCCGGAATTCGAGGCGGCGCTCGACGAACGCGCCTATGACGTGGTGTTCATCGACTACCTGCTGCCCCGCGGCAACGGGCTGCACGCTCAGCGCATCGTGCAGAACCACAAGATGAACTTCGGCGCCGCCGTCGTGATGATCTCGTCCGAGATGCGCACCGACGTGGCTGTCGCCTCGATGAAGAAGGGCTCGCTCGACTGTCTCGACAAGGATGCTCTGAGCGTGGACAAGCTGCGTGAGCTGATGATCGCCTCGGCCAAGATGTTCGCCGAGGCGTCCCGCCACTGGATCGGCGAATTGCTCGCCCAGCAGCGCGTGCAGATCGCGCAGGACATTTCCCGCGTGATCCGCGAGGAGATGGAGTTCGGCCGCTTCGTCGACACCATCGACAAGCGCATCGTCGACATGCTGGCGGCGCGCGGCTTTGCCGAGGTGGAAAGCTGGAACACCTCCTACCTGTTCGACAACGACGAACCGCTGAAGTTCCGCTGACCGGACTCAGCCTCCGACCAGGTCCAGCACTGCCCGCGTGACCGCGCGCGTGCCCATGTCGCCGCCGAATTCCATCGGGCGCAGAAGGTTCCGCGCAAACCCCGCGTCCACCGCGTCATCGATGACGGCTGCGGCGGTTTCATAGGCGGCCGTCCCTGTCCGCTGCGCGAGGTAGTCCAGCATCAGCCCGCCGGACAGGATCGCCGCCAGCGGATTGGCCTTGTCCTGGCCCATGATGTCGGGGGCCGAGCCATGCGCCGGCTGGAACAGCCCGACCTCGTCACCGATCTCGGCGCAGGCGGCCATGCCCATGCCGCCGACCAGCCCCCCGGCCAGATCCGACAGGATGTCGCCGAACATGTTCTCCATCACCAGCACGTCGAACTCCCAGGGCCGGCGGACCAGGTCCAGCGCCTGCGCATCGACGTAATTGTAGCCCTTGGCGACGCCGGGGTAGTGCGCGCCGACCTCGTCGTAGATGCGGCGGAAAAAGGCCATGGAGGCAAAGACATTGGCCTTGTCCACGCAGGTCAGCAGGCCGGGCCGTCCGCGCGCCTTGCGCCGCTCGGCCAGGCGAAAGCCGAAGTGCATCAGCCGTTCGGTCGTGGCGCGGGTGATGCGCAGGGTGTCGCGCACTTCGGTATCGCCGATGACCTGGCTGCGGTTGTGCACGGCGGCGGAGTAGAACAGCCCCTCGGTCGACTCGCGCAGGATCACCAGGTCGATCCCGGCGGCGCGCGGGTCCGCCAGCCGCTGCGGCGCGTTGGGGTAGGCCCGCACGGGCCGCACCCCGGCATAGAGCCCGTAACGGTCGCGCAAGCGCAGGTGCGGGCTGATCTCGGTGCCGTCGGCGTGGCGGACTGAGGGCAGACCGATGGCGCCGAGAAGGATCGCGTCGGCCTCACCCGCGCGTGCCTCGCCGCCCGGTTCGATGTCCTGCCCGGTTTCCTTGAAATACCCCGCCCCGGCGGCGATGGGCTGTTCGACGGGCGCGGGCAGGCCGACCCGCGCGCAGGCCGCCGCGACGACGGCCAGCGCCGCCTCGGTCACGTCGACGCCGATACCGTCGCCCTTGATGACCGCGATGCGTGCGGCGTCTGTCATGATGGTGTCTCCCGTGGCGCCCCTGTTCAGAAGGCGGTGAAGTATTCGGTCTGTTCCCACTCCGAGATGGCGGAGAGGTACGTGGTCCATTCCGCGCGCTTGAGGCGGGCGAGGTACTGCACCGTCTCGTCGCCCAGCGCGGCGCGGTACATCTGCGCTCCCTCGAAGGCCTCGATCGCCTCGCCCAGGTTGCCGGGCAGGTGGTCGGCCGCGTCGTCGTAGGGGTTGGCCAGAGGAGCCGGGGCCGTGGCCCCCGCGAGGATCCCGCTCAGCCCGGAATGGATCTGGAAGGCGAGCGCAAGATAGGGGTTCGCCGTGCTGTCGGCGACCCGGTTCTCGACCCGGCTGGCGGGATCGTGCGGCGCGATCAGCGCGCGCAGCATGGCGCCGCGGTTGTCCTCGCCCCAGCCGATCCGGTTGGGCGCCAGCTGGTAGGCGCCGTAACGCTTGTAGCCGTTCACCGTGGGCGTTGTGGCGATGCAGGAGGCGCGCGCGTTGTCCAGCAGCCCTGCAATCCAGGCCGAGGCGGTCGGCGTCAGGTGCCCAGACGACGGCGTGAACAGGTTGCGTCCTTCCAGGTCGGTCACGCTCTGGTGGATGTGCCAGCCGTTGGCCACCGCGTCGGGCAGGCGCGGCTTGGCCATGAAGGAGGCAAGGTAGCCTTCGCGCGCGCAGACCTCCTTGACCAGGGTGCGGAACAGCACCGCGCGGTCGGCGGTGGTCATCGGGTCGGCGGCGGCAAAGGTGAACTCGAACTGGCCTGGACCCATCTCGATCTCGACGCTGAGCACGGGCAGGCCCATCGCCTCGGCACTGCGGCGCAGGGTGTCGAGCAGGGGTTCGGCGGCGTCGTAGCGGGTTTCGGTCAGGTACTGGTAGCCCTGGTTCAGCGCACGGGTCGCAGGCGGGCGGGGCGGCAGTGCAGTGTCGGCGTGGTCCAGCGCGGGGTCGGTCACCGCGAAGACCTGGAATTCCACCTCCAGCCCCATGACCGCGCGCAGGCCCTCGGCGGCCAGCCGATCGACGGCCCCCGACAGGATCGTGTCCGAGGCAAAGGGGATCGTCTCGCCCGAGGTGCGCAACACCCGGCACAGCATCAGCGCCGAATGCGGTGCGTGGGGCAGGCGGACCCAGGTGTCCGGGCGCGGCACCAGCAGCACGTCGCCCGCGCCATGCATCGGCGCATCCCCGGCCGCCGACCAGACCGGGAACACCGTGCGGTGCGCCACGTCCTTCAGCAGCAGGGTGGACGGCAATCGCACCCCGGCCGTCAGGGCGCCCTCCAGCGCCCGCGCCGTCACCGTCTTGCCGCGCAGGATGCCGTGCGCATCGGCAAAGACCAGGCGGATCGTCTCGATGCCCTCGGCCTCGGCGCGGGCCAGCACTTCGGCCGCAGGGTCGGCCTGCAACAGCCCCTCGCGGCAGAGCCGCCCGGCGGCGATCCGCGCCAGGGTCACAGGCTGGCGTCCCAAGGGCAGGCGGCGCGGCGCGCGGCATCGGCGCGAAGGCTGGCGGCGTCCCAGTCGGCACTGTCGGCGATGGCGTCGTTTGACAGCGGACCGCGCAGCGCCTCGGTGCCGTCACCCTGCATCGGAAGCGCGGCCTCCTCGCCTTTGCCCAGCGCGTCAATCGCCGCGCGCAGCATCCGGCGATAGCGGATGATGCCGACATCGGTCTTGCCCAGGTGTTCCTGCGTGCGGTCCTGGATGCGGCCCATGCTTTCGACCGCCCACTGGTCATGCACGTTGATGTCGAGGCCCATGCCCGTATAGGTCTCGGACGCCTGTTCGGCGGGGTCATAGCCATAGGCGTTGCGCGCGTTCTTGAGCGGCGCGTAATCCGGCAGGCGGTGTTCTTTCAGCCGCTGCGCGCGCATCACCTCCTTGTTCACCGGTTTGTCGAAGCTGGTGAACATCGAATACCAATAACAGGTCTCGTCATCGACGGGGACGTGCCATTGCGTGATGGTCATCTCGCGGCTCATCGGGATGCAGATCGCCTGCGGAAAGATATGGTTGGTGACGCGCACGTGGGTCAGGCCGTTGTCCATGTGCCTCAGCGCCGTCAGCTTCAGCCCCCAAGCGGTGTCCTCGACGCGGATTTCCGGGCGCGGGTACTCGCGCAGCAGCTTGGTCATCGGGACGTTGGTGTCGGCGGCGCTGTCGCGGAACTGCTTGCCGTAGCTGTCTTTCGGGTCCTCGTCCTGCAGAAAGCGGTGCAGGAAGGAGGCATGCGCCGGGTCGATGCCGACCTCCAGCGCCTGGAGCCAGTTGCACTCCCACAGCCCCTTGAAGGCAAAGACATGGGTATCCGGGGCGCGAAAGCAGTCGAAGGCGGGAAAGGGCGGCGGGTCGCCGGGGCCGAGGTAGGCAAAGACGATGCCATTGCGCTCGACCACCGGGTAGGAGGTGGTGCGGATCTGTTCGTGCATCCGGCTGCCTTCGGGCTCACCGGGTTGTTCGACGCATTGGCCGGTGCGGTCGAAGTGCCAGCCGTGGAAGGGGCAGCGCAGGCCGTTGTCCTCGCGCCGACCATAGCACAGGTCCGCGCCGCGGTGCGGGCAGTGGCGGCCGATCAGGCCCAGCTGCCCTTCGTTGTCGCGGAACAGCACCAGCTTTTCGCCCAGCAGGGTAACGGGCACGACCGGGCGCGGCCCGGCCAGTTCGTCGCTCAGCGCGGCGGGTTGCCAGTAGCGGCGCAGCACCTCGCCCGCAGGCTGGCCCCGTCCCACGCGCGTGATCTGGTCGTTGAGCTCCTGGCTGATCATCGGGTCCTCCGGCGGCGTGTCGTTGCTTGGGTCGGGCACACTGTCCGCCGTCCGTGGCGAAAAGGTCAAGGGGATCGCGGCCCCGTTGCGTGCCGTGGGGCCGCGACCCCCGGGTGCGGGGGGCGACCGTCCGGTACGACGCCCGCGCTGTTGCAGTTGAACCACAAATCGCCTGTGCCGCATTCGTGCCTCGACGCGGTCACATGCCGCGCCTATCCTGCCGCCCACAAGAGATATTGCATGCGGGTCAGACGCTTTCATGAACAGGGTTGGTGTGGCGCGCGAGCCGAAAGAGGGGGCTGACCCCATGACGCGGGTCACGCAGGGGATCGAGGACGGCAAGGTCCTGGTCGTCGATCTGGACGGCACGCTGCTGCGCAGCGACATGCTGGATGAATCCTTCTGGTCGGCGTTGGGACGCGACTGGCGCGTGCTGCTGGTCGCGGCGCGTGGCCTGGGAGAGGGCCGCGCCGCGCTGAAGCGCCGGCTGGCCGCGGTGGCGGGGCTGGAACCGGCGACGCTGCCCTACGACCCCCGCGTCGTCGACTACGTGCGCGACTGGCGCGCGCGCGGTGGCCGCACCGCGCTGGTGACGGCCAGCGACCAGAGCATCGCCGAACGGATCGCCACGCATCTCGACCTGTTCGACGAGGTCCACGGCTCGGACGGCACGCTGAACCTCAAGGGACCGATCAAGGCCGAGTTCCTGACCCGGCGCTTTGGCGCGGGCGGTTTTGTCTACATGGGCGACTCCACGGCCGATCTGGCCGTCTGGCAGGTTGCGGCGCGGGCGGTGACGGTCAACGCGCCCGCCGCGCTGCGTGCCCGTGTCGATGCGCTGGCGGTCGAGGCCGAACACCTGGACACGGCGCCCGTGTTGCTGTCGGCCTATGTCCGGGCGCTGCGGCCGCACCAGTGGCTGAAGAACATCCTGATCTTCCTGCCGCTGCTGGCCGGGCACCAGTTCGACATGGGGACCCTGATGCTGGCGGCGCTGGCGTTTGTCGCCTTCAGCCTGACCGCCTCCAGCGTCTACGTCCTGAACGACATGATCGACCTGGCCGCCGACCGCGCCCACCCACGCAAGCGCAAGCGGCCGTTCGCCTCGGGCGCGGTGCCGCTGCGGCACGGCATGGTGATGACCGCAGGGTTTTTCGTTCTCGGCGCGGTGCTGGGGCTGCTGGTGGGCGGGGCCTTCTTCTGGGTGCTGATGGGGTATTTTGCCCTGACCACGGCCTATTCGCTGTACCTGAAACGGCAGCTGGTGATCGACATCTGCACGCTGGCGGGCCTCTATACCATGCGCATCGTCGCGGGCGGCGTGGCCACCGGCATACCGCTGTCGGTCTGGCTGCTGGCGTTCTCGATCTTCTTCTTTCTCGCGCTGGCCGCGGTCAAGCGGCAGGCGGAACTGGTCGATGCGGCCGACCGGGGCACGCTCAAGGCGCGCGGGCGCGGCTACAACGTGGCCGACCTGCCGATCGTCACCATGATCGCCATCAGCGCGGGCTACGTGTCGGTCCTCGTGCTTGTGCTCTATGTGAACTCGCCTGCGGTGGTCGATCTGTATCACACGCCGACGATGCTGTGGGGCATCGGCGCGGTGCTGCTGTTCTGGATCACCCGCACGGTGATGATCACCCATCGCGGGTGGATGCACGACGATCCCGTCGTCTACGCGGCGCGGGACCGGCTCAGCCAGGTCTGCCTGCTGCTGTGCCTGGGTTTTGCGGTCGTCGGGGCGCTCTGACGTGACCCGCAAGACGCTGATCCTGCGCTACGGCGCCTTCGCCGTGATTGCCACGCTGGCCAACCTTGGCGCGCAGCGTCTGGTCCTGCTGGCGGGGGACGGCGGCGGGCAGTTCGCCCTGGCGGTGGCGGCGGGCACGCTGGTCGGGCTGGTGGTGAAATACCTGCTCGACAAGCGCTGGATCTTTTACGACACCGAAACCGGGGCGCGTGCGCACGGGCGCAAGTTCACGCTCTACACCGCCATGGGGCTTGTCACGACGGCGATCTTCTGGGGGTTCGAGACGGGCTTCTGGCTGATTTGGCACACTGACGCCATGCGCGAGCTGGGCGCGGTGATCGGGCTGGGGATCGGCTACGTGGTCAAGTACAACCTGGATCGCCGGTTCGTCTTTACCGACGCGCGGCTGGAGAGAGCAGCATGAAACTGTCGGGCTGGGGCCGTTTTCCCGTCATCGAAACCGACCTGCGCGCGCCGCGCACCGAGGACGACCTGCGCGCCGCCCTCGGTCAGGGCGCGCTGATCGCCCGCGGCAACGGGCGGTCCTACGGCGACAGCGCGGTCAGCCCGCGCGCCACCCTGCACATGCGCCATTTCAACCACATGCTGGCCTTCGACGAGACAACCGGCCAGCTGGTGGCCGAGGCCGGGGTCCTGCTGGGGGATGTCATCGACGCCTTTTTGCCGCGCGGATGGTTCCCGATGATCACGCCGGGCACGCGGCTGATCACGCTGGGTGGCGCCATTGCCGCCGACGTGCACGGCAAGAACCACCACAAGGACGGCAGTTTTGGCACCTGCGTTGACTGGATCGACGTGATGGGGCCGGACGGCGCGGTCCTGCGCTGTTCACGCGAGGACAACGCCGACCTGTTCCGCTACACGCTGGGTGGGATGGGGCTGACGGGCATCATCCTGCGCTGCGCCATCCGCCTGCGCCCGGTCGAGAGCGCCTGGATCCAGCAGACCACCCACCCCGCGCCCGACCTCGACACCGCCATGCGGCTGTTCGAGGAGAACCAGCAGGTGACCTACTCGGTCGCCTGGATCGACTGCCTGGGGCGCGGCGCGCACCTGGGGCGGTCGCTGGTGATGCTGGGCGAACACGCCACGGTGGCAGAACTGGACGCAAAGCGCGCCAGGCATCCCCTGGACGCAGGCCACAAGCCCAAGCTGGCCGTGCCGCTGGATTTCCCCGGCTTCGCGCTCAACAGCCTGACCGTCCGGGCCTTCAACAAGCTCTATTACACCCTGGGTGCGCGCAAGACCGGCACGCAGCTGGTCGACTGGGACACCTATTTCTACCCGCTCGACGCGGTGCTGAAGTGGAACCGCATCTACGGGCGGCGCGGCTTTGCGCAGTTCCAGTGCGTGCTGCCACTGGAGACCTCGCGCGACGGGCTGACCGCGCTGCTCGAGGCGATCTCGGACTCGGGCAACGCGTCGTTCCTGGCCGTGCTGAAACGCTTTGGCCCGCAGGACAGCGCGATGTCCTTTCCGATGGAAGGGTACACACTGGCGCTCGACTTCCCGATGAAGTCCGGCACGCTGGCGCTGCTCGACCGGCTGGACCGCATCACGCTGAACCATGACGGGCGGTTCTACCTGGCCAAGGACAGCCGCATGAGCGCCGACACCCTGCGCGCCGCCGATCCCCGTGTCCGCGCCTTCACCGAGATGCGCAAGGACCGCAACCTGTCCGGGCATTTCGCCTCTGCCCAATCCGAAAGGCTGTCGCTGTGAGCAAACCCGCCGTTCTCATCCTTGGTGCCGGCTCGGACATGGGGCAGGCCATCGCCCATGCCTTTGCCGCCGAAGGCCACCCGATCCAGCTGGCCGCACGCGATCCGGCGCGCCTGGACACGGTGCGATCCGACATCGCCCTGCGCCACGGGGTGGAGGTGACCCTGCATGACTTCGATGCGCTGGACCTTTCGGCGCACGAGAGCTTCGTCGACACTCTGCCCGAACTGCCCGGCATCGCCGTCTGCGCCGTGGGCCTGATGGGCGACCAGGACGAGAACGCGCAAGACTTGACGCGCGCCGCGCAGGTCATGCGGTCGAACTTTGAAGGTCCTGCCAGCATCCTTGCGCTGCTGGCAAACCGGTTCGAGGCGCGTGGATCGGGCGTGCTGGTCGGCATCAGCTCGGTCGCCGGTGAGCGGGGCAGGGCCACGAACTACGTCTACGGCTCGGCCAAGGCCGGGTTCACCGCCTTCCTGTCCGGCCTGCGCAACCGGTTGGCGAAACAGGGGGTGCACGTGGTCACGGTGCTGCCCGGCTTTGTCAACACCGCCATGACCGAAGGGTTGGACCTGCCCGGACCGCTGACCGCCGAGCCGCAGGAGGTGGGGGCGGCGGTGCTGCGCGCGGTGCAGAAGAGGCGCAACGTGATCTACGTGCGCCGCGTCTGGTGGCTGATCATGGCGATCATCCGCAACATCCCCGAGCCGGTGTTCAAGAAGATGAAGCTGTAAGGCGCGACAGACCCGCCGGGCGGCCAGCGTCCCGGGCTTTACCCGGGACCTCAGCCCACCCGTACAAGCTGTGGAAGCGGCTCAGGAAAACCGGATCTGCGCCTTGATCGCGCGGGTCCGGTCGGACGCGAGGCGAAAGGCGTCCTCGGCCTCGTCCAGCGGCACGGTCTGGGTGATCAGCGGTTTCACGTCGATCCGCCCGCGCCGCATCATCTCGACCGCGGTAAAGAACTCCTCGTGAAAGCGGAAGGAGCCGCGCAACTCCAGTTCCTTGGCGGTCATCGCCTGCACCGGCAGGGTCATGTCGCCACCCAGGCCCAGTTGCAGGACCACCCCGCCGGGCCGCATCGCGGGCACCGCCGCCGCCAGCGCGGGCGCGGCGCCCGAGCATTCGAACAGCACGTCGAACCGGCCCTTGTCCGTCGTCCAGGGCGTCAGGCCGTCCGGCGTCTCGGCGACGTTGACCGTGTGATCCGCGCCGACCCGCGCCGCCATGTCCAGGGTAAAGGCGGTCAGGTCCGTCGCCACGATCTCGGCTGCGCCCGCCGTGCGGGCGACCAGCACCGCCAGGATGCCGATCGGGCCGCAGCCGGTCACCAGCACCCGCTTGCCCAGCAGGTTGCCCGCCCGCGCGGCGGCGTGCAGCACCACCGCCAGCGGTTCGGCCATGGCGGCCTCGCCGGCACTCAGGTCGTCGGCGGGGGCGCATTGCGCGGGATCGGCCACCAGGAATTCGCGGAACGCGCCCTGGATATGCGGAAAGGGCATGGCCGATCCGTAAAAGCGCATGTTCAGGCACTGGTTCGGCGCGCCCGCGTGGCAGAACCGGCAGGCCCGGCAGGGGCGCGAAGGCGAGACCGCGACGCGCTGGCCTTCGCTCAGGCCGGTGACGCCCGCGCCCAGCGCCGCGATCCGGCCCGAGACCTCGTGGCCCAGGATCATCGGTTCGCGCAGCCGCACGGTGCCGAAGCCGCCGTTGTGGTAATAATGCAGGTCCGAGCCGCAGACACCGCCGGTCTCGATGCGCACCAGCACCTCGCCCGCGCCGGGGGAGGGCATCTCGCGCTCCTCGATTCTGAGGTCATGCGCGCCGTGCGCCACGATGGATTTCATGTGTGGTCCTCCCGCCGGGCATGATGCGGGCGGGCACGGGGATTGTCGAGGGGCGGCAGCTGTCCTTGCTGCGCGCCCTGCCTGCGGGTTTGCGCGCCGCAAGGGCAATGCCGTCTTGTGGCCCGCACCGGGCCTGGCTCATACTCGCACCGGCGGGACCGGCAGAGGGCGACAGTGACATTGGAAATTTCCCACGACCGCCGGACGGTGTCGCGCGACGGGCAGGAGATCGCGCTGGGCGCGCGGGCCTTCGACGTGTTGGCCCATCTGGTCGACAACACCGACCGCGTGGTGTCCAAGGCGGAACTGCTGGACAAGGTCTGGGCCGGGCTGATGGTGGAGGAAAGCAACCTCACCGTGCAGATTGCCGGGTTGCGCAAGGCGCTGGGCCCGTCGCTGATCAAGACTGTGCCGGGGATCGGCTATCGCTATGTCGCCGAGGCGACCGACGCGCCGGAGGAGGTGGCCCAGCCCGCGCTGCCGGTGCCGGACATCCCCTCGCTGGCGGTGCTGCCCTTCGCCAACCTGACCGGATCGGCCGAGCGGGATTACCTCGTGGACGGCATCGTCAACGAGGTCATCACCGCGCTGTCGCGGGTGGCGTCGTTCTTCGTGGTCTCCAGCACTTCGAGTTTCACCTACAAGGGCCGCTCCGTCGACCTGGCCGAGGTCGGGCGGGAACTGGGCGTGCGGTATGTCCTTGAGGGCAGCATCCAGCAGGCCGGCGACCAGATGCGCATCTTTACCCAGCTGGTGGAGGCCGAGAGCGGGCATACCCTCTGGCGTGACCGGTTCGACGGGCTGGCCAGCGAGATCTTTGACCTGCAGGACAAGGTGGCCGAGCGGGTCGCCGCCGCGCTGGAGCCAAAGTTGATCTGGGCCGAGGCGGCGCGGGCGCGTGCCAAGCCGACCGAGAGCCTGGCCGCATATGACCTGTGCCTGCGCGCCGCCCCGCTGGTCTACCGGCAGAACACGCTGCACAGCGTGATGGAGGGGCTGGACCTGCTGAAGCAGGCCCTCGCGCTGGACCCCGAGTACCTGATGGCCAAGGCGCTGGTCTGCTACGCGCACACCGGGGCCGTGGCGACACGCTGGTGGACCTTTGAACAGGCGGCGGCGGCGCTGCCGCTGGCGCGCGAGGTGCTGGATGCAAACCCGGACGATCCGCTCGCGCTGGCCTATGCCGGGCACCACATCGCCTATGTCGGCCGCGAGACGCGGCGCGGCCTGACCGCGCTGCAACGGGCGAAGGTGCTGAACCCCAACTCGGCAACCGTGGCGATGCTGCTGGGCTGGATCTACAACTACCAGAGCGAAAACGAGGCGGCGATTGCCGAGCTGCGCCGCGCCCGGCGGATCAGTCCGCTGCATCCGCAGATCGGGGTCATAACCTCGGGGATCGCCAACGCGCTGTTCCAGTTGGGAGATATCGAAGGCGCTGCGGCGCAGTTCGAACAGGCGCTGACCGAGTTCCCCGAGTTCGCCACGATCCACTTAGGCCTGATGGGGGCCTACTGGGCGCTGGGCCGCAAGGAAGACTCGGCGCGCATGGCAGAGGCCTTCCGCCGCAAGGTGCCGGACATGACCGTGTCGATCTTTCGCCGGACCCGGCCGCAGAACAACAAGACCTACGCCAACGCGATCATCGCAGCGCTGGAGGGCAACGGCTTTCCGCCCTAGTGCGAGTGTTGCATCAGCCGGTCCACGGCGGCGCGGGCCTCGGCGCGGCGGGTTTGTGCAGCCAGCAGGTCTTCGGGCGACTTGGGCGGGCGGCGCTGGAGCAGGCGGGCGGCCGCGGCGCGCAGGAGCGCGGGCAGGGCGTGCAGGGGTGTGGCGAGAGGGGCGGCGGTTTCGGTACGGGTCTGGAGGAAAGTCATCGGGGTCGCTTTCATGTGAATGATCTGATGGGTCGATCCTGTCACGCCACGGGCGGTCCGGTCCTGAAGCAGACATTAAGGCTTGTTAAGCCGCTCCGAAATTCGGGAAAACGCCGGGAAGGGGCGGGGAAAAGCGGCTTGCAAGCCGCTTGAACGCGCTTGCAAGCGCGTTGAAAGGCCTTTGAAAAGGCCTTTTCGGCGCCCGGTCCGGGCGAAGGCGCTCAGGCCAGGTGGCGTTCCAGGCCCCGCAGCATGGTCAGGCAGGCGGCCAGCTGGTCGCGGCTGACGTATTCGTCGGGCTTGTGCGCCTGCTCGATCGAGCCTGGCCCGCAAACCACGCAGTCCATCCCCAGCGACTGGAACAGCCCCGCCTCGGTGCCAAAGCTGACCACGTCCAGCCCGTTGGCCCCGGTCAGGGCCGAGACCACCTCGGCGATCCGGCTGTCCTTGACCGGGTGCAGGCCCTGCGTTTCGGCGATGACCTCGCGGCGGATCGTGGCCTCGGGGTGGATGGCGCGCATCGGCCGCATCAGCGTTTCGGCGAAACGGTCGATCTCGGCCAGCAGGTGATCGGCGTCGGCGCGCTGAACGGGGCGCATTTCCCAGTCGATCTCGGCGTGGTCGGGGATCACGTTGTGCGCATGGCCCGACTGGATGCGGCCGATGTTCAACGTGGTCCAGGGCGGGGTGAAGGGGCTGCCATCAGGCGCGCGGCCGCGCAGTTCGGCCTCCAGCTCCATCAGCCTTGTCGCGTAGCGGCTGGCGCAGACGGCGGCGTTCACCCCCATGTCCGGGGTCGAGCCATGGCCCGCGCAGCCGGTAATATGGGTGGTGTACTCGTAACAGCCCTTGTGGCCGTTGATGACGCGCATCATCGTCGGTTCGCCAAGGATCGCCATGGCCGGGCGCAGGTCGCGCGCGCGCAGGTCCTCGACCAGCGCGCGGGCGCCGAAACAGCCGGTCTCTTCGTCGTAGGTCAGGGCGATGTGCAGCGGGCGGCTCAGGCGCCACTCGGCCATCTGCGGCGCCAGCGCCAGCACGCAGGCGATGAACCCTTTCATGTCGCAGGCGCCGCGTCCGTAAAGCCGCCCCTCGCGGTCGTCCATCACGAAGGGATCGCTGGACCACTCCTGGTCGGCCACGGGGACCACGTCGGAATGGCCCGACAGGACCAGCCCGCCGTCGCCCTCGGGGCCGAAGCTGGCAAAGAGGTTGGCCTTGCCCCCGGTCTCGTCCAGCGTGATGTCGCAGCGCGCGCCCAACCCCTTGAGCAAATTGGCCGCCCAGCCGATCAGGTCCAGGTTGCTGTCCGCCGAGACGGTGGGAAAGCCGATGAGATCGGCCAGCAGCCCCTCGGTGCGGTGCAGCATGTCCATGTCAGTCCTTCACGAACAGTTTGCGCGGGCGGTTGCAGAGGCATTCCGCCGGCCCATCCTCGCGGATCAGGATGGATTCGGTGATCTCGAGCCCCCAGTCTGTCATCCACAGGCCGGGCATGAAATGGAAGGTCATGCCGGGTTGCAGCACGGTTTCGTCCGAGGTGCGGATCGACACCGTGCGTTCGCCCCAGTCGGGCGGATAGCTGAGGCCGATGGGATAGCCGCAGCGGCCCGAGCGTTCGATCCCGCCCTTGGCCAGCGCGGCATAGAGCGCGCGGGCGATGTCGCCGGCGGTGTTGCCGGGACGCGCGGCCTCCAGTCCCATCTCCAGCCCCTCGACCAGCGCCTTTTCCGCGTCCAGCAGCGCCTGCGGCGGCTTGCCCAGGAACACCGTCCGGCAGAACGGCGCGTGGTAGCGGCGGTAGCAGCCGGCGAGTTCGAAGAAGGTCGCCTCGCCCTTGGCGAAGGGGCGGCCGTCCCAGGTCAGATGCGCGGCCGAGGCGTCGGGGCCCGAAGGCAGCAGCGGAACGATGGCGGCATAGTCGCCCCAGTGGCCATCGGCGCCGCGGATCGCGTCGGCGTAGATCTCGGCCACCAGGTCGTTCTTGGGCAGGCCCGGCTCGACCCGTTCCAGGATGCCGTCGACCATCTTTTCCGAGATGCGCGCGGCGCGGCGGATGAAGGTGATCTCCTCATCGGATTTCACCGTGCGCTGCCAGTTGACCAGCGCGGTGGCATCGACCAGCGTCGCCTCGGGCAGTTCGGCGACCAGCGTCATATGCGCCTTGGCCGAGTAGTAGTAGTTTTCCATCTCGACGCCGATGCGGGCCTTGGCCAGCCCGCGCGCGCGGATGTGCGAGGCCAGGTCCTGCATCGGGTGGCGGTCGGTGGCCTGCACGAAATCGTCGGCGTAGCCAAGGATTCGGTCCGGTTCCATCCAGACGGTGCGCAGCGCGCCAAAGCCGTCCATGCGGCGGCCCCACCAGATCGGCGCCTCACCGGGGATCACCAGCACGCCCTGGTGGACGTAGAACGACCAGCCGTCGTAGCCGGTCAGCCAGGCCATGTTCGACGGATCCTCGACAAACAGCGCGTCGAGACCCAGCGCTGCCATGCGCGCTTCGACCAGCGCCTGCCGACGCGCGTATTCGGGCAGGGAAAACGGGAGGTTGGGTGCGGGCATGCCGGTGCGCCTTTACGTGGAGTTGCCCGGACATTGCGTGCGGCAAAGGGAAAATCGCAAGCAAAAACCGCCGGGGGAGTGTTGAAGTCCTAGGCGCTGCGGGGGCATTGTGCTGGGCAGGGACCGGCAGGGGCAGGGCCGAAAACGACGAGGGCAGAGCGTGCCATGACCGAGTTCACTCTGGACCGCGTGTTTGCCGCGCAAAAGCGCATCGCAGGCATCGCGGACGGCACGCCGCTGGTGCCCTCGGCGCTGTCGGCGCGCCTTGGCCACGAGTTGCTGCTGAAGCTGGAGATCGCCCAGCCGATCGGCGCGTTCAAGCTGCGCGGCGCGGTCAACGCGGTGTTCGGCCTGACCGGGGGCGTGGCGGGCGTGACTTGCTGTTCCACCGGCAACCACGGGCGCGGCGTGGCCTACGCGGCGCGGGCGCGGGGCCTGCGCGCGGTGATCTGCATGTCGCACCTGACCCCCGAGGCCAAGGTGGCCGGCGTCTGCGCGCTGGGCGCCGAGGTGCGCATCATCGGCAAAAGCCAGGACGAGGCGCAGCTGGAGGTCGCGCGGCTGGTCCGCGACGAGGGGCTGACCGAGGTGCCGCCCTTCGACGATCCGGCGGTGATCGCCGGGCAGGGGACCATCGGGGTCGAGTTGATGGCGGCGCGGCCGGACCTCGACACGATCCTGGTGCCCCTGTCGGGCGGCGGGCTGGCCGGGGGCGTCGGCTTGGCCGTCAAGACGATCAACCCGAGGGTCCGGGTGATCGGCATCAGCATGGACCGGGGGGCGGCGATGTTTGCCTCGTTGCAGGCCGGCCACCCGGTCGAGGTGACCGAGGTGCCCAGCCTTGCCGACAGCTTGGGCGGCGGAATCGGGCTGGACAACCGCCACAGCTTTGCCCTGTGCCGCGATTACCTTGACGAGGTGGTGCTGGTCACCGAGGACGAGATCTATCACGCCATGCAGAGCATCTACTACGAGGATCGCATCGTCTGCGAAGGCGGCTGCGCGGTGAGCGTCGCGGCGCTGGAGGCGGGCAAGGTCACGCCGCGCGGCCCGACCGCGACGATCCTGACCGGCCGCAACATCGACATGGGTCAACACGCGGCGATCATCTCCGGGCAGGACGTGACGCTGGGAGACCTGACCATCAAGGGGAGCGCCTATGCGCCGTGAGATCACCGTCCTGACCGAAACCGAGTTGCGCGCGGCGCTGCCACTGGACATGGGCGCCGTCGAGGTGGTCGAGGCCGCCTTTGCCGCGCTGGCCGAGGGGCGGGTGATCATGCCGCCGATCATGTCGATGGAACTGCCGCAGCTGAACGCCGAGGTCGACGCCAAGACCGCCTATATCGCCGGTTTCGACATCTTTGCGCTGAAGGTCAGCACAGGGTTTTTCGACAATGCAGCCAAGGGTCTGCCCAGCCTGGGCGGCATGGTCACGGCGCTGTCGGCCAGCGACGGCGCGGTGCGGGCGGTCTTCCTGGACAACGGCTATCTGACGGACCTGCGCACGGCAGCGGCCGGGGCGGTGGCCGTGCGGCACCTGGCCCCGGCCGAGGTCACGACGGCCGGGGTGATCGGCACGGGCCTTCAGGCGCGGTTGCAGATTCGGGCGGCGCGGCTGGTGCGGCCGTTCGGGCGGGTGCTGGTCTGGGGGCGCAATCCACACAAGGCCGCGCTCTGCGCCGCCGACCTCGCACGGGACCTGGAGATCGAGGTGGAGGTCTGCACCTCGGTCCGCGAAGTGGTGCGGCGCTCGCAGCTGGTGGTGACGACGACGCCGTCCTTTGCCCCGCTGATCGAGGCGGACTGGCTGCACCCGGAATTGCACATCACGGCCATGGGGTCGGACGCGCCGGACAAGGTGGAACTGGCCCCCGCCTGCCTGCGCCGCGCCGACCTTTACGTTGCCGACAGCGCGGCGCAGGTCGCGCTGCGGGGCGAGCTGCGCTCGGCGCTGGCCAGCGGGGACTGGACCGGCGCGCCGCCGGTGGAACTGGGCCAGGTGGTGACCGGGGCGCATCCGGGGCGGCGCGATCCGCGCGACATCACGATCGCCGACCTGACGGGCACCGGCGCGCAGGACACCGCCATCGCGGCGCATGCGCTGGCGGTGCTGGCGGGCCAGGGGACAGTGATCCGGACGTGAGGGTGTAGAGATGCGGCTCAGGGGAAGTTCGAGAGGCGCGCTGTTGTTCTGTGCGGGTTAGCCCGACTGCTTTTTGGCATTTGTTCGAGCAGCTAAGGACCCCTGGCCCCATCTGTTCAAACCGCGGCAGTTTTCCAGTCCGGGCCTGGTTGGCCCGTGCCCAACGGACAATAACACCAACTCCCCCCTCGAAAACTCAGGGAGTTGTCATGGGGGATTGGTTCAAGTGCGTCGACGGCGACTTGCAAATCCGAGGGCTCCGAGACCGGCCAGCAAGAGCGGCAAGCCAGCCGGGACCGGCACGGCAGACGGCGGCTGCAAGGCGTCGAAATGGAAGATCGTCGGCGTGAACGCTGACCCCAGTGCCCAATTCCGCATTGTGGGGTCGCCCGGCACCTGACCTGTACCGGTTGCGCGCAACCCCGTTACCGTTCCGTAGGCGAAGGATTGCGAAGGGATCACATTCATGTAGCTGGTCCCGGTGGTCACGTCCGTGAAGATGGCAGTCCAGATGCCGTCGAGGAGAACCTCGAGTTTGAAAGTGACCGGGTTGAGGGCCCCATTATTGGTGAAATAGTACCCTTGGCTGGTGATGCTCACCAGCGTGTCCGCTTGAAACCCGGAGAAAAGGACCGCGTCGCTGGCAAACTCGTTCGAGCCGCCTTCGGCCCCCCAATTGATTGAGGCGGCATGCGCCGGCGCCGACAGGATGCCTGCGGCAACCGCTATTGAAAGTGCGGTGAGTCTGGCTAACGCGATCATTGTCGTTCCCTTCCGAATAAAGCTCAATCTCCCAAAATCGGTGCCTGAATTCTGTGGCCACTCGACACCGCGAGCGTAAAAATCGTGTTATCAGGTTAATGCGATCACGGTGACAAAACAACCTGCATGAGGTCCGGCATTGTCGTGGGTGCTGAATTGTAGTGAAACAACAATGCGTTGGCCGCCTGCGGCATCGAAATTGGAATGATCCAGACACATCCAATGACCCGCCTGAGCGCTGTCCAAGGGGGCTGGGACCTGAGGGTAATGGCTGTTCGTTGGTCCCTGGTCGGAGCGTCGCAGACGCCGTCCTGGGCTTTGTCCGGGCCAACGCGGTCCGGGCACAGACCCAGAGAACCGACACGCCCTGTTCCTGTTCTCCCCGCTGGAAAAGCCCCGCGAAATCGGCTAGGGGGACTCATCCCCTGCAATAAAGGCATTGCGCGCTGCTGCCGGGGTCCGAGGAGCCCCCGGCGCCCGGTCCGCGTGCGACCCGGGGCTCCCTCCAGACCAGACCAGCGGCGCGCCGCCGCGACACAGGAGCCAGGATATGCTGACCAACGACCAGTTGGCGGAATGGGACCGCCAGACCTTCTTTCACCCCTCCACCCACCTGGCGCAGCACGCCCGGGGCGAGACGCCGACGCGCGTGATCACCACCGGCAAGGGCTGCCACATCGAGGACCGCGACGGCCGCCGCCTGCTGGACGCCTTCGCCGGGCTCTACTGCGTCAACGTCGGCTACGGCCGGCAGGAGATCGCCGAGGCCATCGCCGCGCAGGCGCGCGAGCTGGCCTATTACCACGCCTATGTCGGCCACGGCACCGAGGCCAGCATCACGCTGGCCAAGATGATCCTGGACCGCGCGCCCAAGGGCATGTCCAAGGTCTACTTCGGCCTGTCCGGGTCCGACGCGAACGAGACCAACGTCAAGCTGGTCTGGTACTACAACAACATCCTCGGCCGCCCGGAAAAGAAGAAGATCATCTCGCGCTGGCTCGGCTACCACGGTTCTGGGCTGGTGACAGGCTCGCTCACCGGGCTGGAGCTGTTTCACAAGAAGTTCGACCTGCCGCTGAGCCAGGTGGTCCACACCAAGGCGCCGTACTACTACCGCCGCGCCGATCTGGCCCAGACGCCCGAGCAGTTCACCGCGCATTGTGCGGCCGAGCTTGAGGCGCTGATCGCGCGCGAGGGCGCCGACACCATCGCCGCCTTCATCGGCGAGCCGGTGCTGGGCACGGGCGGCATCGTGCCGCCGCCGCCGGGCTACTGGGACGCGATCCAGCAGGTGCTGCGCAAGCATGACATCCTGCTGATCGCCGACGAGGTGGTGACCGGCTTTGGCCGGCTGGGCAGCATGTTCGGGTCGGATCACTACGGAATGACGCCGGACCTGATCACCATCGCCAAGGGGCTGACCTCGGCCTATGCGCCGCTGTCGGGCTCCATCGTGGGTGACCGGATGTGGAAGGTTCTGGAGCAGGGCACCGACGAGAACGGCCCGATTGGCCACGGCTGGACCTATTCGGCGCATCCCATCGGGGCGGCCGCCGGGGTGGCCAACCTGCGGCTGCTGGACGAACTGAACCTCATCGGCAATGCCGCCGAGGTGGGCGCCTATCTCCAGCAGGCGCTGAAGGCCGCGCTGGGCGACCATCCGAAGGTGGGCGAGATCCGGGGCGAAGGCATGCTGGCGGCGGTCGAATTCGTCGCCGACCGCGGGGGCCGGCGATTCTTCGACGCCTCCGAAAAGGTCGGGCCACGCGTGTCGGCGGCGCTGCTGTCGCGCGGGGTCATCGCGCGGGCCATGCCGCAGGGCGACATCCTGGGATTTGCGCCGCCGTTCTGCCTGACCAAACCCGAGGCCGAGGAGATCGCCGCCATGACCGCCGAGGCCGTCACCGAGGTGCTTGGCGCCTGAATGCAGCGCCGGGGCGCCTCAGCGCGCCCCGGTGATCCGTGCATGGTGCAGCGCCGCCACCGCGCAAGAGGCCAGCCGCGCCATGTCGTCGTCGGCCCGGCTGTTGAGGATGATCGGCACCCGCGCGCCCAGCACCAGCCCGGCCGCCTCGGCGTGGCTGAGGTAGGTCAGCTGCTTGGCCAGCATGTTGCCGGCGTCGATGTTGGGCACCACCAGCACCTCGGCCCGGCCGGCGACCGGTGAGATCAGGCGCTTGTTCCGCGCTGCGGCCAGGTCCACCGCGTTGTCCATCGCCAAAGGCCCGTCGACCAGCCCGCCGGTGATCTGGTGATGCTCGGCCATCTTGGACAGGAGCGCCGCATCGACCGAGGACGGAATGTCCGGGTTCACCGTTTCCACCGCCGAAAGAACGCCGACCTTGGGCTCAACGATGCCGATGCTGATCGCCAGGTCGATGGCGTTCTGCACGATGTCGACCTTGGTTTTGAGATCCGGGGCGATGTTGATTGCCGCGTCGGTGACCAGCAGGGGGTGGTTCAGCCCCGGCACGTCCATCACGAAGACATGGGTGAACCGGCGTCCGGTGCGCAGGCCGGATGTCTTGTCCAGCGCCGCGCGCAGCAGCTGATCCGTGTGCAGGTGTCCCTTCATCAACGCCCCGGCGCGGCCCTCGGTCACCAGCGCCACGGCGCGGCGGGCGGCGGCCTCGTGGTCCGGCTCGGCGATGATCTCGATGCCGGTCAGGTCGCGGTCCAGCCCGGCGGCGGTGAGGGCGATCTTTTCCGGGTCGCCGATCAGGATCGGCGTGATCAGCGTCCGGTCGCGCGCCAGCAGCGCGCCGCCCAGCGAATTGGGCTCTTCCGGCGCGACCACGGCGGTGACCAGAGGCGGCAGGGATTCGGCCCGGTCCAGCAGCTTTTCGAAGTGGCGGTGTCGCTGCACGATGAGGCCGGGCAGGTCGTGGCTGTTGTAGCTGACCTTGCGGCGCGGGGCCTTTACTTCGGCCACGCCGGACTGGATCAGCGCGCCGTCCGAGGGGCGGGTCACCTCGGTGGCGAGGGTGACGATGCCCTCGGCCTCGGTCTTGCCGGTCACGGTGACGCGGCTTTCCAGCTCGTCCCCGGCATGGGCCAGGTTGTGGAACACCAGGCTCTGAGCGCGGTACAGCGTGCCCGCGCCTGGCAGCAGGTTGCCCAGCACGGCCGAGACCAGCGCGCCGATGAATATTCCGGGCACCACTGCTTCGGGATGGCCATCGCCGTCGCCGTCGGCATTGTAGACATGCATCGGGTTGTGGTTGCCCGAGACGTTGGCGAAGGCCAGCAGGTCGTCCTGGGTGCACAGGCGCCGCAAGGAGGCGGTGTCGCCCGGTCTCAATTCATCGAATGTCTTGTTCGAAATCTTCATGCGCGGGAAATCCTGGCTCGTTCTGGTTCGAGCGGAAAGGGTCGGGCGCCGGACGCTCTCGTTCGGCGGGTGAACGCCGTCGCAACACGCCGCCGGGGCGTGTCAGCGTCGGTGACTTGGGTCTTGCGAGGCTCAGGCCATGCTTTCCAGATGCCGCTCTTCCTCGGCCAGCACCTGACGGAACCTTTCGATGCTGATCGGCTTGTACAGGGTCTGCCCCGGCTCCCGGTCGCGCGCCTTGGCGATCATCCTGGCGGCAACGGCCAGGCTGTCCGCACCGCCGGTCATGAAGCGCAGCCGGATCTCCGGCAACTGGGCGAACTGCCCAAGGCATTGCGCGACTTCCACGCCGTCCAGCTCCGGCATGTTGATATCCACCAGGACAAAGGCGCTCTCGGTGAGTTCGTTCAGAACGTCGACAAGCTCCTTGCCATCGCTGCAGGTCACGACGGACCAGCCGGCATCCAGGGCGACCTGTTCCAGAACTTCGACAAGTGGCAGGTTGTCGTCGGCGATGACCAGCAATTTCATGTTTCGCGCCTTGTGGTCTGCATTGCTCATTGGGACAGTCTTTGCCTTCCACTGTACGAACTAATGCTACCGAATTGGAGTCACGACGTGACGTTTTGGCGATCCAGACGGATATGACCCTGCGTTAGGTGGATTTCCGCTGGGCTTGCGAAACGCGCGTGGCAATGGCACACGACGATTGCGTCGTGTGATGACATCGAGCCCGGGCGGAACAGCGCCGCTTGTCGCCATTTCGCCAAGCCATGGTCCGACCGAACAGGGCCCAACGTGTTGACTGCCGTCCGCTATGGGACATCATCCGCCGGCCAACCCGAACCAACTGCCCGAAAGGGCCTGGACATGAAGATTGCCCTCAGAAGACGAGTCGTTGTTCCCCTCGCCGTGGCGGGACTTGCCTTTCTGGTGTCGTCTTTTCTCTATTTCTCCGAACGGCAGACACAGGCCACCGAACTGCGGGAGGAAACGCAGGTCGTCAGCGCGATCTTTGCGGCGCGACTCGAAACGCACCTGATGGCGCGCCTGCAAACCGTCCAGCTGCTGGGCTACCATTTCAGCCGCCACGAGACCTTGTCACCCGAGGAATTTCGCGACGAAACGCATCTGTTCCTTGAACTTTTCGACGATCTGCAGGCACTGAACTGGGTGGACAGCACTGGTGTCATCCGGGTCGTGACGCCCGAGCGGGGCAATTCCGCCGCGCTGGGCCTGAACGTCAAGGAACTGCCCATGCCGGCGGAAGCCCTGGCGCAGGCCGATGCGGCCGCAACGCTCTGGGTGACGCCTCCGATCGAGCTGGCCCAGGGCGGCAAGGGGTTTGTCGGGTATTTTCCCCTGTCGTGGGAAGGCCGGCGCACGGGGTTCCTGAACATCGTCTTCCGGGTCGAACCGCTGATGGTCAGCGCGCTTGGCGACATCCCGTCGCACACCTACAGCATCCGGGTGCTGGACAAGGATCAGGAGCTATTCTCCATCGGCCGCGGCGGCATCATCGAAGACTATGCGACGAGTCATGAAATAGAGATCGGAGGCCGCGTCTGGCAGGTGCAGGTGTCGCCGACAGGGGCACGGGTGCGCGACGCGGACGACCTCGTCGATGAGATCATCGCTGTCCTGGGCCTGGTCCTGACCGTCTTCTCCGGCGTGCTTGTCCGGCTGCTGCTGGACCGCCAGGCGGCCTTGCGGGAAACCATCGACCTTCAGCTCAAGCTCAACCAGGCGCAAAAGATGGAGGCGATCGGCAACCTGACCGGCGGGGTCGCACATGATTTCAACAATCTTCTGTCGGTCATCCAGGGGAACCTTGAATTGATCCGGGAAACGCACGATCCCGCGCGCGTCCAGCACTATTCCGAGGCCGCGCTCAAGGCCTCGCGGCAAGGGGCGGAACTGACCAACCAGATGCTCAGCTTCTCGCGCCAGTCGCGGCTGGAACCGGTGATGCTGGACGTCAATGCGCTGGTCCGGGAAACCCAGGCCTGGGCGTCGCGGGTCATCCCCGAGGACATCGTGTTCGAACTGGACCTGTCGCCGGGCCTCTGGCCGGTGGAAGCGGACCGGAGCCTGACCCAGAACGCGCTGCTGAACCTCATCCTGAACGCAAAGGACGCCATGCCACGCGGTGGCACGCTGGCGATCAAGACCATGAACGTCCTGGTCAACGCGGCGATCACCGGAGGCTTTGGCGACGAGGTCGCGGCCGGACGATATGTCGTGTTGGAGGTCCGGGATACCGGGCAGGGGATTCCCAAGGAACTGATGTCCAAGGTCTTTGACCCGTTCTTCACGACCAAGCCGGTGGGGTCGGGCACCGGGCTGGGGTTGTCCATGGTACAGGGCTTCATGAAGCAGTCCGGCGGTGGCGTGCGCGTCGACTCGAGGCTTGGCAGCGGGACGGTCTTCAAGCTGTATTTCCAGGTCTTCGACAACCGCGCCCGGTGAGCCTGACACGCCGACGGCGGCAGGCCGGTTGGCCGGCCGCCACCAAGTCCCTGCGCGTCATGGTGCAGGAGGGCCGGCTTTGCCGCCGGGTTCGCGTCGCTCGTCACCGCCTCGCCGGTGGCGCCGGGATTGGTCATCCTGGCCGCGGTCGGGATATTGGCGGCAGGAGAGCGCAGGAAAGCCACGCTGCGCGGGTACGAGCGGACGTGCCGTGCGGGCAGCGACGATCAGACGCCGGGACGTTCGCGATGCAGCGTTGTACGGAAAGACCGCGACTGATGCCTGTGCCTGGCGTCAGCCCTCTGAAGGACGCCGACGATGACCGCCAAAGACACCCCCGATCTGCCGCTTGACCTGGGTCGGACAGCGGAGACGGGCGGGCCTGCGGCGACGCGGCGGCGCGGCGGGTTCCGCGCGCGGTTCCTGCTGGTCCTTCTGATCCCGGTCTTCCTGTTTTCCGGCGGGGTGATCGGCATGTACTACCAGCCGCCTGCGCTGCAAAAGTTCTACGCCCTGACCGGGTTGCAGCCCGGCGGCGGCGCCCGAAGCCCGATCGCCCTGCCGCCCGAGATCGAACTGCCCGAAGAGATGGCCGAGACGCTGTTGCCGACAGACGTGGTGGGGCTGGCGCGGCTGATGCCGCGCGGCGACATCGCCATCGTGGCCGCGCCCTACGGCGCGGGCGATGCCCGGGTGGCCGAGATCCTCGTCACGATCGGGGATCGCGTGACGCGCGGCACCCCGCTGGCGCTGCTGGACAACCGCCAGGCGCTGGAAGGCGCGGTGCTGACCGCCGAGGCCAACCTGGCGGTGCGCGCGGCCACGCTGGCCCAGACCCGCAGTGCGATCGCCGCCAGCCGGGCCGAGGCGCAGGCCACCCTGGACCAGGCCCGCGCGGCCGGGCGCGAGGCGGAACTCACCCTGGCCCGGACCGAAGGGCTGGCAGAGCGCGGCGTCGCCACCGACGCCACGCGGGATGCGGCGCGCACGGCGGCCGAAGAAGCCGCGCTGGCGGTGCAGCGGGCCGAGGCGACGCTGGCGCGGTTCGCATCCGATGCGCTGGACGACCAGCCCGACATCGTCGTCGCCACCCGCAACGTCGCCGCCGCCGAGGCCGAGCTGTCCCGCGCGCGGATGGACCTGGCCCGGGCCGAGGTCCGCGCCCCGATCGACGGGACGATCCTGGACATCCACGCCACGCCGGGGCAGCGCCCGCCGGGCGAAGGCATCATGGAGATGGGCGACATCGACGTGATGATGGCCGAGGTCGAGATCTGGCAGGATCGCATCAGCGCCGTGGCGATTGGCCAGCCGGTCGAACTGGCGGCGCCAGCACTGGGACGGACCCTGCGCGGAACCGTGGCCAGCATCGGCCTGACCGTCGGGCGGCAGGGCCTGATCTCGGACGATGCGGCGGCCAATTCCGACGCCCGGGTGATCCGGGTTCTGGTGTCGCTGGATGCCGATTCGTCACGGCTTGCCGCGCGGTTTGTCGGGCTCGAGGCGGTGGCCCGGGTCGACACCGGCGCCGTGGCCCGGGTCGCGCAATGAGCCGCATCCTCCAACGGATATTCGGCCGTCTTCCGATTGGCTGGCTGCAACTGACGCACAAGCGCGGCCGCTTCTTCGCGGCGCTGGCCGGGGTCGCCTTTGCCAATGTGCTGGTCTTTGTCCAACTGGGCATCATGAACTCGATGGCCACCGCGACCCTGCAGCCATACACCTTTTTCCGGGCTGACATCATGATCTCGGCCTCCGATGCCAACGCCCTGGCCGAAGGCGGCAATGTCGCGCGGCAGTGGATGTTGCAGGCCTTTGCCGATCCGGACGTGGTGTCCGGCATGGGCCTGTTCGTCGGCAACGCGCCCTGGGACCGGGGCGGCAAGGACATCAGTTTCACGACCTTCGGCGTCGATCCCGGCCAACCCAACTTTCTGTCCCCCGACATTGCCACCGATGCCGTGCTGTTGCAGGTCCAGGACGTGGCCATCATCGACCGACTGGCCCGCGGCCTGTCGCGCGATGAGGCCGCCGCGATCCGTCCCCACACGCCGCTGTCGTTCGAGACACAGGGCCGGACGCTGACCGCGCTGGACACCTTTTCCGGCGGCGGGGGCTTTGGCGGCGACGGCTACATGCTCGTGTCCGACCAGACCTTCCTGTCGATGTTCGCCGCGCGCAGTTCGGGCGCGCCCGATCACATCCTGCTGCGCCTGCGCCCCGGTGCCGATGTGGCGGTGGTCGCGCAGCGCCTGCGCGGCCTGATCTCGGACCCGACGCTGCGCATCCGAAGCTACGCCGACGCCGGGCAGGAAGACCTGCGCTACCAGCAGACCAAGCGGCCCACCGGGATCATCTTCGGCTTTGGCGTGCTGATCGGTGTGCTGGTCGGGCTGGTGATCGTCTACCAGGTGCTGTCGGCGGACGTGGCCGACCACCTGCGCGAATACGCCACCTTCAAGGCCATGGGCTATGGCCCCGGCTTTTTCCTCGGCGTCGTCGTCGAAGAGGCGCTGGTGCTGGGCGTCCTGGGGTTCCTGCCGGGGGTCGCGGTGGGCACCGCGATCCTGACGCTGATGGGCAAGGCCACGACCCTGCCATTGGCCATGACGCCGGGCATGGCGGTCATGGTGTTCCTGGGAACAATCGTGTTCTCGGTCCTGTCGGGGGTCATCGCCACCCGGCGGCTGGCGGCGGCCGACCCCGCCGACCTGTTCTGAGAGGGCGCCGTGGACAGTGATCCGATCGTCGCGGCGCGCGGCCTGAACCACTGGTTCGGCACCGGAGAGGCGCGCAAGCAGGCCCTTTTCGACATCAACCTGACCCTGCCGCGCGCCAGCCTGACGGTGCTGATGGGGCCGTCCGGGTCCGGCAAGACCACCTTGCTGACCCTGTTCGGCTGCCTGCGGCGCGTGCAGGACGGGTCCGTCACGCTGATGGGGCGCGAGTTGCACGGCGCGACGGATGCAGAGCTGACAACGCTGCGCCAGCGGCTGGGCTTCATCTTTCAGTCGCACAACCTGCATGAAAGCCTGACGGCCAGGCAAAACGTCCTGATGGGGGTACAGGTCCGCCCCGGCGTGCCGGACGACCTGGCGACGCGCGCCGCAATCCGCGCGCTGGACCTTGTCGGCCTGTCCGACCGGGTGGACTACCTGCCGGCCAACCTGTCGGGCGGGCAGAAACAGCGGGTGGCGGTGGCACGCGCGCTGGTTGGTAACCCGTCGCTGGTCCTTGCGGACGAACCGACGGCGGCGCTGGACAAGGACAGCGCCGCCGATGTCGTCGACCTGCTCAAGCGGCTGGGGTCCGCGCGAGGCACATCGACCCTGCTGGTGACGCATGACAACCGGATCCTCGACCGCGCGGACCGGATCCTGACGCTGGAGGATGGGCGGATCGTGTCCATCGCCTGAGGCGCTGGTTGTCGCGCCTTCCCGGCGGTTTTCGAATTTGCGCCTTTGCGCGCGATGAGCAGGTGCATCCAGCGGCCGCCTGCTTCGCGGTCAAGGCGGTCGTCTTGCGGCTGGCCTGCAAGAGCCTCCGGCGCGTTTGTGCCCTGCGCCGCGATACGTCCGCGTTGGCCGGGGGGGCCAGCAATTGCCACTGTCAGGCGCGACTGACCACCCCGTCGTGTAGCTCGGCATACCGGGGCGGATGCCTTGCCCGTTACGCGCAGGGCCGCGCACCCGGCGCGGGACGTTTCCGCGGAAGGCGCGACAGTTCCCGAACCTCGCGCTGGACCGACCCTGCCATGAACAGGGCAGACCGGCGAGGGTCCATGTGATCATCCGGGATGGAACACCTAATCACCCGGACCTGTAATCCGTCTCATACTCTGGAGCGGTTCCTGGAGGTGATGCGATGGTGGGCAGGATTGGGGGTGACGTTGTGCTGCGTGACAAGGAGCGAAGCCTGAGATCGCTGTATTGCCGCTCTGACGGCGTGCGCGCGCCTTCGGCGGATTTGCCATGCAAATCGCCTGCCGGGCAACAATGCGGGGCGCTGCCATGACGGGCTTGTCCCATAGGGCTTCCTTCCATTCCTGCGAAAGGATCACGCCATCAAACCGTGGGACCAAACAGGCGCACCATTTTGGGTGCGTATATCCGCAACTCGCTGGTGTCGTCCTTCGTGCGCACGCATTCCTGCTGCGCGCCGGGGGAGTCGCTGGTGATGCCCCATGTTTCTGCCCAGTGCTCTACAAGGATCACCCGCGCGATCATCAACAGCGGGGTGCGCATCCCGGAAGGGCTGGTTGTCGGCGAAGACCATGAGCAGGACGCCAGGTGGTTTCGCGTGACAAGCGGCGGAGTGACCCGGATCATGCCGGCGATGGTGGACCGCTGGACAGACGCGCACCAACGCCGACATCACGCACCTGGTCCTGACGGCCTCGACCGGTTTCAGTCGGAGGGCGGATGTCGGCGATCGCCTGTCGCGCCCTCACCTTTGGTCGGTCTCAGGGCTCAGGGAGAGACACTGATGCCAGACGAAAAGCGGAGGTTCACGACGGATGATCGGATGCGTGGCATCCATCGACGAACAACTGCGGCCTGACTGTGAAGGGATGTGGAGGCGAGTATGAGAATCGAACTCATGTGCACGGATTTGCAATCCGCTGCGTCACCACTCCGCCAACTCGCCGACCGTGGTTTTGCTGTATTAATCGCCGGCAAAGGCCGGTGCAAGCCAAAACCGCTGCCCTGAATGGCAAAGGGCCGGAGCTTTCGCCCCGGCCCTTCGATGGGTCAACCGTAGACCAGTCTTGGCAGCCAGGTGATGATCTCCGGGAAGAACATGCACAGCAGCAGCCCCACCACTTGCAGCGCAAGGAAGGGCAGGGCGGACTTGAAGATGTCCGTCATCGGGATCTCGGCGGGGGCGACGCCGCGCAGGTAGAACAGCGCGTAACCAAAGGGCGGCGACAGAAAGCTCATCTGCATGTTCACGAGGTAGAGCACCCCGAACCACAGCACCAGGTCGTCCGGGCTGTCGAGCCCGAAGGCCTGCGCCCCCAGCGCCTTGATGATCGGCACAAAGATCGGCACGCAGAGCAGCAGGATACCGACCCAGTCGAGGAACATGCCCAGGATTACCAGCACCACCTGCATCAGGATCAGGATGCCCCAGGGGCCAAAGCCGGTGGCGGCCAGGGCGTCCTGAACGAACTGCTGACCGCCCTCCAGCACGTAGAGCCCGACAAAGATCGTCGCGCCGAACATGATCCAGATCACCATGGCGCTGGCCTTTAGCGTCGTCAGCGAGGCCTCGCGCACCGTTTGCCAGTCCAGCTTGCGGTGGATGGCGGCCACGATGAAGGCGCCGAATGTGCCGATGCCCGCGGCCTCGACCGGGGTCGCGACTCCGGTGAAGATCACGCCCAGCACGATCACGATCAGCGCGATCGGCGCCGACATGTTGCCCATCAGGCGGATCTTGGCGGCGGTGTCGATCCGCTCTTCCATCGGGATCGGCGGGCCGAGCTGCGGGTTGATGACCGACCGCATGACCACGTAGAGGATGTACATGCCCGACAGCATCAGGCCGGGGATGACCGCGCCGATGAACAGCTCGCCCACCGACTGTTCCGCCACAACGGCGTAGATGATGGCCAGGATCGACGGCGGGATCAGGATGCCCAGCGTGCCGCCGGCCATGATCGAACCCATGGCGATCTTGGGGTCATAGCCGCGTTTCAGCATGGCGGGCAGGGCGATGATGCCCATCGTCACCACCGCCGCGCCGATCACGCCCACCATGGCCGCGAGGACCGTGGAGGCCAGGATCGTCGCCGCCGCAAGGCCGCCGCGCAACCCGCCCAGCACCTTGTAGATGACGTCGAACATCTCGTTGATGATGCCGGCCCTTTCCAGCATCGCCGCCATGAAGATGAACAGCGGGATCGCCGAGAGCTGGTAGTTGGTCATCAGCGGAAAGATCCGCCCGGGCACGATGTTCAGCGCGCGCTCGTCGCCGAGCACGAAGAGGAACACGCAGGCCAGGCCGCCGGTGACGAAGGCCAGTGGCAGACCTGCCATGAGCAGCGCCAGCAGCGAGCCGAACATGATGAGTGTGAGCCACTCGATACCGATTTCGAGACCCATCTCAACCCTCCCGGATCGCGCGGATGTCCTGCGCGAGTTTAGATATTCCCTGCAAGACCAGGGTCAGACCGCCGATCACCATGACCCATTTCATCGGCCACAGCGGGACCTCCCATTCGTTGAAGCTGATTTCGCCCCAGCGGGTGTTCGGATCGGTCCATTGCCCCATGTTCCAGCTGCCCAGCATCTCGAAGAAGCCGATGTTGCCGCGTGCCCACTCCGACACCAGGCTGTTGCCGGTGGCGACGGCGTTGGCGTCCAGCGCGAACTTGTAGGAGGTGAACAGCAGGGTGAAGGCGAAGATGAAGAAGAAGATCGAGGTGAATAGATCCGTCCAGCCTTTCTTGCGGCGGGTCAGCGGCGCATAGAAGATGTCGACCCGCACGTGGCTTTCGGTCAGCATCGCGTAGGCCCCGGCGATCAGGTACTGCATCCCGAACATCAGGTACATCGCCTCGTGCGCCCAGTTGGTGGGCGAGCCAAAGACATAGCGGCTGACCACCTCGAAATAGTAGACAAAGACCGCGATCACCGCCCAGTAGGCGACGAATTCCCCCGAGTAGAGCGAAATCCGGTCCAGCCAGCCGGTCCAGCCCCTGGAGACATAGTCGGCGTCTTCCTTGCGCTCGGCCTCTTCCAGTTCGCGCAGCGCGCGCTCGGCCTCGGTCTCCTCGACGTGGTCGGGCAGATTGTCGTTGGCCTTGCGGATCATGCCCGGCATCAGGACGGCGTCCACCGCCATGGCGGCCAGCAGCAGGTAGAAGGCGTAGCGCGCGATCGTGCTCCATCGCGCCAGTTCGGTGCGGGCGGCCTCGGCGGCGGGCAGCGCGGTCGACAGTTCCGTCTCGGCCTTTTCGATCAGCGCCCGGCCGTTGGCCAGCCGCTCTTCGGCGCGCTCCACGTCGCGCTCGGCCCGCCGCTTGGCAAAGGACTCGTCCTCGGCCGCGGCCAGCGCCTCGCGCAGGGCAGGGAGGTCCGCCTCGGCGGTCTGCACCCGCTCGCGTTCGCGTTCCAGCGTCCGTTCGGCGGTGCGCACCACGTTGGCGGCGTCCGATACCACGCTGCGGGCGTCCTGGCCCTGCGCATTGGCGTAGAGGATGACCAGGAACACCGGGATGAAGGCCAGGCCCAGCAGGTTCTTGACGTAGAACCGGTGCAGGCCCAGCATCCCCCCGGTGACCAGAATGAAATAGCCAAGGCCGTTCGAATAGCGATTGACCTTGGGGCGGGGCCGCTTGGCCAGGGTCATGGCGATCAGCGGAAACGCGATCAGCCCGACCCAGTAGGCCCAGTGCGGCAGGGTGAAGTCCAGACTCGGCATGCCCCCGTCTTCCTGTTCTGCTAGTTGGTGTGCCTCACGGCATCAGGAAGGGCCCGCACGTCCGCGCGGGCCCTCGTGTCACGCACAAGGCGCGTGCCGGATCAGAGATCGAGTTCCAGGCCTTCGATCAGCGACGGATCGACGTAGCCGAGCGAGCCGGACATCATGTAATCTAGCTGGATCTTGAACACCCGGGCCGCGTTCTTGTCGCGGTTGGCGTATTTGAACCAGATCGGCACGGCGACCTCGGTCAGGATCTCCACGTCGTCCTGGGTGAGGCGGGTGACCTCGGTGCCGTCGGCCTCGAACTTGGCCCAGGCTTCCTGGTCGGCTTTCTGGATCGCGGCGTGGTGCATGTCCGAATAGACATGCGTCTCCATCTCGACGAACTGCTGCATCTGCGGCGACAGCGCATCCCAGGCGGGCTTGCCCACGGTGATGTCCATGATGTCGACCGGCTGGTATACCGACATGAAGCCGGGAGGGCCCATCGAGATGTACTTGGTCACCTGGCTGAAGCCGAGCGAGTAGTTGACCGCCGGGCCCACGTAGTCGGCCACGTCGATGGTGCCCTTTTCCAGCGCCGGGAAAATCTCCGAGCCGGGCAGAACGGTGGTTTCGGCGCCGATCTCGGTAAAGACTTCGGCGACCATGCCGCCCGGCAGGCGCATCTTGCGGCCGCGGAAGTCGTCGATCGAGCGGATCGGAACCTTGGAGTGGATGATGTTCGGGCCGTGGTGCACGGGGCCGACAAAGTGCATGCCCTGCGCCGCATAGAGTTCGCGCGCGATCTCGAGCCCGCCAAGGCCATAGTAGAACACGTCGAATTCATGCGGGTTGCGCAGGCCCAGCGGGTAGGACGTCAGGAATGTCGCCGCCGGGATGATGCCCTGCGCGTAGATGGTGAAGGGGTTCACCGCGTCCAGGACGCCGTTCTTGACCGCGTCGTAGAGCTGGAAGTCACCGACGACGTCGTTTGCGCCGAAGGGCTGGAACGCCAGTTCGCCGCCGGTCTTCTCGGCGATGGTGGCGCACCAGTCCTTGAAGATTTGCAGGCCGGCGCCGCCGGGCCAGCTGGTCTGGATCTTCCAGGTGGTGCCGTGCGAGGCGGCGGTCGCGATGTGCGGTGCGGCGAGGCCGGCGGCGCCGAAGCCCGCAATGCGGCCCATCGCGCGCCGGCGCGTGATGATCTTTGACATGTAGTCCTCCCAGTTTGCCCGCGGTTCGCTCCGCGGGATCCTTCGCTCATTTCCTGAGCATGACCGAAACTAGCACAGTGCGATACTTGGTAAAGCATCGGCGGAAACATATTCCGGAATTCGCGTTTGTATCAATTGTCCTTTCGGATATCCAGCATGACGGCGGCGTACCAGTCGCCCGCGGCGCGCATCTCGTCATCGGTCAGCCCGGAGGCGATGTCGCTCATGATCTCATGGGTGCGCTTGCCGGTGCGGAACGCCTTCAGCTGGGTGACGATGTAGATGTTGGTTTCACCCGCGAGGTTGGGCGCGTCCGGGAACACCGCGATGCCGTCGGCGCCGTGGCAGTCGACACAGCCCTCCGGCGCGCCCGCCGGGTCGGCGTTCAGCGTGGCCACCGCCGTGTGCGAGGCATACCAGGCCGCGACGTCGGCGATCTGCGTGTCGCTCAGGCCGCCGGCCACCACGCTCATCATCTCGTGCTGGCGTTCGCCGGACCGGAATGCGGTCAGCTGGTGCACGATGTAGCCGGCCTGCTCGCCGCCGATGTGCGGCGCGATCGGGATCTTGGCATAGCCGTCCAGCCCGTGGCAGGTGCGGCACATGTTGGCGACCTTGCGCCCGGCTTCGGGATCACCCGCCTCCTGCGCAAGGGTGCCCCCGGCGAGCGTGAGCCCGCCGAGAGCGATGACAAGGGCAAGCCGCATCACATGCCTTCGTAGCTAATGCGGTAGACCGCGCCGGCGAGGTCGTCCGACACCAGGATCGACCCATCCCGCAGCTGCGCCACGTCGACCGGACGGCCCAGGTATTCGCCGTTCTCGTCGATCCAGCCCTCGGCAAAGGGCTCCATCGTGGCGGTGCCGTCCTCGGCGATGTAGGTCACCATGACGCGCGCGCCGACCGGCTCGGTCCGGTTCCACGACCCGTGCTGGGCCGAGAAGATGGCGTTCTTGTATTTCTCCGGGAACATGTTGCCGGTGTAGAAGGTCATGCCCAGGTCCGCCGCGTGGGCGATGGTTTCGACCGCGGGCATCACCACCTCGACCGGCACGTCCTGGCCGGCGTATTCGTTGGTGCGCACGTCGCCGCCACCGTACCACGGGTGGCCAAAGTGCTGGCCCATCGCCGTCTGGTGGTTCAGCTCGCCCGGCGGGATGTCATCCCCCATGCCGTCGACCTGGTTGTCGGTCCACCACAGCTCGCCGGTGACGGGGTGAAAATCGTGCCCGACCGAGTTGCGCACGCCGTAGGTGTAGACTTCGCGCCCGGTGCCATCCAGGTTCATGCGGATGATGCCGCCGATGCCCCATTCGCTGTAGAGGTCCAGCTTTTCCTGCGGCGCCACGTTGAACGGCTGGCCCAGCGAGATGTAGATCTTGTTGTCCGGCCCGATCTTGCAGACCCGCGCGGTGTGGTTGTAGCTCTCTTCGTCCACCGGGATCAGGTCGCCCTGCGCCACCAGGTTGAAGGCCGCCACGTCCGGGCTTTCGTAAAAGAACTCGGCCGCCGGGAACAGCAGCACGCGGTTCTGCTCGGCGATATAGAGGAAGCCGTCCTTCGAGAAGCAGGGGCCGTTCGGGATCGCGAATTGCAGCGACGGCGCGAAATCCTTTACCTCGTCGGCGATGCGGTCCTTGTTGCGGTCGGTGACCGACCAGACCTTGTCCTTGCGGGTGCCGACAAAGGTCACGATGCCCTGCGGGCCCACCGCCATGTGGCGGGCGTCCGGCACCACGGCGTAAAGCTCGATCTTGAAACCGTCCGGTAGCTTGATCTTCTCCAGCGTGCGCTTGATGCCCTCGGCATAGGCGCCGCCCTGTTCGATGAAGGTGAATTCGGTTGTGCCTGTGGTCTTGAACTGTCCCAGCTTTTCAAGGTTGTCCGGCACGTCTGCGCCCTGCGCCGCGGCCATTCCGGCCGAGATCGCAAGCGCCGCGGCACTGGTCAGAATACGTTTCATGAATGTTCCTCCCCAGGGTTGTGGCGGGTCTCTCCCCTCACCCGCCTGACGCGACGTTAAGGGCGCTGCGACGCAATGCAACACAGCCGATTGTCTGTATTGATTGCAACCCTTGATTGTCCCCGCCGGACGCCGCGCCAGCAATGATACGGCCGGTCCGGGGAACCGGATCGCGTCGGCGGAGTTGGGTGAGGGAGACAGACACACTGCCAAGGAGGAAACCATGGCCAGCCAGACCGGGACCAAGACCCCAGCCACCGAGACCAGCATCCAGAGCGAAACCGAGGCGCTGGGCAAGCAGATCGAGACGATCCGCAAGGATATCTCGGCCCTGACCGAACTCATCGCGGACATGGGGGCCAAGCGGAAGGACGCCGCGGCGCAGAAAGTGCGCGAAAAGGTGACCCATCTGCGCGACCAGACCGAAGCGGCCGGCAACCAGGCTCAGGAGCGGCTCGAAGCGCTGACCGCCCGCGCCCAGGCGGAGGTGCGCGAACAGCCTGGAACGGCGCTGCTGATCGCCTCGGGTGTCGGCTTTCTGGCCGGCCTGCTTCTGTCGCGGAGGTAAGGCATGCTTGCCATGATCGAAACGCGGGCCCGGGCGGCGCTGCGCCGGGGCGTCGCCGGGCTGATGGGCGGGGTGCTCGTGGCGATCGGGCTGGGTTTCCTGACCCAGGCCGCCTGGCTCGCGCTGGCGTCGTGGCAGGGCCCGCTCTTTGCCGCCCAGACCCTGGGCGGCATCTACCTGCTGTTGGGCGGAGTGGTGCTGCTGCTTGTGCGCAAGCGGCATGATGCGCCTCCACCCGCGCCGTCACGCCAGGCGATCAGTCACCTCGTCCTGGCCGAGGCCTTTCTCGTCGGGCTCGACGCGGCGCGCAGCGCGCGCAAGCGCGCGGACTGACATCATGGCGATTCCCGAAACCGTCAAACTTGCCCGATCATTGCGCGTCTCGGCGACCGTCCTCGCGGTGCTGGCGACTCTCACCGCGCTCTGGGTCGCGCGGCCCATCGCCGCGCCGCTGCTGCTGGCCTTCGTGGTTGCGGTGGTGCTGGGGCCGGTGCAGGACCGGTTGTGCCGCGCCGGTTTGCCCGGCAGCGCCGCCGCCATGTTGATCCTGCTGACCTTCCTGCTGGGCGGCGGGGCGCTGCTGCTCATGGCGGAACCGCTGGTCTGGCGGGTCTGGGACGAGGTGCCGACAATCCGCTGGGAACTCAGGTCGCTGCTGTGGGAACTGCGCTCGGCGCTGCAAGGACTCAAGGAAATCAACGAGGAACTGCTTGGGGCGGCCGGAGGCACCGCGGGCGAGGATGGCGAGCGCGGCGTGGCCATGCCCACCGCGTTCGACGCCGCGCTGTTTGCACCGGTCATCCTCGGCCAGGTGCTGGTCTTCCTCGGCACGCTGTATTTCGCGCTGACCAGTCGCCAGACCCTCTATGCCTCGCTCTGCGCCGCGGTGGGCGGCGCGCCGCTCCGGGCCCGGATCGACGGCGCCGAACGGCAGGTTGCGCGCTATTTCGGCACGATCACGCTGATCAATCTCGGGCTCGGCGTCGCGCTGACGCTGGCGCTGTCGGCACTGGGCCTGCCGCTTGCCATCGTCTGGGGCTTTGCGGCGGCGCTGCTGAACTTTGCACTCTACATCGGGCCCGCGCTGGTCGCCGTGTCTCTGCTGCTGGCAGGGCTGATCAACTTTGACGGCGTCATGGTGGTGGTGCCTGCGGCGATCTTTCTCTTTCTGAACGGGATGGAGGCGCAGTTCGTCACCCCTTCGCTGGTCGGCCGCCAGATGCGGCTGAACCCGCTGTTCGTCTTTCTCTCCATCGTGTTCTGGCTGTGGCTGTGGGGGCCGGTGGGGGGCGTCGTCGCCATTCCCGTGCTGCTGTTCGTGGTTTCGCTGAACGATCAACGCCTCGCCACCGGTGACGCCGAATTGGCCGCCCGCGCCCCCGCGGCCTGAGACATCCTCCGGCACGGCAGCCGGGCGGCTGGTGCAGCGAGGCAACGTCCCGCGGTTGCGACCAATCGGCCCGCCGGAAAAGACGCGGCAGACATTGCCGATGGGGAGAGGTTGTGGCACAACCCTGTGCAAGGTTCTGAACGGAAGAGTTTAGTACATGACAGACTTTGCCACCCGCCGCCGCATGATGGTCGATACCCAGGTCCGCCCGTCGGACGTGACCGAATTCCCGATCATCGACGCCATGTTGACCATCCCGCGCGAGGCCTTCGTGCCGCGTGACCGCATCGAGGCGGCTTATGTCAGCGGCGATGTCGAATTGGGGGGCGGGCGTGTCCTGCTGGACCCACGCCTGTTCGCCAAGATGCTGGACGCCCTGAACCTGACCAACAACGACCTCGTGCTCGATGTCGGCGCGGGCCTGGGCTATTCGTCGGCCGTGATCGCCCGCATCGCCGAAGCGGTGGTCTCGGTCGAGGAAGACGAGGCAATGGTCGCCGAAGCGCAGGCGCTGCTGTCCGAACACCACGCCGACAACGTCATGCAGCACACCGGCCCGCTGACCGCGGGCGCGGCCGAGCATGGCCCCTACGATGCCATCATCATCGAGGGCGGGGTCGAGGTTCTGCCCGAGACGCTGGAGGCGCAACTGAAGGAAGGCGGTCGCATCGCCGTGATCTTCATGGAGAAGGCTCTTGGCACGGTGCGCATAGGTCATAAACTGGATGGCAGGATCACCTGGCGGTCCGCGTTCAACGGAACGGCGCCGGTGATCTCTGGCTTTGAAAAAGAGGCTGAATTCGCGCTCTGAAATTCGGGCCGCGGCGGCAGTCGAGAAAGGAACGGGGGAAACTCGTGCTCGGCAGGATTCGTGAGAAATGCGCTTTGGGGGCCGCGTCGGTCGCTCTCGTGATGTCGATGGCCGTCCCGACCTGGGCCGAGACGCTGGCCGAGGCGCTGACCGCCGCCTACATGAACAGCGGCTTGATCGAGCAGAACCGCGCCACGTTGCGCGCCGCGGACGAGGACGTGGCGCAGGCCATCGCCCAGCTGCGCCCGGTGCTGCGATGGACGGCGGATGTCCGCCGGCAGTATGGCGTGGCGGGCCAGTTCCAGACCAACGTCCTGACCGGTGTGCGCACCTTCAGCGAAAGCGGCTTCTACTCCCAGACCGCCAGCATCGACCTGATCGCCGAGATCGTGCTGTACCGCGGCGGCCGCAACAAGCTGGCCATCGAGGCGGCCAAGGAGCAGGTGCTGGCCACCCGCGCCGAGCTGGTGGCGATCGAACAGCAGGTGCTGTTCCGCGCCGTCGCCGCCTTCATGAACATCCGCCGCTACACGCAGACCGTGTCGCTGCGTGAAAACAACGTCCGGGTCATCAACCAGGAGGTGCGCGCGGCGCGCGACCGGTTCGAGGTGGGCGAGGTGACGCGCACCGACGTGGCCCTGGCCGAGGCGCGCCTGGCGCAGGCCCGTGCCGCGCTGGCCGCAGCCCAGGGCGACCTGCTGGTCGCGGGCGAGGAATACCTGGCCGCCGTCGGGGAAAAGCCGCGCAACCTGATCAACCCGCGCGCGCTGCCCAAGATCCCCTCCAGCGTGGCCGAGGCAAAGGCGCAGGCGCTGCGCCGCCACCCCGAACTGATCGCCGCGCAGCATGCGGTGACGGCGACCGAGATTGCCATCCAGATCGCCGAGGGCGCGAAAAAGCCGACCGTGACGCTGCAAGGCTCCTACGGCGTGGACCGCAGTCTCGACAACCGCGAGTATTCGCGCGGGGGGGCCATCACGCTGGGCGCCAGCGGGCCGATCTATTCCGGCGGGGCGCTCGACTCGGCGGTGCGTCAGTCCATCGCCAGCCGTGACGCCGCCCGGGGCCGGCTGCACACCGCGCTTGCGGGGATCGAGTTGAACGTGGGCGAGGCCTATGCCGCCCTGCGCGTCGCGCAGGCCAACCGCACCTCCTTCGAAGAGCAGGTGCGCGCCGCGACCGTCGCCTTCCAGGGGGTGCGCGAAGAGGCCAAGCTGGGTGCCCGCACCACGCTGGACGTGCTGGACGCGGAACAGGAACTGCTCGACGCGCGCGCCAGCCTCGTCAGCGCGCAGGTCAACGAATCCATCGCCGCCTACCAGGTGCTGGCGTCGCTGGGCCTGCTGACCGCCGAGGCGCTGCACCTTGATGTGCCGCAATTTGATCCCTCTGCCTATTACAACCTGGTCAAGGGCGCGCCGATGAAGCGCAGCAAGCAGGGGGCCGAACTGGACCGTGTCCTGAAGGCCCTCGGAAAAGAGTAGTTTTTTCTGCATCTGTTGTGCGGGGCGCGGCTTTGCGGGTACACTCTGGCCCGAGGCAAGAGTGGCAGGAACAATGTCAGATCGCGTGACCAATGTACAAATAGAGGACGTGCTGTCCTCGATCCGCCGGCTGGTGTCCGAAGATGCCCGCCCGCGTCGCCCCGTGTCCGCACCCGCACCTGCGCCCGCACTTGCGCCCTTGGCCGAGCGGCTGGTGTTGTCCCCGGCGCTGCGCGTTCCGGAGCCCGAGCCACCCCAAGCCGCGGACCCGGCGGAACCCCCGATGATACTGACGGCGCCAACGCTCTTGCCCGGGCAGGAGGAACCTCCGGTCGCGCAGTTGGAACCGGCGGTCGTTCAGGAGGAACAGGCGTTCGCGCAGGAGGATGCGGCAGTTGCGCTACCTGCGGCGTTTCTGCTGCATGATGCGGCTCGGGCGGAGCCAGAGGAAATCCTGTCCGATCCGGACCAGGATGCCGATCTCTCGCTGGACGATGACCAGCCCGAGGGGGATGACCTGTCCGGTCCCGAAGACTTGGAGCCGGAACAGCAGGACGAGGCCGCGGCTGAACAGCTCGAAGCGCTGTGCGCCGAGCTGACCGAGGCCGCCGAGGCCTCCGAGGACGACGATCTTGATCACGTAGTGGATGCGCCGCGGCTTGAGTCGGTTTTTGACGGCTGGGCCGAAGAAGGCGAACCCGAAACGATGGTCGAGCCGTCCGAACCGGACCACGACTCCGCGCTTGAGCGCAAGATCGCCACGCTGGAACAGATGTTGCATCGCCAGTCGCACCGCTGGACCCCCGTGCCCGATGCGCAAGAGGACGAGCAGGCGGAGGACGTGCCAGAGGCCGAGGACGCAGGGGACAGCCGTGCCGCCGATTTGTCGACGTTGCAGCCCGAACCCAAAGACGCACCGGACGACGATGCGGAACTCGAACACCTGCCAGCGGCAGAGCTTCCCGAGATCGACGTCTCAGCCGTGGCCGAGGCGGCCCGCACCACGTTCCCGCCCGAAGTGGCCGATACGGTGAGCGAAGGCCCGGACGACGCAGCAGCCGACGATCTGGCCGAACCCGACACCCCATCAGAGAAACCCGCCTTCGTGCGTCACATGGGCCGTACGGGACACTCCACGCTGGAGTGGGAAGACCATGCACCCGCCGCGGCAGACCCCAGGCCTGCCGTGTTGGACCGGGACGACCTGCCGCCGGCAGCAGCATCCGGCGCGACCGAACTGAGCGAAGAAGCGCTGCATGCCATGGTCGCAGAGATCATCCGCGAAGAATTGCAGGGTGTGCTGGGTGAGCGCATCACGCGCAACGTCCGCAAGCTGGTCCGCCGCGAGATTCATCGCGTGCTGATGAGCCAGGACTTCGACTGACAACCACACTGCCGGCACGGGCATGCGCAGGCGCCTGATCCGTCGGGGGCGGCGCCTTGCCGTTTCTGACAGCGCAGGTGACAAGACGCAAACAACGCCGGGTCAGACGAAAAAACGCGCCCCGCGAAGGGGCGCGCTGGATGAAGTCGGTCGGTCTGGTGTCAGGCGGCTTCGGCTTGCTGGGCCGCGTTGCGGCGCTCGCTCTCTTCGCGCGACAGCGCAACAGAGGTCCGCACACCCTTGGAAACAAAGTCCATAAGTCCGGCCACCACACGTTCGTTCGGGTCAATCCCGGCGCAGGACAGCACTTCGCGACCGTCGCGCGACCGCGCCCAACGGGCGATCTGCTCGGGGCCGTTGCCATACTTCTTGTCGTCTGCGATCGCATCGTCGAGGGCAGCCAGCACCACCGCCGCAAAAAGCTTGCGCGCGCGGTTGCCCTGTTCGGCGTTGAAAGCGGTGCTGTCAACGAAATCCTTCATGTCTCGACCTTTGATTATTGCTCTTGTGTTTTTCGGCGTACCGGGGGTTATGGCGCATTCGCTTCGATTCGGATACCCCATTGCTGCATAGCAGTTATGCAAAAAACGCATGGCTTTCTGCGGGTGCAGCACGAGATACGTTGTCTTGCCACGCACCTGTGCGCCAGATATAGGGGCGGTCGAACAATCATCAACCTTTCGCCATGGTTCTGACTCATGCCCAAGATCAACGGCAACGAAATCCGCCCCGGCAATGTGCTGGAGCATGACGGCCACCTCTGGGTGGCGGTCAAGGTCGACCATGTGAAACCCGGCAAGGGCGGCGCCTTTGCCCAGGTCGAGATGAAGAACCTGCGCAGCGGCTCCAAACTGAACGAGCGTTTCCGCTCGGCCGACAAGGTCGAGGCCGTGCGGCTCGAGACCAAGGACATGCAGTTCCTCTACGAAGACGCTGGCCAGCTGATCTTCATGGACGCCGAGACCTACGAACAGGTCCAGCTGGACGCCGAGATCCTCGGCGAACGCCGCCCCTTCCTGCAGGACGGCATGACCATCGCGGTGGAATTCCACGACGCCGAAGCGCTGAGCGCCCGCCTCCCGGCCAAGGTGACCTGCAAGATCGTCTCGACCGAGCCGGTGGTGCGCGGCCAGACCGCCGCCAACAGCTTCAAGCCTGCCGTGCTGGACAACGGCGTGCGCATCACGGTGCCGCCCTTCGTGGGGCAGGACGAGATGATCATCGTCAACACCGAAACCCTCGAGTATTCCGAGCGCGCCTGACCTCGGGGCCCGCGCGCACATCCCCCGAACCTGCCGGGGGTGACAGACACCATGAAACCAAAGCCTCCGGCCCACCCGCCAGGAGGCTTTTTCATGATCGACACCGCCCGCGACACCGACCTGCCCGCTCTGGCCGACATGCTCTATGCGCTCAACGCGCTGCACGCGACCCATCTGCCCGAGCGGTTTCACACCGCGGGCAGGCGGTCAGACCTGGGTGACATCCTCGCCGGAGCCATGGCCGACGGCGCGCAGCTGCTGATCTATCGCACCGAGGGCGTGCCGCGGGGCTACCTGATGTGGCGGCCTGTGGATCGTCCCGCGACGGCGCTGGAACTCGCCGCCCGCAAGGCGCTGCTGGATCACATCTACGTCCAGCCGATCTGGCGGCGGCGCGGGTTGGGCGCAAGGCTGATGGCCCGGTTCGAGCAGGACATCCGCGCCGAAGGCTGCACCGGCTGGATCAGCCGCGTCCACGCCTTCAACGGGGCGAGTGCCGCCCTGATGCGCGGGGCAGGGGCGCAGCTGTCCTTGCAGGTGTTCGAAAAGCCGCTGGATGTGCTTGCATGACCCCGGACCGGGTGTGCCGAAACAGCGCGCCCGGTCCGCTCAGCCGGCCCAGCGCACCCGCGCGTCCCCGGCCGTCATCTCGTCCCCGGCGCGGTCAAAGCGCAGGTAGGCGATGCCGCGACCACCCGACTGGGTGTAGAGCGTCCCGGCGGGCTTGTCCCCGGCCATGATCTCGGTGCCGACGGGGGCCGTGCCATCGACCTCGACCACGGCCAGGCCCTTGCGCAGCTCGGTCTTGTGCTTCATCCGCGCGGTCACTTCCTGGCCGACATAACAGCCCTTGCGGAAATCGACGCCGTGCAGCCGTTCGAACCCGGCTTCGAGGATGAAAGTGTCGGGCGTCAGTTCGACCCCCGCCTCAGGCACGCAGGCCGCCACACGCAGCGCGTCCCAGTCCGCATCCTGGCCCGGCTGGCCGGCGTAGCCGCGCCAGCCCAGCGAAGGATGACGCGGATCGGCAAATGCGCCCTCGGGCATCGGCCCGGTGCCGCGCGTCACGACGATCTCGGTCGGTGAGATCGTCACCGGCGCGCGCAGCTTGTACATGGCCAGCCGCTGCGCTACCGAATCCCCCAGCGCCTCGGGCAGATCGACCAGCACGTCATCGCCATCGGGCACGAGGAAGAAATCCGCCATGTATTTCCCCTGCGGGGTCAGCAAGGCGGCATAGACCAGCCCGTCCTTCAGGCGGACCACGTCATTCGTCACCAGCCCCTGGAGAAACTCCGTCGCCTGGGGGCCGCTGACCCGCAGGACTGTCCGCTTGTCGTCCGACATTCGCTTTTCCTTTCCCGTTGCAGCGGCATATAGGCGAGGTGATCAAGGGTGAACAGGTCATGCGCGCGCCAATCTCCGTCATCATCCCCACGCTGAACGCGGCCGACCACCTGCCCGCCTGCCTGGGCGCGCTGGGCGAGGGGTTGCAGGCCGGGCTGATCCGCGAGCTGGTGGTCAGCGACGGCGGCTCTCAGGACGCCACCCGCGCCATCGCCGAGGCCGCCGGTGCGCGCCTCGTTACCGGCCCCGCGTCGCGTGGTGGGCAGATCCGGCGGGGCATTGCCGAGGCCGAGGGCGCCTGGCTTCTGATCCTGCACGCAGACACCCGGCTGGCCCCCGGCTGGACCGATGCGGTCTTGGCCGGCCTGACGCAGCCCGGCGCCTGGCACTTTCGACTGGTCTTCGACGTAAAGGGGATGGCACCCCGGATCGTGGGAGGCTGGGCCAACCTGCGCGCGCGGCTGTTCCGGCTGCCCTACGGCGACCAGGGCCTGCTGATCGACCGCGCGACGCTGGATGCGGCTGGAGGCTACCCGGACCTGCCGCTGATGGAGGACGTGGCCCTGGCCCGTCGCCTGCGCCGCCGCTTGCACGGTCTGCCCGCCACCGCGGTCACCTCGGCCGGAAAATACCAAAGACAAGGCTGGCTCAGGCGCGGCGCGCGCAACCTCTGGACGCTGACCCGCTACTGGGCCGGGGCGGACCCGGAAACGCTCGCCCGCAGCTACCGGCGCTGACGCCGGAAAAAGGCGCGCCTCGCGGTTTCTTCTCTGTGAAAATACCCGAAAGCCCGGCCACCACCGGGCGCCGCGCTCAGGCCCCGGCGTCGACCGAGTCGAACTGCAGGCGGTAAAGGTCGGCATAGGCGCCGCCGCGCGCCAGAAGCGCCTCGTGCGTGCCTTCCTCGACCACCCGCCCGGCCTCCATCACCACGATCTTGTCGGCGTTGCGCACCGTCGACAGCCGGTGTGCGATCACCAGCGTGGTGCGCCCCTCTGACAGCTTTTCCAACGCGGCCTGCACCACCGCCTCGCTGGCGGCGTCCAGCGCGCTGGTCGCCTCGTCCAGCAGCAGGATCGGCGTGTCGCGCAGCAGCGCCCGGGCGATCGCCACCCGTTGCCGCTGCCCTCCCGACAGGCGCGAGCCGCGCGGCCCGACCTTGGTCTCCAGCCCCTCGTCCAGCCTCGGCAGGAAGTCGGTCACATGCGCCGCCTCCAGCGCCGCCGCCAGGGCCTCGTCCGACACCTCGCGGTCCAGCACGATGTTGTCGCGCAGGCTCTCGTCGAACAGCAGCGCGTCCTGGCTGACGACCGAGATCATCTTGCGCAGCTCCGCCAGCCGCATCGCCGACACCGCCACGCCGCCGATCTCGACGCGGCCCGCCTGCGGGTCGGCCATGCGGGTCAGCAGGTTGAACACCGTGGACTTGCCCGCGCCCGAGGCCCCGACCAGCGCCGTGGTCTTGCCCGCCTCCGCCTCAAAGCTGAGACCGTGCAGAACCGGCGCCTCGCCATAGCGCAGGTCGACCGCCTCCAGCCGCACACCGGGCACGCCCTGCGGCGGGGGCACAGGCTGCGCCGGGTCGCGCAAGTCGGGCTGGGTCTGCAACAGCTCGATGATCCGCTCGATCGAGGCCGCCGCCACCTGCCACACGCCGGTGACCGCGCCCAGCCGGCGCAGCGGCTCGAAGGCAAGGCCGATGGCGGTGAAGAAGGCCATGAAATCGCCCACCGTCTTTTCGCCCGACAGGATCTCTCCGCCGCCGAACCACAGCACACCGACAAAGCCGATGCCCGACATCAGGTCGATCAGCCCGGGCAGCGAGGCCTGACCGGCGGCTGACCGTGTCTCGGCCTTGATGCGGGCCTGGGTCAGGCTGCGGTACTTCCTGGCCATCCAGCCTTCGAGCCGGTTCAGCTTGACTGCGGTGATGCCGTGAAAGACCTCGTTCAGCCGGATCGACAGTTTCGCGGAAATGTCCCGCACCGTCCGCGCGTTGCCACGGACGAAGCGTTGCAGCAGCACCGAGGGCCCGACCAGCAGCGGCGCGCCCATCAGCGCGACCAGCGTCCAGCGCCAGTCAATCGCCAGCGCCACGCCGAACAGCGAAATCAGCGCCACCACGTCGCGACCGGCGCCGGTGATCAGCGTGCTCCAGACCTTGGAGATGGAGTTCACGTCGCCTTCGATACGCTGGATCACGTAGCCGGGGCCGTACTGGTGGTGAAAGCCGGGATCCAGCGTCATCAGGTGCTGCAGCATGTCCTGCCGGATATCGCCCATCGACATCTGCGAGACCCGGGTCAGCAGCACCTTCTGGACGATGCTGGCGACCGCCCGCATGGTGAAGATGCCCAGCACCGCCAACCCGACCCAGACCAGCGCATCGGCGTTGCCGCCGACAAAGACCTCGTCGAACATCGGCTTCATCATGTAGCTGAGCAGGCCGAACATGCTGCCTTCGAGCGCCATGAAGACCATGGCCACGGCCATCGGCCCGGCGTACCGCTTGAGGTAGCGCCGCCAGAGCCAGAGGAACAGGCGCCTAGGCGGCGGCGCGCCGGTGGTCTCAGCCACGCATCATCTCCCGCGCCGTGTCGATCTCGGGGCGCCGCTTGTCCCAGCCGTCCTGGATCACCCTGGCCTTGTACTCGGTCCGAATCCACGGCTCGAACCCGATCTCGCCCAGTTGCAGCCGCGCCTCATAGACCCGCAGCACGTAATCCTGCACCCCGGTCTTGGTAAAGTCGAGGTGGATGTACTTGAGCCCCAGCTGCCTCTTGGCCTCGGCGATGTCCGCCCCCTCGAAGACCAGCAGGTAGAGCGCCGCGACAAAGCCGGCCCGGTCCGCGCCTGACTTGCAGTGGAACACCAGCGGCTTTTCGGCCGCGCGCAGGGCGTCGATCACGCCGATGATGCGGCTGCGCGGCGCGGCCTCACGCGCCCAGAGCTTGGCGTCGACCAGGGTCAGGCCAAGGGCCTCGCAGCTTTCCTGTTCCAGCAGGTAATGGGCAAAGCGGTCCTCGCCGCGCAGGTTGACGATGGTGCGGATGCCCATCGCCTTGTACCGTTCCAGCCGCCGGTGGTCGGGCTGGTTCGAGCGGTAGACGCCGGGGGCGATCTGGTAGAAATTCGTCCAGAGCACGCGCAGAAAGGCATGGTCGAACAGGTGGTAATGCAGCATCGACCAGCGCCGCGCCGAGGGCGTGGAGATGTCCTTGCCGAACGACCGCCGTAGCCGGCGCTCGGCCTTGTCGAGTGTTCTCCAGAGTCGTGCCAGCATCCGCGCGCGGTCCTTGCGGTCCTTGGGGTTCCGGCGGGCGGTTTACGCGGCAATGCCCGGCCTGTCCAGCGAGCGGGCATATTGACGGCGGGGCGCGGCCCGCTAAACCTCGGCGGCACTGCTGGAAAAGGAATCCCCCATGCCGCTCTCCGCCGGTCGTCCCTACATGGCCCTGCCGGGGCCTTCGATGATGCCTGACCGGGTGTTGCAGGCGATGCACCGCCCCGCACCGGACATCTACGCCGGTGAATTGCACGACATGGTGGCCAGCCTGATCCCCGACCTGCGTGCCGTGGCGCGCACCTCGGGGCACGTGGCAATGTACATCGCCAACGGTCACGGCGTCTGGGAAGCGGCGCTGGTCAACTGTGTGGCGCCCGGAGAAAAGGTGCTGGTGCCGACCACCGGCGCCTTTGGCCACGGCTGGGCCGAGATGGCGCGCGGCATCGGCGCCGAGGTCGAGATCATCGAACATGGCCGCAAGACCCCGATGGACCCCGAGCGCCTGCGCGCCGCCCTGCTGGCCGACAAGGGCCAGCGCATCAAGGCGGTGCTGGCGGTGCATGTCGATACCTCGTCCTCGGTCCGGTCGGACGTGGCGGCGCTGCGCCGCGTGCTGGACGAGGTCGGGCACCCGGCGCTGTTGATGGCGGACTGCATCGCCTCGCTGGGTTGCGACGTGTTCGAGATGGACGCCTGGGGCGTTGACGTGATGATCACCGGCTCGCAAAAAGGGCTGATGGTGCCGCCGGGCATGGGATTCGTGTTTTTCAACGACCGGGCCAAGGCGGTGCGGCGAGCCATGTCGCGCGTGTCGTGCTACTGGGACTGGGCGCCGCGGGCCGAGCCGGGCATGTTCTCGCACTACTTCGGCGGCACCGCGCCCACGCATCATCTGTACGGGCTGAGGGCGGCGCTGGACATGATCCACGACGAAGGGATGGCGGCGGTCTGGCAACGCCACGCGCGGCTGGCCCGCGCACTGTGGACGGCGGCGGACTGTTGGGCCAGCGAAGGCCCGTTCCGCCTGAACGTCGCGGACCCCGCGCACCGTTCGCACGCGGTGACGGCGGCGCAGGTGGGCGCGCCGCTGGGGGATCGGCTGCGGGAATGGTGCCGCGATGAGGCCGGCGTGACGCTGGGGGTCGGGCTGCGGGTCAACGATCCGCTGGACCCGACCGGCGCGGGCTACTTCCGCTTTGGCCACATGGGGCACGTCAACGCGCACGGCATCCTGGGCCTGATCGGCGTGGTCGAGGCGGGGCTGACCGCGCTGGAGATCCCGCACGGCGCGGGCGGCCTGGCGGCGGCCGTGGCCGACCTGGCCCGCCCCGACTGACGCCCACGCGCAGAACGCCGATTTACCTCACCCCACCCGCTTGCTATCAGGCGCCGACACCCAGCAGGAGACCGCCCATGTCCGCCCACGGCGCCGCCATCCCGATGACCTCCCGCGCCTCCCGCCCGCTGACGGGCGAGGCGCATGTGCCCGGCGACAAGTCGATCTCGCACCGCTCGCTGATCCTGGGCGCGCTGTCGGTGGGTGAAACCAGGGTGACCGGCCTGCTCGAAGGGCAGGACGTGCTGGACACCGCCAAGGCGATGCGCGCGTTCGGGGCGCAGGTCGAAAAGACCGGCGACACCTGGCACGTCCACGGCGTCGGCGTCGGCGGCTTTGCCGAGCCGGGCAGTGTCATCGACTGCGGCAACTCCGGCACCGGCGTGCGGCTGATCATGGGCGCCATGGCCACATCGCCGATCACCGCGACCTTTACCGGCGACGCCAGCCTGAACAAGCGTCCCATGGCCCGCGTGACCGACCCGCTGGCGCTGTTCGGGGCGCGCGCCTACGGGCGGTCCGGCGGGCGGCTGCCGATGACCATCATCGGCGCGGCCGATCCCCGCCCGGTGCGCTACACCGTCCCGGTGCCCTCGGCGCAGGTGAAATCCGCCGTGCTGCTGGCCGGGCTGAACGCGCCGGGAGAGACCGTGGTGATCGAGCGCGAGGCGACCCGCGACCATTCCGAACGCATGCTGGCGGGCTTTGGCGCGACCATCTCGACCGAAGTCACCGACGAGGGCCGCATCATCACTCTTCAAGGCCGGCCCGAGCTGAAGCCGCAGACCATCATCGTGCCGCGCGACCCGTCCTCGGCGGCCTTCCCGGTCTGCGCCGCGCTGATCGTCGAAGGTTCGGACGTGCTGGTGCCCAACATCGGCCTGAACCCGACCCGCGCCGGGCTGTTCTTTACCTTGCAGGAGATGGGCGCGGACCTGACGTTTGAAAACATGCGCGAAGAGGGGGGCGAGCCGGTGGCCGACCTGCGCGCGCGCTTCTCACCCGATCTGAAGGGCATCGAGGTCCCGGCCGAACGCGCCGCCAGCATGATCGACGAATATCCGGTGCTGTCGGTGGTCGCCGCCTTTGCCGAGGGGCGCACCCACATGCCCGGCGTCAAGGAACTGCGGGTCAAGGAAAGCGACCGGATCGAGGCGATGGCCACAGGCCTGCGCGCGGCGGGTGTGACCGTCGAAGATGGCGAGGACTGGTGGACGGTACACGGGCTGGGCCACGGCAACGTGCCCGGCGGCGTGACCGCCGCGACGCACATCGACCACCGCATTGCCATGTCCTTTCTCGTGCTGGGGCTGGCGACGCAAGCGCCGATGACGGTGGACGACGGATCGCCCATCGCCACCTCGTTTCCGATCTTCGAAGGGCTGATGGGCGCGCTGGGCGCTCAGATCACGCGCGGCTGACGGCAGGGCCGGCAGGGGTCCGGGGGTTTTCACCGCGCGGCGCAGTTGCTAGGCCTCGGACAGGGCAGACACGGAGTGCGCGGCATGAGCTTTACCATCGCCATCGACGGCCCGGCGGCCAGCGGCAAGGGCACCATCGCGCGGCAACTGGCGGCGCATTTCGGCTTTGCCCATCTCGACACCGGGCTGCTGTACCGCGCCGTGGGGCTCAAGATGCTGGATGGTGTGCCGCCGCTGCAAGCCGCACAAGGGCTGGACCTGCGGGGGCTGGACGCCGCCGCGCTGCGCGGCCCCGAGGTGGCGCAGGCCGCCTCCAAGGTGGCGGCGCTGCCCGAGGTGCGGGCTGCGCTGATCGACGTGCAGCGCGCCTTTGCCCGCCGCTCGGGCGGGGCGGTGCTGGACGGGCGCGACATCGGCACGGTGATCTGCCCCGACGCCGAGGCCAAGCTGTTTGTCATCGCCGGCCCCGAGGTGCGCGCGGCGCGGCGCTGGCGCGAGCTGGTGGCGGCGGGTCATGACGTGACGCAGGAAGAGGTGCTGGCCGACGTGCTGGCGCGGGATGCCCGCGACATGAACCGCGCCGATGCGCCGCTGAAGCCCGCGCCGGACGCGATCACGCTGGACACCTCCAAGATGGACATCGAAGCCGCCGTGGCCGAGGCCATCGCCATCGTGAAACGGGCAGGGGCCTGACAGGCCACGGGGTCCCGGGGCAGGCTCGGGACGATTTCAGCGCCGTTTCAGCGTGTCGCCGTAGTCGATCTTGGGCGTCAGTTCGACGATCTTCTCGACCGGGACGGCGGGGTTGTCGACCCGGCTGGCGATGATCTCGGCGGCCTTGCGGCCGATCTCGGCGCGGCAGGCATCCATCGTCGCCAGGCGGCGCGGCAGCCCATCCAGCAGCTCGACCCCGTTGAACCCGGCAAGCCCGATCTGGCCGGGGATGTCGATGCCCTGCGCCAGCAGTTCGAACAGCCCGCCGGCCGCGATCATGTCGTTGGAATAATAGAGGAAATCGAGTTCCGGTTCGCGTTCAAGCATGGCTTTGGTCATTTCGCGCCCCTTGGCCAGTGCCGAGCCGCCGGAATAGAACTCCTGGTCGATGACCTCGATGCCTTCCTTGGCCAGCGCCTCGGTGAAGCCTTCGAAGCGTTTGCGCGCGCGATGGTCGAGCGGCATCTTGGTGCCCATGAAGCCGATCCGCCGATACCCCTGCTTGAGGATCGCCCGCGCCATCTCGCGCCCGGCGCGGCGGTGGCTGATGCCCACGGCGCAGTCGATCGGCGTGCCGTCCGTATCCATGATCTCGACCACCGGGATGCCGGAGGCCTTGAGCATGGCGCGCGACGCATCGGTGTGTTCCAGACCGGCGATGATCACGCCGGAGGGCCGCCAGGACAGCATCTCGTAGAGCACGCGCTCTTCCTTTTCCGGCAGGTAGTCGGTGACGCCGACCACCGGTTGCAGCTCGGTCTCCTCGAGCACGGCAGAGACGCCTGACAGCACCTCGGGAAAGACCATGTTGCGCAAGCTGGGGATGATCACGGCCACCAGGTTCACCCGGCTGGAGGCCAGCGCCCCGGCGATCTTGTTGGGCACGTAGCCCAGCGTCTTGGCGGCCTCCAGCACCTTTTCCCGCGTCGCCTGGCTGACATCGCCGCGGTTGCGCAGGACACGGCTGACGGTCATCTCGGACACGCCGGACGCCTCGGAGACGTCGCGAAGGGTGAGGGGGCGGGGATCGTCGGCGGCCAAGGTCATATCCTTTTCGTGAGATGTCACCACGTTACCGCAATCAGGACCGTGTTCAAGAGCCGCCGCGCGTCCCGCGCAAGAGAGGTGCGCAGGGCGGGCTGCGCGGTGGGATTCTGGGGCGTGACAGGGGCAGACAGAGCCGCTAAACACGGGGTCACGACCTCGTGGCTCAACTGGATAGAGCAGCCCCCTCCTAAGGGGCAGGTTGCAGGTTCGAGTCCTGCCGGGGTCGCCATGTCATCAGATTTCCCCTTTATTTTTAAGAGGTTGAGACGTGTCTTTGCCCAACCGGACAGACAGGTTGGGCAAACTTTCGTTCGTGGGTAGCAGCCGCAGGGCATCCGCGACCATCGTGGCGCGGTTCGCCTTGGCGACATATCGGCGGGCCTCGTTCGGGCTTTCGTGGCCCAGAAACGCCATGATTTGAAACTCGGTCGCGCGGCGCTCGGCCAGCCGGGTCGCCCCATGCTTGCGCAAGCCGTGCAGACTGCATTCGCTTGGAAGGCCCGCCGCCGCGATCCAGTCACGGAACGCGTTGCCAAACCCAGCGACAGAGAAGGGAGCGCCGTCCTGGCGCGTGATGAAGACGGGACGCTTTGCCGGATGCAGGGCCAGTTCGCGGGCCAGCTCTGGCAGCAGGGCAAGGGGCAGCTCGACGTGGCCGCCTGTCTTGCCTCGGCTGTAGACGATTGCACCGCCGCGCAGGTTGGCCGCACCCATGCGGGCCACGTCCTGGCGCGCCGCTCCCGTGCCAAGGGCAAGCTCGAAGGCGAGACGCGGCATGGTACCAGATGCGTGATGCGCCCGGAATTGCTCGACTTGTTCGACAGTCCAGGTGTGGAAGCCGTCACTTCTGATCCGCCGCCGGTCAACCGCCGCCGTCGGCGGCGTGCCCTTCAACGCAAAGTGAGCGGCGGCATGGGCGTAGATTTCGACCAGCTCCTTGTGCAGCCGGTTCGCGGCATGGGGACCGCCCTTCTTGTCCATCAGCGCCGCCACGTGCCGGGGTTGCAGGTCACTCAGGCGAAACCGGCCGATGCGTTCACGTATCCAGTCGAGTCGGCCGCGCTTCGGACCGCGCGTCGTCTCGCGCAGATCGCGCCATTTAGCGCTGCGCAGCATATGTTCTATCACATGGTCGAAGGTGCCAGGTGCGGCCTGAATCTCCCGCTCTGCGGTCCCGCTGATAGCGGCCTCATAGGCGGCGCGGAATTGTGCAGAGCCGTAGGGCCCGGGCAGGTAGGTGTCCACCTTGCGCCCGTTCACGGTGCGGCGCAGGCGCCAGCGTTTCTTGCCGTGCCGGTCGACGTGCGGGGTGTTGCCCACGCCGGGGAAAGGGTTGCGCCGCTTGGTCATCGGATCTCCAGCGCGCGGTCGATCTCGGTGGCGGCGTCGTCGGCCGCGCCTTCGCCGCAGGTAAGAACCATTTTTCCGTCCGGGTCGATTTCCACCTTGGCGACGGAAAGTCCTGCTGAGAGCACACCCTTGACGGCGCGCTTGACGTCATCCTGGCGGAAAGGGGTCTTGCGGCGGGCCATCACTGCCCCCCTCAGGGAAGAACGGGCCGCCCTTGGTGCGGCGCAGTTCGTGAACGCGGTCGAAGGCGTTGCGGATCGCCAGCGATATGTTGACGCGGACCACGGCGACAGCGCGCCTCAGGGCCTCCTGATAGGCAGCAAAGGCGCTGGCATCGTCGGGGTAGTCTTCGAACCAAGGTGCAATGGTCGCTTTGGCGTCTTTCATGTCGATGATCCGACAGACGGGTTCAGGAAGGTCCGTGTCTGCGCCCGGTGGGTAGAGGGGCCGCAGGCGCGGCTTGTGCTTGCCCTCGAGCACATACCGGCCTTCTGCAATCCAGAGTATCGAGTCCTCAGGCGCATGTGTGCCGCCGACATAGCCGCCGGTTGCATTGTGCAGCAGCTCGGAGACGTTCAGCCAATGGCGCAGCTCGGCCGGACCAGGACGAAAGCGTTTGCCCGCGTCGAATTGATGAAGCATGGCAAACAGCGCGGGCCTGTGATCCGGGGTTTGTGCAAACCGCGCCCTCGAGACGGCGACGGCTTGCAACAGCGGAAACCCCGCGTTGTGAGCAGCGCCGGAGACGGCAAGCTCGGCCAGTGCGTCTTCGCTGTAAAATCCTTCGGCTGCCAGTCTCATAGCCTCTTGATCCTCAAATGGTCCCGCCCGCCGGTCGCGGATGTGCTGCAACGCTCGCTTGTCCAGGCCAGTGGCGTGGATCACTTCGCTTGCTACCATCCGCGTTGGGTCGTCGTGTTTGGGACGGGCCATCTGCCATGCTTGCTTCTCGAACCTTGCGGCAAGATTACTCACACAAAAGGTTCATTGTCAATTGTGCCCGTCGCATAGCCGCAGCGATCATGCTCGACTAGCTTTCCAGGCCATCCAGCTCGGTCACGATTTCGCGCGCCAGCCGCTCGATCACCTCGAAGTGCGACAGGAAGTCGATGAGCTGGACCGGGTAGCCCAGATCATCCAGGGCGATGAATCCCCCAAAGCGCGCAAGGGCGGCGATCTGGCGGGCCTTGTCGGCAGTGTCGTGGTCCTGCATGTCAGTCACTCACACGCTTCGCCAAGGCGTCCAGTTCGGCGCAGGCCATGTCCAGAAGGTGCATGATCGGCGGCGCACCGCGCTCGCCCAAGGGCGGAAAATTGTCCGTGAGCATCGAAGCCGCGACTGTCAGATGGGTGATGCGCAGCAGGTGTTCATAGACGGTTTCGGAAGGCATGGCAGGATCGATCCCGCAGGCGGGGTCATTGGGCATTGTCAGGGTCTCCTGTTGTGGTATTGTTACAGGGTGACAATTACAGGACGTAGACAGTGGGTCAAGAAAAATGTCACACGGTGACACTTTCACCGGCGCAATCTCGCATGGCGCGGGCGGCGCTTGGGCTTGGTGTGCGGAACGTTGCCGCAGCGGCGGGCGTGTCTCCGACAACAGTAACCCGGTTTGAGAGAGGCGAAGAGCTGCGCGACTCTACCGTCGCGGCGATCCGCGCCGCCCTCGAGGAAGCGGGAGTCGAGTTCATCCCGGAGAACGGCGGCGGGCCGGGGGTCCGCCTGCGGAAGTGATGCGCGCCGCGCCTTGAGAACACCTGAGAGATAGGCCGCGCGCTGTCGGGGTTGCTGACGGGACTCTCCGACTGAGCCGGGATGCGTTGGGCGATCAAGGAAACCCAGGGGCACCCGCCCTATTCCGACGCTATCCAGTCCACCAGGTGCAGCGCGGCCGCCAGATCACCGGGCGCAAGCCCGGCCGCCTTTGCCTCGGCCATGGTTCCGATGATCGTGGACAGCGCCCTGGCACGGCCGCCAACGTCGAAGGCTTGCAGGGGCCTCAGCGTGTCGATCTGCACCCCGGTCCCCAGCTTGGCGCTGGCCTCGTCCGCCAGCAGCTCGGCCATCGGTTGCAGGGTCCAGGTGGCAAGCTGGCGCTGCGCCTCGCGGACAGCCGGGCCGGTTGCGGCGCGGTTGGCCAGCGACGGCAGGACGCCATAGGCCATCAGGATGCCCTCGCGCGCCGCTGCCAGCGTCTCGGCCGTCATGCTGCGGCTGAGGTCCGGGGAGAGCTGATCCGGCTTCTGCCCGATGGTCGGGTTCATGCCCGCCGCCGTCGCCTGGGCCACGCCCTCCATGACCAGGGTGGAGCCACGCCGCCCACGAAAGGCCGCGCGCAGGGTGGCCATGTCATCCGCCCCGGTGTCGGGCAGATGCGCGATGAGACTGCCAAGCGGGGCATTCTCGAAGGTCTCGGACAGGGCCGATTCCACCGCGTGCAGCATGGCGCCGGTCAGGCTGCTCCGCCGCAAGGGCGCCGTGCCGATCCAGGGCGTTGTGTGATCCGCGCCGATCCGCAGGTGCAGCACCTCCTGCGCCAGTGCGGTCACCATGCGCCCGCCGCCTGCATCTGGCAGGGACAGCCGGTAGGCGCGCGGCGTGCCGTCCCGCGTCGCCACGTCCCAATCGGTCGCCGGGACAAGGCCCCGGTCGGTGATCAGGAAGACAGCTTCGCCGGTCAGGGCCAGCGCCCGCGCAATCAGGGCCATGATCTGGCGGGGCAAGAGGTCGGTGCCCTCCACGTCCGCCATGGCAAAACCGCCTTCCCATAGGCTGATGCAGCTCTGCACCGTCGCTGTCAGCTCGGCCACGCCGCGCCGCCCGCTGATGTAGCTGTCCCGCGCGGCGATCACCTGGGCGGTGTAGCTCGATCCGCTGGCGCGGGCCTCGATCGGGCGCAGCTTGCTCTTGAGCCATCCCAGCATCGTCACCTCCACCTGTAGTGATCGTTGATGTGCATCATCATGCGGTTGAAGTCCGGGGCGCGCTCCCGCCATTTGCGGGCCTCGACCTGGGCGCGGTCGTAGGCGGGCCTCGTCACGGCGGACAGCTCGACCAGCTCGGCCGCAAACACCGTGCGGCGCAGCGTCTTGCCCTCCCGGTCGATCCGGTCGCCATTGCCGGGCACGCGAAAGCCGGGGGACAGGCCCCGGATCAGCCCGGCGTCGTGGGCGGCGAGGAAGTCGCGCGCCCAGGACGTGGCGTCCGATATGGTGGCGTCGAAGGTCAGCGCCTCGTCGCTGTCGGTCAGCGTCAGCGTGCCCGCCGCCCGGCTGGCCAGCGGCTTGTCGAAGTCGTGCCCGGACAGCAGGTAGATGTTGGCATCCGACGAAAGCGCCGCGGCGAAGGCCCGCGGTGCGATCACCTCGACTCGGCCGGGGGCCAGTTCGGCCGGGTCGTTGTAGGGGAAGCGCCCGCGCAGGCGCGCGCCTCCACCACTGAGGCGGCGCAGCTCCAGCGCGCCGCCTGCCACGCCGCCGAACAGCATCAGCCCAGCTCCAGCCCGGTCAGCAGTTCAAGCTGGGACGGACGCGCAACGGTCACGTCCATCGTGGCAAGCGCGGTGATCCGCAGCCCACCCGATTGTGCATCGCTGTAGGGGTCGCGGATCACATCCACAGCACCCCACGCGCCGATGAAGATCGGGGCGACACCGCCTGCGGCGGTCGTCAGCAGCGATTGCGTTACGTCCGGGGTTCCCGAGGTCGGGGCCGCAAGAGCGTTCGAGGTCATGACGACTTCGCCAAGGTTCTCGGCCAGCCGGTCGTACTCGAATTTGAAACCGCCATCGCCCACCATGAGGCCATCGAGGTAGTCCCAGACCTCCGGCCGGATCAGCGCCTTGACCGACTTCGGGCCGGTTGCGGCATTCGCGGTCATGAAGCGCGCGACGGCCGCGCGATAGGCTGACCAGCTCACCGATGCGGCGACTGCCGTGGACGTGATGCCATAGGTCGCCGCGCCGGTGATCACGCCCAGCGGCTGGCCATTGGCCCCGGTGCCGAGAAAGGCCGCCTGATCCATCGCCGCACCCATGGCCCCGCTCATGTCGCGCCGCACCGCCTGTTCCAGCGCCGCGCCGGACTGTTTGAGGGCCTTGCGCGTGATCCGCATTTGGATGCCGAGGTTGTGGTCAGGCGACATTGCGCGGTCGGTCGTGGCATAGGTCGTCGGCCCGGCCACGTTCGCGGTCTCGCCATCTGCCCAGCCCGCCGTGACGGCCGAGGTCGTCACCGGCCATTCCACCGCGCCCGCGTCGATGCTGATCATCTGCGCGCCCATGCGAGCCGCCACACTGTCGGGAAACAGCCGGTCGATGATCGGCCGCGTCTGCATCGGGTTCGGGGTGCCGCTGGCCACCGTCTCGCCCGCGCGGATTTCCAGCGCCTGCCACGGCACCGGGATACCACGGAAGCCGCCGCGCTCGCGCAACTCGGTCACGACTTCGGCCGTCCTGCCGGTGAGCTGGCGTCCTTCGTCCAGGGCCAGCGCCACCTGCCGCAGCTCGAAACCGGCCATCAGGTCGGCCCATTCCTGGGCGGAACGGGTCTCGAGGTCGGCCCCGGCCTCGCGGCGTTCTTCGTCCTCTGCGATGAGGGCGGCGCGATACCGGGTCTCGTTGGCGCGGTATTCGCGGTCAAGCGTGTCCATGCCGCGCAGCTCGTCGTCGGACGGGCTGTCCTTGCCTGCCAGCTCTGCCAGAGACTGTCTGATCTCGGATTGCCTCCGAGAAATTCGTACTGAGTCAAGCATCTAAAGCTCCTTTGTGCTTTCAGTTTTTTTTCTGCCGTCTTGTTCCAGGGCCTCGACAGCGTGTTGCCAGTCCTGGCGGTCTTCTCGTGGCGGCGGGTGGCCGCATTCGATGCGCGTCTTGCGCGTGTGGCAGGACGGGCAAAGGGCTTGCAGGTTCGAGGGGTCGTAGGACAGGTCCGGGTGCGTCCTGACCGGCTTGACGTGATCCACCTCGAGCCGCCCGCGACAGCCGCAGTCCCGGCAGCGGTAGCCATCACGCTCGAGGATCTCCGCGCGCAGCACCTTCCACCGCTTGGTGCGGGTCACCTTGCGGCTGAACCTCTGGTGTTCCTTCCTCAGGCCCATAGCATTCTCGCCTTGCGCACCGGCTGCGCGGCGATCCGCGCGCCCTGGGCAACGGCGATCACCGATGCCTGTACAGCGTCAATGCAACCGGTGGATCGGGCCTTGGCCAGTTTGATATTGTTCGAGGCATCGCGAATGCAGACCGCATCCGCGAAGGCAGAGCGCAGCAGCAGCGAGGGCTTGGCTTTCACCAGTCCGTCGAAGGCGGCGCGGCGAAAACGCTCGCAGTCCTCGTTTGACTCTTTCCACACTGTGCTGCGCCAAACCACGGGTGCCCGAATGCCCGCCCGCGTGATCGCTTCACCCAGCTCCGCTTGCTTGTAGCGGTCGGCAATAATGCAGGTAACCCCTTGGCCCTCGACGTGGCGCAGCACCTCGACCAGCCACGGGGCCACGGGAACGGTCTTGTCGCCCAGCGTGGTCAGTTCGCCGCGCTCCTGCATCTCGACATAGCGCCCGGCCACGCCATCGGCCTGCCCACGGTCCAGCAGGCTGGGGGAGCTGGGGAAGGTGCCCAGGGCCTCGAGCCGTCCGGTCGCGGGCCAGTAGAAGGCGGCGGCGGTCATGCTGGCAGAGCCGCCCAGGTCGATCCCGATCACCACGCCGCCCTCGCGCGGCGGAAGCTCGGAGACTTCGCAGGCCAGCCATTCGTCCAGGGTGATCAGCAGGTCCCGCGACTCGCCGCTGATCCGTTCGTTGCGGTTGTAGAGGCGGAAGGTGGACAGGCTCGAGCCGCCGCGCGCAATCGCCCGCTGTGCCTGTGCCTCGAGCCATTCCAGGCTCCCGCCGATGCCGTGCGGCGCGCCCGGATTGGCGATGAGAAGCGAGTCCCGGTCATCCGCCGGCAGACCGGGGGCCGGCCGGTGTTCCTGCACGTAGGTTCCGGGGGCCGGATCGTCGATCCAGCGGCTGAAAGGGTGGGTGTCGTCGCTGGCGGACGTGCTGATCAGGAAGGCGCGGCCGCCGCGTTTGCCCAGACCGGACAACAGCGCGTGTTCCAACTCGTCGCCGCGATCCAGCGCCCAGTGCCCGCGCTCGTCCAGGATGACGATGGTCGGCGCGCCGCCCAGGGCGGACTTGCCGTCCGCCGCCACCACGCGCAGCACATGCCCGCCGCCATCGCCGGTATATTCGATCTCCAGGCGCGGCGCGCGGCGAAAGATCAGGTGCCGTTGCACCTCGAGGGGAAGCGACTGGCAGTAGCCTGCCACGAAGTCCCAGATGATCCGGCCTTGGTCCCGCGTCCTGGCGGCGGCGATGATCTCGCGGCGCGGCTGGCGGTCCCAGATGCCCAGCAGCCCACCCAGGCCCAGCCCGGCCGTGATCGCGGACTTGCCATTGCCGCGCCCGATGCTGAGAACGGCGGCGGCGGTGTCAGGGGCAAGGGCGCCTTCGATGAAACGCCGCTGGAACGGGGCCAGCGTCACCGGCTGGCCCGCGTTCGGACCTTCCGGGATGCACAAGCCTTGCATCCAGCGCATAGCTTTCTCGGCCGGGGCCGCAGATTCCAGCTCCCCACCGGGCGCGAAAATTCCCAACTCAGGGTGACGGTTACCCCCTCGCAACAAAGTTGCGGCATTGGGACCAGATGCAAAGAGGTCGGGCTGATGCGCGGCCGCGATGACAGGCGCGCGCTCGGGCTTCGGCGGGAGTTTCGAGCCATCGGCCGCCCTCCACGCGCGGGGTGCCTTCCCGGTCTGCTTCGCCACCTCGGTCATGCCCGCGCCGCCTTCGGTTGCGGGGTCGTTGCCCAGGTCAGGAAACGAACAGCGACTTGCTGTCCGATGCTGTCAGCGTCATCCGGGGGCATGGCGGACGGCATCAGCCATCCCGCGCACTTTCTCTGCCTGACCCGGTCGCCAAGCTCGGCCAGCACCGGCCAGCCGTGAGCCGCCAGCCAACCGTCCCAGGCAACGTGCCGATGCGATCCGGGGGCGATCTCGAACACCTGCCGAACGGGGCAGTCTTGCTCAGATGCGGTCGGGCACGCGCTCTGGTTCTTTACTTGGTTCCTGCCTCTATATGGCGCGGTGCAGATATGACCCGCGTTCGGTGCAGATTTGACCCGCGTTCCCGGTGCGGTCGCGGGTCGTTTGTGACCCGCGTTATCCTGCGGTCGTTGACCAAACGCGACCACTTTACCGGGGCTGAGGAAAGCATAGCTGGCGGTTCGCTTGCGTGCTGTGACGCCCGTCTTGCCAAGCCATCCGGCGCTGATCAGGTCGGCCAGAGCGCGCTTGACGGTGGCCTCTGACACGCCCATGTGGTCCGCCAGAGTCTGCCGCGAAGGGTTGCACTGACCAGTGTCACGATTGGCAAAGTCCAGGGCAAGAACCTGCGCCAGCATCTTCGCTGTCATGGACAGATCACGGGCCGTTCGCACGGCCGCCGCCCATTCCTGTCGCCATTTGCCACTCATCCCTGCACCCCACGGTAGCGCGCTGCGATGCGCGCAAGGTGCGGCGAGGTCGTCAGGCTCTTGAAGTCGGTCGGGCCCCTGCTGTCGTAGTGCAGCGCTGTCTGATCCATGATCGCTTGCGCCAGATCGCGGGGTATGTCGGTCGCGGCATCCCCAAAGCCTGCCGGGTATTCAATCGTCAGGCGGTCAGGCAGAAGCGTCAGGAAGCTGTCGCCCAAGCGGATCATGGCGCGCGTACCGCCGACCAGCGTGAAGTCCGTGAAGGACGCGCCGTCCGCCGCGATGGTCACGGCCGCGTCATCGGCCACGGGACCGACAGGCAAGCGCCAGTCCAGATCGGTGCCGGGGTCGAAGACCACCACGCGCACGGTCTGGGTCAGCAGGGCAAGCTGGGCAAACTGTTCCAGCTCTGCCGCAGCCGTCCAGGCCATGTCTTGTATCAACGTGTCGTCATCGTCAAAGTCCACGCGCAGGTGCAGCTTGACCGCATCGAAGTCGAAGGGGGCGGCGGAGCTGACGGGTGTGCGGCTGATGAGCGTCTTCATGCTGCCAGCCCCGTCTGTTTCCGGTTGGGCAAAAGCCCATATTCGCCAAGGATTTCAATGGCGGTAGTTTCGACGGTTGGGCGCTCTAACCCTCTTGCTTCACAGGTTTTATTGCCGTCCTGCCGGGGTCGCCATGTCACCTCTCCCCAGCCGACATCCGCGCTTTTCGCGGCCATAAGACGGGGCTATACCGACCCCTGTCGCCCGTCGTGGCCACCGATGCCGGAACCCAGATGATCTCGCGCAATTTCAGGCATTTCCGCGTGTTCCTTGCCGTGGTGGACCTGCGCTCGCCGACGCTGGCGGCCGAGCGGTGCCGGGTGACGCAGCCGGCGGTCACGCAGGCCTTGGCCAAGCTCGAGCGCGAAGCCGGCGGCGACCTGTTCGAACGCAGGCGCAACGGTTTTTTCCCGACCCGGAGAGGGCGGCTGTTCGAGGTGCGCCTCCGCCGCGCGATGGACCGGCTCGACGCGGCGCTGGCCGAAGTGTCGCCCAGGCTGGCGGTCACCGCCAGCGCCGCGCAGGTGCAGGCGCTGATCGCGATGACCGAGGCACAGAACCATACCCTGGCGGCGCGCGCGCTGGGGCTGGCACAACCGACGGTGCACCGCGCCATCAGCCAGCTGGAGCAGGCGGCCGGGCGGCCGCTGTTCGAACGGACCTCGCAGGGGTCGGTGCCGACGCGGGCCTGCCGCAGCCTGGCACAGGCCGCACAGCTGGCGTTCTCCGAGATCGAGCAGGTCGAGGCGGACCTGGCCGAGGACGAAGGCCGCGAGGTCGGCCGCATCGTCATCGGTGCGCTGCCGCTGTCGCGTTCGGTCGTGCTGCCCGAGGCGCTGGCGCGGTTCCGCGCCCTGCGGCCCCGGCAGCGGGTCACGGTGATCGACGGCCCCTATGCCGACATGCTGACGGGGCTGCGGCGCGGCGCCATCGACCTGATCCTGGGCGCCCTGCGCGACACCTTGCCGGTGCCGGACATCACGCAGGAACCCTTGTTCGAGGACACGCTGTCGGTTCTGGCGCGGCCCGGGCACCCGCTGGCCGGCGCGCGCGCCATCCCGCTCGAGGTGCTGGCGCGCCATCCCTGGGCTGTGCCGCGTCCCGGCACCCCGTCCCGCGCGCAGTTCGACGCGCTGTTCCCCACCCACGCGGTGCCGCCGCCCGACAGCATTCTTGACTGCGGGTCGATCCTGCTGATGCGCGAGGTGCTGATGCGCAGCGACCTTTTGGGCTGCATCTCTGCCCAGCAGGCCGAGGCCGAGGTGCGCAACGGCCTGCTGGTGCGGCTGGATACGGGGATCGACTGGCCCGCGCGGCCCATCGGCCTGACCTGCCGCAGCGACTGGATGCCGACCCGCGCGCAGGGCCTGATGCTGGACTGTATCCGGGCCGCGGCCCGCGCCGTCCGCCCGGCATGACGGAAGTAGGCGATTTGCCCTGAACGGATGTCGTTTTCTGCCCGGCGTGTCGGCGCTGGATCGGCGCATCGTTCCACGTGTTGGCACAAGGCCGCGACCTCAGGACACCGGAGCCCGCCATGATCACCCCCTATGCCTGCGACGCCATGTTCTCGGCCGCCGAATGCGACCAGATAGTCCGCCTTGCCCGGGCGCATGACTTTGCCGAAGCCGGCCTGGTGCGCGGGCAGCAGAACGAAAGCATCCGCGTCGCGCGCATCGCCTGGCTGGACGAGGAGGGCGAGGCCGGCTGGGTGTTCCGCCGCGTCGTCGACACGGTGTTGGCGGCGAACCGCGCGCATTTCGGCTTTGCCCTGACCGAATTCGCCGAGCGGGCGCAGGTGGCCTGCTATGAGGCGGAGGAGGGCAGCCACTTCGACTGGCACACGGACATCGGCGCGGGCACCTTCGCGGCCAAGCGCAAGCTGACGCTGGTCGCGCAACTCAGCGAGCCGGCCGACTACGCCGGCGGCGCGCTGGACCTGAACGGCAACGGGCAGGTCGATGCGGTGGGGCGGGCGCGCGGCAGCGCCACGCTGTTTCCCAGCTTCGTGCTGCACCGGGTCACACCGGTGACGCGGGGCCGGCGCTTTTCGCTGACGACCTGGGTACATGGTCCCGCCTTCACCTGATCCCGCGCTGACCGAACCCGCGGGTTGCCAATCGGGCTCACGCGCGTAGGCCTCCCTTACATCAAGACGTGAGGGAGGGTGCGACATGGGAGAGCCGGTCACATCCATCACCATCGTGGGCGGCGGCACGGCGGGCTGACTGGCGGCCACCTTCCTGCGCAGCAAGATCGCCGCACGCATCAAGATCACGCTGATCGAATCGCCCAACGTCCCCACCGTGGGCGTGGGCGAGGAGACGGTGCCGCAGATGCCGGTCACGCTGCGCGAGATGGGCCTCGACGACCAGGACTTCATGCGGCGCTGCAACGCGTCGTTGAAGATGGGGGTGATGTTCAATGACTGGAACGTCGACCGCAAGGGCCGCCCTATCCGCTACATGAACCCCTTTGCCACGGCGCCGCGGATCGACGGCATCGAGGCGGGGCACTACTTCCAGGCCTACGGCGCAGGCCGGCGGGATTATGTCACCTCCTTTTCGCCGATGCCGGAGCTGTTCGAGGCGTACAAGTGTCCCTTCTCATTTGGCGGGCCGGCGGACGATCCGATGCCGCGCGCGGGCTATGCCTACCACCTGGACGCAGTGCAGTTCGCCGACCTGCTGTGCGAGACGGGCACCGCGCGCGGGGTCGAGCATATCCTCGACGACGTCGATGATGTGGAACTGGACGACCGGGGGCTGGTCGCCGCGCTGCATCTGCGCGCGAAGGGGCGGCACCCGGTCCAGCTGGTGATCGACTGCACAGGGTTCCGCGGCAGGATCATCCAGCAGGCGCTGGGCGAGCCGTTCGACAGCTATTCCGATCACCTCGGCAACGACCGGGCGCTGGCGTTGCAGACCCCGCATCCCGACCCGTCGAAGATCCGCGCCGCGACCCAATCCACCGCCCTGGGGGCCGGATGGAGCTGGGCCGTGCCGTTGTTCAACCGGATCGGCACCGGCTACGTGTTTTCCTCGGCGCATCGCACCGACGAAGAGGCCGCGCGCGAATTCCTCGCGCATCTTGGTGACGCCGCCCCACCGGGGTCGGAGCCGCGGGTGATCCCCATGCGGATCGGCCGATCGCGCCGCGCCTGGGTCGGCAACTGCATCGCGCTGGGGCTCTCGGGCGGGTTCATCGAGCCGCTGGAATCCACCGCGATCCACATGATCGACCTGGGGCTGCGCTGGCTGCTGGACTGCTTTCCCAGCCAGGACTACGAGGACGCGACGCGCGCCGCCTACAACAAGCTCTCGGACGACCTGTTCAACGAAGTGCGGGATTTCATCTGCCTGCATTACCGGCTGAACAACCGCAGCGATTCGCCCTACTGGATCGACGCCCGCGGCGAGCTGAAGATTTCCGACCGGCTGGAGCATCTGCTGGACCTCTGGCAGTACCAGCTGCCGACCCAGCGGGACGTGCCGCATGCGCATCTCTTCTCGCACCAGGTGTTTACCGCTGTGCTGCTGGGAAAACGGGTGTATGACACGGGCTACGGGGCCGGGCGCCTGAACCGTGCCCATGCGCTGCCCGAAACCGCGTGGAAGGCGTTCCTCAAGCAATCGGCAGTGCGCAACAGGGCCGTGGTGGCCTACAAGGCGGACCACCGGCGCACGCTGCTGGCCCTGCGTGGCGAATTGCGCGGGGCGCCGCCCGCCTCGGCGCAGCTGGGCACCGTGGAGGCGATGGCCAGCGCGGAGTCTGCGCTGTTCTAGGCCCGCCCGTCAGGCGTGGCTGGACGGTCCGCCGAACCGTTCGAACCGCCGTTCATGGGCGCGGCGGGCGGCTTCGATCCGGGTGACCCCGTGGTTCAGGAACGCGCCAAGGATCAGCACCGGGCCAAGACCCCAGGCCGACCACAGCGCAAGGAAGATCCACAGAAGGTTGACAAAGATCAGGATCAGGTTGGCAGTGGTGTAGTCCTGGACCGGTTGCGGGGGATGGTTGGCCATCGCGGGACTCCTGCTTGCAGGGGAACAATATGCGACAGAATAGCGCACATTGCCCGCCTGTCAGGTCAGGATCTCCCGAAACCCCGAAGATTTGATGAATCCGGTCCCACGCCGCTCAGTCCACGCGCGCCTGTCGGGCGATGGCCAGCGCCACCGGCAGCGCCTCGGACAGGATCGCCATGTCCTCGGGACGGCCCGCGCTGATCCGGATGCAGCGGTCCTGCGGCGCGACGAACGGCATCCGCACAAAGACACCTTCGCGCGCCAGCCCCTCCAGCACCCGCCGGGCAAAGGCCCCGTCGCTGCCACAGTCCACCGCGACGAAATTGGTGGCCGAGGGCAGGGCGGTCAGCCCGTTGGCGGCGGCGATGCGCCCGATCTCGTCGCGCGAGGCCGCGACCAGCCGCAGCACCTCCTCCAGCCAGGTTTCGTCCTCCAGCGCGGCCAGCGCCCCGGCCAGGCCCAGCCGCGACATGGCGAAATGGTTGCGGATCCTGTCGAAGGCGCGGATCGTGTCCGCCGCCGCGATGGCGTAGCCCACCCGCATCCCCGCCAGCCCGTAAGCCTTGGAAAAGGTGCGAAAGCGGACCACGCGCGGGTCCTCCGGGTCGATCCGCGGCGCGGTGCCCTCGGGGGCGAATTCCACGTATGCCTCGTCCAGCGCCAGGATGCAGCCGTCCGGCAAGTCATCCAGCGCGGCCTCGATGGCGCGCGCGCCGTGCCAGCTGCCCATCGGATTGTCCGGGTTGGCCAGGTAGACGACCTTGGCGTCCACCTCGCGCGCCTTGTCGATCAGCGCGCCCAGGTCCTCGTGGTCGCCTTTGTAGGGCACCTTGTGCAACTGCCCGCCAAAGCCGGTGACGTGGTAGTTGAAGGTCGGATAGGCCCCATCCGAAGTCACCACCGCATCCCCCTGCGCCACCAGCAGCCGCACCAGGTAACCCAGCAGCCCGTCGATCCCCTCGCCCAGCAGGATGTTGTCGATCCGGCAATCCAGCCGTCCGGCCAGCGCCGACTTCAGGTCCAGGTGGGAGGGGTCGGCGTATTTCCACGCCTCCGCCGCCTCGTCCTGCATCGCGGCGATGGCAAAGGGCGAGGGCCCGAAGACGTTCTCGTTGGCGCCAAGGCGGGCGCGGAACGGGGCGTTGCGGGCGCGCTCCTGCACTTCGGGGCCCACGAAGGGCACGCTGGCGGGCAGGGAGGCGACGAGGTCGGTATAGCGGGGTCCGGTCATGGCGCCACTATGCGGGCGCGCCGCGCGCCGTCAACGCGGGATTTTGCACCCCTGTGTCGCGGGCGATCTTGGCGCGCAATTCCAGGTCGCCCGGCCGCGCCACCAGGCCTTGGCGACCGCTTCGGCCCTGCGGATCGGCGCCTCCACCGGGCAAGACCAGTCGGACATGGGACACCTCGCGGCTTCTTCTCTGCGAAAATACCCATACCCCCGCCACCGCCCCGCGCGCGGATCCGCCATCGGCCCCCGGCACCGCTTGACCCTGTCGCGCCGACAGGCCAGTTTCCCGCCCGAGCAGGACAAGAGAGCCATGACGCGCCAACCGCCCCCCTTCGCCGCCTTCGAATGGCTGATCGCCTGGCGCTATCTGCGCGCCAAGCGGGCCGAGGGCGGCGTGTCCGTCATGACCTGGATTTCGCTCCTGGGCATCACCCTGGCGGTCTTTGCCTTGATCGCGACGCTCGCGGTACGCTCGGGCTTTCGGGCGGAGTTCGTCGACACCATCCTCGGCGCCAATGCCCATGTCACCGTCTACCATGTCCAGCGCGTGGACGAGAACGGCGCCGTGACCCGTACCCTGCCGGACCATGCCGCCATGGCCGAACGGGTGCGCGCCGTGCCCGGCGTCACTCGCGTCGCGCCGCTGGTCAAGGGCCAGGTGATGGCGACGGCCGATGGTCAGAATGCCGGGGTCGAGGTCTTCGGCATCGCCGCCGCGGATCTGGCCGCCATCCCCCGTATCGCCGACCCGGAGACCGGGCATGGCGACCTGGCGCGCTTTGGCGATGGCATCGCCATCGGCTCGGGGGTGGCACAGATCCTCGGTGTGGGGTTGGGTGATGAGGTCAAGCTGATCTCGCCCAACGGGGTCAAGACCGCCTTTGGCGTCTCGCCGCGGGTCAAGGGCTACGAGGTCACCTATATCTTCACCGCCGGGCGCTATGATATCGATCGCACGCGGGTCTACATGCCCCTCGACGAAGCGCAGCTCTACTTCAACCGCGAAGGGGCTGCGGACGAGTTGGAGATCACCGTCAAAGACCCGGAACAGGTCGAGGATTTCGCGCTGGAGATCGGCCAGGCGGCAGGACCCGGCGCGATCATCTGGACCTGGCAGGATGCCTCGGGCGGCTTTCTCAGGGCGCTCGACGTGGAGGACAACGTGATGTTCGTCATCCTGTCGGTGCTGGTGCTGATTGCGACCATGAACATCGTCTCGGGGCTGATCATGCTGGTCAAGAACAAGGGCCGCGACATCGGCATCCTGCGCACAATGGGCCTGACCGAAGGCGCGGTGATGCGCGTGTTCTTCATCTGCGGCGCCTTCACAGGGATCCTGGGCACCATCGCCGGGGTGATCCTGGGCTGCCTTTTCGCCATCTACATCGACCCGATCTTTGCCACGGTGAACTACCTCTCCGGTGGCGGGGTCTGGGATCCGTCGATCCGCGGCATCTACGCGCTGCCCGCCGAACTGCACCTGAAGGACGTGCTTTCGGCGGTCTCGCTCTCGCTCGGGCTCAGCTTTGTCGTGACCATCTTCCCGGCCCGCCGCGCCGCGCGGATGAACCCGGTCGAGGCGCTGCGTTATGAATGACGCGGGACGGGACTGCCGGGCGGGCCAAGGGCCTTGCAAGGCCCTTGCAACGGGCTTGCAAGCCCGTTTCCCCGCGCCCTTGGCCGGCGATGCGCCCCAGTCGAAAGGTCGGACATGACGGAAACGATCCTGCGCCTGACCGGCATCGAGAAGACCTACAAACAGGGCCTGCCCGGCGAGGTCCGCGTGTTGCGCGGCATTGACCTGACCGTCGCGCGCGGCGAAGTGGTGGCGCTGGTCGCGCCCTCCGGCGCGGGCAAGTCGACCCTGCTGCACATCGCCGGCCTGCTCGACACGCCGGATGCCGGCGCGGTCGAGATCGGCGGTGTGGCGATGCAGGGTTTGTCCGACCGCCGCCGCACCGCCGTACGCCGCGCCGACGTGGGTTTTGTCTACCAGTTCCACCATCTGTTGCCAGAGTTCACCGCGCTGGAGAACATCGTGCTGCCGCAGCTGGCCAACGGCACAGCGCGGGGCGAGGCCGATGCGCGGGCGCGGAATCTGCTGGACAGCGTCGGCATCGCCGACCGTGCCGACCATCGGCCCGCCGCGCTGTCGGGGGGCGAACAGCAGCGCGTCGCCTTCTGCCGCGCCATGGCCAACGGGCCGCGCCTGCTGCTGGCGGACGAGCCGACCGGCAACCTCGATCCGACCACCTCGGATCGGGTCTTTGGCGCGCTCATGACCTTGGTGCGGGAGACCGGGCTTTCGGCGCTGATCGCCACGCACAACCTGCAACTGGCCGAGCAGATGGACCGCCGGGTGCGGCTGGACACCGGGATGCTGGCAGAGGTGTAGCGGCACGGCGGGCGGCATATTCAAACCGGTTTCCCTCTGCGCGAAGCCGTCCTAGGCTGGTGCAAACCCGGAAGGACACGCCATGCCCACGATCCCCGTCACCGAAATTCACCGTCTGTCCGAAGCCGCGCTGGCGGCCCATGGTGCCGACGCGCCCATCGCCGCCGAAATGGCCCGCGCCATCACCTGGGCCGAGGCGCGCGGCAACCGGATCTGCGGGCTCTACTACCTCGAAAGCTACTGCCAGCAGCTGCGCAGCGGACGTGTCGATGGCCGCGCGGTGCCCAGCATCGAGCGTCCCCGCGCCTCCGAGATCCGCGTCGATGCCGGCCATGGTTTTGCCCAGCCCGCCTTTGCCGCCGCCCTGCCGCAGGCGCTGGAGGCGGCGCGCGAGACCGGGGTGACCAGCCTGGCCCTGCACCATGCCCACACCTGCACCGCGCTGGGCTATTTCACTGATCAGATCGCGCGCGGCGGTGTGCTTGGGCTGGGGCTGACCAATGCCTCGCCCATCGTCGCGGCCCCGGGCGGCAAGACGCGGGTCATCGGCACCAACCCGATCTCCTTTGCCGTGCCGGACGGGCGGGGCGGGGTGGCGATGCTGTTCGACCAGAGCACGACCACCGTGGCGCTGGGCCGGATCACCATGGCCAAGGCCGCTGGAGAGCGCATCCCCGAAGGCTGGGCCGTGGACGCCGAGGGCCTTCCGACGACGGACCCGGAGGCCGCGCTGGCCGGATCGCTGACCAGCGCCGGGGGGTACAAGGGCTGGGGCTTTGGCCTGATGGCCGAGATCCTGGCCGCCTGCCTGGGTGGCGGCATCCTCAGCCGCGAGGTCACGCCGCTGAAGGCGCCCGAGGGCAAGCCGCACGATCTGGGCCAGTATTTCCTGTTGATCGACCCGGGGCAGGGCGATTTCTACGATCGTCTTGCGCAACTGGCCCGGATCGTGACCGAGGATGAGGGCGCGCGGATGCCGGGGCAGCGCAAGGTGCCCTCCGCCAGTGCCGAGGTGCCCGAGGCCCTGTGGCAGCAACTGCGCGACCTGGCGGGCGGACCGGACTGAGGAGACCCGCCCCGGACCTGGTCCGGGGCCTCGCGCCGGTTTTCGGATCTATGCGCGCTGGGTGATCCAGACCCCCAGCGCCATGACGGCGATGCCGGTCGCCCGGGTCAGGCTCAGCGGCGAGATGCGCGCGCCGAACAGCCCGAAGTGGTCGATCGCCGCCGCGCTGATCAATTGCCCCAGCAGGACGAAGAACACCGCGTTGCCGACGCCGAACCTGGGCGCGATGAAGGTCACCGACAACACGTAGAAGGCCACCAGCGTGCCGCCCAGCAACAGGTGTTTCGGCGCCTCGACCAGCCCCGCCATGCCGCGCGCCCCGGTGACCAGCCAGACCGTCGTCACCGACAGCAGGGCGACGCAGAACAGCACCACCGTCGCCGCCACGGGCGAGGCCAGCCGCACCCCCAGCGCCGCGTTCAGCGCGGCGAGGATCGGGATGCCCACGCCCGACAGCAGCATCACCAGCGCGAAATGGGACATCCCCGGCCCTTTCATGACGGCAGGAAAAAGGTGGCCGAGGCCGCCGCCACCGGCGCGGCATCGGGCAGGCGGATCAGCTCGGCCTCGGCAAAGATCAGCGCCCGCCCGGCCTTGATCACCCGCGCGGTGCAGCGCACCGCCGAGCCTTTGGCCACGCTCAGGAAGCGGGTTTCGAGGTTCGTGGTGGCGACGGGGGTGAAGACGCCCAGCCGCCCGGCGCAGGCAAGGACCATCGAGGTGTCTGCCAGCGTGGCCAGCGCCTGGCCGCAGACGATGCCGCCGACACGGGCGATCTCGGGGCGCACCGGGATCTCCAGAACGGCGGCCTCGGGGCCGATGGCGGTCACCTGCGGATGCAATGCCAGCACCCAGGGGGCGAAATTCTCTTTCAACAGGCGCTGTGCGGTGGCAGGATCAAGCATGAGGGGCCTTTCCAGTGTTCGGCGCGACTATGACTGCGGCGCAGGCGGCTGTCACCCCTTCCAGGCGGGAGCGGGACCCGGGGGCGACAGGCCGCCCCGCGCGGACGGAAAGGCAAGACAAGGAAAGGAGCAGGACATGATCAGGACAACCTTGGCCCTGGCGGCGCTGGTGACGGCGACCGCCTGCGCGCCCTTCTGGGCCAAGCAGGAGGATGCCAGCCGGGCCTGGTTCAACCCGTTGCGGCCGGCGGTCGAGGAGGCGGAGCATCCCGGAGCACGGGCCTACGCCGACAACTGCGCGCACTGCCACGGGGCCAGCGGGCAGGGCGACGGCATCGCGGCGGGCGACCTGCCGATCGCGGTGCCCGACCTGACCGCCCTGACCCTTGCCCATGGAGGGGTCTTTCCGGCCGAGCTGGTGCTGGAGACCGTGCATGGCTACCCCGGCAAGTTCCACCGCGGATCAATGCCCGAGTTCGAGCGACAGCTGTCCGGCCCGGTGGTCGAGTGGCGCTCGCCCAAGGGGGAGATCATCATGACGCCCAAGGGGCTGCTGGACGTGGTCACCTATGTCGAGAGCCTTCAGGCGGACGGGGTCTCGGACGGCTGAGGGCGGCTTGCCGCCGGGTGGATTTCAGCGCAGAAAGCGCGAAACAGAGGCAGGAGCGGGAAAACTGTGATGTGGAAGATCGGGATGGGGCTGGTCGCGGCGCTGGCAGTGTCGGGATGCCTCGAGACCACCCAAAAGGCCGAGACGATGCCCGGGCCGCAGGACGGGCGGGCGCTGTTCATGGCGAACTGTGCGGTCTGCCACGGCGAGAACGCCAAGGGCAACGGGCCGATGGCGCGGGCGATGAAGACGGCGCCCAAGGACCTGACGCTGATCAAGGTGCGGCACGGCAACAGCTTTCCGCGCGCCAAGATGATGTCGATCATCGACGGCTATGCGCGGTCGGACCTGGCCGGGCCTGGGATGCCGGAATTCGGGGCGCTGCTGGAAGGCGACCTGGTGCCCTATGACAGCGGCGACGGCAAGCAGACGCCGACGCCGCGCAAGCTGGTGGCGCTGGCGGAATACCTCGAGTCGATCCAGGCCAGCCGCTGAGCGCAGGTCTGGACGGGCGCGGCGCTCGTCTCGGCCCTGCACGGGCCGCGACATCGCCCCGCCCACCGTCCCCGGCCGCTTGAGCCTTCGCGCGCCGCACGCTAAGGGAGCGGCCAGCGAAGGGAGAGGCTCATGCCCCAATTTCTCGACACCCGCGACGATGCCTTTGACGCCGCCTTCACGGCGCTGCTGTGCGCCAAGCGCGAAGACAGCCCTGATGTGGACGCGGTCGTTGCCGGGATCATCGCCGATGTGCGGACCCGTGGCGATGCCGCCGTGCTGGAGCTGACCGCGAAATTCGACCGCCTGCAGCTGACCGCCGAGGGCCTGCGGTTCACCGAGGACGAGATCGCGGCGCACTGCGCGCAGGTCCCGGATGCGGAGCGGCAGGCGCTGGAGATCGCCGCCGAGCGCATCCGCGCCTACCATGTCCGCCAGATGCCGCAGGATGCCGAATGGACGGACCCGGACGGGGCCACGCTGGGCTGGCGCTGGGGCGCGGTTTCGGCGGCGGGGCTCTACGTGCCCGGCGGGCTGGCCTCCTACCCGTCCTCGGTGCTGATGAACGCCATCCCGGCCAAGGTTGCCGGGGTCGCACGGCTGGCGATCTGCGTGCCGACACCGGGCGGCGTGGTCAACCCGCTGGTCCTTCTGGCCGCGCGCATCGCCGGGGTGGACGAGATCTATCGCATCGGCGGCGCGCAGGCGATCGCCGCGCTGGCCTACGGCACCGAGAGCATTGCACCGGTGGACAAGATCACCGGGCCGGGCAACGCCTTTGTCGCGGCGGCCAAGCGGCGGGTCTTTGGCAAGGTCGGGATCGACATGATCGCCGGGCCGTCCGAAATCCTGGTGATCGCCGACGGCGAGACCGATCCGGACTGGATCGCGCTGGACCTGATGAGCCAGGCGGAACACGACGAGAACGCGCAGGCGTTGCTGATCTGCACCGATGCCGACTATGGCCGCGCCGTGGCGGCGGCCGTCGACAAGCGGCTTGAGACGCTGGAACGGCGCGCCATCGCGAGCGTCTCGTGGCGCGATTTCGGCGCGGTGATCACGGTGCGCGACCTCGACGAGGCGGCGGCGCTGTCGAACCGGATCGCGCCCGAGCACCTGGAACTGTGCGTCTCGGACCCCGAGGCGCTGGCCGCGAAATGCATCCATGCCGGGGCGATCTTCCTCGGCCAATGGACGCCCGAGGCCATCGGCGACTATGTCGGCGGGCCGAACCACGTGTTGCCGACGGCCCGCTCGGCGCGGTTCTCGTCCGGTCTGAGCGTGATGGATTTCCTCAAGCGCACGACGCTGGCGCGGATGACACCCGAGGCGCTGCGCGCCATCGGCCCGGCGGCCGAGGTGCTGGCGCGCTCCGAAAGCCTCGAGGCGCACGGGCTGAGCGTGACCGCGCGGCTCGACAAGCTGAACCGCTGAGAGGGCGACATGACCATCGTCATCTTTCACAACCCCAACTGTTCGAAATCCCGCGCCGCGCTGGAGGTGATCCGCGCGGCGAAGGTGGAACCGGTGGTGGTGCCCTACCTCAAGACCGGCTGGACGAAACCGCAGCTTCAGGCGCTGTTCGCGGTTGCGGGCCTCTCCGCGCGCGAGGCGCTGCGCACCGCGAAAGGGCAGGCCGCCGCGCTGGGCCTGCTGGATGACGGCGTGTCCGAGGAGGCGATCCTCGGCGCCATGGTGGCGCACCCCGAACTGGTCGAGCGGCCGATCGTCTGTTCGCCCAAGGAGGTCAGGCTGTGCCGGCCGCCCGAACGGGTGCGAGACCTGCTGCCGGATTGACCGGCGGCGTGTGCGATCCGAGACCTGTTCAACTCAGGCGCGCTGCGCGTGTCCCCGGGTGGTGCCATGGCCGCGAACGCCGACCCCGCGTCCCCGACCCAATGCGCCCATTGGTGCCATTGCCCCGCAGGCCCACCCGCGTTAATCCAAGGCGAACATTCAGGATGCCGTACATGACCCGCATCGCGCACATCGAACTGGACGACGCCAACCTGCCGCCGCCCACACCGGAAATCGAACAGGAGCGCCGTGTCGCCATGTTCGACCTGATGGAGGAAAACTCCTTTGTCCTGCCCGCGCGGGAGGATCGCCCGGTGCCACCGGGCCCCTACCACGTGGGCCTGTCGATCCGCGACAAGCGGTTGGTCTTTGACGTCACCACCGAAAGCCACGAGAAGGCGGCCGAGTTCCACCTGTCGCTGTCGCCCTTTCGGCAGGTGGTCAAGGACTACTTTCAGATCTGCAAATCCTACTTCGACGCGGTCAAGACGCTGCCGCCCAGCCAGATCGAGACGATCGACATGGCCCGGCGCGGCATCCACAACGAAGGCGCGCGCATCCTGCAAGAGCGGCTGGAGGGCAAGGTGGACCTGGACGACGCGACGGCGCGGCGCCTGTTCACCCTGGTCTGCGTGCTGCATTTCGGGGGCTGAGGTGGGGCAACTGCCGCAGTCGGTGCTGTTTGCCTGCGATCACAACGCGGTACGCTCGCCCATGGCCGAGGGCATCATGAAAAAGCTATACGGCACCGAGGCCTACGTGCAGTCGGTCGGCGTGATGAACGACCTAGAGATCGACGGTTTCGCCATCGCCGTCTGCAAGGAGATCGGCGTGCAATTGGAGCGCCACCGCTCGCGCAGCTTCGAGGACCTGGAGCGCATGGGCGAGGCGCTGTCGGGCTTTGACCTTGTGGTGACGCTGTCACCGGCCTCGCAGCGCCGCGCGCTGGAACTGACGCGCTTCTACCACCTGACGGTGGATTACTGGCCGATCATGGACCCGACCGGCATCGGCGAGACGCGCGAGCAGAAGCTGAACGCCTTTCGCCAGACGCGCGACCAATTGGTCAAGCGGTTGCGCGACGCATGGTCGGGGTGATCGAGTATTTTCAGAGAGAAGAAGCCGGGGAGGGATGATGTCTGAGGCAAGGAACGTTGTGGCGCGGTATTTCGCGGCCTTCAATGCTGGCGATGTGGCCGGGATTCTGGACTGTCTGTCCGACGACGTGGCGCATCATGTGAACGAGGGCAAGGTGCGCGAGGGCAAGGCCCTGTTCGAGGCGTTCTGCCAGCACATGAGCCGCTGCTACCGCGAAGAGCTGACCGACATGGTGATCTTTGCCAGCGAAGACGGCACGCGGGCGGCGGCGGAATTCATGGTCAACGGCACCTACCTGGCGACCGATCCGGGCCTGCCCGAGGCCCATGGGCAGACCTACGTGCTGCCGGCGGGGTCATTCTTTTCCCTGAAGGACGGCAGGATCACGCGGGTGGTGACCTATTACAACCTCGCGGACTGGATTCGGCAGGTTTCCTGATGCGGGTGGAGGTGCTGACCGGCGCCGCGCTGGAGGCGGCGCTGGACGATGTGGCGCGGCTGCGGATCGCGGTTTTCCGTGCCTTTCCCTACCTCTACGACGGCGACTTCACCTATGAGCGCAGGTATCTCCAGACCTACCGTGACAGCGCGGCGGCGGTGCTGGTGGGGGCCTTTGACGGCGAGCGGCTGGTGGGGGCGGCGACCGGGACGCCGCTGGAGGACCATGCCGAGGATTTCGCCGGGGCGTTCGACGGGGCGGGCTACGACCTGGCCGAGGTGTTCTACTGCGCCGAGTCGGTGCTGCTGCCCGAGTATCGCGGTCACGGGATTGGCCACCGCTTCTTTGACCTGCGCGAGGCGCATGCGCGGGCGCTGGGGCGGAAACACGTCTGTTTCTGCGGGGTTGTGCGGCTTGCCGATCATCCGCTTCGGCCGGCGGACTACGCGCCGCTCGACCCGTTCTGGCGCAAGCGGGGCTATGCGCCTCTGCCGGGCGTTGTGGCGGAGTTCCGCTGGAAGGACATCGACCAGGAGCAGCAGACAACCAAGCCGCTGCAATTCTGGATCAAAGCATTGTGAGGGCATGAGATGAAGATCGCAACGGCGTCTTACCCGGCGGATTTCCTAGACAGCTGGCAGGATTACGAGGACAAGATCACCCGCTGGGTGAGCGAGGCAGCTGGCGCGGGGGCGCAGCTGCTGGTGTTCCCCGAGTACGGCGCGATGGAGCTGGCGACGCTCGCCGGGCGCGAGGTGGCCGGTGACCTCGAGGCCAGCCTGAAGGCGGTTTCGGACCTCGTGCCGCAGGCCGATGCGCTGCACGCGGCGCTGGCGCGGCGCTTTGGCGTGCATATCCTCGCCGCCTCCGCCCCGACCTTTGATCCGCAGATCGGGCCGCGCCCGGTGAACCGCGCGCGGCTTTTTGCGCCCTCGGGGGCGATGGGCGTGCAGGACAAGCAGATCATGACCCGCTTTGAACGCGAGACCTGGGGCGTGGTGGCGGGCGGCCCCTTGCGGGTGTTCGACACGGCCTTGGGCCGGATCGGCGTGCTGATCTGCTACGATTCGGAATTCCCCCTGCTGGGCAGGGCCTTGCGCGACGTGGATATCCTCTTGGTGCCGTCGGTGACGGAGGCGCTGACCGGGCATTCGCGGGTGCGCATCGGCACGGCGGCCCGCGCGCTCGAGGCGCAGTGCGTGGCGGTCATGTCCTCGCTGGTGGGCACGGCGGACTGGAGTCCGGCGATCGACGTCAGCGTCGGGCGCGGCGCGGTCTTTGGCCCGCCGGATGTCGGCTTTCCGGCGACGGGCGTCTTTGCCGAAGGCGCGCTGAACCTCCCCGGCTGGACCTATGCCGAGGTCGATATCGAGACCATCGCAGAGGTCCGCCGCGACGGTGTCGTGCTCAACCGCCTGCATTGGGATGACCAGCAGGGCCGGGACGGTGCGCCGGAGACTGTTGCCTTGCGCTGAGCGCTGGGATAGGCACCGCGCAGGGCCGATGGCGCTGGCGCGACAAGTTGTGACTTGAAAATTCGCCGTTTACGGCTCATATTACCGCGCGCCGCGCCAGGAGCGCGGTTTTCGATTCAGGAGAGACCATGGCCAAGGAAGATACGCTCGAATTCCCCGGTGTCGTGAAGGAACTCCTGCCGAACGCGACGTTCCGGGTCGAGCTTGAAAACGGCCATGAGATCATCGCGCACACGGCAGGCAAGATGCGCAAGAACCGCATCCGGGTTCTTGCAGGCGACAAGGTTCAGGTGGAAATGACCCCCTACGATCTGACCAAGGGCCGGATCAACTACCGTTTCAAGTAAGTCGTTTTCGCGCCGGCGAAGGCGACGGTTGGGCCCATGTTTCCGCCGGAAACGTGAGAACCCACGCGGTGTGGTGCGGCCCATGTCGGATGCCGCGGCCATGCAGACTTCGGCGGATCGGGCATCCCGGAACAGGGCAGGGCAACATGGCGGGGGTCTGACGCCGCTTTCGTCGTTTTGCCATTGCGTCCGGGCGCCTGGTCTGGTGTGCACTCTGCGCGCCCAGCAGTGAGATCCGATCCCCATGACAGACCGTCCCCGCCTGATCCTTGGCTCCGGCAGCCCGCGCCGGCGCGAGTTGCTGGCGCAACTGGGCGTCGTCGCCGACGACATCCGCCCGCCGGACATCGACGAAGACCCGCATAAGGGCGAGTTGCCACGCCCCTACTGCGTGCGGTTGGCGCGCGAAAAGGCGCTGGCGATTCCAGCTGACGCCGACGAGATCGTGCTGTCGGCCGACACCACCGTCGCGCTGGGCCGCCGCATCCTGGGCAAGCCGCAGGACGAAAAGGAAGCCGCGCATTTCCTGACCCTCCTGTCGGGACGGCGGCACCGGGTGATCACGGCGGTCGCGGTGCGGCGCGGTGAACGGCTGTGGGAACGCGACGTGGTCACGCAGGTGCTCATGAAACAGCTGTCCAACGTCGAGCTGAACGCCTATCTCGCCAGCGGCGACTGGCGCGGCAAGGCGGGGGGCTACGGCATCCAGGGCATGGCCGGGGCGTTCATCCCGTGGATCGGCGGCTCCTTTACCTCTGTCGTCGGCCTGCCGCTGGCGGAGACGGCGAATCTGCTTCAAGCGGCGGGATATCCCATCTACAAGGCGCACTCATGAAGGGCACGACGATCATTCTGGACACTTGGGGCGAGCGTGAGGCCGCGGCCCGGCTGATCGACGGTCAGCTGGATGACCTGCTGATCGACAGCGACCTGCCGCGCCCCGGCTCCATCTACCGCGCCGTGGCCGAACGCCCGATGAAGGGGCAGGGCGGCATGTTCCTCAAGACGCCCGATGGCCCGGCCTTCCTGCGCCAGGTCAAGGGGTTGAGCCCGGGCGAGGCGCTGCTGGTGCAGGTCACCGGCTATGCCGAGCCGGGCAAGGCGCTGCCGGTCACCACGCGCCTGCTGTTCAAGTCGCGCTATGCCATCGTCACGCCGGGGGCGCCGGGGATCAACGTCTCGCGCCAGATCCGCGACGACGACCTGCGCGACGCCCTGCTGGAAATCGCGCACGAGGCGGTGGCAGAGTCGCCGCTGCCCGCCGAGGCCGGGTTGATCCTGCGCTCCGGGGCCTCGCTGGACGAGGCGGACGCGATCCGCGACGATATCCTCGCCATGGTCACGCTGGCGCAGACGGTGCTGGCGGATGTGACCGGCGGGCCGGAACTGCTGGTCGAGGGCGACGGACCGCACGCGCTGGCCTGGCGCGAATGGATCGGGCCCGCCGATGTGGATGACGAGCCCGGCGGCTTTGAGCGGCACGGCATCGGTGAACGGGTCGAGGCGCTGCGCCTGCCCAAGGTGCCCTTGCCCGCCGGTGCCAGCATGGTGATCGAGCCGACCACCGCGCTGGTGGCGGTGGATGTGAACACCGGCGGCGACACCTCGCCCGCCGCAGGGCTGAAGGCGAACATCGCCGCCTTCCGTGACCTGCCGCGCCAGTTGCGGCTGCGGGGCCTGGGTGGCCAAGTCGTCATCGACCCCGCGCCGGTGGTGAAAAAGGACCGCCGCCAACTGGAAACCGTCCTGAAGGCCGCGCTCAAGACCGACAAGACCGAGACAGTCGTCGCCGGCTGGACGACGCTGGGCCTGCTGGAATTGCAGCGCAAGCGGGACCGGGTGGCGCTGAAGGACCTGCTATGAGCTGCCCAATCTGTTCGCGCGAGACCGATCCGAAGTACCGCCCGTTCTGTTCGCGCCGCTGCGCAGACGTCGACCTGGCGAAATGGCTGGGCGGCAGCTACGCCATCCCCTCGGACGATCCAGAGGACATGGAAAAGGCCGCACAGGCCGTGGTGGACGAAGAGCGCAAGCCGCACTGACCGGTCAGGCATCGCCCGGAAGCGGTGGACAAGCCGCGCGGCGCGTGCTGCTTTGCGGGACGATCAGCGATCCGGCATAGGGAGGCCTGCCATGACAACCGTCGATCTGAACGCCGACATGGGCGAAAGCTTTGGCCCTTGGGTGATGGGGCAGGACGCGGCGCTGCTGGAGGTGATCACCTCGGCCAACGTGGCCTGCGGCTTTCACGCCGGTGACTGGGATGTGATGGCTGACACCATGGCGACCGCCAGCGCGCGCGGCGTCGGCATCGGCGCGCATCCCGGCTTTCCCGACCTTCAGGGCTTTGGCCGCCGGCGGATGCACCTGCCGGAGAAAAGCCTGCGCCACATGGTGCAGTACCAGCTGGGCGCGGCGCTGGGCATGGCGCGGGCCACGGGGGCCGAGGTGCGGCACCTCAAGCTGCACGGCGCCTTGTCCAACATGGCATCGGAGGATGAGGCCATGGCCGAGGCCTGCTACGGCGCAGCGCTGGAAATCGCCCCCGAGATCATCGTCATGGTGCTGGCCGCGACGGCGCAACAGCGCGTGGTGGAACGGCTGGGCTGCCGCTGGGCGGGCGAGATCTTTGCCGACCGGGCGTACAATGCCGATGCCACGCTGGTGGACCGCAAGCTGCCCGGCGCGGTGCTGCATAACCCGGCCACCGCCGCGCCGCGCATCGTCAGGATGGTGCAGGCGGGCGCAATCCTGCCGGAACAGGGCGAGCCGATCCCGGCGGCGATCGACACCATCTGCCTGCATGGCGACGGCGCAACCGCCCTGCCGATGGCGCGCGCGGTGCGCAGCGCGCTGGAGGCGGCGGGGATCGCCGTGCGCACCTTCGACGGGCGGCGCGGCGCGGCCTGACGCGTTAGCGCCCCGCACACTCCGCGATTCGCGCCGCGAGGTCGCGGAGCAGCGCAGGGTAGAGGCCGGGCCCCTGCGGCAAACCCGCGCCGAGCGAGTCCAGCTCCACGACCGGGATGCCCGCGTCCGCCACCGCGCCCAGCAGGCGCGGGTCGGTGCCCGGCTCCGTCAGCAGGCAGGCGGGCGGCGTCGCGGCATAGGTGTCGCGCAGGGCCGCCAGCCGGGCAGGCCCCGGCGTGGCCGAGTCGCTGTCAGACACCGCGCCCAGCACGGTCAGCCCGAAGCTGCGTTCGAAATACTGTAAGGCGTCGTGCCCGACACCCAGCGGCACATCGGCGAGCGGGGCCAGGAGGGCGCCCGCCTCGGCCCGTGCGGTCGCGATCTCGGCTGCGCCCTGCGCGGCATTGGCGTTGTAGGCGGCGGCGTTGTCGGGGTCGGCCTCGGCCAGCGCTGATGCAATGGCACCCAGCCAGACCAGCGCGTTGTCCGGGTCCAGCCAGGGATGCGAATCATGGGCGGCATGACCGTCATCATGGGCGTGATCGTCGTGACCATGGTCCTCGTCGCCGTGGTCATGGGCAAAGAGCCCGGCCTCCCGTGCGGGCAGAAGGTGCGTGCCCGCAACCTTGGCCAGCGGCAATGACCGGGCCTCGGGCGCCAGGGCTTCGATCTGCCGGGCCAGTTGCGGCGTCAGGTCCGGCCCGACCCAGATCACCAGGTCCGCCTCGGACAGCAGCCGTGCCTGGCTGGGCCGCAGCGCCATTTCGTGCGGCGAGGCGCCGGGCGGCAGCAGGCGCTCGGGCGTGCCCAGTCCCTGCATCACCAGGGCGGTCAGGCTTTCCACCGGGCCGATGTCGGTCACGACCTTCGGCACCTCGGCGCGGGCGGCAACGGGCAGGGCGAAACAGGCGGTCAGGAGCAGGGTGCGCAGCATGGGGCCTCGGGCTTGGCGATGGTCGTGGTACAGGACGTGTGTATGTTATATCATAACGCTCGCCACCTTGTAGGGCGGAACGTTATATCATATCAACCCCGAAACGCAGGAGACCGGTGCCTTGGACAGCAAGAGCTTTGAACACCACGACCACCGCAGCTGTGTTGCCAGCTCGCTGCGCACGGTCGAAAGCGCCTGCGCCGACCGGGGGTTGCAGCTGACCCCCGTGCGTCGCCGCGTGCTGGAGATCCTGCTGTCCGAACACCGCGCTTGGGGTGCTTACGAGGTGCTGGACCGGCTGCGGACCGAGGGGCTGGGGTCCCAGCCGCCGGTGGCCTACCGCGCGCTCGACTTCCTGGTGGCGAACGGCTTTGCGCACCGGATCGAGCGGCTGAATGCCTTTGTTGCCTGCGCCGCACCCGGTGAGCGGCACGCGCCCTGTTTCCTGATCTGCCGCGCCTGCTCGGCCGTGGCCGAGACGCCGGGGCGACGTGCCAGCCAGGTGCTGCGCGAGGCCGCCGCCGAACTGGGGTTCGAGGTCGAACGCGTGGCGATCGAGGCCGAGGGCCTGTGCCCCGCCTGCGCGGGGCAGGCGGCATGAGGGGCCAGGTCGCCCCGCTGATCGAGGCGCGCGGCATGGCGGTCCGGCAGGGCGCCGCCGAGGTGCTGCGCGACGTCGATTTCGCCATCCGCCCGCGTGAGATCGTGACCGTGGTGGGGCCCAACGGCTCGGGCAAGTCGACCCTGCTCCGGGCGCTGATCGGCGCGTTGAAGCCGGTGCGGGGCCGCGTGACGCGTCAGCCCGACCTGCGGCTGGGCTATGTCCCGCAGGGGCTGAAGATCGACCCCAGCCTGCCGATGACGGCGGCGCGCTTCATGTCGCTGCCGCAGCGTGTGCCGGCGGCCGAGATCGCTGCCGCGCTGGACGAGGCGGGCGCCGGGGATCTGGGTGGCCGGCAGATGGCGGCGCTGTCGGGCGGGCAGTTCCAGCGCGTGCTGCTGGCCCGCGCGCTGCTGGCCCAGCCGCAACTGCTGATCCTGGACGAGCCGACGACCGGACTGGACCAACCGGGGCAGGCGAGCTTTTACCTGCGGCTCGAACACCTGCGCGACCGGCTGGGATGCGCCGTGCTGATGGTCAGCCACGAGTTGCACGTCGTCATGAGCGCAAGCGACCGGGTGATCTGCCTCAACGGTCATGTCTGCTGCGAAGGTCTGCCCGAGGTGGTGGCCCAGGCCGAGGAATACCGCGCCTTGTTCGGCACCGGCACGCAGGGGGCGCTGGCGCTCTACCGGCACGAACACACCCATCGCCACGACCACAATCACAGCCACGACCATGCCCATGTGCATGCCCCTGCGGAGCCGCCCCATGCTGGATGATTTCCTGGTCCGCGCGGTGCTGGCCGCGGTTGGGGCCGCCCTTGCCGCGGCGCCGCTGGGCGTCTTCGTGATCTGGCGCAGGATGGCCTATTTCAGCGATGCCACCGCCCATGCGGCGGTGCTGGGGGTCGCGCTGGCGCTGGCGCTGTCGGTGCCGGTCTTTGCCGGGACGCTGGTGGTGGCGCTGGTCACCGCCTTTGGCGTCGCGCGGCTGTCGGGGCGGGGCATGGCGGCGGACATGGTGCTGGGCGTCGCGGCGCATTCGGCGCTGGCGCTGGGCATCGTCGCGGCGAGCTTTGTGCAGGGGCCGCGGCTGGACCTCGAAGCCTATCTGTTTGGCGACATCCTGGCCGTCAGTGTCACCGACCTCGCGGTCATCTGGGGCGGTGGACTGGCGGTGGCGGGGCTGATCTTCTGGCGCTGGCAGGACTTGCTGATCGCCACCGTCTCGCCCGACCTGGCGGTGGCCTCGGGCATCGACCCGGACCGCGAGCGTCTGATCCTGATGCTGGCGCTGGCGCTGGTGGTGGCGGTTGCGCTCAAGGTGGTCGGCGCGCTGTTGATCGGGGCGCTGCTGATCGTCCCGGCGGCAGCCGCGCGGCCGATGTCACGCACGCCCGAGGGGATGCTGGCCGGGGCTTCGGCGCTGGGCGTGCTGTCGGCGCTGGGCGGTCTCTGGGCGGCCTGGAGTTTCGACACCCCCGCCGGCCCCAGCATCGTTTGCGCGGCGGCGGCGCTGTTTGCTCTGTCTTCTTTGTTCGCGGGACGCCGGTCCGCTTGAGTTCGCTGACTTGAGACGGAATAGGTGTGGGGTGGCCAGCGGATTAAATCCCTTCGAAGCCAGCAACGACGCAGCCGAGGATCCTTAAATTAAGGGTTCACATCGTAATAGTTGCTTTCGCCGCGTGGGCAGTTGTCCCGCAATAAGTTGGCACAGCGTTTCAAGGACGGTTCGTCGATCCCGAAGCTTTCTTCGGAATGCCCGCACTTTGTGCAAGCGACTTCAACACCTTCAACGGTGCCGTAGTCGCCGTCGAGGTCAACATAGTCGGTGGTCGTAGAAACGTAGCCCATGCTGCAAACTCCTATGTGTCGTCGGGGTGTGGCGCATGCGGAACCCTATGGGACCAATACGGCGCGTCCTTGGCGTCGGCTTCTCCCGGCTCATACCATTTGTGGCCCGTCCACATCCAAACTTCCCAATCGTTGCCGGGCTGCGTGACAACGTAGAAATAGCCCGGCCGGTTGTCGTGCATGTCTTCGGCCATACTCCGAACTCCTGGTCTGTAGAAAGTGCTTGTCCGAAACGCCTTTAGATGCGACCAAGCATCACGTTTGCTACAGTCTTCTTGATAGCCTTCAATTCAGCCTGTGCTTTCTTCACGACGGCGTCTTGCTTGTGCATTGCGTTAATGGCCGCTTCTATGCGGCTACCGGCAACAAGCTTGACAATCTCACTAACTGGTGCGCCGGCTTCCACCACTTCGCTTTCGTCGCCAGAAATAAGCGCGAACCGATGCTTGCAGTATTGGCCGTTCTCACCCGCCGAACAGTCGCATGTAATCACGGGGCCGTCTTCGGTTGAATAGACTCGCACATTGTATTCACTTCCGCTGGATTTGCTTCGCACCACAAATTTCATGTCCCAAACTCCGACTTGGCTAGCGCGGGCATTAACGTTTACCGAAGCAAGTTCCGTCTACCTTGCCGTGTATCTAGGGATGGAATTACTCCGAAGCTTAATCATGCACAAGCCGCGAAGCCGTCGGACGCGTGAAAGCTTGGTCGCATCGCCCTACCGGGTGCGAATGCAGTCACGTCTTCGTGGCTGTTCGGCGCGCTGATTTTGGGAACTGCCCTGATAGGCAATTCTTAGCCACCGTCGGCGTTTCTACGTTTTCCCTTGACAATCAAGGTGAGATGGTGGGCGACCCTGGAATCGAACCAGGCGTGAGTCGCCTCGAGGGAGTTACAGTCCCCTGCCACACCTTGCGGCCTGTCGCCCACCGGGCGTCCTGTCGGGCCAGCGGCCCCCGGACGTGGAGGGCTGATTACATGCGGCCCCATGGGGCGTCAACAGGAAAATCCCTTGGAAATCGCCGCCCAGGCGTGCATGAGTGGGCGCTCTCTGGAGCGGGCTTTGCGGGGCGGATGCGGGACATGGCGAAGAAACCGAAGTGGGTGGTCGAGAAGGAGCAGGCGCGCCGGGCTTCGGCGGCGGAAACGGTCTGGCTGTTCGGCGTTCACGCGGTGCGCGACGCGCTGGTGAACCCCCGGCGCGAAAGGCTGCGGCTGGTTCTGACGCCCAATGCGGCCGAACGGCTGGCCGAAGCGGTGGCGGACTCGGGCATGACGCCCGAGATCCAGGACCCGCGCCGCTTTGACGTGCCGATCGACCCCGGCTCGGTCCACCAGGGAGCAGCACTTGAGGTCAAGCCGCTGGACTGGGGAAAGCTCGAGGACGTGGCGCTGCGCGGTGAGGGGGCCTTGCGGCTGGTGCTGCTGGACCGGGTGACCGACCCGCATAATGTGGGCGCCATCCTGCGCTCGGCCGAGGTGTTCGGCGCGCAGGCGGTGATCGGCACCCGCCACCATGCCGCGCCCGAGACCGGCGCGCTGGCCAAGACCGCCTCGGGTGCGCTGGAGCGCCAGCCCTACCTGCGCGAACGCAACCTGGCCGACACCATCGTCGCCCTGCAGGGCATGGGCTACATCGTGCTGGGGCTGGATGGCGAGGCCGAGGTCACCATCGAAGAGGCGCTGGAGGGGCGGCGCGACCGGCCCGTGGCGCTGGTGCTGGGGGCCGAAGGGCCGGGCCTGCGCACCAAGACCAAGGAGACGGTCGACCAGCTGGTGCGGATCGACTTCGCCGGCAGTTTCGGCTCGCTCAACGTGTCGAACGCCGCCGCCGTGGCGCTGTACGCCGCGCGTCCGCGCTGAAACCGCGGCCTGCGGGCTGCCTGAGGGCGACGGGCCAAGCCTGTGTCCTGTTGCCGTGTTCCGGAGCCCAACCCCTGGCCCGCAAGATCGCGGATATGGGGCCATGACCGTTCCTCGGCAATGCGTCAGGACGGGGCGCGCGCGACGGAGGCGCAGAGTCGCGGTTGCCTTGCTTGACGGGGCGGGATCGTGCCCCCATCTAAACCCTCATGCCGACAACAAAGATCGCCACCTGCTGCTACTGCGGCACCCGCGCCGCGCTCGTCCTGAAGGGGCGCGAGCGGCATGAACTGGCCTGTTCCGCGTGCGGCGCGCCGCTGCATGACCTCAAGATGCTGAAAACCGACGCCGCGCAGCGCGCGCCGACGGGGCATCGGCAGCATGGGCCCGCGCCGGTGTATCGTGACAAGCCGCGCAAGGTGAAGAAACCGAAGCGGCGCAAGTCGCTTGTGTCGCGCATCTTCGACGAGGCGTTCGACGTGATCGAGGACATCTTTGACTGACGCAAAGCGCCCTGCGCGCGTCGGCTTTGGTCTGGCCTTTGCGTTGCCGCTCAAGTATCCCGCCTGAGACAGGCAGGAGGGAACCGGCATGCCCGAATTCGAGAACCCGGGACAGGTCGAGCAGGACTGGTCCGACGCGATTTCCTCGGTCGAGGAGATCATCGACGACGCCCGCAACGGGCGGATGTTCATCCTGGTCGACCACGAGGACCGCGAAAACGAGGGCGACCTGGTGATTCCCGCGCAATGGGCAACGCCGGACGCGATCAACTTCATGGCGCTCTACGGGCGCGGGTTGATCTGCCTTGCGATGACCTCGGAACGGATTGCCGAACTGGGCCTGCCGCTGATGTCGACGAACAACTCGTCGCGCCACGAAACCGCCTTTACCACCTCGATCGAGGCGCGCGAGGGCGTGACGACAGGGATTTCGGCGGCTGACCGGGCCCGCACCATCGCGGTGGCCATCGATGCCTCCAAGGGCGCGGCGGACATCGCCACGCCGGGCCACGTGTTCCCGCTGCGCGCCCGCAAGGGCGGGGTGCTGGTTCGCGCCGGGCACACCGAGGCCGCGGTGGACGTGTCGCGGCTGGCGGGGCTGAACCCGGCGGGCGTGATCTGCGAGATCATGAACGACGACGGCACCATGGCCCGCCTGCCCGAACTGGTGGGGTTTGCGCAGCGTCACGGGCTGAAGATCGGCACCATCAGCGACCTGATCGCCTACCGCCGCCGCAACGACAATCTGGTGAAGGTCCGCACCGAGGAGATGATCACCTCGGAATTCGGCGGCGAGTGGAAGCTGCGCATCTACACCGACGAGACCCACGGCGACGAACACATCGTCCTGACCAAGGGCGACATCACCACGCCCGAGCCGGTGCTGGTGCGGATGCATGCGCTGGACCCGATGCTGGACGTGATCGGCACCGGCCCGCGCGGCCGTGCGCACGAGTTCCACCACGCCATGCAGGCCGTCGCCGACGAGGGGCGCGGGGTGGTGGTGCTGCTGCGCGACACCTCGATGAAACTGGACGCGCACGAAGGCGCCTCGCCCAAGACGCTGCGGCAATACGGGCTGGGGGCGCAGATCCTGTCCTCGCTGGGTCTGTCCAGGCTGATCCTGCTGACCAATTCACCCACCCCCAAGGTGGTGGGCCTCGAAGCCTACGGGCTCGAGATCACCGGAACCCGCAAGATATCGGAGCTTGGCTGATGGCCTCCAATGAAACGCATCATGTCCTCGACCGCCCGACCTTCGACAAGCCGGTCAAGGTGCTGATCGTCGTCGCGCCCTACTACAAGGACATCGCCGACCAGCTGGTCACCGGCGCGGTGGCCGAGGTCGAGGCTTGCGGCGGCTGGCACGAGGTCGTGCAGGTGCCCGGCGCGCTGGAGATCCCCACCGCCATCGGCATCGCCGAGCGGCTGTCGAACTATGACGCCTACGTCGCGCTCGGCTGCGTGATCCGGGGCGAGACGACGCATTACGACACGGTCTGCAACGACAGTTCGCGCGGGATCACGCTGCTGGGGCTTCAGGGGCTGTGCATCGGCAACGGCATCCTGACGGTGGAGAACTACGAACAGGCCCGCGTGCGCGCCGAGGCCAAGGGCCAGAACAAGGGCGGTGGTGCTGCGGCGGCGGCCTTGCATCTGCTGGCGCTGGAACGTAAGTGGGGCGGCGCCCGCAAGGGGGTCGGATTCGTGCCGATGGGCGACGAATACCGGATCGCAGGCGGCAGCAAGGGCCCTGACATCGCATGACCCAGCTTTCGGGCAATCAGAAACGCAAGATGAAAAGCGCGTCGCGGCTGTACGCCGTGCAGGCGCTGTTCCAGATGGAGCAGTCGGACGCGGGCCTCGACAAGGTCAAGCACGAGTTTCTGGAGTACCGTTTCGGCGCCGAGATCGAGGAAGGCACCGAGATGATCGACGGCGACGTCGATTTCTTTGTCAAGCTGATCGAACAGGCGGTGAACTGGCAGGCCAAGCTCGACCAGATGACCGACCGCGCGCTGGTGGCGAAATGGCAGATCTCGCGCATCGACCCGACATTGCGGGCACTGTTCCGCGCCGCCGGGGCGGAGCTGGTGGCGCTGGACACGCCGCCCAAGGTGGTGATCAAGGAATACGTGGACGTGACCACCGCCTTTTTCCCCGAGGGCAAGGAAGCGGGGTTCGTCAACGCCGTGCTGGACCACATGGCGCGCGAGGCGCGGCCCGAGGCGTTCTGACGCGGACCTTGGATTTGTACGTTTTGTACGTCCTGTACGCGAAAATCCACGTTTTGTACCACGCGGTCAGGATCCGTTAACCTCTTGACGCTTGTCCTTTGCACGCCATCTAGTATTCTGAACGTGGAATGCGAAGGAGTCGCCCCATGCCCAGGCTGATCCGTCTCTACATCCTCCAGGTCATCGCCGGCTTCGGCCTGTCGGCACTGTTCGTCGGCGCGCTGCTGTGGTTCGACGTGGCGGGGCTGTGGCGGCTGATCTCGGGCAGCGATATGGGGTTTGTCGCGGTGCTGATGCTGTGGGTGTTCAACGGCATCGTCTTTGCCGGGGTGCAGTTCGCCATCTCGATCATGCGCATGGCCGATGACACGCCGCCCTCGGGCGGAACGCGGCAGCGGGTGCGCCCGCAGGTGCCGGTCCGTGTCGAGGTGACGGCGCAGGCGCGCCCGGGTCTCTCGCGCCGCCTGCTGACCCGGCGATAACGCGCGAAGCATCCTCACCGCACCTTGCCGCAAGGACCGCGCGTCTTATCCTTTCCGTCAGGAAAAGGGGGTGCGCATGCCACGGCTTGTCCGACTGTTTGTGATTCAAAGCCTGATCGGTGCCGGTGTCGCGACCGTTTTTGTCGCGTTGTTGCTGGCGCTGGACGTGGCGAACCTGTGGTATCTCGTGACCCACACGCGCGGCGGCGTCCTGGCCGCGATCGTGCTGTGGGTGCATTTCGCAGCGGTCTTTGCCGGCGTTCAGTTCGCGATTTCGGTGATGCGATTGGCGGATGTCGAGGGCGACCGGGAGGGGCCGCGCGGCGGTCCGCCGGAGCCGGTCCGCGTCGAGGCGCTTGGCAGGCTGCCGATCATCGGACGGAAGCGTGCTTCCGGACGCCCCGACTGAGCCTGCGGCTCAGCGGCCCGCCCTCCAGCCAGCTTCCGGCAAGAGGGGGAAAGTGGCGGGAACCACGCCAACCGTGTGGGTCGTGCATTCCCGAGGACCTGTTAATACAGGTGGGCGCCGGGTAACGAGACCACGATCCCGTCAGAGCCAACTCCCTCGGATTTGCTTAAGGCCACCGGAATGTACCCGTTCACGAGAAGGGCAGAACCCGCCAAGCCGGTAGGTAAGGCGGCAGGGCCCCCGTGACAAGGCTCTGCGTAAAATACTCTGCACGTCCCGGTGTGGCGGCATTCCCCGGCCGGTGGGCCCGCGTCCGAGAGGCGGGCAATCCGCGTGGCCCAAGGGGAGGCTTGCCTTTGTTCACGAAATGTCCAAGACTTCGGCCATGGAACCGAGTGCGCTTTCCGACCTGATGCCGGGCCAGTTGCTGGCCCGGGGGGTGTGCCGCCACCTGGCGGGGCATGGTTTTGCCGTGGTCGAGGAATTCGTACCCGACCGGGGCCTGCGCGTCGATGTCATGGCGCTGGGGCCCAAGGGCGAGCTTTGGGTTGTCGAATGCAAGTCGAGCCGCGCCGATTTCAGGGGCGACGGCAAGTGGCAGGGCTACCTGGACTGGTGTGACCGCTATTTCTGGGCTGTGGACCAGACCTTTCCCACCGACCTGCTGCCCGATGGCACCGGGTTGATCATCGCCGATGCCTACGATGCCGAGATCCTGCGCATGGCGCCGGAGGACAGGCTGCCCGCCGCGCGGCGCAACACGCTGATCCGCAAGTTCGGCTTTCATGCTGCGCGGCGGTTGCAGGGCCTGCGCGATCCGGGGGTCGGCGCGGTGCTTCAGGCGCCGCTTTAGCGTTTGCCCGGCTTGGCCGGTTTCGCCTTGCGCGCGGCGGCGGCGGCGGCGCGCAGTTCCTCGGCGATCTCGTCGGCCTCGGAAGGGTCGAAGTCCATCGGGATTTCCATGCCATCGGCAAAGATGTAGAGCCGCACCATGCCCTGATCGGTCGGGCCGATCTGCAGGTTCGCCTCGATGTCGCGTTCTTCGTTGATGCCCATGGCCGTGCCGCACCCGTGCTGCCGTGAAGGCCTGTCACCTAGCCGCGAAACCCTTGCTTTGCAAGCGGCGGGACGCTTTTCTGCGGTCCATGGAGATCGTTCTGAAAGAGCTGGGTCCCGGTGACGTGGACTGGCTGGTGGCGCAGCACGGGCGGCTGTATGCCCGCGACGAAGGCTTTGACGCCAGCTTTGCCGTGCTGGTGCGCGAGATCCTCGAGGCCTTTGAGGCGGGGCACGATCCGGCCTGCGAACGCGGCTTTGTCGCCTGGCAGGGGGAGGCGCGGCTGGGCAGCATCTTTTGCGTGCGGCAGGACGGGGACACCGCCAAGCTGCGGCTGTTTTTCCTGCTGCCGGAGGCGCGGGGCAAGGGGCTGGGCAAACGCATGTTGCAGGCCTGCATGGGGTTTGCCCGGGACTGCGGCTATCGCCGGATGGTGCTGTGGACGCATGAGAGCCACCGCGCCGCCTGCGCGCTGTATGAACGGGCGGGGTGGTGGCTGGTCCGGTCCGAGCCGAAGCGCAGCTTTGGTGTCGACGTGGTCGAGCAGGGCTGGGAGGTGACGCTGTAGCCCGGGGCCTCAGCCGAGGTCGAGAAAGGCGGTCAGCAGGTCGGCCCGGTCGAGCATCCCGACCAGCCGGCCGTCGCGCAGCACCGGGTAGGCGCGGTAGGAGGTTTGGTGAAACCGTTCGGCGGCGGCGATCAGGCTGGTGTCGGCGTCCAGCGTTTCGACATTGTGTGTCATGTAGCGGGCGACGGTGTCGGACCAGGCCTGGTAGTAGGCCGAGTGCAGCGCCGGGCCGAAACAGTCCTTTTGGGTGAAGATGCCCGCCAGCTGCCCGCCGTCATCGACCACGGGCGCGGCGGTTGCGCCGCTGGCGATCAGGTCGGCCACCGCCTTGCGGATCGGCGTATCGGGGGTGAGGCGCAGGAAGGTGGTGCGCATCACGTGCGCGATGGTGTCAGCCTCGGCCATGGCGGGCCTCCCTTGCGGCGCGGTTGGGGCAGGTGGCGCAGCTGAGGCCCAAGCACTTTGCCCCCTCGCAGGCGGTCTGCGGCGGCGCGCGGCCCAGCAGCAGCCCGGCGGCCAGCCCGGCAAAGGCCAGCGAGACAAGCGCGATGGCGATCGGCAGTTCCATGGTCAGGCGGGCCTGTAGTCGACGGCGCCGGTGGTCACGGCGCGCAGGCCGGGGGCGTCGTCGAACAGGAACAGCGCGTCGATCCCCTGTGCGCGGGCCAGCGCGGGGCCATCCGGCCCGGCGGCCATCAGGGCGGTGGCCCAGCCGTCGGCCGTCATGGCGTCTGACGCCAGCACCGAGACCGAGGCCGGCGTACCCGGCACCGGGGTCTGCGTCGCCGGGTCGATGATGTGGCAATAGCGGCGGTCGCCAAGGCTGTAGCCGTTGGCCTTGATCCCCGAGGTGGCGACGGCGCGGTCCAGCTTGATGCTGCCGGCAAGGCCTTCGGTCCCCGGGCGCGGGTCCTCGACGCCCACGCGCCAGGCACGGCCCGAGGGATGGGCGCCGCGCGCGATCAGCTCGCCGCCGAGTTCGGTCAGGAAATCCGTCTGGCCCGCCTCCAGCAGCGCGGTGGCCATGAGGTCCAGCGCGCGGCCCTTGGCGATGCCGCAGAGGTCCAGCGTCAGGGGGGCCTCGGCCTTGTGCAGGCTTTCGCCGTCGACGCTCAGCCCGTGCCAGCCTTGCGCGCCCTTGGCGATGGGGCCAAAGCCCCAGCGCGCCACGGCCGGGCCGACGGTGGGGTCGAAGGCGCCGCCGGTCATCTCTGCGAGGTGCAGGGCTGCGCCGGTGACCAGGGCCAGTTCGGGGGACAGCGGGTGCCGTCCGGCTTTTGCGCGGTTCAGAGCGGTGATCCGGCTGTCGGTGCGCCAGGGCGACATCTGGGCGTCGATCCCGGCCAGCAGCGTCTCGATCCGGGGGACAGGGGCGGCCTTGCCGGTGGGCAGGCGCACCGTCCATGTGGTGCCGAAGGCGGGGCCGGTGAGCACCTCCGTCGCGGCAGCGCCGCGCGCCAGAGCGGGCGCGGAGGGCCGCAGCGCCAGCCCGGTCAGCAGCGCCGCAGCGCCGCCCGCCAGCAGGAAATCACGTCGTTTCAGCGGATGTGTCATGGCTCAGGTCCCGAAATCGTCGTTGAAGATCGAATGACGCTCGACGCCGAGGCGTTCCAGCGTGGAGATCACCGCCGAGATCATCATCGGCGGGCCGCAGAGGTAGTATTCGCACTCTTCCGGCGCGGGATGGCGCGACAGCACCGCGCGCACGGTTTCGTGGATAAAGCCCGTCGCCCCGGTCCAGCGGTCGCCCGGCGCGGGGTCCGACAGGGCGGGGATGAAGGTGAAATTGGGGTGCGCGGCGGCGATGGCCTCGAATTCGTCGGTGTAGAACAGGTCGATGGCCGAGCGCGCGCCGTAGAAATAGGTCATGCGTCGGGTCGTCCCGAGGCCCACCTGTTCATGGATCATCGCGCGCAGCGGCGCCATGCCGACGCCGCCGCCGATAAAGACCATCTCGCGCGTCGTCGGCTGGACGTGGAACTCGCCGTAGGGGCCGGACAGGGCGAGGGGATCGCCCGGCTTCAGCCCGAAGAGGTACGACGACACGAGGCCCGGGGGGATCTCGCCCTCGCGCCCCGGGGGGGGCACGGCGAGGCGGATGTTGAACACCGCGCGGCCGGTGTCCTGCGGCCGGCTGGCGATGGAATAGGCGCGTGTGACGGGCTGGGCAGAGCGGGCGGTCAGCGTGCGCCAGCCCGCGTCGCGCCAGGTGTCGGCAAAGCGGTCCGGCACCTCGATCCCGGCAAAGTCCAGCGTGTAGGCGGGCGCGGTGATCTGCATGAAGCCGCCGGCGCGAAAGCCCATGTCCTGCCCGTCCGGCAGCGCCACCACCAGCTCGCGGATCAGCGGGGCGACCATGTCATTCGACAGGACGGTGCCGGTCATCGTCTCGACCGACAGCAGGTCGGTGGGCAGGCTGACCTCGACCGGCCCGCGCAGCATCACCTGGCAGGCAAGGCGGACGTTGTCGCGCCGCTCTGCCGGGGAGAGGATGCTCTTTTCGGTGGATTGCGGCTGACCCGCGCCGGGGCCGGTGGCGGTGACGCGGCACAGCCCGCAGGTGCCGCTGCCGCCGCAGCCCGCCGGCACGCCGATCCCGGCGCCGTGCAGCACCGACAGCAGCGATTCGCCGCGCTGGGCGTCGATCCGGCGGCCGCCGTTCACGGTCACGTCCACCGTACCCTGCGGCACCAGCCGTTGCCGCGCCGCCAGCAGCAGCAGGGTCAGCGCCATGAGCAGCGCGATGACGACCACGGATCCGATCGCGATTTCGGTCATGGCGCCACCATCTGCCCGAAGGAGGCAAAGCCCAGCGACATCATGCCCGCCAGGATAAAGGTGATGCCCAGGCCGCGCAGCCCGGCGGGCAGGTCGGCATAGGCCAGCCGCGCCCGGATCGACGCCAGCAGGATGACGGCCAGCGCGAAACCCGCCCCGCTGCCGAGCCCAAAGACCAGGCTTTCGGCCAGGTCATAGCGCCGTTCGACCATGAACAGGCTGCCGCCAAGGATCGCGCATTGCACCGTCAGCAGCGGCAGGAAGACGCCGAAGGCGGAATGGACCTGCGGAAAGAACCGCTCCAGCAGCATCTCCAGCAGCTGCACCGAGGCGGCGATCAAGCCGATGAAGGCCAAGAGCGCGAGGTAGGACAGGTCCAGCTCGGGCATCCCGGCCCAGGCCCAGGCGCCGGGGGCCAGCAGCAGAGTGTAGAGCACCTGGTTCAGCGGCACGGTCAGCCCCATGACGCCGATCATCGCGATGCCCAGGCCCACGGCCGTCTCTGGCCGGCGCGACAGCGCGAGAAAGGTGCAGAGCCCGAGGAAAAAGCTCAGCGGCATGTTCTCGACGAACATCGCCTCGAAGAAGAGCGCCGAGAGGTCAGAGAACGCGTTCACGCGGGACCTCCTCGGGCTTGGGCGGGGTGGCCTCGGGGGCTTCGGCCTGTTCGGGGACAAGGCTGCGCACCGCCCAGACGACGCCGCCCAGCAGGAAAAAGGCGCTGGGCGCCAGCAGCATCAGGCTGAGCGGCGTGAACCAGCCGCCCTGGTCCACGGTGGGCAAGACCTGCCAGCCCAGCAGCGATCCCTTGCCGAACAGCTCGCGCACCGCGCCGATGCTGACCAGCACCAGCGAATAGCCCAGCCCGTTGCCCAGCGCATCGGTCATCGAGGCGAGCGGCGGGTTGGAGCGGGCAAAGGATTCGGTCCGGCCCAGCACCAGGCAGTTGGTGGTGATGAGGCCCACGAAGACCGACAGACGCTGGCTGATGTCAAAGAAATAGGCCTGCAACACCTGGTCGATCACGATCACCAGCGAGGCGACGATGACGATCTGCACGATCAGCCGGATGGTCGAGGGGATGTGGTGGCGGATCACGCTGACGATCAGCGCCGAGAGCACCAGCACCACGGTCAGCGACACCGACATGGTCAGCGCGGTGTCCAGCGAGGTGGTCACCGCCAGCGCCGAGCAGATGCCGAGGATCTGCAGCGTGATCGGGTTCTTGTCGATCAGCGGCGCGATCAGGATCGTGCGGAGGGGGGTGGCGGGCATGGCTCAGAACTCCCCGCGCTTCACGGCCTCGATCAGCGGGCCATAGCCTTGCGGACCCAGCCAGAAGCGTACCATGCGCGTCACCGCGTTGCTGGTGCGGGTGGCGCCGGTGATGCCGTCGACCTCGTAATCGCTGGCGCTGGGCCCCTTGGCGACGGCAAAGCGCATCGCCCCGCTGTCATCGGCAAAGCGGGTGCCGGCAAAACTGGCCTGCCAGGCCGGTTCCTCGATCCGCGCGCCCAGGCCGGGGGTTTCGGCCTGCCGGGTGACGGTCAGCCCGGCGATGGTCTGCATGTCGCCGTTGATCGCCAGCATGGCCTCGATCGGGCCGTTGTAGCCCGATCCTGCGACGGGCAGGATCAGCAGGCGCACCTGGTCGCCCTGTCGCAGCACGTAGACCTGCGCGATGTCGGGCCGCGCGCCAAGGTCGGCGAGATCGTCCTCGGGCTTCAGCGGGGTCCAGTTGGCGGTGTCCTGAAGGGCGGTTTCCAGCGTTGCCGGGGTGATGTCCCTGGCGGCGCGGCCGGTGGTCAGGTCCACCACAACGGTCGACACCGCCGCGTCGGGGTTGGCCGACAGCAGCTGGGTCATGCCGGGGATCGCGGACAGCAGCGCCTCGAGCCGGACCTGCACCTCGGCGGCGCGATTGGCGGCCTGGATCGGCCGCAGCACCACGGTCGCCCCGGTGACAAGTGCTGCGCAGAGCACCGAGGTCAGGAAGGCCACCAGCAGCGTCTTGGGGCGGCTTTCGTTGGGCAGCGCCAGCAGGCGTTTCCAGGCGGTGATCGGGTTGAGATCAGCCAAGGCGGTTCCTCCGTCGTCTGACCCAGAGGGCAAGCGCGATTTCATCGAAAAGCGGTGCGGCCAGCGCGGCCAGCAGCGCGGCCGAGACCATGGCCTGCACCGGCGCGGCGTCCGCCCAGAAGGCGGTGAAACCGGCGGCCAGCGCGCCAAAGAGTGCGCCGTTCAGCCAGCGGCCAACGTGGGTGGCGGCACTGGCCACCGGGTCGGCGGCCAGCAGCACCAGCACCACGGCGATGGCAGTGCCGGTCTCGGTGTAGTCCACCCCCAGCGCCGCGCCGATCCCCAGCGCGATCAGCGCCGAGGTCAGCAGCGCCGCCGACAAAACGCCGGTGGCCACGCCGATCAGCCCGGTCGCCGCCGCCGCCCAGCCCAGCTGCACGGCGAGGTCGGGCCAGGGCGCGGCCGGGTAGCCAAAGCCCATGAAGGCCAGCGTCACGGTCGCCGGGTTCAGCACGTTGCGCCCCCAGCCGCCAAAGGCCAGGTCCGCCATGACCACGCCAAAGCTGGTCGCCAGCAGCAGCGCCACCAGCCCGAGGTCCTGCGGCGCGAGGATGGCCAGCGCGATGGCCGTCAGCGCCCCGGCAAAGGACGGCGGCTGCGCCCGCGCCAGCATCCAGATGATGTGCCAGATCCCGGCCACCACGAGGAAGAACACCAGCCGCCCCAGCCCCTGCACGCCTTCGGCCAAGAGCCAGGCGGCCAGCACCGGAAAGACCGCGATCAGCAGCATCAGCGCGACGGTCTCGCGGTCCCAGAGGCCCCGGATCATGCCATGCCCTCCGCTTCGATCCGCGCCAGCATCCCGGCCAGCAGGTGCGACAGGCGCGGTTCGGCGCAGGTGACGTAATCGGCCAGGGCCAGGTCCTCGGACAGCAGCGACAGCGCGCCAAGTCGGATCGCCGCTTCGTCGTCGCCGGCGGACAGCGCGCGCAGGAAGGGCATCGCCGGCATGTCGCCGCCCAGCGCGCGGTCCACCGCCGCGCTGGGGATCAGCGGCAGCGGGCGCGAGGCGCGGCGCAGCGCCGAGAGGAACCAGTGGCCGCCGGGGGCGTGTTCCTCGGGGGTCATCGCGGTGATCTGCCGGTCGCCGGGGCGCAGCCAGCGCGAGGCGCGCCCGTCCAGCGCCGAGCCGGACAGCAGCACATGCGGCCCGGGCCGGACATGCCCCTGCACCAGTCCGCGCAGGTCGGCCCAGGGCTGGCAGCGGACCAGCCGGGGCGCCCTGGCGGCGGCGCCGCCCAGCGCCACCAGGCGCGTTTCGCGCAGCATGCCGGTGTCCAGCAGCTCACCGATGGCGGCCACGTCCTCGGCCGCGATGTCCCAGACGCGGCGGTCGGGGCGGGCGGGGCAATGGCGGTGGATCTGGATGCCGGGCAGGCCCTGGGGGTGCACTTCGGGGCTGCGCAGCACGGTCACGCCGTCGATCCGGGGGGCCAGGTCGGCGCCGGGCGGCTGGCACAGGTAAACCTTGCCTGACACCAGCCGGGTCAGCGCCGCGAGGCCGTGGGCGAAACCCTCTTCGCTGCCCTCCAGCGCCCGCGCGGGTGATGGCGCGCCGGGGCGGGTGTCCAGCGCCATGACAAAGATCGCCGCCGGAGTTTCCGCCGGCAGGGGGACATGACCGAAGGGCCGCGAGCGAAAGCCGCGCCAGAGCCCGGAGCCGAGCAGGGCGGCGCGCAGCGCGGCGGGGTCCGTGGTGTCGCCGATGGCGTGGTCAAAGCGCCCGGCGCCGGGTTCGTGGAACAGCTCCAGCCGTCGCAGGCTGCGGCCGGGGCCCAGGTCCAGGTGGGCGACGCGCCCCGGCATGGGGGCCGAGATCACGATTTCGGGCGCATGCCGCAGCGTCAGCAGCGGCGCACCCTGCGCCACGACGTCGCCTTCGGCCACCAGCGGGGTGATGCGCACGTCCTCTTGCGGGGAAGCGGTCAGCGCGGCCTCGGCGGTGATCAGACGCTCGACCGGAGCGGAGGTGTCCGGTGCCGCCGATGGCAGAGGCAATCCGCTTGTCCAGAACCCGGCCACGTCGCACCTCTTTCACTCGATCCGCGAGTCATATGCAGAGTTTGCGTTGCGAGACTCGCAGCGTCAACCTATGGTGACATCAGCGCGCGACATCATTTTCACAAAAGCTGGATCGCCATGATGACACCGCAACGACTGTCCCGAAGCCTTTTGAACGGCCTTGCCGCCGCGGCGGCGCTGGTCGCGCTTTCGGCGGCGCCCTCATTTGCCCAGTCCGCCAACACGGTCGACTCGGTCGAGGGGTTGCCGACCTACGTGGTGCCGCCCAGCGGGCCGTTTTCGCCCAACCGGATCGCCATTCCGAACGCCCGCGCCATCGCGGCCTGGGTGCGCGGCGGGCATTCGGACCGGGCCTCCGAATCGTTTGCCCACTGGGACGAGGAAGGCAGCATTCCGGCGGTCTGTTCGGTCTGCCACTCGGGCGCGGGCTTTCGCAATTTCCACGGGTTGGACGGCAGCCCGGTGGGCCTGCCCGAAAGCCCGATCCCGGTCGGGGGGGTGGTCGATTGCGACACCTGCCACAACCCCAACCTGGGCACCGTCACGCGGGTGACGCTGCCGTCCGGGCTGGAACACCCGGTCACGGTGGGCGACGCCGCCTGCGTGACCTGCCATTCCGGCCGCGCTGCCGGTGCCTCGGTCAGCAAGGCCGTGGCCGACATGCCCGACGACGAGATCAACCCCAAGCTGCGCTTCGTCAACCCGCACTACGCGCTGGCGGCGGTCACCACGCTGGGCAGCTACGGCGGGCTGGGCTATGAATACCCCGACAAGACCTATGCCGGCCGTTTCCTGCACGCCAAGCCGGTCTCGACCTGCCTGTCCTGCCACGATCCGCACAGCCTGACGGTGACCGAGGACACCTGCCTGATGTGCCACGAGACCGGCAAGGCCTCTGACATCCGCATCTCGCGCGTCAGCCATGACGGCAGCGGCGACGCGGCCAAGGGGATCAAGGGCGACATCGAGGCCAACCACCAGCGGCTGATGGGCATGATGAAATCCTACGCCGAAGAGGTGATCGGCACGCCCTTCGTCTATGACGGTCACAGCTATCCGTACTTCTTCACCGACGCCAACGGCGACGGGCTGAAGGACGAGGCAGACGGCGCCCCGGTGGCCTATGCCAGCTGGGCGCCCCGCCTGCTGAAGGCGGCCTACAACTGGAAGGTCGTCGATGCCGACCATGGCATCCACGTCCACAACCCGCATTACGCGCTGGAGCTGCTCTACGACTCGATGGAGGATCTCGCGGCGCCGATCGGGGTGGATTTCCCAAAGCTGGGCCTGATCCGCTGACCGTGGCGCGGCGACAGTGACAATCGGCCGCCCCTGCGGTCCTGCCTGGCGCGGGGTCGCAGGGGTTCAGCCGCTTGAACATTCCCGCGCGCAGTCATATTCTTAAAAGCGAATTTGACGCCCGTTCCGGCAGGATCGGGCATGCCATGGTCCCGGTGCGCTGCGCCCGAGGGCAGACAGGAGAACCAGATGCGGACGAGGGATATGCTGACCGCGGCGGCGGGCCTTGCGCTGGCCGTGGCCGTCGGAAGTGCGCGGGCCGAGACGCTGACCGTCAGCGCAAGCGCCGTGGTGGAATGGAAGGCCGTCTACGGCCAGGTCGAAACGCGCGACCGCGTGCCGGCACGCGCCCGGATCGGCGGCACGGTGGTCGACCTGCTGGTGACCGAGGGCGACCGCGTGACCGCCGGGCAGCGCATCGCGCTGGTCGAGGACGACAAGTTGCAGTTCGCCATCGACTCGCTGGATGCGCGGCTGGCCTCGGCCACGGCGCAGCTGGACACCGCCAAGGCGGAGCTGGCGCGCGGCCAGACGCTGATCGAACGCGGTGTCATCACCGCGCAGCGGTTCGACCAGTTGCAGACCGCCGTCGACGTGATCCAGGGCGAGATCCGCAGCCTGCAATCCGAACGGCTGGTGGTCGAACAGCAGATCGCCGAGGGCGCGATCCTGGCCCCGGACGAGGGAGTGGTGCTGTCCGTGCCGATCTCGCGCGGGTCGGTGGTGGCGCCGGGCGAGGCGGCGGCGGTGATCGCGGGCGGCGGGGTCTACCTGCGCCTCGCGGTGCCCGAGCGTCACGCCGGCGACCTGATCGAGGGCGCCGAGATCGAGATCGGCACCAGCACCGAGGACCGCCAGACCGGCAGGCTGGTCAAGCTCTACCCGCAGATCGAGGGCGGCCGCGTGCAGGCCGATGTCGAGGTCGAGGGGCTGGATGGCTGGTTCGTCGGCCGCCGCGTCCCGGTGCGCCTGCCGGTGGGCGAACGCGCCGCGATCCTCGTGCCGCAGGCGGCGCTGACGCGCCACGGCGGGCTGGATTTCGTGACCGTCACCGCTGACGGGACGGAGGTGCGCCGCGTCGTGGTGCCGGGCGGCAGCGTCGCCCGCGACGGTGCTGTCTGGGTCGAGGTGCTGACCGGCCTCAAGGCCGGCGAGACGGTGGTCATCGGTCATGAATGACAGCAATACCCCCGCCGCGCTGGGCCTTGCCGGGCGGCTGACCCGCGCCTTCATCACCTCGCCGCTGACACCGCTGTTCCTGCTCGCCTCGCTGGCGGTGGGCATGATCGCCCTTGTCAGCCTGCCGCGCGAGGAAGAGCCGCAGATCTCGGTCCCGCTGGTGGACATCCACGTGCAGGCCGACGGGCTGAAGGCCGAGGATGCCGTCAAGCTGATCACCGAGCCCTTGGAGACCATCGTCAAGGGCATCGACGAGGTCGAACACGTCTATTCCGACACCCGCGACGATCAGGTCATGGTCACGGCGCGATTCCTGGTGGGCGTGCCGTCGGACACCGCCATCCTGCGGGTGCGGGACAAGCTGCTGGCCAACCTCGACCGTATCCCCGTGGGCATTCCCGAACCGCTGGTGGTGGGGCGCGGGATCAACGATGTGGCCATCGTCTCGCTGACCTTCGCGCCGGTTTCGGGGCAGGAGGATATCGGCGCCGCCGACCTCACCCGCATCGCCCGCGAGGTGCAGGTCGAACTGGCCAGGATCGACGATGTCGGGCTGACCTACCTTGTCGGCGCCACCGACGAGGCGCTGCGCGTCGCGCCCGACCCGGAAAAGCTCGCCCTCTTCGGCGTGACGCTCCAGCAACTCGCCGCCAAGGTGCAGGGCGCCAACAGCGCGGCCCCGGCGGGCACCCTGCGCGACGGGGGCGAGCAGATCGGCCTGATCATCGGCAAGACGCTGTCCACCCCCGAGGAGATCGCCAACCTCGAGCTGACCACGCGCGACGGCCGCACCGTCTATGTCCGCGACGTGGCCGAGGTGGGATTCGTCTCGGACCTCGACGAACACCACGTCGCCACCTACGCCCGCGAAGGTGACGAGATCACCCGCCGCCCCGCCGTCACGCTGGCCCTGGCCAAGCGCGCCGGGGCCAATGCCGTCATCGTCGCCGAGGAGATCCTGCACCGGGTCGAGGCGATGGAAGGGGGGCTGATCCCCGACAGCGTCGCGGTCGAGATCACCCGCGACTACGGCGAGACGGCGGATGAAAAGGCCAACGAACTGCTGTTCCACCTGGCGCTGGCCACTGTGTCCATCGTCGTGCTGGTGCTGCTGGCGATCGGCTGGCGCGAGGCGCTGGTGGTCGCCATCGTCATTCCCGTCACCATCCTGCTGACGCTGTTTGCGGCCTATATCATGGGCTACACGCTGAACCGCGTGTCGCTGTTCGCGCTGATCTTTTCCATCGGCATTCTGGTCGACGACGCCATCGTGGTGATCGAGAACATCGCCCGGCACTGGGCGGGCCGCATCGGCGGGCGTGAGGGCCGCGAGGCCGCCATCGCCGCCGTGGCCGAGGTGGGCAACCCCACCATCGTGGCCACGCTGACCGTGGTGGTGGCGCTGCTGCCCATGCTCTTCGTCTCGGGCCTGATGGGCCCCTACATGAGCCCGATCCCGGCCAATGCCTCGGCTGCAATGATCTTTTCCTTCTTTGTCGCGGTGATGATCACGCCCTGGCTGATGCTTAAGATCGCCGGGCGCGCCTATGCCAGTCATTCGGGGCACGGCGATCATGGCCACGGCGGCGCGCTGGGCCGGGTCTATGCCGCCGTCGCGCGGCCGCTGCTGGCGTCGAAATTCGGCAGTTTCGTCTTTCTGGTGGTGGTGGTGGTGCTGTCCTTCGGCTCGCTCGCGGCCTTCTACACCCGTGACGTGACGGTGAAACTGCTGCCCTTCGACAACAAGTCCGAACTCGCCATCGTCATCGACCTGCCCGAGGGGGCCTCGGTCGAGGCGACGGACGCGGTGGCCAGCGCCGCCGCCCATGTCGCGCTGCACCTGCCCGAGGTGCACACCGCGCAAAGCCACGCCGGCACCGCCGCCGCCTTCAACTTCAACGGGCTGGTGCGGCACTACTTCCTGCGCCAGAGCCCCGAGATGGGCGAGGTGCAGCTGAACCTGGCCGCCAAGACCGACCGCGAGCGCACCAGCCACGAGATCGCGCTGGACCTGCGCGAGCGGCTCAAGGCGCTGGAGGTGCCGAAGGGCACCGTGGTCAAGGTGGTCGAACCGCCGCCCGGCCCGCCGGTGATCTCGACCCTGCTGGCCGAGGTCTACGGACCGGATGCCGAGACCCGGCAGGAGACGGCGGCGAGGATCCGCACGGCCTTTGAACAGGTGCCCTACATCGTCGACGTGGACGACAACCTGGGCGAACGGCCGCGCCGCCTGCGGGCCGAGCTGTCGCCCAGCGACCTCGACTTCTACAAGGTGCAGGAGGCGGATGCGTTGCACACCTTGCGGCTGCTAAACAGCACCACGACGGTGGGATACTCGCACCGGGGCGAGGGGCGGCGGCCGATCCCCATCGTCATCGCCCGCGCGCAGGGCGACCGCACCATGGACGAACGCGCGCTGGCGATCCCGGTGCCCGCCAACGCCATCCCCGGCGCGCGCGGGGTGGTGGAACTGGGCGACATCGTCACCCTGACCGAGGAACGCGCCTCTTACCCGGTGTTCCGCCACAACGGTTTTGACGTGGTCATGGTCACGGGCGAACTGGCCGGGACCTTCGAGGCGCCGCTCTACGGCATGCTCGCGGTGGCCGAACAGCTGGACGCGATGGACTGGACCGGGCTGGAGAAACCCGAGATCCGCCTGAACGGCCAGCCACAGGAAACGGATCACCCGGTGCTGCTGTGGGACGGCGAATGGGAGGTGACCTGGATCACCTTCCGCGACATGGGCGCGGCCTTTGGCGTGGCGCTGCTGGGCATCTATATCCTTGTCGTCGCTCAGTTCGGGTCGTTCCGGCTGCCGCTGGTGATCCTGACGCCGGTGCCGCTGACCTTTCTCGGCATCGTCGGCGGGCACTGGCTGTTCGGCGCGCCGTTCTCTGCGACCTCGATGATCGGCTTCATCGCGCTGGCGGGGATCATCGTGCGCAACTCGATCCTGCTGGTGGACTTCATCCGCCACGCCGACCCGGAAGGCCGCGTCACCGTCGACCTGCTGATCGAGGCGGGGGCGACGCGGTTCAAGCCGATCCTGCTGACCGCCCTTGCGGCGATGATCGGCGCGGTGGTGATCCTGGCCGACCCGATCTTTCAGGGGCTGGCGATCTCGCTGCTGTTCGGCCTGATCTCATCCACCGCGCTGACCGTGCTGGTGATCCCGGCGATCTACCGGCTGGCCAAGACGTGACGGCGCGTCGCGCGTCCGGGTTCGGTCCGGGCGCGCGAAAGGGTTGTATTTGTCTTGATGACTCGATTGGATCACGGGGGTGTAGGTTTCCCCGGTGGAATATGCCCAGTCTCGACCTTCCCGCCCCGCTGACCCCGGACCCTGCCCGCTGCCTGCTGGCCCCCCGGGAGGCGGCAGTCATGAAACGCGTCGTGACCGCGTGATGGACGGTTTGCAGGCGCGGCTCGAGACGCTGGTGGCCGAGGTGCGCGCGGCGGCGGACTGGGGCATCCCCGCCAACTACATCCCGGAACTTGCCGCCGTCGATCCGGCGCAGGTGGGTGTCGCGATCTGCCTTGCGGACGGGACCGAGGTCAGCGCCGGGGACGCGCGGGTGCCGTTCTCGATCCAGAGCATTTCCAAGGTGTTTTCGCTGGCGGCCGTGCTGGGGCGGGTGGGTGACGACCTGTGGCGCCGGGTCGGGCGGGAGCCGTCGGGCACCGCCTTTGACAGCATCTTTCTGCTGGAGCACGAGGGCGGCCGTCCGCGCAACCCCTTCATCAACGCAGGTGCGCTGGTGACCACGGACGCCCTGCTGGGCAACCGCGAGCCGCGGCAGGCGCTGACCGAGGTCGTGGGCCTGCTGCGCGCCGCCGCCGAGGACGGCGAGATCCACATCGACAAGGCGGTGGCGCAGTCCGAAAAGGACACCGCCGACCGCAACATGGCGCTGCTCCATTACCTGAAATCGCACGGCAACCTGTTCAATGCGCCCGACAGGGTGCTGGGCACCTATGTGCACCACTGCGCCATCGAGATGACCTGCCGCCAGCTGGCCCGCGCCGGGCGGATGCTGGCGCTGCTGCCGGGGGCGCCGCGGCTGGTGTCGCCGCTGCGGGCGCGGCGGATCAACGCGCTGATGATGACCTGCGGACAGTATGACGGGTCGGGCAACTTTGCCTTTCGTGTCGGCCTGCCGGGCAAGAGCGGGGTGGGCGGCGGCATCCTGATGGTGGCGCCGGGCAAGGCCTCGATCGCGGTGTGGTCGCCCGGGCTGGACGACAACGGCAATTCCAAGGTCGGCACCTGGCTGGCCGAGCGGATCGCCGAACACACCGGCTGGTCGGCCTTTGCGCCGTCGTAGGGCGCGGGGTTTTCCGGATGCCCGGGATCGTCGTCGCCACCTGTACGCGGTCCGCGGTGGCGGTCGGACCGGACCGGGCATCGAGCCCGGCCCGGCCCGCCGGGGGCTCTGCCCCCGAAGCGCGCCTGTGGCGCGCACCCCCGGGATATTTCCGGCCAGAAGAAGCAGGGGGCCTGTTCACCAGTCGAGGACGCAGCGCGGAATGGGGCGGCGTGGCCTGGCGCGGCTGGTCCCGGCGCGGATTACTGGCGATCAACCTCTGCGGTGCCGCAGGCCTGAGAACCAACGAAGTGAGGTGCCGACACTTCTGGACGCGTGCGGTGTCCGGCTCACCCGTGTCCACCCACTGGGGGCCGGGCGAAAAGGGCCTTGCAAGGCCCTTCAAGGCGTTTGCAAACGCCTTGGCCGCCCCTTGGCCGTCGTGCTGAAAGGCCGGAAGGGGACGCCTAGAGAGAGACCCAACAGGCGTCGCCTTCGGCGCTGTCGGCGCAGGCGTTCATGAACCGCACACCCGCGAGGCCCTCCGACCCGCCGGGAAACTGCACCAGCCCTTCGGGCAGGGTCACCCCGGCGATCCGGGCCGCCACCGCCACGCCGATCTCGGAATAGAGGTTGGCCCAGGCGTCGGTCAGGGCCTCGCCATGCCCGCGCGGCAGGTGGACCAGCCGTTCCGCCGCCGGGCGCATTCCGCTGCCGTGGCCGCGCACGATGACCTGTTCGGGGGCGTTCAGCAGGGTCAGGCGCAGGTGCTCGGGGTGCTCCTGGTCCCACTCCAGCCCGCCCTTGTCACCGAAGACCCGCAGGCGCAGCCCGCAGTAGTTGCCCGGCGCCGCCTGCGTGACCCAGACATGCCCCGGCGCGCCGTTCTCCATCCGCAGCTTGATGAAGGCGGTGTCCTCCATCGCCGCCGCCCCGCCGCAGCGGTGGAAATCGGCGCGCAGCGCCGTCGCGTCCAGCCCGGTGACCGTCTTCAGCAGGTGATAGGCGTGGGTGCCGATGTCGCCGGTGGCCGAGGTGCGCCCCACCACCGACGGATCGCGCCGCCAGGCGACCGAGCGGTTGTTCGGCGCATCGGGCTCTGCGCCCCAGTCCTGCACGTATTCCACCAGCACCTGCGTGATGCGGCCGATCGCGCCTTCGGCCACCAGTGCCTGCGCCTGCCGGATCATGGCGTGGTGGGCGTAGGGGTAGGTCAGCGCCAGGATGCGCCCGCGTTCGGCGGCCAGCGCCACCAGCGCCTCGGCATCGGCGTTCGTCGTGGTCATCGGCTTGTCGAGGATCACGTCGAGGCCGGCGTTCAGGAAATGCGCGGCGATCTCGTGGTGGCTGTGGTTGGGGGTGCAGATGGCGACCGCCTCGATCCCGTCCGCGCGCGCCGCCTCGGCCTGCGCCATGGCGCGGTAGTCGGAAAAGGCGCGGTCGGGGGCGATGCACCAGTCGGCGGCCGACAGGCGGGCCTTGTCCGGGTTGGTCGACAGCGCCCCGGCGACGATGTCCCAGTGACCCGAGAGCCAGGCGCCGTGGCGGTGCCAGGGGCCGACGATGGCGCCCCGCCCGCCGCCGACAAAGCCCAGCCGAAGACGCCGGCCCAGCGGCGGCACGCGCAGCCCGTGCGAAAGCGTGAAATCAGCGGTCATGGCGGCTCCTCCAGAGACGCCCCTTGTTTGACCGATGCGCCCCGGGCGCGCAATGACACCGATGCGCGGGACGCGCGCAATGACACCGATGCGCGGGGCGCGCGCAATGACACCGATGCGCGGGGCGCGCGCAATGACACCGATGCGCGGGGCGCGCGCAATGACACCGATGCGCGGGGCGCGCGCAATGACATGGCATCAGCGGATGCGCGGCAGTTGCGCGACCATCGGTACATCCCGGGCGGCGACCGGATCGTGGAGGCATCGACGTGTCTCATGACCTCGCCGTCTGCAAATCTGTCGGCCGCGTCGATTGCCGCCATGGCTTAGCCGACTTGGATCAGCACCCTCGCGCCGCGCGCCTGACGGGCGGCATCGGGGTCGATCCCCTGGCGCCCCGGCTGCCTGCACAAACCCGCCGTTGCAACCGCCCCCTTGGCGGGGGCGCGCGGCGGCGGTAAGACAGCGGTCCGCAGACCAGGAGGACACGCCTTGGACCAGACCGCCGAGCGGATCGCCCGCACCATCGCCGCCGAGATTTCCGCCAGCCCCGCGCAGGTCAATGCCGCCGTCGGGTTGCTGGACGGGGGCGCCACGGTGCCTTTCGTCGCGCGCTACCGCAAGGAGGTGACCGGCGGGCTGGACGACACGCAGCTGCGCACGCTGAACGACCGGCTGACCTACCTGCGCGAGATGGAGGCGCGGCGCGCGACGATCCTCGAATCGATCAAGTCGCAGGGCAAGCTGACAGACGACCTCGCGCGCGACATCGCGCGGGCCGACACCAAGGCCACGCTGGAAGACATCTACCTGCCCTACAAGCCCAAGCGCCGCACCAAGGCGATGATCGCGCGCGAAAACGGGCTGGAGCCGCTGTTGCGCGCCATCCTCGACAATCGCACCGCCGATCCGCAGGCGCTGGCGCAGGGGTATTTGACAGAGAACGTCGAGACGGTGAAGGCCGCGCTGGAGGGCGCGCGCGACATCCTGGCCGAGGAGCTGAGCGAAAACGCGACGCTGCTGGGGTCCTTGCGCGATTTCATGCAGAAAGAGGCGCTGATCTCCGCCAAGGTGGTCGAGGGCAAGGAGACGGCGGGGGCCAAGTTTTCCGACTATTTCGACCACCAGGAGAAATGGGCGACGATCCCGGGGCACCGGGCGCTGGCGCTCCTGCGTGCCGCCAAGGAGGAGGTTGTCACCCTCGAGATCGCGCCGGACCCGGAGGAAGGCAAGCAGCGCGCCATGACCATGGTCGCCGCCGCCATCGGCATCCGGGGCGAGGGGCCGGGGGATCAATGGCTGCGCGATGTGGCGGGCTGGACCTGGCGGGTGAAACTGTCGCTGTCGATGTACGTCGACCTGCTGTCCGACCTGCGCCGCCGCGCGCACGAAGAGGCGATTGCGGTTTTTGCCCGCAACCTCAAGGATTTGCTGCTGGCCGCGCCGGCGGGCAACCGGCCGACGCTGGGCCTGGACCCGGGCATCCGCACCGGTGTCAAGGCGGCGGTGGTGGACGCCACCGGCAAGGTGTTGGAGACGGCGACGCTGTACCCTTTCCAGCCCAAGATGGACGTGCGCGGTGCGCAGGCCAAGATCGTGGAGATGGTCAGGCGGCACGGCGTCGAGCTGATCGCCATCGGCAACGGCACCGCCAGCCGTGAGACCGAGCGGCTGGTGGGGGAGACCCTCGCGCTGATCGAGGGCAAGAAACCGACCAAGGTCATCGTGTCGGAGGCGGGCGCCTCGGTCTATTCCGCCTCGGAACTGGCGGCGCAGGAGTTCCCCGACCTGGACGTGTCCCTGCGCGGCGCGGTGTCCATCGCGCGGCGGTTGCAGGATCCGCTGGCCGAGCTGGTCAAGATCACGCCCGAAAGCATCGGCGTCGGCCAGTACCAGCACGACGTGGACCAGCGCCGCCTGGCGCAGGCGCTGGAGGCGGTGGTCGAGGACGCGGTGAACGCCGTGGGCGTCGACCTCAACATCGCCTCCGCGCCGCTGCTGACGCATGTGGCGGGGCTGGGGCCGTCGCTGGCGCAGTCCATCGTGGCGCACCGCGATGCCAACGGCGCCTTCCCCTCGCGCAAGGCGCTGATGAAGGTGGCGGGGATCGGGCCGAAGGCGTTCGAGCAATGCGCGGGCTTCCTGCGCATCCGCGACGGCAAGGAGCCTCTGGACGCATCGTCCGTCCACCCCGAGGCCTATGACGTGGCGCGCCGCATCGTTCAGGCCTGTGGCCGGGATATCCGCGAGATCATGGGCAAGCCCGAGGCATTGCGCGGCCTGCGCGCCGAGCAGTTTGTCGACGCCAAGTTCGGCCTGCCCACCGTGCGCGACATCCTGTCGGAACTGGAAAAGCCGGGCCGCGACCCGCGCCCCAGCTTCAAGACCGCCAGCTTTGCCGACGGGGTCGAGGACATCAAGGACCTCAAGCCCGGCATGATGCTGGAGGGCACGGTGACCAACGTGGCGGCCTTTGGCGCCTTTGTCGACATCGGCGTGCACCAGGACGGGCTGGTCCATGTCAGCCAGCTGGCCGACCGTTTCGTCAAGGACCCGCATGAGGTGGTCAAGGCGGGCGACGTGGTCAAGGTCCGGGTGACCGAGGTGGATATTGCCCGCAAGCGCATCGGCCTGACCATGCGCAAGGATGGCGGCGGCGACCGCGCTGCCCCGGCGCGGCGCGACGATGGCCCGCGCGGGCCGCGTGGCAACGGTGGCGGCGGGCGTCCGCCCCGGGGGCCTGCACCCAAGGCACCGCAGGACGGCGGCGGCAACGGCGCGCTGGGCGATGCGCTGCGCGCGGCGATGCGCAAGAAGTGACCCCCATGGCCGGCCCGCGCGCGGCATTCGCGCGCGTGGCCTGTCACGGCGGGGGTTGCTAAGGCCATCCTCGGGCTAGCTGTCGGCCCATGAGGGACCAAGGCATGTTGCTGGACGCACAAGGCGTGACCAAGACCTACCCCGGCGCCGAAGGTCCGGTGCAGGTGCTGGCCGGCGTCGATCTGGCGCTGGACCTGGGCCAGACGCTGTCGTTGCAGGGCGAATCCGGGTCCGGCAAGAGCACGCTGTTGCACCTGGTGGGCGGGCTGGACACCGTGGACGGCGGGCGCATCCTGATCGGCGGGCGCGACATCACTTCGCTGGACGATCGCGGCCGTGCGGCGCTGCGGCGCGACGAGGTCGGCGTGATCTTTCAGCAGTTCAACCTCATCCCCTCGCTGGATGTGCGCGCCAACATCCGGTTTCAGGCGCGCCTGTCGGGGCGGGACGATCCCGCGCGCACCGATGCGCTGATCGAGAGGCTGGGTCTGGGTCCGCACCGCCACAAGTACCCCGAACAGCTGTCCGGCGGGCAGCAGCAGCGCGTCGCCATCGCCCGCACCCTCGCAGCGCGGCCGCGCCTGATCCTGGCGGACGAGCCCACCGGCAATCTCGACGAGGTGACGGCGGGTGAGGTGCTGGACGAGATGCTGGCGTTGGTCGCCGAGACGGGGGCGGCGCTGATGGTGGTCACCCATTCGGCGGCGGTGGCGGCGCGCATGGACCGGCAGTTGCACCTGCGCAAGGGGCGGCTGGCATGACGCGCGCCGTTCTGGCGGCGCTGCTGTCGCACTGGCGCCGCAGCCCGATGCAGCTGTTCACCTTTCTCGCGGGGCTGGCGCTGGCCACCGCGCTCTGGTCCGGGGTGCAGGCGATCAACGCCGAGGCGCGCGCCAGCTACGACGCCGCCGCCGCGACGCTGGGCGAAGGCCGGTTTGATCAGCTCATCCCGCGCGCCGGCGAGACGCTGCCGCAGGCGACCTATGTGGCGCTGCGGCGCGCGGGCTGGCAGATATCTCCGGTGGTCGAGGGGCGGTTGCGCCTGCCGGACGGGCCGCTGCGCGTGGTGGGGCTGGACCCGCTGACCACACCCGGCGCGCTGAACCCGGGGCAGGGCGCGGGCGACCTGGACCTGCCCGCCTTCCTGACCACCGGCGTGCTGTTCGCCAACGCGGCAACGGCGGCGCGGCTGGAAGGACAGGTGCCCGAGGCGGTGCTTGTGGACCCCTCGGTCGCGCCCGACACCGTGCTGACGGACGTGGGCGTGGCGCAGCGCCTGCTGGACCGGCCCGGATTGCTCAGCCGCCTGATCCTGGCCGAGGTGCAGCCCAAGGGGGTGCCGGAGTTGTCTACTCTGGTTCCCGGCCTGATCCGGGCCGAGGCGCAATCCTCCAGCGACGTCGGCCAGATGACCGGCAGCTTTCACCTCAACCTGACCGCCTTTGGCCTGCTGAGCTTTGCCGTCGGCATCTTCATCGTGCATGGCACCATCGGGCTGGTGTTCGAGCAGCGGCGCGGCATGGTCCGCACGCTGCGGACCTTGGGCGTGCCGCTACGCCGGCTGATGGTGCTGATGGCGGCGGAACTGCTGGTGCTGTCGCTGCTGGCGGGGGGTGTCGGCGTGGCGCTGGGCTACGTCGTGGCGGCGTTGCTGCTGCCGGACGTCGCGGCGACGCTGGAGGGGCTGTATGGCGCGCAGGTGGGCGGCAGCCTGCAATTGCGCCCGGTCTGGTGGCTGTCGGGGCTGGCCATCGCGGTGCTGGGAGCGGCGCTGGCGGGGGCCGGCGCGCTGTGGAAGATCGCGCGGATGCCAATCCTCGCCAGCGCGCGGCCGCGCGCCTGGGCGATGACCTCGGGGCGGGCGCGTCGGGTGCAGGGCGCGGTGGCGGTGCTGCTGTTGGCGGCGGCGGCGGTGCTGGGCCTGATGCAGGCGGGGCTGCTGGCGGCCTTTGCCCTGCTGGGGTGCCTTCTGATCGGCGCGGCCTTGGCGCTGCCCTTGGTGCTGGAGGCGGTTCTGGTGCTGGGCCAGCGCCGGGCGCGCGGGGTGATCGGGGAATGGTTCTGGGCCGACACGCGCCAGCAACTGCCGGGCCTCAGCCTGGCGCTGATGGCGCTGCTGCTGGCGATGGCGACGAATGTCGGCGTCTCGACCATGGTGTCGAGCTTTCGGCTGACCTTTCTCGATTTCCTCGACCAGCGGCTGTTCGCGGACGCCTATGTGCGCGGCTTCGATCCCGCCGACAGCGCGGCGCTGGACGCCTGGCTGGCGGCGCGCGGCGAGGGGGTCGTGCCGCTGCTGTCGGTCGAGACGCGGCTGGCCACGGTGCCATCGGACCTGATGGGCGTGCGGAACAGCCCGGCGTATGCCGCGCACTGGCGCTTTGTTGCCGCATCGCCCGAGCCGTGGGCGCAGGTCTTTGCCGGGCAGGGCGTGGTGGTGAACGAACAATTGGCGCGCCGCGCCGGGATCTGGCTGGGCGATGTTCTGGAGGTGGCGCCGGGCGCCGTCCTGCCGGTGGTCGGCGTGCATGCCGACTATGGCAACCCGGCGGGGCAGGCGCTGATCGCCGAGGCGCGATTTCGCGCGCTGTTCCCCGACATCATGCCCCGGCAATACGGCGTGCTGGGTGCCACACCTGATGACCTGCGCGACGGGCTGGCGGAGGACTTTGGCCTGCCCGAGGCCAGCGTGACCAACCAGCAGGCGATCAAGGCGTTTTCGCTGGGCGTGTTCGAGCGCACCTTTACCGTGACCGCCGCGCTGAACGTGCTGACGCTGGCGGTGGCGGGCTTTGCCATCCTGATGAGCCTGCTGACGCTGGCCGCGATCCGCCTGCCGCAGCTGGCGCCGGTCTGGGCCATGGGGCTTACGCGCCGGACGCTGGCGCGGGTGGACCTGCTGCGCGCGCTGGTGCTGGCGGCGCTGACCTCGGTGCTGGCGCTGCCGCTGGGGCTGGCGCTGGCCTGGGTGCTGCTGGCGGTGGTCAACGTCGAGGCCTTTGGCTGGCGATTGCCGATGTACCTGTTCCCGCTGGATTACGCGCGGCTGGCGGCTCTGACGCTGGGGGCGGCCGGGCTGGCCGCGCTCTGGCCCGCGTTGCGGCTGGCGCGCATTCCGCCGGGGCACCTGCTGAAGGTCTTTGCCCATGAACGCTAGGTTGGTGTGTTTGCTGCTGCTGTGGCCGGTGGCGGGCCTGGCGCAGGGCTTTGCCGGGCTGGGCAGCGAGGCTGGCGCCGAGTTTGCCGTGCCGCAACCCGATCCCGTGTTCGACTTTCCCGCCGACCACGGCCCGCATCCCGATTTCCGCATCGAATGGTGGTATCTCACCGCCAACCTGACCGGCCCCGACGGCACACCCTACGGGCTGCAATGGACGCTGTTCCGTTCGGCCCTGGCCCCCGGCGAGGCCGATAGCTGGGCCTCGCCGCAGGTCTGGTTTAGCCATGCCGCTGTCACCACGCCGGAGGCGCATCACGTCACCGAACGCTTTGCCCGGGGCGGGATCGGTCAGGCCGGAGTGACGGCCGCGCCCTTCGAGGCCTGGATCGACGACTGGCGCATGGCGGGCGATACCTTTGATGCGCTGACCCTCGGCGCCAGCGGCCCGGACTTTCGCTATGACATGGCGCTGACGGCGGAGGGGCCGTTGGTGTTCCACGGCGACGGCGGCTATTCGGTCAAATCGGCCGAAGGGCAGGCGAGCTACTACTACTCGCAGCCCTTCTACGCAATCGAGGGCGTTCTCGACCTGCCGGGCGGCAAGATCCCCGTCACCGGCAGCGCCTGGCTGGACCGCGAATGGTCGTCGCAGCCGCTGGGCGACACGCAGACCGGCTGGGACTGGTTCTCGCTGTCGTTCGACGGCGGGGACAAGCTGATGGGCTTTCGCCTGCGGCAGACGGACGACAGCAGCTACACCTCGGCCACCTGGATCGGCGCGGATGGCACGACGCAGGCCTTTGCCGACGGCGCCTTTGCCGCGCGCCCGCTGGCCGTGGCCGAGACCGCCGGGCGGCGTGTGCCCGTGGCCTGGGCCGTCACGCTGCCCGACCGGGGCGTGGATGTCCGGGTCGAGGCGCTGAACCCCGATGCCTGGATGGACCTCACCATTCCCTACTGGGAAGGGCCGGTGCGCATCACGGGCAGCCACGCGGGCCGCGGTTACCTGGAAATGACCGGCTACTGAGGTCCCGCCCGGGTGGTGGATTCTGGCCGATGCTTTGCTGCCCGGATGGACAATCCATCCGGGATAACGGCACCTTGGCGGCGCCTCGCCCCAGCCTAGATCACAGGCAGGCGAGCAAACACGCAGGAGGAACACGTGTCTCACCCCATCACCCGCCGGACCGCGCTGGTCACTGTCGCGGCGTCGGCCCTGTTGGCCGCGCTGCCGCGCCAGACGCTGGCGGCCACCACGCACGAGATCCAGATGCTGAACCAGCATCCCGACGACAGGAAACTGAAAATGGTGTTCTACCCGCGCATCGTCGTGGCCGAACCCGGCGATACGATCAGCTTTGTCGCCACCGACAAGGGGCACAACAGCCAGTCGGTCGACGGCATGGCCCCAGAGGGGGCCGAAGGCTGGAAGGGCAAGATCAACGCCGCCGTCGAGGTCACGCTGGACAAGCCCGGCTTTTACGGCTTCCAGTGCGCGCCGCATGCCGCGATGGGCATGGTCGGCCTTGTGATCGTCAAGGGCGAGGGGATGATGGACAACCTCGACGCCGCCAAGGCGGTCAAGCAGCGCGGCAAGGCCGAAGGCGCCTGGAACGACATCTGGGCCGAATTCGAGGGGATGGACCTCGGCGCCTGACCCGCAGGGGTACTCTGGAGGGCGGCGACAGGCCGTCCTCCGGGGGCAAGTCATGAGGACTGCGCCGGCAGGCAGCGGCGCATTGCGTTTACGCACCGGGGAGTGTTGGTCAAAGGGGAAGACTGGTGGCGTGGGGGGGACTCGAACCCCCGACCTAACGATTATGAGTCGTTCGCTCTAACCAACTGAGCTACCGCGCCATTCAGTGGGTGGTCGGATACGGAAGCCGGGCGGTGGCGTCAAGCGCAAAATCGCGCTGTCGGGAAAGCCGCTCGGCTGCTTGGCCCCGGGTCGTGACCGGGTCTGGCGCCTGCCGCGGGAGCGGCGTAAATCAAATGGGTCATGCGGCCCTTGATCGATCTTTTCCTTGCCTTCTGCGCGGCGGCCCTCGGGGCGGCGGTCTTTGCGCTGATCGGCTTTCCCGCCGCGGCGCTGACCGGATCGGCCACAGGTGTGACGCTGGCCGGTCTGGCCGGGCTGCGGTTCGATCTGCCGGTCTGGCTGCGCAACGGGGCGTTCGTGCTGCTGGGTCTCAACATCGGCAACGGGGTCACACCCGACAGCCTGCGGGCCGCCGCCGAGTGGCCGGTCAGCATCGCCATCCTGGGGCTCAGCCTGCCCTTGGGCATGGCGATCGCGCAGGCGGGCATGGTGCGCTGGATGGGTTTTGCGCGCCGCGACGCGGTGCTGGCCTCGGCGCCCGGGCACCTGAGTTTTGTCCTCAGCCTGTCGGTGGAGCAGGGCGGGCAGACGGCGCGGATCGCGGTGATCCAGAGCATCCGCGTGCTGTTCCTGTCGCTTTGCGTGCCGCTTCTGGTGTCGCTGTTCTTCGACCTGGGCGGTGACGGCGGAGCCCCGGCAAAAGTGATGACGCCGCTGTCGCTGCTGGGGCTGATCGGCGGCGCGCTGGCGCTGGGCTGGCTGTTTCTGCGCATCCGGGTGCCGGCGCCGCTGCTGTTGGCCGGCATGGCGGTCAGCGCCCTGGGCCATGCGCTTGACCTCACGCCGGGGCAGCTGTCGCCTGCCATTGGCACGGCGGCCTTCATGGTGCTGGGCGTGCTGATCGGTTCACGGTTTTCCGGCCAGAGCGGGGCGGTGCTGCGCGGCTCCCTGCTGGCGGGACTCTGGCTGACGAGCGTCAACGTGGCGGTGACGCTGGGCGCCGTGGGGCTGGCGATGGTCTTGCTGGGCGTCGCGCCCTCGGTTCTGCTGGTGGCCTATGCGCCGGGCGGGGTCGAGGCGATGGCCGCGATCGCGGTCACGCTGGGCCTGAACCCGGCCTTTGTGGCGGCGCACCACGTGATGCGGCTGATGATCCTGTCGGTGCTGGTGCCGGTTTGGGTGCATAGGTTGAGGGGCAGGGCGTAGCGCGCCGTTGGCAAGGCACCTGGCATGGAAAGGTGCGCGAACGCGTCCGCGGGGCGGACGCTGGCTCGCGCGGAAAGGACAGCGCAATGCGCTGTCATTTCACGATATGCTCGTCCTTGACGAACATGTTGCCCCAGGCACGGTCGATCAGCTCGGGCGTCATCTTGTAGGGGATGCCCTCGAAATCGCAGACCGAGATCATCTGGTCGATCAGGAAGACCGGCTGGTAGTTCGCGTAGATGTTCTTGATCGTCGGGTACTTGTTCTTGAGCAGGTGGACGAGGCTGGCCTCATCCAGCTGCATCTTCTTCTTGCGGGCGACCATCGAGAAGATCTTGAGGAAATCCTGCTGGTTCGGGCCGTCGATCTTGATCTTGAAGAAGATCCGGCGCAGCGCGGCCTGGTCGAAGATCTCGTTCGGGTGGAAGTTGGTGGAAAAGATCACCAGCGTGTCGAAGGGCACCTCGAACTTCTCGCCCGATTGCAGGGCGAGGATGTCCTTGCTTTCCTCCAGTGGGACGATCCAGCGGTTGACCAGCTTCTGTGGCGGTTCGGCCTGGCGGCCGAGGTCGTCGACGATGAAGATGCCGCCGGTGGATTTCAGTTGCAGCGGCGCCTGGTAGGTGCGCGCGGTGGGGTTGTAGACCAGGTCCAGCATGTCGAGCGACAGCTCGCCCCCGGTGATCACCGTGGGCCGCTTGCACAGCACGTAGCGGCGGTCAAAGCGCGTGGTGCGACGCAGCGACAGCGGGTTCTCGCTGTCCTCCTCGGCGCGGGAATGAACGATGGGGTCATAGACGGTGATGACCTGGCCGGAATACTCGATGGCGCGCGGGACAAAGATCTTGTCGCCCATGGCGTCGCGGATGCCGTTCGAGATCGAGGATTTGCCGTTGCCCGGCGGGCCGTACATCAGGATCGACCGCCCGGCCGAGACGGCCGGACCGAGGTTCGAGATCAGGTCCTCGGGCAGGACAAGGTGGCCCATGGCGCCGGTCAGCTGGTCGCGCGAGATCTGGATGTTGCGGATCGACTGCCGTTTCACCTGCTCGGCGTAGACGTCGAGCGGGACGGGCATCGGGCCGAAGTATTCCGACTGCGCCAGCGCGTCGAGCGCGCGCGCCTTGCCGCTGTCGGTCAGCTGGTACGGCATCTCGGAGGAGACCTGGCCGCCGGCGCCAAGGGTGCCCATGGCCTCCATCAGCCCCTGCTTGCGGCACATGTCGATGATTTCCTGCGTGACCGGGACGGGCAGGCAGACGGTGTGGGCCAGGTCGGTGACGATGTTGGTGTTCTTGCGGAACATCGTCTTGAGCACGATGTCGCGCATCATGATCAGCGGCAGGCGCATCTCCTCGATGCGCTTTGGCGGCGGCGGGGCCAGGACGGCTCCGGTGTCCATGTTCATGTCGGCTCTGCCCTCAACTGCTTTTGCGGACAGACTGCGCGGGGATTGTGGCAGCAGAACGGCGCAGGCGGGAAATCAGCGCGGCGCGGGGAGGGGAAAGGCGCTTCGAAGCGCCTTTGAGCGTCGCGCCGGGAGGGTTCGCTTGCGCGTGGCCAGAGGCGTGACGACGGGATGGCGCGCGCGGTGGGACAGGGGCGGGGCAAGGCGCTTCGAAGCGCCTTGGCTGCGCTCCGCTCAGCTGCCGTAGACCAGCCCCAGCCCGAGATAGATCGCCAGCGACCCGCCCAGCGCCAACCCCATGGGAAAGCGCGAACCGCTTTCCCAGCTGTGCCAGTCCGGCGCCAGCCGCCGCAGGCCCGAGAACTTGGCCATGCGGTGCGCCACGAAGGCCGCCAGCAGGTTTGCCGCGAAGAGCGCCATCAGGAACCGCAGGTCGCCGATGTGGATCAGCGGGGCGGCCGCGGCGGCGAACTTGGCGTCGCCCGCCCCCATCGCGCCGCCGGCATTCAGGGCGATGCCGGCGACCAGCACCACGACCAGGTGCAGGTAGCGCCACAGGTAGACGTCGAACGGCAGGACGAACGGGCCGAGGACGGCGAACACGGCGAACAGCGCCACCACCGCATGGTTGGGGATCCGCATCCCCTTCATGTCGGTGTAGCAGATATACAGGCAGATCGGCAGGACGAAGGGCAGGAACCAGGCCGCGGTTGCGGCGCTCAGGGACATGGCCGTCAGGCCTCTTCGAGCGCCGCCAGCGCCCGCGCCGCCGCTTCGAAGTACTGCGGATGGGTCTCGACCGCCTCGCGCAGCAGGATCTTGCCGGTTTCGACATCGCCGCGCTTGATCGCCGCCAGCGCCATGGTGTGCAGCAGTTCGGCCCGCTCGACCTGGCTCATGTTCATGACGGGCAGGGTGTAGTTGCCCTGCGCGCCGCGCGCCATGACAAGGTTGTTCTTGGCGGTGAACAGCGAGTCCTCGTGCCGGATGGCATCGGCGAACAGCCGTTCGGCACCTTCGAAATCGCCGCGCGACAGCTTGGAGTAGCCCCAGTTGTTCAGCACCGACCCCGGCGTGGTGGTCAGCCCGACCGCGATCTCGTAAAAGCTGTCGGCCTTCTTCCACTCCTTGTTGCCGTCGGCGATCATCGCCTCCAGCTGGTAGCGCTTGTAGGTTTCATGGGTGGGCGGAATCGCGTCCAGCACCTTTTCGGCCTGCTCCCATTCGCCGGCGCGGATCAGCGCATCGGCCAGCTGGACCTTGTCCTCGCCGGTGCTGTCGGGGTGTGAGACCACCTGCGCCCAGGCGACCTTGGCCTCGGAATACCGTTTGGCCCGGATCAGGGACAACGCCAGTCCCCGCTTGACGTCGATGCGGTCTGGCGCCTCGGCCGCAGTGCGCTGGAAATAGGTGACCGCCTCGTTCGGGTCGCCCACGGTCAGCATGACATCGTTGAGATTGGACTCGTCGACGACGTTCACGCCCTGAAAGGCACGGTTCATCTCGGCCGTGTCCATCTTTTTCTCACAGGCCGTGAGCGCGACGGCGCTGGCCGCGCAAAAGAATACGAAAACTGGATGGCGCATGTTGCCTGCGTCCTTATGCTGCTCTGCCTCGTCCCCGCCTTTGTGGCGGTTGTTTTCTGTGCCCGGCTGTCCCGGACCTGTCTGTCTGCCCGGTTGACCGGGTCTGTCCTGCGTGACCGTTTTGGCGGGCGATCGGGCCGTCAGGGGCCCGTGCGCCGGATCAGGTAATCCCCGGTGCCCCGGCGAACGATCTTGTAGTCTTGCTCTAGAGGCTCATCATAAACGGAATTTTCCATTTTTGCGAGAGCCAAGCGCAGATTGTCGCGAATTGAGTCACTTTCGCCATTGTCCAGCGCATAGGCCCGGCGAAACACCTCTGCCGCCTCGGCGACCTTGCCCAGTTCGATCAACACGACGCCCAGGTTGTTCCAGGCCTCGGGCCAGTCCGGCTCTTCCTTGATGGCGCGGCGCAACAAGGGCTCGGCCTGGTGCAGCCGGCCCAGGCCGAGGTTGGCCGACCCCAGCGCCATCAGCACCTCGCCGGTCAGGCCCTGTTCGCCGGCGGCGCGGGTGAAGGAGTCCAGCGCCAGTTCGTGCTGGCCCGCCTGCATCAGCCGGTGTCCCACCACCAGCCCGTCGACGGCCTCGCCGCGCGGGTCTAGGGCGGGGGCGAAGACCGATCCGTCGGTGTCCGGGCCAGTCGAAAACGGGCCGCCTGCGGAGCAGGCGGCCAGCGGCATCACGATCAGGACGGCCCTCAGAGCCTGTCTCATGCGGTCAGTTCCCCACGGCGAGTGACCCCATTTCCGAAATACCGACCGCGGAGGGGCCCACGAGGATGATCAACAGCGGTGGCACGGTCAGCATCATAGTGCAGAGCGTCATCTTTGTCGGCAGCTTGTTCGCCGCTTCTTCGGCGCGCATGACTCTTTTGTCACGCATTTCGCCGGCGTAGACCCGCAGGGCTTCGGAAATCGACGTGCCGAAGGTCTGGGCCTGGTTCAGAACGGTGACAAAGGACGAGATGTCGGGCAGGCCGCAGCGTTCGGACATGTCGTTCAGGACCTGGCTACGGTCCTTGCCGGCCTTCATCTCGTAGCTGATGATCTGGTATTCCTCCGCCAGCGCCGGGTAGGAGGAGCGCAGCTCGCCTGCGACGCGGACGATCGACTGGTCCATCGACTGGCCCGCCTCGACGCAGACCAGCATCATGTCCAGGCTGTCCGGAAAGCCCTGCTGGATCTGTTCCTGGCGCTTGGTCACGCGCTTGTTGACCCAGTATTTCGGCCCCATGTAGCCGACGACGCCGGGGCCGAGGATGTACATCAGCTTTTGCTGCATCGTCGCGGTGACCGGATCGATCATCAGCAGATAGTAGGCCACGCCCGCGCCCAGCAGCAAGACGCCCAGCAGGAATTGCGACAGGTAGTAGATCTGCACCGCGTCCTTGGAGCGGTAGCCGGCCTGCATCAGCCGGGCGCGGATCTGGGAGTATTCCTTTTCGTCCTGCGGTTCGAGAAACTGCGCATATTTGTTGAGCTTGTCGTTCTTCTTCTTGTCACGCAGCGCGGCCCGGGTGTCCGCGTTCATGCGCTGCTGGCCGGACTGCTTGAGCTTGTCCAGCGGATCAGGCTTGGAGTTCATCAAGATCGGTATGGTGGCGATGATCAATATCGCCGCCAGACCCGCGACCACGATCAGCGGACCGGCCGGACCCATCGAGTCGGTGAGCATCGTGTTGAGGGATTCGAACATTGGGGGTGCTCCTCAGACCTTGATGTTCACCAGCCAGCGCATGACGAGCATGTTGGCGGCCAGCATGATGCCCACGATAAAGCAGGCGGGAATGAACCAGGGGTGATCCAGCACCTCGTCGTAGTAGTCGGGCTTGGCCACCTGGATGAACAACAGCGCGGCGATGGGAAAGCCGGACAGGAACTTGCCGGACCATTGCGCCTCGGCGGTGATGGCTTTGACGCGGCGGAACAGGCGGAACCGCGAGCGGATCACGCGGGCGAGACCGTCGAGGATCTCGGCCAGGTTGCCGCCGGCCTGCTGCTGAATCGCCACGGCGACCGCCAGAAAGCGCAGGTCCTGCATGTCCAGCCGTTCCGCCATGTGCTTGAGCGCCTCGCCGACGTCGCGGCCATAGGTGCTTTCGTCCGCGATGATGCCGAATTCGGTGGCCAGCGGATCCTTCATTTCCTTGGCGACGATCGAGATGGCCGCGGAAAAGGGGTGACCGACGCGCAGGCTGCGCACCATCAGTTCCACCGCCTCGGGCAGCTGTTCCTCGATCATGCTCACCCGCTTCTTGGCGCGGTGGCTGACCCAGAAGAAGACTCCGCCGATGCCCATGAAGGCCGACATCGCGCCGCGCACCGCCGGGTTGGTGTCGGTGCCCACGGTCAGCCCGACGAAGGCAAAGACCGAGGCCGCCACCATCACCATGACCAGCTGCTGCGGGGTGAAGGCCAGCGCCGCCTTCTGCGCCTTGCTCGCCAGCATCGAGTAGATGGGCAGCGATCGGCTCTTCATGTGCTGGTCCATCTCCTTGCGGAGCTTGGCCAGCACGTCCTCGCGCCGTTCACCCTTGTCCAGCATCTCGAGCCGACGATTCACCTTGCGCGTCAGGCTGATCGAATGGCCGAAAGCGACGAGATAGACGCCGTTCACCAGGATCAGCACGCCGAGAAAGATCCCGCCGTAGATGATCGGTTCTGCGCTGAGCATAATCGTTACTCCGGTCTGAAAGGTTCGTAAATCGAGGCAGGCACGTCGTAACCCCACATCCGGAATCGCTCGGAAAAGGCCGAGCGGACCCCGGTGGCGGTGAAATGTCCGATGATCTTGTTGTCGGGCGTCAGGCCGACGCGCTGGTAGCGAAAGATCTCTTGCATTGAAATCACGTCGCCCTCCATGCCGGTGATCTCGGTGATCGAGGTCATCCGGCGCGAGCCGTCCTGCAGGCGGCTGGCCTGCACGATCAGGTTCACGGCGCTGGCGATCTGGCTGCGCATGGCCTTGAGCGGCATCTCGATGCCCGCCATGGCGATCATGTTTTCCAGTCGCGCGACACCGTCGCGGGCCGAGTTGGCGTGGATCGTGGTCATCGAACCGTCGTGGCCGGTGTTCATGGCCTGAAGCATGTCGATGACTTCCTCGCCGCGCGTCTCGCCGACGATGATGCGGTCGGGACGCATCCGCAGCGCGTTCTTGAGACAGTCGCGCGGGGTGACGGCGCCCTTGCCCTCGACGTTCGCCGGGCGGCTTTCCATCCGGCCCACGTGGGTCTGCTGCAGCTGGAGTTCGGCGGTGTCCTCGATGGTCAGGATACGTTCGCTGTCGTCGATGAAACTGGACAGCGCGTTCAGCGTGGTCGTCTTGCCCGAACCCGTACCGCCCGACACGATGATGTTCAGCCGCGTGGCCACGGCGGCCTGGAGATAGACGGCCATTTCCTCGGTGAAGGCGCCGAAGTTCACCAGGTCGTCGATGCCCAGCTTGTCCTTCTTGAATTTCCGGATCGACACCAGGCTGCCGTCGATCGCCACCGGCGGCACCATCGCGTTGAAACGCGAGCCGTCCTGGAGACGGGCGTCGACGTAGGGGTTGGATTCATCGACCCGGCGGCCCACGGCCGACACGATCTTGTCGATGATCCGCATCAGGTGCTTTTCATCCTTGAACGTCACGTCCGACAGCGACAGCTTGCCGTTCTGTTCGATGAAGATCTGGTGCGGGCCGTTGACCAGGATGTCCGAGATCGTCTCGTCCTTGAGCAGCGGTTCCAGCGGGCCGAGGCCCTTCACCTCGTCGTAGAGGTCGGCCATCATCGCGCGCCGCTCGTCGCGGTTCAGCACGACACCCTTGTCCTGCAGGGTCTCGGTGGCGATGGCGCTGATTTCCTCGCGCAGCTCGTTTTCCGTGGCCTGGTCCAGCGCGGCCAGGTTGAGGTTTTCCAGCAAGGCGCGGTGCAGTTCCAGCTTGATCTCGGAGAGGCGCTCCTTGCGCTTTTTCTCCTTGTCGACGGCCACGACCTGCGCCGGGGTCGATCCCGTCGGCTTGGCCTTGCGCCGCGCGCCGGAAATGGCGGCGGACTGTTGCAGGTGGGCGGGCGCCGGGGCAGCGGCGGCAGGGGCCGCGGGCTTGACGGGGGCGGCCTCGGGGGTGGCGGACTTCTTGTATCTCGAAAACATCCCGGTCCTCTTTGTCAGGCGGCTTCGGCATCGGCGGCGCCGATGGCGTTCAGCTGCTGGGCGAGCTTGGCGATCTCCCGCCGCAGCGGGTTCTTGGCAGCGTGACTGGCAAGCGGAAGCCCATGATCCCCGGCCTGCATGACGGCGCGCCCGCCATCCGGCAGCTGAAGTTCCAGCGTGATGCCGAGACTGTCGGCCAGCCGTTTGACCCGGCTCTTGCCTTGCAGGTCGGTGAACTTGGGCGACCGGTTCAGCGCGAAGCGGATCTTGTCAAAGGGCAGTTCCTCGGACTGCAAGGCGCGTTTCAGCCGCAGCGTGTTCTGCGCCGAGCGCATGTCGAGCTCGATCAGCGCAAAGTAGATCTGCGCCTCCTGGAGGACCGTCTCGGTCCATTGCACCAGGGTCGAGGGCATGTCGAGGATCACGTAGTCAAAGTGGTTGCGCGTGATGTCGAGGATCTTCTTGACCTCCGGAGGCCCGAGGAAATCCAGCGGCAGCATGTCCGAGGGCGCGGTCAGGACCTGCAATTTGTCCTCGAAGCTGACCAACGCCTGGCCAAAGCTTTCGCCATCCATGGATTCGATGTCCGACAGCGTCTCGAACACCGCCTCGCGGCGGGGCAGGTCGAGATAGGTCGCGACCGAGCCGAATTGCAGGCCCATGTCGATCAGGCAGACCTTGGGCTGCTTGTCCTTGCCGGTGGTCGCCAGCTCGTAGGCCAGGTTCACCGCCAGGGTGGTGGCGCCCACGCCGCCGGCCAGCCCCTGCACGGCGATCAGCACGCCGTCGCCGCCGCCGGACAGCTTGACGCCCTCCTTGGCGGGGCCGGGGGCGGCCTGGGCGGGCGCGGGTGGTGGTTCGCGCAGGCGCTCGAGCGCCGCGGCCAGCTCACCCTCGGGCAGGGGGTAGGGCACGAATTCGTCCGCCCCGTCGCGCAGCAGCTGGTGCAGCGAGGCCGGGGTCACGTCCTCGGCGATCAGGATCACCTTTACGCCGTTTTCCCGGGCAGCGCGGATCACGCCGCTCAGCATCTTCAGGTCCGGTTCGTCTATGGCGTCGATCGCCATGGCAACAAACTCGAGTGACCTGGCATCGGGTTGCCGCAGAAAGGCGGCGGCCTCTTCAAAGCCGAGATCCCCCCAGCCTTCGCCCAGCAGCGCTTCCATGTCGTCGATCAGAAGGTCGAAGTTCTGGACGTCGCGACTGATCGTGCAGGCCACGATCGGGGCCGGTTCCGCTTTGCTCGCTGTCATCGTCGTCATGCCTGTCGTCCTTTGTTGCGTGCCGGACCGCTAGGGCGTGGCGCAAGGCCCCTGTCCCGCGGTGCGACTCGAGTCGCCGCACGCACTGGTTCTCCGGTCCGACAGTCCCCCACAATCGGGGCAACATTTGGGCTGAATTACCGAAATTGTGCGGTGAACGGGGACCATCGGCCCCGCGCCCCCCGAGTCGTCGCGGGATTGGCGCGTGTTTGTTCCTGCGGAAGCGTCGGTGCCGTGCCGCGAACGGCAGGCCGTCAGACAGCGAAAAGGGCCCCGAAGGGCCCTTGCGCGGTGCGGTTTTCTTCCGGTTTACTGCGTGATCGCCAGGTCCTGGCCCTGCTGCGTCTCGAGGCCGGTCCGGGGTTCGGCGCTGTTGATGTATTCGCGGTAGATCACTTCGGCGTATTTGCCGTCCATCACCGTGGGGTGGCTGGACACAAAGCCGGAGACCTCGGTCACGGTGCGCCGGTTGCGGCGTTCCTGGCCTTCGGTGACGATCAGCGGCTGGGTTTCGCCGTAGGACACCACCGCCTCGAGCCGCGAGCGCGAGATGCCCTGGCTGACCAGGTAGTTGACCACCGCATGCGCACGGCGCAGGCCCAGTGCCTTGTTGTAGCCGTCGCTGCCCACCTTGTCGGTATGACCATAGACGCGGAAGCGGATTTCCGGGAACTGGCGGATCCAGCGGGCCTGCTCGCGCAGGGTGTCGATGGCGCCCTGGTCCAGCGCCGCGCTGTTGAAGGCAAAGTTGACCGTGGTCAGCACCTCCGAGGCAAAGCGCTGCGAGAGATCGTAAACGTATTGTTTCTCGCCGGTCATCAATTGATGATTGTTCATCGTGGCATTGCCGAAGTGCCCGGTGTCGATCAGCATGCCCGCCTCGCGGTCAAAGCCTTCGGGGGCGCGGCTGCACCCGGCGATCAGCACGCCGAGGGCGAGAGCGGTAAGGGGGAGCCTGGTCATCTGTCGCCTCAACATCAGTCCATCACATATCCATAGGACCCGGTGAAGTCCTGCTTGGCCACCTCGCCGGCGGCGCCGGAGCGCGGGACCTGCTTGTTCGGGTTGCCAGCCACCTTGCCGAGCAGGAACAGGTCCCGTTCGGTCGGGGGCACGACGCGGTCCGTCGGCAGGGCAAAGTAGTCGCCGCGCGTCGGGGTCACCAGGTGCGGGGTCACGATGATCACCAGTTCCGACTGCGACCGCTGGTATTCCGCGCTGCGGAACAGCGATCCCAGCACCGGCACGTCACCCAGCCAAGGCAGCTGTGCGTTGGCATCGGTGAAATCGTCCATCAGAAGGCCGGCGATGGCAAAGCTCTCGCCGTCGCGCAGCTCGACCGTGGTCGAGGTCTCGCGGCGCTTGAAGCCGTTCACCGTGATGTCGGACAGGGTGATCGAATTGTTGGTGTCGATCGAGGAGACCGCGGCCTCCAGCTCGAGGTTGATCAGCTTGTTGTCCAGCACCCGCGGGATGAAGTTGAGCTCCACGCCGAAGGGCTTGTACTCGATGGTGATGGTGTTGTTCTGCTGGCTCACCGGCACGGGATATTCGCCGCCAGCCAGGAACTTGGCCTCCTGCCCGGAGAGGGCGGTGAGGTTGGGTTCGGCCAGGGTGCGCACGATGCCCTTGCGTTCCAGCGATTCGAGCATGATGCCCACTTCGAGCCCGCCGGCGTTGAAGCCGAAGAGCACGGCGCCTTCGACGTCGATCGACTTGGGCTTGAGCTTGTTCGCCACCGCGTCCACGTCGGCCAGCGACGCGGCGTTCTGCGTGCCCAGCTCCAGGCCCAGGTTGCCGTTCAGAACCGACCCGCCGGTGGCCAGCGAGGTGCGCAGCATCTTGGCGGCGGACCGCTCCATCTCGGCAAAGCGGACCTTCAGCATGACTTGCTGCACGCCGCCGACGCTCATCAGGTTGGACACGCGGTCCGGGGCGTAGCGCTGGGCCAGGTCAAGCGCGCTCTGCATCTTCTGGATCGAGGATACGGTGCCCGACATCACGATGCCGTCGTTGGCGGTGCGCACCTCGATGGTTTCGCCCGGAAGGATCTGCCGCAGCCGTTCCTTGAACTCAGACACGTCCGGGGACACGCGGATGTCGACGTTGGTGATCAACTCGCCCGCGGCGTCCAGGATGGTCAGCGTCGTTGTCCCGGGGGCCTTGCCCAGAACATAGATGTTGCGGTCATTCAGCGATGAAATGTCCGCGATCGCCGGGTTGGCGATCGACAGTTCCGCAAAGGGGGTCTCGCTTTCGACAACGAGAGCGCGGTTCATCGAAACCTGCAGGACAGGTTGCGTGCCGTTTCGTAGGATGCGGATGCTTTCAGCCTGTGCCGGCATGCCAAGTGGGGCAACTGCAAGCGACAGGCCCAAAAGGGCCGCCTGAAGGGTCTTGTCAATTGTCATGTGACCTGCCTCTCGATCACGCCTCGGACGCAGGTCTAGCGCCTGCATTCCGAGAAACATGGGGCATTTCGCGATTTTATGCAAGAATCAATGGGTTCGGCTCGGGATTTTATGTGGATAACCCGCAACAGGGCGATATTTGTCACAGTCAGGGGGGCCGCTGCCTTGGCACGGCCCCCCGAGTCAACCGATTGAAATCCCCGGTTGAAATCTAATCTGTCGGTGCGCCTTGCGGCGGATCAGTTGGTGCAGGGGATCGGGATCTCGACCACGTCCGCGCCGCGGCGCACCCGCGTGGTGCAGGTCTCGGCGACCTTGCGCTCGACCCGTTCCTCGGCCACCAGGCCCAGAAGAACGTGCTGGTCGACCTCGATCGCCTCGGCGACGGTGTCGTCGGTCTGCGACATCAGCGACAGCGACAGCTTGCCGGTGGACTGGGCCTGCGCCAGCGCGGCGACCTGCTGCGGGCTCGCGGCGACGGTCACGGTCCGGGCGATGGTCGCGGCGGTATATTCGGTGTCCGAGGTCTGGTCGATGGCGATCAGCTTGATCCCGGTCTGGATCAGCTTGGTCACTTCGCCCGAGGACCGTTCGCTCATCTCGTCCGGCAGGCGGCCGGTCCAGTAGACGTCGACCCGGTCACCCGGGCGCAGGAAGCCCGACACGCCCGAGGCCACGTCGACCTTGATCGCAAAGGCGCGCTGGCCGCGTTCCAGCCGCGAGGTCAGCCCGGCATCGCCGCCCGGTTCGGAAACCTTGATGGCCATCAGCACCTCGTTCTTTTCGATCGGACGCATGGCGAGGCGGGCGCCTTCGCCGGGCACGAACAGGGGCTTTTGCTTGTCGAACCAGGTTTCCGGCAGCGACTGTTTCGGCCAGGGGGCCAGCGCCACGTCCTTTTCGGTGATCTCTTCGCCGTAGTTGATGGCGCGGGTGGTCACGTAGACCTCGGCCACCGGGACCGAGGAGCCGGCCTTGGCGCGCTCGGCGGCCAGCGCGCTCTCATATGAATTGATGTAGTTCTGGGCCATGTAGACCGCAAAACCTGCCAGGGCGAGACCGGCGATGAGTACGAGTCCGAATACGAGCCGCATTTGTGACCTCACTTATTTGTGCCTGCATTATTGCCGGAGTTCCGGCTTGGAGGCAGTTGATCACCGGAATGCGGCAAGAACGGGACGATGAGCGGGCCGTTTGACGACGCGTCGCCGCTGCCAGCGCTGTCTGCCTGCCACCAAAGGCAGTTGGACGGCCCGTTGAGGACCGTCCAACTGTCGACTCGGTGCCAGTGGAAAATCGGAGTTCATTCCGGAAAGTGAGCTCGGCCGAGCAACTGTTCCACGCGCCCCGCCTTGTGGGTTTGGCCACCATTCTGGGCGCGTCGCAAATCCGGACGAATGCCTCGAATGGAGCGGCCTGGTCCACGACCACTGCGCTGATTGTTGTCCCCGCAGGAACGAGCAGGGGTGTAACGTGTCTCTTTGGTTTGTGACCCGCCAAGGGAAGTTGCGGGAATGAACCGGGCTTGCTCCTTTGGGTGCAGTCCCGATTCCGGGTGATCGCCTGGCGATCCCGCAGCTTAGAAGTCGTTTTCCAGTGCCACCCGGGCGGCCGCTGCATCGACAAGGGCGATCGAACTGGTTTCGATGCTGTTGTAGGCAAGGACAGCCAAGCCGACGACAGCTGCGGTCAGAACGACCCAGTCAACTGTGACCGCACCTTCTTCGTCCTTGTGGAAGTGTTTGATGTAACTCACCATCGTATGCTCCATTTGACCGGCGAAATCTTTACGATCGCGATCGTCCTGATCGCGCTCCTGGGAAGACGAGCGCGCCGGGTATGCGGCGCGCTCGGTGTTTTACGTCGCGGTCACGCCGCGAGCCGATCAGAAGTCGTTTTCGAGTGCGACGCGTGCGGCGGCTGCGTCGATCAGCGCCTGCGAGCTGGTCTCGATCGAGGTGTAGGCCGCGATGGCCAGGCCCACGACGGCTGCGGTCAGCACGACCCAGTCAACCGTGACAGCGCCGTCTTCGTCCTTGCGGAAGTTCTTGATGAAGTTGATCATGGTATTCTCCATTGTCCTCTGCGGACGTTGTCTCTGGCGACCGGCACGGCCGCTGTGTGTGCAGTGTGAAGGGCGGGCTCGAAAGCGCCGCCCCTGGTTCACGCGGCGATCACGCCGCGCACCGATCAGAAGTCGTTTTCGAGCGCGACGCGTGCAGCGGCTGCGTCGATCAGCGCCTGCGAGCTGGTCTCGATCGAGGAGTAGGCGGCGATGGCCAGGCCCACGACGGCTGCGGTCAGCACGACCCAGTCAACCGTAACGGCGCCGTCTTCGTCCTTGCGGAAGTTCTTGATGAAGTTGATCATGGTGTTCTCCGTAGATGTTCGTTGCTCTCTGAACCGTCTCGGGCTGGTTGCGGGCCTCTCTCACTTGCCCTGTCCCTCGTCGGTATGCATGCATTTAGCTGCCGGTTTGGGGCGAGAGTGTGACCCGATTGGATTGATTTTGCAGCCAAGTCCAAAACTGTTGAGAAACCGTTCAAGGGGCTGAAAAATAGAAGAATCCTTTTGATTTTTCGGGTCAGGGATCTTTAACCACAAGGGCCGCGGGGCGGGCCTGGGCGACTCGGGTTCGGCATTTCGCAACACTGATGGATAAATGCGGTGGATTGTGCGAGACTGGGCAAAATTCGGACCGAAAAAGCAGGGATCGAGCAGCCCCATGGTCTTCAGGACAGGCGTTTTCGCCGCAATCGCGGCATTATTGCTGTGCGCGCCGGTCGCGCAGGGCGAGGAACGCGGCACTGCGTCCGCCGGTTTCGCCGATTTCTCGGCCAAACGGGTCAAGCCGCCGCAAGCGGGGACCAAGAAACGCATCACGGTGCAGATCGAACCGCGCGCGAATCCGGCCGTTCCGCCGCCTCTGCCCAAGCCGCCGGCCGCCCCGGTCGTGGCCGCGGCGGCGGCCTCCGGGGCGCCCGCCGCACCGCTGGGCAGCTATGACTGGTTCTGGCAGCACGTCTCGCCCGATGCTCTGGCAAGCGGCCCCGGCCGCCTGTCGCCCGCGCTGGACAGCCTGGGCAAGGGACCAGGCGGGCAGGGCGTGGCCGCACCGCGCCTGCAGGCGTTGCAGGAGATCGCCGCCGCGCATGGCGTGGACCTGCTGCGCGAGACCGCCGGCACCCGCGTCTCTCCCGCCCTGGCGCTGGCGGTGATTTCGGTCGAATCCTCGGGCCGGGCCAAGGCCGAAAGCAAGGCCGGCGCGCAGGGGCTGATGCAGCTGATGCCCGCGACCGCCGCGCGCTTTGGCGTGACGGATTCGCTGAACCCGACCCAGAACATCCGCGGCGGCGTGGCCTTCCTGGATTTCCTGATGGAGAAGTTCAAGGGCGACCCGATCCTGGTGCTGGCAGGCTACAACGCCGGCGAGAACTCGATCGGCCAGCACGGCGGCGTGCCGCCCTATGCCGAGACGCGGGACTATGTCCCCAAGGTGCTGGCCGCCTTCCAGGTGGCCCGCGGGCTGTGCCTGACCCCGCCCGAGCTGGTGTCGGACGGCTGCGTGTTCCGGGTGATGCGGCCCTGAGCGGCGCTCAGCCGGCGCGCAGCACCGCGCCGGGATTCATGATGCCCTTCGGGTCCAGCGCCGCCTTGATCGCGCGCATCGCCGCCAGCTTGGCCGGGTCGCCGTAGCGTTCGAGGTCGTCGACCTTCAACCGGCCGATGCCGTGTTCAGCGCTGACCGAGCCCCCGAGCGCGTCCACCAGGTCGTGTATCGCCCGCTTGATCGCATCGCGCTGGTTCACGTGGTCGGCCCGGGTCCGGCCCGGCATGGGAAAGACGTTGTGGTGCAGGTTGCCGTCGCCGACGTGGCCAAAGCAATTGATGCGGAAGTCGCCCAGTTGGGCCAGCACCTCCTCGGCGCGGCAGATGAACTCGGGGATGGCGCCCAGCGGGACCGAGATGTCGTGGTTCGACACCGCGCCGATCCGGCGGTTGGCCTCGGGGATGTGTTCGCGCAGCGCCCAGAAGTCCTGTGCCTGTGCCTCGGACTGGGCGACGATGCCGTCGCTGACCAGCCCGGCCTCGTGCGCCTCGGCAAAGAGCGTCTCCAGTGCCTCGGCCGGGTCCTGCCCGCGGCCCAGCCCGATCTCGATCAGCACGGACCACTGAGGCGGCTCTTTCCAGGGCTGGCGCAGGTCGGGCAGGGTCTGTGCGAGGAAGTCAAAGCCCATGCGGCTCATCAATTCGAAGGCGCTGACCGCCTCGCCCATCTGTGACCGCGCCATGGCCAGCAGGGCGATCGCGGCCGCGGGATCGCGGACCGTCAGCAGCGCGGTGCCGAACGCGGTGGGGCGGGGCGACAGCTTGAGGCAAGCGGCGGTGATGACCCCCAGTGTGCCCTCGGCGCCCAGCAGCAGGTGGCGCAGGTCATAGCCGGTGTTGTCCTTGCGCAGGCGTTTCAGCCCGTGCCAGACCGACCCGTCGGGCAGCACCGCCTCCAGCCCCAGCACCTGGTCCCGCGCGTTGCCGTAGCGCAGGGTGTTGACCCCGCCGGCATTGGTCGAGAGCAGCCCGCCGATCCGCGCCGAGCCTTCGGAGGCAAGCGACAGCGGGAACAGCCGGTCGACGTCCTGCGCGGCCTGCTGCACGTCGGCCAGGATCGCCCCGGCCTCGGCCACGAGGACGTTTTCCTCGGGGTAGATGGCGCGGATGGCGGACATCCGTTCCAGTGAGAGCAGCAGGGGGGCCGGTCCCTCGGGCATCAGCTGGCCGCCGACAAGGCCGGTGCCGCCGCCATAGGGCAGGAGGCCGGTGCCGGTTTCGGCGCAGGTCCGCACGATGGTTGCGACCTCTTGGGTGCTGCGGGGCAGGGCGGCCCAGGTCGCCACGCTGGTCCAGCGGCCGCGCGGTTCCTCGCGGTGGCGCGGTTCGGCCGGGCGCAGGCTGTCGTCGGGCAGCAGCGCGGCCAGGCGGTGGGCAAAGCTGTCGTCGGCGGGGGAGAGGGGCATGGGTGTCTCTATCACGTCTGGTGCCGCGCTTTTGGCACGGGTGGGAGCGAGGGGCCAGCCCCTCGCGCTCCCCGAGGTATTTCGCAAACCAAAGAAGGACAGGGTCAGTCCGGGTCGGAGAGGAAGCGCGGTTGCAGCACGATCACGGTCGGGCGGCTGGGCAGGCTGCGCAGAGAGACCTCGAGCGTGGCGGTGTCGCGGCGGTCGATTACGAAGGTGTCGCCGACGCCGGCCAGGAAGGCCTCGAGCGCGTAGCCGGAGAACCAGTGCATCGGGATCACGATGGAGCTTTTCAGCCGGTCGACGATGCGCTCGACGGTCGACAGCGGCAGGGTGTAGCCGCCGTCGACCGGCACCATCAGCACGTCGGCGCGGCCGAGGGCGGCGTATTGCATGTCCGTGGGTTCGTGGTGCAGGTGGCCCAGGTGGGCGACGCAGAGGCCTTCGGCCTCGAAGATGAAGATCGAGTTGCCGCGCGGCTCGTCTCCGCCGAAGGCGGAGCGGATGTCGGTCGAGACATTGCGCACCAGCATCTCGCCCAGGTCGAGGTGGTGGTCGATCCCGGCGCCGAACTCCTGGCCCCAGCCCCTGAGCACATGCGGGATGGCCGGGTCGATCGCGGTGGTCCAGTGGGTTTCATGGGCGTGGTTCATGGTGACGATGTCGGGGATCAGCCGCGTGTTGCCGATGAAGCCGTTGAAATCGGTCACCGCCTCCAGCCCGCCGCGCGTCTGGATGAGGAAGGAGGCATGCGCGATGTAGTGGATGCGCAGGCTGTATTCGGGCAGGGGATCGGTCCAGCTGGCCTTGTGCAGGTATTCGAGACCGGGCGCGGCATCGGCGATGGCGATGCAGTGCGAGGGGCGGCGCTGCTCCTGCGCGAGGGTGGCCGTGGCGGTCAGGCAGAGAAGGGCGGCGGCGAGGCGGATCATGCGGGCGCTCCTGTCGGGGTCTGACGGGAACAGTAGCGCCCCCGGGCCGCTTGCCAAATTCACAATTGTGCCGGTCCAGGCGCGGCGCGTGTCGCGGGCGGTGATTTTGTGCCGGATTTCCGGGATGTAAGGGGGGCGGCGGACCGCGTGGGTGGCCGGGGATCAGCCGACGTCGGTGCGGCCGCGTCGGTCGCTGCGCAGCGCGGCATAGAGGACGTGGGTACGCCAGCGGCCGTTGATCTGGAGGTAGCTTTGCGCCACGCCCTCGTACTTGAAACCCGAGCGTTCCAGCAGCCCGCGCGAGGCGACGTTTTCCGGCAGGCAGGCGGCCTCGATCCGGCTGAGGCCCATGCGTTCGAAGGCATGGTGGACCATCGCGCCGATCGCCTCGGACATGTAGCCGTGGCGGGCGTAGCGTTCGCCGATCCAGTAGCCAAGGGTGCCGGCCTGCGCCGGTCCGCGGCGGATGTTGTCCAGCGTGATCGCGCCCATCAGCGCCTGGTCGTCGCGCCGGACCAGGAACAGCGGCAGGGCGCTGCCCGTGCTGATCGACCGCGCGGCCCAGTAGACGCGGTTGGTGAACGCCTTGCGGCTGAGGTGGTCCTGCGACCAGGACGGCTCCCACGGGGTCAGGAACGCCTCGCTGTCGCGGCGCAGCTGGGTCCAGGGGGTGAAATCGGCGTGCGCGGGCGGGCGCAGGGTCAGCCGCTCGGTTTCGAGCTTCACCTTGCGCCGGAACGCCAGCATCATGCCGCCCGGCGGGCCTGCAGATCCGCCAGCGACGGTGCGCCGGCTATCGGGCCATAGAGCGCCAGTGCCGCCGCGGACTGCGCCGCCTGGAGTTCGGCAAAGCGCACCACGTCGGCGCGGGTGACGGCGTCGATCCGGGCGACGGTGTCCTCGATCAGCGGAACATGGCCCCATATCTGCACCATGCGGGCGATGCGTTCGGCGCGGGACGAGGGGCTTTCGAGGCCCATCAGCAGCCCGGCCTTCATCTGGGCGCGGGCGCGTTCGACCTCGGCGTCGGACATGTCCTCGGCGGCGCGCTTCATCTCGTCGATGGTCAGGGTGATGAGTTCGGGCATCTCCTCGCCCGAGGTGCCGGCGTAGATCGTGGTCATGCCGGTGTCGGCGTAGGCGCCGGCCTGGGCGAAGATGGTGTAGCACAGGCCGCGCTTTTCGCGGATCTCCTGGAACAGGCGCGAGGACATGCCGCCGCCCATCGCCACGGAGTAGATCTGCGCGGTGTAGAAATCGGCGTCGCGGTAGCCCGGCGCCTCGAAGGCCAGCGCCAGGTGGGCCTGCTCCAGGTCCTTGGTCCGGCGGAATTCGCCGCCGTGAAAGCGGGCCGGATCGGCCGAGAGGGCGCGGCGCGGCACCATGTCGCCGAACAGCGCCTCGGCCTGGCGCACCAGCGAGTCGTGGTCCACCGCGCCGGCGGCGGCGAGGATCATCTGGTCGGGGCCGTAGTGTTCGTCGACAAAGGCGGCCAGGTCGTCGCGGCCAAATGCCTGCACGCGGGCGGTATCGCCCAGGATGGTGCGGCCGATCGGCTGGTCCGGGTAGGCCTGTTCCTGCAACCAGTCAAAGATGACGTCGTCGGGCGTGTCGTGCGCCTGGCCGATCTCCTGCAGGATGACGTGGCGCTCGACCTCGATCTCGTGCGGGTCGAACACCGGGTTGCGCAGGATGTCGGCGATCACGTCGGTCGCCAGCGGCACGTCCGGCTCCAGCACGCGGGCGTAATAGGCCGTCACCTCGCGCGAGGTATAGGCGTTGATGTAGCCGCCCACGTCCTCGATCGCCTCGGCGATCTGCAGGGCGCTGCGCCGCTTCGTGCCCTTGAAGGCCATGTGTTCGAGGAAATGTGCGATGCCGTTCTGTTCGGCCCGTTCGTGCCGCCCCCCTGCCGTGACCCAGAGGCCGACAGCCGCGGATTGCAGGCCCGGCATATGTTCGGTGACGATGCGGAGGCCGTTGGGGAGGGTGGCAAGCTGAACGGTCACTTGGGCAGACGCTCCGTGATGAGGGACTCGAGGGCGGCAAGGTCGTTTGCGACCCGGGTCACCCGTTCCGGACGCTCATAAAGGTCCGCCATGCGTTTTGGAAGGGGCGGGCGGAGGCCGCTTGCCTTTTCCACGGCATCGGGGAATTTCGCCGGGTGGGCGGTGGCCAGGGTGATCATCGGCGTGTCGGCCTTGCGCTGCTTTTCCGCCACGCGGACGCCCACGGCGGAATGCGGGCAGAGCAGTTCGCCCATGGTGGTCTGGGCCAGCAGGATGGTGTCGAGCGTCTCTTCCTCGGACACGCGGCCGGAATCGAAATGCTCGCGCAGCGCCTGCATCGCGCCCTGGCTGACGCTGAAACCGCCGGCCTTGAGTTCGCCCATCAGCTGCGCCACCGCCGCGCCGTCGCGGCTGTAGGCATCGAACAGCGCGCGTTCGAAGTTTGACGAGACCTGGATGTCCATCGACGGGCTGATCGAGGGATGCACCTGCGAGGTCCTGTAGTCCCCCGACGACAGGCAGCGGTGCAGGATGTCGTTCTGGTTGGTGGCCACCACCAGCCGGTCGATCGGCAGGCCCATGCGCTTGGCGATGTAGCCGGCAAAGATGTCGCCGAAGTTGCCGGTGGGCACGGTAAAGCTGACGGTGCGGTCCGGCGCGCCCAGGCTGACGGCGGAGGAGAAGTAGTAGACCACCTGTGCCAGCACACGCGCCCAGTTGATCGAGTTCACGCCCGCCAGCCGCACGCCGTCGCGAAAGGCGAAGTCGTTGAACATGTCCTTGAGCCGCGCCTGGCAGTCGTCGAAGTCACCGTCCAGCGCCAGAGCATGCACGTTCGCCTCGGTCGGAGTCGTCATCTGGCGGCGCTGCACCTCGGACACCCGGCCGTGCGGGAAGAGGATGAAGACATCGACGTTGTCGAGCCCCTTGAAGGCCTCGATGGCGGCGCTGCCGGTGTCGCCCGAGGTGGCGCCGACGATGGTCACGCGCTCGCCCCGCCGCTCCAGCGCCTCCTGGAACAGCTGGCCGATCAGCTGCATGGCAAAGTCCTTGAAGGCCAGCGTCGGGCCGTGGAACAACTCCAGCAGGAAGTGGCCCGGCGCCAGCTGCACCAGCGGCGCGCGGGCGTTGTGGCCAAAGCCGGCGTAGGCCTTGGCGATCAGGTCGGCAAAGACCTCGTCGGTGAAGCCGTCGCCGACAAAGGGGCGCATCACGCGAAAGGCGGTGTCCTCGTAGCTGAGGCCATGCAGGGCGCGGATGTGGGCGGCGCTCATGTGCGGGATGGTTTCGGGCACGTAGAGGCCGCCGTCACGGGCGAGGCCCGACAGCATCGCCTCTTCGAAGGTCAGGACGGGGGCTTGTCCCCGGGTGGAGATGTAACGCATGTCAGGCCTCCCTGCCTGTCCTGAGGCGCTGGATCCAGACGCCGGTCATCATCAGCCAGACCGCGGCGAGCGCGTACCACGTGATGGCGTATTGCAAGTGATCGTTGGGGATGCCGCTGGTGTCGACGGGCAACGGCGTCACGGCCCGGTCGGCGGGCGCCATCGCCCGGGTCACGATCAGCAGCGGTTCGGTCCCCAGCGCCTCGGCCATCTGGCCGAGGTCGCGCGCGTACCAGGTGTTCCCGGCCGGATCGTTTGCGGGGGTCGAGGAATTGCGATCGTCCGGCCAGTGCAGGTTGCCGGTGATCTCGGCCGGGCCGGCGTAGCGCGGGGCGTCCTTCAGTTCGACCGGGACAAAGCCGCGGTCGACGAGGATGCGGCGCCCGTCATCGGTCTGGAAGGCCGAGATTTGCCGCCAGCCCGCGCCGCGCTGCTTGACCGAGACGAGGACAGACAGCGTCGGCGCCTCCAGCGTGCCGGTCAGCACCACGGGCTGATAGCGCTGCGCCTGCGGGTCGATCAGCTGGGGCAGGGGCTGCGGGTCGCCGGCGATGGTGCTTTCGATCTCTGCCAGGATGCCGCGCTTCCACTGTAGCCGCTGCATCTGCCAGGTGCCCAGCCACAGCAGGATCGCGATGCCGGTCAGGCCGATCAGCAGGGGGGCGGCGTAGCGTTGCAAATCGCGGGGCTCCGGAAACGGAAAAGGCGCGCCCGGGTGGGCGCGCCTTGGTTTATCGCGTGACGCCGCAGGTGCAAGTGCAACCTGCATCGCCGGGGGTAGGGTGGGTTTTCAACCCACCGCGTCTCAGCCGCCCCAGATGTAGACGGCTGCGAAGAGGAACAGCCACACCACGTCGACGAAGTGCCAGTACCAGGCCGCCGCTTCAAAGCCGAGGTGATTGTCGGCGGTGAAATGGCCGCGGTAGACGCGGATCAGGCAGATGAACAGGAAGATCGTGCCGATCACCACATGCGCGCCGTGGAACCCCGTCGCCATGAAGAAGTTCGCACCGTAGATGTTGCCCGAGAAGCCGAAGGCCGCGTGGGTGTACTCGTAGACCTGGAAGAAGGTGAACAGCAGGCCCAGCAGCACGGCCAGGATCAGGCCGGACTTGATGTCCTTGCGGTTGTCCTCGTGCACCAGCGCATGGTGCGCCCAAGTGGCCGCCGCGCCCGAGCACAGCAGGATCAGCGTGTTGATCAGCGGCAGGTGCCAGGGGTCGAAGGTCTCGATCCCCGCCGGCGGCCAGACGCCGTCGACCCCCGGGCTGATGCCATCGGGGTGCATCGGGTAGAGGGCGTGTTTGAAGAACGACCAGAACCAGGCGAAGAAGAACATCACCTCGGACATGATGAACAGGATGAAGCCGTAGCGCAGGCCGATCAGCACCACCGGGGTGTGATCGCCGACCTGGTTTTCGGTCACCGTGTCCGACCACCAGCCGAACATCACGTAGAGCACGCCGACAAAGCCGATCAGCAGCATCCAGGGACCGTGGTCGTGGAAGAACAGCACCGCTCCGAAGAGCATGACGAACCCGAAGACAGCCCCCAGAAGGGGCCAGATGGAGGGGTTCAGGATGTGATAGTCGTGGTTCTTTGCATGCGCCATATCGGTTCCCTCGTTAGGCGTTAGTTCAACGACGCTTCAGCGTCTTTTTCGGCGTCGAGCGCGGCCTGCACGTCATCGGGCAGGTCGATCTCGTAGAAGGTGTAGGACAGCGTGATGTGCTTGGTGTACTTGGCATCGCGGTCGGTGACGATGGCCGGATCGACGAAAAAGCTGACCGGCATCAGCACGCGTTCGCCCGGCATCAGCACCTGTTCCTCGAAGCAGAAGCACTGGATCTTGGAAAAGAAGGCGCCGGCCTCGTACGGGGCCACGTTGTACGCGGCCGACCCGGCGATGGGCCGGTCGGTGGGGTTGTAGGCCTCGTAGAAGGCCAGTCCCTCCTCGCCGATGCGCAGCGTCATCTCGTGCTCGACCGGCTTGAACTCCCACGGCATGCCGCGTTCCTTGGAGGCGTCGAACTTGATCTTGATCGTCTGGTCCAGCACGTCGCCCGCGGCGGTGGCCACGTTGGGCGTGCCGCCAAAGCCGGTGACCCGGCAGAACCAGTCGTAGAACGGGACAGAGGCCCAAGCCAGCCCGCCCATGAGGACGACCACGCCGGCGGTCTGCAGGACGGTCTTCTTCTTGCCGTCAATTGCCATCAGTCACTCCCTGCTGAGGTTGCATCTGATAGTCCCCCCGGCTGACTTTCACGACGGTCAGTCCGAATATTATCGTTATGAAGGCCGCCAGCACCAGCCCGACACCGATGTTTCGGCCCCGGCGGCGTTTGTGCAGCTCGTGTTCCTTGACCAGTCCCGCCATGCTCAGAGCCCCATCCGGTCAATGCCGGCCTCGACCAGGATCGCGCCGAAGTGGGCGAAGAGGTAGAGCAGCGAGAGCTTGAAGAACTTCTTTTCCACCTTGTAGCTGTCGGCCTCCGCGTCGGTCTCGTCCCGGCGGACGATGTCGATGGCGCCCTTGATGAAGAGCGCGTTCAGCACCAGCGCGGTGGCAAGGTAGACCGGCCCGCCGACCTGGGTAAAGCCCAGCCCGATGGCGAAGGCAGCCAGCAGCAGCGTGTAGATCAGGATGTGGCGGCGGGTCGCGCGGCGGCCGTGGGTCACGGTCAGCATCGGCACGGTGGCATTGTCGTAGTCCATGCGGACAAACAGGGCGAGCGCCCAGAAATGCGGCGGCGTCCACAGGAAGGTCAGGCAGAACATCAGCACCGAGGCGGTCGAGATGTCGCCGGTCGCGGCGGCCCAGCCGATCATCGGCGGAAAGGCCCCGGCGGCGCCGCCGATCACGATGTTCTGCGGTGTCAGCCGCTTCAGCCACATCGTGTAGATCACGACATAGAAGAAGATGGTGAAGGCCAGCAGCCCAGCCGCCACCCAGTTGGTGGCAAGGCCCAGGAAAACCACCGCGAAGGCCGACAGCGTCAGGCCGATGGCCAGCGCCTCGTCACGGGTGACCTTACCGGCGGGGATCGGGCGCTTGGCGGTGCGGCGCATCACGGCGTCGATGTCGGCGTCGTACCACATGTTCAGCGCGCCCGAAGCGCCGCCGCCCACGGCGATGAACAGAATCGCGCAGAAACCCACGAAGGGATGCACGGCGACGGGTGCGGCCAGCAGGCCGACGAAGGCCGTGAACACCACAAGCGTCATGACACGCGGCTTCAGCAGGGCGAAATAATCGCCGAACTGGGCCTCGTTCTCGTAGGCGCTGGTATGCAGGCTGGCGTCGCTCATCGTCGTACGTCCCCGTGGTCAAAAGGTGCGCCGGGAAGGCGCACCATGCGGTCCTGGCGTAGGGCGGGGTTCACCCCGCCGACCCTCAGTTGGTCAGCACTTCGCGGACGTCGGTGTATTCGCCGGCGTCGATCGAGCGTTCCAGCCAGGCGTCATAGGCCTCCTGGCTGACGACCTTGACGGTGATCGGCATGTAGGCGTGCGCGATGCCACAGAGTTCCGAGCACTGGCCAAAGTACACGCCTTCCTTCTCGGCCTTGAACCACAGTTCGGCCAGGCGGCCGGGAACCGCGTCCTGTTTCACGCCGAAGGCCGGGATGGTCCAGGAGTGGATCACGTCGGCGCCGGTGACCTGCATGACGATGGTCTTGCCCACGGGCACGACGACCGAGGTATCCGTGGCCAGCAGGAAGTCGCTCTTGGTGTAGCCGGCCTCGACTAGCTGGGCCTCGACGTCGGGGCTCATGCGGTTCTCGCCGCCGGTGGCGGGCGAGCCGATCATGTAGCTGTCGTAGACCAGGTCGGTGCCGACATATTCGTAGCCCCAGTACCACTGGTAGCCGGTCACCTTGATGGTGATGTCGCCCTCGGGGATCTCCTGCTGCTTGAACAGCACCGGCAGCGAGAAGGCGCCGATGAACACCAGGATCACGATCGGCCCGATCGTCCAGGCCACTTCGATCGGCGAATTGTGGGTGAAGGTTCCCGGCGTCGGGTTGGCCTTGCGGTTGTAGCGCACGACCACGTAGGCCATCAGTCCGACCACGAACAGCGTGATCACGGTGATGATGACGAGGAGCATCCCGTCCAGCCACTGCAGGTCGGCGGCCAGTTCGGTGGCGGCCGGCTGAAAGCCAATGCCGCCGGCATGCGGCTTGCCCAGTACAGGCAGGTCCTGCGCCAGAGCGGGCGCGGCGAGGAGGGCGGCGAAGAGGCCCGTCAGCATCGGTTTGATTGTCATGTCTCACCCTGATCGGTTGCGAGTGTGGTCTTGCTTGAAGAAAGGACTTAGAGGCCCGAAAACGGACCTCCACCCTCCCATTGCGTTCTCAGAGCTTAAAATCATATTCTTGAATGCCGGGAAAGCTCGGTGCTTGCGGCAAACCGCCGCTTTTCTTGATCCAGATCAACTTGGAGATGCCCATGCCCGCCGCGCCCTTCCGCCCGTTCGATACCCATCTTGATCTTGACGCAACCTCGGTGCTGCTGGGCGGGGCGCTGAGCGGGGCCGAGGATGGCGAGCTGTTCCTCGAGCGGTCGCGCTCGGAATCGCTGGTGCTGGACGATGGCCGCATCAAGACCGCCAGCTACGATTCGTCCGAGGGCTTTGGCCTGCGCGCCGTGCGCGGCGAGGTCGCCGGCTACGCCCATGCCACCGAGATCAGCGAAAGCGCCCTGCGGCGCGCGGTCGAGACGGCGCGGCTGGCCATCGGCGACGGCGGCGGGGTCATGGCGCCGCCGCCCGCGGGCACCAACCGCCACCTCTACACCGATGCCGACCCGATCGAGGGCGCGAGTTTCGCGGCCAAGCTGGAGGTTCTGCGCGAGATCGACGGCTATACCCGCGATCTCGACCCGCGCGTGGTGCAGGTGACGGCGACCGTCGCCGCCTCCTTGCAGGAGGTCTGGATCCTGCGCGCCGACGGCGTGCTGGTCAACGACGTGCGGCCGATGACGCGGGTCAACGTCTCGGTCATCGTCGAACAGGACGGGCGGCGCGAATCCGGCAGCGACGGAGGCGGCGGGCGGGTGTCCCTGGAGGGGCTGCTGGCACCGCAGGACTGGCAGGCGAAGGCGCGCGAGGCGCTGCGCATCGCCCTGGTCAACCTCGACGCCGAGCCGGCGCCCGCAGGTGTCATGGACATCGTGCTGGGCCCCGGCTGGCCCGGAATCCTGCTGCACGAGGCGGTGGGCCATGGTCTCGAGGGCGATTTCAACCGCAAGGGCACCTCGGCCTTTGCCGGGCTGATGGGGCAGCAGGTGGCGGCCAAGGGTGTCACGGTGCTGGACGATGGCACGATTCCCGACCGCCGCGGCTCGATCACCGTCGATGACGAGGGCACGCCCTCGGGCAAGAACGTGCTGATCGAGGACGGCAAGCTGGTCGGCTTCATGCAGGATCGCCAGAACGCGCGGCTGATGGGGGTCAAGCCCACCGGGAACGGCCGGCGCCAGAGCTTTGCCCATATCCCGATGCCGCGCATGACCAACACCTACATGCTGGGCGGTGACGCTGCGCCGGGCGACATTGTGGCCGACCTCAAGGACGGCATCTGGGCGGTCGGCTTTGGCGGCGGGCAGGTCGACATCACCAACGGCAAGTTCGTGTTCTCCTGCACCGAGGCCTACCGGGTCAAGAACGGCAAGGTCGGCGCTCCGGTCAAGGGCGCGACGCTGATCGGCGACGGCGCGACGGCGCTCTTGAACATCCGCGCGCTGGGCAACGACATGGCGCTGGACCCGGGCATGGGCAACTGCGGCAAGCAGGGGCAATGGGTGCCGGTCGGCGTCGGCCAACCCACGGTGATGATCGGCGGGTTGACGGTGGGCGGCGCGCAGGCCTGACCAGAACGGCTATGGGCGGGCCTGCGGCGTCCGCCCAAAGCATTGTCCACGAACTGGCGGTGAATTCGTCGAAAAGAATCAGCTTCCGGTTTACCCTTGATTAACCAGACGCGCGCTATGACTGATCCTGCAAGAAGGCGGGGACAGGATGCGCGACGAAAGTTACTCTTCCACTCACCCCCCACTCCCACCCACCACGGAAGATCATCGTGTGGACTGGCTCCGCCTCTTGCGCTCTCGTCGTGTCGGGGTCACGACCTTCTGGAAATTGATGGCCGAACATGGCGACGCGGCGACCGCGCTTGCGGCGCTGCCCGACGTGGCCCGCGCCGCCGGTGTCGACAACTACGAGGTCTGCCCGCCGCGCGTGATCGAGGCGGAAATGAAAGCGGGCCGCCGGGCAGGTGCGCGGCTGGTTTGCCGGGGCGAGCCGGACTATCCCCCTGATCTTGCCGATATCTCCGACGCGCCGCCCCTGCTGTGGGTGATCGGCGCGCCCGCCGTGCTGCGCCGGCCGATGATCGCGCTCGTGGGCGCGCGCAACGCCTCGTCGCTGGGCACCCGCATGGCGCGGCGGCTGGCCGAGGGGCTGGGCGAGGCGGGCTATGTCGTGGTCTCCGGCCTTGCGCGCGGCATCGACACCGCGGCGCACCAGGCGGCGCTGCCGCATGGCACGGTGGCGGTGATGGCCGGGGGGGTGGATGTGCTCTACCCGTCCGAAAACACCCGGCTGGCCGAGGACATCCTGCAGGCCGGCGGCGCCCGCATCAGCGAACAGCCGGTGGGCCTACAGCCCATCGCCCGCCATTTCCCGACCCGCAACCGCATCGTCTCGGGGCTGGCCCGGGCGGTGGTGGTGGTCGAGGCGGCGGCGAAATCCGGCTCGCTCATCACCGCGCGCAATGCGCTGGACCAGGGGCGCGAGGTCTTGGCCGTACCGGGGCATCCGATGGACGCCCGGGCCGGCGGCTGCAACCTGCTGATCCGCGACGGCGCCCGACTGATCCGCAACGTCGAGGACATCCTTGAATCCTTGCCGCCGATCGAGACAAGGCCAGGTCCGGTCTACCAGCCGGAACTGGACCTCGCGCCGCCCGCGCCGGACCCTGCGCCGCGCGACGACGCCAATCGGGCGGCTCTGCTGGACGCGGCCGCGCTGCACCGCCGGATCCTCGAACGGCTCGGGCCCTCGCCGGTGGCCGAGGATCAACTGATCCGCGACCTGGGCGCGCCGGCGGGCCATGTCTCTCCGGTGCTGACGGACCTGGAACTGGATGGCCACATCCGCCGCCAGCCGGGCGGGCTTCTGAGCCTGGTGACCCGGCATTGATGCCTTGCTGTCAGCAGACCTCGGGGATCACCGCGCCCCAGACCGGGCAGAACTCGGGGTTGGCCCACCAGACGTCGGTCGCCCCCATCACATGGTGCACGGCGGTCCAGCCGCCGCCAGTGCGCTGAAACAGCGCCTGCATCTGCACGCCGTCCCAGTCGAACGGGTTGTCCATGCCGTCGCGCTGCGGGATCTCGTCACGGGTGATCTCGCGCCCGCCGGGACGCACCGGGTGCAGGTTGGCAAAGGCCACGTTGCCCGACACCCGCAGGTCGTCGACGACAAAGACCACCGGCGCGCCAAGGATCCATTCGGCATGCGGCCGGAGCGCATCCATCAGGTCGCCGCGCAGGGCCGTCCCGGGTGCCGGGGTCTCCCAGGCAAGGCCGGGCAGGGGCAGGACAAGGCAGGCCGACAGGGCGGCGGCGAAAGCGCGGATCATGACAATTCTCCTGATGACTGCGCGCCACCCTAGCGCACCGGCACCCGGCGCGGGAAGGGCTCGCCAGAGCGTCACAGCGCCCCGGATTGACAATTCAGCCTTGCGTCCCACATGGTGCCCCGCCATACGCGGACCCGGACACGGCCCCGAAGCGGCCCAAGAGAAAACTCGCGAGGTAGCAGCCCCACATGCCCGTCGTTGTCGTCGAATCCCCGGCCAAGGCCAAGACAATCAACAAGTATCTGGGGTCCGGCTATACCGTTCTGGCATCCTACGGCCACGTGCGCGACCTGCCGGCCAAGGACGGCTCGGTCGATCCCGACGCCGGGTTCGAGATGACCTGGGAGATCGCCAACGATTCGCGCAAGCATGTCGCCGCCATCGCCGAGGCGCTCAAGGACGATGACGAACTGATCCTAGCGACCGACCCCGACCGCGAGGGCGAGGCGATCAGCTGGCACCTCAAGGAGGCGCTGACCAAGCGCCGCTCGATCAAGAAGACCACCAAGGTCGAGCGCGTGACCTTCAACGCCATCACCAAGGCCGCCGTCACCGAGGCGATGAAGAACCCGCGCGACATCGACGCGCCGCTGGTCGAGGCCTACCTGGCGCGCCGCGCGCTGGACTACCTCGTCGGCTTCAACCTGTCGCCGGTGCTGTGGCGCAAGCTGCCCGGCGCGCGCAGCGCGGGCCGCGTGCAGTCGGTCTGCCTGCGGCTGATCGTCGAACGCGAGATGGAGATCGAGGCGTTTCGCGCCCGCGAATACTGGCAGGTGAAGGCGCAGCTGACCACGCCGCGCGGCCAGAGCTTCGAGGCGCGTCTCGTCAGCCTCGCCGGCAACAAGCTGGACCGCTACGACCTCGAGAACGCCACCCAGGCCGAGATGGCCGTCGACGCGGTGGCCAAGCGCAAGCTCAAGGTGCTCAGCGTGGAGGCCAAGCCCGCCTCACGCAATCCGTCCGCGCCTTTCATGACCTCGACCCTGCAACAGGAGGCCAGCCGCAAGTTCGGCATGGGCGCGCGGCAGACGATGAACGCGGCGCAGCGGCTGTACGAGGCCGGTCACATCACCTACATGCGGACCGACGGCATCGACATGGCGCCCGAGGCGGTCATGGCCGCGCGCGACGCGATCAAGGACCGCTACGGCAAGGAATACGTGCCCGCCAGCCCGCGCATGTACAAGAACAAGGCCAAGAATGCGCAGGAAGCGCACGAGTGCATCCGCCCGACCGAGATGACCAAGGACGCGGGCGCGCTGCGCCTGTCGGACCCGGACCAGCGCAAGCTCTACGACCTGATCTGGAAGCGCACGCTGGCCTGCCAGATGGAGGCCGCGCGGCTGGAGCGCACCACGGTCGAGATCGGCAGCGAGGACGGCCAGGTCGGCCTGCGCGCCACCGGGCAGGTGGTGCTGTTCGACGGCTTTCTCAAAGTTTACGAAGAGGGCCGCGACGAGCCGGTCGAGGACGACGAAAAGCGCCTGCCGCAGATCATGCAGGGCGAGAACGCCGCCTTTGACGGCGGCGCGCTCAAGAGCGCCTATGCCAAGGCGATGGACGGTGCCGACAAGCCGCGCGCGGTGATCTCGAAGGACGGCGCGACCCTGGCCACCCAGAGCTTTACCCAGCCGCCGCCGCGCTACACCGAGGCGACGCTGGTCAAGCGGATGGAAGAGCTGGGGATCGGGCGGCCGTCGACCTATGCCTCGATCGTGACCACGATCCAGGACCGCGAATACGTCCGCAAGGAACAGAACCGCCTGATCCCCGAGGACAAGGGCCGGATCGTCACCATCTTCCTGCTGAACTTCTTCAAGCGTTACGTGGAATATGACTTCACCGCCGCGCTGGAGGACGAGCTCGACAGCGTGTCGGCGGGCGAGGAAGACTACAAGGACCTGCTGACCAAGTTCTGGCGCGATTTCAGCGCCGCCATCGCCGAGACCTCCGAGCTGCGCATCTCCGAGGTGCTGGACGTGCTGGACGAGGCGCTGGCGCCGCAGCTGTATCCGCCGCGCGACGATGGCAGCGATCCGCGCATCTGCCCGAAGTGCGGGCTGGGGCAATTGCACCTCAAGACCTCGCGCACCGGCGGCTTCGTCGGTTGCGGCAACTACCCGGAATGCACCTACACCCGCCCGATCGCGGGCGAGGGCGCCGAGGGCGACGAACGGCTGCTGGGCGCGGTCGAAGGCGACGAGATCTGGCTGAAGTCCGGCCGCTTTGGTCCCTACGTGCAGCGCGGCGAGCCGACGCCGGAGAACAAGAAGCCGCCGCGCGCCTCGCTGCCCAAGGCAAAGGGCGATTTCCTGCCCGGCTGGCACCCGGACGACTTGACGCTGGAAAAGGCGATGACGCTGCTGACCCTGCCGCGCCAGATCGGGATGCACCCGGACGGCGGGGCGGTCAGTTCGAACCTGGGCCGCTTCGGGCCCTACCTGATGCACCAGCTGCCGGACGAGGACAAGCCGGTCTACGTCAACCTCAAGGAATTCCAGGAGGTTTTCGAGATCGGCATGAACCGCGCGGTGGAGCTGATCGCCGAGAAACGCGCCAACCCGGGACGCGGGCGGGGCGCCACGGTCAAGCCGCTGCGCGAATTGGGTGAACACCCCAAGGCGGGCGGCGCGATCAACGTCTACGAAGGCCGCTACGGACCCTACGTCAAATGGGAAAAGGTCAACGCGACCCTGCCCAAGGACGCCGACCCCAAGGACATCACGCTCGAGGCGGCGGTGGCGCTGATCGACGACAAGGCCTCCAAGTCCGGCAAGAAGAAGCCGGCGGCCAAGAAGGCGACCGAGAAAAAGCCCGCGGCGAAGAAGACGGCCGCCAGGAAGCCCGCGGCCAAGAAGGCGGCCAAGGGCTGACGCCCCTCACGGGAAACCCGGATCGTTTGAACGGAATGTGATTGGTGCTGCGCTGCGGCGTCCTGTACTCGGGAGGGAAACAGGACAGGCTTGGAGAGCAGCATGAAAAAGATCGCCCTTTCACGTCGCAACGTGATGATCGGCGCCGGCGCGGCGCTGATCCTTCCCGCGCAGGTCCGGGCTCAGGAGCAGCGCGAGATCAACGCAGTTGTGCGCCGCAACGTGTCGAGCTTTGTCAGCCAGGACTGGCGTGACCATTTCGACAGCCTCGGCGCCGGCTGCATCGTCTGCGACACCGCCAGCCGCGCGCTGCACTACTGGAGCGGGGACGGCACCGATTACCGCGTCTACCCCACCTCGGTTCCCAAGACCGACGAGCTGACACGGCGCGGCTACACCGAGGTTGTGCGCAAGAAGGTCGGCCCGACCTGGACACCGACCGCCAGCCAGATGGAGCGTTTTCCCGACTGGAAGCCGGTGGCCGGTGGCGCGCCGGACAACCCGCTGGGCACCCATGCGCTGTACCTTGACTGGCCGGCCTACCTGATCCACGGCACGCATGACACGCGCAAGATCGGCCGCCCCTCGTCGGATGGCTGCATTGGCCTGTACAATGAGAAGATCGAAGAGCTGTACGCGCTCGTGCCGATCGGCACCCAGGTTCGTCTCATCTGATACCCTGGCGGTCGCCGCACGCGCATTGACTCTTTGCTGCGCGGCGGCGACAACCCCAACATTCGAATTGTATGGGGGCACAAGCCATGAAAAAGGTCTACGGCTCGGCGGCGGAGGCGCTTGACGGCGTCCTGCACGACGGGATGTTGATCGCCTCGGGGGGCTTCGGTCTCTGCGGCATTCCGGAACTGCTGATCGACGCGATCGTGGCCAGCGGTGTCAAGAACCTGACCGTCGCGTCCAACAACGCCGGCGTCGACGGGTTCGGCCTGGGCAAGCTTCTGGAAACCAGGCAGGTCAGGAAGATGATGTCGTCCTACGTGGGCGAGAACGCCGAATTCATGCGGCAATACCTGTCGGGTGAGCTGGAGCTGGAGTTCAACCCTCAGGGCACCCTGGCCGAGCGCATGCGCGCCGGCGGCTGCGGCATCCCGGGCTTCTACACCAAGACCGGTGTGGGCACGGTGATCGCCGAGGGCAAGGAGCACAAGGACTTCAACGGCGAAACCTACATCCTCGAACAGGGGATCTTTGCCGACCTGTCGATCGTCAAGGCCTGGAAGGCCGACGACACCGGCAACCTGGTGTTCCGCAAGACCGCGCGCAACTTCAACCCGCCGGCGGCGATGTGCGGCAAGATCTGCGTCGCCGAGGTCGAGGAGATCGTACCGCGCGGCTCGCTCGACCCGGACCACATCCACCTGCCGGGGATCTACGTGCACCGTCTGGTGCAAGGCCAGCACGAAAAGCGCATCGAGCAGCGCACCGTGCGCAAGCGGGAGGAAGTGTAATGCCCTGGGACCGCAACCAGATGGCCGCACGGGCGGCGCAGGAACTCGAAGACGGGATGTACGTGAACCTCGGGATCGGCATCCCGACGCTGGTCGCCAACTACGTCGGTGACAAGGACATCACGCTGCAATCCGAAAACGGCATGTTGGGAATGGGGCCCTTCCCCTATGAGGGCGAAGAGGACCCGGACCTGATCAACGCCGGCAAGCAGACCATCACCGAACTGGCGCGCACCTCCTATTTCGACAGCGCGACGTCGTTCGGCATGATCCGCGGCGGCAAGATCGCGGCGGCGATCCTGGGCGCCATGGAGGTCTCGGAAAAGGGCGACCTGGCGAACTGGATGATCCCGGGCAAGCTGGTCAAGGGCATGGGCGGCGCGATGGACCTGGTGGCCGGTGTCGGCCGGGTGATCGTGGTGATGGACCACACCAACAAGCATGGTGAGTCGAAGGTGCTGAAGGAATGCACCCTGCCGCTGACCGGCAAGGGCGTGGTCGACCGCATCATCACCAACCTCGGCGTGCTGGACGTGACCGACAAGGGCCTGCACATTGTCGAATGCGCCGATGGCGTGACCCGCGAAGAACTGATCGCGGCGACCGAGGCGACCATCGTCTGATATCCCGAAGCCCCGGACGTGGTTGCGTCCGGGGCTTCGATCCGATCGGACACCGCTTTGCCCGACGCGTTTGCGGTCTTTGGGCTTCGTCCGGTCCCGTGGCCGAAGTGCATCGGGTGACGCGTCCCAAGGTGAACGCCATCCGCTTGCGCGACCGCTTTGATTGCATTTTCCGACTATTTTCTGACGCACCCGGAAAAAAGACTGCGCCCGGACCTCATCGCCGATCCGGACTCGACCCACGAGGATGTGGCCCATGCGCTGTGGACGCGCGCCCGGGAGCGCCGCGGCGGGCCGACGGACGACGCGGCTGGAGCCGAAGCCGTGGCAGACGTGTTTCCGGGATGCGGGGGCTATCGCGACCCGATCGACGGCCGCCAGGGCAACACAAAAAAAGAGGCGGGATCCGGAGATCCCGCCTCGGGTCATCGCGCCTAAACTGGGAGGAGAGGGCGCAAATTCCCAAATCGGCCTGGGCCGAATTACTTGGCCGCTGCGGTGGCCTTCTTGGCAACGGTGGTTGCCTCGTTGGTGGCCTTCTTGACGGCGGCGGTGGCGTCTTCCGACAGGTCCTTGCCGGCGGCCATCAGCAGCTCGACGGTGTCCATCTGAACGCGCTTGGCGATCTCGGCGAAGGCGGCCATGTTCTCGGCAGCCACTTCCGCCTGGGCCGATGCGAAATCGGTCATCGCCTTGGCGTAGTCGGCGGGCTCTTTCTTGGCTTTCGACATCGAGGCCAGCTTGGACAGGGTGTCCTTGGTCCATGCGGCGGACAGCTCGGCGGACTTGCCGGCGGCTTCGATCGCCACGCCCGACAGCTTTTCGTTCAGCGTCGCGTTGGTCTTGAACGCATCTTCCATGACTTTGGTGTCAACGGGGAATGCGCCCATCATGTCTTTCATCATCGTGGTGAAATCGGGGGTCTGTGCCATGTCAGTCATCCTTGCATCTGGTTCATTCTGCTCCGGGATGTCCCCGTGTTCTGCAGCTGTCCTCAATATGCATGCTGCGATGCAGCATTTCAAGTGATATCTTGCTGCGACGCAGAATTTTTCTGGTCCGAAGTGTCGCACCCGTGCCGCCGGGCCTGGCGACGGCGCAACGAAAAAGGGGCAGGATCCGAAGATCCTGCCCCAGGATATTGCGCCTCGATTGGGAGGAGAGGGCGCAAATTCCGGTTCGGCCGTAGCCGAATTACTTGGCGGCCGAGGTGGCCTTCTTGGCGGCCGAGGTCATCTCGTCGGTGGCCTTCTTGACGGCGGCGGTGGCGTCTTCGGAGAAGTCCTTGCCAGCGGCCATCAGCAGCTCGACGGTGTCCATCTGGACCTTCTTGGCGATCTCGGCAAAGGCAGCCATGTTCTCGGAGGCGATCTCGGCCTGCGCGGAGGCGAAATCGGTCATCGCCTTGGCGTAGTCGGCCGGCTCTGCCTTGGCCTTCGACATCTCGGCCAGCTTGGCCAGGGTCGACTTGGTCCATGCCGACGACAGTTCGCTCGACTTCTCGGCGGCTTCCAGGGCCACGGCCGAGAGCTTCTCGTTCATGGTTGCGGTGGTCTTGAACGCGTCTTCCATGGCCTTGGTGTCCACGGGGAATGCGCCCATCATGTCTTTCATCATCGCGGTGAAATCCTGGGTCTGTGCCATCTTCGTCGTCCTCATCTGATGCTGGTCCGGGTCCGCCCCGTCTCTGTGACTATCCACAATATGCATGCTGCGGTGCGGCATTTCAAGGGAAATTCTGCACCGCAGCATCAATTCGGCAAGTCACTGAATTTGCTTGGCGGCCTTGATCTTCACGTAGGTTCCCGGTGCCGGGGCCAGCGGTTTGTAGCCCGAATCACCCGGCACGCGCGCCGCCACCTTCTTGCCCGAACGCTTGCGCAGCCAGGCCTCCCAGTGCGGCCACCAGGATCCCTGGCGGTACTCGGCGGCGGCCTTCCACGAGTCGAAATCGCCGCTCATGTCGTCGTTCACATAGTGGCCGTACTTGGCCTTGGACGGCGGATTGACGATCCCGGCGATGTGCCCCGACTCGCCCATCACATAGTGCTTGGAGCGCGAACCCATCATCTGCACGCCGCGGAACACGTCGCGCGCCGCGGCGATATGATCCGTCTCGGTCGCGATGGACATCAGCGGCACGTCCACGTCCTTGACGCTGAGGGTCTCGCCGAACATCCGGAACGTCCCCTCGGCGAACTCGTTGCGCTGGCACAGGCCGCGCAGGTACTGGCTGAACATCTTGCCCGGCAGGTTGGCGCCGTCGCCGTTCCAGTACAGCAGGTCGAAGGCGGGCGGCGTCTCGCCCATCATGTAGGAGCGGATCGCCGGGCCATAGACCAGGTCGTTCGAGCGCAGGAACGAGAAGGTGCGCGCCATGATGAAGGAGGGCAGCACACCTTCCTGGGCGATCTCCTGCTCGATCCCGTCGGCGAAATCGTCCTGCAGGAACGGGGTGAATTCACCCTGGTCGCTGAAGTCGGTGAGCGCGGTGAAGAAGGTGGCGGACTTGACCGACTTGTCGCCGCGTTTCTTCATCAGTGCCAGCGTCAGGCTCAGCGTGGTGCCGGCGATGCAATAGCCGACCGCGTTGACCTTGTCGGTGTCGCAGACGTCCTTGGCGACCTCGATCGCCTTGAGGAAACCCTCTTCGACGTATTCCTCGAGACCGATGTCGCGGTACTTGACGTCGGGGTTGATCCAGCTGACCACGAACAGGGTATAGCCCTGGTCCACGACCCAGCGGATCAGGCTGTTCTGCGGCTTCAGGTCGAGGATGTAGAACTTGTTGATCCACGGCGGGAACAGCACGACGGGCGTCTCATGCACCTCGTCGGTGGTCGGGCTGTACTGGATCACCTCCATCATGCGGTTGCGATAGATCACCTCGCCCTGGGCGGTGGCAATGTTCTCGCCGATCTCGAAGGCGCTTTCGTCGGCCAGCCGCACGACCAGTTCGCCGTTGTTGGCCTCGAGGTCATTGACCAGGTTCTCGAGCCCGCGCACCAGGCTGTCGCCCTCGGTCTCGACCGCCTTCATCAGCGCATCGGGGTTGGTGGCGAGAAAGTTCGTCGGGGCGAACATGTCGACGATCTGCTGGCTGAAAAAGCGCAGGCGGCGCTTTTCCTTTTCGTCCATGTCCTCGATCGCGTCGATCGCGTTCTGAATGGTCTCGGCGTTCAGCAGGTACTGCTTCTTGACGAAGTTGAAATAGGGGTGGGTGTCCCAGAGCGGGTTCTTGAAGCGCTTGTCGCTGGGCCCCGGATCCTCGGGCGCCTGCAGCTTGCCCCTGGCCAGGGTCTGTTGCGCCTCGACGAACTGCGTGACCGTCTTGCCCCAGAAGCTGACCTGCTGTTCCAGCAGCTTGGCCGGGTTGGTCATCCACTCCTGCATGTAGGCCTGCGCCGCCTTGGTATAGAGCGCGCTGTCAGGTCCGTTCAGTGCGGGCGGCGTCGGGTGGCGGCGGGTCAGGGCTCCGACGAGTCGCTTGCTCAGCTCTTCGACCCGCTCCAGATTCTTTTCGAGCCGCGCACGGCTTTCGCCTGCGGCAACCTCGTTCGTTGTCATTGGATTGATTTCCCCCTATCCTTCGCAAGTGCAGCATACCGTCGTGGGCGTTGGGGGGCAAAGCGACGAATTGGCTCGGGTTCGGGCAGGCGGTTTCCGCTGGCCCCCGTGGAACGAAATAAGGAGTGCCGAACGTGCGCTACATGGCGACGTATGACCTGATGGAGAGTATCCGCAACACCAACGCCTGGCTGGGTGCGACAGCCCGGACCGTTGCCTCGTACCCGTTTTTTGCGGCTGTTCCGAATCCCGCGCTGGCCTGGATGGCGGCCTGGGGCGCAGTAACCGAACGTACCTTTGAACGCATGGTGGTCAAGCCGGACTGGGGCATCCGCACCTTCACCTGCGAGGACGGCAAGGATCACCTTGTCGACATCGCCACCGTGGTGGAAAAGCCGTTCGGCAACCTGCTGCACTTCAACGTGGCCGGCCGCGCCGAGCAGCCGCGCAAGATCCTGCTGGTGGCGCCGATGTCGGGCCACTACGCCACCTTGCTGCGCTCGACCGTCAAGTCGCTGCTCGTCAACTGCGAGGTCTACATCACCGACTGGCACAACGCGCGCGACATCCCGGTGTCGGCGGGCAAGTTCGACATCGAGGATTATACGCTCTACCTGGTCGATTTCATGCGCCACCTGGGGCCGGACACGCATGTGATCGCGGTCTGCCAGCCCGCGCCGCTGACGCTGGCGGCGACTGCCTACTTGGCCGAGCAGGACCCCGAGGCGCAGCCGCGCACGCTGACGCTGATCGGCGGACCGATCGACCCGGACGCGACCCCCACCGACGTCACCGACTTTGGCCGCCGCGTGACCATGGGCCAGCTCGAAGAGACGATGATCCAGCGCGTCGGGTTCAAGTACAAGGGCGTGGGGCGGATGGTCTACCCGGGGCTGTTGCAGCTGGCGTCCTTCATGTCGATGAACGGCGACCGGCATTCCGCCGCCTTCCGCGACCAGATCCTGCGCGTGTCGCGGGGCGAGGCGTCGGACCACGACGCGCACAACCGGTTCTACGACGAGTACCTGGCCGTCATGGACATGCCGGCGGAGTTCTACCTGTCGACGGTCGAGCGGGTCTTCAAGAACCGCGAGATCGCGCAGAACGCGTTTGTCGTCGCCGGTCACAAGGTGGACATCGGCGCGATCACCCGCGTGGCGGTCAAGACGGTGGAAGGCTCCAAGGACGATATCTCGGCCCCCGGCCAATGCGTCGCGGCGCTGGACCTCTGCACCGGCCTGCCGGACGAGAAGAAGGCCAGCCACGTGGAGGAGGGCGCAGGGCACTACGGCATCTTCGCCGGCAAGAGCTGGCGCAACAACATCCGCCCGCTGGTGCTGGAGTTCATCGACGCCAATTCCGGCGACACGTCGGCCAGGGCCAAGTCGAAGACCGTCAATCTGGCCGATCACCGCTGATCCATCGGTGCGCGCCTTGCGGCGCGCGCCGGTTCTGTCGGCCTTGCGCGGGGCGCAAGACCTCCGGCGGGGGGCGCTGCCCCCGCACCGGACGGGGTCCGGGGCTCCCCCGGGATATTTCACGCCAGAAGAAGCCTCTGCCGTGGCGCTCAGAGCCCCTCGAAGGCGCAGAGCGCGTGCACGTCCATGCCCATCGCCTCGAGCCGCTTGCGGCCGCCGAGGTCGGGCAGGTCGATCACGAAGGCGCAGCCGATGATCTCGCCGCCCAGCCGCTCGATCAGCTTGATGCCGGCCTCGGCGGTGCCGCCGGTGGCCAGCAGGTCGTCGACCAGCAGCACCTTTTCGCCCGCCTCGATGGCATCGTCGTGGATCTCGACCACCGCCTCGCCGTACTCCAGCTGGTATTCCTCGGAGATCACCGCGCCGGGCAGCTTGCCTTTCTTGCGGACCGGCACGAAGCCGGCGGAGAGCTGATGCGCCACCGCGCCGCCGAGAATGAAGCCGCGCGCCTCGAGGCCCACCACCTTGTCAAAGCGCACCCCGGCGTAGGGCAGCAGCAGCTGGTCGATCGCCATGCGGAAGCCGCGCGGGTCGGCGAACAGCGTGGTCACGTCGCGGAACAGGATCCCCTCGTGCGGGAAATCGACGATGGTGCGGATGTAGTCCTTGATCTCGGTCTTGCGGGGCATGTCCGCTCCTTGGTGTGGTCAGGGGGGGGAGGGCCTGAGGGCGGGCGTCAGGCGCGGCGCAGCGTGGCGGTCAGGAGACCCATGCCGATCAGCGTGGCGCCGCCGGCGCGGGTCAACCCCGCCAGCACGGCGGGGCGCGAGATGGTGCGGCGCAGCCGGTCGGCGGCGAGCGCGTAGGCCAGCGCGTTCAGCGCGGCCAGCGCGACGAAGCTGGCGACCAGGATCGCAAACTGCGGCAGCAGCGGCGCGCCGGGTGTCACGAACTGTGGCACAAAGGCGATGAAGAAGGCGATGCTTTTGGGGTTGAGCGCGGTCACGGTCAGGGTGTGCAGGTAGACGCCGCGCGCCGAGACGGCGGCGGAGGGCAGGGTCAGCCCGTCGCGCGGGGCGGAGCGGATCAGCCGGATGCCCAGCCAGACCAGGTAGCCCGCGCCAACCCATTTCAGCGCGGTGAAGAGCGTGGCCGACGCCGCGACCAGCGCGCCCAGCCCGGCCAGCGACAGCGACATGGCGAGGAAATCGCCGCTGGCGACGCCGGCCGCCGAGGCCAGCGCCACCGGGCGGCCCTTGCCGAGGGCGTAGGACAGCACCAGCAGCACGGTCGGGCCGGGGATCAGCAGCAGCGCCGTCGAGGCGGCCACGAAGGCGAGCCAGAGACTGAGGTCCATCATCGCTCCTTTGGCGGGTAGTGGCGGCGCAGCGCCATGACGTCCTGCGGGCCGAGGTCCTTGGACAGGTTGTCGTCCTGCGAGAACACCGATTTGCCGAGGTAATCCGGGTTGCGGATGTCGGTCAACAGGCCAAGCGCTTGGGTAAGCTCCTCGATCATCGCGGATTCGTAGTGGCGGATGTGCAGCCGGGTGCCAAAGACGATCTGCGCGCGCTGGATCAGCTGGCTGTCGCTGCGCGACCAGACGATCACCCGCGCGCCGGTGACGGTGGTGCCGTCGACGCCCTTGATGCCGGTGCCGCTGATCGGCGCCGTGCCGTCGGTGTCGACCAGGTAGATGCGGATGTCGGCCTCGGCACCCTCGGGGACCTCGGTCAGCGCGATGCCGGCGCCGACGCGGTTGATGTAGCGCACGGCGCGGGTCAGCGCGGCGCGGGCGCGTTTCTGCTTGCCGCCGAGGAAGGCGGGGTCGATCCGGGTCAGCTGGACGCGCAGCGGGCGGGCCGTGCTCCAGTGGACCATCTTCTTGTCGCAGGGGCCGCCGGGCGGGGCGGCGCAGGCGACGAGGCGGTAGAAATCCTCGTCGCTCAGCGGGCCGATCGTCTCGATGAAGTCCTCGGCCGCGGGGGCGGCGAGGGGAACCGCCAGGAGCGCGAGAGCGAGGAGCAGGCGCGACAACACGACGACGTCAGGTGTTCAGCATCCGCCCGGCGACCGCGTCGAGCCTGGCCAGCAGCGCGGGGTCGCGTTTGTCGGGCGCGGTGAGGATGGCATGGTCCAGCGCGCGGTCGCAGCCATGCGGGCAGGGGGCGCGGTCGGGTCCCAGCAGGGCGGGCAGGCGGCGCACCATCTCGCGGCCCTTTTGGGCGTTGCCCATCAGGATCCTGATGATCTCGGAGACATCGACAGCGCCGTGGTCGGGGTGCCAGCTGTCGTAGTCGGTGACCATGGCGATGGAGGCGTAGCAGAGCTCGGCCTCGCGGGCGAGCTTGGCCTCGGGCATGTTGGTCATGCCGATCACGTCGCAGCCCCAGCTGTCGCGGTACATCTTCGATTCCGCCAGGGTCGAGAACTGCGGCCCTTCCATGGCGAGATAGGTGCCGCCCTTATGGATGGTGATCCCGGCGTCCTGCGCGGCGGTGAAACAGGCATCCCCAAGGCGCGGACAAGTGGGGTGCGCGACCGAGACATGCGCCACGCAACCCGTTCCGAAAAAAGACTTTTCCCGCGCAAAGGTGCGGTCGATGAACTGGTCCACGACCACGAAATCGCCCGGTGCCATGTGTTCGCGGAACGATCCGCAGGCCGAGACCGAGATCACGTCCGTCACGCCGATCCGCTTCAGCGCGTCGATGTTGGCGCGGTAGGGGACGGTTGTCGGGCTGTGCACGTGGCCGCGACCGTGCCGCGGCAGGAAGGCCATGCGGACCCCGCCCAGCGTGCCGGTCAGGATCTCGTCCGAGGGCGTGCCCCAGGGGCTGTCCACGGCGGTCCAGCGCGCGTCCTGAAGCCCGTCGATGTCGTAGATGCCCGATCCGCCGATCACCCCGATCATGGTGTCCATGCGTGTCTCTCCCCGCTGCCGCTCGCAGTCAGGGTAGGGGGCCGCGCCGTGAAGTTCCAGAGGCCAATGCACCGCCGAGGCACCCGGGCACGTCTTGCCCGGGGCCGGTGTGTCACGTCAGTCGTTGACGGTCGGCACCACGCGGTTGCCGCCCTTTCTCTCGGAGGCGGCGTCGCCGCGTGCGCCGCCCTTGACGACGGCCGAGACGCCCTTGCCGTCAAGCACCCCGGCGTCTTCGAGGGCATCGATCACGGTCTTTGCGCCGGTCTGTTCGCCCGGGACATAGCCGCCGTCGGCGACACCCTGATCGTGTGCCTTGGCCATTGCGTGGCCTGCAACGAGGGACAGGGCAAGCGCGGCTGCAATTGCTGTTCTGGTCATTCTGACGTCCTCCATATCGGTTAACGGACGCCGCTTTCGGTGCGTCCATCAGGACTCACGACGGCGCGCCGGGAAAGTTTCAGGAAAAATTATTCCTTCGCGCGCACTGTGCTTTGCCTCCTGCGTCCGGGCGCGGGGGCAGTAAATCCGTGCAAACTGCCAAGGATTGGGATAAGGCAGACCAAACGGATTCGTTTGCTGCGGTGCGGCGTGCCCCTTGTGGGCGCTGCCCTGGGACCCGGCATTGAAAGGACCCCCGATGAAGAAAGCCATCCTGGCGAGTTTCGCCGATCGTCTTGCGTTGCCCGATCTGTCGTTGATGTCGCAGGTGGAGTTCACCCCCGGCCGGTTGCGGATCGAACTGCTGGCGGGGCTGACCGTTGCGCTGGCGCTGGTGCCCGAGGCGGTGGCCTTTGCCTTTGTCGCCGGGGTGCATCCGCTGGTGGGGCTCTATGCGGCCTTCCTGGTGGGGCTGGTGACGGCGGTGTTTGGCGGGCGGCCGGGGATGATCTCTGGCGCGACGGGGGCGCTGGCGGTGGTCATGGTGGCGCTGGTGGCGCAGCACGGGGTGGAATACCTGTTTGCCACCGTCGTGCTGATGGGCCTGCTGCAATTGATCGCCGGGGTGCTGCAATGGGGCAAGTTCATCCGGCTGGTGCCGCATCCGGTAATGTTGGGCTTTGTCAATGGCTTGGCCATCGTCATTTTCCTGGCGCAGCTGGGCCAGTTCAAGGTGCCGGGCACGATGGTCAACACCGGGCACGGCATGAGCGGGGGCGAATGGCTGTCGGGCGGGCCGCTGATCCTGATGCTGGGGCTGACGGCGCTGACCATGGCGATCATCTGGATCATGCCGCGCATCAGCCGCGTGGTGCCCGCGCCGCTGGCCGGAATCGCCGTTGTGGCGGCGCTGGTGATCGGCTTTGGCCTCGAGGTGCCGCGCGTCGGCGACCTGGCCTCGATCCAGGGCGGGCTGCCGCAGTTCCACATTCCCATGGTGCCTTTCACGTTGGAAACCTTTGAAATCATTCTGCCTTATGCGGTGATCCTGGCGGCCATCGGGCTGATCGAATCGCTGCTGACGCTGAACCTGGTGGGCGAGATGACCGGCCAGCGCGGCGGCGCCAGCCAGGAATGCATCGCCCAGGGTGCGGCCAACCTGCTGACGGGTTTCTTTGGCGGCATGGGCGGCTGCGCGATGATCGGCCAGTCGATGATCAACGTGAAATCCGGCGCGCGCACGCGCATTGCCGGGATCGCGGCGGCGCTGTTCCTGCTGATCTTCATCCTGTTCGCCGCGCCGATGATCGAGCTGATCCCGCTGGCCGCGCTGGTGGGGGTGATGTTCATGGTGGTGATCGGAACTTTTGCCTGGAACTCGTTGAAAATATTGACGAAAGTCCCGCTGATGGACGCCTTTGTCATCATCCTGGTGACCGTGGTCACGGTGATGGAGGACCTCGCGGTCGCTGTGGTCGTGGGCGTCATCGTCTCGGCGCTGGCCTATGCCTGGAACAATGCGCGGCGCATCCATGCCAAGACCTACATCACCCCCGAGGGCGCCAAGGTCTACCAGGTGCAGGGGCCGCTGTTCTTTGGCTCGGCGGACGGATTTGCCGAGCTTTTCCAAGTGGATGAGGACCCTTCGGTGGTGATCGTCGACTTTGACGACAGCCGCGTGGTGGACCAGTCCGCGTTGCAGGCGATCGAGGCCGTGGCGGGCAAATACGAGGCGGCGGGCAAGCAGATCCAGCTGCGCCACCTCAGCCGCGACTGTCACCGCCTGCTGAACAAGGCCGGGCACCTGATGGTCGATTCCGACGACGACCCGGACTACGAACTGGCGGTCGATTACAACGTGCGGACCGGCATCCTGGGCGGGCACTGAGCGCGCCGCGGTTTTGTACAAAAGGTACGTCTTGTACGCGAAAAATGTCGTTTTGTACAAAACCCGCCTGACGGGGTGAGGGCGCCTGTTGCGGGCGCCCTCCTTGCGTTTCGGGCGGGGTCAGCGGAGCGCGTGATGCTGCAACGCAGCGACATCGCCGGACTCGAGCGCGGGAGGTGGGCGACCCGGCAGACCCTGCCGATGGTCACGCGTCCCTGGTTGAAGGGAATGAGGTCGGGGGCGAGGTGCGCCGCCCAGTTCAGTGGCGGATCCAAGGTGCTGGCGCAGGGCCACGCCGACTTCGAATCCAGGATGGCCGAAGTCGCCGGTCCGCATTGCAACTTCGCGGACGTTTTCGGCCCAATCCCCCCCTGCACGGGCTACCGCCAAGTGCGACCTGCACAGGACCGAGGGATTTTCGATATTCGCGACCATCGATTCGGACGGCGCGAAAAACCTGTCCCGGAGTCAGAGGTCGAATCCCCAATGCCATGGTTAATGCACGGAAAACCTGGGTAAATGCGCGGCCATACACCTCAATGTTGTATTAAATGCTGATAGTCGATGGATTCCCCAAAAAGGGCTTGGCGGATCCGAACGCGGAATTCTAGGCTATGCGGACGTCTTTCCAGGTTGAAGACAATGTCAAATGGGGGAAACCAAGTGAGTGTACGTAGATTTGCAGGAGCGGTCTTTGGCCTACTGCTTGCAGCCAGCACAGCAAGTGCTGCCGTTGTTCAAGTCGGGTCGGTCGCGGGACTGACACAAGGGCCTTACACCCTTGAAACCTTCGATGACCTGGCACTCGTGCCAGGTGTGACCGCCTCGTCTTCCGGCGCTCTGACCCTGGCGAACCTGGGTTATGCCCCGTCATTTCCCAGCGGCACTACGGGCCTCACAACGGCCACCTTTCCACGCGCGATCACGTTCACCTTTGCCTCCGCCGTGTCCTCGGTCGGCATGTTCTTCGGCAACGATGACACCTGCTGCTCAGGGGCATTCAGTGCCGTACTGGACATCTTTGGCGTTGGCGGCGCTCTGGGGTCGATTTCCGTGGCCGCGAACATGAACGACGCCGTTGACCAGTTCATTGGCTTTGTCAGCGACGAGTTGGTCACAAGCGTGTCGATCCGCTACGGGTCTGGGACCGATGTGAGCCTGTACACGGTTGTGGACGATCTCTACTTCAACGCGGCACCGCCGCCGTCGCCGGTGCCGGTCCCCGCAGGCTTGCCTCTTCTTTTGGCCGCCCTGGGCGGTCTGGGCCTTGCCGCCCGTCGCCGCAAGGCTGCCTGACACAGCATCCCGATTCACGGGTCTCAAGCGGGCGGCTACGGTCGCCCGTTTTCGTTCCGCGGCAAGCGCGGTTGCCCTCGGGGTGCCATTTGCTGCAACGCTGCGACATCGCCGCACTCCAGCGCCGGGCGGGCGGCGGCGATGGTGTCGTCGTGCCAGTCCCACCAGGCGAGGGCGTTCAGGGTGGCGATTTCAGCGGGCGTGAAGCGCAGGCGGACCACCTGCGCCGGGTTTCCGGTGACCACGGCGTAGTCGGGCACCGTGCCGCGCACCACCGCGCCCGCGCCGACGATCACCCCGTTGCCGATCCGCGCGCCGGGCAGCACCAGCGCGCCGTAGCCCAGCCAGACGTCATGGCCGATCACCGTGTCGCGGGTGTCGGGCTGGTAGCCGGTCATGCTGTCCGGGTCGAAGACGGCAAAGGGGTAGGTGGTCAGCCCGTCGGTGGCGTGATTGGCCGAGCTGGTCAGGAAGCGCACGCCGTGGGCGACCTGGCAGAACTTGCCCAGGCTCAGGCGCTCCTGGCTGAAGGGAAAGAGGTAGGGGGCGAGGCGCGTGGCCCAGTCCTGCGGCGGGTCGAAATCGCTGGCGTAGCTGTGCGCGCCGACCTCGAACCTGGGGTGGTCGATGACGGCCTTGAGGTGGACGGTGCCGCCGTGCGGGGTGCCGTCGGGCAGGGTGATGGGGTGCGGGCGCGCCGCGTCGGGCAGGGAAAAGGGCATGGGGCCTCCTTGGGGTCCGTGACGGGTCAGGGGATCAAGGGTGCTGGTCCATGGCGCGCTCCATCGGTTGCGCGGTGGAGGATAGCGGGTTCGGGGCGACGTTTCGAGGGCGCAGTCCATGCGGATCTGCATGGGCGGTATGCGGGTCGGCGGGGCGGGACTCGGGCTGGCGCCCATCGCCCGCCCACCGGCCCTGCCGCAAGGGGGGAGGGGTTTGTTTTGCGGGTCGGTCGAGACGGGACTTGGGCTGACGCCCATCGCCCGCCCGCCAACCCGACCGCAAGGGGTGTGGGGTGGGTAGGGTGCGCCTGGAATGGAGGGGTGTGGGCGGTCACGTTTCCTTTGGAAACATGACCCTTGCCCACCAGTCGCCTCTGCCTTCGCAGAGGCGACTTACTCCCCCGGTCTCTTCAGCTCGAACTTTTCCCGCACCACCGTGTAGTCGCGATACCCCATGCGCGAGAGCGGGTTGAAGGACAGCACGTCGAACACGCCGTCCCTGAGGCAGTCGTCGCGCATGTGCACGCCGACCACCTCGCCGAAGACGGCGAAGTTGGACTTGCCCTCCAGCTGGACGATCTGCGTCACCCGGCATTCGAGGTTGGCCGGCGCGCGGGCGACGCGGGGGCAGTCGATGGTCTCGCACGCGGCCTTTTCGATGCCGGCGAGCTCGAACTCGTCAACCTCGCGGTCCCACGGGCCGGAGGTCTGGTTCATCACGTCGCGCATCGCGTATTCGACGATGTTGACGCAGAACACCCCGGTTTCGCGCAGCTGGGCGACGCTGTCCTTGGTGTCGCCGCGGTCGGGCTTGGCGCTGGTCGAGGCGAACATCACCTGCGGCGGCACGTAGGCCACCGCGTTGAAAAAGCTGTAGGGCGCGAGGTTGTCGTGCCCGTCGCGGCCGCGGGTCGAGATCCAGCCGATCGGGCGCGGCGTGACGATGGCGTTGAAGGGGTTGTGCGGCAGTCCGTGGCCGTCCTGGGGGCGGTAGAACACTGGCGTCGCTCCTGTTTGCGCATGGGTTTTCAGCGTGATACGCCGGTTTGCACCGGAATGCACGGGATCGCGTTCAGCAGGAGATCAGAGGCGGGTGTTCACGCTTGCACAGGAGAGGCCGGAGGACGGCCTGGACGTCGAGGGGCTGTTCGACCTGGCCTTTGCCCCGGGGCGCACGCTGCTGTCATCCTACCGGCTGCGCGATGACGTGCCGCCGGTGGCGGAGCTGTGCTGGATCGCGCGGGACGAGACCGGCACCCTGGGCGGGGCGATCCGCTACTGGCCGGTGTGCGTCGGCGGGGTCGGGGCGCTGCTGATGGGGCCGGTGGCGGTGCACCCGATCGCGCAGGGCGAGGGGCTGGGCGCGGCGATGATCAGCGGCACGCTGGAGCGGGCCGGGGAACTGGGCCATGCGCGCGTGCTGCTGGTGGGCGATGCGCCCTATTATTCGCGCTTCGGCTTTGTCCGGCTGGACGAGGTCGAGATGCCGCCGCCGACCAACCCGGACCGGGTGCTGGGGCTGGAGCTGACCCCCGGCGCCTGGGCGGGCGTGGCCGGAGAGGTGACACGGGCGGCTTGATCGCGGCACCCTGCGGCCCCATCTGGGTGGGGAGCATGGAGGGTGATCTTGGACGACATCGTGATGGCGGCAACGGACCTGGACCGGGAGATTGCGGCGCTGGCCAAGCGGTACCGGGGCGCGAATTCGGTCGGCATGCAGCTGTTGTCGCTGATCGGCGGGCAGGCCGAGAACCTGCTGGAGCGGTTGCCGGACAGCGCCAAGAGCGGGCTGGAGGCGGCGACGCGGCGGGCGCTGACCGGGGCCATGCAGGCAGCACAGCGGTCGCGCGGGGTGGTGCCGGACCAGAAGGGCTGGCTGAACACCGCCTTTGCCACGGCGATGGGGGCGGCGGGCGGATCGGCGGGGCTGCCTTCGGCGCTGGCCGAATTGCCGGTGACGGTGACGGTGCTGATGCGGGCGATCCAGGGCATCGCGGCGGAACACGGGTTCGACCCGACAGACCCGGAGATCGCGCGCGAATGCCTGACGGTGTTCGCGGTGGCGGGGCCGCTGGCGGAGGACGATGGCGCGGACATGGGATTTCTCGCGGCGCGGGTCACGGTGACGGGGGCGACGGTGCATGCGCTGATCGGCCGGGTGGCGCCGCGGCTGTCGCTGGCGCTGGGCCAGAAGCTGGCGGCGCAGACGGTGCCGGTGCTGGGCGCGGTGGCGGGGGCGGCGACGAACTATGCCTTTACCAGCTATTACCAGCAGATGGCGCATGTGCATTTCGGCCTGCTGCGGCTGGCCCGCGACAGCGGCACCCCGCGCGAGACGCTGGTCGAGGCGCTGCGCAAGGCGGTTTCCGAACCACGGTTAACCGCGCGTTAGGCTTGATGGTGCTATCCGAGTCGCATCGGGGCGAAAAGCTTCGAAGACGAACCACCCGCCCCCGGGCGACACGGGATGCCTGCACCGCCGCGCGGTGACGGGCGGTGCCGGACCAGGGGGCAGGGGATGTGTGCCCTGCGCAGAATGTGGGGGCGCCGCTCTGGCCAGAATGGCAGGGGCGACTTCGTGGAGACAGTCCTGGAACCCGGTCGTATGCCGAAGGCTGCGACCGGGTTTTTTTCATCGGGGGTTTGCGTGCCCGGCGGGGGCTGGGCAGCGGGCCGGGCGCCCGGTGGCGGCAGGTGCTGCCCTTGGGATCGGGGATGGCCGCGCGACTCGGGCCGGCGGCCAGTGTGCGGGCCGGTGCCGGTGCGCGGTGGCTCAGTCGTGCGGCGGGTTGCGGGCGGCGTGGAGGTCCTGGATGCGGTCGGGCCAGCTGGAGCGGATGTAGGCGAGCACCTGCCAGATCTCCTCGTCGCTGAGCACCTCGGCAAAGCCCGGCATCCCGCTGGTGAAACCCTTCAGGCCCAGCTGTTCGACGATGGCCTGCCCGCCCTGCTGGACATAATTGAAGTTCTGCACGTTGGAGTGATGCCAGGTGTGGCCGGTCTCGTCATGTGGCGGGGCGGGGTAGATGCCGTTTTCGTCCGGGGTCTGCCAGTCCTCCGCGCCCTCGAGCGCGGCGCCGTGGCAGGCGGCGCAATGGGTGGCGTAGAGCGCGGCCCCCCGGGTCAGGTCGCGGCCGTCGAGTTCGTGCCCCGCCAGCGCGGGGCCGGCGGCGAGGGCCAGCAGGGGCAGGAGGGCCTTCATGCCACCTCCACCCATGTCTTCATGCCGGAGGCCTGGTGTTCCAGCATGTGGCAATGGATCAGCCATTTGCCCGGGTTGTCGAAGACGCAGAGGATGTCGCGGCTTTCGTCCGGCATCAAGAGCGTGGTGTCGCGCAGGTCGCCCGGGGTGCCGTCGGCGTCCAGCTCGTAGAAATGGTGGCCGTGCAGGTGGATGCCGTGCGGAAAGGCGGTGTCGTTGACCAGGGTGAGGCGGGCCGTCTCGCCGCGCGTGAAGCTGGCGAAGGGCAGCTTGGGCAGGCCGGAATGACCGTTGAAGGCCCAGATGTCGTCGCCCGCGTGGCGCCCGCCCATGGCGCCGCCCTCCATCCGCAGGCTGAGCGCGCGCGGGGTGTCGCCCGGCAGAGGGCGATGCCCGGCGGGCAGGGCGGTGACGGGGGTGCCGCGCGGGGCGCGTTCGCCGTCGAGCGCGATCTGGCCCATCTGGTAATCCTCGTCCCGGGTCGGGAAGAGAAAGCGCAGGGCGGCGGTCACGTCGCCGACCAGGTCCATGCGCTGCGCCGGGGCAAGGGTGATCTCGGAAATCTCGCGCGGCTCGGGCAGGGCGCGGCCGTCCAGCGCGACGATGCGGCCGTCAAAGCCCTCCAGCGCCACGGGGAAGATCCGCGCGGTGGCGGTGTTGATCAGGCGCAGGCGGACCCGGTCGCCCTGCCGGACAGTGTCGCGCGACAGGATCACCTTGGCGAAATTGCCCAGCCGCCCGGCATGGGCAAAATCGTGCATGTTGCCGAAGCCGCCCATCATCTGGCCGTTTTGCTCCAGCCGCCAATCGGTGACGATGACGGTGATGTCGTGGTCGATGTCCGGGGGAGTGGTTTCCTCGACGATCAAGGGGCCGTAGAGGCCGCGCGCCACCTGTTCCCAGCTCTGGTGGTGCGAGTGATACCAGTAGGTGCCCGCGTCGGGCGCGACGAAATCGTAGTCGAAACTTTCGCCCACTCCGACGGCGGCCTGGGTCATGCCGGGCACGCCGTCCATCGCGTTGTCGATGCGGATGCCGTGCCAGTGGATCGCGGTGGGATCGGCCAGCGCGTTCCGGAAGGTGACGCGCAGGCGCTCGCCCTCGCTGACGCGCAACTCGGGGCCGGGGGTGGAGCCGTTGAAGCCGAACATCGGCGTGGCGGGGTCGCCTTCGTCGAGGATCTGGGCGACCACCGGCTCGGCCGTGAGGGCAAAGGGTTCGGCCGCCCAGGTCACGCGCGGCAGGGCCACGGCGGCGAGGGTGGAGGCCAGCAGCTGGCGGCGGGTCATCGGGAGCATGGCGGTGTCACCTGGCTTTGGCTGGCCGGACGGCCGGAGGGTCTGCGCCAGAGTTGAAGGGTGGGCCGCGCATGTCAAGCGCGCGCCGGGCGACGATTTCGTGAGGCGGGGCGGGGGTCAGGAATTGTCGCGCAGGTATTCCATCACCGCCTGGCGCACCGACTGGTCGCCGCGCAGGCGCGATTCCTCGATCACGTCGCGCACCTCTTTCAGCGAGTAGCGCATGATCAGGCTTTTCACCGGGCCGATGGAGGCGGGGCGCATCGACAGGGTGCGCAGGCCGAGGGCGGCCAGCACCAGCGCCTCGATCGGGCGGCCGGCGTCTTCGCCGCAAAAGCTGAGCGGGGTCTTCGACTGGGCGCAGCGGTGGATGATGCTTTCGAGGAAGGTCAGGAAGGAGACATTCAGCGTGTCGTAGCGGCGGCGCACCAGTTCGTTTTCGCGGTCGGCGGCAAAGAAGAACTGTTTCAGGTCGTTGCCGCCGATCGACAGGAATTCGACCTCGTCGAAGAAGCGGCGCGAGGCGAAGGCCAGCGAGGGCGTTTCCAGCATGGTGCCGACCTCGAGCTTCGACGGCACCGGGTGGCCCAGGCGGCGTTCGCGGGCCAGCACCTTTTCCATCTCTTCGCGGGCGCGGGCGTATTCGTCGTACTGCGCGATGAAGGGGAACATCAGCGTCAGCGGGCGGCCGTTGGCGGCACGCACCAGCGCCTGCAACTGCATCCGCATCACGCCGGGCCGGTCCAGCGCGACGCGGATCGCGCGCCAGCCGAGGGCGGGGTTCGGCTCGTCGACCTTGCGCATGTAGGGCAGCACCTTGTCCGAGCCGATGTCGAGCGTGCGGAAGATCACCCGCTTGCCCCCGGCGGCGTCGAGCACCTGGGCGTAGAGATCGGCCAGCTCCGTGCGCTGGGGCATCTTGTTGCGGATCAGGAATTGCAGCTCGGTGCGGAACAGGCCGACGCCCTCGGCGCCGGAACTGTCGAGCGAGGGCAGGTCGGCCATCAGGCCCGCGTTCATCAGCAGGTGGACGCGCTGGCCGTCGGCGCTGATGCACTCCTTGTCGCGGATCGTGGTGTAGCGTTCCTGCGCCTTGGCCTGCATCGCCAGCTTGTCGCGGAAGGCGCTGACGACGGTCTCATCGGGGCGCAGGTGGACGATGCCCTGGTCGCCGTCGACCAGGATCTGGTCGCCGTTCAGCGCCTCGTTGGTGATGCGGTCGGCGTGGATCACCAGCGGGATCGCCAGCGCGCGGGCGACGATGGCGGCGTGGCTGCCGACCGAGCCCTCCTCCAGCACCACGGCCTTGAGCTTGCGGTTGTATTCCAGCAGTTCGGCGGGGCCGATGTTGCGGGCGATCAGGATCGGATCCTCGGGCAGTTCGGCGCCGGTCTGGCGGCCCTGGCCGGTGAGGATGCGCAGCAGGCGGTTGGACAGGTCGTCGAGATCGTGCAGCCGGTCGCGCAGGTAGGGGTCCGAGACCTGGGACATGCGGGCGCGGGCGGTGCTCTGTTCCTTTTCCACCGAAGCCTCGGCCGACAGGCCGCGGGCGATGTCCTCTTCCATCCGGCGCAGCCAGCCCTTGGAGTTGGCGAACATCCGGTAGGCTTCGAGCACCTGGGCGTGGTCGCCTTCGCCCGGGGTGTCGGCCAGCATCTCGTCGACGCTGACGCGCAGTTTCTCGACCGCCTCCAGCAGGCGGACGCGTTCCTTTTCCGGGTCGTCGGCGACGGGGTTGGTCACCACGACGCGCGGTTCGTGCAGCCAGACGCGGCCCATGGCGCTGCCCTCCTGCGCGGTGCCGCCGCGGAACAGCATCGACTGGGTGTGCCGCGCCTTGAGCGCCGCGCCCTCGCCGACAAAGGCGCCCAGCTCGGTCATCTCGGCCAGCACCATGGCGACGACCTCGAGCGCATAGATCTCGTCCGAGGTGAATTCGCGCTTCTGCTTGGACTGGACCACCAGCACGCCGACCTTGGACCCCAGCCGCTGGATCGGCACGCCGAGAAAGCTGGAATAGATCTCTTCGCCGGTCTCCGGCATGTAGCGAAAGCCGCGCTCGGCCGGGGCGTCGGCGGTGTTGATCGTCTTGCCGGTGCGGGCGACGCGGCCCACCAGGCCCTCGCCCAGCTTCATCCGGGTCTGGTGCACGGCCTCCGCCTTGAGGCCCTGGCTGGCGCAGAGTTCCAGCGTTTCGGCGTCGCGGAACAGGTAGATCGAGCACACTTCGGTGCCCATGCTGTCGGCCGTCAGATGCGTGATCTTGTCGAGGCGCGCCTGCCCGGCGGCTTCCTCGGCCATGGTGTCGCGCAAGCGCCCCAGCAACTTGCGGCTTTCTGATTCGGTATTTGTCACCATGAGTCGGTTTGCAAGTCACCCTAGGCCGCGGTCCGCAGAGATAGACCATCGCGTCCGGCTTTGGAAACCGCTTTTCGCTTATCCGGGCGAAAAGCTCCCGTTATGCGTGTGGCAGGGTCCGCCTTTGCCGCATGGCTGCGCGGACCCCGGGGGCGTCGGTGTCAGCCCTTGTCGAGCTCAAAGGCGTCGTGCAGCGCCTGCACGGCCAATTCCATGTACTTGCGTTCGACCAGGACCGAGATCTTGATCTCGGAGGTGGTGATGACCTGGATGTTGATGCCCTCGTTGGCCAGCACGCGGAACATCTTGGCCGCGACGCCGGCGTGGCTGCGCATGCCGATGCCGACGACCGAGATCTTGCAGACGTTCTTGTCCGCGACGATGCTGTGAAAGTTGATCTCGCCCTTGGCCTTGGCCTCTTCCATCACCTTTTCGGCGCGCGCCACCTGGTTGGTGGGGCAGGAGAAGGTCATGTCGGTGCGGCCCTCCTCCGAGATGTTCTGCACGATCATGTCCACGTTCACGCCGGCCTCGGCCAGCGGGGTGAAGATCGCGGCGGCGATGCCGGGGCGGTCGGCGACCGACACCAGCGTCATCTTGGCCTCGTCGCGGGAATGCGCCACACCGGCCACAACATTGCTTTCCATGATGTCCTCCTCGTCGCAGACCAGGGTGCCGGCCGCGTCGTCCATTTCCTCGAAGCTGCTCAGCACGCGCAGCTTCACCTTGTAGCGCATGGCCAGTTCCACCGACCGGGTCTGCAACACCTTGGCGCCCAGCGAGGCCAGTTCCAGCATCTCTTCGAACGCGATGCGGTCCAGCTTGCGCGCCTTTTCGCAGATCCGCGGATCGGTGGTGTAGACGCCGTCCACGTCGGTGTAGATGTCGCAGCGTTCCGCGCCGAAGGCGGCGGCAAAGGCGACGGCGGTGGTGTCCGATCCGCCGCGGCCCAGCGTGGTGATGCGGCCCTCGGGCGAGATGCCCTGGAAGCCGGCGACCACGGCGACCTTCATGCCTTCGGCGAACTTGCGGGTGATGTTGGCGGTGGGGATCTCCTCGATCCGGGCCTGCGAATGCGCGGATGTGGTCATCACCGGCACCTGCCAGCCCTGCCAGCTGCGCGCCGGCACGTCCATTTCCTGCAAGGTCAGCGCCATCAGCCCGGCGGTCACGTTTTCGCCCGAGGACACGACGGCATCGTATTCGCGCGCGTCGAACAGCGGCGAGGTTTCCTCGACAAATCCGACCAGCTTGTTGGTTTCGCCCGACATGGCGGAGACGATGACGATGACGTCATAGCCCTTGGCCACCTCGACGCCGACGCGCTTGGCGGCGCGGCGGATGCGGTCCAGCGTGGCGACGGAGGTGCCGCCGAATTTCATCACGAGAACGGGCATGGGAATCCCCCTTTGGATCGGGGCGCGTTTACGCCGCGTTTGACAGCCATGCAAGGGCACTTTGGCCGCAGGGGGGATCGGGTCTGCGGGGTGCGTTTTGCGTGCCGCAACCGGGTCTTGGGCCGGTCTGGTCGCTAGAAGGGGTGGGCGCGGCCGTCCCAGGTTTCAAAGCAGCCGGTGGTGCTGAGGCCCAGCGCGTCGATCCGCGCCACCAGGCCGCGCGCGGCCTCGTCGGTGTCGATGTCGGCGCCGCCGCCGCCCATGTCGGTGCGCACCCAGCCGGGGTGGTAGATGCCCACGGCGATGCCCTGCGGTTTCAGATCGGCGGCGAGGTTGCGGCCGAGGTTCAGCGCCGCCGCCTTGGAGGCGCGGTAGATGTAGCTGCCGCCCGGCGCGCGGGTCTGCGAGGCCATCTGCGACGAGATGATCGCGATGCGCGGGGCGGTGCCCCGTTTCAGGTTCGGCAGCAGCGCCTGGACGGTCAGGAACACGCCCGTGACGTTCACCGCGAAGGTCTGCGCCCATATGTCCGGCGGGTAGCCATCGGCCAGGCGCTGGCCCTTGTCGAGGTAGACGCCGGCGTTGCAGACCAGCGTGTCGATCGCCTCGCCCTCGAGCCGGTCGGCCAGGGCGCGGTGCGACTGCGGGTCGGCGACATCGAGCGGCAGGAACCCCTCTGCGGTCCGGGCCGTTGCCAGCACGCGGTCGCCGCGGGCGGAAAAGGCCGTTTTCAGCGCCGCGCCGATGCCGCGGTTGGCGCCCGTGATCAGGAGCTGCATGGGGGTCCTCCGGTCGGTTGCGGCCGACTAGTTGCTCTTTCGCGTCGGGGTGAAGGGCAGCGGGGCAACCGGGATGCCGTCTTCGAGCAGGGCCTTGGCGTCTTCGCGGCGGGCCTCGCCCCAGATCGGGCGTTCGGGGGTTTCGCCCAGGTGCATGGCGCGGGCCTCCTGCGCAAAGCGGGTGCCGACATAGTCGGAATGCGCCTCGACGTGGGCGCGCAGCCGGGCCAGCGCCTGTTCGGCGGGATTGGCGGGGGCGGTGAGCGGTTTCGGCGCGTCGGTCTTGACCTGCTCGCCGTGCTCGCCGTGCGAGACGCGCGGTGCCATCAGCGCCTTGGACACCTCGCCCGAGCCGCAGACGGCGCAGGCGACATGGCCCGCGGCCTGAAGCTTGTCAAAGGCGGAGGCGGACTGGAACCAGCTGTCGAACTGGTGCCCGTCGGCGCATTTGAGACTGTACTGGATCATCGCCGGTCTCCGATGGAACAGTCCTGCAAAGGTAAACATATCTGACCGGATTTCAAGTTCGCTCACGCCTTTGGCAGCAGGGCGAGAACGGGTGTGATCACGGCGACCGGGTCGGCCTCCTGCCGCAGCGCCTGCTGCGCGGCCTGCCCGGCGGTCGCCTGCGCTTCGGCGTCGGTGAGGGCGGCGAGGGCGGCGGCGAGGGTTTCGGCGTCGTCGATTTCATAGGCCGCCTTGGCCTCGGCCAGGCGAGCGAAGGCGGCGGCGAAATTGGCCGTATCGGGGCCGTGCAGAAGGGCCGCGCCAAAGGCGGCGGGCTCATAGGGGGTGTGGCCGCCCCGGTCGGTCAGCGTGCCGCCGATGAAGACGCGGCCGGCGCGGGCGTACCAGCGCGGCATCTCGCCCATGGTGTCGGCGATGTAGACCTGCGCCGTCTCGGGCGACTGGTCGAGGCTGCGGCGGGCGCAGGTGAGGCCGCGTGTGTGGGCGGCTGCGGCGATCTCCTCGGCGCGGCGCGGGTGGCGCGGGGCGAGGATGAGTTTGAGGTGCGGGTGCTGTATCAGGAGGGCCTTGTGGGCGTCGAGCACGGTCTCCTCCTCGCCCGCGTGGGTGGAGGCGGCAAGCCAGGTGCGGGCGCGAGGATAGGCGGCGGTGAGCGTCGGGTCCTCGGGGATCGGGGGCGGATCGTAGAAGGCCTTGAGGTCGACGATGGGGCCGCGCGCCTGCGGTGGCAGGCCTAGTGCTGCGAGGCGGTCGGCGGAGCCTGCGTCCTGCGCCGAGGCGTAGCGGACGCGTGCCAGCATGCGCCGGGTCAGGCGGGGAAAGCGCGCCCAGGTGCGGGCGGTGCCGGGCGTCATGCGTGCGCCCAGCAGGACGGTGGGGCCGGGGCAGGCGAGGATGCGGTTCGGCCAGAGCTCGGACTCCAGCGCGATGTGGGCGGTGACGTGCCAGAGGCGCATGGTGCGTTTGGCGGGGCCGCGCAGGTCGATGGGGGCGAGGTGGACGGAGGTGCGCGGCAGGTCCCAGCCCCGGGCCAGCGCGACGCCGGTGTCGGTGTTGGCAGTGATCAGCCAGCGCAGGTCCGGGCGGGCGGCGATCATCGCGTCGAGCAGCGGTTTCACCGAGGCCAGTTCGCCGTTCGAGGCGCCGTGCAGCCAGACATGCGGGCCTGCCGGGGCCGGTCCGGGCGACAGCCGGTCGCGCATCGCCGCCAGCCCCCCGGCGCGAAAGGCGCGCCACAGGGTGACGATGGCGAAGACGCTGACAAGGAGGCGATAGAGGAACACGGGGCGATGGGCCTGCCGGCAGTTGCAGGGGTGCGATAGGCGCTCTGGACGGCCCTTGGCAAGGCGGATGTGGTGCCGGGCGGCTTTGGTGCGGTGAGGTCGGGCCAGGGGGGCGATGCGGTTTCGGGGTTTCGCGGGTGCGTGCGAATTGTCTTTATGCAATTTTTTCAGGGTATTATGGCGGGTTTTTCAGTTAGAGCTTCCGAAAGCCGATCTTTTCGCAGGGCAGAGCGCTGGTCGGCTGCGTGAGGCGCCCCGAGGCCGACAGGGTGCGGGGTGATGTTCCGGTCCTTTTTTCGCGGTCGGGTTTCGCCGGAATTCACGCGAGTCGGGGTAGGCAAGTGGAGGATGAAAGCGCTGATGAAAGAGATATCTTATCAATGCTTTGCATCTGAATGTTCATGCGCCACGAGAGGTGCGACCCGGCCCTGTCCGTGGCGCGCCTTGCCTCCGCACAGGGCCGGTTGGACGATTCGCGCCCTCTCAGGTCGCAGTCTCCAGCAGTTTTTCGATCCGGTCCCGCACGCGCTGTGGCCAGGGATGCGGGCGGCCCGCGCCGTCGATGCAGACGATGGTCTGATCGGCGGTGAAGCGTGTTTCCGCCCCACAGACCGCGACCGTCTGCAAGGTCAGGCTACTGCGGCCGATGCGCTGAATGGTGATGTTCAGGTCCAGCATTTCGCCGTGGCGGCTGGGTGCGGTGAACTGCATGGCGATGGCGGCGGTGGGCACCCCGGCGTCGGGGTGCATCACCTGGAAAGGCCAATCCAGCGCCTCGTCGAACAGCGCCTCGACCGCGTCGTTGACCATCTCGGCGTAGCGCGGAAAGAACACGATCCCGGCCGGATCGCAGTGTTTGAACAGCACCTTCTGGCGCAGGGTGAAATGCATCAGGTCACCCGCGAACGGGTCTGGTATTTCGGGTCGCGCCAGAGTTCCTGGCCGATCACCTCTTCAAGGATCTCGGCCGCGCGCACCACGTCGGCCTCATCCAGGTAGAGCGGCGTGAAGCCAAAGCGCATGATGTCGGGGGCGCGGAAATCGCCGATCACGCCCCGGTCGATCAGCGCCTGCATGGCGGCGTAGCCGTGGTCGAAGGCAAAGGAGACCTGGCTGCCGCGCGCCTGCGGGTCGCGCGGCGAGGCCAGTCGCAGGGTGGGGCAGCGGGCCTCGACCTCTCGTATGAACCGCTCGGACAGCACCTGCGAGGCGGCGCGGACCTCCGCCATCGAGACACCTTCCCAGGCGTCGAGTGCGGCGTCGAGCAGGACCAGCTGCACGATCGGCGGGGTGCCGACGCGCATCCGTTCGGTGGCCATGGCGGGGCGATACTCCGGCTCCATGGCGAAGGGCGCGTCGTGGCCCAGCCAGCCGGACAGCGCGGGCTGGATGTTGTCGACGATGTCGGGGCGGACGTAGATGAAGGCGGGCGCGCCGGGGCCGCCGTTGAGGTATTTGTAGGTGCAGCCGACGGCAAATTCGGCGTTGGAGCCGGCCAGGTCCACCGGCACCGCGCCCGCGCTGTGGGCGAGATCCCAGATCATCACCGCGCCGACGGCATGGGCCCGGGCGGTGATCGCGGCCATGTCGTGCATCCGGCCCGAGCGGTAGTCGACCTGTGTCAGCATGACGACGGCGACCTCTTCGGTGATCGCCTCGGCCACGTCCTGCGGCGCGGGGGTGCGCAGCTCATACCCCTTGTCGATGGTGCCGATCAGCCCCTGCGCCATGTAGAGATCGGAGGGAAAGTTGCCGCTGTCGGACAGGATCACCCGGCGGTCGGGGCGCATCTTCAGCGCCGCCGCAAGGGCCTGGTAGACCTTGATCGACAGGGTGTCGCCGGTGGCGACGCTGCCCGGGGCCGCGCCGATCAGCCCGGCGATGCGGTCGCCCACCTGTTGCGGCAGCGCCATCCAGCCGGCGCTGTTCCAGGCGCGGATCAGCTGCCCGCCCCATTCGTCGGTGATGGTGCGCTGGGCACGCTCTGCCGCCCCTTTGGGCAGGGGGCCGAGCGAGTTGCCATCGAGGTAGATCACGCCCGGGGGCAGGTCGAAGAGGTGTTTTCTGGGCAGGGTCACAGTTCGCCTCGCAGGTGCCAGAGTTCGGGGAAAAGCTCGACCTCGAGCATGCGACGCAGGTATTGCACGCCGGAGGTGCCGCCGGTGCCGCGCTTGAAGCCGATGACGCGTTCGACCGTGGTGACGTGGTTGAAGCGCCAGCGGCGGAAGTAATCCTCGAGGTCCACCAGCTTTTCCGCCAGTTCATACAGCGTCCAGTGGGTGTCGATGTCCTGGTAGACGATTTTCCACCGGGCGCGGATGTCGGGGTGTTCCTCGTGCGGTTTGTCGAGGACAGGGGTGGGCATGGCGTCGGTGTTGCCGTCGAGCGTGCGGAACAGGTGGGCTGTGACCTCGTCGTAAAAGCTGGGGCGGGCCAGTTCGGCGGTCAGGCGGGCGTGGACCTGCGGCACATGTTCGTGCGGGCGCAGCATGTGGGTGTTGCGGTTGCCGAGGATGAATTCGATCAGCCGGTACTGCCAGGACTGAAAGCCCGAGGACGGCCCCAGCGACTCGCGAAAGCGGGTGTAGTCGGCGGGGGTCATGGTGCGCAGCACCTCCCACTGGCTGTTGAGCTGTTCGAAGATGCGCGAGACGCGGGCCAGCACCTTGAACATGCGGGGCATGTCGCCCTGGGTCAGCGCAGAGCGGGCGGCGGTCAGTTCGTGGATCACCAGCTTCATCCACAATTCCGAGGTCTGGTGCTGGATGATGAACAGCAGCTCGTCATGCGCGTCGCTGAGGCAGTGCTGCTGCGACAGCAGCGGGTCGATGTGCAGGTAGTCGCCATAGGACATGGCCCCGGCGAAATCCATCCTTGCGCCGTCCTGGGCGGGGTCGGTGGGCTGGGTCATGGCGGCTCTCGTGTTGCGGACGCTTGGAGGGTTGCCGGAAATCGGCCCGCGCCGCAAGGGTGGCGGGGCATCAGACGCGGATGGTGAAGCCGCGCGAGATGTGGTTGCGCACCAGCCAGATCATCGCGAGGCCGGGGATCAGCGACAGCGTGGTCATCGCCATGACAAGGCCGATGTCGGTGCGAAAGCCAAAGAGCGAGGTGATCGCGGTGGTGATCGGCTTGCCGTCGGTGATCGTCAGGGTGCGGGCAAAGACGACCTCGACCCAGGAGAAGACAAAGCAGAAAAAGGCGGTGGCGCCGATGCCGGGGGCGATGACGGGGATCAGGCGGCGGACCAGGAAGCCGGGGGTGGAGTGGCCATCCAGAAAGGCGGTCTCATCGTATTCGCGGGGGACGGCGGAGATGAAGCTTTCGAGGATCCAGATGGCGATGGGCACGTTGAAGACGCAATGCACCAGCGCGACACCGACCGGGGTGTTCAGCAGGTCGACCCGGGCGAACAGCAGAAAGACCGGGAGCGACAGGACGACAGGGGGTGTGACGCGAAAGGCCAGCAGCGCGAAGAAGGCCAGCCGGTCGCCGCGAAAGCGGAACCTAGAAAAGGCGTAGGCGGCGGGCAGGGCGACGGCGATGGAAAGGGCGACGTTGAGGCAGACGTAGAGGGTGGAGTTCAGCAGGGAATCCGCCAGACGTTCGGTCGCAAAGACGTTGGCGTAGTTTTGCAGCGTCAGCGCACCGCGGGCCATGTTGTCGCGCGGCAGGGTGTTGGTGAAACTCAGCTGGATCACCTGCGCCAGCGGCAGCAGGACAAAGGTGGCAAGGGCAAGAAAGCCGAGGGGGCCGAGCAGGCGTTTCATCGCGCGGCCTCGTTCGCGTCGCGCTGGGCGTTCAGCGCCCGCCAGAAGCCCCAGACGATCACCAGAGCCAGCGCGAAATAGATCACCGAGCGGGCGGCGGCGGGGCCGTAGTTGAAGGCCTTGATCTCTTCGCCGAGGTCCAGCGAGAGGAACGCGGTTGCGCCGCTGGGACCGCCCGCGTTGATGCCGAAAGCCTCGGTGTAGATCATGAAACTGTCCATGAAGCGCAACAGCAGCGCCATGGTCAGCACGGCGGCAAGCTTGGGCAGTTCGATGAAGCGGAAGACCTGCCAGCGGGTCGCGCTGTCGATGGCAGCGGCCTGGTAGTAGCTGGGCGCGATCGCGGCAAGGCCCGAGCAGGACAGGATCGCCACCAGCCCGACCCAGTGCCAGGTGTCCATCGCCACCAGCAGGATCCAGGTGTGCAGGGCGGTGAACTTGTAGTCGAAGGCGATGCCGGCCCAGGCCATGAGGCGGCCGACATAGCCGGTGTCGGGGTTGATCAGGCTGAGCCAGATGGCCGGGATCATGTTCCACGGCACCATCAGCGGCACCGCCAGCAGCACGAGGCAGAGCGCGCGCATCAGCCCGTCCCTGGGCAGGGCCAGCGCGATGGCGAGGCCCAGCGGGAACTGCACGGCGATCACCACGGCCGAGAACATCAGGCTGCGGCCGAGGCTGTGGTAGAACCGGTCCGAGCCGAGGATGGCGGTGTACCATTCGGTGCCGACCCAGAATTTCTGCTCCAGCGTGAAGATGTCGAACAGGCTGTGCCAGGCGTTGATCGCCAGCGGGATCACCCCCACGAAACCCAGCACCAGCGCGGCGGGCAGGACGAACAGCCAGGCGCGGTTGTCGTGGGGGTGCATGGTCTCTCCGGTGGCGGGGGGCTTGGCTCAGGTGGTTTGACGCGCCAGCCAGTCGGCGACGCCGGCCTGTTCGCCGGGGGTGAGGAAAACCCCGTGCTTGGTGCGGCGGAACAGCAGGTCCTCGGCGCTGGCGGCCCATTCGTGGCGGATCAGCCAGCGCGCCTCGCGTTCGAAAAAATCGCCGCCGAACTGCGTGCCAAGGTCGGCCAGCGAGGTCGCGCCCGCCAGCAGTTTATCGGCCTCGGTGCCGTAGCAGCGCGCGTAATGGGTGGCCAGCGACTGCGGCAGCCAGGGCCAGCGGTCGCAGAAGTCCATGAACCAGCGGGTGAAATCCGCACCGGGGATGTCGCCGCCGGGCAGCGGGGCGGTCACGGTCCAGTCCTTGCCCATCCGGGGGAAGAAGGGCCTGAGTTGGTCCAGCGCCGCCTCCGACAGCTTGCGGTAGGTGGTCAGCTTGCCGCCGAAGGCCGACAGGATCGGCGCGCGCCCCTGACCGCCGTCCAGTTCGAAGGTGTAGTCGCGGGTGACGGCCGAGGCACCCTTGGCCTCGTCATCGTCGAACAGCGGGCGGACGCCGGAATAGGCCCAGACCAGGTCCTGCGGTGTGAGTTCGGTCTTGAAGTAGGTGTTGAGGATGCCGAGCAGGTAATCGACCTCATGGCCCTCGATCTGCACCTCTTCGGGTTTGCCGTCAAAGGGGATGTCGGTGGTGCCGATCAGCGCGAGATCGTCGAAGTAGGGATTGACGAAGATCAGCCGCTTGTCCGGGGCTTGCAGGACATAGCCGTGGTCGCCGGTCCACCAGCGTTTCAGGACGATGTGGCTGCCCTTGACCAGGCGGATGTGCTTGGCCGAGTTGACGCCGGCGACATTGCCCAGCACCTGTTCGACCCAGGGACCGGCGGTGTTGACCAGCGCGCGGGCGCGGATCTCGCGCGGGCCGTCGGGGGTGTCGAGGATGGCCAGCCAGGTGTCGCCGTCGCGGCGGGCCGAGGCGACGCGGGTGCGCGGCAGGATCTGCGCGCCGCGCCGGGCCGCGTCGAGCGCGTTCAGCACCACGAGGCGGGCGTCGTCGCACCAGACGTCGTAATAGGCGAATGCGTTGCGGTAGCGGTCCCTGACCACCTCGCCTTCGGGCGCGCGGTCCAGCCGCAGGCTTTTCGTGCCGGGGATGCGCTTGCGCCCGCCGAGGTGGTCGTAGAGGAACAGGCCCAGCCGGATCAGCCAGCGCGGCCGCTGTTCCGGGCTGTGCACCAGCACCAGCCGCAAGGGCCAGGCCAGGTGTGGCGCTGCCTCCAGCACCACTTCGCGTTCTGTCAGCGCCTCGCGCACCAGCCGGAATTCGTAGTATTCGAGGTAGCGCAGCCCGCCGTGGATGTATTTGCCCGAGCGCGACGAGGTGCCTTGCCCCAGGTCGTCCTTTTCCGCCAGCAGCACGGACAGCCCGCGCCCCGCCGCGTCGCGCGCGACGCCGACGCCGTTGATCCCGCCGCCGATGACCAGCAGGTCCACCGTCTCCGTCATGTCTTGCAACCCCGTGTCATGCCTTGACTTCGCGTTTGGTGCCGGCGGCGATGTCCTTGTAGTCGTCCTGCACGCCGTAGGAGCCGAAGGCCGCCATCGTCTCGGCGATCTGGTCGTCGGTCAGGATGAACGGCCCGCCGCCGATCGAGAGGGACAGGTGGTACTGCCGGGCGATGGTCTCCAGTTCCACCGCGCGCCACATCGCCTTGTCCAGGGTTTCACCCATGGCGATGGAGCCGTGGTTGGCCAAGAGGCAGGCGGTGCGGCCCTCAAGCGCCTCGATGGCCAGTTTCGACAGCTCGGGCGAGCCGAAGCGCGCGTAGGGGGCGCAGCGCACGTTGGTGCCGCCGAAGGCCGCGATCATGTAGTGCGCGGCCGGGATCTCCTTGTGCGCCATGGCCAGCGCGGTGCAGTAGGTCGGGTGGGCGTGGACCACCGCGCCCATGTCGGTGCGGTTCTTGAGGATGTCGAAGTGAAAGCGCCATTCGGTCGAGGGCTTCAACGGGCCGTCCCAGGTGCCGTAGTCCGCGTCGAAGGGCATCGAGGCGATCATTTCGGGCGTCAGTTTGTCGTAGGGCGTGGCCGAGGGGGTGATGAGCATCCGGTCGTGGTAGCGGGCCGAGATGTTGCCCGAGGTGCCCTGGTTCAGCCCGCAGGCGTTCATGAACAGGCACTGGTCGATGATCGCCTGCCTGAGTTTCTTTTCCGATTTCTTCATTCTGGGCTCCTGTCAGCAGGGGTTGAGGGGGGACTCGTGGTCGAGCCACCGGCGGACCTCTTCGGCCGCCATGGCGGCGGCGGTCCGCACGGTTTTCAGCGAGGCCCCGGCGATGTGCGGGGTCAGGGTGACATTGGGCAGGGTCAGCAGCGGGCTGTTGGCGGGCGGCGGTTCGGTGGTGAAGGTGTCCAGCATGGCGCCGCGCAGGTGGCCGCTGTGCAGCGCGGCGGTGAGCGCGTCGAGGTCCACCAGCGGGCCGCGCGCGGTGTTCACGAGGATCGCGCCGGGTTTCATCGCGGCGAGGGTTGTGGCGTCGATCATGCCGCGCGTCTCCGGCGTGACGCGGGGGTGCAGGGTGACGATGTCGGACTGGCTCAGCAGGTCGTGCAGGTCGGTCTGCGTGACGCCATCGGTGGTGTCCTGCGCGGTGAGCGGCACGTAGGGGTCGCAGACCAGCACGCGGGTGCCGAAGGCGCGCAGCAGGCGGACGACCCGGGTGCCGATGTGGCCGTAGCCGATCACGCCGACGGTCATGTCGGCCAGCTCGTCCCCGGTGGTGTCCGAGCGGTAGAGGTCGCCGCGCCAGGTGCCCTGCCGCAGGGCGTCGTGGCCACGGGTGATGGTGCGCGTCTCGGCGAGGATCGCGCCGATGGTGAATTCGGCCACGGCCGAGGCGTTGCGCCCCGGGGCGTTGACGACGCGCACGCCGTGGTCGGCGGCGGCGGTCATGTCGACGTTGACCGGCCCGCCGCGCGGCACGGCGACCAGTTGCAGGGTGGGCAGCGCCTCGAAGACGCCGCGCGAGAGGGGGGCGAGGTGGGTGACGAGGACCGGCGCGCTGCCGGCAAAGGCGATGACCTCTTCGGGTGTGCCGGCGTATTCGCCGATCTGCTCCATGCCGGGGCCGCCGTGGCGCATCGGGCTGTCGGGCCAGGGCAGGTCCAGCGTGCGGCAGGTGACGCGCGTGCCGCAGGTCGCGGTGAGGGCCCGGGCAAAGACCTCGGCCCGCATGAAGCCGTCCCCGATGATCGCCACGTCGATGGTCATGTCAGCGTCCTCCGCAGTGTCGCCTGCGCCGCCCAGGCCGGCGGCAGCGCCTGACGCGTGGCAAGGTAGGCTTCGTACATATTTTCGTAGACCGGGATCAGGTCGGGATCGGGCTGGCGGGGGTCCTGGAGCAGCGGGCGCACCCAGGCGCGGGTGGCGCTGTCGGCGTCGGGAAAGACGCCGAGTGACAGGGCGGCGATCATCACCGCGCCGGCCGCGCCGGCCTCGTCCTGTGCCACGGCGCGCACCGGCACACCCAGCGCAGCCGCCAGCAGGTGTTGCAGGGCGTTGGAGCGGGCGGCGCCGCCGGACAGGCGCACCTCGGCGGGCATCGGACCCATGGCGGCGTAGCAGTCGCGCGCGGCCAGCGCCAGCCCGTCGCAGACCGCGCGCAGGATGTCGGCCCAGCGGGTCGCCTGGTCAAGGCCGGTCAGGCTGGCGCGGGCGGATGGGTCGGTGAAGGGGCCACGTTCCCCGGCGGCCGAGATGTAGGGGTGGAACAGCGCCGCGCCGGGGCGGGCAGAGAGCACCTGCGCGTCGAGCCCCGCCAGCAGGGCGGCGGGATCGGGGGGCATGCCGGCCGCCTCGAGGATCTGCGCCATCAGGCCCAGCGCCCAGTCGATGTTCAGCGTCGCGGCCATGTTGGTTTGCAATTGGGCAAAGGCCGGGCCGGGCAGGGCGAGGGTATAGCCGGTACGGTCCGGGTTCAGGGTGACGCCCTGGATATCCGGCACAAGGCGCAGGTGCGCGCCGGTGGAGCCGAGGATGGACAGACCCGCCTGCGCCTGCGGATCGTAGAGGCCCGCCCCCAGCGCGGTGCAGGCGATGTCGATGTAGCCCAGCGAGACCGGCAGGCCCGCCCTGAGCCCGGTGGCCTGCGCGGCCTCGGGGGTCAGGGCGTGGGTCTGGACCGCGCCGTCGAGGATCGGCGGCAAGAGGCGGCGCAGGTCCGTGAGGCCCAGCGCCTCCAGCACCTCGGCGCTGTAATCGCGGGTGCGGATGTCGCCGAAGGTGAACACGCCCTCGGTCGGGTCGGTGGCGGAGATGCCGGTGAGGTTCAGAAAAAGCCAGTCCTTGCAATGGTAGGCGGTGGCGGCGCGGGCCAGCAGGCCGGGCGCGTGGCGCTGCATCCAGGCCAGGTGGCTGCGCATCTGGCAGGTGTTCACGCCGGTGCCGGTGCGGCGATAGATGGTGTCGATCGTCGGGCCGGATTGCAGGCGCGCGGCCTCGCCCGCGGCGCGGGCGTCGAGCCAGAGCCAGGCGTCGTGGACCGGCGCGCCGGAGGCGTCGACCAGCCAGGTGCCGTCGCCCTGTCCGGTGACGCCGAGGCCGATGGCGCGCTGTGCCAGCCCCTGCACGCGGTCGCCCAGCGCGCGCAGCACGGCGGCGGTGTCGTCCCAGGTGCGGGCCATGTCCTGTTCGACCCCGCCGTCGGGGCGGGTGACATAGCTGTTGCGCCGGCTGGCGACGGCGAGTTGCCGGCCGTCAAGGTCAAAGGCCACCGCCTTGATGACCGAAGTGCCGGCGTCGATGCCGATCAGGATATCCTGGCTCATGCCGCCTGCTCCCCGTCGCTGTCGAGCACGCGGGCGGTCGTTTCGTCGAGGATCAGCCCGCTGAGCAGCCCGCTGCGCAGCGTGGCGCGGATGGCGTTGTGTTTTTCCGCCCCGCCGGCGATGGCCACCACCTTGCGCGCCGCCAGGTCGGCCAGCGGCATCGCCATGACGCGCGCGTCCAGCGGGGTGGGCAGGATGCGGCCCTGCGCGTCTAGGAACTGGCCCAGGATTTCCGCCTGCGCGCCCTCGGCGCGGATGCGCGCCATCAGCGCCGCACCGTCGTGCATGGCCGAGACCGCGCCGAACCCGCCGTGCAGGTCGCCGATGCCGATCACCGCGAGACTGGCCTGCGCCATGCGGTTAAAGACGCCGCGCAGGATCGCCTGCGAGCGCATCACGCGCTTGTCCTCCTCGCTGTCGGCAAACAGCGGCGCGGGCATCAGCCAGGCATCCGCCCCGGTGCGCATGGCCAATGCATGGATCACGTCGTAGGGGTTGGCGGCAAACGAGCGGGTCAAGCCGCCCAGCAGCGACACAAAGCGCGCGTCGGGCGGGTCGGTCCGCCCCAGCGCGTCGACCACCGCGGCCAGCGTGCGGCCCTGGCCGATGCCGATCACCGCGTGGTCGCCCCGCGCCAGCGTGTCGCGCAGCCAGACCGAGCCCGCCGCCGCGAGGGCGCGCAGCGGCAGCGCCTGCGGTTCGGGGACGTCCATGGCGACGCGGCAGAAATCGAGGCCGAAGCGGCTGCGCAGCCGTTCCTCCAGCGCGATGCAGCCGGATTCGGTGGCGGTCACGCTGATCTGCACCAGGCCCAGCGCCTGCGCGCGGGCGATGTAGCGGTGCGCGCGGGTGGGCGGCACGCCCAGCCGGCGGGCGACCTCGCCCTGGGTCAGGCCGCCGACAAAATGCAGCCAGGCCGCGCGGGCGGTCATGTCTGTTTCGGCGGTGCTGTCCTGCATCTGTGCGTGGTCCGGCAAGGGGGATCGCGGCGGGCTGCCACGAGGTTTGGAATATTTTTCACACCCGGTTTATTTTTCAAACTGGAGTCTGTCAATGGCGTCAGCCGGTGGCGGAGATCACAAAGCGCAGGCGCGAACGGTCGGTCAGGTAATGCGCGGTGTAATACTCGATGGTCTGGGTCGAGGCGCTGGCGCCGACGGATTCGATCCGCAGGGCGGCGGTGCGTTCGGCGACGCCGAGCAGGGCCGCGTCACCGGCGCTGAGCGCCACCGCCTCGATCCAGCGTTCGGCGCGCACCAGCCGGATGCCGTACTGCCGCGAGATCGTGTCGTAGAGCGAGCGGTTCTGGATGTTGAGCGCCTCGAGCCCGGGCACGACCCGCGCCAGCATCGCCCAGCGGACGATGGCGCGGGGGATGCCGTCGACCTTCATCACCCGGTCGATGGCGACGACTTCCTCGTCGCGGCCGACCTGGAGAAAGCGCTGCATGCGCGGGGTCGGCAGGATGACCTCCTGGCGCAGGATCACGCGGGTGACGGAATGGCGCTTTTCCTCCAGTTCGCCGCTGAAGCCGACGGTGGAGCCGGCAAAGCTCTGTTCCTCGCGCCGGCCGCGGACAAAGGCGCCCTTGCCCTGGAGGCGGTAGATCAGCCCTTCGTTCACCATCTGCGCCAGCGCCTCGCGGATCACGGTGCGCGAGACGTCGAAATGGCGGCAGAGCTCGGATTCGGAGGGCAGCTTGTCCTGTTCCTGCATGCTCTGGTCATGGATGGTGGCGGTCAGCGCCTGTTTCACCTGGAGCCAGAGCGGCGCCGCGGAGTCCCTGTCGATCCGGTAGGCCAGTTCGGGGTAGGCGGCGGGTTCCTTCATGCCACCTCCACCTTGTGACGGTCGCGCAGCAGCGCGACGAGGTCGCCAAGCTGGCGGTCCCGTTCCCCGGCGTCCCAGCCCAGGACGGCGGCGGCGAGGTCGGCCAGTTCTTGCAGTTCGGCGCGGCGGGTGCGGCCTTCGAAGGCCAGCAGGGTGCGGCGCAGGACGATGTCCTCGAGCCTGCACACCCGTTCGTCCTGGCAGATCAGCGCGATTTCGGCCGGGGTGTAATCGGTCAGGGTGTCGAAATGGCGATTGTCGCGCGCCTCGGCCAAAGCGTAGCGGCGGGCGGCGCTGCCGTAGCGTTCGGCCAGTTTCGCGCAGCGGTCGAGTGGCAGGCCGGTTTCCTGCGCCATGTCCCTTATCCAGGCCTGGGTCGCGGCGCCGCGTTCGGGCAGGCCGCGGGTGCCGCCGATGGGCAGGCTGTCGGTGCCGGTGCGGCGCTGGGCGCCGATGTGTTTCAGAACGGCATCGGTCGCCTGTTCGGCAAAGGCGCGGTAGGTGGTCCACTTGCCGCCGACCAGCGTGAAGGTCTGAAAGGGGCGCTCCGGCGTGGGGTCAAAGCGGTCGATCCGGTGGTCGCGGCTGATCGCGCCGGTGGCGGCGACCTTGTCATCCTGGTAGGGCAGGGGGCGGATGCCGGCCATGACAAAGACGATGTCCTCGCGCCGCCAGTCCACCCCCGGCAGCACCGGGCGGAGCACGTCGAAGATGTAGTCGATCTCGGCCTCGGTATAGCGGCGGTCGTCGGGGTCGTCGGTGCGGATGTCGGTGGTGCCGACATAGACGTGGTCGGCGTCCAGCGGCAGGGCGAGACAGGCGCGGAAGTCGTGCGTTTCAAAGTACAGCATCCGCCCGCCCAGGTCGGCCGACAGCTGCGGGTTGCGCATCACCATGTGGGTGCCGCGCGTGCCGCCCATCAGCCGGCCCTGGAAACCGAGGCCGGCCTGCACCTTGTCGACCCAGGCGCCGGAGGCGTTGATCACGACGCTGGGGCGGACGGTGAGGGTGTCGCCGGTCAGCCGGTCGTGCAGGGTGATCGCGCCGTCCCGCTGCGCGCCGGCGGCGAGATAGGGCACGGCCATCGCTTCGGGGCAGTCGGCTTCGGCGTCGGCGGCCAGTTCCAGCACCAGCCGTTCGGGGTGGCTGATGCGGGCGTCGTAGAATTCCGCCACCGCGCGCACGTCCGGGGCCAGCGCCGGCATCTCGCGCCGGGCGCGGCTGGCCGACATCAGCCGGTGGGTGGGCATGGTGCGGTGCAGGCGGCCGAAGAGGTCATAGGCCCAGAGCCCGATCTCGACCGGGATCGCGCCCTTGCGGCCCGGCGTCTTTTTCAGCCGGAAGAAGCGCAGCGCCGCCGATGCCGCACCGCCGAACCAGCTGCGCAGCGGAATCCAGACCGGCAGGGGGTGCACGACGTGGCGGGCGTTCTTCAACAATAGGTTGCGCTCGATCAGCGACTCGCGGACCAGCGCGGTCTCGCCCGTCTCGAGGTAGCGCAGCCCGCCGTGGATCAGCCGCGAGGGCGCGGCGCTGGTGCCCGAGGACAGGTCCCCGGCATCGACCAGCAGGGCGGCAACCCCTTGGGCGGCAAGATCGCGGAAGGTGCCCACGCCATTGATGCCGCCACCGACGATCAGGATCCGGGGCACCTGACCGGAACGGATCCGGTCCATGAGTTCGGCTCGGCTGCGCATGCGCCCGTGGTCTCCCTGATGCGGTTTCAGCGAGTCGCAGGTGTAACTTGATCCGATTGAGTTGTCATTACAAGCTGCGGTGCAGCAATCCGCGTAAATGCTGCAATGCGGCAAAATCATACTCAAAAACGCAGATATGTTCGAAGCTTGACTTGTGAGGGCGCTACCGTAGGCTCAACTCATAATAACAAGTTGCGAGTCGGATGCCCTTTTAACCGGCCGCAGGGAGGAGATCATGGGTGATTGCGTGATCGGCATCGATGCCGGTGGCACGATGACGAAGGCTGCGCTCTTTGACCTTGCCGGGCGCGAGCTGGCCTGTGCCCGGAGCCGCAACGTCACCACCTTTCCGCAGCTTGGCTGGACCGAGCGTGACCCCGACGCGATGTGGCGCGCGGCGGCGCAGGCGATCGCCCAGGTGCTGGCCGAGAGCGGCGCCGATCCGGCCGATGTGCTGGCGATCAGCGTGTCGGGCTATGGCAGCGGATTGTACCTGCTGGACCGCGCGGGCAACCCGGTCCGCCCCGGCATCGTTTCTACCGATGGGCGAACGATGGGGCTGCTGGCCGAGTGGGAGGGCGACGGCCATGCCGCCGAAATCGCGCCGCTGATCCAGCAATCGGTCTGGCCGGGCATGAGCCTGGCGCTGCTGGGCTGGGTGCAGCGGCATGAACCGGAGGTGCTGGAGCGGACGCACCGGGTGGCGTTCTGCAAGGACTTCCTGCGCGGTCGCCTGTGCGGGGATCTGTCGACCGATTTCACCGATGCGGGCAGTTCCGGGCTGCTGGACGTGTCGGCCGGGCGCTATTCCGAAGAGACGCTGCGCATCCTGGGAATGCAGGCCTGGCTGCCGATGCTGCCCGAACTGGGCCGGTCGGACGAGATTGCCGGCCATGTCACCGCCGAGGCCGCGGCGCTGACCGGGCTCAGGCAGGGGACGCCGGTGGTGCGCGGCACGGTCGACATGTCGGCCTCGGCCATGGCGTCGATGGTGACGCGGCCCGAGCAGATGAGCGTGGTGGCGGGGACCTTCTCGATCGCGTCGACGCTGCACCAGGACAGGCCCAAGACCGACGCCATGCCGATGCTGCAATTCGCCTATCCGCTGGGCGGCTGGCTGTCGGTGCAGGGTTCGGCGACCTCGGCGTCGAACCTGGAATGGGTGGTCAAGACGCTGCTCCAGCACGGCGGCGCGCTGGAGACCGGCGGCACCATCTACGACACGGTGAACGCCGCCGTCCAAAGCGTGATGGGCCAGCACACCAACGCGATGTTCTTTCCCTACCTCTTTGGCGGTCCCGAGGGCGCGCCTGCCGGGCTGGTGGGCATGACCGCGCGGACCAGTTTCGAAAAGGCCATGCTGGCGGTGTTCGAAGGCATCGTCTTTGCCCACAAGGCCGACATCGACAAGGCGCTGACCGGGCCGGACGCCGCGACGCCGCAGGTGATCCGGATGACCGGCGGTGCCTCTAACAGCGCCTGCTGGTCCGAGATGTTCGCCGATATCCTGGGCCTGCCGGTGGAGGTGCCCGCGGGGTCCGAGTTCGGCGCGCTGGGCACCGCGATGTGCGCGGCGACCGGGGCGGGGGCCTATGCGTCGCTCGACGCGGCGATCCAGGGCATGGCGGGCATCGCCCGCCGCCACGAGGTCAACGCAGACCGGGGCGCGGTGCACCTGGCCAAGTATCCGCGCTACTGTGCGCTGCGCGACGCCATGGCGGGGGCGATGCTGGCGACACAACCGGCGGCCGCGCCCGCCCAGAGGGAGACGGCCCATGCTTGAACTTCGCGGCGTGTCACGCTCTGTCCGGGGCAAGGTGCATATCCAGCCGACCGACCTGACGCTGGAGCCGGGCACCATGAACGTGCTCCTGGGGCCGACGCTGTCGGGCAAGACATCGCTGATGCGGCTGATGGCGGGGCTGGATGCGCCGACCGAGGGCCGCATCCTGGCGCATGGCAAGGACGTGACCGGCATGCGGGTGCAGGACCGCAAGGTCGCCATGGTCTACCAGCAGTTCATCAACTACCCGTCGATGACGGTCTATGACAACATCGCCTCGCCGCTGAAGCTGATGGGCAAGAGCCGGGCCGAGATCGACGCGGCCGTGCGCGCCACCGCCGAGATGCTGCGCCTGACGCCGATGCTGTCGCGCAAGCCGCTGGAACTGTCCGGCGGCCAGCAGCAGCGCTGCGCGCTGGCGCGCGCGCTGGTCAAGGGCAGCGACCTGGTGCTGCTGGACGAACCGCTGGCCAACCTGGACTACAAGCTGCGCGAGGAGCTGCGCGCCGAGATCCCGCGCATCTTTCACGAAAGCGGCGCGATCTTTGTCTATGCCACGACCGAACCCGAGGAGGCGCTGCTGCTGGGCGGCAACACGGCGACCCTGTGGGAGGGCCGCATCACCCAGTTCGGTGCCGCTCCGGACGTCTACCGCCACCCGGCGGACGCCATCACGGCGCGGGTCTATTCCGATCCGCCGATGAACTTTACCGATTGCCGCAAGTCCGGCCATGCGCTGACATTCGGCCAGGGCAACCACGCCCCGGCGGACGGCGGCTTTGCCACGCTGGCGGACGGGGCCTACCGCGCCGGATTCCGGCCCAACCACCTGCGGCTGGACGCCCATTCCGGTGCCGCGGTGGAGTTCAAGTGCAGCGTGGGCATCGCCGAGATCACCGGGTCGGAGACCTTTCTGCATCTCAGCCATGGCGGCGACAAATGGGTCGCGCTGATCCACGGCGTGCACAACTTCGCTCCGGGCAGCGCGGTCAGCCTCTGGCTGGACCCGGCGCATGTCTACCTCTTCGACACCGACGGCCGGCTGGCGCTGCCCGCCGCCTATGCCGTCGCAGCATGAGGCACCCATGGCCCGCATAGACCTCACCGATCTCGCGCACAGCTACCTGCCCCGGCCCGGCGGCGAGGACGATTTTGCGCTGAAGACGATCAACCTGACCTGGGACGACGGCGGCGCCTATGCGCTGCTGGGGGCCTCGGGCTGCGGCAAGTCCACGCTGCTGAACATCATTTCCGGGCTGCTGGTGCCGACGCGGGGCAAGATCCTGTTCGACGGCGCCGACATGACCGCCGCCCCCACGACCGAACGCAACATCGCGCAGGTGTTCCAGTTCCCGGTGGTCTACGACACCATGACGGTGCACGACAACCTGGCCTTTCCGCTGCGCAACCGCAGGATGCCGGCCAGCTACATCGCCGACCGGGTGCAGCAGATCGCCAGGATGATCGGCATGGAGGACCAGCTGAAGCGCAAGGCGCGCGGGCTGACCGCCGACGAGAAGCAGAAGATTTCGCTGGGCCGGGGCATGGTGCGCGAGGATGTCAACGCGATCCTGTTCGACGAGCCGCTGACGGTGATCGACCCGCACATGAAGTGGGAACTGCGCACCCAGCTGAAACAGCTGCACCGGCAGTTCGGCCACACCATGATCTACGTCACCCACGACCAGACCGAGGCGCTGACCTTTGCCGACAAGGTGGTGGTGATGCACGACGGCCGCGTGGTGCAGCTGGGCACGCCGGATGAGCTGTTCCAGCGGCCGGGCCATACGTTCGTGGGCTATTTCATCGGCTCGCCCGGCATGAACCTGCTGGAGGCGGAGGTGCAGGGCGATACCGCGACGGTGGCGGGGCAGTCCGTGCCGCTGGGCCATGGCTATGGCGCGCCCAAGGGCCGGGTGCAGATCGGCATCCGCCCGGAATACGTCAGCTTTGCCGACGCGGGCGGGCTGCCGGTCACGGTGAACCGGGTCGAGGACGTGGGCCGCCACCGCATCGTGCGGGCCGAGCTGGCCGGCACCCCGATCAACGTGGTGCTGCCCGAAGGCATGCCCGTGCCGGCGGACGCCAGCCGGGTGGTCTTTGCCCCCGAGCAGGTCGGGGTCTTTGTCGACGACTGGCGGCTGGAACCGGTCGAGGGAGGAAACGCCTGATGGACAAGACACAGAACAACCGCGCCTGGTTCATGGTCCTGCCGGTGCTGCTGCTGGTGGCCTTTTCGGCGATCATCCCGCTGATGACGGTGGTGAACTACGCCTTCAACGACACCTTCGGCAACAACATCTTCTTCTGGGTCGGCATCGAGTGGTTCGAGGAGGTGCTGTCGTCGGACCGGATGTGGTCGGCGTTGCAACGGCAGCTGATCTTTTCCTCGGTGATCCTGGCGATCCAGGTGCCGCTGGGCATCGCGGTGGCGCTGGCGATGCCGAAAAAGGGGCTGGGGGCGTCGCTGTGCCTGGTGCTGATGGCGCTGCCGCTGCTGATCCCGTGGAACGTGGTCGGCACCATCTGGCAGGTCTTTGCCCGCATCGACATCGGCCTTCTGGGCGCCACGCTGGGCGCGCTGGGGATCGACTTCAACCTGGGCCAGAACTCGACCGCGGCCTGGGTCACGGTCATCATGATGGACGTCTGGCACTGGACCTCGCTGGTGGTGCTGCTGGCCTATGCCGGGCTGCAATCCATCCCCGACGCCTATTACCAGGCCGCCAAGATCGACCAGGCCAGCCGCTTTGCCGTGTTCCGCTACGTCGAACTGCCCAAGCTGAAGGGCGTGCTGCTGATCGCGATCCTGTTGCGCTTCATGGACAGTTTCATGATCTACACCGAGCCGTTTGTCGTCACCGGCGGCGGGCCGGGATCGGCCACCACCTTCCTGTCGATCGACCTGGTCAAGATGGCGCTGGGACAGTTCGACCTCGGCCCTGCCGCCGCCTTCTCGATCATGTATTTCCTCGTGATCCTGCTGGTCAGCTGGGCCTTCTACACGATCATGGTGAACCTCGACCGTGAGGAGCGTTCGGAATGAGCAGCAACGGACAAACCCCTGCCATGGCGGGCGAAAGGGCGGGCCTGCGCCGGGCGGTGTCCTACGCGGTGCTGATCGGCTACCTGCTGTTCCTGCTGGTGCCGATCTACTGGCTGATGAACATGAGCTTCAAGCCGAACGTCGAGATCCTGAGTTCGTTCTCGCTGGTGCCGAACAACCCGACGCTGGCCAACTACTCGGTCATCCTGACCGACCCGACCTGGTACATGGGCTATGTCAACTCGCTGATCTACGTGCTGATGAACACGGTGATCAGCGTCACGGTGGCGCTGCCGGCGGCCTATGCCTTTTCGCGCTACAGCTTTATCGGCGACAAGCACCTGTTCTTCTGGCTGCTGACCAACCGGATGGCGCCGCCGGCGGTGTTCGCGCTGCCGTTCTTCCAGCTGTATTCGTCGATCGGGCTGTTCGACACGCACATCGCCGTGGCGCTGGCGCATTGCCTGTTCAACGTGCCGCTGGCGGTCTGGATCCTCGAAGGCTTCATGCGCGGCGTGCCCAAGGAGATCGACGAGACGGCCTATATCGACGGCTACAGCTGGGGGCGGTTCTTTGTCCGCATCTTCATGCCGCTGATCTCGTCCGGCATCGGCGTCGCGGCCTTCTTCTGCTTCATGTTCTCCTGGGTGGACCTGCTGCTGAGCCGCACGCTGACCTCGACCGCGGTCAAGACCATCGGCGTGGCGATGACGCGGACCTCCTCGGCCACGGGCCTCGACTATGGCGTGCTGGCGGCGGCCGGGGTGCTGACCATCGTGCCCGGCGCGCTGGTGATCTGGTTCGTGCGCAACTACATCGCCAAGGGCTTTGCCCTGGGGAGGGTGTGATGCGCGACCTTTGCCTGCCCCCTTGCAACCCTATGACCGGGGAGTGACGTCACCATGACCAAGTCCCGCTGGACCATCGTCTACGCCGTCACCGCGCTGATCCTGCTGTCGATCCTGGCGGCGCTGATCCTGTCGGTGCCGCACGACGGCACCGATTTCAAGTGGACCGACCAGATGTCCAAGGGCGGCTGGATGGCATGGTCCTTTCCCGTCGCGCTGTTCTTCTGGAGCATCGGCACGGTGCTGGTGATCTTTACCCTGCTGGCGATCCGCTTTCCCGAGACACCGCGCGTCGGCATCCTGGGGATCGAGACGACGCGCGGCGACCGGCTGTTCATCACCCTGCTGGGATCGGCCTTCATCAACCTGGCCTGGCTGGGGCTGGAGGCCGGGCCGCAACCCTGGGCCATGGCGGTCTGTGCCGCCTGGGCTGTCCTGGTCTTCTGGAAGGCATGACACGCGCCCCGAAAGCCGCCCCGAGACCGCACCGAGTTTACCCGAGGCACACGCCCGCCACCGAATTACCGCGACGACGCGGGCGCCTGCAAAATACTGAGAATCCACACCAAAGGGAGGAAGACCAGAATGAAACGACTATTATCCACAACGGCGGCATTGTCGCTTGCGCTAGCTGCGCCAGCCTTTGCCGACATGGAGGCCGCTCGCGCGTTTCTCGACAGCGAGATCGGCGATCTGTCCGTGCTCAGCCGCGCCGAGCAGGAAGCCGAGATGCAGTTCTTTGTCGATGCCGCGGCGCCGTTTGCCGGCATGGAGATCAAGGTGGTCTCCGAGACGATCACCACGCATGAATACGAAAGCCAGGTGCTGGCCCCGGCCTTTACCGCCATCACCGGCATCAAGGTCACGCATGACCTGATCGGCGAAGGCGACGTGGTGGAGCGGCTGCAGACGCAGATGCAGTCGGGCGAGAACATCTATGACGCCTACATCAACGACAGCGACCTGATCGGCACCCACTGGCGCTATCAGCAGGCCCGCAACCTGACCGACTGGATGGCCGGCGAAGGCGCGGACGTGACGCTGCCGACGCTCGACCTGGACGACTTCATCGGCACGTCCTTTACCACCGGGCCGGACGGCAAGCTGTACCAGCTGCCCGACCAGCAGTTCGCGAACCTCTACTGGTTCCGCTACGACTGGTTCAACGACGAAAAGACCAAGGCCGACTTCAAGGCCGCCTATGGCTACGACCTCGGCGTGCCGGTCAACTGGTCGGCCTACGAGGACATCGCCGAGTTCTTTACCGGACGCGACATGTCCTATGCCGGTGGCCCGACCGAGGTCTTTGGCAACATGGACTACGGCAAGAAGGACCCGAGCCTGGGCTGGCGCTACACCGACGCGTGGATGTCGATGGCCGGCATGGGGGACAAGGGTGAGCCGAACGGCCTGCCGGTCGACGAATGGGGCATCCGCGTGAACGAGCAGAGCCAGCCTGTCGGCTCCTGCGTCGCGCGCGGCGGCGCCACCAACTCGCCCGCGGCGGTCTATGCGATCCGCAAGGCCAAGGAGTGGCTGACCAAATACGCGCCCCCGGCCGCGGCCGGCATGAACTTTGCCGAGGCCGGCGCGCTGCCGGCGCAGGGCACCGTGGCCCAGCAGATGTTCTGGTACACCGCCTTCACCGCGTCGATGGTGGAGCCCGGTCTGCCGGTCATGAACGAGGACGGCACGCCGAAGTGGCGCATGGCCCCCTCGCCGCATGGCGTCTACTGGGAAGAAGGCACCAAGATCGGCTACCAGGACGCCGGGTCCTGGACGCTGATGAAGTCGACCCCCGAGGATCGCGCCAAGGCCGCCTGGCTCTACGCGCAGTTCGTGGTCTCCAAGACCGTGGACCTGAAGAAGTCCGACGTCGGCCTGACCTTCATCCGCGAGTCGACCATCGACAGCCAGCACTTCACCGATCGCGCGCCCCGTCTGGGTGGCCTGATCGAGTTCTACCGCTCGCCGGCCCGCGTCCGCTGGTCGCCGACCGGGACGAACGTGCCTGACTATCCCAAGCTGGCGCAGCTGTGGTGGCAGAACATCGGTGACGCCCTGTCCGGGGACAAGACCCCGCAGGAAGCGCTGGATGCGCTCTGCGCCGAACAGGAGCGGGTGCTGGAGCGTCTCGAGCGCGCCGGCATCATGGGCGACATCGGTCCCAAGCTGAACGAGGAGCAGGACCCGGAATACTGGCTCAGCCAGCCCGGTTCGCCCAAGGCCAAGCTGGCCGACGAGGAAGAGACCCCGATCACCGTCGCCTATGACGAGCTGATCAAGTCCTGGAACCAGTGACCGGGCCCGCGGGGGGGAGCGCACTCCCCTTCCTCCCGCACCCGGCCACAGGGAACGGCGGCGCAATCCGCCGTTCCCGACTCGGCAACAGATTCACGCCCTTGCCGGCAGGTTTCGACCGCTTCGCCCCCCGCGCCAATGGCGCGGTGCGCGGATGCGCGGCGGTCCGTTCCGGCGATGCGGCCCGAGGCACCCGTCGGGGGTGTTTCGAGGTGGACAAGGGTCCGCCGGACCCGCCCTTTCAGCCCCTCTGCGGGCCATCGACGACCAGGAGGACAGAGCAATGACCAGGCTTCATGCGGGCGATCTGATTGTGGAGATGATGCTGGAGTACGGCGTGGAATGCGTCTTTGGCATGCCCGGCGGGCAGACCACCGCGCTGCACGACGCGATTGCCCGGCGTCCCGACCAGATCCGGCACATCCTGATGCGCGACGAACGCAACGCCGCCTATGCCGCCGACGGCTATGCCCGCGTCACCGGCAAGGTCGGTGTCTGCGACGCCACCGTGGGGCCGGGCGCGAACCTGCTGCCGGCGGGGTTCCTCGAGGCGCTGAACGCCTCGGTGCCGATGGTGGGCATCATCGGTGACGTGCCGCTGGACTGGCTGTCGCTCAAGACCAAGGGCATCGCCAGCCAGGGGTTCGACCAGGTGGCCTTTTTCAAGACCTGCTGCAAGGACGCCTTTCAGGTGCCGACGCTGGCGTCGCTGCCCGAATTGCTGCGCACCGCCTTTCGCATCGCCACCGCGCCGCGCCCCGGCCCCGTGGCGCTGGTGATCCCGCACGACATATTCGACGCCGACTGGGACCCGGAAGTGCTGAAGGCCACCACCGACAACCGCTGCGTCCACATCCCCTACCTGCGGTCCGTCGCGCCGCAGACGGAGGTGCAGAAGGCCGCCGACCTGATCCGCAAGGCCCGGCGCCCGGCGCTGGTCTGCGGCGGCGGGGTGCATGGCTCGGACGCGGCGGGTGTCGTGACCGCCTTTGCCGACCGGCTGGGCGGGCTTGTCGTGACCTCGCTGACGGGCAAGGGATCGGTGCCGGAGACGCGCGACTATGCGGCCGGGGTGCTGAACCCGCTGGGGTCTCTGGCGGCGATCGAGCTGATCGGCGAGGCGGACCTGGTGATCTGGTGCGGCTCCAAGGTGAGCCAGAACACCGGGCTGAACTGGACCATGCCGACGCCGGAACAGGCCACCATCACCATCGACTGCGACCCGCTGGAGCATGGCCGCACCTTCCGCCCCACGGTGCCCTTGCTGGGCGACGTGCGCGAGACGATCCTCGCGCTGGGTGCCGCGCTGGACGAGGACCGTTCCGACGCGAACCCCGAGTGGATGGAGCGCATCAGGGAGGTCAAGGACAGCTGCGATCAGATCAAGGCCGAGGAGATGGCCTCGGACAGGATCCCGGTGCAGCCGCCGCGCGTCATGGCCGAGATCGCGGCGCGGCTGGGCGAGGATGACATCATGGTGTCGGACGCGTCCTTTGCCGCCGGCTGGATCGCCGGCTACATCCCGGCCAAGAAACCCGGTCGGCAGTTCCTCTACGCGCGCGGGCAGGGGGGGCTGGGCTATTCGGTGCCCGGCGCCATCGGGGCGGCGACCGTGATGCCCAAGGGTGCGCGCATCGTCACCGTGGCGGGCGACGGCGCGTTTTCCTACACCATCGGCGAACTGGCGACGCAGGCGGTCTACAACCAGCGGATCGTCAACGTGGTGATCAACAACGGCAAGCTGGGCTGGATCAACTTCTGGCAGAAGTTCTATTTCGGCCAGACGATCTCGGTCGACCTGGAAACCCAGGGCGCGGTGCCCGGCTATGCCGCCGCTGCCGCCGCGCTGGGGCTGAAGGGCATCTACGTCGACAAGCCGGACGAGATCGGCGCGGCGCTGGACGAGGCCTTTGCCCATGACGGGCCGTCGGTGGTCGAGGTGCGGATCGACGACATGGCGACACCGATCCATTCTTTCAAGCGCCGCTTGCAGGAGCCCGACACCAAGGAGCGCGTGCGCCCCGGGCTGGTCTACAAGCTGCGCGACTGGAAGGTATCGCCGGACCTATGAGCGGGCCTCTGGATGTTTCCGGGATCGCGCCGTTCGGCCTGATCCTGCCGGCGCGCATCCGCTTTGGCCGGGGCGAGGCGCTGGCCTGCGCGCCCGAGATCCTGGGCCTGGGGCGGCGGATCGTGCTGGTACACGGGCGGTCCCCTGGCCGGTCGGCGCCTCTGGCAAAGGCGCTGGAGGCGGCGGGCGCGGTGCTGCACCGCGAGACCTGCGGCGCCGAGCCGGATCTCGACATGCTGACCGCCGCGCTGGCCCGTGCACGCGGTTTCGGGCCTGAGGCGGTCGTCGCGATGGGCGGCGGTGCGGCGCTGGACTTTGGCAAGGCGCTGGCGGCACTGCTGCCCGCGCCGGACCCCGATCCGCTGGAGCACCTCGAAGTGGTGGGAAAGGGGCTGCCGCTGCACGTCGATCCCTTGCCCTTTGTCGCCCTGCCGACAACGGCGGGCACCGGGTCCGAAGTGACGCGCAACGCGGTGATCGGCGTGCCCGAACACCGCCGCAAGGTCAGCCTGCGCGACCCGCGCATGATGGCGCGGCTGGCGGTCATTGACCCGGGGCTGAGCGATGGCGCGCCGCTGGATGTGACCATGGCCAGCGGGCTGGACGCGGTCACGCAGGTGATCGAGCCCTACCTGTCGTCGCGCGCGAACCCCTTTACCGACGCGCTGTGCCGCGACGCGATCCCGCGCGGACTGGCTGGGCTGGCGCGGCTGGCGCAGGTCGGCGAGGACCGGGGCGCGCGGGATGCGCTGTCCCTTGTCGCCTGCCAGAGCGGCATCGCCCTGGCCAACGCCGGGCTGGGGGCCGTGCATGGCGTGGCCGGGGTGCTGGGCGGCGAAACGGGGGCCGCGCACGGGGCGATCTGTGGCCAGCTGCTGCCGCCGGTGCTGCGCCTGTTGCGGCGCCGGGCGGCGCCGGGCTCCGTGACCGCCGTCAGGCTGGCCGAGGTCGACGGCTGGTGTCTGAAGGCGCTGGGCTGCGGCATCGACGGGCTGGCGGGCTGGGCGCGCGGTGCCGGTCTGCCGCTGCCGGAGGCGCGGCTGTCGGCGGAACAGGCGCGGGCGATTGCCGAGAACTCGGCGACCAGCTCGTCGATGAAGGCCAGCCCCATCGGCTTGACCGCCGAGGAGCTGACCGAGGCGCTGACCGAGGCCGGCTGGACCTGAGCCCGCCCTGCGGTGCGGTTTCCCGCGGTCCTTCAGGCCGACAGGGGTGCGGGAATGAGAGGGGTCGCGTCTGCGGGCGCGGCCCCTTTTCCATGGGGTCCGGGCAGTCGAGGGCCATGGTCCGGCCGCGCGCACGGCCTGTGGGCGCGCGAGTCCTTGCCCGCAGCCCGGGCGGAATTCGTTGACTTTGCGGCGCGCGCCCCGTGAAATGTTCGGCATGCCCTTCTCCGCGGGACCGACTGGGGGCATCCGCGTGACCCTGGGCATCATCCGATGTGCTGCGGGTTTGTTCCCGGGCGTTTCGCCGGTACGGCGCCCCCTTCGACAGATGAGGCCGAAGGAGGCGATGAGACCATGCGCGGATACGGCGACGAACAGACCTTGAGCTGGATGACCGATGCGGTCCGCTTGGGCGGTGTGCCGGAGGGTTGGAGCGGGGCGTTCCGCACGGCGGCGGCGCGATTGCCCGACCTGGGCGATACCGTGGCGACCACGCTGAACATCGACGATGCGGACCCGATCCGGGTCTATATCGCCGGTGCGGGCGAAACCGTGGATTCGCGTGTGGCGGATGCGACCAGCGCCTATGAACAGGCGCGGATCATGGCGGCCTTTGCGACCTGGAGCGCGGTTGCCGACATCCAGTTCGTGCAGACGACTAACCGCGCCGAGGCCGATATCGAGGTGCTGGTCGGCGACACGCCGCCTTATGGCGAAGCGGGGTATCCGGGTGGCGGCGTTCAGCAGATGTTCATGTCGAACCGGGTGCCGCAATGGACGGATGCCGGGGCGCTGGACGAAGGCGGGTTCGGCTTTCTGATCCTGATCCATGAAATCGGCCACCTGATCGGGTTGACCCACACGCACGACGCGGACCTTGGGGCCATCGTCATGCCCGGGGTCACCTCCGCTTTTGGGGACTACGGCGACAACGACCTCAACCAGGAGGTCTTTTCGGTGATGAGCTACAATCGCGGCTGGGCCACCGGACCGCTGGGCAATCTGCCCGAGTCGGTCATTCCCTTTGGTTCGCCGGAAAACCCGTCGGCGATCGACATCATCGCCGTTCAGCGCAAGTACGGGGTCAATACGACAGCGGCGGCGGGGGACGATTTCTATGTCATGCAGAGCCTTGACCGCAGCTACAGGACGATCTGGGACACCGCCGGGCTGGATGCCATCCGCCATGACGGCAGCACCGATGCGGTGATCGACCTGCGCGCCGCGACGCTGGCGTTCGCGGCGGGCGGCGGCGGTTTTGTGTCCCACCTGGCGGGGTTCCACGGCGGATTCACCATTGCCAGCGGCGTGGTGATCGAAAACGGCATCGGCGGCGCTGGCAATGACACGCTCACCGGCAACGCCACGGCCAACACCCTGTTCGGCCGCGGCGGCAACGATTCGATCCTGGGCGGCGAGGGCGCGGATACGCTGAACGGCAATACCGACAACGACACGCTGGACGGGGGCACCGGGGCCGACAGCCTGACCGGGGGATACGGCGACGACTGGCTGATCGGCAGCCCCGACGCGGATTTCCTCGACGGCTCGCCGGGCGACAGCGACACGCTGGACTACTCGGCGGCGGCCGGCGGCGTCACGGTGCGGCTGTGGAACAACAGCGTCTCCGGCGATCCGCTGGTCAGCGGCGACACCATCGTCAACTTCGAGAACGTCGAGGGCGGCGGCGGCGGCGATTTCATCGTCGGCAACCTGCGGGCCAACCGGCTGTCCGGCAATGGCGGCAACGACACGATCATCGGGTCGGGCGAAAACGACACGCTGGAGGGCGGAGAGGGGGTCGACGTGCTGCGCGGCAATGCCGGGATGGACGTGCTGATCGGCGGCACCGGGAGCGATGCGCTGACCGGCGGGGCCGAGGCCGACCACTTTGTCTTTGCGACGGCGGGGGATGCCGGGATCGGCGCGGCGCGCGACCAGATCATCGACTTTGAACAGGGCCTGGACCGGATCGACGTGAGCGGCCTGTCCCCGGATGTGTTCGAATTCCGGGGCTCCGCGCCGTTCGATCCGTCAGGCAATCCCGAGCTGCGCCTGTTCGAGACGCCTTCCGGGTCGACCATCGTGATGTTCGACCTGGACGGGGACGGTGTCACCGACGCCGAAATCCGCGTGGCGGGGATTACCGGCCTCCAGGCCACGGATTTCCTCCTGTGACAGGGGCGCCCGCGGTCGGCGGACCCGGGCGCCCGAGGGTCATCCGCGGCAGCCCGCGTGTTCGGCGACATCGCCGGGATCGTCGCAACCCGACCCGCCGGGGACGCGCGGGCGGTCGCGGCCGCTGGTGCCGTCGGGGCTGTTGTCCGGGCTGATGTCGGGGCCGTCATCCTGGCCGCGGCCACGGCCGCGGTCATCCTCGCCGTCGTCGTCACCGCCACGTCCGCGGCCGCGGTTGTCATCGTCGTCGTCATCGCCGCCGCGGCCCCGGCCACGATCGTCATCCCTGTCGTCGTCGCCGCCACGCGCCAGCAGCAGCGGCGCGGGGGCGGCGGTCACGGCGGCGTCATCCGTCGCGGTGCCGGGCCCGAAGGCGGCAAGGCCGGTCGCCGGCAGGCTGGCCAGCGTCAGGACGGCGGCGGTTCCCAGGATCAGTCGTTTCATCGTGAAGCATCCTTTGCGGTGTCTGGTGTCCCTCCTTGTGCCGGAGGGACCGCGCGCGGCACATGCTCCAAGGTCTGGCGGGTTTTCCGACCAAGGTCGGAAAACCGGCGGTTACATGCCTTCCTCGCGCGCCAGCAGCGCCGCCTCGACCCGGTTCCGCACCTGAAGCTTTTGCAGGATGTTGGTCATGTAGTGCTTGACCGTCGCCTCCTGCAGCGACAGGTCCTCGCCGATCTCGCGGTTGGAACAGCCGCGCGCGACCAGCCGCAGGATCTGTTCCTCGCGCCGCGTCAGGTCGGACACCGGGTCATAGGTGCGGGCGTTGCGCGCCATGCCCGCGCCCATCGCCGACAGCACGCGCCCGGCCAGTTCGGGCGAGATGTAGCTGCCGCCGGCATGCACGCCGCGCACCGCCGCGATCAGCGCCTCGGCCGAGACGCCCTTGAGCACGTAGCCCGAGGCGCCCGCCTCGAGCGCGCGCATGACGGTGTCATCCTGTTCCGAGACGGTCAGCATGATGACCCGCACGGCGGGAAACTCCGTGCCGATGCGGGTGGCGGCGGTGATGCCGTTGCCCGGCATCGAGATGTCCAGCAGGGCGACATCGGGCATGTGCTCTGAGGTGGCGGCCACGGCGTCGTCGGCGCTGCCGCATTGTGCGACGATCTCGATGTCGCCCGCCTCTTCCAGTGTGCGGGCCACGCCGTTGCGGAACAGCGGGTGATCGTCGGCCAGCAGGGTGCGGATGCGCCGGGTCATGCCGTGTCGCCCCGCAGGTGCAGGCGCATGGTCAGCGTGGTTCCGGTGCCCGGGCGGCTGAGCAGAGCGAAGGAGCCGCCGACGCTTTGCACCCGTTCGCGCAGACCTTCGAGACCGATGCGCCCGGTGCCCTCGGCGCGGTCCGGGTCAAAGCCGGGGCCGTCGTCGCTGACGGTGACGACAAGGTCCGCGCCCTCGGTCGTCCAAACCACGCACTGGCCGCGTCCCTCAGCGTGGCGCCAGGCGTTCATCAGCCCTTCCTGCACGAAACGGTAGATGCAGATCAGGTGCGGCAGGCCGGGGCGCTGGCCATCCTCGGCCATGCCGTCCAGGACCACCTCGGTCTGGGTGCGTTCGGCGTGGGCCTCGGCGGCGCGGCGGATCGCCTCGGCGGCGCTCAGCCCTTCCAGTTCCGGCAGCACCAGCCCGCGCGCGAGGCCACGGATGTCTGACAGCGCCTCTTCCAGTGCGCGGTGGATCATGTCGAGTTCCTCGTCGCCCGAGCCGCGTTTCCACGCGCCGATCCGCAGGTTGGCCAGCGCCAGCACCTGCGCCGGGCCATCGTGCAGTTCCGCCCCGACCCGCCGCAACAGCGCCTCGTTCAGCGCCGCCGCCCGTTCGGAGGAGGACTGCACCCGCTGGCGCAACTGCGCGTTCTGGTTGGAGATGCGGGTGATCTCGGCGATGCGGTGGCGCAATTCGCCGTGCTGGCGGGCGATGGTCTGGCTGCCGGCGCGGACGATCCCGTAAAGCGCAAGGAAGGTCGCCCCGGCGACGCTGGCCACCACCGCCCAGGAGGTCAGCCGCGCGACTTTCAGGTCCTGCTGCAGCTCGGTCGCGTTCTGGTAGAACTCGGCCACGGCGATCACCTCGCCGGTGCCGATCGAATGGATCGGGTTGTAGACCTCCAGCAGCGGCACCCCCAGGGCGCGTTCGGAGGCGGATTCGGCATGCTCCAGCTCGTCGAAGCCGGCGATCAGCTGCCCGGCCCAGGCGGCCCTGAGGTCATCGGTGGGGGCGAAGGTCTGGCCGATCAGGGCGGGGTCGCTGGCATAGGCGATCAGGCCGCCACGCTTCCAGATCTTGATCGACAGGATGCGGCCCTTGACGCCCTCGCGCTCCAGCATCTCGGCCAGCCGGGCCTGTGCCTCGGCGGAGAGCAGGTTCTGACCGGCGAGGTCCTGCGACAGCGGGGCGATGAAGCTTTCCATGTAGACCGCGGCCGAGATGGCCGAGTTGCGCACCACGGCGGATTTGATCCTCTCGCCGACAAAGGCACCGATCAGCGCCATGCCCAGCAGGCTGACCAGGCCCCCGACCAGCGCGAAACGGATCGTCAGCGGTTGCCGGCGGTAGGCCGTGACGGCGCGCCGCAGGGTGTCGCGCAGCGCGGGTGAGGGGGGATCGGACAGCCCCGCGGGCTGTGTGCCGGTGCGCATGGTCGTTTTCCGCATGGTGTCGGGGCCGTGACGGCGGCTGCACCGTCGGCGTTTGTCACAGCCTACACGGCGGGCGCGGCGGTTTCATCCGACTTTGGTCGGGCGGGTCGGCCATATGGTCTGATCCGGGTCGCGCTCAGTCGGGGCGTTTGACCAGGTGCGCGCGTTCGCGGGTGTTGGCCCGCTTGACCAGCCAGTTGCGGCCCAGTTCGCGGCAGACGCGGACAAACTCGCCCTCGATCACGAAGACGCTCTTGAAGTCGCGCTGGAGCGGCAGCGCGAGGAACCAGTCGCCCAGCTCCGGGCAGGTCGACGCGTCGGGCATGGCTGCCTTGTCCGCATCGGTGAGGTCCTCGATCACCAGGCTGTGCACGGCGGTGCCGTTCAGCGAGACGGCGACAAAGGGCTCTCCCGCGGGCGGGGCGGCGGGCGGCGGGTCGGTCTGCGCCGCGGGCGGCTCTGGGGCGTCGGGTGGATCGGCGGTGTCCGAGAACCCCAGCGCGGCGGCGATCGGGTCGAAGTCGGCATCCGGCGCGGCCGGGTCCGGCGCGGGCGAATCCGGCGCCGCATCGGCGGCGGGCAGGGGCGTCTCCGGGCTTTCGGGGGCGGGCAGGCCGGCCAGCTTTTCGGCGTCGGGCGCGTCGGGTGCGGGCGCGGGGCGGACGCCGTCCAGCAGGGTCAGCCGGGCGTTGACCCTGTCCAGCAGGTCGCCGCCATCGGGTGGCGGCGGCAGGGCGGCGGCACCGTTGCGCGTGAGGGTGAGTTCCAGTTCGGCCAGGGTGATCAGCAGGTCGGCCAGGGCGGATTCGGTCGGGCTGATGCCCTCGGGCGCGCCGGAATGGGCGTCGGCCAGCGCGGCCTGGGCCGACAGCATCAGCGCCAGGGCGGGCCCCAGGCCGGTCCGTGCGGCGCGAAATCTCATGGCGGTCTCCCGAAATGGCCTGAGACCAAATGTAAGGTCTTTGGCGCATGATTTCAAAACAGAGTTTGGCGGAATGGTGAAAGCGCGCTCAGTAGGACCGCAGCACGCCGCGAAAGCCAAAGCTGGCGCTGGTGCGGCGTTCCGCGAATTTCTGGTTGCCGGTCAGGAACAGCACGGTGACGGGGCGGCCGGCCGCCTCGGCGGCGGCGCTGAGCGCGGGCAGGTCCGTCACGCCGGAGCCAAAGACGGCGATCCGCGCCGGTTGCGCCCCGCGCGCCCAGGCCGCCACGGCGTCACCGTCGGCCGGGTCGACGATGGCGGCGATCACCCCGCCGGGGGCCGGGATGGGACCGGGCGGCAGCAGTACCTCGAAGGTGTCGAAGGCGCCGGGTTCGGTCGGGCTGGGGATCAGCGTCAGGTCGATGCCGGTCGCCGGGTCGGTGGCGGCCATCGGGTCGCGCGCGATGTTTTCGGCCAAAAGGCGCGCGGCGGCGTCGTAGTCCAGCCGCATCAGCGCGCCCTGCCGCAGGATCCAGGTCTCCAGCCGCGGGAAGGGGGCGGCGAGGCTTTCGGGCTGCACCGGGGCGGTCTGCGGGTCCTCGCTGCGGTAGGCAAAGCGCGTGGTGCCGATGGCCGAGGCGGCGGCGGTGGTCACCAGGATGACGAGGATCATGGCGAACAGCGACACCACGGCGTCCAGCTGGTAGCTGTCGTCGGCCTCCGCGTCCCGTCTGGATTTGCGCCCCAGGCGCAGCGGGCTCATGGCCTTGGCTCCGTGTCGGCGGGCGGCGGGGACAGCACCAGTGTCACCGTCAGGATCGCCCGCGCCGCCGTGGTGTCGCGGGCGGCGGTGTCGTCGGTGAGGTCGTTCATCTGGTCGGCGGCGCGCTGAAAGCGGGTGGCGCAGCGGTATTCCCGCGCGTCGGCCTCCAGCCGGATGTTCAGCAGCAGGCGGTCCGGACGGGGGTGCAGGGCGGCCCAATCGGCGGCGGCCTCGGGTTCCTGCGCCTCGGCCGGGGGCGGGTCGGTCCAGGGCGGCGGGGTGATCGTCACCAGCCCTCCGGCGCAGCGCATCACCAGGTCGGCCTGCGGCTGGGTGCCCTGCGTCTCCTGCTGGTTACTGGCGAGGATGATGAGGATCAGCAGGATCGCCGTGCCGCCGACAAAGGCATCGACCATGGCCAGCACCGGCACGCGCTCCTGCGGGCGGCTGCGGCGCAGGCGGGCGGTCATCGCAAGCTGGCGAGGCGCGACAGCCTGTCCCAGCCGAGGTCGATGGTCTTGGTCCCCGCAAGGCAGATCAGCGCGCCGACCAGGCCGATCAGCGTGGTGTCAAAGGCGACGTGCAGCTCGGACAGCACGGGTTGCAGGGCGTCGGGGTTGCCGATGGCGGCGGGCAGCGACTCGATCGCGCCTGACAGGCCGACGACGGTGCCGAGAAACCCCAGCATCGGAAAGGCGGTCAGCCCCATGCGCAGCGGATCGGCCAGGGTGTCGCCCTCGGTGGCGAGGGTCAGCGCGTCCATGCGGCGGCGTTCGGGGTGACCGGGGTGCAGGCGGCGGCCCGCCAGCAGCCGGACTAGCTGCGCCGGCAGGGTCGGCAGGCCGGCGCGGGCGCGCGGGGCGCGGGCCAGCTGCGCGTCGATGGCCAGCGACAGGCTTTGGACCAGCGCAAAGAGGGCGACGGCGACGCAGCCCGCGGCAAAGACCAGCCGCACCGGATCACCGGTGATGCGGGTCAGCAGCGGGCTGCCGGTGTCGCCCGTTGGTGCCTCCAGCAGCGCCTGCGGGTCGGCCAGGCCCAGGTCGCGCAGCACCGCCAGCGTCACCGCCACCAGCGCGGCGCAGATCAGCGCGCTGCGCCAGGGCCGGGCCGGGGGCGGGCTGTCCTCGACCGGACCTGTCATGTCACTGCGCCCTGTCCAGGTCGGCGATCAGCGCGCGCACCTGCGCCAGTTGGTCGGCAAAGCTGTCGCGGCGCGCCTTCAGGCTGTCGATCTGGGCCAGGACCTCTTCGGAGGCGCCGAAGCCGGCGGCGTCCTCCTGCGTGGCGATCTCGGCGTCCAGTTCGGCGACGATGAGCGCCAGTTGGGCCTGCATCGTGACCGCCTTGTCGCGCAGGTCGGCGCGGGCGGTGGCGGTCTCATCCGGGGTCTGGGCCGCGCCATGGCTATCGGCCCGCGCCGGAGCCGCAGCGGCGCAGGTCAGGACGCTGGCACCCGCGAGGGGCACCAGCGCGGCAAGGGCAAGCCGCCCGAGCACCTTCAGTTCTCGACCAGGTTCGGGTCGCGCTGCCGCAACGCCGCCTCGACCGCGCCGACGCGGTCCGCGCCCTGCTGGATGATGCCGGTGGCCTCGTCGAACAGCTTTTGAATCTGGTCGTAGCGGCGCAGCTTGATCAGGAAGACGATGCGCTCGCGCTCGGCCTCGACGGCGCGGATGCGGCGCTCCAGCGCCTCGAATTCGCCGATCAGGGTACCGCGCTGTTCCGCGAAGATCTGCGCATCCTCGAGGAAGGCCTCTTCGAAATCGAGGAAACCGGCGATCTTGGCGGCCTGGGCGTCGGACTTGGCGGCCTCTTCGAGCGCCTGCAGGCGGGCGACGTAAGAGCCGTCCGGGTCGCCCACGGCGGCATGGGCGCGCAGGGTCTCGATCATGGCGTCAAAGGCCTTGTCGGCCTCGGCCAGCTCGATCGTGGCCAGGTCGATGTCCGCCGACAGCGCGTCGATCCGGCTCAGCGTGTCCTGCCGCGAGGCGGCGATGTCCTCGATCACCTTGGCCAGCGAGATCTCCTCGGTGTCCTGCGCCAGGACGGGGCCGGACAGGGCCAGCCCTGCGGCAAGCGCGGCAGCGCCAAGCGCGGCTTTAAAGGTTCGGATCATGAGACATCTCCCGATGAGGGTTGGAGTAAAATCAAGGGCTTGCGCGCCAGGTCACTGGCAGGCGGAAACGGGGACAAGGGCCAGGCTGAGAATGGCGCCAAGATCGCGTTCGAGGTTGTCGACCACGTCGCTGATCTGGCGGTTCTGTTCCTCTGCCCCGTCGAGCGAGTTCTGAAGCTCGCTCTGGAACAGGCTGATGACGGCCTCGCAGTTGGGGAAATCGCTGCTGGCGCAGAAGGTGTCGGCGCGGTCGTCGAGCCACTGGGCATAGGCGCGGCGGCAGGACGACACCTCGCCCAGGTTGTCGCTGAGCTCGGTGGCGCGGCCGCTGAGCGAGGAGGCGCCGATGTCGATCTCGATCAGCCGGTCCTCGTCGATGGCGCAGGCGAGTTCGCGCAGCCGGTCGGCGGTCAGCGGTGCGGCACCGACGCCCAGCGTGCCCAGCGCCTCGTAATCGCGCTGCACGACGCTGGTCTCGCCGCTGAGGCAGCCGAACATCGCCTCGAGCGCGATGGTGGAGGCGGCGCAGTCCGGCCGGTCGGAGAAGAAGTCGTTGAACAGGCGCAGCCGTTCGGGATTGCGTTCGATGACGCGGCCCGGTTCGCGCGGGATGCTGCGTTTCTCGTCGATGCAGGCCTGGAGCGTGACGATGCCCTCGTCGCTGGCCACCGGGCAGCTGGCCTCGTCCGCGTCGGGCAGGGCGGCCATGGCCACGTCGCAGGCGTCGGTATGGTCGAGCAGGAAACCGGTGGACGTGCAGGCCACCTGGCAATAGTTTGGGCAGCGGTCCAGCGTGTCATCCTGCTGGCAGGTGGCCACGGCGCGCGCAACGGGATCGTCGCTGTCCTGGGCGGCGGCGGGCAGGGCGGTCAGCATCGACAGGAGCGCAAGTGCGCCAAGGGACCGAAAGACACCGCCGAAACGCGCCGCCCGGGGCGCATGCTCCGCAGAGGTCCAAAGTGATTTTGCGCACATGACTTCCATCCTTGTCAAATTGACCAAGCCGTTTGAAAATGACCTCTAAGGTAGAAATAGCAAATGCCCTTTTCATTTGAAACTGACAAAATCCGGTGGCGGGGACGGGGGCCGGCAGGGGCCGCGCGCCTTCTGGCGGCCTGCGCGCTGGCCGGCCTGCTGGCGGCGGGTCCGGGTCTGTCGCAGGAGGCGGGTGACAGTCTGCCGGACGCCGCGCCGCCTGTCGTGACGCCGGCGGAGGCGGGACCGGACGCCGTGCCTGTCGCTGCGGGGGATCCTGTGGTCACGCCCGATGGCGATCCCGCCGCTGTGGCGGGGGACGGACCCGTGCTCGCGCCTGAGGGGGATCCCGTCGAGGCCGCCGAAGCGCCATCGCCAACCGCGCCGCCGCCTGCCGAGGCCGATGCCGTGCCTTTGCCGCCGATCTGCGCCGAGGCCGGCGTGTCGGCCGAGGAGTGCCTGGCCGTGCTCGCGGGGTTTTCCTTTGACACCTATTGCCGGCTGAACGATGTGCCGGCGGCGCGCTGCCTGGCCTTTGTCCGCGACTACCGGATGCCGGTGACCTGCGCTTCGGCCAATCTGACCCTGACCGGCTGCATCGACTTTCTCGACCGGCAGACGCGGCTTTACCGCGAGCAGGTCAAGGGGCTGATTGCCCAGTGCGATGCCGGGGACGCCGGGCTGTGCACCGCGGCCGAGGAACGCGCCGCCGGGCTTGGGACCGACCTCGCGGCGCTGCGGGCCGAGAACGGCACGCTGAAGGCGCAGGTCGAGGCGGCGCAGGCGGCGCTGGACGCGCGCGAGGTGCAGCCCGCCGACGTGTGCCGCGCGGCGGCGCAGCGGCTGAACGCCCGCGCGGCCGAGGTGCTGGGCGAGGCCGCGCCCAGCCTCGACCTGAACGCCTGCACCGGCAACCCGATCGCCGAGGTCACGCGTTTCCTTGCCCTGCTGTCCGCGCCCGACCGGGTCAAGACCGACGAGGTGCTGCGCGATGCCGAAACACCCGCTCCGCCGCCGCCGGCCACGGAGGAAACCGCCTGCGCCGCGCTGCCCACGGATGGCGACCTGGCGTTCTTCCTGATCGAGCAGGATGCGCTGTTCGGAGGCTTGGGGCCGGTGCGGCAGAACGTGCTGGTCAACAGCCTGCTGAAGGGTGAACCGGCGGTCGAGGCGGTCGAAAAGGCCTGGCCCAAGCCGCTGGACGATGCCGAGCGCGCTCGCGCCGACGAAAGCGCGCGCCTGCTGTGCGCGACCTACCCGGCGACCTGTCCCGCCGACAGCGGGGTCGAGGTCTGCCGGTGAGACGCCGCCGCGCGGTGCTGCCGGCGGTCCTGGCGCTGCTGGCGGCGGGCGTCGGCGCGCAGGCGCAGCAATGCCCGGCCTTTCGGGTGATCCCCTGCGTGCCCCTGCCGGTCCAGCCGCCCGAGGAGCCGGGCTGCGGCGCGCTGTGTCAGCCGCTGCGCGAGCAGCTGGAGCGCGGTTGCCAGAGCGGCCCGGACCAGCCCTATGCCGACACCGTCTTTCTGCGCCGTCCGGGGATCGCGGTGGGCGATGACGGTGTGCGCCGGGGGCTGGCGCTGGCCGCGCTGGCCGAGACCCTCGACGGTGTCCAGCCGATGGCCGCGCCGCTGATGTCGTCCGAGGACCCCGTCGTGCGCTATGCCGCCGCGTTGCAGGTGGCGCTGGCGGCGGTGCGGGCGGGGCAGATCGCTGACCCCCGCTTTGCCGACGCTTTGGCGGTGATGGCGGCGGCCGAAACGCCGGACCTCGTGCGCAGCGACCTGCCGTTCCTGCGCGCCTTGCAGGCCGAGGCCGAGGGGCGGGGGGCCGAGGCGCGGGTGCTGGCGCAGGAGGCCGCGCAGATCGAGCCGCGGTTTTTCAATGCCCTGGCGCTGGAACTGCGGCTGGCGCTGGCGCAGGGCGACCATTTGCGCGGTGCGGCGGGCGCCTTTGCCCGGCCCGAAGCCTGCCGCGCGGAGTTCCGGCAGTTGCTGGCGGCGCTGGCGCGGATCGCCGACCTGGAGCCTTGCCCCCGGGTGGCGGCGCACCTGGAGCTGTACCTGTCACGCCAGCTGCGCGTGCCGGAGACCGCGCCGGGCCTGCAATCGGCGCAGGTCTACCTGGGTGTGCTGTCGCGCCGGGGCGACCTGGCGCGCGCCGCGCTGGACGGTTTCATGCAGCCGCCGCGCCCGGTCTGCGCGCCGGAAGTCGCGGCGGAACTGGAAGGGCTGCTGGGCCTGCTGGACGAGGGGGCGCAGCCATGAGGTGGGTCCGCCCCTGGGCCTTGCGGGCAGGGTGGCTGGCGCTGGCTCTGCTGGGGCTCGTGGCGCTGCGGCAGGGGATTGCGCCTTTGCCGTTCCGGGCGGGCGGCTGGCTTGGCAGCCTCGCGGCGCTGGTCGTGCTGCTGGCAGTCGCCGCGCCGGGACAGGCGGCGCGGGCCGTGCCGGCGGCGGCGCTGGCGGTGCTGCTGGGCGGGCTGGTGTTCACCATGGGGCCGCAGGTCGATGCGTTTGGCCCGGCACAGATGTTCATGGCGGGCTGCCTGGCGGCGGCGGTGCTGTCGGCGCTGCTATGCCTGGGCGGCGGGTCCATTGGAGAGCGCGCCGTCGCCGGGTTGATCGCCGCCGTGCTGCACCTGGGTCTTCTGCACCTGCTGACCCCGCCGGGCCTGACGCCGCCGCTGGCGCTGTGGCCTCTGGCGGTACCCGTCCTGGGCGCGGTCTGGGGGCTGGCGGCAGGGGCGGCGCGCTAGCGGCGCAGGTCTGCGGCCCAGGTCTGCCCGGTGTCGCGCGCCCAGGCGACGTCCTGTTCCAGTCGCCGGAAGGCGATGGACAGCACCCGCCCCGGTGCCGCCATCTGTCCCGCCGCCACCGCAAGCCCTGCCGCCGCCTGCACCTCGCGCTGCCATTCCAGCCGCTGGTTGAAGACGTTGGCCGGGCGGGCGGGGCAATCGGTGCAGTCGAACAGCGTGTCGGCGATGGCCAACCGCAGCAGGTCGGTGCACTGGCGTTCGGTGATCGCCGGGTGCCCTTCGAGGCAGAGCGTGTATTCGGTCAGCCGCTCGCGAAAGCGGCACAGCCCGGCGACCAGCGCGCGGTCGCTGTCCAGCACATCCGCGCCGTCCAGCGGGCAGTCGCTGCCGGGGGCCGAGACGAACCAGGCGGGCGTGCCCTCCTGCGCCAGCGGGGCCAGCCCGGCCAGCAGGCGATTGGCCCCGTCGTAGGCGGCGCGCAGGTCGGCGCGGACCTCGGTATCATAGGCATGGCCGGGGGCGGTGACGTCGCATGTGTAGGTGCGGGGGTCGAGGCAGCTGGAGGCATAGCCCGGCAGCGTCAGCGACAGGCCGGACAGGGCGTCCACGAACTCCGGCAGGGTTCGGTCCAACCGCTGCGCCAGGGCCAGCCGTTCCTGCGTCACCTCGGCCAGGCGCCAGCCGATCCAGCCGCCGGCCAGCAGCAGGAGCAGCAGGACCAGCCGCCGCAGGGGGCGTCGACGGCGGGGGGCAGAGGCCGCGTCAGGCGGTTCGGGCGGCGGCGTGACAGGGGCGGGTTCGGCCGGCCGATCCGGGCTTTCGCGCCCGGCCAGGACCCCGGCCAGCGCGGTTTCAAAGCCTTCGGCCTGCGGCCAGGTCTGTTCGGACACCGACAGGCAGCCGCGCAGGTAGGCCAGCGCCGCGCCCAATGTCGCGGGGGCGTCGCCGCGCGCCTGCAAGGCCGTCAGCAGCGGGCTGTCCTGCGACATCCGTGCCGAAAAAGCGGCCAGATTAAAGGGCGCATCCGGATCGGGCCGCCTCTCGGCGATGTACCAGCCCAGCAGGTCCGCCCGCGCCTGCGCATAGCGGGTCCGGCTGCGGAAATGGTAGTAGGGGCCCGCGTTCTGCACCGGTGTCAGGGGACTCATCGCACCGCGATCTCGTCATAGGGGCGGGGCAGGTAGCTCAGCGGCAGGTAGACCGTCTGCACGTTGCCGATGCCGATGCGCGGCCAGGTGAACTTGCGCGCGCGCAGGTCGTCGTAGTCCTGTTCGGCCTCGTCCCAGGCCAGGTCACCGGGTGCGCCGTCCGGCCCGGTCTCATACGGGCGGTCCACCCTGTAGTTGGAGTCGATCAGTTGCAGCAGCTTGCGGGTGCGGCAGGTTTCGCGCCGGTAGCTTTCGACCTTGTCGCGGGTGGCCGAGGAAAAGCTGTTGAGGTCCTGCCCGAGGTCGAGGATGCCCTCGCCCAGGATGGTGCGGTTGACCAGCGGGATGTCGTCGCGGTTGTCGAAATAGGCAAAGTAGAGCGCGTTGTCGCGCGACAGCACATCGCCGGTCAGGATCTCGATCACCTCGCGCAGCGCGCCGGACAGGTCGGCCTCGGCGCCGCTGTCGTGCATCGACTTGCACAGGATGTCGAACTGGTCGGCCAGCAGCTTGACCTCGCGCGGGCTGATCGCGGCGAAGAACTCCCAGTCCTCGGAATCGCCCTGCGGCGGCACCTCGACATAGCCCTTGGCGGCCAGCGTCCGCGCCTCGGCCGAGCCCTGGACGTCGTCGAGGTCGATGCCGTAGATCTTGCGCGCGGCGGCGACCAGCTGGGCGTAGCCGGGGGGATAGCGGTTGGATTCGGCGATGGTGCTTTCCTCGCCGCTCAGCAGGATGCTGGCGATCTGGGTGCTGATGACGTCCTGCAATTCGGTCGCGCCGCGCAGCGACTGGCGGATGCGCAGGCGGGCCTCGTCCCCGGTCTGCGCGCCGTTCGCGTCATAGGTCACCTGCGTGTCGATCCCCATGGGCACGCCGTCGACGCGGCTGCGGTCCAGCAGGCGCTGGGTCTGCGCGGCAAAGGCGCCGTTGACCTGCGTGATGAAGTCGCCGCGCACGGCGATGGGGACATACAGGACGTTCTGCGCCTGCATCAGCGCCACCAGCGACTCCGGCGCCTCGGCCCGGTCGCCGTGGTCGGCCAGGTGGACGACGATGCGCACGCCCTCATCGCGCCAGTCGGCGGCGCGGATTGCCTGTTCGACGGCGGCAAAGGCGGCCTCGGGGCGGTCGCCCAGCGCGTCGGCGATAAACAGCGGCTGCGACAGCAGCGGTTCGAACTCGTCACCGGAATAGATCTCGGTCAGGTCGACGGCGGTCCGGATCTGCATCGGGTCGCCCGGCGCGGTGGCGCGGCGGTCGAGGAAATCGCCGTACAGGACCGCGCCGAAACGGTTGGTGGTCGACGCGCGTTCCAGCGCGATCTCGGCGACCTCCTCGGCGACGATGGGGAAATAGGCCTCCATCGAGGCGGTGGCGTCGATCACGAAGAGGATGTCGACCGCATCGAGCAGGCCGATCTTGTCCACCACGCGTTCGCCTCCGGGGGTGGAACACAGCTGCCCCTCGCCGCAGCGCGCGCCGATGAAGGCGATTTCCAGGTGCGGTTTCTGCGTCGTTCCGGCGATGGCGGCGGGCGCGCGGTTGTCGACCAGCACCGGGTACTTGTCGAAATCCTCGGGTGCCGACAGCATGGCGGCCAGGTTGGGCGGCACCTCGGCCAGCGGTTCGGCGGCGGTGGTGCCGGGGGCCTCGGTCAGGATCGGCGCGTTTGAACCGCCGTTGAAGAAGGTGGTCAGGCGCGAGAACCAGACCGTGCCGGACTGCTCCAGCACCCAGCCTTCGACGGTCTTCTGGTCCGGGCCGATCAGCACGAAAAGATCCTCGCCGTCCGGGCCGGCGGCCACGTCCCAGACCTTGAACACCGAAAAGATCGACAGGTCCCCGGCCAGGGCCTGCGCCCGGTCGGGTTCCGCGTAGCGGGTGACGGCGGTGCGTTCGGCGGGGTTCAGGGCGTCGGCGTTCCAGGTCAGGAACTTGGTCTCGATCGGGTTGCGCTGAAAGTCGCCGTCCTCCTGGCGCAGCTCCTCGCAGAGCGCCTCATAGCTGCCCAGCGCCTCCTTCTTGCGGCAGTAGTCCGACACTTGCAGCGGTTTCAGCGTCGGGCAGGCCAGCCCGCGCGAAAACGGCGAGGCGGCATCGTCCTGCCCGCCGCCGCCCAGCAGCGCCGTGGCGGGCACCCAGCCGCAGTAGTTCTGGCCCTCTTCGGCCAGGATCAACACCAGCTCGTCGTTGCGGGCGTAGCATTTCACCGGGGTGAAGGGCGGAATGACCGACTGCGTCATCGGCTGCGCCGCCAGCGGGCCGGACTTGATCTGCTGGGCGCGCACGGTGACGCTGTTGCCGCTGCGTTCAAACCCCGAGATGACCTCGTAGAGGTCCGACACACAGGTGCCGTCGCGGCTGACGAAACTGGCGGCGTTCTGCGCGGCAGCGGTGTCGGCCAGTCCCGCAAGGGCGAGGGCAAGGCAGGCAAGGCGGATCATTCGAGGCCTCCAAAGATGTAGGTCGCGACGGTTTCGAGGTTGTCCAGCAGCGCCAGCGCGTCGGCGGTGTCGGGCGTGATGACCCAGTGGACAAGCCCGCTGCCGTCGTCCGGGCAGCGCGCGGCCAGGCGCGCGGCGGCCGTGGCAAAGGTTTCCGGTCCCGGTGGGTCGATCAGGCCCTTTTGCGCGGCGGGCGACAGGTCGAATGTGGCGTCGCGGCTGAGAAAGTCGATCAGAAGCGACCCGGCCAGTGCGTCCTCGGGGATGTCGGGGATGGTGGCGCAGTAATCGGTGTCGCGCGGCAGGCCGGAGCGGCCGAGGATGACAAAGCGGGGCAGGGCGGCGGTGGAATTGGCGAGGTTGCGCACCTCGTTTTCCAGGTTGAAGGGGCCGACCTCGCCGGGTTTGAGGCTGGCCGCCATGCGCGCCAGCGTCTCCCGCTCGAACGGCACCTTGTCGAGAAAGCCCTTGTCCAGCCCGCCTGCCGCTTCGGCGATGAACATGTCATCGACCCGGCGGGAAAAGAGGTCATGCGCGGCCCGCGCCATGATGCCCAGCGCCGCCTGCAGGTCGCGTCCGCCGCGCCGGGTGTTCCAGCCGGGAAACAGCTCGGGGTTGAGCGGCGCGCCGTTGGAATCGGTCAGCCCGGTGGCGTTGAACAGCAGGACAAAGACCGGCCGCGCGGTGCTGCGCAGCGTCACGTTGTGAAAGATGACCTTGCCGTCCCGGGTCAGCAGCACCGGCAGGGCGGTCTGCACGTCGACCTCGGCCAGTTCGAAGGACTGTTTCGGAAAGCGGTTGGCCCAGGTGAGCGTGCAGCTGGACGGTTTCGGCTGGGACCCTTCGAACAGCGCGAAATCGGCCGCCGGGTAGACCCGCAGGCTGAGGCTGTCGACGGGTTCCGCCAGCACCGGCGCCTCTGGCAGGGCCTGGGTGTAGAAGCGCAGGAACTTCTCATCCCCCGACTCGGTCCGGTCGGTGTTGTCGAGGTCCAGCACGGTGTCGAGGATCAGCGGGTCGTGGTCCGGGTGGCTGACTTCGACCTCGATCCGGCAATGGTCGAGCACGGGGCTGCCGGAGGGCTGCGCCAGCACCACGTCGACGCCGCGCAGCAGGACGGGCGCGGGCGGTTCGGGCTGGCGCAGGATGATGCGGTAGGCGTGATCGGTGCTGTCGATGGCCAGCGGCCGCAGATCTTCGGCCAGCAGGCCAAGGTCGAACAGCGCCGAGAGGTCGCGCGCCGCCGAGGGCCCGAGAAAGCCGGTCAGGGTCTCCTGCAACAGGCGGCGGGCGGCATCGTCGATCCCCTGTGCCGCGACCCATCCGGCAAGGTCGATGTCCTCGGTCGCGGTGATGGCGCCATCGTGGGTCAGGACGACGACCGACAGGCGGTCACCGGCGAAGTCGGGCGCGGCGGGGGGCGGTGTCGGACCATCGGGCGGCTCGGGTGCGGGGCGCGCGACAACCGGGCCGCTGCCAGCCAGCAGGCGGGCCTTCAGCTCATCGAGGTAGGCGTCGCAGGGCTGGTCGCAGACCACAGCCGCCAGCTGCCGTCCCGCGCCCTGCCGCAGGTCGAGCGCGAACCACTGGTGATCGCCCGCACGATCCAGGCTGCCGGTCAGCGTCGCCTCCTGGTCCTGCGAGACGTAGGCGGAGAGGGCGAAGTTCCTGAACGCATCTTCGGCACTGGTCAGGCGGGGTGTCGCGCCGCGCAGGGCCGGGTCGATCAGGAATGACCCTGTCTTGACCCGCAGGTTCGTCTGGGCGCTGGTCGATCCCGCTATCGTCTTTTTCGCCAGGTCGCCCTGCTGGAACACATAGATCGAGACCGGCACGGGCAGGCCGGTGTTGGAGCGGATGGGCACCTTTTTCAGGGTCGTCTTGAGCGTCCCTGTGACCTCGATGCAGGCGTCGTGAACGAAGGCGCCGTCGGTGAAAAAGTCGAGAGGGTCAGGCGAGCCCTGCATGGCCGTTCCGAACAGCGCGCCGTAGGCATCTGCGCCGGCGGGCGGCACTGGGTCCAGCACCGGGGTCGCATCGCGCAGAAAGGCCATGGCCTGCGGTTCGGCGGCCATGCGCGCCTGCGCCAGCCCGATCAGGGCGGCGTCGCAGACCGGCGGCACCTGCGCCAGCGCGGGCGCGGCGCCCAGGACCAGGCCGATCAGCGCCGGGAAGGTCACATGTCTCATGGCCGGTCTCCTTTCGTCTGGCGCGTCGCGCGCCAAGGGTCACACACCCTGAAGTTTCTGTCCAACGTGGCGGTGCGAGGCCCACCACCAGCCCACCACGCAGAGCCCGACGCCGGCCACCACGTAGAACGCGAATGTGATGGCCCGGAAGGTCGTTGCGGGCGACCAGGTGAGCCAACCCGGCTCCAGGTCCCAGATGCGGGCGACGTCGTCGGCAAAGACCCCGTGCAGCGCCGCCAGCACGCCCACCGCCACCGCCGCCGCGACCAGCGTGATCACCAGCAGTTCGGCCACCATCAGCAGGGCGATGTGGCCCAGCCGGTAGCCCACCGCCCGCATGATGCTGAGAAAGCGTTCGTTCGAGGCGATGAAGGCCTGCACCGACAGCGCCACCGCGATGCCGATGCTGACCGCCATGGCCAGCACCACCGCAATCAGCAACTGGCGGCTGCCCAACGCGATGGACAACAGCCGACGCACCTGCGCCAGCGCGTCGTCGTTCAGCTTGTAACTGGGGCCGTAGACCCGGTCGAACAGGTCGGGGCGGCCTTCGCATTCGTCGATGGTGCAGAACAGCGGCTCGGCATATTCGGCGTCGAAGTAGAGCGCGGCGCTTTCGAACGGCGGCCAGCCGCTGCCCCAGCTGTTGGGTTTCATGTCCGGCTCTTTCATGATGCGCAGCCAGGCGTCGTTGGTCATGGCGATCTCGGCGCTCAGCACGCGCGAGCCGGGGATGTCGCGCAGCAGGCCGGCGATTTGGACCCGCGCCAGGTTCTTTTCGCTGCCGAGGCAGAAGGCTTCGGGCACCGGGTCGCCGGGGCCGATGCCCAGGCGGCGTTGCAGGAAATCCGGGGTGACGAAGGCCGTACCGCGCAGGTCGGCGGGGGGCGTCGCGCCGATGCTGCCGCCGCCGGTCACGGCGAGGTCGCGAAACAGCGGCTCGTCATGGTCAAAGACCACAAGCACGGCGTTGCCTGCGCGGTTGCGCGCGTCCTCGCAGCCGCCGCGCAGGTCTGCGGTGCGGGCGCTCAGCTCCAGCCGGCGGCCAAAGACCTGCGGCGGGCGCGCGCCCTCGGCGATCTGGGCGGCAAAGCGCTGCGACAGGTCGTCCTCCATGCGCCTGAGCGCCCTGAGCGACAGCAGGTCGTCGGCGCCGCTGGCCACGTCGCCAAACCGCTCCAGCGTGTAATGCGACACCTCGGGGCGCGACAGGTCGCGGGCGAACTTGGCGTCAAGCAGGGCCAACCCGAACAGCGTGGCATAGGCGGCGAGGATGCCCAGCAGGACGATCAGCGCAAAGGTCGGCCGGCTGAAGCGCAGCGGCAGCGTGAGCAGGTGCCGCGCGCCGGTCCCGCGCGCCTTGCCGGTGCGGGCGGGGAACAGCTCGGCCAGGACAAAGCGCAGGATGAAATGGGCGATGCCGGGCAGGTTGAAATGCGCCCGCCGGACCGGCGCGCCGGAGCCGGCGTTGGCCTGGGCGCGCTGCCGCGCCGTGGGGTCCAGCAGCAGGCCTTGTGTGGCGATCAGGTCCCGGCTCAGCGCGGGCAGGTCGCGGGCGGGGCGGCGCAGGTCCTCGAGCAGGGCGCGGCGCGCATCGGCACCGGCCTCGGGCGGCAGGGCGCGCGGGCGGCCATCGTCCGACAGCACCCGCCCATCGGCGACGCAGAGGATGGCATCGGCGATCTCGAGCGCGAGATCCTCGTCATGGGTCACCCAGAGCACGGTGGCGCCCGCGCCGCGCGCCCAGTCGCGCAGCCGGGTCATGATGCGGCGCGCGGTCCTGGGGTCCAGGCTGCTGGTCGGTTCGTCGCAGAAGATCAGGCGCGGTTCGGCGGCCAGCGCGCGGGCCACGGCGACGCGCTGCTGCTGGCCGCCCGACAGGGTCGCCACGGGCGTCTTGCGCAGCGCCTGCGCGCCGCTGTCCTCGGACTGGTCCCGGACCAGACCGAAATCGCGCATCAGCGCGGCAAAGGTGTCCCGGTCCAGCCTCGGGTGCGTCAGCACGCGCGCCATGTCGGTGTTCAGCGCGACCGACAGGCTTTTCATCAGGTGCGAGTCCTGGAAGACAAAGCCGACGGTGCCGGCGCGGGGCACGTCATGGGCCAGCAGGTCGGCGGCGTCGGGAGAGCCGGGCAGCAGGGTCAGTTCCGATGCGCCTGCCTGCGCGGAGACGGTGTTTTCCCCCTTCAGCCCGCTCAGCAGGCTCAGCAGCGTGGACTTGCCCGATCCGGATGGCCCCATGATCGCCACCACCCCGCCGGCGGCGATGTCCAGCCGGTCGACCAGGATGCCGCCCAGCCGGTCCGGGTCTTCGTCGTAGCCGGTCGGGTAGAGCGTGCCGACGTTGCGGCACCTGGCAACCAATTGCATGTCCATCGACATTTCCGGATTCCTGTGACGCCCGACTATCGCGGGGTGGGCGCGGGGGTGCAAGGGAGGATGCCGCACCGCGCCGCGCCCCCATGCTGCGCGCGGTTGTTGACTTGGCCGGAAAATATTGTCTGCTGGGAAACAATGGTGACACCAGCGGCAGGAGACGGCGATGCGCCGGGCAGGGGCGATTTCCACGGCGGGCGACGGGCCTGTCCGGCGTGGCGGGGACAGGGGCACGAGATGAGCGCGAAGGACCGGCCCGACAGCGGCGCGCAGCCTGCGGTCAACTATGGCCCGCTTTACGGGTCGGTCGGCTTTTTGCTGCGGCTGGCGCAGCTGCGCAGCTTTGCCGATTTCTTTGCCGCCTTCGAGGGGGCCGGTGTGCGGCCGGGCGAATTGTCGGTGCTGATGCTGCTGCGCGACAATCCCGGCATCCGGCAAGGGCACCTGGCGCGGGCGCTGATGATCAAGCGCGCGCACATGACCAAGATGGTCGGCCAGATGGAGCGTGACGGGCTGGTCGTCCGGCGCGTGCCCGAGGACGACAGGCGCGCGATGGAACTGCGCCTGACCGAGGCGGGGGCAGAACGGGTGCGCGGCCTGATGGACACCTTCGAAGCGCACGAGGCGCGCGCCGCGACGGGGCTGAGCCCCGCCGAAGCGGCCGAGCTGCGCCGGCTGCTGCGCAAGATGCTGGCGTTCGACCCGACTGGCTGACGGGCCGTCCGACAGGCCCGCGCCCTCATCGCGGTGGGCGCGGGCGGTTTCGCCGTCTCAGCTGTCCTTGCGGTCGTCGACGATCTTCATCCGCGCCGTGCCGCTTTCGCCCAGAGGGACCACGGCAAAGACGCCGCCGTGGCACATATGCTCGGGGTTGGTCGGGTCGGCGGGGCCTTCCTGGGCGAGGATCTCGGCGGCGTACTTTTCTGCGTTGTCCTTCGGCCGGTAGCCGAGGAACTGCGCGGCGGAATTGTCCACCGGGGCGCGGTCGTTGTTCGACACGCCGTAGACCACGCTAAAGCCGGTCGTCGGCGTGTCGATGGCGCGTGTGACTATCTGGATCAGGTCGTCATAGCTGAGCCAGGTGCCCAGCGCCCGGGCGCTGGTGACCTGCGCGCAGGACAGGATGCGCAGGCAGACCGACTCCAGCCCGCGCTTTTCCCAGTAGAGCCGGCCCAGGTCCTCGGCAAAGCACTTGGCGAGACCATAGAAGGTGTCCGGGCGGTGCGGCACGTCGGTGCCGATGAACTGCTGGCGCGGGTACATGCCGACGGCGTGGATCGAGCTGGCGTAGACCACCCGGCGCAGCCCGTGGCGGTGCGCGGCCTCCCACACGGTGTAGGCGCCGACGATGTTGGATTGCAGGATCTGGTCGAACGGCGCCTCGTCACCGATCGCGCCGAAATGCACCACCATGTCGGCGCCCTCCAGCACGGCCAGCATCGCGTCGAGATCGGCCAGGTCGGCCTGCACGTAGCGTTCGCCCGGGTAGAGCTTGCCCACACCTTCGGCGATGTCGGTCGAGACGAGTTCATCCGCCAGTTTCGACAGCGGTTCGCGCAGGTAGGAGCCGAGGCGTCCGGCCGCGCCGGTCAGAACGAGTTTCTTCATGTCAGGTGCCTTTCGGAGTTGGGTCTCAGATCACGGCCTTTTCCAGCATCGGGCGGTTCTCGGCGATGCGGTCATAGCCGTAGCGGGTCAGGTCGAGGCTGCGGTAGGCGCCATAGGTCAGCCATTCCGCGAGGCCCCGGCCCATCGCCGGGCTCTGTTGCAGCCCGTGGCCGGAAAAGCCGTTCTGGAACAGGAAGTTGGTGATCTCCGGGTGCGGCCCCAGGATGGCGTTCTGATCCAGCGTGTTGTAGGCGTAGTGCCCGGCCCATTCGGTGACGATGCGCAGCGAGTCGAAGGCCGGGATGCGGGTGGCGATGATCGGCCAGGCGTGGTCGAGCCAGCGGTTGTGGTGCATCGTGAAATCGGTGGGGTCGACCGGGTGGTCATCCTGCGGCGGGCACCCGGCGAGGTAGGTCGTCGGGCCGTCCTGCCGGACGTGTACGCCCGAGGGGTCGATGGTCAGCGGCAATTCGCGGTCCAGCGGCTTTTCCGAGGTGAAGACCCAGGTAAAGCGCTTGCGCGGCTCCACCGGCAGGGGGATGCCCGCCATGGCGGCGGTGCGCGCGGCGCGCGGGCCGGAGGCGTTGACGACATGGCCGCAGGCCAAGGTCTCGCCCGAGGCCAGCGTCACGCCGGTGATGCGGTTGCCCGCGCGGGTCAGGCCGACCACCTCGTTGGCGACGTATTCGACACCCCGGTCGCGCGCCGAGCGGCGGAACCACTCGAACAGCGTGCCGCCGTCCCAGTAGCCCTCATCCTTGCGGTTGATCGAGCCCAGCACGATGTCGTCGAGCTGGTAGAAGGGGTAGCGTTCGGCGATCTCGTCGCGGGTCAGCAGCTCTGTCTCGGCGCCCTCGGCGCGCTGGATCACCGCGTTTTCGCGCAGCACCTCGGCAAAGCCGTCGTTGTCGGCGAGGTAGAGATAGCCGTAGTTCTGCACGTTGAGGCGCGGCGCGCGGCTGTCGCGCATCCGGTCCGGCAGGGCGCGGATGAATTCGGCCGTGAACTGCGAGATGCGCACGTTCAGCGGGTCCGAGAACTGCTGCCGGATGCAGGAATTGGTGTGCGCGGTCGAGCACATGGAATAGCTCGGGTCGCGTTCGATCACCAGGACCGATCCGGTGAAATCGGGGTTGTCCGACAGGAACCAGGCGGTCGAGGAGCCCATGATCGCGCCGCCGATGATGACGACGTCATAGGAGGTTTTGGTGGGACGCGGGGCAAAGCCGGGGGTGGCCATCAGAAGCTGTCTCCAAGGCGGGCGCGGAGCAGGATCTCTGCGCTTTCGGATTCGGGGATGCCGTAATGTTGCGCTGCGTGTTGCGGCGTGATGTAGCCCAGCGCGATGTCGCGGCGGACCTGCGCGGGGTCGCGCTGGGCCGGGTCGCCGTAGCCGCCGCCGCCGGGGAACTCCATCACCACGCGCTGGCCCTCGGGCACGCTCTGGCGGCCCTTGCCGCGCATCGCGGTCCCGTCTGAACGGGTGATGGAGGTCGCGCCGCCCGCCATGCCGCCGCGGCGGCCGCGCGCCGGGTGGTGGATGCGGTCCAGCATGGCGGAAATGTCGAACTCGTGGCCCTCACGCGCGCCGACCTGCATGAACTGGCCCAGCCCGCCGCGATGCTGGCCCGCGCCGCCGCTGTCGGGGCGCAGTTCCTTGCGCCAGATGATCACCGGGCCGGCCTGCTCGGTCGCCTCCACCGGCATGGTCATCACGCCCGAGGGGAAGGCGGTGGCGCTCATCCCGTCGAGGCCGGGTCGTGCGCCCGAGCCGCCGGAGTTGAAGGTCAGCACCTCGGCCCGGCGGGCATTGCGCGCGCCGGGGGCAGGGCGCAATGACAGCTGGAAGTTGCAGAGACACCCCGCGCCCTCGGCGGGCACGGTGTCGGGCAACAGCTTGTCCAGCGCGTCGTAGACCGTGTCGGGGACCATGTGGCCGATGACGTGGCGCAGCGCGACGGGGGCCGGGAACAGCGCGTTGACGATGGTGTTTTCCGGCGCGGTCACCTCGAACGGCGCCAGCGAGGCGGCGTTGTTGGGGATCTCGGGCGCGATGGCGCATTTCAGCGCGTAGCAGGCATAGGCCTTGGTGTAGACCATCGGCACGTTGATGCCCTTGCGGTCCGTGCCGCTGGTGCCGGTCCAGTCGGCCAGGATGCGGTCCGGTTCGATGGTCAGCTTGACGTGCAGGTCGATCGGGCGGTCATAGCCGTCGATCCGCATGTGCCCCTCGGCGCTGCCGGGTTTCAGCGCGTTGATCCGCTCCAGCGTGGCGGTGCGCGAGTTGGTCAGGATGAAGTCGGAGATGCCCGACAGGTCCTCGAGGCTGAACTCCTCCATCATCTCCAGCAGCCGGCGGCGGCCGATCTCGTTGCAGGTGGCCAGCGCGTGGATGTCGCCGACCAGCTGGTCGGGCTCGCGCACGTTGCCGCGGATGATCATGAGCAGGGTGCGGTCGGTCTCGCCCCGTTCGGCGAACTTCATGATGGGCAGGTACAGCCCTTCCTCGTGCACGTCGTTGGCATCGGCACCAAAGCCGCGCCCGCCGATGTCGGTGACATGGGCGGTGCAGGCGAAAAAGCCGATCAGTTTCGCCGCGTTGAACACCGGCGTGACGACGGTGATGTCGTGCTTGTGCCCGGTGCCCTCCCAGGGGTCGTTGGTCAGGTAGACGTCGCCGGGGAACATGTTCTGGCGGCCGATGCGGCGGATGAAATGGCCCACCGCGTCGGCCATGGCGTTGACGTGGCCCGGCGTGCCGGTGACCGCCTGCGCCAGCATCTGCCCGGCGTCGTCGTAGACCCCGGCGGAGAGGTCGCCCGCCTCGCGCACGGAGGTGGAAAAGGCGGTGCGGATCAGCGCCTGGGCCTGTTCCTCGACGACCGAGATCAGCCGGGTCCACATGACCTGGTAGGCGACTTTCGACGGTTCAGACATGGGCGGCGTCCTTCTGTTCGGTGCGGGCGGTCTGTGGCAGGCGGACGTCTAGCGTACCGTCCGCCAGTGTCAGCACCTCGCGGCTGGAGGGGACGACGACGGTGGTCTCGTCCTCGGTGATGAGCGCCGGGCCATCGACGCTGGCCCCCGGCGGCAGAGCATCGCGGGCGACGACGGCGGCGGTCACGCGGCGGCCAAGTGCCGGGTCAAAGAGGTCGCGCTGCGCGGGTGCCGTGACGGAGCCGGTGGGGGTGACGGGCGGCGCCTTTTCGGCAGCGTCGCGGCGGGTGAAGGCGTTGACCGACCAGACGGTGATTTCCGGCTCCATCCCCTCGACCGTGCGGCCGAAGAGGGCGGTGTATTCCGTCTCGAACCGCGTGCGGAAACTGGCGGCGTCGGGCGCGTCGGCCTCCTCGGCGGTCAGCGGCACGGGGATTTCCCAGCCCTGTCCGGCGTAGCGCATGTAGACCTTGAACTCGGCATGGATGTCGGAACGCGCGTCGCAGGTGCGGACAAAGCTGGCGGCCTCCTCGCGCAGGTCCTGAAACAGCGCCTTGACCGCGACCGGGTCGAAATTCGACAGCCGGGTAAAGACCGAGCGGTTGGCCTCGAAGCTGAAGGGCGCGCGGAGGAACCCGATGGCCGAGCCGACGCCCGCGCCCTGCGGCACGAGGCAGCGCGCCACGCCCAGCTTTTCGCACAGACGCGCGGCGTGCAGCGGGGCCGCGCCGCCGAAGGCGATCATGGTGTAGCCCGACAGGTCCTCGCCGTTCTCGACCGCATGGACGCGGGCGGCGTTGGCCATGTTCTCGTCCACCACCTCGGCCAGGCCCCAGGCGGCCTCGGTTTCGTCCATGTCCAGCCGGTCGCCGATGTGGGCGATCAGGGCCTGGGCGGATGACGAGGGGTGCAGCGCGATGGAGCCGCCGGCGAAGTTGTCAGGGTCCAGCTTGCCCAGCACCAGGTCGGCGTCGGTGACGGCGGGGCGGTCGCCGCCGCGCCCGTAACAGGCGGGGCCGGGTTCGGACCCGGCGCTTTCGGGGCCGACGCGGATCTGGTTCAGCGCGTCGACATGGGCCAGCGAGCCGCCGCCGGCGCCGATCTCGACCATGTCGATCACCGGGATCGAGATCGGCATGCCCGAGCCCTTCTTGAAGCGGTAGGAGCGGGCGACCTCGAACACGCGCGCGGTCTTGGGCGTCTGGTTGCGGATCAGGCAGATCTTGGCCGTGGTGCCGCCCATGTCAAAGCTCAGCACCTTGTCCAGCCCGTGCCGCGCGGCGATGTCGGCGGCAAAGATCGCGCCGCCCGCCGGGCCGGATTCGACCAGCCGCACCGGGAATTCGGCCGCCATCTCCAGCGACATGATCCCGCCGCCGGAGTGCATCAGGAAGACCGGGCAATCCGCGCCTTCGCCCGCCAGCCTCTCGCGCAGGCGGTTGAGGTAGGAGGCCATCAGCGGCTTGATGTAGGCATTGGCGATGGTGGTGTTGAAGCGTTCGTACTCGCGCATCTGCGGCGAGACGTCCGAGGATAGCGAGACCGGCACGCCGGGCAGCGTTTCGGCCAGCACCTCGGCGATCAGCCGTTCATGCGCGGGGTTGGCGTAGCTGTGCAGCAGGCCGACGGCGATGCTGTCATAGCCGGCGTCGCGCAGGACCTCGGTCAGCGCCACCACCTGCGCGCGGTCCAGTGGGATCAGGGGGTGGCCGTCGGCGTCCATGCGTTCGGTCACGGTGTAGCGGCGGTTGCGCGGCAAGAGGGGCAGGGGCAGCGTCAGGTTCAGGTCGTACTGCTCGAACCGGCTTTCGGTGCGCATCTCGATCACGTCGCGAAAGCCTTCGGTGGTGATCAGCGCGGTCTTTGCCCCGCGCCGTTCGATCAGGGCGTTGGTGGCCAGGGTGGTGCCGTGGATGATCTGGGTGATCTGCTGCGGCGTCACGCCGGCCTTGGCGCAGACCTGCCGCATCCCGTCGAGGATCGCATCCTCGGGGGCGGCATAGGTGGTCAGCACCTTGGTGGAGTGCCGCGCGCTGCCCGTCTCAAGCACCACGTCGGTAAAGGTGCCGCCGATGTCCACGCCCAGCCTGATGCCCATGATTGATGTCCCTTCCTGTGTCGGGGGCAGGGTAACGGCACGCTTTGATCCGATCCAATTATTTGATTGGATGATAAGGATCAGGAATATTTATCCTCGGGCGGGATCCAGGCTGTCACGTGCCACGTCGCGCGCCAGTTCGGCGGCGCGCACCACGTAGGAGGGCGCGGTTTCGCTGTCATAGCGCGCGCGAAAGCGCAGCGGGTCGGGCACCCAGAGGTAGCGCAGCGGCATCAGCCGCCCCTCGGCCAGCGGCGCGCGCAGCATGACCTCGGGCAGGCAGGCCACGCCCAGCCCGTCCAGCGTCATCTGCAGGCAGGCGGCGAGGTTGGTGGACGGCACAAGGCGCACAGACACGTCGGGGTGCGAGGCGACGTGGTCGCGCAGCTGCTCAAAGGGCAGGGTGCCGCGCGCATGGGTCAGCACCGGGTGCGCCGCGACCTCGCGCAGCGACAGCGGCGGGCCGTGCAGTCCCAGCCGGGGGGCGGCGACCCAGACCAGGGGAAAGGCGCCCAGGTCCTCGCCGCCGGTGATCTGCCGGCCAAAGGGGCCGCTTTGCAGCGTCAGGTCCAGCGCGCGGGAAAACAGCTGCGGCGAGAGGTTGGCCGAGAGGTCCACCGTGAGCTCCACGTCGATTCCGGGAAACCGTGCCTTGAGCGCGCGCAGGAAGGCGCCCAGCCAGCTGTGCACGATCATCTCGGTCACACCCAGCCGCAGGATGCCCTCGAACAGCTGGTCCTCGCCCGCGGCGGCGACAAAGCCATCGACGGCGGCCAGCACCGCGCGCGCCTTGGCCAGCAGGGGCCGCCCGGCGGGGGTCAGGCGGACCGAGCCTGCGTCGCGGTCGAACAGCCTGAGGCCCAGCTGCGATTCGACGGCTGATATCCGGGCCGAGACGTTGGGCTGCGTCGTGTTCAGCCGCTCCGCCGCGCGGCGAAAGCTGGCAAGGTCGGCCACCTGCACAAACGCTTCGAGCTGTTTCAAGGTGATCTGGGCCAATCCGCGCTCCTTCTGCGATCTGTCATGCGACAGGGGCGCGCGGCGGGCAAGGGGCCGCTTGACCGGGCGCGGGTGCAGGCGCAGGGTGGGCGCGATGGTGACTGCGAAAGCGGCCTAATAGGGAACACGGTGCGGGGAGACCCCCAAGACCGTGACTGCCCCCGCAACTGTGAGCGGCGAGCCATCCCGAAAGACGCCACTGGGGACGCGCTGTCCCCGGGAAGGCACGGGAGACGCGACGACCCGCGAGTCAGGAGACCTGCCATTACGGGCTGCCATGGGGCGGCACGTTCTTTTCACTCAACCCGGGCGGGGTGCCCCGGAGAAGGCGTGCACGATGGACCGTTCCGGCCCTCAGAGACGACCGATCCCACCCAGGCACCGCCGCCCGCTGGCGCGGAGGGTGCCATGTCGATCGAGAGAACCCTGATCCAGTTGCAGGCCGAGGCCGCGACGCCCGAACGGGCGCGCGAACTGGGCCACATGGGCTACATGCAATGGCTGGCGCTGCTGCCGGGTGACGCCAGCTACGAGGCGGAGGCGGTGCGCGCCTGGCTGCGGGCCGAACCCTTTGCCGACACGGACCCGGCGGTGGCGGTGTTCTGCGCATTGATCCGCGAGTCGCTGCGTTGCCCGCTGCGGCCGCTGGACCTGACCTTGCCGCAGCCCCGGCGGCGCGGCGGGGCGCGGGTGCGGCGCATGTCGATCTGACACGCGTTTGGCGATCCGGATCGGGGCAGGGCGGGTCAACCCGGCGACCGATCCGCCGCCGGAACGCCGATGCGGAGGACGCGCACCCTTGTCTGAAAGGCCCGTGGATATTTGCGCCATTCAACGGTGTGTTTCCGCAAAGTGAACGGACTTCGCCCGCAGATTGTGGCAGGATCGCGGCGCTGGGTGCAAAGATCGTGGCGTGGATGTGGCGCCATTCGGACCGTGGGGCGGTCCGGCCGGGGAAGCACGGCCCCGGTTCCTTGCCGTGCCGAGACCTGAAGGATGCGATTGTCCGATGTTGCAGCCGGTGATTGACGGGCTCTTTACCGGGCCCTTGCGGATCGACGTTGCCCTGCGCTTTGACGGGCTGGGAGGCGGCTCGCGTCCGCTGGTCGCGCTGGGCGAGGCGGGCGGCCCCGTGCAGTTGAGCTTTGGCCAGGCGGGATCCTCGAACGACCTGGCGTTCTCGTTGTCACAGGGGGGCAGCACCTACCGCCTCGTGGCGCAGGATGCCCTGCAGGCGGGCGAGACCGCGCATTTCAGCGCGCTGATCGACGACACAGGCCAGATGTCGATCCTCAAGGACGACGTCCTGCTGGCGGAACGGGCGGCGGAGGTGCCGCTGGGACTGGGCACGGCGGACCTGCGCGGCGCGGTGCTGCCCGGCGATGCCGAGTTGATCGACCTGACGGTCGCGGCGCTGAGCCCGGTTGAAGCGGGCGGCGCCATGGCAATCGTCGCACATCCCGATGACGACCTGCTGTTCATGAACCCGACAGTGGCCGAGAGCATCTCCGCGGGCGAGGCGCAGACCACGGTCTACCTGACCGCCGGGGACGCCGGTCAGGATGCCGCCTATTGGGAAATGCGCGAAGCCGGGGCCAAGGCCGCCTATGCGCAGATGGCCGGGGCCGATCCGGCGGACTGGATCGACGAGACGGTGACGCTGGACGTGGGCGGCGTGCCCTGCGAGGTGGCCAGCAGCTACCTGGAAAGCGCGCCGCAGGTGCGGCTGTATTTCCTGCGCACGCCCGATGGAATCGACGGCGGCGGGACCGACACCTACGGCCTGGCCAGCCTGGAACAGCTGTGGGACGGCACCATCCCCGAGGTCGTGACCGTCGACGGCGCGGCCAGCTACACGTCGACCGAACTGACGCAGGTTCTGGCAGCGATCATGGAGCGCCACGCGCCCGAGGACCTGCTGCTGCAAGACGACGGGTTCGACCAGGAGCACAGCGACCACGTCCATGCGACCGATTTCGCCGAAGCCGCGCTGCCGCTCTATGGCGGCGACCTGACCGTGACGCGGTTCCAAGGTTACGACGTCTGGGGCGAGGAAGAGAACCTGTCGGAGGCGGAGGTGGCCCTGGTGACCGGCGTGTTCGAAACGTACGCCGCCTTCGACCCGGCGGTCACCGACGACAGCGGCGCGTTGAAGCCGCCCTACACCGACTGGGTGCTGCGCGAATACGTCGCCGAACGCTACAGCGTCGTCGACGGCGAGCGGGTGGACACGCCCGACCCGGAGACGCCCGGACCCGACATTCCCGATCCGGTCGATCCCGACCCCGAAGATCCGGGGCCGGAGGATCCGCCACCGCAGGACCCCGGTCCAGAGGACCCGGGCCCGGAGGATCCGACCCCCGAGGACCCCGGTCCCGAGGAACCGCCGGTCGTGGACCCCATCCCCTCCACGCCGGACATCTGGTCGGGCAACGTGTTCGGCGCGGGCGGCGTCTTTGGCAACCTGATGGCGGGCTCGTTCTGGGGCTGGGGCGGCGTGACGCCGCCGCCGACGGGGCCTGTCGATCCTGGCCCGACCGATCCCGGCCCTGTCGATCCCGGCCCGAGTGATCCGCCGCCCGGCCCGGTGTCTGTCGCCGATCCCTTTGGTCCGGGCGGGCTGTTTGAACGCATGATGCTGGATGACGCCGGGAAATGGGCATTGCTTGACGAAGACCCGGCCGAAGACGACCTCATGGACGATCCGCTGCTGGCCTGAGAGGCGGTTGCCCCGAGGGCAGTGACAGGGTTCCGCGCCGCGCGCCGGCGCGCCCGGTCCGGCGGGGGCTTGGCCAAGGGCGCCTGCGCCAGCCGGTCCTGTGCAAACGGGATACGGAGGCGCGCTGATTCTTGCTGTCATTTGCATTTGCCTCTATGCGTCCGCGCATCATCTTATAGTCTGTGAGCATGGGTGAGCGGCTAGATATCTGCAGGCGGGCGATCAGGCCCCTGGGGTGGTCCGGAACGCGGGTGCGGGTTCTGCGACCGATTTCGCGTGCCCTGGTTTTTGCCGCCATGACAGGCATTTGCCTGACCCTGCCGCAATCGGCCAAGAGCCTTGAAAAGCTGACCTTTGCCATCGTCGGCAAGGAGGACGGCGCGATCGGGGAAAGCCTGCGCGCGGCATCGATTCTCGCCACGCTGAAGGACAGCGGCGACAGCGCGCCGCAGGACGTCCTGGCCGCCGCGCAGGGCGATTATGCGCGGCTGGTCGAGGCGCTGTATGCGCAGGGCTACTATTCGGCCACGGTGCGGATCACGCTCGACGGGCGCGAGGCGGCCGAAATCCCGCCCTTTGCCCCGCCGGCGCGCATCGACCACGTCAAGATCCGGGTCGACCCCGGCAAGCAGTTCACCTTTGGCCGCGCGGTGGTCGCGCCGATCAACAAGCGGGCGCCGATCCCCGAAGGCTTTGCCCCCGGACAGCCGGCGCTGGCGACCGTCGTGCGGGACACCGCGCAGGTGGCGGTCGACAGCTGGCGGTCCATGGGCTACGCCAAGGCGCAGATCGCCGACCAGAAGATCACCGCGCGCCATCCCGTGTCGGAACTGGACGTGACACTGACCGTCGACCGGGGCCAGCGCCTGCGCTTTGGCGACGTGATCGTGACCGAGGACAGCGCGGTGCGCGCCGCGCGCATCCGCCAGATCGCCGGCATCCCGCGCGGCGAGGTGTTCGACCCGGTCGAGGTCGAGGATGCGGCCAGCCGCCTGCGGTCGACCGGCACCTTCCGCTCTGTCACCCTGACCGAAGCCGAGACGGCCTCGCCAGACGGTGAACTGGACATCGTGATCGACGTCACCGACCGCAAGCCGCGCCGCTTCGGCTTTGGCGCGGAATTGTCGTCCTCCGAAGGGGTGGGGCTGTCCGGCTTCTGGCTGCACCGCAACATCCTGGGCGGGGCCGAACGGTTCCGCGTCGAGGGCAAGGCCACCCAGCTGGGCGGCACCGGGATGAACCCCGATTTCTCGATCACGGCGCGGTTCGAGAAACCCGCCGTCTACGGCGCCGACACGCTGTTCTTTGCCACCACGGGCCTCAGCTACGACGACGAACCCGACTACATCGAACGGAAGTTCGCGCTGGGCTTTGGCGTGACGCGGGCGTTTTCCAAGCAGGTCTCGGGCGAGCTGGGGATTTCCTACAGCCGGTCACAGATCACCGACCTGTGGCTGCCCGGCGAACCCGAACGCCTGCTGACGCTGCTGTCGTTTCCCGGCGCGCTGACGATCGACCGGCGCGACGACAAGCTGAACCCGACCGAAGGCTTTTACCTGCGGGCCGAGCTGGAGCCGTTCACCATCCTGAACCGCAGCGATTACGGCGGGCGCTATTCCTTTGACATGCGCGGCTACCGCGCCTTCGGTGCCGACGAAGGCATCGTGCTGGCCGGGCGGGTGCAGCTGGCGGGGCTGGTCGGCCCCGACGCGATGGACGCGCCGCCGGACTTCCTGCTCTACTCGGGCGGAGGGGGCAGCGTGCGCGGCCAACCCTACCGCTCGCTCGACGTGGATTACGGCGGCCTCCGGCTGGGCGGGCGCAGTTTCCTGGGCCTGTCGACCGAGGTGCGCGTCGATGTCACCGACAGCATCGGCGTGGTCGGTTTCGCCGATGCCGGCTATGTCGGCGCCGAAAGCTTTCCCGACGGCACCGGCGATTGGCACGCCGGCGCGGGTCTGGGCCTGCGCTACGACACGCCGGTCGGCCCGATCCGTTTTGACGTCGCGGGGCCGGTGGCCGGTGATACCGGCGACGGCGTGCAGATCTACATAGGGATCGGACAGGCATTCTGATGCGTTTCTTGCGGCTTTTGCTGGTGTTGCTCGTCTGGCCACTGGCCGGTTTCGCGCAGGATGACGACCGGGGCTATATCCAGGGCCTGCTGGAGGACGCGCTGTCCGACGCCGGGCGCGAGGTCAGCATCGAAGGCTTTGCCGGGGCGCTGAGTTCGCGCGCGACCATCGACCGGATCACCGTGGCCGACGACGATGGCGTCTGGCTGACCATGACCGGCGTCGCGATGACCTGGACGCGCGGGTCGCTGTTGCGCGGCGCGGTCGAGATCGACGAGATCAGCGTCGACCGGATCGAGGTGCCGCGCCTGCCGGTGACCGTGGCCAGCGATGCGCCGCCCGCGCCGGAGGCGCGCAGCGCCTTTGCCCTGCCTGAACTGCCGGTGTCGCTGCGCCTCGCGCAGCTGGATCTGCGCGAGGTCGCCCTGGGCGCGCCGGTCGCCACCGAGGACCTTGTGCTGCGGGTGACCGGCAATGCCCAGCTGTCGGGCGGCGAGGGCGATGCCGACCTTCAGGTGGAGCGGCTGGACCGGGGCGGCCTGCTCAAGCTGTCGGGCGCCTATTCCAACACCTCGCGGGTGCTGCGGCTGGATACCCTGTTCCAGGAGCCCGCGGGCGGCCTCGTGGCGCGCAAGCTGGGCCTGCCGGGCGACCCTTCGGTGCTGCTGAGCGTGACCGGCGATGCCCCGGTTGACGATTTCGCCGCCGATCTCAAGCTGGAAACCGACGGCGTCGAGCGGCTGGCCGGGCGGATCGTGCTGCGCGCGGACGGCGATGCCGAGACGCAGCGCCTCTCGCTCGACATCGGCGGTGATCTGGCGCCGGTGGTGGCGCCCGCCTACGGCGAATTCCTGGGCAATGACATCCGGCTCAAGGCCGAGGCGGTGCAGCGCTCGGACGGTTCGATCGAGCTGGAAAACCTCGATCTGCGGGCGCAGGCGCTGGAGCTGACGGGTTACGCGGCGCTGGCGCCGGATGGCTGGCCGCAGCGGCTGGACCTGTCGGGGCGCATCGTGCCGCCCACGGGTGACGAGGTGCTGCTGCCAGTGCCGGGCGCGCAGACCTATATCAAGGGCGCGACGCTGTCGGGCACCTTCGACGCGGCGCGCGGCAACGGCTGGCAGCTGACGCTGGACGCGCGCGGGCTGACCACGGCCGAAGGTTCTGCGGACCGCCTGCAACTGCAAGGCTCGGGCGAGATCGACCGCGCGGCGACCCGCGTCACCGGCGCGCTGACGCTGTCGGGCACGGGGCTTGCCCCGGTCGACGCGGCGCTGGCGCAGGCGCTGGGCGAGACGCTGAACGGCTCGCTGCGGTTTGACTGGCAGCCGGACGCGCCGTTCAATCTGCGCGACATGGACCTCTCCGGGGCCGACTACGGGCTGACCGGCGGGCTGTCGCTGTTCGGGACCGGCTCGCTGAACCCGGTGCTGTCGCCGGACCTGAAGGTGGCGGCGCAGGACCTGTCACGCTTTGCCGGGCTGGCTGGCATCGCGCTGGAGGGCGGCGCGGAACTGGCGGTCACGGGTGAGCTGGGCCTGGTGACGGGCGGCTTCGATTTGGTCCTGAACGGCACGACGCGCGATCTGGCCACCGGGATCGCGCAGCTGGATCCGCTGATCGACGGCGAGGGGCGGCTGGACCTGCGCGCGGTGCGCGACGAATCCGGCCTGCGGGCCGAGCGGCTGTCGCTGATCACGCCGCAGGCGCGCATCACCGGCACCGGGACGCTGGCCACCGGGGCAAGCAGCGGAAAACTGCAAGCGAGCATCCTGGAAACCGGGCTGGTCCTGCCGGGCCTGTCGGGCGCGACGACGGCGGTGGTCAGCGCCGACCAGGCGGGCGACACCTGGACGCTGGACGCCGAAGCCGTCGTGGCCGAGGCTGGCCGTCTGTCCTACCGGGGCACCGTGGACCTGGGCGGCGAGGTGCCGCAGGTCGCCGGGCGGCTGGACGCGGCGCTGTCGACGCTGGCGCCGTTCTCGACCCTGGCGGGGCGCGACCTGGCCGGTTCGGTGGACCTGCGTGTGACCGGTGAGGGGCGGATCGACGGCGCGGCGTTCAACCTGTCCGCCGAAGGCCAGGTGCAGGACGTGCAACTGGGCCTACCGGATGTCGATCCGCTGCTTGCGGGGCGCACGGCGCTGACTCTGGCGGCGGCGCGCACGCTGAACGGGCCGATCAGGCTGGACCCGCTGGACCTGCAAGGCGCGGTGCAGCTGCGCTATGTCGGCACCGTGACCCCGGGTGGCCTGCGCGGGCTGTCGGTCGATGGCGCGCTGACGGCGCGGGTGCCGTCGCTGGCGCTGCTGGCCGGGCTGGCGAAACGCCCGCTGAGCGGCGCGGCCGAGATCGAGGCGCAGGCCAGGGGCGGGCTGCTGGAAGGGGCGCTGACCCTGTCGGGCACGCTGCGCGGGCAGAACGTGGCGTTGGGCCTGGCGCAGGTCGATCCGCTGCTGGCGGGAACGACCCGGCTGGACGTGCAGCTGGAGCGGGAAAGCTCGGGCGCCTACCGGATCGATGACCTGACGCTGGACGGCGTCGTGGACGCGCGCTTTGCCGGGCGGGTGAACCCGGCGGGGGAACGCGGACCCGAAGTGACCGGGCAACTCAGCGCCTCTGCGGCGTCGCTGACGCCGCTTTCGGGGCTGGCGGGGATGCCGCTGCGCGGAGCCGCGCAGATCGAGGCGCAGGCAGACGGCGCGCTGCTGGACGGCCCGCTGACCCTGACCGCCTCGGTGCGGGGGCAGGGGCTTGGCCTGGGTCGGCCGGACATCGACCCGCTGCTGGCGGGGGATACGCGGCTGAACGTCCAGCTCGCGCGCAACGAGGTCGGCGTCTACCAGGTGGACGAACTGGTGTTGGCGGGGCCGGCGGATGTGCGTTTTGTCGGCACGGTGACGCCGGACGGGCTGCGGGGGCCGGAGGTGGATGGCCAGCTGACCGCCTCCGTCGCGTCGCTGACGCCGTTTTCGGGGCTGGCGGGCATGTCGTTGCGCGGGGCAGCACAGCTCGAGGCGCAGGCCTCGGGCGGGGTGCTGGACGGGCCGCTGACGCTGACCGCCCTGGTGCGCGGGCAGGGGCTGGGCATCGGGTTGCCGACTGTCGATCCGTTGCTGACCGGCAATACCCAGCTGGACGTCAACATCGCGCGCGAAGAGGGCGGCGCCTACCGCATCGACGCGCTCAGCCTGGACGCCAGCGGCATCGACGCCGATATCTCGGGCCGCTATGCGGCCGAGTCCGGCGCCGAACTGGCGCTGGACCTGCGGCTGGCCAACCTCGCGTCGATCGTGTCTGAGCTGTCCGGACCGGCCAGCGTGACCGGGACCGCGCGGCAGACCGGATCGGGCTGGCAGGTGGACCTCCGCGGCAGCGGGCCCGCCGGGATCGGTGCCACGGTCAGCGGCACCACGGCCACGGATTTCCGCACGCTGGACCTGAACCTGAACGGTTCGGCCCCGCTGTCACTGGCCAACGGCTACATCACGCCGCAGGTGGTCACGGGGCTGCTGTCCTTTGACATCGCGCTGCGCGGCGCGCCGTCGCTGGGCGCGGTGTCGGGCACCGTGTCGACCAGCGGGGCGCGCTTTGCCGCGCCGGCGCAGAACATCGTGCTGAACGATCTGGGCGGCGAGATGCGGCTGTCCGGCGGGCAGGCGCAGGCATCCTTTGCGGCCAACCTTGGCAACGGCGGCCGGGTCGAGCTGTCGGGGCCGGTGGCGCTGACGCCTCCCTTTGCCAGCGATCTGGTGCTGCAACTGCGCGACGCGGTGCTGCAACAGGCGGGACTGTTCGAAACCACCGCGAGCGGCCGGGTCGAGGTCAAGGGCGCGCTGACCGGCGGCGCGTCGATCGGCGGGGTGATCGACCTCGGCACTGTCGAGGCGCGCATTCCCAACATCGGCGCCAGCTACGCGGCGCTGGACGGGTTGCGCCACGTGGGGATGCCGCAGGACGTGCAGCTGACGCTGAAGTTCGCCGGTCTCGACAAGACCGAGGCGCAGCGGGCGGCGCCCTTGCCGCCCTATCCGCTGGACCTGGTCATCCGGGCGGAGAACAAGATCTTTGTGCGCGGGCGCGGGCTGGACGCCGAGCTGGGCGGACGGCTGCGGCTGAGCGGAACATCGGCGGACGTCGTGCCGATCGGCCAGTTCGACCTGATCCGGGGCCGGCTGGACCTGCTGGGGCGGCGGCTGGAGCTGACCGAGGGGTCGGTGGCGCTGCGCGGCAGTTTCGATCCGGTGATCCGCTTTGTCGCGACGACGCGTGTCGAGGACACCGACATCACCATCACCATCGAAGGCCCGGCCTCGTCGCCGGAGCTGACCGTGGGATCGGTGCCCGAGCTGCCGCAGGACGAGGCGCTGTCCTTCTTCCTGTTCGGCAAGTCGGTGACCAACCTGTCGGCCTTGCAGGCGGTGCAGCTGGCCAACGCGGTGCGGACGCTGTCCGGGCGCGGCGGGCTGGGCCTGACGGACTCGCTACGCGGCGGGCTGGGGGTGTCGGACCTGGACATCGGCACGGCGGACGACGGCACCGCGCAGGCGCGGGTCGGCACCTACATCGGCGAGAACATCTACAGCGACGTCACCGTGAACGCCAAGGGCGAGAGCGAGATCAACCTGAACCTGACGGTGAACCCCAGCGTGACCGTGCGCGGGCGGCTGAGCTCGGACGGGAGCAGCGGCATCGGCGTCTATTTCGAGCGCGATTACTGAGGCAGGTGAGGTCGGCGGTACGGCGCTCCTCGTCGCCTTGCGGCGCCGATTTCGCCCCGCCCGCCGTCCCCGGAACGCGCCTGCGGCGCGTCTAGTATGGCGCTGGTTCCGTTCCAGAGAGGGGCGAGGCGGGCCTCCCCAGCCTTGGCAGGGCGCGCCTGGGCGAGCCGTCCGTTGGGGGCTCTGAGCCCGTCGCGGCGGGGCCGCGACTCCCCCGAGGTATTTCCGGCCAGAAGAAGACGCGAGGCGGCGCGTCAGTCCTGCGTCGGTCTGCGTGGCCGGTCCATGCGCAGCGTCAGCTCGGAGTCGGGCTTGATGTGCAGGTCACGGTGGCCGAGGCGGGTGCGGATGCCGTGATTGCGATAGCTGGTCCAGACCGCCAGCAGCACGTCGCTGCGCACGTTGATGATGCCGTTGGTCGGGTCCTCGATCCAGAAGCGCAGCTCGAGGTTGACGCAGCTGTCGCCAAAGCTCATCAGGCGGCAGACCGGTTCGGGGCTGTGCAGCACGCGCGGCGTGTCAAGGGCGGCATCGACGGCGGCCTTCATCGCCAGCGGCACGTCGCTTTCGAAATCGATCGCGATGGGGGTGAGCAGGCGCAGCCGGTTGTGGCTGTAGGACCAGTTGACGATGCGCTGCGAGATCAGCTCTTCGTTCGGGACCAGCCATTCGGTGCCATCGCGCGTGGTCAACGAAACGTAGCGCGCGTTCAGCGCGGTGACCCAGCCGAACAGTTGCACCGTGCGGTCCGAGGGGTTGCTGAGTTCCAGCACGTCGCCCGGCTTGATCGACCGGTCGATCAGCAGCAGCAGGCCGCTGATCAGGTTCGACACGGTCTTTTGCATGCCGAAGCCCAGCGCCACGCCCAGCGCGCCGGTGACAAGGGCAAAGGCGGTGATGTCAATGCCGACGCTGGTCAGCGCAAAGATCAGCGCGACGCCAACCAGGCCGAGGCGCAGGAGCTTGCTGGTCAGCACGCGCAGCGAGGGCGCCATGCCGCGGGCGTTTTCCACCCGGTTCTCGACCAGGTGGGCGATCAGCAGGGCGACCCAGACGAAAAGCGTGACCTGCACCGTGCCGCGCAGCACGTCGAGCACCGACAGGTGGATCGACCCCAGATTGATGCCGATCAGGTCCAGCCGGACGATCAGCGTCTCGAACAGGCCCAGCAGATTGGCGGCGGTGACGGCAAAGGCCACCGTGAAGGCCACGCGCGACAGAAAGACGTTGCGGATGACCCCGGAGAGCAGCCGCAGCACGACCCAGGCCGCCGTCAGTTGCAGCGCCGCGGTCAAGAGACCGCTGGGCAGGCCCATGAGCCCGGCCACGGAGGCGGCGACAAGGAAGGCGGGCAGGCAGAGCAGCGGCACCGACAGGGCCAGCAGCGCCGCACCGAAACCGCGGCCCCAGCTCCAACGGCGGCCGGCGGCGTCGAACAGCCGCTCCAGCCGGGGGCGGGCGCGGGCAGAGACCAGGAAGGCCAGCGCCAGCGCAAAGGCCCCCACGGCGATCTGGCCCAGCGTGCCGGGCACCAGGACCTGCGTCAGCACCCAGTGTTCGACCCGCATCCGCAGGCTTTCGAGGGAGATGACGTCGATCAGTCGCTGATAGCTTTCCATCGCTCTGCCCGTGGTGCCTGCCGTGAAACTGTAAACGACCGCAGCGCATTGGCAACGTGTCCCGCGCGGGCTTTCCTTTCGCTGCGGGGTTTTCTACGCTGAGGTCACTGGCTGAGGAGACAGGTCGATGTCCGGACCCCCCCGCGGCCTGCGCGCCGCCCTGCTGGCGGCGCTGGCAGGCTGCATAGCGCTGGCGGCGATGCTGGCGGTGCCTTCGGGATCGGCCGGACCGCCGCCGCGTCTGGTGAGTATCTCCACCGGCAGTCCCGAAGGGGTCTACTATTTTGCCGGGGGCAGCCTGTGTGCGCTGATCAACGACCGACGTTGGGAACATGGCATCCGTTGCGTCGTGCGCGCCAGCGGCGGGTCGATCGACAACCTGAACGCCCTGCGGCGCGGCGACGCCACCTTTGCGGTCGTGCAGTCGGACTGGCAGTCGCACGCGCTGGACGGCACCGATGTCTTTGCCGGGCGCGGGCCGGACCGCACGCTGCGCTCCATCGTGTCGCTGTACCCGGAGGCGTTCACCGTGATTGCCCGCGCCTCTGCCGGGATCTCCAAGTTTTCCGACCTCGCTGGCAAGCGGATCAGTATCGGGCCGATCGGGTCGGGCGGGCGGGCGACGATGGAGGCGGTCATGGCGCAGGCCGGATGGACCGCGACGGATTTCGGCTATCTGGCGGATTATGCCACCTCGGCGCTGGAACAATCGCTGTGCAGCGGTGACATCGACGCGGCGGTCCTGGTGATCGGCCATCCGAACCTGGCGGTCGAGGGGCTGTTCGCCTCCTGCGACCTGATCCTGGTGCCGCTGGAGCGGCCGCTGGTGGAGCAGCTTGCGGCGGATTACCCATATTACCTGGCCAGCGCGATCCCCGGCGGCACCTATCCGGGGCAGGGGACGGACGTGGAGACCTTTGCCCTGGCGGCGACGCTTGTGACCAGCGCCTCGGCCCCGCCGGCGGCGGTGAACGCGCTGGTGCGGGCGCTGGACGAAGGGCTGCCGGCGTTCCGGGCGCGCCACCCGGCCTTTGCCGAATTCGACACCCGGCAGATGCTGACGGAGGGGCTGACCGCGCCGATCTACGGCACCGCGCGGCGGTTCCTTGAAGAGGCGGGCTGGTCAGCGGTGGAGTAGGGCGGGGCGGACCGGCGACGAGGCCGGACCGCCCAAGTCATCGTCACACCGAGGTGCAGATGTACTTCATCTCGAGGAATTCCTCGATCCCGTGGTGGCTGCCCTCGCGGCCGAGGCCGGATTGCTTGACGCCGCCGAAGGGCGCGACCTCGGTCGAGATCAGGCCGGTGTTGACTCCGACCATGCCGTATTCCAGCGCCTCCTGCACCTTGGTCACGCGGCCCAGGTCACGGGCGTAGAAATAGGCTGCCAGGCCAAAGATCGTGTCGTTGGCCAGCTCGATCACCTCGTCCACCGTCTCGAACCTGAAGAGCGGGGCGAGCGGGCCAAAGGTCTCTTCCTCGGCAAAGGCCATCTCGCGCGTCGCACCCGTCACGATGGTCGGCTGGAAGAAGGTGCCGCCCATCTCGTGCCGCTTGCCGCCGGTCAGGATCTTCGCACCCTTGGAGAGCGCGTCGGCGATGTGTTCCTCGACCTTGTCGACGGCGGCGGCGTTGATCAGCGGGCCGAACTGCGGCGCGTCGGACAGGCCGTCGCCGACCTTCATCGCCTCGACCTTGGCGGCCAGCTTTTTTGCGAAGGCGTCATAGACACCGGCCTGCACGTAGATCCGGTTGGCGCAGACGCAGGTCTGGCCGTTGTTGCGGTACTTGGAGATGATCGCCCCCTCGACTGCGGCATCCAGGTCGGCGTCGTCGAAGACGATGAAGGGCGCGTTGCCGCCCAGTTCCATCGAGCATTTCATCACCTGGTCGGCGGCCTGCTTGAGCAGGATGCGCCCGACCTCGGTGGAGCCGGTAAAGGTCAGCTTGCGCACCTTGGGGTTCTCGCAGAATTCCTTGCCGATGGCGGAGGAGCGCGAGGAGGGGATGATCGACAGCACGCCCTTGGGAATGCCGGCGCGGTCGGCCAGTTCGCCCAGGGCCAGCGCCGACAGCGGCGTCTCGGCCGCGGGGCGGGCAATGAAGGCGCAGCCGGCGGCCAGCGCCGGGCCGACCTTGCGGGTGATCATCGCGTTGGGGAAGTTCCACGGCGTGATCGAGGCGGCGACGCCGATGGGCTGCTTGATGACGGTGATGCGCTTGTCGCGCTGGTGGCCGGGGATGGTTTCGCCGTAGACGCGCTTGGCCTCTTCGGAAAACCACTCGATGAAGCTGGCACCATAGAGGATTTCGCCCTTGGCCTCGGCCAGCGGCTTGCCCTGCTCGGCGGTCAGGATGGTGGCGAGGTCGTCGGCGTGCTGGACCATCAGTTCGTACCACTTGCGCAGGACGGCGGCGCGTTCCTTGCCGGTCCATTTCGCCCATTCCTTTTGCGCGGCATAGGCGGCGTCGATGGCGCGGGCGGTCTCGGCGCGGGTCAGGTCGGCCACTTCGGCGATGGTGTCGCCGCGCGCCGGGTTGGACACCGGGAACGTGGCGCCGTCGTCGGCATCGGCCCAGTCGCCGGCGAGATAGGCCTGGGTCCGGAGGATCGCCGGGTCCTTGAGAAGGTCCTTGAGACCGGTCACGGATTTCAGCATGGGATCACCTTTCTTGCTTGCGGTGTGCGCGGGCGGGGGCCGTCAGCGGCCGCCCGGGTTCAGGGGGGTCTGGCGCAGCGCCTCGGCGATGTCATCGTCGAGCGGCACCTCGAAGGAGTTCAGTGCGTAGCCGAGCACCGAGTAGAAGCCAACCGTGGCGATCAGGTCGAGCACGGCAGGCTTGCCCAGGTCCCGGGTGATCGCCGCGATGCTGGCGTCCGACAGCCTGTGGCTGTCCATCAGCTCGTCCACGGCGCGCGCGATCATCGCGTCGCGCGGGGCCATATCCTGACACGGGCCGGCGATGGAGGCAATGCGGGCGTCGGTCAGGCCGCGCTTGCGGGCGCGGTCGATGTGCTGGTCCCATTCGTAGGACGAGCCAAGCCGATGGCCCGCGCGCAGGATCGTCACCTCGGACAGTTCGGGGCCCAGCGCGGTCTGGTTGACGATGTGTTCGCGCAACGGCGCCCAGGCGCGCAGCAGGTCCGGGTGATGCGCCATGACGCGGTAGACGTTCAGCGCCCCGGCAAAGCCCGCGCGCATGTCGGCCACGCTCTCGGGCCAGGCCGCGTCCGCGATCGGCGAAAAGTCCGTGTCGGTCATGCGCCGCGCCGGGTCTCGGTGTCGAACGGCTGGAAGCTGTCCGCCGCCGCGCGGCGCCACCGCTTGCGGTAACCCCTTTCGTCGTCGGCGTCGTCGTTCAGCAGGAATCCCTCGGGCAAGTAGGGATAGATTTCGTCGCCCGTCACCATGGTGCGCTCACCCTCGCGCAGCAGCAGGTGGAAGGGCAGGAATTCCCCGGGGTGCAGCAGGCCGGCGGCGGCGGTCAGCTCGCCGATGGCGTGCATGGTGTTCTTGTGAAAGCGCGCCACGCGCTCGGCCTTGTCGGGCACCACCAGCGCGCGGGCGCGGCGCGGGTCCTGCGTGGCGACGCCCACGGGGCAATGGTTGGTGTGGCAGGCCTGCGCCTGGATGCAGCCGACCGAGAACATGAAGCCGCGTGCCGAATTGGCCCAGTCGGCGCCCAGCGCGATGGCCTTGAGGATGGCGAATGACGACACCAGCTTGCCCGAGGCGCCGATCTTGACCCGGTCGCGCAGCCCGGCACCGCGCAGGGTGTTGTGGGCAAAGGTCAGCCCCTCGACCAGCGGCATGCCCATGTGGTCGGCGAATTCCACCGGAGCGGCGCCGGTGCCGCCTTCCTTGCCGTCCACCACGATGAAGTCGGGGACGATGCCCGTTTCCAGCATCGCCTTGACCATGCACATGAATTCGCGCCGGTGACCGATGCACAGCTTGAAACCCACCGGTTTGCCGTCCGACAGTTCGCGCAGCTTGCCGATGAACTGCATCATCTCGATCGGGGTCTGGAACTCGGGGTGCGACGCCGGCGAGACGCAGTCCACGCCCATCGGGATGCCGCGCGCCTCGGCGATCTCGGGGGTGATCTTGGCGCCGGGCAGCATGCCGCCATGGCCGGGCTTGGCGCCCTGGCTCATCTTCAGCTCGATCATCTTGACCTGCGGGTCGGCGGCCTGGTCGCGGAACCGTTCGGGGTCAAAGCGGCCCTCGCCGGTGCGGCAGCCGAAATAGCCCGAACCGATCTCCCAGATCAGGTCGCCGCCGCCCTCGCGGTGATAGCGGCTGATGCTGCCCTCGCCGGTGTCGTGGGCAAAGCCGCCAGCCTTTGCGCCCTTGTTCAGCGCAAGGATCGCGTTGCCCGACAGCGCGCCAAAGCTCATCGCCGAGATGTTGAACAGCGAGGCGCTGTAAGGCTGCTTGCAGTCCGGACCGCCGATCGGCACGCGAAAGTCGAAATCGTCGATCTTTGTCGGCTGGGCGGAATGGGTCAGCCATTCATAGCCCGCGTCGTAGACCCGGCGGCGGGTGCCAAAGGGACGCTTGTCCTCGACGCCCTTGGCGCGCTGGTAGACCAGGCTGCGCTGTTCGCGCGAAAACGGCTCTTCGTCGGCGTCGCTTTCGATCAGGTACTGGCGGATCTCCGGCCGGATGCCTTCGAACAGAAACCGCATGTGGCCGAGAATCGGATAGTTGCGCAGGATCGAATGGCTGGTCTGGGTGACGTCGTAGACCCCCAGCGCGGTCAGGAAACCGAAGAACGCGACGCCGATCAGGAACCACGGCTGGAACAGCGACAGCGCCAGCGAGGCGATCGTCAGGGCAATGGCAAAGACGAGGACCGAGAAACGGTTGAGTTGCAACATGATCAGATCACCGCCGCGATGGCTTTGGACAGCTTGTCGACCAACTCGTCCAACTGGGCGTCCTCGATGATGAAGGGCGGGGCGAGCAGGATGTGGTCGCCGTGCTTGCCGTCGATGGTGCCGGACATCGGGTAGCAGATCAGCCCCTCGGCAAAGGCGGCCTTCTTGATCTTGCCGGCGACGCCGCGCGCGGGGTCAAAGACCGCCTTGGTGTCGCGGTCGGCCACCAGTTCGATGCCGCGAAACAGCCCGCGCCCGCGCAGGTCGCCGACGTGGGGGTGCTGGCCAAAGCGCTCTTGCAGCCTGGCGGCCAGCTTGTCGCCCTGTTCGCGCACGCGCGGGACAAGGCCGCGGTCAAGGATGCTGCCGACGACGGCCAGCCCGCAGGCGGCGGCGGTGGGGTGGCCGATGTAGGTGTGGCCGTGCTGGAAAAAGCCCGATCCGTCCTCGATCGCCTTGTAGATCTGCGCGGTGCAGAGCATGGCGCCGATCGGCTGGTAGCCCGCGCCCAGCCCCTTGGCGATGCAGGCGATGTCGGGCACGATGCCGTCCTGTTCGCAGGCGAACAGGCTGCCGGTGCGGCCCATGCCGCACATGACCTCGTCGAGGATCAGCAGCACGCCGTACTTGTCGCAGATCTCGCGGATGCGCTTGAAATAACCCGGTGCAGGGGGCAGGGCGCCCGCCGTCGCGCCGACGACCGGCTCGGCCATGAAGGCCATGACGGTTTCGGGGCCAAGGCGCAGGATCTCGTCCTCCAGCGCCTGCGCGGCGCGGAACCCGTAGGCCTCGGGGCTCTCGCCGTCGTGTTTCAGGCGGTATTCGTAGCAGGGGTCGATGTGGCTGACGTCCAGCAGCAGCGGCCCGAACTGCGCGCGGCGCCATTCGTTGCCGCCCGCGCTGAGCGCGCCGATGGTGTTGCCGTGGTAGCTCTGCTTGCGGGCAATGAGGCGCGACCGCTGCGGCTCGCCCTTTTCGACCCAGTATTGGCGGGCCAGCTTGATCGCTGCCTCGGTCGCCTCCGATCCACCGGAGACGAGGTAGACGCGGTCAAGGTCGCCGGGCGCGTTGGCGATCAGCAGGTCGGCCAGTTCCTCGGCGGGTTCGGAGGTGAAGAAACCGGTGTGGGCAAAGGCGACGCGGTCAAGCTGGGCTTTGATGGCGTCGACCACCACGCTGTCGTTGTGGCCCAGGCAGGACACGGCGGCGCCACCCGAGGCGTCAAGGTACTGCTTGCCCGTCGAATCGAAGAGGTAGCAGCCTTCGCCGCCGACGGCGACGGGCAGGCTCTGGCGGGTGTGTCGGGGAAAGATATGGGACATGGCGCACCCTCCGAGGTCGCGATTGGTTCGGACATTGACCCGATGAGTGTACCAAGCCGGGAGCGAACCGCCAGAGGGCGGCGCGGGTTGCCCCGCACCGCCCTGATATCACGCGGTTATTCCGCGGCGTGGGTCCGTTCGGCGGCGATTGCCTCGGCCAGCGCGGCCTCGAAGATGGCCATGCCTTCGTCGATGATCGCGTCCGAGGCGGTCAGCGGCACCATGATGCGCACCGCGTTGCCGTGCATCCCGCAGGACAGCAGGATCAGGCCACGCTTCAGCGCATGGGCGATCACCGACTTGGTCAGCGCGGCGTCCGGGGTCGCGGATTCGAAGTCGGTCACGAATTCGACCGCCAGCATCGCGCCCAGGCCACGGATGTCCCACATCCGGTAGGGCGCCACGCGCGCTCCCATGTCGGCAAAGCGGGCGCGCATGCTCTCACCCAGCGCGGTGGAGCGGGCCAGCAGGCCTTCGGCCTCGATCGCCTCGATGGCGGCGAGGGCGGCGGCGCAGGCCACCGGGTTGCCGCCGTAGGTGCCGCCCAGACCGCCGGGGGCCAGCGCGTCCATCACGTCGGCGCGGCCGATCACGCCGGCGACCGGGTAGCCGCCCGCCATGGACTTGGCGCAGGTGATCAGGTCAGGCACGACGCCGGAGTGCTGGATGGCAAACCACGCGCCGGTGCGGGCAAAGCCGGCCTGGATCTCGTCCGAGATCAGCAGGATGCCGTGCTTGTCGCAGATCGCGCGCAGCGCCTGCCACATCTCGACCGGCACCGGGTGGTAGCCGCCTTCGCCGAGCACCGGCTCGAGGATGATGGCGGCGACACGTTCCGGCTGGGCGTCGGTCAGGAACAGGGTTTCCAGCGCGCGGATCGAATCCTCGACCGTGATCCCGGCGCGGGCATCCGGGAAAGGCGCGCGGAAGATGTCCGACGGGAAGGGGCCGACGTCCTTCTTGTAGGGGTTGACCTTGCCGGTCATGCCCAGCGTCAACAGGGTGCGGCCGTGGTATCCGGCGGTAAAGGCGATGACGCCCGGGCGGCGGGTGTAGGCGCGGGCGATCTTGACCGCGTTCTCGACCGCTTCGGCGCCGGTGGTGACCAGCAGCGTCTTCTTGGCGAAATCGCCGGGGGCGAGCGCGTTCAGCTTTTCGGCCAGCGCGACGTAGGGCTCATAGGGCACCACCTGGAAGGAGGTGTGCGTATAGCGGTCTTCCTGCGCCTTGGCGGCGGCGATCACGCCCGGGTGGCGGTGGCCCGTGTTCAGCACGGCGATGCCGCCGGCGAAGTCGATGTAGCGGTTGCCCTCGACGTCCCACAGTTCGGCGTTCTCGGCATGCGCGGCGAATACCGGCGCGGCCGATCCGACGCCGCGTGCCACGGCGGCTTCGCGGCGGGCCCAAAGCGCGGCGTTGGTGGTGGCGGGTGCGCGGGCGGCGGCGGCTGCCACCGGTGCGGGCGTCACGATTTCGGCCGTGGCCGTCGCGGCAGCACGGGCCGCTGCCGCCTTGACGGTCTTGGCGGTACGGGGACTCTTGCGCGCTGTGGGGGTTTTGCGTGTGGTGGCCATGACCGGGCTCTCCTCTCGGCTGACGGTGATAAATATCCTTATCGCACGTCTATTTTATTTGTCAATTTCGGGCAGGCTGACACAAAATACCTTTTATATCAGGAGGATAAAATTCACTTGACCCGGCTGTCTCCGGTCTGCCAAGTTTTCTTGACAAGGGTTAGAGGCGAATCGAGCATGGATGTAGGCGGCCGTTTGAGGGCAATTCGAGAGTCGCGGGGGCTGTCCCAGCGTGATCTCGGGGCCCGGGCCGGTCTGACCAGCGCGGCGATTTCGCTGATCGAACAGAACAAGTCGAGTCCCTCGGTTGCTTCGTTGAAGAGCCTGCTGGACGCGATCCCGATGACCATGTCCGAGTTCTTTACCGAGGTCGAAGAGGCCGGGGCGCCCAAGTACTTCTACTCCGGGGACGAGTTCATCGAATTGTCGCCCCAGGACCTCGGGCTTGGCCGCGGCGCGGCACAGTTGTCGCTGCGGCAGGTGGGGGATGCATCGCGGCATTCGTTGCAGGTGCTGCACGAAACCTATCCGCCGGGCGCCGACACCGGACCCGACCTGCTGAAGCACGACGGCGAGGAAGCCGGGATCGTCATCGAGGGGATCGTCGAGGTCACGGTCGGGAATCATGTCCGCGTTCTGAATCCCGGGGACGGCTATCTCTTTGACAGCCGTCTGCCGCACAGGTTCCGCAACGTGGGCGAGAAGACGTGCATCGTCGTGAGCGCATGTACCCCGCCCAGTTTCTGACCCAAGGGTCCGAAAGGGGCGGTTTTCTGATCGGGAACCGGGCGGCGTGCTGCGCGTTTCCGATACGTCACTCGGCGCGAAACTTGAAGCCAAGGCTGAACATGGTAGCCTTGCAACAGGCCAGTGCTTTGCCTGTCCCAAGATAAAAAGCGCAAGAAAGGGAGAAAGAATGTCCAAGTTTACAAAGGTGGTTGTCGCAGCAACCTTTGCCCTTGCGGCCACCGCCGCAACCGCACAGGAGCGTTTCATCACCATCGGTACCGGCGGTCAGACCGGCGTCTACTTTGTGGTCGGCCAGTCGATCTGCCGGCTCGTCAACCGCGGCACGGCCGAGCACAACCTGAAGTGCACCGCGCCGTCGACCGGTGGCTCCATCGCCAACATCAACGCCATTGCGGCGGGCGACATGGACATGGGCGTGGCCCAGTCCGACTGGCAGTTCCATGCCTACAACGGCACCTCGGAGTTCGAGGGCAAGAAGTTCGACAAGCTGCGCGCGGTGTTCTCGGTCCACCCCGAGCCCTTTACCGTCGTGGCGCGCGCCGATTCCGGCATCACCACGTTTGACGACCTGTTCGGCAAGCGCGTGAACGTCGGCAACCCGGGGTCGGGCCAGCGCGCGACCATGGATGTCGTGCTGTCCGCGATGGGCAAGTCGACGGATGACTTTGCCCTGGCGTCCGAGCTGAAGCCGGCGGAGCAGTCCGCTGCACTGGGCGACAACAAGGTGGACGCGATCATCTACACGGTCGGCCATCCGAACGGGTCGATCCAGGAAGCAACCTCGACCGTCGATGCGGTCCTGGTGCCGGTGACCGGCGAAGCGATCGACAAGCTGGTCGCCGACAACCCCTACTACGCCAAGGCGGTGATTCCGGGCGGTCTGTATTCCGGCAACGACGCCGATGTCGAGACCTTCGGCGTGAAGGCGACCTTCGTGACCTCGGCCGACGTGCCGGATGACGTGGTCTACACCGTGGTCAAGGCCGTGTTCGACAACTTCGACCGCTTCAAGGGCCTGCACCCGGCCTTTGCGACGCTCAAGGAAGAGGAAATGATCTCGGGCGGCCTCAGCGCCCCGCTGCACCCCGGTGCCGAGAAGTACTACCGCGAGCGCGGCTGGATCAACTGATCCCGACCCTTTGAAAGACTTCCGCGGCCCCGCCACAGGGCAGGGGCCGCGGATCGGGCGGTCACGATACCGAAAACCGGCGGGCCGCAGCGCGCACAGGGGGACATCATGAGCGACGACAAGCAATTCCAGGCGGCCGCGGTCGAAAACCAGGCCTCCGGCAAGGGCGGCCTCAGCCAGGCCGAGCTCGACGCACTGGTCGCGTCGTCGGACACCGGCGGGAGATCGCCGTCGCTGCCCATCGTCCGGCTGATCACGATCACGGCCATCGTCTGGTCGCTGTTCCAGCTCTGGATCGCCTCGCCGATCCCCTACATCATGAATGCGAGCGACATCGGCCTGATCAAGTGGATCGGCAGCAACACGATCCTGAACGACACCGAGACGCGGTCCATCCACCTCGCCTTTGCGCTGTTCCTGGCCTATCTCGCCTATCCGGCCGAACGGTCGCCCGTGCAGATGGGCCTGGCGATCGGCGTGCCGGCGATCATGACCTTCCTGTTCATCTACGGCGCCAAGGACGACACCGCGATCTGGTGGATCCCGCTCATCGGCCTGGCCATGATCGCCGCCGTCCTGCTGGGATCGCCCAAGGACCGCGTGCCGCCGTGGGAATGGGCGCTGGCGATCATCGGGGCCGCGGCCTCGCTCTACATCTTTGTCGCCTATGACGGGATCGCGCAGCGCGTCGGCGCGCCGATCACGCAGGACTTTGTCGTTGCCGTCATCGGCATCATTATCCTGCTGGAGGCCACGCGCCGGGCGCTGGGCCCGGCGCTGATGATCGTGGCGACGGTGTTCCTGGTCTACACCTTCCTGGGGCCGATGATGCCCAGCATCATCGCGCACAAGGGCAACAACCTGTCCGAGGTGGTCAACCACCAGTGGATCACCACCGAAGGCGTCTTTGGCATCGCGCTGGGGGTTTCGACCTCCTTCGTGTTCCTCTTTGTGCTGTTCGGCTCGCTTCTGGACAAGGCCGGGGCAGGCAACTACTTCATCCAGGTGGCGTTTTCGCTGATGGGTCACATGCGGGGCGGACCGGCCAAGGCGGCCGTCGTCTCCTCGGCGATGACCGGCCTGATCTCGGGCTCAAGCATCGCCAACGTGGTGACCACCGGCACCTTCACCATCCCGCTGATGAAGCGGGTGGGCTTTTCGTCGGAAAAGGCGGGCGCGGTCGAGGTGGCCAGTTCCGTGAACGGCCAGATCATGCCGCCCGTCATGGGCGCCGCGGCCTTCCTGATGGTCGAATACGTGGGCATCCCCTATTTCGACGTGGTCAAGCACGCCTTCGTGCCGGCCGTCATCTCCTACATCGCGCTGGTCTACATCGTGCACCTCGAGGCGATGAAGGCCAACCTGCAGGGCCTGCCGCGCGCCGTCGCGCCCAAGCCGCTGGTCGCCTGGCTGATGAGCCTCGCCTTCACCATCGCGGTGATCTGCGCGCTGTCCTTTGCCGTCTACTACGGCATGGGCTGGATCCGGCCCGCGTTCCCCGAGACCGCCGGCTACATCATCTTCGTGCTGCTGGTCGCGGTATATGTCGCGCTGCTGTTCGTCTCCTGCCGCGAAGCGCGGCTGAAGCTGGAGGACCCCAACGCGCCGGTGACCAAGCTGCCGATCCCGGGGCCGACCATCCGGTCGGGCCTGCACTTTCTGCTGCCGGTCGTCGTGCTGGTCTGGGCGCTGATGGTGGACCGCCTGTCGCCGGGCCTGTCGGCCTTCTGGGCGGCGGCCTTCATGGTCTTCATCCTGCTCACCCAGCGCCCGATCGAGGCGATCTTTCGCGGCGAAGGCAAGCTGGGCGGCGCTGTCGCACAGGGTGTCCACGAGCTGAAGGAAGGCCTGGAGGCCGGCGCGCGCAACATGATCGGCATCGGCATCGCCACGGCGACCGCCGGCATCATCGTCGGTGCGGTCAGCCAGACCGGCGTCGGGTCGGCGCTGGCGGACGTGGTCGAGGTGCTGTCGGGCGGCAACATCATGGCCATCCTCGTGCTGACGGCGATCCTGTCGCTGATCCTGGGCATGGGCCTGCCGACCACCGCCAACTACATCGTCGTCTCGGCGCTGCTGGCGCCGGTGATCGTGACGCTGGGCCAGCAGAACGGGCTGATCGTGCCGCTGATCGCGGTGCACCTCTTCGTGTTCTACTTCGGCATCATGGCGGACGTGACGCCGCCGGTGGGCCTGGCCTCCTTTGCCGCGGCGGCGGTGTCCGGGGGTGACCCGATCCGCACCGGTGTCGTGGCCTTCTTCTACTCGCTGCGGACGGCCGCGCTGCCTTTCCTGTTCATCTTCAACACCGACCTGTTGCTGATCAACGTGGACTGGATACACGGCATCTTTGTCTTCGTCACCGCGACGATCGCGATGCTGCTGTTCGCGGCGGCGACGCAGGGCTGGTTCCTGACCCGCAACCGCATCCACGAGACGGTGCTGCTGCTGCTGATCGCCTTTTCGATCTTCCGTCCCGGATTCTGGATGGACATGATCGTGCCGCCGTTCAACAGCGTGGCTCCGGCGCAACTCGAACAGGCGTTCGCCGATGCCAACCCGGGGGACGAGATCCGCCTGACGGTCAACGGCCTGAACGCGGTCGGCGATCCGGTGACCTTTACCGCGCCGCTCAAGGTGCCGGAGGGCGAAACCGGGGCCGACAGGCTGCTGGCCACCGGCGTCGAGGTGCTGGACGCCGACGGCAAGGTGATGATCGACAACGTCGCCTTTGGCAGTGCCGGGGCCGAGGTGGGGCTCGACTGGGACCAGGAGATCACCCAGGTCCTGTCGCAGGCGTCGCAGCCGTCGAAGTACCTGATGTATCTGCCGGCGCTGCTGCTGCTGGCGGGTGTCGTGATGATGCAGCGTCGCCGCATCCAACCGACGCCGGCGACGGCGTGAAGGAGGCCACCATGTTCGACAACGTCCTCATGCCGATCGACCTGAACCACCCGGCGTCCTGGGAAAAGGCCCTGCCGATGGCCGTCAAGCTCTGCGGAAACACGGGCACTCTGCATGTGCTCGGGATCGTGCACGACCTGGGGGCGGCGGCGATCGCCTCCTTCCTGCCGGCCGATTTCGAGCAGAAGGCCCTGCAGAAGATGCGGGAGGACCTCGAGGGGTTCATCGCGAAGAACGTCCCCGAAGGCACCAGCGCCGTGGCCCACGTGGGGCACGGGCACGTGCCCGAGCACATCATTTCGGCGGGGCGCGCCACGGGGGCGGACGTGATCGTGATGGCCTCGCATCCGCCGGACGAACTGATGACCATCCTCGTGGGGTCGAATGCAGATCGCGTGGTGCGCCACGCCGACAGACCGGTTATGGTGGTGCGCTAGACAGGGCACCACGACCCCCTGACCCAAAATAACAGCGCGGGGCCCCTTCGAGCAGAGCCCCGCCTTCGGAGAACCTAACGTATGACTCCCTTTGCAATTGCGGGCGTGCAGATGCATGTCGCGGCGCTTCACTCCAACGTCGAGGCGATGCGCCACAGGATCGACGTTCTGATGGCGCGGTTTCCCTGGACCCAGATGGTCCTGTTTTCCGAGCTGGCGCCCTACGGCCCGCTCGACCGCTACGCGCTGCCGTTTCCCAACGACGCGCTCTACCAGTTCCAGGAAGACGCCAAGCGCTACGGCATCTGGCTGATCCCCGGCTCGATGTTCGAGCGGACGGAAAGCGGCCTGATCAAGAACACTTCGGTCGTGATCAACCCGCAAGGCGAGATCGTCGCGAAGTACTCCAAGATGTTCCCGTTCCGGCCCTATGAGACCGGGGTCACCGCGGGGACCGAGTTCTGCGTCTTTGACGTGCCCGAGGTGGGCCGCTTCGGCCTGTCGATCTGCTATGACATCTGGTTCCCGGAAACCACGCGGCAGCTGACCTCGCAGGGTGTCGAGGTGCTGCTGCACCCGGTGCTGACCGGCACCACCGACCGCGACGCCGAACTGGCCATCGCGCGCGCCACGGCGGCGCAGTTCCAGTGCTACGTGTTCGACGTCAACGGCCTCGCCGCGGGCGGGGTGGGGCGGTCCTGCGTGATCGACCCGGCCGCCACCGTGCTGCACCAGTCGGCCGGGCAGGAGGACATGTTCCCGATCGAGGTCGACATGGACATGGTCCGCCGCCAGCGCGAAACCGGCATGAAGGGCCTGGGTCAGGTGCTGAAAAGCTTTCGCGACCGCGATGCCGAGTTCAGCGTCTACGACCGCACCAGCGGCGCGGACGCCTACCTGCACACGCTAGGCGCGCTCGAGATGCCGGCCAAGGGCTCGCGCCGCGGGCAGGCGGCGCTGGATCCGCGCGCGGCGCTGGGCCACGTCGAACGGCCCGACATCCAACCGCACAATTTCTCGGTGTTTCACGGCAAGACCGGGGCTGACTGAACAACGGAGACCGGGGAGCGCCGGTCCCACAGGGGAGGCAATACATGGACTCGCAGAAATCGGCCGGCAAGCTGCCCACAATCCGCGACTACTACAGCGCGACGCAATTGCGCGCGGACCGCTGGAGCGCCCTGAGAGAAGCCGTCGAAGGGCTGCACACCCACGGCATCGGCGGAACGCAGGGCAAGAAGCTGCGCAAGACGGCAGAGATGCTGTTCGAGGCGCTGGAGCCGATCGAGCGGTACTGGGCCTTTCCCGGCGCGCACAACTTCGAACACCTGCGGCGGCTGTTGCAGAACGACAGCATCGAGGATCTCGCGGTTTCGCTCCGCCGGGTCGCGCGGGCGCTGACCTCCGGCGCCTATCGCCGCCGATCCATCCCGCTGGCGGCGGACGACCACGACAACGAGGACTACGAGGACGAAGCCTCGCTCGCGCCCGAGGCGCGCGCACTGGGCCGGCCCTATTTCGAGGTGCTGATCGTCGACGACACGACCGAGCACCAGGAGCGGTTCCTGCGCCAGAGCCTGCAACGCATGCGCCGCACCGAGGACCCGTTCATCTACGAGGCGGTTGTCGTGCCCTCGCTCGAGGACGCGCTGATCGGCATCCTGTTCAACTACAACGTGCAGGCGGTCGTGGTGCGCCCGGGGCTGACGCTGAAGTCACACAACGAACTGCCGATCCTGAACCAGTACCTGTCCCGCGTCGCCGAGGACGAGGAAGTGGATGCGCTGGAGCCGCATGAATACGGCCCCGAAGCCTGCCGCCTGATCGCCAAGATTCGGCCCGAGCTGGACGCCTACCTGGTGACGGACCGGTCGGTCGAGGATATCGCCGGGCGCGACCTGGGCCGCTGCCGGCGGGTGTTCTACAACCAGGAGGACTTTCTGGAACTGCACCTGAACATCCTGCGGGGCGTGAGCCGGCGCTACAAGACGCCGTTCTTCACCGCGCTCAAGGAGTATTCGCGCCAGCCCACCGGCGTGTTCCACGCCATGCCAATCAGCCGCGGCAAGTCGATCAGCCGCAGCCACTGGATCCAGGACATGGGCGCCTTTTACGGGCCCAACATCTTTCTTGCGGAAACCTCGGCCACCTCGGGCGGCCTCGACAGCCTGCTGGAGCCGCGCGGTCCGATCAAGGAAGCGCAGGACATGGCGGCGCGGGCCTTCGGCTCGAAACACACGTTCTTTGCCACCAACGGCACATCGACCTGCAACAAGATCGTCGTGCAGGCGCTGGTGCGGCCGGGCGACATCGTGCTGGTGGACCGGGACTGCCACAAGTCGCACCACTACGGCATGGTGCTGGCGGGCGCCAACGTGGTCTACATGGACAGCTATCCGCTGCACGAATACTCGATGTACGGCGCGGTCCCGCTGCGCGAGATCAAGCATCACCTGCTGAAGCTGAAGGCGGCGGGCAAGCTGGACCAGGTCCGCATGATCACCCTGACCAACTGTACCTTTGACGGGCTGGTCTACAACGTGCAGCGCGTGATGGAGGAATGCCTGGCCATCAAGAAGGACCTGATCTTTCTCTGGGACGAGGCCTGGTTCGCCTTTGCGCGGTTCAACCCGACCTATCGCCAGCGCACGGCGATGGGCGTCGCCAACACGCTGCGCGAGTCGCTGCGCACGCCGCAGGCCGCCGCCGCCTGGGAAAAGCAGCAGAAGGAACTGGAGGGCGCCGACGAGGAGACCCTGCTGAACACCCGCCTGCTGCCGCCGCCGGACGCGCGGGTGCGGGCCTACGCCACGCAGTCGACGCACAAGACGCTGACCTCGCTGCGGCAGGGGTCGATGATCCACGTCAACGACCAGGACTTCAAGGGCGAGGTCGAACAGTCCTTCCACGAAGCCTACATGACGCACACCTCGACCAGCCCCAACTACCAGATCATCGCTTCGCTGGACGTCGGCCGCCGGCAGGTGGAACTGGAGGGGTTCGAATTTGTCCAGCGGCAGGTGGAAAGCGCCATGGCGATCCGCCGGGCGATCCATTCGCATCCCTTGCTGCAAAAATACTTCCGCGTTCTGACGGCCAAGGACATGATCCCCGAGGATTACCGCGAAAGCGGGATCGAAAGCTATTTCGACCCCGATCACGGCTGGGTCGACAAGTGGAACGTCTGGAACCTGGACGAATTCGTGCTGGACCCCACGCGGGTCACGCTGGCGGTGGGTGGCACCGGCTGGGACGGCGACACCTTCAAGACCAAGATCCTGATGGACAAGTACGGGATCCAGATCAACAAGACCTCGCGCAACACGGTGCTGTTCATGACGAACATCGGCACCACGCGCTCTTCGGTCGCCTACCTGATCGAGGTGCTGGTCGAAGTCGCCAAGGAACTGGACGAACTTCTCGACGATGCCTCGCGGATGGAGCGGCGGTCGTTCGAGAACCGGGTGACGGCCCTGGTGGAACACGTCCCGCCGCTGCCCGATTTCAGCCGGTTTCACGATGCCTTTCGCGCCGGACCGGATACGCCCGAGGGCGACATCCGCTCGGCCTTCTTCCTGGCCTATGAGGAGGACAACTGCGATTACTTCTCGCTCGACGACACGATGGCCAAGCTGAAGCAGGGTGAGGAACTGGTGTCGTCCAGCTTCATCATCCCCTATCCGCCGGGGTTCCCGATCCTGGTGCCGGGACAGGTCATCAGCAAGGAGATCATGGCCTTCATGCAGGCGCTCGACGTGAGCGAGATCCATGGCTTCCGCCCGGATCTTGGCCTGCGCGTTTTCACCAAAGAAGCGCTCCAAGCGCTCATGACCAAATCCAACGGAGAGGGTTGACTGATGCCGAAGAAGACACTGGCGAATATTTCCGAGATCCGGAGATTTTTTCACACCAACCAGGACCCCATCTATTTCGTCTCTGCGACGAACTTCAACCTGCTCGGGCTCGACGAGTGGGTGAAGAACTTCAAGTACATCTGCTACATGGACTGTTTCGACGGCCGGCACCCCAACGTGCTGTGCCCCTCCGAGATGCCGCATGACGAGTTCCAGTCGATCGAGGACATCAACAACTACCTCCTGCAGCACAAGGAAGTGGTCGACTACGTCAAGAAGCGCGGCGGCAAGCCCAAGTTCGTCTTCCTGATGTTCGACGAGAAGACCGAGCAACTGGCCAAGGATCTGGGCGGCGAGGTCTGGTTCCCCAAGGCCAAGCTGCGGCAGGCCATGGACAACAAGATCGAGACCGTGCGCGTCGGCAACAAGGCCGGGGTGCCTTCGGTCCCGAACACGCTGTCCGAGGTCAAGGACTATGCCCACCTGAAGAAACTCTGCAAGGACGCCGGGCTGGGCGACGACCTGGTGTTGCAGTCGGCCTTTGGCGACTCTGGCCACACCACCTTCTTCATCAAGTCCGAGGCCGATTTCCGCAAGCATGAGCACGAGATCGTCGGCGAGGGCGAGATCAAGATCATGAAGCGGATCGACTGCCGCGGCTCGGCAATCGAGGCCTGCGCCACCTCGCAGGGCACCATCGTCGGCCCGCTGATGACGGAACTGGTGGGCTTCAAGGAACTGACGCCCTACCGCGGCGGCTGGTGCGGGAACGAGATCTTCTCGACCGCGTTTTCGCCCAAGCAGCGCCAGAAGGCGCGCGAGCTGACCTTTGCCTTTGGCGAGCAGCTGCGCAAGGAGGGCTATCGCGGCTATTTCGAGCTAGACTTCCTGATCGACAAGAAGAACGACGACATCTGGCTGGGCGAGTTGAACCCGCGCATCACCGGCGCGAGTTCCATGACCAACCACGCGGCCTTTGCACATGCCGACGCGCCGCTGTTCCTGTTCCACCTGCTGGAGTTCTCGAAAAAGCCGTTCACGCTGGACGTGGATGAGCTGAACAACCGCTGGTCCGACCCGGACATGATCGACAGCTGGAGCCAGATGGTGATCAAGCACACCGACGACTCGGTCGACATCATCACCGGGGCGCCGCAGTCGGGCATCTACAAGATGCTGCCGGACGGGCGGGTGGTCTACGACCGTTTCGACTATCACCGCCGCGCGGTCGAGACCGAGGACGAGGCGTTTTTCCTGCGGATTTCCAATGTGGGTGACTACCGTTACGAGGGCGCCGACCTGGGCATCCTGGTGACGCGCGGCCGCTCGATGACCAAGGGCTTCCAGTTGACGCCGAAGGCCAAGCAGTGGATAGCCGGGATCAAGGCATGTTATTCGGCGCGGGCGCTACCCTCGGCCCAGGCCTTCCAGGACCCGGCGTTCAAGATCATGTAAGGACAAGATGTCCCTCACCTTCAGAGCGGTATCGGAAACCAGGCCTGGCCCCAAGTGGGCCGGGCTCTTTGCCGATTATCGCGACGCCTACCTGCGCTGGTGGGCCCGTGAGGGGCTGACCGGGCGACCGACCTACATGGAATGCCGCCGCGCGCTGCAAACGCACATGCCGGAACTGGTGCCGATCTGGGAAAAGCTGTGCGAACTGGCCGGTGGCGGCGACATGGAGGCGCGGTTTCTCAGCGTCTACTGCCCGCCGCGCTACCTGACCGGGTGCAGCCAGGCGATCTGGTCCGGGGATGAGCCGCTGCTGGTGCGCAACTACGATTACAACCCGCAGGCGGTGGACGCGATCCTGCTCAAGACCGGCTGGCTGGGGCGGCAGGTGATCGGCACCTCGGACGGGCTGTTCGGGCTGGTCGACGGGATGAACGACGCAGGCCTCGTGGCCTCGCTGACCTTTGGCGGCCGGCGCGAGACGGGCGAGGGGTTCGGCGTGCCGCTGATCCTGCGCTACATCCTGCAAACCTGCACGACGACCGCCCAGGCGCGCGAAGTGCTGCGCCGCGTGCCCTGCCACATGAGCTACAACGTCACCGTGCTGGACGCGCAGCGCGATTTCGCGACCGCCTACCTGGCGCCGGACCGCCCGCCATTGATCACCCACGCGGCGGTGGCCACCAACCACCAGGAGCGGGTGGAGTGGAAGAGCCACGCCCGTTCCACCGCCACGGTCGAGCGCGAACGCTACCTGCTGCAACGCCTGTCGCTGCACCCCGAGACGCAGGAAAAATTCGTCAGCGCCTTCCTGCGGCCGCCGCTCTATTCGCTGGCGTTCGACCGTGGGTTCGGCACGCTCTATACTGCCGCCTACCGCCCCTGGCGGCGCGAGGTCGAGTTGTTCTGGCCCGATGTCGCCTGGCGCAAGTCGTTTGACCACTTTGCCGAGGACGGCGTCACCATCACCTATCCGACCGAACGGATCGCGCTGCGCTGACAGGGACGCTCAGGCGCTCCAGGCAAAGGCATGCCGAACCGCGGTCCCGGCATTCGTGGACACCACGGGACCATGCGCTATGGCAAGCCGTTGCACCGGCCAGTCGCGCACGCGCGCGAGGGCGGCCCGCAGCGCGACCCGGTCGCGGAACGCCAGCCGGAACTTCCACGGCACGGCGGGCGCGTCGCCGGTCATCCGGTCCAGTCGCGCCACCACGCTGCGCCAGCCGGAAAACCAGCCCGCCGGCATCTGTTGCAGCAGGTCGGTGAAGATCGCGGTGCCGCTGGAGCGGTGGAAAAAGACGACCTCGGTGGTGATCAGGTTGCCGCGGAACATCACCTGGTCAAAGACGCCCTCCCAGGACGCGGGCGGGGTGTCGCCCAGCGGAGTTTCGGTCCCGGTCAACAGGCATTTTTTCGTGACGCCGGGCGCGGTGTGCACCTGCGCGCGCGGATGCGCGGCGCACCAGGCCGGCAAGGACATGTAGTGCAGATCGTTCGGTGCGATCAGGTGCCGGACCGGCCCGAGATTGCTGACCGCGCTGTGCACCTCCGGGGTCAGGGCGATCGGCGAATGCAGCCAGAGGCTGCCGTCGGGCAGCCGCGCAATGCACATCCGGGTGGGAAACCTGAAGCCCGCCGCGCCCTCGACAGTCGGCCCCTCGACCGTCCAGAGATCTTTACCCAAGGACTGAAGCATAACATTACCTGCTCTTCAAAAGACCTGCTCGTTTTTTCCTCAGCCTATGGGTGAGTTAGGATTCCGACAATATGTTTTGAGTTGCGCAAGCCGTGTTCCGCCGATGCGATGGCAAAAGCCCGCCCCCTCGGGGGGGACGGGCCTAAACTTTAGGCTTTTCCGATGGCTCAGATGGCCGCGAGTTCGCCTTCGAGGTCCTTCATCTCGGCCCCGCCGGCCATCAGGCGGCGGATCTCGTCGTGGCTGAGCTCGCCCTTCTTGCCGGCGCCGATCACCTGTCCCAGCGCGAGGAAGGTAAAGCGGTCCGCCACCAGCTGCGAATGGATCTCGTTGTGGGTGATGAAGATGATCGCGATGTCGCCACGCTTGCGGACCTTCTTGATCGTCTTCAGCACCTCCATCTGCTGCTTTTGCCCCAGCGCCGAGGTCGGTTCGTCCAGGATCAGCACCTTGGCGCCAAAGTAGATGGCGCGGGCAATGGCCAGCGTCTGGCGCTGGCCGCCGGACATGGTGCCGACCGCCTGCGTCGGGTCGGAAAAGTCGATCCCGATCTTGAGCATCTCATCATGGGCGATCTTGTCCATCTCGTCCATGCGCAGGGTGCCGAACGGCCCCTTCAGCTCGCGCCCCATGAAGAAGTTGCGCGTGACGCTCATCAGCTGGTTGACGGCCAGGTCCTGGTAGACCGTGCCGATCCCGGCGTCCGAGGCATCGCGGGGCGACCGGAAGCTGACCGGCTTGCCCTCGATGTAGAGCTGTCCGCTGGTGGGCTGGTGAACACCCGCCAGCGTCTTGATCAGGGTCGACTTGCCGGCGCCGTTGTCGCCCAGCAGGGCGTGCACCTCACCGGGGTAGACCTCGAGGTTGACGCCGTTCAGCGCCATGAAGGGGCCGAATTTCTTGACGATGTTTTCGACGCGAAGATATGGCTGTGCCATGGCTCAAATTCCTCCCGTGATGCGCTTGCGGATGCGTTCGTTGGCAAAGACGGCGGCCAGCAGAACGGCGCCCACGAAGACGCGATACCAGGACCCGTCAAGCCAGGGGATGTAGAACACCGCGTTGGCCACGAGGCCGAAGGTCACTGCGCCAAAGGCCACGCCGAGGATCGAGCCGAAACCGCCGGTCATCAGCGTTCCGCCCACGACGGCGATGGCGATGGCGTTCAGCTCCATCAGGTTGCCCTTGGCCGCGTCGGCGGTGTTGGTGTCGAACACCTGGCAGGCGGCGAACATGGTGGCGCAGAAGGCGGTGAACATGAACAGGCCGACCTTGACCGTATTCACCGGCACGCCGTTGGCGCGTGCGCTGTCCTTGTTGTCGCCGGTGGCGTAGATCCAGTTGCCCAGCTGGGTGCGCGACAGCACGAACCAGGCTCCGCCGGCGATGATCAGCCACCACATGAAGCGGGCGTCAAAACCTTCGACCCACTGTTCGCCCCGGCGGTTGAGGTTGCCGCCCAGCCAGAACCAGGCATCGTAGAACCAGCCAAAGACCTCGCCGCCAAAGATCCAGGCGAACCAGCTTTCTTCCTTGTAGTCGGGCAGGCCGGAGATCTGCGTGGACTGGTTGATCAGGCGGAACGCCACCTCGGTCACGCCGCGCAGGAAGAACAGGAAGGCCAGGCTGACGATAAAGCTGGACAACCCCGACCGCACCACGATGGTGCCCAGCAGCCAGCCCAGGGCCAGCGTCATCATCATCGTGACGAGGAAGGCGAGGAACGGCGTCGCCTCGCCCAGGCCGAAGGGCAGGCCCCATTTCATCATCATCGCCATGGACATGCCGGCAAAGCCGATCATCGAGCCGATGGAAAGGTCGAACTCGCCGGCGATCATCAGCAGGGCGGCGCCGGTGGCGATGATGCCGAACTGGGCGATGATGGCCACGTTGTTCTTGAGCCCAAGCGCGTTGAAGGCCTTGAAGTCAGAGGCAACCGTGATCAGCGACACGACCACGATCATCACGATGAAGGCGCCGGCCTCCGGGCGGCGCACCAGCCGCATCAACGTACTTTCCTGCGCCAGCCTGTCGGCTTCGCTGCGTCCGGACATGGGTTTCCCCTCCTGAGTGGATGTATCGAAAAAGGGGACAGCCGTCGCCAACTGTCCCCTTGCCTGTCTGTCGTCAGGTCGCGATCAGCGGTTCACGCCCGCCTGCGATTCGACATCGGCCGCGTTGCTTGCATCGACAAAACCCGGGCCCGAAGGGATGTTGGCGCCCGGCAGCATGCCGGCATAGGTGTTGTAGAGGTGCAGCACGATGACCGGCATGTAGCCCTGCAGGTACTGCTGCTGGTCGATGGTATAGGCGACGTGGCCTTCCTTGATCAGGTTGATCACACCCGGCGACATGTCGAAGCAGGCCAGGTGCACGTCGGCACCGACTTCCTGCACGGCATCCCAGGCCGCTTCGCAGACGTGCGGGCCGACGGCCAGCAGACCGTCGATCGACTCGTCCGCCTGGAGGGCGGCGGCGGTGCGCGTCTTGATCTGGGTGACGTCGTTCGACACGTCGATCTGGTTCAGCTCGGCGCCGAAGGCGTCGAAGTACCCGGTGCAACGGTCGACCAGCGCGGTGTTGTAGGCTTCCTGGTTGAGGCAGAGCCCCTTGGTCACGCCTTCGGCCTTGGCGCGGTCACCGGCGGCCTTGCCGGCTTCGTACTCGGGCTGGCCGACGTGCATCAGCGCGCCGACGGCCTTGGACGACTCGAGGCCGGAGTTGATGGTGACAACCGGGATGCCCGCGTCGACGGCGGACCGGATGGCGCCGCCAAGCGCGTCGGCGTCGGGCAGCGAGACGATGATGCCATCGGGCTCGGTCGCGGTGGCGGCCTCGATCAGCTTGGCCATGCCGGACATGTCACCCGAGGGGTCGAAGTTGTATTCGATGTCCGCGCCGATGGCGGCCCCGGCATCCTTGGCGCCCTTTTCCACCACCGGCCAGAAGGGGTCCGTGCCCTGGGTGTGCGTGATCACCACGTAACGCTCGGCAAAGGCCGGTGCGGTCAGCGCGGCGAGGGCCGTGGCGGCCAGGAAAATCTTCTTCATGTGGTCTCCTCCATTGGACGTTCCGCCTGATGTTCAAGCGGTTATTGTTTGGATGGGCCCTGTCCCGGGCCTTGTTCCGGGGCCGAGCCTAACAACGCCTCAGGGTCTTGTCAGCAAAGAAAACCTGCCTCCTCCCGGGACCCCTCGGCGGATGGCGTTATCGCTAACGACTCGCAGGATGTCCGTCGAGAAAGAGCAGGGGGACGGCGGGGAATTCTGTCATCCTTGAGAGGGCGTGCCATGCCGGATGATGGCATTACATCATTTATTCGGGGTTTCGTCTTTTATCCTTGCCCCGGGCGCGATGATCGGCGGCGCGGCGTTCAGGGTCTCGATCGCGAAACCGGCGGCGGCCTTGTAGTCGGCCAGGAAGGCGGCGCGCTCTGCGGCCGGGATCACGCTGTCGATGTCGTCGAAGACGCCGCCGCAGCGTTGATCGACGATGTCGAGCAGGCCAAAGGGCCCGGCGCCGCGGTTGCGCAGCACCAGGTTCGACACCGGCCCGCAGAGGCGGTCATCATAGGCGCGCAGGGCGTCGGGCGTCACGCCGTGGGCGATCAGGCAGGCGCCCAGCGTGCGCGCGTCGACCACCGCCTGGCTCGCCCCGTTCGAGCCGGTGGGATACATCGCGTGCGCCGCGTCACCCAGCAGGGCCACGCGCTCGTCGACCCAGGTGGGCACCGGGTCGCGGTCGATCATCGGGTTCTCAAAGGCGCGGTCCGCGCCGCGGATCAGCGCAGGCACGTCGAGCCAGTCGTAGCGGAAGGCCTCGAAGTGATGCACGAAGCTGTCGATCGGCACCTCGCGGAACCAGCCGGCCCTGGTCCAGTCCTCGCCCGCGTCCAGCGTCCGTTCGGCAATCCAGTTGACCTCGGCCAGCCCGTCGCTGTCGGGACGGGAGATCGGGTAGATCACCATGCGGTGGCGCGCGGTGCCGAGACCGATGAAGCTGGAGCCGGTGCGGATCGGCTTTGCCCGCGTCGTGCCGCGCCACATCAGCGCGCCGCCCCAGTGGATCGGCGGCTGATCGGGGTGCATCTGCGCGCGGATCGGCGAATGGATGCCCTCGGCGCCGATCAGCAGATCGCCGGTGTTGGTGAAAGCGCCCTCCGGTCCGTCAAGGTGGAGGGTCACGCCCTGGTCCGTCTGCGTGTATCCGGTGGCCCGGCAGCCGGTGCGCACGGCCTCGGGACCGAGCCGTTCGATCACCGCGTCATGCAGCGCCATGTGAAAGCGGCCGCGGTGCACGGCGTATTGCGGCCAGAGATACCCGGCGTCGAGCCCGCGCGGCTCGGCATGGATGTCGGCGCCGCTGAGACCCACCAGCGCCCATTCGCGGGCGGGCAGGCCGACCTTGTCCAGCACCTCCGGTCCGAGACCGAGGTCGATCAGCTCGCGCACGGCGTTGGGCTGAAGGTTGATGCCGACACCCAGCGGTTTCAGCGCGCGTACGGACTCGTAGACGGTGCAGGGCACGCCGACCTGGTGCAGCGTCAGCGCCGTCACCAGTCCGCCGATGCCGCCGCCGGCGATGAGGACTCGGGATTGGGTCATGGGCGCGCTCCGGTGTCGTGAGGGTTAGGAGGGGGCGCTGCCCCCGTCGGCCTGCGGCCGACTCCCCCGAGGTATTTTTCAAACCAAAGAAGCCGGGGGCCGGGCGCGGGTCAGATCTTCAGCAGGCGGCGGGCGTTGTCCTTGAGGATCAGGGGGCGCACCTCGTCGCGGATGTCGATCTCTTCGAAGTCCTTCAGCCAGCGATCCGGGGTGATGGCGGGCCAGTCGGAGCCGAACAGCATCTTCTTGCGCAGGATCGTGTTGGCGTAGTGCACGAACAGCGGCGGGAAGTATTTTGGGCTCCAGCCGGACATGTCGATGTAGACGTTGGGCTTGTGCTGGGCGACCATCAGCCCCTCTTCGGTCCAGGGAAAAGAGGGGTGGGCCAGGATGATCGGCGTGTCGGGGAAGTCGACGGCGACGTCGTCGACATGCACCGGGTTCGAGTATTTCAGACGCATTCCCATGCCGCCCCTCATGCCGCTGCCGACCCCGGTCTGGCCGGAGTGGAACAGCATGATCGCGCCTTCCTCGGCGATGGCCTCGTAAAGCGGGTAGGCCCAGCGGTCGTTCGGGTAGAAGCCCTGCATGGTCGGGTGGAACTTGAACCCGCGCACGCCGAAGTCCCTGACCAGGCGGCGCGCCTCGCGGGCGCCGGCCTTGCCCTTGGCCGGGTCGATGCTGGCGAAGGGGATCAGGATGTCGCTGTTGTCGGCGGCGATCTGGGCGACTTCCTCGTTCGAGTAGCGGCGAAAGCCGGTCTCGCGCTCGGCGTCGACGGGGAAGATCACCGCGCCGATCTTGCGTTCGCGGAAATAGTCCGCCGTCTGCTGCACCGAGGGCAGCATGCCGGAGGCGCCGGCGGGGTTCTTGAAGTACTTGGCCATGCCGGCCTGGAAATCGTCGTAACCGTCGTCGCGGGGGCCGCAGCAGGGTTCTTCGGCGTGGGTGTGGATGTCGATGGCGATCAGGTCGTCGGCGTTCATGACGGTCCTCCTTGGGGCATGCGGATGGGCGGATTGCGCGGCGGGCGTTTCGGATAGCCGGGTCTGTCGCCCAGCGGGTTCACCGCCACCCGGGGCGTGGCGCGGGGGCGACCGTCAGCCATCGGCGCGCGGCGGCGCCTGTACCTTGGCGGCGCGCTTGTCCAGGAAATCGCGCAGGCGCTGTTTCGCCTCGTCCGTCATCGTCGCCAGCGAGGCAACCATCGCCTCGGTAAACAGCCCGTCGTCCGAGGACATGCCGGCGATGCGGGGCAGGGCGTTCAGCACGGCGTAGTTGGTGAAGGGGGCGTTCTGCGCTACCCGCGCGGCGATCTCCGTCGCGCGGGTCAGCGCCTCGCCATCCGGCACCACGTAGGACACGCCGCCCCAGCGCTCCATCTCGGCGGCGCCGACAGAGCGGCCGGTCAGCATCATGTCACCCATGCGCGCGGGACCGATCAGCCGGGCGATGCGGACCGAGCCGCCGCCGCCCACGAAGATCCCCCGCTGGCCCTCGGGGAGGGCGAAGAAGGCGCTGTGCTCGGCCACGCGGATGTGCGTGCTGGCGGCGAGTTCAAATCCGCCGCCCACAGCCGCGCCGGTGATTGCCGAGATCACCGGGATCTCGCCCAGTTCGATGGTTGCGAAGGTGCGGTGCCAGAGGCGCGAACCCTTGATCGCCTCGAACAGCGGCTTTTCGGAATGCTCCGCCAGGTCCAGCCCGGCGCAGAAATGCGCGCCGTGGCCGTGCAGCACGGCGGCGCGGGCCTCTGACGTGGCGCGCGCCACAGCCTGTCCCAGGGCAAGGATGAAACGGTCCGACAGCGCGTTGCGCTTGTCCGGGCGGTTCAGCCCGATCAGCGCCACGTCCCCCTCACGCGCATAGGTGATCAACCCGTCGCCCATGGTCTCTGGCGGGACCGTCATGGCGGTATGCTCCTCGCTGCGGCCTTTCCGGCCCGTTTTCGTTTCCACGTAAACAATACCCGGCGCGCAAGTCAACGGAGATGCACCCGGGCGCCGCGCCGCCATTGGCGCTTTTCCTTGTTGGGGGTTTGGTATACCAGATCGGGAAACGCTGGACGGCGGTGCGGGAGGGATCATGACGCAACTGAAACTCGCGGCGGGCATGTCGCGGCTGGGGACGGAATCGGCCTTCATGGTGCTGGCGCGGGCGGGCAAGCTGGCGGCCGAGGGGCGCGACATCATCAACCTTGGCATCGGCCAGCCGGATTTCCGCACGCCCGAGCATATCGTCGAGGCCGGGATCAAGGCGCTGCGCGACGGCCACCACGGCTATACCCCCGCCAACGGCCTGCCGAGGCTGCGGCAGGCGGTAGCGGCGGACCTGCACCGCCGGCACGGCGCCGAGGTGAACCCCGACAACGTGGTGGTGGTGCCGGGCGGCAAGCCGACGATGTTCTTTGCCGTGCTGATGTTCGGCGAACCGGGCGCGGAGATCATGTATCCCAACCCGGGCTTTCCGATCTACGAGTCGGTCATCAAGTATTCGGGCGCGACCCCGGTGCCGATCGCGCTGAAGGAAGAGAACGGCTTTGCCTTCAACGCCGAAGAAGTGTTGGCGCAGATCACCCCGAAAACCCGGCTGATCATCATCAACTCGCCCGCCAACCCCACCGGCGGCGTCACGCCCAAGGAAGAGATCGACAGGCTGGTTGCCGGGCTGGCGGACCACCCGCAGGTGGCGCTGATGTCGGACGAGATCTATTCCAACATGCTCTACGGCGGGCGCGAGCATGTCTCGCTGTTGAACTACCCCGAGATCCGCGACCGGCTGATCCTGCTGGACGGCTGGTCCAAGACCTACGCCATGACCGGCTGGCGGATCGGCTACGCGGTCTGGCCCGATGCGCTGGTGGACCATGCGACGCGGCTCTGCATCAATGACCATTCCTGCGTCAACGCGGCGACGCAACATGCCGCCATCGCGGCGCTGGAAGGCTCGCAGGACGCGGTGCGCGACATGGTCGCCGCCTTCGACGAACGCCGACAGGTGATCGTGTCCGGGCTTAACGCCCTGCCGGGTGTGCGCTGCGCCGATGCGGGCGGGGCCTTCTACGCCTTCCCCAACATCGAGGGCACCGGGCTGACGTCAAAGCAGGCCGAGACGCGCTTCCTCGAAGAGGCGGGCGTGGCCACCGTCGCCGGCACCTCCTTTGGCGCCTGGGGCGAAGGCTACCTGCGGTTTTCCTACGCCAATTCGACCGAGAACATCCTGGAAGCGCTGTCGCGCATCCGCAAACTCCTGTGAGCGAGGCCAAGACATGAGCGAGACACCCCTTCTGATCTGCGGCGACGCCTTCAACCCCGAAGAGCGTGACCGGCTGAGCAGCGCCTGGCCGTCGGCCTTCGTGTCCGGCCCGGCCGGCATGGCCGACCTGGACCTGGGCCTGCGGTCGGGGATCAAGGCGATCGCCTTCAAAGGCCACAAGCCCTTTGGCGGCGACGAAATGGACCTGTTCCCGCGGCTGGGGGTGATCGCGAACTACGGCGTCGGCTACGATGCCATCGACGTGGCGGCAGCCAGTACCCGCAGCATCGGGGTGACCAACACGCCGGACGTGCTGTCGGACGACGTGGCGGACCTGGCCGTGGCGCTGATGGTCGCGCAGGCCCGCACGATGATCCGCGGTCACGCGCATGTCGCCTCGGGACGCTGGGCGCAGGAGGGCGAGATGCCGCTCAGCCGCAAGGTGTCCGGCTCGACGGTGGGCATCGTCGGCCTCGGCCGCATCGGCCGCGAGATCGCCGACCGGCTGGCCGCCTTCAAGTGCGAGATCCACTACAATTCGCGCAGCGAAAAGGAGACGCCCGGCTGGACCTGGCACGGCGACGTGGTCTCGCTGGCGACGGCGGTGGATTTCCTGGTCATCGCGCTGGTCGGCGGCCCGGCGACCAAGGGCTATGTCACGCGTGAGGCAATTCAGGCGCTGGGGCCGCGCGGCGTGGTGATCAACATCTCGCGCGGGTCGACAATCGACGAGGGCGCGCTGCTGGATGCGCTGGAGTCGGGCGCCATCGCCGGCGCCGGGCTGGACGTGTACGAGAATGAGCCCAACATCGACCCGCGTTTCCTGAAGCTGGCCAACGTGGTGCTGCAACCGCACCAGGGATCGGGCACGGTCGAGACGCGGCGCGCCATGGCCGAGCTGCAACTGGCCAACATCTCGGCCTTCCTCGAGGGCAAACCGCTGGTCACGCCGGTCAACTGACCGGCGCCGATGGGCGCGTGCTGGCGCGGGGCGGTAGGGGAAGCCCTGCCGCCCCGCGCGCGTTCCGCCGTCCGAAGAGATCTGCACCGGGTGAAAGAATCGGTTAGGCTGTTGTCGCGCGGGGCTCCGCGGGGCGGCGTCGATACGTCGTTTCCAGCGGACCGCCAGGAACAGGGAGACGACCATGACACAACGCACCACTTCAGGGCGCGGACGCCGCTACGACAACGTGCTTGACACCATCGGCGACACGCCGGTGATCCGCATCAACCGCATCGCGCCCGAACACGTCACGGTCTACGTCAAGGCCGAGGCCTTCAACCCGGCGGCCTCGGTCAAGGACCGCCTCGCCATCGGCATCATCGAGGCGGCCGAGCGGGACGGCACGCTGAAACCCGGCCAGACGGTGGTCGAGGCGACCTCCGGCAACACCGGCATCGGGCTGGCCATGGTCTGCGCCGCCAAGGGCTATCCGCTGGTGGTCACCATGGCCGAAAGCTTCTCGATCGAGCGGCGCCGCCTGATGCGCTTTCTCGGCGCCAAGGTTGTGCTGACGCCCAAGGGGCTGAAGGGCTTCGGCATGTACACCAAGGCCAAGGAACTGGCCGAGGCGAACGGCTGGTTCCTGGCCAGCCAGTTCGAGACTGCCGCCAACGCTGACATCCACGAAAGCACCACCGCGCGCGAGATCCTGGCCGATTTCGCCGGCGAAAAGCTGGATTACTTCGTGACCGGCTACGGCACCGGCGGGACCGTCACCGGGGTGGCGCGGCTGCTGCGCAAGGAACGCCCCGACACCAGGATCATTCTCAGCGAACCCGCCAACGCGGCCATCGTCGGCTCGGGCTACGTCAACACCCGCAACGCCGCCCACCAGCCGACCGAGGGCCACCCCGACTTCAATCCGCACCCGATCCAGGGCTGGACGCCGGACTTCATCCCCTGGGTGCTCCAGGAAAGCATCGACAACGGCTTCTACGACGAATTGCTGCCGGTGGCGGGGCCGGACGGGATCGCCTGGTCGAAACGCCTGGCGGCCGAAGAGGGGATCTTCACCGGGATTTCCGGCGGCGCCAGCTTTGCCGTGGCGATGCAGGTGGCCGAAAAGGCGCCCGCCGGATCGGTGATGCTGGTCATGCTGCCCGACACCGGCGAACGGTATCTCTCGACGCCGCTGTTCGAAGGCGTGGCCGAGAACATGACCGACGAAGAGCGTGCGATCTCGCTGTCCACCCCCTACGGTCAGATGGCGGCGGAATAGACTTGCCCTCCGGGCGGAGGTCGACGCTCCGCCCGGTGCCGCGCGCGCCCAGTCTTCTTCTGGCCCGAAATATCCCGGGGGTCCGGGGGCAGAGCCCCCGGCCGGTCGGATCGCGGCACGCGATCCGAAACCGTCAGATCGAGCCGGCCTCGACCATGTAGTTGCTGGCCGAACACATGGCGCTGTCGTCGCTGGCCAGGAACAGCGCCATGCGGGCCAGGTAGACCGGTTCGATCAGGTCGGGCAGGCACTGGCGCTGGCGGTGCTTCTCGATCGCTTCCGGCGTGACCCAGAGATCCTTCTGCCGCTGGGTCATGATCCAGCCCGGCACGATGCAGTTGACGCGGATGCGGTGCGGTCCGAGGTCGCGGGCCATGGTGCGGGTCAGCCCGTGCACGGCGGATTTGGCGGTGGTGTAGGCGGGCATGTTGCCGCCGGCCTCCCACCAGCTGTTCGATCCCATGTTGATGATCGACCCGCCGCCGGCGGCGATCATCCCCGGTGCCACCGCCTGGATGGCAAAGAACATGTGGCGGATGTTGGTGGCCATGCGCTCGTCCCAGTATTCCGGCGTCACGTCCTGCCAGCCGTGGCGGTCGTCGCGGGCGGCGTTGTTGACCAGCACGGTGGCCGGGCCCAGCCGGTCGGCCAGCGCGGCAAAGGCGGCGCGCAGCTGGTCGATGTCGCGCAGGTCGCAGTATTCGAAGGCCACGTCGCCCTCGACCTCGGCGGCCAGCGTCTCGCCTGCCTCGCGGTTGAAATCGACGAATCCGGTGCGGGCGCCTTGCGCGGCAAAGGCGCGGACCATGTCCTCGCCGATGCCGGAGGCGCCGCCGGTGATCAGCACGGTCTTGCCCTTGAGGCTGGGATAGAGTGCGAAGGTCGACATGTCTGTGCTCCTGTTTTGGGGAGGAAGGGGGGGCGCCGCCCCCCGCCTGCCTGTGGCAGGCTCCCCCCGAGGTATTTTTCAAACCAAAGAAGGGAAAGGCCGGGCCTACTGCGGCAGGTCGTCCTCGAGGAAGTAGCGGATGTTGTCCTCGAAGCTGGCGTCGGGTTCCAGGCCGAGGCGGGCGGCCTTTTGCGGGCGGATGTCCATGCGCCATCCGTTCAGGATGGAGTCGAGTTCGGGCTGCGGCTCCCAGGTGATCAGCTTTGCCGGGCCGGGGCCGGCGACGGCGGTCATGGCGTCGATCATCTGGCGGATGGTCCAGACCCGGCCGGGCATGGTCATGCAGTGGTTCAGGCCGAGGGCGTCGCGCGGGATCTCGGCGCCCTTGATCAGGTTCTCGACGCATTTGCGCGGCGAGAGGTAGAAATGCGGGAAATCCTCGTCGACCGGGCAGTTGGCGGCTTGGCCTTGCAGCGGCTCGCGGAAGATCGACGACATGAAGCCCGAGGCGGCGCGGTTGGGCTTGCCCGGCCGGACCGAGATGGTGGGCAGGCGGAAGCCGCGCCCGTCGATGAAACCGCGGCGCGAGTAGTCGTTGACCAGGATCTCGCCGATGGCCTTTTGGGCGCCGTAGCTGATCTGCGGGTTGGGCAGCGAGAAATCGTCGAAGGGCTGCGGGGTCTCGCCGCCGAACACGGCGATGGAGGAGGTGAAGACCAGCACCGGTTGCGTGCCCAGCGCGCGGGCGCGGTCCAGCACGTTCAGCGTGCCGTGCATGTTGACCTTGTAGCCGAAGTCGAAGTCCTGTTCGGCATGGGCCGAGACGACGGCGGCGAGCAGGTAGATCACATCGGTGTCGGCCGCGATGGTTTCCTCCATCGAGGCGGCGCTGGTGATGTCGCAGGTCCGGTATTGGACATCGAAGGGCGCGTCGACCTCGGCCGGGGTGGTGACGTCGGCCAGGGTCAGGCGGCTGATCGGCTTGTCGCGCAGGGTGCCGCGGGCGGCCAGCGCGCGGGCGAGTTTCTGGCCGATGAGGCCGGCGCCGCCGAGGATCAGGATGTTCATTGCGTTTCTCCGTCAAAGATCTGGGGCGCGAGCGCGCCGGGATGCTGGATGACCTGCGAGGCCAGGGTGGCGGCGCGGGTCATGGCGGTGGCTAGGCTTTCGCCCATGGCGCGGGCAGCCAGGAACCCGGCGGCAAAGCTGTCGCCGGCGGCGGTGCTGTCGACGACCTGCGAAACGGTCGGCGGGGTGCAGGTGACGCTGCCGGTCTCCTCGGTCCAGCCCTGGAAGGTGGCGGCGCCGTTCTTGATCACCACGCAGGAGGCGCCGGCGGCGCGGTAGCGGCGCAGGGTGTCCTCGGGCGTGGCATCGTGAAAGGCCAGCTGTTCCTCGTCAAAGCTGGGCAGCACGGTGTCGGCGACGCTGGCGCCCATCAGCAGGCCCGAGCGCATCGCCTCGGCGCTGTCCCAGAGGCGCGGGCGCAGGTTGGTGTCAAAGGCGATGTGCGTGCCGTGGGCGCGGGCGCGGCCCAGCGCGGCACACAGGGTCTTGCGCGCCTCGGGGGCGAGGATCGCCAGGGTGATGCCGGAGAACTGGATCACGCTGCGGTCGGCCAGCGTGGCGTCGAGCCAGGTGGGATCGTCCGCGAGCGTCCTGGCCGCCGACTGGCCGCGCCAATAGGAAAAGCTGCGTTCGCCGTCGCGCGTCTGGATCATGTAGAGGCCGACGGTGCGCGTGGCATCGCGCCGCAGCGCGTCGCCCGCGATGCCCTGCGCGGTGACGAAGCGCGCGAGGTCGTCGGACATCGGGTCCGCGCCCAGCACGGTGCCGTAGCTCACCGTCCAGGAGGCGGGCAGAAGGCGGCGGGCGTACCAGGCACAGTTGAAGGTGTCCCCGGCATAGCCCAGCCGGAACAGGCCCGGATGGTCGGGGGCGGGGGCCATTTCGACCATGATTTCGCCTAGGGAAAGAAAGCGGGTCATTCGGCGGCCCTCGCAACGTGTTCGGGGGGCAGCAGCTTGCCCGGGTTGAGGATGCCAAGCGGGTCGAAGGCCTGCTTGATCGCGCGCATGTAGGCCAGCGCGGGGCCGTGTTCGGCGGTCATGAAATCCTGTTTGCCGATGCCGATGCCGTGTTCGCCGGACACCGTGCCGCCCAGCCGCAGCGCGGTTTCGCCCAGCGCGTGGGTGAAGGCCTGTGCGCGCGCCATTTCGCCCGGGTCGTTCGGGTCGACCGACAGGCCGGCGTGGAAATTGCCGTCGCCGACATGGCCGACGATGGTGGCTGTCAGTCCCAGCCGCTGCGCATCCGCCTGTGACTGGGCGATGGCCTCGGCCAGGTGCGAGATCGGCACGCAGACATCGGTGGGCAGGATGTGCTTGCCCTTGCCCAGCGCGGCCGAGGCGTAATGCGCGTTGTGGCGCATCGCCCAGAGCGCGGTGCGGTCCTCGGTGGTGGTCGCGGTGCGCCAGCCGCGCCCGCCGTGATCCTGCGCAATCTCCTCGAAGCTGGCCATCTGTTCGGCCACGGCGGCCGGGGCGCCGTGGAATTCCAGGAACAGGTGCGGCTCTTCCGGCAGGCCGGCGTTGGCATAGGCGTTGAAGCCGCGCACCATCATGTGGTCCAGCAGTTCGATCCGCGCCATCAGGATGCCGCACTGGATCGTGGCAATGACGCAGGCCACCGCCTGCTGCACGTCCTCGAACCGGCAGGTGGCGGCGGTGATGCACTCCGGTTGCCCATGCAGTTTCAGCGTGAGTTCGGTCAGGATGCCCAGCGTCCCTTCGGAGCCGATCATCAGGTGCGTCAGGTCATAGCCGGTGGCGGATTTGCGCGCGCGGGTGCCCGAGCGGATCACCGTGCCGTCGGCCATCACCGCCTCGACCGCCAGCACGTTGTCACGGATGGTGCCGTAGCGCACGGCGGTGGTGCCGGAGGCGCGGGTGGCCGCCATGCCGCCGATGCTGGCATCCGCCCCGGGATCGACCGAGAAGAACAGCCCGGTATCGCGCAGCGCCGCGTTCAGCGCCTTGCGGGTGAGGCCGGGCTGCACGACGCAGGTCAGGTCCTCGGGCTGGATCGCCAGCACGCGGTTCATGCGCGTCATGTCGAGGCTGATGCCACCATGCAGGGCGAGGTGCTGGCCCTCGAGCGAGCTGGCCGCGCCGTAGGCGGTCACCGGGCAGCGGTGGCGGTGACAGATCTTCAGGATCTCCGACACCTCCTGCGTGGTGTCCGGCCAGGCCACCGCCTCGGGCGGGGTGACGGGATACCAGGTCTCGTTCCGGCCGTGCTGGGTGCGTTCGGCGGTGGAGGTAGACAGGCGGTCGCCCAGCAACGCTTTCAGTTCGGCGATGGCGGCGTCATTGGGCATTGCGGCCTCCGGCGGCATGGATGGCAAGGGCGACCACCGCCAGCATCGAGGCGGCCATGGCGTAGTTGATCCGGCGTTGGGTCTGTTGCGGCAGGTTCAGGCGGTGCAGGGTTGCCCCGGCAAAGAGCCAGCCGAGGTGGATGGGAATCCAGATCGCGTTGACGATGACCAGCTTGGCGAGGGTTTCAAACGCCAGGTTGTCCGGCGCAAAGGGAAAGCCGGCAAAGAGCGTGGTGTTGACGGCATAGGCCTTTGGGTTGATCGCCTGCAACAGGATGCCCGACAGGACCGCGGGCGGGGCCTTGGCCTCGATAAAGGCGATGCGGCTGCCGGCAAAGGCGATGCGGGAAGCGAGGTAGACCAGGTAGGCGATGGAGGCGACCATCAGCACGGTGCGGATGACCGGGACGCTCAGTACCACGGCGGCGAGGCCGGAGATCACCGCCAGCGCCACCAGGTTCGTGCCGATGAACAGTCCGGTGACATAGGCAAGGCCGGGGCGGAACCCGTAGGCCGCGCCCAGCCCGGCGGTGGACAGCACGCCGGGGCCGGGGGTGATGATCAGGAACAGCACCGCAAGCGCGAAGGTCAGCATGGGGCGCAGGCCCGTGTCGCTGGCATGATCGTCCTCCCAGGGTTTGCGGCGGTCCGGACCTGCTTGCGTGGCGGTCCGTTTGGTATACCATTTGCAATGAAACCAGCCGGGGCGGGAATGTCAACGGTCTGGCAGGGCCGTGGACGCCGGGACGCCGCTCGCGGCCCCTTGGTCCGCATCGCCCCGCCCGCCGTCCCACCCCCGGCGCTTTGACCGGGAGGGGTGAGCATGAGCGACAAGGTGACAGTTGGCTTTATCGGGGTGGGCCTGATGGGCCACGGGATGGCCAAGAACCTGCTGGAAAAGGGGCATCCGCTGGTGGTGAAGGGCAACCGCAACCGCGCGCCCGTCGAGGACCTGGTGGCGCGCGGCGCCGAGGAGGTCACGACCCCACGCGAGATGGCCGAACGCTGCGGCGTCATCCACATCTGCCTGTCGAACGCGCCGCAGGTGCAGGGCGTCTTTCACGGCCCGGATGGTATCCTGGCGGGCGCAAAGGCGGGGCTGATCGTGGTCGACTGCTCGACCTCCGATCCGAACGTGACGCTGGCGCTGGCGGCGGAGTTGTCGGAGAAGGGCGGACACCTGGTCGACGCGCCGCTGGGCCGTACGCCCAAGGAGGCCGAGGCCGGCACGCTGGACGCCATGGTGGGCGCGGACCCGGAGGTCTACGAGTGCATCCTGCCGGTGATCCAGTGCTGGGCGGGCAACATCAACCACGTGGGCCCGGTCGGCGCGGGGCACAAGATGAAGCTGATCATGAACTCCATCGCCATGAGCTATGCCGCGCTCTATGCGGAGGTGACGGCGCTGGGCGCCAAGGTGGGTATCCCGCCGGCGACGATCCAGCGGGTGATCGGCTCATCCCGAATGGGTAACGGGTTCTTCGACACCTTCATGAGCTACGCGGTAGACCGCAACCGTGACGCGCACATGTTCTCGATCGCCAATGCGTCGAAGGACGTGCGCTATGCCAATGCCATGGCGGCGGAGGCGGGCGCGCTGACCCTGATGCTGTCCGCCACGCGGCAGTATTTCACCCAGGTCGAGGCGCAGGGACATGCCGAGGACTACGTGCCCTGGATCGCCGATCACATCGCGCGGATGAACGGGCTCGACCTCGAGGAGGAGGCGAAAAAGGGGCGCGGCTAGCCGGTCGCGCGGCGCATCAGGGTGTAACCGAGGTCGATGCGCTGGCCCCTGATGTCCTCGCCCGAGGTGGCGGCAAGGGTCAGGCGCGCGGCCTCGCGGCCGATCGCCTCGCCGTCGATGCGCACGGTGGTCAGCGCCAGCGCCGCGTCACCCGCCACGTCGATGTCGCCGAAGCCGGTGACCGCCAGGTCGCCCGGCACCGACAGCCCGCACCGCCGCGCCTCGCACAGCGCGCCCACCGCCAGCCCGTCCGAAACGCAGACCACGGCGTCGGTGTCCGGCCAGCGGTCGAGCAGCTGCGTCAGCCCGCGTGCGCCGTAGTCCGGCCCGCTGAGGTCGTCGCCCGTCGGGATCGCAAGGATGCGCGGCGACCGCCCGCCCAGCGCATCGAGATAGCCCTTCTGGCGCAGGTCCGCGCGGGTGTCGGCGCCGCGCCTTGTGCGCAGGAAGGCGAGGCGCTGGCGCCCGCTGCCGATCAGGTGCCGCGCCATGTCGAACCCCGCCGCCCGGTTGGAAAAGCCGACCGCGGCGTGGATCGGCCGGTCCGGCAGTTCCCACAGCTCGATCACCGGGAGCCGGGCATTGTCCAGCAGGCGGCGGGTGGCCTCGGTATGTTCGGTGCTGGTCAGGATCAGGGCGTCGGGGCGGCGCCCCAGCAGGGTGGAGACCATCAGGGCCTCCTTTCCCGGCTCGTAGCGCGTGCTGCCCAGCAACAGTTGCAAACCGCCTGCACTCAGGCCCTCCTCCAGCCCGCGAATCGTGGTGGCAAAGACCGGCTGTTCCAGCGTCGAGACCAGCGCACCGACGACGCGCGAGCGCTGCGAGGACAGCGCCCCGGCGGTTTCGTCCCGGACATAGCCCAGGTCCATCACGGCCTTCTGCACCTTTTCCAGCGTCTCGGGGCTGACCCTGGACGGCGTGCGCAGGGCGCGGCTGACGGTGATCTTGCCGACCCCGGCGGCGCGCGCCACGTCGCCCATCGTCACCCATCTGCGCTGACCGCTCATCCCTGCCTCCGTTTGACAGCTTCGATCCTGCGATGGTATCGATACCATAAGCAGGAGGACAGGCAATGCTGAGCCAGGATCAAAGAACGTTCTACGCCGAAAACGGCTACCTCAAGGTCGAGCAGGTGGTGACACCGGCCGAACTGGCGGAGCTCCAGCAGGTCACCAACGACCTGATCGAGGCCTCGCGCCAGGTCATTGAAAGCGACGACCGCTTCGACCTGGACAAGGGGCATTCGGCCGCCGCCCCGCGCCTGACCCGGATCAAGCTGCCGCACAAGCAACACCCGGTCTACGACCGCATTCTGAAACATTCCGGCGTGACCGAGGTGCTGAACGACCTTCTCGGCCCGGACACGGTGCTGAACACCGCCAAGCTGAACTGCAAGGCGCCGGGCGGTGGCGCGGCGGTGGAGTGGCACCAGGATTGGGCCTTCTACCCGGCCACCAACGACTCGCTGCTGGCCTTCGGGTTGATGCTGGAGGACGTGACCCCGGAAAACGGCCCGCTGATGGTGATCCCCGGGTCGCACAGGGGACCGGTTCTGAGCCACCATGTGAACGGCGTCTTTGCCGGCGCAATCGACCCGGACGACACGCTGTTCGAGAAGGAGCGCATCGTCACCCTGACCGGCAAGGCGGGGGACATGACGGTGCATCATGTGCGCCTGTTGCACGGATCGGCGCCCAACCTGTCGGACCGCGCCCGCAAGATCCTGTTCTACGAATGCGCGGCCGCCGACGCCTGGCCCTTGCTCGGCGGGTCGAGCTACATTCATTCGCTCGGCCAGCGCAGGTTCTGGGCGGATTTCCAGGACCGGATGATCTCCGGGGTGCCCTGTCTGACGCCGAGGCTCGAGAATGTGCCCGTGACCCTGCCACTGCCGCCGGCACCGGACAACACCTCGATCTTCAAGACGCAGATGAGCGCAGGTGCGAAGAGCGCCTTTGCCTGACCATTTGCAGATACATCGGGAAAGCCGAGGGGCGCTGCCCCTCTGGTCCTGCGGACCATTCACCCCGGGAGTATTTTCACAAAGAAGAAGCGCAAGCCCGTGTTTCTTCTCTGCGCAAATACCTCCGGGGGAGTCGCCGCAGGCGACGGGGGCAGCGCCCCCTTACCCGATCTCCACCGCAGTGCCGTCGGCCAACATGGCGTCCAGGTCCAGCGGATCGCGGAAGCCCGCCTTGACCTTGGCTTCCAGTTCGGCCTCCAGCCGGGCCACATCCTTCAACCGGGCCAGCACCTTGTCGATCTGTGCGAAGGGGATCACCACCACGCCATTGCGGTCGGCAACGATCATGTCGCCGGTGGCGATCTGGCAGCCGCCGACAACCGCGCTGCCGCCCAGCGTGCCGGGGCCGGAGGTGAAGGGCGAGTTGGGGTTCAGCCCAGTGCACCAGGAGGGCAGGCCGGCGGCGACGATGCCCGCGTAGTCGCGCATCGGACCATCGGTGACGAAGCCTGCGGCACCTGCGTTCTTCAACATCCCCGAGAGCTGGTCGCCGATGGTGGCGCAGCCCTGGTGGCCGTGGGCCGCGTGCACCAGGATGTCGCCGGGCGTCAGCCGGTGCACGGCGGCAAGGGTCGCGATGATGTCGCCGGGGCCGCTGTCGGCCACCAGGGCCGGGCCGGCCGCGCGGCAGTCGAGGTCGCGGCCAAAGCCGATGGGGCCGATGCTGGTGTGCATGGCGCCGAGGCCGCCCATGGCGTCGCAGAGAAACGCGGTCTCGACCCCCTGGAAGGCGGCGATCTGCGCGGCCGTCGGGCGCGGTGTGCCCTTGATCAGCGTCAGCTTGGGCGGTTCTCCGATCATTGGTCTTTCTCCTGGGCGGGGGGCGATTGTGGGGCGGTTTCGGGGTCGGGCAGGCGCCAGAGCAGGCGGACATAGGCCAGCCCCGAGGCGGTGGCGGCGCAGCGGGTCTTTTGCAGCAAGGTATCCTCGGCGGCAATCTCGCGCAGCTGGGCCAGTTCCTCCATCCGGTCGCATTGCACCAGCGCGGTCAGCAGGTCGTATTTCAGTTCGATCCCGGCCAGCGCGGCCAGCCGCTCGGGCGCGGTCGCTGACAGGGTGGCCATGCGGGCGGAGATGGCGGCGGACCAGTCGGCGCGGGTCTCTTCGAAACAGAGCGTCGCCACGGCGGGCGTTTCACTGTCCACCTGCAAACACGGGGCATGGGCCTGGTCGACGCAGCCGTTGGGTGAGGTGCCAAGTTCTGTCGAGGTGGCGACACAGGCGTTGACCGTCGTGATGTCGAGACGGCCCTCGGCCCCGGCGGGGGCCGCAAGGAGCAGGGCAAGGGGCACCGCACAGGCGGCCAGGCTGCGGATCATGAAGGTCCTCCCAGGGCTGGGCGCCGTGCGCCCGTCGCGCCCGGTTTGTCCCGAGCGGCTTGCATTTGGTATACCAAATTGAAATGCTCGTACAAGACACCAGACCCGCCAGAATCGGCGGGCGCGTCCCAGGGGAGGAAGACCATGTCCGACACGCGCGCCAACAAGCGCTTCCGCTCGCAGGAGTGGTTCGACAATCCCAACAATCCGGGCATGACCGCGCTCTATGTCGAGCGTTATCAGAACCAGGCCTTTACCCGCGACGAGTTGCAGGGTGAAAAGCCGATCATCGGCATCGCCAACACCGGCAGCGACATTGCCCCCTGCAACAAGATCCACGTCTTTCTGATGGACCGGATCAAGGCGGGCATCCGCGAGGCGGGCGGCATCCCGATGGAATTCCCGGTCCACCCGATCCAGGAGACCGGCAAGCGGCCGACCGCCGCGCTGGACCGCAACCTGGCCTACCTGAGCCTTGTCGAGGTGCTGCATGGCTATCCCATCGACGGGGTGGTGCTGACCACCGGCTGCGACAAGACCACGCCGGCCATGCTGATGGGCGCGGCCACGGTCGACCTGCCGGCCATCGCGCTGAACGGCGGGCCGATGCTGGACGGCTGGTGGAAGGGCAAGCGCGCGGGCAGCGGCACCATCGTCTGGGAATCGCGCCGCCTGCTGGCCGAGGGCAAGATCGACTACGAGGAGTTCATGGCGCGGGTCTGTTCCTCGGCGCCCTCGCTGGGCCATTGCAACACCATGGGCACCGCCAGCACCATGAACGCCATGGCCGAGGCGCTGGGCATGTCGCTGACCGGCAACAGCGCGATTCCCGCGCCGTTCCGTGAGCGTATGGCCATGGCCTACGAGACCGGGCAGCGTATCGTCGAGATGGTCTACGAGGATCTCAAGCCGTCGGACATCCTTACCCGCGAGGCCTTCGAGAATGCTATCGTGGTGAACTCGGCCATCGGCGGCTCGACCAACGCACCGCCGCATTTGCAGGCCATCGCGCGGCACGCGGGGGTGCAGCTGGACGTCAAGGACTGGGAGACGGTGGGTTACGACGTGCCGCTGCTGGTCAACATGCAGCCGGCCGGTGAATACCTGGGCGAAAGCTTTTTCCGCGCCGGCGGCGTGCCCGCCGTGATGGGCGAGTTGATGGCCGCCGGGCGGCTGCACACCGAGGTGATGACCGCGACCGGCAACACCCTGGGCGCCAACCTGGCCGGGGTCGACAGCCTGGATACCGACGTCATCAAGCGCTACGACGCGCCGATGCGCACCAAGGCGGGCTTCAAGGTGCTGACGGGCAACCTGTTCGACTCGGCACTGATGAAGACCAGCGTGATCTCGGCCGAGTTCCGCAAGCGGTTCCTGTCCGAGCCCGGCAACGAGGGCGTGTTCGAGGCGCGCGCCGTGGTCTTCGAGGGGCCGGAGGACTACCACGACCGGATCAACGACCCTGACCTGGGCATCGACGATCACACGGTGCTGTTCATCCGCGGCGTGGGTTGCGTGGGCTACCCGGGATCGGCCGAGGTGGTGAACATGCAGCCGCCGGACGCGCTGGTGAAGGCCGGCATCACCCACCTGCCGACGGTGGGCGACGGGCGGCAGTCCGGCACCTCGGAGAGCCCGTCGATCCTGAACGCCTCACCCGAGTCGGTGGTGGGCGGCGGCTTGGCGTTCCTGAAGACCGGGGACCGGGTGCGGCTGGACCTCAATGTCTCGCGCATGGACGCGCTGGTGCCGGAGGACGAGTGGGAGGCGCGCAAGGCGGCCTGGACCGCGCCGGTGATCGTCAACCAGACCCCCTGGCAGGAGATCTACCGCGCGCATGTCGGGCAGTTGGCCAATGGCGGCTGCCTGGAACTGGCGACCGCCTACCAGCGCATCCGCAAGGACCTGCCGCGCGACAACCACTGAGGCCGTGCCCGGTGGCAAGGTCGGAGGGGGGCGCTGCCCCCCGCCTGCGGCCCCCCCCGAGGTATTTTCAAAACCAAAGAAGACAGGAGACGCAGGGACATGGGTCAGAGCATCATCATCACCGGCGGCGCCCGCGGTATCGGCAAGGCCTGCGCTCAGGTCTTTCTGGACGCCGGCTGGCGCGTCGGCATCGTCGGGCGGACGCCCGAGAGCGTGGCCGAGATGGCGGACAGCCACGATAACGCGCTGGCGCTGCCCTGCGACGTGGTCGACGAGGCGCAGGTGGATGCGGCCTTTGACAAGGCCGTTGCAGAATGGGGCCGGATCGACGCCCTGTTCAACAACGCCGGCGTGTCGGTCATGGGGGCTCCGGTGGACGAGATCAGCGTGGCCGACTGGCGGCGTTGCATCGACATCAACCTGACCGGGTCGTTCATCTGTGCCCGCGCGGCCTTTGCCCGGATGCGCCGGCAGGATCCGATGGGCGGGCGGATCATCAACAACGGCTCGGTCTCGGCCTATGTGCCGCGCTGGGGCTCGGCCCCCTATACCGCGTCGAAACACGCGATCACCGGGCTGACCCGCTCGCTGTCGCTGGACGGGCGGCCCTACAACATCGCCTGCGGGCAGATCGACATCGGCAACGCGCTGACCGACATGGCGCAGAAGATGACCAAGGGCGTGCCACAGGCGGACGGCTCCATCGCGGTCGAGCCGGTGATGGACGTGGCGCATGTGGCCTCCTCGGTGCTGCACATGGCCTCTTTGCCGCTGGGGGCGAACGTGCAGTTCATGACCGTCATGGCCTCGGCGATGCCCTACATCGGGCGCGGCTGAGGCCGGCGGCCTTGTCGGGCGCGGCCCGTCCGCGCGCGCCGTCGGGGTGGGGCGGCCAAATTCCGTGGACGGAATTTGCAAAAATCGTGGACGATTTTTTTTGGCGCGCGCCGTACTCAGCGGGGGGACGGTTCCGGGCGGACCACGTCCTTGCGAAGCTTGCGTTCGCGCTGCCAGATGTAGAGGCCCGAGGCGATGATGATCGCGCCGCCGCCCAGCGTCCAGACCGTGGGCAGCGTGTCGAACAGCAGCCAGCCGGCAAAGGCGGCCAGGAAGATCTGGATGTAGATCACCGGCGCCAGGATGGAGGCATCCGCCCAGCGGTGCGCCGTGGTCACCGCGATGTGCCCCACCGCGCCAAAGATGCCGATCAGCACGAAGGGGATCCAGTCGCCGCCCGTGGGCCAGGCCCAGCCCGACAGCACGAAGGGCAGCAGCGTGGCCGCGGCGATGCCGGAGGACCACAGCTGGTGCGTGGCGTTCGCCTCGATCCCGGCCAGCAGGCGGGTCATCAGGAAATAGAGCGAGGCGCAGGTCAGCGCGGCCAGGCACAGGAACATCGCCGGGTGGAACTCGGCCCCCCAGGGCTGCATCACCACGATGACGCCGAGGAAGCCTGAACAGACGGCGAGGATGCGGCGCAGGCCCACCGTCTCGCCCAGGATCGGGATGGCCAGCAGCGTGACCACGACCGGACCTGCGAACATGATCGTCGTGGTCACCGTGATCGGCAGGTATTGCAGCGCGGTGAAGTTGAGGATGGTGCTGCCCAGCAGGAACAGCGAGCGCAACAGTTGCCGTCCCGGCGCATTCGATCGGAAAGCCCCCGGATCACGCAGCCCGTAGAGCAGCAGCGCCACGAGGAAGTGCCCGGTGTAGCGGGCAAAGACGACCTGCAGCGCCGGCAGGCCTGCCACGATCAGCCACTTGGCGGAACTGTCGATGCAGGTAAAGAACACCACGGCCAGCGCCATCAGCAGGACGCCGGCGGCGGTCTTGTCTTCGCGAGGTTGGGCTTGGGCCATGGGGTCTTGTCGGGGCAGGGCGGGGGGAGGTCAAGAGGGCCCGATGGGTTCGGTCATCGGCAAAGTGACGGTAAACACACGTCCCGCCAGGAGTGGCGGGGCGCCTCATCCGGGCGGTTGTGCCAGCGAGGACCGGCGCAGCGGTGCGCCGGTCCTTGAGCCAGGGTCAGCCGGTGGCCCATCCCCCGTCGATCACATGCGCCTGCCCGGTGGTGAAGGCGCTTTCGTCCGAGCCGAGGTAGACCGCCAGGTGGGCGATCTCCTGCGGTGTGCCGATGCGGCCCATCGGCTGGCGGGCGTTGAAGGCCTTCAGCGCGGCCTCGTAGTCGCCCATGGCGCGCAAACGATCATGCAGCGAGGGGCTGTCCACGGTGCCCGGGCAGATGCAGTTCACCCGGATGCCCTTGGTCACGTAGTCCAGCGCCACGGATTTCGTCAGGCCGATGACGGCCGCCTTGGAGGTGCCGTAGATGCACCGATTGGGTGCCGCGACGATGCTGCCCGCGATCGAGGCGATGTTGACGATGGAGCCGCCGCCGCGGGCGATCATCCCCGGCACCGCCGCCTGCATGGCGTGGAACTGCGAGCGGACGTTCAGCGTCATGGCAAAGTCGAATTCCGCGTCCGTCGCGTCCAGCAGGGGGCCGGCGTGGACGAAGCCCGCGCAGTTGACCAGGATGTCCGGCGCGGCGTCCTGGATGGCGGTTGTCAGGGCTGCCTTGTCGGTCACGTCCAGCGCAAAGGTGGTGCCGTCCAGGCCCTCCAGCAGGTCGGCGCGCAGGTCGGTTGCGGTCACCGTGGCGCCCTCGCGCGCATAGGCCTCGGCGATGGCGCGGCCGATGCCCTGGCCGGCGGCGGTGATGAAGGCGCTCTTGCCCGTCAGTCTCATGTCAGTACTCCTTTGAAATGTCCCGGTACCTCGCCGCGCCTCACGGGTCGCTGCGTCAGTCCCGACAGGGCGGTGGCCAATGTCATCTCGAGCGCCGCGATCGCGTCGCGCGGCTGGCACAGGACGTCGTCCGCGCCACTGTCGAGACAGGCGGCAAAGCGGTCGATCTGCACCCGCAGCGGGTCGACCCTGGGGAAGGTCGGCGCATCGTGGCGCAGCAGCGGTCTGGACCACTCCACCTCGCCCGGGCCGGAGGCCCCCCAGCGGGTGAGCGAGGGGAAAGCCAGCGCGCCCAGGGTGCCGGTGATGCGGATGTAATCTTCGCCCGAGGGCGCGATGGCCGGGTTCTCGGCTGTGGCGGCCTCGAAGGCCCAGGGCGAGGCACCGGCGTCCGAGATCAGGAAAGAGCCGAGCGCGCCGCTTTCGAAGCGGAAGGCCAGCGACGCGGTGTCTTCGATCTCCAGCCCCCGGGCGGCGCTTGAGGTCAGCGCGGTCACCTCGACCGGCAGGCCAGCGAAGACGTTCAGCAGGTCGATCTCATGGCTGAGGTTGGTGGCGAGCGGGCCGGCGCCGGGCAGGCGGCGCCAGGGCACATCGTAGTAACTGTCGTGCTTGCGCAGGGACCAAAGGCCCTGAAGGCCGACCAGCGGGCCGATCTCGCGCAGCGCCTCGCGCGCCGCCTGCACGAAGGGGTGGCATCGTCGGTGGTGGCCGGTGATCAGCGGCAGGCCCTTGTCTGCGGCGGTCCTTGCGACCGCGCGGGCGTTGTCCAGCGTGTCGGCGATGGGTTTCTCGACAAGCACCGCCCAGCCTCTGTCCAGCGCGGCGAGGCTGGTCGGGCAATGGTCGGGCGTCGGCGTGGCGACGATGCAGGCGCGGGTGTCCGTTGGCACGTCGTCAATACTGGCGACCATGGGCAGGCCTTGCCCGGCCAGCGCGGCGCGTGTTTCTGGATGGGGTTCAACCACGGCGGTCAGCTGGATCGCCGGGGATTCGGTCGCCATCTGGATGTGTCGACGGCCGATCGAGCCTGCGCCGATGATGCAGAGCGGCAGCGCCGAGGTCATGAAACCGGTGCCACCGGGCGGCCAAATTTCCGCACGGAAATTTGCAAGAATTTTCGAAAATTCTTGCCCGCTCCGTGGCGATCGGCCCGGGCTGCCCCTGGCGTGGCGCGGAAGAGACCGATGCGCAGGACCATCACATCACCGCGCCGATCTGCCAGGGCACGAACTCGAAATCGCCCAGACCCTGCGCCTCGGATTTCGATTTCTCCCCCGAGGCCATGCGCAGCCACATCGCATAGATCTCGCGGCCGACGTCCTCGACGGTCTTGCCTTCGCTGAGGATGGTGCCGGCGTTGACGTCCATGTCCTCGGTCATGCGGGTGTACATCTCGGTGTTGGTGGCGACCTTCATCGACGGCGAGGGTTTCGCCCCGAAGGCCGAGCCGCGACCGGTGGTGAAACACACCAGCGTGCAGCCGCTGGCGATCTGCCCGGTCACGCTGGCCGGATCGTAGCCCGGGCTGTCCATGAAGGTGAAGCCCTTGGCGGTGACCGGCTCGGCGTATTTGTAGACGCCGGTCAGCGGTGTCGTCCCACCCTTGGCCGCCGCGCCCAGCGATTTTTCCAGGATCGTCGTCAGCCCGCCCTTCTTGTTGCCGGGGCTGGGGTTGTTGTCCATGGATCCCTTGTTGCGGGCGGTGTAGTCCTCCCACCAGCGGATCAGGCCGACCAGCTTTTCGCCCACCTCGCGATTGACCGCGCGAGCCGTCAGCAGGTGTTCGGCGCCGTAGATCTCGGGTGTTTCGGCCAGCACCCCGGTGCCGCCCTGCGCCACCAGCAGGTCGCAGGCGTAGCCGACGGCGGGGTTGGCGGTGATGCCCGACCAGGCATCCGAACCGCCGCATTGCAGGGCGACCATCAGGTCCGAGGCCGGGCATTCCGTGCGCTGCGCCTCGTTCACGATCGGCAGCATGGCCTCGATCTTGCGGATGCCCAGTTCGATAGTCTTGCGCAGGCCACCGACGTCCTGGATGTTCATCGACTGGAACAGCGGGCCCGGTTTCAGCCCGTATGCCTCGACCAGCCAGTCGATCTGGTTCATCTCGCAGCCGAGGCCCGCCATCAGCACGCCGCCGACGTTGGGGTTGCGGGCATAGCCCCACATCACCCGCTGCAACGCCTCGAACCCCTCCGACCCCTGACCGGCCATGCCGCAGCCGGTGCCGTGGACAAAGGCGACGACGCCATCGACGTTGGGGTAGGCGGCCAGCTTTTCCGGAGTGAAATGCCCGGCGATCATGCGCGCGGCGGTTGCCGAGCAGTTCACCGAGGTCAGCACGGCGATGTAGTTGCGCGTACCGACCCGACCCGAGGCGCGGCGATAACCCATGAAGGTGTCAGGCTTGGCGGCCGGTTTCGCCGGGCGCAGGTTGGTGCCGAACTCGTAGGCCATGTCCACGTTGCGGAATTCGAGGTTGTGGGTGTGGACATGCGACCCCGCGGCGATGTCCTCGGCGGCATAGCCGATGACCTGGGCGTACTTGATGACGGGCGCCCCCATGGGGATGTCCTGCGTGGCCAGCTTGTGACCGCGCGGGATCATCTGGGTGGCGCCCTCCTGCCCGATCTGGAGCGGGGTGACGGCGGTGACGACGTTGTCGGCGTCGGAAAGGCGAACGGTGCTCATCTGGGTCCTCGGGGTCTCATACGCGCGCCCCGGACCTGATCCGGAGCCTCCTGTGGCGGGGTCCCGGATCAGGTCCGGGACGGGTGTCGACGCACCCGTGTCAGGCGCAGACCGGGCTGTCGGCCTGCCAGCGGTGGATCGGGATGTGCGGCTTCAGGGCGAGGCGGGCGCGGGTGGCCTCCCACATCGCCTTCCACGCCTGCCAGTCGCGCAGTTCGGTCTCCGGCGCCGCGCGCGAGCGGGCGACGAAGCTGGGAAAATGCTCACGGCCGGTCGATTGCCCGGTGACGTTGAAGCGGATGTCAAAACTCCAGCGGAAGGCCGCGCTGCGGTTGACCAGCGAGGCGTGCGGCGTCAGCGGGTGGAACAGCACCGCGCCGCCGGCCCTGACCGGCAGCGGCAGGGCGGCCTCCTCGTCCAGGAAACCGGGCGCGATCGCGGTCTGTTTCTGTGGGCAATGCGGGTACATCCGCGGCTTGCCGGGCACCACCTGCAGGCAGCCGTTCTCGACCGTCGCGTCGCCCACGGCGAGCCAGACGGTGACCATCCGCGTTTTGTCCGCGCCTTCATGCGCGACGGCGCGGTCCTGGTGCCAGTCGGTGGCGGTGATGTGGGCGCGGACCTCGTCGGCGTGCAGGGCAGTCGCGGGCGGCTTCAGCCGGACGTGCTGGATCGGGTTCGAGGTCAGTTCCGGCCCGATCAGGTCCTCGACCATGTCCAGCAGCCGCGGCGCGGTCAGCATGTCGAATACCGCCGGGCCGAAGTGGAACGGCGTGTCCGGCGCGATCTCGCCGCCGGGCAGCGAGATGTCCATCGGCTGGAACCAGTCGCACCCGGCCTGGTAGGCGACCAGCAGCTTTTGCCAGAAATCCCTGCCTTCGGCGGGCGGCACGCGGCCCTCGGCCTGCCAGCCGGCGTAAAGATCGTCGAGAAGCGCGGCAAACTCGGCCTTTACGGCGTCCAGAACCGCCGGGTCAAGCACATCCTCCACGACAAGGTAACCCTCCGACTCGAACTGCCGGACCTGCTCCGGGGTCAGCATCAGGGGCATTGTGTCATCTCCTTGCAAGACGGGTCAGGTTTCTTCTGGCCACAAGTATCCCGGGGAGCGCGAGGGGCTGGCCCCTCGCTCCCGCAGTCTGCCACAAGTCCGGCCACCAGGTCATGCGCGCAGCCGCTCCAGCCGGTCCCAGTCAAAGGCGATGCCGTGTCCCGGCCGCTCGGGGGCCAGGGCCCGTCCTTCGACGATCTGCAAGGGCGTCTCGACATAGGCCTCCAGGCCAAAGCCATGCGCCTCGAGGTAGCTGCGGTTGGGCACGGCGGCCAGCAGGTGCACGGTGATGTCGTGCGCGCCGTGGCTGGTGACCGGCAGGTGAAAGGCCTCGGCCAGGTGGGCGATCTTGAGGAACGGCGTGACGCCGCCGCAGTTGGTGACGTCCGGCTCGGGAAAGGTGACACCGCCCAGGATGGCCTGGCGGAACTCCCAGACCGAGCGGAGGTTTTCGCCGCTGGCCACCGGGATGCCGCCTTCGGCCGCGACGCGGGCGTGGCCCTCGGGGTGTTCCGGCACGATGGGTTCCTCGAACCAGGTCAGGTCGAAATCGGCAAAGGCGCGGGCGGCGCGGATGGCGCCGTCGACGGTGTATTTCATGTTGGCGTCGGCCATCAGCGGCATGTCGGGGTCAAAGGCGTCGCGCAGCGCGGCCAGCTTGGCCACGTCCTCGGACAGCCGGTCGCGCCCGACCTTCATCTTGATCGCGCGGTGCCCCTTGGCCAGGTTGGCATGGGTCTGGTCGACCAGTTCCGCCGGGGACAGGTCGATGTCGATGCCGCCGGCGTAGCAGGGCACCGCAGGGTCGAAGCCGCCCAGCAGGCGATACAGCGGCAGCCCGGCGCGGCGTGCCTTGAGGTCCCACAGCGCCATGTCCAGTGCCGACAGCGCCAGCACCGTCGGCCCGCCGCGCCCGCCGTAGTGGAAATCCCACCACAGGTCGCGCCACAGCGCCTCGACAAGGTCGGCGTCGCGGCCCAGCGCGCGCGGCGTCATCTCGCGCCGCAGGATGTCTGCGATGGCGCCGCCGTTGACGCCGCAGGTGAAGGTGTAGCCGGTGCCCGTCGCGCCCTCGGCATCGGTCACGCGGGCGGTCACGACTTCAAAACCGGTCATCACCCCGTGCATGGAATCCTTCAGCGCGCGGGGCAGGGGCAGCAGGTAATGGTCGGTCTGGATGCGGTCGATGGCGGGCATGGGTCTGTTCCGTGGGCCTGGGGCGCTGCCGCGACTCCCCGGGGCATTCTCGGTCAGACGAAACCCGGGGGAAAGGGAGATCCGGACCGGCCCGCCAACGGCGGCCGGTCCGGGCAAGGCTCAGTCGAGGAAGAGCGTGATCATCGGCGGCCAGGCCAGCAGCACCGCCAGCGCACAGAGTTGCAGCGCGATGAAGGGCAGGAAGCCGCGGAAGATGTCGGTCAGCGAGATGTGTGGCGGGGCCACCGACTTGAGGTAGAAGGCGGCCGGACCGAACGGCGGCGACAGAAAGCTGACCTGCATGTTCATGCAGAACACCACGCCGAACCAGATCGGGATGTAGCGCGCATCGACATGGCCCAGCCAGCCGATCTCTTCGGCCGGAAGCCGTACGACGATGGGCAGGAACACCGGCATGACCAGCAGCACGATGCCGACCCAGTCCATGAACATGCCCATGATGAGAAAGATCACCATCATCACCAGGATGACGCCCATGGTCGGCATGTCGGCGCCGACGATCATGTTGGCCACGTACTGCGGGCCACCCGCCAGGGTGTAGGCCGCCGCAAGGGCCGCCGCGCCGATCGTCACCCAGATGATGGTGCCGGTCGACTTCAGCGTGCGCATCAGGCTGTCCCAGACGATGTCCCAGGTCATCTCGCGCCGCACCATGCCGATGACGAAGACCGCCACCGCGCCCATGCCGGCCGCCTCGGTGATGCCGGTGATGCCACCGTAGATCGACCCCAGCACCACGCCGATCACGATGATCGGCGCCACCAGGCCGCGGCCCATCGACCACGAGGTTTCGATCCGCGACTTGCCGAAGACGAAGACCAGCAACAGCAGCGCGAAGACCAGCGTGCCGCCCAGCCAGGGCAGGTCAGAGGTCATGCCCATGACGATCGGGTCGGTGCCTTCGCTCAGGTTGTTCTGCCCGGTCAGGGTGAAGTAGAGCGCCCGCAGGAACATCAGGGCAAAGAAACCTGAGAAGATGACGAAGAGGAAGGTCAGGAACAGCGTCCCCTTGGGCGCAAAGGTCAGCCACAGCAGCACGGCGGCAAAGACCAGGTTGACAAAGGCGCCGATCCAGCCGCCGCCCGCCGACACCGCCATGACGAAGTTCACCGCCGCCAGCACCAGCAGCAGGGCAAAGATCACCTTGGCCGGCAGGCTGGTGCCGAAGCCGCTGAAATCCTCGGGTTCCTTGGGCAGGGGGGCCTTTTCCGGGTTCAGACGGGTGGTGATGATGATGTAGAGGATGAAGAACGAGGCCAGCATGAAGCCGGGCAGGAACGACGCGGTGAACAGCGCCTTGATCGAGGTTTCGGTCACCAGCCCGTAGAAGATCAGCACGATCGACGGCGGGATCATGGTGCCCAGGCTGCCCGAGGCGCAGATGGTGCCGATGGCCAGGTTCTGGTTGTAGCCCAGCCGCAGCATCTGCGGCAGCGCGATCAGGCCCAGCAGGACCACTTCGCCGCCGATGATGCCGGACATGGCGGCCATGATGACGGCCATGACGCTCGTCACGATGGCGATGCCGCCGCGTGTCCGGCTGAGCCAGACGTTGAGCGAGGAATACATGTCGCGTGCGATGCCGGATCGTTCCAGCAGCGCCGCCATGAAGATGAACAACGGCACCGAGATCAGCACGTAGTTGGTCATCTGCCGGTAGACCGCCTGGCCCAGCACGTTGAACGGGCCCTGGCCCCAGGTGCGGAACAGCACGTCCACGTCGAACTTGAGCACCAGCGTCACGACGGCGAGGAAGGCCGAAGCAAAGCCGAGCGGCATCCCGATGGCCAGCAACGCGAACATCGCCAGCAGCAGGATGAGGGAGAGGGTGCCGATATCGACCATTACTTCTTGTCCTGTTCGAGGGTGCGGCGGATCAGCTCGATCTCGTGTTCGTCGATCTCGTCGGCCGGGCTGTGGTGTTCGGGGGCCTTGTTCCAGTCGGCGATCAGGTTCGACAGCGCCTGGATGGCCACCAGCAGGATGACGATCAGGATCATCGGCTTGACCGTGCCGGGCAGCGGCGGATCCCAGGCCGTGCCAAAGGTCTCCATCCGCAGCATCCGGCGCACTGCGTCGTTGTAGCCGCCGTAGATCAGGCAGGCGGTAAACACCCAGATCAGGAAGACCGACATGCAGTCCGAGGCCTTCTGCATCCAGCGGGGCATGATGTCATAGATGACGTAGATGCGGATGTGGCTGCGCTGCTGCATGGCGTAGAGACCCGCCAGCATGAACAGGAAGGCCGCGATCCACAGCGACAATTCGTTTGCCCACATGGTCGGTGCGTTGAAGGCATAGCGCGAGACGACCTCGTAGAACATGACGATCACCACGATGGCGATCGACAGCATGGCCAGGCGCGAGCAGACCAGCGACAGGATGTCGAAGGGGCCGGTGCGTTCGGGCTCGATCAGGCCACGGTCATCGCTGAGGTAGAGCGAGGCAAACAGCAGGGCGAGCGCGAAACTGATCAGCGTGACGATCACGATCGGCTTGCCCTGCGGGCGGATCATCTCGTGCATGCCGATGGAGGAGTTGAAGATCAGGTAGATCGAGAGGGCAATGGTCAGGCCAGAAAAGCCGATCATCGCGGCGCGGACCGGCTTTCTGAGCGATCCCAGCCAGACGCTGTGCTGCTGTTCCATGGACGGGTTCCCCGGTGTCGCGGATGGGTTGGCCAGCGGCGCCGGGACGGAACGCACCCGGAACCGGGCGCGCGGGCCGCGCGTGGGCGCTGCAGGTACAAAAACGGCGAGCCTCGCGAAAGGCTCGCCGCGTCGTCACGAGGCGACTAGCCCGGCAATCACTTGGCGACGAGGCCGAGGGCGCTCAGGTACTCTCGGTGGCTGGCGACAAGGGCGGCAGCCTCCGGGGTCTTGGCGGCCCAGCCGTCCCATGCCTTTTGCGCGGCCTTGCGGAAGTCGGCGCGGTCCTTTTCCGACCAGTTGTACAGCGTCACGCCCTTGGCGGTCAGCTCGGCCGCGGCTTCGGCGTTCTTCTTCTCGTTCGACAGGGCGGTGTGCAGCGTCAGCTTCTGCATCGCGGTGTCGATGATCCGGCGGTGCTTTTCGCTCAGGCCGTCCCAGATGTCCTTGTTGCAGGCCAGGTGGTCCGACGGCATCGAGTGGAAGCCGGGATAGGTGGCGTGCTTGACGATGTCATAGAGGCCCAGGCCCACGTTGTTGTACAGGCCCGAGGCGTCCGCGCCGTCGATGATGCCGGTTTCCAGCGCGGTGAAGATCTCGGTGAAGTCCATCACGATCGGGGTTGCGCCCAGCTCGGTGAAGATCTCGGTCTCGAGGCCCGGAGGCGAACGGAACTTCCAGCCCTTCAGGTCCTCGGGGCCGGCGAGCGGCTTGGACGAGGACAGCGATTCCTGGCCGTAGAGCCACCAGCCGATCAGCTGCATGTTCTGCGAGTTGTAGAGTTCCTGCGCGGCATCGTAGCCGCCGCCGTAGTACAGCCAGGAGATCTGCTGCCACGGGGTGTCGTAGCCGCCCATGATGTCGCCGACGAACTGGAACGCCGGGTTCTTGCCCGTCTGGTAGGCGCCACCGGTCATGTCGCAGTCGAGGATGCCGTTGATGGCAGCGTCGAAGGTCTCGGTCGTGGCGACGACGGAGGACGAATAGAACATCTCGATGGCGATCTCGCCGCCGGACATGGTCTGCACGTCGTCGATGAACATCGCCGCCAACTGGCCCGAGGGATGCTCGGAGGCATAGTGGGTCTGGATGCGCAGGGTCACGTCCTGCGCCTGAGCCGCGGATGCGGCAATGGCAACGGCGGCCGCCGTTGTCAGAAGATTCTTCATCTGTTCCTCCCTTCGACGGGTGGTCCCGCCGTTGTACGATCGGGGGTGAGCCCCCTGTGTGGGATGGTATGCCATCCGGTGAAGGCAAGCTAACCAAAGCCATGTCGACAGGCAAGGTTTTTTGGTATACCAAATCCCGCTCAGGGGACGCCGCCCGGGATCGCGGGAAAAACGGTTGCAAACCAGAGAGGTGGGGCCGGATGCCCGAGTCCAGCTTGCCGGACAAGATCGCGACGCAGCTGCGCAGGGACATTCTGCGCGGCGTGCTGCCGCCCGGCACCCCGGTGAAGGAGCGGGACCATGCCGCCGGCCTCGGCGTCAGCCGGACACCGCTGCGCGAGGCGATTCGAATCCTCGCCAAGGAGGGGCTGGTGCAGCTGCGCCCGGCGCGCTCGCCCATCGTGGCGCGGCCCAGCTTCGAGGAGGTGGCGTACAACATCGAGGTGATGTCGGCGCTGGAAGTGCTTTCGGCCCGGCTGGCCTGCGAACGGGCAAGTGACGAGCAGATCGACGAAATCGCCACAGTCGCCGAGCGGATGGAGCGCGAGTACGACGCGCTCGACATGCTGGACGTGTTCGAACTGGACATGGGGTTTCACCGCGCCATCGCCGCGGCCGCCGGCAACCCTGTGCTGGCCGAGATGCACCAGGCGCTGCTGGCGCGGCTGTGGCGGGCGCGCTACCTGTCGGCCAGCCGCAAACGCTCGCGTGATCGGGTGCTGAACCAGCACGCGCAGATCGTCGCCGCGTTGCGGGCGCGCGATGCCGTCGCCGTGGCGGCGCAGGTGCAGGCGCACCTGGATCACCTGCTGGTCAACGTGGCCGATTTCTTCGACACCGAGGCCGGCGGCAAGGAGCAGCCGGCCGCACCATCGCCGGACTGAGCATTCAAGAGAAGACCCTGGAAGAAGGATAGGGACAGAGATGAAACTGTTGCGTTTCGGAGCCGCGGGCCAGGAAAAGCCCGGCATGTTGGACAAGGATGGGCAGGTGCGCGACCTGTCCGCCCATGTGGCGGATTTCGCCGGAGAGGGCGTGTCGCTGGAGGCGCTGGACCGGATTCGGGCGTTGGACCTGTCCAGCCTGCCGGTGGTGGCCGAGCCGGGCCGGATCGGGTCCTGCCTTGCCTCGGTGCCGAATTTCTACTGCGTCGGGCTGAACTACGCCAAGCATGCCGCCGAGAGCAACATGGCGATCCCGGCCGAGCCGATCCTGTTCTCCAAGGCGACCTCGGCGCTGTCTGGTCCATTTGACCCGGTGGTGATCCCGCGCAACTCGGCCAAGGCCGACTGGGAGGTCGAACTGGGCGTGGTGATCGGCAAGGAGGCGCTTTACGTCTCCGAGGCCGACGCGCTGTCGCATGTGGCGGGTTACTGCGTGATCAACGACATGAGCGAGCGGGAATTCCAGCTGGAAAAGGGCGGCCAGTGGATCAAGGGCAAGTCGGCGCCGACCTTCGGTCCGACCGGCCCCTGGCTGGTGACGGCGGACGAGGTGCCCGATCCGCAGGCGCTGAAGCTGTCGCTCGACCTGAACGGCGCGACGGTGCAGGACAGCGATACATCGGACATGATCTTTGGCGTGGCGACGATCGTGTCCTACATGTCGCGCTTCATGAAGCTGGTGCCGGGTGACATCATCGCCACCGGCACGCCGTCGGGCGTGGGCATGGGGATGAAGCCGCAGCGGTTCCTGAAACCCGGCGACGTGATGGTGGTGCGGGTCGAAGGGCTGGGCGAGCAACGGCAGGAGGCGGTCGCGGCGTCCTGAGCCAGGAGGAAAGGCGTTTCGAAACGCCTTTCCCAAGCCCCTTGCAAGGGGCTTTGAAGCGGCTTCGAAGCCGCTTCAACCGTTTTCCCAAAACGGTTTGAAAGGGCCTTCGAAGGCCCTTTCCCGCTCAGTGGATCAGCGAGCCGCCATTCACGTCCACCTCGGAGCCGGTGACATAGGCCGCGAGGTCGGATGCGAGGAACAGGCAGCAGCCCGCCACGTCCGAGGCCTCGCCCGCGCGGGCCATCGGGATGCCGGCCAGGATCTGCTCCATCATTTCCGGCGTCAGCTTGCCCGCCGTGATGTCGGTGGCGATGAAGCCGGGGCAGACCGCGTTGGCGCGGATGCCATCGGGCGCCAGTTCGCGCGCCATGGCCTTGGTCAGCCCGAGGATGCCGGCCTTGGCCGCCGAGTAATGCGGTCCGCCGAAGATGCCGCCGCCGCGCTGCGCCGAGACCGACGAGATGTTGACGATGGCGCCGGACTTGCGTGACCGCATGTGCGGGATCAGCGCCTGGCTCATGTAGAGCGTGCCGCGCAGATTGACGTCGAGCACGGCGTCGTAGTTCTGCGGCTCGATCTGCATCAGCTTCAGCGGCTGGGTGATGCCGGCGTTGTTCACCAGGATGTCGACCTGGCCGAAGGCGGTGAGGGCGGCTTCGGCGGCTGCCTGGCAGGCCGCTTTGTCGGTGACATCGCAGGCCAGCCCGATGTGGCCCGTCCCGGGCAGGTCGGTCGCGGCCGCCTGGGCGGCTGCGGCGTCGAGGTCGAGGATGGCGACCCGCGCGCCGTGGTCGGCGAAGAGGCGCGCGGTGGCCTTGCCGAGGCCGCGGGGGCTGGCGGCGCCGGTGATGACGGCGATCTTGTCTTTCAAGAGCATTGGATTTCCTGTGGTTGGCCGGGGAGGGGGCGCTGCCCCCCGTTGCGTGCCGCAACTCCCCCCGAGGTATTTTTGAAACCAAAGAAGCCGGGGAGTCAGAGCCTCGATTTGACGCGGGCGGTGATGGATCTCACCGAGAGTCCATATTGATCGTGCAGGGTGGGCAGGGCGCCGGCGTCAAGGAATTCGTCGGGCAGTGCGATGGAGTGGAAGGCGGGGTGGATGCCCGCGCGCATCAGGTCCGCCGCGACCGCCTCACCCAGGCCGCCGACGATGGTATGGTTCTCCAGCGTCACGACGAGGCGGCCGGTCTTCGCCGCTTCGGCGCGGATGGTCGCGGTGTCGAGCGGCTTGATCGTCGGCACGTGCAGCACGGCGCAGTCCGTTCCGTCGGCCTTCAGCGCCTTGGCCGCATCCAGCGCGCGCATGGTCATGAAGCCGGTGGAGATGAACAGCACGTCGCTGCCGCCGTGGATCACCTGTGCCTTGCCCAGCTGAAAGCGATAGCCGTAGTCGCCCAGCACGTCCGGCACCTGGCCGCGCAGCAGGCGCATGTAGACCGGGCCGGGGTGGTCCGCGATGGCGTGGGTGGCCTGGGTGATGTCGGTCGCGCAGCAGGGGTCGACGATGGTCAGGTTCGGCATCCCGCGAAAGATGGCCAGGTCCTCGGTCGCCTGGTGCGAGGGGCCGTAGCCGGTGGTCAGGCCGGGCAGGGCGCAGACGATCTTGACCGGCAGGTTCTCCTCGGCGATCGCCATGAAGATGAAGTCGTAGGCGCGGCGCGAGGCAAAGACCGCGTAGGTGGTGGCGAAGGGGGTAAAGCCTTCTCGCGCCAGACCGGCGGCGGTGGAGATCATCACCTGCTCGGCCATGCCCATCTGGTAGAAACGGTCCGGGTAGGCCTTGGCGAAGACGTGCAGGTCGGTGTATTTCGACAGGTCGGCGGTCAGGCCGACGATGTCGTCGCGGGTTTTTGCGAGGTCGCACAGCGCCTGTCCGAAGGGCGCAGCCACGGTCTGCCGGCCCTCCGCGTCCAAGGAGGCGATCATGGCGGAGGTGGTCAGGCGCTCGCCGCTTTCGGTGACGGGGACGCGGCGGGCGGTGTATTTCGACTTGCGGCGCGAGGTGGCGCCGATGGGGGCTTCTTGCATGGCGGCTCTCCGGCTCAGGCGGGAATGTCGGCGTCGAGGAGGGCGATGGCGCGGGCCCATTCCTCGGGTGCGACGCGCACGAAGTGGGTGATCTCGCGCTCTTCGAGAAAGGGCACGCCCTTGCACATCTGGGTGCGGCAGATGATGACGCGCGGGCGCGGCTCGGCCAATTGGCGGGCGGTGTCGAAGGCCGCCACCAGCGCGTCCAGATCGTTGCCGTCGACCTCCTGCGCGTGCCAGCCGAAGGCCGCCCACTTGGGTGCCTCGGCGCCCTGCGCCAGCGCCTGCGTCGTCGGCCCGTCGGCCTGCTGGTCGTTGAAATCGACGATGCAGATCAGGTTGTCGAGGTGATGCGCGCGGGCGGCCATGACCGCCTCCCAGGTCGATCCTTCGCCCAGCTCGCCGTCCGACATCATGTTGTAGACGAAGGCGGGGTTGCCCTTGCGCTTCAGCCCCAGGCAGGCGCCGACGGCGATGCCGAGGCCGTGGCCCAGCGAGCCGCCGGTGATCTCCATCCCCGGCGTATAGGCCGCCATGCCCGACATGGGCATCCGGCTGTCGTCCATGCCGTAGGTCTCGAGCTCGGACTCGGGCAGGATGCCGGCCTCGATCATCGCGGAATAGAGCGCGATGGCGTAGTGGCCGATCGACAGGTAAAAGCGGTCGCGCCCCTCCCAGTCAGGCTCGCCCGGACGGTATTTCAGCGCGTGGAAATGGCTGACGGCCAGCACGTCGGCGACGCCGAGCGCCTGCCCGATGTAGCCCTGGCCCTGGACCTCGGCCATGCGCAAGGCCAGCCGCCGGATCGACCAGGCGCGGCGGGCGAGGCTCACGTTGGAGCCCGCTTGGACAGTCATCGTGTCCCTCCTCCCATTCTGATATATCAGTTGGTGCGCCTTGTATCACCGCGAACCCGCGCCGGGGCAAGAGCGAAGGTGACGTCAGGGGAGTTTGCGCAGGTCGCGCGGGGTGGTGCCAAAGGCCGCGCGAAAGGCGCGGGTCAGGGCCGAGGCGTCCTCGTAGCCGCAGCGGGTCGCGATCTCGCTGACTGACAGGCGGGTCTGTTCCACCAGCCGCCGCGCCGCGTTCAGCCGCAGGGCGCGGTAGGTGGCGCCCGGTCCGCGCCCCAGGACAGCGCCGAAGTGGCGCTCCAGCGCGCGGGGCGTGACGTGCAGGCGGCGGGCGATGGCGGCGACGGGCAAGGGTGCCTCGACGTGGCGGCGCATGATCGACACCGCCGCCTCGACCAGCTGGTCCTCGCCCAGGCGGGGCGGCATGTCCCGCGGTTCGGGCCGCTCGCCGTGCATGAAGAGCGCGGCCACCTCCAGCCGCAACAGCGGGCCGTGATGGCGGCCGATCAGGTCCAGCATCAGTTCCAGCGCGGTGGTGCCGCCGCCGCAGCTGAGGATGTCGCCGTCATGCACCACCCGTTCGGGCCGCGCCTCGACCTCGGGAAAGGTCTCGGCGAAGCGGTCCAACTCGTCCCAGTGCAGCGTGGCGCGCCGCCCGTCCAGCAGGCCCGCCGAGGCCATCAGCCAGCTGCCCATGTCCAGCCCGACCAGCGTGCGAAACCGTTTGCGCGCCGCGCGCAGGGCGCGCAGGGTGGCGGGGGTGGCCAGCCCGTCGGTCCCATAGCTGGGCAGCAGCAGCAGGTAGTCGCCCCCCGTGTGACGCGCCAGGCTTTCCTCGGGCGTGACCGGCAGGCCGGAGGAGGAGGTCAGCGTGTCGCGCGTCAGGCCCAGGTATTGCCAGCTGTAGAGCGGCTTGCGCGACAGCGTGTTGGCGGCGCGCAGCGGCTCGACCGCGTTGGCAAGGCAGAGATTCGAGAACGACGGAAACAGCAGCAGCGCGACCGAGCGTGTCGCATCGGGCATGGTTCGGGGGGCGTTCTGCACGGTCATGCCGGGCGATGTACCCTTAAGTGACGCGGCAAGGCAAGGGAGCGCGTGATGCAGTTCGGATTGAGCGAAGAGCAGGAGATGATCGTCTCGACGGTGCGCAGCTTTGTCGAGAACGAGATCTACCCGCATGAGGCCGAGGTCGAGCGCACCGGCGAGGTGCCGCCGGGGCTAGGCGAGGAGATCAAGCGCAAGGTGATCGAGCTGGGCTTTTACGCCTGCAACTTTCCCGAGGAGGTCGGCGGCGCGGGGCTGTCGCATCTCGACTTTACACTGGTCGAGCGGGAGCTGGGGCGGGGCAGCATGGCGCTGACGCATTTCTTTGGCCGGCCGCAGAACATCCTGATGGCCTGCGAGGGCGAGCAGCGCGAGCGTTACCTGCTGCCCGCCGTGCGGGGCGAGCGGATGGATGCGCTGGCGATGACCGAACCGGGGGCCGGGTCCGACGTGCGCGGCATGAAATGCGCGGCGGTGCGGCAGGGCGGCGACTGGGTGGTGAACGGCACCAAGCATTTCATCTCCGGCGCCGATCACGCGGATTTCTTCATCGTCTTCATCGCCACGGGTATCGACGACACGCCGAAAGGCCCGAAAAAGCGCATCACCTGTTTCCTGGTGGATCGCGGCCACCCCGGATTCGTGGTGCGCGACGGCTATCGCTCGGTCTCGCACCGGGGGTACAAGAACTGCATCCTGGAATTCACCGACTGCCGCCTGCCGGACGCGCAGGTGCTGGGCCAGGTGGACGGCGGGTTCGACGTGATGAACACCTGGCTCTACGCGACCCGGCTGACGGTGGCGGCCTTCAGTATCGGTCGGGCGCGGCGCTGTTTCGACCTGGCCGTGGACTACGCCGCGCAGCGCGAGCAGTTTGGCCAGGCCATCGCCAAGTTCCAGGGTGTCAGTTTTCAGGTGGCCGACATGGTGACCGAGATCGACGCCGCCGACTGGCTGACCCTTGCCGCCGCCTGGCGGCTGGACCAGGGGCTGCCCGCCAACCGCGAGATCGCCTCGGCCAAGCTCTATGCCACCGAGATGCTGGCGCGGGTGACCGACACCTCCTTGCAGATTTTCGGCGGCATGGGGCTGATGGACGATTTCCCGATCGAACGCTTTTGGCGCGACGCGCGGGTGGAACGGATCTGGGACGGCACCAGCGAGATCCAGCGCCACATCATCAGCCGGGAGATCTTCCGGCCGCTGGGGGCGTGATGGCGTCGGGGGCGGTGGGTTGGAAACCCACCCTACCGGGGCGGGTAGGGCGGTCATGAGTCGGCTGGGTCGCCTGCTGAACCCACGCTCCATCGCCGTGATCGGGGGCGGCGCATGGTGCGCAAACGTGATCCGCGAGTGCCGAAAGTTCGGGTTTGACGGCGCGGTCTGGCCGGTACACCCGTCACGCGCCGAGATCGGCGGCGCGCCGTGCTTCGCCTCGATCGAGGCGCTGCCCGAGGCGCCGGACGCGAGTTTCATCGGCATCAACCGAGAGGCGACTATCGAGGCGGTGGCTGCCCTGGCGGCGCGTGGTGCGGGGGGGGCAGTCTGCTTTGCCTCGGGTTTTGCCGAGGCGCAGGCGGAACTGGCGGATGGCGGAGCCTTGCAGGACCGCCTGCTGGCATCGGCGGGCGATATGCCGCTGCTGGGGCCGAACTGTTACGGTTTCCTGAATGCGCTGGGGCGGGTGGCCCTGTGGCCGGACCAGCATGGGCTGGTGCCTGTGACGCGCGGCGTGGCGATCCTGTCGCAAAGCTCGAACGTGGCGTTGAACCTGACGATGCAGCGGCGCGGCCTGCCGATTGCCTTTGTGGGCACGGCCGGCAACCAGGCGCAGGTCGACCTGTCGGCGCTGGGCATGGCGCTGCTGGAGGACGAGCGGATCACAGCGCTGGGGCTCTATATCGAGGGCATCCGCGATGTGCGCGGCTTCGAGGCGCTGGCGGCGCGGGCGCGGGCGCTGGGCAAGCGGATCGTGGCGCTGAAGCTGGGGGCGTCGGAGCAGGCCAACGCTGCGGCGGTGTCGCACACCGCCTCGCTGACCGGGAGTGACGCAGGCGCGCGCGCCTTCCTGCGGCGGATCGGGATCGCGCAGGTATCGTCCTTGGGCGCCTTGCTGGAGACCCTGAAGATCCTGCATGTGGCCGGGCCGTTGCGGTCGGGCCGGCTGGTGTCGGCGTCATGTTCTGGCGGCGAGGCAAGCCTGATGGCGGATTCGGCGCTGCGCCACGCGGTGGTGTTTCCTCCGTTGGTCGCGGCGCAGCGCGGGGCCTTGAGAGAGGCCCTGGGGCCCAGGGTGGCGCTGGCCAACCCGCTGGATTACCACACCTATATCTGGGGCAATGTCGCGGCGATGCGGGCCTGTTTCGCCGGGCTGATGGCGGGCGAGGACATCGGCCTCGGCATCGTGGTGCTGGATTTCCCGCGCGGCGACCGCTGTTCGGCGGCCGACTGGGACCCGGTGATCGAGGCCATGGCGGGGGTGCAGGCAGAGGCGCCCCTGGCGGTGCTGTCGAGCCTGGTGGAGACGCTGCCCGAGGACGTGGCGGCACGGCTGGTCGATCTGGGGATCGTGCCGCTGTGCGACATTCCCGCCGCCTTGGAGGCGGTTGCAGCGGCGGCCTTCCTGGGGCAGGAGGTTGCCCCGCTGCCGGTGCTGGTGGCGGAGAAGGTGGGGGCGCTGCCCCCGTCGCCTGCGGCAACTCCCCCGGGATATTTCGGGACCAAAGATGCCATGGGCGTGGTCGCGGAAGGCGAGGCCAAGGCGCTGTTGCGGGCGCATGGGCTGGTCGTGCCGCGCCTTGTGCGCTGTGCCACGCCGGAGGCGGCGGCGCAGGCGGCGGCCGGGATCGGCTTTCCGGTGGTGCTGAAGGGTGAGGGCTTTGCCCACAAGAGCGAGGCCGGGGCGGTGAAGCTGGGCCTTGGCTCGGCGGCAGAGGTTCTGGCCGCGGCAGAGGCCATGGGCGCGCGGGGCTATCTGGTCGAGGAGATGGTGACTGGCGCGGTGGCGGAACTGCTGGTGGGCGTGCTGCGCGACCCGGCGCATGGATTCGTGCTGACGCTGGGGGCGGGCGGGGTCTGGACCGAGATCCTTCAGGACACAGTGACGCTGATGCTGCCGGTGACGGATGAGGACCTGCGCCAGGCGCTGGCCCGGCTGCGCATCGCGCCTCTGCTGTCGGGGTATCGCGGCGCGGCCGCGGCGGATATGGAAGCGATCGTGCAGGCTGTGCTTGCGGTGCAGGGGTTTGTCACCGACCATGCCGCGCAGGTCGAGGAAGTCGAGGTCAACCCGCTGCTCTGCGCGCCCGGGCGCGCGGTTGCGGTGGATGCGCTGATCCGCTTGCGAACAATCGAAGACAAGGGAGAAGAAGATGCCGCTTGAGATGAACCGCGAGGTTTTCATCACCTGTGCCGTGACCGGATCGGGCGGGACGCAGGACCGCAGCCCGCATGTGCCGCGCTCACCGAAACAGATCGCCGAGAGCGCGATTGCCGCGGCCAAGGCGGGGGCCGCCGTCGTGCATTGCCACGTGCGCGACCCCGAGACCGGCAAGCCATCGCGCCGGCTGGACTATTACCGCGAGGTGACGGACCGGATCCGTGACGCCGAGGTCGACGTGGTGCTGAACCTGACCGCCGGCATGGGCGGCGACATCATCTTTGGCCCGACCTCCGCGCCTCTGCCGCTCCGCGAGGCGGGCACCGACATGGTGGGTGCCGAGGAGCGCGTGGCCCATGTGGCTGAATGTTTGCCGGAAATCTGCACGCTGGACTGCGGCACGATGAACTTTGCCGAAGCAGATTATGTCATGACCAACACGCCGGGCATGTTGCGCGACATGGGGGCGCGGATGACCGCACTGGGGGTCAAGCCGGAGATCGAGGCCTTTGACACCGGGCACCTGTGGTTTGCCAAGCAGCTGGTGGAAGAAGGCGTGCTGGAAGGCCCGGCGCTGGTGCAGCTGTGCATGGGCGTGCCCTGGGGCGCGCCGGACGACATCAACACGTTCATGGCCATGGTGAACAACGTGCCGAAGGAGTGGTGTTTCAGCGCCTTTGCGCTGGGGCGTAACCAGATGGCCTACGTGGCGGCGGCCGTGCTGGCGGGCGGCAACGTGCGCGTCGGGCTGGAGGACAACCTGTGGCTTGACAAGGGCGTGCTGGCGACCAATGCGCAGCTGGTGGACCGCGCGGTGGGCATCATCGAACGGCTGGGGGCGCGGGTGATCGGCCCCGCCGAGGTCCGCGAGAAACTGGGACTGGTCAAGCGCGCGCCGGTGTGAGCGCGCCAAAGGGAGACGTGATGGCGAAACTGGGATGGGGCCTGATCGGCGGCGGCGAAGGCAGCCAGATCGGCCCGGCGCACCGGCTGGCGGCGGGGCTGGACGGGGCGTTCGACTTTCGCGCCGGGGCATTGGACCACCGGCCCGAGGCCGGGCGCGCCTACGGGCAGCGGCTGGGGCTGGCGGCGGACCGCGCCTATGGCGACTGGCAAGAGATGCTGGCGGGCGAGACGGCGCGCGAGGACCGCATCGACCTGGTGACCGTGGCGACGCCGAACGCCACGCATTTCGCGATCACCAAGGCCTATTTGCAGGCCGGGTTCCACGTGCTGTGCGAAAAGCCGATGACCATGACGGTCGAGGAGGGCGAGGAGATCGTCGGCCTTGCGCGTGAGACGGGGCGCATCTGCGCGGTCAACTACGGCTACACCGGCTATGCGCTGGTGCGGCACATGCGGGCCATGGTGGCGCGCGGCGACCTGGGCAAGGTGCGGATGGTGGTGGCGGAATTCGCCCATGGCCACCATGCCAACGCGGCTGACGCGGACAACCCGCGCGTGCGCTGGCGCTACGATCCCGCGCAGGCGGGCGTGTCGGCGCAATTCGCCGATTGCGGCATTCACGCGCTGCACATGGCCTCTTTCGTCATCGGGCAGGAGGTGACGCGGCTGTCGGCCGACACGGTGTCCTGCATCGAGAGCAGGGTGCTGGAGGATGACGCCCAGGTGAACCTGCGGTTTGACGGCGGCGCGGTGGGGCGGCTCTGGACCTCGTCCATCGCGCTGGGGCGGCAGCACGGGCTGACCTTGCAGGTGTTCGGCGAAAAGGGCGGGATGCGCTGGGCGCAGGAGCAGCCGAACCAGCTGTTCTGGATGCCGCTGGGCCAGCGGCTGCAGGTGATCGAGCGGGGCGAATGCGGGCTGTCGCCCGAGGGCGACCTCGCGAGCCGGGTGACGGTGGGCCATGCCGAGGGCATGCCGCTTGCCTTTGGCAACATCTATTCGGACCTGGCCGAGGCGATCCGGGCGCGCAAGGAGGGGCGGGCGATGGACCCGGCGGCGGATCTCTATCCGCGCGCCGAGGATGGACTGCGGTCGATGGCGGCGGTCTTTGCCGTGGCTGAGAGCGGCAAGGCCGAGGGGGCCTGGGTCGAGGCGCGGCCGCCGATGTTCCGGTAAGCAACGCAGTCGGCCGGGCCCCGGAACACATCCGGGGCCTGTCCGCGCTAACGACACGGGCGGGCCCGGCCCCATAGGGTGAATAGACCCTCGAGCACTCCACCCCTTTGCCGCCGCTTGGGCTGGCTTGGGCGAAACCTCTTGTCATTGCGAAGACTTGGGTGTCGGCGGTCCGCTCAGCGGGCTTTTCGGCCGTTCGCACAATCTGCTAGTCGACCAACTTCCTAGCGATTTGCGGTCTTCGCTGGTCTCACCATCGTGACGACCTTTGGGTGACCGCCAACATCTATCGTGTAGTGCGGTCTGAAACCAAATCTCTCATAGAACGGGACATTCTCTAGCTTTGTTGACTCGAGATAGGCAATTGTTCCGTCCTCATCGCACATATTCAATCCATGCGCCATCAGGGCCGCACCGATTCCCTGTTTCTTCATGAACGGATCAACACCCATCAGCGGCAAGAACCAATGAGGCTCTGATGGGTGCGCACGATCAAATTCAGCATAAACTTCGAAGAGTTCGGCCTTCGCATCAGGCGCAACACTCCGCTCCAAGAGGGCATCTAACGCCTCCTCGTCAGGATGGACATCCGGTGGAACCCAGAGTGCAGCACCGCGGTCACCGCAAACATGTGCACCTCCACAGTCCACGCCCTTCTCTCCGTAAATGCGCACGTATTCAGGAAAAAACTCGAGATACTGGGACGTGCTTGGGTAAAGGTATCGGCACACCGGGTCGTCAATAAAGCAATAAGCCATCAGCTTGATGGCGGCTTCGAATTGATCTGGATTGGCGGCGACTACCTTCATATTGACCGACTCTTGAACATGTCCTCAGGGTTAAGAGGCTGAACCAAGTGTTGGAAAAAGTAAAAACCTTTTGCCAAACCGACGGCGAAAGCGGGAGGGGAGATGGGCTCAGTGCGGACATGGCACCCTGACCCCAAAAATCCACTCATCCACAAAGGCCCGACCGATCACGCCGGGCCCTTTCCATGTCCGTGTTGCGTAGGTTCAGGCGACCTGCTCGAACTTCACCTCGGGCGTGACGCCCAGCGCGAAACACACGTCGCGGGTCAGCTCCGGGCGGTTCAGCGTGTAGAAGTGCAGCTTGTCCACGCCGCCTTCCAGCAGGTCCGAACAAAGCTCGGTGCAGATGGCGGTGGCCAGCAGGTCCTCGCGGCCGTCGCGTTGGGCCTTCTCAAAGGCGTCGATCAGCCAGGCGGGGATATGCGTGCCGCAGCTCTCGGCAAAGCGGCGCGCACCGTTCCAGTTCTCGATCGGCAGGATGCCCGGCACCACGGCCTTGTCGATGCCGGCCTTGGCGCAGGAGTCGCGGAAGCGGAAGAAGGTCTCGGCCTCGAAGAAGAACTGGGTCAGTGCTTCGGTCGCACCGGCGTCCAGCTTGCGCTTGAGCCAGTCGATGTTGGCCTGCATCGAGCCGGCCTCGGGGTGGCAGTCCGGGTAGGCGCCGACGCGGATGGTGAACTTGCCGGTGTCGGCCAGCGACTCGATCAGCTCGATCGAATTGGCAAAGCCCTCGGGGTGGGGGACGAACCCGGCCGAGCCCTTGGGCGGGTCGCCGCGCAGCGCCACGATGTCGGTCACGCCAGCGGCGGCAAAGTCGTCGGCAATCGCCAGCGTCTCTTCGCGGGTGGCGTCGACGCAGGTCAGGTGGGCGGCGGTGCGCAGGCCGGAATGCTTGTGCAGGGTGGCCACGACATCGCGGGTCAGGTCACGGGTGGTGCCCCCGGCGCCGTAGGTGACCGAAACGAAACGCGGCTTGAGCGGCGACAGCACCTGGACCGCGTCCCAGAGGCGGAAAGTGGCCTCGATGTTTTTCGGCGGGAAGAATTCGTAGGAGATCTCGGGGCGCTGCATGATACGGGAGTCCTTTATGAGTTGCCCTCTTGTTGCACGCGCAGCATTGTGAGACAAACTCATAAATCTCAACATCAACATGAGCCAGATGAGGGTTGGGTCCCATGCACATCGAATTCCGGCACCTGCGCACCATCAAGGCGATTCACGAGGCGGGCGGCGTGGCGCGCGCCGCCGACCAGCTGAACATCACCCAGTCCGCGCTGTCCCACCAGATCAAGGGGTTGGAGGAACAGGCGGGGGTCGAGCTGTTCGTTCGGCGGTCCAAGCCGATGAAGCTGTCGGCGGCGGGCATGCGCCTTCTGCGGCTGGCCGAACAGATTCTGCCGCAGGTCGAGGCCCTGCAGGAGGAATTCGAGGGCCTGCGTTCGGGCAAGGCGGGGCGGCTGCACATCGCCATCGAGTGCCACGCCTGTTTCGAATGGCTGTTCCCGGTGCTGGAGGGCTTTCGCAAGAAGTTCGGCGACGTGGACGTCGACATCAAGCCCGGCCTCGCCTTTGACGCGCTGCCCGCGCTGATGAAGGAAGAGGTCGACGTGGTCATCTCGTCCGACCCCGAGGACCTGGCCGGCGTGACCTTTGTTCCGCTGTTCGATTACAAGCCTGTCTTCGTCGCTTCGGCCACGCATCCGCTGGCCGAAAAGCCCTACATCGAGGCGCAGGATTTCCGCGGCGAGACGCTGATCACCTACCCGGTGGAACGGTCGCGGCTGGACATCTTCAGCCAGTTGCTGACCCCGGCCAAGGTCGAGCCTGCCGCGATCCGGCAGGTGGAGCTGACGGCGGTGATCCTGCTGCTGGTGGCGTCGAACCGCGGCATCGCGGTGCTGCCCGACTGGGTGGTGCGCGAGGTCAAGTACAACTCGGACTACATCACGCGGCCCCTGACCGAGGCGGGGCTGACCCGGCGCATGTATGCCGCGGTGCGGACCGAGGACCTGGAAAAACCCTATATGCAGCTGCTGATCCGGCTGGCCGGTGAAGAGGCGCAGCGCCTTCAGGCGGCCTGATCCTGCGCCTCAGCAGCTTTCGCTGGCCTGCGCGCGGGCCAGGTCCCACCGGTCGGCGTAGACCAGGCCGCGCACGGGGCGGTGCGGCGCATTCATGACCTCTGTCGCCTTCTGTGCAAAGCAGGCGCAATTCACGCCGCTGAGGGTTTCGCGGCACCAGGCGGCCGGATCGGCCGGGGCCGCCGCTGCGCCCAACGGCGGCGGGCCGCTGCGCGGCAGGCCACCCTGGGTGAGGGGCGGGAACACCCGGACCCCCATCACGAGAAGCCCTATGCCGACCAGGCTGGCGGCGTAGATCACGGGCCTTGACGACAGCCATGTTGCGGTCATGAGCGCCTCCGGCATCTGCCTGTTGCGACCGCCCCGAGGGAGCGGTGCAGTGCGGGAGCATAGCGCGAGCCAGCCGATCCACATAGCGCGGTTCGCCAAGCATTTTCATCAAGTTGACAGCAGGCCGGCCGCCAGACCATGCACAGGAGGCGTGTCCCCCCGTTTCATCGCGTCGGCGCCGTCCGGCTGCGCCTCAGAGCAATTTCAGGTCCGAGGCCATGGTGCGGCCGTCCCGGCCTTCGCGCAGCTCGAAGCTGACCTTCTGGTTGTCGGCGAGCCCGGTCAACCCCGAGCGTTCGACGGCTGAGATGTGGACGAAGATATCCTTGCCGCCGTCCTCCGGTGCAATGAACCCATAGCCTTTGGTGGTGTTGAACCACTTCACGGTGCCATTCGGCATACTTCCCGTGCTCCTATTCAAGTCGTCACGTGCATCCCCGAAGCGCGCCGGGGATGGCCACCGTGCCCGGTCCGGACAGGATCGGTCTCGGTGACGCCGCTGAGATTAGCGCAGATCGCCGAAATACAAGAGTCCAAGCCTCGCATTTCGCGGAAAGTTTGCCTATTTCGGTGTCATCAGGGCACGCTGCCAAGGGATTGAGCATGATCATCTACGGGTTGAAGACCTGCGACACCTGCCGCAAGGCGCAAAAGGCCCTGCCAGAGGCACAGTTCGTCGACGTGCGGGCGGATGGGCTGCCTGACTCGGTCCGCGATGCGGCGCTTGCGGCGTTCGGAGACCGCCTGCTGAACACCCGCTCGACCACCTGGCGCGGCCTGCCAGAGGCGGAAAGGGCGCAGTCACCCGAGGCGCTGCTTGCGGCGCATCCGGCGCTGATGAAACGCCCGCTGGTCGTGGACGGCGACCGCATGGTGCTGGGCTGGGACAAGGCCGCGCAATCGGCGCTGGGCCTGGCGTGACCGGACAGATCAAGGAGACACAGCCATGCGCAACGCGGCACTGACATTGGGAATCATCGCCGGGGTGTTCGGCATGATCGTGGGCTTTTTCGGTTTCGGCTACACCGAGCTGGCGCGCAACGTGTCCGAGGTGGAACAGATGTTCGGCATGTTCGACGACCCGCAGACCGTGCGCGTCGTCTCGATCCTCGCACCGCTTCTGGCCATTGCCGGCGGCGCGATGGCCAAGGCGCGGGCGCTGTGGGGCGGCATCCTGCTGTTGCTCTCGGCGGCGGGCTTCTGGCATGGCTTCGGCTTCAACGTCTTCACCATGTTCCCGATCGCCTTTGCCGGGCTGGGCGGGGTGCTGGCGCTGGCGGCGGGCAAGCCGGACGAACCCAAGGCGCATTTCTGACCCTGGGTCACCTGCCGCGCAGTCTCAGGCCGCGACTGGCCGCGCCGGCGGGTTCAGCCCCAGCAGCCTGTCGATGGACAGCGCGCCCGCCCCCCGGATCACCAGCAACAGCAGGGCAAAGATCCAGAGCGTGCGTTCGTCGATCAGCCCGTAGCGCGCATCGAACAGCGCGCCCGGGTCCGCGCCATGGCCGGTCATGTCGACCAGGGTCTGCACGGTGACAAAGCCGATCATGCCCAGCGCTGCGAGGCGGGTGAACAGCCCCAGCAGGATCAGCAGCGGCAGCAGCCATTCCGCCACCGTCCCGGCATAGGCCACCAGGTCATAGACAAAGCCGAGGTTGTCGGTGTTGTAGCTCGCCGCCTCGAAGGCCTTGGGGAACATCTGCGCATAGACCCCGGATTCCAGCGTGAAGACGTCGAACAGCCCTTCCTCTCCCTTGCGGTCCCAGACCTTGGTGCCGGCGGAGGCCCAGTAATACCCCAACAGCGTCGCGGCAAAGACCAACCGGGTGAGCAGGGGGATCAGCGCGTCGCCCAGCCGCTCGACAGGGGCAAACAGCGCGCGGTGCAGGGATAGCAGTCGGTCCATGGTCGGGGTCCTCACTCGGTCAATAGGTCGGTAAAGGCGCCCTGCTGCAACAGCAGGGGCAGCGTGGCGCCCAGGTCGAAATCCGTGCCGGCCCGCTCCAGCGCCGCGCCAAAGGCGGCCCCCGCGTCGAGGGCGGCCAGGAAATCCGCGCCGCCCGGCGGCAGCAGGTGCGGCTGCGGGTCGAGGCCGGGTCGGGTGATCACCACCTCCTCGGCGCGGGCAGTCGGCTTGGGGCTGCCCGGCTCCAGCGTGTAGCGGTAGACCGACAGCACCGGCCAGGCCGAGCGCAGCACCCGGGTCGCAGGCGCGAGGCGCAGGCGCGCGCGCAGCAGGGCATCCTCGTCCAGGCCGGCCAGCAGCACAGGGTCCAGCGCCGGCGCGTCGGCGGCGTGATAGCTTTGCCGCATGGCCAGCTCCAGCCGCGCCACGTCGCCCAGGTAGCCGATCGGGCGCAGCGCTTCGATGCTTTCGAGAAATGCGGGAAACCCCGCGCCATACTGCATCATCAGCGGCGTTGCGGGTGGCTCTGTGCGCAAGTAGATCCCCGCCGCGCGAGAAAAGTTCTCCGGTCCGATCAGCCGCGCCACCGCCGGAAACCCGGCCTCCAGCGCCTCGTGCAGGGCCACCGCCACGTTGTTGCGATAGACCGAATATCTTCGCCCCGCCGGGCGTCCCGCGCCATCGGTCAGCCCCTCGGGAACCGGGACTACGGCATCCAGCAGCCCGGCGCGCAACGCTGTTTCCGTGGCGCTTGCTATGTCACCTGTGCCCGCGCGCAGGGTTTCTTCTGGCGGAAAACATCCCGGCGGAGTCGCCGCAGGCGACGGGGGCAGCGCCCCCAACACCGGGACCCGTCCGCTCATGCCGGCACCCGGGCCAGCGCCGTCGCGGCCCGCGCCGCCTCGGCGGCCAGCACCGGCCAGTCCGGCACGTCGGTGTCCCATTCGATCAGAACGGGCAGCGCACCTGCGCGCGACAGCACGAGATCGAGCAGCGTCCAGACCGGCTCGGCCGTCTCGCGGCCATGGCTGTCGATCAGCAGCGGCGCACCGAAATCGTCCTGATCCTCGTCGTGGCCGGCGATGTGCAGCTCGCCCACCGCCTCCAGCGGGAACCGCGCGATGTAGTCCTGCGGGGAATAGCCAAGGTTGGTGGCCGAGACGAAGACGTTGTTGACGTCCAGCAGCAGGCCGCAGCCGGTGCGGCGGGTCAGTTCGTGCAGGAACTCGGTCTCTTCCAGCGTGCTTTCGGCAAAAGCCAGGTAGGACGAAGGGTTCTCCAGCAGCATCCGCCGCCCCAGCGCCTCCTGTACCTGGTCGATGTGGCAGGCGACGCGGCCCAGCGTGGCCGGGGTATAGGGCAGGGGCAGCAGGTCGTTCAGGAAATGGCCGTCATGGGTCGACCAGGCCAGGTGTTCGGAAAAGCTGGCCGGGTCGAGCCAGCCGACAAGGTGCTTCAGCCGGGCGAGGTGGTCTGTATCCAGCGGCTCGGGGCCGCCGATCGACAGGCCGACGCCGTGCACGGAGATCGGAAACCGCTCGGACAGGGCGCGCAACTGCGCCAGCGGGCGGCCGCCTTCGCCCATGTAGTTCTCGGCATGCACCTCCAGCCAGCCGACCGGGGCCGCATCCTCGAGGATCGCCTTGAAATGCTGCGGCTTGTAGCCGACTCCGGGCATCGGCGGCAGGGACCTGGCGGTGTCGAACATGGGAGGCCTCGTCGGGTTGCGGCGTGGGGCGGGCGGCGGATCGGTCCTGAGAGAGGGGAGGCCGGAAGGGGCAGGCGCAAGGCCCGCCCCGACCGGGTCATGTCACATCTGGGGCAGGTCGCGCTCGAGCGCCTCGAGCGACCCCATGCGCGCGCTGCCGTCCGCCATGGCGGGCAGTTCGATCTCGGCGCAGGTGCCGGCGTCGACCAGCGTCCAGGCGTTGCCCTGGTAGTCGACCTTCGAGGTGCCGGCGCAGGTGGTGCCGGGACCGGCGGCGCAGTCGTTCTCGCCGGCAAGCGAGACGCCAAAGCACTTTTCCTGGTCGGCGGCATGCGCGCCCGTGGCGGCAACGGCGGCGGCGACGATACCAACGAGAGCGGCGGTCTTGATCTTGGAGGACATGTGAGTTCCTTTCAGGGACTGGGTGTTGTGAAACTTGGCCGGTGGCGTCCAGGCCATCCGGTAGACACAGAGTGCAGGCCCGCCGTGCCACAAGCGACTCACGGGCCCGTGCATCACGCGGCCGTGCGGCCCCGTGTCGATGCCGTGAAGTTTCAAGGTCCGGAAAGCCTGACCCGGGACGATTTCCCGGCGGTCGATGTAACGAAACCCGCCGAATTCACCATGCTGCAGGGCAGAATGTTTCAGCCGCCACGCGGCGCGCGCACGACGGCGGCGCACCGATCACGAAATGTGACAGCGGCCGGGGCACCGGGCGCGCATGAAAAAAGGGCCGCGCCCGGCAGGACGCGGCCCTTACAGTAACGTGTTCGAGACCTCAGCCGCGCAGGTCGGGCGGTGTCGCCTCACCGGCCAGCGCGGCGGTGATCTCCTCCAGCGACATGACCTCGGTCCGGTTTTCGCCCAGCCGCCGCACGGTGACGGTGCGTTCCTCGAGTTCGCGGTGGCCGATGGCCAGGATCACCGGGACCTTGCCGACCGAGTGTTCGCGCACCTTGTAGTTGATCTTTTCGTTGCGGATGTCGGCCTCGGCCCGGACGCCCGCGCGGGTCAGCGCCGCCACCACCTCGGCCACGTAGTCGTCCGCCTCGGACACGATGGAGCCCACCACCACCTGCCGCGGTGCCAGCCAGAACGGCAGCTTGCCGGCGTGTTCCTCGATCAGGATGCCGATGAAGCGTTCGAACGACCCCAGGGTCGCGCGGTGCAGCATGAAAGGCCGGGTCTTTTCGCCGTTGGGCGCGATATAGGACGCCCCGAGCCGTTCCGGCAGGTTCGGGTCCACCTGGAAGGTGCCGCACTGCCAGACCCGCCCGATCGCGTCGGTCAGGTAGAAGTCCAGCTTGGGCCCGTAGAACGCCCCGTCGCCCGGCTCCAGCGTGTAGTCGCGGCCCACCGCCTTGATCGCGTTTTCCAGCGCGCCTTCCACGTAGTCCCAGCTTTCCTCACTGCCGACGCGCTTTTCGGGGCGGGTGGCAAAGCGGATCTCGAACTCGGGAAAGCCCAGCTCGCGGTAGATTTCGGCAGTGAAGTCGATGAAGCGCGCGCATTCCGCCTGGATCTGATCCTCGGTGCAGAAGATATGCGCGTCGTCCTGCGTGAATCCGCGCACCCGCATGATGCCATGCAGCGCGCCCGAGGGTTCGAACCGCGCACAGGAGCCGAATTCGGCCAGCCGCAGCGGCAGGTCGCGGTAGGACTTCAGACCCTGGTTGAACACCTGCACGTGGCAGGGGCAGTTCATCGGCTTCAGCGCGTTGATGCGGGTCTGGGACTTGTCCTTGACGGCGGCGTCATCGTGCTCGCCGTCGCGGCTTTCGTCCACTTCGACGACGAACATGTGGTGCTGGTACTTGTCCCAGTGGCCCGAGGCCTCCCACAGTTTACGGTCGACGACCTGCGGGGTGTTGATCTCGCGGTAGCCGCCGGCGCGCTGCTTGCGGCGCATGTAGTCCTGCAACTGGGTGTAGATCGTCCAGCCGTTGGGATGCCAGAACACCTGGCCGGGCGCCTCTTCCTGCATGTGGAACAGGTCCATCTCGCGGCCCAGCTTGCGGTGGTCGCGCTTGGCGGCCTCCTCCAGCCTGTGCAGGTGCTTTTTCAGGTCTTCCTTGTTCCGGAAGGCGACACCGTAGATCCGTTGCAGCATCTGGCGCTTGCTGTCGCCGCGCCAATAGGCCCCCGCCACGCTCATCAGCTTGAAGCTGTCGCCGGGCACCTGGCCGGTGTGTTGCAGGTGCGGCCCGCGGCACAGGTCCTGCCAGTGGCCGTGCCAGTACATGCGGATCGGCTCGTTGCCCGGAATGGCCTCGATCAGCTCGACCTTGTAGGGTTCGTTGTTGGCTTGGTAATACTTGATCGCCCGCTCGCGCTCCCAGACCTCGGTGGTCACCGGGTCGCGCTTGTTGATGATCTCCTTCATCTTCTTCTCGATGAGGCCGAGATCCTCGGGCGTGAACGGCTCCTTGCGGTCAAAGTCGTAGTACCAGCCGTTCTCGATCACCGGGCCGATGGTGACTTTGACCTCGGGCCAGATCTCCTGCACGGCCCGCGCCATGATATGCGCGAGGTCGTGACGGATCAGTTCCAGCGCCGGCGCGTCGTCGGCCATGGTGTGGATGGCGATGGCGGCATCGCCGTCGATCGGCCATTGCAGGTCCCAGTGGGCGCCATCGACGCTGGCCGAGATGGCCTTTTTCGACAGGGACTTGGAAATGCTCTCGGCGACCTGCGCCGGGGTCACGCCCTGGTCATAGTCGCGTTTGGAGCCATCGGGGAAGGTCAGGGAAATCTGGGCCATTGGCCTCGTCTCCTCGTCGGTTCGGCGCCCACGGAACGCCCGGTTGCGGGTATGGTGTGTCGCGGCTTGATGCAGGCACGCGCGGAATGTGTCAAGCGGCTGTCATGCTTCGTGGTCGGGCTGTCGGCGGCGGCGCGCATGGGCGCGGTGCAACCTTTCCGGCCGCACGGGCGTTGCCATGACTGGAGAACGGGAGGCGACAGCACGCATGGCGGTATTCGAGACCCTGACCGGGGCAGGGGAGGTCGACGCACGCGAGGCCCGCAACGGGCTGCGCCACGCCGCCGCCCTGACCATGACCAAGCTGGCCGACGGGCTGATCGACCCCAAGCTGGTGCTCAGCTGGCTGGGCGGGGCGCTGGGCGTACCGGCCGGGATCGTCGGGCTGTTCGTGCCGATCCGCGAGGCCGGGGCGCTGGTGCCGCAGATCCTGCTGGCCGGGCGGGTGCAGGCCATGCCGCGGCGCAAATGGGCCTGGGTCGGCGGGTCGGTGGGGCAGGGCCTGGGCGCCGGGCTGATCGTGCTGGCGGCGCTGACGCTGGAGGGCTGGACGCTGGGCGTGGTCATGGCGCTGGCGCTGGCCGGGCTGGCGGTGAGCCGCGCGCTCTGTTCCGTCAGCTACAAGGACATCCTGGGCAAGACGGTGGAAAAGACCCGGCGCGGGGCGGTGACGGGGATCGCCGGGTCCGCTTCGGCGCTGTTGGTGCTGGGGTTCGCGGCCGCGCTGATCCTGGGCGGCGGGCAGGCGCTGTGGCCGGTGCTGGCGGCGATCTCGGCCGCCTCTGCCCTGTGGCTGCTGGCGGCGGCGCTGTTCTCGCGGCTCGAAGAACAGAAGTCTCGGCCGCAGACTGGCCCGGCCATCGACCTCACACCGCTGTGGCAGGACTCGCAGTTCCGCCGCTTCATCGCCGCGCGCGGCGCCTTGACGGTCACCGCGCTGGCGCCGCCCTATTTCGTCCTGTTGGGCGGCGGGCAAAGCGCGTTGCAGGCGCTGGGCGCGCTGATGGTGGCCTCGGCCGCGGCCTCGTTCGTCAGTTCCTACGTCTGGGGGCGGCTGGCGGACCGTTCCTCGCGCCTTGTGCTGGCGCTGGCGGGACTGGCGGGCGCCGGGTTCATGACGCTGGCCGTGCAGGCCGACCTGGCAGGCTGGACTGCCGCGCCCTGGGTCATCCCGGCCATCCTGTTCGGCCTGATGGTGGCGTATCACGGTGTACGGCAGGGGCGGTCCGTCTACCTGGTGGACATGGCGCCCGAGGACGCCCGGTCCTCCTACGCGGCGCTGGCGAACACGGCGATCGGCGTTCTGTTGCTGGTCGTGGGGGCGCTGGGGGCGGCGCTGGCCACCCTTGGGCCGCTGGTCGCGCTGGCCGGATTCGCCGGTCTCAGCCTGTTGGGCGGCTGGCTGGCGCTGGGTCTCGACGAAGTGGAACAGTGACGGGTTGCGCCCGGCGGGGTGGCGGCGCACTCTGGTCGGGAACCTGACAGGAGGGCGCGATGCGGACGTTTGCGGAAATTCTGGACATCGCGGCAGAGCGCAAGGGCGGGCGGGACGCCGTATTTGCCGATACACCCGTGCCGAAAACACCGGACGCCCTGGCCGCCATCCCCGACGATCGCTGGCTGTCCTGCATGGCGAAATCGGTCTTTCAGGCCGGGATTAGCTGGACCGTGGTCGAAAAGAAATGGTCCGACATCGAAGAAGCCTTTTACAACTTCGACGTTGGGCGCGTGGCGCTGATGTCCGAAGACTGGTTCGACGAGTTGCTGTCGGACCCCCGCATCATCCGCAGCCCGCCCAAGGTGGAGGCGATCCAGCAGAACGCGGTGCTGGTGCAGGAGACGGCGGCGGAATTCGGCTCGTTCGGGCGCCGGGTGGGCGACTGGCCGGCCGAGGATTTCGCCGGCCTGCTGGACTGGCTCAAGACCAAGGGCGCGCGGCTGGGCGGCACGACCGGGGCCTACGTGATGCGTTCCATGGGCAAGGAAAGCTACATCCTGTCGTCCTCCGTCGTGGCGCGGCTGGAGGCCGAGGGCGTGGTGGACAAACCGCCAACGTCGAAAAAGGCCATGGCGGCGGTGCAGGCGGCGTTCAACACCTGGGCTGAGGAAAGCGGCGAGAGCCTGACCACGATCAGCCGGGTCCTCGCGCAAAGCATCGACGGCTGAAAGACACCTGGCAGGGCGTCTTTTCCATGCCCGAAGACACGGCGTAACCGCGGTTACTCCGCCATCTGCGGTGCAAAGCGGTGCGCCTTGCCGGTTTCCAGCCAGGTCTTGAGCCCCGACAGGTAGCGCGCCCAACCGTCCTCGATGCCGGGCTGCGCGCCGGTCAGCCCGTAATGTTCGACCGTCAACTTCATCCCTGTGGCCTGCGGCTCTACCAGGTAGACGCAGCGTGACTCGGTCCTGTCCTCGCCCCACTGCGGCAGGAACGCCATCTCGATCCGGGTCTTTGGCTCGATCGCAATCACGCGGTTCGACAGCATCACGCCACCGGCGTCGAAATGCATGTCCACCTGATCGCCGGGGGCGGTGTAGTCGCCCGTCACCCTGGACGAGGCGAAATGATAGGCCGAGATCAACTCACCCTGTGTCAGCGCCTCCCACAGCGCATCCTGGGTGCAGTTGATGAAGGTGGACATGACGAGATCGGGTTTCATGGGGGTCTCCAGTCTGGCTTTGAGGGTGGACAAAAGCTGGGTCTGCGGCTGGATCAACGGGTTGATCCAGCGGTCGATGACTTCCCTGAGGGGAAGCGGATTGAGGTAGTGATGCTTGAACCGGCCCACCTTGCGGGTGGTGACCAGGTGCGCCTCCTCGAGGACCTTGAGGTGCTTCATGACGCCAAAGCGGCTCATGTCGATCTGCTCTTCCAGTTCGGACAGCGTCTGCCCGTCCTGCCGGCGCAGGCTGTCCAGCAGGGCGCGGCGGGCCGGGTCGTTCAGGGCCTTGAAGATCGCGTCCATCGCAGGTCAGCGGTGATTGGCGGACAGGGAGAGTGAAGGGGGCGGCATCCAGGCTCCTTTTTGGCGTGGCCGTGTGATGTGAATATACGTTACTCAATAGTAACGTGACAATAGGGTAACGTATTTGCCATTTGGCCGCTGTCGGTGCGCGGGGCGCCGCTGTCGGTGCAGGTGGGTCAGGGGATGACCCAATTGGTGGAACGAATTTCAAGAAAGCCTTTTGGAACCCGTGGCTTGCCGTTATGGTCCGGGCGCAGGGAGGGCGTGCGACATGGCGGCGATTTCACACATCGAGGGACCGAACGGCGTGCCGTTGGCCTATGCGCGGACCGAGGGCGCGGGGCCCTGCGTGGTGTTCCTGTCGGGCTACCGCTCCGACATGACGGGCACCAAGGCGCTGCACCTCGAGGCCTGGGCCGAATCGGCGGGGCGAGCCTTTCTGCGGTTCGACTACTCTGGCCACGGGCAGTCGGGCGGTGCGTTCGAGCATGGCTGCATCGGCGATTGGGCGGGTGATGCCGAGGCGGTGATCCGCCATGCCGCGCCCGGTCCGGTGGTGCTGGTCGGCTCGTCCATGGGCGGCTGGATCGGCTGTCTGCTGGCGCGGCGGCTGGCTGACATCCGGGGCTTTGTCGGCATCGCCGCCGCGCCGGATTTCACCGAGGACAGCTTTTGGGCCGGCTTTACCGAGGCAGAGCGGCAAAAGGTCATCGAACAGGGCCATCTCGAGATGCCGTCGGCCTACGAGGACCCCTACCTTGTCACCCGCAAGCTGATCGAGGACGGGCGTCGGAACCTTGTCCTGCGCGCGCCGCTGGTCATGGACTGGCCCGTCCGCCTGTTGCAGGGAACCGAGGACGAGGCAGTGTCGCGCGCGACCGCGCTGCGCCTGCTGGACCACATCGACAGCCCGGACGTGCGGCTGATGCTGGTCCGCGGGGCCGACCACCGCTTTTCCACCCCCGGCTGCCTGGACGCGATCGAGGCGGCGCTGGCCGAGGTGCTGGCGTGAGGCGGCTGTTCTACATCAGCCATGCGGACGTGGTGATCGACCCGCAGGTGCCGGTGCCGGACTGGCGCCTGTCCGAACGGGGCAGGGCGCGGCACGCGGCCTTTGCGCAGGTCTGCCCGCCGCTGGCGGCGATCTGGTCCAGCGATGAACGCAAGGCGCGCGACGGGGCCGAGAGCCTGGCAGGCGTACAGCGCGTTACGCCCCGGATCCTGCACGCCCTGCACGAGAATGACCGCTCCGCCACCGGCTACCTGCGCGGACCGGAGTTCGAGGCGACGGCCGATGCCTTCTTTGCCCAACCCGAGGAAAGCGTCCGGGGATGGGAACGCGCGGTGGACGCGCAGGCCCGGATCCTGCGCGCGCTGCGGCAGGTGGTGGCAGAGTCGCCAGAGGGCGACATCGCCGTGGTGGCGCATGGCGGGGTCGGGGCGCTGTTCCGGGCGCATCTGACAGGCGTCGGGATCGACCGCAGCCATGACCAGCCCGCGGGCAGCGGTGGCGGGCACCTGATGATCGTGACCCTGCCGGACTGGCGGCTGGTGCAGGACTGGACGCGCATCGAAACCTGGTCGCCCGAGGGCGGTGCCTGATGCTGGGCTGGGCGCTGGCCGGGCTGGGCGTGGCCGGGGGCGCATGGCTGCTGGCGCCGCGCGAACCGGCGGTGACCAATATCCGCTTTGACGACAGCCTGCTGGAGGGCGGCATCGACGCCTGGCTGTCAGTGACCGAATCGCGCGTGCCCAACCTCCGCCCGGGCGCGGCCAAGCGTGTCCACTGGGCGCAAACGCCCGAGACGCGCAGCGGCTGGGCGGTGGTCTACGTGCACGGGTTCTCTGCCGCTCCGGACGAAATCCGCCCGGTGCCGGACCTGGTGGCCGAGGGGCTGGGCGCGAACCTCGTCTTCACCCGGCTCAAGGGGCACGGGCAGGATGGCCCCGCCATGGCCGAGGCAACGGTCGAAGGCTGGATGATGGACGTCGCCGAAGCGCTGGCCATCGCCCGCCGGGTGGGCGACCGGGTGCTGCTGATGGGCACCTCCACCGGGGCGACGCTGGCCACCCTGGCGCTGCACGAGGCGATGTCAGACCGGGTGACGGGGATTGTGCTGGTATCGCCCAACTTTCGCGTGGCGGACCCGAAGTCGGCGCTGATCACCTGGCCCGGCGCGCGCTGGTGGTTGCCCTGGATGGCAGGGCGGGAGATCGGGTTCGAGCCGCGCAACGCGGAACACGGCCGGCTCTGGACCACGCGCTATCCCAGCCGCGCGGTGCTGCCGATGGGAGCGGCGGTCAGGGCGGTGCACCGGCGGCGGCACGAGGCGGTGCGCACCCCGGCGCTGTTCGTCTTTGATCCCGGTGACCAGATCGTCGACCACCGCATCACCCGAAAGGTGGCCGCGCGCTGGGGCGCGCCCGCGACGCTGCACGAGGTGACACTGGGTCCCGAGGATGACCCAGCACGCCACCTGATCGCCGGCGACGTGCTGTCGCCGCGCCTGTCGATCCCGGTGGCGGCACGGGTGCTGGACTGGGCCAGGAGCCTGCCGGGATGAGGCGGCCGCGCTCCATGTGGTCGCTGGAAACGCTGGGGCGCGAACGGCTGTCGCGGCATTTCTGGATGCGCGAGTTTCTGTATTCCGAGATCGGAAACTTTCACGAAATCAGCAATATCCCGGACGATCCTGACCTTGCGCTTGAACGTGGGCGGGCCTTTGCCTCCACGCTGCTGGACCCGCTGGAGGAAACCTTTGGTCGTGTCTTTGTCCGCTCCGGCTACCGCTCGCCGCAGCTGAATGCCTTTGGCAATGCGCACCGGCTGAACTGCGCGCGCAACGACTACCCGCTGGAATGCCACATCTGGGACCTGCCGGACCGCCCTGTTGCCGGCGCCTCCATCGTCATCCCCTGGTTCGCCGACCGCTACGCGCAGGGGCGCGACTGGCGCGACCTGGCCTGGTGGTTGCACGATCACCTGGACCATTCCGAACTCTGGTTCTTCCCCAAGCTCTGCGCCTTCAACATCGCCTGGCGACCGGTGCCGCAGCGGCGGATCGACAGCTACATCGCGCCCAGGGGCACGCTGTTGAAGGCAGGGGCGGAACCCGTTGAAAACGCGGCGACGCGGGCTGCCCGCTACGCCGATTTTCCGCCGTTTCGCGGCCTCGACCTGCCGGCATGACCGCCGCTGGACAGCGCCGGGAGCGGCGTCTAGCCTGCACGGGACTCACAACCGGAGGTTAGCCCTTGGACCAGACCTGCACCTGCCCGTTGCGCGCCCTTTTCCCGAGGGAGGCCGCCCATTGGCGGGCCAGCAGATGATGCAGGGCTTTGATCCGACCTTTGGCAGCTTTCCGGATTTCCTGCTGACCGCGACGCGCGAGATCTGGGAGGGCCGTGGCCTGACCACCCGCGCGCGCGCCTGGTATCACCCCGAGGTCATCCTGCGCGCCGGCGACGGCATCCAGTTCGGCGCGCAGACGGTCGCGGCTTCGGCCATGGCGACGCTGGTCAGCCTGCCGGACCGGCGTCTGCTGGGCGAGGACGTGATCTGGAGCGGCAACCCGAGGATCGGCATGCTGGGCTCGCAGCGCATCCTGTCGGTCGCCACCCATGGCGGGGCGGGGCCGCTGGGGCCGCCGACCGGCCGGGTGCTGCGCTACCGCGAGATCATCGACAGCTATGCCAAGCGCGACCAGATCTGCGACGTCTGGACCGTGACCGACACCGGAGCGATCCTGCGCCAGCTGGGCCTGACGGCCGAGGCCTGGGCGCGCCGCCTGGTGCCGGGCCTCGACCCCGAAACGCAGCCCTTCACGCCGCGCGTGGACGTGACCGGCCCCTACACCGGGCAGGGCAACACCGACCAGTGGGGCGAAGGCTATGCCACCCTGCTGGGCCGGATCATGGACGGCGACCTGTCGGTCATCCGCGACCAGTACGACCGCGCCTGCCATCTGTGCCATCCCGGCGGGGTCGAGGCGCACGGCTGGGCGGCGGCGGATGCCTTCTGGCTGGGCCTCAGGGCGGCGCTGCCCTCGGCGCGGTTCGAGATCCACCACAAGATCGGCATGGAAGAGCCGCAGATGCCGCCGCGCGCGGCGCTGCGCTGGTCGCTCACCGGGCGGCACGAGGGCTGGGGCGCCTTCGGCCGGCCAAGCGGGGCCGATCTGCATGTGATGGGCATCAGCCACGCCGAATTCGGCCCCTGGGGCCTCAGGCGCGAATGGACGGTCTGGGACGAGGCGGCGGTCTGGACCCAGATCGTGGCCCAGACCGGGTGAGCACGATCGAGGTCTACCAGCGCGTTGCCGAGGGGTATGACCGGTCGCGCGACCAGAGTCTGTTCGAAAAACCCTGGCTCGACCGGCTGCTGGCTGATGTCCCGCCGGGCGGCAAGGTGCTGGACCTCGGCTGCGGCTCGGGACGGCCCATCGGTGCGTATCTCGCGGCGCAGGGCTACGCGGTGACGGGCGTCGATGCCGCCCCGGCCATGCTGGACCTTTATGCCCGCCACGTGCCAGAGGCCTGTGTCGTTCTGGCGGACATGCGCGACTTGGCGTTGGACGCGCGCTTCGATGCCATCGTCGGCTGGGGCAGCTTCTTTCATCTTGATGCGCGCGACCAGCGCCGGACCTTGCCGCGGATCGCGCGCCACCTCGCCCCCGGCGGACGACTGCTGCTGACCGTCGGGCCTTCTGCGGGCGAAGCCTGGGGCCAGGTGGAAGGCGAAGCGGTCTACCACGCCTCGCTTGCCCCCGAGGACTACGCCGCGCTGCTGGCGGCGGCCGGCGCGCCGGTCGAGGCATACGTGCCCGAAGACCCGTCCTGCCGGGGTCACTCTCTCCTGCTGGCCCGCCGCCCTGTCGCCGACAAGGGCCTTGCGGCCACCGATGACGCCTGACATGCCGCGCGACCGGGTCAAACGCCGCAGGGCGGGTTTCTTCCGTGCCGCCGTGCCTCTCTTTCAACCGCTGCCCGGTCTGTTAGGGTGCGCCCAATCGCGACCTGACAGGGGCAAAAGGGTGAGCAGCATCACAGCCAGAAGCGGCCACGGCAGGCTGCATTCAATCGAGACCATCGCCTGAATGCCCGAAACCGTCGTCTTCCTGCCCGAGATGATGTGCGACGCCCGCCTCTTTGGTCCGCAGATCGCCGATCTGTCGCGTGACCACGCGGTCATGGCGGCGCCCGTGTCGCAGGGCGAGCGGATCGAGGAGATCGCCTCGAACGTGCTCGACATGGCGCCGCGGCGCTTTGCGCTGGCAGGGTTGGGCTTTGGCGGGATTGTGGCGCTGGAACTGTTCCGCCGCGCACCGGACCGGGTGACACGGCTGGCGTTGATCGCCACCCATTCCAGCGCCGACACCCCGCAGGCGGCGGCGCTGCGCGACCCGCGGATCATCCGCGCCCGCATGGGCCGCCTGCGCGAGGTGCTGGCCGAGGAATTCCCCAGTTCCTGCCTCGCCCCCGGCCCGCAGCGCAAGGAGGTGCTGGAGCTGGTGGCCGAGATGGCGCTGGGGCTGGGGGTCGAGTCCTACATCCGCCAGGTGCGCGCGTTGCAGCGGCGGCGCGACCAGCAGGGCACGCTGCGGCGCATCGGCGTGCCGACACTGGTGCTGTGCGGCGCCGGGGACACGCTCTGCCCGGTCAAACGCCACGCCTTCATGGCCGAGATGATCCCCAAGGCGACGCTGACGGTGATCGAGGACGCGGGTCACCTGCCGGTGCTGGAACGCCCCGAAGAAGTCACCACGGCGCTGCGCGACTGGCTGGGGCAGCCGCTGCTCTTGCGCTGAACGGCAAGGCCGGGGCCAAGGATTTTGCAAAATCCTTGCAAGCGCGTTGCAACGCGCTTGGCCGCGCACCGATCGCGGCGCGCACGCCATTGACCGTCCCGCCTTCACCGCCTATGTCGGGCGGGCGCGGAAGGCCGGACGGCCGCTTGCAGCGATGCGAGAGGAAAGTCCGGACTCACCGAAGCACCGGTGCCGGGTAACTCCCGGGCAGGGCAACCTGACGGACAGCGCCACAGAGAACAGACCGCCACGCCTTCGGGCGCGGCAAGGGTGAAACGGTGGGGTAAGAGCCCACCGGGGGACTGGCAACAGGACCCGCATGGCAAGCCCCACCGGGAGCAATGCCGAATAGGGATCACGCGCGCCTCCGGGCGCAGGGCCGCTTCCGCCCGAGCGATCCGGGTTGGCAGCTAGAGCCACGCGGCAACGCGCGGCCCAGAGGAATGGCCGTCTGAGGCCGGGGCGACCCGGCCAAGACCAGAATCCGGCTTACAGGCCTTCCGCGCAACTCTTTTGCCGGTTTCCCGTGTTGACTCGGGGCCGGACTGAGGTAAAAGGCGGGCCTCACACCGATTTCACGCGGGGGGTCGCCTCGCGTTGCAGGAGACGACAAATGGCGAAGCCCACCACCATCAAGATCCGCCTGAACTCCACCGCGGGCACCGGCCACTTCTACGTGACCAAGAAAAACGCGCGGACCATGACCGAGAAGATGACCATCCGCAAGTTCGACCCCGTCGCGCGCAAGCACGTGGAATACAAGGAAGGCAAGATCAAGTAAGCCGACCCGGCTGAACGTCTTTCTAGGGCCGCGCGGGAGAACACCCGGCGCGGCCTTTGTCGTGTCTCGGCCCCAGATTCCTGGCCGCCGGGGCGGAATGCGCAGGTGCCGCCGGCAGGGCGCGGACCCGCGCGCGACCTGCCCCGCAAGAGGGCCGACCATGACCGCAGGCATCTTACTCCGCACCGCTCGGCAATCCGACATCACCGCGCTCGACCGGCTGTTCCGGCGCAGCTACTCTCGGTTGCTGGCAGCAGACTATCCTCCTTCGACGCTGGTCACCGCGGTCCCGGCCATCGCCCGGGCGCAGCCCGACCTCTTGGCGTCCGGCCTGTTCTACGTGGTCGAGGACTCTGAACAGCGCGTGCTGGGCGCGGGGGGCTGGTCGCTGGGGGCGCCGGGGCGGCGGCCTGCGCAGCCCGGGATCGGCCACATCCGCCACGTCGCCACCGATCCCGACGCCACCCGGCGCGGGGTCGGGCGGCTGTTGCTGGAGCATATCCTGCGCGTGGCCGAGGACAGCGGCATGGCGCGGATGCATTGCCAGAGCACCCTGACGGCCGTGCCCTTCTACAGGGCGATGGGGTTTGTCGCGCAAGGCGACATGGCGGTGCCCCTTCCGGGTGGGATCGTTTTTCCGACCGTGTTCATGGTGCGGCCGCTTGGCTGACCGGCCGAGCGCCTATTTCGGCAGCGGATCGGCCGGGGCGCCGTTCTCGGAACTCCAGCGGCGCTCGTCATGGGGGCGGTCCACGTGCAGCACCCGGTCCTGACCGGGATAATGCACCCGGTCGCGCGGGGCGCGTGTGCCGATCACCAGGTAGCGGGCCGGGCTGTCAGAACGGTTCTCCAGCCGGTGGCCGATGTCGACCCCGGCGGCAAAGGTCGCGGCCATGCCGGGGGTCAGCGGCGTTTCAGTTTCGCCCTCGGTCAGCACGACCTCGCCCTCCAGCATGTAGACCATCTCGTCTTCTTCGGCGTGCCAGTGGGGATGGCTCGACGCGGCACCCGGTGACAGGATTTCGACAAAGGCGCCGAACTGCGTCAGCCCGCCGCTGTCGCTGAACAGCAAGGCCTCGTAGGCGCCCAGCGCGCCGTCTCCCGCCTCGCGCTTGACCGTGTCTTCGGTGATGATTGGCATGTCGTCTCCCCGCCGTCCTGCCCCAATAGAAAAGGGCCGGTCCCCCGACCGGCCCTTTCCCTATAGCATGTTTGGCGCGTGTTGGTACGCGCGGTTAACCAAAGGTCACTCGCGGTTGCCCAACAGTTGCAGCAGGAACATGAACATGTTGATGAAGTCGAGGTACAGGTTCAGCGCGCCCATGATGGCGGCCTTGCCCAGCCAGTCCTGATCGCCATGCGCAGCGTGCTGGATGTAGGTGTTCTTGATGTTCTGCGTGTCGTAGGCGGTCAGGCCCGCGAAGATCAGCACACCAAGGATCGACACGGCGAACTGGATCGCCGGGCTGCCGAGGAAGATGTTGATGATCGAGGCGACCAGCAGGCCGATCACGCCCATGATCAGGAACGATCCCCAGCCCGAGATGTCTTTCTTGGTGGTGTAGCCCCAGAGCGACAGGCCGGCGAAGGCGATCGAGGTGGTCAGAAAGACCTGGATGATCGACAGGCCGGTAAAGACCAGGAAGATCGAGCTGAGCGACAGACCCATCAGAACGGCGAAGGCGTAGAACACCAGCTGCACGCCGGCGGCGTTCAGGCGGTTCACGGCGGCGCCGAACCCGAAGAAGATGAACGCCAGCGGGGCGAACATGATCACCCACTTGAGCGGCGACAGGTACAGCGCCTGACCCAGGCCGGTCAGGTACTGGCCGTCGCGGAACATCACCGCGCCTGCCGACGGGTCGGTCGTCACGGCAAGGCCGGAGATCGCCCAGGCGGCCAGGAATGTGATGAAAGTGCCTACGGACATCGTGCCGTAGACCTTGTTCATGTGGGCGCGAAGCCCTTCGTCAATCTGGGCAGCGCGTGCGCCGGAGACGCCAGCTGCCCGGACCGATTGATACTCTGCCATAAAAGCCTCCGTATTGGGTTCCGAAAACGGGCAGTCTCGCCCGGACTTTCCTGTTCGATATTGGCAAGCTCGCCGCGTTTTTCAAGGCGCGAAGGGATCGGAAACCGCACAAAGATAACTCGGGCATTCACCAATCCTTGTCGGGTTCGACCCAATGCGCCGGGGCATTCCACTGTGGCCGGACCTGCGTGGCGCAGGGTCCGGCAGTCCGCGCGCCGATCAGGGCGGGGACGAGCCTTGTCCCGGCACGGTCTGAATGGCGGCGGCGGGCCAGCCGCGAGAAGAGCGGATCGAGGACGCGGATCATGATGTCTTCCTTCGGAATGAGTGATGTGTTGATCAGGAGAGATGTTTTCCGTTGATGAATTTGGGGGATTGTGATTGATTTGAGAAGTGAATGTATGTGACCCGAGTCATCACGGAACGTGAACAGTGCGAAATCTCGATGTCACCACCCTGCGCTCTTTCGTGGCGGTCGCCCAATCCGGCGGCGTGACCCGGGCCGCGGGCTTTCTGAACCTCACGCAGTCGGCCGTGTCGATGCAGATCAAGCGGCTGGAAGAGATGCTGGACCAGCAGTTGCTTGACCGGACCGGACGGGGCGTGTCGCTGACCCCGGCCGGGGCGCAGCTGCTGAGCTACGCCCAGAAGATCGTCGAATTGAACGACGAGGTCTACACCCGCCTGACCGACCAGAGCTGGGAGGGCGAGGTCACGCTGGGGGTGCCGTCGGACATCGTCTACCCGGTGATTCCGCAGGTGCTGTCGCGGATGGCGCGCAACCACCCGCGAGTCAAAGTGCAACTTGTCAGCTCGTTCACCCGCGTCCTGAAGGCACAGTTCGCGCGCGGCGAAATCGACGTCATCCTGACCACCGAAACCGGGGTGGAGCCGGGCGGTGAAAGCCTGCTGGAGGTTCCGCTGCGCTGGATCGGCGCGCCAGACGGGCAGGCCTGGCGGCAAAGACCGCTGCGGATCGCCTTTGCCCGCACCTGCGGCTTTCGCGGAGAGGCGATGCGGCGGCTGGACGCGGCGGGGCTGAATTGGGAACTGGCGGTCGATTCGGACAGCGACACCACCATCGACGCCACGGTCAGCGCCGATCTCGCCATCACCGCGCGTCTGGAGGGGCATTTCGCCGATTACATGGTGCCGATCGACGGGCCGGGCCTGCCGGAGCTCGGCACGCAGTTCATCAACCTCTACATCGGAACAGGGCAGCCGGCCTATGTGCAGGCGCTCTGCGCCGACATCCGGCAGAGCATGACTGCGTTCTAAAGCACCCCGCCAAAAACCTGAATCGTTGGGATTCCCATGAGAGCTGAATTGTGATTCATCCTGTTTGGGAGGATGGATCATGTCGGCACCTTTACCGGAAGCTCTTCGGGCGCGGTTTCAGAGATTGATTGAAGAAGGGTTAAGCGGGCGTGCGGCTGCGTTGCGGCTGAAGGTGTCGCCTGCCACTGGGGCGCGTTGGG
>NZ_FXYF01000040.1 GCF_900184945.1 Antarctobacter aquimaris | reverse complement strand
GTTTTCGATGAGGTCTTCGACGACGGAGGGGTCGGCGAGGGTCGAGGTGTCGCCGAGGGCGCCGTAGTCGTTTTCGGCGATCTTGCGCAGGATGCGGCGCATGATCTTGCCCGAGCGGGTCTTGGGCAGGCCCGGCGCCCACTGGATCAGGTCCGGCGAGGCGATCGGGCCGATCTCGGTGCGGACCCAGGTGCGCAGTTCCTTGCGCAGCTCCTCCGAAGGTTCCACGCCGTTCATCAGGGTGACGTAGCAGTAGATGCCCTGGCCCTTGATCTCGTGCGGGTAGCCGACGACCGCCGCCTCGGCGACCTTTTCATGCGCCACCAGCGCCGATTCGACCTCGGCCGTGCCCATGCGGTGGCCCGAGACGTTGATCACGTCATCCACGCGGCCGGTGATCCAGTAGTCGCCGTCGGCATCGCGCCGGCAGCCGTCACCGGAGAAGTAGTAGCCCTTGTAGTCGCTGAAGTATGTCTTCTCGAAGCGCTCGTGGTCGCCCCAGACGGTGCGCATCTGGCCCGGCCAGCTGTCCTTGATCGCCAGCACGCCCTCGGTCGGCGAGGCGTCGATCTCTGCCCCGGTCTGCGGGTCCAGCACCACCGGCACGACGCCGAAGAACGGCTTCATCGCCGCGCCTGGTTTCGTCGCGTGGGCGCCGGGCAGGGGGGTCAGCAGGTGGCCGCCGGTCTCGGTCTGCCACCAGGTGTCGACGATCGGGCAGCGGCCCTTGCCGACGACGTCGTTGTACCAGTTCCAGGCCTCGGGGTTGATCGGCTCACCCACGGTGCCGAGGATGCGCAGGCTCGACAGGTCGCACTTCTCGACGAACTCCTTGCCCTGGCCCATCAGCGCGCGGATCGCGGTGGGGGCGGTGTAGAACTGGGTCACCTTGTGCTTTTCGCAGACCTGCCAGAAGCGGCTGGCGTCGGGCCAGGTCGGCACGCCCTCGAACATCAGGGTGGTTGCGCCATTGGCCAGCGGGCCGTAGACGATGTAGCTGTGCCCGGTGACCCAGCCGACGTCGGCGGTGCACCAGTAGACGTCGCCGTCGTGGACGTCGAACACCACCTCGTGGGTCAGCGCGGCATAGGCCAGGTAGCCCCCCGTGCTGTGCACCACGCCCTTGGGCTGGCCGGTGGAGCCGGAGGTGTAGAGGATGAACAGCGGGTCCTCGGCGTTCATCTCGACCGGCTGGGAATAGTCGCCGGCCTCCAGCGCCATCTCGTTGTAGTCGTAGTCGCGGCCCTCGACCCAGGTGGTCTGGCCGCCGGTGCGCTTGACCACCAGGCACTTGACGTCGTCCTTGCAGTGCAAGAGCGCCTTGTCGGCGTTGGTCTTGAGCGGGGTCTTGCGGCCGCCGCGCGGCGCCTCGTCGGCGGTGATCACCACCTTGGCGTCGCAGCCGTTGATGCGCTGGCTCAGCGCGTCGGGCGAGAAGCCGGCGAAGACGATCGAGTGGATCGCGCCGATCCGGGCGCAGGCCAGCATGGCATAGGCCGCCTCGGGGATCATCGGCAGGTAGATGATGACGCGGTCGCCTTTGCGGACACCGAGGGATTCCAGCACGTTGGCCATGCGGCAGGTGCGGCGGTGCAGGTCGGCGTAGGAGATGCTCTGCGCCTGTTCCTTGGGGTCATCGGGTTCGAAGATGATGGCGGTCTGCTGGCCGCGTTTCGCCAGGTGGCGGTCGATGCAGTTGGCGGCGACGTTGAGCGTGCCGTCGCGGAACCATTCGATCCTGACCTGGCCGAGGGTGAAATCGGTGTTCTTGATCTCGGTCGGCGGCTTGATCCAGTCCAGCCGCTGCGCCTGCTCGGCCCAGAACCCCTCGGGGTCCTCGACAGACCGCTTGTACAGCGCGTCGTAGCGCGCAAGGTCGACGTGGGC
>NZ_FXYF01000012.1 GCF_900184945.1 Antarctobacter aquimaris | reverse complement strand
GAGCTCACCGCCCCGACCGTCCCGGCCGTCCCGCCGTGCGCCTCAGCGCCGCCGGTGAAGGGCTATCTAAGGAACACCGCCAACCTCCGCAAGCAGTTTTTACGACATCATGCGATTTTTTTCCGAAACATAGAGAAAGACAAGAAAATCATAACGTTGGAAGAACGGAGATCGGCGGTTCGTAGGCGCCACTCACAGCTTACGCAGGGGCAGCGAGTCGGGTTTTGGGGTGATTCCTGTGCGACTCCTGATCAAATCGGGCAAGAAAAACCGCTGTCATGCTCCGGTTGGCGACGTCCGCCGTCGTGAATCGGGTCTTTGCGGACCAGACCCGTTGCAGGTTCGATTGTCAGCCCCGGTGCACGGCCAGTCACATCCCCCGCAATTGCGCACCCGCGTTGGACAGGAGATCCAGTCAGCGTCGATCCTGTGCCGCCTTCGGGGTCGCGACGGCAGGATCGCTCTGTCGACAATGCAGCAGATCGGCCTCGATCCCGACGGCGCACTGCCACCGGCAGTCAGGACGGGCCGACCGCGCCCGCAACGGGGCGGAAAGGCCGCGCAGCATCGCAACGATCAAATTTGCCTACGTCACCCATTCGCAGTCCAAGGCCTTTGCCATCGCCGGTCGCGTGGTCATCATGGGCCATGCCGGGATCACCCAGATCTGCAAACCGCAGGAAATCTGTCGCGAGCCGCGCACCCGATTTGTCGCCGAGGTCATGGATCGCAACAACACCCTGCCCGATGTAGCATAGGGACAGGAGATCGTTGTCACTGCCGACCGGATAAAAGTCAGCGCCGAAGCAACGCCCGGCACCCTGCCCGCCGACATACTGTCCAAAGAATTCGCCGGCACCGCGATCATCTGCTATTTCGAGGGGCCGGACGGCGCCGAACTGAAAGCGCAGGTCGCCGAAGAACAGTCAGAGACGCTTTCACCCGGAATGGGCCAGCGGTTCTTGCTCATATCGGCGCCCGGGACGGTGCATGTCATGACCGCATGAGAGGACACAGATGGATCTCCTGGTAAAGGGCGGGCTGCTGCCAGACGGAATGCAAGCCGACATCGCGATCAGCGGCGACAGGATCACGGCGGTCGAGCCGGGCATCACCGCCGAGGCGCGCGAGGTGATCGACGCCAAGGGCAAGCTGGTGAGCCAGCCCTTCATCGACTGCCATTTCCACATGGACGCGACGCTGTCCTACGGCCGCCCCCGCGTGAACGCCTCGGGCATGCTGCTGGAGGGCATCGGCCTCTGGGGCGAGTTGAAAAAGATCCAGACGCGCGAGGACATCGTGGCGCGCGCGCTGGACTACTGCCGGCAGGCGCTGGCCAAGGGCGTGTTGGCGATCCGCAGCCATGTCGACGTGACCGACGCCAGTTTCGGCACCGTCGAGGCGCTGCTGGAGGTCCGCGAAGCGGTCAAACACGTGCTGGACCTGCAACTGGTCGCCTTCCCGCAGGACGGCTGGTATCGCGCGCCCGGCGCCGAAGCGCAGGTGATCCGCGCGCTGGACGCCGGGGTCGACGTGGTCGGCGGCATTCCGCATTTCGAACGCACCATGGCGGACGGAGCCGCCTCGGTCCGCGCCGCCTGCGAACTGGCGGCAGAGCGCGGCCTGCGCGTCGACCTGCATTGCGACGAAAGCGACGACCCCCTGAGCCGCCACATCGAGACGCTGGCGGCCGAGACGATCCGCTGCGGACTCCAGGGGCGTGTGGCAGGGTCGCACCTGACCTCGATGCATTCGATGGACAACTACTTTGTCGCCAAGCTGATCCCCCTGATCGCCGAGGCACAGGTGGCCGCCATCCCCAACCCGCTGATCAACATCACGCTTCAGGGCCGGATGGACACCTATCCGAAACGGCGCGGCATGACCCGGGTGCCGGAACTGCGCGCCGCAGGCGTCACCGTCGCCTTTGGCCAGGATTGTGTGCGCGACCCGTGGTATCCGCTGGGCTCGGGCGACATGCTGGACGTGGCGCACATGGGCCTGCATGTCGCGCTGATGACTGCGCCGGACCAGATGCGCGCGGCCTTCCGGATGGTAACGGAGACACCCGCGCAGATCATGGGGCTGGACTTTGGCCTGACACCCGGCAGCCGCGCCAGCCTAGTCGTGCTGGACGCGCCGGATCCGATCGAGGCGCTGCGCCTGCGCCCTGCCCGGCTCTGCGTGGTCTCAAATGGCCGCGTGGTCGCCCGGACGGCACCGGCAGTGACGGCGCTCTCCGCCGGGTTCTGACTCAGGACGACAAATCCCGCGCCTTTGCCGTTCCGGCCGCAACTCCGGCCGCGATGGCCGCGTCGAAACCGCCCGCGCGGGCGGCCAACATCGCCGCGGCCGTGGTGCCGCGATAGTCGATGAACTCCTGCACCAGCGCGCCCGCCTGCGCCACGCGCCCCGCCAGCAGGTCAGAGGCGGCGCAGACCACGGCTTCGGCCGCGTGTCCGGCCACCTCGGCGGACAACCCGCCGGCCTTGCCAGCCTCGTAAAGCGCCGCCGCCAGCAACGCCGGCCAGGCCGGTCCCGCACCTGACAGCGCGGTGATCACGTCCAGGTCCGCTTCGCGCGCCAGTTCATCGGTCGTGCCGATGGCCGTCAGGATGGCCGTCACCCGCGCCCGGTCCTGATCGCCCAGCACCTGTGGGCAGAACCACGGCGAGTAGGAGCGTTCGATCTCCACCGCTGCATTGGGCATGGTCCGCACGACGACACGTGCGCCGGTGCGCTCGGCGATCTCGGCGCAGCTGACCCCGGCCATCAGCGACAGCACCAGCGCCCCGGAGCAATCGAAATCTGCCTCGCGGAACTGCTGCGGCCGGACTGACAGGATCACCACCTCCGCCGGGCCAACCTCGGACCGCCAGCGCACCCCCGGCCAGGCATCGTAGAGCGGCGACGCGCCCGAGCGGCTGACGCAGGTCAACATGCCCGCGCGCACCACCCCGTGCCGCAGCAACGACGGCCCGATCGACCGGCCCAGCCAGCCCGTCGCCCCCACAAGGGCCATCCGCCAAGTCATCTCTCATCCCCCCGATACCCGTGCCGCGCGTGAAACCGCGCCAGTTCCGACGCGCTTGCCGCGTGCCCCGTGTAGGTCTTCACGTAGGCCGGGATGCGTGCCATCCGCACCGCCACGTCCTCGCGCACCTGCATCGAGATATAGCCGATCTGCACCAGGTAGACGGTGCGCGCCCGCACGTCCGACTCGGTCCCGTCATAGCCAAAGCGGGTAAACAGTTCCCTGATCGACGCCAGCCGGGCCTCGTCCGCCGCCGCGACCCGCGCCATGACCGCGTCCGACTGCAAAGCCCAGCCGCGCACCGCGAAATCGACCCGCGATTCAAAGCCGCCACCGTCCAGAAAGACGCCGATCACGTTCAGCACCGCCTCTGTCACCGTTTCCGCGTAGGCCTCGCAGGCCGTCACCAATGTTCCGGTGTTGGTCGCCTCCCAGTCCTCGAGAAGCGCCTCCAGCAGCGCCTGCCGGTCCTTGAAGAACCAGTAGAAACTGGTGCGCGACAGCGCCAACTGCGCCGCCAGCGGCTGGATCTTGACCGCTTCGACGCCGCCGTCCAGCAGCGCCCCCCGCGCCGCCTCCAGCCAGACCTCGCGCGATCCGCGCCAGCCCGCGGCCTTTGCGGGTTCTTCGGTGACAGATGTGTTCATGTCGTGACCCTAGTGCCACGCCCCACACCGCACAACGAAAAATGTGCACGCGTGACTGCAAACTTGACATAAGTGAACATTTTTGGAATCGCTATGCCAGACCCTTGGGAGGCCGCCATGTCCAACGATCCCCTGCTCCAACCCTACCAGCTCAAGCACCTCACCCTGCGCAACCGGCTGATGATCACCAGCCACGAACCGGCCTATGCCGAGGACGGCATGCCCAAGGACCGCTACCGCGCCTACCACGTCGAACGCGCGCGCGCCGGGATCGCCATGACCATGACCGCCGGATCGGCCTCCGTCTCGCGCGACAGCCCGCCCGCCTTCAACAACATCCTCGCCTGGCGGGACGAAGTCGTCGGCTGGATGAAGAAGCTGACCGATGAATGCCACGACGCCGGCGCCGCCGTGATGATCCAGCTGACGCACCTGGGCCGCCGCACCCGCTGGGACAAGGGCGACTGGCTGCCCTCGCTGTCCTCGACCCATGCCCGCGAACCCGCGCACCGCGCCTTTCCCAAGCTGGTCGAGGACTGGGACATCGCCCGCATCGTGCAGGACTTTGCCGATGCCGCCGAACGGATGAAGGCCGCCGGGCTGGACGGGGTCGAGATCTGCGCCACCGGCCACCTGATCGACCAGTTCTGGTCGCCCCTGACAAACACCCTGGACGCCCCCTACGGCGGCAACCTCGACAACCGGATGCGGTTCACCTTCGACGTGCTCTCGGCGGTCCGCGAGCGCGTCGGCCCCGACTACATCGTCGGACTGCGCTACATCGGGGACGAGATGATGGAGGGCGGGATCTCTCCGGACGACGGGATCGAGATTTCGCGCCGGCTGAAGGCCTCCGGTCTGATCGACTACCTGAATGTCACGCGCAGCCAGATCGCGACCGATGCGGGGCTGACCGACATGATCCCGGTGCAGGGGATGCGCAGCGCGCCGCACCTGGACTTTGCCGGACGGGTCCGCGCCGAGGTCCAGATCCCCACCTTTCACGCGTCCAAGATCCAGGACGTGGCCACCGCCCGTCACGCCATTGCGAGCGGAAAGCTGGACATGGTCGGCATGACCCGCGCGCACCTCGCCGATCCGCACATCGTCGCCAAGATCCTGCGCGGCGAAGAGGACCGCATCCGCCCCTGCGTCGGCGCCAACTACTGCCTCGACCGCATCTACCAGGGCGGCATGGCGCTCTGCCTGCACAACCCGGCCACCGGGCGCGAGCTGGAACAGCCTCAGAGCATCGAGAAGGGCGACACGCGCCGCCGCGTCGTGGTGATCGGCGCAGGCCCCGGCGGGCTAGAGGCGGCGCGCGTCGCCGCCGAGCGCGGGCACGAGGTCATCGTGCACGAGGCCGCCAACGATCCTGGCGGGCAGATCCGCCTGACCGCGCAATCCCCCCGGCGGCAGGAGATGATGCAGGTCATCCAGTGGCGCGTTGCCGAATGCACGCGGCTGGGTGTGACCTTTCATTTCAACAGCTACGCCGATGCCGACACGGTGCTGGCGGACTCGCCCGAGGTGGTGATCGTCGCCACCGGCGGGATGCCGCACACCGAGGTGCTCGACGAGGGCAACGCGCTGGTCGTGTCGGCCTGGGACATCCTGTCGGGCGATGCCCAGCCGGGCAGCAACGTGCTGATCTACGACGATGCGGGCGATTTCGCGGCGCTCCAGGCGGCGGAAAAGATCGCTGCCACGGGGGCCAGGGTCGAGATCCTGTGCCGCGACCGCACCTTTGCGCCCGAGGTCATGGGCATGTCGCTGACCCCCGCCATGCGGGCGCTGCAACAGCTGGACGTGACCTTGACCGTCACGCGGAAACTGAACGCCGTGCGCCGCGAGGGCAACGAACTGCTGGCCGAAGTGGGCAGCGACTACATCGCCGCCACCCAGGAACGCCGGGTCGACCAGGTGGTGGTCAACTGCGGCACCCGTCCGCTGGACGACCTGTATTTCGACCTGCGCGACGGGTCGGTCAACTGGGGCGAGGTGGACCACGGCGCCCTGATCGAAGGCCGCCCGCAGACCATCCGGCGCAATCCCGAAGGCACCTACCAGTTGTTCCGCATCGGCGATGCGGTCTCCTCGCGCAACACTCACGCGGCGATCTATGACGCCCTGCGCCTGTGCAAGGCGCTGTGACGGCAGGCGCCCGAAGTCACGCGCCCGGCGCGCCCCGGACCTGATCCGGGCGCGATCGCCGCCGTGTGATGCCCAGTCTGCTACCGGGCGTGGAAAACGAAGGACCGCATCGAGACGGAGCCGAGGTCGATCGTGTCCGTCATGAAGGTCAGATCGTCGCCCGCATCCGAGGCCCCTGCGATGGTCAGCGCCGGCATGTAGTGGTCCACGCTGGGATGCGCCGCGTCCAAGAGCTTGCCCAGCCCGGCACGGTCCGCCAGGGCGGCAAAATCCCGATCCTCCAGCCGTTCTGCAACCAGCGTGTCGAACTCGACCGCGAAATCCATCGGCGCGCCACCCGGCCGCATGGCCCGCAGGTTGTGCACCACGTTGCCCGATCCCAGGATCAGCACGCCCCGGTCGCGCAGTTCGGCCAGCGTCCGGCCGATCTCCAGCTGGTAATCCAGCCCCCGCCCCATGTCGATCGAGACCTGGAACGCCGGCACGTCGGCCTCCGGGTAGAGGAACTTCAGCACCGCCCAGGCGCCGTGATCCAGGCCCCAGGTGTCGTCCTCGGCCGCCTTGTGGCTGGCCAGCAGGCTGACCACTTCGCGCGCCAGGTCCGGCTGGCCGGGCGCGGGATAGGTCATCTGATACAAAGGCTCGGGGAAGCCGTAGAAATCGTGGATCGTGCGCGGCATGGCGGACACGTCGACCAGCGTGGTGCCGCGCGTCATCCAGTGCGCCGAGACGACCAGGATCGCCTTGGGCCGCGGCAGGCTCTGACCGAGGTCGGACCAGGCGCGCGCATAGGAGGTGTTCTCCAGCGCGTTCATCGGGCTGCCGTGCCCGAGAAAGACCAGCGGCATGCGGTCCGAGGGGATCAGGCGGGCGCGCAGGGCGTCCAATGTGGTGGCGGTGATCATCGCTTTTTCTCCTCGGGACGGGGTTGGGCCGCCCGAAGGCGGCCCGGTCCGGTCAGGCGTACTGGCCCAGCACGCGGGTCACGACAGGCAGGCGCAGGGCGTAGGCGCCGCTGCCCAGCAGCACCAGCGTCCCTTGCAGGATCGCCCAGAACACCGGGAATTCCCAGCCTCCGCCGGTGGCCGAGAACAGCCAGCCGTTGCCGGCATGTGCCCAGACCGCGCCCAGCAGGATCGGGATCAGCGCCAGCGACACCAGCCGCGTGGCAACCCCCAGGATCAGCGCCAGGCCGCCCGCGAGTTCGGCGAAGATCGTCAGATAGGCAAGAAAGCCCGGCAGGCCGAGGCTTTCGAAATAGGCGACGGTGCCGGCGACGGTAAAAACGTTCACCTTCAGCAGGCCGTGGGCGATGAACAACGCGCCGCTGGTGACGCGCAAGGTCAGTGCGGCGATGTCGGTTTGGGTCTGGTGGGTCATGGCAAGTGTCCTTGGTCCTGATGCCCCGATGCGGGGCCGCGTTTCAACTGATCCCCATCTAGACCTTGCCAAATACGAACTAAATGGCGACTTTATGGACTGACTTGGTACGTTTTGTTCCGAATGAGGCCTACATGGACATCGTCGACGAACTCAGGGCCTTCGTGGCGACGGCACAGACCGGCTCCTTTAGCGCGGCGGGTGAACAACTGGGGCTCTCGAACCGGCTGACCTCGAAATACGTCGCAGCGCTGGAGGCGCGGCTGGGCACGCGGCTGTTCCAGCGCACGACGCGACAGGTCGGGCTGACCCCGGCCGGGCAGGACCTGCTGGCGCGCGCGCCTTCAGTGCTGGACGATCTCGATGCCCTGCTGGCCGAAGTGTCGGAGACGCGGCGCGGTCTGACCGGGACGCTGCGCATCGCCGCCCCGGTGACCTTTGGCGAGCTGTACCTGGCCGGGATGCTGGCCCGCTTTGCCGCCGACCATACGGCCCTAACGCTGGACCTGCGGCTGAGCGACCGACACGAAGACCTCGCGCGCGAAGGCATCGACCTGGCCTTTCGCATGGGAGAACCGGACCTGCTGTCGCTCAAGGCGCGGCGACTGGGCACGTTCCGGTCGGTCGCGGTGGCCAGCCCTGCCTACCTGGCGCGCCACGCCACACCCGACACCCCCGAAACACTGGCCGAGCACAGCTGCATCGTCGATACCAACAGGCGGCAGCCACGGCGCTGGCGGTTCCTGAAGGACGGTGTCGAGAGGACGGCCGAGATCGGGGGACGGTTGCAGGTCAACTCGGCCCGCGCCGCGGCCGAGCTGGCGGCAGGCGGACACGGCATCGCCTATCCTCCGCGCTTTGCCGTCTGCGCGGCGTTGGAGTCGGGGACGCTGGTGCCGGTGCTGAGGGACTTCGAAGGCGAAAGCGGACCGCTGAACGCCGTCTACCTCGAGGGGCGGACCCTGCCGCGCAAGGTTCGCGCGCTGATCGACTTTGCGGTAGCAGACCTGCGCCAGGCCGACATCCTGTAACCGGCGCCGTCGTTTTCCGCGCCGGAGGACATCCAGACCGCGCGGCGCGCGCTCGGTAGCGGTAGACGAGTCTCATCCCCACCGCGACGACCCGAATGTCGCGAAAGCTGGACACGGTGGTGCCCAAGGCACCCACGCAAGGCGCGGTATCGCCGATCTCGGTCACGGCGGCCGTCAGGTGAACGTCCATGGCCTGCCCGGTGCAGATCGCGCCCAGCGCCAGCCCGCGAAAGCCGTCACCGGGGTAGGCGGCGTCGGGGGCGGGTTGGTCGAAGGCTCGTAAAGCAACGCCAGCGTGCCGGTCCACTGGTCGGTCAGCCGCCGTCCGACGCCAAGCGAATATCTCCAGGTGTCCTCGAAATCGATCAGCGGATCGGGCGAAACCGACGACAGCACCGGCGGATAGAATTGCAGTGCCGACCATTCGACCCAGCGCGCGCCGCCAAAGACAAAGGTGCACGGCGCAATACCGGACTGGAACGCGAGGTTCACGGATTGCAGCGTCTCGGCGGAGACGGTCGAGATGGTGGTGCCAATGGCCGACCCTTCCATGGTGTGGAAATCAAGGGAGATGGCCGAGTTGTAGGTCAGCAAAACGCGCAGGACGTATTCCGGGATCTCAAAAGCCGCGCCGACCACGTAGCCGATGCCGAAATCGCGCTCCATCTCTGCGGCGTAGCCCGAGAGCGGCCCAAAGATGCCGCCGGCAGCAGGGCAAACGACAGCCGGTCCGTCACGTCCTGCTTGTGGCTCAGCATCGGCAGGGGGATGTCGCGGGCGAAGTTGCCGGTCGCGCTGCCGCCCAGGAACGCCGCGTCGTGGCCCGAAAGCGCGGTCCCGACCGGCGCACAGGCCATTTGTACCACCCGGCCCGGCTGAAAGAGAAATTCCACCGCCTGGCCAGTGGCGTCCAGCCCCCCGCCCTAGCTTGCGGCGCCGCAAGTCCGGTCGGCGCCGTCGCTGTCCGCCCATCGGTATGTCCATCGGATATCGCTTCGTCAAACCGTGTCTCTACGATGGGCCAGCGTCACGACCGACTGGCTGAAAAACTGCCATCCTCGTGCAGGGTGATAAACCGCAACCTGGCATCCGGGCGGCTTTCCAGCTGGAACTTGGCGGCCTCGATCCCGGCGGCGCCGCTCGCGCAGCACGGATGACGTTGCGGACCGCAGGCGCGCGCAACAGGCGCAACGACCCCGCCCCGAACAGCGCCAGCGCGGCGGATGGCAGGATCATGAAGACCGCCGGCATCGCCAGCGCGTGGCCCAGCGGCCCCTGCAATGGCCACGTTTGGCAGCGTGAGCGGGCCGACGAACAGCACGCAGAAAAAGGCCAGCGCCGTGGTCAGCGCCACAAGGATCACCGCCGGCATGGTCTCCATCACGGCGCAGCGGAAGGCGTGGCGCATGTCGCCCTCGGTGGCATGGCGCTGCATCGCTTGAAAGACATGCACGCCGTCGGCGATGCCCAGCACCAGCACCACGGTGGGCGCGATGTTCATCAGCGGATCAAAGGGGATGCCGGTCAGCGCCAGCGCGATACAGACCAGCGTGGCCAGCGGCGTGACGCCCAGCTGGTCCTGCACCAGCGCCGCGCTGATCTCGCGTTGCAACTGCGCCAGGCTGACGGACTGCACGGTCGGCGCCGGATCAGCCAGCGACGCCAGCCGCACCTCTGCGGCCATGGCGAGATCGGGCAGCACAAGCAGCAGCGTCGCGCTGCGGTCCTGCGACAGCAGGTTCGGCCCCAGTTGCGAGTTCGCGCGCAGCCCGGCCGGCGTTGCGCCGGGGCAGGTCCGCCACGTCTGGGCGCGACAGCTAGCTCAGCGCCTCGCCCGCCGGATCGGGCAGGACAAGGAGGCTATGCCCGCCGCGCACGTCCTCTGTCAGTTGCACGCCAAGGACGAGGTTCTCGAGCGCGGCAAAGGTTTCCGGATCGCCAAAGTCCTCGGCGGCGACCAGCAGCGCCTCGTCCCGGGACGGCGCACCAAAGCGCGCCTCAACCCGTTGATAGAGAGCAACGGCCGGGGTCGCACCCTTGATGGCGCCAGCAGCAGGGCGCTGACAACGGGGCGGCGCAGCGCGGCGTCGATCACGGCCTTTCCCGGGTGTCGCGTCATCGCCGGTGCTTTCCGCCTGTTCCGGCCGGACCTGCCGCCAAGGCTGGCAGCGTGCCGTCCCGTCATCCATCGGGCAACTCCGCAGGCACGGTCAGCGTTGCAGGCCATAGCGGCCGCGTGCCGGCACCAGCTGCGGCAGTCCGGCGTCGCGGTTGCCCATCGCGGGAGGATCGGCCAACCCAGGGCCGTTGCGGGCGTCCAGTCAGCGCACGCATTCCGGCCACCACAAACCTTCCTGCGCATTGTGCCGGTCCGGGGATTTGTCCGGGTCCATGCAGGTGCGGCCCGCCGGGCGGTGGCCGTGGCGGAACCGGCGGCGACTGCGGCCGGGCACGCTGAGCACACCGCTGTTGTGCCCGCCCGAGGTCAGCACGAAATTGATGTCGCCATCGGTGAACAGCGCCGTCTTGCAGGCCGACCGCCAGGGCGCGATGTGATCCTGCTCGGTCCCCAACACGAATTAGGGGCCGAGATGTCCTTGAGCGCGATCACCCGCCCCTCGACCAAAAAGCGCCCGGCGGTCAGGCGGTTTTCCAGGAAAAGCCCGCGCAGGTATTCGCTGTGCATCCGGTAGGGCATCCGGGTGGCGTCGGCGTTCCAGGCCGACAGATCCTTGGGACGCAGGGCGCGAAAGGCGGCGGCCGTCTGCCATGTGTCGAGACAGCCCTTGTCCCACATGGTGTTGTCGAGAAAGACGATCTGGCTATCGTCGACGACCAGCATCGACGCGCCCGCCTCCGAGAAATCGGTCTGCCCGGCCAGCAGCGTGACCGAGGCCAGCCTGTCGTCCCCCTGCCCCGCCGCGGCCGCCGCCGCGATGGCCAGGATCGTGCCGCCCAGGCAGGCGCCGCGGGCCTGGACATGGGGCGCGCCGGTGGTCTCCTGCACCGCCTCCAGCGCCTCCATCACGCCACGGTCGCGGTAGTCCTCCAGCGACAGGTCGCGCTGGTCGGCGGTGGGATTGCACCACGAGATGACAAAGGCGCTGTAGCCCTTCGTCACCAGGTGCGCGATCAGCGAATTTTCCGGGCTCAGGTCGAGGATGTAGTATTTCGTGGTCCACGCCGACACGATCAGCATCGGCTCGGCCCGGACCTTGTCCGTCGCGGGCGCATACTGGATCAGTTCGATCAGGTCATTGCGCCAGGCCACCTGTCCCGGCGTCGTGACCAGGTCGCGCCCAACCTTGAAGCCGTCCATTCCCGGAGCAGGATGCCCGGACAGCTCGCGCCAAGTATCCTCCGACAGGTGGCGCGCGCCGTCGGTGAAGTTGCGCCCGCCCGTTTTCAGCGCGCGTTCGACCACCTCCGGGTTCAGCCCCGGCAGGTTGGAGGGCGACACCATGTCCAGCGCCTGCCGCACCATGAACCCCACCCGGTCCGCGCTGATCTTGCGCATGCCACGGATCGGCGCGGTGGCCTCGGCCCGTCAGGCCTCCTGCGCCAAGAAGCCGGTGTTCCAAAGCCGGAACGGCCAGGCCGGCCAGCCGGGGTGGTTGGAGCGGTGATCATCCGGCGCGGGCTGCGGGCCTTGCTCGATCCCGGCCAGGTCCATCGCAACCGATGCGCTCAGGCGGGCCGCCTCCCGGCCCAGATGTGACAGGGAATCGACCCAGGCATCGGGCCGCGGCATGGGGCGACAGGGCGACGGTATCCGCGCCTGTGCCGTGCGCCCGGCGCGGTCCAGGGTGTTGGTGGTCGGCTCGTGCATCAGGGACTGCTTGCGTCCCGTCCTGGAACAGCTCATCCCCGATCCAAATGGCTTGCCGGGACAGACCCGATGACGTGGAGAAAACCGGCACGGTGAAATCCGCCGGTCCAAATGGCTTGCCGGGACAGACCCGATGACGTGGAGAAAACCGGCACGGTGAAATCCGCCGGTCCCCGCGCATGGGCTTGCGAATCCCGGGGCCGAGGCGCACCACAGCGCCAAAGGCAGGAGGTCCGCCATGAAACCCGTCGTCTACGGCCACCCCTTCGCGTCGTTCTGCTGGAAGGTCTACATCGCCGCGCGCGAGCGGGGCGTCGACTACGAGGACCGGACCGTCGATGCCGACCACCCGGATCACGCGGCCTTTTGCGCCACGGCCGCGCCGACCGGGCAGTTCCCGATCCTCGTGCACGGCGACCGCACGGTGATCGAGACGGCGGCGATCATCGAGTACCTCGACCTGCACCTGGGCGACGCGCCGCCGATGGTGCCCGCCGACCCGCGCATCGCCATCGAGGCGCGGCAGATGGACGGGGTGTTCGACGACTACGTTTCGGTGCCCATGGCGCGCATCGTGATGAACGCGCTGCGCCCCGTGGACCAGCGCGACACGACCGGCGAGGCCGAGGCGCGCTCGGCCCTCGACCGCACCTATGCCTGGCTCGACCGCTGGATGAATGGCCGGACCTGGGCGTCAGGCGACGGCTTCGGCATCGCCGACTGCGCCGCGGCACCTGCGCTGTTCTACGCCCACTGGGTACACCCGATCCCCGAGGCCCTGGGCACCCTGCATGGCTATCGCCAAAGGCTGCTGGCGCGGCCCTCGGTGGCCGTGACGGTCGAGGGCGGGCGTTTCTTCCGGCCGTTCTTTCCGTTCCACGGCCTCCGCGACCCGGACTGACAGCGGATCTTCGCCGTTGTGGCCGAAATGCCGCAGGTGACCCTACGGAATCCCCGAGACCCGGCATATGGACATCCAGGACATATCATTTCATCCTGACGGGGAAGACCGCGGCATGTGTATGTCGTCTCCCTACCGCCGGGCGCGGATCGCCCGCTGCCAGACGAGGGGTCCCCGATGCCGCAGGACCTGACCGGGACGCTGGCCGGACAGGCCCTTCTGGCCTGCCCCGTCTGCGATACACTGCATGTCGAGCCGGAAGTGCCCGAAGGCCACGTCGCGCGCTGCGCACGCTGTGGCAAGGTGCTGGCCGCCCCGCGCCAGAACGCCTTTGCCCGGGTGCTGGCGCTGGCGGTCACCTCGGTGGTGCTGATGGTGGGCGCGGTGTTCTTTCCGTTCATCGAGTTGCAGGTGGCCGGGCTGCACAACCGCGCCTCGGTGCTGGATGCGGCGCTGGCCTTTTCGTCGGGCTTCATGGTGCCGCTGTCTTTCGCCGTGGCCCTGCTGATCGTGCTGATCCCGACCGCGCGGCTGGCCGCGATCATCTACACCCTGTATCCGCTGGTGCGAGGGCGCGCGCCCTGGCGCCACGCGCACCACGCCTTTCGCATGTCCGAGCACCTGCGCCCCTGGTCCATGGCCGAAATCTTTGTACTGGGTGTCGCGGTGGCGCTGGTCAAGGTGGCGGGCCTGGCCACCGTCAGCCTGGGCCCGGCGTTCTGGGCCTTTACCGCGCTGGTTCTCATCACCGTCCTTCAGGACAACACAATGTGCCGGTACACGATATGGAAAACGCTGGAACGTCCGGCACCCTGATCTCCGCCCGTGAGGCGGGGTTGCTGGCCTGCGGCCGGTGCGGTCGTGCCCACGAGATGGGCACGCGCACCTGCACCCGTTGCGGGGCGCGGCTGGACCCGGACGGGCGCGGATCCTTGCAGGCGGTCTGGGCCTGGCTGGCGGCGGGTATCGTCGTCTACATCCCGGCCAACCTCTACCCGATGCTGCGCACCGCGACCCTGCTGGAGCAATCCGAAAGCACCATCGTCGGCGGCGCCATCGACCTGTTTCATCACGGCGCCTACGGGGTGGCGATCATCGTCTTTGTCGCCAGCATCCTGATCCCCGTCGGCAAGTTCATCGCCATCGCCTACCTGGCGCTGAGCCTGCAGCGGCCGTCGCGCATCAGCCTGCACCAGCGCCACCTCCTCTACGAGGTGGTCGAGTTCATCGGCCGCTGGTCGATGATCGACGTCTTCGTCGTGGCGATCCTGTCCGCGCTTGTGCAGCTGGGCTCGGTCGCCATCATTCACCCCGGAATCGCCGCCGTCAGCTTTGCGCTGTCGGTGGCCTTCACGATGCTGTCCGCACAAAGCTTCGATGCGAAGCTGATCTGGGACGCCGACAAGGATCCGCAATGACAGACCCAAGACCCGCCAAAGCCATCGTGCAGCCCGGACGCGAAGGATTCGCCTCGCGCTTTTCCTTTGTCTGGCTGGTGCCGATCCTCGCGCTGGCCGTCTCGCTGGGCATCGCCTGGAAAAGCTATGCCGACCGCGGCGTGCTGATCGAGATCGCCTTTGACAGCGCCTCGGGCGTGGCAGCGGTCAAGACCGAGCTCAAGTACCGCGACGTGACCGTGGGCACGGTCGAGGACGTGAGCTTTACCGAGGACCTGTCGCAGGTGCTGGTGTCGGTCCGGGTGGACCGGACCCTGACCCCCTTCCTGGACGAGGACGCGCAGTTCTGGGTGGTCCGGCCGGAGGTTTCGGCGCAGGGCATCAGCGGGCTGAACACCGTGCTGTCGGGGGTCTACATCGAGGGCAGCTGGAACTCCGATGCCGGCACGGCGCAGACCTTCTTTACCGGGCTCAATCGCGCGCCGCTGGGCGACCCGACGCGCGCCGGCACCGCCATCCGGCTCAGCGCCAAGGACGGCAATTCGATCGTCGGCGGCGCACCGATCCTGTTCAAGGGCATCGCCGTGGGCGCAGTCGAGGCCCCCGAACTGACGGAAAACGGCGACGGTGTGGTGATCAACGGCTTTGTCCAGGCGCCCTATGACCGTTTGCTGACCACGAACACCCGGTTCTGGGACATCTCGGGCGTCTCGGTCACGCTGGGGCCGGGCGGCGTGGCGCTGGACATCTCTTCGCTGGCCTCGCTGCTGCAAGGCGGGATCAGCTTTGACACCCTCGTGTCGGGCGGCGACGCGGTCGCGCCGGGCGCGGTCTTTCCGCTGTATGACACCCAGGCCGCAGCCCGGGCCAGCCTGCTGGACGACCCCACGGGTGAGCGGCTGCGCGTGGTGGCGATCTTTGACGGCAAGGTCGCCGGCCTGACCGAGGAAGCGACCGTGCGGTTCCGCGGCGTGCCCGTGGGCGAGGTCGAGAACGTCGCGATGATCGCCACCGAGATCGGCGGACGCAAGACCGTGCGCCTGCACGCAACCCTGGCCGTCAACCCCGCGCGGCTGGGCCTGGGGGCCGAGGCCGACCCGGCGGCGGCGCTGGAGTTCCTGACCGCCTTTGTCGCCCAGGGCCTGCGGGCGCGGCTGGCCACGGCCAGCCTGCTGTCGGGCGAACTGGTCGTCGACCTGGTGGAACTGCCCGAGTCCGACCCCGCCGAGATCGTCACGCCACAGGGCGGCCTGCCCGAATTGCCCACCGCCCCGGCCGATGTCGCCAACCTGAACGCCACTGCCGAAGGCGTGTTCGAACGCATCAACAACCTGCCGGTCGAAGAGATGCTGGCCTCGATCCAGGCGCTGTTCGACTCGGCCAACGCGCTCTTGGCCGCCGACGACACGCGCGCGCTGGTTCCCGGGGTCAACGCCACGCTGGCCGACCTGCGGACGATCATGCCGGAACTGACCGTGACGCTGGAGCAGACCCGCAAGACACTGGCCGAGGCGCAGGCCATCGCCGCCGAACTGCGCGAAAGCGGCGCCACGGAAAACGTCAACGCGGTCTTTGCCTCTGCTGCCGCCGCCGCCGATGCGGTCGAACTGGCCGCGGCCGAGCTGCCAAAGCTGACAGACCGGCTCAACACTCTGGCCTCGCGCACCGAAACGGTGCTAAAGGCCTATGACGACAGCTCGCGGCTGATCGCGGGCGCGCTGTCCACCCTGCGCGACGTCAGCGAAGCCGCCGATGCCATGCGTACGCTGGCGCGCATGCTTCAGCGCAATCCGAATTCGCTCCTGATGGGACGGTGACATGATTTTCAGACCCCTGGCCGCCACCCTTGCCCTGCTGATGCTGACCGCCTGCGAAGGCGGGCCGCAGTACCTGGTCGAGACAGCCCCCTCCAGCCTGCGGGTGAACGCGCGGGTGTCCACAGTGCTGGTGCGCACCGTGTCGCTGCCATCCTACGCCGAGGACCAGAAGATCGCCATCGAGGACGAGACCGGTGTCGTGCGCGACAGCAAGTTCGGCCTCTGGGCGGACGAACCGGCGCGGGCCGCCACGCTGCGGATCACCCGCAACCTGAACACCATGACCAACGCCAATGTCGCGCCCGAACCCTGGCCCATGCCGGAACCGCCGCAGGGCGTCGTCGACATCCGGGTCGAAACCTTCATCGCGACCAAGACCAATACCTTCCGCCTGGCGGGACAGTATTTCATGGGGTCGGAAATCCCCGAAGCGGTGCTCGACCCCGAGGATTTCGACAAGGCCCCGCGCGAACTGCCGCCGCCACTGCCCGACAAGGCCCGCCTGTTCGACATCGTGATCCCGATGCCGGATTCGACGCCCGGTTCGGTGGCCACGGCGCAATCGGCCGCGCTGACCGCCCTGTCCGAGGCGATCGCCCGCGACCTCGCCCGCTGAACGCGGGCGCGGCCGGGCCTGCGCGCCTTCGCAGGACCGCGCGGATCAGTAGCGGTCCATCGTCAACCCGTCCATGTCGATCTCGGGCGTCTTGCCCAGCACGACATCAGCCACCGCGCGCGACGATCCGCAGGCCATGGTCCAGCCCAGCGTGCCGTGGCCGGTGTTGAGAAAGAAGTTGGGGTACTTCGTCGGACCGATCACCGGCGTTCCGTCCGGCGTCATCGGCCGCAGGCCGGTCCAGCCCATGGCCTTGGACACGTCACCGCCCTTGGGGAACAGATCCGACACCACGTGGCGCACGGTATCGGTGGCGTGGCTGCCGAGCTTCATGTTGTAGCCGATGATCTCGGCCTGGCCGGCGACGCGGATGCGGTCGCCCAGCCGCGTCAGCGCGACCTTGTGCGTCTCGTCCATGATGGTCGATTGCGGCGCGGCGTCGGGGTCGGTCACCGGCAGGGTGATGGAATAGCCCTTGATCGGGTAGATCGGCGCACGAATGCCGATCTCGCGCAGCAGGATCGGCGCATAGGGTCCCATGCAGCAGACAAAGGCATCCGCCTCGTGATAGCCGTCATCGGTCTGGACCCCGGCGACACGCCCGTCCCTGACCGTCACCCCCTTGATGGTGACGCCGTAGCGGAACGACACGCCCAGCTTGGCCGCGTGTCTTGCCAGCGCGCCGGTGAACATCCGGCAATCCCCGGTCCGGTCCGCCGTCAGCCGCAGCCCGCCGACGAACTTGTTCGCCACATGGCTCAGCCCCGGCTCGACGCCGATGCAGCCGTCGCGGTCCAGCACCTCGTAGGGTGAGCCGAACTCGGCCAGCACCTCCTGGTCGGCCTTGGAGGACTTGAGCTGCTTTTCGGTGCGGAACAGTTGCAGCGTACCCCGCTCGCGCAGGTCGAAGTCCAGCGGCACCTCGGCCATGAGGTCGGTCAGGGCGCGGCGCGAGTAGTCAGACACGCGCACCATGCGGGTCTTATTGATGCGGTAGGCCTTATCGTTGCAGTTGGCCAGCATCTTGAGGCCCCAGGCCCACATGGTGGGGCTGATCAGCGGCCAGATGAACAGCGGGCGGTGGCGCATGAAGAGCCACTTGATTGCCTTCTTGGGTACACCCGGCGCAGCCCAGGGCGAGGTCATGCCGTAGCTGAGTTCGCCTGCGTTGGCATAGCTGGTTTCCATGCCGGGTTCGCGCTGGCGGTCCAGCACCAGCACCTCGGCGCCGCTTTTCGCGAGGTAGTACGCGGTCGTGACGCCGATGACGCCGGCCCCGAGGACGATGACTTTCATGACCTTTGCTCCCGGATGCTCAGCAGGCGGCTGTGACGATGATTTCGACCTTGAGCTCGGGCCGGGCAAGTTTCGCCTCGCCGCAGGCGCGCGCCGGGGCGTGGCCCGCCGGCACCCAGGCGTCCCAGACCGCGTTCATCTCGGAAAAATCGGCCATGTCGGCCAGCCAGATGATGACCTGAAGCATCTGTTCGGGCGACGACCCGGCCTGTTCCAGCAGCGCCTCGACCCGCGACAGGCAGTCCCTTGTCTGATCTGTCACGCTCTCCCCCGCGCCGACCTGGCCGCAGAGGTAGGCAACCCCGTTATGCTTGACGATCTTGCTCATGCGGGGGCCGGTTTCGAGGCGTTCGATCATGTCTGTCTCCTATTCGGCGGCGTCCTTCACCGCCTCTTCCATTGCCGCCAGTTCGCCCAGCGTGACCGGCTTCAACGGCGGTCTTATCCGGTAGTATCCTGTTTCGTCGGGCGTCTGTCCATGCGCCTTGGCCAACAGGACGGTGACGGTCAGCCCGCAGTAGCGGCCCTGGCAGGGTCCCATGCCGGCGCGGCCAAAGGCCTTGGCCTGGTTCGGGCCAAGGCAGCCGAGTTTGGCGTAACCACGGATGTCGCCCGCCGTGACCTCCTCGCAGCGGCAGACCACGGTGGCGTCGGCGGGCGCCAAGGCCTCGGCATACGGTGGATAGGCAGCGTCGAGAAAGGGACGGATCGCCAACTCCTGCGCGCGCTGTTTCAGCAGCGGCGCGGCCTGTGCGTCACGCGCGGGCTCGGTCAGCTTGCCCAGGTCGCCCGCCACCTTCAGGGCGGCGATGCGGCCGGCGAACTCGGCGGCTTTCGCGCCACCGATGCCGCCCCCGTCGCCCGCGATCAGCACGCCATCCTTGTCCGTGCCGCCCCAAGCGTCCAGCACCGGGGCAAAGCAGGCCTGCCCTTTGTCCCAGCGGTGCGCCACGCCCAGCGACCGCGCCGCCTGCGTGTTGGGCACCACGCCGTGATGCAGCAGGACCGTGTCGCAGGCGATCCGGTGGTCCCGGCCTCCGGCCCTGAAGACCACCGCCTCGGCGCGGCCGTCGCCCTCGATGGCGATGCCCGTCGCACCGGTGTGGCGCGGCACGCGGGCGCGCAGGATCTCGGAGAGCAGTTTCACACCCTTGGCAAGGTAGGGCCAGCCCTTCAGCGCCCCACCCAGGTGCGACATGGCCGCCATGAGATCGCCCCTCGTCTGCGTCTCGACCAGCGCCAGCGGCGGCGTCCCCGCCCGCACCATCTGCGCCGCGATGAGGTAGAGCAGCGGGCCGGAGCCAACCAGCACGGCACGTTGGGCCAGGACGCCCGACTGTTTGAGCAGGATCTGCGCGGCGCCCGCCGTCATCACCCCGGGCAATGTCCATCCCGGCAGTGGCATGGGGCGCTCCAGCGCGCCGGTGGCCAGCAAGACACGGTCCCCCGCCACCTGCGCGGCGCGGCCGTCGCGGGTGTAGGAGACGCGAAAGCCGTCCTCGATCGCCCAGACCACCGCGCCCCTCAGATGGGCGATGCACTCATGCCGCAGGGCGGCGGTCAGCCGCGTCCCTTCGGAATAATCCTTGCCCAGGATGCCGCCCCGCAGAGGCGCGGCGCGATCCACGTCGCGGTAAATCTGCCCGCCCGGGCGGGGCTGTTCGTCCAGCAGCGTGACGCTCAGCCCGTGGTCTGCGGCGGTGGCGGCGGCGGCCATGCCTGCGGGGCCAGCGCCCACGACGATGAGATCAGAGCGGCTCATCTGCGTCCCCCTCGTGCGGACGGCCGATCCGCAATCCTTCGGTCACGTCCAGCATGCAGGCCTGCCGCACCACACCGTCGATCTCGACGAGGCAGTCGAAACAGGCCCCCATCATGCAGAACGGCCCACGCGGCGCGCCCGACACCGGGGTGTGCCGGAACACCGTCACACCGGCGGCCAGCAACGCGGCGGCCAGGTTGGCGCCAAGGGGCAGTTCCAGCGACTGGCCGTCAAACACGACGGGCACGCGCGCGGCCTGCTCCAGCTCAAGAAACGGCAAAGCGGTCTTCACTGAACACCTCCAGGTCGGGTGCGGCCTCGGTGCCTTCCAGCCACTCGGGCAGCAGGCGGGCGTGGGCGGCGGCAAGAGTGATGCCGCTGTGACAGGTTACCAGGTAGGCGCCCGGCATCTCGCGGCTTTGCTGGTAGATCGGCAGGCCGTCGGGCGACAGCACCCGCAGCGCGCCCCAGCTGCGCACCAGCTGCGCCTTGGCCAGCGCCGGATAGGCGGCGACGGCATCGGCGGCTAGGCGCGACAGGCCAGGCTGGGTCACGCGGTCGTCCAGCCCGACTTCCTCGTTCGTGGCGCCGATCTGGATGCCACCTTCGTCCACCTGCCGCGCGATCAGCGAGGGGCGGTTGAGCATCTTGGGCAGTTTCTCGGTGATCAGCACCTGGCCGCGCTGCGGCCGGATCGGCGCGCGAAATCCCAGCCTTGGCCCCAACTGCGTGGCCCCCAGCCCGGCGGCAAGGACCACCTTGGCGGCGCCGACCACGGTGCCGTCCGCGCAGGTCACGCGAAACCCGTCCGGCCGGGTCACATCGGTGACGGTCTTGCCGTTCAGCACCTGCCCGCCCATCCGGCGCACGTCATCGGCGAGGGACTTGAGCAGTTTCAGCGGGTTCGCATGGCCGTCCTGGTGGTGCAGGATCGCGCCGACGACCTTGGGGCCGATGTAGGGTTCTTCCTCGCGCAGCGCGTTGTGGCCCAGCACCTCGAACGGGTAATCGCCGCCCAGCCTGGCCTTCAGCGTCTCGTACTGGTCAACGGTGGCTTGAAGCGTCTCTTCGGAGAAATGCAGGTCATAGCCGCCGCGTTGCTCCAGCGGCACCGCCTGCCCGGTGTTGTGGCCCAGCTCGGCCGCGAATTCGGCCCAGATCGCGGCCGACTGCTGCGACCAGCGGGCATAGCGCGGCTGTTTCATGCCCTTGGACTGCACCCAGACCAGGCCAAAGTTGCCCCGGCTGGCGCGAAAGGCGCCATCGTCGCCGTCGAGCACAATCACCCGCTTGCCGCGTCTCAACAGGCCCCAGGCCACCGACAGGCCGACGACTCCGCCGCCGATGATCGCATAATCCGCTTCCATCGTTCACTCTCGTTTGTCCGTGGGCCGGGATAAGGGATGCGGGGCGGCACGTCACCGCCCCGGATCAGATTTATGTCACTTTCCGATCTGGTCGAGAATGCCCTGGCCCCATTCGGCGCCCACATCCTCCAGCACCACCGGCCAGACCGTCTCGCGGACCTTGGCGGCCATGGCGGCCAGCTGCTCGTCGGTCAGCGCGACGACGGTTGCGCCCAGCTCGTCGGCCAGCCGCTGTTCCCACTTGGCCTGGTCCTCTTCGGCCACGGCCCAGCGCTGGGTCTCGAACTCCTCCGCGGCGGCCTTGAGCGCCGCCTGGTCATCGGCATCGAGTGCTGCCAGCGACTCGTTGGAGATGATCATGTACCAGACCTCGAAATGGGTGTTGGCCGGGATGTAGGTCTTGGTCACGTCGCGGAACGAGGCGTAGTAGCCCTCGGCGCCCGAGCCGATCACACCGTCCACGACGCCGGTCTGGATCGCGGTGAAGGCCTCGGAGAAGGGGATCGGCGAGGGGATGTAGCCCAGCGCCTCGCCGGTCAGCTGAAAGGACTTGATGCCCGGCACGCGCACCTTGATGCCGTTGGAGGTGCTGGGATCGCCGGGGTTCACCGCCTCGGTGTTCAGCGAGATGCCGCCAAAGTAGACCGGGTAGGCCGCCAGCATGGTGATGTCCTGCGCGGCGTAGAGGTCGGCCACGACGTTGCGCACCACGCCGTCGGGTCCGTAGATCTTGCGCGCTTCGGCCCAGTTGCTGGCCAGGTAGGGGAAGGAGCTGATCTGCATGCGGCGGTCGGCGGCGGTGGCGGCGGGCTGGGTGGCCATGTCGATGGCGCCCACGCTGATGCGCTCCTGCACGGTGGTGTAGTCGCCCAGCGCGGAGGCGGGGAACAGCTCGATCGTGACGTCGCCACCGGTGGCCTCGGACACCTTGGCGGCGAAGGCGCGCAGTTCCACGTCGATGGTGGCGTCCTGCGGGCGGACGTGGCTCATCTTCAGCGTCTCGGCCGGGGCCAGGGTGGCAAGGGCCATCAGCGCGGCGGCGGCGGTGCCGGTCAGGAAATGTTTCATGGAGGGTCTCCTAGGTTGGGTGGCAGGTTTGGGTGGGCCGGATCAGGGCAGGTAGCCAAAGAGCCGGGGCAGGAAGAGCGACAGGTCGGACCAGAACGAGGTCAGGAAGACGACCGGGACGTAGCCGGTGACGATCAGGATCATCGCGGGCTTGATGACCTTGGTGACCTTCACCTTGCCGATACGGGCACCGAGGTAGAGGATCGAGGCATAGGGCGGGGTCACGCCGCCCATCGCGGTGTTCACGCCCATGATCGCGGCGAACTGGATCGGGTCGACGCCGATCGCCTTCATCAGTGGCAAGAGCAGCGGCGCGATCAGGATGATGGCGGTGACGTCGTTGACCACCATGCCGACCAGGAACAGCAGGATGTTGATGAAGATCAGCAGCAGGACCTTGTTCTCGGTGATGCCGAAGATCGCGCTGACCAGCTGCTGCGGGATGCTCTCGTAGACAAACATCTGGCCCAGGATCATCGAGAAAAGGATCATGATCATGATCGCGCCGACGGCGGTGGCGGCTTCTTTCCCGGCGGACAGGAAGTTGTCCCAGCGCAGGCCCTTGTAGATCAGAAATCCGACCGGAACGGAGTAGATCACCGCGATCGCCGCCGCCTCTGTCGGGGTCATGATGCCGCCGTAGATGCCGCCCAGGATGATCACCGGCATGAGCAGCGCCGGAAAGGCGTGGATGCCGCGCTTGGTCACTTCGCTGGTGAGTTCGGAAAAGGTCGGCTTTTCGTCCAGCTTGAGGTTGAACTTGCGGCTCATCCAGAGGTTCACGACCGAGAAGTTGAACATGATGAAGAGGCCGGGGCCCAGCGTGGCCAGGAAACAGGCCAGGATCGAGGTGTCCGTCACCCAGCCGTAGACGATCATCGTCACCGAGGGCGGGATCAGCAGGCCCAGGATCGACGAGTTGGCGATCAGAGCGGTGGCGTATTCGCGGGGATAGCCGCGCTTTTCCATCTCGGGGATCAGCAGCGGGCCGATGGCGGCGATGCCGGTCAGGCCCGAGCCCGAGATTGCCCCGATCACCGCGCAGGACACCGCCGCCACCACGCCCAGCCCGCCGCGCACATGGCCGATGAAGGCGTTGACAAAGCGCAACAGAGAGGCCGCGATGCCGCTTTCGGACATGATTGTCCCGGCCAGGACGAACAGCGGGATGGCCAGCAGCACCGGGTTGCCCATCTGCTGGAACCCCCAGAGCATCATGCCCTTCATCGTCACGTCGCCGATGAAATACATCACCATCAGCGCCGCGCCGAAACAGTAGGGCAGCGGCACGCCCAGCGTCAGCGTCAGGACGAGGACGGCGATTGCGAGGAGCGCGATCTCGATCATGCTTCCTGCCCTTTCAAGAGGCTGCGCACATGGGTCCAGAGGTGCCAGAGGGTGTAGACCATCATCAGCGCCAGCCCGGTCACCAGGGCCACGTCGGCATAGAAGGTCGGGATGTAGAGGGTCGGGCTTTCGCGCCAGGTGCGGATCGAATAGCGGGTGAAATCCCAGGCCCAGGACAACAGCCACAGCCCGACGATCAGGCTGATGACCTCGCCGACGATGGCCAGGATCGTGTGGGCGCGCGGCGTCTTGAGAAAGATCTCCAGCACGTTGGCGCGGATATGCGTGTTTTCGCGCGAGGCGTTCACCGCGCCGAAGATGTACAGCCAGAGGGTCGGGTACATCATCGTCTCTTCCAGCCCCATGACCGGGACCTGAAGGACGTAACGGGTGATCACCTGCACGAACTGACCCAGGGCGACAATGCCGATCAGCGCCGTCAGCAGGTATTTCGAAAAGCTGTCCATGGTCCCTCCGCTCGGACGTCTTGCGGGTGTCGGCTGAGGCGCATTTCATTGGACACGGGGCATAAAATCAATTTGATTAATCTTGTATATCCATCAACTGAACTTATGGATCGCCATGAACTTGTCCCTCCGCCAGCTGACCGTCTTCCGCGAAGTGATGCGCAGCGGGTCGATTTCGCAGGCGGCCAAGACGGTCGGCCGAACGCAGCCCGCCGTCAGCACGATGATCGCCACGCTGGAACAGGAACTGGGCTTTGCCCTGTTCCTGCGCGAGCATGGCAAGCTGACCCCGACCCCGGAGGCGCGCTATTTCCTCGAAGAGGCCGAGGCGATCCTCGACCGGCTGGAACGCACGAAACAGGCACTTGCCGGGATGGCCGCGTTGCAGACCGGCAAGCTGCGCATCGCCTGCCACCCGGCTGCCTCGGGCCTGTTCATGCCGCGCCTTCTGACAGGGTTCATGGCGGACAAGCGCGAGGTCGACCTGTCGCTGATCATGCGGTCTTCGGCGGTGATCGAGGACATGGTGGCCTCGCAGCAGTTCGACATCGGCTTTGCCGAGACGCCCGCCGCCCGCGCCTCGATCGACCAGACCGATTTTGACCTGGAATGCGTCTGCGTGCTGCGGCGGAACGATCCGCTGGCGGCGAAATCCGTGATCACGCCCCAGGACCTGGACGGCCGCCCCATGGCCATCCTGTTCGACGACCACCCCACCGCCACCCAGACCGAAGAGGCCTTTGTCGCGGCGCACTGCGCCTTCAACAAGCGGCTGGAACTGCGAACCTTTCTGCCGGGCCTGCAATTCGTGGCCGAAGGATTTTGCTACATGGTCTGCGACATGATCACGGCTTACAGCTACCTCTTACAGGCCGGTGGCGGGACAGGTCTGACGATGCGGCGGTTCCGCCCGCGCGTCACCAACAGCGTGTCGATCCTGACCCCGGCCTACGTCAGCCAGGCACGCCTGACACAGGCGTTTTCGGCCTACCTCGCCGAGGCCATCCGCGCGATCCGCACGGAGACCGAAAGGCAGCTGGACGCGCCACCGGATTCGCCGCGCAACACCCTCTGACCGGCAGGCCGCCCCCCTGCGTGACAGCGATTTTCCGAGATTTCCCTTGCGTGCCGGGCCGGACCTCACGTGTCATGGCGACAGGAGGCATGGCATGAACGATGAGTCGGCCAACGCAGGCCCCAAGGTCGGCCGGAAGGCCTACGAAAGCCAGATGGCGCGGCTGCACATCGAACTGGTGCGGTTGCAGGAATGGATCAAGGCCAGCGGCCACCGGGTTGTCGTGCTGTTCGAAGGGCGCGACGCCGCCGGCAAGGGTGGCACGATCAAGCGCATCGCCGCACCGCTCAACCCGCGCCACTGCCGCATCACCGCCCTGCCCGCCCCGACGGACCGCGAACGCACCCAGTGGTATTTCCAGCGCTACGTCGCCCACCTGCCCGCCGCCGGGGAAATCGTGCTGTTCGACCGCTCCTGGTACAACCGCGCCGGCGTCGAACGGGTCATGGGCTTTTGCACCGAAGACGAGTACCGCGAATTCCTGCGCAGCTGCCCCGAGTTCGAACGCATGCTGCAAAGGTCCGGCATCCAGCTGATCAAATACTGGTTCTCGGTCAGCGACGAAGAACAGGAACGCCGATTCCAGAAACGCCTGAACGACCCGACGAAACGCTGGAAACTCAGCCCCATGGACCTGGAAAGCCGCAAGCGCTGGGTCGATTACTCGCGCGCCAAGGACGAGATGTTCGCCCAAACCGACACCGACGAGTCGCCCTGGCATGTCGTCGCCTCCGACGTCAAGAAACACGCGCGGCTGAACTGCATCAGCCACCTGCTGTCGCTGATCCCCTACAAAGAGGTGGCGCCGCATCCCATCGACATGGGCGCACGCCCGCCCCGGCCGGACTACGACCGCCCGCCGATGCAGGCGCAACGCTTTGTTCCCGAGGCGCACCGGGACCTGCTCTAGCCACCCTTTCGGCCACCCCTGCCGGGTGGCTCAGGGGATGTTCTCCAGCAGCCATTCGGCGTGTCGGATCTGTTGCTGCGCGACCTCCAGCTTGCGTGTCAGCCGCTCGCGGTCCTCGTCGCCATCCGCCTTTTCCATCTTGGCTTCCAGGTCGGCCTGCTTGCGGCGCAGCTTTTCCAGCACCTTGCGGACATGGTCAGGCTTGATCTCGCTCGCCTTGCCGCCTTCGAGCCGGGCGCGGTAGTCCGCCAACTTGGCAGCCAGTTTCTTCAACCCCATGCGAACACCTCCATCCCTGACCCGACCGCCACCATCATAGACCCCTAATGTAACACTTCCGGTGCAGGTGGTGCGCCACCCGGCCGTGCGCGCCGCTGTTCAAGGTCATCCTCGTCCATCTGAAGCAGCCGTTCCACCTCGGCCACGGCGCTGTCTCGTTCGATGTAGTAGGCCCGGGCGGCCTCGATCAGGTCACGCATCGCGCCGTAGGCATAGGCGGAATCGTTGAGAAACGAGGTCGCGGCGGCGGCGGTGATGCGGCCTGCGCGGATCAGTTCCTCGACCCGCCGGGTGGCGGTCCGGGAGGCCTCGGCAATCTCGGCGCGTTCCTGGTCCAGCGTCAGCACGCTGCGGTCCTCGGGCCTGGCGGCGCCCAGGTTGCGGATCTCGACGACGACGCGCGCCATCTCGGTCCGCAGCCCGTCGTAGAGGTCGGTCACGGCCCCCTGCGGACGGGTGGTGTAGCGCACCACGTTCTTGCGCAGGTGCTTGACCGATTTCACTGCCTTGACGATGCCGGTGGCCACGTCGCGCAGCGCATAGACCCGGTCGGCCATCTCGGGCGCCAGGCTCTTGTCCCCGGCGCGGGTGGTGAAGTCGATGATCGCCGCGTACAAAGTCTTGACCCGGGTTTCATACCGCTGGTCAATGTCCAGTTCGATGGCACGGCGGCTCTTGCGCACCGTCTCGGCGATATTGCCGCTGGCGAAGATGTCGTTGCGGTGCAGGTTGAGACCGTGAAAGATCACCTCGGTGGCATTGTCGTAGAGGTGGCGGACCTCCTTGCGCAGCGCGCTTTCCAGCGTCTCGGGGAAAGCGTCGACCGCCTCGTTCAGATAGCGCGGCTGGCTGACGTCGGCGGCACGCTCGACGATCCGGCGTTGCAGGAAAGCCACCAGCCGCCGCAGCAATGGCAGCATCAGCAGCACCCCCAGCACGTTGAAGATCGTGTGGAACACCGCCAGCTTGAGCGCGTAGTCGTCCGGCGCGATGCCGACGTGCCCGCTGATCCAGTCCACCGCGTCGCGCAGTGGCGAGATCGCGAACAGCGCCACCGCCGCCGTCGTCAGGTTGAACACCAGGTGCGCCAGCGCCAGCCGCTTGCCCTGCACGTTGGCGCTGAGCGCGCCGAGGATCGCGGTGATTGTCGTGCCGATGTTGGCGCCGATCGCCAGCGCCAGCGCGTTGTCGTAGGTCACCTGTCCGGCTGCCAGCGCGGTGATGACCAGAACCATGGTCGCATGGCTGGATTGCATCACCACGGTCGCGGCGGTGCCGATCAGGGTATAGACGACCAGCCCCAGCAGCCCCGACAGGGCAAAGCGCGCCAGGTCGATCTGCTCGCGGAACGCCTCGAACCCCTCCTTCATGTGGTGGATGCCGAGGAACAGGAACCCCAGCCCGGCCAGCGCATAGCCGACGCCGCGCAGGCCCTTGGGTTTCTGAAAGACCAGCAACACGCTGAGCGCGATCATCGGCATGGCATAGGCCGCGATGTTGACCTTCAGCCCCAGCCCCGCCACCAGCCAGGCCCCGGTGGTGGTGCCGATGTTGGCGCCGAAGACGATGCCGACACCGCCGATCAGCGAGATCAGCCCCGCGCTGAGAAACGAGATGGTGATGACCGACACCAGCGAACTGGATTGCAGCAGCGTCGTCGACACGATGCCGAAGGCCAGCGCGCGGGGCGTCGACCGCGTGGCCTTTTCCAGCAGGCTTTCCAGGCGGCCGCCGCCGAACAGGCGAAAGCCGTCCTCCAGCATCAGCATCCCGAACAGGAAGATTGCGACCCCGGCAAGGATCTCCTGCGCGTCCGGGCTGTACCAGAACGCCAGCAGCATCGCGGCGACCGCGACCGGGAGAGTGTATTTTCTCATCCTCGCAAGGCTTTCAAGGCAACAGCATCCCGCGCAGCACGAAGTAGAACAGCGCCGCCAGAACCCCCGAGACCGGCAGCGTGATGATCCACGCCGACACGATCTTGAGCAGCAAACTGCGGCTGACCAGTTCGCGCTTGAGCGCGCGCTTCAGTTCCTTGCGCTGGGCGGCGTCGATGACCGCCTCCGGGCCCATGGCCTTGAGTGCCTGGAGGATGCGCTGCTTTTCGTCCATCGGCGCGTTGCGGAAGTCCCATAACACCGCCTCGACCTCGGCATAGTCGGGCTCGCCATGGTGACGGGCCAGCACCGACTCGGCCACCGTGCCGATCCGCTGGTCCAGCCATTCGCGCAGGAAACCGACGCCAAAGACTGCGCCCAGCGCGACATGGGTCGAACTGATCGGCATGCCCAGTTGGCTTGCGACGATGACCGTGATCGCGGCGGACAGCGCGATGCAGAAGGCGCGGGCGCGGTCCAGTTCGGTGATCTCCGATCCCACCGTGCGGATCAGTTTCGGCCCGAACAGCGCAAGCCCGACCGAGATGCCCAGCGCGCCGATGCACAACACCCAGAGCGGGATGGCGACGATACCGCCCCCCTCGCCCGCCGACAGCACATCGACGACCCCGGCCAGCGGTCCCACCGCGTTGGCCACGTCGTTGGCCCCGTGGGCAAAGCTCAGCAGGGCGGCGGCAAAGATCAGCGGGATGGTAAACAGCTTGTTCACGCCCTCACGGTCACGCGACAGCCTGGGCTGGGCGCGGCGGATCATCGGGCGGATCAGGAGAAAGACGCCCACGCCGACCCCCGCGCCCGCCAGCATGGCCGCCGGGAAAGAAACCGAGATCAGGTGCTTGACGCCCTTGAGCGCGAGGTAGGTGGTAAACGCCCATCCCATGAGGCCGATCATCACCGGCACGACAGCCTCGGCCGCGATCAGGGGATCGTCGCGGAAGAACACCAGCCGCTTGAGCACCATGAGCAGGCCCGCCGCGATCAGCCCGCCGACAACCGGCGAGACCACCCAGCTGAGCGCGATGCTGCCGACCGACCCCCAGTTGACCACGTCCCATCCGGCGGCGGCGATGCTGGCGCCCATCACCCCGCCGACGATGGAATGGGTGGTCGACACCGGCGCGCCGACCCAGGTAGCCCCGTTCAGCCAGATCGCCGCCCCCAGCAGCGCGCCCATCATCACCCAGACATACTGGTCCGAGGTGCCCAGATCGGCCGGATCGACGATGCCGTTCTTGACGGTCTTGACCACGTCGCCCCCGGCGATGATCGCGCCGCCGGCCTCGAACACCGCCGCGATGACGATGGCACCGGTCAGCGACAGGGCAAAAGATCCGACCGCCGGGCCGACGTTGTTGGCCACGTCGTTGGCGCCGATGTTCATCGCCATGTAGGCCCCGATGACCGCCGCCGCGACCAGCAGGTAGGCCTGTTCGACGTCCGCGTACCGCGCACCGGTGAAGATCATCACGCCGATCACGAACAGCAGCGCCGTCCCCAGCCGTCCGACCTCGGAGCGGCTCAGGTTGGTCGCGCGCTCGATCTTCGTGTAGCCCTTGAAAACCATATGTCTTCTCCCCCGGGGTCAGGCGCAGTCTGTCCATTCCGGCGGGCGGGACATTGACATGGGTCAGACCGGAGGAAAATCCCTGGCCTGTCGTGTGCCGATCGGTCCGTGCCGCGGCGCAAGCCCCAGATTCGCGGGCGAGAAAACAGGTGGGTATCCCATCTTAGTCGTAGTTGATTACGAAAACACTGTTGCGCTAGGCTTCGCCTATGAAAGACGGCTCTCGATGGCGAGGCCGCCGAGAAAGCCAAGGGAGGACACCTTATGTTGAAGTCGCTGGTGATTGATCCAGGGAAGTGTACCGGCTGCAAGCAGTGCGAGATGGCCTGCAGCTACGAGAATGAAGGTGTCTTCAATCCTTCGAAATCCCGGATCCGGGTTTTCGACTTCCACGAGGACGCACGTTTCGTGCCGTATACCTGCACCCAGTGCGACGAAGCCTGGTGCCAGCAGGCCTGCCCGGTGAACGCGATCACGACCGACAAGCTGGGCGTCAAGGTGGTGCATGACAATCTCTGCGTCGGCTGCAAGGTCTGCACCATCGCCTGCCCCTTCGGCACGATCAACTACAACGCGTCCACCGGCAAGGTGGTCAAGTGTGACCTCTGCGGCGGCAACCCGGCCTGCGCCGATGCCTGCCCGACGGATGCGATCACCTTCCGGGACATGGAACAGACCGGCTTCGACAAGATGAAGCTCTGGGCGACCAAGACCGCCTCCGGGACCGAGTCCTCGGGACCGAACGTCCCGGCGTGATCTTCTTGTCCGGCCTGCGGGCCGGATGTCGTTGGACAGCATCTGCGCGCCAGGAACGGGCTGCGCAAAGACATTCACGGGAGACTCTTTAGATGAGCTGGACTGGAAAGATACTCCGGATCAACCTGACCGCCGGAACGGTCAAGACTGAACCGCTGAACATGGAGTGGGCTGACAAGTACCTTGGTCAGCGCGGACTCGCCTCGAAATACCTGATCGAGGAAATGGACCCCAAGACCGATCCGCTGGGGCCCGACAACAAGCTGATCTTCGCCACGGGGCCGCTGACCGGCACCTGCGCGTCGACCGGCGGACGCTACTCGGTCATCACCAAGGGACCGCTGACCGGCGCCATCGCCTGCTCCAACTCGGGCGGCTACATCGGCGCCGAGATGAAGTTCGCCGGCTGGGACATGGTCATCATCGAGGGCGCCTCGCCGAAGCCGGTCTACCTGACCATCTTCGACGACGACGTCCAGCTGCGCGATGCGAGCGAGATCTGGGGCACTTCGGTCTGGGCTACCGACAAGTGGATCAAGGCCCGCCACCAGGACGAGATGATCCACGTCTCGGCCATCGGCGTGGCCGGTGAAAAGCAGGTGCTCTACTCCTGCATCGTGAACGACCTGCACCGGGCCGCAGGACGCTCGGGCGTGGGCGCGGTGATGGGGTCGAAGAACCTCAAGGCCATGGCCATTCGTGGCACTGGCGGCGTCAAGGTCAAGGACTTCAAGGCCTTCATGGCGGCCACCGCGGCCGGCAAGAAGGTTCTGAAGGACAACGCCGTTACCGGGGCGGGCCTGCCGACCTACGGCACCCAGGTCCTGATGAACGTCATCAACGAGGCCGGCGCTATGCCGACCCGCAACAGCCGCGACGTGCAGTTCGAAAGCGCGTCGGAGATTTCCGCCGAAGCCATGGCCGAGCCGCGCAAGAGCGACGGCCAGCCGAACCTGCTGACCAACCAGGCCTGCTTTGGTTGCACCATTGCCTGCGGCCGGATCTCGAAGATCGACGAAAACCACTACACGGTGATCAACAAGCCCGAGTACTGGCACGCTTCCGGCGGTCTGGAATACGAAGCCGCCTGGGCCCTGGGCAGCGCCACCGGCATCAAGGACCTCGAGGCGCTGACCTACGCCAATTTCATCTGCAACGAGCAGGGCATCGACCCGATTTCCTTCGGGGCGACCTTGGGCGCGGCAATGGAGTTGTATGAAACCGGCGTGATCAACTCCGAGATCACCGGCGGACTGGAGCTCAAGTTCGGCTCGGCCGAAGCGCTGACCAAGGCGGTCGAACTGACCGGCAAGGCAGAGGGCTTTGGCAAGGAACTGGGCCTCGGTTCCGCCCGCCTGACCGCCAAGTACGGCAAGCCGGAGCTGTCGATGACGGTGAAGGGCCAGGAATTCCCGGCCTACGATCCGCGCGGCATCCAGGGCATGGGCCTGACCTATGCCACCTCGAACCGGGGCGCCTGCCACCTGCGGTCCTACACCGTGTCGTCGGAGATCCTCGGGATCCCGGAAAAGACCGACCCGCTGGCCACGGACGGCAAGGCCGGGCTGGTCAAGGCCTTCCAGGACGCCACGGCGGCGGTGGACAGCTCGGGTCTGTGCGTTTTCACCACCTTCGCCTGGACGCTGGAAGACATCGCCCCGCAGGTCGACGCGGCCATCCCGGGCAACTGGACTCCGGAAAAGATGATGGAAGTGGGCGAGCGCATCTGGAACATGGAGCGTATCTTCAACAACAGGGCGGGCTTTACCGCGGCGGACGACCGTCTGCCCGAACGCCTGATGAAGGACGCGGCCAAGACCGGCCCGGCCGCGGGTCTGGTCTCCGGCGTCGACAAGATGCTGCCGGAATACTACGAGCTGCGCGGCTGGACACCGGAAGGCGTGCCGACCAACGAGACCATGGAGCGTCTCGCCGTCTGACGCGGCTGACGCCGCAGATACAGGCCGGGGCGGCATACGCCCCGGCCATCATTTGAGATCGGCGCGCATTCGCCGCGCCACATCGCAAGAGCCGGGTTCCAACGAGAACCGGACCGGACAAAAGGGGGAGTCTGCCTGTGCATCATGTCATTCTCGGAGCGGGACCGGCGGGCGTGACCGCCGCCGAAACGGTGCGCAAACACGCGCCCGACGCAAAGATCACCCTGATCGCGGGCGAACCGGAACCGCCCTATTCGCGCATGGCGATCCCCTACCTGCTCGAAGGCAAGATCGAAGAGCATGGCACCCACCTGCGCCAGGACGACGCGCACTACGATGACAAGCGCATCGAATACAAGCGCGGCCCTGTGGCACGAGTCGATACCACCTCCAAGACACTGACCTGCGCCGACGGCAGCACCGTCAAGTACGACAAGCTGCTGATCGCCACCGGCGCAACGCCGATCCGCCCGCCGATCAAGGGGCTGGACCAGCACGGCGTGCACACCTGCTGGACGCTGGAGGACGCGCGCCACATCGCCAAGCGGGCCAAGCCGGGCGTGCCCGTGGTGCTGGTGGGCGCAGGCTTTATCGGCAGCATCATCCTCGAAGCCCTGGCCAAGATGGGGGTCGAGTTGACCGTCGTCGAGATGGGCGACCGGATGGTGCCGCGCATGCTGGACGAAACCGCCGGCAACATGCTGCGCCGCTGGTGCGAGGACAAGGGCGTCAAGGTCATCACCGGCGCGACGGTCGAGTCGATCACCAGCGCGGACAGTCCCGCGCCCAAGCCGGCCCCGGCCGCCACCCCTGCTCCCGAACCGCAGAAGCCCGGCTTCTTTGCCCGCCTGTTCGGCACCGCCGCGCCGGAGCCGGCCCCGAACCCCGCCCCCGCCCCCGCCGCAGCGGCCAAGCCTCACGGCCATCCGCTGACCGTGACCCTCAAGGGTGGCCAAAGCCTGCCTGCCGCGCTTGTCGTGGTGGCCGCCGGGGTGAAATCGAACATCGACTTCCTGAAGGACAGCGGCATCGACACTGGCCGCGGCGTCAAGGTGGACCAGTTCCACGAGACCAGCGTCAAGGACGTCTACGCCGCCGGGGATGTCTGCGAAGGCATCAACCTGTCCACCGGCCACAACGACATGCTGGCCATCCAGCCGGTCGCGGTCGAACACGGCTACATCGCCGGGTTGAACATGACCGGCACGGCCACGGCCCATCGCGGCAGCCTGAACATGAACGTGCTTGACACGCTGGGGCTGATCTCCAGTTCCTTCGGCACCTGGGAAGGCGTCGAAGGCGGTGACAGCGCCCGGATGGTGGACGAGGAAGCCTGCCGCTACATCCGGCTGGAGTTCAAGGACGACATCCTGATCGGTGCGCAATGCGTCGGTATCACCGAACACGTCGGCATGCTGCGCGGGCTGATCCAGACGCATCTTCCGCTGGGTGTGTGGAAAGAAAGGCTGATCGCCTCTCCCGCTCGCGTCCCGGAGGCCTATGTTGCCGTCATGCAGAGTGCGCCGTTGCACGGTCCGAGCGGGCCGAGGGTTGCGGTGCCGGCCTGAGGTCGACACGGGAAAGGAACATCAGTGCAGGTCCAGCTGAAGCTATTCGCATCGCTGTCACGATTCTTGCCGGAGGGGGCGGTGCGCAACGTCGTCCCCGTCCGCGTCGAGGAGGGCACCAGCATCCGCGCCCTTCTGGACAGGTACCACGTCCCGCCCGAACACTGTCACCTCGTGCTGGTCAACGGCGTCTACCAGGCGCCCGAGGCGCGGGACACGGTCACGCTCAAGGACGGAGACCAGCTGGCCGTCTGGCCGCCGGTCGCCGGGGGCTGACGGGTGCTGTTCGATCCGGAACCGGGCGAAACCGTCCAGAAACTGATGTCCGTCACCCTGGCCGAATTCGAGACCGGCGTTGCCCGGCTGACCGGAGCGGCAGCCGTGTCCACGGGCGCGGTCTATGACTTGTCCCCCGCCGCGGCAGGCAAACCGGTGACCGCCCACTTTGTCCCGCAGCCCGACGCGGTTCTGGGCGGGTTGGTGCGCCTGCCGCGAGTGCAGGTCACGCTGGACCTGCGCGCGCTCGACAAGGACGCGCGCGCCGGCTTCGTGTTGCAGTTCGACCGGGTGTTTCAGCGCGGCGGCGGCTAGACCACCGCCGCCCCGGCGGCAAGACCCCGGTCAGACGATCGGCGCGCCGTAGCCATAGCTGTATGGCACCGGCCCGGAAAAGGCGACCACGTCGCCGTCCTCGAGCACCGCGTTGACGTTGACATCCGCGCCGACAAGGCCGGGCGTCACGTCACGGCCGTTCTTGAGGCACAGAAAGACCTCCTTGCGCGGCAGTCCCCACAGTTGGAGCACGTCACCGATCGTGGACCCGGCGGGGAGGGTGAAGTTCTCGCGGCAGGTCCGTTCGCCGCGGTATTTCGTCAGGCTGTTGAACAGACGGGACTCCACCGTCACCGTCGCCTTTTCGGAATTGTGGCCTAGCGCCATAGCCATGCACCTTTCTTTCAGAGCATTCCTGCTTCCTCCAGCTAGCCTCACGGCGGGCCGGCTTCTTTGACATGGCGCAAACTTTGTCTGCGACCTTTGGATAATAGGACCGTGCCCCGACCCGCCCTAAGCGCTTGTGGCCGCGTGTTCCAGGCCGACGTGTTCGAGGATGAAATCCGCGATGGCGCGGGTGTCGTCGAGGTGGAAGACCGGGCATGTCAGCCCCGCCGGCTGGCCCGTGGTCGCCACGGCCAGGACCCTGGGATCGGTCCGGGCGATCAGGTCATTGCCCGTCTCCGGGCGGAACGCCTCGATCTTGGGGTGGCCTTCCAGCTTGTAGCCCTCGACCAGCACCAGGTCGACCGGCCCCAGCTTGGGCAGCAGGTCAGACAGCTTTGGGTCTTGCGCGACCGGCGCCGCCGTCAGGTGCGACCAGCGCTCAGCCGAGGAAAAGATCGCCTCCTGCGCACCGGGCGGCAGCAGGTCGTGCCCCTCCTCGTCCAGCCGGGTCAGGCTGAAGCGGTGATGCGCGTGCTTGACGCTGGACACGGAAAACCCGCGCGAGGTGATCTCGGAAATCAGCCGCACCATGAGCCCGGTCTTTCCGGAGTTCTTCCAGCCGATCACTCCGAAAATGCGCATGGTCTTCTCACATCGAACCGCATCAGGTAAGCAGGGTCTCTAGCGGAACGCCCATGGGCATTCAAGGCGGGGAGCGCGATGGACGACCAGCAACTGCTGCGTTACAGCAGGCATATCCTTCTGAATGAACTGGACATTCCCGGGCAGGAACGGATCCTGGCGGGGCATGTCCTGGTGATCGGCGCGGGCGGTCTGGGATCGCCGGTGGCGACCTACCTCGCCGGCGCCGGGGTCGGCCACCTGACGATCTGCGACGGCGACGAGGTCGACCTGACCAACCTGCAACGCCAGATCCTGCACCGCGAACCCCGGATCGGCATGAACAAGGCGCAGTCCGCCGTGGTGGCGCTGGCCGAGATCAACCCCGACTGCAAGGTCACGGCGGTGCCGCATTACGTCGGGCCGGACACGCTGTCCGACCTCGTCGCCGCCGCCGATGTCGTGGTCGATGCCTGCGACAACCTGCCAACACGTCACACCGTCAACCGCGCCTGTGTCCGGCACCTCAAGCCGCTGGTCAGTGGCGCGGCCATCCGCTTTGCCGGGCAATTGGGGGTCTTCGATCCACGGCTGGACAGTTGCCCCTGCTATGCCTGCTTCATGCCGGAAAACACACCCATGCCCGAGGAACGCTGTGCCGCGATGGGGGTTTTTGCCCCGCTGACCGGCACCATCGGCACGATGCAGGCCGCCGAGGTGTTGCACCTGCTGATCAGCGGAACAAGCGGCGCAACCGGGCGCTTGTTGCTCTACGATGCCCTTGCGACCGAATGGCAGGCCATCGACATCCCGCGCAACCCGGCCTGCCCGGTCTGTGCGACGCGCGGCCCGGGTTCGGCCTAGACGCAAGGTCACGCCCGTGCAACGTCGGGTCTACCGCAGACGGTGCCCCTCGCCATCAAAGTGATAGGCACTCTGTGGCTTGAACCCCAGCCGCAGGTCCTGCCCTTCCTCGATGTCGTGCTGGCCGAACAGCCGCGCGGTGATCTGGTGGTCGTTCAGATGCGCGATCACGTTTGTGTCGCCGCCCAGCTTTTCGACGTGGCTGACGTGGATCGCCAGCGGCCCGTCGTCCGACAGGAACAGGTCCTCGGGGCGCACGCCCAGTGTCCGCTTGTCGCCTTCGTTCACCAGCCCGGCGGGAAAGAAGTTCATCGAGGGCGACCCCAGGAACCCGGCGACGAACTGGTTGGCCGGGTTGTTGTACAGCTCCATCGGGCTGCCCACCTGCTCGACCCGCCCGTCGCGCAGCACCACGATCTTGTCGGCCAGCGTCATCGCCTCGGTCTGGTCATGGGTGACGTAGATCATCGAGGCGCCCAGCTTGCGGTGCAGGGCGGCGATCTCCAGCCGGGTGTTCATCCGCAGCGCGGCGTCGAGGTTGGACAAGGGTTCATCGAAGAGAAACAGCTTGGGCTCGCGCACGATGGCGCGGGCGATGGCGACGCGCTGGCGCTGGCCGCCCGACAGCTCGGACGGAAAGCGGTCCAGGTAGGGCTCCAGGTTCAGCATGGCGCTGGCCTTGGCCACGCGCTGCTCGATCATCTCCTTGGACTGGCGTTCCTGCTTCAGCGCCAGCGTCATGTTGCCCCGCACGTTGAGGTGCGGGTACAGCGCGTAGCTCTGGAACACCATCGCGATGCCGCGCTTGGACGGCGGCACCACGTTGACCACCTCGCCGGCGATCTCGATCTCGCCGGATGTGGCATCCTCCAGCCCCGCGATCACCCGCAACAGCGTGGACTTGCCGCAGCCCGAGGGGCCGACGAAGACGACGAATTCGCCCTCCTGCACCTCGAGGTCGAGGTCCTTCAGGACGTGAACCTTGCCAAAGGACTTGTTCACCTTGGTCAGTTTCAGGGCGGTCATTGCGCGGCCTCCTCAAGCGAGACGGGGCGCCCGGTGCGGATGCTTTCATCGGCAGCGAGGCAAATGGCAAGCGACATGACGGCGTCGCTCATGTGGCGGGTGAGGTCGATGTCCTCGGCGATGGCGCGCAGCATGTAGGCGTGTTCGGCGTCGCACAGCTGCTGGTGGCCCGGCTCGTCCGGCATCTCGATGCGTCTGTCACCCTCGGGGCGGTGGACAAGGATGCCGCCCACCTTGGTGTGGCCGTCGATGTCGGCCGAGGCGCCCTTGTTGCCCTCGGTGATGGACACCGCGCCGTTGGGGCTGATCACGTCCTTCACGAAAAAGGCGGTTTCCGACATCATCGGTCCCCAGCCGGCCTCGTACCAGCCGACCGAGCCATCGGCAAAGATCACCTGGAACTGGCCGTAGTTGTACATGTCGGGCGCGATCTCGTCCGACAGGCGCAGGCCCATGCCGTGCACCCGGACCGGCGCCGCATCGGTGATCTGGCACATCACGTCGACGTAGTGCACGCCGCAATCGACGATGGGCGGGGTGGTCTGCATCAGCGCCTTGTGCGTCTCCCACTCGGCGCCGCGCGACTGCTGGTTGAGGTTCATGCGAAAGACAAAAGGCCCGCCCAGCGCCCGCGCCTCGGCGATCAGCCGCATCCAGGACGGATGATGCCGCAGGATGTAGCCGACGACCAGCTTGCGCCCGGTGTCCTGCGCCTTGGCCATCACCCGGCGCGCGTCGGCGACGGTGGTCGCCAGCGGCTTTTCGACAAAGACATGCGCGCCCGCCTCCATCGCCGCGCATGCATAGTCCGCGTGGCTGTCGGAATAGGTGGCGATCACCACGAGATCGGGGTTGGTCGCCATGCCCTCCTCGAAGGTCGGGAACAGCGGGTAGCCCTTCAGCTCTTCCGGCAAGTCGACCGCAGAGCGGTTGACCAGGCCGACGATCTGCGCGTCGGGGTGGTGATGATGGGCCAGCGCATGGCTGCGCCCCATGTTGCCAAGACCGGCGATCAGGACACGGGTCATTTGACAGCTCCCGAGGTGATGCCGCGGACAAGCTGCCGCGAGAAGATGACGTAGAGGACGAGGACCGGCAGGATCGCCATGGACAGCGCCGACAGGACGGCGTTCCAGTCGGTGACGAACTGCCCGATGAAGACCTGGCTGCCCAGCGTCAGGGTCTTGGTCTCCTCCGCCGGGGCGAGGATCAGCGGGAACCACAGGTCGTTCCAGATCGGGATCATGTTGAACACCGCGACCGTCGCCATGGCCGGGCGCACCAGCGGCAGCACGAGGCGAAAGAAGATCGTGTATTCCGACAGCCCGTCGATGCGGCCCGCGTTCTTGAGGTCGTCCGAGACCTGGCGCATGAACTCCGACAGGATGAAGACCGCCAGCGGCAGCCCCTGCGCCGTGTAGACCAGGATCAGCGCCCAGAGCGAATTCACCAGGCCTGTGGCGACCATCATTTCCAGGATCGCCACGGTGCCGATGCGGATCGGGATCATGATGCCCAGCGCCAGGTACAGCCCCAACAGCATGTTGCCGCGAAAGCGGTATTCGCTGAGCGCATAGGCCGCCATGGCGCCGAACAGCAGGATGAAGAACAGCGAGGCAACGGTGACGATCATCGAGTTCTGGAAGTAGAGAAAGAAATCCCCCTGCTTCATCACCGTCTGGTAACCGATGAGCGAGAAACTGTCGGCATCGGGCAGCGCCAGCGGCTCGCGAAAGATCGCCTTGCGGGTCTTGAAGCTGTTGATCAGGATCACGAAGACCGGGAACAGCGCGATAGCCGTGTAGAGGATCAAAGCACCATGCATGGCGACGGTGTTGAGCGGGTTGGAGCGGGCGCGGTTCACAGCTGGTACCTCCGCATGCGGGTCTGGATGCCGAACAGGTAGATGCAGACCCCGATCAGGATGATGGCGAACATGGCCCCGGCGATGGCGGACCCCATGTGCGGGTTGCCCAGCTGCAGTTGGAAGCCAAAGAAGGTGCGGTACATGAAGGTGCCCAGGATGTCGGTCGAGAAATCCGGCCCCGCCAGCGCGCCCTGGGCGGCATAGATCAGGTCGAAGGCATTGAAGTTGCCGACAAAGGTCAGGATCGAGATGATCCCGATCGACGGCAGGATCAGCGGCAGCTTGATCTTCCAGAAGGCGGCCCAGCCGGTGATGCCGTCGACCTCTCCGGCCTCGAGGATCTCCTCTGGGATGGTCAGCAGGGCGGCATAGATCAGCATCATCGGGATGCCGACGAACTGCCAGACCGAGATCAGCGCCAGCGTGGTCAGCGCGTATTCCTCGCGGCCCAACCAGGGGGCAAACAGGGATTTCAGCCCGACCGCGTCCAGCATCGACGGCGCGATGCCCCAGATCGGCGACAGGATCAGCTTCCACGCAAAGCCGACGATGACGAAGGACAGGATCGTCGGAATGAAGATCGCCGAGCGGTACAGCGCGGCAAAGCGCAGGCGCGGATGGCTGAGCAGCGCGGCCAGCAGGATCCCGATGGGGTTCTGCACCAGCATGTGCACCAAAAAGAACCAGAAGTTGTTGCCCAGCGCGTTCCAGAACTGGTCGGCCCAGATCGGATCGAAGAACAGGGTTCGAAAGTTGTCGAACCCGACAAAGACCCGCTCCTGCTCAACCTTGGAGTACAGCGCCAGCCGCAGGGTGTTGAACAGCGGGAAGATCATCACGGCGGTGTAGACGATCACGGCTGGCGCCAGGAAAACGGGAATGTGCCAGCGAACACGAGCGCGCTTCATGGGTCTCTCCGGATTTTCGGGGGGAGGATCCCGGGCGGTCCGTGCCGCCCGGGAAGGAGTGCTGGACGCGCAGCTTACTGCTGCGGGGCGTACCAGCTGGCCAGGCCGTCCTGCAGTTTCTGGCCCAGTTCCTCGGGCGTCGCGGTGCCCTTGATCGCGGCGACCGAGGCGCCCCAGGTCTCGTTCTCGAGGTTGGGCGTGCCACGCGACAGGATCTGGTAGGTCGAGCGGATGGTCGATTCGCATTCGGCGCGCCAGCCGACGATCTCCTTGGCCAGCGGATCCGACAGCTCGACCGGGGTCGAGGACAGCGGGAAGAAGCCCGGCAGCGCGTTGCCGAAGATCTCGGCGAACTCGGGGCTGGCGACCCAGGTCAGGAAGGTGCGCGCAGCTTCGGGGTTGGCGGTCTTGGCGTTCATCCCGATGCCGATGTCGGTGTGATCGGAGATGTAGCAAGTGTCGCCGGCGTTCTGGACCGGCGGCTTGAACGCGCCCATCTCGAAGTCGACCAGCCCGTTGAAGCCGGCGATTTCCCAGGACCCGGCCGGATAGATCGCCGCGCGGCCCAGGGTAAAGATGTTCTGGCTGTCGGGATAGGTCTGCGCCTCGTAGCCGTCGCCCAGGTAGTCCTTCCAGCGCGCCAGCGTGGCATAGGGCGCGACCCACTGAGCGTCGGTCAGCTTTTGCTCACCCTTGATGAGGGCAAGCCGGCCCTCTTCACCCTTCCAGTAGGTCGGCCCGATGTTGTTGTAGCCCATCGTGGCGGCTTCCCACTGGTCGTTGGTGCCCATCGCCATCGGGATGTAGGTGCCGTCCTCCTTGATCGCGTCGAGCACGGCAAAGAATTCGTCCTCGGTCGTCGGAACCGACAGGCCCAGCTCGGCAAAGGCGTCCTTGTTGTAGATGAAGCCGTGGATCACCGAGGCCATCGGCACGCAGAAGGTGGCCGCGCCGTCGTCGGTCTGCCAGGCGGATTTGGCCACGTCCGAGAAGTTGGCCATGGCGTCGAGGTCGCTCAGGTCGGCCAGGTGGCCCGCCTGGTACAGCGCCAGCGAGGCGTCGAAGGGGCGGCAGGTGATCAGGTCACCGGCCGAGCCGGCGTCCAGCTTGGAGTTCAGCACGGCGTTGTACTCGGCGGGCGCGCTGGGGGTGAACTGCACCTTGATGCCGGGATGTTCCGCCTCGAAGGCGGGGATGATCTTGTCCTGCCAGAGGGTCAGGTCGTCGTTGCGCCAGCTTTCGATGGTCAGCGTGACGTCCTGCGCCTGGGCGCCGGTCGCCACCAGCGCCGTCGTCGCCAGTATGAGTGTGAGGGTCTTGCGTGTCATGGTTATCCTCCCGGTTTGATCACGTCAGATTGGCGCGCCAGGGCGGCGCGCAGGTTGCCTTCGGTTTCGCGAAGTAGAGCGGTGGCCGCGTCGGGTGAAAGGCCCATGGCCGCCACCAGGATGGCCGGTTTCACCTCGCCGCCCGCACGGTCGAGCGCCGCTGCTGCCGCGCTGTCGTCGACCTCGGCGATGCGGGCGACGATGCCGGCGGCGCGGGCGCGCAGCTTGATGTTGTCGGCGCGCAGGTTGACCATCATGCCGTCGTGGATGTGGCCCAGGTCGATCGCCATGAGCGTGGACAGCATGTTCAGCGCGATCTTCTGCGCCGTGCCCGCGCCCATCCGGGTGGACCCGGACAGGAGCTCGGGCGGGGTTTGCAGGCAGATGGCATGGTCAGCGCCGTCGAACAGCGCCGCGCCGGTGTTGTTGGCGATGGCGATCAGGGTCGCGCCCTTGGCGCGGGTCAGCGCGGCGGCAGCCAGCGTGTAGGGCGTCGTTCCGCTGGCCGAGACGGCGATCAGCGTGTCGCGCGGGGCGAGGTCGGCCAGCGCCTGCGCCAGGCCTTCGGTGTCGTCCTCGGTGCCGCCGGGCATCTCGACTCCGGTCGGCAGGCCGCCCGCCATGTGGATGCGGATCTGCGCAGAAGGGATCGAGAAGGTGCCGCCCAACTCCTGCGCATCGGCCGCCGCCATCAGGCCCGAGGACCCGGCGGCCGCATAATGCAGCACACCGCCCTGCCGGATCGTGCGCGCCATGGCCAGAGCGCCACTGGCGATGGGGGTCAGCGCATCGCGCAGCACGGCCGCTGCGGCGATCTGCCCTTCAGCCAACAGGGCCGCGACCTCGGCCAACGGACGCTGATCCAGCCCCCGCGCCGCGTCGTGCAATGCCTCTGTGCGCCTGCCAGTCACCCGAATCCCCCCGCCGATTGACGACTAAGATACCTATTTAATACCTCTTGTCGATAGAATTTTTCACCACCCAGGAATTCGACGTGCTTTCGAGTGCCTTAATGAGGTTTTTCACTGTTTGGTATCTCATTCTTCTTCCATTTCCCCAATAGGTATTATAAAGGTATCTTCATGAGCGACTCGTCCACATATCACGTCCTGGCCGTCGATGGCGGCGGCACACGGTGCAGGCTGGCCCTTGCCGAGGGCCCGACCCTCACCACGGTCGAGACCGGCTCGGCCAATGTCTCGACCGACTTCGACGGCGGCGTTCGGGAAATCCGGGAGGGCCTGACGCGACTCGCGGCGCGCACCAGCCGAACGATCGACGACCTGACCCGCCTGCCCGCCTTTGTCGGCCTTGCCGGGGTGACCGGAGAAGCGATGGCCGGGCGGCTGCGCGGCGCCCTGCCCTTTACCCGCGTGCGCATCCTCGATGACCGCCCCGCCGCGTTGCGCGGCGCGCTGGGCGACGCGGACGGCGTCATCGCCCATTGCGGCACCGGGTCATTCTACGGCGCGCGCGCGGGCGGGCAGATGCGGTTCGCCGGCGGCTGGGGACCGGTGCTGGGCGACGAGGCCTCGGCCCAGTGGATCGGCTGCCTGGCGCTGGGCGTCACGCTGGAAACCGTCGATGGCCGCCTGCCTGCCTCGCCCCTGTCGCAGCGACTGCTGGCGGACCTGGGCGATGCGCCGGGCATCGTCCGCTTTGCCGGGCAGGCGCGGCCCACGGATTTCGGCGCGCTGGCGCCTTTGGTGACGGACCACGCCGCGCAGGGCGATGCGCTGGCCCGCCGCGTGATGCAGGCCGGCGCGGACGAAATCGCGCGCGCCCTGCCCGACATCGGTTGGACGCCGGATCAGCCGATCTGCCTGACCGGCGGTATCGGCCCGCACTACGCCCCCTATTTTCCCGCCGCGATGCAGGCCAGGCTGACCCGCCCGGCCGGCGAACCGCTGGCCGGGGCGATTGCCCTTGCCCGCGACCTGGCCCGGGAGACCGCGCCATGAGCGTGACCGACTTCCTGCGCCCCGAAGGCTGGCTGGATGCCGGCGGCGGGCCGCGCTACGTCCAGCTGGGGCGCCGGCTGGAGGCCGGGATCGACAGTGGCGTGCTGCCGCACAACGCCTCGCTGCCGCCCGAGCGCGAGATTGCCGAGATCACCGGTCTGTCGCGCGTCACCGTCCGCAAGGCAATCCGCGAACTGGTGCGCGAGGGGCTGATCGAGCAGCGCCAGGGCTCGGGCTCGTTCATCCGGATGCCGGTGGCCAAGCTGGAACAGTCGCTGTCGCAACTGACCTCCTTCACCGAGGACATGGCGCGGCGCGGGATGGACACCACCTCGCGCTGGCTGGAGCGCGGAGTCTTCCTGCCGACCGCCGAAGAGGTGGCGGCGCTGGGGCTGGGCGACACCGAACAGGTCGCCCGCATCTACCGCCTGCGCGAGGCGGGCGGACGGCCCATGGCGCTGGAACGCGCGACGCTGCCGCTCGACATCCTGCCCAATCCGATCGAGGTCACGACCTCGCTCTATGCGGTGCTCGACCGGCTGGGGAACCGCCCCGTGCGCGCCATGCAGAAGATTTCCGCCATCAACCTGCCGGCGCGCGAGGCGGGCCTGCTGGGCGTGCCCGAAGGCGCGGCGGGTCTGAGCATCGAACGCACCTCCTACCTTGCCAGCGGACGGGTCGCCGAACTGACCCGCTCGCTTTATCGCGGCGACGCCTACGATTTCGTGGCGGAACTGCGCCTGTGACACAGAAAGGCGGAACGCCATGCCCCCCCCCACCACGCAGATGCGCCGCGAAGTCGCCGAGATCCCCGAGGCGGTCGAACGGCTGCTGACAAACGGCGGCGCTGCCATCGCCACGGCCGCCGCGCGGGCGCGCGAGATCGATCCGCCCTACCTGCTTTCGGTGGCGCGCGGCTCGTCCGACCACGCCTGCACCTACCTCAAGTACGCCAGCGAACTGGTGCTGCGGCGGCCCATGGCCTCGGTCGGGCCGTCGGTGGCCTCGGTCTACGGTGTCACGCTGGAGGCGGCGGGGGCGGTCTGCATCTCTGTCTCGCAATCCGGGCAGAGCCCCGACATCGTGCGCATGACGCAGGCGCTGGGCGACAGCGGCGCGATGACGGTGGCGATCACCAACGATCCCGCCTCGCGCCTGGCCGGGATCGCCGACACCACCCTGCCAATCCATGCCGGACCCGAACGCAGCGTTGCCGCGACCAAGACCTTTGTCACGTCGCTGGTGGCCGGGCTCTGGCTGATCGCCGAGATGCGGCAGGACGCCGAGTTGATCGCCGCCATCCGCGCCCTGCCCGGGCAGCTGGAGCAGGCCACGCGCTGCGACTGGTCCGCCGCGGCCGAGGCCATCGACGGCACCTCGCTGTTCACGCTGGGGCGCGGCCCGTCCTGGGCGATCTCGAACGAGGCGGCGCTGAAGTTCAAGGAAACCTGCCTGATCCATGCCGAAAGCTATTCCTCGGCCGAGGTGCTGCATGGCCCGGTGTCCATCGTCGGGCAGGGTTTCCCGGTCATCGCCTTTGCCGCGCGTGACGCCGCCGAAAAGGGCCTGGCCGAAACCGCCGACGCGCTGGCCGCCAAGGGCGCGCGGGTCTTTGCCGTGACCGACCGCGTGAGTGCCGCGACGGCCCTGCCCCATGTCCGCACCGACCATTGGCTGACCGACCCCATCGCCGCGATCGTGTCGTTCTACGGCATGGTGGAGGCCGTCGCCGTGCGCCGCGGCATCGACCCGGACACGCCGCGCCACCTCAACAAGGTCACGGAGACAGTGTGAGCATGGCTGTGCTGACCTTCCGCAACGGCCCGATCTTCGATGGCACCCGCCTGCGGGCCGGGCATGCCGCCCGCTACGAGGACGGGCAGCTTGTGGCGCTCTTGCCCGAGGGGGACTGCGCCAAAGGGGGCGCCGAAGTCGACCTCCAGGGCGATATCCTCAGCCCCGGCTACGTCGATTTGCAGGTCAACGGCGGTGGCGGCGTGCTGCTGAACGACGCGCCCTCCCTCGACACGCTCCGCCGCATCGCCGAGGCGCATCACGGGCTGGGGGTGTCCGCCCTGTTGCCGACGCTGATCACTGACACACCCGACATCACACACGCGGCGATCTCGGCCGCCATCGCGGCCGTGCAGGCAGGTGTGCCGGGGATCGCCGGGCTTCACCTGGAGGGGCCGCACCTGTCGGTCGCGCGCAAGGGCGCACACGACCCCGCCCTGATCCGCCCGATGGAGACCGAAGACCTGCGCGCGCTGCTTGAAGCGGCAAGACAGCTGCCCATCCTCAAAGTCACCATTGCGCCGGAAAACGTCACCGAGGCGCAGGTCAGCGCGCTGGCCAAGGCGGGCGTGCTGGTGTCGCTGGGCCACAGCGACGCGGGGTATGACACCTGCCGGCGCTACTTTGCCGCCGGGGCGCGCTGCGCCACCCATCTGTTCAACGCCATGAGCCAGCTGGGCAACCGCGAACCCGGGCTGGTGGGCGCGGTGCTGGCCAGTGGCCATGTCTCCTGCGGGTTGATCGCCGATGCCGTCCACGTCCACCCCGAAACCATGCGCGCGGCCTGGGCGGCCAAGCGGGGACCGGGCCGGATCTACCTTGTCAGCGACGCCATGGCCGTGGCCGGCACCGACCTCACCGGCTTCACGCTGGGCGGGCGCAGGATCACCCGGCGCGACGGCGTGCTGACCTTGCAGGACGGCACCCTGGCCGGGGCGGACCTGGACCTGACAACGGCGCTGCGGGTCCTGGTGCAGCAGGTCGGCGTGGAACTGGAACAGGCGTTGCAGGCCGCGGTGAGCGTGCCTGCGGCAGTGATCGGGCTGACCTCCGATCTTGGGACCCTGACCGATGCGATCAGGATTTCCCCGGACCTCTCGGCCGTTCGACGCGCCGATCCCCGGTAACACGCGCCGTCGAATAGCCCTCTTTGACAGGGCAGGCGCATCGCCGGGACAGAGCGGCGGCATGGCCTTTCACGCCTCCAAGGGGTGTTTTACCTTTTCGCAGCAAGGGCCTTGGCCAAACGCCCAGACCATGTGAAACTGCCCGTGTCCAGCCACGGCGCGGCGACGACACAGCGAGGAGACCCAGACTGACAACGGACGACAACACAGGCGGCCGGGGCCAGCCCGCATCCGGGACCGATGCCTGAGGTGACGGGAACGGTCTCCATTTCGATCATCTACAGCATGATTGCGCTGATGATGGTTGGCGCACTGTTGTATCCGCTGTTTTCACAACCCCGCACCGCCCGCCTGTCGCTGAAGACCAGCATCCTGGTCGGGGGCGCATTCAGCATCAGCGATGCCGGGCTGATGCTGACCAGCATCGTGATCGAGGACCATGTCTTCCTGAACGCCTCCGCAGGCTTGCTGCTCTTTGCCGGATACCTCGGCGGGCCGGTTGCGGGCCTCATGGCGCTCTTGACCTCGCTGGCACTCCGCGCAGGATATGGCGGCGAAATGCTGCATCTCGGAATGGTCGCGCACACCGCCTACATGCTGGCGGGTCTTGTGCTGCGGCGGGTGCGGCCCATGGCCAACTGGCCCCAGTTCCCCAGCGGACTGCTGGGCCGGGCGGTATTGGCCTTTCTCCTGTTCTACACCGCGGCCATCGGGCTCGCCCTGCTGCTGCGGCTTGCGCCGGACCCCGGGCTGGCCACCAGGTACTTGCCGGTCTTCTACCTGGTCGGGACGCTGTCGGTGACCGGCACCTGGTTTGTCGTGCGGCAAAGCTGGCGTGTCGCCACCCTGGCCCGCGAAAACACCGCAATGCTGAAACAGCTGGAACTGATCTTCGAAACCTGCGGCATCGGGGCTTTCCGCTACGACGGCGAGACGGCCAAGCTGGATTTCCACGAGAGTTTTCAAAAGCTCTATGGCACGGACGGCGATCCCAAGCTGCACCCTTCGGATTTTGCCAGGCGGCAGGTGCACCCCGATGACCAGTCGGCGATGCAGGCCTACATCGCCGAGACGATAACCGGCACCGAGACCCAGGACAGCCACCTGTTTCGCGCCTACCGGAACGACGGCGCGCTGCACCACATGCGCTCCAACTGGAAACTGGAAGGCCTGACCCCGACCGGAAAGAGAAACATCATCGGGCTGCATGTCGATGTGACGGACGTGGTGGTGGCCCAGCGCGAACGGACAAGGGCGCTGGAACACATCGCCGCCATCGCGGAAAACGTGCCGGGCGGCATCTACGAATCGGTCTGGGAAGACGGCGAACCGCGCGAAGTGCTCTACGTCAGTCCGAAATGCGCCGAGATCTGGGGGCTGAGCGTGCAAGACGCGCTGCGCGCGCCCTACCTCATGGCGGCCCGGATGCAACCCGAGGCCTACGAAAAATCGCTCGCCGTCACCCGCGCATCTGTCGAAACCGGCCAGCCGGGAACCGCGCGGCTGTCGATGAAGGACGATGACGGTAAGACGCGCTGGATCGACTTCCGCGTTCAGGCGGTCGCCCAGCCGGACAACACGCACCACGTCTACGGGATCTTCGTCGACGTCACCAGCGAGGTGGCGGCGCTGGAGGAGGCGCGCAAGCAGGCCGAACTGGTTCACCAGGCCCAGAAAACCGAAAGCATCGGCCAGCTGACCGGCGGTGTCGCCCATGACTTCAACAACATTCTCGCCATCGTCATGGGCAATCTCGAACTGCTGCAAGACGAGATCACCGACCCAAAGCACCTGGAGATGATCAACGCCGGGCTGACGGCCAGCCAGCGGGGCGCCGGCCTGACACGCAGCCTGCTGGCCTTTGCCCGCCGCGCCCGGCTGCAACCAGAGGTGTTGGACCTGAATGCCGTCGTACGGCAGGCCAAGACCTGGATGGCGCGCGCGCTGCCCGAATCCATCGAGGTCGAAACCGTGCTGCTGGCGGGGCTCTGGCCGGTCAGGCTGGATGCCGCGTCGCTGGAAAGCGCGCTGCTGAACCTGATCCTCAACGCGCGCGACGCGATGGATGGCCACGGCCAGCTGACCATCGAAACCGCCAACATGCGCATCGAACAGGCGTATGTGGACGCCCGGAACGACGAGGTCCCGCCGGGCCGCTACGTCATGCTGGCGGTCACGGACACCGGATCGGGGATCGACCCGGAGACGCTGGGCCGCATCTTCGAACCCTTCTTTACCACCAAGGCGCCCGGCGCGGGATCCGGCGTGGGGCTTTCGATGGTTCAGGGTTTTGTCAGGCAGTCCGGCGGCAGCGTGCAAGTCTATACCGAGCCGGGCCATGGCACGTGCTTCAAGCTGTATTTCCCGGTTGCGGATGTCGTGGACCAGCCGGTGCCGGAGGACCAGCCTGCGGTGGACCAGCACGCCGGGACCGCCAGCATCCTGCTGGTCGAAGACGACGACAGCGTGCGCGCGGTTCTGACCGCCATGCTGGCGAGCGCCGGCTACCACGTCACCGCCGCGCGCAACGGCGACGCGGCCTATGACCTGGTCAAGGCTGGACCCGGCTTTGACGTGGTCGTCACCGACATCGTCATGCCCGGCAGCCTTCAGGGCACCCACCTCGCCCGTATGGTCCGCAACACCCACCCGAAGATACCCTTTGTCTTCATGTCGGGCTATGCGGCCGAGGCGACGGTGCATGGGAACGGCCTGCGCCCGCAGGACATCCGCCTGATGAAACCCGTGCCGAAAAGCGACCTGCTGCGCGCCGTGGCACAGGCGCTGATGTTCACCCGACGGGCCTGAAAGGACGAACGCGCGTCGCCGGGCGATCCTGCACTGGCGACCGGCCAGGAGGCGGCCCATGTCACCCGGGAACACCACGGCGCGAACCGTGTCGAAGACCCGGGATATCCAGATCAGGCGGAAGATCAGGCACCAGACATCGGTGATACGATCAGATCAACCGAACTCGGGCAGGTACAGCACCGGGTCAAAGAACCGTTGCCCTGGCATGGCGCCCCCCTCCAGCTTGATCTGGACCATCTCGGCCACCAGCTCGCGGCACAATGGCTCCAGCGGGGTCGCCACGATCAACGACACGTAGCCGTCGTCCAGCGCGCGCCGCGACTCGGGCGTGACCTCGTTGACCACCAGCGCGATCGGCCCGGCCCGCGCCTCCTCGCGCAGCGAGGCAATCGCGCCCTCCATGCCGCCCCCGGCCAGGTAGACCCCGACCAGATCGCGGTGCCGCGCCATCAGGTCGAGCATCGCCTCACAGGTCAGCTGGCGGGTCTCGAGGTTGACCAGCGTGTCCAGCACCTCGAACCCCGGCGCCGCCTCGCGGAACTGCGAACGGAACCCCGTCTCGCGCAGCTCGTGGCCATGCCAACGGTTCCCGCCGACAAACAGCGCGATCTTGCCCGGCCGCACCGCCGCGATGCTCAGCATCTGCGCCGCGCCGCGGCCAACCTTCAGATTGTTCAGCCCGAAATAGCCGGCGCGGACGTCCTGCGCGAAATCCGACAGCAGGGTGATGCAGGGCACGCCCGCCTCGGCCAGCCGCGCCACCGCCTCGGCCACGGTGCCGTGGTTGACCGCCGTCGCCGCCACGACATCTGCCCGACCCCGCATCGCCAGCAGGTGGCCTGCCACCTCCGCCGGCGTCTGCGTGTCGGAAAACACGATCTCCGCCGTGACCCGCGCGCCCTGCACTTGCGCGCAGGCGCGCCGCAGCGACTTGGCAAAGCCGGCATAGAACGCCTGCTTCTCCTTGCGCAGGACAAAGCCCAGCCGCACCTCCGGCAAGGGTCGCAGCACGTCCTGCGCGGCCAGGTTGCGGCCCTGGTAGCCCACCCGCGCCGCGGCCTCCGCCACCTTGCGCGCGGTGTCGTCACGCACCCCCGACGCGGCGGCGACCACCCGGTTCACCGTCGCGATGCTGACACCCGCCGCCTTGGCGACATCCAGAAGGGTCGGTCTCTTGGCCATGCCCGTCTTGATACATTCCTATCATGCACCGACAAGGGAATTGAGCCGCAAAGAGAGAAACGGCGCAGGACCGTTGGCAGCGTTTCCCGTCCTGCCCTATGGTTCGGCATCCGCAGGGGGAGGCACGGACATGACGCACCGGGATTATTCGATGCTGGGCACGGACGGCCAACGCGCGGTCGAAACCGGCCTTGCCGCGGCCGAGTGGTATCACACCGAGGTGCCGCGCAAGGAGATGAAGGTGCTGATGCAGCGCGCCGATCAGCCGGCGATCCGCGATACCCTGCTGCTGTTCGGCTGCATGATCGTTTTCGCGGGAATCGGCATCGTGCTCTGGCCCTCCTGGGCCTCGGCGCCGTTCTGGCTGGCCTACGGCGTGCTCTACGGCTCGGCCATGGACGCGCGCTGGCACGAATGCGGCCACGGCACCGCCTTCAAGACGCGGTGGATGAACGACTGGCTCTACCAGGTCGCCAGCTTCTGCATGGTGCGCAACCCGGTCACCTGGCGCTGGAGCCACGCGCGCCACCACACCGACACCATCATCGTCGGCCGCGACCCCGAGATCGTGGCCATGCGCCCGCCCGCCCTGCTGCGGATCGTGCTGAATGTCTTCGGCATCCTCGACGCCTGGAACGGATGGGGGCGGATGCTGCTGAACGCCTCCGGCCGGATCCACCCCGAGGAGGCCAGCTACATCCCCGAACAGGAACTGCCCAAGGTGATCCGCACCGCCCGCGTCTGGGTGGCGATCTACGCCGCCACCCTCGCGCTGTCCCTGGCGCTGGGGTCGATCCTGCCGCTGATGGTGATCGGGCTGCCCCGGCTCTACGGCGCCTGGCACCACGTCATGACCGGCGTGTTGCAGCACGCGGGCCTGGCCGACAACGTCACCGATCACCGGCTGAATTCGCGCACCGTCTACATGAACCCGGTCTCGCGCTTCATCTACTGGAACATGAACTACCACGTGGAACACCACATGTTCCCAATGGTGCCCTATCACCGCCTGCCCGACCTGCACGCCGCCATCCGGCACGACCTGCCTGCGCCCAGCCCCTCGATCCTGGCCGCCTATGCAGAGGTGATCCCGGTGCTGCGCCGCCAGTTGCGCCACGAGGACTATTTCCTCAAGCGTGACCTGCCGCCCCAGGCCCGCCCCTACCGCGAGGATTTGCACGCCGCTGCGCTGGGCGTGCCTGCGGAATAAGGCCCCAAAGGAGACCCGACCATGCCCTGGATCGACGCCTGCGCCACCGACGACATCGAGACCGAGGACCTGATCCGTTTTGATCACGGCGGCCGCACCTACGCCCTCTACCGCAGCCCGGACGACGCCTACTTCTGCACCGACGGGTTGTGCACGCACGAACAGGTGCATCTCGGGGACGGGCTGGTCCAGGGACACGAGATCGAGTGCCCCAAGCACAACGCCACCTTCGACTACCGCACCGGCGAGGCCCTCCGTGCGCCCGCCTGCATCAACCTGCGCACCTACCCGACCAAGGTCGAAAACGGCCGCGTCTGGATCGAGCTCTGAGTCCCGGCAACAGCCCGGCTGCCCCGCCACCGCCGGGGCTGTGGCATTTCGCCGGGTGTCACGGCCTTCTCGCCGCCGCGCCGGTCCACTAGATACTCGTTACGCGGCTTTGGCCGTGCAAAATGCCTGCGTGGTGGAACAGATCGCTTGCCCCCGGCAAGCACAGGCGACAGAGGACAGGCGGCGGCGTTCCCCCCGTCTCCTGGCCGGCCGTGCCCCCTGGGGATACATGACCCGGGGTCCGGTTTCCTGATCCGAGAGCATGACCGATGACCCAATCCATCAACATCGCCGAACCGGAGCACTCCGGACATCGGCTCGAGTATTTCCCCATCCCCTTCTTCGCCTCCGTGATGGGGCTGTCCGGCATGACCCTGGCGCTGCATGTCGCCGAGTTGCAGGCCGGCTGGCCGCCGCTGGCCAGCAGCGCCGCATTGGCGCTGACCGTCGCGGTGTTCGTCGGCCTGTCCGCGATCTATACGCTCAAGGCTTTGCGCTATCCCAACGCCGTGGCGCAGGAATGGCGCCATCCGGTCAAGCTGTCGTTCTTTCCGGCCCTCACCATTTCGCTGCTGCTGATCGCCACCGCGCTACAGGCGGTGCAGCCCGGCATCGCGCGGGCGCTCTGGGTGGTGGGTGCGCTGGGCCAGGCGGGCCTGACGCTGGCGGTGCTGTCCAACTGGATCGGCCACCGCCCGTTCCAGACGGTCCACATCTCGCCCGCGTGGTTCATTCCGGCGGTCGGCAACGTAGTGGCGCCGGTGGCCGGCGTGTCGCTGGGCTTTGTCGAATCCTCGTGGGTCTTCTTTGCGGCAGGGCTGGTGTTCTGGATGGTGCTGCTGGTGCTGGTGATGAACCGGCTGATCTTTCACGATCCGCTGCCGGGCCGGATGGTGCCGACGATCGCCATCCTGATCGCGCCGCCTGCGGTGGCGTTCCTCAGCTGGCTGCAACTGAACGGCGGGGTTCTGGACGCCACGGCGCGGCTGTTCTATGGCACGACCATCGTCTTTGCCCTGCTGGCGCTGACCCAGGTGCCCAAGCTGCGCGGACAGAGTTTTGCGCTGTCCTGGTGGGCGCTGAGCTTTCCGGTCGCCACCCTGACCATCGCCACCTTCCGTTTCGGGACGCTGGCGGGCTCTCCCGCCCACACCACGGCCGGCTTTGCCTGCCTCGCCCTGCTGGTGGTCATCGTCGCCGTGCTGATCGGCTTGACGGCGCGGGCCGTGGCACGGCACGAGATCTGCCAGCCCGAGTGAGCGGCCGGGTTCAGGGCGCCGTCAGATAGTCTGCCGAAACATAGCCGGACATGGACGGCGCCTTGGCCAGCGAGACCCGGCACCAGAGCTGACCCAGTTCGGTCACGCAGTCATGACGCGTCAGCTCCGTGCCGTCCGGCAGGCCCAGCTTGACCTTGTAGCCCAGCCCCGGCCCATAGCGGAGCTTCAGCAGTTCGTCCGGTCCGGCGCCCTTGACCACGGCGCGCCCGCCGGTCACCCCGGCGCATGCGGCGACAAGGAACAGCGCGCAAATGGCTGTGACTGTGGTTCTGCTCATGGTTTTGCCCTCGATGGTGCCTGATGCCTCCCCCGCTTTCTGACTCGGCGCAGGGTTCCGGTCCAGAATCGCGTTTTCCGAGCTGCGGGTCGAGTCCTGATCGGCCTGACGACTAGATTTCTTCACAGGCGCGACGCAGTGCCAGGGCCAGCGGAGGCAGCCGCCCTTGGCCTGCACCAAAGGGGCAGCTCGGGCCTGCCGCCTGAGAAGAAGACCCGCACGAGGCCTCGCTTCTGTATCAACGACTCGATACAGAAGCAGGAACAGCGCTCTTCTGCCTGGGATGAACCCAAGACCGGGCACCCCGACCGCGACCCCGCGCCAACACCACTCTGCCAAAGCCCGGACCACGAAAGGCCAAGACCATGACCCGGGACGACCCCCATCCCCCCTCCTCCGAGGATATGCCAGCGCCGCGCTCCCGGTTGGAGACGCTGGGCTGGAACGCCTTCTTTGCCGGGCAGGTCAGCGCCCAAGAGCTGGAGCTGACCCCGCCGGTGCGCGTCACCGAGGTGCATCGCTCCGGGTTGCGCGTGCTGGGGGATGGCATCGACACGGTCGTTCCGCCCGGCCCGGTTGCCACCGTGGGCGACTGGCTGCTGCTGAACCGGGTCCTGCCCACCTCCAGCCGCGTTCTGGAACGCAAGAGCCTGTTTCAGCGGCGCACCCCCGGCAAAGGCCGAGACCTTCAATTGATCGCGGCCAACGTGGACACTGCCTTTGTCGTGTCGTCCTGCAACCAGGATTTCAACGTGGCGCGGCTGGAACGCTATGTCGCCATGGCGCTGGAGGCGGGTGTGCCCCCGGTGATCGTGCTGACAAAGGTCGACCTTTGTCCCGATCCGGAGCCCTACCTTGCGCAACTGGCCGAGCTATCGACCCTGGCCCGCATCGTTCCGATCAATGCCCGGAGCGAGGCGCCCAAGGCCATGCTGGGCGAATGGTGCGGCGCCGGCCAGACGGTTGTCTTTCTCGGCTCGTCCGGGGTGGGAAAGTCGACCCTGGTCAACGCGCTGCTGGGCGATCCGCTGGTCGAGACCGCGCCGATCCGCGAGGATGACGCGCGCGGCCGTCATACGACCACGCATCGCCATCTGCATTTCCTGCCCAGCGGCTGCGCCGTTCTGGACACTCCGGGCATGCGCGAACTGCAACTGGCCGAGGCCGAGGACGGGATCGCCGACACCTTTGCCGACATCACCGCCCTGGCCGGCCGGTGCAAGTTCAACGACTGCGCCCACGAGTCCGAGCCGGGATGCGCCATCCGCGCCGCGCTCGACGCGGGCGAGCTGGACACCGCGCGGGTGGCCCGATGGCGCAAGCTGCTCGACGAAGAGAAGTTCAACACGACCTCCTTGGCCGAGCGCAAATCCAGCGCCAAGGCCCTGCGCAAGACGATCCGCGCCGTCAAGAAGAAGAACCGGAAGTAGTCCCATGATCAGGAAATACACCCAAGCCGACACCGACGCCCTGATCGCGATCTGGGAGGCGGCGAATGCGCTGGCGCATCCATTCCTGCTGCCGGAATTCGTGGCGCAGGTCAAAGAGGACATGCGCGCCATCTATCTGCCCAACGCCGAAACCTGGGTGATCGAGGACAATGGCCAGCCGGTCGGGTTCATCGCCATGGTCGACGCCGAGATCGGCGGGTTGTTCGTTGACCCCGCGCATCACCGCAAGGGGCTGGGCAAGGCGCTGGTCGACCACGTCGCGCAGATCAAGGGCCCGCTGCGCGTGGACGTGTTTGCGCAGAACACGGTCGGGCGGCCGTTCTACGAGCGGCAAGGCTTCGTGACCGAGGCGACCTATCTGCATGGGCCATCCGGCGAAGTGACCCTCCGGATGGCGATGCCCGGAGCGGCCTGACCGGGCATCGACACGTCTGCGCCGAAAGGTCTGGCGCGGCCCGCAGGTGCCCGGAGCGATTTCGCCGGTGGCGCTGGTTCGGACGCAGCCCCTGCCCCCTACCGCAGCGCCGGCAGGACCTTGGAGCGCTGCTCGCCCAGGCCCGAGATGCCCAGCGTCACGACCTCGCCCCCCTTGAGAAAGCGCGGCGGTTTCTGCCCCATGCCGACGCCCGGAGGTGTGCCGGTCGAGATCACGTCGCCGGGCTGAAGGCTCATGAAGCGGCTGCAATAGGCGATCAGGTGCGGCACCTTGTAGATCATCGTCGCGGTGGTGCCGGTCTGCTGCCGGACCCCGTCCACGTCCAGCCACATGTCCAGCGCGTCGATATCGGCCACCTCGTCCGGGGTGACCAGCCAGGGGCCGGTCGGCCCGAAGGTGTCGCAGCCCTTGCCCTTGTCCCAGGTGCCGGCGCGCTCGATCTGGAACTCGCGTTCGGACACGTCGTTGACCACGCAGAAGCCGGCGACATGGGTCATCGCGTCGGCCTCGTCGATGTAGGCGCCCGGTTCGCCGATCACGATGCCCAATTCGACTTCCCAGTCGGTCTTGACGCTGTCGCGCGGGATCTGGATCGGGTCGTTGGGGCCGCAGATGGCGGAAGTCCACTTGTTGAAGATCACCGGCTCGGGGGGGATCGCCATGCCCGCCTCTTCGGCGTGGTCGGCGTAGTTCAAGCCGATGCAGATGAACTTGCCCACGCGGCCGACGCAAGGGCCTAGCCGCAGGTCCCCCTGCGGGGTGCCCTCGACCAGCGGCAGCGTTTCGGGATCGAGCGCGCGCAGCGCCTTCAGCCCGTCGGGGCGCAGCGTCTCTCCGGCGATGTCGGCCACCACATCGGACAGGTCGCGCACGCGACCGGCGGCATCCAGCAGACCCGGTTTTTCGGCACCGGGGGCGCCATGGCGAAGAAGTTTCATCAAGTCTCCAGTTCTGGGATGGGATGGGCCGCCCGGTCGGGCGACCCCGTACGTTGTCACGGGTCTCAGGCGGCGCGCTCGCCGCCCAGCCCGGAAATTGCCTGGACCAGGCTGTCCTCTGTCACCTCCTCCGAGGTGAAGGTCCGCATGATCCGGCCCGAGTACATGGCGACGATCCGGTCGGCGACGTGCAAGACCTCGGGCATCTCCGAGCTGATGACGATGACCGCGTAGCCCTGTGCCGCCAGTTCGCGCAGCAGCTTGTGGATCTCGGACTTGCTGCCGACGTCGATGCCGCGCGTGGGTTCGTCCACGATCAGCACGCTGGGATGCATCGACAGCCACTTGCCGATGACGATCTTCTGCTGGTTGCCGCCCGACAGGTTGCCGACCCGCTGTTTCCAGCCCGGGGTGCGGATGTCCAGCCGGTCGCGGTACTGGTCAAAGATCGCCACCTCGGCGCCTTCGGCCATGAAGGGCCCGGCGGTCAGGTCGTCGACCTGCGGCAGGGTCATGTTGTCCCGGCAGTTCATGCCCAGGATCAGGCCCTGCCCCTTGCGGTCCTCGGGCACCAGGCTGATGCCGCGCGCGATGGCGTCGGCGGGCGAATGAATGCGCACCTCCTCGCCGTCCATCAGGATCTGGCCCGAAGACGGGTCACGCAGGCCGAACAGGGTTTCGGCGATCTCGGTGCGGCCCGCGCCGACCAGCCCGTAGAACCCCAGCACCTCACCCCGGCGCACGGCAAAGCTGACGTCGGTATAGAGCTTGCCGCAACTCAGCCCGCGCACCTCGAGCGCGACATCGCCCAGTTCGTGGTGAACGGCGTTGCGGCTGAGGTCCAGCTTGCGGCCGATCATCATCTGCGTGACGGCCTCCTCGGTCGTGTCGGCGGTGGCGACCGTGCCCTGGTACTGCCCGTCGCGCAGCACGGTGATCCGGTCGGTGATCTTGAAGATCTCTTCCATGCGGTGCGAGATGTAGATGATCCCGACGCCATCGGCCTTGAGATCGGCAATGACGTCGAACAGCACGCTCTTTTCCGCATCGGTCAGCGAGGCGGTGGGTTCGTCGAAGATCACCGCCTTTGCGTCGACCGTCAGCGCGCGGGCGATCTCGACCATCTGCTGGTTGGCGATGGACAGGTCGCCGACGCGGGTCCGCGCCGTGAAACCGACGTTCAGCTTTTTCAGGATCGCGTCGGTGCGCTGGAACAGGGTCTGCCAATCGACCCGGCCAAAGCTTTTTCGCGGCAGCTCGCCCAGGTAGATGTTTTCGGCCACGGACAGCTCCGTCGCCAGGCTCAATTCCTGGTGGATAAAGACGATGCCCTTGGCCTTGGCCTCGAGCGGGCCGCTCATCACCACCTGTTCGTCGCCGACGTAGATGCTGCCCTCGTCCGGCTGGTAGATGCCGCCCAGCACCTTCATCGAGGTGGACTTGCCGGCGCCATTCTCGCCCATCAGGGCGTGCACCTCGCCGGGCATGACCGTAAAGGACACGTTGTCGAGCGCGCGCACGCCGGGAAACGACTTGCCGATGTTCTCCAGTCGCAGGACGGGTTTTGCGTCGGTCATGCCTTCAACTCCTCTTTGCCCTTCACGTTCAACTGGCGGTCCAGGATCAGGACGGCGACCAGGATGCTGCCGATCACGAGGTTGACGGTCGAGGTGTCGGCCCCGATGTGGCCCAACCCCTTGCGCAAGAGCTGGATCGCAATGACCCCGCCGAATGTGCCGATCACGTTGCCCGCGCCGCCAGTGATCTTGGTGCCGCCCAGCACGACGGCGGTGATCACCCAAAGCTCGTAAAGCTGGCCGTCATTGGGATTGACCGAGCCGCTTTCGGAATAGAACACCACGGCGGACAGCGCCGCGAGAAAGCCGATGATGGCAAAGTTGATCATCATGTGCGGCCCGACGCGGATACCGGCATTGACCGCCGCCTCGCGGTTGTCTCCGATGGCGTAGGCGTTGCGGCCATGCACGGTCTTGGCCATCAGGAACCAGACCATCAGCGTGACGATCAGCAGCGCCCAGGACGCGGTGGCCAGGCCCAGGAAATGCGCCTCGGCAAAGTCCACCAGCGTCCAGTTCAGGTGGCTGGTGGGGTTCTCGCCGTTGAACATGAACACGATGCCGCGATAGCCCAGCATGGACCCCAGCGTGACGATGAAGGCATCCACGCCGGTCTTCCACACGATCAGCCCGTTGAGCGCGCCCAGCAGCGTGCCCACCGCCAAGGCCAGCAGCCAGGCCACCGGGATCACCCAGTCGCCGAGCCCGGCAAAGATCGGCCAGGTCAGGCTGTCCAGCAGGACGATGGCGGCGATGGCGAAGGTCGCGCCCACGCTGAGGTCGATGTTGCCGTTGACCATGACGATGGTCATGCCCATCGCGATGATCCCGATCGGGGCGGACTGCTTGAGCAGCAGCAGCATGTTCTCCCAATCCATGAAGGCCTTGTTCGAGAGCGACAGGAATTCCCCCGCGACGCTGAAAAAGATCAGCTCCAGCACGATGAAGCCCCAGATCGCGCCGCTTTTCAGCGCCTTGGACAGTGTTCCGGGTTGCATGTTATTCCCTCCCTGATTGTGCGCCCTAACGCTTCGCTGCTTGAGGGCTAGGCGATCGGCGACCAGAGCTTGCCGCGCTTGGCCGCAATGTCGAGCCAGACAGCAAGGATGATGATCACCCAGGTCACGACGAACTGGACGTAGAATTGCAGGCCCATCAGCAGCAGGCCGTTCTGGATGAAACCCAGGATCAGCACGCCGATCACGGTCTTGAAGATGGTGCCCGACCCGCCCAGCAGCGACGCACCGCCCAGGATGACCGCGGCCAGCACCTCCAGTTCCAGCCCCTGCCCCACCGTGTTCTGCGAGCCGAGCGAGCGGCTGGCCTGGATCAGGCCCGCCGTGGCCACGCAGGCCGAGGAGATCAGGTAACACTGGAACACCGTGCGCGCCCGGCGGATGCCGGAAAAGGTCGCCGCCGTGCCGTTGCCGCCCACCGCGTAGACCTTGCGTCCGAAGGGGGTGCGCGACAGCATCAGCCCCAGCAGCGCCGCCAGCGCGAGAAAGATCACGATGGGCACCGGGATGCCCAGCGCCGTGCCCTGCCCGAAGACGCCGAACCAGGTGCCTTCCTTGTCGGCGATGTCCATGTTCTTGCCGCCGGAATAGGTCAGCGTCAGTCCGTGGATCGCCGACAGCATCCCCAGGGTCACGATCAGCGAATTCAGCTTCATGTAGCCCACGAGGAACCCGATGATCGCCCCCAGGCACATCGTCATGGCGAACATCGCCGGGATCGCCATCAGCGGACCAAGCTTGTCGTGCAGGTCCAGCACCACGATGGTCGAGAATGACATCATGGAGCCGACCGACAGGTCGAGGTTGCCGCTGATCACCACAAAGGTGACGCCCAGCGCCATGACCCCCAGGATCGCCGAGGACCGCGCCACGCTCAGCACGTTGTCCGGTGTCAGGAACTTGGGGTTCGCGACGGTAAAGGCGATGATGAAGACCGCAAAGGCGATCAGGATGCCTTGTCTTGCAAGGACGCTGCCAATCTGTTGCCTGGTCAATCCAGCCATGTTCCCCTCCCTCGAGGCGCTTGCGCGCGGTGTTGTGTCCGACGTGCGGCCCGTTCGGCCGTGTCGTGCCCGGTCAGACCAGCGTCATGCCTCCGTCGATCATGACGATCTGTCCGGTCATGTAGTCGCTGTCGCGTGACGCCAGGAACGTCGTCGTGCCGGTGATGTCCGAGGGCCGCGCCACGCGGCCGCGCAGGATCCCGGCGGAAAACGCTTCCATCGCCTCTCCCGGCCTGTCCGCCGCGCCGATGTCGACCAGGTCCTTGTCGACCTGTTCCCACATCTCGGTCGCCACCACGCCGGGGGCGAACCCCGTCACCGTGATATCATGCTTGGCCAGGTCCCGTGCCCCGGACTGCGTCAACGAGACCACGGCCCATTTCGACGCGCAATAGGGCGCGACATTGTCAAAGCCCTGGCGGCTGGCCACCGAGGCGGTGTTGACGATCTTGCCGCCGCCGCCCTGGGCGATCATCTGCCGCGCGGCCTCCTGCATGCCGATCAGGCATCCCAGGCCGTTCACCCCCATGATGAAGTTCCAGTTGCCCTCGGTGACGTCGAGAAAGTTCATCGGCTTGTTGACGCCCGCGTTGTTGAACTTCACGTCCAGCCGGCCGAAGGTCTCGACCGTGTGGGCGATCATCGCGCGGACCTGCGCGCGGTCGGTGACGTCCACCTGGGCAGAGGTGACCGCGGCGGCGCTGTCGTTCAGCCTTGAGCGGTTCTGCTCCGCAACCTCGGCCACCTTGGCGCCGTTGATGTCGGCAAAACAGACCATGGCGCCTTCGTCCAGCAGTGCCTCGCCGATGGCGCGACCGATTCCCTGCGCAGCACCCGTCACCAGGCACACGCGCCCTGACACACGTCCCATGCCGCCTCCCTTCGTATTCGACTGTCGTGAGAGATAATGGCAGGGCGCGAAGGTTACCCCCCGCACCCTGCGCCGGGAGGAGTCCTCAGAAGACCGGCTTGGTGTAGTCGCCCATGTTGTCCTGGGTGATCTTCGGCGTGTCGAAGTAGTTCAGGAACGGCACATCCTCGCCGTTCAGAACGTCCAGCGCGGTTTGCAGGGCGGCCTCGGCATCGTCGACCGGCGACTGGTAGATCGAGCCCCAGTAGTCGCCAGCCTGCATCGCCTCGTAGCCGACGGCAAAGTTGGTGGCGCCGACAAAGATGATGCCTTCGCGGCCCGCGGCCTTGGCCGCGTTCAGCGCGCCGACGCCCATGTTGTCGTCGCCGGCATAGACGCCGTCGATGTCGTCATACTTGACCAGGAAGGCCTCCATGACCTGCTGCGACTTTTCGCGGTTCCAGTCGCCCGGCTGGGTCTCGACCAGGGTCACGTTCGGGCAGACCTCGGGCAGACGGTCCTCAAAGCCCTTGGCGCGCTCGATGGCCGTGGTGTAGCCCGGCTGGCCGCTGATCTGCACGATCTGGGCCTCGTTCTCGATGCCCATTTCCTTGAACTTGTCGCACATGATCTCGGCCGACCGGGCGCCCTGTGTGATGTTGTCGGGGCCGGAGAAGGACGCGACGAAGTCAAAGCCGGCCTCGGCGATGTTCGAGTTGGTCACGATGACCGGGATGCCGGCCTGCTTGGCCTTGCGGACGGCGGGGATGACGGCTTCGCCATTCGTCGGCCAGATGATGATGGCATCGACTTCCTGCTGGATCAGGTCCTCCATCTGGGCGATCTGGCGGGCCACGTCACCGCCGGCGTCCAGCACCACGACCTCGACGTCGGGGTTGGCTTCGGCGGCCGCGATAAAGGCCTTTTCATAGGTCGTCTGGTAGCTGTCGACGCCCACGTTGTTCTGGGTGATGCCGATCTTGTAGGTTTCGGCGGATACGCCGCCGGCCAGCGTCAGGACAGCGGTGCTCGCGGCGAGAATGGTGCGCAGTTTCATTCGTGTTTCCTCCCGGAATTCCTGTTTTCGGTCGTGACCCCTTTGCCCCTGGGGCGTCGGGCCCATCTTTCGGCGTGCCGAACGACTGGACACACCCTGCCGGTTTCCCGCCCCGAGGGGACGCCTGAAATATATCCATTATGGATAATCACACATCCACTTCGGATATTTTTCCGATACGATACGCAGGCCGCTTCCCACACCCTACAAGAGACCCGCAATGGCAAAACCCGGCCGCCCCGACAGGTCATCCACTCTGGATATCCCTGACGTGCCCCGCAAACCATCGTACCCGAAGGCCCCGACCGCATCCATGAACGCTCATTCAGGACATCGCAAACCTGCCTCGGGTGCCGCCGGCACGCAGACCGAGATGCTGGCCTTCCTGGGCGAGGTCTGCGACGAGCTGGAAAGCACCTTTGACCTGATGGGACCGAACGCGCACCTGCGCATGGCGCTGCACCTGTTGCAAGGGCACTTCGACGCCAAGATCGTGACCCCGACCTCGTTGATCGGCGCCAGCCGCGCGCCCTATGCCACGGCCAGCCGCCGCCTGAAGGACATGATCGAGGCCGGGCTGATCGAACAGCGCCCGCGCACCAAGAGCGGCAAGACCTTTTCCATGCACCCCAGCGAACGGCTGCTGGCCCAGTGGGCGCAGCTGGCCGGGCGGGTGCAGCGCTTGGCCGTCAGCCACTTTGGCGAAGACGGCGCCGCGCAGGACCCGAACGATTACTACTATGCCGCCAGCTATGCGCAGGCACAGTCCATCCCGCCGCTGGGTGTGCGGACCGATCCGCTGCGGCTGGCGGGCGGGTTGCGGGTGCTGGTGCATGGCGACCCCACCTTCATGGTGATGGACAACCTCAAGCGGCAGTTCGAACAGGTCCTGGGCACGCAGATCCACCAGCGCGCCTTTTCGATCGACCGACTGCGCGAAGAGGCGCTGCGCAACGCCGAGCGCACCGCCAGCCGCTTTGACATCATCGCTGTCGACCTGCCCTGGATCGGCGAGTTTGCCACCCGAAACGTGCTGATGCCGCTGGACAAGGTGATGGACATCGCGCGGCTGGATCCGGCCGATTTCCACACTGCCGGCTGGACGGCGGCCCATTGGGGCGGGCGGGCCTATGGCGTACCGGCACAGACCACGCCCGAACTGCTGTTCTACCGCCGCGACATCTTTGCCGAGGCCGGGCTGGAGCCGCCGACCACGACCGACGCGCTGCTGCACGCCGCGCGCGCCCTGCACGATCCGCGCCGGGGGCGGCACGGCATCGCCTGGAACGCCGCGCGCGGCACCGCGCTGGGCCATACTGTCCTGATGACGATGGCCGATTTCGGCCAGCCGGTGCTGAACCTGCCCAGGATCGCCGGCGGCTTTGACACCGACTGGCTGGCCAAGGGCGGTTACCGGCCCACCATCGACACCGAGGCCGGGCTGCACGCCGCCGAGTTCCTGCTGGAGTTGCTGCAATATTCGCCACCCGACATCCTGTCGATGTCCTGGTACGAACGGGTCCGCCCCTATGCCGCCGGCACCGTGGCGATGGCCTACGGCTACACCCTGCTGGCCCCCTACTTCGAGCTTGACGAAAGCTCGCCCGCTTTTGGCCAGACGGGTTACCTGCCGCATCCGGCGGGGCCTCGCGCGACCCCGATCGCCCCGGTGGGCGGCTACGTGCTGGGCATCCCGGCCAACCTGGCCCCCGAACGCATTCCGGCCGCCGCGGAAGCGCTGACCGTCTTCACCTCGCCCGAGGCGCAAAAGCTGTACGTCCAGAACGGCAGCCGCACCAACGCGCGCTACTCCGTCGGCGCCGATCCGGAGGTGCGCCGCGCCTCGCCGATCTTCGAGGCGGTGGACGGCATGTCCTGGCGCGACGAGCTGCAATTCTGGCCGCGCCCGCCGGTGCCCGAGATCGCCGGCATCATCCGCATCTGCGGCGAGGAATTCCACGACATGCTGCGCGGGATCACGGCCCCCCGCGAGGCGCTGCGCAAGGCCCAGGACAGGGCCGACGCACTGATCTTCGGATCGACCGACAAGGCCATCACGTGACAGGAGGAGGACGCACCATGGACCCCCATCGCCTCAAGGGTAAAAACATTCTCATCACCGGAGCCGCCCGCGGCATGGGTGCCGCCAACGCCGAGCATTTCGCCGAACAAGGCGCCAATGTCTGCCTTGGCGACCTGAACCTGGACGAGGCGCAGGCGGTGGCCAACCGCATCAACGCGGCCGGCAACGGCAAGGCGATCGCCGTCAAGATGGATGTCACCAAGCGCGCCGACAACGCCGCCGCCGTGGCCGCCACGGTCGAGGCCTTCGGTGAAATCAACGTGGGCCTGTTCAACGCCGGGCTGAACAAGCCGCGCTTCTTCATGGACATCGACGAGGACAACTGGGACCTCATCATGAACGTGAACACCAAGGCGATGTGGCTGGGCATGCAGGAAACCGCCAAGCAGATGATCGCCCAGGGCAAACGTGACTATCCCTACAAGCTGATCAACGTCGGCTCCATCGCCTCGCGCAAGCCGCTGGTGGACGTGACGGTCTACTGCACCTCGAAATACGGCTGCCTCGCGCTGACCCATTGCGGCGCCATCGGGCTGGCCGAACACAACATCACCGTCAACGGCTATGCGCCGGGCGTGGTCGTCACCCCGCTGTGGGAGCAACTCGACAAGGACCTGGTCGACATCGGCTTCAAGGAGCGCGAAGGCCAGGCCTATGACGACATCGTGCGCGACGCGCTGCAGATCAAGCGGGTGTCCTATCCCAAGGATGTGCAGGGCACCGCCGCCTTCCTCGTCTCGCCCGACAGCGACTACATGACCGGCCAGATGATCCACATCGACGGCGGCTGGTGCATCCAGTAACGCATTGAACTATCGCAACAACGGCACAGAAAAACGGGTACGCTTCGGCACCCGGAGGAGAACGACATGTCTCGCGCACTCATGCCCAACCTGCTGACGCCGCAGGATCTTGAACCGAACTGGAAGTGGGAAGGCCGGATTCCCGCCTGGGGTCACACCTCGGTGGATTTCGAACGCCGCATCGACCACGACCGCCTGCGCCGCTACCGCCTGGCGCGCACCCGCCAGGCACTGAAGGCATCCAACGCCGGCACGCTGCTGCTGTTCGACGTGAACAACATCCGCTACGTCAGCGCCACCAAGATCGGCGAATGGGAGCGGGACAAGATGTGCCGCTTTTGCCTGCTGACCGGCGATGACAGCCCCTATGTCTGGGACTTCGGGTCTGCCGCCGTCCACCACAAGAAGTTCTCCGACTGGCTGGAGCCCTCGCATTGCCTCGCCGGCGTTGTCGGCATGCGCGGCACCATCCCGCCCGAATTCGGCCTGATGAAGAAATACGCCAAGCAGATCGCGGGCCTGATCCGCGATGCCGGGATGGCGAACATGCCTGTAGGCGTCGACTATGCCGAAACGGCGATGTTCCACGCGTTGCAGGAAGAAGGCCTGAACGTCGTCGACGGCCAGCAGATCATGCTGGCGGCGCGCGAGATCAAGAACTGGGACGAGATCCAGCTGTTGACCCAGGCGGCCAGCATGGTCGATGGCGTCTATCACATGATCTACGAAGAGCTGAAGCCGGGCATCCGGGAAAACGACATCGTCGCGCTGTCCAACAAGATGCTCTACGAGATGGGCAGTGACGACGTCGAGGCGATCAACGCCATCTCGGGCGAGCGCTGCAACCCGCATCCGCACAACTTCACGGACCGCTACTTCCGGCCCGGCGACCAGGCGTTCTTTGACATCCTGCAATCCTACCAGGGCTATCGCACCTGCTACTACCGCACCTTCAACATCGGCCGCGCGACGCCCGCGCAGAACGATGCCTATGTGAAGGCCCGCGAATGGATCGACGCCGCCATCGCGCTGATCAAGCCGGGTGTCAGCACCGACACGGTGGCCAAGGTCTGGCCCAAGGCCGAGGAATTCGGCTTTCCGGACGAGGACACCGCCTTCGGCCTGCAATTCGGTCACGGCCTGGGGCTGGCGCTGCACGAACGGCCGATCATCAGCCGTGCGGTCAGCCTGGATCACCCGATGGAGATTCAGACCGGCATGGTCTTTGCGCTTGAAACCTACTGCCCCGCAACCGACGGTTACTCGGCCGCGCGGATCGAGGAAGAGGTCGTGGTGACCGAAACCGGCTGCGAGGTCATCAGCCTCTTCCCGGCCGAGGAACTGCCCATCGCGAACAGGTACTGACCATGAAAAATCCGTTCGACCTGACCGGCCGCAAGGCCCTGGTCACCGGCGGCGCAACCGGCATCGGCGAGGGCATCGCCCTTGCCCTTGCCGCCGCCGGGGCCGATGTCGCACTGACCTATCGCAGTCACCAACCCGAAGCCACGCTGGCCAAGATCAAGGGAGTGGGCCGGACCGCCGCCGCCGTGCAGGCGGATTTTTCCGGCATGGACGAGGCCGCCGCGTCGGAGGTGATCCGCTTTGCCTCCGAGGCGCTGGGCGGGCTGGATATCCTGGTCAACAACGCGGGCATCATCCACCGCGAGGATTCGGTCGATATGCCGCTGGCGGACTGGCGTCGCGTTCTGTCGATCAATCTCGACAGCGTCTGGCTGCTGTCCCAGGCCGCCGGGCGGCAGATGGTGGCGCAGGGTTCGGGCAAGATCGTGATCGTCGGCTCGGTGCTCAGCACCCAGGGCGGCCTGCGGGTGCCGGCCTATGCCTCCAGCAAACATGCCGTCATCGGCCTGACCCGCGCGCTGTGCAACGAATGGGCGCCGCATGGCGTGAACGTGAACGCCATCGCGCCCGGCTATACCGCCACCGACAACACCCAGGCGCTGCGCGACGACCCGGATCGTTCCCGCGCGCTGCTGGAGCGCATTCCGGCCGGACGCTTTGCCGAACCGGCAGAGATCGCCGGCGCCGCGGTGTTCCTTGCGTCCGATGCCGCCGCCTATTGCCATGGCAGCGTCGTAACCGTGGATGGCGGCTGGCTGGCCCGCTGACAGGAGAGACCCCATGAACACCCCCCTTCACGGAAAGACCGCGCTTGTGACCGCCGCGGGCAACGGCATCGGGCGCGCCTCGGCCGAGGCGCTGGCCCGGCTGGGCGCCAAGGTCATCGCGGCCGACATCGACGGCGCGGCGGTCGAGGCCGTGGCCGCCGGGACGCCGGGCATCACGGCGCAAAGGCTGGACGTGACAGACGCCGAGGCCGTCGCCGCCTTGGTCGCCTCCATCGCACCGGCGCATATTCTGGTGAACTGCGTCGGATGGGTGCACGACGGCACCATCCTCGATTGCGACGACGCGGCCTGGGACCGCTCCTTTGACCTCAACGCCAAGGCGATGTTCCGCGTGACCAAGGCGGTTCTGCCGGGGATGCTGGAAGCGGGCGGCGGGTCGATCGTCAACATCGCCTCGATCGTCTCCAGCGAGAAGGGCGCGCCGCGCCGCTTTGCCTACGGCGCTTCCAAGGCGGCGATCATCGGCATGACCAAGGCCATCGCCGCCGACTACGTCCAGCACGGCATCCGCTGCAACGCGATCTGCCCCGGCACGGTGCAGAGTCCGTCGCTGAACGACCGCCTCGCCGCAACCGGCGATTTCGACAAGGCGCTGGCCGCGTTCAAGGCGCGCCAGCCGATGGGCCGCCTCGGCACACCCGAGGAGATCGCCGAGATGGTCTGCTACCTGGCCGGCGACCTGTCGGCCTTTACCACCGGGCAGGCCTTTGCCGTCGATGGCGGGTGGTCGATCTGATGGGACTGGACCGCGCCGCCTCCATCGACGATCTGCGGCGCATGGCCCGCCGTCGCATCCCGCGCTTTGCCTTCGACCTGGTCGATGGCGGGGCGGAATCCGAACGCAACCTGAGGCGCAATTCCGAGGCCTTCGAGGACGTGCAGCTGACACCGCGCTACATGCGCGACGTCTCGCAGATCGACACCGGGGTGGACGTCTTCGGCCAGCGATATGCCGCCCCCTTTGGCATGGCGCCGATCGGGATGCTGAACGCCTTCTGGCCCAATGCGGACCTGACGCTGGCCCGGATGTGCCTGCGCGAGAACATCCCCTATGTCGCCAGTTCCGCCGCCTCCACCACCCTGGAGCAGCTTGCCGAGGCCGCCGGGGGCAACGGCTGGTTCCAGCTCTATGTCTCGGGCGACGACACGGTGACTGAAGGGCTGATCGCGCGGGCCGACGCCGCCGGTTACCCGGTGATGATGGTGACGGCGGATGTCCCCGCCGCCGGCAAGCGCGATCGTGATATCCGCAACCAACTGGCCGTGCCCTTCCGCATCACACCCGAGGTTCTGCTTCAGCTCATGCTGAACCCGCGCTGGTCGCTGGAGACGCTGCGCCACGGCAAACCCAACATCGCCAACTACGCCGACCTGTTGCAGGCCGCGACCTCCTATGCCGACGTGCAAAAGACCCTGATCACGCCCGGCTTTACCTGGGAGGATCTGAAGCGCCTGCGCGACCGATGGCCGGGCAAGCTGCTGGTCAAGGGCATCCTGCACCCGCAGGACGCGGTGCAATGCGCCGAGATCGGCTGCGACGGCATCGTGGTGTCCAACCACGGCGGGCGGCAGGTGGCCTTTGGCCCGCCGACCATCGAGGCGCTGCCGGCCATCGCCGCGGCCTTGAACGGACGGATGAACATCCTCATCGACAGCGGCATCCGGCGCGGCGCGGACCTGCTGCGCGCGCGGGCGCTGGGCGCGGATTTCGCGCTGGCCGGGCGGGCGCTGGCCTTTGGCGTCGGCGCCGGGGGCGCTGCCGGCGCGCAGCGCGCGATGGACATCCTCAAGCTGGAACTGGTGCGCGCGCTGGGCCAGCTCGGTGCCACCTCGTTCGATGCGGTCGGTCCCTCCGACCTCAGCACCGCAGCTGCGGGGCGCTGACGACCAACGGTGGCAAGGCTGTGGCGCACCCGTCGCCTCAGCCTTGCAGCGTCAAGGTCACCCTGTCACCGGCAAACCAGGTGCGGCCGTATTCCACCTGCCTCAGCTCCGCATCCACGTTCACGCCGGTTGACCGCAACAGCGGATCGCCCTCGCGCAGGTGCAGGTGCAGCGCCTGCGCCGCATCCGCCGCAACGGCGGTCAGCCGGGTCGAGGCGCGGGTGTAGTCGGCCACACCCACTTGGCGCAGCGCCTCGGTCACGCTGCTGGTTCCGGCCAGCGCGGTGTCGATGCCGGGCAGGCGGGCCAGCGGAAACACGCTTTCAAAGACCGCGATGGGCTGGCCGTCGGCCAGCGACAGCCCGTGCCAGGCGCAGACCGGATCGCCCCCGGCGATGCCCAGCGCGCGCGCCTCGCCGTCGGTCGCGGCGCGGCACTCGATCTGAAGCACCTCCTTGTCCGGGCGGCGCCCCGCTGCGGCAAGGTTTTCGTGAAACCGGACCCTGCGGCCGATGGGATAGTCGGTCGGCCGCGCCGCGACAAAGGCGCCGGACCCGCGCCGCGTGCGCACCAGCCCCTCTTCGACCAGTTGCGCCAGCCCGTGGCGCACCGTGTGCCGGTTCACGCCGAAACGGCGGGCCAGCGCCGCCTCGGTGGGCAGCTTGTCGCCGGGGGCATACCGCCCCTCGGAGATGTCGGCGCGCAACGCCTGCGCGATCACCTGCCAGACCGGCGTGCGCGCGCGGCCCCTGCCCTGAGTGTCCTCCAAGCTGTGCAAAACCCCGCTGTCTCGATCCGTCAAACCTGCTATGATATGTCTAGTTGTATAGGAATTGGCGAAGTTGTCGAGATGAAAGACCTCAGCGACCAGGAGGCCGAGCGCAAGGCCTGGATGGGCCTGATGGCCAAGGCGCCGGAAGGCCGGGTTGCCGCTCTGCTGGACGCGGCATGGACCCGGCCGGCCTTTACCTGGCTGCGCGCGCCCGAGATCGGCAGCGTCATGTTGCGCGGCCGCATGGGCGGCACAGGCGCGCCCTTCAACCTCGGCGAGATGACCGTGACCCGCTGCGCCTTGCGCCTGACGACGGGTGAGGTCGGGCACGCCTACGTGCAGGGCCGCCGCAAGGCGGATGCCGAAGCCGCCGCGCTGGTCGATGCGCTGATGCAGACCGATGCGGCCACCACCCTGCGTCAGGCCGTGCTGGACCCGCTGCGGGCCGAGCGCGCCACCCGCACGGAGGCCCGCGCCGCCAAGGCCGCCGCGACCAAGGTCGATTTCTTCACCATGGTCCGGGGAGAGGATTGATGCAGGCCCATGCCCTGGACGGCGGGTTCGCCACCCCGGCAATCGAGGCCGCCCACGCCTTTCGCGCCGTGATGGAGGCGATGGCGCGCCCCGGCACGATCCATCGCCTCACAGGGGCCACGCCGCCAGCGCCGCTGTCGCCCGCCGCCGGGGCCGTGCTGTTGACGCTCTGCGACAACGACACATCCCTGCACCTGGCCGGGGCAGCCGATTGCCCGGAGGTGCGCGAATGGGTCGCCTTTCACACCGGCGCACCGGTGGTCGGCCCGGAGCGGGCAATGTTCGCGCTGGGGACATGGGAGGCGCTGGCCCCGCTGTCTGCCTACCCCGTCGGCACGCCGGAGTATCCCGACCGCTCGGCCACGTTGATCGTGGAGTGCCCTACCCTTGAAGCGAATGGCACACCCCTGCGCGGCCCCGGCATCCGCGATACCGCCGCGCTGTCCTTGCCGGACCCGGAGGCCTTCCGCGCCAATCACGCGCTGTTCCCGCTGGGGGTCGATACGCTGCTCACCTGCGGCGACCGCATCGCCGCGCTGCCACGCTCGACGGAGGTCCTGTAGATGTATGTCGCGGTCAAGGGCGGCGAGCGCGCCATCGAGAACGCCCATGCCTGGCTGGCCGAGGAACGGCGCGGCGACACGTCGGTGGCCGAACTCACCCTTGCGCAGATCCGCGAACAGCTGAGCCTCGCGGTCAATCGGGTGATGGCCGAAGGCTCGCTCTACGATCCCGACCTGGCAGCGCTGGCGATCAAGCAGGCGCGCGGCGACCTGATCGAGGCGATCTTTCTCATCCGCGCCTACCGCACCACCCTGCCCCGGTTTGGCGCGTCAACGCCGATCGACACCGCCGCCATGGCTTGCGACCGGCGCATCAGCGCCACCTTCAAGGACCTGCCGGGCGGGCAGGTGCTGGGGCCGACCTTCGACTACACCCACCGGCTTCTGGACTTCAAGCTGGCCGCCGAGGGCGCGGTGCCCGAAGCGCCGCAGAGCCAGGCCAAGCCCGGTCCCGTACCGCATGTGACCGGTTTTCTGAACCGCGAAGGCCTGATCGAGGAGGCGCCGCAGGACGACACGCCGCCGCCCGACCTGACGCGCGAACCGCTGGCGATGCCCGCCGACCGCGCCCTGCGCCTTCAGGCTCTGACCCGTGCCGACGAAGGGTTTACCCTGGGCATGGCCTATTCCACCCAGCGCGGCTATGCCCGCACCCACGCCTTTGTCGGCGAGCTGCGCATTGGCACCGTCGCGGTCGAGATGGACATCCCCGAGCTGGGCTTTGCCATCGAGATCGGCGAGATCACCCTGACTGAATGCGATACGGTGAACCAGTTCAAGGGGTCCAAGACCGAACCGCCGCAATTCACCCGCGGCTATGGCCTTGTCTTTGGCCAGACCGAGCGCAAGGCGATCTCCATGGCGCTGGTCGACCGCGCGCTGCGCTGGCAGGAGCTGAGCGAGGATTTCACCGGCGCCCCGGCGCAGGACGCGGAATTCGTGCTGTACCACGCCGACAACATCCAGGCGACCGGGTTCCTCGAACACATTAAGCTGCCGCATTACGTCGACTTCCAGTCCGAGCTGGAACTGGTGCGCAAGCTGCGCCGCGAGGCAGGCGCGAGCGGCCCGCCCGTCGATGACGGCACTGGCGAAGGCGGAGGGCAGCCCGGATGACCGACTACAACTTTGCCTATCTCGACGAGCAGACCAAACGGATGATCCGCCGCGCCCTGCTCAAGGCGCTGGCAATTCCCGGCTACCAGGTGCCCTTTGCCAGCCGAGAGATGCCGATGCCCTACGGCTGGGGCACCGGCGGCGTGCAGGTCACCGCCGCCGTGCTGACTCCGGACGACCGGCTGAAGGTGATCGACCAGGGCGCAGACGACACGACCAACGCGGTGTCGATCCGCAGCTTCTTTCGCCGCACCGCCGGGGTCGCCACGACCACCCGCACCGAAGAGGCGACCGTCATCCAGACCCGCCACCGCATCCCCGAGGCCCCGCTGACCGAAGGCCAGGTGCTGGTCTACCAGGTGCCGATCCCCGAGCCGCTGCGGTTCCTTGAGCCGCGCGAGAGCGAGACGCGCAAGATGCACGCGCTGGCGGACTACGGGCTGATGCATGTAAAGCTCTACGAGGACATCAGCCGCCATGGCCACATCGCCACCGCCTATGCCTACCCGGTCAAGGTCGAAGGCCGCTATGTGATGGACCCCTCGCCGATCCCCCGGTTCGACAACCCCAAGCTGGCCCATTGTCCGGCAATCCAGCTGTTCGGCGCGGGGCGCGAGCAGCGCATCTATGCCTTGCCACCCTACACGCAGGTGGTCAGCCTCGATTTCGAGGATCACCCCTTTGAGCCGTCCAAGGCGGACTATCCCTGCGGGCTGTGCGGCGCTGCGGACAGCTACCTGGACGAGGTGATCACCGATGACATGGGCGGGCGGATGTTCGTCTGTTCGGACACCGATTACTGCGAGACCCGGCAAGCGCAAGGCTTTCGCGGAAAGGACGCGGCATGAGCGAAACGCCCCTTTTGTCTGTGCGCGGCCTCAGCAAGAGTTACGGCGCGCACCTGGGCTGCGCCGAGGTGTCGTTCGACCTCTGGCCCGGCGAGGTCATGGGGATCGTCGGCGAAAGCGGGTCGGGCAAGTCGACGCTGCTGGGCTGTCTGGCCGGGCACCTGGCCCCGTTCGCGGGCCAGGCGATCTATGACACCCGCACCGACGGCCCGCGCGACACCGTGACCATGTCCGAACCGGAACGGCGGATGCTGGGCCGCACCGACTGGGCCTTTGTCCACCAGAATGCCCGCGACGGGCTGCGCATGGGGGTCAGCGCCGGCGGCAACGTGGGCGAACGGCTGATGGCGGTGGGCGCACGGCACTACGGCGACATCCGCGGCCGGGCGGCCGATTGGCTGGCGCGGGTCGAGATCGACTCCACCCGCATCGACGACCGGCCTGCGACCTTTTCCGGCGGGATGCAGCAACGGTTGCAGATCGCGCGCAACCTGGTCACCGGGCCACGGCTGGTTTTCATGGACGAACCGACCGGCGGGCTGGACGTCAGCGTGCAGGCACGGCTGCTGGACCTGCTGCGCGGGCTGGTGCGCGACATGGGGCTGTCGGCGGTGATCGTGACGCATGACCTGGCCGTGGTGCGGCTGCTGGCGGACCGGCTGATGGTGATGAACTCCGGCCGCGTGGTGGAAAGCGGACTGACCGACCAGGTGCTGGACGACCCGCAGCACGCCTACACGCAGTTGCTGGTGTCCAGCGTGTTGCAGGTCTGAGACGTCGCCCGCGGGGGCTGTCTGCCCCCGCACCCCCGAGGGTATTTTCAGCCAGAAGAAGCCATGATCGAGATCGAGAGCCTGTCCAAGACCTTTACCCTGCACACCCAGGGCGGCGCGGTGATCCGGGTGCTGGACGGCGCGCGGCTGTCCGTTGCGCCCGGCGAATGTGTCGCCCTGACCGGCGCCTCGGGCGCGGGCAAGTCCACCCTGATGCGCATGATCTACGGCAACTACCGTGCCGCCTCGGGGTCCATCCGCATGGGTGGCGTCGACGTGGCCCGCGCCGAGCCGCGCGATATCATCCGCCTGCGGCGCGAGACGCTGGGCCATGTCAGCCAGTTCCTGCGCGTCGTGCCGCGCGTGCCGACGCTGGACGTGGTGGCCGAGCCGCTTCGCGCCGTGGGTGTGCCCATCGAAGAAGCGCAGGACCGCGCGCGCGTCCTGCTGACGCGGCTCAACATCCCGCGACGGCTGTGGCCGCTGTCACCCACCACCTTTTCGGGCGGCGAACAGCAGCGGGTGAACATCGCGCGCGGCTTTGCTTTTGCCTACCCCGCGATGCTGCTGGACGAGCCGACCGCCAGCCTCGACGCCGCCAACCGCGCGGTCGTGCTGGACCTGATCGACGAGGCGAAGGCGCGCGGCGCGGCCATCGTCGGCATTTTCCATGACGAGGCGGTGCGCGCCCGGGTCTGCGACCGCGAGATCGACGTCGGGCGCTTTGCCCCGGTGCCCGCGGCATGACCGGCGGGCGGCTGATCGCCGTGGTCGGGCCTTCCGGCGTCGGCAAGGACAGCGTCCTGGCGGGGATCGCCGCGCAGGCGCCCGAGATGCGGCTGGTACGCCGCGTCATCACCCGCGCACCGGACCTGGGCGGCGAGGTGTTTGACGCGATGACACCCGAGGCCTTTGCCGAGGCCGTGGCCCAAGGCGCCTTCTGCCTGCATTGGGACGCGCACGGGTTGCGCTACGGCATCCCCGCGCGGGTGCTGGACGAAGTCCGGACCGGCATGGACTGCCTGGCGAACCTCTCGCGCAGCACCCTGGCGGAGGCGGCGGCGACCTTTCCGCGCCTGCTGGTTCTCCACATCACCGCCGCGCCCGAGGTCCTGGCGCGGCGGCTGGCGGATCGTGGGCGGGAAAGCGGCGATGACATCGCCCGGCGCCTGCGAGACGCGGCCAAGCCCTTGCCCCCCGGCCTTCGGACCGTCACGCTGTCCAATGACGGGCCCTTGCCGCAGACCGTCGCGCGGGCGCTGGCAGCCCTGCGGAGGGGACAGCCCCCCGACGGCGCCACGCAAGACCCCGCCGCCGACAAGACGGCGCGCCGTGACTGGAGGACGTGACATGACCTCTGCCTTCCCCTCCGCGCCGCGCGCCGCCCCGCAGGATGGTGAATCCCCGCCTGCCCTGTGCCTCGCGAATGCGCGCCTGGTCCTCAAGGATTGCGTGCTGACCGGCCATATCACCATCGAAAATGGCATGATCGCCGAGATCGTCGAGGCTGATCGCGTCCCCTCAGGCGCAGTGGATTGCGGCGGCGACCTGGTCCTGCCGGGGCTGGTCGAGCTTCACACCGACAACCTGGAACGCCATATCGAGCCGCGCCCCGGCGTGGACTGGCCGCACCTGCCGGCGATCCTGGCCCATGACGCCGAGCTGGCCTCGGCCGGGATCACCACGGTCTTTGACGCGATGCGCGTGGGGTCGATCCACGACGGCAAGGGGCGCCACCGGCCCTATGCCCGCGCGCTGGCGGACGAGCTGATGGGCCTGCGCGCGGCGAACCACCTCAGGATCAGCCATTTCCTGCACCTGCGGGCCGAGATCTGCTCGGAAACGCTGCTGGAGGAAATGGCCGCCTTCGGGCCACAGGATCGCGTCGGCATCGTCAGCCTGATGGATCACACGCCGGGCCAGCGCCAGTTCCGCGACCTGACCGCGCTCAAGACCTATGTCGCCAAGAAGCGCGGCATGACCGATGCGGAATTCGTCGCCCATGTCGCGGGCCTGAAGGCGCTGCGGCAGCGGATCGGCACGCGGCACGAAACCGGCGCGGTGGCAGAGGCGCGCCGCTATGGTGCCGTTCTGGCCAGCCATGACGACACAACGGCCGACCAGGTGGCCATCTCGCACGCGCATGGCGTCGGCTTTGCCGAGTTTCCGACCAGCCGCGAGGCCGCCGAGGCCTGCCGTGCCCAGGGCATCGCGGTGATGATGGGCGCGCCCAACCTGATCCGGGGCGGATCGCATTCCGGCAACGTGGCCGCGCGGGACCTGGCGGAGGCAGGATTGCTGGACATCGTGTCATCGGACTATGTGCCCTCGGCGCTGCTGCTGTCGGCCTTCCGGCTGGCTACCCTGTGGAACGATCTGCCCCGCGCCGTCGCCTGCGTCACCGGCGCCCCGGCCCGCGCTGCCGGGCTGTCGGACCGGGGCAGGCTTGCACCCGGTCTGCGGGGCGATCTCCTGAGTGTCGGGCTGCTCGGCGAAACACCCTTGTTGCGCGGGGTCTGGAGCCGGGGCGCAAGGGTGGCCTGACACCGGGCGAGCCGGTCAGGCCGTGCTGGCCAGTTGCTCTTCGAAATGGTGGCAGGCGACGGACCGCAGCTCCGACACCGGCCGCATCGCGGGCGCGGTTGCGCCACAGGTCGGGGTCGCCAGCGGACAGCGTGGGTGAAAGGCGCATCCCGAGGGCGGCGACAGCGGCGAAGGCACCTCGCCCTCGATGGTGTCGAAATGCACCAGTTCGTCGGCATCCAGCACCAGCTTGGGCACGCTGCCGAACAGGGCGGCGGTGTAGGGGTGCGCCGGGGTGCCAAAGACCTGCGCCACCGGTCCCAGTTCGACGATGCGGCCCAGGTACATCACGGCGACGCGGTCGCTGAGGTGCTGCACGACCGACAGATCGTGGCTGATGAACACGCAGGTCAGGCCCAGGTCACGGTTCAGTTCCAGGAACAGGTTGATGATCTGCGCCTGGATCGACACGTCGAGCGAGGCGACCGGCTCGTCGCAGATCAGCACGTCGGGCTGCATGGCCAGCGCGCGGGCAATGGCGATGCGCTGCCGCTGGCCGCCCGAGAACTGGTGCGGGTAACGGTCGACCCAAACGGGGTCCAGCCCGACACGGTCGAACCAGCCGGCGACATAGCTGCGCGCCTGCGCCTTGGTGGTCAGTCCGTGGGCAATCGGGCCTTCTGACACGGTTGCACCGACCTTCATGCGCGGATCGAGACTGGCGAATGGGTCCTGGAACACGGTCTGCACGCGGGTCGTGACCTTGGTCCCCCGCGCCATCACCGGCGCTCCGTCCAGCGTCACGGTGCCGGAGGACGGCGGCAGGATGCCCGCGATCAGGCGGCCCAGCGTGGACTTGCCGCAGCCGGATTCCCCGACGAGGCCCAGCGTCTCGCCCTTGCGAACCGAGAGCGTGACATCCGAGACGGCGCGGACAGAGCGCGTTTCGACATTGGCGCCCAGTTTGGCGGCGATCTTTTCGCCGGTGGTCAGGTTGGGCCCGAACAGGCGGCTGACGTTGTCGATGGTCAGAAAGGCGGTCATGCGGGGGCCTCGGCGTCTTGTCCCACCGGGTGAAAGCAGCGCCAGCCCCGGTTGCCGTGCAGGGTCATCTCCGGGTCGCTCTTGCAGGCCTCGGTTGCCCGGTCGCAGCGCGGCGCAAAGGGGCAGCCCGGCGGCAGCGACAGAAGCGACGGCGTGGTGCCGGGGATCTGCGTCAGGGGCGTGCCCGGCTGCGCCATCGCCGGCAGCGAGGCGATCAGTCCGGCGGTGTAGGGGTGGCGCGGATGGCGCAGCAGCGTGGCGGTCGGCCCCTGTTCGACGATGCGGCCCGCGTACATCACGGCCAGTTTGCTGGCGAGGCTGGAGACCACGACCAGGTCATGGCTGATCCAGATCATCGCCGTCCCGGTTTCGCGCGCGAGGTCGCGCATCCGGAACAGGATCTGCGCCTGGATCGACACGTCCAGCGCCGTCGTCGGCTCATCCGCCACGATCACGGCGGGGCGGTGCAACAGCGCGATGGCGATGGCCACCCGCTGGCGCATCCCGCCCGAGAACTCGTGCGGATAGGCGCGCAGCCTGGCGCGGGCCGAGGGAATGCCCACTTGCGTCAGCAGGTCCGCCGCCCGGGTTTCGGCGGCGCGGGCGCTCAGCCGTTCATGGGCGTCGATGGCCAGCTTCATCTGCTGACCGATGGTCAGCATCGGGTTCAGCGTGGCGATCGGATCCTGGAAGATCATGGAGATCTCGCTGCCGCGCCGGCTGCGCATCGCCCGTTCCGACAGGGTCGTCAGCTCGGTGCCGTTGAGTTTGATCGTGCCTTCGACGATGCGCCCCGGGGCATCGACCAGCCCGATCAGGGAAAAGCCGGTGACGGTCTTGCCCGATCCGCTTTCGCCGACCAGCCCCATGATCTCGCCGCGCGCCAGGTCGAACGACACGCCGGACACCGCCTTGACCACGCCCGCGCGGGTGAAGAAATGGGTGCTCAGGTTGCGGACGCTGAGGACGGGATCACTCATTTGCGCAGCCTCGGATTGAACTGGTCGCGCACCTGGTCGCCGACGATGTTGATCGCCACGATCAGGATGATCAGCGCCACGCCCGGATAGACCGAGATCCAGTAGCGGCCGCTCATCATGTAGGGAAATCCGTTCGAGATCAGCATGCCCAGCGACGGTTCGGTGACCGGCAACCCCAGGCCGAGAAAGCTGAGCGTCGCCTCGAGCGAGATCGAATTGGCGATCTGCACGGTGGCGACCACGATCAGCGGCGGCGCGCAGTTGGGCAGCATGTGCCGCCACACCACGAGGCGCCCGCTGAGCGGCGTGGCCAGCGCTGCCTCGATATAGTCCTTGCCGCGCTCGGCCTTGGCCGCGCCATAGGCGGTGCGGGCGAAATAGGCGTATTGCGCCGCCACCAGCGCACCGATCAGTTGCGCCTTGCCCTGGCCCAGCAGCGCGACGATCACCAACGCCAGCAGGATCGCCGGAAAGGACAGTTGCAGATCGACCAGCCGCATGATCAGCGCCTCGATCCGGCCGCCCAGGTAGGCCGCGAGGATGCCCAGCGTCGTGCCGATGGTCAGCGAGACAAAGCCCGCCGCCAGCCCGATCTGGATCGAGATGCGCAGCCCGTAGAAAATCGCCGACAAGAGGTCGCGGCCCTGCGGATCGGTGCCCAGGACATGGGTGTAGCCGCCCGAGCCGACAAACCCCGGCGGTCGGCGGCTGTCCATCAGCGACAGCCTGGCCAGGTCATAGGGGTCCTGCGGCGACACCAGAGGGGCAAAGAGCGCCAGCAGGATCATCGCCGCGACGACGACAAGGGCGACGACGGCGATCCGGTTTTCCCGGAACTCGGCCCAGAAGCGGCGCAGCGGCGTGCTGGGGGTGCTCATGCCGAAGCCCCGTGGCGCACCCGCGGGTCGATCAGGGCAAACACCAGGTCGATCACGAAGTTGATGGTCACGAAGAGGAAGGCCACGAGGATCAGGTAGGCGACCATCACCGGGCGGTCGAGCACGGTGATGCTGTCGATGATCAGCTTGCCCACCCCCGGCCAGGAAAAGATCGTCTCTGTCACCACCGCAAAGGCCAGCGTCGATCCCAGTTCGAGGCCAAAGACCGTGATGATCGGGATCGAGATCAGTTTCAGCAGGTGGCGGCGCAGGATCGTCGCCTCTGACAGACCGGCGGCGCGGGCGAACTTGATGGTGTCGGTCAGCATGATCTCGCGTGTCCCGGCGCGGGCCAGGCGGATCATCATCGCCAGCTTGAACAGCGCCAGGTTGACCGCCGGCAGGACGATATGGGACAGCCCGTCGAGCGTGGGAAAGGACCAGGCGACGCCCCAGATCTCGACCGTGTCGCCCCGGCCACCCGCCGGCAGCCAGCCGAGGTTGACGGCAAAGAACAGGATCAGGATCAGCCCCACCCAGAACGACGGCACCGAAAACCCCAGCACCGAGACCGCCATGATCGTCTTGGAGACCCAGCTGTCGGGCCGGTAGCCGGCGTAGACGCCCAGGCCGACCCCCAGCACGGTTGCCGAGATCACCGAGATCAGCACCAGTTCCAGCGTCGCGGGCAGCCGGCCGCCGATCAGCTCCAGCACCGGCACGTTGTAGACGAAGGACCGCCCCAGGTCGCCCTGCAACAGGTTGGAAATGAAGATGAAATATTGCTCATACAGCGGCCGGTCGAGGCCCAGTCGGCGGATCGCCTCGGCCCGGATATCGGCGGTGGCCTCGGGCGGGATCACGATGTCGATGGGATTGCCGATGGCGTAGACGCCGCAAAAGACGATCACCGACATGACGGCCATGACCAGCACGGCTTGCAGAAATCGCTGGATGATGAAGCCGAGCATCGGGTCTCCCTAAGCACACAGCGACTGCCGGGCGGCGTGGGAGCCGCCCGGCCGCGTGTCACATCGTCCGGTCAGTTGGCCGGCGTGATGAAGAAGGCCAGCGTGTCCTCGTCGAACCGCGGCTCGAACTTCAGCGCGCCCGCCTTGGCGCCCCAGACCGTCTGAAGCTGCACGATCGAGATATAGGCCTTGTCCGCCATGATCTTGGCCATCGCTTCTTCGTAGGTGGCGCGGCGCTGATCGGCGTCCATCATCGTGGCGGCGGACTGCAGCAGGGCGTCGACCTCGGCGTTCTTGTATTCGATGCGGTTGAAGGCCCCCAGCTTCACCTCGGGATCGTTGGAATGCGCCAATGCGCCCAGCGTGTAGGACGCCTCGCCGGTCAGGGTGCCCCAACCGTTCATGAACATGGAGTATTCCAGCCGCGCCTGCGCCGGGAAGTAGACCGTCTTGGAGATCGCGTTGACGTTGGTCTTGATGCCCACCTGGGTCAGCATCTGGCCCAAGCCCTGACAGATCGCGCCATCGCCGGGCAGGCGGTCGGCGGTGCAGTAGAGATCCACCTCGAAACCATTGGGATACCCCGCCTCGGCCAGAAGCGCCTTGGCCTTGGCCGGGTCGTAGGCCGGCATCGGGATGTCCGTGTTCGACCCGAAGAAGTCCGGCGGCATCATCTGGTTGGCCGGTTTGCCCAGGCCTTCCAGCACGATGTCCACCATGGTGTCACGGTCGATCGCAAAGTCGATGGCCTGGCGCACCTTGAGATCGCGCAGCGGGTTTTCGGCAAGCGCCGAACCGTCGATGGCACGCACCAGCGGTGTTTTCTCGCGCTGGTCCAGTTGCAGGTTCATGATGTAGACGCTGTCGCCGATGACCGCGTCGATGTTCGGGTCCTGCTCCAGCGCCAGGTAGTCGATCGAGGAGACGTAGTTGATCACGTCCACCTGCCCCGCCTTCAGAGCCGCCAGGCGCGAGCTGTCGTTGGGGATCTCCTTGCGGATCACGGTTTCCCATGGACCCATGCCGCGCCAGTAATCGTCGTTGCGCGTCAGCACGAGGTCGCCCTTGGGCTCCCAGCTGACGAACTTGTAGGGGCCGGTCCCGATGGTCGCCGCGCCCGAGTTGAAGCCCTGCGCAGCGGTTTCGGGTGTGGAGTAGTCCGCCGCCGCCTCGGACGAGACGATGAACAGGCGGATGAAGTCGTTGGGCAGGGTCGCGGCCTGGCCATCGGTGTGGATGTGGATCGTGTGAGGGTCGATGATGTCGACACCGGCCACGCGGCGCACGTAGATCGCCGTGGTCGTCGGGCCGGTCACGACCGGGATCCGCTCGATCGAGAACTTCACGTCCTCGGCGTCAAAGGCGGACCCGTCGTGGAACTTCACGCCTTCGCGCAGCTTGAATTCCCAGGTGTCGTCGTCGACCGGCGTCCAGCTGGTCGCCAGTCCCGGTTCGATCTGCAGGTCCGTGCCGGACCAGACAAGCGTGTCAAAGATATGCTTGGCGGCTTCGGCATGCGAGCCCAGCGCCGAGAAATGCGGGTCCATCGATTCGGGGCCACCGCGCACGCCCATCGTGAGGGTCTGCGCCATGGCCGCGCCCGCCCCCGTCAAGCCCAGCGCAAACGCGAGAGGCGTAAGGAATTTCTGGTGTTTCATGAGTTTTCCTTCCTGTTGTTGGAACAGGCAGCAGACCCCGTCCCGTGTCGCCCTTTGCCCAGCGTGTGTTCCATTTGGAACTTGCTTTCAAAGAATGTGGGGAGATAATGTACCAGTCAAGTTCAATCTGGAACTCAATCCGGTCAGCCCTGTGGTCCTTGAAATTATGCCAGATCCCCAGCCCGCCACGGATGAGAATCCCGGCACGCCCCAAGAGGAACGCGCCCCGGACATGCTGGATGCCAAGCTGTGGGATAACCCCTGTCCCTTCACCTTTCGGATCAATTACCTGGCGTTGCTCTACAACACCTCGCTCTACACCTGGGTGCAGGACACCTACGGTCTGAAGCGGCTGGAATATGTCGTGCTGTACTCGCTGGCCCTGGCCGATGGCGGCAGCGCGCGGGACATCTCGCGCACCTCGGGCTTTCCCAAGAACACCCTCAGCCGGGCGATCCGGCGGCTGGAACTGATGGGCCTGATCGAGGCCCGCGACAAGGCCCCCGGCGGCGGCCGCAAGCAGGCGCTGCACCTGTCCGACAAGGGCTGGGCACTGTTCCACGAGACCGTTCCCGCCTTCGAGGCGCAGGAAAAACGGATGCTGACGGTGCTGTCGGACGGCGAACGCCAGATGCTGTTCGAACTGCTGTCCAAGGTGGTGCTGGACGCCGAAAGCTGGGCCAGCGCGCTGCCGCCCGAGGCGCGGCCCGCCAAGACGACAAAAAAGGAAGGAAAGACGCTATGAAGGTCGCCGACATGAACTGGCGTGACGTCGAGTCGGCCGCCGGCCGCGATCCGCGCTGCATCCTGCCCATCGGGTCGACCGAACAGCATGCGCAGCTGTCGCTCTGCGTGGACATGATCCTGGCCGAAAAGGTCTCGGTCGATGCCGCCGAGCCGCTGAACATCCCGGTCTTTCCGGTGATGCCCTACGGCCTGGCCCCCTATTTCAACGCCTATCCCGGCACGATCTGCCTGCGGGTCGAAACGCTGATGGCGGTGATGCGGGATGTCGTGGCGTCGGTTCGGCGGGCCGGGTTTCGCCGGATCCTGATCGTTAACGGGCACGGCGGCAACAATCCCGTCGGCGCGCTGGCGCAGGAGCTGATGGGCGAATACGGCGACACCTCGATCAAGTTCCACAACTGGTGGAACGCCCCCGCGACCTGGGCCAAGGCGCAGTCCATCGACACCACCGGGTCGCACGCCAACTGGATGGAGAACTTTCCCTGGACGCGCCTGGCCCATGCCCCCGCGCCGGAGGGCGAAAAGGCCCCGGTCGACATGGCGGCGATGAAGGCCTGCCCGCCGGCGCAGGTGCGTGACCTGCTGGGCGACGGGTCCTTCGGCGGCCCGTGGCAGCGCCCGGACGCTGACATGCTGGCGATCTGGGAGACCGGCGTGGCCGAAACCCGCGCCGCGCTGGAGGGGCCCTGGGCCGAGGTCGGTCATGACTGAGCCGGTTCTGATCTGGGGCGCGGGGGCCATCGGCGGTATCCTCGGGGCCTACTGGGCCCGGGCCGGGGTGCCGGTGCTGATGGTCGACATCGTGCCCGAGCATGTCGCCGCCTGCGCCACCAGCGGCCTGGCGATCGAAGGCCCGGTCGAGGAGTTCACCCAGGTCGTGCCCTGCGTCACGCCCGAACAACTGACCGGCACCTACCGCCGAATCGTGCTGGCGGTAAAGGCGCAGGCGACCGAGGGCGCGCTGGCGGCGCTGGCACCGCACCTGGCCGAGGACGGCTATGTCCTCTCCGCCCAGAACGGCCTCAATGAGCGCGTGATCGCCCGGCATGTGGGTGCGGAGCGGACCATGGGGGCCTTTGTCAACTACGGCGCGGACTGGATCGGCCCCGGCCGCATCCTGTTCGGCAACCGGGGCGCGGTCGTGGTGGGCGAGATCGACGGCAGCCAGCGCGACCGGACGCGCGAGATGTTCGAACTGTTGCAGGTGTTCGAGCCGAACGCCGTCCTGACCGACGACATCTGGGCCTATCTCTGGGGCAAGCTGGGCTATGGCGCGATGCTGTTCGCCACCGCGCTGACCCCGGACAGCATGACGGCCAACTTTGCCGACCCCGCGCGCGGCCCCGCGCTGATGGGACTGGCGCGCGAGGTCATGCAGACAGCCCTGGCCGAGGTGGTCGCGCCGAAGCCTTTCAACGGGTTCGACCCGGCCGCCTTCATGCCCGGTGCCGGCGACGCGGCCGCGCTGCAAAGCCTCGCCGCCCTGGCCGATTTCAACTCCAAGACCGCCAAGACGCATACCGGCATCTACCGCGACCTGGCCGTGCGCAAGCGCAAGACCGAGGTCGATCCGCAGGTTGGCACAGTGGCCGAGATCGCGGCCGGGCACGGCATCGACACGCCCCTGCTGCGCCGGTTGGTGGAGCTGATCCACGACATCGAGGACGGCCGCCGCGACATGTCGGCGGACACGTTCCACGAACTGACCAAGGTGCTGAGATGACCGCCCGCACGGCGCTTGTGACCGGGGTGGTCGGCGGCATCGGCGCGGCGATTGCCGCGCGGCTGGCGGCGGATGGCGCGCGGGTGATCGTGACGGACCTGCCGGGTGACGCGCTGGACGAGGCGGCTGGCCGCCTCGACTTGCCCTGCGACGGCGCCGACCTCGGCGATCAGGCCTCGGTCAAGGCGCTGATGCAACGGATCGCCAAGGACCACGGCACGCCGGACATATTAGTCAACGCCGCGGGCGGCGTGCGCGGCCAGGTCGGGACATCGCTGGAAGAGGTGGAGCCCGATGCCTGGCACGACATCTTTGCCATCAACGTCGACGCCACGCTCTACCTGTCCCAGGCGCTTGTCCCCGCGATGAAGGCAGCTGGCTGGGGGCGCATCGTCACCATCAGCTCTGGCGCTGGCCTGCGGCCCAGCCTGACCGGAATCCACGCCTACACCGCCGCGAAACACGCGCTGGTCGGGCTGACCAAGCAGCTCAGCCTCGAACTGGGACAACACGGGATCACCGTCAATTCCATCGCGCCCGGCTTCATCCTGTCCAATCCCTCGTCGCGCCGCCAGTGGGACTCCTACGGCCCGGAAGGACAGGCGCAATTGCTGGGCCGCATCCACACCCGCCGGCTGGGCACGCCCGAAGACATCGCTGCCGCCGCAGCCTTTCTGACCTCGCAGGAGGCCGGCTGGATCACCGGCCAGATCCTGAGCGTGGACGGCGGCATCACCTGAAGAGAGAGACCCGATGACCGACCCCGTCCTGGCCCATGCGCTCGACCGGCAACCGCAGCTGATCGAGACCCTGAAAACCCTGGTCGCCTGCCCCTCGGTCGGGGCCGATCCCGCCATGGCGCAGGGCATGGAGGACGCCCGCCGGATCGTCGAGGCGCGGCTGGTGGCGATGGGCTTTGCCAACGCGCAACGCCTGACGCCGGCGGACGGGCGCGGCCAGCCGGCGATCTATGCCGAGCGGATCGACGCCCCTGGCAAGCCGACGATCCTGGTCTACGCGCATTACGACGTGCAGCCGCCCGACCCCTTGGCCAAGTGGGAGACGCCGCCGTTCGAGCCGGTCGAACGGGATGGCCGGCTGTACGGGCGCGGGATTTCCGACGACAAGGGGCCGATGATGATCGCGCTGGAGACCCTCGCGGCCTTCGTGGCGGTCGAGGGGCGGCTGCCGGTCAACGTGAAGCTGCTGATCGAGGGCGAAGAGGAAACCGGCTCGCCCTCCCTGCCCGGCATATTGGAGGCCCATCGCGCCTTGCTGGCCGCCGATGCCGTCCTGTCCGCCGACGGCGCGCGCTGGCGTCCGGACCTGGTGGCGCTGAACGTCGGCTCGCGCGGGAACGCGGGGTTCGAGGTGCGGGTGCAGACAGCGGCGCAGGACCTGCACTCGGGGCGCTATGGCGGCATCGTCGCCAACCCCCTGCACGTCCTGTCGAAACTGGTGGCCAGCCTGCATAGCGACGACGGCCGGATCGGCGTGCCCGGCTTCTACGACGGCGTGGCCGAGCCGACCAACGCCGAACGCGCCGAGATCGCCGCGATCCCCTACGACGAGGACATGGGTTTTGCCGCCATCGGGGCCAAGCCGCATGGTGAGGCAGGATATTCCTCGCTAGAGCGGCTGTGGATGCGGCCCACGGTGGACGTCAACGGCATGTGGGGCGGTTACACTGGTGCCGGGTCCAAGACCGTGATCCCCAACGAGGCCTTTGCAAAGCTGACCATGCGCCTTGTCCCCGGGCAGGATCCGGACACCGCCAAGCAGGCGGTCATCGCGCACCTCAAGGCCAATCTTCCCCCCTATGCGAAGATGGAGGTCTACGGCGACCGGGGCCAGGGCGGCGCCTATGCCGTGCCGCCGGATCACCCGCTCCTGAAGGCCGCGGTGTCGGCGCTGGAACATACGACCGGGCAATCGCCGCTAAAGGTGCGCATCGGTGCCTCGCTGCCGCTGACCGAGATCGTGTCGCGGGTGCTGGGGCTGGATACCGTCATGTTCTCCTTTGCCCTGTCGGACGAGAATTTCCATGCCCCGAACGAGTTCTTTCGCCGGTCGTCCATCGCCGACGGGCTGGCCGCCTGGGTGCGGATCCTGCGCGAGATCGCGCAGATCGCACCGGGCGATTTTGCCCCCTACCGGCGCTAAGTGACCGCGCCCGCAGCCATCAACAACCGTTACGGCGCGCTGCTGCTGATCGCGGCCGCGGGGGTGTTCACGGCCGACGTGACGGTGCTGCGGTTCCTGTCGCCGGATGTTCCCTTTGCGCAGATCATCTTTTTCCGGTCGATTTGCCAGCTGCTGATCGTGGCGCTGTGGATCGGCATGACGCGGCCCGCGCTGTTCGGGTCGCCGCGCTGGCCGCGCCTGGTGCTGCGCGGCCTGACCAGCCTCATCTGCTGGTGGCTCTACTATGCCAGCTTCCAGTCGCTCGACCTCGCGCTGGCATCGACACTGACCTTTACGACCTCGCTTTTTGTGGTGGCGATGGCGCCGTTCGTGCTGGGCGAACGGATCGGGCTGATGCGCGGGCTGACCACGGTGTTGGGCTTTGTCGGGGTGCTGATCGCCAGCGAGGTCAGCGGCCTGACAGTCAAACCCGGCATCTTGTTCGGGCTTGGCTCCGCCTTTGCGGCGGCGATCCTGATCTTTCAGAACCGCGTGCTGGCGCGGACAGAGCATACCGCGACGATCATGTTCTGGATCGGACTCGTCGCCAGCGCCGGGACGATGCCCGCCGCCGTGGCGGGCTGGACGGACCTGGGCCTGTCCGACAGCCTGTTGCTGTTGATGGCCGGTACGCTGGCGACGCTGGGCATGCTCCTGACGGTCGAGGCCTACCGCTTTGGCGAGGTTTCGGCGCTGGCCACCTTTCCCTATGCGCGGATCCTGTTCGCGCTGGCCATCGGCCGTTTCGTCTTTGCCGAAACCGCATCGCTGCGCGAACTGACCGGCGCGGCGGTGATCATGATCTGCGGCCTGCTGGCCAGCGAGTACCGCTGGCGCAGGATCCCCGGCCCGCCGACCGGCGGCACCTCGCTGTAGGATCGCCTCAGGGCAGCTGCGCGGTATCGCCCTGGATCCTCAGCTTCCAGTTCTCGATCAGCGTCTTGTCGGTCTTGAGACGGCTGGCCAGGTAGTACAGACGCTGCGTCGCCGGGCCGGTCGGCGCGGTCTCGAAGCGCTGCTTGAGGTAATAGGGTGGAATGGCCTGCGAATAGAGCGTCGCCGTCACGGTCATCGTTTTGGGGTCGACCCCCTGCGGCAGCGCGATCCGGTAGGTGAGCACGTCCTTGCCCGCCTTGACGCCCGCATCCTGCGCCGCGCGCCCCTCGGGCATCGTCGCCTTCATGAAGGCGGCGGTGACCTCGGAGTCGCCGAAGCGTTTCACAAAGGCCTCGGTCCCCGGCTCCGCCGCGCCCCAGGGCAGCAGCCGGTTGTCCTTGGGGTGGTAGACCCGGTGGACAAAACTGGTGGTAAACTGCTTCTCAGCGTTCTGCGTCAGTTCCTCGTAGATCTGCACCTGGGTCTGGTCGTCGATCAGGTCGTGGTGCGGCTGGTACAGCGCCTCGGTCGCCCCTTCCGGCACATAGTCCAGGAACTCGGTCTTCAACGGCGCGTCGTCGGGCCCGACGATGACCCCCGCCCCGTTGGTACAGCCGGAACACCACAGCTGCTGGCCGCTGGCATCCGTCACCTTCACCTCCAGAAAGGCGCGGCGAAAGCCGACGCCCGAGGGCAGGCGGTGGCCGGTCTTGTTGTCGACGCTGACGACCGCCTCCAGCGTGCCGTCCGCTCCGGTCAGGCTCTCGATCCGGACATCCGCCGTCTCGTCCCGCGCTTGCAGGGCCATGGTGTCCAGCGACAGCTGCGCGCCGTTGGTGGCATAGGTCATCGGGTCCTTGGGGCCGAGGCCCATCTCCTCGTCGAACTGCGACAGCATGGCGACCATGAAGGCGTTCAGCCCGACAAAATTGTGCCGCTTGTAGTCGTCGCGGAACGGCACCTCGATGTCCTCGTGCGGCAGGGCGTGGGGCACATCGGGCAGGTTGGTGTCCTGGATCGAGGCGATCTGCGTGGTCAGGCTGTCGATCCTGGTCTTGCCGTCCAGCGTTTCGAAATCGCCCTTCATGTGACAATCCTGGCAGGACTGCGCGGTGCCCGCGTCGGCGAACTGGCTGTTCTGCCATTCGAGAAAGGTGGCCTGCTCGACCGAGTGCTGGAACTTGACCAGCGGTTCGCGGTAGGTCGCGCCGTACTGGTCCGACAGGAAGCTGACGGCGTTCCTGGCCGCGTCGTTCAGGATTGCCTGTTCGGCGGCGGTGAAGCCCGGCAGCGGCTTGTCCGTGGGCGCATCGACATTGGGCAGGTTGATGGTGTGGCAGGCGCCGCACATCTCGCTGTCCTTGATGTAGGCGTCATGCACCGGCGTGATGCCCATGGCGTTCTGCATCGGCTTTTGCCGGACATCCTCGAAGGGGCCCATCAGTTCGGTCGCGGCGTTCATGCGAAACACGCCGGTGGTGCCGTTCATCAGGTAGGTGTCCAGCTTGTTGTAGTCCGGCTGGCCTTGGGCCCGCTGCGGCGGCGCGATGTGGTGGCAGACGGAACACGAGATGCCTTCGCGCGCGAGGTTGCCGTAGAGGTGATAGTCGTACGTCCCGTCGGCGATCTGCTTTTCCTTGGCCGCCCGGGTCAGCGGGGCGTGCAACAGGGCGTACTCGGGTTTGAAGACATTGCCATCGAGGCCCAGGTCGGGCGCGGCGTGCGCGTCGATCTCCAGCTGGCGTTGGCCCATCGCGCCGTGACAGGACAGGCAGGTGGTGCCCAGATTCGGGGCCAGATCGCCGGCGCCGGACTGCTCCAGCAGGGCGAACTCGGACTCGAGCTGCGCAAAAAAGACCGGGTCGCGCCCCGCCAGCCCCATCGGCGACCAGCGCCATTCGCCGTATTCCGAGATGTTGTAGCCGTCGCCGTAGTTCGGCCCGCTCTTGATGAACATCGTCACCCCCGAGGGCGCGCCGCCCAGCCCGCCGTGACAGCCGACGCAGTTGTCCGAGGTCAGGAAATGCTGGGTGTCGTTGGGGCGCGCGGGGACATGGTCCAGCCATTCGCTGGGCAGGGTCTGGAGGTTGGCGCGCGTGACGTCGATCCCGCCGCTGGGCGGAAACATCGCGGCAAAGGCCGGGTTCACTTCGGTCGGGGAGGTCTTGGCCGCCGCCACGTGCGCGGCGCGCATCGCGCCCGGATCATGCGCGTCGTCGAGGTAGGAGTCGATCATGTCCGACAGGCTGACGCCAAACGCGGGCTTTTGCTGTTTCGGCAGGTCGCGCCAGCTTTCGTCGACGCGAAAGATCATCGGCTCGCCGGGGTAGCCCTCGACGTTCTCGAGCGCGGAAAAGATCAGCTCCTCGGCGGCGGAGGCATGGCAGCGCATGCACATCCCGTCGCCCCCGGCGCCCAGCGGCGGGCTGTAGGGCGGCGCGAAACTGTCGATGACCGGCTTGCGCGCCTTCATGTCGTCCGCGTTGGCGAAATAGACCGAGGCAAAGAACCAGCCGCCATGCGACAGCGAACTGTCCTTGACCATGACCGTCCAGTTCAGGCCGCCGGTGTCATAGGCATAATCCACCGTCTCCGCCTCGACGCGGGCGGGGTCGTCCTTGTACTGTTCGACCAGCATGGCGCGGTGTTCGTTGTACTTGGCCGATGGCGGGCTCACCATTTCCTTGATGACGATCGCGCCATCGGCGATCGCGCCATCGCGGCCACCTTCCAGCCAGGTGATGATCTCCGGCGAATAATACATGCGCACGGCCGGATGGATGCCAAAGCTCATGTTGAAGACAAAGGGGCCCGTGTCGCGCCAGCTCTTGTCGCGTGCCCAGCCCAGGTCCACGTAGGCGCGCCGCGCGATCCAGGGAAACAGGACGTTCTCGTAGTCGATGAGGGGCAGGCTGCCGGGCAGCGGCAGATCGGCAGGCTTGGCCGCAGTGACGGACCCGGTGGCGTCGAACGCCGTGGCGGGTTTGGCCACGGACAGCAGCAGGCACAGTCCGAGCGCGAAATATCCAGGGCGCGTCATCATCAAACTCCGGTTGAATATGAACGCCCAGCATCAAGCAAAAGGCGATTCGAAAGAACCGGCTGACGCGAAAAAAATGCCCCGCTCATGAAGGTTTGTGGTGCGCGGCGTTCCTTTCGCCTTTGGCCAGAGGGATTTATGTCGCGATTCCAGCGTGTTCACCAACCTTCCAGGTGCGCCGCCTCGCTTGGGGACGTTCAGACCCCTCCGCCCTGTGCCGCTTGAACGTGCTGGCATGGGTGCAGCAGGCTCTTGGACAGTTTTGCTTCGGCCTCGGCCTGAAGCCGGCGATAGGCTTCGATCACGATGGACCTGATCCAGATCCCGCCCGCATCCTTGGCCAGGCGCGAGCTCCAGAAAAACCGGACGAGAACCGGCGCGAGATCGACCGGCGGCTGCATGGCGACAAGGCCATGTGCCTCCATGTCCCAGGCCATCAGGATCGCCGGAAACGTCGCCAGGAAATCCGACCGGGCAAGAATCGAGGCGACGCCAGCCGAGTCCCCGATCATCGCGCTGACCCGGCGCGTTTCGCCCCCGGATGGGCCGGAAACGGGAAACGGGTTTTGCATGGAACGGGTCACGTTGACCATGAGATGGGGATAGCGACGCCACGCCTCCCGTCCCCAATCGGCGAGCGCGGGGTGATCCTTGCGCGCGAAGGTGACCCAGGAAAATGGCTCCATGACCTGTTCATCGAGCCCGTCCGGCAGGCGTGGCTCTCCTCCCAGGTGGGCAAGATCGATCAGCCCTTCGCTGAGCGCGGCATAGACGTCCCGATGCGCAGGCAGCCATTCGATCCTTACCCCCGGCGCCTCGGCCTCGACCCTTGCCGACACCTCCGCGATGACCCGCGTCAGGGTCGGCATCGCGATGCGAAACACCCGGTCGCTGGTTGCCGGGTCGAACAGCGTCCGGGGCGCGATCACCCGGCGGATGCTGCGCAGGATCGGGCGCACGTCGTCGATGATGGCTTCGGCAAAGGGACTCGGTTGCATCGTGCCGCCGACCCGGACAAGCAAAGGATCGCCCAGTTGCTCCCTCAGCCTGGAAAGCGCGTGGCTCACCGCGGACTGCGTGCGGCCGATCTGCTCGGCGGTTGCCGTCACGCTTCGGGTGTCCATCAAGACCTCGAAGATGACCAGAAGGTTGAGATCGACACGGGATAAATCGATTTCATTCATGGTGTATGAAATCGTTTCGTTCGACTTTTCTGCGCTCTTTCAGCCATCATCACCTCAACGGATGGAAAACCGGCAATCTTGATCCATCCCATTCATAGAGGAGCTTGGCTGACATGGCACTCGAAATCATCGGCGCGGGATTCGGCAGGACCGGCACGTATTCCCTCAAGGCCGCCGTGGAACGGCTGGGTTTTGGCCCGTGCCACCACATGTCCGAGGTGATCGGCGACCCGGGCCAGATCCGGCTATGGTCCGACGTCGCGGCGGGTCGCCCGAACTTTGACCGGATCTTTTCCGGGTTTCGCGCGGCTGTCGACTTTCCCGTTGCCGCCTGCTGGCAGGACGTGCTGGCCGCGCAGCCCGGCGCGAAGGTCATCCTGTCGACCCGTGACGCCGACGACTGGTACGGCAGCTTTTCGCAGACGATCCTGCCGCTTATCCTGGATCGCGAGGCCTGGCCGACAAACGCAAGGCCATGGTTCGAGATGATCGACAAGGTCATCATCGGCAAGGCCCTCGGCGGGCGCACCGATCGTGACGGCATTCTGGCGGCCTACCGCGCCAACGAGGCCGCGGCGCGTGACCTTGAAGCTCAAGGCAAAGCGCTGGTATTCAATGTCCGCGACGGATGGACGCCGCTTTGCCGCTTCCTCGGCGTCGACGCGCCTTCGGAGCCGTTCCCGAAGACCAACGCGCGCGCCGACTTCTTTGCCTCGGCGCGGTCAGGAACCGAAGAACCGGCGACCTGAGGCGCCGCACCCTTTCAACTTGCATGCTCGGGGGGTTCGGCAGGCGCCGGGACTCAGCCCGCGCAGGTCCATCACAGGAGAAAACCCCATGTCCTCGACGACCGAAGTCCTTGCTGCGTCCAAGGCATTCTATGCCGCTCTCAACCGGATGGCGCAGGGCGATGCCACCGCCATGGCCAGCGTGTGGGCCACGCAAGGCTGCACCACGGCACAGCACCCGATCGGCGGGCGCGACACCGGGTACGAAACCATCATCAGCTCCTTCGCCAGGGTCGCCGGGATCGCCGGTGGCGGCGAGATCCGTCTGGTGGATCAGACCATCGAAGCCGGAACGGACATGGCGGTGGAAACCGGCGTTGAAGTCGGCACCCTGGTGATCGCGGGGCACGAGGCGACGCTCGATCACCGGGTGACCAACGTCTATTGCCTGCAGGATGGGGCATGGAAATTGATGCACCATCATACCGACACCTCCCCCGGCATGCTGGACATCCTCGAGCGGCTGGCTGCGGACGCGCCTGCGACCCAAACCGCGGCGTCCTAGCGCGTCCACCTGCCGCCCACGCGGCGCTTCCCCGGCAGCGCCGATGGCGGGCACGGCAAGCTGTCTGCGGGTCGGAGCCCGCCGCATTTTGTCAACGAGCGTTCCTAGCGGGCGCACCCGGACCCGCGCGACAAGGGCCGCACAGCCGAACCTCATCCCTCTTTCGGCATCCCCGCGTGCCCTCAGCGATAGTGCAGCGCGGCCCGAAGCTGGATCTGGTCGGTGACGCAGGCGGCAAGTTCGCGCATGGCGGCGATTTCCTGGGGGGACCAGCTGCGCGGGCGACTGTCGATGGCGCTGGGCGCGCCCAACGCCTCCCGGTTCGGATCGTGGTTCGGCAGGTAGGCCCTGACGCCCCTTCGGGGATTGCCAGGCTGTCGCAGTCCCGCGCGTCCTCGGGCGCGTTCTCGATCACCAGCATGGCGTCGTCCCGCTTCACGTATTGACAGAAGGAATGGCTGAGCAGGGCCTGCCGCGACTCTGCCCAGTGTTCATCGAGGCCGATCTGCGCCTTGAAATAGCGCCTGTCGTTCGTTTCCTCGACAAAGAAAACCAGCGCGACAGGCGCGTCGGTCACCCGCTGGACCAGCCGGGGATCCTTGTCAAAGGCGGCTTCGGGGTCGGCATCGACCAGTCCCAGTTCACGCGCCGCATCGGCCGATGACGGGTAGTCGAAGACCGGTTGCGGCCTGGGCGGATAGGAGGGCGCAACCGGTCCGTCCTACCCGTGCGTCACCTCCTCTCCCGCAGGGGGGCCGGGGAGGCGCCGGCCTTGAGCCTCCGGAAGATAACCGCCGCCGGAAGGACAAGCGCAAAGAGCAGCGCACCGAACAGGATCGCGCCGTCCGGCGCCCCGGTCCGGTCGTAGATCCAGCCGGCGACCGGCGGGCCCGCCGTCATGATGGCGTAGTAGACGGTGAAAAAGATCCCCATGCCGAAGGCCCGCCGCTCGGGCGCAACGGCTTGTCCCGCCAGCGCCATGATCACCCCGGCCGGCGCCATCCCCAGCAGCCCGAACAACAGGCTGGCCGTCAGCCCGCCCCCGGGCAGGCGCAGCAGCAGCATCGCCAGGACCGCGCTTGCCATGCAGACCGCAAGGATCGCGTCGCGCCGACCCAAGCGGTCAACGATCTGCCCGCAGGCCGCCCCCGACAGGATCATCAGCCAGCTGCCGACGCTGATCACGGAGGCGGCGGCCAGGGCGCTTGTCCCCTGCGCCTCCAGCATACGCGGGCCAAAGCTGAGATAGACGACATAGCCCGCGTTGAACACGCCCCAGGCGATGCCGGCGCAGAGAACCAGACCCCATTCCAGCGGCAACAGCCCCCGGATCCGTCCGACCGCAACTGGGCGCTGGTTGGCCGGCGCGCGATAGAGCACCAGGACCGCCAGGCAGGCGAGCGCGCAATAGACGGACGCGGCCGCGAACGGGACGCGCCACCCCTGGGTCTCGGCCAGCCAGGTATGCCCGACCTGCCCCATGGCGATGCCGAAAGGCCAACTCATCACCAGGATGCTCATGGCGGTGGCGATCTCGCGGCCGTCGAACCAGTCCGCGACCATCTTGGTGAAGTAAAGGTTCGCAAAGACGAACCCCGCGCCTGACAGGACACGCCCCAGCCCGATGCCGGACGGCGTGACGGCCATCGCGGAGAGCGCGCTGCCAAGCGCCAGCGCCCCGAGGCCCAGCCCCGCCAGAAGCCGATCCGATGCAAAGCGGCCGGAAAACCCGGCCGGCAGGGCCAGGAACAGGCCCGGCGCCATGAACAGGCCGATCATCATGCCGGCCTGCGCATTGTCGAGACCGAAGGTGCCCGACACCTCGGCGCTGACCGACCCCATGGTCTGGAACTGGAACCCCAGGCCGACACGGGCGCAGAACAGCACCGCCAGGATACGCCAGCGCATCATGTGATGTCGTACTGCATGTAGATGAAATACGGGTCCATTTCGATCGGGTCCGAGCATTCCGGGTAACGGTCGATGAACCGGAACCCAAGGCTTTCGTAGATCTGCAGCATGTCCCGGTTCCCCCGGATCGCGTTCACCAGCAGCGTGGTCCATCCCATGTCGCGCGCGGCCTCGATCCGTGCGTCGACGATGGCGCGGCCCAGCCGATGTCCCTTGGCCTCGGGGCGGACATAGAGCCGCTTCAACTCGCCGGCATCCGCGCGCACCTGTTGCAGCGTGCCGCAGCCGACCAGCCTGTCCGCATCGTCGTGCACCAGGATGAGCCGCCCGGTCGGCGGCAGGACCCGGTGCAGGTTGGGCCAGAACGAGGCCTTGAGGTCCTCCGGCGTGTAGCCATGCGGCACACCGCCTGCCGTCAGCTTGCCGACGATGACGCCGTAGTATTCCAGCAGCAGGTCATCCAGCGCCCGGCGATCCGTCACCTCGGTGACGGAGGCGATCCGGTAGGCGGGTACGGTGCCTGTCGGATCGGGGCACAGGGGTGCGGATGTATGCAACAGGGCGGACATCATGCCCACCCAAGCTGACGCAGCGCCTGCGCGTCGTTCCAGATCTTGGTCATGTGCCTGATGCGGTCGCCGTCGAACCGCATGACATAGGCATAATCCGAAACGACAGTCCGCCCCGTCGGCGCGCCCGGCCCGCCGGCCCCGGTCTGGGTGCCGTGGAACTCTGCCGCGGCGACAACCGTTCCGCGATCCGCATCGACCGCGAAACCCGTCAGCTCGTAGCGCCCGTCCGGGATCGGACCCAGAAGCCCCTTCATCCACTCGGCATAACCCTCCAACGTGGAGGTCCCTTCCAATGCATCCGCCTGGCAGGCAAAACTTGCGCCTTCATGGCAATGCCCCTTGCAGGCGTCCCAGCCGCCGCCGGTCTCGCAGGCTTCGAAAAAGGCGCGTGCTGTGCGTTCGATGCTCATCCGTCCGTCCTCCGTTGCAGGTAAAGACAGGATGCACGTCCCACGGCGCGCGCGGTATCCGGCAGGTGCAGTAATTTGCGGGCGAGGCGTGCAGTATTTCCCTACTGCATTTGCAGGATTGCGGGACGGCCGCTCATCCAACACCATGTCGGAACACGTCAGCCACGGAGTCACCCGCACCTAATGTCGCCCGAGGACAACTTCAGCCCCCGCGAGATCGAGATCGCAACCGCCTATGCAGAGGGCGACACCTACCAGGCAATCGCCGCGCGGTTGGGCATCGCGCCTTCGACGGTGCGCACCCATCTTGCCACGATCTACCGCAAGCTGGGCGTGTCCACGAAACTGGACCTGCGCAGGCGGATCGAGGCGACAGCGACGATGGCGCCCGATCTGCCGCCGCGGCCCGACAAGCCCTCCATCGCCGTTCTGGCCTTCGAGAACATGTCCGACGACCCCGGGCAGGAGTTCTTTTCGGATGCGATCACCGCCGACATCATCACGGCGCTGTCGCGGTCGCCCTGGCTGTTCATCATCGCCCGCAACACGACCTTCACCTACAAGGGATCAAGCGTCGATGTCCGCCGCGTCGCCGCCGAGCTTGGGGTGCGCTTCGTGCTGGAGGGCAGCGTGCGCCGCGCCGGCGACAGGATGCGGGTCAGCGCGCAGCTGATCGACGGGCTGACCGGCGGGCACGTCTGGTCCGACAGCTATGACGGCGAAACGCGCCACGTATTCGACCTGCAGGACGCGATCACCCGGCAGGTCGTCGCCTCGATCCAGACCATCGTGCATCGCAGCACCATCGAGGAGCCGGTCGAACGGCTCAGCCGCCCGGACCTGACCGTCTGGGAACTGACCATGCGGTCGTGGCACCTGCTCTACGATTTCACCCCCGAGGCCTATGCCGCGGCCAAGACGCTGCTGGAACGCGCGCTGGCCATCGACCCCGAAAGCGCCGAGGCGAACATGGTCCTGTCGCTGATCAACCATCACATCGCGCTTCTGGGCTTTGCACCGGACCCGGCCCCCGCCATGGAGGCGGCCTATGCTCTGGGCCGGCGCGCCACGCGCCTCGACGACCGCAACGAGTATGCCCATTGGGCGCTGGGCATCAGTTGCTGGGGGTTGCACCGGCTCGACGAGGGGATCGCGGCGCTGGAGCGCGCGGTCGAGCTGAACCCCAACTGCTCGCTCGCCTATGGCAGCCTGGGCACCGCGCTGGCCATCGCCGGACGGGCGCCAGAGTCCATCGCGCACCAGGACATCGCCATCCGCATGAACCCGCGCGATCCCAGCATCTTTTTCCGGTTCTCGGGGCTGGCGCTGGCGCATTACGTGGCGGGTGACTTCGAGCACGCGATATTGTGGGCCGAGCGCGCCATTCACCGCATGCCGCGTTGGTACCTGGCGCATTTCCTGCTGGCGGCCAGTCATGTGGCCTTGGCGCGGCCCGAACAGGCCCGCGCCGCCGCAACGGCTTGCCGGGCCGTACTGCCGGGCATCTCTGTCCGGGATGCCGAGCGCATGCCGCTGAAAGACGCGGCAAGGATGCGGGAGTTCCGGGAGCGGCTGCGCGCATCGGGCTTTCCAGCGGAGCCGCAGACCTGACATTCGACCCGGGCGAAACTCCCCGGTCTGTCCCGGTTGATCAATCCGTCAGGTCCGACGCGGCGCGGCTTTGCCTTGGTGACGTGCGGACCGAACCGGGTGAGTGCGCGTCCGAAGGCCGATGGCAGGCCCGCTGCAAGGCGTGCGTTCATGCCGTGCGAACCACGGGTGAAGGTCGGACGCATCGATCCCGTAGCGGCGCAGGCGGGAATAGAGCGTTGTCGGCTTGATGCCCAGCAGCGCGGCCGCGCCGCCGGGACCTGACACCTTGCCGCCCGCCTCGCGCAGGCATGCCACGAGGGTGTCCCGGAACATCGGCTGCATCTCGGCCTCGCTGCGGATTGGCTGGGCGCCCTCACGCGTCTTGCCTATGCGCCCGCCCAGCTCAAGGATGAACTTTCGCACACCCGACACGATGGCCGCGCGTTCGATCACGTTGCGCAACTCGCGCACTTTGCCGGGCCAGGCATAGTCCGTCATCTGCTGCACCGCCCATTCGGTCAGTTCAGGCGCGTGCAGGCCAGATCCAGCATGTGCGACGCCAACAGCGGGATATCCTCCGGCCGCCCCCTCAGCGGGGTGCAGGCGATGGGAAAGACGTTGAGGAAGAACAGCAGGTCCTCGCGCAGCCGGCCGCTCTTGACCGTCCACTCCGGCGCCTCTCTGGTGGCGGCGATCACCCGCAGGTCCAGCAAGCGGGCGCGTGTATCCCCCCAGCCGGATCACGCTGCCGGCCTGCAGGACCGGTTGCAGCCGTCCTTGTGTCTCGAACGGCCGTTCGGAAACATCGTGCAGGAACAGCGTCCCGCCGTGCGCCGGGAGACCTCGCGCTCGATCCGGTACACCTGTTCAGGGTGGATGGGCTGACAGCCCAGGGAGTCGGGCATAGGGTAAGCCTCACGTTCAGGTGGTGGTGGTGGGTCTCGGCCATCGCGGCGTGGCGGTCGAGTTCGTCCAGGTCCAGCAGAGCCACCAGGACGAGCCGCGGCCGGTGCGGCAGGAACCACGCACGCATCTCGCAGCGCGGCGGGGTGCCACAGGGCGACATCGCGAGTCCAGCTCCGGGCGCGGTGTTCGACCTCTTCGAGGAACACGACGAACTTCGGCACGGCACCATGGAGAAACCGGCTGTAGCGTGGCGATGCGGAGCGATCGGCCCCAGCAGACGCACGGCGCCGGGGTTCATCAGGTCCACGGTGTCCGTCGCGGTGTCCAGCGCCAGCGCCGGGTCGGGCAGCGTATCGAAAGGAGAATCGGGGCGGTCCAGCACGCTCAGCAGCACAGGGGCCAATCCCGGCAGAGCCTTGCGAAATTTCACAGGTCTCGGTTTTTCGCAAACAACCCTCCTCCGGCCACCAGACAAAGACCCGAAATCAATTCAGATTTTCACATTTGTCCAATGTTGATCAGTGATTTTCTGGCGGCAGACCTGCTGATCATAGTCAAGGCAACACGCAATGAACCCCTGGAAAGCACCATGACGATCAAGAGTCCCGGAAATCCATTCTCGGGCAAGACGAACCTGCGCCATGGCGTGGATTTCGGTTGCGACACCTGCCTGCCGGGTCATGACCATGACATCGACCACGTCGATCCGGCGCGCATGTCCTCCGAACAGATGCCGGAACGCGAGGTCGAAAGCGCCATCGACCGTTCCATGTTCGGGAACAACGACATCGGCCACCGGTCCTTCGATGCTGTGCCGATCACCTGCGCCACGCCGAACATCAGGGCCCAGTCGATGGGCTATCACGAACGCTACGGGTCGAACGCGCAGGTCACCAAGACCGCCGGCTGGGCCGTGGCGCCGGACGTCACCGGCAAGTCGCACACGATCAAGGGCAAGACCTTCGATCCGGCGGACCCCGAACGCTACGTGTCCGAATTTGCCATCGGGCAGAGCTGACCCATGCCCAGCGTGGCGCTCTCCCTGAACCAGCGCGCGGCGCTTCTGTCCATCGTCATGCTGGCGGTCGGCCTCCTGGTGTGGGAGACCGCCATCCCGGCGCAGAAGCCGCTCGAAGAACTGACCGAACACGAACGGCTCATGGGCCTGGGGCAGGAAAGGGCCGGTGTGCCACCACCCAGCCAGGTGCTGGCCAAGGCCCGGGAGCAGCTGTCGAACCCGTTCTGCGACGCCGGGCTTTACGACAAGGGCATCGGCATCCAGATCGGCTATTCGATCTATCGCGTGCTGTCGGGCTGTTTCATGGCCGCGCTGGTGACGATCCCGCCGGGCTTTCTCATCGGCACGCGCAGCTCCATCGGCATCGCCTGGCTGGTCATTGTGCCGCAGAGATGTTCGTGGGGGCACCGGGATCGACTCCTACGTCTGGAACGAGTGGAACAACCTCGACCTGACTTCGGTCATCTTTTCGATCCTCATGATCGGTGTCGTCGGCATGCTGCTGGACTCGGCCTTTGGCCTGCTCCAGCGCGGTCGCCTGCGTCGAAAATGCAGAGGCACAATGACCAAACCGTATCTGTCGATCGAACGTCTGAGCCAGCAGTTCCCGGACGGTCGAAGCGGCGCCATGACCGTGTTCGAAAACGCAAGATTCGGCACCGAGAAGGGCGAATTCGTCTGCATCCTGGGCCACTCGGGCTGTGGCAAGTCGACCAACATGAACATCCTCGCCGGTCTGGCCGAACCGACCTCGGGCGTGGTCAAGATGGACGGCTACGGCGTGTCCGGACCCAGCCTCGACCGCGGCGTGGTGTTCCAGAACTGTTCGCTGCTGCCCTGGCTCTCGACGCTGAAGAGCGGGACCTTCGGGGTCCGCCGGATCAGGTCTTGCACCGTGAACGGCACCGGGTCATCGCGGGCGGCAGGAGTGCCCCAAGCCCCTGATGACCAGTCTGCGGGTGCCTTTCTTCGTGTCAAAGCGCCCCCCTCGCGGGGCCATGGCGGTGGACCAGATGCTGTTTACACAACGATAACGACCAAAGGTGGAAGATGGGTGCTACAGTCGTTGGCATCGGCTGAACGACGAGGTTGTGAAAAGAAGGCGACGCTGAGCACGGCTTTCAGGAACCTCCTTGATCTCGCTTGTTTTCTCCGCCTTCTTCGGCGCGCTGACGCTGCCCGCGCCGGCAAGCGCACAGACAGGCATCTTCGAGCCGGGGGGGACCATGCTGCCCGGCCAGTCCGTCCTGAACTTTCAGTCCGTGAAGAACCGCGTGACCGTCGAGACCGGCAGTTTCGCATCGCTGCGCGGCGCGATCAGCCCCACGGGCGACTTGACCATCGAAATCCCGCTCGAATAGGTCGATACGAAGGTCGTTCTGCGCAACGTGCGCATGTGTTTCATGTTCTTCGAAAGCTTCAAGTTTCCCACGGCGACGGTGACCGCAAGGCTGGATCCGGCGCAGCTGTCGGACCTGCCAAAGGCGCGCCGCAAGCGTGTCGATATCCCCTTTGTCCTGGACCTGCACGGAGTACGCCGACAGATGGAGACGCGGGCGATCGTCACGCTCCTGAGCGAAAACGCGGTGGCCGTCTCGACAAGCGAGCCGATTTCCGTGGCAGCCAGTGATTTCGGCCTGACCGAAGGCATCGAAAAGCTGACCGAAGCCTCCGGTTTCGAGATCGTTCCCTCTGTCTTTGTCTCTTTCGACTTCGTGTTTTCGCGGGACGGGGCGGCGGGTTTGCCCGATGCCGCCGTGATCCGGCAGGAAGTGATCCTGCACAACAGTGCCGTCGAACTGGACGGGAACCTTGACCGCGAGGCCTGCAAGGGACGGTTCGAGAGCCTGTCAGGCACCGGAAACATCCATTTCGGCACCGGCAGCGCCAGCTTGCAGCCGGACAGCCTGCCGCTGCTCAGGCAGGTGGTCGATATCGTGTCACGCTGCCCCGGCATGACGATCGAGGTCGGCGGCTACACGGATTCCGGCGGCGGCGCCGCGGCCAACTTTGCGCTGTCCGAGGCGCGCGCCCGGTCGGTCAGCGCGTCCCCCACTTCGGAAGGCGTCGATGACCGGCGTATCCTCAGCGTCGGCTATGGCGAGGCGTCTCCGGTCGCGCCGAACGACACGCTGCGCAACAAGGTCAAGAACCGGCGGATCGAGTTTGCCATGGTCGAAAGGTAGGCCATGCGCCTGACCCGTCCCGCATGGCTGACCGGCGCCATCCTGGCTGGCCTGATGGCCGCCCTGCCCCTGGGTCCGTTGCACGCGGAAGAGCGCTTTGCCCTGATGATCGGCAACAGCCGCTTCGCCAACCTGCTGGCCCTGCCCAGCGCATCCCGCGACGCCGAGACCCTGGCTGACACCCTGCGCACCACCGGCTTTGACGTGCAGGCGCCGATCGATGCGGACCGCGATGCCGTGACTGGCGCAGTCGCCGATTTCGGCTTGCGGCTGGGCCAGGCGGACCCCGATGTCACCGGGCTGTTCTACTACGCGGGCTACGGTGTGCAGCATCCCGGCGCGACCTACCTCATGCCCGCGGACATCGCCCTGAACGACATTTACGACCTCTTCCCGCTTGCCCTGTCGGTCGAGACGGTGCTGTGCTGCATGACAGGGGCCGGCAACAAGACCAACATCGTCATTCCGGATGCGAGCCGATCCCATCCCTTCGGTTTTCTTCCGGGGGCCACCGACCTTGGCCTGGGCGCAATCCAGGTGCCCCAAGGGGTCTTTTATTCCTACGCCGCGCAACCGGGAAGCCTGGCGTTCAGAGGCGGTCGCGGCGACAGTCTCTTTTCCGAGCGCCTGAATGACCATCTCGCGGGACCTGCCGTGCGGATAGAGCAGATGCTCGACGCCATCCTAGCAGAGGTGGCGACCGCGTCAGTCGGTCAACAAATCCCCTGGTTCGCCCACCGCCTGACCGACGTGTTCCTGTTCGAGGCGCCCGCTGCCCGGTCCGCCGGCGACCTGACGGATGCCGAGGCTTGGGTCACCGCCCGGCAATCGCGGAACCCGCAGCAGGTGGTGACGTTCATCCGGTCCTTTCCGACAAGCGTGTACATCCCCGAGGCGGGGCTGCTCCTGTCGGAGTTGTTGGCGCGGGATGCACCAAATCCCGCCGCCACGGCGCGCCCGCCGGTCGCCCCGGGCCTGACCTGGATGCCAGACAACGAACACCGTGGCCGCCGGCATCAACCGGTCAGCGGCCCTCGGGACCGATGAACAAAAGGCTTTTGTTTCAGACGGAACGAGTCCCTGCTGCACGTTTGTTGCCGCCTGGACTGCGCCTTGTACCTCGCGCCTGCACCGCCCCCCCCGCAGGGGCCCACCTCAAAGGCGGGCTGACCCCGGATCAGTGCCTGGGTCAGCCCAGTCTGTCAGCTAGCGACGCCGCTCAGGCAATCGAGATCATGGACTCGGTGAGGTCCGCCAGCACCGTATTGGCAAAGACGATGGTTTCGCTGCCATCGGCAAAGATCACGTCATCCCCGTCCTGCGTCATCCGGCCAATGATCTGCGCCCCGGTCAGACCAAACCCGATGAATTGCAGCGTGTCCCAGGTCTCGACATCGATCACTGTGACCGTGCTGGCCAGGCCGTCGTCGGTGAACACGAAGGTGTCGGCAAACAGGCCTCCCGACACTACCGCGTCCCCGGCACCGGGGTTCAGAACGTCGTCCGGGCCGTAGCTTTCGATGTAGGTCACCAGGTCCACCGCTGTCCCGTTCACGAACTCGGGCGACCGCATGAACTGCTGCACCACCTTCTCGCGGCTTGCGCCGTTGTCCAGCGAGGCGATCCAGGTCGCGAGACCGGTCGGATCCGGAGCCCGCTTGAGCACGTTCTGGTAGAGCAGCGTCACGAACTGGGAGTTGTCCGCGGCACCGTAGGTCGCCTGGAACTCCGGTGCATCCATGAAGCTCCGGACCACCTCGGCAAAGGTCATCCGCCCGCTGGACAGCGTTTCCGTCCAGGTCAGGAAGCCGCCCTTGTCCGGGTCGCGGTCAAAGATCGCGCGGTACAGGCGAAAGACATCGTCCGCCCAGGTGGTCACGTCCCGCGTCTGGTCAAAGGACGCCTGGTCCCTTGCCGTGGTCCTGGTGTGCTCCGGGCTTTCGGAGAACAAGAGCACCACGCGCTCCCGCGCCAGGCCATCCCCGATCCGTCCCACCCAGTAGTCGCGGTCCTCGGTCGCGGGGACGCGGTTCAACACGTTGGCATAGAGCAGCGTGACGAATTCCTCATCGGTACTGTTGCCGTAGGTCGTCTGGAACTCGGGCGAACCGACGAACAGGGTCGCCATGCGCGACAAGGTGGTGGCGCCGCTGGACAGCTGCGCGGCCCAGCCCTGGTGCCCGGTGAGATCGGGCTCGCGCCCCAGGACGGCGGCGTAAAGACGGTACACCTGGGCCGAGGTCTCGGTGTGGTAAAGGCCGCGTGTCCCGCCGATCAGCACGTCGCGCCCCGCGCCCCCTTCGAGCGTGTCCGCCCCGGCCGCACCGATCAGGATGTCATCGCCGGTATAGCCGTAGATCGCTTCGGCCGCCGCGGTTCCGACGAGCCGGTCGTTGCCGGCCGTCCCGGTGATGCCCTCGGGCAGGACAGGACCGTTGGCCGCGCCGCCCGAGGGCAGCGAGGCCGTCGGCTGCAAGGTCACGGTCTCATCGGCAAAAACGATGCGTTCGACCCCGCGCAGGGAGATCGTGTAGTCCGGGTTGATGATCGGCGCGAAGCTGTTGATGTAGTCCAGCGTGTAGTGCGTGCCGTGAAAGGTCAGCTGCCAATTGGCGCGGTTGTCGAAGGCGGTCATTTCGTCCACCCCGGCGCCGCCATCCACGGTCATGCCGCTGTTGCCGAAAAAGCGGATCGTGTCGTCCCCCGCCTCGGTGTGCAGCAGGCGATCCTCGGACACCTTCCCGCCGCTGACCGACGCGGTGTCGGCGAACAGCGTGCCGATCACGACCTCGGGGTTCGGGTTGCCGTTTCCAAGGTTGTTTCCGGCCAGCGAGGGCAGATCGCGCCCTTCGGTCCACAGGCTGTAGTCGAAGGTGTCGCGCCCCAGCCCGGGGATGGCCTGCACCTGGAAGGGCGCGGTGTTGTCAAAGATGAACAGGTCGTCCCCGTCCATCCCGTAGACTTCGCCGACCCCGTCGCCTTCGGTCCAGACATCGTCCCCGTCGAACAGGAAATAGCGCGTCAGCCCGGTGTCTTCCAAGGTGAAGGGTGTGCCCGTCACCTCGTCGTTGCCGGGCGTGGCAAAGGCCCCCGACGGGGTGACGGTGCCGTAGGCGTAGGTCGGGATGTCAAAGACGCCGCCCATGATCTCGTTGGTGCCCGCGCCGTTGCGGTCGGTGGTGCCGGTCCAGCCGATGAACAGCCGCCCGTCCGCACCCGCGCTGACGAAGGGCGGCGCGAGGTCGGTGCTCACCACGTTCTGATCCGCGATCACCACCACGTCCGACAGGATGATGCCCTGCGGGCTGAGAATCTGCGCGTAGACCGAGAACTCCGGCGCGGTCGACGTGCCGCCGGACACCGCCGTCCAGACAACCGCGATATTGCCGTTCGGCATGAAGGCGACGGCAGCCGCCGGGTGGTGGACGGATTGCGGGGTGAACGTCACCCCGTCGGGGCGGACGTTGAACCCGACGAGGCCCACGGTCGTCAGCGAACCGGAAAACACCCCTTGCGGGTCCGTGCCCAGGTTGACGTTCACGTCGGAAAAGCGCGTGCCGTCGCTGAAGGTGCTGCCGGACTGCGGGTTCGGGACCTCGAAGGGCGCCAGCAGCCGGACGTTGACCCCGAAGGCGCCGTTCGGTGCGACGGTCACCACGTGGCCGTTGCCGTCCGAGGCGGCATCATCCTCGAAGCCGAAGCTTTCCGAAAAGCCGGGCCAGTTCAGCGAGGCGATGTTGGTCGAACTGCGGATCGGGTCCAGGTAGCTGTAGGTGGCGTCGGTGTTGAAGGTGCGCCCGCTTGTCGCGATCAGGCTGTAGAACCCGTCCCGGATATGGACCAATTCGCTGTCTTCGCTGGTCCGGTCGTCGCGGATCCAGAGTTCGGCCCCGACCTTGTTGCCGTTGGCGTCGAATTCCTGCCCAAGCCACTGTTCGTTGGTGTTCGACCAGGGGGAACGCCCGTCGCTCCAGGTGACAAGGAACCCGCCCGCGTCGTTGGCGGCCACCTGCGGGATGCGCTGATCTCGCTGGGTCGATGCCGAAAGCTCGAACTCGTCCGTGACCGGGGTCCCGTCCGGGCCGATGATCCGGCCCCGGGCGGCGACGTCGAAATCCGTCAGGTTCGGGCCATCGGTCCAGACCACGACGATGTTGCCGTTCGACAGCAGCGCCAGGTCGGCCTGCCCCTGCCCCGATGCGGCATCGGACTGGTTGACCTGAAAGACCGCGCCCCTCGGGGTGCCATCGGCATTGAACACACGCCCCAGCACCGCCGTTGCCTGTTCATCGGTTACGTTTGGAATTGAAAAAAGAGGGCTGACGAGATGCGTCCAGACCACCATGTACCCACCGTCATCGAGAGCAATCACCTCGCCAACATTGGACCCCACCCCGACGGGTGCCAGAACTTGTACCAAAATCTCTCCTGTAGCAGGTTCGCAGTGAATGTCGAAAAAACAACCTTACGACATGGGGTTAGCTAGGATTCCGATATCGAACCGTCAACGAAAATAATGCTGTCCGCATAGGGATTATCGGCCGCGGCATGCCGGTCGAAACACACCGGCACACCGGTGCCGATCCACGGGCCCTGTTGCGCGATACCTTCGCCCCTGTTCCCCCGTCCCGAGACCGGCTTCGCTCTCCGGAGTCAGGTGACCTCCGCCTCAGTGCGGAAACAACCGTCTAGCCACCGGCATGGCCAGCGCCAGCGCGAAGGGCCTTGTGCGTGGGCACATCAGCCCTGCGCTTGTTCGCGTTGCCGGTCCTTGCCGACCGCGTCAGCCAGGCTTCGCCGGCGCGTCGCGTTCAGGACGCGTTCACCAGCCGCCGCCACCGCCGCCACCGCCGCCGCCACCCGAACCGCCACCGCCGCTGAAGCCGCTGGACGAGCGGCTGGACGGCGCCGAGGTCGAGGCCACCGCGTGGCCAAAGCCGCTGTCAAAGCGGTCCGCGTCGAACATCCGGTTGCCCTGGTACCAGCCCGGCGCATTGGCCGCGCTCAGCACACCGGCGAATTTCTGCGACCATTCATGCGTCAGGCCCAGGCCGACCGCGTAGGGCAGAAGCTGTTCGAACAGCTCCGGCGTCTTTTCCGGCGGGTTCAGGATGTTGAGGCGATCCTCCTCGGCGACCGCCATGTACATCTCGAACCCTTCGATCTGGTCGAGCAGATCACGCCCCGCCTTGCTGGGCGCCGCCATCAGGAAATGGAACAGCGCCGCGACCACGCCGAAGACCGAGCCGGCCAGGGCCAGCGCGCCGCCGGACTGGAACGAGGCCGACACGCCGGCAAGGACGCCAAAGACCGAAATCTCCGAGCCAAGGATCACGACAAAGCCCACGACGAGGAACACAACGCGCGCCACCCGCCCGATGTCGAACCCGGCGCTGCGCCCGGCGATCAGCCCGGACAGCGCCATGCCGATCAGCAGTGTCGCGATGCCGACGGCCAGCGCGGGCACCGCCCAGGCGATGATGACGATGACGTTCCAGTTGCCCGCCAACCCCAGCAACAACACCGCGGCAAGGATGCCGCCCAGCACCCCGCCCAGCGTGTACAGCGTGTTGCGCTTGAAGCTGGCGCCGTAATGCTCGGTCCAGAGCCGGTTTGACAGTTCGCTCCGCGCCGCGTCGATACGCTTGCCGTTGGTCTTGTCGCTGGTCAGCGTCACCGGCTTCTCCAGCGGGAACAGCTTGGCATAGACGCCGGATTCGCCGTGGCTGAGCCCCTTGCCGGCGGACCCGAGCGGGGTCAGCGTGTAGGTGTCGCGGCCCAGCGCCCAGGTCTTTTCCTTCTCCTCGATGCGCAGGACGCCCTTGACCGCCATCGACAGGATCGCCGCCGTCAGGCAGCGCCGGTCAAAGCCCGCCCGCCTGACGTAGCGTGTCGCGGCGGGCGACAGGCCCTTGGGCGGATCGAACCGCGGGTAGATCGCGCCGGGCTTTGGATCCCGCCCCACCCGGGACCAGCCAAGCGTCAGCAGCAGGGCGCCGATCAGGGTCGCCAGCACCCCGGCGGCCGGCGTCAGCGGCCTGCCCGAGGCCGTGGTGCGCGGCGGGCGCGTGGCCGAGGTGTAGCGCGGCGGCGGGATGGTGATGGCGCCCTTGGGCCAGGCGACGGCGACGGAAAACCCCTCGCCCCGGCTCAGTCGCGCGGTCGTGCGTGCGCGGTAGGTGCTGCCGGTGGCCTCCAGCACTTCGTAGTCCTGTCCGCGCGCTCCGCGCGGGCCGGTGTAGGCCGTGTGCCGCAGGATCGGCACGCCATCCGGCAAGGTGACCTGCACCGAGGCGGCGAGGATGGGAAAGGCCCAGTCGTTGCCGGTGACGTTCCAGAACAGCTCGTCGAAATCCGGCTGCACGCGCAACTGCCCTTCGGTGCGGTAGCGCAGCACGTAGAGCTGTTCGGACGGCACCCGCAGGAACACGTCGGCATCGCCGATGCGCAGCCGCTTGTCGGCGCCCTGGTCCAGCACCGTATAGGGCTCTCTTTCGCCGTTGCGCCGCACCTCGAGCACCTCGAAGGTGGCAACACTGACGGCGCCGCTCTCTTCCCGGTACTGCACCGGGAAGTCGCGGTAGATGCCGCGGCTGATCTCGGAGCCCTCCGCGCGGACACGGATTTCCTCGGTCACCTCCAGCGCGCCGTCCGGCAGCACCTCCACGGTGACGTCAAAGGACAGGATTTCCTCGGCCGCCTGCGCCGCCCCGCCTGCCGCAAGCGCGACAAGACAGGCGGCGACAAGACTGCGCAGCAGAGCGAAAACGCGAACCCGATGCAGCGCCATGGCTCAGCTCGTAAAGTCGACTTGGGGCAGCGCCCGGTGCGCCGGATCCTCGATCTCGAAGTAATCCGCGCGGGCAAAGCGGAATTGCTGCGCCACGAGGTTTGACGGAAACTGCTCGACCTGCGTGTTGAGCGCGCGCACCGCGCCGTTGTAGTAGCGGCGCGCCTTCTGGATCATGTCCTCGGTCTCGGCCAGCTGGCCTTGCAGTTCGCGGAAATTGGCGTCGGCCTTGAGCTCGGGGTAGGCCTCGGCCACCGCGAAGAGACGGCCAAGCGCCGCGGTCATCATGTCGGCGGCCTTCTGCGTGCCCTCCACCGACTGCGCCGCCCCCGCCGCGACGCGCGCCTGGGTGACTTCTTCGAGCACGTTCTTTTCGTGGACGGCATAGCCCTTCACGGTCTCGACAAGGTTGGGGATCAGGTCGGCCCGGCGCTTGAGCTGCACGTCGATGCCGCTCCAGCCCTCCTCGACCATGTTCCGTGAGCGGACCAGCCGGTTGTACAGATAAATGACGTAGAGCGGGATCAGGATGATCAGCGCGAGAATGACGTAAAGGACCAACGACATGGGGATGCCTCCGTTGCTGTTGCCCAAACCTAGCCGAGCCGCGCTGCCGCCGCCAGCGACTGTGTCCCGTAGCGTGGCCCCTGCGAGGATAGCCACCGCGCAAGCCGACCCGGGACAGGGAAGGACGTCGCGAAGGTGACCGTGACGGCCCATTGGCGCGGACCATTCCGGCCCACGGCAACCAGCAGAGGCCCCGCGAGCCTTCTCAGGATACCTGCTGACGGCGCTTCGCCTGCCAACGAATCAGGATCTTTACCAGAGGCACCAGCCAGACCAGGATGGTAATGACGCCCAGCGTCGCCGCAATGGGCCGCGAAAAGAACCCAAGCGGATCTCCGTCAGCCTTGATCATCGAGGCCATGAAATTGTCTTCGACCATGTTCCCCAGAACGATGCCAAGGATCGCGGGCGCAACCGGAAAGCCGTTTTCCTCCATCAGATAGGCCAGCACCCCCAGCACCAGCATGACCGAGATTCCGAACACCGTGTTGTTGATGGCAAAGGCGCCGACCATGCAGAAGATCACGATGATCGGCATCAGGACGCGGCGCGGAATGCGCAGGATGTGGCGTGACAGCTTGATGGCCACGAAGCCCAGTGGCAGCAACGCGAGATTGGCCATGAAGAAGGCCAGGAACACCGCGTAGATCAGTTCCGGGTTCATGATGAACACCATCGGACCAGGGTTCATGCCTTTCATGTACAGCACGCCGATCGCAATCGCGGTGATGGAGTCCCCGGGGATGCCGAACACGGTGGCCGGCACCCAGGCCCCGGCGAGGCTTGCATTGTTGGCGGCCCCCGCATCGACCAGCCCCTCGGGGTGACCCGTGCCGAACTTTTCCGGCGTCTTCGAACGTTTCTTGGAGATGGCAAAGGAAATCCACGCCGCGATATCCGCGCCGGCCCCCGGCAGAATACCCACGACCGCGCCGATCGAGGAGCCGCGCACGATGTTGAACTTGTACTTCCTCAGGATCGGCCCCAGGCCCGCGAACACCGACCCGGATTTCTGGAGCGGCACCTGGATCACGTCGCGGTTCGAGGCGACGTAGCGCAGCACCTCGGAAATGGCGAACATGCCGATCATTGCCGGGATAAAGCTGACCCCGCCCATCAACTCCACGTTGCCGAAGGTAAAGCGCGGGTGGCCCGCCGTCCCGTCGATCCCGACGGTGGCGATGAACAGGCCGATGAACAGCGAGACGAACCCCTTGAGGGTCGATCCGGTCGAGATGATGACCGCGCAGGACAGGCCGAGACAGGCCAGCCAGAAATACTCGTAGGAGGAAAACTGGATGGCGAATTCCGCCAGCGCCGGCGCGCTGAAGGCCAGCACCACGCTGCCCACGAGCCCGCCGATCACGGAGGTGACCAGGGCGATGCCGAGCGCCTGTTCGCCCTGCCCTTTCTTGGTCATTGCATAAGATTCGTCACAATAGGCGGCCGAGGCCGGCGTGCCCGGAATCCGCAGCAGCGCGCCGGGGATGTCGCCGGCGAAGATCGCGGTGGCCACGGCGGTCACGATGATCGCGATGGCCGGAACGGGGTCGAGAAAGAAGGTGAACGGGATGAGCAAGGCGGTGGCCATCGTCGCCGTCAACCCCGGGATCGCCCCGACGAACAGCCCAAAGACGGCGGCCAGCAGCATGATCCCTAGGGTCTGGGGGTCGGAGATCAGTGCAAAGGCTTTGAAAATCGTGTCCATGATCCCTTACCACGCAACGGGCAACAGGATACCCCAGGGCAGCGGCACCAGCAGAAACTTGGCAAACAACGTGTGGATGACGAGGGTCGTTATGGCGGCGATGAGGATGCTGGCGCGCCAGCTTGAGCCGAACCGCACCAGCAGCGTCGTCATGATCAGCAACGAACAGGGGATGAAGCCCAGACGCTGCGACGCAAGGATGTAGAAGACCATGCAGGCCAGCAGGATGACGATATTCGCGATGTTGCCCCGGTCCTGCGCCCAATCGCCGATCTCGACCATCGGCACCTGGGCCCGCTGCGCGATCCCCTGGACGACAAGAATGGCCCCGCACACGATCAACCCGATACCGATCAGCGTCGGGAACAGGTCAGGACCGTACGCCTGGCCATGCAGGCGGGGGAACGTGCGGGCGTAGGCAATCTCCGCCAGCGCGAACAGGATCAGCAGTCCGCCTGGAATGACATTGTTGAAACGCATGTCGGGCCTCGTCAGCTGGAGATGTCGGAGATGCGAAAGGGGCCGCGGTCAACAGCCACGGTCCCTTTCTACAACATTGTCGGCCAGCGGGTTACTTCGCCAGGCCCACAGCCGTCATGACGGTGCCGAGGGCAGCATCGCTGTCCTTCATCCAGGTGGTGAACTCGTCACCCGGCTTCCACACCAGGCCAAAGCCGCGTCCGTTCATGAACTCCTGGAACTCCGCGGACTTCCACACCGTTTCAAGCGCGGCGGTAAGCTTGGCCGTGGCTTCGTCGGGCATGCCCTTGGGGCCTGCGACACCGCGCCAGGCGGCCATCTTCCAGTCAGAGCCGGTGGCTTCTTTCAGCGTGGGCACATCCGGAAAGGCGCCAAGACGCTCTTCGCCCATGACGGCGAGGGATTTGACCTTGCCGGCCTCGATCAGCGCCGCGGCCTCGACAACAGAGCAGGTGACGACGTCAACGCCACCGGCGACCAGCTCTTGCAGGCCCGGGGCCGCGCCCTTGGACGGCACCCACGGTGCCGCATCCGCCGCCGCGCCGGCGTCGTTCAACATGCCGGCCAGGGCGAGGTGCCAGATGCCGCCCTGCCCCGTGCCCGAGCCCTTGTGCTTGCCGGGATCGGCCTTGATCGCGTCCAACAACTCGCCCACGGTGTTCCATTCGCTGTCCGCGCGCACCTGGATGCCCGCGGCGTCATAGTTGTACAGCGCGATGGGGGTGTAGTCTTCGTAGGTCAGTTCGGTCAGACCGGCCCAGTGCATCATGCCGATCTCGACGGTCACGACGCCGATGGTGTAGCCATCGGGCTCTGCCGTGGCGATGGCCGAATGGCCGACGACGCCGCTGCCGCCATCGCGGTTCACCACGTTGACGGGCTGGCCCAGCTCTTCCTGCAACAGGCCCGCGATCATGCGGCCGGTCGCGTCCGTGCCGCCGCCAGCACCCCAGGGCACGATCAGCGTGATCGGGCGCTCCGGGTATTCCGCAAAGGCCGGCACGGCAAGGCTGAACGCCGCCGCGGTTGCAAGCGTCGCGCTCAGGGCGATCTTCTTGAAGGTAATCGATCTGGTCATTGATGGTCCTCCCGATTGGTCGTTGGTCAGCGCTGACAATGCGCCTTTTGGTGACCCCGGGCCATGGTGCCTGGCCCGGGGGTTTCTCTCCGAGCGGTGCTCGGAAAAACTGGGTGCCGCCGTTGATCGGCAACGGAGGGGCCTGTCACGAACCACGCCTGGCCCAAGGCCGGCAAGGCCGTCACGCCGGCCCCGCAATTTGATGTCCCTTCGCATGCGACCGCGGTCATTGCGGGTACTCTGGCACGCGCTTCGCCAATGGCAAAGACATTGTGGAATTCGGTGCGGATCATCCCGGGGCAAATCGTACAGGCGTGGCTCTGGTGGCCAACTCTCCCGCCAGTCGCTGCGACAACCGCGCCACCTTCACCAGCCGCATGGCAGGTCTCAGCGGCCGCCATCCCTGCGTCCGCCGGGCTGGTCATGCGGCCTTGCAGCGCAAGGGCTTTGCCGCTTGTGCCGTGATCCCGGCGGCGGTGAAATCCGCGCGTTTCCCGCTGGATTGAGAGGGCAGAAGGCCATTCGCGCTGTCCGCCGCACGGCGCGGTGCGCCTGCACGCCCACCACCTGTTGCGTTCGCCGCTTTTCCACTCAATCCCATGGCCATACCCCCGAAAGCGGGTCTTCCGAGCGAGAACTCACCCAACGTCAAGGATGACTGGTATGGTAGTATTCAGGACTTGTCAACGCGCGGGTTATCAGTCTTCGAAAAAGTCCGGGTTGTTCTGCGAGGCGCTGATCAGCGTCCCGTCGAGATGCGCCAGGTGGACCCGGGTCCTGGCGACGGCGGTTTCCGCGTCGCCCGCCTTGATGGCTTCGAAGATCCCGACGTGGCCTTCGAGCACTTCCCGCATCCCTGTCGCGTCGTTGAGTTCCAGCGTGCAGGCCCGTTCGGTATGCGCCTTGTTCTCGGAAATCACCTTGAACGCGGGCAATCGGTCCGCTGCCACGCAGATCAGCCGATGAAACTCGTAGTCCAGCGTCTTGAGATCGACGGCATTTCCCGCCGCGACGGCCTCACGTTGCTGCTCAATGTTTGCCGCAATCGCCTCCAGGCTTTCCGGCGTGGCCGTCGTACAGGCAACGCGCACGACCTCGACTTCGACCGCGGCGCGGATGAAACGGGTATCCCGCAGTTTCTGGTGCGAGATCTTGCGCACGCGAGTGGCGCGTTGCGGCCTGATTTCCAGCAGGTCCAGCTCTCCCAGGCGCATGAACGCCTCTCGGACGGGTTGGCGGGACACGTTGTAGGTCTTGGCCACCTCGACCTCGGAAATCTTGGCCCCCGGCAACAGACGCATCGCTATGATGTCCGACTTCAATTGCCGAAACACCTCTTCGCTTGTCGTCAGCCTCCTGGCGTCCTGTGGGTCGAATACATTCATGTCTAGTCCGCCATCCCAGTTTCCCGTCGCCGTCTGCCGACGCGGCTTGAGCCTCAAGGTATGTACTGCAAAAGCGCTTTCACATCAACAAATCCACCGATTTCGCGGACGCGCGGCCGTGCGACTCCGCCTGCCGGTGACGCTCTGAAGCAGGGCTACACCAAAGTACCATACTAGTCTGCATTTTTCTTGACGGATGGCGCCAGAGCCGGTTATCTCGGTCCAGGCACCAAGGAATCCGGCCGTCCGGATCTGAACTCCGGTCGAAAAACCAATGTCTGGGAGGACGAAAATGACTTTTCTTAGCACCGTAACCAAGAAAGCCGCGCGCGTGACGATGGGCGTCATGCTTGCGACCGGGCTCAGCGCAGCCTCCATGACCGCAGCCCTTGCGCAGGACGTGACCCTGCGCGGCGCAAGCATGTTCGACGAAAACCATGCCTTCACCAAGACGATGCGGAAATTCGAGGAACTGGTCGGCGAATACTACACCGGCGACGTGGAATTCGACCTGCGCCTGAATGGCGAACTGGGCGTCGAAAGCGATTACGTCAACTTCCTCCAGCAGGGCGTCGCGATCGACTACACGATCATGGCCCCGTCCAACATGGCCAAGTTCGCGCCCGCCATTCCGCTGATGGACATGCCCTTCCTGTTCCGCGATCTGGATCACTGGAACACGGTGCTGTCCAGCGACGCATTCGGCCCGCTCGAAGCCGAGCTGGAAAAGAACGCCGACATCAAGATCATCGGCTATACCGGCGGCGGCGTCCGCAACCTGGTGTCCAGCGGACCGATCGCAAGCCTTGATGACCTGGCCGGCCACAAGATGCGCGTCATGGGCGCCCCCATCCAGGCCAAGACCTTTGCAGCGCTGACGGCAGCGCCTTCGGCGATTGCCTACAACGAGGTCTACAACGCCATCCAGTCCGGCGTGATCGCGGGTTTTGAAAACGAAGCTGCCAGCATCCAGAACCTCAAGTTCTACGAGGTCGCCCCCTACATCACGCTGACCAAGCACACCATCACCGTGCGTCCCATCGTGATGAGCGGCAAGACCTTCCGCAAGCTGCCCGAAGACCTCCAAGCCGCTGTCCTGAAAGCCGGAAAAGAGGCAGGCGCCTTCGGCCGCGAACTGGAATCGCGCGAAGACGGGCTGAAGCTGCAAGAGATGCTCGACGCGGGCCAGATCAAGGTGCAGGAATTCGACGGCCGCGAAACGCTGCTCGAGATGGTCAAGCCCGTCCAGGACGAATTCGCCGCTGAAATCGGAGCAACCGACCTGCTCGCGACCATTCGCGGCATGTGATCCGATCCGGGGGCGCCCTGACCACAGGGCGCCCCCCTTCCGCTCCGGGCAAGCCGCCCCAACACGCAAGGCGACATCATCATGGTCGGGCGAATTCTCGAAGCCTTCAGCAATGGTCTGCGCGTCTTGCTGGGATGCCTCATGGCGTCGCTGGCTGTCCCTGTCGCGATGCAGGTGATCTCGCGCTACACTGGGTTGATCCCCACCTTTCTCTGGACCGAAGAACTGGCGACCTTCATCTTTGTCTGGGTCGTGATGATCGGATCCATGCTGGCGGTCTGGGACGGCACCCACTTCGATGTCGTCATCTCCCGGGACGCGCTGAGCCCGGGCGGCGCGCTGCTGCAAAAGGGCGTCGTCTACGCCGCGATCATGGTCTTTGCGCTGCTGTTTGCCTGGTACGGGATCGAATACGCCAAGGTCGGTTCGATCCAGAATTCGGTCATGATGCGCGCCAACCTGCTGTGGATCTACGTGTCGGTTCCCCTGGCCGGGGCCATCTGGGCCATCTTTGCAGCCTATCGACTGTATGAGGCGTTCAGCGCCTTCACCAAGAACAGGACTGCCGCGTCATGATCGTCTCAACTGGCCTCGCCTGCATGATCCTTGTGGGGGGCTTCCTGGCATTGATCCTGGTCCGCGTGCCCGTCGCCTTTGCCCTGGGCATCGCCACGATACCGATCGTCGTTTTGGACATCCGGCTCACCCCGTTCATCATCCTCGACCGGATGTTCCAGTCCTACAATTCGTTCATCCTGCTGGCGGTGCCCTTCTTCCTGCTGGCGGCAAACCTGATGAACTCGGGCAAGATCACGACCAGGCTGATCGATTTCGCCCGCGTGCTGACCGGGTGGATGCCGGGCGGACTGGGCCATGTGAACGTGGCGGTGTCGATGCTGTTTGCAGGCATCTCGGGTTCGTCCACGGCCGACGCCGCCGGCTGCGGCAAGATCCTGATCCCGGCGATGGTCAAGGAAGGCTACCAGCCCCGTTTCGCCATCGCGATCACGGCATGTTCGTCCGTCATGGGCGTCATCATCCCCCCCAGCATCCTGATGGTGGTCTGGGGCGGGGTCATGCAGATATCCGTGGGCGCGCTGTTCCTGGCGGGGGCAATTCCCGGGTTGCTGATCGGCTTCGCGCTGATGGCCACCGTGTACGGCTATGCCAAGGCCTACGATTATCCCATCGCGCTCAAGCCCACGTTCCCCCAGTTCTGGAGCGCTTTCAAAGGCGCGGCGCTGGCGCTTTTGACGCCGATCCTCGTGATCGGCGGGATCGTGGGCGGCATCGTCACGCCAACCGAAAGCGCCATCATCGCGGCGGGCTATGCCCTGATCCTGGGAGTCTTTGTCTACCGGACGGTGTCGATCAAGGACCTCGGGCACATCTTCTATGACACGGGCCGGTTTGCCTCGATCTCGCTCTTTGCGATCGGCACGGCCTCTGCCTTTGGCTGGATGCTGGCGTTCTACAACGTCCCCCGCCTGATCGTCGAGACGCTCACCGCGCATGAATTCGGCATGATCGGAACCGCCCTGATCATCGCCGCCCTCTTCCTGTTCTTCGGTCTGTTCATCGACGCCATTCCCACCATCATCATCCTGGGCACCGTTCTGTTGCCTGTGGCGACGGCGGCGGACATCCACCCGATTGCCTTTGCGATCATCGGCATCATCTCCCTGGCCTTCGGGCTTGTCACGCCACCCTACGGGTTATGTTTGCTGATCGCGGCGGCAATCGGGGGCATGAACGTGGTCAGCGTCATGCGCGACGTCTGCATCATCCTCGCCCCGATGCTGCTGATCCTGCTGCTGATCATCGTCTTCCCCGAAATCGCGTTGTGGCTGCCCCGCACCCTGATGCCGATGACCTTCAAGTAAAGGGCGGATTGCGCAACGCGATGCGCAACCGCAGGACGGGTGAGACAAGAATCCGCTCGCCCCTATCGCACCGCCGTGGAGCGCGAGAGCAGGTGCGATGACGCGACGCGGCAAGACCGGGTTCCCATCGGCTGGGCCTCGCGTTCCGGTTTGACGGGCGGCTACGCGGCATCGGTCCGCGCCACGCCCCAAGCGCGACAAGCCCGATACCGATCTGCCTACCGGATGAACCGGTCGACATAATCCTCACCCAGTCCCACCTCGGTGAAATGCTTGCGGCACAGGTCGATCTTGGTGAAAACGTCCTCGTAACCCAGGACCTTGCCCCAGGGATCGACATAACACATCACGCCGTTGACCTGGAAATAGGTGATCATCTCCTCGACACCCTCGGGCACCACAAGCGTATGGGTCTCGCCCGGCGGCTCGTAGACATAGGCGCCCGGGGTCGCCTCCCAATCGTGTTCCAGGTAGTGCCAGCGCCCTTTCAGCACCATGCCATGCACCGCCTGCGGATGCCGGTGGCGTGACAGCACACCAGATTTGCGCACCTTCAGAAGGTTCATCCAGTAGCCCTGCGACCGGTTCAGGCACAGCGGGCGAAACCACACGTTCTCGGCCTGCGGGACCCACAGGCGGTCGTCCTCCGGCACGGCATCGGGGATGACGATTTCTTCCAGCGCCTCCTTCGGGAAGGGCAACTGGTAGGGCATCCGGGGATCGGCATCGTTTTCAAGTGGCATTTGGGGGGTGTCCTTTTCTTCAAACAGCCAGATAGCCGCCATCGACGGGATAGACGGCGCCGGTCACGAAACTTGCCTCGGGCGACAGGAGCCAGGACACCAATGCCCCGACCTCGTCGGGCTTGCCCCAACGGCGCAACGGCGTGCGGCCCAGGATGGCGGCGGTGCGGGCAGGATCGGCGCGCAGCTCCCGGGTCATCTCGGTCTCGATCCAGCCGGGGGCGACGGCGTTCACCCGGATGCCCTCGGGCGCCCAATGCGCGGCCAGCGCCTTGGTCAGTTGCGCCACCCCGCCCTTGGAGGCCGAATAGGCCGGCACCAGCGGCCCGCCGAAGGTCGAGAGCATCGAGGCGGTGTTGACGATCGCCCCGCCCGCAGCCGCCAGCAAGGGCCGCGCGGCCAGGCAGCAGCGCATGGTCCCGGTCAGGTTGACATCGAGCACCCGGGCAAAGACCTCGATGTCGTATTCTTCGCCCCGGCGCAGGATGCCGGCGCAATTCACCAGCCCGTCGAGCCTGTCGAGCCCGGCAAAGGCCTCGGTGACGGCGCGGTCGTCGGTCACGTCCATCACCCGCGTGTCGATGCCGGGCACCGGTTCGAAGGCATCGACCTCGGCCTGCGTCGCACCTGCGGCGATGACGTGCCAGCCGGCGGCGGCCAGAGTTTGGGCGACGCCTGCTCCGATGCCCCTTGTCCCGCCGGACACGAATGCGGTTCGTTTCACGGTTCCCTCATTTCCTTCAGCGCCGCGCGGAACTGCCGGGCGCGCCCCAAGACCATATCGAGGTCATAGTCGGGCTTGAACAGCGCCGAGCCAAGCCCAAAACCCTGCGCGCCCGCGGCGCGGTATCCCGCCATGGTGTCAGGCGTGATGCCACCGACCACGATCACCGTCGCCTCGGGTGGCAGGACAGCGCGCAGGGCGGCCACCGCCGGCGGCGGGACCATTTCGGCCGGAAAGACCTTCAGCGCCGCCGCGCCCAAGCGCAAGGCCAGGAACGCTTCGGTCGGGGTAACGACACCCGGGCACCAGGCAGCACCCGCGTCACGCGCGGCCTCTCCAACCTCGGCATCAAGGTTCGGAGCGACGATCAGCCGGCCGCCGGCCGTCACAACTGCGCGGGCCGCGTCCGCGGTCAGCACGGTCCCGGCGCCGACCACCATCCTGTCGCCAAAGGTCTCTGCGATTGCAGAAATCGACTCCAGCGGGCGCGGCGAATTCAGCGGCACCTCGACGATCCGGAAACCGGCATCGAACAGTACCGAGGCCGTTTCGACCGCGCGTTCGGGCGTCAGTCCGCGCAGGATGGCGATCAGGGGATTCGCGGCAAAAGCCTGGTTCCAGGAAATCAAGATACAAGCCCCGCTGCCCGGGCGATCAGGAAGTGCCCGCGCGCCACGATGTTTTCCGGGGCGCTTCGGCTCTTCAGCCCCGCCAGTGCCAAGGCCATGGCATAGCGTTCGGCCAGGTCGCCGCGGCCGACGATGGTGATCGTTGCTCCGTCCAACCCGCCTGCCGCCGCCCCGATTTCGGTCCCGATCAGCAGGCCCGAGAGATAGTCGGCGGTCATTTCCGGCCCGATCCGGCCGAACAGCGGCAGCGTCCGCACATTGAAGAGCCGGTGCAGCAACTCGCCGCCGCCGGAAAGACCGGCCTCGGCACCAAGGTGGAAACCTTCGCTGCTGAAGCCCCCGTCGGTCATCAGCGTGCCAAGGATGGTGTGCGACTTCAGCGCGCCGAAAATCTCGCCGGTCATGTAGGTGGCATAGTCTTCGATCCGCCCCCCGGCGACGGTGATCCATTTCGAATGCGTGCCGGGCATCACATAGACACCGTCGCCCATGTCGGCGCCGGTGGCCCCGACGATCTGGGCCTCTTCGCCGCGCATCACGTCTGGTGCGCCGTCGCGTTCGGTGGTCATGCCGGTGACGAACCACAGCCTGACGCCGCCGGAGGCCTCGTGGGTCACGAGATTGCGGGCCAGTTCCTCGGCGCCCGAAGGCACGCGTATATAAGGTGTCTCGCGCCAGCCATTGCGGCTGGTGATCATGCCCGAAGCGATGATCGGCAGCACCCGCCCCCGCAGCCAGGGCTGGACCAGCCGGTGAAAGACCGCGTCGAAATCGCGGCCTTCCACATGCATGATCCCCTGCGGGGCCGAGACGACATCAAGCACCTCGCCAGTGCCGCCGATCAGAAAGGCGCGCAGGCTGGAAGTGCCCCAGTCCAAGCCGATCAGGCGCGGCTCAGATGCGACCGAATTCATTCAGCAGATCCTCGACCGTCTTGCCCTTGGCGACCCATTGGCGGGTCTTCTCTTCGCGCTCGGCCTGCTCGGCGGCAAGCGTCACGATCTCTTCGGCCCGGTCCAGAGGGATCACGGTCACGCCCATCAAGTCTGCAACGATGAAGTCGCCGGGGCTCACCATCACCCCGCCGCAGGCGACGGCGACGTTGATCGACAATTCTTCCTTGCGGCCGGAAAACATCGTGTGGGTGCCACGCGGCGTGATCGCACGGGTCCAGATCGGCCAGCCGATATCCTCGAGCTCATCGGTGTCGCGCCCGGCGCCATCGACGATCATCGCGCGGATGCCGCGGTTCTTGGCCAACCCGCCCATCAGCCCGCCGCAGACGGAGGTGTTCAGGTCGCCACCCGCATCCACGACGATGATGTCCCCGGGCTGGCCCATCTCCAGCGCCTTCAGGGGGTCGACGAGATCGCCCTTGGAAAGCTGCACGGTGATCGCCTGTCCGCAGGTCTTGGCGCGGAACGGCGGCTTGATGCCGCTGTCCATCACGCCCAGGCGATACTGCACGTCGGCGAAAACGGCGGTGGCGGAATAACACGCCACCACCTCGTCGAACTTCTTCAGAAGATCGGGGCGGCGGTCGAAATCATTGTAGACTTTCAGCATGATCGGTCCTTTGTGTCGGTCTCAGGCAGATGCCAGCGCATCCGCATTCACGGGGAATTTCGGGGGCTGCCCGGTCAGCACGCGGGCCACCTCCGAGGCGGCATTCTCGCGCGCGGCGCGGATCGACTCCTCCGAGTAGTAGGCTGCGTGCGGTGTCACCACGACATTGGGCAGGGTGAAGATGGGGTTGTCCGCCGGCGACCAGTGCGACCGCTTGGCGGGCTCCTCCTCGGGGTCGTCGAGCCCGGCACCGGCCAGCGTGCCGGTGGTCAGGGCGCGGTAGAGCGCCTTGTTGTCCACGGTCGGCCCGCGCCCGGTATTGACCAGGATCGCGCCGGGTTTCATCGCCGCGAACTCGGCGTCCGACAGGAAATGCCGGGTATCGGGGTTCATCGGGGCCTGCATCAGGATGTAGTCCGACCGCGCCAGCAGCCCCGCCTTGTCCACAAGCTCGGCCCCGTGGCGGGCGACCACATCCGCCGGAAGGAACGGATCAAAGGCGATGATCTCGACACCGAAGGCCCGCGCCCGTTCGGCGATCGCCTGGCCGATCTTGCCGAACGAGACGATCCCCATCGTGCGCCCGCGAAGCCGGTTGATCGGCTTGCCGGATTGCCATTGCCAGATGCCCTGATGGGTGGCGCGGTCGTAGTCGAACAGCCGACGGGCAAGCGCCATCCACAGGGCGATGGCGTGATCGGCCACTTCCTCGGTGCAATAGTCGCGCACGTTGGTCACCAGGATGCCGCGCTCGGTCGCCGCCTCGACATCGACGATGTCGACGCCGACGCCATACCGGGCGATCACCCGGCACTGGGTCATCCGCTCGATGGTGGTGCGTCCGATGCGGGCATACTGGTTCATCATCGCGGCGCAATCGGCCGCATGCATGGCCAGGTCGGTCTCCGACTTGGCCTGAAGCGCCACCACCTCGGCCCCCGCATCGCGCAGGATCGCGGTTTCGATGTCGACGTCGCCGTAGTCGAAATCCGTTATGACGACCTTGGGTTTGTTGCTCATGGATGCCTCCCGGCAGAAGGGCTCAGACGTAGGCAGCCGAGGAATAGGTCAGCTCATAGGAATGGCTGTACAGTTCGAAGACGTTGCCGAAGGGATCCTCGACATAGACCATCCGGTAAGGTTTCTCGCCGGGGTAATACTTGCGCACCTGCTTCATCCGTTGCTTGCCGCCCATGGACTCGATCAGCTTCACCCGCTCTTCCAGCTTTTCGTCCTGCAGGCAGAAGTGGAACAGGCCGCGGCGCCAGAATTCGAAGGGGCGCTCTTCCTCGATCGTGTTCGGAAACTCGAACAGCTCGATGCCGATGCCGTCGCCGCTCGACAGGTGGGCGATGCGGAACGATCCCCAGCCCTCGCCGAACACGTCGTCGCACATCTGGCCGATGGCGCTGTCGTCGTGGTTGATCGTGGTCGGCGGCATGATGACGTAGAAGTCGAAGCACTTGGAATAGAACTCCACCGCGCGTTCCAGATCGGGCACGGTGATGCCGATGTGGGAAAAAGTGACTGCTGCCATTTTGTTGTCCTTTCTTGGATATGTCAGGTCCGGTTGAACCCGGTGAGGTGTTGCAGGGCGCCGCCAAGCTCGCGGCGCCACATGTCGAGGCCGACGGCGACGACGATGATCGCACCGATGACGATGGTCTGCACCGAGGTCGAAACGGCATTCAGGTTCAGGCCGTTCTGAACGATGACGATGGTCAGCGCACCGATGCAGGTGTTGATGATGTTGCCACGCCCGCCGGCAAGGCTGGCCCCGCCGATGACCGCTGCGGCGATGGCCGACAGTTCCAGCCCGACGCCATAGTTGGGCGAGCCGGAATTGAGCCGCGCCGCCATCAGGATCGCGCCGATCCCGGCGGCAAGCCCGGCGATGACGAAGACCATGCACTGGATCCTGCGCACGTTCAGCCCCGACAGCCGGGCGGCGTTCGGGTTGCCGCCCACCGCGTAGACGGCCCGGCCGAAGGCGGTGTAGCGCAGCGTGTACCAGGCCAGCGCATACAGGATGACGAGGTAGTACAGCGGCAGCGGCAGGCCCAGGAACGTGCCGTAGAAGATGGTTTCCAGCGAGTCGTGGACAGAGAACACCGGCGAGCCGTTGTTGAACATGAAGGCGACACCGCGAAAGGCCGAAAGCGCGGCGAGCGTGGTGATGAAGGCGGGGATGCGCAGGTAGGCCGAAAGCCCGCCAAGGACCGCGCCCAGCAGCCCGCCAAGCAGCACGGTCAGCAGGATGGCCAACGGCAGCGGCACGCCGCCGAATTTCACCATCACGGCAAAGACCATGGTCAGCAGGGCAATGGCCGATCCCGGTGCCAGGTCGATGCCCCCGGTAAAGATGACGAAGGTCGATCCGATGGCGACGATGGCCACGATCGAAACCTGCAGCGCCAGGTTGGACAGGTTGCCCGCATCGATGAAACGCGGCGTGGTCAGCGCGGTGGCAAGCGCCACCATCAGTAGCGCCGCAAGCGGTGCAGCGATGGGTGAGCGGAACAGGGCGGTCATGCGGCGAACTCCTCTTCTGCCGATGCGCGAACAAGGTCGGCCCTTTGAAAGGCCGAGACGGGGCGGATGTCGGTGACTCGGCCGTGGTTGACCACGGCGATCCGGTCCGACATCGCCAGGAGTTCATCGTGGTCCGACGAGATCAGCACGACGGCATGGCCTGCTGCGGTCAATTCGTTGATCAGTCGGTAGACGGCGATCTTGGCGCCGACGTCGATGCCCTGGGTCGGTTCGTCCAGGACAAAGACACTGGCGCCCGCAAAGAGCCACCGCGCGATCACGATCTTTTGCTGGTTGCCGCCGGACAACAGCCCGACAAGCCGCGTCTCGGCGGCCGGGGTCACTTCCAGCTTGGCGATCAGGTCGCGGCCCAGCGCACGCTCCTGGGTGAGGTTCATCGCCGCCGGCGGCCCGAGACGGTCGAGCCGGGCGACCGAGATGTTCGCAAGTCCGGTGAAGTTGAAGAACAGCCCGTCGGCCTTGCGGTTCTCGGGGATCAGCGCGATGCCCGCAGCCACCGCGTCCTGCGGCGAACGCAAACGCAGCCTCTTGCCACCGAGACGGATTTCGCCAGATGTCAGGCGATCGACGCCGAATATCGCCCTGGCGATCTCGGTCCGGCCCGACCCCAGGACACCGCCCAATCCCAGCACTTCGCCCCGGTGCAGGGCAAAGCTGACACCGTTGACTCGGTTGGCGGTCCGGATGTCGCAGAGTTCAAGCGCGATATCATTGCGCACGGCGGACACCTTTGGATAGTGGTCAGACACCTCTCCGATCATCGCGCCGACGATGGCCTTGATCGTCACCGGCGTGTCCTCGGCCGTGGAAACCACGCGACCGTCCTTCAGCACCGTGACGCAATCGACCAGTTCGACAACCTCGTCCAACCGGTGCGACACATAGAGAATGGCGGCGCCCTGAGCCTTCAGCCCCTTCAGGACCCGGTGCAGGACGGCGATCTCGTCGAGGCCCAGCGCCGTCGTGGGCTCGTCGAGAATGACCATCGTCGCGTCGGTGGCGATTGCCTTCGCGATCTCCACGAGCTGCTGGTCGGCAACCGAAAGATCGCCGACGGTGGCGGCGGGGTCGATAGCGACGTCCAGCCGGGCCAGCACCTCGGCGGCGCGCGCATGCATCCGCGTCCAGTCGATGCACAACCTGTGGCCGGGCAAGCTGCCCAGATGGATATTCTCGGCGACGCTGAGCGTCGGGATCAGCGAGAATTCCTGAAACACCGCCGCGATGCCGGCAGAGCGGGCGGCGGTGGGGTCGGCGATGGTCACCGGCTGGCCGGCGCGCAGGATAACGCCACCGTCGGGCTGATGCACCCCCATCAGCGCCTTGATCAGCGTGGACTTGCCACAGCCGTTTTCGCCCATCAGCCCGTGGATCTCGCCACGGTTGAGGGTCAGGTTCACCGCGTCATTGGCCAGAACGCCGGGAAAGCGCTTGGTCAGGCCGCGGATTTCCCACGCGGGGGGGTCGATGCTTGTGTGTCGTGGCATGGCGTATCCTCAGGGCAAAGTCCGGCCCCACCCCGATCGTGCGGGGCCGGGACGTTGGCTCAGTAGGATTTCGACGGCTGCGGATAGAGGCTGCCGGCATCCTGGAGAACGGGGAGGACAGTGTCCGCATCAACGATTGCGGTCGGGGTTTCGACGAACCCGCCCGCGAAGGTGCCGTTCAGCGCATCCAGGGTTACCGCCAGGGCGATTTCGCCCATGATGTAGGGCGATGTGTTGACGGTCGCGGTGACGGCGCCACCGGCGATTTCTTCCAGCGCGGCGGTGTCGCCGTCGTTGCCGAGCAGCAGGATATCGCTCTTGCCCAGTGCCTTTGCGGCCAGGGCGGCGCCCATGATCATGTAGTCGTTGGCGGCGAACAGCACGTCGATGTCGGGATTGGCCTGGAGCAGGTCCATGCCGGCGGTATTGCCGCCCTCGACGTTCCAGCCGCCCGCGATCGACGCCACGACCTGGATGTTGCCATGCCCGCCGATGGCGTCGAGAAAGCCCCCCACCCGCTCGGTCGAGTGATAGCCCGGCTGCCCTTCGATCACACCGACCTGGATCGCCTCGTCTCCGGCGCGGCTGACCAGGTAGTCGCCGATGGCATGGGTGCCGTTGCGTTGCGAATAGCCGACGACGCCATCGACCGGGGTCGGAAAGTTTCCGATGTCGGAGTTGACGATTACCACGGCAATGCCCTTTTCGACGGCCCGCGAGACCAGCGGTGCGGCGGCGGCCTCGTCGTGGGTCGACAGGATGATCGCGTCGACGCCCTGGGTGATCGCGTCCTGGATCATGCCCATCTGGCCGTTGATGTCGGCGCCCGACTGCGGCGCGAGCATGAAGACCTCGACACCGGCTTCGGCCGCCGCTGCCTTCACGCCCTCGCCAATGGCGATGTAGTAGTTGAACTCGGTCGCCGGCGGCATGTAGGCGATGCGGACAGCGCCATCGTTCGACAGCCGGAACAGATCGGCCTGGGCGCCGTCGGCCATGGGAACCGGTGCCGGGTAATCGGCTGCGGCAACGCCGCTGGCAATCAGGCTTGCCAATACGATCAGGGATTTCTTCGCGGTACTCATATAACTCTCCTCCAGTTGAGTATCGTCATCCGCCAAAGGGTGCGTCAGGCACCCCGCGGACTCCGGGCTTGACGGCAAACAGACCACCGGCATGTGGGTCAGCCGCCAGGTCCTCGGGGCTGCTCATCAGCCGCGAGGTCGTGATGAAAAGGGTGTCGAGCTCCGGCCCGCCAAATGCGCAGCAGGTCGGTTTCCAGGTGGGCACCTCGATCACCCGGTCGATGCGGCCATCGGGGGCAACACGGACGACGCGACGCCCTTGCCATTCGGCGTTCCAGACCCCGCCTTCGACATCGACGCAGGAACCATCGGGCAAGCCCGGTTCGCCAGTGAAATCCGCGTGCAGGCGCATGGCCTCCAGGTCGCCGGTGGCGGGATCGTAGTCGTAGGCGCGGATCGTGCGTTCGGGCGTGTCGGCGAAATACATCGTGCGGCCGTCGGCCGAAAAACAGGTGGAATTGGCACAGGCGACGACGTCGATCAGGGTCGTGACGGTGCCATCGGGGTCGATGCGGATCACCGAACTGTCGGCAGCGCCGGTCGCCTCGTTCATCCCGCCCACGATCAGCCGGCCCTGGCGATCGGTGCGGCCATCATTCAGCCGCGTGTCGGGACTGTCGGGCTCGAACGCGTGGATCGTCTCGGACGCGCCAGTTGCTAGATCCAGCAAGACCACCGATTGCGCGAAGGCGACGATCAGCCCGCCATCCTTGCGCGGCGCAAAGCAGCAAACCCGGTCGGGCATCTCGAGCCTGCCGCTCTTGCCGCCTGCCGGTTCGAACCACCAAAGGGCGCGACCCTCGATGTCGGTCCACCACACGCGGCCATCGGCGGCGTTCCAGAAAACGCCCTCGCCGTGGCTGTTGCGGCAGTCCAGGGCCAACTCTGCCCGAATCGCGCTTTTTCCCATGTTTTCCTCCCCTGGAAGGACGATCACCCGCCTTTTCCGTTGACATCTGATATCTCAGATACGATATTTCAATCAACAGCAATGAAGCGCACCAAGGAGGGCGCCTGCAAATGGCACAGATCAACCGCCCGAAATCATTGACGGAAACAGTTCTGGAGCATCTGCGCGAGCAGATCGTTTCCGGCGCCTATGAACTGGGTGCGGCCCTGTCCGAGCGGCAGCTGGCCGAAGAGCTGAACGTGTCAAAGACGCCCGTTCGCGAATCCCTGGTTCAGCTGAAGACCGAGGGGCTGGTGACGATCCTGCCGCAGCGCGGCGCCTTCGTCTTTACCCTGAGCGCGCGCGAGGTCATCGAGATCTGCGAGTTTCGCATCGCGATCGAGATGGCGGCGCTGCACCTGGCGATCAAGCGCGATCGCGCGGCGCTGGTGGCCGACATCACGGGCGTGGTCGACCGGATGGGAAAGGCGCGCGCCAAGGGGGACGCCAAGGAATACCTCCGCCTCGACAGCGCGTTTCACGCCGCCTTCTTCTCCCACTGCGGCAACCACTACCTGAAGGACAGCTACGACCGCTACGTCGGCAAGATCGCCGCGCTGAGGACCCACCTCTCGGTCAAGCCGATGCACACGAAACTCTCGTTCGAAGAGCACAAGGCCCTGCGCGATGTGCTGGCCGACGGGTCGGACGCCCAGATCGCCGCCATCCTCGAAGCGCACATCGGCCGCACGCGGGAATCCTATGCCGAAACGGTCGAGGACATCGCCGCCGCCGACGCCGTCAAGTCGGCGGGCTGACCCGATGCCTCCCCTCCTGGAGCTTGCCGGCGCGACCAAGCGTTTTGGCCCGACATTGGCACTGGCCGGAGTCGACTTCGACCTGGAGCGCGGCGAAGTCCACGCCTTGCTCGGTGAGAACGGCGCCGGGAAATCGACCGCGCTTGGCCTGATGTACGGAGTCACGACGCCTGACGAAGGCGAGGTGAGGATCGGCGGGACACCGGTCCACCTGGGCTCGATCGCCCAGGCGCAGGCGCAGGGGGTATCTTGCGTCTTTCAGGAACTCAGCCTGGCCGAAGGTCTGAGCGTGGCCGAGAACATCTTTGCCGGCCGCGCCCCGCAGCGGGGCGGCTGGATCGACTGGACCAGACTGCGCCGGGAGGCCCGCACGCTTCTGGATGATTTCGAAATGACAATCGACGTGCGCGCCCGGGTCGGCGATCTGCCGGTCGGCGCGCGCCAGGTGGTCGAGATCGCCAAGGCGCTGTCGCTGGACGCAAAGATCCTGCTGCTCGACGAACCGACCTCGGCCCTGGCGCCGGACGAGAAACAGGCGCTGTTCCGCCTGATCCGGCGGCTGACGGCGCGGGGCCTGGGAGTCGTCTATGTCAGCCACCACCTGTCGGAGGTGCTGGACATCGCTGACCGGATCACCGTCTTTCGCGACGGCCGCCGGGTCAGCTGCCGCAACGCCGCCGAAACCACCGAGGCCGAGATCGTCGAGGACATGGTGGGCCGCAAGCTGGGCGAGACCGCTTCAGGCCCGGCGCGCATTCCGGGTGCCGAAATCGCGCGGCTGGAGGGCGTCCATCTGACCGGCCGGCTGGACGGCATCGACCTGGCGCTCCGGCAAGGCGAAATCGTCGGTCTGGCGGGGCTCCTGGGGTCCGGCGCACCGGACATCGGCGAAGTTCTGGCCGGGCTTGCCCGCCCCACCGTCGGGACGATCACGCTGGATGGCCATTCCCATTCGCCGCGCGGTTTCCGTGCCGCGCTGGCGCGTGGCGTGGGCTTTGTCCCACAGGACCGCAAGACCGAAGGCCTGTTCCTCGACATGTCGCTGCGGGGCAACCTCATCGCCGCCGCCCTGCCCGCGCATTCGCGGCTGGGCCTGCTCAGCACGGCGCGGGCGCGCGCCACCTCGGACCGGGCAATTCGCGATTTCTCGATCCGCACCCCCGACGACCGCCCGGCAATGGCGAGCCTGTCGGGCGGAAACCAGCAAAAGGTGATGCTGGCCAAGTGGCTGGCAACCGGCCCCCGCCTCCTGGTGGTGAACGAACCGACCAAGGGCGTCGACATCCGTTCCAAGCGCCAGATCCACGACAGCCTGCGCAGCGCCGCCGAGGCCGGGGTTTCGGTGCTGGTGATCTCGTCCGACTTTCCCGAACTCATCGAGATCTCCGACCGCGTGCTTGTTGTCCGCAAGGGCCGCATCGCGGGCGCGCTTGGCAAGGGCACCGAGGCAGAGTTGATCGCGCTCGCATCGGGCGCAGCCGAAACCACCAACACCGAGGCCGTCCAATGACCGACATGACCGTACCCCCTTCGCCCTCGGTCCAGATCCTGCGCCGACTTGCCGCCACGCGCGAGCTGTCGCTCCTGGTGCTGATTGCGCTGATCGTCGTGACGATGACCATCGTCTCTCCCTATTTCCTGTCACTGGCGAATTTCCGCGCCGTCGCCATCGGCATGGCGCCAACGGCGATCATCGTCATCGGCATGGCGCTGCTATTGGCCTCGGGCGGATTCGACCTGTCGGTCGGTGCCGTTCTGGCACTGGCATCGACCGTCGCGGCGATGCTGATCGCGGCAGGCGTGCCGATCCCGATCGCGGTGGCCGCCGCCATCGGGCTGGGCGGGTTGATCGGGCTGACCAATGGCGCGCTGGTGACACTGATCGGAATCAACCCGCTGGTGGCGACATTGGGCACCATGTCGATCGCGCGCGGCATTGCGCTGGTGATGACCGAGGGTTTTTCGATCTCCAGTCTTCCGCGCGAATTCGGCCTGGCCGGCTCGTCCTCGTGGCTCGGCCTGCCCGTCCTGCTGTGGATCACGCTGCTGCTGGTCGTCCTGTTCGATCTCGCCTTCCGGCACACGCGTTTCTTCCGCCAGGTCTATTTCATCGGCGCAAACGAGCGTGCCGCACATCTGTCGGGCATCCCAGTCATCCGCGTGCGGATCGTTCTCTATGTGCTGTCCGGCATGCTTGCGGCACTTGCCGGCGTGCTGCTGGCCTCGCGCCTGGTGAGCGGCACACCAACCGCCGGCAACGCGCTGGAATTGCAGGTTCTGGCCGCCGCGGTGATTGGCGGCGCCAGCCTGCGCGGCGGCGAGGGCACAATCCTCGGCGCCTTCCTGGGCGTCGTTTTCGTTGCCCTGATCAACAACGCGATGACCATGCTCGCCGTCTCTGTCTACTGGCAGATGATTGTGACCGGCCTGATCCTCGTCGCTGCCGTCGCGCTCGACATGCTGATGCGCCGCGGCCGCAGTTTTCACTGAACCGTCACATCCCAGGGAGGACACCCATGACGGAACTCAATCTCAACAGACGCCAGGCTCTTTTGGCCGGGGCCATGGGCGCGGCCGGGCTGCCGTTTCTGTCGGCTGCCGCCACGGCGCAATCTTCGGACATGGAATACGTGTTTCTGTCCGTCGTGACCCAGGTTCCGTTCTGGGCCGACCACCGGCTGGGGCTGAAGGCCGCCTCCCAGGCGCTAGGGGTCAAGACCACCTTTACCGGCCCGCTCGACTTTGACACAGCCGCGCAGGCGCGCCAGCTGGACGAACTGATCGCCCGTCGCCCGGCCGGCATCCTGATCTTCCCGGGCGACGTCGGCGCTCTGGTGCCCGGCATCAACCGGGCCGCCGAGGCGGGCATCCCGGTCGCGATGATCATCGGCGATGCGCCGGAATCGGCCCGTGTCACCCATCTCGGCATCTCGAACTTCGAGGCGGGAAAGGTCGGGGCGCAGATGCTGGCCGAAGCCATTGGCGGCAAGGGCAAGGTGCTGCTGGGGACATTCCCCGCGCCGCCGGTGCTTGAGCGCGTCGAAGGCTACAAGGCGTGGTTTGCCGAGAATGCTCCCGACATCGAGGTCGTCGACGTCATCAACGACAAGGCTGACCCGTCCTACGCGCCGACGGCCTATGCGCAGGCGTTGCTGGCGAATCCCGATGTGGTGGGCATCGGCGGAACCGATGGGGACAGCGGCAAGGGCGCGGCCATCGCGGTGACCGAGGCAGGCCGCAAGGGCGAGGTCAAGATCGTCGCCATGGACCGCAACGACGACATGCTGCCCTATATCGAGGACGGCACGATTCACGGGGCCGTGGCACAAAAGTCCTTTGCCGAGGCGATGACCGCCGTCCACCTGCTGCACTGGCTGAACACCGGCGCGATTCAGGCCGTCCCGGGCTGGCAGGAGACCGGAGCCAACCCGCTGCCGACCACCATTCAGACCGGCGTGATGCGGATCACCGCCGAAAACGTCGCGCAGTTCAGGCACTGAGAGCAATGCCACCGGCGTATCGGGCGCCAGTGGCTTTCGCCCTGGTTCCCCAAGTCGACCGAATGGCGACAGGCTGCGGTCGAGCCTCTCGTTGGCCTCTGCGACATGCCCGATGTCCGGATCGGGGCCATCCCTCGACCCTCCGAGTCTGACAAACCCCCGAGTGATCCTGAGCGTTCGCAGCGTCATCGAACTGTCGCGGTCGGTGTGTCCTGCTGCCAAGGTTCACCGTCTTGGTCGGGCCGCAGGTCGCGGTGCCCGACCGAGGCGGCAAGCACGGCCAAGCGCCGACAGTCCGCTGCGCGCCCTTGGCGTCTCCCCCGCCCACTCGTCCGTTCCGCCTGGGCCAACGCTGCAAGGCTTGCGATCAGAGGGAGAAATGGGCGCGGATCCGCACATGCAATAGGTGAGGAATCGTTTTGGTGGCTCGCGCCAGCGTGGTACCGTCTTTCGACGTTCGGTCGACCGCAATTCCAGAAGGACATCTTTGCCATGACATTACGTCGTTTGTCGGTCTCTCTCTTCCTTCCCCTCGTCGCGGCTTGGCCCGTCATGGGACAGGAACCCGACACGCGGGTTCTGGCCGATCCCCCGCGACTTGCGGCCGAGACGGGAGACGACGCGCTGTCGCGGCTGACCGCGCTGGCACCCGCATCCGGCGAGGTGGTCTTTGATCTGGGCATCGAATACGTGACCAACCAGATCTGGGACCCCGTCGAACGTCGGTACGACCAGGTGCGGCTGCGCGGATACACCGGCGACGGGATTGACCCAAAGGCGCCCTATGTCGGGCCAAGCATCTATGCCCGGCCAGGTGACACCGTGCGCGTGAGGCTGGACAACCGGCTGCCCGAGGACCTGCTCTGCGACAACTGGGACCGCTCTCCGAACATCCCGCACTGTTTCAACACCACCAACCTGCACAGCCACGGCCTGTGGGTGAACCCTACGGGCAACAGCGACAACGTGCTGCTGTCGATCAGCCCGGGCGTCACGTTCGAGTACGAATACAACATCCCGCCCGACCATCCGGCAGGCACGTTCTGGTATCACCCGCACCGTCACGGATCGACCGCGTTGCAGGTGGGCAGCGGCATGGCCGGCGCCCTGGTGCTGACGGGTGACCGCGCCCCCACGCCCGAGTCCAACGGTGACATCGACGTCCTGTTGCGCCCGACCGAAACCCAGCCCTTCCGCGAGCGGCTTATGGTGTTCCTGCAGGTGCCCTATGCCTGCACCTACACGGACGCAAACGGCAATTCGCAGATCCGCACCGACCCTGACACCGGGCGCTGGATCTGCCCGCGCGGCAGCGTCGGCACCATCGAGAGCTATGACCAGTTCGGCCCGGGCAGTTGGGACAAGTCCGGACGGTTCACCAGCATCAACGGGCATGTCCTGCCGACGCTGGCCGAAATGCGCACCGGCGAGATCGAACGCTTGCGGATGATCCACGCCGGCGTGCGTGACACGATCCGCCTGCAATTCCTCAAGCGCGACGAGAACGCGCCGCAGATCGACGACATGAGCCTGACCGATTCCGACAGCTACATCGGTCAGCACTGCACCGGCGAGCCGGTCGATTTTCACCTGATCGCGGCCGATGGGCTGACGACCGGCCGGGCCATGCGCACGACGGATGCGGTTTTTCAGCCCGGCTATCGCTGGGACGCGCTGGTGGTCTTTGACACACCCGGCACCTACTGCGCCATCGACGAACGGATCGCGGCCTCGGCGGCCGTTGACGGCGCCGCACAGGCGCGCAAGCTGCTGGGCTTCATCGAGGTCGAGGGCGCGCCGATCCCGGATTTCGACGCCGACGCCCACCTGACCGCGGAACTGGCCGCGGCGGCCCGGATCAACATGCCGGCCGACATGGTCGACACCGTCGTCGCCGATCTGGAGAACGGGTTGTCACTGGCCCGTTTCGTGCCGCACCACAGCCTCGCCGGGCTTTCGCCGGAAACGACCGAGATCGGCGAGCAGCACCTGACCTTCTTCATCGACACCTCGCAGTCGCCTCTCCTCTTCATGATCGACGGCAAGCCCTACGAACCGGGCCGCATCGACCGCCAACTGCCACTTGGCGCGGTCGAAGACTGGACGCTGACCTCGGATTTCGTGAGCCACCCGTTCCACATCCACGTCAACCCGTTCCAGATCCTCGAAATCCTCGACCCCAACGGCAGGGACGTCAGCGCAGCGGGCGCGGTCGACGATTGCTGCACGCAGCCGGGCGAGGCGCCTGATCCGCAATTCGCCGGGCTCAAGGGGGTCTGGAAGGACACGCTCTGGGTCAAGAACGCGGGCGCCATGCCCGACGGCACACCGGCGCGCTACACCATGCGCGTGCGCACCCAGTATCGGCGCTACATCGGGGAGTTCGTGCTGCACTGCCACATCCTGGATCACGAGGATCAGGGAATGATGCAGAACATCGAGATCGTCTTGCCCCAGGGCCACTCGGCAGCCCACGGCAACCACTGAGACCGGGCCAACGAAACCGCCGTCGCGCCGCGAGGCGGCGCCTGCCGGCCCAAGCTGATCCATCAGCGATGGCCCGTCGTCCGATGACAGCTGCGCGTAACGCCGCCCAAGGGTCAATTGGGGCACACACCCGATGGCTGTGACGCGAACCGGCGTTTCCCATCATGAAGTTGGTGCGCCGTGATCGCACTATTCGAGCTATCATCGTTTTTGAACCGTGCTGCTTCGGGCGGGAACGGGACCAGGACCGAACGTTCTCTGCAATTGAGGTGCTGCGTCAACGGCGGAACACGATATCCATCTCGATGGTTGCCTCAGCGGCCAGTGGTTTCTCTTGGGGGGGTGAAGAGGGCAGGCCCTGTCGTTTCCCGAACCACGAGTTCAGCGCTCAGTTCTGATACCGTTGGCGGCATGTCCGGGTCCTCGATCCTGTCAAGGAGCGTCCTTGCCAGCTTGCGACCGAGTTTCCGAGGCGAAACGGACATCGTCGTCAACGGCGGGGTGGCGACGGCGGCGTCCTGGATGTCGTCGAAGCCGATCACCGACACGTCGCGGCCCGGCTGTAGCCCAAGGCGCGTCAGTGCCAGGCTGGCGCCCAAGGCCACCATGTCGCCGTTGCAGACAACGGCGGTGATCTCCGGATGGGCGCGCAGCAGGGCGGTCATGGCATCGAGACCTGCCAGCTTGTTGTCCTCGGAATCCCAGACGAGACCGGGGCCAAGGTTCCGTTCGGCCAGCGCAGTCCGGTATCCGTCGATCCGTTCCTTGCGAACAACCGTCATGTCCGTGCCGCCGAGATAGGCGATGTGCCGGTGTCCGAGGTCGGCGAGATAGGCGGTCGCGGTGGCCGTCGCCTCGGCGTTGCGGATCCCGACATGATCAAGATCGCGCCGCACGTGGCGCAGAAAGGTGACGGTCGGGATTCCGTGCGTGGCGAGCAGGTCAAAGGTCGCGTCCGGCGTGTTCATCGCGGGCACCCAGAGAAGACCGCCGCGGCCGTGCCGGATGAACGCCTGCAACTGGCGGTCCTGGCGCGCTGCGTCGTCGCGCGTGTCGACGATGGAGACCATGTAGCCTTCGGCCTCCAGAAGGTCGACGACACCGCTGACGACCTCGGCGTTGAACGGGTTGAGCAGCTGGTTGATGACAAAGCCGATCTCGCGGTTTTCGCCGGACCGCATCGCCGCGGCGCGCGAGTCGGGCACGTAGTGAAGCTTTCGTGCCGCCTCGAGCACCTTGTCCCGTGTCTGTTCGGATATCCGGCCGGTGCCACGCAGGACCTGGCTGACGGTCGGGATCGACACGCCGGCTTCCTTGGCGACCGTGGCCAACGTGGGTTTGCCCGACATCCCCTGCCCCATGACTGATAGAACGATTAGTCACAAACTGCCCCGCCCAGACCAGAAAATCAAGAAGACCGTCCGACCGGGGCTATATTCGTGGCCAATGGCGGCGTTTGGCGCGAAGAAATCTGATTGACAGAAGATATATCGTTATATCAAACTGGATCGCAGTCAGGGAGGATTCGCCGCGGGTCAGATCGCGGCCGGGTGTCCCCGATCCGACGAAGTCCACGCTTTCCGATCATCACGGGGGCGGCGGCGGAGTCTCCATCTGGCGCCGGCAGGGAGGCCGGCCACAAACGTCATCTTCTGGGAGGACCCCATGTCTCTACATTCGAAAATAGCCGGCGCCGTCTCCGGTCTCGCCATCCTGTGCTCTGCCGCGGCAGCGCAGGCAGACGTTCTGTTCTGGTCGACTCAGGCCCGCCCTGTGGAAGAGGCACAAGCGATGCGCGAGCAGGTACTTTCCGGCTTCGGCGACAGCGTCGATTACCAGCCCAACGAGGACGGCCCCTGGCTGACCCGCCTCCAGGCGGAACTCCAGGCCGGTTCCGGCGCGATCGGCGTGCTGGGTGCGCTGGACGGCAACTTCTCGGCGCTCAACCCCGACGACCTGGTTGACCTCAGTGACCTGGGGCTGAAATCCACCAGCGCGTCGTTCAACAAGCTGGCCATGCTGGGCACCGACACGATGCAGTACCTGCCTTGGATGCAGGCCAGCTACATCATGGCCGCCAACAAGGAAGCGCTCCAGTACCTGCCCGAAGGCGCCGACATCAACGCGCTGACCTACGACCAGCTGATCGCCTGGGCCGCCAACGTGCACGAGGCGACCGGCCAGCCCAAGTTCGGCTTTCCCGCCGGTCCGAAGGGCCTGAAGCACCGCTTCTTCCAGGGCTACCTCTATCCGTCCTACACCAATGGCGTCGTCCGCACCTTCGCCTCGCCCGAGGCCGTGACCGCCTGGGAAAAGTTCCGCGAACTCTGGGCGCACACCAACCCGGCCTCGACCAACTTCTCGTTCATGCAGGAGCAGCTGCTGTCGGGCGACGCCTGGATCGTCTTTGACCACACCTCGCGCCTGGCGCAGGCCTTCAACGACCGGCCTGACGACTTTGTCGCCTTCCCGGCCCCGGCCGGCCCGACCGGACGCGGCTTCATGCCGGTGTTGGCGGGGATCGCCATTCCGCGCACTGCACCCGACATGGACGCGGCCAAGGCGCTGGTGGCCTACATGATGCAGCCCGAGACCCAGATCGCCACGCTGCGCTCCACCAGCTTCTTCCCGGTGGTCGCGGTCGACCTGCCGGAGGACCTGCCGCCCGCCGTGAAGGCCGCCGGTGCCGCCGTCGCCGCGATGAGCAGCGCCGCCGACGCGAACCCCGGGCTGCTGCCGTCGGGTCTGGGCGACAAGGGCGGTGACTTCAACCGCGTGTTCGTCGACACCTTTGAACGGATCATCCTGGCCGGTCAGCCGATCGAGTCCGTCCTGCAGGACCAGAAGAAGACGCTGGCCGCCATCATGGAAGACACCGGCGCGCCCTGCTGGGCACCCGACGCCCCGTCCGAAGGTGCCTGCCCGGTCGAGTGAGCCCCTCCCGTCACCGACCCAGGTCCGGGCCCTCGCGGCCCGGACCGCGTCGCAAGACTGTCCAACGGTGCCCGCGCGGCCCTTGAAGGAGCGATCCGATGAACGCCCGATTGCTGCCCTATGTCCTGATCCTGCCTGTGACCTTGTTTCTCGGTGTCTTCTTCCTCTACCCCTTCGCGCTCGTGGCCAAGCAGGCCTTCACGCAGGGCGCGGGGTTCACGCTCGACAATTTCCGGGAAGTCACCAGCCACTGGAAATTCCCGATCTCGCTCAAGAACAACATGCTACTGGCCGCGGCGGTCGTCCCGGTCCAGCTGGCCCTGTCGCTGTTGATGGCCACGATGGTCACCCGGATGCAGAAGGGCCGCGACATGGTGCTGTACATCTGGACGATCCCGCTGGGCATCTCCGACCTGGCCGCCGGCATCATCTGGCTGGCGATCTTCGAACAGTCCGGCTTTCTGAACTCGATGATGCACGGGCTTGGCCTGGTCGAACAACCGATGAGCCTGCTGAGCTACCAGAACCCGATGCTGGTCTTCGTCGCCATCGCCCTGGCCGAGATCTGGCGCGCCACGGCGATCATGCTGGTGATCATCGTCGCGGGGATCGGCCTGATCCCCAAGGAATACTACGAAGCGGCCGAGGTCTTTGGCGCCTCGCGGTGGAAGCAATTCCTCCGGATCACCCTGCCGCTGCTGCGGCCCTCGCTGCAGACCGCGCTGATCCTGCGCGTGGTGCTGGCCTTCGAGGTCTTCGCCGTCGTCGCGGCGCTGGGCGGCACGCTCTACCCGGTCCTCATGGGTGAAATCTATTCCTACCAGTTCGACCTGCAGAATTCGAACGGAGCCGCCGCGCTGGCGCTGATCGTGCTCGGCATCTCGATTGCCTTCACCCTTGTCATCCTGCGCGCCCTGCGCGTCCCGAAAGGAGCCACGATATGACCGCCGTCACGACCGAAGTCGCGGCCCCGGATGCTCGCAAGACCGGCCGCCTGGTCTATGTCGCCGCCGTGGTGCTGCTGTGTGCCTGGGTGCTGGTGCCGCTCTACTTCCTGCTGATCAACACCCTGTCGTCCCCCGAAGCGGTCAGCGCCTTTCCCAAGTCCTTTGTCCCGGCCTTCGACCTGGGCAGCCTGACCTTCTTCGCCAATTTCGCCGGGATGCTGACGGCGCTGAAGAACTCGGTCATCGTCGCGGTGATGACCATGGTGCTGTCGATCGCGATCGGCGCGCCGGCCGGGTACGCGCTGTCGCGGTTCGACTTTCGCGGCAAGGAGTTGTTCCGCCTGCTGATCCTGCTCACCCGGGCGTTTCCGCTGCCGCTGCTGGCGCTGCCGCTCGCCGTGCTGTTCATCCGCACCGGCCTTGACGACACGGCCTTTGGCCTGGCGCTGGTGCATACCACGCTGGCGCTGCCCTTTGCGGTGCTGATCACCTTCTCGGTCTTCTCGGGCATCCCGATCGAGCTGGAAGAGGCGGCCTGGACGCTGGGCTGCACGCGGCTGACCGCCTTCACAAAGGTGGTGCTGCCGCTGATCCTGCCCGGCATCACCGCCAGCGCGATCTTCGCCTTCGTGATCTCGTGGAACGAGGTTTTCGCGGCGGCGGTGCTGACCATCGAAAACCGGACGCTGACCGCGTTCCTGCTTCAGACGCTGGGCGAAGCGCCCCTGCACCTGAAGTTCGCGGGCGGCTTCATCCTCGTCGTGCCGGCGCTGATCTTCATCTTTGCCGTGCGCAAGTACCTCTTTGCCATGTGGGGCATCGCCAACCGCTGAGGCGGGGCGAGCGAAAGGAACCAGAAAAATGGCTGTCATCGAAATCAAGAATGTTGCCAAGACTTTCGGCGCCTACACCGCGCTGCACGACATCAACCTCACCATCGACGACCAGGAATTCATGGTGCTGCTGGGCGCGTCGGGCTGCGGCAAGACCACGCTGCTGCGGATCATCGCCGGACTGGAAACCGCGTCCACCGGCGAGGTCTGGATCGGCGGGCGCCGGGTGGACCACCTGGCCCCCAAGGATCGCGGCATCGCGATGGTGTTCCAGAACTACGCCGTGTTCCCGCACCTGACGGTGTTCGAGAACATCGGGTTCGGCCTGCGGATGAAGAAGCTGCCCAACGACGAGGTCACACGCCGCGTCGAGCGGACCGCCGGGCTGATGCACATCGACCAGTTGCTGAAGCGCTACTCGGGTGAGTTGTCCGGCGGCCAGCGGCAGCGCGTCGCCGTGGCGCGCGCCCTGGCGATGGAGCCGGACGTGATCCTGATGGACGAACCGCTGTCGAACCTCGACGCGCTGTTGCGGATGGAGATGCGGGCCGAGCTGAAGGGCGTGCTGGCCGAAAGCAACACCACCGCGATCTACGTCACCCATGACCAGGTCGAGGCCATGTCGATGGCCGACCGCATCAGCGTCATGCACAAGGGCGAGATCGTGCAGGCGGCCACGCCGCTGGAGGTCTACCGCAACCCGGCGGCAGAATTCGTCGCGGGTTTCATCGGCAACCCGCCGATGAACTTCCTGCCCGCAACGCCCAAGGGCGGCGGAAAATGGGCCGTGGCAGGCCAAGTGCTGGACGGTCCGCAGAGCGGGAAGCCGCTGAAATTCGCGATCCGCCCCGAGGACCTGCGCCTGGCCGACGATGGCCTGACCGCAAAGGCGCGGGTGGTCGAACCGCTGGGCGCGCATCTGCTGGTCACCTGCGACCTCGACGGCGCCCTGTTCCGCGCCGTGCTGGACAGCGATCTGTCGGTCAAGCCCGGCGACCACCTGACCCTTGCCCCGCAACCCGACCGGGTGCGCTGGTTCGATCCCGCAACCACGCGCGCCGTCGCCTGAGGACACACCATGAGACAAGACCTGATCGACCAGGCCCGCGCGGTCCTGGCCCGCAACGACCGTGGCCATTACACCGTGCCGACCCACGGGTTGTATCCCTTCCAGTGGAACTGGGACTCGGCGCTCAGCGCCCTCGGTTTTGCGCATTACGACGAAGCCCGCGCCTGGACCGAAATCGAGACGCTGTTCGACCACCAGTGGGAAGACGGCAAGGTCCCGCACATCATCTTTCACGAGATGGACGACGGCTATTTCCCCGGCCCCGACGTCTGGGGCACGGCGCGGCGCATCCCCACATCGGGCATCACCCAGCCGCCGGTGACCGGCTTTGCCGTACGCCGCATCTTTGACCGCGCCCGTGACAAGGCGATGGCCGAACGGCGCGCCCGCGCCCTGCTGCCGCGCATCCATGCCTGGCACAAGTGGTTCTACCGCAACCGCGATCCGCAGGGCACCGGGTTGGTCGCGATCATCCACCCCTGGGAATCCGGGCGCGACAACTCGGTCGACTGGGACGAGGCCTTTGCCCGCGTGCCGACCGAAGGTGTGGCGCCTTTCCAGCGTCGCGACACCTCGCACGCAAACCCGGCTCACCGCCCGACCGACGAACAATACAAGCGTTATATCTGGTTGGTGCAACATTTCCGCAGTCTCGGCTGGGACAACACCAGGCTGCACGACGCCTCGCCGTTCCGCATGGTCGATCCGGGTTTCAACGCGATCCTGATCCGGTCGTGCAGCGACCTGGCCGACCTGGCGCAGCAGCTTGGCGAGACCGAGATCGCCGCCGACTCCCGCGCCTTTGCCGAGCGCGGCATCGCGGCGATGGACAGCCTCTGGCACGACGGCCTGGGCCAGTACGTCTGTTTCGACCGTGCGGCTGGCAAGCAAATCGACAGCCCGTCCATCGGCGGTTTGCTCGCGGCCTTCTGCGCCATTCCGCACGCCCGGGCACAGGCTGTCGCAGCCCGCATCGCGACACTGGCGGAAAGCGCCCGCTTCATGGTGCCCAGCCACGACCCGACCGCGCCGGAGTATGACGGATTGCGCTACTGGCGCGGCCCGGTCTGGCTGATCGTGAACTACATGATTTCGGACGGGCTGAAGGAGGCCGGCCAGGCAGGGATGGCGCAGCGCATCGACACCGACAGCATCCGCCTGATCGAGGAAAGCGGGTTCGCCGAATACTACGACCCGATCACCGCCGAACCCTGCGGCGGCGGCAGTTTCACCTGGACCGCCGCCATGGTCATCGAAATCCTGAACACCGAGAAGTCGCCGGCATGAAACGCTCTCGCATCAACCAGATCATGGCAGAGGCGGACGACATGATCCGCAGCTTCGGCTTCGCATTGCCGCCCTTCGCCTACTGGACGCCCGACGAATTCACGGCGCGCAAGGACGCGGCGCGCCATGTCATCGCCGCGCGCTGCGGTTGGGACATCACCGATTACGGCGCGGGCCGCTTTGACGAGATGGGGCTGTTCCTGTTCACCTTGCGCAACGGTCTGCTGACCGACCTGCAATGCGGCCGGGGCATGTGCTACGCCGAAAAGCTGCTGATCTCGCGCCAGGATCAGCTGTCGCCCGTGCACACCCACGTGCTCAAGGCCGAGGACATCATCAACCGTGGCGGCGCCACGCTGGTGGTCGAACTCTACGGCTCGGACCACGAAGGCAATTGCGCCGAGGATCGCGGCGGCGTCGTGTGGTGCGATGGCATCCAGCGCGCCTATGCGCCTGGCGAAAAGCTGCGCCTTGCCCCCGGTGAAAGCGTTACCTTGCGCCCCGGCGACTGGCACGCCTTCTGGGGCGAGGGCGGCGATGTGCTGATCGGCGAAGTCAGTACCGTCAACGACGACGAGACCGACAACATCTTTCGCGACCCGATCGGCCGCTTTGCCGAGATCGAGGAGGACGTGGCGCCGACGCATCTGCTGGTCAGCGACTACCGGACCTGGTTGCGCTGAGCCATGGCGGGGCTGTCTCCGGTCACCGATCCGCGTGCGTTCCTGACGGACCTGTTCCAGCGCGCCGTCGCGGCCGCCGATCCGATGCGGGTCGTGGCCGCGCACCTGCCGCAGCGCCCCAAGGGGCGGCTGGTGGTGATCGGCGCCGGCAAGGCCAGCGCCCGAATGGCCGAGGCGGTCGAGGCCCACTTCGGCCCCTGCAAGGGGCTGGTGATCACGCGCTACGGCTATGCCCGGCCCTGCAAGGGCATCGAGATCGTCGAGGCCGCGCACCCGGTGCCCGATGCTGCCGGGCTGGCGGCGACGCGGCGGCTGCTCGACCTCGTGGCAGGGCTCGGGCCCGATGATCTGGTCATCGCCCTGATCTCTGGCGGCGGGTCAGCGCTGCTTTGCGCCCCCGCCGACGGGCTGACGCTGGACGACAAGATGGCGGTGAACCGCGCGCTGCTCGCCTCCGGTGCGCCCATCGGCCAGATGAACGTGGTGCGCAAGCACCTGAGCCGGGTCAAGGGAGGCCAACTGGCCGCGGCCTGCCACCCGGCGCGCCTGTTGACGCTGCTCATCTCGGACGTGCCGGGCGACGATCCCGGGCAGATCGCCTCGGGGCCGACGGTGGGCGAGACCGGCACACCCGCCGACGCGCGCGCCATCCTTGACCGGTTCGGCATCGACGTGCCGCCCGCCGTCCGCGTGGCTCTTGCCGGTCCCTCCTCGGTCGTGGCGCCGGATGACCAACGGCTGACAGGGGCAGAGACACGCATCATCGCCGCGCCGTCACAGTCGCTGGCGGTGGCAGCCGAAGTCGCCGCGGCGGCCGGATGCGAGGTGCGCATGCTGGGGGACGCACTCGAAGGCGAAGCGCGTGAACTGGGGGCGGCGCAGGCGAGGTATGCACTGTCTCTCCAGGCGCAGGTCGCGGCCTCGGGCAGACCCCTGCTGCTCTTGTCCGGGGGTGAATGCACGGTGACACGCCGCGGTGACGGGGTCGGCGGCCCGAACGCCGAGTTCGTTCTGGCAGCGGCGCTGACGCTCGACGGAAGCCCTGGACTGCATGTCCTCGCCTGCGACACCGACGGAGTGGATGGCGCGGCAGAGGTGGCCGGAGCCTTTGCCGATCCGGCGACCCTAACCGAGGCGCGGCGTCTCGGCCTTGACCCGGAGGATTCACTGGCCCGCAACGACGCCCACACCTTCTTCGCGAATGTGGAGGGGCAGATCGTGACCGGCCCAACCCTCACCAACGTTAACGATTTCCGTGCTATCCTGATCTTGCCGAGCAGGTAGTGACCCGCTGGACAGCCGGTGTGAAGCGGACCCGTGCGCGGGCCCGCCTGTTCCTTTGACGATCCCCTCAGGCCACCTGCGGCCGCGGTCGCAGGTACAAGTACCACACGCGATAGGCCTCCAGCAGGCCCAGCGGGACGAAATGAGCCAACGCCCCACCAAGGCCGTCCCGATCATGGAGCGCCGACCAGTGCAGCAGCGTCAGCACCGCCGCGGCATAGGTCGCGTGTTGCCGGGGTTTCAAGTCGGCTCCCAACTTGCTGACGAAACAGTCCGAAGAGGTGATGGCCAGCGGCACGAAAACCAGGAAAGCCAACCAGCCCGTCCAGATGCAGAACTTGGGCAGGTCGCCTCCCGTGACGGCGACCGCACCCTCGTCGTTCAGGTAGAGAACCGTGTGCAATGCTGCGAAAACGAAGAGCCGGTGGGCGCATTTCGCATCACCAAACCCGCCTGGGGCGAGCATCTGCACTTGCGTCAGGCGCTTTGGGAATTCGCCAAACGGCACCCGCTGATCAGGATCTCGTTGCGCAGCAGCGACGCCCCCGCCGACCTTGTGAAGCAGGGTTTCGACCTCGCCATCGGGCTGGGCACGCTGGCAGACAGCAGCCTGAAAAGCCGCCGCCTAGGGCATTTCGAAACCGTGCTTGTAGCTGCGCCGGGATACCTCGCAACCCGGCAGCCGGTTCGATCTCTGGACGACCTTGCCAGCTGCGATTTCATCGGCGTTTCGATGTTGTCCGGAACTGTGACGCTTCAGCGGGGCGGCCGGGCCATCGCCGTCGACCCCGAGCATGTCCGGCAGGAAGTCGACACCATCGCTTCGGCCAGACCGGCCGTTCTCGCGGGGCTCGGTATCCGTCATCTGCCGCTGCGGGAGGTCCAGGACGACATCGACGCGGGCCGCTTGACCCGGGTCTTGCCCGACTGGACGATGCCGGAGCTTGGCGTCTTTGCCGTCTGGCCAGACAGCGGCCCGCAAAAGTTGTTGACCCGCCGCTTGATAGACTTCTTCGTCGACAGGGAACCGCGCCGGTTGCTCTGATGCCCTGTCGCCTCGCGCCAGTTTCAACAGATCAGGTCCGTGCGACCCACTTCCCGTGCCTTTCGACGAGACGGCAGCGTCGCATCGGCCCATTGACCGTTCATTTGTCGCGGCCCCGGCCCACCAAGAGAAGTGGAAACCGGGTCAACGCCTCTCAGAACATTCCGTTATCGTGGGCGCTGATCGTGGGCAGTTCCTGAAGAACGTCCCAATGCTCGACGATCTTGCCGCTGTCATCCAGACGAAAGATGTCGATGCCTGCGTATTCCAACCCGCCGGGCCAGATCTGATGGCAATGCAGGATAACATGGGTGCCTTCGGCAAACGCGCGTTTCACCTCGACCCGCTTGCCCGGATACTCGGTCGCCATGCGCTCGAAGTAGTCGATAAAGCCCTGCTTGCCGCTGCTGACATGCGGATTGTGCTGGATGTAGCCCTGCCCCGCGTATCGCTCGATTGCCTCGCGGGGACGGCAGTCGTTGAACATCATCTCGTAGAACGCAATGACGTCTCGCTTCATCGTGTCGAGATCAGGCATCTCTGGCCGCCTGCAAATACGCCACGATCCTTTTTTCTATCGCTTCGACGACCCCGGCAAGCTTTGCCGCATTTGCAGCATCGGCATGGGGCGGGGCGAACCGGAGAGTATCGTTGTCGAAATACAGCCCCGAGGCGTCGGAAAATTCTTCCGTCAAGGCCGCTCGGACCAGGATATCTGCACCAATGCCGATATCGTTGCCGGCCACGCCAAAGCCCTTGCGCACCATGTTGGTGGCCAGCAAAGAGCCGGGGTTCACCGCGACGGTGACAGGGCCATCCTTGCCGAGTTCCGAGGCGAGCGCTTGGCTCCACATCGTCAAGGCCAGCTTGCTCTGGGCATAGGCTTCCATCGCCTCTAGCGCGCGCTGCCCCGAAAGCGCCGCCAGATCGACAGGTGCCTGCGCGGCCGAAGACAGATGCACGACACGTCCACCTTGCGGGATTGCAGGCAGCAGCAGTCGCGTCAACAAGGCCGGGGCCAGCGTGTTCACGACAAACCTCACGTCCTGACCGTCGGTAGTCGTCGGATGATCGGTTTTGAGGACACCCGCGTTGTTGATGACAACGTCGATGCGGCTGTGTGCTGCGCGCACGTCACGCGCAAGACGGGCGACTTGCGACAGATCGGAAAGGTCGGCCCGCCAGGCTTCGACCGGGCCGGCATCCGGCATGGCACGCAGGTCAGCCGCCGTCTTGCAGAGCTTGTCCGTGTTGCGACCGTGAATCAGCAGATGGTGGCCATCCGTGGACAGGCGACGGGCGGTTTCGAGGCCGATACCGTCAGTCGCGCCGGTAATGAGGATCGTCTTGGGCATGCAAATTGGCTCCTGAATTGTGAAACCTGGCAGAATCGCGTCTGCCAGGCGCTTCATTGTGGTCTCCATTTTCGGCCCCGTTGAACCGGAAGTTCAGCGCCACATGGTTGATTTCCAACGCGCGCAGTTCTGTCAGGTAATGCCGCAGGAAGTCCGTGCCCGATTGGAAGCCTGGATGGCTCGGACGGGGGTCTGCGTCGGGTTTGGCCAGCAGATCGACAAAGAGCGACTGCATCACCGGTTTTCCCGGCAGCCCGGCCTCGGCGATCAGGGAGCGGAAATCGGCTACCAACCGCCCTTGACTGGCGGCATCGCGAGGACAGATCGACCAGCCGTCGCCATTCCGGGCGACCCATTCGGGCGCCTGCTGGCTGCCCCCGGTGATCAGAAGTGGCCCTCGGCCACCCACGGGGATTTGGCAGCATGTCGATCCCGCCGTTAAGCGTGCCGTGGCGATTTTCCTGGCGGGGATGATCCTCGGCCAGGGCGCGGGTGTATTCATAGCTGTCGCGGAACCGCGCGCCCCTGTCGTCGAAGGTGATGTTCAGCGCGGGATACTCCTCGGGCCGGCCGCCCGAGGCGACACCCAGAAGCAGCCGCCCGCACGAGATTATTTCTACAGAGGCTGCGGCCTTGGCCACATGCGCAGGATGGCGCAACGGCAGGACGACACTGGCGACGCCAAGCGCGATGTCCTGCGTCGTCATCGCCAGAGCGCCCAGATAGACGAACGGGTGGAACAGCTGGCCTGCATCGCCGAAGGACGGCACGTTGAACGGCACATCGCGCAGCCAGAGCGCCGAAAACCCCTGCGCATCGGCCAGTTGGGCGCGTTCGAGTTGGCGCGTCAGGTCGGGCACCGCGTCGTGGCCATGTGCATCCAGCGGCACCACCAGACCGATGCTGATGCGTCCGGGACGAAAGACGGAGTTGGTTGCGCGGTCATCATGTTGGCCAGCGCGATATCGGCCTGCTTGCCCGACCAGTCGGTGATCTGGCGATCGGGGGTGATGCCATGATCGGACTTGTGGAAATTGCCGTAAGGGGGATTCCAAGCTTGAGCGTTCGGTATTGTATGTCAAAATCAGGCAACGATCACCCCATCCGCGCCGATCTGATGGTGGGCGTGTAGGTCGCACTCATCACCCACGCCCCCTTGCACCCCTCCGCCAAGGCGGCATCGGCTTCGTTGTTCAACCTGAGCTCCATTTTGATGAGCCCGTGCAGGGCGGCGTGGGCTTAGGCGAAGGTGTCTGGTGCCTCGTTGAGCTAGAGCGGCGTCCTTGAAATCTGAATCGAGTGGATTCCCACGGGTCTGATTTTGTGATTCACCATATGTGGAGGTGGATCACGGGCAAATCGCTATCAATGGATATTCGGGAGCGTGTTGTCGCTCTGGTTGATGATGGCCTTTCCTGCCATGAAGCTGCGCGGCATTTGCGCATTTCGGCTTCAAGTGCGGTGCGGATCATGCAACGCAAGAGGCGAACGGGTGGCGTGCAAGCCGCGCCTCAGGGGCGCCCGCGCCGCAGCAAGCTCGACAAGGTCTCAGACTGGCTCAAGTCGCGGGTGAAAGCCGAACCGGACATCACCATGCCTGAACTGGCCGATGCGCGGCAGCAGGAACATTCCGTCACCGCCACACCGGCGATGTTGTCGCGATATCTTATCCATCGCCTTGGGTTCACATATAAAAAAACCCTGATCGCGACGGAGCGACTGCGCAAACGGGTCCGCGCCGCCAGGTACGAGTGGCGGCGCAGGCGAATGCCAAGGATGCGCCTTGAGCCGCATCGGCCGGTCTTCATCGATGAAACTGCCGTCACGACAAGGATGACACGACTGCGGGGCCGATCCGCCCGCGGTACCCGGCTGGAAGCCAATACGCCCTTCGGACACTGGCACACCCAGACCTTCATTGCGGGATTGCGGATCGACGAACTCAGCGCGCCTGTATGGATGGCTCCTGCTTGGCAAGGGCTTTTTGAGCTTCTGACGTCTGGTCGGCTGCGGCCATGTATTCGGCGTCGAGATGCAGCGTTTGTGCTGCGCGCCATGATGAATTTCCGCGTTGGCTGAAGGCTCCCACTCAATCGAACGCGCTTTCGTGCGCTTCGGATTCATCGGGGTGTTCCCGTTCGCCATTTCCGTCAGTGCGCCATCACCTCACGCTGCGCCTTGCCATTCCGTCAGACCGTTCTCAGCCGGGCATCGTCCTGACCTGCGGTCTGTAGCTCGTGCCGTCACGCAGGAGCGCATAAATCGTCCGCGCCATCCGGTTCGCCAAGGCTATCGCGACGACCCTCGTCTCCTTGGTTGCCAGCTTCCGCGACAGCCAGTCCGTTCCCGGATGGCGGCTCCTGCGCCGGACCATGATCTGGGCCATGGCGCCCAAATACGGCA
>NZ_FXYF01000005.1 GCF_900184945.1 Antarctobacter aquimaris | reverse complement strand
GGCTCCAGACGCGCCATCTGCGCATCCCCTCTCGTGACATTGCTGCGCAATGCACTGCCGGGCAGTGGGTCAGCCAGAAGAGATCACTCATGTCACCGCTCGCTTTTTGCAGCAGTGAATCACGCCCCCGCTCGCCGATCAATGGGTCCTGACCCTAGGTGTCCAGACACGCCGGCAATTCATCGAGATATCCGACGGGTGGAGCCGCTTTGCCGAGGACTCCGACGACAAGGGCGCGTTCCTCAGCGCTATCCGGGGCCACCTGGGCAATGACGGCATCAGCCATCCCTGCAAGAACACGAAATCGAGCAGATCGAGATCGGCGCGCGCCGGGCGCGGATGCTGGCCCTGCAATTGCTGGGCTTTGTGCGCCGGAAGCCCGGCAACCCGGTGCCGACCGACCAGCGCAACAGCGTGCGCGAGGGGGTGCGACTGGTCCAGGCGGCAAACGCCCCGACCCAGACCGGCGCGCTGTCCGATAAGGCCCTGCGCGGCAGGGGCCTCTTCACTGGCAAGGCGGGCTGCATCGCCTGCCACAACGGCGGCACCTCGATTGCCGTTCTTGCCAGCCATGGCGGTGACATCTTGGCGGCACCCTGACGCAAAGGATCTACAACCCCGAAAGCCCACCCGGAGCCGGCTGAAATATCCCATGGCCCACGTCGGCGCCGTGCTGACCCCGGTCGGCTGGGACCTGGCGGCCGAGGTCATGGCCGAGGTCTCCAAGCGCGTGCTCAAGACCTGCGGCGACCATGCCTGAGGCATGAAGACCTGTTCCTGCGAGTATTTCGAGAACACCTGCGCCATCTCGAAGCTGGTCAACCCGTCCACGCCCCCCAACGGCAAACCGCCGAACGGCGAAGATGCCGCCGGTCTGGACGATGCCGGGATCATCAACTTTGCCTCGACCTGCCCGGACCGGGGCAAATGCGATGTCGCCTTCCTGTTGGGGGCCGATCCCTACGAGACCAAGACCGTGCTGTTCACCGAATGGATGGTATTCCGCACCGCGCCCTGGGCACCACCGACCCCCATCCGCCTCGCCGCCGGCACGGTCCAGACCAACGGCAAATCGACCGGAGGCGGACCTTGCGACAGGGACCTGCGCGTGCGGGGCAGCGGCCCGGTGATCCTGATCGGCCAGGTCCTGGGCGCGGGCGCCAAGGCATGCCGCCTGGATCCCGCCGCGCCGGAACTGGCCGTGGTCGAGGTGGCCCGGCACCGCGATGACCGGTCCGAGCTTGTGCCGATCAACAGGTTCGGCAGGCACGAGGCGGAAGGCTTGCAGAGGTGTTGCCGCAGGACCTTGCATGGCTGGACGACCGGCTGGCGCCGCGTGCCCGCATCCGGGCCGCGTGAACGGCAGCAGCCGTGTTGGATGACCTTTGCCGGGGGTCTGTCGGCGCTGCCTGTCGCGGCCTTCGCTTGTCACCTGCTGGTGACGGTCGGGATCCTGGGTGTGCTGGTGTCGTCCTGGATGCGCGCGGCGACGGAGACCATGAGCGCCTGTGCAAGGCACATCGGCGCGGCCAGCGAGCGCGAGAAGGTGTAGTCGTGTTCCGGCACGGCAAACAGGATCGTCGCGGATTTCGCCAGCGGGGACAGCGTGCTGTCCGAGATGGCGACGATCGGCACGCCCGCGCCGGCCGCTTCCTCGGCCACGGTGACCACCTCGTTGGCGTAGAACCGGAACGACACGGCGATCAGCACGTCCGTTGCCGCCATCGTGCGCGCCATGTGCGTGGCCAGCCCGCCCGAGGCATCCAGCAGCACGCAGCGCTTGCCCAGCATGGTCAGGATGTAGCGCAGCAGGTTGACCACCGGTTCCGACCGCAACTGGCCCAGCAGGTAGACGGTGTCCGCCGTGTCGATCAATTCGGCGGCGCGGGCCAGGTCCTCGGCGCTGGTCGTCTCGACGAGATCCTGCAACGAGGCGATGTCGCGCACCACAAGGTCGCGCAGAAAGCCCAGTTCGGACCGGTCCTCGCGCAGCTGCAATTCGACCTCCAGAGCCTTCTTGCGCGCCTCGAACCCGGGCGCGGCGGTCGACAGGCGGCGCTGGAACAGCTGCTGAAGGTCCTTGAAGCCCCTGTAGCCCAGCGACTGCGCAAAACGGACAAAGCTGGAGGCGTGGATGCCGCAATGGCTGCCGATGGCATTGACCGACTGGACGGCAACATCGTTGGGGTTCTGGGTCAGGTACTCGGCGATGCGCTGGTAGGTCTTGCTCATCTGGTCGTGACGCGCGTGGATCACGCGGATGAGGTCCTCGTAGTCCTTTGGCGGCAGAAGGTCGGCCATGTCGGGGTCCTCGGCGGCGGAACGGTTGGCAACCATGGCAGGGTGTCCCGCACAATCGCAGAAGACCGGCGCGCTCGCAACGAATATTGCGAGAGGTGTTCTGCCGTTGCCGCAGGGCCGCCCCGGTCGGTCAGCCGGTCTGTTGCCAGCGCCCCTCGCGCGACGAGGCCTGGATGGTTTCGACGAGGTGCTGGATGCGCAGGCCCTTGGCAAAGGAGAACGGCTCCGGACCCTCGCCCGCGATGGCGCGCAGGAAGCCGGCGACTTCGATGGCCTTGAGATCGTTGAAGCCGATCTGGTGGCCGGGCGCCACGCAGAAGGCGCCGTAGGGTGGATGCGCGGGCGCCGCCTCGATGCGGCGAAAGCCGCGCCGGCCCTCGGGATCGTCGGCGGTATAGAAGTGCAACTCGTTGAAGCGTTCCTGGCTGAAGGACAGCGCGCCCTTCGATCCGTAGACCTCGAAGTCGTGCTGCATCTTGCGCCCCATGGCGACCCAGTTGCCCTCGATCGTGCCGGTCGCGCCATTGGCAAAGCGTACCATCGCGCGGCCGATATCGTCGGTCTCGACCTCGCGCGTGCCGCCCTTGCCGTCCGGGCGCGTGCCGATCACGGTCACGCAGTCGCCCATGACCTGCGCGATCGGCCCCAGCAGGAATTCGGCGCTGGCCAGCACGTGGCTGCCCAGGTCCGCCAGTGCACCGCCGCCCGCCGGATCGTGGCGAAAGGTAAAGGGTGCGCCGGCGTCGGCCATGTAATCCTCGGCGTGCAGCCCGCGATAGCCGCGGATCTCGCCCAGCTCCCCGGCCGCGATCATCTCGCGCGCCAGCGCCAGCATCGGGTTGCAGAGGTAGTTGAAGCCGACCTGCGTCCGGACGCCCGCGGCCTCGGCGGCCTCGGTCATCTCCAGCGCGTCGGCGGCGGTGGGGGCCAGCGGCTTTTCGCAATAGACGTGTTTTCCGGCGGCGATGGCGGCCAGCGCCATTTCCTTGTGCAGCGCATTGGGCGCGGTGATGTTGATCACGTCGATCTCGGGGTCGGCCACCATGGCGCGCCAGTCGGCGGTGGCATGGGCAAAGCCGAAGGCGCCTGCGGCCCGCGTGGCGGCCTCATCCGAGACGTCGGCAAGCGTGTGCAGGGTGACCGAGACCGGCAGGTCAAAGACCTTTTGCGCGGTGGCGTAGCCAAAGACATGGGCCTTGCCCATGAACCCCGAGCCGATGAGACCGACCTTCAGGTCAGGTTTTGATGGCATCTGCAATGTCCTTGCGATTGACGATCAGCGCCGGGTCGAGGGTGCCGGCAAAGAAATCAAGGATGTTCTGCGCCGAACCGATCGCCATGCGTTCGGACGCGCCTTCGGTCACGCCGGCGATGTGCGGGCTGAGGATCACCTGGTCGAACCCCAGCAGGGGATTGTCCGGGGCGGGAGGTTCGTCCTCGAACACGTCGAGCCCGGCGGCGCCCACCTTGCCTGCGGCTATGGCAGCGATCAGCGCCGCCTCGTCGACGATGCCGCCGCGCGCGGTGTTGACCAGGATTGCACCGTGTTTCATCGCGGCGAACTCGGCCGCGCCGATCAAGGGCTTGTCAGCCTTGGGCGCGGAGACCGAGATGACATCGGCCCAGGCCAGCCCCGCGTGCAGGTCGGTCGCGAGGGCGACCGGGCCTTCGGGCCAGCCCTGGGCGTGCAGGTAGGGATCAAAGGCGCGGATCGTCATGCCAAAGCCGGCCATCATCTGCGCGGTGTGCCGCCCGATGCGGCCATAGCCCAGGATCAGCAGGCTGCGCCCGCGCAGGTCCTGGCTTTCAAGGCTGTTGCGCCAGCCCCAGGGGCCCCTGCGGACCGAGGCATCGCCGCGCAACGCGCGCTTGGCGGCGGCAAGGATCATCATGCAGGCGTGTTCCGCCACCGAGGAGGAGTTGACGTCGCCGCAGACCGCCAGCGCAATGCCGCGCGCGGTCAGCGCCTTGACGTCGACGGCATCGTAGCCCACGCCGTGGCGCGACACGATCTTCAGCTTGTCGCCCAATGCCACGGTGGGCGCACTCATCGGCTGGGTGCGGATCAGCAGCGCGTCGGCCTCATGCAGATGGGGCGCGTAGCTGGCTTCGGAGATCTCGTCGATGTAGCGCACCGTCACGTCCGGCGCTGCATCCAGCAGGGCCCGGCCCGAAGGGTGCAGCCTGCCGGCGACAAGGACATGCGGCATCAATAGCCTCCCTCGGTCCCGGCCGATGCCGGCCCCTCCGTCAACTGGCGGAACCGCTCGACCGAAGCCTTGGCCGCCGCCGCCAGCAGCCGCGTGTCGCCGCCCACCGTGGTCAGGTCGTAGCCCCATCCTATCGCCTTGGCGGCGTACTCGGGCGTGCCGCAATGCAGGCAGGCGCGGATGCCGTTTGTCTTGCAGACCTCGGCGATGCGCCGGATCAGCGCCACCATCTCGGGCTCTTCGCGGTCAAATCCGGGTGGCAGCCGCCCGTCCTGCGTGCCCAGCGTCAGATCGGCCGGACCGACATAGATGCCGTCCAGCCCCGGCGTCGCGGCGATCTCCTCGAGGTTCTCCACGCCCTCCTTCGTTTCGATCATCGCCAGCGCCAGCACCTCGGCGTTCATCGCGACGCCGTAGCCCGGCATGGCAAAGCCCGCGCGGGTGGGTCCGAACGACCGCTGCCCCAGCGGCGGATAGCGCATGTAGCTGACGAACTCGGCCGCCTGCGCGGCGGTCGAGATCATCGGGCAGATGATCCCCAGGGCGCCGGCGTCCAGCGCCTTCATCACCGAGGCCGGGTCCAGCCAGGGCACCCGCACCATCGGCGTCACCCCCGAAGCCCGCATCGCCTGGAGCATCGGCAGGACGTCGGAATAGTCCAGCGCCCCGTGCTGCCAGTCGACCGACAGCGAGTCGTAGCCCTGCGCCGCCATGATCTCGGCAGTGAAGGGATTGCCGATGCTGCACCAGCCGTTCATCGCCGGTTTGCCCGCCGCCCAGAGCGCCTTGAGCCTGTTGTGCATGTGTTTCGCTCCTTCTTCGGCCGGTGGCGTCCTTACCAGACGACCTGCGCCAGTTTCGTGTCGAGGTAATCCCCGATCCCCTCGATCCCGCCTTCGCGGCCCATGCCGGAATAGCCGGTGCCGCCGAACGGCGCCTCGGCGGCGGCCAGCGCAAAGGAATTGACCCCCACCATGCCGGATTTCAGCGCGGCGACGGTGCGGCGGGCCCGGTCGGGCGACCGGGTGAAGGCATAGGCCGCCAGCCCCATGTCGCAGGCATTGGCGCGGGCCAGCACCTCGTCCTCGTCGCGGAAGGTGGTAATCGCGGCGACCGGGCCAAAGTTCTCCTTGGCAAAGACCGTCATGTCGTCGCGGACGCCGGTCAGCACGGTGGGTTCGTAGAAATGGCCTTCGTTGAAGGCAGCAGCGCGCCGGCCACCGTGCCTCAGCGTTGCCCCGGCCTGCACCGCGTCCTGCACCACGGCGTCGACCTCTTCGAGGCGTCGCGCGTTGATCAGCGGACCCATGGCTGTGGCCGGGTCCATGCCGTCGCCCAGCCTGATCGCGGCGGCGCGCTCCACGAAGCCCTCGACAAAGGCATCGTGCAGGGATTCGTGGATGAAGAAACGGTCCGGCGTCACGCAGACCTGCCCGCAGTTGGCGAACTTGGTCGGCACGGTGACGTCCAGCGCGGCCTTCAGGTCGGCGTCGTCGTACAGGATGCAGGGCGCGTTGCCGCCCAGCTCCATCGACACCTTCTTGACCGTGTCGGCGGCGTCCCGGATCATCTGCTGGCCGATGCGCGTCGACCCGGTGAGCGAGACCTTGCGCACCCGCTTGTCCGCCATGATCGGCGCATAGGTGTCGGCGGTCGCGCCGACAACCAGGCTGACCGCGCCATCGGGCAGGCCGCCCGCGCGGAGGCAGTCGACCAGAATCATCGCCACGCCGGGCGTCTGCGACGAAGGCCGCAGCATCACCGGACACCCGGCGGCCAGCGCCGGGGCCAGCTTGCGCGCCGGCAGGGCGGCGGGAAAGTTCCACGCGGTGAAGGCGCCGACCACGCCGACCGGCTCATGCGTGATCTCGAACCGGCCGCCCGGCACGCGGCTGTCGACCACGCGGCCGTAGATGCGTCGGGCTTCCTCGGCGAACCAGCGGAACTGGTCGCAGGCCAGCCCCCATTCGCGGCCCGACTGCGCCAGCGGCTTGCCGGTCTCCAGGCTGATCATGCGCTGCGCGGCGTCGGCGCGGGCTATCATCGCGTGGGCGATCCGGTGCAGCGCCTCGGCACGGCCAAAACCGCCCATTCCGCGCAACAGCGGCAGGGCAGCCGCCGCCGCGTCCAGCGCGCGTGCGGTATCGGCCGACGAGGCGGCGGGGATCGTGCCCAGCACCTTACCCGTCCCCGGCGAGCACACCTCGAGCGTGGCCGCCCCGGCGACCCAGGCACCGGCGATGAAATTTCCAAATCCCTCGTACATGATCAGTCCAGTTCCTTGACGTGAACGGTGCGGCCCTCGCGGACCGACAGGATCGCCGCCTCGGCCAGCACCAGCGCCTTGTGCCCGTCCTCGTAGCCGACCGCCGGTGCGGTCCCGGTCTCCACCGCGTCGACGAAGGCGTCGATCTCGCTGGCAAAGGCTTGCGCATAGCGTTCGATGAAGAAGTTGAGCAGCGGCGGCGCCTGGTCGGTGCCACTGGCCCCGTAAAGCCGCATGTTGGTCTCGGCGTGGTTCTCCGAGATCGCCATTCCGCCGCTGCCAAAGGCTTCGATCCGCTGGTCGTAGCCGTAGACAGCGCGGCGCGAATTGGAGATCACGCACTGCTGGCCGCGCGCGGTGGTCATCGTGACGGTGACGGTGTCGTGATCATCGCAGCGGTCCATCAGCGCGGGCGACACCAGGCGCGCCCCCACGGCGGTGACGGTTTTGAACTCTTCGCCCATGATGAAGCGGGCCATGTCGAAGTCATGGATGGTCATGTCGCGGAAAATGCCGCCCGACACCTCGATGTAGGCATCCGGCGCGATGTCGGGATCGCGCGAGGTGATGGTGACCTGGTGCACCGCGCCGATGCGGCCGGCCTCGATGGCCCGGCGCACCGCCGCATGCCCCTTGTCGAAGCGGCGGACAAAGCCGAGCATGATCGGCACGTCGGTCCCGGCGATGCGCGCGGCGCAGGCCTTGACCCGGTCCAGCGACAGGTCGATCGGCTTTTCGCACAGGACGGGTTTGCCGGCGGCGACCGCCTGTTCGATGAAATCCGCGTGGGTCGGTGTCGAGGTGGCGATCAGAACCGCGTCGACCTGATCCGAGGCAAAGACCGCATCGGCCGAGGCAAAGGCCGTCACGCCCAGTTTTTCGGCGATTTCGCGCGACGCCCCTTCGACCACATCGAACACGCCGGCCAGCGCGGCGCGCGGGTGTGCGTGGATGTTTTCCGCGTGCATGCGACCGATCCGGCCGCAGCCGAGCACTGCGATCCTGAGCATGAGTCCCTCCCGAATGCAAAGTTGAGCAATGATTGTTGCAAGCAATCAGTTATGTCAATATACATTTCCCAGCGACGAGAATCCATCTGCGGGAGGAGGCGAGATGACCTTGGCAACGGTTCGTCTGACCATGGCACAGGCGCTGGTGCGCTACCTGTGCAACCAGTACACCGAGATCGACGGCGCGCGCGTGCCGCTGTTCGCCGGCGTCTTCGGCATCTTCGGCCACGGCAACGTCACCTGCCTGTCCGAAGCGCTGGAACAGGTGCAGGACCGCCTGCCCACCTGGCGCGGCCAGAACGAACAGTCGATGGCGCTGGCCGCCGTCGGCTTTGCCAAGGCCAGGCTGCGCCGCCAGGTGATGATCGCCACCTCATCGGTCGGGCCCGGGGCCACCAACATGATCACCGCCGCCGGCACCGCCCATGCCAACCGCCTGCCGCTGCTGCTGCTGGCGGGCGATACCTTCGTCAACCGTCTGCCCGACCCGGTGTTGCAGCAGGTCGAACACTTCGGCGTGCCGTCGACCACGGTGAACGACGGCTTTCGCGCGGTGTCGCGCTACTGGGACCGCATCGTGCACCCGGCGCAGATCCTGTCGTCGCTGCCGAACGCGATCCGCACCATGCTGGACCCGGCCGATTGCGGCCCGGCCTTCATCGGCCTGCCGCAGGACATCCAGGAGATCGCCTACGACTACCCGGAAAGCTTCTTTGCCGAAAAGACCTGGGTCATTCCCCGGCCGCGCCCCGCGCGCTCCGAGGTCGCCGCGGCGGTGGAATTGCTCAAGACCGCCAAGCGCCCGCTGATCATCTCGGGCGGTGGCGTGCGGTATTCCGGCGCCGGCGAGGCACTGGCCGATTTCGCCGTCCGCCGCGGCATCCCGATGACCGAGACGATCGCCGGCAAGGGCGCCGTGGTGCATGACCACCCCGCCTACACCGGCGCGATGGGGATCGAGGGCACCGATGCGTCGAAGGTGTTGGCCGAAACCGCCGATGTGGTCATCGCGGTGGGCACGCGGATGCAGGATTTCACCACCGGGTCCTGGACGACATTCGCGCCCGACACGAAGTTTCTCAACATCAACGCCGCGCGCTTTGACGCGTCCAAGCATTTCGCGCTGCCCGTGGTGGGTGACGCGCTGGAGTGCATCACCGACATCGACGCCGCGCTGGGCGACTGGGCCTGCGACCCGGCGCAGATGGCCCGCGCACAACAGCTCTATGCCGACTGGAACAGGGTGCTCGACGCAGGCCAGGCGCCGACCAACGCCGCCGTGCCCTCCTACGCGCAGGTGATCGCCGTGGTGAACGCCAAGGCCACGATTCACGACACCATGGTGACGGCCGCCGGCGGCCTGCCCGGCGAGACGGCCAAGAACTGGCGCGTCAAGGCACCCAACACCTATGACCTGGAGTTCGGCTTTTCCTGCATGGGCTACGAGATCGCCGGCGGCTGGGGCCATGCCATGGCCAAGGTGCAACCGGATGGCACGCAAAAGGGCGTGCCCATCGTTCTGGTCGGCGACGGGTCCTACATGATGATGAACTCGGACATCTATTCGACCGTGCTGACGGGGCACAAGATGATCGTCGTGGTCTGCGACAACGGCGGATTCGGCGTCATCAACCGGCTTCAGACCGGCATGGGTGTGCCCGGCTTCAACAACCTGCTCAAGGACGCGCGCATCCAGAACAAGTCCAGCCCGCTGCACGTCGATTTCGTGGCCCATGCCCGCGCGATGGGCGCCGAGGCGCGTTTCTGCGAGAGCCTCGCGGACCTCGACACCGCAATGGACTGGGCGCAGACCACCGACCGCACCACCGTGCTGGTAATCAACTCCGACGCCTTCACATGGACCGACGGCGGTGCCGACTGGTACGTCGGCGTCCCCGAGATCAACGAGCGCGAGAGCATCCGCGACGCCCGTGCGCGCCAGGAAGCCCTGCGCGCCCGGCAGCGCCGAGGGGTATGACGGCCCGTCCGGCAAAGGCACCTACGCGGGCGGACCCGCAGGGGCCGAACAGGACAGAAGCGACGTGACCGGCGTCGGGATCACGACAGGACAACGGAGGGACACATGAACCGCATCGACGGAAAGATCGCAGTCATCACGGGGGGGACGCAGGGCCTGGGTGCGGCCATCGCACGGCTCTTTGCCCAGGCAGGGGCGGCCGGGATCGTCATCGTGGGCCGGGGGCAGGCAAAGGGTCAAAAGGTCGCCGAGGCGATCACCGCCGAGCATGGCACCGAGGTACGCATGGTTGCGGCCGACCTGGGCGACATCGACGACGTGCGCCGCATCATGGCGGATGTCGACAAGGCCTTTGGCCGGGTCGACATCCTGGTGAACGCCGCCGGCCTGACCGACCGGGGCAACCTGCTGAACACCACGCCCGAGCTGTTCGACCGCATGTTCGCGGTGAACACGCGCGCGCCCTTCTTCCTGATGCAGGACGCGGTCAAGCTGATGGAGCGCGAGGGCATCCAGGGCACCATCGTCAACATCGGCTCGGCCTCCGAACGCGCGGGCCAGCCATTTATCGCGCCCTACTGCGCCTCGAAGGCCGCGCTGGCGACGTTGACGCGGAACTCCGGCTATGCACTGATGCGCAACCGCATCCGGGTCAACCAGCTGGACATCGGCTGGATGAACTCCGACCACGAGCGCCGGTTGCAGGCCGAGGAATCCGGCGATCCGGACTTCATCGACAAGCAGGCCGCGACGTTGCCCTTTGGCCGCCTGCTGGAACCCGACGAGGTCGCCAAGGCGGTGCTCTGGATGGCCTCGGACGACAGCGGGATGATGACCGGCGCGGTGATCCACTTCGACCAGTCGGTCTGGGGCGGCTATGACGGCCAGGCCCCCGCACCGGCGGACAAGCTGAAGGCCTGACACTCTCCGGGCGATCCCGGGGCCAAGGATCCCGGTCCATTTTCCTTTGTCGCGCGGGCGCGGTTTTCGCTGTTTGATCCGGCCCGGCCTGCCTATTGTTGCGGAACCGAATCCGGAATGGCTTTGCACGGCCTTGACCGCGTCACACGATTGGAAAGCAGACCCATGTCTCAGACGATGACCAGCCCAACCTCCCGCAACGCCCGCTCGCACCTCGCAGCTGGCGCCAAGCTGATCGGGAACCTCGCCATTCCCGGTCACTTCGAGCTGGTCGGACATGCGGACGGGACGATCGAGGCGGACGGGATCTCCATCGAGGTCGGCGGGTCCGCCGTGGGCGACCTGAGGGCCGACATCATTGTCGTCAAGGGCCAGTTCGAGGGGCGCATCCTGGGCGGTGCCGTCACGCTGAGCGCCGGTTCACAGGTGTCGGGCGAAATCTCCTACTCGACGCTCACCATAGAGAGCGGCGCCCATGTGAACTGTACCTGCACGAGAAACACGGCCCGTAGTACCTGAGCGGGCAGCCGCTCAGCTTGGCGCGGCCAAGATCGGCCTAGGTCAGGGTGGTGTTGCGGAAATCCGCCCCGCTCAGGTTCGCGCCGAAAAGGTTCCCATTTGCGCGGAGGGACTTGTCTCTCCACGCCGCTGGCCATCAGCTCTCGACTGTGACCTGTCGCGCGCAGAACAGTGAGGGATGTGCATCCCTCGAAGGCCGCGGTTGTGGTTCGGCGATTGCAGCCTGGCCCCGTTCCGGGTGAACAACCATCCAGGAAGCCACAGCCAAAACGCGCCAAGGGGACAGCGTCAATCTGGTCCCGGTATGCCGGAAAGGTGGCGAAGTCGGTCAGATCCGCGCCTTCGGGGCAAAAGCCTTTCCTTGCGGGTCAAACTGCGATTTGCTGGGCGGGCGTGCCAAAGGACATCCCGCCATGATCCGCCGTTTCTTCCGCCTGCCCGCCCTTGTCGCCCTTCTCCTCCTGCCTGCCGGTTTGCAGGCCCAGAGCCTTGGCGAGGCGCCGCCGCCGGGTGGGGCGCTCCAGCAGGCCGCATGGAGCGGCGACTGGACCGGCTGGGGCGACCAGGGCAGCAGCCAGTGGAGCATCGACATCGTCTTTCTGCCCACCGGAGACGCGACCATCGACTATGCCACCATTCCCTGCGCCGGGGTGCTGCAACTGCTCAAGGACGACGGCAAGGCGCGGATGTTTCGCGAAACCATCCTGACCGACGTGCCGAACTGCATCAATGACGGACTGGTCACGCTGACGCTTCTAGACGACGCGACCCTCAGCTTTGACTGGGAGGGCGGCGGGACGCGGGCAACGGGCAGTCTGTCGCGCGTCGGGACGCCCTGACACGGGGGGAGGGGCGGTTCGGCCCGCCCGCCTAGATCTCTCCGAACAACCGCGCCGAAACCGAGCCGAGATGCTGGCGCATCGCGGCGTGGGCGGCCGCCGGGTCGCGCGCCGCGATGGCGGCGATCAACTGGTCGTGCTCGGCGAAACTGGAATGATCGCGCGGCGGGCGCTCCGATGTGCGCACGACGCTGTTCCAGGCCACCGCCCGGCGGACCTGGTTCAGCTGGTCGAACAGCGTCAGCAGCAGGGGGTTGTCGGTCGCCTCGGCGACGGCGCGGTGAAAGTGGTCGTCCTGCGCCTCGTACTCGTCCCAGCTTGCGGCCTCGCGGGCCTTGGTGCCGGCCTGCCGCAGGCGGCTGACCGCCGCGTCGGAGGCGTTGATCGCCGCCTCGCGGGCGATGGCCGGCTCCAGCGACAGGCGCGCGCGCATCAGGTGGACCGGCGTGACCCGCTTGCTCAGCTGCGCCAGGCAGACGGGTTCGTTGCCCACGCCATGCGCCGCGATGAAGGTGCCCTTGCCGACGTGCCGCCAGATCAGCCCCTCGCGCTCCAGCGTATCCAGCGCCTTGCGCAGGGTCGCGCGCGTAGTGCCCAGGCTGACGATCAGCTCGCGTTCCGGCGGCAGCCGGTCGCCCGGCGCATAGTCGCCGCTGTCGATCAGCGCGCGCAGCTGCCCGAGCGGGCCGTTCCGTTCCGGTTGTTCGCGCAGTGTCAGCACGCTCGGCCCCACATCATTGGTTGACCAATAGGGTCTTATTGGTCAAAGATACGGGAAAAATCGCCTCGTCAGCAAGGATAAACTGCCGGATTCCTGAATTGGTCGCGATTGATTTCGTATTGGTGCCGGATGTGTTGCCTGTCAGGTCAGGCATCGTGGAGGAAGAAAATGAGCGAATTCGCAATCGAGGTCCCGCCCGTCGTGGCGCTGCCGGTCGCCGGGACGGACGCCCGGTTCCCGGTGCGCAGGGTCTATTGCATCGGGCGCAACTATGCCGCCCACGCGATCGAGATGGGGCATGATCCCAACCGCGAACCGCCGTTCTTTTTCCAGAAGAACCCCGACAACCTCGACCCGTCGGGCGCGTTCCCCTATCCGCCGCATTCGAGCGATGTGCACCACGAGGCCGAGATCGCCGTGATGCTGAAAACCGGCGGCACCAACATCCCCGTCGCCGCGGCGCTGGACCACGTCTATGGCTACGCGCTGTCGCTGGACATGACGCGGCGCGACCTCCAGGGCGAGCAGAAAAAGATGGGCCGCCCCTGGGAGATCGGCAAGGCGTTCGAACGCTCGGCCCCCGTGGGTCCGATCCACACCGTCGACGCGGTCGGCCATCCCGACAAGGGCAGCATCACGCTGAAGGTCAACGGCGAGCTGCGGCAGGAAGGCGACCTGAACCAGATGATCTGGAAGGTGCCGGAAATGATCTCTTACCTGTCGGAGTATTTCGAACTGGCGCCCGGGGACGTGATCCTGTCGGGCACGCCGTCGGGTGTCGCGGCGGTCCAGCGCGGCGACGTAATGGAGCTTGAGGTCGAGGGCCTCGGCGCGATGACCGTCAAGGTGGTCTGAGCGGCGATGGTGCGGGGGGCGCAGGACACCGGGCAGGGGCAGCTTTCGCTGTCCCTCGCCACTTGGGATCACGATAGGGTCATGGCGCTGCACAACGGCGACGTGACGGTGCCCGGCGTCACCCTGCAAAGCGTCCTGGCCCCCACCTCCAGGCTGTTCCCGCTGGCGGTGGGAGAGGCCCCCTACGACATCACCGAAATGTCGATTTCCAGCTATGTCCTGCAAGTGTCGCGCGGCACGGGCGACTACGTCGCGATCCCGGCCTTTGTCAGCCGCGCGTTCCGGCACTCGGGCTTCTTTGCCCGCGCCGGATCGGGGATCACGACACCGGCGGATTTCGCCGGGCGCCGGATCGGCGTGCCGGAATACCAGATGACGGCGGCGCTGTGGATGCGCGGCGTTCTGGCGGGCGACTACGGCGTTGCCGCGCGCGACATCCACTGGCGCACCGGCGCGCTGGACGCGGGCGTGCGGCGCGAACGGCTGACGCTGGACCTGCCCGAGGGTATGAAGGTCGAGCCGATCGACGACGGTCAGACCCTGCAGGACCTGCTGATCGCCGGCGAGATCGACGGGCTGCTGGCGCCCAAGCCGCCGCAGGCCTTCCTGGACGGCGATACGCGGTTCGTCCGGCTGTTCCCGGACTTCGAGAAGGCCGAACAGGACTACCATGCGCGCACCGGCTTTTTCCCGATCATGCACCTGATCGGTGTGCGCCGGTCTTTGGCCGAGGCGCATCCCTGGCTGCCGCGCGCGCTGTATGACGGTTTTGTCGCGGCGCGCGACATGGCGCTGGCGCGGTTGCGCGCGGTCTGGCTGGGCAATGCCAACCGGCTGTCGCTGCCCTGGCTCAATGCCTCGATGGAGCGGACTTTGGCCGCGCTGGGCCCGGACTACTGGAGCTACGGCTATGCCGCCAACCGGGCCGAGCTGGACGCCGTCTGCCGCTACTCGGTCGACCAGCACCTCAGCGGCACGCGGGTGCGCCCCGAGGACCTGTTTCCCCCCGAGTTGCAGGAGACCTGAGGGATGGCGGAGGCGCTTCATGCAGGTCTGGGCTGGCCGGTCGCGCTGACGATCCTCGCGGTGAGTTTCGCCAGTTCGTTCATCACGGCGGCCTTTGGCATCGGCGGCGGCGCGGTGATGCTGGCGGTGCTGGCCACCCTGCTGCCGGCGCCGGCGATCATCCCGGTGCATGGCATTGTGCAGTTCGGCTCCAACATCGGGCGCGCGGCCTTGCTGCTGAAATACCTGCATCTTGCCGTGGTCGGGCCCTTCCTGGGCGGCGCGCTGATCGGCGTGGGCCTGGGCGGCATGTTCGTCGTGCAGCTGGACCCGGCCGTCATCCAGGTCAGCGTCGGCCTGTTCATCCTGTGGTCCATCCTGACCACGCCGCCCGCCTTCATGCGCCGCTCGGGCGCGGTCGCGGGCGGCATCTCAAGCTTTCTGACGATGTTCTTTGGCGGCACAGGCCCCTTTGTCGCCGCCTACGTCAAGACGCTGAAGCTGGACCGGCTGGCGCATGTCTCGACCCATTCGACGCTGATGACGATCCAGCACCTGCTCAAGACGCTGGCCTTTGGCCTGCTGGGCTTTGCGTTTTCCGCCTGGGCCGGGCTGATCACGCTGCTGATCGTCTTCGGCTTTCTCGGCACGGTCGCGGGGCGGCACGTGCTGACCCGGATCGACGAGAAACGCTTTCGGTTTGCCCTGAACCTGATCCTCACGGTGCTGGCCGCGCGGCTGATCTATGCCGGCGGCATGGCGCTGTGGGCCACTCCGCAGATGGCAGGAGGCTGAACCAGACCCTTCAACCCGCAGGACCACGGCGCAGCCTCGCGGGACCAAATCACACAACGCGCAGACACCAACCCCGTGGAGGAGACCACCATGACCAAGACGCTGATGAACCGCCGCCGGTTCCTGAAGACCACCGCCGCCGCCTCCGGCGCGGCGCTGGCGATGCCCAGCATCGCGCGGGCAGCCGACTATCCCGAACGCAACATCAACGTGATCATCCCGACCGCAGAGGGCGGCGGCGCGGACCGCAATTTCCGCGCCTTCACCAGCGTCTGGAAGGAGATCCTCAAGACCGAGTTCGAACCCAGCTTCTATCCCGGCGCATCGGGCCGCGTGGGCTATGAGCTCTACATGGGCAAGTCGGACCCCGACTGCTACAATCTGCTGTTCGGCAACATCGGTCCCGAGGTGCTGAACTGGGCCATGCAGGCGCCGACCTTCGACATCAACGACTACGTCTATTTCGGCCAGGTGGACAAGGACCCCTGCTGCCTCTTCGTCGGCGCCGAAAGCCCGCTGAAGACGATGGACGACATCATTTCCGAGGGGAAAAAGCGCAAGCTGAACGTCGGCACCAGCCGCATGGCGCACCCGGCCTCGATCGGCCTGCTGGCGCTGGGCGAACACACCGGCGCGCAGTTCAACCTGATCCCGTTGCAGGGCGGCAAGGGCACCGTCGCCGGCGCCGTGACCGGCGAGGTCGACTTTTCCGTGCTGACCTCGGGGTCGGTGATCGCGGCGGGCGACTCGGTCAAGACGCTGCTGGTGTTCGGCAACAACATCGTCGGCGAAGCGCTGGACAACGCGCCCAGCATCAACGACGCCTTCGGCATGAACCTGCCCGAGATGCTGTCCACCCGTGCGTTCGGCATCCACCAGAAGGCCATCGACGATCATCCGGACCGCTTCGAGGTGCTGACCCGGACCTTCAAGCAGACCCACGAGGACCCGCGCCTGATGGAGGCCTATATCGCCTCCAGCGGCCAGCCCGAATACCTGGTCTATGCCGGGCTCGAGGAATGCGAGGCCGAAAAGGCCGCGATCCTGGAACTGGGCGCACGGTACAAGGCCCTGCTGTCCGGCGCCTGATGTCGCCGCTGGACCGGCGGGGTGCCCGCCGGTCCGCACCTGATGCTTGACCCTGACCGCGAGGCGCGAAATGGCCGACGACAACTCGAGGCCGCCCAGGCAATTGGGTGGCGAGCTGGTGATACCGATCCTCGGGATCGGGTTCACCCTCTACTTCTTCAGCACCATCTGGAATTCACCCTGGACCGCGCAGGTCAGCGCCTTCCTGCTGGGCGGGCTGCTGATCTTCTTCTGCCTGCTGTTCGTGCTGCGCTGTGTCCTGTGGATGCGCGCCGGCGAGGGGACGCTGGGGGTGGGCAACCTGTTCACCTACGAAGACCTCCGGTCCGGGCGGATCGGGCTGCTGATCGTTACGGTGCTCTTTTGCGTGCTGGTTGATTGGCTGGGATTCACCCTGACCACCTTCCTGTTCATGGTTTCCAGCATGGCGATCCTGTCGCGCTTCCGGAACCTCGGTTTCATCACCGGGCTGTCGGCGGTGATCGCGCTGACCGGCTGGGCGCTGTTCATCTGGGCATTTGACACGCGGTTCCCGCGCGGCTGGTTCGAAACCACCATGAAGGCGGTGCTGGCCAATGGGTGACACGTCGGCGATCCTGCTCGAGGTTTTCATCGAAACCATCCAGCATTGGTGGGTCATCGTCCCCACGATCTTCCTCGGCCTCGTGGTCGGGGGCATCCCCGGTTTTTCGGCGGCCAACACGATCATCATCCTGATGCCGCTGACGCTGGCCATGGACCTGCAAACCGGGCTGATCTTCATGATCACGCTCTATTGCGCGGCGCGCATGGGGGCCGGCATCCCGGCGATCCTGGTCAACATCCCCGGCACGGCGGGCGCGGCGGCGACGCCGCTGGACGGCTACCCGATGGCCAAGCAGGGCAAGGGCCAGCAGGCGCTGGCGATCTCCTTTGTCGCCTCGGCGCTGGGCGGCCTGCTGACCACCATCATCGCGCTGATCACCATGCCGTGGCTGGCGCGCGTCGGGTTCTACATGCACTCGGTCGAGATGATCGTCGTCATGCTGTTCGGCATCTCGCTGATCGCCTCCATCGCGGCGCAGGACATGCTCAAGGGGCTGATCGCCGGTTTCCTCGGCCTGATGATCGGCGCCATCGGCACGGACGTGGTCTATGCCACGCCGCGCGGCACATTCGGCTTTCTCGAACTGTATGACGGTGTGCCGCTGATCCCGGCGCTGGTCGGTCTGTTCGCGGTCTCCGAAGCCTTCATCATCATCGAGAAGAAGGTGATCATCTCGGACGACGCCGAGCCCAAGAAACCCAACTGGCACGACACCTTCGAAGGCGTCCGCATCGCGCTCAGCCGCTGGTGGCACATCGTCTGGACCAGCCTGATCGGCCTGGTGATCGGCGTCATCCCCGGCGCGGGCGCCTCGATCGCCAGCTTTGTCGCCTACCAGCAGTCGCGCGCCTTTTCCAAGACGCCCGAGAAATACGGCACCGGCCATCCCGAAGGGCTGATCGCCCCGGAGTCCGCCAACAATGGCGTCACCTCCGGCACGCTGGTGCCGCTGCTGGTGCTGGGCATCCCGGGCGGCGCCACGGCGGCGATCATGCTGGTGGTGATGCAGTACCACGGCGTCAGCTTTGGCCCGTCGCTGTTCGAAAGCCAGCCCAAGGTCGGCTATGGCATGTTCATGGCCATGGCGGTCGCCTACATGCTGATGATGCTGACCATCCTGCCGCTCAGCCGCTACATGAGCCACGTCACGACGATCCCCACGATCTACCTGGCGCCGCTGATCATCTCGTTCACGCTGGTCGGCGCCTTTGTCCCGCGTGAATACATGTTCGACATGTACCTGGCGCTGGCCTTCGGCGTGCTGGGCTACATCGCGCGGCGCACCGGCTACCACGTCGCGGCGATCCTGATCGGCGTGATCCTGGGCCCGCTCCTGGAAACCTATTTCCTGCGCGCGCTCAAGAAATCGGACGGGGACATCATGACCCTGTTCTCGTCGAACATCGGCAACGTGCTGTGGGTGGCGCTTGTCGCGTCGCTGGTCCTGCCGATCTGGTTCGAGCGGCGGCGCAAACGGAAATCCAGCGAGGTTCCAGCAGAATGAAACGGGAAATCGACTTTGACATGGCGCGCAACATCCGCCCGGTCGCGCGGATGGAGATCCCCGGCGGCGGGCAGGTGGTGGTGCAGGGCAACTACGCCTATGTCGGCCACATGAAGCCGCCGCACGGCACGTCGATCATCGACGTGTCGGACCCGGCCAACCCCAAGGTGGTGGCGCACATCGACCCGCCGGAGTGGTCGCACACCCACAAGGTGCGGGTGGTCGGTGACATCATGATCACCAACGTCGAGCAGGACCAACGCCATTTCCTGCGCAAGGGCGACAAGATCGCCGGCCTGCGCGCACAGGGGCTGGACGATGCCGCCATCGCCGCCGCGCTGAAGGTCCAGGCGTCGGACATCCTGGTGCTGGAGGAGGCGGTGGCGCGTGGCTACGATGGCGGCGGCTTTCGCGTCTGGGACATCTCGGACAAGACCGCGCCGAAACTGCTGAGCTACGCCAAGACGCACGGTTTTGGCGTGCACCGCTTCGACATGGACGAACGGTACGCCTACATCTCGACCGAGATGGCGGGCTATGTCGGCAACATCCTGGTGACCTACGACATCGCCGATCCGGCCAACCCGGTCGAGGTGTCGCGCTGGCACATGCCGGGGCAGCACCTGGCCGGGGGCGAGACGCCCACCTGGACCGGCTACGGCAACCGCCTGCACCACGCCATGCGCTGCGGCGACGAGCTGTGGGCCGCCGTCTGGCACGCAGGCATCCGGGTGCTGGACGCCACCGACCTGAGCAATCCCACGGTCAAGGGCAGCTACATCTGGCCCCAGGCGATCCCCGAGCCGACCCACACCATCATGCCGCTGGAACAGCGCATCAACGGGCGGCGCTACGCCGTGGCCATCGACGAGGAGCATGACCACAAGCCCGGCCGCCTGCACGGCTTTGTCTGGGTGATGGACGTGACCGACCTCGACAACATCGAGGCCGTCGCCGCCTGGGACCTCAGTGAACGCGCCTGTCCCTGGGTCGGTGACCCCGGCGTGCGTTTCGGCGCGCACCAGTACCGTGAAAAGCTGGACGGCACGCTGGTCTATTGCACCTGGTTCGCCGGCGGGCTGCGGGTGCTGGACCTGGCCGACCCGCTGCTGCCGGTGGAGGTGGCGCACTACATGCCGCAACCCCTGGATGGCAGCGCACCGCAATCCAACGACGTTGACCTGGACGACCGGGGACTGATCTACCTGCTCGACCGCAACCATGGCCTCGATATTCTGGAGATGACCCTATGACCGATTATGCCGACGACCTGCTGCCGCCGTCTGTCGACCCCACCAAGAAGGCGCTGGGCATCCGCCGCGTCATCGCCCGCAACGAGGCGGGGACACGTTCGGTCATGATGGTGCGTGACCACGTGGTGATCACCGACGAGAAGGAAAGCAACACCGGCCCGACACCGCTGGAAATGTGCCTCAGTTCGCTGCTGGGCTGCGAGGGCGTCATCATCAACCGTTGCGCCGAGGCGATGCAGTTCAAGTATTCCGCCGTCGACATCGAGGGCGACGGCGAGGTCGACCAGCGCGGCAGCCGGGGCGTGCAGGGCGTGCGCCCCTACTTCAACTGGGTCAAGCTGAAGATCCGCATCCACACCGACGAACCGCAGGACCGTTTCGAACGGCTGACCCGCAACGTCGAATACCGCTGCCCCGTCATGAACCTGTTCAAGTCGGCGGACGTGGACGTGCAGATCGACTGGGTGCGCGTGCCCTCGTGACCCTGAGCCTGCGGATCAACGGCCAGACGCACCAGGTGGCGGCGGATCCGACGACGCCGCTGGCCTACGTGTTGCGCAATGCGCTGGGTCTGAAGGGGACAAAGCTGGGATGCGGACTGGAACAGTGCGGCGCCTGCGCCGTGTTGGTCGACGGCATGCCGGTGCTGAGCTGCGTGGCAGAGGCGGGCAGCTTTGCCGGGCGCGAGATCGTGACGGTCGAGGGGCTGGAGGCGCTTGAGGTCGGGCGGCGGGTACGGGAGGCATTCGTCACCGCCTCCGCCGCGCAGTGCGGCTACTGCACCGCCGGCCTGGTGGTCGCGGTCACGGGCCTGCTGGCCCGCGACCCGGCGCCCGACCGCGACACCGTCAAGCAGGCGTTGCAACCGCACTTGTGCCGCTGCGGCGCCCACCCGCGCGTGCTGCGCGCCGTCGAGATGGCCATGGAGCGGCCATGAGCCTCAGCGACTACCCCCTCGTGTCGGACTGGCTGCGCGTCGCGGACGGGCGGCTGGTTGTCCGGACCGGCAAGGTCGATATCGGCCAGCGCATCAGCAGCGCTCTGGTGCAGATCGCGCATGAGGAACTGACCGTGCCCTTTGACCGGATCGCCGTTGCTCCGGTTACAACGGCGGACAGCCCGGACGAAGGCATCACCTCGGGCAGCAATTCCATCGAACAGTCGGGCCATGCGGTGTGTAAGGCTGCGGCCACGCTGCGCGGCAGGGTCATCGCCCTGGCCGTGGAACGCATGGGCGGCGCGCCCGGGGACTGGAGCCTGTCCGAGGGTCTCTTGACCGGGCCGGGCACGAACCGGCCCTTGCCCATGCTCGACCTCGCACGCGAGATCGACCTTGCCGTGCCGGTGGACCTGGCCGCCGAGGTCATGGCAACTGCTGCCTCACCCGCGCCGATGCTGGGGATGGGCGAGTTGGTGCGGGGGCAGTACCGCTTTGTCCACGACATGGACCTCCCGGACATGCTGCACGCGCGGATCGTCCGCCCGCCGCACGCCCGCGCGCGGCTGCGGGAGGTGCCCGAAACGGCCGTGCAAAGGCTGCACGACGACGGGCTGCACCTGCTCCGCGACGGATCGTTCCTGGCGGTGGCCGGAACAGAGGAATGGGCGGTGATCCAGAGCGCGCGGCGGCTGTTCGATGCCTGCACCTGGGACACCGGCGCAGGCCTGCCCGAAGGCGATGTCTTTGCACAACTGACCCCGGACAACGCGACCCGCCTGCTGATCCGCGACGCGACCCCGCACGCGGTGGAGATCCCGCCGCCCCTCGCCAACCCCACCCATGCCGCGCGGTATGAGCGTCCCTTCACCATGCACGGCGCATTGGCGCCCTCCGCCGCTTGCGCCTGCTGGGACGGGGCGCGGCTGGAGGTCTTTACCCACAGCCAGGGCATCTACCCGCTGCGGCAGGCCATCGCCGACAGCCTGGACATGGATCCGGAGCAGGTCGTGCTGACCCATGTGCCCGGCTCGGGCTGCTATGGTCACAACGGCGCGGACGACGCGGCCTTTGAGGCGGCGCTGGTCGCCCTGGCCTTCCCGAACCGGCCAGTCCTGCTGAAATGGACGCGTGAGGACGAACACGCCTGGGAGCCCTACGGCCCCGCCAGCGCCGTGGACCTGGCCGCCGTCACCGATGCGGACGGGCAGATCCAGAGTTTCAGCGCCGAGGCCATCGGCGGCACCTTCCGCGGCCGTCCGCGCCCCGGCGCCAACCGAGCCGGACCGGCCAAGCTGATCGCCAACTGGTATCGCGACCCGCCGCTGTCCCCCGCGCCGGTCAAGCCGAACATGAACCAGCACGGCGGTCTGCACCGCAACCTGACCCCGATCTACGCCATCCCGGAAACCCGGCTGGTCAAGAACCTGGTCGCCGACATGCCGCACCGGACCTCGGCCCTGCGCTGCCTGGGGGCCGCGGCCAATGTCTTTGCCATTGAGAGCTTTGTCGACGACCTCGCGCGCGAGCACGGGCGCGACCCGATCGACTACCGCCTGGCTCACCTGACGGACGCCGGCGCGATTGCCGTGCTGGAACGGCTGCGGGAGGCGCTGGCGCAGCGCCCGGCGGCACAGGACGAAGGGCGCGGCCTGGCCTATGCGCAGTACAAGAACACGATGACGCGGGTCGGCATGGCCGTGGACGTGGAGGTCGACGATCTGGCCCGCGTCGTGCTGAAACGCGTGCTGATGGTGGCCGATGCCGGGCGGGTGGTCGACCTCGACGGGTTGACGGCGCAGCTGGAAGGCGGCTTCCTGCAAGGCGCCAGCTGGGCGCTGCACGAGGCGGTGACCTGGGACCGCGACGGCATCACCTCGCGCGATTGGGACAGCTATCCGGTGCTGCGGTTCGACAACGTGCCGCGGATCGAGGTCATCGTGCTGGACCGGCAGGGCGCGCCCTCCGTGGGCGCAGGCGAGGCAGCCTCCGGCCCGGCGCTTGCGGCCATCGCCAACGCGGTGCGCGCCGCTACCGGCCTGCGCCTGCGGCGCCTGCCGTTCACCCCCGACAGCATCCGCGCGGCGGCGCTGAACGGCTGAGCCTCACCTCGCATGAAAGGTCTCGCGCCAGCGCTCCAGGAACAGCGCGCGCTTTTGCTGATCGAGGCCCACCAGCAGAACCGGCGACAGCGGGATCTGGCGAAAGGCCGACTGGTTGTCCGACGGCGCAAGAAAGGCCGAAGGATCCGGGTCCGGGTCGGCGATGTCCACGATCAGCCGTTCGGCGGCCATCGCCCTCTGCCCCGGCTCGGACAGCAGGTAGTCGAGGAACCGCCCCGCCGCCTCCGGCTGCCCTGCGCCGCGCGGGATCACCGCCGCGCGCGCCAGCACCAGCGTGTAGTCGTCCGGCGCGACGACGACGAGGTCCGGCGCCTCGGCCGCGCGGGCCAGCGCGTAGGAGCCCAGCACGTTGTAGGCCAGCAGGTAGCGCCCGCTGACGACGCCGTCGATGATCTCGGACGAACAGCAGGTTGCCACCGCCTCGGCCCGGTCAAAGGCTTCGAGCAGGCTGCCAAAGGTGGTCGCTTGCCGCGAATCCATGAAGGCAAAGAGATAGCCAAGCCCCGATGCCTCGATGTCATAGGTGGCGACCTTGCCGAAATAGCGGCTGTCGGCGGGGCGCAGCAGGTCGATCAGGTCAAAGCGCGAGCGCGGCGCCTCGGTCGCGGGGACCAGCGCGCGGTTGTAGACAAAGACGGCGGGTTCGCGGGTGATGCCCCAGACCTCATCCCGCCAGTTCAGCGCGGCGGGCAGGCGGGCGGTGCGGTCGGACAGGTAGCTGCGGGCGCAGCCGTCGTTGACCAGCTTGACCTGGAGATCGACCGCCGAGCTGATCAGCATGTCGGCGTCTGTCCCGCCGTCGCGGCAGGCGCGGGCAGCCTCGGCGTAGAGGTCGTTTGAGCCCCACTGCTCATAGGTGATCCGCAGGCCCGGCTCGCTGGCGGCATAGCCGGTCAGCAGGCGGTCAAAGAGCGCGATGTCGGTTGTGCCGCGCAGCAGCAGGTGGGTAGCCGCGCTGTCACGGCCGTAGGTGCGGATCGCCTCCGGTCCCGCCGCAATGGCGGGCGCGGCGCAGAGCAGCAGGAGGGCCAGCCTGAGGATCATTCCGCCGGTCTCCGGATGCGGGGCAGGACAAGCGCGGCCTCGAACCCGCGTGCGCTGCGGGCGAACGACAGGCGTCCCTGGTGCGCGGTGGCGACGGACTGCACGATGGACAGGCCCAGCCCCGCGCTTTCCGGCGAGACGCCGGAGTCGCGCGAATAGCGTGAACCGGCATCGGGCCAGTGCGCCTCGGGCAGGCCGGGGCCGCTGTCGCGCACCGCCAGCCGCACATCGACAGGCCCGGCCACAACGGCCAGCGTCACCGGCGCCTTGCCGTGGCGCAGCGCGTTGTTCAGCAGGTTCTTGCAGGCTTCGGTCAGCGACAGCGCGTCGCCCCGGCACCAGGCCGCATCCTCGGGCAGGTCCAACATCGGGCGCAGGCCGGTCCCGGCAAGCGCGTGGTCGGTTTCCTCCATCGCGCGGATCGCCACGGTGCGCAGGTCCAGCGGCGCAAGCGGCACGGCATCGGCACGGTGGATCACCAGCGCGTGGTTCAGCAACTGGTCGGTCAGGCGGCTGAGCCCCTGCGAGCGTTTGTGGATCCGCTCCATCAGGCCGCGCAGCCTGTCGGGGTCGCGTTCCTCGCGCGCCAGTTCCGCCTGCGCGCGCAGGGCGGCGATGGGGGTGCGCAGCTGGTGCGAGGAATCGGCGATCAGGTTGCGCATCACCGCCACTTGCCGGTCGAGCCGCCCCATGAAGCGGTTGAGCGCGGCCACCAGGCTGGTGATCTCGCGCGGGGTGGCGACGTCGATGGGGGCAAGGTCATCGGTCGCGCGCCCGGCGATGTCGCGTTCGATCCGCCGCAGCGGGCTGAGCGCCGAGCGCACGGCAAAGAACGCCAGCCCCGCCATGGCCAGCCCCGCGACGGCGGCGGCGATCAGCGCATTGCGGGTGATCTGGCGGGCCAGCTGGGTGCGGGCGCGCAGGGTCTGGCCGATCAGCACATCGACCCGGCCCGAATAGGTGCGTTCCGAGAAGAACCGCGTGACCTGCGCGACGCGCACCGGCTCGTCGGTGAATTCGGCGGAAAAGAACGCTTCGCGGCCGGGGCGCGGGTCCAGCCCCTCGTAGCCGGTGACCAGCGCGCCCTGTCGGTCGTAGATGGCGTAGACGATGCGGTCCTGGGGGGCGAGCGACAGCAGTTCGAAGGCCGAGACCGGCAGGTCGGCGACCACCTGGCCGTCGCGCAGCGAGAGGGACTCGGCGATCTGGTTGGCAGCACCCACCAGCAGGCGATCAAAGCTTTGCTGGGCGGCGGCGCGCCCATAGGCAAAGGCGGCAAAGGCCACCGCGAGGCCGCCCAGCGCAAACACCACGCCCAGCGCCAGCCCCAGCCGCGCGGTCAGCGAAAAGGACGGGCGCAGCGCCACCGGGTCAGGTGTCCTCGACCAGCTGGTAGCCCAACCCGCGCAGGGTGCGGATCGACAGGCTGCTGCCGTCCAGCTTGCGCCGCAGCCGTCCGACGTAGGTTTCGACCGCGTTCAGGCCGACATCCTCGTCGTTGAAGGAAAACATGCGTTCAAAGATGCGGTCCTTGGGCACGACGCGGCCCTTGCTGGCCAGCAGGATCTCCAGCAGGCTTGCCTCGCGCCGGGTGAGGGGCAGGGCGGCGCCGTCCGCCGTCGCCGTCAGGCTGGCGGGGTCGAACACCAGGTTGCCGAAGGCCAGCGTGCCGGTGCGGTCCGCGCCGGAGCGGCGGCAGAGCGCGCGCACCCGCGCCTCAAGCTCGCGCAGGTCGAAGGGTTTCACCAGGTAGTCGTCAGCCCCGCTGTCCAGCGCCGAGACCCGGTCGTCCACCTTGGTCCGGGCGGTCAGCATCAGCACGGGCGTGGCGCTGTGGCGGCCGCGCAGGGCGCGCAGAACCTCGGTCCCGCTGCCGTCGGGCAGGCCGATGTCCAGCACGGCGACGTCGTAGTCCTGCACCTCGATGCTGGCGAGACCATCGGCCACGGTGCAGACGTGGTCCACCGCATCGCCACGCTTGGCAAAGCTGGCGCAGATCGCCTCGGCGACGTCGACGGCGTCCTCGAGCAGAAGAATACGCATCTTGGCGGGCCTCCCTGCTGCCGCTCGGAGCCGGACCACCATACGCCCGCCGTCCCCGAAGGCAAGTTCGCGGAGTGCCCCCTGTCGGGATTCTGACAGCTTGGCGACAGGCTCAGCGGCTATGACGGGGCATCCGGACGCGGGGGGACACCCCGCGCGCCCCGGCATTGCACATGGTATGGAGGAACCAGCATGCTCAAGTTCACCCTCGCCGCGAGTTTCGCGGCTGTCTCGCTTCTGGCGGCACCGGCGTTCGCGTTCGAACCCGAAAGCCCCGAGTGCATCGCCCCCGCCAACCCCGGCGGCGGTTGGGACTTCACCTGCCGCCAGGTCGGCAAGACGATGCAGGACCTTGGCCTGATCAGCAGCACCATGCAGGTCGTCAACCTGGCCGGCGGCGGCGGCGGCGTGGCCTATGCCGAGGTCGTCAACAAGCGCAACGATGAAAGCGACCTGATCGTCGCGGCCTCGACCGCCACGGCGACCCGCCTTGCCACCGGCGCCTACCCGGGCAACACCATGGACCAGGTGCGCTGGCTGGCGACCATCGGCGCCGACTACGGCGTGATCGCCGTGTCGAAGTCGAGCGAGATCGAGAGCCTCACGCAGCTGCTGGACATGATCAAGGCCGACCCGACCTCGATCGCCATTGCCGGCGGGTCCGCCGTGGGCGGCTGGGACCACCTCAAGGTGCTGATCGCAGCCAGCGAGTACGGCATCGAGGACGTGCGCGCGGTCAAGTACATCGCCTTTGACGGCGGCGGCGAGGCGATCACCCAGCTGCTGGCTGGTTCGGTCCAGGCCTTCACTGGCGACGTGTCCGAGGCCAAGGGCTTTCTCGACAGCGGCGACATCAAGGTCCTCGCCGTGCTCTCGCCCGAGCGTCTCGGCGGCGAATTCGCTGACATGCCGACCGCAGTCGAGCAGGGCGTCAACGCCGTGGGCGCCAACTGGCGCGGCTTCTACGCCCCCAAGGGCATGACCGACGAGGCCTATGACTTCTGGGTTGCCCAGATCAAGACCCTCTACGACAGCCCGGAGTGGAAAGAGGTCATGGCCACCAACGGCCTCGCGCCGCTGGACCTGCAGGGCGCGGCCTTCGAGGCCTTCGTGGCAGAGTCCGTCGCCAAGATCCAGGACCTGACCAACAAGATCACCCAGTGATCGGCTGACACCATCCGGACGGGACGGCCCTGCGCCGCCCCGTCCACCCCATGTCCGGCACGCAACGATCCGGACCGCAGACCCCCGCCCGCGACCGCACAACGCGGCGCCCGGCAGAGGCGGGCTGCCCAACATCTTCTGACATTGCGGGAGGAACCGTCATGAGCGACCGAATTCTGGGGGGCGTCGGCCTGGCGCTTGCCATGCTCTTCATCTGGCAGGCCACGCTGATCCAGGAAAGCCCGTTCTCCGACGTGGTCGGACCCAAGGCCTTCCCGATCATCATCGCGGTCATGCTGGCCACCAGCTCGCTGTACTTCATCGTCAAGCCGGACCCCTCACCGACCTGGCCGAACGCGGGCCGCCTGCTGGAGATCGTCCTGGCGATTGCCGTCATGCTGCTCTACGCGCAACTGCTGCCGGTGCTGGGCTTTGTCACCGCCACTGCTGCGGCCTCGGCCTACCTGGGCTGGCGGCTGGGGTCGACCCCGGTGCAGGCGCTCATTGCCGGGGTGCTGACCTCCGGCGGTATCTACCTTGTCTTCCGCGTGATCCTCGGGCTGTCGCTCGCCAAGGGTCCGCTGGGCTTCTGAACCGGAGAGCTTGTCATGGACGCACTATCCTCGCTCGGCGACGGCTTCTGGATCGCCATCACCTGGCAGAACCTGCTGCTGGCCGCCGTCGGCTGTTTCCTGGGCACCATCATGGGCGCGCTGCCGGGGCTGGGCCCGTCAAACGGCGTCGCCATCCTGATCCCGCTGGCCTTTACCCTCGGCTTGCCGCCTGTCGCCGCGCTGATTCTGCTGACCTCGGTCTACTACGGCGCGATGTACGGCGGGCGCATCAGCTCGATCCTGCTGAACATCCCCGGCGATGAACCGGCGCTGATGACCTGCCTTGACGGCTACCCAATGGCGCAACAGGGCAAGGCCGGCGAGGCGCTGGCGCTGTCGGGCATCGCCTCCTTCGTGGGCGCATTCTTTGCCACCTGGGGCCTGGTGTTCATCGCGCCGCAGCTGGTCAAGGTCGCGCTGCTATTCGGCCCGGCAGAATACTTCGCGCTGTTCACGCTGGCCTTTGCGACGCTGGGCGGCATCTCGTCGACCAACCAGGGCAAGGCGGCCTTTGCCGCGGGTCTCGGCCTGCTGATCGCGATGGTCGGCGTCGACGGCCAGACCGGCGTGCCGCGTTTCACCTTCGGCGAGGTGCACCTGTATGACGGGATCGACTTCCTCGTGGCACTCGTCGGCCTGTTCGCGCTGAGCGAAGTGCTGATCTTTCTCGAGAACCGCCACGGTGAGTCCGGGGCCGATGCCAAGAAGATCGTGATCGGCCGCCTGACCCCGCCGTGGAGCATGATCAAGCAGTGCACGCCGACCATGCTGCGCACCTCGGTGCTGGGCTTTGTTGCGGGCGTTCTGCCGGGGGCAGGGGCTTCGCTGGGATCGTTCATCTCCTACTCGATGGAAAAGCGGCTGGTGGACAAGCACGGCACTTTTGGCAAGGGCGATCCGCGCGGCGTGGCCGCACCGGAGGCGGGCAACAATGCCGCCGCCGGGGGGGCGCTGGTGCCGATGCTGGCGCTGGGCGTGCCCGGATCGGGCACCACGGCGGTGCTGCTGGCGGTGCTGCTGGCGCTGAACATCACCCCGGGGCCGCTGCTGTTCTCGCAGAACCCGGACGTGGTCTGGGGCCTGATCGCGGCGCTGTTCATCGGCAACTTCATGCTGCTGCTGATGAACATCCCGATGGTGGGCCTGTTCACCCGCATCCTGCTGGTGCCGCCGCGCGTGCTGATGCCGGTGGTGGCCATGGTGTCCTTTGTCGGCATCTACGGCATCTCGGGCTCCAGCTTTGACCTGATGGTCATGGTCGGCTTTGGCGTGATGGGCTGGATCCTGCGCAAGCTGGACGTGCCGCTGGTGCCGGTGATCCTGGGCATCCTGCTGGGCAACGCGATGGAGGCCAACCTGCGCCGCGCGATCTCGATCTCGAACGGCGACTGGTGGGTCCTGGTCGGCTCGCCGCTGGCGATCGGGCTGTGGGTCGTGGCCTTCGTGGGCTTCATCCTGCCGATCATCTTTGGCGCGGCACTGAAGCGGCGGATGAAGCTGGCCGCCAGCAAGGAAGAAAAGGGCGAGCTGGTCGACTGACCCTGTCGCCTGTGTCATGACAGAAGGCCGCCGGAGTGCCCGCTCCGGCGGCTTTTTCCGTTCGGGGATGTGCCAGAGGGGCAGGGGATTTGCGTTGCACCACCACGCCCCCTATAGCGGATAGGACTGTGCAGGAGGCTCAATTGACTCAGGATTACCCCGTCTACGGCCGGATCGAGGGCCATATTGTCATCATCGGCTTCGGCTCTATCGGCAAGGGCGTCTGGCCCCTGATCGAACGCCATTTCGACTATGACGCCGACAAGCTGACGGTGATCGAGCCGGACGCCCGACAGGCCAAGTTCCTGCGCCAGCACAAGCTGCACCATGTCTCGACGGCCCTGACCCCCGAGAATTACCGCGAGGTGCTGGGAGAGCTCTTTCCCGATGGCAAGGGGTTCTGCGTGAACCTGTCGGTCGATACCTCATCGCTCGACATCATGACCTTCTGCCGCGAGATCGGCGTGCCCTACATCGACACCGTGGCCGAGCCCTGGGCCGGCTACTATTTCGGCACGACCGACAACGCCGCGCGCACCAACTACGCGCTGCGACAGATGGTGCGGGATGAAAAGGCGCGCAACCCGGGCGGCACCACGGCGGTCAGCTGCTGCGGCGCGAACCCCGGCATGGTCAGCTGGTTCGTCAAGGAGGCGCTGCTGCGGCTGGCTGCCGACCTTGGGCGCGAGGTCACGGCGCCGACGGACCGCGACGGCTGGGCCCGGCTGATGATGTCGCTGGGCGTCAAGGGCGTCCACATCGCCGAACGGGACACCCAGGCCCGCCGCGTGCCCAAGCCGCGCGGCACCTTCGTCAACACCTGGTCGGTCGAGGGCTTCATCTCCGAAGGCTTTCAGCCCGCCGAGCTGGGCTGGGGCACGCATGAGACCTGGTTCCCCGAGAATGGCCACCGGCACGAGACCGGCTGCCAGGCCGGCATCTGGCTGGAGCGCCCCGGCGCTATCACCCGCGTGCACACCTGGTGCCCGACACCCGGCCCGCAGTTCGGCTTTCTCGTGACGCACAACGAGGCGATCTCGATCTCGGACTACTACACCGTGGGCGATGCGGCGAACCCCGAGTTCCGGCCGACCTGCCACTATGCCTATCACCCCTGCGACGACGCGGTGCTGTCGCTGCACGAGATGTTCGGCTCGGGCCGCCAGCAGACCAGACACCACATCCTGTCCGAGGACGAGATCGTCGAAGGCATCGACGAGCTGGGCGTGCTGATCTACGGGCATGAGAAGAACGCAATGTGGTACGGCTCGCGCCTGTCCAACGAAGAGGCGCGCGACCTTGTCCCCTACCAGAACGCGACCGGGCTTCAGGTCACTTCGGCAGTGCTGGCGGGCATGGTCTGGGCGCTGGAGAACCCCGGCGCCGGGATCGTCGAAACCGACGAGATGGACCACGCCCGCTGTCTGGAGATCCAGCGCCCCTACCTGGGGCCGGTGGAGGCGCATTACACCGACTGGACCCCGTTGCAGGACCGCTGGGAGCATTTCCCCGAGGACATCGACGAAACCGACCCCTGGCAGTTCCGCAACGTGCTGGCCACCTGAGGGTGGACGCGCCCTGGGTGCGGGTCTTTTCGAAGGCCGCCCAGGCGGTATCGAACCTCGCAAAGCCAGAGCCGGGGGCGCGTGCGGCATACGGAACGACGCGCTCGGTCTCCGGCAGCTTGGCGATGGCCGTGCCAGGGCGGTCGGTGGGGTCCGCGGGGATGACCAGCGCCATGCCGGTCGGCGTGGACCAGATCGCCGTCGGCCAGGTCCATCCCGAAGATGCTGACCGTGGTGGTGATCTCGGCCGCACGCACATGGCCGTGACTGGGGCCGATACCGCCCGCGAGAGCCTGACAGCCCTCCGGCAGGTCGCCGAGGTCGCGCATCCGCCCGTTGATCACCGCGCCGCAGGGGCCAAAGCCCGTGTGCACGGCGCTGTTGATCGCGCCCCGGTCGGCGTCGAGCGCGGCCTCGCCCTCTCTGTCCTCGATCACCGCGACGGCGGGGCGGGGGCTGAAGTCATGTGGCGGTCGCAGGTCAAGGGCACGCCCTCGCGTGAAACGGCTCGGCGCTCCGAAACACCCCGTGGTGCGTCGGCAAGCCCTGGTTGTCGGCGGCAATCGACACGAGGGCCGAGAACAGCCGATTGGGCTGCGCGGCCCCGACACGCGCCCACGCCAGCATGTGCGACCGGACGGCGGCACGCTCTGCCGCCTTGCGCCGGGTGCCGCGTCCCTTGGTCCCGGCACGAACCCGTCCGGCCCACCCCGTGACGCTGGTCCGCGGCCTCGTCGGTCGGCACCTTCTGGCAGGAGTGCGTCTCGAGGAGCTTGGCCGCCCAAAACCCGCCGGTTTGGCGCCCGGCCTTGTTCGTCGGCAGCGTGTGGTTGGTGCCGATCCCATTGTCGTCGGCGGCGATCAGCATGGTTTCGGTCGGGCCGGCAAACAGGTGCCTGACCTTCCCCGACAAGGGCATTGCCGAGACCGACGAGCATGTGCACCGGCGCGATCGACCCGGTCCCCAGGGCCATGGCACCCACGGTCTGGATGGGGCGCCGCCAGGTGTCCAGGAATTCGATCGCCCCTGTCTTGGGGCCGCAGCCTGTGATGCCCATCCAGCGGCAGCCCTGGACGAAAAGCTGGCCGATGCCGACGATCAGGATTTCGCCTGCGGTCGGGTCCTGAAGGCCGGCACTCTTCCGCATCGTCGTGGTCCTGTTGCAGCCGGACGATCTCAGGAGGACAGGGAACGCGCGGTTGGCGATGGTCAGGCCATGGTTCTTGACGCCGATGAGACCGCCCCGGCGCTTGCCGAGATTGCGCAACCGGGTATCCGCCGCCTGCCTTCTCCCCACAGGTCCTGCTATCTTTGCAAACACCCGCGAGAAGGCTGGACAGCGGTGCGGCAAGTTGGGAAGTGTTCTCCGCAAGCGCATCCAACAGGGGGGCTCCGGTGACATCTTTCCAGGCTGAAAAGGACCTCGTCCGCCAGTTTCACGCGGCCCTCGACGCCGCCGCACCCGCCGACCTGGAGCCAGTGGCCACGAGATTTGCGACCGATGACTGGCTGTGGCGCGGCTTTCACCCCTTTGGCGAGCTGCGGGGGTCGGGGGCCGTCGCCTCCGCCTTCTGGAGCCCGCTGCGGCAGTCGCTGACGCGGATGCAGCGGCGGGTGGACATCTTCATGGCCGGGCGCAACGAATTGGACGGCTTTGCCTCGGTCTGGGTGGTGTCGATGGGCCACCTGATGGGGCTGTTCGACCGGCCCTGGCTGGGCATCGCACCGACGGGCAAGATGGCCTTTCTGCGCTATTGCGAGTTCAACCGGGTCGAAAACGGGCGCATCGCCGAAACCGCGATGTATTTCGACATACCGCACCTGATGATGCAGACCGGGCTGACGCCTTTTCCGCCACAGACCGCCGCGCACCTGGTCCAGCCCGGCCCGCTGACCCACGACGGGCTGCTGTTCGGTCCCCAGCCGGAGGCGGAGGGCGCGGCGACGCTGGCCGCGATCAACGCGATGATCGGCGACCTGGGCACCTGGCAGCTGGGTCTGCCGCTGGAGGAGGAACTGGCCCGCACCTGGCACGACGACATGATCTGGTGGGGACCGGCGGGCATCGGCGCGACCTACACCATCGAGCGCTATGCGAAACAGCACTCGGCCCCGTTCCGCGCCGCCTTTACCGACCGCTCCAAGACCCGGCACATCTGCCGCATGGCCGAAGGACACTACGGCGGCTTTTTCGGCTGGCCGAACTTTACCGCCCGGCACAAGGGCGGCTTCATGGGGATGCCCGGATCGGACACCCCGGGCGAGATGCGGGTGATCGACATCTACCGCCGCAGCGGCGACAAGCTGGCCGAGAACTGGATCTTCATCGACCTGCTGCACTTCTGGAAGACGCAGGGCGTCGATATCCTGGCCCGCATGCAGGCGGTGCCGCGTACCTGAGGCGCGGCGAAGAGACCTCCGCCGCGCCGCTTGTCCATTCAGGCCGCCTGCGCGAAGGGCCTTTCGCCCGACCACGACAAGCCCGGCCGGTAGCGCGCCGCGATCCGCCCTTCCTTTAGCGTGAAGAGGTGCAGCCAGCCGTTGTCAAACAGCGCCTGCACCTCCGGGTGCTTCCTGAGCACGTCGGAGATCGCCGCCTCGGGCGCCTCCACCAGCACGGACAGCCGCAGCGGTTCATGCGCCAGGTGCTGGCCGTCATGCACCGCCTGCCACGGCAGGCCGGGCCGCAGCCGACCGCCGTTGCCCTCGACCACGCCGATGCCGCCGGTGACGTTGTGGATCAGCTTGTTGCCGCCGCCAAAGACCTCGGGCGCGATGGCCGAGCCGTAGTATTGCAGGCTGATCCAGCTGGCGACCACGACCGGCGCGGTCAGGATCAGTTCCAGCGTGGCAAAGCCCTCGTCCGTGGTCCAGTCGTAGCTGTGCAGGAAGGACCGACCGCCCAGGTCGGCCTGCGCCGTGACCGCGCGCGGCGCCGCGACAAAGGCGGCGCAACCGGCCAGGCCCCACTCCGGGCGCACCTCGGCCCAGTTGGTCGCCCGCGCGGCCACGGTGTCGGCGGTCGCGCCCTTGATCCGCAGGGCGCGTTCCGCCCGCGCCTGCGCGCCGGCCGCCTTGAGCCAGCGCTGCGCCTGCTTCAGCTCGGCCCGGTGATCCGGGGCGGCGGTATCGGCATAGAGCGTGACCGCGTCGGTGGTGGTGTCGTGCAGACCGGCCACGAACAGCGTGTCCTGCGGCAGGTCGATGCCCTGCGCCGTCAGGCCCGCCCGCGTTTCGGGATCGTTCAGAAGTTGCGCCAGCAGCCGGGCGGACACCTCGCCGGTGTGACCGCCACAGGCGCCGCAGTGATAGGCGCTTTCGTGCGGGTTGTTGGTGACCTGCGCGCCGTGGCCCAGCAGCAGGACCAGCTTGGCAAAGCCGCCGGTCATGCTCATCGCCTTCAGCACCTTGGCGCCGATCTCGGCCTTGGTCTGGGCGTCCAGCCCGCCGACGACCTGTGGCGCCGGGTCGGCCCTGGTTGCCTTGGCGTGGCCCAGAGCGTCCTTGACCAGCTTGGCGCCGTAGAACGGCCCTGCCGCCTCGACAAAGGCAAAGGACGACACCGCCGCCTGCCGGAACCGGCCCCAGGCACGGACGGCCCGCGCCGAGATGCGGCTTTCGATCTCGTCCGGGCCCTGCGTGCCGCTGGTCGAGGTGAGGCCCGGGGTCAGCAGCACCGGCAGGTGGCTCTCGACCGTGTCCGAGCCATGCGCGGTATGCGCCAGCGGCAGGCCAAAGAACCCGGCAAAGCCGATTGTCTCGATGGCCGGGTTCTGCGCCTCGAGCGCCCGCCGGAACACCTCGGACCGCACGTCGATGCAGAAGGCGGCCTGCAACACCGGACGGGTCGGCGTGCCCTGCGCGCCGCCCAGTTGCAGGGACAACTGCCGCTGAAAGGCACGCTCGGCCGCGTCCTGGAGAATGGCGTCGATCACCTGGTCGGGTGTCGGCGCGACCGGGGCGGCATGGGCGGTGACCACGGCGTGCCACTGGTCCGCGATCTCGGGCACATGCGCCAGCAGCGCCTCTTCCCATATCAGCCGGATGGCCAGCAGGTCGCCCAAGGTGTTGTCGCTGTCCCCGGTCAGTTCGGCCTGCCACAGCAGCCAGCGCGCGTGCTGCGCCCAGCCGCCCAGGTCCGCCAGCAGTCGGTGGAACGCCGTCCCGGCCGCGCGCTCATCCAGGCCCAGCCTTTCGGCGGCGCGCAGGATCGACCGTTCCGGCGTGTCTGGCGCATGGGCGGCGTGATCGCAAAAGCCGCGCAACCCGGCGATTTCCGGCGTCAGGTCGCGGCTGGCCCAGGCCTGCCAGGCGGCAAAGGCGCCGCGCCCGGGGGTGTGTGACCACAGCGCCTGGCCCCGGTCGAAATACCCCGCCGCCCAGAGGCCGAAGGTCCGTTCGATCACCGCGGGCCAATCCGTGCCCGTCGCCTGCGCCGCCAGTTCCGCGATTGTTGGCAAGGGCCGGGGCGCGGGTGCGTCCATCGCGACCTTGGCCCTGAGCAGCGCGAGGTCGTGCGGCTTGAGCGCCGAGGGGCAGGCGATCAGCGCGGCGGCAAGGTCGTCGTTGGTGATCTTGCCGGCCTTGATGTCGGCGGCGTAGTCCGACCGGGGCCGGGTCAGGACCACCCCGGCGACCCGTGCCAGTCGGGCGCTGGCGGTGGCCAGGTCCTCATGGGTCTGGCCCAAGGCAGGGTTGACCGCGACGGTGGCGTCCAGCGGAAAGGCCGGGGGAATCGCGCGGGCAGCGCTGCGGGCGGCGTCCAGAAGGCCGGAAACCCGTGCGGGAGAGATCTGGGTGTGCTGCATGAACATCTGCATATCCTTCCGATCAGTTCGAGGTCGTCGTCCGGAACCCGCCGATAAAGCGGTCCAGGAGCGCGTTGAGGTAGAGGCCGTTGGCGATGTGGACGCGCAGCCCGGCGCTGGCCGGGTGATGCGCCCAGAGCGGCAGCAGGGCCTGGGCAAAGGCCACCAGGCCAAAGGATGCCAGCGCCAGAACGATCATCGCCCATTCCAGCGGGCCGGGCATCGGGGCCTCGGGCAGCGAGGGCCCCCAGACGGCGGTCGCCAGCAGCTGGAAGCCGAAGTAGGAGGCCGCTGCCCCCAACGAGGCCAGCGCCGTGCGCCGGGTCAGGTCACGCGGCGCGGCATCGGCCAGGCCCTGCGCCACAAGGTAGGCGACGCCGAGGATCAGGATGGTGCCCAGCGCCAGCGCCTGCGGCGACTTCGGACCCGCCAGCAAGGTGAATACACCCGCCATCACACCGTAGATCAGCAGCGCCAGCACGAAGGACTTCATCACCGCGCCGACCCGGGGCACCGCCACCGGCCCCGGCCGCCGCAGCGACGCCACGGCACGGACCGCGCCGCCGGAGGACAGGAAGGCGTGCGCCTTGTAGAGCGAATGCGCCACGATGTGCAGCAGCGCCAGCGGCCAGAGACCCAGCCCGCATTGCAGCAGCATGAAGCCCATCTGCGCCACGGTCGACCAGGCCAGCGAGGTCTTGACCGCGCTTTGCGTCAGCATCACCACGGCGCCGAACAGGGCGGTCAACCCGCCGATCATCACCAGCGCCGCCATCGCACCCGCGCTTGCCTGCACCAGGTCGGCCGAGCGGATCAGCAGGACGCCCCCCGCGTTGATGATCCCGGCGTGCAGCAGGGCAGAGACCGGCGTGGGCGCCTCCATCACCTCGGTCAGCCAGCCATGCAGCGGAAAGGACGCGGTCTTGAGCGCCGCCGCCAGCACGATCAGGGCGACCGCGAGGTGCCCGGTCAGGGTCAGCCCGCCCCTGGCCGCCTCGGCCAGTGCTGTGAAGTCGCCGGTGGCATAGGTCGCGGCCAGCAGCAGCGCCGCCAGCACCAGGGCCACGTCACCGGCGTGCCAGACCAGCGAGAACTTGGTCGCCGCGCGCCGCGCGGCCTGCCGCTCGGGGTAGAACAGCAGCAGCTGCCGCAGGACCAGGCCGACACCAGCAAAGGCGAGGATCAGCACCATCAGGCTGCCTGCCTGCGCCAGCACAAGGACCGTGGCCAGCGTGCCCAGCATCAGCCCGTGAAACCGGCCCTCGCGCGGCTCGCCGTCCAGGTAGCTGCGGGAATAGCGCATCACCACCCAGCCGATGAAGGCCACCAGAACGGTCATCGTGGCGCTGATGGCATCGCTGCGCAGCGTCAGGGCCAGAGGGCCTTCTGCAAGGGTGACGGTCATCGGTCCGGCGGCCAGGAACTGGAACAGGCCCAGCAAGGAGAGGCCCAGCGCGACCAGCGCCGCCGTCTCCGGCAGCCAGGTCACGACGCGGGGGCGCAGGCCGGGAGTGCGGGCAAAGACCAGCGCGGCGAGGACAAGGACAACGGGGGCAAGCAGGCTAGCCGGGAGGTCAGGGGACATGGCGCGGTTCCTCGATCGAGTTGCGTTCGAGGTGTTTCTAACGGCTGGAAGATTTTATAAAATTACATATGTTGTGGCTTATCGTTCTGTCTGGTGAAAGAGTCATGTCGCTGAACCTGCATCACCTGCGCCTGTTCCGGGCGGTCGCCCGCGATGGCACCCTGACCGGCGCGGCGCGCGCGCTGAACCTGTCGCAATCCGCGCTGTCGACGCAGGTCAAGGCGTTGGAAGCGGCGCTGGGCCACGATCTGTTCGAGCGGCGGGGGCGAGGGCTGGTGCTGACCGAAGCGGGGCGAATCGCGCTGGATCATGCCGAGGCGATCTTCAAGACCGCCAAGGACCTGAGCGCGACGCTGAAACACGCGGCCACCGCGCGGCGGGTGATCCGCATCGGCGCGCTGGCCACGCTGTCGCGCAACTTCCAGATCGGTTTTGTGGCGCCCTTCATCGGCCGGCCGGATGTCGAGGTAGTGCTGCGGTCGGGCGCGCAGGCCGACCTGTTGCGCGCGCTGGAGGGGCTGTCGCTGGACGTGGTGCTGACGAACCTCGTGCCCGCGCGGGATGCCTCCAGCCCCTACCTCGTGCACCAGCTGTCGGAACAGCCGGTCAGCCTGGTGGGGCCGCCGGACCGGCTGGGCGTGCCGCTGGCCGACCTGCTGCGGGACGAACCGCTGATCCTGCCGACGCCCGAGGCCGCCCTGCGCGCCTCCTTCGATGCGCTGGTGGGGCGGCTGGGGGTGGTGCCGCGGATCGCGGCCGAGGCGGACGACATGGCGATGCTGCGCCTGTTGGCGCGGGCGCGGGCGGGGCTGGCGGTGATCCCGCCCATCGTCGTGCGCGACGAACTGGCCTCGGGCGAGCTGGCGGACCTCGCCCACCTCGACGGCATCACCGAGGTGTTCTGCGCGGTCACATTGCAGCGCCGCTTTCCCAACCCGCTGGTGGCCGAGATCCTCGCGGCCTTCCGCGAGGGGGATGCAGAGGCGCCGCCCGCCTGAGACCGCCCCCCGGGGTCAGTTGGCCGGTGCGAAGAGGTCCGCGAACTGCGCGCGCAGCACGTTCTTTTGCACCTTGCCCATGGTGTTGCGCGGCAACTCGTCCAGCACGACCAGCTTTCTCGGCTGCTTGAACCGCGCCAGCGACGTGCCCAGCGCCGCTTCGATCTGCGGCAGCGATGGCGCCTCTCCCGGCTTGGCCACCAGCACGCCCACCGGGCTTTCACCGAAATCCGGGTGCGGCACGCCGATCACCGCGCTTTCCAGAACGCCGGGTTGTTCGTCCAGCAGCAGCTCGATCTCCTTGGGGTAGATGTTGTAGCCGCCGGAAATGATCAGGTCCTTGTTGCGGCCGACGATGGTGGCGTAGCCATCCGCGTCCACCGTCCCGAGGTCGCCGGTGATGAAAAAGCCGTTGGCGCGCAGTTCCTCGGCGGTCTTTTCCGGCATCTGCCAGTAGCCCTTGAACACGTTCGGTCCGCGCACCTCGATCTGGCCGACCTCGCCCTGCGGCACCTCGGCGCCGGTCGCGGGATCGGTGATCTTCAGCTCCACCCCCGGCAATGGGAAGCCGACCGTGCCGGCCCGGCGCTCGCCCTCGTAGGGGTTGGAGGTGTTCATGTTGGTTTCGGTCATGCCGTAGCGTTCCAGGATGCGGTGCCCGGTGCGCTTTTCGAACTGCACGTGGGTTTCGGCCAGCAGCGGGGCGGAGCCCGACACGAACAGCCGCATGTGTCCGGTCAGCTCGGCGGTAAAGCGTGGGTCGTCCAGCAGCCGGGTGTAGAAGGTCGGCACACCCATCATGGTGGTGGCGCGCGGCATCAACTCGATCATCTTGTCCAGGTCGAACTTCGGCAGGAACAGCATCGACCCACCCGCCACCAGCGACACGTTGGTCGCCACGAACAGCCCGTGGGTGTGAAAGATCGGCAGCGCGTGCAGCAGCGCGTCGCGGTCGGTAAAGCGCCAGTAGTCGGCCAGCGTGACGGCGTTGGACACCAGGTTTGTCTGGGTCAGCATGGCGCCCTTGGACCGCCCCGTGGTGCCCGAGGTGTAGAGAAAGGCGGCAAGGTCGTCGCCGTCACGCTCCACGGTGTCGAACTGCTCCGGTTGGCCTGCGGCGAGATCGGCAAAGCTGCCGCTGCCGTCGGCGTTCAGCGTCTTGAGGGTGGCGCCATGCGCGGCGGCGATCGGGGTCAGCGCGGCCTCCGTCTTGGTGCTGCACAGCACCAGCGCGGCACCCGAATTGCCGATGAAATAGTCCAGTTCGGCGGCGGTGTAGCCGGTGTTCAGCGGCAGGAAGATCACGCCCGCCTGCGCGCAGGCGGCGTAGACGGCCAGCGCCTCGGGCGACTTGTCGATCTGCACGGCAAGGCGATCCCCCGCCCGGACTCCCAGCCCGGTGAGGACATGGGCATAGCGCGCCGCCATGCGCAGAAAGCCGTCATGGGTGAGGGTCTGCCCGTCGGCCAGGTGCAGGAACGGGGTCTGCTGTCCCAGGTGGCGGCGAAAGAGCGTGTCGTAAAGCGGGTTTGCCATGGGCTATCCAGTCGTCAGAGGGTGGCGGGCAGGGGTTTGCGCGCCAGTGCGCGCAGCGGCGAAGACGCGGCCACCTTGTTCTTTGTCGCGAAATCTTCATGGTTCTCGGTGATCTTGCCGAGGTCGTAGAGGTAGTTCACCATCGCGCCGCCGGATCGTTCCAGCCCGTTGGGCGACAGGTCCGCCTGGGCGTGGATCTCGTGCACCAGCGCGCCGTTCTTGAGGTGAAAGCGCGCCACCGGGTCACGCGGGGCGCCGCTGGCGGTCTTGGCCTCCAGCAGGTAATGCGCCGCCATCTGGCGCAACAGGACCGGGTCGGCGGCATGGTGCTGCAACCTGGTTTCGTGCAGCCAGGCCATCAGCCCGGGAATGGGCGACAGGGTGACAAAGGTCTTGAGTTGCGGCAACTCGCGGCTGAGGTCCTCGACCACCTGCTTGATCAGCGAATTGCCAAAGGAGATGCCGGCCAGCCCGTCCTGGCAGTTGGAAATCGAGTAGAACACCGCGGTATCGGCCTGTGTTGGCGGCAGCTGCGTACGTTCCTCGGCCAGCACCCCCTGGATCGAGCCGGGCACGCCCTTGGTCAGCGCCACCTCGACAAAGATCAGCGGCTCATCCGGCATCGCCGGGTGGAAAAAGCCGAAACAGCGCCGGTCGGTGGGTTGCAACCGGCGGCGCAGGTCGTCCCAGCTGTGGATCGCGTGCACTGCCTCGTAGGCGATGATTTTTTCCAGGATGTGCGCCGGGCTCTGCCAGTTGATCGGGCGCAGCACCAGAAAACCGCGGTTGAACCAGCTGGCAAAGAGGTGGCGCAGGTCGGCGTCCACCCGCGCCAGCGCCGGGTCGTCCTTGACAAAGCGCAGCAGGTCGCGGCGCATTGCCACCAGACGCGCGGTGGCGCCCGGCACCTGGTTCAGCCGCCGCGCCAGTTCCTGCCGGTCCGGTTCAGAGGCAACCATCAGCCTGCGGAAGGTCGACTCGCTCCGGTCCGTGGCATAGGCCGCGACCGCGGCCGAAAGGGCATCGGTGTCGATGTCCATCTCTGTCGCGAGGAAGGAAAAGAACGCCTTGCGCCGGGTGTCGTCCATCGCCTCGTAACCATCCAGGATGCGACGGGCGAGCGCGTAGCCCGACACTTCGCCGGTGCTGGTCAGCAGGTCGCGGCACAGCGCCTCGATCGTCCGCCCGTCCGACCGCAGCGGGCCCAGCGCGGGCATGCTGCGGTCGATCAGGGTCGACAGCATGTCGGCCAGCAGGCTCATCGTGCCGGTCCCATCAGGTAGTCGGGCAGCCAGGTCGCAAGACCCGGAAAGATGCACAGGATCACGATGGCCAGTGCCATGCAGCCGACAAAGGGCAGCGAGCCGACGAGGATCTTCTTCAGCGAGATGTCCGGCGCGATGCCGTTGATCACGTAGAGGTTCAGGCCCACCGGCGGGGTGATCAGGCCGATTTCCATGTTGATGGTCAGGATCACGGCAAACCAGATCGGGTCGAACCCGGCGGTGGTGATGATCGGCAGCAGGATCGGCGCGGTCATCAGGATCACCGCCACCGGCGGCAGGAAGAAGCCCGCGACCAGCAGGAACACGTTGATGATGCCCATCAGCACCCATCGGTTGACCTCGAGCGCGGCGATCCAGCCCGCCACCGACTGGGTGACAAAGAGCGACGACAGCATGAAGGAGAACACGCCCGCCGCGCCGATGATGAACAGGATCATCACCGACTCGCGGGTCGAATCGCGCAGCACCACCCACAGCGCCTGCGGCTGGTAGAGCCGGTAGACCACCATCGCCACGATGATGCAGAGCAACGCGCCGACGGCCGCCGTTTCCGACGGGGTCGCGATGCCGCCATAGAGCGCGTAGAGCACGCCGATGATGATCAGGAAAAAGGGGATGACGCGCGGCAGGATCTCCAGCTTCTGCTTCCAGCTGTAGGAGATGCCCGACAGCGCCACGCCCGCCGCGCCGCGCCGCCAGGTGTCGTAGATCGCCCAGGCGATGAACAGCGACACCAGCAGCAGGCCGGGAATGACACCGGCCAGGAACAGCCGGCCGATGCTGGTCTCGGTGGCGATGCCGTAGACGATCATCGTCACCGAGGGCGGGATCAGGATGCCCAGCGTGCCGCCCGCCGCGATGGACCCGGCGGCGACCTCGTCGGGGTAGCCGCGCTTGCGCATCTCGGGGATGCCCATCTTGCCGATGGCGGCGCAGGTGGCGGGGCTGGAGCCGGACATGGCGGCGAACAGCGCGCAGGCGCCCAGGTTCGACACCACCAGGCCGCCCGGCACGCGGGTCAGCCAGCGTTCCAGCGCCTCGTAGAGGTCCGGCCCGGCGCGGGTCGAAGAGATTGCCGCCCCCATGATGATGAACATCGGGATCGACAGCAGGGCAAAGCTGTTCAACTCGCCGTAGAACAGCTCCGGCAGCGCCATCAGCGCGCGGGTGCCGTCGAAGACGATGAGAAAGCCGGTGGCGACGATCAGCAGGCCGGTGCCCACCGATACGCCGGAAAACAGCACGAGCACGGTGCAGAGCGCGACAAGTGCGCCAACAACAAGCGGATCCATCAGTGCCTCCGGTCTTCGGCCGCGACGGGGGCGGCGGGGTCATCGCCGATCACGACCATCCAGAGGTCGGCGGCAAGCTGCAACAGGAACAGGCCAAAGCCCAGCGGAACGGACAGGTAGGGAATCCACAGCGGCACCGCCCAGACCGTTTCGGATTTCCAGCCGCGTTTCCACGCGAAATGCCACATGTCGTAGGCATAATAGAGCATCACCGCGATCATGATCCCGGTCGCCACCAGCGTCAGAAAGGCCAGCACGCGCCGCCCGGTGCGGCCCAGCATGGTGGGCACCAGGTCGACGCCGACATGGCCCTTGAGCTTTTGCACGTAGGGCAGGCCGATCAGGGTCGCGCCGATCATCAGGTAGATCACCGCCTCGGTCTGCCAGATGGTCGATTGGCCCAGCACAGCGCGGATAAAGATCATCTGGCAGGTGATGAACACCGAGGCCAGGATCATGAAGGCCGCGATCACGCCGCAGACGGTCGAGATATACCCGATGGTCCGGACGGCCATAGGCTGTTGGGGGGCTGTATGGGTCACGGGGCGGCCCTGTCCTGCTCTGAAGGAAAGGCACCCGCCGGTGGGCCGGCGGGTGCGGTGTCAGGTCACTCGACCGAAAGCGCCATGTCCAGCAGGCGCTGGCCGTCCGGGGTCTCTTCGACGAAGGCCGGATAGGACGAGGTCTTGGCCAGGTCCTGCCAGGCCTGGAAGTCCTCGGCGGTCATGTGCGCCAGTTCGACACCGGCATCGGCAAAGGCCTTGGCGGCGGCGTCGTCGCCCAGCTTGGCCTGTTCGAGATAGAAGGCTTCGGCCTTGGCGGCGGCGGCGGTCAGCGCGGCCTGCTGCTCTGCGGTGAGGCCGTCGAAGGTCGACTTGTTGATCAGCAGCGGCTGGTACATGAACCACAGCGCGTAGTCGCCCGCCGGGGTGTAGCACTTCAGCTGTTCATACAGGCGGAAGCTGACAAAGCTCTCGGACGAGGTGTTGGTGGCGTCCAGCACGCCGGTCTGAAGGGCGGGATAGATTTCCGACGAGGCCATCGACGAGATCGACGCACCGGCCGCGGCCAGCATCTGTTCGAACGACTTGCCCGCCGCGCGGATCGAGATGCCCTGCACGTCGGCCGGCTTGGTGATGCAGCCCTTGTTGGAGCCGAAGCCGCCTGCGAGGTAACCGTGCACCAGCACCATCACGTCGTCGCCGGCCATGATCTTTTCGATCTCTTCCATGAAGGGCGAGGCCGAGAGGCGCGCGCCGTGGTCGTGGTTCTTCACGAGGCCCGGCATCAGGGTCAGGTTATAGGCCGGCTGCTGGCCGCCGGCGTAGGACAGCGGCAGCACCGTCATGTCCAGCTGTCCGCGGCTGAGCGGGGTGTACTGCTCGCGCGCCTTGAACAGCGTCTGGTTCGGAAAGATCTGGATGGTCAGATCGACCCCGGCGGCGGCGACATCCTCGGCAACCATCTGCGCCACCTGGTGGCGCACGTCGCCTTCGGACCACTGGTGCGACAGGCGCAGTTCGGCGGCCGACGCGAGACCGGCGGATAGGGCAAGGGCCGCAACGGCGGCGAAGAGTTTGTTGGTCATGGAGTCCTCCCAAAACGGCCTGACCGGGTTTTCCCGGTGGTTGGCCGCGCAAGTCCTAGGCAGCAATTATTCAGAGTCAACTTTTTTGTATACAAGAGTTCGAATCTTGCATTCCGTCTTGACAGGCCCGATACTGACGGGATGGATGTGCGGCGCGCCGATACGATAGTCGAGGATCTGGAACAGATGATCGTGACCGGCGCCTTTGCCGATGGCGCCCGGCTGGACGAGATCCGTCTCGCCGAACGCTTTGGCGTCTCGCGCACACCGATCCGCGAAGCCCTGCAAAAGCTGGCCGCCTCGGGCCTGGTCGAGCAGATCCCGCGCCGCGGCGTCTTTGTCCGCGAACCCGGTCCGGTGGAACTGGTCGAGATGTTCGAGGCCATGGCCGAACTGGAATCCGCCTGCGGCCGGCTGGCGGCGATGCGCATCACCGAACCGTCGCTGGACGCGCTGCGCGAGGTCAACGGCCGCTGCCGCACGGCGGCCGAAAGCAGCGATGCCGACGGCTATTACCGCGAGAACGAGCGGTTCCACCAGTTGATCTATGCCGCCGCCGAAAACGGCTACTTGCAGGAGCAGGCGACGCGCCTGCAAAAGCGGCTGAAGCCGTTCCGCCGGATGCAACTGCGGGTGCGCGGGCGGCTGGAACAGTCGATGGCCGAACACGAGATCATCCTGGACGCGCTGGCCCGGGGTGACCGCGAGGCCGTGGCAAAGACCCTGCGTGACCATGTCGCCGTGCAGGGTGAAAAGTTCCACCACCTGATCCTGCACCTCAAGGCCAAGAGCTGAACACCGCGCCCATGATGGCCACGGGTCGGTCCTGTGTCGGCCTCGTGTGTCGCAAGTGCAGGCGTGACGCGTGCAGCCCTCGGCCGGGGTGAATGTCGAGGCTCCGCGCCCCGGCGATGCCGTCCCCGGCTGTCGGCGGTCACTGGAGGGTGTCCCGTGCATTCCGATGACCCGGGGCCGGGTGTCCGATGGGGCCGGGGATACAGTCCCGAATGGGCCGATCACTCCCGACCGCAGGGTGCGCTTCGGCGCTTTGGGCCGACGGTTTTGAAAGCTGATCCGCCCTGCCGGGCACCGCGCGTAACCGAAGCGTTGAAATCGGTGCGTCCTGTCAACTGAAGATTGATTTCCGATGTGCCTTTGCCTAGGTTCATCCATGAGGGGTGCGCAGGGAAGGCGACAATGCGCACGATTGAAAAAAGACATGTTTCCAAGGAACTTCCGTTGTGTTCGGCGTGTCGGATACGCCGGTTGGGCGTGTGTTCCGGGGCTGACGAAAAAGGGCTGGACCAGCTTGAACTGCGCAAGACCTACCGCCGCTATGCGCCGGGAGAGCGTATGGCCAGCGCGGGTCTGGACCTGCCGCAGATCGGCACGGTGCTCAGCGGCACGGCCACGCTCAGCCGGACGCAGGATCGCGGCACGCGGCAGATCGTGGGCCTGTTGCAGAAGGGCGATATCCTGGGGCGGCCATGGCGGCACACGACTCCCTTTGATGTCGAGGCGCTGACCCCGGTCGAGGTCTGCGCCTTTCGCACGCCCGTGTTCGAAGACCTGCTCGACCAGATGCCGGGCCTGCGGACGCGGATGATCGAGATGATCCAGGACGACCTGGACGCCGCCCGCACCATGATGACGATCCTCGGCCGCAAGACGGCGCGCGAAAAGATCGTCAGCTTCCTGGTGCACCTGGCCTTGCGGCAGAACTCCACCCCGGAACGGGGCGCATGCGAGGTCGACATGATGCTCAGCCGCGAACAGATCGCCGACATCCTGTCGCTGACCTTCGAGACGGTGTCGCGCCAGATCATGGACCTGGAACGGGCGGGCCTGATCGTCCCGCGCACCCGGCGAATCTTTTGCATCCCGGAACTCCAGGCGCTGATCCAGTTGTCCGGGGATGACCACGACGGGGCGCTGATCGACTGCTAGACGGGGGTCGGGAACGCGGTTCGCGGTCCTTGTTCCGAAACAGCAAGCGCCCCGGGGACGCCGGTCAATTTCGCAGTTGCCGGAAAATTGGGCGCATTGCATAGTTCTTGCCGGATACAAGGCGGTTCACCGGCCGCGGACCGGGTCCGATGCGTGGGACATTCCCTTTGCACCGGGCCCGGCCAGTGTCGGATGCGACTGCAAACAGGGAGACTTCCATGCTCAGACAGACCTTCGCGGCCTTTGCCGCGACCATGGCGCTTGCCGGCGCGGCCTTGGCCCAGACGGCCATGCCCTTCGCGCTCGACTGGAAATTCGAAGGCCCGGCCGCGCCCTACTTCGTCGCCATCGACAAGGGCCATTTCGAAGCCCAGGGCCTGACGGTCGAAATCTCGGCCGGGCAGGGCTCGCTCGATGCGATCCCGAAGGTGGCGACCGGCGCCTTTCCGGTGGGCTTTGCCGACATCAATTCGCTGATCAAGTTCCTCGATCAGAACCCCGGCGCGCCGGTGACGGCGGTGATGATGATCTACGACAAGCCGCCCTTTGCCGTCGTCGGGCGCAAGTCGCTGGGCGTCGAGGCCCCGAAGGACCTGGAAGGCAAGGTGCTGGGCGCGCCGCCGCCGGATGGCGCCTGGGCGCAGTTCCCGATCTTTTCCGAGGTCAACGGCCTCGACATGGCCAAGATCACCGTCGAGCCGGTGGGCTTTCCCACCCGCGAGCCGATGCTGGCCGAAGGCAACGTGGCCGCGATCACCGGCTTTTCCTTTTCGTCCTATCTGAACCTGGTGCGGCTGGGCGTGCCCGAGGATGACATCTCGACCATCCTGATGGCCGATCATGGCGTGCAGCTCTATGGCAACGCGATCATCGTCAACACCGACTATGCCGCCGCCAACCCCGAGATCATCACCGGCTTTCTGACCGCGGTCGCCGCAGGCTGGAGAGACGCCATCGCGGACCCTGCCGGCGCCACCGCCAGCCTGATCGAACGCAACCCGGCCGCCGACGCGGAGCTGGAACAGCGCCGCCTTCAGCTGTCGATCGACGCCAACGTGCTGACGGACTGGGTACAGGCCAACGGCCTGGGCGGGATCGACGATGCCCGCATGGGCGAGGCGCTGGAGCAGCTGTCGCTGACCTATGCGTTCACCAACATGCCCGACGCCAGCCTCTATTTCACCGATGCCTACCTGCCCGATGCCTCGGTGCGGATGCTGAAGTGATCTGATCCCGGCCCGCGGCGTCGATCCGGTGCCGCGGGCCAAGACTTGAACGGAGGCTGGCGCGTGTCGAACCCGCTGATCGAGATCAAGGGCGTGAAACACGCCTACAAGACGGACAGCGGCCCGCTGCCGGTGCTGGACGGGCTGGAACTGAGCGTGCCCGAGGGCGGCTTTGTCGCCGTTGTCGGCCCCTCGGGTTGTGGCAAGTCCACCCTGACGCGGTTGATCGCCGGGCTGATGAAACCCGACGTGGGCGAGGTCTGGCTGCACGGCGAGCGGGTCAAGGGCCCGCGTTCGACTGTGGGAATGGCGTTCCAGAACCCCGTGCTGCTGGAATGGCGCACGATCCTGCAGAACGTCATGCTGCCGTTGGAGATCGTGAAGACCGGCATGTCCCGCGCCCAACAGGAGGAACGTGCGCGCAAGCTGTTGGCGCTGGTCGGGCTGGAAGGATTCGAGGAAAAGCGGCCCAGCGAGCTGTCGGGCGGGATGCGGCAGCGCGCCTCTCTGTGCCGCGCCATCGTGCACAAGCCCGAGGTGCTGATCCTCGACGAACCGTTTGGCGCGCTGGATGCCTTCACCCGCGAGGACCTCTGGCAGACCATGCACAAGGTCAAGGCCGAGGAGCCGTTCACCGGCGTGCTGATCACCCATGACCTGCGCGAGTCGATCTTCCTGGCCGACCAGGTGGTGGTGCTGTCGGGCCGCCCGGCGCGAACGCAATACGTGATGGACGTGCACCTGACCGGCGAGCGTGACCTCGAACACCTCTACACCCCGGAAAGCGCCGAGGCGCTGGCCGTGCTGCGCCACCAGATCCAGATTGCCCAGGGCCGCGCGCCCGCCGAACCCGGGGAGGCCGTGGCATGAACTGGCAGAAGATCGCGGTGCCGCTGGCGGCCATGCTCGCCTTTGGCCTGTTCTGGGAGGCGCTGGTCTGGGTCAACGGCTGGCCGAACTACGTCATGGCCTCGCCCTCGGACCTGCCGCCGGCCTACGCGAAATACTGGAACCTGTTCCTGATCATGGGCTGGCAGACGCTGTGGCGGACCGTGGTGGGCCTGCTGCTGGCCATCGCCTTTGGCGTGCTGCTGGGCATGGTCATGGGCTTTTCGCGGCTGATGCGCGATGCGCTCTACCCGTTGCTGGTGGGCTTCAACGCCATCCCCAAAGCGACGGTGGTGCCCATCGTGGCGCTGCTGTTCGTGGGCGACCACAACTTCAACACCATCCTGATCGCCTTCATGATCTCGTTCTTTCCGATCGCGGTGTCGGTCTCCATCGGGCTGTCGACGCTGGAGCCGGAGTATCGCGATATCCTGCGGTCGCTGGGCGCGTCGCAGACCACGATCTTCTGGAAGATCGCGCTGCCCAAGACGCTGCCCGAGTTCTTTGGCGCGCTGAAGGTGGCGGTCACCCTGGCCTTCATCGGCACCAACCTGATGGAGATCGTCTCGCCGCACGGGCGGGGTCTGGGGGCGTTGTTCGACTCAGGCAAGACCAACTCGGACTATCCGCTGATGTTTGCGGTCCTGATCGCGCTCGCGCTGATGGGCATCCTGCTCTATTATGTGGTGGTCGCGCTGGAGAAGGTCTTTGCCGGCTGGGCGGAACGTGCGCCCAACTGAGACGGCTGTCCCGTCACCGGCGCGCTGACGTCAGGCTGGCGGGCGGACGGCATCGGGATGCGCGCGCTGGAACGGCTCCAGCGCCGCGCAGGCCCCGGCGATGGCCCGGATGCGCGGCATCGCGGCCAGGTCCACGCCCCAGCGGTCGGCGTTGTAGACCTGCGGCACGAGACAGCAATCCGCCATGCCGGGCGTCTCGCCCAGGCAAAACGCGGTGTCAGCGGGCAGCATGGCCTCGACGGCGGCCAGCCCGCGCCCGATGAAGTGCCGCATCCAGCCGGATTTCACCGCGTCATCGCCGCCCGCGAGGGATGCGGCGTGATTGGCGACGGACAGGTTGCAGACCTGGTGGATCTCCATCGCGATGGCATGGGACAGTTGCCGCGCTCGGTACTGGCCCAGGGGGTCGTCCGGCAGCAGGGCGGCACCCGGGGTCCGCGCCTGGAGGTAGTCGAGAATGGCGAGCGATTGCGTCAGCGTCTGGCCGTCGATCTGCAAACTCGGGACCAGCCCCTGCGGATTCAGCGCCAGGTAGGCGGGGCTGCGGTGCTCGCCCGCCAACAGGTCCACCGGGTGCGCGGTGTAGGCCAGCCCCAGCAGGTTCAGTGCAATCCGCACCCGGTAGCAGGCCGAGGACCGCCAGTAGTCGTGCAGCACAATGGGGTCTGACACGGGTGGTTCCTTTCACGGCGTTCCTGCCGCGAGTGTGCCTGACGCCGCCCGAGGCGTCACGCGGGGAATGGCGCCCTTTGCCGGGATATCGGTGCCCCGTCGCAGGTCCCGGCATCGGCGTGCCGCCGCCGATGCGCCGCCGCCCTGTTGCAGGGCACGCACTTGCCTATGGAGATGAACGATCCATTCCTTGTCCTGCTCGACGGACGGCGAATCCCGTGGAAGCATTTGAAAAAGAGAGAGAAATTCAAATTGAAGCTGCGCGTCTTCCGGTGCGTCTGCAATCACAAGCTGCGCTATGGCACCCACACCTGCAGTTACTGTTTTCGTCCGACCCGGCCCTGGAACCGGTGGTGGTTCCTGCCGGTCGTGCTGGCCCTTGTGGGTTTCCTGGCCTGGCGGTACGCTTTCGCCTGACAGGCAGACCACGCGCGGCCCGACCGCGTGAGCGTACAATCGACCGTCCGGGGGTGCGCCCTGACTGGGACGGCGCGGCAGGAGACAGGACATGCGGATCGGCAGACGTGACGTCACGCTGGGACTATCGGCAATCTTTCTGGGCGGTTGCCTGCCCGGCAACGGCGCCACGCCACAGGTGGCACGGCCGGACCCGGAGACCGACCCCGGGCTGCGGCCGCAGCCGAATCCGGCCTACGATCAATGGGTTCAGGCATTCCAGGCCCGCGCGCGCGAGCGCGGGATCACCCAGGCCACGCTGGACCGCGCCTTTCGCGGTCAGGGCTTTCTGCCGGGCGTGATCGAGCGGGACCGCAACCAGACCGAATTCAAGCGCTCGCTGGAAGATTACCTTGCCATCGTCGCACCCGAGGAAAAGGTCAGTTTTGGCCGGGGCCTGTTTGCCCAGCAGAAAGGCGCGCTGGCGCGGGTCGAGGCCGAGTACGGCGTGCCGGCCAAGATCATGGCCTCGATCTGGGGGGTCGAAAGCTATTTCGGCACCAAGCGCGGCAAGATCCCGGTGATCTCGGCCACATCGACGCTGGCCTGGGAAGGGCGGCGGGGAAAGTTCTTTGAATCGAACCTGATGGACGCGCTGCGCATCGTGCAGACCGGCGACGCGCGTCCCGAGCAACTGGTGGGCAGCTGGGCCGGCGCGATGGGGCACACCCAACTGATCCCCAACGCCTACCAGGAGCATTCGGTCGACTTTGACGGCGACGGCAAGCGCGACATCTGGTCGGACAACCCGATCGACGCCTTTGCCACCACGGCGCGCTTCCTGGCGCGGGCGGGCTGGCGGCGGGGCGAGCCCTGGGGCTACGAGGTGACGGTGCCGTCGGGCTATTCGGGGCCGACCGGCCGGTCGAACCGGGCCGACGTCGCACGATTTGCGTCGCTGGGTGTGCGCCCGGCGCGCGGCGGCACGCTGAGCGGCAGCGGCTCGGCGGCGCTGCTGGCGCCGATGGGGCTGGGCAAGCCCGCCTTCCTGGTGTTCCACAACTTCAACATGATCCTGCGCTACAACCCGTCGGAAAACTACGGCCTGGCCGTGGGCTACCTGGCCGACCGACTGGCCGGCGGCGCGCCGCTGGCAGGGGACTTTGGCCCGGATGCCACCGGGCTCACGCTGGAGGAACGCAAGGCCCTGCAACGCGGGCTGACGGCAGCGGGCTTTGACGCGGGCACCCCTGACGGCGTGATCGGGAAAAAGACCGAGGCCGCGATTTCCGCCTATGAGGCGTCGCGCGGGCTGCCCGTCACCGGCACGCCGTCGCGCGCGCTGTTGCAGGCGTTGCGCTGACGCCCGTCAGGCCGACATCAGCAGTCGGGCCTGATCGGCCTTGAGCGAGGCGCGCGCGGCAGTATAGGCGTCGCGCCCCGGCGCGCTGCCCAGTTCCGGGAACAGCGACAGCAACTCGTTCCGCTGGCCGGAGTCGAGGCCGCGCAGCGACAGGTCACCGGGCTGAAAGCTTTCGGTCCAGGCGCCGTCCGACAACACCAGTTCATGGGTGTCGAACATGAAGTGCACGTAGGTCACGCCCTCGGGCGGGCAGACTCGGGTGATCCCGGCGCGGCCCACCAGGTGACCGGCGGCGACCAGCACCTCGTCCTCGCCGAACAGCAGTTCCACCGCCGCGCCGCCCATCACCACGCGGTGACGGGGCGACACCATCATGTCACGCTCGGGCGTGCGGCGGCCCAGGGCACCGGCGCGGATCAGCACGGGCTGCAACGCGGGGTTGGCGATCAGGTCGGCGGCCGACAGCGTCCGCGACCCGGCCCAGAGCACGCGCTTGTAGCCGTTGTCGCGGGTCAATACGCGGTCGCCGCGGCGGATGTCGGCGGCATCGACCTCGCCCCGGACGCTCTTGATCAGGGTGCCGGGGGTAAAGCACGGGATGTAGTTGACGTTCTCGATCTCGGAGAAGGTCAGGGTGGAGCCGTCGAGCCATGTCACCGTGCCGGATTCGGCCCCGGTCATGGTGATGTTGGCCGGGCCTGTGATGGTCAGCGTGTCGCCGGCCGTCTCGCCGGTCTCGCCGCCGGTGATGGTCAGGTCCGCGCCGTTCATGTCGGCGGCATTGGCGTAGAAGTGATCGTCGCCGCCCCCGCCCGAGGCCGCATCGCCCGATCCCACGTGCAGCGTGTCGTCGCCCTCGCCGCCATCCAGTGCGTCGGCGCCGATGCCGCCGGTCAGGCTGTCGGCCCCGTCCTCGCCGAACAGGGTGTCGTTGCCGCTGCCGCCGATCAGCGTGTCGTTGCCCGCCCCGGCAAGGACGGTGATGCCCGAGCTGTCTACGCTGGCATCCACGGCATCGTTGCCGGCCGACAGCACAAAGCTCTCGATTTCCGAGAACACGCCGCTGTCGCCATCGTCGTCGGTGTAGGTGCCCTGTTCGTCCCCGGTAAAGACGATGTCGATGGCGTCATTCGCTCCGGCGATGCTGAGCGTGTCGTCGTCGGTGCCGGTCTCGCCGCCGATGATGGTATCGGTGCCATGGCCCACCTCGAACAGGTCCGCATCCGCGCCGCCATCCAGCAGGTTGTTGCCGGTCGAGGCGACAAAGCGGTCGTTGCCGTCACCGCCGCGCAGCGTGTCATCCCCTACGCCGCCATCCAGCAGGTCGTCGCCCGCGCCGCCTTCGACACTGTCGTTGCCGCCGCCCGCGAGGACGGTATCGTTGCCGCCGTTGGCCAGGATGGTGTCGTCCTGCGATCCGCCGATGCCGTCGCCATTGTCGACAAAGTCGCCGTTCGGATCGCCACCATAGGCGGTGTCGATCAGGTCGTCCGCGCCGGTGCCCTCGACGATGAAATCCCCCGGCGCCAGCGGAATGCCCATGGCGTTCAGTTGCGCCGGGCTCTGGACCTCACCCACCGTGACGCCGACCAGGGTGATCTGTTCGCCGTTCGGAAAGGTCAGGATTGCGTGGCCGGTGCCGTCGCCGTTGGTGTCGGTGACGGTCACGTCCTCGGTGGAGACGGGATTGCCCGAAAGGTCTGTCAGCGCGCTGACATCCAGCTGGTCATTGCCCGAGTAGGCGCCGCCGCCCAGATCGGTCGGGGTTTCGAAGCTGCTGACCACGTCGCTGCCCGAGCCATCGGCCAGCACCAGCACGTCACGGTCGCCGTCCGCCGCGCCCAGGTCGATGGTGTCGTCGCCGCTGCCGCCGTCGACGGTGTCGGCCCCGGACCCGGCCACCAGGCTGTCGTTGCCCGCGCCGCCGGACAGGCTGTCATCGTCCAGGCCGGAAAAGACCGTGTCGTTTCCGCCACCGCCAAGGATGGTGTCATTGCCGGCGTTGCCGATGATGTGTTCGGCCCCGTCGGATCCGATCACGCTGTCGTTGCCGGTGCCCAGCTGGAAACGCTCGATCTCGGCAAAGTGGGCGGTGTTGGTGCCGTCGGTGATGGTGCCGGTTTCGGGGCCGGTGAAGGTGATGGTCAGGTCGTCGGCGATGGAGGACAGGTTGATGCGGTCGCCCTGCGTTTCGCCGGTCTCGCCGCCGAGGATGCTGTCGTTGTCGAGCGCGGTGTCGACAAAGATCTCGTCGTCGCCCGCCTCGCCATAGATGGTGTCGTCGCCCGCGCCGGCGTCGATGGTGTCATCGCCGCCCCCGGCATAAACGACGTCGTCGTTGTCAAGCGTGGCGTTGTCCAGGTTGTCGATCCGGTCGCCTTCTGGGTCGCCGGTGTAGGCGGTGTCGATCAGGTCGGCGCCGCTGGTGCCGGTCACGATGTCGTCGGACGGCACCGGCGGAATGCCCATGGCGATCAATTGCGCGGGAGACGAGACCTGCGCCGCGCTGACGCCGATCAGGGTCAGGGTCTCGCCGTTGGGGAAGGTCAGCACCGCGTCGCCCGACCCGTCGCCCACGGTGTCGGTCACGGTGACATCGGCCACGTTGACCGGGCTGCCCAGCGCATCGGTCATCCCGCTGACGTCCAGCCGGTCGTTGCCCGCCCAGGTGCCGCCGCCCATGTCCGTGGGCGCGGCAAAGCCGGTGACGCTGTCCGCGCCCGAGCCGTCCGCCAGCACCAGCGTATCGGTGCCCGCGCCCAGCACGATGATCTCGATATCGTTGAATTGCAGCGTCCCGGTGCCGTCCGTGACGGTGCCGATCTCCGGGTTGCTGCTGGACAGGTCGACGGTCAGGGCATCGGTGACGGCCGACAGGTCCAGCACGTCGCCGGTGGTCTCGTCCTCGGCCTCGGCGTCGACAGTGTCGTTGCCAAAGCCGTTCTCGATGTGAAAGGTATCGTCGCCGTAGCCGCCCCAGAGATAGTCGTCGCCCGTGCCGCCATACAGCGCGTCCTCACCGAAGGAGCCGCGCAACCAGTCGTTGCCGGCGCCGCCGACCAGGGTGTCGTCGCCCGCGTTGCCTTCGAGATGGTCGTCGCCCGCGCCGCCCTCGACGCTGTCGTCGCCGTCCTCGCCGTAGATCGTGTCGGCGCCGTCGCCGCCGCTCAGGCTGTCATTGCCCTCGTTGCCGTGGATGCTGTCGTTGCCGCTGCCGCCGGTGATGGTGTCGTTTCCCATCCCGCCGCGCATGGTGTCATTGTCGGCGCCGCCGTCGATCAGGTCGGCGGACTGGGTGCCGACGATGGAATCGTCGCCCGCGCCGCCCTGCACCGTGACACCCGAGGTCGACGGGCCGTACTGGCCGTCAAAGCTGTCGGCCTGGTTGGTCAGCACGTAGCCTTCGATCTGGCTGTAGGTCAGCGTATCGGTGCCGTTGGTGGCGGTGCCGGCCTCGTGGCCCGTCATGGTGACGGAAATGCCGCTGGTCATGCCGGAAAAGTCGAGCACGTCGTAGTCGGTGCCGGTGGTCACCGCTTCGCCGCCGCGGATGATGTCGCTGCCGAAACGGTCGCCGACGCGAATCACGTCCGCATCCGCGCCGCCGTCGATGGAATCGTTGCCGGTGCCGCCGTCGATCGTGTCGCGGCCGGTGCCGCCGATGATCGTGTCGTTGCCCGCCATGCCGTAGACCAGGTCGTCGCCGGCGCCGGCGTCGATCAGGTCGTGCTGCGGTTCGGGGGTGGCGGTGATGACGGTCGGCGGATTGCTGAAGCCGTTCGTCGAAAAGGAATAGTTGGTGCCGACGCTGCGCGTGGTGACCTCGAACACCAGCATCTGCTGTTCCGAATAGGCGAACTGCGCCCAGTGATCCTGATCGGCGTTGCCGGAACTGCTGTAGTCGGAATTGGCGCCGATTTCCTCGCCGTTGTCGGAGGTGCTGAGGTCGGTGGACGGGTTCGAGGACACCGACAGGCTCTGCACGTCGGCGGTCTGCGCCGTGACGCTTTCGGCCGAGGTGTCGATGTCCATGAAGGTGAAGACACCGGTGATCTTGATCGGCGCGCCCGTGGCCTGGTCGAAGAACTCGAACCCCAGCGTGACCCCGGTGCCCGAGTCCGCCGCGCCGTCGCGGTTGAGGTAGACCGAGTTGTTGTTGAACTCGACCTGCATGTTGGGGTTTTCGGCGTCCAGAATGGTCAGCCGGGCCTGCACCACGACACCCTGGTCGGTGACGCCGATGTTGTCATAGACGGCATAGGAGCCGATGACGCCGGTGCCTGTATTGCCGGTCTCGCCGATGGAGGTGAAGTCGAAGCTGGACAGTGTGCCCGCGTTGACGCCGATGTCGGCCGCGTCGCCAAAGATCGTGTCGTTGCCGCCGCCCGAGCTGATGGTGTCCTGGCCGGATCCGCCGGCGATCATGTCGTTGCCCGCGCCGGTGGTGATGCTGTCGGCCCCGGTGCCGCCGTCGATGGTGTTGTTGCCCGCCGCGGCGCTCAGCACGTCGTTGCCCGAGCCGCCCTGCAATTCATCGTTGCCGGCCGAGGACAGCGTGTCGTTGCCCTCGCCGCCCATGATGGTGTTGTTGCCGCCGGTGGCGCTGACGCTTTCGTTGCCGGCGCCGAGGTTGACGAAATCGTTGCCGTCGATCCCGGTCACGGTGTCGGTGCCGTCGCCGGTAAAGATTGTGTCGTTGCCGCCGCCAAGGCTGACATTCTCGGCCCTGTCCGACCCGAAGTAGGAGTCCGAGCCTGCCGGCAGGCGGACGGTGGTGTAGTTCTCAAAGCGGGAGTTGCCGCCCAGGGCGGCGTCCGTTGGTCCGCTGTATGTGCGGTCGGCGACAGTGTAGGTCGTCGTGCCGTTGGACAGGGTCAGCAAGCCCGACCCGGTGTCGTAGACAACGGAATAACCCGGCCCGAGGCTGGAAAAGTCCAGAGTGTGGCCTGCGTTGTTGCGTGAAACGGTTGACCAGAACGACGACGAGTTCCAGTTCGCTGTTGTAACCGTATACGTCGCCATGTCAGCGGCCCTCACCTTCTTACCCATGGCACGGCGTCACGGCCCGGATCGACGGGGGCCAACGACATGCGGCAGGCAGACGGAAATTCCGATCCGCCCTCCATCTCCAGAAACATGGAAAATGTGACGCAAATTGGCCGGATTTGTGGGGAAACGTAAACAATCCGGGTTTTTCGCGCCGACAAGCCGGTCTGACGCCCGTTTGTCGACCGATATCGACCTTGTTTCGCCCTAGAGTAGAGCGCGGATCGGCTCCAGCAACCCCTTGTTGCGCAGGGTCCGCACCGGGTAGCTGTCGTCGTTCACCAGCCGGTCCAGGCTGAAGCCCGGTTCGATCTTGGCCAGTTTTTCCGCGACGGCCTGCGCCTTGTCGAGCCGGCCCTCCAGCGCGTAGAGCGCCAGCAGGTGCCGGTGCGCGGGGCGCGACAGGGGGGCATTGCGCGCCGCCGCTTCGCCGGCCTCGATGGCCTGATGCGGGCGATTGCAGGCGATCGAGATGATGCAATGCCCGACGTCCCAGTAATGCTTGAACGGCGAGGTGCGGGCGATCCGGCACGCCCGGTCCGAGGCCTTGAACGCGCCTTCAGGGTCCCCGGACAGCATCAGCGCATCCGCCAGCGACCGCCAGGCAAAGGCGTTGGCCGGGTTCCGCTCCACCGCGTTCTGCGCCAGGTCCAGCACCCCGGCGGTATCGCCCAGCGCGGTGCCGCGCACCTTGGACACGATGGCATGGACCAGCACGTTGTCAGGGGCCAGTTCCATCGCGCGGTAATGCAGCTCGACCGCCTCTTCCAGCAGGGGCTGCTGGTCCTCTTCGGCCATCTCCATCATCTGGGTCAGGCGGATCATGCTGGCCCAGGCCAGGTAGACGCCGTTCTCGTCCCGCTTGAAAGCCTGGTCCATCAGGCCGTAGGCCTCGCGCAGGGCGTCCTTTTCAAAGCTGAACATGCGATAGAGCCCCAGCCGCGACAGCGCGGTCGAACGGGCCTCGGGGCGGTCCTTGTCCAGCACGTGCGGCAGCTTGCCGATGATCTGGTCGGCCGCCTCGAAAACGGTGCGCGACACGTCGATCTCGGAGGTCAGGATGTCCTCCAGCCGGTCAAGCTGTTGCAGTTTGGAATAGAGGATCCGGGCGCTGGGCTGGTGCGTGGCCTTGATGAACAGGGCGTGCCCGCCGCTGCCGTTGGGCATCAGCTGGGTGCTGACCAGGATATCGCTCATCGGCGCAGAGTCGGGCAGGGGCATGTCCGTCTCGGACTGCCGCCAGGCGCGGACCTGCTCGGCGATGTTCTCGCCGATCTGGTTGGCCAGCACCTCGCCCAGCATCTGGTCGCGGCCTGGGGCCTCGGCCGTGGCACGGCAGTTGATCAGGATGCCGCGGCTTTCCGAGGGTGTCGCCTTGGCCAGCGTCTGCTGCAACGCGCCGCGTTCCTGCCGCAGCCAGTCCTCGAACTCGGGGTCGCGGACGTCCATGCCCTGCAACAGCTCGATCCGTTCGTCCTCGGGGATGACCTCCTCAAGCAGGTCGACGCGGACCCGGCGGGGGTCCAGCCGGACACAGCTGCGGTCGGCGATCAGCACGTCTTCGGCCGGGCCCAGCGCGCTGCGCAGCTTGGACAGGGCCTGGCGCAGGTTGGCGCTGGCCTGTTCCGGGCCAAAGGTCGACCACAGCTTGTCCTCGATCCAGCGGCGCGGGCGGGTCATCTCGGGGCTGAGAGCCAACATCGCCAGCAGCGCCTGGTTCTTGGCGCCCTTCACGGTCAGCGCAACGCCCGCCGCGTCCCGGACCTGGAAAGGCCCGAGCACGGCAATGGCAATCCTGGTGTCCGTGTCCCTTGGCATGCGGTATCCTGTTGCGTTAAAACGAAAGCTAGCATTCACGCGGTCGCCTCGCAACGGACGTGAATTTATCGTTAATGATTTGCCTGGCCGTCAGATAGGCTTTGACCTGCATGCGGCGCTTCCCGACACTTCGCCGCAAAGCAAGAGGATGCCATGCCCGTCTCCGGACCATACAATTCCCAGAACAGCCAGAACTCCCAGAATTCACAAAACTCGCAGAATTCACAAAATTCCCAGAACTCGCAAAACAGCCAGGCGGCCGAGAATTCCCAGGGCGGGCCGGACAGCACCTTTACCAGCGCGGCCTTGGGCATGGCGCGCGATGGCACCGTGGGACACTGGGATGGGACGGCCGACCGCACGCCGAAACAGGAGGGGCGCGGCAGTTGGGACGCGCTCAAGGCGATGGCGACGGGACCGCGCCGCGCGGTGATCGACGCCTGCCTGACGGGGCTGTTCTCGGTCAGGCTCACGCCGGCGAACGGGACAACGCCCGCGACGGGCACCGTGTCGCTGGGCGGTCAGCCGCTGGTGACGCTGGAGGCGCCGACCAACGCCTTTCTGGCGGACAAGCAACTGCACTACCTGCGCACCTACGCCGACCTGCGCGGTGACCGTTTGTCCGAAATCATCATGCAGACCGGCGACATCCAGAGCTTTTTCGGCCTGATCGGCTACATGTCCCCGGACGCGACGAAATGGACGCTGGCGCTGAACCAGGCGATGCTGCGGCTGTGCACGGCGGTCGAGATGCCGCTGAAACACGGGTTCGACGTCGCCCGCCCCATCGCCATGTCGCGCAAGGTGCAGCCAATGATCCAGACGCCGGGGCACGGATCGTGGCCATCGGGCCATGCGACCGAATCCTTTGCCTGCGCGACGCTGCTGTCGCGGCTGTTTCTCAACGTGGCAGTCGACCCGGTGGTCCAGATCGCCGAGCGCAACGAACTCTACCGCCACGCCGAGCGGATCGCGATGAACCGCACCGTGGCGGGGGTGCATTTCCCGACCGACAGCATGGCCGGGGCGGTGCTGGGTGTAACGGTTGTCGAGGCGCTGCTGAACCTGCTGGACGAGACCGGGCAGACCCGGACGCGTGTGTTCCACGGTGCGGGTTACACGGGCGATTTCACCTTGGGCGACCTGAGCGCCGCGCTGGGGGACAGCGCGGTTGTCACGACCGACACCCTGTCGCTGCCTTCGGGGCTGGTGCCCGGCTGGCTGCGCGAGATGTGGCAGACGGCGCGCGACGAATGGTAGGCTTGTGACCTGAACGGCCCTCAGCAGGCGGGCAGCGCCTCGGGCAGGTCGATCACCGCCTCGCCCAGCCGGGCATGCAGGCCGCCGGTGGGGATCAGGCCCACCTTGTCGGGGTCCAGATCGTCGATCTGCCAGGTGCCAGGCTTGGCGGCGTTTTCCGTGATCAGGGCCGCGGACAACGCCAGCGCCCGAGTCATCCGGCCAGCTGCGGCGCTGGTACCGGCTAGGCGCCGTGTGCTGCCGGTCAGCGTGCCCGCCGCGCGGACACCGCCGAAAAAGGCCCCGATGCCAGCCACCGTCGCGGCCGTTGGCCCCTCGACCGACCAGGGCGCGCCCTGTCCGGAATAAGCGGCGGGCCGATAGGCGCCGATCTCGGTGGCGGGGTCGATTCCGACCTGCCGGGCCGCACCCACGGCCAATACCTGCCGCGCCGGCGCGGTGACCAGCGCGCTGTGACAGCCGTCATCGGTGATCGGCCCCGCTCCCGGCGCGACATAGGCGGCGCGGAGCGGGTCCCAGTCATAGGCGGCGCGGTGGTCGAGGTAGGATTGCCGCCCGCGCACCTCGCTGCCGCGGATCGCGTCATCGCGCTGGACCTGCACCAGCACATCGGCCTTGTCCGCGCAACGCAGCGCGATACGCCAGGCCCCGGCGCGGGCCTCCGGTTCGTCCGGTTTCTGTCCGCGCGTGGGCGCCAGCGCCAGGACGTAATGCGCGGAACAGGTGGTATCGCCATCGCAGCGCCGCGCCGGGACATGGTAGATCCGCGCCAGCGCCGCCCCATCGGGCCGTTCGAGCGAGCGGATCTCGCCCGGATGCAGCGTCGCAAGGCCCGAGTCGCGCCCCTCGGGGGAGGTCAGCCCCACGGTCAGCTTGTCTGACGCTGCGCCGCGCAGGTGAATCTCCACGAAACTGGCGGTCTCGTCGTCGGGCTGCGCGCGCCAGGTGATCGCCTGCGGCGTCTCCGACGTGCCGTCGAACCCGAAGCAGGCCACCTGGCTGCTGCGATAGCTGTTGCCGAAGGCCCAGACCAGCCGCACCGGCTGGCCGGTCACGGTTTCCCACAGCCGCGCCTCGCGCGCCATCTGGTATTCGACAAAGCGCGAGCCGTCCTTTGGCCCCGCCAGCACACCCAGCGAGACGTTGACGATCACCGGCGCGGTGGCGTCGACCTGCCGCGCTTGCCGCAGGATCCAGCGCAGGCCCAGCACCAGGTAGCTTTCGAACCAGGTGCCCGAGGTGTCGTCGATGGTCTCTGCGGGCAGTTGAACACCCAGCAGGGGCCAGTCCCGCGCGGGATCGCTTGCATCGCCCGGCTCCGCCCCGGCGGCGAGGTCCAGCACATGGGTGCCGTGGGTGGTGGCGTATGCGGTTTCACGGCGGGTGCCGGGGGCAAACAGCGCATCGTTGATTGCCGCATAGGCGGCGCGTTCGTCGCCCTGCGCCAGCAGCGTATCAATGGCGCCGGTGTCCAGCACTCGCCCCGAAACCGCGCCGCGCGGCCGGTCGGCGTGCTGTTCCAGCGCCTGTAGCCAAAGCCCATGGAACCGGCTGCGCAGGCCGCCGTCTGTCATGCTGCGGCAGAACCGGGCGTTCAGAAAGCCGATGCCGTCGTCGATGATCGCCACGATGGGCGCGCCGGGTGTGGGCGAGGGCGGCACCGGGGCGGGCGGCTCGGGCAGCGGCCCGGCGGTGTCGATCTCCACCGGCATCCCGGTGTCGAGCACCTCGAACAGGCTGGCGTGGTCGCTGTCGGGCGTGCCCATCCGGCGGTACAGCATGTATTCGTCCGGCAGCCCGGCCAGTGCCTCGGGGTCGTCGATCCGGCCGCGAAGGAACGCCATCTCGGTGCTGTCCATCAGCAGCGGCGAGACGGCATCCTCGACCTGTGCCAGCAGCGCGGCACGTGTCGCTGTCGCGGTGGCGCCCGGTTTCAGGCGGACAAAGACCGGCGCGTATTCCGGCCCGCCGTCCGGCCGCTCGGGGGGCAGCATGTCCCGGCGCATCCCGATCAGGCGCGACCAGTCGAGATAGGCATCGCGAAAGGCGTGCGGGCGCGGCGCCGTCCAGTCCTGCGTGATCGACATGCTGACCTCCTTGCAAGGCGGTGGGTGCCCCGTTGGGCCCCAGCAAAGGCGGTTTCGCCCGGCCGGTCAAGAAAGCCGGCCCCGCCCGCCACGGGTTTGCGCAGAATTCACGCCGCCAAAGCAGGCGCATGACCAGGAAACTGCGGCTTGCCCGCCGGATTCACGCAGGTTTCACGTCCCGTTTGCGCTGCGTTCACGGGAGGCGCGCATGGTCGGATTAACGCTTCGTCAACCACCGGCTGGCGACACACGGCACACCTGGGAGATACGACCATGACAGGCACCCCTTCTGCGAGGATTTTCAACGTGATCGAGGGCAACGGATCCGGGCCGTCTCTGCGTGACCGGATCACCCTGCCGCCCGCGCCGCGCCTGACCCCTGCCGAACTGGCCGCCGACATGGCCGAGCTGTTTGCGCTTGGCCTGTTGCAGGACCAGCGCCCCGAAACGCTGGTGGACCCGCACAGCTGGGTCCGTGTGGACGGGGCGACCCGTTTCACCATGCACGAACTGTTGTGTGAATTGCGAACCCTCAGCTGGTTCGACGGCCGCGCTCCTCGGCCCGGAACCGGCGCCGCCGACTCCTCCCCGGCGGGTCAGGGCGAAGCTGACCATCGCCGGGCGCTGCGGCTCAACGGCGATGGTCAGCTGACCTTGCGCAGCCTGCTGCGCGGGGGCGTGGCACTGCGCAACGGCGGGCCGGTGATCTCGGCCTTCTGGAAGAACGACATCGAGATCTACGCCGGACACGGCCCGGCCGGGGATGCCCCGGCCGAGACGGCCGCCCTGTCGGACTGGCTGGTCTGGTGCGGGCGGCACAGCCGCGCCGGGCTGCAACGGCCCGGAGAGCATCCGCAGGCGCCGCGCCGCGTGACCCTGGGCGCACGGGCCGAGGCGCTGCACCGCACGGCGCCCGCGCGTCCGTTCCACAATGCGGCGCTGGCCGTTCTGGCGCGCGGGGCGGGGATGGATGGCGGATTGCCGGCTGATGGCGCCTGGACCGGTCCGCGCCTGCTGGCCCTGATGGCCGAGGCCGAGTCGCTGTCCCTGCGCTTTGCCCGCCTCCAGACCGTTCGGCCGGACCGGCTGCCGCGCCCTGCCGTGACCGCCGCCCGCATGACCGGCTGGCGGCTGCGCGAGGACCATCGCCCGGCGCCGCAGGGGGCAGACTATGGCGAGGCGATCGAGGAACTGGCCAGCGCCGCGCCCAACCTGCTGACCTGGGTCAGCCGGGCCAACCGCGCGCTGCGCGGCCCGCAGCGCTGCGACGGCGGGCTGTTCCTGCCCTTGGCGGGGCCGTCGCGGCAGCACCTGAACCCCTCTGACCTTGCGGCACACGTCATCGTTGCCGGGGCGCTGGCGACGCTGATCAAGGCGGTGTTCGACACCTCGCGCCAGGCGCAGGTGCGGATGGTGGGGGACCGCGGACCGGCTCTGGCGCTGGAGGATCAGATCGACCGCATGGCCGCCAATATCTCGGTCTTGCGCTGCGTGGCGGGGGGCTATTTCCCGTCGGAGAATGTCCAGGACCTTCGCCTCGGGCAGGCCATCGCCCTGCACCTGTTGCGCGACCGGATGGAGCGCGACAACCGCAGCGCCACGCTGTCGTTCCGTGATTTCGACGGCCAGAGCGTGCAGATCCTGTCCCATCCCCGCCCGCTGGGCCGGGGCCATGCCGGGCTGCGCCGCGATGGTCTGCCCTCCGACTGGCCGCAGGAGGCGGGGCACCCCGCCGCGCACCTGACGGCGGTCAGCTAGCGGGCGGCGCTGGCGACATCCTCGGGGGGCTGCGTGCCCGATATCTCGAGGATCAGCTTGCGCTTGACCGCCTCGGCGAAACTCGCGCGGCTTTCGGCGGTCACGACAAAGGATCCGGGCCCGCCGATGATCTGTTGCTCGTACAGCGCCTCCAGCCCGCCGTGGGCGCGGCCCGGATCGTCCGGGCGCAGGATCGGCAGGGCGTTGATGGTGACGCCCGCCGCCAGCACCTGCGCACGGGCCTCGGCAATCGGCGGGCCGGAAAACGAATTCACGCTGTCGCCGGAAAAGTCGATCACCCGCCGCCAGCCGTCGTGCGCATTGGTGTCCATCAGGCGCAGCGCCTCAAGCAGGGCGGCGCCTATGGCGTTGCGGCCGTAGGCCTGCCGCGGCTTGCCGGTCAGTTCGGCGGCAAAGGCAGCGGCGCTGTCGGGGCCGTCGATCAGCGTCCAGTCCGCGACCACCGCCTGGTTCGCCGCCCACTCGACATAGATCACGGCGATGTTGCCATAGGCCGTCCCCGCGATGGCGGCCAGCACCTCGGCGTCGGTGATCGCCTCGGCGTAGCCCCGGCGCTGAAACTCGATCTCGCGCTGGTCGATGCTGCCCGAGGCATCGGCCAACAGCACCAGTTCAAGGTCGGTGTCCTGCGCCACGGCGGCGCCGGTCCAGAGCAGTCCTGCAAGGATCATCCAGCGCATGGTCAATCTCCGTTTGTCCTTGAAATAGCGCTGCGCCGGATCGCGCCCAGCTTGATACGCGTCATGTTCTGCACCGTCCGGCTGTGCCAGAGTTGCCCAGTGGGAAACCGGAGGTACCATCATGATTGCCCGTCTTGCCTTGTTCTGTCTTCTGGCCGCGCCGGCGCTGGCGCAGGACGCCGACATCGGACGCGCGCATTTCTACACCCATTGCGCCACCTGCCACGGGCTGGAGGGGCGCGGCGACGGTCCCATGGCCGGGGTGCTGACCATCCCGCCGACCAACCTGACCGAACTTGCCGCGCAGAACGGCGGGACCTTTCCGCTGATCCGGGTGGTCAAGCGGATCGACGGGCGTGACCCGCTGGTGGCGCATGGCTCGCCCATGCCGGTCTTTGGCGGTTTTTTCGAAGGCAGTTTCGACGTGCCGATGAAGGCGCCTTCGGGCCAGCCAATCCTGGCCTCGCCGCCGGTGGTCGATCTTGTGACCTACCTGCTGGAGATCCAGCGCACCGACAACTAGGTCAGGACGCGTCGACACGGCAGATCCCTGCCGTCTGCGCGTCCTTCCAGGGCAGGATCACCACGGGCCGGTCGATGGCCGCGTCGATGCGGTCGATCGGCATGTATCTCCCGATCATCTGGCGCAGGCGGTCGGTGCGCGGCGCCTGCGGGTCCAGCAGGCGGCAGCAGACGTATTCCTCGACGATGCTGCCCTGCTGCTCGTAGCCGAAGTCGAGGAAATCGCGCGCCACCTCGGTGTCGAACAGGTAGGGGTCGCGGGTGACCGTGTGTTCGCGCGCTGCCTTGAGCGGCGTGTAACCGGTCAGCTTGCGGTTCTGCCATTGCCAGACGTGGGTCGCCTCGTGAGCGAACAGCATGGCGTCAAAGACGTCGATCCGGTCCGGGTAGCCTTTCAGGAAATCCGGGCGATAGACGTCCTCGCGGAACAGGACCCTGTTGAAGATCGTCGTCGCGGCGGGGGACACGGTGATTGTCCGCGTCTCGGTCACCGGCGGCCAGAGTCGTTCCTGGCAGGTGGTGCGCGGGCGGACCGGGATCTGGTAGGTGACGGCGCCGACGGGATTGCCGTCGACCAGGCGGATCTTTGATGTGTCGAGGTTCTCGCCGTGCAGGGCCATCAGGTACGCCTGCTCGGACGGGCTCAGAAGGCGGCCGCAGGCGGCCAGCAGGAACAGGGCAAGAAGGGCGATCCGGCGCATGTGCCGAGAGTTGCCCGGGACGGGCGGGTTGGCAAGGCCGCATCGTACTGGCCAGGGGCGACTTGGGCGATCCGCGCCGGATGTCCCTGCGCCGTGTGCTAGAGGTCCCGGATGATCCGTGCGTCCGCCGGCGCATCCCCGGCATAGATCGGGATGTTTTCAGCCCCAAGCGCCTGTTCCGCCCGCGCGCGGAAGTCGTCGCAACCGGCAAAGGTGCGAAAGCTGCGGGCCAGCATCTCTTCCAGCTGAAAGGTCACGCCCTTTTCCAGGGCCAGGCTGCTGCGCCAGGCAGAGATCGGGTTGGCGACTTTCAGGTGCTCGGCAATCTCGGGGTAAACGGGCCAGAGGATCCCGCGCTCCAGCGGATCGTCGAATCGCCCCCGCATGTCGTCAAGCTCAGCCTGCGGGAGACCGTCCAGCATGCCACGACTGGCCAGCAGCTGGCGCAGGATGTCGTAGAGGACCACGCCGGAAGGGTGGTTTGGCGTGTACATGAAGTCGCCGGCCTCCCACCATCGTGGAAACAGCCCGTCGACGTCGACGCCATGTGGGCCAAAGACCTGTCGGCAGGTATCAAGGCTGCGGTCGTGTTCCTCGAAATAACCCAGCCGGTCGTAGTGCGGTCCGTCGAACAGGGCGGCAGTCTCTTTCAGGCTCTTGCCCATGCAGAAGGCCGACACCGCGATGCGGGAGTGCAGGATGCCGCCGCCCAGAGGCGACTTGACGCCCGGCAGCCAGAAACAATCCGGCCGCGTGCCCATGTAGACGAACCCCGGAACGGGGATCAGCGTGGCGCCTGGCCGGAAGCGGTCCGGGGCGGTGTCCTCGAAGAAGGCGGGCAGGCCAAGGCAGAGATCGAGTTCGCCAAGGAAGTCGAGAAACGTCTCGTGCCCTTCGGCCAGCCATTGCTGGGCCTGGGTGATGCCCGCCGTCCGCAGATCCCACGCGGGGAAGAAGTGCTTCAGGAAGGCGTGATGCGCGTTTACGTTGCAGTTGGAGACGACGAGAACCTTCATCAGAAACCGATGCTCTTTTCGATTTCGACATCGTCGCAGAACAGGTCGTCTTCTTCCGGACGCAATCGTGATCCGTGCGCGCGTGCGGTCGCCGCCGTCGCCACGTCGAGGTAATCGGCATCAAAGACGCGCATGACCTCCTGCACTGCCTCCGGTGTCACCTCGCGCAGGTTGTCGGGGGAAAAGGCGCTGGTGTCGGTGTAGGGGTTGGCCACCATCTCGTACGACGGGAAGTAGAAGATGTTCGCGATCTCGGCGGCCAGTTCGCTGCTAACGGCCCGCAGGATGGCCTTGCTGTGCATCGTCGCGACTAGGACATGATCCTGCGTGTAGGTCGCAGTCAGCGGCACTGGTGAGACGGTCAGCAGCAGCTTGACCGCCGGGTTTGCCGCGGTCAGGCGGGCGGCAAACTGTTCCATGGCCGCCTTGACCTCGGCAAAGCCGAAGTTGACGAATTCATAGTCTGTCGCGGGCGCGTCGGAATAGATGCCGGGGCAGGCGGGCAGCACGCGGCCGGGGGCGGTGTGCTGCCACGCCTCGGTCAGGCCCAGAGTGAATACAAGGACATCAGCCTCGTGGAACACCGGCCGGATCGCGGCGCAATGGGCCGCGCGCGCGGCGAACACCGCGTCCGGATCGGCAAACCCGTCCGGTTCGATGAAGGGGCGGTGCATGTCCACCCAACGGCCGTCATGCCGCCGGATCGCGCAGCCCTTGTCGACCGCGCCGCTTTCGACCTCTTCAAAGAGCTGGAGCAGCTGGTGCGCGGTGTAGATGTTGCCGTAGCGGCCGGAAAAGACCGGATCGTCCGGCCGCAGGGGTTCTGCCTCCATGAACGAGACCGCCGGGCTGTCCCGCAGGTGCCGCGCGAGGTTCTGCGCAAAACAGCTGCCGGCTGTGGCGACGCGCTGCCCGGGCGCGATGCGAAAGGATTTCTGCACCTGCGGATGGACCCGGTCGCGGCGATCCGAAACGGCCGTCTTCCAGAAATGGGTATGCGACAGGGACTGGTACGGATTTGGCATGGGTAGAGCCTGACCTGGGCAAGATGCACGCGGGTCCCACTCTTGCCTGCACGGGTCAGGATGTAAACCGACCGGCGTTTCCAGGCGTGCCTTGCGCCGCGGATGTCGCGGACAGGCCGGACGCGGCCGGGAAAGGATGGGTCAGGCGGCCTGGCCCCCTGTCAAATCCTGGAAGTGTCGGAGCTGCGTGCTTGCGTGCAGATGGTCGGTCGCTGAAGATGGCCGGACCTTCGGAGGACACATCCAATGCCGAACCGCCAGCCTGCGAACGGGGACTTGATCAAGGACAACTTCGGGTCGATCTGGCCGGTGCACCTGTCCGCCTTCACGCGGCTGCTGACCGCGTTGCGCGCGCATTTCGACGGCGACCTGGACATGCTGCTGATCATGGCCACCATCGGCGAGCGTACGCGGCCGGAACACTGGGCGTCCGGTCTGACGGACGTTGAGAAACTCACCCGCGGGGCCGGCGGGCGGGACCGGCAGTTGCCGATCAATGTGCAGTCGATTGCGGACTATGCCCGCATTCCGCGCGAAACCGTGCGCCGCAAGGTGTCGATCCTTCAGGACAAGGGGCTGGTGCTGCGGGCTGGCGACGGGCGGTTGTCGGTGGCACCCGAGGCGGCCAGCCTGCTGGCCGGCGCCACCAGCGACACGCTGGAGTATCTGCGGGCGATCTGCGGCGCCATGGAGGACGCGGCCAGGCGGTCACGCGCCGGCTGAGCGATCCCGGGTCACACGCTCAGAGGGTGGTCATCCAGCCAAGGCTGCGCTCTGTCGGCCCGCCCGGGCGGTATTCCGCGCCAAGGGGGGGCTGCCAGCCCAGCCGCGCGATTTCGCCGAAGACAAAGGCATAGTTCACCTCGCCATGATCCGGTGCGCCGCGGTCCGGCACGGCGGCGAACTGGACGTGGCCGATCACCGGCAGCAGGTCGGCCAGCCGCGTGGTGATGTCGCCTTCGGTCCGCCCGACATGGTAACAGTCGAACATCAGCTTGAGGTTCGGCAGCGCCAGCGCGTCGATGATCGCCCGCGCCTGGTCGGTGCTGTTGAGGAAGTAGCCCGGCGCATCGTGGCGGTTCAGCGGTTCGATCAGGATGGTGCGCGGGGTCGCGGCGCAGGCATGGCGCAGGTTGGCCTCGAACTGCGCCTGTGCCTCGGGACCGGAGACGGTGCCCGCCATGACATGGATCGCGCCGGCGTCGATGGCGTCGGCGTAGGCGATGGCCTCGACGATGGCGGCGCGGGCGTCGCGCTCGCGCCCCGGCAGCGCGGCAAGGCCGGCCTCACCGGGTTGCCCGCGGCGTGTGTTCAGGCCCAGCATCGGCAGCCCGGTCTCGGCCAGCGCCGCGGCGACCTCTTCGGCCGGGGTGTCGTAGGGCCAGTGGCATTCCACCGCGTCGAACCCGGCGGCCGCCGCCGCGCGGATCGCGTCGGGCAGCGGCAGTTCCGTCCAGAGAAATCCGAGGTTGGCCGAATACTTCATGGGTGCCTCTCCTGCCGCCGGTCCCAGCATGACCGCCGCGCGCCCGCCGTCAACCCCGCGCGGACCTGGGAGACCCCGGGCAGGCGTGTTCCGCCCGGGGCCTATCCTGTCTACCCGTCAGGCGCGGATGTCGACGACGACGCGCCCCTTGACCTGGCCCTTGAGGATCTCCTTGCCCAGCCGGGGCAGGTCGGCCAGCGTGGCGGGCTGCACCATGGTTTCCAGCCGGTCCATCGGCAGGTCGCGGGCGATGCGCTGCCAGGCCCGGACGCGTTTGTCATAGGGCTGCATGACGCTGTCGATGCCCAACAGGTTTACGCCGCGCAGGATGAAGGGGGTGATCAGCGCCCCCTCGATCGCCGCCCCGCCAGCCAGGCCGATGGCGGCGACGCTGGCGCCGTATTTCATCTGCTTCAGCACGCGGCCCAGCGTCGCCCCGGCCACCGCATCGACGCAGCCGCCCCACTGTTCGGCCTCCAGCGGTTTCTTCGTGACCTCGGTCAGGTCCTCGCGGGCGACGATCTGCGTCGCGCCGAGACCCTTCAGGTAGTCCGCCTGGTCCGGCCGGCCGGTGACGGCGGCGACCTCGTGGCCCAGGCTGGCCAGCAGCGCCACCGCGACCGAGCCGACCCCGCCGGCCGCCCCGGTGACCAGCACCGGGCCGTCCTTGATGCCGTGATCCTCCAGCGCCATCACCGCCAGCATCGCGGTCAGACCAGCGGTGCCCACGGCCATGGCCTGCCGGGTGGTCAGGCCCTCGGGCAGCGGCACCAGCATGTCCGCCTTGACCCGCGCCTTTTCGGCGTAACCGCCCCAGCGGTTCTCACCCACGCGCCAGCCGGTCAGCACCACCTTGTCGCCGGGTTTGTAGCGGTCGTCCGAGGAGCTTTCGACCGTGCCGGCAAAGTCGATGCCGGGCACATGCGGGTAGGTGCGGACCAGCCCGCCGCCCGGGCCGATGCAGAGCCCGTCCTTGTAGTTGACGGTCGAATACTCGACGGCGACGGTAACCTCGCCCTCGGGCAGCTGGTCTTCGCTGACCTCGGTGACAGAGGCCGAGGTCTTGCCCTCGGCGTCCTTCTCGACAAGCAGTGCCTTGAACATCGGTATTTCCCCTAGATCCAGAATTTCTCTCGTACGAAGGCCGGGCGCGGGCCGTCGGGCGCCTCGACCGTCAGCTCGGTGCCGTCGTCCCAATGGGTCATGCGCACCATGCCGATGGCGACGTTGGTGTCGTAGTCCGGCGAGAACGCGGCCGAGGACACGCGGCCCACGGTCTTGTCCCCGGCCCTTAGCGGCCACCAGCGGTCACAGCCCGGCACCGGGGCGCCGGGAATGTCGATGGCGCGGATCTGCTTGACCGGGCCTTCCTTGGCGACCCGCAACAGCGCATCGCGGCCGATGCAGCCGATGGCGGTCTGCGTGTTGCAGAACTTGCCCAGCCCGCATTCGTGCGGGGTGTTGTCGTCGGTCATGTCGTTGCCGTAGGACAGCAGCCCGCCCTCGATCCGCTCGATCAGGTTGGGGCAGCCCGCGCGCACGTCCATGTCGCGGCCCGCCTCCATCAGCGCGTTCCACAGCGGCATTCCGATGTCGCCGCCCTCGACGTAGATCTCGAACCCGCCCTGCTTGGAATACCCCGAGCGCGCGATCACCATGTCGCGGCCCTGGAAGCTCATCACCGCAAAGCGGAAGAAACGGATCTTGCCCACCTGGTCGCCAAAGACGGCGGCCATCAGGTCATCGGCGCGCGGCCCCTGCACCGCCAGCGGCGACACGTCCGGTTCGTCGATCAGCACGTCCAGACGGTAGCCGTAGGCCAGCCCCTTGACCCAGTAGAGCAGGTCACTGTCGGCGATCGAGATCCACCAGCGGTCTTCGGCCAGCTTGACGGCGACCGGGTCGTTCAGCATGCCGCCGGTCTCGTCCACGATGGGGACATAGAAACACTGCCCGGGCAGCATCCCGCGCATGTCGCGCGGCGTCAGCAGCTGCATCAGGCGGCTGGCGTCGGGTCCGCGCAGTTCGACCTGGCGTTCGCAGGCCACGTCCCAGACCTGCACCGCCTGCTTGAGGTGGTGGTAATCCTCCTGCACCGAGCGGAACACCGTCGGCAGCAGCATGTGGTTGTAGACGGTGTAGGCCTTGACGCCGGCGGCCTCGACGCCTTCGGAAAAGGGCGTGCGGCGCAGCCTGCGCGAGGGAGAGATCAGTGCCATCGGGTGTTGCTCCAGGTCCTCGACACGGTTGCTGTTCAGGGGGGCGCTCAGCGCGGTCCGTGCCAGTCGATCTGGCAGATCTCGGCCGAGCGGCCGTCGAAATCCCAGACCCGGCCAAAGGCGCGCACCTTGCCCTTGGTCGCGGTGCCCACGACGACGTCGGGGCCCATCCAGTAGTCGGTGTTCTTGATCGTGGTCTCGCGGCCCTTGGCGTCCTTGACCGGGATCACCTCGCCCTGGATCTTGCGGCCCACGGTCAGGCGGCGGGTGTCGCCGTCGTTCTCGTAGGTGACAGGGGCGGATTCGGCGCCGAGGAACTCGCTGACCAGCACGCCGAACAGCCCGGTGGTGCCGCGCGCCGCGCCGCTGAAGATGTCGACCAGCGCCTTGTGCGCGGCCTCGCTGGCACGGTCGTCGACAAAGACCGCCGCCTTCCAGTTGCCGCGCCCCATCATGCCGGGGATCTCGATCAGCAGGCCGATGTTCAGCCCCGACAGATCCACGTCGCCAAAGCTGCCCTCGTCGATGCGCACGCCGCCCCAGGTCTGGCAATAGCCTTCGGTCGGCGGGTGCTTGCCCAGCGACACGACGCAGGGGCAGAACACGGTGCAGTTGCAGTTGAGGATCAACTCGCCCTTGATCCTCCAGTCGGGAATGGTGGTCGCGTCCAGGGCCATCGGTGTCTCCTATGGGTTCGGAAGGTGTCAGATAAGGGGGAGCGCGAGGCCGGCGGCAATCAGCGCCACGCCCAGCGGATTTGTCACGTAGCGCCCGAGGTCGGGCAGTTTTTCCAGCGTCATCAGCAGCATCGCCAGCCCCATGAACACCAGGTTCATGGTCCCGCCGACAAAGCCCAGCAGCATCAGCGCCCAGCAGCAGCCGACGCAGTCCAGCCCCATGCGCAACCCGTTGCGGAACGGGCCTTCGTCCCAGTGCTGCATGAAGAAGGTCAGCGGCGCGCGGCAGCGCGACAGGCAGGCGGCCTTGATTGCGCTGAACTGGTAGACCCCTGCGCCGATCAGCAGGGCGGCGGTCAGCGGCACCGACAGGCTTTGCCCCAGCGCGCCGATCAGGCCAAGACGGAACAGCCCCACCTGCATGAGCGCCGCCAGCAGAGAAAAGCCCAGCCAGGCGGCCAGGTAGCCGCCCACCAGCCTGCCGAAGTTGGTGCTGGTCGCATGTGAGAGATCATCGTAGGTGGCCAGCGCGGGCAGGGCCGTCGGCGCCATCATCGCGGCACTCATCAGCGCCCACATGGCAAAGGCCCCGGCGAACCCCTGCGCCCCCAGCGCGCCGCTGCACAGGAAGTCGACGAAGGCCGCGCCATAGGTCGATTCGAGCGCACGCAGGTCCGACGGCACCGACATCGCGAACAGCAGGCCCCAGCACACCAGCAGCACGGCGAAAAAGGCCAGCCAGTGTGTACCGCGAAGGGATCTGATACGCATTGCGAACACGGCGACTCTCCTCTTCCCGAACGCCGATTGGTCCTTGCCATCAAAATGCCTGACATTTAAATGTAAGACAAATGAAAAGAGACAAAGAAAATCAGCAGCCTGATCTGCCGGCCCAGATCGCCAAGGCGATCCGAGACGCCATCCTGGCGGGCGACCTGACGGCGGATGACCGGTTGCCCTCCGAATCGGACCTGGCCGAGACCTTTGCCGTGTCGCGCCCGACCGTGCGCGAGGCGTTGAAACGCCTGGCCGCGCAGTCGCTGATCCGGACCGAGCGGGGGGCCTTTGGCGGGGCATTTGTACGGCGACTGTCCTACGCCGAGGCACAGGGCCAGCACGCGACCACCTCGACCCTGCTGCTGACCATCAACGAGGTTGCCTTCGACGTCGCCTGCGAGGCGCGGTATGCGCTGGAAAAGTCCTGCACCGTTCTGGCGGCGCAGCGGCGCAGCGCCGACGACCTCGCCGCGATGCGGGCCGAGATCCACCGACAGGGCCAGCCTGCGCTCAGCGACGAGGCGTTTTGCGCCTCCGACGTGGCGCTGCACCGGGCGCTGGTGGACGCGGCGGGCAACCCGATCCTGTCCTACCATCTGGCCGGGGCGGTCGAGGCGATGCAGCCCCTGATGAACATGATCACATTCGGCTTGCGCGCACGCGGGCACATCGTCGGGCTGCACACCCGGCTGGCTGACGCCATGGAGGCGCGCGACGCCTCGGCGGCGGACGTGGTGCTGACCGAGTTGGAGCGCTACACGCAGGACCTGGGCGCGCGCTTCATCGCCGCGCGCCGAACGTCGCAGGACTGAACCGCGCTCAGTCCCCGGCCTCGATGCCGAAGAACTCCAGGTACTGGTCGATCGCCCGTGCGATCGCCTGGTCCGGATCCTCGGGGGCGGGCATCCGGTAGATGTGCTGGCGGATGCCGATGTAGACGATCCCGCCGTGCAGGGTCCAGACGTCCTCCATCACCGGGCGCCGGTCACCCCGGGCCAGCGCCTCGGTCTCGGTCAGCAACGGGCGCAGGATCACGTCGCCGAGGTGTTCGAGGTAGCGGTGGTTCAGCGCCGCCCCGGCAAGGCCCGAGAACATGAAGATGCGCATCCACTCGCGTTCGAAGATCAGCGCGCTGTATTGGCGGTAAAAGGCCAGCAGCCGGTCGCGCAGCGGCACGTCGCGGTCGGTCAGCCGTTCGGGCCAGTCCGGCGACAGGCGTCCGATGTAGACCTTTTCGTAGACCGCCTCGATCAGCTCGTCCTTGGTGGCGAAGTAGTTGAACAGCAGGGACTGGGTGACGCCCAGCCGCTTGGCCAGGTCGCGCGTCTTGCCGTCCAGCCCCACCTCGGCAAAGAAACGCACCGCCTCGTCGACGATCTGCTGCCGCCGTTCCTTGGGCGGCAGGCGCCTGCGGGTGGCGCCGTCTTCACCGGGCGTTCCCGAATTGTCCGTCTGTCCGTCCATTGCGCGCCTCCGGTGGATTGCCTGCCCGAAAAAATTTTGTCTTGCAACGACTCGCGTTTTATAGATCATCTGCTCAACACAATTGATCAAGCGATGAATAAGCGCGACGGTCAAGGAAAAATGGGGGGGGAGCCATGAAGGCATCGGCGGGTGGATATGCCCGGGCGACGGACCTGCGTCACGCGCTGGACCTGTTGGCCGGCGCGCAGGGGCAGGGGCGTGTCCTGGCCGGCGGGCAAAGCCTGATCGCGGCGATGAACATGCGCCTGTCGACCGGCGACCTGCTGGTCGACATCTCGCGCCTGACTGAACTGGCGGGCGTCTGCGAGGACGACACGCACCTGCGGATCGGCGCGCTGACGCGGCACGCGCAGATCGGGACCGATGCACTGGTCCGGACCCATGCGCCGCTGCTGGCGCAGGCGGTCGACCACATCGCCCACGCGGCGATCCGCAATCGTGGGACCATCGGCGGGGCGCTGGCCCATGCCGACCCGGCGGCCGAGTTTCCCGCCTGTGCGCTGGCGCTGGGCGCCGAGATCCACGTCGAAGGGCCGGAGGGCGCGCGGGTAATCCCGGTCGAGGACTTTTTCCAGGAGGTGTTCACCACCGCGCTGGAGGAAGGCGAGATCCTCACCGGCCTGTCGGTGCCCAAGGCCGAAGCCGGCGAGGTGCAGGTGATCGAGGAGGTCGCGCGGCGGTCGGGCGATTATGCGTTGGCCGGGCTTTGCCTGGTGAAGCGGGCGGCCGGGCATCGCGTGTCGCTGTTCTCGGTCGGTCCCGTGCCGGTGCTGGCGCGCGGCGCCATGGCGGCGCTGGACGCGGGCGACCTGGACGGCGCGGTGGCGGCCTTGCAGGCCGAGATCGACCCGCCGTCCGACACGCAGGCCACCGCCGCCTACCGGCGGCACCTGGCCGGGGTTCTGTTGCGGCGCGCCGTGGCGCGCACGGGGGAGTGACGAGATGACCGAGATGTTCCGCGACAAGGTGGACGTGGCGCTGACCGTGAACGGAGAGCCGGTCGAGGCGCGCGTTCCCGCAGGCCAGCACCTGATCGATTTCCTGCGGCTGGAGCTGGGCCTGACCGGGGCGCACGCCAGCTGTGAACACGGCGTCTGCGGCGCCTGCACTGTCCGGGTGGACGGCCAGGCGGTGCGCGGCTGCCTGATGCTGGCCGCGCAGGCCGACGGCGCCGAGGTCTGGACTGTCGAAGGCTTGACCGACACCGCCGCGATTGCCGACCTCCAAGAGGCCTTTGTCGCGCGCAATGCGGCGCAATGCGGTTTCTGCACGCCGGGGATGCTGGTCGCGGCCGAGGAACTGCTGTCGCAGGGCGGCGTGCCCAGCCGCGCCGCGATCCGCGAACACCTGTCGGGCAACTATTGCCGTTGCACGGGCTACGAGGCGATCGTGGACGCGGTCGAAGGCGTGGCCCGCGCGAGAGCGCAAGACGCAACCGGCGCGCGCGCCGGAAAGGGGGCGGCATGACCATCGCATTTGGTAACCCGGACCGCCCGAACTCCTACATCGGCAAGACGGTGCCGCGCCCCAACGCGCGCAAGCTGGTCGAGGGGCGCGGACGCTACGTCGACGACATCGTGCTGCCGCGCATGGTACATGTCGCCTTTGCCCGCTCGCCCATGGCACATGCCCGGATCACCGGGATCGACACCGACGCGGCCAAGGCAGTCAAGGGCGTGCTGCGCGTCTTCACCGGCGCGGACCTGGCCGAACATTGCACCCCCTGGGTCGCCGTGCTGGCGCACCTCAAGGGGCTGAAATCCCCGCCGCAGCATCCGATGGCCCTGGACCGCGTCTGCTGGGTCGGCGAGCCGGTGGTCGCCGTCGTCGCCACCACCCGCGCCGCCGCCGAGGAAGGCGCGGCAATGGTCGAGGTGGACTACGACCCGCTGCCCGCCGTCACCGACACGATGACCGCGCTGGACAAGACCACGCCGGTCATCCACCCCGACCTGGGGGACAACCTCGCCTTTCGCCGCCTGCACGAAGAGGGCGACGTGGACGCCGCCATGGCCGCAGCGCACAAGGTGATCTCGGCCAGCTTTCGCACCGCGCGGCACACCGGCGTGACGCTCGAACCGCGCTCGATCCTTGTCGACTGGAACCCGGCCGAAGGCCAGATGACCGCCTATCACGCGACGCAGGCGCCGCACATGATGCAGACGGTCTTTGCCAAGCATCTCGACATTCCCGAAAGCCGGGTGCGGGTGATCTGCGGCGACGTCGGCGGATCCTACGGGATCAAGGTCCACGTCTACCCCGATGAGGTCGCCACCGCGACCATTGCCAAGATCATGGGCCGCCCGGTCAAGTTCATCGCCGACCGGCTGGAAAGCTTTTCCACCGACATCCACGCCCGCGACCACGAGATCGAGGCCAGGATCGCCGTGGATGCCGAGGGCAAAATCCTCGCCATCGACGTGGACGACTGGACGGGGATCGGCCCCTATTCCGTTTATCCCCGCACTTCGGCCATCGAGGGCAACCAGGTGGTGAACCTCTGCGGCGGTCCCTATGATTTCGCCAACTACCGGGCGCAGACCACCGTCGTCTTTCAGAACAAGACGCCGACCTGCCAGTACCGCGCCGTTGGCCATCCCATCGCCGTGGCGATCACCGAGGGGCTGGTCGACTTGGCCGCTGCCGCCATCGGCATGGACCCGGTCGAGATTCGCCGCCGCAACATGTACCGCGATGATGCCTACCCGGTGACCTCGCCCGCCAAGATGCGCTTTGAAGGGTTGTCGCATCATGCCTCCATGGACAAGCTCATGGAGATCATGGACTACGACGCGCTGCGCGCCGACCAGGCCGAGGCGCTGCGGCAGGGCAAGCGACGCGGCATCGGCATCGCGTCCTTCATCGAACTCACCAACCCTTCGCCCTTCATGTACGGCATCGGCGGCGCGCGCATCTCGGCGCAGGATGGCTGCACCGTGCGGATGGACCCCGACGGGTCGGTCGTGGCGCTGTCGGGCGTGACCGAGCAGGGGCAGGGCACCGAGGCGATGCTGTCCCAGGTGGTGGCCGAGGGTGTCGGCGTGACCCCCGACCAGGTCCGCGTCATCACCGGCGACACGCAGGTCACGCCCTACGGCGGCGGCACCTGGGCCTCGCGCGGGGCGGGCATCGGCGGCGAGGCGGCGCTTCAGGCGGCGAAAGCGCTGCGGGATTCGATCCTCGAAGTGGCGGCGGCGATGTTGCAGGCCGACAAGGGCAAGCTGGACATCCGCGCCGGACAGATCGTCGACATGGACAGCGGCGAAGAGCGGATGCCGCTCGAGGAACTGGGCCGCATCGTCTACTTCCGCGGCGACACCCTGCCAAAGGGCTTGCCGCGCGAACTGGTGCAGACCCGTCACTACATCACGATGGACTACCCGTTCGCTTTCACCAACGGCGTGCAGGCCTCCTACGTCGAGGTCGACACCGATACCGGGGTCGTCACCCTGCTGAAACACTGGTGCGTCGAGGACTGCGGCCGGGTCATCAACCCGCAGCTGGTCGACGAGCAGATCCGCGGCGGCATCGTGCAGGGGCTGGGCGGCGCGCTGTTCGAGGAAATCCATTACGACGAGGACGGCCAGCTGCTGAACGGCTCGATGGCGGATTACCTCGTGCCGATGGCGGCCGAAATGCCCGACATGGTCATCGCCCATGTCGAGACGCCCACCATGGAAAGCGAACTGGGTGCCAAGGGCGCAGGCGAGGCCGGCACCGCCGGCGCCCCCGCCGCCGTGATGAACGCCATCAACGACGCGCTGCGCCCGCTGGGGGCGCAGGTGACCGAAATGCCCTTTACCCCCGAACGCATCCTGCGGGCGCTGGGCACGATCCACGACTGAACCAATCGGGCGCACCCAAAGCGCCCTTCCAAGGGAGGACCACCATGAAACTCACGGCCATCACCACGGTCACCGCCATGTTGCTGGGCAGCGCGGCCTTTGCGCAGCAGAGCATCACCGTCAACATCGGCTCGTCGCACCCCGAGGCCAATATCTGGGTCTACGCGATGAAGAACACCTTTCAACCCGAGGTGAACCGCCTGCTGGCCGAGGCCGGCAATGAATACACCGTCAACTGGGTCGAGAACTACGCCGGCACGCTCTACAAGTTCACCGACACGCGCGAGGCGGTGATGGACGGCATCGTCGACGTGGGCATGGTGGGCACGGTCTGGGAAGGCGCGAACATGCCGCTTCAGAACGTGACCTATTTCACGCCCTTCGCCACTGAAGATCACCGCATGATCATCGAAATCTTCGACGAGCTGTCCGAAAGCCTGCCCGAGCTGAAGAACAGCTGGGCCGAGAACGGCATGGTGCACCTGTCGTCGCTGATCACCGACAGCTATGACATCTACGCCACCTTCCCGGTCAACTCGATGGCCGACCTGCAAAACCGCAAGCTGAACGCGCCGGGCACCTCGGCCAACTGGCTGCGCGAAACCGGCGCGACGCCGGTCGATGGCGCGCTGACCACCTATTACACCAACATCCAGACCGGCGTGACCGAGGGCACCCTGTCCTTTGCCTCGGGCATCCTGCCGACCCGCGTTTACGAAGTGGCGCCGGAGCTGACCCGCGTCGGCATCGGTTCGATGTATTTCGGCGGCATCGCGGCCAACAAGGACTTCTACGAAGGCCTGCCCGCCCCGGTGCAGGAGGCGTTCCGCGCCGCGGCCAAGGCGACCTCGATTGCGCACGGCGATTATGTGGGTGATCTCGCCGCCCGCGCCCTGACCGAGATGCAGGCCGCCGGGTTGACCATCCACGACCTTCCGGCCGAGGAAAAGGCCAAGTGGGTCAACGGCCTGCCCAACATCATCGAACCCTGGCTGGAGCAGACCGGCGAGGACGGCAAGACCGTGCTCAAGGCCTACTTCGCCGCCCTGCGCGAGCGTGGCGCGACCCCGCTGCGCAACTGGGACGAAGGTCTCTGATCCAGAGGTGACAGGCTGCTCCCGCCCGGCCATGATGCCGGGCGGGTGTCTCTTTGGATGACGGGAACTTGGACGGCGGACACGGCATGAGCGAAGACAACACGGTTGAGTTCGACGACGGCTACGTGCCGTCCTTTTCCGACGCACCGCTGGGCGCGGCGCTGGGCAGCGTCGCGGCGGCCATGTCGGCGGTCGGCACCGCCGCCATCGGCGCGCTGATGCTGCTGATCGTGGCCGACGTGATCGGGCGCAACTTTCTCGACCTGCCGATTACCGGCGTCTCCGAGATCGCGGCGCGCGCTGTCGTGGCCATCGTCTTTCTCCAGGTGCCCGCCGCCATCCTGCAAAAACGCCTGACCCGCGCCGATTTCCTTGTGCGCCGGATCGAACGCGCCTCGCCTCGCGCTGTGGCGCTGATCGAGGCCGCCTTTTGCCTGTCCGGGGCCGTGGTCTTTGCGCTGATCCTCTGGCCATCCTGGCCCAAGTTCACCGACAGCTGGACCACTGCCGAATTCTTTGGCGTGCAGGGCGTCTGGACCATCCCGACCTGGCCGTTCCGCGGCATCACCGCCCTGGGGGCGTTCATCGCGATCCTCGCAGCACTCTACCGCGCGGGTGAGGAACTCCGCAGCTTCCGAGGTGCTAAATGACCACGCTTGCCATCGGGTTCCTGCTGATTGCGCTGCTGGTGGCGCTGGTGCTCTTGGGGATGCAGATTGCCTATGCACTGTTCGGCGTCGCCTTCCTGGGCATCTGGATCATCCGCGACAACATGGGCCTGGCCTTCCGGATGCTGGAGCTGACCGCCTATTCCGGCATCGCCGACTACCTCTTTGCCACCATCCCGCTGTTTGTCCTGATGGGCCTCTTGGTCAGCGTGTCCAACGTCGGGCGCGACACCTTCGAAGTGGCCGAGGAACTGCTGCGCCGGATGATCTGCGGGCTGGGCGTCGCCACCGTTGCCGCCAACACGATCTTTGCCGCGGTGACCGGCGTCTCCATCGCCTCGGCCGCCGTCTTTACCCGCGTCGCGGTGCCCGAGATGACGCGCCACGGCTACAATCCCGCCTTTTCGGCGGGCACTGTGGCCGGCTCTTCGGTGTTGGGGATGCTGATCCCGCCCAGCCTGCTGCTGATCATCTACGGCGTGTTGGCCGAGGTTTCGATCGGCGGCATGTTCATCGCCGGGATTGTGCCCGGGCTGATGCTGGCGGGCGGCTTTGTCGCCATGCTGATCGCCGTCACCATGCTGTTTCCCGGCTTTGTCCTCAAGGACCCCGAAAGCGCGCGCGAACGCCGGCTGGACCGCGACTACACGCCGATGCCGCCCGGCGAGATGATCCGCAAGCTGATCCCCATCATCCTGCTGGTGATCCTCGTGCTGGGCGGGCTCTACACCGGCTTCTTCACCCCGACCGAGGCGGGCGGCGTCGGCGCCTTCGGCGCGCTGATCGTGGCGCTGTCGCGGCGCAGCCTTGACCGGCACAAGCTGTGGCAGGTGATGAAGCAGACCGGCGTGATCTCGGTCTCGATCCTGCTGCTGCTGATCGCCGCCTCGTTCTATTCGCGGATGCTGGCCATCGCCGGGCTGCCCAACGCCATCGCCGGGCTGGTCAGCGACTCGGGCTTTGGCCCGCTGGGGTTCCTGTTCTTCTACTCGGCGATCATCCTGCTGATGGGCATGATCCTCGACAGCACCTCGATCCTGCTGATCATGGTGCCCATCGCCGCGCCCATCGCGCAGGGCATGGGGATCGACCTGATGCACTTTGGCATCGTCACCGTGCTGGCGGTGGAAATCGGCCTGCTGACGCCGCCCTTCGGGATATCCGTCTTTACCGTGCACAACACGCTGAACGATCCCGACGTGTCGGTCGAACAGATCTTTGCCGCGACGATGCCCTTTGTCGGGGTGATGCTGCTGGTGCTGCTGATCGTGGCGCTGGTGCCCACGACGGCGACACTCTTTCTGTGACCGGCGTCAGGCGATGATCGCGGTCATCGCTTGCCACTGCCGGCGGGACAGCGCCTTGGGACCGGCCAGCAGCCAGTAGCTTTCGTGGTGCGTCAGCGCGCGCGGGTCCAGCCGGACCAGCGCGCCGCTGGCCAGCGCCCCGGCGCACAGCGGCAGCGAGGCCAGCGCGACGCCCAGCCCAGCCCGTGCCGCGCCCAGCGCCGACAGGTGGGTGTCGAACCGCAGTTTCGGGACCGGCGTCGTCGGCGTGCCGAACTCCGCTGCCCAGGCGTGCCAGCCGGGGCGCGGCCCGGCGCAGGCGATGCGCGGCCAGCCGGTCCAGGGATCGGACCGCCGGGCCAGCGACGGCGCGGCCACCGGCGCGATCTCTTCGGCATAGAGCCGGGCGCGGTAGGGGTGCGGCCAGTCGCCCGCACCATAGCGGATGCGGATCACGTCGTCCTGCGGTGCCTCGTGCGCGCCGGTCACCAGCGTCTGGACCGACAGTTCCGCCTCGGTCAGCGTCCGAATCCGGTCAAGCCGGGGCAAGAGCCACAGTTCGATCACCGACAGGCTGGCCGAGAGGGTCAGGCGCCCCCGGCTCTTGCCAAAGACCGCCTCGGTGCTGTCGCGCAACCCGTCCAGCGCCAACCGGACATGCGGCAGCCAGGCCTCGCCCTCGACCGTCAGCGCGATGGTCCGGGCGCGGCGATGAAACAGCGCCACCCCCAGGTCGCGTTCCAGCTGGGCGATGCGCTGGCTGATCGCCGCCTGCGTCAGCCCCGCCTCTTCGGCCGCGGCGGTAAAGCTGCCAAGCCGGGCCGCCGCCTCAAAGGCGCGGATCCATTCCAGCGGGGGCAGGTGATCCTGATACATAAGAGAATCCGCGTCTGGCCCCCTGTATTCCTGATTTGATTTTATGCAGGCTCTCGCGGAAACTCCAGCCCGACCCCTATCCGCAGCAATAAAAGGCCCGCCATGCCCTCCGTCACCGTCGATCCCACAGGCCGCTTCCTGACCCTCACCACGCCTTCGGGCGCGCGGCGCTTTCACGCGGTCTGGCTGCGCGACAACGCGCAGGATCCGGGCACCCGCGCCCCCGGCAACGGCCAGCGGCTGATCACCCTGCGCGACATCCCGCAGGACACGCAGATCGCCGAGGCCGCTGTTGCGCCCGATGGCAGGCTGACCGTCCGCTTCGCCCCCGGCGACAAGCGCGTGACCTTCGATCCCGCCTGGCTGGAGGCGCGCGCTTATGATCGCGCCGTGCCCGCGACACGTGGCTGGCTGCCGCCCGAGGTCCGGACCTGGGATGCCGGGCTGATGGCGGACGTGCCCTGCGGTGATTTCACCGAGTTGCAGGCGGGCGGCGATGCCCTGCGCGACTGGCTGGGCCAGATCGTCCGCCACGGCTTTGCCAAGGTGGTCAACGCGCCCATCCGCCCCGGCGCGCTTTTCGACATCGTCGACCTGTTCGGCTACGTCCGTGAGACGAATTACGGTCGCCATTTCGAGGTGCGGACCGAGGTCAACCCGACCAACCTCGCCTATACCGGGCTGGGTCTTCAGGCCCACACCGACAACCCCTATCGCGACCCGGTGCCCACGGTGCAGGTGCTGCACTGCCTGCAAAGTTCGGCCAAGGGCGGCGAGAACATGGTGGTGGACGGCTTTGCCGCTGCCCTGCGTCTGCGCGCCGAATCGCCCGAGTTCTTTGACCTGCTGGCGGACCACTGCGCGCGCTTCGAATACGCGGGCGAGGCGGGCGTCTGCCTGACCGCGCGCCGCCCGATGATCGAGCTGGCCCCGGATGGCGAGTTGCGCGCGGTGCGGTTCAACAACCGCTCCTTCGCCGCCGTGACCGACGTGCCGTTTGACCGGATGGAGCGCTATTACGCCGCCTATCGCCGCTTTGGCGAGATCATCGACGACACCGCGATGGAGGTCACCTTTCGCCTCGACCCCGGGCAGGCCTTCGTGGTGGACAACACCCGCGTGCTGCACGCCCGCAAGGGCTATTCGGGCGAGGGCACGCGCTGGCTTCAGGGCTGTTACGCCGACATGGACGGCCTGCGGTCGCGCCACGCGGCGATGACGCGCACGGCTCGGCTGGAGGCAGCGGAATGAAACCGGACCTCCAGACCCTGACGCGCGAGACTATCGTCGATTTCCTCGGCTCGATCTTTGACCGGCGCGGCGGCGAGGAATACCTGGGCGAGCCGGTGACCATGGGCGAACACATGCTGCAAGGGGCGACCCTGGCCGAGCGCAACGGCCAGCCCGACGAGATCGTCGTCGGCGCGCTGCTGCACGACATCGGCCATTTCACCAGCGAATTCGGCACCTTCACCATGGACGACACCGAGGACCGCCACCACGAGGATGCCGGCGCCGAGGTGCTGGAGCGTTTCTTTCCCCAGGTTGTCACCGACTGCTGCCGCTACCACGTCGCGGCCAAGCGCTATCTCTGCGCCACCCGGCCCGAGTATTTCCGCCGCCTGTCCGAGGCGTCGGTGCATTCCCTCAGCCTGCAGGGCGGGCCGATGAACCCCGATGAGGTGGCCGCGTTCGAGCAGAACCCCAACCTCGCGGCGATCGTCGCGGTGCGCTACCTCGACGAGGCGGGCAAGCAGCCGGACATGGAAACGCCGGATTTCTGGCACTTTGCGCCCCGGGTGCAGCGGCTGGTGGACAAGCACATGGGCGGGTAGACTTGTCCCCAACCAGTCACCCTGCCGCGAAGGCGACCCTATGCACTGCCTCTTTTTCGACGTCCGCCCGAAACCCGGCCACATGCCGCATTACTTCGAACACGTGGAGCGGCTGAAACCGATCCTCGCGCAGCATCGCGGGCTGCTTTACCTCGAACGGTTCCGCCCTCTGGACGATCCCGAGGCGCTGCTGTCGCACCAGTTGTGGCAGGACGAATCGGCCCTTGCGGCCTGGCGACGTGACGCCACCCACCGCGCCAGCCAGGCGGCCGGGCGCACCACGCATTTCGAGGATTACCGCATCCGGGTCGGGGCGCAGGAAACCACCATCGACGCAGAGGCACGGGACCGGTTCCTGGTGGCCGCCCATGGCACGACCCCGGCCGCCGAAGGCCGCGCCTATGAAAGCGTCACGCGCCCGGGTCGTTTCGTGACGCTGGCCGAGGCGGGGCAGGGGGCGGCGGCGCAGGCGCTGGCGACCCGCGCGCAGGCGGACGGGGCCGAGGAGGTCCGCGTCTTTCGCGTCACGCGCGACTACACCATGACCAACCGGGCCGAGGCCCCGGCCCGCGACTGACCCATCTCAGCGGATCCGCTGTTCCGTCTTTTGGTCAAAGAGATAGGCCCGCGCCGGATCGAGCGTCACGCCGACCTGCGCGCCTTCCTCGACACGCTCGTCGCCGCGTTCCTCGACGATCATCCGCTCGCCCGTCTCGGCGCGCAGGTAGGCGTAGGACACGCCGCCCAGCGCCTCGGTCAGCTCGACCGTGAAGGTCTGGCCATTCGGGTCGATGGCCAGGTGCTCGGGCCGGATGCCCAGCGTCACGGCCGTGCCATCGGCGGGCAGGGTGACCGGCAGGGTCAGCGACCCGCCCAGCGCCGGTGCCTCGACACCGCCGCCCCGCACGGTGGCAGAGAGAAAGTTCATCGCCGGAGAGCCGATGAACCCGGCGACAAAGCGGTTGTCGGGGTTGCGGTACAACTCCAGCGGCGCGCCGACCTGCTCGATCCGCCCGTCGCGCAGCACCACGATCTTGTCCGCCAGGGTCATTGCCTCGACCTGGTCGTGGGTGACGTAGATCATCGTCGCGCCGATCTCCTTGTGCAGGCGCGCGATCTCGACCCGCATCTCGACCCGCAGTTCGGCGTCGAGGTTCGACAGCGGTTCGTCGAACAGGAACACCTCCGGGCCGCGCACGATGGCGCGGCCGATGGCGACGCGCTGGCGCTGCCCGCCGGACAGCGCGGCAGGCTTGCGCGCCAGGTAGTCGTCCAGTTTCAGGATGCGGCTGGCCTCGGCCACCTTGGCGCGGATCTCGGCCTTGGGGTGGCCGTTCATCTTCAGCCCGAAACCCATGTTCTGCTCGACCGTCATGTGCGGGTAGAGCGCGTAGGTCTGGAACACCATCGCCACGCCGCGCTCGGCCGGGTCCAGCCGGGTGACGTCCCGTTCGCCGATGGTGATGCGGCCCTCGGTGGTTTCCTCCAGCCCCGCCACCATCCGCAGCAGGGTCGATTTCCCGCAGCCCGAGGGGCCGACGAAGACGCAGAATTCGCCGTCCTTGATCGCCAGGTCCACTCCGTGGATCACCTGGACGGTGCCGTACCTCTTCACGACGTCGTTGAGTGTCACGCCAGACATGTCATTCGGCCCCCAGTCTTTCGGTTTGACGGATATCGTCGGGAAAGCGCCAGTGATGCGCCTCTGCCGCGATGTCGGTGGCGGCCCGGCGGATGCGCGGGACCAGGTGTTCGAGCGCGTCGAGAGACTTGCGCGTCGTGGAGGAGGTGACCGACAGCGCGCCCAGCAGGCGGCCTTCGGGCGTCAGCACCGGCAGCGCGGCGCAGATGATCCCCGGTTCGTGCTCTTCGCGGTCAAAGGCATAGCCGCGCGAACGGATCTCGCGCAACTCGGCGCGCAGCGCCTCGGGTGTCACCAGCGTGTTCGGTGTAAAGCGGTGAAAGCTTTGCTGGCCGAGGATGGGCTGCAACTCGGCCTCGCCGAGATAGGCCAGCATGGCCTTGCCGACGCCGGTGCAGTAGGCCGGCCCGACCTTGCCGGCCGAGGAATACATCTCGATCGCATTCGCCGGGTTGCGCTTGTCGACATACAGCACCTGGGCGTGGTCCAACTGTGCCAGGTGCACCGTCTCGCCGACATCGGCGGCCAGCGAATCGAGGTGCGGGCGCGCGATGGGCGCCAGCGACGATTGTTTCCACGCGGCATGGGCCAGCCGGACCAGCCGCACGCCCAGCGTATAGGTCTGCCGGTCGCGGTCGTAGGACAGCATCCCCTGGTGCGCCAGCGTCTGCACCAGCCGGTACAGCGTGGCCTTGGGGAACGCCGCCTTTTCAGAGAGTTCCGTGAACCGCACCGGGCGGCCGAAACCGGCCACCAGGTCAAGGACTTCAAGCGCCTTGCCCACCGTTCCGTCACCGGAGCCTGTGCGCGTCATTGGGTCCGTCTCCTCCCGTGTCCGGCGGCGAAAAATGACCCTCGCGCCGCCAGAACTGTTGACAAGCCTAAGCGGTTGGCTGTTAGGATTTCAATATACAAAATCAAGTTCCACTATTCGAAACTCCGGAAAGCCGGTGGAACATCCAGGGAGGACACCATGCGTTTCACAAAACGGGCGTCGGTCGCGACGCTGGCCATCGTTGCAGCCCTTGCATCGACCTCGGCGATGGCGCAGCAGCGCGTCGTCAAGTACTACGCCGACTACGATCCGGCGCCGCTGGCCGCCATGGAGCAGGTCATCGCCAACTTCGAGGCGGCGAACCCGGACATCGACATCCAGCTTCAGAACTTCGACCACGAAGGCTACAAGACCGCGATCCGCAACTTCCTGACCGCGGATGCGCCGGACCTGGCCAACTGGTACGCCGGCAACCGCATGGCGCCGTTCGTCAACTCGGGCCAGTTCATGGACGTGACCGACGTGTGGGAGGCCAACGGCTTCAACGAAAGCCTCGCCTCGGCGGCGGCCTCGATGACCATGGACGGCAAGAAATGGGGGATCCCCTACACCTATTACCAGTGGGGCATCTACTACAACAAGGACGTCTACGCCCAGGTCGGCGTCGAGGTCCCGGCCACCTGGGACGATTTCATTGCCAACTGCGAGAAGTTCGCCGCCGCGGGCATCGACTGCCTGACCACCGGCACCAAGGCGCTGTGGCCCGGGGCAGGGATCTTCGACTACCTGAACCTGCGCACCAATGGCTATGACTACCACATGAAGCTGACCGCCGGCGAGGTCGCCTGGACCGACGAGGGCGTGCGCAACACCTTTGCCGAATGGGCCAAGGTGCAGCCCTACATCACCAAGAACCACGCCGCGATCGACTGGCAGGATGCCGCCGCGCTGCTGGTGCAGGGCAAGGCCGCCAACTACGTGATGGGCAACTTCGCCGTTGCCGTCTTCAAGGAAGGCGGGATGACCAACGACACTCTCGGCTTCATGCCCTTCCCGACGATCAACCCGGACGTGGTCCGCGCCGAAGAGGCGCCGACAGACACCATCCACATCCCGTCGGGCGCGACCAACGTCGAGGACGCCAAGGCCTTCCTGGCCTATGTCGGCGGCGCCGAGGCGCAGACCCTGATCAACAACGCGATGGGCCAGCTGCCGATCAACTCCGGCGCGACGGTGGGCGACGATCCCTTCATCCAGGCGGGATTCGAGCTGCTGTCGACCACCGAAGGCGGCATCGCGCAGTTCTTTGACCGCGACGCACCGGCCGAGATGGCCAAGATGGGCATGGAGGGCTTCCAGCAGTTCATGGTCCAGCCGGATCAGCTGGACAACATCCTTGACCGGCTCGAAAAGGCTCGCGGCCGCATCTACAAGTGACCCAAAGGGGAGGGCGGCCGGGTGCCGCCCTCCGATCCCCGTACGACTGGCACGGAGACCGACATGGCGCAGGCCGACCTGTCCGGACACGCCCCGCGGCGGCGCTCCTGGTGGCGCGAGAACCAGCAGCGCCTGACGCCCTGGCTGTTTTTGGCCCCCGGCATGGTCATGTTCGCCTTCTACGTCATCATGCCGATCTTCGAGAGCTTCCGCCTGTCCTTCTATGACTGGGACGGGCTGGGCCAGAAGGCCTGGCTGGGCTGGGACAACTACGTCGAACTGGCCGACGACGAAGCCTTTTACACCTCGCTCAAGAACAACGTGATCTGGCTGGTGCTGTACCTGCTGTCGGTTCCCGCCGGTCTGGGCATCGCCATCTTCCTCAACCAGACCGTCTTTGGCATCCGGCTGTACAAGTCGCTGTTCTTCTTTCCCTTCGTGATCAGCCAGGTCGTCGTCGGCCTGATGTTCTCGTGGTTCTACGCGCCCAATTTCGGGCTGTTCTACAACCTGATCGAATGGCTGACCGGCACCGGCGTCGCCGTGTTGGCGGACCCGGACCTGGTGACCTACGGCATCATCGCCGCCGGGCTCTGGCCGCAGATCGCCTATTGCATGATCCTATACCTGACCGGCCTGAACAATGTGAACCCGGAACAGATCGAGGCCGCGCGCCTGGACGGGGCCAAGGGCTTTCGCATGCTGTGGTATGTGGTGCTGCCGCAACTGCGCCCGGCGACCTTCATCGCCGTCGTCGTGACGGTGATCGGCGCGCTGCGGTCGTTCGACCTGGTGTCGATCATGACCGACGGCGGGCCGTTCGGCTCGTCCCGCGTGCTCAGCTTCTACATGTACGAACAGGCGCTCAGCGAATACGGCTACCGCATGGGTTACGGCGCGGCCATCGCCGTGGTGCTGTTCCTGATCATGATGGTGTTCATCTCCGGCTTCATCTGGAAGATGATCCGCGACGAGAAGGAGGGGTATTGATGACCCAGGCCTTTCGCGACGCCGTCACCGGGATCTGTGCGCCGCTGCCGGGGGCCGAGGTTTCGGACCCCTGGGGTGGCGGTCATGACGCCTGGAAGGTCGGCGGCAAGATGTTCGCCTGCATCGGCGCGGTCGACCCCGGCGTCGCGGTCAAGACCGCCGACATCGAGACCGCGACCATGCTGATCGACGCCGGGATCGGCGAACGCGCCCCCTATTTCCACCGTAGCTGGATCAAGCTGCCCGAGACCACCGCCCAGGATGAGCTGCGCCACCGCATCCACCTGTCCTACGACATCGTCCGCGGCGGCCTGACGAAAAAGGCGCAGGCCGCGCTGCCCCCCCGGAAGGAGGACTGAGCCATGTTCCCCCGCCCGATCCAGCAGGTCTCGGCCCCGTCCCGCATCGCCTACCAGATCGCGCTGCCGGTCGCGCTTATCCTCTGGCTGCTGCCGCTGCTGGGGGTCGCGCTGACCTCGGTGCGCCCGGCGTCCGACCTCGCCTCCGGCAACTACTTCGGCATGCCCTCGGCCATCGCCTTTTCGAACTACGCGGACGTGTTCAACAACTCGCCCATCGGGCAGTACATCTGGAACTCGTTCAAGGTGACGATCCCGACGATGATCGGCGCGGTGGCGATCAGCTGCATGACCGGCTTTGCGCTGGGCATCTACAAGTTCCGCCTGAACCTGGTGATCTTCTTCCTGTTCGTCGCGGGCAACTTCGTGCCGTTCCAGATCCTCATGGTCCCGGTGCGCGAGATGACGGTGAACATGGGGCTCTACAACACCACCACCGGCCTCGTGCTGTTCCACGTCGCGTTCCAGTCCGGGTTCTGCACGCTGTTCATGCGCAACTTCATCCGTTCGCTGCCGCGCGCGCTGATCGAGGCGGCGCGGGTCGAGGGCGTGCCGGAATGGAAGATCTTCGTCTACATCGTGCTGCCGATCATGCGGCCCGCAATCGCGGCGCTGTCGGTGCTGGTCTTCACCTTCATCTGGAACGATTATTTCTGGGCCACGGTGCTGACCACCTCGTCGTCGACCCAGCCGGTGACGGCGGGGCTGTATTCGCTCAACGGCCAGTGGATCGCCGCCTGGCACCTGGTGTCGGCGGGCTCCATCGTGGCGGCGATGCCGCCGGTGCTGATGTTCTTCCTGATGCAGAAGCATTTCATCGCCGGGCTGACGCTGGGTGCCGTGAAGTGACAGGGACCTGGCGGCTGGACGGTGCGCGTCAGACGCTGGTGCTGGCCTCCGTGGACGGGCGGTTGCCGCAGGTGGTCTACTGGGGCGCGCCCCTGCCGAGGGACGAGGACCTGGCCACCGTGGCGGCGATGCAGGGCATCGACGTCACCGGCGGGATGCTGGACCGCACCCCCGACCTGTCGATCTGCCCGGAGGCATCGGCCAGCTTTCCCGGTCAGCCCGGCCTTGTGGTACAGTCCCAGGACGGCACGCCGATCCTGCCGCGATTTGCCCTCACCGATGCGGCGGAGGGACAGAACAGCCTGTCGCTGACCTGCCGCGACGTGGACAACGGGCTGACCTACCGCGCCGAATTCGCGCTCGACCCTGACACCGGCGTCCTGACGGCGTGGGCCGAAGTGGCCTCTGACGCGCCGGTCCGCCTACACTGGCTGGCCGCCCCCGTCCTGCCCGCACCGCAGCGTGCCGACGAGCTGCTGGATTTCTCGGGCCGCTGGTGTGGCGAGTTCCAGGTCAACCGCGTGCCATGGACGCCGGGAATCCGGACCCGCGAAAGCCGCACGGGTCGGTCGGGGCATGAGCATTTCCCCGGCCTGATCGTCCCCGCGCGCGGGGCGACGAACACGGCTGGAGAGGCTTGGGGCTTTCACTACGGCTGGTCCGGCGGGCACCGCATGGTGGCCGAAGAACTGCCCGACGGCCGCCGCCAAGTCCAGTTTGGCCACGCCACGGGGACCGAGAAAGACGCCGACACGGTCTTTCGCACTGCGCCCCTGTTCTGCACCTATTCCGCCGCGGGGCTCAACGGCCTCGCCATCGCCTTTCAGCGCCACCTGCGCGACCGCGTCGTGACCTGGCCGCAGCCGGACCGCCCGCGCCCGGTGCACTACAACTGCTGGGAAGCGGTCTATTTCGACCACCGGCTGGAAGTCTTGCTGGACAACGCCACGCGGGCGGCAGCACTTGGCGCGGAACGCTTTGTGCTGGACGACGGCTGGTTCGGACGGCGCGACGACGACACCACCTCGCTGGGCGACTGGGTGATCGACGCCCGCAAGTACCCCGAAGGCCTGGACCCGCTGATCGACCACGTCCACGGGCTGGGCATGACGTTCGGCATCTGGTTCGAGCCCGAGATGGTCAACCCCGACTCCGATGTCTACCGGGCGCATCCCGACTGGGCGCTTGGCCCTGCCGACCAGGTGCTGGGGCGGCAGCAGATGGTGCTGGACATGGCCAACACGGAGGTGCGCGATTACCTCCATGACCGCATCGCGGCGGTGCTGTCGGCCTATGCCATCGACTACATCAAGTGGGATCACAACCGCCTGCTGCCCAGCCCGGACGCGGCGCAGACGCGCGGTGCCTATGCCCTGCTGGACCGGCTGCGCGCCGGTTTTCCGCAGGTCGAGATCGAAAGCTGCGCCTCTGGCGGGGGCCGGATCGACACGGGCATCCTCCAGCGCACCCAGCGGGTCTGGCTTTCGGATTCCAACGACGCGCTGGAGCGGCTGCGCATCCAGCACGACGCCGCGCTGTTCCTGCCCGCCGCGATCACCGGCAGCCATGTCGGCCCGCGCACCTGCCACACCTCCGGCCGCGTGTTCGACATCCGCTTTCGCGCCTGGGTCGCCGCGCAGCGCCACATGGGGTTCGAGATGGACCCGCGCGAGCTGACCGAGGATGAGGCCCGCGTCCTGACCGAGGTCACGACCTGGTGGAAGCGCAACCGCGACTGGATGATGGACGCGGATATCCTGCGGCTGGACAGCGCCGACCCGGCGGTGATCGCCGAACAGCAGCTGGCGCGTGATGGCGGGCGCTTTGTCGTCTTCGCGGGCAAGGCTGCGAGTTCCGCCCAGATCGCGCCGCGCCCGCTGTGCCTGACCCGGCTGGACCCGGACGCGCGCTACCGCGTGGAACTGGTCAACCGCGCCGATGGCCCGCGTCTGTCGCGCGGCGCACCGGCGCTGAAGGACGGGCCGCAGACCGTATCGGGGCGCTACCTGATGCAGGCCGGGCTGACACTGCCCTGGTCCTTTCCCGATACCATGTGGGTGGTCGAGGGCACGCGGCTGTGACCTCGCGCGCCCGTTCCCGAATGAGGCGACCGACATGACCCAGAGCCTGGGCGTCTGCTACTATCCCGAACACTGGCCCGAGGACACATGGGCCGAAGACGCGCGGCGCATGGCCGAGGCGGGGCTGACCTGGGTGCGGATCGGCGAATTCGCCTGGTCTCGGATGGAGCCGGAGCCGGGCAAGCTGGATTTCGACTGGCTCGACCGGGCGATCGACACCTTGGGCGCGGCGGGGCTGAAGGTGGTGCTGGGCACCCCCACGGCGACGCCGCCGCGCTGGATGCTGGACCGCCACCCCGACATGCTGGCCGTGGACCGCGAGGGGCGGCCGAGGGGCTTCGGCTCGCGCCGGCACTACTGTTTCAGCCACCTTGGCTATCGCGAGGAATGCAAGCGCATCGCCACCCTGCTGGGCCAGCGCTATGGTCGGCATCCGCATGTGGGTGCCTGGCAGATCGACAACGAATACGCCTGCCACGACACCACGCTCAGCTATTCGCAGGCCGCGCTGCACGGCTTTCGCGGCTGGCTGGCGCGCAAATATCAGTCGCCGCAGGCGCTGAACCGGGCCTGGGGCAATGTCTTCTGGTCGATGGAATACGCCAGCTTTGACGACATCGGCCTGCCGAACCTGACGGTGACCGAGCCGAGCCCGGCGCATGTGCTCGACTTCCGCCGCTATGCGTCGGAGCAGGTGGTCGAGTTCAACCGCGTGCAGACACGGGCGCTGCGACCGCTGACCGACGCGCCGCTGATCCACAACTACATGGGCGCGGCCCCCGGCGTGACGGATTTCGACCACTATGCCGTGGGCGCGGACCTCGACGTCGCCAGCTGGGACAGTTACCCGCTGGGGTTCCTGATCGACCGCGTGCCCGAGGATGGCGCGGGGCACAGGCTGGCCTTTGCCCGACAGGGGGACCCGGATTTCCAGGCCTTTCACCATGACCTCTACCGCGCCGTCGGGCGGGGGCGGCTGTGGGTGATGGAACAACAGCCCGGGCCGGTGAACTGGGCCGCGTGGAACCCCGCGCCGCTGCCCGGCATGGTCCGGCTGTGGTCGTCGGAGGCCTTTGCCCACGGCGCCGAGGTGGTGTCCTACTTCCGCTGGCGGCAGGCGCCCTTTGCGCAGGAACAGCACCACGCCGGCCTGTTGCGCCCCGACAGCGCCGCCGCGCCCGCCTTGGCCGAGGCGCGGCAGGTCGCCGACGAGATCACAGCGCTGGGTCCGCAGACCTGCGGACAGGCGCATGTGGCGCTGGTGTTCGACTACGTCTCGCAATGGGCCTGGGAGGTGCAGCCGCAGGGCCGCGACTTTGACCACATCGGCGCGGTCTTTGCCCTCTATCGCGGATTGCGCAAGCTGGGGCTGGACGTGGACATCCTGCCGCCCGGGGGCGATCCCACGGGCTACCGCCTGATCGTGGCACCGGCGCTGATGCACCTCGATCCGGACTGGGCACGGCAACTGACCTCCTCCGGGGCCACGCTGCTGTTCGGTCCGCGCAGCAATGCCAAGACGCCGGACATGGCGATCCCGGTGCCGCTGCCGCCCAACCTGCCGGGGCTGGAGGCAACGGTCGCGCGGGTCGAGACCTTGCCGCCGGGTCTGACGGTGCCGGTCACGGGCGGCGGCGCGGTGATCCGCTGGCGCGAGGAGATCGAGACCGGGGCCGAGGTGCTGTTGGCCTCGGAGGATGGGTTGCCTGTGTTGATCGCCGCCGGGCGCACGGCCTACCTGGGCGGCTGGCCGGACACTGCCCTGTGTGCCCGCGTGCTGGGCCTGCTGTGCGACAGGGCGGGGGTCAGGACCTGCCCGATGCCCGGCGCGCTGCGCCAGCGCCACACGCGGGAGTCGCGGTTCCTGATCAACTACGGGGCTGAGGCGGTGACCTACGATGGCGTGACGGTGCCCGCCGCCGGGGTTGTCTGGATACCGCGCTGAAGCGCTGAGGCGGGATGTGACCTGCCCATTCCCGACCCTGCAACAGTCGTGTAGCACTCGGGGCAGGAGGATCCTGCGATGGCACATGACGCACCCCGCCCACCCGGCGTGACAAGCACCCCGAAGGCCGCAGGCATCGTCAAGACCTGGTCGCGCCCCGGCAAGCCCGTCCTGCCGGATCTGGATGCGGCCTTTGCCCTGCTGGGCCTGACGGACGGCGCGACGCTGTCCTTTCACCATCACCTGCGCAACGGCGATGCGGTCATGGTCGCGGTGATCGACGCGGCGGCGTGGGCCGGGCTGCGCGGTTTGCACGTCGCAGCCTCGTCGGTCTTTGCCGTCCACGCGCCGCTGGTGGCGCACATCGAAAGCGGGGTGATCGGCAGCCTCTGCACCAACTTCCTGTCCGGCCCGGTGGCCGGGGCGGTGTCGCGCGGCGCGCTGAAGACGCCGGTGGTCCTGCGCACCCATGGTGGCCGCGCCCGCGCCATCGCCAGGGGCGCGTTGACAATTGACGCCGCCTTTGTCGCCGCGCCCAGCGCCGACGCCATGGGCAACATCAGCGGCACCATCGGCCCGCGCGCCTGCGGCGTGCTGGGCTACCCGCAATGCGACGCGACCCACGCCCGGCGGGTGGTGGCGGTGACCGACACGCTGGTGGACTACCCCGCGCAGGACATCCAGATCGCGCAGGACCGGGTGGACATGGTGGCACTTGTGCCCTCGCTGGGCGATGCGGCGGGCATCCTGTCGGGCACCACGCGGCCCAGCGACCGGCCCGAGGACCTGGCGATTGCCGACCTCGCAGCTAGGGTGATCGCCGCCAGCGGGCTGCTGGTCGAGGGGTTTTCGTTGCAGAACGGCGCGGGCGGCACCTCGCTGGCCACGGCGGCGGCGCTGGGGCGGATCATGACGGCGCGCGGCGTCACCGGCAGCTTTGCCAGCGGCGGCATCACCGGCTTTCACGTCGACATGCTGGAGGCCGGGCTGTTCCGCGCCCTGCTGGACGTGCAGTGTTTCGACCACCGGGCCATCGCCTCCTTTCACGGTGACCCGCGCCACCAGGCCATGTCCGCCTCGATGTACGCCAACCCGCACCAGCGCGGCGCGGTGGTGGACCGGCTGGACGCCGTGGTGCTGGGCGCGGCCGAGGTCGATCTCGATTTCAACGTCAATGTCACCACCCGCGCCGACGGCATCATCATGGGCGGATCGGGCGGCCACGCGGACACGGCGGCGGGCGCGAAACTGGCCATTGTCACCACGAAACTGACCGCCGCCGGCTTCCCCAAACTCGTCGACCGCGTCGGCACCCTGACCACGCCGGGGGCCACCATCGACGTGGTGGTGACCGACGCCGGGATCGCGGTGAACCCGGCCCGCGCCGAGCTGGCCGACCGCCTGCACGCCGCCGGCCTGGCGCCCGTGCCCATCGCCGAGCTGCACCGCCTCGCCCTGTCGCGGGCCGAACGCCTGCCGCAGCCCCCCCGCTCCGAAACCGTCGTCGCCCTGTCCGAGTACCGCGACGGCACCGTCACCGATGTCATCCGCCAGGTCTGAGGAGCCGCCATGCCCGCCATCACCGAGGCCCATGTCACCGACAGCATCGCCGACGCGCTGCAATACGTCGCCTGCTACCACCCCGCCGATTTCATCGCCGCCATGGGTGAGGCGTACCAGCGCGAGGAGAACCCCGGCGCAAGAAACGCCATCGGCCAGATCCTCGCCAATTCTCGGATGTGCGCGCTGCGCCACCGGCCGATCTGCCAGGACACAGGCATCGCCAATGTGTTTCTCGAGATCGGGGTCGAGGCGCGGCTGGACTGGAAACGGCCCTTGCAGGATATCGTCGATGACGCAGTGCGCCGCGCCTACCTGCTGGACACGAATCCGCTGCGCGCCTCTGTCGTGCGCAACCCGCTGGGCCCGCGCGAGAACACCCGCGACAACACCCCCGCCATGGTGCAGGTCGAGATGGTCGCCGGGGACAGGGTCGGCATCACCGTTTCGGCCAAGGGCGGCGGGTCCGAGAACAAGACCAGGTTCGCGGTGCTGAACCCCTCGGCCTCGGTTGCCGACTGGGTGGTGGAGACGGTCGAGACGCTGGGCGCGGGCTGGTGCCCGCCGGGGATGCTGGGCATCGGGGTCGGCGGCAGCGTCGACAAGGCCATGACCATGGCCAAGCTGTCGCTGAACGATCCCATCGACATATTCGACCTGCTGGCGCGGGGTCCAAGGGACCGGGCCGAGGAACTGCGGCTGGAGATCTACGAGCGGGTGAACGCGCTGGGCATCGGCGCGCAGGGGCTGGGCGGGCTGACCACGGTGCTGGACGTCAAGCTGCGGCACTTTCCGACGCACGCGGCCTCTCTGCCGGTCGCACTGATTCCGAACTGCGCCGCCACCCGGCATGTTCATTTCACGCTGGACGGCACGGGGCCTGCCACCTTCGACCCGCCCGACCTGTCGCTCTGGCCCGAGGACACGCTGGACACGGCGGCAGGGTCCGCCCGCCGGCTGGACCTTGACGTGCTGGACGCGGCCACGCTGGCCAGCTTGAAACCGGGTGAGACGCTGCTCTTGTCCGGCACGCTCTACACCGGGCGCGACGCCGCGCACAAACGCATGGTCGAGACGCTGGACAGGGGCGAGGTGTTGCCGGTCGACCTGAAAAACCGCGCGATCTACTACGTCGGCCCGGTCGATCCGGTGGGTGACGAGGTGATTGGCCCGGCCGGTCCCACCACCTCGACCCGGATGGACAAGTTCACCCGCCAGGTGCTGGCGCAGACCGGGCTGAAGGTGATGATCGGCAAGGCCGAGCGCGGGCCCGAGGCCATCGCCGCGATCCGCGACCACGGCGCGGTCTACATGATCGCCGTTGGCGGCGCGGCCTTCCTGGTGTCCAAGGCGATCCGCGAGGCGGAACCGGTGGCCTGGCAGGACCTCGGGATGGAGGCGATTTACCGGCTGCGGGTCGAGGACATGCCCGTCACCGTCGCCGTCGATACCCTTGGCAACTCGATCCACGAGACCGGACCCTGGGCCTGGAGGCGGGTGCCGGTGCTGACCTGACCGCGGACCCTGACCAGTGGTCACGCGGACGGCGCGACCGATCGCACCTTGGCGCGGCAGATCGGCCGGACTAATGTCACGCGGCCCTCACATCGGACCGATCATGACCACAATCTCCGCCCTTCCCCCGTCGCAGGACATCGCCGGTCTCGACCCGCTGCGCCTCGAATCCCTTCGCGCCCGCGAGGCGCAGCGCTTTGTCGCCGCGCGGCCGCGCTGCAAGAAGGCGCTGGACAAGGGCGCGGCGCCCTGGCTGAACGGCGTGCCGATGCACTGGATGCGCGACTGGCCCTCGCCCTTTCCTCTGGTGGTGAAACAGGCCGAGGGCGCGCGGCTGACCGATCTGGACGGCCACACGCTGGACGATTTCTGCCTCGGCGACACCGGGTCGATGTTCGGCCATGCGCCCAAGCCGGTGGCGCGGGCGATCCGGCGGCAGGCGAAACGCGGGCTGACCTACATGCTGCCGTCCCGGGCGGCGCTGCGCGCGGGCAAACTGCTGCGCGAGACCTTCGGGCCTTTCGTCTGGCAGATGACGCTCAGCGCGACCGATGCCAACCGCAACGCCCTGCGGGTGGCCCGCGCGGTCACCGGGCGGCGCAAGGTGCTGGTGTTCAACGGCTGCTATCACGGCACGCTGGAGGACACGATGGTCGCGCTTGAGGACGGCCATACGGTGCCGCGCCCGGGTCTTGTCGGGCAGGGCTTCGACCTGACATTGGGCGCGGTCTGCGTCGAGTTCAACGACCTTGCCGGGGTCGAGGCGGCACTGGCGCAGGGTGACGTGGCGGCGATCCTGACCGAGCCGGTGATGACCAATTCCTGCATGGTGCTGCCACAGGACGGGTTCCTGGACGGGCAGCGGCGTCTGGCTGACGCGCATGGCGCGCTGCTGATCCTGGACGAGACGCACACCCAGTCGTCCGGCCTGGGCGGCTATACCCGCGTGCACGGTTTGAAACCGGACATCTTCGTGATCGGCAAATGCGTGGCGGGCGGGATGCCGACCGCGCTCTGGGGCATGACGGACGAGGTCGCACAGCGCTTCCGCGCCTATGACGCCGCGCGCCCGCCGGGGCATTCGGGCATGGGCACCACGCTGGCCGGCAACCCGATGCAGTTTGCCTGCCTCGAGGCGACGTTGTCCGAGGTCGCCACGCCCGAGGCCTTTGCCCACATGGAGGCGGGGGCGGCGCGGCTGGCGCGCGGCCTGACGCAGGTGATCGACACCGCCGGCCTGCCCTGGCACGTCGTCCGCGTCGGCGCGCGGGTGGAGTTCATCTGCGCCCCCGGCCCGCTGCGCAACGGGACCGAGGCCGCCGCCGCGCATCAGCCGGCGGTGGAATCCGCCGTCCACCTGGGCCTGCTCAACCGCGGCTGCCTGATCGCGCCGTTTCACAACATGATGCTGGTCAGCCCGGTTACCACCGACGGCCAGATCGACACGCTGGTCTCGGCCTTTGCCGATGTCGTGGCCGAACTGAAGGACCCTTCCCGTGACTGACACCTGCCCCTCGGGCGCTACCCTGGCCGAGGCCCAGGCCTTTCTCGACGCCCATCCGCAGATCGAGGCGGTCGACATCCTGCTGCACGATTCCAACGGCATCGGGCGCGGCAAGATCATTCGCCGGCATGAGCTGGAAGGGCTCTACACGGGTGGCCGCCACATGCCGATCTCGATTCTGGGCCTCGACGTGGTGGGCGAGGACGTGCATGAAACCGGGCTGATCTGGGATGCCGGCGACGGCGACCTGCGCGCCTGGCCGGTGCCCGGATCGCTGGTGGCGCAGCACGGCACAAACCCCGCGCGGGCCGAACTGTTCCTGTCGCAGTACCATCTGGACGGCACGCCGATGCTGTCCGATCCGCGCCATGCGCTGACCCGCCAGGTCGCCGCGCTGGCCGCGCTGGACCTGCACCCCTCCGCCGCCTTCGAGCTGGAGTTCTTCCTGCTGGACCCGGAGCGCGACGGGCAAGGCCGCGTGCAGCCCGCGCGCGACGTGCTGGACGGGCGCAGGTCCGCCAAGACCGAGGTCTATTCGGTCGACCACCTGATCGGCATGCAGCCGCTGTTCGACGATATCTATGCCGGGGCCAGGCTGGCCGGGATCGTTGCCGAGACGCTGATTTCCGAATACGCGCCCGGCCAGTACGAGCTGACGCTGCACTACCGCGATGACATCATGCAGGCCGCCGACGACTTGGTGCGGCTGAAACGCATTGTGCGCGCACAGGCGCGGCGGCATGGCGTCGTCGCCTGCTTCATGGCCAAGCCGATTGCCGAATACGCAGGGTCAGGCATGCACCTGCACGTCAGCCTGCGTGACGGGCAGGGCCGCAACGCGCTGGCCGAAGCGCCCGGCCAGGGCTGGACCGACACGCTGCGCCACGCCATCGGCGGCACGCTGGCCACGATGGGCGAGTCGATGCTGGTCTTTGCGCCGCACGCCAACAGCTGGCGCCGCTTTGCCAACCAGAGCTATGCGCCCGTCTCGCCGACCTGGGGCGTCAACAACCGCTCCGTCGCGATCCGCATCCCCGAGGGCGACATATGCGCCCGCCGGATCGAGCATCGCCCCGCCGGGGTCGATGCCAACCCCTACCTAGTCGCCGCGACCGTGCTGGCCGCCATGCACAAGGGCATCGTCGAACGGATCGACCCCGGGCCGGAAACCACCGGCAACGGCTACGAGGCCGACACCGGCGGCAGCATCCCGCGCGACTGGAACGCCGCCATCGCGGCGGCGCAGGGCTCGGCGTTCCTGAAGGAGGCGCTGGGCGAGGAAATGCACCGCACCTTCACCGCCGTGAAGGCGGCGGAATACGCCCGCGTCGCCCGCACCGTGCCGGACGTGGACTACGATCTGTACCTGCACCGGATCTGAGGCGCGCGCCTCAGAACCACTGTCCCGGTTCCATCAGGCCGAGGTCCAGCAGCTGCCGCGAATGCCATTCGAACGGCGTCGAGTTGCGCCAGCGAAAGCTGCGGATGTCGAAGGTCGAGCCGGGGTTGTGCTTCAGCGCCTTGGCGGTGCGGAACGAGGCCAGAGCGCAGGTCAGGTTGTTGTGCCAGGGACAGGCGTAGGTGTTGTATTCCTCGTCGGAAAAGGTGTGGTCGTCGCGTAGGCTAAGCCCCGGCTTGGCGCGAAAGATGCTGATGCGGTCGATCTTGCGCCGGTTCTCTGGGACGTGCTCCTCGTAGCGCCAGCGCAGCCCGCCGAAGAAATCCAGCTGCCGTTCCTTGGGGTGGTTGTGGTTGGCCGGGTCGGGCCGGGCCAGCGCGTAATAGCCCGCCCGGTCGATCCATGCATCGTCCAGCGACACGGCATCGGGGCAGCGGTCGAGGTCGCCGGCGTAGAGGTCGACGACATAGGTCAGCATGGCGTCGCGCCGTTCCTCGGTGTGGTAGGTCAGCATCTCGGACACCGTGCGGCTCTCCGAGAAGGGGTAGAACAGGTATTCGGCGTTGTAGCAGTAGAACATCCACTGCCCGGCGGCGCGCGGGATCAGGGCGTTGACCGCCTGTTGCAGCGCCCCCTCCTGCCGCAGGTCATGGGCCACGTGGTGCACCTTGTCCCGCAGGTCGGCCGGCACGGGCAGCGTTTCCTCGCCGAACAGGATCACCGTCCGGAATCCGCAGTTGCGGTGATGGCGCAGCGTGGTGCCCAGCTCCACCGCGTCCTCGGCAAAGATCAGCGCGACAGGTCCGCGCGACACGACATCGCCGGCGCTGTTCAGGAAGGTGGTCAGGTCCTTGTAAAACATGCTCGGCCTCTGGACAGCCTTTTGCGACAGAGTCGGTGAAAATCTCGTGCATTGCAAGGCGGGGGGATTCTGCGGTATCGCAGCCCTTCGAACGGAGGAGCGCGCGCCATGGCCCCGAAGAAGCTGTTTATCAAGACCTACGGCTGTCAGATGAACGTCTACGACAGCGAGCGCATGGCCGAGGCCATGGGTGGCGAGGGCTACGAGCAGACCGAGCGTCCCGAGGACGCCGACCTGATCCTGCTGAACACCTGCCACATCCGCGAAAAGGCGGCGGAAAAGGTCTATTCCGAGCTGGGCCGCTACAAGGGCCTGAAGGCGGCGAACCCCGAGTTGAAGATCGGCGTGACCGGCTGCGTGGCCCAGGCCGAGGGCGCCGAGATCATGCGCCGCCAGCCGATGGTCGATCTCGTGGTCGGCCCGCAGAGCTATCACCGCCTGCCGCAGATGGAGGCAAAGGTCCGTGCCGGGGAAAAGGCGCTGGACACCGAGTTTCCCGAGGAAGACAAGTTCGAACACCTGAAAAGCCGCCCCAAGGCGGCGCGCGGGCCGACGGCATTCCTCACCGTGCAGGAGGGCTGCGACAAGTTCTGCGCCTTCTGTGTGGTGCCCTACACCCGCGGGGCCGAGGTCAGCCGCCCGGCCGAGCGTGTGCTGCGCGAGGCCCGCGACCTGGTCGAGCGCGGCGTGCGCGAGATCACGCTGCTGGGCCAGAACGTCAACGCCTACCACGGCCATGACGGCGGGCTGGCGGGCCTCATCCATGCGCTGGCCGGGATCGACGGGCTGGCGCGCATCCGCTTTACCACCTCGCACCCCAACGACATGGACGAGGCGCTGATCGCCGCCCATGCCGAGTGTGACAAGCTGATGCCCTATCTGCACCTGCCGGTGCAGTCCGGCAGCGATCGCATCCTGAAACGGATGAACCGCCAGCACACCGCCGAAAGCTACCTGAAGTTGATCGACCGGCTGCGCGCCGCGCGGCCGGACCTGCATATGTCGGGCGATTTCATCGTCGGCTTTCCCGAAGAGACCGAGGCCGATTTCCAGGCCACGCTGGACCTGATCGAGGCGGTGCACTACGGCTCGGCCTTTTCGTTCAAGTACTCCGAACGCCCCGGCACCCCCGCCGCCGAGCGCCCGCAGGTGCCCGAGGACGAAAAGGACGACCGGTTGCAGCGGCTCCAGGCCCTGCTGACCCGGCAGCAACGCGAGCTTCAGGGCGCGATGGTCGGGCGCGACGTGCACGTGCTGTTCGAAAAGCCGGGACGGATGCCCGGGCAGATGGTCGGCAAGTCGGAATACCTGCACGCGGTGCATGTCGAGGGGGGCGGCCACCGCCCCGGCGACCTCGCCCGAATCCGAATCGACTCCAGCGGCCCGAACTCGCTCAAAGGGGTGTCCAACCCGCTGTAGGAGGCCCCAGAACTCTTTGTTTCGAAAAAAGGGTTCAGATTATCCACAGCAAACTAAAGCATTTTCGAGAACTGTTTCCGAATTTGGGACAATGAACGTTGCTTTTCACTTCACAGGAAGGGCAACTTTGCTAGTGTGTTGATTATAGTAAATATGCGTGCGCCCGCTGCCAACCGTGGCACACGCATTGGGGGAAACACGAATCTAAAGGACCAGGCTGTGGCGTATCGCATTTCCAAGGCCATCTGCGCGATGGCGCTTGCGGTTGTCGCTGGTCTGTCGGCCACTGCGCCGGCAGTCGCTGACGACGCAGGCAACGCACCTTTCATTTCCACGCAGAACACCCGCACCATCAAGGGTGAGCAGTATATCCCCGGCATCTGGGTCGATCCGGACGGCTGCGAACATTGGGTCATGGACGACGGGGTCGAGGGGTACATGGACATTCACCTCGACCGCAAGGGGATGCCGGTCTGCCGCCGGTCGAACACCTGCGGCGTTCTGAACACCGACCAGTATTTCGCGACCGACAGCTACAAGATCTCCAAGGCGGGCCAGCAGCGCATCGCCGAATTCTTCCGCAGCGCCAGCGCCGTGGGCTACGTGATCGCCGGACACACCGACAGCCGCGCGTCCGACGAATACAACATCAAGTTGAGCTACAACCGTGCGATGGCCGTTGCCAGAGTCGCCGCGGCGGTCGGGGCCAACATCACCGACGTGCGCGGCTACGGCGAACGCATGCCGGTCGCTGCCAACAACACCGCAGATGGCATGGCCAAGAACCGCCGTGTCGAAATCCTCTGCTTCCGGTAATCCTAGGGGGATCTGGACCATGAACTATGCAAAACCGCTCCTCGCGCTCGCGCTGGCGGGGATTGTCTCGGGCTGCGTCGACGTGCCGATCGGCCCGGACAAGAGCCAGGACCGCAACCTGTTTGACCGCGATGACCTGACGCAGATGAAGGCGGGTATCTGGGTCGATCCGAACGGCTGCGACCACTGGATCATCGACGACGGCGTCGAAGGCTACCTGTCGCTGCGGCTGGACAAATACGGCAAGCCGGTCTGCTCGGGCATCGCTCCGCCGACCGTCGTCACCGGCGATTTCAAGGGCGGCTCGACCTCGCTCATCGGCGACCCGCTCTGATCCGGGGCGCCCCGGCCCGGGCCGGGGTCCGTCCACCTGGGCACCAAAGGCCGCGCGACGCCCGTCACGCGGCCTTTTTTCATGGCAATTGCATGACAATTGCACGCGCCACGCGCCCGAGACTTGCGTCACACCGCGCACCCGTGCACCATATCTAGGAGAAACCTGCGGTCGGAATCGCAAGGCACCTTACAGGAGACGGGTTTGACCGCGGGCACACTGACCGAAGCCATCCTAGAATTCCCCGACAATCGATTGCTGATCGACCTCTGCGGCGAATTTGACCGCAACCTCACCGACATCGAAGCCCGCACCGGCGTGCAGATCCTGCGCCGCGGCAATCAGCTGGCGGTGCATGGCCCCGAAGACGTGGTGCCCGCGGCGACCGAGGTGCTGCGCGGGCTCTACCAGCGGCTGGAGCAGGGCCGCGAGGTGGGGCGCGGCGACATCGACCGCTTTTTCCGCATGGCCGACGAAGAATTGCCCGACGAACAGCTCGAGATGTTCGGTGGCCGCGGTCCGGTCGAGATCAAGACCCGCAAGAAGCTGGTCGAGCCGCGCACCGACGCGCAAAAGGCCTATGTCCAGGCGCTGTTCGACAACGAGATGTGCTTTGGGATCGGCCCGGCCGGCACCGGCAAGACCTACCTGGCCGTCGCCGTGGGCGTGCACATGCTGATCACCGGCGAAGTGGACAAGATCATCCTCTGCCGCCCCGCCGTCGAGGCGGGCGAAAGGCTGGGCTTCCTGCCCGGCACGCAGGAGGAAAAGGTCGATCCCTACATGCAGCCGCTCTACGACGCGCTGAACGATTTCCTGCCGGGCAAGCAACTGGCCAAACTGCGCGAGGAAAAGACCGTCGAGATCGCGCCGCTGGCCTTCATGCGCGGCCGCACCCTGTCGAATGCCTTTGTCGTGCTGGACGAGGCGCAGAACGCCACCACCATGCAGATGAAGATGTTCCTGACCCGTCTGGGCGAAGGGTCGCGCATGGTGATCACCGGCGACCGCACCCAGATCGACCTGCCGCGCGGCGTGCCCTCGGGCCTCGCCGACGCCGAGCGCCTGCTGGACCGCATCCCCGGCATCTCGTTCAGCTACTTCACCTCCAGGGACGTGGTGCGCCACCCGCTGGTCGCGGCCATCATCGAGGCCTACGAAAAGGATTTCGAGGGTCTGAAGTGAACCGCCGTCGAGGGTTGATATCAGGTCCGGGACCTGGCCGGAGATGCTGACCGACACCATCCTCGAAGACGACCGCTGGGGCGCGCTGGCGCTTGGGCCGCTGGCGGAGTCCGCGGCGCTGGCCACGCTGAGGCGTCTCTCGCTCGATACGTCTGCTTACGAGATCGCGGTGCTGGGCTGCGACGACACCCGCATCGCCGCGCTCAACACCGATTTTCGCGGCAAGCCCACGCCGACCAACGTGCTCAGCTGGCCGTCCGAGGACCTGTCCGCCGAAACCGAGGGCGACAGCCCCTTGCCGCCCGAGCCGGAGGACGCGGACGACCCCCACCACCTGGGCGACATCGCCCTGGCCTGGGAGACCTGTGCGCGGGAAGCCGCCGATCAGGGCAAGGACATGGCACACCATGTCACACATCTGATCGTTCACGGGGTGTTACATCTGCTGGGATATGACCATATCCGTGACGCAGATGCCACGCTCATGGAGGGGCTTGAGGTCGAAATACTTGGAAAACTCGGCCTGCCAAACCCATATGATGATGACGACACCGGCCCTGAAGGGGCATGACTGGAACGGATTGATGGGCGATAGCGAAGACTCGTCTAAGGCGGCGCACAGCGCGCATGGGACGGGACAGATGACCGGAACGAAGCCCCGCAAGGGCTTGTTGAAGACATTGTTCGGCTGGATCGGCGGATCGGGGCAGGGCGGGACCACCACACCGGCGAATTCCTCCGCCGCGCCGGCCAAGGCCGTGCACGGCATGATGAACCTGCGGCGCATGCGCGTCGAGGACGTGGCCATCCCCAAGGCCGAGATCATCGCCGTCCCCAGCACGATCACCCGCGACGACCTCGTCAAGATCTTCCGGCAAAGCGGCATGACCCGCCTGCCGGTGTTCGAAGGCACGCTCGACACGCCCGTGGGCATGGCGCACCTCAAGGATTTCGCCCTGCAACACGGGTTTGACTCCAGCGGCGGACGCTTCAACCTGAAAAAGATGCTGCGGCCGCTGCTGTTCGTGCCGCCGTCGATGCCGATCGGCGTGCTGTTGCAGAAGATGCAGAGCGAACGGCGGCACATGGCGCTGGTGATCGACGAATACGGCGGCGTCGACGGGCTGGTGACGATCGAGGACCTGATCGAACAGGTCATCGGCGAGATCGAGGACGAGCACGACACCGACGAGGACCAGTACTGGACCCGCGAAAAGAGCGGCTGCTACCTGGCGCAGTCCAAGACCCCGCTGGTGGACTTCGAGTCCGAGCTTGGCTTTCAGCTGACCGACCACGACGACATCGACGGCGAAGAGATCGACACGCTGGGCGGCCTTGTCTTCATGCTGGCGGGCCGCGTCCCTGCGCGGGGCGAGGTGGTGCAGCACCCGGCGGGCCTGGATTTCGAGGTGGTCGACGCAGACCCGCGCCGGATCAAGCGGCTGCGCGTGCGCCTGCCCGACGCCCGGCGGACCGAGACGGCAGCGCTGCCCGCACCCGCACCCGCACCCGCACCCGCACCCGCACCCGCCCCGGCCACGCCGGCCGCCGCGCCGAATGGCGCCACGGCCTCGGCCCCGACTCCCGCAACCCCGGTGCATGAGCCCGAGTCGCAACACTCGGACGCGGGCCGTGCCTGACAACGCGGCGGCCGCGCCCGCGCGGTCCCCGTCGCAGGGGCTGCCGGCCTGGCTGCGCCTGCCGCTGGCCCTGGCGGCGGGTGTGGTCATCGGGCTGGGACAGGCCCCCTACGACCTGTGGTATCTTGCCTTTCCGGGCTATGTCGCGGCGCTCTGGCTGGCGCTGGCTGCGCCGCGCGGGACGCGGCTGGGCCTGACGGGCTGGACCGTCGGCCTGGGCTACTTCGGCTTTTCCATGAACTGGATCGTCGAGCCGTTCATGGTGGATGCCGCGGCGACGGGTTGGATGGCGCCGTTCGGGCTGATCGGTCTGGCCGGCGGGCTGGCGATCTTCTGGGCGCTGGCCTTTGCGCTGGCCGGCCGGGCCGGGCGGCACCGCGCGGCGGTGCTGGTCGTGGGCTGGAGCGTCGTGGAACTGGCCCGCGCCTACCTGCTGACCGGCTTTCCCTGGGCGCTGGTGGCCTATGTCTGGGCGCCGGTTTCGGTGATCCAGTGGGTCAGCGTGATCGGCCCGCATGGGTTGACGCTGGCCACGCTGGGCAGCGCCGCGCTGATCGCCGTGGCGCTGCGCCCCGGTCCGGCGCGCCGCCGTGCCGGGCTGGCCGCGGCAGTCCTGCTGGCGCTGCTGGCGGGCGGCGGGCTGCTGTTGACCCCGCCGCCGCAGGACCTGGCCGGGCGCCCGGTGGTGCGGCTGGTCCAGCCGAACGAGCCGCAGCACCAGAAATGGGACCCGGCGATGATCCCGGTCTTTACCAAGCGCAAGCTGGAGGCCACCGCCGCCCCCGCGGCCGAGGGCCTTGAGGCGCCCGCGCTGATCGTCTGGCCCGAGACCAGCATTCCCGACCTGCTGCACCGCGCCGGCCCCTTCCTTGAGACGGTGGACGAACTGGCCGGACCGGCGCAGGTGATCGTCGGCGTGCAGCGCGCCGACCAGGGCGGCTATTACAACTCATTGGTGGTGATCGCGCCGGATGGCGCGGTCGGCGGTCTCTATGACAAGCATCACCTCGTGCCGTTCGGGGAATACATGCCGGCGGCAGAGTTCTTCGCCCGCTGGAACATCGCCGGCCTCGCCGCGCGGGCCGAGGGTGGCTACAGCCCCGGACCCGGCCCCCAGGTCATTTCGCTGGGCGCGCTGGGCGTGGCGCTGCCGCTGATCTGTTACGAGGCGGTGTTTCCGCAGGACGTGAACGGCGCACCGCTGCGTCCCGACATGCTGGTGCAGATCACCAACGACGCCTGGTTCGGCACCTTTTCCGGGCCGTTCCAGCACCTGGCACAGGCGCGCATCCGCGCCATCGAGCAGGGGCTGCCGATGCTGCGCGCCGCCAATACCGGCGTGTCGGCGGTGATCGACGGGGCGGGGCGGATCCTGGCGCAACTGCCGCTGGGCGTGGCGGGCCACGTCGACGCACCCCTGCCGCCGCCGCTGCGCCGCACGCTCTACAGCCGGACCGGCGACTGGCCCGTCACGATCGCCCTGTTGCTGGCCGTTGCGACACTGTTGCAGGCACGCCGCCGCCCGGCGCGCCCAGAATCCGATTGACCGCGACCGCAACGGGGATTACCCGCAGGCGGACATCAAAACCCGTCACAACGGCTTCCTGGCGTGACGGCGTCATCATTGGAGCACCACACTCATGTCACGACAGAACTACATCTTCACCTCCGAGTCGGTCTCGGAGGGGCATCCCGACAAGCTGTGCGACCGTATTTCGGACGCCGTGCTGGATGCGCTGCTGACCGAGGAGTCCAACGCCCGGGTGGCCTGCGAGACCTTTGCCACCTCCGGCCTGGTCGTGATCGGCGGCGAGGTTGGCCTGTCGAACCAGGAGCGGCTGAAGGACTACATGGGCCGGATCGGCCAGATCGCCCGCGACTGCATCAAGGACATCGGCTACGAGCAGGAAAAGTTCCACTGGAACACCTGCCACGTGCTGAACTTCCTGCACGAACAGTCCGCCCACATCGCGCAGGGCGTCGACAAGGACGGCGCGGGCGACCAGGGCATCATGTTCGGTTACGCCACCAACGAGACGCCCGAGCTGATGCCGGCGCCGATCCAGTATTCGCACGCGATCCTGCGGCGGCTGGCCGAGGTGCGCAAGTCCGGCAAGGAGCCGTCGCTGCGCCCCGACGCCAAGTCGCAGCTGTCGGTCCGCTACGAGGACGGCAAGCCGGTGGGCGTGACCTCGATCGTGCTGTCCACCCAGCACGAGAGCGAGGACCAGTCCAGCGACGACATCCGCGCCATCGTCGAACCCTACATCCGCGACGTGCTGCCGCAGGGCTGGATCACCGAGGAAACCGAATGGTGGGTGAACCCCACCGGCACCTTCGTGATCGGCGGACCGGACGGCGACGCGGGCCTGACCGGGCGCAAGATCATCGTCGACACCTACGGCGGTGCCGCGCCGCACGGCGGCGGCGCCTTCTCGGGCAAGGATCCGACCAAGGTGGACCGTTCCGCCGCCTATGCCGCGCGCTATGTGGCCAAGAACGTGGTCGCGGCGGGCCTGGCCGACAAATGCTCGGTCCAGCTATCCTATGCCATCGGCGTGGCCAAGCCGCTGTCGATCTACGTCGACACCTACGGCACCGAGAAGGTGGACGTGCAGGCGATCGAGCGGGCCATTCCCCGGGCCATGGACCTGACCCCGCGCGGCATCCGCACGCACCTGGACCTGAACAAGCCGATCTACCAGCGCACCGCGGCCTACGGGCACTTTGGCCGCGCGCCCGAGGCGGACGGCGGCTTTTCCTGGGAAAAGACCGACCTGGCCGAGGCGCTGAAGAAGGAAATCTGAAGGCCGGGGGCGCTGCCCCCTCGCCCCGGACTGCGTCCGGGTCTCACCCCCGGGTGTATTTTTCCAGAGAAGAAGCACAAAGGGCGCTCCCCGCGGGGGGCGCCTTTTCTTTTGCGCGGACGGGCTATCCTCTTGCGAGGGAGACACCAGACAGGAGACACCGACATGATCCGCAGCTTTTTCGCCGCCGCCGTGCTGGTGGCGGGCGCCGCCCAGGCCGAGATTCAGGCCGGCTATCACCAGTACACCGTGGGCGACCGCACCTATGAAGGGTATGTCGCCACCAACACCGCCATCACCCCCAAGGGCACAGTGCTGATCGTGCACGATTGGGACGGCATGACCGAGTACGAGGAGCGCCGCGCCGAGATGCTGGCCGCGCTGGGCTACACCGCCTTTGCCATCGACGTCTACGGCGCCGACGTGAACCCGACCACGGTGGACGAGAACCGCGCTTTGTCCGGCGCGCTGTATGGAGACCGCGACGAGTTCCGCGCCCGGCTGATGGGCTCGATCATGGAGGCGGTCAACATCCCCGGCGCGACCGAGGGCGTGGTGATGATGGGCTATTGCTTTGGCGGGGCGGCGGTGCTGGAGGCGGCGCGCGCGGGCGCCGAGCTGGACGGCTTTGTCAGCTTCCACGGCGGGCTGGGCACGCCCGAGGGGCAGGACTACAGCGCCACCAGCGCGCCGGTCATGCTGTTCCATGGCAGCGCGGACCCGGTGTCCGGCATGGCGGACCTGGCGTCGCTGCTGGACCAGTTGCAGGCGGCGGGCGTGCAGCACGGCGCACAGGTCTTTGGCGGGGCGCGGCACAGCTTTACCGTCTACGGCTCGAACGACTATGACCTGACCGCCGACCAGGGCAGCTGGGAAGGGCTGCTGGCGTTCCTGGACGACCGGCTGTGATCCGGGCGCTGCTGCTGGTCCTTGGGCTGCTCTGGCCGGGGGGGATCGCGGCCGCGAACGACTGGGAGGCGCTGGGGCAACCCGGCGCCTTTGTCCTGATGCGGCACGCGCAGGCGCCGGGCACCGGCGATCCGGCGGGTTTTGTGCTGGGCGATTGCGCCACGCAACGCAATCTGGACGATGCAGGCCGGGCGCAGGCGCGGGCCATCGGGGCGGCGTTCCGCGCGCAGGGCATCGTCTTTGACGTGGTGCTGACCAGCCAGTGGTGCCGCTGCCTTGAGACCGCCGAGCTGCTGGACCTCGGCCCGGTGGAGGTGGTGCCGGCCTTCGACTCGTTCTTTGCCGAGTTCAGCGACCGCGAGGCCCGCACCGCCGAGGCGCGGATGGTGCTGGAGGCGCGGCGGGACGAACGGCTGATCGTCGTTACCCACCAGGTCAACATCAGCGCGCTGACCGGGCGCGGCACGCGGTCGGGCGAGGCGCTGGTGGTGCGCCGCGGGGGCGACGGGCTGGAGGTGCTGGGCAGCATCCTGATCGCGCCCTGAGCGGGGCGCATCGGGCTTGCCCCCCGGGCGGGCGCGGGGTTTGATGCGCCGCAGTGACTCGTTGCGATGTGAGGACCCCCATGCTGCTGTGCCGTACCGTTCTGATCTGCCTGGTGCCGGTCCTTGCCATGGCCGAAAGCCAGCAGCAGGAGGCCAGCGGCAAGTTCCGCATCGAGGGCAGCACGCTGTTCTACGACGGCGAGGCGGCGCGCGATCCCAAGAACACCGAGATCGAGTCCGAGGACGTCGACGAGTTGCTGGCGCTGTTGCGCGTCAACGACGGCATCACCGAGCTGTGGCTCAATTCGGTCGGTGGCGGCGTCTGGGCCGGGCAGGAGATGGCCCGCCTGGTCATGGACTTCGAGCTGGACACGCGGGTGACCGGCGAATGCAGTTCGTCCTGCGTGACGGTCTTTCTCGCTGGGGCCCGGCGGACGCTGGAGCGCGGCGGCAAGCTGGGCTTTCACCAGCGCAGCTGGTCGGCGGAAGCGATGCGCACCTATTACGATTCCTGGCGGCAGGACGAGGGCTGGGAGACGCCCTTCGATTTCGCGTCCTGGGTCTATGAGGACACCCAGAGCGAAATCCACAAGGAAATGACCTACATGATCTCCCGCGGGGTCGATCCCGCTTTCGCGATCGAGACGAAACGGATGCGCAGCACCATCTGGTTCCCCTCGCGGGCCGAGCTGCTGGCGGCGGGCGTCTTGCACGAATAGGCGGGAGGCGCTAAAGCCTCGCCGCCATGACCAGTTCGAACAAGCATCCCGACGCGCCGTGGCGCAATTTCTACGGCCGCGTGCGGGGCAAGACCCTGCGCCCGAAGCAGGAAGAGTACCTGCAGGAGGATCTGGACCACCTGTCGCCCGGCCCGGTCGACTGGGAGGTCAACCCGACGCGGCAACCGCTGGACCTGGACGCGCTGTTCGGCGACGCGCCGGTCTGGCTGGAGATCGGCTTTGGCGGCGGCGAACACATGGTGCACCAGGCGGCGCTGTACCCGGGGGTCGGGATCATCGGGGCCGAGGCCTTCATCAACGTCGTGGCCATGCTGCTGGGCAAGATCCGCGAGGCCGGGGTGCAGAACCTCCGGGTCTACCCGGGCGACGTGCGCAACCTGTTCGACGTGCTGCCGGAGGGGTCGATCGACAAGGCCTTTCTGCTGTATCCGGACCCATGGCCCAAGAAGAAGCACCACAAGCGGCGCTTCGTGACGCCCGAGCACCTGGCGCCGCTGGCGCGCGCGATGCGGCCGGGGGCCGAGTTCCGCGTGGCGACCGACATCCCGGACTACGTTCGCCAGACGCTGGTCGAAGTGCCCAAGGCCGGGTTCCGCTGGACCGCCGAGCGCCCCGCCGACTGGCGCAGGCCCTGGGACGACTGGACCTCGACCCGCTACGAACAGAAGGCGCTGCGCGAGGGCCGGGTGCCGCATTACCTGACCTTTGTCAGGGAAGGGTAAGGGGCGGCTCTTGGGAGTCTCGCTCAGACCACCTCGATCACGCCCTTGTCGATGGCCAGCATGTAACCGCGCCGGGCGATGTTCTTGACCAGCAGCTCGCTGACGATCTGGTTGCCCAGCCCGTCGCGCAGCCGCTTGATCCGGGTAGCACCTGCGGCCTCGTCGCAATCCGCCTCCGAGCGGCCCGAGATCACCGCCTCGATCTGTGCGCCGGTCAGCATCTCGTCGTCCAGCCGCGCCTCGGCCAGAACGGCCAGCGTCTCCATCATCGCCTCGGTCAGCTTGAAGCCCATGGTGTTGAGATAGACGGTGTTTTCCTCGCGCGAGATGATCAGCGAGCTGACCTGGATGCCCGAGCGTTCCACCTGCGCCATGCGCCGGTTGAGCGAGATCAGCAGCACCAGGAAGACCAGCGCCGCCACCAGCAGCGCGGTGGCAAAGACCAGCAGGACAAAGATCACCACCCGGTAACTGGCCAGCGTGTCGGAAAAGGCGGTGCCGGACTGCGCGAGGATCTCCAGCAGCTTGACCTCGGCCTGGCTGGTCAGGTTGTCGTTCTCGACAAAGATCCGCTCGACCCGCGCGTTGAAGGCGTTGGCGTCGGGCAGGGTCAGCATCAGCAGACCGCCGGCCAGCGCGAGGATGGCGACGATGGCGGCGATTCCGGCCGCGACGATGCGCGTGCCGGAGCGGCGGCTGTCAGTAACGGAGATAGAATTGGCCGGCATTCGCTCGTTCTGAACTGGAGGGCGGACTGGTCGACATCCTGACCACATTCAAGAGGGTCCAGCCGCCGGATGCAAGGCGGCTTGCGGCGATGTTGGCGGCCTGCCCGCCGGAGGGGCAACTGCCGCCGATCACCAGCACGCCGTAATGCAGGCGCAGCGGCTGGTCCTGCTTGGCCTTGTAGGAGACGTAGCAGTCGGCGGCGGCGGCCCCGGGCAAGGCCAACGCAAGCACCAGCAGCAGCGGGCCAAGAAGGCGGGCGAGTGTCCGGGACATGATGATGATGACCTGTGAACGCATGCCGCCAACCTGCGCCCTGCGTCCGGGAAATTCAATAACCGTAAAGGGCTGGCAGGGCGGTTATCGGATAACCGGGGCTTGATATTGCGCCGCAGGGCGGGGCGGGACCAGGCTGAACCCCTGCCGCCCCGCGCGGGACGGCTGTGACCCGGAGGTCAATTCAGAGAGGATCCACCTTATGTCTGCACGATTCATCACTGCCGTTCTTGCCGCCGGCGCCCTGATTGCCACGCTGTCCACGGCCGCGCCCGCACAGGCGGGCCATGACAGGGAATTCAAGCGCTTCCTCGGCGCCGCCGTCGGTCTCTACATCCTTGGCCAGGCCATCGAGCACCACAACTACCGGGGCCGGGTGATGCACCACAAGCAATACCGCCAGCAGCATCACAAGCCGTGGCGGCAGAAGCAATGGAACCGCAACCCCTGCGGCAATGCCCATTGGGACCGCCGCACCAACACCTGCTACCGCTACCGCTGATTCCCGCCCGAGCAGTCCCCGCCCCGGCGGGGAAGACCGCGATGCGTCCAGGCATTGCGGCAGGAAGGGGTCCCCGTCGGGGGCCCCTTTTTCGTCAGGGGGTGTCGGGCGCGACGATCGTCAGCGGGGTGTCCAGCATGTGTTCCGTCAGGTTCGCGGTGTCGCCGATGCGGTCCACCACGGCAAAGAGGCCGGGCGCGGCCAGCGGCGTCAGCACTCCGTGCCAGGTGCCGCGATGCAGGTTCACCCCTTGGCCGGGCGCGGCGAGGAAGGCATGCACCGGCCCGGGGATGTCGCCCGCCTCGGCGACGATCACCAGCCAGGGGTTGCGGTGCATCGGCAGAAAGGCCTGGCTGCCCTCGGGGTGGCGTTCGACCATGTCGAGCAGGTAGGGCAGGGCGCGCGGTTCGGCGTCGAACAGGCTGATGCCCGCCCGCCCGCCGGGGCCGAAGTCCAGCCGCGCGCGGTCATGGTAACGGCCGCATTTGCCGGCGTTGATGATCCGGTCGGGGGCACCCTGGGTGTCGAGCACCTCGCCGAAGGGGGCAAAGGCGGCCTGGGTCAGCGGTTGGGCGATGATCTGCGGCATGGTCTGTCCTGTTTGGCGGGGGAGGGGGGCGCTGCCCCCGTCGCGCGGCGCGCGACTCCCCCGGAGGTATTTGGAGAGAGAAGAAACACGGGGTCAGAGAGCGGCTTCGAGGCGCAGGCGCGCGATGCGTTCCACCTGGCGGCAGGCCTCGGTGAATTCGGTTTCGCTGTCGTTGCAGAGGCGCCGTTCGAAGGCGGCGAGGATGCCGTGTTTGTCATGGTCGCGCACGGCGATGATGAAGGGAAAGCCGTGTTTGGCGGTGTAGGCGTCGTTCAGTTCGGTAAAGCGGGTGCGCTCGGCGTCGGTCAGGGCGTCGAGGCCGGCGCTGGCCTGTTCGGCGGTCGACTCGGTCGTCAGGCGGCGCGCGGCGGCGAGCTTGCCGGCAAGGTCGGGGTGGGCCTTGAGCACCTCCAGGCGTTCGGCCGGCGTGGCGCGGCGAAAGGCGCGGGCCAGCGCATTGGCCAGCCCGGCGGGACGGTCGTGCGCCGGACCCAACTCCAGGTCAAACGCGCGCTCGGCCACCCAGGCGCTGTGTTCGTAGATGCCGCCAAAGCGGGTGACAAAGGTCTCGCGGTCCATGCTTGACGGGCGCTCGGCCGTCACGGGCGGATGGGTGGCGGCCCAGTGTTCGGCGATCTGCAACCGCGTGGGGGTCCAGACGCCTTCATGTCCGGCGATATGGTCGAGAAAGCGCTTCAGCCCGGCGATCTTGCCCGGGCGGCCGACCAGGCGGCAGTGCAATCCGACGCTCATCATCGCCGGCCGGCCCTCCTGCCCTTCGGCGTAGAGCGTGTCGAAGGCGTCGCAGAGGTACTGGCCAAAGTCCTGCCCGGTGACCCAGCCGGGCGCCCCGGCAAAGCGCATGTCGTTGGCTTCCAGCGTGTAGGGGATGATCAGCTGCGGCCTGCCGCCGAAGTCGCGCCAGTAGGGCAGGTCATCGTCGTAGGTGTCCGACACATAGGCCATCTGCCCGGTTTCGGCCACCAGACGCAGGGTGTTCATCGAGCAGCGCCCGGTGTACCAGCCGCGCGGCGGCGTGCCCGTCACCTCGGTGTGCAGGCGGATCGCCTCCTGGATCTGGGCGCGCTCCTCGTCCTCGGGCATGTTGCGGTGTTCGATCCATTTCAGCCCGTGGCTGGCGATTTCCCAGCCGGCATCCGACATCGCCTCGACCTGTTCGGGAGAGCGCGCCAGCGCCGTGGCGACGCCGTAGATCGTCAGCGGCACGCCCGCGCCGGTGAACAGCCGGTGCAGCCGCCAGAACCCGGCCCGCGCGCCGTATTCGTAGATCGATTCCATGTTCCAGTGCCGCTCGCCCGGCCAGGGCGCGGCGCCGGGGATGTCCGACAGAAAGCCTTCGGAGGCGCCATCGCCGTGCAGCAGGCAGTTCTCGCCGCCTTCCTCGTAGTTCAGCACGAATTGCACGGCCACGCGGGCGCCGCCGGGCCACTGCGGGTCGGGGCGGTCGGGGCCGTGGCCGATCATGTCGCGGGTGTAGCGGTGCATCCTGGGCCTGCCTTTCCTTGGGCGATTGCCCTAGAGGCACTGTGCCGAGGCGCGATTGTCAAGGGTCGCGAGCGGCAAAATCGCCCGCCGCCGATCTGGCGGCGACAGGTGCGCAAGACATGGACAGGGCGCGATGCAGTGACTATCTAGGCGCACCATGGCCAAGAAACCCGACAGCAACCCGAACTACAAGGTGATCGCCGACAACCGGCGCGCGCGCTTTGACTACGCCATCGAGGACGATCTCGAATGCGGGATCATCCTGACCGGGTCCGAGGTGAAGTCGCTGCGCGAGAACACCTCGAACATCGCCGAAAGCTATGCCGAGGTGAAGGACGGCGAGCTGTGGCTGGTGAACGGCTACATCGCGCCCTACGACCGCGCCATGTTCGGCCACGAGGAGCGGCGGCGGCGCAAGTTGCTGGCGTCGAAGCGCGAGCTGGCCCGCCTGTGGAACGCCACCCAGCGCGAGGGCATGACGCTGGTGCCGCTGGTGATGTACTTCAACCACAAGGGCAAGGTGAAGCTGAAGATCGGCATCGCCAAGGGCAAGAAGATCCACGACAAGCGCGAATCCGAGGCCAAGCGCGACTGGAACCGCCAGAAGCAGCGCCTGCTGAAACAGGGCGGCTGAGGGCCCCGGCGCCAAGCCGCTTGACCTGGGCGCACCGGTCGTCCGATCCTTTGCCGTGACGGCCACGGCAGGGAAGGGCGGCGCGCATGGGTCTGCGGGGGATACTGGCGGCGCTCTGCGTCCTGCTGGCCATGTTGCCGGGCGGCCCGGTCCAGGCGCTGGACGAAACGACCGTGCTGGACCGGATCACCGCCTACCTGGCCCGCGACGCCGATTGCGCCGAGGCCGGGGACCTGCCCGGCTGGGAGCGCCGGGTGATCGCCGTGCCGCAGGATGGCTACCGGCTGCGCTACAGCCGTTTCGGCTGTGAACCGGGCGCGCGCGGGGCGCTGGTGATCGCGCCCGGCCGCAGCGAGCCGTCCTATGAGTACGCCGAGACGGCGATCGACTTCATCGCGCGCGACTTTGGCCCGGTCTACGTCGTGGATCATCGCGGGCAGGGGATGTCGCCTCGGCTGCTGCCCGACACCGACAAGAGCCATATCGAGGATTTCGACGATTACGTCACCGATTTTGCCGCCTTTGTCGACGCGGTGCAGGCGGACATGGCCGCGCTGGGCGCGCCGGACGCGCCCTTGTACTTGACGTCCAACTCGATGGGTGGGGCGATCGCGATCGGCTATTTCCAGCAGATGGGACCTGACAACCCGTTCCGCGCCGCCGCCCTGGTCAGCGCGATGATCCATGTGAACTACATCAGCTTCACCGACAAGCAGAACAGCTGGCTGAACCTGCGGATCTATTCGGAAACCGGGGTGGCGCTGCAATCCTGGTGGCGCTGCGACGTGGCCTGGCTGTGGGACGACACGCGTTGCGACGGCTACGCCGCGCCGCGCACCTTTGGCGACTACCAGCCCGACAGCCGCAGCTTCGAGGATGGCGAAGAGCCGATGATGACCCAGAGCCGCGCGCGCTACGACCTGCGCACCTACATGTGGGACACCTTTGATTGGGGCCCGATCCGCGCGGCGGACTACGCCGGGGAAAACTGGGTCGGGCCGCAGGTCGGCGGATCGACGACGAACTGGACGCGGGAATCCGTGCGCTTTGTCCGCGAGATGCGCCGCGCCGAGAACCTGGCGCGGATGGTGGACGTGCCGGTCATGCTGGTCAGCGGCACGCGCGACCTGCGCGCCTACCAGCCCTATGCGCAATGGCGCGACGTGCCGGCGGACCTGTCGCGGCACACCCGTTTCTGCGACCGTCTGAACGCCGCCAGCCTCAAGGCGCGCGGCGACTATGTCTGCGAGTTCGTGGCGATCAACGGCGCCTTTCACGAGATGTACAAGGAGCGCGACGCCGAGCGGCAGGTGGCGCTGGACACCGTCGACTGGTTCTTTGCCCGTCACGCGACCCCCCGTGCCGACTGAGCGCCGGGTTTTCCCGCCGCTCGGGCCGGGCGCGACACCTCTCGCGCTTGCAAGCGGCGGCCCTCTTGCCTAAGCACGTTCCCAGGACTGCCGAGGGGGCCCCATGTTCGTCGACGATCCCAGGACGCTTGTCTCCACCGACTGGCTGGCACAGCATCTCAACGACCCTGACCTGAGGGTGCTGGACGCCAGCTATTACCTGCCCGACATGGGCCGGAACGGCCGCTCGGAATACGACGCGGCCCACATTCCCGGTGCGCGCTTTTTCGACATCGACGATGTGTCCGACGCCCGCTCCGAACTGCCGCACATGGCGCCGCCGCCGGAAAAGTTCATGTCGCGGATGCGCGCCATGGGCGTGGGCGACGGGCACCAGGTGGTGGTCTACGACGGCGCGGGGCTGTTTTCGGCGGCGCGCGTCTGGTGGCTGTTCAAGCTGATGGGCAAGGACGACATCGCCGTGCTGGACGGCGGTTTCCCGAAATGGCTGGCCGAGGGTCGCGAGGTCGAGGACATGGCGCCCATCGTGCGCGACCGGCACATGACCGTGCGGCGGCAGGCGCACCTGGTGCGCGACGTGACGCAGGTCTCGGCCGCGGCCAAGCTGAAGAACACCGAGGTGATCGACGCCCGTTCACCCGGCCGCTTTCGCGGCGAAGAGCCGGAGCCGCGCGCGGGCCTGCGCCCGGGCCGCATCCCCGGATCGAAGAACGTGCATTACAAGACGCTGCTGAACGCCGATGGCACGCTGAAGGACGCGGCCGGCCTGCGCGCCGCCTTCGAGGCGGCGGGCGTGGACCTGTCCAGGCCGGCGATCACCACCTGCGGGTCGGGTGTGACGGCGGCGATCCTCAGCCTGGCGATGGAACGCCTGGGCAAGACGGATCATTCCCTCTACGACGGCTCGTGGTCCGAATGGGGCGCCTTTGCGACGCTGCCCGTGGCCACGGGCGCCGACTGACATCCGAAGAACCGGAGACGACAATGTTCGAGACCATCAAGGAACAACCCGCCGACAAGATCCTGATGCTGATGCAGGCCTATCGCGAGGACCCGCGCAGCGACAAGATCGACCTCGGCGTCGGCGTCTACAAGGACGCCGAGGGCCACACGCCGATCATGCGCGCGATCAAGGCCGCCGAGAAGAAGCTGTGGGAAACCGAGACCACCAAGAGCTACACCGGCCTGGCCGGCGACCCGGGCTTTGCCGATGCCATGGTGGCGCTGGTGCTGGGCGACGCGGTGGCGCGGGGCAACGTGGCGGCGGCGGCGACGCCGGGCGGCACCGGGGCTGTGCGCCAGGCCTTTGACATGGCCAAGATGGCCAACCCCGACGTGCGCGTCTTTGTCAGCGATCCGACCTGGCCGAACCATTTGTCGATCCTCAAGCACATGAAGATCGAGACGGTGATGTACCGCTACTTCGACGCGGACTCGCGCGGGGTGGATTTCGAGGGGATGCTGGCCGACCTCGCGCAGGTGCGCAAGGGCGACCTGGTGCTGCTGCACGGCTGCTGCCACAACCCCACGGGTGCCAACCTGAACACGACCCAGTGGCAGGCGGTGATCGACCTGCTGCTCAAGACCGGCGCGACGCCGATGGTGGACCTCGCCTACCAGGGCTTTGGCGACGGGCTGGAAGAGGACGCGGCGGCGGTGCGGATGATCGCCGCGTCGGTGCCGGAATGCCTGATTGCGGCATCCTGCTCGAAGAACTTCGGCATCTACCGCGAGCGCACCGGCCTGCTGATGGCGGTGGCGCAGGACGCGGGCGCGCAGAAGTTGAACCAGGGCACGCTGAACTACCTCAACCGGCAGAACTTTTCCTTTCCGCCGGACCATGGCGCGCGGCTGGTGACCATGGTGCTGACCGATCCGGAGCTGCGCGCAGACTGGGCGGCGGAACTGGAAGAGATGCGGGGCGGGATGCTGGACCTGCGGCAGCAGCTGGCGGACGAGTTGCAGCGGCTGTCCGGTTCGGACCGCTTCGGATTCATCGCGCAGCACCGCGGCATGTTCTCGCGCATCGGTGCGGCCCCGGAGCAGGTCGAGACGCTGCGCCGCGATCACGGCGTCTACATGGTGGGCGATTCGCGCATGAACATCGCCGGTCTGAACGCCAAGACCGTGCCGATCCTGGCGGACGCCATCGTCAAGTCCGGCGTCTGACCCCTGATCCAGCGGTGCGGGCCCCTGCGGGCCCGCGCTGCCTGTCTCGTCGTCGGCCTCCGGCCTCCTCCTCGGGGTGACGCCTCTCAGTCCGGGGGCGCGCGTGTGACCGGGCTTGGCACATCGCGCGGGTGGCGCGGCCGCGCGGCGGCCAGCTGGCGGCGCAGGTCGGCGGCCTCGGGCGCGGGCGGCTGCCCCGGCGCGGACCCGCTTTCGGGCGTCAGGATGTGCCGCAGCAGCGCCACGGGATGCGCCCGCAGCGTCAGGCGCATGGCGACGTAATCCTCGACCACCTGTTCGCCCAGCGTCATCTGCGGCAGATGCGCCGCCGCCTCGGCAATCGCCTCGCCGTCGATGTCGCGTGAGAACAGCGGCAGCTCGCCGCCTTTCATCAGCGCCTTGGCCTCCCACAGCGCCTCGCGCCGGGCGAGGCCGAGCGAGGCAAAGACATCCGCCTCGGCCAACCGCGCCAGCACCGAGGGTTGCAGGCCGGCCCTTCGCCAGACGTCGCGCACGTCCAGATAGCCGTTGCCGCGCGCGGCCGTCAGCCAGGCGGCGTCCTCTTCGCTCAGGCCCTTGATCTGGCGAAACCCCAGCCGCAGCGCCAGCCCGCCGCGCCCGTCCGGCTCCATCACGTTGTCCCAGTAGCTGTGGTTGACGCAGACCGGGCGCACCGTCACCCCATGTTCGCGCGCGTCCCGCACGATCTGCGAGGGCGCGTAGAAGCCCATCGGCTGGGAGTTCAGCAGCGCGCAGGCAAAGATGCCGGGGTGATGGCATTTCAGCCAGGCGGAGGCATAGACCAGCAGGGCAAAGCTGGCGGCGTGCGATTCCGGAAAGCCGTAGGAGCCGAAGCCCTCGATCTGGCTGAAACAGCGTTCGGCAAAGTCGCGGTCATAGCCCTTGTCCGCCATGCCGCGCAGGAACAATGAGCGGAATTCGCTGACCGAGCCATGTTTCTTGAACGTCGCCAGCGAGCGGCGCAGCCGGTCCGCCTGTTCGGGGGTAAAGCCCGCGCCGACGATGGCGATCTGCATCGCCTGTTCCTGGAACAGCGGCACGCCCAGCGTCTTGCCCAGCACCTCGCCCAGCTCGTCCGAAGGGAATTCGACCCGCTCCGCCCCGTTGCGGCGGCGGATGTAGGGGTGGACCATGTCGCCCTGGATCGGGCCGGGGCGGATGATGGCGACCTCGATCACCAGGTCGTAAAAGCAGCGCGGCCGCATCCGCGGCAGAAAGTTCATCTGCGCGCGGGATTCGACCTGGAAGACGCCCACGCTGTCGGCCTTGCACAGCATGTCGTAGACCACCGGATCCTCGGGTGGCAGGCTGGCCAGCGTGTGGCGCGGCCCGTGGTGCATGGCGATCAGGTCAAACGCCTTGCGGATGCAGGTCAGCATCCCCAGGCTGAGGACGTCGACCTTGAGGATGCCCAGCGCGTCGATGTCGTCCTTGTCCCAGCAGATCACCGTCCGCCCCTCCATGGCGGCGTTCTCGACCGGCACCAGCTCATCGAGCCGCCCCTCGGTGATGATGAAGCCGCCGACATGCTGCGACAGGTGGCGGGGAAAGCCGATGATCTCGTAGATCAGCTCCATCGTCAGTTGCAGGCGGCGGTCGTCCGGGTCCAGCCCGATCTCGGCCATGCGCTCGCGCTCCAGCCCCTTGGTCGAGAAGAAGCCCCAGAGCTGCGAAGACAGCGCGCCGATGGTGTCCTGGGACAGGCCCATGGCGGCGCCGACCTCGCGGATCGCGCGTTTGCCGCGATAGTGGATGACGGTGGCGCAGAGCCCGGCGCGGTGGCGGCCGTAGCGTTCGTAGATGTGCTGGATCACCTCCTCGCGCCGCTCGTGTTCGAAATCCACGTCGATGTCGGGCGGCTCGTCCCGCGCCTCGGACACGAAGCGTTCAAAGACCATGGTGCCGATCTCGGGCGAGACGGAGGTCACGCCAAGGCAGTAGCAGACCACGGAATTGGCGGCCGAGCCGCGCCCCTGGCAGAGGATCCCGCGCGTGCGGGCGAAATCGACGATGTCGCGCACGGTCAGGAAATAGGGCTCGTATTTCAGCTTGGCGATCAGGGCCAACTCATGCGCCAGCATCTTCTGCACCTTTTCTGGTGCGCCCTGCGGGTAGCGCCATCGCAACCCCTCGTGCGCGAGGCGGGACAGGCGCGACTGCGCCGTTTCACCCTGCGCGATCTCCGAGGGGTATTCGTAGCGCAGCGACGCGATGTCGAAGGTGCAGCGCTCCGCAAGTGCTGCGGCGGCCTCCAGCGCCCCGGCGTGCGGCCCCAGCAGGCGGCGCATCTCGGGCTCTGCGCGCATCCTTTGCTCGGCATTGGCAAGGGCTGCGCGGCCCAGCCGGTCGACCCGCGTGCCGGTGCGGATCGCGGTCAGCACGTCGGCCAGCTTGCGGCGGCGGCCGTGGTGCAGCATCGGCGCGGCGGTGGCGACCAGCGGCAGCCCCAGCCGCGCGGCCAGCCGCGCCACAGCGTCGAACCGCGCCGTATCCTCGCCGTCATAGCGCGGCGCCAGCGCCAGGTGCATGCGCGCGCGGTGCGTGTCGGCCAGCGCCTGCGCGTGGCGCATCCAGTCGCGCGAGGGGCGGCGCGGGACGTGCAGGATCAGCTCCAGCCCCTCGGGGGTGTCGGGCAGGTCGGGCAGGTGCAACAGGCAGTCGCCCTTGGCTACCCGCAGCCGCCCGGCCGACAGCATCCGGCAGAGCCGCGCCCAGCCGTCGCGGCTGGCGGCCAGCGCGGTGATCTCCACCCCCTCGGCAAAGACCAGCCGCGCGGCGGGGATCAGCCGGGGCACGTTGCGCACCGGCGCGCGCGGCGGGTCGGGCAGGTGCGGCGGTTTCGGCGGGCCGATGAACCCGCCGTCCTGCTCCAGCCGTTCCAGTTCCGCCACCTGCCGGGCAATCTCGCGCCCCGCCGAATGCGCCCGCACGATCCCGGCGACCGAGTTCACGTCGGCAATCGCGATGGCCGACAGCCCCATGAGCGCGGCGCGCTCCATGTATTCCTCGGGGTGCGAGGCCCCGGTGAGAAAGGTGAAATTGGAGGTGATGCACAGCTCGGCGAACATGCGGGGCAGTATATTCCCGTTTTGTTCCTCTTTCGAGTCCCGTTGTGCCGGGGGCTGCGCGGTCTCAGACCGCGCGCGCCACCACGAAATGATTGGGCAGCTTTTTCGGATAGTCGCCCGTTTCGACCACCTCGAACCCGGCCGCGACGATCTGCGCCTCCAGTTGCGCAGGCCGCAGGAAATGCACCGGCCCCGGCGCCTTGCCGATCTTCTGAAGCGCCCAGATCAGTGGCTTGAACCACGGCTTGCCCCCCAGGCAGGGCGTCTTGGTGATGAACAGCCCGCCCTCGGGCAAACGCGCGCGCACCTCGTGCAGCACCGCCGGCAGGTCCTCCACCAGGTGCAGCAGGTTGAAGGCCAGCACGGCGTCAAACGGCTCCCCGGCCCCGGCGTCCCCCGCCCCGGCCCGCGCAAAATGCACGTTGGGCGCCCCGGCCGCCTTGCCTTCGGCAATCCGCACCATCCCGGCCGAAATGTCGGTGCCCAGATAGCGCGCCACCTGACCGGCCAGCCGCAGCGCCGTGCTGCCTGTGCCGCAGCCGATCTCCATCACCGACATCTGCGGTGCCAGCCAGTGCGACACCCGCGCCAGCGTGGCCTCATAGGCCTCGACGTTGCCGATCGGCCGCGTGGCATAGCGCTCCGCGATGTTGTCCCAGAATCCTGCTTGTGTCATCGTCCCGCTCCTTCGCTGGTCGGGACGGATATAGCCCCGCCCGGTCCCGCAGGGGATTGTCGGAAAACGCAAGGGACCCATGCGCAACCGCATGGATCCCCATGGAGCTTATTCCGCGGCGGCGCGCTTGGGCAGCACCCAGTCGGCGCGCGGGAAATGGCAGGTGTAGCCGCCGGGAAAGCGTTGCAGGTAATCCTGGTGCTCGGGCTCGGCCTCCCAGAAATCGCCCACCGGCTCGACCTCGGTCACCACCTTGCCGGGCCAGTGCCCACTGGCCTCGACATCGGCGATGGTGTCCAGCGCGCATTGCCGCTGCGCCTCGTCGACGTAGTAGATCGCCGAGCGATAGCTCAGGCCGCGGTCGTTTCCCTGCCGGTTCGGCGTGGTCGGGTCGTGAATCTGGAAGAACACCTCCAGCAGCCGCCGGTACGAGATCTTCTGCGGATCGAACAGGATCTCGATCCCCTCCGCATGGGTCCCGTGATTGCGGTAGGTGGCATTCTTCACGTCGCCCCCGGTATAGCCCACGCGGGTTTTCTCCACCCCGGGCAGCTTGCGGATCAGCTCCTGCATGCCCCAGAAGCAGCCTCCGGCCAGTACGGCACGTTCGGTCATTCGATCTCCTCCACCAAATCGATGTAATCGGCGTAACCCTCGGCGGCCATGTCGTCGCGATGGATGAACCGCAGCGAGGCCGAGTTGATGCAGTAGCGCAGCCCGCCCTTGTCGCGCGGCCCGTCCGGGAACACGTGGCCCAGGTGGCTGTCGCCATGGCGCGACCGGACCTCGACGCGGACCATCCCGTGCGAGGTGTCGCGCAGTTCGACAATGTTGTCCGGTTCGATCGGCTTGACGAAGCTGGGCCAGCCACAGCCCGATTCGTATTTCGCGGCCGAGGCGAACAGCGGTTCGCCCGAAACCACGTCCACGTAGATGCCCGGCGCCTTGGTGTGCAGATATTCGCCGGTGCCCGGACGCTCGGTCCCGCTCTGCTGGGTGACGCGGTACTGCTCGGGCGTCAGGCTGTGGATAACCTCCGGTCTTCGTTCATATTTCGCCACGTTTGTCCTCCATGCGGTTCGCGCTCTCCGAGTGTGCCACAATACATGGGGCGGCGGGCCGGAAATCAAAGCCATGTGTCAGGCCGTTCACCTGTACTTGTGCGCCTCTTGCGTGATGCAGGCCCGACTGCCATGTACGGCGGGAGTGACATTTGAGCTATCTCCCAAGAAGCATGAAGGTCACTCCGGGCGCCGGGATGGCAGCCTGGCGCCCGACCCTAGTTTGCCAGACGCGACACGGCCCAGCGGGCCGCATCCCGCACCGCCGGGTCGGCATCCTCGCACAGCGCCTGCACCACCGGCCGCAATGCCGCGCTGCCGGAATTGCCGATCGCATAGCAGACGTTGCGCACCAGGCGGTCACGCCCGATCCGCTTGATCGGCGAGCCGGAGAACCGCGCGCGAAACGCGGCGTCGTCCAGCCCGGCCAGCTCCGCCAGCGGCGGCGCGCGCAGGTCGTCGCGGGCGTGGTACTTCACCTCCTCGGCGCGGCGGGCGAACTTGTTCCAGGGGCAGACCGCCAGGCAATCGTCGCAGCCGTAAATGCGGTTGCCCAAGCGCGGGCGCAGAGCCTCGTCCACCGGCCCCTTGTGCTCGATGGTCAGGTAGGAAATGCAGCGCCGCACGTCCAGCTGGTAGGGCGCCGGAAAGGCCTCCGTCGGGCAGATGTCCAGGCAGGCCCGGCACGATCCGCAGTGATCCCGCTCGGCGCCGTCCACCGCCAGTTCCAGCGTGGTGAAGATGCAGCCGAGAAACAGCCACGATCCCAGCTCACGGCTCACCAGGTTGGTATGCTTGCCCTGCCAGCCCAGGCCGGCCGCCTGCGCCAGCGGCTTTTCCGGCACCGGCGCGGTGTCGACAAACACCTTGACCTGCGGCGTGCCCAGGGTGTCCGGGTCCACGGCCTTGCCGTGCCGGGCGCCGCCGCCCTCGGCGATCAGCCAGCGCGCCAGCCGCTTGAGCTTTTTCTTGACCACGTCGTGATAGTCGCGGTTCTGCGCATAGACGCTGATCGCGGCGCGGTCGCGCGCCTCCAGCACCGCCAGCGGATCTTCATCCGGCCCGTAGTTCTCGGCCAGCATCACGACTGACCGCGCCTCGGGCCACAGCACCTGCGGCGCGCCGCGCCACTGCACCCGCTCCGCCATCCAGCCCATCTGCCCGTGGTATCCGCGCGCCAGAAAATTCTCCAGCCGCTCCATCACCTGCGGCACATCCCCGGGCCGGCAGACACGGCAGGCGGCAAAACCCACCTCCGCCGCCTCGCGTTTCAGACGCTCCGTCAGATCCTGCACGACCCCGCCCCGGCTTCTTTGGTTTTGAAAATACCTCGGGGGAGCCCCGCAGGGGCGGGGGCGGAGCCCCCTGCCACCTTTCGGGAAAGCGCGACCCCGCTCAGAAATCCAGGTCCGTGTAATGCGGCGGCGGCGGGAATCCCGGCACCTGGTCGGCCAGGATCGACCGGAACGCCGGGCGCGACTTGATCTTGGCGTACCAGTCCTTGACGCTTTCCTGCCGGTTCCAGTCCACGTCCGAGATGTAGTCGAGCGATGACAGGTGTGCCGCGGCGGCAAAATCGGCCAGCGTCATGTTGTCCCCGGCCAGCCAGCGGCGGTGGTCCAGCAGCCAGGCCAGGTAATCCAGGTGGTACTTGATCGCCTTTGCGCCCGACTTGACGTTGCCGCTGTCGGGAAAACCGGCCTTCATGACCTTCTTGTTCACCCGCTCGTACAGCAGCTTGGACGTCACCTCGTTGTGGAACTTGTCGTCGAACCAGGCCACCAGCCGCCGCACCTCGTAGCGCGCATCGGCCGACCGCGGCATCAGCGGCGGATCGGGGTATTTTTCCTCCAGCCATTCGCAGATCGCGGCGCTTTCGGCCATGGTCTTGCCGTCGATCTTCAGCACCGGCACCTTGGCCGCCGGGTTGCGGCGCAGGAAATCGGGGTCCTTCTCCCAGTACCGCTCTTCGACCAGCTCGCATTCGATCTTCTTCTCGGCCAGGCTCAGCCGCACCTTGCGGCAGAACGGAGACAGGGGAACGTGGTAGAGCTTGGCCATGGGCTTCCGGAATTCTTCGCGGGAATGTGCCCCTGTTTGCCGCGAAACCTCGCCGGGTTCAATGTCTTTGGCGGCGATCCGCGCAAGGCTCGACAGACCGCGCCCCACCTGCCACTCTCGGGGCACGTATCAAGGGGGTCCCATGCCGCACCTCAGGCTTCACCACGTCTCGCTGCCCGTCCGCGACCTCGCCCGCGCCGCCGCCTTCTACGAGGGCGCGCTGGGGCTGGAGCGGCTGGAGCGTCCCGGCTTTGGCTTCACCGGGCTGTGGTATGCCTGCGGCGACGGCCAGCTGCACCTGATCGTCAACCCGGAGGGCAGCTACCGCAGCGGCCCGGTCACCGGGCAGGACGCGCATTTCGCGCTGGCCACGGCGGATTTCGACGGCGCCCTTTCGCGGCTGGAGGCGGTGGGTTACAGCGCCGAGACCGCGCCGGACGATCCCCGCCACCTGCGGGTCAAGCGCGACAGCGACGCCGGCTTTGCCCAGGTCTTCCTGATGGACCCCGACGGCCACCTGGTCGAGATCAACCGCGCGCCCTGACCGCGTTCACTCGGCGGCGCGGCGGATGCGATACTGCGTGTCCGGCTTGAACGCGCCCTCGATCACCGTCTCGCTGCCGTCGGCCCAGCGGATGGCGATCCGCCGCGCCTCGGCCGCGTCGCCCAGCCCGACATGCGCCAAGGGCGCATCAAAGGACATGAATCCGCCGCCCAGCTGGATCTCGGCCAGCCGCGTCGTGCCCCGGTCATCCGTGACCGCGACCTCGGCGCCGATGCCGTCGCGGTTGCCCGCCAGGTCCTCGAAGGACACGGTCAGCGCGCGGCCGCCCTGCGCGTTGTTGCGGAACACCGCCAGCGGGCCGTTGACCGGGTAGGTCACCAGGTCGAGATCGCCGTCGCCGTCCAGATCCACCTGCGTCGCCGCCGCCGTCATCAGGTAGTCCTCCAGCCCCAGCGTCGCCGCCTCCTCGACGAAACCGCTGCCGGTGTTGCGGAAGAACATGTTCGACGGGCTGACCTCGTTCGGCACCCAGGTGCCGTTGACGATGTAGACATCCTTCCAGCCGTCCTCGTCGAAATCGGCGATCTTGGTGTCCCAGCTCCAGCCGCCGGTTTCCAGCCCGCGCGCCTTGGCGGTGTCGGCATAACCCGCGCCGTCCGTCTCCAGCAGAACGTTGTAGTTCAGGATCTGCGGCAGCGCCGTGTCGGCCTCTCGGGGCGTGAGCGCCCGGATCGGGCGAAAATGCACCTCGCAGTACGACCGTGCCTTGTACTGCGCACCGGGGATCAGCGCACAGATGCCCGGGTCCTTGCGCTGGATCGCCAGGTCCTTGATCAGCATCGCCTTGCATTCCGCCTGGTCGCGGCCCGACAGCTCCTGGCAGCGCCCGGCATAGCCGGGGTCAAAGCTGTTGCCGGAACGATACCAGGCCTTGATCGCCATGTTGCGGGCGCAGGTGGCGCGGTCCGCGTCGCGGGCGATCCGGTCGCAGTACTGCTCCAGCGGCTGCATCTTCAGCTTCTTGCCCACGCCGGATGACCGCCCGGCGATCTGCGCCAGGTACAGCTCGACGCTGCCGTCGTTCATCAGGTCGGCGGCCTTGATCGCCATGGTGGTGGTGGGGACGTGCGGGATCACCCCGTCCTGGTGCGTCACCGCGCGAAAGCCGCCCGCGCCGTCGCCCATGTAGACGTAATCCGGGATCTCGAAATCGTTGCCCACCAGCAGGTCGGCCTTGCCGTCGCGGTCGATGTCGCTGAACAGGATCGACAGGGTTTCGCCGGGGATGCCGGGCAGCGGCAGAAAGGACTCGCCGGTCAGCGCGCCGCCCTCGTTCCAGACGATGCGGTTGCGCGATTCCTCGCCCGGCACGCGGCGATACCAGCCCGACGCCCAGTTGCCGACCGCGAGGTCGAGGTCGCCGTCGCGGTCCGGGTCGCCAAAGGACAGCGCCATCGACAGCACCGCGTCCGGCTGGTTGGCCACCTGTTGCGGTGCGCCGAAGCCCGTGCCGCTGCCCTTCAACAGCCAGTTGCCGCGCCCGTAGGTGGCCAGCAGCAGGTCGCGCCATCCGTCGTTGTCGATGTCCACGATCACCGCGTTGAACACCGGCGCATCGGCCAGCGGGCCCAGGTCCACCGCGCCTTGGGTGAATTGCCCCGTCCCGTCGTTCAGGAACAGCCGCAGGCCCACTTCGGTCGAGGCGATCGCCAGGTCAAAATCGCCGTCGTTGTCCACGTCGCCGGAGGCGAGGCTGCGCCCCTCCCAGAACGGCGGCCACATGTCCGCCATGCCGAATTCGACCGGCTGATCGAGACCGATTTCCCAGCCTTCCAGCCGGGTGAACGCGGTCTCGGCAGCGGGGGAGGGCGGGGCAAAGGGGCGCGGCTCGACGATGATGCGCGCGGCATCGGCGCTGACCACGGTCCAGGGGTCGCCCTCGGCCGCCTCAGCCGCCCAGACCAGGTGCGGTGCCTCGCCGGTCAGCATCCGCAAGGCGCGCTCGGTCTGCCATTCGTGGTAGACATGCGCCGCCGCGCCCGACAGCACGCCAAGGCCCGCCACGCTGGCCCCCAGCAGCAGCCCCGCCCGCAACCCCACCGACTGCGTCACGATGAAGAAGGAATAGACGCTGAAGCTGCCCAGCGTGAACAGCAGCGCCATCACGTAGCCGTGGCTCAGCCCCAGCCCGATCAGCGCCCCCGTCACCACCACGTCAAAGGCGATGGGCACCGGCAGGAACACCCCGACCAGCGCGATCGCCACCAGCGCCAGCAGGCTGAACGGCAACCCGGTGATCAGCTCCTGCGGCAGCAGCGTGGCCACCACCGCCCCCAGCGCGCCCGCCAGCAGCATCAGCGGCACGGTCATCCGGACGATGTACCACAGGTTTTTCAGGTAGCTGACCGCCACGTCCCGGATCGCCCAATGCACCCCGGACAGCGGCGCCGGCGGCAGGGTGGCGATGCGGCTTGCCTCGGGCATCTCCTTTTCCGGCAGGCCCCGGCAGATCAGCGGCACGATCACCAGGATGACCAGCAGGCTGAGCGCGATCTTGGTCACCGCCATGTAGAACGGCAGCAGGCTGAACAGCATGGTCAGCACCACCGCGTTCAGCGTGGGTGAGGCGATCATCGCCGACAGCACCGTTTCCGCCCTGAGGCCGCCGGAATACATCCCGCGTGCGATGGGGGCGGCGCAGTTCACGCAGACGCCCAGCGGCGTGCCGATCACCAGCCCCAGCAGCGAATTGGCAAACCCGCCGCGAAAGCTCCGGCGCCGGACATAGGGCGCGGCGGTCAGAAAGGCGGCGGCGAAGAGCACGCCAAAGGTCATGCCCTTCTTGTTGGTGTGGATCCAGTTGAGCGTGGAATAGACCATCCGTTCAAGGACCGTCATGTCCGCGGTCAGCGGGTAGACCGCCTCGAAGCCCAGCGGATCCTCCAGCGTGATCGCGCCGGACATCACCGCCTTTTCGTCCAGCGACGGATAGCGCGAGCCGGTCCAGAACAGGTAGGCCAGGACGATCACGATGGCCGAGGCAAGGGCAAGGCGGAGCCAGTCGGTGCGGAGGCTGCGGTCCACGGCGGTCTTCCTTCCGGAGGGTGGTCAGGCTGCGCCGAGTATCCGGACCGGCGGGCGGGATGACAAGCCACCGGGCATCGCGGCGGGCATGAAAAAAACCCGCCTGCGCGAACAGGCGGGGTCTTGGGTCGTTGCGGCCCGGCGACATCCCGGTCAGGACGCGCGCCCGCCTGGCGGCGATCAGTCCGCCGTGGCCAGCCGCGCTTCCAGCTGTGCGATCCGGTCGTTCAGCTGGGCGATGTAGATATGCGCGTGCTCCAGTTCGTTGAGCATGCCCAGGACCTTTTGCGTCAGGTCGTATTCGCCGCTCTCGGCGGTCGGCCCGACGTTGGGCAGGTAGCCCAGGTCGTACATCATCGCCGCGCGGGCCGAGATCGACGGAATGACGTAGTCGTCGCCGAAGACGGCGTCACAGCCGACCGAGCAGGAGCCCGTCGTCGTCAGCGTGCCGGTCAGGATCAGGTTGCCGGTGTTGGTCAGCCGGAATTCGGATGCGCCGCCGTTGGCGTTGATCGTCAGGCTGTTCAGCCCGGAGGCGGTGGCAAAGGACCAGGTGTCGGTGTGCGCCGTGTTGTTCAGGGTAAAGAACAGGTTGCCGTTGTTCTTCATCACCATCATTTCGCGCAGGGTATTGGTCGCGTTGGCTTCCTCGACCGTCAGCTTGGTCGTGCCGGCGGTCCCGGTAAAGATGCCCGATCCGCGCACATCCAGCGCCTCGGCCGGCGACGTGGTCAGCACGCCGACACGACCGGCACTGTCGAGATACAGCGTGTTGCTCGGCGTGTTCGGCTCGATCCGGAAGGCCAGCTTGCTGCCGTTGGTCACGTCGCGGACAAAGAAGTTGGTCTCGTTCCCGGCAAGATCCCAGACCTGCGGGGTAAAGCCGTTGCTGCCGTCCTGATCCAGGCGCAGGGTCGGCGTGTTGCCGGTGACCACGTGGACGTCGACCGCCGGGTTGCTTGTTCCGACGCCGATGTCGCCGTCGGATTCGACATACAGCGCGTTGGCCCGCGCGCCGGCCTCGACCCTGAACACCTGGCGGCCCGCGGTCGAATCCTCGATGGCGAGATAGCTGGCGCCGCCGTTGCTGGAATCGTTGGCAATCAGGCGCCAGTCGTTCCTGGGAAAGGCCCCGCTGGTCGAGGTGTCGTCGAAATGCAGGCGGACGTTGTTTTCCTTCATCCGGATGGTGTCAAAGCCAAAGTTCTCGCCGTTCACGCAGTCGTTGCCGACGCAGAGGCTGAAGGTGACGATCACGTCGTCGTTGAACACCTGGTCCGCCGAGGCGCCGCCCGCCACCAGCATGAGGGCGCCAAGGCTGGCTGCCGTCATTCGGCGGCTTGTTCTGTGGGTCTTGGTCATGGGGTTGGTCCTCGCGCGCTCTTCGGTGTCTGGGGTCAGTTGCTGTCTTCGGTCAATTCTTCTGGCGTGGTGATGACACCGCGCGCAACGACGAATTGTCCCGACAGGTAAAAGGAGTCGGTCATTGTGGCGGCCTCGTTGTCGCCACGGCCGTTGTCGACCGGGTTGACGATCTTGACGCGGGTCTCGGTCGCCGCGGTGAGCTCATAGCTGTACACGCCGTCCATCGCCTTGGCCCGGTCCAGCTCAAAGACCGGCGTGCCGGAGGCGACATAGATCGAGGAGATCTCGCCGTTCGGCGCCACGACCTTGAGCGTCGCATTGCTGAGACCGATCCAGTTGATGAACCAGAAGGCGGTCGAATTGTGCTGTTCCACGGGATCGGCCGCCTGCGCGGCACCCGCCAGCAGGATCCCCAGCACCACACCGACAAAGCCGGCTCTGATCCCAGAACGCATGCCAGAACGCATGAATGTCTCCGTCAATCGCTTGCGCGCCCTTCGGGCACAGATTTCACCGCGCAGCATGCGCCCTTAGCCGACGCATGGTCAAGGAGTTCCGCCCGAACGCCCGGAAAAGCGGCTATTTTGAAACGCCCTGCGCGGTCCAGAGTGCTTCGGCCCGTGCCTGCGCCTCGTTGACCTGGTCCGCGGTCATGCGCCGGGTCCACAGCGCGCTGATCTCGGCCGCGCCGGCGAACCCGCCGGACCCCGCCAGCACCAGCCACATCTGGCCCAGCACGTAGTCCTGCGGCAGGCCGGTGCCCTCGAAGTAGAGCAGGGCCAGGTTGGCCATCGCCGGGGCATGGCCGGCCTCGGCGGCGCGGCGCATCAGGATCGCGCCCTGCATCGTCCGGCGCGGCTCGCGCGGGGTGGCGCTCAGCAGCAGCCAGGCCATCTGGAACTCGGCCACAGGATCGCCCGCCAGCGCGGCCTTCTCCAGCGCCTTCAGCCCGGCCGCGTCCGTCGGCGGCGGGGCCAGGCGGGGGTCGTAGATCGGCCCGGCGTCGCCCGCCCTGGCCCGGTCGCCCTGGCCGCCCTGCCGGTAAAGCTCGGCGGCCAGGGTGTCGTTTTGCGGCACGCCAAAGCCGTTCTCGTAGAGCACGCCCAGGTTGGTCAGCGCCTCCGGCAGGCCCTGTTCGGCCGCCGCCTGGAACATACGCGCGGCCTCGGCGTAGTCCTGCGCCACCCCGTCGCCGCGCACGTAGAGCAGGCCCAGGTTGTTCTGCGCCCTGGCATGGCCCGCCTCGGCCGCGCCGCGATAGAGGTCGGCCGCCGCGGTGGGGTCCTTTTCCACCCCCCGGCCATCCTGCAACAGCACGCCCAGGCTGACCGCGGCATCGACGTGCCCCGCCTCGGCCGCCTGCCGGTAGAGCGTGGCGGCACGGGCCAGCGCCGCCGCATCGTCGGCACCGACGCTTTCCAGCACCAGCGCCAAGTCGTTCAGGTAGTCGGCCTTGCCGCTCTCGGCGGCGCGTTCCAGCAGCGCGATGGCGCGCGGCAGGTCCTGCGGCACGCCCAGCCCGGCGTGATGCATCCGGCCCAGCCGGTTCGCCGCCTCGGCGCTGCCGGCCTCGGCCGCGCGGGCGTACCACTCGGCGGCGCGGGCAAAGTTCTGCAACACCCCGTCGCCCGCCTCAAAGCGCCGCGCCAGTTCCAGCTCGGCGGCCGGCACACCCTGTTCGGCCGCCGCCCGCAGCGTGGTCATCGGGTCGGTCTGCGCCGTCGCAGGCGCGGCCAGCGCCAGCGCCAGCGCCAGCGCGCTCAGGCCGGGGCGCATCCTCAGTTCCCTCCCAGGCCCGGGGTGCGCAGCGCGTCCTTTTCGAACCAGGCGCGCGCGGCGGCCTGCGCATCGGCCACCTGTTCGGGGGTCATCAGCGCGTCCAGCACCTCGCGCCGCGCGGCGGCCTCGGGGTGGCCCAGCGTCGCCGCCACGTTGTACCAGCCGTGCGCCGCGACATAGTCCGGCCCGTCGCCGGCGTCGCCCCGCGCCAGGATCTCGGCCAGGGCGAATTGCGCCATCACATCCCCCAGGTCGGCCGCGCCCCGCATCAGGTCCAGCGCCTCGGCGCGGCGCTCCGGCGCGGTGTCGAACAGCATCCGCCCCAGCGCCGACTGCGCCCGCGCGTCGCCACCCTCGGCCTGCGCCGTCAGCCATTCCTGCGCGCCGTCCCGCCCGGCCTGCGCCGCCGCCACCACCCAGGGCACCGCCCGCTGCGGCGCCATCCGGCCGTCCAGCTTGCCCTCGATCGCCAGCCGCCCCAGTTCCACCCGCGCGAGGCCCGCGTCCGATGTCTCGAGCGCGCGCAGGTAGTAGGCCAGCGCGGTGTCGAACGACGGGTCGACCCCGGCCCCAGCTTCCAGCATCTGGCCCAACGTCACCATCGCCCGGCCCAGCCCCTGGTCCGCCGCGGCGCTGTACCAGCGCGCCGCCTGCGTCATGTCCTGCGCCGTGCCGAGACCTGCGGCATGGGCGTAGCCCAGGTTGCCCATCGCCCCGGCGTCCCCCGCCTCGGCGGCCTGCGTCAGCCAGCGGAACGCCTCGGCCGGGTCCGCCGCCACGCCGTCGCCCTGCAAATAGCGGGTGCCCAGGATGCGCTGCGCGATCGGGTGGCCCTGTTCGGCCGCCCGGCGGAACCAGTCCAGCGCCTCGGTCCGGTCGGTCGCGCCGCTGGCAGGTTCGTTCAGCAGGTTGGCCAGCTGCAGCTGCGCGTCGACCAGCCCCATCCCGGCCGCCTCGCGCAGCCAGCGCAGGCCTTCGGTGCCGTTGCGGATCTCCTCCGGGCCGGTCAGATACAGCGCCGCCAGCGCGAATTGCGCCTGCACGTTCTGCTGCTCGGACGCGGCCAGCAGCCAGGTGCGCGCAGCCTCCAGGTCGCGCGCCACGCCCTCGCCGCTCTGGTAGAGCAGGCCCAGCAGGTACTGCGCCTCGGCTGCGCCGCGCGGTGCGGCGCGGGACAGCAGCTCGGCGGCCTTGGTGGCGTCGCGCGGCGGTCCGCCCGGCACCTCGCTCAGGTAGATGCGCGCCAGCAGCGTTGCCGCCTCGGCGTGGTCCTGCGCTACCGCCTTGTCCAGCCAGGTGACCGCGCCCGCCGGGTCGCGCGGGCCGCCGCGCCCTTCGATCAGCACGCGGCCATAGCGGTACTGCGCCAGCGCGGTGCCGGTCTCTTCGGCCAGCAGCTTGAGCCCCTGCCGCACGGTGACAAAATCGTTGCGCGCCCAGGCGCGTTCCAGTTCGGCCATCTCGGGCAGGGCGGTCTCGGCGGCCTCGGGCACGGCGGGCGGACCGCCGGCGTCCTGCGCCAGGGCGGGCGCCCCCAGCGCCAGCGCGCACAGCAGGCTGCGGATCAGCGGGGAGGGCAGGGTACGGGTCATCGCGGGTCCTGTTCTGGGGGCGGTCGCACGCGGCGCGAGCGCGATCCTAGCGATCCTGACGGGATGTGCGAGGGGGCACGCCTCAGATCAGCGTTTTTTCCAGCAGCCAGAGCAGCGCGCCCGCCCCGCACAGCGCTGCGCCGAACGGCAGCGCAAGGTCGCCGCGCACCCCGCGCCGGGCCAGCAGCGCCGTCGCCAGCGCCGCAAGTGCGGCGATCAGCACCAGCAGCGGCAGGCCCGCCGCCCCGGTCAGCGCGCCCAGGCCCGCCATCAGCTTGACGTCGCCCAGACCCAGCCCCTCGCGCCCGCGCAGCGCCTTGTACCCGGCGCGCAGGGCCAGAAAGGCGCCCGCGCCGATCAGCCCGCCACCAAGGGCTGCCAGAAACACCCCCTGCGCCAGCGCCGCCCCCAGGCACAGCGCGGCCAGTGCCGCGGTCAGCGCGTCGGGCAGGCGGAACCACAGCAGGTCAGACGCGGCCAGCGCCAGCAACAGCCACAGCAGCCCGGCCGAGGTCCAGACCTGCCAGTCCGTCCCGCCCTTCAGCACCGCCAGCAGGGCCGCACCCGTCGCGGCGATCTCGATCAGCCACAGCCAGCCGGGCAGGGCGGCGCCGCACTGCCGGCAGCGCCCGCGCAACAGCGGGTAGGAGAGCAAGGGAACCAGGTCGCGCAGGCCCAGCCGCGCCTTGCAGGTCCGGCAGCGCGACGGCGCCGCCACCGCGTCCTCGCCGCGCGGCAGCCGGTCCACCAGCACGCCCAGGAAGGACCCCACCGCCGGGGCGATCAGCAGCAGCAGGACCGTCGGCAGCAGCGTCATCGCGGTCCCCTCTTTCCTGTCCTCCGCCGCGTCCGGCGGCGATTGTCTGCCCCCGGGTTCTTGGCTAAGGTCGCGCCGGTACGTCAAGAGGCCGATGCAATACCCATGACCCAGACCCCGATGCGCCGCCCCGCCGATGCGGGCTTTTCGCTGCTCGAACTGATGGTGGTCGTGGTGATCCTGTCGATCCTCGCGCTGGTCATCGTGCCGCGCGTGATCGACCGCCCCGACCAGGCCCGCGCCGCGCGCGCCCAGTCCGACATCGGCGCCATCGTCTCGGCGGTCAATCTCTACCGGCTGGACAACTTCCGCTACCCGACGACGGAACAGGGCCTCCAGGCGCTGGTCACCCGCCCCGCGTCAGAACCGCAGCCGCAGAACTGGGCGACCAACGGCTACATGGACCGCGTCCCGACCGATCCCTGGGGCCGCCCCTACCAGTACCTCCAGCCCGGCGTGCACGGCGATTTCGACGTCTTCACCTACGGTGCCGACGGTGTCCCCGGCGGCACCGGCGCGGATGCGGACATCGGCTCGTGGACGCAGGGCTGACCGGCACACGCGGGGCACAGGCGGGCTTCAGCCTGCTGGAGCTGATGGTGTCCATAGCCATTCTGTCGATCCTCGCGGTGGGGGTCGGCCTGGCCACCGGACGCGGCGTCGCCGGGGCCGAGCGGGACGCCGACCGCTTTCGCCGCGCGGTCGAACAGACCCGCGCGCTGGCCATCCTGGAGCGCGCGCCGCGCGGCCTGTCCGTCACGCCAGGCGACCTGCACCTGATGCGCCGCGACGACAGCGGCTGGACCGCCGACCCGCTGCACGGCTGGTCGAGTCGCGCCAGCCTGCTGCCGTCCGGTCCGGTGCCGCCGCCCGGCACGCCCGACATCCTGTTTCACCCCGACGGGAGCAGCAGCGGCTTTTCCGCCACCTTCAGCGGGCGCGGCGCGACCTGGCGCTGCGCCTCGGACGGCTGGAGCGAGATGACATGCGCCGCCGACTGACCCGCGCCACCCGGGGCCTGACCCTGCTGGAACTGGTGATCGCCATCGCCATCCTGGCGCTGGGCACGCTGGCCACGCTCAAGGCCACCGGCCAGGCCCGGCTGGCGCTGGGCGGCGCCACGCCGCGCCTGCTGGCGCAGCTGGTGGCCGAGAACCGCGCCGAGGAACTGCGCCTGCCCGGCGCGCCGCTGCCCGGCACGGTGCAGATGGGGCCGTATTCCTATGTCATCGACACGCGGCTGAGGACCACCGCCGCCGGCCTGACCCGCGCCGACATCACCGTCACCTCCTCCGAAGGGCCGGGCGCCGCGCTGGTCACCGTCCTGCCCCCCGCGCGGCAGCCATGAGGCGCGGCGACCGGGGGCTTTCGCTGATCGAACTGGTGGTCGCCATGGTGCTCTTTGCGCTGGTCGCGGTGATGGGGCTGACCACGCTGAACGGCACCATCCGCAGCCGCGACGCGCTGACCCTGCGCGACGACCGCGACCGCGCGCTGGCGGTCACGCTGGCCCTGCTGCGCACCGATCTCGACCGCCTCGCGCCGGTGCTTTTCTACCCGCCCGAGGCGCCGCCGCAGTCCGCCCTGCACGCCGATCCCGCCGCCGGCCGCATCGGCCTCAGCATCGCCGCGCCCACCGCCGATGGCGGCCATCCCTTCCAGCGCGCCGAATGGCGGCTGGACCGCGCCACCGGCACCCTGTCGCGCAGTTCCTGGCCGGTGGTCACACCCGCCCGCGCCGATCAGCACAGCGCCGAGCGCGCCTTTCTGACCGGGGTCACCGCGTTGCGCCTGCGCAGCTACTGGGGCGGCCTGGGCTGGGTCGAGGGTGGCGCCGCCGCCCTGCTGGGCGGCGTCCGCCCGCCGACGGCCACGGACGGCGATGCCGCCTTTGGCCTTGTCGCCAACACTTATTCCGACATCCTGCCCATCGCCATCGAGATCACCCTGACGCACGACACGCTGGGCGAGATCCGCATCGTCGAGGCGATGCAATGACCGGCCCGCGCGGCTTTATCCTGGTCAACGCGCTGCTGCTGGTCGGCGCGCTGGCCGCCGCCGCCATGGTGCTGCTGCTGCGCGCCGGGATGAGCGTCGAGCGGCAGGCCGCCTGGCAGGCCACCGCCCAGGCCGAGGCCTATCTCGACGCGGTCGAGGCGCTGGCCATGGTGCGGCTGGAGGCCGATCCGCCCGGCGGTCCCGACCATGCCGCCGAGGCCTGGGCCGATCCGCTGCTGGCGGCCGAACTGGACCGGGGCGAGGTGTCGGGCCGTCTCGAGGATCTGCAAGGCCGCTTCAACGTCAACTGGCTGGCGGTGCCCGAGGACATGCAGGCCCACGAGGCGTTTGACCGGCTGCTGGTCGGGCGCGGCCTGCCGGTGGCGCTGGGCACCGCGATCCGAGCTTTCCTTGCTCCCGGCGGGCCGCTCGACACCTCCGGCTACACCGCCGGCACCCCGGCCACCCTGCCGCGCGGCGGCCCGCTGCGCGACACCCGGCAGCTGCTGGCGGTGCCCGGACTGACGCCCGAGATCTTTGCCCGGCTCGACCCGCTGCTTGCCGCCCTGCCCAGCGACACGCGGCTCAACGTCAACACCGCGTCGGTCGAGGTGCTGGACGCCTGGCTGCCCGAGGTCGACGCCGCCACGGCGCAGGCGCTGGCCGCCAGCCGCGCCCGCACGCCCTTTGCCTCGGTCGACGATTTCATCGCCGCGCTCAGCCCGGCGCTGGCCGCCACAGTGGACGATAGCCGGCTCGACATCGGCTCGGGCTGGTTCGGGCTGGCGGCGCAGGCGCGGCTGGACGGGCGGACGGTGGCGCGCCGCTCGGTCCTCGCGCGGCACCCGCTTCCCGTCGGCGCGCTGGTCGACTATCGTCTGCCCGATGGCTGAGCAGGCGCAACAATCCGGGGCGACGCCCCTTCCGGTTCTCGACCTGGCGACCGCCCCGGTCGCGGGCGGCGCGCCGCCGCGTGGCCGCTACGTGGCGCTTGTTCCGGGCGAATCCGCGCCGCTGATCGCGCTGGACCTGCCTCCGGGGCTGCGTGGGGCGGCACGCGAACAGGTGGCACGGCGCCAGCTGGGTGACCTGCTGGGCGAAGGCGCGGCCACGGTGCAGATGCGCCCCTTTGCGCTGGGCAGCGCGGCTGAGGGCTGGACGCGCGTCATGGTCGCCGACCCGTCCGACCTCGCGCGCTGGCGCGAACAGGCCGGGAAACGCTGTCTCGCCCTGCTGCCCGACTACCTCGCCCTGCCGGCGGCCGAGGGGCTGTGGACCGTCGCCGCCGAAGAGGGCCGCGTGCGCGCCCGCTTTGGCCCCGCCGAAGGTGTGACCACCACCGAAACGGCGCTGTGCCTTCAGGCCGCGCGGCTGCTGGAGGCAGGCCCGCCCCCGGGCAAGGTGCTGCGCTACGGCGCGCCTCTCCCGGCGTTCGAGGCGCAGATGCAGGCTGCGGGCATCCCGGTGATCACCGATCCGAAACAGGCCACCCCCGGCCCGGCCTTTGCCCGGGGCGAACTGACGCTGGACCTGCGCGCCGATCCGCAGGCCGCCCGGCAGCGGCTGCTGCGGCAGGTCCGCGCCTGGCGCTGGCCGGTGCTGACCGGCGCGCTGGCGGCGGGTCTCTGGGCCGCCGCCCAGCTGACCGTGATCCGCGCGACCGAGGACGCCGCCGCCGACCTGAACGCCCGCACCCTGCAAGTGGTGCGCGACAGCTTCGTCCCCACCGGGCCGATCCTCGATGCCCGCGTGCAGGTGGCCCGCGCGCTGGACGAGGCGCGGGCGCAGCTGCGCGCCAAAGGCGGCGAGGTGTCGCCGCTGGACCTGCTGGCCGACGCCGCCCCGGTGATCGCCGGGGCAGGGGCCGAACTGCGCCTGGTCAGCTGGCAGCCGGACACCGGCCTGCGGCTTGAGCTGCGCCTGGCCGATTTCGCGGCGGTCGACGCGCTGGTCGATGCGCTCGCCGCCGGCGACCTGCGCGTCACCGTGCGCGATGCCCGCCTGGCCGATGCCACCGGCCGCGTCACCGCCGAGCTGGACCTGGCCCGGCCGGAGGGCGGCGGATGACGCGCGCCATGGTGGACCGGCTGCTGCGGCTGACCGGGCGCGAACGGGCGCTCCTGCTGGTCATGGCGCTGATCCTGGTGGCGGGCATCGCGGCCGGGGTCCTGCTGCCGCTGGCGGACCGGCGCGCGGCGGCCGACACCGCGCTGGCCGAGGCGCGCGCTTTGGACGCCTGGGTTGCCGCCCGCGCGGCCGAGGCCGAGATCCTGCGCGCCGCCGCCGGGCCCGGCCCGGTCCAGCCGATCGGTCTCGCGGCGGTGCAGCGCAGCCTGGAACAGGCGCGGCTGATCGACCGGGTGGCGACGCTGTCGGCACGGCAGGGCGGCGGAATCGAGATGCGCTTCGAGGCGGTCAGCTTTGACGCCCTGATCGCCTGGGTGACGCAGGTCGAACCGGTCTGGGGCTATCGTTTCGCGGCACTTCGGATCGAGCGTGGCGCCGAACCGGGGCTGGTCACCGTCCAGTTCGAGATCGTGCCCGAAGGCTGAGACACGGGCCGTGGGCAAACCCATCCCGCGCCGACCCCCGAACCGCCCCTGTCAGAGCGCCCGCAGCCGCACCGCGATGCTGGCCTTGCGCCCGGCCAGCGCGCCCAGCGGATCCATCTCGGGGTGGCTGTCCAGCACCTGCGCCATGGCGTCCTGCGCCCGCTCCAGCTGCGCCTTGCCGCCGGCCGTGTCGCCCTGCGCCAGCGCCGCCAGTCCCAGTTCGTGCCGCGCCGTCGCCGCCACGGCCAGCGCCGCCGCCGCGCCTGCGCCGCTCTCGGTCTGCGCCATGGCCTCGGCCACCTGCGCCGCACCGGCATGGTCGCCGGCGCGCAGCAGGCTGTGGGCATATTCCAGCTGGATGCGGGGCAGGAACGGCCCCGCGCTGGCCATCAGCCCGCGGTATTCCTTGCTGGCCTGGGCATACTGCCCGCCTTCCAGCGCGCCCCTGGCCTGGAAATAGCTCTTGCGAAAGCTGTTCGCGTTGCCCGGCGCCGTGTTGCAGGCCGCCAATGGCAACGTCAGAGCCAGCGCCATCAGCGCCAGCGTCACCCGTTTCGGTGTCATCACTGCTCTTTCCTCGTCGTCGCCAAGGTTTGCCTTGATCGCCGAACATGGTAGCACCTCGGGCGGGGGCGCGTCCATGAAAACCCGCCCCGCGTGCCCGGAGGACCCCGACATGCGCTGGCTCGCATGGCTGCTGACGCCCCTGACCCTCGCCGCGGCCCTCTGGTCCGGCGATCTGTTGCGGCGCGCGCTGGACGACCCGCTGCCGCCGCCCGCCGTCGCGGCCGAGGCCCCCGCCGCCGACCTGGCGCTGGAGCTGCCCGAACCGCAGCCGCCGCGGCGCTGGCCTTCGCTCTTTGGCACCTACACCCCGCCCGAACCGCAGCCGCCCCGCCCGCCCGCGCCGGTCGTGACCGTGGAGCCGCAGCCGCCCGCGCCGCCGATCGAAAGCCTGGGCTACGCGCTGAAAGGCGTGGTCAGCGACGGCGACAACCGCTGGGCCATCGTCTCGCACCCCACCGGGGACCGTCTGCTGCGGGTCGGCGACACGCTGCAAGAGGGCATCACCGTGACCGCGATCGACCCGGGCGGCCTGCGTCTCGACAACCGCGGCACCGAGGCCCTGCTGGCCTTCGTCGACTGATCCGCTACCCATTGCGTCGCAGGCGATAGCCGGGGGAGACAAGCCTGCCGTTTCACTGTATGTTGTGTCGAACGACCGCGAAACAGGCGGCGACAGGCAGGATCGAAAGGGCACGAAAGTGCGGGCAGCACACTCAGGAACTCCGGGCGGCGCGGTCGCGGCCCGCCGCTGGTTGGCGGCATGTCTCATCGCCCTGGCGGGTGCCGTCACGGTGCTGGCGCCGGGCGCGGCGCGGGCGCAGGGCGTGCTGGACCTGCGCGACGCCGACCTGCGCAGCTTTGTCGAGATCGTGTCCGAGGCGACCGGCCGCAACTACGTGATCGACCCCGGCGTGCGCGGCACCGTGACCGTTCTGGCACCGGAAAACGTCTCTCCCGCCGCGCTCTACGAGATCTTTCTCAACGTGCTCGAGGTCAACCGCCTGACCATCGTCCAAGGCGTGGATGCCGACCGCATCGTGCCGCTGACCTCGGCGCGCGAACTGTCGCCCGGCGCGGCCGGGTCCGGCCTCTATGAAACCCGCGTGATCCGCCTGCGCCACGTCACCGTGGCCGAGGTGGTGGACGTGGTCCGCCCCCTGCTGCCGGCCGAGGCGGTGATCTCGACCGTGCCCGAGGCGCGGCTGATCATCCTGTCGGACCGGGTCGGCAACCACCGCCGCATCCAGGGCCTGATCGCCGAGCTGGACCAGCCCCGCGCCGACCCGATCGAGATGATCCGCATGCGCAACGCCGACGCCCGCGAGGTGTTGCAGATCATCCAGTCGATGAACATCGTGCCGCAGGGCGCCTCGATCAGCGTCGATGCGCGCTCGAACGCGCTGCTGGTGATGGGGCCCGAAACCCTGCGCGAACAGGTGCGCGCCCTGTCCGGCCGGCTGGACGCGCAGCAGAACAGCCAGCAGAGCCGCGTGATGCAGGTGAACTACGCCCAGGCGGCGCAGCTGGCCGACGTGGTGCTGCGCAGCTTCCAGTCCGGCGACCCGGCCGCCAGCCAGATCCGCATCGTGCCCGAGCCGGGCACCAACTCGCTGCTGATCTCGGCCCCGGCCGACCTGATCGGCGACATCGTCGCCATGGTGCAGCACCTCGACCGCCGCCCGACCCAGGTGCTGGTCGAGGCGGTGATCTTCGAGATGTCGGTCGACGGCTTTTCCGACCTCTCGGTGCAGTTCGGCGCGGTGCTGAACGACGCCATCATCGGCGGCGTGCAGTTCGCGCTGGAGGGGCGGCCCAGCCTGACCAGCCTGGTGTCCACGGTGCTGAACGGCGACACGCCGAACCCCGGCAACGGCGGCGTGATCGGCGCCCGGCGCGGCGACGAGACCACCGGCATCGCCGGGTTGCTGACCGCCATCGCCCAGACCCGCAGCACGCGGCTGCTGTCGACCCCGTCGATCCTGACCCTGAACGGCCAGGAGGCCGAGATCGTGGTGGCGCAGAACGTGCCCTTCGTCACCGGCCAGTTCACCCAGGTCGGGCAGGGCGCGATCGAGGAGCCGTTCCAGACGATCGAACGCCAGGACGTCGGCCTGACGCTGAACGTCACACCGCAGATCAACGCGGACGGCACCGTGCGCATGGTGATCAAGCAGGAGGTGTCGAACCTGACCAACGCCACCTCCTCGGCCGGCGGCGAGATCACCGCCAAGCGCGCGCTGTCAACCACCGTGCTGGTGCGTGACGGCAACGTGATCATGCTGGGCGGGCTCCTGGAAAACGGCTTCGGCTCGAACTCCCAGGCGGTGCCGGGGCTGTCCAAGCTGCCGCTGGTCGGCGGGCTGTTCCGCGGCAAGTCCGGCTCGCGCAACCAGCGCGTGCTGCTGGTGCTGCTGCGGCCACGGATCGTCAGTTCGGACCACGAGGCGACGCAGCTGACCCGCGAACTGGCGCGCGAGGCCAAGCGCGCGAGCCTCGCGATCCAGCCCGAGGACAGTACGCGCTTTCCGCAGACCCCGCTGGGCGCGCTGCCCTTCGACGGGGCGGACCTGAACCAGCCCTTCGACGCCGGTTTCATCGACCGCGCGGCCGAGACGATGAACTACCCGCCGCTGCCCAGCCGGCTGAAGTTCTCCGGCCAGTAAGGACGCTCGCCACGGGCGCGGGGAAGGGCTTTGCAAAGCCCTTCGAACGCGCTTCGAAGCGCGTTCCCCCGCTCAGGCCGTCTGTCGGTCCCCGGCCGCCAGCCGCGCGCGCAGCGCTTCCGGCACCAGCCGCGCCGCGCTGATCCGCGGCATCGCCAGTTCGGCGACCGCGGTTTCCTGCCCGTACAGCGCCAGGTACTCGGCGAAGTTGTCAAAGCTCGTGCGCGCAACGTAGTCGACATAGGTCTCCGCCGCCGCGCCGTTGGCCTGGATCACGTCGTGCGCCTCGGTCTCGACGTGGTAGTAGGTCAGGCTGTCACCCAGGCACCGCCAGTCGATCCGCTGCACGGAGGTGCCGTTGACCAGCGCGCCGGCGTTGATCACCATCCCGTCCAGCACCATGCCGTGATCGGCGGTCACCATCAGGTCGCAGGCCGGAACGCCGTCGCCGAAGGCGCCGGCCCGGATGCGGACTGGGTCCAGCCGTTCGGCCGGCCGGAACCTCGGACTGACCGTTGTGCGGCCGATCCATTTCACTGCCACGCTGCGGCCGTCCGCCGTGGTCACCGGATCGCCGATGGCCAGGTCCTCGACCCGCCGTTCCCCCTCCGGGCCGGCAATCAGGGTGCCCGCGGCAAAGCACGGCACGATGCTGTCGGGGATGGGGTCGAGACCGATGATCATGTGTTCCGGACCACCGCCAGGCAGAAAATCCGGACTTTCCATGGTGAACTCGACGTCAAGGCGCCCCGGGGTGTCGGTGCCCATGAAAGAGGGTTTGGTCTGTTGAGGGTTTGTGGGAACGCTCATGGCTCTGTTCCTTTATTAAATGGTAATGAAGTCGGGGGCCGAGCAGCAGCGGCGCGTCCGCCGCCGCTGTCCGTCACGGTGGCGTGCGGGCAGGTGGTTCGGCGTACCAGACAAGGCCGTCGCCGTGCAGCCGTCGACCGCGCGTCAGGGGTGGCGATCCGCGCCGTCTCCGGATGGCCCGGACCCGACTCTCGCATGCGTCTGTCCGTCTGCGGCATTGCCTGTATCTGCCTGTTTTTTTACCATGGAGTCAGTCCGGACCGACACTGTCAAGCGACCCCTGCAACCAGAGGTATATCGACGGACCAGTGGTGCGCCGCAGCGGTGCAAAGCCTGCGGAAAGGGCGTTGCGGCCAGCGCCCGGTTGAGGGCACAAATGGCAGGCGCCCCCGTGGCGCGCGCCGATGAAAGACCCGGATGCCCCAGGACCCCTTGCTGCCGACCCCGACAGCGCCGCCGGCGCGGCTGCCCTATGCCTTTGCCCGTGATCACGGCGTGGCGCTGGACGGTGCCGCCGTGGTCGCCGGACCCACGGCCACCCCCACCGGCCTGCGCGAGGCGCAGCGCCGTGTCGGCCTGGCCGCGCCCCTGCACAGCATCGACGCGGCGGCATTCGAGGCGGTGCTGGCGCGGCTCTACCACAAGGGCGGCGAAGAGGCCGACAGCCCGGGCCTGACCTTCGAGATCCGCGAGGACGGCATCGTCAGCCGCGGCCGCGACCTTTTGGAGGACGCCGCCGAGGCGCCGGTGATCCAGCTGGTCAACCAGCTCTTGCGGCAGGCGGTGCTGGACGGCGCGTCCGACCTGCACGTCGAGCCGCACGAGGGCGGGCTGCGCGTGCGGATGCGCATCGACGGCTTTCTCCAGACTGTGCTGGACCGCGCCGACGTGCCGGTGAAACGCGTCGTCTCACGGCTCAAGGTCATGGCGGGGCTGGATATTTCCGAAACCCGCCTGCCGCAGGACGGACGCATCCCGCTGCGGCTGGGCGGGCGGATGATCGACACGCGGGTCAGCTCGCTGCCGGGCAACTACGGCGAACGCATCGTGCTGCGCATCCTCGACCGCGCGGCGGGACTGATGCCGCTGGATGCGCTGGGCCTCGACGGCGCGCAGATCGCCCTGCTGGAGCGGCTCGCCGCCACGCCCAACGGCATCATCCTCGCCACCGGGCCGACCGGCGCGGGCAAGACGACCACGCTCTATTCCCTGCTGAAACTGGCGGATCGCGAGGAACGCAACATCGTCACCGTCGAGGACCCGATCGAATACGACCTGACCGGCATCAGCCAGACCCAGATCAACGCCGAGATCGGCATGACCTTTGCCGCCGGGCTGCGCGCCACCCTGCGGCAGGACCCCGACGTCATCCTGGTGGGCGAAATCCGCGATGGCGAAACCGCCAGCGTCGCCGCCCAGGCCGCACTGACCGGGCACCTGGTGTTCTCCTCGCTGCATGCCAACAGCTCGGTCGGCGCGGTGATCCGGCTGCGCGACCTCGGGCTGGAAAACTTCCTGATCTCCGCCACCCTGCGCGGGGTCATCGCGCAGCGCCTGCTGCGGCGGCTCTGCCCGGACTGCCGCAGCGCGCAGTCCCCGACCCCGGCCCAGGCGCGCCACTTCGACCGGGCGCAGCTGCCGCTGCCGACCGCGCTGCAGGAACCCGCGGGTTGCCCGTCCTGCAACGGCAGCGGCTACGCCGGGCGGCTGGGCATCTTCGAGATTCTCGAGATCGACGAGGATCTGCGCGAGGCGATCACCTATGGCGCCGGCGAAGGCGCGCTGTGGCAGAGCGCGCTGGCGCCGGGGGACCGGCTGATGGGGCAGGCCTTGCGCGCCGTCGCGGCGGGCCGCACCAGCCTGGCCGAGGCGCTGCGCGTCGTCGGGGACGGCGCGTGAGGGCCTTCGGCTACGTCGCCTTCACCGCCGAGGGGCGGCGCCGCGCGGGCACCGTGGTGGCCGAAACCGAAAGCCACGCCTCCGAGCAGCTGAAGAAACAGGGCCTCTACGTCTCGGAACTGACCGAGCGCGGACAGGCGCGCGGTCCGCGCGCGCCGGGGCTGGGCCGGGCGCGGTTGTCGCGTGACCTTCAGGCGGTGTTCACCCGGCAGATGGCCGTGCTGCTGGGGGCCGAAATGGCGGTGGATGCCGCGCTGGGCACGCTGCGCAGCGCCGGCAGCACCGCGGCGCTGGACCTGGTGGTCGCCCGCGCGCAGGCGGCGCTGCTGGAGGGGGACAGCCTGGCCACCGCGCTCGAGCAGTCCGGCGCGGGCTTTCCGCGCTACTACCTCGCCGCCGTGCAGGCGGGCGAACGCGCGGGCGAGCTGTCGGCCGTCTTCGAAACCCTGGCCGAGCACCTGGAAACGGCGCGCAGCGACCGCGCGCAGCTGGGCTCGGCCCTGGTCTACCCGGCCTTCGTGGCGGTGGTGTCGGTGCTGGTGGCGGGTCTGCTGTTCACCACCGTCGCGCCGGAAATCGTGTCGCTGTTCGAAACCTCCGGCCGCCCGCTGCCGGCGCTGACGCAGGTCATGCTGGGGGCGGCGCGCTGGATACAGGGACACCTGCCCTTGCTGGGGGCTGTGGCGCTGGCGCTGGTGGCGCTGGGCGTGGCCAGCGGGCGGGTCGCGCCGCTGCGCGAGGCGCGAGACGGGCTGTTGCTGCGGTTGCCGGTGGTCGGCGGGCTGATCCGGGCGGGCGCGGCGGTGCAATACCTGCGCACCCTCGCGCTGGTGCTGGAGTCGCGGCACACCGTGCCCATCGCTGTCGACAGCGCCGCCTCCGTGCTGACCATCCGCCGTTTCCGCACCGAGGCCGAGGCCGTCGCCGTCGCCATCCGCGAGGGTGAAACGCTGTCCACCGCGCTCTCGGCGCTCAGCTTCGTGCCGCCGGTGGCGCGGCAACTGATCGGCGCGGGCGAGGTCTCCGCCCGGGTGGCGCGGATGACCGGGCGGGCGGCGGCGCTGGTGGAAAACGGCCTGTCGACCCAGCGCAAGCGTCTGGCGGCGCTGCTGGAACCGGCGCTGATGATGCTGGTGGGCGGCATGGTGCTGGTGATCGTGCTGTCCGTCCTGCTGCCGATCTTCGACCTGCAGACGCTGGTCGCGCCCTGAGCGGCCCCTCCGCCGAAAAGGCGGGCATCCCTGCGACAGGGCCCGGCGATTGTGTCGCAGGAAAGCCGCACATGCCCGCCGACATGGCCGTTTTGCGGCGATGCCCGCGCAGCGTGCTTTCGCCACGTCAACACCGCCGCTACGCATGGTGCAGGAACGGGCCGGCACAGCGGGGCCCGTGGCGCAGCATTTGCCGCGCCACGCAACCCGCGGCGGCAATGGGACGAGGGGACTGCACATGTCGGCGATTCATCGGGTACTTGGGTTTGCGCTGGTCTGTCTGATGTCGGCCCTGCCGCCGGCCGGGGTTCAGGCGCAATCGTCGGCGCCCAGCTTCGCCAAGGCCTTTGCGCCCACCACGATCGGCCCGGGCAGCGTCTCGACCCTGACCTTCACGATAGGCAACTCCGCGGCAAGCGCCGTGCAAAACCTTGCCTTCACGGACACCTTGCCGGCCGGGATGACGATCGCCGACGGCACCGCCGCGACGAACTGCACCGATGGCGTGCTGGTCGCACCCACCTCCGGCGGCACCATCACCTTTTCCGGGGCCCGGCTGGCCGCCGGCCAGACCTGCACCGTTACCGTCGACGTCACGGCCTCGGCCCCGGGCCCCTATGCCAACACCAGCGGCGACCTGACCTCGAGCGCCGGCAACTCCGGCCCCGCGACCGCGAACCTGACCGTCAATACCAACACCCCCGGCTTCAGCAAGAGCTTCGCGCCCTCCTCGATCCCCCTCGGGGGCACCTCGACCCTGACCTTGACCATCGACAATTCCGCCAACTCCGGTTTGGTCTCCAGCCTCGGGTTCACCGACACGCTGCCGGCCGGCCTCGTCGTGGCGACCCCCGCGAACACCAGCACGACCTGTACCGGCACCCTGACAACCGCCGCGGGCAGCAGCAGCATCGCCCTGTCGTCCGCTTTCCTGATGGCGGGCACCAGTTGTCAGGTTTCCGTCGATGTGGCGGGCAGCACGCTGGGCGCGCATGCGAACTCGGTCGATCTGTCCGGTGTCCCCTCGGGCAGCTTTTCCTTCGTGCCCATGGGCAAGGCCACCGATACGCTCACCGTCACCGGCGCCCCGGCGGGCACCTTGCAGATCACCAAGGATTTCACCGACGATCCGGTCGGCCCCGGTGGCACCACCACGCTGCAATTCTCGATCACCAACCTCGACCGGTCCAACCCCGCGACCGCGGTGGCCTTTGACGACGTGCTGACCTCCATGCTCCCGGGCCTGTCCGCCTCGTCCGCCGCGCCGGCCAGCGATCCCTGCGGCGCCGGTTCGGCGCTGGCGCTCGGCGGCACCGTCAGCCTGAGCGGCGGGACGCTCGCAGGCGGAGAGACCTGTACCTTCAGCGTGACGGTCGACGTGCCCGCGACCGCGCCGGCCAGCACCTACACCAACACGACCTCGGCCGTGACCGGCACCATCGACGGCAATGCCGTGACCGGCAACATGGCCTCGAACAAACTGACCGTCCTGGCCGCCAGCCCGCTGACCTTCACCAAGGAATTCGTGCCCGACAGCGTTGTCGCCGGCGGTGACGTGGTCGTGCGCTACACGATCGCGAACCCCAACACCGGCGCCGGAACCGACGCGACCGCCATCGCCTTCAACGATGTCATGTCCGACACCAGCGGGGCATTCCCTGCGCCGGCCTTTGACAACGGGTTCCTGCCGACGCCCGTCAGTGCGGTCATTCCGCCCGGTGGATCGGCCTGTGGGGGATCCGTCTTCTTCAGCGACGGGCTGTTCCTGACCGGCGGCACGCTGGCCCCCGGCGCCAACTGTACCTTTGACGTGACCCTGACGATTCCCGTCGGGCTGGCGGGCGGCACCTATACCGACAGGACCGATGTCCTGACCGCCTCCGTCCTGTCGACCACCGTGACCTCGGCCCCGGCGGCGGACGATCTGACCGTGTCGGGCGGCGTCAGCCTGTCCTTTGCCAAATCCTTCTCGGCGCCGGCCGCCCCCGGCGACACGGTCGACCTGACCTTTGTCATCTCCAATCCGCCGGAATCCCTGGCGGTGACCGACATCGCCTTCACCGATGACCTGGCGGCCACCCTGGCCGGGCTGAGCGCCGGGGCCCCCAGCGTCAACACCTGCGGCGGCTCGATGACCGGAACGTCGCTGCTGTCCTACTCCGGCGGCACGCTGGCGGCGGACGCCAGCTGTGCGATCACCGTGCCCGTCACCGTTCCGGTCAGCGCGGCCAGCGGGACCTTCACCAACACCACGTCGAACCTGACGGCGACCGGGGCAAGCCTGAGCCTGACCTTCCCGCCGGCCAGCGCCGACCTGACCGTCGCCGGCCTGACGTTCACCAAGTCCTTCGCCCCCAGTTCGGTGATCGCCGGGCTGACGACGACGCTGACCTACACCATCCGCAACACCCATCCGACGGACGACGCCACGATCACCTTCTTCCGCGACAACCTGGCCGACATCCTCCCCGGCGCGCCGGATGTCACCCTGTCATCGGGCGGGGCCGACACCTGCGGCGGGGTGTTTCTCTCCACCTCGCCCGGAGCGACCTTGATGGACTATTCCGGCGGCGGCGTCCTGGCGGGTCAGACCTGCACCATCGCCATCGGCGTGCTGGTGCCGGTCGGGGCGCCCGACGGGAGTTTCCGCAGTGCCACGGGCAACCTGTCCGCCGACCAGAACGGCGCGGTGACCATCGACCCGGCCGTCGCCTCGCTGACCGTGGACAGCGTGCAGTTGGGGCTGGCCAAGAGCTTCGCCGACGATTCGGTCGCGCCGGGTGACACCGTGACGCTGGAATTCACCCTGACCAACCTGTCCGCCACCGAGCCGGCCGGCGCCATCGCGTTCGGCGACGATCTCGGCGCGATGCTGCCCGGGGCGACCATGGCCAGCGCGGATTTCGCCGCTTGCGGCGGCACCGTGGCGGGGCAGGGGAGCAACCAGATCACCTTTACCGGCGGATCCCTGGCCGCGTCCGCCGATTGTACCATCGCGGTGGATGTCGCCATCCCCGGCGGGGCCGCGGCCGGGCTCTACACCAACACCACCTCCGCCGTGACCGGCGACATGGCCGGGGTTTCGGTCACCGGCGACCCGGCCAGCGACGACCTGCTCGTGACCACCGTCGGCACCCTGTTCTCCAAGTCCTTCGCCGGCCCCTCCGCCGCCGGACAGACCGCAACCCTGACCTTCACCATCACCAACCCGAACGCGACCCCCGTCACCGGCCTCGGCTTTACCGACGACCTCGACGCCATGCTCGGCGGCGCGGTGGCCGCCAGCCTGCCGTCCAGCCCCTGCGGCGCGGGGTCCTCGATCACCGGGACCAGCGTGCTGACCTTCTCGGGCGGCGAAGTGGCGGGCGCCGGCGGCACCTGCTCCTTTGACGTCGACGTGACCGTGCCGGCCAGCGCGGCAGCAGGCAGCTATCCCAACGAAACATCGGCGCTGACCTCCTCGGGCGTGTTCTCGGCCCGGAAGGCAACCGCCTCCCTGCAAGTCGAACCGCCGCCGAGCTTTTCCAAGACCTTCGCCCCCGCGACCATCGCCGTGGGCCAGCAAAGCACCCTGACCTTCACCATCGACAACAGCGCCTCGGTCCTGGCCACCTCGGCGCTGGACTTCACCGACAACCTGCCCTCCGGGATGCAGGTCGCCGCCACGCCCGGCGCCGCGACCACCTGCACGGGCGGCACCCTGACCGCCGTCGCGGGCAGCGGCACCGTCGCCTACACGGGCGGCAGCCTGGCCGCCGGGGCAACCTGTACCGTCGCGGTCGACGTGATCGCCACCGCGACCGGCACGCATGTCAACACCACCGGCGACCTGACCTCGTCGACCGGCAATTCCGGCACCGCGACCGACACGCTGCGGGCCGATCCGCTGCCGCTGTTCTCCAAGGCCTTTGCCGCACCGGTCATCTCGCTGGGCACCTCGACCACGCTGATCTTCACCATCGACAACAGCGGCGCGGTGCTCGACGCCCTCGCGCTGGACCTGTCCGACACGTTCCCCGCCGGGCTTCAGGTCGCCTCTGTCCCCAACGTCTCGACAACCTGCACCGGCGGCACGATCACCGCCGTGGCCGGGGATACCGACGTCGCCTATTCCGGTGGCAGCGTGGCCGGCGGGGCGACCTGTACCCTGTCGGTCGACGTGACCCCCTCTGCGGTGGGCGCGCTGAACAACCTCAGCAACGCCCTAACCTCCTCTCTGGGCAACTCCGGCACCGCCGCGGCCACGCTGACCGTCATCACCCCGGAAATCGGCGTCTCGGGCGACATCGGCGGCGCGGTGGCGGCGGGCGGCACCCTGCCGCAGGGCAATCAGCCGGCGACCTTCCAGCAGACCCTGACCCTGACCGTGACCAACACCGGCACCGAAACGCTGACGCTGGTGGACCCGGTCGTCTCCAACCTGGTCAACGTCACCGTGGACAACACGCCCAGCCTGCTGGCGCTGTCGGTGACCCCCGGCAACAGCACCACGGTCGAGGTGCAGTACACCGCCACTTCGGCGGGGGCCTTCTCCTTTGACCTGTCGATCGGCAACAACGACGTTGATGAGGCACCCTATGACATCACCGTCAGCGGCACCGGCGTGGACGTGACGGCGCCCGCCGGCTACACGGTCAGCTTCGACCAGGACCCGGTGAACGCCGCCGGCCAGACCGCCGTCAGCTTTACCTTCGCCGGGGCAGAGATCGGCGCGCGCTACGATTACCAGATCGGCTCCAGCGGCGGCGGCCCGCGCGTCAACGGCACCGGCACGATCGCCACCGCCACGGACCAGATCACCGGGATCGACGTGTCGGGGCTGGCCGACGGGACACTGACCCTGACCGCCACGCTGACCGATGCGGCGCTGAACACCGGCCTCGATGCCACCGACACGGCCGCCAAGGACACGGTTGCGCCCGCAGGCTACACCGTCGCCTACGACCAGGACCCGATCAACATCGCCAACCTGGCCAGCAGCACCTTTACCGTGACCGGGGCCGAGGTCGGCACGACGCTGGAATATTCGCTCAGCAGCAACGGCGTCACCTTCAGCGGCTTCAGCGAACCCGTCACCACCGCCACCCAGACGGTCGGCGCACCGCTGCCGCTGGGCGGTCTCAGCGACGGCCCCGTGACCCTGCGCGTCACCCTGACCGATGCCGCCGGCAACACCGGGACCGAGGTCAGCGACATCGCCACCAAGGACCTCGTCGCGCCCAGCCTGGCTTTTGACGCGCCCCTCGCCGGTGACGACGTGGTCAACGCCGCCGAAGCCTCCGCCGTGACGATTTCGGGCACCTCGACCGATCTGCCGGACGGGTCCACCGTCACGGTTGTCGTGTCGGACGGCGCGGCCGGGTCCGTCATCCTGACGCCCAGCGTCACCGGCGGCGTCTTCAGCGTTTCGGCCGACCTGTCCGGCCTCGCGGACGGGGCTTTGACCCTCACGGCAGATGCCACCGACCCGGCGGGCAACCCCGCGCCGCAGGCCAGTGCAACGGCGACCAAGGACACCGTCGCGCCCGCAGGCTACACCGTCGCCTACGACCAGGATCCGATCAACATCGCCAACCTGGCCAGCGCGACCTTTACCGTGACCGGGGCCGAGGTCGGCACGCTGCTCGAATATTCGCTCAGCAGCAACGGCGTCACCTTCAGCGGCTTCAGCGAACCCGTCACCACCGCCACCCAGCCGGTCGGCGCACCGCTGCCGCTGGGCGGTCTCAGCGACGGCCCCGTGACCCTGCGCGTCACCCTGACCGATGCCGCCGGCAACACCGGGACCGAGGTCAGCGACATCGCCACCAAGGACCTCGTCGCGCCCAGCCTGGCTTTTGACGCGCCCCTCGCCGGTGACGACGTGGTCAACGCCGCCGAAGCCTCCGCCGTGACGATTTCGGGCACCTCGACCGATCTGCCGGACGGGTCCACCGTCACGGTTGTCGTGTCGGACGGCGCGGCCGGGTCCGTCATCCTGACGCCCAGCGTCACCGGCGGCGTCTTCAGCGTTTCGGCCGACCTGTCCGGCCTCGCGGACGGGGCTTTGACCCTCACGGCAGATGCCACCGACCCGGCGGGCAACCCCGCGCCGCAGGCCAGTGCAACGGCGACCAAGGACACGGTTGCGCCCTCCGGCTACACCGTCGCCTTCGACCAGGACCCGGTGAATGCCGCCAACCAGACGGCCATGAGCATCAGCTTTGCCGGGGCCGAGGTCGGCACGGGTTTCGCCTACACCATCACCTCGGATGGCGGCGGCACCCCCGTCACCGGGACCGGCACCATCGCCACCGGCACCGACACCGTCAGCGGGCTGGATCTCTCCGGCCTGGGTGACGGCACCCTGACCGTGACCGCCGCGCTCACCGATGCGGCGGGCAACACCGGGGCGGATGCCAGCGACACCGCGACCAAGGACGCCACCGCGCCCGGCGCGGGCTTTGACACTCCGATCGCCGGTGACGGCACCGTGAACGCGGCCGAAGCCCCGGCTGTCACCGTTTCCGGCACCGCCAGCGGCGTGCTCGACGGGGCCATCGTGACCGTCGCCGCCAGCGACGGCGCCCTCAGCGTCTCCGGCCCCGCCACGGTCACCGCCGGCGCCTGGAGCCTGACGCTGGACCTCACGGCGCTGGCCGAGGGTCCGCTGTCCCTGACGGCCGATGTGGCCGACGCGGCGGGCAACCCCGCGCCGCAGGCCACCGCCTCGGCGGCCAAGGACACCGTCGCCCCGACCCTGGCCATCGACACGCCCATCGCCGGTGACGACATCGTCAACGCCGCCGAAGCGCCCGCCGTCACCCTCACCGGCACCGCCACCGGCCTGACCGACGGCGCGACGGTCAATGTCAACGTCTGGCACAACGCCGGCGCAAGCGTCGTGATCAACAGCACCACCGTCACCGGCGGCGTCTGGAGCGTCACGTCGAACCTCTCGGCCGTCGTAGACGGGCCGATCACCGTCATCGCCAATGCCAGCGACGCCGCCGGCAACCCCGCCACCCCGGCCACCGCCCTCGCCGCCAAGGAGGGCACCGCGCCCTCCGGCTATGCCGCGAGTTTCGACCAGGACCCGGTCAACAGCGGCAACCAGACGGCGGCCAGCTTTACCTTTGCCGGGGCCGAAGTGGGCACCACCTATGCCTTCACCGTCACCTCGGACGGCGGCGGCACCCCCGTCACCGGCAGCGGCACCATCGCCACGCCGACCGACCAGGTGACGGGTCTTGACCTGTCCGGCCTGACGGACGGCACCCTGACCCTGACCGTGGCCCTGACCGACGCGGCCGGGAACACCGGCGCGGATGCCATCGACACCGCGGCCAAGGACACACTTGCGCCCGCCGGCTATGCCGTGTCCTTCGACCAGGACCCGGTGAACCTCGCCAACGTCACGGCGGTCAGCTTCACCTTCGCCGGGGCGGAACCGGGCGCGAGCTATGCCTTCACCGTCACCTCGGACGGCGGCGGCACCCCCGTCACCGGCACCGGCACCCTCGCCACGGCGACCGACCAGGTCACCGGGCTGGACCTCAGTGGCCTGTCGGACGGCACCCTGACCCTGACCGTCGCCCTGACCGACCCCGCCGGCAACACCGGCGCGGACGTGACGGACACCACGACCAAGGACGCCACCGCGCCCGCCGGCTACACCGCATCCCTTGACCAGGACCCGGTGAACGCAGGCAACGTGGCAGCCGTCAGCTTTACCTTTGCCGGGGCGGAACCGGGCACCAGCTACGCCTTTGCCATAACCTCGGACGCTGGCGGCACGCCCGTCACCGGCACAGGCACCATCGTCACGCCGACCGATCAGCTCACCGGGCTGGACCTCAGCGGCCTGACCGATGGCACCCTGACCCTGACCGTGGCCCTGACCGATCCCGCCGGCAACACCGGCGCGGATGCGACCGACACGGCGACCCTCGACGCCACCCTGCCGACCGTAACATTTGACACGCCGATCGCCGGGGATGACCTGGTCAACGCCGCCGAGGCACCGGCGGCCACACTCTCCGGCACCTCGACCGACCTGCCCGACGGCACCCCCGTCACGGTGGTCGTCAGTGACGGCGCGGCGGGATCGGTGACGCTGACGCCCAGCGTGACGGGCGGTCTCTGGACCGTCTCGGCCAACCTCTCCGCCCTCGCGGACGGGCCGCTGAGCCTCACCGCGGATGCCTCCGACCCCGCCGGCAACGCGGCGGTGCAGGCCACTGCCTCGGCTGTCAAGGACACCGTCGCTCCCACGGGCTATGCCGCGACCCTCGACCAGGACCCGGTCAACAGCCTCACCCAGGCGGCGGCCAGTTTCACCTTTGCAGGCGCGGAACCGGGCGCAAGCTATGCCTTCACCGTCACCTCGGACGGCGGCGGCACCCCCGTCACCGGCACCGGCACCCTGGCCAGCGCCACCGATACCGTCTCCGGGCTGGACCTGTCGGGCCTGTCGGACGGCACACTGACCCTGACCGTGGCGCTGACCGATCCCGCCGGCAACACCGGCGCGGATGCCACCGACACGGCGGCCAAGGACGCGCTCGCGCCCACGGCCACCCTCACCGGGCCGCTCACCGCGCAATCGGGCGCCTTCACCGTTGGCCTCACCTTCTCCGAGCCGGTCATCGGGCTGAACCTGGCCTCGGTCGACATCGACAATGGCAGCGCCTCGGCGCTGACCGGCAGCGGCGCGGTCTACAGCTTTACCGTCACGCCCGACCATGACGGCCCGATCGAGATCACGCTGCTGGCCGGGGCCGCGGCGGACGCGGCGGGCAACCTCTCGGCCGCGGCGGGCCCGCTGCTGGCCGTCGCCCACCTGACCGGCGTGCCCAATCCCGTCCCGCTGCCCGACGCGGACGGCGACGGCATCCCCGACGACCTGGAAAGCGCCTTTGCCGACCGCGACGGCGACGGCATCCCGGATGCCTCGGACTTTGACCCCCAGGGCTACTTCTACTGCGAGGATGACGGCCGGATCATCCCGGGCGGGTCGTTCTCGGTCAGCGGTCCGCTGGGCACGAACTCCTCGCTCGGCATCGCCAACGGGATCAACATCACCCACGACGGCTCGACCGGCGAAATGCAGTGGTTCGCGCTGGTGCCCGGCACCTTCACCATGGCGATCACCTACCCGACCTCCGTCGGCCTGCCCAGCACGGCGCGGCTGCCCTCGGGCACCCTCGACATGACCACCTTGCTGCCGGCAAACCCGGCCTTCCTCGGCTCGTCCGAATTTGGCGCCAGCGGCTTCCTCGCGGATGCCTCGCTGGCGGCGAACCCGGTGTTCTACACCAGCTTCACCATCGAACCGGGCGACCCCTTCGTGTTGTCGAACAACATCCCGATGACGCAATGCGCCACCAATGCCGTCAACCTCACCGCCTCCACCGACGGGGCCGAGGCCAACGGCGGCGTGCCGACCGACGTGACCTTCACCGTCACGCAGGACCGGGTATCGACGCAGGACACGGTTGTCAGCCTCGCGCTGACCGGCTCCGCCACGGCGGGCGCCGACTACACCGCGCCCGCGGCCACCGTGACGATCCCGGCGGGGGCCACCTCGGCCACCGTCACCCTCCCGGTGCTGGAGGACGTCCTGGTCGAAGGCCCGGAAACCGTGACCGCCACCCTGACCGCCATCGCCTCGGGGGACCTGTCCACCGAGCTGGGCACCACCCTCAGCGCCTCGGCGACGATCACCGACGACGACTTCGCCGTCATCGCGGTGACCAACGTCGACCTCGTCACCAGCGAGGGCGGCGGCGACGACGCCAGCATGAGTTTTGTCCTGCTGGGCGGACCCTCCGCGCCGGTCACGCTGAACTTTGCCGGCGACAGCCAGTGCAGCGTGTCGCCCGCCTCGATGACCTTCACCACGGCGAATTTCGGTACGCCGCAGACGCTGACGATCCGCGCCAAGGACGATGACAAGGTCGAAGGCACGCATACCTGCCAGCCCACCGTGACGGTCGCCTCGGCCGACCTCAGCTACGATGGCTACCCGCTGACGCTGGCCACGGTGACGGTGACGGACGACCTCGTCGACCAGATCCGCGAACCGCTGACCCAGATCCTCGAAGAGGACCTCAAGGACACGATCGACACCCAGCAGCGCAACTTCTCGCGCATGGCCAAGGGCGCGCTGGCGCGGCTGCAAGAGGGGCAGGACCTGCCCTGCGGCACGCTGTCGGCCTTCGACGTGGACGGCAGCCTGGAAATCAAGGACGCCACCGGCACCGCCGCGGGCACCTTTGGCCGCGACACCTACAACTGCGCGACCGACACCCGGGAAATCGTCGACGGCAGCTTCACGCTGAACAAGACCGAGGATACCGGCCTCCAGGCCCTGCTGCAATTCGCCTTCCAGCGGGAAAAGTTCATCTCGGACAGCGAGATTGCCGGTTACTTCGTCGGCGGCTACTTCAGCCGCACCGACGTCAGCGGGCTGGGCGACGGCGATATCACCGGCTTTGGCGTCAACGGCGGGTTCTATGGCGCGCGCGGCATCTCCGACGGTCTGTTCCTCGACTACTACCTCGCCGGTGCGGCGGGCAGGCACCGCTTCGACATCGACTTTGCCGCCGCGGCCGCCCCGATCAACGCGCGCGGCAGCTATGGCTACCTCGCCGGTTTTGCCGGGGTGGGGATCTCGGGCCAGCACGCCTTCGACAGCTTCGTGATGAAGCCGCGGGTGGCGCTGGACCTGGCCTATGCGCTGGCGGGCGACGCCGACGTGACCGCGCGCCAGCTGGGCCTGACCCACACCGGGGTGATCAAGCTGGACGATTTCAGCGGCATGCGCGCCACGGCCGAGATCACCTTTGAAAGCCTCGCGGCCCCCGGCGGGTCCGAGGCGCTGGCGACGCGGATGCGCACCGCCATCACCCCGCGCCTGACCTGCACGCTGAATTCCTACGACAGCGACGCGGAATGCGGCGTCGGCCTGACGCTGGCCTGGGAAAAGACCAACAGCGCCAGCGGCCTTACTTTCGGCTTCGAGATCGACGCCGAGCGGATCGAGGACGACAGCAGCCTGACCTTCAACATCAAGCGCGAACGCCCGATCCTGAACGGCGCCGGCGCGGTGGTGACCCGGCTGTCGATGCCGCAGGCGCAGACCTGGCAGGTGGAACACGGGGTGCAGGTCGACTTCTGACCGCGCTTCCCCGCGACTGAAAACCACAAAGGCCCGGTCATGCGACCGGGCCTTTTGCGTCAAGGGCGCATCACCAGCGCCGCCGCTCAGTTCTCGAAACAGGTCGCCCGGCCGTCCTGCGCGATCAGCGCCGCGCCGTCCTGGATCATCCGCGCCCGCCGGTCCACCGCCGCTGAGGGGCGGCTCGCGTTGCGGTCCTTGGGGTCGGGCAGCACGGCGGCCAGCAGCGCCGCCTGCCGCGCCGACAGCTTGTCCGGGGCGACGCCGAAATAGTGCCGCGCGGCCGCATCCACGCCGAACACGCCCTCGTCGAACTCGGCCAAGTTGAGATAGACCTCCAGGATGCGCCGCTTGGACCACAGCGCCTCGACCAGCGGTGTCATCACCGCCTCCAGCGCCTTTCGGACATAGCTGCGCGCCTGCCAGAAATAGACGTTCTTGACCACCTGCTGGCTGATCGTGCTGCCGCCGCGCTGCGCCCCGTCCTCGATGGCGGCGCGGATCGCGTCCATGTCGAATCCCCAGTGGGTGCAGAAATTCGCATCCTCCGCCGCCACCGCCGACCGCAGCATCACCGGCGCGATCGCGTCGACCGCGACCCAGCGCCGCTCGACCGCGCCCAGCCGGCGCTGCTCGGACCAGATGGTGTGGGTGATCGGCGGGTTGATCACGCGGAACAGCGCCACCACCGCCACCATCAGCACCACCGCCCCCAGCGCCAGCCGCAACAGCCAGCGCCGCAGCACGGCCAGCGGGCGCAGCCGGACCCCCGCCTTGCCCCCGGGTTTGCTCCCGCCCTTGCCTGCCGCTTTTTTCGCTCTGCTCGCCATGGCGGGTTTTTACACCGGCCCCGTCGGGAAACCCACGCCAAATCGCATCGCCCGCCCCCGCGCCGGGCCGCTTGACGCCGATCATGGCGCGGCACCCGCAACCGGCCCAGATTGGCCAGGCCAACCGAAAGGAGCGAGTCGATGGAGGTCAACCGCCTTCCCCATTACGACATGAGCGTGAACACCACCGGCTGCTGCCCCCGGTTCAACCCCCAGGGGTGGGATGGCCAGCAGCTGCGGTTCAGGGACAAACCCTTTGTGCGCGCCGACACCATGGCGCTGATGCATCTGCCGGTGAACATGGGCCGGGTGTTTTCCCGCGTGCTGACCCACATGCAGGCGGCCGGCACCTTCGACACCGACAACTACATCGTGCTCAGCCGCGACACCTCGCCCTGGCACGCGCAACACCTCTTTGCCGCCGCCAGCCCGGTCCCCGACGAGGCGATGACAACGCTGTCCGGCGACTTCGTGACCAAGGTCTTCGAAGGCCCCTACCGCGACGTGCGCAAATGGCACGCGGCGATGCAGGAGGCCGTCCGTGCCAAGGGCCGCCAGCCGGGCGATGTCTGGTTCTTCTACACCACCTGTCCGAAATGCGCCAAGGCCTACGGCAAGAACCACGTCGTCGGCGTGGCCGAGATGACCTGATCGCCCCGCACCCATGAAAAAGGCCCGGTCGCAAGACCGGGCCCCCTTCGACGATGTGGCAGGCTATTCGGCCGGAACGGCCATGTCGCCCTCGATGCCCAGCGGATGCGGAATCTTGTTCAGCATCTCCTTCGGGCAGATCTGGACAAAATTGTCCTTCTCGATGTCCCAGTTCAGCAGGATGTCCTGCGCCTTGCGGCTGCCGGTCTCCTCGGCGTGACGCTCGATCAGGCCTTTCAACTGGTCTTCCCAGGCGGTCACGGCGACCGGGCAGGTGACGATGCTCTCCATGTTCATCATGTCGCGCGCCTTGCCCTCCGGGTCGTGGATGTAGGCCATGCCCCCGGTCATCCCGGCGCCAAAGTTCGCGCCGATGCTGCCCAGGATCACCGCCACGCCGCCGGTCATGTATTCACAACCGTTCGATCCGCAGCCCTCGACCACCACCTTTGCGCCCGAGTTGCGCACGGCAAACCGTTCGCCCGCACGGCCGGCGGCAAACAGGTGGCCGTCGGTGGCACCGTACAGCACGGTGTTGCCGATGATGGTGTTGTCCGACGCCTTCAGCGGTGACACCAGCGGCGGCCGTACCACGATCAGACCCCCCGACAGGCCCTTGCCGACATAGTCGTTGGCATCGCCCGACACCTCCAGCTTCAGCCCCGGCGCGGCGAAGGCACCCAGCGACTGGCCGGCGCTGCCGGTCAGCTTGACGTGCAGGTGGTTCGGTTGCAGCGCGTTGCGCATGCCGAACTTCTGCACGATGTGGCTGGACACCCGCGTGCCCACGGTGCGGTGCGTGTTCATCACCGCGTAGGACAGCTGCATCTTTTCGCCGTCCTTGAGGAAGCGGGCGGCGTCGCGCACGATTTCCGCGTCCAGCGTGTCGGGCACCTCGTTGCGCGGCTTGTCGCGGTCATAGGTGATCTCGTCCGAGCCATCGACACGGATCAGCAGCGGGTTCAGGTCCAGGTCGTCCAGGTGCTCGGCGCCGCGGCTGACCTGGTGCAACAGGTCGGCGCGGCCGATCACCTCGCCCAGCGACCGCGCGCCGATCTCGGCCAGGATCTCGCGGACCTCCTGCGCGTAGAAGGTGATCAGGTTCACCACCTTGTCGGCGTTGCCGGTGAACTTCTTGCGCAGGCTTTCGTCCTGGGTGCAGACGCCCACCGGGCAGGTGTTGGACTGGCACTGGCGGACCATTATGCAGCCCATGGCGATCAAAGCGGCGGTGCCGATGCCGAATTCCTCGGCGCCCAGCATCGCGGCCATGACGATGTCACGCCCGGTGCGCAGCCCGCCGTCGGTGCGCAGCGTGACCCGGTCGCGGAGGTTGTTCATCGCCAGCACCTGGTGCGCCTCGGTCAGGCCCATTTCCCAGGGCAGGCCGGCATACTTGATCGAGGTCGCAGGCGACGCGCCCGTGCCGCCGTTGTGCCCCGAGATCAGGATCACGTCGGCCTTGGCCTTGGCCACGCCCGCCGCGATGGTGCCGACGCCGCTGGAGGCGACCAGTTTCACCGTCACCTTGGCGCGCGGGTTGATCTGCTTGAGGTCGTAGATCAGCTGCGCCAGGTCCTCGATGGAATAGATATCGTGGTGCGGCGGCGGGCTGATCAGCGTCACGCCCTCGGTGGAATGCCGCAGCCGGGCGATCAGTTTCGTGACCTTCATGCCGGGCAGCTGGCCACCCTCGCCGGGCTTGGCACCCTGCGCGACCTTGATTTCCAGCTCCTCGCAGTGGTTCAGGTACTCGGCAGTCACGCCAAAGCGCCCCGAGGCCACCTGCTTGATCTTGGCAGACGGGTTGTCGCCGTTCGGTTCGGGCACGAAATGCGCCGGATCCTCGCCCCCCTCGCCGCTGTCGGACTTCGCGCCGATGCGGTTCATGGCGACGTTCAGCGTCTTGTGCGCCTCGGGCGACAGCGCCCCCAGCGACATCCCCGGCGTGACAAAGCGCTTGCGGATCGAGGTGATCGATTCGACCTCCTCGATCGGCACCGGCTTGCCCATCGGCTTGACCGCCAGCAGGTCGCGCAGGTGGATCGGCGGGTTGGCCTGCATCGCGCGGCTGTACTGCTTCCACATCTCGTAAGAGGCGCGGTCGCAGGCGGACTGCATCAGGTGCATGGTCTGCGCGCCCCAGGCGTGCGTCTCACCCGACTTGCGCGCCTTGTAGAATCCGCCGATGGGCAGCACGTCGCGCCCCATCTTGAAGCCCAGCGCATGGACTTCCTCGGCCTTCTTCTGGATGCCGCTGACGCCGATGCCCGAGATGCGCGAGATCATGCCGGGGAAGTATTCCGCGCACATCGCGCGGCTCAGGCCCACGGCCTCGAAGTTCAGCCCGCCGCGATAGGACGAGATGACCGAGATGCCCATCTTGGACATGATCTTGAGCAGGCCCTGGTCGATCGCCTCGCGGTAGCGGTTCACCGCCTCGGTCAGCGTCATGTCCAGCAGGCCGCGCTTGATCCGGTCGGCCAGCGAATCGACCGCGAGGTAGGCGTTGACCACCGTGGCACCCGCGCCGATCAGCACGGCAAAGTAATGCGGGTCGATGCATTCCGCCGACCGCACGTTGAGCGAACAGAAGGTCCGCAGCCCCTTGCGCGTCAGGTGCGAATGCACCGCGCTGGTGGCCAGGATCATCGGCATCGCCACCCTGTCCGGCCCGCACTGCTGGTCCGTCAGGATCAGGTGCCCGGCGCCGGACCGCACCGCATCCTCGGCCTCGGCGCGGATGCGGGCCAGCCCGTCACGCAGCGCGCCCGGCCCGCCGGAGAAGGTGCAGTCGATCTCGGTGCAGGGGGCGTTGAAATGGTCCTTCAGCGCGGCGAACTGCGCGTTGCCCAGGAACGGGCTGTCGACCACCAGGATCTCGGTCTGGCTGCTGTCCTCGTCCAGCACGTTCTTGAGGTTGCCGAACCGGGTCTTCAGGCTCATCACCCGGAATTCGCGCAGGCTGTCGATCGGCGGGTTCGTCACCTGGCTGAAGTTCTGGCGGAAGTAGTGCGACAGCGGCCGGTACTTCTTGGACAGCACCGCGCTGGGGGTGTCATCCCCCATCGAGGCCAGCGCCTCCTTGGCGTCCTCGGCCATCGGCGCCAGCACCTGCTCCAGCTCTTCCATGGTGTAGCCGGCCGCGATCTGGCGCTGGCGCAGCTCCGCGCCCTCGAACAGCGGCTTTTCACCGATGGCCGACAGCGGCGCGTCCAGTTCGGTGATCTTGCCGACCCAGTCGCCAAAGGGCTGCGCCGCGGCGAGGCGGTTCTTGATCGCCACGTCGTGGTAGAGCTTGCCCTCCTTCATGTCGACGGCGATCATCTGGCCCGGCCCCAGCGCGCCCTTTTCGCGCGCCGTCGCCTCGTCCGTCGGCACCATGCCGATCTCGGACCCGGCGATCAGCAGCCCGTCGCCGGTCACGACATAGCGCATCGGCCGCAGCCCGTTGCGGTCCAGCCCGCCGCAGACCCAGCGGCCGTCGGTCATGGCCAGGGCGGCAGGGCCATCCCAGGGCTCCATCACCGAGTTGCAGTAGGAATACATGTCGCGCCAGGCTTCGGGCAGTTCGACCGCCTGCTTGGACCACGACTCGGGCACCAGCATCGTCTTGGCCATCGGCGCGTTGCGCCCGGCCCGCACCAGCACCTCGAACACCGCGTCCAGCGCGGCCGAGTCCGACGACCCGTTCGGCACGATCGGCTTGATGTCCTCGGCCATGTCGCCAAAGGCGCCGCTGGCCATCCGGATCTCGTGGCTTTTCATCCAGTTGATGTTGCCCTTCAGCGTGTTGATCTCGCCGTTGTGGGCCAGCATGCGGAACGGCTGCGCCAGCCACCACTGCGGAAAGGTGTTGGTGGAATAGCGCTGGTGATAGATCGCGAATGCGCTGGTAAAGCGCTCGTCCAGCAGGTCGGGGTAGAACTCGGCCACCTGCTCGGCCAGCATCATGCCCTTGTAGATGATCGACCGGCACGACAGCGACGCCATGTACAGCTCGTTGATCCCGGCCGCCACCGCCGCCTTTTCGATCCGCCGCCGGATGACGTAAAGCTCGCGTTCAAAGGTTTCCTCGTCCACGCCCTTGGCGTTCGAGAGGATGATCTGCTCGATCTCCGGGCGCGTCGCGTTGGCCTTTTCGCCCAGCACCTCGACGTTCACCGGAACGTGGCGCCAGCCGTAGATGTAGTAGCCCATGCGCAGCACTTCGGTCTCGACGATGGTCCGGCAGGTCTCCTGCGCGCCAAAGTCGGTGCGCGGCAGGAACACCTGGCCCACCGCCATCAGCTCGTCGCGGCGCGGCGTGTGGCCGGTGCGGCCGATCTGGTCATAGAAGAACGGGGCAGGGATCTGTACATGGATGCCCGCGCCGTCGCCGGTCTTGCCGTCGGCATCCACCGCGCCGCGGTGCCAGACCGCCTTGAGCGCGGTGATCCCGGCCTCCACCACCTGGCGCGACGGCTTGCCGTCGAGGCTGACCACAAGGCCGACACCGCAGGAGGAATGTTCCTCGCCCTCGTGGTACAGGCCGTTCTCGGCCATCCACTTGCGCTTGGCTTCCTCGCGGGCCACCCAGTCTGCGTCGTATTTGGTCATGGCTTTAGCCCTCCGTTCATGACCCGCACCACGGGTCGTCTGTCTCTGTGCCGGCCCGCCGTCGTCCAGCGCGCCGAATTGTTCCACGCTGTCCGCCCGCGTCAGCGGGCAGCGCGTTTGCATCCCGGCGCGCCCAGGCAGGTCCACCGCCGATACCCCCACCGCGCGCTCATGACTGGCCTCCGGTCGGCACCGTGACCCGCTGCCCGTCGAACAGCGCGCCCGGACGCGGAACAAGGCCGTAGGCCGCCGCGTCATCGGCGGGCCGCCCGGACGGCCCGGCGATTGTTTGACGCAGGTGCACCGCTTTGGACATCTTCGGATGTAGCCCGATAAATCGCGGGATTCCACCGTCGGATCGCCGCGCCGCGGCCCGCCAAAGCCGCGGCTCCGCACCCGGCCCCTGGCTGATCAGCTCGCAGCCATAGCGCGGGTAGGTCGCGCCAAAGCCCGGCTCGCCGGGATAGATGAATTCCACCGGGCTGCGGTCGATCCCGGCAGCCTCGCGGCCGTCGATCACGTCCGCCGCAAACCCGGCAAAGAACCGGCGGTGCCTTTCCGACACGTATTCCTTGCCCGTCACGTGTTCGATCACCCGGCCGCTTTCATCCGTGCGGGTCATTTCGAACTCGGTGCGGAACAGCGGTTCGCCGTCGATCTCGATTTCGCCGACGATCCGGTCATAGCCGGTGATCCGCGTGCGGCCCTCCTGCGGCGACTCCTGGTAGAAATCGAAGGTGTCGACGCCGTTGGCGATCAGCTCGTCCACGTCGCCCGGATCGCCCGGCGGCGGCACGGTGCGCGTTTCTTCCGGATCGTCCGGCGGCCCGCTGGACACCCAGTGTGCCTTGTTGTCGATCCGGCTGGTGAAATAGGGACCGGCCTCGCCGAAATCGGTGCGGAATTGGTGCTCGGGGTCGATGGCGGGGCAGACATAATGATTGGTGACGACGCAGTTCTGCGCCTGCACCGTCAGGTAACTTTCGCAGCCCTCGGGCGGGGCAAAGCTGCCCTGTCCCGCCGCCGGCAACGCGCAGGCAAACGGCAGCAGGGCGGCCAGAGCCGCGCGCGCCGGGATGCCTGCTTTACCCTTCATCAACCTTTCGCCTCTCCCGGGTCAGCCGTGCTGACCTTGTTGGTCGTCCTGGCTGGGCCGCCTTTTGCCCGACAGGGCAGGCGGCCCGAATTTGTACAAAAAGACTTTTTTCGCGTACAAGACGTACCTTTTGTACAAACCTGCGGCTTACTCCGCCGCCACCGCCGCCTTGGTAGCAAAGTCCTGAAGCACCGCCTCGACGCAGTCGCGCCCGTCGCGGATCGCCCAGACCACCAGGCTCGCGCCGCGCACGATGTCGCCCACCGCGTAGACCCCCGGCAAGGCCGTGCGCCCGCTGGTGAATTCGGCCTTGATGGTGCCCCAGCGGGTCACTTCCAGCCCCTCGCAGCCCCACAGCGTCGGCAGCGGCTCGGGCTCAAAGCCCAGCGCCTTGATCACCAGGTCGGCGGCTTCCTCGTAGTCCGATCCTTCGATCACCTCGGGCCGCTGACGGCCCGTCGCGTCCGGCGCACCCAGCCGCATCTTCTCGACGATGACGCCGCTCACCGGATTTCCGGTGAATCCCTTGGGCGCGGTAAGCCATTCGAATTGCACGCCTTCTTCCTCGGCGTTCTGCACTTCGCGCTGGCTGCCCGGCATGTTGGCGCGGTCGCGGCGATAGAGGCATTTGACGCTGGTCGCGCCCTGCCGGATGGCGGTGCGCACGCAGTCCATGGCGGTGTCGCCGCCGCCGATCACCACCACCTTCTTGCCCTCGGCGTTCAGCTCGCCGCTTTCGAACTCGGGCACGCTGTCGCCAAAGTTGGCGGCGCGGTTGGAGGCGGTGAGGTAGTCGATGGCCCGCACGATGCCCTTGGCCCCGGCGCCCGGTCCGCCCAGGTCACGCGACTTGTAGACGCCGGTTGCGATGATGACCGCATCATGTTGTGCCCGGATCTCGTCGAACGACAAATCCTGCCCCACGGTGCAGTTCAGCACAAAGCGCACGCCGCTCTGCTCCAGCTGCTCGTTGCGGCGCAGCACCACGTCCTTTTCCAGCTTGAAGCCGGGGATGCCGTAGGTCAGCAGCCCGCCCGCGCGGTCGTAGCGGTCATAGACGGTGACCTGCACGCCGGCGCGGCGCAGCATGTCGGCGGCGGCCAGACCGCCGGGGCCGGCACCGATGATGCCGACGCTCTCGGTGCGCTCGCGCGCCGGGACGATCGGTTTGACCCAGCCCTTTTCCCAAGCGGTATCAGTGATGTACTTCTCGACCGAGCCGATGGTCACGGTGCCGTGGCCCGACTTCTCGATCACGCAGTTGCCCTCGCACAGCCGGTCCTGCGGGCAGATGCGGCCGCAGATCTCGGGGAAGGTGTTGGTGGCCTGGCTGACCTCGTAGGCCTCTTCCAGCCGCCCCATGGCGGTCAGACGCAGCCAGTCGGGGATGTTGTTGTGCAGCGGGCAATGGCTCTGGCAATAGGGCACGCCGCACTGGCTGCACCGCGCGGCTTGCTCCTCGGCCTTCGCCTTCGCATACTCGGCGTAGATCTCGTGGAAATCGGTCCGGCGCAGGTCGGCCCCGCGCTTCTCCGGCATCTCCCGGCCCACCGTCACGAACTTCAGCATCGGCTGCTTTGCCATTCCTCAACCCTTTGCAGGTACATTCTCAGGTCCCGATTTGCATACATAAGGTCAAAAGGGAATAAAAGTCATACATACTGACATATAAGTCGATTTCTTGCGTGGACCTCCTGTTAAAATCACCTTTGGCGTGAAATATTAGGGCGCAAACCGGACCTAATTACATCCTTTCGCTGAGGAAACAGGGGGTTATACCTACCCGCACACGCAACCCCGGACCCCTTCCATGCCCCTGACCCAGCTCCTGATTCTCGCCCTGATCCAAGGGGTTACCGAGTTCCTTCCCATTTCTTCCTCCGGGCACCTGATTCTCTTGCCGAATCTGACCGGGATGCAGGACCAGGGGCAGGTGATCGACGTGGCGGTCCACATCGGCACGCTCTTCGCCGTCATCCTCTACTTCTGGACCGACGTGCGCGGCGCCGCCACCGGCACGCTGCGCCTCGCCACCGGGCGGGCCGACACGCCGGGGGCAAAGCTGGCCGTCCTGCTGCTGATCGCGACGCTTCCGGTCATTGTGGCCGGCCTCGCGCTCAAGCTGACGGGGCTGGACGATGCGCTGCGCTCGGTCGCGGTGATCGGCTGGACGATGATCATCTTCGGTCTTGTGCTCTACTGGGCCGACACGCGCGGCGCGCAGGTCAAGACGGACAGCGACTGGCGCATCCGCGACGCGCTGGTCATGGGCCTGTGGCAGGCGGTCGCGCTGATTCCCGGCACCTCGCGGTCGGGCATCACCATCACCGCCGCGCGCCACCTGGGCTATGCCCGCCACGACGCGGCCAAACTGTCGATGCTGATGTCGATCCCGACGATCATCGCCTCGGGCACGCTGCTGGGGATCGAGGTCGCCGCCACCGCCGATGCGCAGGCCGCGCGCGACGGCGCCATCGCCGCCGCGCTGGCCTTCCTCTCGGCGCTCGGCGCGCTCTGGCTGATGATGCGCTTGCTGCGCTCGGTCAGCTTCACGCCCTACGTGATCTACAGGGTGGTCCTCGGCACCATCCTGCTCTGGATCGCCTACGCCTGACCCCGCGCCGCGCCCGGGTTTCTTCTCTGGATAAATACCCCCGGGGGAGGCGCGCATCGCGCGACGGGGGCGGCGCCCCCTACACCCGATGATACGGCGCCCCCGCCAGGATCGACGCGGCGCGGTACAGCTGTTCGGCCAGCATCGCCCGCACCAGCATGTGCGGCCAGACCATCGGGCCGAACGACATCAGGTCCTGCGCCTCGGCGCTCAAACCGGGGTCGATCCCGTCCGCCCCGCCGATCAGCAGCGCCAGGTCCTGCGCCCCGCCATCGCGCCAGCCGGCCAGTTTCTCCGAGAACTCGGGCGAGGACCACAGCTGTCCCCGCTCGTCCAGCGCGCAGACCCGCGCACCCTGCGGGATGGCGCGGCGCAGCAGCGCCGCCTCTGCCGCCATGCCGCCGCCCTTGCGGTCCTCGACCTCGATCACCTGCGCCGGGCCAAGCCCCATAGCCCGGCCGGTTCGGTCGAACCGTGTCAGGTAGTCGTCCAGCAGCGCCTTTTCCGGCCCCTTGCGGAGCCGGCCGACGACGCAGAGATGCAGGCGCATGTCAGACCTTGAGGGTCCCCAGAGGTGCCCACATCTTTTCCAGCTGGTAGAACTCGCGCACTTCCGGGCGGAAGACATGGACCACCACGTCGCCCGCGTCGATCAGCACCCAGTCCCCGGTGTCCTTGCCCTCGAGGGTCGAGAGAAGGCCGTGGTCATGCTTGAGTCCGTCAGCCACCTTTTCCGACAACGCCGCCACCTGCCGCGAAGAGCGGCCCGAGGCGATGACCATGTAGTCGCAGACAGAGGACTTGCCGCGCAGGTCGATCTGCACGATATCTTCGGCCTTGTTGTCGGAGAGGATTTCGAGCACCGCCGCGAGAGTGCTCTCAGCGTTCGGTCCGCTCTGTGTCACGGCCGGGTAGCCCCGGCCCTGTTCCGCGGCATGTGCCGCAAGTGTCGTAGAAGACAGGGTCGTCTCCTCCTTCTGTGTGATGCGCCAAAGCCAGCCCATGGCGCGCGGGCCTGTCTCCAAGATAGCACCGGAAATGTAAATTCTCAATGGCGCGGCCCGGTGCCACAGCCCCCCACGCGGCAGATTGCCTGTGAACAGACCAAAATGGCCCTGCGTCGCCCCGTCCCGGGCCTGCCCCGGGACCTCCACGTCGCCCCGGACAGCGACTCAGGCGCCGTAGGGCACCCAGACCGTCTTGACCTCGGTCGCCTGCTCCAGGAACGCGCGTCCCGCGCCCTCCGGCCCGGTCCAGTCGCGCGCCAGCCCGTCGTTGACCCAGGTCCGCTTGAGGTTGCCCGCAGCACCCCGCTCGATCACCTGCGCCAGGTCGGTCGAGGAGAAGGACCAGACCGCGTCCACGTCCAGGTGCGCCGCCAGCGTGGGCGCCAGCTCGGCATGAGAGCCGGTCAGGATGTTGACCACCCCGCCCGGCACGTCCGAGGTTTCCAGCACCTGGGTGAACTCCAGCGCCGCCAGCGGAAAGGGTTCGGAGGCGACCAGCACCACCCGGTTGCCCATGGCGATGGCCGGGCCCATGAGTGACACCAGCCCCAGCAGCGGCGCCTCGTCGGCGCAGAGCGCGCCGATCACGCCGCAGGGTTCGTTCATCGCCAGCGCCACGCCGCGCAGCGGGACCGCGCGGACCGCGCCGTCGAACTTGTCCGCCCAGGCGGCCCAGGTGAACAGCCGGTCGACGCAGGCCGCGACCTCGGCCGCGCCGCCCGACCCGCCGGTCTGCCGATCGATCCCGGCGGCGAACTCCGCCGCGCGCGCCGACAGGTTTTCGCCGATGTAGTACAGGACCTGCGCGCGGTTGTGCGCCGTGGCCCTGGCCCAGCCGCCCGCGCCGCGCGCCGCCTCCACCGCGTTGCGGATGTCCTTGCGGTTGGCGATCGGCGCCTGTCCGATCAGCGCGCCCGCCGTGTCATACACGTTGCGGGCATAGCCGCCGTCGGGGCGCGCCTGCTTGCCGCCGATATACAGCTTGGCGGTGCGGTCCACCGGCTGCGGCTCGGCCGCGTCGCCGGAAAACGGCTCGACCGGGGTCAGCGGCCGGGCCTCGCCGGTGGCGCGGGTGTAGGCGCGCAGCCCCTCCCAGCCGCCCTCGCGGCCAAAGCCGCTTTCCCGCAGCCCGCCAAAGCCTGCGGCAGCGTCGAACATGTTGGTGCCGTTCACCCAGATCACCCCCGCCGCCAGCTGTGGCGCCACGTCCAGCGCGGTGTTGATGTTCTCCGACCAGACGCTGGCCGCCAGCCCGTAACGCGTGTTGTTGGCCAGATCCACCGCCTCGGCGGGCGTGCGGAAGGTGGTCGAGACCAGCACCGGGCCAAAGATCTCTTCCTGCATCAGCGGCGAGGCTGCCGAGAGGCCGGTGATCAGCGTCGGCGGGTAGAAACAGCCCTCGGGCAGGTCGCAGTTGGCGCGGTAGACGGTGCCCTCGGCCCCGGCCACCAGCGACTCGATCCGCCGCAGCTGCTCGGGGTCGACGATGGCGCCCACGTCGATGCACTTGTCCAGCGGGTCGCCGATGCGCAGCTTGTCCATCCGTGCTTTCAGCCGGGTGTGGAACTCCTCCGCGATGCCCTCCTGCACCAGCAGGCGGGAGCCGGCGCAACAGACCTGCCCCTGGTTGAACCAGATCGCATCCACCAGCCCCTCGACCGCGCTGTCGATGTCGGCGTCCTCGAAGACGACGTAGGGCGACTTGCCGCCCAGCTCCAGCGTCAGCGCGATGCCGCGCCCCGCCGTCGCCTGGCGGATCCGGCGGCCCACCTCGGTCGAGCCGGTAAAGGCGATCTTGTCCACGTCGGCCTTGACGATCCTCTCGCCCACGGCGCCGTCGCCGGTGACGATGTTGACCACCCCCTTGGGCAGTCCCGCCTGGCGGCAGATATCTGCAAACAGGAGTGCCGTCAGCGAGGTCCATTCGGCCGGTTTCAGCACCACGCAGTTGCCGGTGGCCAGCGCCGGGGCGACCTTCCACGCCAGCATCAGCAGGGGAAAGTTCCACGGGATGATCTGGCCGCAGACCCCGTGCGCCTGCTGGCCGGGCAGTTCGGTGTCCATCAGCTGCGCCATCCCGGCGTGGTAATAGAAATGCCGCTGCGCCAGCGGCACGTCGATGTCGCGGCTTTCGCGGATCGGCTTGCCGTTGTCGAGCGTCTCCAGCACCGCGAACAGCCGCGCGTGTTTCTGCAACAGCCGCGCCAGCGCGTAGAGGTGGCGCGCGCGGCCCGGACCGCCCAGCGCCTCCCATCCCGGCTGCGCCGCGCGGGCGGCGGCAACGGCTGCATCCACGTCGCCTTGCGTCGCCTGCGTCAGGGTTGCCAGCACTTCGCCGGAGGCCGGGTTGCGGCTGTCGAAACCTTCGCCCGGCTCGGTAAAGGCGCCGTCGATGAAATGGCCAAAGCGCGAGCCCTGGTCGACGATCCAGGCCAGCGCATCGCCGGCGCTTTCGGGGGCGGGACCGTAGTCCATGGTCTCGAAGATCTCCTTGATGGTCATCCCAGCGCTCCGATTTCCAAGTAGGCGACATAGGCCAGCCACAGGATGGCAAGGCCCCAGAACAGTTTCTCGATCCGCCCGGTGCGGCGGTGAACGGCGACATAGGGTTCGAGGTCGGGCGTCACCTCGTCGGGCGGCAGGTAGGTCGGGCCTTCGCCCAGCTGGCGTTGCAGCCTGGTGGGCAGGTCGCGCACCGCACGCCGGATGCGGCGCTGGCGCCAGCTTTTTGCCCCCATCACGAGGAAGGCGGACACCATCAGCAGGGTATACTCGGGTTTCATCGGTCTTGCTTTTCTCGCGCCAGTGTCGGTCCCGGGACTTTGCCGCCTGCGGCAAGGCCCAACTCAGGCCATGGCATGGCGCCACGACGCCGAATAGGCCCCGGTCACGTGGTGTTCCAGCTGCCGCTCGATATCACCCAGCAGCGACGACGCGCCAAAGCGGAACAGATCGGGCCGCAGCCAGCGGTCGCCCAGTTCCTCCTTGATGAGCGACAGGTAGACCAGCGCATCCTTGGCCTTGGAGATGCCGCCCGCGGGTTTGTAGCCCACGCGGTAGCCGCTGCGCTGGTGGTATTCGCGGATCGCACGGACCATCACCAGGCTGACGGGCAGGGTGGCGTTGACGCTTTCCTTGCCTGTCGAGGTCTTGATGAAATCCGCCCCCGCCATCATGCAGACCAGAGAGGCGCGCGCGACGTTCTGCAAGGTGCCCAGTTCCCCGGTGGCCAGGATCGCCTTGATATGCGCCTCGCCGCAGGCGGCGCGAAAGCTGCGCATCTCGTCGTAGAGGCCCTGCCAGTCCCCGGTCAGCACCAGCCGGCGCGAGATCACGATGTCGATCTCCTGCGCCCCGGCGCGGACGCTTTCCTCGATCTCGGCCACGCGCAGAGGGAACGGCGACAGCCCCGCCGGAAAGCCGGTCGAGACGGCGGCCACCGGAATGCCCGACCCGCGCAGCGCGGCGACGGCCGGCGCGATCATGTCGTGGTAGACGCAGACCGCGCCCACGGTCAGCCCTTCCAGCCCCAGCGCCTCCAGCAGGTCGGGGCGCACAGGCTGGCGCGCCTTGGCGCACAGCCGCGCGACGCGGCCGGGCGTGTCATCGCCCGCCAGCGTGGTCAGGTCGATGCAGGAAATGGCGCGCGCCAGCCAGGCGGCCTGATACTCCTTCTTGACCGAGCGTCGCCCCGGCAGCGTGGCGCAGCGCCGTTCGATCGCCGAGCGGTTGGCGCGGGCGGCACGGACCCAGTCCATGTCCAGCGCCTTCCCCGGATTGCGCGCCTCGTGCAGCTGCGGCAGATGTGCGGTCGCTGTTCGCTCTGCGATGGTGCTCACCGGATCCTCCCCATATGCCTGCCCTGCAACCTGCCCCCGCGCGCCGGGGTTTTCAAGCGGAACGCAGAGGAAACCCAGCGCCGTGCGGGTCGGCGACACTTGCCCCGGACCTGAGCCGCCTGCCCCTCTGACGTGACGTAGACCGTGACAAGGTCAAACCGATCATGTGAGGTGCCGGGCACAGTCCGGGAGGCTTTCATGACCGATTATCCGCATTTGCTGCGCCCGCTCGACCTTGGGTTCACCACGCTGAAGAACCGCGTGCTGATGGGGTCGATGCACACCAACCTCGAAGAGCGGGGCGACTGGAACCGGGTGGCCGAGTTCTACGCCACGCGGGCGCGCGGCGATGTCGGGCTGATGGTTACGGGCGGCATGGCGCCGAACCGCGAAGGCGGGGTGTTCCCCGGGGCGGCGGGGCTGTTCACGCCGCAGGACATCGCCAATCATCGCGTGGTGACGGAGCGCGTGCACGACGCGGGCGGCAAGATCGCCATGCAGATCCTGCACGCCGGACGCTATGCCTATGGCAAGGAATGCGTCGCCCCCTCGCCCATAAAATCGCCGATCTCGCCCTTTCCGCCGCGCGAGCTGGACGAGGAGGGCATCGAAAAGCAGATTGCCGACATTGCCACCTCGGCCGCGCGGGCGCGCGAGGCCGGGTATGACGGTGTCGAGGTCATGGGCTCCGAGGGCTATTTCCTCAACCAGTTTCTGGTCGCCCACACCAACAAGCGCACCGACCGCTGGGGCGGCAGTTACGAGAACCGGATGCGCCTGCCGGTCGAGGTGGTGCGCCGGGTTCGCGCCGCTGTGGGCGCGGATTTCATCGTCATCTACCGGCTGTCGATGATCGACCTGGTGCCCGACGGATCCACCTTTGACGAGGTGGTGACGCTGGCGCAGGCCATCGAGGCGGCGGGGGCCAGCATCCTCAACACCGGCATCGGCTGGCACGAGGCGCGGATCCCGACCATCGCCACCTCTGTCCCGCGCGCGGCCTTTGCCTGGGTGACGAAAAAGCTGATGGGCAAGGTGGCCATTCCGCTGATCACCTCCAACCGGATCAACACTCCCGAGGTGGCCGAAGAGGTGCTGGCCAGCGGCTGCGCCGACATGGTCAGCCTGGCGCGGCCCTTTCTGGCCGACCCGGATTTCGTCGCCAAGGCGGCGCGTGGACAATCCCACCTGATTGCGCCCTGTATCGCCTGCAACCAGGCCTGCCTGGACCATACCTTTGCCGGCAAGGTGTCCAGTTGCCTGGTGAACCCCAGGGCCGGGTTCGAGACGGAACTGGTGGTGGAAAAGACGGCTGCGCCACGCCGCGTCGCGGTGGTCGGGGCGGGGCCGGCGGGCCTGTCTGCGGCGATCACGGCGGCGGAGCGCGGGCATAGCGTGACGCTGTTCGACAAGGCTGCCGAGATCGGCGGCCAGCTGAACATGGCCAAGCGGGTGCCGGGCAAGGAAGAGTTCCACGGGCTGGTGGACTGGTTCGCCGCCAAGCTCGCCGAGACGGGCGTCGAACAGCGCCTTGGCGCCGAGGCTGCGCCCGAAGCGCTTGAGGGTTTTGACGCGGTGATCGTGGCGACCGGCGTCCTGCCGCGCGATCCGGGCATTCCCGGGCAGGATCACCCCTCGGTCAAGGGCTATGTCGACGTGCTGCGCCACGGCGCCGAGGTCGGCAAGCGGGTGGTGATCGTCGGCGCGGGAGGCATCGGCTTTGACGTGGCCGAGTTCCTGGTGACCGAGGACAGCCCGACCGAGAGCCTGCCCGACTGGATGCGCGAATGGGGTGTGGCGGACCCCTCCGAGGTGCGCTCGGGTCTTGCGCCCGAGGGGCCGCAACCCGATGAAGCCGTCCGCGACGTGGTGCTGTTGCAGCGCAAGGCGGAACGGCCGGGCAAGCGGCTGGGCAAGACCACCGGCTGGATCCACCGCGCGGCGCTGAAGATGAAGGGGGTCGAGATGCGCGGCGGCGTGAACTACGAGCGGATCGACGATGCCGGCTTGCACGTCAGTTACGGCGAGGCGCGCGAGCGTCCCGAGGTGATTGCCTGCGATACGATCGTGCTGTGCGCCGGGCAGGTGAGCGAACGGTCTCTGGCCGACACGCTGATCGCCAAGGGGATCGAGACCCATGTCATCGGCGGCGCGGACGTGGCCGCCGAACTGGACGCGAAACGCGCCATCGACCAGGGCGTGAGGCTGGCGGCGGCGTTGTGAACGGCGGCGACGGCGGGTGACGCTCGTCCCGGCCCTTGGCCGGAACATCGCCCCACCCACCGTCCCTTCAGGCTCCGGTTTATTCCGTCACGGTGATGGTGATCACCTCGGACACGACCGGCGGGTTGTGCGGGACGTGGTTCTGGTCCCCCATCAGCAGTTGCAGCGTGTGGGTGCCCGGCTCCAGCCCCAGCGTGATCTCGGTCTGGCCGCCGCCGAAATGGCGGTGGTTGTCGTCGCCGGGAATGCCGGTTTCGAGGATGTCGGCATCCTCGGGGCCGTCCCCGAAGGGCGCGCGGTCCACCAGCAGGTGATGGTGGCCGGTGTGTTCCTTGTCGATGCCGGCGGGGGCGACGCCCATGCCGCTCAGGCCGAACTGCACGGTGACCGGGCTGGTCAGCGTGGCGCCATCGGCCGGGCTGATGAAGTAGACCGCGGCGCCTTCGGGCGCGGGGGTATCGCCGGCCAGCGCCGCAATCGGCGCAAGCGCCAGCGCGGTGGCGAGGGTCAGGCTGCGGACAATCATGTGTTTCCTCCCGGTTTGATGTGGTCTCAAGTCGCGTGTCATCAATCCTGCGAGCCTACACCCGGGACTGGCCGTCACCAAACGCAATCCGTTTCCGCAACGCCGACAGCCTTGGCGAATACCCATCAATTGTCGCCTCCCCGCCCAAGTTGCGCCCCAGTTGGTGGACATACCAAGGGCGACAGTAAGAGTTGCATGGAGACCGTAGATGGACCGTCTGACCGAAATGGAGGCTTTCGCCACCGTCGTTGACCAGGGAGGGTTCACGGATGCCGCGAAAAAGATGGGAATCTCCAAGTCGGCGGTCTCCAAACATGTGTCCTCGCTCGAGGCGCGGCTGGGCGCGCGCCTGCTGAACCGCACCACGCGACGCGTCTCGCCCACCGAGATCGGGCTGGCCTACTATGACCGCGCGCGCCGCGTGCTGAACGATGCGGGCGAGGCCGACGCGCTTGTGACCTCGATGCAATCCGCGCCCTCGGGGCTGCTGCGCATCTCGGTCGCCACGGACTTCGGCGTCAATCACCTGAGTCCCGTTTTGGGCGACTTCCTCGCCGAGTTCCCGGACATCACCGTGAACATGGTGCTGAACAATCGCTACGTCGAGCTGATCTCGGAAGGCTTCGACATGGCGGTGCGGATCGGCGAGCTGGAGGATTCCACCCTGCGCGCGCGCAAGCTGACCGACACCACCAAGCGGATGATCGCCTCGCCGTCGTATTTCCAGAAGTTCGGGCGCCCGGGGCGGATCGACGATCTGAACGAACACAAGCTGTTGCATTATTCCAACCAGGCCTCGGGCAACGTGTGGAAGCTGACCGCGCCTTCGGGCGAAAAGCGGCAGGTGCGCACGGCGGGCTGGCTGACGGTGAACGACGGACAGTCGCTGCTGAACGCCTGCATCGCGGGGCTGGGGATCGCCTACCTGCCGTCCTACCTCTACCACGAGGCGATGACGCAGGGGCTGGTCGAGGATGCGATTCCGGACCTGCCGGTCGAGACGCAGGGCATCTACGCGGTCTATCCGCCGGGCCGGTTCACCCAGCCCAAGGTGCGCGCCTTCATCGACTTCCTGGTCCATGCCTTTGCCGACAAGGGGCCGCAGGTCTGGTAAGGCTTGCACGTCCGGCCTCCCCGCAGCAGGGGCACAACACATCTGCGCCCCGGGCAAGTCCCGGGGCGTTTGCGTGTCCTGTGGGCGGTTGCGCTGCCAGGGGCATGCCTGTTCCGGGCGCACGCTTTCCCGCTCCGGCGCTCCTGTGGTAGCGTTGGCCGCTGCCATTTCGCACGGAGACATCTATGACACGCCATTTGTCAGCCGGTCTGGTCGGCCTTGCCCTGGGGTTTCTCGCTCTCGCCGACGCGGGCCTGGCGCAGCAGGACCGCAGCGCGGAATTCGCGCGGATCTCGGTGGCGGCGACCCTGACCGGTGACCGCCAGGCCGCCATCGTCGCGGCCCTGCGCGGCCTGCCTTCGGATCCGAGGGACGAGGATTTCGAGACCTTCGGCGCGGCGCATGACGCGCTGTTTCGCGCGGTCGCGTCGCGCATCGTCAGGGTCGATCGGTCCGGGTTCCAGCACTATGCGGTCAATGCGACCGGCGACCGGGCCGTGATCGGGCCTGCGAACGGTCCCGAGGACGGCTCGGGGCAGGCGCCGCCCTACGTGCTGCTCGATCCGCGCGACGGCACCGAGATCGCGGAGCTTGTCACCTGGGACGTGCCGATGAGCCTGGTCTACGGCCCCGGTCTGCCGCCGGCCTTTTCGCCGAAGGGGGACCTGGTTGCCCTCTGGGATATGGATGAGGGGGCAGCCCTGCTGTTCGACACGGCGGACGGGCGGCCGCATCCGTCACTGCCGGGCGGCGGGCAGCCGGGCGGCCTCATCGGGTTTTCCCCGGACGGCTCGCGGCTGGCCGCCGCCGCGGGGGATGCGCTGCTGGTCTGGGACCTGGCCACCCGCGAACGGCTGGCGAGCCCCTGGCCCGGCAGTCTCCCGCTCGGGTCTTCTGCGGCATGGGCCGCGGACGGCAGCCTGGTCGTCGCCCGCCCGGAATTCGCGAACTACGAGATCGTCGCCGTCTCGCTCGACCGATACGCCGAGAGCGGCCCCGAGGGCGCGGTCCGGTTCGAGGTTTCCGGCCCTGCGCTCGACCTGCTCGCCTCTCCGGCGGGACAGGAGCTGCTGGTCCTGGTCGGGGATCACCAGTTCGTCGCCAACCCGGCGACCGGCACCGCCCTGCGCATCGGCCCGGCGGGCGACTCGTTCTGGCGGTTCACGCGGGGCGGCAAAGCCGTCGCCACGATGGTCGCCTCGGGCATGATGGCGTCGCTGTTAAACCGCGGGCCGAGGACATTCGATCTGCGCGTCAAAAGCCTCGCCGGCGCGGATCTGGCCGCCGAACGTCGCGACTGGGTGGTGTTCGACCAGCATCCCGTCGCTCCGGACGGCGCGACCCTCGGTCTGGGCGCCGTCCGCCCGTACAGCTATCGCGGACAGGACGTGCCCGAAGGGCGCGCGCTCTACGATGCGGTGTGGCTGGACCTGCCACAGGCAATCCGGGACGAGATCGACGCGGACCGTGTTGCCCGGTGATGCCCTGGCGCGGCGGCGGCACCGTCATTCCGTCGAGATCAGCACCGCCTCGACCCTCCGGTTGGCCTCGCGGCCTTCTGGGGTGAGGTTGCTGGCCACCGGCGACAGGTAGCCCGCCCCTTCGGCGCCAAGCTGCGCCGCAGGGATGCCGTGCCGCGTACGCAGGTAGGTGACGGCAGCCTCGGCCCGGCGCTGCGACACGGTGCGGTTGGCCTCCAGCGATCCGGTGGCGTCGGTATGGCCGACGAACAGCACCTGCCGCGCCGGGTTCGCGGCGAGGTAGGCGGCGATGGCGTCCAGCGAGGCGACCGGACCCTCGCCCAGCGAGGTGGAGCCCGAGGTGAACACCAGGTCGCGCAGGACCACGTGGCCCTGGGTTTCCAGCCGGGCGGCGATGTCGCCGCCGTCGGCCGGCGTGGGCGGCGGCTCTTGCGCCGTCTGCCTCGCCGCGGGGGCGGGCATCGCGGCGCCGGCGGCGCTGCCGGCGCGGATGACCTGGAGATAGCCCTGCCGGGAATCGCGGCTGGCCAGGATCGAGACCGCGCCGCCATCCGGCGCGCGGGCCGACACAAAGTGAAAGTCGGTGAGGTTCACGAACATTTCCGGCGCCGGCAGCACCAGCGTGGCAAAGCGGAAATCGAAGCTGCCGCAGGTCCGCGCGCGGCAATCCAGCAGCACCTCGTAGCCATCGGCGACAAAGGCGTCGCGCAGCGGCTGGACTAGCTGGAACGGTGTCGCGGTGTTGCCGGGGATGTGCCAGGCGGCCACCTCGACCCGGCCTTCGACCCGGTCCACCGGCACTCGGCCGTTCGCCCAGGGGCCAGTGGGCAATGCGTAGGCACCGGGGTCCTGCACGGTGGCAAAGCTCTGGACCGCTCCGGCCGGCAGGCTCAGTTCGGCCGCCACTGCCGGGCCGGCGCAGAGCGCCAGCACAAGGCAGAGCCGGTTATCGCGCCTGCGCGTGATAGGCGTCATTGGGCCGCATGTCGGTGGCGCTGGCGACACGGTTCGTCATGTTGAAAAAGCCCACCACGTTGGCGATGTCCCAGATGTCACGATCCGAGAAACCGGCGTCGCGCAGCGCCTCGCGGTCATATTCGGCGATCTCGGACGAGGATTTGGTCATCTTCTCGGCGAAGGAAAGCATCGACCGGTGCCGGTGGCTCAGGTCGGCCACGCGCCAGTTCATCACCAGCATCTCGCCCAGCTCCGGGTCGCCGGACAGCTGGCGCACCGCCGCGCCATGCGCCGTCAGGCAGTAATAGCAGCGGTTGATCGACGAGACGACCACCGCGATCATCTCGCGCTCCAGCTTGCTGAGGCGGCTGTCGGCCAGCATCAGCTCGTTGTACATGGCGGTGAAGGCATCCAGCTTGGCGATGTCGAAGGCGTAGGCCTTCAGCACGTTGGGCACCATGCCCAGCTTGTCCTGGCAGATGTCGAAGTATTTCTGCGTGGCCTCGGGCAGAGGGTCGACCATCGGCAGGTTGAGCGCTGTGGGCAGGTCCTTGGTCACGTGTCCTCGCTGGTGTCGGTCGCGTCGGTGTCGAGCATCCGGTAATGGTAGTGCCCGATGACCTCCATGTTCAATGCGGCGTAGAGCGCGCCCGCCGCGCTGTTGTCGGTGGTGGCGGCGACCGCGATGCGCGTTGCCCCCTGCCGCGCGGCCCAAATCGCGGCGCAGCGCATCATCCAGCCGCCCAGGCCCTTTTGCCGGTGCTCGGGCAGGATGGTCATGGCATGCACCATGGCGGTCCCGTCGTGGATGGCGCAAAAGCCCGCCCCGGCGGGCTTGTCCGACACGCGGCCTAGAAGGCCGGTCTTCGGCTTGGCGGCCCGCTCCATCACCCGCTGCCGCGCCGGGCCGATGCCGCCCTCGGCCCAGAGTTCGCGCATGATGGCCAGCGGCTCCCAGATGGCAAAGGCGGTCACGCGCGGCAGCCTGAGGTCGGTCAGCCGGCCGATCGGCGCCGCCCAAAGCTGGACCGGGTCGACCTTGTCATAGCCGCGCGCCTCCAGGGCGGAGTCGAGCGTTTCTTCGTCCGGACGGATCATGAACAGCGGCGACTGCCCCATCAGGCGCATGGCCTCCTCGGCGGCGGAAAGATCGTCGTCGTCCCAGGCGCCCTCGGCGGTGGCCGCCGACACACGCTTGCCCCCTCCACGGCCCTCGCGCAGGGTCCACGGACCGGCCTTGACCCGGGCGGCTGAGGGCCAGGTGGCGTCGAGCGCCTCGAAATATGCGGTCAGTCGGCTGGACATCTGCGGGCCAAGGTTGCGCTCATGAGGCCCGTTATGGCCTCTCGCCCCCGGCCTGTCCATGCGTTCCGCGCACCCTGCGGCGCGGGCGGTCAGGCCTGCTGCTGCAACGCCTCGGGGAACAGCGTGGCCAGTTCCGAGATGGCGGCATCCACCTGCGCGCCATCGGTGCCGCGCACTACCACGTTTGCGCCAAAGACGCCGTTGCGCTGGAACGGGTAGGACCCGATGGACAGGTCCGGATAGCGGTCGGCCAGCGCGCCCAGCGGGCCGGCGATGTCGCCTTCGCCCCGGTCGATGCGCAGGCTCTGCGACAGCAGCGGCCGGCCGCCGGTCATCGTCGGCAGCACGCTGGACACCATGGCCTGGAACACCGAGGGCACGCCCGCCATGACATGCACGTTGCCCAGGGTGAAACCCGGCGCGCCGGAGACCGGGTTCTCGATTAGCGTGGCGCCGTCGGGAATGCGCGCCATGCGCAGGCGGGCCTCGTTCAGCTCGGTGCCCATGCGGTCATAGCGCGCCTGGAGGATGGCGCGGGCGTCGTCGCGCACCGAGATCGCCACGCCAAAGGCCTCGGCCACGCAGGGCGCGGTGATGTCGTCATGCGTCGGCCCGATCCCGCCCGAGGTTACCACGTGGTCATAGGCGTGGCGCAGCGCGTTGAGGGCTGTGACGATGGCCTCCCGCTTGTCCGAGACGATGCGCACCTCCTGCAGGTCGATGCCGTGCCGGGTGAACTCCTGCGCGAGGTAGTGCATGTTGGAATCGCGCGTGCGGCCTGACAGGATCTCGTCCCCGATGACCAGCATGGCGGCGGTGGGATTGGGCATGGGTCTGGCTCCTTGGCGCCTGCGTCGCGCTACGGTATAGGCCCGGCCCATGCAGTTTCAAACCCCTCTCGTCCCGGCCCGCCTGGTCCGCCGCTACAAACGCTTTCTCGCCGACTGCCTGCTGGAGGACGGGCGCGAGGTGGTGGCCCACGTGGCCAACCCGGGCTCGATGCTGGGGCTGGCGGACGAGGACCAGCGCATCTGGCTGGAGCCGAACGAAGATCCGAGGAAAAAGCTGAAATGGGCCTGGCGGCTGGTGGAACATCCCGGCGGGCATTTCACCGGCGTCGACACCGGCGTGCCCAACCGGGTGCTGAAAGCGGCGCTGACGGCGGGGCAGGTCGCCGGGCTGGACGGCTATGACCACGTGCGCCCGGAAGTGAAATACGGCGAAAACAGCCGCATCGATTTCCTGCTCTCGGGCGGCGGCAGGCCGGATTGCTACGTCGAGGTGAAATCGGTGACGTTGTCGCGCACCCCGGGTCTGGCCGAATTCCCCGACAGCGTGACCGCGCGCGGCACCAAGCACCTGGCCGAACTCGCCGCGATGGCAGGGCAAGGCCACCGCGCCGTGATGCTGTACCTGGTGCAGCGGACGGACTGCCAGTCGGTGACCCTGGCGGCGGACATCGACCCTGCTTACGCCCAAGGCTATGCCGCCGCGCGCGACAGCGGCGTCGAGGCCCTGGCCCTCGCCTGCCACATCTCGCCCGAGGGGATCACGCTCGGCGCCCCGCTTCCCCTGCAACCGCCTTCAGCTTCTTCTGGCTGAAAATACCTCGGGGGAGCCCCGGACTAGATCCGGGGCGGGGGCAGCGCCCCCCGCAAAAAAAGAACGGGGGCAAAGCCCCCGTCCATTCGATCTACCTGGAGGCCGGCTCAGACCTTGAGGTTCGGGATGATCTGCTTCTTGCGGCTCATGATGCCGGGCAGCACCACGGTGTCGCCCGAGACAGTCGCGCCAAAGCTCTTCTCGGCCACGGTCTTCACCAGGTCGTTCGGCACCAGCAGGGTGGCCTGCTCGTTCAGGATGTCGACCACGAACAGCAGCACCTGGTCGGCGCCGTCTTCCTTGGCCACGTCCACCATCGACGCCATCAGGCTGTCCTTGCGGTCCAGGATCATCTGCGGCGCGGTGGTTTCCAGCACGGAGACGCGGAATTCCTTGCCGTCGACGGTGTATTCCTTGGAGTCCATGCGCAGCAGCTCGGCATCGGAGAAACTCGAGACGTCGGACTTGGCGGCGAACATCTGCGCGGCATAGGCCGGGATGTCGATGCCCAGGTCGGCGGCCAGCTTCTGCGCCACGGCCTTGTCATGCGCCGTGGTGGTGGGCGAGCGGAACTCCAGCGTGTCGGACAGGATGCAGGTCAGCGCCGCGCCCTTGATCGCCTCGGGCATCCCGGCGGCGTCGTCGCCCATCAGGTCGACCATGATGGTGGCGGTGCAGGCCAGCGGGCGCACGGTGATGTCGATCGGCCCCTTGGTTTCCAGCCCGCCGACCAGCTTGTGGTGGTCGATGATGCCGCGGATGTCGGCCTTGTTGATCGAGGCGGGCAGCTCGGCCGGGTTGTTGGTGTCGACGATGACCACCGGCGCGCCCTCGGCCACGTCCTGGATGATCGCCGGCTTGTCCAGCTTCCAGTGGTCCAGCATGAAGGCGGCCTCGGTGTTGGGCTCGCCCAGCAGGACGGGCTCGGCGGCCTCGCCTTTCACTTCGGTAAGATACCAGGCCCAGATGATCGGGCTGCCGGTGCTGTCGGTGTCGGGGGACTTGTGGCCGAAAACCTGCGTGGTCATGGGAATCCTCTCGGGTCGATGAAGTGCGATTTCGCGCGCTCATAGCCCCCGCCGCAGGGGTTGTCACCCCGTAGGCCAGGGGGTGCGACCTTGGCGACCTGTCCCGAAACCTTGGCGATCCCGCCATGAGCGGTCTGCCGCCCGAGGCCCCGCCACCGGCATCTTTCCGGGATTGTATCCCGTCACGCCATCCCCGACAGTCACCCGCGATGAAAACCATGCTCTCCCGGATCGCCGGCATCCTGCTGCTCGGCGCGCTCTGTTCCCCCGCGGTTGCGGACCAGACCACCCTTGTCCTGCGCCTGACCGGCCTCAAGCTGGGGACGCTGGCCTATGCCGACGATGTCGGACCGTCGCGCTACGCGGCACGGATGCGTTTTACCACGGGCGGCTTTGCCGGGTTGCTCTCCAGCGTGTCCTTCGATGCCCGGGCCCAGGGGCGCAGGACCTCGGGCGGGACGGTGTCGCCGACGAAATACCGCGAGGAAAGCCTGCGCGACGGCGAACGCGAAGTGACCGAGATCGCCTGGCGCGGGAAAGCGCCCGACATCACCGTCGAGACGCCACCCCAGCCGGATCGGCTCGATCCCCGGCAGGCGGTCGGCAGCGTCGACCTGATGACCGGAATGCACATGCTCCTGCGCGCGATCCCGCCCGAGCAGGCCTGCAAGCTGGACGTGACGACCTATGACGGCAAGCGGCTGATGCGCCTCACGCTGGTCAAGGCGGCGCCGGATCGCGCGGGCCGCCCGACCTGCAAGGGGACGTTCAACCGGCTGAAAGGGGTGGCGCCCAAGGGGATGTTCGACACCATGTTCGCCGAGTTCGACATGACGTACCAGGCCCTGCCGGATGGCCGGCTGAGGGTCGACCGGATGGTGCTGCGGACGCCGGTCGGCCGGGCCGTCCTCGCAGTCGAATGAACGGCGCCACGCGTCACCGTGGCAAAGGGGTCGCGCCCTTGTTGTAGGGTGTCCAGTCGGTAATTTCCGGGTAATACCGCTTGCGCCAGGCCCGGACGCGCCGGTTCATCACCTTCTTCCACAGCGGCGGGATCATCGCCGCCACGGTCATCACCGGGTAGCCATAGGGCAGCTGCGGCGCGTCCTCTTCGGAATGGTTCTGCAACAGCGGAAAGCGGCGGTCGGGCTTGTAGTGGTGGTCCGAATGGCGTTGCAGGTTGATCAGCAGCCAGTTCGACGCCTTGTGCGCCGCGTTCCAGCTGTGGCGCGGCAGGACGTGTTCGTACTGGCCGTTGCCCAGGTGCTTGCGCGTCAGCCCGTAGTGTTCGACATAGTTCACCAGCTCCAACTGCCAGATCGCCACCCCGGCCTGCACCAGGAACAGCGCCAGCCCGGCCCAGCCACCGACCGCCAGCGCCAGCGCCAGCATCAGCGCCTGCATCGTCCAATAGCGCCAGAACGGGTTCGACAGGTGATGCCAGGGCAGCCCCCTGCGCGCCAGCATGGCCTTTTCGGCGGCAAAGCTGGATGCGAGGCTTTGGCGCAGCACGCGCGGGTAGAAGCGGTGGAAGCCCTCGTTGTAGCGCGCCGTCACCGGGTCGCGCGGGGTGCCGACGTAGCGGTGATGTACCAGCAGGTGCTCGGACCGGAAGTGGGAATAGAGCACCATGGCCAGCAGCAGGTCGCCCAGCCATCGCTCGGCCCGGCTTTTCTGATGCATCAGCTCATGGCTGTAGTTGATGCCCACCGTCCCGGTCATCACGCCCACGCCGAAAAAGACGCCGAATTTCTCCAGCGCCGACAGGTCCGCGCCGCTGACGTACCAGATCAGCGTGTAGAGGTTGACGAATTGCAGCGGCACCCAGGCGGCGGTGATGATCTTGTACCAGCGCAGGTCGCCCTCGGGCGTGGCGGGATCGGCGTTCTCCAGGTTCAGCCCCAGCACCGCGTCCAGCGCCGAGAACAGGTACCAGGTGGCGGCGATCGGCAGCAGCACCCACCAGCCCCCGGCCAGCGCCGCGACCCAGACCAGCGGAATCAGCCCGTAGGACAGGTAAAAGGGCAGGGCGGCAGAGGGGCGGGAAAGCTGGGCTGCGGTGATCATCGCGGGACTCCGAACTGTGACCGGGGGCCTGGGGTCAGGGTTTGCCAGAGCCTGCCACCGGCGCGGACCGCCCGCCATGCGCCAGGTCAAAGGCCTTGCGCATCACGGTTGGCAGATCGGCGGGGCGAAACTCGGGCGATTCGATGAATTCTCCGCGGCCGGGGGTGCGCTCCATCGGCACCAGTGCGGTCCTGACCGTAAGCCGCAGGTGGAAATGGGTGAAGGTGTGGCGCGCTTCCTCGTTCAGCGTCTTCCATTCGGCGCGGATCGGCGGGTCTTCGGCGGGCGGCTCCTCGGACCACACCGAGCCGGGCCAGCCCAGCATCCCGCCCAGCAGCCCCTTGTCCGGGCGGCGCTCCAGCAGCCAGGCGCCATCGACACGGCGCGCGAGGTAGGCGATGCCCAGGCGCGTGGGCTTGCGCTTTTTCGGCGCCTTCTTTGGCAACTCGGCGGCGGTGCCGTTGGTCCAGGCAGCACAAGCACCACGCCAGGGGCAGAGGCCGCAGGCGGGCCGCCTGGGCGTGCAGATCGTGGCGCCCAGGTCCATCACCGCCTGGGCGTAGCAGCCGGGCCGCTCCTGCGGTGTCAGGCGCGCGGCATAGGCAGTCAGCACCGGCTTGGCGGCGGGCAGGGGCGTGTGGTCGTCGAAGATCCGCGCCATGACCCGCTCGACGTTGCCGTCGACCACGGTTTCCGGCGCGTCGAAGGCGATGGCCGAGAGCGCGGCGGCGGTATACGGCCCCACCCCCGGCAGGGTCAGCAACGTGGCGTGATCGTCGGGAAAGACGCCGCCATGATCGGCGACCACCGCGCGGGCGCATTTCTGCAGGTTGCGGGCGCGGGCGTAGTAGCCGAGGCCCGCCCAGGCCGCCATGACCTCCTCATCGGGCGCGGCGGCCAGCGCCGCAATCGTGGGCCAGCGCGTCGTGAAGGCGTGGAAATAGTCGCGCACCGCGGCGACGGTGGTCTGTTGCAGCATGATTTCGGACAGCCAGACGCGGTAGGGGTCCGGCAGGATGCCCTGCGCGCGGTCGCGCGGGCTCACCCGCCAGGGCAGGGCGCGGGCGTGGCGGTCGTACCAGTCAAGCAGCGCCTCGGCGCGCGGCAGGTCGTTCGGCTCATCACGCAAGGGTGAAACTCCGTGTCGGAAGGGGGCTGGCGCCGCCCCGCGGTGCCACTAGAATAGCGTCGCGGCAAGGGAGTCAAACGTGGCACGGCGCACGACCTCGACATACGGGTTTTCCCAGGCGTCCAAGCTGGTGCAGGGACGCATCCGCCAGGCGGCGGAGGGACGGGGATTCGCCCAGACCCGCGTGCTGACCCACTGGGACGAGATCGCCGGCGCCGACATCGCCCGGATCGCCCGCCCGGTCGAGGTGAGCTATTCCAAGGGCGGTTTCGGCGGCACCCTGACGCTGCTGACCACGGGCGCGATGGCCCCGGTGGTCGAGATGCGGCGCGAGGAGATCCGCGCGCGGATCAATGCCGTCTACGGCTATAACGCGATTTCGCGGGTGCGGGTGACGCAGACCGCGGCGACAGGATTTTCCGAGGGGCAGGTCGACTTTCAGCACCGCCCCAAGGCGCGGGCCGAAACGGCGCCGCGCCCCGAGGTTGTCGCCAAGGCGCGCACCGTGGCAGAGGGTGTCGGCGACGCCGATCTGCGCGCGGCGCTTGAACGTCTGGCGACAAACGTCATATCGAAGACGCGCCGGGAGTGATCCCGCGTTCACGACATTCAGTAACAAAGGCGAACGACATGAAATGGATCCTTCCCGCTGCTGCGGCGGCCCTGACCCTGATTGGCGGCGGCGCATGGTACATGACGCAGGCGTCCGCGCCGGGTGTGTCGCAGTTCGCGGTGCCGGGCGTGGCTCTGGCGCAGACGGCCGAACCCGATACCGCGTCGATCGTCGAGATGGTCAAGGGCAGCGAAGACGCCAAGGTCGAGGTGATCGAATACGCCTCCTACACCTGCCCGCATTGCGCGACCGCCCATGCCAACCTGATCCCCAGGCTGACGGAAAACTACATCGACACCGGCAAGGTCCGCTTTGTCTACCGCGAGGTCTATTTCGACAAGTTCGGGCTCTGGGCCTCGCTCATCGCGCGCTGCGGCGGTCCGGAAAAGTTCTTTGGCATCACCGACCTGATCTACAAGGGCCAGAAGGACTGGGCGCGCGCCGGGTCTGACGGGGCCATCGTGGACGAACTGCGCAAGATCGGCCGGCTGGCCGGCATGGAGGGCGACCAGATCGAGGCCTGCCTGGGCGACAGCGCCAAGATCGGCGCGCTGGTGGCCTGGTTCCAGGCCAACGCCGCCGAGCACGGCATCGAATCGACCCCCAGCTTCGTGATCGACGGCACCACCTACAAGAACATGAGCTACGAGGAATTCGCGGCCATCCTGGACGCCAAGCTGGCGGAATGACCTCGGCTCCGCGCGGCCCTCTCGAAGGGGTCAGGGTGATCGAACTGGCACGCATCCTGGCCGGCCCCTGGGCCGGTCAGACGCTGGCCGATCTGGGCGCCGAGGTCATAAAGGTCGAGGCGCCGCAGGGCGACGACACCCGGCAATGGGGGCCGCCGTTCATCGAACGGGAGGGCGACCGGTCGGCCTCCTATTTCCATTCCTGCAACCGGGGCAAACGCTCCGAGGTGGTGGACCTGTCGTCCGCCGAAGGCCAGGCGCGGATGCGCGACCTGGTCGCCGGGGCCGACATCCTGATCGAGAACTTCAAGGTCGGCGGGCTGGCGAAATACGGGCTGGACTACGCGTCGCTGTCGCAGGTGAACCCGCGGCTGATCTACTGCTCGATCACCGGCTTCGGCCAGGACGGGCCCTATGCCCACCGCGCGGGCTATGACTACATCATCCAGGGCATGTCCGGTTTCATGTCGATCACCGGCGACCCGGACGGCCAGCCGCAGCGCGCCGGCGTGGCGATCACCGACCTGTTCACCGGGCTCTACTCGGTCGCCGGCATCCTCGCCGCGCTGCACCAGCGCGAGCGGACCGGCAAGGGCCAGCACGTCGACATGGCGCTGCTGGACTGCGCCGTCGCGGCCATGGCGAACCAGGCGCTGAACTACCTCAGTACCGGCACGCCGCCGGGGCGGACCGGCAACTATCACCCCAACCTGACGCCCTACCAGGTGTTCGACTGCGCCGACGGCCACATCATCATCGCCACCGGCAACGACGGCCAGTACCGCCGCCTGTGCCGCCTGCTGGGGCTGGCCGACATGGCCGAGGCGCCGGACTATGCCTCCAACGCCGACCGGATCGCCAACCGCGAGGCGATGATCGCCCGGCTGACGGCCGCGACGCGGCAGCGCACCAAGGCGGATCTGCTGGCCGCCTGCGAGGCCGAGGGCGTGCCCGCCGGGCCGATCAACGACATGGCCGAGGTCTTTGCCGATCCGCAGGTCGTCGCACGCGGGTTGCGGATCGCGCCCGAGGGGATTTCCGGTGTGCGGTCGCCGTTCCGATTCTCGGACGCGGAGCTGGTGCTGGAGCGGGCGGCCCCCAGGCTGGGCGCGGCGCAGGGCTGAGGGCGGGTTGGGAGGGGGCGCTGCCCCCTCTTGGTCCCGGACCTTGTCCGGAACCAATTCACCCCCGAGGTATTTTTGAAACCAAAGAAGCCTGGACGGAGCGCAGCGCGTTCTCGTCGCGCGGTCAGTCCGCGTAGCGGAAGCAGACGGTCAGGACGCCGGTGTTGTCGTCGAGCACGGCGTCTCCCTCGTTGATGCGGAATTCGATCCGGCCAAGATTCATGTTGAAGGTCCCGGCCTGCCGGATCGCGCCGTGAAAGCGCGCCCAGTCCATGGTGCGCGCGGCCCCCGCCACCTCGAAGCGCACCAGCAGGGCGCCATAGAAAGCCTCCAGGTGGGGGCGGGATTCGCGGCGGTCCTCCAGTCCCTTGCCGTCCAACCCGCCATGGCCCTGGGTGCCCGCCGGGTCCAGCCCCGGCTGGACCGACCAGAAACCGGTGCTGCGGATGTCCTGGACGAGGCCGGGCGGGAACTCCGCCACCTGCCAGCCGGCACGGGCGTCGATCTGGTGGCAGACATCGGCGGCAAAGGCGGGTGGCGCGATCAGGACTAGGCACAGGCCGAAGGCCTTGGCGCGGGTCGGGAGACGAGTCATCGGTCCTCCTGCGGTTTGGCTGCACAGAACCGCCGGCCGGGGCCGGGCGCAAGAATTTTTATCAAAATTCTTGCAAATTTCCGGGTCGGAAATTTTGCCCTCACAGGTGGCTGCGGGCGTGTTGACGGTCGGGCGTGTCGAGGTGGGGGAGGGCGTTGAACTGGGTCAGCGCGAGGCCGGTCGACAGCGGCTGGATGCGGTGGAGCGAGCTGTTCTCGACCGCCAGGCAGGCGTGCGCCATGGCCTGGAGGTCGAGCCGCATCACCAGCCGCATCGCCATGCCGATCAGCCCGCCCGAGGTCACCACCAGCGCGCGGCCGTCCCCTTTGGCGATCTCGTGCAGCACCTCGCGCACGCGGGTCTCGAAGCTGTCCCAGCTTTCCGGCGCGCCCTCCAGCCGCCCTTCGCGCCAGTGGGTGTAGAGCAGCGGCAGGTGGCGGACAAAGCCTTCGCGGTCGTTGGGCACGGCGATGCCGTGCTGCTGGTGCAGCAGTTGCGCCATGTGGAAATAGGCCAGTTCATTGAGACGCGCGTCCTCGACCGGCTCAGTCAGGCTGGCGGGCGCGATCCCCTCCAGCGTTTCGCGGTGGCGGCGCAGGGTGCCGTGGTAGACGCGGGCGAATTTCTCGCCAGTCTGGCTGAAGTATCCGCCCAGCCAGCGCGATTGCTGCCAGCCGAGATCGCTCAGCCGGTCATAGCCCGTCTCGTCGCGGGCGCTGGAATTGGCCTGTCCGTGGCGGACCAGCGTGATGAACGACATGCCGTTTCTCCTCTGCGCGCGGCGCTGATACGCCGCCGCCGCGCCGAGGGAAACCCCCGGTCGGCGCTACTCGGGCCGCGTGATGGTCATCGGGTCGTCGTAGGAAAAGACCTGAACGTGGATGTCCCTGGACAGCTCCGGGGCAAAGGAACTGGTGAAATCGGTCATCTCCCAGCGCTGGACGCGCTGCGTTTCGGGATCGAGGTAGACGGTGTTGCGCGCGCCGAACCAGGCGCCGCTGTCCGGGTCGGGGTCCGTGCGGGTGACGTAGCTGACCGCCTCGTAGGCGGTGTCGTCCACCGTGACCGTGCCGAGGCAGGCGGGGTCTGTCAGGTTCTCGCGCGACTCGGCGTGCTGGCGGCGCTGCAAGCCGTCGTAGTCGTCGGGCAGCATGTTGGGGGCGGCGGTCCAGGGGCCCTCGGGGTCGGGTCCGGTCCAGCTGTCGCCCTCGACGATCAGCGCGAATGTTCCCGATCCCAGCACGCCGCCGATGCTGCGCGCCGGGCTGTCCCAGATCGCCAGGTACTGGTAGCGCATGTCGCCTTCGGGGCTGAGCACGGTATTGGTGACGCGGTGCGGCGGGCGGACGAAGGGGTCCAGCGGGCCGCCGTCGAACATCGCCTTGATGCGCGCGCGGCAGGCGGCGTCCTCGGCCAGCGCGGGGGCGGCGAGGGCAAGGCTGGCGCCAAGCGCGGCAAAACGCAGGAACGGCAACAGGGTCATGGGACAATCTTCCTCTTGTAAATCTCTCCGGTCAGCCTAGCGGCTTTGCCCCGCCCTGGAAACGTTTGAGGGCCGGCAGTGCTGCGGCGCAGGGTCCGGTCTTGCCGCGTGGGCAGGGCGGCACGGCGCCCGCGTCATGCCGCAGCTACTGGCAAAACCCGCGCAAGGCGGCTAAATAACCAAAAACCACCGAAGGACGACACGTGAAAGACAAGGCAGGCCATAGGGTAACCCGCGACGGAATCCGCATCCACGATCCCGCCGATTTCGAAGGCATGCGGGTCGCGGGGCGGCTGGCCGCGCAACTTCTCGACGAGGTGGCCGAGCTTGTGGTGCCCGGTCAGACCACGGCCGAGATCGACCGCTACATCGAGCGCCGCGTCGCCGAAGAGGGGGCCACCTCGGCCACCATCGGTTACAAGGGCTACCAGCACGCAAGCTGCATCAGCGTCAACCACGTCGTCTGTCACGGCATCCCCGGCGACAAGAAGCTGAAGGACGGCGACATCCTGAACATCGACGTGACGGTGATCGTCGACGGCTGGTTTGGCGACACCTCGCGGATGTATGTCGCGGGCAAGCTGGCGCGCAAGGCCGAGCGGCTGATCGAGGTCACGCATGACGCCCTGATGAAGGGTATCGAGGCGGTCCGCCCCGGCAACACCTTCGGCGACATCGGCTATGCCATCCAGAGCTTTGTCGAGGCCAACCGCATGTCGGTGGTGCGCGATTTCTGCGGCCACGGGCTGGGCCAGGTGTTCCACGCGCCGCCCAACGTGCTGCACTATGGCCGCCAGGGCACCGGCCCGGTGCTGGAACCGGGCATGTTCTTCACCATCGAGCCGATGGTGAACCTGGGCCGCCCGGAAACCAAGGTGCTGGCCGATGACTGGACCGCCGTGACGCGGGACAAGTCGCTGTCGGCGCAGTTCGAACATTCGGTGGGCGTGACGGCGGACGGGGTCGAGATCTTCACACCCTCCCCGGCGGGCAAGTTCCACCCGACCTACTGACAGCGGTCCGCATATGCGCCCCGTGCGCGCGGACACGTCCAGCGACCCGCGCGGCCTCTACCTGATCCTTGCCACCTGCAACTTCGTCATCGGCATGGGGGCCTTTGCGCTTGTCGGGATGCTGGAGCCGATGGCCGAGGGCCTGGCCGTGCCGGTGACCTCGGTCGGCGCGCTGCTGACGGTCTACTCGGTGGCCTACGCCGTCACCTCGCCGGTGCTGGTGGCGCTGACCGGCAGCGTCGGGCGGCGCCGGGTGCTGGCGCTGGGGCTGACGGTCTTTGCGCTGGCGACGCTGGTCGCGGCGCTGTCGCCGGGGCTGGGGCTGCTCTACCCGGCGCGGATCGCGGCGGCGGCGGGGGCGGGCATGGTGTCGCCCGTGGCGCTGGCCATCGCCGCCGCTCTGGCCCCGCCGGACAAGCGCGGGCAGGCGCTGGCCTCGGTCTTTCTGGGCATCACGCTGAGCCAGGTGGCGGGCGTGCCGGTGGGCAGCTGGATCGCCTACACCTTTGGCTGGCGCAGCGTCTTTGGCCTGGTCACCACCATGGCGCTGCCCTGCATCTGGCTGGTCTGGACGCGGGTGCCCGCGGGGCTGCGGTTCTCTCCGGTCTCGCTGGCCGACCTCGGGCGCGTGCTGCGCGACCCGGTGGCGCTGGCGACGGTGGGGTTCACCGCGGTCTTCATCGGCGCGCTCTACGTGGTCTACACCTACCTGCCGCCGCTGCTGTCGCAGACCATGGGCTATGGCCGCGACGGCATCAGCCTGGCGCTGCTGCTGTTCGGCATCGGCGCGCCGATCGGCAACATCGTCGGCGGGCGCATGGCCGACCGGCTGGGCCCGGCGCGCAGCCTGGTTCTGATTTGCGTCGTCGAAGCCGCCTGCCTGCCGCTGTTCGCCCTGCTGCCGGTGCCGGGCGCGCTGCTGTTGGGCTTCGTGTTCTTCTGGTCCCTTGTCGGCTGGTGTTTCTCGCCGTCGCAGCAGCTGCGCCTGGTGTCGCTGGCGCCGGAACTGGGCTCGGTGCTGATGGCGCTGCACGCCGCCTCGATCTACATCGGCATCGCGGCAGGCTCCGCCGTCGGCGGCCTGGTGATGGCCACGGGCGGACCGCTGGCGCTGGGCCCGGTGGCGGCGGTGGTGGTGCTGGCGGCACTGGGCGTGCTGATCTGGTCCGACCGCGCGGCGCGGCGGCGGGCGGGCGACCTCTAGCCGGTGCTTGCGCCCCTGTCGCGCCGCCGCTAGCCTGCGCGCAAACCCGAGGGAGCATACCATGACCAACGCCATCGACTCGCGCCTGGCCGCGCTGGGCCTGACCCTGCCCGACGCCCCGGCCCCCGCCGCCAACTACGTGCCTTTCGTGATCTCGGGCAGCACGGTCTACGTCTCGGGCCAGATCAGCATGAACGCCGAGGGGCTGATCAAGGGCCGGCTGGGCGACAACATGAGCGTCGAGGACGGCGCCGCCGCCGCCCAGCGCTGCGCGCTGAGCCTGCTGGCGCAGGTCAAGGCGGCCTGCGGCGGCGATCTCAGCCGTCTCAAGCGGGTGGTCAAGCTGACCGGCTTCGTCAATTCGACACCCGATTTCACCGATCACCCCAAGGTCATCAACGGCGCCTCCGACACGCTGGTCGAGATCCTCGGCGACGCCGGCCGGCACGCGCGTTCGGCCGTGGGCGCGATCCTGCCGCTGGGCGTCGCGGTCGAAATCGAGGGCATCTTCGAGATCGCCTGATGGTTCCGCTTGCGCCGGTCTTTCTGGACCGCCCCATCGCCCACCGCGCCCTGCACGGTCCGGGCCGCCCCGAGAACTCGCGCGCCGCGGTCCGCGCCGCCGTCGCGGCCGGTTACGGCGTCGAGATCGACATCCAGATGTCGAAGGACCATCACGCGATGGTCTTTCACGACTATGACATGAAGCGCCTGACCGGCCACCGCGGCCCGATCCAGCAGCGCACCGTCCCGGAGTTGGCCGACATGCCGCTGCTTGGCGGGCACGAAGGCGTGCCGACCCTGACCGAAGTGCTGCGCGACGTGAACGGCGCGGTGCCCCTGCTGATCGAGATCAAGGACCAGGACGGCCGCATGGGCCCCAAGGTGGGGACGCTGGAGCGGGCCGTGGCCGCGGCGCTGGACGGCTACGGCGGACCGGTGGCGGTGATGTCCTTCAACCCCCATACCATGGCGGAACTGGCGCGGCTTCTGCCCGGCATCCCGCGCGGCCTGACCACCTGCGCCTTCAAGGCGCTGGAGTATCCCACCCTGCCCGCGACGGTCCGCAGCCATCTGCGGGCGATGCCGGGACTCGCCGAGGCGGGCGCCAGCTTCATCAGCCATGACCACAAGGACCTGGACATGCCCGAGGTCGCCGCGCAGAAGGCGCGGGGCCTGCATGTGTTGTGCTGGACGATCCGGTCGCCCGCAGACGAGGCAAAGGCGCGGCGCATCGCCGACAACGTGACCTTCGAAGGCTACGCCGCTTGAACCCCGCGCGGCGGGGGCCAGATTGACAGGTGCCATGACCGACCAGAGCACCCCCCCGACGGTTTCCGTCAACGTCCTGACCTCGCTGCGCCAGATCGCGCCCGAGGCCTGGGACGCCTGCGCCTGCCCCGAGACGGCGGACGGCGGACGCCCCATCGACCCTTTCACCACCCACCGCTTCCTCAGTGCGCTGGAGGACAGCGGGTCGGTCGGCACCGGTACGGGCTGGGATCCGCGCTACCTCGCGGTCGAGGCCGATGGCCAGACCGTCGCCGTCGCGCCGCTGTATGCCAAGTCGCACAGCCAGGGCGAATACATCTTCGACCACAACTGGGCGCATGCCTTCGAACGGGCGGGCGGTCACTACTACCCGAAACTCCAGATCGCCGTGCCCTTCACCCCGGCCACCGGGCGGCGCTTCCTGACGAAACCGGGATACGAGGCGTTGGGCATGTCGGCGCTGGTGCAGGCGGCGGTGCAACTGGCCTCCGACAACGACCTGTCGTCGCTGCATGTCACCTTCTGCACCGAGGGCGAGGCCATCGCCGGCGAACAGATGGGCCTCCTGCGCCGCACCACCCAGCAGTTCCACTGGCGCAACGACGGCTACGCCGACTTCGACGCCTTCCTCGCCTCGCTCAGCTCGCGCAAGCGCAAGACCATCCGCAAGGAACGCGAACGCGCGCAATCCTTCGGTGGCGAGATCGAGATGCTGACCGGCGACGCGATCCACCCCGAGCACTGGGAGGCCTTCTGGGTCTTCTACCAGGACACCGGCGCGCGCAAATGGGGCACCCCCTACCTGACACGGCGATTCTTCGAACGCGCGCATGCGACGCTGCGCGACGACATCGCCATGGTGATGTGCCGCCGGAATGGGCATTACGTGGCGGGTGCCCTGAATTTCATCGGCCGCGAGGCACTTTATGGCCGCTACTGGGGCTGTACCGAGGATCATCCCTGCCTGCACTTCGAAGCATGCTACTATCAGGCCATAGACTTTGCGATCGGGCAGCGGCTGAGATCGGTCGAGGCAGGCGCCCAGGGCGAACACAAGCTTGCCCGCGGCTACCTGCCCCGGCAGACCCATTCGTTGCACTGGCTGGCGGATGCCGGGTTCACCAAGGCGGTGGCCCGCTATCTCGAGGCCGAACGCCGCGCGGTCGATGAGGACATCGAGATCCTCACCGCCTATGGCCCGTTCCGCAAGGACCGCAGGGAGGAAACAGAATGACCGAGCTTCTATCGGACACCGCGCGCAAGACCGTGCTCGAACCGCTGTACAAGACCGGCTGGCAACTGGCCCAGGACCGCGACGCGATCTGCAAGACATTTGAATTCAAGGACTTCGTCGAAGCGTTCTCGTGGATGACGCGCGCCGCCCTGTGGGCCGAGAAATGGAACCACCACCCCGAATGGTTCAACGTCTACAAGACCGTGCAGGTCACCCTATCGACCCATGACGTGGGCGGGCTCTCGGCGCTGGACGCGAAACTCGCGCGCAAACTCGACAGCCTCTGACGCAGGAGGTGGGGCGCGGCCTGTGCCGCACAAGCGCCGTTCAAGAGGCGTTGCCGGTCGCGTGCCGTCGCATCCGTGGCCGGGATTCGGGCAATGACCGCCGAAAGCCCTGTCTGGACATTGGATCACGCATGTCTACACATCGACCCATGTCGATGATCCATGACATCGAGAAAATCGAGAGAACGGTCCTGCCGACCGACCCCAGCTTCCGAGCCATCGAACGCGAGGAAATGGATCGTCACATCGTCGAGGCCCGGCAGAATGCATCCGCGAATGCGAAGGACGAATTCCTCCTTTCCCTGATGCAACTTCTGGCACTTCCGGGGAACGGACATACACGCCTGATCCCAAACAATGCGATCTCGGTCCTGCCTCTCAGATTCGCAACCATCGGCACCGCTGTCCGACTGCTCGGTGCAACGTCCGGTTGCGCCGGGTCGTTTGGCAGCGAATTGATATCCATCAATGGCATTCCCGTGGGCGAGATCGAAGTCACCGCAGAGAAATTCCTGGCGGGAACACGACAACGAAAACGCGTCATCGGGCCAATCCTTTTCGTTTGGCCCGGCGCCTTGGTCCGCCTCGGCGTGTATTCCGGCAGCGGCGCAATCGAATTCGGGATGCGCGATGACACGGGTCGGGTCAGCGCGCTTGTCCTGGATACGGCAACCACGGTTCCCGGATCTGCGCTCTACCCGCGAAACGAGCATGGGAAAGCAAATCCGTTCTGGTCTCCCAAGTCCTTTCTGGAGATAAGCGATTTCGGCAAACCCGGACTGCTGATGGGACTTCCGAGCTTCTTCGACCCCGGTGAAACGGACCTTTCGAATGCGGTTTCCGAGGCGGCAGGCCGCATGAGATCGCACCCCGACACGCCCCTCCTCATTGATGTTCGAGGCAACACGGGCGGGAACTTTCTCCGGACCATGCCATTGATCGACGCGATCTCGGAGGGGGCCGAAGATCGCCGGGTTGGCGTGCTTGTCGACAAATTCACCTTCTCCGCCGCGATCGTCTTCGTCGCCATCCTCAAGCACCGTCTCGGAGCGCGGCTCGAACTTGGCGGCGAAGAGATGGGAGACGGCCTTACGTTCTTTGCGGAAGGGGGAACACTCGACCTGTCGGCCAGCGGTGCGATCGTCCGATACTCATCGGCCTTTCATGATTGGGCGGGAGGTCGCATCGACGAGACCACGCCCAGCGAGATCGCCGCAGAGATCGTCCCGGTCGGAACGCTGGAGTTGGACCGTACCTGGGCCACAAATTCGGACGATGTCACGTCGCGGGACCGGTTCTGCCGAGAGTTTCTCGATAGCCTGAAGTCTTAGACGATCGTCCGCTTTGTCCGCAAAATCGGGCACTTGCAGTGACCGTGCCGTCGCGGGAATCCAACGGGGCCTGCGTCTTGCGAGACAACGGTTGCGGTGCGTGGTTGGCTTGCCGGCGAAAAAGATGGAAAGGGGCGCGACCCGCGCCGCGCCCCCTGCTTCTTCTCTGTGAAAATACGCCCGGGGGAGTCGTCACGCAGGTGACGACGGGGGCAGCGCCCCCATCCTCCGTCGATTCTGCGCTCAGATCGCGGCGAGCAGGGCTTCGCCAGCCGATACCTCGCAGACGCCGGGGCTTTCCTCGACCTGCAGCTTCACCACCTTGCCGTCCTCGACCAGCATGGCATAGCGCTTGGACCGGTCGTACAGCCCGACGGGCGGCGCGGTGAAGTCGAGACCCATGGCCTTGGTCAGTTCCGCCGCCGGGTCGCCCAGCATGCCGATGCCGGCCGCGTTCGCCCCGGTCGATTCGCCCCAGGCGCCCATGACAAAGGGATCGTTCACCGACACGCAGTACACGTCCTCGACGCCCTTTGCCTTCAGCCCGTCCATGGTGCGGATGAAGCTGGGCACATGCGCCGTGGTGCAGGTGCCGGTATAGGCGCCTGGCAGACCGAAGATCACCACCTTGCGCCCCTTGGTCAGCGCGCTCACCGTCACCTGCTCCGGTCCCTTGTCGCCCATGCGGGCCAGGGTGGCCTCCGGCAGGCTGTCACCTTCGGAAATCGTCATTGCACCGTCACTCCTTCGAATTGCGTTTCCCGTACAGCGGACTATAGGTTTGCCGGGGCCAAGGGAAAGCGGAGAGTCGGACATGGACAGCGTGGTTGTGATCGGCGCCGGGCAGGCAGCGGCCTCGCTGGTGGCGCGTCTGCGGTCCGGCGGGCTCGAGGGAAAGATCACCCTGATCGGCGAGGAACCCGCGCCGCCCTACCAGCGACCGCCGCTGTCCAAGGCCTACCTGCTGGGCGAGATGGAGCTGGAACGGCTCTACCTGCGCCCCGCCAGCTATTACCCGGAGAACGGCATCGACCTGCACCTGTCGGAAACCGTGACCGCGATCGACCGCAAGAAGAGGCAGGTCATCACCGCCGGCCAGAAGATCCCCTATGACCATTGCGTGCTTTGCACCGGGTCGGTGCCGCGCCGCCTGCCGGCCGCCATCGGCGGCGAGCTGGATGGCGTCTACGTCGTCCGCACCTTGCAGGACGTGGACGACATGGCCCCGCAATGCCGCGCCAAGCGCCGCGTGCTGATCGTCGGCGGCGGCTACATCGGCCTCGAGGCGGCGGCCGTCTGCGCCAAGCGCGGCCTCAAGGTGACGCTGGTCGAGGCTGCCGACCGCATCCTCCAGCGCGTCGCCGCGCCTGAAACCTCGGCCTGGTTCCGCGCCCTGCACAAGCGGCACGGTGTGACGGTGCGCGAGGGCGTCGGCCTGAAGCAGCTGGTGGGCGAGGCGCATGTCTGCGCCGCCGAACTGACCGACGGCACCGAACTGGAAGTCGATTTCGTCGTGGTCGGCGTGGGCATCGCCCCGGCGACCGAACTGGCCCAGGGCTGCGGGCTGGAGATCGACAACGGCATCAAGGTCAACGAGCTGGGCCAGACCTCGGACCCGGCGATCTGGGCGGCGGGCGATTGCGCCTCCTTCCCGCAGGGCGACCGCCGGCTGCGGCTGGAATCGGTCGGCAACGCCATCGACATGGGCGAACTGGTGGCCGACAACATCCTGGGCCAGGCGCGTCCCTACGTGGCCAAGCCCTGGTTCTGGTCCGACCAGTACGACGTCAAGTTGCAGATCGCCGGGCTGAACACGGGTTATGACCGGATCGTCGTGCGCAAGGACGGCGAGGCGCTGTCGCACTGGTACTACGCCGGGGACCGGCTGCTGGCGGTCGACGCGATCAACGACAGCCGCGCCTACATGGTGGGCAAACGGCTGATCGAAGCGGGCAAGAGCCCGGACCCTGCGGCCGTCACCGACACGGCGACCGACCTCAAGGCGCTGCTCAAGGCGTGAGGATCGTCGCGGGCGACTGGCGCGGCCGCCGCCTCGCGGCTGTGGGCAAGGGCGACGCGGGCGCGCATCTGCGCCCCACCACCGACCGGGTGCGCGAAAGCCTGTTCAACGTGCTGTCGGGCGGCCGCTTTGGCGATCCTTTCGCGGGCACCCGGGTGCTGGACCTCTTCGCCGGCACCGGCGCGCTGGGGCTCGAGGCGCTGTCGCGCGGCGCGTCGCAGGCCATATTTGTCGACGATGGTCGGGTCGCTGGCCGCCTGATCCGCGAAAACATCGCCCTGCTCGACTGCGCCGACCGGGCAAAGCTGATCGCGCGCGATGCCGCCCGGCTGCCCCCGGCCGAGACGCCCTGCGACCTCGTCTTTCTCGACCCGCCCTATGGCAAGGGGCTGGGTGCGCGGGCGATGGCCTCGGCGCAGGCGGGCGGCTGGATCGCGCCCGGCGCGCTGGTGGTCTGGGAGGAAAGCGCCGCCCAGGAGGCCCCCACGGGCTTTGCCGTCGAAGACAGCCGCCGCTACGGCGACAGCTGGATCACCCTGCTGCGCGCCAGTTAAGACGCCGGGTCCATCCCGCCCCCTTACGGCCAGGCGCACCGCGGATTTGCCAGACTGCCCGGTCCCGGCTATGCTGAGCCTCATGACCAGCCTGACCCTTGATCCGCGTGACCTGGCGCGCGCCGCCAACGACGACACCCGCAGCCCGCCGGCACCGCGCAAGGCGCCCCGTGGCCCCGTGCTGATCGGCGACAGCATCTGTCCGCATGCCCAGGGCACCCTTTTGCTGACGCTCTGGCGCACCTGGGAGCAGCCGGACGCAGGCTGACAGGCCACCTCATCCGGCACTGGCGATTCCGCACAAGGCTGATATCTTCTCATTCAAATCCATGAATGACTGGGAGGACTCATGTCGATCTTTCGCCCCTCGCGCCGCGACCTGCTGAACCTTGCCGCCACCGCCCCGGCGCTGGCCCTGCCCGCACTGGTGGCCACGCCCGCCCGCGCGCAGGCGATCGGCGGCCCCGCGTCCGCCAACCCCGCGCATTTCCGCTTTACTCTGGGCGAGGCGGTGCTGACCGTGGTGTCGGACGGACACCTCGAGATCCCCGCCGCCGGCCTTGGCGTCAATGCCGACCCGGAGGAGGTAAAGGCCTTTCTCGAAAGCTACTTCCTGTCGACCGAGATGAACTATTCCCACACCAACCACCTGGTCGTGCAGTCGGGTGACGCGACGGTGCTGGTCGATGTCGGTTCGGGCAACCGCTTCTTGCCGACCTCGGGCCGGCTGATGGCCAACCTCGAGAGCGCCGGCATCGACCCGGCCTCGATCACCCACGTCGTCTTTACCCATGCCCACCCGGACCACATCTGGGGCATCCGCGACGATTTCGACGAGGCGATCTTTCCCGATGCCGCCTATTACATCGGCGGGACGGAGCGCGATTTCTGGCTGCAGGACGGTCTGGTCGACCGTGTCACGCCGGACTTGCAGCAATTCGTGGTGGGGGCGGTCAATTCGCTGAACGTCGAGGGCGCGGAGTGGGAACTCACCTCGGATGGCACAGAGATCGTGCCGGGGGTGCGGGTGATCGACACGCCCGGCCACACGCCGGGGCACATGTCGGTGGTGGTCGAATCGGGCGGCAAGCAGCTGATCGCGCTGGGCGACTGCATGACCCACGCCTGGATGAGCACGACGCGGCCGGACTGGGTGGGCAGCTCGGACATGGATGCCGAGCAGACCGTGGCGACGCGGCGGCGCCTGCTGGACATGGCCGCGGCCGACCGGATGGCGGTGCTGGGTTACCACTTCCCCTTCCCGGGGGTGGGCCATATCGCGCGCGAGGGCGACGCCTTCCGCTTTGTCCCGGCGCTCTGGCAGTGGTAGGTGCTGCGCGCTGAACGCAAAAGGCCCCGGTCATCGACCGGAGCTTTTTCATGTGTCCTGCAAAGGCTCAGCTTTCGCGGAACGCCTTGGCAAAGTAGTCGGTGAAGGGTTTCACGAGGTAGGCCAGCGGCGTGCGGTCGGCGGTGCGGATGAAGGCCTCGACCGGCATGCCGGGGATCAGCACTGTGCCCTCGGGCAGGCGCGCGGCCTCGCCCTCGCTCAGCACGATTTCGACCCGGTAGTACTGGATGCCGGTGTTCTGGTCCTGAAAGGCGTCGGCCGAGATCTTGGTCAGGTGGCCGAACAGTTCCGGCGTCTCGCGCTGGTCCAGCGAGGAAAAGCGCAGAGACACCTCCTGGTTGATGTAGATCTGGTCGATGTGGATCGGCTCGACCTGGGCTGCGATCACCAGCGGGCGGTCCTGCGGGATGATGAACATCACCGGATCGGCCGGCCGCACGACCGAGCGCTGCGCAAAGACCGTCAGCCCGTAGACGATGCCGTCGACCGGGGCGGTGATCTCCATCCGGCTCAGGCGTTCGCGGATCGCCAGGCGCTGTTCGGCCAGCTCGCGTTCGCGGAACTGCAGGTCGCGCAGGGTGGTGATCGCCTCCTCGCGGCGCTTGGTACGCAGGGTCAGGATCTGGATGTCGATTTCCGTGATGCGGCCTTCGGCCTGCGCCTTTGTGGCGGTCAGCTCGCCGACCGACCCGGCCAGCCGGGCTTCCTCGCGTTGCAGGGCCAGGATCTCGGGCGCGCGGACAAGGCCCTGCTTGCGCAGCTCCTCCTTGCCCACCAGTTCCTCGCGAATCAGCTCCAGCTGGCGGCCCAGCGCCTCCTGCTGCGCCTCGATGCCGATCACCTGGTCGGCGATCTGGTCGGACCGCTTGGACAACTGCTCGATCTCCGCCTGCACCGATTCGCGGCGGGCAAAGAACAGGTTGCGCTGGCCTTCGACCAGTTCAAAGACCTCCGGGTCCAGTTCGGCGCGGGCCAGCAGTTCCTCGGCAAAGACGATCTCGTCGCCGTTGTCGCGCTCGGCCTGGAGCCGGGCGCGGCGGGCCATGATCTCGTAGAGCTGGCCCTCGGTGATCTTGAGTTCCGAACGCAGCAGCGTCGGGTCGAGCTTGATCAGGATCTCACCCTCGGTCACGGTGTCGCCCTCCTCGACGAGGATCTCGGCCACCACGCCGCCGTCGGGGTGCTGCACCACCTGGCGGTTCCGGTCGACCTGGATCTGGCCACTGGCGACGATCGCCCCCGAGATCATGGTGGTCGCGGACCAGCCGCCAAAGCCGCCGACCAGGATCACCAGCCCGATGATCCCCGCGATCATCGGACTGCGCACGGAGAATTGCTGTTCAGGGGTCATCTGACACCTCCCGGTCCGGCCTTCTGCAATTGCTGGTGGTTCTTGACCATGGCCTGGAGCACCTCGTCCTTGGGTCCGAAGGCGGCGCGGCCGCCGTTTTCCAGCATCAAGAGCAGGTCGCATTCCTTGATCGCGGCGGGGCGGTGCGCCATGATCAGCACCGCCTTGCCGTCTTCCTTGAACGACTTGATCGCCTTGTTGACCGCCTCCGAACCTTCGTTGTCGAGGTTCGAGTTGGGTTCGTCCAGCACCAGGATCACCGGGTCGCCGTACATGGCGCGGGCCAGGCCAATGCGCTGCATCTGGCCACCCGACAGCCGCCCGCCGGCGGCGGTGACGCGGGTGTCATAGCCGTTCGGCAGCTTGAGGATCATGTCGTGCGCGTCGGCCTTCATCGCTGCGGCGACCACCTTTTCCGCGTCAGGCTGGGCGGACAGGCGGGCGATGTTCTCGGCGATGGTGCCGTCGAACAGGGTCACGCGCTGCGGCAGGTAGCCGATGTGCTTGCCCAGCGTTTCGGCGCCGTACTGGTCCAGCGAGGCACCGTCGAGCCGGATCTTGCCACCCGCGGGGCGCCAGACCCCGGTCAGCGCCCGCGCCAGCGTCGACTTGCCCGCGCCCGAAGGCCCGATCACGCCGCAGGCCTGGCCGGGCCCGACGTTGAACGACACCAGCCGCAGCGCGGCCTGCTGTTCGCCGGGGGCGACCACGGTCAGCTGCTGTACGTCCAGCTTGGCCTGTGGCTTGGGCAGGGCGGTGCGCGTGCCGGCCTCCGGCACCTCGGTCAGCAATTGGGCCAGGTTGTCCCAGCCCTTGCGCGCGCGCTGCACCAGCGCCCATTGGCCGATCATCAGCTCGATCGGCGCCAGCGCGCGGCCCATCAGGATCGACCCGGCGATCATCGCGCCCGGCGTCAGCAGGCCCTGAAGCACCAGGTAGGCCGCCAGACCCAGCATCGCCGACTGCAACAGCATGCGAAAGGTCTTGGTCATCGTGGTGAAGGTGCCGCTGAGGTCGGCCGAGGTGATCTGCCCCGAAAGCGACTGGCTGCGCGCGACCATCCAGCGATTGAACGCATCCTCGCGCATGCCCAGCGCCTGCACCATCTCGGCCTCCTGGCGGATCTGGTCGGCGGTGCGTTCGGCCTGCATCACGGCCATGTTGGATTTCAGCGTCGGCGTCTTGCTCAGCACCTGGTTCAGCAGCGTGACCGCCACCAGGAACAGCCCGCCGCCGACCGCCAGCCAGCCCATCCAGGGGTGAAAGATGAAGATCGCGAAGATGAAGACCGGCGTCCAGGGCAGGTCGAAAAAGGCCATCAGCACCGGCGAGGACATCAGCCGCTGCACCGATTCAAGATCGCGCAGCCCGGTCTGGGCCAGTTCGTCGTTCTGCACGGCGGCGCGCCGCAGCACCGCGTCGAACACCCGCAGGTCCAGCGCGGCCTGGAACCGCGCCGCGACCCGCGCCATGATTCGGCTGCGCACGTAGTCCAGCAGGCCCATCATGCCGTAGAGGAACAGCACCAGCACCGACAGCGCGATCAGCGTCGCCACCGAGCGCGACCCCAGCACCCGGTCATAGACCTGGAGCATGTACAGCGGCCCGGTCAACATCAGCATGTTCACGAAAAAGCTGAAGATTCCGACAAACCAGTAGAACACGCGGCTTTTTCGTCGGGCCGCGCGCAGTTCCTCGCGGCCGGTGTCTTTCTGTTGGGTGGTCATGCGCCGCTCGGTGCCCTTCGCTTTGTCACGGGCCGGAATCTGTGACAGTGTTGACCCTGTCTCCATTCATGTCGCGAACGTGCCACATGGTAAGAGATTCCGGCATCCTTCGTTGGGTGCAATCGGATACGAAATTACATACTCTTTTAGGGGAGCCCAAGGGCTTTCCCAAGTGGTTTGAAAAGGACGGACAGGCATGCGTGGATCCAGGGTGGTGATGCTGGCAGGGGTGGCCGCAGTCCTGGCCGGGTGTTCCGTGCCGGGACCGGGCGGCGCTCCCGAAGGCATCCACGATCCCTACGAGACGCAGAACCGCAAGGTGCATGCCTTCAACCGCGATCTCGACACGCGGCTGTTCTCCGGCGACGGGCCGGGCTACGCCGGGGTGGTGCCGGGTTTCGCGCAGGATCGGATCTCCACCTTTGCCGACACGGTGTCGCTGCCGCAGACCGTGGTCAACCAGCTGTTGCAGGGCCGGCTCGTGCGCGCCACCTCCAACACCATGCGCTTTACGCTGAACGCGACCATCGGGGTGGGCGGTCTGTTCGACGTGGCCAACGAATGGGGGCTGGCGCCGGACGACTCCGGCTTTGGCGAGACGCTGTCCGTCTGGGGCGTGCCCGAGGGCGCCTACCAGGAACTGCCGCTGCTCGGCCCCTCGACCGAGCGGGATACCGCCGGTATCCTCGTCGACCTGCTGACGGACCCGGTGGCGTATGTTGTACCCAAGCCGGAACGCTACATCGGCACCGTTGCCAAGGGGTTGGACAAGATCGGCGAGCGCAGCCAGTTTGACGGCATCATCGAGTCGGTCTACGCCAGCGCCGACAGCTACGCGCAACTGCGGCTGATGTATCTTCAGAACCGCCGGCACGAATTGGGCGAAGAGGCCCCGGGCGGGGCAGATTTCGACCCCCTTTCGGTGGACACCGAAGGATTTTGACCAGGAGACTGTCATGACTCACCTGACACGACGCAGCTTCCTCACCACCGGAGCGGCGCTGGCCGCCTTGCCCGCCGCGCCGGCGCTGGCCCTGAGCGGCCAGGAGGCGGCGGCGCTGGTTGGCAGGATGGTCGAAGAGATCAACGCCGTCATCGCCTCGGGCAAGTCCGAGTCGGGCATGTTCCGCGAGTTCGAACGCATCTTCGTCAAGTACGGCGACACCAAGGTGATCGCCGCGACCGCGCTGGGGGTGGACGGGCGGCGCGCGACCAACGCGCAGAAGAAGGCCTTTACCGAGGCCTTCACCGGCTACATCTCGCGCAAGTACGGCAAGCGGTTCCGCGAGTTTATCGGCGGGCGGCTCGACGTGCAGAGGGTCAAGACGATCCGCCGCGGCTACGAGGTGCAGTGCACGGCGTTCCTGCGGGGCACCGACCCGTTCGAGGTCAGCTTTCACGTCTCCGACTCGAAGCGTTTCTACAACATGTTCATCGAGGGCGTGGACATGCTGCTGACCGAGCGGACCGAGATCGGCGCCATGCTGGACGCCCGTCGCGGCAACATCGACACGCTGATCGCGGACCTGCGCAGGGCAGGCTGAGCGCGGCGCCCGTCCCGCACGGGAAAGGCGTTTCGAAACGCCTTTCTTTCAAGCGGCTTCGAAGCCGCTTGAAAACGCGCTTGCAAGCGCGTTGAGAAAGGGCCTTCGAAGGCCCTTTTCCCCCGGCATGACCCGCGCGCGCCCCTCTCAGTTTCCGCCCAGCAGATCCCGCAGAACCTGCTCCAGGATGGTCTGGCGTTGCTGTTGTCGGTCCTGTTGCGGGACCGGCGCCGGTTCGGGCTGCACGACCACCGGCGCCACCGGCTCCGTCATCGGCAGGGGCCGCGGCGGCAGGCCCTCGTGGATGCGCAGCATCACCTCGTGCCAGATCTCCGCCGGCAGCCCGCTGCCCGTCACCCCCTGAAGCGGCGTGTTGTCGTCGTAGCCCATCCAGACGCCGGCCACGTAGTCGGCGGTGAAGCCGACGAACCAGGCGTCGCGGGCCTCCTGGCTGGTGCCGGTCTTGCCGGCGACCTGGCGGTCGGGCAGGGCGGCGCGGCCGCCGGTGCCACTGGTCACCACCTTGTGCATCATCCAGACCAGCTGTCGGGCCGCTTCCTCGCGCACCACGCGTTCGCCGATGCCGCCGCCGGACCCCATCAGCGGCTCGGGCTGGCCTTTCAGCCGCAGCACCCGCAGCCCGTAGGGTGTCACCGAAGAGCCGCCGTTCAGGATGCCGGCATAGGCGCCGGTCATCTCCAGCAGAGTCGCCTCGGACGCGCCAAGCGCCAGCGCGGGCGTGTCCGACAGCTCGCGCACGATGCCGAAATCGCGCGCCACCCGCAGCACCAGGTCGCGGCCGACGCTCTCGGACACCTTGACCGCCGGCACGTTCAGCGACCTCTCCAGCGCCTCGACCAGGGTCACCCGGCCGAAATGCTGGCGCGAGTAGTTTTCCGGGCACCATTCGCCCGACCCGGGGATGTTCAGGCAGTAGGGCGCATCCTCGACCGTATCCAGCGGCGAATAGCCCAGTTCCAGCGCCGTGGCGTAGACAAACGGCTTGAACGCCGATCCGGTCTGCCGCACCGCCTGCGTCGCCCGGTTGAACAGGCCCGAGGCATCGGTGTCGCGCCCGCCGATCATCGCCCGCACCGCCCCGTCCGCCGACATCACCACCACCGCGACCTCGGCCTTGGACCCGGCTTTCAGCTTTTCGCCCATGACCTTGTTCACCGCCTCGGCGGTGACGCGCTGCATGCGCTGGTCCAACGTGGTTTCGATGATCACGTCTTCGGTGGTGTCGCGGGTGAAGAAATCCGGCCCCGACTGCATCACCCAGTCGGCGAAATAGCCGCCGCGCATGGCCGATGCGTTGTCGGACAGAACCGCCGGGTTGTCCTGGTAGCGCTGGGTTTCCTCGTTGCTGAGGTAGCCCTGTTCGTTCATCAGCCGCAGCACCGTCGCCGCGCGGTCCTGGCTGCGCTTGAGGTTCGCCGTCGGCGCCAGCGTCGAGGGCGCGGTCAGCAGCCCCGCCAGCATCGCCGCCTCGGCCGGGTTCAGCGCGCTGGCCGGTTTCGAGAAATACCGCTGCGCCGCGGCCTCGGCGCCATAGGCGCCGCTGCCCATGTAGGCGCGGTTGAGGTAGATCGAGAGGATCTCGTCCTTGGTGTACTTGGCCTCCATGGCCATGGCATAGATCGCCTCCTGCGCCTTGCGCTTGAGCGAACCGGCGCGGCAGTCGGCGAGGTAGTCGGCTTCCTTCTTCCACACGGTCGGGTCGTATTCGACGCCAAGGCACAGCAGCTTGGCGGTCTGCTGCGTGATGGTCGAACCGCCGTGCCCCGACAGCGGCCCGCGCCCCTCGCTCAGGTTGATGCGGATGGCGCCGGCCACGCCGCGCGGGCTGACGCCGAAGTGCCAGTAGAACCGCCGGTCCTCGGTGGCGACAACCGCGTTCTTGAGGTGCGGCGACACGCTTTCGGCGGTGACGATGCCGCCGAACTGGTCGCCGCGCAGGGCAAAGACTTCGCCATCGCGGTCCAGCAGCGTGACCGACCCGCGCGCCCGCCCGTCCAGCACCTGCGACAGGTCGGGCAGCGAACTGTAGGTGTACAGCACCGCCCCGCCCAGGATCAGCCCCGCCACCACCACGGCCGAAATCGTCACCCGCAAGACCAGCCGCACGATCCACGACGCCAGCGCCGCCAGCACCCCGATCGGCCCCCGGCGCCGCGCCCGGGCCGGTGTGCGGCGGCTGCGGGTCCTGGCCGGCTTGGCCGGCTTGGCGGATTTGGCGGCCTGTTTGTCCGGCGCCGCGCCGCGCGGATAACGGCGGTCCGCCACCAGCCGCCTGGGTTTTCCCTTGGAGGTGCTCATTGAAACTGCCTGCTTCGTCCCTGCTCTCGCTGCGCGAGTCTATCGTCTTTGGACAGGAATGTTGACCATCGGCAAGCGGCCCTCACGTTTATTTTTCGCACAATAATTCACCGCCAGGGAAAAACAGCGCAAATATTGAGCAGGCCGGCCGGCGGATTTTCCCGAAAACCGGGCTTCTCCCTTCAATTCGTCCCTCTGCCACCGTCCTTCTGCGGGGGCAAACTGCGGGGCGTGCCCTGCCAGACCGAAGGGGACCAAGGTGAAACTGATCATTGCAACGATCAAGCCGTTCAAGCTGGAAGAGGTGCGCGAAGCCCTCACCGGCATCGGCGTGCGCGGCATGATGGTGACGGAGATCAAGGGCTTCGGCTCTCAGTCCGGCCATACCGAAATCTACCGCGGCGCGGAATATGCCGTGAATTTCGTGCCGAAAATCAAACTGGAAATCGTCGTCGCCGCGTCGATGGCCGATCAGGTGATCGAGACCATCAGGACCACCGCGCAGACCGGCAAGATCGGCGACGGCAAGATCTTCGTGCTCGACGTGCTTCAGGCCGTGCGCGTGCGCACCGGCGAAACCGACGCAGACGCGCTCTGAAGGGTGCAGTTCATCATGAGGGAAACGGATATGACACTTCTCAAGACGCTCGCACCGACCGCGCTGCTGCTGGCCGTGCCGAGCCTTGGCCTCGCGCAGGATGCGGCCGAAGCCGTGCCGGTGGCCGGGATCGATGCCTCGACCGACTCGATCTTCATCCTGAACTCGCTGCTGTTCCTTGTCGGCGGCTTCCTGGTGATGTGGATGGCCGCGGGCTTTGCCATGCTCGAGGCCGGCCTGGTGCGGACCAAGAACGTGGCGATGCAGTGCACCAAGAACATCGCGCTCTTCTCCATCGCCGGCATCATGTATTACCTCATCGGCTACAACCTGATGTACCCGCTGGGCAGCTGGTCGATCGGCACCGATGAGACTGGCGGCTACCTCGGCGCCTTCGGCGTCGCCGTCCTCGAAGCCGTGGGCCTGGCCCGCGACGGCGCGGACGACTACGGCTATGCCTCGACCGGCTCGGACTTCTTCTTTCAGCTGATGTTCTGCGCCACCACCGCGTCGATCGTGTCCGGCACCCTGGCCGAGCGGATCAAGCTGTGGCCCTTCCTGATCTTCACCGTGGTCCTGACCGGCCTCATCTACCCGATCCAGGCCTCGTGGAAGTGGGGCGGCGGTTTCCTCGACACGCAGTACGGCTTTCTCGACTTCGCCGGCTCGACGGTCGTGCACTCGGTCGGTGGCTGGGCCGCGCTGGCGGGCGCGCTGATCCTGGGTCCGCGTCTTGGCAAATACGGCAAGGACGGCCGCGTGCACCCGATCATGGGTTCCAACCTGACGCTGGCCACGCTGGGCACCTTCATCCTGTGGCTGGGCTGGTTCGGCTTCAACGGCGGCTCGCAGCTGGCCATGGGCACCGTGGGTGACGTCGCCGACGTGTCGCGCATCTTCGCCAACACCAACACGGCGGCTGCCGGTGGCGCCCTCGCCACGCTGATCCTGACCCAGGTGGTGTACAAGAAGGTCGACCTGACCATGGTGCTGAACGGCGCGCTGGCCGGCCTCGTGTCGATCACCGCAGAACCGCTGACCCCGACGCTGGGCCAGGCCACCCTGATCGGCGCCGTGGGCGGTGTGATCGTGGTCTTTGCCGTGCCGCTGCTGGACAAGTTCAGGATCGACGACGTCGTGGGCGCCATCCCGGTGCACCTCTGCGCCGGCATCTGGGGCACGCTGGCCGTGGTCCTGACCAACGGCGACGCCACCCTCGGCGGCCAGCTAATCTCGATCGTGATCGTCGGTGTCTTCGTCTTCGTGACCTCGGGCATCCTGTGGTTCATCCTCAAGGCGGTCATGGGCATCCGCGTGTCGGAAGAGGAAGAGATCACCGGTCTCGACATGGCCGAGCTGGGCATGGAGGCCTATCCCGAATTCTCCAGGGGCTGAGGGTCTCCTTCCACTCGGCTCTTGTGACCACTGGCCCGGGCGCGCGATCGCCCGGGTTTTTTCACGGCGGGTCGCGCAGCGATCCCGCCGGGTGGGGCATAGCGGGTCCTGCGCAGCAGGATCCCGCGGGCCCCACAGCCTCGACATGCCGGGTGCAACGTCAGCGGGTCGCGCAGCGATCTCGCCGGGTGGGGTATAGCGGGCCGCGTCGGCGGGCCGCGCGGCGATCCCTGCACTGTGCTTGGCTTCCCCCGCCATCCGGGAGAGAGTTCCGCCTACCGCAACCGCAACCTGACGGAGTATCCCGGATGAAAGTCGCCATTGTCGGTGCGGGCATGGTGGGCTCTGCCACCGCGTTCGCGCTGGTCCTGCAAAACGCCGTGTCCGAGCTGGTCCTGATCGACCTCAACGCCGCGCGCGCCAGGGCCGAGGCCGAGGACATCGCCCACGCGGTGCCCTTTGCCGGCTCCACCGTGGTGCGCGCGGGGGATTACCCGGACATCGCCGGGGCCTCGGTGGTGATCCTGGCCTGCGGCGTGTCGCAGAAACCGGGTGAAACGCGCCCCCAGCTGCTGGGCCGCAACGCCGAGGTGTTCCGCGCCGTGATCGGCCGGGTGATGGAGGTCGCGCCGGGCGCGATCCTGCTGGTGGCCAGCAACCCGGTGGACGTGATCACGCAAATCTCCACCACGCTGTCGGGCCTGCCGCCCGAACGGGTCATCGGCTCGGGCACGATCCTCGACACGGCGCGGTTCCGCTGGCTGATCGGCCGGCACCTGGGCATCTCGCCGGGGTCGATCCACGGCTATGTGCTGGGCGAACACGGCGACAGCGAGGTGCTGGCCTGGTCCAGCGTGCGCGCCGGATCGGTGCCGCTGGCGGCCTTTGCCGCGCAGGTCGGCGCCGCGCTGACAGACCGCGTGCGCGCCGAGATCGACCACGGCGTCCGCCGCGCGGCCTATACCATCATCGCCGGCAAGGGCGCGACATGGTACGGCATCGGCGCAGGGCTGGCGCGGATCGTCACCGCCATCGGGCGCGACGAACAGGCGGTGCTGTCTGTGTCGATGGTCGAGGCGGATGCGCTGGGCGTGCCGCAGGTGGCGCTGTCCCTGCCGCGCCTGGTGGGGGCGCAGGGCGTGTCGGCCACGCTCTGGCCCGACCTCGACGCGCCCGAGACGGAGGCGCTGCGCCACTCGGCCACCTTGCTGAAAGAGATGGCCGACAGCGTCCCGCTGTAGCCTCAGCGCCCGCTTTCCCGGTCCAGCCGCTGGCGGGCGATGGCCTCGTTCTTCTCGGCCTTGCGGTCGGCGCTCAGGGCCGCCTCGACAAAGTCCAGGTGCGCCGCCACCGCCGCCCGCGCGCTGGCCGCATCCCGCGCCTGAAGCGAGTCGTTGATCGCGCGGTGCTGCGCCAGCAGCGTGTCGCGGGTGGTGCGCTGTTTGAACAGGATCTGCCGGTTGTAGAACACGCCCTCGCGCAGCAGCTGGTACATCGACCGCATCATGTGCAGCATGATGACGTTGTGGCTGGCCTCGATGATCGCCAGGTGAAACTCGGCGTCCAGCCCTGCCTCCTCGGCCGGGTTGCGCTTGGCGTGGGCGGCTTCCATCTTGGCGTAGACGGCGGCGATCACGGCGAGATCGCTGTCGGTGCCATGGGTCGCCGCGCGCTCGGCGGCCAGCCCCTCCATGTCGCGGCGGAACGACAGGTAGTCGAACACCGCCTCGTCATGGCTGGCAAACAGCTGGATCAGCGGCTGCGAAAAGGCCGAGCCCAGCACCTCGGTGACAAAGATCCCGGCGTTGGCCCTGGAGGTCAGCAGCCCGCGCTCCTGCAATTCTGCCACCGCCTCGCGCAGCGAGGGGCGCGACACGCCCAACTGGTCGGACAGGTCCCGTTCGGAGGGCAGGCGTTCGCCCGGACGCAGCACGCCGCGCAGGATCAGAAGCTCGATCTGGCGGACAACGGCGGTGGACAGCTTTTCGGACTGGACCTTGACGAATGGCATTTTGGAATCCGTAGGTGTGGTCAGAACTTCTTACCAAACCCCGGCGCGCCTTACCACCGTGTCAGCGCGTCCTCGTCCTCGTCCCGCGCGGCGACCCAGGCGGCATTGTCGACGGTCTGTTCCTTCTTCCAGAAGGGCGCGCGCGACTTGAGGTAGTCCATCAGGTACTCGGCCGCCTCGAAGGCGTCCTTGCGGTGCGGCGCTGCGGTCGCCACCATCATGATCTGCTCGCCCGGCTCCATCCGGCCATAGCGGTGGATCACCAGCACGTCGCCCAGCGACCAGCGCGCGACCGCCTCACCGGCGATCTTTTCCAGCGCCTTCTGCGTCATGCCGGGGTAATGCTCGATCTCCATCGCGCGCAAACCGCCGCCCTTCAGGTCCCGCACGATGCCGGTAAAGGTGACGACCGCGCCCATGTCGTGCCGCCCGGCGGCAAAGCCCGCCGCCTCGGCCCCGAAGTCGAACGGCGCCTCCTGCACGATCACCCGCATCGGCCTCAGCCCCCGGTCATCGGCGGGAAAAACGCGACCTCGCGCGCGCCGGACAGCGGGGCGTCGAAATCGGTCAGCTCCTGGTCGACGGCGACGCGCAGCGCGCTGAGGTCGGCAAAGGCGGCCTCGTAACGGTCCTCGCGGGCGCGCAGCTCGGCCACCAGGTCGGCGACGGTGGCGGCCTGGGTCTCGATCCGTTCGCGCGGCAGGCCGATGCGCTCGCGCACCCAGGCGAAATACAGCACGTCCATCAGCGATCCTCCTTCAGATGCGGCATGGCCTTGCGGAAGTAATCCCAGCCGGTGACCATGGTCAACGCCGCCGCGATCCACAGCAGCACCAGCCCGCCCTGGCCGGACCAGATCATGCCGTGGTATTTCCACAGCAGGCCCATGTGGTCCGGGATCTCGCCGTCCAGTACCTGGCGGATGATCTGGTCGTCCATGCCCATGCTCGACATGACAAGATAGTGCTCGAAGATGCCCTGCGCAAACAGCACGGCGATGGCCACCATCTGCGCCGTGGTCTTCCACTTGGCCAGCTTGGTGACCTTCAGCGTTCCGGCGGTGGTGCCCAGGAATTCGCGCAGGCCCGAGACAAAGACCTCGCGGAAGACGATCATCGTGGCCGGCAGGACAAGCCACGGAGACCACGAGGAAAATCCGACGATGACCATGAGCGCGATCAGCACCATCGCCTTGTCGGCGATCGGATCCAGCATGGTGCCCAGCTTGGTGATCTGCTGCCAGCTGCGCGCCAGGTGGCCGTCGAACCAGTCGGTGATCGCGGCGGTCAGGAACAGCACCAGCGCGCACCAGTCCGCCAGCGGCCGCGCGAAATACAGGAACATGATCGCAACCCCGGGGGCGGCGACCAGGCGCAGGATCGTCAGGAGGTTGGGCAACGTCATTTTCATCGCTGTCTTCCTAGCGGGTTCTTGGGGGCGGGGGAAGGCCCGCGCCGCGCGCGCGGCGTCGTGTCCCTGTCAGCCCTGCGCCCGGGTCAGCAGCCGCGCGACAAAGGCGGCGCGGGCGGCGGGCAGGGGCCTGTCGCGCAGTTCGGGCGCCAGGCGGTGTTCCATGAAATATCCCGTGGTGGCAAGCGCCTGGGCGATCTCGGCGTCACCCGCCTCTCCCCGGCCCAGCAGCACCGGCGGCAGCGGCAGCAGCCGGTCGGCCCAGGCCCCGGCAGCGGCGGCGGTGACGGCGCGCCCCGTCTTGGGCGAGACATGGGCCAGCCCCTCGGTCGCCCCGGTGACGGCGCAGGCCGTCAGGTCAAGGCCAAAGCCCATCTCCTCGAGCAGGGCCAGCTCCCAGTTGAGATAGGCCAGCGGCCAGAGGTCGGTCTGCGCGAGCAGGTCCAGCAGCCGTTCGGTACGGGTGTAGAGCGCGGCGTGCGGCTCGCGTTCGGGCAGGCAGAAGGAGAGCAGCGCGGTGACCGCGTTCAGCCCGGCCAGCGCCAGCCGGTCGCCCATGGCGGCGGCCGCGCGGGACCGCTGCGGTTCGGCGGTGAAGGCGCCAAGGTGGTCCTCCAGCCGCGCCCGCCAGGCCAGGTCCAGCTGCGCCCCGGGTTGCAGGTGCGGCGCCAGCTTGCGCGAGGTGCCGCCGCGCAGCACGCCCGCGTGCCGCCCGTGCAAAGGCGTGAACACCTCGAGGATCAGCGCGGTTTCGCCGTGCCTGCGGGTGCTCAACAGAATGCCGGTGTCGCGCCAGTCCATGGTGCGAGGCTGGTCACAATGGTCCGGCGTTGCAAGGGGCGGATGGGGCAGATGAGTATTTGGACCAAGAAGAAGCCGCAGGTCAGGTCCGGGCGGCATCGTCGCGCAGGGCGCGGCCGGCGCGGTCCAGGGCCGTAACCCGCGCCAGGTCCCGATCAAAGCCGCGCGAGCCGCCCTTGTTCATGCCGCAGCGGGGAAGGTAAACGGGCGGCATGTCACGCATAGCCCGCCTGTTTGCCGCCTGTCTTGCCGTTCTGGCCTGGGTCACGCTCTGTCTCTACGTGCAGGTGGGGCTGGAGCGCCGTCCGCACTGGACGCTGTGGCAGGAGCTTTGGCGCACGGGTCGCTATTTCACCTTCCTGACCAACGTGCTGACCGCGCTGACCGCGACGGCGGTGGCCTTCGGCTGGCGCGTGGGCGCGGTCTGGATCACCGGGCTGACGCTGTGGATGGTCATCGTCGGCGTGGTCTATCACACGCTGCTGGCGCGGGAGTTTTCCGGGCTGAGATGGTGGACCGACCAGGGCCTGCACACCGCCGTGCCCGTGGCGCTGCTGCTGTGGTGGGCGGCCTTCGCGCCGAAGGCCGGGCTGGCCTGGCGGCACGCGGCGCTCTGGCTGACGTGGCCCGGCCTCTACATGGCCTATGCCCTGATCCGTGGCGAGATCGACGGGCGGCACCCGTATTTCTTTCTCGATCCGCCGCTCATCGGCTGGCCGAAGGTGCTGATGTGGATCGGCGTGCTGGGTGCGGTGTTCTGGCTGGCCGGGCTGGGGGCGGTGATGCTCGGCCAGCGGCTCAGCCGAGTCCGGGGGAGTCCAGCAGGTGACGGCCCTGCCGGTCCTCGACCTCGATCACCCAGAGATCGGGGTCAAAGCCGCGCTGGCGGGTGATGGCGGCGTCGACCTCCCGGTCCGGGCCGGAGGTGAGTTCCGTCCACCTGCGGTCGCCGGTCATCAGGTCAAAGCTGCGGCTGTAGGCGCGCGCCTGCCCGTCCAGCGTGTTGAGCTTGACCAGCACCGCGCCGGCGGTGTCGTCGCCATGCGCGGTGACAAAGGCCGGGATGTCGTGCAGGCGCAGGTGGGTGAGGTAGGCGTCGATCCAGAAGCGCGCGGTCAGCCGTGGCGTCATGTATTGCCGTCGCGGAAATCCAGCCCCATCTCGGAGTAGCGTTCCGCCTCCTCCAGCCAGTTCTCGCGCACCTTGACCTGCAGGAACAGGTGCACCGGGCGGCCGAGGAATTCGACCAGCTCCTCGCGCGCGGCCTTGGAGACGGCCTTGATCGTCTCGCCCTTGTGGCCCAGCAGGATGCCCTTGTGGCCGTCGCGGGCGACGTAGACGATCTGGTCGATCCGGGCCGAGCCGTCGTCGCGTTCCTGCCAGCTTTCGGTTTCCACGGTCAGCTGGTAGGGCAGTTCCTGGTGCAGCCGCAGGGTCAGTTTCTCGCGGGTGATCTCGGCGGCGATCATGCGCAGGGGCAGGTCGGCGATCTGGTCCTCGGGGTAGAGCCAGGGGCCCTCGGGGACCTTCCCGGCCAGCCACTTGCGCAGGTCGTCGACGCCGTAGCCCTTTTCGGCCGAGATCATGAAGGTTTTCTCGAACGCAAATCGGTCGTTCATCGCCTGGCTGAGCGCCAGCAGCACCTTGGCCTCGACCCGGTCGATCTTGTTGATGGCCAGCACCACGCTGCGCCCCCTGGGCAGGCCCTCGAGACCCTTGAGGATGTTTTCCACCCCCTCGGTGATGCCGCGGTGCGCCTCGATCAGCAGGACGATGATGTCGGCATCGGCGGCACCGCCCCAGGCGGCGGCCACCATGGCGCGGTCCAGCCGGCGGCGCGGCTTGAACAGGCCGGGCGTGTCGACAAAGACCAGCTGGCTGTTGCCCTCCATCGCCACGCCGCGGATGCGGGCGCGGGTGGTCTGCACCTTGTGCGTGACGATGCTGACCTTGGCCCCCACCATGCGGTTGGTCAGCGTGGATTTGCCCGCGTTGGGCTCTCCGATGAGGGCGATGAAACCGGCGCGTGTGGTCATGGTCTGGCTTGGCTTTCCTGCGAACAAGGTCGCGCTTTAGCCGGTTTTGCCGGCTTCTGCCAGAGCGGAGAAGGCAGGCGGCTCAGCGGCGTTGCCGCCGCCGCCTTTCGCGCAGCAGAGAATAGAGCCCCGAGCCGACCACCAGCGCCGCGCCGCTCAGCGTCATCGCGTCCGGGCGTTCGCCGAACAGCGCAAAGGCGAAGACCAGCGCCACCAGCAGGCGGAAGTAGCGGAAGGGCGCGACAACGCCGACCTCGCCGCTGCGCATGGCGGCGGTCAGCGCGCTGTAGCCGATCACCCCGGCGATGGCGGTGGCGCTGATGAAGGCGGCGCCCATCGGCGTGGGCAGGCGCGGCGGGCCCGGCTCAAAGGCCAGGATCACCAGCCCCGCCACGGTGACGACGGCAAAGCCCAGCAGGCCCAGCTGCGACGAATGCACCTGCGCCGGGGCGGTCCGGGTGGCCAGGTCGCGCAGGGCAAAGCCCAGCATGCCCAGCACGGCAAAGACGGCGGTCGGGGTGAAGTGCTCGGGCGTCGGCCGCAGGATCATCATCACGCCGACCAGCCCCAGCCCCATGGCGACCCAGCGCCGCGGGCCGATCCGTTCGCCCAGCACCAACGCCGCGCCCAGCATGACCACCAGCGGTGCGGCCTGCAGGATCGAGGAGGTCAGCGACAGCGTGTTGTAGGCGAGGCTGAGGGCAAAGAACAGCCGGCCCATGATCTCGAACCCGGTGCGGATCAGCAGGCGCGGTTGCAGGTAGGCCGGGTGCCACAGCGGACGGTCGCTGCGCCGCGCGATCACCGCGTAGATCGCCATGGCGGTCAGACCGAATTGCAGCGTGCCCATGCCGGGGCTGGTCCATCCCGCGCCGGTGGCGGCCTTGAAAAAGGCGTCCTCGACGGCGAATCCGACCATGGCCAGCATCATCCAGAGCGCGCCCTTGACGTTGTCGGTCATGTGGTCGGGTTTCCGGCCCGGTCATGGACGCTCAGGAAAAAGTTGTTTCTCACTAGTCTGTTTGCTCCTTGGGGAAATGGGCGAGACTGAGCAATTTCAATGCATTGGCTGCGCAAATGGCCTTGCGCCGGCGCCAAGCCATTGGATAGCATGAAACGCATTCGGGAATGGGAGTGAGCACTTGGAAATATTTGTACTTCTGCTTGGTATCGCAGTTTTGGTTCTGATCGTTTGGAAATCATCGAAAAGCTCTCATTCTCAACACACGACGTTGCCAGACCAGACGGCGGATCCACTTGATTTTTCTTCTCTCCGACCGCCGCCGTCCTCCCCCGATCGGCCTTCCCTCCGACCGCTGCCATCAGGAGAAGCCTCGCCGGTGCGGCGGGTGCTCAAAGGTCGCGCTTGGGTCGTCGATGGAGACACGATTGACGTTGAGAGGGTTCGCTTGCGGCTGTTCGGTATTGATGCGCCCGAGATGGACCATCCTTACGGGAAGCAGGCGAAATGGGCCATGGTCAAGCTGTGCAAGGGGCATCTGATTACCGCAGAGATCGTGGACGAGGATGCCCATGGTCGCACCGTTGCCCGGTGCCTGCTACCCGATGGGCGTGATTTGTCCGCCGAATTGGTGAAACAAGGCCTGGCCTTGGATTGGCCCAAGTACTCCGGCGGCAAATACCGTGGTCTCGAAACCGAGGGAGTCCGAAAAAAGCTCTGGCGGGCGGCCGTGCGCCAGCAAGGTCGCGCCGAGCTGTGGGACAAGTACCCAACGGCGCAGCAGCGGCGCGACAATTCATAGGTCACTCCAGCCGCTCCAGCAGTGCCTTGGCCGCCATCTGTTCGGCCTGCCGCTTGTTCCCGGCGGTGGCCTCGGCGGTCTCGCCGCTGTCCAGCCGCGCCTGGATCGTGAAGACCGGGGCGTGGTCCGGGCCAGAGCGGGCGGTCTCGACGTAGGCGGGCGGTTGCAGCCCGCGCGCCTGCGCCCATTCCTGCAACGCGGTCTTGGCGTCCTTGGCGTCGTCGTCCACCTCGGCGATCCGGTTGTGCCACAGCCGCAGCACCAGCGCCCGCGCCGCCTCGAACCCGGCGTCCAGGTAAACCGCGGCGATCACCGCCTCCATCGCGTCGCCCAGCAGCGCCAGCTTGCGCCGGCCGCCGGATTTCTGCTCGGACCGGCCCAGTTTCAGCGCCTGTCCCAGCCCGATCTCGCGCGCCACGTCGGCGCAGGTTTCCTTGCGCACCAGCGCGTTGAAACGCGGCGCCAGCTGGCCTTCGCTGGCGCCCGGATCATGCGCCAGCAGCGCCTCGGCCATGACCAGGCCCAGCACCCGGTCGCCCAGGAACTCCAGCCGCTGGTTGTCCTCGCGGCCGGGGCCGGACATCGACGCATGGGTCACCGCGCGGCGCAGCAGCCTCGGGTCGCGAAAGCTGTGGCCCAGCGTCTCTTGCAGCACGGTCAGGTCTGCGGACAGTTTCATTCGATCCTCCTCAGGACGCGTCCCGGGCGCCCCTCCTGCGAGTAGAGCACCAGCCGCACGCGGCCTTCAACATGGTCGAGCGGCACCAGCCCCGGCCCGCCCCGCGCCTGCGCGACGCGGCTGTCGAGCGAGTTGTCGCGGTTGTCGCCCAGCACGAAGACATGGCCCGGCGGCACCACGACCAGCGCGGTGTCGTCGGTGGCGGTCGGGCCGATGTCCAGCACGGTGTAGGCCGGGCCGCCCGGCAGGGTTTCGCTGGCGGCGTGCTTGGCGCAGGGCGCGCCTTCGGCGACCGGGGCCAGGCAGCGCGGGCGGGTGCCCATGGTCGTGGCGCGGTAGGGTTCGCTCCAGTCCGCCAGCGCCGTCTGCGGCAGCGGCGCGCCGTTCAGGATCACCTGGCCGGCCTGCATCTGCACGCGGTCGCCCGGCAGGCCGATCACCCGCTTGAGGTAGTCGGTGCGATGCACCGGGTGACGAAAGACCACCACGTCGCCGCGCCGGGGTGCGGCCAGGCTGCGCGTGGTCACCACGTAGTCGCCCGGTTGCAGGGTCGGGGACATGCTGCCGGTGGGGATGATGTAGGGCGCCCAGAGCGCGCGGCTGGCCAGCAGCGCGACCAGGATCCAGACCAGTCGTTGTCCGCCCCGGCGATAGGCGCCGGGCGCGGCGTCGGGCCGGGTACGGCGGACCAGCAGCACGGCCGCCAGCACCAGCGATACGACCGGCACCGCCAGCCCCCACATCCACCAGCCCGACATGCCCGCTGCCCGCAGTCGCCGCCGCGCGTGGCCCCAGAACAGCAGGATTGCCAGCGCGCTGGCCAGCGCGACAGCCGCGCCTGCGGGGCTCAGCGCCCCGACGCGGGATTGCAGCAGCAGCACCAGGGCGACGGGCAGGCAGGCCAGCGCAAAGACCGCGCGGCCGCTCAGGCCGCGCCAGTCCAGGGCATCGCGCAGGAATCCCATCGGATCCCGGTCACTCGATGGCTTGGAAATAGCGGTCGCTGCGCCAGGTCCAGAAGAACAGCATCGACCGCCCGGCGGAAGAGAACATGATCCGGTCGGCCCGGCCGACGAGGTTCTCGTAGGGCACGAAACCCACGCCGTTGGCGATATTCGGCACCCGGCTGTCGGAGGAGTTGTCGCGGTTGTCGCCCATGAAGAAGTAATGCCCCTCGGGCACGGTATAGACCGGCGTGTTGTCCGACCCCTGCATCGAGATGTTCAGGATCGAGTGGCTCTTGCCCTCGGGCAGCGTCTCGACCAGCTTTTCCTTGATGCAGACCGCGCCGTCGCCGACGGTGCCGTTGGCGCAGCGCGGGCGCAGGCGCTGCGGGCCCTGCGGTGCGGCGATCTCTTCGAATGTGCCGTCCGGCGTCTGCGGCAGCGGCTTGTCTTCGATGTAGACAATGCCGTTCTTGACCTGGACACGCTCGCCCGGCAGGCCGATCAGCCGCTTGATGAAATCGCGCCCGGTGACCGGGTGGCGGAACACCACCACGTCGCCGCGCTGCGGTTCGCCGCCGAACAGGCGCGCGTTGTCGCCGTCGGCCCAGCCGCACAGCCTGGACGCGTCGAGGTTGATGCCGAACCGCGGGATGATGATCGACGGGCAGGAGGCGTAGGAATAGCCGTAGGCCATCTTGTTGACGAAGAGGAAATCGCCGATCAGCAGCGTATCCTTCATCGACCCGGACGGGATCCAGAACGGCTGGAACAGGAAGGTCCGGAACACGCCCGCGATCAGCAGCGCATAGACGATGGTCTTGAGCGTCTCGACAAGACCGCCCTTCTTTTCTTCGCTGGCCATGTGGTCTGCCCTTTGCCTCACCTGTCCGGCGCTTCATGAGCGCGGGGACAAGGCGTGTCAAGGCAGGAGGGGGCGGCGTTGACCGTGGGGCAGGGCGGCTGCTAGCCTGCCCGCAGGTCGATGAACAAGGGATTTGCCATGGTCTTGCCGCGTCTGTGTGCCCTTGTCTGCGCGCTATTGCTCGCACCGCCGGTCTTTGCCCAGGACGACTGTCCGTTCTCTTTCGAGATCGACGCGCAGAGCAGCGCCTTCCAGGCGTTGGTCGAAGGGGCTCAGGCGCGCGGCGGCTTCTGGCGGCCGATCCGCGAGGCACCCGACGACGTGCAGCAGATGGCCGGCTTCATCGGCCGGCTGGACATCTGCCTGATGACCCCGGACGGCAAGCCCGCCACCGTTGAGACCGCGCGGGGCTCCAAGCTGCTGGATAGTCCCCATGTGACCAGTTGCACCGCTGCGCTGCTGCCGGACAACCGCCTGCTGACCAACGTTCATTGCTTTTATGATCCGACACTTGTGCGCGCGGGATTTACCATCGTGGCCGAGGCGCAGATCAATTTCGGCTATGTGTCCAAGGACTTCACCGACGAGGTGCGCAGCTATCGCGTCTCGACCCGCGAAGTGGCGATGGACCGCGACACCGATGCCATGGTCCTGCAGATCATCGGTGCAGACGCCAACGCCGCGCTGGGCGGGCATATCCCGATGCAGATGGAAGAGGTCATCACCCCGCGCGAAGCCCTGACCATGATCCATCATCCAAGGGGCGACCCGCTGCAATTTTCCTCGGGCACCTGCCAGGTGGCCCCCGAACAGGCGGAACTGCCCGAAACCGCCAGCCAGTTGCGCCACATCTGCGAGACGGCAGGGGGCTCTTCCGGGGCGCTGCTGCTGGATTCGCGGACGCTGGCGGTGGTCGGCCTGCACAATCAGGGCGGGCTGAACGCCCGCGGCGGCTACAACAGCGCACACAAGATCGCCGCCGTCGAAAAGGCGCTAAAGCTGGGGTTCCGCCCGTTCACGCCAGCGCCCGTCGCCCCCGCCGCGCTGGCCCCCAGCCGCGAGTCCCTGGCGCAGGCGGCGCTGACCGAGGCGTTCCAGGCCCCGGACGAAGCGGCGCGGCGCGCCGCCTTGCAGGCAGTGCTGACGGACTTTCCCGACAGCCGCGCGGCGGCCAGCGCGCGCAACGCGCTGGCACTGATGGCGCCAAAGCCGAAGACGACCGAGGAACAGGCCACCGACCTGCTGCTGGCGGCGCTCAAGGAGAGCGACGCGGCGCAACAGCGCCCGCTGTTGCAGGACATCCTGGCACGCTTTCCCGGGACCGCGGCCGCGCAGAGCGCCACATCGATGCTGGCGCTCCTGACACCGAGGCCGGTCGCGGCGCCCAAGCCGGTCCCTGCGCCCGTGCCCGTGCCTGCCGGCAGCGCCGATGCGGTCTATGACGGTCAGACCCTGCGCATCGGCGGCACCGTGTTCGTCAACGAGGGCGATATTGTCGTCGTCGCCGCGGCGCCGGGCGACTCGGTCTTCAGGACAGGTGACAAGGTCTTTGGCATCGGGAGCGTGGAAACCCGCACCACGCAGGACCTCGTGGACGCGCTTGACGCAGCGAAACGCGACGGCACGAACACGATTTCCCTGAACGTGCTGCGGGTCCTGCGGACGCTCGACATCAACCTGCCGGTGCCGGATCAGATCGTCATGGAGCGCGGCCCGTCACAGGCCGACGCCAAGACCCTGAAGGTGGCACAGGACGGCAGCGGGGATTTCGACGCCATCGCGCAGGCCGTCGCGGCCGCGAAACCCGGCACGCGGATCGAGATTTACCCGGGCACCTATGTCGGCGGGGTCGAGGTGGACAAGGAGCTTGAGCTTGTCGGCGTCGGTGACCGCGACAGGATCATCTGGGAAGCGCAGGATGAAAATGTCATCCGCTGGACCGCGCCCTCCGGCCGCATCGCCAACCTGACCCTGCGGCAGAGGGGCAGCGCCGACTTCGGAGCCGTCCAGTTTTCCAAAGGGGTCCCTGTGCTGGAGACCTGCGATCTGACCTCGAACGGCGGTCCGGTCGTGTCGATCATCAAGACAGCGGACCCGGTGCTGCGCAATAACATCATCCGCGACGCAAAGATGGACGGGGTCTTTGTTCATGAAGGCGGGCGCGGGACACTGGTGAACAACGAAATTACCGGCAATGGGCGTAGTGGAGTCTCGATTTTTTCCGGAGGAGACCCGGTCCTGCGCAACAACGTCATCGGCAATGGCAAACGGTCTGGCGTCCTTGTTTTCAAGTACGGACGCGGGACGCTGGAAGGCAACGAGATTTTCGGCAATGCGCTTGCGGGAGTCGGAATAGGCACCGGAGGCGACCCGGTCCTGCGCAAGAACGTCATCCGCGATGGCAATTCATCCGGGGTCTACGTTTATGACGACGGGCGCGGGACACTGGAGGGCAACGAGATTTTCGGCAATGCGCTGGATGGCGTCTTTGTCTTGACTGGCGGCGACCCGGTGCTGCGGTTCAACGTGATCACCCGCAACGGTCGCCATGGCGTTCGGATCGACGCCACCGGCAAGGGCACTTACATCGGCAACGACTTGCTCCTCAACAAGCAAGGTGCCTTCAACATCGCCCCTGACGCAGGCGAGGTCAAACGCCGCGACAACCTCGAATGATCACGCCTTCACCCGCGCCTCGATCACCACAAAGGCCTGCGCCCAGGGGTGATCGTCGGTCAGCGTGACGTGGATGATCGCCTCGTGTCCCGGCGGGGTCATCGCGTCCAGCCGTTCCTTGGCCCAGCCGGTCACATGCATCACCGGCTGCCCGGTGCGCAGGTTGCTGACCGCCATGTCCTTCCACGCGATGCCCATGCGCAGCCCGGTGCCCAGCGCCTTGGAGCAGGCTTCCTTGGCCGCCCAGCGTTTTGCGTAGGTCCCGGCCACGTCGGCGCGGCGCTCGGCCTTTTGCTGTTCGACCTCGGTGAAGACGCGGTTGCGAAAGCGGTCGCCAAACCGCTCCAGCGTCGCGGCGATGCGGTCGATGTTGGCCAGGTCGGTGCCGATCCCCAGGATCATGATCCCTCCGTCATGCGCTGAACAAGGGGAAGGACAGCCCCGCGGCCCCCGCCCCCGATTGCCGCGCCACAAAGCGTCCCATCGTGCCAAAGGTCAACCAGAAGAGCCCGATCACCGGCGCCGGTCCGGCGGAGCCCGAGTCCGGCGCGCCCACCCTCCAGCCGCCCGGCCGCCACGGCCAGCACCGCAACCAGCGTCCGGATCACCGCGTGAGGCGGGTGGCGATGTCCCCGGTCGCCTGGTTCAGGGTAAAGCCCAGCGTCGCGCGCGCCGGCATCCCGCTGTCAAAGTCGTAGACATCCACCGGCAGGGCAAAGCTGAGGCCGGTGGCCGGGTCATAGCTGGCGGTCAGACCCGCGAAATCCATCCCGGCAAAGCCCATGCCGTTCAGCCCGATCACCTTGCACTGCCGGTCGCCCAGTTCGGAATAGGGCGGCGACAGGACCAGCACATAGGCCCATCCGGCGGCAGGCTCGATGGTGTCCAGCATGGCCAGCCGGGTCTTGCCCTCGGAAAAGGTGCGGGTGTTGGCCTCCCAGGGTTCGACGATGTTCCGGGCGCCGGCCTGCCAGTCACAGTCCAGCACGGAGACCACGTAGTCCTGCGCCGCGGCCAGCGAGGGCAGCACCAGCAGGGGCAGGGCAAGCAGGGGGCGGGTCATGATCGGCTCCGGTCGCCGGGCGGACGGCCCGCCCGGATCAAAGCCAAGCACGCGCGTCCCGGCGAGGCAAGACCAAAGCCGCGCCCCGCGAGGCGGTCAGAAGCCCAGGCGCTGCAACCGGCCGATCACCTTGCGGAAAACGATCGGCGGCAGGATCTCCTGCAACATGTCCGCGCGCCGCACCTGCCGGTCGACCTGGTCGCGCGTGCCGGGGCGCGGCTTGAACAGGGTGGTGTGCGCCTTGCGGGTATGGTCCCAGGTCGCGGTGTAGTAATACAGCGCCAGCGACATGCGCGGCTCGCCGTCCGGGTGGTTCACCGTCTCGGGGTTGCCGTGCCAGGTGTCGGACCCGGTGTTGAAACAGCACATGCGGTTGAACATCGGCAAAAAGCTGTCGACCTGCGCCGTCATGTCGGTGTTCCAGATCTCGAACGACCCGCCGTAGTCCTTCTGCCAGTCCTTGTTGAGGTAGATCAGGATGTTCAGCCGGCGTTCCAGGTTCAGCTTGGCGTTGTGGTTGAAATCGGCGTGGATATCCAGGTGCCCGCCGTTGGCCACCACGTGCACCCCGCCGCCGGCGAAATAGGGATCGGGGATCAGCCCCTGTATCCCGGTCATCTCCTCCAGGAACCGCACGAAGGGGCGCGAGTTCAGCACATAGAACAGGTTGCGCGTGTAGGGCGGCAGGCGCTCGGGCAGGTAGCTCGACTTCAGCTTTTCCTGCGGCCGGTCGAACATGGTCTCGGCCTCGGGCAGGGTGCGGATCTCCTGCAACACGCGCTCCAGCACCGCCTCGGGCAGGAAGTCGTCGAACGACCCGTAGGGATAGGGCTTGCGCGCGCGGTAGGTTTCGGCGGCGGCGGCGCCGGCCGCCTTGGCCGCGGCCGCGTCGATCGCCAGGGTCTCGGGATCCATCGGGATGACAGGCATGGGTCCACCTCTGCTGATGCCGGTTGCGCCGCTGTCTAGACCAGCATTGCGGCAGCAAAATGGTGAAAATCATCCGCACTCCGGCGCGGTTTCCGCCTCTGCCGCGCCGCGCGCGGCCCTCAGGCCCGCGCGTCGTCCATCAGGCGCCGCATCTCGGCGATCGCCGGGGCGAGCCCCAGAAAGATCGCCTCGCCGATCAGGAAATGCCCGATGTTCAGCTCCATCACCTCCGGCAGCGCGGCGACCGGCTGCACCGTGTCATAGGTCAGCCCATGCCCGACATGCACCTCCAGGCCCAGCCCATGCGCAAAGGTCGCCATCTCGCGCATCCGCGCCAGCTCGGCGTCGCGCTCCTCGAGCCGGCCCTCGGCGTGGAAATCGCAATAGGCCCCGGCGTGCAGTTCGACCACCTGCGCGCCGATCCGGTGCGCCGCCTCGATCTGTCGCCGGTCGGCAGCGATGAAGATCGACACCCGGCAGCCCGCCTCGCGCAGCGGCGCGATGAAATGCGCCAGCCGGTTCTCCTCGCGCGCCACCTCCAGCCCGCCCTCGGTGGTGCGCTCCTCGCGCCGCTCGGGCACGATGCAGACCGCGTGCGGCCGGTGCCGCAGCGCGATGGCCTGCATCTCTGCCGTCGCTGCCATCTCGAAGTTCAGCGGCAGCGCCAGCTGCTCCATCAGCCGGTCGATGTCGGCGTCGGAAATGTGCCGCCGGTCCTCGCGCAGGTGCGCGGTGATGCCGTCGGCGCCGGCCTCCTCGGCGATCCGGGCGGCGCGCACCGGGTCGGGATAGGCGCTGCCGCGCGCGTTGCGCACGGTGGCCACGTGGTCGATGTTGACGCCAAGGCGCAGCTTTCCGGCATAGGATGTCATGGTCGCGCTCTCCCCTTCTCGCAGTGCCGCAAGAGGTAGAAGCCCGCCGCGAAAAAGAAAACCGGATTCTCGACAACCCCGGCCGCCGCCCGCGCCGCGCCCCGGGCTTCTTCTTGGTCCAAATACCTCCGGGGGAGTCGCGCGCAGCGCGGCGGGGGCAGCGCCCCCAGCCCCCTCGACATCCTCACTTCGGCTGCGAGCCAATCTTTTTCTTCTTGGCCTTCAGCTCCGCCAGCTTGGCCTTGATCACGCCCTTGCGGCGGTTCTGAAAGGCGGTGATCACCGGCAGCGAGACGTAGTAGCAGACCATCCCCGCCACGATCCCGGGGATGATCCCGCCGATCATGTAGGGAAAGAACACCTCGTCGTAAAAGATCATCAGCCCGGTCCAGTCGGTCTGGTCCGGGGTGAAAAGCGCGACGAAGTTGCGCCACAGGTCATCGCCCGCATGCACGAACTTCCGGCCCAGGCTGCCGTGGTCCGGGTTGCCCTGCAAACCCAGCAGCCAGTAGCCGGTCTTCATCGAGATGACGCCGATCGGCACATAGGTCAGCGGGTTGCCGAAAAAGGTCGACAGCACCGCCGCCAGGATGTTGCCGCGCATCACCCAGGCGATCAGCGCGGCGGTGACGAAATGCAGCCCGTAGAACGGCGTGAAGGTGGTGAACACGCCGGCAAAGATGCCGCGCGCGATCCGGTGCGGCGGGTCGGGCAGCCGGTTCAGCCGCAGCCGGACGTAGCGCGCGGCGCGGCCCCAGCCGCCGCGCGGCCAGAGCGCCTCCTGCACGATCCGCCAGACAGGCCGCCTGTCGCGTCTCTTGAAGACCAAGGCCTTCCCTTCCCGTGTTACTCCGCCGCGGCGGGGACCGTCTCGAGGCCCGGGTCACGCCGCCGCTCGACCGAGGCGACGTTGCTCTCCGCCTCCAGGATGGAGATCAGGGAATGCAGATGTTCGGCGTCCCGCAGGTCCACATCCATCATGAGTCGGTAAAAATCCGGTTTCCGGTCGATGAAGTTCAGGTCCGAGATATTGGCCTTCGTCTCGCCGATCAATGTGCAAATCCGTCCCAGGACACCGGCGTCGTTGCCGATGGTCAGTTCCAGGGACACCGTGTAGACGGCCGGGTGCTTGCCCTCGGCCCAATGCAGGTCCAGCCAGCGTTCCGGGTGGTCCTCGTGGTCGGCCAGCGCGGCGCAGTCGATGGCGTGCACCGCCACCCCGCGGCCGCGATGCGCCAGCCCGACGATGCGTTCGCCCGGCAGCGGCTGGCAGCACTTGGCGCGCTCGAAGCCCTGGCCCAGTTCCAGCCCGACCACCGCCCGCGCGGCCTCGATCACGCCGTCGTCCTTGATGGCGAGGTTGGGATAGACCGCCTCGACCACCTCGCTGGTGGTCAGCTCGGCGCTGCCCAGCCGCGCCAGCAGCGTCTCGACATCCTCCAGCCGCAGCGTCGCCGCGGCCTTTTCCAGCACCTTGTCGGTGGCCTTCTTGCCGCGCGCCTCGAAGGCGGCGCGCGCCAGCTCGTGGCCCAGCTTGGCGTAGCGTTCCTTGTTGGCCTCGCGCAGCGCGCGGCGGATCGCCGACTTGGCCTTGCCGGTGGTCGCCATGTCCAGCCAGGTGGCCTGCGGCGCCTGTCCCTCGGCGGTGAGGATCTCGACCGACTGGCCGTTGCGCAGCCGGGTCCACAGCGGCACCCTTATGCCGTCCACCTTGGCGCCGACGCAGCGCGACCCGATCCGCGTGTGGATCGCGTAGGCATAGTCGATCGGCGTCGCACCGCGCGGCAGCTTGACCACGTCGCCCTGCGGGGTAAAGCAGAACACCTTGTCGGAATACATCTCCAGCTTGACCGCCTCCATGAAGGCGTCGTGGTCTTCCTCGGCGTCGAACTGTTCGGTGACCGACACGATCCACTTGGCCGGGTCCACGGCAAAGCGGTTCTCGGCCCGCTCGCCGTCGCGGTAGGACCAGTGCGCGGCGACCCCGGTCTCGGCGACCTCGTGCATCTCGCGGGTGCGGATCTGCACCTCGACGCGCTTGCCGTCGCGGCCCGACACGGTGGTGTGGATGCTGCGGTAGCCGTTGGTCTTGGGCTGGCTGATGTAATCCTTGAACCGCCCCGGCACCGCGCGCCAGCGCTGGTGGATCGCCCCCAGCGCGGTATAGCAGTCCGCCTCGGACCGGGTGATCACGCGAAATCCGTAGATGTCCGACAGCCGGGAAAAGCCGACCTGCTTTTCCTGCATCTTGCGCCAGATCGAATAGGGCTTTTTCGCGCGGCCGAACACCTCGGACTCGACCTTGGCCTTGTCCAGCTCGTGGCGCATGTCGCTGGTGATGCGCTGCACCACGTCGCCGGTCTCGCGCTGGAGCGTGATGAAGCGGCGGATGATGCTGTCGCGGCCCTTGGGGTTGAGCACGCGAAAGGCGTGGTCCTCCAGTTCCTCGCGCATCCACTGCATGCCCATGCGCCCGGCCAGCGGGGCAAAGATCTCCATCGTCTCGCGCGCCTTCTGGACCTGCTTTTCCGGCTTCATCGCCTTGATGGTGCGCATGTTGTGCAGCCGGTCGGCCAGCTTGACCAGGATCACCCGCAGGTCCTTGGACATCGCCATGAACAGCTTGCGGAAGTTTTCCGCCTGCTTGGTCTCGGACGACGACAGCTGCAGGTTGGTCAGCTTGGTGACGCCATCGACCAGGTCGGCGATCTCCTCGCCGAATCGCTTGCGGACCTCTTCGTAGGTCGACCGCGTGTCCTCGATGGTGTCGTGCAGCAGCGCGGTGATAATGGTGGCATCGTCCAGCTGCTGTTCGGTCAGGATCGCCGCCACCGTGACCGGGTGCGAGAAATACGGCTCGCCCGACTTGCGGGTCTGCCCGGCGTGCATCGCCAGGCCATAGTCATAGGCTGCCGTGATCAGCGCGGCATTGGTCTTGGGGTTGTAGTTCCGGACAAGCTCAACGAGGTCTTCTGCCGAGATCATGGCACGTCACCCCGTCGCTCCAGGGTCAGCCTTGCCCCTGGGCCTCCATCAGCGCGCGCAGCAGTTTTTCCTCGGACATGTCGTCATCCTGCGGCTTGTCCGATTCGGCGCCCATGAGGATCGCCATGGCGTCCTCTTCGGGTTCGTCCACCTCGATCTGGGTCTGGTTGGACTCGATCAGGCGCTCGCGCAGCTCCTCGGCCGACTGGGTCTCTTCCGCGATCTCGCGCAGGGCGACAACGGGGTTCTTGTCATTGTCGCGGTCGATCGTGATCGCCGCACCGGCAGAGATCTCGCGCGCACGGTGTGCCGCCAGCATCACCAGTTCGAACCGGTTGGGAACCTTGTCAACGCAATCTTCTACCGTCACGCGGGCCATGGAATGCTCCGTAGTCTTGGGATAGGGGGCCTCAGAAGACGCCGACATAACGCGGCCAGCCCGGATTTACAAGGGTTCTCGCCGCCGCTCCTGCCCCGGGGGCGTCTCAGCGCAGCGGCTCGATCTGCGCGCGGTCGGCCTCCGGCAGCGCCGCCAGCATCTCCGCCACCGTCGCGCCCAGCAGCGGATGCCGCCAGCCCGGCGCGATGTCGGCCAGCGGGACCAGCACGAATCCGCGTTCCTGCATCCGCGGATGCGGCAGGATCAGCTCGGCGGGCGCGCGCCGCGCCTGATCTTTGGCGGGCAGGGCGCGCCACTCGGCCTGCGTCGCCGCGTCCGGCAGCACCGTGTCGCCGGCGGCCAGCAGGTCCAGGTCCAGCGTGCGGCTGCCCCAGCGCTGCCGCCGCTCGCGGCCGAACGCCGCCTCCACGGCGTGCAGATGGTCCAGCGTCTCGGCCGGGGTGAGTTCGGCGTCGATCGCGGCGCAGGCGTTGACGTAGTCCGGCCCCGCGCCGGGCGGAAAGCACGGCGTCGCGTAGAACCGGCTGACCCGGCGCAGCCGCAAACCATGCGTCGCAAGCGCCCGTAGGGCGGCCGTCAGCGTGCCCGCGGTGTCGCCCGCGACCGAGCCGAGATTTGACCCTAGGGCAATCAGGAATTCTTGTGCCATCCGCCTAATTCAACTATTCTTAAGAGACGTCCGCCTGACTTGATACTCGCGACAAAAGCAATAGTCTTATCTGCACCTTCTCGCCACAACGTTTGCACTCACGAACCTTGGGCGGGCATTGGACGAAAGGGAATTTGATGTTTTACAAGGATGAACGGCTCGCCCTGTTCATAGACGGGTCGAACCTCTACGCCGCGGCCAAGGCGCTGGGGTTTGATATCGACTACAAGCTGCTTCGGCAGGAGTTTGCCCGTCGTGGCAAGATGGTGCGTGCCTTTTACTACACCGCGTTGCTCGAGAACGATGAGTATTCGCCGATCCGGCCGCTGGTCGACTGGCTCCACTACAACGGCTTCACCATGGTGACCAAGCCCGCGAAGGAGTACACCGACAGCCAGGGCCGTCGCAAGGTCAAGGGCAACATGGACATCGAGCTGACGGTCGATGCCATGGAACTGGCGCCGCGTGTCGATCACATCGTGCTGTTCTCCGGCGATGGCGACTTCCGCCCGCTGGTCGAAAGCCTGCAACGCCAGGGGGTGCGCGTGTCGGTGGTTTCGACCATCCGCTCGCAGCCGCCGATGATCGCCGACGAACTGCGCCGCCAGGCCGACAACTTCATCGAACTCGACGAACTGCGCGAAGTGATCGGCCGTCCCCCGCGGGACACCCAGGTCGAACGCAACTTCGAAGTCGCCTCGAGCAAGTGACACAGGCCGCGTCCGCCTCGGCGGGCGCGGGCAGGACGACAGGCGAAGGCGGCGTCACTCCGCCGCTTTCTCCTCAAACCCCTCATGCGCGGCGGTCAGCCGATCCATCGTGGCCAGCGCCTCTTCGACGGTCGCGACCGCGCTGTCCGGCTGGACCAGCGACAGCAGGTCCGGCGCTTCCTTGACGATCACGCCGCTGACGATGACGTAGATGTCCAGGTCGACAGCCCGTATCGCATGGATCAGCAGGGCCAGCGCCTCGGCGGTCTGCTTGCCGCCCGACGACAGCCCCACCACCGGGGGCCGCGTACGCTCGATCCGGTCGAGGATCTCGCCATGCGAGGCCCCCACGATGACCTCCACGTCCCAGCCCTTCTGCCGGAACAGCTCGGCCGCCATCTCGACGCCCAGGCTGTGGGTCTCGCCGGGGACGCTGGCGAACAGCACCTGGTCCTGCTTGGTGATCTTGGGCGGCGGCAGGGCCGCGCGCAGCTTGTGCACCAGCTCGAAGATGCGGCTGACGCCCATCGTGACCTCGGCAAAGCTGATCCGGCTGTGATCCCACATCGCGCCCAGCCGTTCCGCCGCCGGCGCCAGGTAGCGGCCATACATCACCTCCAGCGTCAGGTGGCGCGCCTGCAACCGTTGCACCATCCCGAGCGCGACACCCGGGTCTCGGTGCAGCAGCGCCTCGCACAGCACGTGGATGTCGGTGTCGGTCGGATGCTCGGCGTCGGCGCTGTCCATGTCGCGCGCGGTCCGGCTGGTCAGCCGCCGCACGACCTCGCGCGCCAGCCGCTCCAGCGCCGGTTCGGACAGCTGCGCCTGCAAGGCCGCCGCGCGGTCCTCGGCACGCTGAAAGAAGGCTTCGTCAAAGTCGATCATGTGCACATATCCCCATGCGCCACTGTACATCGGCCGTTAACGAAGTGCATGATACTTCCGCGTTTTTTGCTCGAATCTTCCGGTCACGATCCCGCTGTCACGCGGAGTGGACAGGTGCCGGGCTGGACCTTCCGCGCGCCGCGATCTAGGTCTGTAAATCAAAGATGACGAAGGAATGCAGGTATGTCTGACACTCTGCCGCCGCTCACGCTGTACCTGGCCGCGCCGCGCGGTTTCTGCGCCGGGGTCGACCGCGCCATCAAGATCGTCGAGATGGCGCTCGAGAAGTGGGGCGCGCCGGTCTACGTCCGGCACGAGATCGTGCACAACAAATACGTGGTCGACGACCTGCGGGCCAAGGGCGCGGTCTTTGTCGAGGAGCTGTCGGAATGCCCGGACGACCGCCCGGTGATCTTTTCCGCCCACGGCGTGCCCAAGTCCGTCCCCGCCGAGGCCGCCCGGCGCGAAATGATCTACGTCGACGCCACCTGCCCGCTGGTCTCCAAGGTCCACATCGAGGCCGCCCGCCACCACGAGAACGGCTTGCAGATGGTGATGATCGGCCACGCCGGCCACCCCGAGACGGTGGGCACCATGGGGCAGCTGCCGGCGGGCGAGGTGCTGCTGGTCGAGACGGTCGCGGACGTGGCCGGATTACGGGTTCGTGATCCGGATCGTCTTGCCTACGTGACGCAGACGACGTTGTCGGTGGATGACACTTCAGAGATCGTCGCGGCGCTGAATGCCCAATTTCCGGGCATTGTCGGCCCGCACAAGGAAGACATCTGCTACGCCACGACGAATCGGCAGGAGGCGGTCAAGGCGATCGCGCCGCGCGCCGAGGCGCTTCTGGTGGTCGGCGCGCCCAATTCGTCGAACTCGCAGCGCCTGGTCGAGGTGGGCCGCCGCGCCGGCTGCGACTACGCGCAGCTGGTGCAGCGCGCCGCCGACATCGACTGGCGCGCGCTGCAGGGCGTGCGCAGCGTCGGCATCACCGCCGGGGCGTCGGCGCCCGAGGTGCTGATCGACGAGGTGATCGGCGCCTTTCGCGCCCGCTATGACGTGACGGTGGAAATGGTCGAGACGGCGCAGGAGCGCGTCGAATTCAAGGTGCCGCGCATCCTGCGCCAACCGGCGTGACGGAGGACGACGCTCGTCCCGGCGCAAGGCCGGAACATCGCCCCGCCCACCGTCCCTTGACGCGCCCGGGACCCCGCATCTTCCGGCTCTAGATACCTTGGGGAGCGCGAGGGGTGAGGGGCCCGCCCCGTGCCTGCAAAGCCTTCCCCTCGCTTCCGACCCAACCCAGACCGCCACGGTGCCGCCCATGTCCCAGATCCCCCGCTCCGCCCTGCTGCTCGGCCTTGCCGGCGTGTTGCCCTTTGCCTGGGGCGCGCTGACGATCCATGTGCCCGCCGCCTACGACCTTGGCCTTGCCACGCTGGGCCCGCGTTTTGTCGGCCCCTATGTCGCGCTGTTCTACGGCGCGGTGATCCTGTCCTTCATGTCCGGCGTGCTCTGGGGCTTTGCCACCAAGGCGCAGGGCGGGCAGGCCACCACCGGCTATGCGCTCTCGGTGATCCCGGCGCTCTGGGCCTTCTTCACCACCGGCGGCGGCGAAGTCACCGCCGCGCTGAACCTGATCTTCGGCTTTCTCGGTCTCCTGCTGCTCGATTTCGCCTTCTGGCGCTGGGGGCTCGCGCCGCCCTGGTGGATGCGGCTGCGGGTCCTGCTGACCACCCTCGTGCTGGCCTGTCTCGCGGTGATCCCGCTGTCCTGACGCCGCAGGCCCCACCCGGCAAATGCGCCGGGGCGACAGCCGCCCCTTGCGGAGCCCGCCGGGAAAAGGCAACACCGGCAGCCATGACCGATCCCGACACCATCCGCCTCTACGACACCCGGGCCGAGGATTACGCCCGCCTCACCGGCTCGGACGCGCCCGACGCCACGCTGGCGGCCTTCATCGCCGCGCTGCCGCCACAGGCCAAGGTGCTCGACCTCGGCTGCGGCCCCGGCCTGTCGGCCGCCCACATGGCCGCCGCCGGGCTGCGGGTCGAGGCCTGGGATGCCTCCGAAGCCATGGCGACCCTCGCCGCCACCCGCCCCGGCGTCACCGCCCGCCAGGCCAGCTTTGACGATCTCGACGCGCAGGCCGCCTACGACGGCATCTGGGCCAATTTCAGCCTGCTGCACGCGCCGCGCGCCGACATGCCGCGCCACCTGTCGGCCATCGCCCGCGCGCTGACCCCGGGCGGGTTGCTGCACATCGCGGTCAAGGAGGGCGAAGGCGAACGCCGCGACGCCCTCGGCCGCCTCTACACCTATTACTCCGAAGCCGCCCTCACGACGCTGCTGCAAGACGCCGGCCTCACCCCCGGCCCGTTCCGGCGCGGGCAGGACATGGGCCTCGACGGTGTCGTCGCCCCCTGGATCTCGGTGACCGCCCATGCCTGAGCTTTTCGCCTATACCGACGGCGCCTGTTCCGGCAATCCCGGCCCCGGCGGCTGGGGTGTGCTGCTGCGCGCCATGGAGGGCGACGAGATCGTCAAGCAGCGCGAACTCAGCGGCGGCGAGGCGCAGACCACCAACAACCGGATGGAACTGCTCGCCGCGATCAACGCGCTGGAAAGCCTGACCCGCCCGACCAGCATTACCGTCGTGACCGACAGCGCCTACGTCAAGAACGGCGTCACTGGCTGGATCCACGGCTGGAAACGCAATGGCTGGAAGACCGCCGCCAGGAAACCCGTCAAGAACGTCGAACTCTGGCAGCGGCTGGACGAGGCGCAGAAAAGCCACGACGTCACATGGAAATGGGTCAAGGGCCACGCCGGCCACCCTGAAAACGAACGCGCCGACGAACTCGCCCGCGCAGGCATGGCGCCGTTCAAAACATGATGCCGCTGGTCCTGCTCGACTATTCCTCGACGCTGGTCTTTGCCCTGACCGGGGCGCTGGTGGCCAGCCGCGCACAGCTGGATGTCGTCGGCTTCGCCTTTCTCGCCGGGCTGACCGGCCTCGGCGGCGGCACCCTGCGGGACCTGCTGCTGGACCGCACGCCGATCTGGATCGCCGATCCCACCTACCTCGCCGTGGTCACCGGGGCGGCGGTGCTGGTGTTCTTCACCGCCCACCTGATCGAAAGCCGGCTCAAGGCGATCTACTGGCTCGATGCGCTGGCCCTCGGCATCGCGGTCGCCGCCGGGTCCGGCGTGGCGCAGCGGATGGGGATGCCGGCCGAGGTGGTGCTGGTCATGGGCATCGCCACCGGCTGCGCGGGTGGCCTTGCCCGTGACGTGGTGGCGAACGAGGTGCCGCTGGTGCTGAAACAGGGTGAGCTTTACGTCACCTGCGCGCTGGCCGGCTCGCTGGCCACAGTCGTCGCCGACACCTTGGGCGCGCCGCCCGCGCTGACCGCCGCGCTGGCGGCTGTCGTCACCATCGGGTTGCGCGCCGGCTCGCTGGCGCTGGGCTGGAAACTCCCGGTCTACCGGCCCCGCCCGCCGCGCAGCCGCTGACCAGTGCAAACCAGCCGCCCCGCAAAGGGCGCGCCCGGGCTTCTTTGGTTTGCAAAATACCTCGGGGAGCGCGAGGGGTGAGGGGCTTGCCCCGAACGTGCGCAGCACCCCCCTCGCTTCACCCCCCGCCGCAAGCGCCTACTGCAAATCGCCGAACGCCCGCTGCATCCGCGCCACCGCCTCTTCGACCCGCGCGCGCGGCATGGCGAAGTTGAACCGCAGGTAACGCTCGCCGCCATAGCCGAAGGTCGGCCCGTGGTTCACCGCGATCTTGGCATCCTGCTCGACCCGCCGGGTGAACTCCTCGCGCGCCATGCCGGTCCCGGCGAAATCCACCCAGGCCAGGTAAGTCGCCTGCATCGGCATCGACGCCACCCCCGGGATCGCGTTGATCCCCTCGTCAAACAGCCGCCGGTTGCCGTCGAGATACGTCACCAGCTCATCCACCCAGGCCGCGCCCTCGGGCGAATAGGCCGCCGTCGCCATGAACAGGCCGAACGAGTTGGGCGAAATCCCCATCCCCGCCATCGCCTGCCCGAACCGCGCGCGCAGCGCCGCGTCCGGCACGATCACGTTGCCGACATGGGCGCCGGCAATGTTGAAGGTCTTGGAGGTCGCCGTCATCATCACCAGCCGGTCGGCGATGTCCGGCGCGGCCACCGCCATCGGCACATGGGTATGTCCCGGCATCACCAGGTCATGGTGAATCTCGTCCGACACCAGCACCAGGTCGTGCCGCGCGGCAAAATCGGCCACGCCGCGCAACTCCTCCGCGCTCCACACCCGCCCGCCGGGGTTGTGCGGCGAACACAGGATCACCATGCGCTCCGCGCCGGTCATCAGCGCGTCGTAGCCGTCGAAATCCATCTCGTAGATGCCATCGCGCAGCACCAGCGGGCATTCCACCACGGTCCGCCCGGCGGCGCGGATCACCCGGGCAAAGGCGTGGTAGACCGGGGTGAACAGCACCACCCCGTCGCCAGGCTGGGTGTAGGCGTGCAGGCACATCGCCGTGCCGTTCACCAACCCGTGGGTGGAAAAGATCCACTCCGGCTGCACGCTCCAGCCGTGCCGCGTCTCCATCCACCAGCAGATCGCCGCGCGATAGTCGCGGTCGTCGCCGAAATAGCCGTAGATCCCGTGATCGACCATGCCCTGAAGCGCCGCGCTCACGCAGGCGGGCGGGCGGAAATCCATGTCCGCCACCCACATCGCCAGCCCCTCCGCCGGCGACACGCCATAGCGCTCCTCCATCTGGTCCCACTTTGTCGAATGGGTGCCGACCCGGTCGATCACTTCGTCAAAACGGCTCATGCCTGTGTTCCTCTGCCTTGTCGCCGCGCAGGCTAGCCATCTGGCGGCCAAGGGCAAGGCCCCGGACGCTTGCCTATCGCGCGCGCGCCGCTTAAATGGCAGGCCATGAAACGGCCGATCCTCATTCACCCCGATCCCCGCCTGAAAAAGGTCTGCGACCCGGTCGATGACCTGTCGGACGAGTTGCGCGCGCTGTCGGACGACATGCTCGAAACCATGTACGCCGCGCCGGGCATCGGGCTGGCCGCGCCGCAGGTGGGCGTGCTGTCGCGGCTGATCGTGCTCGACTGCGCCAAGCCGGACAACGGCGACGAGGCGCGCCCGTTGGTGATGTTCAACCCGCGCGTGCTGGCCAGCAGCGACGAAAAGAACGTCTACGAGGAAGGCTGCCTGTCGATCCCCGATCAATACGCCGACGTCGAACGCCCCAAGGTCGTGGATGTCGAATGGCTGGGCGCCGACGGCAAGCTGCACAGGGAAACCTTTAACGGCCTCTGGGCGACCTGCGTGCAGCACGAGATCGACCACCTCGACGGCGTGCTGTTCATCGACTACCTCAAGCCGCTGCGGCGCCAGATGATCACCCGCAAGATGGTCAAGCTGAAGAAAGAACGCGCGCGGGAGAAGGTGTGAGCACGCTTCCCATCCTCAAGTGGCCCGACCCCCGGCTGGCGCAACCCTGCGCCCCGGTGCAGGATCCCGGCACGCTCGACCAACTCGTGACCGACATGTTCGAGACGATGTATGCCGCCCCCGGCCGCGGCCTCGCCGCGCCGCAGGTCGGCGTGATGACACGACTCTTCGTGATGGACGCGGGCTGGAAGACGGGCGAGATGACCCCGCTGGTCTGCATCAACCCGGCGATCCGGTCGGCCTCGGAGGATCTGGCGACGGGGGAGGAGGGCTGCCTGTCGGTGCCCGGCGTGACCGCGCAGGTCGCCCGCGCGCGGCAGATCACGCTGGGGTTCACCGACCTGTCGGGCCAGCCGCAGGAGCTGGCGCTGTCCGGCGCCGCCGCGATCATCGCCCAGCACGAGCTGGACCACCTCGACGGGGTGATGCACTTCGACCGGCTGGAGGAGGCTGCGCGCGCCGCGCTGCTGGCGGAGTATGACCGGGCGCGCGGCGCATGACCGTCCGCCCCTTCGTGCCCTGGCCGGACAAGCGGCTGCGCACGGTCTGCGCCCCGGTGCCCGAGGTCACGGACCAGATCCGCGCGATCTGGGAGGACATGATCGAGACGATGGAGGCGATGCCCGGTGTCGGCCTCGCCGCGCCGCAGATCGGCGTGATGCTGCGCCTCGCGGTGGTCGATGCCTCGGACACGCGCGGCCAGGCGATCCGCATGGCCAACCCCGAGATCCTGCACGCCTCGGTCACCTTCCGCGAACACGACGAAGCCAGCCCCAACCTGCCCGGCGTCCACGCCACGATCAGCCGCCCCCGCGCGGTGACGGTGGCCTATCTCGACGAGACCGGCACGCGGGTGGAAAAGGACCTGGTCGGCCTCTGGGCGACCTCGGTGCAGCACCAGGTCGACCACCTGAACGGGCGGATGTACTTTGACCTGCTGAGCAAGGTGAAGCGCGACATGCTGCTGCGCAAGGCGCGCAAGAAGGGCTGACCGGTCCCGCAGCGCCAAAGGCGTTTCGAAACGCCTTTGGACAAGCGGCTGCGCAGCCGCTTTTGAAACGCGCTTGCAAGCGCGTTGTCCAAGGGCCTTCGAAGGCCCTTGGGTCGCACCCCATCCTCGGTTAGACAGCCGTCCCGAGGCCAGCTTAGGATCGACCCGATGCGCATCGTCTTCATGGGCACCCCCGACTTCTCCGTCCCCGTGCTCGACGCGCTGGTGGCGGCGGGGCACGACATCGCCTGCGTCTACTGCCAGCCGCCCCGCCCCGCCGGGCGCGGCAAGAAGGACCGCCCCACCCCCGTCCACATGCGGGCCGAGGCGCTGGGCCTGCCGGTGCGCCACCCGGTCAGCCTGAAGACACCCGAGGCGCAGGCCGAGTTTGCCGCGCTGAAACCCGATGTCGCGGTCGTCGTCGCTTATGGCCTGATCCTGCCGCAGGCCATCCTGGACGCGCCGCGCCACGGCTGCCTGAACATCCACGCCTCGCTGCTGCCGCGCTGGCGCGGCGCGGCACCGATCCACCGCGCGATCATGGCCGGCGACGCGCAGACCGGCGTCTGCATCATGCAGATGGAGGCCGGGCTGGACACCGGCCCGGTGCTGCTGCGCGAGGCCATCCCCATCGGCGACACCGAGACCACCGGGGACCTCCACGACCGCCTCAGCGCGCTGGGCGCGCGGCTGATCGTCGAGGCGCTGGCGCGGCTCGACACCCTGATCCCGCACCCGCAGCCCGACGAGGGCGTCACCTACTCCGCCAAGATCGACAAGGGCGAGGCGGCGGTGGACTGGTCCCGCCCGGCCGAAGAGGTCTCGCGCCTGATCCGCGGGCTGTCGCCTTTCCCGGGCGCCTGGACCACGGCGCAGGGCGAGCGGATCAAGCTGCTTGGTGCCGAACCGGCGACAGGGCAGGGCGCGCCGGGCACCACGCTGGACGACGCGCTGACCGTCGCCTGCGGCAGCGGCGCGCTGCGTGTCACCCGGGCGCAGCGCGCGGGCAGGGGCGCGCAGGACGCCGCCACTTTCCTCATGGGCTTTCCCCTGCCCAAGGGCACGCAGCTGGGCGCGTGACGGGCTGGGCATTGCCCCGGCCCGCCGCTATCCTGACCCCGACCCAACAGAAGGCGCGCCAGATGTTTCCCTCCCTGATCGGCACCGTGGTGATCGCCGGGATCGTCGGATACCTGTCCGAAAAGACCGGCTTTACCCGCAACGGCATCCTGCAGAGCATCATCATCTGCATCGGCGGCGCCTTCCTGTTCTATTTTGTCACCATCATGTTCCACGTCGGCTTTCGCGCGCAGGGGCTGAACGCGATCCTCGCCTCGGTCGGCGCGCTGATCATCGTGCCCACGCACTGGCGCAGGCGCTGACCCGGCGGTGTCCCCGGCCGCACGCGCGGTCAGGGGGCGCTGCCCCCGTCGCCTTCGGCGCCTCCCCCGAGGTATTTTTCAAACCAAAGAAGCCCGAACGCGTCCACTTGCGGTCAGGAACGCCCCCTATGCCTGAGCCGCCCGCTGGACTATCCTGCGCGCAGGACGCGCCCTTTCCCCGTCAGGAGACCCCCATGCCCATCATCTGGCTCATCATCATCGGCGCCGCTGCCGGTTTCATCGCCACCCGGCTGATGAAGATGGACACCCCGATCCTGCCGACCATCGCCATCGGCATCGGCGGCGCGCTGATCGGCGGGCTGGTCCTGCGCTTCATCCTGATGGTCGGCGGCATGCTGGCGGGGCTGGTGGGCGCGGTGCTGGGGGCGCTGCTGCTGATCTGGGTCTGGAAGACCTACCTGCGCTGATCCCCGCGCCACGCGGCTGTGCGTGACCGCAAACCCCTTGCGCGCCCAGGGACCTTGGCCGCGCGGCCGACACCGACTACCTCCCTGGTACAGACACAAGAGGGGAGACCGTCATGGGACAGTTGATCGAGGGACGCTGGGACACCGGCTGGTACGACACCGGAAAGACGGGCGGCGCCTTTGTCCGCTCGGACTCGGTCTGGCGCAACTGGATCACCCCGGACGGAACGCCCGGACCCAGCGGCGAGGGCGGCTTTGCCGCCGAGCCCGGCCGCTATCATCTCTACGTCTGCCTTGCCTGCCCCTGGGCGCATCGCGCGCTGATCTTTCGCAGCCTCAAGGGGCTGGAGGACCTGATCTCCGTCAGTGCCGTGCATCCCGACATGCTGGACGATGGCTGGACCTTTGCGAGTGACCGGCAGGGCGCCACCGGCGACACGCTCTACGGCCTGCCCTTCCTGCGCGACATCTACACACGGGCGGACCCGAAGGCGACCGGCCGCGTCACCGTGCCCGTGCTGTGGGACAAGCAACGCCAGACCATCGTGTCGAACGAATCCTCCGAGATCATCCGCATGTTCAACAGCGCCTTCGACCGGCTGACCGGCAACAGCGCCGATTTCTGGCCCGAGGACCTGCGCACCGCGATCGAGCCGGTGAACGCCCGCATCTACGACACCGTCAACAACGGCGTCTACAAGGCCGGGTTCGCCACCACGCAGGCGGCCTATGACGCTGCCGTGGGGCCGCTGTTCGACACGCTCGACTGGCTGGAGGAGCGGCTGGCGCGCAACCGCTACCTGATGGGCGACCGCCTCACCGAGGCCGACTGGCGCCTGTTCACCACGCTGATCCGCTTTGACAAGGTCTACCACGGCCACTTCAAGTGCAACCGCGCGCGGATCGTCGACTACCCCAACCTCTGGGCCTACACGCGCGAATTGTACCAGTGGCCCGGCGTCGCCGAGACGGTCAACTTCGACCACATCACCCGGCACTACTACTACAGCCACGAGACGGTGAACCCGTATCGCATCGTGCCCGCCGGCCCTGATCTGGACCTCGCCGCCCCGCATGGCCGCGAGACGCTGAAGGCGGCCTGAGCCTCAGCCCGCGGGCGCGTTCAGCGGCGCCCGCGCGTAGTGGTGCACCATGCTGGTCAGGTCGTCGGGCGGCGTGGTGCTGGGCAGGTAGGCGCAGGCATTGGCGCACAGGTTGAAGATCGACCCGTCCGAAAAGAAGCCGCTGTTGGTGACAAAGATGATCCGCGCCTCGGGCTGGCGGTACTGCGCCACGTCCGCCACCGACAGCGCGCTGCCGTCCTCCAGAACGACATCCAGGATGATGACCTGGAATCGTTCGATCGCCAGCAGTTCGAACGCCTCGTCTTCGGAGGCCGCAAGCCACACTTGCGCCCCGCTGCGGTGCAGGTGCCGCTGCCAGAGCTGGGCAAGAGGCACGCGGCTTTCGACGATCAATACGTTCAAGCGGGCCTCCTGATACTATTCTTATGACTATAACAAGTTCATCAAACGTTCATAAGGGTGAAGATTCGGTTAATTGTTCGGTAATTTTGGAACAAACGGTAAATTTCCGCTTCGCGAACGGCACGATCCTGTCGCCGCGATGCCGCCGGGCAGGCTGTCCGACACAGCCCGCTTGCCCCTTGCGCCCGGATTGATAATCTGCCCGCAACAGGCATCGAACGGGGAATTTCCATGCGGTTTTCGGCATTTATCGGCGCTTTGGCGATGGCGGGCGCGGTGCAGGCGCAGGATGTGCCCTGCGGTGGCGGCTTTGGCGCCTTCGTCGAAGGGCTGAAACTCGAGGCGGTGACGCTGGGCCATGACCCGGAGACGGTTCGGCGGTTTTTCGCCGGTGTCCAGCAAAGCGACGCCGTTCTGCGGGCCGACCGCCGCCAGGGAATCTTCCAGGACCCCTTCGTCACCTTCTCGCGCAAGCTGATCAGCCAGGGCCGGCTGGACAAGGGCCGGCAGATGGCCGACCGCTACGATGCGGTGTTTGACCGGATCGAGGCCGAATACGGCTTGGCGCGCGGCGTGCTGCTGGCCTTCTGGGCCTTCGAGACCGATTTCGGCGCCTTCCAGGGCGATTTCAACACCGTCAACGCGCTGGTGACGCTGGCGCATGACTGCCGCCGCCCGCAGATCTTCCGGCCGCAGATCTTTGCCGCGCTGTCGCTCTACGAAAAGGGCGACCTTGATCCGGCGACCACCACCGGCGCCTGGGCCGGCGAGATCGGCATGGTGCAGATGCTGCCGCGCGACATCCTGGAGAACGGCGTCGACGGCGACGGCGACGGTCATGTGACGCTCAAGACCAGCGCGCCGGATGCGCTGATGTCCGGGGCCCGGATGCTGTCGCATCTCGGCTGGCGCCCGAACGAGCCCTGGTTGCAGGAGGTCACCGTGCCCGAGGGCATCGACTGGTTCGACACCGGGATGCACACCACCAAGACGGTGGCCGAATGGGAACAGCTGGGCGTGCGCGGCCGGCACGGGCCGCTGGACGACGGGCGGTTGCAGGCCTCCATCGTCGTGCCGCAGGGCCGCAAGGGGCCGCTGTTCATCGCCTATCCCAACTTCAGCGTCTACTTCGAGTGGAACCAGAGCTTTACCTACGTGCTGACCGCGGCCTATTTCGCCACACGGTTGCAGGGCGCGCCGGTCTACGACGCCGGCACCCCCGAGCCGGGCCTGTCCGGCGACGAGATGAAGCTGTTGCAGCGCAAGCTGGCCGATCGCGGTTTCGACGTGGGCGAGATCGACGGCATCCTCGGCGCCGGCACCCGCGCGGCGGTGCGCACCGTCCAGCGCGAACTGGGCATGCCCGCCGACGCCTGGCCGACCCCGGCGCTGCTCGGGCGGCTCTGACACCCGCCAGCCGCTAGCCCGGCGCGGCCTAGCGCGGCGGGCTGCCCGGCTTCGGCGGCGGCTCGCACAGCTCCCAGAAATCGCGCAGCGTCGCGAGGCTGGCCATCATGCCCTTCTTGTCGTGCGGCTTGACGATATAGCCGTTCGCGTGCTGCCTGTAGGCCTTGGCGATGTCGCGCGGGCAGTCCGAGGTGGAGAAGACAAAGACCACGGTGTCCGAACCCGCCCGCGCGCTGCGCAGCCGTTCCAGGAACTCGTGCCCGTTCATCCGCGGCATGTTGATGTCGAGCAGCACGAAATAGGGTGGCCGCAGCCGGTCCGACTCCAGCAGGTCCAGCGCCTCGAGCCCGTCCGAGGCATGGGCCACGGCGGCGTCCGGGGCAACCTTGCTCAGCGCCCGGCGGATCATCATCGCGTCCAGGCTGTTGTCTTCGACCAGCAGGATGTTCATCGCTCGCGCCATGTCACGCCGCGTGCTCCAGGGGGCCGGTCGCGCCGCCCGCGGTCCTGGGCCAGTCAAAGCTGAAATCGGCGCCTTGCCCCTCGGCCGAGGTCACGCGGACCTCGAAACCATGGCGCTGCACCGCCTTGCGGACGATGGCCAGCCCGATCCCGGTGCTTTCCGGGTCGCCCGACTTGCGCAGGGTCTGGAACACCTCGAACACCCTGTCCTGAAACTCGGGCGCGATGCCGTCGCCGTCGTCCCGGACCGAGACGCGCAGCCGGTCGCCGCTGTCGCGCATGGTCAGCCAGACCCGCGCGGTGCCCCGGCGCGGATGGTACTTGAACGCGTTGCCGACCAGGTTCTCGATCACGCGCCGGAAATTGTGGCTGTCGCAGGCGATCCGGTCGACATCGGTGTCCAGCGTGATCTGCGACCCCTCGACATCGAAATCCGCGACGCAGTCGGTCACCAGCGCGCCGACCGACAGGCCGGGACCGGGTTCGCCGTCCGGCTGGCTGACGCGCGAGAATTCGAGGATGCCCTCGGTCAGGTCGTTCATCCGCTCGACACGGTCGCGGATCATGTCCAGCTGGGACTTGATCTCGCCTTTCGGGTCCAGCGGGCCGACCATCTCTTCCAGGTCCTCTTCCAGCACGTCGGCCAGGAACCCGATCCCGCGCGCCGGCGTCTTGAGGTCGTGCGAGGCGATGTAGACGAATTGCTCGATCGCCGCGTTGGCCTTTTCCAGCGTCTCGGACTTGGCGCGCAGTTCCCCGGTCAGCTGGCGGGCATAGTCATGCGCCCGGTGGTTGGAGCGCGCCAGCATGACCAGGAAGGAGATCACCAGCACCTCGATGATCAGCCCGCCGATCAGGATCAGCGTCGGCTGGTCATAGCCGTTGGCGGCGCGAAAGGCCGCGTTGGTGCGGATGTCGATCATCCAGGTCCGGCCGTAGAGGTCCAGCGCGACGGTCTCTTCGAACATCGGTTCGGCGTCGTGCAACGGCTCGTCGCTGCCATGTTCGTCGTAGATCGTCCTCTCGCCGTCGCGCAGGCTGAAGCGGACCTCGCGCAGGTCCTTGGACAGCAGCCCCTCGACCAGGTTGCGCACCACGAAGGGCGCGTAGACGACCCCGGCAAAGCGTGCCCGCCGCTCCTCCAGCGTGGCCGGCACGGTGCCCCGGTAGAACGGCGCGTAGAACAGAAAGCCCGGCGTATGCCCGCTGTCCTGCACCAGCACGATCGGCCCGGTGATCCGGGCGGTGGCGCTGTCGCGGCTGTCCAGCAGCCCGGTCCGGCGGTTGATCTCGTGCGCCACGTCCAGCCCGATCGCGGCGGCGTTGATGTCCTCGGGTTCGATGTAGGTGATCGGCAGCAGGAACGGCTGCGCGTGATCCGGAAAGACCGAGAACGCCCGCCCCTCGGCGGCGCGCTCGGCCATGTAGGCGGGAAAATCGGGCCGCTCGACGTAGTGGATCACGCCGATGCCGTTCACGCCGGGATATGTCTCGCGCAGGTGCAGCGAATTGGCAAAGACGCGCCATTCCGCGTGGGTCAGCTGTCCGTCGCGTGACTCGACATGGGCGACCCCGGACCGCAGCGCATCCTCGTAGCGCGACATGCGGTCTTCGATCAGCCGGACGGTGCGGTCCCGCGCGGCCTCGAACCGGCCCTGGACCTGCAGATCGACCTGGTGTTTCGAATACAGCCAGGCGCCCAGCGTCAGGGACAGCGACATCGCGACGATGACGACATGCAACGCCGACAGGCGGCCCACCGTCAGGTCCAGGCGGTGCGAGGCGAACATCGACTTCATGGCGGTCCTTTCGGGATGGCGGGACCGCGCCAGCATCGTCACGAGGCGTTAACCCGAGGTGAAGGACCGTGCCCCGCGTCGGGTCAGTTTGTCTCGAAACGGGGTTTTCCCGGCGGGAACTCGCCGCCTCAGCCGATGATCTCGAACCTGTTCACATCCACCATGCCCCGGTCGGTGATCTTCAGCGCCGGGATCACCGGCAGCGCGAGAAAGGCCAGTTGCAGGAACGGCTCTTCCAGCCCCACGCCCAGCGATTTCGCCGCCGCGCGCAGGTCCACCAGCCGCGCGCGCACCGCCTCGAACGGCTCCAGCGACATCAGCCCCGCCACCGGCAGCGCCAGCTCCGCCAGCACCTGCCCGTCGCGCACCACCACGAATCCGCCCTCGATCTGCCCCAGCCGGTTCGCCGCCACCGCCATGTCGGCGTAATCCACACCGACGCAGGCGATGTTGTGGTGATCGTGGCAGACGGTCGAGGCGATGGCCCCCGCCTTCAGCCCGAACCCGCGGACAAAGCCGGTGGCGATGTTGCCGTTCCTGCCGTGCCGCTCCACCACCGCGATGCGCACGAGGTCGCGCGCGGTGTCCGGCGCCTTGTCGCCGTCGACGATGGCAATGTCCTCGTGCAGGTGATCGGTCAGGATCTGCCCCTCGCGGATGCCGATCACGTCGGTCTCCACCCGGTTGGCGCGGGCGCGGAAATCCTCGGCCACGACCCGCGGCGCCTTGACCGAATGCCGCCCCACCGGCGCCACCGTTTCCCGCCCCGCGAACGCCTCATCCGACAGCACCACGCCCCCCGCCAGCACCAGCCGCGCGTCGCAGGCCTCCAGCGATCCCAGCGCCACGATATCCGCCCGCCGCGCCGGCGCGATCATGCCGCGATCCTTGAGGCCGAAGGCCTCGGCGGCCGACAGGGTCGCCGCCCGGTAGACCGCCAGCGGCGGACAGCCCAGCCGGATCAGCTCGCGGATCATGTAGTCGAGGTGGCCATGCTCGCCGATGTCCAGCGGGTTGCGGTCGTCGGTGCACAGGCACATGTAGGGCGCAGTGCGTTCGTCCAGCAGCGGCTGGAGCGCGTGCAGGTCCTTGGAGACCGAGCCTTCGCGGATCAGCACCCGCATCCCCTTGCGCAGCTTTTCCAGCGCCTCTTCCGCGCTGGTCGCCTCGTGTTCGGTCCTTATGCCGGCGGCGACGTAGGCGTTCAGGTCCTTGCCCGACAGCAGCGGGCAATGCCCGTCCACATGCCCGCCCTCGAACAGCCGCAGCTTGTCCATGCAGTACGGATCGCGGTGGATCACGCCGGGAAAGTTCATGAACTCCGCCAGCCCCAGCCCCGAGGCATGCCCGCGCAAGGCGGCGATATCGGCGGCGTCCAGCTGCGCTCCGGCCGTCTCCATGTGGGTCGAGGGCACGCAGGACGACAGCTGCACCTTGATGTCCATCAGCGTGTGGCGGCTGGCCTCTTGGAAATAGCGCACCCCCGCCGCGCCGATCACGTTGGCGATCTCGTGCGGGTCGCAGATCGCCGTCGTCACCCCGCGCGGCCCGACGCAGCGGTCGAACTCGAAAGGGGTCACCAGCGAGGATTCGATGTGCAGGTGCGTGTCGATGAAGCCGGGCACCAGGATCAGCCCGCTGACGTCGATCACCTCGCGCCCCTCGTAGGTGTCGAACACGCCGACCACGGTGTCGCCGCAGATCGCGACATCGCCCTCCAGCAGATCGCCGGTCATCAGGTCGTAGACCCGCCCGCCGCGCAGCACCTTGTCCGCAACCTCGTCGCCGCGCCCCTGCGCGATCCGCCGCTCCAGTTCCGCCATGTGCCTGCCTCCTTGTGCCTTTCCCGGATCATGTCACAGGTGTCAGGGCGGGGCGAGGGGGGGCGCTGCCCCCCGTCCCGGAGCAAGTCCGGGACTCCCCCCGGGAGTATTTTGACAGAGAAGAAACACGGGCGCGGCGTTTATGGCTTCTTCTCTGTGCAAATACCCCCCTTATTGCACCTCGGTTGCAAAGCCGGCCAAGGCGCGGTCTACTCGCGCGCATAAAAACAGGGAGACCACCATGACCAAGACCCTTACCTCGGCCCTCGCGCTGGGCCTCTGCGCCGGTGCGGCGCTGGCAGACTGCGACTCTGTCACCTTCTCGGACGTCGGCTGGACCGACATCACCGCCACCACCGCCGCCACCACCCTCGTGTTGCAGGCGCTGGGCTACGAGACCGCCATCAAGGTGCTGTCCGTGCCGGTGACCTACACCTCGATGGCGGCGGGCGACATCGACGTGTTCCTGGGCAACTGGATGCCCACCATGGAGGCCGACATCGCGCCCTACCGCGAGGCCGGCACCGTCGACACGGTGCGCGCCAACCTGACCGGCGCGAAATACACCCTGGCCACCAACGCGGTGGGCGCGGCGCTCGGGATCGCCGATTTCGCCGATATCGCCGCCCATGCCGATGCGCTGGACGAGACGATCTACGGCATCGAGCCGGGCAACGACGGCAACCGCCTGATCATCGACATGATTGCCGCCGATGCCTTTGGCCTCAAGGAATTCGACGTCAAGGAAAGCAGCGAACAGGGGATGCTGGCGCAGGTCGGCCGCGCCGTCAGCCGCGACGAGCCTGTGGTCTTCCTCGCGTGGGAGCCGCACCCGATGAACGCCAACTATGATCTGACCTACCTGACCGGCGGCGACGACTGGTTCGGCCCGGACCTCGGCGGCGCCACGGTCTTTACCAACACCCGCGCCGGTTATGTCGCCGAGTGCCCCAACGTCGGCAAGCTGCTGACCAACCTCGAGTTCACGCTGGCGATGGAAAACCAGATCATGGGCGCCATCCTGGATGACGGGCAGGACCCGGAGGACGCCGCCAGGGCCTGGCTTTCGGCCAACACCGGCGTGCTCGACGCCTGGCTGGACGGTGTGACCACCAGGGATGGCGGCGACGCCATGGCCGCCGTCATGGGCGCGCTTCAGTAACAGGGCGCGTCACCGCGCGTATCGCCAAGGCCCCGCCATGTGCGGGGCCTTGTGTCGTCCGGAGGGACGTGAGGCGGCCCGATCCGGTCCGAACCGACGGGGCCGAGTCCCAGGGACTGCCTTTCCAACAGGCAGCCGCGGTCTGCCATGCCGGGGGTGCGACCCGTGCGGTCAATGCCGGATTGAAGCGGTCCGGACGATGCGCCATTCTGGACCCGGACCGGACCATTCCAGCCAAACGTGCCTGCGGAAAGAAATTTGTCCATGTCCAACCCCTTTGACTGGCTCACACGGCGCGCGCTGAACCTCGCTGACCCTTATGTCCACGGCTCCGGCGAGACGCCCTCGGCGCGGGTCTGGCCCTACCTGACATCGCATCTGCACCCGCTGCGGCGTGTCCTGATCTTCAGCGTGTTTGCCACGGTCCTGGCCGCAGCCGTCGAAGTCTGGCTGATCAGCTATGCCGGGCGGTTGATCGACATGCTGGCCGAAACACCGCCCGCGGCGATCTGGGACACGCACAGCCTCAGCCTGATCCTGGCCGCGGTGATGGTCATCCTGCTGCGCCCGCTGTCGCAGTTCGTCCGTTTCTCGGTGAACGACATCGCGTTTTCCTGCAACGTCGCCAACCTGTTTCGCTGGCGCGCCCACGATCACCTGACCAGGCAGTCCGTCGGCTGGTTCCAGGAGGACCTGGCAGGCCGCACCGCATCGCGGCTCGTGCTGATGGGCAACTACGCCTCGGACGCGATCTACCAGTCGATCAATGCCGTCGCCTTCGGCTTTGTCTACGTGATCGGGGTGGTGATGCTGATGGCCGGCACCGACATCCGCCTGGCGATCCCGCTGTTCATCTGGATGGCGCTGTACATCGCGCTGATGGCGTGATCGTGCCGCGCATGGTCCGCGCGATGGAGAACTTCAGCGCCGCCAAGTCGGGGCTTCTGGGCAAGCTGGTCGACACGTTCTCCAATTTCGACACCGTCAGCCTGTTTGCCCGCCGCGCGGACCTCGAGGCCGACCACCATGCCTCGCTGGAACACACGCGTGAGACCCTGTTCCGCGCGCGCCAGATCGGGCTGGCGTTGCGCACGGTGACGGTCTGGCTGGAGGGCGTGATCATGGTGGGCATCGTCGGCTACGGCATCTGGCTGTGGAGCCAGGGCGGCGCCACCATCGGCCTGGTCAGCGCGGCGGTCGCGCTGTCGCTGCGCATCACCACCATGGCGGAATGGATCCTCGAGGCGGTCTGGCGGATCTTCGAACAGGTGGGCGCGATCCGCGAGGCGCTGCACACCATCGCGCAGCCGCTGGCCATTCCCTACGACGGCGACGCGCCCGCGCTCAGGGTTACGGCGGGCGAGATCACGGTGAACGGCGCGCGGCACCACTATGGCAAGGGGCAGGGCGGTCTTATGGGGGTCGACCTGCGCATCGCCCCGGGCGAGAAGGTCGGCCTGGTCGGGCCGTCCGGTGCGGGCAAGTCGACGCTGGTCAACCTGTTCCTGCGGTTCTACGAGCCCGAAAACGGCGTCATCCGGATCGACGGGCAGGACATCCGCGCCGTCGATCCCGAAAGCCTGCGCCGCGCCATCGGCATGGTCAGCCAGCAGGCCGCCCTGTTGAACCGCTCGGTGCGCGAAAACCTGACGATTGGCCAGGCCGACCTGACTCAGGACCGGATCGAGGCCGCCGCGCGCGAGGCGCGGGCGCATGACTTCATCTGCGGGCTGAAGGACAGCCAGGGCCGCACCGGCTATGACGCCCACGTCGGCGAACGCGGGGTAAAGCTGTCGGGCGGACAACGACAGCGGATCGCGCTGGCGCGGGTGATGCTGAAGGACGCGCCGATCCTGATCCTCGACGAGGCCACCAGCGCGCTCGACAGCGAGGTGGAGGCCGAGATCCAGGTCGAACTGAAGCGCGTGATGCGCGACAAGACGGTGATCGCCATCGCCCACCGGCTGTCGACCATCGCCGAGATGGACCGCATTGTCGTGCTCGATCAGGGGCGGATCGTGGAGAGCGGCACGCATCAGGCGCTGCTGGCGGCGGGAAACCTCTATGCCACGCTGTGGAACCGCCAGTCCGGCGGGTTCATCGGCAGCGATGCCCGCACCGAACAGGCGGGCCTTGCTGGCCAGTGACGGAAGGGCCTGCCCAATCGTGCCGCCCCTGTTCCCTACGCCGCCCGCGCGGCAGCGTCGATCCCGCGCCGCCGCGATTCCCCGCTCCCGGCACGGCCTGTTCCGCGGCGCCGCACACCCCCGAAAGGCGGTGCCCGTCATTGACTTGTGGCCGGCCGGCTCACAAGCTGACCGCCATTCATGCCACGGGGCGCCCGGCCGGAGCAGGCGTTTGACCCAAAAAGACGCCTACCACCTTCACCCCGAACTGCGCGGCAAGATCAGGCCCGCGGCCGAGTCCTTCTTCCGGGATCTCGACCTCGCGGCCATCGACGCCCACGGTGCCCGGGCCGGGTTTCCCGCCGATTGGCGCACCCCCTGCGCAGAGCGCGAGGCCGACCGCCGCAAATGGCTGGACGGTCGCCGGGACCGCGACCTCTGGATCTTTGCCTACGGCTCGTTGATGTGGGATCCCTCTGTCGCGTTCGACGAGATCCGCCATGCCCGCTGTGCCGGACACCAGCGCAGCTTCTGCCTGTGGGATGACGGCGGCCGCGGCTCGCGCGAAGCGCCCGGGCTGATGCCGGCCATCGACCTGGGCGGCAGCTGCGAGGGGCTCGCCTTTCGCATTCCGCGCGAGAAGCTCGAGCACGAGACATTTGTCCTGTTCCGGCGCGAAATGCTGGCCCCGGTCTACCGTCCGCTCTGGCTCACCCTGGACACCGTGGCCGGGCCGGTCGAGGCGCTGGGTTTTGTCGCCAACCGCGAGCACGAGAGCATCAAGCCCGGCATTCCGCTGCGGGACCAGGCCAGGATGATCGCGCAGGCCCAGGGCTTGTTCGGCAGCAATTTCGACTACCTGTCGGACCTGCACGACCACCTGGAGGTCCTCGGGATCAAGGATCCCTACGTGTCCGGGCTTTTCGCCGCCGCACAGGCGCTGCGCAGCGAGGCCGGCTGACCGGCGGTCTCGGCGCACAGGCGGCACCACGGTGCCCCGTGTGACCGATGCCGCTGGCCGGACTGTCGACCCTTGCCACATGGCCAGACCGCGCACCCGGCAAAACTGCAAGCGTCGCGTGCAGGGATGTCTGTCGACGCGTTTCGCGGCTCCCGCTACCCTTCATCCTGTCGTGGGCGACACGCCCGCGACGTCACCGACACCCCTGAGCCCGGCACTCCCTCCCTTTTCGAAGGGCACAGTTGCCGCGCGCCCGAACCGGAGGAGCCCCGATGCCGATCTACCCCGAAATGGAAGCCGCGATGCGGACGGACGACGCCGACCGCTATGCCAGGCTGCTGGCCGACGATTTCGAATATGTCCGTCACAAATCCCGCGACACGATCGGCCGCGACGCCATGCGCGCCCTGCTGTACAGGGTCTGGCGCCCCGGCAACCGCACCATCGACAGCATGCGCTGCCTCTACGAGAACGACGATATCCTGGTCGTTCACACCACCCTGTCCTTTGCCAGCGGATCGCGCGAGGCCGCGATGATCGTCCACCACAAGCGGGAGGGACAGATCGTGCGCATCGAATCCGGTGTCTCGGACCTCTCGGACAGCGCGGCCGCCCCCATTCCCCACCCAGCCAGCGCCTGACGCGAAAGGACCACGCCATGCCCTATGTCATCTCGCACTTCTTCCCCGCCGGCACCGCCGCGCAATACGAAGCCGCGATGCGCGCCATGAACGGCGCGCTGGGCCGCATCCCGGAGGGCCAGATCGCCCATGTCGCCGGGCCGGTACCCGGCGGGTTCCAGGTGATCGCCATCCAGGAGTCGAAAGACAGCTGGGATCGCTTCATGACCGAGGTCTTTGCCCCGCTCATGGGGCGCGGGATCAAGGGCGGCTTCACCGCGCCGCCGACCGAACTGGCATTCGAAGCGACCCATTTCTATCGCTGAGGGCAGCCGCCCGGCGCCTCAGCCCGGGCGCCCCTCCAGGGCGGCGCGCCGCGCGACATGCCAGGCCACCAGCAGGTCAAGCACCGCGCGCAGCCGCGCGGACCCGCGCATCGACTGGTGGTAGACGATGTTCATTTCGATCACGTCGACCGGGTCGTCGAACAGCCGGACCAGCCGGTCGTCCGCGTCCCCGGCAATGCAATACAGGACCCCGATGCCCGCCCCGCTGGCGATCCGGTGCTGCGCGATGTCGATGTTGTCGACCCGGACACTGGGCGCGCCCGGCTCGGCGAACTGCTCGACCCAGGCAAAGGGCGGCATGTGCAGGAACGGCTCGGCGTATCTGACCAGCGCGTGCCCCGCGACATCGGCCGGGGTCGCCGGGCGGCCGTGCGTCTCCAGGTAGGATTTCGCGGCATAGACCCCGGACCCGAGTCCAAAGGCATGCGCGACGGCCAGGTCCAGGTCGGCGGGCCGAACCGCCCGGATCGAAATGTCAGCCTCGCCTTTCGACAGGTTGACCGGCGCGCGGCCGGACAAAAGCGCGACACCCAGCCCGGGATGGCGGGCCGCGACCATGTCGGGAAAGCGCTCGAGATAGCGGATGGCCACGGGAGGACAGGCAATGCGGACCACACCGGCCAGCTCATCGCGCGCACCTCGCACGGCTGCCCGCGCCTGGTCGGCGGCGTTCTCCATGGCCTCTGCGGCGGCAAAGGCCGCCTTGCCCTCGGTGGTCAGGGCAAAGGCGCGTCCCTCGCGCACGATCAGCGCGGCGCCAAACGCGGCCTCGGCCGCCGCCAGCCTGCGGCTGACGGTCGAGGCATCGACCTTCAGCACCCGCGCCGCCCCCGCCACCGATCCGGCACGGCCAAGCGCGAGGATGATCCGAAAGTCGTTCCAGTCCGGTTCGGCAGGCATTGTCCCTCATATCCCCGAATTGGCAACGCAGGCGCCGGACCGACGGTGCCACGACCCGGCGCGGGCCGTCGAGTCGTATCGGCCCCCGGAGTGTCCTGGGCCGAGCAGACCCAAGCGGCCCCCGCCAAGCCACACCCCAGGGCCGGCCCTGTCCACCCAGCCGACCGGCAGACACCCCGCACCCCGGTCCCTCACGCCTCCGCAACCGCGCCGCCGCGTCGATCCCGCACGCCCATATGTCCCCGCGCCTGGCGGGGCATGTCCGATGGCGGCTCCGGTCCCCAGATCGACCAGGACACGCAGCGCCACCGTCGCACGCGCAGCAAGGCGCGCCGCGGCGCAGCCGGCCCATGGCGGACCTTTGCACGACCCGCCGGCGCCGCAGGGCGGCGTCCCGGCCGTTCTGCCCACTGCAACAACACTTACTTCAGGCTCAGCCGGAAGCCATTTTTCGCGCGCTTCGCGAGATCGCCCGGCACACCGGCACGCTCTGCGTAACGCTCCCAGGACATGACCGCATCCCGAACCTCGGCAAGCATCCTTTGGGCCCGGCTCTTTCCAATATCCGCAAAAGACGCGAGGGCGATCAGGTCGTCTTCGGCGAAATCCGTCGTCTTTCCATTGATCGACATCTGATGCTGGGACGTCCACGAGCCCGACGGGTTATATGCATAGACCACATCAAAGGCCGGCGAGAGCGTCCAGGTTCCGGATCGGTCCATGAGGTATGCGATGTTCTTGGTGTGATCGTCCTGGTTCCGGATCGTCACATTGAAAAAGGCACGACGAACCTGTTGCTCCAGGTCCTTGCGCCGGAGCTTCAGTAACCTTCCCGTCTCGATCGCTTGCTCGTAGGAATAGGCGCGTGCGATGTTGAAATCAAAGTGTCGCATCGCGCACAAAGACTGCATGTGCACCTTTCGGCCATGGCCCGTGCGGTCAAAGCGCCTTGTCATGAAATGCGCGCGTCCTCCCTCCTCGTAGAGCCGACACTCCGACATCTCCACACCGGCATCCTGCGCCATCAGGTAACAGGCATACTCCAGGCGCCCGAACCCCATAGGATCCGCAAGCTCCTTGTCCTTGTTCCCCGACACGCCATCGAACTTCATCAACCAGTGTTCAAAGCCGTCGTCGACCTCGACCTGCCCGGACCTGAACTCTCCGGTGGACGGGTTCCATGCCAGCACAGCCTTGGCACGCGCTCCGCCGGCAGAAGTCCCCACCCGCAGAATGTCCCGCAAGGCTGTCTCGTCTGCCTCGCCACCATTCAGCGCGCCGTATAGCCCTTCGCGCGCCTCGATGACGTCCCGTGCAAGATCGACGAGGGCCGAGATCGACAGCTTGTCTCCCGGCTCCTTTCGTATCGGGGCCTCCGGTTGATACTCCAGCGCGCCCATGCCCCGGCTCCCGGTGTAGCAGAGACGCTCAACGGGGTTCATGGACTCCCGCGGGCGGCCCTCGCGGGCCAGCCATGCGTCAATCACCGCATTGCCGAATTTGTCCGGCAGGCTGTCCGCCAGCATGCCTGGCAGGCCCTTGAAGGAGTCCCGCGACAAGGCGGGAAAGCGAAAGATCCCCGGCCCCACAGGCATCGTCAGGGGCGCGACCTCGATACCGGCAGACTGAAAGGCCCGGTCATATTCAAAGAGCGCGACGCCCTGCGCCTCCTCCCATGTCACCGCGCCAATGGTCCTGCCCCACAGGATTACGCGTGCCGTCGTCATTCAGAGTCCTCTTCGTCTCCCCAAACCCAAGCCTCGCCGGACTTCGGTTCCTGCCTTGATGCAACCCGCTTCCGCTCGGACAGCGGCGGGCCGCCTTCCAGCCGTGCTATTGGACTCGAGCTTATGTCCGGAACCAGCACATCCAGGTTCCCGATCAGTCCGAGCGCTCGCAGCGCGCGCAGCAAGGTCTCTGTCGACGTGTTGCCGCCCTCAAGAAGACGCTGCAACGTGGGGCGGGATACCCCCATCTCCTCGGCCATGTCGGCCATCTTGATCTGGCGGGACAGGCGCCAGAGGTTGATCCTCCGCCCCAGTTCCTCTGAAACCCGCTCGATCGGAACGCGGGAAAAGTCTTCGCCATGCAACATATGTTTCACCTTGGGTCGCCTCAGAGGCCGTATTGTAAACTATGAATTACATAACGCAGATTCAACACGTCTCCGTTATGTAACCTATGCTTTTCTTTATGGCGGTAATTTGAGCCCAATGTAATGTCTGCGATGCTTCGACCTTCTCAGCCGCCGAGCGGCCTCGGCCTCGGTCGCGACAGGCTGTGCACTCCGGTCCGCAGCTTCCCCGTGGTCCGTGCCGATCAGTTTGGTGTCGGAACCGCTGAACAAGGCCGGGCCCTTGCGGGCTGCGGTCCATTGGCTGACCGGATCGGTATGTGACGCAAACCTGGGCCGGACCTCGCAGAACAGCGCCGGTTGCGCCGCCTGCCGCCGTCCCGTCCTCACCGATCCCCCCACCCATTTCAGGGATCAATCAGCCAGACGCCCCTCGACCAGGCGCGAGGTATTCAACGAATTCCGCCCATCATGTCCGACAGCGACGCAGGTGCGGCGAGCACCTGCACCAACCGGCGGCAAGGCCCGCATCCCGGACAGCCCCCCTCAGCCCATCGCCGCATCGTCCAGCCCGCGCGCCCGCACCGCCGCCTCGCGGCCCATGATCCGCGCGATGTAGGCGTCGAATCCGGGCCGGTCCGGCAAGGTGCCGAACTGCCGGCCCCAGGCGATCTGCGACCCCAGGTAGACGTCCAGCGCCGAAAACGGCTCGCCCAGCAGGTGCGTCCGCCCGTCCGCCAGCAGCCCGGCCAGCGCGTCCGCCACCGCTGCCAGGTTGCCCCATCCGGCGCGGCCATAGGCCTCGGGCGTCTCCGGGTCATAGCCAAAGGCGGCGGCCGTCACCGCCGCCTCGACCGGCCCGGCGCCGAACAGCATCCAGCGGTAATAGGCGCCGCGTTCCGGCGTGCCGGGGGCGGGGGCCAGCCCGGCCTCGGGGTAGTCCTCGGCCAGCCACAGGCAGATCGCGGCGCATTCCGTGACCACCGTGTCGCCGCGCGTGACGGTCGGCACCTTGCCCATCGGGTTCAGCGCCAGGTAGTCGGGCGCCTTCATCGTGGTGCCGTACTCCAGCACGACCGTCTCGTATTCCGCGCCCACCTCCTCCAGCATCCAGCGCGCGATGCGCCCGCGCGACATCGGGTTGGTATAGAATTTCAGCGCCGTCATGCTTGCCTCCCGTGAGCGTTCCGCGCAAACCTTGCGCCCAAGCCCCCGACAGGGCAACCACCAACCGGAGGACAGGGCCCTGCTCGACTGGCTGACCGACCACAAGATCCCCGTCGGGGACGCCGCCGAGGCCGGCTTTGGCTGGTTGCAGAAACACGGCGCCTGGATCTTCGATGCCATGGGCGTCGCCATGGAGGCGCTGATCGACGCGATCCTCTGGGTCCTGCAAACGCCGCATCCGCTGATCGTCGTGCTGGTGCTGACGGCGGCCACCTGGGCCGTGCACCGCCGCTGGCAGGCGCCCGCGCTGGTGTTCTTCGGCTTTCTCTTCATCCTCAACCAGGGCTACTGGGAGGAAACCACCGAAAGCCTGACGCTGGTGCTCTCGGCCTGCGTGGTCTGCATGGGCGTCGGCGTGCCGATCGGCATCGCCGCCGCGCACCGGCCCCGGCTCTATGGCTGGATGCGCCCGGTGCTGGACCTGATGCAGACGCTGCCCACCTTCGTCTACCTGATCCCGGCCATCGTCTTCTTCGGCATCGGCATGGTGCCGGGGCTGATCGCCACGGTGATCTTTGTCGTGCCCGCACCGATCCGCCTGACCCACCTCGGCATTGCCTCGACGCCCAAGGCGCTGCTCGAGGCCGCCGATGCCTTTGGCGCCACGCCCTCGCAAAAGCTGTGGAAGGTCGAACTGCCCTCGGCCCTGCCGCAGATCATGGCCGGGCTGAACCAGACCATCATGCTGTCGCTGTCGATGGTGGTGATCGCCGCGCTGGTGGGTGCCGACGGGCTCGGCGTGCCGGTGGTGCGCGCGCTCAACCGCGTCGACACCGGGCTGGGCTTCGAGGCGGGGCTGATCATCGTCGTCGTCGCCATCATGCTCGACCGCGCATTGAGGGGCAAACAATGACCGCCGTCGTCTTCGACAACGTCTCGATCCTGTTCGGCGACCACCCCGACCAGGCCCTGCCGCTGGCGGACCAAGGCCAGAGCCGGGCCGAGATCCAGGCCGCCACCGGCCAGGTGCTGGGCGTGCACGACTGTTCGCTCACCGTCGAGGACGGCGAGATCGTCGTGCTGATGGGCCTGTCGGGCTCGGGCAAATCGACCCTGCTGCGCGCCGTCAACGGGCTGAACCAGGTCGCGCGCGGCCGCGTTCTGGTCAACGACAAGGGCGAGATGGTCGATGTCGCCAGCTGCCCCTCGGCCCAGCTGCGCCACATCCGGCAAAGCCGCGTCGCCATGGTGTTCCAGCAGTTCGGCCTGCTGCCCTGGCGCACGGTGGCGGAAAACGTCGGCTTCGGCCTCGAACTGGCCGGCCTGCCCACCGCGCAGCGGATCGAGACGGTGAACCGCCAGCTGAAGCTGGTCGGCCTGTCCGACTGGGGCGATCGCAAGGTGGCCGAGCTGTCCGGCGGCATGCAGCAGCGCGTCGGCCTCGCCCGCGCCTTTGCCACCGACGCGCCGATCCTGCTGATGGACGAACCCTTCTCGGCGCTCGACCCGCTGATCCGCACCCGCCTCCAGGACGAACTGCTCGACCTGCAACGCGAGCTGAAACGCACCATCCTCTTTGTCAGCCACGACCTCGACGAGGCGTTCAAGATCGGCAACCGCATCGCCATCATGGAGGGCGGCCGCATCGTCCAGACCGGCACCCCGCGCGAGATCTTCTCGAACCCGGTGTCCGACTACGTGGCCGATTTCGTCGCCAACATGAATCCGCTGGGCGTGCTGACCGCACGCGACGTGATGGAGCCGGGCACAGGCGGCCCCGAGGTGGCCGCCGAAACCCCGATCCGGGACCTGATGCCGCGCCTCAAGGACGGCCCCCTCACGGTGACCGAGGCCGGCAAGGCGCTGGGCCGCGTCAGCGCCGACAGCGTGATCGCCCGGCTCGCCACCGCGTCATGAGCGCCGCTCCCGGCCTCACCGTCGCCGAGGCCATCGACGCCGCAGACCTCGACGCCGTGCGCGACCTCTGCCGCGAGTACCGCGCCTTCCTCGCCGCGCTGCCCGCGCCGGATTGCGATGCCGTGCTGCACGGCTACGCGCCCCCGGTCTTCGACCGCCTGCTCGACACCCTCGCGCAGGACCACGCCCGCCCGCGGGGCTGTCTCAAGCTCGCCCGTCAAAACGGCAAGCCCGTCGGCTGCGGCATGGCCCGCACGCTCACCCCCGGCGTGGCCGAGATCAAGCGCCTCTACGTCCGGCCCGCCGCGCGCGGCACCGGCACCGGCCGCGCGCTGATGACGGCGCTGATCGACACCTGCCGCACCGACGGCTTTGCCCGCATCGTGATGGACACCGGCAAGCCGATGGCACCGGCCGCGCGCCTCTACCTGTCCCTCGGCTTTCGCACGCGCGGGCCGTACCACGACCTGCCCCCGGACGTCGCCGCCCGCATGGTGTTCTTCGAAATGGACCTCTGAGCCGCCCCCGGGTTTCTTCTTGGTCCAAATACCTCCGGGGGAGTCTCCCGTCAGGGAGACGGGGGCAGCGCCCCCTGCCGAAAGATCGCCGCGTAGCGCGGCGCAAAGAAGGTCACGAACTCCTTCACCTCGCGCCGCCGCCAGGCCTCGGGCGAGACCAGCAGCAGGTGCTCCGCGTCCAGCTCCGCGATCGGATCGAAACAGCGCGCCAACCCGCCGATGCCCAAGGCCAGCCGCAGGTTCAGGATGCCCCGCCATCTCCTCGACCGCCCAAAGGCCACGGCCGGCGCCGAGGAGACCCGCGCCCGCCGCGCCTTCATCACCGACATGCTGGAGCGCAACCCGCAGGCCTTCACCTGCGCCGAGGACGTGCAGCACATGATAGGCCATTTCCCGCACCGGTTCTGACGCGTCAGCCGATCAGCCCCTTGATCGCCCGCGCGTGCTCGGGTTCGGCCGCCAGCGTGTCCGCCGCCAGCTCGCGCGCCGCCGCCACCACGTCGCCCTCGACCACCCGGTCGATCAGCCCCCAGTGCAGCGCCTCCTCGACCGGGATCTTCTGCCCCGCCATCAGGATCATCTTGGCCCGCGCCGGCCCCACCAGCGCGGCCAGCCGCCCCGGGTCCGAGGGCTGCGGCAGGAACCCCAGCTTCATCACCGGGTAGAACACCTTGGCCCCCGGCACCGAGATGCGCAGGTCGCAGGCCAGCGCCATGCCCATCGCACCCCCGGCCACCGTGCCGTTCAGCGCGCAGACCGTCAGCCCCGGATGGCGGGCAATCGCCCCCGACAGCCGCTCCCACAGCGGCGACACCGCCAGCCCGCCGCGCGCCTCGTCCAGGTCCGCCCCGGCGGAGAACACCTTGCCCGTCCCGGTCACGATCAGCCCGCGCGCGCCGGTCAGCGCGCCCTCGGCGATCCGCGCCAGGTCCTCCAGCATCGAGGCGGTCAGCGAATTTGCCTTGTCCGGCCGGTCGATCGTGGCGATCCACAGCCCCTCGTCCTGCTTCAGCCGGATCATGCGACACCCACCGCGCGGCGCACGCCTTCGTCGCGCAACGACACCTCGCCGCCCAGGTAGTCGTCGGCCGCCGCGCCGCACATCCAGAGCAGCGCCTTCGCCACCCATTCGGGCGGGATATGGTCGCTCCAGTCCAGCTGGCTCACCGGGTTGATCCCGCTCGCCTTGATCTCGCGCTGCATCTGCGTCGCCACCGTGCCCGGCGACAGCGAGATCGCGCGGATCCCCTGGTCGCCGTATTCATTGTGCAGCATCTTCGTCAGCATCAGGGCCCCGGCCTTGGACGCGCAGTAATGTGACCAGCCCTCCACCGGCCCGTGCGCCGCACCCGATCCGATGGTCAGCACCGTGCCGCCGCCCGCCGCCAGCATCCCCGGCAGCGCCGCGCGCATGCCGTGGAACACGCCCTTGAGGTTGATGTCGATCACCTCGCCCCAGCGGTCCGGGTCGGCCTCCGCCAGATGCGCCACCGGCTCGATCACCCCGGCGTTGTTGACCAGGATGTCCAGCCCGCCATGCGCCTTGGTGCAGGCCTCCACCGCCTTGGACACCTCCCAGTACCGCGCGATGTCGCAGGGAATGGCCACCGCCTGCGGCCCGATCTCGCCCGCGAGGTCGGCAATGGCGTCCGAGGACCGCGCCACCAGCGCCACCTTTGCCCCCGCCGCGGCAAAGGCGCGCGCCGTCTCGGCGCCGATTCCCCGGCTCGCGCCGGTGATCAGCACCGTCTTTCCGCTCAGATCGCCGTTCATGACAACATGCCCCCCTGTAAAGTCCGGTTTTGCCCTAAAAGGCGTCTCGCCACCGTGGTAAAGGGTGAATAGTATGGAATCCAGTCCCTTGACCGGCCCTGATAAGCCGCTGAGACTGCGCGCATTGGTTTGCACCGACAGAGAGGAAACTTTATGAAACGCTACTCGACAGCCTCCGTGCTGGCTCTCACCATCATGGCGGGCCAGGCCTGGGCCGACGTGACGCCCCAGCAGGTCTGGGACGAGTTCGAAGCGTACATGCAGAGCTTCGGCTACGAGATGACCGCCACCGAGATCTCGGAAGGCAGTTCGCTCGTCATCACCGACCTCAGCATGACCGTACCGATCCCCGAGGAAGAGGGCGCCGCCATCCGCATCGTGATGCCGCAGATGACCTATGCGGACAACGGTGACGGCTCGGTCACCGTCACCTACCCGGCGGTCTCCGACATCACCGTCGACATGCTGGATGACGGCGAAAAGTTCGGCGAGATCGTCGTCGCCATGACCCAGAGCAATTTCGCCGTGACCGTCTCGGGCAGCGAAGGCGACATGACCTACACCTACGGCGGTGACAGCCTCGCAATGGAACTGGTCCGGCTGTTCGGCGACGGTGAGGAAATCACCCGCGACATGCTCAGCGCGACCCTGTCGATGGGCCCGCTCTCGGGTGCCTCGCACGTGGTGCGCGCCGATGGCATGCGCTCGATCGAACAGGACATGAGCCTGGGCACGCTGGCCTACAACATCATGTTCAACGACCCCGACAGCGGCGATGCCGGCACCTTTGTCGGCCAGCTGACCGGGCTTGCCAGCTTTGGCACGACGGTTCTGCCCGAGGTCATGGACTACGATGACCCGACCGCCATGTTCACCAGCGGCGGTTCGGTCGACGTGGTGCTGCGCCACACCGGCGGCAAGACCGATTTCTCCGTCACCGAGGACGCCGGCACCACCACCGGCCAGTTCACCTCGACCGGCGGCGAGTTCGGCTTTGCCCTGTCCGAATCCGAGCTGACCTACGCGGTCTCCGCCACCGGCCAGACCATCGCGCTCTCGGGCCCGGAAATCCCGCTGCCGATCAACTTCTCGGCCAGCGACATCGGCTTTGCCCTGACCATGCCCCTGATGCCGGGCGACGCGCCGCAGGATGCCTCGCTGTCGATCATCCTGGGCGAATTCGCCACGACGGACATGCTGTGGAACATCTTCGATCCGGGCCAGATGCTGCCGCGCGAACCGGCGACCATCGCCCTGAACCTCGACGCCAAGGTGTCGCCGCTGGTCAGCCTGCTCGACACCGACAAGATGGAAGAGCTGGCCATGACCGGCGGCATGCCGGGTGAGCTGAACGCGCTGACCATCTCCGATCTCGTCGTCCAGGCGGTGGGCGCCGTGATCACCGGCTCGGGCGCCTTCACCTTCGACAACACGGACCTCGCCACCTTCGACGGCGTGCCGCGTCCCGAGGGCAAGCTGGAGCTCAACGTCGCCGGCGCCAACGGCCTGATCGACACCCTGATCGCCATGGGCCTGATGGGCGAAGAGGACGCCATGGGCGCGCGCATGATGCTGTCCATGTTCACCGTGCCGGGCGACGCCCCGGACACCGCGACCTCGACCATCGAGATCAATGCCCAGGGCCACGTCCTGGCCAACGGTCAGCGCATCCAGTAAGGCCGCCTTTGCGGAACGCGAAAGGGCGGGGGAGACCCCGCCCTCTTTCCTGCCCGGATTTTTGTACAAAACGACATTTATCGCGTACAGGACGTACCTTTTGTACAAATCCCGGGTTCAGACCCGCAGCGCCGGCAGCCCCACGCCGGTCGAGTCGAACCCGCCGTCCACCGCCACCACCTGACCCGAGACATAGGACGCCTTGTCCGAGGCCAGAAAGACGATCACCTCGGCCAGTTCGCGCTCCGATCCGTAGCGGTTCAGCGGGATCGAGTCGTGATAAGCTTGAATGATTTCAGGGGTATGCACGGCCATGGACAGCTTGGTCTTGACCGGGCCGGGGGCGACGCAGTTGACCCGGATGCCGTATTCGCCCAGCTCGGCGGCGTGCTGTTTCGTCAGCTGGATCACCGCCGCCTTGGAGGTGCCATAGGCCACCCGCAGCGTCGAGGCGCGCAGCCCGCTGATCGAGGCGATGTTGACGATGGACCCTTTGGTCTTCTTCAACTCCGGCGTAACTGCCTGAGTACACAGGAAAACCCCGTCCAGGTTGGTCTCCATCACCCGCCGCCAGATCTCGAATGTGCACATCTCCACCGGGCCGAACTCGGCCACACCGGCATTGTTGATCAGCGCATCGACGCGGCCGGACCAGGTCACCGTCTCGCGCACCATGGCGCCCACGTCCTGCGGGTTCGACACGTCGCGCACCAGCGGTAACACGTTGTCACGCAACGAAACTTGTTCCAACAGCGCGTCTTCGTCGCGGTCCAGCATGGCCACCTGCCAGCCCTGTTCCAGCAACAGGTCAGTGGTCGCCAGCCCGATGCCCCGGGCCGCGCCCGTGACGATTGCGCATTTCTTGTCCATGTGGTCCTCCCGATCCGTCCGCGCGCACTCTAGGCAGGGCAGGGGCCGGGGGAAAGGGCGCTCAGCCGCGCATCAGGCGCGCATCAGGTCTGGCAGCTCGCCGGTCAGCCCGGCCGCCTCGCGGATGAACCCCCGGCGCAGCCCCGGCCATGCGCCGACCGCCGCCATGCCCACGTCGCGCACCGCGCGCAGCAGGGGATTGTCGTTCGAAAACAGCCGGTTGAACAGGTCGGTGGAGGCCGCCAGCGCCGCCGTGTCGAACCTGCGCCACTGGGCATAGCGCGCCAGAACCGCCGGGCTGGCAAAGTCCTCGCCCCGCCGCACCGCGTGGCTGATCACATGCGCCAGCGCCGCCACGTCGCGCAGCCCGGCGTTCAGCCCTTGGCCTGCAATCGGGTGCATCCGGTGCGCCGCATCGCCCACCAGCGCCACCCGCTCGGCCACGAACTCCCGCGCCAGCGACAGCGTCAGCGGGTAGGTATAGCGCGCCCCGTCCAGCGAGATCGCGCCCAGGAAATCGCCGAAACGCGGCCGCAGGACTTCCAGATAATCCTTGTCGTCCAGTGCGTTGATCGCCTTCGCCCGCGCCTCCGTCTCGCTCCAGACGATCGAGCTCCGGTTACCTTTCAAGGGCAGGATCGCCAGCGGCCCGGGCGGCAGGAACAGCTGGTGCGCGACGCCGTTGTGCGGCTTTTCATGCGCGATGGCGCAGACCAGTGCCGTCTGCCCATAGCGCCAGCCCATCCGCCGGATGCCCGCCCGCGTGGCGACACCCGAATTCTGCCCGTCCGCCCCCACCAGCAGCCGACCGCGCAGCACCGTGCCGTCCGCCAGCGTGACCGACACCCCCTGCGCCGTACTTTCCTGTTCAACAACAAGGACTTCGGCCCGATGCTCGATCAGGTCGCACGCCGCCAGCGCCTCCAGCAGCACGCGCCGCAGATACCGATCCTCGACCATGTAGCCCATCGGGCCGTCCTCGATCTCGGCACTGTCGAAATGCAGGCCCAGGAACACCCCCGCATCGCCCACGCGCCCGTCCGAGACCTTGATCTCGTTCATCGCCTGCGCGCCCTCGGCCAGCGCCCCCCACAGCCCCAGCTTCGCCAGCATCCGCTGCGACGACCGCGCCAGCGCGTAGGACCGCCCGTCAAACGCCGCATCCTCGCGCACCGCGAGCGGAAGCGCATCCACCACGCAGGACGACAGCCCGGCCTCAGCCGCGGCCAGCGCAAGGGCGGGGCCGTTGAGACCGCCGCCGACGATGATCAGGTCATGTTCCATGCCCCGCAATATGGCGGCGCGGGCGGGATTGTCCATGCGCCCGCCTGCCGCTACCGTCTGGCCCAAAGCAGGGGAGCGCGACATGACCGACTGGACCGACAAGACCGCCGCAGAGCTGGGCCGCGCCATCGCCGCCGGCGAGACCGATCCGGTCACCCTGGCCGAGAATTTCCTCAACAAGATCAACGCGCACCCCCTGTCCGACCGGATCTATGCCCGGCTTACCCCCGACCGCGCCCTGGCCGAGGCCGAGGCCGCCAAGCGCCGCGCCGAACTGGGCCTGCGCCGCCATCCGCTGGACGGCGTGCCGATCAGCTGGAAGGACCTCTACGACACCGCCGGCACGCCGACGGAGGCCGGCTCGGCCCTGCTCAAGGGCCGCGTGCCCGACCGTGACGCCGAGGTGCTGCGCAACGCCACGCAGACCGGCCTCGTCTGCCTGGGCAAGACGCATATGTCCGAACTCGCCTTTTCCGGCCTCGGCCTGAACCCGGTCACCGCCACCTCGCCTTGCGTCAATGACCACGATGCCGTGGCGGGCGGCTCGTCCTCCGGGGCGGCGGCCTCGGTCGCGTTTCGCCTCGCGCCCGCTGGCGTCGGCTCGGACACCGGCGGTTCGGTGCGCCTGCCGGCCTGCTGGAACGACTTGGTGGGGCTGAAAACCACCTGCGGCCGCCTCAGCCTGAACGGCGTCGTGCCGCTGATCGCCCGGTTCGACACCGTCGGCCCGCTCTGCCGCACGGTCGAGGACGCGGCCCTGATGCTCTCCGCGCTCGAAGGCGCCCCCGCGCCCGACCTGACCGGCGCGAGCCTGCAAGGCCGCCGCTTTGCCGCGCTCCAGACCGTGGTGATGGACGACCTCGACGCGGCCCCCGCCCGCGCCTACGCCGACGCCCTGGACAAGCTGCGCGCCGCCGGGGCCATCATCGAACCGCTTGATTTCCCTGACATTGTCACGCCGCACACGCAGTCCGCCATGCTCTACACCGCCGAGGCCTGGGCCACCTGGCGCGATCAGATCACCGCGCAGCCGGACGTGATGTTCACCCCGATCCGGGAACGCTTCGAGGCCGGCGCGGCGCATTCGGCGGCCGATTTCATCGCCGCCTGGCAGGGCGTCCACCGCATGCGCGCGGCCTGGGCCGAGGTGACGGCGGGCTATGACGCCGTGCTCTGCCCGACCGCGCCCAACCTGCCGGAAAAGGTCGACACGCTGATGCAGCTGGGCGAAACCTACGTGTCGGCCAACCTGCGCACCCTGCGCAACACCCGCATCGGCAACCTGCTGGGCGGTGCCATCGTGACGCTGCCCACCGGCGTGCCGTCCTGCGGCATCTCGCTGATGGCGCCGCCGATGGCGGAACACCGGCTGCTGCGACTCGCCGCCGGAGCCGAGGCCGCGCTGGCCTGACGGCGGTTAACAATTCGGAAAGGTGCGTCTTTCGCGCCACAACGCCGCCCGCAGGGACGTCTGTGATGGACAGAAGCCCCTGTTTTTCCGTATCCTGCGGCAAAACGCGGGGCACCAATGATCCCGCATCGCTTGAGGCAAAACTGGCAGATGTTCCCCGAACGGTTTTCGAACCTTCCGGCCTATGCGTTCCCGCGTCTGCGGGCCCTTCTGGATTCGCATGAACCCGGCGGGCCGGTCCTGCACATGACCATAGGCGAGCCGAAACACCCTTTCCCTGAGTGGATTTCCGGCATCATCGCCGAGCATGCCGCCGACTTCGGGCGTTATCCGCCGAACGAGGGCACGCCGGGCCTGCGCGCCGCCATCACCGGCTGGCTGACCCGCCGCTACGGCGTGACGATGGACCCCGAAACCCAGGTGCTGTCGCTGAACGGAACGCGCGAAGGGCTGTACAACGCCGGCATGGCGCTGTGCCCGGAACAAAAGCAGGGCCAGCGCCCGACCGTGCTGATGCCCAACCCGTTCTATCAGGTCTACATGATCGCGGCGATTTCGGCCGCGGCAGAGCCGGTCTTCGTCCCCGCCACCGCCGCCACCGGCCACCTGCCGGACTACGCCGCCCTGCCGGCGGAGGTGCTGGACCGCGCCGCGTTGTGCTACCTCTGTTCCCCGGCCAACCCGCAGGGCAGCATGGCCGATGCCGCTTACTGGCGCGACCTGATCGCGCTGGCCGAGAAACATGATTTCCAGATCCTGGCGGATGAGTGCTATGCCGAGCTTTACCGGCATGATCCGCCGGTGGGCGCGCTGGAGGTGGCGGCGCAGATGGGCGCGGACCCGGAGCGCGTGCTCAGCTTTCATTCGCTGTCGAAACGGTCGAACCTGCCGGGCCTGCGCTCGGGCTTTGTCGCCGGCGGGCCGCAGAGCATCGCCCGGATGAAGCAGCTGCGCGCCTACTCGGGCGCGCCGGTGCCGCTGCCGCTGCAACACGCCTCCGAGGCGCTGTGGACCGAAGAGCAGCACGTCACCGCCAGCCGCCGGCTCTGGGCCGAGAAATACGCCCTGGCGGACGACATCCTGGGCCATGTGCCGGGCTACATGTCGCCGCAGGCGGGCATGTTCCTCTGGCTGCCGGTTCCGGACGGCGAGGCGGCGGCGCTGAAACTGTGGCAGGCGACGGGCGTGCGCGTCCTGCCGGGCGAATACCTGTCGCACGAGACCGCCGGGCAAAACCCCGGCAAGGCCTATATCCGCGTGGCCCTGGTGGCCCCGCGGGACGAGACGAAGGACGGGCTGACCCGGATCCGGGACTGCCTGTTTGCATAACAAGAAAAGTAGCGAGGCGAAGATGGCATCATTTCAGGCACGGGGCCGCGATCCCCTGTTCGACACGAACACCGCCGCGACGCTGGAAAAGCGCGGCCGTGAGTTGATCGGGCTGGCGCTGATGGCGCTGGGCCTGGCCGTGGCCGCGATGATTGCCTCCTATACCCCGGATGACCCGTCCTGGCTGTCGGCCACCGATGCGCCGGTGCAGAACTGGATGGGCCGGCTGGGCGCCTATGTCGCCGCGCCGCTGTTCATGATCATCGGCATGGGCGCCTGGGCGCTGGCGGCGGTGCTGACGGTCTGGGGCGTGCGGCTGGCCGCCCACCAGGGCAACGGGCGCGCCTTCACCTGCCTGATCTTCTCGCCGATCTGGGTGGCGCTGTCGTCGGTCTATGCCTCGGGCCTGCACGTCACCCCCGGCTGGATGCATGACTTTGGCCTCGGCGGGCTGTTCGGCGACATGATGATGGGGTCGTTCCTGACCCTGCTGCCGTTCTCGCCCGGCACCGGAGTCAAGATCGTGCAGATCGGCCTGGGCGGCGGCATCCTGGTCCTGGGCGCCTTCGTGCTGGGCTTTACCCGGGTCGAGATCCGGGCCATCGCGCGGTTCCTGATCGTCGGGCTGATCGTGGTCTACGCCACGCTGGTGCGGGCGCTGGGTCGCGGCGCGACCGGCGCTGTCGGCGCCGCGCAACGCGTGCAGGCGTTGCAAAGCGAACGCCGCGCCGCCCGTGCCGCCGCAGCCGAGGCCGCCGCCGCGCTGTCGGTCTCGGCCACCCCGGCCGCCCCGCTGAAACCCGCCGCCCCCGCGCGCGTGCTGCGCGCCGATACCCGGCTTCCGCCTTCGCCGGAACGCGGCTGGGACGACGACGAGGACGATGAGTTGATCGAGGTCCCGCGCGCCCTTCAGGCGGAAAAACCCGGCCTGCTGGCGCGGGTGCCGGGCGTGTTCCGCCGCGCCGACCCCGAGCGCATGCCGCAGCCCGAACTGGTCGAGCAGCTGATCGACCACGATGTCGAGGTCCCCGGCGAAGAGCGCATTGCCGCCAAGATCGCCAAGGCGGTCAAATCGCGCCTGCCCAGCACGCCGGACCCCGTCACCCCGCCCGTCGACCCCTCCAAGCCGCTGACCAAGGGCCGTGGCTACGGTCCGCAGCCGCTGCTGTTCCGGCCGGCGATCCGCGCCTCGGACCTGCCGCCCGAACCGCCGCTGACCGCCGCCGCGCGCAAGCTGCCAGCCGAACCGCCGCTGACCGCCCGGCCCGCCGCCCCCCGGGCGGCGATCCCGGCCGCGCCTCGGATGCCGGACCCGGCCCCCGCCGCCGCGCTGGCCCCCGCACCCGCCCCGCGCGTCCCCCCCGCGCCCCTGCGCGCGCCCACCGCTCTGCCCGAGGCGGAGGTCGACGAAGAGCTGTATTCCGACCTCAGCGATTTCGACGACTACGGCGATGACTACGGCGATGACTACGGCGACGACGACCGCGACGACGACGACGCCGACATCCTGACCGACGACCACACCCCGCCGCGCCTCCAGCGCGTGTCCGCGCCAGAGCCGAAGAAGGTCGTGCAGCAACCGGCGCGCAAGCCGATCCTGCCGTCACGACGCGCCCAGGCCGAGGCCCAGCCCAGCCTGCGCTTCGACGACGACTCGCCGGATTACGAACTGCCGCCGCTGTCGCTGCTGATGTCGCCCGACAAGATCGAGCGTCACGTCCTCAGCGACGAGGCGCTGGAGGAAAACGCCCGGATGCTGGAGACGGTGCTGGACGACTACGGCGTCAAGGGCGAGATCGTCAGCGTCCGCCCCGGTCCCGTCGTCACCATGTACGAGCTGGAGCCGGCGCCGGGCCTCAAGGCCAGCCGGGTGATCGGCCTGGCCGACGACATCGCGCGCAGCATGTCGGCGCTCTCGGCCCGCGTCTCGACCGTGCCGGGGCGCAGCGTGATCGGCATCGAACTGCCCAACGACAACCGCGAGATGGTCTGCTTCCGCGAGATCCTGTCCAGCCGCGAATACGGCGACGGCAAGCACAAGCTGCCGCTGGCGCTGGGCAAGAACATCGGCGGCGACCCGATGGTCGCCAACCTGGCCAAGATGCCCCACCTGCTGATCGCCGGCACCACCGGCTCGGGCAAGTCGGTGGCGATCAACACCATGATCCTGTCGCTGCTCTACAAGCTGACGCCCGAGGACCTGCGGCTGGTGATGATCGACCCCAAGATGCTGGAACTCAGCGTCTACGACGGCATCCCGCACCTGCTGTCCCCCGTCGTCACCGATCCGAAAAAGGCCGTCGTCGCCCTGAAATGGGTCGTGGGCGAGATGGAGGACCGTTATCGCAAGATGTCCAAGATGGGCGTGCGCAACATCGACGGCTTCAACAGCCGGGTGGCCGACGCGCTGTCCAAGGGCGAGATGTTCAGCCGCACCGTGCAGACCGGATTCGACGACGACACCGGCGAGCCGGTGTTCGAGACCGAGGAATTCGAACCCCGCAAGATGCCCTACATCGTCGTCATCGTCGACGAGATGGCCGACCTGATGATGGTCGCCGGCAAGGAGATCGAGGCCTGCATCCAGCGCCTGGCGCAGATGGCGCGGGCCTCCGGCATCCACCTCATCATGGCCACCCAGCGCCCCTCGGTCGATGTCATCACCGGCACGATCAAGGCCAACTTCCCGACCCGGATCAGCTTTCAGGTCACGTCCAAGATCGACAGCCGCACCATCCTGGGCGAAATGGGCGCCGAACAGCTCCTGGGCATGGGCGACATGCTCTACATGGCCGGCGGGGCCAAGATCACCCGCTGCCACGGCCCCTTTGTCAGCGACGAGGAAGTCGAGGAAATCGTCAACCATCTCAAGGCCTTCGGCCCGCCGGACTATGTCGGCGGCGTGGTGCAGGGCCCGGACGACGAAAAGGCCGAGGACATCGACGCGGTGCTGGGCCTGAACACCGGCGGCAACACCGGCGGCGAGGACGCGCTCTACGACCAGGCGGTGCAGATCGTCATCAAGGACCGCAAGTGCTCGACCTCCTACATCCAGCGCAAGCTGGGCATCGGCTACAACAAGGCCGCGCGCCTGGTCGAACAGATGGAGGACGAGAACGTGGTCTCCGCCGCCAACCACGTCGGCAAGCGCGAGATCCTGGTGCCCGAACAGGCCTGACGCGCCTGTCTGGACGCCGGGGTGAGGGGGCGTCGCAGGTTCGGGGCCAGCCCCGCATCCCGCGCGCTCCCCGGGACATCGCGGGCCGGAAGACGCCGGAGCGGTGCTTGAAGGGGCGGGTTTCCGCCCCGATATCTCCTGTCAGCGGGCCCGCTATCGCATAGCCGTGGCGTTCATGCGAAAAGGCGGCCATCCGAGCAGGAAGGACCACAGATGATCCGCAGCACTCTCGCCGCCCTGGCACTACTGACCTTTGCCGCACCGGCCTTCGCGCAGCAGCTTTCGCTGAACGAACTGTCGCGCTACCTCAATTCCATCACCTCCGCCACCAGCGGCTTTACCCAGATCAACGCCGACGGCACGCTGTCGACCGGGACCATCGCCATCAAGCGGCCCGGCAAGGTGCGGTTCGATTACGACCCGCCCGAGCGCGCGCTGGTCATGGCCACCGCCGGCGCGGTCTACATCCTCGACCGCAAGCTGAACGCGCAGCCCGACACCTATCCGCTCAGCCAGACGCCGCTGTCGATCATCCTGGCGCGGCGGGTCGATCTGGGCCGCGCCGGCATGGTGGTGGGGCATGGCTACGACGGCACCGCCACCACGGTGACCGCGCAGGACCCCGATCACCCGGAATACGGCACCATCCTGCTGAAATTCACCGGCGACCCGGTAGAGCTGCGGCAGTGGATCATCACCGACGGCAACGGCACGCAGACCACGGTGATCCTGGGCGGGCTCGAGGAAAAGAGCCTGTCGAACGAGGTCTTTTCCATCGACGCCGAACTGGCCCGGCTGAAACGCTGATCGCGCGGCGCCGCCCCTAGCGGGCGGCGCGGCAGGTTCTCAGTTGCCGTTCGTAGATCTCGGCACGGGTGCCGACGTCGGCCGACACGCGCAGCAGCCAGGACTTGGCGTTGTAGCTGCCCCGGCGATAGCCCGACCGGCCTTCGTGGTAGGCCAGGTAGTGCCGGCGCGCGTCCGACATCGGGATGCCCAGTTCCTGCTCGGATTTCTTCATGTACCAGCCCATGAAATCCGTGGCGTCGTTGATGTTGTCGCGCCGCGCGCTGCGGCGGCCCTTTTCGGCCAGGTATTCGTCCCAGGTGCCGTCCAACGCCTGGCTGTAGCCAAAGGCCGAGCTTTGCCGGCCCACCGGGATCACCCCCAGCCGGTACTGGAACGGCGTGCGCGCGTCGCTGTCGAACTTGCTTTCCTGGTAGATCGTGGCCATCTGCACGTGCACGGGCACGCCCCAGCGGCGTTCGGTCGCGCGGAAGGCGCGGTAGTAGCCCGGCCGCTGCTCCAGGATGGAACAGGCGTTGTCCAGGTTGCGCGGTGATTCGCCAGACCCGCCGCCGCCTCCGCAGGAGGCCGCCAGAAGAACGATCACCAAAGCGCGAAGGACTCTGCTCATTGTCACTCGCCTCGGTCTGTCTTTTTATTGAAAGACATTTTAGCTGATTGCGCCCGGCGATGGAATCACATTTCCTTGGCAGGGCGAGTCGTTGCTGCCGCAGGCTCGTGGCCGTGCCGATACCGGGGCGGCGCCGTGAGGCGGACTGTTGGCGGGGGTGTCACAGTTTGTTTCCCTGCAATTTGTGGCGAAAGTTGGACAATGCCCCTGGAATGGCGGTAACAAGGGGGTATGAAGAGGTCTGTCATGATGCACAAGCGCGCCAAGTATCACCTGGGCCAGGTCGTCCGCCATCGCAAGCACCCCTTCCGGGGCGTGGTCTTTGACGTGGACCCCGAGTTCTCGAACACCGACGAATGGTACGAATCCATTCCCGAGGACAGCCGCCCGTCCAAGAAACAGCCCTTCTACCACCTGCTGGCCGAGAACGACCAAAGCTTTTACGTGGCCTACGTGTCCGAGCAGAACCTGGTCGCCGACTACTCGGGCGAACCGGTGGACCATCCCGACATCCCCGACCTGTTCGGCGCCTTCCAGGATGGCGCCTACGAGCTGCATTTCCAGATGAACTGACCTTGCGGGGCAGGGTGCTGACCCGGTCTGCCCCGGTCACAAGACGAGCTGAGCCGGCGCGTCTTCCGGCCCGTCAGAGCGCGGTCTTGAGCGCCGCCAGCAGGTCCGCCACCTCGTCCTCGGTCGTCGACCAGCTGCACACCAGCCGCGCCGTGGCCAGCGCCTCGGGGTCGGCGGGCGGGTTGCCCCACAGGTGATAGACCGCGCCCGCCGCCTGCGCCGCCTGATGCGCCCGCAGCGGCGCGCGGAAAAACAGCATGTTGGCGCGGGACTTGTTGACGATCTCCAGCCCCAGCGCCTCCAGCCCCGTCGCCAGCGCCGCGCAGCGGGCATTGGCGCGCGCGGCCAGGTCGCGCCACAGGTCATCCTCCAGGTAGGCCAGCATCTGCGCCGCGACATAGCGGTGCTTGGAATAGAGGTGCCCCGCCCGCTTGACCCGCAGCTCGAACTCCTGCGCGCGGGTGAACCCGCTGCTGGCAGGGGTGTCCGGGTCAAAGATCAGCACCGCCTCGGCGTCCATCAGCCCGTTCTTGGTGCCGCCGAACACGGCGATGTCCACGCCCGCCTTCCAGGTCATCTGAGCCGGGGAACAGCCCAGCGCCACGCAGGCATTGGCAAAGCGCGCGCCGTCCAGGTGCACCGGCAGGCCGAACTCCCGCGCCACGCCGCACAGCGCGCCCATCTCCTCGACCGAATAGACGTTGCCGCCCTCGGTCACGTTGGTGATCGACACCGGCCCGCGCTGCGGCCCGTGCACGCCGCGGTTGCCCTCGCCCTCGATCGCCCTCCGAAGCGCCGCAGGCGTCATCACGTCGCCGCCGCGCACCAGCGTCAGCTTGGCGCCGCCGGTGTAGAACTCGGGCGCGTTGCACTCGTCCTCGTGGATATGCGCCTTTTCCGAGCAGAACACCGTCTGGAACGGCGCACAGAGCGTGGCCAGCGACAGCGCGTTCGCCGCCGTGCCGGTGGCGACCAGATAGACCGCCGCGCCCGGCGCCTCGAACAAGGCGCGCAGGCGGTCGCCCACCTCGGCCGTCACGCCATCGGCGCCATAGCTGGCGGCATAGCCGGTGTTCACGCGGGCAAGCGCGTCCAGCACCTGAACGGGCACCGGCCCGGCATTGTCGGAGGCAAAATTCATCGCGGTTCCTCGATGATGTGGTCTTCCCAGTCGTCTTCGTCGATCTCGAACTCGGGCACCGTCGCGTCGCGCATCGACACGCCGGCCGCATGCACCGTCTCGGCGTCGCCCGAGATCAGCGGATGCCAGTCGGCCAGCGGCTCGCCGTTCCAGAGCAGCTTGTAGGCGCAGGTTTCGGGCATCCAGTAGAGGTTCTTGGCGATGTTCGACGGCCGCAACACGATGCATTCCGGCACGAACTGGTGCCGGATCTCGTATTGCGCACAGCGACAGGTCGAATCGTCGAACAGGCGGCAGGACACGCGGGTCAGCGCCACCTCGCCTGTGTCCTCGTCCTCCAGCTTGTTCAGGCAGCACTTGCCGCAGCCGTCGCACAGCGCCTCCCACTCGCGCTCACTCATGTCCTGAAGACGCTTGCGTTCCCAGAATCGCGGCGCCAGCCCGCTGCGGTCGATCGGGTCGCTCATAACGCGGCCAGGATCGCGCGCGCCTGTGCGCAGTCGGCGTCCATCTGGGCGATCAGCGCGTCGAGCCCGTCGAACTTCAGCTCCGGGCGCAGGTAGTCCACCAGCCCGACCGACAGCGTCGCGCCATAAAGATCGCCGGTGAAATCGAACAGAAAGGTCTCGATGTTGGGCACCTCGCCGTGGAACATCGGCCGCACGCCGATGCTGGCCGCGCCGTGATAGCTGCCCCGGTGCGGCCCGTCGCGCACGTCGACCAGCACCGCGTAGACGCCAAAGCGCGGCGGGTGCAGCCCGTCGATGGACATGTTCGCCGTCGGATAGCCCAGCTGGCGGCCGCGCTGTTCGCCGCCGATGACCTCGCCCTCGATCCGGTGCCAGTGGCCCAGCAGGGCCTTGGCGTCGCGCGGGCGGCCGTCGCTCAGCGCGTCGCGGATCGCCGTCGACGACACCTGCACGCCGCCGGTCTCCAGCAGCTCGGCCACCGTCACGCCGAATCCCATGTCCGCCCCGAACCGTTTGAGATCCTCGACATCGCCCGCCCGTCCCTTGCCAAAGCAGAAATCCGCGCCCACCACCACGTTGACCAGGCCCAGCCCGTCGCGGATCACCCGCCCGGCAAACTGTTCCGGCGTCAACGAGGCCAGCGCGGTGTTGAAATTCAACTGGTACAGCCGCTCGACCCCCAGCTTTTCCAGCCGCGCGGCGCGCGCCTCGGCGCTCATCAGGCGAAACGGCGGGGCCTCGGGGGCAAAATACTCGCGCGGGTGCGGCTCGAATGTCATCACCCCCAGCGGCGCATGTGGCGCCGAATTGCGCGCCAGGTCGATCACCGCCCGGTGGCCCAGGTGGACGCCGTCAAAATTGCCGATCGCGGCGCTGGCGCCCCGGTCCTCGGGTCTCGTGTACTGGTAGTCTCGTATGATCCGCATGGCGTTTTCGTTAAAGGCCCCTCTCTCCGGGTGCAAGCGTCACCGACGCAGCGCCGCCGCGATCCGCGCCAGCCCCTCGCCGATCCGCTCGGCGGGGATCGAGCTGTATCCCAGCCGGTAGAACTGCCGCGGCACCTGCTGCCCGGCAAAGAACGGCGCGCCAGGTTCGATCAGCACGCTGTCGGTGCGCAGGGACCTGGCCAGCTGCTCGGTGTCCACCGCGTCGGGCGCGCGCATCCACAGGCTCGATCCGCCATGCGCGCCCTTGCCGGCGATCTCCAGCCCGTATTTCGCGATGGCCTCTTCCATGACGCGCCGCCGCGCCGCCAGCGCCTTGCCCAGACGGCGGATCAGCGAGTCGTAGTGGCCCAGGCTGAGGAAATGCGCCGCCGTGCGCTGGATCAGCCCGGGCGGATGGCGCAACACGCTGGCGCGCAGCGCCCGCGCCTCGCGGATGAAGGGGGCGGACCCGACGAGGTAGCCCAGCCGCAGGCCGGGAAACAGCGACTTGGAAAAGCTGCCGACATAGATCACCCGCCCGTCCTCATCCAGGCTTTTCAGCGCAGGGCTGGGCGGGCCAAGGTAGGACATCTCGAATTCATAGTCGTCCTCGACGATCAGCGCGCCCAGCTGCGCCGCCCGTGCCAGCAGCGCCTGACGACGCGCCAGCGGCAGGGTGGCCGAGGTCGGGCACTGGTGGCTGGGGGTGGTAAAGATCACCTGCGTGCCGTCGGGCACCCCCCGGGGCGGCAGCCCGTGTTCGTCCACCGCCACCGCCTGCACCTGCGCCCGTGACTGGCGCAGCAGTTGCCGCAGGGCCGGGTAGCAGGGGTCCTCGATGGCGACGCGGCGGCCCACGGTCAGGACCTGCGCGGCGATCCACAGCGCGTTCTGCGCGCCCATGGTGATCAGGATCTCGTCCGGGCGGGCCAGGATGCCACGGCGGGGCAGGGTGTGCCGCGCGATGAAGCTGACCAGTTCCGGGTCGTCGGCATCGAACTGGTCCTGCGTCAGCGCGTCAAAGTTGCGGACCCCCAGCGCCTGCACCGCGCAGAGCCGCCAGTTGGCATGGTCGAACAGCGTCGGGTCCGCCTGCCCGTAGATGAAGGGATAGCGGTAGCGCGTCCAGTCGGCGGGCTTGCTCATGCCCAGCGGCGGCCCGTCGGCAAAGCGCTGCGCCAGCGCGCGGTCCCAGTCCACCCGGTCCGTCCGCTGCGGCGGCGCGCCGAAATCCGGCGGCTCTGGCGCGTTGTCGGAGACGAAATAGCCCGACCGCCCGCGCGAGGTGAGGTAGTCGTTGGCCAGCAGCTCGGTATAGGCCAGCGTCACGGTGATCCGGCTGACGCCCAGGTGCCCGGCCAGCCTGCGGGTCGAGGGCAGTTTCTCGCCGCGCCGGAACCGTCCGGCCAGGATGCCCTCGGCCACCATCTGCTGGATGCGCGCCTGAAGCGTGCCCTGGGCGGTCCGGGTCAGCTGAAAGGTTTCGACGGGGATGGCCATGGGGTGCAGGCTAGACTGGACTGATGGGTCGCGCAATCTGGACTGACGGGCGGGAAGGGGGCTCTGCCCCCCGCCTGCCTGCGGCAGTCTCCCCCCGGGATATTTGTGGCCAGAAGAAACGCGGGGCGGGCGCCCGGTGTCCGCGGTGCGGGATTTTGTACAAAACGACATTTTTCGCGTACAAGACGTACCTTTTGTACAAGTCTCGCCGGCGGCGTTCAGGTCTTTTGCCGCTCGCCGAAGATGGCCGAACCGACGCGGACATGGGTCGCCCCCAGCGCGATGGCCTCTTCGAAATCGGCGCTCATGCCCATGGACAAGCCCTTGAGTCCATTGCGTTCCGCCAGTTTCGCCAGCAGCGCGAAATGCAGCGACGGGGTTTCGTCCACCGGCGGGATGCACATCAGCCCGACCACCGGCAGGTCCAGCGCGCGGCATTCGGCGACAAAGGCATCGGCGTCTGCGGGCAGGATCCCGGCTTTTTGTGTTTCTTCTCCGGTGTTTACCTCGATGAAGATGTCGGGGCAGCGGCCCTCCTCCTGTGCCAGGCGGGCCAGCGTCTGCGCCAGTTTCGGGCGGTCGAGCGAGTGGATCGCGTCGAACAGGCCAAGGGCCTGCCGCGCCTTGTTGGTCTGCAAGGGGCCGATCAGGTGGACCGAGACGCCGTCGAACCGCGCCTTGAACTCCGGCCACTTGCCGGCCGCCTCCTGCACCCGGTTTTCGCCGAACAGCCGGTGGCCTTGTTCGAGCACCGCCTCGACCCGCTCCAGCGGCTGCACCTTGCTGACGGCGATCAGCGTGACCGCGTCCTCGGCGCGGCCCGCCGCCTTGCAAGCCCTTGATATGCGGGCGCGAATCTCTGTCAGTCCCATGGTGTGTCTCCCCAGGCCTCGATGAAGGGGGCCAGTTCGGTTTCGTACTTGCGCCAGGCCTCGCGCCGGCCGGTGTGGATCGGCTGGCGGACCTGCATCAGGCTCAGCGTTTTCACGTTGGTCTTGGCATTGTGGAAGTCGAGGCAGGCGTCCTCCCACTCCAGCCCCGCCGCCGCCACCAGCGCGCGCGCCTGCGGGTCCGGGTCGCTGACCAGGTCGTCGTAGCTTACCTCGTGGATGCGGTCGGGCAGGCGGGTCTTCCAGTGGTCGACCGAGGCGCGGAACATCTTGATGGCATTGGCGATGTCGGCGAAATCGTTGGCGTAGCGGTGCGTGCCCAGCTTGAAGTGGTTCTTGTAGATCGACAGGGCGGTGTCGCGCGGATCGCGGTGGACCACGACGATGCGCGCGCCGGGCATGCCACGCGCGATCAGGCCAAAGATCATGTGGCTCTGGATCGACTTGTCCGTCACCACGCCGGAGTCGGCCCCGGTGTCGCGCCGGACCAGCCGCGCATAGGCTTCGGCCCAGCGGCCCAGCCGCACCTCGGACAGGCCCTTTAGCGGGGTCATCTTGTGGGCTGGGCCGAACTGCTGCACCGCCTGTTTCAGCGCATGGCCCAGTTCGCCCCCGGCCTGTGCCATGCTGTGGCTGGCGATGATCTGTTCCACCAGCGTGGTCCCCGACCGCGGCATCCCGGTGACAAAGACGGCGCCGGGCCTGCGTGTCTCGCCCACCGGGGTGTAGTCGTCTGTCTCCTGCGCCTTGAGGAAATCGGTCCACTCGGCGGTGCGTTCCTCGGGATCGAAGGGGGCCAGCTTGCGCTGCAACTGGTTCGCGCGGTCGAGGTAGGCAAAGACCTTGTCGGTTTCGCCCACCTCCTCGCAGGCCTTGGCCAGGGCAAAGCCCAGGTGCATGCGCGAGGCGTCGGTCAGCCCCTCGTCCTTCCAGAGGGTCTTCATCCGGTCGAACAGCGCCTCACCCCTGGCCATCTTCTTGCCGCCGGAGAGCACGCGGTAGATTTCGCCCTCGCGGGGGAACTTGCGCAGCAGTTGCAGGATGATCTTTTCGGCGGCGGCAAAGTCGCCGATGTTCTGCAGGTAGACCGCCTTTTCGCCCAGCGGCTTGGTCGGATTCGGCTCAAGCGCGATCAGGCGGTCGTAGAGTTTCAGCACCTTGTCGGCGTTGCCGAGGCGGGTGTGGGCCAGGATCGCGGTCTCGATCAGGGCCTTTTCCGCGGGTCGTTTCTCCAGCGCGCGTTCCAGTTCGCGGACCTGCGCCCGGCTGTCGCCGCGGGCCTCGGCGATGCGGGCCAGCTGGAAATGGACTTCGGCCGCCCCCTTGGACGGCAGGAGAAGGGCCTTGAGCGTGGTTTCCGCCGGGGCCAGCTGGCCTTGGGCAATCTGCGTGAGTGCGCGTTTGTACTGCGCCTGGATCTGCTGGGGCGTCATGGCACCGTCTCTTGTCTCCTGCGCCCCGGTTCTTCCAAAAGAAAAGAGCGGACGCAAGCGCCCGCTCTTTCCTTAGCCAGTTGGCTGGTGTCCTTAGAAGGACATTGCCAGACCGAACGAGTAGCTGTCGTAGTCGCCCGGGAGGGCGCCAGCGAAGCGACCGTCGCCGATGCCGAACACGGCCGGGCCGACGTCGACCGAGCTGGAGCCGTAGCCGAACTGTGCGACCAGACCGCCGCCGAGGTCATAGTTCACGGCCAGGCCGAAACCGCTGTCCTTCAGCGAACCGGGGAAGCTGTACTCACCGTAGTTGGCCGACACGGTCAGAGCGTTGACGGTGTAACCCAGGCCCAGACCCCAATGATCGACGGTGGTGCCGGCGATGTCGGTTTCCGAGTAGTTCAGGATCGCCATCAGGCCGTTGTCGAAGGTGGTGTCGAGGCTGATACCGGCAACCTGCACGTCGAAGCCGCCGCCGAAGTCCACGCTCTGGTAACCGATGCCGACGCCAAGGGTCAGGCCGGCGAGATCGCCAGTGTACTTGAAGCCGATGCCCCAGACCGGGTCAACGACGCCAGTGTCGTCGATTTCAGCCGAGATGGCGACCGAGAACGCGTCGAAGGTGTAATCGAAGCGTGCGATCTGGCCGTCGTGGGTGCCGTCCAGGCCGGAGTTGAAGTTGAAGCCGGCGTGGGTGGTGTGGTCGTCAGCGATCGAGCCGCCGATGCCAACTTCCTTCATGGCCCAGTCGAACGCACCGTCGGTGTCGCCCATGGTCAGGCGTGCGCCACCGTATGCGATGAAGACGGCGAAGTCGTCTTCCACGGTGGTTGCGATGCCGCCGGCTGCTTCTTCCAGCTTGATCTTCGAGCCGAAGGTCAGGCCGTTGTCAGCTTCGCCCGACAGGGTGAAGGTGATGTCGGTATCGGTGTGGAACTGAGCCGTCGCCAGGTCATCACCGTCGATGACACCCATCTCAGCCGAGCCAGTCACCTTAACTTCTGCCGCGGCGAGGCCTGCGGTCGCAACCAGCGCGGTGGTCGCAAACAGGATCTTTTTCATTGTTTCCCTCATGTGTTCAAAGGCACGTACCAAGCCGGTGCTCCGGCCTTGATGACGTTTCTATGCGCTTTGGGGGGTGGCCAATGCAACCCATCCAGAAACGTCCCCCGCAACAAGCGGATCAGTGATGCGATATTGTCACAAGGGTTTTGGGGGTGGCCCATCTTTGCGCGCGTTTGCAGCGTGTTGCGCCGGAACTTGCGCAAAAACCCGCCGATCATCTTTGCTTGCCGCTGGACCGTGCCGCTTGTATGCAGGGCGTCGAAGTTTTCGGCACGGGGGACCGTCATGAGCATATCGCGAATCCTGATCGGCACCGGCCTGGTGGTGATCATGGCGGCGACCTCCGGGTGCGGCGCGTTCGGTGGAAAGCGCGCAGCGCGCGAACCGGTTGAGACGCCCTCGGCGGATGCCATCATAGAGGACCTGCGCGCAGAACAGGGCGGCGCCCGCTCCAAGAGCACGATCTGGGACATCTTCAAGGCGCGCGAGGACGTCGGCCGGGTCGGCGCGGTCAACCGGTATATCTGGAACGCCTCGCTCGACGTGCTGGATTTCCTGCCCGTCCAGTCGATCGACCCGTTTACCGGCGTGATCACAACCGGTTACGGCACACCGCCGGGGGGTGGCACGGCCTATCGCGCAACCGTGCTGATCAGCGATCCGGCGCTTGATGCCCGGTCGCTCAACATCGCGTTGCAGACCCGCTCCGGTCCGGTCGATCCGGCCACCGTGCGGGCCATCGAGGATGCGATCCTGACCCGCGCGCGCCAACTGCGCTCGCAGGACGCAAAGTTCTGACATCATCGGCGTTTGTCGCTGATCCCAGGGCCGGATCCCCCGTGGAGGCCGGCCTTTTTCATGCCGCGCGCGCTCAGTCGCGGACAGGTCTGGCGGGCAGATCCCCCAGCCGAGCCACCCAGTCGAGGTGCTGCGGCAGGCAGACCCGGCTGAGATCGTAGGTGTCGCGCACCAGAGCGCCGGCGTTCGCACCCAGCCGCGCGCGGGTCGGCGCATCGTCCAGAAGGGTGCAGATTCGGTCGATCAGCGCCTCGCGGTTGAAGAAATCCACCATCCAGCCGGTTTCGTCCTCGGTCATGACCTCGCGCACCGGCTCCGTGCCGCTGGCGACGATGGCGGCCTCGGCGCTCATCGCCTCCAGCAGGGACCACGACAGCACGAAAGGGTAGGTCAGGTAGACGTGCACCCGGCTGACCTGCATCATCGCCAGGAACCGATCATAGGGCACGCGGCCCAGGAAATGCACGCGATTCCAGTGTGGGGTCGGGATGCGGCCGCGCACCTCGTCGATGAAGATCTGTTTCCACGTCTTGCCCTGCGGCGGCTTGGCTCCGTAGGACACCCCGTCGCCGCCCAGCAGGACGACATGGGCATTCCTGCGCCGCTTCAGCAGCTCGGGCAGGGCGCGCATGAAGACGTGGTAGCCGCGGTAGGGCTCGAGGTTGCGGTTGATGAAGGTGATGACCTCGTCGTCGCGCGTCAGCGTCAGGCTGTCGGTCACCTGCAACCGCGCCGCCGGGTTGGGCTTGACCAGGTCAGTGTCGATGCCGTCATGCGCCACGGTCAGCCGGTCCTGCCAGTGGTCCGGAAAGGTCGAGGCCTGGAACCGCGTCGGCGAGATGCCGGCATCCATGACTTCCTCGTGCAGCCGGTTGTTGAGGTTCTTCATCCGGATCCGCATCTTGTCCGCTTCGGGACTGCGGCTGGGAAACTCCGGGTCGAAGTCGACGAAGGTCTCGGTCGTCAGGTGGTAGAGCTCGCAGTAGAGGCCCAGCCGCGCGTTGGGCCAGACATCCTTGAGGAACATGCTTTCGCCCCAGCCGTGGTGCGCGCAGATCACGTCGGGCACGAATCCCGCCTGTTTGAGGGCCTGCGCGCCGCGATAGCACGAGGTGGCGCGGATGATCTTGGTTTCGAAATCCGCCAGCCAGGGGTGGATCTTGGGGGAGGAGGCGCCGGTGATGGCATAGGGGACGATGCGCACCCCCTGCCAGACCTGGGCTTCCTTGACCTTGCAGGTCAGCGCGACGACCTCGTGCCCCAGTTTCACCAGCGCCGGGGCAAGGTGTTTGTATTGACCCGGAAAGTTCTGGTGGATCAGGAGTATCTTCATCTGCGCGTCCTCGTGCGGCCTCTGGCGGGCGGGCTTTGCCGGCATCCTAGACGCAGGTTCGACAAAAGGGAATCGGCTGGATGACGATCGCCGGTGCCTTCGCCGCGACGGGAAAGGGCTTTGCAAAGCCCTTCAACGCGCTTCGAAGCGCGTTGGCGCCCGGCCCGCCGGCTGCGCGCCCTCCCGATGACCGCCCCGGGACCGCCCGCCGGCATTTGCGCTTCCTCTGGACGATCCGGCCCGCGCGCCCTATCACCCCGCCCCAGACCCCGCCTGCCGGAGAATGCCCCATGTCGCGTTACGACCCCGCTGAAATCGAGCCGAAATGGCAAAAGGCCTGGGAAGAGGCCGAAACCTTCAAGGCGCGCCGCACCGGCGACAAGCCCAAGTACTACGTGCTGGAAATGTTCCCGTACCCCTCGGGGCGCATCCACATCGGCCATGTGCGCAACTACACGATGGGCGACGTGATCGCGCGCTACAAGCTGTCGACCGGGCACAACGTGCTGCATCCGATGGGGTTTGACGCCTTCGGAATGCCGGCGGAAAACGCCGCGATGAAATCCGGCGGCCACCCCAAGACCTGGACCTACGACAACATCGCCACGATGGTCGGCCAGATGAAGCCGCTGGGCTTTGGCCTCGACTGGTCGCGCATGTTCGCCACCTGCGACCCGGAATACTACGGCCAGCAGCAGGCGCTGTTTCTCGACTTCCTCGAGCGGGGGTTCGTCTACCGCAAGAACGCGGTGGTGAACTGGGACCCGGTCGACATGACCGTGCTGGCGAACGAGCAGGTGATCGACGGCAAGGGCTGGCGCTCTGGCGCCGAGGTGGAGCGGCGCGAGCTGACGCAGTGGTTCTTCAAGATATCCGACATGGCGGGCGAGCTGCTCGACGCCATCGACGGGCTCGACGAATGGCCGGCAAAGGTCAAGCTGATGCAGCAGAACTGGATCGGCAAGTCGCGCGGATTGCAGTTCTCGTGGGATCTGAGCACCCCCGTGCATGGCTTTGAAAAGCTGGAGGTTTACACCACGCGGCCGGACACGTTGATGGGGGCGAGCTTCCTTGGCCTGTCACCCGACCATCCGCTTGTGAAAATGTTGGAAAAGGACAACCCCGAGCTGGCGGCCGCCGTGGCGCAGATGCGCAAGGGCGGCACCACCGAGGAGGCCATCGAGAAGGCCGAGAAGCTGGGATACGACACCGGGTTGACGGTAAAGCACCCGCTGGACCCGTCCTGGGAAATCCCGGTCTGGGTGGCGAACTTCATCTTGATGGACTACGGCACCGGCGCGATATTCGGCTGCCCGGCGCAGGACCAGCGCGACCTCGATTTCTGCCGCAAGTACGGCCTGCCGGTGATCGACACCTTTGTTTCGCTCGATGACCCGAAGCGCGTCGAGAACACTGCTTTCGTTCCGCCCAAGACGGAAAAGGTGAAGTGGCTCAACCATTTCGCCGGTCTTGATGAGGCGACGGGTGAGGAGGCGATCGAGACCACCATCGACTGGATGGAGGCGCGTGGCCTCGGGACGGGCGTCGAGAAGTACCGCCTGCGCGACTGGGGGCTGTCGCGGCAGCGCTACTGGGGCTGCCCGATTCCCGTGGTGCATTGCGCCGATTGCGGCGTGGTGCCCGAGAACAAGGAAAACCTGCCGATCCTGCTGCCCGACGATGTGTCATTCGACGTGCCGGGCAACCCGTTGGACCGGCACCCGACCTGGCGCGACTGTGCCTGCCCGGCCTGCGGCAAGCCGGCGAAGCGCGAAACCGACACGATGGACACCTTCGTCGATTCGTCGTGGTACTTCGCCCGCTTCACCGCGCCGCACGCCAAAACGCCGACCGACCTGGCCGAAGCGGCCTACTGGATGAACGTCGACCAGTACATCGGCGGCGTCGAGCACGCGATCCTGCACTTGCTCTATTCGCGCTTTTTCGCCCGCGCGATGATCGCCTGCGGTCACCTGCCTGAGACCGCAAAGGAGCCGTTCAACGCCTTGTTCACGCAGGGAATGGTGACGCACGCGATCTACAAGATCATCGGTTTGGATGGGCGTCCGACCTATCTTTTCCCGTCCGAAGTTCATCAAATGGTTCTTTTTGGGAAGGAGGTAGCAATTCGTAAACCGGCCAACTTTGACCAAATGACCGATGAGGAGTTCATTGAATATGCTCGCGAGCATGAGAATGAAGTAGAAATCGTCCCCTCGGCCAAGATGTCAAAGTCTAAGAACAATGTCGTCGATCCGATGCAGATTATCGCAAACTATGGTGCCGATACCGCGCGCTGGTTTGTTCTTTCCGACTCACCCCCGGAAAGAGATGTCGAATGGACTGATCTTGGTGCGGTAGCAGCCAACCGCCATCTTGCCCGCGTCCATCGCATCGCGGCCGAGATCGCCGCCTCTGACGCGCCGGCCACGCAGGAGGACGAACCGCTGCTGCGCGAGATGCACAAGTGCATCCACGATGTGACGATGGGGGTGGAATCCTTCGGCTTCAACGCCGCCATCGCCAAGCTCTACGCCTTCACCAACGCGCTGGCCAAGTCGCGCGCCGGGGCGGAAGTCAAGCGGCAGGCGGCGCGGACCCTGGCGCAGCTGATGTCGCCGATGACGCCGCACCTGTCCGAGGAAATCTGGCAGCTGCTGGGCGGCGAAGGGCTGATCGCCAATGCGCCCTGGCCCAAGGCCGACCCGGCCATGCTGGTCGAGGACACGGTGGTCCTGCCGATCCAGGTGAATGGCAAGCGCCGGGGCGAGATCGAGGTGCCGAGGGACCTGCCCAAGGAAGAGGTTGAAAAGATCGCTCTGGCGCACGAAGCTGTTCAGCGGGCCCTCGACGGGGGCCAGCCGAAAAAGCTGATCGTGGTGCCGGGGCGGATCGTGAATGTGGTTGTCTGACCGAAGGGGTTTCATCCTGGGTGCGCTGGCGCTGGGAGGCTGCGGCTTTACCCCGGTCTACGGACCGGGCGGCACCGCGGCCGGCCTGCAAGGGGCCATCGCGCTGGCGGAGCCGAAGACCGAGAACAGCTACTACTTCAACCGCCGATTCGAGGAACGGCTGGGCCGGGCCGGGGCGGGGGCAGCCTACAGTCTGGCCCTGCAACTCCAGACCGACGAGCAGGACCTGGGGTCCACATCGACCGGGAACACCACGCGCTACCGGCTGATCGGGCGGGCCTTCTACACGCTGAAGGACAGCACGACAGAGGCCAAGCTGCTGGAGGGGCGGACCAACGCCTTTACCGGCTATTCCACCACCGGATCGACCGTGGCGACACGCGCGGCGCGGACCGATGCGGAACGGCGGCTGATGGTGCTGCTGGCCGACCAGGTGATCGACGACCTGCTGTTGTCGGGCGTGGGCGACGCATGAAGCTGTCGCCCCGCGACGCCGCCGCCTTCTTTCGCAAGCCCGATCCCAAGGTGGCCGGCCTGCTGATCTACGGCGAGGACGCAATGCGCGTCGCCATGAAGCGGCAGGAGGTCATTGCCGCGATCATCGGTCCCGAGGGCGAGACCGAGATGCGGCTGACCCGGCTGAACGGCGGCGAGCTGCGTCGCGACCCTGTGGCGCTGCTGGACGCGGTCAAGGCGCAGGGCTTCTTTCCCGGTCCGCGCGCCGTGCTGGTCGAAGAGGCGGTGGATGGTGCCACCGAGGCGATCAAGGCGGCGCTGTCGGACTGGCGCGAGGGCGACGCGCAGGTGATCGCGACCGCCGGGGCGCTGGCGGCGAAATCCTCGCTGCGCAAGTTGTTCGAGGGCGCCAGGACCGCCTTTGCCGCCGCGCTCTACAACGATCCGATGGGCCGGGCCGAGATCGAGACCGAACTGGCGCGCGCCGGATTGCGCGACATCGACCGCGAGGCGATGGGCGCGCTGGAACACCTGGCGCGTGACCTGACGCCGGGGGATTTCCGCCAGACGCTGGAAAAGATCGTGCTCTACAAGTTCGAGGATAGCAAACCGCTGACCCCGGACGAGGTGGCGCTGAATGCCCCCGCATCGGTGGAGGCCGAGATCGACGACGTGTTCCACGTGCTGGCCGAGGGCCGGACCGGAGAGATCGCCCCGGTGATGCAGCGGCTGGAGGCGCAGGGGGTGACGCCGGTGACGCTGCTGATCATGGGGATGCGGCACTTTCGCGTGCTGTTTGCCATTGCGACCGCGCCGGGCGGCCCGGCACAGGGCATCGGCAAGCTGCGCCCGCCGATCTTTGGCCCCCGGCGCGACCGGATGCTGCGGCAGGCGCAGGGCTGGTCCTCGGCCCGGCTGGAAGAGGCGCTGATCCTCTTGATGGATACTGATCTGACGCTACGCTCCGCCGGGCAGAAGGCGCCCGCCATGGCGCTGGTCGAGCGCGCCTTTGTGCGGCTGGCCTGGATGGCGCGGCGCTGAGCCTGCAAGGGTTTCAAGGAGAACAGACCCCATGTCCTACACCGTCTACGGCACCGTCCGCAGCCGCGCCCTTCGGGTGCTGTGGCTGCTCGAGGAACTGGGGGTGCCCTACAGCCATGTGGCAGCCGAGCCGCATTCGCCGGAGGTGCGCGCGGTCAGCCCGCCGGGGAAGGTGCCGGTGCTGGTCGATGGCGACGCGGTGCTGCGCGATTCGAGCGCGATCCTGACCTATCTGGCGGACAAGCACGGGGCCTTGACCCATCCCGCCGGGACCATCGCCCGCGCGCAGCAGGACGCCTGGACCTTTCGCATCCTCGACGAGGTCGAATCGCTGCTCTGGACGGCCTCCAAGCATACCTTCGTGCTGCCCGAGGCCGAGCGGGTGCCCGAGATCAAGGACGCCTGCCGCGCGGAATACGCCCGCAACATGGCCCGCATCATGGACGAGGCCGAAGGGCCCTGCCTGATGGGAGAGGCGCCTTTGGTGCCCGACATCCTCCTGGCCCATTGCGGCGGCTGGGCGCAGGCGGCGAAGTTCCCCGAGGCGACGGAGCCTTTCGCGGCCTACCTGGCCCACATGCGGGCGCGCCCGGCGTTCCGCCGCGCCATCGCCCTTTAGCGGTCTGGACGGGACCGGCGCTCGTCCCGGCCCCTGCGGGCCGGAACATCGCCCCGCCCACCGTCCCCGGCCGCAAGTGTCCCGGGCCTGACCCGGGACTTTCGGTGAATGGCGCCCCCGACTCAGGCCTTGTCGGTCACGTTTTCCTTGAACGCCTTTTCAAAGGCCTTCTGCTTGTCCGCCCCGGCCTCGGTCTGGAACTTGTCCTTCCAGGCGTCGTAGGGCATGCCGTAATAGATCTCGCGCGCCTCGTCCTTGGTCATCTCGATGCCGCGCGCGTTGGCGGCCTCCTGGTACCAGCGGCTGAGGCAGTTGCGGCAGAAGCCGCCCAAGTTCATCAGGTCGATGTTCTGCACGTCCGCGCGGTCTTCCATCAGATGCTTGCGCAGCCGGCGGAAGGCGGCGGCCTCGAGTTCGATGCGGGTCTGGTCGTCCATGTTTCTCTCCACTTCAGGTCTGGGCGCGGGCCAGGGCCTCGGCGAGCAAAGGCGCCAGCCGGTTGCCCCAGTGCCGTTGCCCGGCGTCTTCCTCGATCAGGTCGTTGCGGACCTCGATCAGCGTGTTGTGCCGTCCCGGGCGCAGGGCGTGCCGGTCGATGGCGTCGCCGGGCAAATGACCAGGGTAGGGCTGGTTGCGGCCCACCACCAGATCGGCTTGCGCCTCCAGCAAGTCAATGAGCGGGTCTGACAGCCGCGCGTCCCAGGCGGCGTGCAGCACGCCGATGTGCCAGGGCCGCAGCGGGCGGCCGTGCAGTTGCGGCGTGAAGGAGTGCACCGCGACGATCGCCACATCGTCGCGCCGCGCGCACATCCGGCCCAGCGCGGCATCGTAGGGCCGCCAGTAGGCGTCGAGCCGGCGCGCCCGTTCGGCGGCGTCGACGTGGCGATTCCCCGGCACGACGGAGCCGTCGTAGAGCTTCATGATCAGGGTCGGGTCATCCTCGCCCCGGTTCGGGTCGATCACCAGGCGCGAGAAGTTCGACAGCACCACGGGCGCGTCCAGCAGTTCGCCCAGCGTCCGGGCGACCCCGGCCGCGCCGACATCGTAGGCGATATGACGGGCCATGTCCGACGTCGGCAGGCCCAGCGTCCCGCCCAGGTCGGGCGGCACGAGGTTGCTGGCGTGATCGCAAGTGATGAGGAACGGGCTTTGTCGGTCCTCTCCGATGATTTCGAATGGCGAATAAGTCATGGTCTCGTCATCTGTGGCCCGCTACACATATGTCAGTTGCACGACAAAGGGAAATGCGTGATAACGCGGGCGGTGTTAGCGTTAACACCACAGATGAAGTGATCCTGGGCGGACGAGGTTCGCGCATGGCCGTGACTGCCGACCGGGCAGGGGAGACGAGAAATGAAACGCGACCGCAACGTCAAGATCGTGGCCACACTGGGCCCGGCCTCGAACACTTACGAGATGATCCGGGCTCTGCACGAGGCCGGTGCAGACGTGTTCCGCCTCAACATGAGCCACGGCACGCACGAGGAAATCGAGGCGCGCCACCACATGATTCGGCAGGTCGAGAAGGACCTCGACAGCCCCATCGCCATCCTGGCGGACCTCCAGGGACCCAAGCTGCGGGTCGGCGAATTCGCCAACGGCTCGGAAGAGCTGGAATGGGGCGCGAAATTCCGGCTCGACCTCGACCCGGCGCCGGGCGATGCGACTCGGGTGCAACTGCCGCACCCCGAGATCTTTGCCGCGCTGACCGGCGGATCGCACCTGCTGGTGAACGACGGCAAGATCCGCCTGCGCGTCGCCGACTGCTCCAAGGACCATGCCAACTGCATCGTCGAGGCCGGCGGCACGATCTCCAACCGCAAGGGCGTGAACGTGCCCGACGTGGTGCTGCCGCTGGCGGCGCTGTCGGAAAAGGACCGCCGCGACCTGGAATTCGCCTGCGCGCTGGGCGTCGACTGGATCGCGCTGTCCTTCGTGCAGCGGGTCGAGGACGTCGAGGAGGCGCGGCGGCTGGTCTGGGGCCGGGCGGCGATCGTCTCGAAGATCGAAAAGCCTTCGGCGGTGGCGGCCTTCGACGAGATCCTCAAGGTCTCGGACGGGATCATGGTGGCGCGCGGCGACCTGGGCGTGGAACTGCCGGTGCACGCGGTGCCGCCGATCCAGAAACGCCTGGTGCGCAAGTGCCGCGCGGCGGCCAAGCCGGTGATCGTGGCCACGCAGATGCTGGAATCGATGATCGAATCGCCGATGCCGACCCGGGCCGAAGTGTCCGACGTGTCCGGCGCGATCTACGAGGGAACCGACGCGATCATGCTGTCGGCGGAATCGGCGGCGGGCAAGTACCCGATCGAGGCCGTGCAGACGATGAACAACGTGGCGATCTCGGTCGAGAGCGACCCGACCTACCGCGAGGTGATCGAGGCATCGCGCAGCGCGGTGCGCAATTCGGTGGCCGACGGCATCGTCGCGGCGGCCCGGGAAATCGCCGAAACGACCGAGGTCAAGGCGATCTGCTGCTTTACCTCGTCGGGCACCACCGCCTCGCTGGTGGCGCGGGAACGGCCGCGCGTGCCGATCATCGCCATGACGGCGTCACGCGGCGCCGCGCGGCGGCTGACCCTGACCTGGGGTACACAGACCGTCATGACGGGTGAGCTGGAGCGCTTCAAGCAGGCTGTCGTCAACGCGGCGCGCGCCGCGCGGGCGCAGGGCTACGCCTCGGAAGAGGATCAGATCGTGGTCACCGCCGGTGTGCCGTTCAACCAGCCGGGCACCACGAACATCCTGCGCGTCGCGCCCTGCAACGAGCGTTTGATCTACTCGACCGATCCGGAATAGGCTCGGTCCCGAAAGGGGCCGCCAGATGGACACGGACGTGATGCTGGTGACGGGGATGGCGCTTTCGGTGCTGTCCCTGCCCTCGATCGTCGCGGCCTGGTCCGATGGCCGCAGCCCGCGCGTGGGCGCGCTTGTCCTGCTGTGCGGCGGCGGCCTGGTCCTCTGGGCGCTGCGCCAGAAGGAGGACGGCTATGACTGGGCCGACATTCCGCAGGTGGTCTATGTCGTGATCGGCCAGATGCTGCACTGACCTTGGCGCTGGCGTGGCGCGGTCCTCAGGGGGACTGGCGCGGGTGCGGCAGGTGATCCTTGCGGGTGTCGCCCACCTCGAGATCGAGGTCGGGCAGTCCCTCGCGCGACATCAGGATCGCCACCGGCCGCAGGCTCTGGATGTGCGAGCAGATGATCATGATGGACACCATCATCGGCACCGCCAGGAACATCCCGACAATCCCCCAGACCGCCGCCCAGAAGGCCAGCGAGGCGATGATGCCGAAGGACGACAGCCGCAGCGTCCGGCCCAGCAGCAGCGGATCCAGCACCTGGCCGACGCCGAATTGCATCACCGTCACGATCGACAGCACCGCGATGCCGGTAAAGGCGTCGCCGGTCTGCACGTAGCCCACCAGCGCCACGACGACCGTCGCCACGATGGAGCCGATGTTGGGGATGAAATTCAGCACGAAGGTCAGCACCGCCATCGGCATCGCCAGATCGAGGCCAAAGACCGTCATCACCAGGTAGACCAGCGCGCCGGTCACCGTGCTGATGATCAGCTTGACCACCAGGTAGCGGTTCACGCGGTGGATGATCGACGAAATGATCACCTCGACCCGGCGGGCACTTTCCTCGTCGCCCATCAGGCTGGCCAGCTTGATCGGGAACCACAGCCGTTCCAGGAACATGAAGCCGACAAACAGCGTCACCAGCACCGCGCCCGAAGCGATGTTGCCGGCCTGCCCGGCCAGCGAGGACAGGTAGGGCCCCAGCTGGATCGAGGTCAGCCAGTCGATCACCGCGGCCTCGGTATCCGCGCCCATCCAACCGACCAGGTCCGAAACCACCTGCTGCGCGGGGGCCGAATATTGCAGGATCGTGACGACCACCGTGTTGGCCTGCGCCAGGATGATCAGCGAGGCCGAGATGAGGATCGCCGCGATCAGCAGCACCGCCAGCAGCGAGGCGATCCAGATCGAGACCTTGGCGCTGCCGATGCGCAGCCGCTGGAAATAGTTGATCGCGTCCGAGGTCAGCGAGAACAGCATGATCGCGATGGCCAGCGAGATCAGCAGGAACTTGGCCTGCACCAGCAGGAAGAGGATCACCGCAAAGGCGATGATCCCGAGAAACCAGGCCTGCAGGATCTGCATGTCCCGGTCGCGGCCTGCCGCGGCGCGTCTGTTCTTTGGTTCTTGCGTCATGTGCTGTCAGGCTGATCCGGACCACGGTCCCTGTGAATTATTTCCGCAGGATAGGTAGCGCGCCCGGGGGGGGCAAGGGGGCGTGCCGCCGCGCCCGTCGCCCTCTTGCGGCACCATTTGCTCGGGCAGGGCGATCCCGGGGTCAGCGAAGTCTGCACCGCGCACAGCGGCTACCTCGTCGCCGGGCTCAGCATGGCCGTCTCGGTCGAGGTGGACTATCCCGAGGGTGCGGCCTTCGTGACCGCCGTGCCCGAGGGGCCGACCGGCTCTGTGATCCTCTGCGACAGCCCCACCTGGTGGACACGGTGTCGCCCGGATCATGGCCTGCGACAGCGCGCTGGACCGCATGGCGCAGAGTGGCTTGCCGCTGCGGCGCGCCACGGACCAGCGTCGCGCGGCACACGAAAGCGCTTGTCAATCCCCGGGTGTGCCCCTATACGGCCCGCTCTAACCGCGCGGCCGGCCACGAGTGGCATGCCGAGTCGCGCCTGAATAGCGGAGAGCAAAATGCCCAAGATGAAGACCAAGTCGAGCGCGAAGAAGCGCTTCAAGGTGAGCGCCACCGGAAAGGTGATCACCGCCCAGGCCGGCAAGCGGCATGGCATGATCAAGCGCACCAAGAAATTCATCCGCGACGCACGCGGCACCACTGTCATGTCCGCCCCTGACGCCAAGATCGTCAAGGGTTACATGCCGTACGACCGCTGAGAGGAGTCTGAGAGATGCCCCGTACCAAAGGCGGAACCGTCACCCACGCGCGTCACAAGAAGGTCATCAGCCAGGCCAAGGGTTACTATGGCCGCCGCAAGAACACCTTCAAGGTGGCGGCACAGGCTGTCGACAAGGCGAACCAGTACGCCACCCGCGACCGCAAGAACCGCAAGCGCAGCTTCCGCGCGCTGTGGATCCAGCGGATCAACGCGGCCGTGCGCGCACACGATGAATCGCTGACGTACTCGCGCTTCATCAACGGCCTGCTCAAGGCTGGCATCGAGGTTGACCGCAAGGTGCTGGCCGACCTGGCCGTGCACGAGCCGGAGGCCTTTGCCGCCATCGTCGACCAGGCCAAGGGCGCGCTGACCGAAGCGGCCTGAGCCGTCACACTCCGAGGGACAGACAACGGCCCGGGCGGAAACGCCCGGGTCTTTTTCGTGGCGGACACGACGGCGCCGCGATCGGCAGGCTCTGGCCAGCGGCAAGATGCAAGCCCGGGTCGGTGCGTAATCGCTGCGCCCTGAGCTGCCCCGCCGGCTCTGACAGCCATCGCGAACAGGGCGCCTGCCGGCCTGCTCTGACCGATCCTCAGTCCTGGCCCGCCCGCGCCCCATGTCCGAGCGCCTGACAGGGCCTGCGCGCTTGCCCATTGGCAAAACCCCCGCGCCGCCTTGCGCTTTGGTCCCCTCCCGCGCAAGCTGCGGCCTTGTCAGCAAGGAGCCGCCGGTGTCCCAGGACGACCCATTCCGCCACCATCCTCGCCTGCGTGCCATGATCACCCCGCGCGACCAGTCCATGTTCAAGGATTTCCGGGTCGAGATGGCGCGCGCACGCATGGCCGAAAAGGGGCTGCCGGACGCCTGGGTGCAGAGCGAGGACGCGCGCGAGGCCTGCCGCGCCCAGGCATTGGCCGGGCGGATGGACCGGGACCTCTGGGTCTTTGGCTATGGCTCGCTGATGTGGGATCCGGGGATACATTTCACCGAGGTGCGCCGCGCCTTTGTCCCCGGCGTCGCGCGCCGTTTCATTCTGGTCGACGCGAATGGCGGACGCGGCACGCAGGATGCCCCCGGCGCGATGGCTGCGCTGGACCGGGGCGAAGGTTGTCATGGCCTCGTCTTCCGCATCCCCGCCGAGGTGCTGGAGGCCGAGACCTACAGCCTGTGGAGCCGCGAGCGCATCGGCGGCGCCTATTCCCCGGCCTTCGTCATGGCCGAGACGGCGCATGGTGCGGTCGAGGCGCTGGCCTTCCTGGCCGACCACTCCGCCGACCAGATCGACCCCGACCTCAGCCACGAAGACCAGGTTCGCCTGATCGCCACCGGCGCGGGGATCCTGGGCACCAGCCTGACCTACCTGGAAAACCTGGCCGCGCATTTCGACGCCATGGGCATCGACGCGCCCGAGGTGGCGCGATTGCTGGCTGACGTGCGGGCCTATCGCGGGACGTGATCCCGCGCTTGGCGGTTGCAAACGGCGCAGGCCAAGGCTAACCCGTCGCGGGCAGCCTGAGGGACGTGACATGGATGATCTGCGCAACAAGTACATCGACCTGATTGCAAGCGCCGCCAGCGAGGCCGCGCTCGAGGAGCTGCGCGTCGCCGCCGTGGGCAAGAAGGGCGAGATCAGCCTGTTGATGCGCGAACTGGGCAGGATGAGCCCGGAGGAGCGCACCACCGCCGGCCCCGCGCTGAACGCGCTCAAGGACGAGATCAACGCCGCGCTTGCCGCCAAGAAGGCCGCGCTGGCCGATGCCGCGCTGGACGAACGGCTGAAGGCAGAGTGGCTGGACGTGACCCTGCCGGGCCGTCCGCGCCGCGCCGGCACTATCCACCCGGTCAGTCAGGTGATGGAAGAGATCACCGCGATCTTTGCCGACATGGGATTCTCGGTGGCCGAAGGGCCGCAGATCGACTCTGACTGGTACAACTTCGACGCGCTGAACATCCCGTCGCACCACCCGGCGCGGGCCGAGATGGACACCTTCTACATGCACCGCGCCGAGGGCGACAATCGCCCGCCGCACGTCCTGCGCACCCATACCAGCCCCGTGCAGATCCGCCACATGGAGGCGCATGGCGCGCCCTGCCGCGTGATTGCCCCGGGCCGCGTCTACCGCGCCGACTATGACCAGACCCACACGCCGATGTTCCACCAGGTCGAGGGGCTGGCAATCGACCGCGACATTTCGATGGCCAACCTCAAGTGGGTGCTCGAGGAATTCGTGAAGTCCTACTTCGAGGTCGACAACGTCGAACTGCGCTTCCGCGCCTCGCATTTCCCCTTCACCGAACCCTCGGCCGAGGTCGACATCCAGTGTTCCTGGGAAGGCGGCGTGCTGAAGGTGGGCGAGGGCGACGACTGGCTCGAGATCCTCGGTTCCGGCATGGTGCATCCGCAGGTGCTGAAAAATTCGGGCGTGAACCCCGACGAATGGCAGGGCTTTGCCTTCGGCATGGGGATCGACCGGATCGCCATGCTGAAATACGGCATCCCCGACCTGCGCGCCTTCTTCGACAGCGACCTGCGCTGGCTTCGGCACTACGGCTTTGCGGCGCTCGACGTCCCGGCGATGCATTCGGGGCTGAGCCGATAGGGTCTTTCGCGCGGCCATCAAAACGACGGCATGAGAACGGCGCGGACCAGGACCGATGGCCGCCGGGGTCGCGCCCAAGGCGCGGCGCCGGTCGTCGTGTTTCCTGCCGCCCCAAGATTTCCCTGACTTCCCGGTATGATCCGTGCAAACCTGCCCGGACATGACCAGCCCGGGAGACCCGACATGATCCGCCCCATCCTGCTTGCCTGCCTGCTCGCCACGCCCGCACTGGCCGACGAAGTCTGGTCCTCGGACGTGGGCGACATCGTCTACCAGGACGAGATCGACGGCGCGGCGACCTTTTCCTTTCGCGGGCATGACGGCCACCCCGTCACGCTGGTGATTCCGGGTCTCGCCGGCAACTACGATGCCCGGGGCGTGCATGACGCCTTCTGGCTGGGCGACGGGCCGGGGTACTGCACGGGCGCGATGTCCTGGCAGGGGCAGACGCGCACCCAGTGGGGTCAGGCCCTGCTGATCTTTGACAAACCCGCCTATCCGACGTCCTTCACGCTGTTGATGGGCGACTGCTTTGACCAGCCCAGCTATTCCATCCGCGCCGAGATCCGCTGACAGCCCCCGGCAGGGCGCGACGCAGCGGTGTCGCGCCTTGTCGCTGAAATGACGATTCCGGCACCGCTGTAGTCGGCGCGCGGCGCTATTGCTGCGCGGCGTGCGGGCTGACAGGGTCCGTGCCTGGGATCCGCCGCCATGCCTGCCATCCTGATCGTCAACGGCAATGCGCCGGGCCTGATCGCCGCCGGCGACCCGGACTACGGCGCTCTCTTCGACACCGTCCTGCGCGCGCTCGATCCGCTGATCGGGACCCGCCAAGTCTATCCTGACCTGAGCGCCCTCGCCGAGGCCGACCTGGTGGGGAACGACGGCGTGATCTTTACCGGCTCATCGACGCACTACTCTGCTGACGCCGCCGAGGTGGCCCCGCACCGCACCGCGATGGAGCGGGTCTTTGCCCGGGGGCTGCCGGTCTGGGGGTCGTGCAACGGGATGCAGCTGGCGGCGGTGGTGCTGGGCGGCCGGGTCGGCACCTCGCCCAAGGGGGTCGAGATCGGGTTGGCGCGCGACCTGTCGCTGACGCCCGAAGGGGTGCTGCACCCGATGATGGTGGGCCGCAGCGGGGTCTTTACCGCCTGCACCATCCACCGCGACGAGGTGCAGCTGCTGCCCACCGGTGCCACGCTGACCGTCTCCAACGCGCACAGCCCGGTGCAGGCCTTTGCCTACGACCGCGGCGGGGTGGACTTTCGCGGCACCCAGTACCATCCCGAAGTGGCGCCCGCGCTGATCGCCCGTCTGTTGCGGCAGCGCGGCGAGGATGGACCACTGGCGGCGGACCTGGACGCGGCCGAGACCGACCCGCTGGCCGCCGCCCGGCTTGGTGCGACCTGCGCGGCGCTGCGCCCCGAGACCCGCGCGACCGAACTGAAAGCCTGGCTGGCGCACGTCCACACGCGCAGTCCGCAGGTCGGTGTGCCTGCCTGACAGCCGCGCCCGGACCCGATCCGGAGGACAAGGGGGGGTATCTGGGCCAAGAAGACGCCGGGACGAGGCTTTCGAACCCCCTGTCCGCGCCCTCTTTCCTCCCCCCGGCCGATCCGTTAATCACGGCGCAACTGAAGGCGACGCGGGGCACGGACCGATGAAATTCACGTTTTCCTGGCTCAAGGAGCACCTGGACACCAAGGCTTCGGTCGACGAGATCGCCGAGGCGCTGACCGATCTCGGGCTCGAGGTCGAGGAGGTGGTGAACCCGGCGGCGCGGCTGTCGGCCTTTACCCTGGCCAAGGTGCTGGAGGCAGAACAGCACCCCGACGCCGACCGCCTGCGGGTCTGCAAGGTGCAGACCGACGAGGGGGTCAAACAGATCGTCTGCGGCGCGCCCAACGCGCGGGCGGGGATCACCGTGGTGCTGGCCAAGCCGGGCGACTACGTGCCCGGCATCGACGTGACGCTGTCGGTCGGCAACATCCGCGGCGTCGAGAGCCACGGCATGATGGCCTCGGAACGCGAGCTGGAGCTGTCGGACGAACACACCGGCATCATCGAGCTGCCCTCGGGCGAGGTGGGTCAGAAGTTCACCGACTGGCTGGCCGCGAACGACCCGGCAAAGGTGGACCCGGTGATCGAGATCGCCATCACGCCGAACCGGCAGGACGCGCTGGGCATACACGGCATCGCGCGCGACCTTGCGGCGCGGGGCCTGGGCACGCTGAAGCCGATGAAGGTGGAACAGGTGCCCGGCACCTTCCCCTGCCCGATCTCCGTCACCATCGACGCCGACACGCAGGGCGAGGGCGGCTGCCACATCTTTGCCGGTCGGCTGATCCGGGGGGTCAAGAACGGCCCTTCGCCGAAGTGGTTGCAGGACCGCCTGCGCGCCATCGGGCTGCGACCGATCTCGGCGTTGGTGGATGTGACCAACTTCTTCACCTTCGACCGCAACCGCCCGCTGCACGTCTTTGACGCGGACAAGGTCAAGGGCGACGCCCTGCGCATCCACCGCGCCAAGGCCGGTCAGACGCTGCTGGGGCTGGACGAGAAGAGTTACACCTTTTCCGACGGGCAGGTGGTGATCTCGGACGCCGAGGGGATCGAATCCATCGGCGGCATCATGGGCGGGCTGGCGACCGGCTGCACAGGGGAGACGGTCAATGTCTTCCTGGAGGCCGCCGTCTGGGACCGCATCCAGATCGCCCACACCGGCCGCGCGCTCAAGATCAACTCGGACGCGCGCTATCGCAACGAACGCGGGATCGACCCGGCCTACAACATGCAGGCGATGGAAGACGCTGCGCGCATGATCCTGGACCTCTGTGGCGGCGAGGCGTCGGAGGTGGTCGTCGCGGGCGAGGTGCCCGACGACCGCCGCGCCTACCGACTGGACCCGGCGCGGGTGGTGTCGCTGGTGGGCATGGAGATCCCGGCGGCGACTCAGCGCGCGACGCTGGAGGCGCTGGGCTTCTGCCTGGACGGCGACATGGCGCATCCGCCGTCCTGGCGGCCGGACGTGCTGGGCGAGGCGGACCTGGTCGAGGAGGTGGCGCGGGTGGCGTCCCTGACGAAACTCAAGGGCAAGCCGCTGCCGCGCCTGTCCGACGGGGTGACGCGGCCGATCCTGTCGCCGATGCAGCTGCGCGAACGGTCGGCACGGCGCACCATGGCGGCGCTGGGCTACAACGAATGCGTGACCTACAGCTTTATCGACCAGGCCTCGGCGGCGCTGTTCGGCGGCGGCGAGGACAGTCAGATGCTGGCCAACCCGATCAGCTCGGAAATGAGCCACATGCGCCCGGCGCTGCTGCCCGGACTGTTGCAGGCGGCGGCCCGCAACCAGGCGCGCGGCTTCATGGACCTGGCGCTGTTCGAGGTGGGCCATGCCTTCGACGGCGGTGAGCCTGGGGAGCAGCACGTGCAGGTCTGCGGGCTGCTGGTGGGGCGGACCGGTCCGAAGGACGTGCACGGATCGGCGCGGCCGGTGGATGTCTACGACGTGAAGGCCGATGCCGAGGCGGTGCTGGCCGCCATGGGCGCGCCGGCCAAGGTGCAGATCCTGCGTGGCGCGCCCGGCTGGTGGCACCCCGGTCGGCACGGTCTGATCTGCCTTGGCCCCAAGAAGGTGCTGGGTGTGTTCGGCGAGTTGCACCCCAAGGTGCTGGCGGCGATGGACGTCAAGGGCCCGGCCATGGGCTTTACCCTCTGGCCGGCCGAGGTGCCGCTGCCGCGCAAGACCGGCGCGACCCGTCCCGCGCTGGTGCTGAACGACTTGCAGCCGGTCGAGCGCGACTTTGCCTTTGTCGTGGATGTCGGCGTCGAGGCGCTGACGCTGGTCAACGCGGCGGCAGGTGCCGACAAGGCGCTGATCGACGAGGTGCGCGTCTTTGACGAGTTCATCGGCGGCGCGCTGGGCGAGGGCAAGAAATCGCTGGCCATCACCGTGCGCCTGCAGCCGACCGGGGGCACGCTGAAGGAAAAGGACATCGAGGCCGTCGCGGCCAGGATCGTCGAGAAGGTGACCAAGGCCACCGGCGGCGTGCTGCGCGGCTGAGTCCAGCCTTTCACGGAACGGCAAAAGGGCGGGGTTCTTCCCGCCCTTTGTGCGTTTTCAGCCGGTCAGTTGCCCGCGCCGGGTCCGAAGTCGTCGGTGGTGACGACGCCGTCGCCGGTCCGGTCCATCGCGGCCACCCAGGCGGGGACCTGGCCCAGGAACTCTTCGAGGCTGACCTTGCCGTCGCCATCGGTGTCGTTGCGTTCCAGCAGCATGCCATCGGCGGCGCGCATCATCGCGCCCCCACCCGGACCGCCGGCATGGGTGGCGAGGTCCGTGTTGCGCGCCTCGTCGAACAGGACGTATTCCTCGGCATCCAGGAACCCGTCCTCATTGGCGTCGAAGGAGGCAAAGATGTCCCCCCGACGCTCGGTCGCCTCGTCGACGGTGACCTTGCCGTCACCGTCGATGTCCCAGACCTGGACGAAATGTCCGCCGGGCTGGCCTTGCTGGGCAAGGGCGGGCGCGGCGGCGAGCAGCAGGGCGAGGGAGATATGCTTCAGCATGGGATCCGTCCTTTGTTCGTTGATCTCTATATATAACGAACGCGGAATGTAATCTGGTCGCGGCAGGCTGACGCAGGTCTCGCCCGGTGGGCTTCAGCTCAGTTCGTCGAAGACTTCCAGTGCCTTGCCGGCGTACATCAGGCCGGGGCCGCCACCCATCTGGATGCACATCGACAGCACCTCCGAGACTTCCTCGCGCGTGGCGCCGGCGCGCAGCAGCGCCTCGACGTGGAACATGATGCAAGGTTCGCAGCGGATCGCGACGGCGATGCCGAGGGCGACGAACTCCTTTTCCTTCACCGAGAGCGCGCCGTCATGCTTGACGCTCTTGCCGAGGGTCGAGAAGGCGCCGGTGGTTTCGGGGATCGCCTGGCGCAGGGTGCGCTGCTGCTGCTTGGCCTCGTTCAGTTTTTCCGTCCAGCTCATGTTGGGCTCCGTTGCGTGCGTGTTCTGCGTCTCAGACCACGGCGGGCCGGAGGGGTCCTTGATCTGTGTCAGGCCGGGGCGGACAGGGGGCGGGGGCGCTGCCCCCGTCGACCTGCGGTCGACTCCCCCGGGAGTATTTTCACAGAGAAGAAGCCGGAAACGGAAAAGCCCCGCCCGAGGGCGAGGCCTTGCGATGTTCGGGAGCGGCCGGTTGTCAGGCCAGCAGGCGGCGGGCGATGACCTGGGCCTGGATCTCTGCGGCGCCTTCGAAGATGTTCAGGATGCGCGCGTCGCAGAGGATGCGGCTGATGCCGTATTCCAGCGCAAAGCCGTTGCCGCCGTGGATCTGCAGCGCGTTGTCGGCGGCAGCCCAGGCGACACGGGCGCCCAGCAGCTTGGCCATGCCGGCCTCGAGGTCGCAGCGGCGGCCCTCGTCTTTTTCACGGGCCGAGAAATAGGTCAGCTGGCGCGCGATCATGATCTCGACCGCCATCATTGCCAGCTTGCCCGAGACGCGCGGGAAGCGGATCAGCGACTTGCCGAACTGCTTGCGGTCTATGGCGTATTGCAGGCCGACGTCCATCGCCGACTGCGCCACGCCGATGGCGCGGGCGGCGGTCTGGATGCGGGCGCTCTCGAACGTTTCCATCAACTGCTTGAAGCCCTTGCCCTCTTCGCCGCCGAGCAGGTTGTCGCCCTTGACCTTGAAGTCGTCGAAGTTGACCGTGTATTCCTTCATGCCGCGGTAGCCGAGCACCTCGATCTCGCCGCCCGAGAGGCCCGGATCGACGAAGGGCTGCGCGTCCGTGCCGGGGGTCTTTTCCGCCAGGAACATCGACAGGCCCTTGTAGTCGTCGGTATCGGGCACGGTGCGGGCCAGCACGGTCATGACGTGGGTGCGGGCGGCGTGGGTAATCCAGGTCTTGTTGCCGTTCAGGATCCAGTCGCCGTTGGCGTCCTTGACGCCCTTGGTGCGCAGGCTGCCGAGGTCGGAGCCGGTGTTCGGCTCGGTGAAGACGGCGGTGGGCAGTATCTCTCCGCTGGCGAGTTTCGGCAGCCAGTGTTCCTTTTGCGCCTGGGTGCCGCCGGCGATCACCAGTTCGGCGGCGATCTCGGAACGGGTGGCCAGGCTGCCCACGCCGATGTAGCCGCGCGACAGCTCTTCGGACACGACACACATCGAGGCTTTGGACAGGCCCAGTCCGCCGAACTCCTCGGGGATGGTCAGGCCGAAGACGCCCATTTCCGCCAGTTCCTCGATGATCTCCATCGGGATCAGCTGGTCCTTGAGGTGCCAGTCGTGGGCGTGCGGGATCACCCGGTCCACGGCGTAGCGGCGGAACTGGTCGCGGATCATCTCGAGCTCTTCATCCAGACCGGTGCGGCCCACGGTGACCTCGGCCTGGCGTTCTTCCATCAGCTGCACAAGCCGGGTGCGCGCGCCGGGGTGGTTGGCCTCCTGCATCAGCCGGTCGACCGTGGGGGTCAGCATGCGGCGGCGGTCGTCCTGGTGGACGCCCATGTCGGCCAGGCGCACGACCTCGCCCTGGTTCATCTGGATGCCGCCGTGGATCTGCGACAGGTACTCGCCAAAGGCGATCTGGTGGATCAGCTGTTCGACCTCGCCGAAGGTGCCCTCGGCGGTCAGCTTTTCGGCCCAGTGCTGCATCTGGCGCAGCGATTCGACGTAAGTCGCCAGCCAGGCCAGCCCATGCGCGGCGAACTGGAATTCCTCGACCAGATCACCGGACACGCGGCCATCCTGCACCACCATCTCGCGGACCTTCTCGCGCGCGGTCTCGAGGATCGATTCGACGGGGGGCACGGCCTCTCCGGTCAGGGTCAGGAGGTCGGGCAGGATCACGCTGCCAAGGGTCAGGTCTTGTCCGTCATGTGCCATGACTCAGGTCCTTTCTTGCGGCGCGGGGCCGGGCCTGCCGCGCAAATCCGTTATCGTGCCGGCGGGGGTGACTCGGGTTCGCCCCCGCATGCTGCCAGTGCGAAGGTCCTAGACATTTTGCAAGTGCAGCGCAACAAAAATACCTGACGTGCGTTGAAATTGGTCAATTGTTGCGCGCATCTCTTTTGCCGTGCGTTCGACTTGCAGCATGATATGACGCGAACATGCCTGGAGTCCTTGCCGAATTGTCACCCGTTCTGCTGGTCGCTGCCACAGCAATTGCGCTGCTGGCCGGCGTTATCAAGGGTCTTGTCGGCTTTGCCATGCCGATGGTGCTGATTTCCGGGCTGGGCAGCCTGATCGCGCCGGAACTGGCCCTGGCGGGGCTGATCCTGCCGACGCTGGTCACCAACGGGTTTCAGGCCTTGGCGCAGGGGCCGCGGGCGGCGGTAGCCTCGGTGCGCAAGTTCCGGGTCTTCCTGCTGGTCGGCCTGGTGATGATGCTGGGATCGGCGCAACTGGTGGCGCGGGTACCGGGGGACGTGCTGCTGTTGATGATCGGCGCGCCGATCACGCTGTTCGCGGTGATCCAGGTCATGGGCTGGCAGCCGCGGGTGGCCGGCGAAGGGCACCGCAGGCTGGAGATCGGGATCGGCGCGCTGGCCGGGCTGATCGGCGGGTTCTCGGGCATCTGGGGGCCGCCGACCGTGGCCTATCTGACGGCGCTGGGCACCGAGAAGCACGAGCAGATCCGCGTCCAGGGGGTGATCTACGGGCTGGGCGCGGTGGCGCTGGCGGTGGCGCACATCGGGTCGGGGGTGCTGAACGGCGCGTCGGTCTGGCTGTCGCTGTGGCTGGTGCCGCCGGCGCTGCTGGGGATGTGGCTGGGCGGGCGAGTGCGCAACCGGATCGACCAGCGCGCCTTTCGCCGCGCGACGCTGCTGGTGCTGCTGTTGGCGGGGCTGAACATCGTGCGGCGCGCGCTGACCTGAGCGCGATGGAGGCGGCGGCGATCCCCGGCCATGTCCTGCGGCTGATCGAGGCCGAGGTTGCCGGACATGAGATTCGCTCGGACGGGGACAGGCTGCTGCTGCGGGATTTCGCCCAAATGCGGGTGCGGCGGCCGCGCCCGGTCACGGTGAACTTCAGCGGCGGGCTGACCCAGATCTGCTACAGCGTGACCCGGTCCAATGGCGCCTACTCGGTCCTGTACTTGCCAAGCGCCGCGGTTTTCAGCCTCTGCGTCGACAGCGTCTTTGGCCCCGTCGACATCGGTGTACACGGGCCGGCGCTGGCCTGTTTCGCCTCGGTCTGAGGCGGTTCGGGCGGAACATCACAGGCGAAGTCCGCCTCGGTCAGGCCGATCATGCCCGCCACCCGGATCAAGATGTCGATGGCTCTGTTGCCGATCACGTCCAGCTTTTCGATGGTCGATCCGGTGGGCGTCTTCTATGGCGGCCACTCCGGATTGCCGGAGGCCGCAAGGGGAGACGGGCTGCAAGACGCGACCACCGCCGGAAGCAGGACCGTCTGGACGATCAGGCCGCCTCGCTGCCCGTCGGCGAGTCGTCGACAGGGAAGGCGAACTTTGCCGAGAGGTGTTGCAAAGAGGACGGGCCGTGGTGAGGGTGAAACTGGGAGACGCGAGAAATCTGCGTTTGATATCAGTGATCGTGGAGCGGAGTTGCGGACTTCACACCGGGTACTGGGGCAACCCGGGCCAGGGCGCGTGCGGACACTTTGGGAGCGCGCACATCAGGTCAACAGGATGTGCAAGGCAAAGGTGGGAGGGAGTTGGGGGATGGTGGAGCCTAGGGGGATCGAACCCCTGACCTCTACAATGCCATTGTAGCGCTCTCCCAGCTGAGCTAAGGCCCCATTCCCCGGGCGGCACCGAAGCGCCGTGCGCGGGTCATTACGCAATGCCGGCGGAGGGTTCAAGCGGAAAAACGCGACCCGCCGCCAATTTCCCCGCGACCGGAACGGCAAACGCCGGCCGGAGGTCCGGCCGGCGTTACGCCGTTCCACGTCAATCGGTGGTGGTCAGTCGTCGTCGCTCGCCACGTCGGTGATTTCGTCGAGCGAGACATCGTCGTCATCGTCCTCGTCTTCGAGAACATCGTCGTCGTCGATATCGACGCCGACATCATCATCATCGTCCAGGAGCGTGACTTCGTCATCGTCCTCGGTCTTCTTGGCCTTGCGGTTGGCTGCGTCCGCCGCATCCGCCGCGATCATGCTGCGCTTGCCGGTCTCGAGGTTCACGACCTCACCGGTATAGGGGCTGACGATCGGAGAGCGGTTGAGGTCGTAGAAACGCTTGCCAGTTGTGGGGCACAGACGCTTGGTGCCCCATTCTTCCTTGGGCATGGGTGATCCCCCTTAACTCGTGGTCATGTCGACAATCCGTGCGCCCTGCCATATCTCTCTGACGATGTCAAAAGGTTTGACCGCGGCTGGCGGGGCAGGAGGCACATGGGGCAGATCACCTTGGCGGGCAATCCGGAGATCGAGGTCACGCTGCGCCGGTCCGCGCGGGCGCGGCGGCTGACCCTGCGCATCTCCAGCCTGGACGGGCGCGTGACCCTGACGCTGCCGCGCGCGGTGCCCGAGTCCGAGGGGCTGGCGTTTCTGCGCACCAAGGAGCGCTGGCTGCGCGGTCACCTCGCCGGGCAGCAGGCGGCGGTGGCGGTGCGTCCGGGGGCGCGGCTGCCGGTCGAGGGGACGCTGCACGAGGTCCGCACCGGCACCGGGCGGATGGTCCGGCAGGCCGAGGGCGTCCTGTGGGTGCCCGGCCCGGACGAGCGGGTGGCGGCGCGCCTGCAAGCCTGGCTGAAGACCCGCGCGCGCGACCGCCTGGCCGAGGCGTCGGACCGCTACGCCGCGCGGCTGGGCCTGCCCTATAGCCGGATCACGCTGCGCGACCCGCGTTCGCGCTGGGGGTCCTGCACGCATGACGGCGGGCTGATGTATTCCTGGCGGCTGATCCTCGGGCACCCGGAAGTGCTGGACTACGTCGCCGCGCACGAGGTGGCGCACCTGCGCCACATGGACCACTCCGAGGCCTTCTGGCGGCAGGTCGAGGCGCTGTACGGCGACTGGCGCGCGGCGCGGGGCTGGCTGCGCAAGAGCGGCGCGGAACTGCACCGCTACCGGTTCGATTGACTCCTGCGACCCGCTGCGCGTCTCAGAGGCAGACTTGCCGCCGCGGGCCAGGCGGCCAGGGATCCGAGGTGCAAATCCCGCGCAGTGCGATGTAAAGCGCGGTGGCGTCCGCAGCGTCGAGACAGGACCAGACGCAGCCGCGTCGAGCGGTTGCACCCGAGGGCGCCTGTGCGGCGCTTGGCGGGTCGGACGGGTGTCGTTCGAACGCCTCGCGTCGTTCGGTTGCGCCAGATCGTTGCGGATGGCGGCCGGGTTCGGCACGCCGCGGCTGCGGGTCGTCGGACTGCGGTTCGCCGCCATGCGCCTGTCGGGAGGCCTCCTGTTCGCGGATGCGCACCTTGTCCGGGCTGTGCCAACGCAGCGAATCATAGGCATCGTTGAGCCGGGCCAGCTTGCGCGTCAGTTCCTCGATGTCGCCGCCCACCACGTCCGGGTGGTTTTCCTTGACCAGCCGGATCCAGGTGCGGCGGATGGTGGCGAAATCGTCGCTGGGCGTGACTCCCAGGATGTCGAAGGCGGACTGGGGGGCGATGCGGCTCATGGCGGGTCTCGGTCCTGTCTCGGGTCGGTCGAAAATGGGCTAAATTGAATGTAACTTTGATACAGAGTCGCGGGTAGTCGGTTTGTGAACAAAGGGTTAACGCCTAAGGCGGCCTGCGCCGCTGCGCGCAGTTGACCGCGGCGAAAAACGTGATCACAAAAAGCGGTATGCAAGCCGCTCCGAAACCCGAAACCGCCTCGGCCCATGACCGCGTCTATCGCGGGTTGCGCACGCGCATCATGCATGGGCAGATGGCCCCGGGGCAGCCGCTGACCCTGCGCGGCATCGGGCGCGAATTCGGCGTGTCCATGACCCCCGCCCGCGAGGCGGTGCAGCGGCTGGTGGCCGAGGGCGCCTTGCAGATGTCCAGCTCGGGGCGGGTATCGACGCCCGAGATTACCAACGAGCGGATCGAGGAACTGGCCGCGCTGCGCGCGCTGATCGAGGTCGAACTGGCCTCGCGCGCCCTGCCGCGCGCGCATATCGCGCTGATCGACCGGTTGCAGACCATCAACGCCAGCATTGCCGACGTGGTGTCGAACCGCGATGCCGTGGGCTACATCCGCACCAACCTGGAATTTCACCGCACGCTGTACCTGCGCGCCCAGGCGCCCGCCATGCTGGCCATGGCGGAAACGGTCTGGCTGCAACTGGGGCCGACGATGCGCGCGCTCTACAGCCGGTTGCGCCGGTCCGAGGCGCCGCAGTATCACCGGCTGATCATTGCCGCGCTGAAGGCCGGGGACGAGCCGGGGCTGCGGCTGGCGGTGCGGTCGGACGTGACGCACGGGCTGCGGATGCTGGCGGGCTGACGCACGGCAGGCGCAAGGAGCGTATCGCCCACAGGAGACAAATCATGGAGTACGGACCGGTCTTCATCGCCTTTGGCGCGCTGTTCCTGACCGGGCTGGCGGCGGATGCTTTGGGACATCGCACGCGCCTGCCGGCGGTCACGCTGCTGCTGATCATGGGCATCCTGGCCGGCCAGTCGGGCTTTGACCTGATCCCCGACCTGGCGATCGGCTGGTACGAACCGCTGTCGATGGTGGCGCTGACCATGGTCGCCTTTTTGCTGGGCTCGGCGCTGCGGTATGACAAGGTGGCCGCGCATGGCCGCGCGATCCTGGGCGTGTCGGCGGCTGTGGTGATCTTCACGATGCTGCTGCTGGCGATGGGGTTGTGGCTGATGGCGCTGCCGCTTGGGCTGTCGCTGGTCATCGGCGCGATTGCCACGGCGACGGACCCGGCCGCGACCGAGGATACCCTGCGGCAGTACGGCGCCGATGGCGCCTTTGCCGACGTGGTGCGCGGCATCGTCGCCATCGACGATGCCTGGGGCATGATCGTCTTTGCGCTGGCCATGGTGGTGGCGCAGGCCATGGGCAACGGCGGTTTCGACCTGGGGCACATGGGACTGGCGGTCTACGAGGTCGGCGGCGCGCTGGCGCTGGGGCTGGTCGTGGGCCTGCCCGGCGCCTACCTGACCGGCCGTCTGAAGCAGGGCGAACCGACGCGGCTGGAGGCGCTGGGCCTGGTCTTCCTGACGCTGGGGCTGGCGCTGACCTTCGAGGTGTCGTTCCTGCTGGCCGGGATGATGGCGGGCGCGGTCATCGCCAACCTTGCCCGCCACCACGAACGCGCCTTCCACGAGATCGAGATGGTCGAACGGCCCTTCCTGATCCTGTTCTTCCTGCTGGCGGGCGCCTCGATGGAGATCGCGGCGCTGGCGGCCATCGGCTGGCTGGGGCTGGCCTATATCGTCCTGCGGATCGCCGGGCGAATTGCCGGCGGCTGGCTGGGCGGTGTCTGGAGCGGGATGCCACCGGTGGACCGGCGCTGGATCGGTCCGGCGCTGCTGCCGCAGGCGGGGGTCGCGGTGGGCATGGCGCTGGTCGCCGCCGCCGAGATGCCGCAGCACGCCGAATTGCTGCTGTCACTGACCATCGGCACGACCGTGGTGTTCGAGGTGATCGGCCCCTTTGTCACCATGTTGGCGGTGCGCCGGGTGCAGGACGCGGCCTGACACCCGGCGGGCGGTCCGTCAGGCGGTGGCGGCGCTCAGCGCGGTGTCCATCAGCCCCTTGATCGCGTTGCGCGAGGTCTGGGCGACGATGCGCCCCAGCTCCTGCTCGCCCTTCAGCACCACGAGGGTGGAGCGGCGCGGGATGCGCAGCGACTTGGTCAGATCGTCGTTGGCGTAGCTGTCCCAGTCGACGTTGATGAAGGTGATGCGGGCCTCATAGGCGGGGTTCTCGGCTTTCAGCGCCTTGATCACGCGCTCCTGCGCGGCGCAGGTCGAACACCAGCTGGCCTTGAAGTCCAGGAACACGGTCTCGCCCTTCTTGAGGTGCGCGCCGACAAGTCCGGGCGTGTAGTCCAGCGGCGCGGCCTGTCCGGCAAAGGGCAGGGCGGCGGCGCCGGCGGTGAGGGCAAGAAAGCTGCGGCGGTGCATGTGAGGTCTCCTGGGGTCTAGAGGGTAACGGACAGGTCGATCAGCCAGGCCGGCAGGACGCCGATCAGCCAGGCTTCGATGGGGTGATGCAGGTTGAAATAGAGCGCGACTCCCACGGCGACGAAGGTGCCGCCCAGGATCGGCCGGGCGCGGCGGGCCAGCCCGCGCAGCGCCGCGTTGTGCCGGGTGATCGCGCCCCGGGTGCCATAGGCGAGGCCCAGGATCAGGGTCGAGACCCCCAGCGCGAAAAACATCATGATGGCGGCCGCACGACCCAGGTCCTGGCCCTGGCTGGCCAGCGAGATCGCGCCGCCCAGGGTGGGGCCGATGCAGGGGCTCCAGACCGCGCCCAGCAGCAGCCCGCCGGCGAACTGCCCGCCCAGGCTGTGCCGGTCCAGCCCGTCGATGCGGGCATCGGCGCGGGCCGACAGCCCGGCGGTGGCGGTCTGCATCAGCGCCGCGCCCTGCGGCAGCAGCAGCGCCAGCCCGAACAGCACCATCAGCACCGCGCCCACCTTGGAAATCGTGTCGATGGTCAGGCCGATGGCATGTCCAAAGGCGGTGATGCCCACGCCCAGCACGACAAATGACAGGCTGAGGCCTGCCGCCATGGCCAGGGGGGCGAACCGGCTGGACTGCAAGGCGGCGGCGATGACGACCGGCAGGACCGGCACCACGCAGGGATTGATCAGGGTCAGCAGACCCGCGCCATAGGCAAGGATGAGTTCCATGTGCCCTGTATGGCGCGGCGGCGGTCGCGCGTCACCAAACGAAGGGCTGACGTCGCTTCACATGGCCGTAAGCGGCCTGAAACACGGGGGCTGGGTAGGCTCAGGCGGCCAGGCCGCGCGCGCCCATGTTCAGGAACTTGTCGCGCCGCTGGCGGATCAGCTCTTCGCGCGACAGCGGGCGCAGGTCCGACAGCAGGCCGGTCAGCGCCTTGCGCACGTTGGCGATGGCGGCATCGGGGGCGCGGTGCGCGCCGCCCAGAGGTTCGGGGATCACCCGGTCGCAGACCTCGAGTTGAAACAGGTCCTGCGCGGTCAGGCGCAGCGCCTCGGCGGCCTCGCGCATCTTTTCGGCGTCCTTCCACAGGATCGAGGCGCAGCCCTCGGGCGAGATCACCGAGTAGACGGAATGCTCCAGCATGGCGACGCGATTCGCCGTGGCAAAGGCCACCGCCCCGCCCGACCCGCCCTCGCCGATCACCACCGACACCAGCGGCACGCCGACCTGAAGGCACTTTTCGGTGGACCGGGCGATCGCCTCGGACTGGCCGCGCTCCTCGGCGCCCTTGCCGGGGTAGGCGCCGGGGGTGTCGATCAGCGTCATCACCGGCAGGCCAAAGCGGTCCGCCATATCCATCAGGCGCACCGCCTTGCGATAGCCTTCGGGCCGGGCCATGCCAAAGTTGTGCTTGATCCGCGAGGTTGTGTCGTTGCCTTTCTCGTGGCCGATCACCATGACCGGATGATCGTCCAGCCGCGCCAGCCCGCCCATCACCGCGTGATCGTCGGAAAAGCCGCGGTCGCCGGCCAGCGGCGTGAACTCGGTGAACAGCGCGTCGATGTAATCCTTGCAATGCGGCCGGTCGGGGTGGCGCGCGACCTGGCATTTGCGCCAGGGCGACAGCTTGGAATACAGGTCCTTGAGCATGGTCTCGGCCTTGCGATCCAGCGCGCGGGCCTCGTTTTCGATGTCCATTCCCTCGTTCTCGCGGGCCATGGCGCGCAGCTCTTCGGCCTTGCCTTCGATTTCGGCCAGCGATTTTTCGAAGTCGAGATAGTGGGTCATCGGTGTCTCCTTGCCGAGCGCTATATGGCCTTGCCGCCAGCCGGATGCAACAAATCCCATGCATAGGGGGCGGGAATCGCGCCCGGCAGGTCAGCCCAGCAGGACCGGCGCCATCGCCGCCAGCAGCAGCGCCGCCATGCTCCAGTTGAACAGGCGCAGGCGCGACGGGTTGGACAGCCAGCGGCGCAGCCCGGTGCCCAGCAAGGCCCAGGTCAGGGCCGAGGCGGTGCCGATCACCGCGTAGGTGCCCGAGACCCAGGCCACCGCCGCCAGGTCACGGCTGGCGGCATAGAGCGTGATCGCCCCCAATGCCATCGACCATGCCTTGGGGTTGACCCACTGGAACGCCGCCGCCTGGACAAAGCTGAGCGGCCGCGCCCGGCTGCGCGCCTCGCCCGGGGCGGCCTGGTGCGCGATCTTCCACGCCAGCCACAGCAGGTAGACGACCGAGACGACCTTGAGCAGGGTAAAGGCGGGTGGCCAGGCCTCGAACAGCTGCATGACGCCCAGGCCCACCGGCAGGATCATCAGCGGAAAACCGTAGGCAACCCCGGCCAGGTGCGGCAGCGTGCGGCGCAGGCCGAAATTGGCCCCCGAGGTCATCAGCATCAGGTTGTTCGGCCCCGGCGAAAACACCGTGGCGGCGGCAAACAGCGCAAGCGCAAAGAGGAGATCGGGTGTCATGTCGAATATCTGGCGGCTTTTGCGCGGCATGAAATTGCAATCTGCGGCGTTTGCCGCTAGCAATCGCAACTTATGACCGACTTGGATCACCTGGACGAAAAGATATTGCGAGAGCTGTCCACGGACGGGCGACTCAGCAATCTTGCCCTGGCCGAGCGGGTGGGGCTGTCGCCCTCGGCCTGCCTGCGTCGGGTGCAGGCGCTGGAAAAGTCAGGGGTGATCCGCGGCTACCGCGCGGTGGTCAGCCCCGAGAAGACCGGCATCGGCTTTACCGCCTACATCACGGTGGGCCTGAGCCAGCACACCAAGCCCGCGCAGGAGGCCTTTGAGCGGGCGATGGCGGCCGCGCCGCAGGTGCGCGAGTGCCACAACATCACCGGCCCGGTGGAATACCTGCTGCGGGTCGAGGTCGAGGACCTCGTCGCCTACAAGCATTTCCACACCGAGATCCTGGGCGCCCTGCCGCAGGTGCGGCGGCTGACCTCCTTCGTGGTCATGGGATCGCCCAAGGATCTGCGGGCGTGACGCGGGCCGGTCGGCGTCCCGCGTCACACCGCGCGGGTCAGCGGCCCGCGATCATCTCGGACTGGCGCACGATCACCTCGGCCTGCTTGATCGAGGCGATGTCGATCAGCTTGCCCTTGTAAGTGGTCGCACCCTCGCCGCGCGCCTTGGCCTCGTCCATCGCCTTGAGGATGGCGCGGGCGTCGGCGACGGCGGCCTCGGTGGGGGTAAAGACCTCGTTGGCCAGCGTGACCTGCTTGGGGTGGATCGCCCATTTGCCCACCATGCCCAGCGTGGCCGAGCGCAGAGCCTGAGCGCGAAAGCCCTCGTCATCGCTGAAATCGCCGAACGGGCCGTCGACCGGCAGCACGCCGTGGGTGCGGCAGGCGGCGACGATGGCGGCCTGCGCCCAGTGCCAGGGGTCGGACCAGTGGCGCGCGCCTTCGTGCAGCATGTAATAGTTTTCCTGGGTGCCGCCGATGCCGGTGGTCGCCATGCCCATGGAGGCGGCGAAATCGGCGGCCCCCAGGCTCATCGCCTCCAGCCGGGGGCTGGCGGCGGCGATCTCCTCGACATGGGCGATGCCGGCGGCGCTTTCGATGATGACCTCGAATTTCAGGGCCTTGGTGCGGCCCTTGGCGCGTTCGACGGCGGTGACCAGCGCGTCGACGGCGTAGAGGTCACCGGCGCAGCCCACCTTGGGGATCATGATCCGGTCGAGCCGCTCGCTGCCCTGCTCCAGCAGGTCGATCACGTCGCGGTACCACCAGGGCGTGTCCAGGCCGTTGATCCGCACCGACAGCGTCTTGTTGCCCCAGTCGATGTCGCCGATGGCCTTGACCACATTGGCCCGCGCGCTGTCCTTGTCCGAGGGGGCAACCGAGTCCTCGAGGTCGAGGTTGATGACGTCGGCGGCGCTGGCGGCCATCTTTTCAAAGATTGCCGGGCGCGAGCCGGGCCCGAACAGCTGGCAGCGGTTGGGGCAGGCGGGCGCGGGCGGCTGGATGCGGAAGGACATGGGCGGGCCTTTCGGTCATAAAGTTGCGAATTCCTTGGCATGCGGGTTATAAAACTGCGCGATGCTGCGCAAGCGAAATCCGATGCCGCAGTGCAGGAGGGCCGCGCACGATTCTTCGGCAAAGCGCCCTTGCGGAGCAAAAATGTTCGAGAAAATCCGCGAATCCACGCGTAATGACAACGGCGTTCCCGGCCGAGTCGGGCATGCTGCGGCAAACATCAACGACCGGAGAGCGCCATGATCGAGACCCCGTACCTGCTGTTCCTGGGCGACGCGCCCGATCCCCTCGCCGCCAAGGTGGCGCAGGGCATCCGCGACTGGCGGCCGGAGAACTGCGTCGGCCAGTACCGGATGGAGGGCTGCAAGGCCGACATGCGCCTGCCCGACATGACCCTGACCGAGGCGAAGGCCGCGGGGGCAAAGACGCTGGTGATCGGTGTGGCCAACCGGGGCGGAAAGATCAGCCAGGCCTGGAAAAAGGTGCTGGTGCAGGCGTTGGAAGAGGGATTCGACCTGGCCTCGGGCCTGCACAACCTCTTGCGCAACGAGCCGGACCTGAAGGCGGTGGCCGAGGCGACCGGGCGCAGCCTGCATGACGTGCGCGTGCCGGAGGTGGAGTACCCGATTGCCGACGGCAGGAAACGGACGGGCAAGCGGGTGCTGGCGGTGGGCACGGATTGTTCGGTGGGCAAGATGTACACCACGCTGGCGCTGGACAAGGCGATGCGGGCGCGCGGCATGAAGTCGACCTTTCGCGCCACCGGGCAGACCGGCATCCTGATCACCGGCGACGGCGTGCCGCTGGACGCCGTGGTGGCGGATTTCATGGCCGGGTCGATCGAGTGGCTGACGCCCGACAACGATCCGGACCATTGGGACGTGATCGAGGGGCAGGGCAGCCTGTTCCACGTCAGTTTCTCCGGCGTGTCGCTGGCGCTGATCCACGGTGGGCAGCCGGACGCGCTGATCTTGTGCCACGAGCCGACGCGGACCCACATGCGGGGCCTGCCGGACTACACGCCGCCCTCTCTGGAGGCGGTGCGCGACCTGTCGCTGGCGCTGGCGCGGGTGGCCAACCCGGGCTGCCGCGTGGTGGGCGTGTCGATCAACACCCAGCACATGAGCGAGGACGAGGCCGCGGCCTGTTGCGCCGAGATCGAGGCGCGGCTGGGCCTGCCGACGGTGGACCCGTTCCGCCACGGCGCCGAGCGGCTGGCCGAGGCATTGGCGGCGTTCTGAGGCCCGGACCGGTGGGGTGGGCCGGCCTTCGGCCGTACGCTCGCTGCCGCGGGCAGCATCGCCCCACCCACCGTCCCTTTGGGCGCTTTGACCGCCGGGGTTGTGCGGGGCGGGTAGCCGGGGCAGGGGTATTTGCTCAGAGAAGAAGACAAGGGGAGTGGCATGACCATCACCGTGACGCGGGACGTGTTCCGCCTGGCCGAGGCGTTCACCATCAGCCGGGGGTCGCGCACCAAGGCGCAGGTGCTGACGGTGCGGATCGCCCGCGGCGGCGTGACGGGGCAGGGCGAATGCGTGCCCTATGCGCGCTATGGCGAGACGCTGGACAGCGTGACGGATGAAATCGCGGCTCTGCCCGGGGATGTGACGCGCGACGCCTTGCAGGGGCTGCTGCCGCCGGGCGCGGCGCGCAACGCCGTCGATTGCGCGCTCTGGGACCTGGAGGCCAAGCTGTCCGGGCGGCGGGCCTGGGAGCTGGCCGGTTTGCCTGCCCCGGGGCCGGAGGTGACGGCCTATACCCTGTCGCTGGACACGCCGGAACGGATGGAGGCCTCGGCGCGGCGCCATGCGGCGCGCCCGCTGTTGAAGATCAAGCTGGGCACGCCGGACGACATGCCCCGGCTGGAAGCGGTGCGGCGCGGCGCGCCTGAGGCCCGTATCATCGTCGACGCCAACGAGGGGTGGAGCGCGGCGGTCTACGCCGACCTCGCCCCGCACCTGCTGCGGCTGGGCGTGGCGCTGGTCGAGCAACCTCTAGCTGCCGGTCAGGACGAGGCGCTGATCGGGGTGGCGCGGCCGGTGCCGGTCTGCGCCGACGAAAGCTGCCATGACCGCGCCTCGCTGCCCGGGTTGAAAGGGAAATACGACGTCGTCAACATCAAGCTGGACAAGACCGGCGGGCTGACCGAGGCGCTGGCCCTGCGCGTGGCGGCCGAGGCCGAGGGATATGGCATCATGGTCGGCTGCATGGTCGGGTCTTCGCTGGCGATGGCGCCGGCGGTTCTGGTGGCGCAGGGCGCGGCCTACACGGATCTCGACGGTCCGCTGCTGCTGGCCGAGGACCGGGACACTCCGCTGCGATACGACGACCGGGGCGTGCATCCGTCCGAGGCCGCGCTGTGGGGTTGAAGACACGGTGGGAGGTGCTGGAGGTCCGGCGCCTGTCCAAGAACTGGGGGATCGTCGAGACCACCCGGCTGAAGGTCACGCAGTTCGATGGACGTGTCATGGAGCAGTGGCGCGAGACCTATGACTGCGGCGACGGTGCGGTGATCCTGCCCGTGGACCGCGTGCGCGGGCACGTGCTGCTGGGACGTCAGTTCCGCTGGCCCGCGGCCTACCGAGGCGATCCCGACCCGATGCTGATCGAGGCGGCGGCCGGCAAGCTGGACGACGCCGCCCCCGAGGACCGCATTCGCGGCGAAGCGGAAGATGAATTGGGGCTGGTGTTGCAGGACACCCGCTTTTTGTTCTCGCTCTACATGTCGCCCGGATCGGTCACCGAGCGGCTACATTTCTTTACCGCGGTCTATGGCGCAGAGGATGCCCGGCAGCGCTATGGCGGGCTGCGCGACGAGGGCGAGGAGATCGAGATCCTCGACCTGCCTCTTGCCGAGGCCTTGGCGATGATCGCGGATGGCCGCGTCCGGGATGCCAAGACCGTGATCCTGCTGCAATACGCGGCCTTGCACCTGATGCCTGGCGCCTCTTCATGACCCGCACCGCCATCCTGTTCGATTGCGAGTTCCTGACCGCGCCGGGGGCTCCGCAGCGTTTCTGGTGCGGACCGGACGACCCTGACCCCATCGTTGCGCAGATTGGCGCGGTGCGTCTGGCCCTGGATGCCAACGCCGAGATTCTCGACAGCCTGGAGATCCTGGTCAAGCCGTTCGGACGCGATGGTCGCCCGGTGACGCTGCATCCACTCTTTTCCCGACTGACCGGCGTGACACAGCAGCGCCTGGACGAAGGCGCTGTCGATCTGGCGGAGGCCCTGGCGCGATTCGACCGGTTCAGCCAGGGCGCGCCGCTGTGGTCATGGGGCAAGGACGAGTTCAACCTGCTCGCGATCAGCTGTTACGTCGCGGGGATCGCGCCACCCATTCCGGTCACCCGGTTTGGCAACGCGGTGCATCTCCTGGTGCAGGCCGGGGTGCCCAGCGAAGTGGTCGTGACCCTGCGCAGCAACACGCTGACCCGGCATTTCGGGCTGATGGCGCCCGACCGGCCCGGCCATGACGCCCTGGGAGACGCGCAGTCCGTCGCCATCGTGCTGCAACACCTGATTCGAGGCGGCAAACTGGCGCCCGAGGCACTGTCGGATCCCTTGCATCGCGGACACATTTGACGTTTCTGGGCGCTGACACGCCCTGACCCCAAGGAGGCCCGCCCATGACCCGCACCGTCTATCTCAACGGAGAGTACCTGCCCGAAACCGAGGCCAAGGTGTCGATTTTCGACCGCGCCTTCCTGATGGCGGACGGCGTCTACGAGGTGACCTCGGTGCTGGACGGCAAGCTGATCGACTTCGACGGCCATTGCGCGCGGCTGGAACGGTCGCTGACCGAACTGGACATGGCGATCCCGCTGCACCGCGACGAGTTGCTGGTCATCCACCGCGAACTGGTGGCGCGCAACGGCATCAATGAGGGGTTGATCTACCTTCAGATCTCCCGCGGCACAGCGGGCGACCGTGATTTCGTGTTCCCCGATCCGGAGGTGACAAAGCCGACCGTGGTTCTGTTCACCCAGGCCAAGCCCGGGCTGGCCGACAACCCGGCGGCGAAGAAGGGGATCAAGGTGATCTCGATTCCGGATGTGCGCTGGGGCCGGCGGGACATCAAGACGGTGCAGCTGCTCTATCCCTCGATGGGCAAGATGATGGCCAAGAATGCCGGCGCGGACGATGCCTGGATGGTCGAGGAGGGCTTTGTCACCGAGGGGACCTCGAACAACGCCTATTTCATCAAGGGCAACAAGATCGTCACCCGGGCGCTGTCGAACGACATCCTGCACGGGATCACCCGCGCCGCCGTCCTGCGCTATGCCGCCGAAGCGCAGATGGAAGTCGAAGAGCGCAGCTTTACCATCGAAGAGGCGCAGGCGGCGGACGAGGCCTTCATCACCTCGGCCTCGACCTTCGTGATGCCGGTGGTGGAGATCGACGGGGTCACGCTGGGCGCCGGCGCGCCGGGACCGCGGGCGCTGCGGTTGCGCGAGATCTACCTGGAAGAGAGCCGCAAGGCCGCGGTCTGAGGGGACGGGAAAGGGCTTTCGAAAGCCCTTTCCAAAGCGCTTCGAAGCGCGTTGGCACTGTCCCCATGGGTTCAGCCCTTCTGGTTCAGCCAATCAGCCGCATGTCGCCCGGCCCAGAGTCCCGTGGCCAGGCAGGCGGTCAGCAGGTAGCCGCCCGTCGGCGCCTCCCAGTCCAGCATCTCGCCGGCGCAGAAGGTGCCGGGGAGATCGCGCAGCATCAGGCCCCCATCCAGCGCCGCGAAAGGCACCCCGCCAGCGGTCGAGATCGCCTCGTCCATCGGGCGCAGCCGCGCGCCGGGGACTGGCAGCGCCTTGACCAGAGAGGCCAGTGCCGCCGGGTCCTCGGGCAGGGGACGGGCGCATTCCATCAGCAGGGCCTGCGCGGCTGGGGGCAGCCGCAGCGCCTTGCGCAGGGCGTTGGCGCGGCTTTGCTTGCCACGCGGCTGCGCCAGGCGGCGCCCCAGCGTGGCGTGGTCGAGGTCCGGCACGAGGTCCAGCATCAGCCCTTGGCCGTCGCGCAGGGCGGGCGTCAGCGGGTAGATCCCGCCACCTTCCAACCCGCGTGCCGAGATCACCGCCTCGCCCCGATTCTCCAGCGGCCCGGCGCGGAATGTAACGTTTTTCAGCGGCGCGCCGAAGTGCCGCTCCATGTGCGCGGACCAGTTCACCGACAGCCCGGCGTTGGACGGCGCAAAGGGCGTGACCGGCAGGCCCCGGGCGCCGAAGGCCACGGCCCAGGCCCCGTCCGAGCCGAGCCGCGCCCAGCTGGCGCCGCCCAGCGCCAGGACGGTTACGCGGGGGCAGACGAGGTGCGGCCCTTCGGGCGTGCCGAAGCGCAGCGCGCCATCCGGCTCCCAACCCTGCCAGCGCCAGCGGGTGCGCACCTCCAGCCCCATGCCTGTCAGCCGCTCCAGCCAGGCGCGCAGCAGGGGCGAAGCTTTCATGGCCTTGGGAAACAGCCGCCCGCTGGAGCCGGTGAAGGTCTCCTGTCCCAGCCCCTCGGCCCAGGCGCGGACGTCCTCCGGGCCGAAGACCTCTAGCATGGGCGCAAGCTGCGGCGCGGCCTCGGCATAGGCGGCGCGAAAGGCGGCCTCTTCCTCCATCCTGGTCAGGTTCAGGCCGGACTTCCCGGCCATCAGGAACTTGCGCCCGAGCGAGGGTTTCGCCTCGGCCAGCAGCACGCGGTGCCCGGCCGACAGCAGCGCGTCGGCGGCCATCAGCCCGGCGGGTCCACCACCGATCACCAGCGCCTCTGTCCTGTCCCGCGATGTCACCGGCCTTGATCTCCCGTTCCCGTGCCGCATCCTAATGCCCGTCATGTGATGGAGGAACAAGGGCGGCACCATGGACGAGCCCGGCGATCCGATTTGCCCGCTGTGCCTGCGCCCGATCCCGGCGGAGGCGCGGCAGAGCCTGCACCATCTGGTCCCCCGGCTGAAGGGTGGCAAGGGCGGACCCACGGTGCTGCTGCACCAGATCTGCCACAGCGAGATCCACGCCCGCTTTACCGAAGGCCAATTGGCGCGCGAGTTGAACACCATCGCGGCGCTGCGTGCGCATCCGGAGATGGCGGCCTTCCTGGACTGGATCGCCAAGCGCCCGCCGACATTTCACAGCCGCAGCGCTGGTGGGCGGCGCAAGCGCTGAGCAGGGGTTGCCGCGGGCGCGCGGGCTTTCTAGGGTCGCCCCGCCAGACAGGAGGCCCGCCATGCACCGTTTCCCGATCCGAGTCTACTACGAGGACACCGACATGGCCGGGATCGTCTACCACGCGAACTACCTCAAGTTCATCGAGCGGGCGCGCTCGGACTGGGTCAAGCAGCAGGGTCTGGACCAGAATGCCATGCGCGAACGGCAGGGCATCGTCTTTGTCGTGCGCCGGATCGAGGCCGATTACCTGATGACCGCGAAATACGACGATGCGCTCGAGGTGCGCACCGTAGTCAAGAGCATGACCGGCGTGCGCCTGGTCATGACCCAGGAGGTCATGCGCGGCGAAGAGGTGATCTTTCGCGCCGAGGTGACGGCGGTCTGCGTGACGAAAGACGGCCACCCCGCGCGCCTGCCCGCTGAATTGCGTCAGCGGGTGCATTGACCGCATGCCCCCGGCCGGCCGCGGCCCGGACTGGCGGCGCCCTGCACGGCGGGGGCAGGGCCGCCCCGGTCAGGGCGTGGTGTCGTCCAGGATGATCTCGTCTCCGGCGGCGATGTCCCCCACCAGCTTGAACGCGATCTCTTCCAGCTTGCCGCCCCAGAACTGCCGGAACAGCCGGTAGCCTTCGGCGCGGTTGGCGCCGGTGCCCACCTTGATCTGCGGGAAATAGTAGTCCGGGTTGCTGGTGTAGCCGCCGGCGATCTGGGTCGAATTGTCGGTCCCCAGCTTCATCCAGGGGCTTTTCGGCCCCTCGCCAAAGCGGTTGACCGGGATTACGCAGTAGCGGACGCGGAACCCGGGGGTAAATCGGCCCTCGCCCTGAGGATGCTTGGAAAACGCGCCGGTCCAGGCCGACAGGACCGGTTGCACGCCGCCGGGCTTGAGGTCGGCATTTTCCATGGTCAGCGTCCAGGGCGCGGTCGGCGGCTTGGTCATCTGCATCATCCGGCCGGAATAGCCGTAGTCCTCGAAACCGATGACCTGGCCCTTGTCGTCCTCGAGGATGTAGTGATCCGCCTTGGCACCGCAGCGCAGGGCGAACCTGTAGGGTGCGCTGGCCGACATGATCGCGCCAAGAAGCGGCGCGTCCACATAGTCCGACGGCACCTCGCGTTGCGTCGGGCCGATGCCGATGGAGTAGCTGTTTGTCGGCACGCTGACCGTCTTTTCCTGCGCCGCGTAGAAATAGAAGTTGTTCAGTTGGTAGACGGGTTCACCGTTGCGGGTGCCGCAGCGCACCAGCTGCCAATTCTCGTCCTTCTGATAGGCAAAGAGATCGAACCGGTCGCCCACCCGGTAGATCGGCGTCCAGGTCTTGCTGTCGCGGATCTTCAGCGTGTCGAAGGCGATGCTCAGGCCGGGGCAAGGCAGCGATTGGACCGCAACCAGTTTCGGCATCGAGGTCCACAGCGTCTGGTATTGCGCCACGGCGCGTTCGGCGAAATGCTGGCGTGCGGCCTGGGCCAGGATCTGGTCGTTCCTGGCGATCCGGTAGGCGACCAGCAACGAGGTGATCGCCTGCTGGACGTGGATCATCCGGGTATAGGCGGCCTCCAGCGTTGTGGCGACCTTGGCCGGGTCGGGGTCGTGCAGGGTGTCCCAATGGGTATCGACGTAGATCTTGAACAACGGGTCGGCCGTGGGGCCGATGATCGTGCCCTGGCTGCCCATGATCGCGTCGTCCAGGGTGGTCAGGTCCTTGTCATACTGGGCAAAGTTGTTGGCCGGATCCGTGACGTAGCTGGTGATGTCCGCCTGGATGTCCGCTTTGGACTTGCCGCTGGACAGGTAGGACGACAGGTTGCTGGTGTCGGTCTTGAGCGCGGTCAACACCGCGCCGAAATCGCGGGTCGCCTGGTTCCATTTCTGCAAATCGATCAGCTTGGACAGCCTGGCGTCGATCTGCTGGACTTGCTTGGACAGCCGGGTCAGCCTGGCGTCGATGTCGGACATCGCGTCGCCGCCCAGGCCGAAGATGTCCAGCACCATGCCCCCCAGCCCCGCGGCCAGTTTCGACCCGGCGATGCCCAGCGCCTTGCCTGCGAGTTTCTTGAGCAGTTCGTCCGTGATGTTGTCTTCGATCGCCATGCCTCGGGTTCCTATACTTCTGGTTGCAATGGCGGCCAAGGAAACACGCCGTCGCACGTATCGAAAGTCACGTTTGCCTTACCTCTTGGCGGCAGCGTGCCCAGCCTGTCGGCGGTGCGTCGCTTGCCCATGGCTTTCCCCCTGCAAATCGGCTAAAACACCCGCTAATCAGAGCCCCGGTCCCAGGGGCCGAAAAGAACAATGAGCAGGTTCATGGAAGCAGAAGCGCTTGCCCTCGCGTCGGAGATCGACTTTTCGTTCTGGAGTCTCTTCCTGCGCGCCACCTTGACGGTGAAACTCGTCATGCTGATGCTGATCGTGGCATCGGTCTGGGCCTGGGCGATCATCATCGAGAAATTCGTCAGCTACCGCACCGCGCGGCGCGAGGCGGCGCGGTTTGACCGCTCCTTCTGGTCGGGCGAGCCGCTGGACGAATTGTTCGAACAACTGGGCCCGGAACCCAAGGGCCGGTCGGAACGGGTCTTTGCCGCCGGCATGATGGAGTGGCGGCGCAGCCACCGCGAGGACGGCGGCCTGATCGCCAATGCGCAAAGCCGGATCGACCGCAGCATGGACGTGGCCATCCAGAAAGAGGCCGACGCGCTGCAACGCGGCCTGCCGGTGCTGGCGACGGTCGGCTCGACCGCGCCTTTCATCGGGCTGTTCGGCACGGTGTTCGGCATCATGCATTCGTTCATCCAGATCGCCGAGCAGCAGAACACCTCGCTGGTCGTGGTGGCGCCCGGCATCGCCGAGGCGCTGCTGGCCACCGGCCTGGGCCTGCTGGCCGCCATCCCGGCGGTGATCTTCTACAACAAGTTCTCGGCCGATGCGGACCGCATCGTCGGCAACTACGAGGCCTTCGCCGACGAATTCGCCACCATCCTCTCGCGCCAGCTGGACGCCTGAACCATGGGGGCGGGGGTCGTCAAATCCGGAGGCGGCAAGCGGCGGCGGGGATCGCGCCGTCGCGGTGGCGCGCAGCCGATGTCCGAAATCAACGTGACGCCCTTCGTGGACGTCATGCTGGTGCTGCTGATCATCTTCATGGTGGCCGCGCCCCTGCTGACGGTGGGCGTTCCGGTGGAACTGCCCAAGACCGCGGCGCAGGCCCTGCCGGCCGAGACCGAAGAGCCGCTGACCGTCACCCTGTCGGCGGATGGCACCGTGTTGATCCAGACCACCGAGATCCCGCGCGACGAGCTGGTCAACCGCCTGCGCGCCATTGCCGCCGAACGGTCGGATGACCGCGTCTACCTGCGCGCCGACGGCAGCGTGCCCTATGAACAGGTCGCGCAGATCATGGGGGCGCTGAACGCGGGCGGGTTTTCCTCGATCGGTCTGGTGACCGACGTGGGAGGGCCCGCGCTTGACGGGCCGGGCCGCTGAGCGGGCGATGAAACGCTACCTCTACATATCGGGTGGGGCGCATGCCCTCCTGTTCGCGTGGGTGCTGCTGGGCGACATGTTCGCCTCCGCTCCGCCAGAGATGCAGGTGGCCGATGTCACCATCCTGAGCGAGGCGGAATTCGCAGCGCTGACGGCGCCGCGCGCCGAACAGCCCGCGCCCGAGCCGGTGGCCCCTGCCGCCGCGCCCGAGCCTGTGCCGGAACCGGCACCTGAACCCCCACCGGAGCCTGTGCCCGAACCCGCGCCTCAGCCTGTGCCCGAGCCGACCCCGGCGCCCGAACCCGCGCCCGCACCGGAGCCGGTTCCCGAACCCGCGCCAGAGCCGGTCCCGGAACCGCAGCCCGCACCGGCGCCCTTGCCCGCGCCGACCCCGGCGCCGCCCGCGCCGGAACCCGCGCCGCGCCCGGTGCTGGCGCCCAACGCCTCGGTCCGGCCGCAGCCCCGGCCCGCCGACCGCATCGCCGACACGCCCGTCGAGCCGCCGCCAGACCCGACCGTCCCGCCGGCCGAAGAGACGCAGCAGGCCGCCGACCCGGATGCGGTCAGCCCGGACGTCACGGAAGAAGCTCAGGAGGCCGCCGCGCCACCCGAAACCACGACCGAGATCGTCACCGAGGCGGCGACCCCGCCGGCGGCGGCAGCGCCGTCGTCGTCGCTGCGCCCCAAGGCGCGGCCGCAGACCCTGGCGCAGGCCGCGCAGCCCGCGCCGACGCCGACGCCGACACCCGCGCCGGACCGGCAGGCCGACGCCGCGCCGGCCCCGACCCCCACACCGACCCCCACGCCCACACCCGCCCCCGCGTTGCCTGACGTCAACGCCGACATCACCGCCGCGCTGCAAGAGGCACTGTCGGCCGGGGGGCCGGACGTGCCTGCCGGACCGCCGCTGTCGCGCGGCGAACAGGATGCCTTCCGCCTGGCGGTGCAGTCCTGCTGGCTGGTCGATCCCGGCTCCGAGGCCTCCGAGGTGACGGTGACCATCGGCTTTGAGATGGAGCATGATGGCATGGTCGTCGCCAACTCGATCAAGCTTCTGAATGCGTCGGGCGGATCGGCGTCGGCGGTCGACACCGCCTTCAGCAAGGCCCGCATCGCCGTGCTGCGCTGCCAGACCCAGGGCCGCAATGGTTACTCCCTGCCGGCCGAGAAATACGACCAGTGGAAACAGATCGAGCTGACCTTCAACCCCGAGGACATGCGGCAGAGATGACCGGTTTGGGCAGGATGCCGGGTCTGGCGGCGCGCGCGCTCAGCCTCGTCGCGGCGCTGGGGGTCACGCAGTCCGCGGCCGACAGCGCGTCGGAGGCGCAGCTGCGCATGGCGCTGGCGCAGCCCGGGGCCGGCGGGGACGAGGAGGCGCTGCCCGACTGGGCGGCCGCCTTTCAGCGCGCGGTGCAGACCTGCTGGCAAGTCGATCCATCGACGGCGGCGGGAAAGCTGGTGGTGACGGTCGGCTTCGACCTCGACCCCGATGGCCGGGTCATGGCGCAAAGCCTGTCGCTGCTGCACGCCTCCGAAGGGGCCAAGGCGGATGTGCAGAGCGCCTACGACAGCGCGCGCCGTGCCGTGTTGCGCTGTCAGGCCGTCGCCGGCGGTGGCTACGATCTGCCATCGGAGCAGTACGTCCGCTGGAAACGGGTCGAGATGACCTTCGATCCCGCCCCGTTTCGATTGCGGTGAGCGGCATTCTGCACAATTCCCCGCGAAAACGCGCCCAATTCACGGTTTTGCGGCGCATCAATTCAGGATAGGTTAACGCAGGCGGGCAAAGACCCGCCGCATCCGGTCCGAGCAGTTCGCCCCGAAGGAGGGTTCCCGAGATGATGAGACGCCTAGCCGCCCTGGTCCTTGCCTGTGCCGCGGCCCTTCTGCCGGTGCAGGTGCTGGCCCAGTCCGGCCCCCTGCGCATCGAGATCACCGAAGGTGTGATCGAACCGTTGCCCTATGCCGTGCCCGATTTCGTCGCCGAGACGCCGCAGGCGGCGCAGTTCGCCGCCGAGCTGGCGCGCGTGGTGGCCGACGACCTGACCGGCACCGGGCTGTTCCGCGAGATCCCGCAGCAGGCGCACATCAGCCGGATCAGCAGCTTTGGCGCGCCGGTGCAGTTCGCCGACTGGAAGGCGATCAACGCGCAGGCGCTGATCACCGGCGCGGTCTCGGCCGATGCCTCGGGGCGGCTGGTGGTCAAGTTCCGCGTCTGGGACGTGTTCGCCGGGCAGGAGCTGGGCCAGGGGATGCAGTTCGCCTCGGACGCCAGCGGCGCGCGCCGGCTGGCGCACAAGGTGGCGGACCAGGTCTACAGCCGGCTGACCGGCGAGACGCCTTATTTCGACAGCCGCGTGGTCTTTGTCTCGGAAATCGGCCCCAAGGATGCCCGGCAAAAGCGGCTGGCCATCATGGATTACGACGGCGCCAACGTGCAGTACCTGACGGACGGCCGTTCCATCGTGCTGGCGCCGCGCTTTTCGCCCAACGGCGACCGCGTGCTCTATACCAGCTACGAAAGCGGCTTTCCCCGCATCCACGTGCTGACGGTGGGGGATGTCAACAGCCGCATCCTGCAGGCCGGAGAAGGCGTGATGAGCTTTGCGCCGCGCTTTTCGCCGGACGGGCGGACGGTGATCTACTCGCTGACGCAGGGATCGAACACCGACATCTGGGCGATGGACATCGCCTCGGGCGCGGTGCGGCAGCTGACCAATTCGCCGGCGATCGAGACGGCGCCCAGCTTTTCGCCGGACGGCACGCGCATCGTCTTCGAAAGCGACCGCTCCGGCAGCCAGCAGCTCTACATCATGCCCGCCAGCGGCGGCGAGCCGACCCGCATCAGCTTTGGCGAGGGGCGTTACGGCACGCCGGTCTGGTCGCCGCGCGGCGACCGCATCGCATTCACCAAGCAGAACGCGGGCCGGTTCCACATCGGCGTGATGCGCACCGACGGCAGCGAAGAGCGGCTGCTGACCGCCTCCTTCCTCGACGAGGGGCCCACATGGTCGCCGAATGGCCGCGTCATCATGTTCTCGCGCGAGACGCAGGGCGCTCAGGGCGCGACCGCGCTCTATTCGGTCGATATCTCGGGCCGGAACCTCAAGCGTGTGCGGACTCCCGCCGGTGCGTCGGATCCCAGCTGGGGGCCCTTGCAGTAACGCGGCAAATGGCGCACATGCCGCCGCAAAACCGGGTGTTTCCCGGGCTCGACTCCTCTTAACGTCAATTCCCCTCGCGGGCGCCTTGTGGTAAACATCGTGTTAACAACAAGAGCAGGAACGGAACAATGAGACACCTCTCCACGGCCCTACTGATCGCTGCGGCGCTGGCCACCGCGGCCTGCACCAGCCCCAGCCGTTTCGGCAACGATCCGAGCGCCACCCGCGCGGCTAGCGGACCGGACAGCTACGCGCCGGGCAGCATCGACGATCCGACCTCGATCGCCTATTTCCAGGCGCGCGTCGGCGACCGCGTGCTGTTCGCCGTCGACCAGTCCACTCTGACGCCCGAGGCGCGCACGGTGCTGGACGGCCAGGCCAACTGGCTGATGCAGAACCCCGACTACCTCGCCATCATCGAAGGCCACGCCGACGAGCAGGGCACCCGCGAGTACAACATCGCGCTGGGCGCCCGCCGGGCCAATGCCGTAATGGAGTACCTGACGTCGCGCGGCATCTCGCAGGGCCGGCTCAAGTTCATCAGCTACGGCAAGGAACGCCCGGTCGAGATCTGCTCGGAAGAGGCGTGCTACGCCAAGAACCGCCGCGCCGTGACGGTGATCTCGGCCTCCAGCCTGACGGGCTGACGGGTGCTTCGGGGTCTGCTCCTCAGCGTCTGCCTGTTTGCCGGCGGCATGGTCGCCGCGCAGCAGGACCAGACGCTGGCCGACATCAAGCAGGACCTCGCGGTGCTGACGGTGGAACTGCGCAAGCTGCGCTCGGAACTGAACACCACCGGCGGGCCGTCGGTGACGCTGGGCGGGTCGGCGCTGGACCGGCTCAACGCCATCGAGAGCGCCTTGCAACGCGTCACCGCCAAGACCGAGGAACTGGAGTTCCGCATTGGCCAGGTGGTCGAGGACGGCTCCAACCGGCTGGGCGACCTTCAGTTCCGCATCTGCGAGCTGGATCCCGGCTGCGACATCGGCAAGCTGGCGCAGTCGGACCCGCTGGGCGGAGGCGCCGTGCCGGCCGCTCCGGCAGCCGCGCCGGCGCCCGCGCCCGCGACCGACGCGCTGCCCTTCCAGGGGCAGCTGGCGGTCAGCGAAGAGGCCGATTTCCGCGAGGCCCAGGCCGCGCTGGACCAGGGCGATTTCGCCAGCGCGCAGATGCTGTTCGGCCAGTTCCGCGAGACCTACCCCATGGGACCGCTGGAGCCCGCAGCCCTTCTGGGTGAGGGTCGCGCGCTGGAGTCGCTGGGCGACACCCGCGAGGCGGCCCGCCGCTACCTGTCGGCCTACTCCGGCTTTCCCGACAGTCCCGTCGCGCCCGAGGCGCTGTGGCGGCTGGGGGTGACACTGGCCGCGCTGGGCTCTGTCCCCGAGGCCTGCGTGACGCTGGGCGAGGTTGGCGCGCGGTATCCGCAGTCGGACTATGTCAGCCGTGCCGAGGCCAGCTGGAACGAGTTTGGCTGCCAGTGAGCCGGGCCCTTCGGGGCTCGACTCGCGGTTTGCCGAAGCGATGGGGCAGCTTCTGGGCCCCGATTTCCCGTCCGACATCGCGCTGGCCGTCTCCGGTGGCGGCGACAGCATGGCGATGCTGTATCTGGCGCACAACTGGACACGCGTCTGGGGTGTGCGGCTGTGGGTGGTCACGGTCGACCATGGTCTGCGGCCCGAAAGTGCCGCCGAGGCGACGATGGTGGCCGAGGAATGTGCCGCGCTGGGCTGGCCGCATGCCACGCTGCGCTGGCACTGGGATGGCACCGGCAACAAGATGGACGCGGCACGGCGCGCCCGTCTGGCGCTGATCGACCGCTGGCGCGGCGGGATCGACGCGGTGCTGATGGCGCATACCCTGGACGATGTGGCCGAGACCTTCCTGCTGCGGCTGGCGCGCGGGTCGGGGGTGGACGGCCTCGCGGCGATGGCGGCCGAGCGGCGGGTGTTTCCGGATACGGAGGTCGATGGCGAGATCACTGGCGCCTGTCCGCCCTCTGACCCCGACCGTGCCAAAGGGTTTCGCCTGCTCAGGCCCTGCCTGGACATGGCCCGGGCCGATCTGCGCCATTACCTGCGCACGCTGCATGGCCGCTGGGTCGAGGACCCGTCGAATGATGATCCCGCCTACGCGCGCGTGCGCGTGCGCCGGGCGCAGGAGCTGCTGTCCGGCCTCGGGCTGGACAATACCACCCTCGCCGCCACCGCCCGGCGCATGGCCCGCGCCCGAGACAGCCTGCGCCAACAGGCTTGGCAGGTCTGGCAGGAGATCGGGCAGGAGGGCCGCGCCGGTGTTGCTCCGACCGGCGAATTGCTGATGGATCGCACCGGGTTCGAGGCGGCGGGGCGCGAAACGCAGCTGCGCCTCTTGGCGGCGGCGCTGCAATGGATCGCCTCGGACGCCTACCGCCCCCGCGCCGAACCGCTCGAGGCGCTGCTGGACCGGCTGCTGGGTGGCGGCGGCGGCACACTGCTGGGATGCGAGGCGCGGATGGAACGCGCCCAGTTGCGCGTGTTCCGGGAGCTGAAGGCGGTGCAGGACCTGGCCACCCCGATGGGCATATGGGACACGCGCTGGCGAGTCTCGGCGCAGGCGTTCCACGACATGGAAGGGGTCGAGGTCCGCACGCTGGGCGACGCGGGCTGGCAACAGGTCGCCGAGAAACCGGCGGGTGCACCGCCCCATGCCAGCGCCCGCAGCCTGCCGGCGCTCTGGCAGGGCGACACCCTGCTGGCCTGCGATGCGTTGGGCATCGGGCCGGGCGGCACGTCGACGCTCCTCTCCAAGGTTTTTTCGGACTTCCTGCTGTCGCATTGAAGCCGGGGCGCCGATGTCTATGTTACCTCGTAACACGCTGTGCTACACCGCACGAAAGCTTTCAAAGGAGTTCCCCCCTTGGGTAACGCGAGAAACATCGCCTTTTGGGTCGTCCTGTTCCTGTTGATCCTGGCGCTCTTCAACCTGTTCTCGGGCGGGGGCAACACCCTGCAAAGCCGCGAGGTCAGCTATTCCGACTTTGTCCGCGCGGTGGAGACGCAGAACGTCAGTTCCGCCACCATCGACGGCGAACAGGTGCGCTACCGCACGACCGACGGGCAGGACTTTGTCGCGATCAAGCCGCAGGACGCCGAGATCACCACCCTGCTGCTGGACAACAACGTGCCCATGCGGGCCGAACAGCAGGAACAGTCCGGCTTCCAGTCTTTCCTGCTCAGCCTGCTGCCCTTCCTGCTGCTGATCGGTGTGTGGATCTACTTCATGAACCGGATGCAGGGCGGCGGCAAAGGCGGGGCGATGGGTTTTGGCAAGTCCAAGGCCAAGCTGCTGACCGAAAAGCACGGCCGCGTGACATTTGACGACGTGGCCGGCATCGACGAGGCCAAGGAAGAGCTGGAGGAAATCGTCGAATTCCTGCGCAACCCGCAGAAATTCAGCCGCCTCGGCGGCAAGATCCCCAAGGGCGCGCTGCTGGTCGGCCCTCCGGGCACGGGTAAGACGCTGCTGGCGCGGGCCATCGCGGGTGAGGCGGGTGTGCCGTTCTTCACCATCTCCGGCTCGGATTTTGTGGAAATGTTCGTCGGCGTCGGTGCCAGCCGCGTCCGTGACATGTTCGAACAGGCGAAAAAGAACGCGCCCTGCATCGTATTCATCGACGAGATCGACGCCGTGGGCCGCGCCCGTGGCCAGGGTTACGGCGGCGGCAACGACGAACGCGAACAGACGTTGAACCAGCTGCTGGTCGAGATGGACGGTTTCGAGGCCAACGAGGGCGTGATCATCGTCGCCGCCACCAACCGGCGCGACGTGCTTGACCCGGCGCTGCTGCGCCCCGGCCGTTTCGACCGCCAGGTGACGGTGCCCAACCCCGACATCAAGGGCCGCGAAAAGATCCTGGGCGTGCACGCCCGCAAGACCCCGCTGGGCCCGGATGTCGATCTGCGCATCATCGCGCGCGGTACGCCCGGCTTCTCCGGTGCGGATCTCGCCAACCTCGTGAACGAGGCCGCGCTGATGGCGGCCCGCGTGGGTCGGCGGTTTGTCACGATGGAGGATTTCGAGAACGCCAAGGACAAGGTCATGATGGGCGCCGAGCGCCGCAGCATGGTCCTGACCGATGAGCAGAAGGAAAAGACCGCCTACCACGAGGCCGGCCACGCCATCGTCGGCCTGTCGCTGCCGCAGTGCGACCCGGTTTACAAGGCCACGATCATCCCGCGCGGCGGCGCGCTGGGCATGGTGGTGTCGCTGCCGGAAATCGACCGCCTGAACTGGCACAAGTCCGAGTGCGAGGAAAAGCTGGCCATGACCATGGCGGGCAAGGCGGCCGAGATCATCAAGTACGGCGCCGAGAACGTGTCGAACGGCCCGGCCGGCGACATCCAGCAGGCCAGCGCGCTGGCGCGCGCCATGGTGCTGCGCTGGGGCATGTCCGACAAGGTGGGCAACATCGACTACGCCGAGGCGCACGAGGGCTACCAGGGCAACACCGCCGGCCTGTCGGTGTCCGCGCACACCAAGGAACTGATCGAGGAAGAGGTCAAGACATTCGTCCAGAACGGCTATGACCGCGCCTACCAGATCCTGACCGAACGCAAGGACGACTGGGAACGGCTGGCGCAGGGCCTGCTGGAGTACGAGACCCTGACCGGCGAGGAGATCGAGCGCGTGATCCGTGGCGAGAACCCGCATGCCGGCGACGACGACCGCGGCTCGGGATCGGTCAAGGAAGAGACGCCTTCGCTGACCGCGATCCCCAAGACCAAGGCCAAGAACAAGCCGGCAGGCGAAGGCGGGCTGGAACCCGAACCCTCCGCATGAGCGGCACTGGACAGCACGATTGGGACCCCGGGACCTACAGCAGGTTCCGGGGTCATCGTTTGCGCCCCGCGCTTGACCTGCTGTCCCGGGTCGGTGACCTGCCCCCCGGCGACGTGGTGGACCTCGGCTGCGGCTCGGGTGCCGCGGCCGAAGCCCTGCGCGCCGGTGCGGCGCGCGACCGGCAGCTGATCGGGGTCGACCTGTCGCCCGCCATGATGCGCGAGGCCGAGGCGCTGGGCCTTTATGACAGGCTGACGGACTGCGACATCGCCGAATGGCGCCCGCAGGCAGCGCCCGCGCTGATCTTTTCCAACGCGGCGCTGCACTGGGTCGCCGGCCATGACGCGCTGCTGACACGGCTGGCGCAGGCGCTGACGCCGGGTGGCACGCTGGCGGTGCAGGTGCCGCACCAGAACAACGCGCCTTCGCATCGGCTCTGGCGCACCCTGGCGGACGAGTTGTGCGGCGGCTGCCTCAAGGGGCTGCACCTGCCCGAGGTCCTGTTGCCGGCGCAGTATTTCCACCTGCTCGAAACGCTGGGCGAGGTGAACCTCTGGGAAACCGAGTATTTCCAGATGCTTCCGCCCAGCGAGCAGGGCCACCCGGTCCGCCGCTACACCGAAGCCACCTATGCGCGCCCGATCCTCGATGCCCTGCCGCAGACAGAGCGCGACCGGCTGATCCGGGCCTATGACGATCTGATCGACCGCGCTTATCCGCTGTCTGCCAACGGCGGGGCGCTGTTCCCGATCCGGCGGCTGTTCTTCACGCTGCAACGGGGCGGGCGGTGACACCGGGCGCGCGAGTGCGCAGGCGCCCCGCCAAACCTACGGCCCGGCGCCGGGAAAACCCATGCCCGCACTGAAACCCACGAATCTGACGGCCACGGTCACCTGGCTGGGCATCGTCACCAGCGCCGACCGCAAGGAATTGGTGGCTGAGACGCGCGCGGCGCTCGACCTGACCTTTGCCGGCATCACGGGATCGGTGCACGAAGGCGCCACGCGGCCCTCCTGTTCGCGCGTGACGGCGCAGTACAAACGCGGCACCGAGATCCGCAACGAACGCCAGCTGAGCATCGTCAGCGAAGAGGAACTGGCGCAGATCGCGGCGGCCCTGGGGCTGGCGCGCATCGACCCGGCGCGGCTGGGCGCCACGATGGTCCTGCGCGGATTGCCCGACTTCAGCCACCTGCCGCCCTCGTCGCGCCTTCAGGCGCCCTCGGGGGCGACGGTCATGGTCGACATGCAGAATCGCCCCTGCCAGTTCCCGGCGCGCAGCATCGAGGCGGTGGAGCCGGGCAAGGGCAAGGGTTTCAAGCGCGCCGCCGAAGGCCGCCGCGGCGTCACCGCCTCGGTCGCCCGCGAGGGCCGCGTGGCGGTGGGGGACGTGCTCACCCTGCACCTCCCCGACCAACGCGCCTGGCGGCCCGAAACCTGAGGCGCAACGGCCGGGCCGGGCGAAATTTTTCCCGGAAAAATTTGCGCCCCTGGCGGATCGTGCGCCCGGGTTGCGTTACGCAGGGTCGTGTTGCAAGGTCAGGACAGCGCAACGATATCCGGGCGCGGACGGTGATCCGGCCGGGCCGGTGGACCGCTGCGGTTTCCGATGCACGGCGCAATGCGCCGCCAACCGGACGGCCGCGCCGCAGTTCCGTCTCATTATGTCGGATTCGCTTTCGCGACGCGGGTCGGAGACCGCTATGGCTTGGGCACCGCGAAACCATCCGCAACGGGAACAACACCAAGATGGCATTCAAGTCCGACATCGAAATCGCCCGCGAGGCCAACAAGAAACCGATCCAGGCGATCGGCGACGTGTTGGGCATCCCGTCCGAACACCTGCTGCCCTATGGTCACGACAAGGCCAAGGTTTCGCAATCCTTCATCGACAGCGTGCAAGGCCGCCCCGACGGCAAGCTGATCCTCGTCACCGCGATCAATCCGACCCCGGCAGGCGAGGGCAAGACGACCACCACCGTGGGCCTGGGCGACGGTCTGAACAAGATCGGTAAGAAGGCAGTGATCTGCATCCGCGAAGCCTCGCTGGGCCCGAATTTCGGCATGAAGGGCGGCGCGGCCGGGGGCGGCAAGGCGCAGGTCGTGCCGATGGAGGAGATGAACCTCCACTTCACCGGCGACTTCCACGCCATCACCTCGGCGCATTCGCTGCTGTCGGCGATGATCGACAACCACATCTACTGGGGCAACGCGCTGGACATCGACCAGCGCCGCGTGGTCTGGCGCCGGGTCGTCGACATGAACGACCGGTCGCTGCGCCAGATCACCTCGTCGCTGGGCGGCGTGGCCAACGGGTTTCCGCGCGAGGACGGTTTTGACATCACCGTGGCCTCCGAGGTCATGGCGATCCTGTGCCTGGCAAAGAACCTAAAGGACCTGGAAAAGCGGCTTGGCGACATGATCGTGGCCTACCGCCGCGACAAGACCCCGGTGTTCTGCCGCGACATCAAGGCCGAAGGCGCGATGACCGTGCTGCTCAAGGACGCGATGCAGCCGAACCTGGTGCAGACGCTGGAAAACAACCCCGCCTTCGTGCACGGCGGTCCCTTTGCCAACATCGCGCACGGCTGCAACTCGGTCATCGCCACGACGACCGCGCTCAAACTGGCCGACTACGTGGTGACCGAGGCCGGTTTTGGTGCCGACCTGGGCGCCGAGAAGTTCATGGACATCAAGTGCCGCAAGGCCGGGCTGAAGCCCGCCGCCGTGGTCATCGTCGCCACCGTGCGGGCGATGAAGATGAACGGCGGCGTCGCCAAGGCCGACCTGGGGGCCGAGAACGTGGACGCGGTCAAGGCGGGCTGTGCCAACCTCGGCCGCCACATCGAGAACATGAAGAAGTTCGGCGTGCCGGCGGTGGTGGGCATCAACCACTTCTTCACCGATACCGATGCCGAGGTGCAGGCGATCAAAGACTATTGCGCCGGCTTGGGCGTCGACGCGATCCTCAACACCCATTGGGCCGAAGGCGGCGCGGGCATCACCGAGACCGCGAAGAAGGTGGTCGAACTGTGCGAAGCCGGCTCGGCCGACTATCGCCCGCTCTACGGTGACGAGTTGTCGCTGGCCGAGAAGATCGAGACCGTCTGCAAGGAAATCTACCGCGCCGACAGCGTCACGATGGACGGGTCGGTCCGTGCGCAGCTGAAGGCCTGGGAAGAGCAGGGGTATGGCAAGCTGCCGGTCTGCATGGCCAAGACGCAGTATTCCTTTACCACCGACCCCAACCGGCGCGGCGCGCCCACCGGCTTCTCGATCCCGGTGCGCGAGGTGCGGCTTTCGGCCGGGGCCGGTTTCGTGGTGGTGGTCTGCGGCGAGATCATGACCATGCCGGGCCTGCCCCGCGTGCCGGCGGCAGAGACGATCCGCCTGAACGAGGATGGGTTGATCGAAGGGCTGTTCTGAGACCGGGACGGGGGCGGACGCTGTTTGCCTTGCGGCAAAGGCGCCCCGCCCGCCGTCCCTCAGGGCGCGCTTGATCCGGGCGGCGCCGTGTCGGATAGGGGGCAGGTCCTGGTTGTGAAGAGGTACACAGATGGCGCGTCCCGCCCCTGACAAGATCGAAACCATGGCAGGCCTGCGGGTCTGCATCGACCAGATCGACAGCGAACTGGTCACGCTGCTGGCCGAACGCGAGCGCTACACCGACCGCGCCCCGGACCTCAAGGCGCGTGAGGGCATCGCGGCGCGCGCCCCGCGCCGGGTCGAGGCGGTGCTGGCCAACGTGCGGGACAAGGCCCGCGCGCGTGGGCTGGATCCGGACCTGGCCGAGGCGATGTGGCGGATCATGATCGAGGCGGTGATTGCCCGCGAAGAGCGGGTGATCGGCAAGGAAGGGATTGACGGATGAGCGCGACGGTGATTGACGGCAAGGCCTTTGCGGCGACGGTCCGGGCAAAAGTGGCGGGCCACGTGGCACGGCTGAAAGAAGAAAACGGCATCACCCCGGGACTGGCCGTGGTGCTCGTGGGGCAGGACCCGGCGTCCCAGGTCTACGTCCGCTCCAAGGGAAAGATGACCGTCGAGGTCGGCATGAACTCCTACGAGCACAAGCTGGAGGCCGACACCTCCGAGGCAGAGCTTCTTGCGCTGATCGACAAGCTGAACAGCGATCCGGCGGTGCATGGTATCCTCGTGCAACTGCCGCTGCCGAAACACCTGGACGAAGACCTGGTGATCAACGCGATTGACCCGGCCAAGGACGTGGACGGCTTTCACATCTCGAACGTCGGCCTGCTGGGGACCGGGCAGAAATCCATGGTGCCTTGCACGCCGCTGGGCTGCCTGATGATGCTGCGCGACCACCACGGGTCGCTCTCCGGCATGGACGCGGTGGTGATCGGCCGGTCCAACATCGTGGGCAAGCCGATGGCGCAGCTGTTGCTGGGCGACAGTTGCACCGTGACCATCGCCCATTCGCGCACGAAAGACCTGCCCGACGTGGTGCGCCGCGCCGATATCGTCGTGGCCGCCGTGGGCCGCCCCGAGATGGTGCCGGGCGACTGGATCAAGCCGGGTGCCACGGTGATCGACGTGGGCATCAACCGCGTCGACGCAGGCGACGGCAAGACCCGGCTGGTCGGCGACTGCCACTATGACAGCTGCGCTGAGGTCGCGGGCGCGATCACCCCGGTGCCGGGCGGTGTCGGGCCGATGACCATCGCCTGCCTGCTGGCCAACACGCTGACAGCCTGCTGCCGGGCGAACGGGCTGGCGGAACCCGAAGGGCTGACCGCCTGAGGGCGCCAGCGGTTTCTTCTGGTCGGAAATATCCCGGGGGTGAATTGGTCCCGGACCTGGTCCGGGGCCAAGAGGGGGCAGCGCCCGCTCTCATCCATCCCAAAGCGCGACACGCTTTTCCCCGCCAGGAATTCAGGGCACAGTCGGTCAGCAACAACATAGGACCGAAGGCATGCGTATTCTGTTCACCGGCGGATCGGGCAAGGCGGGGCGGCACGCGGTCGCCTACCTTGTGCAGCAGGGGCACCGCGTCCTGAATGTCGACCGGGTGCCGCTGGACCTGCCGGGCGTCGACAATCGCATCGCCGACATCACCGACGCCGGCCAGATGTACGACGTCATGAGCAGCTATGCCGGTCTCGATGAACTGGAACCCGGCACCGGGATGCCACGCTTTGACGCCGTGGTGCATTTCGCCGCTGTCCCGCGCATCCTGATCACCTCGGACAACGAGTGTTACCGGGTCAACACTTTAGGCACCTACAACGTCATCGACGCGGCGGTGAAATTCGGCGTGCGCAAGATCGTCTTTGCCTCGTCCGAGACCACTTATGGCGTCTGCTTCGCCAATGGCGAGCGAAAGCCCGACTACCTGCCCATCGACGAGGACCACCCGACCGTGCCCGAGGACAGCTATGCCATGTCCAAGGTCTGCAACGAGGCGACGGCGCGCAGCTTTCAGCGCCGCACGGGGTTCGACATCTACGGTCTCAGGATCAACAACGTGATCGAGCCGCACGAGTATGCGCAGAATTTCCCCGCCTACATGGCCGATCCGTCGCTGCGGCGGCGCAATATTTTTGCCTATATCGACGCGCGCGACCTGGGCCAGATGGTCGACTGCTGCCTTGCCACCGACGGGCTGGGCTACCAGGTGTTCAACGTCTCGAACGACGATCATTCCGTGGCGCTGACCTCATCCGAGCTGATCGCGCGCTACTACCAGGGCATCCCGGTCTGCGAGGTCGGCGAGACCGAGACCTTTTACTCGAACCGCAAGGCGCGCGAGATGTTGGGGTTTCGTCCCGCGCACAGCTGGCGGATGTACCTGGAGGATCCCGCGTAGGGCCTCAGCCCTCCCGCAGCGGCACGCGGACCATGGTGCCGGTCAGGCGGGCGATATGGGTCTCGGCCCCGTCGCGGAGCGCGTAGACATCGGCCTGCGTGACCAGCATCCGCTTGCCCGGCTTGATCACCGTGCCGCGTGCGACAAGGCGCTCTCCCAGGCCCGGCGCAAGAAAGTGGATCGCCATTTCCGAGGTCACCACGTCGCTGTCGGCGTCCAGCATCGTCACCGCCGCATACCCGGCCGCGCTGTCACCGATGCAAAAGGCCAGCCCGCCGTGCGCATAGCCCTGCTGCTGCGACACCTTTGGGCCGATGGGCGCCTCGATCTCGACCAGCCCGGGTTCGACGCGGGTCAGCCGCGCGCCAAGCGTGACCAGCATGCCCTGCCGGGCGAGATTCGTGCGGATGCGGGTTTCCAGGTCCATGGCAAAGACTTGCCTGCTGCCGCGCGGCTCTACAAGAGCCTCTTGCGGCGGCATGCGGGCATGCCAATATCTGACAGCGCGCCCGCATCGTGCGGCACGCCCGTCGATCAACGGAGAATCGACATGTTCCTGCTTGAGGGCGTCATCGCCCTTTTCGCGGCCTTTGCGCTCTACACTCTTGCCTCTTTCCTCCATCACCGCGAAACCTCGCCCGCCTGGCTTCGGGGGCAGCTGTTTGCCTCAGTTGTGGGGATGTCGCTGGTCGCCATCGTCCCGGCCGGGGTCGGCCTGGTCACCTATGGACTGGGGGAGCCGATGACCACGGCGTCGCGCATCGGCCTGGCTGGCCTGGCGCTGCTGCCACTGGCGATGGTGCCGCTGGTGCGCGCCGTCAGGTAAGCGCCCGGCGCGGCATCGGGATGGCCACGGGGCGGGCGCCGGTCAGGATCGCCCGGGCCGTGGCCCCCATGAGCGCCGACAGCACCGGGCTGTCGCAGGACAGCCCGCCGGTGTAGGCGCCATAGGCCGGCAGGATCAGCCGCACCTCGTCCACCAGGAAACAGGGCCGGGTCAGGCTCCGTCCCCGGGCGCAAAGCCGCGCCTTGGGGTGATAGTGGCCCGACACCTCGGCCTGTCCCTCCGGTGTGGCGATGTGGCGAAAGACCAGCGCCGCCTCCCGGTGCTCGGCCCGGTGATGCCCTTTCAGCGTCACCGGGGCGGGATCGTGATTGCCCGCGATCCAGGTCCAGTCGCGCCCGGCCTGCAGGCGGGTCAGCCAGGTCAGGTCGTCCTCGGGCAGGACGGCGTCTATCCCGGGCGCGTCAAAGCTGTCGCCGAGGCAGATCACCCGCCGCGCCCCGGTCGCCGCCAGGTCGGCGTCCAGCCGGTGCAGCGTCTCGCGCGTCTCGTAGGGCGGCAGCTGCGCGCCGCCCACGGCCGAAAGACGGGCGGATTTGCCCAGGTGCAGGTCCGACACCACCAGCAGGCTCTGGTCCGGCCAGTGCAACGCGCCCGAGGGCAGGGTGCGCAACTCGGCCCCGTGAAAGGTGAAGGCGTGGGTGTTCATGCTGTGTTCTTGACACCTGCGCGCCGCATCGGCAAGCCCCCGGAGCGCCCCGACTGTGTTATGCTGGACCTGTGCCCCAGGCGCGCCGAACCCGGCCCGTCCTGTCGCGCACCCCACATCGAAGGAGCGCCGCCATGATCATGCGCATTTTCCAGGTCTCGGTCCGCCCCGGAAAGGAGGCCGAGTTTGCCCGGTTCTTCCACGAAATCGCCATCCCGCTGATCCGCGAAACCGACGGCGTGGTGCAGGTTCTTCCGGGCGCGGCGCGGCCGGACAGCCCGGGCGACTTCAGCCTCGTCATGGTCTGGCGCGATCTCGACAGCCTCAAGGCCTTTGTCGGGGACGACTACACCTCCGCCCACATCGCCCCGGAGGAGGAGGACCTCGTCGCCCACCGCCTGATCCGCCACTACGACCTTGTCGACGCCTGAGACCTAGAACGGCACCCGCCAGGCGCGCGGCTTGACCTCGACCTGCGCCAGCCCGCTTTCGTCCAGCAGCCGGGTGATTTCCTCTTCCATCAGCCGTTCGTCGGCGGACCCCCGCACCGGCACGCGGCCCGGTTCCAGGAACAGCGGCGCGGCCAGCGGCGTGACCCGCGACAGGCGCAGGTGGTCGATGCGGTCGCCGACGCGCTGGCACATCTCGCGGATGCGGGCAAAGTCCACCAGCCCGCGCATCGCTTCCTCGCGGGTGATCTGCATCAGCAGGTGGTCGGGATCGTATTTCAGCAGCGTGTCATAGAGGATGTCCGACGACATGGTCGCCTGCCGCCCGGTCTTGCGCTGCCCGCCCACCTGCCGCTCGATCAGCCCGGCGATGGTGGCCGAGGCCCTGAACGTCCGCTTCATCACCGCGTTGCCCGCCAGCCAGCTGTCCAGCCCTGCTTCCAGCGCCACAAGGTCGAACAGCGGCGCAGGGTCGGTCACCGCATCCAGCCCCCAGATCAGCGTGGCATAGTCGGTGGCGACAAAGCCCATCGGCGCCAGCCCCATTTCCTCCATCCTCTTGGTCAGGAGCAGGCCCAGCGTCTGCTGCGCGTTGCGCCCGGCAAAGCCGTAGACCACCAGCTGCTGCCGCCCGTCGTGCGGGAAACTCTCGACCAGCAGGCGCCCCGGCTCCGGCAGGCGCGACACCCGGCGTTGCAGGCGCAGCCACTCGGCTGTGTGGGGCGGCAGGTCGGGCCAGTCGTCCTGCCGGAACATCCGCAGGATGCGGTCCGACAGCTGCGTCGAGGTGGAAAACTTGGTGCCCATGAATGTGGCGATCTTGGGCTTGCGCCCCGGGTCGCGGGTGACCTCGACGGTCAGCTCGCGCAGCCCCTCGTAGCGCACGATCTGCCCGCCGATCAGAAAGGTGTCGCCCTTGGTCAGCGAGGCGGCAAAGCCTTCCTCGATCTCGCCCAGCGGGGCGCCACCGCGGCCGCGCCACTTCACCTTCAGCGTGTCGGTGTCCTGGATCGTGCCAATGTTCTGGCGGATGCGCAGGGCCGAGCGCGGGTCGCGCAGCCGCCATTTCCCGTCAGGGCGCTGCTGCAAACGCTTCCACTGGTCGTAGGCGCGCAGCGCGTAGCCGCCGGTGGCGCAGAAGTCGAGGCAGGCATCGAACTGCGCCCGCGTCAGTCCCGCATAGGCCCCCGCGCCGCGCATTTCCTCATACAGCGCATCGGCGTCAAAGGGCCCCGAGGCGGCGGCGATCAGGATGTGCTGGCAGAGCACGTCGCGTGGCCCCGGTCCGCGCGGGTCGCCGTCCAGGTCATGCGCCTTGACCGCTTCAAGTGCTGCCAGGCATTCGACCACCTCGAAACGGTTTGCCGGCACCAGGATCGCCTTTGACGGCGCGTTGTAGCGGTGATTGGCGCGCCCGATCCGTTGCACCAGCCGCTTGACGTTCTTCGGCGCGCCAACCTGGATCACCAGGTCCACGTCGCCCCAGTCGATGCCAAGGTCGAGGCTGCCGGTGCAGACGATCGCCCGCAATTGCCCGGCGACCATGGCGGCCTCCACCTTTTCCCGCTGGCCACGGTCGAGCGAGCCGTGGTGAATGCCGATCGGCAGCGCGTCCTCGTTGGCCAGCCAGAGGTTGTGAAAGTAGATTTCCGCCTGCGCGCGGGTGTTATGAAAGATCAGCGTGGTGCGATGGCGCTTGACCTGCTCCAGCACCGCCGGGATGGAATAGGCCGCCCCGCCGCCGGACCAGGGCGGCGCCTCCTCGGTGACCAGCATCGAGATATCGGGATCCGGGCCGGGATCGGCCTCGAGGATCTCGCAGGGCGCCCCGCGATGCGACAGGAAACGCGCGATGGCGCCCGGATCCTCCACCGTGGCGGACAGGCCGACCCGGCGCAGCCCCGGGCACAGCGCCTGCAACCGCGCCAGCGCCAGCATCAGCTGGTCGCCGCGCTTGCTTTCCGACAGCGCGTGGATCTCGTCCACAACGACCCGTTGCAGCCCGGCGAACATGCGCGGCGCATCCTCGTAGGAGGTCAGCAGGGCCAGGCTTTCCGGCGTGGTCAGCAGGATGTGCGGCGGATCGGCGCGCTGCCGCCGCTTGCGGCTGGCGGGGGTGTCGCCGGTGCGGTCCTCGACCCGGATCGGCAGACCCGCCTCCTCGATCGGGATCAGCAGGTTGCGCCGGATGTCGGCGGCCAGCGCCTTCAGCGGCGAGATGTAGAGCGTGTGCAGCCCGCCACGCGGCGCTGCGGTCAGCTCCGCCAGGGTCGGCAGGAACCCGGCCAGCGTCTTGCCGCCGCCGGTGGGAGCGATCAGCAGCAGCGCGGACGCCTCGGCCCGCGCCAGCATCGCGCGCTGGTGCGGGTGCATCCGCCAGCCGCGCGTGTCGAACCAGTCCTGCAAGGAAGAGGGAAGTGTCGCCATGGCCGAGACATAACCCGGCAGGGGCAAAAGAAAAACAGGCACGGCAAGCGAGGGGCCAGCCCCTCGCGCTCCCCGAGGTATTTGTCAAACCAAAGAAACTGGACGTGGTGACACCTGGCTTCGTCCCGCCAGGCATCAGGCTTCTTTGGTTTCTCAAATACCTCGGGGGGAATTGGCCGCAGGCCAAGGGGGCGGAGCCCCCGCGCGCGGCGTCAGCCGCGCGCCCCCGGGCGACGCCGCAGGCGGCGCAACACCTCTTTCCTTTCCCGCCGCCATCCGGTTTCCTGCCGCCGGGGAGGACGGACATGCTAACAGGCATCCGCATCGTCGAATTCGAAGCCTTGGGACCGGCGCCCTTCGCTGCCATGCACCTGGCCGATCTCGGCGCCGAGGTGATCGTGATCCAGCGCAAGGGCGGCGAGACCAATCCGGCCAAGCAGGGTCCGCGCCTGCTGGATCGCGGCAAACGGGCAATCGCGCTCGATCTCAAGGCCCCCACCGACCTGGACACCGCCCGCGCGTTGATCCGCAGCGCCGACGGCCTGATCGAAGGTTTGCGCCCCGGCGTGATGGAGCGGTTGGGCCTGGGCCCCGACGATACCCGGGCGCTGAACCCGGGCCTGGTCTACGGCCGGATGACCGGCTGGGGCCAGCACGGGCCCAAGGCGCGCCAGGCGGGGCATGACCTCAATTACCTCGGCCTGTCGGGCGCCCTGTTCTACGCCGGGCTGCCGGGTCAGGTGCCCGGCGTGCCGCCGACTCTGCTGGGCGACATCGGGGCAGGGGCGCTCTATCTCACCGTGGGGTTGCTGGCGGGGTTGGTGCAGGCGCGGGCGACCGGGCGCGGCACCGTGGTGGATGCTGCCATCGTCGATGGCGCACAGCACATGATGGCGCTGCTGCGCTCGCTGGGGCCGCAGTTCGACACCGGCGCGCGGGGGCGGTCGCTGCTGGACGGGCCGCACTGGTCACGCTGCTACGTCTGTGCCTGCGGCGGACATATGGCGGTGCAGTGCCTCGAGCCGAAGTTCTACGCCCAGTTCCTCGACACCTTGGGGCTGGGCGACGATCCGGGTTTTGCCCGGCAGTTCGACACGGCGCAGTGGCCGGTCCTGACCGCACGGCTGGCCGGGATCTTCGCCGGGCAGAGCCGCGATCATTGGGCAGCACAGTTTGACGGCAGCGATGCCTGCGTCGCCCCGGTGCTCAGCCCGGACGAGGCGGCGCGCGATCCGCATATGGTGGCGCGCGGACACGGGGCGGGCGCCGCGCTGCCCGCGCCGCGCTTTGACGGTGCGGTGTCCGTGCCGGGGCCGGTGCCGGACCCGGGACACGACGGCGCGGCGATCCTGCGGGAGTTGAGAGAGAAAGGGTGGCTATGACCGAGGCCGAGACATTTGCCGCGCTGCTGAAGGCGCGGTTTTCCTGCCGGGGGTTCATGCCCGACCCGGTGCCGCGCGACGTGATCGAAGACGCGCTGGCCGATGCGCAGCACGTGGCCTCCTGGAACAACGTGCAACCCTGGCAGGTGATCGCCCTGTCACCGGAGGAAACGGCCGGTTTTGCCACGGCCCTCTCCGCCAATGCCGAGACCGCAACGCACCAGAGCGACATCCCCTTTCCGCTGCGCTACGAAGGCATCTACAAGGAGCGGCGCCGTGCCTGTGGCTGGCAGCTCTACGACGCCGTCGGCGTGCAGAAGGGCGACCGCGCAGCCTCGGGGCGGCAGATGCGCGAGAACTTCCGCCTGTTCGGCGCGCCCAACTGCCTGCTGGTCACCACGCCGAAGGACCTGGGCGCCTACGGCGTGCTCGACTGCGGGGCCTACGTGATGGCGGTGATGCTGGCGTTGCAGGCGCGCGGCGTCGCCAGCATCGCGATGGCGGCGGTGGCCAGCTTTGCGCCCTTTGTCCGCGCGCGCTACGGCATCGCCGAGGACCGCGACCTCGTGTGCGCGGTGGCCTTCGGTTACGCCGATCCCGATCACCCGGCCAACAGCTACCGCACAACGCGCGCGGGGCTGGACGAGGTGGTGGACTGGCGCTGAGCCTGCGCGGGTTCAGCCACCCGCCTCCTCCAGCCGGTCGGTCGCCGGGGGCGGTGTCGCGCTGAGGGCGGAGAGCCGGGCGTAGAGCGTCGGGTCCAGCGTCAACGACATGGCCGCCAGCGAGGGCGCCAGCTGCGCCGCGTTGCGGGCCGACAGGATCGGCGCGGGCCGGGCAGGGTGCGCCGCGACCCAGGCCACCGCCAGCGTCGCCGCCTGGGTGCCCAGCTCGGCCGCCAGCTCACTCAGCGCGCGGGCGCTGTCGTGCATCTCGGGGCGGCCGTAGCGGGCGGCATAGCGTTCGTCCTCGATCAGCCGGCCGGTGCCGCCGCTGGCATATTTGCCGGTCAACAGCCCGCCACCCAGGGGCGAATAGGGCACCGGGACGATGCCTTCCGCCGTGCACATCGGCAAGAGCTCGACCTCGGCCTGCCGCTTGACCAGGTTGTACATCGGCTGGATCACGTCGATCCGCGTGCCCAGGCGCGCGGCGACGCATTGCGCCTTCATCACCTGCCAGGCGGCGTAGTTGGACACGCCGATATGGCGGATGTGGCCCGCCGATTGCAGCCCGGCCAGCGTCTCGAAGGTTTCCTCCAGCGGCGTGCCATCGTCCCAGCGGTGCATGTAGAAGAGGTCGATCACCTCCATGCCCAGCCGCCGCCGGCTGTCGTCGAAGGTGGTCAGGATGTTGTCGCGGCTGGCCCCACCCTCGTAGCCCGCCTTGGTCGCGATGAAGAGGCTGTCGCGCTCGGCAGCGGCAAAGCGGCCCAGCATACGCTCGGACTCGCCGCCGGTGTAGACATGGGCGGTGTCGAAATGGGTGATGCCCGAGGCGCGGCAGGCCTCGAACATGGCGCGGCTGTCGGGTTCGGAGGCGCGGCCACCGAACTGCATGCAGCCAAAGGCAAAGCGGGCGGGCGTCGCGCCCGAAAGCGTGGTCAGGGTCATGGCGCGACAGTGCCACGGGCACAGCATGGCGCAAAGGGGTTTCCGCCACCCGGCGGGGCGGGGTGACAGGAATCTCGACAGGCGGGCAGACCGGTGCCATGCTGGTGGGGAAAGGAGCCGCTCCGATGCACCTTCTCCCCCGCCTTGCCGGACTTGCCGCGTTTGGCGCGGCGCTGGCCCTGCCGCTGGTCGGCAGCGCGGGTGAAAGCTGTACCGAGGACGCGATGATCGTCTTTGACGGCTCGGGCTCCATGGCCGAGATCGGCTACAACGCCATCGGCGTGCCGCGCATCTCCGAAGCGCGGCTGGCGATGCAGCGGGTCATCCCCCGGATCGCGGCGCAGCGCCGGCTGGGGCTGGTGATCTACGGCCCCTTCGGCGACCGCACCTGCGTCAACACCGACCTGCGCTTTTCGCCGATGTGGCAGGCCGCGCCGCGCATCCTGGCCGATGTGGAGGCGCTGAACCCGGCGGGCGGCACCTCGCTGACCGAAAGCGTCAAGCGGGCGGCCGAGGCGCTGCACTACAGGGACACGCCCGGCACCGTGGTCGTCGTGACCGACGGCAAGGAGACCTGCGGCGGCGCGCCCTGCCAGCTGGCCGCCGAGATCGCGGCCATTGCGCCCTGGCTGACCGTGCACGTGATCGGCTTCAAGGTGCGGGGCGACCATTTCGACTGGTCCCGACCGGACGATCCGGAGGCGACGACCGTCGCGCGCTGCCTCGCGGACGAGACCGGCGGCAAATACGTCCGCGCCGAGACGGTGGATGAGCTGATCGGCGCGTTGCAGCTGACGCTGGGCTGCACGGTCATGGGATCGATTTTGGGGCAATCGGTCGTTCGGCTGCGCTGAGCGCGCGATCCTTCCCCGGCACACCGTGCTTTGCCGAGGACCCCGCCCGTGGCAGTCTTCTGGCATTGGCCGTCCCGACCCGGGACCGTGTTCGTTTCACGGAGGATTTGACATGAGATTTCGCCTTGCCCCGCTTGCCGTGCTGCTGTGTGCCGCGCTGCCCGTCGCCGCACAGGACGCCGGGATGATCGTCACCAAGGCGAAGGATGTGCTCGAGGTCGAAGTCTCATCCGCCGTGACCGCCAGCTTTGTCGATCCCTTCAGGGAACTGTCGATCGCGGACCCGGAGATCGCCGATATCGCCACGCTGTCGGACACCCTGGTCTATGTGCTGGGCAAATCGGTGGGGGTGACCACGCTGACGCTGATCTCGGGCACGACCCCCGTGGACGCCCGGCATGTCCGGGTCGCGGTCTACCGTGACACCGCGCCGATGCAGGCTTTCCTGTCCTCCGTCACGGATGTCACGCTGGCGCGCGACGGTGCGGTGGTCACGCTGGCCGGCTGCGCCGGTGGCGCGCGGGCACGGGCGGCGGTCGACGGCGTGACCGCGCAGTTGCAGGCCTGGGGATATGTCATCCTGTCCGATGTCGGCGACTGCTGAGGTCGGGCGGCATCGCCCGGGCACATCTGCCTGATCTTTCATGGTCCTGCGCCACCGACCTGCCTATGGTGGGCGCTCAACAGGATTTTGGAAAGGCCGATTTGATGAAGCTTGCGACAGTGCTGGCAGCCATTGCCCTGACCGCTGCGACGGTCGAGGCAGGCGAGATCACGACCCAAGGCGACATGTTTTCCGAATGCACCTACAAGTTCGAAGGCCGTCTGGAACCGGGCGACGCCGGCAAGGTGGCGGAGCTTGACACCTTTGGATCGGCCGGGGCCTCGCTGTGCCTGAACAGCCCGGGCGGGTCGCTGCCCGAAGGCATCAAGATGTTCGACGTGATCTGGTCCAGGCAGATGCACACCCGCGTGCTGAGCGGCGATATCTGCGAATCCGCCTGCGCCATCGCCTGGCTGGGCGGCGGTGTCACAATGGGAACGGCGCCGGCCCGCATTCCGTCGCGCAGCATCGAGCCGGGGGCCTTGCTGGGTTTTCACGCGCCCCGGCTGGATTTGCCCGAGGGGGGCAGCTACCCGGCGGAACAGGTCGAGCAGGCGTTTCGCATCGCGCTGAAATCGGCCGAGGGGCTGTTCGACATCAAGCTGACCACGCAGGACAGCGCAGGGGCGCTGAACGATTTTCTCTACGCGCGCATCCTCGAGACGCCGGGCGACAGGATGTTCCATATCACCACGTTGGCCGAGGCGCTGATGTCCAATGTCCTGGTCTCGGCGGTGCGCGCGCCGGAAAAGATCCTGACGGCGAACCTCGTTCACCTGTGCGAAAACGCCTGGCTGGTGCAGCGCGGCGTCGACGTGACGCTGGACGATGCCGCCCACCACCTGACCCTGCTGCGGCGCGGGGCGGTGACAGGTGAGCGGGTCAAATACATCAACGCAGCGACCTGGGTGGTCCGGATGGACGTCGAGCAGCGGTCGCAATACCTCTGCGTGATCGGCGACAGCGACTTCGGCTTCTACCTGCAGCAGGCCAGGGATTTCAACACGGCACCGGCTTACATCAACGGTGGGGCCGAGCCGCCGACGATCCGGATGGGCTTGCAGCAGGTGGACTCCAGGCAGACCGTCGAACAGGTGTGGAAAGAGGTCGAAGACGGCCTTGGACAGGCCCTGGCGACGGTCGATATGCCGCATTATGCGCTGCTGGACGGGGCGACAGCGCTGGCAGACCTGCCGCGCCGCTAGAGCGTTTCGCGATCAATCGGCCTCATATCCGGCTGCCTTGAAGTCGTTGTAGCACTCCTCGTCGGAGAAGAGGCCGCAGACGTGTCCGACAGCCGCCCATAGTTGATCGTAGGTTCGTGCAGCAGCTTTCCTGATCAGCGCCTTGAGCTTCGAGAACGCCATCTCGATTGATGGTGTGGATGGCTCCTGCTCCCGGCGTCGCGATGCGCCATGATGGGGTGTCATTGTCCCAACTGGAGGAGCCATCCATGTTCGAAGTTGGCACAGTCGGAATTGATCTCGCCAAGAATGTCATT
>NZ_FXYF01000007.1 GCF_900184945.1 Antarctobacter aquimaris | reverse complement strand
GGCTCCAGACGCGCCATCTGCGCATCCCCTCTCGTGACATTGCTGCGCAATGCACTGCCGGGCAGTGGGTCAGCCAGAAGAGATCACTCATGTCACCGCTCGCTTTTTGCAGCAGTGAATCACGCCCCCGCTCGCCGATCAATGGGTCCTGACCCTAGGCCACGCGAGGCCGCCGGGCCCGAGGAGCACCTTTTGAGTTCCTGTTACTGGTCGGAAGCAAGCCCCGCGCCAAGGGGGCCGGTGTCAGCCCAGCGCCCGTTGCCAGGCCTCGGCATAGGCCAGCAGACGGCCCCCGTCTTCGCCGGCGATAACCGGCACCGAAATGCCGATGAGGCCCGCCCCCCCGGTCACCAGAAGGGCCGCGCCCTGGCTGGTGCCCGTCGCAGAGCCCGCCGGGACGACGGGGCAGCCGGTGACCGCCCCCAGCATCGACAGGTAGGCGCGGTTGCGGGCAAAGGGCCCTTCGACGATCACTGGCCCCCGATGGCCGACAAGGTCCAAGGACGTCGCCGTGACCAGCGCCGCATGGTAGGAGGCCGCCGCGCTGCGCTGGCCCGATCCGACCGAAGGTGCGTCGGGCAGCCAGCGCGCGGCATGGCGCTGGAACGGACCCGCCTCCGGCACGAGGGCGGGCAGAAGCATGATCCCGCGCTCCAGCACGTCGGCGATCTCGGCCTCCGACGGATCGACCGGGCGGCCCCCGGTCGCGAGGTCGAACTCGCGGCCTCCCATGAACCGCGCGGACGTAACCGGCTGGCCCAGCGCATTGACGTTGATCAGCGTATCCCGCGCCGGGTCCAGCGAGACCGGCGCCCCACCGACCGACATTACCACCACCCAGGTCCCGGTCGACACCACGCTGAACGGCGCCGTGCGCCCCAGCACATGCGGCAGCAGCGAGGCGTTGGAATCGTGGATGCCGACATGCACCGGTGTCCCGACAGCCAGCCCGGTCCGCGCCGCGACCTGCGGCAGGATCGGGCCAAGCACCTCGGCCGAGGGGCGCGGCGGCGCGATCTTTTCGCGAATGCCCAGCCTGTCCACCAGCGACGACAGCGCGCCCTGCGCCGGGTTCCACAGGTCGGTGTGACACCCCAGCGAGGTCACGTCGGTCGCCGCGACACCGGTCAGCCGGTAGCCCCAGTACTGCGGATAGGTGACGATGGTCCGGGTCCGTTCCTTCAGGCCCGGCAGCGTCCGGAACTGCCAGAACAACTGCGCCCCCAGGTTCAGCCCCATGCGCAGGCGCGGTGCGCCGGTTTCCGCGAATGGCGGCCTCAGAACGTCGTATTCCGCGGCGCAGTCGTCCGGCCCGGCGTGCTCATAGTCCAGCATCGGCGCGGCCAGGCTGCCGTCCTCTGCCAGCAGCACCGCCGAGGCGCCATGCGTGGTGACCGAGATCGCATCGACCCCATGCGCGCGGTGGAACTCCGCCAGCGCGTCCAGCAGAAAGTCCCAGTGGCCGTCGAGGTCGAAATGCGGCCAGGGCGGTCCGGGCAGCACCTTGTTGGGGCGGGTGACCACGGTGATCTCGGACAGGTCCGCCATGTCGACCAGCGCCAGCTTGGCGTTGGTCTTGCCGATGTCGATGACCGCGACGTGCCCCCTGGTCATGGCAGGTGAAAGACCGGCGTCAGCGCGGTCACGACGGGGGCGTTGTCCGGCGTCGTCTCCATGATGTCGGCCATGTGGGCCCACCAGCGCTGCATCACCTCGTGGTTCGGCAGGTCGTCCATGCGGTGATCGTCGGTGCGCCACAACACGCCGAACAGGGTGTTTGTCTCCTCATCGAGGTGGATCGAGTAGTCCGAGATCCCGGCCTCTTTCAGCAGCGTCACCAGGTCCGGCCAGATCGCGTCATGGCGACGCTTGTATTCGTCCCGGCAACCCGGGTTCAGGCGCATCCTGAAGGCGTATTTCTGCATCAGCGTGCTCTCCACATCGCCCACAGCCGCGGCAGTGCGATGACCCCGATCAGCAGCGCGCCGATGACGATGGACATCACGATGCCGGGCACGTTCAAGAGGCCCAGCCCGAAGGTCACCAGCCCCATGACAAAGGCCGCGATGACCACGCCCGGAATGGTGCCCGATCCGCCCAGGATGTTGACCCCGCCCAGGACGACCATGGTCACCACCTCCAGCTCCCACCCCGTGGCGATGGACGGCCGGGTCGAGCCGAGGCGCGAGGTCAGGCAGACCGCCGCCACGCCCGCCATCAGGCCGGTCAGCAGGAACAGGGTGAACTTGACCCGTTGCACCCGGATGCCGGAAAACAGCGCGCCGGTCGGGTTGTTGCCGATGGCATAGACCGCCCGGCCAAAGTTGGTCATGTGCAGGACCACGCCGAAGATCACCGCCAGTACCGCAAACAGCACGAGTTCAAAGGAAATCACCCAGAACACGTAGCCCTGGCCAAAGAAGGCAAAGTCGGCGGGATAGCCGCCATAGGCCTTGTCGCCCAGCACGATGTAGCTGAGGCCGCGGAACAGGCTCATAGTGCCGATGGTCACCACGATGGACGGCAGGCCCAGCCGGGTGACAAGCCCGCCGTTGACCGCGCCGCAGGCCAGCCCGGTGCCCAGCCCGACCAGCACCAGCACCGGCGTCCCTGCCCCGGCCTGCACGGCGGCACCCATGGCGGTGGAGGCCAGCGCGATGATCGACGCGACCGACAGGTCGATCTCGCCCGAGATGATAAGCAGCGCCATGGCAAAGGCGATCATCGCCTTTTCGGTAAAGTTGAAGGTCGCGTCGGACAGGTTCCAGGCGTTCAGGAAATACGGCGAGGCAAGGCTGTTGGCGACAAAGATCGCCATGGCCACCAGCAGCAGCAGGGTTTCCCAGCTTTTCAGGCGGCGTTGCAGCGGCGATTGCAGACGGTCGGGGATGACACGCGGTTCGGTGGCGGGGGGTGACAGGCTCATGCCGCATGCTCCGCTGACTTGAGGATGATCCGGCCTTTGACGCGATTGCTTTGCGCGTTGAGGGCGACGGCGATGATGATGGCGCTGCCCGAGATCGCCAGTTGCCAGAAGGGCGAGATGTCGACCACCGGCAGCGCATTCTTGATCACGCCCAGGAACAGCGCGCCCAGCAGGGCGCCGCCGACCGACCCGACCCCGCCGGCAATCGAGATTCCGCCGATCACGCAGGCCGCGACCACGTCCAGTTCGAACCCGCCGGCGATGTCGACATAGGCCACGGCATAGCGCGACACCCAGAGATAACCGGTCAGCCCGGCGATGGCGCCGCAGATGGTGAAGGCCCAGAACTGCGTGCGCCCGACGTCGATGCCGGTGTAGGTGGCGGCATGCGGGTTGCCGCCGACGGCGTAAAAAGCGCGGCCCAGTGTGGTGCGGGTCATCAGGATGTAGACCGCGATCACCGTCACGATGGCGATCCAGCCCAGCACCGGCAGGCCCAGCACCAGGGTTCGCGGGAACGCCTTGAAGGCGGCGCCCATCTCGTGGCTGTTGACCCATTTGCCGTCGGAAATCAGGAAGATGGTGCCACGAAAGATGGTCATCGTGCCCAGCGTGGCCACGATGGGCGGAATGTCCAGTTTCCACACCAGCAGGCCGTTGATCATGCCCAGCGCCGTGCCCAGGGCGACGGCGATGGCCAGCGTGGCAACGACCGGCAGGCCGGGCAGCGCGATGTTCAGCATCGCCACGACCATGCCGGTCAGCGCGAGGTTGGCGGCGACCGACAGGTCGATGCAGCGGGTCAGGATGACGATCATCTGGCCGGTGGCCAGCAGGATCAGCGGTGCGGTGTCGTTGAACACGTTGGCCAGGTTCGACGGGGTGACAAAGCCGGGAAACCGGGTCGCGATAAGCCCCAGCAGAAGGCCGATGGCCCCCAGCAGCAGGACTTCGCGGGTGGTCAGCAGGCGGTGCAGCATGATCAGTCCTCAGATCCCGGCCGCGTGGCGGACCAGCGTTTCAGGGGTCAGCGCGTCCTTGGTCAGTTCCGCCACCATGCGGCCTTCGCGCATGACGATCACCCGGTCGGCCATGCCCAGGATTTCGGGGATCTCCGAGCTGACCATGATCACCGCCAGGCCCTGCGCGGCCAGTTCGGCCATGAACTGGTGCACGGCGGCCTTGGACCCGATGTCGATGCCCTTGGTCGGCTCATCGAGGATGATGACCTTGGGCTGGGTGGCCAGCCACTTGGCGATGACGACCTTCTGCTGGTTGCCTCCGGACAAGGTGCCCACCGGCGCATCCAGCGCGGCGGCGCGCAGGTCGAGCCGCTGGGTATAGCTGCGCGCCATGGCGAATTCCTCGGCCAACCGCAGAAAGCCGTTGCGCGAGGTGCGCCGCAGCGACGGAAGAGTAACGTTCTGAAAGATCGGCAACGCGGTGATGGCGCCCTGCTTGCCGCGATCCTCGGGCACGTAGACGATGCCGTTGGCCACCGCATCGGCGGGTGAGCGGATCACCCGGATCTGCCCGTCGATCCGCGTCACGCCCTTGGTCGGTTTCGTGATCCCGAACAGCGCCTGCATGAACTCGGACCGCCCTGCCCCGACCAGCCCGTAAAAGCCCAGGATCTCGCCCTTGTGCAGGCTGAAACCGATGTCGGCGAACTCGGTGGGGTGGTCGTAACCCACGACCTTCAGAACCTCCTCGCCGATGTGGCTCTGGCGCCTGGGAAAAATCTGGCTGACGTCGCGGCCGACCATCATCCTGACCAGCTCGGCCTCGGTCACGTCGGCGATGTGCCCTTCGCCGACGAACTGCCCGTCGCGGAACACGGTGTAGCGGTCGGCGATGCGAAAGATCTCGTCGAACTTGTGGCTGATGAACAGGATCGCCTTGCCCTGCGCCTTCAGCTTGGCGACCAGTTCGTAGAGCTCCTGGATTTCCTTGTGCGACAGCGCGGCGGTGGGTTCGTCCATGATGACCACCCGCGCGTCGATCGACAGGGCGCGGGCGATGGCGACCAGGTGCTTGTTGGCGATGCCGAGGTCGCGCAGCTTGTGCGCGGGGTCGATCTGCGCGCCGATCCCCTTGAGGATCCCGGCGGACCGCCGCGTCATCTCGGCCCAGTCGATCAGCCCGAACCGGCCGCGCGGGGCATGACCCAGAAAGATGTTCTCGGCCACGGTCAGCTCGTCGAACAGCACGGTTTCCTGGTGGATCGCGGTGACACCGGCCTCCGCCGCGGCCTGCGCCGTGGGAAAGCGGGTGGCCACGCCGTCCACGAGGATCGACCCGCCGTCGGGCTGGTAGATGCCGGTCAGGATTTTGACCACGGTGGACTTGCCCGCGCCGTTTTCGCCGATCAGCGCCGTGACCTGGCCGGGATAAAGGCTGAGCGCGACCTCGGACAGCGCCTTGACCCCCGGAAAGACCTTGGTGATGCCGTCCAGGGCAAGGATCGGGGCCGCAACGGCTGTGGCTTTGAGGGGGGTCTGCATCCGCATGTCGTCCATCCGTGACGGGAACCCCGGCGTCGCTGACGCCGGGGCCATGAGATTGCTCGATCAGAAGATCGACTTGAACGCGTCGATGTTGCTGCTGTCGTAGACGAAGGGATCGGCCATCGCGCCCGAGTTGGTGTCGTCCAGCGTGACGGCGCCCATGCGGCCCATCGGGATCGAGGCGCCCGGCTCGGCCGTGGCCGCACCCGTGGCCAGCGCGTGGGCGATCATCGTCGCGGAATAGCCCAGGTCGATCGGGTTCCAGATCGCAAACGACTTGGACGCGCCCGAGTCGATGGCGCCGGCCATCTCGGAGGGCAGGCCCAGGCCGGTGACGTTGATCTGGCCGATCTTGCCGGCGTCCGCCACGGCCTGCGCGGCGGCGACGATGCCCACCGAGGTCGGCGCGATGATCGCGTCGAGGTCCGGGTAGGACTGCATCAGGCCCTGCGCCTCGCGGTAGGACTTGTCGGCCAGATCGTCGCCGTAGACCGTCGCGACAACCTCGATGCCGGGGTAGTTGCCCATGACCTTTTCCATCTCGGCGATCCAGATGTTCTGGTTGGTCGCCGTGGCGGTGGCCGACAGCACCGCGACCTGGCCACCATTGGGCAGGTGATCGGCGGCCAGCTTGATGATCATGTTACCGATCAGCGGGCTGGACGAGGGGTTCAGGTGCATCTGGCGGCCCTCGGGGGCGACGCCCGAGTCCCAGGAGATCACGGTGATGCCGCGGTCCATCGCCTTTTTCAGCGCCGGGACCAGCGCGTCGGGATCGTTGGCCGAGATCGCGATGGCGTTGACGCCCTGCGCGATCAGCGCGTTGATCACTTCGATCTGGCCTTCGGCGGTGGTGGAGGTCGGGCCGGTGTAGATGATCTCGACATCGCCGAGTTCGGCGGCGGCCTGCTCGGCGCCCTTGGCGGCAGCCTCGAAAAAGCCGATGCCCAGCGCCTTGACCACCAGCGCGACGCGGACCTTGTCCTGCGCCATGGCGGTGGTGCCCAGCAGGCTGGCGGCGATGGTGGTGACGGCAAGCAGCCTGGTAAAGTTACGACGGATCATGGTGGGTTCCTCCCTGGAAGCACGATGCAATGAGGCGGTCACGAGGCCGCCTCGTCCTCTTGCTGCGCGCCGCCCGACTGGGCGACGATCAGCGACACGTCTGCCGCCTCGATCATGGCGGCGGCCTTGTCCGGGATCCCCTCGTCGGTGATCACGGTATCGATCCGCTCCAGCGGGCAGAGCACCAGGCTGGAGCGGTTTTCGAATTTCGAGGAATCCACCAGCACGATCAGCTCGTCGGCCTGGCCGATCAGCTTTTGCTCGGCCTGGATCAGCAGCGGATCGGCCTCCATCAGGCCCAGCCGCCCCAGCCCCTGCGCGCCCATGAACATGCGTCGCGCGTAGAAGTTGCGCGTCACGTCGTTGTCAAAGGGGCTGAGGATGATGTTCTGTTCGCGGTAGATCACGCCGCCGGACACCATCACCGTGTTCTTGGAATGCTTGAGCAGGTGTTCGGCGATGGGAAAGGAATTGGTGAACACCTGGCAGCGGCGCGAGGCCAGCGGGTGCACCATCTGAAAGGTGGTCGTGCCGCCGTTGATGATGATCGGGTCGCCGTCCGCGCACAGATCGACCGCCGCGCGGGCAATCGCCTGCTTTTCGCGGATGTGCATGGTCTCGCTGACCGCGAAGGGTCGCCCGGCCAGCCCGACGAACTGCGGCGGGCTGATCGCCTCGGCGCCGCCGCGCACCCGGCGCAGCTTGCGCGCGTCGTCCAGCGCGGCGATGTCGCGCCGGATCGTCGCCTCGGAGGCGTCGGTCAGGCTGCACAGGTCCGCCACGGTCACGACGGGCCGGTCCTGCACCGCGGACAGAATGATCCTGTGGCGTTCCTTCTCGTGCATCGCGTCCTCCCCTGAGGTTTGACAATGCTGAGATTCGCGGCACCAGTCAATCATCTATCATCACAATCAATCATGCTGCACCGCAGTATGACTGAACATGATTGACCTTGATTGACAGAGCGGTGTCCGAGGTGCATCGTCACCGGGAGAATTGCACCGGCGCGCGGCGCCGTTTGGGAGGTCACCGTGCTGAAAACGTCAGGAAACAAGTTGCTTGAGAACCGCTGGGACGCGGAGGCCACGCAGGGCATGTCCGAATCGGAATTGCTGCTCTACCGCTCCAACATCCTGGGCGCGGACAAGCGCGTGACGAACTACGGCGGCGGCAACACCTCGGCCAAGGTCATGGAACGGGACCCGCTGACCGGCGAGACGGTCGAGGTGCTCTGGGTCAAGGGCTCGGGCGGCGACATCGGCTCGATCACGATGGACGGTTTCGCCACCCTCTACATGGACAAGCTGCACGCGCTGAAGGGGCTGTACCGCGGCGTCGCCTTTGAGGACGAGATGGTCGGCTACCTGCCGCACTGCACCTTTCGGCTGAACCCGCGCGCCGCCTCGATCGACACCCCCCTGCACGCCTACGTCCCGCGCAAGCACGTGGACCACGTCCATGCCGACGCGATCATCGCCATCGCCGCCGCGCAGAATTCGCGTCAGCTGACACAGGAGATCTTTGGCAGCCGCATCGGCTGGCTGCCGTGGAAACGGCCGGGCTACGAGCTGGGGCTGTGGCTGGAGGCCTTTTGCAAAGAAAACCCCGAGGCCGAAGGCGTCGTGCTGGAAAGCCACGGGCTGTTCACCTGGGCCGACACCCCGCGGGACTGCTACGACACCACCATCGACGTCATCAACACCGCGACCCGCTGGCTGGACGAGCGCACCGCCGGCACGCCCGCCTTTGGCGGTCCGCTCCATGACAGCCTGCCGCCGGAGGCGCGGCGCGCCGTCGCCGCCCGCCTGATGCCGGCGATCCGCGGCTTTGTCTCGGGCAGCCATCACATGGTCGGCCATTTCAACGACAGCGAGGCGGTGCTGGACTTCGTCAACGCGCGCGACATGGCGCCGCTGGCCGCGTTGGGCACCTCCTGCCCGGACCATTTCCTGCGCACCAAGATCCGCCCGCTGGTCATCGCCTACGACCCGGCGCGCGACAACCTCGACGCGGTGCTGGAGGGTCTGCCCGCGCAGGTCGCCGCCTACCGAGAGGACTATGCCGCCTATTACGCGCGCTGCCGGCATGACGACTCCCCTGTCCTGCGCGACCCCAACGCGGTGGTCTACCTGGTGCCCGGTGTCGGCATGATCACCTTTGCCCGCGACAAGGCGACCGCGCGGATCTCGGGCGAGTTCTATGTCAATGCGATCAACGTGATGCGCGGCGCGTCCTCGGTCAGCACCTATGTCGGCCTGCCGGAACAGGAGGCTTTCGACATCGAGTATTGGCTGCTGGAAGAGGCCAAGCTGCAACGGATGCCGAAGCCCAAGAGCCTCGCGGGACGCGTGGCGCTGGTCACCGGCGGCGCAGGCGGGATCGGCAGCGCCACGGCCGAGAAATACCTCTCCGAAGGCGCCTGCGTGATGCTGGCCGACATCGACGAGAGCAGCCTGAAGGCCGTGTCCGACCGCCTGGTGCAACGCTATGGCAATGACATGGTGCGCACCGTGACCATGAACGTGACCGACGAGACCGCCGTCGCGCACGCCTTTGACGAGATCGCTGTCGCCTTTGGCGGGGCCGACATCCTGGTGTCGAACGCGGGCATCGCCTCTTCGGCGCCGGTGGAGGAGACCACGCTGGCACTGTGGCAGCGCAACATGGACATCCTGTCGACCGGCTATTTCCTGGTCTCGCGCGAGGCCTTCAGGCTGTTCCGCAGGCAGGGCATCGGCGGCTCGGTGGTCTTTGTCGCCTCCAAGAACGGTCTCGCCGCCAGCCCCAACGCCGCCGCCTATTGCACCGCCAAGGCCTCGGAGATCCACCTGGCCCGCTGTCTCGCGCTCGAGGGGGCCGAGGCGGGCATCCGGGTGAACGTGGTCAACCCGGATGCCGTGCTGCGCGGGTCCAAGATCTGGGAGGGCGAATGGCTGGAGCAGCGCGCCGACACCTACAAGACCGACAAGGAGGGGCTGGAAGAGATGTACCGCCAACGCTCGCTGCTGAAACGGTCGGTCCTGCCCGAGGACATCGCCGAGGCGGCCTATTTCCTGGCCTCCGACCTGTCGGCCAAGTCGACCGGCAACATCCTCAACGTGGATGCGGGCAACAAGGAAGCCTTTACCCGCTGACCGCCCGCGCCGGGCATCCAGCGGGCACCGCCCGCGCACAGGAGCAAGACGATGACGACCAGAGCCTATGACGCCGCGCGCGAGACATTTGCCGAATGGGGCGCCGACACCGAGGCGGCGATGACCGCGCTGGCCGCTATCCCGATCTCGGTGCATTGCTGGCAGGGCGACGATGTCGTCGGCTTCGAGACGCGCAAAGGCAACTCGGGCGGCGGCATCCAGGCGACCGGCAACTACCCCGGCCGCGCCCGCACCCCCGCCGAGCTGCGCGCCGACCTCGAATTCGCCTATGCGCAGATCCCCGGCCGACACCGGCTGAACCTGCACGCCTTCTACCTCGACACCGACGAGACCCCCGACCGCGACGAGATCGAGTACCGGCACTTTGAGCCCTGGGTCGACTGGGCCCGCCAGCAGGGCATCGGGCTGGATTTCAACCCGACCTTCTTTGCCCACCCCAGGGCCGACGACAACCTGACCCTGAGCCACCCCGACAAGGGCATCCGCGACTTCTGGATCGAACACGGCCGCCGCAGCCGCGACATCGCCGCCCGGATCGGCGAGGCGCTCGGCTCGCCGGCGGTCAACAACATCTGGGTGCCGGACGGCTACAAGGACACCCCGGTCGACCGGATGGCGGCGCGGCGGCGGCTGGAGGCCTCGCTGGACGAGATGCTGAGCCCGCCGCAGGACCCGCGCCACATGCGCGACGCCGTGGAATCCAAGCTGTTCGGCATCGGGGTCGAGGCCTGCACCGTCGGCAGCCACGAATTCTATCTCGGTTACGCGATCCGCAAGGGCACCCTGCTGTGCCTCGACATGGGGCATTTCCATCCGACCGAGAACATCGCCGACAAGCTGTCGTCGGTTTCACTCTCGGTCGACGAGATCCTGCTGCATGTCTCGCGGCCGATGCGCTGGGACAGCGACCATGTAATCCTGCTGAACGACGACATCCTCCAAATGGCGCAGGAACTGGTCTTTGCCGACCTGCTGGGCAAGACCCGCATCGGGCTGGACTTCTTCGACGCCACGATCAGCCGCACCGCCGCCTGGGTGATCGGTGTGCGCAACATGCAAAAGGCGCTGCTGCGCGCGCTGCTGCTGCCCCGCGCCCGGTTGCAACAGGCCGAACACGACCTCGACCACAGCACCCGGCTGATCCTGACCGAGGAACTGAAGGACCTGCCCTATGCCGCCGTCTGGGCCGAGTTCTGCGACAGGATGGGTGTGCCGACCGGCGCCGGGCTGATCGCCGGTCTGAACGCCTACCAGTCCTCCGTCGCGTCGCGCGGCTAGGGAGAGCGACACGATACCCTTCACCCACACGATCCCGTTTGTGCAGGAGTTCGCGCACCTGTGCTGGAAGATGGGCTGGAATTAGGCCAACGGCGGCAACCTCAGCTGGCGCCTGCCCACCGAGGAGATCACCGGCACCTGTCGCGGTTCTACCCGGAGCTTCAACCCTCCGAGCCAAGGCCGGTGCCGGTCGCCCAGCCCGATCTTGACGGAGAATGCTTCCTGGTCACCGGCACCGGGTGGTTCTTTCGCCACGCGCTGGAAAAGCCCAACCAGGTCTTTGGCATCGTGCAGCTGGTCGACGGCGGCGCGGCCTACCGCAAGGTCTGGGGGTTTTCCGACGGCGGCCGCCCGACTTCGGGCTTCGCCACCCACCTCGTCGCCCACGCCGTGCGCAAGCCGGTGTCCGGCGGGCGCAAGCGCATCATCCTGCACGCCCACCCGCGCGAATTCATCGCGCTGTCGTTCCTCGAACCGGTGGAGACCGCCACGCTGCAACACAGCCGGATCATCAGCTGGACCCACCACGGAATCCTTGTCTCTGAAAGCTGCCCGGACGGGGTATTCGCGCTGGTCGAGACGGTGGAAAAGGCGGCGGCGATCCATCGCAAGGCGCTGTGCGCCGAGCGGTCCTAACTGCGGGTCTTGTAGTGCCTATCGGGCAGGTCGCGCAGGCGCTGCGCCGCCTGTTCGGCGGTGAGGTCGCGCTGCGCCTCGGCCAGCAGCTCGTACCCCACCATGAACTTCCGCACCGTGGCAGAGCGCAGCAGCGGCGGGTAGAAATGCGCGTGCAGCTGCCAATGCCCCATCGGCTCTGCCACCGTCGGCGCGCCGTGCCAGCCCATCGAATAGGGAAATTCCGTCTCGAAGAGGTTATCGTAGCGCGTACACAGCACCCTGAGCAGGTCCGCCAGCGCGTCCCGCTCCTGCCCATCGAGGTCCGGCAGCCGCAGCACGTGGCGGCGCGGCAGAACCAGCGTCTCGAACGGCCAGACCGCCCAGAACGGCACCACCGCGATCCAGTGGGCGTTCTCGACCACCACCCTGTCGCCCAGCGCGGCCTCTTGCGCGGCGTAGTCCAGCAGCATCGGCCGGCCGTGCCGTGCCTGGTAGGCCGCCTGGGTGCGGTCCTCGTGCAGCGCCTCGTTGGGCAGGAAATCCGATGCCCAGACCTGGCCGTGCGGATGCGGGTTGGAGCAGCCCATGACCGCGCCCTTGTTCTCGAACACCGCCACCCAGGGGTAGGTCCGGCCCAGGTCCTCGACCTGCCCGGCCCACATGTCGACGACACGTCGGATCTGCGGCTGGGGCAGTTCCGGCAAGGTCAGGTCGTGCCGCTCGGAGAAACACAGCACCCGCGCGGTGCCCCGCGCGGTGGCGGCGCGAAACAGCGGGTCCTCCGGCATGGCCCCTTCGGCGGTGTCCGGCAGCAGGGCCGGGAAATCGTTGTCAAAGACGAAAGGGCCGGAATAGACCGGGTTCTGCACCCCGTTGGCGCGCAGGGTGCCCGAACACAGGTAGCAGGCCGGATCATGCGGTGGCTTGCCCTCGGCGGGCGCGGGCTCGGCCTGGCCCTGCCAGGGCCGCCGGTTGCGGTGCGGCGAGACCAGCACCCACTCCCCCTTCAGCGGGTTGAAGCGGCGGTGCGGGTGGGTGTCGAACAGCGCGCCGTCCATCGTCGGGTCCTCCATCCAGCCGGCTGCTCAGCCCGAGGCCAGCCGGCTTTTCAGCAGCTTGCCGCTTTCGTTCAGCACCGGGTAGGCGATCATGGCAAAGGACGCGTTCACGGTCTTGATCGCGCGCAGCAGGTCGAGGTGGATGCCGCTGGTTCGCAGCGTGTCCACCGCGCCCTGCTGCAACCGCAGCAGGTGCCGCGCCTCCAGCGTGCGGGCCATGTCGCGCACCTTGTCCTTCTGTTCGACCAGCGTCTCGGCCAGCGCGGGATCGCCGTTCATCAGCACCGAGACGGCCAGTTGCACGTTGCGCAGCACGGTGTCGTGGAACTCGGTCAGCTCCTTGCGGCCCTCGTCGGAAAAGCGCAGCTTTTCCAAGTCCTTCTGCGCCGCAAGCTGCACCATGTTGCGGGCGATGACATCGGCGGCGGCCTCCAGGTTGACGCCGGTGCCCACGAGGTCGAAGGCGCGGGCGACGATCTGGTCGCGCGCATCGTCGGCGCGGATGTCGGCCAGGTAGATGCGCAGGTTCAGCGAGATCCGCTCTACCTGGGCGTTGGCCTCGGTGATGCGCGTCGCCGCCGACTCGTCGTAGGCATCGAACAGGGCCATGGACTGGCGGAACATGCCCTCGACGATGCCGCTCAGGTGCACCAGTTCGCGGGTGGCGCAGGACAGGGCGCGCTTGGGGTGGGCCAGCGCCTCGGGGTCGAGCGCGCTCTGGTGCCGGGTGGCGGCACTGTCAGACACCGTGTCCGGCAGCACCCTCTGCGCCAGCCGGTGGATGACCCCGACCAGCGGCACGCAGGCCACCAGGACCAGCGCGTTGAAAGCCAGGTGCAGGTGCAGCGCCGCCTGACCGGGCGCATCGCCCAGCCAGCCGGGCGGCTGGTCCAGCACCGACAGTCCGTAGAGCACCAGCAGGGCACCGCCGCCGCGCAGCGCGAGGTTGGACCAGACCACCCGGCGCACGGTGACATCGGCGTTCAGCGTCAACAGCAGCGCGATGACGCAGCCGCCGAAGTTCGCGCCCAGAACCATCGCCAGCGCCGCCTCCATCGGCAGGATGCCCTGCGCCGCCATGGTGGCGTACAGCAGGACGGCGGCCACGCTGGAATGCACCAGCCAGGCGAACAGCGCCGAGACCGCGAAGGCGGTCAGCAGGTCGCTGGCGAAATAGGTCATCAGGGTGCGCGCGCCGGGGCTGTCGACCAGCGGCGCGCTGGCCGCGCGGATCAGGTCCAGCGAGACGAAGATCAGCGCCAGCCCGATCAGCACGCGCCCGATCTGCCGCGCCGCGCGGCGCTGGCTGCGCAAGAAGATCAGCACCCCCGCCAGCATCAGCACCGGCGCCACGGCCGAGAGCCCCGAGTTCAGCACCAGCGCCACGATGGCCGAGCCGAGGTCCGCCCCCAGCAGCATGGCCAGCGCCGACACCCCGCCGATGCTGCCGGCCGAAACGAACCCCGCCATCATCACCGCGACGGCGGTCGAGCTTTGCAGCAGGATCGCGGCGACCGTGCCGCAGAGCGCCGCGCGCAGCCGGTTCGACGTGGAATGCCTCAGCCAGACGCGCATCTGCGCGCCAAAAGCCCGTTCGAACCCGGTGCGGACCAGCCGCACCGCCCAGACCAGCAGCGCCGCGGCGCTGGCGATGTTCAGCACGAAGAGCATGATCGGCCCTCCGCCCTGCCCTGCGCCAAGGACGTGCCCGGCTCAGCCATGGGTCTGCCTGCGCCGGCCGGGGAAATAGGCCTCCGACACCTCGACCCCCAGCTGTTCGGTCGCGGCGGCGACCATGTTGCCCTGCCGCATCAAGGGTGAATAGGGCGTGTCGCCCCCGACGGCGGACCAGCCGCCCGCCTCCTGCACCACCAGCTGACCGGCCGCGTGGTCCCAGGGGTTCAGCCCGGAGGACACCATGAAGTCCGCCTCGCCGGTCGCCAGCAGGCGGTAGTCGTGGCATGAGCAGCGCAGGTCCAATACCTGGCCGGCGCCTTCGAACCGGGCCATGACCGGCGCGCGCTGTCCCGGTGGCAGCGAGTTCAGCGGCACCAGGCCGGTGCTGTGCGCCACCTGCCGCGCGCCGCTGGCCGACAGGCGCGCGGGCGCGCGCCCCGCCCCCGCCAGCCACGCGCCTTCGCCGCGCCGTGCCAGGATCCAGTCATCCACGACAGGATCGTAGAGCAGGCCCAGCACCGTCTCGCCCCGGGCGACCACCGCGACGATCATGCCGAACAGGGCCAGCCCGGCCGCGAAATTCGCCGTACCGTCGACCGGGTCGAGGATGACGCACAGCTCTGCCTCGGCCAGCCTGTCCAGTGCTGCGGGCTCTCGCGACACCCGTTCCTCACCGATCACGGCGGCCTGCGGCAGGATCTGCGCGATGGCGCGCTCCAGCGCGCGTTCGGCGGCGATGTCGGCCTCGGTCACCAGGTCGTGCGGACCGGACTTGGTGGCGATCTCGTCCGGTGACAACCGGCGGAACCGGGTCATGATCTCGCGCCGCGCGGTGTCCCGCACCGCCTCGATCAGGTCGTCCGTGGTGCGGTCATCCAGCATCGCGCGCCCCGCTCGCCCCCGGAGGGACGCTCCGGGTCGTGAGGACATGGGCGCCGTCCGCGCCGACCTGGTGAACGAGGTAGGCATAGGCCTCGTCCGACGGCGCGATGTCGCCGTCGCCAAAGGGCAGCGGCGCGGCAAAGGGCGCCACCGGCGTGCCGGCGGCGAGGCAGAGCGTGCCGTGGACCAGCGCGGTATAGGGCCGGTGGATGTGGCCGCAGAGGATCGTGGGCTTGTGTGCGGCCCCCTCCAGCAGCGCGGCAAAGCGCGCGGCGCCCTCTATGACCGAGATTTCGTCGTACACGCGCTGCCCCGGCACGAACGGCGGGTGGTGCATCACGATCACCAGCGGGCCGTCCTGCGGCGCGTCCAGCGCCCCGGCCACCGTGTCTAGCGCCTGTTCCGACACCGCGCCCGTGGTCATCCCTTCAAGGCAGGTGTCGATCCCCAGCAGCCGCACGCCACCGACCTGCACGATCCGCCCGGCGATGTCCGCCCCGCGCAGGAAGGCGCTGCGCGTCTTGCGGTCATGATAGGCGGCGGGGCCGTCATGGTTGCCCGGGATGGTGAAGACCGGCACGCCGATCCCGGCGAACATCTCCTCGAACTGGGCAAAGGACTCGTCGTGTGCGTCGTCGGTCAGGTCCCCGGCGACGATCACGCAGTCGAGGATGCCGGCAATGCGCCGCAGGTCGCGGGCCAGCGCCGCGACGATGGCGGGCGTGTCGTCGCGCAGCGCCTCGATCCGGTCGGGGTGCCGGCAGAGGTGCAGATCGGATACCTGGGCAAATCGCATTGTGCTGTCCGTTCCCTGTTCATCGAAAGCCGCCCTTGCGGGACGGTCACTTGATCCCGGCGCGCATGAAGTTGGCGACGAACTGCCGTTGGAAAATGATGAAGGCGATGATCAGCGGCGCGGTGGTCATCAGCGTCGCGGCATTGACCAGCGACCATTCGATGCCGCTTTCGACCGTGGCAAAGACGCTGAGACCCACCGTCACCGGCCGCACCTCGGGCGAGTTGGTGATGATCAGCGGCCAGAGGAAGTTGTTCCAGTGAAAGCTGATCATCACGAGGCCATAGGCCAGGTAGATCGGCCGCGCCAGCGGCACGTAGACCGTCCAGAGCACGCGCCAGGCCCCTGCCCCCTCGATCTGCGCGGCCTCGTCCAGTGACTTGGGCACCGTCATGAAGGTCTGCCGCAGCAGGAAGATGCCAAAGGCCGAAGTCAGGTAAGGCAGCGCGATGCCGATGATCGTGTCCGTGAGGCCGATCTGCGACAGCGTGCGGTAGTTCTCGACGATCAGGATCTCGGGCGAAATCAGCAGCTGCACCATCACCAGGCTGAACAGGAACCCCGCCCAGCGAAAACGGTAGCGCACGAAGGCATAGGCGACCAGTGTGCAGAGGATGAAGTTGGCCACCAGAACGATGGTGATCAGGATGAAAGTGTTGACGAAGTACAGCGCAAACGGCGCCGAGTTCCAGGCGGTGACGAAGTTCTCGAAGACGATCGGCGCGTCCCACTTGAAGTTCGCGGCGTAGATCTCGTCATGAAACGCGGTCCAGACCGAGTAGAAGAAGGGCAGGCCCCAGACCCCCGCCAGGACGACGGACATCGTGCCGAACAGGATGCGGTTCAACTCGCGGGTCATTGGTAATGCGCCTTTCTGTTGAGCACCCAGAACTGGAAGGCCGCCAGCACGCCCAGGATCAACACCATGAGCACGGTCAGCGTCGCACCATAGGCAAAGTCGCGGTGGCCGAAGGTCACTTCGTAGACGTAGTACAGCAGCAAGGCGCTGGAATTGTTGGGGCCGCCCCGCGTCATGACGATGATGTGGTCAACCAGGCGAAAGGCGTTGATCAGCGCGTTGACCGCGACAAAGATCGTCGTCGGGCGCAAGAGCGGCAGCACCACATCCCAGAAGACCCGCACCGCCCCCGCACCTTCGAGCCGCGCGGCGTCCTTGAGGTTGGCCGGGATGCTTTGCAGCGCGGCCAGGTAGAAGATCATGAACAGGCCCGCCTCCTTCCAGATCGCCACCACCATCATCGATACCAGCGAGGTATCGGTGCGGCCGAGGAAGTTGATCGAGGGCAGCCCGAAGACCGACAGTATCTGCGAGGCGAGGCCGATGCCCGGCGCGTAGAAGAACAGCCAGATGTTGGCGACGGCGACCAGCGGCAGCATGGTCGGCATGAAGAACGACAGCCGCATCAGCCAGGTGCCGGGAAGTTTCGAATTGACCAGCAGCGCCATGCCGATCGACAGGCCGATCGCCAGCGGCACGGTGCCGATGGCGTAGATCGCGCTGTTGATCAGAACCTGCGCCAGCCGGTCGTCGTCCATCAGCGCGCGGTAGTTGTCCAGCCCGACAAAGCGCGACGGGCGGAAGGAACTGGAGTTGTTCCACAGCGAGTTCACCAGCGCCTTGATCGCGGGGTAATGCGTGAAGGCCACCAGCAGGCTGCACGGGATCACCAGCAGGACAAAGCCGAGACCCCAGGGCAATCGCTTGTTCATGGTTTCCGTCTCTCCGCTGGTGCCGGGGCTTGAAGGGGATGGGGTGGGCGCGCGCCCGGATCGTCGGGGCGCGCGCCGGGGGGCTTAGCGGTAGTCCTTGAGGACCGCGTCGGCCTTTTCCTGGGCCTCGGCCACGGCGGCGGCCGGGTCCTTGCTGCCGGTGACGACACCCTCGATGGCCTCCACCAGGTACTGCGTGACCTTGGAGCGCTGGAAGGTGGCGAACTCGCGCTCGGCGTAGGGCAGTTGCTCAAGTGCGACCAGTGCCTGCGGCAGTTCCGCGGCATAGTCCTTCATCACCTGGGTTTCCCAGGTGTCGGGGCGCGGCGCGACATAGCCGGTGGCGATGCTCCAGCGTGCCGCCGCCTCGGGCGAGGTCATGAACTTGATGAAGTCCAGCGCCGCCTCCTGTTCGTCCGGAGTGGTGTTGGAGAAGATGTAGAAGTTGCCGCCGCCCACGGGCGCGCCCGGACCGTCGCCGCCGGGCAGGAAGCCGACGCCCCAGTCGAAGGTCGCGTTGGAGTTCACGAAGGCGAGGTTGCCGGTCGAGGTCCACATCGAGGCGGTCTGTCCTTCGAGAAAGGCCTTGGGCGTGTCACCCCAGGAAATGCCGCCCGGCGCCATCACACCCTCGGCCGCCAGCCGCTGCATGAACTCCAGCGAGGCGATGGCCGCCGGCGTGTTGATGCGCGCCTCGGTGCCCGTTTCGGTCGACAGCACGTCACCCTTGGAGATCACCAGGCCGCCGAACATCCAGGCCCCGGCCAGCCCGAGGTTCGGAATCCGCGTGCCCCACTGGGTGACGTTGCCGTTGGCATCGCGCTTGGTCAGCTTCTTGCCCACCTCGACCATCTCGTCCCAGGTCTTGGGCGGCGCTTCGGGGTCCAGCCCGGCCTCGCGGAAGGCGTCCTTGTTGTAGTAGAACACCGGCGTCGAGCGCTGGAACGGCACCGAGTAGATCTTGCCGTCGAACTTGGTGTCGTTCATGAAGCCTTCGTAGAAGCCGGCCAGCCATTCCTGCTCTTCGGGCGAATCCGCGATGTCCGAGATCGGCACCACGGCGCCTTCCTCGATCAGGGTAAAGATGTCGATCGCCAGCAGAACGGCAACCTGCGGCGGATCCCCCGCGGCGGCGGCGGTCAGCGCCTTGGTGGTGGTCTCTTCGTAGTTGCCGGCATAGACCGCCTTGACGTTGTGCTGCGGGTTTGCTGCGGCCCATTCGTCGGTCAGGGCCTGGATGGTTTCCACCGCCGGGGCGTTCACGCCGACCGGAAAGTAGAATTCGAGGTCCGCCGCGCTGACGGCGGTGCCTTGCAGCCCCAGCAGCCCGCCGGCCACCAGCGCCAGTGCCGTGTTGTTCCTGAATGTCATGTTGGTTCCTCCCATGGTCTTCGTTGTCCGGCGGCCCGATGCTTCGGGTCCGCCCGGTTTCAGCTTGTCTGCGGGATCGCCGCGCCGTCCGCCTTTGCAAAGAAATGCGTGGCGCCGTGCGACCAGCCCACCGTCACCTCGTCTCCCGGCGCGGGGGCGTCGTGCCCGCCGTGCGCCACGATCACCTTGGCGCCGGATGCCGCCTGGAGATGCAGCAGCGTCACGCTGCCTTCGTATTCCAACGACAGCACCCGCCCGCGCAGGGTGAACGCCTCTCCCTCTCCCGGGTGGCGCATGTCCTCGGGGCGCACGCCGACCAGGCAATCCTTGAGCGCCACGCGGCCGTCGATGCCCAGGTTTGCGGGCACCGTCACATCGGCGGGCTCCAGCAGGTTGGTCGGCGGCGTGCCGATGAAGCTGGCGGAAAAGGTGTTGGCCGGGTTCTCGTAGAGGTCGCGCGGGGTGCCCCACTGGGCGATCCGGCCGGCGTTCAGCAGCACCACCTCGTCGGACATCGACAGCGCCTCGCTCTGGTCGTGGGTGACGTAAATGACGGTGATGCCCAGCTTCTTGTTCAGCGCGCGGATCTCGCTGCGGATCTCGGTGCGCAGCTTGGCGTCGAGGTTGGACAGCGGCTCGTCCATCAGCACCAAGGGTCGTTCCGACACCAACACGCGCGCCAGCGCGACGCGCTGCTGCTGGCCGCCCGACAGCTGGGCCGGCTTGCGCTTGAGCAGCGGACCCAGGCCCATCAGCTCGGACACGCGGGCGATGGTCTTGTCCTTGCGGGACTTCTCGACCTTGCGGATCTTCAGCCCGTAGCCGATGTTTTCCTCGATGGTCAGGTGCGGGAACAACGCGTAGTTCTGGAACACCATCCCGAGGTTGCGGTTGGCGGCCGATACCCTGGACACGTCGCGCCCGTCGATCAGGATCTGCCCGCCCGACACCTCGTCGAGGCCCGAGATCAGCCGCAAAAGCGTGCTCTTGCCGCAGCCCGACGGCCCCAGCAGCGTCAGGAACCCGCCCGCGCCGATGCTGAAGCTGACGTCCTTGAGCACTTCGGTCTTGCCCCAGCTCTTGCGCAGATTGCGCACCTCCAGCGAAACGGCCGGGGTGGCGCTGCCAAGAGCGGTGTCTGCGGTCATGTTCATGCGGTGACGACTTCCATGCCGGTGTTGCACAACTGGGCGACCACGTCCTCGGCCAGTTCGACGTTGGTGATCAGGCCGTCGATCTCGTCGAACCCGGCGGTGCGGGTAAAGGCGTAGGTCTCGAACTTGCGGTGGTCGGCGATGAAGAACCGCTGCCGCGACGAGGCCAGCGCCTCGCGCTGAATCAGGGCGTACATCTCGTCGCCGATCTCGATGCATTCGCGCGCGAGATTCACCGCCGAGCAGCAAAAGAACGACACGTCGAAGGTGAGCGAGCGCAGCCCGGCGATGGCGACGCTGCCGACAAACGAGTCGTTCACCGGCAGGTAGCTGCCGCCGATCATGTAGAAATTCGAAACGCCCTGCGCCTTGAGCCGGTTGGCGACGCCAAGGCAGGTCGTGACATAGCGGCAGCCCGGTTTCTGCCCGGCCAGTTCCGCCACCGCCAGCGCGGTGGTCCCGGCATCCAGAAAGACCACCTCCTGCCCGTTCAGCCGGTCCATCGCCGCCTGCGCGATGCGCTGCTTTTCGGCCCAGCCGATCAGCTTGCGTTCGTCGTTGGGCAGGTCGGACACGGCGCTGGTCTTGGCCATGACGCCGCCGTGCGTCCGCGAGACGATCCCCTGCCGCCCCAGTTCGCGCAGGTCGCGGCGAATGGTGGCCTCGGACCGGCCCAGTTCGTCGCAGAGGTCGCGCACCGCGACAGAACCGCGCCGCTCGACGATCTCGGCGATCTTGCGGCGGCGGATCTCGGACAGGTCCAGCGAATCCTTCATCGGCGTCCTTCACTTCTCCGGGTGGTTCGATCGTCAACGGCCCGTTCGGCCGGCCGTGACCGAAAACGATCACTATTGATCACCAGCGTTTCCCCACAGGCGAGTTCTGTCAAGAAAAATCATCACGCCCGGTCGAAGGCGGTTTGGGCCGCCTCGGCAGAAAACCTTCAATAATGATTATTTATGAGTGTCTTGAGGCAGACACGCCGGATCACTCAGCACGTACACCCCCATGACCGACTCCGGGCAGTCGATCAAACACGATCACACCAAAGGCGGCAATTCAGAGAATCGCCCCGGGGGCGACGCAGCCGGCACCGCCCCGGCGCGCCCGCGTGTCAGTCCTTCTCGACCTGCACCGCCACGTCCATCGACAGCAGGTCCGTGTTGCGGCCATGGAAACTGCCGGTGACGGGCGAAACCTGCTGGATCTTCCGCGCGACGGCGACGGGGATCAGGTTGGCAGAACCGACGGCGCGGTTGGTGGGGTCAAAGGCGATCCAGCCCGCCCCGGGCACAAAGACCTCGACCCAGGCGTGGGTCGATCCGGCGTCCGCCGACCCAAGCTGGTCGCCGGCCGGGTTGTAGAGATACCCCGAAACCAGCCGCGCGCCAAAGCCCAGCGTGCGCGCCGCCTCGGCGAACAGGACGGCAAAATCGCGACACGATCCCCAGCCCCGGTCCAGCGTTTCCAGCGGCCCCTGCGTGCCCTCGGTCTCGCGGCTCTGGTAGGAGATCCGCGCCGTGATCCCGTTGCTGACGTCCTTGAGCAGGGACAGCGTGTCCGTCGGCCGCGTCATGACGAATGCCTCGGCCCAGGCGGCCAGCCGTCCCTTGACGTCGGTGTATTGCGGCATGGCCAGCGCGCCAAGGTCCAGCTGGTCGTCGGGGGAATACTGGAACGGGTAGGACGCCGCGTCGGCCGCGATGGGAAAGACCGGCCAGACGGCCGCGCGGAGATCGACGCGCGTGCAGGAGCGGATCACCAGCGTATCCGTCGGGCTGTCAAAGCTGGCCGTGGCGATCGCGTTGCCGGCCACGTCGTGCGACCAGTCGATGCGTGGCTTGGGCGTGATTTCAAGCTGAAACGAGGTCAGCGTCAGGTCGCGGGTTTCGCGTGGCCGCAGCATCATCCTGTGCGGCCCAAGCGAAACCGCCGTGCCGTAGCGATAGCTGGTCAGATGGGTGATGGTGACATTGGGCATCGGCGCGGCCTAACTCGGCCGGCCACGGGCAAGCCAGCGCGCCGGCCAGCCGGTCCCGGCCCCTGCCCCGGTCGGCGCTTGGGATACTGTCCTGCACGTCATTCGCCGGCCTCGCGTTTCCTCAGGCGCTCCAGATCGGCCAGGGCGCGCTGGATGAGTTTCTGAATGCGGGCATCCGCCGCCTCGGGCGTCTCGGCGTAGCGTTCCAGCAGGAATCGCCACTTGGTCATGACCTCGGGCCAGGTCCGCGCCGGGTCCGCCAGCATCTGCTTCTCGAGTTCGTCGAGAGGCGGCTGCCCCGAAGCGACCATGCGGGACGGGCTGTTCACCGGCCGCCGCCGCATCTGGGTCTCGCGTTGTCCGGCCGCGCTGCGGCGGCCATCCAGGTTGATCGGATCGTCCTTCATGGCACCCCTCTCGCGGCCCCATCCAGCCCCGTTCCCGACAGGAATGCAAGCCGCCGGCCGGTTCTGCGGGTCACTCCCCGATCCCCGGCCGCGTGGTTTCGCCGCGTGTGCCACCACCCTCTGCGTGATCGTCGCTGTGCGGCTTGTCCCGGTCCTGCGCGGGGCCTGCCGGGCCGGGCCGTCCCTGCGCGCGGGCCGCGTAGAAATCCCGCAGGTCGGACTCGGCCACGCCGTCGGCCTGCATGACAAGCCGGATCATCGGGTCGGCCAGCATCTCCTCGAGGAAGAAATCCAGCAGCGCCTTTCCGGTCAGCTTGTCTCTGGCCACCGCGCGCTCCAGTTCGGCCAGCGGCACGGTCAGCGTTCGTGTCAGGCCGGGATGCGAAGTGCGCGGATGAAGCTGCACCATGACGGACGAAACCCAGGCGGCCGGGTCGATGCCCTCCGCCGGCTGCGGCAGGGTGGTCTCGATCTCGTATTCGCCGGGCGGCAGGGTCTCGTTGAAACTCGGCAGGTCGAAGGGGCGCAGAAAGACGGCCGTCGTCTTGATCGCAGGGATCATCGTGGCTCTCCAGGAAAGCGGGTGTTCGGTGTTGCCACGCCGGAGGGCGGGCCGTCGGTCCCCGTGATGTCGGGCGAGCGACGTCACCGGGGCACGCGCCCCGGCGACAGTCCCCACTCACCCGCGCGCATCGGACGGTGGTTCAGGGTGGCCGTCTTCGGCGGGCCAGGTCCAGACGTCGAATTGTGTCAGCACGTTCGGCCCGAAGGTCTGCGTCAGCGGCACGTCGGCCGCGTCCCGGCCACGGGCCACCAGGATCCTGCCGGTGCGCCGCCGGTTGTTGCGCGGATCGAAGACCCACCAGCGCCCGTCCAGAAAGACTTCCATCCAGGCCGCGAAATCGCCGGGCGCATGCGGCTCGGGTTCGCCGATTTCGCTGAGATAGCCCGTGCAATAGCGCGCCGGGATGTTCATGCAGCGGCAAAAGGCGATCGCGAGATGTGTGAAATCACGGCAGACCCCGAAGCGCCCCGCCAGCGTTTGCGACGCCGTGCGCGTGGCGCTGGCCTTCATGTAGTCGAAGGCGACGGAGGTGTGCACGAAATCGCAGATCGCCTGCACCCGCGCCCAGCCGGGCGGAGTCTTTTCGAACAGGCGCCAGGCTTCGTCCGACAACAGGTCGGTGTCGCAGTAGCGGCTGCCCAGCAGGTACACCAGCGTGTCGAACGGCAGGTCCCGCACCGCGTGCTGTGCCGCCTGCGGCGCAATCGGGTCAGGCAGCCCGGAATCCCGGAATATCCCGTCGGAGGACAGGGTGAAGTCGCCGGCCGGCGCCTCCATCCGCGTGCACCAGTTGCCAAAGCCGTCGCGGTAGCTTTCCAGCGGCACGCTGGGCGAGGTGGCCAGGTAGTCGGCGCGCTCCAGGTCGCCGAAACGCGAATAGTGCACGTTCAGCGTGGCGATCAGCGGCGTCGGCTGCGTCAGCCGGTAGCGCAGGCGGCATCCGATGCGCATGCGGAGGCCGGGCGCGGCCTCGGGCCGGGATCCGGGGGCTCTATCGTCCAAGAACGCACTCCCTTGCGGCAAGTTGAAAGCCGGTGTCGCAGCGCCACCGGTTGCCCGACCTGTCGAGATGGGCGTTTGCCGGCACATCGAGCGCGATGCAGCCGTTTCCCCTGGCCGCGTATCCACGCGCGCAGCGCCATCCCGGCCCATGGCTGTCCGGATCCAGGTAGGCGTTCGCCGGCAGCGCCACGGGGTCGCATCGGTTTCTCATCTTGAAATATCCCCTCTCGCAGGCCCATTCGGCGCCGCGGTCCGCATTGGTGAGATAGCCATTCTCGGGTGTCGCGATCGGCACGCAGGCACCGGCGCGGGCGGTGTAGCCGCGGTCGCAGGCCCAGGCGCCCTCTGACGGTTCGACCGTCAGGTAGGCATGGTCCGGCAGCACGATGGGCACGCAGCGTTCGCGGTCCCGCTTGTAGCCGCGGTCGCAGCGCCAGTCATACCCGGACGCGCGCAGATAGGCGTTGTCCGGCACCGGGATCGCCCGGCAGGACGCGCCCGACACCTCCTCATAGCCGCGCCGGCAGGTCCAGCCGGATCCGTAGCGGCGGCCGGTGGCGTAGGCGTTTTCCGGGACCACGATCGCGAGGCACGCGGCCCCCTCGGCGCGGTATCCCGGGGAACAGTCCCAGCCATCGCCATAGCTGCGCGCCTCGGCGTTCTCGGGCACGCGTCCGGCGGCCTCCTGCGCCAGCACCGGGAAGGCCAGCAGGGCCATCAGCGCGGTCAGCGCCGCCAGGCCGTACAGGACCCGACGCCGATCCCCGGGCAGGGGCATCGCCACCGCGCGGGTCATCCGCCGTCAACAGGCGCTTCGGCTTCGGTGACCACGGTGTCCACGTCCAGCGACGCAAGGCAGGCCTGCGCGATGTCGCGGTTCGGCGCATCGCTGCCCGGCATCGTCGCCCAGCCGGTGGCCATCAGGGCATCCCGCCGCTTGTAGGACTGCGCGTCGCGGATCGACTTGAGCGCCGCAACCCGTCCGGGATCGACCCGGGCCATGTCCAGGCAGACCGGGACCATGGCCGTGACCACGTCCTGGCGCGACATCGCCACCGCCTGGTCATGCGCGGTGCCGCCGGTGACCCAGCCGCCCCAGGAAAACCCGGCGATGCCGACAAAAGCCGCGCCGACCAGGGCGCCGTAGATGCCCGGCTTGAGCCATTCGGGAATGTTCATGTCAGTCCTCCTGCGGAGAAAGCGCCGCCTCGCCATGATGACTGCCCTGGCGCGCAGCCGAAAACCGGCAGGGCGCTTCGGTCAGATCGAATAGGGTGGTCGCGCGTGTCCGGGGTCAGGTCTGGCCCGGCAACTCACGTCAGACGCATGCTCGTCATCGACCGAAGCACCATCGTGGGCGCGTCGGACCCGGCCGGAACAAAGCGCCGGCCGCCGAACGTCATACTCGTGTGGAAACTCCGCACCCTTGTGCGGTCCTACCCTTCGCGGGTCATTCAAAGGTGGGGCGCGCGGCCAGGTAAATCAACCACGCCACGCAATGGCGGGCGCTGTTTTTGCATCGTCCCTTGTAATCCGGTGCGCCAGGGTCCATCTAGAATGCACCAACGTTATTCTCTGCGAACCTCTGCTTCCGTTCATCCGGCTTCAGTTGATCACTCAGTCTGACTTTGCCGGGCTGCCGCATCCTGTGGGCAGCATTCTAGAACAGGAGACCACGGAAATGGCCAATGGCACCGTGAAATGGTTCAATTCTTCCAAAGGCTTCGGCTTCATCCAGCCCGAATCGGGCGGCAAGGACGTGTTCGTCCACATCTCGTCCGTCGAGCGGGCCGGCCTGACCAGCCTTGCTGACGACCAGAAAGTGACCTTTGACGTCGAGTCCGGCCGCGATGGTCGCGAAAGCGCGATCAACCTGGCGCTGGCCTGACCTGAGTTCGCCCGGACGCCCGCAACGGCGTCCGGCACTCTACGTGGCAGGTAACGGCTTACCTCGACCCTGCCATCCAAGCCCGATCCGGCCACAGGCCTGGGTCGGGCTTTGTCGTTTCGCCTGCCCGCCTGCTGCCGACCTGCCAGTCACCTTGCCCCCTTCCGCCTGCGTCGGGCCGGATCAGAGGCGGATGACATATTCTTTCGTCGTCGTCTCAACGACCTCCCATGTGCCTGAAAAGCCGGGACGAATGACGAAACTGTCACCGGCCCGCACCTCGAAGGCCTCACCGCCGTCTTCGGCGATGATCGAATGCCCCTCAAGGATGCGGCAGTACTCCCACTCGTCGTAGCGGATCGTCCACTTGCCCGGCGTGGCGCGCCAGGTGCCGCAATACAGCCCATCACGGTCTTCGATATTCCAGGTGGTGAACTCGGGCGCACCGGAAACCAGCCTGTCGGCTGCCGGCCGATCGACCTCGGGCGTTCCGGTTGCGGTGATGCGCAGGAAGGTTTCTGTCACGGGGCACCCTTTTCTGATGAGGCTTTGCCCTGATCTATACACCGCAAGGCGCGGGAATTGCACGTCCATGGTGCTTTGCATCGTCGCGGTCGGCGCGGCCTCCCGGTGTCCAGAACACCGCGCGATCCAAGACTGGGTTGCAGATGTTGAGTTGGGGTTTCGCTACACGGAACGACTTGCGACCCGCCAAAGGGGCTTTTGAGATCGTATCGCTGTTGGTGAAAGTGGCAGCCCGTAGGGGAGTCGAACCCCTCTTTTCAGGTTGAAAACCTGACGTCCTAACCGATAGACGAACGGGCCACTGCTTGGCGTGAGGCGGTGTTTATGAGAAGCTCACGGTGCTTGCAAGCAGAAATTTCGGGTTTTTCGCCAAGTTTTTTCGCCCCCGAAAGCCCCGCCTCAGCGTCCCGGCGCGGCCGGTGCGGCGTCGTCCAGGCGCAGCTGGACCGTGCTCCGCCCCTGCCAGAAATTCACGTCCAGCTTGCCCGCAAGGTGGAACCGCGCGCCGCCGTGGCCCTCCAGCGCGGCGCCCAGCGGGCTCTCGAAGGCCGAGAACAGGATCGCGTCCAGCGTGCCCGCCAGACCGTCCGAGACCGTGAGCTTCAGGTGCCCCTGGCCGACCCGCTTGGCAAAGCGGACCTGCATGTCCGGCAGCACGAATCGCGGCCCCGGGACCGCCGCGCCAAAGGGGCCGGCGCGCTCCAGCTGCTCGACCAGCTCGACGCTGGCCGCGCCGGGCATCAGCACGCCGTCCAGCCGCAGGTCCGCCGCCCCGCCCTGCCCGGCCCCCTGCCGGCTCAGCAGTTCGGCCAGCCGCGCCATCGCCGGCTCCAACATGTCGCGCGCCACGGTCAGGCCCGCCGCCATCTTGTGCCCGCCGCCCTTGACCAGCAGCCCCTCAGCGGCCAGCCGCTGCACCGACGCGCCCAGGTCGACCCCGGGCACCGACCGGCCCGAGCCCTTGCCCTCGTCGCCGTCCAGCCCGATCACCACCGCCGGCCGGCCGGTCTGCTCCTTGAGGCGCGAGGCGACGATGCCCACCACGCCGGGGTGCCAGCCCTCGCCCGCCGCCCAGACAAGCGGCGCGTCCAGCCCGCGCGCCTCGGCCTGCGCCATCGCGGCTTCGCGCACCGCGCCTTCGATCTCGCGCCGCTCGGTGTTGAGCTGGTCGAGCCGTTCGGCCATGGCCCGCGCTTCCTGCGGGTTGTCGCAGGCCAGCAGCCGCGCGCCCAGGTCCGCCTGGCCGATCCGCCCGCCGGCGTTGACCCGCGGCCCCAGCACGTAGCCCAGGTGATAGGCCGCCGGCGCCCGTTCCAGCCGCGCCACGTCGGCCAGCGCCACCAGGCCCGGCCGCGCCCGCCGCGCCATGACCTTCAGCCCCTGCTGCACCAGCGCCCGGTTGACCCCCCGCAGGGGCGCCACGTCCGCCACCGTCGCCAGCGCCACAAGGTCCAGCAAGGCCATCAGGTCCGGCCCTTGTGCCCCCGCCTCGCGTAGCTGCCGCCCCGCCTCGACCAGCATCAGGAAGACCACCGCCGCCGCGCAGAGATGCGCCAGCGCGCCGTCCTCGTCCTGCCGGTTAGGGTTCACCACGGCCAGCGCCTCGGGCAGCGTCTCGCCGCCCAGGTGGTGGTCCAGCACCACCACGTCCGCCGCCCCCTTCGCCGCAGCGATGGGCTCTTGCGACAGCGTCCCGCAATCGACGCAGACGATCAGGTCATGTGCGGCAGCCAGCGCCGCCATGGCGGGCACGTTGGGCCCGTACCCTTCGTCGATGCGGTCGGGGACATACAGCGTCGCCGCCCGGCCCATCAGCCGCAGCCAATCGATCAGCAAGGCCGCCGAGGCGCCGCCATCCACGTCGTAATCGGCAAAGATCGCGATCCGCTCGCGCCGCTGCACCGCCTGCAAAAACCGCGCCGCCGCGCGCTCCATGTCCTTCAGCCCGCGCGGATCGGGCAGCAGCGCGCGCAACTTGGGCTCCAGGTAGCCCTCCACCTCTTCCGGCGCCACGTCCAGGCGCGCCAGTACCGCGCACAGCGCATGCGGCAGGCCGGTCCGTTGCACCAGCGCCTCGGCCAGGCGCGCCTCGTCGGCGCCGGGACCGACCCAGCGCCGCCCGGTCAGGCTGCTCTCGACGCCAAGATAGGACAATCGGCCTCCCGGCTTCTTCTCTGCAAAAATACGCCCGGGGGAGTCCGCCAAAGGCGGACGGGGGCAGCGCCCCCTCCCCCCCTGTCAGGCCGAATGCCGGAACGGGTTGCGGTAGATCATCCGCCGCACCGAGCCGGTCTTCGACCGCATCAGCAGCGTCTCGGTGGTGGTCCAGCCCACCTCGCGCTTGATCCCCGGCAGGAGCGAACCACCAGTCACCCCGGTCGCGGCAAAGATCACGTGCTCGGTCACCAGCTCGTCGCGGGAATAGACCCGGTCCAGGTCGGTGATCCCGGCCTTGGCCGCGCGGCCGCGCTCGTCATCGTTGCGGAACAGAAGCCGGCCCAGGATCTGGCCGCCCATGCATTTCAGCGCCGCCGCCGCCAGCACCCCCTCGGGCGCGCCGCCCGATCCCATGTACATGTCGATGCCGGTGATGTGCGGCTCGGCGCAATGCATCACCCCGGCCACGTCGCCGTCGGTGATCAGCCGGATCGACGCCCCGGTCGAGCGGACCTCGGCGATCATCTCCTCGTGGCGCGGCCGTTCCAGGATGCAGACGGTGATGTCGCCGGGCGTGCAGCCCTTGGCGGCGGCCAGCGCCAACACCCGCGCCGCCGGGGCCATGTCCAGCGTCACGACACCCTCCGGGTAGCCCGGCCCGATCGCCAGCTTTTCCATGTAGACGTCCGGCGCGTGCAGCATGCTGCCGCGCGGCCCCATGGCGATCACGGTCAGCGCGTTGGGCATGTCCTTGGCGGTCAGCGTGGTGCCTTCCAGCGGGTCCAGCGCGATGTCCACGCCGGGGCCGTTGCCGGTGCCGACCTCCTCGCCGATGTACAGCATCGGCGCCTCGTCGCGCTCGCCCTCGCCGATCACCACGACGCCCTGGATGTCCAGCTTGTTCAGCTGCTCGCGCATGGCGTTGACGGCGGCCTGGTCGGCGGCCTTCTCGTCGCCGCGACCGATCCAGTCGGCGCTGGCGATGGCGGCCTGCTCGGCCACCCGGGCAAGCCCGAGCGACAACATGCGGTCATTGAAATCTCGTGGAGTGGACATGGGCCGGGAATCCTTTGCCGGAAAAGGGACACCTGTCGTCTAGCCCGCCCCCCCGTCCGCGTCCAGCATGGCGGCGCTAACACGGCCGAGAAAGCGGCGCTTCGCGCAGGAACATCTGCACCAGCAGGCCGACCATCAGACCGTTCAGAAGGTGCCACAGAAAGTGCGTTCCCAGCGGCAGCGCTTCGCACAGGTCGCTGTCGAGCGTGCGGAAGACCAGCGACAGCAGGAACACGCCGGTTGCGGCAAGGACCCAGGGCGCCGCGGGATGGCCGCGCCGCCGCGTGAGGATGGCAAAGACGATCAGGGCGACCAGCGCCGGCGCATATTGCCCCGATCCGTTCAGCGGATCGGGCGTGGCCTGGGCTGTGGATGCGCCTTCGCCGCTGGCCAGGAACACCAGCGTCAACACCGCCGCCGCCACCACGACCAGAGCGACCCGCGCCACCCGCCGCGCCGCCATGCCGCCGATGTAGCGCATCGCGGCGATGACAAAGACGGCGACAAAGCTCCAGATCGGCAACGTGTCAGCCAGTTCGCTCCAGCCATTGGCAAAGGTGTGAAAGAGGAAGGAGCCCGCCCCGATCAGCCCCGTCATGACGATCAGCAGCCATGCGACCGGGTGCGACACCCCCAGCCGCCGCGCCGTCAGCGCGCCCCACAGGGCGGCCACGACGAAGGAAAGGTTGGACAGCGCATTGACCGGCTCGGCCCAGAAACCGGGCGACAGCCGTTCGCAATAGAGGTCGACAGCTGCCAGCCAGTCCACCGCCGCTCAGACTTCCTCGATGCGCAGCGCCACGGGGCTGTCCAGCACCACGCCGGTGCCCTGCATCGCCGCCAGCGCCTGGTCCAGCGCGGTGCGCGTCGTGCGGTGCGTCACGATCAGCACCGGCGCGCTCTCGTCGACGTGGTCGTATTGCCGCATCCGGTGGATCGACACTCCCGCCTCGCCCAGCGCCGCCGCCACCTTGGCCAGCGCGCCCGGCTTGTCCACCAGCGCCATGCGCAGATAGTAGGGCGCCGGGGTCGACACCTTGGCCGGCACCGCCCGCGCCAGCGCGCCCGCCGGGCGGCCAAAGGTCGAGACCCGCAGCCCGCGCGCGATGTCCATCACGTCGCCCATCACCGCGCTGGCGGTCGGCCCCTCGCCCGCGCCCGCGCCGCGCATCACGATCTGGCCCACCTGGTCGCCCTCGATCACCACCATGTTGGTGCCGCCCTGCAACTGCCCCAGCGGCGAGGAGGCCGGCACCAGGCAGGGCGCCATGCTCTGCTCCAGCCCGCGGCCGGTCATCCGCGCCACGCCCAGCAGTTTGATCTTGAAGCCCATGTCGGCGGCCTGGCGGATGTCCTCGATGCTGACGCTGCCGATGCCCTCCAGCTCGACCGAGCCGAAATCGACCTGCGTGCCGAAGGCGATGGCCGCCAGCAGCGACAGCTTGTGCCCGGCGTCGATGCCGCCCACGTCCAGCGTCGGGTCGGCCTCCAGGTAGCCCAGCCCGTCGGCCTCGGCAAAGGCCTCGTCATAGCTCAGCCCGCCGTCTTCCATCCGCGTCAGGATGTAGTTGCAGGTGCCGTTCATGACCCCCATGACGCGCTCGATCTCGTTGCCCGCCAGCCCTTCGGTCAGCGCCTTGATGACCGGAATGCCCCCCGCCACCGCCGCCTCGAAGCGCAGCACCGCGCCACTGGCCTCGGCCATGACGGCCAGAGACTGGCCGTGGTGCGCCAACATCGCCTTGTTGGCTGTGACCACGTCCTTGCCCGCCTTCAGCGCCGCCTCGACGGCGGCCTTGGCCGGCCCGTCGCTGCCGCCCATCAGTTCGACAAAGACATCGACATCGTCGCGCGTGGCCAGCGTGACCGGATCGTCCTCCCAGGCGTAGCCGGTCAGCGACACGCCGCGGTCCTTTTCGCGGGTGCGGGCCGACACGGCGCTGATCTCGATCCGGCGGCCCGAGCGTTCGGCCAGCAGCGCGGCCTTCTGGCGGATGATCTTGACCACACCGGTGCCCACGGTCCCCAGACCGGCAATACCGAGACGCAATGGCTGGGACATGGGACGGGTTCCTTCTGGCATGGGTCGCTGTCGCCACGGGGTTATCGCCAAGCCGTCCGGGGGGCAAGAGCACCCGTTCCTCCGGCCAACCACGGCGCTACTGCGCGCGCAGCTCCGCTGCCTTCTGCCGCAACCGCGCCAGCCGCCCCTGCACGCCTGACGGCGCGATGTCGATGCGCTGCAACCGCGCCGCGCGCGCCCGCAGCGCGCCGACGCGCCCCTCGACCGTGGCGATCGCCGCCTCGGAGGCGCGCGGCGCGGGGCCATTCAGCAGCGCCTCCAGCGGCAGCAGGCGCGGATAGGGCGCATCGGCCACGCCGGGTGTCTGGGCCGCGTCCAGTTCGGGGAACTGCGCGCAGCCGCCCAGTCCCGCCGCAAGGGCAGGCAGGCAACACAGCAACAGCGTTCGCAGGGCGCGTCTCATGCCACAGTCATGCCCCAGCGCGTGGCGGCAGGCAAGCATCCGGGTTGATCTGAACATGCGTTCAGATAATCTGGACGCCATGGCACGCACCCAGGGAAGCCACTCCGAGATCACCGGCCCGCGCATCCGCGACGCGGCGCTGCGGCTGTTCGCGGCGCATGGCTACGCGGCGGTGTCGATGCGCCAGATCGCGGCCGAGGTCGGGCTTCAGGCCGGGGCGCTCTACAACTACACGCCGGACAAGCAGGCGCTGCTGTTCTCGCTGATGCAGGAACACCTGGACGACCTGCTGTCCGAATGGCAGGCGCTGCCGGTGCCGGACGATCCCATAGGGCGCCTGGAAGCCTTCGTTCGGTTTCACATCGGCTACCACCTGGACCGGCCGGACCTCGTGTTCATCGCCTACATGGAGCTGCGCAACCTGACGCCAGAGCATTTTGCCGTGATCGAGGGGCTGCGCCGCGCTTACGAAAACCGGCTGGAATCGATCCTGCGCGCGGGCCGGGACCAGGGGATGTTCGACATTCCCGACACCAAGCTGGCAACATTGGCGGTGATCGCGATGCTGACCGGGGTGACGACCTGGTACCGCCCCGGCGGGCGGCTGGGCGTGACCGAGGTTCAGGACCTCTACAGCCGCATGGTGCGCAAGGCGGTCGGGGCCTGAGCCTGCGGCGGGCGGACAAGGCGGGGGCTCTGCCCCCGTCGCCTGCGGCGACTCTCCCGGGGCTATTTTCGCAGAGAAGAAACCACGGGGCGTTCCACACTGTCGATGCCGCGATGCGGGCGGCCGGGGACGGTGGGCGGGGCGATATCGGCGCCGAAGGCGACGAGGAGCGCCGTGCGCCGTGCGCCGTCCCCGCGATCACCTCAGGCGCCGTGGTCCGGCAGCTTGCCCGAGGGCGCGACATAAGGCCGGGTCACGTCGCGCAGCGCGACCTCCAGCGCCTCGACCCGCGCCCGCAGCGCGCCGTCGCCCGCCAGTGTCAAAACGACAAAGCCCTCGGCGTCCTCCCCCGGCTCGAAGCTGACCGAAAGCACCTGCAGGATCATGTCCTTGTCCGAGCGGTCGACCCCCTGGCTGGCGACGCCCAGCACGTTGTCGATCACCAGCAGCGCGCGCACCCGTTCGACCGGGCGGCCCCTCTGGCGCGCGGCCTCCACGTCTTCCCACCGCACCCGGTTGAGCAGCAGCCCCAGCCGCCGCTGCGACGGCTGCCAGCGGATCTCGGTCATCGGCAGCACCGCGTCCTGCACCAGGCTGGAGATCACCTGGAGGTCCTCGGCGTCCAGCGCGCCCAGGTTCAGCGGCCGTTCGGCACCATCCTCAAAGCGGGCGTCCTCGGTCATTGTCCCTTGATCCGTTCGATCCGGGCGCCCAGCGCCGACAGCTTCTGTTCCACATTCTCGTAGCCGCGGTCCAGGTGGTAGACCCGATTGACCAGCGTCTCACCCTCCGCCGCCAGTCCGGCCAGGATCAGCGACACGCTGGCCCGCAGGTCCGTGGCCATCACCGGCGCGCCGCGCAGACGCGCCACCCCGGTCACCTTGGCCGTGCCGCCGTGCACGTCGATCCGCGCCCCCATGCGGATCAGTTCGGGCGCGTGCATGAAGCGGTTCTCGAAGATCTTCTCCTCCAGCACCGACACCCCCTCGGCGGTGCAGAGCAGCGCCATCATCTGTGCCTGAAGGTCGGTGGGAAAGCCGGGGAACGGCTCGGTCGTCACGTCCACCGCCGAGACCCGGCCGTTCTTGCGCGACACCTTCAGCCCCTCCGGCGTTTCCTCGACCGACACGCCCGCCGCGTCCAGCCTCTCGCAGAAGGCCTCCAGCAGCTCGATGCGGCCGCCCAGGCAGGTCACCTCGCCGCCGCAGATCGCCGGAGCCAGCATGTAGGTGCCCAGCTCGATCCGGTCGGTCACCACCGCGTGGGTCGCGCCGCCCAGCCGGTCGACGCCCTCGATGATGATGGTGGAGGTGCCCTCGCCCTCGATCTGCGCGCCCATCCGGCGCAGGCAGCGCGCCAGGTCGACGATCTCGGGCTCGCGCGCGGCGTTCTTCAGCACCGTGGTGCCCTTGGCCAGCGTCGCCGCCATCAGCGCGTTCTCGGTCGCCCCGACCGAGACGATGGGAAACGCGACCACGCCGCCGCGCAGCCCGCCTGCCGGGGCCTTGGCGTGGACATAGCCGTCGCGCAGGTCCATCTCGGCGCCCAGGGCCTCCATCGCCTTGAGGTGCAGGTCGACCGGCCGCGCGCCGATCGCGCAGCCGCCTGGCAGCGACACCTCGGCATGGCCTTCTCGCGCCAGCAATGGTCCCAGCACCAGGATCGAGGCGCGCATCTTGCGCACGATGTCATAGTCCGCCCGGGTCGAGGTCAGCCCGTGCGACGACATCGCCAGCACCTTGCCCGAGGCCAGCGCGGACACCTCTGCCCCCAACGACTGCAACAGCAGCGTCATGGTGCGGATGTCCGACAGGCGCGGCGCATTGGTCAGCGTCAGCGGCTCGTCGCTGAGCAGCGTCGCCGGCATCAGCGTCAGGCAGGCGTTCTTGGCGCCCGCGATGGGCACCACGCCGTTCAGCGGGCCGTTGCCCGTCACCAGTATCGAATCCATGCCTGTCCTAGTCCTTGCTGCCCGTGTCGTCGTGGTCCGCGGTGGCGGCGGCATCGCCGGTCTTCTGCCGCGCGCGGGCCTGCGCCTTGCGACGCGCCAGGTTCGCCTTCAGCGCCGCCTTGAGGCGCGCCTCGCGTGTCGTGCCCTTGTCCTGCCCGCGTGATTTGTCCTGCCGCTCCATGGCCGGGGTGTACCGCAGCCGGGAAACCGGGTCCAGAGCGCGGCGCGGCCCGCGGCGCGGCATTGGCGGTTTTTTCCGAATGCCCCCCTTGCGCGACCTGGCAAAGCGGTCTAATAGCCCCGCCACACGCTTCGCCGCGCAGGTGCAGGGCCTTCGCCCTGCGGGCAATCGGGGTGGCGTTGAAGGGTTCGTCCAGAGCCTGCTTGCATCGGGGAACCGCCCGGGCTAGCTAACTGGAGACAGAGATGCTGTGGTAGCTCAGTGGTAGAGCACACCCTTGGTAAGGGTGAGGTCGAGAGTTCAATCCTCTCTCACAGCACCATCTCACCCCCCCCTGAGATCTCAGAAAACCCGTGCAAACGACGGGCGGCTTGGTCTGACCCTCACCCTCGCCTGACAAAGCGCATCCGAACACGGCCGGCAAGCAGGCGCTGTCTGTGTCCGCGGTGCTCGTGTGAATTTCCTGCCGCCAGCGGTGCGATCCCGGGTGGCCATCGAGGTATTTGGTCGAGGGTACCCGGAGCGCGCCCGCCCGGAGGCGCTTGTGGCCATTCGCAACGACCAGTTTTACGCCCCGCATCCCAAGGGTAGCCAATGACCGCAGGACCTCGGTCCAGAAGGGGATCGGGATCAGAAATCAGTCCGAGGGACCGTTTTCCCCGCGCACGCGCCGGACAGGCCCGGTTGCCCACCGGGACTTCGCGCTTGCCGTCCTCGTTCAGTGCCACCGCGAGGATCACGGCGTTGCTGATGATCCGCCCACCTTCCAGGACCTTGAGGTATGTCGCGTCGAGCCAGAGAGATGGCCACGCGCCCGCCAAGGGTCGGGATGGGACGGCGTTCGTCCCCGCTTGCCTTGCGGATTTGCCAGCCCTCGTTGCAGGATGTCGCCATCGGCCTGTTTCTCAACCAGCTCGGTCAGAGCCATTCTGTCGCCGGTGATCGACATCTTTGGCCCAGGTTTCAGGTGTCGCACCCCAAACCTATCCGAAGATCGGCGGTGATCGCGCCACCCGCGGCATCCCACTCCACGCGCCGGGGCACTATCGGGAGGACAAACATTCTCAAGGGCTCGTTGCATGATGTCTCCCGGGATACTGCGATGTATCGACCCCGCCGACCCTGCTCGGGTCACGCCGCGAACCTGAATGCCTCGGCAGGTGCGCGCATGACGAACGCCTGAAATGGGCGGGTCCTTTGCGCCGCGTCGGCTTGGGCACATGGGGAAAGGAACGCTCGTCGCTTTCACTGCATCGCCGCACATACCTCTGCCGGTTCGCGGACGATCTGAACGTCCTTACCTGTGCTGGCGCAAGAGCGGTGTGCGAGTAACGCCGCGCACGGGTTTGCTGGGGCTCGCAACCTGAGGCGGTTTTGCGCTATGATAACTCAATTGATGCGTTCTTGAATCAGGTCATTGCGAGGGAAGATGTCCGCTTATGTTGTCTTTGTTCACGGCGTTGCCAACCGCGAGGGTGACGCGTACCGGAACACCGTCGCCAAGCGCACCGAACGGTTCCGCAAGCTGGTCTTTGGCCAGCAGGCGACGATCGAGAACCCGTATTGGGGCAAGTTCGGCGCCAACCCCGAGGGCGGACGCTACAAGTGCCTGCCGGACTACGATGACCCGACCGCTGGTGGGGTCGAGGTGCTGGCTGTTGCGGTCCCTGCCGCCGAGGGGCCCGCGCCGCGCCTGATCGACTTCGCGCGCGAGGACTTCCCCGAAACCGTCGACCTGCTCTTCGAGGGGGTCCTGGACCAGGCGCAGGAAGGCGGTGCGGACCTGCCCGGCGAGGTGGTGGACCGGGCACAGACGGCGGCGGCCTATGCGGTGGCGGTGCCCAACCCGCCCTGGTTGCAGGCCGACCTCACCGACGAGCAGTTCCTCAGGGAACTCACCAGCCGTGCTGCCGCCTTTGCTCAGGCGCAGGCTGCTCCGGCTGCGCCACAAAGAGAAGTCGAGGTGCTGGGACTGGGGTCGTGGCTGCGCGACAGCGCCGAAGCGCTGATCGACCGCGTGCGCAATGCCGGGGGGCGCGTCGCGCTGGCCGTCGGACGCGACACGTTGCATGGTCACGTCGCCACCTTCATCGGCGATGTCTTCAGCTTTCTCAAGGAGGGGTCCGGGCGCACGCCGATCCGGGGCTTGATGAAGGAAGAACTGACCAGGGCGGTCGAAAGTGGCGATCCGATCGTGCTGATCGGGCATTCCATGGGCGGGGTGATCCTTGCCGATTGTCTGGGCGACCGGGCGTTCTGCGACAGCGTCGGGCTGAAGGATGGGCGCCGGGTCAAGGCGCTGGTCACGGTCGGCTCTCAGCCCGGCTTTTTCCAGGAGTTGAACCTGCTGGGCATGGACCCGAAGCCGAAACTCGATGTGGTGGACAACTGGATCAACGTTTTCGACGAACTGGATGTGCTGTCCTTTCGCGCGGCGCCGCTGTTCGATGGCGGTGTCAGGGACATGATGTTCTCCAGCCGGACCGGCATCCTTGACGCGCACGGCGCCTATTTCTCGCGCGTGCAGTTCTACGAACGCCTTCGCAAGCGTCTGAAAGACCTGGGAGTTCCCGTGAGGGCGGGCGCATGACCCTGGTCTTCGAACGCCCGTCCGAAGCGCCGCAGACTCATGCCATCGTTATCGGCGTGGGCCACTTCCCGCATCTCGACGGCACGAACGCGGAGCTGATGAAGGAGCTGCGCACGGTGGACGGCGTGACCAGCCCGCCCAACAATGCCCGCGCCATCGCCACATGGTTGATCGCCGCCGCCGACCGGCTGGTGCCGCCGCTGAGCTCGGTCGAGCTGCTGATCAGCGAAAAGGACGGCAGCGTCGCGCAATTCCCGCGCGCGGCGCATACGCCCGCCGCGCGGCAGAGCGACGATGTCGACCGGGCGACCGGCGACAATGCCTCGAAGGCGTTGACCGACTGGTTGAAGCGCTGCGAAACCGGCCCGAACAACCTCGCGCTGTTCTACGGCAGCAGCCACGGCATGCAGGCGCAGGAACACATCCTGCTGCTGGAGGACGCCGGCAAAGATGCCTTTGATCCGTGGCGCAACATGCTGTCGCTCAACCACCTGCACCGCAATCTCTACAAGAAAACCCACAAGCGCAGCGTGTTGTTGGCCGATTGTTGCCGCAACCTGCTGGAAGGCGGGATCACCTCGCTCGATGATTTCTCGGGGCGGCGGATCGGCAACATCTCGCAGCTGGAATACGCAAAAGCGCGGAACGAGGCGGATCGCTTTGTCTACCTGCTGCGCGCATCGCCGCCGGGCGTGGTGGCCAAGGCGACGAAGAACGGACTGGGCTACCTGACCGAGGCGCTGCTGAAATGCCTTGACGGCGGGGCCGGCGAGAAAAAGCCTGAACATGGCTGGTGCATCTCGCCGGGGCGGCTGCGCGGCTGGGTCGAGGCGGCCGGCCGCTATGGGCTGGGGATCGAGGATCCCGACCTGCGTCCCATCGACGACGATAGCGCATGGGACAACACGCCGATCCTGAAGCTGGAGGCAATGCCGCGCTATCCGGTGCGCGTGCGCGAGGCGAGTGTCCTCGACCTGGGGCGCGCAACCTTGACGCTGGCCCAACCCGCGACTGCCTTTCTCGAACAGCGCCAGCCGTGTCTTGACCACGTGCATGCGCTGTGTGCCTGGGTGCCGCCCAGCATGGACGACTACGAGGCTGCGGGCGAGATCGTCGAGCCGGGCGTCGGGGCGGTCGCGCTTCAGACGGTCGCCGTGCCGGTCATCAGCGATGGCCAGGACGTGGCCTTGCGGCGGTCGTGATGACGGATCAGGACAGATCGCCCACCGCATCGCTGACCGTCGAAAAGGCCTATGCCATGCCGTTTCAGGACGTCACGGTGATGGACCGGGACTTCAACATCCATTCTCAACAGACCCTGAACGAGACGGCTTCCAGCCTGACCCTGCCGCTCCCGCCCGGGCGCTACATGGTCAGCGGCCTGTCACCCAGCGGTGCGCGAGCCAGGATCGCCGTCGATCTGAAGGCGGGCGATGCCCGCTCGATCGTCGTCGCCAGCCAGCAGGACTCGCCTCATGAATGGCTGGCCGACATCACCGCGCGCCAGCAATTGCCGCGCTCGGCCTCGAATGTCAGCAGTTCGGTCGTCGATGCGATGGGGTCGCTGTCGCTGAGTTCGCTGCTCGACGTCAGCCCGGTCTCGTCCCTGTCGCTGCCCGTCGGCGTGGTGTCCTACGCGGCGAAGGGGATGGTCGAGGACGCGGTCGGGGCGCTGAACCGGCGTCTGAACCTGCGCAGCCGCCCGAAACGCGCGACCCGCCGGCCACAGGACGTCAACATCCGCACCTATGTCTGGGCGTCCGATCTTGGCCGCTGGGTACGGTCCGACCTGATTGACCGGGCAAAGGGGGTCTATGCGATGGATTACACCCGGCTGATCTTTCCTCCGCGTCCCGGACTTGGGGATGGATTGGCCGAGAATATCCACCTCGTCGGTGCGTTCCGAAAGGATCAGCCCGCACGATTCATTGCCATGCCGCTGTTTTCTGCCGGTGCGCAACTGGTCCTGTCGCACAGCGGCGCCCGCGCCAGCGAAACGGGCGGCGAGGCACAGGCGCGCAAGTTCTCCTGGTATCTCTCGGCGGTGGATGACCGGATCGACGCACTGCTACAGGCGCTCAAGGGGCGCGGCTTCGAGAACAGCGACGCGGTGTCCGAAGAGGCATTCAAGGTCGCCGACCTCGCGTTGCGCGAAAAGATCCATGATCCCGAGGCTGCGGTGGTGGCCGCCTTGTTCCTTTTGCGCCACCGGCGGCTGGGTCACCGGCCCGACTGGGTCGAGAACCTTGCCAAGTGGTTCCCATGGTCCCCTGATGCGCTGGCTTTGGGGGCATGGGTGAACCTGCTGTTCGAGACCGGCGACCAGGCCGAGGTCCTGTCGAAACTGACCAAGGTCCACGCCGCCGGACCACCCCAATTTCTGCCGGCGAGGCGCCTGTTGCGCGATCTGGTCGCGATCTCGACCAGCGGCGAGACATGGGACGACGTGCCGAGCGATGCGCGCCAGGTGCTCGATCGGCTCTGGGCACGGCTGGGCCGTGAAATGCAGCATGAGGTTGCAGGGGGGCCGTTCTATGCCTTTGCCACCGAGTTTGGAGGGGATACCCCGCCCTAAGGAGAGTGCCTCGGCGCGTGGTCCTGGATGCCGCGTGCGGCGCGGCAGGCGACGCTGGCGATCACCGCCGATCTTCGGAGAAGGTTCGGGGTTGCGACACCTGAAACCTGGGCCGGAGATGTCGATGACCGACGACAGAATGGCTCTGATCGATCTGGTTCAGAAACGGGCCGATGGCGACATCGTGCAACGAGGGCTGGGAAATCCACAAGACAAGCGGGGAAGAACGCCGTCCCATCCCGGCCCTTGGCGGGCGCGTGGCCATATCTCTGGCTCGACGCGACATATGTCACGGTCCGGGAAGGCGGGCGGATCATCAGCAACGCCGTGATCCTCGCGGTGGCACTGAACGAGGACGGCAAGCGCGAAGTCCCGGGGGAACAACCGGACCTGCCGGCCGCAGTCAAGTGCCTTTGCCATCCGGGACCTGGACAACGGCGCTTGGTGTCGCCGCGCTTGATCATCGAGAGCATGTTCACATCGGTAAAGTCGGCATCTTGGGCGATCTCTTTCTGTCATTCGGTGCCAGAGCACCGATTTAGGTGCATCTGATCTTCCAGGGCTCCTGAACATCGGCAGGATCGTCCTTATCTCTGCGTCTGACCAGGGACGGGATGATCAACCGTCCAACAAAACAGAAAGGCGCGCATGACCGGGAACGGAGACCCCCTGACAACACCGTCGACGTGGCGGCATCCCGATCGCCGGGCCGAGGTGGACGCCTTTGTGGCGCGTCACTTCACCTGGCCCGGGACCCTGCGCCTGCACCGCGCCGCGCTGGGTCTCGACGTGCTGCGGGCGCCGGTGAACGTGGTGATGTCGCCCCTCCTGCTGCTGGCGCGGCTTGCGGCCTGGATAGTCCGGCGGCTGGGGCTCGGGCGGGCGGCGGACTGGCTGGGCAACCGGCGGCTGCTGCTGCGCACCGATGTCGCGGCACGAGTCGAGGCGGACGTGCTGACGGACCTGCTGCGCGTGCCGCTGCCCGATGGCGCGCTTGCCCTTGGCCGCGAAGGGCAAATCCGCGCCATCCTCGCCGCGCCCGCCTATCGCACCGCGATCCGGTCGCGCGGGAGCGTGGACGAGGCGCAGGCCTTGGCCGAAAGGATCGCTGGTGCGGTCGCCGATTACTCTGGCACCCGATCGGCCATCGCCGAGTTCACCAGCGCGCTCTTTGCGCTGACCCTGGGCGCTTTCGTCTTTCGGGCCGTCACACCCGGGCTTTTGTCGATGGCGCCCGGCGTGGCGCAGTCGATGACGCACGGCACCGCCGTCGCGGAGTTCCCGCTTGGGGCTACTCTGGGCGCGGGCTGGTACGCGGTGTTCCCGGTGGGGCCGTCGCCCGAACTGGTCACGGTGACGGTCGTGGGGTTGGTCGCCGCGGGGTCAATCGTCGCCGCCTTTGCGGGCACGCTCGCCGATCCGGTGCAGGCCTGGCTGGGGATCCACCGGCGCAGGCTCCTGCGCCTGATGGACCAGGTCCAGGCCGAGACGGCAGGGCACGGGCTGAAGCCCTCCCTTCCCCGCGAACACCTGCTGGCACGGTCCTTCGACCTCTGGGACGCGGCCCTGTCGCTGCTGCGGTTCCTGCGCGGCTGACGGGGGCAAGGAGCGGTCCGGCGGTGCGCGAGACGCCCCGCCAGGCAAGAGCGCGCCGCTGGCCGACAGGCTGTCTGCCCCCGTTTTCAGCCACTCGCGGCCCCCTTTACGAAGCGTCGCCATGACCGAGCGGAAGCACTCGACCGCGAAGTCCTCGAGAACACGCAACCGACGCGGCGGACGGGTATGCCGGGAAAAGACAAAGACGATGTCGGCCCCGGGATAAAGCCAGTCCTCGAGAACCGGCAATAGGCGGCCGGCGGCGATGTCGGGCGCCACGAGATACTGGATCATCTGCAAGACGCCGCCGCCCCAAGCCTATGCCGCCCTCATGGCAGGGGTCGAGGCGCGCCGCGCATCCCATGGGGACCAGGCGGCGGCCTGACCCCCGAGGGCCGGCGGATCGCGCCGGCCCTTCAAGCACACGGCAGACCAGGAATACACGCACATGCTTACATATATTTTGAACACCCGGCCCCAGGCTCGATGCCGTACTCGCGCCGAGGACCTTGAGGAAGCCGTGGCGAGGCTCGGCCGGCTCGAGGTCTAGTACTCGGATCGCAGCAGCCAGCTCAGGTCCACGGACGTCATCAAGGTGCTGAGCGTTCGAGCAGACGGGATCAACATCGATGGCAAGTGAGCCTGGACCGATAGTGTCTTGGTCGAACGCCTGTGGCGGCACAGACTATCTTAAAAGGTCTAAAGGGGGCCTGTTCCGGCGTATCCGAGACCCGCGCCGGCATCGGTCGCTACATCGGCTTTGATATCAGCCGGCGGCCCCATTCATCGCCAGGCGGCTGAACACTCGATCAAGCCTACGCCAACCCCCTGTCTGCCAAGCACGGCAGCGGCGGAATCGAGGCCCAAGACCGCCTGGGAAAAGCCCGGAACCTGTTCGGAGAAACCGAGCCGCCTCTGCCCCCCGGCCCGCTCCGGGACGCCCCCTTACCGCGCGTTCGTGGCGATCGACATGCCCCTGCACGTCGGCGTCTACCGGGGTCTGATAAACGGCCGGGACGTCCTGGCCCCGAATTTCCCTGCCCCCAGAGAGCGGAGCGTCGCCGACAGCCACTCGCCCAATAACCGCAGCGCTATGATGGAAAGTCGCCGCATGGTAGACTTGGGTAAGGTTTTGCAACACAGCCCATTTCGAGGAGTCGTACCGATTTGACACTCCGGCAGGCCGCCCGTGCGACAGACGAAGCGGGTCCGCGTGACCCGCCCTGTGCCTTCGCTGTGCTGGACGGCGTGTTCAGGATCGTGCTGCCGGACGGCAGGGACGCAACCCCCAGCAGTCCGCTGAGGCAGGCCTTGCTGGCCGTTCTCCTGGTGTCTCCCGACCAGACAAAGCCGCGCCGAACCCTTTTGGACATGTTCTGGGGCGGCCAAGACCGCACACGCGGCTCGGCAAGCTTGCGCACGGCCCTGCACATGCTGCGACGCGACCTTGCACCTCTGGGCGGCGTGGTGCTGCAGACGGACAGAAACGCGGTCTGGCTGACACCCGGGCGGCTCCGTTTGCGCGACCCTCCGATGGACGGACGCCAGTTCCTTGAAGGGATCGACCTCGATCTGGACGGCTGCGAGGCCTTCGAGGAGTGGCTGCGCGACATGCGCGCAAGCCGCGACATGCCGGACACGTCCGGAGACGACGCGGAGACCCGGGCGCCCCCCCGCCACCGCAGGACATCAGGCAGCGGCCATTCGGCACCGGACATCATACCGCGCATGTCGCGCAGGCCCCCCGCTCTGGGCATGCTTCCCGCGGTTCACGGATCGCTTTCTGCCGCAGACAGCTTGCGGATCACCTCGGTGCTCGACGCGGTTGCGCGGTCCATCATGGCGGAATCCTGGCTGGTCCTGCATGATTTGCGCGGCGGCGATGGCCCCATCGCGCCTCTGCCGATCGAGACCGGACGCGGCCCGACGCATCTTCTGGAGCCTCTGGCGGAACGCCACGGGCGCCAGCTCTTCCTGACGCTGCGCCTCAGGGACGCCGCCTCGCGCCTCGTCTGGATCAGCAAACCCGCCTGCGTCCTGGCAGGCGAAATCGAGGAACTGGCCGCCGTGGCGGCCGAAACCATCCTGGACCACTTGGCATCCAGCGAGGTCTCCCCGGACACACCGGACCTGTTTCCGTGGACGGCACTGACGGCGCTTTTCTCTCTGGATATCGATGCCATCCACCGGACCGAGGCGCAGGTCGTGCATATGTACGAGAACGGCGCCCCTCCGGTGATCGCCTGCATCGGCCACTTTGCCCAGGTGTTCAAGGAGAACGAGGGCGTCGAACCGCCTCTCAAGATCACGCGCGATCATCTCTGCGACCTGGTCGCCAGCGTCCCTGCGTCCAGCCCGTTGTTGCCGCTCTGGCAATCGCTCGCGGGCTATTGCGCGCACATGCTGATCGGTGACAACGCTCTTGCCACGGCCTTGCTGGATGCCGCGCAGGAACGGTCTCCAACGCTCTCGCTGAACCTCGACCATATTGCCGTCCTGCGCATGTCGGTCGGCGATCTTGCCGGCGCGGAAGACGCCTTTCGGCGCTGTCAGCGTGCCGGTGCCGGCAGTCCCTGGCGCTACACCTACGACGTCACGGGCGCCATGCTGCACATGGCAAAGGGTGACTACCGCCAATCGCTGCACTTCGCGAACCAGGCGCTGCTGCGAAAACCGCGGTTCATCGGGGCGCTGCGTTACGCCATGGCGGGCTGCGCGCTGGCGGGAAACACCCAGGACGCAAAGCTGATGCAGGCGCGACTCATCCGGCTGCGGCCGGACTACGACATGGGGGGATGGCTGGAGGCCATGGTGCGCCGAACGCCCGGCGAGATCGGTCGAACATTGTCGCGCACATTTCAGAAGAACGGATTTGTCTGACAACGGGAGGGAAAGGACATGCAAGACCAAATTGAAGGTGAGACCGGCCAAGCGGGGGATGTGGTAGACGATGTGCGTGGCATCCTGCAATCCGCCTGGCTGGAGGTGGCCGGAACGCGGATCAGCGTGGAAACACCGGAAAAAAGTACCCGGGACGCTCTCGATGCCATCAGGACGTATTTCGCGAAAGTCCCGATTGACCCGGCCGGCGACGATCCATCGCACCAGGCCCTGCTTGACCTCCGGGGCGCCCTTGAAGCTGCAGCGAGAAATGCCAGCGGGTCGAGCATCAGCGCCGGCGGCGGTCTCCTGCACAAGGCGTTGCACAAGAGCCTGCACAAATCCCTGCACAAGGGATTGCACAAATCCGCCTTTCCGGGCGGCGGCGGCGGCGCGGGCAGCGGGCTCGACTGGCCGGTCATCGAGGTGCCCTGGCGCGAGTTGACCCGCCTTTACCAATGCCGCGATCACTACCGCTGGGACCGATTCCGCCTGTCCGAGATGCCGCCACCGCCTCAGGTCAGGCAGCGGCTGGCGGAGACCGCCGACCTGCACCAGAAGCAGAAGGACCTGCGCGAACCCGAGAACGCCTTTCGCCGCGACCGCATCCGGATCGAGGCCAGCAATGACCTGACCGCCTACATGCTGCCGTTGGGGGCCAATGCCTCGTCCCCGGCCAGCGCGACGGCGATCCTGTTCCAGACCATCCTGTGGCTCGCCAGCCTGATCGGGCTGCTGTACAAAGAGCGGTTCAACGCGCCACGGCCGCACCAACTGGACCCGACGCTGGAGCCGTTCATCCCGGTGCCGGTCTATTCGTCCTATCCGTCGAACCACGCGTTCCAGTCCTACCTGATCGCCGAGGTTTTTGCCCGCGCGGTGCCCGAGCATCCCGGCGTGGAGGCCCTAGCCCTTGCGGCAGGAGAGGTCGCAAGGAACCGCGAATGGGCGGGTCTGCATATCAAATCGGATACGGAGGGTGGCCAGACGCTTGCGCGGCTATGCGCGCCGATGTTCGAGGAGATCCTGCAGGACCAGATCCGCGAAGTGCGCAACGAATGGCTTGGAGGGGAGTGACCGCGATGACCAGTACAAATGACATCGATGATGACTATGGATTTCCTGGGTCAGATCCCTCGTCGAAGGCACAGGACGAGCAGCCCGAGGGGATCGGGTTCAGGCCGGCGTTCCATGCGCTCTGGCATTTGCCCAAATTGGGCGTCGTGTACAATCTGGATACTTACGCGGGATGTGCCTGGGACGATGCGGACAAGGGCCTTGCCGCGACCCGCATTGCACTCATCGACACGGCCGTCGACCACAAGCACCCCAATCTGGAGGGCGCCATCGACGCCGGGCTGATGCGTGACTTCAGCGGCGGTGGGACCGGGGCGTTTGTCGTGCGCGAATGGGCCGACCTGTCCCCGGCGGACTGCAAAGCCCGGATCGAGTTGCTCGAAAAGATACAGGGCGAAAAGGACGCGATTTCCAATGCGATCAGGGAAGAAGTCAAGTGGATCGAAGACAAGACCGCGAACCCGCGTCCCGAGAGACTGCCGCGCGTGGCCCCCGGCGCGCTCTACGGTGCGCACGGGACGGCCGTCGCGGGGCTGATCGGGGCCAGGCCGAGACCTGTGCAACTGCGGCACCCGAAGTTCACGCCGAAGGAATCCGAAAAGAAAACCGGCACGATCAGCCTGAACCTGCCCTACTGCGGCATCAACCCGTTCTGCCGGATCATCCCGATTTCGGTCACCGCGGTTCCCGGTCCGGAAATGCTGCTCGGGGCGCTGGAATACGCGGCGCTGATCGAACCGGACATCGTCGTGATCGCCGATTCCTGGGATGGCGCGCTGGATGAACAGGGGGGCGTCAGCGGCGCCTGGCGCAGAGTGGATGACGCCCTGACCGACCTGTGCGAACGACACATCGTCCTGTGTGCCGCCGGCAACGAGGCGCTGGACTGGCCGGTTTATCCTGCCAGCCGATGCAACGACAAAATCGAGGGAAACGATGCGCCGGGCCCCTGGGCCGTGGGGGCCTGCGATACCTTTGGCAAGGACCTGACCTATTCGCCGGTCCAGGCGACAATCGTCGCGCTTGGCGGCTGGATGATCCAGACGCTCAGCACGGAGGTGCCGCTCTTCGATGAGAACAGGACCCGGATCGACCCATGGGAGATCGCCGATGACATCCTCGGCACGCCCAAGTACAGCGAGGGGTTTCCGCCCGCCGATATCGTGACGACCGACCTGCCCGGCCGCGCCGGTTACAATCCGTCACCTTACCGGCATCGTCCGGATCCGGGCGGACCCTACTACGAGATCGCCTCGCTGTTCTGCCGATTTGCCGGCACGTCCGCCGCGGTGGCGATTGCCGCGGGACTGGTCAGTCTGATCCCCAGAGGGAAAAGGCGGCCGAACGGCCGTCCGTCGGGCACGCCATCAGGTAATGACATGAACAAGCTGTTCGGGATCGACCTTGCCAAGGCCCTGTTCGGGAAGGCCAGCGGGTCCGGGTGACGCCAGCCGGGGGAGGGCCGAGGCCCTCCCCCGACCTCGCGTCGGCACGATCAGTTCGACGTGGACGTGACACCCAGGAATTGGAGCCTCTTGCGCTCCTCCGCCCGGCGGCGCTCGACCGCCTTCATCTCGGCCTTCTTGTCGTCGGCGAACATGATCTGAACCAGCTCCGACGTGGTGTACTTGCCGGGCTCGACACCGATCGTGCGGGCAAGCCCGTCATTGGCGAAAGCCGGGCCGGCAAGCCCCAGAACCAGGGCGGCGATTGCGAACTTGTGGTACATGACATTTCCTCCTTGTCAGGTTGGGGTGTCCGCCGGGATTGGCGAGACAAGGGAACCCTGACACAGTGCCGTCAGCGCACCGTCATCGAGTCGTCATCGGCGGGAGGCTGGCCAGGGTCGGGACCGGCAGCACCATTCTGGGCCGCGGCCGGGCCGGCCGGCGCGAACCTCATCTTCGGCTCGTGCGCTCTGAAGGGACCAGCCCCCGGCGCGATCCGGTCTCTTTTCGCCCCGAAACGCGCCGACCCATGCGCCGTATTCGCAAAGCTGCGCGAAATGCCCGGCCTTCTGCCGCTTCTGACGCCGGACTTCGCCCATGACGTCGCCTTCCCCTTATCCTGGGCTTGCCTACCTTGGCGCGTTTCGGCTTGGGTGCCGCAATGGTTGGCCTGTCCCTCGCCATCGTTGGGACCTTTATGGCCGTCGTGAGGTGGGGCTGATCCGGATCATCCTTGAGCGTTTGGGCGCGGCGCGAACGATCGCAGGGGATAACCCCGTCGTCCATCGTCTTGCTCATCGCTACGTTCTCCCTTGTCGCATGAGAAGGAAATCATTGAGCCTTCATGTCATGCTCAAGTGTCCGGTCGAAACGGGGGCCAGTTCAGACGCGTCATTTTGCGACCAGATCGGCTGTCATGCAGAAGCCGCAAGGCACCTATGCGGCAATTGCTGTTCCAAGTTCGGGGGCGCAGGCTTAGTTGCACCTCATCACAATCGCGGCTTCCAAGGAGCAATACGATGTCTAAACTTGCAAGAGACGTGTTCGGCATCGCGGCGCCGGTAGCGGCCACAGCGCTGTTCATCGGTCTCCATTCCTGGCTGTTTGTCCTGTAGTCCTAGCCGCCCGAGGCATGCACGGCCTGGGCAGGGCTGATCTGATCGGCATCAGGACAGAAAAAGGGCGCCCCGGACGGGGCGCCCTTTTGCAGTTCGCTGGTCCCTGCCTACTTGCCGAGCAGAAGCTCCGGCAACCAGAGTGCCAATTCGGGAATGAATGTCGTCAGCATCAGCGTCGGCAACCAGGCGAAAACGATGAACACCAGGGTCGGCCAGAGCATCTTCGAGACCGGCACGTCGCAGACCTGAGCGCCAAGGTACAACAGCGGCGCGGTCGGCGGTGTGATGTTCGCCATTCCCAGGTTGACGCCGATCACCGCGGCAAAGTGGATCGGATCCATGCCCGTGCTCTGGGCGATCGGCAACAGGATCGGGGTCGCCAGGAGCAGGCCAGAGATATCATCCATGAGCATCCCGATCAGGATCATCACGACATTGATCATCAGCAGGATCACGATCGGATTGTCCGAAACCGAGTAGACCATCTTCTTTGCCAGATCGGGCGCGCCCTGCGCGATCAGGTTGTCGGAAACGATCAGGACCATGAAGATCATCACCATCACCACGCCGATCGTCACACCGGACGTCTGGATGGTCTGCGCCAGGGTTCTCCAGGTCAGGCCGCGGTAGAAGTAGATCGCCACCGGGATCGCATAGACGACGGCAATGCCCGCAGCCTCTGTCGGGGTCATGATGCCGCCATAGATGCCGCCCAGGATGATGATCGGCATCATCAAGGCGGGCCCCGCCAGCCGACCCTGACGCGCGAAGGTGGGAAGGAACGGCTTGGGGCGATCCGTCAGCTGGATATTGTGATACTTTCGCAGCATGTACTGGTTGGTCACGATCAGCAGAGTGATCAGGATGATCGCCGGAAGGACGGTGGACAGAAAGCACTTGAGCACATGCTGCTGTGCGACCCAGCCATAGAGGATGTGGGACGAACTGGGCGGGATCAACAGGCCCAGCGGGCTGGCGGAGACGATCAGCGCGGCGGATTGCCCGCGCGGATAATTGGCCGTTTTCAGATGCGGCATCATGATGCCACCGATACAGGTCAACGTCGCGTTCGCGCTGCCGGAAATGGATCCGAAAACACCACATGCCAGAACGCCGGCGGCGCTGAGACCGCCCTTGATATGGCCGATGAACATTTCGGCCAGCGCCACGAGGGGTGCGGCGATCCTGCCCCTTTCCATGATGCCACCGGCAATCATGAAAAGCGGGATCGCCAGAAGCACAAGCGAGCGAATGCCGGTCGATCCTGTGGGCAGGTAACCGGAGATCGACTGATCTCCGACGATGGCGATGAAGATCAGGACTGCCCCGAACGCCACATAGACGCTCACGCCCAGCAGCAGCATCACACATACAATTGCGAGACTTCCGGTAATTATCACGTGGACGTCTCCTTGGCGGTATCGGACTTCAGGGGAAGCCCAAGCCCTTTGCGGATATGCACATAAAGATACGCGCCGGTGAACATCGCCATGAAGCCGAAGGCAATCATGATCGCAATCCGCCATGACACGAACGGAATGCGCAACACCGGGGTTGCGCGCAGCCGCGGGAACGAGAAGTCGTCAAGCAGAGAGACGTAGCACGCATAAAAGAGAAACAGGATCACGATCAACTCGACCATGAGGACGACAAAGCCGCGCCACCAGATCCACTTTGGGTTTTGGATCACGATGCCCAGGATATCGGCGTTGATGTGCAAGTTGCGCGATGAGGCCAGGACGGCCCCGGCAAAAAAGCCCACGATGCTGAAGGCCAGCAGCCATTCCTCATAGGCGAAAAGGTCGCCCCCAAAGCCGTACCTGATCACCACGACGGCACCGAAGGTGAACGCCATGAGAAATCCGGAGATCGTCACGATCACCCTCATGACCAGGGCCACGAACTTCAGGGGGTACCCAATAATCGGCGGCAGTTCGTCCGTTATCTTTGTCTGGCCTTGAGTGACCGCATAGCCGAAGAACGACGGTTTCTCAGCTCTAGTGTTCGACATTTCACCCCCTGGTCTTCCTGTTCGTCTTGTCGAAAAAGGGCCGGCTATTTGCCGACCCTCCGGGTTCTCGGGGTGTCAGTTCTTGTCCGCCAGCATGCGGTCGACGATGTCCTGCCCGACGCTTTCGACCATCATCGGCCAGATTTCTTCGCGGATCTTCGCCGCGACCGCAGCCTGCTCTTCGTCGGTGTACTTCAGGATGGTATAGCCTGCTTCGACGAGCTTGGCCTCAAAGACCGCATCGTTCTCGCGATTATAGGCAAAGAAATCGTCCGAAGCCTTGGTCAGGGCCGCTTCCAGCACCGCGCGCTGTTCGTCGTTCAGCTTGGCGAGCGAGCGCTGCGACCCGTAATAGGTGGTCAGTTCCGAAATCGCGTTCACTTCGATGAAATGCGTGCCGACGTCGGATTGCGCGAAAATGGAATAGGTCGCCGTCTTGGTGCAGCAGATCGCGCCGTCGACGATGCCCGATTGGATCGCCGGGAAGATATCGCCCCAGGCCATGGTGGTGGCCTTGTAGCCAAGCGTTTCCACCATGGCTTTCACGATGGCCGACGACCAGACGCGAATGTTCATGCCCTTGTCGTCGAAGGTGTTGTAGTTCGTCGGCTCTTTGGTGGCGACAATGCCGACAAAGCCTTCGGGGTTCTGTGCGAAGACGTGCACGCCGTATTCGTCGGTCAGTTCCTGCAGCACCTGGTTGTACTGCGACTCCATGTTGCGCATGATGCTGTCCATCTCGTCCCAGCCGCTGACGAGGAACGGCATGGACAGGAACTCAAGGCGCGGGTCGGTGTCGGCATAGATGAAGGCCGAAGCCAGATCGATGTTGCCGCGGGCCACGTCCTCGAACAGCGCTTCGCCAGAGCCCAGCTGGTTTGCCGGGAACACGTTGATGGTCAGGCCCACGTTGGCGGCGGCAACGTCCGCCGCAACCTGCTCCATCATTTTCGTACCTTGGTGGTCGATCGGAAAGACGCCCGCAAAACGCAGCGTCACGTCTTGGGCAAACGCGGTCGTCGAAATCAGCGCGCTCACCGCACCTACTGTCAAAGCCTTGGAAAATTTGGTTGAAAACATCGCGATATCTCCCTGTTGTTTGTCATGATCCGGCCTAGAATCATTTGTTGCGCCACTTCACGGACGCGTCAATCAAGCCTAGGGAAATCGCCACCAGCCTGCAAATTATTTCTCCATGGCCCTGATTCTTATAACAATATTTCCATGACCTCGGGGCAGCCGGGTCCGCCGGCGACCTCCCGGTTTGTGTCCGCGTCGAGGCCGCCCAGGCAATCCCGGGCGTCGCGACGGCCAGCCCGCCGAAGGCCCCCGCAGGCGTCAAGGCCAATGCTGTGGTGCAGGTCGATACCCACCTTCGCCGCCCGTTTTAAGGATCGCGCGCGTGCGGGTGGAGGATCAAGGCCCCGCCTGTCCCGTCTCGATCACCGTCTTTGCGATCTGGTCAGGGGTGAGGGGCAGACGCGGGCTCACGCTCGGGGTGCGGACCGATCCGGTGGCGGCACCGGTCAGGATGATCTTGCGCGCAGCGTCAACTCTCCAGTCTGATTTCCCGGGCGAAGGCTGCCAGGCTGTCATCGAGGATATCCAGGATCTCGCCGATCTGGGGCTCGGTCACGATCATCGGCGGGCAGATCATGAAATGATCCCCCTCTATTCCGCCCCGGGTGCGGCGCGCATAGGTGATCAGGTTGCGGTCATGGCAGAGGTCCACGAAACGTTCATAGGCGTTCAGCGCCTTTGGCAGCGGTGCCATGGTTTCGCGGTCGGCGACCAGCTCCAACGCGCACAACAACCCCTTGCCGCGCACATCGCCGACCAGGCGGTGGCGGTGCATCAGGCCCTCCAGGCCGGTCATCAACAGATCGCCCATCGCCCGGGCGTTGCTGATCAGGTCGAGCCGGTCGATTTCCCGCAGCACCGCCAGCCCGGCGGCACAGGCCAGCGGATTGCCGGCATAGGTGTGACCATGGGCAAAGCCGCCGGCATCCAGCACCTTTTCGACCATCCCCTCGTCCGCGATCATCGCGCCCAGCGGGACGTAGCCGGCGCCAAAGCCCTTGGACAGCGCCACCAGATCGGGGCGTATATTCCAGTGCTCGGATGCCAGGAACCTTCCGGTGCGCCCGACACCCGACATCACCTCGTCCATGATCAGCAACACGCCGAACTCGTCGCAGATCTCGCGCACCTGGCAGTAATAGCTGTCGGGCGCCACCAGCGCCCCGGTCGAGGCGCCGCCCACCGGTTCCATCGCAAACGCCAGCACGCTCTCGGGCCCCTGGGCGATGATCTCGTCCCGCAGCATCTCGGCGTATTTGAGGCCCCGGTCGTGGTCGGACAGGTTGTCGCGATCCAGGTAGCAGGTCGGCGCCGGGATCTTCGGCATCGCGGTCAGCAGGGGTTTGAAGGCATCGGTCAACGGCCCGTACCCGGTGAGCGCAAGCGCCCCCAGGGTCGACCCGTGATAGGAGGGAAAGCGCGAAATCACCTTCCAGCGGCTCCCCTGCCCCACGGCGACAGCCCACTGGCGCGCGAACTTCACGCAGGATTCCATCGCTTCGGACCCGCCCGAGACGAAAAACACCCGGTTCAGCCCCTCGGGCATCCGCTCTGAAATTGCGCTGGCCAGTTCCTCGGCGGGACCGTTTTCGAAATGCAGCCGATAGGCGAATGTCGCGCTGTCCATCTGCGCCTTCATCGCGGCGAGCACGTTGGGGTTGGAATGACCGATGTTGCTGACCATCGCCCCGGACGACCCGTCGATAAAACGGCGGCCGGTCCGGTCCCAGATGTGGATCCCTTCGGCGCGGTCGACCTCGGGGCGGCGCTTGCGGTTTTGATAAAACAGGTTGGATGTCTTCACGTCGGGCTCATCTCGGTGATGCCCTGTGCGCGGCAGGGCCATTGGTCCGCCTGCCCAGCTTGTGCGCGCCGCCGCTTTCGCACAACCCGTCATGGTGCGGCGCCCAGAGAAAACATGCTGGCAAACCCAACAAATCCGGTGCAATCTCAGTGTTCTTGACAAACGCGAGCCGCATTTCCCACGTCGGAACTGCGCCGACGATAGGACGCCACGGCACGCACGACCGGCAAGGCAGCCCGACGCAAACGAGTTTTCGTTGTTATGGTCAACCCGGTCCACGAAGGAGCATGTCGGTCGAATGACGTCACAAGAAACCCTGAGCCTGCTGGCCTGCCAGATCGAAATTCCGCCGACGCCGGACGCCGCAGCCCGCGACAGGCACCTTGCCGAGACCGCCGCGAAAATTCGGGCACGGCTGGCCGAAAAACCCGCCGACATCGTGGTCTTGCCCGAGCTTTCCAGCATCGACTATTCCCGCTCCGCCTTTGCCCGTCTCGACGAGATCGCGGAGCCGCTGGACGGCGCCTCGTTTCAGACCTGGTCGGCGCTGGCCGTCGAATGCGGCGTGTTTGTCTGCTATGGATTGGCCCGGCGCGACGCGACCGGCACCTATATCTCGATGGCCGTCGCAACGCCGCAAGGCACGCTTGCGGGGCATTATGACAAGTTGCACCTTTGCCAATACGGCGCGTCGATGGAAAAGGAGTACTTTTTCAGAGGCAGCGGAATTTTCACGTTCAGGATCAAGGGCTTCACCCTTGCTCCGATCATCTGCTACGACATACGCTTTCCCGAGTTGTCGCGCGTGCTGGTTCTGAAACACGGCGTCGACGTGATCCTGCATTCCGGCGCCTATTTCCGCGATCCGAGCTTTCCCACTTGGCATGCCTTCGCAACGACCAGGGCGATCGAGAACCAGGTGTACTTCCTGTCGCTCAACCGCGCGGGACAGGACTACGGCAATTCGCTGTTCTGCTACCCCTGGATGGACGACACCTCTGGCCCGCAGCCTTTCGCCGAGCACGATGAAGACTTTCGCTACCTCGAAGTTGACCGGCAGCACATCGGCGAGGCCCGCGCCGACTATACCTTCCTGAAGGACCGATGGGACAGTTACGACCGGCCCTGCCTGGTTCATCCGTGACCGCGCCGACCGAATAGAACTGGCACAGCCAGCACAAACGACAATTGGGAGACACGCACCATGACCAAGGCTTCTGCTGCAACCAGGGATATCGACAACCCGTACCGCGCCCGGGTGCGTGCGAATTACACCGCCGAGGAAGCCGCGCTGCTCCGGTCTCTTGCCTCCGGGATCAAGCTGTCCCCGGAAGAACGCAACAAGGCCGCCGCAGCAGGCGCGACATACGTCAAACGGGTCAGAAGCGAGACCAAGCCGTCGATGATGGAGGCGTTCCTGGCCGAATATGGCCTGTCGACCTCCGAGGGTGTGGGCCTGATGTGCCTGGCCGAAGCCCTGCTTCGGGTGCCGGATGCGGAAACCATCGACGACCTGATCGAGGACAAGGTCGCGCCGTCCAACTGGGGCGCGCACCTGGGGCATTCCTCGTCCTCGCTGGTGAACGCCTCGACCTGGGCGCTGATGCTGACCGGCAAGGTGCTGGACGACGATCCCAGGGGCCCCGCGCGGGCCCTGCGCGGGCTGGTCAAACGTCTGGGCGAGCCGGTGGTGCGCAACGCCGTCGGTCAATCCATGAAGGTGCTCGGTCGCCAATTCGTTCTGGGGCAGACCATCGAGGAAGGCATGAAGAACGCCAGAGATCTGGAAAAGAAGGGCTTTACCTATTCCTACGACATGCTGGGCGAAGCCGCGCGCACCGATGCCGATGCCGTGCGCTATCACGCCGCCTATGCCAAGGCGATCACCGCGATCGCCAGGCAGGCCAAGGGCGATGTCCGATCCTCGCCCGGGATCTCGGTCAAGCTGTCGGCCCTGCACCCGCGCTATGAATACACCCACAAGGCCACGGTGATGGCCGAACTGGTGCCGCGCGCGGTCGAACTGGTGAAACAGGCGGCGGCGGCAGGTATCGGATTCAACATCGACGCCGAGGAGCAGGACCGGCTGGACCTGTCGCTGGACGTGATCGAGGCGATGATGGCGACGCCCGAGCTTGTCGGCTGGGACGGCTTCGGCGTGGTGGTGCAGGCCTACGGCCGCCGTGCCGCGCCGGTGATCGAGACGCTATACGACATGGCCGAACGGTATGATCGCAAGATCATGGTGCGGCTGGTCAAGGGGGCCTACTGGGACACCGAGATCAAGCTGGCGCAGGAACTGGGGGTCGAGCGTTTTCCCGTCTTCACCCGCAAGAACAACACCGACGTCAGCTACATGGCCTGTGCGCAAATGCTGCTGGACCGGCGCGACCGGATCTATCCGCAGTTCGCCACCCACAACGCGCACACCTGTGCGGCCGTCGTGCAGATGGCGGGCAATGACAAGGACAGCTTTGAATTCCAGCGCCTGCACGGCATGGGGGAATCGCTACATCAGATCGTCAAGGAGTCCGAAGGCACCCGCTGCCGCATATATGCGCCGGTCGGTGCGCATCAGGATCTGCTGGCTTACCTGGTCCGCCGCCTGCTGGAAAACGGGGCCAATTCGTCCTTCGTGAACCAGATCGTCGATCCCAACATCCCCGCCGAGGCGATTTCAAGGGATCCGGTCGCCGAGATGGAAAAGCTGGGCGATCAGATCGCCAGCCCGTCGATCCGGCAGCCGTCCGACCTGTTCGCGCCGCACCGGCCCAATTCCAAGGGCTACCGCATCAATGAACCTGCGTCGATCCTGCCGCTGATGGCGGCGCGCGAGGCCTACGCCGATGCGACCTGGGATGCCGGCCCGATGCTGGCCGGTGGCCACGTCTCGAACGGACCAAAGCGCGAAATCCATGCGCCGGCCGACAGCACGCGGCGGGTCGGCACCGTTCAGGAGGCGACGGCCGAGGATGTCGCCGCAGCGCTGGACGCCGCCGAGGCGGGGTTCAGGGACTGGTCGGCAACGCCCGTCGCCGAGCGGGCGAATGTGCTGCGCAAACTGGCCGACATGTACGAGGACAACATCGCCGAACTGACCGCGATCACCACCCGCGAAGCGGGCAAGACCGTGCTGGACGGCATCGCCGAAGTGCGCGAGGCGGTCGACTTTTTGCGGTACTACGCCAACGAGGCAGAGCGTCTTAACGAAGACGAACCGGGCAACCCGCGTGGCATCTTCGTGTGCATCAGCCCGTGGAACTTTCCGCTGGCGATCTTCACCGGCCAGATCGCGGCGGCGCTGGCCGTGGGCAATGCCGTGCTGGCCAAACCGGCCGAACAGACCCCGATCATTGCCGCGCGGGCGGTGCAGATGCTGCGCGACTGCGGGTTGCCGGAGGCCGCGCTGCAACTGCTGCCCGGCGACGGGCCCACGGTGGGCGGCCCGCTGACCAGCGATCCGCGGATTGCCGGTGTCTGTTTCACCGGCTCGACCGAGGTGGCAATTATCATCCACAAGGCGCTGGCGCAGAACGCCGGTCCGGACGCGGTTCTGATCGCGGAAACGGGCGGCCTGAACGCAATGATCGTCGATTCCACGGCGCTGCCGGAACAGGCGGTCCGGGATATCCTGATCTCGTCGTTCCAGTCGGCCGGCCAGCGCTGTTCGGCGCTACGCATCCTCTACGTCCAGGAAGACGTACACGACAAGCTGATGGAGATGCTGTCCGGCGCGCTGGATGCGCTGGTGATCGGTGACAGCTGGAACCTGGATGTCGATGTGTCGCCGGTGATCGACGTCGATGCGCAAAAGGACATCATGGGTTACATCGACCAGCACCGGAAGGCGGGCACGCTGGTCAAGACGCTGCCAGCCCCCGAGGGCGGCACTTATGTGACGCCGGCAATCGTGAGGGTCCGCGGCATCGCCGACATGGAGCGCGAGATCTTCGGGCCGGTTCTCCATGTGGCCACGTTCAAGGCGCAGGAGATCGACAAGGTGGTCGACGCCATCAACGCGCGGCAATACGGCCTGACCTTCGGCCTGCACACCCGCATTGACGACCGGGTGGAGCAGATCATCGACCGGATCCAGGTCGGCAACTGCTATGTGAACCGCAACCAGATCGGTGCCATCGTCGGCAGCCAGCCGTTCGGCGGCGAAGGCCTGTCCGGAACTGGCCCCAAGGCTGGCGGCCCCCTGTACCTGACGCGGTTCCGCAAGGTCGGAACGACCGCCAGTCATCCCGCACCTGCGGGAAACGCGATCAGCGAGACGGACCTGACCAAGGCCCTGACCGCGCTGGATGCGCGAAACTGGGCGGCGCGGCCCGACCGGGTGCAGGCCCTGCGCACCGCGCTCAGCGACCGATCGGGCCTGGTGCGCAAGGCCCTGTCCGAAACAGCCGCCTTCGACATGGCGCCGCAGACGCTGCCCGGGCCGACCGGCGAAAGCAACCGGCTGAGCACCTATCCGCGTGGCACCGTCCTGTGCCTCGGCCCGACCTCGGAGATCGCGATGGCGCAGGCGATTCAGGCGCTTGGGGTCGGCTGCGGCGCGGTGATCGCGGTTCCGGGGTCGCCGGCGCTGGCCAAACCTTTGTCGGATGCCGGGGCGCCGGTAAGGGCGCTCGACGGGACGGTTGATCCCGGTGTGCTGACACATGTCTCCGGCGTCGACGTGGTGGCGGCCGCAGGCGCATCGGACTGGACCCGCGCCCTGCGGATTGCCCTGTCGCAGCGCGCTGGCCCGATCATTCCGCTGGTGGTCGATGCGATCGCGCCGGAACGCTTCGTGCTCGAACGCCACCTGTGCATCGACACGACCGCGGCGGGTGGCAACGCCAAACTGCTGGCCTCTGCCTCGTGACGGGATGCCGGCTGTTGCGCCCGATATGACACGGCGTTTGCGGACCGGTTCGACCCATGGCGATGTCGAAGGCGGCGTCATCCGAGTGCCTGGAGTGCGCTGCCCCGCCGACGGTGCGGTTTGTTTCGGGGCGGCAGGACGATCGGCGGCTTTCGCTGACGGGTTGCGCTTCGTCAATGGCGTGTCGCCAGCAACGTGTTTCCCAGCAAGTCTTTCAAGACGACGTTATCCAGCATGGTGTCTGCCAGCAGGCGCTTGAGCTTGGCGTTCTCATCCTCGAGCGCCTTCAGCCTGGCCGCCTCGGACACTTCCATCCCGCCATATCTGGCCTTCAGCTTGTAGAACGTTGCCGTGCTCAGGCCATGCCTGCGGCACACCTCGGCCGTCGGCATTCCGTTCTGCGCTACGATTGATCCACTGGATCAATCGCTTAACGCTTGAACCCTGTTCCTTGATCATCCCGATTATCTGCGCCTCGGTGAAACGGCTCTTTCTCATGTGTCTGCTCCTTCAGGGTTGGCGCAGACTCTACATTACGGTGAGGGATTTCGCGGGGGGCAGGTCAAGGGTCGTCGTTCATTCCTTTAGCCGATACTTCCGGGATGCCGTGGAGGCAGAGCTTTCCATTCGCGCCTTGCGCAAGCGCGGGATCGAGGTGGTGAGCGTCACCCAAGAGGTGGGCCACGACGAAATCGGCGATATGATGCGTCGTCTCATCATGCTCGTCGACGAGCATTCCTCTCGCGAGACGTCAAAACATGTGAAGCGTTCCCTGCGTGAGAATGCAAAGCAGGGCTTTTGGTGCGGCAGCCCAACCCCTTACGGCTTCCGCACCTATGTCGACTCGCATCGAGGCGAAACTGCCAAGAAAAAACTGGAGCCGAATCCCCTCGAGGCGGAGGTTGTTCGGAAAATGTTCGACCTGCTGGAAAACGGAGACGGCCAGTCCGGCCCCATGGGGTCAAGTTGATCACCGTCTGGCTGAACGAGAACGGTTTTCGAACCCGGCGTGGAAAACACTGGACGATCGGTATGGTTCACCAGCGGCTGACGGACAGCGCGGTCAAGGGTGACTACCTCTACGGAAAAAAGGCGGGCCGCGAGACAGCCATCCACGTTCTGGTCCCGGAAATTATTCCTCCACATCGCTTCGACATGGCGCAGAAAATACTTCGCAAGCGGAATCCCCAAATAACCGCGCCGCGCACTACCACCAGTAACATCCTGCTCTCGAGGATCGCCGTCTGCGGCCACTGTGGTTCGGGAATGGTGATCGATACCGCTAAGAGCGGAACATATCGCTATTACAACTGCTCCGGGGAGAGGCGTCGTGGCAAGTCGACATGCCCGGGTATGCGCGTTCCCATGGAGGCGTTCGACCAGTTCGTTATCGAGACGGTCAGCACACACCTGTTCTCAAGCCAGCGGGTTCGCGAAATGCTCTCGAACCTGATGGAGCGCCAAGCGATCAGGCGCCATGAGAACAGCGGCCATCTGGACCGGATCCGCACCGAGCTGAACGAGGCGGAAAAAGATAGTGTCCCACGGCGTGGTGTAGGATCGCCGACCCTCGGAGAGGTCAGGGTTTGATCAGGAAGCCACAGCGGGCAGCCTGACGGTGGGATTGTCGGTCACGCGTGCGAGAGTTTCAAGGCTCATGTAGCGTCTTGCGACAGCCCATTCATCGTTTGTCTCCAGCATCAGCGCACCGACCAGGCGGATGATGGCGTCATCATTGGGGAAGATGCCGATCACGTTTGCCCGGCGCTTGATCTCTCGGTTCACCCGTTCGAGCGGATTCGTCGAGGCGATCTGGGCCCAATGCTCTCGGGGGAAGTCCATGTAGGCGAGGACGTCGTCGCGGGAGGCATCCATGAAGGCACCGAGCTTGTCCTGCTTTTCGCGGAGCGCGTCGGCGACGGTGTCCCATTGCGCCTCGGCATCAGCCTTGGTTTCCTGAGCGAAGATGGTTTTCAACATCGCCGCCACCGCGGTGCGCTGCTTGGCCGGGGCATGTGCCGGGGCGTTTCTCATCCAGTGCACGCGGCACCTCTGATGGGTTGCGGTGAAGACCCGGCGCGTGGCCGCCCGCAGGCCCTTGTGGTCGTCCGCGATAACCAGTTTGACGCCGCGCAGGCCGCGGTCGGCCAGGGATCGCAGGAAATTGGTCCAGAAGGGTAAGCGGGATCAGAAAACAGTCTGGGGGACTGTTTTCCCCCGCGCACGCTTCCGACGGGCCGGCGGCCACGCCCAGCACCTCGCGCTTGCCATCTTCATTGACCGCCACGGCCACTATCACGGCACGGCTGACGATGCGCCCGCCTTCCCGGACCTTGAGGTACTTGCGCAGGCTCACTCGAACGCATGGCGTTCGCCTGCTCACATCAAGCCAGAGGTAGGGCCAGGCGCCCTCAAGTGGCCGGGTGAGGAAGGCGTTCACCCTTTCGTCAATCTCGGCGCACAGCCGGCTGACCTGGCTCTTCGACATCCCGCCGGCACCCATCGCCTTGACCAGGTCATCGACCGAGCGGGTCGAAATGCCCTGGACGTATGCCTCCTGAATAACGGCCACCAGGGCCTTCTCGGCGGTGCGCCGGGGCTCCAGAAAGCTCGGGAAGTAGCTGCCCTTTCTGAGCTTGGGGATCTCCAGCGCGATCCGGCCGGCACGGGTGTCCCAGTCGCGCTCGCGGTATCCGTTCCGCTGGACCTCGCGCAGGGGCGAGCGCGTGCCCTTCGTCGCGCCAGTCCGCACCTCAACCTCGGCCTCCATGATCCGTTCGGCCGCAAAGGCCAGCATCTCGCGAACGAGGTCGCCATCGGCCCGCTGTTCAACCAACTCGATCAGCGCCATTCTGTCGTCGGTCATCGTCATCTCCGTTCTTGGTTCAAGGTCTCGCAACCCGAACCTTTTCCGAAGATCGACGGTGACCGCCAGCGTCACCCACGGCCGCGCGCTACGCTACGCCGAAGGCTCCGCGCGCGGCCTCCTACACCACCACCAGGGACACTGCCCGGAAAAAAGGCTCGGGCGCTTCTACGATGCCATGGAAGACGGCGCGATCGATCCTTCCGAACCGACGTTCAAAGAGCGGCTGGCCGCACTCACCGAAAAACGAAACCTCGCCAAGGCCGACGAGGAACGCGCCCTGGCCGAGCTCCAGCCGACCGCCAAACTGACCGAAAAGCCGTGAAGAAGTTCGCCGACTTCGTCAGAACGCAGCTCAGCGAAGGCAACCTCCAGTTCAAACGCGAGTATCTAAGCGCCGTCCTCCACAAGACCATCGTCAATGAAAATAGCGTGAAAACTATTATAGATCAAAGAGATATAGAATCTGCGGCGCTGAGCCACGCGACGGGAAACACCGGGCCTACTGTAGTGCCCATTTTTTTCGGGAATGGCGGAGGCTGTGGGATTCGAACCCACGGAGGGCTCTCACCCTCAACGGTTTTCAAGACCGCCGCATTCGACCACTCTGCCAAACCTCCGTTGCCGTCTTCGATAGTGACCTCTTTCCGATTCTGAAAGCACACCCGGCGAAAATCCGACCTCGCCCGTATTGCAGGCTTTCCTTGGCGCGTACGACAGGGTAGTCTTGCCGCAAAAGGAGCCGACAGAGCTCCGGTGAGGCTTTGCGCGACCGGGAAAACCCGGCGCATGTCCGGGGATCCCCGTGACAGGACTAGGGCAAGAGGCAAGACATGAGCGGTATCCTATCGACCTTTTCTGGACTCCTGCGTCTCTCCGTGGCGGGGACGACGTTGCTGGTGGTGTCCGGCTGCGCGGACGGCCAGATGCCGTCCTTCCTGAAACCCAAGGCCGGCGGCAGCGACGAGGTTGTCGCGCGGGCCAGCACCGCGGAGACCCGCGGCGCGCCCCGGGACGTCGAGGCGCCCGAGATCTTCCAGGCGAAGGAGGCCGGCCTTTGGGACGGACGCCCATCGCTTGGCGGGGTCTGGGTCGCGCATCCCGACGTGCAGGAACCCGAACGCATCATCATCCGCAACCAGCAGAACGGCAAGTTCGTCATCGGCGCGCTGTTCCGCAAGGAGCGCGAGACGCCGGGGCCACGGCTCCAGGTGTCCTCGGACGCGGCCGCCGCCCTGGGTGTGCTGGCCGGACAGCCGACAAACCTGGACATCGTCGCCTTGCGCCGCGAAGAAGCGCCTGAACCCGACATCGCCGCCGTGACCGAAGACCCGCTGGGCGCGGTTCCGGCGGCTCCGGCCGTAGCAGAGACCGCACTGGACCCGGTGGTCGGCGGTGCGGCCGCGGCGATCGAGACGGCGTCGCTCACGCCTGCCGCCGTAGAGGCACGCCCCGAACCGCGGCCCAAACCGGCCGCTCCGCCGGCGGCATCGACGCTGGCCAGGCCCTACATCCAGATCGGCATCTTCAGCGTCGAGCAGAACGCCAACAACACCGCGACGGCGATGCGGCAGGAGGGCATGGTGCCCACCGTCAAGTCGCACAGCTCGCAGGGCAAGAAGTTCTGGCGGGTGGTCGTCGGTCCGGCGCAGACCAAGGACGAACTGGCGACGCTGCTCGCCAAGATCAAGGGCACCGGCTTTACCGACGCCTATGCCGTGAGCGACTGATCCGGGCCGGGCAGGTCGGCGGGCCGGTTTCCGCACCCGCCGACCCATGAAGGAGGCGCACCCGTCAAGGAGGCACCCCGGTGGCAGGAGCGTCCCCCATGGTGGCGATTGGCCTGAATGCCCCTGCCCGTTCGATGCCCCAGGGAACTCTCTGCCCGCGATTTCCGCATCGCGGCCGGCCGGCGAGACCGTCTCATATCTCTTCACACGGTACTCAACAGTCCGGGCGGACGTCGTTCCACGTCCCCCCTGCCCGCCGGGACATTCCCGCACAGACGGACCGACACGCACGGGCCGATACGGGACAAGACGCCAACGGCCTTCCCCCCTCCGCACGCACGCCCGATCAACGGCACCACCGTGGCGCAGGTGCGGGCCGGGAGGTGCCTGACCAAGGTGACAACCAACCTTGCCCCGCCTTGCAAAAGCCGAACGACCCAACCGGGCGGAAAGAGCCCGCCGCAATGACCGGTCGATGCGCGATTGCCCGCCCAGCCGGGATGACAGCCGCCGCCGCATGGGCGATAACTGCGCAGACCGACCCGCCAAAGTGACTCGGAGAACCGTGATGAGCCTGATGTCCCGCAGCCTTCTCGCCGCCGCCATGATGGCGATGGCGACGCAGGCCCCGGCCTTTGATACCCGCGCCGCCGCCGCCTTCGTCATGGACCAGACGACGGGGACCGTGCTGCTGGCCAAGCGGGCGGACGAAGCCCTGCCGCCCGCCTCCATGTCCAAGCTGATGACGCTCTACATCGCCTTCGAGGCGATCCGCGACGGGAGATTGCAGCTGGACGAACGGTTGCCCGTCTCGGCGCATGCGATGTCCTTTGGCGGGTCGACGATGTTCCTCGACACCACCGACCGGGTCAGGGTCGAGGACCTGTTGCGCGGCATCATCGTGCTGTCGGGCAACGATGCCTGCGTCGTGCTGGCCGAGGCGCTGTCGCCCGATGGCACCGAGGCCGGCTTTGCCCGCATGATGACCCAGCGCGCGCAGCAGATGGGCATGACCTCGTCGGTGTTCAAGAACGCCTCCGGCTGGCCGGCGGACGGGCACGTCATGTCGATGCGCGACCTCGTGCTGCTGGCAAGCCACATCATCGAGGATTTCCCGCAGTTCTACCCGATGTTCGCCGAGCAGAAGTTCGAATTCGACGGCCGCGCGCCCTCGAATGTCAGCAACCGCAACCCGATCCTGGGCCTGGGCATCGGTGCGGACGGGCTGAAGACCGGGCACACGCAAGAGGCCGGTTATGGCCTTGTCGGTTCGGCCAAGAGCGGCGAGCGGCGGGTCGTCTTTGCCATCACCGGGCTGGACACCACCCGCGCGCGGGCCGAGGAATCCGAATCCATCGTCAACTGGGCCTTCCGGCAGTTTGCGGAACAGACCGTGGTGACCAAGGGCAAGTCGATCGCCAGCGCCGAGATCTGGATGGGGGCGCAGGACAGCGTGGGACTCGTGGCCGAAAAAGACGTGACACTGCTGTTGCCGACCATGGGGGCGGGCAGCATCAAGGCCGAGGTCGTCTACACCGGGCCGATCAACGCGCCGGTGGTTGCCGGCCAGAAGCTGGCCGAACTCATCATCCAGCCGGACGGTTTGCCGGAGACGCGGGTGCCGCTGGTCGCCGCCGAAAACGTCGACGCGGGCGGCTTTGTCGACCGCATCCTGACGGTCAGCGGCCTGCTGATGAAGCGCTATTCCGAAGAGCCCGGAGAGGCGATGTGACAGCACCCGAACGGCCCTGGCCCGGTCTCTTCGTCAGCTTCGAAGGCATCGACGGGTCAGGCAAGTCCACGCAGGCGCGGCGGTTGCATGACCACCTGCGCGGTAGCGGCCATGCCGCCGTCCTGACGCGCGAACCCGGCGGCAGCCCCGGCGCCGAGGAAATCCGCGCGCTGGTCCTTCAGGGCGAGCCGGACCGCTGGTCGGCCGAGACGGAGCTGTTGCTGTTCACCGCCGCGCGGCGCGATCACCTGGAACGGGTGATCCTGCCCGCCTTGCAGGCCGGGCAGATCGTCATCTGCGACCGCTTTGCCGACAGCACGCGGATGTACCAGGGGCGCGGCGGGTTGCGCGCCAAGGTCGATGCGCTGCACGCGCTGATGATCGGCATCGAGCCGGACCTGACCCTGCTGGTCGACATGCCGGCCGAGGCGGGCCTGTCGCGCGCCAAGGCCCGCGCCACCGCCGAGGAGCGCTTCGAGGACTTCGGCCTTGGTCTCCAGCAGAAGATGCGCGCGGGTTTCCTGGCACTCGCCGCCGAATACCCCGCGCGGTTCCGGGTTGTCGACGGCAACCGCGACGTCGATATCGTGGCAGAGGAGATCCTGGCCACCGTCACCCCTCACCTGCCCTGCCCCGTCTCATGAGCGATCTGTCCGACCTGCCGGAACCCGACCGCCTGGAAGGTGCGCCGCATCCGCGCGAAACCGCGCGCGTGCTGGGTCAGGCGCAGGCGGAACAGACCTTCCTGGCCGCCTACACGTCCGGCCGGATGCACCACGGCTGGCTGCTGACCGGGCCGCGCGGCCTGGGCAAGGCGACGCTGGCCTGGTCCATCGCGCGCTTTCTGCTGGCAACGCCGCCGGCCGAAGGTGACGGCCTGTTCGGCGCACCGACGCCGCCCGACAGCCTGCACATCGACCCGGACCACCCTGTCGCGCGCCGGACGCGCGCCCTGTCCGAGCCGGGCCTGTTCCTGCTGCGCCGCGGCCCGAACGAAAAAGGCGACAAGCTGGCGGATGTGATCCGGGTGCAGGAGGTGCGGCGGCTGGGCGGATTCTTTGCCATGTCCGCCGCCGATGGCGGCCGCCGTGTCGTCATCGTCGACAGCGCCGACGAGATGAACACCCAGGCCGCCAACGCGCTGTTGAAGATGCTGGAGGAGCCACCCGCGCGCACCACGCTGCTGCTGCTCAGCCACCAGCCCGCCCGCCTGCTGCCGACGATCCGGTCGCGCTGCCGCACGCTGCGGCTGGCCCCGCTGGACGCGGATGACATGGCCCAGGCGCTGGCCCAGGCGGGCGCCGAGGTTGCCCCGGACGAGGTGGCCGCGCTGACCGTGCTGGCCGAAGGGTCGGTCGGGGCGGCGCTGCGGCTGATCACGCTGGACGGGCTGGCGCTCTACCGCGACATCCTGGGCCTGCTGGGCAGCCTGCCCGCGCTCGACCGTCCGCGCCTTCTGGCGCTGTCTGACAGCTGCGCCGGCAAGGGCCGCGAAGAGCGGTTGGACCTGCTGCTGACCCTCACCGGCCAGATCGCGGCCCGGCTGGCACGCACCGGCGCCACCGGACAGCCCCCGGCCGAGATCCTGCGCGGCGAAGCCGAGCATCTGCTGCGGCTGTCGGCGGACCCGGCGGCGGGGCGGCGCTGGGCCGACACGATCCAGACCGCAGGCGACCGCGCGCGCCATGCCCGCGCCGTCAACATCGACGCGGCGGCGCTGGTCACGGACCTGTTCCTGCAACTGCAAAGGGCGGCCTGACCGGGCCGCCCCAGGGTTTTGCCGCCGACACGTGTGACGTCAGACGATTCCGCCCTGGATCAGCCGGTCCGCCAGCGCCGCGTAGGCCTGCGCCATCTGGCTGTCCCCCAGCGCGATCGGCCGCCCGCCATCCCCGCCCAGCCGCGTGTCCAGATCGATGGGCAACTGCGCCAGCAGCGGCAGCCCCAGCTTTTCGGCCTCCGCCACCACCCCGCCATGACCGAAGATATGGCTATCCTTGCCGCAATGCGGGCAGGTGAAGACGGCCATGTTCTCGATCAGGCCCAGCACCGGCGTATTGAGCGTGGCGAAAGCGTCCAGCGCCTTGCGCGCGTCCAGCAGCGCCACGTCCTGCGGGGTGGAGACCACGATGGCCCCGGCCACGTCGCCCTTCTGGCACAGCGACAGCTGCACATCGCCGGTGCCGGGCGGCAGGTCGACCAGCAGCACGTCCAGCGTGCCCCAGTTCACCTGCGTCAGCATCTGTTGCAGCGCGCCCATCAGCATCGGCCCGCGCCAGACCACGGCCTTGTCCTCGGCCAGCATCGAGCCGATGGACATCAGCGTCACGCCATGCGCCTTCAGCGGCTGGATGATCTTGCCGTCCGGGCTTTCGGCGCGCTGGGTCAGGCCGAACATGCGCGGCTGCGACGGGCCGTGAATGTCGGCGTCCAGCAGACCCACCTGCTTGCCCGCCCGCGCCAAGGCCACGGCGAGGTTGGCCGAGACGGTGGATTTGCCCACGCCGCCCTTGCCCGACCCCACGGCAAGGATCGTGCGGACTCCGGGCGGCTTCATGCCGCCTGCCTGCGGTTTCGGATGGCCGCCCACCTTCAACTGCGGCGGCGCCTTGGTCGCGGTCGGCGCGGACAGCACGGCCAGCGCCGTCGTCACCCCGTCGACCGAGGCGGCGGCCCGTTCGGCGGCCTGGCGCAGGGGCTCCATCCGCTGCGCCATGTCGGCGCTGGGCGCCTCGATGACAAAGCGCACCGCGCCCGCTTCGACTCGCAACGCTCGAATCATGTCTCTCGAAATCAGGTTTCCGCCATCCGGCAGCTCCAGCCGCGCCAGAACCGCCTCAACCTCTGACTTTACGTCACCCATGCAACATCTCCATCACCCTGCCCATTTTTTCAGCTTCGGCCTCTGTCGACCTCGACCGCTTAGGTTCTTGTGCCTGCAAGACAAGCTTAACCATCAAGAAATGCTCACTTTTCATATGCACTTTCTGCATAGCAGCATTGACGCGGCGGGTATTGTGCAGTCGCAGCATTTGGCCCATCTTCAGTCCAACGAAACAACAACACACAAAACGAGGCACGTACACAATGGCCTTTGCAACTGATAACTTCTCGAACACCCAGACCGGTTTTGGCGCCCGCGTGAGCAGCCTGATCACCGCCTACCAGACGCGCCGCGCCAAGTCGCGGGTGTTCCGTCAGACCTACGCCGAGCTGTCCACCCTGAGCGACCGCGATCTCGCGGACCTCGGCCTGGCCCGCAGCGAAATCCGCCGGGTGGCCTGGCAGGCCGCCAACGAGGCGTAACGAGGTCCGGGCAGGACACGCCTCCCAGCGTCCCGCCCACTCCGGCGCCGGCTTCGTCCTGAACGGAACCGGCGTCCCGAATACCGGGGCACATGGCCCAGACATTGCGGGTCTCTCCTCCCATTGGCCCGCGATACAGCGCGGCGGCACCGCTCCTCCTCCCAGGTGTCGCCGCGACGAAATTCGGGGACGCGCGCGTTCCCAACACATGCAAGGCCCTCTCCTCCTCCCTGGGCCTTACATAGGCGGCGGCACCTCTCCTCCTCCCTGGTGCCGCCGCACATCCTTCCCGGAGCTTTGCTCCGGACCGTTGTCGGGTCCCTCTCCTCCTCCCTGGGGCCTTGCACAGGCGGCGGCGCCCCTCCTCCTCCCAGGCGCCGCCGCGTCCATTCAGTTTCGAAGCCCCTTCTCCTCCTCCCTGGGGTTTCGTTTACTCAGCCCGCGGTGCCCGTCACCGCGGGCTTTTTTCGTCGCGCGCGTCCCAGCGCGCGCGACGGGTGGGCAAGGTCGTGTTTCCGCAGGAAACGTGACCGCCCACACCCTTCCATCCCAGGCACAACGCCAGACAGCGCGTCCCAGCGCGGGCGACGCGTGGGCAGCGTCATGTTTCCGCAGGAAACGCGACCGCCCACACCCCTCCATCCCGGGCACAACACCAATCCGCGCGTCTCGCAGCCGCCCGCGAACCACACCCAAAAGAGACGGTGGGCGGGGCGATGTGCGCAGCACGAGCGTCCGGCCGCCGCCCAACCGCCCCTTTCCCTTCCGCCATCCTTGTCGTAGACCCACGCCCGACACCGAGGACAAGGACCAGACCGATGCCGCTGGAAAAGAGCTTTGACGCCGCCGAGGCCGAACCGCGCCTCACCAAGCAATGGCTTGACACCGGGGCCTTCCGCGCCGGCGCCAACAAGTCGCGCGACGAGAGCTTTACCATCATGATCCCGCCGCCGAACGTGACCGGCGCGCTGCATGTGGGCCATGCCTTCAACAACACCCTGCAGGACATTCTGATCCGCTGGCACCGGATGCGCGGCTTTGACACGCTCTGGCAGCCCGGGCAGGACCATGCCGGTATCGCCACCCAGCTCCAGGTCGAGAAAAAGCTGATGGCGGACAGCAACATGCGCCGGACCGACCTGACGCGGCAGGAATTCCTCGACAAGGTCTGGGAATGGAAGGGCCAGTACGGCGGCACCATCGTCAACCAGCTGCAGCGGCTGGGCTGTTCCTGCGACTGGGAGCGCAACGCCTTTACCATGGCCGGCGCGCCGGGCGATCCGCGCACCGGGCACGAGAACTCGCCGAACTTCCACGACGCGGTGATCAAGGTCTTTGTCGACATGTACGAAAAGGGCCTGATCTACCGTGGCAAGCGGCTGGTCAACTGGGACCCGCATTTCGAGACCGCGATCTCCGACCTCGAGGTCGAGAACACCGAGGTCGCCGGCCACATGTGGCACTTCAAGTACCCGCTCGCCGGTGGCGCGACCTATGAATACGTCGAAAAGGACGAAGACGGCACCGTCACCCTGCGGGAAACCCGCGACTACATCTCGATCGCCACGACGCGCCCCGAGACCATGCTGGGCGACGGCGCGGTGGCGGTCCACCCGAGCGACGAACGCTATGCACCCATCGTCGGAATGCTCTGCGAGATCCCGGTGGGGCCCAGGGAACACCGCCGCCTGATCCCGATCATCACCGACGAATACCCCGATCCCACCTTTGGCTCGGGCGCGGTCAAGATCACCGGCGCGCATGACTTCAACGACTACCAGGTGGCCAAGCGCGGCGGTATCCCGATGTACCGGCTGATGGACAGCCGTGGCCAGATGCGCGCCGACGGCGTGCCCTACGCCGAGGCCGCCGAGATCGCCATGCAGGTCGCCGAGGGCAAGCGCAGCCTCACCGAGGCCGAGGCCGACGCGCTCAACCTCGTCCCCGACCACCTGCGCGGGCTCGACCGGTTTGAGGCGCGCGAGAAGGTCGTCGAGGAGATCACCGCCGAAGGCCTGGCCGTCATGACCAGCTCCGACGACCCGCGCCTGGGCAAGCCCCGGAAAAAGGGCGAGGACGAGGAGATCATCCAGGTCCCGCTGGTCGAGGCCAAGCCGATCATGCAGCCCTTCGGCGACCGCTCCAAGGTGGTGATCGAGCCGATGCTGACCGACCAGTGGTTCGTCGACGCCGAAAAGGTCGTCGGCCCCGCGCTGGAGGCAGTCCGCTCGGGCCAGATCACCATCCTGCCGGAGTCGGGCGAAAAGACCTATTACCACTGGCTCGAAAACATCGAACCCTGGTGTATCTCGCGCCAGCTGTGGTGGGGGCACCAGATCCCGGTGTGGTACGGGCTCGACCTCGACGCGATCTCTGGCAAGACGTACGACGAGGAAGGCGACGGCGTGCTCGACCTCGTCGAGATGCGCGAGCTGCTGGACGACCAGCGCCTGCTGGCGGGCGACGAACGCCACCACGCCGCGCATGACTTTGACGCGGTGAAGGGCCAGTTCGAGGATGTCCTGGGCCGCCTGCCGACGCCGCTGAACCATGCCCGCGTGGTCGAGGTGGCAGACCGCGCCGCCGCCGTGCACCAGCTGGCGCAAAGCCTCGCGCAGTACGAGGCCACGCAGGATCCGACGCAGCTGGTCTACCCGGTCTGGCGCGACGGCGACGTGCTGGACACCTGGTTCTCCTCCGGCCTCTGGCCCATCGGCACGCTGGGCTGGCCCGAGGACACCGACGAGATGCGCCGCTACTTTCCGACCAGCGTGCTGGTCACCGGCTTTGACATCCTGTTCTTCTGGGTCGCCCGGATGATCATGATGCAGCTGGCCGTGGTAGACCAGATCCCCTTCCACACCGTCTACCTGCACCAGCTCGTCCGCGACGAGAAGGGCAAGAAGATGTCCAAGACCACCGGCAACGTCATCGACCCGCTGGAGATCGTCGACGAATACGGCGCCGACGCGCTGCGCTTCACCAATGCCGCGATGGCTTCCATCGGTGGCGTGCTGAAACTCTCGGTGGACCGCATCGCCGGCTACCGCAACTTCGGCACCAAGCTGTGGAACGCCTGCCGCTTTGCCGAGATGAACGCCGTCTTCGAGGGGCATGCGACCTCTGCCGCCGTGCCGCAGGCGTCGCAGACGGTGAACCGCTGGATCCTGGGCGAAACCGCGCGCGTGCGCGAGACGGTCGATGCGGCGCTGACCGAATACCGGTTCAACGACGCGGCGAACGCGCTCTATGCCTTTGTCTGGGGCAAGGTCTGCGACTGGTACGTCGAGTTCTCCAAGCCGTTGTTGACCTCGGACGATGCCGCCGTGGTGGCCGAGACGCGGGCGACCATGGCCTGGGTGCTGGACCAGAGCCTGGTCCTGCTGCATCCCATCATGCCCTTCATCACCGAAGAGCTGTGGAACACGCTGGGGCAACGCTCGGGGCTGCTGGTGCATGCCGACTGGCCGACCTACAGCGCCGCCGAGATCGTCGATCCGGCGGCAGAGGCCGAGATGTCCTGGGTGATCGCGCTGATCGAGGGTGTGCGTTCGGCGCGGGCGCAGATGCATGTGCCGGCTGGCCTCCATGTGCCCATGCTGGTCAAGGGCCTGTCCGAGGCCGAGCAGACCGCCTGGGACAACAACGCCGCGCTGATCCTGAAACTGGCGCGGATCGAGGGACTGACCGCGGTCGAGGAGTTCCCCAAGGGCTGCATCACCGTCCCGGTGGGCGGCGCGACCTTTGGCCTGCCGCTGGCGGACATCATCGACGTGGGTGAGGAAAAGGCCCGGCTGGAAAAGACGCTGGGCAAGCTCGCCAAGGAGATCAGCGGTCTGAAGGGGCGGATCAACAACCCCAAGTTCGTCGAGAGCGCGCCCGAAGAGGTGGTCGAGGAAGCCCGCGAGAACCTCGCGGCACGCGTAGGCGAAGAGGCCCAACTGAAAGAGGCTCTGGCGCGACTGGCCGAACTGGGCTGAACCGCCGGACCGGGGCGAAAGGCGCTTCGAAGCGCCTTTCCAACGCTCTTGCAAGAGCGTTTCAAGCGGCTTCAAAGCCGCTTGAAAGCGATTTTCAAATCGCTTCCCAAGGTCTTTCGAAAGACCTTGGCGCTCAGACCAGAGCGGGGGTCATCCGGATCAGCGTTGGTCCCTCGGCGGCAAAGGCCGCCGTCAGCGCCCGCTGCAACCCCGCCAGGCTCGCCGGTTCCACCGCCCCGGCCCCGTAGGCCCGCGCCAGTGCGAGGAAATCGGGATTCCGCGCCACCACCGAATTGGGTGCGATCTGGCTGCGCACCATCGCATCCTTGATCTCTCCCAGCCTGCTGTTGTCCCAGACCAGGATCGGCAACGGCAGGCCCAGTTCCACCGCAGTCCCCAGTTCCGGCAGGGTGTATTGCAGCCCGTAGTCGCCCAGGATCGCGCAGGTCGGCAGGCCCGGCCGCGCGACCGCGCCGCCGATCGCCGCCGGCAGGGCATAGCCCAGCGTGCCAAAGCCGAAGGGGTGATGCCAATGGCCCGGGCGCGGCATGTCCCAGACCTCCTTGGCGCCGTAGGCGAACTGGGTCATGTCCGAGTAGATCATCGCGTCTTCGGGCATGACCGCCTGCAGGGTCTCCGCCACCTCGACAATTCCCGGACGTTCGGCCATGACCTCCGCCCGCCAGCGCGCCCGCGCTGCGGCCACCCGTCCGGCGTCCCAACAGGGCGGCCGGTCACTGTTGCGGGCAGGGATCGCGATGGTCATCGCGCGCACCAGCGCCGCGGCGTCGCCAATGTAACCCAGGTCGCCGGCAGAAAGACCCGACAGCCCCTCGGGATCCAGATCGACGCGGATCATGCGCCCCTTGTGGCCCAGCGCGTCGCGCCACAGGTCCACCTCGGACAATTCGGTGCCCAGCGCCACGACGACATCCGCCTCTGCCAAGACAGCGGCGCTGTCGGGCCGCGCCAGGAAGCTGCCGTAATGCAGCGGCGTGCCCGGCGGCACGATGCCGCGCCCGGCATAGGTGGTAAAGCTGGCCGCGCCGGTCTGGCGCAACAGGTCCGGCACGTCGCGCGCCGCCCCGATCGCGCCGCCGCCGAAGACGAACATCGGCCGTTCCGCTGCCGACACCATGTCGATGATCTCGTAGATCTGCGCATGGGTCAGATGGGCGCGCGCGGGCCGCGCCGGAGGCGGCGGCGCCGCGTCAGCCAGCCCGCCCAGCGCCGTGATCGGTACGTGCAGAGCCTTGGGTCGCGGACGGACCGCGGCGAATTCGGCCAGCGCCCGGTCGATCAGGCGGAACACCGCGCTGGGATCCGAGGCCATCTCCGACCAGTCGCAGACCGTCGCCCCGGCGGCGCGCTGGTCCCGCATCTGGTGCAACTGGCCGCGCCGCGCCGCGGTCTCGTCAAGACAGGAGGCCAGCGCCAGGACCGGCACGCTGTCGGACCAGGCCTGCCCCAGCGCCGTCATGGCGTTGAGAAAGCCGGGCCCGGTGATCAGGTAGCAGATCCCTGGCTGTCCGGTCGCCCGGGCATAACCGTCGGCCATGAAGGCGGCGCCCTGTTCGTGCCGGGCGAGGATGTGGCGCAGACCGGCCTCCTCGATACCGCGGTACATTTCTATATTGTGCACACCGGGAATGCCGAAGATCACTTCGACCCCGCGCTCCTTCAAGGCGTGGCTTATCTGCGCTCCAAGCGGTCTTTGCATCAATCCCTCCAAAACCTGACAGTGAAAAGCGTCAGAACCGCCAGCAGTTCCAGCCGCCCCATGACCATGGCCAGACTCATCAGCCATTTCGCCGTGTCGCTCAGCCCCTGAAAATTGCCCGCCGGACCGATCTGGTCACCCAATCCGGGGCCGATGTTCGCAATGGCGGTGGCTGCGCCGGACACCGACGTGATGAAGTCCAGCCCCGTCAGGCTGAGCGCGACAGAGAACACGCCCAGGCTGACGATGAAGAACACGAAAAAGCTCATGACCGAGGACATGACGTCGTCGCCCACCGGCCGACCCTGATAACGCGGGACAAAGACGCCATGCGGCGCGCGGATGCGTTTCATCTGCACCCGGATCGAGGCGACCAGCAGCTGGTAGCGGAAAATCTTGACCGAACAGGCGGTCGACCCGGCGCAACCGCCGATCAGCCCGATGAAAAAGAACATGGCGATCAGGAACGGCCCCCACTTCATGTAGTCGACGCTGGAATAGCCGGTGCCCGAGATGATCGAGGTGATGTTGAACAGAGCCTCGCGAAAGGCCTGCTCGGGGTGGTGCGGAAAGATCGACAGCAGGGTGACGGAGGTCACCGCCACCAGCACGCCGATGATCGAGATGAAGGCCACGACCTGGCTGTCGGAAAACAGCACCAGGTGGTGGCCGCGCATCATCTGCACGAACCGGACGAACGGCAGCGCCGCGAGGATCATGAAGACCGAGGCGACATATTCCGCCGGCCCGGTGAACCGGCCGAAACTGGCGTCGTAATTGGCAAAACCGCCGGTCGAGACGGTGGTCATGGCATGGACCGTCGCGTCAAAGGCATTCATGCCGCACAGCAGGTAACCGACCGCGCAGAACAGCGTCAACGAGATGTAGATCGACGAGATCGAGGACGAGATCTGCGTCGCGCGCGGCAGGATCTTGCCCATGGTGTCAAAGGCTTCGGAGCGGAAGATCTGCATGCCGCCGACGCGCAGTTCCGGCAGGAAGACCATGGCGACGACGATGATGCCGACCCCGCCCAGCCATTGCAGCAGCCCGCGCCACAGCAGCAGGCCCTTGGGCAGATCATCTAGCCCGGTCAGGACGGTGGCCCCGGTGGTGGTGAGGCCCGACATCGCCTCGAAGAACCCGTCGGTGTAGCTGACGCCGGTGGCGCCCAGCACGAAGGGCAGCGCACCGAAGACCGGCAGCGCGACCCAGACGCCGGTGGTCAGCAGAAAGGTCTGCTGCAGCGTCAGCCCTTCCTTGACCGCGTTGCGGCAGGACAGCGCCGTCAGGCTGCCCGCGAGGATGGTGATGATCGCGCTTTCAAGGAACACGGGCCATTCGCCCCGCCCTTCGGCAAGGTCGATGATCAACGGCAACAGCATGGTCCCGCCCAGGCAGGCGACCAGCAGGCCGATGACGTAGACGACGGGACGCATGTCGAACATGGGTGCAGCGTTGGCCGCGTCGCGTCAGAGTGTCAAGCCGCCCGCAGAGGTCGCGTCGTCAGGCGGCCAGCAAGTCGCGGAAGACAAAGGGCAGGATCTGGTCGCGGGCGATGCCGATGCTGGCCAGTTCGGCGTCGGTCGCGCTTTCCAGCGCGATGATCTGTCCCAGGCGCGCGCGTTTCAGCGCCGCGGGGTTCATGCCGAAGCCGACCTCGGTCAGGTAGAGGTCGATCTTGCCCTTGAGGGAGGTGTGGCCCATCCCGATTGTTACGTTGTCGCGTGGCATGTCTGGAAACCTTTCCTGTTGCGGTCGGTTTCCTCCCTGCCGCCAGCCTGTCACACAACAGATGACCAGACCATGAACGCAACGCGCGCCGGACTGTCTTCCGACGCGCGTGCATGGTTTTCGGGCGGTGGAGCGGGACGCTGCCCAGAGCCTCAGCCGACGTGGAAGAGGGTCGAAAACAGCTTGGGGTCCAGGCTCTCGGCGGCGAACAGCGCGCCTTCGGTCAGCACCGACACGGCGTCGTGGCTGTGCAGGCTTTCCTGGTGGCTGGCAATCACGCGGAAATCGCCCACCCGGGCATCGGCCTGGAGCTGCTCGGCGAACAGCCGGGCCGCGTCTTCGACAAAGATCGGGTTGGCCGCGTTCAACTCGGCAAAGGCCTGCTCGTCCTCGCGCTTGACCATGACCTGCGTCTCGGTCGGCACGGCGCGGCGGCACATGTCCACCAAGTCCTCGAACCACAGGCAGGCGCCGTCCTTCACCTCGACCGATATCCGCGCCACCGAGCGCTGCGAATGCGGCGTGGCCAGCTGGCCGCGCTCGCGCCGGGCATGCTCGCTCAGTTCCAGAGAACAGGGGCAGGTCGAGCTGTAGACATAGTCGAGATGCATGATCTTGCGGCGCACGCCATCGACCTCGACAAGTTCCAGCGCGATGTCGTAATACTGGTAACCCGACAACCCGGAACGCAGGCTCTGCACTTTCATCGGAAAGGAAAAGCGCATGTTGATGCGCGCGTCAAAGCTTTCTAGGTCGGACTTGTAGTCGTCCAGCGCCGCCTCGATCACGCCAAAGCTGAAGGTCTTGTCCGCATGGACATAGAAGGACCGCATGATGCGGCTCATGTTGATGCCCTTCTTGTCGGCATCCAGGCTGACCGTGCCGGTGACCGAGGTCTCCAGCCGCAGGTCGCCGTTGTCGCGGGTGTGGTACTGGATCGGCAGGCGGAAGTTGGAGATGCCGACATGCTGGATCGCGCGGTTGGCGCCGCGGATCAGCGAGGACGGGCCGTTCTGCAGGTCGGGCAGCGTCGCCTTGTAGCTGCCGTCCACGGCAAAGCCTTCGGGATAAACGCGCGACAGCACCGGATAGCTGTCCTTTGCCGCCTCCGGGGTCAGGCGCGCCAGCACGGGGTCGAGCGCCTCGATCTCGGCGTCGTGGGCTTTGGACGTCCAGCGGCGCAGCAGGGCAAGCGCGTCGGCGGCCTCCTCTGCGCTGGGCTTGCGATCGATCTCCGGGGTATGGATGTTCATGGCGGGTTCAACCCTCTCGCGCGTCACTGTTATGTACCTAGGAACCGCCGGGGCGAATTCCAATCTCATACATAGATACGTCACAGTCGCACATTTGGATGAGTCCCGCGCGGTTTTCCGTCATCACACCGCGTCCAGAGCGCGCAACACGTCGGCCACTAGGTCCTGCGCGTCCTCGATCCCCACCGAAAGGCGGATCATTCCGTCGCCGATTCCCAGCGCCGCGCGATGCTCGGGCTTCAACCGCTGGTGGGTCGTTGTCGCGGGATGGGTGGCAATGGATTTCGCATCGCCCAGGTTGTTCGAGATGATCACGATGTCGAGCGCGTTCAGAAAGCGGAACGCCGCCTCTTTGCCACCGGCAATCTCGAAGCTGACCAGCGTGCCGCCCGCCCCCAGCTGACGCATGGCAAGGTCGTGCTGCGGGTGGCTGGGGTGGCCGGGAAAGATCATCCGGGCGACCTTGGGGTGATCGGCCAGCGCCAAGGCGATCGCCTGCGCGCTTTCGGTCTGCGCGCGCACACGCAGAGCGACGGTTTCCAGCCCCTTCAGCATCACCCAGGCGTTGAACGGGCTCATCGAGCCGCCGGTGTGCTTCATGTAGGGTTCCACCACGCCGCGGATATGATCCCGCTTGCCCAGGATCACGCCGCCCAGGCAACGGCCCTGCCCGTCCACGTGCTTTGTCGTGGAATAGACAACCAGATCAGCGCCTTGCGCGATGGCCTTCGAGTAGATCGGGGTCGAGAACACGTTGTCGACGACCACCTTGGCGCCATGCCTGTGGGCAATCTTGGAAACCCCTTCGATGTCAACCAGTTGCAGCGTCGGGTTCGACATGGACTCGAAGAACACCGCCTTGGTGTCAGGGCGGATCGCCGCCTCCCACTGGGCCAGGTCCTCGCCATCGACAAAGGTGACCTTTACGCCGTAGCGCGTCAGCACCTCTTCCAGCACGTAGAGGCAGGAGCCGAACAGCGCCCGGGCCGACACCACGTGATCCCCCGCGCGCAGCATCGAGGTCAGCGCCCCGCTGACCGCCGCCATTCCGGACGCGCAGGCAAAGCCGTCCTCGGCCCCTTCGAGCAGCGCCATGCGCTCTTCGAACATGGCGACGGTCGGGTTGCCGTAGCGGGCATAGATGTATTCGTCCTGCCCGGCCTTGAGAAACCGCGCCTCCGCCGCTTCGGCGGTGTCGTAGACAAAGCCCTGGGTGAGAAAGAGCGCCTCGCTCACCTCACCCCACTGGCTGCGCTTGGTGCCGCCGTGCACAAGGTTCGTGGCCTTGGCGCGCGGCGCGTGATCATCGGTCGTCATGGGTTCTCTCCCAACAAAAAAGCCCCGATCGCGGTCAAGCGAAAGGAGCCTCTCGTCTGACCTCTTTAGCGGATTCTGAAGGGTCGCCGCCCCCCGTGGCCCGCAATCCGGTTACAAATCGCCACGGGCGATGGCATAGAACCGTTAAGGATGCATTGCAAGGGTGTCACAGCGATGTAACCGCAGCTTCACCAAACCGTCGCAGCCTTGGCGTAGAGGCCACACACAAGATGTAGTGGGACGCTGCCATGCCAATGCTACGCATCACGGTGAAGAACGGAGAGCCCCGCCTGCACGGCGAAGCGGACCAGGTCCGGCCCGCCCTGCGTCGGAAACTGGCCGCCAACGCGGGACCGGTGACCCTGATGGTGCATGGTTACAAGTACCTGCCGGGGCATCCGGTCCATTGCCCCCATGCCTCGCTTCTGGCACATGCGCCGCAACTCCGGGACCGTCGTATCGTCAGTTGGCCGGACCAGCTGGGGCTGACCGGCCGCTCTGGCGGGGCGCTGGGCATCTCGCTGGGCTGGCCGGCGCGCGGCTCGATCTGGGCGGCGCACCGGCGCGCGGTCGAGGCCGGGCACGGACTGGCCGCGCTGGCGGCCGAGATTCGCGCCATCGACCCGGACCGCCAGGTCAACGTGATCGCGCATTCGCTGGGCGCGCGGGTCGCGCTGGCGGCCCTGCGCGCCGGGCCGCCGGGCACCATCGGCCGGGCCGTGCTGCTGGCCGCCGCCGAATACGGCGAAACGGCGCGCGCGGCCCTAGACAGCCCCGGCGGCGCCGAGACCGAGGTCCTGAACGTCACCACGCGCGAGAACGACCTCTACGATTTCATGCTGGAGCGGCTCATCGCGCCGGAACGCCGCGGCGACCGCATGCTGGGGCACGGCCGGCTGCGCCATCCCCGGCTGGTCACGCTGCAGCTGGACAACCCGCACAGCCTCGCGGCGCTGCGCGGCGCGGGCTACCCGGTGGCCCCGCCCGACCGGCTGATCTGCCACTGGTCCCCCTACCTGCGCGAGGGCGTCTTTGCCCTCTACCGCGCGGTCCTGGACGGTCGGCTGCCCCTGGTGCGCCTGCGTGCCCTGTTGCCACAGGAGGTCACGCCGCGCTGGTCGCGCCTGCGTCCGCGCCTGCCACGCCCGCAGGCGCCCCTGTTGCCGGCGGAATAGGCCAGAGAGCGCCCAGCGGGCACCGGCTGCCTGCATTTCCGGCAAAAGATGCATCTGTCCGGTTGCCTCTTTCGATCCGTGCCGCGCAATATGACCCCGAGCTTCTGTATCGGGGACACCATTGGATTCCTTTCTGCTTCAGGCCTCTGTCCTGCTTCTTGCCGCGGTGATCGCGGTGCCCCTGGCGGCGCGCCTGGGGCTTGGCTCCGTGCTGGGATACCTTCTGGCCGGGCTTGCCATCGGACCCGGTCTTGGGCTGGTCGTGGACACCGAGGACATCCAGCACTATGCCGAATTCGGCGTGGTCATGATGCTGTTCCTGATCGGGCTCGAACTGGAGCCGCGCGCCCTCTGGGACATGCGGCACCGGCTGATCGGCCTTGGCGGGTTGCAGATCGCGATCACCACCGGCGCGGTGATGGCGGTTGCCATGGCGCTGGGGTTGCACTGGCAGACGGCGCTGGCGCTGGGCCTGGCGCTGGCACTGTCGTCGACCGCGATCGTGCTGCAAACGCTGAACGAAAAGAACCTGATGCAGACCAATGGCGGTCGCTCGGCCTTTTCCGTGCTGCTGACGCAGGACATTGCCGTCATCCCGATGCTGGTGATCTTCCCGCTGCTGGCGGCGCCCGTCTTCGTCAGCCCGCGCGAGTTTCTCGAGGCCAACGACGTGCCCATCGAAGAGGCGCACCATGCCGCCCTGTCGCTGGTCGAAGGGCTGCCCGGCTGGGGCGCCGCACTGGTGACGCTGGGCGTGATCATCGCGATCATCCTGGCCGGCATCTACGGGGCGCGTCCGCTGTTCCGCTACATCCATGCCTCGCGCCTGCCCGAGATGTTCACCGCCGTCGCGCTGCTGATCGTGATCGGCATCGCCCTGTTGATGACCCTGGTGGGCCTGTCGCCGGCGCTCGGCACCTTCCTGGCCGGCGTGGTGCTGGCCAACTCCGAGTTCCGGCACGAACTGGAATCGGACGTGGAACCCTTCAAGGGCCTGTTGCTGGGTCTGTTCTTCATCACCGTGGGCGCCGGCATCAACGTCAATGGCTTCCTGCGCGAACCGTTCTTGATTCTCGGGCTGGCGATTGCCGTCATCGTGGTCAAGGGCATGGTGCTCTACGGGCTGGGCCGCGCCTTTGGCCTGCGCAAGCGGGGGCTGTGGCTGTTCACGCTGGGCTTGGCGCAGGCGGGGGAATTCGGCTTTGTCCTGGCCTCTTTCGGGCGGCAGCAGAACGTCTTTTTCGCATCGCTGGCGGACCGGCTGCTGCTGGTGATCGCCATCACGATGCTGATCACGCCGCTGCTGTTCCTGCTGTTCGACTACCTCAACAAGAAACGGTTCACGACCACGGCCGAGACGATCGAACCCGACACCATCGACACCGAAGGCCCGGTGGTCATCGCCGGGATCGGCCGCTTTGGCCAGATCGTGAACCGGCTGGTGTCCTCCTCGGGCTTTCGCACGGTGGTGCTGGACCATGACATGCAGACCATCCAGCTGATGCGCCGTTTCGGGGTCAAGGGTTACTTCGGGGATCCGACCCGCCCGGAACTGCTGCATGCCGCCGGGATCGACTCGGCGCGCGTGCTGGTGGCCGCGCTCGACGATCCCAAGGCCACGACCAAGCTGGTCGCCTACGCCCGTCGCATTCGGCCCGACCTGCACATCGTCGCCCGCGCCCGCGACCGCAACCACACCTATGCGCTCTACCAGGCCGGGGCCAACGACATCGTGCGCGAGATGTTCGATTCGAGCCTGCGCGCCGGGCGCTACGTGCTCGAAAACGTGGGCCTCAGCGAATACGAGGCCGCGCTCGCCGAAGAGACCTTCTATTACCATGACCGCGAGACCATCCAGGAACTTGCGTCGCTCTGGGATCCCTCGATCCCGCCGGCCGAGAACGCGGCCTACATCACCCGCTCCCGCGAGTTGGAGAAGGACCTTGAAACCGCGCTCTACAACGCGTTGACAGAGCGCGGCAAACAGGACGCGGCCTGACACGGGCGCCCGGGATGGTCCCACCAGGGGCCATCCCGAACGGTTTTCCTTCAAAACCGTTCCCCCGGCACGGCTCCGAAAGCACGACACCGACAGCACGACACGAAAAAACCGCGCCCCTCTCGGGACGCGGTTTTCAATACTCAGTCGAAACCGGTGCTTACGCGGCGCGCAGGCCCAGGACCTCGTCCACCTGCTTGGCGGCGGCGGCCTCGTCACCGGAGACGGCGGCGATTTCGCGGGTCAGCCGCTCGAGCGCGGCTTCGTAAAGCTGGCGCTCCGAGTAGGACTGCTCGCGCTGGTCGTCGGCGCGGTGCAGGTCGCGCACCACTTCGGCGATGGCGATCAGGTCGCCCGAGTTGATCTTCTGTTCGTACTCCTGGGCACGACGCGACCACATGGCGCGCTTGACCTTGGCCTTGCCCTTGAGGGTCTTCATGGCCTCGTTCACCACGTCCGGCGACGAGAGCGAGCGCATGCCCACCTCGGTTGCCTTGTGCGTCGGCACGCGGAGCGTCATCTTGTCCTTTTCAAAGGAGATCACGAAGAGTTCGAGACTGATCCCCGCGATCTCCTGCTTTTCGATCGACACGATCTGGCCGACGCCATGCGCCGGGTAAACAACGTACTCGTTCGGGCGGAAGTCGGGTTTTTTGCTCTTGGTCATTTAGCTCTTTCCTCGCAACTCGAAGGTCGACAGGCGACAAAAAGACGAGCGGGGATCACAGGATTCCCGTTCATCTGGATGTGATTTGGTTTGGCTAGGCCCCGAAGGGCGCTTGGGCAGCATGCCACGCGCTTGCAGTCATCATATGAAGCAAATGTATAACATGAATCGAATGCACATCCTAGCAGCATCGCGGAATCGGCGTAAACCGGCCGTTTTCAGCATCTTGCGTGGAAAAGCTCAGGCGCCGCCGGAAGACGCTGACCGAATCGTCAGCCGCCCTCGCCGGGCTTTTCCGAAAAATACTTGTCCAGCTTGCCGGTTTCGCCATCGCGATCCTCGGCCCCGGGCAGCGGGTCTTTCTTGGTGATGATCACCGGCCAGAGTTCCGCGTACTTGCGGTTGAACTCGACCCATTTGTCCATATCCGGTTCGGTGTCGGGGCGGATCGCGTCGGCCGGGCACTCCGGTTCGCACACGCCGCAGTCGATGCATTCGTCCGGGTGAATCACCAGCGCGTTCTCGCCCTCGTAAAAACAATCCACCGGGCAGACCTCGACGCAGTCGGTGTATTTGCAGGCGATGCAGTTGTCGGTGACGACGTAAGTCATGGAACTCTCGATCCTGAACAGGCGCGTTTGGGGCTACGTAATCCAGTGACCCGGATCATTCAAGCGCAGAGGACCGCGACTTTTCGAGCATGCGGCGATCCTTCTTGGTCGGTCGGCCACCGCTTTCGGCATGCGGTGCCGCCAGGTCCGGCGCGCGCGCCTTCGGCGGGTCCAGGTCATCGTAAAGCGCCTGCGCCTCCGGTGCCGGGCCGCGTCGCTCCCCCAGGGCCACGACGCGGATCACCCGGACGTCGCGCGCCTGGGAAAAGGTCAGCACGTCCCCCGGGGTGACCAGGAACGCCGGCTTGGCGACCGGCGTTCCGTTGACCCGGCACGGACCGGATGACACCGCCTTGGCCGACAGCGTGCGCGTCTTGAAGAAACGCGCATGCCAGAGCCACTTGTCGATGCGGATCCTGACAGCCGGTTCAGCCACTCAGGTCTTGTCCCGGAGTCCCATCAGCGCGGCTGCAAAGGGGTTGTCGGGATCGATCGGCTTTTCCTTGCGCGGCGGGCGGGCCTCAAAAGTCTTGCCGCCTTCGGGCTTGCCGCCGCCCTTGCCCTTGCCCTTGCCCGGCTTGCCGCCCTTGCCGCGTGGGCGGTCACCGCCCTGCTCGGTCCGGTCACGATCACCGCGCTGCGGTCTCCCGCCACGGTCGCCGCGCGGCGCATCGGCTGCGCGCTCTCCGCGCGGGGCATCACCGCCGCGTGCCTCGCGGCGCGGCTTGCCGCCGCCGCGACGGGCGTTGGCATTGCGCATCCCGCCCCAGGTGAAGGTGTAAAAGACCTCCATCTCGGGCCCGGCCAGAGCCTCGTCCGGGGCGTGACCCGGCAAGATCTCTTCCTCAGGCGTGGCGGGAACCGGATCTTCTGCCACCGGCTCGGCCGGTTCCGCGGAAATCGGCGCCTCGCCTTCATCCGGCAGTCGCGCGACAGGCTCGGCGACATCGGCGGGTGCGGGCGTCAGGTCGGCATCCGGCTGCTGCCCATCCGGGGTTCCGGCGGTTGCATCCATGACCGGGGCGTCCTCGGCTGGCGCGGCATCCTCGGCGATCACGGCATCCGCCGGCTTGACCTTGGCGCGCTCACCCTTCTCGGCCTTGTAGCCCAGGCCCTGCATCAGGTCCGCGAACTGCTCCAGCGTCATGCCGGTGATCGACAGCATGTCGGCCTTGGCCTCGAACCCGGCGCGGCTGTCCTCGGCGCGCAACATGTCGGCCAGGCGCTCCAGCATGTCGATGCGAATCGCCCGCGCGCCCGACTTGCGGTAGCCGGCCAGCATGTAGTGCTGCGCCGGGACATCCGCGATGTTGGGCACCGTCACCAGCCCCGGAGGCGGCGCCTCGGGGAGTTCGTCCAGCCCGTTGGCCAGCGACCACAGCACCAGCCGCAGGCGCGTCGGCGCGGGCTTCAGCAGCAGCGGCATGAAGATCGTGTACTGGCCAAAGCGCACGCCGTGGCGGCGCAGCGCGCCGCGCGCGTCCTGGTCCAGCGCCTTGACGTCATCGGCCACCTCGGCGCGGGGGATGATCCCCATCGCCTCGACCAGCCGGAAGGCAAAGCCGCGCGCCAGCCCGGTCAGGGCCTCGTCGTTCTGCATCTTCAACAGCGGTTCGAACTGCGCGGCGATCTTGCGGTCCATGAAGTGCTGCAGGCGCCGTTCGACCTTGGCGGCCACGTCCTGGCCTGCCTCTTCGTCGACAAAGGCCACGATGCGCGGCTTCATCGGGTCGTCACCCTTGGCAAGCCGGCCCACCGCCTGGTCGCCCCACATCAGGCCGCCCTGCTCGGTAAAGTCGATCTCGGTGTCCGGTGCGTTGTAGAACCGGTCCGCGCGCAGGTGGAAATGCGGCGCAAGCGCCTGCAACGAGGCCTGCCGCAGCGTTTTCGCTTCCTGGCCCGTCGCGTCCTTGTCCTGACGGAACCGGAACCCCTCAAGCCGCCCGACGAGATGACCCTCGACGGTGACTTCCCCTTGATCGTTCACTTCGGCCAAAAGGGCCTCCTTCTGCTTCAACCGGCGCAGCAGCACGCTGGTGCGCCGGTCTACAAATCTCTGCGTCAGCCGCTCGTGCAGAGCGTCCGACAGGGCGTCTTCTACAGCGCGTGTCCGCCCGCGCCAATGGTCTTCGTCGGCAACCCAGCCGCTGCGCTGCGCGACATAGGTCCATGTGCGGATATACGCCAGTCGTTTCGACAATGTGTCAATGTCGCCATCTGTCCGGTCGATCCGGTTGACCTGCCGGCCCAGGAAATCGTCCGGAACTCGGCCGCGTTCGTGCAGATGACCAAAGATCGTGCCCAGCAGGTCCGCGTGTTCGGCTGCCGAGATGCCGCGAAAGTCGGGGATCCGGCAGACGTCCCACAGCAGCTGCACCGAGGCCACGTCCGAGGCCCGCGCCTGCACCTCGGCCTCGGCCGCCAGCGCCCGCAACGCCCGCAGGTCGTCGGACTCGCGCGCCTTGGACAGCATCTCGTGGTCGGGGCTGGCGTCGAGGCTCGCCTCCAGCGCCGCGATGGAGCCAAAGCGCAGCGCGGCGCTGCGCCATTGCAGCTTTTTCAGCGGCATGAACTGGTGGTTGCAGATCGCCTGCGCCCATTCGTCGGGAATCGGCCCCGCCTCTCCGGTGACGCCAAAGGTGCCGTTGGCCATGCCCCGCCCGGCCCGCCCGGCGATCTGCGCCAACTCGTTGGGTTGCAGCGGCCGCATCCGCCGCCCGTCGAACTTGGTCAGCGAGGAAAAGGCGACGTGGTCGATGTCCAAGTTCAGCCCCATGCCGATGGCGTCGGTGGCCACCAGGTAATCGACCTCGCCGTTCTGGTAGAGATCAACCTGAGCGTTCCGCGTCCGCGGCGAAAGCGCCCCCATCACGACTGCCGCACCGCCCTTCTGCCGCTTGAGCAGTTCGGCGATGGCATATACATTATCGACCGAAAACCCAACAATCGCGGTGCGCGCGGACAGGCGGCTTATCTTTTTCGAACCTGTGTAGCTCAGCTGGCTCATCCGCTCGCGGCGCAGGAACTCTACCCCCTGCACCAGCGCCGAGATCGGGCCGCGCATGGTGTCCGAGCCCAGGAACAGCGTCTCCTGCAGGCCGCGCATCCGCAGCAGCCGGTCGGTGAAGACGTGGCCGCGTTCCGGATCGGCGCACAGCTGGATTTCGTCCACGGCGACGAAATCGGTGCCCATGCCCTCGGGCATGGCCTCGACCGTGCAGACCCAGTATTGCGCGCGCGGCGGCACGATCCGTTCCTCGCCGGTGACCAGCGCCACCACCGAGGGCCCTCGGGCCTTGACGATCTTGTCATAGACTTCGCGCGCCAGAAGGCGCAGCGGCAAGCCGATCACCCCGGTCCGGTATCCCAGCATCCGCTCGATGGCGTAGTGGGTCTTGCCTGTATTGGTCGGGCCGAGAACGGCCGCGATCCGGGGTTTCAAGGCCATGGGGCCGCCTATCCTGCGGGCCGCCGCCTGTGGTGGCGCCGTGCCCGGTCCTGTCCTCAGAGCTCGATGCCGATGGCCTCGCGCTCCAGCCGCTCCATCGCCGTCTTGACGTCGGCATCATGGGGCCTGAGTTCAAGTACCTTCTGGTAGGCGCGGTATGCAAGCGTGGTGTGGCCCACCCGTTCGTGGATCGCCCCCACCCCGCGCAAGGCGCCAAAGTGGTCGGGGTTCAGCGCCAGGACGTGTTCCAGCGCATCCATCGCCGGGCCGAAGTTCTCGGCGGCGAAATAGGCCAGCGCCAGCCCGTGCCAGCCTTCGGCGAAATCCGGCGCATGGTCGGTCAGCGCGTGGAAATGCTCGATCGCGGCGGCGCTGTCGCTCACCTCCAGCGCGTCGCGGCCGCGTTTCAGCAGCAGATCCATGCTGGCCGAGCCGCTTTTCGACCATTCGGTGATGATCTGATTCTCGAGCCGTTGCGCGGCGGTCTCGGTCTCGGCCTGCTTGAGTTCCTGCATCAGCCCGCCCAACCTGTCTTCCGCCCGTACAGACAAAGGTAGGGAAAACATGACTAGGGTGGCCAATGCCGTGAGGGTAGGTTTGAATTTCATGGGTGCCGTCCTCATAACATGAGCTAGTGTAGCGCTTGCGCACGGGTTGGCCAGCGCACGATTATGAGAGCAAGGCGAGGAGCGGATATGAGCGACACAGTTACGGCGGCCGTCGCGGCCCTGACCGAAAAACTGGGCGGCGATGGGTTTGACGGCACGGCAAAGATGACGATCGAAGGCGAAGGGAGCCTGATCATCGACGAAAACGGCTGCCGCGCGGGGGATGACGACGCCGATGTGACCCTGACCGCCAGCGCGGAAACCTTCCAGGCCATCCTCGAAGGTGAAATCGACCCGACCTCCGCCTTCATGTCCGGCAAGCTTGCTATCGACGGCGACATGTCGGCGGCCATGCGCCTGGCCCAGGTCCTGTCCTGATGCCCGCCGCCCCCGCCCCGTTTCATGCCGATCTGGCCGAGGGTCCCGCGGATTCTCGTGCATGGTGGATGGAGACTTCGGACGGCTTGCGTGTCCGGATCGCCCACTACGGCAGCGACGGGGACCGGGGGACGGTGCTCATGTTTCCGGGCCGCACCGAATACGCCGAGAAATACGGCCGCGTGGCCCGCGTCCTGTCGGATGCGGGCTATCACACCCTGGCGATCGACTGGCGCGGCCAGGGGCTGGCCGACCGGATGCTGGGCGAACGCCGAACCGGGCATGTCCATGTCTTCGAGGATTACCAGCGCGATGTCAGCGCGATGCTGGACCTCGCCCGGCGGCTGAACCTGCCAGGGTCGATGCACCTGATCGCCCATTCCATGGGCGGCTGCATCGGGCTGCGCGCGGTCTTTGACGGCTTGCCGGTGGCCTCCTGCGTGTTCACCGGGCCGATGTGGGGCATCCGCATCTCCGACCCGGTGCGCCCGGCAGCCTGGGCGATCTCGCGCATGTCCAAGACGGTGGGCCTGGGTCACCTGTTCGCGCCCGGCACCGGGGTCGACAGTTACGTCGCCTCCAGTTCCTTTCCCGACAACCTGCTGACCACCGATCCCGAACAGTGGGAATACATGCGCCGCCAGGTCCTGGCGATCCCCGAGCTGCAACTGGGCGGCCCCTCGCTGCACTGGCTGCACGAGGCGCTGGCCGAATCGCGCCGCCTGGCCCGCCGGCCCTCACCGTCGCTGCCCTGCATCTGTTACTGCGGCACCAACGAACGGATCGTCGATGTGGACCGCATCCGCAGCCGGATGGACAGTTGGCCCGGCGGCCGGCTGGAGATGGTCGAGGGTGGCGAGCACGAGGTTCTCATGGAGGTGCCGCGCATCCGCGAGCGTATCCTGGCCGAGATCGTCGATCATTTCGACGCGACCGGCGCCAAGTCCGCGATGCGTGCCTGAGAGGCTGGTCCGCGCCGCTTTTCCCTCTATCCTCCGGCCATGGCCGACCCTGTCCTTACCTTCACCGAGCGTGGCATATACTGCCCGGCGGGCGATTTTTACATCGACCCCTGGCGCCCGGTGCCCCGCGCGCTGATCACCCACGGCCACGCCGACCACGCCCGGCCCGGTCACGGCGCCTATCTCGCCACCTCCGCCGCCCTGCCGGTCATCCGGCACAGGCTGGGCGAGATCGCGGCCGACTCGATCCGCTACGGCGAGACACGGCAGATCGGCGGCGCCACGGTGTCCTTTCACCCGGCAGGCCACCTGCCCGGATCGGCGCAGATCCGGGTCGAGGTGGGCGGCGCGGTCTGGGTGGTTTCGGGCGACTACAAGACCGCGCCCGACGGGCTGTGCGAACCGTTCGAACCGGTGCGTTGCCACGCCTTCATCACCGAATGCACCTTTGGCCTGCCGGTCTTCGCCTGGCCCTCGCAGGCCGAGGTGGCGGCTGAGATCAATGCCTGGTGGGCCGCCAACGCCGCCGCGGGGCGCACCAGCCTGCTGGGCGCCTATTCCCTGGGCAAGGCGCAGCGCCTGCTGTCCCTGCTGGAGACGCAGGGGCCGATCCTGACCCATGGCGCGGTCGAGGCCACAAACGCGGTGCTGCGCGCCCAGGGCTATGCCTTGCCCGCGACGGTGCAGGTCACGCCGGACCTGGACCTCAAGCCGCTGAAGGGCGCGCTGGTCCTCGCCCCGCCCTCGGCCCTGGGCAGCGCCTGGGCGCGCCGGTTCGGGCCGGTGTCGACCGGCTTTGCCTCGGGCTGGATGCGGTTGCGCGGCATCCGGCGGCGGCGGGCGATGGACCGGGGATTCGTCATTTCCGACCACGCCGACTGGCCCGGACTGCACCAGGCTATCGCGGCAACGGGCGCGGAAACCATATACGCCACGCATGGTTACACGGATATCTTCGCACGCTGGCTGAGAACAAGGGGCTATGAGGCCCGCGTGGTGCCCACCGAGTTCGGCGGCGAAGACGGGGCCGAGGCAGAGGTTGCGTCATGAAACGCTTTGCCGCGCTGTTCACCGAGATCGACCAGACGACAAAAACTTCGGTCAAGACAAGGGCTTTGGCGGACTACTTCAGAGAAGCGCCAGACCAGGACAAGCTGTGGTGCATCGCGCTGTTCTCCGGCCGCCGGCCAAAACGCGCGGTCACCACGACGCAGCTGCGCGAATGGGCCGCTGAACAGGCCGGCATCCCGCTCTGGCTGCTGGAAGAGGCCTATCCCATCGTCGGTGACCTGGCCGAGACCATCGCCCTGGTCCTGCCGCCGCCCGGCGCCACCTCCTACCACGACTTATCCCATTGGATCAATGTCTTGCGCGGGCTTCATGACATCCCTCCAGAGGCGCGCAAACCCCAGATCCTGGCCGCCTGGGACCAGCTGGATGCCACCGAACGCTTCCTGTTCAACAAGCTCATCACCGGCGGTTTCCGCATCGGCGTCAGCCGCAAGTTGATGACCCGCGCGCTGGCGCAGGCCACCGGGCAGGACGAGGCGGCGCTGGCGCACCGGCTGATGGGCAGCTGGACGCCGGACAGCACCAGCTTTCACGCCCTGATCGAGGCCGAGGATCCGGCCGCCGACCAAAGCCGCCCCTATCCCTTCTACCTCGCCTACCAGCTGGACGAGGGGCCGGAGGTGCTGGGCGATCCCAGGGACTGGCAGGCCGAGTGGAAATGGGACGGCATCCGCGGCCAGCTGATCCTGCGCGGCGGCGATCACCACGTCTGGTCGCGCGGCGAAGAGCTGATGACCGACCGTTTCCCCGAACTCGCCCGCGCCGCCGATTTCCTGCCCCCCGGCACCGTGCTGGATGGCGAGATCGTCGCCTGGGAGGGCACGCAGCCGATGCCCTTTGCCAGCCTGCAACCGCGCATCGGCCGCAAGACCGTGCCGAAAAAGCTGCTGCGCGAGGCACCGGTGATCCTGCTGGCCTACGACCTGCTGGAAGCGGGCAGCACGGACCTGCGCGACCGGCCGCTGGAGGACCGGCGCGCCCGGCTGGACGAGCTGCTGAAAGGCTTGCCCGCCGATGCGCCGGTCTGCCCTTCGCCGCTGGTCCCGTTCGACGACTGGGCCACGCTGGCCCGCATCCGCCAGGCGGCCCGTGACATGCGCGCCGAAGGGCTGATGCTGAAACGCCGAACCAGCCCCTACCTGTCCGGCCGCAAGAAGGGCGACTGGTGGAAATGGAAACTGGACCCGATGACCGTCGACGCGGTCATGATCTACGCCCAGCAGGGCCACGGCCGCCGCGCCAACCTGTTCACCGATTTCACCTTTGCCGTCTGGCAGGGCAACGACCTCGTCCCCTTTACCAAGGCCTATTCCGGCCTCACCGACGCCGAGTTCGACGAGATCACCCGCTGGGTGCGCAAGAACACGCTGCAACGCTTTGGCCCGGTGCGGCAGGTGCGGCCCGAACACGTCTTCGAGATCGCCTTTGAGGGCATCCAGGCCAGCCCGCGCCACAAGTCCGGCATCGCCCTGCGCTTTCCGCGCATGGCGCGCTGGCGGCACGACAAGAGCCCGCAAGAGGCGAACACGCTGGACGATCTGCGCGCTTTGTTGGCAAGCCATGGCTGAACCGCGCCTTGCGGTGGCGGGTCGGGTATTTCGGACTCGCACGCGGTGCACGAATATGGGTATTTCGGCAGTCCTGTCACATAGGTCTGGTTCCGCCATGTTTCGTCCCTTCTGCCTCGCGCTCTCCCTGGTCTGCCCCTTCGGCGCCTCGGCCCAATCGCTGTCTTTCGACGGGCTGTCGTTCGACGGCACCGTCGCCATTGGTGCGACGGACCTTATGGGTGGCTCGGGAATCGGGGTCATCGACGCCACGCTGGACATCCCGCTGACACGGCGGCTGCCGCTCAGCTTCGAGATCGGCACCTATCTCTTTGCGCTGGACGGCAAGCGCCCGCACGAAACCTATGCCGCGTTCAACTGGGACGACACCTGGCGGCTGGGGGTCGTGCGCCCGGCCTATGACCTTGTCCTGCCGTCGGTCTTTGCCCGTGCCGCGTCCTACCTGGCCTACGAGCGCGCCGAATACACCCGCGCCCACGCCACGGTGGAGGCCATGCGCCGCACCGCCGTGCCCTGGGGGCTGTCCTGGACGCAAAGCTATGGGCGGACGGACGTTGCGGTTTCGCTGCATGACGCGGTCAAGGGCACCTTCCGCGCGGTGTCCGCCTCGGTCCGGTACAGCGGCGATGGCTGGCACCTGGCGGCGGCGGTCGAGTCGGTCTGGTCGCGCAACAACGCCCACCACGGGATCAACGCCAAGCTGGGCGCGCGGTTCGACCTGGGGGAGGCGCAGGTCGGGCTGGCCTGGCTGCACCCGGAGGCGAATGACCGCCCCGACGCGCTGGCGCTGGACCTGGTGTTTCCGCTCAGCCACCGGCTGGATGTCATGGCCTTTGGCGAGTTCACCGACGGCGGCAGGGACGACGCCTATGGCATCGCCCTTGATTACAAGGTGCGGCCGGACACCAGCGTGCTGTTCGCCCTCACCGACGGCGCGCGCGGCGGCGTCGTTCACCTGACGCTTGAACGGCGGTTCTGAGAGCCCCGCAACGGCACGGGGCGAGCCTGCGCCAAAGGCCCACCCCGCCGGTCCCATCACGGGAAACGGATCAGCCGCAGCTGGCCTCCAACCCGACCATGCCCTGGCCCACGCCGGTCACGGTCAGGGTGCAGGCCTTGTCACCCGAGGTGACGTCGATGGTCTCACCCGCCGCGACCGTCTGTGTCGCCACGCCGTTCACCGCGATCCGGGCCGATCCCGCGGCGGCGTCGACGGCCGACACAAAGACCCGCACCGCGCCATCGGCCAAGCTGACCGCATTGCCCGGCGCCACGCCGTTTTCCGGGGCCACCTCGGCCGCAGGTTCGGCCGCCGCAGCCTCGGCCGGCGCCGCCGCCGCGCCGCAGGTGGAGTCCACCGTCGCGCCACTGGCGGACACGCCGGTCAGGGTGACCGTGCAATCGCCGCTGTCGATCGAAACGGTGGTCGAATCCCCGCTGGACAGCGTGACCAGCCCGCCGTTCACCGACAGGCGGGCCGAGCCGCTGGCCGGGTCGACGCGCGAGACGAAGACGCGCACCGCGCCATCGGCAAATGCCGCCGTCTGACCCACGCTCAACGCGTTGGCATCCGCCATGCCGGCATCTGCCGCAGCGGCCTCGGCGGTCTCATCCGGGGCGATCGACCCGCCGCCTGGCGCCGCCGGAGCGACGGCTTCGACAGCGGCACGGGCGCGTTCGGCCATCATCTGGGACATCTTCGCCATGCCGTCGGACATGTCGGCCATGGCGGCCTTCACGGCATCTGCCTGCGCGGCGGCGCTCTTGCCCAACTCGTCGCTCAGCGAGGCGCCGAGGGCGTCAAGTTTCGCCCCCACGTCCTCGGTCACGCCCGCCTTCAGCGCGTCGAGATCCGGCGCGGAGGCGGCCAGGCCGCTTTCCAGCGCGGCCAGCTTCTCCTCCAGCGCGGCCAGCGCCTCCTGCTGGGACTTGGCCGCCGCCGCTGCCTCTTCTTGCAAGGGGGCCAGTGTCTTGTCGATGGCGCCGCTGATCTTCGACTGGCTGGTCGAGGTGCCGACGGCAACGCCGCCCAGCAGGCCCAGCACCAGCCCGCCGGCCCCGAACAGGATTGATTGGTTCGACATGTCAGAAATCCTCCCGATATTGGTTCCGATGTTCTTGCCGCCAAGATTAGCCAGACTCGGACATGAACACGAACCCCTTTTCTCACGCTCCGGCATCGAAATCCGGCCGCTCGGCTTGTCTTTGCGTCGGGTCCGCCCCTATGTCTGGGAAAAGCAGACAACTGGGGGTCCCATGCGCATCACCGCAACCACACCGCTCTTTGACGCCAACGCCAGCGCCGGTGGCAAGAACCTGGGCGCCCTGCCCGAATGGGACCTGACGGACCTCTACCCCGCCCCCGACGCGCCGGAGCTCAAGCGCGATCTCGACTGGCTCGAAGAGGCCTGCCGCAGCTTTGCCGCCGACTACGAGGGCAAGCTGGCCGGGCTGTCGCCGGACGAGTTCCTGACGCTGGTGCATCGGCACGAAAGGATCGAGGCCGTGGCCGGGCGCATCATGTCCTTTGCCGGCCTGCGCTACTACCAGCTGACCACCGACTCTGAGCGGACCAAGTTCCTGTCCGACTGTCAGGAAAAGATCACCAACTTCACCACGCCGCTGGTCTTCTTCTCGCTCGAGATGAACCGGGTCGAGGATGACGCCTATGCCGCGCTGTTCGCCGGCAACGCCGAGCTGGCCCGCTACCGCCGCGCCTTTGACCGGATGCGCGCGATGAAGCCTTACCAGCTGTCCGACGAGCTCGAGAAATTCCTGCACGATCTCGGCGTCGTCGGCGACGCCTGGGAGCGGCTGTTCGACGAAACCATCGCTGGGCTGACCTTCGAGGTCGACGGCGAGGAAATGAACATCGAGGGCACGCTCAACCTGCTGACCGAGCAGAAGCGCGAGACCCGCGAGGCGGCGGCGCGCGAACTGGCCCGCGTCTTTGCCGACAACATCCGCACCTTTGCCCGCGTGCACAACACCCAGACCAAGGAAAAGGAAATTCTCGACCGCTGGCGCGGCATGCCCACCGCGCAGACCGGCCGCCACCTGTCGAACGATGTCGAACCCGAGGTCGTCGAGGCGCTGCGCAACGCTGTCGTCGCCGCCTACCCGCGCCTGTCGCACCGCTACTACGAACTCAAGCGCAAGTGGCTGGGCCTCGACGTGATGCAGGTCTGGGACCGCAACGCCCCCCTGCCGATGGAGAGCGACCGCATCGTCAAGTGGGACGAGGCGCGCGACATGGTGATGAGCGCCTACAGCGCCTTTGACCCGCGCATGGGCGACCTGGCGCAGCCGTTCTTCGACAAGGGCTGGATCGACGCCGCGGTGAAGCCCGGCAAGGCCCCCGGTGCCTTTGCCCACCCCACCGTGACCGAGGTGCACCCCTACGTGATGCTCAACTACCTGGGCAAACCGCGCGACGTGATGACCCTGGCGCACGAGCTGGGCCACGGCGTGCATCAGGTGCTGGCAGCGGGACAGGGCGAGATGCTGTCATCGACGCCGCTGACCCTGGCCGAGACGGCATCGGTCTTTGGCGAGATGCTGACCTTCCAGAAGATGCTGGAGGGGGCGAAAGACGCGCACGAACGCAAGGTCCTGCTGGCGGGCAAGGTCGAGGACATGATCAACACCGTGGTGCGCCAGATCGCCTTCTACGACTTCGAGTGCAAGCTGCACGCGGCGCGCCGGGGCGGCGAGCTGACCCCCGACGACATCAACGCGCTGTGGATGTCGGTGCAGGCGGAATCGCTCGGGCCGGCCTTCGAGTTCATGGAAGGGTACGAGACCTTCTGGGCCTACATCCCGCACTTCGTGCACTCGCCCTTCTACGTCTATGCCTATGCCTTTGGCGACGGTCTGGTGAACGCCTTGTATGCCGCCTACCAGGAGGCGCCCGAGGGCTTCCAGGACAAGTATTTCGAGATGCTCAAGGCAGGCGGATCAAAGCACCACAAGGACCTGCTGGCGCCCTTCGGCCTCGATGCGACCGATCCCACCTTCTGGGACAAGGGCCTGTCGATGATCGAGGGCTTCATCGATCAGCTCGAGGCGATGGAGGCGTAAGGCTCGTACGTCAGGTGTAGGGTGGGTTTTCAACCCACCGCACCGCCTGACCGTTCCGGCGAAAGGGCTGGTTCCGGGAGCCCGGTACGCGCCGCACATGCTCCGCGTTGCGCCCTTTGCCGCGGGGACACCCTCAGTCCAGCTCCGTCCACGGCCAGGGCTTCACTTCGCTCGCCCCGGTCTGGAAACGCGCCGCCTTGGCCATCCAGATGCCAAGGTCGGTGCCGAACTCGGCCAGCCGCTCGTTCGGCTGGCGCTTGTTCACCAGCATGACGACCACCTGCACCACAGTGGCGACGGTCAGCACGGTCGAGGCAAGGCTCAGCATCACCCAGATCAGCACCATGTGCAGCAGCCGCATCGGCACCGAGTCGGCCTGAACCTCCGGTTGCTCCCCGTGCAGCCGGCCCTGGATCCTGTCGTCGTCGCCCGTCATCGTCACCCCCACCCTGCCTTGCGTCGCGCGAACTCTAGCGGCGGCGCGGCCCTCCGCCAAGCCCCGCCCCAACCGCCCCTGTCGTCGCAAGCCCGGTCGCAGGGTTGCGCGAGGACATGAAGCGTAGTCTGCTGCGCAGACCCGTCCCCCAGCATAGGCCGCCGGCATGACCATCCCCTTCTTCGACGGCCACAACGATTTCCTGCTGCGGCTGATGAAATCGCCCGCCCCGCGCGAGGAGACCTGGCTGGAGGACTCAGGCCAGGGCCACATGGACCTGAAACGCATGAAACGCGCAGGCTTTGCCGGCGGGCTCTTCGCCATCTTCGTGCCGCCCGTCTCCGGTGGCAAACCGCCGGATTTCAAGGCGCTCATGGCCAACCCGCCCTACGACTTGCCGATGCCGCCGCAGATGGACCATGCCACGGCCCAGCCCGCCGCGCTCACCATGGCGGGGCTGCTGCACTGGATGGCGCGCGCCGCACCCGACGACTTTGCGCTCTGCCGCTCCTCCGCGCATATCCGCGCCGCCATGGACTCAGGTCGCATCGCCGGCGTCATGCACATGGAGGGCGCCGAGGCCATCGGCCCCGACCTCGACGCGCTGTATCTCTTTCACGACATGGGGTTGCGCTCGCTTGGCCCGGTCTGGAGCCGCCCGACGCTCTTTGGCCACGGCGTGCCGATGGCCTTTCCCGGATCGCCCGACATCGGCCCGGGCCTGACCGAAAGGGGCAAGGACCTGGTCCGCCTGTGCAACGCATTGCGCATCGTGATCGACCTGTCGCACATGAACGAGGCCGGGTTCGACGACGTGGCGCGCCTGTCGACCGCACCGCTGGTCGCCACCCATTCCAACGCCCACGCGCTTTGCCCGACGCCGCGCAACCTGACCGACCGGCAGTTGCACGCGATCCGCGACAGCGGCGGCATGGTGGGGCTGAACTACGCCAGTTTCTACCTCAACGCCAACGGCACCGCCGCCACGGACACCGGCTGGGACACGATCCTGCGGCACATGGATCACCTGGTCGAAACACTGGGCGAAGGCCATGTCGGGCTGGGGTCGGATTTCGACGGCTGCGTCCTGCCCGACCTGATCGGCGACGTGACCGGCGTGCCCGCGCTGCTGGAGGCGATGCGCGCGCATGGCTACGGCGACGCGTTGATCACACGGATCGCGCGGGACAACTGGCTGGACTGTCTCGCCCGCAGCATCGGCTGAGCGGGGCCGGCCTTACAGCTTTGAATGCGTCCCGTCGCAGAGCGGCGCCCTGGCGCTGTGCTTGCAGCCGCAAAAGAACACCTTGCCGTCCTTTTCGGCGGTGAACTTCACCGGGGTAAAATCCGTGCCCTTGTGCGATCCGTCGCAAAAGGGCTGGTTCCGCGATTGTCCGCAGGCGCACCAGAAATACGATTTCCCCTCGGTCACATCGACCGCGTAGGGGGCCTTTTGCGCAATGGTCGGGGCCTCGGCTGCCATATCCTGTCCTTTCATGCTCGGCGTCTGTGCCGGTCAGGTAGGACGAAAGATACGAGGGCAAGAGCCTATTTCAACTGGCTGTCCTTGGACCCGCGCCGGTTGATCCCTCCGCGCCGCTGGTCGCGGCCCTGCCGTTCGGCTGCGCAGTCGATGCACAGCTTGACGCCCGGGATGGCCTGCCGCCGCGCCTCGGGGATCTCTTCCTCGCATTCGGCGCAATGGGTCAGGCTCTCGCCGATCGGACCGCGGCGCAGCTTCATGCGCTCCAGTTCCTCGGCGATGCTGGCCTCGATCTGGTCGTTTACCGCGCCGTCGCGGCTCCATCCGCCCGCCATGGCTGATCTCCCTGTGTGCGCCCGGATGGCGGCAGCGTAGAACACCCCCGCCACCGGAGTCGAGACGGTTGCAAGGGATAGACGCGGCGCCGCCATATCTCCCTCAGAAGGCGGCGATCCCGTCAAAGTGTTTGGGCAAGTCGGCCAGCGGGGTGTGGACCAGGTCCTTGGGCAGATCGGCGGACAGCTTTGCCCGCGTCTCTGCCGACAGGGCCTCGCGCAGGGCGCCCAGCATCTTGGGCGGCGCGCAGACGATCAGCCGGTCATGGCCGCCCAGCGCCAGGTCGCCAGCCACCATCTCGGCCAGCGCGGCGGCAAAGCGTGCGCGGTTGACTGCCTCTTCGTCGGTAGCCGGCTCCATGCCGTGCCGCGCCATGCCCGGACCGGCCTGCGACCGGCCCCTCTGGTCGGCCTGGCCGCCCCCCAGGTCCAGCGCCGCATCGCGGTTGACCTGCCCCAACTGGTGCAGCCCCTTGCCCACGCCCTCGTTCTCCAGCACCCGCGCCTCGCGGTCGTTGGCGACAAGGACCAGCGTCCGTACCGGTCTCATCTCGTTCCTCCTTCGGTTACTCTCACCGGCAAAGTTACTGCTGTCGGGGTCGCGCGCCTTGACCTCGCGCAAGCGCCGCGTCGCCGGCGGGATTGACCTGCCCCCCGGCGCTCTATCTCAGAGGGAAAAGGAGATCTTCGATGACACGATTTCTCACCTTCCTCGCCGCTGTCGTGGCCTTCCCCGCCTGGGCCGCGCAGGGCTTTACCTTTGACAGCATCGACGGCGGCACGCTGTCGATGGACGATTGGCGGGGGCAGCCGGTGCTGGTGGTCAACACCGCCTCGCGCTGCGGATTCACCCCGCAATACGAGGGGCTTCAGGCGCTTTATGACCGCTACCGCGACCAGGGGCTGGTGGTGCTGGCCGTACCCTCCGACGATTTCAGGCAGGAACTGTCCAGCGCCGAGGCGGTCAAGGAGTTCTGCGAGGTCAATTTCGGCCTCGATTTGCCGATGACCGACATCACCCATGTGCGCGGCGCGCAGGCGCATCCGTTCTACAAGTGGGTGGAACAGCAGACCGGCTTCAGCCCGTCGTGGAATTTCAACAAGGTGCTGATCGGGCCGGACGGACAGGTGATCGAGACCTACGGATCGACCACCCGGCCGACCGCGTCCAGCATCACCCGCGCGGTAGAGGCGGCGCTGAAATGAAAAACGCCCCGGGACCTCCCGGGGCGTCGCATGTCCAAGGGCCGGATCAGGCGCGCAGCAGCGCGTAGATCTGGTCCTTGAGCAGGGAGCGCTGCTTGCGCAGCTGCTCTTCAGCCAGCTGTTCCATCGGTTCCACGTTGGTCTCGGCGCGGTGCACCTGCCGGTTGATCTCGTGGTACTCGTCGGCCAGCTTGGCGAAATGGGCATCGGTTTGCTTCAGCGCGTGCAGCTTGTCGGTGAACTCCGGGAATTCCTCGGCCAGTTCGTGCGGCGTGTGTGACATGTGCGTCTCCTTCTTCACTCTTGTTCGGCTCACACCAAAGCCGAGCGGCGCGCGACAATCCTTGACCTTTGTCAAACCGGGCCGTTTTCCGTGTGAATTCTGCAGTGCTTTCGCAACCGCCAGGGTCAACGCGGCATGTGCATCAGTGCCGCGCCGGGCGCCAGCCGGCGGCGCGCGCCTCTGCCTCGGAACAGAACCAGCGTTCGCCCCTGGCTTCGCTGATCTTCGTCCCGGCGTACCAGGTCTGGCCCGGCATGTGGTAGATCCGGGCGCCGCTGCTGGACGACACGTTGCCCTTGATCACGCAGCCTTCGGGCGCGAAGGCCATGTGCTGCGCCGCGAGAATGCGGCGCTCGGTCCGCCGGTAGGCCTCGGGCGACTGGATGCCGGTCGCATGCAGCCCCGCCCGGCGCACCGCCGCCACGCGTTCCTGCGCCACGTAGGCCTCCGAGTACTTGCGGTAGGCAAAGGCCAGCCCGCTGCGGACCAGTTCCGCGCCGACGTCCACGCCATCGACGGTGCAGCGCGCCACGCTGCGGCCATAGCGATCGGTCTCCAGCGTCACGCAGGAGGCCATCCGCCCATCGTAGCGGGCGCGCACCTCGCCGGTGACCCAGGCACCGCAGTTCCACGCCGGCACGCCCTGGCCGCCGCAGTGCTGGTCGGTTTCCGGGGCGTCGATGCCGTGCAGGCGGACGCGGGTGTCCGCCACGACAAGGGTATCGCCATCCACGACCCGCACGACCCCGGCAACATCCGCCGAGGCTGCGCCACCCAGCGCGAGGAGAACAAGAGCGAAACAAAGTCTTAACATTCCGTTAAGATCGGATCGCCCGGGCCTCCGTTCAAGTCAAAAGTTAACGAAAGGTTAACTTGACCCCAAAGTGGTTAACGTCTCCTAGCGCTGCGCCGTGCGCCAGTCCGGATGCACCCAGGGTTCGGCATTTTCGGGCGGCAGACGCCGGCCCAGCACGTGGTCGGCGATCTTTTCGCCCACCATGATCGACGGCGCGTTCAGGTTGCCGTTGGTGATCTGCGGAAAGATCGAACTGTCCGCCACCCGCAACCCATCGACGCCGATCACCCGGCCCTCGGGGTCGACCACCGACATCCGGTCCTCCGCCGGGCCCATCTTGCAGGTGCCGCAGGGGTGATAGGCGCTTTCGGCGTGCTCGCGGATCACCGCATCCAGGTCCTCGTCCGACTGCGCAGCGTCGCCGGGCTGCAATTCCTTGCCGCGATAGGGGGCAAAGGCCTCCTGCGCAAAGATCTCGCGCGTAAGGCGGATGCAGCGGCGGAAGTCGATCCAGTCCTGCTCGGTGCTCATGTAGTTGAAGAAAATGCGCGGCGCCTCGGCCGGGTCGGCCGACCGCAGCGTGATCTCCCCCCGCGAGGGCGAGCGCATCGGCCCCACATGTGCCTGAAAGCCATGCCCCTCGGGCGCGATGCGACCGTCGTAGCGCACCGCGATGGGCAGGAAATGGTACTGGATGTCGGGATAGGACACCCCCGCCTGCGACCGGATGAAACCGCAGCTTTCGAACTGGTTCGACGCCCCCGGCCCCTTGCGCGCCAGCAGCCATTGCAGCCCGACCCAGCCCTTGCCGAAGAGGTTCCAGTATTTCGCCAGGCTGACCGGCTGCGTCGCCGCCATCTGCACATACAGTTCCAGGTGGTCCTGCAGGTTCTGCCCCACGCCGGGCCGGTCCGCCCGCACCGCAATGCCGTGTTCCGCGAGATGCGCACCGGGGCCGATCCCCGACAGCATCAACAGCTTGGGCGAGTTGATCGCGCTGGCGGCCAGGATCACCTCGGCCCGGGCGCGGATCACCTCGACCTTGCCGCCGCGCGTCACCTCGACCCCCACCGCCCGGCCGTCCTCAAAGACCACGCGCCGCGCCAGGGCTTGCACCAGCTGCGCGCCCGCCTTCAGCGCGGGTCGCAGGTAGGCCTTGGCCGCCGACCACCTCTCGCCCTGCCAGACCGTCATCTCGAAGGGGCCGAACCCCTCTTGCTGATGGCCGTTGTAGTCGCCTGTCACCGGGTAGCCCGCCTGCTGCCCCGCCTCGACAAAGGCCTGCACCAGCGGGTTGTCCCGCTTGCCGCGCGTGACGTGCAGCGGCCCGCCCTTCCCGCGCCATTCCGGATCGCCGCCATGGCCACCATCGTGCCAGTCCTCCATGCGCTTGAAGTAGGGCAGCACATCGGCAAAGCCCCAGCCCTCGCAGCCCTCCGCGTCGCGCCAGTGGTCATAGTCCAGCGCATGGCCGCGCACGTAGATCATGCCGTTGATCGAGGACGACCCGCCGATCACCTTGCCACGCGGACAGACCAAGCGCCGGCCGCCCAGGTGCGGCTCCGGCTCGGTCTGGAACCCCCAGTCGTAGCGCCGCATGTTCATCGGGTAACTCAGCGCACCGGGCATGTTGATGAAGGGCCCCCAATCGCTGCCGCCGTGCTCGATCACCAGCACGCGCTTGCCCGCCTCGGTCAGCCGTCCGGCCATCGCGCAGCCCCCCGAACCCGCGCCGACGATCACATAATCCGCTTCCATGTCCTACCTCTTTGGCGGCCGCGTCGGGCCTGCCCTCATCCCGCGCGGCGCCCTCTTGACAGCGCCCCCCGCGCTCCATTTAAAGCCGCGGCAATTCAGCCTCGGCACGGCGCGGTCAGATCCCCGCCGGGGCCCGAGGTCCCCTCCGACAAACACGCTTTCGAAAGTCACAAGTCGATGCAGGTCCTGCATTTCTCGTCTGGCAGCCCGCAGGCGGACCGCCGCGCGCAGTTCGCCGAAACCCTGTCCCAACTGGGCGATACCACCGGCGCAGCCGAGGCCCTGGCAAGCGCGCTGGACCTCGTGCCACGCTGGGCGGCAGGCTGGTTCCGCCTGGGGGAATACCACGAGGCCGCTGGAAACCCCGAGGCCGCCGCGCGCGCCTTTGGCCGCGCCGTCGAGGCCGATCCGGCAGACCCGCTGGGCGCCGGCATCCGCCGCGACCTGCTGACCGGAACGCCACTGTCCGAAAGCCTGCCCGCGGCCTTTGTCGAATTGCTGTTCGACCAGTACGCCCCGCGCTTCGACTCGGCGCTGATGGGTCGGCTGGGCTACCAGGGGCCGCAGATCCTGTGCGACACGCTGGACCGCGCCGGGATCGCGCGCGTCGGTCACGCGCTCGACCTGGGCTGCGGCACCGGGCTGACCGGCGCCGTGTTGCGCCCGCGCTGCGACCGCCTGACTGGCATCGACATCTCGGCCCGGATGCTGGCCGAGGCGCGGGCCAAGGGGATCTACGACCACCTCGACAAGGCCGATATCGGCACGCTCGAGATCGGGCCGCGCTACGACCTGATCGCCGCCAACGACGTGTTCAACTACCTCGGCGCGCTGGAACGGGTGATCAGCTGGTGCGCCGGGTCTCTGGCGCCCGACGGCGCGCTGGTCTTTACCGTCGAACAGGGCGACCGGGGTGTCGCCCTGCACGAAACCCGCCGCTTTCGCCATGCGCGCCGCTACGTCACCGACCTGCTGGCCGAGGCTGGCTTTGCCCGGGTCGAGGTCACGCCCTGCGTCCTGCGCCACGATGGCGGCGCGCCGATCCGGGCGCTGGCCGTCACCGCGCAGGAGCTGACCCCGCGCACCACCCGCCAAAGCGACGGCGAAAGCGAAATCGCCGCCTGAGACGCTGGCCCCCGCCGGTTGGCCGGGCGGGGGTGGGTGGGCGGGACGCCCGGACAACCGGCGGTCCGACATCACTCGCCCCGCGGAAACCGCTGGCTGCCTTCCAGCACGTTCAGGTCCATGTGGTTGCGCATGTAGCGCTCCGAGGCCTTCTGCAACGGCTGGTAATCCCAGGGGAAATAGCCGCCCTGCCGCAGCGCCTCGTAGACCACCCAGCGCCGCGCCTGGCTCTGCCGCACCTCGGCGTCAAAGCGCTCCAGGTCCCAGCGCGCCGCCGCCTGCACCCGGAACCGCTCCAGCACCGCGGCGTGCTCCGGCACCTCGGCCAGGTTCACCAGCTCGTGCGCATCGGCCTCCAGATCGAACAGTTGCTCGGGGTCCAGCGCGCAGTTGGTGTATTTCCACCGCCCCTCGCGCAGGCAGACCAGCGGTGCATTTGACGCCTCGGCGGCGTATTCCATCGCCACCGGGCTGATCCTGCGCCCGCCCTTCATCAGGGGCACCAGGCTTTCACCCTCGGTCCAGGGCATGACCTCGGACATGTCGACGCCGGCCAGGTCGCACAGCGTCGGGCACAGGTCGATGGTCGAGACCGGTGCCGTCACCGCGCGCCCTTCGCCGCCCGGCATGGCCACCATCAGCGGCACCCGGGCCGAGCCTTCGTAGAAGTTCATCTTGTACCACAGCCCGCGCTCGCCCAGCATGTCGCCGTGATCGCTGACAAAGACCACCACCGCCTCCTGCCGCGTGTCCTTCAGCACCTGCAACAGGCTGCCGATCTTGTCGTCGAGGTAGGAGATATTGGCAAAATAGGCCCTGCGGGAGCGGCGGATGTGCTCTTCGGTGATCTCGTACGACCGCCAGTCGTTGGCGTCGAAGATGCGTTGCGCGTGCGGGTCGTGATCCTCGTAGGGCATCGCCGGGACCTCGGGCAGCAGGTGGTCGCAGTCCTCGTAGAGATCCCAGTACCGCTTGCGCGCGACATAGGGATCGTGCGGATGGGTGAACGACACTGTCAGGCACCAGGGGCGGTCGTCCTTGCCGCGCGCCAGGTCGTAGATCTTGCGCTCGGCGTGGTAGGCGACCTCGTCGTCGTATTCCATCTGGTTGGTGATCTCGGCCACGCCCGCGCCGGTCACCGACCCCATGTTGTGATACCACCAGTCGATACGCTCGCCCGGCTTGCGATAGTCCGGGGTCCAGCCGAAATCGGCCGGGTAGATGTCGGTGGTCAGCCGCTCCTCGAACCCGTGCATCTGGTCCGGGCCGACGAAATGCATCTTGCCCGACAGGCAGGTCTGGTAGCCCGCCCGGCGCAGGTGATGCGCGTAGGTCGGGATATCCGACGCGAATTCGGCGGCGTTGTCATAGACCCGCGTCATGCTGGGGAGCTGCCCCGACATGAAGCTGGCCCGCCCCGGCGCGCAGAGCGGCGAGGCGGTGTAGGCGGTCGTGAACCGGACCGAGCGCGCCGCCAGCGCCCTCAGGTGCGGCGCGTGCAGCCAGGCGGCGGGGCCGTCGGGGAACAGCGTCCCGTTCAGCTGGTCGACCATCACGATCAGGATGTTGGGGCGGGTCATGGCGTCCTCATCAGGGCATAGGCGGTTTGGGTGACCTGTTGCGCCGCGCCCTCGATGCCGCCGCCCGACAGGGCGGCGCGCAGGTAGACACCGTCGATCAGCGCGGCCAGGGTCTCGGCCACCTCGGCGGGGTGGTCGGTGCGGGTCCGCAGGGCGTGAACCAGATTCGACTGCAGGCGGCGCTGGTAGACCCGCAGGAGGCGCGCGGCCTCGGGCTCTCGCTGCGCCAGCACGTAGAAGTTCAGCCAGGCCGAGACGGCGGCGGGGCGAAAGCAGCTTTCGGCGAAATTCGCGGCGATCACCGCCTCGAGGCGCCGCCCCTCTGGGGCCACGGCCAGCGCGGCACGCACCTCGGCGCCGTAGTCGCTCAGGATCTGGCGCATGGCGGCGAGGAAGATCTGCGCCTTGCCACCGAAATAATGATGCGCCAGCGCGCTGGACATGCCGGCGCGCTTGGCGATCTGCGTCACGGTCACGTCCAGCGATCCGGCCTCGCCGATCACGGCCACCGTCGCCTCGAGCAGCGCCGCGCGCCGTATGGGTTCCTGTCCGATCCTGGGCATGGCGAGACCTTGGTTTTTCTTGACTGGCGAGTCAATCAAGAAAAACCGGGGACGGTCAGGCTGGGCCTGCCGCGCGTCGCCGGGATTGCCGGTCAGGCCGCCGATGACGGGTCAGTCAATCCGTTGATAGGTCAGGATATTGCCGCGCCCCGGGTTGATGAACTCGATGAAATCCGGGCCGAAGTGGCCCAGCAGCACGCACCAGTAGTCATCGGTGCCCAGCTCCATCCGGGTGATGCCGATGCCGTCCGTCGGCGCGTCCGGGCAGGTTTCGCTGATGGTCATCCACTGTTCGGCGATGAACTCGCCATCGTAGTAGTCATAGACGTCGCCGCCGACCACGCGGAATTCGGATCGCGGATCCTCGATCGACCGCCAGGTGCCCTGCAAGGCCGCGCGCTCGGCGGCAAAGGCATCGCTGCCTGGCACCTCGGTCACGCGGCCCAGCGCCACCTCGACCGTGATGTCGCCATAGGTGATCATGTCGCCTTCCAGCTCGACACCCAGGGGCAACGGCCAGCCCTGCAACGCGTCCAGCAGCGCATCGGCGGTGCCGCCGCCGTAGTAGGCGTCATAACGCCAACCCTCGACCTCGAACCGGCAGTAATCCAGCCCGTCGATGGTGTGACAGCCGTAAAAGACGCCCCACTGGGCAAAGGGTTCGCCCAGGGTTCCGCGCGGGACGGGAAAGCTCACTTCGAGCGGGCGGGAAGAGTGGCTCTTGCCGGCATCGGCGCCCTGCCTGGGGGCGGGAGCCGGGCCTTCGGCAACCAGAGTCAGGGTGAAATCCGCCACCTCGCCGGTGTCGACCTTGCGAAAGCGCGTGCGCTCATAGCCGCGCGACTCGCAATCCTCGTCCCCGGCGATGGTGAAGGCATCGGTCGTCGTGCAAAAGGCAAAGGGCCCGTCAAACCCGCCCCCGGCGACCGTCGCGCGGTAGTAGAAATCGCGCCGACCCAGCGCGCGCGCCATGACCAGCTTGCAGTCGCCGGCATCGACATGCCACCAGCCTTCGGAGGTCCAGACGCCGCCGGGCGCCTCGTAGCCGATGGCCACGCTTTGCAGCTGTTCGGTCTCGTTGCAGACGGTCAGCCCGGCCTGGACCTCCGTCGCCAGCCCCGCCACGACGATTGCCGCCGACCAGAGCCCCAGAAGTGATTTCGCGATCCCGTGCATGTCGTGCCCTCCCTGCCGTCAGAGCGCATTTGACACGCGTCGGTCCGGGAATGTCCAGACGTCGCGCCGACGCCTACAGTTCCAGCGTGCCCAGCACCGTGTTCTGCGGCAGGCGGGCCACTTCGACGCCCTTGTCGGTGCGCCGCAGGTTGTAGCCGTAGCCGCGCATCCGGAACCGCCATTCCGCCTCTGACAGGACTTTCTGCCGCTCGCGCCGCAGGAACTCCAGCACCTCGTTCATATCCTCGGTCAACCGTCCCTCCACAAACATACCTTGCGCCTTTCCTCACCAAGAGTGACTCCGATAGCTTGCAGACTCGTAAAGGAATGCGGCGCCAATACGCCGGACCCGGGGGTTTTTCGCGATACGCGGACAAAGCTGCAAAGCTCAGGTCTTTGTTTCCGAAACCACCGGGGTGATGCGCCGTTTCAGCACCGCCTCGCGCCAGGTGATGAAGATCACCGCGCCCATGATGACCGTCCCGCCGGCGATCACCCAGAGGTCGACCGGCTCGCCAAAGGCAACCGCACCCAGCGCCACCGCCCAGACCAGCTGCAGAAAGGTCACCGGCTGCGTCACCGTCACCGGCGCCGCGGCAAAGGCCAGCGTCATGGTGTAATGCCCCGCCGTGGCAAACCCCGCCACGGCCAGCAGGATCAGCATGTCCCAGGCCGTTGGCCAGACCCAGACCGCCAGCGCCAGGGGGGCCAGGCCGATCGTCACCCCGACCGACAGCAGCCCCACCACGACGCCGGCATCGACCTCGCCCGACAGGATCTTGGCCAGCAGGTAGGACCCGGCAAAGAACAGCGCGGTGAACAGCATGGCAAAATGGCCCGGGTCCAGCTCGCGAAAGCCCGGCCGCAGGATCAGCAGCGCCCCCACCAGCGCCGCGACGATGGCCAGAATGCGCCGCAGCGCCAGTTTCTCTCCCAGCACAAAGACCGCCAGCACGGTGACATAGACCGGGTTGATGTAGTTCATCGCCGTCACCTCGGCGATCGGGATGCGCGTCATGGCGTAGAACCACAGCACCACGCCGCCGGTGTGGAACAGCGCCCGCAGCGAGAACAGCCGCCACTGCCGCGCGGTCAGCCGCACCGCCAGCAGCCGCCGCGCGATGGGCAACAGGAAGACAAAGCCGAGGACGTAGCGCAGGAAGGCGGACTCGGCCGCCGGGATGCGCTGGCCCAGCGATTTCACCAGCGCCGTGACCGCGACAAAGCACAGCCCCGTCACGACCATCCAGAACACGCCCCGCGCGGGGCTTTGCACCGTTTCCGCCATGCCTCCGACTTACCGCAAGGACGGGCAGGTGCAAGGCCGACCGATGGCTTAGCGCAACAGGATCAGTTTCAGCGCGATGGCCCAAATCACCAGCGCGACGATGACATCCAGCACCTGCCACGCGCGGGGGCGGGCAAACAGCGGCGCCAGGGCGCGCGCGCCGTAGCCCAGCGAGAAGAAGAAGGTGAAGGAGGCCGTCATCGCCCCCAGCGCAAAGGCCGTGCGCGCCGCGTATTGCGCCGAGACAGAGCCCAGCAGCACCACCGTGTCCAGGTAGACATGCGGGTTGAGCCAGGTCAGCGCCAGGCAGGTCAGCAGCGCCGCGCGCAGGCTTTGCGCCCCCTCGCCCGCCTGTAGCGTGCCGCCGCCCTTCCAGGCCTGGCGCAGCGTGCGCGCGCCGTACCAGATCAGGAACGCCGCACCGAAGATGCGCATGAAGGTCTCCAGCCCCGGCACGGCCTCGGCCAGTGCGCCGAAGCCGGCAACCCCCGCCGCGATCAGCGCCGCGTCGGACACCGCGCAGACCAGCACGACCGGCAGCACATGCGCCCGCCGCAACCCCTGCCGCAGCACAAAGGCGTTCTGCGCGCCGATGGCCAGGATCAGGCTGAACCCAAGCGCAAACCCCGCAACGAATGACCCACCCAACCTGGTGCCTCCTGCCCTGACCGGCCGCCCCATTGGCCCAAACCGGCCCGGTCCGCAAGCCGGAACCGGGACGGCCAAGCCGTTGACCCCGCTGCACCGCCGCCGCACTGTGGGCGAAAACCACGAAAGACCGGAGGCCGTCCCATGTGCTGGAGCGAAACCGCAACCTACGGAATGGTCGGTCTCGGCGCGGCCGCAACGCTGGTGACATACCACCGCAAGGACAGCGCCGCGATCTGGGGCACGCTGGGCTATTTCACCGCCATGGAGGGCTTGCAGGCCTGGGGTTACGCGGTGATCGACCAATGCGGCACACCGTCGAACTATGCCGTGACCCTGCTGTCCTACCTGCACATCGCCTTTCAACCGATTGTCATCAATGCCTTCTGCATGGCGCTGGTCGGCACGGCGCTGTCCCCGGCGGCGCGGCGGCGGGTGTTTGCCCTGGCCGGGCTGGCGACCTGCCTCATGCTGGCGCGGCTGATGCCGATGCCCTGGGCCGGCACCTGCCAGCTGGGCACGCCGCTCTGCGGTCCCGGTTTCTGCACCATCTCGGGCGGGTGGCACCTGGGCTGGACGGTGCCGCTGAACGACCTGCTGGCCCGGGGGCTGATGATCGGCCCGTTGCTGGACATGCTGCCCGTCACGGGCGGCGGCATGCGCTTTCTCGACTACATGCTGGCGGTGTTCCTCTTGCCCTGCTTCTACGGCGCCTGGCGCTTTGCGCTGTTCCACCTGCTGCTGGGCCCGGTGCTGGCAACCCTGCTGACCGGCAACCCGAACGAGGCGCCCGCCGTCTGGTGCCTGTTCTCGATCGGCCTCGCGCTGGCCGCAATCAGCCCGCTGTTCCGCCGCAGCCTCGTGCCGCCCCGGCACCCGCGCCCGGCCTGAGCCCCCCTCAGCGCCGCCCCGGCGGGTGAAACAGGTATTCGGCCAACAGGCCCAGCTTGAACGGCAGGCTTCCCTTGCGGTCGACCAGCTGTTTCAGCGTCATCCGCCGGCGCCGAACGACCTGGCGCACGATCCGGAACTCGGCCCACCGCTTCCACGCCAGGAACCGCGCGGGCAGCAGCCGGCGCACCGCCCGCCACAGCCATTTCAGCTGGAAGAAGGCCAGCGCCTTGAACGCCATCTTCTGCACGCTGGCCGAGGTCATCCGCACCAGCGCCCCCATGGCCGCCGCCAGCCACAGCGGCAGTTGTACCGAGAACAGGACCAGCCACAGGCCGACCGTCGTGACCGACAGCGCCAGCGTGGCGAACAGGATGATCAGCCAGGCCAGCGCGCGTTCCAGCGGGCTGAGACCGCGAAACCAGCCCATCAGCCGGGCATGGCTGTCGCGCACGATGCCCATGTAGCCCTGAACCAGCCGCTGCACCCGCCGCAACAACGCCTTGCCCAGCACCAGCGGCACGGCGGAGGTGGTCAGCCACTTCTTGAGCAGTTCGACCCGGAAAAAGGCCGCCGCCTGCGTCTTCAGCCAGAGGATGAAAACCGGCAGCTCGATCCCGGCCAGTTTCTTCAGCAGGACCTTGGCCTGCGCCAGGATCAGCCCCAGCGCGATCAGCACCTCGTTGCCGAAATAGAGCGTCGCCGCGACCGACAGGGCGACGAAGATCAGCAACAGAAGGAGCGCGCGCAGCAGCATGAAACCGGATTAGGCGCAGTTGCGGTGATGCTGCAAGATGCGGCTGGCCCTCCGGCCGCGGGAAATCGACCATCGCCAGCGGTTTTCCATATTGGAAACAGACTGTTTCCAATTCACCCAAGACCGCCATGTACTGGCCTTAAGGTTGCCGGATTGTCACCGCTTGTTTGGGACATCCCCTTACTTTGAGACAAATCCTCATGCTTCAAGCGAGTTGCGATTTACCAAGCGCTCGGGAACGCAACCTGAAGACGACTATCACCGCATGAGCCGGTGCACCACAAGACGCGGGGGGCACGCAGGGCTCTTGCAACATCGTTGACTCTTTGAGTCTGGGGGTCTCAGACAGATGCAGGAAAAATCCATGGAGAATTCAGTGAAGTATTCTGTAATCGCGCTTTGCGCTGGTATGCTGTCGCTTGCCAATGCGCCGACAGCGGATGCCGCCTCGATCCTGAGGTTCTACGATTCCTACTCCAGCGTTGGAGATGGCGTCGTGGGCGCCGCCCTGTCGGACCTGGGCGAAACCGCCACCGGCACCAGCCACAGCGGCCTTGCAAGTGCCATCGTGTCGCAATCCTGGGACCTGTTGATCATCGACGTTCCCGGGTTGAGCATCAGTGCCGCCAATGCGGCCGCGATCGACAACTTCGTCTCCGGAGGCGGTTCGGCGATCCTGAGCTACTGGAACTTGAACTCGTTGCCGGCCCTTGCCGCGACATTCGACGTCTCGGTGGCATCGTCCTTCAATTCCGTTCAGAGCGTGTTCACCTGGAATGCCGGGTCCGCCGCAGCGGCAAACCTGACCGCCGGAGTCGATTTCACCGACCGTGCCGGCGACAACGGCGACAGGCTTGACGCGATCAACGGTGCATCAGCGGTGGCGGGCTTCACCGCGGCGCCGGCGGCCGGTCAGGGCGCCATCGTCGTCGGGAACGGCGGACGCACGATCGCAAACGGTTTCCTGTTCTGGGACATGGGCACCGCGCCGACCGCCGCAAGCGTCAGCCTGCTCAAGGGTCAGATCGACAGCCTGATCAACAGCCCCTCGCCCGTCCCGCTCCCGGCATCGCTGCCGCTCCTGCTTGGAGGTATCGCCGCATTCGGTGTGATCCGGCGAAAACGCAAGGCTGCCTGACCCGGCCCAGACCACCATTGCACAAGGAAAGGCAGCCTGCTGTGCGGGCTGCCTTTCTTGCCCGTCGCTGGGTCTTGCGGGGCTGTTCCAGTCCGGCGTTTTCGGACAGAACCGCCGTGCCGCCTACCGGGACAATGCCACAGTGGCCCCTCGGCGACGGTCCATTGTCGCCCTTGCCTGCGTGAACACAGACGCCCGCCCGACAACAGGAAACCCCCGCCGGGGCGGGGATTTCACGTGCCTGAACAGGCAAACGATCAGGCGTTTTCCAGCTGCGCCATGACCGCGTCGTCGGCCTCGAAGTTGGTGGTCACGCGCTGCACGTCGTCGTCCTCTTCCAGCGCATCGACCAGCTTCATCAGCGCCTGCATCCCGTCCAGGTCCAGTTCCGTCGTGGTGGTCGGCTTCCAGACCAGCTTGGTCGACTCGGATTCGCCCAGCGCCGCTTCCAGTGCGGTCGCCACCTCGTTCAGGTCGGTGTCGGCGCAGTAGATGACGTGTTCCTCGTCCGAGCTTTCGACATCCTCCGCGCCCGCCTCGATGGCGGCCATCATCACGTCGTCGGCGCTGCCCGCCGAGGCCAGGTAGACGATCTCGCCCTTGCGTTCGAACATGAAGCCGACCGAGCCGGTTTCGCCCAGGTTGCCGCCGTTCTTGGTAAAGGTCGACCGCACGTTCGACGCGGTGCGGTTGCGGTTGTCGGTCATTGCCTCGACGATCACCGCCACGCCGTTCGGGCCGTAGCCCTCGTAGCGGATTTCCTCGTAGTCATCGCCCTCGCCACCGATCGCCTTCTTGATGGCGCGTTCGATGTTGTCCTTGGGCATGGACTGTCCCTTGGCTTCCTTCACCGCCAGGCGCAGGCGCGGGTTCTTGTCCGGGTCGGGGTCGCCCATCTTGGCGGCGACGGTGATTTCCTTGGACAGCTTGGAAAAGATCTTGGCCCTCAGCTTGTCCTGACGGCCCTTGCGGTGCTGGATGTTTGCCCATTTGGAATGGCCGGCCATGGTGATCTGCCTCTTTCGGGTGCCTCGAAGAATCGTGCCTCTATATGCCAGCATCCGTCCTTTTGCCAAGGCCGCGCGCGGTCATGCGTTGCAAGGCGAGCGCGCGCGGGGTAGCCCGGAAGGCATGAGCCGATTCCTGCTTCTCCAGTTGCGCCCCGAGACCGAGGCCAGCGATTCCGAGTACCGCGCCATCCTGGACAAGGCCGGCCTGCCGGCCGCGCGCGTCCACCGTGTTCGTCTGGACCGCGAGGACCTGCCCGCCAACCTCGACCTGGCCGACTATGCCGGCACCATCGTCGGCGGCGGGCCGGGCTGCGTCAGCGACGCGCCACGCGACAAGGACCCGGTGGAGCGCCGCATCGAAGAGACGATCCTGCGGCTGATGCCCCGGATCACCGCGCAGGACCTGCCCTTCATGGGCTGCTGCTACGGCATCGGCATCCTGGCGCATCACCTGGGCGCGGAGGTGTCCAAGGCACGCTTTGCCGAGCCGGTCGGCCCGGTCACCTGCTACACCACGCCCGAAGGGGCCTCTGACCCGCTAACCGTCGGGCTGCCGGCGCAGTTCGACGCCTTTGTCGGCCACAAGGAGGCGGTGCAGCACCTGCCCAAGGGCGCGGTGCACCTGGTGTCGTCCGGTCCCTGCCCCTACCAGATGATCCGCTACGGCGAAAACGTCTACGCCACCCAGTTCCACCCCGAGGCCGACGCCGCCGAGTTCGAAACCCGCATCCGCATCTACCGCCACCGGGGCTATTTCGCCCCCGAGGAGGCCGACGCCCTGATCGAGATGTGCCGCACCGCCCGCGTCACCGAACCGGCCCGCCTGCTCGAAGGCTTCGTCGCGCGCTACGGCTGACACACCGACCCGGTTGTGGCGCCCCGGCACCGCGGCCATGTTGGGTCAACCGCCCCGTGCCGGGCATCGTTGCCCGGAGGGCCCGATGGAGGGCGCAGGACAGCCACCCGGACTCGCCCCGCAGACCGATGCCTATGACGCCGACTGGTGGCGCGCATCCTGGCCGCACATCCGGCCCCGGACCGGCCAACGCAGTTCCTTGCCTATGGTTCGCTGGATGCCGACCCGGCGTCGCAGTGCCGGGGCGTGCTGTTCGAACTGCCCCGGCAGGACCTGGACACCCAGTTCAACAAGCTGTTCCGCCGCGCGTTCACGATCAAGCCGAACACCAACACCCCCCGCTGGATGCAGGTGCAGACAGACGCAGGGCCGGTGCCTGCGCTGGTCTTCGTGATGAACTCCGCGTTGCCGCAGTACGCCGGCGGCCTCAGCCCCCGTAGAGGTGGCCGAGGTGCTGGTGCAAAGCTGCGGCCATCTTGGCACCGGAGCGGAATACCTGCTGAACACCGTCACCGGGCTGGAAAGCCGGGGCATGCACGATCCCGGCCTCTGGCACCTTCAGGCGCTGGTGGTGCAGAGGATCGGCCCGGTCTGACGGCCATTCCGCGCTTGGCCAAGGGGCCGCAACCACACGACACCCCCGGGCGAAGGTAAGGATCGCCGCCCGGATGATGCGCGCGCGCCGGCTCAGTTGCCGGCGCGAACGTCTTTGGCCCATGCGCCGCCCCAGGCGAACCGGGCGATTGAGCCGTCCGCCTCAGAGCGGAAAGAACCACGGGATCAGCAGCGACGCCAGCACGCCGATGCTGAGGTTCAGCGGCAGGCCCACCCGCAGGAAATCCGAAAACTTGTAGCCGCCCGGACCGTAGACCAGCGTGTTGGTCTGGTAACCGATCGGCGTGGCGAAACTGCACGAGGCGGCCACCATCACCGCCACCACCAGCGGCCGGGGATCGACCCCGATGGCCGCTGCCAGGCTGATCGCGATGGGGGTCACCACCACCGCCACCGCGTTGTTCGACACCGCCTCGGTCAGCATCGAGGTCAGGACATACACCGACCACAGCAACAGCGGCGCCGGCAGGTCCTGCATGACCGGCGCCACGGACCCAACGACCAGCTGGACCGCGCCCGAGGATTCCAGCGCCGCACCGATCGCCAGCATGGCAAAGATCAGCGCCAGAAGCTGCCCCTCAACAAAGGAAAACGCCTCGTCCGCGTCGATGCAGCGGGTCAGCAGCACCGCCGCCACGGCCACAACGGCCAGCGACAGGATGGGGGCCACGCCAAAGGCCGACAGCAGGACGATCCCCGCCAGCGCCGCCAGCGCCACCGGGGCATGGCTGCGGCGAAAGGCGCGCACCTTGGGGTGTGCCACGTCCACCAGCTCCATCTCGTCGGCCAGCCGCTTGATGTCGTCCGGGCTGCCTTCCAGCAGCAGCGTGTCGCCCACGCGCACCACCAGCTCGTCCAGCTGGCGGCCGATGTTCTGGTTGCGCCGGTGCACCGCCAAAGGGTAGACGCCAAACCGCCGCCGCAGCCGCAACGCGCCCAGGGACCGCCCGACCATCTTGCAGCCGGGCGTGATCAGCGCCTCGACCGTGGTGGTCTCCTTGGCCGAAACCTGGTCGACGCGTTTCAACTCCTTGTTGCCCTGCAACGACAGCAGTTCGGTCATCTGCGTGCGCAGGACCACGCGGTCGCCGACCTGCAAGGTCACCCCGTCCAGGTTGCGGCGCAGCGACTCGTCACCCCGGATCACGTCGATCAGCCGCACGCCCTCGCGCTTGAACAGCTGCACCCCCAAGACCTCGCGGTCGATCAGGTTCGAGTCCGGCGGGATCACCGCCTCGGTAAAGAACTTCATGCGCGACCGGTCCGACAGCATCCCCGCCATCGACGCCCGGTCCGGCAGCAGGAAACGCCCGACGAAATAGAGATACCCCATGCCGAAGGTCACCAGGATCAGGCTCAGTGGCGTCACCTCGAAGATGGTGAAAGGCTCCAGCCCCTGGGTCCGCGCGACACCGTCCACCAGCAGGTTGGTCGAGGTGCCGATCAACGTCAGCGTGCCGCCCAGGATCGCCGCATAGCTCAACGGGATCAGCAGCCGCGACGGCGCCAGGCCCAGCGTCTTGGCGATCTGGACAAAGACCGGCAGCATGACCACGACCACCGGCGTGTTGTTCATGAAGGCCGAGGCCAGCACCACCACCACGAGGATCCCGGCAATCGCCCGCCTGGGTCGCAGCGCCACCTGTTCCTGCGCGTAGCGGGTAAAGGCGTCCAGCGCGCCGGTGCGCACCAGCGCCCCCATGACGACGAACATCGCCGCGATGGTCCAGGGCGCGGGGTTCGACAGCACCGACAGTGCCGCGTCATAGGGCAACACGCCCAGGAACAGCAGCACCGCGACGCCGCCGATGGCGGTCACCTCGGTCGGGTAGGTCTCCCGCACGAACAGAACGAACATGCCGACCACGACGGCAAGCGTCACCGCCGCCTGGCCCGTCTGGCTCAGTTCCAATCCCAGCATGTCCCGATGGTCCGCCTGTTCTCAACCCGCCGCATTCTGACCCGGCACGGCACCGGGGACAAGCGCCTTGGCACGGCGCGGCTGCACCAGCGCCAGACCGCCCATCATCAACGCGAGCGCCGCCCAGACCCAGCCGGCATAGGCCTCGCCCAAAAACAGCATCGCCCAGGTCAGCCCGAACAGCGTGACCAGGTAGCTCACCTGCGCCGCAAACACCGCCCCCGCCAGGCCCACCAGCCAGACATAGGCCGTGTAGGCAAAGGCGTGGAACACCGCGCTGGCGATCAGCGCCCGGTCCGGCGCCGCCAGCGGCCAGGGCGGCACGATGAACTGCCCGCTTGCCAGCGCCAGCGGCAGGCTCAGCACCACACCCAGGATCGAGGCCCCGGCCAGCACCTGCACCGCGTCCAGCCCCTGCGTGCCCCAGCGCGCCACCACGTTGCCCTCGACCGCGTAACAGCCCGAGGCGATCAGCGCGACACCGATCCAGCCCGCCTCGGTGCCCGCCGGCAGGCTCGCCTCCGGCAGCACCAGCAGCGCCACGCCGCCCAGCCCCATCAGCAGCCCCAGCAGCCGCGCCCCCTCCAGCCGATCGGTGCCCAGCGCCAGCGCCACGGGAAGCGCCAGCATCGGCACCGAACTCAGCAGGATCGACAGCACGCCCGAAGGCAGGTGGACCGCCGCCTGGTACGACGCGATCCCCGGCAGCACCGTGCCGATCACCGCGATGAACAGGTACAGCCGCAGCGCGCGCCCGTGCCAGGGCAGCCGCCTGCCGCGCAACAGCACCAGCCCCCCCAGGATCAGCGCCAGCAGCACCGTCTGCCAGAAGATCAGCCCGAAATGACGATAGCCCTCGGACACGGCGATCTTGCTCAGGGGTTGCGTTGCCCCCCAGGCCGCGCCGATGGTGACCAGCGCCGCGAACGGCAGCAGCCGGTTCACGGCCCGGCCTGCGCCAGCCGCCCGCCCTGCCGCACCATGTGCACCGTCACCGCCTTGCCGCTGGCGTCGTCGGTCTCGACATAGACGCCCGACAGCGTGGCCTCGCCCAGCGCCGGAGTGAACCGGCCCTTTGCCATGCCGTTGACAAAGCGGCGCAGGGGCTCGTCCGGCTCCATCCCGATAACCGAGTTGTAGTCGCCACACATGCCCGCGTCGGACTGGAACGCCGTGCCGCCGGGCAGGATCTGGGTGTCGGAGGTGGGGACATGGGTGTGCGTGCCGACGACAAGGCTGGCTCGGCCGTCGCAGAAATGCCCCATGCCCATCTTCTCGCTGGTCGCCTCGCAGTGCATGTCGACCACGATGGCCTGCGCCTGCCCGCCCAGCGGATGACGCTTCAGCACCTCGTCCACGGCGGCAAAGGGGTTGTCGTAGGCGCGGCTCATGAACACCTGGCCCAGCGCCTGCACCACCAGCACCTTGCGCCCGCGCCGGTCCTTGTAGAGCGCCGCGCCGCGCCCCGGCGCCTGCCGGGCATAGTTGAGCGGCCGCAGGATCCGGGTCTCGCCCTCGATATGGGCCAGCATCTCCTTCTGGTCAAAGGCATGATCGCCCAGCGTGATCACGTCCGCGCCCGCGTCAAAGATCGCCTTGGCGTGCTCGGCCGACAGCCCCGCGCCATTGGTCGCGTTCTCCGCGTTCACGATCACGAAATCCAGCCGCCAGGCTTCGCGCAGCCCGGGCAGCTTGTCGGTGATCCCCTGCCGCCCCGCGCGGCCCATCACATCGCCTAGAAACAACAGTCGCATGAGGCCAAGCCCTACCCGCCGGACCGGCGAAAGCAAAGCCCCAATCTTGCACGGAACCCATCGGAAAAAAGCACCGCACCCAGGGCTTCTTCTGGCCGAAAATACCCCGGGGGAGCCCCGGACCTGATCCGGGGCGGGGGCAGCGCCCCCGACCTACCGGCAGTCCAGCGCGCGCGCCATCCGGTCAGCGCTGTACGGCCCCAATGCGCGCGGCGTCAAACCGCCGTCAAACCGCACCGCCACCACTTGCCGCCAGTCGCCCGTGGCCAGCACCATCTCCGGCCCCGCGCCGCAGTCGCGCAAGCCCCCGGCGATGTAATCCCAGCCGATGCGATGGTTGGTGAATCCTTCCGCCGCCGCGACCTCGGTCAGGCGGCCCGCCGAATAGCGCCAGACGCGCAGGACCCGGGCCAGGTGCGGCCGGTCGACATAGGCGATCTCCACCGCCCCGTCGCCGTCCAGGTCCGCCGCGCCCACCGGCGCCAGCCAGCGGTTCGGCTGGCCGATGTGCGGCGTCGCGGCCAGCTTGACGCCATCCGCCCCGTACAGCGCCAGTTGCGCGCCGGTCTGCGCCTGGGTCTCGACCACCAGCACCGCGCGGCAGCCCTCCGGCCCCAGGTCCACCAGCCGCGGCGCGACGTCCTCGAACACCCGGTCGGGCGGCAGCGTCACGGTCACGCTCCGGCCGCCGGCACGCTCGATCGTCAGGCTGCCCCACTCGATGGCATCGCCCAGCACGCCATGCGCATAGCGATCCGTCGGCGCGCCATAGCGCGCCGCCTCGGTGCAGCCTTCGGCATGGGCACCGCCCGCCACAAGCGCCAACGCGAAACACGCGCCGCGGGCCAGAGACCGCCACGGGCGCCACGACAGGCGCGGCGCCCCCTCGGGCATCAGATCTGCTTCTCGGGCATCTGCACCACGAGACCGTCCAGCGCGTCGCTCACCTTCAGTTGGCAGGTCAGGCGCGACCGCGTGGGATCGGGCTCGTAGGCGAAATCCAGCATGTCCTCTTCCATGTCCTCGCGCTTGGGCAGCTTTTCGACCCAGTCGGGATGCACGTAGACATGGCAGGTCGAACAGGCGCAGGCGCCGCCGCAATCGGCCTCGATGCCGGGGATGTTGTTGTCGCGGGCACCTTCCATCACGGTCAGCCCGTTGGGGACCTCGACGACGTGCTCGGTGCCGTTATGCTCGATGTAGGTGATCTTCGCCATACAACCGCTCTCCTTGAACTCCGGGACCTAGTTAGTGCGCCCTCCGGCCCGCCGCCACCCCCCTTTTGCGCAAAGCCGCGCAGGCCACGGACCGCTTGGCGGCAGGGTGGGAATGTTCTATATTCGTTCCCATGACACCCCCGCCCGACTGGCCCCGCCCGCCCTCCTGCCTGCCGGCAAACCGCCTTGGCGCGCCGCCCAACGGCGCGCGGGTGACGGTGGCCGGGCTGGTGATCCTGCGTCAGCGCCCCGGCACCGCCAAGGGGGTGATCTTCGTCACGCTCGAGGATGAGACCGGGGTGGTCAACGTCATCGTCTGGCGCAAGCTCTATGAGCAGTTCCGCCGCGCGGTGATCGCCGGGCGGATGCTGCGGGTGACCGGCCGCGTGCAGCGCGAAAACGGCGTGACCCATGTCATTTCCGAGCATATCGAGGATATCTCGCCGCTGCTCGACCGCCTGCTTGAGACCCCCTGAGCACACCGCCGCCCAGCGCCGCGCGCGACCCTAGGCAGGCGCCTGCAAAACCGCTATTGTCCCGCCAACAAAGGCACATCAGAGGCCCGAGCAGTCATGCCCCGATCCCACCGGTCCCTTCGGCACTGGCCCGCGCCGCTTGGCGCGCTGGTCCTGCTGACCGCCTGCGGCGATGCCCCCGGCGTCAGCCGCGACGCCCTGGACCTCGACGCCCCGCCGCCGCTGGCCGAACAGATGGCCGACGGCACCTGCCGCGCACGCGACACCGTGCCCGCGGTCTACGAACACGTCATGGGCGAGGTCCAGGTCGTGCAGGCCGAGATCGCCGAGGACGGCACCGTGGTCCGCCCGCCGATCTACCGCAAGGCCCCGGTCCCCCGCGTGGTGCGCGAACGCGGCGAGGTCACCTTCGAAGCGCCCTGCCCCGACCAGATGACCCCGGAGTTCATCGCCTCGGTACAGCGCGCGCTGGCCGCGCGCGGCCATTTCGCGGGCAATGTCACCGGTGCGCTGGACGCCCCCACCGCCGCCGCCATCCGCCGCTACCAGTCCGAACGCGGGCTAGAAAGCGCGCAGCTTTCGCTGGAAACCGCGCGCGCCCTGGGGCTGATCGCCGTCGACCTCAGCAAGGATACCAACGGCTAGCCCCCCCGCGGGCGGACAAGACGCCGACATGAAAAAGGGCGGCCCAAGGGCCGCCCTTCCTGTTTCTCCGGACCGCTGTCGCGCGGGGATCAGCCCTGCGACAGGCTCAGCGCGACAAAGCGCGGGTCGCCACCGCGACGCACCAGCAGCAGGATCGACTTGCGGCCTTCGTCCTTGGCCTCCTCGATCCGTGCCTCCAGGTCCTCGACGCTGGTGATCGGGTTCTGACCCACCTCGGTCAGCACGTCGCCGGCACGCAGGCCCTTCTCGTAGGCCTCCGAGGTTTCCTCGACCCCCATGATGGCCAGGCCGGTGGTGCCGTCGGGCAGGTTCAGCTCGGTCATCAGCTCTTCGGTCAGCGGGCTCAGGGTCAGGCCCAGCGTCTTCAGCTCGGTCACCTCTTCCGGCGCGGCGGGGGCGGCGGCGGGCACGGCGGACTGCGCCTCTTCGCGGCGGCCCAGCGTCACCTTCAGCGTCTGCGTCTCGCCGTTGCGGTTGACCACCACGCGCACGGCCTTGCCCACCTGGGTGTTGGCCACGACGCGCACCAGCTGGCGGGTGTCGGTCACCTCGATGCCGTCGAACGACAGGATCACGTCGCCCGCTTCCATCCCCGCTTCCTTGGCCGGACCTTCGGGCACGTCGGACACCAGCGCGCCCTTGGCCTCGGCCAGGCCCAGCGCCTCGGCGACATCGGCGCTGACGTCCTGGATGCGCACGCCCAGCCAGCCGCGGCGCGTCTCGCCGAACTTCTGCAACTGGTCGACCACGTTCATCACGACGTTCGACGCCATCGAGAACCCGATGCCGATGGAGCCGCCGTTGGGCGACAGGATCGCGGTGTTCACGCCGATCACCTGGCCGTCCATGTTGAACAGCGGCCCGCCCGAGTTGCCGCGGTTGATCGCGGCGTCGGTCTGGATGTAGTCGTCATAGGTGCCGCTCAGCGCGCGGTTGCGGGCCGACACGATGCCCGCCGACACCGAGAATCCCTGCCCCAGCGGGTTGCCCATGGCCATCACCCAGTCGCCGACACGGGCGGTGTCGCTGTCGCCGAAATTGACGTATTTCAGCGGCTTGTCCGCCTCGACCTTGAGCAGGGCGATGTCGGTGTTGGGGTCGGTGCCGATCAGCTTTGCCGGCAGTTCGAAGCCTTCGAAGAACTCGATGGTGATCTCGTCGGCGCCTTCGATGACGTGGTTGTTGGTGACGATGTAGCCGTCTTCGGAAATCACGAAACCCGACCCGAGGGCCGACGACCGGCGCGGCCGGCTGGGGCCGTTGCGGTCCTGGAATTCACGAAAGAAATCCTCGAAAGGCGACCCTTCGGGCACGATGCCCTGCGGGCCGGTCCGGCCGGATACCGTGGTGGAGGTGGTGATGTTGACCACCGAGGGGCTGATCCGTTCCGCCAGGTCGGCAAAGCTTTCGGGCGCACCGCGGGCCGAGGCCATCAGCGATTGCGATACGATCAGGATCATCGACAACGTCGCCAGCCAGAACAGCCGGAGCGGGGTCGCCTTGTCCTGCGTCAGAGCGAGGGATTGCGGTTTCAATGGGGTCTCCTTGTCTCTGCCAATGGCAGACGCGCAGGACGCGCGTCGCCACCTGCCTCCTGTCTGCCAGTGTGACAAAGATAGGTGCGCGCGCGCAACACCAAAGGGATGAAACAGCGCCTCACTGCCTTGTGACAGCCCCCGGCGCGCCGCAGGTCGGCATGTTTCCGCCCCCGGTCGCGGCCGGAAGCGGGTCCGGGCGGTCAGATCAACCCGCCCCTGGCGACCCAGAGCACGATCAGCCCGCTGATCACCGCCAACAGCCCCAGGCTGCGGCGCTGGTCCAGCGTCAGCTGGCGCAGCGCCTCCAGCAGCTGTTCAATGAGTTGAGGGGCCAGTGCGTACACCAGCCCCTCGATCACGAGGACCATGCCGATCCCCGTCAGGATGTCCGTCCAGCTCAATTGTCGGCGGGGGCGCTGTCGGCTTCGGGCGCCGCCGGCGCGGGCGCCGGATCGGCGGGCGCGGGCGCCGGGGTCGGCGCCGGCGTGACCGGGGCCGCGTCCTGTGCGGCCTCGGGCGCGGGCGCCACCGGCGACAGGGCCTCGGCCGCGGGCGCGGCAGGCAGACCCAGCGTCAGGTCCCCGACCAGCGAGTTCTCGCTCTTGAAGTAGTCGAAGAACTGGCTGTCCGGCGTCATGACCATGGTCGAGTTGTCGCCGCGCAGCGCTTCCTCGTAGGCCTGGAGCGAGCGGTAGAAGGCAAAGAACTCCGGGTCCGCGCCGTAGGCGTCGGCAAAGATCTTGCTGCGCTCGGCGTCGGCCTCGCCTCGGATCACGTTGGCTTCGCGTTCCGCCTCGGACAGGGTCTCGACCACGGTCCGGTCGGCCAGCGCGGTGACGCGCTGCGCCGCCTCGTTGCCTCGGGCACGTTCGTCCGCCGCCTCGCGCTCGCGCTCGGCCCGCATCCGGTCAAAGGTCGCGTCGAGGTTCTGCGACGGCAGGTTGGTCTGCTTCAGGCGCACGTCGACCACGTCCAGCCCCAGCGAACGGGCCTGCTGGCGCGCCGCGTCGCGGATCCGCACCATCAGTTCGCGCCGGTCCTCGGACAGGATCCGGTCCGAGGTCACCTGGTCGGCACCCAGCACTTCGCGGATCTGCGCGTTGAGGATGCCCGACAGGCGGTCCTCGGCGACGCGTTCACCGCCAACACCCACCGCCTGGCGGAACTGCACCACGTTGGCGATGCGGTAGCGGGCAAAGGCGTCGACCACCAGACGGCGGTCGTCCGAGGGCGTGACTTCGATGGTGTCGGTGTCCAGCGACAGGATGCGGTCGTCGTAGCGCACGACCTCCTGGATCAGCGGGATCTTGAAGGCGAGCCCGGGCTCTTCCTTGACGGCCTTGATCTGGCCGAACTGCAACACCAGCGCCTTCTCACGCTCGTCCACGACAAAGATGGACGACAGGAAGACGACGATCGCCACCACGAGGATTGGCAATAGCAGGGTTGTCTTGCGCATCACTGGTTCCCCCCGCTGCGGCGAAGTTCATTGAGCGGCAGGTAGGGCACGACGCCGCTGCCGGCCCCGTTCCCGGTGACCGAACCGTCGAGGATCATCTTGTCCACGCCGGCCAGCACGCGTTCCATCGTCTCGAGGTAGAGACGGCGGCGCGTCACTTCGGGCGCCATGGCGTATTCCTGCTGCACGCTGGTAAAGCGGGCCGCCTGGCCCAGCGCCTCGTTCACGACGCGGGCGCGGTAGCCTTCGGCCTCTTCGCGGATCTGCGCGCCCTGGCCTCGGGCCTCGGCGACGACGCGGTTGGCGTAGGCATCGGCCTGGCGTTCCAGCCGGTCGCGTTCCTGTTCCGCCGCCTGGACGGCGCGGAACGAATCGATCACCTCGCGCGGCGGGTCCGCGGTGTCGAGGTTGATCCGGACGATGGAGATGCCGCTTTCGTATTCGTCCAGCGTCGACTGGATTTCCTGCAACGCGTTGTCGGCGATCGCGCCACGGTCACGGTTGAGGATCGGCGCCAGGTTGGACGCCGCGATGATCTCGCGCATCACCGATTCCGACACCGCCTGCACCGTCAACTGCGGATCGCGGATGTTGAACAGCAGCTTGGCCGGATCATTGATGTTCCAGACCACCTGGAACTCGATGTCGACGATATTGGCGTCGGTGGTCAGCATCAGCCCGTCGCCGGTGCCGCGCCCGGACCCGATCGTCTCGGTCCGTTCCGAGGTCACGTTGACCACCTCGTAGGTGACCAGCGGCCAGGGGGCAAAGTTCAGGCCCGGCTGGCCGGTCGCCGAATAGCTGCCCAGGAACAGTTCGACCGACTGCTCTTCGGGCCGCACCGTGTAGAACGATCCAAAGGCCCAGAGCGCCAGCAGGCCCAGCGCGCCCAGCGCCACGGTGCCGCGGGTCAGCCCGCCGCCACCGCCGCCCGAGCCGCCGCCGGACCCGTTGCGCCCGTCGCCGCCGCCGCGCCCGCCCATCAGGACGCGCAGCCGCTCCTGGCCCTTTTTCATCAGCTCGTCGATTTCCGGGATCTGGCTTTCTTCCGGTCGCCGGCCGCCGCCGTTGGGCGGGCGCTGGTTGCCTCCGCCCTGGTTTCCACCGCCGCCCCCCCAGGGGCCGCCGCTATTGCCTGCCATGAACTTCGTCCTTCCTGGTCTCTCGTATTGGTTTCATACCTGTGCGCCCGATCCGCGAATTCAAGCGCTTCGCACCGGATTGCGCATGGTGACGATCTCTTCGGACATGGTCGGATGCACCGCCACCGTCCGGTCAAAGTCCTCCTTGGTCGCGCCCATCTTGATCGCGATGCCGGCCAGCTGGATCATCTCTCCCGCGCCGGGGGCCACGATATGACAGCCCAGCACCTTGCGCGTCGCCTTGGACACGATGAGCTTCATCAGCACCCGGTCGGGCCGCTCGGCAAAGGCCGTGCGCATCGGCCGGAACGAGGTGCAGTAGACGTCGATCTCCTCGCGGTCGCGCGCGGCCTCCTCGGTCAGGCCCACGGTGCCCATTTCCGGCTGGGTGAAGACCGCGCTGGGGATCAGCTCGTGGTCCACCGGCGTCGGGTTGCCGCGAAACACCGTCTCGACAAAGGCCATGCCCTCGCGGATCGCCACCGGCGTCAGGTTCACCCGGTCGGTCACGTCGCCGATGGCATAGACCGAGGGCACCTTGGTCTGGCTGTAGGCGTCCACCTCGACCGCGCCGCCGCGCGTCAGGGTGAGGCCCAGGTCCTCCAGCCCCATGTCGGCGGTGTTGGGCCGGCGCCCGGTGGCAAACAGCACCGCGTCGAAATCGCGGACCTTGCCGTTGGTCGCCTTGACCCGCAGCGGCCCGGCGCCGGGCGCGTCCTCGGGGTGGGCGCCGAACTGGCTGGCCTCCACCGGCACGGTGCCCATGCCCTCGGCCTCGGGGCTGCCGGCCCCGTCCTCGGGATGCGCGCCTGCGGCGCGACGCATCTCGACGATGTTGGTGCCGGTGTGCAGGTCGATGCCGCGCTCCTTCATGGCGTCGGCGATCAGCCCGCGCGCCTCCTCGTCAAAGCCGCGCAGAATCTGCGCGCCACGGTAATACTGCGTCACCTCGACCCCCAGCCCGTGCAGGATGCAGGCGAACTCGCAGGCGATGTAGCCGCCGCCGATGATCAGGATCGACTTCGGCAGGGTCTCCATGTGGAACAGGTCGTCCGACACCATCCCCAGCCGCGCGTTCGGCATGTCCGGCCGCACCGGGCGCCCGCCGGTGGCGATCAGAATGTGCTTGGCGGTCTTCACCTCGCCGGTCGACAGCTCGACGGTGTGCGCGTCGCGCAGCCGCGCGCGGGCGTCGAAGGTCTCGACCCCGGAGCCGGTCAGCAACCGGCGGTAGACGCCTTCCAGCCGGTCCAGCTCGGCGTGCAGCCTGCCGCGGAACGCGCTCCAGTCGAACGCGCCATCGGCAATGTCCCAGCCATAGGCGCGCGCCTCGGCCGGCATGCCGGCATATTCGGAGGCAAAGACCATCAGCTTCTTCGGCACGCAGCCGCGGATCACGCAGGTGCCGCCGTAGCGGTCCATCTCGGCCAAGGCCACCTTCGCCCCGGTCTCGCCCGCCGCCACGCGCGCCGCCCGAACCCCGCCGGACCCGCCGCCGATCACGAAGAGATCATAGTCGAAACCGCTCATGCACCGCTCCCTCCTGGCTCGGTCCGAGATATTTCACATGGGGAGGGCGATGGCCAGAGCCACCGGACCACCGTGCCGCCCTGCGGCTTCTTCTCTGTGCAAATACCTCCGGAGGAGCCGACCGGAAAGAAACGGATCGTCCCGACGAGGTGCGGCGGCATGGTTCTTGCCGCACCTGGTCCGGCGGCTTAGCACTTGCCCCATGCGCCCGATGTTGCTGACCACCCTGCCCGACACCACCCGCCCCGGCCTGCTGCGCGATGCGCTGGCCGGGGTGACGGTGGCCATGGTCGCGCTGCCGCTCAGCCTCGCCATTGCCATCGCCTCGGGCGCACCGCCGGCCGCCGGGGTGACCACGGCGATCGTCGGCGGCTTTCTCGTGTCGCTGCTCGGCGGCAGCCGGGTGCAGATCGGCGGGCCGACCGGCGCCTTCATCGTCGTGGTCTTCGGCACCATCGCCGCGCATGGCTACGACGGGCTGGTGATCGCCACGCTGATGGCGGGCGTCCTGCTGCTGATCGCCGGGGCGCTGAAAGCCGGGCGGCTGATCGGGCTGGTGCCCGAACCGGTGATCAACGGCTTTACCATCGGCATCGCGGTGATCATCGCCACGAGCCAGTTGAAGGATCTCTTCGGCCTCACCATGGCCGAGGTGCCTGCCGACGTGCTGCCCAAGCTCGCAGCGCTCTGGCAGGCGCGCGAGACGCTGAACCTGTCTGCGCTCGGGACCGGGCTGGCCACCATGGTCCTCATCGTCGTGCTGCGCCGCGCCCTGCCGCGCTTTCCCGGGCTGATCCTGGCGGTGGGCGCGACCTCGGCGGCGGCGGCACTGATGGCGCTGCCGGTGGACACCATCCAGTCGCGCTTTGGCGCGTTGCCCGCGGGTCTGCCGGCCCCCGCCCTGCCCGCCGTGACGCTGCAAAGGCTGACCGAACTGCTGCCCTCGGCCGTGGTGATCGCCTTCCTGGCGGGGGTCGAATCCCTGCTCTCGGCCATGGTGGCCGACCGGATGACCGGCGACCGCCACCGCCCCAACGCCGAGATGCTGGCACAGGGCGCGGCCAACCTCGGCTCGGCGCTGTTCGGCGGGCTGCCGGTGACCGGCGCCATCGCCCGCACGGCAACCAACATCCGCGCCGGCGGGCGCACGCCGGTCGCCGGGCTGGTCCATGCCGCGACCATCCTGGTGGTGATGCAGGTGGCGGCGCCGCTGGCCGGGCAGATGGCGATGCCGGCGCTGGCCGGACTGCTGATCCTGACCGCCTGGAACATGAGCGAACCGCACAAATGGCGCGGCTACCTGGCCGCACGGCGCTCGGACGTGTTTCTGCTGCTGCTGACCATGGGGCTGACCGTGGTGGCGGACCTGACGGTCGCCATCGCGGTGGGCGTGGCGCTGGGGCTTGCGCTCCGGCTCGCCCGGCGTGACGTGCCGCCCGCCGACTGGGATCCGCGCGACCGCTGAGCCGGGGGCAAAGGCCTTTCGAAAGGCCTTTGAAAGCGATTTCAAAATCGCTTCGAAGCGGCTTGAAAGCCGCTTTTCAAGGGCTTTGCAAAGCCCTTGACCAAGGCTTTTCGAAAAGCCTTGTCCGCCCGGCCTCAGACGTCGCGAAAGATGTTCTCTTCCTCGACAAAGTCCAGCCGCGCCTCGCTGACCGTGCCCTCGTTGATGTCGCGCGTCTCGACCCGCCCGTCGCCGTGGCCGATCACCACCTTGTCGCAGATGTCGATGAACAGCCCGTTCTCCACGACGCCGGGGATCTGGTTCAGCACCATGGCCAGCTGCCGCGCGTTGCCGATCCGGCCCAGGTGCAGGTCCAGGATGTGATTGCCCTCGTCGGTATGGAACGGCTTGTCGCCGTTCATCCGCAGGGTCGCCTGCCGGCCCATGACATCCATGGACACCAGCGTCTCTTCCAGCAGCGCCTGCGTGGTCTGCCAGCCGAACGGGATGACCTCCACCGGCAGCGGAAAGGCGCCCAGCCGCTCGACCTCCTTGGCGGCATCGGCGATCACCACCATCTGGTCGCTCGCCGTCGCCACGATCTTTTCCTGCAACAGCGCGCCGCCGCCGCCCTTGATCAGGTTCAGGTCGCCGTCGAACTCGTCCGCGCCGTCGATGGTGATGTCCAGCCAGCGCGCCTCGTCGAGCGAGATCACCTCGATGCCGACATCCCGCGCCAGTTCCGCGGTGCGGGTCGAGGTCGGCACGCCGCGAAAGCGCAGCCCCTCTTCACGCACCATCTCGCCCAGGCAGCGCACCAGCCATGCCGCGGTCGACCCGGTCCCGAGCCCCACGCGCATGCCCGACTCCACCAGGCTGGCTGCCTGTTTCGCCGCGGCGAACTTGGCCTTGTCGATGGGGGACAATTCTCCGGTCATGGACCTCTCCTCTGGAAACGGGCAGCAATCGGCGCCCTTATACGGGGCACCGCACCGATGGGCGAGGCCAAATTGCCGCGCATGCAAGGACTCGGCCGGCGCATCAGCGCGCGACTAGCCGCCCCTCGGCCCGCACCGCCCCCGGCATGCCATCCGGCGCGCCGCCCGCCGGTTCCTCGGTGACCAGCAGCCGGGCGCCCTCCAGCCCGTCCGACAGCGCCGGCGGCAGCGCCACCAGCGTCTCCTCGGTCCGCAACAGCGCCAGCGACACCGCCGCGCCCGTCTCGGGCGACAGCCAGAGCTCCAGCACGCGCCCCTCACCGACCTCTCCCGCGGTCCGCGCGACCACCAGCACCCCGGTCTCCGGGTTGAGCGCGGCGGTCAGCGCCAGGTCGCCCGCCGCCGCAACCAGGTCGGCGCCCAGCACGGGCTGCGCCGGGTCCAGCAGCCCGGTGGCAAAGACCAGCCAGGCGATCGCCGCGCCCGCCACCGCACCCACGAAGTAGGGCAACACCTGCTTGATCACCGAGGTCTTTTCGACCGGGCCGAACACCCGCGCCTCGATCCGCCGCAAGACCTGCGGCGGCGGGGTCTCTTCGGCGATGGCGTCGACGAAGCACGCGAAATACTCGGTCCAGGCGGCCACGTCCTGTTGCAGGTCCGGCTCCGCCGCCAGCCGCGCCTCGAACCCGGCGATCTCCTCGCGGGGCATCAGGCCCAGCGCGTATTCCGCCGCGCCCGCCTCCCAGCCGCCCGGCAGATCCCTGTCGCGCGACCTCTTCATCGGCTCAGGCAGTCCCGCAGATGGATGAGGTCGGCGCGCAGGGCGGCGCGCAGGCTGCCCTGGGTGACGCCGGCGTTGTCGGCCAGGTCGGCATAGGTGGCGCCGTAGAGATAGGCCTGCCGCAGCATGTCCGCCCGCCCCGGCGGCAGCTCGCGCAGGCAGGTCTCCAGCACGCGGGCCTCCTCGCGCAACTGTGCCAGGCTTTCCGGGCCGGGTCGCGGCGCATACAGGCGCTCGGTGATCTCCAGCGGGCCGGCCGCCTTGCCGGCGGCGCGCTCGGCGCTCAGCCGGGCGATGGCGGCATCGCGGGTGATCGTCACCAGCCAGGTCAGCGGCGCGGCCTGCGCGGTGCGGTACTGCCCGGCGCGCTCCCAGATCCCGACATAGACCTCTTCCAGCACCTCTTCGGCCAGCGACTCATCGCGCAGGATGCGCAGCGAGATGCCGTACAGCCGGGCCGAGGTCGCCGCGTAGAGCTTGCGAAAGGCCGTGCGGTCGCCACTGGCGACGCGGCCCAGCAATGTCTCGATCTGTTCCTGCGCGGTCATCCGGACGCTCTCACCACTTCCCCTTGCCCCTCTCCGCGATATGTTGCACGTAAGCCAAAGCAATCGAGCTTTGACAGAAGGACGCGGGCACCATGGCCGACGGCATGATCGATATCAACGCGAAACCGACCGAGGAAATCTCCGTCCGTGAAGTCTTTGGCATCGACACCGATATGATCGTGCACGGCTTTCCGGACCGCACCGAGCGTGTGCCGGACATCGACTCGACCTACAAGTTCGACCCCGACACCACGCTGGCGATCCTCGCGGGCTTCCGCAACAACCGCCGCGTGATGATCCAGGGCTACCACGGCACCGGCAAGTCGACGCATATCGAACAGGTCGCGGCCCGGCTGAACTGGCCCGCCGTGCGCGTCAACCTCGACAGCCACATCAGCCGGATCGACCTGATCGGCAAGGACGCGATCAAGCTGATCGACGGCAAGCAGGTGACCATGTTCCAGGAGGGCATCCTGCCCTGGGCATTGCGCAACCCCACCGCCATCGTGTTCGACGAATACGACGCCGGCCGCGCCGACGTGATGTTCGTGATCCAGCGCGTGCTGGAAACCGACGGCAAGCTGACGCTGCTGGACCAGAACCAGGTCATCACCCCGCACAAGTATTTCCGCATCTTCGCCACCGCCAACACCGTCGGCCTGGGCGACACGACCGGCCTCTACCACGGCACCCAGCAGATCAACCAGGGCCAGATGGACCGCTGGTCGCTGGTGGCGACGCTGAACTACCTGTCGATCGACGCCGAGACCGCGATCGTCCTGTCCAAGGCGCCGCACTACAACAACGACAAGGGCCGCAAGACCATCCGCCAGATGGTGACCGTGGCCGATTTCACCCGCCGCGCCTTCATGAACGGCGAATTGTCGACCGTGATGTCGCCGCGCACCGTGATCGCCTGGGCGCAGAACGCCGAGATCTTCCGCAACCTCGGTTACGCCTTCCGCGTGTCCTTCCTCAACAAGTGCGACGAGCTGGAGCGCCAGACCGTGGCCGAGTTCTATCAGCGCTGCTTTGACGAGGAACTGCCCGAAAGCGCGGCCAGCCTCAGCATGAAGTGACCCGGCAAGCAGCGCCCGTCCTACGGGTTGCGCGTCCGACCGATGACATCGACGCACTTGTGACCTTCTACCGTGACGGCCTGGGATTCGACCTCCTGGGCCGTTTTCGGGATCACGACGGCTTTGACGGTGTCATGCTGGGTCATCCCCGCGCACCTTGGCACCTCGAATTCACCCGCGAAACCGGCCGCCCCGCAGGCGGCGCCCCCTCGCCTGAGCATCTCCTGGTGCTCTACCTGCCCGACCGGGCCGCGTGGCAGGCCGCTGTCGGCCGGATGCGCGCGGCGGGGCATGATCCTGTCGCGGCGCACAATCCCTACTGGGATCGCAACGGCGTCACCTTTGCCGATCCGGACGGCTACCGTGTCGTCCTGCAACAGGCGGACTGGACGCTGTAGGGGACAGCGCGCGCAGCCCCAACAGCCCGTTAACCAATCGGGCGTACCGTTCGCCTCATGAACGCTTTGCGAACACTCCTTGTGCTGATCCTGTCGTGGGCCGCCTGCCCGGGTGTCGCGGACGCACCCCAGCCGACGGATGAGGCGCTGACCCTGGCCGCCTGCCACGGCCGCTACTCTGCCGTGCTGGAACACGCCTGGCTGATGCAGGACGACACCGAGGTCGCGGCGCGACTGCGGCGCGATCTCTTTGCCGCCATGCTGGACGCGCTGACCCGTGACGGCAGCGATGGCCCGGCGCTGGAGGGCGCGCTGCTGAATTTCCGCCTGACCGAGAAACAGGCCACCATCCACCTGCTGACCACCGCGCGCTTTGGCACCGACCCGCGCCGCGCCCGCCATGCCGCCACCCTGCTGGGCCGGCAGCTGGACGCCTGTGACCGGCTGGTGATGCGGCGGCTGGCGCTCGGCTCGTGACCTTGCCGCCACCGGGTCACGGTCGCTAAAAGTTTTCAGAACGCCTTCTTCTTCGACGCAATTTCCCGTGTAAAATTCACGCCATGGGCGGTGCGAAAGCAAGTCCGGTCTTGTTCGCCGGACTGCGGGCGCTGCCCGTTCCCCTGCTTGCCATGACGAATGGCCCACACAACCGCACGCAGGTCTTGCCGCCTGCCCTGGCCGCTACTCGGCCGAGATGGAGCATGACCCGCTAGACCGGCGCGGTCGGCGAAAGCCCGCGCTCGCGCCGCGCGCCTGGCCATCCGCCCCTGCGATCGCCCGAAGCGCCGCCCGGTCAGAAGAAATCCGGACACAATCCGCCCGACCCCTCGGCGATCCGCTGCATCAGCGCGGCCTGTGGCCCCTCGCGCGTCAGCGCCGAATAGCGCTCGACCCAGGCGGTCATCTCGTCTCTCAGCCGGGTGCGCTCCGCGTCGTCCGTGGCGTCCCGCAGCTCCTCGGCGATCCCGATACGCCGCGACCCCATGCCGATCAACTCCCGCACCAGCGCCTCCAGCTCCGCCTTGCCCTCCGGCGCGAGGACCTCGAACAGCGGGCCGGTCCCGTCGCTGACCTGGTGCGCCAGGCAGTCGAAATTGCGTGTCTGGCTCAACGCAAAAGCCGTCCCCACCGCCAGCGCCAGCTCCGCCGCATCGGGCGCGACGCGGGTGTAGCTGCGGGCATAGGCCCGGGGCAGCCGCGTCACCGGGTTGCGCAACTCGCCGACCAGCACCAGCACATCCTCGTGCAGGCGCATCTGCAGCGGCAGTTCGAAATGGTTCAGTTCGGTCTTGGTCCAGAGGTCATGCGACCGCTCGAACTCCAGCTGCCGCTCACCGTAGACGATCTCGTCGCCATAGCCCGCGACGGACAGCGTGCCATCCGCCTGCCGCTCCAGCGTCGCCTCGGCCGTGACGCCCAGATAACGCCCCTCCTCGGACCAGAGCGGCGCATTGATCCGGGGCGATGCCGCCTTCATCCAGTATTGCGTGACCCGCAGCGTGTCCGCCTCGGGGCCCGGCCCGATGACCAGCAGCTCCTGCCCCGGCACGGTGATCCCCGACAGGTAGGACAACACCCGGTCGCCCAGCCAGGTGCCGTGCAGCGCCGACAGGTCCTCGGGCGGCGCGGCCTGTTCCAGCGCGGTCTTGTTGATCTCGAACATCGCCAGCGCCGCGCGCGTGCAGCCCAGCGGGCCGTCCGGGTCCTCGGAGGCGCCGACGGCGGGCGGCGGCACGCGCAGGGCGGCCTGCATCTCGGCGCAGGTCACATCGGCGGCGGCGGCGGTGGACAGCAGGAACAGGGACAGCACGGGGGCAAGGCGGATCATGGCTCAAATCTCCTTTGGACAACGCCCGCAGACTACACGCCAGCCGCCCCGGGACCAAGCCCGCAGCCTCTTGCAGGCGTCCGGCAAAGCGCGGATAACGGAGGCATGAGCAAGCCCACCGACAACCCCGCCGACCCGTTCAAGAAGGCCCTCGCCGAGGCCACCAAGGTCATGGCCGACGATCCCGACCTGACGGTCAGCTACTCGGTCGATCCTTCGGGAATGTCGGGCGACGCGATGCGCCTGCCGCAGGTGTCGCGCCGGATGACCCGCGACGAGGTCATGCTGGCGCGCGGCACCGCCGACGCGCTGGCGCTGTACCACCGCTACCACGACGCCAAGACCCATTCGCGCTACCTGCCGCAGGGCGACATGGCGCGCGAGCTCTACGAATCGATGGAAACCGCCCGCTGCGAGGCGATGGGCGCGCGCGACATGCCCGGCACCGCAGGCAACATCGACGCCAAGATCGCCGCCGATGCGGCGCGGCGCGGCTATGGCCAGATCCGCGAGGCGGCGCAGGCGCCGCTGCCGATGGCCGCCAACTACCTGATCCGCCACCTCGCCACCGGCCGCGACCTGCCCGCCGACGCCACCAACGTCATGGAGCTGTGGCGCGGCTTCATGGAATCGCAAGCCGGGGACACGCTGGAGCGGCTGGACGACACGCTGTCCGACCAGACCGCCTTTGCCAAGTTCGCCCGCCAGATGATCCGCGACCTCGGCTATGCCGACCAGCTGGGCGACGACCCCGACCTCGAGGACGACTCCGAGGAAGAAGGCGTCGACGACGACCAGGACGATCAGCAGGACCCCGATTCCACCGGCGACGACGACCAGGGCGAAGACGCCGACGCCGATCCCGAAAGCACGCAGGACGACACCCAGGACCCCAGCCAGGCCCAGGTCACGATGGACGAGTCCGCCGACGACGAACTGGGCGACGAGACCGAGATGCCCGAGGGCGAGGCCCCGCTGGAGCCCCCCGCGCCGCAGCCGATCTCCGAGGCCGACCCGGATTACAAGGTCTACAGCACCGACCATGACGAGGAAATCTCGGCCGAGGAGCTGGCCGAGCCGGTCGAACTGGAGCGCCTGCGCGCCTACCTCGACCAGCAGCTGGAACCGCTGAAAGGCGCGGTGTCGCGCCTTGCCAACAAGCTGCAACGCCGGCTCCAGGCACAGCAGAACCGCAGCTGGGAATTCGACCGCGAAGAGGGCATCCTCGATGCCGGCCGGCTGGCGCGCGTGGTGGCCAACCCGACGACGCCGCTGAGCTTCAAGGTCGAAAAGGACACCGAGTTCCGCGACACCGTGGTGACGCTGCTGCTGGACAACTCCGGCTCGATGCGCGGCCGTCCGATCAGCATCGCGGCGATCTGCGCCGACGTGCTGGCGCGCACGCTGGAACGCTGCTCGGTCAAGGTCGAGATCCTAGGCTTTACCACCCGCGCCTGGAAGGGCGGGTTGTCGCGCGAGGACTGGCTGAACGCGGGCCGCGAACAGCAGCCCGGCCGCCTGAACGACCTGCGCCACATCGTCTACAAGAGCGCCGACGCCCCCTGGCGGCGGACCCGCGACAACCTGGGCCTGATGATGAAAGAGGGCTTGCTCAAGGAGAACATCGACGGCGAGGCGCTGGAATGGGCGCACCGACGCATGACCCACCGCCCCGAGGCGCGCAAGATCCTGATGGTGATCTCGGACGGCGCGCCGGTGGACGACTCGACGCTCTCGGTGAACCCGGCCAACTACCTAGAAAAGCACCTGCGCGACGTGATCGCCATGGTCGAGCGCAAGAAGCAGGTGGAATTGCTGGCCATCGGCATCGGCCACGACGTCACCCGCTATTACGAACGCGCCGTGACGATCACCGATGTCGAACAGCTGGCCGGGGCGATGACCGAACAGCTCGCCGCGCTGTTCGACAGCGACCCGCGCGCAAGGGCGCGCTTCATGGGGATCAAGCGCGCGTCGTGACGGGTTTGGCCACGGCGACGTGGCGCGGCGCCCCGGCAAAGACCCGGGCGACAAAGGCCAGCCAGGCGGCGCGGCGCTGACAGTTGGCCTCGCGCGTGGCGGTATCGGCGGCGACGTGGCGGGCGGCAGCGTGGGTCAGGTGGGCGGTGTCGAAGGGGGTGAACATCGGGGCTCTCCTCTGGCTGATGTCCCATCTTCGCGCAACGGCGCAGGCCGTGCTTGAAGGTCCTCCTGCCTTTTCCCTTGGAAACCCCTGAGAAACGGCCCCCAGCCTGCGGAAACGCTTGTGGCGGCCCGTGGGGCGGCGTTTACTTTTGTCATGCGCCACGCCTTTGCCGATTGCCTGCTGGACACCGAAACCCTGACGCTGACCCGCGCAGGGCAGCCCGTGCCGGTAGAGCCGCAGGTCTTCGACCTCATCCGCCTTCTGGTGGAAAACGCGGGCCGCGTGGTCACGCGGGACGAGATCGTGGACACCGTCTGGCAAGGCCGCATCGTGTCCGAATCCGCCATCTCCGCCCGCATCGCCGCCGCGCGCAAGGCGGTGGGCGACGACGGCAAGGCCCAGGCCGTGATCCGGACGGTGGCGCGGCGCGGGCTGCAACTGGTGGCCGGGGTCAAGACCTCCGAGCTTGCCGCCAACAGCCCCCCGGTTGCCCCAGTCCCGGTCAGGACACCCCGCGTCCGCTATGCGCGCAGCGACACGGGCCGGGCGCTGGCCTATTCCGTCAGCGGCGCGGGCACGCCAGTCGTTTACTCCGGCTACGGTCAGAACGATGTGGAACTCGACTGGCATTGCGCCGCCTTCCGCCCGCTCTATGACGCGATTGGCGCGCGCCACCGGTTGGTGAAGTTCGATCCGGTCGGCACCGGGCGGTCGGACCTGACGCTGCCCGACGCCAGCTTCGACCGGCGGGCCGAGGACCTGCGGGCCGTCGCGGATGCAGCGGGGCTCGATCGCTTTGTGCTTTTCGCGCAGAGCGGCGGCTGCCTTCAGGCCATCCGGTTTGCCGCGAAATACCCGGACCGGGTGACGCGCCTCTTGATCAACGGAGGCTATGCCGAGGGACGATCGCGGCGCGGCGACACGCATGGCACCGAGACGATGCGCGGCCTGATCGCGGAAGGCTGGAACAAACCCGAAAGCAGCTTTGCGCTGGCGTTTTCGCTGCTGTACTTCCCCGAGGGGCCACTCGATCTTGCCGAGGAGGTCATGCAGGTGATGCGCCGGGCCTGCCCTATGGACAACATGCTGGCGGTTCGGGACGCCGTGAACGGCGCAAACGTGCTGAAGGACCTGCCCCACATCGCCTGCCCCACCCTGATCGTGCACAGCCGAAACGATACGGTTCACCCCCTGTCGCAGGCGCAAAAGCTGGCCGCCGGCATTCCCGGGGCCGAACTGGCCGTGCTGGAAACCGCCAATCATGTGCCCCTTCCCGGCAATCCCGCTTTCGCGCCTTTCCTCGACATCGTGCTGGACTTCCTCGCCGATGCTGCGCCGCAGGGTGACTGACATGCGCCACACCTTTGCCGATTGCCTGCTGGACACCGAAACCCTGACGCTGACGCGTGCGGGAACGTCCGTGCCGGTAGAGCCGCAGGTCTTCGACCTGATCCGCCTGCTGGTGGAAAACGCGGGCCGCGTGGTGACGCGGGACGAGATCGTGAACACCGTTTGGAATGGCCGCATCGTGTCCGAGAGCGCGATTTCCGCGCGCATCGCCGCCGCGCGCAAGGCGGTGGGGGATGATGGCAAGGCGCAGGCCGTGATCCGCACCGTGGCGCGGCGCGGGCTGCAACTGGTGGCGGCGGTGTCGGCCGCCCCCCACGCCGCCCCCCACGCCGCCGACAGGCCCGCAATCGGCACCGACCGGCAGAGCCTCCGCTTTGCACGGGCGCGGGACGGCGCGCACCTGGCCTATGCCGTGACCGGCGATGGCCCGCCCCTGTTCCTGGCATGGCATTTCCCGACCAGCCTGGAGCGGGACTGGCACGATCCCGATTGCCGCGCGTTCTTCGATGCCGTGGGACAGGGCCGACGCCTGCTGCGCTACGATCACCGCGGCAGCGGCCAGTCCGAACCGGCCCTGACCACGATCGACCTGGACCGGGCCGCCGACGATCTCTGCGCCGTTGCCGATGCGGCGGGGTTCGACCGGGTCGATCTTCTGGGCCTGTCGAGCGGCGCGCTGTTTTCCGTGGCCTTCGCCGCCCGCCACCCGGATAGGGTGCGCAAGCTGGCCTTGATGGGCGGCTATGTCGACGGGCGCCTGCGCCGCGGGGCCGCCCCGCCCGACGAAAACGCCGAGGCGATCAACGCCCTGATCCGCGATGGCTGGCGCACGCCCGGCAGCCCGCTGATCGGCGCCTGGATCAGCGCCTATTATCCCGATGCCAGCCCGCAGACGATCCAGCGTTGGGTGTCCAACATCCAGCACGCCTGCACCCTCGAGGCGCTGACAGCGATGCGCTCCATGGTCAACACCGTGTCCATCGCCCAGCGGTTGCCGCATGTGCGCGCCCCGACGCTGGTGCTGCACGCGCGCGACGATGCCGTGCACCCGCTGTCCGAAGGGCGCAAGCTGGCGCAGGGCATTCCCAACGCAGAGCTCGTAGTCATCGACTGCGCCAACCACAATCCCTTTCCCGGCATGACCGGATGGGACCAGTTCCTGCGCGAGGTGCAGGCTTTCCTGGCCGACCCCGCGCCGCCGGATGGCTGACACGCCCCCGCCCCTCCGGCGCGCTCAGGTCTCGGGCAGCTTGCGCATCGCGGCGCTGAGCGGGTTCTTTCCGTCCACGGTGAACTGCGCGTGGTGCACCTTCCAGCAGTCCGGGTAGCGGTGCAGGATCGAAAACGCCGCGTGCGGCGACACCGACAGCACCGTGCCGCTGTGGATGTAGCGCGTCTCGTGCGTGGCCCAGATGACGTCCGGCCCACGAAACTCGGCATGGGTGACGCGGCGGATCATGTGGGTGATGTTCTGTTCGCGCTGCCGCGCCATCACCGTGACGAACAGCGCGCGGGTCTCGTCCTCGCTGCGCAGCACGCGCCGCCCCGAGAAATCCTCGACCGTGTTCGGCGTCGCGAACCAGCGCAACACCCCCTCCATGTCACCGCCCAGCATGGCCTCGCCGCAGCGGTCCAGCATGTCCTGAAAGATGCGCCTCGCTTCCGGGTCGTCGCTCACGGCTGCTGTCCTCCCTGCGATCGGGCACAGGTCTAGCAGACTCCGCGTCCCGTGACAGCGGGCGCGGCAATTCGCGCCCCCCCCCCGACAGCGGCCTCACTACGGCGCGCCCGAGTCGGGAAAGCGTTTGCGCAGGGCCTCCCCGGCCGGGCTGTTGCCGTCCACGGCCACCTGCAACATGCTGATCTTCCAGCGGTCCGCCCCGCGCACCAGGATGACGAAGCCGACATAGGGATCGCCCGACAGCAGGTTGCCGGCGCGGACATAGCGGGTCTCGTAGGTGGCCCAGATGGCGTCCGGCCCCTTGAACTCGGCCTCCAGGCAGCGCCGCACCATGTGGGTCATGTTCCGGTCCTTCAGCCGCTCGATGAAGGTGGCGCAGATGGCGCGCATCTGCGCTTCGGTGGTGGCGACGACGCGCCCCTCCAGGCTGTCCAGCGTGCAGGGCATGTCGCACCAGGCCAGCGTCTCGTCGATGTCCCCCGCCAGTGTCGCCGCACCCTGCCGGTCCAGAACGTCCTGGGCTATGTCGCGCGCGCTGTTCATCGTGTCGGGTCTTTCGTTTCGTCGCAGTCTGACAGCCGCACGCGCGAACACAACCCCCGCCGCCGGGCCGTTGCACGCCCTCTTGCCACCCGCCCGCCTTTGGCTAGGCTGCGCCGCAAAGGAGTCCGCCATGTTCCAGACCTTCACCGACACCGCCTCCCCCGACCAGGGCCCGCCCCGGCTGGCACGGCTGCGCGAGAAGCTGGCAGAGCACGGGCTGGACGGCTTTGTCGTGCCGCGCGCCGATGCGCACCAGGGCGAATACGTTGCGCCCCGGGACGACCGGCTGGCCTGGCTGACCGGCTTCACCGGGTCGGCGGGCTGGTGCGTGGCGCTGCGCGACCGCGCCGCCGTCTTTGTCGACAGCCGCTACCGCGTGCAGGTCAAGGCGCAGGTCGCCCCCGCCTTTGACAAGGTCGACTGGCCGGAAACCGCTCTGTCGGACTGGATCGGCGCGGCGCTGCCACAGGGGCGCATCGGTTTCGACCCCTGGCTGCTCAGCGTCGAACAGCGCCGCACCATGGCGGAAAAGCTGCCCAAGGTCACGCTGGAGCCGGTCGACAACCTGATCGACGCGATCTGGCCGGACCAGCCCGAACCGCCGCAGGGCCGCGTCTTTGCCCAGCCGCTGGAACTGGCCGGCGAGGCGCACGGCGACAAGATCGCGCGCCTGGCCCGCGACCTCAAGGCGCAGGCCGCCGTGATCACCCTGCCCGACAGCATCGCCTGGCTGCTCAACATCCGCGGCAGCGACATCCCCCGCAACCCGGTGCCGCATGGCTTTGCCGTGCTGCACGGCGACGCGCGGGTGACGCTCTACATCGACCCGGCCAAGCTGCACGACCTGGGCGACCACCTGGGCGCCAGCGTGACCCTGCGCACGCCCTCGCAGTTCCTGGCCGACCTCGCCGCGCTGGACGTCCCCGTCCAGATCGACCCGGCCACCTGCCCCGTCGCCGTGGCGCAGGCGCTGAAGACCATCGTCGATGCGCTCGACCCCTGCCTGCTGCCCAAGGCGCGCAAGAACGCCGCCGAACTCGACGGCACCCGCGCCGCCCACCTGCGCGACGCGCTGGCCATGGTGCGGTTTCTGGCATGGCTCGACGCGCAGCCGCCGGGCAGCCTGACCGAGATCGCCGTCGTCAAGCGGCTGGAGGAAGAACGCCGCGCCACCAACGCGCTGCGCGACATCTCGTTCGAGACGATCGCCGGATCGGGGCCGAACGGCGCCATCGTGCATTACCGCGTGACCGAGGCGACCGACCGCCGCGTCGGCGCGGGCGAGTTGCTGCTGGTCGATTCCGGCGGGCAATACGTCGACGGCACCACCGACATCACCCGCACCGTCGCCATCGGCGATCCGGGGGCCGAGGAGGTCGCCAATTTCACCCGCGTGCTGCGCGGCATGATCGCCCTGTCGCGGCTGCGCTTTCCCAAGGGGCTGGCCGGGCGCGACATCGACAGCCTGGCCCGCGTCGCGCTGTGGGAGGCGGGGCTGGACTACGGTCACGGCACCGGCCACGGCGTCGGCGTCTACCTCTGCGTCCACGAAGGCCCGCAGCGCATCGCCCGCACCGGCACCGTGCCGCTGGAAGCGGGCATGATCCTGTCGAACGAGCCGGGGTTTTACCGCGAAGGCGCCTATGGCATACGGATCGAGAACCTGATCGCGGTGGAATCCGCGCCCCGGCTCGACGGCCAGAACGTCGCCGACATGCTGCACTTCGAAACCCTGACCTGGGTGCCGATCGACCGGCGCCTGGTCGATCCCGATCTGCTGACAGTGGCGGAACGCGACTGGCTGAACGACTACCACCAGCGGGTGCACACGATGCTCGCGCCGCACCTGGATGCGGCAACAGGACAGTGGCTCTCACAGGCCTGTTCTGTCATCTGACATGACAACGAAACACACCCCGGGTGCGCATCACGGGGGAAACACAGGGACACGACATGAGCAAGATCACCATCACACCGGCCGAAGGCACCTGGGTGGTCCGCGCCGGCGGCGCCGTCCTGGCCGAGACGACCAACGCGTTGAAACTGCACGAGGACGGCCACGCCCCGGTCATCTACTTCCCGCGCGGCGACATCGCCATGGCCTTTCTCGACCGGACCGACCACAGCACCACCTGCGCGACCAAGGGCGTGGCCAGCTACTATTCCATCGCGTCCAAGTCCAGGACCTACGAAAACGCCGGCTGGTCCTACGAAGACCCCACCCCCGAGGCCGCGGCGATCAAGGACCACATCGCCTTTGCCGACCAGGACGGCGTGAACGTCGAGCGCATCTGATCCACGCGCCCCGCGCGCGTCGGCCACCGCGCGCACCGGCCCGCCCTAGACGCGGCGCTTCAGCACATCGTTGCCATAGACCAGCCGCCGGTTGGTCCGCGCGCAGGCGCCGTACAGCAGCCCCGAGGCGATGGGCCAGTCCATGTCCGCCATCCAGCTGCCGTCATAGCGGATGCTGGCCGCCAGGTGCGGCCGCCGGATCGCGCTGTTGCCGGTCACGATGTGGCTGCGCGTCTTGCCGAACGGCGTCAGCATCGCCGGATCGAAGGGCACCCCGATCCAGTCGCAGAGCTTGCCCAGCGTCTCGCGCGGGCGCATCGCCAGTTCCTCGTAGCCCAGCCGGAATCGCGGCAGCCCGCTGCGGCTGACCGCGGCGTCCAGCGTCCGCACTCCGCGCAGCCAGGTCAGATGCGCCGACACCAGGTTGTCGCCCTCGGACTTGCGCCGCGAGGCGACCCAGCTGCGCACGTCCCGCGTGATCTGGATGAGGCGCACGTCGTAGTCCCGCAGCGCATCCAGGTGCCGCCAGCCGTCGGGCGAGCTGTCCAGCACGTAGCGCGCCTCGGGCGACAGCGCCCGCGCCGCCGCGTCGACCCGCGGGAAATGCCTGCGCACGTCGCCGTCTTCGGGCAGGTGGTCCAGCAGCTGCGACCACAGCGGACAGGCCTCCGCCGCCGCCCCGCAGGTGCAGAGGCGCTGCCGGCCCTTGGCCCCCTGCAATTTGCCCACCTTGACGCCCGAGGTCAGCCGCAGCGCCTCGCCCACGCCGACGATCTGCGGTGACACGCCCAGTGCGGCATCCAGGATCGTGGTGCCACTGTGCTGGACACCGACGACCAGCAGGATCGGGTTGCGGGGCAAGGCAGTTTCCTCTGCGCGGACGTCATGCCCGCCGGATTACCAAACCGCAAGGCCCAAGGGAACGCGGATTCGGTGGCGCACGGGCACCGAAAAACCCGCCGGGCACGGGTGAAACCGGCACCGGGCAAACCGGGCAGACCCACGGCAACCCCCTGAAAATACGGGTGCTATCAGCTAACACCCCCCCGATATTGCCTCGCTGCGACGGTCTGGCCCAACACTGTCGCATCCCCCTTTGCACAAAGGACCAGACCCATGCTCAGACTGCTCACATTCCTTTCGGCGCTCTTTCTCGCCAGCGCCGCCGCCGCGACGACCCTCTGGGTGGACGCCCCGCGCGACGGCTATCTCAATCTGCGCACCGGCCCTTCGACCCATTACCACGTGATCGGGAAGATGCCCCACGGCAGCAAGGTCGAGGTGCTGCACACCCCCGGCAAATGGTACAAGGTGCGCCACCAGTCCGGCACCGTCGGCTGGGCGCACAGCGCCTTTCTGTCGTCCCACCCGGTCCGCCAGGGCCATGACCGCGACCACGGCTACCACGGCCAGCCCTACAAGCCGCCGCATGGCGCCCCCGGCGGCCACTACGGCGGTCAGCCGACCGGCCCGGAGTACTGGGTCCACGCGCCCGGCTACTCCGGCCTGAACCTGCGCGAAGGCCCCGGATCGCAGTACCGCGTCGTGATCACCATGGGCCAGCGCGACAAGGTGATCGAGCTGGGCCGCCAGGGGTCGTGGATCCTCGTCCGGCACGCATCGGGCCGCGTCGGCTGGGCGCATGGCAACTACCTGGTCCGCAAGGACCCGGGCTACGCGCCGGGACACAAGGGCGGCAAGCCCTGGGACCGCGACCGCGACGGTTACTGGAACAACCACGGCGATAACCGCGGCTGGGACCGCGACCACAACGGCCGCGCCGACGATGACGACGACTGGACGCGCAAGGGCGACGGCCGGGACCGCAACGGCCACAAGGCCGACAGGCCGGTCGACTTCGCCGAAGCGATGAACCGCTGCCTCGGCTACGCCGGGCAGGACCTGCAATTCTGCGTGCTGCGCCAGCTGGGCAAGCGGCGCTGACCCCGGACCGGCGGTGATCGGCCAGCGCGGGCTCCGGCCAGGGGGCCCGCCGTCAGCTGTGCTCTTCCTCCGCCGTCGCGGCCAGGGCGCGGTTGTAGGCCTTCAGCGCGTCGACGTGGAACAGCGCGCCCTGCAACACCGGCGCGCCGTCCTTCAGCAGGACCACCGGCAGGAATGCCACGCCCGACTTCTCGAACAGCGGCAGCGCCACCTCCAGCGTCGCGGTGGCCTGCACGTAGAGCCCCTGCTCGATCATCCGCAGGCAGGCCTCCTCGTCGGCGGCATTGTCGTCGGTCGGCTTGCGCATCACCCCCTGCACGCGGAACATCGTCAGCAGGTAGGCCTGCGGCCCGGCCGCCAAGTGCACGTTGCGCCGCCTCAGCTGCGTCAGAAAGAATGACCGGTCCACCCCCCGCGCCGCCAGCGCCGTCGACATCGACACCGAGATCATCACCGCCAGCCCGGTCTGCCAGTCGCCGGTCAGTTCGAACACGATCAGCGTGGTCGAGATCGGCGCCCCCAGCACCGCCGCCGCCACCGCCCCCATGCCCGCCAGCGCATAGAGCGTGAACGCCGAGGACACGTCGGGAAACAGCCCCGTCGCGATATGGCCAAAGGTCAGCCCGGTCAGCGCCCCCACCATCAGCGAGGGCGAAAAGATGCCGCCGCCCATCCGCCCCGCGATGGTGATCGACACCGCCGCCACCTTGATGACCGCGAACACAAAGGCCTCGTGCAGCAGCAGGTCGCCGGTCAGCGCGCGCGAGGTCGTCTCGTAGCCGACGCCGATGATGTGCGGGTACTGGATCGCGATGGCGCCCAGGATCAGACCCGCCACCGCCGGCCGCAGCCAGTAGGGCAGGTTCAGCCGGTCCTGGAACGCGGTTTCCACGTCGTCGGCGAAAAAGATCGCCCGCATCATGATGATCGACACCAGCCCGCAGACCAGCCCCAGGATGAAAAAGGCGGGCAGCTCCAGGTAGAACTCCACCGTCGTCGTCCCCGGCAGGATGAACTCGGTCACATCGCCATAGACCAGCCGGTTGATCACCGTGCCGGCGGCGCTGGCCACCACGATGGGGGCAAAGGCGTGCAGCGCGAAATGCCGCAGGATCACCTCCAGCGCGAACAGCGCCCCCGCGATCGGCGCGTTGAAGCTGGCCGAAACCGCCGCCGCCACCGCGCAGCCCAACAGGTCGCGCCCGGTGATGCCGTCCACCTTCAGCGTGTTGGCCACCCAGCTGGCAATCATCGCCGCGATGTGCACCACCGGCCCCTCGCGCCCCGAGGACCCGCCGGTCGACAGCGTGATCCACGAACTCAGCGCCGAGGCGATGCCGGCCTTCTTCTCGACCCTGCCGTCGTTCAGCGCCGCGCCCTCGATCACGTCGGCCACCGCGCGCACCCGCCCGTCCGGCGTGCCGATGTGCAGGATGATGCCCACCACGACGCCCCCCGCCGCCGGGATCAGCAGCACCCAGGCCCAATGCAGGTGCTCGGCAAAGCTGTGCAGCCGGTTCACGTCCGGCGTGCCGTAGAGAAAGGTCTGCAACCCCTCGATCGCGCCGCGAAAGGCGATCGCGGCCAGGCCCGAGGCGATGCCGATGCCCAGCGCGATGAACCAGAACTGCACCTGGCCCGGCCCCTTGTGGCGCACCATGTCCCAGCCGCGGCCAAAGGCCGACGTAAAGCCGTGTACATGGTGTCGCAAAAGGCTCGGCAATCCAGCCTCCCTTGATCCGGTGACTTTCCCCTAACGGCTTCTCTGCTAGAGTGCTCCGGAACCGCTCCGGAGACCCGCATGCCCATCGCTCAGGTGATCGACGATCTACGCCCCCTCCTAGGCGAACGGCTCAGCCTGTCCAAGTCCGATCTGCACACGCACGGCGCGTCCGAGTCCTATTTCCCGACCATCCCGCCGCAGGCCGTCGTCTATCCGCGCAGCACCGACGAGGTGCGCCGCATCGTCGTCGCCTGCGCCGCCGCCGACGTGCCGCTGGTGGGCTACGGCGCCGGCACCTCGCTCGAAGGGCAGACCCAGCCCGTGCGCGGCGGCATCACGGTGGACTTTCGCCACATGAACCGGGTGCTGGAAATCCGCCCCGCCGACATGGACGTGACGGTGCAGCCCGGCGTCACCCGCCAGGCCCTGAACGACGAATTGCGCGCCACCGGCCTGTTCTTCCCGGTCGATCCGGGGGCCAATGCCTCGATCGGCGGCATGGCGATGACCCGCGCCTCGGGCACCACCACCGTGCGCTACGGCTCGATGCGCGACAACGTGCTGGGGATGGAGGTTGTTCTGGGAGACGGCAGGGTGATTCGCACGGGCACCCGCGCCCGCAAGAGCGCGGCAGGCTACGACCTGACCGCGCTGATGATCGGGTCGGAGGGCACGCTGGGCCTGGTGACCGAACTGACCCTGCGCCTGCACGGTCAGCCCGAGGCGGTCAGCGCCGGCATCTGCGCCTTTCCCGACATGGCCTCGGCGATCGACGCGGTGATCGAGACGATCCAGATGGGCATCCCCATGGCGCGGATCGAATTCGCCTGCGCCAACACCGCGCGCGCCTTCAACGCCTACGCCGGCACCGACATGGACGCCGCACCGCACCTGATGGTGGAATTCCACGGCAGCCCCGAATCGACCCGGCAGGATGCCGAACGCTTTGGCGAGATCGTGGCCGACCACGGCGGCGGCGCCTTCCGCTGGTCGGGGCAGGAGGAAGAGCGCCGCGCGCTCTGGGCGATGCGGCACAACGGCTACTACGCCATCCTCGCCGCACGCCCCGGCGCACGGGCCGTCGTCACCGACATCTGCGTGCCGATCTCGCGCCTCGCGCAGGCGGTCGAAGAGACCCAGGCCGACATCGCCGCCAGCGGCCTGCCCGGCCCCATCGTCGGCCACGTCGGCGACGGCAATTTCCACGCCGTGCTGCTGACCGACCCCGGCCAGCCCGCCGACCTGGAGACCGCCAAGCGTCTCGCCGCCCGCATGGCCGACCGCGCCTTGCGGCTGGGCGGCACCTGCACCGGCGAACACGGCATCGGCTACGGCAAACTGCCCTTCATGAAGGCCGAACACGGCGAGGCCTGGAACGTCATGGGCGCGATCAAGGTCGCGCTCGACCCGCAGAACATCATGAACCCGGGCAAGCTCGTCCCCGGCAACTGACTCGGCACCTGACCCCGCAAACCGACCCTGCCGGGAGCGGCTGGAGGGTGGGCCGCTGACGGGCGCAGGCCCGGCAGTCGGGGCGCCCGGGCCGCGCCCGAGTTCCCCCAAGACCCGGCCCACACTCAGGCCGCGCGCCCCAGCACCACCTCCGCCGCCCGCGCCAGCCGCGCCACCCGGGCGCGCCGGTCCGGTGCCAGCCGCGCGCCCAGCACCGCGCGCAACGCCCAGTTCCCGGTCAGCAGGTCCAGCCACAGCGCCGCCGCCGCCTCGGGCGCGCCGCGCAACCGCCCCGCCGCGCGCAGCCGCACGAACAGCTGCACCACCCGCGGCACGATCAGGTCGCGCCAGGCCGCGTCCGCCGCCTGTCCCAGCGCGCCGGTGTCATCGGCCGCCGCCGCGCGGCACAGCGCCAGCCAGCGCGCCTCGGTCCAGGCCTCCAGCAGCAGCGTGCCGACGCCTTCCAGCACCGTCTCCGCCGCGCCACCGCCGATCAGCACCGCGTCGACTTCGGCCGCCACCTCGGACGCGCGGTGCACGATCAGCGCCCGCAACAGGCCGGTCTTGTCGCCGTACCAGCGATACAGCGTCTCGTTCGACGCGCGCGCGCGCCGCGCCACCGCCAGCATCGACAGCCCGCCCTGCCCCGTTTCCGTCAGAACGGCAAAGGCCGCCTCGGCGATCTCCGCCCTGCGCGCCCGTCGCGTTTCCGGTGTCATGCCACTATGCCCTCCGGAACCGGCCAACCGGACCAGAGGATACCCGCCCCGACCTACCGAAGGGTAAACCGGCTCAGGGTTTGAGCAGCGCCCGCGCCGCGGCGCGGGCCTCCTCGGTCACCGTGTCGCCCGACAGCATGCGCGCGATCTCGTCCTCGCGCGCCTGAGGCGCCAGCGCCACCACCTCGGACAGCGTCACCTCGCCCGCGACCCGCTTGGCCACGCGCCAGTGATGCCCGCCCAGCGCCGCCACCTGCGGCGAATGCGTCACCACCAGCACCTGCCCGTCCTCGGCCAGCGCCTTCAGCCGCCGCCCGACCGCATCCGCCGTGGCCCCGCCGACACCGCGGTCGATCTCGTCGAAGATCATCGTCGCGCCGCGCCCCTGCGCCTCGGCCAGGCAGACCTTCAGCGCCAGCAGGAAACGCGACAGCTCGCCGCCCGAAGCGATGCGGTTCAGCGGCCCCGACGGCGCGCCCGGGTTGGTCGCCACGGTAAAGGTCACCAGGTCCACGCCCTCGGGTCCGGGCGGCGCCTCCTCGACCTGGGTGGCAAAGACCGCCCGCTCCATCTTGAGCGGCGCCAGTTCGCCCGCCACCGCCGCGTCCAGCCGCGCCGCCGCCGCGCGCCGGGCCTCGGTCAGGGCCTGCGCCGCGGCCGCGTAGGCCGCGTCGGCCTCGCGCACGCCGCGCTCCCATTCCTTCAGCCGCGCCTCGCCCGCGTCCAGCGCCTCCAGCTTGCGCTCCAGCGTTTCCGCGAGATCGGCCAGCTCGTCGGGCGGCACGCCGTGCTTGCGGGCCAGGCCGCGCAGCGCGAACAGCCGCTCCTCGGTTTCGTCCAGGTCGTGCGGGTTGAACTCCAGCGCCTCCAGGCAGTCGGCCACGCCGCGCGCCGCGTCGTCCAGCTCGGCCATGGCGCGCGCCAGCGCCGCGACCGGCGCATCCAGCCGGCCTTCGGCCTTGTCCGCCGCCCCTTCGAGCCAGCGCAGCGCGTTGGCCATCGCGCCCTCGGCCCCGTCGTAGCCCAGCGCCGAGGACGCCTGCGCGATGTCGTCGCGGATCTTTTCGGCCGACTGCATGGCGCGGCGCCGCGTGTCCAGCGCCGCCTCCTCGCCCGGTTCCGGCGCCAGCTTGCGCAGTTCGGCCACCGAGTGGCGCAGGAAATCCTCCTCGGCCCGCACCGCCTCCAGCGCCGCCGCCGCCGACGCCTGCCCCTTGCGCGCCGCGGTCCGGGCCTGCCAGGCCTCACGGACCGCCGCGCGCGGTGCGTCGAGCTGGCCGTAACTGTCCAGGATGTCGCGGTGTCCGCGCGGGTCCAGCAATCCGCGGTCGTCGTGCTGGCCATGCAGCTCGACCAGCGTCTCGGACAGCGCCCGCAGCACCTCGCCCGACACCCGCCGGTCGTTGACCCAGCCGGTCTTGCGGCCGTCGCGGGTGTTCACCCGGCGCAGGATCAGCTCGTCCGAGGCCGGCAGCCCGGCCTCCTCCAGCACCGCCCGCGCGGCGTGGCCCTCGGGCAGGTGGAACTCGGCCACCACCTCGCCCTGCTCGGCCCCGGCGCGCACCAGCTCGGCCCGGCCGCGCCAGCCCAGAACAAAGCCCAAAGAATCCAGCAGGATGGACTTGCCCGCCCCGGTTTCGCCGGTCAACACGTTGAGACCCGGCTGGAACTCGAGCTCCAGCCGTTCGATGATCAACATGTCCCGGATTTCAAGTGCGCGCAGCATGGTTGCCGAAAGACCTACAAGGCCCCGCCGGCCGTTACAACCATTCGCCCTTGATCATCTGGCGGTGGATCGCGGACAGCCAGTTGTCGCCGAACGGCTTGGCCTCCAGCCCCTGCCGCGTCAGCAGCTTGTAGCCGTCCTGATACCACTCGCTGGACTGGTAGTTGTAGCCCAGGATCGCGCCCGCGGTCTGTGCCTCGTCGGTCAGGCCCAGCGACAGATAGGCCTCGATCAGGCGGTACAGCGCCTCGGGCGTGTGCGTCGTGGTCTGGAAATCCTCGACCACCACGCGGAACCGGCTGATCGCCGCGCCGAAATGGTCACGCTTGAGATAATAGCGCCCGACCTCCATTTCCTTGGCCGCCAGGTGGTCAAAGGCCAGGTCGAACTTCAGGATCGACGACCGCGCGTATTCGCTGTCGGGATAGCGTTCGATCACCGTGCGCAGCGCCTGCAAGGCCTGGAAGGTCAGCCCCTGGTCACGGCCCACCAGCTCGATCTGGTCGTAGTAGGACAGCGCCAGCAGGTACTGCGCATAGGCCGCGTCGTCATCCGCCGGGTAAAAGTCTATGAACCGCTGCGCGGCCGAGCGCGCGTTGTCGTAGTCCTTGTTTTCGTGGTAGGAATAGGCCTGCATGATCAGCGCGCGCTTGGCCCAGTCCGAATAGGGATACAGCCGCTCGACCTCGCCAAAGTAGAAGGCCGCGTCCTTCAGGTCCTTGCGTTGCAGCTCGTATTCGCCGCGTTCAAAGATCTGCTTGGCGGTAAAGCCCTCGAGCGGGACCCCGCCGGGGCCGACTTCCCTGCGCTGGAACGTCTCGCAGCCCGCCAGCAGAAGCGATGCCGCCATTATCCCGATCACCAGTTTTCGCGATCTGCCCAAAGACATGCCCGCCTGTCCTCTGCTCTGCATGGCGCCCCCTCGGGGGCGCCCGTTCAAAAGCGGTCTAGCACATAAAATTGCGGTGCAAAATGTCTTGCGGCCGGAATAATGCGCGACGTGGCGCAGCCCCTTCGGGATCAGGCGACCGCCGGAATTTCGTGCCGTTCGACACCGGCACCGGGCAGCCGCGCCGCCTGGCCTGCGTCGCACAGCACCACGCGCGAGGCGCCCGGCGTCGCGAACAGTTCGCGCAGAAGCGCGTTGGTCAGCGCGTGGCCGGCCTTGTGGCCCTCGTAGTGGCCGACGATGGGCGCGCCGGCCAGCGCCAGGTCGCCCAGCGCATCCAGCATCTTGTGGCGCACGGCCTCGTCGGCGTGGCGCAGGCCGCCCGGGCTCAGCACCCGGTCGCCATCGACCACCACCGCGTTTTCATAGGTCCCGCCCAGCGCCTTGCCGGCGGCGCGCATCGCCGCCACGTCGGCCGCGCGGCAAAAGGTCCGGCTGTCGGACAGTTCGCGCACAAAGGTGCCGTTGGCCAGGTTCAGCGTCTTGGTCTGTTCGCCGATGGCGGCATCCGCAAAGGCGATGTGAAAGCTCATGGTCAGCCCCTGCCCCGGCGCGCCGGGCAGCAGCCGGGCCCAGCCGCGGCCGGTGTCCACCGACACGGGTTTCAGCACCTCGATGGCGCGGATCGGCGTGGCCAGCGCGCGCAGACCGCGCGACAGGATCCCGCGGACAAAGGGCACGGACGATCCGTCCAGGATCGGCGCCTCGGGGCCGTCGATCTCGATCAGCGCGTTGTGCACGCCGCAGCCGGCCAGCGCCGCCATGACGTGTTCGACGGTCGACACGGAGGCCCCGGCGCGGTTGACGATCATGGTGCACAGCGGCGAGGCCTCGACCGAATCCCAGCGCGCCGGGATCATGGTGTCGCCCAGCGCGATGTCCGTGCGCTTGAACCAGATGCCGTAGTCCGCACTGGCCGGACGGATGGTCAACCGGGCGGCTGCGCCCGAGTGTAGACCGACGCCCGTGAAGGTGATCGGAGAACGTAGCGTGGTTTGCACGAGGCTGCCCCTTTTTTGCTCACATCCCCCCAACCTGGACGTGGCTTTGATCCAAGGGGATAGGCAAGGCCGCTCACAGGCTCAAATCAAAGATTGTAACCATGTGAAACATGGCATGGCAGGCATCGGCAAAAGCCCGCGCAAGGGCACCGAGACCCCTGTCAAGCCCCTGTATTCAAACCCATATTTCCAACCTCCCCCAGAGTTGTCCACAGCCCGGACTCGGCGGGAATCGGCCCCTTGTTGCAGCCGGGTCACCATTTGTGAACGCTTTGAAACAGGCCCTGGAACGGCAGGACCGCCCGTCACGGGGTGACGGGCGGTCCTGGTATTTCGGCTTTTGCGTGTCCGGGGGGCGGCGCCCCCGGGGCAATCTGCCCGCTCAGTTGGCCTGGCGGCGGAGGAAGGCGGGGATCTCGATCCGCTCGTCCTCGGCCTCGGCTTCCTGGTCGTGGATCGGCGCGGGGCGGTGCGCCTGAACCGGCGGCTGCTGCCGGCGCGGTTGCGGCGCGGCCTGCTCGGCGTGGCCGGTCATGCGCCCGATCAGCGAGTTCATGCTGAAGCGCGGCGCCTTTTCCTCGGCCGGGGCGGCGGCCCTGCGCGGCGCGGGCGCCTGGGCCTGCGCCTCTTCGCGGGTGCGGGCGGCGGCGGCCTTCAACCGGTCCAGCGTCGCGGGGCTGGGGGTGCCCGGGGCCTGGGCGCGCGGCGCGACAAAGTCCTTGGGGTCGGCCTCGATGGTGTCCGGGGCGGGGCGGAAGTCGGCCACCTGCGGGCGGTAGGCCGGCATCGGCAGGCCATCGTCGTCGGCCTCCTCCTCGATCACCTCGTCGTACTCGCGCGACATGACCGGCTCGGCCGCGTCCTCGGTCTCCAACTCGCCGAACAGCGAAGGCTCTTCGGCCACCGGCTCCGGCGCCTTGGCGACAGCCTGCTTCGGCTCCGGCCGGGCGGCCGGCGCGGCGGTCATCGGCGACGGCAGCGGCTGCGACATCTTGCGGCGCGGCACCGGGATGTCGTGCACGTTCTCGCTGGCGTCGATCCCGGTGGCGACCACGGACACGCGCATCACGCCACCCATGCTCTCGTCCAGGGTCGACCCGACGATGATGTTTGCGTCGGCGTCCACTTCCTCGCGGATGCGGTTGGCCGCCTCGTCCAGTTCGAACAGCGTGAGGTCGTGACCGCCGGTGATGTTGATGAGCACGCCCTTGGCGCCCTTGAGGCTGATCTCGTCCAGCAGCGGGTTGGCGATCGCCTTCTCGGCCGCCTGGATCGCGCGATCCTCGCCCTCGCCCTCGCCGGTGCCCATCATCGCCTTGCCCATCTCGTCCATCACCGCGCGCACGTCGGCAAAGTCGAGGTTGATCAGGCCCGGGCGGACCATCAGGTCGGTGACGCCCTTGACACCCTGGTACAGCACGTCGTCGGCCATCGAGAACGCCTCGGTAAAGGTCGTCTTCTCGTTGGCCAGGCGGAACAGGTTCTGGTTGGGGATGATGATCAGCGTGTCGACGACCTTTTGCAGGCTGTCGACGCCCGCCTCGGCCTGTTTCATCCGCTTGGCGCCTTCGAACTGGAAGGGCTTGGTCACCACGCCCACGGTCAGCACGCCCAGTTCGCGCGCGGCCTGCGCGATGATCGGCGCGGCCCCCGTCCCGGTGCCGCCGCCCATGCCGGCGGTGATAAAGCACATGTGCGCGCCGGCCAGGTGATCGACGATCTGCTCGATGCTCTCCTCGGCGGCGGCGGCGCCGACAGAGGCCCGTGCCCCCGCGCCCAGCCCCTCGGTCACCTTCACGCCCAGCTGCACGCGGTTCGGCGCCATGCTCTGCGCCAGCGCCTGCGCGTCGGTGTTGGCGACGACGAAATCGACGCCCTCGAGGTTTTTCTCGATCATGTTGTTGACGGCATTGCCGCCTGCCCCGCCCACGCCAAAGACCGTGATCCGGGGTTTCAGCTCGTCGTGGCCGGGCATGGAGAGGTTGAGTGCCATGTTGTCGTCCGCCTGTCTTATTTTTCCGGTTTTCAGGCCTGTCCACAGCCTGTTCCCTGAAATCCTACCGATTGCGGCCCGGTTCGTCACGCGAAAAACGCAATTTCGCCACCAAATATGGGCGATTTCATGCCGCTTTTCGGCTTATTTCGAAGCTGGCAACACATCTGGTGGATTTGCTCACAAACCACACAACAGACGGCAGGGCACGCGGCGAAGCGCGCCACGCGAAACCGGGTCTCCAGCAGTGTTAGGAAAGTCTGCCCGACCCTCCTGGCGCCTCTTATCCACGGGCACCTGTGGGTAACCTAACGCGCCCCGCCGGGGGTGTCACGCGCGAAAACGCGCGCCGGGGGACCGGCGCGCGGGTTTTTCCGGTGGTGTCGTGGATGTGCGACGGCGGGGGCCAAGACGCAGCACCCGGAATGTCAGGGGTGCGGCCGGTGATCTTTCGCCTGCGCGAAAGACACCCTTGCCACCGGAACGCGGTTTTCCCCGGAAAACCGCGTTACCAATTCTCCCTGAACCATTGCACCGCGCGCTTGAGCGAGCGCGCCGGAAGCCGGTCCACCGGGATCTCGAAATCCCACCATTCGTCCTGCGGATGCGCCGCGAACAGGCACAGCCCCACCGCGCCGGCAAAGCCCGGCCCGGTCGCCGCCTGCGGCAGCCCGTGGACCCGCAGCGGCCGGCCCAGCCGCACCTGCTGGCCCAGGATCTTGGACGCCATGCCATCCAGCCCCGGGATCTGGCTCGCCCCGCCCGTCAGCACGATCTGCTGGCTCGGCAGGTGGTCGAACCCCGCCGCATCCAGCCGCGCGCGCACTTCCTCGAGGATCTCCTCGACCCGCGGCCGCATGATGCCGATCAGCTCGGCCCGGCTCACGGTGCGGCGGTCGTGTTCCCAGTCGCCGGTCTCGCCGCCGCATTCGATCATCTCACGGTCGTCCATGCCGGTGGCCACGACGCCGCCGTAGAATGTCTTGATCCGCTCGGCCGTCGCCATCGGCACCTGCAACCCCATCGAGATGTCGCTGGTCACATGGTCCCCGCCCATCCGCACGCTATCCGCGTAGATCATGTGTTTCTTGATGAAGATCGAGATGCCGGTCGCGCCGCCGCCCATGTCGATGCAGGCCGCGCCAAGTTCCTGTTCGTCCTCCACCAGCGCGGAAATCCCGCTGACATAGGCCGACGACGCCAGCCCCGCCAGCTCCAGGTCACAGCGCTTGACGCAATAGGCCAGGTTCTGGATCGCCTGCGAGTCCACCGTGAGCATGTGCATGTCGACGCCCAGCTCGTTGCCGATCTGCCCGCGCGGGTCGATCAAGCCCGAGCGGTGGTCGAGCACAAAGTTCACCGGCTGCGCGTGCAGCACCTCGCGGTGGTGGCCAAAATCCGGCACGTCGCAGGACGACAGCACCCGCGCCACGTCCTGTTCATCCACCGTGGTCCCCATGACCTCGGCCTTGCCGGCCAGCCCGTAAGAGCGCGGCTCGGCGCCGGAAAAGGCGGCGATGACGTGGTCGACCCGGATGCCGGCCATCTTCTGCGCCGCCTGCACCGCGGTGCGGATCGCGCGCTCGGTCTCGGTCATGGCGTGAACCTCGCCGAACCGCACGCCGCGCGACCGCGTCGTCGCCGCACCGATCACCCGGAACCCCGACTGCCCTGCCAGCGACCCGATGCCCTCGTCCGACGGGTCCGACCCGTCGAAACGCAGCACCAGGCAGGCGATCTTGGACGATCCCACGTCCAGGATCGCCACCACGCCGCGCTGCATCGCCGCGCGGCGCATGTTCCGCATTGCCCTCTGGGACTCGTAAAGCTCGATCATCGCCTATTCCCTACCAGCCTCGATTGCCTTGATCCGCCACATCTCTTGTGTGGCGTTGTCCGTCATCCGTACCGTCGGCCGCCGCGGCAGCCGCAGGTCAACCACCGTGATATCGCGCGCCAGCAGGTCGTAGGAGGGCGTCAGCGCCATGGCGATCGCCCATTCCAGCGCCTGCTCCGCGCCCGTCTCGGGCAGCAGGATGCGCTGGTCGCGGTCCAGCACTACGTCCCAGCGCCGCGCGCCCATCCGTTCGAAGCCGCGCAGCCGGTCGTGGATCGGCCCGGCCGAGGCGTGCAGCCGCAGCGCCTCTTCGGTGACCCGCGCCATGCGCCGCCGCGCCGTGTCGGCCAGCGCAACCGCCGCCGGGATCTCCCTGGCCAGCCTGTCCAGCGCCTCGGGCCCCTGCCGTTCCGCCTGCCGCACCGCGGCCAACGCGGCCACGGCCTCGGGGGTCAGGATGTCCCCGGCGATCACCGGCAGGTCGGCAAAGGCCAGGCGCGACTCCGCCCGCCCGACATATACGCCCTCGGCGTCCAGCAGGTTCAGCGTCTCGCCGCTGCGCCACAGCACCTGCGGCACGCGCTGCTCCACGTCCACCTGCAACACCCCGCCCTGGCGGATGCGCAGCCGCGCCGATTTCACCGCGTCCATCGCGATCACCTTGCGCTGCAAGGCCTCGATGTCGAGATCGAAGGACGACTGCGGAAAGTCGATCTGCAAATCCGTCCGGATCGCCTCGGCCACCGCCGCGTCGGCGCCGTCGATCGCCATCAGCTTGACCTGGAACTCGGGCCGGTTCTCCACCGCCAGGCGCACGTCGGCGATCATGTTCTGCACCGCCGCCTGGTTGTCCGGCACCGCCAGCCAGGCCCCCGCCGCGCCAAAGCAGACGCCGAACGGCAGCAGCACCCGCAGGGCAAAGCGCACCAGCGGCGTCAGCATCAGCCGCTCGATCCGGTACTTCAGCCTCGAGGCGCCGGGATCCAGCCGCGCCATCTGGGGATCGTCGTCATCCTCCGGGTGGAGGGCGGCAGGCTCTAACGTCCGCATGACGCGTCCTCCACCATCCAGGCGCAGAACTGACCGAATGTCATGCCCGCCAGCGCCGCATGCTCGGGCGACAGCGAGGTCGGCGTCATCCCCGGCTGGGTGTTGGTCTCCAGCAGGATCAGCCCGTTTTGGCCCCTGCCCTCGTCCCAGCGGAAATCGGTGCGCGACACGCCGCGGCAGCCCAGGCACACATGCGCCCGCAGCGCGTAGTCCAGGCAGGCGTCATAGATCTCGGCCGGGATCTCGGCCGGGCAGACATGGCGCGACCCGCCCGCCTTGTATTTCGCGTCGTAGTCGTACCAGCCGTCGGTCAGGATGTCGGTGACCCCCAGCGCCCGGTCGCCCATCACGGTCGTGGTCAGCTCGCGCCCGGGCACAAAGGCCTCGACCATGACGACATCGGGCATCGACGCGTCCAGCACCGGCGGCCCGTTAGCCTCCTCGTGCACCAGGTAGACACCGACAGACGAGCCTTCGTTGTAGGGTTTGACGACATAGGGCGGCGCCATGACGTGGCCGGCCATGACCTCGTCCTTGCCGGCAAGGCGGCTGTCCGCCACCGGCAAGCCGGCGGCGCGATAGGCCTCCTTGGTCTTTTCCTTGTCCATCGCCAGCGCCGAGGCCAGCACGCCGGAATGCGTGTAGGGGATCTTCAGCCATTCCAGGATGCCCTGGACGCAGCCGTCCTCGCCCCAGCGGCCGTGCAGCGCGTTGAACACCACGCCCGGCGCGATCTCGGCCAGCCGCTCGGCCACGTCGCGCGACGCGTCCAGCTCGATCACTTCATAGCCTTCGCCCCTCAGGGCGGCGGCGCATTCCCGACCGGAAACAAGCGAGACCTCGCGCTCTGCCGAGAACCCGCCCTTCAACACCGCCACCATCGGGAGTGTCCTGCTCGACATCCCCAAACCGCCTCGTTTTCAGGGGGTTGACCCCCCTTGCCCCGCACGGGTTTGTCCCGTGCCTTGTTCCTGGCTCGGGTTTGTCCCGCGCCTTGTGCCTGACACGGGTGTGTCCCGTGCCCTGTCCCTGTGGCGGAAACCCCGCCGTATGTGATGCAACCTGCCTGTGGTCGCCGGGTCCCTGCTCTTTGATCTTGTTGTCAGGATGGGCCCGTGTCGCGCGCCGGTTCACCGACCCGCATGATTTCCCACTCTAGCTCTATTCCACTGTGTTGGAAAACCCTTTTTCGCACTTCCTCGCCCAGCCCTTCCAGCTCGGCCGCCGTGGCGCCGCCGGTGTTGACCAGGAAATTGGAGTGTTTCGGCGACATCTGCGCGCCGCCCTGTGTGGCGCCCCGCATCCCGGCCTCGTCGATCACCTTCCAGGCCTTCAGTTCGTGCGTGTCGTCCGCCTGCCCGGTCGACGAAAACCCCGCCGGGTTGCGAAAGGTGCTGCCCGCGGTGCGGTCCTTGGTCGGCTGCGTCTCGTCGCGCTTCTTCAGCTGCGCGTCCATCTTCGCGGCCAGCGCCTCCGGGTCACCCGACGCCCCCTCGAACACCGCCTCGACCAGCACCCAGCCGTCGGGCAGGTCGCTCTGCCGATAGCGCAGGTGCAGGTCAGCGGCGGGGATCGTCACCACCGCGCCGCCCCGCGTCACCGCCCGCACCTCGACCAGATGATCGGCGACGTAAGAACCGTAACAGCCCGCATTCATCCGCACCGCGCCGCCGATGCTGCCCGGGATGGTGCGCAGGAACGTCAGGTCCACCCCCGCCTCCGCCGCGCGTTTCGCCACATGCGCGTCCAGCGCCGCCGCCCCCGCCGTCACCCGGTTGCCCGCGACCGTGATGCCGTTGAAGCCGCGCCCCAGACGGATCACCAGCGCCCGCAGCCCGCCATCGCGCACGATCAGGTTGGACCCGACCCCCATGGGAAACACCGGCACCTCGACCGGCAGCGCCTTCAGGAAATCGCACAGGTCGTCCAGGTCGGCGGGCTGGAACAGCCAGTCCGCCGGCCCGCCCACGCGCAGCCAGGTCAGGTCGTTCAGGGGGCGGTCCGGCGTCAGCCGGCCGCGCGGTGTCGGCAAATCGGTCATGGGCAGGGTGCTAGGACGCCACGCCGCGCGGTGCAAGGGGGCTCAGGTCGCGCCGGCCCGCGCCGGCCGCGTCAGGTGGCCGATCAGCGCCCCGATCCCCAGCCCCAGCAGCGCCGGCGCCAGGCCGAACAGCCACAGGATCAGCCTGTCCAGCCCGTCGAGCCCGGGCGCCGCTTCCTGCCGGGCAAAGGCCCAGAGGATGCCGCCGATCAGCGCCAGCGCCAGCAGCGCGGCGATGCGCCCGCGCCCGGCCGCCAGGCAGATCCAGCCCGGCACCAGCCCGAACAGCAGCGCAACGGCAGGCAGGCCCAGGATCATTGCGCGCGCACCGGGTCCGCCTCGGCGCGCCGGTCGGCCCAGCCCAGCGCCGCGCCCAGCGCCAGCGCCAGCAGCGCCGGCAGCGACACGCCCCAGAAGGCAAAGGTATAGACCAGCACGTCCAGCCCGACGGCCCGCCCCTCCTGCCACAGCAGCCACAGTGCGACGCCGGCCAGCAGCGTGGCCAGCCCGGCCAGCGCCTCGCGGCAGGCTTCGCGCATCAGCAGGTGGCCCCACAGAAGGGCGCTCAGAAAGCTCAGGAATGGAATGGCATACAACATGGCGGATCCCCTTTCGGTTCGGGGATCACTCTGCGCGCAGACCGCGCAGCGGCACAGTCCGGAATCCCGGACCGTGGGTCAGGTCAGGCCCGCACGGCCTTGTGGCGGAACCAGCGCAGCAGGTAGCGCACCGGCCAGCGCAACACGCTCATGCCCGCGAACAGGACAAACAGCCCGACCCAGGGGCCGTTCTCGTAGGTGACATAGCCCACCAGCGGAATCCCCAGCGCGATCAGCACATAGGCCCGCCGCCAGTGATTGTCGCGCGACGGGATCATCGCCAGCACATTGGCCACGACGGCCCAGGCGCAGGCCAGGATCAGTGAAAGAGTCATCTTTGAACCTCCGTGCCCCCCAGAGGTGCGCACAGTCTGCGCCCAAGCACGGCTCAAGGCAAGACCCGCGCCCCGCGAATTTGCCGAAAACCCGGCGTAACCCCCCGGTTTCCCGTCAGATGGCGCCACGCGGGCCTCCCCCGAACGCGCCCGCGGCTTCTTCTCTGCGTAAATACTCCCGGGGGAATGGCGCCGCAGGCGCCAGGGGGGCAGCGCCCCCTCCTGAACGCAAAACGGAGGGCAGCGCCCCCCCCACAAACGGCAACGGCCCCCGAAACAGGGGGCCGTTCCGGGTCTCCGCTCGACCCGGCACACGGGCGCCGCAGGGCGGGGTTCACCCCGCCGCCGACAACCGCTTCGGCAGCCCGTTCGCCCAGGCCGAAATCGTGCCCGCCCCCAGGCAGACCACCATGTCGCCCGGCTGCGCCTGCTCGCGCACCAGCCGCACCAGGTCGTTCTCGTCCAGCAGCGCGCGCGCGTGGCGGTGGCCATGCCGCACCAGCCCCGCCACCAGGTCCTCGCGGGTGGCGCCAGGGATCGGCTCTTCGCCCGCGGCGTAGACCTCGGCGATGGCCACCACGTCTGCCTCGTTGAAGCAGGTGCAGAAATCCTCGAACAGGTTCGACAGGCGCGAATAGCGGTGCGGCTGATGCACCGCGATCACCCGGCCCTCGCAGGCCTGCCGCGCGGCCTTGAGCACGGCGGCGATCTCCACCGGGTGGTGGCCGTAATCGTCGATGATGGTCACGCCGTTCACCTCGCCGACGCGGGTAAAGCGCCGGTTGACCCCGCCGAAGGCCGCCAGCGCGGCGCGGATCTCCTCGCCGGTCATCCCGAGGTGCCGCGCCACGGCGACAGCGGACAAGGCATTCGACACGTTTTGGTCACCCGGCATCGGCAGGGTGCAGCCCTGGATGGTCTCGCCGCTCTGCTGGAACGCGACGTCGAAATGCGCGACACCCTTGACATAGCGCAGCCCCACCGCGCGCACGTCCGCCTGCGCGTTGAAACCGTAGGTCACCACGCGGCGGTCGGTCACCCGGCCCACCAGCGCCTGCACCTCGGGGTGGTCGGTGCAGCACACCGCCAGGCCGTAGAACGGGATGTTGGACACGAACTGGTAGAACCCGTCGCGCAGCGCCTCGATGGTCTTCCAGTGCTCCATGTGCTCGGGGTCGATGTTGGTCACGATGGCGATGGTCGCGGGCAGCCGGTTGAAGGTGCCGTCGCTCTCGTCGGCCTCCACCACCATCCATTCGCCCTGCCCCATCCGCGCGTTCGACCCATAGGCATGGATGATGCCGCCGTTCACCACCGTCGGGTCAAAGTTGCCCGCGTCCAGCAGCGTCGCCACCATGGTCGTGGTCGTGGTCTTGCCGTGGGTGCCGGCGATGGCGACGTTGGATTTCAGCCGCATCAGCTCGGCCAGCATCTCGGCCCGGCGCACCACCGGCAGCCCGCGCCGCCGCGCCTCGTCCAGCTCGGGGTTGCCGCGCTTGATGGCCGACGAGATCACGACGACCTGCGCGTCTTCCAGGTTCTCGGCCCGCTGGCCTTCGAACACATGCGCGCCCATCGACACCAGCCGGTCGGTGATCTTGGACGCCTTCAGGTCCGACCCCTGCACCTGGTAGCCCAGGTTCAGCAGCACCTCGGCGATGCCCGACATGCCGATGCCGCCGATGCCCACGAAATGGATCGGGCCCACATCGCCGGGCAGTTTTGTCGCGCCGATCATGCGGGCGCCCCGCTCAAGCCCCAGGTCCTTCATCTGTCTCGCCCTCGTATTGTTGTTGTTGTGTCGTCAGGCCCGCCAGGTCTTCGACCAGCGCGGCCAGGTGTTCGGCCGCCTCGGGCTTGCCGGTCCGCAGCGCGGCCTGCGCCATGCGGATCGCGCCCTGCTCGTTCGACAGGATCGCGTGGATCGCCTCGGTCAGCACCTCGATGGTCAGCTTGCGTTCCGGGATGCGGATCGCCGCGCCCGCCTCCACCAGCGCCTGCGCGTTGGCCATCTGGTGATCGCCCGTGGCGTGGGGATAGGGGATCAGGATGCTGGGGCGCCCGATCACCGCGATGTCGGCCACGCTGGACGCGCCCGAACGCGAGATCACCAGCTGCGCCTCGCTCATCCGTGCCGGCACGTCGTGAAAGAACGGCTCGACATCGGCGTCCAGCCCGTTCTCGGCGTAATAGGTGGCGACGCGCATCTGGTCTTCCTCGCGGGCCTGGTGGCTGACGCGCAGGTGGCCGACCATGTCCAGCGGCAGCGCCGCGATGGCCGGCGGCACGATGTCCGACAGCGCCCGCGCGCCCTGGCTGCCGCCGATCACCAGGATCGACATCGGGTAAGGCCCCGGCGCGATGTAGCCCGCGCCCGCCCGTTCGCGCACCGCCAGGCGCACCGGGTTGCCGGTGTGGATACCCTCCACCCCCTCGGGCAGCGCGGTGGGCCAGGTGCCGCAGGCGATCAGGTTCACCCGGGTGGCGAACCAGGTATTCACCTTGCCCAGCACGCCGTTCTGTTCATGGATCATGCGCGGAAGTTTCAGCAGCCAGGCGGCGGTCAGCGCCGGCACGCTGGGATAGCCGCCAAAGCCCACCACCACGTCGGGCCGGTCGCGCCGCATGCCCCAGATCGCCGACAGCACGCCACCCGCCAGCCGGAACGGCACCAGCGCGCGGGCCAGCGGCCCGCCGCGGTCGAATGTGGCCGAGGCGACGGTCTCGATCTCGACCGAATGGGGAAAGCCGGAGGTGTAGCGCGCGCCGCGCTCGTCGGTCGACAGCTTCACCCGCCAGCCCCGCCGCAGCATGAGTTCCGCCAGCGCCTGCGCGGGGAACATGTGCCCCCCGGTCCCGCCCGCGGCCATCACCAGCAAAGGCTTGCGTTCACCCATTCACCCGTCTCCGTCACCGATCGAGGGGCGCATATACCATCGGCGGGGTGCCGTCCATTGTCCGGCACCGACCGGCAGCTTCCCGCGCATCGGCGGGTCACCGCGTCCGGCCACGCAGGATGTCGCGGATGTCGCCCTGCGGCCGGTTGCGGGTAAAGGCCAGGATCATCCCGACCGCGATGCCGCCGGCGATCAGCGACGACCCGCCATAGCTGACAAAGGGCAGCGTCATGCCCTTGGCCGGCAGCAGCCGCACCGCGACACCCATGTTGATCATCGCCTGCACGCCGAACATCGCCACCAGCCCGGTGCCCGCGAGGCGGATAAAGGGGTCCCGCTCGCGCATCAGCCGGACAAAGCTGCGGATCACGATGGCCGAATACAACGACAGGATCACCAGCACCAGCACCAGGCCGTATTCCTCGGCCGCCACCGCGATGATGAAATCGGTGTGCGCGTCGGGCAGGCTCCACTTGACCTCGCCCTCACCCACGCCGACGCCGAAAAATCCACCCTCGCGGATCGCGTTGGTGGCATAGCCCAGCTGCGTCGTCGGATCGACGTCCGGGGTCAGAAAGCCGTCGATCCGCCGCGCGAAGTGTTCCGAGGCGTTGTAGGCCCCGACCCCGCCCAGCACGACCAGACCGGCCAGCGCCACCAGCAGCACCATCGGCGCGCCGCCGACGAACCACATCACGCCCCAGCCGAACAGCACCAGCGCCGCCTGCCCGAAATCCGGCTGGAACGCCAGCATCAGCACGATCGTGGTCATCAGGACAAAGGAATAGAGCCGCCCCGGCGGGCCGCCGATCTCCTGCCCCGCCGCCATCAGCCAGGCGGCCATGATCACGAACAGCGGCTTGAGGAACTCCGAGGGCTGCACGCTGGCGAACCCCAGGCTGTACCAGCGCACCGCGCCCTTGCCGAAATCGGTGCCGAGGACCGGCAGCAGCGCCAGCGCCACGAAGGCGCCGAAAAAGCCCAGGATCGCCAGCCGCCGCACCATGACCGGGTGCATCATCGACACGATGAACATCACGATCATCGCCAGCCCGCCAAAGAAGGCCTGCCGCTGCACGTAGTAGAACGGCACCAGCCCGTTGCGCTCGGCCAGCGGCGGCGAGGCCGCCAGTCCCAGCAGCAGCCCCACGCCGAACAGCATGAGAATGCAGGACAAGGTCCACTTGTCCACCGTCCGCCACCATTTCGGCAGGACCGGCTCGCCGCCCCGGACGGGCGCCGCGCCATAAACCATTTCCGTCATCCGAACACCGCTCAATTGCCTCGGAACGCCCGGTTTTTCCGGGTCTGAGAGGCACCCTAGCCGATCCGGGGCGATCTGGCCACAGAATTGCGGTTGCGGGTTCGCCTTTGTGCCTGACGGTTTGCCTGGCCCCTGCCGGACAGCCGGTGGGGGGGCGCTGCCCCCGTCGCCCCCTGCGGGGCGACTCCCCCGGGAGTATTTTCACAGAGAAGAAACCCCGGGGCGCGCGCCCGGACGGTCGGCGGCTCACCAACGCGGAGACCACTCCACGTCCTCGCCCCGGCGCGCCTTTTCGCGCGCTTCCTCCAGCCAGTTGCCGTGCCGGGCATGCGCCTGCAAGCGGCGTTCGCGCTCGGCCTTGTCGCGCTTGTCGACCTCTTCCAGCGCGTGCACGTCCCAGGGCGACACGAGGCCGCCCACGACCCGCCCGTGCCGCGTCAGCAGGTAGCGCCCGCCCTGCATCTCCAGCCGGCGCAGGTACAGCGCCATTTCCTTGCGGAAATCGGCGACCGACAGTTCGCTGGCGACAAAGCCTGTTCCCTCGATGTACTTCATGTGGACAGGCTGGGGCCGTGCGGTTAACAGGGCCTTGCGCGTGCGTGCGCGGGTTTCCCGGATGGGTGAACAAGGCGTTACCGCTTTGTACAAAAGGACTTTTTTCGCGTACAAGACGTACAAAACGTACAAAAGCCGGGTGCCATGCACTGTCAGACCCTGATCCTTGGCGCCGGCGCCGCCGGCATGATGGCCGCGGCGCACGCCGGGCCCGGCGTGCTGGTCCTCGACCATGCGAAAAAGCCCGGAGAAAAGATCCGGATTTCCGGCGGCGGGCGCTGCAACTTCACGAATTTGTACTGCGATCCCAATGCCTTCCTGTCAGGCAACCCGCATTTCGTGAAATCCGCCCTGGCGCGCTACACGCAATGGGATTTCATCGACCTGGTGGGCCGGCACGGCATCGCCTGGCATGAAAAGACGCTGGGGCAGCTGTTCTGCGACGGCAAGTCCACCCAGATCGTCGACATGCTGTTGAAAGAAATGGAGAAATCCGGCGCGCAGTTGTGGCTGGAGACCACGGTCCGGCAGGTCCGCCACAGCGACGGAAGGTTTGTCACGCGTGTTGAAAAGGCCGGGGAGCCCCTTGAAATCACGTCGAAAAACCTGATCCTGGCCACCGGGGGCAAGTCAATCCCAAAGATGGGCGCGAGTGGCCTGGCCTACGAGATCGCCGCGCAGTTCGGCCATGCCCTGACCGAAACCCGCCCCGCCCTGGTCCCACTGACCTTTGGCGACCGCTTTGCCGGGATCTCCGGCGTGTCGGCCAAATCTTTGGTTTCAAACGACAAAGCCAGCTTTCCCGAGGCGCTGTTGTTCACCCATCGCGGGCTGTCCGGCCCGGCCATCCTGCAAATCTCCAGCTACTGGCGCGAGGGCGAGGAGATCGTGGTCAACCTCCTGCCCGACCTCGATTTGTCCCGTCATTTCAGGGAGATGCGCCGCAGCCAGGGACGCCGCGCCGTGAGCGCCGAGCTCTCGGCGCATCTGCCGACGCGGCTTGTCGCCCACCTGGGACAAGAGCTTGATTTCAAGGGGAATATCGCCGACCTGTCGGATGCCCGCATCGCCGCGCTCAGCGAGGGTCTGACCTCCTGGCGGCTGAAGCCCACCGGGTCCGAAGGTTATCGCACCGCCGAGGTCACGCTGGGCGGGGTCTGCACCTCGGGATTGGACTCCAAGTCCCTGATGTCAAACCATCTTCCCGGTCTCTACGTGATCGGCGAGGCGGTCGATGTCACCGGCTGGCTGGGCGGGTACAACTTCCAGTGGGCGTGGTCCTCGGGCGTGGCGGCGGCGCGGCACATCGTCGAAACGGCCTAAGCGATGCCCAGAACCCTCTGAACACAGACGATAAAATCCTCTCCGCGCTTTTCGAAGTTGTCGTACTGGTCAAAGCTCGCGGCCGCAGGGGCCAACAAAACCACTTCTCCAGGCTGCGCCTCGGCGCTGGCGCGGGCCACGGCCTCGGCCATGACGGTGCAGATTTCCGCCTCGATTCCGGGCAGTTGCAGGGCAAAGCTCTCGGCCTCTCGGCCGATGACATAGGCCTTGACGACGTGCTCCAGCCCCGGCGCCAGAGCCGCCAGCCCGCCCTCCTTCATCAGCCCGCCGCAGATCCAGCGGATCTTCGGGAAGGCTTGCAGCGCTTTCAGCGCAGAATCCACGTTTGTGGCTTTGGAATCATTGACATAGGCGACGCCGTTCAGATCGACGATGTGCTGGCTGCGGTGCGGCAGACCGGGATAGGTCCGCATCGCCGCCTCGATCTCGCGCGGGGGCAGGCCCAGGCTGCGACAGGCGGCATAGGCGGCGCAGGCGTTCTGGTGGTTGTGCGCGCCGGGCAGGCCCGTGATCTCGCGCAGGTCGATCGCGCCGACCTGCCGGCCCTTGCGCCATTCCGCCAGAAATCCTTTGCGCGCAAAGACATACCAGCCAGGTCCGCTCAGTTTCTGGCCGCTGGAGACGCGGATCACGCGGTCATCGGCCCGGCCCTCTGACAGCTGCCCGGCCAGGAACAGCCCCTCGACCTCGTCCACCCCGATCACCGCCCGGTCCGGCCCACCCTCGGCGAACAGCCGACGCTTGGCCGCGAAGTAGCCGCCAAGGCCCGCGTGCCGATCCAGGTGATCGGGCGAAAGGTTCGTGAAAACAGCGACATCCGGGGTGAGGCTGCGGGCAAGTTCGGTCTGGTAGCTGGACAGCTCCAACACCACCACGCCGCCGTCCTCGGGCGGGTCGATGTCCAGCACGCCGCGGCCGATGTTGCCCGCCAGTTGGCTGTGCCGCCCCGATGCTGTCAGGATGTGGTGGATCAGTGCCGAAGTGGTTGATTTTCCATTGGAACCTGTGACCGCGATCACCTTGGGCGGGGTCTCGTGAGCGTCGAAATCCGCGCCCAGGCTGCGGAAGAACAGCCCGATGTCGTTGTCCACCGTCACCCCGGCCCGCAGCGCCGCCGCGATCACCGCGTTCGGCTGCGGGTAGAGATGCGGGATCCCCGGCGAGGTGACGAGGCAGGCAACGTCGTCAAAGCTCTCGGCGCGGTCCAGCCGACGCACCTCGAAGCCCTCCGCCTCGGCCCTCTCGCGCGCGGCGGGCGTGTCGTCCCAGGCCACCACCCGCGCGCCGCCCTCGCGCAGCGCGCGCGCCGCCGACAGGCCTGACCGGCCCAGCCCCAGCACGGCCACGACCGCGCCATCGAACCCGACGACCGGGATCACCGTGCCACCTCGTGCCGGTTGGTGACGTAGGTCGCGGTGTTGTACGCGAGGTCGAAGGAGAAGTAACAGTCTTGCAAGATCAAAGCCTTCACCGCCACTTCGACCTCAGCCATCAGGGCGCGGGTAAAGGCCGCGTCGCGGTGCGGCTTGGCCAGCAGGCTGAGCGACAGCAGGACGTGGCTGTGGTGAAACACCGGCGCGGGATAGGCGCGGCCCTTGCAGGCCCCGGCGCCGGGATCGTGGCGCTGGATCACCTGTTCGACCGCCGCAAGGATCGCCTGAGCATCGAGCGCCAGGTCATTGGAATACTTCAGTTCCGCATGTGGCATGACAGCCGCCCCCTCCCGCGTGACCGGCGCCGCGCCGTCAGCGTACCTTCAGCGTCGCAAGGCCGATGATCGCCAGGATCAGCGAAATGATCCAGAAGCGGATGACGATGGTGGGCTCGGCCCAGCCCTTCTTTTCATAGTGATGGTGGATCGGCGCCATCAGGAAGACCCGCTTGCCAGTGCGCTTGAAGTACAGCACCTGGATGATGACCGACAGCGCCTCGACCACGAACAGCCCGCCGACGATGCCCAGCACCAGCTCGTGTTTCGTGGCCACCGCGATGGCACCCAGCGCGCCGCCAAGCGCCAGCGAGCCGGTGTCGCCCATGAAGACCGCCGCCGGCGGCGCGTTGTACCACAGAAAGCCCAAGCCCCCGCCGGCGACCCCAGCGGCAAAGATCAGGATCTCGCCGGTACCGGGAACGTAGTGCACGTCGAGGTACTCGGAAAAGTCGACCCGCCCCACCGCGTAGGCGATCACGCCCAGCGTCGAGGTGGCGATCATCACCGGCATGATTGCGAGGCCGTCAAGGCCGTCGGTCAGGTTCACCGCGTTGGCCGCACCGACGATGACGATCATCGCGAAGGGCACGAAGAGGTAGCCGAGGTTCAGCAGCGCATCCTTGAAGATGGGAAAGGCCAGCCGGTTGGTCAGCGCCTCGGGGTGATAGTGCGCGGCCCAGACGGCGGCGAGCCCCGCAATCAGAAAACCCAGCAAAAGCCGTACCTTGCCGGACACGCCGGCGGTGTTCTGCTTGCGCACCTTGGCGTAGTCGTCGGCAAAACCGATGGCGGCATAGGCCGCGGTGACAAACAGCACCATCCAGACAAAGGGATTGTCCAGCCGCGCCCAGAGGAGGGTCGAGGTGGTCAGCGCGCCGATGATCAGCAGCCCGCCCATGGTGGGGGTACCCGCCTTGACGAAATGGCCTTCGGGACCGTCGCTGCGGATCGGCTGGCCCTTGCCCTGCCGCTTGCGCAGCACGTTGATCAGCGGCCGGCCGAACAGGAACCCGAACACCAGCGCCGTGAGGAACGCCCCGCCCGCGCGGAAGGTGATATAGCGGAAGAGGTTGAACACATCGCCCCCGTCGCTGAGTTCGGTCAGCCAGTACAGCATGGGGTTACCTCGTCCTACCCGTCCACATCCGGTGTCGCTTGGCGCAATTTGCGGATCGCGTCAACCACGCGCCCGACGCCCATGGACAGCGATCCCTTGGCCAGCACCACGTCGCCGGCGTCCAGGTCGCGCGCCACGCGTTCGGCCATCTTTTCGCTGGTATCGGTCCAGTGGCCGCGCTTGGCCTCGGGCAGCGCGCGCCAGAGGTGCTGCATCAGCGGGCCGATGCAATGCACGATGTCGATCTGTTCCAGCGCCGGGTTGCTGGCGATCGCGACATGCAGCGCGACCTCCTGCGAGCCGAGTTCGCGCATGTCGCCCAGGTAGGCGATGCGCCGTCCATGCGCGACCCGGCCGATGTCGTCGCGCGGCTGCGCCCCGGCCAGCACCTCCAGCGCGGCGGCCAGCGAAGCGGGGTTCGAGTTGTAGGCATCGTCGATCAGGTCGACGCTCATCCGTGTGTCGACGACATCCAGCGGGATGCGTTCGCGCAGGCCCCGGCCGGCGCCCGCCTGCCACTGGCCCAGCGCGGTGACGGCCAGCGCCCGGTCCAGCCCCAGCGCGGTCACCACGGCCAGAACGCCCATGGCGTTGACCGCGAAATGCCGCCCCGGCACCATGACCTTGTAGAGCACCGGCGACCGCCAGGCGCGCCCTTGCACCACGGTGCAGTCGTCGCGCACGGACACGGTTTCGACACGGTGGTTGTTGGCCGGGCCTTCGCCAAAGGTGATCCGCCGCGCCGCGTGGCGGCCTGCGATCTCACGCAGGATCGGCGTCACGTCCAGGTCGCCATGGTAGACGGCAATGCCCTCCGGACCCAGCCCTTCGAAGATCGAGGCCTTTTCCCGCGCGATGCCCTCGATGTTCTCGAAGGCCGCCAGGTGCGCCGGGGCGACGGTGGTGATCATGGCCACGTCCGGCCGCGCCATGCGCGACAGCGGCGCGATCTCGCCGGGGTGGTTCATGCCGATCTCAATCACCGCGAAATCCACGTCCCGCGGCATCCGCGCCAGCGTCAGCGGCACGCCCCAGTGGTTGTTGTAGCTCTTTTCGGCGGCATGGACGGTGCCCTGCGCGCCCAGCACCGTGCGCAGCATCTCCTTGGTCGAGGTCTTGCCGACCGAGCCGGTCACCGCCACCACTCGCGCCCGCGTGCGCGCGCGCGACGCCTCGCTCAGCGCTTCAAGCGCGGCCTGCACGTCCTTGACCAGCAAGAGCGGCGCGGAGTTGTCCACACCTTCGGGGATATGGCTGACCAGCGCGGCCGCGGCGCCCTTTTCCAGCGCCTGTGCGACGAAGTCATGCCCGTCCCGCGCCGCCTTGAGCGCCACGAAGAGGTCGCCGGGTTCCAGCGTGCGGGTGTCGATCGACACGCCGGTTGCGGCCCAGGTGCAGGGCGTGGTGCCAGCGGTGGCGGCGACCGCCTCGTCAGAAGTCCAGAGCGCGTTCACAGCCGCCTCCCGTCCAGCGCGGCGACCGCCACGCTGGCCTGTTCGACGTCGTCGAAGGGATAGACCGTGTCGCCGACGATCTGCCCGGTTTCGTGCCCCTTGCCGCAGATCAGCAACGCATCGCCGGGGCCCAGGCTGTCGACGCCGCGCAGGATCGCCTCGGCGCGGTCGGCCACCTCCAACGCCTCGGGCGCGCCGTCCAGCACCGCGCGGCGGATCGACGCCGGGTCCTCGGAGCGCGGGTTGTCGTCGGTCACGATGACGCTGTCGGCGTGCTCTGCCGCCGCCATCCCCATCAACGGACGTTTGGTCCGGTCACGGTCGCCGCCGGCGCCGACGATGGCCACAAGGCGGCCCATGACGTGCGGGCGCAGCGCCTGGCAGGCGGTCGCCACCGCGTCGGGCGTGTGGGCGTAGTCGACAAAGACCGTCGCCCCGTTGTCGCGCGCCGCCGCCAGCTGCATCCGCCCGCGCACCGTGGTCAGCAGCGGCAGCACATCGAACACGTCCTCGGGATCGCCGCCGCAAGCGATCACCAGCCCCGCCGCGACCAGCACGTTTTCCGCCTGGAAGCCGCCGATCAGCGCCAGCCGCTCCTGCCGCACGATGCCTTCGAAACTGACGCGGATCACCTGCCCGGTCGGGTCGAAACGCTGGGCCTCCAGGCAGATGTCCGCCGCCTCGCGACCGACGGTGATGACATCCTGCCCGCGCGCCCGTGCAATGGACAGCATGTCGACGCCGCGCGGGTCGTCGATGTTGATCACCGCCACCCCGTCCTCGGGCAGCACACGGCCGAACAGCCCCGCCTTGGCGGCGAAATACTCGTCAAAGCTGGCGTGATAGTCCAGGTGGTCCTGGCTGAAGTTGGTGAAGCCCGCCGCCGCCAGCGTCACGCCGTCCAGCCGCCGCTGTGCCAGCCCGTGGCTGGAGGCCTCCATCGCCGCATGGGTCACGCCGGACTGTGCGGCGCCTGCCAGCATGCGGTGCAGGGTGATCGGTTCGGGCGTGGTGTGTTTCAAGGGCGCCTGCCAGTCGCCTTCGACCCCGGTGGTGCCGATGTTGACCGCGCGCATGCCCAGTTCCTGCCAAAGCTGCCGGGTGAAGGTGGCGACCGAAGTCTTGCCGTTGGTGCCGGTCACCGCGACAACCGTGTCGGGCTGCGCGCCGAACCACAGCGCCGATGTATAGGCCAGCGCCTGGCGCGGGTCCTCGGCGATCACCAGCGCCGCGTCGGAGGCGGCCAGCTCCTTTGCCGCGATCTGCGCGCCGGTGGCGTCGGTCAGGATGACTGCGGCGCCCATGCGCAGTGCGTACTGAATGAATTCGCCCCCATGCACCCGGGTGCCGGGCAGCGCCGCGAACAGGAACCCGTCCTGCACCTCGCGGCTGTCGACCGCCAGCCCGGTGACCGTCGCCTCGCGCCCGCCGCGCGCATGCAGGCCCAGCTGCGAGAGGCTTTTCGTCAGGATCTTGCGCTCAGACGCCATTGCTCGTTTGCCCCCGGTTCTCCAGTTGTCCGACCGGCCGACGCGCCCGCCCGGGACCAGCCCCGGACGCCCCTCAGTCCGAGGCCGTCGTCGACGTCTCCAAATGCCCCTGATCGTACTCCGGGCGCAAGTCCAGAAGCGGCGCTACGCGCTCGATGATCTCGGCCGCGACCGGCACGGCCGTCCAGCCGGCGGTCCGTCGCGGTTCCTTGCCGGTCGTCTCGACCGGCTCGTCCAGCGTGACCACCAGCACGTAACGCGGGTTCTCCGCCGGGAAGATCGAGGCGAAGGTGTTGATGTTCTTGTCCTTGAAGTAGCCGCCGCCGGGTTTCTGCTTTTCCGAGGTGCCGGTCTTGCCAGCCACGTGGTAGCCCGGCACATCGGCAAAGCTGGCGGTGCCGTGCGGATCGTTGACCACCTTGCGCAGCATCACCCGGGCCGCCGCCGCCACGTCCTCGCTCAGCAACTTGTCGCCCACCACCGGGCGGTCCCGCTTGAGCAGAGTCGGCTCTACCGTATGGCCGCCATTGGCCAGCATGGCATAGGCCGCCGCCATGTGCAGCGGCGAGACAGAAATGCCGTGCCCAAAGGAGACCGTGACCGTGGTCTGGTCGCTCCAGCGGGTCTGGACCAGCGGCTTACCGGTCTTGGCCTCCACCAGCTCGACGTGCGGCGGCTCGAAAAAGCCGAGCGCCTTGAGAAACGCCTGCTGCCGCTGGCCCCCGATCATCAGCGCGATCCTGCCGGTGCCCCGGTTCGAACTGCGCACGATCACCTGTTCGGCGCTGATCTTGCCGTAGTTCTTGTTGTTGAATTCGCTGAACTTGTGGCCACCGACCGCGAAGGGCGGCGAGGTGTCGATGATTGTCTCGGGGTTCACGAGGCCCAGTTGCAGGGCCTGCGCCACGGGAAAGATCTTCATCGTGGAGCCCAGCTCGTACACGCCCTGCACCGCGCGGTTGAACAGCGGGCTGTCGTCGGGGTTGCCCTTTGTGGGCGGCGGCGGGCGGTTGTTGGGGTCGAAGTCCGGCAGCGAGGCGATGGCGATGATCTCGCCGGTGCGCACGTCCATCAGCACGCTGGCCGCACCCTTGGCGTTCAGCAGCTTCATGCCCGCGTCCAGCACCTGTTCGGTCGCCGCCTGCACCGACAGGTCGATCGACAGGGTCAGCGGTTCACCTTCGCGCGCCGGATCCTGGAGTTCGGTGTCGAAGAACCGTTCGATTCCCGCCGTGCCCACCAGTTCGGCAAAGGCCACGTCCTGCTTGCCGAACCGCGTGCCGCCCAGCACATGCGCCGCCAGCGGGCCATTGGGATAGAGCCGCATCTCGCGCGAGCCGAACAGCAGCCCGGGTTCGCCGATGTCATGCACGGCCTGCATCTGCTCCGGGCTCAGCTTTTGCCGGATCCAGAGGAACTTGGTTTCCGGGTTGGTAAAGCGCGCGGTCCAGACGTCGGCATCGAAATCCGGGAAAATCCTGGCCAGTTCCTGCGCCGCGCGGAGCGGGTTGACCATGTCGCGCGGGTGGGCATACAGCGCGTGCGTCGACATGTTGGTCGCCAGCACCCGGCCCTGCCGGTCGACGATGTCGGCCCGGCTGGTGATGACCGAGGCGCCGGTGGCCTGCGCGCGCGGCTCTTCGGGTTCGGAGGCGGACAGCATCCCCATCCGCGCACCGATCACCGCGTAGGCGCAAAAGAACATCAATGCCAGGACCAGCAGGCGCCCCTCGGCGCGCAGGCGCATGCGGTCGCGCATCTCCTCGTGCCGCAGGCGGCGGTTCTCGCGTTCGATGGCGTCGGGGTTTTCGCCGTTGCGGCGGGCCTCAAGGATGCGGGCCAGCGGGCGCAGGGGAATGCGGGTCACGGGTTGGTCGCTCCCATTGAGGTCACGTCGACGGGTTCGCTCAGGTCCATCGCCGGGGGCGGCGGCGGGTAGGACACCTGGTCGATGCTGCCGAACTGGTCGGGGCGCAGCGGCAACAGGCCCAGCCGGTCATAGTTCAGTTCGGCCAGTTCGCTTAGCCGGTCGGGGCGGTTCAGGTAGGCCCATTCGGCGCGCAGGATCGCCAGCCGCTCGCGCGCGGCGCCGATCTCGCGGCGCAGGCTGTCGACTTCGTCCAGCGCGTCCTGGGTGCGGTAATTCTCGTAATAGGCCCAGTAGCCGGAGCCGATGACGGCGAGGGCCGAGAGGAGGAACAGCAGGCTGCGCATCTCATCTTTTCCTTGTCATTTCGGGCATCGACAGTTCGGCCGCCGCGATGGCGCGGGCCGGCACCTCGGTGCGCCGCCCGACCCGCAGCTTGGCCGACCGCGCGCGGGGATTTTCGGCCAGTTCACGGTCGTCCGGGCCGATGGCCTTGCGGGTCAGCACCTCGAAGGGTTCGGTCGCCTCAAGCGACTGGTCGCCGTAGCGGTTGACGTGGGTCTTCCTGTCGCCGTGCAGTTGGAAGAACCGTTTCACCATGCGGTCCTCGACCGAATGGAAGGTCACGACCGCCAGCCGCCCGCCCGGTTTCAGCGCCCGTTCGGCGGCCATCAGCCCCTGCCACAGCGCGTCGTATTCGCCGTTCACCGCGATCCGCAGCGCCTGAAAGCTGCGGGTGGCAGGGTGCGCCTGCCCCGGCTTGGCGCGCGGCAGGCAGCCCTGGACGATCTCGGCCAGTTGCAACGTGGTGGTGATGGGGCGCGCCGCGACGATCCGCTTGGCGATCCGGCGCGAGGCGCGCTCTTCGCCGTAGAGATACAGGATGTCGGCGATCTCGGCCTCGCCCGCGGTGTTGACGATATCGGCGGCGCTGGGGCCGTCCTGCCCCATCCGCATGTCCAGCGGGCCGTCCCGCATGAAGGAAAAGCCGCGTTCGGCCCGGTCCAGCTGCATCGACGACACGCCGAGATCGAGCACCACGCCATCCACCGCCTCGGCCACTGTGTCCATCTGCGCGAAATTCGCCAACACCAGCCGCAGCCGGTCGCCGTAGACGGCGCCCCAGTCGCGCGCGAGGTCATGCGCCAGCGGATCGCGGTCGATGCCGATCACGAGGTCCGCGCCCGCCTCCAGCAAGCCGCGGGCATAGCCGCCCGCGCCCAGGGTGCCGTCGATCCAGGTGCCCGTCACCGGCGCCACCGCCTCCAGCAGGGGGCGCAGCAGCACGGGGACATGGGGCGCACCGCCGGATTGAACCGCCGGACCCGCCACCTAGAGATCCTCGATTTCGTCGAGCCACTCCATCGGGTCTTCCGGCAACGCCTCGGACAGGTCTTCGTCGTTGATCGAATCCGTCGGGGTGTAGCGCTCGGCGGCCCAGATGTGGAACTTGTTCAGGCTGGCCACGGCAAAGGTCTCGGTCTCGATGCCGTAGCGCTCGCGCAGCTTGGCGGGGATCACGATCCGCCCGGTGTCGTCCACCGAGGCGTTCACCGATCCCGCCGAATAGATCTGCGTCATCAGTTTCTTGCGCTCACCGGCCTTCATCGCGTCGATCTTGGCCTCGATCCGCTCCATCTCCTCGACGGTATAGCATTCGAGGTAGGGCAACTTGGCGTTGCCGTAGACCATGACAAAGTTGGGGGTGGCGTTTTCCTTGGACTCGGGGTTCCAGTCCGGGTCGCCGGCTTCGAGGACACGGCGAAACGAGGCGGGAATGGACATCCGCCCCTTGCCATCGACCTTCAGTCGATGCTCGCCTCTGAACCTCAGCCTGCGGCTCACTGCCCCGGCCCCTCAATCCCCCGATTTGAAACGAAATGCGGCGGGTTGATCAGCTGCCATTGATCAACCCGCCGCTTGACCCGCAAAGCGGGTGTCTCCGACAACGCGCGCCACCTGGGGGGATGTCTGCTCGCCCGCGCGCCGGATCCTCTTGTGTCGATGAGAGCGGCTGCCTGTATGAACCTGCTCTTTTGTTCTTTTATCGTTGGGGTCTTTGTGTCGCCCCGCCGCTGCTCTCTTCGATGAACTAGGGATGCCATGGGAAATGATGGCACGCAACTGTTATTTTCTGGGAAAGAGCCGATCCAGCCGGTGGCCAGCGCATCGAAAATCAGGCAATATTGACTTCAAGGGACCAAATTGCGCAAACTTGGTTACTCATGGAAAACACAACACAAGATGTAGAGATCCCCTTGGTCGCAGATTTTTTCCCATCCAATCCCAAAATTTCTTCAGAAAAGGCTCACGCCAAGGCAAATCACCGCCTCGACGCGCCAGTTTTGCCCGAATCCCGCCCCCGAATCACTCGAAAAACGCAGAGTCGACCCGGACTCGGCAGAGATTCGCGCAGCAGGCGCCAGGCGCTCCCAAGCCAGTGGTATAATTTCCCATGAATGGCCGACCCCAACACCAGGCCGCGCGCCCGCAAGGACCCGCCGATGCGTCCCGGACCTGCACCGGACAGGTGCAAATCCGCGGAAATCGTGAGATCACTGACACAGCCGCAGGGCGGCACACCACGAAAGCGGATCCATGCTGAACACACTTGCGGAGTTCCTTGACCGTGGCGGCCCGGCGCTCTGGGCGATCTTCATCCTGTCGATCCTGACGCTGACGCTGATCTTCTGGAAGATCCTTCAACTGGTCCGCCTCGGGACGTGGAAGAGCAAGGGCGCAGAAACGGCGCTGCGTTTCTGGGGACAGGGGCAGACCTCGCTGGCTCTGTCGCAACTGTCCTTTGACCCGGCGCCGCGCTCCCGCGTGGTGCAGGCCGCGATGCAGGCGCGCCTGTCGATCCCCGAAGAGGACGCACGCGAGGAATCCGCCCGCCAGGCCCGCGCGGTGCTGAGCGAAACCCGTATCGGCCTGCGGATGCTGGAGCTGGTGGTGACCATCGCCCCGCTGCTGGGCCTGCTGGGCACGGTGCTGGGCATGATCGACGCCTTCCAGTCGCTTCAGGACAGCGGCCAGCAGGCTGACCCCGCCACCCTGGCCGGCGGCATCTGGGAGGCGCTGCTGACCACCGCCGCCGGCATGGCGGTGGCGATCCCAGCCTCGGTCGCGCTGTCGGTCTTCGACGGGCTGTCCGACCGGCTGGCGCATGACCTCGAGGATCTTGTCAGCCGGGTCTTTACCACCCCCTGGACCTACGACGAGGAAGACGAAGGCAGCGCCTGACCGATGATCCGCATGCCGCTTTCCCCGCGCCGCCGACGGCCCAGCCTGACGCCGATGATCGACGTGGTCTTTCTGCTGCTGGTCTTCTTCATGCTGGTGGCGCGCTTTGGCGGCGAGGACGGGATTTCGCTGCTGCTGGCCGGCCCGCAGGACGGCGCGCCCTATACCGGGCCGCCGCGCCTGGTGACCGTCCTGCCGGACAGCGTCACGCTGAACGGCCAGGCGGTGGCCGACCTGCCCGCAGCGCTTGGCCCGCTGATGGCCACGCCGCAGGACGTGGTGATCGTCCGCCCCGCGCCTGGGACAGAGGTGGGGCGCCTGCTGGCCGTGCTGGCCGTTCTCGAGAAGGCTGGACTGACCCGGCTGGCCGTGGTGGAGTAGCGGCATGGCGCGCAACCGCCTCCACATGCCGCACCGTCCCTGGCCCGGTCCGTCAAAGCCCCGGTCAGAGCCGGTCGTGCCGATGATCAACGTCGTTTTCCTGATGCTGATCTTCTTCCTGCTGGCGGCGGATTTCGGCAAACCGGACGCCCGCCCCGGCAGCACCCTGACCCGCGCCGACGCGCCCCCCGCACCGACACCGCGGGTCCTGGTGCTCGCGGCGTCGGGCGCGCTCAGCTACGGGGCCCTCACCGAGGACGCCGCCCTGGCCGCCGCGGTGGCCAACGGGCCGGTGCGCCTCCAGGTGGCCGTGGCGGTCGAGGCCAGCCGCCTGGCGCAGGCGCTGGGACGGCTGGCGCGGGCCGGGGCGGCGCGGGTCGACGTGGTCACCGCCGGAGGTCCGGCGCGATGAGGCGGCCGGGGCCGTTGGAGATCGCGCTGTGCCTCCTGCTGGCGCTGGTCGCGCATGCCGGTGCCCTGGTGCTGTTGTCCCTGCCGGGAGACGAGGCCGCGCCGCCCGGTGTCGCGCTTGCCCCGCCCACGCCGGAACTGGCCGCGCTGGTCGCCGCCTGGGACAGCGCCCCCGAAACCGCCACCCCCGAAGCCCCGACTGCCCCGGAAAGCGCCGAGGCCCCGGCCGCCCCGGGAGCCGAGCCCTTTACCCCCGTGCGCACGCCGGTGCCGCGCCTGCCACGCGCTGCCGAGGCGGCCCATTCGCTGCCGGTGACCGAAGTCGCGTCGCCGGGACGCCCGGTGTTGACCGCCAGCGCGCCCGCGCCGCTGGCGCTCCCGGATCCGGCGGCCACCGGCGCGGCCCTGGCCGGGCGGGCGGCGCTGACAGCGGCGCCGGACGCGCCGCGCACAGCGGCCCCCCGGTTCGCGGCGCTGACCGCCGGGGCGTTGCCGACGCTTGACCTGCGCACAGCGCCGCCGCCGCCGCCCCGCCCGGGGCCTTCTCCGGTGGCCCCGACCGCGCCGCTGACCGAGGCTTCCCCCGCGCCAGCCGCCACCCCGACCGCGCCGCGCCTCGCAACGGACCAGGCCGCCGCCCCTGTGCCGCAACTGCCGGATGCCCGCCCGACCGCCGACGCCAGCCTGCCGCCTCCGCCGCCCACGCCGCGCGGCGCCCCGGCCACGCAACCCGAGCCGCCGGACCCGGTGGTCGCACCAGACCCGCAGGGCGCGCCGCCCGCTGGCGACCTCGGCCCGCCCACCGCGCAGGCGGTGGCGTCCTCGCCGCGCCCCCTCGCCCGGCCCGCGCTTGTCGACCCGGGTCCGCCGCCGACCGTGGAACTGTCGGAACCGAGCGAGGCCCCGCCCGCGGCCACCGCCACGCCCGATCCGGCCCCCCCTGACCCTGCCCCGGCGCCCCCGGCCGCCGACCCGGCGACACAGGACCCGGAACTTGCCGTCCCGGACGCCCTGCCGCCGGAACGCCCGCTCGAAGAGCTTGGCCCGCCCACGGCACAGGCGGTGGCAACCTCGTTGCGCCCGGGCGCGCGCCCGCCTGCACAGCGCCCCGATCCCTTCACCCTGCGCCCGCAGGCCCGCCCTGAGGGTCTGGCGCTCCAATGACCCTCGGACGGCACCCGCCGCCCCCGGCTTGACCCTCACCGCCCCATCCTAGATACCTCGGGCAACCAAGGAGCCGTCATGACCGTTCCCGTCCTTACCGACAGTCATTGCCACCTCGATTTTCCCGACTTCGACCAGGAGCGCCCCGAGGTGATCACGCGCGCCCTCGACGCCGGGGTGCGCCGCATGGTCACCATCTGCACCCGGTTGCGCAACGAACCGCAGGTGCGCGCCATTGCCGAAGCGCACGAGCCCGTCTTCTACGCCGCCGGAACCCACCCGATGTCCGCCGCCGAAGAACCGCTGGCAACAGTCGACCAGCTGGTCGCGCTGTCGCGGCACCCCAAGTTCGTCGGCATCGGTGAGACCGGCCTCGACTACCACTACACCGCCGACTCGGCCGAGGTGCAGCGCCGGAGCCTGCGCCTTCACATCGAGGCGGCGCAAGAGACCGGCCTTCCGCTGATCATCCACGCCCGCGACGCGGATCAGGACATGGCCCGCATCCTGACCGAAGGCTTTCGCGCGAAGGAATACACCTGCGTCATGCACTGCTTTTCCTCCGGGGCAGGGTTGGCGCGGGCCGCGCTCGACCTCGGGTTCTACCTGTCGATGTCCGGCATCGCCGCCTTCCCCAAGTCGCAGGAGCTGCGCGACATCTTCGCCGCCGCCCCGGTCGACCGCATCCTGGTGGAGACCGACAGCCCCTACCTGGCACCGCCCCCCCATCGCGGCCGACGCAACGAACCGGCCTATGTCGCGCATACCGCGCGCAAGGGCGCCGAGGTCTTTGGCCTGGCGTTCGAGGAGTTCGCCGCGCAGACCGAGGTCAACTTCGACCGACTCTTTGCCAAGGCCGCCGCCTGGCAGGACACAGCCCGCCAAAGGCCCGCCCGCGAGGCCCGTGCATGACGGCCGAGTTGCGCTTTACCATCCTCGGCTGCGGGTCGTCCGGTGGCGTGCCGCGCCTCGGCGGTCACTGGGGCGCCTGCGACCCGGCGAACCCGCGCAATACGCGCCGCCGCTGTTCCCTGCTGGTCGAACGCCAGACGCCCGAGGGCACCACGACCGTCCTGATCGACACCACGCCCGACATGCGCGCGCAGCTGCTCGACGCCGGGGTCGGCACGCTGGATGCCGTGGTCTGGACCCATGGCCACGCCGACCACACCCACGGGCTGGACGACCTGCGCCAGATCGTCTTCAACACGCACAAGCGGCTGAACGTCTGGGCCGACGGCGAGACCCAGGACAACCTGCTGTCGCGCTTCGCCTATGCCTTTGTGCAGCCCGAAGGGTCGCCCTACCCGCCGATCCTGAACCTGCACACCATCAAGGGGCCCTTCAGCATCACCGGCGCCGGCGGGGCGATCACCCTGACCCCCTTCGAGGTCAATCACGGCAATATCGACGCGCTGGGCTTTCGCATCGGCGACCTGGCTTACCTGCCGGACGTGGCCACCATCCCCGATGACGCCTGGCGCCACCTCAAGGACCTCGACTGCTGGATCCTCGACGCGCTGCGCCGCACGCCGCATCCGACCCATGCGCATCTCGACCTGGCGCTGGAATGGATCGCCCGCGCGACGCCGCGCCGCGCCGTGCTGACCAACATGCACATCGACCTCGACTATGCCGAGATCGAGGCCGAAACCCCCGCCAACGTCACCCCGGCCTACGACGGCATGGTCATCCGCTATGCACTCTGACCGGCCGCGGCCCGACCGCGCGGCCGCTTTCGCGTCTTCTCGTTGCAAATACGCCAAACCGACCTGCCCGCGACGCCACGCCGGGCATCCCACCCGCCGCCCGACGCAGTGACATGCAGGCGCTGATCGACGTCATCCTGCCGGTCTTCCTGGTGATCGGCGCGGGCTACCTCGCGGCCTGGCGGGGCTGGTTCCCGGACTCGGCCGTCGACGGGCTGATGGTCTTCACGCAGAACTTCGCCATCCCCTGCCTGCTGTTCCGCGCGCTCTGGACACTGGACATCGGGCCGGACTTCGACCCCTGGCTGCTGGTCAGCTTCTACACCGGTTCGGCCAGCGGCTTCGCCGCCGGGCTCCTGGGCGCGCGCTACCTGTTCAAGCGCGACTGGGAGGACTCCGTCGCCATCGGCTTTTGCGGCCTCTTTGCCAATTCCGTCATGATCGGCCTGGCGCTGACCGAACGCGCCTACGGCACCGACGCGCTCAAGGCGAACTACGTCATCGTCGCGCTGCATTCGCCGTTTTGCTACGGCATCGGCATCACCGCGATGGAAATCGTCCGCGCCCGCGCCGCCGGCATCTCGAATCGCGCGCTGCCGGCCAAGGTGGGCCGCGCGATGTTCCGCAACGCGCTGGTGATAGGGATTGGCCTGGGGTTTGTCGCCAACCTCATGAACCTCGACCTGCCCGGTGCGATGACCGATGCGCTGGACATGATGGTCCGCTCGGCGCTGCCCGCGGCGCTGTTCGGCATGGGCGGCGTGCTGTGCCGCTACAAGCCGCAGGGCGATTTCCGCGTGATCGCCTGGATCTGCGCCGTCTCGCTGATCCTGCACCCCCTGGTCACCTGGACGCTGGGCAAACTGACCGGGCTGTCGGTCGATGCCTTCCGCTCGGCGGTGCTGACGGCGGCCATGGCGCCGGGCATCAACACCTATGTCTTTGCCAACATGTACGGCCGGGCGCGCCGCGTCGCCGCCTCGGGCGTGCTGATCGCCACGGCGCTGTCGGTGCTCACCGCCTCTGTCTGGCTCTCGCTGCTGCCCTGAACCGCCCCCCTTGCCGCCAGGGGTCGCTTTCTGACAAGACGCCTGCGTGCGGGGCACCGATCCTCGCCCGAACTCCAAGAGGCCCCATGACCCAACCGGCAGACCGCACCACGCTCGGCATTCTCTTCATGCTGGCCTTCTGTATCTTCGCGCCGATGATGGACGCGCTGGCCAAGGCCACGCCCGAGGTGGTGCCGGTGCCGCAGATCGTCGCCTTTCGCTTTGCCATCCAGGTGGCGATCCTGCTGCCGCTGGCCGCCATGCTGGGCCACAGCCTGCGCACCGGCCTGCGCGACACGCTGCTGCATTTCGGCCGCGCCTTTGCGCTGCTGGCCGCCACCGGCTGTTTCTTTACCGCGCTGCGCTACATGCCGATCGCCGACGCCATCTCGATCTTCTTCGTCGAGCCGTTCATCCTGATCCTGCTGGGCGCACTGTTTCTGGGTGAGCCGGTGGGCTGGCGGCGGCTGTCGGCCTGCGCGGTGGGCTTTGGCGGCGCGCTGCTGGTGATCCGGCCCAGCTTTTCCGACCTCGGGCTGGTGGCGCTGCTGCCGCTGGGCACGGCGGCGCTGTTCTCGGTCTACATGCTGATGACCCGCGCCATGGCGCGCCGCCAGCACCCGCTGGTGCTGCAGACCCACACCGCGCTGGCGGCCACCGCGCTGATCCTGCCCGTGCTCTGGCTGTTCGACGGCAGCGGCCACGCGCTGCTGGACCCGGTCTGGCCCGAGGGCCGCGCGCTCTGGACCCTGGCCGGCGTCGGCGTCATGGCGACCATTTCGCACCTGTTCCTGACCTATGCGCTGCGCCTTGCGCCCGCCGGGACCGTCGCCCCGATGCAGTACCTCGAGATCGTCGGCGCCACGGTGATCGGCTATTTCGCCTTTGCGGATTTCCCGACGCCGCTGACCTGGGTCGGCATCGCGATCATCGTCGGCTCGGGGCTCTACATCTTTGAACGCGAACGCCGGCTGGACCTGCGCACCCGAATCCCGCCGCCACCGCCATGACACAGCGCGCCTCCACGCCCGCCCCGCGCGTTTCGCCCGGGCGTCTTCTGGCCGGAAACATCCCGGGGCAAATGACATGACCCAGCCGGATCTCGACCGCCCGCTTCTCGGCATCGCGCTCATGCTCGGCTTTTGCGTGCTCGCGCCGTTCGCCGATGCCATGGCCAAGCTGCTGGGGCCGCACCTGGCCGTGGGCCAGTTGGTGACCCTGCGTTTCGCGGTGCAGGCGCTGATCCTCGTACCGCTGACCCTGGCCACCGGCCGCGCTTGGCGGATGGACCGCCGGACCCTCGGGCTGGTGGCGCTGCGGACCCTGCTGCACATCCTCGGGATCGGGCTGGTCTTCACCTCGTTGCTGTACCTGCCGCTGGCCGATGCCATCGCCATCGCCTACGTGATGCCTTTTGTCCTGCTGCTGCTGGGGTTCTGGTTCCTGGGCGAGGAGGTGGGCCTGCGCCGCCTCGCCGCTTGCGCGGTGGGCTTTGCCGGGACGCTGATGGTGGTGCAGCCGGCCTTTTCGCAGGTCGGCTGGCCCGCGCTGCTGCCGCTGGGCGTCGCGGTGATCTTTGCGCTCTTCATGCTGGTTACCCGTCAAATTGCGGGCCGGACCGACCCGATCGGGATGCAGGCGGTCTCCGCCCTGATGGCGCTGGCGCTGCTGGTGCCGGTCATGGCCCTGACACCTGCCGACACCCTGCCCCAACTGGCCTGGATCGCCCCGACCGCCCAAGGCTGGACGCTGGTCGCGCTGATGGGGATCACCGGGACAGGCGCGCACCTGCTGATGACCTGGTCGCTGCGCTACGTCCCGGCCTCGACGGTTGCGCCGATGCAGTACCTCGAGATCCCGTTCGCCACCGTGGTGGGATTCGCCCTCTTCGGCGATCTGCCCGGCCCTCTCGCTGCCTGCGGCATCGCCGTCACCATCGCCGCCGGTCTCTACATCATCCTGCGCGAGCGGGCCATGCACCGGGCGCGGCCGCCAGTGCCGCAAGCAATTCACTCAGGCACGCCACCGGCAGGATGAGCAACATCACCGGGGCGTCCATCCACAGCCGCAGCGGTCCTGTCACCTCGTTCGAGGTGCCGATCACCCCGGCCGGACGGAACGCCAGCCCGTCAAGCGGCCAGCGCAGCCCCTGCGACCGCGCCGTGACCGGCCCCATCGGAAACAGGGACAGCCGCGTGCCGGGCGCCAGCGCCAGCGCGATCTCCGGCGGGCAAAGCATCACGACATCCTCGGCCCCGACCAGCACGCAGCGCCGCTCGGGCCGCAGGCACAGCACCGTCATCGCCGCCAGCTGGTGGTCCAGCCGATCGCCGAGAAAGCCGTGTCCCAGCACCACGGGCGCCGCGATGTGCCTCAGGCATTTGTCGAAATCGGTGCTGTCCTGTTCGTCGACCGGGCGCAGCACCCCCGGCGCCAGCCGCTCCTGGATCTCAGGGGCGAGCGAGTCCATGTCGCCGTAGACCGCGTCGGGCATCCGCCCCAGCGCCAGCACCCGCGCCGCACCGCCATCGGCCGCCACGACTGTTTCCGCAGCCCGGACAGCGGCGGCCAGCACGGCCGGCTCCGCCGCACCACCGCCCACCAGAAGAACCGGCGCATCGCTCTGAACAATTTTAGAATTCATGGCCGATTAATGGCGCTTTGCGAAACAGACCACAATCCGGTCACGAAATGATACCCTTGCGGGCACAGATTCGATCAGCTTTCGTCCCGGTCAACGTGGTAAACACACTGTTGCAGAACGACAGAAAGTGAGCAGCACAATGGTGAGTTCGAGCAAGATCCTGACCGTTTCCTACGGAACCTTCTCCTGTACCGCAGAGGGATTCGACGATCCGCTGGACGTGGTCAAGGAGACCACGCATTTCTTCCGCGGTGTGGTGGGAGAGGATCGCTTTTTCGGCGCCGAACCGCCGCAGTTCGATCCCGAGCTGGCGTCGGAGTACCTGCGCGACAGGCTCGCAGACAGCAGCGGCGGCACGCTGACGCTGGGCAGCCCGCCACGGGTGCGCACCGCCGCCGCCTCGGCCGGCGCGATGGCCGCGTCCTTTGCCGCCGAACAGGCGCGTCCGACCCCCGCGGCCGACCTGCTGCCCGACGATGACACCATCGAAGCCACCGCCGTTCTGACCGAACGACCGGCGCCGGAGGACGTGGAGATCTCGCCCGAGATCCTGCCCGTCGACACGGTGCCCGCCGGGGCGGAGGCCGCGCCTGCTCCGCGGTCCTCCGCCCCGGACGATATCGCCGCCAAGCTGGACCGCATCCGCGCCGTGGTGGCCCAGGCCGAAGAGGCCGAGGCCGCCGCCATCGCAGAGCCTGCGGACATGGCGGATCCCGTCGCGCTGGCAGACGACGCCGACACCGATCTGATCCCCGAGACCGACGACCTGCCCGACCTCGAACTGTCCGCCGAACTGCTGGCCGACATGGCCGACATGGCCGAGGAGCCCGCGGTCGAGGAGGCCGCCGAGTTGATCGAACCGACAGCGGCGCAGATGTTCGACGAGAGCGACGCGGAGGAGGACGACGCCGACGAAGACGAAACAGCCGAAATCGACGACGATCTCGACGATGACGACGACACCGACGAAGACACCACCGAGGCCGACTCCGATCGCGACGATGCGCTGGAGTCGCTGCTCGAGGAGTTCGTGGTCGAAAGTACCGACACCGAGGAACTGGACTTCGACGCCATCGCCGACGAGACGGCGGACGACAGCGAAGACGTGACCGCGCTGGACGCCGCCGTCGCCGACCTGCTGGCCCGGGAAGACGCCGCAGAGGCCCCGGCGCCCGCTCCCGAAACGGCGCGGGCCAGCGCGCTCTCCGCCGCGGCGGCGGCCGTCGCCGCGCTGGTCGGCGGCAAGAGCAAGCCTGCCCAGGCCGCCCCCTCCGAGGCGCCCCGCACACGCGGTGACCATGACGAGGACCACGCGGACGAGGACGCGCTGGACGAGGCCTGGACCACAGAAGCCAACGCACCGCCCCCCGCCACGCTGCGCGACCTCGACCTCGACCTCGACCTTGAGGACGAGGACGAGGACGACGACCGCATCGAAGCCGAAGCCCCCGCGCCGGCCCCCGCGCCGTCCGGTCCGCCCGTTCGGGCCCGGATCGTCAAGGTCAAGCGTGCCGCGCTGGAAAAGGCGATCGACTCCGGTGCCCTGGAGGAGGTGTTCGACACCCCCACCCCCGCCGCTGCACCGGCATCCGCTGCCACTCCCGCCGCACCGGTCAGCGAAAGCAGCCTGTCGGAGGAGGAGGAGGAAGAACTCGCCCGTGAGCTCGCCGCCGTGAAGGCCGAACTTGCCAGCGACTTCGGTGCCTGGGACGAGGACGACGACGAGGACGACACCAACGACGTCGCCGAGTCCGGCTGGGACGCCGACGACGACGAAGAGGACGAGGACGAGGACGACGAAGAAACGCTCATCGACGATGACGCGCTGAAGTCCGCCCTTGGCACGCCGGCGGCCACCACGCCCCTGCGCCTCGACAACCCGATCCGCACGCCCGACCGTGGCTGGGGCATGGGACCGGAATCCCAGTCCGAAAGCCTCGAGGACGACGGGGACGAGGACGAGGACGAGGAGATCCCCGAGGCGGTCCGCGACAGCGCCCGCAAGGCGGTCAAGATGGCCAGCCCGGCACGCGCTCTGCTGACCGAACGCGAGGTCGAGGACGACGACACCTCGCGACTGCTCGACCAGACCAACTCCGAGATGGACGAGCCCGAGGGCAACCGCCGACGCAGCGCCATCGCCCACCTGCGCGCCGCCGTCGCGGCGACCAAGGCGGACCGGATGCTGGGCCGCAAGGCCGATGCCGCCGAGGAGCAGGAGCCCTACCGCGAGGACCTGGCCAGCGTGGTGCGCCCGCGCCGCCCGCAGACCGCCGGCGCGCGGACCGAACGCCCGGTCAGCGAACCTGCCACGCCGCTCAAGCTGGTGGCCGAGCAGCGCATCGACACCGCGGAGCGTTTCGCCGATGCGGCCGCAGCGGCTGCCCCGGTGCGTCCCCGCAGGGTGCGCCGCGCCGAGCCTGAGGACTACGCCCAGGGCGACGCGCAGGACGATAGCGGCTTTGCCACCTACGCCCGCAGCGTCGGCGCGGCAGACCTGCCCGAACTGCTCGAAGCGGCGGCGGCCTACATGTCCTACGTCGAAGGTCGGGACCAGTTCTCGCGCCCGCAGCTGATGACCACGCTGCGCCAGGCCGAGGTGACCGACAGCTCACGCGAGGACCGGCTGCGCAGCTTTGGCCAGCTCCTGCGCGAAGGCAAGATCCGCAAGACCTCCGGTGGCCGCTTCACCGCCGCCGAAACGATCAGCTTCAAGCCCGCCGCCAACGGCTGACCGACCCCAAATAGCGGAAAAGCTCCCGCGGACAGCTTGGCTCGTTCCGGAAACGGGGACATGAGAGTTGGGAAACACCCGGTTTCCCAACTCTCAACGTTTGTACGGACCGAGATGTCAGGTATGAGCGGCAGCGACACCCCCTCCGGAGCCCCTCTTCCAAAGAATCGACGCTGAGAATGGCCGCCTACCTGAGTCTCTTCCTGGCCGCATTCGTCGCGGCCACGTTGCTGCCGGCACAGTCAGAAGCACTTCTGGCCTATTTCCTGACAGACGCCTCGCTCTCGGTCCCATTGCTGCTCGGTGTTGCCACGTTCGGCAACGTGCTGGGCTCGGTCGTCAACTGGGTCTGCGGGCGGTTCCTGCGCGGGTTCCAGAACCGGCGGTGGTTCCCGGTTTCAGCCAACCGCCTGGCCCGGGCGGAGGCGCAATATCATCGCTACGGACGCTGGAGCCTGCTGGCCAGCTGGATGCCCGTCATCGGCGATCCGTTGACGGTTGTCGCCGGGTTGATGCGGGAACCCTTGGCGAGTTTCCTCTTCATCGTCACACTTGCCAAGGCTGGAAGATACCTCGCCGTGGCGGGTTTGACGCTGGCATGGCTATAGGTTGCCGCACCAATGTATCGGTCGAGATGCCGGCCATGTGTTTCGACCACGAAACCCCCAAAATGAACTTCCTGCTCGATGTCGCATCAGGACAAAACTCTCGGAAGTTGCCGGATCGGCACCAGGACCAACGCACATGAAATGGCACGGCTACCGTGAATTTTCACGACAGCCGTTGCATTCGTGGCCAAATACCCGCGATGAGCTGCGGATCTCCCGCGGGGGTCTTTTCCGTTCAGCGGGGACGCCTGCCGGACGAACCTATCGCTTTTCTTCCGGATCCGGCTGGCCGACCCCTTTGAAGATCGGCTTCAGCGGCAGGATCCAGGCCACCCCGAAGACCACGTAGACCAGGAACTCCACCGCCACCGGCAGCTGCCACAGGTCCATGCGGCTGAGCACGCCCCAGGCCACGCCGATGTACAGCGGGAATCCCACCAGCAACACCAGAAGGGACAGCCGTTTGCGTGTCTTGTAGCTCAGTGCCATGTGCCTGCTCCTGTCAATCCTAGGCGACGCCCAGCCGAGGACTTAGTCCGCGAAGGGGTCGGTGACCAGAATCGTGTCGTCCCGTTCCGGCGAGGTCGACAGCAGCGCCACCGGGCAGCCAATCAGTTCCTCGACCCGGCGCACGTACTTGATCGCCGCCGCCGGCAGCTCGGCCCAACTGCGCGCGCCCTCGGTCGACTCGCTCCAGCCGTCCATCTCCTCGTAGACCGGCACGCAGCGCGCCTGTTCCTCGGCCGCAAAGGGGAGGTAGTCCAGCACGCGGCCGTCCAGTTCGTACCCCACGCAGATCTTCAGCCGGTCAAAACCGTCCAGCACGTCCAGCTTGGTCAGCGAGATGCCGTTTACGCCCGAGGTCGCGCAGGTCTGCCGCACCAGCACCGCGTCGAACCAGCCGCAGCGCCGCTTGCGCCCCGTGGTGGTGCCGAACTCGTGACCGCGCCGGCCCAGCGTCTCGCCGTCCTCGTCCAGCAGTTCGGTCGGGAACGGGCCTTCACCCACGCGGGTGGTATAGGCCTTGACGATGCCCAGGACAAAGTCGATCGCTCCCGGCCCGATCCCGGTGCCCGTCGATGCCTGCCCGGCGATCACGTTCGACGAGGTGACAAAGGGATAGGTGCCGAAGTCGATGTCCAGCAATGCGCCCTGCGCCCCTTCGAACAGGATGCGGCTGCCGGCGCGGCGCCTTTCGTTCAGCACTTTCCAGACGGGTCCGGCGTATTTCAGGATCTGCGGCGCGACCTCGCGCAGCTGCGCGATCAGCGCGTCGCGGTCCACCGGCTCGATCCCCAGTCCGCGCCGCAACGGGTCGTGATGTGCCAGCGCCCGGTCCACCCGCGCCTCCAGCGTCGCCGCATCGGCCAGGTCCGCTACCCGCACCGCGCGTCGTCCCACCTTGTCCTCGTAGGCGGGCCCGATGCCGCGCCCGGTGGTGCCGATCTTGGCCCCCGGTCGCGCCGCCGCCTCGCGGGCGCGGTCCAGCTCGCCGTGAATCGGCAGGATCAGCGGCGTGTTCTCGGCGATCATCAGCGACTCGGGGCTGATCTCGACGCCCTGCGCGCGGATCGTCTCGATCTCCTTGAGCAGGTGCCACGGATCCAGCACCACGCCGTTGCCGATCACCGACAGCTTGCCCGGCCGGACCACGCCCGAGGGCAGCGCGTGCAGCTTGAACACCGCGCCGTCGATCACCAGCGTATGGCCCGCGTTGTGCCCGCCCTGGAACCGGCAGATCACGTCTGCCCGGCTCGACAGCCAGTCGACGATCTTGCCCTTGCCCTCGTCGCCCCACTGGGCGCCAACGACCACCACGTTTGCCATGCCTGCCTCCTTAGCAAGGTTGCGAAACCCGCGCGTGTATACGCGCCCCCCCGCCGGCGCGAAACCGCAAAGTTGCCGCAAGCCACTGGACAGCACGGTTGCGACAGGGCAGCAAGGCGGCAAGACCCCCGGAGGTGCCCTCATGAGTTTCTTTCTGCGCTGGCTCGTCGCCTTCCTGCTGCTGGCCGCGACCTTCAACCCGACGGACCTGAACTACATCCGCTGGTCGATGGCGAACTACCAGAGCAACCTGCCTCTGGTCGCGCTGTTCGGCCTGCTGCTGCTGATCGGCTACGTGATCTACCTGCGCGCCACGCTGCGCTCGATCGGGCTGTTCGGGATGCTGCTGGTGCTGGCGCTGGTCGGCACGATTCTCTGGGCGCTGCGCTATTACGGGTTGCTCGACCTGTCGGACCCGAAACTGGCCACCTGGATCGGCATCTTTGCCCTCAGCCTGGTGCTGGGCACCGGTCTCAGCTGGTCGATCATCCGGCGCAAGCTGTCGGGCCAGGTCGACATGGACGACGTCGACCAGAACTAGGCGCTGCCAATGGGACGGCGGGCGGGGCGCCTTCCGGCGCAGCCGGAACAGCGTCCGTCCGGCGTCCCTGTCCTTACAGCCGCACCGGCTGGCCGTGCGGTGTCGCGTGATAGGCCGCCTCCCAGCCCGCCTTCAGCTCTGCCAGCGCGGCACCCTCGGCCAGCCCCTTCGCCGCGAGAATGCGTTCCAGCGCCGTGACCCAGGCCAGGAAATAATCATCGCCCCCATCCAGGTCTCGTGCCTGCCCGTGCTCGGCCAGCACGGCGCCAAGGACCTCGGTCCACTCGGCCCAGGTGAAACAGCCGCGCGCCTCCAGCGCCACGGCCAGGGCAAAGGCCTCGGCGTGCCAAGGCGCGGCAAAGGCCGGCTCGGGCGCGCTCACGCCAAGGGCTCCAGGTAGCTGTCCCAGAGATCGCAACTCACCGAGTCCCCCGCGCGCTCGGGCGCGCCCCAGACCGCGCCCGCGTCAAAGACGACGGTGTAAAGCGGCTCTGGCCGCTCACCCAACCCGTGCGCATTGGCGTCGGGAAAGACGTGGCAGCCGTGGCACCGCTCGACCCTTCCCGTCAGCCCGGCGGCGTAACCCGGCAGCCGCGTATGCCCGCCAGGCACCAGAACGTTCCGCGCCGGCCGCCGTGTGCGTACCAGGTCGCCCACCGCAAATCGCGGCGCGGCCCCGTCGCGTGACACCGGCCCGCCCCGCGCCAGGGCGCCCGGAACCCGCTCTGCCGCCATCCGTCGCGCCGCCAGCGGCGAGGCCTCCGGCTCTGCGCCCGCCAGTTCGGCACGGCTCACGACACCACAGTCCACCAACAGGTCCGCAAGGCCCGCCAGCCACTTCTCGTAGTAGGAAAACGCCATGTAGTCCGAAGGCCCCAGCGACTCGCGGGCAAAGCGCGAGCGGTCCAGCGTCCATTGCCCCAGCGCCCCCGCCGCCAGCGTCACCGCCAGCGCCCGCGCGTGCCAGTCCTGCGCAGAGACCGGCGCGTCCTCGAGATCGGGCGTCACCCGCCCGTCGCCAAAGCGCCCACCCATGTCGTGCACCCGGCTCATGCGGGCGGCGCCACGACAGCCGTGCCGATCATGGCGTCGCGGCTGACCAGCGCGGCCAGCGCCGCGACGTCCAGACCCTCGGTCCCCACCGGGCGCATCGGCACCACGAGGTAGCGCACCTCGGCAGTCGAATCCCAGACCCGCACGCGCTGGCCCTCGGGCAGGGTGACGCCGAACTCGGCCAGCACCGCGCGCGGTTCGCGCACCGCGCGGGCGCGGTAGGCGTCGGACTTGTACCAGCCCGGCGGAATGCCCAGCAGCGGCCACGGGTAGCAGGAGCACAGGGTGCAGACGACCATGTTGTGCTGCTCGGGCGTGTTCTCGACCGCGACAACATGTTCGCCCTGGCGCCCGGTGAACCCCATCTCCGCGACCGCCGCTGTCGCGTCCGCCAGCAGCCGCGTGCGGAACGCCGGGTCGGTCCAGGCGCGCGCCACCACGGCCGCGCCGTTCTGCGGCCCGATGCGGTGGGCGTAGGTCTCGATGATCGCGTCCAGCGCCCCCGGGTCGATCAGCCTTTTGCGCGTCAGCAGCGTCTCCAGCGCCTTGACCCGCAGCGCCGGATCGGGCGGCAGCAGGCTGTGCGGCGGGGCGTCGTCGGTGTGGTCGTGATGATCATGGGGCATGGCGGCAGAATGCCGCCCGGCCACGGACAAGGCAAGCACTCCTCCGCCACGTCGCGCCTTGCGGGCTTTCGTCGCTTGCACCGCCGGGGCGCTTGTCATACATGACCCCGAAACCTGACCAAAGGCGCGCGCCCATGGAAAACGTCATCCTCATCGTCCACCTGCTTCTGGCCCTCGGCCTGATCGGAGTCGTGCTGCTTCAGCGCAGCGAAGGCGGCGGCCTGGGGATGGGCGGTGGCGGCGGCGCGATGAGCCAGCGCGCCCCGCTTTCGGCGCTGGGCAAGGTGACCTGGATCCTTGCCGTCGGCTTCATCTGCACCTCGCTGACCATGACGGTGATCGCCGCGCGCAATGCCTCGGGCAGCTCGATCCTCGACCGTCTCGGCACCTCGGCGCCCGCGGACGACGCCCCGGCCCCGGCGGCGCCCACGCTCGACGGCCTCGACCCCAGCCAGCTGGTGCCGCCGCCCTCCGCGGGGGGTGACGCCGACGCGCCGCTGGTGCCCCGGGCCGACTGACACCGGACGTCCCGCACCCGGCCAACACCAAAGGCGGCCCGCGTGGCCGCCTGTCCATTTCCGAAAAACCGGACCCCGGTCACAAGAGGCTGTCGTCGCCCCAATGGAACCCCATGTCCTCATCTCCGCCGCTGTCGACGATCCGGCGCACCGGGACGTAACGCCATTCCGGGTCCGACCCTGCGCCGCCGGATGCCGCACCGGGGTCTCCGCTGGTCGGATGGGTCCACTCCGGCGTGTGGGACGGACCGTGGCGGGCCTCGGCAACCGTGATCTCGGTGCCCAGGCCCGAGACGTCGGAAAACCCGCCCTTTGCCGTGCGATTGAAGACAAAGGCGTCGTCGGACGCCGCCTGCACCAGTTCGCCGTCCGACCGCAGCCCGGCCTCGGCATGGGCGTCGCTGCCGGGCTTGTTGATGGATATCGGTTTCATCGCGAACCTCCTGAAAACACTTGCCTGAAAGACCCGGGCACCTGCGCGCCCGGCCCGGCCAGCCTGTCATCCAAAGGCTCGCAGGGGCAGTCCGGAATACCCGCCACCCGCCCGCGCAAAGGCCCTACTAGGGATCGCGCAGTCACTATCGGCCCCCGCAGCATCTTGCGGTTCTATGGACAAGCGCTCGCGAATCCTCTACGTGTGGACTCCCGTGGTGCTGCGTTCGCCGGGCCGGTGAATCGCACATGAAATCGCTTTAGATCACGGGGTCGCTGAACATGGCACGCTTCATCTTCATCACCGGCGGTGTTGTCTCTTCGCTTGGCAAGGGGCTGGCTTCGGCCGCCCTGGGCGCGCTGCTCCAGGCGCGCGGCTTTTCGGTCCGGCTGCGCAAGCTTGACCCCTACCTGAACGTCGATCCCGGCACGATGTCGCCCTTTGAGCACGGCGAGGTCTTCGTAACCGACGACGGCGCCGAGACCGACCTCGACCTCGGCCACTACGAACGCTTTACCGGCGTGCCGGCGCGGCGCAGCGACTCGATCTCCTCGGGCCGGATCTACATGAACGTGCTGGAGAAGGAGCGCCGCGGCGACTACCTCGGCAAGACGATCCAGGTCATTCCCCACGTCACCAACGAGATCAAGGACTTCATCTCGATCGGCGAGGATGAGGTCGACTTCATGCTGTGCGAGATCGGCGGCACGGTGGGCGACATCGAGGGCCTGCCCTTCTTCGAGGCGATCCGCCAGTTCAGCCAGGACAAGCCCCGCGGCCAGTGCATCTTCATGCATTTGACGCTGCTGCCCTTCATCAAGGCCAGTGGCGAGCTGAAGACCAAGCCGACCCAGCACTCGGTCAAGGAGTTGCGCTCCATCGGCATCGCGCCGGACATCCTGGTGTGCCGCTCCGAGGGGCCGATCCCGCAGAAGGAGCGCGACAAGCTGGCGCTGTTCTGCAACGTCCGCCCCGACGCGGTGATCGCCGCGCAGGACCTGTCGTCGATCTACGACGCGCCGCTGGCCTACCACCGCGAGGGGATGGACCAGGCGGTGCTGGACGCCTTCCAGATCAGCCCCGCGCCCAAGCCCGACCTGCGCAAGTGGGAGGACGTCAGCGACCGCATCCACAACCCCGAAGGCGCGGTCACCGTCGCCATCGTCGGCAAGTACACGCAGCTGGAGGACGCCTACAAGTCCATCGCCGAGGCGCTGACCCATGGCGGCATGTTCAACCGGGTCAAGGTCAACATCGAATGGGTCGACGCCGAGCTGTTCGAGCGCGAGGACGCAGCACCGCACCTCGAGAAGTTCGATGCCATCCTCGTCCCCGGCGGCTTTGGCGAGCGCGGGACGGAGGGCAAGATCAAGGCCGCCCAGTTCGCACGCGAGCACAAGGTGCCCTACCTGGGCATCTGCCTGGGGATGCAGATGGCGGTGATCGAGGCCGCGCGCAACGTCGCCGGCATGGCCAAGGCCGGGTCCGAGGAATTCGACCACGAGAAGGGCGAAAAGCGGTTCGAGCCGGTGGTCTACCACCTCAAGGAATGGGTGCAGGGCAACCAGAAGGTCAACCGCTCGGTCAAGGACGACAAGGGCGGCACCATGCGCCTGGGCGCCTACGACGCGGTGCTGTCGGCCGGGTCCAAGGTGGCCGAGGTCTACGGCACGACGACCATCGACGAACGCCACCGCCACCGCTACGAGGTGGACATCGCCTACCGCGAGCAGCTGGAGGCGGGCGGGCTGTGTTTCTCCGGCATGTCCCCGGACGGGCGGCTGCCCGAGATCGTGGAATGGCCGGACCACCCGTGGTTCATCGGCGTCCAGTTCCACCCCGAGCTGAAGTCGAAACCCTTTGACCCGCATCCGTTGTTCAGGGATTTTGTCAGGGCGGCGAAAGAGGTGAGCAGGTTGGTGTGAGGCACGAATGACTACTTCAGCACAACAGCTAAATTTCATTTTGTCCAAAGTATTGAGTACCAACAGGCCCAAAGAACGCTTTCTGACAGTCGCTGCTGACGCCTTGGATATTTCAGGGGATGACAGGGAGCTAATTATTCTTAACAGGCTCTTTGAACTGGTATCTTTGACGGAAAAAGAAATCGAACTTCTGGGTTACGATGAGTCGTTAAAAAAACAATTACGGAACTACCTGAACCCGTTTAAGGGCCTCAAGAGCTTTGCTCACGTCCACCTGACTTTAGATGGAGCCAAAAGCAATTTTCTGAGGCCAGAGAACGTGGTGAATCTCACCAACATTCATTTTGCTTTGGATGGAAAGTACGAACAATCGAAACTCGACTTTGACACAACAGAGTTTGTTGATAGGTTTCGCGCGTTAAAGAAAGATCTCCTATCCAGTGGATTACCGACAGAAATATTGCAAAATGTGGCGCGTCGATTAGATCACATTATTTCCATGCTCGAACATGCCCATTTTTTTGGCACCCAAAATCTAAAACTGGAGACCGAAGCCCTTGTTGGAGCTATAGTTTTAAATGCGCCAAAGTCTGAGGGCAAGCAATCCGAATTTTGGGGCAAAACAGCCACGGCAGCAAGATTTCTGTTAGCCGCATTGGGATGGAGCGACAGCGTCGCGGAAAAGGTTGTCTCGTTGGCTGAAAGCGGAAAAAAGCTGATTTCCTATCTTCCAGACAATGATGACTCAAATCCTCCCAGTGTTGAGTAGCTGCTTCTAAATCAAGGTTTAGGGTGCGTGCTCGCACGCACCAACTCCCCTCCGAACTCCTGACAAGCCGCGCGGGCGCCGACCCGCGGGGTGGCGCTCCGACGGTCGATCGGGTGCGCTTTATCGGGACACGTCCGAAGGACCCCAGAGGCCGGGACCAGGCCCAACCAAAGCGCCGCCCCGGGGGGCGGGTCGGCGCTCGCGCGGCGGCCTTCGGCCTTGTTCCGCGCTTGGAGCTTCGCGCTCGGGCGTTGATGTGGGTCATGCCTAAGGCAAGCCTCCAGGATTACACTCGCGTAAAGATCCGCAGCCTTGTTTCCGCGCGGGGAACCGGAGGCCGGCGCGACCACTACCTCACCCCAACAGCAGCGTGACAAGACAACTCCAGCCGCTTTCCGGCGTGCCGGCGGCGCAGACCCAGACGCCGGTGCGGCCCAGCATCATGTAGAGGAACCCGAGGAAGGCAAAGCCGTGGGTGAAGCCCACCAGCCGGGGCCGCCCGTCATGCGCGGTGCGCACCAGGACCCCATTCAGGTCGGGAAACGAGCGGTTCAGGCGGCGGAACTCGCGGCTCATGGTGATCGCCATGTCGTAGTGCTGCCGCAGCGCCTGCGCATTGACCCAGGTGAACACCGCGATGGCCAGCACGAACAGCCCGGCAAAGGACACTCCGATCTCACCCTGGTAGAAGTGCAGGAAACCGAACAGCGGGATGTAGGAGGTCAGGAACATGCCCCAGATGAAGTCGATCTTCTGCCAGATCATGACGTAGATCCGCAGGTATTCCAGCAGTTCCTTGTCCCGCGTGTCGCGGTCCAGGACCCCGTGCATGACCGCCTGCGTCATTTGCCGCCCCGTGTCGACTCCGGCGCACCTGCGCCCCCTTTTACCTCAGCGCAAAGCGACGCTGCGCGCAAGCGGCGCGAGTCCCCCCTTGCCCGAAACCCGCAGAGCGCTTAGGCCGCGCCCATGCTGAGCTATCAACACGCCTATCATGCCGGGAACCTCGCCGACGTGCACAAGCACGCGGCGCTGGCCGTCGCGCTGGACTATCTCACGCGCAAGCGCAAGCCGCTGAGCTACATCGAGACGCACGCCGGGCGCGGCCTGTATGACCTGACCGGGGCCGAGGCGCAGAAGACCGGCGAGGCGGCGCAGGGCATCGCCCGGGCCGAGGCCTGGTTCGGCCCGGATCACCCCTACACCCGCGCCCTGCACGGCGTGCGCGCGGCGCATGGTCCGCAGGCCTACCCCGGCTCGCCGCTGATCGCGCAGAGCCTGCTGCGCGACACCGACCGGCTGCACCTGGCCGAACTGCACCCGCAGGAACACGCCGCCCTGCGGGACGCACTCCGCGCGCCGAACGTGAGCATCCACCGGCAGGACGGCTTTGCCCTCGCGCACAGCCTCTGCCCGCCCGAGCCGCGCCGGGGCCTGCTGCTGGTCGATCCCAGTTGGGAGATCAAGTCGGACTACGCCACGCTGCCGAAGTGGCTGGCCGGGATCGGCCGCAAGTGGAACGTGGGCGTGCTGATGCTGTGGTATCCGCTGCTGACCGACGCGCCGCATGCGCCGATGCTGACCGCCCTTCAGGCAGCCTTCCCCGAGGGGCTGCGCCACGAGGTCCGCTTTCCCCCCGCGCGCGACGGGCACCGCATGATCGGATCGGGCCTGTTCGTCGTGAACCCGCCCTGGGGGCTGGCCGACAGCCTGGCCGACTTGTCCTCACGTTTTGCGGCGCTGCCCGCGCGAGGGTCGTGACGAGCGCCCCAAGCCTGTGCTAACACAACGCAAAACAAACAGGAGCAGGGCGATGTTCGAGCGTCTGAAATCCTTTTTCCAAGGTCCGGCCCGCAAGCCGGTCCCCCTGCCCGAGCTGGACGCAAAACTCGCGTTCGGCACGCTTCTGGTGCGCGTGGCGCGGGCCGATGACACCTATCTGTTCGAGGAGATCAGCCAGATCGACCGCGTCCTGACGCGGGCCTTCGGGCTGAAGCCGATCGCGGCAGCCAAGATGCGGGCCACCTGCGAAAAGCTGGCCCAGACCGTCACCGACGACGCGAAACTGGCGTCGATGATCCGCGAGACGATGGATTACGCGCACCGGATCGACGCCGTGCAGGCCATGTGGCAGGTGGCCGAGGCCGACGGCATCACTGACGAACGCGAGGCGATGCTGGTGCATCTGATCGAGGAAATGCTGGGGATCGAGACCGAGGACAACGAGGCCGCCCGCGCCGCCGCCGTCATCCCGTGACACCTTCGGGCTTTTGCCTTGCGCCGCGCCCGACTATATCGCTTGCATGTTCGCCGATTTCCTCAAGCGCCTGACCGCGCCCGACCCCGCCCCGCTGGCCGACGGTGACGCCCGTCTGGCCTTGACGGCCCTGCTTGTCCGCGTCGCCCGTTCCGACGGCCATTTCGACGAGGAGGAGCGCCGGCGGATCGACCGCATCGTGACGGCGCGCTATGGCCTGTCGCCGTTCGAGGCGGCGCGCCTGCGCGGCGAGGCCGAGACGCTGGAGGAAGAGGCCCCCGACACCGTCCGATTTACCCGCGCGATCAAGGATGCCGTGCCCTACGAGGACCGCATCGCGGTGATCGAGGCGCTGTGGCAGGTGGTGCTGGCCGATGGCGTGCGCGACGCCGAGGAAGACGCGCTTTTGCGCCTGGTGTCCAACCTGCTGGGCGTCAACGACCGGGACAGCGCGCTGGCGCGGCAGCGGGTCAGCAAGGCGTGATCGCCAGCCTGCCGATGTACTGGCGCCACGAGACCGCGCCCGCGTGGCGGCGGTTGTGGGCCGAAGTGCGCCGCCACCTGCCCGGCCTGCCGGACCTGATCCCGCCCGAAGACCTGCCCGCGGACTGGGATGCGCACTGGCTGGCGCCGGACCTGGTGCTGTCGCAGACCTGCGGCTTGCCCTTCCGGGCGCGGCTGCACCCGCATGTCACCTACGTGGGAACGCTGGACTTTGCGCTGCCGGACACGCCACCAGGGCTCTACCGGTCCGTCATCGTCACCCGCCCGGACGAGCCTCGCCCGACTGCGGCGCTGCAACTGGCCTACAACGCGCCGGACAGCCAGTCCGGCTGGGCGGCGACGGGTGGTCAGACCTTTGCCGGCTATCACTGCACAGGGGCCCATAGCGCCTCGGTCGAGGCCGTTGCGTGCGGCGCGGCGGACATCGCCTTTGTCGATGCCGTGACCTGGCGCATCCTGCGACACACGGAACCCGGGCTTGCCGCCCGCGTCTCGGTCCGGGGCACGACAGCGGCCACCCCCGGCCTGCCGCTCATCTCGGCACGGACCCGGGATCCCGAACCGCTGCGCGCCGCCCTGTCGGCCGCGCTGTCCGCTCTACCGGACGGCGACCGGCGGGATATGGGAGGACCGCAGGGGCTGTGCGTGTTGGGTCCGGCGGCCTACCTGGCCCAGCCGATCCCGGCGCCACCGCCGGCCTGACCCTAGGTCAGAACGGGCTTTTTGGCCACGGCCCCCTTGCCAAGACCGCTGCTTTGCGCGTTGATACCGGCCAACCTGACGCCGACCCGAGGCCCCCTTGTCCGAAACCCCTGTCATCGAGATCCGGAACCTGCACAAGGCCTATGGGTCGCTCGAAGTGATCAAGGGCGTGGACATCACGGCGCACAAGGGCGAGGTGATTTCGCTGATCGGGTCTTCGGGCTCTGGCAAGTCGACGCTGCTGCGGTGCTGCAACCTGCTGGAAGACAGCCAGCAGGGCGACATCCTGTTCAAGGGCGAGCCAGTGCACTGGAAGGGCAAGGGCCACCATCGCCGGCCGTCCGATCCCAAGCAGGTGCTGCGCATCCGCACCAACCTGTCGATGGTGTTCCAGCAGTTCAACCTGTGGGCCCACATGACGATCCTGCAGAACGTGATGGAGGCGCCCGTCACCGTGCTGGGGCGTGACCGCGCCGCGGTCGAGGAGGCCGCGCGCGGCTATCTCGACAAGGTCGGCATCGGCGACAAGTGCGACGCCTTTCCGGCGCAGCTGTCGGGGGGCCAGCAGCAGCGCGCCGCCATCGCCCGCGCCCTGTGCATGGAGCCCGAGGCGCTGCTGTTCGACGAGCCGACCTCGGCGCTGGACCCGGAACTGGAACAGGAGGTGGTGCGGGTGATCAAGTCGCTGGCCGGAGAGGGCCGCACGATGATCATCGTGACGCACGACATGAAGATGGCCTCGGATGTGAGCGACCACGTGGTCTTTCTCCACCAGGGCCAGATCGAGGAACAGGGGCCGCCGGAAACACTCTTCGGCGCGCCCAAGTCGGAACGGCTGCAGGGCTTCCTGCAGTCGACCGTTCACGCCTAGGCCGAAAAACGGCCGGTGATGCAGCCGGCGGGACAGCCGCCGGGTCAATACAAGGGAGTAACCTCATGAAGAAACTATTGATCGGAACCGCGGCGCTGGCGATGTTCGCCGGTGCGGCCTGGGCGGCCAGCCATTCCGTGGTGCGCCTCGGCACCGAGGGCGCCTACCCTCCGTACAACTACATCGACGACAGCGGCCAGGTCGCCGGCTTTGAGCGCGACCTGGGCGACGAGCTGTGCAAGCGCGCCGAGCTGACCTGCGAATGGGTGACGAATGATTGGGACTCGATCATTCCGAACCTGGTGTCGGGCAACTACGACGCCATCATCGCCGGCATGTCGATCACCGACGAGCGCGAAGAGGTGATCGACTTCACCCAGAACTACACCCAGCCCGACCCCTCCGCCTTCCTGGGACGCGAGGGCGCCGAGATCGACATGGCGAACGGCGTCTTCGCCGCGCAGGCCAGCACGATCCAGGCCGCCTACATCGCCGAGATGGGCGCCACGCTGGTCGAATTCGCAACCCCCGAGGAGACCATCGCCGCGGTTCGCAACGGCGAGGCCGACGCGGTCCTGGCTGACCGCGCCTACCTGGTGCCGATCGCCGACGAGGACGCCGAGCTTGCGCTGGTGGGCGAGTCGGTGCTGATCGGCGGCGGCGTGGGCATGGGCCTGCGCGAAAGCGACGGCGAGTTGCGCGCCAAGTTCGACGCGGCGATCCAGTCGATGAAGGATGACGGATCGCTGAATGCGCTGATCGCCAAGTGGGAAATCGGCGAAGGCTTCTGACCGGCGACGGGGACTGGCGGGCAGATTTCTTTTGAAGAAATTTGCAAAAGTTTTGCAAAACTTTTGCCCGCCAGGCTCCGCCGTCGTGTCCAGCCTCGCCTGATCCCGCGATGTTCGGTTTCTGTTCAGCCCCCGACACCCTGTCCGATCTCCACTGGATGGCCTGCTACCTGACGACAGGCAAGCACATGGCGATCTACTGGTCGGTCGGGACAGTCCTGCTGCTGCTGGCGATCACAGCGCCCGCGGCCCTGGCCTTCGGCTTTGCCGGGGCCAGCGCCGCGCGGTCGCGGTTCCTGCCGCTCAGCCTGCTGGGCCGTGGCTATGTCGCCATCGTGCGGGGCGTGCCGGACATCGCCTTTTTCCTGTTCTTCGTGATCGCGCTCGACCAGTTCTTCGAGTGGATCCGGCACGAGATCAAGTGCCCCGAGTGGACCGAGCCGATCCGCCAGGGCAACGATTTCGTGGTCTGTCCGGAGGCCAAGCTGCCGCTGGGCAATGCCGCGCAATGGGTGCACGAGACCTATGGTTTCTTCCTCGCGGTGCTGACCTTTTCCATCGTCTTCGGCGCTTTCGCCGCGAACGTGCTCTATGGCGCGATGCGGGCGGTGCCGCGCGCGCAGATGGAGACCGCCGAGGCCTACGGCATGAGCCAGCGCCAGTGTTTCTGGCGCATCCTGGTGCCGCAGATGTGGGTCTTTGCAATGCCCGGCCTGTCGAACCTCTGGATGGTGCTGATCAAGGCCACGCCGCTCTTGTTCCTGCTGGGGGTCGAAGACATCGTCTATTGGGCGCGCGAGCTGGGCGGGTCCAAGACACCCCGCTTTACCGACTACCCGCACGGCGACTGGCGGATGTGGTATTTCCTCGCGCTGCTGGTCTTCTACCTGGCGTTCACCCGCGTGTCCGAACTGGTGCTGGACCGGGTCATGGCACGGCTGACCCATGGCCAGGCGACCACGGGCGGCGAAGCGCAAAGGAAGGCGGCATGAGCGGCGGTCGTGCAGGGGGGCGCTGCCCCCCGGCCCTGCGGGCCTCCCCCCGAGATATTTCGGGCCAGAAGAAACACGGGGGGCGGGCATGAGCTGCTGGGACACGCTGATGGACTACGGCCTGCGCTCGATCGGGATCGGCGAACGGCTGCTGCCGCGCGACGATTTCACCCTGTGCAAGCAGGTGGTGCTGATCGGCTCGGGCATGATCTGGAACGTCTACTTCGGCACGCTTGCCCTGCTGTCGGGCTTCTTCCTCGCCACCGCGGTGGCGCTGGGCAAGGGCGCGGCGAACCCGGTGGCGCGCAAGGCGTCGGAATGGTTCATCTTCGTGTTCCGGGGCAGCCCGCTGTTCATCCAGTTCTTCTTTGCCTATTTCGCCTTTCTCAGCCTCAAGTCGGTCTCGCCGGTCTTCGACGCCTTCACCGCGGCCTGGCTGGGGGCGTTGATCGTGCTGTTCCTGAATACCTCGGCCTATTCCGGCGAGATCTTTTACGGCGCGCTTCTGTCGATCCCCAAGGGCGACATGGAGGCGGCGGATGCCTACGGGTTCTCCGGCTGGAAGAAGTTCCGCAAGATCACCTGGCCCACCATGCTGCGGCTGGCCTGGCCGGCCTACACCAACGAGGCGATCTTTCTGTTCCATGCCACGACGCTGGTGTTCTTTTCCGGCTTTCCCGCCTGGCAGCAGCGCGGCGACGCGCTGTATTACGCCAGCTACTTTGCCGACAAGACCTTCAACCCCTTCGTGCCCTACCCGATCCTGGCGGGCTACTTCATCCTGGTGACGCTGGTCATCATCGGCCTATTCGGGCTGATCAACCGGCGGCTGAACCGTCATCTGCCGCAGGATGTCCGGGGGCGCCTGAAGATGCGGATGAACCTGATCCGCTGAGGCCAGGCCGGCGCCCGGAGTGCCCATCCGTGTCACGAAGGCGGCAGGGCGCGGGGTTCGGCGGCATGGTCTCCACGTCCCTCTTGCCGGATCGCGCCGGCTCGCATATGAATTTGATCAAATTCCGAAAGAACGAGTCCTCAAATGCCCGCCCCCAGCGCTGACTGGCTGCACGAACGCCCGCAAATCCGCACCATCCGAGCCGCCGCCTGTGACGTCAACGGCGTCGCCCGCGGCAAGCGGATGCCCATCCCGAGCGCCATCAAGGTGCTCAAGGACGGGACCCGCTTCCCGTTTTCGGCGCTCAACGTCGACATCTGGGGCGAGGACATCGCCGACAGCCCGCTGGTCTTTGAAAGCGGCGACCGCGACGCCATCCTCTACCCGACCGAGCGTGGCTTTGTGCCGATGCCCTGGCTGGAGGCGCCTTCGGCCCTGCTGCCGATCTGGATGTTCCACGAGGACGGCCGCCCCTACGAGGGCGATCCGCGCCACGCCCTTTCGTTCATCCAGAAACGGTTCGCCGCGCTGGGTCTGACCCCCGTCGTTGCCGTCGAGCTGGAGTTCTACCTGATCGACGACAGCACCCGCCGGTTGCAGATCCCGATCTCGCCCCGGTCGGGCAAGCGGCGCGACGCGGCCGAGGTGCTGTCGATCCGGGCGCTGGACGCCTTCGACACCTTCTTTACCGATCTCTACGAGGCCTGCGAGGTGATGGACATCCCCTCGGACACGCTGATCTCGGAGGCGGGCATCGGCCAGTTCGAGGTCAACCTGATGCACCAGGCCGACGCGCTGAAGGCGGCCGACGACGCCTGGCTGTTCAAGACGCTGGTCAAGGGCCTGGCGCGCAAGCACGGTTTTGCCGCCAGCTTCATGGCCAAGCCCTACGAGGATTATTCCGGCAACGGGATGCATGCGCATTTCTCGGTACTGGACGAGGCGGGCAACAACATCTTCAACAACGGCGGACCGGAGGGCACCGAAACGCTGCTGCACGCCATCGGCGGCTGCCTGACCGCGCTGTCCGACAGCACGCTGATCTTTGCGCCGCACCTCAACAGCTTTGAACGGCTGGTGCCCGATGCCCATGCGCCGTCGGCGATCTGCTGGGCCTACGACAACCGCACCGCCGCGGTGCGCGTGCCCTCCGGCCCGCCCGCCGCGCGCCGGATCGAACACCGCGTTGCGGGCGGCGACGTGAATCCCTACCTCGCGCTGGCGGCCATCCTGGGCGCGGCACTGATGGGGATCGAGGACAAGATCGTGCCGCCCGAGCGGATCACCGGCAACGCCTACGAACAGGACCTGCCGCAGATGCCCTCGAACTGGGCCAGCGCCATCCATGCCTTTGAAAAGAGCCCGGTGATGCCGCGCATCTTTCCGCAGGAGTTGATCGACAACTTTGTCCTGACCAAGCGGCAGGAGTTGCGCGACATGGACGACCTGACAAAATCGGAACAGACTGAGCTGTACCTGGACACGGTATAGGCCTGCCAAGGCAGCGCGGGTGGCTTTTGATCAGAAACAAGGGCGTTTCATGAAAATCGGCATTCTGCAAACCGGCATCGTCGTGCCAGAACTGGCCGAAACGTACGGCCAGTACCCGGACATCTTCATGGACCGGCTGGCAAAGGCGGGCTTCGAGTTCCAGACCTGGTCGGTGGTGAACGGTGACTTCCCGCCCGGCCCCGAGGCGGCGGACGGCTGGCTGATCACCGGCTCGCGCCACGGTGTCTACGAGGATCACGCCTGGATCCCACCGCTGGAGGAGCTGATCCGCCAGATCGTCGCCCAGGGGCGGCCGCTGGTGGGCATCTGCTTTGGCCACCAGGTCATCGCCCGGGCGCTGGGCGGCACGGCGGTCAAGTTCCCCGGCGGCTGGTCGGTGGGTCCGCAGACCTATGATTTCGTCGGACGCGGACCAAAGACGGTCATGGCCTGGCACCAGGACCAGGTGACAGAGCCACCCGAAGGCGCGGTGACGCTGGCCTCCAGCGACTTCTGCAAACACGCCGCCCTGCTCTACCCGGGCCGGGCCTACACCATCCAGCCGCACCCCGAGTTCGACGTCGCCTTTACCCGCGGCCTGCTGGAAAAGCGCGGACCCGGCGTGGTGCCCGAAGAGACGCTGCGCCATGCCGAAGAGGTCATGGAGACCCCGCTGGACAGCGCCGAACTGATCGACGACCTGATCCATTTCCTGCAACACAAGCAACTGCCCGGCCGGGCCGCATGATCTTGCCTTTCCCTTAACCCGATCCCGACAAGGACCCTTCCCGTGGAACCGACCACCCAGACCGACTGGACCGACAACCTGCCTCCCGCCGCCCGCGCTTACCTGGAGGGGCGCAAGCTGGACGAGGTCGAGTGCATCGTGTCGGACCTGCCCGGCATCGCGCGGGGCAAGGCGGTTCCGGCGTCCAAGTTCGCGCGGCAGGGGTATTTCCACCTGCCGGACTCGATCTTCTTTCAGACCATCACCGGGGACTGGGGCGAGGCTGCGGGTGCGGACGGCTTTATCGAGCGCGACATGGTGCTGCGGCCGGACATGACCACGGCCACGGCCGCGCCCTGGACCGGCGACTGGACGTTGCAGGTGATCCACGACGCCTTTGACCGGCACGGCGTACCGGTGCCTTTCAGCCCGCGCAACGTGCTCAAGCGCGTTGTGGCGCTGTACGAGGCGCAGGGCTGGAAGCCGGTGGTGGCGCCGGAGATGGAATTCTACCTGGTGGCGCGCAACATCGACCCGGCAAAGGACATCATGCCGATGATGGGCCGCTCGGGCCGGCCCGCCGCCGCGCGGCAGGCCTATTCGATGACCGCGGTGGACGAGTTCGGCCCGGTGATCGACGACATCTACGATTTCGCCGAGGCGCAGGGGTTCGAGATCGACGGCATCACCCAGGAAGGCGGCGCCGGGCAGCTGGAGATCAACCTGCGGCACGGCAACCCGGTCAAGCTGGCCGACGAGGTGTTCTACTTCAAGCGGCTGATCCGCGAGGCCGCGCTGCGGCACGACTGCTTTGCCACCTTCATGGCCAAGCCGATCGCCGACGAGCCGGGCAGCGCCATGCACATCCATCATTCGGTGATGGACCTGCAAACAAAGAAAAACCTGTTCTCCGGCCCGCAGGGTGGCGAGACCGACCTGTTCTTTCACTTCATCGGCGGGCTTCAGACCTACCTGCCCTCGGCCATCGCGGTGCAGGCACCCTACGTCAACAGCTATCGCCGCTACGTGAAGGACCACGCCGCGCCGATCAACCTGGAATGGGGCCGCGACAACCGCACCACCGGCATCCGCATCCCGTTGTCGGGACCGGAGGCGCGGCGGGTGGAAAACCGGCTGGCGGGGATGGACTGCAACCCCTACCTGGGCATCGCGGCCTCACTGGCCTGCGGCTACCTGGGAATGATGGAGGAGCGCTGGCCGTCGAAGCAGTTCCGCGGCGACGCCTACGAGGGCGAAGGGGACATTCCGCGCGTGCTGGGCCAGGCGCTGGACCTGTTCGACGAGGCCAAGGCGCTGCACGAGGTGCTGGGGCCGGAATTCGCGCGCGTCTATTCCATCGTGAAGCGGACCGAGTACGAGGAATTCCTGCAGGTGATCTCTCCTTGGGAGCGTGAGCACCTGCTGTTGAACGTCTGAGCCGGTGGAGAGGCCGGGGCGGGCGCTGCCCTCCCCGGACCCCTCCCGGGATATTTTCAGCCAGAAGAAACATGGAGGTGGCCCTCTTGGACCTGCTGTTCTCCAATGACAGGCGCGGAGAGTATCCGCAAAGCTGGTACGCGTCGGTCACGCCGCCGCTGGAGCCGTTTGCGGCGCTGAAGGGGCGCGTGCGGGCGGATGTCTGCGTCGTCGGCGGCGGGTTTACCGGGCTTTCGGCGGCGCTGCACCTGGCCGAGGCCGGGCTGGACGTGGTGCTGTTGGAGGCGCACCGGGTGGGCTTTGGCGCATCGGGGCGTAACGGCGGGCAGCTGGGCTCTGGCCAGCGACAGGACCAGGTCACGCTGGAGGGGATGGTCGGGCCGGACAAGGCACGCGTGCTCTGGAACCTGGGCGAGGACGCCAAGGCGCTGGTCAAGGATCTGGTAGCGCGGCACGGCATCGCCTGCGACCTGCGTCCCGGCATCGCCTGGGCGGGATCCTCGGCCAAGAGCGTGCGCGAGCTGCACGACTATGCCGCGCACATGGACCGGGTCTACGGCTATCCGCTGGAGGCTCTGGACGCGTCGGGGTTTGCCCGGCTCTGCCCCTCGCCCGCCTACAAGGGCGGGGTCATGGACCGCGGTGCGGCGCATCTGAACCCGCTGGCGCTGGCGCTGGGGCTGGCACGGGCGGCCACCGGGGCCGGAACGCGGATCCACGAGCGCAGCCATGTCCACGACATCCGCCCCGGCAAGACAGTCAAGGTGCGCACCGACGCGGGCGAGGTCGAGGCCGACCACCTGATCCTGGGCTGCAACGGCTATCTCGGCGGGCTCGACCGCAGCGTGGCCGCCCGTGTCATGCCGATCAACAACTTCGTCGTGGCGACCGAACCGCTGGGCGACCGTGCCGCCGAGGTGCTGGCCGAAGAGGTCGCCGTGGCGGACGACCGGTTCGTGATCAATTACTTCCGCCTCTCGCCCGACGGGCGGCTGCTGTTCGGCGGCGGCGAAAGCTATGGCTATCGCTTCCCCAGTGACATCCGCGCCACCGTGCGCAAGCCGATGCTGGAGATCTTCCCTCACCTCAAGTGGGTCGAACTGACCCACGCCTGGGGCGGTACGCTGGCGATCACCATGAAACGGATGCCGCACCTGGCGCGGCTGGGACCGAACATGCTGAGCGCCTCGGGCTATTCCGGCCACGGCGTCGGCAACGCTGTGCAGGCGGGCAAGCTGCTGGCCGAGGCGGTGCGCGGACAGTCGGCGGGCTTCGACACCTTCGCCGCCCTGCCCTGCCCGCCCTTCCCCGGCGGCACGGCGTTCCGTTCGCCGCTGCTGACGCTGGCGATGACCTGGTTTGCGATGCGCGACCGGCTGGGCATCTGACGCAGGGTCATACGCCAAACCGGGACACCATTGACTGCGCGGTGCCTTGTCCGCGCGCATTTCGCTTTGACGCCGCGCCGGTTTGATTTACCTTTTCGAAAACCTAGATGCAGGATTTCGAAAAATGATACCGAACATGCACGACGCCGAACCGATCCCGGCCGAGGCCCGCGCCGAGATCGACCGCCTGCTGACCTCCGGCGACCTGTTTCGCTATACCGCGCCAGAGGACGCGCCCGTCGCCCTTCTGGAGCGCGAGTTCGCCGAGTACATGGGCGCGAAATACGCGCTGGCTGTGTCCAGCTGTTCCGCCGCGCTGTTCCTGTCGCTGCTGGCGCTGGACCTGCCGCGCGGCGCACGCGTGCTGATCCCCGGCTTTACATTCGCGGCGGTGCCCTCGTCCATCATCCACGCGGGCATGGTGCCGGTGCTCTGCGAGGTGGGCGAAGACTACCGCATCGACATCGCCGATTTCGCGGCCCGCCTGCCCGGGGTCGACGCGGTGATCGTCAGCCACATGCGCGGCCACACTTCGGACATGGACGCGATCCTGGCCCTGTGCGACGCCGCTGGCGTGCCGGTGGTCGAGGATGCGGCGCATTCGCTGGGCACCACCTGGCACGGCCGCCGGATCGGCACGCTGGGCAAGGTCGGCTGCTTCAGCTTCCAGAGCTACAAGCTGGTCAACGCGGGCGAAGGCGGCATCCTGGTCACCGACGACGCCGAACTGGTGGCCCGCGCGGTGATCCTGTCAGGCGCCTATGAGCACAACTGGAAAAAGCATCTGGCCCACGGTGACAACACCGGCGCGCTGGCCGCCGCCTTTGACCGCTGGCAAAACCGGCTGCCGCTCTACAACCTGCGCATGTCGAACCTGTCGGCTGCGGTGATCCGGCCGCAGATCGCCCACATCGACCGCCGCGTCGCGGACGGGCGGCGCAATCATGACCACGTGGCCGCGCGCATCGCCCGCAGCCCCTGGATCGAGGTGCCCGCCAAGCTGGCGCCAGAAGAGCGCGCGCCCGACTCGCTGCAGTTCAACCTGACCGGCATGAGTGACGACGAGGTCCGCGCCTTCGCCGCCGCGGCAGAGGCGCAGGGCGTCAAGGTGCAGGTCTTTGGCCTGAGCCGGGACAACGCGCGCGCCTACTGGAACTGGGGCTTCCTGCCCGAGATGCCGGACCTGCCGCGCACCCGCGCCATGCTGATGCGCGCCTGCGACACCCGCCTGCCCGCCCGGCTGACGCCGCAGGACTGCGACGCGGTCGCCGGGGCATTGGTGCAGGCTGCCGCCGAGGTCAAGCCGCCGCCCAAGGTCTACGGCACCTGAGCGGGCCAGGCGTTCTTTGGTTTGAAAAATACCTCGGGGGAGTCGCGCATCGCGCGACGGGGGCAGAGCCCCCGCCCCGCCGGGATCACTTGTCCAGCTTGGACAGCTTGCGCTGCAGGTCGGCAAGCTGACGCTTGATCGCGTCAAGGTCGTCCTTGCCCTCGGCGGCGGGCTTCTTCTCGCCCTCTGCGCCGGGCACGCGGGCGCCGGTCATGGCCTTCAGAAAGGCCTCTTGCTGCGCCTGCATCGCCTCCAGGCTCTTGGCCATCGGATTCATCGAGTTGACGTTCTCCAGCCACTTGGACTGGCTGTCTCGGAACATCTCGAAGCTGGCCGCCAGGAACTGCGGCACGACGCTGGTGGCCTGCGTAGTGTAGCTGCGCACGAGATCGGTCAGAACGCTGATCGGCAGGACGCTTTCGCCCTTGCTTTCATGCTCGGCCACGATCTGGAGCAGGTATTGGCGCGTCAGGTCGTCGCCGGATTTCAGGTCCACGATCTGCACCTCGCGGCCATCCCGGATGAACCCGGCGATGTCCTCGAGCGTGACATAGTCCGAAGTCTCGGTGTTGTAGAGCCGCCGACTGGCGTAACGCTTGATCAGAAGCGGTTTTTCACTCTCGGCCACAGGCGTACCCCTCCCGGCATTCATGCGTTGCAGCAAATCTTATGCGAGCGCAGAAGAAAAGGAAAGCCTGCGGGCGGTTAATTCGCATTTTTCAAGCGCTTGGTCAGAACAGGCTGCCCTGTTCCGGCGGCTTGTCCTGGCCGCCCTTGCGCGGTGCGGCACGACCGCCCAGGCGCAGGGTGCCATCCTGGAATTCGATCTCCAGTCCGCTCGCGGCCTCGGCGCCGGCCTTGGTCGTGACCACCTTTCCGTCGCCGCGCACCACGGCGTAGCCGCGGCGCAGCGTCTCGCGGTAGCCCAGCGTTTCGAACAGGCGGCCCAGCGCATCCAGCCGGCGTGCCAGGTCGGACTGCCGCTGGTTCTGCGCCTCCTTCAGCCGCCGCGACAGCGCCTCCAGCCGGTCGCCCTGAGCGGCGATCTCGCGCAGCAGGGGGCGCGGGGTCAGCCGGTCGGCGCGCCGCGCCAAAGCCTCGCTCCGCGCCTTGACCAGCCGGTCCAGCGCCGGGGCCAGCCGCGCAGCACGGTCGTCCAGCCGCTTGCGTTCAGCCGCGATGGCGCGCGACAGCACCGAGGGGCGCAGGCTGCCGGTCCGCTCCGACAGCGCCAGCCGCCGCTTGTCCACCAACCGGTGCAGCGCCTGCGGCAGCCTGTCGCCCATCACGTCCAGCCGCTGGCGCGGCCCATCCAGAAGCTCTTCGGGGCGCGGCAGGGCGCGGGTGAGGTCGCGCAGGCGCTGGCCGCGCACATCGACCCGCTGTGTCATGGCCCGGGCCATGCGCGACCCGAAGTCACCCACCAGCCCGATCAGTTCCAGCCGCACCGGCACCGCCAGTTCGGCCGCTGCTGTGGGGGTCGGCGCGCGCCGGTCGGCCACGTAGTCGATCAGCGTGGTATCCGTCTCGTGCCCCACGGCCGAGATCAGCGGGATCTCCGAGGCCGCCGCCGCCCGCGCCACGATCTCCTCGTTGAAGCCCCAGAGGTCCTCGACCGACCCACCGCCGCGCGCCACGATCAGCAGGTCCGGCCGCGGCAACGCGCCGCCCGGTTGCAACCGGTTGAACCCGGCAATGGCGCGCGCCACCTCTGGCGCGCAGGACGCGCCCTGCACCGCCACCGGCCAGATCAGCACCTTGCGCGGGAACCGGTCGCGCAGCCGGTGCAGGATGTCGCGGATCACCGCTCCGCTGGGCGAGGTGACGACGCCGATGATCTCCGGCAGGTAGGGCAGCGGCTTTTTGCGGGCGGCATCGAACAGCCCTTCGGCCTGCAACAGCGCCTTGCGCTTTTCCAGCATCGCCATCAGCGCGCCTGCGCCCGCGGGGCGGATGTCCTCGATCACGATCTGGTACTTGGACTGTCCCGGGAAGGTGGTCAGCCGCCCGGTGGCGATGACCTCCATGCCTTCCTCCGGCTGGGTCGGCAGCCGCGAGGCCACGCCTTTCCACATCACCCCCGAGATCACCGAGCGGTCATCCTTGAGATCGAGGTAGACATGCCCCGAGCGCGGCCGCGACACGCGCCCCACCTCGCCGCGCACCCGGACAAAGCCGAACTCGCCTTCGATCACGCGTTTGACCGCGCCTGAAAGCTCGCTGACGGTGAACTCCGGCGTGTTGCCCGTGCCTTCGTCCTCGATCAGGTCCATTGCTCACGCCCCGCTTGCCCTTGCCTCGCGGCAACCTTAAACGACCCGAAACCGCCGGGAAAGCCGCCCCAGGCTTCTTCTCTTTCCAAATACGCCCGGGGCGCGCCGGTCCTGCCGTGACAGGGGGCGCTGGAAACAAGTCCCTCCCCGGCCCGCAAAAGGAGTGCGCCTGTGAACATCCTCATCCTTGGCGGCGGCGGTCGCGAACATGCGCTGGCCTGGGCCACCTTGCAGAACCCGAAGTGCGACAAGCTGATCGTCGCACCCGGCAACGCGGGCATCGCGATGATCGCCGAATGCGCCGACCTCGACATCGAGGACGGCGGCGCGGTGACCGAGTTTGCCGGCGAAAACGCCATCGACCTGGTGATCGTCGGCCCCGAGGCGCCGCTGGCCGCCGGGGTCGCCGACCGCCTGCGCGAGGCCGGCATCCTGGTCTTCGGCCCCTCCGCCGCTGCTGCCCGGCTGGAAGCCTCCAAGAGCTTTACCAAGGAGATCTGCGCCGCGGTCAACGCGCCCACCGCCGGCTATGGCCATTTCACCGAGGCGGAGGCCGCCAAGGTCCATGTCCGCGAACAGGGCGCGCCCATCGTGGTCAAGGCCGACGGGCTGGCCGCCGGCAAGGGCGTGATCATCGCCGAGACGGTGGCCGAGGCCGAGGCCGCCATCGACGACATGTTCGGCGGTGCCTTTGGCGGCGCGGGCGCCGAGGTGGTGATCGAGGAATTCATGACCGGCGAAGAGGCCAGCTTTTTCGTGCTGGTCGACGGCGAGACCTGCCTGCCCATCGGCACCGCCCAGGACCACAAGCGCATCGGCGAGGGCGACACCGGCCCCAACACCGGCGGCATGGGCGCCTATTCCCCGGCCCCGGTGCTGACCGACGCCATCGCGCAAAAGGCGCTGGACGAGATCGTCCGCCCGACGATGGCGGAAATGGTGCGGCGCGGGATGCCCTACCAGGGCGTGCTCTACGCCGGGTTGATGATCGAGAACGGGCAGCCCCGGCTGGTGGAATACAACGTCCGCTTCGGCGATCCGGAATGCCAGGTGCTGATGCTGCGGCTGGGTGCGCAGGCGCTGGACCTGATGCACGCCTGCGCCGAGGGGCGGCTGGGCGAAGCAAAGGTGACCTGGGCCGAGGATCACGCCATGACCGTGGTCATGGCAGCAAAGGGCTACCCCGGCAGCTACGTCAAGGACACCGAGATCCGCGGCCTTGACGCGCTGCCCGAAGACAGCTTTCGCATGATGTTCCATGCCGGCACGCGCCAGGACGCCGGCAAGGTGTTGTCCAGCGGCGGGCGGGTGCTGAACGCCACGGCGCGCGGCGCGACGCTGGCCCAGGCGCGCGATCGCGCCTACGCCATGGTCGAAGCGGTCGACTGGCCCGAGGGCGTTTACCGGCGCGACATCGGCTGGCGGGCGCTTGGCTGACCGCTGGAGCTTTCGCCCGGCCGCGCTGCGCGCACGCGCCGAGTGGCGACTGGACGGCGATGTCCTGACCGGTCCGCAGGGTCGCGGCGACCTGGGCCAGGTCGAGCGGGCTGTCTTTGTCGAAACGATCCTGCGGGGCACCCGGATGCGGCGTCTGGACCTCGTCGGCCCCGAGGGGCTGACCCGCATCGCGCTCAATTGCAGCGCGTTGCTGCCGCCGGACGATCCTGACCGCGCCGCGCACCGCGCACTGTGCCTTGCCGTTGCCCGGAGGCTGGCTGAACGGACCCCGGACCTGCCGGTCGCCCTGGCCGAAACCGGCGCGGTGCGGGCCCTCTGGTTCGGGATTGGGGTGATGTCCATGCTCGCCGGTCCGGGGATCGGCATCGCCGCATTGGCCAGCGGCGTCAGCACTGACCGCCTGCCCGCCATGGCGTTTCCGGTCCTGCTGCTGGGTGCGCTGGGCGCTGTCCTGATGTGGTCCAACCAGCCATGGAAGACAGCGCCAACCGTTCCGGTCTCGGTCCTGCCGAAACTGATCGAAGCCATGGACGGACCGGCTTGATACGCCCAACAGGGCGGACATGATCCCCACTGACGCAAGGACCGAAGCCCGCCGGGATCTGCGACATGAAACGCGGGCCCCGGGGCGCACTGTGCACAGTGCGTTTCTTCTTGGCCGAAATACCTCCGGGGGTAAGCCCCGGACTTGCTCCGGGGCGCGTGGGCAGAGCCCCCTGCCCGCCCGACCTCAGGCGCGCGGCGTAATCACCGCCGCCTCAGTCACGATCAGGTCAAGCGGCTGGTCGGTCTCTTCCAGCGGCAGCGCGTCGTCCTCCTGCGCGGCAAAGGCAAAGCCCACGGCCAGGGTCGGCCGCCGGGTGCGCAGCATCTGCAACGTGCGGTCGTAGAAACCACCGCCATAGCCCAGCCGCCCGCCGCGCCGGTCAAAGGCCACCAGCGGCACGATCAGCACCTCCGGCTCGAAGTACTCCAGCAACTCGGGCACCCTGGCCCCGAAAGGTCCGTCCACCAGCGCGCAGTCCGGCTCCCAGCGGGCGAACTTCAGCGGCTGGCCCTTGCCCTGGATCACAGGCACGCCGACCGGGCCATGGGCGGCCGCCTCGGCCATCGCCGGGGTCGGGTCGATCTCGGTCCGGATCGGCAGGAACCCCGACAGCGGCGCGCCGCGATAGCCTGCCAGCACCTCGCTCAGCTTTCCCGCCGCGCCCGGCAATTGCGCCTCAAACGCCAGCTTGCGGCGCTGGAACGCCGCCTTGCGCGCGGCGGCCTTGCGTTCGTCCAGCGTCACAGCAGCACCACGACGGCAAGGCCCAGGAAGGCAAAAAAGCCCACAACATCCGTCACCGTGGTCACGAATGCCCCCGAGGCCAGCGCCGGGTCGATGCCCGCCTTGTCCAGCACCACCGGGATCACGATGCCGGCCAGACCCGCAACCACGAGGTTCACCACCATCGCCGCCGCGATCACCCCGCCCAACTGCGCCGAGCCAAACCAGAGCAGGCCGACGATGCCCATGATCACCGCAAAGGCGATGCCGTTGATCAGCCCCACCGCCACCTCGCGGCGGATGACCCGCCAGATGTTGGCGGTGGTCAGGTCGCGGGTGGCCAGCGCCCGCACCGCCACGGTCAGCGACTGCGTCCCGGCGTTGCCGCCCATCGAGGCGACGATCGGCATCAACACCGCCAGCGCCACCACCTGGGTGATCGCCTCCTCGAACTGCGCGATGACCAGCGAGGCCAGCACCGCGGTCAGCAGGTTGACCGCCAGCCAGGGAAAGCGCCGCTTGGTCGTGTCGATCACCCGGTCGGACAGGCGGCTTTCGCCGTCCACACCGGCGAGGCGCAGGATATCCTCCTCGTTTTCCTCGTCCAGCACGGCCATGGCGTCGTCGATGGTGATCACACCGACCAGCCGGTCGTTGTCGTCGACCACCGGGGCCGAGATCAGATGGTACTGGTTGAAGGCATAGGCCACGTCGCCTTCGTATTGTGTCACCGGGATGGTGTGAAAGGTCTCCTCGGTGATCGACCGCAACAGCACGTCGCGGCGCGACGACATGATCTTGCCCAGTGTCACGTTGGCCACCGGGCGCAGCTTCGGGTCCACCAGGATGACGTGGTAGAACTGTTCCGGCAGGTTGTCCGAGTTGCGCATGAAGTCGATGGCGTCGCCCACGCTCCAGTGTTCCGGCGCCATGACGACCTCGCGCTGCATCAGGCGGCCGGCGGAGTATTCCGGGTAGGTCAGCGACTGGCGGACAGCGGCGGCGTCGCCGGCCTCCAGCGCGCCAAGAATGGCGTCCTGCTGCGGCTGGTCGAGGTCCTCGACCAGGTCGACCACGTCGTCGGTGTCGAGTTCGCGCACAGCGTCGGCCAGCACCTCGGGGTGGAGGATGCCGATCACCTCCTCGCGCAGCGTCTCGTCCAGTTCGGACAGGATATCGCCGTCGAATTCCTTGCCGTAGAGGTGGATCAGCCCCAGGCGGTCGTCGGAATCGATCTGTTCCAGCAGGTCGGCGATGTCGGCCGCGTGCAGCGGCTCCATCAGCTCGATCAGCCGGTCGCGGTCGTCCATCTCGACGGCGTTGAGAATCGCGGCAATGGCCTTGCGGTCCAGCGTGTAGGCGTCCTCGCGGTCGTCCGCTTCTTCCCGTTCCAGCTCAAGCTCTTCTGTCATGGCCTGCTCTCCACCTGTACGCTCCAGACACTAGGACATGCCTTGGCGGGGCGACAGGGGCAACGGCGATTTACCTTTCCCCGCGGCACTTCTAGGCTTGCGGCATGAGCACGCGACACCTGCACCTGGGCCAGACCCTGCGATTCACCGCATCGCCGTTCGAGGCAGGGCCGGAGGCCGCCCTGCACGAGGGTTCCGGGGCCCTCGTGGTCGACGACGGCCGCATCGTGCAGGTGGGCCGGGCCGAGGATCTGCGCACCGGCGATTACGCCTCGGTCACGGATCACGGGGCCGCCTTGCTGCTGCCCGGGTTCATCGACGCCCACGCGCATTACCCGCAGACCGGCATCATCGCCAGCTGGGGCAAGCGGCTGATCGACTGGCTGAACACATATACCTTTCCCGAGGAAATGCGCTTTGGCGATCCCGCCTATGCGGGTGAAGTGGCGGGGCGCTACCTGGACCTGCTGCTGGCCAACGGGACGACGACGGTGTGCAGCTATTGCACGATCCACCCCGAGTCGGTCGACGCCTTTTTCACCGCTGCCGAGGTGCGCGGGATGCGGGTGCTGGGTGGCAAGACCTGCATGGACCGCAACGCGCCCGAGGGTCTGCGCGACACCGCCCAGCGCGCCTATGACGAAAGCCGCGCGCTGCTGGAGCGCTGGCACGGGCGGGGGCGTGCGTCCTACGTCATCACGCCGCGATTCTCGCCCACCTCGACGCCCGATCAGCTGGCGGCGCTGGGCGCGCTCTGGGCCGAGCACCCCGACTGCCTGATGCAGACCCACCTGAGCGAACAGACCGACGAGATTGCCTGGGTCAAGTCCCTGTTCCCGAAAGCGCGCGACTACCTCGACACCTATGAACGCTTTGGCCTGCTGGGCGGCAACGGCCTCTACGGTCACGCCATCCACCTGGAGCCGCGCGAACGCGACCGGCTGCGCGAGGTGGGGGCCGCACTGATCCATTGCCCGACCTCGAACACCTTCATCGGCTCGGGCCTGTTCGACATGGACGGGCTGACACGCGAGGGGCACCCCGTCGGGCTGGCCACCGACACCGGCGGCGGGTCGTCGTTTTCCATGCTGCGCAGCATGGCGGCGGCCTACGAGATCGCGCAGTTGCGTGGCCGCGCCCTGCACCCTGCGGAACTGCTCTGGCTGGCGACGGCAGGCTCGGCGCGGGCACTACGGCTGGAAGGCATGATCGGCGCGCTGGAGCCGGGGCTTGAGGCGGATTTCATCGCTTTGGACCTCGGCTCCACCCCCGCCATCGCGCAGCGCAGCGCGCGCGCCGGGGACATCTGGGAGGCGCTGTTTCCGACCATCATGATGGGCGATGACCGCGCCGTGGCGGCGACCTACGTGGCCGGCCGGCGGGTGTCCGCGTCGGGCTGAGCCGCAAACCGACGGGAGGCGTGGACGCAGGTCGTGAACGACTCAGCAGGCGCGGCCCAGCACCATGACCCAGATGTCGCCTTCGCCGCGCACCAGCCCGAATTCCGTGGCATTTGCGCTCAGCATGTTGCGGCGGTGGCCCGGCGAGGTGGCCCAGCCGTCCATCACCTCGGCCAGCGACCGCTGCCCGCGGGCGATGTTCTCGGCGATGTAGCAGGGGCTGTAGCCGGCGCGGCGGGCGCGGTCCATCACCGTGCTGCCGTCCGAGCCGGAGTGATCGAAGAAGCCGCGCCGCGCCATGTCGCGGGCATGGGCGCGGGCGGCCTTTTCCAGCGCGGGCGATACGACCAGGGGCCCCAGCCCGTTGTCCGCCCGAAAGCCGTTCAGCGCCTGCACCCCGCTGCTGGTGCTGAAGACCGCGCTGCCCGGCGCCGCTGCGACCGGAGCGGGCAAACCCCGTTCCGCCCCGCGCCAGGCGCCACAGGACGCCACGAGGGTGCAGAGACCCAAAACCAAGAGCAGACGCATGTCGTCCTCCCTGTCAGACCGCCTCCGACAGCCGCCGTGCCAGCCGGTTCTGCGTGTCGATGGCGCGCTCCAGGTCAAAGCTGACCACCTGCCCGTCCTCGACCACCGGGCGACCATCGACGAAAAGGTATCGCACGCGCTGCGGCCCGGCCAGAAGCAGCGCCGCCGGGTCCCAGCTTCCGGCACTTTCCAGCCCACGCACGTCCCACAGCGCCAGGTCGGCGCGCTTTCCCACGGCGATCTGGCCGCAGTCAGGACGGCCCAGCACCTCGGCCCCGCCGCGGGTGGCGATGCGCAGCGCCTCGCGCGCGCTCATCGCGTCGGCCCCCCGCGCCACCCGCTGCAACAGCATGGCCTGCCGCGCCTCGTCCACCAGGTTGCCCCGGTCGTTGGAGGCCGAACCATCGACCCCCAGCCCCACCTTGACGCCCGCATCGCGCATCGCCCGGACCGGGGCGATGCCGCTGCCAAGCCGGCAGTTGGAGCAGGGACAATGGGCGACGCCCGTCCGCGACCGCGCAAAGAGGTCGATCTCGGCTATGTCCAGCTTCACGCAATGGGCGTGCCAGACGTCGTCGCCGGTCCAGCCCAGCTCCTCGGCGTATTGCCCGGGGCGGCAACCGAACTGCGCCTGGGAATAGGCCACGTCCTCGTCGTTCTCGGCCAGGTGGGTGTGCAGCATCACCCCCTTGTCGCGCGCCAGCAGGGCGGCATCGCGCATCAGGTCGCGGCTGACCGAAAAGGGCGAACAGGGCGCGACGCCGACGCGGACCATCGCCCCCTCGGACGCATCGTGAAAGGCATCGATGACGCGGATGCAGTCGTCCAGGATGGCGCTTTCGCGCTCCACCAGGCTGTCGGGCGGCAGGCCCCCCGCGCTCTCGCCGATGCTCATGGCGCCGCGCGTGGGGTGAAAGCGCAGGCCGACCTCGCGCGCCGCGGCGATGGTGTCGTCCAGCCGCGCGCCGTTGGGAAAGAGGTAGAGGTGGTCCGAACTCATCGTGCAGCCCGAAAGCGCCAGCTCCGCCAGCCCGATCTGGGCCGAGGTGAACATCTCCTCGGGGCCGAAGCGCGCCCAGATCGGGTAGAGCGTCCGCAGCCAGCCAAACAGCAGCGCGTCCTGCCCCCCCGGCACGGCCCGGGTCAGCGTCTGGTAGAGATGGTGGTGGGTGTTCACCAGCCCCGGCGTGACCACGCAGGAGGACGCATCAACGATCCGCCCTCCGGTCAGCCCGGTGCCGATCTCGGCGATGATGCCTCCGCTCAGGCGGATGTCGACACCGGTTACCTCGGACCCGCCGTCGTCCATGGTCAGGACGGTGTGCGCCTTGCGCAGGATGATGTCGGCTGCGGTCATGCGCGCCCCTCACACAGGCCCCTTTTCGGTGAGAGACAGGCCGCAAGCGCGCCGGAAAAGGGGAAGGACGCGCGCCCGCGCGACCGGATGCTACCCGCGGCCGCCTAGCAGGTCCAGCGCGGCGGCGTGGACCGCCGGGTTGGCGGCGGCGATGACGCGGCCGCCCTCGTGCGCCGGACGCCCCTGCCAATCCGTGACGATGCCGCCCGCCGCCTCGATCACCGCGATGGGGGCGAGGATGTCGTAGGCGTGCAGCCCGGCCTCGATCACCAGGTCGATCTGCCCGGCCGCGACCAGGGCGTAGGCGTAGCAATCCATGCCGTAGCGGACCAGCCGCACACGTTCGGCCACGCGCAGGAAGCCGGCGCGCTCATCCTCGGTGCCGACCTCGGGAAAGGTGGTGAAGAGGATCGCGTCCGCCAGCGCGGCGGTCCTGCGGGTGCCCAGCGCGCCGCCGCCATGCGGCCCGGCAAAGTCGGCAATCCCCAGGCCGCCGCGAAAGCGTTCCCGCGTGTAGGGCTGGTCGATCATGCCGTAGATCGGGCCTGTAGCGTCACGCACCGCGATCAGCACGCCCCAGGTGGGGGTGCCGGACAGGAAGCCGCGCGTTCCGTCGATGGGGTCAAGAACCCAGGTCAGCCCGCTGTCGCCGCCGCGCGCGCCGAATTCCTCGCCCAGGACAGCATCGTCCGGGCGGCGGCGGGACAGGACGTCGCGCATCGCCTGTTCGGCGGCACGGTCGGCGGCGGTCACGGGGTCAAAGGCCCCCGGCGCAAAGGCTGCCTTGTTATCGGCGGCCAGGCCGGGTTGCCGGAAGTAGGGCAGAATGGCCTGACCGGCCGCGTCAGCCATGACTTCTGCGGTGTCTATCAACTCATTCGCGAGTGACTGCGGTATAGCGACCATGCGTCCCCCCTGTGCCCCTCTACAGGGGGCTACAGCAGGGACGTCACAGGCTCAAGCCACGTCGGACAGGACGCGGGCCAGTTCGAACAGGCGGCGGCGCTGGTTTTCCGGGATGGCGTAGTAGGACCGCACGAGGTCCAGCGCTTCCTTGTCGCCCATGATGTCGGCGGGCACCTTCTCGCTGGCAGAAGAGTCCGAAGCCTCGGTTTCGATTCCCTCGAAGAAGAAGCTGACCGCCACATCCAGAGCGTCCGCGATGTCCCAGAGCCGAGACGCGCTGACACGGTTCGCGCCGGTCTCATACTTCTGAATTTGCTGGAACTTGATGCCGACACGCTCTGCCAGTTGCTGCTGGGTCATGCCGACCAGCCAGCGACGGTGACGGATGCGTTTGCCGACGTGGACGTCTACGGGATGGGCCATCTGTGTTGTTCCTGTACAATGGGTGTACCAGATGAGCCAGAAAGCGTCCCCGATCCCTGAACCCGGCATCATCCTGCACGTCTATGGACTGATGTGCTACATCATAACCGTGCCAAAAATCAAGTCACTCAACCACCTATTGATAGTAAACAGACTGTGGAAACACGACAAAGTTGAACCGGAACCGTAACCGATCGTACACTTTTGACGCGAACCGGCGGTCGTCCGGCGCTTTGCCTAGGCGGCAATCTCGGCTAGGCAGGGGCGGACACTGCCGGAGAACCCCATGCGCGCCTATCACGTCACCGACCACGAGACACCGCCTGTCCTGACCGACATCCCGGTCCCCGCGCCGGGTCCGGGCGACCTGCGCGTGCGCATCGCCGCCTGTGGCCTGAACTTCGCCGACCTGCTGATGCAGAAAGGCACCTACCAGGACACGCCTGCCCTGCCCTTCGTGCTGGGCATGGAGGTGGCCGGCACGGTGGATGCGCTGGGCGACGGGGTGTCCGGCTTTGCCATCGGCGACCGGGTCGCGGTGTTTGGCGGCCAGGGCGGGCTTGCGGAATATGGCTGTTTTTCCGCCGCCCGTGCGGTGCACCTGCCCGAAAGCATGGGCTGGGTGGACGCGGCGGCCTTTCAGATCGCCTATGGCACCAGCCATGTAGCGCTGGAGCACCGCGCCCGGATGCAGCCGGGCGAGACGCTGCTGGTGCTGGGGGCGGCGGGCGGTGTCGGGCTGACCGCGGTCGAGATCGGCAAGCTGATGGGCGCCACGGTCGTCGCCTGTGCCCGCGGCGCGGACAAACTGGCCGCCGCCAGGGCCGCCGGGGCGGACCACCTGATCGACGCCGCCACGCAGGACATCCGTGCCGAGATGAAGGCGCTGGGCGGCGCCGACGTGGTCTACGACCCGGTGGGGGGCGAACAGTTCACCGCCGCCTTCCGATCATGCAAGCCCGAGGGGCGCATCCTGCCCATCGGCTTTGCCAGCGGCGAGGTGCCACAGGTCAAGGCCAACCACCTGCTGGTCAAGAACCTGTCGGTGCTGGGTGTCTACTGGGGCGGCTACCTGGCGTTCCGGCCGAAGGTGCTGACCGACTCGCTGGCGCAGCTGATGGCCTGGCACGCCCAAGGCAGGATCAAGCCGCACGTCAGCCACGTCCTGCCTCTGGACCAGGCGGCCGAGGGGATGGAATTGCTGCGCAGCCGCAAATCCACCGGCAAGGTGGTGATTGCCATCGACGTCTGACGCCCGCGCGCCCTAGTTTCGCCACAGCGCGGCATTACCTCTCTGTCCGCGCCAGAACACAGGCCAGCAGACTGGGAGGCCGACCGCCCATGCCCCGGCACACCGCCCGCGCCATGCCGCTGCGCCGCCTCGGCGCCGCACCGATCCCATGCGCCAGTGACCCGAGACCGGCATGAGCCACGCCGCCCGCACGCTGCCCTTCGTGCTGGCCATCCTGGTGCTGCTGGCGCTGGGTGCCGCGGCGCTTGCACAGCCGCAGGCGATGCTGGCGCGCGTGGCGTTCCTCGCAGGGTCGATCGAGACTCGAGACTGGCTGATGCGCGGCTTTGGCACCGGGCTTCTGGCGGTGGCGCTGGCGCTCTGGATCGAGGCGCGCTGGGCCTCGGGAAGCGCGGTGCGCCTGCCCCTGCTGGCGCTCGTCGGGCTGCTGTCGGCCAGTTTCCTGCTGTACTGCCAGCAATTGGCCGGCTGGTGGATCGACGATGCCGGCATCACCTTTGCCTATGCCCGGTCCCTTGCCGAGGGCGCAGGCCTGACCTTTCAGCCCGGCGCACCGCCGACCGAGGGCTATTCCAGTTCCGTCTGGATGGCGCTTCTGTCGCTGGCCCACCGCGCGGGCCTGGATATCCCGCAAGCGGCCAAATACGGCGGCACCGCGCTGGCGCTGGGAACGCTGTGGATCAGCCTGCTGTGGGTCTGGCGCACCACCGAAAGCGCCGCCGCCATGGCGCTGACCGCCGCCGCCATCGGCGCCGCGCCCACGGTCGTCTGGGCCGTTTCGGGGCAGGAGCACGCGCTCCAGGCACTGTTGTTGCTGCTGGCGGCCTTCACCGCCGCCCACCTGCGCCGCTGGCGCCTGCCCGTCGCGCTGCTGCTGGCCGTGCTGGTCTGGACCCGTCCGGAAACGCCGCTGCTGGTGATCGCGGTGTTCCTGGCGGCGCTGTTCCTGTCCCGCGCCGACGAGGGCCGACTGCTGTTCTGGCGGACGCTCATGCTGGCCGCGATCCCCTTTGCCGCCTTCGTCGGGCTGATGGCCTTCCGGATGCAGTATTTCGGCGATCCTTTCCCCAACCCCTACCATGCCAAGACCTCGGCCAGCAGCCTTGCCGGGTTGGTCAACCCGTTTGGCGGTGGCTGGCACTATGTCTGGAGCGGGTTGCAGGACAGCGGCCTTCTGCTGTTGCTGCCGCTGGCGCTGATCGTGGGATCGGGCGACAGCGTGCCGCGCCGCTGGGTCGGTTTTGCGCTGTTGCTGGGACACGGGGCCTTCGTGATCTGGGCCAAAGGCGACTGGATGGGCCAGTACCGGTTCCTGATGCCGGTGCTGCCGCTGATCGTGGTGCCGGCGGTGCTGGCCATCGACCACGGGTTTTCTGTGCGGGCGCGCGCCTGGCTGTGCAGCATCACGGCCATTGCGCTGTTCGCCAGTACCCTGACCGAGGTCGACCGATTTGACGCCGAACCCACCACACCGCTGGCCGTGGTGTCCGAGATCGGCCGCACCTTTGCCCAGGTGGCGACCCGCATGGGCATCGCCGACCCGGTGCTGGCGCATCACGATGCTGGCGCCATCAGCTATGAGCGCAGCATCGGCCTGGTCGACCTGGGCGGGCTGGTCGACCGCGAGGTGGCGCGCAACATGGCGGATGCGGATTTCCTGCGCACCTACATCTTTGACCAGAAGAAACCACTGTTCATCTTCGGCGCGCGCAACTTTGCGGCGGCGTCCGGATTCCTCGACGGGCCGGAGCTGGCGCGGGACTACGTGCCGCTGAGTTTTCCCAACCACCCGATCATGGCCAGCGACTACTCCCACATCCGCCGCGACGCGGTGCAGGAGTCGCCGGGGATCGAGTTGATCCGCGACGCGACCGGCACGCTGACCGGGGTCGTGGTGCAGAGCCCGGACAACTGAGCTTCAGCCGCGTTCCTTGGCCCAGACCATGTCGATCATCGCCTGGGTGCCCCGGCTGAACTCCAGCGGGCAGGGATAGGCCGCGCCGTCCAGCACGCTGACGTTGAAGGCCTCGACCTGGTGGACATAGTGGTTGTCCGCCGGAAAGCGGTAGGCCGTCTCTACCAGGTCCCGCGACTGCACCATCACCCGCGCCTCGCCGTAGACCTGCGCGTTGAAAGGCGCGGTCAGCCTCATCACGCCCTCCTCGCCGTGGAACAGCATTTCCTGCCAGGGCGCCATGCGCATCGAAACGACACCCGTGTAGTGGAATGACGGGAAGCGCGCGGTGATGTGCGACCACACGTCGACACCGTTTTCGCGCTGGATCCGGGCCGACAGGATCTCCTGCGGCTCCTCTCCGGTGACGAAGCGGATGGAACCGTAGATGTAGACCCCGATGTCGGGAATGGCACCGCCCCCCGTATCGGGGCGGTTGCGGATGTTGTCGCTGTCGGTCCGGTTGTCGTAGGAAAACGCCGCCGAGACGCGGATCAGCTTGCCGATCGCGCCTTTCTGGTACAGCTGGCTGGCCTTCTGCCACTGCGGATGATGCACGATCATGTAGGCCTCGGCCGCCAGCAACCCGGTCTCGTTCCGCTTGGCGATCACAGCGTCGAACTCGGACGCCTGCATCGCCAGCGGTTTTTCCACCAGCACGTGCTTGCCCGCCTCCAGCGCCCAATGCACGTGCATGTGGTTGGGCAGCGGGATGTAGACGGCGTCGATCTCCGGGTCGGCCAGCAGCGCCTCGTAGTCGAGGTACACGCGCAGACCCGGGACGCGCTGGACAAAGGGGGCCGCCTTGTCGGCCGAGGACGTGGCCAGCGCCGCGAGGTTCCCGCGCCGCGCCATGTGGATCGCCGGTCCCATGTGCTCGCGCGCGAACTTGGCCGCGCCCAGAATGCCCCACCTGACGTGATCTGCCATGACGTCCCCCCTTTACCGTGAGCCCCAAGCCTAGCCGAAAGCCGTCGCATCGCAACCGGGTTGACAGGACTGACGCCAAATCGCATCAGACGGACCGACTTTAACCGATCCGAGTTTCCGCCATGCGCCTTGCCGTGCCCCTCGCCCTTGTCCTGGCCACAAGCCTTGCGCTGCCTGCCGCGGCTCAGACCGAGGCTTGCGTGCCGATGGGCGACGCCTGCCTGACCGTGAAAACCACAGAACTGGTGCTGGCGGGCGCGGCACTGGCGGACCTGTCGCGCCTTGCCGAAACCCCCTGGTTCACGTCCCTGACGCTGCAAGGCCCGGTGCCGGAAGGCATGACAGTCGACCTGTCCGAGGTGAACGCACTGACCGGTCTGCAAACGCTGACCCTGTCCGGGCTGGACCGCGTAAGCACCGCAGGAGTCCGCGCTGAGACGCTGATCGGGCTGGACGTGCGCGGCGGCACAGTGGCCGACCTGTCCTTCTTGGCCGACCTGCCGGGCCTTCGCTTCCTGCGCATCGGCCAACCCATGGCGCTGAACGCCATCCCGGCCACGGCGCGGGCGCGGCTGGAACACCTCAGCCTGTCCGGCCCCGGCATTTCCTTCGACGGCGCGGAGGCGCTGACCGCGCTGCAATTCCTGCTGCTGTTCGGCCTGGAGCGCGAGGACCTCGAAGGCCTCGGGCACCTGCCCGCGCTGACCTTTCTCAACGTCGCCAATGCCGGCCTGCGCAGCCTCGACGGCTTTGTTCCCGGTCCCGCCCTCACCGAGGTCTGGGCCAAGGGATCGACGCTCGAGGACATCACGGCCCTCGCCCCGGCGGTGAACCTCAAACAGCTGGAGGGCAAGGACAGCCGGATCGGCGACATCTCGGCGCTGCGGGACAAGCACGCGCTCACGACGCTGTTCCTGACCGGTACGCAGGTCACGGACCTGTCGCCCATCGCCGGGCTGAAATCGCTGCAACTGCTCAGCTTTTCCGACACGCCGGTGACCGACATCGCGGCGCTGGCGGACATGCCCGCGCTGGTCGCGGTCTACATGAACATCACCCGCGTGACCGATTTCACCCCGCTGCTAGAGAACCCCAACGACGTCATGCTGCGCATCAACAGCGACAAGATCCTGATGAGCCGCAACCTGCCGCAGTTCATCGCCGAAGAGGGCTGGAAGCGCGGGCCGCTTTACTCGGAGAAGTGATTTAGCCCCGGCCAGCCGCCTCAAGCCGGTCGGCCAGGGGCTTCAATGCGGCGAAAAAGGCCCAGTGGATCGGCGTTGCGATCCCGTGCTTGCGTCCCAGCCGCACCACATCGCCGCTCAGCCAATCGTTTTCCAGCGGCTTGCCGTTGCGCAGGTCGTCCAGCATCGAGGCGTGCATATGCGGCGGCAGGATGCTGCCGATGAATTTCCAGTTCTTCTCCAGCAGGTCGTCGGGCAGGTCGGGAACCGCCGCCTTGCCCACGCGGATCACTTCTTCGATGGCGTCGCGGAACAACCGGGCCGATTCGGGCGTGTCGCGCAGCGGTCCGATATCCAGTCCCGTCAGCGTGGTGATCGAGGCCAGCGCCGCCTGACCGCAGAACTTGGACCAGAGTTCATGCAGGATGGTCTCGGACAACTGCGGCGTCGTCCCTGCCGCCGCCAGCGCATCGTGCAACGCGCGGCACCGGTCGCTGGTGCCGCCGCCCGCCTCGCCGAAGATCAGGATGTCCAAAGCGGCGGTGTGGGTGATGACGCCGGGGCTGGTGATCTCGCCGGGGATGCGTGCCACGCCCGGCACCACCCGCTCGGGACCGATCACCGCGGCCAGCCGCTCCCAGGCGGTGACGCCGTTCTGGCATGTGACCACCACGGTGTCCGGTCCCAGCATCGGCGCGATCTGCGCGCCCGCACTCTCGACATCACGGTTCTTGACCATGAACAGCACGACATCCACCTGGCCCACCTCGGCCGGGTCGTCCGTCGCCTGCACGCGCTCCAGGGCCAGATCGCCCTTGGGACTGTGGACCGTCAGACCGGAGGTCCGCATGGCCGCCAGGTGTGCGCCCCGCGCAACGTACCAGACGTCGTTCCCCGCCTGCTGCAACCGCGCGCCGAAATACCCGCCCAGTGCGCCCGCGCCCATGATCCCGATCTTCATTCCACCACTCCCCCGCTGCACCGGCAAAGGCTAGCGCCGGGCGGGCGCTTCGGACAGCCCCGGGATTGGGTGCAAACGCAAAAGGGCGGGGCACAGGGCCCCGCTCTTCTGTTTCGCGCGGAATTCAGGTCAAGCCGAAGCCAGCATGCCCTGCTCGCGTGCAAGCTCGCGCATGCGCTTTTGCAGCTTTTCAAAGGCGCGCACCTCGATCTGGCGGATGCGTTCGCGGCTGACATCGTACTGGCCCGAAAGATCCTCCAGCGTGACCGGCGTTTCCGCCAGGCGCCGCTGGGTCAGGATGTCCTTTTCGCGGTCGTTCAGCACGTCCATCGCCTCGGCCAGCAGGGCGCGGCGCGCTTCCAGCTCGTCCCGCTCGGCGTAGTCGCCAGCCTGGTCGGCGTCCTCGTCCTCCAGCCAGTCCTGCCACTGCATCGCGCCTTCGCCGTCCGACCCCACGGTCGCGTTCAGCGAGGCATCGCCGCCCGACAGCCGCCGGTTCATCGAAATCACCTCGTCCTCGGTCACGCCGAGATCGGTGGCGATCTTCAGGACGTGCTCGGGACGCAGGTCGCCTTCTTCCAGCGCGCCGATGCGCGACTTGGCCTTGCGCAGGTTGAAGAACAGCTTTTTCTGCGCGCTGGTGGTGCCCAGCTTGACCAGCGACCAGGACCGCAGGATGTATTCCTGGATCGAGGCGCGGATCCACCACATGGCGTAGGTGGCCAGGCGAAAGCCCTTTTCCGGATCGAACCGCTTGACCGCCTGCATCAGGCCCACGTTCGCCTCCGAGATCACCTCGGCCTGCGGCAGACCGTAGCCGCGATAGCCCATGGCGATCTTCGCCGCGAGGCGCAGGTGCGAGGTGACCATGCGGTGCGCGGCCTCGGTATCGCCGTCCTCTACCCAGCGCTTGGCCAGCATATATTCCTCTTCCGGCTCCAGAAGGGGAAACTTCCGGATTTCCTGAAGGTAGCGGCTGAGCCCTGCTTCCGGCGACGGCGCCGGCAGATTTGCGTAATTCGTCATGCTCGTTCCCTCCGATCCGACCCGTATGTTACGGGACTTAACATCCAGATAGTCAACTGAACCGATCAGTTCAAGAGGCGGCTCCGGATGCACCCCAATCTACGCTCAAACATGCCTGCCGTCAGCCTGTGACATGGCCCGTCACGCAGACGTGCAAAAACCTTGATATATTGTAACACATGCAAATACGCATGCCAAATCTGTCCATTTTTCGAATTCTCGGGTCTTTTCGTTTAATTTAGGGATGAAGGAACCAGACAGGACAGGATCTGCCATGCCCGCCGCCCGGACCGCCGCTCAAACCGCTGCCCTGACCCGCACCGCCGGCGGGCTGTATCTTGTCATCATCCTCTGCGGGCTGACCGCCGAACTGGTGCTGCGCGGCCCGCTGTTGACCGGGACGCCCGACCAGATCGCCGCGGCGCTGGCCGCCAACCTGCCAAGTCTTCGCGCGAGCCTGCTGGCGGACCTGACCATGCTGCTGGCCGACATCGCGCTGGCGCTGGTGTTCTATTCCCTGCTCCGCCCAAGGTCCGAGGCGCTGGCGCGCGCCGCGCTGGTGTTTCGCCTGGGACAGGCCATGCTGATCGGCGCCAGCCTGACGGCGCTGGCCAGTGCGCCTGGATTGCTGGCAGACGCGCCGCGCATCGCCGTCCACATGACCGAGATCCACGCGCTGGGCTACGACATCGGGCTGGTTCTGTTCGGCGTGAACAGCCTGATCATGGCGCGGCTCTTCCTGATGGGCAACCTGCCCCGCCCCATCGCGCTGGGCATCGCCGCGGCGGGCCTGATCTACCTGGCGGGCGGCGTTCTGCGGTTGGCCGCGCCCGGCGCGGTCGAGGCGTTTCAGCCCGCCTACCTGGTCTGCATCCTCGCGGAAAGCGCGCTGTGCCTCTGGTTGCTGATCGCGGCGCGGCTGTGAGCGGCCGTCACAGGCCGCGCAGCGCCCCGAGAAGGTACGCCATGTCGGGCGGCAGGTCGCTCTGGAACAGCAGCGGCTCACCCGTCACCGGATGGTCGAAACCGAGCTCGGCGGCGTGCAGCGCCTGCCGGTCAAAGGCCTTTGCCGCCGCATGCGCCCCGCCCAGCGCCTTTTCCGACAGCTTGCGCCGCCCGCCGTAGACCGGATCGCCCAGCAGCGCGTGGCCGGCATGGGCCATGTGCACGCGGATCTGGTGCGTGCGCCCGGTCTCCAGCCGGCATTCCACCAGCGACAGGCAGGGCGGCGCGCCAAAGCGTTCGAGCAGCCTGACATGGGTGATGGCGTGCCGGCCCTGCCCGTCGAAGTAGACCGCCTGGCGCTGCCGCTCGGTCTTGTGCCGGGCAAGGCCGCTGGTGATCGTCACCACACCGTCCGGCCCGGCCGAAACCCCGCGCGTGTTCAGCAGCCGCGGGTCGGCGATGTCGGGCACGCCGTAGGCGATGGCCAGGTAGGCGCGGCGCGCGGTGTGTTTCTCGAACTGCGCGGCTAGGCCGTGGTGCGCCCGGTCGGACTTGGCCACCACCAGCAACCCGCTGGTGTCCTTGTCGATGCGATGCACGATGCCAGGGCGCTTTTCGCCGCCGATACCGGAGAGGTTTCCGCCGAAATGGTGCAGCAGCGCGTTGACCAGCGTGCCGTCGGGCGTGCCGGGGGCGGGATGCACCACCATGCCGGCCGGCTTGTCGACGACGATCAGATCGTCATCCTCCCAGGCCACGACCAGCGGGATGTCCTGCGGCACCACGTCATAATCCTCGGCGGGCGGCACGGCGATCACGATCACCTCGCCCTCGGCGACCTTGGCCTTGGGGTCGGTCAGCGGCGTGCCATCGCGGGACACCGCCCCCTCGGCGATCAGCCGGGCCAGCCGCGTGCGCGACAGCGCCGCCTCCTCTGGCACATCCCGTGCCAGCGCCTTATCAAGGCGCGGCGGCGGGTCGGCCGCGATTTCGACGCGAAGGATGTCCATGGCCTCTCCCGATCCCGAAGACGACGATCTGCCCCTGCCGCCCTCGCTGCGCTTTCTGCGCGCGCTGGTGACGCTGCTGACGGCGGTGATGATCGCGGGGATCCTGGGGATCCTCGCCCTGATCTGGTCCCGCTATAGCAACGCCAGCGCCCCGCTGCCAGAGGTGATCACCCTGCCCGACGGCGCGCGTGCCAGCACCTTTACCCAGGGGCCCGACTGGTACGCCGTGGTCACGACCGACGACGAAATCCTGATCTTTGACCGCGCGACGGGCAAGCTGCGCCAGACCCTGCGGATCGCACCCGCCGAATAGCCTCGCACGAAGAGCACGGTAGACCGGGAGCGCGATGCCACCACGCGCGGGGCAAGAATTTTGGCAAAATTCTTGCAAATTTCTTCCCCGAAGAAATTTGTGGCACCTCAGGCAAAGCTGATCGCCACATGCCCGAAGTCGCCGAAATCCGCCTCGATCATGCTGCCCGGCGGCGCCTCGACCGGCCGCACGAAAGAGCCCGACAGCACCACCTGCCCGGCCTCGATCCGCCCGCCGTGCTGCGCCAGCCGCTCGGCCAGCCAAACGATCCCTATGACAGGATCATTCAAGACCCCCGCGCCAAGGCCGGTCTCCTCGACCTCGCCATCGCGCATCACGATCGCGCCGACCCAGCGCAGGTCCACCAGCCGGGGCGAGACGCGCCGCGTGCCCAGCACAACACCCGCATTCGCCGCGTTGTCGGCCACCGTGTCGCAGACGGTCCGGGTCGCCCCCGTCCCCGGGTCCCGGCGCAGGATGCGCGTGTCGAGGATCTCCAGCGCGGCGCAGACATGGTCCGTCGCTGCCAACACCTGCGCGCGCGTCGCCGGTCCCACAAGCGGCGCGCGCATGACAAAGGCGATCTCCGCCTCCACCCGCGGCTGGATGAACCTCCCCTCGGGCACCACGCCGCCCGTCTCGAACACCATGTCGTCCAGCAGCACACCGCTGTCCGGCGTGTCGATGCCCAGCGCGTCCTGCATCGCCCTGGAGGTCAGCCCGATCTTCCAGCCGACCGGCCGCCGCCCGGTGGCCAGCCGCGCGGTGACGTAGGCCGCCTGAACCGCGTAGGCCTCGGCCAACGTCATCCCCGGATGCGCCTGCGACAACAGGCCGATCTGCCGCCGCTCCGCCTCGGCCCGGACCAGCGCCCGCGCGGCGGCGTGGATCTCGTCCTCGGTCACAGTTCGTCCTCGACGCCATTGCGCAGGACGCCGATCCCCTCGGCCTCGACCTCGACCACGTCGCCGGGCTTCAGCCAGACCGGCGGATCACGCCGCGCGCCCGCCCCGGTGGGCGTACCGCAGATCAGCACGTCGCCCGGCACCAGCGTGCAGAAGGTCGAGACATAGGCGATGATGTCACGAAACCCGTGGACCATCCGCGAGGTGCGGTCGCTCTGCCGGACCTCGCCGTTCACCCGCGTCACGAGGGCGATGTCATCCAGCTGCGCCGGATGGGTGAAGAGCACCAGCCAGGGGCCCAAGGCGCCCGACCGATCCCAGTTCTTGCCCTGCGTGACGTTGAACTTCGCATGGCGCACCCAGTCGCGGATCGTGCCTTCGTTGCACAGGGTCAGTGCGGCGACATGGGCATAGGCGCGGTGGCGCGGGATGCGCCGCCCCTCGCGGCCGATCACCAGCGCGATCTCGCCCTCGTAGTCCAGCTGCTGTGACTCCGGCGGGCGGACGAGGTTCACACCATGCCCCACGAAAGAGCGCGGAAACCGGGCAAAGAGCGAGGGATGCGCCGCCGCATCCTGACCGTCACGGTGCTCGGCATTGCGGTCGGGGTAGTTCACACCGACGCAGAGGATCTTGTCCGGCGCGGGAATGGGGGGCTCCAGCGTCACGGCGTCCAGCGGCAGATCCGCCTGCCGCCCCGCCGCCTGCGCCAGGGCGTCACGCAGGGCCCCCGCCGCGATCACCTCGCGCAGGGTCGGCCACTGCGGGTTTGCCGCCGACAGGTCGATCACCCCGTCGCCCGTGTGCACTCCCCAGCCCAGCCGCCCGGCGTGGCGGAACGTGACAAGATGCGGCATCCTCACGCCCGCGCCCCCGCCAGTTCGGTGATGACGTCAAAGGCCATGTCCACATCCGCCTTTGTCGCGCCAAAGGCCCCGGCCTGGAAGCGGATCGCCACCTGCCCGTCCACCTTTGTCTGGGTCAGGTAGATCCGCCCGTCGGCATTGATCGCCTCGACCAACGCAAGGTTATGGGCATCATCGCCCCGATGGCGGAAGGTGAACAGCGACAGCACAGGCGGCGTGACGATCTCGAACCCCGGCTCCGCCGCCAGCCGCGCCGCAAGCCCCTGCGCCCAGCTCACGTGGTTGCGGATCACCGCCCGCAATCCCTCCAGCCCGTAGGACCGGATCAGGAACCACAGCTTGAGTGCGCGAAAGCGGCGGCCCAGCGGGATCGACCATTCGCTGAAGTCGGTGACCTCTTTCTCGCCCAGCGTCTTGAGGTACTCCGGCCGGATCGCCAGCGTCTGGCGCAGCGCGTCCGGGTCGCGGATGAAATGCGCCGAACAGTCGAACTGCGCGCCCAGCCACTTGTGCGGGTTGAAGACGACGGAATCCGCCTGTTCGACCCCCTCCCACAGCGCCCGGAACTCCGGGCATATCATCGCCGCCCCCGCCCAGGCGGCGTCGACATGCAGGTACAGCCCCTCGTCCCGCGCCACCTCGGTCAAGGCGCCGATGCGGTCGCAGGCGCCCATGCCGGTGCCCCCGGTCGCGGCGATGATCCCGGCGGGCAGGTGCCCCGCCGCCCGGTCCGCCGCGATGGCCGCGCGCAACGCGCCCTCGTCCATCGGCCGCAGCGGATCGCCCGGCACCGGCGGGATGCGCACCAGGTTGTCCTGCCCGACGCCCGACACCCAGATCGCCCGGTCGATCGAGGTATGCACCTGCTCCGAACAATAGATCCGCACCGCCGGCTGCCCGGACAGGCCAGTGACGTTGCCCTGCCAGCCCAGCGCGCGTTCGCGCATCACCAGCACCGCCGCCAGCGTCGCCGAGGAGGCCGAGTCCTGGATCACCCCGGCAAAGCCCTGCGGCAACCCTATGGCCTGCCGCAGCCAACCCAGCATGACCTCTTCCATCTCGGTCGCCGCCGGCGAGGTCTGCCACAGCATGCACTGCGTCGCCAGCGTGCTGACCAGCATCTCGGCCAGGATCGAAGGCGGCGCGGCATTGGCCGGGAAATAGGCAAAGAAGCGCGGGTGCTGCCAATGGGTCAGCCCCGGCACCACGATGCGTTCGAAATCCGCCAGGATCGCGGCCATGTCCTCGCCCGTCTCGGGCGGCGCGGCGGGCAGTTGCGCGGCGGTCTGACCGGGGTGCACCTGCGCCCGAACCGGCCGGTCGCGCAGCCCCTTGTGATAGTCCGCGCCCCAACCGGCGATGTGCCGCCCCCAATGGGCGAATTCGTCCCAGTCCATCCTCGTCCCCCTATGGCGCCACGATGGGCGTCGCCTTCAGCACCGCCGGCACCGGCGCGACCCCGTCAAAGACCGAGCCTTCCTCGAACCAGGGTCGCGGCACCGGCGCGCCCCACAGCGTCTGGCGCTGCGGATTCGTCAGATCCCGGCGGGTTGGCTCCAGGTCCGGGTCCACCGTCTGGTAGTCCGAACAGCAGATCTCGATCCGGTGTCCGTCCAGTTCGCGGAAGTTTGGAATGAAGGCGTTGGAAATCCCGTGCCGCCCCGGCCCCCGCTCGATGTGGGTGAGGTAGCCCGTGGTCGACATCAGGTCCAGCCAGTCGATGATGTTCAGCAGCGTCGACTCCCTGACTTCGGTGTGATGCAGGCGCGGACCGGTGCCATTGGTAAAGGCCACGTCATGCACGCCGCCCTTGCGGTGCATCCAGGCCGCCCAGAGCTGCCCCGTCGTCTCATCCTCGGTGTATTCCGTCACGCGAAAGCCCAGCCGCCCGCAAAAGGCGACCGCCTTGTCGACGTCCGGCGCGAAACAGTTGAAATGGTCGATCCGCAGCGGCTTGACCCCGTGGTACAGCCGGTATTGCTGGTGGATCGGCGACAGCCGGTCCATGTCGTGATAGAACTCCATCGGCGCGCCGAAACAGTCCTGCGTGCGCAGCGTCCGCCCCTGGTGCGGCCGCATCACCCAGGCCACCGGGTGGCCTTCGGACACGATCCAGTCACAGGCCTTGTCCAGGTCCTCCTCGGCGTAGAGCTTGTTGGACAGCGCCGCGACCGAGGGCACATCGGCTTGCCGCAGCACCATGCAGTGATGGCCGCGCTCCTCCATCGCGCGCAGGTACAGCGCGCCGTCCTCTTCCCCGGTGACCTGCAAGCCCAGCAGGTCGACGTAAAAGGCCCGGCCGGCGGACAGATTGGTGACGGCATAGTCCACGTGGCTCAGCCGCACGATGTTGAACGGCGGATACAGCGTCGGCGCGGGGATCGGCATCAGCGACCTCCCGAGCAGGTAAGTGGCTCGCATGGACCTCCGGTCCGCATAGCCCGGTATCGCATGGACATCGCGCCTCTCCCCTGCTTCTTCTCTGTCCAAATACCCCAGCGACGCCTGCCAAGGCACGCCGCCCCGATCCTACAGGCGAGGAATCCCATGCGCCTCGGTGGCGAAACAGACGTTCACCGTCTCCATGTAGAAATCGAACGACCAGTCGCCGCCGTCCCGGCCGATCCCGCTGGCCTTGAGGCCGCCGAAGGGCGTCGGCAGGTGGCGCACGTTTTCCGAGTTCACCCAGGTCATGCCCGCCTCCAGCCTTTCCGTCATCCGCAGGGCGCGACTCAGGTCGGCGGTCCAGATATAGGCGGCCAGGCCATGATCCGTGTCGTTGGCGAGGCGCAGCGCCTCGCCCTCGTCGGCAAAGGGGATGGCGGTCAGCACCGGGCCAAAGATCTCCTCGCGCGCGATGGCCATGTCGTTGGTCGCCCCGGTGAACAGCGTCGGCGCAACGTAACAGCCCGCCTCGCCCAGCTTGACGCCGAGGGTGGCGACGGTCGCCCCCTCGGCCCGCGCGGTGTCGAAATAGCCCAGAACCTTGGCCTCGTGCTCGGGGTGGATCAGCGGGCCGATCACCGTCTCGGGGTCCAGCGGATGCCCCACCTTGATCCGCGCCGCGCGCTCGGCGACACGGGCGCAGACCTCCTCATACACAGTGTCCTGCACCAGCAGGCGCGAGGACGAGGTGCAGCGCTCGCCATTCAGCGAATAGATCATGAAGACCGCCGCATCGACGGCGCACTCAATGTCGGCGTCGTCGAAGACGATCACCGGGTTCTTGCCGCCCAGTTCGAAATGCACGCGTTTCAGCGTCTCCGCCCCCTGGCGCATGATCATCGACCCCGTGCGGCTTTCGCCGACAAAGGCGATGGCCTTGATGCCCGGATGCTCGGTCAGGGCGCGGCCCGCATCCTCGCCCATGCCGTTCACCAGGTTCAGGACGCCGGGTGGCAGGCCCGCCTCCTCGGCGATCTCGACCAGCAGGCGCGCCGTCAGCGGTCCGAATTCGCCCGGCTTGTGGAACACCGTGCAGCCTGCCGCCAGCGCCGGGGCGATTTTCCACGTCGACAGCATGAAGGGTGTGTTCCAGGGCGTGATGACTCCCATCGGCCCGATCGGCCGGCGCGAGGTGACGTTCAGCTGCCCCGGCGCGTGCAGGCTCTGCCCGTCGCGCGCACCCGGCGCCCTGTCGGCGAAAAAGCGAAAGTTCTCGGCGCCGCGCACCGCCGCCTTGGACATGAAGCGGATCGCCTGCCCGGTGTCCATGCTCTCGACCAGCGCGATTTCCTCGGCGCGCGCCTCGATGCCGTCGGCCACCCGGTGCAGGATCGTGCGCCGCGCGGTGCCGGGCATGTCGCGCCAGCCGGCAAAGGCCGCCTGCGCCGCGCGCACCGCCGTGTTCACATCCTCCACCTCGCCGCGCGCCACTTGGGCCAGCGGGGTGCCATCCACCGGCGACAACGTCTCGAACGTGGCACCAGAGGCCGCCATGCGGGGTTCGCCGCCGATATGGTTCAGCACGACCTTGTCGCGAAACCGCGCCAACGCCCGTTCGGCGCGCGCGAGGTTGACGGCCAGGTCGCTCATGCGTCCGGTCCCAGGCGCGGGCGGATGCTGTTGGCGCGCCAGACAAGGTTGGCGTCCATCTCGCGGATCTCCAGCGACGGCAGCAGGTGCGGCTGTGCCAGCAGCGGCGCCAGCGCGGCCTTGGCGGCGGCAAAGACCTGCGCCCCGGCCCGTTCCAGCACATCCCTTGTGCGACCCGTGCCGACGATCAGCTCCATCGCGACAAAGTGGTTGGCGGCGTGCCCGTCGGCCACAAAGACCTCGGCGCAGCGGTGCGTGCGCACCCGGATGCCCGACAGCGGAAAGATCCCGGTCTTCAGCATCGCGCCATGCAGCGCAGCACAGAGCGCGGACATGTCGGTCAACGCCTCCAGCCCCGGCGAATACTCGAGTCTCAGGTGTGGCATCGGACCCTCCCTTTGACAGTTAACTTGTTAAATATTACAGTGCCTGTCAACAGGAGCTTCTGATGACCGAACCCATGGACAACGACACCCCGCTGTCCGCCACGCAGCGCACCCTGCCGATCGCGCTCTTGCGCGCGCGCGAGGCGGTGATGGAGCATTATCGCCCGATGTTGCGCGCCATCGACGTCACCGAACAGCAATGGCGCGTGCTGCGGGTGATCCGCGAGGCGGACGAGATCGACGCCACGCAGCTGGCGCGCTTGGCTTGCGTATTGGCGCCTTCGTTGACGCGTATCCTCAAGGCGCTGGAGGCGCGCGGGCTGATCGCGCAGACCCGCGACCCGGCCGACCGCCGCCGCAGCCGTGTCACCCTGACCGAGGCTGGGCTTGGCCTGCTGCACAATGCCGCCCACGACAGCGCCCGCATCGCCGCCGGGATCGAGGCGCGGCTGGGCGCGGATCGCCTCGCCGCCTTGCTCGACACGCTGGACCTTGTGATCGCCGACCTGTCGGCCGACCGCTGAGCCGCGCAAGCCCCGCCCCGCCTGCACCAAGGTCGCATTTCGCGCGCCCTGCCCGCTGCTAGTCTCGCCTCCGGGAGGAAACGGATGGCGCGACGGCTGATCCTTGCGGTGCTGGCCTGGCTCATGCTGGCCCAAGGGGCATGGGCCGAGCCGGTGTCCGAGGCTGAACTCGCGCGGCTGGTTCCCGCCCCCATGTCGCTGGGCGAAAAGCTGACCGAGGACGGCCTTTACGAGGTCATCAACGCAGGCGGAGCGCACGCCGGTTACGCCTTCCAGACCGAACCCATGGCCGCCCTGCCCGGCTTTTCCGGCGCGCCAATCAATGTGCTGGTGGTGCTGGACCTCGAAGGCCGCTTTCTCGACGTGCGCCTGCTGAACCACAACGAGCCGATCTTTGTCTCGGGGCTGGGCGAGGCGCCGTTTCACGCCTTCATGGAGCAGTACCGGGGGCATTCCATCTCGGACAGCCTGGTGGTCGGCACGCCCTATGGCGGCGCCTCGGACGGCACCGGGCTCGTCTACCTGCAAGGCGTGACCAAGGCGACCGCCTCTGTCCGCATTGCGCATGAATCGATCCTGGCCGCCGCCTTGCAGGTCGCGCGGCAGAAGATGGGCGGCGTCGCCTCCGGCCCGCCGGCCCGGCCCAACCCCGACATCGACGAGGACCTGGGCTGGCAGGACCTGCTGGACCAGGGACTGATCGCGCGCAAGACCGTCAGCAACGCCGAGGTCGACGCCCTGTTCGCCGGCACCCTGTGGGAGGATGACGACCCCGAGGCGCGCGCCACGCCCGATGCGCCCTACCTCGACCTCTGGATTGCCGACCTCGGCCCGCGCTCCATCGCGCGCGCCCTGCTGTCGCCCGACACGCTGAAGGAACTGGACCGTTTCCACGAGATCTCCACCTTCGACGAACCGATCCTGCTGATCGAAACCGCGCGGCATGGCCTCGTCTCACCGGATTTCGTGCGCAACACCGCGCCGGACTGGATCGGCGCAGAGCAGAACGGCTTTCCGGTGGCGCTGCGCGACGCCGACCTGCTGGTCGAACTGTCCGAGGCGGTGCCGCAGGCGCTGCACGGCGGGGTTGCCATGATCCTGCGCACCGACCGGCGGCTGGGCTTCGACCCCGCCGCGCCGTGGGCGCTGACGGTACAGGCAATCCGCGAACACGGCGTGTTCCACCCACAGGTCGGCGCGGTCACGCTGAGCACCGAGCACGCCACGCCCGAACGTTTTTTCCTGCGGCCCGAGCCGATGCGCCGCCTGTCCCCGGCCGAAGAGGCGATCCGCAACCGCCAGGCGGACCTGATCGGGCTGGCCGGGTTCCTCGCCGTGCTGCTGCCGGTCCTGCTGCTGGCGCAGTCGCGGCTGGCGGGCCTGCGGGCCTATACCCCGGTTCGGCTGGGCGTGCTGGCCGCCGTGCTGGGCCTTGTCGGCTGGTGGGGTCAGGGGCAGCTGTCCATCGTCACTCCGCTGGCCACGCTTCAGGCGATGAGTGGCGGCAGCCTCGCCTTCCTGCTCTACGACCCCTTCTCGCTGCTGGTCTGGGGGGCGGCGATCCTGGGCTTTGTCCTCTGGGGGCGCGGGCTGTTCTGCGGCTGGCTCTGCCCCTTTGGTGCCTTGCAGGAGTTCGCCCACCACCTGGGCCGCCTGATGCGCCTGCCAAGGTGGGAGCCGTCTCGGCGCTGGGACCAGCGGCTGAAAAAGGCGAAGTACCTCGCGCTGGCCGGACTGGTGGCGGTCACGGTGATCGCGCCGCAGCACATGGACAAGGCGGCCGAGATCGAACCTTTCAAGACCGCGATCACCACCTATTTCTGGCGCGACTGGTACTACACCGCCTATGCCGCGCTCTGGCTGGTGCTGGGGTTGGTCGTGTTCAAGGGCTTCTGCCGCTACCTCTGCCCGCTGGGCGCGCTGATGGCGCTGGGCGGGTTGCTGCGCCTGCGCCGCTGGATCCCGCGCCGGGCCGAGTGCGGATCACCCTGCCAGCTCTGCGCGGTCAAGTGCAATTACGGCGCCATCCGCAAGTCCGGGGCGATCCAGTACGACGAATGTTTCCAGTGCCTTGACTGCGTGACCATCCACGACGACCCGCGCCAGTGCGTGCCGCTGATCCTAAAGGCCCGCACAGACCGCCGCCCGGCCCGTGCCACCGGCCATCCCAACACGGTGCCCGCAGAATGAACCGCCGCCGCTTTCTGACCCTGTCCGCCGCCTTTGCCTGCGCCCCGCGCCTGGCCCATGCCGCGACCTGGCGGGGGGTGGCGCTGGGGGCGGACGTCTCTGTCACCCTGTCGGGTCCGCGTGGCCACACCGACGCCGTCCTGGCGGGCATCCCCGCAGAGCTGGACCGGATCGAGCGGCTGTTCAGCCTCTACCGGCCCGACTCGGACCTGTCCGTCCTGAACCGGACCGGCCAGCTGCGCCCCAGCGCGCCGTTTCGCGCCCTCTTGGACCTCGTGGACACGGCGCACCGTCTGACAGACGGGCTGTTCGATCCCACCATACAGCCGCTCTGGAGCGCGCTCGCCCAGGGCGGCGATGCGGACGTGGCGCGCCAAAAGGCCGGCTGGCACCGCGTCCGGCGGGACAGTGACGGCACGATCCGCCTTGGGCCGCAGCAGGCGCTGACCCTGAACGGCATCGCGCAGGGCTACGCCACCGACCTGATCCGCAGACAGTTGCAGGCCGCGGGCTTTGACCGGGCGCTGGTCGACATCGGCGAACAGGCGGCGATCGGCGGGCCGTTCCGGCTGGGCCTTGTCGACCCGGACCACGGCATGGTCGGCACCCGCACGCTGACCGATCTCTGCATCGCCACCTCCAGCCCCGGCGCGCTGCGGCTGGGGGCTGCGGCGCACATCCTGGCGCCGGACGGGCGTCCGCCGCTGTGGTCGACCGTCAGCATCGAGACGCGGACAGACCGCTTCAAGGCCGCCACCCTGGCCGACGCGCTGTCCACCGCTGCGGTGTTCATGCCGCTGGACGCGCTGCGCCGATTGAAGCAGGCCGCAGCGCTGCACAGGGTCACGGTTGTCGATGTCAGGGGCGACGTGGCCACGCTGTGACGCGGGGGCCGGTGGTCCGTAGATCAGGGAAAGTTCCGGTGGTACCGCCTCCCCGGCTTGAACGGGGGACCTCTAGATCCACAATCTAGCGCTCTAACCAACTGAGCTAAGGCGGCACGGCGTCCGCAAGGACGTCTGTTCGTACCCGGAACGTCCGGCTTCCTAGCAGCACGAAACACAGGACGCAAGACGCAAGATGCGGCGGCCGGGCCGCAAATTTCCACCCGCGCAGAAGGCAACTGGAACTTGCGGCACAGGCGGTGCTAGAGCGGGGACAGGGGACACAAGCAGGGGCGGACGGTTTGCTCATCTTCACCATCTGGCCGCTGTTCGGGCTGATCTGCCTTGGCTTCGTTCTGGCGCGCAGCGGCTTTCCCGAACAGGGCTTTTGGCCCGCCGCTGAGCGGATCAATTATTTCATCCTGTTCCCGGCGCTGCTGGTGTCCAGCCTGGTCGACGCGCCGGTGCGCGATCCGCAGATCCTGCGGCTGGGCGGCGCGGCGGTCGTGACCATCGCCATTGCCGCGACGGTTCTGGTGCTGGTCCGCCAGTTGCGCCCGGTGCCCGCCGCGCGTTTCGGCCCCACGATGCAGGGCGTGGTCCGGTTCAACACCTACCTGGGCCTTGCCATCACCACCAGCCTGGCAGGCAGCGCCGGGATGGAACGGGCGGCGGTGCTGCTGGCCATCGCGGTGCCGCTGGTCAACGTTCTGTCCATCATGGCGCTGACCGAGGCCAGCGTCTGGCGCGCGCCCCTGGCCTTGCTGAGGACCATGGCAAAGAACCCGCTGATCCTGGCCTGTGTGGCGGGGATCGCGCTGGCGCTGAGCGGGGTTGGCCTGCCCTTTGGCATCGCGCGATTCTTTGAACTGGCGGCGCAGGGCAGCCTGCCGCTGGGCCTGCTCTGCGTCGGGGCCGCGCTGCGGCCCGCCGCGCTGCGGCTGGACCTCGTGGCGCTGGCCGGCATCGGTGGGCTGCGCCTGCTGGCCATGCCGGCCCTGGCAGCGCTGATCGGCCTGGCATTTGGCCTCGACGGGACCGAGGCGCTGGTGCTGGTGATCTTTTCGTCCATCCCGACCGCGCCCACCGCCTACGTGCTGACCCGGCAGCTGGGCGGCGACGGCACCTTCATGGCGGGGCTGGTCACGGCGCAGACCATGGCCTCGGTCGCGACGATCCCGCTGGTGCTGATGCTGTTCGGCCACGGCTGACCGGCGTCACAGCCCGCATTCGCGCACGTCCAGCGCGTCGCCGATGTAATGGATCGACAGCACCAGCAGCATGATCGCCAGCCCGGGGAACACACCCAGCCACCTCACCCGGAGGACAAAGCTGCGCCCATCCGCCAGGATCAACCTCCAGCTCGGCGTGTCGGGGCCGGCGCCACGGCCCAGGCAGGACAACCGCGCCAACGACAGGGTACGCGGCAGCGCCTCGATCAGGGTTTTCGCGACCGGCTGGTTCAAGCCGTAGATCGAATGGCCCAGGTCGCCCCGGAGCGTGTTCACGACCCACTTGGAGAACTGCGCGACCAGCGGCTGGTCGAGGCCCGGCCTGCGGATCATCGCCACGCGCGCCTCCTCGCTGCCGGCGTCGGCCAACATGGCGGCAACCGGGTCGCCGGGCACCAGCCGCCGCGGCGCGACAGTTTCGTCCCGCGCATCTCGTCGCGGCTGAGACCGAACAGAGGGTCACGCGGGTCGTGGTCCCAGGTGTCGGCCAGGCCCTGCCGCGCCTTGGGGATGAGGTCATCGTCGTCGTTCATGGACTACTCCCCTGAATGGGTGGTGCATTTTTCAACGTGCCCCGGCTGGGACATCCGTGCTGTCCGGCGCATGACAAGACGCCGCATGGGTGCCGCCCAGCCGGGTCAGGCACGATGAAAAGGTATGTAAGGGCGAACTAGACGCGCAGCTTCTCCAGCAGGTTGATGATCTGCGCCTGGATCGACCCGTCCAGCGCGATGGCGCGCACCCGCGCGGCGCTGCGTGACAGGTCCAGGTTTTCCTTGATGCTCTCCATGATCTGCGACCCGATGCTGCGCACCGGGTTGACCGAGATTATCGGCTCCTGGAACACCACCGGAATGCCGCGCCCACGGATCCTGCCCGCCCAGTCGAATCGCGCCCGAGGTTGGCTTTGGCGCCCTGGACAGAAGGATCATGACCGCAAGCGACGACGCCGACTTGGCCGCCGAGACGGAATAGGAGATGTCCCGCACCAGCGGGGTCTCCGTCCCGTCCTGCAACAGGCTCACGGTCAGGTTATCTGTTTGCAAGAGCGGCTTAGGGTCAAACCTGCATGTACGGGCGGGCGTCACGCATCAGGGCATTGAGCAGCCATGCGGGCCAAGGCGGGTTGCAAAACCGACAGACCGGTCAAAAATCGCAAGGTTTGCCTGCTGATTTCATCGAATCCAGTCGTATTCTCCCCTGATGATGCCTTATTGATCGGCTGATCAGCCTCTGGCACCCTGTTGCGGGCCATCTGTTGCGCCCCCGGAAGACCCGCCGGCAGGTGCCCGAACAGCCGGGAGAACACCGGCGCCGGCGCTGACAGAGGAGATCCTGAATGACCTATTCCATCGTGGCACGAGACCCGGAAACCGGCACCTTCGGCATTGCCGTGGCCAGCCGCTTTTTCGCCTGCGGGTCGCTGGTGCCGCATGTCTGCGCCACTGCGGCCTTTGCCAGCCAGGCCTTCGTCAACCCGCTCTGGGGGATCGAGGGGTTGGGGCGCCTCGCGGACGGCGACGCGCCCGACACCATCCTGTTCGACCTTGTCGCCCGCGATCTGGGACAGGCGTCGCGGCAGGCGCACATGATCGCCCCCGACGGCAGGATCGCCCAGCACACCGGCGCGGACTGCGTGCCCTGGGCCGGGCATGCGCAGGCGGAAAACGTTTCGGTCGCCGGGAACATGCTGACCGGGCCCGCGGTGGTGGCGGACACTCTGTCGGCCTGGCGGGACAACCCGCTCCTGCCCATGGCCGAGCGGTTTCTGGCGGCGATGGAGGCGGGCGAACGCGCGGGCGGCGACCATCGCGGCAAGCAGGCCGCCGCCCTGCTGATCTTCGCAGGCCAGCCCTACCCGGCGCTCGACCTGCGCGTCGATGACCACAACGATCCGCTGGCCGAGTTGCGCCGCCTGATGTCCGTGGCCGAGGAACGCGACCTGGTTTTCCGCACCGCTTTGCCGACAATCGACAATTTTTCCGGCATGATCGACCGCTGGCCACTGGACGCGGCCATCACGGCGCACGAAAAGGAAAGAGCGGCGAAAGGCATCGTCTCGCAGTCGCTTGCCACGCCGCCCAGCTGAAGACGAGGACGCCCATGCACCTGCGCGCAAATCACCCCTATCCTTCCCGCCGCTCGGCCCTGGTGGCCCGCAACATCGTCAGCACCAGCCAGCCGCTGGCCGCCCAGGCCGGGCTGTCGATGCTGGCGCGCGGCGGCAACGCCGTCGACGCAGCGGTGGCCACGGCGATCACGCTGACTTTGGTCGAGCCTTCGGGCAACGGCATCGGCTCGGACGCCTTTGCGATCCTCTGGGACGGGCAGGAACTGCACGGGCTCAACGCCTCGGGGCGCGCCCCGGCGGGCTGGACGCCGGACCGCTTTGCCGGCAAGGACGCGATGGATTTCCGCGGCTGGGAAAGCGTCACCGTGCCCGGCGCGGTGTCGTCCTGGGTCTACCTGTCCAAGCGTTTTGGCAAGCTGCCGTTCGAGACCCTGTTCGAACCGGCGATCCGCTACGCCGAAGAGGGCTTTCCCGTCTCGCCGGTGATCGCCACGCTCTGGGGTCGTGCCGCGGACCAATTGGGCGGGATGCCCGGCTTTGCCGAGACCTTCCTGCCCGGCGGCCGCGCGCCGCGCGCCGGCGAGATCTTTCGCAGCCCCGGCCACGCTCGCAGCCTGCGCCTGATCGCAGAAACCCGCGGCAAGGCCTTCTACGAGGGCGTGCTGGCCGAGGAAATCGAGGCCTTCGCCCGCCAGCACGATGCCGCGCTGCGCGTCTCGGACATGGCGGCGCACAAGGCGGACTGGTGCGGCACCCTCAGCCAGTCCTTTGACGACGTGACCCTGCACGAGATCCCGCCCAACGGCCAGGGCATTGCCGCGCTGGTGGCGCTGGGCCTGCTGTCGCACACCGCGCTGCGCGACCTCGACGCCGACGACCCGCTGGCCTTCCACCTCCAGATCGAGGCGATGAAGCTGGCGCTGCGCGACACCGAGGCCTATGTCGCCGACATTGCCCACATGACCAGGGTCACGCCGGCCGACATGCTGGACCCCGGCTACCTGGCCGACCGGGCCAGGCTGATCGACTCGACCAAAGCCACCGACTTCAAGGCCGGCGCGCCGAAGGCGGGCGGCACGGTCTACCTGACCGCTGCCGACGCCTCGGGCATGATGGTGTCCTTCATCCAGTCGAATTATGCCGGTTTCGGATCGGGCGTGGTGGTGCCGGGCACCGGGATCAGCCTGCAAAACCGCGGCGCGGGTTTCTCGCTGAACCCCGACAGCCAGAACGTCGTCGCCCCGGGCAAGCGGCCCTATCACACGATCATCCCCGCCTTCCTGATGAAGGGTGACGCGCCGCTGATGAGCTTTGGCGTGATGGGCGGGCCGATGCAGGCGCAGGGCCACCTCCAGATGACGCTGCGCACCCAGCTTTGGGGGCAGGACCCGCAGATGGCCGCCGATGCGCCGCGCTGGCGCATCACGCAGGGGCTGAACGTGGCCTGCGAGACGACGCTGCCGGCCGAGACGCTGGATACCCTGCGCGGCATGGGCCACGACCTGACGCTGGAGGCGCCGGACAATGCCTTTGGCTTTGGCGGCGCGCAGCTGATCGCCCGGCTGGAGAGCGGCGCCTATGCCGCCGGGTCCGAGCCGCGCAAGGATGGGCAGGCCGTGGGGTTCTGACCCCACGCGCCCGCCCCGGTCACGGCCAGATGATGTAGACGTAGGCGATATAGCCCGCCAGCAGCGCGGCCCCCTCCCAGCGGGCGATCCGCAGGCCGGTCCAGGCGAACAGCACCAGCAGAAGCGACACGCCCACCATCACGAGGTTGTCAAAGCTGACGATCTCGGCGGGCACCTCGCTGGGTGCGATCAGCGCGGTCGCCCCGCCGATCCCGAGGATGTTGTAGATGTTGGACCCGACGATGTTGCCAAAGGCCACGTCGGCCTGGCGCCGCAGCGCCGCCATGACCGAGGTCACCAGTTCCGGCAGCGAGGTGCCGATGGCGACGATGGTCAGCCCGATCACCGTCTCCGAGATGCCGAAGGACCGCGCCAGCGTGACCGCCCCATTCACCAGCAGGGTGCCGCCCAGGATCACCAGCACCAGCCCGGCCAGGGTGATCAGCAACGGCTTGAGCAACGACCCCTGCGCCTCGGCCACGGGCACGGTCGCCGGATCGACGGCCTGCACCGCGGCGCTCTTGTCGTAGACCGCGCCATGGTCCGCCGGGGCGGTGGTCTGCCGTTCCTGGCGGAAGGCGGTGTAGATGTACCCCGCCAGCGCCAGGACAAAGACCGCGCCGACCCAGCGCTGCATCGGCATCAGCGCCGCGACGACGGCAAAGATCACCGCGACGGCGATCATCACCATGCCGTCGCGCCGCAACGCGGCCGAACTCACCGCGATCGGGAACAGCAGCGCCGAAACGCCCACGATCAGCAGGATGTTGGCAAGGTTGGAGCCGACAATGTTGCCAAAGGCGATGCCGGGCGCGCCGATCAACGCCGCCTGCACCGAGGTCACCAGTTCCGGCGTCGAGGTGCCGAAGCCGACCAGCGTCAGCCCGATCACCAGCGGCGACACACCCAGCCTGCTGGCCACCTGCACGGCGCCCCGCACCAGCAGATCGCCACCGAGGACAAGGAACACGAGGCCACCGAGCAGCGGAAGCCAGATCTCAGTCATGTGAAGGACTTTCGGGTAAGGCTGCCCCGGGGATCGGGGACAGCGGGCAAGGGAGACGCTGCATCATGGCAGCACCCATTCAAAGATGGCAAAGGCCCCGACCGACACCATGCCGATCACGAAGACCGTCGAGACCAGCGTCAGGAACAGCCCGCCCGCCAGCCAGAAGCCGTCGCGCTCGCTCAGGCCCAGCGCCATCATGATGATCGACAGCGCCGGCAGGCCGTTGGCAAACGGGATCGGCAGGAACAGGACAAGCGCCAGCGCAAAGGTACATGCGCCGATCACCCGCTCGGCCAGCAGGAACGAGGTCGGCCACCAGCGCGGGCGGGCCAGCCGTTCGATCCGCCGCACGTAGGGCACGCTGACGGTCACGATCCGGCTGAAGGAGGTCCGCTCGATGGACCGGACGGCGACGAAGCGCGGCAGCCAGGCATCGGGCCGGCCGATCATCAGCTGGATCGCCAGCACCATCAGCGGCAGCGCGGTAAAGACCGACGAGCCGGGGATGAACAGGAACACGTTGGGCGCGGCAAAGATCACCATGAGCGGCGCAAAGCTGCGGTCGCGCAGCGCGCCCACGATGTCGCCGACCGACACCCGCGTCCCCTCGCCCGCTTCGAGATCGCACAGCACTTCGGACAATCGTCGCCCCGGCTGGCGGGACAGCATCGCCTCTGCCGCATTCGCCAGCGTCATGTGTCGCGGACCCCCGACTCGGCCTTGGTGCCGAAAGTCGCGGTGTCATGAGCACCTTTCTGCCGATCCCCGCGGACAGGCTGCGACCATCCTTCTGCGGGGGCGGGTCCGGTGGGGCGTATCCGCAACGATTCCAAGCTGATGCTCCGACAATAGGCCCCTGCAAACGCGTTTCGCAGGGCCCGCCCGGATGCCGCGCACACGCAGGCCGACCGGGGGCGTCAAGCAAATGGGATGCGGCCGGCGGAATACAATCCCGGCCACGCGGGAATAATAATTGCGGCGCCCCATTGACGAGGATTTCGCAATAGCGGATTTAAGATGCGCCCGCCGCAGACCATCCACGGCCGCCCCTGTGCGGTCGCGTCTTGCCGCCTTCGACGGACGGTCGTCGCGCCCCGGACCATGCGGGGCACAAGAGGTCTGGCCTTGAAGTCTCCTGTCTGGCGTTTAGCCGCCTATGCCGTTGTGATCCTTGTCGGGATTGCCGTTGCGCTGCCCAGTTTCCTGCCCCGTGACCTCACCCGGGTCTTTCCGGCGTGGTTGCCGTCGACACCCGTGGCTCTGGGGCTGGACCTGCGCGGCGGCGCCTCGCTGACCCTGCGCGCCGACGAGGATGCGCTCGCCGCCGGCATGGTGGCCCAGGCCCGCGACGCGCTGACCGAGGCGCTGGCACAGGACGGCCTGCCTGTCCGGGTCGTGGTCGACGACCGCGCCCTGCTGGTGCAGCCGCCGGACCCCGACATGTCCTACGAAGCGCTGCGCGCCACCATCGAGGCCGCGCGCCCGACGTTCCGACGCTCAGCGCTTGCCCGCGCCGAGCCGGTGTTTTCGGTGACCGAGGACGGCAACGGCGGGCTGAGCCTGACGTTGCGCGACGTGGCGCTGGACGCGGCGCAGGCCGATGCCATGGCCCACAGTGTCGAAGTGGTGCGCAAGCGGGTGGACGAGGCCGGCGTCGCGGAACCCTCGATCCAGATGCTGGGGCATGACCGGATCCTGGTGCAGATGCCCGGTGTGACCGATCCGGCGGGCCTGCGGACGCTGCTGGGCAGCACCGCCGCGCTGAGCTTTCACCGCGTGGCGGCCGATCCCGGCCCGGATGCGCCGCTGGCGCCCGGCACGGTGCGGCTGCCGATGGCCGATGGCGCCACCACCCTCGTGGTCGAGACGCGCGTGGCGCTGCGCGGCGAAAGCCTTGTCGATGCCGAGGCGCGCTACAACCCCAAAACCGGCGAGCCGGTGGTCGATTTCCGCTTTGACGCCGAGGGCGCCGTTGTCTTTGGCCAACTGACCAGGGAACTGTCCGGCAAACCCTTTGCCATCGTCCTCGACGGGCAGGTGCTGAGCGCCCCCGTCGTGCACAAGCCGATCATGGGCGGTTCCGGCGCAATCAGCGGCAGCTTCACGGTCGAGCAGACGACGCAACTGGCCGCGCTGCTGCGGGCGGGCGCGCTGCCGGTGCCGTTGCAGGTGATCGAGGAACGCACCGTGGGCGCCGACCTGGGCGCCGATGCCATCGCCGGCGGGCTCTGGACCGGGGTGGCGGGCTTTGGCCTCGTGGCCTCTGTGATGATCCTGCTCTATGGCGGCTGGGGCCTGGTCGCCACCGGGGCGCTGCTGTTGAACGTGATGCTGACCATCGCCGCGCTGACCGTGCTGGGCGCCACGCTGACCTTGCCGGGCATCGCCGGGCTGATCCTGGGCATGGGGCTGGCGGTGGACGCCAACGTGCTGATCAACGAACGCATCCGCGAGGAAACCGCGCGCGGGAAAAAGGCCGCCTCGGCGGTGCAGGCGGGCTTTGACCGCGCCTACCGGGCGATCCTCGATTCGAACCTGACATCGCTGATCGCCACCGGGCTGCTGTTCTGGCTCGGCTCGGGTCCGGTCAAGGGATTCGCCGTGACAATGGGCCTCGGCATCCTGATCTCGCTGTTCACCTCGGTCACCGTGGTGCGCTCGGCGATGGACATCGTTCTGCGGCTGCGCAAGCCGCGGGTCTTTGTCATCCGCTCGCCGCTGGGCGCGCTGCGTGACCGGCCCGTGCCGAACTTCCGCTTCATGCGGATGCGCTTTGTCGGGCTGGCCCTGTCCATAGTGCTGTCCATCGCCTCGGTGGTGCTGTTCGTCACGCCGGGGCTGAACTACGGCGTCGATTTCCGCGGCGGCACTCTGATCGAGGCGCATTTCGACACGCCCCCGGACATCGCCCAGCTGCGCACGACGGTCGAGGCGCTGCGCCTTGGCGACATCTCGCTGCAAGCCGCCGAGGAAGGTCACGGCGTGCTGATCCGTGTCGAAACCCAGCCCGGCGGCGAGGCGGCGCAGGGACTGACTGCCGACCACCTGCACACCGCCATCGCCGCCGATGTGCCGGACGTCCGTTTCGAGCGGGTCGAGATGGTGGGCCCGCGCGTCAGCGCCGAACTGGCCGTCGCCGGCATCCTGGCCGTGGTCGCCGCCAGCCTGGCCATGCTGGCCTACATCTGGGCGCGCTTCGACTGGCCCTTTGCCGTGGGTGCCATCGTCACGCTGGTGCTGGACGTGACCAAGACGGTTGGCTTCTTCTCGCTCACCGGGCTGGACTTTGGCCTGACAGCCGTCGCCGCGCTGCTGACGCTGATCGGCTACTCGGTCAACGACAAGGTGGTGGTCTACGACCGGATGCGCGAGAACATCGCCCTGCACCCCATGATGCCCCTGCGCGACCTGATCGACTTGTCGATCAACCAGACGCTGGCGCGTTCGCTCTACACCTCGGCCACCGCGCTGGCCGCGATGCTGCCGATGGCGATCTGGGGCGGGGTGGCGGTGCAGAGCTTTGCCATTCCGATGGTCTTCGGCATCGTGATCGCCGCGGGATCGTCGGTCTTCATCGCCGCGCCGATCCTGTTGCTGCTGGGCGACTGGCGGGCGCGGCAGGCGTCGACGTCCAATGACACGCTGCCCCCTGACGGCGTGGCCCCCTGACCCCGTTCCGCCCTGCGGTGTTCGCAGGGTTTCACCAGAGAGATCTGACATGCTCCACTCTGCCGCCCTCTCATCCAGTCTCCTCGCGCTGGGTCTCACCTGCGCGATCTACTACTGCAACATCCTTTCGCCGCAGAAAAGCTGGCTGCGCAGCGAGATGATCGAGATGATCCTGCTGTCCGTGCTGACCGGGGTCTTCCCGCTGGCCGCCTCTGCAACCGCCGCCGCGATGTGGCAGGTCGTTTCCGGCGGGCTGAGCCTTCAGGCGCTGCTGTCGGCCGGGTTCGACCTGGGCAGCCTGGCCGCCGTGGTGGCGACCGTCATGATCTTTGTCGCAACCGTCCGGGCGACGCCGCGCACCGCCGTCAAGCCGAACAACGTGACCCCGCTGAAGCCGCGCCCGGTCACGCCGCGCCCCTCGGGCGGCAAGATGCGCAAGGTGGCCTGAGACCTTGCACACCAACGGGCCGCCCGCCATGGCGCGCGCGGCCTGCCCCTGCCCTTCGGTTCGGCGCGCTGCGCCCGACCCGTGGCTTGTCCTTTCGCAAACGGTCCGGGGACGGGCCATGGCGCGGGGCTGGCGGCGGGCCGGGCGGATCGGCTAAGGAACGGTCAGGTCCCGACAGGGACCCCCTTGACCGATCAGGAACGGACCCGCCCCATGAAGACCTACAAGATCGCCGCCATTCCCGCCGACGGCATCGGCCCCGAAGTCATCGCCGCCGGGTTGCAGGCGCTCGAGGCGCTGCAACGCCGGGACGGCGGCTTTGCGCTGGAGGTGACATCGTTCGACTGGGGGTCGGAGCGGTACAAGCGGACCGGCGTGCTGATGCCCGAGGACGGGCCGGAGCAACTGCGGGTCTTCGACGCGATCTTCTTTGGCGCCGTGGGCGCGCCCGATGTGCCTGACCACGTCACCCTCTGGGGCCTGCGCCTGCCGATCTGCCAGGGCTTTGACCAATACGCCAACGTCCGCCCGACCCGGATCCTGCCCGGCATCACCTCGCCGCTGGCCGGGGTCGGCGCCGGCGACCTGGACTGGGTCATCGTCCGCGAGAATTCCGAGGGCGAATACTCCGGCCACGGCGGCCGTGCGCACAGGGGCTTTCCCGAGGAGGTCGGCACCGAAGTCGCCATCTTCACCCGCGCCGGTGTGACGCGGATCATGCGCTATGCATTCCGCCTCGCGCAGGCGCGGCCGCGCAAGCTGCTGACCGTGGTGACCAAGTCGAACGCCCAGCGCCACGGCATGGTGATGTGGGACGAGATCGCCGCCGAGGTGTCACGGGAATTCCCGGACGTCACCTGGGACAAGATGCTGGTGGATGCCATGACCGTGCGCATGGTCAAGGCGCCGCGCAGCCTCGACACCATCGTTGCCACCAACCTGCACGCCGACATTCTGTCGGACCTGGCCGGCGCGCTGGCCGGTTCGCTGGGCGTCGCCCCCACCGCCAACATCGACCCGGAGCGCCGGTATCCCTCGATGTTCGAGCCGATCCACGGCTCGGCCTTCGACATCACCGGCAAGGGCATCGCCAACCCGGTGGCGACCTTCTGGACCGCCTCCCAGATGCTGGAACACCTCGGCGAACCGGACGCCGCCCGGCGCCTGATGCGCGCGGTCGAGAAGATCTGCGCCGATGGCATCCTGACGCCCGACGTCGGCGGGACGGCCACGACGCAACAGGTCACAGACGCGGTCTGTGACGCGATCCGGGGCGAAAACCTCTGAAACGGTGGACTCCAGCCGCGGCTTGAGGCGATTCACATCAGGATAACCATCTCACCGTCTTTGACCTTGCGCTCTGCGCAAGGGATTTGTCTGTTCGGACACAGCCGCAGGAGACAGAGAGATGAGCATTCGGATTGCCGTGATCGGCGCGGGGATCATGGGGGCGGACCACGCGGCGATCGTGGCGCAGGATCTGCCGGGGGCGGTGCTCCAGGTGGTCTGCGACATGGACGCGGCGCGCGCGCGTGCCGTCGCGGATCAGCTGGGCGCCGCGGACGCGGCAAGCGATCCGCAGGCGGTGATCGCCCGGGCGGACGTGGATGCCGTCATCGTCGCCAGCCCGGACTTCACCCATGCGCCGCTGTCTCTGGCCTGCATCGCGGCGGGCAAGCGGGTGCTCTGCGAAAAGCCGCTGTCGCAGTCCTCGGCCGAGTGCCTGACCGTCATGGAGGCCGAAGCGGCCGCCGGCGCGCGGTTCGTCCAGGTCGGCTTCATGCGCCGCTACGACCAGTCTTACGTCGAGATGAAGGCCGCACTGGACGCCGGCACGCTGGGCCGGGCGCTGATGATGCACAACTTTCACCGCAACCTGGCGACGCCCAATGCCGCCTTCACCGGCGCCATGGCAATCACCAATTCGGCGCCGCATGAATTCGACGTGGTGCGCCACGTGCTCGACGTCGAGTACACCGCCATCTCGGCCTGGCAGCCGCGCCGGTCGGACGATGTCGTCGCCCCCGTCGTCATGGTGCTGGAGACCGACGGCGGCCAGCTGGTGACCGTCGAGGTCAACAACAACGCCGCCTACGGCTATGACATCCGTGCCGAACTGGTGGGCGAGGCCGGGTCGGTCAGCATGACCCCGGTCGCCTACACCCGCGCGGACCTGAACCTGTCCAGCGCCACGCGCTACGACAGCGACTGGCGCGGCCGCTATCATGAGGCCTACGTGCGCCAGAACCGCGCGTTTGTCCGCTTTGCCGAGACCGGCATTTTCCCGCAGATCGCCTCCGACTGCTGGGACGGCTACTGCGCGGCGCGCGTCGCCGAGGCCGGCGTGGAGGCCCTGCAAACCGGGCGCAAGACCGCCGTAACCATGATCGAAAGACCGGAGTTCTACGCATGAAACTGGGATTTGTATCCGACAGCCTGGGCGGGCTGTCCTTCGAAGCGATGCTGGACCATGCGGTCCGGCTGGGGGTCTCCGGTGTCGAGGTCAACACCGGCGGCTGGTCCACCGCGCCGCATTGCGACCTGGCCACGCTGACCGCCAGCGCCGAGGCGCGCCGCGCCTTCCGTGCCGCCTTTGACGACCGCGGGCTGGAGATCATCGCGCTGAACGCCAACGGCAACCCGCTGCACCCGAAAGACCGCAGCCAGGCCGACTGCCTGCTCGACACAATCCGGCTGGCCGGCGAGTTGGGCATCGCCAAGGTCTGCACCATGTCCGGCCTGCCCGCCGGCGCGCAGGGCGACAGCATGCCCAACTGGGTGATCTCCAGCTGGCCGCCGGAAACGCAGGAGATCCTGCGCTTTCAGTGGGACGAGGTGCTGCTGCCTTTCTGGGAGGGCGTCGCAGCGGTGGCGCGCGACAGCGGCGTGCGCCGGATCGCGCTGGAACTGCACGGCAACCAATGCGTCTACAACGTGCCCTCGCTGCTGAAACTGCGCGAGATGGTGGGGCCGGTCGTGGGCGCCAACCTCGACCCGTCGCACCTGTTCTGGATGGGCGCGGACCCGCTGGCCGCGGCCGAGGCGCTGGGTGACGCGATCTACCACGTTCACGCCAAGGACACGCTGCTGAACGCGCCGGTGCAGGCCACGACATCGCTGCTGGAGAACGGCTCGCTGCTGGATATTCCGGGGCGGTCGTGGAGCTATGTCACGCTGGGGTTCGGTCATGGCGAAGAGTGGTGGCGGCAGTTCTGCTACCGGCTCAAGTTGGCGGGTTACGATGGCTGGCTGTCGATTGAACACGAGGACGTGCTGCTCAACTCGCTCGAAGGGCTGGAGAAATCCGTCGCCCTTCTGAAGGGCGTCATGCCCGCCGCCCCCGCCGACTTCAAACCGCAGGAGATCTGAGGCCGCCCTGATGCAATCGCCTCATCGCCCGGGCTTCCAGCTGCGGTGAGGAGCATGGATACTCCGGCCAGCCACCCGCCAAACCCGAAGCGGCCAGCGGTGGCACCACCGGAGCCAGGACAGGAGGACATCATGCCGACTTGGATCGACGCCTGCGCCGCAGGCGACATCGACGCCGAGGACGTGATCCGTTTTGATCACGGCACCCGCACCTTCATCATCGTGCGCGACCATCAGGACGGCTATTACTGCACCGACGGGCTGTGCACCCACGAGGCGGTGCACCTGAGCGACGGACTGGTGGTCGAGGCGACCATCGAATGCCCGAAACATTCGTCGATCTTCGACTGCCGCACCGGCGAGGTGGAAACGCCTCCCGCCTGCGAGAACCTGCGCACCTACCCCACCAGGGTCGAAGACGGCCGGGTGTTCGTGCAGCTCTGACCGACATGCTGCCCCGCACCTGATCCGGAGCCTCACGTTCCGGACAGGAGGTCCCGGGTCAAGCCCGGGACGGCGCATCAGGGCGACAAGCCAAGTCTGCCCGCTTGCCGGCTGCGCCGCATTGCTCAGGCAGGACACATCCATCGCCTGGTGCGCCTGCCGGCTGTAGCAGCCTGGCTTTGGCTATGGCTATGGCGTCGGCCCCTGGACCTGGCCGGCATGGGGTATGAGGGGCCGGTGGGGATGGAGGCCCTTGCCAAGGGTGACCCTGAAACCGCGCCGGAGGCGTTTCGGGCGGCCTGCACCTTCGGAAAACGTCGCCTTCAGATGCCGCGCAACCCGTGCAGCGTCAGGTTCGTGACCAGCTGGGCATAGTCTTCACGTGCGGTGCCATCGGCGCCCGCGTTCCACATGTAGTACCAGTTCAGCATGCCAAACACCGACATGGTGGCGGCACGCAGCCTGGGCTTGTCCTGCGCCAGGGGATCTGGCGCGATCTCGCGCAGGATGGCGGACAGGTGCGCCACCATCTCGCGCTGGTAGGCGCGCAGCACCTTTTGCCGGTCTTCCGGCAGCGACTCCAGGCTGGAGATCTGCACCTTGTGATGATCGTCCGCGCCCTGGTAGGCGCGCAGCACCGCGCGCACGGTGTCCAGCAGCCGCTCTTCGGCCGAGGCGCCCGGCCGTGGCGCGCTGCAGACCCGGTCCCGCAGCGTGCGCAGGTAGTTGTCCAGCAGGTCGAACAGCAGCGCGTCCTTGCCCGCGTAATAGTGGTAGATATTCGCCTTGGAGATGCCGCAGCCCGCCGCGACCTGGTTCATCGAGGCGCGGTCATAGCCTTCGGCGGCAAAGACCTGCGCCGCGCAGTTGAGGATCTGCGCGCGTTTCTCATCGTGATCCTTGGCGATGGGGCGTGCCAATTCCGGTCCTTTCTGCCTGCGGCCGGGGCCACCTACGGCGGCTTGGGATGAAATTAGCTGACCGGATGGTCAGTGACAATATCGCAAGGGCTTCAGGCGGCCAGGGACAGCGCCTCGGGCGAATGGCGCGGCAGGCGCTCCAGCAGGGTCGCCACCCGCGCGCGGCAGGCCGGTCCTTGCCAGGCGGCTGGAAAGACGTGATCCGGCAGCTGCGGCGTCTTCAATACGATGCGCCGCCAGCCGTGCACGATGAGCACGCGCAGGATCGCCGCCTGGGTCGCCGTCAGGTCCGCGGGCAGCCGGTCCTGTAGCCGGAATAGCCGCGTCTCGAGGTCCGCAGACAGGGCGACGACCCCCGCATCACAGACCCGCGCGGTCATCCAGCCGGGCAGCGGGGCGTCTGGGTCGAGCCGGGTGGCAAAGGCCTCCGCGCCTGCCGGTGAGCCTGAGGACAGCCGCATGTGCGGGGTCAGCCACAGGTCCGACTCTGCCCCGGGTTGCGGCGCGGCGGGATCGGTCAGCACCAGCCAGGCCTCGCGCGCGGGCGGTTCGCTGGCGTAGATGCGCGGGCTGGCCGCGACCGTCTGCGCCCGTCCCTGCGCCGACAGCCGGTAAAGGCTGGTGCGCCCGCTGCGCTGGCTGTCGATCCAGCCGTCCTTTTTCAGCCGGTGCAGGGCGACGCGCATCGCCTCGGGGCGCACGCCGATGGGCGCCACGATCTGCCCCAGCACGGCCGCCGGGATCGCGGCCCCGTCCTGCGCAAGGTCACCAAACACCGTGACCAGCAGCGACCAGACCCGCGGCAGGTCCGCCCCCCTCAGGTCCACTACCAGCGCGTCGAATGCCCGGTCTTCCATCGTCCTCCGCGGCCTGCTCAGACCCTGTAGGCGTTCATCGTCAGCAACTCGTATTCCGCCACCGTCTCGGCATCCTGGTTGGTCAGGGTGACGTGCCAGCGCACTTCGCCGTACTCATCCGTACGGCGCGTCTTTTGCTTGACCGTCAGGCGCACGTTGAGCGAGTCCCCTGCAACCACCGGCTTCATGAAGCGTAGACCATCCAGACCCGTGTTGGCCAGCACCGGGCCTTCGTTCGGCTCCACGAACAGCCCGGCTGCAAAACTCAGCAGCAGGTAGCCATGCGCGACGCGGCCCGGGAAGAAGGGGTTCCGCTTGGCGGCCTCGTCGTCCATGTGGGCGTAGAAGGTGTCGCCGGTGAACGCGGCGAAATGCTCGATATCCTCCAGCGTGATCACGCGGGGGCCGGCGTGGATCGTCTCGCCGATCTCCAGCGCGTCGAAGCCGCGGGTGAAGGGATGCGCGGGGGCCTTTCGCTCGGGCGTGCCGGGGATCCAGCGCCCGCCGATGGCCGACAACATGGCGGGCGAGCCCTGCACCGCCGTGCGCTGCATGTAGTGCATGACGCCGCGCACGCCGCCCATCTCCTCGCCGCCACCGGCGCGGCCCGGTCCACCGTGGACAAGGTGCGGCAAGGGGGCGCCGTGGCCTGTCGCCTCGGCCATGCTGTCGCGGTCGTTGATGTAGATCCGGCCGTGCCAGGCCGCCGCACCCAGCGCGATGGTGCGCGCGACCTGCGGGTCATGGGTGATGACCGAGGCCACCAGCGAGCCGCCGCCGCGATTGGCAAGCGCCACCGCGTGGTCGAGGTCACGGTAGCCCATGACCGTCGAGACCGGGCCAAACGCCTCGGTGTCGTGCACCCGCTGCGCGGCGTCCGGATCGGCGCAATGGAACAGCATCGGCGGCACAAAGGCCCCCTTGGCCGGGTCGGCCCCCTGCACGTCGAATGCATCCGGGTCGCCGCAGACGCGCTGTGCCTCTTGCGCAATCAGCGCGGCCTTGGCCAGCACGTCGCGCCGCTGTCCGGCAGAGACCAGCGCGCCCATGCGCGTCGCGTCGGCCCTTGGATCGCCGATCACGGTGCCCTTCAGCCGCGCCGAAAGCGCCTCGATTACGGCGTCCACTTGCGCCTGCGGCGCGATTATCCGCCGGATCGCGGTGCATTTCTGACCTGCCTTCACCGTCATCTCACGGTGTGCTTCCTTGATGAACAGGTCAAACTCTGGCGTCCCCGGCACCGCGTCCGGCCCAAGGATCGAGGCATTCAGGCTGTCCTGTTCGGCCACGAAACGCACCGAGCGCGACAGCAGATGCGGGTTCGACCGCAGTTTCAGCGCGGTGTCGGCGGAGCCGGTAAAGCTGACCACGTCCTGCGCGCCCAGATGGTCCAGCATGTCGCCCAGGCCACCCGAAACCAGCTGTAGGGCGCCCTCCGGCAGGATGCCCGACTCCAGCATCAGCAGCACCGCCAGTTCGGTAACATAGCAGGTCGCCGTCGCCGGCTTGACGATCGCAGGCACCCCGGCCAGCAGCGTCGGCGCCAGTTTCTCCAGCATCCCCCATACGGGGAAGTTGAAAGCGTTGATATGGACGGCAACCCCTTGGAGCGGCGTGCAGATGTGCTGCCCCAGGAACTGGCCCGAGCGCGACAGTTGCTCGACCTCGCCGTCGAGGTAGACGTGTCCGTCCGGCAACTCGCGCCGCCCTTTGGAGGCATAGACCAGCAGCGTGGCGATGCCGCCGTCGATGTCCAGCAGGTGATCGCGGGCCGTCGCCCCGGTGGCAAAGGACAGCTCGTATAGCGCGGGCTTGTGCTGTGACAGCATCTGGCCCAGCGCCTTGAGCATCCGGGCCCGGTCATGAAAACTCATCGCGCGCAGGGCCGTGCCGCCCTTTGTGCGCGCGAAGTCCAGCATCGCGCTCACGTCCAGCGCGTCGTTGCCCGCCCGTGCCATGACGGCACCTGTCACAGCGTCGGCGATCTCGCGCGCGCCGGAACCCGGGGCGATCCACTGCCCGGCGGCATAGCTCTTGACGTCAAGAAGGCTCATGTCTTCCTTTCCGCCCGCCACGCGGGCCGGTCATCTCTGTGCAATTCAGGCCGGTTCGGTGAGGCCCAGCCGCGCCAGCGCCGCGTCCAGCCGCGTCTCCCAGGTGCCGCGCATCTCGGCGGCAGAGGCATGGCGCAAACCCCAGGCGCGCAGCTGCGCCATGCGGTCCTGAGACGGGTCGCCAAAGATCACCGCCACGCGCGGCCGCCAGTAGGCCAGCGCCTGGGCGATCTGCGCCCCCTGCCCCTGCGCAATGAGCCGCGCCAGCCCTTCCTCGGCCAGTTCGGTGTGCCGCCGTTCGGCGGGCAGCACCTCGCGCAGCGCCTCGGCGAGGGGCTGGTAGGAGCCTTGCGCCATGTCCTCCAGCTGCACGCAGACCGCGTGCCCCATGGTCAGGTTCATGACGACCGCATCGGTCCAGCCGGCCAGCGGGTAGTTGAACACCGATAGCCGCATGTCATGCGCGCTGCGCGGGTTGCCGGGGGCGGTGTCGCGCGGCAGGCGGTCGGTCCAGGGGTGGGCATTGGCGTAACGGTCGGTGTTGGCGCCGAACTCGCCCATCAGGCGCAGCACCTTGTCGGCGTGATCGGTCTTTTCCAGCACGATCTTGGCCGCGGCAATCCGCTCCTTGATGCCCGGCCCGGCGTTGATCACGTCGGCAAAGCCCGCCGCACCCGCCAGTTCACTGTCGACAAAGCTGCTCATCATCTTCATCAGCTCGGCGCGGTAGCGCGGCGGCACGTTGGCCGGGTTGGTCAGCTTGCCGCCCTGCTCCAGGTAGTCGGCAATGTTCATCTCGTCGGTCATGGCATCCCCCCTTTACTGGTCGTAGTCCACGACCACGCGGTCGGTCAGCGGATAGGCCTGGCAGCTGAGGACATAGCCCCGCTCGACCTCGTAATCCTCGAGCGCGTGGTTGGCGACCATCTCGACCTCACCCTCCAGCACCTTGCATTTGCAAGTGGAGCAGACCCCCGCCTTGCAGGCATAGGGCGCGTCCAGCGCGTTGGCCAATGCCGCCTCCAGCACCGACACACCCTTGTCCATCTCGAAGCTGCGCGAGGTGCCGTCCAGCGTCACCGTCGCCTGGGTGCGTCGCGCGTCCGTGCTTGCCTGCGCCGCCCGCGCCTTTTGCGCCAGCCGCCCGGGCTGGGCCGAGGCAAACAGTTCGAACTTGATCTGGGCATCCGTCAGCCCGTGCGCCTTCAGCGCCTTGGCGATGCCCAGCATCATCGGCTCCGGCCCGCAGATGAAGGCGGTGTCGACCGTGGTCACGTCGATCCAGTGGGCAAAGAGCGCATCGCACTTCTCGGCATCCACCCGGCCCTGGAACAGCTCGATGTCCATGGCGTCGGATTCCAGCACGTGGATGATGTTCAGCCGGCCCATGTAGAGGTTCTTGAGGTCCTCCAGTTCCTCGCGGAACATGATCGTGTTCACGCCCCGGTTGGCATAGACCAGCGTGAAATCGCTGCGCGGCTCTGTCGCCAGCACGGTCTTGAGGATCGACAGCACAGGCGTGATGCCCGACCCGCCGGCAAAGCCCAGGTAGCCGCGCTGCGCGCGCGGGTCCAGGGCGGTGTGGAAGGACCCCATCGGCTCCATCGCCTCCAGCACCATGCCGGGCTTCAGCTCTTCGTTGGCCCAGGTGGAAAAGGCGCCGCCCTCCACCTTCTTGATGCCCACTTGCAGGACACCCTCGCCGCGCCCGGCGCAGATCGAGTAGGAGCGGCGCACCTCTGTCCCGTCAAAGTCGCGGCGAAAGGTCAGGTACTGCCCCTGGATGAAGTCGAACTCCACGCCGTTTACCGGCTGCAGGGTCACGACAACGGCGTCGCGGATGGTCTTTTTCACATCCGTGACAGTCAGCTCATGAAAGCGCGGCATCGGCCACCCTCCTCAGATGCACTTGAAATAGTCGAACGGCTCGAGGCAGTCGTCACACCGCCAATGCGCCTTGCAGGGGGTCGAGCCGAACTGGCTGACCTTCGTCACGTGTTTCGATCCGCAGCGCGGGCACTTGTCCGGCCCGCCCGCCGGCGACGGCGGCGCGATGCCGTAGGCCTCGAGCCTGGACCGGCCCTTGTCGGACAGCCAATCGGTGGTCCAGGGCGGCGCGATGCGGGTCTCGATCCGCACCTTGTCCACCCCCCGGTCGCGCAGCGCCGTCTCGATGTCCATCGAGATCACCCGCGTGGCCGGGCAGCCGGAATAGGTCGGCGTCACCGCCACGCGCAGCGCGTCGCCCTCCCAGGCGACCTCGCGCACGATGCCCAGGTCCACGACCGAGATCACCGGGATTTCGGGGTCCGGCACCTCGTCCAGCCAGCCCCAGACCTGATCGACCGTCGGTTTCATGGCCGCCTACCAGGTGGCGCCGGGATAGGCGCGCTGGAGCCACTGCATCTGGGTCAGCAGGTGGCCCAGGTGTTCGGTGTGACGCACGCCGGTCTTGCCCCCGGAATGGGCAAAGCGGCTGTCGGGGATCACCAGCGTCGCCTCGGCCATGACCTCGCGCACCGCGTCGTCGAAGGCGTCGCGCAGGCTGGAGGGCTGCGGCGCGATCCCGGCCTCGGCCAGCACTTCGCTCACCGCGTCGTCGGTGAACATCTCGCCGACATAGGGCCAGAGCAGGTCCAGCGCCGCCTGCATCCGCCGGTGACTTTCGCTGGTGCCGTCGCCCAGCCCGATCACCGTGTCGCCCGAGCGTTCGACATGGTAGGTCACTTCCTTGACCGCCTTGGCGGCAATGCCCGCCACGCGGTCGTCGGACGAGAACATCAGCGCCTTGAGCAACAGCAGGTGCGCCTGGTCGAACAGGTACTGCCGCATCATCGTCTGGCCGAAATCGCCGTTCGGCTGTTCGGCCAGCAGGACGTTGCGGAAATCCCAGACGTCGCGCAGCATCGCCAGATCATCGGCAGAGCGCCCCTGCCCCTCGACCTCACCCGCCAGGCCCAACCACATCTGCGTCTGCCCGATCAGGTCCAGCGCGGTGTTGGCCAGCGCGATGTCCTCTTCCAGCACCGGCGCATGGCCGCACCATTCGCTGACCCGGTGGCCCAGCACCAGCGTGTTGTCCCCCATCCGGCAGAGGAATTCGAAAAGCGCCGCGTCCCGCGTCATCACATGGCCCCCACTTCGTCCGGAATGTCGAAGAAGGTGGGGTGGCGGTAGATCTTGGACTCGGACGGCTCATACAGCGGCCCCTTGTCCGAGGGCGAGGAGGCCGCGATGTGCCGCGCCTCGACCACCCAGATGCTGACGCCCTCGTTGCGGCGGGTATAGACGTCGCGGGCATTCTTGATCGCCATCTCGGCGTCCGGGGCGTGGAGCGAGCCGACATGCCGGTGGCTCATGCCGTGCTGGCCGCGGATGAAGACCTCCCACAGCGGCCACTCGTGGCGCTTGGGCTTGGACCCGCTTTCGGGCGTGTCGGGGTAGGCAGAATTCGGGGAACTCATGGCGTCATCCTCCCTAAGGTCCGGGGCGCGCCCCGGCAAAATCCTGTTGATGGCAGGCCGCCCATGCGCCCCGCCCGCCCCCTGTCGGGGAAGTTTGCTGGTGGCCGGGCGCTCCGGCCCGCCGCTCACTCTGCGGCGACCTTGCGCGCGGCCTTCTTCTCGGCATGGGCCAGCAGCCCGTCGCGCACCCATTTGCCGTCGTCCCAGGCCTTGTTTCGGGCGGCCAGCCGCTCGCGGTTGCAGGGACCGTTGCCCTTGAGCACGTCGAAGAACTCCGACCAGTCGGGCTGCGAGAAATCGTAGTGCCCGGTCTCCTCGTTCCACTTCAGGTCCGGGTCCGGCACGGTCAACCCGAGGTATTCCGCCTGCGGCACCGTCTGGTCGACGAACTTCTGGCGCAGCTCGTCGTTGGTGTTCATCTTGATCTTCCAGGCCATCGACTGCTCGGAATGCACGGATTCCTTGTCCGAGGGGCCGAACATCATCAGCGAGGGATACCAGAAGCGGTTCAGCGCATCCTGTGCCATGCGCTTTTGTGCCCGGGTGCCCTGCGCCATCTTCATCATGATGTCGTAACCCTGCCGCTGGTGGAACGACTCTTCCTTGCAGATGCGGATCATCGCGCGGCTGTACGGCCCAAAGGAGGTGCGCTGCAGCGGCACCTGGTTCATGATCGCGGCGCCATCCACCAGCCAGCCCACCGCGCCCATGTCGGCCCAGGTCAGCGTGGGATAGTTGAAGATCGACGAATACTTCATCCGCCCGTCCAGCAGCATCTCGGTCAGTTCATCCCGGCTGACGCCCAGCGTTTCGGCCGCGCAGTAGAGGTAGAGGCCATGCCCCGCCTCGTCCTGCACCTTGGCCAGCAGGATCGCCTTGCGCTCCAGCGTGGGCGCGCGGGTGATCCAGTTGCCCTCGGGCAGCTGGCCGACGATCTCGGAATGCGCGTGCTGGCCGATCTGGCGGATCAGCGTCTTGCGGTAGCCCTGCGGCATCCAGTCCTTGGGCTCGATCTTTTCGCCCGCGTCGATGCGGGTCTGGAAGGCGGCAAGCTTTTCCGGGTCTTCCCGCGACGCTTCCGACTTGATCATCTGTGCGTACATGGCAGAGACTCCCTGCTCGTGAAATTCAAACCCGTTCGAGGACGATGGCCGCCCCCTGGCCGACACCGACACACATGGTGCAGAGCGCGTAGCGCCCGCCCGACCGGCGCAGCTGATGCGCCGCCGTCAGCACCAGCCGCGCGCCGGACATGCCCAGCGGATGACCCAGCGCGATGGCGCCGCCCTGCGGGTTCACCCGGGGGTCGTCATCCGCCACGCCCAGTTCCCGCAGCGTCGCCAGCCCCTGTGCGGCAAAGGCCTCGTTCAACTCTATCACATCCATCTGGTCGATGGTGAGTCCCAGCCGCGCCAACACCTTGCGGCTGGCCGGCACCGGCCCGATCCCCATGACGCGCGGCGCCACCCCGGCCGAAGCCATGCCCAGCACGCGGGCCATGGGCGTCAGCCCCTGCGCCTGCACTGCCGTTTCGGAGGCCAGCAGCACGGCCGCAGCCCCATCGTTCACGCCGCTGGCGTTGCCCGCCGTCACGGTCAGCTCCGGCCCGTTCACGCCCTTGAGGCGTGCCAGCGACTCGGCCGTGGTGCCGGGGCGCGGGTGTTCGTCGGTGTCCACCACCAGCGGATCGCCTTTGCGCTGCGGGATCTCCACCGGGACGATCTCATCCGCGAACAGCCCCGCCGCCTGCGCCGCCTCCCAACGGGTCTGCGACCGCGCGGCAAAGGCATCCTGGTCAGCACGGCTGATGGTGTAGTCGGCGGCGACGTTGTCGGCGGTCTGAGGCATCGAGTCGGTGCCGTACATCGCCTTCATCCTGGGGTTGACAAAGCGCCAGCCGATCGTCGTGTCGTAGACCGCGTTGGCGCGGGTAAAGGCGGTGTCGGCCTTGGGCATGACAAAGGGCGCGCGGCTCATGCTTTCGACGCCACCGGCGATGCACAGGTCGTAGTCGCCCGCCTTGATGCCCCGGGCGGCAAAGCCCACCGCGTCCATCCCGCTGGCGCACAGCCGGTTGACCGTGGTGCCCGGCACGTCCTCGGGCAGACCGGCCAGCAGCGCCGCCATGCGCGCGACGTTGCGGTTGTCCTCGCCCGCCTGATTGGCCGAGCCGTAGATCACCTCGTCCACCGCAGCCCAGTCGACGGAGGGGTTGCGTGTCATCAGCGCCCGGATCGGCAGCGCCGCAAGATCGTCGGCCCGGACCGAGGACAGCGCCCCGCCATACCGCCCGATCGGCGTCCGCACCCCGTCGCAGATGAAAGCATCCATGGACGACAGTCCTCCCGTTAATCGACCACACGGTCGGATTAGGGCATTCGAAAGATTCGCGCAAGAGAAGAGTTACAAATCATGCGGACGCAGAAAATCCTGTAACGCAACCTGACGCCCCCCGACCCTACCGTCGCCCGGCACGCCCTGTCGCGCAAGGAATAGTTCCGGCGCGCCTCAGCTCCGCGGACCCAAGAGGGCCACAGGCGCCCAGATCACGTCGTCGATGCGCGGCGCGGCGGTGGCCAGCATCACCAGCCGGTCAAAGCCCAGCGCGATGCCCGAGGCCGGCGGCATCAACGCCAGCGCAGACAGGAAATCCTCGTCGATCGGGTAACGCTCGCCATAGACGCGGGCCTTTTCGTCCATCTCCGCCGCGAAGCGGCGGCGTTGCTCGGCCGGGTCTGTCAACTCGCCAAAGCCGTTGGCAAGCTCGACCCCGCAGGCATAGACCTCGAAGCGTTCCGCCTCGCGCGGGTCGTCGGCGCAGGTGCGGGCCAGCGCTGCCTCGGCGGCGGGGTAACGGTCCAGCACGGTGATGCGGCCCATGCCGAGGTGCGGCTCGACCTTCTCGACCAGCACCTTGCTGAGAATGTCGGACCATGTGTCGTCCGCGGCGATGCGCACCCCTGTCGCCCCGGCCTGCGTGGCCAGGGCTTCCCGGACGGTGCCACCCGACGGGTCCAGCGTCGCCAGCAGGTCGATCCGGGCAAAGCGGTCAAACGCCTCGGCGACCGACAGCCGCTCGACCGGCTGGAACGGATCGCAGACATGGTCGCCAAAACGCAGCACGGAGCTGCCCGCCGCCTCGCACGCCAGCCGCAGCATGTCCGCCACGTCCTGCATCAGCACGGCATATTCCTCACCCACACGATACCATTCCAGCATGGTGAACTCGGGGCTGTGGCGCGCGCCGCGCTCGCGGTTGCGCCAGACATGGGCAAAGGAAAAGATCCGCGTCTCACCCGCCGCCAGCAGCTTTTTCATTGCGAACTCGGGCGAGGTGTGCAGGTACATGCGCCGCGCCACCCCGTCGTTGCCGATGGCCTCGGTGGCAAAGGCATGCAGGTGCGCCTCGTTGCCGGGGCTGAGTGCCAGCGCCGCCGGGTCGACCTCGGTGAAGTCCCGCTGCGCCAGAAGCGCGCGAATACCTGCCTGGATCCGGTTGCGCGCCAAGAGGACGGGCCGCCGGTCGGCATGTCGCGCCGGGCTCCACCACGGGGTTTCGCTCATCTCGTGCGCCTTATTTCTGGTGTTTTCCGCGAAGTTCGGCTAGGGCCGTCACCGATCAGGCGCATAACGCGCGCAACTGCCATCCACAAGGAAGACTCCCGTGAAAGTCATTGCCTCCTCGCTGCGCAAAGGCAACGTCGTCGACGTTGACGGGCGGCTCTACGTCGTCCTCAAGGCCGAGAATTTCCACCCCGGCAAAGGCACGCCGACCACCTCGGTCGACATGCGTCGCATTTCGGACGGGGTGAAGGTCTCGGAACGCTGGAAGACCACCGAACAGGTGGAAAAGGCCAACGTCGATGAACGGGAATGGGATTTCCTCTATGACGACGGCGAAGGCTTTCACTTCATGAACCCCGAGACCTTTGAGCAGGTCGCCGCCAGCCATGACGTGGTGGGCGACGACAAGGCCTACCTGGAGCCGGGGATGAAGGTGTTCCTGCGCACCTTCGAGGGCAATCCGATTGCTCTGGAACTGCCGCAGCGCATGACCGTCGAAATCGCCGAGACCGAACCGGTGGTCAAGGGCCAGACCGCGTCCTCCAGCTACAAGCCGGCGATCACCAACATCGGCGTGCGCGTCATGGTGCCGCCGCACATCGACGTGGGCACGCGGATCGTCATCAACACCGCCGACAACAGCTACGTCGAGCGCGCCAAGGACTGAGGTCGCGCCTTTCTGCCGAGCCACGAAAAAGGGCGCCCCGATCCCCCGGGGCACCCTTCTCTTTTCAGACCGTCCGCACTCAGGCGTCGAAACGGTCGGCGTTCATCACCTTGGTCCAGGCGGCCACGAAGTCGTTGACGAACTTCCCGGCGTTGTCGTCCTGGGCGTAGACCTCGGCGTAGGCGCGCAGGATCGAGTTCGAGCCGAACACCAGGTCGACGCGCGTCGCGGTCCACTTCGTCTCGCCGGTCTTGCGCGACTGGATCGCGTAGGTGCCGTCGCCGCCGGGGACCCACTTGTAGGACATGTCCGTCAGGTTGACGAAGAAGTCCGTGGTCAGCGCGCCGGCGCGGTCGGTGAACACGCCGTGCGCGCTGCCGCCGTGGTTGGCGCCCAGCGCCCGCATCCCGCCGATCAGGCAGGTCATTTCCGGCCCGCTCAGACCCATCAGCTGGGCGCGGTCCAGAAGCAGCTCTTCGGGGGTGACCACGTAGTCCTTCTTCAGCCAGTTGCGGAAGCCGTCGGCCACCGGTTCCAGCACGTCAAAGGATTCGGCATCGGTCATCTCCTGCGTCGCGTCGCCCCGGCCCGGCATGAAGGGCACGGTGACGTCAAAGCCCGCGGCCTTGGCCGCCTGCTCGACCCCGACGTTGCCCGCCAGCACGATCACGTCAGCGACGGACGCGCCCGAAGCCTTGGCGATCGGCTCCAGCACCGACAGCACCTTGGCGAGACGCGCAGGCTCGTTTCCTTCCCAGTCCTTCTGCGGGGCCAGGCGGATGCGCGCGCCGTTGGCACCGCCGCGCAGGTCCGACTGGCGGAAGGTCCGCGCGCTGTCCCAGGCGGTGGCAACCATGTCGGAGACCGACAGGCCGCTGGCGGCGATCTTGGCCTTCACCGCGTCCACGTCGTAGCCGGTGGCGCCTGCGGGGATCGGGTCCTGCCAGATCAGGTCCTCGGCCGGTGCATCGGGCCCGATGTAGCGGTTGCGCGGGCCCATGTCGCGGTGGGTCAGCTTGAACCACGCGCGGCCAAAGGCGTCGGCAAAGTACTCCGGATCGGCCATGAATTTCTGGCAGATCGCGTTGTAGGCCGGGTCCATCTTCATACCCATGTCGGCGTCGGTCATCATCGGCATCACACGCTTGGTCGGATCGGTGGGATCGACCGGCATGTGCTCTTCCTTGATGTTCACGGGGCGCCACTGGTTGGCGCCGGCGGGCGACTTGGTCAGCTCCCACTCGTAGCCGAACAACAGCTCGAAATAGCCCATGTCCCACTGGGTCGGATGGGTGGTCCAGGCGCCTTCGACGCCAGAGGTCACCGCGTTGCTGGCCTTGCCGTTCAGGTTCGGGTTGATCCAGCCAAAGCCCTGGTTCTCGATCGGCGCGGCCTCGGGTTCGGCGCCCAGTGCGCCCGCGTCGCCGTTGCCGTGCGCCTTGCCGACGGTGTGGCCACCGCAGGTCAGCGCCGCGGTTTCCACGTCGTCCATCGCCATGCGGGCGAAGGTCTCGCGCACCTGGGCTGCGGTCTTGATCGGGTCCGACTGGCCGTTCACGCCCTCGGGGTTCACGTAGATCAGGCCCATCTGCACGGCGGCCAGCGGGTTTTCCATGGTCTCCGGCTTGGACACGTCGTCATAACGATTGTCGGAGGGCGCCAGCCATTCCTTTTCCGCGCCCCAGTAGATGTCCTTTTCCGGGTGCCAGATATCCTCGCGGCCAAAGGAAAAGCCGTAGGTCTTGAGGCCCATCGACTCGTAGGCCATGTTGCCGGCCAGCAGGATCAGGTCGGCCCAGCTCAGCTTGTTGCCGTACTTCTTCTTGACCGGCCACAGCAGGCGGCGGGCCTTGTCGAGGTTGCCGTTGTCCGGCCAGCTGTTCAGAGGGGCAAAGCGGATGTTGCCCGCGCCGCCGCCGCCACGGCCGTCCGCCAGGCGGTAGGTCCCGGCCGAGTGCCACGCCAGGCGGATCATCAGGCCGCCGTAGTGGCCCCAATCCGCAGGCCACCAGTCCTGGCTGTCGGTCATCAGCGCCTTGACGTCGGCCTTGACGGCCTCGAAGTCCAGCTTGCGCACCTCTTCGCGGTAGTTGAAGTCCTTGCCCATCGGGTTGGACTTGGCATCGTGCTGGTGCAGGATGTCGAGGTTCAGCGATTTCGGCCACCAGTCGGTGACGGATGATCCCGTCACGGTGATCGCCCCATGCATCACCGGGCACTTGCCCCCTGCGATATCGTTCCCGTCCATGCTGTTCTCCCTTGGTCAAATTCGTCGGCGCGGACGCGTGTCCGCCCCGCTTTGTCAACTGGTTGCCCTCGCGATGTGGGCATCTGGCACCAGGGCACAAGTCCCCGAAGCAGGCGACTCACCTCCCTGCCAGGCTGGAACGGTTCTAACAAAGCCCCGTCATATCTTTAAGTTGTATTTTCTCATGACCTCTATAATCTTTTCTTATGAAAAACCTCACGCTTCGTCAGTTCCGCTATTTCGAAGCGCTGGCCCGCCACGGACACTTCGGACGGGCGGCGTCAGCCTGCTCGATCTCGCAGCCCGCGCTTTCGGTCCAGATCCGCGATCTGGAGGCGGAACTGGGCGCCCCCCTGTTCGAACGCGGTGCGCGGCAGGTGCGGCTGACCGCGCTGGGCGAGGAATGCCTGGCTCGTATCTCCGGCATCCTGCGGTCGGTGGACGAACTCGAGGACCTGGCCCGTGCCGCGCAGGGCGATCTGACCGGGCGGCTGCGGCTGGGCGTGATCCCGACCGTGGCGCCCTACCTTCTGCCCCGCCTTTTCCGCGACATTGCCAGGCGCCATGCCGGGCTGGACCTGCACATCCGCGAGACCCTGACACCGCGCCTGTTGCAGGAGTTGCACGAGGGCAAGATCGACGCCGCCATTCTTGCCTTGCCGGTCTCCGAACCGGGACTGGAAGAGGTCGCCCTGTTCGACGAGGCCTTTGTCTTTGTCCGCCCGCAGGCGGACGCCGGGAAACCCGTTCCAGATGGCGAAGCGCTGCAAAGGATGCGCCTGCTCCTGCTCGAAGAGGGCCACTGTTTCCGCGACCAGGCGCTGTCCTTCTGCAACATCACAGCGGCGGTGCCGCGTGACGGTCTGGACGGGTCGTCTTTGACGACGCTGGTGCAGATGGTCGGCGCGGGCCTGGGCGTGACGCTGATCCCGGAAATGGCGGTGCCGGTCGAAACCAGGTCAGCCGCCGTGTCGGTCGCACGGTTCGCCGCGCCCGAACCCGCGCGCACCATCGGCATGGTCTGGCGGAAATCGACTCCATTGGCCGAGCAGTTCCTCCGGATTGCCGAGACAGTACGTGCAACCGCGCGGTAAGGCACCACCGAGAGATGACTAAACGCAACTAATTTCAGGATATACTGACAACTCGAATGGATTTTCTTGCTCAAAGACAACAATTCCCGGCAAACGTCCGACAGCAACAACCAAAGAACCGTGCGGCGGTGGATCAGGGCGAACCCCGTCAAGATGCCAGCCGGGGCGCCTCTGCCGAGGGCTGAACGGCAATGCCATCGTCCATCAACCGGCCAATCTCACCCGAGGACAGCCGGGCGACATCGGCCAGCACCTCTTCGGTGTGCTGGCCCAGCACGGGTGCCGGGCGCGGATCCTGGCGCTCGTGTCCTTCGAACGTGAACGGCGAACCCGGGGTCAGGTAGCGGCCGATCCCCGGCTGGTCGATCTCGGCGAACATCGGGTTGTCGGTGGACAGATCCGGATCCTCGCGCAGCGCCTGTCCAAAGCTGCGGAAGACCGACCAGGTCACCCCTCCTTTGTCGAAAGCCTCTGCGAAATCAGACAGTTTGCGCTTGGCAAACCAAGGCGTCAGTACATTGGAGATCTCGGCCCGATAAGTCCAGCGGGTGCCTTCCTGCCCGAGGTCCACGCCCAGCCGCGCCGCGAGATACCCCATGTCCGTCGTCGTGTTCGTGACCTTCATCAGGTTCTGCCACTGTCGCGCGGTCAGGGCGATGACCATCACCCGGCGACCGTCAGCACAGACAAAATCCTGCCCGTAGGCACCATAGAGCGCGTTGCCGCTCTTGCTCCTCTCGGTGCCGTTGATGGCGACCTCGCCGATGATGCCGAGATGGCCCAGCATGGCCGCCGCCGCATCCTTCAACGTCAGGTCAACAAACTGCCCCAAGCCCTTGCGCAACCTATGCCTTTCAGCGGCGAGCAAACCGGACACCACCATGTTCCCGGCGATGCAATCCCAGGCGGGCAGCACATGGCTGACCGGCGCTCGCGACCCTTCCGGCCCGGTCGCCATGGGAAAGCCGATGGCCGGGTTCACGGTGTAGTCGACCGCCGGACGCCCGTGCCGGTCGCCGCGCAGGCTGACCATGCAGAGTTCCGCGCGCCGCGCCTTCAGCGTGTCGTAGTCGGTCCAGCCCCTGGCGGCCAGGTTGGTGATGAACAGCCCGGCATCCTTGCCCGGCGCGCAGATGATCTCCTGCGCGATCTCGCGCCCGCGCGGGGTCTTGACGTCCAGCGCGACAGAGCGTTTGCCCTTGTTCATCCCGGCCCAGAAAAGGCTTTGGCCCGAGGGCGTTACCGGCCAACGCCGAGCATCCAAACCACCCTGCGGCAGGTCAAACCGGATCACGTCCGCACCCATCTGCGCCAGCGTCATACCCGCCAGCGGCACCGCCACGAAGGCCGAGCTTTCGACGACACGCATGCCTTCCAGGATACCGCTCATCGCGCCCACTCCATCTTTGCCCGCAATCCGAGGTAGTTCTCGACCGTTGCCGTCCCGACTTCGATGGCACTGCCCTCGGGGGCCAAGGCGCCGACCAACCGCAAGTCGCTGTCGTGAAACATCGGATGCACCACGCGGTAGCTGAACCGCACGGGCGCTTTGCCGGTGTGCCGCTCTGCCGCCTCGATCGCCATGGTGGCCTGCATCGGCCCATGGACTACCAGCCCCGGATACTTTTCGACCTCGCGCGCGTACGGCAGGTCATAATGGATGCGGTGCGCGTTGTAAGTCGCTGCCGAGTAACGGAAAAGCCGAGTCTCGGTCATCACCACGCGCTCATCGTAGAGGCACCGTGCGGGCGCGGGCATGCGCCTGGGCGGGCGGAACTCCGGCGGGATGTCGAGGTAGACGATGTTCTGCTCTTCCTCGACCACGCCGCCCTGCGCGCCCGTGGTGACGTGGTCGACCGTGACAAAGGCCATCGGCCCGGCCTTGCCCTCCTTCGGCGTCACCCCGCGGATGGTCGAGACGCGGGTCAGCGCCTCGCCGACGTGAAAGACGCCGCGGAACCGCACGTCGCCGCCGGCCCACATCCGGCGGCGGAACGGCAGAGGCGGCAGGAAGCCACCCAGCGCCGGGTGGCCGTCCTCGCCCAGATCGCTCATCGGCACGAACTCTAGAAAGGCGACCCAGTGCCAGAGGCTTGGCAGCGCCATGCCGGCCCGCACCTCGCGCCGCGCCGACAAGTCGTGGCTGACGGCCGCGTTCAACATCTCCGCGAGGTTGGGTGTGACGCCGCCCTCGCGGGTCTCGGTCCGGCCGATCCAGTCCGCGTAGTTCGGCTGCAGGATGCGCGACGCCTGGCTCATGCCGCCGCCTTCATGGCCAGCATCCGCGCCACCGTCTCTCCCATGGCGGAGGGGTTCGGCGATACGGTGATGCCCACCGCCGACAGGATCTCGACCTTTTCCTGCGCGCTCTCGCCAAAGGCCGAGATGATCGCGCCCGCGTGGCCCATCTTGCGCCCCTTGGGCGCGGCGAGCCCGGCGATGTAGGCGGCGACCGGCTTTTTCATGTGGTCGCGCACATATTCCGCGGCCTCGGCCTCTTGTGGGCCGCCAATCTCGCCGATCATCAGGACGGCATCGGTTTCCGGATCGTTTTCAAAGAGTTCCAGGATGTCCTTGAAGCTGGAGCCATTGATTGGATCGCCGCCGATGCCGATGGAGGAGGAAATGCCGATGCCCAGTGCCTTCATCTGGCTGGCAGCCTCATAGCCCAGCGTGCCCGAGCGGCCGACGATGCCGACGCGCCCCGGAAGGTAGATGTGCGGCGGCATGATCCCCATGAAACCCTTGCCGGGAGAGATGATGCCCGCGCAGTTCGGCCCGATCAGACGCATCTTGCGGTCGCGCGGAAAGCGGCGGAGAAAGCGTTTCACCCGCATCATGTCCTGCGCCGGGATGCCGTCGGTTACGCAGACCGCCGTCTTGATGCCCGCATCCGCCGCCTCCATCATCGCGTCAGCGGCCCCGGCGGGCGGCACGAACAGCAGGGACGCCTCGGCCCCCGTCGCCTCGACCGCCTCGCGCACGGTGTTGAAGACGGGGCGGTTCAGCACCGTGGTGCCGCCCTTGCCGGGGGTGACGCCGGCAACGACCCTGGTGCCGTATTCGATCATCTCCTGGGCGTGGAATTGCCCGATGCGACCGGACAGGCCCTGGACGACAACCTTGGTTTTTTCGGTGATCAGGATGGCCATCTTGGGAACTCCTTATGCGGCAGCGGATTGCGGACGGGCGGCGACGGCGGCTTCGGCCGCCTCGGCCAGGGTGTCGGCGCTGAGGATCGGCAGGCCGCTGTCGCGGATGATCTTGCGCCCCTCCTCGACGTTGGTGCCGGACAGGCGCACCACGACCGGGATGGTGATCCCGACCTCCTTGTAGGCCTGCACCACCCCCTTTGCGATCCAGTCGCAGCGGTTGATGCCGGCAAAGATGTTCACGAGGATCACGCTGACCTTGGCGTCCGACAGCACGGTCCGGAAGGCCTGGCAGACCCGTTCGGGCGAGGCGCCGCCGCCGATGTCGAGAAAGTTTGCGGGCTGCCCGCCGGCCAGCTGGATCATGTCCATCGAGGCCATGGCGAGCCCCGCGCCGTTGATGATGCAGCCGATGTCGCCATCGAGGCCGACGTAGGCCAGCCCGTTGTCGGCGGCCATCGCCTCGCGCGGGTCCTCCTGGCTCGTGTCGCGCAGCGCGGCGACGCTGGGATGCTTGTAGAGCGCGTTGGTGTCGAACGACATCTTGGCGTCCAGCGCCACGAGCGTGCCCGCGCCGGTGATGACCAGCGGATTGATCTCGACCATCATGGCATCGAGGTCGCGGTAGGCGCGGTAGCAGGCACGCAGGAAGGTGGCGAACTGGTCGACCTGCCGCGGCTCCAGCTTCAGGCGAAAGCCGAGTTCGCGCGCCTGGTAGGGGGCAAGGCCCACCGCCGGGTCGATCACCATGCGCATCAGGCTGTCGGGGTCCTCGTGGGCGAGGTCCTCGATCTCCATCCCGCCGTGACGGGAGGCGACGATCATGATGCGCTCGGTCTTTCGGTCGAGAACAAAGCCCAAGTACAGCTCTTGCGCGATGTCCGAGGCTTCCTCGACCCAGAGGCGATAGACGCCCTTGCCGTTGGCATCGGTCTGCTTTGTCACAAGCTGCTTGCCCAACAGGCCCTTGGCGAAGTTGGCCACCTCGGTTTCGGACTTGCAGACCTTGACGCCGCCCGCTTCGCCGCGCCCGCCGGAGTGGATCTGCGCCTTGACGACCCAGGCCTTGCCGCCCAGTTCGCGGGCGCGGTAGGCCGCCTGCTCGGGCGAATAGGCCAGCCCGCCGCGCGGCACCGGCACGCCAAAGCTCTTGAGGATTTCCTTGGCCTGATGTTCGTGAATGTCCATGTGGTGTCCTCCCAGACTGGTGGCGTCACTCGGCGGCGACGGGGGCCGATTTGGCGGCGATGGCGGCGGCCATATCGATCACGTTGCGCGCCATCTTTTCGCTGGCGGCGTCGATCATCTTGCCGTCGAGGCTGGCAGCGCCCTTGCCCGCAGCCTCGGCGGCGCGCAGTTCGGCGATGATGCGCTGGGCCTTGGTGACCTCGGCCTCGGGCGGGCTGAAGACGTCGTTGGCCATGGCGATCTGGCTGGGGTGGATCGCCCACTTGCCCTCGCAGCCCAGCGCTGCCGCGCGGCGCGCCCCGGCGACATAGCCCTCGGGATCGCTGAAATCGCCAAAGGGGCCGTCGATCGCGCGCAACCCGTAGGCGCGGCAGGCGATGACCATGCGGGTGATCGAGGCGTGCCACTGGTCGCCCGGGTAGTCCGGGTTCAGCCCGCCGATGTTGACCGTGCGCGCCCGCATCGAGGCGGCGTAGTCGGCCACGCCGAAATGCAACGCCTCCAGCCGTCCGCCGAACTGCGCGATGGCCTCGACATTGGCCATGCCCAGCGCGGTTTCGATCAGCGCCTCGAGGCCGACGCGGCTGGTCAGCCCGCAGGCCTGTTCGATCTGGTTGATCATCGCCTCGACCATGTAGAGGTCCGCCGGGACGCCGACCTTGGGCACGAGGATCGTGTCGATCCGGTCGCCGGCCTGTTCCATCAGGTCGACCACGTCGCGGTACATGTAATGGGTGTCCAGCCCGTTGATCCGCACCGACACGGTCTTGCCCTTGCCGGACCAGTCGATGTCGTTCAGCAGCTGGATGGCGTTCTTGCGCGCCCGTTCCTTTTCCGGCGGTGCGACGGCGTCCTCGAGATCGAGAAAGACGTAGTCGGCGGCGCTGTCGGCGGCCTTTTCGACCAACGAAGGGTTGGAGGCAGGGACCGCCAATTCCGAACGGTGCAGGCGCTGCTTGCGGAGCGGGTGAAGCGTGTGGGACATGGGACGTGGCCTTTCTTCTGGCAAAACAGGGGTGTCCACCCCCGCAAAGGGGGCGCAGTCCGGGGAGCAGGCCCGGGAAGGGGTTTATTCGGCGGCGAGCACGCGCGAGGGGATTCCGGAAGCGAACCAGGCCTGCGCCGCGCCGACCCCGGCCCCCGGCACGACCCGGGCGCCCGCCCGCATCAGGGCCAGTTCGGCCAGCGAGAGGGCGGTCAGGACCATGCCCTCGTTGATGTCGCCGAGGTGGCCGATGCGGAACGCCTTGCCCGCCAGCGGGCCGAGACCCGCTCCAAAGGCGGCGTTGTAGTCATCCTCGGCGATGCGCAGCACCTCGCGGGCGTCGACGCCTTCGGGCACGCGCACGGCGGTCACCGTGTCGGAACAGGTGGTGCGCCATTCGGCGACCAGCGACAGGCCCAGCGCCTCGACGCCGCGGCGCAGGCCCTCAGCCAACCGCCTGTGGCGGGTGTGAACGGCGTGCAGCCCTTCGGCGTGCAGCCGGTCGAGCGCCACCCGCAGGCCCGACAGCAGGTCCGCGGGCACAGCGCCGGGGGCGCGCATGTCGTTGAAATCGTGGTAGGCGCGGCGCATCCGGGCCGTCATCGCGGCGTCCAGCGCCCGCGGACCCACCGCCAGCAGGGCCAGCCCCGCCGGCATCATCATGCCCTTGCGGCTGCCAGTGACGGCGATGTCCACACCCCAGGCGTCCATCGCAAAGGGCATCGAGCCGATGGACGAACTGCCGTCGACGAACAGCAGCGCCTCATGAAACGACGAGTCGAGCGCGCGCCGCACCGCCGCCAGATCCGACACGACGCCGGTCGAGGTCTCGCAATGGGTAACGAACACGGCCTTGATCTCGCCCTGCACGTCGGCGCCCAGCAGGCGGTCGATCTGGTCCACCGGCGCGGCGGCACCCCAGGGCGCATGGACCACCACTGGGTCCAGCCCCAGCATCGCGGCGAGGTCGCCCCAGAGCGTCGAGAACTGGCCGTGGCAGGCGACCAGCACCTTGTCGCCGGGGCTCAGCGTGTTGCTGGTCGCCGTCTCCCAGGCGGCGGTCGCGGTGCCCGGCTGGAACAGCATCTCGGCCTCGGTGGTGCCGAAGACCGGCCTCAGGTCGCGGACCAGCCCGGGCATGAGATCGCCCTGCGCCACGGTCGCCAGGCGCGGTCCCTGGGCCGGGACACGGGCCGGGCCGGGATTGAAGAGATGGGTCTGTCCGGTACGCATGACGGTCCTCCCAAACTGTCTGGCAGCACCATGGGACAGGACACGCTGAACACGAAGCAAAGCCGGGTCCTGCTGTAAACGCGAGAATTTACAAGTTGCGCAAATTGTGGATTTGTCATATTCAGTATACTGTCAAATACCATGAAGACCTACATCGGACCCCGCATGCGCCGGCTGCGCATCGAGCATGGACAGACCCAGGTGCAGATGGCCAAGGCGCTCGGCATCTCGACTTCCTATGTCAACCTGCTGGAAAAGAACGAGCGCAGCGTGTCGGTCCCGGTCCTGCTGAAGCTGTTCGAGGCTTACGGCGTCGACTGGCGCGACATTGCCGAGGATGACGACACCGCGCAGCTGGCCGACATCCGCGCCGTGTTGCAGGACCCGCTGTTCGAAGGCGGCCGCCCCGACCTGCCGCAGCTGCGCGCGGCACTGGCGCACTCGCCCGACCTGGCCGCCTGCTTTCTGAAGCTGCACCGCGCATACCTCGTCACCAATGACCAGTTGATGAGCGTCGGCAGCGTCGGAGAGGGCGGCCAGCGCGTGCTGCCGCAGACCTCCGAGGCCGTGGTGCACAACTTTTTCCGCAGCAACCGCAACCACTTCGAGACACTCGAAGAGGCCGCCGAAGGGTTCTGGCAGGGTGCGGAGGTCGCGCCCGATGATGTCTACCCGGCGCTGAAGGCGCGCCTGAAAGAGCGGCTGAACCTGCGCGTGCGCCTTGTCCCGGTGGCCGAGATGCCGGACAGCTTGCGCGAATACGACGAGGACCGCGGCGAGGTGCGCCTGTCCGAGGCGCTGGACCATCCCAACCGGATCTTTCAGCTGGTGCACGTCGCCGGTCTGATCGAGCAGAAGGACGCGCTGGACGCCATCCTGTCCCGCTCCGGCCTGGCGGATGCCAAGGGGCGCGCGCGCTGCCGGGTGGAGCTGGCCAACTACTTCGCCGCCGCCGTGCTGATGCCCTACGGCCGCTTTCTGGCAGAGGCGCTGGACAGCAAGTACGACTTTGACCACCTCGCCACCCGCTTTGGCGTCAGCTTTGAACAGGCCTGCCACCGCGCCACCACGCTGCAACGCAGCGGCGCGCGCGGCGTGCCGTTCTTCTTTCTGCGAATCGACAAGGCCGGGAATGTCACCAAGCGGTTCAACTCGACCGACTTTCACCTGGCGGAATACGGCGGCGCCTGCCCGCGGCTGGAGGTGCACGCGTCGTTCCGGACGCCCGGACTGATCGTGTCGCAGGTGGCCGAAATGCCGGACCGGTCGCAGTTCTTCGTCTTTGCGCGCACCGTGGACCGGCCCAGCTTTGCCCGCCACCGGCAGGACGTGCGGCTGGCCGTGGCCATGGGCTGCGCTGTCGAACACGTCTCCAGCATCGGTTATGCCGAGGAAATGAACCTGCGGGCGGCGCATGTGACCCCGATCGGCATCAACTGCCGCGTCTGCCCGCGCGCCAACTGTGACCAGCGTGCGCACCAGGCCGTGGTCCTGTCCGAGCCGGTCGACGAACGCCGACGCGGCGCCACCCGCTACGCGGTCTAGACCTGGCGGCCCGCACGGACGCAAACCTGCGAGGTTGACCGCCATGCACAGAGGCCTCTAGGTTCTTTTCAACTGTGGAGTTTGCATGTCAGACCGATGCTCGTAGAAGTACTGCAGAACGCCGCGCTTCTCAGCATTGCGGCGGCGGGAGTGTTCTGGCTTTACAAATCCCCCGGCACGTCCACCTCGCTGTTCGGCCTGCTGCTGATCGGCCTGCTGTACGGGGCAACGACCTTTCTGGTCACCATCACGCCGGTCACGCTGCCCGATGGTGCCACAGTCGATGCCCGGGCGGGGCCGGTCATCCTGGCCGGCATGCTGGGCGGGCCGCTGCCCGCCGCGATCGCCGCGGTGCTCGGCGGTTTCGGGCGCTGGTACGTGGGCGGCAACTTCGCGTTTTCCGGCGTTGTGGTCTATGTCCTGTATGCAGCCGTCGGAACCCTGACCTGGCATCGCCTGTACAAGGGGCCGCTCGGCGACGAGTTGGCGCCTGCCCGCGTGGCCCTGGCCGCTGCGCTCAGCGTCGGCTGCGCGTCGCTGATGTATTTCCTGATCGAACCACAGGAGAGGGCCGTGGCCTGGCTGGCCCAGGATCTGCCCTGGATCGCGGTGGCCAACGTGCTGTCGGTTGCGCTGACCGCGCTGATCGCCCAGGTCGCCATCGCCACCGGACGGCAAAGCGCGCTGCTGACAGACGCGCTCCAGACCCTCGAACTGGCCAAGAAGGCGGGCGGCATCGGTGTATGGGTCTATGACCTGAAACAGCAGCGCGCGACCTGGGACGAGGTCAACAAGAGGCTTCATGGTATCACCGCGCCGGGACTAACCGGGCGGTTCGAAGACTGGGAACGCACCGTCCACCCGGACGACCTGCCGCGGGTCAAGCTGGAATTCCAGGACGCGTTGAACGGCACGGGCGAGTACAACACGCAATACCGCGTCGTGCTGGGCGACGGCTCGACCCGTACGCTCAAGGGTGACGGCCTCGTGCAACGGGACGCATCCGGCGCCCCCCTGCGCATCGTCGGCACCAATTTCGATCTCACACCGCTCGTCCATCAGGAAAAGGAATTGCAGGAATCGCGCGCCATCGCCGCGCAGGCGCAGAGACTGGACACCATCGGCAAGCTGACCGGCGGCGTGGCCCACGACTTCAACAACCTTCTGGCGATCATCCAGGGCAACCTTGAATTCCTGCTGGAGGACGAAGACCAGAAACAGCTCCCGCCCGAGGAACGGCTGGACATCCTGACCAGCGCCATTTCCGCAACCCGCCGGGGCGGCGAGCTGACCCGCAGCATGCTGGCCTTTGCGCGGAAATCGCACCTGGCCCCGACGGCGATCCGGATCAACGACGTAGTCCGCGAAACCGAGAACTGGATCGCCCGGGCGATTCCGTCGTCGATCGAGTTCGACACCAGCCTGCAACACAACCCCTGGCCGCTCAGCCTGGACCTGGCCAGCCTGCAAAGCGCGATCGTCAACATCATCGTGAACGCCCGGGACGCGATGCCCCGCGGCGGCAAGCTGACCATCGAGACGCTGAACGTCCGGATCGACAAGGACTATGCCACGGCGCTGGACGAGGCCGTGCCCGAAGGGCGCTACGTCATGCTGGCGATCACCGACACCGGCAGCGGGATCGACCCCAAGCTTTTGCCGAACGTCTTCGACCCCTTCGTCACCAGCAAGGAGCTTGGCTTTGGCACCGGCCTTGGCCTGTCGATGGTGCAGGGGTTTGCGCGGCAAAGCGGCGGCTTCGTCAAGATCTATTCCGAGCCGGGTGTTGGCACCTGCGTCAAGCTGTACTTCCCGGTGTCCGGCAAGGAAGAGATCACCTTCGACCCGGTGGCCGACCCCCAGGCCGCCGGCGCCGCCGCGGGGGCCAAGGGCCGGATCCTTGTGGCCGAGGACCAGCTGGAGGTGCTGTCGGTCATCGTGCGGGTGCTGAAATCGGCCGGCTACCAGGTCGAGGCCGCCACCAGCGGCGACGACGCCTACGCCCTGTTCCGGGAGTCCGGTCCCTATGACCTGCTGCTGACCGACGTCGTCATGCCCGGGAAGCTGCGCGGCCCCGAACTGGCCAAGGCCTGCCGCGCCCAGGACCCCGACCTGCCGGTGATCTTCATGTCAGGCTATGCCAGCGAGGCGACGGTACACGGCAACGGGCTGCGCGCCGAAGACATCCGGCTGATGAAACCGGTTCCCAAGATCGAGCTTCTGGCCACCGTCCGGCAATGCCTCGAGGACACGCAACCCGACGAATAGGCGGCTGCCTCACCAATCCAGCACGACCTTGCCCGACTTGCCCGATTTCATCGCCGCGAACCCCTCCTCATAGCGATCCACCGGAAACCGGTGAGTGATGACGCGGGACACGTCCAGCCCGTTCTCCAGCATGGCGATCATCTTGTACCAGGTCTCGAAGATCTCGCGACCGTAGACGCCCTTGATGGTGATCGCCTTGAACACGATGCGCGACCAGTCGACCGGCGACTTGCCCGGCGGAATGCCCAGCAGCGCGATGCGGCCGCCCATCACCAGCGTCTCGACCATCTGGTCGAGCGCGGCCTGGTTGCCCGACATTTCCAGCCCGACGTCAAAGCCCTGTTTCATCTTCAACCGCGCCACGACGTCCCTCAGATCCTCCGTCGCCACGTTCACCGGAACGACGTCGGTCACCCGCTCGGCCAGCGCCAGCCGGTCCGGGTTCACGTCCGTGATCACCACGTGGCGCGCGCCGACATGCCGCGCCACCGCCGCCGCCATGATGCCGATCGGCCCCGCGCCGGTGATCAGCACGTCCTCGCCCACCAGATCGAAACTCAACGCGGTGTGCACGGCGTTGCCCAGCGGGTCGAGGATGGCGCCGATCTCGTCCGGGATCTCGTCCGGCAGCGGCACCACGTTGAACGCCGGCAGGCGCAGGTACTGGGCAAAGGCGCCCGGTTCGTTCACGCCGATGCCGCGCGTCTGCGGATCGAGGTGGAACTTGCCCGCGCGCGACTGGCGCGACTGCTTGCCGATCAGGTGGCCCTCGCCGCTGCACCGCTGGCCGATCTTCAGGTCGGTCACGTTGCGGCCCAGTTCGACGATCTCTCCTGCGAACTCATGCCCGGTGACCAGCGGCACCGGCACCGTGCGTTGCGCCCAGTCGTCCCAGTTCCAGATGTGAATGTCGGTGCCGCAGATGCCGGTGGAGCGGATGCGGATCAGCACATCGTCCGGCCCGATCTCGGGCACCGGAACGCGCTGCATCCACAGCCCTTCCTCGGGCCTTGTCTTGACCAGCGCCTTCATTTCATTGCTCATCGGATCACTCCCAACTCGCGGCCCACGGCCCCGAAAGCCTCCAGCGCGCGGTCCAGGTCCTCGCGCGTCAGGGCGGCACTCATCTGCGTGCGGATGCGCGCCTGTCCGCGCGGCACCACTGGAAAGAAGAAGCCCGAGACATAGACGCCCCGGTCGAACAGCCGCGCCGCCATCTCCTGCGCCAGCTTGGCCTCACCCAGCATCACCGGGATGATCGGGTGTTCGCCGGGCAGCAGGTCAAAGCCGAGGTCGGTCAGCCCGGCGCGCCAATACGCGGCATTCTCGAACAGCCGCGCGCGCAGGTCATCGCCCTCTTCGACCAGGCGGAGCGCCTCGATCCCGGCGGCCACCACCGCGGGGGGCAGCGCGTTGGAAAACAGGTAGGGCCGCGCGCGTTGGCGCAACAGGTCGATCACCGGCTGCGGCCCGGCGATGTAGCCGCCGATGGCGCCGCCCAGCGCCTTGCCCAGGGTGCCGGTCAGAATGTCGACATCGACGCCGAAGTGCGCCGGGGTCCCCTGCCCCTTCGGCCCCATGAAGCCGGTGGCGTGGCAATCGTCGACCATCACCAGCGCATCGTATTTACGGGCCAGTTCGGTGATCTCCGGCAGCTTCGCCAGGTATCCGTCCATCGAGAACACGCCATCCGTGGCGATCATGACGAACCGCGCGCCCTCGTCGCGGGCCTTCTTCAGCTGCGCCTCCAGGTCTGCCATGTCGGAATTCGCGTAGCGGTAGCGCCGCGCCTTGCACAAGCGGATGCCGTCGATGATCGAGGCGTGGTTCAGTGCGTCCGAGACGATGGCATCCTCGGGTCCCAGCAGCGGCTCGAACAGCCCGCCGTTGGCATCGAAACAGGCGGCAAAGAGGATCGAGTCGTCCTTGCCCAAGAACCGCGCCAGCTTTGTCTCAAGCTCGCGGTGGATGTCCTGCGTGCCGCAGATGAACCGGACCGAGGCCATGCCGTAGCCCTTCGGCTCCAACGCGCCCTTGGCGGCGTCGATCAGCGCGGGGTGATCGGCAAGGCCGAGGTAGTTGTTGGCGCACAGGCAGATCATGCGTCGTCCATCGACGGTGATCTCGCCGCCCTGCGGCGAGGTGATCAGGCGTTCGCGCTTCATCAGGCCCTCGGCCTCGATCCCGGCCAGGGTCTCTGTCAGATGGGTGAGGAATCGCTGGGTCATGAGGGCCTCCTTGCCATTAGATGCTAACATAACGGAGGCGCGTCCAGAATAGGGGAAATTCAGGATAACGGATATTTTTCCGGGATGACGTCCGCCTCAGGCGTCCTTCACCACGAGAAAGACCCGCGACGGCACCACGGCCGCGATCCGGTGCGGCACATCCGCGGCATAGCGCGCGGTATCGCCCGCGCGGACCCGCTCGGTCCCGCCGCCGCTGGTGACCTCGACCTCGCCCTCGAACACGCTCAGGTGCTCGCTTGCGCCGCGGCTGTGCGGCAGGCTGTCCAGCACGCCTCCGGCCGCGAACCGCAGTTCGTAGACCTCGTGGCGGCCGGCCTCTTCGGGCGGCGACAGGATGCGGATCCTGCACCCGCTGCCGCGGTTTTCGATGGACGGCACATCGCTGGCGCGCAGCACGTCGATCTGGCGCGCGGGCGCCTCTTCCAGCAGGCCGGCGAAATCCACCTGCAAGGCGCGCGTCAGGTTCCACAGCGTGGCGATGGTGGGCGAGGATTCGCCCCGCTCGATCTGGCTGACCATGCTGCGCGAGACGCCCGACAGTTTGGCCACCGCGTCCAGCGACAGGCCTTGCGCGCGGCGCGCTTCCTTGAGGCGCGCCGGAAGCCTGGCCAAGATGGCGTCGGGATCATCCGTCATACCGGAGGAATACTGCGCCGGCACCCCCGCCGCAAGTGCGGCCGTGTTATCCGGCACAGGCCATGAATTCGGGGATCGCCGCCGGACGGCCAAAAAGGTAGCCCTGCGCCCAGTCGGCCCCCAGGGCCCGCGCCACGTCCAGGTGGCGTTCGGTCTCGACCCCCTCGACCACGCTGATGGCACCAGTCGACCGGCTCAGATCGACCATGCCGCGCAGGATTTCCATGTCACGCGGCGACCGTTCCGCCATGTGCAGGAAATGCTTGTCCACCTTGACGATGTCGACCGGGATTTTCTGCAACCGCTCCAGCGTCGACCGCCCGATGCCGAAATCGTCCAGCGCCACCCGGATGCCCCGATCGCGCAACGCGGCGACAACTTCGCAAATCCGGTCTTTGTCGCAGTCGACAATGGTCTCGACCAGTTCAAAGACCACCCGGTCATAGGGCACGTCGCCGACCAGTGTGCTCACCCAATCGACACCATGGTGGGCGACCTGATCGAGAAAGCTGGTCGAGATATTGAAGGAAATGAACACGTCCCGTTCATGCGCCGCCCAGGCGGCCGTGCGGTGCGCGGCGTCCAGCGGCGGCTTGGTCCGCGCGTCGTAGGCGCTTGTCATGGTGTCGAGAAACTGCGCGGGACCGATGACCTCGCCCGTTGGCCTTTGCCAGCGGACCAGCGCCTCGTACCCTTGTGGGCGCAGGGTCGACAGATCGACGATCGGCTGGACGTGGTAACCGATTTCGCCCCTTTGCAGGGCAAGGCGGACTTCCTCGACCGAGGGCCTTGGCCGTCTCGCGGGCATCTCGCCCCCGGTCATGAACACCGCGCGTTTCCCGCCCGCCTTCCTGGCCGCGACCAGCGCCCAGTCGGCCCGGGTCAGCGCCTCGCTCACGGTCATGCCGCAGGTGACGGATACGACACCGGCCGTCGCCTTGCGCGTGACCGTCAATTCGCCGACGGTGACCGCCGCGGTTCGCACCGCCTGCAGGATCGAATCGACCAGGGCGGAGATCTCGGAGTCGCGGACGCCCCGCGACAGCACCAGGAATTCATCCCACTCCAGCCGCGCCACGATGCCACGACCGGCGATCGCCTCGTCAATTGCCCCCGCGATGATCCGCAAAAGTCGATCGCCGACAAGGTGGCCGTAATCTATGTTCACGCTCTGGAAATCATCGATATCGAGCAGGACGACATAATCCCCCGGGCGGGCATGTTGTGCGAAGTGGTCAAAGAAATACTGCCGGGACGGGATGCCTGTGCGCGTGTCGACCATCAACTGGCGCTCAAGGTCCGACACGCGGTCCTGCAATTGAACCAGTTGGCACCGCTTGCGGTCTTGGGCGTTTTGGAGAAGCGACTTCAACCACATATTGCAGCACATGCCTCTAAAAGCTGCTTACACGTGTATTGAACAGGCACTCCGCGAAAATGAAAAGTACCCTTTCGCATACAAAGCCTCATTTCCTCGGAGTCGCGCTTTTCGGGTCTCGGGCATGCGGCGCGCACAACGGCGCTTTCCCTTGCCGACCGATCATGCAAACTGACGTTGAAAGTCGACCGACCGCAGGAGTTCGCATGACCGATGATCATCATTCGACCCATGACGCCGCCCCGGACGCCCGCAACGATCACATCCGCATCTATGTCGATGGCCAGATCGTGCATCGCGACGAGGCGCGCGTGTCGGTCTATGACAGCGGGTTCCTCCTGGGCGACGGCATCTGGGAAGGGTTGCGGCTGTACGACGGCCATATTCCCTTTCTCGACGATCACCTTGACCGGCTTTTCGAGGCGGCGCTTTATCTCGATCTCGAGATCGGCAAATCACGCGCGGAAATGACCCAGGCGATCTGGGACACGCTGGCGGCCAACGAAATGACCACGGATGTGCATATCCGGCTGATGGTCACGCGGGGGCGCAAGCGAAAGCCGTTCCAGCACCCGCATCTCAGCGTCTACGGTCCGACCATCGTCATCATCGCCGAGCATTCGAAACCGGATGACAGCATTATCGAACGCGGTATTTCGCTGTTTACCGTGCCGCATCACCGCGGATTGCCGTTGACGCAGGATGCCAAGCTGAATTCCCATTCCAAGCTGAACTGCATCATCGCCCTGAATCACGCGGTCCGGTCCGGCGCGGACGAGGCGCTGATGCTGGACCCGTTCGGTTTCGTGAACACCACCAACGCCTGCAACTTCTTCATCGTGCGCAAGGGCGCGGTCTGGACCTCCACGGGTGACTACTGCATGAACGGTATCACCCGGCAAAGGGTCATCGACCTGTGCCGCGCCAACGACATCCCGGTGTTCGAGCGCAATTTTTCCCTGGTCGACACCTACGGCGCCGACGAGGCCTTTCTCACCGGCACCTTTGGCGCGCAGACGCCTGTATTCCACATTGACGGACGGGTGATCAGCGGCGGCGTGGCGGGGCCGGTGTTTCACCGCATCCGCGCGCTCTACAAGGACCTGATCCGCCAGTCCCGCGACTGATCCACGTTAGACAAAGACCAGGTCGCCCGCGTCCAGCATGGTGACACCCCAGAAGGCAATGGCGTTCGCCGCCGCCGCGTCGAAGGCAAGGACAAGCGCGCCCGCGTCGATATCGACCTGCGCACTCAACGCGGCGTCCGCGGCGTCGATCACGCCGTCGCCGGTGACGTCGAAATCGGTGAAATCGGCGTACCCCGCAGGCGCCCCGGAGATGCGGGCCACATCCGCACCGCCGACGCCGAAGTCGTCGATCACGTCCTGCCCAAAGGCGCCGATGAACTCGAACGTGTCCGCGCCGTCGCCGCCGCGCAGGAAATCGTGCCCCGTCCCGCCGTTCAGGGTGTCGTTTCCCTCCTGCCCCGCCAGCACGTCGAAGTGGCTGCCGCCGGACAGGCTGTCATCCCCAGCACCGGAATAGACCACGTCATGCCCGCCTTCGGCATAGAGGGTGTCCTGCCCGGGGCCGTCCGACATCGTATCGTTGCCCATCCCGCCCAACAGAACGTCGTTGCCGGCCTGGCCCGCGATCACATCGTTGCCGAAACCGCCATCTAGGATGTCATGGCCCTCCCAGCCTTCGAGATGGTCATGTCCCGCCTCACCCTTGACCACGTCGTTGCCAAGACCGGCCAGGATGCGGTCGTTGCCCTCGCCGCCCTCAAGGGCGTCGTCCCCGGCGAACCCGTACATCAGGTCATCCCCCGCCCCGCCGAGCAGGTCGTTGATGCCGGGTGTGCCTTCGACGGTGTCGTTCCCGTCTCCCATGATGACGCCTTCGATGTCCATCAGGACGTCAAACGCATGGTCAGGGTCAGCGGTGGCGATATAGCCGTTCCAAAGCCGGACGAAGACATCGCTGTCGGCGCTCCGGAAAGACACCCGGTTGTAATCGCTCCGGCTGCCGTCCAGCGTATCGGCGCCGGGGCCGCCATCCATCTCGGTCGCATAGATGCCGCTGATCAACTGGTCGTCGCCGGGACCGCCCCACATGATGTTGCCAGCGTCCCCGCCGATGATCGTGTCATCGCCCGACCCGCCGACCACGGTTTCGAACTGCATCGACACCCGGTCGCCGATCGCGACCGGATCGACCGAAGTCAGAACCGCCCAGTAGGACGCGCCGTTGCTGAAGTCGAGATGCACGCCCATCTTGGTGTTGGAGTAATCCAGCGTGTCGTAGTCGGTGCCGCCGATCAGCGTGTCAGGTCCAAGCCCCGGCACCAGCCAATCGTTGCCGGAACTCCCGTCGAGGTAATCCGCACCCGGCCCGGCGATCAGCGTGTCGTCGTTGGTCCCACCATAAAGACGGTCGTTGCCCAGATGCCCTTCCAGCAGATCGTTTCCGCCGAAGCCGTTGAGCGTGTCGTTCCCGGCAAGTCCCATCAGCCAGTCCGAAAAACTGGTGCCGCTGTTCGCGTCGTTGCCGTCGGTCGCGTTGCCGATGATCACGCCATTGACCGGATTTGCCATGGCTCCCTCTCCCTTGTGGTCAAGTTCCCCGCGCAACTCCCGACTTCAGATTAGGCCGCTTCCCCGCACGCCGCATTGATCCGGAGCAAATCGCAGGGGTGCCGCGCCCCGAGGCGTGGCGGGGGCGCAACGCCCAGTTTGGGCGCGCCCTGATCGAGCTGCGCGGCGTGCAGGAGGGCACCGCCGCCCGGCTGACCACCTCATCTTCGGACTTCATGCAGGGTGACCTGCCCCCTGCCAGTCCCTCACTCATGACGAGAGTCTGCAAGTTGGATTTTGGTATTCGGCTTCCCCGTCTGGCGCAAGCGCGCCGGGCGCGGAGCCCTCACATTGCTCAAGCGTCCGGCGCGCTTGCTGCGGCGTCTGGTTGGCCAGGGACGAGTGCGGTCTGACCGCATTGTCGTCGTAACGCCAGAGGGCCAGCTTTCGCCGTGCGTCATCCAGACTGT
>NZ_FXYF01000034.1:2500-6677 GCF_900184945.1 Antarctobacter aquimaris | reverse complement strand
CTTTTTGTCGTGATATCGTATTAAGAGAAGTGGTTTTTTCTAGGTTTGGCGGCGACCTACTCTCCCACGTCTTGAGACGCAGTACCATTGGCGCGGCGGCACTTAACTGCCGGGTTCGGAATGGGACCGGGTGTTTTGCTCGCGCTATGACCACCAAACCGAGGAAAAACCACTCCGCTGCGCGGAGTGGTTTTGGTGGGCGGCAGTGCATCTGGCGAAGCCAGGTGTCACGGGAGCCCACGCCCAACCATGCCAGGCGCGGCGGCAATCAACGATGTTGTCCATGTCAAGATTTCTAGGGATGTATGCTGATGATACAGTTTCAAGAGCGCTCCACCGGAGCGACACCTTGCTGTTACTGGATCAAATCAAGCCTATCGGACCATTAGTACCAGTCAGCTGAACGCATTGCTGCGCTTACACCTCTGGCCTATCGACGTGGTGGTCTACCACGGTCCTCAGGGATACCTTGTTTTGAGGGGGGCTTCCCGCTTAGATGCCTTCAGCGGTTATCCTGTCCGATCATAGCTACCCAGCACTGCCGTTGGCACGACAACTGGTCCACCAGTGGATCGTTCACCCCGGTCCTCTCGTACTAGGGGCAACTCCTCTCAAGTATCCTACACCCACGGCAGATAGGGACCGAACTGTCTCACGACGTTCTAAACCCAGCTCACGTACCTCTTTAAATGGCGAACAGCCATACCCTTGGGACCTGCTCCAGCCCCAGGATGAGATGAGCCGACATCGAGGTGCCAAACACTGCCGTCGATATGGACTCTTGGGCAGTATCAGCCTGTTATCCCCGGCGTACCTTTTATCCGTTGAGCGATGGCCCTCCCACTTGGGACCACCGGATCACTATGGCCGTCTTTCGACTCTGCTCGACTTGTCAGTCTTGCAGTCAGGCTGGCTTCTGCCATTGCACTCAACGAGCGATTTCCGACCGCTCTGAGCCAACCTTCGCGCGCCTCCGTTACGCTTTAGGAGGCGACCGCCCCAGTCAAACTACCCACCACGCAGGGTCCCGGACCCGGATAACGGGCCGCGGTTAGACATCAAACAAAACAAGGGTGGTATCTCAAGGGTGGCTCCACAGAGACTGGCGTCCCTGCTTCAAAGCCTACCACCTATCCTGCACATGTTGTGTCTGATGCCAGTGCGAAGCTGTAGTGAAGGTGCACGGGGTCTTTCCGTCTAACCGCGGGTAGCCGGCATCTTGACCGGCAATTCAATTTCGCTGAGTCGATGTTGGAGACAGCGGGGAAGTCGTTACGCCATTCGTGCAGGTCGGAACTTACCCGACAAGGAATTTCGCTACCTTAGGACCGTTATAGTTACGGCCGCCGTTTACCTGGGCTTCAATTCAGAGCTTGCACCCCTCCTTTTAACCTTCAGGCACCGGGCAGGCGTCAGACCCTATACGTCGTCTTGCGACTTCGCAGAGCCCTGTGTTTTTAATAAACAGTCGCCACCCCCTGGTTTGTGCCCCCGGCACTCTTGTACCGGGCCTCCTTCTCGCGAACTTACGGAGGTATTTTGCCGAGTTCCTTCAACATCGTTCTCTCAAGCGCCTTGGTATTCTCTACCAGTCCACCTGTGTCGGTTTAGGGTACGATCTCATGGAGGGCTATTTCCAGGAACTGTCTTGGATACGGGTCAATCCGATAAGACCCGCACGCCGCCACAATCCGTCACATCCTCCTGGCCCAGGAATATTAACCTGGTTCCCATCGACTACGCCTTTCGGCCTCGCCTTAGGGGTCGGCTCACCCTGCTCAGATTAGCTTTAAGCAGGAACCCTTGGACTTTCGGCGAGAGTGTCTCTCACACTCTTTGTCGCTACTCATGTCATCATTCTCACTAGTGATCTCTCCACCGGATCGCTCACGCGCCGGCTTCACAGAAAGCACTTATGCTTGCGCTACCGCTTCGCTACTTGAGCGCGGTTGCCCGCGCTGTCCGTACCGATGCGATAGAAGAAGCAAAGTGCTATGTCACACTACGCTCCGCTACCATGCCTTACGGCATCCTCAGCTTCGGCTCATGGCTTGAGCCCCGTTACATCTTCGCCGCAGGACAACTTGATTAGACCAGTGAGCTGTTACGCTATCTTTAAAGGATGGCTGCTTCTAAGCCAACCTCCTGGTTGTTTTGGTCGTCCCACTTGCTTTCCCACTTAGCCATGAATTGGGGGCCTTAGCTGGAGGTCAGGGTTGTTTCCCTCTTCACGACGGACGTTAGCATCCGCCGTGTGTCTGCCATCTAGTACTCCCGGGTATTCGGAGTTTGGTTAGGATCAGTAAGCCTGTGGGGCCCCATTACCCATCCAGTGCTCTACCCCCCGGGGTATTCGGATGACGCTCTACCTAAATAGATTTCGCGGAGAACCAGCTATCTCCGAGTTTGATTGGCCTTTCACCCCTAGGCACAACTCATCCCGACCTTTTTCAACAGGTGTGGGTTCGGACCTCCAGTAAGTGTTACCTTACCTTCATCCTGGTCATGCCTAGATCACTCGGTTTCGGGTCTGATCCATCTAACTCGACGCCCTATTAAGACTCGCTTTCGCTGCGCCTACACCTACCGGCTTAAGCTTGCTAGATAGACCAAGTCGATGACCCATTATACAAAAGGTACGCCGTCACAAGACTGGACACTAATGGCAATCCCCAACTCTTCGCGCAGCGAACGAGTTGGCGTGGGCGTCAGTGCATTGCGCGGCAATGTCACGAGAGCCCACACGGCGGAATTTCTTCCACTCTATCTGGTCGGAATGCTGACCCGGAACTGCACCGTCTCGATGCCGGGGTTCTTGTCGTAGATCCCCGCGTTCGACCGGTGGTCATAGCTCAGGCCAAATCGCCAGCCGCGCTGGTTTTCCCACCCCAGTTCGACGCCGGAACGGAATTCGATCGGTCCACCCAGATCGAAGCCGCCATTGTCGAAGTAGAGGCCGGGCATCGCGTGCAGCTCGGCGAAGAACGCGCTGTTGCCGAAGGTCACCCTGTAGGTCTGGCCGAAGCCGACCCAGGTTTCCCCCTGCTCGCCCACCGACAGCCCCACCGCATTACCGAACGGACCCATCTTGTGGCCCAGATCGTAGCGCAGGTAGAACTCCGTCGCGGGTTTCGCGCGCCGTTCCAGAACCTCACCGGCGGAAAAGGCCAGCCTCGGCGTCGTTTCCGAGCGCCCCAGGCAACCTTTTCCGCTGCCGCAGTGGTTCATGCTCATGTCGGTCAGACCGAGCACGAACATCAGCACTGCAAAGGTTCCGTCAGCCATCTTTTCTGCCTTACCTCTTTCTGACCTTCGAGAGCGTTTGCCGCTCCCTGCGTCCGGTTTCGATAAGACATCTGATGGCCCAGATTGTCATTAGAGTCCAGTCAAGCTCCGACTGATTGTAGGCGTTCGGTTTCAGGGACTGTTTCACTCCCCTCGTCGGGGTGCTTTTCACCTTTCCCTCACGGTACTGGTTCACTATCGGTCAGCAAGGAGTACTTAGCCTTCGAAGGTGGTCCTCCGATCTTCAGACAGGATTTCACGTGTCCCGCCCTACTTAATACGTCCACTTGAACTTCCTGTACGGGGCTGTCACCCGCTATGGCCATGCTTTCCAGCATGTTCCAGTCGTTCTCATGGCTCGGCTGGTCCCCGTTCGCTCGCCACTACTAGGGGAGTATCAATTGATTTCCTTTCCTCCGGGTACTTAGATGTTTCAGTTCCCCGGGTTTGCTCTTCAAACCCTATGTATTCAGGTAAGAAGTACCTGGTTCAGCCCATTATAAATCACCAGAGGTAATTATAACGAACTGTCAGGTGGGTTGCCCCATTCGGAGATTCATGGATCAAAGCTTATTCTCAGCTCCCCATGACTTATCGCAGAGTATCACGTCCTTCATCGCCTCTTGCTGCCAAGGCATCCACCAAACGCCCTTCTCGCGCTTGATTTGATCCAGTAAAAGCAAGGCTTTGCGTCCCGCTGGTTCACAGGACAGCCATGCGATGCCGCCCGGCCTCTCGGCCGATCCGACATCTTACTGGTTCAAAAGCATACTATCCCGCCAGGACTGTCGTCCTGACGTGCGATCCGTATGCGGATCGCTTTCGGTTAGTGTACTTGACTTGGACAACGATTGCTCGTTTCAGAAGGGATATCCCGGAACGGTCGGCTAGA
>NZ_FXYF01000052.1 GCF_900184945.1 Antarctobacter aquimaris | reverse complement strand
GTCTTGGGATCGACACCGACCAGCCTGCAGGCCCGGCGCTGCGAGAGGTCGTGATCCCGCATCACCCGGAGCGCCGCGTCTCGCCGCCTCGTCAACGTCGTCGGCTCTTTCCCAGCAGGTCTTTCAAGACGACATTGTCCAGCATGGTGTCTGCCAACAGGCGTTTGAGCTTGGCATTCTAGTCCTCCAGCGCCTTCAGCCTGGCAGCCTCGGACACGTCCATCCCGCCATACTTGGCCTTCAGCTTGTAGAACGTGGCGGTGCTCAGGCTGTGCCTGCGGCACACCTCAGCCGTCGGCAATCCGTTCTGCGCTACGATTGATCCACTGGATCAATCGCTTAACGCTTGAACCCTGTTCCTTGATCATCCCGATTATCTGCGCCTCGGTGAAACGGCTCTTTCGCATGTGTCTGCTCCTTCAGAGTTGGCGCAGACCCTACATTACGGTGAGGGATTTCGCGGGGGGCAGGTCATCAATCAGAGCGACAACACGCTCCCGAATATCCATTGATAGCGATTTGCCCATGATCCACCTCCACATATGGTGAATCACAATTCAGCTCTCATGGGAATCCCAACGATTCAGATTTCAAGCAGCTTTCTAGTGTCTGCGTTCTGTGGGACGGCGACGTCAGGTTACCGCCCGCGCAGGCGTCGCTTGTCGTTCCTGCACATGAAGGATGCTATTTCCGGTCGTCTGGAACGCAAAAAGCGCCCCGAAGGGCGCTTTTTGTCGTGATATCGTATTAAGAGAAGTGGTTTTTTCTAGGTTTGGCGGCGACCTACTCTCCCACGTCTTGAGACGCAGTACCATTGGCGCGGCGGCACTTAACTGCCGGGTTCGGAATGGGAC
>NZ_FXYF01000042.1 GCF_900184945.1 Antarctobacter aquimaris | reverse complement strand
GGCCCCATCACCAGCCGTGCTGGAACAGCAGGCCGGCCCGTCCGTGGCCTTGCTGCACGATATGCGCCGTCGTGCCGCGACCGGACTGGAACAGGCCGAAACTGTGGCCGCGCCCCGTCTGGGTCAGGCTGCCCGTGTGGTCCCGCCCGTCCTGCACGATGATGCCGCGGTGGCCGGGGCCGCGCTGATAGAGCCCCGCGGCGTGGTTGATGCCCTGCTGGGTGACATGGCCGTTCCTGTCGATGTCGCGATGCAGCGCGTAGAGGGCGAGCCCGGCGCGGATGGCGGCTGCCTCGTCGGCGGTGCGGGCCTGGTAGCCGAGGCTGAACTGGCCGCCCGCCGCAGCGGGAAGCGCGGCCAGCGACAGCGCGGCGGCGAGGATGATGTTGCGAAACATGGGTCAGGTCTCCTCTTTCGGGGTTCCGTTGATCAGGACCGGGCAGCGCAGGGTCAAACCGCCGGTCTTCATGGTGAGGCCGGCGTCAAGGTCGCGCGCGCGGCCGTTCAGCGTCGCCTCGTTCAGCACCGTCCGGGCGCCGGCTTTGATCGAAAAGGCGCCGCTCTGGCTCAGGTCGATGCTGCCGGCGGCGGCGTTCCGCGTCAGCCGCATCTCGTAGGTGCCGTGCATCGGGGTGGGGCTCTCGATGACGGCATGGACGTGAACCGCGCCGCCGCGCTCATCGAGGGCCAGGCGGCACCCCGGCAGCGCGGCCTGGGTGTCCGCCGCAAGGTGCGCGCTGCCGGCCGCGGCGATCACCGCGACAGAGCCCGCAAGGGCAAGCAATAGACGTGACATGGGGTCCTCCATTTCATCCAGGGGAACAGAGCGGGAGGGGACACCCCCGCCCTGATTTCCGACCTCAGTCCTGCACGATCACCACGACATTGCCGCGGCCGCGCTGGACGGTCTCGGCGGTGTGGCCGCGGCCGGACTGGAAGACGCCGACCGCGTTGCAGCGCCCGCGCTGGTCGATGTCGGCGGTATTGCCCGCGCCTGACTGGGCGATGCCCAGGATGTTGCAGCGCCCGACCTGGCTGCTGTAGGCCTCGTTGTGGCGGCCCTGCTGGCCGATCACCGTGCGGTTGCGGGCGCCGTCCTGCATCGAGATCGAGGTGTTGGCCCAGCCGTTCTGGTTCACGCTCAGACGGTTCGCGTGCCCCAGTTGCGAGGCGCCGATCGCGTGGTCGACGCCCTGCTGAAACAGCGTGACCCTGTTGCCGTCGGCCTGGGCGGTCGCGCCGATGACAAGCAGCGTGACAAGGGCGATCGGCTTGAAGATCGAGATGGCAGTCATGGTTTCTGATCCTTGTGTTCCTGGCCCGCGCCGGGGCCGTGTCGGGTGCGTGAGTCCGGCGCTCGGCATGTCGTGCCTGGCCGGTGTTCGCACCATCGGGCCGAACCGCGGATCAAAGCGATATCGGCCCCCGGTTATCCGATGGACGCGCCGCCCGGCGCGGCGCGTTAT
>NZ_FXYF01000016.1 GCF_900184945.1 Antarctobacter aquimaris | reverse complement strand
GCCTTCTCTAAGCTCAAGGCCCAACTCAGACGGATCGGCGCGAGGACATTCACCGAAATGTTCAAAGCAATCGGTCATGTCTGCGACCTCTACTCGGAGCAAGAATGTTGGAACTACTTCAAGGCTGCTGGATATGTCTCAGGTTAAAGGCGTGACGCTTTAGGCTTCAGACGCCTACGTCGGGGCCGTAGCAGAGCATCGGATCGTCGTTCTGCTGCGCCTCATAAAGGACGGTGCTGGCGGGGTCGTTCTCGAAAACCGCGCGCAGGCGGGCGCCCTCCCTGAAAAAGCTCCAGCACTGCGGCTCTGGATTGTCCTCGTAGACAAAGCAGATCTGGCCGGCTTCCTCGTACCAGAAGCCCTCCTTGCACTTGCCGTCGAGGAAGGACCAGCGCACCTGCCGGTCGGGCAGGTATTCCTCGACCCCGTAGGCATCGCCGTTGAGGCCAAAGTACAGCGTCTTGCCGGTCACGTAGTTTTCGAAATCGGCGGCCGACATGGGCTCGGCCGCCAGCGCGGGCAGGGTGGTCAGGCAGGTCAGGGCGAAGGCGAGGATGCGTTTCATGGCGCGAGCCTGCCAGAATCGCCGCCGCCCCGGAAGTCAGGTATTCATGAATGGTTAACCATAGGCGGGGTCTGGCCTGCGCTTGACCTGCGGTTTCGGCGCCTCGCTCCAGCGCCGGGCGCGGTGGTCCATCAACCGCCGCCAGAACGGCGGCACCAGCGCGATGACCGCCATCACCGGCAAAGGTTGCGGCAGCATCGGCATGGTCTCGCGGTCCAGGTCCAGCCCGGGATAGGGACGTGCGGGGTGGGCGTGATGGTCCGAGTGGCGCGGCGCGTTCAGCATCAGGGCCGCGGTGAAGTCGTGCGGCGCGTTCCAGCTGTGCTGGGGGCCGATCGGCTCAAGCCTGCCGGGGGAGGTTTCCCTCCGGTGCAGCCCGTAGTGCTGCACGTAGTCCGACAGCAGAAGTTGCGCCTGCGCATAGGCCGAGAGGCCCAGCAGCGCCAGGATGCCGCCGGGGCCGGCGATCAGCGCCGCCAGCGCCAGCGACAGCGCCGCGCCCGCAGCATAGACCGTGTAGGGGTGCAGGCCCGCGCCCTTGCGCAGGCGCGATTCGGCGGCGTAGCCCGCCCGCAGGCAGCCGCCCCAGGCGCGCAGCGCAAAGGCGTAATAGGAGTCGCCCAGCCGCGCCGAGTTCGGATCGCGCGCCGTCGCCGCGTGGACATGGTGCACCCGCACGTGCGCCGAGGCATGGTGGCCAAAGAGGATCGAACAGTAGACCGCGATCCCCAGCCGCCGCAGGGGCCGGGCCGAGCGGTGGATCAACTCATGCGCATTGGCGTTGCCGACCTGGCCGATGAATAGGGAAAGCGCAATGAATATCAGTATCTTGTCGAGCGTCATTGCGTCAGAGGCCGCCAGCGTCCAGACCCCGCCATACAACAAGGGGAAATGCACCAGGGCCAGCGAAACGGACAGCCCGGTGCCGGCCGGGAACTCCTGCCCCGGATGGTCCGGCGCGGCCAGCGCCGCGATCCGGTCCATGAACCAGGCAAAGACCGTGATGTAGCCCAGCGCAAGCGCCGGAAACGGCCCGCCGAACAGCATCGCCGCCGCGAGGAGTAAGACCATTCCATGCGTTGCCAATGTGAACCGCAGCATGAATGCTCCCTTACAGCCCGGAGTTTAACATATCGGAACTTTCGGTTCCCGATGCGACGAAACCGGGCGGTTTTCTGGGCGCAGCGACGCGGGAATGCGTCGTTTTTCAATCCCGGCGCCCGGAGGAACGGATATATGGTGCGGCGAGCAGGAGGAGACAGGCATGGCACTCGACGAACGCAAGGGCGTGTGGAAATCGGGCAAGGGCAAGGGGCGGCGCACGCCGAAGGGCCGGCAGGTCGAGGACCAGGCCTGGGCCGAGGTCCGCGCCCTGCTGGGCGACCGGCGGCGCAACCGCGACCTGCTGATCGAATTCCTGCACCTGATCCAGGACGCGCATGGCCACCTGTCGGCCGCGCACCTGCGCGCGCTGGCCGAGGAAATGCGCCTTTCGATGGCCGAAGTCTATGAAGTGGCCAGCTTTTACGCGCATTTCGACATCGTCCGCGAAGGTGAGACACCGCCCCCCGCGTTGACCATCCGGGTCTGCGATTCGCTGTCATGCGAACTGGCCGGCGCCGAGCAGCTGCGCGCCGCGCTCGAGGACGGCATGGACCCGGTCAAGGTGCGCGTCCTGCGCGCGCCCTGCATGGGCCGCTGCGACACCGCGCCGGTGCTGGAACTGGGCCACAACCACATCGACCATGCGACGGTCGACAAGGTCAAGGCAGCCATAGAGGCCGACGATACCCACGCACATCTCCCGCAATACCAGGGGTTTGACGCCTATTCTTCGGACGGCGGCTATGCCACGCTCAAGGATCTGCGCGCCAATGGCGACTGGGAGGCGGTGCAGGAAACCGTGCTGTCCTCGGGTCTGCGCGGATTGGGCGGCGCGGGCTTCCCCTCCGGCCGGAAATGGGGGTTTGTCCGTGCCAATCCCGGACCGCGCTACTTGGCCGTGAACGGTGACGAGGGTGAGCCGGGCACCTTCAAGGACCGCTTTTACCTTGAGCGCGAACCGCATGTTTTCCTTGAGGGAATGCTGATCGCCGCCTGGGCGGTGGAGGCTGAGCGCTGCTACATCTACATGCGCGACGAATACCCCGCCGTGCTGGAGATCCTGCGCCGCGAGATCGCCGCGCTCGAGGCCGCCGGGATCGTCGCGCCGGGTTACGTGGACCTGCGCCGCGGCGCGGGGGCCTACATCTGCGGCGAGGAAAGCGCGATGATCGAATCGATCGAGGGCAAGCGCGGCCTGCCGCGCCACCGTCCGCCCTATGTCGCGCAGGTCGGCCTGTTTGGCCGACCGACCCTGGTCCACAACGTCGAGACGCTGCACTGGGTGTCGAAGATCTGCCGCGAAGGCCCTGAAATCTTGTCGGGAATCGAAAAGAACGGCCGCAAGGGCCTGCGCTCCTACTCGGTCTCGGGCCGGGTGGCAAAACCGGGCGTCTACCTGCTGCCGGCAGGCTCGACCATCCTCGACATCATCGCGGCGGCGGGCGGCATGGCCGAAGGGCACGCCTTCAAGGCCTACCAGCCCGGCGGGCCGTCCTCGGGGCTGCTGCCGGCGTCGATGGACGACATTCCGCTCGACTTCGACACGCTGCAGCCGCATGGCTCCTTCATCGGATCGGCCGCCGTTGTTGTGCTGTCGGACAAGGACCGAGCCCGTGATGCTGCGCTGAACATGCTGCGTTTCTTCGAGGACGAAAGCTGTGGCCAGTGTACCCCTTGCCGGGTCGGCTGCGAGAAGGCGGTCAAGCTGATGAGCGCGGAGCACTGGAACACCGGCCTGCTCGAGGAACTCTGCCAGGCCATGGCCGATGCCTCGATCTGTGGCCTGGGCCAGGCCGCGCCGAACCCGATCCGCCTGACGATGAAGCATTTCGCCGACGAGATATGACACCCTCCGCGCGGGTCGCTCCGGCCCGCGCGGTCTTTCAATGCGCGCGTTGCCGTATTAGGTGAGGGAAACGCAACGATCAGGCGGGCCCCATGTCCTTTTTCGGCAAGCTGAAGAACCGGTTGTTCAAGTCCTCGTCGAAGCTCGACGAGGGGCTGGATGCCATCGTGCAGGACGGCGGCGAGGCGGCTCCGGCGGAACCGGCCGTCGCGACACCTCCTGCACCGACGCCGCAGCCCGCGCCCGCACCGAAACCCCAGCCGCCACAGCCTGAACCGGCACCGCAACCCGCGCCCGCCGTGCCGGATACCCCCGCACCGACCGCCGCACCGGACGAGCCGAAGCGCCCCGGCAGTTTCCTCGGTCGCCTCATGGGCCGGCCCGAGACTGCCGCGCCCGTCGTCCGCCGCGTGCTGGACGACGATATGCTGGAACAGCTCGAGGAACTGCTGATCGCCTCGGACATGGGTGTCGACACCGCGCTGCGGGTGACAGCCAACATCGCCGAGGGGCGCTATGGCAAGCGGCTCTCGGTCGAGGAGATCAAGCAGGCGCTGGCCACCGAGATCGCCCGTATCATGGAGCCGGTCGCGCGCCCGCTGCCGCTCTATGCCAAGAAACCGCAGGTGGTTCTGGTGGTGGGGGTCAACGGCTCGGGCAAGACCACGACCATCGGCAAGCTCGCGAGCCAGTTCAAGGCCGCGGGCAAGAAGGTGGTGATCGCCGCCGGGGACACCTTTCGCGCGGCCGCCGTCGAACAGCTGCAAGTCTGGGGCGAGCGTGCCGGCGTGCCGGTGATGACCGCGGCGCAAGGCTCGGACCCCGCCAGCCTGGCCTTCGACGCGATGACCCGCGCCCAGGCCGAGGGCGCGGACCTGTTGATGATCGACACCGCCGGGCGGCTGCAGAACCGCGCCGACCTGATGGAGGAACTGGCCAAGATCGTCCGCGTGATCCGCAAGAAGGACCCCGACGCGCCGCACAATACGCTGCTGGTGCTGGATGCCACCACCGGCCAGAACGCGCTGAGCCAGGTCGAGACCTTTCGCAAGCTGGCCGATGTCTCGGGCCTTGTGATGACCAAGCTGGACGGCACCGCCAAGGGCGGCGTTCTGGTGGCTCTGGCCGACAAGTTCGGCCTGCCGATCCACGCCATCGGCGTCGGCGAACAGATCGACGACCTCGCGCCGTTTGACCCCGAGGAATTCGCCGCCGCTCTGACCGGCCTCGCCATCGAATGATCCCGCCCCGGGCATCTTTGGTCCGGAAATATCCCGGGGGAGGCGCCCGCAGGGCGACGGGGGCAGCGCGCCCCGCCACCGCATGAGCCAGTGGCTGCTGTCGCTCGAAGGGACCGAGGCCGGCCACCAGGCGGCGCTGGCGCTGGCGCTGCTGGCGGCCTTTTTGCACGCGGTCTTTGGCGCGCTGCAGAAGGGCCGGCACGACCCCTGGCTGACCCGCGGCGCGATCGACAGCTGGCTGGTCCTGCTCAGCTTTCCGATGCTCTTCCTCGTGCCGGTCCCCGAGCCGCATATGTGGCCGATATTCGCCGGCGCCATCGTCATCCACTTTGCCTACAAGGTGATGCAGGCCATGGCCTACACGCGCGGCGCCTACACCGTGGTCTACCCGGTGGTGCGCGGCACCGGGCCGCTGTTCGCCGTCATCGGCGCCTGGCTGATCTTTGGCGAGACCTTCACGCCGACACAGGTCTTTGGCCTCGGCGTGTTGCTGGCGGGCATCTTCGGGCTGGCGGTCTACAACCTTGTCTTTCTGGAAACCGCGCGCGACACGCTGCGCCCGGCGCTGGCTTACGCGGTGGTGACCGGGGTCTTTGTCGCGCTCTACACCACCTATGACGCCTACGGCATCCGCGCGACGGCGGATCCTTTTACCTTTCTCGCCTGGTTCTTCTTTCTGACCGCCTTCGATTTTCCGCTGCTGCTGGGGCTGACGTCGCTCCGGCACCGGCTGAGCGGCATGCCGCTGCGGCCGCTGCTGTTGCGGGGCATGCTGGGGGCGGTGATTGCCTACGGCTCCTTCGGGTCGGTCATGCTGGCAACACGGCTGGACAAGGTCGGCGAGGCGGCGGTGCTGCGTGAGACCTCGACCGTGTTTGCCGCGCTGATCGGTTGGCTGGTGCTGCGCGAAACGGTGGGGCCGAGGCGCATCACGCTGATGTGCCTGATCGCCCTGGGTGCGGTGATCGTTGAGCTTGGCGGCTGAAGCGCCTAAGTGAGACAAAACGCGACAGGAGACGACATGGAACAGCGGCAGGTCAACCCGATGGTCAAGACGGGGCTGGAGTTCGGCCCGATCCTGGCCTTCTTCGTCGCCTATCTCTGGCTGAAGGACCGGGTGTTTACCTTTGGAGGCACCGATTACGAGGGATTCATCGTGGTCACCGCCGGCTTTATCCCGGTGTTCCTGGTCTGCATGGGCCTGTTGTGGAAGCTGACCGGCCATCTCAGCCGGATGCAGATCGTGACGGCGGTGCTGATCGTGGTCTTTGGCGGGCTCAGCGTCTGGCTGAACGACGACCGTTTCTTCAAGATGAAACCGACGCTGATCTACCTGCTGTTCGCCACGGCGCTGGCCATCGGGCTGATGCGCGGCGAAAGCTGGCTGAAGCTGGTGATGGAAGGGCTGGTGCCGCTGGAGCCGGAAGGCTGGATGATCCTGACCCGGCGGATCATGGCCTTTTTCTTTGGGCTGGCGGTGCTGAACGAAGTGATCTGGCGCACGATGGACACCGAGACCTGGGTCTATTTCAAGACCTTCGGCCTGACCGCCGCGATCTTTGTCTTCTTCATGTTCCAGGGCGGTCTGTTCAAGAAATACGGCCCGCAGGAAGACAAGGACGCCTGACGCCGGGGTACGCCGTTTGGCGCTCTTCGTCGTCTGCGGCGCCGATATCGCCCCGCCCACCGTCCCCGGAACGCACCTGTCGGCGCGTCAGGCGCCGCGATCGATCTTGGTGCTGAGGTGGATCAGGCTTTCGGAGCTGTTCACGCCCTTGGCCTCGCCGATCTGGTCGAGCGCGCGGTCCAGTTGCTCGGTCGTGCCGGTGCTGAGCTGCACGATCAGGTCGAAGCGCCCCGAGGTGGTGTGCACCGACTCGACCGCCGGGATCGCCTTGAGCCGCGAAAGAACGGTGGCGGTGGCGCGCGGCTCGACCGAGATCAGCACCGTGGCGCGCAGCGCGGGCCGCAGACCCGGCCCGCGTTTCAGCGTGTAACCGGCGATCACCCCACGCGATTCGAGCCTTTCGAGCCGCGCCTGCACGGTGGTGCGCGCCAGCCCCAGCATGCGGGCCAGATCGGCCACCGGCAGGCGGGCGTTTTCGGACAGGGCGGCGATCAGGGCGCGGTCGGTTTCGTCGATCTGTTGGTTCATGTCGTCATTCTGGCGAATATTGCTGTGCACATCGTCCAGAATGACGGCAGACTGACTCATCCACAAGCCTCATATTTGATCTCACGCGACCCCTCGAACAGGCGAACAGGAGACGACAGGCATGGTGCTGCAGCAGGCATTTCACAGTGATCCCGCACGGTGGCTGGCGCGTGAGCAGCCGGACGAGCCGGTGTTCTTCTTCGATCCGCGCCGGCTGCACGCCGCCGCGCGCGAGTTCATCGACGGGTTCCCGGGGGAAGTGACCTACGCGGTCAAGGCCAACCCCGATCCTTCGGTGATCGAGGGGCTGGTCGCGGCGGGCATGCAGGCCTTCGACGTGGCCTCGCCCGACGAGATGGCGCTGGTGCGCAGCGTCGCGCCCAAGGCGCGCCTGCACTACCACAACCCGGTGCGCTCGCGCGCCGAGATCGCGGCCGCACGCGCCTTTGGCATCACCTCCTGGTCGGTCGACCGGATGGCGGAACTGGACAAGCTGGGCCCGATCGAGGGCGTCGAGATCGCCGTGCGGCTGAAGCTGCCGGTGGCGGGCGCGGTCTATGACTTCGGATCGAAATTCGGCGCGTCGCCCGACGCGGCCGAGGCGCTGTTGCGCGCGGTGGCCGCGCGTGGCGGCCTGCCGTCGATGACCTTTCACCCCGGCACCCAGTGCCGTTCGGGTGCCGCCTGGGCCGCCTATATCCGCGCCTGCGGCGAGATCGCGGCGCGTGCCGGCGTCACCCTGCACCGCCTGAACGTCGGCGGCGGTTTCCCGGCCTTCCGCGAGGCCCCCGCGCCCGATCTTCCCGCCCTGTTCGAAACGATCCGCCATGCGGCGGACGAAGCTTTTGACGGCACTCCTCCGGCGCTGGTCTGCGAACCGGGCCGGGCCATGGTGGCCGAGGCGTTTGAACTGGGCCTGCAGGTCAAGGCGCGCGATGGCGACGCGATCTTCCTGAATGATGGCATCTACGGCGGCCTCAGCGAATGGCGCGACCTCGGCCCCTCGACCCGGATCACCGCGCTGGCCACGGACGGCACCCCGCTGCGCGGCGAGATTCGCGCCACGGCGGTGTTTGGCCCGACCTGCGACAGCCTCGACCGGCTGTCGGACCGGGTGGACCTGCCGTGTGACCTGGCCGAGGGCGATTTCCTGCTGTTCCAGGCCTGCGGCGCCTATTCCACCGCGCTGGTCACCCGGTTCAACGGCTACGGCGTGCGGCGGATCGTGACGCTGATGCGCTAGGGCCGTCTCTCCCTCGCGCTCTGGACACCGGGGCAGGGCAGTCTAATGTCCGCCCCAGAGGCACAAGCGCGAGGAAGAGTTCCATGGACAAGTTCGGCAAGAGCCAGCCCGTCAAGCGGATCGAGGATGTGCGGTTCCTGACCGGCCATGGCCGCTATGTCGATGATATCGCGCCCGAGAATGCGCTGCGGGCCTTTGTGCTGCGCTCGCCCGTGGCGCATGGCGAGATCACCCACCTGGACGTCAGCGCAGCGCGAGAGGCCGAAGGTGTCCACCTGGTCGTGACCGCCGAGGATCTGCGCGCCGCCGGCATCGACACCGGCATGGCGCACAACCGCGCGCCCAACCGCGACGGCACCAAGGGGGCCGCGCCCAAGCGTCCGGTGCTGGCCGAGGGGCGCGTGCGCTTTGTGGGCGAGGCGATGGCCGTTGTCGTGGCCGAGACACTGGAACAGGCGCGCAACGCCGCCGAGATGATCGAGTTCGATTTCAAGGACCTGCCGGTGGCGATGGGCCTGGAGGCCGGCGGCCCGACGATCCACCCCGAGGCGCCGGACAACCGAGGCTACGACTACGCCATCGGTGACGAAGCCGCGACCGACGCCGCCTTTGCCAAGGCCGCCAGGACCGTCAAGCTGGAGATCGGCGACAACCGGATCATCGTGAACTCGATGGAGCCGCGCGGCGCCTATGCCGAGTGGACAGAGGACGGCCGCCTGCACCTGTCATTCGGCGGGCAGGGCGTCTGGGCGATGAAGGACGAACTGGCGCGGACCTACGGCATGGACCGCGAGCAGATCCGCATCACCAACCCGGATGTCGGCGGCGGTTTCGGCATGAAGGGCTTTCCCTACCCGGAATACTTCGTGCTGCCCCATGCGGCAAAGGTGACCGGGCGGCCGGTGCGCTGGATGTCGGACCGCACCGAAGCGATGCTGTCGGACAACGGCGGGCGCGATCTGACCACCACCGCCGAGCTGGCCTTTGACGCCGATCACCGCATCCTGGGCTACCGGCTGCACACGCGGTCCAACCTGGGCGCCTACAACGGCCATTTCGGGCAGATGATCCAGTCGCACCTGTTTGCCCGCGTGCTGACGGGGACCTACGACATCAAGACGGCGTATTACCGGGCCGAAGGGTTCTACACCAACACCGTGGTGGTGGACGCCTATCGCGGCGCCGGTCGCCCCGAGGCGATCTACGTGCTCGAGCGGATCATGGACCGCGCCGCGCGCGAGCTGGGCGTCGACCCGCTGGAGTTGCGCCGCATCAACTTCATCAAGCCCGACCAGTTCCCCTACAAGACCGTCACCGGCGAAAGCTATGACGTGGGCGATTTTGCCCGCGTTCTGGCCCATGCAGAGCGGTCGTCGGACATCGCGGGCTTTGCCGCGCGCAAATCGGCGTCCGAAGCGCAGGGCAAACTGCGCGGGTTGGGGATTTGTTATTACATCGAGTCCATCCTTGGGCAGCCACATGAGGATGTGAAGGTGGAATTTACCGAGGACGGCGGCGCACGGATCTACGTCGGCACCCAGTCGAACGGGCAGGGGCACGAGACGGTGTTCCGCCAGTTCCTGGCCGACCAGACCGGCATCCCCGCCGAGCGGATCGAGGTGGTGCAGGGCGACAGCGACCTGATCGCCTCGGGCGGCGGCACCGGCGGGTCGCGTTCGGTCACGGTGCAGGCCAACGTGACGCTGGCGGCGGTGGCCGAGATCATCGCCGGCTTTTCCGAGTTCCTGGCCGGCGAGATGGGGGTCGAGCCATCGCAGGTGAGCTTTGATGACGAGCGGTTCCGCGCGGAAGGCTCCAACCTGACGCCGACGATGCTGGAGGCCGCGCGGATGGCCCGTGACAAGGGCCGCGCCGACCTTCTGGTCTGGCTCCGGACCGAGGCGCTGCCGGGCCGGTCCTATCCCAACGGCTGCCATGTCGCCGAGGTCGAGATCGACCCGGAAACCGGCGAGGTGGTCTGCGACCGCTTTCACGTGGTCGACGATTTCGGCAACCTCATCAACCCGATGCTGGCCGAGGGGCAGGTGCATGGCGGGGTGGTGCAGGGCATCGGCCAGGCGATCGCCGAACGGGTGGTCTACGACGAGGACGGGCAGCTGCTCACGGCCTCGTTCATGGACTACGCCGTGCCGCGGGCCGATTCTGTGCCCATGATTCATTTCGAGACCGAGCCTGTGCCGTCGACCTCCAACCCCATGGGGATGAAGGGCTGCGGCGAGGCCGGGACCGTGGGGGCTCTGGCGGCGGTGTCCAACGCGGTGCAGGACGCGCTTTGGGCGCATGGGATCAGGCAAGTGGACATGCCCTTCACGCCGGCGCGCGTATGGGCCATGCTGGAAGGTGATGCAATCGCGGCTGAATGACATCGTTCTTGGCTGGCTCCGGCGGCGGCCCGCGGCGGAACACTCCGCCATTGCGCGTCGTCGGGGTCCGGTCGACCATGTCATCATTCTTGACGGCACCATGTCTGCGTTGCAGGGCGCGCAGCAGACCAACGCGGGCCGCACCTACCTGTTGCTGCGCGAGGCCGGGCACGCCTCGGTCTATTACGAGGCGGGCGTGCAATGGACGGACTGGCGCACCACGCCGGACGTGGCGCTGGGCCGGGGCATCAACCGGCAGATTCGCCGCGCCTATGGCTATCTCGCTTCGCGCTACCACGAGGGCGACCGCATCTTCCTGATGGGCTATTCGCGCGGCGCCTATGCCGTGCGGTCGCTGGCGGGGATCATCGACATGGTGGGGCTGTTGCAGGCGCGGTTCGCGACCGAGCGCAACATCCGCCAGATCTATCGTCTTTACCAGTATGATCCGCACGGCGCCGCGGCGCGCAGCTTTGCCCGGCAGCACTGCCTGCCGGAGGCGCCGATCGAGATGGTGGGCGTCTGGGACACCGTCAAGGCGCTGGGCGTGCGGCTGCCGGTGCTCTGGCGGCTGACCGAGCCGTCGCACGAGTTCCACAACCATGCGCTGGGCCCGTCGATCCGACACGGGTTTCACGCACTGGCGCATGACGAAACGCGCGCCGCCTTTGCCCCGGTGATGTGGAATTGCCCGCCCGGATGGGCCGGCAAGGTCGAGCAGGTCTGGTTCCGCGGCACCCATGGCGACATCGGCGGGCAACTGGGCGGCTACGAGGCGGCACGTCCGCTGGCCAATATCCCGCTGGTCTGGATGCTGGGCAACCTCGAGGGCTGCGGTGTCCATCTGCCGGAGGGCTGGCGCGCGCGCTTTCCCTGCGATCCCGAGGCGCCCTCGGTGGGGACCTGGATGGGCATCGGCAAGCTGTTTGTGCTGCGCCAGGCGCGGGTGGTGGGCCGGGATCCGTCGGAACAGCTGCACCCCAGCCTGGCGCGCAGCCTGGCCACGGGCCTGTCCGCGGCGGTGGGCTGACAGCGTTATGCGCGGGCCGGAATGCGTCGCGGGATGCCCGAGATGGAAACGTCAAGAAAAATGTTCACAGTTTCTTTACAGGGCTTCAATCTGTGTCATTTACGCCTATCTCATGATCAGGATCGCGGGATCGGAACCCCCGCGAGACCTTCACTGTCCCTCGTTCCGTGACTTGCGCCCGGGTTCTTGCCCGGGCGCTTTTTCTTTGCACCAAGCCGGTATATGGATGCGGACATGCGTTACACCGATGCCCATCTCAAGACGATCCTGACCCGCACGCGCAAGATCGCGGTGGTGGGTGTGTCGATGAACCCCGTGCGGCCCAGCTACTACGTGGCGCGCTACCTGTCGCTCAAGGGCTTCACGGTGATCCCGGTGAACCCCGGCCATGCCGGCGAGACCCTGTTCGGCCAGACGGTCCGGGCGGGTCTGACGGAGTGCCCGAAGGACGTGGACATGGTCGACATCTTCCGCCGGTCCGAGCATGTGCCGCCGATCGTGGCCGAGGCGCTGGAGGTGTTTCCGGCGCTCAAGACGGTCTGGATGCAGATCGGGGTGGAAAATGATGAGGCCGCGGCGCTGGCCGAGGCGCGCGGCGTCGACGTGATCATGAACCGCTGCCCCAAGATCGAGTACCAGCGCCTGTTCGGCGAGCTGCGCATGGCCGGGTTCAACACCGGAATCATCTCTTCGAAACTCTGACGTGGCGGGCCGGACGGACGCTGTTTCGCGCGTGCCGCGCGAAAGGCGCCCCGCCCGCCGTCCCGCCTTGCGTCGCTCTCAGGCGGCGCGGGCGGCCTCAAGCCAGCCCTTGGCCTGGCGCAGCACCTCGGCGCGGTGTGCGGCATCGCGGAAGGATTCGGGCGGCAGCACCAGGTACTCCATGGGTCCGGTCAGCAGCAGCACACCTTCGGGATCGTCCACCACGTCGAGGAAGGCCGGCCATTTCATCTGCGCGTGACTCAGCTCTCCGGTGACGGTCACGCCCTCGGGCGCGAGGTGGTAGGTCATCGCGGTGCGCCGCACCGGTGCATCCCGCACCGCCGTCATGGCGTGGCGCTGGCGCCAGCGGGTCAGCAGGATGACGCAGCCCAGGAACAGCGCGAAGGGCAGGTAGCTGGCCGCGCGGGGCAGCCTGATGCCCGCCAGCAGGTCGAGCGCGGGGATCGCCACCTGGCACAGGACCAGCCCCAGTGCCGCCAGCAGCACGCCCCAGCGCATCAGCCAGGGTTGGTGCCGCCGGCGCAACCGGCCGCAGATCCGCCCGTGGTTCAGCCCGCGCAGCGAGCCTTCCAGCGTGTAGCCGGTCACTCTGCCGTCCTCCCGGCCTTTTCTGCGAGACCGGAACTGGCGGTGCGGCGGTCCAGTTCGGCCATGACCTCGGCCACAGTCACCTCGCGCGAGCGCAGCATGACCAGAAGATGAAACAGCACGTCCGCCACCTCGCTCACCAGTTTCTCGCGGTCGTTCTTCACCGCTTCGATGATGGCCTCGATCGCCTCTTCGCCGAACTTCTCGGCGGCTTTCTCGGGGCCCTTGGCCAGCAGCTTGGCGGTCCAGCTTTCGTCCGGAGAGGCGGCTGCGCGGGCCGCGACGATGGTTTCCAGCTCTTCGAGGGTCATGGCGGGTCCTTTCAAAGGCGACTGTCGCCGCTCAGGATGGTGTCGAGAAGGTCGAAGACCTGCGCCTCCATCGGGGTGCCCAGCACCTGCGCGCGGTCAAGCGGGCTGAACACGGGGCGCGCCTCGGCCCTGTCCTTTTCCGGCCAGTCGAGCAGGTTCGGCCCGTCGGGCGTGATCCCGATCCTGAGGCCCCAGCGTTCGGCCGGGCCGGCGCTGTCGCTCCAGTCGCCCAGGTAGATGCGGACCAGCGGCAGGTGGTCCGGTTCGCCCATGGTCGCGCCGACGGTGTACCATCCGGCCGACAGCGCGCCGACCTCGAGGTAGCCGGTGACGATGGTGGTGGGTGCGCCGCAGCATCGGCATGTGCCCTGCTCGGTCTCGCCCTCGCGCAGGGTGATATCCGCCGCGTCGGCGATCACAGCCGGACGGGGATGCCGGCGGCCGCCATGTGCGCCTTGGCCTCGCCGATGGTGAAGGTGCCGAAGTGAAAGATCGAGGCCGCCAGCACCGCCGAGGCATGGCCCTCGGTCACGCCTTCGACGAGGTGGTCCAGCGTGCCGACGCCGCCGGAGGCGATGACGGGAATGTTCACCGCGTCCGCGATGGCGCGGGTCAGCGGCAGGTTGAACCCCGCCTTGGTGCCGTCGCGGTCCATCGAGGTCAGCAGGATCTCCCCGGCGCCCTTGGCAGCCATGGTGACGGCGAATTCCACCGCGTCGATGCCGGTGGGCTTGCGCCCGCCGTGGGTGAAGATCTCCCACTTGCCGGGGGACACGGTCTTGGCGTCGATGGCGCAGACGATGCACTGGCTGCCGAACTGGTCGGCGGCCTCGGCCACCACGTCCGGGTTGGCCACGGCGGCGGAGTTGAAGCTGACCTTGTCGGCCCCGGCCAGCAGCAGCGCGCGGACATCACCCACCGTGCGCACGCCGCCCCCCACCGTCAGCGGGATGAAGCACTGTTCGGCGGTGCGGGTCACCACGTCGAACATGGTGCCGCGGTTCTCATGCGTGGCGTGGATGTCGAGAAAGCAGATCTCGTCGGCGCCGGCGGCGTCATAGGCGCGGGCGGCGTCCACCGGGTCGCCGGCATCGCGCAGGTCGACAAAGTTGACGCCCTTGACCACGCGGCCGTCGGCCACGTCGAGGCAGGGGATGATGCGGGTCTTGAGCATGGGCCTGCCGTAGCGCGAAAAAGCGGTGTTGGAAAGGGGCGGATGCGCGGCAGCTGGCGCTGTGCCCATGGCGCATTCATCGCGGCCTGTCCGGTGCCCCAGGGGCCGAAGGGCGGCCGCTCAGGTCCGCAGGACTTCCAGCGCCTCCTTCAGATCAATCGCCCCGTCATACAGCGCGCGGCCGGAAATGGCGCCGTTCAGCGCCGCGCCGCAGTCGCGCAGCGCGATCAGGTCCTTGATCGAAGACACGCCGCCCGAGGCGATGACCGGGATCGTCACCGCGCGGGCCAGCGCCGCGGTCGCCTCGACGTTGGGGCCCATCATGGCGCCGTCGCGGTTGATGTCGGTGTAGATGATCGCCGCGACGCCATCGTCTTCGAAACTGCGCGCCAGGTCCACCGCGTCGACCTGCGTGACCTCGGCCCAGCCCTTGGTGGCCACGCGGCCGACGCGGGCGTCGATGCCCACCGCCACCTGGCCGGGAAAGGCGCGGGCGGCCTCGCGCACCAGGTCCGGCTGTTCGACCGCCACGGTGCCCAGGATGACCCGTGCGAGGCCCTTGGACAGCCACATCTCGATGGTCGCCATGTCGCGGATGCCGCCGCCCAGCTGGGCGGGGGTCCTGGTCTGGCGCAGGATCGACTCGACCGCCGCAGCGTTGACCGGCGCACCGGCGAAAGCGCCGTTCAGGTCGACCAGGTGCAGCCACTCGCAGCCCTGAGCCACGAATTCCAGCGCCTGTGCGGCCGGATCGTCGTTGAAGACCGTCGCCTTGTCCATGTCGCCGCGCAGCAGGCGCACCGCCTTTCCGTCTTTCAGGTCGATCGCGGGATACAGGATCATTTTCGCTGCCCTTCCAGTCTTTTGCCGCGACTTAGTATGACGCAACGAAAGACGCAAGGCGACCTCGCGTCAGGCTTGCCCGTCTCTGTGGCCAGACGGAAGGATCATGGCGTCTGACAGGAGGAGGACACCTTGGACAATAACGGACTGATGGCCGGACTGGCCGCGCTGATGCTGGCCCTTGCGGGCCCTGCCGCCGCCGCCGACCCGGTGGAAGGCATCTGGAAGACAGAGCCGGACGACGGCGCCTATGCGCATGTGACGATGGCGCCCTGCGGGCCGAAGATCTGCGGCGTGATCGCACGCAGCTTCAACGCGGGCGGCGAATTCGCCTCGCCGAACCAGGGCAAGACGCTGGTGATCGGGATGGAGCCCAGGGGCGACGGCACCTACAGCGGCAAGGTCTGGCGGCCGTCGAACGGCAAGACCTACATTGGCAAGATGACCCTCAACGGCAACAGCCTGAAATTGCAGGGCTGTGTCGCGGGTGGGCTGATCTGCTCCAGCCAGACCTGGACCCGGGTTCCCTGAGCCGTGCCGGCGGGACAGGGTTATTTTCGGCGAGGGCAGGGCAGCCACTTTCATTTGCCAAATATACTCCCACGTGAGGACGAGTTTCATCTCTCGCCCACGCGGTTGCACGCAAATGAAACGCTTTCTCCTGCTCCCGTTGATGTTTGTTGTCGGGTTTGCCATGTCGGCCGCGGCTGCTGACCCCATGGTCGGCCTGTGGAAGACGCCGCCCGACCGAAAGAACCTGTCCAGTCATATCCGCGTCGACCCTTGCGGCGTGGCCCTGTGCGGCACGGTGTTCAAAGCCTTCGACCCGCAGGGGCGCGAGGTCAAGACACCGAACGTCGGCAAACTCCTGTTCTGGGACTTGAAGCCCAGCGGAGGCGGCGCCTATGGCGGCGGCAAGGTCCGCGTGCCCCTGCTGAACGTGACAGCCTCGGCCAAGGCGCAGTTGACCGGCAATTCGTTGCGCGTCACGGGGTGCAAGGCCGGGGTTTGCGACGGGCAGACCTGGGCTCGGTTGAACTGACCCAGCGGCTGGGCGTGTCGGACGATGCGCCCGGCGCCGGACAGGGGGCAGAGCGGGGTATCAGGGTCGCCAGTTGAGGAAATTGGCGATCATGCGCAGCCCTGCGGCCGCGCTTTTTTCCGGGTGGAATTGCAGGCCCAGCATGTTGTCGCGCCCGACGATGGCGGTCACGTCGCCGGCATAGTCCACATGCGCGACACGCTGCGCCGGATCGGACAGCCGCATCTGGTAGGAATGCACGAAATAGGCGTGATCGCCTGTGGCGATGCCTTCCAGTACCGGATGCGGGCGGTCGATCACCAGGTCGTTCCAGCCCATGTGCGGCACCTTCAGCGCCTTGTCGGCGGGGGCGATCAGCGCCACCTCGCCGTCGATCCAGCCCAGGCCGGGCGTCTCGCGGTATTCATGCCCGACGCGGGCCATCAGCTGCATGCCGACGCAGATGCCCAGGAACGGCCGCCCCTTGCGCTCGACCGCCTCGACCATCGCCTCGAAACAGCCAGATGCCCGCAGCGCTTCGGCGCAGGCCGGAAAGGCGCCATCGCCGGGCAGCACGATGCGGTCGGCGGCGGCGACGACCTCGGGGTCGTCGGTCACACGCACCGCGCCCGCGCCGGTCTCGGCCGCCATCTTCTGAAAGGCCTTCTCGGCCGAATGCAGGTTGCCGCTCTCGTAGTCGATGATCGCCGTCAGCATGTCAGAGCGCGCCCTTGGTCGACGGCACGGCGTCGGCCTTGCGCGGGTCCACCTCCAGCGCGTCGCGCAGGGCGCGGGCCACCGCCTTGAAGGCGGCTTCGGCGATGTGGTGGCTGTTGACCCCGTGCAGCATGTCCACGTGCAGGGTGATCCCGCCATGGGTGCTGAAGGCCTGGAAGAATTCGCGCACCAGCTCGGTGTCGAATGTGCCGATCTTCTGCGTCGGCAGGTCGACGTTCCAGACGAGGTACGGCCGCGCCGACAGGTCCAGCGCCGCGCGCACCAGCGCATCGTCCATCGGCAGGAGGCACGATCCGTAGCGCACGATGCCGCGCTTGTCGCCCATGGCCCGGGTCAGCGCCTGGCCCAGCGTGATGCCCACGTCCTCGACCGTGTGGTGATCGTCGATGTGCAGGTCACCCTTGGCCCGCACCGTCATGTCGATCAGCGCGTGGCGCGACAGCTGGTCCAGCATGTGGTCGAAAAAGCCGACGCCGGTGGCGTTGTCGTAGATGCCGGTGCCGTCGAGGTTCACCTCGACGGTGATCTCGGTTTCGGCGGTCTTGCGGGTGATCGTGGCGGTGCGCATGGTTTTTCCCTTGAACTCGGGCCCTTCTAGGCCGTGCCTTGCCGGAGGCCAAGTGGGGCCGGACGGGAATTCCGGTCTTGTGCGCAACCCGCCACTGTTGGCGGCGCGCAGGCGTGCGGCAGGGCGACAGCCAAAGAGGTGTCAGCGGTTCAGCCGCGGGCTCACTCGGTGATACAGGCCCTCGACAAGACGTTCAGCGTGTTGGCGTCCGGGAAATTGCCCCCTGCCCAATAGAGGCCGGTCGCCATCCGCAATTGCGTTGTGACGAAACGGTATTCGTGTCCCGCGTGTTCGCGGATGTCGACGGGCAGCCTTACGGCCAGGCGCAGGTCGCGGCCATTGCTCTGCTCGGCAAGAATGTCCGACTTCGCCATTGCGACCTGCTCTCCGGCGATGCGGATGTGCATGTCGTTGTACATGATCTCGTCGTGTTCGTAGGGCGCAAAGTCCAGCCCGGCCGAGGCACCGGGATCTGACAGGGCATTCAACCTGGTGACGGTCAGGATCCACTGGTCGGGTGTCCCGCGGCAATGCATCTGTATATAGCGCTCGACCCGGCGGGCATCGTCATGATGGGTCCATTCCACGGCGAGGCCATCGGCGACGATCCGCGGCACCGCCGGGCCCTGCGACCGCGTGGTGACAAGCCGCAGCTCGCTCAGCTCCTGCGCCGAAAAGAAATACATCTCGTCCTCGGACGCGGTGCTCGCCAGCGACAGAACGCGCGGGTCGACGCCCATGTCCTGAACATAGATCAGGAGTTGACCCATGATCTGTTGCGTCGCGGCCGAGGGGATCTCGTTGCCTTCGCGGGTGTAGAAGCGGTGCATGCCGATCCTGCCGGGCAGCGGGACAAAGACATTGGCGTCGGGTTCGTCGATCCTGCGGGCTTCGCCGCCCATGAAGGCGAAGGCACAGGCGCTCTCGCAGCTGCCTTCGATCACCTTGCTGAAGGTGCCGTAATCGTCCTTTACAGTCTGGCCGACACCGGTCAGGTGGCCGCGTTCGCGCAGCAACCGGCCCAGGCGCAGCGCGGTTCCCAACTCTCCCCCCGGGGAATCGAAAACCACCAGGCGGGCGAATTTTCCGTCCATGAACCGGGTGAAGTCGTCCGGAGTCGAGGCGACGATCTCGCCCTCGGCAACGACCCATGCGCATTCCTCGCAATTGCCGCCATTGCCGGCAAGGCGGAAGGTCATCGGCTCGGCAAGGGCGGGGGACGCGAACAGCAGAAAAAACAGGGCGCGGGCAAGGGGTTTCACAATGGGCCTCCGATCTCGGAAATACCCGGAAGGCTAGCCAGCGCTGGTCGACCTGTAAATGGCAGAGAGGAAAAGATGGAGCGGGCGAGGCGATTCGAACGCCCGACCCTAACCTTGGCAAGGTTATGCTCTACCCCTGAGCTACGCCCGCATATCCATCTTGTCGTTTTGGATCCTGCGTAGCACCCGGGGAAAGTGCGGCATCCTGGATCCGACCATCTGGAGCGGGCGAGGCGATTCGAACGCCCGACCCTAACCTTGGCAAGGTTATGCTCTACCCCTGAGCTACGCCCGCGTGCCAGATGGTGACGGCGGAATTAGCCTCTTGCGCGGGCGGGTGCAAGAGGAAATTTGGGACCGCGCCCGGGTTTTGCCATGCCGCCCCTCAGCCGGGCTGGATCAGGTCCCAGCGGTTGCCAAAGGGATCGCGGAACACCGCGACGGTGCCGTAGGCTTCGTGGCGCGGGGCCTCTTCGAAGACGACTCCGGCGGCGGAAAAGGCGGCGTGGTCGCGGGTAAAATCGTCGGTGTGCAGGAACAGCCAGACCCGCCCGCCGCCCTGGTTGCCGATGGCGTCCCGTTGCGCGCCCTGCGCCTCGGCCAGCAGGAACTGCGTCTGTGCGCCCCTGGGCGCCACCCGGACCCAGCGTTTGCCGTCCTGCGGGCTGTCCTCGATCAGGTCAAAGCCCGGCCGGCCGACGAAAAAGGCCAGCCCTTCGGCGTAGGTGGGCACCAGGATGGAGACCAGCGCGAGGTGCAGGCTCATTGCCAGATCAGCGGCACGGGGCGCGCCACCATCAGGGCGCGGATCTGACCGGCCAGCGGCTCCGCAATATCCTTCAACCGGGCGCGGGTGATGAAGTAGCCGTAATAGCGGCCGTCCTCGGCCTGCACCGCCCAGTCGGCCACCTGCGGGTTGAGAAAGGCGATGGGCGACCGCAGCCGCAGGCCCGGCATGTAACGCGGGTGGCTGGCCAGCGTCCCGGCGTAGCCCTTGCCATCGCGGCGGATGTTGTCGACCCAGACGAATTCGATCTGCTTGTCCGGGTCGGCCACCCGGACCGCGACGTAGAGCGCGAGCGAGGGCGAGAACCAGCCGTTGCGCTTTTCGGTCGCGGCCAGCGCGGCGGGCAGCGAGTCGCGCGCCGCAAGAAAGGCACGATGCAGCGCCGGGTCGCCAAAGCGGACCTTGAGCATGTCGACCTCGGCGGGGGGCGGGGCGTCGCGCGGCACGATGATGACCGGGCCGGGGTGATCGTAGATCCGCGCCAGCGCCTCCTGCCGGGCGTCCTCCTGCACTTCGCGCCGCAGCTCTTCGGACAGGCGGTCGAGGTCATCCGCGCCAAACGCAAACGTGGCAGCGAAGCCAGACAGGCACAGCACGGCGATGACCCGTCGAAGGAGCATCAGGGAATCCTTCCCGAAATCGGAAACAGCAGCAGGGGCACTGTAACCGGTTCAGGCGCGCCCGGCAACGCAAGGTTGCGGCGGGGAAATCCGGGTTGTCCACAGGCTCAGCGCCAGGCCTCGGGCAGGGGATCGGGCATCAGGAGGTCCTGCAACGGGGCCTTCTGATCCTCGGGCAGAACGGCCATCAGCACCCGCGTGGTGTAGTGCCCGTACATCCGGCCTGAGGTGTCCAGCACACTCCAGTCGGCGATCTGCGCCCGGTCAAAGTGGACCTCGTCGCCCAGCCGCGTGCCCTTGAGGTAGGCGGGCGCGTTGGCCAGCCGCCCGGCAAACCGTCCCTCGTCAAGGGAGAGGTCCTCGACCCAGATAAGTTCTTCTTTGACATCAGGGTGTTGGACCGGAAACCTCACCTTGAGATTGAAGGCCGGATGGATCTTGTTCTTGTCATCCACCAATTGCGACAGCGCCACGTCGAGATGCAGCAGGGCCTCGGCGATGGCGGTCTCCATGGCCTCGGGATCGGTGGTGTAGGGCAGGCCCTGCGCCTCGGCGCGCGGGCCTGCAAGGCACAGGCCCAGGGCGATCGCCAGGGCCCGCGCCACCGTCATTCCAGTTCGACCAGCAGGTCCTTGGCGTCGATCTGCGCCGCCGGCTGGACGTGCACCGCCTTGACCTTGCCGTCCCGCTCGGCATGCAGGCCGGTCTCCATCTTCATCGCCTCGATCGTCAGCAGCAGGTCGCCGGTCTTGACCTCCTGACCGACCGAGACCGCGACCGTCGCCACGACGCCGGGCATCGGCGCGCCGATGTGGTCGGGGTTGCCGACCTGCGCCTTGGGCCGCGCGCCCGAGGCGGCCTTGGCCTTGCGGTCGGGAATGCGGACGGTGCGCGGCTGGCCGTTCAGCTCGAAGAAAACCCGCACTTCGCCGTCGTCCTGCGTCTCGCCCACCGCCTGAAGACGAATTTCCAGCGTCTTGCCGGGGTCGATCTCGGCGGCGATCTCCTCGCCCGGCTCCATGCCGTAAAAGAACGTCCGGGTGGGCAGGGTCCGCACCGGGCCGTAGGTCTCGTGCCGGGCGGCGTAATCGGTGAAGACCTTGGGATACATCAGGTAGCCGTTCAGGTCCTCGTCGTCGAATTCCACCTCCTCGAAGGCGGCGTGCAGTTCGCGGCGCTTTTCCTCGATGTCGACGGGGGCGGCGCGCAGGCCGGGACGTTCGGTAAAGGGCTTGTCGTCCTTGAGGATCTTCTTCTGGATCGCCGATGGCCAGCCGCCCGGGGGCTGGCCCAGGTTGCCCTTCATCATGTCGATGACCGAGTCGGGGAAACTGACGTCCTTCTTGGGGTCCTCGACATCGGCGCGGCTCAGGCCCTGGCTGACCATCATCAGCGCCATGTCACCCACCACCTTGGACGACGGCGTCACCTTGACGATGTCGCCGAACATCTGGTTCACGTCGGCATAGGTCTGCGCCACCTCGTGCCAGCGTTCCTCCAGCCCCAAACTGCGGGCCTGCGCCTTGAGGTTGGTGAACTGGCCGCCCGGCATCTCGTGCAGGTAGACCTCGGAGGCGGGGGCCTGCATGCCGGATTCGAAGGCGGCGTACTGGCCGCGCACCGCCTCCCAGTAGTTGGAGATCTCGCGGATCGCGGCAATGTCGAGCCCGGTGTCCCGCTCGGTAAAGCGCAGGCCCTCGACGATACTGCCCAAGGTCGGCTGCGAGGTGTTGCCCGACAGCGCGTCCATCGCGCCGTCAACCGCGTCCACGCCCGCGCGCACCGCCTCCATGATGGTGGCGATGGCCGCCCCGCTGGTGTCATGGGTGTGGAAGTGGATCGGCAGGCCGACCTCTTCCTTCAGCGTCGAGATCAGCGAAGCGGCGGCGTTGGGCTTCAGCAGGCCCGCCATGTCCTTGAGTCCCAGGATGTGGCTGCCTGCGTCGCGCAGTTCCTTGCCCATGGCGACGTAGTATTTCAGGTCGTACTTCGCCCGGTCCGGGTCGAGGATGTCACCGGTGTAGCAGATCGTTCCCTCCAGCACGCGGCCCGTGTCCAGCACCGCGTCCATGGCGACGCGCATGTTCTCGACCCAGTTCAGGCTGTCGAAGACGCGGAAGACGTCGACCCCGGTCTCGGCCGCCTGTTTCACGAAGAATTGCACCACGTTGTCGGGGTAGTTGGTATAGCCCACGCCGTTGGCGCCGCGCAGCAGCATCTGCGTCATCAGGTTGGGCATCGCCTTGCGCAGGTCGCGCAGCCGCTGCCAGGGGCATTCCTGCAAGAAACGGTAGGCGACGTCAAAGGTCGCACCGCCCCAGCATTCCACCGAGAACAGCTGTGGCAGGTTGTGGGCGTAGGCCGGGGCCACCTTGATCATGTCGAGGCTGCGCATCCGCGTCGCCAGCAGCGACTGGTGGCCGTCGCGCATGGTGGTGTCGGTGATCAGCACCTGTTTCTGCGCCGCCAGCCAGTCGGCCACCGCCTGCGGGCCCTTTTCCTCCAGCAGGTTTTTCGTGCCGGGCGGCGGGGTCTCCAGCGGCACCCGGGGCGGGCGGGCCGGTTTCAAATCCGGGTGCGGCATGGCGCGGCCCTGCACCTCGGGGTGGCCGTTCACCGTGATGTCGGCGATGTAGGTCAGCACCTTGGTGCCCCGGTCGCGCCGCTTCTTGAAGTCGAACAGCTCGGGCGTCGTGTCGATGAACTTGGTCGTGTACTGGTTGTTCAGAAAGGTCGGGTGCTTGAGCAGGTTGATCACGAACTCGATGTTCGTGGTCACGCCCCGGATGCGGAATTCGCGCAGCGCGCGGTCCATCCGCTTGATCGCCTTTTCCGGGGTCTGCGCCTTGGCGGTGACCTTCACCAGCAGCGAATCGTAGTAGCGGGTGATGACGCCACCGGCATAGGCGGTGCCACCGTCCAGCCGGATGCCCATGCCCGTGGCCGACCGGAAGGCGGTGATGCGGCCGTAATCGGGGATGAAGTTGTTCGCCGGGTCCTCGGTGGTGATCCGGGTCTGCAACGCGTGGCCGGTCAGGCGCACGTCGTACTGGCTGGCCTTGCCGGTGGCCTCGGACAGCGACTTGCCCTCGGCGATCATGATCTGCGCCTGGACGATGTCGATGCCGGTCACCTCTTCAGTGACGGTGTGTTCGACCTGCACGCGCGGGTTGACCTCGATGAAGTAGAACTTGCCGCTGTCCATATCCATCAGGAATTCGACGGTGCCGGCGCATTCATAGTTCACGTGGGCGCAGATCTTGCGCCCCAGCTCGCACAGTTCCTCGCGCTGGGCTTCGGAGAGGTAGGGCGCGGGGGCGCGTTCCACGACCTTCTGGTTGCGGCGCTGCACGGAACAGTCGCGCTCATACAGGTGGTAGATGTTGCCCTGCTTGTCGCCCAGGATCTGCACCTCGACGTGGCGGGCGCGCAGGATCATCTTTTCCAGGTAGCCTTCGCCGTTGCCAAAGGCGGATTCGGCCTCGCGCCGGCCTTCCAGCACCTTGTCCTTCAGTTCCTTGGGGTCGTTGATCGGGCGCATGCCGCGCCCGCCGCCGCCCCAGGACGCCTTGAGCATCAGCGGATAGCCGATTGCCTCGGCCTCCTTGGCGATGGCGTCGAAATCGTTGCCCAGCACCTCGGTCGCGGGGATCACCGGCACACCGGCGGCCATCGCCACCTTGCGGGCGCTGGCCTTGTCGCCCAGCGCGCGCATCGTCTCGGCCCGGGGGCCGATGAAGGTGATCCCGGCCTCGACGCAGGCGTCGACGAACTGCGGGTTCTCGGACAGCAGGCCATAGCCGGGGTGGATCGCGTCGGCGCCGGATTCCTTGGCGACACGGATGATTTCGGGGATCGACAGGTAGGCCTGGACCGGACCCAGCCCTTCGCCGATGCGGTAGGCCTCGTCGGCCTTGAACCGGTGCAGACCCAGCTTGTCTTCCTCGGCGTAGACGGCAACGGTCTTTTTTCCCATCTCGTTCGCGGCCCGCATGATGCGGATCGCGATCTCACCGCGGTTGGCCACCAGAATTTTCTCGAAGTCAGCCATGTGCAAGGGTCCTTTTCCGGCACGGGTCACGCAAGATGCGCAATATTGTTACCTTTCCGTCATGCTGCGCTGCGGCGCAAGAGGGTTTGCAAATTATTTGCCCTCCGATGCAGGGTTTGCAAACTCGGCCAGCCCGCGCAGGTCGATCGGCCGCGCCACGCCCAGCTGGCCGATGTTGGCGGTCATGTCCTTGCGCAGCATGTCGACCAGGTGCGCCGGGCCGGCGTCGCCCAGGGCGCAGACCGCGTAGTGCCAGGCCCGCCCCAACATGACGAAATCCGCCCCCAGCGCCACGGCGCGCAGGATGTCCAGCCCGCTTTCGATCCCGCTGTCGAAGATCACCGGCAGCCGCGTCGCCGCGCGCACGCCGGGCAGGTGGTCGATGGCGCCGCGCGCGCCGTCGAACTGCCGACCGCCGTGGTTGGACACCCAGATCCCGTCCACGCCCTCGGCCTCCAGCCGCGCGGCGTCCTCCGGCTTCAGCACGCCCTTGACCACCAGCGTGCCTTCCCAGTTCTCGCGGATCCAGCGGACATAGCTCCAGTCGGGCGCGGTGCGCAGCAGGTAGCCCACATGCGCCGTCATGTCCCGGGTCGAGGTGTCGGTGGTGTAGCGGTCCAGCGTCTTCATCCGCGGCATGCCGTGGCCCAGCCGGGCCAGCGACCAGGCCGGGCGCAGCGCGCATTGCAGCGCGATGCGCGGAGTCAGGCGCGGCGGCTGCACCAGCCCGCCCTTGACCTGCTTTTCCCGCCGCGAGGCGACCGGCACGTCCACCGTCAGCACCAGCACGTGAAAGCCGCTGTCGCGCATCCGTTGCAGCATGTCCTGCCGCACAGCGATGTCGCGCGGCGGATACAACTGGAACCAGCCCTTGCCGCCGGTCTCCGGCCCCACCTCCTCGGGGGTGGCGTTGGCGAGGTTGGACATGGCATAGGGCAGGCCCGCCCGCGTCGCCTCGCGTGCGAGCAGGCGTTCCGCCCCGTGCCACAGCAGGCCGGACTGGCCCACCGGTGCCACGCCGAAGGGCAGGGGATGCGTCTCGCCGAACAGCGCGGTGCTAAAATCCGGCGTCACCTCGCCATGCAGGATCGAGGGGGTGAAAAGCACCCGGTCCAGTGCCGCGCGGTTGCGCCGGGCGGTGGCCTCGGTCCCGGTGGCGGAGTCGAGATAGGCCCAGGCAAAGCGCGGCACGCGGTGCCGGGCGGCGCGCCGCAGATCGGCGACGGTCATGAAACGGCTGTGCAGGTCCATGGCCGCATAGGAAAGGGTTGTCCGTGACTTGTCCACGGGAGACGGTGACAATTTTTCGGTCATCCCCCGATGCGGCGCAGGCTGTCAGGACCGATGCACCGGAGGGGCGGCCCAGGCAAACGGGCAAGCGCCGCACGTCACTTGTTCACCGGGTATCCGGGCGGCTCAGGGTGTCGATCATGTCGATGACCCAGCCGTTGACCTGCAGGGCGATGGCCCCGGTTTCGCCGCCACTGGCGACGAGAACACCGATGATCACCTGTCCCTGGTCCCGTTGCGACAGCAACGGCGATCCCGAATGGCCGCTTTTGACCATGCACCCGACCAGCAACAGGCCCGAGGTAAAGGCCCGTTTCGGACAGGACAGACCGCCGGTCAACACGTCCGGTTGCGCATTGGAATAGCCGACAAATGCAAAGTCGTGCTCGTCGTCGCGGGGGCGCGCCACCGGCAGCGGGGCGATCTCGTGGATCGGCTTTGCGAGGTGCAGCAAGGCGACATCGTGCCGGAATCGTTCGCCGAGGTTCAACAGGTAAAAGGGATGGCGGACGATCCTGTCCACCTCGCGCACGGCCAGGGTGGTCCCGTGGTCCCAACCGGCCTCAAAGGCAATCCGCGGGCGTGCGGTGTCGGTGCCCGCGTGCTGCGTGCCGGTGCAATGTGCCGCCGTCAGGACCAGGTCCGGTGCGACCAAAGCGCCGCTGCAGATCTGCGGCGCCTGCTCTGACCCGCGCTGCACGCGCCCGACCGCGCCGTAGCTGTCGCGCAGACCCTCGTCGATGGGACGGGGTTCCGTGACGGGGTCAGGGTCCTGCTGCGCCAGGCTGGCCGCCGGCATCAGCAAGAGCAGCAAGAGCGTCCAGCATCGCATGTGCGCCTCCGGGGTCGTCGGGACCGTCCGCAGGGCCAGGTTCGTCCGCGACGGAAGGTGCGCCGGGCTTAGTCGCGATCCGGTCCGGCGTCCAGCCTGCGCGCGGCTGCATCCACGGGGACCGGAGTGGCCGCGGCGGCCGCCCGAGGCGGATCGTGCGTGGCCGTCCCGGCCTCTTCGCGCATTCGTCTCGAATCTTCAGTGAATTTTAAGCGATCCCGCCGAAGCTGACCGTGGATGATAGAAAGGGATAGCCCATGCACGCGATGATCGTCGACCTTGACGCCGGACGGCTGGAACGCAGCCAGATCGCCTTTCTCGAGACGGGGATTCACGTCACCGGCTCCGGCAGCCTTGCCGTGGCCGAAACCTGTTTGCGCCGCGCCGTCGTCGACGTGCTGGTGCTGGATGCCGACTGCGGCGCGCAGCACATCGCCGAGCTGACCGCGCTGGCGGAACGCCGCAACCCCCGACTCGTGACGCTGATGCTGGCGCGCGACGTCGGTGCAGCAACGGATTTCTACTCTGACGCCATCGGCTCGCTGCATTGCGTGCTGGACGGGCTGGTGGCGCCGCGCATGGTGGCGCGCATGGCGCAGGCCTCGCTGGCCGGGCGCGCCGCGTGCAAGATGACGCCGGTCCGCGCCGATCAGGAACCGCTCGCGCCGCGCCCCGTGTTCCAGACCACCCGGCGCAAGCCCGCCGCCCCCGCCGCCGAGGCGGTCCTCGCCTGACACACCGTTCCGCGCGTTTTCTCGCGCGCGGGCGGAACACAAAGCGAACACGTCTTTTCCTGCGGCGCGGATGACGCTAGATTGGCGTCATGAGCAGTTTCGATGAATTCGACGCCTTCGAGGCGTCCTCGCTGTCGGCGCGCGCCATGGCCGCCCGTCCCGCGCCCTATCTCGACGGGTTGAACCCGGCCCAGCGCCAGGCGGTCGAGACGCTGGACGGCCCCGTGCTGATGCTGGCCGGGGCCGGCACCGGCAAGACCAAGGCGCTGACCGCCCGCGTCGTGCACCTGTTGACCACCGGGCGCGCGAGGCCGAACGAGATCCTCGCCGTGACCTTCACCAACAAGGCCGCGCGCGAGATGAAATCGCGAATCTCCGGCATGCTGGGCCAGACGGTCGAGGGGATGCCCTGGCTGGGCACCTTCCATTCGATCTGCGTCAAGCTGTTGCGCCGCCATGCCGAGCTTGTGGGGCTGAAGTCGAACTTCACCATCCTCGACACCGACGACCAGCTGCGCCTGCTCAAGCAGCTGGTGCAGGCCTCGGGCATCGACGACAAGCGCTGGCCGGCACGTCAGCTGGCCTCGATCATCGACGGCTGGAAGAACCGCGCCCTGACACCCGACCGGGTGCCCGCCGCGGACGGTGGCGCCTACAACCACCGCGGAGTCGAGCTCTACGCCCAGTACCAGGAACGCCTGAAGGAGCTGAACGCCGCCGATTTCGGCGACCTGCTGCTGCATGTGGTGACGATCTTCCAGAAGCATCCGGACATCCTGGAGCAGTACCAGCGCTGGTTCCGCTACATCCTGGTGGACGAGTACCAGGATACCAACGTGGCGCAGTACCTCTGGCTGCGCCTGCTGGCCTCGACGCACAAGAACATCTGCTGCGTCGGTGACGACGACCAGTCTATCTACGGCTGGCGTGGTGCCGAGGTGGGCAACATCCTGCGCTTCGAAAAGGATTTCCCCGGCGCGCATGTGGTGCGGCTGGAACAGAATTACCGCTCGACCCCGCATATCCTCGCCGCCGCCTCGGGCGTGATCCGCGGCAACACCGGCCGCCTGGGCAAGGAGCTGTGGACCGAGGCCGAGGAGGGCGAGAAGGTCCGCCTGATCGGCCACTGGGACGGCGAGGAAGAGGCGCGCTGGATCGGCGAGGAGATCGAGGCCATGCAGTCCGGCACCCGTCGGATGCGGCCGTTCAGCCTCGATGAAATGGCGATCCTGGTACGCGCCTCGCACCAGATGCGCGCCTTCGAGGACCGTTTCCTGACCATCGGACTGCCCTACCGGGTGATCGGTGGCCCGCGCTTCTACGAGCGGATGGAGATCCGCGATGCCATGGCCTACTTCCGCCTCGTGGTCTCGCCCGCCGACGACCTCGCCTTCGAGCGGATCGTCAACACGCCCAAGCGCGGCCTCGGCGACAAGGCGCAGCAGACCATCCAGAAGATCGCCCGCGACAATGGCGTGAGCCTGCTGGACGGCGCGGCGCTGGCGGTCGAACAGGGGGCGATCAAGGGCAAGGGCGCCAAGGCCCTGGCCGAACTGATTGTCGGCCTGGCCCGCTGGGGCCGCATGACCGGGGACAAGGAGGTCAGCCACATGGAACTGGCCGAGATCATCCTCGACGAGAGCGGCTACACCGAGATGTGGCAGAACGACAAGACGCCCGAGGCGCCGGGCCGGCTGGAGAACCTCAAGGAACTGGTCAAGGCGCTGGAAAACTTCGAGAACCTCCAGGGTTTCCTGGAGCATGTCGCGCTGGTCATGGACAACGAATCCGATGCCGAGGGCGCCAAGGTCTCGATCATGACGCTGCACGCGGCCAAGGGGCTGGAGTTTCCGGCGGTCTTCCTGCCCGGCTGGGAAGACGGGCTGTTCCCGTCGCAACGCTCGATGGACGAGAACGGCGTCAAGGGGCTGGAGGAGGAGCGGCGGCTGGCCTATGTCGGCATCACCCGCGCCGAGGAGGTCTGCACGATCTCCTTTGCCGGCAACCGCCGTGTCTTTGGCCAGTGGCAATCGCAGATGCCCTCGCGCTTTGTCGACGAACTGCCCGAGGACCACGTCGAGGTGCTGACACCCCCGGGCCTCTACGGCGGCGGCTATGGCGCTGCGGCTCCCGGTGGCGTGGGCGGGGTGAAATCCACGCTGGAAACCCGCGCGGCCGAGGCCAATGTCTACAATTCCCCGGGCTGGAAACGCCTGCAATCCCGCGCCGGCGAACGTCCGATCAGCCAGCCGCGCGAAAGCCGCACACAGGTGATCGACCTCGAGGCCGTGTCGGCGCATACGGTGGGCGACCGTGTGTTCCACCAGAAATTCGGTTACGGCAACATCGTCGGGGTCGAGGGCGACAAGCTCGAGATCGCTTTCGAGAAGGCGGGCACAAAGAAGGTCGTCGCCCGTTTCATCCACACCGCCGACGACGTGCCTTTCTAGCCGCGCGCGCCCCGACGCGCGCGGCTGGTGGGCAAGGGTGTCTTTTGCGCAGCAAAAGATCACCAGCCCACACCGTGCCATTCTGGGTGCAGCAGGTACTCGCGCGCCCCGACGCGCGCGGCTGGTGGGCAAGGGTGTCTTTTGCGCAGCAAAAGATCACCAGCCCACACCGTGCCATTCTGGGTGCAGCAGGTACTCGCGCGCCCCGACGCGCGCGGCTGGTGGGCAAGGGTGTCTTTTGCGCAGCAAAAGATCACCAGCCCACACCGTGCCATTCTGGGTGCAGCAGGTACTCGCGCGCCCCGACGCGCGCGGCTGGTGGGCAAGGGTGTCTTTTGCGCAGCAAAAGATCACCAGCCCACACCGTGCCATTCTGGGTGCAACGCCGACGCGCGCGGCTGGTGGAACAGAGCGGCAATCGACCTGCGACGGGACCTCCATCGCGTAAGGGGGCAGCGCCCCCTTACCTGATCGGCAGCGGCGCGTCGGCCTTGGGCTGGTCCATCACGATCTGGCTGTGCACCCGGGACACCACGGGATGGGCCAGCAGCACCTCGTGGATCAGCCTGTTGAGCGCGCGCAGGTCAGGGCAGTAGACGCGCAGGAGGTAATCCGCCTCACCTGTCATCGTCCAGGCCGAGACGATTTCGGGCCGGATGCGCAGCAGGCGGGTAAACTCCGCGCCTTCCTGCGCGCCGTGGCGCGCCAGTTGCACCTGGACAAAGGCCTGAACGTCGAGGCCCAGCTGTTCGGGGTCAAGCTGGGCGCGGTAACCCTTGATCACGCCGCTTTCTTCGAGCCGCTGGCGGCGGCGCCCGGCCTGGCTGGGTGACAGGTTCAGCGCCGTACCCAGGTCCTGCGCCGTGGCCTGGCCGTCGCGTTGCAGCGCCTCCAGCAGCGCGGCATCGGCCGAGTCGATCTGAGTGCGGGAGTCCTGCATGATGCGCCGTTTTTCTGCGGAAATCTTGCATCCACTTTCGCACACGGGCCGAGGACGCGCAATTGCCGCGTTGTCGGTGCTGTATGCTGCGCATCAGGACACAGACCGCGCAAACAGGAGGAGCCGCCATGGGACCTTTCCCGCATGACGCCCCGCAGGCCACGATCACCGCAGAGAACCCCGCCGGCACCGACGGATTCGAGTTCGTCGAGTTCGCGCATCCCAACCCGCAGGAGCTGCGCGACCTCTTCACCATGATGGGCTATGCCCACGTCGCCAACCACCGCACCAAGCACATCGAGCTTTGGCAGCAGGGCGACATCACTTACGTGCTGAACGCCGAGCCGGGCAGCTTTGCCGCCCGCTTTGTCAAGGAACACGGTCCTTGCGCCCCTTCGATGGCCTGGCGCGTGGTGGATGCCCAGCACGCCTACCAGCACGCCATCGCCAGGGGCGCCGAGCCCTACGAGGGCCCGGGCAAGACCGTCGACTGGCCCGCGATCAAGGGCATCGGCGGGTCGCTGATCTACTTTACCGACCAGTACTACGACACCTCGCCCTACAATGCCGAGTTCGACTGGATCGACCAGTCCAAACCGCGTGGCGTGGGCTTTCATTACCTCGACCACCTGACCCACAATGTCTTCAAGGGCAACATGGACAAGTGGTTCCGCTTTTACGGCAACCTCTTCAACTTTCGCGAGATCCGCTTTTTCGACATCGAGGGCAAGTTCTCGGGCCTGTTCAGCCGCGCGCTGACCTCACCCTGCGGCCGCATCCGCATCCCGATCAACGAGGACCGCGGGGAAAAGGGCCAGATCGTCGCCTACCTGAAAAAATACAAGGGCGAGGGCATCCAGCACATCGCCGTGGGCGCGCACGACATCTACGCCGCGACCGACGCCATCGCCGCCAACGGTCTGCACTTCATTCCGGGTCCGCCGGATGCCTATTACGACCTCTCCTTTGACCGGGTGACAGGCCATCAAGAGCCCGTCGACCGGATGAAGAAACACGGCATCCTGATCGACGGCGAAGGCGTGGTGGATGGCGGCGAGACGCGCATCCTGTTGCAAATCTTCTCCAAGACCGTGATCGGGCCGATCTTTTTCGAGTTCATCCAGCGCAAGGGCGACGACGGCTTTGGCGAGGGCAACTTCAAGGCGCTCTTCGAGTCGATCGAGCGCGAGCAGATCGAGAACGGAGAACTGGGCGACGTCGCTTGAAGGGTCACGCCTGACCTGAAACGCAAGACCCTGCCAGGGCTGCTGGCAGGGTCTTTTGCGTCGTGCGAAGCCCGTGCGGCGTGTCAGGTGCGCGGCATTTTCAGCACCAGGTCGCGGCCGCTTTTCTGGTAGCGCAATTCATCCTCGCCGATGGCCGACACGCGGCCGCCATCCAGGGAATCGCCGACCTTGACCTTCTGGTACTTGCCGCTGGCCAGCCGGACCAGCGCGCGCCGGTTGTCGGCCGTGCCGTACACCCCGATCAGGTTGATCTTGTTGAGGTTGATGGCGTTGTTGATCGTGGCCGAGCGGGCGACGCTGGCGCTGGAGGGCAGCGTCGGCTCGACCGTACGCGGGGCGACGGCGGCGGTCTGCACGGGCACCGGGTCCGGGTTGACCTCGGCCTGGTCGACAATCGCGGCCATGTTGCGCGGGCGGCTCACCGGGATCAGCGAGCGGTCTACCGCAAGCTCGGTGGCCTCGGGCGCGGCGATCTGGGCCTGCTCCTGTTCGGTCTGCGGGCGCATCTGCGGGCGGATGCGGGCCAGTTCGGCGCGCGAGATGCCGCCAAGCTGCACGCGCTCGCGCTGTTCGATCACGTCCGAGGGGCGGGCCTCCGGGCGGATACGCGGGATCGCGTCCGGTTGCGCGACCGCCACGCTGGGCGCGGTGTCGGTGATCGGCGCACGCGAATCGTCGCTGTTGCGCAGCGGCGGGACCGCCGGCGGGCGGCCGGTGAAGACGCGCAACCCGTCCGGTGTCAGCGCGCCTTCGGGCGTTGCGCGCACCAGGTCACGCTCATCGAAATCGAAGGTCAGCCCGGCCGGTGGCGGCAGCCCGGGATCGGCGAAGCCGGGCTCGCGCTCCAGCAGCCTGGCATCGGGCAGGGCGACCGCGTCGAACATCTGGATGTCCGGGTCGATGGAGGCCACGTAGATATCGTCCACGTCGTCTTCGGGCGGGGTCAGCGGCGACACCGGCGCGCGCTGCCAGACACCGGAGGCCGCGTAGCTCGCCGCGGCTTCTTCGGAGGTCAGGGCGCGCGGCACCACCGGCACGGCCAGCGGTTCGGCCGGGGTCTCGACCGCCGTGTCGAAGGCGGCCAGCTGTACGTCGGGGGCCTCGCCGCTGTCGGCAGCGTCGGGGGCGGGCGGGGCCTCCGGCGAGGCGGATTCGAGGATCACCGCGTCGGCGGGCGCAGCCGGGGCGTCGCCCGGGTCAGGCAGGGCCGCGACGGTGGGTTCGGCCCGGTCGTTGCCGCGGAACAGCCGCGCCAGCCCGTCCTCGAGAAAGACCGAGGCCCAGGCCGCGACGCCGGCCAGGAACAGCAGCAGGAGCGCGGTCAGGATCAGGCCCAGGAAGCGCGGCTTGCCGCCCACGGGGCCACGGGCGCGCGCGCCGAACACGGTCATCTGTTCGCGTTCGGTCGAGGAGTTGAACAGTTTTCCGGGGGCGGCCCCTGGGCCTGACATGGCCGGGCCACCCGCGGTGGCCAGACCGGCGGGCAGCGCCGGGGCGCCCGCGCTGCGCAGCGCGGCAAGCCGGGCCAGCGGGTTCGGTTTGCCGACAGGCACCTTTTCGCGCGGGTGGGTATGGCGCGCCACGGCGACCGGCGGCTGGGACAGCGGCTCTTCGCCCGGCGCGGCGAGCGGCGGAACCCGCGGCAGCGCGGGTTTGCCCAGTGGCCGGCCGGGAGGCTTGGGCGGCGCGGCCTTGCGCTTGGGCAGGGCCAGCTTGCGCGGTTTCGGCGCCTCGGCGGTCTGGGCGCGCTCGGTCGCGTCCACCGCGGCGGCGGCCTGTTCCAGCAGCGCCGAAGCCGCCGACTTGGCAAAGAATCCCCGCTTCGCGACCGGCTCGGCGGTGGGCGCGGGCACTGCGGCGGGCTCTGCCTTGCGCGCGACGGCGGGGGCCTCCGGGGTCCGGGCCACCGGCGCGGGGGCCTCGGGCGCTTGGGCCTCACCGGCTTGCGGCACCGGCGTGAAGCGCGGTTTCAGCTGAGCGGTCGGTGCGGGCGCGGACAGGGCATCCCCCGGCACCGGGGCGGGGCCAAGGCCGGCGCGCCGGGTCGAGAAGGTGACCGCAGGTTCGGCCGGCAGGTCTGCGGCCGGGCGCGGTGTCGCCTGGGGGGCCGGTTTCGGCGGCAGCTGCGCGGGCCGTGTGACCGGCGCCACCGGCGGTGCGCTCCGCGGGGCGGCGGGTTGTGCCGCCAGGGGCGCGGCCGGCGGGGGAGTGGTGGCGGGGCGCGCGGTGACCGCCGGTGCGGGGCGGGCCGGGCCGGGCGTCGCAGAACCGCGCTCCGCCCCGGGCAGGGCAGGGGCGGCGACCTTCGGTTCGGCACGCGCTGCCGGGGGCTGCGGTGGGGCCGGGGGCCGTGCCTCGGGGGCCGCTGCGGCCGGGGGCGCCTTGGGCGCGGCGCTCGCGGCGGGGGCCGGTTCGGCAGCCGGCGCCGCCTCTGGCAGGTCTTCGGCCTCGGCCTTCTCGGGAGCCTCGGGCGGGGGCAGCGGCGTCAGCGCCGCCTTGTCAGCCTCCACGATCTCGAGCGGGCGGGCAGGGCGCGCAACGGCGCGCGGCCATCCCTTGGCCTTGCCGAAGAACACCGCGCCGTCAAAGGCGCCGTCCGGCGCCTGCGCCAGGAAACAGACCGGCTGAAAGCCATGCTCGATGGCAAAGACCCGCGCCTCTTCCAGCGTCAGATGCGCCACCGCCGCAACCATCAGCCGCCCGCCGCTGACCACGTGGTCGAACTTCAGTTCGCGTACGGCGTAGGGCGTCGCCCCGTCCAGCGCGGCACGGATCGCCACCTCGCGGGTGGCCGGATCGCCGCCCAGGTCGGGCTGGTCGAGATAGCGGATCTGCTCGTTCGGGATGATCAGCGCCACCTGCGCGCCGGAGGGATCCAGCGCCTCGGCCCGGTCACGCAGCGCGCGCACCGCCGAGTCGAGGTCGGGATGGTCCAGCGGCACTTCTTCGATGCGGGCCCAGCGGGCCCCCATGCGGCGCAGCAGCGTGATGCCTTCGAAAGAGAGCGAGAGCGCGAAATTCGGTGTCATGAGGCGGTTCTTACCAGTGCAACCATGGCTGCGGGAGTCCTTACGCAGTTCCTCAATTATATAAGGCAACTTATTGCCGAATTAAAGAAACCCCCCGCGTCTGCCCTTGCCGATTCCGGCCACCGGCGAGACAGTCGTTCCACGTCCCCACATTTTTTGAGGTGTTTGATGCGAATAGTCACCATCCTGCTGGCCGCCGCGCTGGCCCTGCCGCTGACGGCCCATGCCGAGGGGACGCTCACCGTCTCCGGCGAGGCCCGTGTTGCCGCCGTTCCCGACATGGCGACGATCTCGCTGGGGGCGACGGGACGGGGTGCCACCGCGACCGAGGCGATGAACGCGACCTCCGTCGCGGTCGACGCGGTTCTTGCGCGACTCGCCGGACTGGGGATCGAGATGCGCGACATCCAGACCACGCAGTTGCGCGTCAATGAACAGAGCCGTTGGGACAACGAGCGCAACGAGGACGTCTTCATCGGCTATTTCGCGACAAATACCGTCACGGTGCGGGTGCGCGATCTCGACGGGATCGGCCCGCTGCTCTCGGCGGTGCTGGACGATGGGGCGAACCAGTTGCAGGACCTGTCCTTTGGCCTGCAAGAGCCGCGCGCGGTCGAGGACGAGGCACGCCGCCGCGCGGTGGCCGACGCCAGGACCCGCGCCGAACTGTACGCCGGGGCGGCCGGTGTCACGCTGGGCCCTGTCGTATCGCTGCGCGACACGGCCGAACCGCTGGTGCCCTCGATCGTCGGGGCCGAGCCTGTGGTGGTCATGGGCGCGGCCGAAGCGGGCCGCGATGTCCCCGTCGCCGCCGGCGAACTCGAAGTGCGGGCCGAGGTCACGATGGTCTTTGCCATCGCCGACTGAGATCGGCGACAGCCCAAGGGGGCAGGCCGGGCCAGTGCCCGGCCTGCCTGTCCTTACGATCCGGCCTTGTTCAGCGCCTGGTTCAGGTCGGCGATCAGGTCGTTGGCGTCCTCGATGCCGATCGAGATGCGCACCACGTTCGGCGCGGCCCCCGCCGCCACCTGCTGTTCGGTCGTCAGCTGGCGGTGCGTGGTCGAGGCCGAGTGGATCACCAGGCTGCGGGTGTCGCCCAGGTTGGCCACATGGCTGAAGATCTCCAGCGAGTCGACAAAGCGCACGCAGGCCTCATAGCCGCCTTTCAGCGCCACGGTGAACAACCCGCCTGCGCCCTTGGGACAGATCCGCGCCGCGCGTTCCTTGTAGGGCGAGGAGGGCAGGCCGGCATAGGTCACGCCGTCCACCGCGTCGTGGGTCAGCAGCCAGGCGGCGATCTTCTCGGCGTTCTCGACGTGCCGCGCCATCCGCAGCGACAGCGTCTCGATCCCCATCAGCGTGTAATGCGCCGCCTGCGGGTTCAGCGTCATGCCGAGGTCGCGCAGACCCACCGCGATGCCGTGGAAGGTGAAGGCCAGCGGGCCGAATGTCTCGTGGAACTTCAGCCCGTGGTAGGCCGGTTCCGGCGCCGAGAGCGAAGGGAACTTGTCCGAGGCCGACCAGTCGAAACGCCCCGAGTCGACCACAACGCCGCCGGTCACGGTGCCGTTGCCGGTCAGGTACTTGGTCATCGAATGCACGACCAGCGTCGCGCCATGTTCGATCGGGCGGCACAGGTAGGGCGAGGCCGAGGTGTTGTCGACGATCAGCGGCAGGCCAGCCTTGTCGGTGATGGCCGAAATCGCGTCCAGATCGGTGATGTAGCCGCCCGGGTTGGCGATGGATTCGCAGAACACCGCGCGGGTGTCGTCGTCGATGGCGGCGGCCACGGCGTCGAGGTCGTCGAAATCGACGAACTTTGCCGACCAGCCAAAGCGCTTGATTGTGTGGCTGAACTGCGTGACCGACCCGCCATAGAGCCGGGTCGAGACCACCACGTTGCGCCCCGGCGCCATCAGCGGGAACAGCGCCATGATCTGCGCCGCGTGACCCGACGAACAGCAGACCGCACCGGCGCCGCCTTCCAGCACCGCGACGCGTTCCTGCAGGGCAGAGACGGTCGGGTTGGTCAGGCGCGAATAGATGTAGCCCACTTCCTGGAGGTTGAAGAGCGCGGCGGCGTGCTCGCTGTCGCGGAACACATAGGCGGTGGTCTGGTAGATCGGCACCTGCCGCGCGCCGGTGGCCGGATCGGGCCGCGCGCCGGCGTGGATCTGGAGGGTGTCAAAGCCGTAGGTGGGCTCTTCCTGGGTCATCTTGGGGTCTCCCTGCGAGTTGGTCGCGCCTAGGATTAGGCGATTGCCGCAGGGGCGGCTAGGGGCGGCAGGCGGAAAAGCCGCGCCCGGCTCAGACATTCGGCTTTGCGCAGGTGTCGAGGGGCGCGCGCATGCCCCGATGTGTCGGCCCCGTCCCGGCCTTGCGCCGGACCCTCGCGTTTCGGGCGCGCTGCGGGGGCACTCTGGCCCGTGCGTGGGCTGCCCGCAGACTCGCGGCCTGTGCCGTCTTTCGTGTGAGAGACCGCGCCACACCGGACAGGCCAGCCCGGCCACCGGACCGGCGCCCTCCCATCTGCCTTTCGCGGCCAGCACGCGGGCCCGGCTGAAGAACCGCGGTCGAACAGGTCGACCACCTTGAAGATCATCATCTGGGTGGTGTGGTTGCCGGGCTTGTCGGCCGCCGCCATCATCGCGCGGTCGTCGCACCGGATCGAGACGGTCAGCCCGTCGTGCCCGCCCTCCGCCGCGCCGCTGCAAACCGCCCGGCGCAGGTTGCCGTAACAGTCCCGCACCTGCGGCGCCGACCCGTTCAGGCGCGAAACATGTCCTGAAAAATCGGTTGCTTGTCCTGGTCTCCCTCTATTCGGCCGCGCCCGATCAGGCGGCGGTCACTGTCTCGACACACAGCACCGTCGGCAGGTGCCGCGCGATCTCGGACCAGCTGTCGCCCTCGTCAAGGCTGGCAAAGACCGAGCCGGAGTTGGTGCCAAAGTAGATCCCCGGCGCCGCCGCCCGGTCCACCGCCATGGCCTGCCGCAGCACGGTGAAATAGCAATGCGCCTGCGGCAGCCCCGCGCGGCAGGCCTGCCAGCTGTCGCCGCCGTCGCGCGACCGCCAGACCGCCGCGCTGGCGTCGGGCGGGTAGCGCCCGGCGCTGTCGCCGTTCAGCGGCAGCACCCACAGCGTGCGCGGGTCATCGGGATGCACCGCGACCGGAAAGCCGAAGGTCGACGGCAACCCGGCCGAGATGTCGTCCCAGCTGCGCCCGCCGTCGGACGACCGCCAGACGCCGTGGTGGTTCTGCTGGTACAGCAGGTCCGCGTCGCCCCCCGCGCGCACCATGTTGTGCACGCAATGCCCGGTCTCGCCGTCCCTCGGCCCCGCCGGGTGATGCACATGTCCGCAGGCCTCGGCGTTGGACAGCCGGTTGCGCCGTTCCCAGCTCTGCCCGCCGTCCTCGGTGGCAAAGACCCCCGCCGCCGAGATGCCCAGCCACATCCGGTCCGGCGTGGCGGGGTTCGACACGATGGTGTGCAGCGTCAGCCCCGCCGCCCCCGGCTGCCAGCTGTCGGCCGAAGGGTGGTCCGTCAGGCTTTCCACCACCTGCCAGCTCTGCCCTTCGTCCTCGCTGACAAACAGGATCGCCGGCTTGCCCCCGGCGTACAGCTTGTTGCCCACCCGCCCCAGCGACCAGATCGACTGCACCCGCCCGGTGAATTCCGCCGGCGGCTTTGGCTCCGATCCGAAAAAGGCGGCGGTTTCGGGATCGTTGCGGATCCACTCGTCGACGGTGCCGTCCGACAGCTTGGCCAGGGTCCAGCTTTCGCCGTCTTCGGACCGCCAGACACCGGCGCCCGGCCACTCGCCGCCGCCCCCGGCCCAGAGCCGGCCCGACCCCGCGTCGCCGATGGCGTGGTTGATGCCCCAGCCATCGCAGAACGGCCCGGAGACCTGCCAGTCCTCCCGCCCCGCGTCCGATTTCAGCACAAACAATCCCTTGGTGGTGCCCACCAGCACCCTGATTTCCTGCGGCATGATCGACCTCGTCCCGTAGCGCCCGCCCATCTTATCATGGGCGGCGGCGCATGCTCGAAAAATCCGCCAGCGCGGGGGACCTACCGCATCCAGAATCCTTCGCGCTTGATGCGGTTGCGGATCGCCTGTTCCTTGCGGGGCAGGTCGTCGCGGTCGAACAGCGCGCGCACCTTCTGGCCGCGCCCCTGGTAGATCATGCGCTTGATAGGATCGTAGGCCTTCAGCACCTTCTTGATCCGATGTGGCGCCGCGACCTCCTCCAGCACCTCGACCACGCGGTCGGCCTCGCGGGCATAGAGCAGCGGCAACAGCCGGTAATGGCAGCTGACCGACCCGTCCAGCAGCCCCTCGGGCAGCGTGTCGCGCCCGCCGCCCAGCCCGTGGATCACCAGCGGCAGCACCACCTGGTCCAGCCAGGGATCAACGCTCTGGCAGACCAGTTCCTCGGGCGGATCGTCCCGCACTGTCAGCGCGTAGCTCAGGAAGCGGTCGCCAAAGACCTTCGGGCAGCGGTAGAAAAAGAAACCGGCGTTGAAATAGAGGTAGCGCTGCCAGTATTCGTCCGGCCAGCGCAGATCCAGGCTGCTGTCGAAGTCGAGGCCAAAGCGGTCATAGAGCGCCTTCCAGGTCCGCGTGTAGCCCGGCCCGTACAGCTCGACCGTGGGCCAGGTCCCCTCGCGCCGCATCGAGGCGGTGGGCCGGTCGAAGTCGAAGGGCACGGCGTCGAGACGGTCGAGGATCAGCGTGTCGGTATCGAAAAAGACGAAAGGCTCGCCCTCGGGCAGCACTTCCAGCGCCTCGATCTTGTTGCCGTAAGGGTAGGCAGCGCCGAAATGCCGGCTGTCAAAGCGGCGGAACTCGGCCCCCAACGCCTCCAGCAGCGCGCGCGCCTCCGCGTCGCGGATGCCGGGATCGTCCGGCCAGAGCGGGCCGGGTGCCGGTTCGGCCACGAACAGGCGTACCCAATCGCCGCCACGGGCCTTCAGCGAGGCGGCGAACAGCACCGCCTCGTAGGTCAGCCGGCCGGCCTGCGCTACCACCAGCAGATTAACCGTTTGAGCCGCGCCGTCCTCGCGTGCCATGATGATCCTGCCCCTTGCTGCCTGTCGCGGCACTATAGGGGGGCCGGCGCGTCGCCGAAAGACGCGTCGCGCAGCGGATTTTCAGCAGGGAGCCCCGATGCTCGACGTCATTCTTCTGATCATTGCCATCGCCTCCGGGATGCCCGGCAGCACCACCGCCAAGCTGGACGAAGCACCCGCGCCCGCCAGCGCCGCGCCGGCGGCCGAAACCGCCGAGGCCCGGACCTTCACCTCCTCCGAGGACGCCCCCCCGGGCTCCGAGCCGGACCCCGAACCGGCCCCGGCGCTGCCCTACGCGGCCGAACAGCAGGTCGCCACGGGGCGTTTCCTGACCGCGCTCGAGATCAAGCCGATCATGGAGGCCACCCGCGCCAACTGGATCGCGGTGCGCGAATACGATGGCCAGGATCTGGTCTACGTCACCCATGTCTGGAGCTGGCGCTGCGGTCTTGTCGCGCTGCACATCGGCATCAACGGGGCCGACCCCGAACCCTGGCCGCTGCCCGCCTGCCACGAGGACACCAATGCCCCCAACGCAATCCTCGACGGCGACGGGCTGCCCTACCGCAGCTTTCCGCTGGGCGCGATCGACACCGTGACGGTGGAACTGGTCTACGACGACCTCACGACAGAGCGCGTGACCTTCAACCGCAAGGGCGCGCTGATGCCCTGATCCCCCGCCTATGTCACTGCCCGCAAACATTGCGCGCGGCCCGGGCTTCTTCTGGCCTCAAATATCCCGGGGGAGGCGCCGCAGGCGACGGGGGCAGCGCCCCCCTCCACGGCTCAAAAGGCGATCGGCTGCAACACCTGCGGCTCGATCACCTTCACGCCGGGCAGCCCGTCGGCCAGCGCCTCGGCGGTCTGCTCCAGCGCCGGAAAGGTCCGGTAGTGGCCGGGGATCACGGTCTTGAAATCAAAGTAGGTCTTTGCCGCCCAGGCCGCCTGTTTCATGTCCATGGTGTAATAGCCGCCCGCCGACAGGATGCCGATGTCGGGTTTGAAATAGGCCCCGATCCAGGCCATGTCGGCCATGATGCAGGTGTCGCCCGAATGGTAGATCGTGTGACCCTCGCCCGAGAGGACAAAGCCGGTCTCCATGCCGGCATAGACCGCGCGGTCGCCCACCGTCATGGACGAACTGTGCGAGGCCGGGACCATGGTCACCGACGCGCCGCCAAAGGTGACCGTGCCGCCCTTGTTGAAACTGTGGCCCTCTTTCGCCCCGCGCGCCTGCAACAGCGCGGCCAGTTCGTACATCCCCGACACCGGCGCGCCGGTCTTTTCCGACACCTCGACAATGTCGGCGGTGTGGTCGAAATGGCCGTGGGTCACAAGGATCTGCGTCGCGCCGGCGATGGCGGCGTCGGTGTCCTGCCCGTCCATCATCGGGTTGCCGTTGATCCATGGGTCGATCAGCAACACCTCGCCGCCGATCTCGATGCGGAAACTGCCGTGGCCGAGCCAGATGATCTGCATGGGTCCTGTCCTCCGGGTTGTGCGCGGAACAGCCTAGCATCCTCGCCGGGCGGGTCCAGTGCCGCCGATGCCGCCGATGCCGCCCACGGCGCCGCGCGCAAGGATTGCGCCGCCGGCCCGGCCTGCTAGGGTGAACGGATGGTTGACCCGCAGACGCTTGTCTTTGCCCTGTTTTTCACGGTTTTCGCGCTCCTGGTCTGGGGCCGGCTGCGCTATGACTTCGTCGCCTTCGGCGCGCTGGTCATCGCCGCCGCCCTGGGGCTGGTGCCGGGGGGCGAGATGTTCTCGGGGTTCGGGCATTCGGCGGTCGCGATCATCGCGCTGGTGCTGATCGTCAGCCGGGGTCTCTCGGCCTCCGGCGCGGTCGAACTGATCGCCGCGCGCCTGATCCGCGCGGACCGGCCGCTGCCGCTGCACATCGCGGCGATTGCCGGCGTGGCGGCGGTGCTGTCGGCGGCGATCAACAACGTGGCGGCGCTGGCGCTGCTGATGCCGCTCGACATCGAGGCCGCGAACAAGGCGGGGCGCCCGACCGGGCAGAGCCTGATGCCGCTGTCCTTTGCCACCATCCTCGGCGGCATGCTCACGCTGATCGGCACGCCGCCCAACATCGTGATCTCGGAATTCCGCGCCGACGCGCTGGGTGCGCCCTTCGGCATGTTCGACTTCACGCCGGTCGGGCTGGCGGTGGCTGTCGCGGGGATCCTCTTCGTGGCGCTGATCGGCTGGCGCCTGCTGCCGAGCCGCGAGGGGCCGAAGGACCTGCGCGGCGACATGGCGCGCGGGCGCTACGTCGCCGAGCTGCGGGTCGGCGCGCAGGACCCGGACAAGCCGGTGGCGGTGCACGACCTCTACCCGCAGGCCGGCGAGGCCGATGTCAACATCGTCGGCCTGATCCGGGGCGGTCGCCGGCGACCGGGCCTGGCCGGGCGGGAAACCCTGACCGAGGGCGATTTCCTGGTGGTCGAGGGCGAGCCCAAGGCCATCGAGGCGTTCATGGGCAAGACCGTGCTGGAATTCGCGGGCTCCGAGCGGCACGAGGGCGGCGTCACCAGCAAGGGCCTGACCCTGGCCGAGGCCATCGTGCCGGACGGCGCGCGGATCCAGGGCCGCTCGGCCTACGGGCTGCGCCTGTTGGCGCGGCACTCGGTGACGCTGCTGGGCGTGGCGCGCGAAGGGCGGCGCTTTCGCGACCGCGTGCGCCTGCTCGACATCCGCGCGGGCGACGTGCTGCTGCTGCTGGGCACGCCCGAACGGGTCGCGGCGGCGATGGACTGGCTGGGCGTGCTGCCGATCGAGGGCCGCCGCACCGAGGTGGTGCAGCGCCACAAGGCCGGCGCGGCGATCGGCGTCTTCGGCTTTGCGGTGCTGCTGGCGGTGCTGGGCGTCATGCCGCTGGGCGTGGCGCTGGCCGGTGCGGTGGTGGGCTTTGTAGCACTTGGGCTGGTGAACGGGCGCGAGGTCTACGACTCGGTCGAATGGAAGGTCATCGTGCTGCTGGCCAGCCTGATCCCGCTGGCCGAAGCCTTTGAACGGACCGGCGGCGCCGACCTGCTGGCGCGGCAGATCGTGTCTCTGACCTCGGGCTACCCGGCCTGGGCCACGCTGGTGGTGCTGATGGTCGTGACGATGACCCTGTCGGATTTTCTCAACAACGTGGCGACCACGCTGATCGCCGCACCCGTCGCGCTGTCGGTTGCGGCGGCGACCTCCGGCAACCCGGACACCTACCTTATGGCGGTGGCGGTTGCCGCCTCCTGCGCCTTCCTCACGCCGATCGGGCACAAGAACAACACCATCATCCTGGGCCCCGGCGGTTACCGCTTTGGCGATTTCTGGCGCCTCGGCCTGCCGCTCGAGGTGCTGGTGATCGTCGTGGCGGTGCCGATGCTGCTGATCGTCTGGCCGCTGTAGGCGCCGGGGCCTTGGCCCGCCCGCGCGCGGGCGTATATCGCGCCTGAAGGCATCGGAAAGGGCGGGGCATGGACTGGACACGGGCCGTCGACGGCTATTGCGAGCGAATGGTGCCGGAGTTCTGGGCCGAGCCGGTCAATGCCGTGACCAACCTCGCCTTTGTACTGGCGGCGGCGTTCATGTGGCGGCGGACCTTCGGCTTGGGCCGGGTGCTGTGCGGCATCCTCGGGCTGATCGGGGTCGGCTCCTTCCTGTTCCACACCTTCGCACAGGCCTGGGCAGGGGTGGTGGACGTGCTGCCGATCCTGGTCTACGTGCTGGTCTACATCTACGCCGCGAACCGCGATTTCTGGCGGCTGGGGCGCTGGGCTGCGCTGGGGCTGACGGCGCTGTTCGTTCCCTACGCCGCAGCCACGGTGCCACTGTTCTCGATGATCCCGGGGCTGGGCGGGACCGCCGCCTATGCCCCGGTGCCGACACTGATCGCCATCTACGCCGTCTTGCTGCGCCACCGCGCACCCGACACCGCGCGCGGGCTGATGATCGGCGTGGCGATCCTACTGCTGTCCATGGCGGCGCGGACGCTGGACGAACCTTCCTGCGCCATACTGCCGTTCGGTACGCATTTCCTCTGGCACCTGCTCAACGCGATGATGCTGGGCTGGATGATCCACGTCTGGACGCGGCATGTGCTTGCGGCGCGCGGGGCAGGGCGGTAAAGCCTGCCCGGACATCCAAGACGAGAGGCCCCCATGTCGATTGACATCGAGACCGCGGCGCGCGTGGCGCACCTGGCGCGCATCAAGGTGGAAAAGGACGATCTGCCCGCGCTGGCGCAGTCCTTCAACGATATCCTCGGCTTCATCGAGCAGCTGAACGAGGTCGACGTCGAGGGGGTCGAACCCATGGTTTCGGTCACGCCGATGCGGCTGAAGCGGCGCCGCGACGGGGTGACCGACGGCAACATGCAGGCCAAGGTCCTGTCGAACGCGCCCGATGCGCGCGAGGGGTTCTTTGCGGTTCCGAAGGTGGTCGAGTGATGAGCGAGCTGACGAAACTGAAGATTGCCGAGGCGCGTGACGCGCTGCGCAAGGGCGACGTGACCAGCCTGGAGTTGACCGAGGCCTGCCTGTCGGCCATCGACGCGGCCGACGCGCTGAACGCCTTTGTCCACAAGACACCCGAGATCGCGCGCGCGCAGGCCACGGCGGCGGATGCGCGGATCAAGGCGGGCGAGGCGCCCGCGCTCTGCGGCATCCCGCTGGGCATCAAGGACCTGTTCTGCACCAAGGGCGTGCCTTCGCAGGCGGCGTCCAACATCCTCAAGGGCTTCAAGCCCGAGTACGAATCCACCGTGACCAGCCAGCTGTTCGACGCGGGCGCCGTCATGCTGGGCAAGCTGAACATGGACGAATTCGCCATGGGCTCGTCGAACGAGACCTCGTGCTATGGCAACGTGGTCAACCCCTGGCGGCGCGGCAACGACGACACCGCGCTGACGCCGGGCGGCTCCTCCGGCGGCTCGGCCTCGGCCGTGGCGGCGGACCTCTGCCTCGGTGCCACCGGCACCGACACCGGCGGCTCGATCCGCCAGCCCGCCGCCTTTGTCGGCATTACGGGCATCAAGCCGACCTACGGACGCTGCTCGCGCTGGGGCATTGTCGCCTTTGCCTCCTCGCTGGACCAGGCCGGCCCGATGACCAAGGACGTGCGCGACAGCGCAATCATGTTGCAGGCCATGTGCGGCCATGACCCCAAGGATTCGACCTCCGCCGACCTCGCCGTGCCGGATTTCGAGGCCATGCTGACCGGCGACATCAAGGGCAAGGTGATCGGCATCCCGCGTGAATACCGCATGGACGGCATGCCCGAAGAGATCGACGCGCTCTGGGCCGAAGGCCGCCGGATGCTGCAGGATGCAGGCGCGAAGATCGTCGACATCAGCCTGCCGCACACGAAATACGCGCTGCCCGCCTACTACGTGATCGCGCCGGCCGAGGCCTCGTCGAACCTGGCGCGCTATGACGGCGTGCGTTACGGCCACCGGGCCAAGCTGGCGCAGGGCGACGGCATCGTCGAGATGTACGAAAAGACCCGCGCCGAAGGCTTTGGCTCGGAGGTCAAGCGCCGCGTCATGGTGGGGACCTACGTGCTGTCGGCTGGCTTCTACGATGCCTATTACAACCGCGCGCGCATGGTGCGGACGCTGATCAAGAAGGACTTCGAGGACGTGTTCGCGCAGGGCGTGGACGCGATCCTGACCCCGGCGACGCCCTCTGCCGCCTTTGGCCTGGGCGAGATGACCGAGGCCGATCCGGTGCAGATGTACCTCAACGACGTGTTCACCGTGACGGTCAACCTGGCCGGCCTTCCGGGCATCGCCGTGCCCGCCGGGCTGGACAAGCAGGGGCTGCCGCTGGGGCTGCAACTGATCGGCCGTCCGTGGGAAGAAGGCGATCTGCTGAATTGCGCCTATGCGCTGGAACGCGCCGCAGGATTTGTGGCCAAGCCCGCGAAATGGTGGTAAGGCCCCTGCGAACGAACAGGCAGGACGGAAAATGCGACTTTCCTTTGCGGTTGTGGCGGCGGCACTTGCCGTTTCGGCATGTGCGCCTTCGGTTCCCGACAGCGCGGCCAATGTGCCCGACCCGGGGACCGGGGTGGGCTTTGGCAGCTACAGCGACTACGCGGCGCGCCGCGAGGCCCAGCTGAACGGCCAGTCGGGGTCGATCCCGGTGGCGCCCGACGTGGCAGCCGCGGCGCTCGATTCGGCCGAGGCGCGGGCCGCCTCGGCGGCGATCGCGGCCAACTCCGGTGTCGCCCCGGTCGAGGCGCGGCCGGGCAACCCGCCGCCGCCGGTCGTGGCGAACGCACGCGGAATCTCGGGCGAGAACGATTTTACCGCCGTCTCCGCCACCCGCGACATCGCCGCCGATGCCGCCATGATCGAACGCAACCGCGCGCAGTACACGCTGGTCGCCCCCGAGGCGCTGCCCGCGCGTGAGGATGGCGGACCGAACATCGTCGAATACGCGCTGCGCACCACCAACCCGGTGGGCACCGCGCTGTACAAGCGGTCCGTGCTGAACACCCAGTCGCGGCATCAGCGGGCCTGCGCGGGCTACGCCTCGCCCGATCTCGCGCAGGAGGATTTCCTGGCCTCCGGCGGACCCGAGAAGGACCGCAAGGGCCTGGATCCGGACGGTGACGGCTTTGCCTGCGGTTGGAACCCGGCCCCCTTCCGCGCGGTGCGCGGCGGCTGAGGTGACCTCCGGGGCGCTCTGGCATCCCTCGCCCAATTTCGGTGCGCGGCGCGGCGATGTGCTGCCCGACATGATCATGCTGCATTACACCGCCATGGCCTCGGCCGAGGCGGCGCGCGACTGGCTTTGCAACCCCGACAGCGAGGTGTCCTGCCACTACGTGATCGCCGAGGACGGGCGGCTGTGGCAGCTGGTCGACGAGGCTCAGCGCGCCTGGCACGCCGGGGCGGGCTGCTGGGGCGGGGTGCGCGACGTCAATTCGCGCTCCATCGGGATCGAGCTGGCCAACACCGGCTTTCAGCCTTTCCCGGAGCCGCAGATGGCGGTGCTGGAGGACCTGCTGGCCGGGATCCGCGCGCGCTGGGACATCCCGCCAGAGCGGGTGGTGGCGCATTCCGACACGGCGCTGGGCCGCAAGACCGATCCGGGCGGGCGGTTCGACTGGCGGCGGCTGGCGCGGCGTGGGCTGGCGGTCTGGCCGGAGGGGGGGGCGGGGATGCTGGACGCGGAGCGGTTTCGCGCGGATTGTCGGCGGTTCGGCTATGACGTGGCGCCGGAGCGGGACGGTCTGGTTCTGAACGCGGTGCGGCTGCGGTTTCGGCCCTGGGTGGAGGGGCCTCTGGACGCCACGGATTGTGCGATCATGGCGGATATGGCGGTGCGCTACCCCTGCCGCGTGTCTGCGGGGGCGTGATCCAGAGGAGCGCTTCCGCGCGCTGGATGTCGCCTGTGGGGGCGTGACGCCTTTTTTGTGGGCAGGTGCATGTGGATGGCGGAGTGTCAGCTTCGAGTTTCACCAGAACGAAGGTCGGTGGTTGGTCCCGGGGCGCCTATTCCAGCTGGTAGGGCAGGACGTCGCGGCGGTTGGGCGTGGTGGTCAGGCGCTTTTCCAGCGGCGGGACCGAGCGTTGGTGGCAGTTGGTGCGTTCGCAGATGCGGCAGCTGATGCCGATCGGCTCAAACGCCGAGGCGCGGGTGAAGTCGAGGTCGTCGGCGTAGACCAGGGCCGCGGCGTGGCGTACCTCGCAGCCGATGGCGATGGCGTAGCGCCGCACCGGGGCGCCGAAATGGCCGCCGGTCTTGGACACGTCGCGGGCGAGGCTGATGTAGCGCACGCCGTCCGGGGTTTCGGCCAGCTGGCGCAGGAAGCGGCCGGGCGTTTCGAACGCGCGGTGCACGTTCCACAGCGGGCAGGCGCCGCCGAAGCGGGCGAATTGCAGCCGCGTGGCGGAGTGGCGTTTGGTGATCGTGCCGGCCTGGTCGACCCGGACGAAGAAGAACGGCACGCCCTTGGCGCCCGGGCGTTGCAGGGTCGAAAGCCGGTGCGCCACCTGTTCGATCGAGGCGCCGAAGCGCGCGGCCAGCAGTTCAAGGTCGTGCCGCGTGTCCTGCGCCGCCGCCAGGATCGCCTTGTAGGGCATCATGGCGGCCCCGGCGAAGTAGTTGGCAAGGCCCAGCTTGGCGATGGCGCGGGCCTCTTCGGTCTGGAACCGGGCGAGGTCCAGCGTGGCGTCCAGCAGCTGGTTCTGCCGCAAGAGCGCCACCTGCACCAGCAACTGGAAGGTCTGCGTTTCCAACGGCAGCAGCGAGGACAGCACCAGCTCGTGCCGCGTTTCGTCGTAGGAACGCATCGGCGCCGCCTGCGAAAAACGCACGGTGATGCCGCGTGCCTGGAGCCGGTCGATGGCGGCCTTGCGGATGGTGCCTTCGCCCTCTTCGAGCCGGGCAAAGTGTTCGGCGGCGCGGTCCACCGCGTCGATGTAGTTGTCGCAGTAATGGAAGAAATCGCGCACCTCCTCCCAGGGGCTGGGTTGCAGCTGCGCGCCCTCGCGGCCCAGCGCCTCGTCCAGTGACGCCAGGCGTTCGTGCGTCTGCCGGTAGGCGCGGTGCAAGGCGAGGAAGGCGCGCGCCAGAACCGGGGCGTTGGAGGCGGTCAGCCGCAGGTCGGCCAGCTGTGGCGAGTTCTCGCCGAACACCGGGTCGGCCAGCGCCTCGCGCATGTCGGTGACCAGGCGTTCGGCATCGCCCTGGCCCAGCTCGGTCACGTCGAACCCGAACTCCTGCGCCAGCGCCAGCACCACCGTCGTGCTGACGGGGCGGTTGTTGTTCTCCATCTGGTTCAGGTAGGGCAGGGAGATGCCCAGCTTGGACGCAAAATCCTTTTGCGTCAGGTTCAACCGGGTGCGGATGTCGCGCAGCTTGGCGCCGGCGTAGAGTTTCTGCGTGGCCATGGCCCTTGGGTCCGTTCCTGCGGGGGGCGCGACGCGGGGCGGGGCATAAGCCCGCCGTTTGCATCTTTGCCCGGTTGTCCCGCAAAGATGCAAACTTCCTCAGGCCGCGTCCAGCCCCCTGAGGTAGCGGGCGCGGCGGATCACCACGACGGTGGCCAGGACCGAGGCGACGCCGCAGCCGAACATGATCCACAACAGCGGCCAGGCCCCGGCTTCCGCTGTCAGCAGCACCCCGGCCAGCTGCGACAGCGCCGCGCCGCCGCCCAGCATGATCGCCCCGGCCAGGCCCGAGGCGGTGCCGGCCAGCCTGGGCCGGACCGACATCGCGCCGGCGGTGGCGTTGGGCAGGGTCAGCCCGTTGCCGAGGCCCACGAAGGTCATGAACCCGAAAAAGCTCCAGGCGCTGCCGAGGCCCAGCGCGAAGACGATCAGCGACAGCGCCATGCCGGTGCTGACAAGCAGCCCGCCCGCCAGCATCATGGTGTTGATGCCGTAGCGTGCCGAAAACCGTCCCGAGATGAAATTGCCCAGCCCGTAGCCCACCGCCGGCGCGCCGAAGAGGAAACCCAGCACCGTGGCCGAGAGGCCGAACACCTCGATCCCGACAAAGGACGCGCCGCCGACGTAGGAGAAGAACGCGCCGGAGGAGAAGGCCGCCGCCAATGCGTAGCCCCAGAAGCGCGGGCTGCGGAACAGCTGCGGGTATTCGCGGAACTGCTGGCCCAGCGTCAGGCCGCTGCGCACCGAGGTTTCGCCCAGGTCGCGGTGGCACAGCCAGTAGAGCGCGACCCCGAGCACCAGCATGACCCAGAAGTTGGAGTGCCAGCCAAAGCTTTCGGCCAGCCAGCCGCCCGCCACCGGCGCCAGCATCGGCACCAGCGACATGCCCATGGTGACATAGCCGATCATCGAGGCGGCCTCGGCCGGGGGGTAGAGGTCGCGCACCACGGCGCGGCTGAGCACCATGGCCACCACGATGCTGGCCTGAATCATCCGGAACACCAGGAAGGTCACGATGTCCGTCGCCAGCAGGCAGCCAATCGTGGCGAGGATGAAGATCGCCGTGCCGCCCAGGATCACCGGGCGGCGGCCGAACTTGTCCGAGATCGGTCCGACGATCAGTTGCAGCACCGCGTTCATCGCCAGAAAGCCGGTAATCGAGGCCTGCATGATGGCGTAATCGGTGCCGAACCAGTCCGCCATCAGTTGCAGGCTGGGCACAAAGATGTTCATCACCAGCGCGGACATGCCGGCCAGCAGAACCAGTGTGACAATATGTGGCGGGGTCGCGCGGTCCAGAAACCGCACCTGAGGATGCGAACTCATGGCTTAGCGGTAGGACGGTCGGCGGGGATTGTCCATGCGTTGCTGACACATCGCCGAATTTTGCAGTTACGCATTATTCTCAAGGCAGACTATTCTGCATTTGCAAATTTGCGAGGAAGTCCTTGAGATGCCGCGTTTCCCCTGTATTTTCCGGGCAAACCGAAAGGGGCCGCAGATGAAAGACATTCTCCAGGAATTGCATGACCGCCGCGAGAACGCCCGGCTGGGCGGGGGGCAGACGCGGGTCGATGGCCAGCATGCCAAGGGCAAGCTGACCGCGCGCGAACGCATCGAGCTGCTCTTGGACGAGGGCAGCTTTGAGGAATACGACACCTTCGTCGCGCACCGCTGCAACGACTTCGGCATGGACCGCAACCGCCCCTACGGCGATGGCGTGGTGACCGGCTGGGGCACCATCAACGGCCGCATGGTCTATGTCTTCAGCCAGGACTTCACCGTGCTGGGCGGATCCGTCTCGGCCACCCATGCGGCCAAGATCTGCAAGATCATGGACATGGCGGTGCAGAACGGCGCGCCGGTGATCGGGCTGAACGACTCGGGTGGCGCGCGCATCCAGGAGGGCGTGGATTCGCTGGCCGGCTATGGCGAGGTGTTCCAGCGCAACATCGAGGCCTCGGGCGTCGTGCCGCAGATCTCGGTCATCATGGGGCCCTGCGCCGGCGGCGCGGTCTATTCGCCCGCCATGACCGACTTCATCTTCATGGTGAAGGATTCCTCGTACATGTTCGTCACCGGCCCGGACGTGGTCAAGACCGTGACCAACGAACACGTCAGCGCCGAGGAACTGGGCGGCGCCTCGACCCACACCCGCAAATCCTCGGTCGCCGATGGCGCCTTTGAAAACGACGTCGAGGCGCTGGCCGAGGTGCGGCGGCTGGTCGATTTCCTGCCGCTCCACAACCGCGAAAAGCCGCCCGTGCGGCCGTTCTTCGACGATGTCGACCGGATCGAGACCAGCCTCGACACGCTGATCCCGGAAAACCCCAACATGCCCTACGACATGAAGGAGCTGATCCTGAAGGTCGCGGACGAGGGCGATTTCTACGAGATCCAGCAGGATTTCGCGGGCAACATCATCACCGGCTTCATCCGGCTCGAAGGGCAGACCGTGGGCGTGGTGGCGAACCAGCCGATGGTGCTGGCCGGCGTGCTGGACATCGACAGCAGCCGCAAGGCGGCGCGCTTTGTCCGTTTCTGCGACTGCTTCGAGATCCCGATCCTGACCTTCGTGGACGTGCCGGGCTTCCTGCCCGGCACCTCGCAGGAATACAACGGCGTGATCAAGCACGGCGCCAAGCTGCTGTTCGCCTACGGCGAGGCGACGGTGCCCAAGGTCACCGTGATCACCCGCAAGGCCTATGGCGGCGCCTATGTCGTGATGGCGTCCAAGCACCTGCGCGCGGACGTCAACTATGCCTGGCCGACCTCGCAGATCGCGGTGATGGGCGCCAAGGGCGCGGCCGAGATCGTCCACCGCGCCGACCTGGGCGACCCGGACAAGATCGCGGCGCATGCGGCCGAGTACGAGGACCGCTTTGCCAATCCCTTCATCGCGGCCGAACGCGGTTTCGTCGACGAGGTGATCCAGCCGCGCTCGACCCGGCGGCGGGTGGCGCGGGCCTTTGCCATGTTGCGCAACAAGTCGCGCAAGATGCCGTGGAAGAAGCACGACAACATTCCGCTGTGAGGACGTGATGACCGCTTGGGACACCGACAGGGCGCCGCGGCGCCTGCGCGGCGGGTGGTACGAGGCGCGCAGCGATGCGGGTTACGTGCTGGCGCGGCACTGGCCGCCGCGGCTGGACATCGTGGCAACCGGCGAGTTTCCGCCGGTCCGCCGCGGCCGGCTGGCCCGGCAGATACGGCAGGACCTCTGGCGCGCGCTTCGGGGCTTGCGCGGGTTTTCCCCGGTGGTAGTAGTTGACGCTGCGGAATGTGGTCTCACCGTCCGCGCCGGAGGGCGGCTTGCCGCGCCGGCGCCTGCCGGTGTCGAGGGCCGCATCAAGGACCTGCTGGACAGTCCGGGCCATCGTGCCCGCTGGCTGACCTGGGCAGGGGAGGGCGTCCGATGACGGCGCCGCACAGGTTTATCGCCCCGGGCGCGCTCGGGGATCAGGCAGCCCTGACGGGAGGAACCGTTACGGCCAACACCCGGCGGTGTCGGGGCTGCCTAAAAATTCTCTCTTTTGTTTCCGTTGCTTGCTCGGCGTTTGCAGTGCCGGGTCCGGCGCTGGCCCAGGCGCCGGAGGAATCGGTGACGCTGCCCTCGGGCATCGAGGCGCTGGCCTGGGACAGCATCGACGAGGCGCCGCTCTATCGCGTGCGCTACCTGGCCCCGGCTTTGGCCGACGGCGGCGTCAGCCATGGCGCCCTGACCGAAGACCTGACCTGGCTCTGCGCCGAGGATGCCTTGCCGCGGTTGCGCGCCGACGGGATCGACCCGGCGCGCATCGTCGTCAGCCTGATGGCAGAGCCGGTCGAATTCGGCGTCATGACGCCCGGCGTTGTGCAGGTCTTTGAAAGCTACAGGATCGAAGATCAACGCTGCATCTGGGAGGCATTCTGATGTTTCCACAATATCTTGCGGCCCGGCGTTCATGCCCTCTGTGGAATGCGTCTTATGTGCCACAGGCCGAATCGTTGGCGGCAAGGGCATATCTTTTTCCACAGGGCTCGGTTAGGTTTGTCGACGATTGCACCCAAGCAATCGAAACCTCGAAACGGGGACAGGCAGGGCGCGCGCGCGCTGTGTGTTTCGTTGAACCAGACAGGAGTAGAAGATGTCCAAGAGCATCAAGCTGCTTGCAATGTTCGCACTCATCGCGGGTGTTTCCGCATGTGCGCAGCAGGAAGAAGAGTATATCGTGGTCGATCCCGAGCCCATCTCGGTCGAGCCGGTCTACACGGGCAAGTACAAGTAAGAACCTATCGGGGCGGACCTGCGCGTCCGTCCCGCTTCCCCGCCGATGTGAGGCAGCTCCGCGCGGGATGCGTTGCGACCTTGCCGTTTCCCGGCTTTCGGGGCGCGGTTTCCATGTGTCTGGGTGCGGCACATGTTGAAGCATCGCGGCTTTCCCGGCCGGCTGACCGGCACCGATTTCCAGTTCACCATCCGGCGGGCCAATCCGAAGGGCGTCACACCGCTGACGCGCAAGGAGCGCTTTCGCGACCGCCGTCCGGCGGACCGGCGCGCCGATCTCGCCTTCATGGCGGCCCTCTGGCAGCATTTCGGCGACGAACCCTTTGAGCGCGGCAACCTGGATGCCGGACGCCTGTCCTGGCTGTTTGGCCGCGAGGTTCTGCCCTACGACGATCCCTTTGACCCGGAGAGCTACGAGGCCCTCCTGATCATCGACGAAAACGCCGCGCGCGTTTCCTTTCCCGAGGCCTTTGAGCCGCTGGAGGACGGGGAGTGAGCATGCGCGCCTTCTTGCCAGTTCGCGGCCAGATTGCGCGGCCTGTCGCCGATGCGGAGAAAGCGTCGATTGCGGGCTTTGCAGGGGACGCGGAGTCTGCAAGCGTGGCGCGGGGTCGCGGCCCGGGTCCCCTTTCGTCCCATCGTCCCCGCGTCACCCAACCCCGAAGGGGGCGGGCATGTCTGTCCCCGGCCTGTCCGCCCCGATTTCGTGTCGTCCGTCGAAATATCGCGATCCGGCAAGGGTTTGCCGAAATCCTTCCGCGGCGTCACCTGACCCGAATCAAGGGCTGGATTTCCACCGGGCTTTGGTGTTCCCTCCTCGGCGAGCAGCCGAACCAAGATGAGGAGAACCTCGCGTGCCACGCCACGGGACACACCGCATCCACCTGGCCTTCGGGCTTGTTGCAGCCGCACTTCTGGCGGGCTGTGGGGACAACCTTGACGGGAAGCCTTCGTCTGGGTCGCGGCCTGCCGTCGCTCTTGACCGCAACATCGTCACCGGCCCGTCGACCGACATCGGCCTGTGCAGCCGCTACCCGGCGCGCTGCTGAAGCCGCCACTCGGCAGAAAGCTGCCGGTCTTGCGCCGGTTCCTGCCGTTGTCCGCGCGCTCCTGCGGAACCGTCTTCCGGTTGGCGCGTTGCTGCGTCACAGTCCGTCCATTCAGACCCGGAACACCCTGACATGGGAAGAGGAGACAGTTACATGCGCATCTTCACGATCTCGCTCGCGCTTGTCGCGACGCTTGGCCTTGCCGCCTGCGAAGGCACCGACATCGAACGCGGCGTCATCGGCGCCGGCATCGGCGCGGCCAGCGCCGCGGCCACCGGCCGCAACGTGGCGGCCGGCGCGGCCATCGGCGGCGCCGCGGGCGTCGTCTGCGACGACGTCACGCCGGACCTTTGCCGCAACAACTGAGACCAAGACCGATAGCGGCGCGCGCCTGACCGGCGCCGCCCCCACACCGATTGGACGCCGTCCGGAGCCCCCGCTCCGGGCGGCGTTTGCATGTGCAGACGCAGCCCCCGAGAGGGCCAAGAAGAAGGGACAGACATGTTCGACAAGATCCTGATCGCGAACCGGGGCGAAATCGCCTGCCGGGTCATCAAGACGGCGCGCAAGATGGGCATCCAGACGGTGGCCGTCTATTCCGACGCCGACAAGAACGCGCTGCACGTCGAAATGGCCGACGAGGCGGTGCACATCGGCCCGCCGCAGGCCAACCAGTCCTACATCGTGATCGACAAGATCATCGGCGCCATCAAGCAATCCGGCGCGCAGGCGGTGCACCCGGGCTATGGCTTCCTGTCGGAGAACCCGAAGTTCGCCGATGCGCTGGACAAGGCCGGCGTCGCCTTCATCGGCCCGCCCAAGGGCGCGATCGAGGCAATGGGTGACAAGATCACCTCCAAGAAGCTCGCCCAGGAGGCCGGCGTCAGCACGGTGCCCGGCTACATGGGCCTGATCGAGGATGCCGACGAAGCGGTGAAGATCTCGAACGAGATCGGCTACCCGGTGATGATCAAGGCCTCCGCCGGCGGCGGCGGCAAGGGGATGCGCATCGCCTGGAACGACGCCGAGGCGCGCGAGGGTTTCCAGTCGTCCAAGAACGAGGCGGCCAGCTCCTTTGGCGACGACCGCATCTTCATCGAGAAGTTCGTCACGCAGCCGCGCCACATCGAGATCCAGGTGCTGTGCGACACGCATGGCAACGGCGTCTACCTGCACGAACGCGAATGCTCGATCCAGCGCCGCAACCAGAAGGTCGTCGAAGAGGCGCCTTCGCCCTTCCTCGATCCCGCCACGCGCAAGGCGATGGGCGAACAGGCCGTGGCCCTGGCCAAGGCGGTCGGCTACGCCAGCGCGGGTACGGTGGAATTCATCGTCGACGGGCAGAAGAACTTCTACTTTCTCGAGATGAACACCCGCCTTCAGGTGGAACATCCGGTGACCGAGCTGATCACCGGCATCGACCTGGTCGAGCAGATGATCCGCGTGGCGAGTGGCGAGCCGCTGCCCTTTACCCAGGACGATCTCAAGATCAACGGCTGGGCGATCGAGAATCGGCTCTATGCCGAGGACCCCTACCGCGGCTTCCTGCCCTCCATCGGCCGGCTGACCCGCTACCGCCCGCCGGCCGAAGGCCCGCTGGGCGAGGGCGTTGTGCGCAACGACACCGGCGTCTTCGAGGGCGGCGAGATCAGCATGTACTACGACCCGATGATCGCCAAGCTCTGCACCTGGGCGCCGACCCGCGGGCAGGCGATCGAGACAATGCGCAACGCGCTGGACAGCTTCGAGGTCGAGGGCATCGGCCACAACCTGCCCTTCGTCGCCGCCGTGATGGACCACCCCAAGTTCATTTCGGGCGACATCACCACCGCCTTCATCGCCGAGGAATACCCGGAGGGTTTCGATGGCGTGACGCTGGGTGAGCCCGAGCTGATGCGCGTCGCGGCGGCGGCGGCGGCGATGAACCGCGTGGCCGAGATCCGCCGCACCCGCGTCACCGGACGGCTGGGCAACCACGAACGCCGCGTCGGCGTGGACTGGATGGTCAGCCTGCAGGGCGAGCAGTTCGCGGTCTCCATCGAGGCTGACCACGATGGGTCGACCGTGCGCTTTGCCGGCGGTGAGACGCTGCGCGTCGAGGGCGACTGGACGCCCGGCGACAGCCTGGCGCGGATGACCGTGGACGGCCGCCCGCTGGTGCTGAAGGTCGACAAGATCACCCAGGGTTTCCGCCTGCGCACCCGTGGCGCCGACATGAAGGTGCACATCCGCTCGCCCCGACAGGCGCAGCTGGCCGCCCTCATGCCGGAAAAACTGCCGCCCGACACCTCCCGGCTGCTGCTCTGCCCGATGCCCGGCCTGATCGTGAAGATCCACGTCGAGGCCGGGCAGGAAGTGCAGGACGGGCAGGCGCTCTGCACCGTCGAGGCGATGAAGATGGAGAACATCCTGCGCGCCGAACGTAAGGGCGTGGTGGCCAAGATCAACGCAGGCCCCGGCGAGAGCCTGGCCGTTGACGACGTGATCATGGAATTCGAGTGATGCTGCGCCGCGCCCTCCGCATCTGGCTCATGCACAGCCTGGCGTTCCTTGCCGGGCTGGTGGTGTCGGGGGTGGCGGCGGTCGGACTCTGGTTTCTTGTGCCCACCACGAGCGGAAACGCGGTGCTGATGGGCATCGCGCTGGCGGTCTCCATCGTCTCGGTGGGGATCGGCTATGCGATCTACCTCGCGCTGGTCTCGGCGCTGCTGGACCTGGTGCCGGGATGGGGGTTCTACCTCGGCGGTCCGCTCCTGGTGCTGGGGGTGATGGCGGTGGTCTTCTTCGCGGTCTATTCGGGCCTCGTCGCGGCCGGATCGGGCAGCCTGCTGGGCTATGGGCTGCTCTATCTCGGCGGTGGTGCGGCGCTGCACCTTGTCGGAGCCGGCGGTGCGCGGGTCGAGCCGGAGGACGGGCCATGACCCGCCGCGCGACAAGACTTCGTCAACGGCTTTGCCCTAGGGTGACGGTCCTCAGGCGACCGTTGGACAGGGCAGGACGTGATGATCTCCCGAACGATCCGGACCTTCGCGGCGCTCGTGGCGCTGCTGGGCGCGCTGGCGGGCTGCGGTCCGCTGGACCGCGAGGAGACGGTGCGCGCGCAGGTCAGGACCTGGGTGTTCCTGGCACAGACGCGCAGCTTTACCTCCCGGTCGACCTGCACGGCGGCGATCTTCGACACGGTGTCCGGCGAATTGCGGACGACGGGGCCGGTGCGCCGGGTGACCGACCTGCGCGCGGGACAGCGCGCGCTGGCGGCGGGGCAGGCCGTTGCCTTCGAGGTGACGGGCATGACTCCCAACAGCGTGTCCGAGGCGCTGATGTCGATCAACCTGTCGGGCGGACTGGGGCTGGTGTCCAGCTTTACCGGCCCGGCGCGGTCCTGCATGAGCGAGGCCTTTCAGCACGACATCTACCTGGCGCTGATGTCGGAGGACACGGTGCTGATCTACGATCCCGGCAGCAACGCGCTGTTGCTGCTGCACCGGCCTTCGCAAATCGCGTTTTTTTTGCGCGGCAACGTCTGAACCGGGCGGGCCAAGCCGCTTTGAAGCGGCTTGAAAGCGGTTTTCAAACCGCTTTCGAAAGGCGTTTGCAAACGCCTTTTCCCGCGCCCGTGATGACGGCTGCGCCTCAGGGCTTCTGCGTCAACAGCTTCAGCTCCTGCTGGCGCAGCGGCAGCTTGTCGATGGAGCGGCTGATCTCGCGCACCGACCAGGGGCTGGGCTTGCGCGCGACGATCGTGCCATCCTTGGCGATCAGCACCAGGGAAAAGCCGCGCGGCCGCAGCTTTTGCCGCACCGGGCTTTTTGCGGCGGGGTCGGTGTCGGTGATCACCACCACGTCGCGTTCGTCCAGCGCATCCAGCCGCTCGCCCAGCAGGGTCATCTGTTCGATGAACCGCGGGTCGATCGGGCTGTCCGCGAAGACGACCACCGGCCGCTTGATCCACAGCCAGGCCTCCAGCGGGGTGTCCCCGGCCGGCATCACGATTTCGAGGGGCGGGTCGCCTTCGGCCCCTTGCGCGGCAAGCGCGCCGGCCAGAACGGCCATCAGGGCGGAAGCGATCAGGCGTCGGGTCATCTTCATGCTGTCAGATATAAGGCGGGCCTGCCCCCCTGCACAGCCATCCCGCCGCATTCACGGGAAAAATTTTATCATTAACGGCATTCAAAGAGACCGCAGGGCAGGGTGCGCGGCACCTAGACGGCCCGGCGCCTTTCGCATCCGGGCCCTGTGCCACGGGGGCCGCGACCAGATGGATGTCATCCTGCATGCCGGTGCGCATCGCACCGGAACCACCAGTTTTCAGTCCTACCTGCGGGCCAACCGGACGAGGCTGCAGGGGCAGGGGATCGGCTTCTGGGGGCCCTGGCGCACCCGCACCGGCCTTCTTGACAGCGTCGCGGCCCGGCCGGAGTCGGCCGAGGCAGCGCAGCGCGCGGCCGGGCGGGTGGCGCTGAACCTCGAAGGGTCGCGCCGGCAGGGCGTGTCCGCCCTTGTTGTCACGGACGAGAACATGATCGGCGCCCTGCGGCGCGGCCTGCGCGCCCGTGCGCTGTATCCCGGCATCGGCGAACGCATGGCGCGGCTGCACGGCGCCTTTGGCGGCCCGACGCGCATTGTCCTTCAGATCCGTGCGCTGGACGACTGGTGGACCTCGGCCCTCACCTGGGCGGTCCCGCGCGGCGAGGGGCTGCCCAGGCCCGACACGCTGGAGGCGATCAGCCGCGGCACGCGCGGCTGGCGCGACGTGATCACCGACCTCGCCTGTGCCTGCCCCGGCACGCAAATCCTGGTGACCGAGTTCGACACATTCGCCGCGCGGCCGGACCGGCTGCTGGCGGCGATGACCGGCCGCCGCAGCCTGCCGCCGGCGCTTCCCGGCGCCTTTCACGACAACCGCCGCCCCGGTCGGGACGCGCTGTGCGAGGTGCTGACCGCGCGCGGCACACCCGCCGATCGCCTGTCCGCCGTCCCGCCCGGCGGCGCATGGGCATTGTTCGACGACCGGCAGGCCGCCCGCCTGCGCGAAACCTATGCCGACGATCTGTTCTGGCTGCGCGCCGGGGCGGATGGCCTGGCCACACTAACAGAGGATCCGGCGCCCGCGCGACCAAGGTTGAACCTGGCCGCGGCCGCCAAACTGAGAGGAACCGACGATGACCGACCTGCCCGAAAGCTGGCGCCGTGACGCCGAAAAGGAACTCCGCGGCCGCGCCGCCGAGACGCTGACCTGGAAGACGCTCGAGGGGATCGAGGTCAAGCCGCTCTACACCGAGGCCGACACCGCAGACCTGCCGCACATGGGCAGCCTGCCGGGGCAGGAGCCGTTCACCCGCGGCGTCAAGGCGACGATGTACGCCGGCCGGCCCTGGACCATCCGGCAATACGCCGGCTTTTCCACCGCCGAGGAGAGCAACAATTTCTACCGCAAGGCGCTGGCCGCCGGGCAACAGGGCGTCTCGGTCGCCTTCGACCTGGCCACCCACCGCGGCTATGACAGCGACCACCCCCGCGTGGTGGGCGACGTGGGCAAGGCCGGCGTGGCGATCGACTCCGTCGAGGACATGAAGATCCTGTTCGAGGGCATCCCGCTGGATCAGGTCTCGGTCTCGATGACGATGAACGGCGCGGTGATCCCGGTGCTGGCGAATTTCATCGTGACGGGCGAAGAGCAGGGCCACGACAGGGCGGTGCTGTCGGGGACCATCCAGAACGACATCCTCAAGGAGTTCATGGTCCGCAACACCTACATCTACCCGCCCGCGCCCTCGATGCGGATCATCTCGGACATCATCGCCTATACCTCGGACCACATGCCGAAGTTCAATTCGATCTCGATCTCCGGCTACCACATGCAGGAGGCGGGCGCGAACCTGGTGCAGGAACTGGCCTTTACCCTCGCCGACGGCAAGGAATACGTGAAGACGGCGATGGACGCCGGCATGGACATCGACAGGTTCGCAGGACGGCTGTCGTTCTTCTTTGCCATCGGCAAGAACTTCTTCATGGAGGTGGCCAAGCTGCGCGCGGCGCGGATGCTGTGGCACCGCATCATGACCGATCTCGGGGCGAAGGACCCGCGCTCCAAGATGCTGCGCACCCACTGCCAGACTTCGGGCGTCAGCCTGGCCGAGCAGGACCCCTACAACAACGTCATCCGCACGGCGTATGAGGCGATGTCGGCGGTGCTGGGCGGCACCCAGTCGCTGCACACCAACGCGCTGGACGAGGCGATCGCCCTGCCGACCGAGTTCAGCGCCCGCATCGCCCGCAACACCCAGCTGATCCTTCAGGAAGAGACCGGGGTGACCAAGGTCGTCGACCCGCTGGCCGGCTCCTACTACGTCGAAAAGCTGACCCATGACCTGGCCGAGGCCGCCTGGAAGCTGATCGAGGAAGTGGACGAGATGGGCGGCATGACCAAGGCGGTCGAAAGCGGCATGCCCAAGCTGCGCATCGAGGAGACGGCGGCGCAGCGCCAGGCCGCCATCGACCGTGGCACCGACGTGATCGTCGGCGTGAACAAGTACAAGCTGGCCAAGGAAGACGCGCTCGACATCCTGGACATCGACAACCAGGCGGTGCGGCTGGCCCAGGTGGCGCGGCTGGAAAAGATCCGCGCGACACGCGACGAAGCGGCCTGCAAGGCGGCGCTTGACGAACTCACGCGCCGGGCGAAGGACGGCGGAAACCTCTTGGATGCGGCGGTCGAAGCGGCCCGCGCGCGCGCTTCGGTCGGGGAGATCAGCATGGCGATGGAAAAGGTGTTCGGGCGTCACAGGGCCGAGGTCAAGACGCTGGCCGGGGTCTACGGTGCGGCCTACGAGGGCGACGAGGGCTTTGCGAAGATCCAGAAATCGGTCGAGGATTTCGCCGAGGCCGAAGGGCGGCGGCCGCGCATGCTGGTGGTCAAGATGGGCCAGGACGGCCACGACCGCGGCGCCAAGGTGATCGCCACCGCCTTTGCCGACATCGGTTTCGACGTCGACGTGGGCCCGCTGTTCCAGACGCCGGAAGAGGCGGCGCAGGACGCCATCGACAACGACGTGCACGTGGTCGGCATCTCCAGCCAGGCGGCCGGGCACAAGACGCTGGCGCCGCAGCTGGTGCAGGAGCTGAAAAAGCAGGGCGCGGGCGATATCATCGTGATCTGCGGCGGGGTGATCCCGCACCAGGACTACGAGTTTCTGTACAGCGCGGGGGTGAAGGCGATCTTTGGCCCCGGCACCAACATCCCCGAGGCGGCGCAGGACATCCTGCGGCTGATCCGCGACGCCCGCGCCGACGCGGCCTGAGCGGTTTCGGAGCGCCCTTGGAGCGTTTCTGCGAAACGCGCCTCAGGCGCTCCGACCGCCGCGCGCCCGTGCCGGGCGCGCGGGAAGGGCTGCGCCCCTTTTTTTGAGTATTTTCAGAGAGAAGAAGCCTGGGGTTTGGTCTGGTTCCACGGTGGGACTTGCCATCTGTGCGGCTGCAACGGGCTCTGTTCAACAGCCTGGGGCGCAGATATCGTCGCGTTGATTGTACCGGGATGAGGCTGCGATGCTGGAACTTGATCATATTGCCGTGCTGGGCGAGACGCTGGATGCGGCGGCGGCCTGCGCGACCGCCCAGCTGGGGCTGCCGCTGCGGCCGGGCGGGCGGCATGTCCGCTACGGCACGCACAACCGCCTGCTGGGGCTGGCGGACGGGCTGTACCTGGAGGCGATCGCAATCGACCCGGAGGCGCCTGAGCCGCCCGGTCCGCGCTGGTTTGGTCTCGATGCCTTTGCCGGGCCGGCCCGGCTGGACAAATGGATCTGCCGGGTGCCCGACATCGACGCCGCCATCGCGGCGCTGCCCGGGGCAGGGCGGCGGGTGGACCTGACGCGCGGCGATCTCAGCTGGTCGATGGCGGTGCCGGAGGATGGTCTGTTGTCCTTTGACGGGCTGTTTCCGGCCCTGATCCAGTGGCACAGCCCGGTGCCGCCGGGGCAGACCCTGCCGCCCTCGCGCCTGCGGCTGACCCGGCTGGAGGTGACGCACCCGCGCGCCGGGGCGCTGGCCGAGCTGCTGGCGCCACATCTGGCGGATGACCGGCTGCGCTTTGTCGAGGCCGCGGTGCCGCGCCTGAGCGCCAGCCTCGCCGGGCCGGACGGAGAGGTCAGCCTGGCATGAGCCAAGGCCTCTCCGTGCGGCCGGCAGAGCCGCGCGACGCGGCCCGGATCTGCGCGATCTGGAACGCGGTGATCGAGACCACCGCCGTCACCTTCACCACCGAGCTCAAGACCGAAGCTGGCATCACCGCCGACATCGTCGCGCGCGGCGCTGCCTTCCTCGTGGCCGAGACGGGCGGCGCGGTGATCGGCTTTGCCACCTGTTTCCCCTTCCGCAGCGGGCCGGGCTATCGCCACACGCTGGAGCATACGATCCAGCTGGCCCCGGACGCGCGCGGCAAGGGCGCGGGGCGGGCGCTGATGGCGGCGCTGGAACAGGTCGCCCGCGAGCGGGGCGCGCACAGCCTCTGGGCCGCCGTCTCGGGCGAGAATCCCGGCGGGCGCGCGTTTCATGCCCGGCTGGGGTACGTCGAAGTCGCCCGCCTGCCCGAGGTTGGCCACAAGTTCGGCCGCTGGATGGACCTTGTGCTTATGCAGAAATTTCTCTGATCCGCCCCTGACAGTGCCGCTGTGAGCGCGTAAACTCGCCGCCATGTCGATCTGGACCCGCATAACCGAGGCGCTGCAGGCGCTGACCTCCGGCGAAGGCCTGGCAGCCGTCTTTGACCGGCTGCGCACCCCGCCCGAGCGCAGCATCGGCTTTACCATTGCCGTCATCGCGCTGTCGGCCAAGATGGCCAAGGCCGACGGGCTGGTGACCCGCGACGAGGTGACCGCCTTTCGCGAGGTGTTCCAGATCGCGCGCGAGGACGAGGCCGGCGCGGCGCGGGTGTTCAACCTGGCGCGGCAGGACGTGGCCGGCTTCGAGGACTACGCGCAGCGCATCGCGCGCATGTTCGGCACGGAGTCCGGCACGCTTTGCGATCTCATGGAGGGGCTGTTTCACATCGCCATGGCGGATGGCACCTATCACCCGGCCGAGGATGCCTTTCTGGCGCAGGTGGCCGAGATCTTTGGCCTGGACGAACGGCGGTTCCGCGCGCTGCGGGCGCGGTTCGTGCCCGATGCCGCGCCCGATCCCTATTCCGTGCTGGGCGTCACCCCGGACATGACGCTTGAGCAGATCCGCGCGCAGTGGCGGCTGTTGGTGCGCGACAGCCACCCCGACGTGATGATCGCCCGCGGCGTGCCGGCCGAGGCGGTCAAGATCGCCGAGCGCCGCCTGATCGACATCAACCGCGCCTGGAAAGAGATTTCCGCGCGCGAAGACGCCTGAACCCCGGTGCGCTTCGCGACCTACAACGTCGCCTGGTTCGACTCGCTCTTTGATCACAAGGGCAACCTGATGCTGGACCGCAAGCTGGGCGGGCGGCACGGCGTCACCCGCGGCGACCAGCTGGAGGCTCTGGCGCATGTGTTTCGCCGGATCGACGCCGACGCCATCATGGTGATCGAGGCACCCGACACCAACCGGCGCCGCTCGACCACGCGCGCGCTGACGCGCTTTGCCGAGGCGGCGGACCTGCGCGCGCGCGAGGTGGTGACCGGCTTTATCAACGACACGCAGCAGGAAATCGCGCTGCTCTACGATCCCGACCAGCTTCAGGCGCGGCACGACCCGCGCGACGATCCCGACGCGCCGCGCTTTGACACCGCGCTGGAGATCGACCTGGACGTCGATGCCCGCGCCGATGTCGTGACCTTTTCCAAGCCGCCGCTGGAACTGGCGGTCGAAACAGCCTCGGGGCGGCGCTTGCGGATCATCGGCGCGCACCTGAAGTCCAAGGCCCCGCACGGCGCGCAGGGCGAAAAGGCGATCATGAAGCTGGCCATCGCCAACCGACGCAAGCAGATGGCCCAGGCGGTCTGGCTGCGGCGGCGCGTGGCGGCCCACCTGGCAGAGGGCGATGACCTGATGCTGATGGGCGACCTGAACGACGGTCCCGGCCTCGACATCTACGAAGGGCTGTTCGGGCGCAGTTCGGTCGAGATCCTGATGACCAATGGCGACGACGCGGCGCTGCACCTCTACGACCCGCATGCCACCGAGGCGCTGCAACGGCTGATGGGCTCGCTGCCGACCACGGCGCGGTTCTTTCTCCGCGACGAAGGGCGCTACCTGCCGGCGCTGCTGGATTACATCATGATTTCCGTGCGGTTGCGCGATTGCGCCCCGCGCTGGCGGATCTGGCACCCGTTCGACGATGCCGAGTGCTGGCAGGACGAAGGTCTGCGCAACGCGCTGCTCGACGCGTCCGATCATTTCCCGGTGACGCTCGACCTCGATCTGTGACCCCTTATCAGGGGCGGGCAGGGCGCTTATATTCGGGGCATGAAACACCTCGCCGCCCCGCTATTCGCCCTGTCGCTGATCGCCGCGCCGCTTGCGGCGCAGGACGATGACGACGGTCTGAACCTCATGGAAGAAGGCGCAAGGCTGTTCCTGCGCGGGCTGATGACCGAGATGGAGCCGGCGCTGAGGGAACTGGACGAAGCCGCGCGCGAGATGGAGCCGCTGTTGCGCGACTTCGCGCTGGAAATGGGTCCGGCCCTGAGCGACCTGCTGGGCCAGGTCGAGGACTGGACGCTGTATCACCCGCCCGAGATGCTTGAGAACGGCGACATCATCCTGCGCCGCCGCGTGCCGCTGGAGCCCGAGATGCCGGAACCGGACCCCGAGGCAGACGCCCTGCCGGACACGGACGAAAAGATCGACCTCTGAGCGTCGGCCCGGCCGCCGGGGTCAGCCGATCTCGACCTGGTAGCTGGAGGCCTCCAGCGACTCGGCGAGCGACTTGAACCGCGCCTCTGTCACCTCGCCGTAGATCGGTGCCGATTGCGGATCGAGCCGCAGTTTCAGGCTGCGGCTGTCCTTGTCCCAGACCAGGCGCGGCCCCTGGTCGCCCGGTTCCAGCGTCCACAGCATCGCGCCAAAGCGCAGCGCCTTGCCCAGCACCTCGGCCTCGCGCTTGTGGGCGTCGTCGAGCAGGGCAAACAGGTCTTCGAAACGGGTGCCTTCGCGCTTGTTGCGGTAGCGGTGCAGCAGGGCAAGGCCCAGGAACACCCGTTCCCAGTGCTTCAGCCCGCCCAGGTTGGCGCGGGTGGCGTTGTCGAAACAGACCTCGGCGCGGTAATCGGGGTGGGCGCGCCAGCTGACGTCGTGCAGCAGGCAGGCGGCGTGGATCAGGCGGCGACGGGTGGGGCCGGCGTCTGGGAACAGCGGCAGCACGAAGTCGTAGAGGATCGCGCCAAAGCCGGGCATCCGCGCATCCTTGACCTCGGCAAAGCGGCAGGCCTCGATCAGCGGATCGCGGTCGCGCAGCTCCTGCGGCATCTGTTCGTACAGCAGCCCCTCGCGGATGCCATAGCTGGAAATGGCGATGTCGCTGGGCTCGAAGGTCTGCACCACCTGGGTCAGCACCTCGCCGGCCAGCGGCACCAGCGCCATGCGCGCGCCCGACACGCCACAGGCACGGCGCAGCGCGTCGTGGTCCTTGCCTTCTAGGTAGGCCAGCGTCTCGCGCACGGCCTCGGTGTCCATGCGGTATTCGTGCAGCACCTGGAGCGGGTAGCCGCGCCGGTGCATGTCGATCCGTGCCAGCGCCCGCCAGCTGCCGCCGACCAGGAACAGCCGGTCGCGCTGCGGGCCCATGTGATCGGCCAGACGCTCCATCTCCTGACGGATCAGCCTTTCGCGGGTCTTGCGGCCGCCGTCGAGGTCGCGCAGCTTGAACGGCCCCAGCGGCGAGGTGATGCGGCGGCCGACCTCGCCGTCGTGGATCTCGGCCAGTTCCATCGAGGAACCGCCGATGTCGCAGACCAGGCCGTAGCTGCCCGGCCAGCCCAGCAGCACGCCCTGCGCCGACAGACGCGCCTCTTCAGAGCCGTCGATCACCCAGACCTTGAGCCCGGTGGCCAGCTCCAGCACCTGCCGGAACTCGGGCCCGTCGGAGGCGTCGCGCATCGCGGCGGTGGCCACCACGGTCAGGTCGGGCAGGTCCATGCCCTCGGCCAGGCGGCGAAAGCGCAGCATGGCGCGCAGCGCGCGTTCGCGGCCCTCGGGGTTCAGCCGTCCGGTTTCGGACATGCCTTCGCCCAGGCCGCACATCACCTTTTCGTTGTAGAAATAGGCCGGGCTGCGGGCTGCGCCGTCGAACACCACCAGCCGGACCGAGTTGGAACCGATGTCCACCACCCCGACCCGGGACAGCGCCCGCGCCTTCGGATCGTCGAAAAGGGGCCGGCCGAACGGATCCCAGTGGCCGTGTCTGTCTTCTTGCCCGTCCATGCGATTCCCGATCCGTTCTGTCCGGGTTATGACGTGCATGGGCAAGCCGGGTCAACAAGGACGCGCCAGTCCCGGGGCGGAAGCTCCGCCTGAGCCCGGGGCTGGCGCGCTGTTTTCAGCGGAACAGCGACAGCAGGACGCTGGGCGACTGGTTGGCGATCGACAGCGCCTGCATGGCCAGCTGCTGCTGGACCTGCTGCGCCTGCAACTTGGCCGAGACCTCCTCGAGGTCCGCGTCCACCAGCGAGCCGATGCCGGATTTCAGCGCGTCGGTCAGGCCGCTGACGAACTCCTTCTGGGTGTCCAGGCGCATGCCGGCCGAACCGAAGGATGCCGCCGAATCGATGGCGGTCTGGATCAGGCCTTCCATCTCGTTCAGGGCGCTGTCGACCCCGGCCTGGCTGGTGACGTCGATGTTGCCCAGCTCGGCCAGCCCGCCGCCGATGGTGGTGGCGGCGTTGGCGGCGTATTGCTGCACCGCGACCGAGAAGTTGGCGCCGGTCTGGTCGACCCCGGTAAAGGTGATCTGGTTGCCGCTGGCGGTGGCATTGACGGTGCCCTCGTTGCCGGCGCCCAGGTCTTCGGTCATGTACTTGTTGAAGGCGGCGGCCAGGCCCGCCGTCACATCGGCCATGGTGTCGCCGTCGCGGGCGACATACTTGATGTCGTTGCGGCTGGCGGTGTTGGACGGCGCGGCGCCCGCGGTGGCGCTGATGTCGATGGAAAACCCGGTGCCCGCGGCCACGGCGGTCGTGGCGCTGGCGCCGAAGGTGGTGGTGCCGGTGGGGGCCGAGGCGGCGCCGGTCAGTGCGGCGGCGGTGCCGTCACCAAAGCCGGTGATGTTGTTGGCGCCCGCGGCCAGCGCGGTCAGCGCGGTGCCGATGCTGGACTGGCCCTGGCCGAGGTCCTGCTTGGCGATGCGGATGTCGCTGGAGGTCACGCCGGATTGCGACCGGTCGATCGAGGCCAGCACGTTGATCCCGCCGGACCCCGCCGTCTGCGAGGTGTTGCTCAGCAGGCCCTGGCCGTTGAACTGCGCCGCGCTGACAATGGATCCGATCTGCTCGCGCAGCGCGACGATGTCGGCCTGGATCTTTGCGCGGTCGACGTTTTCCTCCTGCGCGGCGACCACCTTGCCCTTGATCTGGGTCAGCAGGTCGGTGACCGTCTCGGCGCCTTCGCGCGCCACGGCCAGCGTCGCCTGGCCCAGGTTGAGGCTGTCGGAGACCCGCTTGAAGCCCTGCACGTCGGCTTCCATGGTCTTGGAGATCGCCCAGACGGCGGCGTTGTCCTGCGAATTGGAGACCCGCTTGCCGGTGGCGATCTGTTTCTGGGTGTCCGCCATCGAGGCGTTGATGGCCTTCAGGGTTTGCAGGGCGGCGGTGGCCCCTGGATTGGAATTGATACTCGACATGAGCGTCGCCTTTCGTTCGTAGGGTGCTTTTCGCACCGGGAATGCCGGACGGAAATCCGGCACAGCGAACGTCTTCTGACGCTACAGGCGGTCCGAGGGCCTGCGCCACGGGAGAGTCGTGCAGCGTGACTGTGCGATGCCCGCTTTAATTCCGCTTTAACGATTTGCGGCACGACGGAGGTCATGTTGTGGCGGAAATTCGACAGCGTTCCGAATGGGTTGTATGCCAGTTCGCGAACTGTTCCCCGCCTGCGTGCGTGATTGTTCACCACCTGGCAACGATGCGCCGGGACGCCGGTCAGTCCGCCGTGTGGGTCAGCTGCGGCACGTCCGAGGCCCCGGCCGAGCCGCGCCCCGACAGCGACGGGTTCTCCATGAAGAAGCGGTGGCAGTTGAACGCGAACTCGCCCTCCGGCACGGGATGGCGGACAAAGGCGCCCGATGGCTCCATGACCCAGCTCTGCGCCGTGTCGGCCAGGTTCGCCGCCATGATCTGGCTGACGATCTGCGCCTTGACGGTGGGGTTGTGGATCTCGACCCCGGTCTCGATCCGGCGGTTCAGGTTGCGGCCCATCCAGTCGGCCGAGGACATGAAGACGCGCGCCTTCTTGTGCGGCAGACCGTGTCCGTTTCCGAAACAGACGATACGCGAATGTTCCAGAAAGCGGCCGACGATGCTCTTGATCCGGATGTTTTCCGACAGCCCCTTGACCCCCGGCCGCAGCCCGCAGATGCCGCGGATCACGCAGTCGACCCTGACCCCGCCCTGGCTGGCGCGGTACAGCGCGTCGATCATGTCCGGCTCGATCAGCGAGTTCATCTTGATCCAGATCTGCGCCGGCTTGCCCGCCTGGGCGTGGGCGATTTCCTTGTCGATCATCTCGATCATGCCGGATTTCAGCGTGTGCGGCGAAAACAGCAGGTTCTCCAGCCCTTCGGGCATGGCATAGCCGCTGAGGTAGTTGAACAGCTTGGCCGCGTCCCGCCCCAGCGCCGCGTCGCAGGTGAAGAACGACAGGTCGGTGTAGATCTTGGCGGTGATCGGGTGGTAGTTGCCGGTCCCCCAGTGGGTGTAGGTCACCAGCCTGTCGCCCTCGCGCCGGACCACCTGGCTGATCTTGGCGTGCGTCTTCCATTCGAGAAAGCCGTAGACCACATGCGCGCCCGACCGTTCCAGCCGCCGCGACTGGCGGATGTTGGCGGCCTCGTCAAAGCGCGCCTTCAGCTCGACCAGCGCGGTGACGGACTTGCCTTCCTCGGCCGCCTCGCACAGCGCGTCGACGATGGGCGAGTTCTTGGAGGTGCGGTAGAGCGTCTGCTTGATCGCCACCACGTTGGGGTCAATCGCCGCCTGGTTCAGAAAGCGCACCACCATGTCGAAGGTCTCGTAGGGGTGGTGCAGCAGCATGTCCTTCTGCGCCATGGCGCGGAACATGTTGCCGTCGTGGTCCTGCACCCGCTCCGGCACGCGCGGGGTGAAGGTGGGCCACAGCAGGTCCGGGCGGGCGTCGATCACCAGTTCCTTGGTGTCGGCCACGCCGATCATGCCGTCCAGTTCGATCACCTCGTCGTCGTGCACGTGCAGTTCGCGCATGACGATGTCGCGCAGGGCCTTCGGCGCGCCCCTGGACACGGTCAGCCGCACCACCTCGCCGCGGCGGCGGCGCTTGAGCGCGACCTCGAATTCGCGCACCAGGTCCTCGGCCTCTTCCTCGACCTCCAGGTCGCTGTCGCGCAGCACGCGAAAGCCGAAGTGGTCCTTGACCCGGTAGCCGGGGAACAGGCTGTCGATGTGCAAGAGCACCAGTTCCTCGAGCAGGATGAAGCGGTGTTCGCCATCCCGCGCGGGCAGCTTCATGAAGCGGTCGATCTGGGCCGGGATCGGCAGCAGCGCCTGCAACGGACGCTTGTCGCGCACCCGGTCCAGCTGCAAGGCCAGGCAATAGCCCATGTTGGCGATGAAGGGGAAGGGGTGCGCCGGGTCGATCGCCAGCGGCGACAGCACCGGGAAGACCTTGGCGAGGAAGGCCTCGCCGAGGAATTTCACGTCCTCGGGGGTCAGGTCCTTGCGCCCGACGATCGAGATGCCCGCATCGGACATCAGCCCCTGCAACTGGATCAACACGCGCTGCTGTTCGGCCAGCAGCTTGCGCGCGTCCTCGTCGATCAGCACCAGCTGTTCGGCCGGGGTCAGCCCGTCGTCGGCGGGGGTGTTGTTGCCGGTGTGGGCCAGTTCGCGCAGGCCGGCCACGCGCACGGTGTAAAACTCGTCCAGGTTCGCCGCCGAGATCGACAGAAAGCGCAGCCGCTCCAGCAGCGGCACGCGCGGGTTCTCGGCCTCTTCCAGCACGCGCCAGTTGAATCCCAGCCAGCTGAGCTCGCGGTTGAAGAAGCGGCCCGGCCCGGCCAGGTCGAGGTCGGGCAGCTCGGTGGCGGGCGGCAGCGGCGCCTTGAGGAAATCGGCCTGGGTCATGTCGCTCTCGTGCCTCTGGTTGCCGGACAGGGTAAGCCGCCGTCCGCGAAAGGAAAAGCTCACTCGTGCGCGTCGCCGGATTCGGCCTGTCGCGGCGCGCGGCTCTCGGCGCCGGGCGGGACGAGTTCGGCCAGGATGCGCGCCGCCAGCTTGCGCGAGACCTTGCCCTTTTGTGCCAGCGCCTCGGCGTCCAGCGCGGCCACGATCTGCGCGGCCGCCGCGTAGCTGCGCGGCATGTGCCGCACGAGATAGCCGATCACTTCGGGCCCCGGCACCACCTGCCGGTCGTCGAACAGCTTGGCCAGCACGGCGGCCAGCAGCGCGTCGTCCGGTTCGGCGATATGCGCCACCTGCGCGCCCATCATCCGGCTGGAAAGGTCCGGCAGGCCGAGGTTCCAGTACGCCGGGTCGCGTGCCGCCGTCAGCAGCAGCGCGCCGCCGTTGGCCAGCACCATGTTGTGCAGGTGGAACAGCGCCTCTTCCAGCGCGGGCTGCCCGGCGATCTCTTCGACATCCTCGACACAGACCGGCCCCGCCGCCAGCGCCGGGATGTCGGCGCTATCCAGCGCGCGGGCCTGTTCGATCCGGGCGCCTGACATCTGCGCCCAGACATGGGCGAGGTGGGTCTTGCCCGACCCGGTCGGGCCGCTCAGGATCATCTTGCGCGCTGGCCAGTCGCGCCAGCGTTCGATCTGCGCCACCGCCAGCGCATTGGCCGGGCTGACGAAAAAGTCGTGTTTGCCCAGCGCCGCGCGCGAGGGCAGCGGCAGCGGCATCTGGACCGGGCCGCTCATTCGTCGTCCCGTTGGGAGGAAAAGGCCGGTTCCTCGGCGGCCAGGCCCAGGAACAGGCGCGAGCCGAGGTACTGCCCGGCCAGGAAACGTGCAACGACCCCCAGCGCGGCGGCCAGCGGCACCGCCACCAGCAGCCCGACAAAGCCGAACAGCGAGCCGAACACCGACAGCGCCAGCAGCAGCCAGACCGGGTGCAGCCCGACCGAGCTGCCCACCAGGTTCGGCGTCAGGATGTTGCCCTCGACGAACTGGCCGGACTGGAAGATCGCGTAGACCGCGAGGATCCACCACCATTCGCCCCAGAACTGGAACAGCGCCAGGCCGATGGCCAGCGCGCCGCCGACGATGGCGCCGACGTAGGGGATGAAGGTCAGGACGCCGGCGATGACGCCCACCACCGGGCCGAACTGCAGCCCCACCAGCCAGAGCATCAGGGCATAGTAGGTGCCCAGGATCAGGCAGACCGACCCCATGCCGCGGATGAAGCCCGCCAGCACGCGGTCGATCTCGGTCGCCAGGCGGCGGATCATCGGCTTGTGGTCCAGCGGCACCAGCGTGTCGACCTGCGCCACCATGCGGTCCCAGTCCAGCAGCAGGTAGATCGCCACCACCGGCACGATCAGGAACAGCGCCACCACGTTCAGGATCGACCCGACCGAGCCCAGCGCCGCGTTGACCACCTCCACGCCCTTCTGGCGGATGGTGTCGCCCAGCTGGATCAGCGTGGTGCGGGTCACGCTGTCCTCGTTGACGATGCTGGGAAACCGCTCCAGCAGAAAGGCCTCGAGGTCGCGGAACAGCTGCGGCGCGAGGTTGAACAGCGCCAGCGCCTGCTGGACCAGCAAGGGGATGATGGCCAGCGTCATGACGACGAACAGCACCACGCCGCAGACCGCGATCACGGCGGTCGCGGCGGCCCGGCTGAGACCCACCCGCTCCAGCCAGTCGGCGATCGGGTCGAGGCAATAGGCGATGGCGCCGCCCAGGATAAAGGGCAACAGCACGTCGCCCAGGAACCACAGCACGACCGAGAACACCGCCGCGGCAATGCCCCAGTACTTCAGCTGATCCCGGACCGGCAGAGCCATGAAATATCCTTTCGTATGGCTCTCTTGTCGCGCGTTCCTGACCGGGTTTCAAGCGCCTGCCGCGGGCGCCCGGTCACAAGCCTGTGGACATCCGGCAAAAGTGCGCCTGTGGGGGCTGGGGTCAGTCTTCCGTGGGGTCCGGGGGAGGCGGCGGGCGGTAGCCCTGCGGATCGGCCTGCCACTTGCGCCATTCGGTGTCGAAGGCGTGGGCGCCGTCCCAAGGTAGTACCCAGGTCGGCCAGTGCTTCGGCCAAGCTATCCCTTCGGGCAAAGTCACGCTGGCATCCCCGAACAGCCCATTGATCTGATCTTGCGACAGGGACACAGTGGTAAAATCAACCGATCTGACCGCTGCGGATGTGACATCCGCAGCGGTCAGATCGGTTGTAGCATCCATCCGCGCCTCCCTGAGGTTCGCCCACGTTATCCACGCGCCCCCACGGAGTGCCTCCATAATCCGTGCTCCCCAGAACTCCGCCCCCTCCATCCGTGCCCACCGGAGGTCCGCCCCCTCCATCCGCGCCCACCTGAGGTCTGCCTCTTCCATCCACGCTCCCGAGAGGTCCGCCTTCTCCATCCGCGCCCACCTGAGGTCCGCATGCTCCATCCGCGTCAGCGCTAAGACCGCCCCCTCCATCCGCGCCCGCTGGAGGACCGCCCCCTCCATTCGCGCCTCCCTGAGGTCTACCCTGTTCATCCGCGCCCCCGCGAGGACGGCTCTGCGCAGGTCAGCCTTGGCGAGTTTGCGTTGCGGCAGCGCAGCCAATGCATCTTTCCGGGCCTTTTTCCACGCCGCGACGTAACGCGTGTTCAGGTCGTCGAATATCTGCAGGCAAGCGGACTCAGGGATATCTGTGCCCATTAATTCTTCACACCAGAGATTGCGTTGATAGGCTTGGTGCTCCGGCTCCGGCAGAGGCTCTCCGACATCGTCGCGTGCCAGCGGTCCAGGCCCGCATGCGAGCATCGGAATATCTTCTCCAGCGCACCATTTGGGTCGGAAAAGTTGCTCTGCCTCGTCACGCGGACGCCAGTCGGGCGGCGTTTCGACAAAACTCACACCGGCCAGTTGCGCAGGGCGCAGCAGGCCGGGCCACCAGGTTTTCATCCACCAGCGCCGTTTCAATTCGCGATAAGCAAGGTATTGTAGGTTGTTCTCATTGGGATAATCCGTTGTGCCTGCAAAACGGTCGCGAAGCTGCGTCTCGTCCAGTTTTCCCAACTCGGCCACAACTGCCGCATGACGACGCTGATAGACGGATCGGAATTCGAGTTCTTCGCCCAAGATCCTGATCCTGTTGACCTGCGCATAGGCCCCCAAGGTCCCTTCGGTGGTCAGGAAACCGAACATGCTCAGTGCCAGCAGGACAGCGATCCAGCGCGCTGCGACACCTCTGGACATGTGGCTCGCTTCCGCGCCGCCCCGGCGCAGGGCGCGCCAGCTTTCCACACCGGCCAGCACGGAAACGAACAACGGCAGACCGCAGAAGACGACAGTCAGCAATTCGTCATGTTTCGGCATGGACCGCCACCAGAAGGCGGCGAGCACAAAGGGTCCAAAGGCAAAGATCGACAGGAACACGACAACGCGGGCCAGCGTGCGCATCGGATAGGCGTGAACGGCGCCCGGATGTCGGGACAGGACCATGTCGCTGACGATCCAGGGGGCAATGACCTCTTCCGCCGGGCTGCCGTTGTCCCTGGGCAGGCTGTCAAGCGCCTTCCACAGTTTCACGAGATATAGGTGCATGTGGACGTACAAGAGCGCGCCAAACAGCGGCGCGACGTAGAAGAACAGGTTTGTGGGAACGGACACGCCGACCAGCGGAAGGTCCGTTTCGCGTTCGACAATGAAGAAATCCGCGTCCTGCACGCCCAGCAGGGTAATCCCGATGAAAGCCAGGAAGGACAGCAAACCCAGCCATGAGGCACGCGCCATGCCGGTCAGCTTGGCAATCCGGTCAACCGTGGATTGGTCGACCGCTTTGGCCGCGTCGCCAGCGGCGTTTTCGGCTTCGCTCAGATGGCGTTTGCGTGCGGTACGGGCAAGCGCTGTGCGCAGGTTGAGGTGATTGGACATGGCAATATGTGACACCGATGAATTTTGAGACAACTCTGTGGCGAGTGTACCTCAACCAGGTCTTTGAAGGAACGGGTCAGTGCCTTCGGGACGGGGCGAAATCCAGCAAGAGTGTATTCCTTCGGGGATTTAGTCCCTGTAACCGCTTGATTCCACATCGCCCTTGTCGATGCCCCGCGTTGACACCGGTTTGCCACCCCCGCCGCCCTTGTCTGCCCCCATGCAACCCGCTAGGAGGGGCGAAACCGCTGCCCGAGAGGTCCGACATGCGCCTGTCCCGCTACTTCCTGCCCGTCCTCAAGGAGACCCCCTCCGAGGCCCAGATCGTCAGCCACCGCTACATGCTGCGTGCCGGCATGATCAAGCAGGCCAGCGCGGGGATCTACTCGTGGCTGCCCTTGGGCTACAAGGTGCTGCGCCGGATCGAGCAGATCGTCCACGAGGAGCAGATCCGCGCCGGGCACATCCCCATGCTGATGCCGACGCTGCAATCGGCCGACCTCTGGCGCGAATCCGGCCGCTACGACGACTACGGCCAGGAGATGCTGCGCATCAAGGACCGGCACGAGCGCGACATGCTGTACGGTCCGACCAACGAGGAGCTGATCACCGACATCTTCCGCTCCCATGTCGGCAGCTACAAGGACCTGCCGCTGACGCTGTACCACATCCAGTGGAAGTTCCGCGACGAGATCCGCCCCCGGTTCGGCGTGATGCGCGGGCGCGAGTTCCTGATGAAGGACGGCTACAACTTCGACCTCACGAAAGAGGACGCGCTGCACGCCTACAACCGCCACCTGGTCAGCTACCTGCGCACCTACGAACGCATGGGCCTTCAGGCGATCCCGATGCGCGCCGACAGCGGCCCGATCGGCGGCGACGACACGCATGAATTCCTGGTGCTGGCCGAGACGGGCGAGAGCGAGGTGTTCTACGACAGCGAGATCACCGACCTGAAGTTCGGCGACCGCGAGATCGACTATGACAGCCATGAGGCCTGCCGCGCGGTGCTGGAGGAATTCACTTCGCGTTATGCCCGCACCGACGAGACGCATGACGAGGCGGTGTTCAATTTGATCCCCGAAGCGCGCCGCCGCTCCGCGCGCGGCATCGAGGTCGGTCAGATCTTCTACTTCGGCACCAAGTACTCCGAGCCGATGGGCGCCACCGTGCAGGACCGCGACGGCAACAAGGTGCCGGTGCACATGGGATCGCACGGGATCGGCGTGTCGCGCCTGCTGGGCGCGATCATCGAAGCCAGCCACGACGACAAGGGCATCATCTGGCCGGAGGGCGTGACCCCGTTCCATTGTGGCATCGTCAACCTGAAACAGGGCGACGCCGAGGCCGATGCCGCCTGCGAGGCTCTGTACAAGGCGCTGACCGCGCTGGGGCTGGAGCCGCTCTATGACGACCGCGAGGAACGCGCCGGCGCGAAATTCGCCACCATGGACCTGATCGGCCTGCCGTGGCGGATCACCGTCGGCCCGCGCGGGCTCAAGAACGGCGTGGTCGAACTGACCTCGCGCCGCACCGGCGAGAGTGAGGAACTGCCGCCCGAACAGGCGGTAGAGCGGATCGCGCAGATCTACAAGGGCATCGCTCCGCGGGCATGATCGGCGGCGCAAGCCACCGAAGGCGCCGGCCGAGCCCCTGGTCGCGCGGTCCGGCGGCGACCGGCCATGTCTCCGTATCCGATGGCGCGGCTACCCGGCTCCGGGGCAGCGGGCAGCGCGGTCGGGCGGCCATGGCTCCCGGGGTTTCGCTGCGCGACCGTGCCCGTTGCATGGACGGCACCGTCCTGGACATCGCTTTTCCTGCCGGACCGCGGGCGGTTTTCGCCGACCGAGGGATTTGCCCTCGCCCCGCGCGGCGCGCTCTGGCACCATGCGTCCAGAGATCGCGGCAAAGCGGCGGGAGGCGAGCGGATGTTGCTGAGACTGGTGGCCCTGGCCGGGGCGCTGACGGGCGCGCTGGGCCTGTCGCAGTTCCCCGAGTTCTCGCAGCAGTACATGCAGCGGCTGGGCGGCGCGGTGGACGAGCTGGGTCGGCAGGTGGCGCGCTACGAGGCCGACGCGGCCGGGGCGGGGATGCCGCTGGAGGCCTATCTGGCCGCGCTGGCGGAAGAGGGCGACAAGGCGCGGATGCAGGCCGGGCACATCGCCGAGGACATCGCCCGTCATGCGCGGCTGGCGCAGGCACTGGAGAGGCTGGAGGGGGCAGGGCCCTTCATGCGCGCGCGGCTGGCATTTGAGGCGACACCCGACCGCGAGGTGGCCGAGCGCGCCTGGGAGGTGTTCAAACCCGCAGTTCCGGCGAGTTTCGAGGGCGCGATCTTTGCAGGCACCGGGTTTCTTGCGGGTTGGGCGACGCTTGCGCTGGCCTTTGCGATCCTGCGCAACGCCTGGTGGATGATGACAACACCGTTCCGGCGTCGGGCGGCGCGATAGCCTGAGGGCGGGAAAGGGCGTTCGAACGCCCTTTATTGCACAGGCTCCGAGGCCAGGACCCCGACGCCCTGCCGTGCAGAGCAGACATGACCATACCGGCAGCCGGTGGTCAGGGGCGGGGGCAAGGGCGTTCGAACGCCCTTGGAACGCGCTTCGAAGCGCGTTTCCCCGCGAGACGACCGGCGTTTGCACCAAGGCGGGGGTCAGGCGACGGTGACCGCCTCGACCTCGGCCACGATGCCGTTGACCACCTGGGCCAGCAGGCCCTCGTCCTCGCATTCGGCCATGACACGGATCAGCGGCTCGGTGCCGGACTTGCGGATCAGCAGCCGCCCCTTGCCGTTCAGCCGCCCCTCGGCCTCCGAAATCGCTCTTTGCACGCTGTCGGCGTCCAGCGGCAGCTGCCCGGCGGCATAGCGCACGTTCTTCAGCATCTGTGGCACGCGGGTAAAGCTCTGCGCCAGTTCCGACGCTCGCCGCCCGGTGCGGCGCATCTCGGCCAGGAATTGCAACCCGGCCATCAGCCCGTCGCCGGTGGTGGCGTAGTCGGTCATCACGATGTGGCCGGACTGTTCGCCGCCCAGGTTCCAGCCGCCCGCGCGCATCGCCTCGACCACGTAGCGGTCGCCGACCTGCGTCCGCTCCAACCGCAAGCCGCGGTCCGTCAGAAAACGTTCCAGCCCGAGGTTGGACATCACCGTGGCCACCAGCGTGCCGCCGCGCAGCCGGTCGTCCTCGGCCCAGCGGGCGGCCAGCAGCGCCATGACCTGGTCGCCGTCGGCCACCTGGCCCTTTTCGTCGATCAGGATGATGCGGTCGGCGTCGCCGTCCAGGCACAGGCCCACGTCGGCGCCGTGCCGGCGCACCGCCTCGGCCGCGGCGGCGGGTTTGGTCGAGCCGCAGTTCTCGTTGATGTTCAGACCGTTGGGCTCGGTCCCCACGGCCACCACGTCGGCGCCCAGTTCCCACAGCACCTCGGGGGCGGTCTTGTAGGCGGCGCCGTTGGCGCAGTCGATCACCACCTTGAGCCCGTCCAGCCGCAGCCCGTGCGGCAGCGTGCTCTTGACCCGTTCCTGGTAGCGAAAGCGGCCGTCGTCGATCCGCTTGGCGCGGCCGATGTTGTTCGGCATCGCCGGGCGCACGCCGGCCTCGACCAGCGCCTCGATCTCGGCCTCGACCGCGTCCGACAGCTTGAAGCCGTCGGGGCCGAAGAACTTGATCCCGTTGTCCGAGGCCGGGTTGTGGCTGGCCGAGATCATGATGCCGAGGTCGGCCCGCATCGAGGTGGTCAGCAGCCCCACCGCCGGTGTCGGCACCGGGCCCAGCAGCAGCACGTTCATCCCGGTCGAGGTCAAGCCAGCGGTCAGCGCGTTCTCGAACATGTAGCCCGACAGCCGGGTGTCCTTGCCGATCACAACGCGGTGCACGCCCTCGTGTTCATTGCGGAAATAGCGGCCCACCGCAGCCCCCAGCATCAGCGCCATCTCGGCGGTCATCGGGTAGGTGTTGGCGGTGCCGCGCACCCCGTCGGTTCCGAACAGCTTGCGGCTCATGGAAAACTTCCCTTGCAGATGGCGTGGCACGTGGCGAGCGCCTGAACGGTTTCTTTCACGTCGTGGACGCGGACGATCTGGACCCCCTGCGCCGCCACCCAGAGCGCTGCGGCGACCGAGCCGCTCACACGTTCGGACGCGGGGTTGGCGCCGGTGATCTTGCCGATAAAGCCCTTGCGCGAGGCCCCCACCAGCACCGGGCAGCCGATGGCATGAAACAGCGACACATCGCGCAGCAGCGTCAGGTTGTGTTCGATCCGCTTGCCAAAGCCGATGCCCGGATCGACGATGATGCGCGCGCGGGGGATGCCGGTTTCCTCCAGCATGGCGACCTGCGCGGCGAGGAAATCGTAGACGTCCAGCAGCACGTCGTCGTAGCGCGGATCGTCCTGCATGGTCTCGGGGTCGCCGCGCGCGTGCATGACGCAGACCGCCAGCCCCTGGTCGCGGCAGTAGCGCGCCAGCATGGGGTCGTAGGTGAAGCCCGAGACATCGTTGACCAGCACCGCGCCCGCGCTCACGGCGGCGTCGGCCACGCTGGACTTGCGGGTGTCGATCGAGATCGGGATATCCAGGTCGCGGGCCAGCGCGGTGATCACCGGCTCGACCCTTGCGATCTCGGCCTCGCGCGGGACGGGCAGGGCGCCGGGGCGCGTGCTTTCGCCGCCGACGTCGATGATGCTGGCGCCGGCCTCGGCCATCAACTGCGCCTGCTGCACCGCGCGCGCGGCGGTCTGGTGCCGCCCGCCGTCGGAAAAGCTGTCCGGCGTGACGTTCAGGATGCCCATCACCCGCGGCGCGTCGAAAGTCAGCCCCGCGATCGGCGCGCGCGGCGCGCTCAGCCGCTCGACCGTGGTCGCGGGGATCTCGCTCAGCGGGACGGTTTCGGGCGGGGCGTCGCGCGTGTGGCGGACCGCCTCGACAAACCAGTGCTTGCTGCCCGCGAGGGGCAGGGCCTTGGCCGGACGCGGATGGTCATGCCGGACAATCGGGCGGAAATAGGCGCTCATGGCGACTGGTTGACCGATCCGCGCCGACTTGGCAAGCGGTCAGAACAGGGCATCGCCGGGGTGTACCGCGCGCGCCGCCACCGGGGGCGTTTCCGGCAGGTCTTCGCCGATGACCAGAAGTTCACGCGCCTCCATCTCGCCGGCGAACCAGGCCGCCAGCGCGACCGAGTCGCCCGGTTGCGCCCTGGGGCCCTGGGTGGCGTCCAGCACGATCTTGGACGGCGCCCAGACGCAGATCTGGCCGTTCTTCATCGCCCAGTCCAGTTCGGTCCTTGTGACGACGACCTTGGCGCGGGCGTCGCGCGCGGCCAGGCACCAGCCGTTCTGTTCGATCGACAGCAGGTCGATCCGGCGCTGGGTCATCCTGTGGCCGGTCTGCGGGGCGGCGGCATCGGGCCGGCCGACGCAGAGGATCAGCGGCGCGGGCTGCGCCTCGAGCGCATCCAGCCAGTCCGACAGCCGCGGGTCGGCGATGGCGGCGTTGGACAGGTAGACGACGCGCGGATGCGGCCGCGCCGAGGCCATTTCCTGCGCCATGGCGTCGAGATGGCCGGCGACATCGCGGCGTGACCGCACGATCTCGACCCCCAGCGCGCCGGGGCCACGGTCCAGCTTTTCGATGCGGACAAAGGTGCGCAGGGCCTGGGGTTCCAGCAGGATGCGTTCGGCGACGCGTTCGGCCAGCGTCTCCAGCAGGTTCAGCCGCTCGGCGGCCAGTTCGTGCGTGATCGCCTCCGTCACCCGGTCGTAGGACAGGATGCGGTCGACATCGTCGTCGCGCGGCCCGGTGAAGGGGATGACCTCGACCACCACGTTGAAGCGCAGGCGCTGCTTGTGGCCGCGTTCGGCCTGGAACGCGCCGATGTCCGCCTCGACCACCATATCGCGGACCGAGATCCGGTCATGCGGGGTGTCGCCCGCGGTGGCGATGCTGCGCTCGGAAGGGTGGGAAAAGGCGAGGCGGATGTCACTGGCCATGGGCGGCCCCTTTTGTCGTGTGTCGCCCCGCGATAGACGAAACAGGCGCGCCACGGCAAGCCGGGCGCGCCCTTTCTTGTCTCGAGTGCGACGCGGTCAGGAACCGCCCCAGGTGTGGCGGTAGAAGATGTGCACGCCGTGGGCGTAGGTCTTGGTGTACTTGCGCGCCCAGTCCGGGTGGACCCAGGTGGCGTGGTAATGCGTGGCGCCCTTGGTCAGGGCGCGCGGTGCGCCGTCCAGCATCGCGCGGGCGACCTTGCCCACCCGTTCCCAGGCGCGGCGGTCGTCGATGTTCTCGGGGCGGCCGTCGCAGGTGTAGGTGAACTGGCAGGCGAACTTGCGCCCGGTGCCCTGGTTCACGACGCCGCAGATGCTGTTCGGAAACCGCTTGGACGCGACGCGGTTCAGGATCACCTCGGAGACCGCGAACAGCCCCTCGACGGTTTCGCCGCGGGCCTCGAAATACAGCGCCTCGGCCAGGCAGCGCCACTGGTCGCCGCCCTGCGGCTGCGGCTGGGTGGCCAGCCAGCGGTCGTCATAGCGCAGCTTGGCGCCACCCTTGACCGGGCCTGTGGCGGCCACCGGGACCGGCGTCACCAGCCCCTTGAGATGAGCATTGCCGACGCGCGCCAGTGCGCGGTCTTCCAGCGACAGCAGGGCCTGGGCGGTGCGGGACGGGTCGGCGAAAGCCGGTGAAGAGAGCAGGGCCGAAGTACCGAATGCGAGTGAAAGGACCGCAAGGACAAGGCCACGGCGCAGGGCTGTGGTCAGCACAATCATGTCAAAGTTCCCCTAGTACAGACATGCGCTGCGTGGTGCCTCACGTCACGCAACAGGGGAGTGATTAACGAAAAATGACTTTTTCGTAAAGTCTGCTCAAAAAGGCCGCGACTCCGGGACGCGGCGGGCGCTTTCGGTCAGCGGCCGCGGAATGCGAATCCGCCTTGTCTGACTAGCGTTTCGGGGGGCCTTGCAGGCCGCGGTCCTTCAGCGCCAGGTGCGCCGCGGCCAGCCGCGCGACGGGCACCCGGAAGGGCGAGCAGCTGACGTAATCCATCCCCGCGGCGCGGCAGAAGGCAATCGATTCGGGGTTGCCGCCGTGTTCGCCGCAGATCGACAGGGTGACGGTGCGGTTGGTCGAGCGGCCGCGCTGCACGCCGGTGGCGATCAGCTCGCCCACGCCGTCCACGTCCAGGACATGGAACGGGTCCTCGCGGAACACGCCCTGGCTGACGTAGTCCGACATGAAGCGCCCGGCGTCGTCGCGCGACAGCCCGTAGGTCATCTGCGTCAGGTCGTTGGTGCCGAAGGACAGGAACTGCGAATAGGGCGCGATCTCGTCGGCGCGCAGGCAGGCGCGCGGGGTCTCGACCATGACGCCGAGCCGGTAGGTAAAGCCGCGCCCGCGCTCGGTCTTGACGGCGGCGGCGACGGCCTCGATGCGGGCGCGCACCAGTTCGACCTCGCGCTTGGCCGAAACCAGCGGCAGCATGATCTCGGGCACCACCGGCGCGCCCTCGCGGCTGGCGTCCAGCGTCGCCTCGAAGATGGCGCGGGCCTGCATGTCGTAGATCTCGGGAACGGTGATGCCCAGCCGCACGCCGCGCAGGCCCAGCATGGGGTTGTATTCGCCCATCGCCTCGACCCGGCGGGTCACGTCCGACACCGGCAGGTCCAGCGCCTCGGCGAGGGCGCGCAGGCCGGCGCGGTCGGTCGGCAGGAATTCGTGCAGCGGCGGGTCAAACAGCCGGATGCAGACCGGAAGCCCCTCCATGATGCGGAAAAGCTCGGTGAAATCCTTGCGTTGCATGGGCAGCAGCAGGGCCAGCGCGGCCTGCCGGTCCTCCGGCGTGTCGGCAAAGATCATCTCGCGCATCGGCGTGATGCGGTCCGCCTCGAAGAACATGTGCTCGGTCCGGCAGAGCCCGATCCCCTCGGCGGCAAAGTGGCGCGCGGTGGCGGCATCGGCGGGGGTGTCGGCATTGGCGCGCACGCCGATGTCGCGCGCCTGGTCGGCCCAGCCCATCAGGGTGTGAAAGGCGCCTTCGAGCGCGGCCTCGATGGTTTCGGGGCTGCCCTCCAGCACCTCGCCCGAGGTGCCGTCGAGCGTGATGGTCTCGCCCTCGCGGTAGCGCTTGCCGTTCTCGCCCTCGATCGTCCTGCGTTGCAGGTCAAAGGTCATGCGCGCCGCGCCCACGACGCAGGGCAGGCCCAGGCCGCGGCCGATCACCGCGGCGTGGCTGGTCATGCCGCCGCGCTCGGTCAGCACGCCCACGGCGGCGTGCATGCCGCGGATGTCCTCGGGCGAGGTTTCGCGCCGCACCAGGATGCAGGGTTCGCCGCGCGCGGCGCTGGCCTGCGCCTCGGACGAGGAAAACACGATCCGCCCGGTGGCCGCGCCCGGCGAGGCGGCCACGCCGCGGCCGATCACCCGGCGTTCCGCCCCCGGCGCGATCTGGCGGTGCAGCAGTTCGGACACGGCGCGCGGTTCGATCCGCAGCACGGCGTCGTCGGGGGTGATGATGCCCTCTTCGGCCAGCCGCACGGCGATCTGGAGGGCGGCGCGGGCGCTGGCCTTGACCCGCACGCCGTCGAGGATGTGCAGCTGTCCGTTCTGGATGGTGAACTCGATCTGCATCTCGGCACGCAGCTTGCGGCGCATCAGCTCGGCGTCGGCCTTGAGCGCGGCAAAGGCCTCGGGCGCCAGTTCCTCGAGCGAGGGGCCGCGCGGGTCACGCGTCAGGTAGAGGCTGGCGCTGCCGTGGCGCAGCGCCTCGCGGCCCTGGCTCTGGCTGAGGTACCGCCCGGTGATCTGGCGCTGGCCGGTTTCCGGGTGCACCAGTTGCAGCACGCCCGAGCCGCATTCGCCCTGGCCGCCGAAGCCCAGCGCCATTTCCTGCACCACGAGGCCCAGACCGGCGTCGACCGGCGCGCCTTTTGCCTGGCGCAGCAGGCGCGCGGTGGTGCCCTCCCAGGCGCGGGCCATGGAGCGCAGCACCTCGCGCAGCTGTTGGGCGGGGTCCTGCGGAAAGGGTTCCTCGGCCTCGTCCTCGTACGCGCGCAGCGCGGCCGAGAGGCCGGCAGTGCCACTGTCCTCGATCTCGTCGAAATGGTCGGGGTCGAGCCGGGCGACATGGATCGCGTAGGCCTGCACGAAGCGCAGGTAGAGCGCGGCGGCGGCCTCCTGGCCGATCTCGTCGGCGAGATCGACGAAGCGCGCGTCGTTCATGCCGATGTTGAGGATCGCGCCGGGGCCGCCCCAGTCCGGGTCGGCCGAGGAGGGGCGCACGCAGAGCAGCGCCGCCGGGTCGAAGGCGGCAATCAGGGCCGCCATGTCCGGGAAGGTGCCGGCGGCGATGCGGTGCACCGCATCGAACGACAGCGCGACGGTGCGTGGCACCGGCAGGTCCAGCCGGACCAGCCGCTGCAGGCACTTGGCGCGGCCGCCGTGGGTGGGCGTCGACATCGGCGCGTCGGACGTGATCAGCGTCACGTGCGGGTTCTGGCTGTCGGGTTTCTGCACTGCAGCACCTCTGGGTTGGGCGCAGCATAGGGGCTTGTCCTGTCATGGCAAGACGGCAAATCGGAGGGGCGTCGAGTGCGGTCGGGCGCGCCATGCGGCGGAGGGATCTGAGCGCGCCTTGCGGCGGAGGAATCTGAGCGCGCCTTGCGGCGAAAGTTCCTGGGCGCGCCTTACGGCGCGAATTCAAGAGCGCGCCTTGCGGCGCGGGGGGGCGCGGCGTCGCTCCCGCCCACCCACCCCGCGCCGCCGCGCCCCCCGCTCGTGGCTTGGGCCGGGGCTGCACCTGTCTTGGGCAGGGCTTGTGGGGAGGATGGGGGAATTGGCTGAGAGGCGTCTGAGGGGCAGGTCTGCCCTCAGAGCGCCCGGACCAGTGTAAGGCGAGTCGCCCCCTGTCAAGGACAAGCCGCGCTGCGCGCGGGGCTGACGCCTCCTTGACAGCGGCCGACTCGCGATGGGCGCGGGTGGGCAGGCGGGGCGTCGGATGCATGCGGCCCGGGGCTGCGCCCGTGATTTGACCGAAACGTCCACTGGACGTTTCGCCTGCGGTCGCCAACGGAGCGCCATCGGTCCCTTCGACGATCGCGACGGCGCAGGTCCGTCAAATGCCTTCGGCCCCGGGGCTTCGCCCGTTCGCGGCTCAAACTCTCCACTGGAGAGTTTGCCGGGCTACGCCCGGATCGCCGCTCACCCCTCGATCTTCGTCAGGTCGGCGACTTGCAGGCAGGTCTTGCGGATCGTGGCCAGCATGTTCAGACGGTTGCGGCGCACCACGCCGTTGTCGGTGTTCACCTGCACCGCCTCGAAGAAGGCGTCGATCGGCGCGCGCAGCGCCGCCATGGCCTCCATCGCGGCCTCGAAATCCTCGGCCGCCATCGCCGGGGCGATGCGCGCCTGCGCCGCGTCGAGCGCGTCGAACAGGGCGCGTTCCTCGTCGGTCTCGGAGAACTTGCGGTCCGCGCCAAAGCTGTATTCGACGCCGTCCTTGTCCTCGGCCTGGGTCAGGATGTTGTTGGCCCGCTTGAAGCCCTGCAACAGGTTGCCGCCGTCCTCGGTGCCGAGGAAGCCCTGCAGCGCGCGCACGCGGGCCACCAGCAGCGTCAGGTCGCAGTTGCCGGGCATGGCAAGGCAGGCGTCGATCACATCGTGGCGGATGCCCTCGGCGCGCAGGTGCACCTTCAGCCGGTCGTGGATGAAGCCGCGCAGGTCGTCGCTGAGGTCGGGTTCGTGCTGTTCGACCTTGTCGATCCAGGCGGGGCGATCGGACAACCGCGCCAGCAGTTCGCGCACCGCCGAGCCGAAGACGCCGTGCTGCGCGATCTTGGCCAGCAGTTCGTCGCGTAGCTTTGCCTCGGCCTTGTCGCCGTTGGTGTCGATCTGGTGGCGCAGGATCTGCGCATCGCTCAGCGTGTCGAGGCTGAGGCGCAGACCGTTGTCGAGGATCAGCCGGATCACCCCCAGCGCGGCGCGGCGCAGGGCGTAGGGGTCCTTGGACCCGGTCGGTTTCTCGTCGATCGCCCAGAAGCCGGTCAGCGTGTCGAGCTTGTCGGCCAGCGCCACGGCGACCGACACCGGCGCGGTGGGCACCGTGTCGGAGGGGCCGAGCGGGGCGTAATGCTCCTGGCAGGCGGCGGCGACGGCCGGGTCGAGGCCCGCGGCCTGCGCGTAGTAGCGGCCCATCAGGCCCTGCAACTCGGGGAATTCATAGACCATTTCCGAGCTGAGGTCGGCTTTGGCCACATCGGCGGCCATCGCGGCCAGGTGCGGATCGGCGCCCACCATGGGCGCGATCTCGCGCGCCAGTGCGGTGATCCGGGCGATGCGGTCGCGCTGCGAGCCCAGCAGGTGGTGGAAGGTCACGTTGCCCAGCCGTTCGGTCCAGGCGCCTAGGCCCTGCTTGCGGGCGACGCGCAGGTCGTTCTCCCAGAAGAACTTGGCATCCGAGAGCCGCGCCGCCAGCACCTTCTGGTTGCCGGCGAGGATCGTGGCGCCGTGGTCGGCGGTGACGATGTTGGCGACGGTGACGAATTTCTCGATCCGCCCGGTGGCCGGGTTGCGCACCGAGAAGAACTTCTGGTGTTCCTTCATCGAGGTTTGCAGCACCTCGGGCGGCAGGCCCAGGAACTCGGCGCCGATGGCGCCCATCAGCACCACCGGCCATTCCACCAGCCCGGCGACCTCGTGCAGCAGGCCGCGGTCCTCGACCACCTCCAGCCCCTGGGCAAAGGCCAGGTTGGTTGCCTCGTGCCAGATCGCCTCGGCGCGTTCCTCGGCGGACAGGATGACATGGGCGCGCTTCAGCCGCGTCTCGTAGTCGGCAAAGCTGGTCACCTCGAAGGGACCGTTGCCCATGAAGCGGTGGCCCTCGGTGGTCCGCCCGGCGGTGATGCCGTCGATGTCCAGGGCGACCACCTCGTCGCCCGCCTCGGTCGTCATCAGGCACAGGATGCGGTGCAAGGGGCGCACCCAGCGCAAGCTGCCCGCGCCCCAGCGCATCGACTTGGGCCAGGGGAAATTGCGCACGGTCCGCTCCAGCACCTCACCCACGATCCCGGCGGCGGGGCGGCCGGGGGTGACGACGGTGGCGTAGTAGAAGGCGCCTTTCTTGTCTTCACGCTCCTCCAGCTGGTCGCGGGTCACGCCCGCGCCGCGCATGAAGCCCTCGAGCGCCTTGTCCGGCGCGCCCACCTTGGGGCCGCGGCGTTCCTCGCGCAGGGTGGGGCTGTTTGCGGTCAGCCCGTGCACGGTCAGCGCCAGGCGGCGCGGCGTCGAGAAGGCTTCGGCGCCGGCATAGGTCAGCCCGGCCTCGACCAGCCCGTTGGTCACCAGCGTCTTGAGGTCCTCGGCGGCCTTGGCCTGCATCCGGGCCGGGATCTCTTCGGAGAAGAGTTCGATCAGCAGATCGGGCATTTAGCGATCCTTTTCAAAACTGGCGCGGTCGGGGCAGTCGTCGCCCAGCGGCGTGCCGTCATAGGCCTTGTCGCCGCAGTCGTTGATCTCGTGCCAGACGTAGCCGCGGCCGTCGTCGGTGATCGCGACCACGCGGTCGATGCCGAATTCGCGGTTGCGCTGGCTGGTGTAGACCTGCGCTGTGCCGGCCTCGATCGCATCGCCGATGGCCTCGGCGTCGAAGCAGTCGAACCAGCCGGGGGCGACGCGCGGCTCGGCGCCTTCGTAGGGCTGATAGGTGGCGGCGGCCTCGGCCGGGGTCAGCGTGGTGGTAAAGCAGGCGCGGTAGCGGATCGGCGAGCTGTCCGCGTCGATCGCCTGGAAATCAGCGTAGGGGATCGCCACGCGGGTGCCGTCGAGCTGCGTCAGCATGACGTCGTCCACCCCGTTGGGCACGACCTCTTCGTAGAAATAGTAGACCTGGAGGTAATAGATCGCCACGCCCGCGACCAGGCCGCAGGCGAGGATCGCGCCCGCCATGAGTTTTCCGGCGTTCATGAGCGGCCTCCGATGCAGGGCAGGGGGCGGGTCACGCGACATGCCCCCCGGCGCTGGTCAACACGAAGGCATCGGCGCAGGCCTTGGCCAGCGTGCGCACGCGGCCGATGTAGCTTTGCCGTTCGGTGACCGAGATCACGCCGCGCGCGTCGAGCAGGTTGAAGATGTGGCTGGCCTTGATGCACTGGTCATAGGCGGGATGCGCCATGACGATGCGCTTGCCGGTCTTGGGGTCGTCCTGCGCCTGCGCGAGGATGGCGGCGCATTCGGCCTCGGCCTCCTCGAAGTGGCGCAGGAGCACCTCGGTGTCGGCCACGTCGAAGTTCCAGCGCGAGTATTCCTCTTCGGTCTGGCGGAAGACGTCGCCGTATTTCAGCGCGATTGGCGCGTCGGGGTCGTTGAAGGGCATGTCCATCACGTGGTCGATGCCCAGGACGTACATGGCCAGGCGTTCCAGGCCATAGGTCAGCTCGCCCGAGACGGGGGCGCAGTCGTGCCCGCCGACCTGCTGGAAATAGGTGAACTGGCTGACCTCCATGCCGTCGCACCAGACCTCCCATCCCAGGCCCCAGGCGCCCAGCGTCGGGCTTTCCCAGTCGTCCTCGACGAAACGCACGTCGTGCAGGGCGAGGTCGATGCCGATGGCGCGCAGCGAGCCCAGGTAGAGGTCCTGCAAGTCCGGCGGGCTGGGTTTGATCAGCACCTGGAACTGGTAATAATGTTGCAGGCGGTTGGGGTTCTCGCCGTAGCGGCCATCCGTCGGGCGGCGCGAGGGCTGGACATAGGCCGCCGCCCAGGGCCGGCTGCCCAGCGCACGCAGGGTGGTGGCGGGGTGGAAGGTGCCGGCGCCGACCTCCATGTCGTAGGGCTGGAGAATCGCGCAGCCCCTGGCCGCCCAATAGCTTTGCAGGCGGAGGATGATCTCCTGGAAACTGCGCGGTTTCTGCGGGCTCTCGGCCATGTCCGGGCTCCTTGTCTGGCGCTGGGTCTGGGGCTGGCGGCTGAATAGGGCGCGGCGGGGTCGGGGTCAATGTGATAGGGGGGCGCGGGTCACAGCCTTTTTGCGTGCATGTCCCAAGGCTTCTGTTAAGAGTCGGTCGGTGGACAGGATTGAGTTTCGAGGACCCAGAGGTCGACACTACCCATGATACAAAGACTTTTTTGCGCCCTGCTGGCGATTGCGCTGACGGTGAATGCCGCCATGGCCCAGGACACCGCGCTGACGGACGAACCCGTCTACATCCAGCTCGAAGCGCGCACGTCGCTGGCCGCGGCCGAAGACAGCGTGCGGCAGTATTCCGGCCAGCTGGACAACGTGAACGGCTTTTCGCTGGGCGGCGGCTGGTACGGCGTGGCGCTGGGCCCCTACACGCGCGCAGACGCCGAGCGGGTCCTGAACGATCTGCTGGCCACGCGGCGCATCCCGGCCGACAGCTACATCGAGCTGGGCCGCGCCTACACCCAGCAGTTCTACCCGGTGGGCGCGCAGCCCGGCGGGCCGGTGGTGCCCGCGCAGGCCGCGCCGGCAGCGCCGGCACCAGCGGCCGCCGCCGCGCCCACGCCCACGCCGCAACCCGCCGCGCCGGCGGTGCAGGTCGCGGGCGGGCCGCAGGTGCAGCCGGTGCTGACGCCCGACGCCATCCCCGAGGAAACCGCGCAGGAGGCGCGCATCTCCGAAAGCCGCCTGACGCGCGAAGAGCGCGACGCGCTGCAAATCGCCCTGAAATGGGCCGGGTTCTACGACGGCGGCATCGACGGCGCCTTTGGCCCGGGCACGCGCGGGTCGATGCAGCGCTGGCAGACGGCCAACAACTTTGAGCCCACCGGCATCCTGACCACCCGCCAGCGGGCGGAGTTGCTGCGCCAGTTCAACGGCGTGCTGGAGGGCATGGGGCTGGCGCGGGTCGATGACACCAACGCCGGCATCTCGCTGGAGCTGCCGATGGGCGTGCTGGCCTTTGTCCGCTACGAGGCGCCCTTTGCCATTTTCAGGCCCACGACCGACCTGGCCGCGCAGGTGCTGCTGATCAGCCAGCCCGGCGACCGGACCACGATGAACGGCCTCTACGAGATCCTGCAAACGCTGGAGATCGTCCCCGTCGAGGGCGAGCGCAAGCGGGACGGCCAGGGCTTCATCATCACCGGCCGGAACGACCGCATCGTGACCCATATCGAGGTCGGCCAGCGCGATGGCCACGTCAAGGGCTTTGCCCTTGTCTGGCCCACCGGCGACGAGGACCGCCGCGCCCGCGTGCTCAAGCGGATGCAGGACAGCTATCGCCGGCTGGACGGCGTGCTGGACCCCGCGCTGGTCAGCGAAGAGGGGCAGGCGGTGGACCTTGTGTCCGGCCTCCAGGTGCGGCGCGCCAAGGACAGCGCCTCGGGCTTTTTCGTCGAGGCGCGCGGCACGGTGCTGACCTCCTATCCGCTGGTCGCCAACTGCGAGCGGATTACGCTGAACGGCGTGCATGACATGCGCGTGCTGGCCGCCGACGAGGCGCTGGGCGTCGCGGTGCTGAGCCCGGTGGACCGGCTGGCGCCGACCCGCGTGGCGCAGTTCCGGTCGGGCGACGTGCGGTTGCAGTCCGAGGTGGCGGTGGCGGGCTTTTCATTCGGCGGGATCCTGACCGCGCCGACGCTGACCTTTGGCACGCTGGAGGACCTGCGCGGCCTGGGCGGCGAGGAACGGATGCAGCGGCTGGCCATGGCGGTGCTGCCGGGCGACGTGGGCGGCCCGGTGTTCGACAGCGGCGGTTCGGTTCTGGGCCTCTTGTTGCCGCGCGAGACCGAGGGCGGCCGCGTGCTGCCCGAGCAGGTGAACTTTGCCGCCGACGGGGGCATGATCCTCGATTTCCTGCGCGACAACGGCATCCAGCCGGTGGCCCGCAATGATCTGGCGCCCATGGCGCCCGAGGACCTGACCGCGCTGGCCGCCGACATGACGGTGCTGGTCAGCTGCTGGTAAGACCGCGCCTTCGGCCACGCCGAACGCCGCCCCGGTCCTCACGGTTCGGGGCGGTTTTGCTTTGTCGTCCCTTGCGGGAGGATGAAGGCCGGCGGCCGCCGGGAACGGATCAAACGCGCCGGGGTGCCAATCCCGGCCCGAGGGGGCGGTAAAGCCCCGTTCTGCGCAGATCGAACGGACCCCGAGGGAGGGGCGCTGCTGATCCGGTTCTTCGGTCGACCGGGCAGCGGTATCCCACCGCCCGGTTAACGCGGTCCTGCGCCACCGTGCGCTGCCGCCTCAGCCGCGCAGGCGGTGATGCAGCAGGATCGGCACCACCAGGTCTTCCTCGTCGGTCAGGTGCCGTTCGAGAAAGCCGCGCAGCGCCTCGGCGTCGTCGCGCACCGGGCGCGCCTCCTCGGCCATCTGTGTCGGGTCCAGCGTGGCCAGTTGCACCACGCGGTTCGACTGCCGGGTGAAGCGGTCCAGCAGCGCGTCCAGCGCGACATGGTCGCTCTCCAGCATCTCCAGCCCGGCGGCAAAGCGCGGGTCGGCGGCCTCAAGTTCGGGAAAGAACCGGCGGTCCTCCCAGCTGTGATGGCCGTGCAGGTTGCGCACCAGCAGGTTGCCGTAGTGCGCCAGGTGCCGCGCGTAGGCGTCACCGCCCAGCCCGCCGTCGAGAAACGCCTCGGTTTCGTCCTGAACGATCTCGCCCAGCTGGCGAAAGCCGCGATGGGCATTCATCCAGTTGCGGGTGCTGTCGGCGAGGTTCGGATGCCTGTGCCAGCCGTCGCGTGGCAAGGTCCGGAGCAGGGTCTGCATCTCTTCGGGCAGGCCGCTGCGGGTTGCGATGTCATGGGTCATGATGACCCGTAGATGGCGGGGCTGTTACACTGTAACAATCTGCGGCGGCGCACAGGGCAGGGGCCCCGCGCGCACGCAGGACAGGTGCCGTCAGAGAACGAAGTCCTCGGCCGTCAGCCCGGTGACATTCGCGACGCGGATCTCGGCGTCGATGGTGCCGTTGCCGTCCGCGTCGAACTGCACGATGGTCGAGCCGGTGGCGGTTTCGAACAGCCGCAGTTCGGGGTTGCCGGAGGGGGCGAAGCCCGCCGTGCCGCGGAATTCGAACACACCCGGCGACAGACCCGCCACCACGATGATGTCCTGGCCCTGCTGAAAGTCGAGGATCTGGTCGCGGTTGGCCCCCGCGACGGTTTCGGCCAGCGCGCGGAACACGAAACTGTCCGCCCCCTGGCCCCCGGTCAGCAGGTCGAACCCGAGGCCCCCCGCCAGGGCATCGTCGCCGTTGCCGCCGCGCAGGATGTCGTTGCCGGCCTCGCCCTCCAGCAGGTCCTCGCCGTCCTGCCCGTTCATCGTGTCGTTGTCGGCGCCGCCGCGCATCTCGTCCGCGCCGGCGCCGCCGGTCATGGCGTCGTTGCCAGCGTCGCCCAGCAGGGTGTCGTCGCCGTCCTGGCCGTTCATCGTGTCGTTGCCGGTGCCGCCGCTCATCTGGTCGTTGTCCGCGCCGCCAAGGAGATAGTCCAGGCCGTCGCCGCCGTTGAGGTTGTCGTCGCCGTCGCGTCCGACAAGGAGATCATCCTCGGTGCCGCCATCGAGCGCATCGGCTTCGGCCCCGCCCAGCAGCGTGTCGTTGCCCGCACCGCCAAAGACCGTGCCGGTGACGATCCCGCCATTGCCGTTGTAGCTGTCGGTGCCGCCCTGCAGCAAGACATCGCCCATCAGGCTGCCGCGGTTGACCAGGGTCTCGTTGCCAAAATCGCCGCGCACCGCCGCGATGCCGCCGATGACCGTGCCGGTGTTGATCAAGGTGTTGACCGCCGCCGCGGCGGTATTGAACTCGACGCCATTGCGCCCGCCCGTGATCTTGCCGGTGTTGGTGAGCAGGTTCCCGGCGCCAAAGACGTTGAGCCCGTCCAAGGGCGCCGAACTGATCGCGCCGTTGTTGACCAGGACGCCGTTGTCGCCTTCGAGCGAAATGCCGTCCGACTCGCCGACGACGGTCCCGTCGTTGACCACGCTGAAGTTGTTTCCGAGCACCTGGATGCCGCGGTCGCCTGCGCCGACAACGTAGCCGGCATTAAAGACCTTGTGACCGTCCCCACTCATCTCGATGCCGTCGCTGTCGCCGTAGACCGAGCCGGTTTCGGTGACCGTAACGGTATTGGAGGTCGAGCCGGTGTCCGAGTCGATCGCATCTGTTTCGGAATAGACGGTGCCTTCGACCAGCAGGGTGACGTTGGTGAAGGCCAGGAAGTCGAAGGCGTCACCGGCATTGCCAAGGGTAAATCCCTGGCGGAGAATCCAGAGATCGCCAGCGGCATCGGCGTCAAGGCCTGTCGTTGTCGAGGAAATCAATCGAATGGTCATGTGAGGTCCCTTTCGTCAACACTGTTGTCTTGTCAGGTCCGTCTGGCGGGTTCGTGGCACCGAGTCGTGCGGAAAACCGCGGGCCCGTGAGCAGGCTGTCCCGACCGGGTGCCGCGTGCAGCCTATGCGGAGATAACCGGAGTTGTCGCGGGGAATCTGCGCCGGCGCCTGCGGCGTGGACCGGATGCCCGGATTTTCCCGGGCGTCCGGTTTCAGAGCACGAAGTCCTCTGCCGTCAGCCCGGTGACATTCGCGACTCGGATCTCGGCGTCGACGCTGCCGTTTCCATCCGCGTCAAACTGTACGATGGTCGATCCGGTCGCGGTCTCGAACAGCCGCAGTTCCGGGTTGCCCGAGGGGGCAAATGCCGCCGTGCCGCGGAATTCGAACACGCCCGGCGACAGGCCCGCCACCACGATGATGTCCTGGCCCTGCTGAAAGTCGAGGATCTGGTCGCGGTTGGCCCCCACGACGGTTTCGGCCAGCGAGCGGAAGACGAAACTGTCCGCCCCCTGTCCGCCGGTCAGCAGGTCGAACCCGAGGCCGCCCGCCAGGGCATCGTCGCCGTTGCCGCCGCGCAGGATGTCGTTGCCGGCTTCGCCCTCCAGCAGGTCCTCGCCGTCCTGCCCGTTCATCGTGTCGTTGTCGGCACCGCCGCGCATGTCGTCCGCGCCGGCGCCGCCGGTCATGGCGTCGTTGCCGGCGTCGCCCAGCAGGGTGTCGTCGCCGTCCTGGCCATTCATCGTGTCGTTGCCGGTGCCGCCGCTCATCTGGTCGTTATCCGCGCCGCCCAGCATCAGGTCATTGCCGTTCTCGCCGGTCAGCACGTCGTCGCCGCCGCGCCCGATGATCACGTCGTTGTCGCCGCCACCGTTCAGCCGGTCGGCGGTCTCGCCACCGGCCAGGGTGTCATCGCCGTCCCCGCCGAGGACCGTGCCGCTGACGAAGCCGGCGCCCAGCCCTTCGTACCGGTCGGTGCCGAGGTTCAAGTTGACGCTGCCGAAGATCGCGCCTGAATTGGCCACGGTGTCGTTGCCGCTTTGGACAACGATATCGCCGTTCAGGGTGCCGTGGTTGTTGACCACGTTGTTGCCGTCCTGCAGGTCGATGTTGCCGTTCACCGACCCGAAGTTGCCGATGATGTCGGGGTTGCCGCTGTCGCCGTCGATCGCTGTGCCGCCCAACCCGTTCAGGGTGCCGTAGTTGGTGAAGATCACCGGGCTGGTCTGGTCATCATTCCGGAAAATGTCCACGGCCTGAGGCCCCGTGATGGTACCATAGTTGGTGCCGCGCCCGTTGACGGTCGCCTCCACGCCGTGATTGCCGTATCCGGTGATGTTGCCGTGGTTCACGAAAGAAAACGATGCAGTCGCTTCAGACAGGCTCCAAGACACGCCATTGGAAATGCCCACGATGGTGCCGTGGTTCTCCAGGGTCGTGAAGCCATCGTTTCCATTGATGCCGCTTCCAGCCGTACCATGGACGACACCTGTCTCGCCGACAAAGATCCGGGTTGCGGCGGTCCCCATCGAAGCGATATTGATCCCGTTCGTTCCTCCGACAAAGCCGTGGATCGCGGCCCTCAGGACGGTGGGCACTGTCGTCACGGTCGTCATCGCAGTGCCATTGGTTGCGAAGATGGACCCGGTGGCCGTAACCACGACGTCGTTGTTGGTTGTCAGGTTGAAGGTATTGGAGGCCGCTGTCTGGGCCGAAGTCACGAAAATCGGCATGGAATTCCCCTCACTTTGATCATTTTTCAAAACGGACCGAAACTGGCACAGGTCCCACAGTCCGGCAAGTGACGTCCAATCGCCAGGACGACGTGGGATCGACATCCGTGCCGCAAACATGCCGGGCAGGGCGCGCGGTACGCCCTGCCGATGGCGTTATCCGTCGAGGGCAGCACCTCAGAGCACGAAGTCCTCTGCCGTCAGCCCGGTGACATTCGCGACTCGGATCTCGGCGTCGATACTGCCGTTTCCATCCGCGTCGAACTGCACGATGGTCGAGCCGGTGGCGGTTTCGAACAGCCGCAGTTCGGGGTTGCCGGAGGGGGCGAAGCCCGCCGTGCCGCGGAATTCGAACACACCCGGCGACAGGCCCGCCACCACGATGATGTCCTGGCCCTGCTGAAAGTCGAGGATCTGGTCGCGGTTTGCCCCCACGACGGTTTCGGCCAGCGCGCGGAAGACGAAACTGTCCGCTCCCTGACCGCCGGTCAGCAGGTCGAACCCGAGGCCCCCCGCCAGCGCATCGTCGCCGTTGCCGCCGCGCAGGATGTCGTTGCCGGCCTCGCCCTCCAGGTTATCCTCGCCGTCCTGCCCGTTCATCGTGTCGTCGTCGGCGCCGCCGCGCATGTCGTCCGCGCCGGCGCCGCCGGTCATGCCGTCGTTGCCGGCGTCGCCCAGCATCGTGTCGTCGCCATCCTGGCTATTCATCGTGTCATTGCCGGTGCCGCCCGACATCGAGTCGTTGCCCGCGCCACCCAGCATCAGGTCGTTACCCGCCTCGCCGGTCAGCACGTCGTCGCCGCCGCGGCCAAGGATCTGGTCGCCATCGTCGCCGCCCGACAGGATGTCGGCGGCATCGCCGCCCAGGATCGTGTCGCTGCCGATGCCGCCATCGACGGTGCCGCTCGCCGTGCCGAATCCCTGTGCGATGTAGCGGTCGCTGCCGGCACCCAGGCTGACAGAGCCGTAGATCGTGCCCGAATTGACGACCACGTCCGCCGCCGCGCCGGTCTGGATCACGGTGTCAAAGGCTTTGAGCCCGACGATCGCGCCAGAGTTGAGGATGGTCGCCCCCCCGTCCGCCGTGGCATTGACCCGGGTTGTCATGATCTCGCCGGTGTTGCGCAGCAGCGCGCTGCCCGTCGACACCATGTTGAGTACGCCGCCGCTCATCAGCCCGGTGTTCGTGACGGTCACCGAGGTCGTGGTGGCGCCGTAGATGATGGCCGATCCGGTGCGCGCGATCATCTGACCATGGTTCTCGACGATCAGTTGAAACGTGTTGAGGGTGTCGACGTCGATGATTTCGTCGCCGGACGAGATCAGCCCGTGGTTGACGATGCGTTGCACACCGTTGTCCACGGCAAAGGCCAGGTTGATCGCGTCGACGTCCAGGCTGAAGATCGTCCCGTAGTTGATCACGTTGGCAAACGGCGCGATGATGTTGACGCCGTTCGATGCGCCGGAAATCCAGCCGAAGTTGTGCAGCTCGGTCGTCGCCAAACCACCGAGCAGGTTCACCGCGTCTCCGGTGGTGGTGTAGATGTCGGCGTAGTCGAAGACGACCATGCGGTCGCCGTTGGCCACGTTGACGGTGGAGGTAGACGTTCCCTGATAGACTTTGGCCATGGGACATGCTCCGAATGCGGCCGCGTGTTGCGGCCTTTTGTGAAATCACCTTGCCCCGCGGCCGGGGGGCTCCCTCCAACCGAAGCGAGCCCGCCAAATAGCGGGATCGCGCGTATGACCCCCAACCGGACGCACTTGGATCATATCCGGTCCGAATCGGCCCTGTCTCGGGAAAAATGGGGCGGGCCGGGTGGCGTCCTGCCGTATCGCGCCGCCTACAGAACGAAATCGGTCGCGGTCAGCCCGGTGACATTGGCCACGCGGATCTCGGCGTCGGTGATGCCATCGCCGTTGGCGTCCATCTGCACGATGGTCGACCCGGTGGCGGTTTCGAACAGCCGCAGTTCGGGATTGCCCGAGGGGGCATAACCCGCGGTTCCGCGGAACTCGAACACACCCGGGTGCAGGCCGGCCACGATGATGATGTCCGACCCCTGTTCGAAGTCGAGGATCTGGTCGCGGGTCGCGCCCAGACCGGCTTCGGCAAGGCTGCGAAAGACGAAACTGTCCGCCCCCGCGCCGCCGGTCAGCAGGTCCATCCCCAGGCCGCCGGCAAGATCGTCCTCGCCGGCGCGGCCGCGCAGGATGTCGTTGCCGTCGCCGCCTTCCAGCTGGTCGTCCCCCGCGCCGCCGTCCATCGTGTCGTTGTCGGCGCCGCCGTCGAGCACATCGCTGCCATCCTGGCCGACGAGGACGTCGTTGCCTGACCCGCCCACCAGCGTGTCGTCCCCGGCGTTGCCGTTCAGGGTGTCGTTGTCGGCCCCGCCTTCGATCCGGTCGTTGCCATCGCCGCCCAGGAGCGTGTCCAGGCCATTGTCGCCGAACAGGCTGTCGTCGCCGCCACGGCCGACCAGCAGGTCGTTGTCGTTGCCGCCCCGGAACACATCGGTCGCGTCGCCACCCGCGGCGGTGTCATTGCCATCGCCTGCCAGGAATTCACCGCGCAACACGCCGGGTCCCTCGTAGCGGTCGACGCCCGCCCCGGTCAGGATGTTGCCATCCATGATCCCGGAATTGAAGATGGTGTCATTCCCGACGCCGTCGTTGCTGTAGTATGCAGCGCTCGACCCCGAGATGATCCCCGAGTTGTTCAATAACGTCGCTCCCGTGGAAGAGATGTACAACCAGTTCGACAGTATTCCGAACAGACCGCCTTCGATCGTGCCGGAGTTCATGATGTACTGGCTGGAGCCACCGCCGTCGAAGTCGACAGCGACGTCCCGGCCGAGGATCTTGCCGCTGTTCACCAGGCGGTTTATCCCAAAGCCATCGGCCACGCGTGACTTGACGGCGGTCTCCTGCGCCATGATGGTGCCATCGTTCACGAGGGAAAAGGCGCCGGTGCCCCGGATGTCGAAGGCGTCGTCTTCCAGCGAGGTGACCGTGCCGGTCGGCCCGACAAAGGCATGGAGGTCGACGCCGGTGTGATCGACGGCATTGCCGACCCCATTCGTGTGCGAAATGATCGAGCCGTTCACGTACAGGTAGTTTGTCCCGGCCGTCGAGGAAACCGCGTCGCCGTTGACCACAAGATTCGCGTCCGGATCGGTCAGGATGCCGGTCTCACTGCCCACCAGGGTCTGCGCCACAGTCGAGTAGGCTGTCAGGGTAAAGCTTGCCATCGGAAGTGTCCTTTCAGTTCAAGGAGCTTGGTCCGATACAAACCGCGCTGTGGACTGCCCGGGAACGCCCCGAAAAAACGTGAAAGAACAAAAGAACAGCCGTGACCGCGACAGTCTTGTTTCGGACGACGGAGGCCAGTTTACCACGTCTTCAGGGGGCAACGAAGCCCGGCCGGGTGGCGTCGGCGGACTAGAGCACGAAGTCCGTCGCCGTCAGCCCGATGACATTGGCCACCCTGATTTCCGCATCGACGGTGCCGTTTCCGTCGGCGTCGAACTGCACGATGGTCGAGCCGGTGGTCGTCTCGAACAGCCGCAGTTCGGGGTTGCCCGAGGGGTCAAATGCCGCCGTTCCGCGGAACTCGAACACGCCCGGCGACAGCCCCGCGACCACGATGATATCCACGCCCTTCTGAAAGTCGAGGATCTGGTCGCGGTTGGCCCCCACCGCGGTTTCCGACAGGGCGCGAAAGACGAAACTGTCCACCCCCTGTCCGCCGGTCAGCAGGTCGAAACCGTCGCCGCCCGCCAGCGCATCGTCGCCGTTGCCGCCGCGCAGGATGTCGTTGCCGGCCTCGCCCTCCAGGTTATCCTCGCCGTCCTGCCCGTTCATCGTGTCGTCGTCGGCGCCGCCGAACATCACGTCCACCCCGGCGCCGCCGGTCATGGCGTCGTTGCCGGCGTCGCCCAGCATCGTGTCGTCGCCGTCCTGGCCATTCATGGTGTCGTTGCCGGTGCCGCCCGACATCGAGTCGTTGCCCGCGCCGCCCAGCATCAGGTCGTTGCCGTCGTCGCCGATCAGCAGGTCATCGCCGCCGCGGCCGAAGAGCTGATCGTCGTTGGCGCCACCGTTCAGCCTGTCGGCGGTTTCGCCACCGATCAGCGTGTCGTTGCCGGCGCCGCCCAGGACCGTGCCCGAGACGGTCCCGTTGCTGATCCCGCGATAGGTGTCGGACCCGCCGCGCAGGTTGACGTCGCCCCAGATCGCTCCGGAATTGCCCAGGGTGCCGCCGATGGTGTCGGACAGCAGGATGCCGCCGTTCAGGATGCCGGAATTGTCGATACGTTCGGCCAAGGTCGCCGTGGACTCGATCGTGAGACCTGCGGAATTGATCGTGCCCGAGTTGTTGAAGATGACGGTCTGGGTGCCGGCAATGAACTGGACGGCCCCCGAGGTGGCGGCCGAGTCCATGACACCGCTGTTCCAGCCGTTGACCGTGCCGACCCCAAAGAAGGTGACGGCGCTGTAATACTCTCCCGTCCCGCGCTTGAAGTTCGTGATCCTGCCCGAATTTCCGAAATAGACCGTTTCCGAATGGTAAAGTGCAATGCCACCACTGCTGGCGCTGTCGTTGGCAATCACGCCATCGTTGACCAGCGAGAACCGGAACCCGGCCTGCGCGGGGCTCGTGCCGCCGACCACGATGGGATGGTTGGTCCCGGTGATGCTTCCGGTCACCCCGTTGTAGATCGAGAAGGGGCTCGATGAGCTTTGGTTGCCCCCCATCTGGATGCCCCGCGAACCGGCAACGACTCCGAAGTTCTGGACATGGGAACTCGTGGTGGCGCTGAGATCGATGGCAATGCCGGGGGTTGTGGAAATGACCGCCACCTCCTTGTCGATGATCAGGGTGTCGCCAGAGGCGACGGCGGGTGTCGAAACGGTGTTGATCCGGACCCCGGGGCCGACGGTGTTCGTGTTGACGTAGACAATGGCCATTGCGAGAGACTCCTTGAAGGTTTCGAATGGACGAATCCCAAGCCGCACATTGGGATGGCCAGGCGACCGATTGTTGCGCCTCGAAATCTTTCCACGCAAGATAATTTTGCGTGAAGCGGCGGGCCACCGACCTTGTCAGGATCGGCGACCTGTCCGTCGCTCCAAGATGCGCTGATTTCAGAGCACGAAGTCCGTGGCCGTCAGCCCGGTGACATTGGCCACCCGGATCTCGGCGTCGATGGTGCCGTTGCCGTCGGCATCCATCTGCACGATGGTCGATCCGGTGGTGGTCTCGAACAACCGCAGCTCGGGGTTGCCCGAGGGGGCAAAGGGCAGGGTGCCGCGGAACTCGAAGACCCCCGGATGCAGTCCCGCCACCACGATGATGTCCACGCCCTTCTGAAAGTCGAGGATCTGGTCGCGGTTCGCCCCGACCACGGTTTCCGACAGCGCGCGGAACACGAAACTGTCCGCGCCCGCGCCGCCGGTCAGGAGGTCGAATCCCTCGCCGCCCGCCAGCGCATCGTCACCGTTGCCGCCGCGCAGGATGTCGTTGCCGCTGCCGCCTTCCAGAATGTCTTCGCCGTCCTGGCCGTTCAGCACGTCATTGTCGGCGCCACCGTCGAGCGAGTCGCTGCCGTCCTGGCCGACCAGGACGTCGTTGCCGCTGCCGCCCAAGACCGTGTCGTCGCCAGCGTTGCCGTTCAGCGTGTCGTTGTCGGGTCCGCCGTTCATGTTGTCGTTGCCCTGGCCGCCAAAGATCAGGTCGTTGCCCACCCAGCCGTCCAGCTTGTCGTCGCCACCGCGTCCCAGCAGGAAGTCGTCACCGGCGTCGCCATAGAACTCGTCGCTGAATTCGCCGCCGGCCAGCGTGTCGTTGTCGTCGCCGGCAGAGACCGGCCCATTGACCCGGCCGCCACCGCCGTCGTACCGGTCCTGGCCGGCCCCGAGATATATCCGGCCGCTCATGATGCCGCTGTTGAAGATGCTGTTGTTGCCCGTGCCCAGGAAAACGTCAAAGCTGGCTTGCGCGCCGATGATCGTTCCGGTGTTGTGCAGAAGCGTCGAACCGGTCGACGAGATGTTCATGAAGACCCCCACGCCGGTCTCGGCGATGATGGTACCGCTGTTGATGAGGTGGGAAAAGCTCGCTCCAGCGTCCAAGATGGCACCGTCTGAGTGCCCCACGATCGTACCCGTGTTGGCGACGTTGACTGTACTGAAGCTGTCCGATGGGCGGATGTCGATCCCGTCATCGCCGGACAGGATGGTGCCCGCGTTCCGGAGCCTGACCGTGTCGGAAACGAGGATCCGGATGGCATCGGAATTGCTGGATGTGACAAAGCCGTCGGGGCCGATTGCGACGATGGCGGTGGTGCCGTTCAGGTCGAGCGCCTGGTTGGCGCCGGCATCCGCCACCGAGACCGTGCCGTTGATGGTCAGGGTCGAGAACCCGTTGCCAAAGATCGCGTCCGAGCCGGAGACGATCAGCCGCGCGTCCGTGGCGACATAGCCGACCTCGATACCGGCGAGGACTTGCGGAGTGAAGGTGGTTCCGGTGATGGTAAAGCTGGTCATGGCAGGCTCCTGAAAATGTGCCTGATCGGCGTCAGACTCAATTATGGTTTTCTTTTCAGGAATTTAAGCAGGTATCCCGCATCCGTTCAAGCGGCACTTGGGGGCGCGCGTCCGGCGGACCGCGCCCCGACTGTTCGCTGTGCGAATATCCGCCGTGCCCGGTCTAAAGCACGAAATCCACCGCCGTCAGCCCGGTGACATTGGCCACCCTGATCTCGGCGTCGACGCTGCCGTTGCCGTCGGCATCCATCTGCACGATGGTCGATCCGGTCGCCGTCTCGAACAGCCGCAGCTCCGGGTTGCCGGAGGGGGCAAAGGGCAGGGTGCCGCGGAACTCGAAGACGCCCGGATGCAGGCCCGCGACGATGATCAGGTCCTGGCCCTTCTGAAAGTCGAGGATCTGGTCGCGGTTCACGCCGACGACGGTTTCGGCCAGCGAGCGGAACACGAAGTTGTCGGCCCCCAGTCCGCCGG
>NZ_FXYF01000017.1 GCF_900184945.1 Antarctobacter aquimaris | reverse complement strand
TGGCGGCATGGAAGTGTCCGAGGCCGCCAGGCTGAAAGCCCTCGAGGACGAGAACGCCAAGCTCAAGCGCCTGTTGGCGGATACCATGCTGGACAACGTCGTGTTGAAAGACCTGCTGGGAAAGAGCTGACGACATTGACCAAGCGGCGAGACGCGGCGCTCCGGGTGATGCGGGATCATGACATCTCGCAGCGTCGGGCCTGCAGGCTGGTCGGTGTCGATCCCAAGACGGTCCGGCGTGAACGCCCGCAGGACAGTGCCGAAATCCGCAAGGAGATGCAGGACATCGCCGGCAAACGGCGCAGGTTCGGCTACCGCCGGATCGGCGTCCTGTTGGAGCGCAAGGGCATGATCATGAATCACAAGAAACTCTACCGGATCTACCGCGAGGAAGGGCTGTCCGTGAAAAGGCGGCGCGGCCGCAAGCGAGCGCGTGGCACAAGGATCCCGATGCCATCGGCTGCGGGCGTTAACGCACGCTGGTCGTTGGACTTTGTATCCGACAGCTTCGGTGCCTCGCGGAAGTTCCGGATCCTCGCTGTGATCGACGATTGCACGCGCGAATGCCTGTGCCTCGTGGCGGACACCAGCCTTTCCGGGGCAAGGGTTGCCCGGGAGCTCAGCGCCCTTATCCGGGTCTACGGCAAGCCCGGCTGCATTGTCAGCGATAACGGCACAGAATTCACCAGTCGGGCGATCCTGAAATGGGCCGATGAGAACGAGGTGCCGTGGCACTACATCGATCCGGGTAAGCCCCAGCAGAATGCGTTCATCGAAAGCTTCAACGGCAGCCTGCGGGACGAGTTGCTCAACGAGGAGATATTCGACAGCCTGGACGACGCACGGAGAAAGCTGGCGCTCTGGCGCTACGACTACAATACGGACCGCCCGCACTCGTCCCTGGCCAACCAGACGCCGCAGCAAGCGCGCCGGACGCTTGAGCAATTTGAAGGCTCCGCGCCTGGCGCGCTTGCGCAAGACGATGAAGCCGAATACCCAAATCCCACCTGCAGACTCTCGTTATGAGTGAGGGACCGACAGGGGGCAGGTCAGTGTCTGCGTTCTGTGGGACGGCGACGTCAGGTTACCGCCCGCGCAGGCGTCGCTTGTCGTTCCTGCACATGAAGGATGCTATTTCCGGTCGTCTGGAACGCAAAAAGCGCCCCGAAGGGCGCTTTTTGTGTAAGCGTCCGGCGTCGCTGCTCTGCCGCGCGTAGAGGGTGATCGATAGTGTCCACCATGGGATAGTGGACACTGTGGGTGCGTGATGGCGCGTCGGACGAAGCGGCTTTGGACGGACGAGGAGAAGCGGTCGATCTGCTTGCAGACGACGGCGCCGGGTGTGTCGGTCGCGCGGGTGGCGCAGCGCTACGCGATGAACGCCAACCTGATCTTCAAGTGGTTGCGCGACCCACGCTATGCGCCGGGGGCCCCGGCAGAGCCGGATTCGGCGTGTTTTCTTCCCGTCGAGATCGTCAATCGGCCCATGCACGACGATGACAAAGCCGTCGCCGATCCCGCTCCTGCGTCAGGCACGATCGAGATCGATACAGCGGGTGGCCACCGGCTGCGGATCAGCGGAGCCTACGATCCCGAGGCGCTGGCCCGGCTGATCCGGGGCCTTTCCGGATGATCCCGGTCCCGGCGAACACCCGCGTGTGGCTGGCGGCAGGCGTGACCGACATGCGGCGCGGGTTCACGACCCTCGCGGCTCAGGCGGAGATGGTGCTGAAGCAGGACCCGTTCGCCGGACACATGTTCGTCTTCCGGGGCCGACGCGGTGATCTGATCAAGATCATCTGGTGGGACGGCCAAGGCGCATGCCTGTTCTCGAAGCGCCTGGAGAAGGGCCGGTTCGTGTGGCCGTCCGCGAAGGAGGGCAAGATCGCGCTGACACCGGCGCAACTGGCGATGCTGCTGGAGGGGATCGACTGGCGCCTGCCGCGGCGCAGCTGGACGCCGCTCAAGGCGGGATAAGCCGGGCGCGATAGCACGTTCGGGATTCCTGTCTCACCCTTCTTTTGCTATGATTGGCCATGCTGGACGTGGCCAAATCCCTGCCCGAAGACCCCGAGGAATTGCGGCGGTTCACGGCGCTTTTGCTGGCCGAAGTGAAGTCGCAGGCGATGCTGATCGAGAAGCTTCGCCACCAGCTCGCCGGTCACCGCAGCCATAGGTTTGGCACGTCGTCGGAGACCATCGAGCAGCTTCAGCTGGCTCTGGAAGCCAGCGAGATCGCCGTCGCCAAGATGACCGCGAAGCTGCGTCTGCCGGACGAAGAGGAGAAGGACAAGCCGAAGCGTCGTCCCATCCCCGATCATATCCCGCGCCAGGAGATCGAGCTGACGACCGGCGACGAGGACTGTGCTCGCTGCGGTGGGACGCTGCGACGCCTGGGTGAGGATGTGACCGAAGAGTTGGAGTATGTGCCCGGCCGGTTTATCGTGAACCGGATCGTCCGTCCCCGCATGGCCTGTTCCGGCTGCGAGGCATTCACACAGGCTCCCTTGCCATCCCGCCCGATCGAGCGCGGTCGTCCCGGCCCTGGTCTACTGGCCCATGTCCTGGTCTCCAAATACGCTGACCATCTGCCGCTCTATCGCCAGAGCCAGATCTTCGAGCGCGAGGGGCTCGACCTCGACCGTTCGACGCTGGCCGACTGGGTCGGCAAGTCCACCGCGCTGCTGGAACCGCTTGCAGATGCCATCGGCCGACACGTGCTGGCCGGCCGGGCGATCTTCGCGGACGACACCCCGGTGAAGATGCTGGCGCCCGTCACCGGAAAGACCGCAACGGCGCGGCTGTGGACATACGGGCGGGACGAGCGGCCATGGAATGGCGATGCCCCGCCCGCCAGCTGGTATCGGTTCTCGCCAGATCGCAAAGGCCAGCATCCGAAGGATCATCTCGCAGGTTACCGAGGCTGGATGCATGCTGATGGCTACGCCGGGTTCGAGGACATCTACCGCTCCAGCGACATTCGCGAAGTCGCCTGTATGGCACACGTTCGGCGCAAGTTCGTCGATGTCCACAGGGCCCAGGGATCGGCCATCGCCGACGAGGCCATCCGGCGCATCGCGCAACTCTATGCCGTCGAAAAGGAGGCGCGGGGTTCGCCGCCCGATCGCCGGGTCGAGATCCGCCAGGCGAAAGCGGCGCCGATCTTCGACGAGTTGGAGAGCTGGCTGCACGACCAACTGCCGACCATCTCCGGCAAATCGCCGCTGGCGATGGCGATCCGATATGGCCTGACGCGCATGAAGCGGCTTCGACCCTATCTCGACCACGGCTGCCTCGAACTCGACAACAACACGGCCGAGCGCGCCATGCGATCCGTGGCTGTCGGGCGGAAGAACTACCTGTTCGTCGGCTCACAGACCGGCGGCAAAGCCGCCGCCATCGCATACACCTTGATCGAGACCGCCAAACTGAACGGTGTGGACCCACAAGGATGGCTCGCCGATACGCTGGCCCGCATCCCAGACTACAAGATCACCCGCGTGGATGATCTCCTGCCGTGGAACTGGTCAAACCACGCGGCTTGACCGGACGCTTACGGTTGGTCAGACCGTATTGCAGGTTGATACCCGCCAGCGGCGCGGGCAGCTGCCGCAGGTAGGAGGTAGGCGCGCCGACGATGCTGGCGAGCTGGCCGAAGGCCCAATGTGTGGGCGCGACAGGCTCTTGCGCGTTCGGCAGCATCAGGTGCAACCGCTCGGGGTTGTCGCGCGCCGCCTCGACGCGGATGTCCGCAGTCTGCACCACGCGACTGCGGCTGCGCTCGGACCGACCCTTCACATTGGCCCAGAGGTCATCGAGCGACAGATACCGCTCGTCATCCGGCCGGTTGAACCATTCGGACGACACTCGCCCGCTCCGCTCACCCCGGCTCACATCCACTTTCCAGCCACCCGACCGCGTCGGTGCGACCGGATCCAGAACTTCCACAACACCCATCGGCTATCTCCCGTGACAGGCGCCGGGAGCCACTCTCCCAACCCTCAACCCGTCACCGAGAAACCGGCACTCCTCTCACTCTGAAGAGGCGCGGCGACCCTGTTGAAATAAGGTGCGGCTCAAGTTATATTAACCATGCTCTGGGCATGAGCATGGCACTCGCCGTTCCGAAGCTGCTGGCAGCATTGCTTGAAGATCTTCTACGAACCCCATCAACAAGCATTCAGGCTTGATGGGCGGTTGGCGAGTGACGCTCGATGATCAAGCTCGGAGACTGCTATGTTGATATCTGAAATCCGTCCAAGCACGGTCGCTGGCGTAAAACGACTTGCCTCACAGCTGAAGAAGCAGCACGGGATCAAATATTCCGATGCTCTCGATCAGGCATCAATGGCTGCGGGCAAGGCGAATTTTCGTCATGCGCTTCGCTCATTGCCAAGAACCGGAAATCGTCCAGAAATCCATTATGTGCTGTTGACGATTTATTGGAGCGATAAGGACCGGCGCCACCAATGTGGCAGAGAAACGCTAAAGATTGACCTCAGCAAGCCAATCCATGAGATCTGTACTAAAAAGTCTCTAAAATACGTTCGCGGTTTCGGGAACCTTCGTATGGTTGCCGATGATCACTTCGTTTGCGACAGCATTGCCCCTTCGCAGGAATATGCTCGGGAAGGGATCTGTACCGCAGAACGCTCTCTTCGATTTATGGAGTACACAGGACTGCGTCCAAGCCGTGATCCGCGGAAATTGGACACTCGCGGTCACAACAATGAAAAGCTTCCAAATCTTGACCATTCGACAGATTGGTTTGACTCTAATACCGGGCAATATTTTCTGATCGACGAGCCCTACTCGGGTGCGCCGGACGAAAACGAGCGCACCGCTTGGGCGAAGCGCAACGGTTGGCAGATAGAAAAAACATCGTGGCCAGGCATGTACCGCCCTTACGACTGCGATCTCTATGTTGCTGCCGATAGCCGGTACGGCTCTGATATCGAAAGCATCGTCAAACGGATCAATGATATTCCAATCCCGCTTGTCGCTGAGAATTGGGATGGTGAGTCGTCTTCATCATGGGACACTTTCTGCAGCCCCATGGCAGAGACAGCGCAAGACAGACGTCGTGCGCGATGCAAAGGAATGATCTATCCATCGGCGAGCAAGACAACTGTTCCGTACAATTTCAATCCTGGAACGTCCAGACGCCGCCCTATAGGTGAGCTTGGAATAGAGGGACACATTGAGGCGGGACGAATTATCAAGGGAGTACTGCGATCAGAATTTTCGCCATATGGCGCTTGTTCACGGATGAGTTCGCTACGCTCGGATCTGGAGGATTGGCTGGGTCTCGAAATAGGTCGCGGCCAGCTTGAAGGCCCTGAATTTTTCGAGGTGTACTATCGCGAGATCGATGCAGACAAGTCGCATCAGGAGACGCTCAGGTCCTCAGCCGATGTCGTCGCGTCACTACACATACTAAGGAAGAAGTTGGCCGTAGCCTATCCGAACTGCGCGCCACTTCGTCAGCAATTGCGGCGGATTGATGTATCGATCGCAATGATAGAGAGCGCTGCCAAAGCACCACGGTAGCTGTTGGCGCCGGATTTGTCACGCGAATACCCGGCGAGTTTCCCCGCCGGGCCCGAGGGGGGAGACCCCGTTCTTCAGAACGGGATCTCGTCGTCGCGGTCGACCAGCTCGGGGTTTTCGTTCTCGGCCGACTTCGGGCGGCTGAGGAAGTCGACCTTCTCGGCGATGATCTCGCAGCCGTAGCGGTCGTTCCCCATGCTGTCGATCCACTTGGTGTAGTGGATGCGGCCGTGGACGAGGACCTTCATGCCCTTTTCGCAATGCTCCGCGACCGTCTTGCCGAGACCGTTGAAGCAGGTGATGCGGTGCCATTCGGTGTCCATGACCCGGTAGCCGTTCTCGTCGCGCAGCACGCGACCTTCCGAGAGGCGGGGGCGGGAGGTGGCGAGGCTGAAGTTGGTGATCTTGGTGCCGCCTTGGGTGGTGCGGACTTCGGGGGTCTGACCGATGTTGCCGGCGAGGATGACGATGTTCTGCATGGTAAGCTTCCTTCTGTGTCCTGTCTTCGGGACCGTCCCTTCGACAAGACCCGGAAGAAGCCCGTCGGGTGACGCGTGCACGGTGGCCGGAACGGACGCCGGAAACCCCCAAAGGACCGGGGTGGAGCGGGCAGTACGCCAAAGGCGGCCAACACGGCCCGGACTGACGCGGGGTTGCTCGCAGGAGCCCGAACGGGATTAGGGGATTGTCAGTCGAAGGGATGGCCCAGAAGCCAGAGATGCGCGAGGAGCCCATGCCGGACCATGTCTCCTTGCCAATCGGAAAAGCCTGACCCCCAGTTCAGCACCTCACTGGCGGCGGAAACGGCGATCACCAGCCTTGCCACCCCTGACCTTGCCTTCCGGGAGTTGCGGCACCCTGCCACGACGGGCTATCGATACCGGGACATTCAGGACATGGACCGCATCAATGGCTGATTACGATCTCGAGGCACTGTCGCTCGGCGAGCTGAAGAAAATGCAGAAGGACGTCGCCAAGGCGATTTCCACATTCGAGGATCGTCAGAAGGCGGAAGCCCGCGCCAAGGTGGAAGCTTTGGCTCGAGACCTCGGCTACTCCCTGGCCGAACTTGTCGGCACGGAGACGAAAACCACGCGCTCGCCTGTCACGGCGAAATACCGGCATCCTGAGAACCCGGCGCTCACCTGGTCCGGCCGGGGGCGTAAACCGCAGTGGTTTGTGGAAGCGTTGGAGGCTGGGAAAACTACAAGCGACCTGGCCATAAGCTGATGCTGCTCTTCCTCCAATGCTTTGTGTTCAACATTAGGGGAAGAGCAGCTGCCACTACAAAGCTCAGCCAAGCATCCGAATAAAGCCTTGCTAGATATAGAATTTGAATGGCTGCGGTCCGCCCTCCCGCGCCGAACCCATCACAAGGATGTCGCCGACCATCTTCGCGAAGCGAACCGTTACCGGTAGCCCGTCGTTGAAGTTACACGAGTTGTAGTTAATCTTTGTCAGTCCCATGATGTCAGCAAGAACCGTCCGCATCTCTGGTTGACGATGCTTTGAGCGCAAGATCGTCACCATAAGCGGGTTGGGTGTTTCAGGCCCGATATACGTATCCAGCTGTGGGACGTAGCCGCTCGTCCAAAGGTAGGCGTTCTGCTCGTCTAAGTTTAGGGCCGTTCCCCTGATCACAGGGTAGTCGCCAGCACGGAAGAGCTTTGCGTCACCACCCGTTGGCTTGATCCGAACGCCGACGACATTCGTTCCCTTCGGCGCCGCGCGACAGAAGGCATTCCACTCCTCGTCGTTGAATGACGCCTGCCCATGTATGAAGAGCTCTTTGGGAGGTTCGGAATGCAGCTCCCGATACGCTTCGATCACAGTCCCTAGAAGCTCTTCCGCGGCGTCAGCATTTAGATGGTACTCGTACTCGCCTGTCTTCCAAGGGCCATTCGCGCCGCGGAACACCACACCATCGCCCTCACTCAAAAACATCTGCGCCGCGCAGCAGACGTGGTTGTCGCGGTTGTTCGGGAGGTTTTTGTAGACCATCCCGATGTAGCATACCCCTTCGCGCACGTTCGACAGCCTCCAGGGCGGTCGGTCCTGAGTCTTGTAGTAAAGCCCCGTCGCGATGTTCCACGCGACGGTCGCCGGGTCTTGGGTGGTTCGCTTGGGATAGCCCGCACTGTTGGTGAACGATGTCGGCTCGAGGGTCGACTCGCGCAGGATCTGAGATGGCGCGATCGAGAGCAAGGTCGCCTTAATGTGCCTACGGAAGTCGGGAATGTCGTCAAACACATCCTCGATGCGCGGATCAAACCGTTCGTCCATGAAAAGGAACGACTGGGCTGACCTTGCGCGCTGCTTCTTGGGCGTTTTCCCGGCAACGAGAGTCAAACCGGTCCGCCTCGATTCCGGACGGCATCGCTCGTACACTATCTCGGGCACGACGAATATCCATACGTCGATCGATCCCTCTTCGTTGCGCCTGAATTTGTGGACGCGCTCAGTGTAGATACGGGCGACCGCATCGACGGCCTCGTGCATGTTCTGCACTCTCGTCGCGCGCTCAATGGCGTCGAACTCGACCGTCAGGGCCCTGAGCCGATCTGGATCGAACGTAACGCCGAATGTCTCTTCGAGCCCGGCGAAGTCCGCGAGATGAAGACGGTCCTTCTTCTCCGTCGGCCCGGGAGGCGGCACCGGCATCCCCGAAAGCAGCCGTCGGCTCCAAGAGCGGAAGTGGCTGATCCCATCCGACGTTCCGACAACCCCAATTCGAACCTCTCTAGGCGTCCGTGGGCCGTCATGCGGTCCATAGAGAAACAGGCCATCCTTTGGGTGGTGGCTCCTCTGGTCATGGCGGAAGTCGAGTTCTGGCTCGTCCAAGTGATCTACGATCAAGCTTGCCTCGGGAAACCTCATTTACCGTCTCCTTCGGCCTCGGCATCTTCGCCGTCAGCCGCTGGCCGCCCGAGCGTGCTTTCGTCCTGCTCCTCAGCATCTGGGTCGGCCACGTCAGGAAGAGCTGTACTAACTGGCGACGTGAAGAGAAGGGGCTCAGAGGAAAGAAGCATGTCTTGGCCCGGAGCAAGCGAAACCCGAATGTAGGCTGAGTCGCCCGACATGATCTGAAGGAATGCCAGAAGCCGCCCATGCCATTGCTTGTTGCGCCACCCCTTGCAGACCGATCTGCGAAGGCGGTGCATCTTCTTCGGGTCATCTATGCGTTCGCCCTGCTCCGTATCGTTGTCCTCCGCGAAAAGGACGCGCGCCTTCAGGCGGAAGTGCCAGAAAGGCCAGTTCCGAGGAATCGCTGTTACACCATATGACCAGACATGCTTTCGGGCGATGTTGCGCAGCATCGACGACCTGCGCTCGCCTTGCCGGCCCCAAGGTACCCGTTCACCAATCCCAACTTGAGTCGGGGACACATGGAAACCATCGCCGTTGGAATACGCGTAGGCGACCATTCCGATCTTCCTGCAGTGCCGTTCCCATCCATCACGCAGCAGGCCCGTGAGCATGTTCGACAAATCACGCCCCGCGACACCGATCTCGGGCATTCCTTTATCCATCGCATCCACAACCGGCACAGATGTCCGCAGGCGCAACTTCGCGACTCCTCCGAAGCTTTCCTCAACATCGGGCGGCGCTGCGAAAGTAATCACGCCTCGCTCATACGCGACGGCGGGAAACGACAGCCCTTGCACCCGTCTCTTAAGGACGCCGGTTTGGACCGCTCCCGTCGCCTCGTAAAAGTGGAGTTCATCGGGCATTTCCAAGATCTGAATCCAATTCGAGACCAAGGATTCTGGCTCGTGCACCAGCGGAACAGCACCACGCTTTCGGAAGCTGTCCCATTGGGCTGCGACCGTGATGTTCTCACGACGGCACGTCACTCGTTGGCGGCGCAGCGTCTCGAGAAGCTTCGAAAGCCCTTCCGCCCAGCCGCTCGTGAAATCGGCAGGCGTCGCATCGCGGAGACCATCAATCTTGGCCCCCTCCTCGATCCGTAGCGGGATTATCAACCGAGCGTCACCTATACTTGCGGCAAGCGTCTTCGCCCGGTCGATCAGATCCATAGCGTCTTCGTTGGCGCGAGTGGCCGCGCCCGCCACCGCCAGCACCTTCACAGCGCGGTGCTCCAGCGCCACTCCAATCTCCTTATGCCATCTATCTCCAGGCTCGAGGGTCAGGATCTCGGAAAAGACGCGATACCCATGCGCTTCGAGCTTTGGACCAAGCCATAGAATGAACTGGTCGTGGTCGGGACGTGCTCCGACGAGGAACAGAGTATCCCTCTGCGCTTCCGCTTCAGCCTCCACCTTGCTGCCTGTACCTGGCTTCGGAAGCAGCGCTTGAAGGATCGAGGGAGGTTTCACGCGGCCTTCGCGCTCATCCAATGTCTCATTAAGCATCCGCTTCAGGGTACGCCCGCTCGCGGGGGTCCATAGCTTGGGATGAGCCTCTTCGATGTCAGGATGAGCACGCAGCAGCGCCTCGAGATCTTCGCGCCCAAAGATGTTTCCTGGAGAGCGGACCGCGGGGCCACATATCTCCATGAGGTCCTGCTTCCGTTGTGGCGTCATCGCTACAGACGTTGCCAGGATGTAGCGATCCGGCGCCAACTGATCGATCTTCGCTCGCTCCTTCGACATCTCACTCTTCAAAGCAGCGATCGCAGACTTTTCGTATCTCTTGGCTTGCAGGATAGTCAGGCATTCTGCCTGCGGTGCGTGACGTCCATCTATTCCACCATCGGCTCCTTCGCCGAATTGCTCAAAGCGAATACCTAGAGCACGACCGATAAGATCGGCTGAAAGCGCCTCGAACTCAGAGGGCGATAAGGCAGAGAAATCGACTGGCATAGATACAACATATCGTCATTGAGTCCAGTTTACACCCAATATTCTCCTCAAAGACATGCCGATCACCAAGGCGGTTGACGGCTGGCTGGCGCATCTTTCCTGCGCCTCAGCCCTGGGGAAGTGAGGCCGAAGCCTCACCCGAAGGGATCGTATTCCGAGACGATCACGACCTCGTCTCCGTCGATTTCATCGGCGGGGACGGCGCCAAAGGTTCCATCCCCTGCCTGGAAAACGACGATCGAGACCATGAGCGTGGCGGCGAGGGAAGCGGCGAAGGCGTGAGCATCTTTGCGGGACATCTGTTTGGCTCCTGTCTTGGAGGCGGGGGACCATCCCCCGCGCGACAGGACCCCGCAGGCCCGAAGACTGGCTGACATCACCGGGTGCGTTCGGCTCGTCCGAATCCACCCGGCGGCACGGGCTCGCCCGTAGTCCGACCCCTTTGCGGGTTGATCTCGAAGACGGGATTCGGGGCAAGGAAGGGAATGGCGAGCGGGGGATGGTGCCCCAACGTCAGGAGCCGGTTGTCCCGCTGATGCTTGTAACGCCGCCAGCCTCCCGGGCAGGCTCTTGGTTTATGACCTCCGTCTTGGGGGATGGATCCTTTGGCGCCCCGCGTCATCGCGGGACGAAGTTGTGATCGGTGAGAGGCCCGCCCGTCGGTGGGCCCCTCACACATTGTTAGGGCTCAGGCGGCCAGGTCCGCGCCCCCTGCCCTATCGCCATCCTCGGCACCGACGACTTCCAGCCGCGCATTGCGATAGCCCTCGCGCGCGATCCAGAGTTCGGCCGCGGTGATCGATTCCGCCAGATGCAGCAGCTCGGTGTTGCCACCGAAATCCAGCAGCACGCGGACCTGCCCGGGCTTCGGCTCCTCGGCCACCTGGAAGATCAGTCGACTGTCAGCCGAGTGACTGCGCATGATCGTGACGAGGATCACCCCGTCCGAAGAGAAGTTCCCTTCATGCAGCGTGAAGGAGGCCGGAGCGGTCCAGGTCGGATAGACCCGCGGCGGCTCCTTCTTCACAAGTCGGCCGACCCCGTTCGAGCGCTCCCAGGCCGCGAGCTTCTTTGTGAAACGTGCCGGCGGCTTAGGACTCCCGTCGGTGTAGCGGATCAGTGCCCCAAGAGGGGCTGAGTTGATGATGGTTGTTGCAGACATGATTCCTCATCCCGAATGCGAGAAATCGCATTCATCATATTGATATTGCGGTGCTTTATGAGAGATAGGGGCGAGTTTCCCCGCCCCCGGATGGCTCAGATCACTCCGCTGCCATCATCGGCTCGGAGCCGTCCGGCAGATCGGCCGTCAGGAAGGCTGGGAGATCGATTTCTTCAGGCTGGCCTACGTCCTCCCCCTGCCCTTCTGCGATCCCTTCTCCGTCGAGCGCCACCAGATCGGCCCGGCGCAGGACCTCGGGCAACCAGCCGCTGCCCTTGAGGAGCCGCTCGGCCTCGGTGGCCATCTCGCCCTTCTTGAGGTGATCGAGAAGCTGCGCGGTCCCTTCACCCTTCGCCTCGCGCACGGCCTCGAGGATCCGGGCCTTGGGAACGCGGTTGAGGTAGCCATCGACCGTCGGCTCCCAGCCCGCCTCGACCATGTCGAGATCGACCGAGCGCGCCACCAGATCGGCATGAGCCATGCGACGGGTCAGACCGCTGGCAGAGATGCCCGCCCCATAGGGGTTCACCTTCTCGTGGAGTGCATTGATCCCGAAGCTGAGGCAATGCGCCAGTAGGGCCAGACGGCTGCCCTCGTCGAGCACGGTCAGATAGTCCCAGAGCGCCGGATCATCGCCGAGGGGCAGATCAGCTTCCCAAGCAGCGTGACGTTCCTCGACCAACTTGGCCACGACGCTGTCCTTCAGATCGGGCGCCTGCGCCGACATGTAGACATGGCGGACCGAGGCTTCGAGGCAGCTGCCCGTCGCAGAGGAGGTGCGGAAAGTGTCCGTCACCAGCTTCAGGAGCAGGAGCGTCAGCGCCACGTCTGGCGACCGCCCGATGGCCTCGCGCAAAGCCAAGGTCCGGTGAGCCGTCAGTTCCATGACCAGCCGCTCGGGCAACGGCTTCAGCGCTCCGTCGTCGTCCTCCTCGGACGGGTCCGCACCGATCGGCTGACCACCCGAGGTGATGATGGTGCCGCCAGCGGGCGTCGCCGATGGTTTCCAACCGGAACCGCCGACATCACCCCCCTGCCCCATGACATCCACACCATCACCATCCTGGACCGCGGTCTCCTCATGCGGCTCGTCTTCGGCCCGGACATAGCCTCGATAGATCGCAAGACTGCCGTCCCGATCCAGCGTCACGAAGACACCCGCGTGCGCAACCTCGGCCGGGTCGTAGTTCAGCGGCCGCTGTTCGAGCGCCTCCATCGCCATCTCGAGCTGCCCAAGCCGGGCATCGATCTCCTCCGGGTACTCGTCCTCGCCGGAGTATTGCTCCTCCAGCGCACGATACTCGGCGAGGAGCGTCGCGTGGGCTGCGCTCTCCTCGTCGGTCATCGGCGCTGGATCACCGGCCAGACGCCGCAGGCCGTGGCTGTAGCCATAGGGCAGGTCGGTCGCCACCTCGATCCACTTCCAGCCCTCCGAGACCAGCGCCTCGGCTTCGGCCTGAAGCTTCTCGGAGACCAGCCGGTCGAGCAGGGCAGGGTCCTCGAGCCAGCCACCGTCATCGCCCTGGAAGAGATCGCGCAACACTACACCGCCTGCCGCCTCATAGGCATCGACACCGACGAAGACAGCACGACGATCCGAGGCCCGGACCGAGGTTTCCGTCAGCATGCGCCGGATGGCATAGGGCTCCTTGTTCCAGGAGTTCTTCACTGCGTCCCAGACCTGCACCTGATGCGCGTGATCCGGATTTACCGTGAAGGCCATCAGCTGTTCGAGCGTCATGCCGTCCTCGGCATAGACCTCGAGCAGGGCAGGGGCCACGGACGCAAGCTTCAGTCGCTGCTTCACGATCTGCGGCGTGACGAAGAACGCCGCCGCGATCACTTCTTCGCCTTGACCCTTCTCGCGCAGGGCCTGGAAGGCGCGGAACTGGTCGAGCGGGTGCAGGGCCACACGCTGCATGTTCTCGGCCAGCGAGTCATCCTCGGCCAGAATCCCGGACGCGGCATCCCGCACGATGCAGGGGATCGGTGCGGTCTTCGCCAGCCGCCTCTGCTTCACCAAGAGCGACAGCGCCTGGAAACGACGGCCACCTGCCGGGATCTCGAACGTGCTCGTCTCGACACCATCGGCATCGACAACGGCCCGGACGTTCAGGCTCTGCAGGAGCCCGCGACGGGCAATGTCCTCGGCCAGTTCCTCGACCGAGACGCCAGCCTTTATGCGTCGCACATTGGACTGGCTCAGTACGAGCTTGTTGAAGGGGATGTCCCGCGACGGGGACAGGGTGATGTTCTGGGTTGCTTTCGCCATCAGATCTTCTCCACGACGGGCGTCGGAAGCCACTCTCCCGAACTCACTTCCCGTCACCCCTCAAACCCCCAACCTTTTTCTCTCTTCGTCCGTCTTGACCGCGGTCAAGACGTGCAAGTTGGATGCTCTATGCCTTCATGATCGTTTCAAAGTATGCCTCGGGCTGCCTGATCGCTTCGCCTTTTCCCAACAGGTAGTCCAAGATCAGCAAAAGCCGTCCAGCCCCAGCTTTCTGAAGACCACGCATCAGTTTTTCTTGGCGTATTCTAAGCAATCGACCGATGTCGAAGAGAACCCGGTTGAGGGCTTCGCTTGTTCGCGGCGGGTCTGGGAAGAAGTCCGCGACATGTGAAAAGTCCGTCCACGCCATTTTTGCAGGGTCCCGGTTCATGGTCGCTGCCCCAACGCTTTGGAAAGCGTTGGTCTGCTTCACGTGCGTTTCTTTCTTTTTATGTTCTTTTTTTACAGACTCTATCTGCCGGTCATTTTGTCCGTTCCTGGCGGACATTTCGCTCGCGCATTCACGTCCGAGGGTTTGGTCTTGCGATTGCTCTCGGTCCGCACGGGTGTTTGAATCGTGGCACTCTCCGTAGCTCGGCTTGGCGTTGGCTCCGAGCTCGCGGAGACCAGCGATGATTTGCAAGACTGTGTCGGCAGTCAGGGTTGCTCGACGAAGCAGGTTTCGGATCGTTTCTAGTGAAGCCCGCCGTGCGTCATGGAGCTGTTCGTCCTGTAGGAGGGACGCGCGCAGCGCCAGGGCTTCTGCCTTGAGGGAGCGCAGGCGTTCACGCTCTTCCGTGACCTTCGATGCTCTGGCCGCAAGAGCGTCGTGGCTCTGCATTAGCGGACCCAAGTCGATCCCAAACGCATCCCTGATGATCCCACCGTAGCGGAGAGGGAAGCGTTTCCCGTTCGCTGAACTCTTTCGCTGGATGAGTCCCGCAGCATCAAGGCGCCCCAGGCAGCGGCGAAGCGTTCTTTCATCAATGCCGTTTGCGCGCTCTGATAAGGAGGCGTTGGAAGGAAACACAATGGTCAGCTTGCACTGTGTTTCACCAGAGTTTGGGCTCTGATCGCGCGGAAGAAAGCTGATGAGCGCTGTCAGTACGGTGACGTCGTTGCTCGTGAGGTTCAGGTCTTTCCGAAGAACCCGCACCGGCCCCAGAAGCTCGTAGGGGTTAGGGCAGGCAATAGCTGGTTGTTCCGCCAAGGCGGTTCGTGCTTGAGTGACATGTCTCATCGTGTTTCGGAAGAAAAAGCTTCCCCGTTCACCGCGAGCGGTGTTGAACTCGATTCGTTTTGGGGGTATCAATCAGGTGTCGAGACTGATTGAGGCCCTTCGGAAGCACCGCTTTCGGGGGGTCTTTCCTTTTCTAGCCGTTCCTCCTTTCGTTTTCTGCTCGTTGCTCTTGATGTCTTGACCGCGGTCAAGACACGGGGTCGTCACTTTGGGCCGTCTTGACCGCGGTCAAGAAGCTCTCCGACCAGCTTTCGGACGGCCTCTTCGACGCGTGGGGCAAGATCAGCGTCCACATCGATAGTGATGCGATTGCCTTTGCGGCCGATCTTCACGCGCTCACCTGGCTCAGCCTTGGGCGGAGTTGTCTTGGTGGCCGTGAGCAGCGTAACCGCTGCGTCAAGCCGCTCTGGGCCAGGCAAGCTACGGGGGATTTCGCTGGCGACTTCCTTGGCTCTCGAGACGTCCTTCTCGCACAGCCTGAAAAGCTTCTCCCAGACCCGCCGACCAACGCCATGTGCTGGTCCGATGGCCTGGATCAGCTCCATCGGAATGCCCGTCGCGATACGGTTCATCCGAGAGACGAGAGACTCATCGATCTGGAGTGCCCGATAGGCGATGGTCTGGGCGTTCTTGCGCGTCTCGTCTGTTTTCCCAAGTTCTCGAATGATGCCGGCGACGAACAAAGCCCTCTCGATAAACGAGGGGTCTTGGCGGGCATTGTTCTCCACGCCCTGGGCGATCAGTGCTTCCTCTTCGGTCATTTCCATGACCGTGGCGCGCACCTTCTGACCAAGCTCACGACATGCGAGAAGCCTGCGGCGCCCATAGACGATCTCAAGTGCGCCATCTTGGGTTCGGCGGACGAGAATGGGAACCTTTTGCCCATGCTCCCGGATCGAGGACACAAGTTCCTCGAGGCCATCGCTCGGATCGATACGGTCCATGACTGCGGACATCCGCACGGCGCTCGGGTCGATCAGGCGCGTGGCGTGTTTGTCTTCCTCGAGCACGGATGCCTGCGCACGAGCGACTGTCGGGCTCGTACGTTTCAGATCAAGATCCACGCCCTCTTCTGCGGTCGCGGCATTGCCCATCGCGTTCTTGAGGGAATCTCCGAAGACCTTACGCGCCATGGCTACGCCCCCATGCCTTTAGGATTTCGCGTTCGACTTCGTCGGTCACGCGCGAAACGGACTCGATTGCACGCTCGTAGGTTCTGCGGTTCACGTCGCGAGGTTCGACCTCAAAGATGCTCTGCTGCGTATTGGCGGCATCACCTACCGCTGTCGACTTCAGGAACTCGGCCGGGAGGACGGCATCGCCAAGGACCGTCCGAAGCAGAGACGAGATCTGGACCTGTGGACCATCGGTATTCTCGTAGCGGGTGATCAGCACCCGCACGAAGTTTAGACCGTGTTCGGGAGCATGCGCCTCGACGACGCCCATCAGGTTGCTTGCCATACCGAGGAAGCTTGCCAGAGACATGACATCAAGCATGGACGCGTTGAGCGGCATCAGGACTCCGGTGGAAGCAAAGAGGGCAGAGATCACCGAGAAGTTCAGCTGCGGCGGGGTGTCGAAGATCGCCACGTCATATCTGTCTAGGACAGGCTCAAGTGCTTCGCGGATCCGGCTGTGGAACGTGGTGGCTCCGTGCCTGAAGCTCAAAGCGACCTCAAACTCATACTCCATGATGTCCATGGAGGCGGGGATAAGGTCGACCGTCGGGAAGTTCGTTTTGCGAATGATTTCGGAGGCGGGCAGGGGACCTTCCGACCGGATCAGATCGTAGGAGGTCGGCATGTCCGGATCGAGTTCAGGAGTCACCCCAAACAGGTTTGTCAGACTTGCCTGGCTGTCGAGGTCGATAAGCAGGACCCGATAGCCGCGAAGGCCCAGTAGCTGACCAACATGAGCGACCGTCGACGTTTTTGCGGACCCGCCCTTCAGGTTGAAGATTGTCACGACCTGGCACGGTTCGCCGGCTCTTCTGTGAGGGTGCTCATCGGGCTTGATCCTGCCCGTCTCAAGAAGGACGCGTTGGGCCTCGACCATTTCTTCGGCAGAGAAGCTGCGGCGGTTGCCACCCTCAAGGATGCCTTCGGGAAAGCCGTCAAGGTTTGACACATGGTGGCGGAAGGTGTTCTGGTTGATCCGAAGGAGATCAGCCGCTTCCCGCATCGCGAAGCGACGGAGACCCTTCTGGGCATCCGGTGGGAAGGTTTCCTGCGCATGTTCACGCAACCGGCTGCCAAGCCGCTTGGACATGACGTCGAATCTTTGAGAGGCCCGTATCCCGCTCATCACTGTCCTCAAGTCTTTATTGTTTTGTAGACCTTAACAGTTTTGGTGAGTAAATCCAGCCCAAACCGTTGAGCGGCGTATGCGCGTTGAAGGGGCTGATTTCTGACGAAAGAAAATCATTATGTATCAGTGTGTTGGGTGGCCCTGTTCGCAGGTCACTTCAACAGTTCGTGGCCCGTGATGTCGTGGCCACAACATGTATTGTGGACGCCTACGTAACGACGATGTTCAGAATCGCGCGGTCGATTCCCGCAACTTCACTCAAGCAACCCCAGCCTCTCGGCTCGTTCCAGCAGCATCTTCACGGATGACGGCTGCCAGCTTGTCCGCCCACGGGGCGTGCGCTCACGCATTGCTTCCAACCGGGTGCAGATCGCCTGAAGCGTGATGTCGGGATCCGCGCCCTTGATTGCGGCGACGATGGCGGGCAGGCGGTCGTCGGTTTCGCGTCGACCGGCACGGCCCAGCACGGTTTCGGGCAGGAAGCCGTCGCGCACATAGGCATTCACGGCGCGCAGCAGGCGGCTTTGCGTCCAATGTCGCTCGCGGGGCAGGGGACCGTTGATGATCCGCAGCACGTCCTCCCAGGCCATCTCGGGCCGCAGGCGGCGGACATGGGGCACCCAGTCCTGCGCCGTCTCGTTCAGCCGCTCCATGTAGCCGTCTTGCCGCGCCAGCTGCACCTTGCGCAGCGCCGCGGGATCGCGGGCGCGCAAGCCCGGATTGCCGCCGATCCGGCCTTTCGTTCGCGCGCTGGCCAACCCTGCCTTGGTCCGTTCGCGGATCAGGGCGCGCTCGAACTCCGCCGCGGCGCCCAGGACTTGCAGGGTGAACTTGCCCTGCGGTGAGGACGTGTCGATCGGATCGGTCAGCGAGCGGAAGAAAGCGCCCTTGGCCTCCAGCCGCTCGATCACCTCCAGCAGGTGCGACAGAGACCGCGCCAGGCGGTCGATCCGCACGACGACCAGCGTGTCGCCTTTGCCGATCCGTTCCAGCACGCGGGCCAGCACCGGCCGCGCGCGGTTTCCGCCCGAGGCCTGCTCCTCGTGGATCTCGACGCAGCCCGCAGATTTCAGGGCCTGCGACTGGGGCAGGGGGGTCTGATCCTCGGTCGAGACGCGCGCGTAGCCGATCAGGGGCATCAAAACAGGCCGTTTGCAGTTTAAGGTATCATAAATAAACGACCGTTTGTAAACGAATGCAAGAGTGGTCCCTGTGGGCGCGCTCGTTGGAAATCCCTTGGTTTCCTTGTGCCGAGCGCCACGAAAGCACGCAGATAAGGTGGCGCGGTTGCCTTCAATATAGAGTCATAGGCGACACCCCAAGATTTCGCTTGGGTGCTGTGCAAAAGCACCATATTTTGCACATATGAAATCGCAACAGTCCGTCTTACCAGAGGAATTGGAGGATGACACCGAGGGGCCGTATGACGGCGCGCCGTCGGAAGAAGACCTCTGGTTCCTGCCGGGGCCGCCTGAAGACGAACCCGACTTCCTGCCGCCGCTGCCGAGGGCGGAGCCCGATGAACGAGCGCTGGTCGCGGACTGGCAAGCCGCCCAGGCATCTCAGGCCCTGCGGTTGGCGCGCGTGGCTGCCCGGTTCGGAGCCCTGGATGACCGTTTGGCCCGCGGGCCTGAGGGGTGGCGGCATCGGCTGGCCCTCCTGGCGTCTTCCGAGTTCAGTTGGATGTCAGGCGACCGGGTATCGGTCGATCGCCTGGGGCTTTGGCAGGCGATGCGCCTGGGCGCGACAGATGAGGACACCACTGATCTCCAGCGTGCAGCTTGGACGTTCCGGCGGCTTTCAGGAGGTCCTGGACCGGAACCGGACTTCGCGAGCTTTCTGGGTCGGCACGAGGTGGAGGGCGTCGAACCGCTCACGGAGAAAGTCGCGGCCTGGAACGCGGTCATGGGCCTGACGTCCAGTCTGCACCCCTTGGTGAGGGCGTGTTTCGCATTTCACCTGTGGCCATTGACCGGGATCGGCCCGGAGGGCGATGTCCTCGAGGGAGCGGTCGTCGCGGCAAGGCTGTCGGGGGCTGAAGGGCAGGGCGGGGCCTTGTTCGCGCCGTTGCAGATCGGCGGGGCAGGGGGGTTGCGCGGAGCCGATCCCGAGGAGCGGCTGGGAAGGTGGCTCAAGGCGGCCGAGCAAGGGATCATCGGGTCGATGCGACAGATCGATCAACTGGAGGCATGGGAAGCCCGCGCAATCGCGCGCTCCTCGCGTTTGTCGGGACGCACCCCGCCGCGCCTGATCTCTGTCCTGCGCGATTGGCCACTCGTGACCGCGCCCATGGCCGAGGAACTCACGGGCGCCAGTCGCGCAGCCATTCAGAGGAACCTCGCCTGGTTGGAAGCGGAAGGCCTTGTGCAGGAAGTGACCGGGCAGGGGAGATTCAGGGTGTGGCGGGCCTCGGTCTGAACCGCTGCTCATGGACTGATCTCACCACGGCGTGCGGCTTCACCGTGGACCGCGAGCATCGCCGCAAACTCCCCGCATCCAAACCGTTCGACCATGGCCTTGACCCGGTCCTTGTAGGCCCCGAGTCCGATGCTGCGCTGCAGGTCGGCGGCATGAAACTGACGGTTTCCAACCGGCGCAGAGCGCGTCAGACGCAGCAGCTCGGTCTCGGCACTCCCTGCATCAGATTTGGGGCAACTGACGGATCCCGGCGTTGCCGGCGGTCGTCCAACCGATGTCTGCCAGCGGCGCATGAAACCCAGAAGGAACCCCGCTGGAACGCAGGTGTTTCCGCGGGCGTCGTTGAAGGCCATGAAGCGATCCCAGATCGCTTGTGTGTCAACGTTCCAGCAGGGCAGTGCGGCTTTCGCCGTCTTGATGAGCGCCGCCCAGGTGGTGCGATGGACGTTCGAGCCGGGGGCGATCTCAATCTTCCCGGAGAAGATAGTTTTGTTATTGGAGTCTCTAGATAGTGATGTGTCGCCCCCAGTTGACGCCAGATGCTGTGGCGACTCGTCGGCGACGCAGCCAAAGCGAAAGAGCCACGGCGCGAACTTGCCGTTGGGCTTCCAGCGCTCAACGCGAAGCTCCGACGCCGCGAGCTCGGCAAGCAGGGTCGTGAGATGCTGGCGGGTCACACCCATGATATCGGAAAGCGTGGACAGCGTGAAAGCAGCGGTGCCGCGATCGAGCCCGTTGTAGCCATCCTTCCAGGCGATGCCGTCGAGGATGATCGTCGCGAGCTTGTGCGCGGAAACGGACAGATCGCATCGGAGGATCTGCCGCAGGATTGAGCCGGTCGTAAGGTCCATGAATGTCGTCTCTTTCGAGGAACGACGTCAGATCGTGAGGCAACAACATTCCTGCCAGCAAAACAACTTTGCTGGTTGCAGGTCTCCGGGCGATCGGCTAGAAAACTCGGGCACAGTGAGTAATCGGGCGCGGCGTCGGACTATCGGTCTGGCGTCGTTCTCTTTTCTGGGTCTGGGATGCACAGCCTCCGGTGCAAATGGATGATCAGACCCGGGGTGACCCGGGCCGGGAAATGGTCAGTACCGGACTTCTTCGGAGCCGTAGTTTCCGGCGTGGTCACGCCAATCGACGAAGACCGAGCGGTAGAAATAGCTGCCGCATCCGTTCGGGATTCTCAGTTGCGACGCAGCCGGGACCTGGGCCGTGCTGGACGGGGTCCAGCGATAGTCTCCCTGCACGCCGTAGGATCCGAGCCGCGTCGAGTCGGTGCGGTTGCAGTCGCCGTCGCGGTTTTCGTGCTGGCGGTACTGGATGTGATAGACGCGGATGCTACGCACGAAATCGAAGGCGTCGCCCGAGATGTCGACGTCCGCCCCGTCCGTGGCCTGGATCTCGACGACCGGCGCATTCTCCGGGAAGGACTGCCGGGGCAGGGTGGCCTGGAAGGCGGCATCGAACAGGCGCTCGGCCGGTCCGGGGGCCTCGATCGGCGAGAACGACGCCCCCATGGGACAGCGCCAGATCTGGAGCGGCGGTTCGATGGGCCAGGGGGTGATCCGGCGGATGAACACCGCGCGGGCATGGGCGCATGGCGCCGAGGCCGGCCAGCCGCCCGCGAGGCAGAGCAGGATGGCGCAGTCCACTTGGTAGGCGCTCGCCGGGGTCGCCAACGGAACCTGTCCCGAAAGCGTCAATGTCGCGGCCATCGCCAGCCGCAGGATCTTGCGTCTCATGTATCGACTCTCCACAAAACTGTGCGGTCGAATACAATACAACACGCATGACGGCAATCAGATTTATTTGTGACGCTCAATGTCTGAAGCGGTGACCAGCAAGCATGCGGGTCCTCACTCGAGGATCTCGACCAGTCGTCCGTAGTCGCGGCTGACCTCCTGCGCCTCGAGGAAGGCGCGCTGGCGCTCGGCGTCGAGGCAGCGGAAATACTCCTGGATGTCGGCGATGTATCCCTCGAAGTCGGCCCGCAGCAGTTCGGCATACTCGCGCACGTCTTCTGGGTTTTCGGGCAGGAAGGGCCGGTCCGGCGCGATGCAGGCGCTTGCCATCTGACCGCTCAGCACGAAGATTGCCACCAAACCGGGCAGGTTGGTTCGTCCGACACAAAACATGCGCAGGGCAAAACTCCTTTGCTGGTGTGAATCGGTGGATTTGTGTGATAGCGGGCCTAAGTGCGCGAAAGCATCCAGTCAAGATGAAGAAATCGTCTTGCAGTCATTTATGTTGTCTTGTATCGCCCGTGTGGAAATGTCCCGCGGGCCGGTACTCATGATGAGGAGGGCCCAAGGGAGGTCATGATAGAAGAAGCACCGAATGTGGTCACCGAAGACGGACTGCGCGGATTGCTCGGCCAGGGATACAGGGCCGAGGTCGTCTGCAAGGAAGGCGCCGAGAAACGCCACAACAGCTGGTACGGCACCTGGACCGTGCGGGCCGTCTCGGCCGATGGACGGGACGAGAAACTGCTCGTCACCTCGCGCAGCTATCTCAAGATCCGCGAATTCAAGACGATCGTCGGCCTCGTCAGTTTCCTGGCCGACATGGGCGCGACCGTCGTCTCCATCCCGCTCGAAGAAGGCGGACGGGTTCCCCACGAAGCCCCGGGCAAACCTCTGGCCGCCAAGGCCTGACGGATTCACCGCCCGCCGCGTTCTCGCGGTCCTTGCCTTGCTTGGTACAGGTGTTTGTTCCGCACCCTCGGCCTTGTTGGCACAGACGACGACAGGCGGGTTCATATTCTCCGTCGGCCAGGACGGTCGGCTGATCGATGTCTCCGCCGCGCAGGGTGATCCAGACGCATCGACCGACCTGAAGACAGGCGATGCAACGGGTCCCGGCGACCGGCTCTTTCTCTTCTCCAATCGGTTGCAAGACGAAGCGGACGCTGAGACCGCGCCGCGCGCGCCTGTGCCGGCTCCTCCCGAGATTCTCGCGGCCATCGAGGCGACAGCCTTCCGCTATGCCGGTCACCCCGGCTTGCGGCGTGCCGGTCTCTCGGTCACCGACTGGGCCGCGCTCTACCGCGCCAATATCGAGATCGAAAGCGCGTACAATCCCCGCGCGCTGAGCGGTGCAGGCGCGATCGGGCTCGGCCAGCTGATGCCGGATACGGCTCGGGTTCTGGGCGTCGATCCGCATGATCCGCGCCAGAACCTCGATGGCTCTGCGCGGTATCTCCTGATGATGCTCGACCGTTTCGGCGACAGCCGCCTGGCGCTTGCCGCCTACAATGCTGGACCCGAGGCAGTCGACCGCCACGGCGGCATTCCCCCTTACCGAGAAACCATGGGCCATGTGGCGAAAGTGACCGCCGCGATGCTGCGCCTGAGAGGAGAGATTTCGTGAGAAGACAAGAGACCCTGACCGCTGTCGCGGCCACCCTGCTGATCGTTGGTGCCGGACCGGCGCTCGCCCAGAGCATCGATCTCTCGCCGGTGCAGACCCTGCTCCAGGGCATCGTCGATGCGATCACCGGGCCGCTGGGCATCGTGATCGGCACGCTGGCGCTGATCGGCGTGTTCCTGTCCTGGCTCTTCGGCATCCTCGATTTCCGGCAGGCGCTCTGGGTCGTCGTGGCGATCGCCGGAATCGCCGCCGCCCCGACCATCGTCGCCGCGATCTGGACCACCTGAGGTCTGATACCATGGCGGAGCAGTCGCGCGTTTTCATCGGCCTCCTGAGGCCGCCCAAACTCATGGGCCTGCCGATCATGTATGCCATGGTCTGGCTCTTCGGCTCCACGCTCCTGTTCCTCTGGGTGCAGAGCTGGATCGTGGTGCTGATCGCCGGCATCGCCTGGCCCGCGCTATGGAAGGCCGCCGACTGGGATCCGAACTTCCTCGACGTGCTGGTGATCACGCTGCAGGAGACGCCGCCGACCCGGAACCGCAAACTCCATGGAGGCGACAGCTATGCCCCGTGACAGCGGATACGGCGAGGACCTCGACCTCGGGACGGCGCTGCCGTCCTGGGTTACGGGCGAGAAGCGACTTTCGCAGATGCTGCCCTATGTCAGCCTCGTGACGGACACGACCATCCGAACCCGCGGCAACGAGCTCATGCAATGCATCCGGCTCGTGGGGGTGAACAGCACCACGAGCGAGAATGTGCATCTCGACCGCATCGGCGCGCTGATGGCCGGGATCGTGGCGCAGGCCGGGACAGGGTTCTCCTTTTACCTGCACAAGGTCTCGAAAGCGGTCGAGGTGGACCTGCCGCCGGTCGAGGACGCAGGCTTTGCGGGTGAGATCGACCGGCGCTGGCGCAGCCATCTTCGCGCGTCGGGCCTGCGTGACAAGACGCTGACCTTGACGGTCCTGAAACGGCCCGAGGCGGGAAGGGGTCTGCCGTTCCTGGCCGCCGCCTCCCGGGCGCGGCTTGCGCAGGATACGGTTCGGAGGCTGCGCAAGCTCGACGAGGTGGTGGGGTTCATCCTCTCCACCTTCGCCGAGATGAAGCCGCGGTTGTTGTCAGCGCATTCCGGGGCACTGCTCGGGTTTCTCGGCAGCCTCAATACCGGCTGCGAGCATCCGCTCTTCCCGCGCTCGCGCTTCGGCATCCTCGCCGAGGACGCGGCCAATACCCGTGTGACCTTCGACGGTCCGACGATCCGTCTCTCCGAGGGGGCGGCGGGCGAGAAATTCGGCGCGATCTTCGCGGTGAAGAACTACCCGGCCAAGACCGACGCGCTGATGCTCGACGAGCTGAACCTGCCGGTCGATATGGTCGTCACGCACTCTTTCGTGCCGATCAACTCGAACATCATGGCCGGCCGGATCAAGCGGCAACTGCGGCTCATGCAGGCCGCCAATGACGGGGCGGTCAGCCTCGCCGAAGAGCTGGAACTCGCGCAGGACGACCTGGAATCGAAGCGCCTGATCTTCGGCGAGCATCACATGACCGTCGCGGTCTACGCCAGGACTCGCGCCGCGCTCGACGATATCTGCGCCGAGGTGCGCAACATCGCCGCCAGCACCGGCATCAACCTGATCTCCGAAGGCTTCGGGGTGCGGGCGCATTACATGGCCCAGCATCCCGGCAATACCGGGGCGCGGAGCCGCAAGGCGGCGATCACCAACCACAATTTCGCGGACCTGGCGACATTGCATCGCACGCCCTTGGGCAAGCCGGGAAGCGACGTGCCCTGGGGCCTGCCGATCACGCTATTTCCGACGCCCGAACGCGGTGGGTTCCGCTTCAACTTCCACGAACAGGGCGCGCCGGACCGTGAGCCGACCGGCGGGCACACGTTGATCCTCGGCCGCCCCGGCTCCGGCAAGTCGGTGCTCGCGGCCTTCCTCATGGCCATGGCGCGGCGGGCGAATGCCCGGCTCTTCGTCTTCGACTACCGCGCCGGCATGGAAATGGCGGTGCGGGCGCTCGGCGGCAGCTATTCCACCGTGCGGGCCGGACGACCAACAGGGCTTAACCCGCTCCAGACCGAGACCGATCCGCGCGGACAGGCCTGGCTCGCGGACTGGCTCGCGACGCTCCTCGAACGCCGCGATCGCCCGCTCACCCCGGTGCAAACCAATCGGCTGCAGGAGGTCGTGCGCCAGAACGCCTCGGCCAGTCATGAAGGCCTCCGGAACTGGTCGGATTTCGCCTCGCTGCTGGTCTCGACCGATGACGAGGGCGATCTCTTCGAGCGCATGCAGGAATGGACCGCCGAAGGCCGCTACGGCTGGATTTTCGGCGCCAATGCGCAGGACACGTTCAAGTTGGGGGGCAGCCTCGCGGGCGACATCTCCGGCTTCGACCTGACCGGCATCCTCGATTCCGAGAGCGAGCGCGAACGCATGGCGGTGCTCTCCTATCTCTTCCGGCGGGTCGAACGCGTGATCGAGGACCGCAAGCCGACCGTCATCCTGATCGACGAGGCCTGGAAGGCGCTCGACAACGCGTATTTCGCCGAGCGGCTCTCGAACTGGCTCGTCACCGCCCGGAAACAGAACGCCGTCGTCGTGATGATGACCCAATACGCGAGCCAGCTCGAACGCACCCGCACCGGCAAGACCATCGTCGAGGCGGTGCCAACGCAGATCCTGTTGCCGAACATCCGCGCCAGCGAGGCCGATTACGCCATGCTGGGGCTCTCGGAAAAGGAACTCGACATCCTTCTGGGCGTCGGCTCGTCCTCGCGGCTGGCGCTTGTCCGCGACGACCGTGGATCGGTGGTGATCGATGCCGATCTCGCGAGCCTCGGGCCGCTCGTGACCATCCTCGGCGGAATGGAAAAGGGCGAGGAGCTGGTGGGCAGCGATTACCGCGACCGCCCGGAATTCTGGAGAACATGATGAACAAGACGATGACCCTGCGCCTGGGGCTTCTCGCCCTCGGGCTCACCCTGTCGGCCTGCGCCGAGTACAAGCCCGCGACGGCCAACTGCTTCAGCTTCCGGGCCGAGAGCCAGAACGCACCGCGTATCTCGACCAAGGGTGCCGCCGTCACGCGGGCCGACCCCTCCTGTACCTTCACCGCGCTCGGGCTCACGGACTGATCAATGTTGCGCCGGCTTCCTCCCCTTCTCGCTTTCGCCGCGCTCGCCTGTCCCGCATCGGGACAGGGCGTGCCGACCTTCGACGCGCAGGGTTTCGCGCGCACGGCGGCGCTCATCGCGCAGCGCGACCGGGATCTGGCGCTGCAGCGCGACCGGCTGACAGGGCAAGAGGAGCTGGCCGAGATCGAACGCCAGCAGCTCGCGGCGCTGAACGATCTCGTCGAAGCGACAAGCTTGGGCGGAACCGATGTCTCTGCTACCATCGCGGGACTGGAGGCGGGCAGGGGCTCCGAGACCTCCGCCGCCGTGCTCTATGGGCCTGCGGATGGCAATCCAGCCGCGGCACGTATGTTCGGCGACGCTCGCGAGGGGATCGAGGAGCTGATCATCCGCGCGGCGCGCGACACCTTCTCTCTCCCTGGGGTGTCGCGCGCCGGACTGTCGCTGGTGCAATGGCGCTGTCTCCTCCAGGCGCTGATCTGGCAGGAGAGCCGGTTCCAGATCGGTGCCCGCTCTCCTGTCGGCGCCTTCGGTCTCACCCAGATCATGCCCGGTACCGCGTCCGATCTCGGCATCTACCCGGCCTATTACGACGACCCCTACCTGCAGGTGACCGGCGGCGCGCGCTACCTCGCGCAGATGCTGAACATGTTCGGCGGCAACATCATCCACGGGCTCGCCGCCTATAACGCGGGTCCCGGCAACGTGCAGGATTACGGCGGCGTGCCGCCCTTCTCAGAAACCCAGCACTACGTCGTGGTCATCCCCGAGCAGTACAACCGCTACCTTTCTGCTGTCGGCGGGATCGACGCGCTCGGCACCATCGATCCGGTCCTCCTGGCCAATGCGAGTTTCAGCCTCTCGGCACATGGCTCCGGGGTTTATGGCGACTATTCGATGGTCTCGGTCCGGGCTGCCGCGCTCCGGGTGCAGGACATCATCGAGCGGATCGGCGAGACCGAGGACCTGCATGAGGCGCTGGCCCTCAACACCTATGCCCGCGCGGAGCTGGCGCGTCTCGTCGCCATCCGCACCCGCCTCAAGGCCGCACGAACCGAGCCGATGAGCGCCGTGCAGATCGCGCTCGCCGCAGCGCAGGCCGCCGAGCGGCAATACATGGATTTCAGTTTGGAGACATTGCGATGAGGACGACCTTCCCGCGCGCACGGAGAATTCTGTTCGGAACAGCCGCGGCGGTGGCCGTGACCATGAGCATGGCGTCCGCGCCTGCGATCGCCCAGGGCGTGCCGACGGTCGACACCCAGAACATCGCCCAGGAAATCCGCCAGCTGCAGCAGATGCTGGAGGATTTCGGGATCCAGACCGATCAGCTGGACACGCTGCTGGAACAGCTCGATCTCGTGCAGCAGCAACTCGACCAGCTGAACCAGATGTACGCCTCGCTCACCGGCGCGCGGGATCGCATTCTGGGCCTCTTCATGGGCGGCGATCTCGACGGGCTGCTCGAGGCGGATTTCTCCGACATCGGCGATCTGATCACCGGCATCCAGCAGGGCGACTGGAGCGCACTCCTTGGCTCCTCCGCCGGACCGCTCCGCACCCAGATGGAGACCGCGCTGGCGAGCGCCGGCTTCGACGAGGACAGCCTTGCCGAGATTGCCCGCAGCGGCAGTCCCGGCGCGCAAGGGGTGGCCACCCGCGCCACCACCGGGGCCGTGCTCTCGGCGGCGGCGCAGAACAGCCATGCCGAGGCCGCGCAATCGCTGGAACGCGTCGAGCGCCTGGTCGAGATGATCCCCGACATGGCCGATCTCAAGGAGTCGATGGACCACAACACCCGGGTGACCGCCGAGCTTGCCATCGCGATGACCCGGATGTGGGAGCTCGAGGCGATCCAGACCGTCGGCGCGGGCAATGCGGGCGTGGTCGATGCCGCGACCATCGCCGAGGAACGCCGCTACATGGACTTCACCCTGCCGGAACTTCGTCCATGACGATGGGAACGGGCATCGACGCGATCGTCGAGGAGGAACTGGTCTATGGCGCGCTGCGTCGCGAAGAGACCTGGCGCAAGATCGGCATCGGCGGCGCGGTCTTCGGCGTATTGGGCTGCCTCTCGGCCGCCGCCGTCGCCCTCCTGATCGAAACTCCGCCTCCGGTCGTCGTGCCTTTCGATCCCGCAACCGGGCTCGCGCTGCCGAACGCCGCCGTCCAGACCGTGACGCTCGCCGAGCGTCCCGCCGTGATCGAGGCGCAGATCTACCGCTACATCACCGACCGCGAGACCTACAACCAGCTCGACAATGATCTCCGCGTGCGCCGGGTGCTGGCACAGTCGAAGGGTGCCGCCGAGGCCAGCATGCGCGCGACCTGGACCAGCGGACAGGAATCCTATCCGCCGACCCGCTATGGGGCTGGGGCCGAGATGGCGGTCGAGATCGCCAGCATCACCCTCATCGGCGAGAACCGCGCGCAGGTGCGCCTGCGCAAGCGCCTGACCGGCCCGCAGGGCGTGCAGGACGGCGCCTTCACCGCCACGCTGATGTTCGAGTTCCACCCCGAGACCCCGCGCGTCCTCGACGAGGTCTGGCAGAACCCCTTCGGCTTCACCGTCACGCAATATGCCATCAGATCGGACCGCGCCGAATGACGACCCGCCTTTCCCTATCCGGCCTCTTCCTCGCCGCGGCGGTTTCTGCCGGACTCCCCGCCTGGGCCGAAACCACGCCCGGTCGGGGTGCCCATGACAGCCGCGTCCGGATCGCGACCTGGGTGGACGGCCAGGTGTTCCGCGTCGTCACCAGCCTCACCCGCGTGACCACGGTCGAGTTCGGCGAGGGCGAGACCATCCGCTCGATCATCGCCGGCGACACCGTCGGCTTCCAGTTCGACGCGGTCCCGGGCGGGCGCGCCTTCGCGATCAAACCCGTGGCCTCGGGCGTTGCCACCAATATCACCGTCTACACCAACCGGCGCTCCTACTACTTCCATGTCGTCGAGGCACGCGAGACCCCGCATTACGTCGTGCAGTTCCGCTACCCCGAAAACCGCAACGCACCCCGGCAGGCGGTGGCGGCCGCCGCGCCCAATGCCAATTACGGCGCGAGCGAGCAGCGCGAGTTCACACCACTCTCGGTCTGGGACGATGGCACCTTCACCTATTTCCGTTTCGCGCGGAACGCACCCGTCCCGGCGATCTTCCGCCACACGCGCGGCGCGGAGCGCTCGGTCAACAGCCAGGCGCAGGCGGATGGCGTGATCCGCGTCTCCGGGGTGAACCCCGAATGGGTGCTGCGCCTCGGCGACGAGGTGGTCTGCATCCGGGACCTTGGCCGTGCGGGAGCCGGCGCATGAGCAACGAACCTGAAGATCTCGCGGCCCGTCTTGCCGCGCTCGAAGGGGCGAGCGGGAAGAAGGCGGGGGGCCGGCGTCCGTCCCCGGTCACGGCTCTGCTCGGCGTGCTCGGGATCGCGGGCCTGGGCGGTCTCGCCTATGCCGCGTTCCAGCCCGAGGCGTCGGCGCCGATGCCGACCGCCGCGCCAGCCGAGTTCCAGGACCAGGGGTCAGGCTTCGGCGACCTGGTGCCCGCCGTCCTGCCGGTCCGGACCCACGAACCAGCACCGGCGGACACCGGTCCGTCCGAGACCGAGCGCGCTCTGGCGGAAGCTCTGGCGGCGGTCCGGGCCGAACTCGATGCGCTCCTGGCCAAGGAGGCGGAGCCATCCTCCGCCGCCGCCGATGCCGCCATCGCCGATCTGACCGCGCAGATCGCGGCGCTGCAGGCAGCGGGCGAAGAGTCCCGCCGGGCCTTCGAGCGGCAACTGACCGAGCGCGACCGGGCGCTGGAACAGATGCGTATGGATCTGGAACTGGCGCAGCTGCAACAGCCCGCGCCCGCCGCGCTCGGGCCCAGCGAGGAAGAGCTGCGTCTCGCCGAGCTCGAACGCCGCCGCGCAGCGGAAGCCGAGGCCCGCGCCGAACGCATTGCCTCACCGATGATCGCCTTCTCCGGTGCCGGGAACGGGCCACGGGACGGGGCCATCGAGGCCCGGCTGAACGACGACGAGGCCTTCGTCCGGTCCGGCGCGCAGGTCGCCGAGGTGACGCGCGCGGAGGTGATCGCCAACCCGTCCCACACCGTGCCGCAGGGCACGATGATCCAGGCGGTGACCGAGACCGCGCTCGACAGCAGCCTGCCTGGTGCGATCCGGGCCATTGTCTCCGAGGACGTGCATGCCTTCGACGGCTCCCGCGTCCTGATCCCGCGCGGCGCGCGGCTCATCGGACGCTATCGCTCCGACGTGGCGCTGGCGCAGTCCCGGGTGATGGTGGCCTGGGACCGGATCATCCTGCCCGACAACCAGTCGGTCCAGATCAGCGCCTATGGCGGGGACGAACTGGGACGCTCGGGCACGACCGGCTTCGTCGACACGCGCTTCGCCGAACGCTTCGGCTCGGCAGCGCTCATCTCGCTGATCGGCGCGGTCCCCGCGGCCGCGGCGGGCCAGATCGAGGACGAGGCCGCCGCGGACGTGGCGAGCGATGTCGGGTCGGACCTGCGTGACAGCACGCAAAGCGTCATGCAGGACTATCTCGCGATCAAGCCGGTCATCCATGTCGACCAGGGCACGCGGATCACCGTCATGGTCGACCGCGATCTCGAGATCTTCTGAGATGGCGGCGAGCTACCTCGAAGCCTCACTCGACGCGCTGGCGCCGTCCATCGGGCGTCCGGACGTGATCGAGATCTGCATCAACCCCGACGGCAGCACCTGGGGTGAGTTCCACGGCGATCATTTCATGTCCGCGCTCGGCACGCCCCTGAGCCAGACCGCCATCAAGGACCTCGGCAACCAGATCGCCTCGGCCGCGGGCACGACGCTCAGCCAGAAGAAACCCATCGTCTCCGTCAGCATCCTCTACCGGGACCGTCCGATCCGTGCCCAAGTCATCCAGCCCCCCGCCGTCGATGGCGGCTTCTCGATCTCGCTGCGGTTCTTCTCAAGCCTGCCGCTGCAGGAGATCAAACTCGCATATCTCTTCGACCAGGAAACCAGCCTCGAGGCGCTGCGGCGCGAGCGGAACCTTGCTCTGCGAGAGGTCGTGGCCACGGGCGAGATCGACGCCGCGCTCAAGTTCTGTGTCCAGAACAAGCTCAACATGATCGTCTCGGGCGGGACCTCGACCGGCAAGACCGTCGCGGCCCGCAAGATCCTCTCCCTCGTTCCAGATCAGGAGCGGATCGTCACCATCGAGGAGGCGGCCGAGCTGCGGCCCGGACAACCGAACGCGGTGACGCTGATCTCGGATCGGGAGAGCGACACCCGCGGCGCCGACCAGCTCCTGACCTCGACGCTGCGGATGCGGCCTGACCGCATCGTGCTCGGCGAGGTTCGCGGCAAGGAGGCCATGACCTTCCTCGAGGCGATCAACACCGGCCATGGCGGCTCGCTCACCACGCTCCACGCGGAAACCCCCCAGCTCGCCGTGAGACGACTTGCCATCGCCGCGTTGAAGACCGATCTGCCCCTGACCTACACCGACATGATCCGCTACATCGAAGGCTCGATCGACGTCATCATCCAGGCCGGCCGCCACCAGGGCGCGCGCGGCATCACCGAATTCTACCTGCCCGGTCAGACCGAAGAGCTTCGCCAGTGACCATCAAAGGATACCCCATGCGCCTTTCCAACATTGCCATTCTTGTCGTTCTTGGTGCCGGTTCGGCACTGTCCGAGGGCGCGCCCAACGTGTCAACCGACCTCACGGTCGACATTGCGCCGCAGAGGTACCGGATCTGCAACGACCGCACTGCGCGCCCCGCTTGGATGGATGAACTGCATCCACGCGAAGCCTACAAGGCGCTGACGATGATGGACCTATACGAGTTGCGTGCTTGGGAGCGGATTGCCGAGACAGAGGATTGCTCTTGCGAAACGCGCTTCCCGGGATGGGATGAGGTTTCAGCGGAATACGCCGAGCGGTTTGCCACCAGCTCCAATGCTGAACATACGCAGGCCCAGCTTCATATCCGCCGGGAACGCAATGACATCCGCCAAGGCGTTCAGGACATCTGTGAAGCCCAAGGCAACTGGTAATGGGTGTCGTCAGCTGGATGGTTGGAACGGCGGACGCGTTCCTTGCCGATGCCGCGGAGTCCCAGTTCGGGGCGGTCGCAGGCAACATTGGCACGATCGTCCTGCTGATGGTGACCCTCTCGGCCATCGGGCTCTTCATCAATATGGCCTTCCAGTACCGCAGCATGGATGGCGCGAGCTTCTTCTGGTACCTCATGAAGCTGATGCTGGTCGGGCTTTTTGCCTTCAACTGGGTCCAGTTCAATGCAGTCGCCAACGCGGTGATCGGCGGATTGGATTACGTCGCAGGCGCGCTCGTATCGTCAGTTGGTGGAGGCGGGGCAGGGGCCACGCACTTCGCTGGCGAATTTGATAATCTCATTGAACGATTTGCCGACTACCTGAACGCCATCGGCAGCAACCTGAACTGGATGACCGGTGCGATCCTCGGTGGTATCGGCCTCGTGCTCCTGAGCCTCCTCGGCTTCATGACCGGGATCGTGCTGATCTTCGCCAAGATGATGCTGACCCTGATGCTCGGACTCGCGCCCGTCATGATCGCACTATCGCTCTTCGAGGCGACCAAGGATTTCTTCCACCGCTGGGTCTCGACCACCGTCAGCTATGCCTTCTACCCCGTCGTCATCGCCGCGATGTTCTCGACCGTAGTCGGCATGGCCAACGCGCTCCTGGCGCAGCTCGGCGATCCTGGCTCCGCGACCAATATCGGCTCGCTTATCCCGTTCTTCGTGATGGTGTTCCTGGCCAAGGGGTTCGTCGCCGCGACGCCGCTCATCGTGCGGGGGTTGTCGGGGAATTTCATGGTAGTGGCCGGGCCGAATGTGTTTGGCGGGGCCGCGGCGGTTGCGCGCGGCATGGCGAACACGGCAGGCGTCAAAGGGCGGGCACGGATAGGCGCGCTGACGACCGGCGAGATTGTGGGGCGGTCGATCGTTCAGGTTCCAACGGCTGCTTTTGCCACCACGAGGACAAGCGGGACAACGATATCGCGAATTGCTGAACAGGCACGGAGGATTAATCAGACCTGACAGCGACACCGCGAAGGTGCGGTTGCGAAAACCACGCTGGCGCTTCGGCAGGCACAGGCGGAGGGTCGGATTCGAGGCTTGTCGTGCTTGCAACGATGCTGGTGGCCCTGCCGATCTTTGCACAGGCCGTGAAGCCCGACGAGTTGCGGGCCGACCCGGCGCTGAAAACGCCTGCGCGCGTCATCTCGATGGAACTTCGATGCGATGTCTGCATCGACAGCTCCTATGCGGGTGTAGCCCGCGATTTGCAGCTGCCTTTGCGTGATCGCTTGACCGCCGGTGACAGCAACGAAGCTGTGATAGAAAATACTTCCGCGCACTACGTCGAGTACGTCCCGCTGATGGCCTCTGCTTACGCGCCGGACGCCGGTACTTTGACTGCCGCCGCTGTCCTGGCGGCCGGTGCGTACCGGCCCGGTTTGCTCATCTTGCGACGGAGCCGTCGCGGCGCTACCCCTGATTCACTCGATTGCGAATTCAAGGCTCGGATTGCCCAGGCCATGGTCCGCCAAGGCCAGGGAGAAGGACGATGACATGGGCCGTTTTCTCATTCCCCGCACTGTGTGCGCCAGCCATCGCGCAGAAGCCGATGCAAAGGGCGCAAAGTGTTCCATTACGGCGGTCCACAGCAGTGCCCGTCGTCCTGACCGACCAGATCGAAAAGGTCGACCGCGATCTCCGGCGTAGCCTCATTTCCGGCGCAAGGGCCGAAGCCGCCTGCCAGGAAATAAGTCACCGCGAAGTCGCTTCGGTGAAGGCCCGTTCGGGCTAGTCGCACGACGCTGATCGTCTCGGCGATCTACGTTCCGCTGATGGCCTCTGCCTACTTTAGCCTCACCGGACGTCCGACGTTGCCTGACTTAGCCATTGCAATTCGCACGGACGAGCGCGCAGCCGAACAAGAGATGGTTGCCTTGGCCGCGCAATTGCGGGACAGGCGGAACCGCAATCCGGTTGGTGGTCCTGCCGAAGGCTGGATGCTGCTGGGTCAGACCTGTTCACGGATGGACCGGTTCGATGCGGCGCCGAGGCATTCCAGACTGCGCCCGGCCGACAGGATGCCTCGTCGGTCGCCTGGCTTTGCTGGCCGAAGCCCCGATCCGCACCAATGGCTGGACCGTGACGCCCCGTGTGCTTGCAGCGCTTGAAACCGCCCAACGACTTGACCCCGGAACCGGTGGCTCGCCCTGGGTGATTTCCGGACCGGCGACACAATCGCTGAGCACGACCGATTGACGGCCGCCTCGCGTAAGCGCCCTCTGACCAGCCCTAGATGGATGCCTTCGTCGGACCGATCAATGTCATCGACACCGATCTGGGCCGCCCTTGGTGTCCCTGCGCGCACTGGTCTCTTCTGGACCGCCGGCCACGGATGTCTATCGCCATGCGGTGGGTTTCTTGCCGGAAGACGAGCCGCACAAAACCGACGTTCAGACCAGCATCACCTCCCCTGGAAAACCCGTGATCATTCAGGACTACCGGGTCGCCACGTCCATCGATGCCCGTCATGCGCGAGGTGGATCGGGGCGAGGGGCTGGATATCCAGGCGCAACCCGGCAACAGGCGGCAGGTCCAGCGCGCAGACAAGTACCGCGCGCAGTACGGGCGGGGTAGCCAGGGCCACCACGCGGTTTGCCGGGCAGTTCGCCACCTGATCCAGCCAAGGCCGCACGACTGTGCAGAGGTCGATCAGCGACGTTCCCCGGGCGGGCCGCATTTCGGGATCGCGGGTCCAGCGCGACAGCGCCTCGGGATCCTGGTCGGCGATCTCGTCGAGGGTCATGTCGGTCCAGGCTCCGAAATCCTGCGTGCCGAGTGCCTCGCAGTCATTTGGCTGCAACCCAAGCGCCATTGCCACTGAACTGGTCCCCGGCGCTGTTAGGCATGCGCTGCCGCCAAGCCGGTCGACAAGGGCACGCGCCCGCTGCACCTGCGCAGGACTCAGGTCCGCTGCAAGCCGAAAGGGGTGGTGGGTCGACATGGGCGCAGCAACAAGGATCAGTCGCATCGTGTAACTTTCGTACTGTCGCGGTGAAAAACCCTTGGCATGCGGGCGCAATCTACCTTATCGCTCAAAAAGAGGGGAACACGGAAGCCGGTGAAAGTCCGGCACGGTCGCGCCACTGTGATCGCGAAAGCGAAAGTCAGACACGAATCCTCGGAAGAAAACTCATGACGCGTCATCACAAGGAGTTCCCAATGACTGTCGCAACCCGTCCTTCCGTTTCGAGCGATGTCCCCGCCATCCCGCTACAGGCCATTGCCCCTTGGGCGATCCTGGCCACGCTGCTGGCTGCTCTGGTGGTCTATTTCGTAGGTGCCGAGCAGGGTGCATGGGCCGTGTTTGCCGGGACCGATGTGCATGAATTCGTTCACGATGCACGCCACTTGCTTGGCTTTCCCTGCCACTAAGGCAAAGCCATGACACGTCTCCTTGTGCTCGGCCTGCTGGCCGGGCTGTTGGCGTCGATCGTGACATTCGGTGTCGCGCTGGTCGTCGGTGAACCCATGCTGGATGCAGCGATCGCTTTGGAATCCGCCGAAAGCAACGCCCACGCAGCCGGAACGTCCGGGCCAACCGACACGGACGGCATGTCGCGCCGCATGCAGGCCGGGCCGGGGCTGTTCGTCGGTCTTGCGGCCGTCGGGGCCGCCTTGGGCGGCATCCTGGCCATCAGCTTTGCCGTGGCGCAGGGGCGATTCTCGCACGGGTCGCGGCGTGCCACGGTGGGCTGGCTGGCGGCGCTGGGATTCGTGGCTGTCATCGTCGTGCCCATGCTGAAATTCCCCGGAAACCCACCCGCTGTGGGTAACCCCGAGACCATCGGGGCACGCACGCTGGCCTATTTCGCCTTTCTTGGCCTCTCCCTGGCGGCGCTCGGGTTGGCCGTTTCGTCCGTGCGAAACATCTCTTCCCGGCGCCGCAAGACGCTGGTCGGGGGGGCGATCTATGCAGGCGTGATGGCTGTGGCGGCGTTCCTGCTGCCGTCGTTCCACGAGGTCGACCCGGCCTTTCCGCGCGATCTTCTCTGGCAATTCCGAGCATCGACGCTCGCGGTGCAGGCGACGCTCTGGACCAGTACGGCAATCCTTTTTGGCTGGCTGGTCGAACGGTGCAGCAAGTCTGCGTGAGGGCCGATGAACGGGCGTCATCGCGGTGGCGCCCGTTTGAGAGCCTTAAGTACAGAGGCGCTCGTCAGGATTTTCGAAGGGGCGAAGTCTTCGGGCGCACCGGGGTCCGGGGGCGTGTTGATCGGGATCCCGAAGCAGCCAAAGCTCCCGAGGTTGCGGGAAATGGAGCCGTCCGGGCGGGTCCAGTCGGCCTGCATGGGAACGATGCCCTCTCGGGACAGGGCCGTGCGGACGGGGTCGAGGACATGCGCCTTGTTCGTACTGCGGTCAACCAACTGCCAGGCCTGCGCGTTGTGGCCGACGGCCTGTTCCGCTGCCAAACGGAAGGCAATCCTAACCCCCACCGACCATGCGGACATGGCCAGAGCTTTCCTAGACGGGGCAAAGATCCGGAATGCGATCGAGAAGCCTTGTCAGCCCTTCTCTTGCCGGTTGCGACGGTCGCGCCAGATGGCGAAGGCGAGAGACAAGGCCGTGAAACCGCCAAGCGCTGCGGCCGTCCAGGTTGCCGTGCGCGCGTCTCCGTTCATTGCCTCGCTCCCGAAATGCGCGAGGAGAAAGCTCGCTGGAATGATGCCGGCCAGAGTGGCGACCGCAAAGCGCCAGAGATGCAGTTGGCTGAGGCCCGCGGCATAGCTGATCATGTCGAAGGACAGGAACGGCAGTAGGCGGCTGCCGAAGACCAGCAGAGTCAGGGTGTTCTGCGATCCGAGAAAGCCTTCACCCAGTTTCCGCCCCAGATGCCTCTCGACAAAAGGGCGGCCCAGTCCGCGGGCCAGCAGGAAGGCCGCCAGTGCCCCGAATTCTGCTCCAATGACAACCAGAATGGTCCCGAAGGTGTGCCCATAGGCGGCCCCTGCGGCGAGCGCGACCGGTGCGGAGGGCAGCGGACTTGCCACGATCGCAATTGTCATGAGGGCCACCACCAGGACGGGGCCGAGAAGTCCTGCGGCATCGATCCAACGCTGAAGGTCCTCGCGTTCCGGCAGATCGATGTCGAAGCCCAAAGCGTCGCGCCACACCCACGCGCCAATCAGGAACACGAAGAGACCGAGAACGATAAGGCGCATCATTTCCACATTCCGTGAAGCAGGTTTAGAAAATTCTACTACGGTAAAAGCCTAGACGAAGCGGTGCGAGATGGGCCAGCGGGGACTGAGCGAATGGCGGCGTATCTTTTGATGGAAAGGCTCCCGGATTGCGTGATGCGCGCAGCAAGGCGGCAGGGCCGTGCGAGGCCAGAGATGCCCTCGCCCGGGTCCGCGGGCCAGCGACAAGGGCTTTCGGGCAGGTGGTTGTGCGCTTCGTGGCCCGAGGCGGTGCATCCCGCTGAGAATCGATGTGGAAATCCCGGCAACGGGAAGGCCCAGGGGCGGTCTGCCTTGAAGCATCTTGCGACAAAAGAAGTTCGGGTCATCTGCGAAAACCGGGCTACGCTGGGCGTCATGGAGCGCAGTGCTGACAGACGAGAATGCGGACACCCGCGCAAGTGGCGCTTTGGGCAGACCCGGATCTGGCCGAGTGTCATGCTGTCAGCTGTGGTTGCGGTGTTGTTGGCCGATCCAGTCGCCGCCCAAGTGGATTCAGCGCTTTTTGAACAAATGGAGGACCTGCCCCTGCCTTGGCAGCCGGGTGCCCATGAGCCATTTCTGACGACGTTTGACGGCGCGCTCTACATGAGTTGGATGGAGCAAGCAGGGGACCGGACCAGGGTCATGATGGCAGTCCGGACATTGCAGGGCTGGTCCGACCCGCGTCTTGTTCAGGAGGGTACCGACCTCTTCGTGAACTGGGCCGACTTCCCCGGAATTGCCGTTCTCAAGGATGGCACTGTTGCCGTTCATTGGCTTCGGGAGATTGGTCTGTCGAGTTACGACTACCGGATCGAGATCGCCGTGTCCCATGACGGGGGCGCCTCGTGGAGCGATCCCATCGTCCCGCACGACGATCGGTCCTTTTCCCAGCACGGGTTCGTTTCGATGCTGCCCACGCAGCCGAATGATCTGGCTGTCATCTGGCTCGACGGGCGGGCCTACGCGGCCAAGGCCGGCGCGACGCCGTCGGCGCCGGGCGCCATGCAGTTGCGGGCAACGTCGCTGACACGCGACGGTGTGCCGGACCGCGACGTGGCTGTTGATCCGCAGACCTGTTCCTGTTGCCAGACGAGCCTCGCCGCATCTGGGGACGGCACGATAATCGCTGCCTATCGCGATCGGACAGAGGGCGAAATCCGGGATATCGCCGTCGCGCGATTGACGAAGCAGGGATGGCAAACGCCCGTCATGGTACACGATGACGGATGGGAGCTGTCCGGATGCCCGGTGAACGGTCCCGCAGTATCCGCCCTTCAAGACAGGGTGGTCACAACCTGGTTCACGGGGGCCAATGATGTCCCGGCCGTCAAGGTCGCCTTTTCCGAGGACGGAGGGCGCACCTTCGGGGAACCGGACAGGATCGATCTCGGCAGTCCTGTCGGTCGCGTCGATGTCGAGATGCTGGATGACGGATCGGCAATCGTGTCCTGGGTCGAGTGGTCAGCCGATGGTGAGTCTCTGGTGCTGTGCCGCGCCCGCGCGGGCCTCGGGTGCGTTGCGTCGCAGGTTCTTGCTGTCAACGCTGACGGAGCATCGGTCAACTTTCCGAAGATGGCCCGTTCGGGGAACGACGTTTTCGTGGCCTGGACACAACCGATCGACGGCGGCGACACGATCAAGCTGCGCCGCGGGGTCTTGCCCTCGAACCAATAGTCTCGTTTGGTCCGGGGCACGATCTACCCTGCGAGTCTGGTTGTCTCTTTCAACAGACGTCGGTTGCAGTTCGGTATGGAAGATGACCGAACGAAATCTGAGGCTCATGCGACGGGGACCACGCATCCCGCATGCGGGATGGGGCATCAAGCCAACTCGGCGGGCATATTTTTCAGGGCGACGTCCAGTGGCACGGTCGGCAGGCCGGACGCGATCCAGCCCGGTCCGCTCCCCGAGCCCAGCATTCCCTCGGCGATGTCGGCGTAGCCCGAAGAATATCCGGCACGGATCAAGGCGCCGAGCAGGGACGCGGAGCGCCCCCCGGTCGCGCAGATCAATCCGATCCGCCGTTGACCGCTCAGGGCTTTTGCCGCAAAAAGCCGTTCCGCAAATCGATCCTCGTGCATGCTGATGGGCCAGACCCCGGACCCGACACCGGTTTCCTGCCATTCCTCGCGCGATCTGACGTCGATGACGCTCAATGTATCGGCAAGCAGACCGTCAAAGGCCTCACCCGCTGAAAGAGCCATGCCCTGCTGGGCGGGCAGCGGGCTTGCAAGGATGGCGAAAACGGCGGTGTGAGTGCCGATCAGGAAGCTTCGCCGGTGCATCTTTTCTGACATGTCCGGACCTCCGGTATCAGGCGGAATCCACGGCTGTCACAAGCATGTCGCGGACATGCCCCGCGACCTTGTGCAGTTCGATGTTGTCCACGGCCGCCATGGATGCAACAGGGTCGATCGCGCTGACTTCGGTTCCCCCTGCGACGCTCCGCAGGATCACGTTGCAAGGGAGCATGGCGCCGATGCGCGGTTCAAGGCCGATCGCCTCCCATGCCATCTTTGGATTGCACGCGCCCAGGATACGATATCCGTCCATGTCGGCATCGATCTTCTTCTTCATCGTCTCTTGGACGTCGATTTCGGTCAACACGCCGAAACCTGCGTCCGAAAGCGCAGCCCGGATCCGCATGTCCGCGTCGTCGATCGAGACATTCTCCAGCAGTCGGTCGTGGGTATATTTCATTCGTTGTTTTCCCATTCTATGGCGTCGTCCGGTCACGTCCGACCGGACGAACGTATCATGCATTCCTGCCCGTGATCAGTTCTGATCCGACATCATGGGACCCCGCTGGCCCATATCGCCCGTGCCAGGCTTGAGACGGCCTGCAAAGCTGTCCATCTCCTGGGGCGAGATCTTGCCGTCGCCATCTGCATCCAGGTGCTGGAAGCGATCGACCATCTGCTCACGCATCATCGCGGCGTGCCAGGATGCGAACTCGTCGATGCCCAGTGCACCGTCACCATCCGCGTCGTATTCCTTCAGGCGGGATTGCATCATCTGGCCGGGCTCCATGCCTCCGTCCATGCCGCCCATCATCGAGTTCCCCATCATCATGCGCATCATGTCCTGATCCATCATGCCCATGCCGACGGGATTGCCCGCGCCCGGGTTCATGCCGCCGCTATGCATCATCATCATCATGCGCATCATGTTCTGCATCATCGGGGCATCAGCCCCGGCCATCGGCATATCGTCTTTCGAGAACGTGCTGGGCCCCATGGCACCCTTCGCGGCCGGGCCTTTCGCGTCACCATGATGGTCATTGTCGGCGATCGCCGGCGCGGCACCCAACAGCGCAACCGACAGTACGATAGCGGGTTTCCTCAGGTGTTTCATGGCAGCCTCCTTTGCTTGCTAGCCTACAACTCTCAGCTTTGTATTCAGACACCGGAATTGAAGCCGCCGCAGCCAGGGATTTGTATCCGTCTGTCGCAAGAGACGGCCTTGATACAAACCGCTACAAAACACCCCATGAAACCGATTGGCTACCTAATCTAAGAAGAACTTCATGGGACCACCGCCGCACATTCTTATTGTGGACGACCACGCGCAGATCCGTGAGAGTGTTGCGCGCTTCCTGGAAAAGAACGGGATGCGCGCAACCGTCGCCAAGGATGCTGTCGAGATGGACGCGAAACTTGTGACCGGACAGTACGATCTGCTCGTCCTCGACGTGATGATGCCGGGCGAAGACGGTCTTTCGGTATGCCGCCGGCTGGCACCCACCGGAAGGCTTCCGATCATCATGTTGACCGCGCTTGGTGCGGACACCGACCGGATCGTTGGCCTTGAAATCGGTGCGGATGACTACCTGGCAAAACCGTTCAACCCGCGCGAACTGCTTGCAAGGATCAAGTCCGTTTTAAGGCGGAGTTCCCGCGAAGACCCAGTGGCAGGCGGGTTGGGCGGCAAGCGTGTTCGGTTTGCGCATCTTATTCTAGACACGGATCGCCAGGTCCTGATCGAAGACAGCGGCGCCGAGGCGCCCTTGACCACGTCTGAGTTCAAACTCCTGACCGTGCTGCTTGAAAGGCGGCGTATGGTGCTCAGCCGTGAGCAACTGCTGGACCTGACCGCGGGGCGGAGCGCGGGTCCGATGGATCGAACGATAGATAACCAAATCAGCCGCCTGCGCCGCAAGATCGAACCGGACGTCTTGCGCCCGAGCATCATCAAGACCGTCCGAAATGGTGGATACTGCCTGGCCGCCGACGTCGTGGAAGCCCCGTGATGTCCCGCTTTGTGAACTCTCTCTCCGGACAATTGACCCTGGTTGTCATCGCGACCCTAGTCCTGGCGCAAGTGGTGAGTTTCTTCCTGTTCGCCGATGAGCGCAGCCTGGCCATCAGGGCGGCGATCGGCTTTGAGGCGGCCGGTCGCGCTGCCAATGTTGCGCTGCTCATCGAGGAGGCCCCGACCGACCTGAAGGAGTCGATCCTGAGAGCAGCGAATTCTCCCTTGATCCGTTTCTATCTGTCCGAGGTGCCAGCCGTTGAGCATACGGGCCATTCGGATGGCGGAATCGTCGAAGGCCGGATCCGCGCACTCATGAACGACAGTTACAGCCGCGACATTCGTGTGGAACTGCATGAGGTAGAAGGCGAACTGAGACCTTTGCCCAACCTGTCCGACGAAATGGCAGAGATGCACATGGTCATGATGCGGGGGGAGCTGAACGCGGTCGAAATGAACCTGTCGATCGCGATCCGGGGTGGGGAATGGCTCAACGTCGGAACCCGCTTCGAGCGACCACCGCTTCAATGGCCGTTCTACTCATTCGTTACCTTCGTAATCTCAACCGGCCTGCTCCTCGTGGCGGTCTGTTGGTTCGTACTGACCCGCCTGACGCGGCCACTGCGCCTCTTGTCCATCACTGCGGATAGACTGGGCCGCGGCGAAGACGTCTCCGAGTTGCCGGCGGCAGGTTCGCGAGAGGTTCAAGACCTCACTGTCGCCTTCAACAGGATGCAGGCGCGGCTGACGCGCTTCGTCAACGATCGGACACGCATGCTGGCCGCTCTCGGTCACGATCTCCGGTCTCCTCTCACGGCAATGCGTGTCCGCGCCGAACTTGTCGATGAGGACGATACCCGCGAAAGCCTGATTGCCTCCGTCGAGGAAATGCAGGGCATGGTGGAAGCGACGCTGACCTTCGCCCAGGGCCTGACCGGAACGGAGGAAACGGAACCGGTAGACCTGCGCACATTTCTTGAGAATTTGCGCGCGGACATGGCTGTCGGCTTTGCGCTGGTCGATGGACCCGATCTCTACCTCAGCGTCAGGCCGAATGCTTTCCGGCGGGCGCTCCGCAATCTGGTCGAAAACGCCGATCGATACGGTGGAGACGTGCGTGTCGGCTGGACCGTCAAGGGATCGGAACTGGCGCTGAACATCGACGATACCGGACCGGGCATCCCGGAGGAGCAGTTGGAGAAAGTCTTCGACCCGTTCTACCGCCTCGAGGAATCGAGATCGCTGGAGACGGGGGGCTACGGACTCGGACTTTCGATCGCGCGGACAATCATCCGGTCCCATGGCGGCGACATCTGCCTGATGAACCGCGCCGGCGGCGGTCTTCGTGCGGTCATTACACTGCCCGTCGGCGGCGCGGCTAGCTTTAAAGGAGAACACGATGAGACATCTGAAATACGCATTGACGGGTCCGGCCGTCTTGCAGGCGAGCATGGCGCGCGCTGATGCCGAAGGTTCCTGGGTAGGCCACATGTGGGGAGGAGGGTTCGGTTTCATGGGCGGATTGACAATGGTGATCTTCTGGGGCGCGGTCATCGCTCTGATCGTGTTTGTCGTCCTCAGACTGCGCGATGCGCCCACACAACCTCGCGAGACGAAAGCCCTGGACGCCCTGCAGCTGCGCTTCGCAAAGGGCGAGATCGACGAAGAAGAGTACAGGCGTCTGAAAGCGACTCTGGAGGAGTGAGCGGGTTTTGACCCATTCGCCCATGCGCCGCGGAAGTAGGCGGCACAGAAGAGAGGAAGACAATGTACCCGGAAATCGGTCACTTCGCGCTCGCGTTGGCGCTTGCCCTGGCATTGCTGCAAAGTGTGCTGCCAATCCTTGGAGCATCGCGCAGGAACGCCGTCCTGATGAAATCCGCTCAGGCCACAGCGATCGGCCAGGTACTGTTCGTGGCGGTCGCATTTTCGGCCCTGATGCACGCCTTCATCGTTAGCGACTTCACCGTCAGGAACGTCGTCGAGAACTCGCATTCCCTAAAACCGATGCTGTACAAGGTTGCCGGGACTTGGGGCAGCCATGAGGGCTCCTTGCTGCTCTGGGTTTTGATCCTGACGGTATTCGGCGCCGGTGTCGCCGGACTGGGATCGAACATCCCGGCCGAGACCAAGGCGCGCACGCTGTCCGTCCAGGCCTGGATCAGCGTCGGGTTCCTGTCGTTTCTCCTGCTGACCTCGAATCCTTTCGAGCGGGTCTTCCCGCCGCCTCTGGACGGCAACGATCTCAACCCTTTGTTGCAGGACGTGGGTTTGGCGATGCATCCGCCGCTGCTCTATTTCGGCTATGTCGGCTTCTCCATCGTTTTCTCCTTCGCTGTGGCCGCGTTGATCGAGGGCCGCGTCGATCCGGCGTGGGCGCGCTGGGTCCGACCCTGGACACTGGCCGCCTGGGTGAGCCTGACCGCCGGGATCGCGCTTGGGTCCTGGTGGGCCTACTACGAGCTGGGCTGGGGCGGCTGGTGGTTCTGGGACCCGGTCGAGAACGTCAGTTTCATGCCGTGGCTGCTGGGGACGGCGTTGCTGCACTCCGCCATCGTCACGGAAAAGCGCGATGCGTTCAAAAGCTGGACGATCCTACTGGCTATCCTGACCTTTTCGCTTTCGCTCCTCGGAACCTTCATCGTCCGGTCCGGGCTGTTGACATCGGTCCACGCCTTTGCCGTCGATCCGGAACGCGGTTTGTACATCCTCGGTCTGCTTGCCGTTTCCATCGGCGGTTCGCTGGCGCTCTACGCCTGGCGCGCGCCCGGGATGGAGGGCGGCGGCTTGTTCCGCCCGGTCAGTCGAGAGGCTGGCCTGCTGGTCAACAACATCATTCTCGCGGCTGCCACGGGGTCCGTCCTCTTCGGCACGCTTTACCCGCTGATCCTCGAGGCAGTGACCGGTGAAAAGATCTCTGTCGGGCCGCCGTTCTTCAACGCAGCCTTCATTCCGATGATGCTGCTGCTCGTGGGGTTCATGGGGCTGGGTCCGCTTCTGTCCTGGAAACGCGCGGACATTGCCGGGCTGCTGGACCGCGTTCGCTTTGTCGCGGTCCTGTCCTTGCTGGCCACTCTCGCCTCCTGGTATCTCCTTAACGGCGGCCCCTTCATGGCCTATCTTGCGATCCTCGCCGCGCTCTGGCTTCTCCTGGCCACGTTGCGGGAATGGGCGCTGCGGATCCGCTTGTTCGAGGTTCCGTTTCGGGACGCGGTCACACGCGCGGGCAACCTGCCTCGGGCATCCCACGGGATGACCCTTGGGCATGCGGGCGTCGCGGTCCTGATGCTGGGGATGATCGGCTCCAGCGCTTGGAAAAGCGAGGAAATCGTATTTGCGGCACCCGGCACAGAGGTTTCGATCGCCGGATTCGATATCACCTTTCAGGGAGTCGAGCGGGTTCGGGGCCCGAACTACCTTGCAGACCGTGGAACGTTGGTGGTTCGCCGCGACGGGGAGCTTGTCACCACGCTATTCCCTGAACGCCGAACCTATCCCGTCGCGCGATCAACGACGACGGAATCCGCCATCCGCTCCACTCTGGCCGGGGATCTTTACACGTCGATCGCCGAGCCTGCCTCCGACCAGGTCAACAATGCCGGGGCCTGGACCTTGCGCATTCTATACGAACCGCTGGTCAACCTGATCTGGATCGGCACTTCCCTCTTGGTCCTCGGCGGGGTGTTGTCCTTGTCGGATCGCCGCCTGCGCGTCGGTGCCCCGCGCCGCACCAAGACCGCGGCAAGCGATGCCGTGCCAGCCGAATAGGAGCAAGCATGAGACGCGTGATCGCAGTATTGCCGCTGCTGGCGGCTGTCATTTTCGGTGGTTTCTTCCTCTGGGGGCTCAATCCGGATCGGGATCCCAGCGAGATCCCCTCGGTTCTGATCTCTCAACCCGTGCCAGAATTCGACCTCGGTCCGGTCGAAGGGGTCGACAGACCGGGCCTGTCCCGGAGTGACCTCGTTTCGAACGACCGGGCCGTCGTCGTGAACGTGTTTGCCTCGTGGTGTGTCCCCTGCCGGGCGGAACATGCGGTTCTGACACGGCTGGTCGAACGGGACGGCATCCGGCTGTTCGGCATCAACTACAAGAACAAGGCCGAGGATGCCGCGAAATGGTTAAGCGACCTCGGCAATCCCTACGAACGGATCGGCTCGGACCTGACGGGCCGCACCGGCATCGAATGGGGGCTGTCCGGCGTGCCTGAAACCTTCATCGTCGATGGCAACGGGGTCGTCCTTTTCAGGTATGTCGGGCCGGTCGTGGGACCGGAGGCCGAGGCCCGTTTCATGCGGGCCCTGAACCAGGCAGGCGCAATCAGGACCGGAACCGGATCATGAAAAGGCTATTGTTGGCTCTTGCCATCGCCCTGTTCCCATTCACGGCCGGAGCGGTTGAACCGGACGAGATGCTCGAGGATGCGGCGCTCGAGGCGCGCGCTCGCGAGATTTCGAAGGAGCTCAGGTGCGTTGTCTGCCAGAACCAGGACATCGACAGTTCGAATGCGGGCGTTGCTCGCGATTTGCGCCTGCTTGTCCGGGAACGCCTGCTTGCCGGAGACAGCGATGCCGAGGTCATCGAATACATCCGCGCGCGTTATGGCGATTACGTGTTGCTGAAACCGCCACTGGAACTATCGACCTACGCGCTCTGGTTCGCGCCGGTCGGCTTCATCCTGATCGGGCTGTTGACCGGTTTCGTTGTCCTGTCCCGCAATCGAAAGCCCGAAGTGGTTTCGGCGCTGAACGAGGATGACGAGAAAACGGTTTCCGAATTTCTCAGGAACAGTGACGCAGGAGACGCTCCATGATCTGGGCTACTTTCGCCATCCTTTCACTGGTCGCCTTTGCCATCGTTCTCTACCCGGTGCGGATGGCGGGCTCGGGGATGCTGACACGAAGTGATACCGTGCCGAAAATCCTTGCCGATCAAATGCAGGAGGTGCAACGCGACCTCGACAGAGGACTGATTTCCGAAGCGGAAGCTCAGGCCGCGCAGCTGGAAATCAAGAAGCGCATCCTGTCGACGCTTCGCCAGTCGGAAAGCGCGCCCGCAAACGGGGCGGCCGGCGGACGAAAGGGCATCCTTATCGCTGCGATTTTCGCGCCTCTTTTCGCCGTTGTCTATTACACGGCCATGGGTTCGCCCGATATTCCGTCACTCGCTTTTGCCGAGCGGACGGAGGAGCGCGCCCAGAACGCCGAGGTGACAGAGCTTGCCGCCCGTCTGCGCGAGCGTTTGATAACGGACCCGGATGGCGGTCCAAGCGAAGGCTGGATGCTGTTGGGGCAGACCTATCAACGGATGGGCCGCCTCGACGAAGCGATCGCGGCCTTCGAAACCGTAGCCAAGCGTCCCGACGCGACATCCGCGACGTTCTCGATGCTTGCCGAGGCGGTGGTGATCGCCAATGATGGCGTCGTGATACCGAAGGCGTTGCGCGAGATCGACCGCGCGCTCGAACTCGACCCGCGCAATCCTGCGGCGACGTATTTCCAGTCGCTCTATTTCCTGCAAAGGGAACAACCGCGCAAGGCATACGAACTGCTCCTGTCGCGCCTGGACGAAGAAGAGACCTTTGCTCCCTGGATGGAGGTCTATGCGCAGCAGATCAACCGGATCGCCGCAGAGGAAGGGCTGCCCGCGTTTCAGACGCCAATGGCCCGGGGACGGCAACCCGGACCGTCTGCGGCGGATGTTGCGGCGGCGGCGGACATGACCGACGAGGATCGCGCAGATTTCATCCGCTCGATGGTCTCGCGTCTTGCCGCCCGCCTCGAAGACGATCCGGAGGACTTGGACGGCTGGATGAGACTTGCGAACGCGTACAGCGTTCTTCAGGAACGCAACCTCGCGATCGAGGCATACCGGAAGGCGCAGGCGCTTCTCGAGGAAATGCCGTCCGACGATCCGCGCAGGGCCGTGGTTCGTGAGGCTCTGGAACAACTCGGCGGGTGAATGACCTGCGAGGGACCGGGCAGGCTATCAGTCCTGTCCGGCACCCTGTTGCGCCAGTGCGGCAGTCCCGGCCCGGGTCAGGGCATCCATGACGTCCGCGGAGGTTAGCAACTCGGACAGGACGATGCCGTTGGGGGCGGCCGGGCCGTAGACGGCGTTGAACGGAATGCCGTAGCGTCCGTAGCTTTCAAGATAACGTGCTATGCGCGCGTCTGGTCTGGTCCAGTCGGCCTGCATCGCGGTGACGCTTTCTGCCTCTAGCGCCGTGCGGACGGGATCGCGTTCGATGACTAATGCCTTGTTTGCCTTGCAGGTCAGGCACCAGTCCGCCGTCACATCGACAAAGACGACTTCTCCGGCCGAAACCCGTCTGGCGATCTCGCCCCTGTCGAATGGAACCCACGACAGAGCTTCCTTCGTGCCCTCTTGCGGGGCTGCAGGTTGCTGCAGGTAGGGTCCGACGACCACGGCAAGAACGAAGCTGGCCGCCGTCAGGGGCCACTTCAATTGCAGGCGCAGACCCGGGATGGACACGGCAAGGATGCCTACGCTGGCGAAGACGGCAACGGCCCAGACGGCACGCTCACCCGCGACGCCAGCCAGAACCCGGAACAGCCACAGCGCCGTCACCAACAGCAGTAGTCCCATTCCCAGCTTTATGGCCATCATCCAGCGACCCGGTCTGGGCATGAAGGCGATGATGCCGGGAAACGCAGCAACAGCAAGGTAGGGCGCCGACAGTCCAAGGCCGAGCGCCGTGAACACGACCAGGATATCCACGCCCCTCCCGGCCAGGGCGAAAGCCACGGCCGTTCCGAGAAACGGTGCCGAGCACGGCGTGGCCATGACCGCGCCGAACATCCCCGTAAAGAAATCCGCCGAGTATCCCTCACGCCCACCTGCGCCGGCCAGTCGGGTCTGCAGGCCCGACGGCAAGGAGAACTCGAAGGCGCCAAAGAGGTTCGCCGAGAAGATAAGCAACACCATGATCATGATCGAGATGAACAGCGGGTTCTGGAATTGCAGCCCCCAACCCACGCTCATCCCCAACCTTTGAAGGCCCCACAGCACCAATGCCAGCCCCCACATGAAGCCCATCGCCCCGGCTGCGGACGCCAGGAAACCGGTTCGGACACGGGATCTCGGGATGTCCGAGTGGCGAACCAGCGATGACAGCTTGATCGACAGCACCGGCAGGACGCAGGGCATCACGTTCAGAACGAGCCCACCGAGCAGCGCGATGGCTGCGATCCAAACCATATCCAAGGTGTCGGGATTCGTTGCGGCACGCCGATAGGGCGGCGGCAGGTCTTGTGTCGCGCGATCCGCGAGGACTGTAAAGGACCGGTCTGGGCCATCCGTGACCGTGATCCTCGGCGGCTCGAGAGAGCCGGGATCCGCGGCAAGGATCGGCAGGCGCGCCCAAAGCAACCGGTTCTGCTCGCCCAGGCGGATATCCGGCTTGCCCATTGCAAACCCGGCACCGAGTTCGGGAAAGACGTCCGGGGATTGAAGCGGTGCGTCGACACGTATGCTGACCTGCAATTCCTTGAGGTCGTCGTCGATGAAAGCCTCTGCGACCCGAACGCCTTCGGTATCCGCATCGGCCGGAACCCGTTCGGCGTAGGTGCTGATGAGCTCTGCCGCGCCCTGGTCTATGCCCGTGCCGTTCTCAAGTGTCAGGCCAAGCGAAAACTCTTCGGGAACACAGATGTCCGAACAGACCAGCAACTTGACCTGCGCCCGAAGCGTCGCGGGGGCCCCGCTGTTCTTCAGGGTGATCCGCAGTGGGAACACAACGTTGCCCGTGTAGCCGAAATTCTCGATGCCGAATGCCGTGAAACGCGTCGGAGCTGGCCAGAGAAACTCGATATCCTCGACGTTCTCCGAGCCGCTCCAGTCGACGGAGGGTGGAATTCCGACCTCGCCCGGAGAGCGCCAATAGGTCTTCCACTTCTCGTTCAGTTTCAGATGTAGCCCTGCCGACAGGCTCCGGGTATCGCCCGGTATGCCGTCCTGAGCGGTGACGAGACGGGCCGTGAGCGGAGTACTCTGATATTCCTCCGAAGAAGCGGCCATCGCGCCCTGGCCCTGGGGAGCGCAGAAGACGGCCAGCAGCAGGACAGGGATTATTTGGCGAAGACCTAGCATGCGTCGGTCCAGTTTTCACTCCGCTCCAGTTCCACGAGTTTCCGAAGGACTGCGTCGCTCACCTCGCCTTGGATGACGGTTCGGCCTACGACCAATGCCGGCGTGCCGACAAAGCCAAAGATCTTGGCCAACGCGGCGCTTACCCTGATCTGCTCAGCTACTTCAGGGCTGTTCATGTCCGACACGAGCTGCTCGTGATTGACGCCAATCGCCTCGGACAAGGCGGCTAGATAGGCGTCATTGGCGCGAAATGGGCTGGAAAGAAGTCGTTCCTGAAATTGAACATAGGCATTCTGCCTGTCGGCTGCCAGCGCGGCCCTGGCGGCGAGCAGCGACGCGTCCCCAAGAAGCGGGAGTTCGTGCCACGTAAGCCGCACCTTGCTGTCAAGCTCCCTTTCCAGCTCTCCGAGGCGTTTTGTCTGAACCCTGCAGAATGGGCAGTAGAAATCCGAGAACGATGCGATTGGCACGACATTGGTGTTCCCGTTCGACTGGCCAAACAGCGAGCCACATATGTTTTTCCTGACGGCATCCAGTGGAAGCTCAAGAGATGCCTTCCGATTGTCGCCGATCCCCGTAAAGACATTTCCTGCAAGTGAGAATTCGCCGCCAGCGATCCTGCGGAATCCCTTGGGATCCGCGAGCATTTCGAACTCGGGCACCGGCGTGAACCGGTGCCTCAGCCAACTGATCAATGGCAGGCTACTGCCGATTGCCACTGCCCCGAATGCATAAAGGAGGTAACGCCTGTTCATGGGTTGCCTTCTATTCGATCACGTTATTGGAAAACACGAAACCCTGCCTGCCACCGCGGCATTCAAGCATCTGGACACCGGATTTAGATGTGCCGACAATACGGCAATCCTGCGGAAGCATATCCATCATTTGCTTGGTTGACAGGGTGGGATTGTCTCCAAAGCAATCAGCCAGCGATGTCGAGCACCCGCCAAGCGCGAGTATCGCAGCAAAGCCAGCGATTGAACTCGGAACTCTCGGCAACTCAACCGGTCTTCCTACCTAGAACATTCTGTTTGGCGGCGGTTTCCACAGTGGAGTCTTCCGCCGTTTCGGTGGCCGTTCTCCGGCTGTGGCACGACTTGCCCACGGCCTTGTGCATCACCAGATGCGCACCGACGCATAGCAGCAATGGGGCGAATGCCGCAGCGTTACCCCATAGTCCGGACAGGGTTCCGCCGGCCACGAAATAGCCAGCGATGGGCAAGAGCATCAGGGCACAACATGCCATCATGCCATAGTGCATCAGCCGGTCCTGAAAGGGCTTGTTTGTCTGGGTTTGCCTTGTCATGTTTCCCTCGCGTGAATATTTCCCCAGCAGTTCCGGCCCTCCCGCGCTGTAAAGTCAAGGATACAAACCGATACATTTCTCGCGGGCTTGTCAGGTTGCCTGTCGTGCGTTGTCGCGTACAAATCGCTTCGTCCAACAAAGACGTGGAGAGGCAAATGTCCGCACTGCGCGATACGAAGTTCAATCGACGGCAATTGCTTAGCGTGACCGCCATTGCGCTTGCATCACCAAGTATTGTCAGCGCCGAAATCATTCGGCGGAATATCTCTTCGTTCAGGGTTCACGACTGGCGTGACCACTTCGAGACGCTGGGAAAGGGGATCATCATCTCCGACACGACGACAAAGGCGCTCCAGCATTGGACGACCGACGGGGAGATGCGGATCTATCCAACCTCGGTTCCGATGACCGATGATCTCACGAAACGCGGCTACACAGAGGTGGTCGAAAAACGGGAGAACCCCAGTTGGGCGCCGACTCCATCTATGCGGGAGCGCAATCCCGAGTGGCCCGAATTCGTTCCGGGGGGAGACCCCATGAACCCGCTTGGAACTCGGGCACTTTATCTTTCCTGGCAGTATTACCGGATTCACGGCACCCAGGACACACGCAAGATCGGGCGCCGGTCATCGAACGGATGCATCGGTCTGTATAACGAACAGATCGAGGAAGTTTACGAGCGGGCACCTGTCGGGACGCAGGTGAAACTGATCTGAGACGCAGGCAAAAAGAAGTACACAGGCATGGACAAGCTAACAGGGCTGTTTGCGGCCGTGGTGATCATCGGCGGTGCGACGGCCGGTTACCAGTTCTTTGGAAAGAGCGAAACCGTGGTGGGTCATTCAATGACCCCGCCCGACACGCGCTCGATCGCCGAGGGCGATCCGATCGTTGAGGTCAAGCTGCCAGCGGAGCTGTCTGCGCAGGCGTCAATAGGCAAGAACGTGTTCGAAGCGAAGTGCGTGGAGTGCCACGGCACAAACGCGGCTGGCAGAAACGGGATGGCTCCGCCTCTCGTGCACAAGATCTACGAGCCCAGCCACCATTCGGACATGGCGTTCATTATGGCCGCTCAGAATGGAGTGCGCGCGCATCACTGGAACTTTGGCAACATGCCAAGGATCGAGGGGCTGACAGAGGGCGACGTCAAGATGGTGGCGGCCTATGTCCGGGAATTGCAGCGCGCAAACGGGATCAATTGATGAGCTTGAAGGAAGTGTCCAGATTGGCGATTGCCATCGTCTTGGGCGTTTTCCTAATGGTGCTCGGTGTTCCCGAAGCGCCCTCGACTAAAGAGACGATCTCGCATTCGTCGGAAACACATCCGCACGGCGGCGAAAACGCAGCGGCTCGGGCGGACTCTTCTGCCGGTCACTGCCATCCTGGCCTTGACTGCTCTGTGACAGCCATCTTCGTGCAGGTGCTCGGGCAGAGCTATGAGCCTCTGTTCTCTGAGAGTGAGCGACACTTCTCAGAAACCCTCGGACCCAAGGTGCATACGAACGTCGATCCTCCTCCTCCCCGAAGGACGGCCTGACTTTACCGACAAAAAAAAGCAGACCTATCGAAGGATCGACAAGATGAAAAAGACTACTGTAACCGCCGCAATCCTGATCGCGGGAACCGCCGTCACAGCCTTTGCCCATGGCGGAGCCACCGGGGTCGTCAAGGAACGCATGGACGCGATGAAGGCGATGGGCGACGCGGTCAAAGCCATCGCGCCGATGATGCGAGGCGAAGCGGCCTACGACGCCGAAACCTTGCGTGACGCCGCACGCACTTTCCAGGAGCATTCCGGCGAAGCGATGACCAAGCTTTTCCCGGAGGGGTCGGGCGGCATGCCGTCCGAAGCAAAAGACGCGGTTTGGACCGACTGGGACCGCTTCGCCTCCCTCGCCCAGCAACTTGGCGAGTATTCGAAAGGTCTTGAGAGCGCAGCCGGGAACGGGCTGGGCGGCATGCAGAACAGCAACATGATGGGCAGCGGATCGATGATGGGCGGAGCCTCAATGATGGGTGGTGCGCCCATGATGAGCGGTTCGGCCATGATGAGTGCTTCCGACATCGCCGCCATGCCGGCCGACGGGGCGTTCAACATGACGACGAAGGTCTGCTCCGCATGTCACTCCCGCTTCCGTGCCGAAGAAGACTGATCATGCGGCGCTTGTTGAGGCTTGTTTCCGGGGCTGCCGTGCTTGGCGTGGCCGCTCTCGGTGCCGTCGTTGCGTGGCCCGTGGGCAGCTCTGTCGGCCCGATCCCGCAGGATGGCAACGTTGACCGGGGCGCATACTTGGCGCGTGCGAGCGGGTGTATCGCCTGTCATTCGAATTTCGAAGCCGGTGGGGCGCCGCTTGCGGGCGGCGCTCCGCTCGAAACGCCTTTCGGCATATTCTACCCGCCGAACCTCACCACCGATCCCAAGCACGGCTTGGGAAGCTGGACGCGAGAGCAATTCGCCAAGGCGGTGCGGCAGGGCATCGGACCCGACGGTGAGCCATATTTTCCGTCGTTTCCCTATACCTTCTACGCGGACTTCTCCGATCAGGATATCGCCGATCTTTGGGCAGCGTTTCAGACAGTTCCCCCTGTCACTGAACCTGCCCCCGAGCACGAGGTGGGCTTTCCTTTCGACCAGCGATGGGGGCTTAAGCTATGGCGGGCAGCCTTCTTCTACGACCCGGATACGGAACCGGTCGCAGGACGGAGCGATGCCTGGAATCGCGGCAGGGAACTGGTCCGTGGCGCGGCGCATTGTGGCGCATGCCATACGCCCCGAAATCTGGCCGGTGGCCGGGACATCGGGGCATCTTTCGCGGGCAATTCCTATCTGCCCGGCGGCAGCAAGGCACCTGCGATCCGTGCAAGGGACCTGACCGAAAATGGCTGGACCGTCTCGGCGCTCGCCTATGCGCTACAGACAGGAGTCACGCCTTCGGGTGATGCGTTCGGCGGCAGCATGGCCGAGGTCGTCAGAGAGGGGACGCGGTTTCTGACCGCCGAGGATCGTCAGGCGATGGCGTTGTATCTTCTCGACCAGGACGCGCCCGAGGGTGCCACTGCCTGGGCGAACTGAACATTTGCGGGGGCATCGAGCCCCCGCATTCATGAGGACAAGCGATGACACAAACGAGACGGGAGTTCCTTCGGTATTCGGCGGCGACCACCTGCACCCTGGCGGTGCCGAGCACCGTCCTTGCTCAAGGATCATTCGACGAACTGACGGCCAGGGTGGCGCGCCAGCAGCTTCTTCCGGACACCTATCCCGCGACAGAAATCTGGGGCTACGGCGGCACGGTGCCGGCGCCGGAGATTCGCGTCAGGCAGGGGGGGCGGGTGCAGCGCCGATTCCGGAACGAACTGCCGCAGCCCAGCTCGGTCCATTGGCATGGGATCCGCATAGAGAATGCCATGGATGGCGTGTCGGGACTGACCCAGGACGCCGTGGCTCCGGGTGCGAGCTTCGACTACGATTTCGCCGCGCCGGACGCGGGAACCTACTGGTACCACGCACACAACCGCTCGCACGAACAGGTCGCACGGGGGTTGCGCGGCGCCTTGATCGTCGAAGAGCCGAATGGCCCGGACGTCGACCGGGAAGAAGTGTTGATGCTGGAGGACTGGCTGCTGGACCCGGAGACCGGTCAGCACTTCGCGGATTTCGACCAGCCGATGATGATGAGCCATGGCGGGCGGATCGGAAACTTCGTCACGACAAACGGGCTCTATGACCTCTCCATGCCCGCCCGGAAAAACGAGCGCATCCGCCTGCGTGTCATCAATGCGTCTGGCGCGCGGATTTTCCCGCTTACGTTGTCCGGGCTCGAAGGCTGGACACTTGCGCTCGACGGCATGCCCCAGCCCAGTCCCGAAAGGATAGACGGCGTGTTGATCCTGGGCCCGGCGCAGCGCATGGACCTCGTCGTCGATGTGACCGCGGACCAGGGGTCGGTTGCGCAGGTGCTGCGGATCGGTGACGATGACCAGCCGGTTCCGCAAGTTTCCTTCCCGGTCGAAGGGCTGGCGAGCCTTGCGACACGCGCCGCACCAGCGCCGCTCGAACCGAACCCGAAATCGGCGATGCCGGATCTTGCCGGCGCCCGCGACCTGCGTCTTGTCATGGCCGGGGGTGCCATGGGGCGCATGCAATCCGCCCTACTGGGTGGGGAACGCCTGGGATTCCGCCAATTGGCCGGCGCAGGACGGTTCTGGTCCTTCAACGACGTCGCCGAAATGACCGAAACCCCTCTCGCAGACCTTTCGATAAACGAACCTGTTCGCCTGAAGATCGACAATCAGACGGTCTTCCCGCACGCCATGCATCTGCACGGCATGCATTTCCGCGAAGTGCGGGCCGATGGCGCGCTTGGTCCGATGCGGGATACGATCCTCATGGCTGGCAACGAGACGCGAGAGATTGCCTTTGTCGCCGACAATCCCGGGAAATGGCTGTTCCATTGCCACATGCTCAGCCATGCGGCGTCCGGCATGACAACGTGGGTGCGGGTGGTATGAATGCCGTCTACCTTGCGGTGCCGATCGCGGTGCTTGCCGCCGGGGCGGGTTACTGGGTTGTCCAGGCTGTGCCACAGGGCCGCAACCCTGCCTCGGCGCCGGTATCCTATGACGTCGCAGAGGGTGCCGTCTTGTATGCGGAAAATTGTGCAGAATGTCATGGCGCAGAGCTTGAGGGGCAGCCGGAGTGGCGGAGCCCGGGCCCGGACGGACGCCTTCCGGCTCCTCCCCATGACGAAAACGGTCACACATGGCATCATCCTGACGGCGTCCTTTTCGATTACACGAGGCTGGGGGGAACCGCCGCACTGGCACGCCAAGGGGTGGAGTTCGAAAGCGGAATGCCTGGCTTCGGCGACAAGCTGACGGACCAGGAAATCCACAACATCCTTGCGTTCATTCGGTCCACCTGGCCTGAACGCATCCGCGACGCCCAGGCCGAGCGAACAAGAGCTGACAAGCAACAAGGAGAAGGCTGACATGTATTTGAGACAACTGATCGTGGCCATCGCATTAGCGACCTTGGCTCCGCTTGCGGCGAGTGCGGACGAACTCTCGGAGGCTCGGATCAAGGAACTCGTCCTCGAAACCATCCGGGAGAACCCGGAAATCGTCATGGAAGCTGTCGCCATCCTCGAGCAACGGCAGGCCCAGGCCCAGGCACGTGATCAGGTCCAAGTGCTCGAGACGCAGCGAGAGTTGATCGAGCGCGATCCCAATGCCCCCGTATTGGGCAATCCTGAGGGTGACGTGACCGTCGTGGAGTTCTTCGACTACAATTGTCCGTACTGCCGCAGGGTAAAACCCGAGGTGCGCGCATTGATCGACGAGGACCCCAACATTCGCCTTGTCTATCGCGAATGGCCGATTCTGGGTGAAGGATCGGTTTTTGCTGCGAAGGCGGCACTGGCAGCGCGCAAGCAGGGGAAATACGAAGAGTTCCATTGGGCAATGATGGGGCTGCAAGGGCGGGCCGAGGAAGCCTCGGTCCTGCGCGTTGCCGAAGAAATCGGGCTGGACCTCGACCAGCTTCGAACCGACATGCAGGCACCGGAGGTCGAAGAGCACATCGCAACCTCGATGCAATTGACCCAGGCGTTGGGCTTCAACGGCACGCCGTCCTTCGTGATCGGGGATGCCCTCGTGCCCGGATTTGTCGAGAAAGCGCGCCTCGCAGAGTTCGTCGACGCTGCCCGCGAGAACGATCAGTGAGCGAAGCTGCCTGGACCGGCGATGCGCGGTCCAGGCAATCCGGCGTTACGCGTTTGACAATTCGGCGTCGTAGCCTGCGGCCTTGATCGTGGCCGCTATCTGATCGGGCGCCAATCCGCTATCGATCCGAACCTTTCGGTTCGCCAAATCGCATTCGACGGCTGCTGCCGGATCCGCGCCCTTTACGGCCTTTTCGATAGCCGCGGTGCAGTGGCCGCAGCTCATGTCAGGGACACTGAAGTTCATTTGGATCACTCCGCTCTTAACACCGACGTGTAAATGGGTGTTCCCCCCACTGGAAGGTCAAGAGAAAAAACAACTTCGCTTCAAGCTTGACCTTCCAGTCGCTGGAAGGGCCATTTCTACCTCAACTGTCTCGGTAAAGGAGTCGAAGATGCCTGAATCAAACCAGATCAGCCTGTCCGTCGAGGGCATGTCCTGCGCATCTTGCGTCGGACGGGTGGACCGTGGGTTGGCGGCGCTGGACGGTGTGCAGGATGTATCCGTCAATCTTGCCTCGGAAACCGCACGCATGAGGGTCGAGGATCCGCAGGTCATTCCTTCCGTCATTGAAGCGCTGGATCAACTGGGCTACCCGGCGCGCGCCGCAAAAGTGACGCTTTCCATCGACGCGATGTCCTGTGCATCCTGCGTCGGACGCGTTGACAAGGCGCTCGCCGCGGTTCCGGGTGTGCTGTCGGTCAACGTCAATCTCGCCGCCGAGACGGCAACGGTGGTCTACGCGGAAGGCGTCGTTGCGCACTCCGACCTGATTGAAGCGAGCAAAGCCATAGGCTACCCGGCCTGCGTGACCGAGGCCAAGTCGTCGGGCGACAGGGTCGCAAGGAAGGAAGAAGAGGCGAAGGACCTTGCAGGGAAGATGAGTATGGCGGCGGCGTTGGCCCTGCCGGTCTTCCTCGTCGAAATGGGCGGCCACCTCATTCCGGCGGTGCACATGGCCATCGAAAACAGCATCGGCCAACAGGCAAGCTGGATCGCGCAGTTCATCCTGACCAGCCTGGTGCTTTTCGGTCCGGGACGCGTGTTCTACCTCAAGGGTTTTCCGGCGCTCCTCCGAGGCGCTCCCGACATGAACAGCCTCGTGGCAGTCGGAACCGGCGCTGCCTATCTCTTTTCCGTCGTCGCAACCTTCGTGCCTGCGGCGTTGCCTGACGGGGTGCGTTCCGTCTACTACGAGGCCGCAGCTGTCATCGTCGTTCTGATCCTGCTCGGTCGTTTCCTTGAAGCGCGCGCCAAGGGGCGTACAGGGGCGGCCATCCAGAAACTGCTTGGCCTTCAGGCACGCACGGCGCGTGTGCGCCGGAACGGCGAAACCGTCGAGATCGAGATCGACGCGCTGACACAGGGTGACATCGTCGTCGTCCGCCCGGGCGAGCGGATTGCAGTGGACGGCGAAGTGGTCGAAGGGTCCAGTCACGTCGACGAAAGCATGCTCACGGGGGAACCTATCCCCGTCGAGAAACGTGCCGGTGACGCGGTCACGGGCGGCACCGTCAACGGAGCGGGCAGCCTTGGCTTCCGCGCCACTCGCGTCGGTTCCGAAACCACCCTCGCCCAGATCATCCGCATGGTCGAAGAAGCGCAGGGCGCCAAGCTGCCGATACAGGGGCTGGTCGACCGCATAACGCTCTGGTTTGTTCCGGTGGTGATGGCGGTTGCCACACTCACAGTGCTGGTCTGGCTGGTGTTCGGGCCGTCCCCGGCGCTTACGATGGCGCTTGTGGCGGGTGTCTCTGTCCTCATCATCGCCTGCCCTTGCGCCATGGGGCTGGCCACCCCGACCTCGATCATGGTTGGAACGGGTCGCGCGGCGGAAATGGGCGTGCTGTTCCGCAAGGGCGATGCGTTGCAGCAACTCGATACGGTGGACGTTGTCGCGTTCGACAAGACGGGTACGGTCACCGAGGGCCGACCCGAACTGACCGACCTGGTCCTTGCCGACGATTTCGACCGGGCCGAGGTCCTTGCGAAGATTGCTTCGGTCGAAGCGCTTTCCGAGCACCCCGTGGCCGAAGCTATTGTCAGGGCTGCGCGGGCAGAAGGCGTTTCCGTCGCCGAGGCAGAGGATTTTTCATCGATTACGGGTTACGGTGTGCGTGCCGTGGTCGGCGGCGCCGAGGTGCTTGTCGGGGCCGACCGCTACATGAAACGGGAAGGGATCGACATCTCGGCGCTGACCGGCCGGGAGACGGAACTGGCGCGCCGCGGGCGTACCGCGCTTTATGCTGCGATCGGCGGCCGGATTGCCGCGGTGATCGGCGTTGCCGATCCGGTCAAGCCGGCGAGCCGGGCGGCAATTGCCGCACTTCATGAAATGAGTTTGAAAGTCGCAATGATCACTGGCGACAAGCGCGAGACCGCAGAGGCGATCGCGCGTGAGACAGGCTTCGACCACGTTGTCGCGGGCGTACTTCCCGACGGAAAAGTCTCGGCACTCGATGAATTGCGGCAAGGCGACAAGCGGATCGCCTTTGTTGGCGACGGCATCAACGATGCCCCCGCGCTGGCCCATGCCGATGTCGGCATTGCCATTGGCACCGGCACGGATGTGGCGATCGAGTCTGCCGATGTGGTGCTGATGTCGGGTGACCTTCGAGGCGTGGTGAACGCGTTCGAAGTCTCGCGCCGTACGATGCGCAACATCCGGCAGAACCTGTTCTGGGCATTCGCCTACAATGTCGCGCTTATCCCGGTCGCGGCGGGCGCGCTTTACCCGGTTTTCGGACTTTTGCTGTCGCCGATCCTTGCAGCTGGTGCGATGGCGTTGTCCTCGGTCTTCGTGCTCACGAACGCCTTGCGACTGCGCCGCGTCGCCCCGGTGATGGATGAGCGGCGTGATGTCTCGGGCTCCTCGTCATCGGTCATCCCGGTTCCAGCAGAATAAAGGAGGTCACAGATGAACATTGGAGACGTCGCTCGCCGGTCGGGCATTCCGCCCAAGACCATCCGCTACTACGAGGACATCGGGCTTGTTCGACCAAACCGCAGCGAGAATGGCTACCGCGCCTTTTCCGAGAAGCACGTGCACAAGCTGGCTTTCCTCGGTCGCGCACGTGCTTTGGGCTTCACCATCCAGGATTGCAGGACCCTTCTTGAGTTGTACGAGGACGAGAACCGCGAAAGCATGCAGGTCAAGGCCGTGGCGGAAGAACACTTGCGCCAGATCGACGAAAAGATCGGGAAACTGCAGTCGATGAAGGCGACCCTGTCTGAGCTGATCGACAAATGCGCCGGAGATCATCGGCCTGATTGCCCGATCCTTGCGGACTTGTCGCCGAACAACCCAAGTGCCAGAGACTGACGAAGCAGAACGGACCAGGCAGCCGCGCACCAAGCATTGCTGGTGCGCGGCAATTTCTTACTTCTGCATTTCGGTCACGGTCAACTTTCCGTTGACACGCTCTGCAACAAAGCTGATTTGGACTCCTTCCGAGAGCCCCTCCAGCATTCCTGCATCTGCCAGTTCGAAAACCATCTTCATGGCCGGCATGTCGAGATTTGCGAGAGGTCCGTGGTCGATCGTGACCTTGTTCCACTTCGTGTCGATCTTGGTCACCGTACCGCTAGACATCGCGTGTTCGCCATCGGCAATGGCTGCGCCTGCGGCAAGGAGAAGGGCGGTGCTGATTGCAAGGAGTTTGTTCATGGGTTGCTTCCTGACTTTGATTTGAGAGTTCATTCGATGATGAGGCTGCCGTACATCCCGCCTTCGTAATGGCCAGGCAGCAGGCAGGCGAATTCAAACGTTCCGGAATTGTTGAATGTCCAGAGGATCTCGGCCTCTTCGCCGGGCTCGAGGCGCACGGCATTCGGATCGTCGTGTTCCATCTCCGGGAACTTCGCCATCAGGTCTCGGTGCTCGGCGTTCTTCTCGACCGTGTCCATGACGAACTCGTGGGTTTCCTCCCCCTTGTTCGTAATGATCAGGCGAACGGTTTCACCCTTTGAAAAGGTCAAAACCGAGGGTTCGACCACGAACGGCCTGTCGCTGTCGTAATCTTCCCCAAGTATGACATTGATGGTACGGGCCGGTTTTTCGCCGTGCATGGCGGGCATGCCGACCGCCATTTGACCGCCTTCGTGCCCCGGACTGGCCAGAACCATCGCCGGGAGGATTGACGTTGCCAAGGTAAGTCCCATGGCCAGAAATCCAGTTTTCATGAGCGTGTTTCTCCTGTGCTCGTTGCATCAGCCCCATCGCACTCCGCCGCGCGGAGTGATTTCGGTTTTTGGACTGGTGTTGCTTGCGTGTTCGGGCAATTCGCCCGTCCACTCATAGGCTTGCGTTCCCGGCGGGTTCTCGTACCAGCCCGGATCGCTGTAATCGTCGGGCGCGATGCCCTCGCGCACCTTCACGACACTGAACATACCGCCCATCTCCAGCGGACCGTAGGGGCCCCAGCCGGTCATCATGGGGACGGTGTTTTCCGGGATCTCCATCGACATCTCGCCCATATCGGCCATGCCCGCGGTGCCCATTGGCATGTAGCCGGGCTGGTGACGCCGGATCATCTCCGAAAGGCGCCGTTTGTCCGCGCCGATAAAGGTCGGGATCTCGTGGCCCATCGCGTTCATCGTGTGGTGCGACTTGTGGCAGTGGATGGCCCAGTCGCCCTCGTGAACCGCGTCGAACTCGTACGCACGCATAGCCCCTACCGGAATGTCGATCGAGACCTCGGGCCAGCGCGCTTCTGGCCTGACCCAGCCGCCATCCGTGCAGGTCACTTCGAAATCGTACCCGTGCATGTGGATCGGATGGTTGGTCATGGTCAGGTTGCCACACCGGACACGCACACGATCCCCCTTGTTGACGACGAGGGGGTCGATGTCCGGAAAGATCCGGCTGTTCCATGTCCACATGTTGAAGTTCGTCATTTCCGCGACGCGCGGAATGTAACCGCCAGGATCGATGTCGTAGGCCGCGAGCAGGAAGGCAAAGTCGCGGTCGACGGGCATGAAGGCTGGGTCGCGCGGATGGACGATGAAGAGGCCCATCATGCCCATGGCCATCTGGACCATCTCGTCGGCATGGGGATGGTACATGAAAGTGCCGGATTTCACCAGGTCGAACTCGTAGATAAAGGTCTTGCCCGGCGGGATCGCCGGGTGGCTCAACCCGCCTACACCGTCCATTCCCGAGGGCAGGATCAGCCCGTGCCAGTGCACCGAGGTGTGTTCGGGCAGGCGGTTGGTGACGTAGATGCGTATGCGCTCGCCCTCCACCGCCTCGATGGTGGGGCCGGTCGACTGGCCGTTGTAGCCCCAAAGCCGGGCGATCATGCCGTCCGCCATGATCCGCTCGACGGGTTCGGCGACCAGATGAAACTCCTTGACGTCTCCGTTCATCCGGTAGGGCAGGGACCAGCCGTTGAGCGTCACGACTGGGTTGTAGTCGAAACGGTCGGTCGGGCGCGGCGGCACCTGAGTGTAGGGGCTGTCGGTGAATGCAGCCTCGGGCAAATCGCGAAACCGGGTCTGTGCCGCCCCCGCATTGGCGAGAACCGCTCCTGCTCCGGCAGTCAAACCCGCTCCGAGAACTTGTCTGCGATTGATCATTCCTTGTCCTCCTCATTGCCGTCGACAACTGTTCCGCCAGCGCCGCCCCAGATCGCGGCGGTCACCTCTGTTTCGGCCAGCCAATAGTCACGCTTTGCCACTGCCGCACCGATCTGGGCCTCGAGACCGTCACGCGCGTCCTCGAGCAATTCGAAGGTCGAGGTGATCATCCCGCTGTAAGACTTGAGAGATTCTTCATCGATGGTTCTGCGGAGTGGCAGAACCACGTCGCGCCAATGTCGCGCGATGGCGTGTCGGCCGGTTACGGACTTGTAGGCCATCCGCGCCTCGGCACGCGCGTCGATCGCCTGCTGCGCCAGGCTGTTTGCAGCCCGCAGATAATTCATCTGCCCGCGCTTCGACTCTAGGCGCCCGGTGTCGTAAAGGGGAATTTCGAATTCAACCGACAACGCCGGACTTACTTCTTTATCCCCGTCGGTGACCTCGGCCTCCAGACCGGCGGCCAGCGCAACATCCGAAATCATGCGTGTTTCGCCAGACAGTCGATACTCGCGTGCCACGGCTTCAAGCTCCAGCATGCCCACTGCGAGATCCACACGGTTTACCAATGCCAGACGTTCGATATCGGCGGAGGCACGTGGCCGGCTTGGCAGGCTCGGCAGGGCGTTGGGGACGAATACCTCCGTCTCGCTTCCAGAAAGTCCCATAAGCCTGATCAAACGCTCTTTCGCGAGTTGCGCTTCGAGACGGGCTTCGGATCGCTCTGCGGCCAAAACCGCAGTCAGCGCGTGTTCACGCGCTTGATCGGCCTTGCTCATAAATCCTGTGCGCCCAAGTCGAGAGGCAAGCTCAGACGCAGCGTCAGCTGTGTTTTGTGCCTCAGCGATAAGTGCGGCTTTTTCAAAAGCGCCAACCGCCTCGATCCATGCACGGCGGGTTTCGATCGCGAGCGCAATCGTTTCGGATAGAGCGTTGAGCTGCGCTTGCCGGAAGCGAATTTGCGCGATTTCCGTCCGCGGCTTTCGGGTTGCCAGATCCAGGATGGATTGCGTGACCAGAGATTCGAGAGACCGCGTCACGTCTCCAGCAAGTCCGGAAACAGATACGCCGACCGAAGGGATCGGCCCCATGGCCACTTCCCAGAGCTCCGTCGAAGACAACCCCAGATCGGCAAAACTCGCCTGCAATGCGCGATTGTTCATGATCGCAACCTGCACAGCGGTATCGGCATTGATGGTTTTCTTGTGCACCAACCCGTGAACACGCTGGTCCAGAGCTTGGATCTCGGTAGCGGACAACGCCCATTCCGGCGAAGCCCCGACCGCCCGCTGCGCTCCGGTCTGTACCGTATCGAATCCCGCCCGATTCTTGCTGGCAATCTGGACGATCGAGGTTTGCGCACAGGCGGACAGCAAAAGCGCTGTACTGATCGCTGCAACCGTCTTCATCTTTTCTCTCCGGATTGCGCGTCGTTCAGACCGCGCCAATCGGCGGGGTCTTCGATCCGGTACGCGGTATAGTCCACGCCGGGCGCCGGGCGCACTTGGGACACGACAACAGGGTTTGCGGCCACAATGAAAGCGGTCGCATCGTTTAGCTCGGCCACGGATGCACACCCGGCAGCGAGCAGCGGCAGCATTGCCGCAGTCAGTTTTTTCACTTGGTATCCTCGACGATTCAGATGCTATGGGCCATAGCGGCAAGAGCGCTGGCTTCAGTTCGCATCAAACGCGAGGTGGCCGCCTGAGCCCTTCGGGTGCAGGCATGGACACGAGCGACGTCGAGTCCCACGAATTGTCCAATCGCTTTACCAAAAGCTCGGAAAGCGCCTGCGTAGGCAGGTGCAACACGCCTGTCGTGCATGCGTGATTTTGGCAGTGGGACATTTGGCGGTCGGTTTTATTGTCCGACAAGTCATGCCCACCATGAAGGTCGGTCGTATCGATTCCGACTGTATGCTGCACATGTGTCGCGTCGAGGCAACTGATCATGGCCGATGCGTTCGGAGGTGCTAACAGCACCGCCAACAGCGCCGACAGCGCCAACAGATGAAGGAAAAAGGTGCGAATCACACTCATGCTGGGTTATCGATACTGTGAGCAATCCGACCCCACAATTCACAAGTTCGTTGCAACGGGCAGGACCGCGCGGACACAGACAACTGCCAAAAAAATTGGCAGAAAATCGTGCCTGAATTTGCCGTTCAAAGCCCAGGCTCATAACCAGAATGCTTGGACAGGCATCCAGATGCCCATGAAAATCATCATCAGGTTCTCGGTCAGTGAAATGAACCCGAGTGGAACCGCGCTGTCGCCTCCGACGCAGGCGCATTTCAGTTCGCGTCGTTCGATGTAGACGGCCTTGAACACACTGATCGCTCCGACCGTCCCTATGAATAGAGCGACCGGGGCCGCAATCCATATCAGCGCTCCCGCTGTCATGAGGATGGCGGCGAAGGCCTCGCCAAACGGATAAAGCTTACCGTATGGCACCCAGCGTTGCGCCAAAAGGTCGTAGTTGAGGAACATCAGCGAAAATCCCTCGACATCCTGAAGCTTCTGGATCGCGAGGATGGCCATCGAAAGGGAGATGAACCATTCGAAGCCGCGCGCTGTCAGCGGTGATCCGTACTGTTGCCAGGAAAAAGACAGCGCCAGCAATGCTGCCACAGAGAAAATGGCAATCACTGGCTGGTAGGTCGTCCCGTCCTGTTCCTCCAATGGTGCGTCGATGTCGAAAAAGATCCGCAAGTCGTCATACCCGCCAATCCGCTCTCCATCGATGAATGTCTGCGGCGTCGTGGAGACGTCATGCTGCTCCATGAAGGCGAGGGATTCTTCGTGCGATTCGAGAGGGTGGTCTTCGACGCGATAGCCCTGCCTCTCCACCAGGTCCTTCGACTTCAGGCCGAAGGGGCAGATATGCCCGGGCATGACCTTTCGATAGATCTGCGCGATCTTGGTCTCGGGATCTTTTGGCATGTCGACCTCCTTATCCGGCACAGTTGTATTGCCCGCGAAACCCTGCCTCGTATGCCTGCCCAGCCGACACGACGAGATCGTAAAGGCCATTCTCGGCCTCTCGAATCTCTGCGGACAGCGGCGCTTGCGAGAATATCTTGTCAGAGCTTGCGTTCAGTCGAACGAGGTCGCCGCTGATCTTGATCAGCGCGATCTGGTCGCCGGCGTCGCTGCCTGTCACAAGAACCGCGGGACTGCCCTCCGTATAGGTGAAGCGGCATGTGCCGGCGTCCGAGAATACTTGGGCGACGTCATCCTCCGTGAGGAATTCCGGATCGACCTTGGCGACAACCTCCGTGCGCAGCGCCTCCCCAGCGCTGACCACCGTGGACTGCGGCTCGGGCGCTGGATCCGCGACCTCGCCATTGGCGTCGATGTCCGCGATCAGGTAGCGCATCTCCGCGATTTCCTTGTCCTGCGCATAGATGATGTCGTCAGCCAACGCGCGCACACGCGGATCGGTGATCTCGGCCCGCGACGAGGTCATGATGGCGATCGAATGATGCGGGATCATGGCCCGCATGTAGGACCGGTCCTGAACGGTCACCTGGCTGCGCACAAGCCAGAGCGTCAATCCGAACACGAGCGCGGCGCCGACGAAGATCCCCGTATTGACCTTTGAATCGGTGTACATCGACAACATGAACGCCAGCATCACGATGGACATCGCTGCACCCATCAACGCGGCCATGTAAGCTCGGGTTTCCGAGAAAAAGACGTGCCCGACCAGGTATGTGTTCAGGTACATCAAACCGAACATCACCACGGTGGAGGTGGCAATCATCAAGAAGAATCGCGAATAGTGCATGTTTTCCCTCCGCTTAGGACTCTGTTTGCAAACAACATTCCAGCGCAGGAAGGTTCCATTTCGGCGCCGGATTCGTGCCGTTACGGCAACAAGCCGGCCGCACGGGGCCCCTCTCACAGGATCGTGAGTGTTACCTGGAGGGCGGCCACTTTTTCATGTTGTCGAAGAGAGGTGTCGTGATGATATGGCTGAATCGCCGAAAGTTTCTATCAACGTCTGTGGCCTGTATCGCAGCCCCGAGCGGGTTGTTCGCTCATAGCGTCCAACTGCCGGACCGCTTTCTGCCGCAACCTGTGGACACTGGCCAGAAGGACTGGTTGCCCGGAGATGTCCACGTCGTCCCGGACGATTTCTTCCTGTACTTCATGCTCGATGAGGGCGCGGCAATCCGCTACGGAGTGGGGGTGGGGCGCAAGGGCTTGTATCAACCGGGAGAGTTCACCGTAGCCCGAAAGGCGAAATGGCCTTGGTGGCGGCCAACCGACGCCATGATCCGCAGAGAGCCCCACAAGTATGCGCGCTACAGGGGCGGCATGAAGGGAGGGCCGAACAACCCGCTCGGTGCCAGGGCGCTCTATCTTTACAATGACGAAGGTCAGGACACCTACCTGCGCATACACGGCACCAATGCGCCCGGAACGATCGGTTCCGCCGTCTCGAACGGTTGTGCCCGTCTGACAAACGAGCACATCAAGGATCTGTACGAACGGGTTGATGTGGGCGCGCGTGTCTATCTTCATCCCAAGCTGACAACCGCGTGATCTCCGGGTCCGTGGCTTGAACCCCGCGTTGGGGGGATGGCACAGGCAACCCGAGACGCGGGCGAGCCGCGGCGATGTGCTGGAGACATCGGGATGCGATTGACCAGAAGAGGCGTCCTGGCTGGCGCACCGGCGTCATTTGTCGCCACCCGTCTGCCTGCGGCCACCGAACGTATCACACTTGTGCCGGGCAGCATCGACACGCGGATCGCCGGACGGGATATCCCGATGCTCGGTTTCAACGGAAGCCTGCCGGGTCCAACACTGCGGTTCCGGCAAGGCCAGGCGGTCGACATCACGTTGAAGAATCGCCTTGACGACGGTGCCCTTGTCCATTGGCACGGGCTTCGGCTTCCCAATCGTATGGATGGCGTCAACGTCCTGACACAGGACGTCGTCGCGCCGGGCGAGAGTTTTCAATTCCGGTTCGACGTTCTGGACGCGGGCACGTTTTGGTACCACTCGCATTACCTGTCCTACGATCAGGTCAGTCGGGGGCTTTTCGGCGCTTTCATCGTTGACGAGAAAAATCCGCCTGCCGTCGATCACGATATCGTCGTCCAGTTCTTTGACGTGCTGCTCGATCAGGACGGAAACTACGATGAAGCGTTCCGCGCCGACCAGTTCTCGACCGTGGGCCGGATCGGGAATGTGGTGACGACTTACGCTTCAGTAGACAGCGTCAAATCTGGGGATCGTCTGCGATTGCGGCTGATCAATCCGTCCATCGACCGGATTTATCGCCTGCGTCTTTCCGGATTGGTTGGCCGGATCGTGGCATTTGACGGCATGCCCTTGTCCGAGCCGATGGAACTCGAGACCGTTCTTCTTGCACCCGGACAACGCTGCGACGTCATTGGTGACGTGATCGGCCAGATCCTTTTCAAGGATGTCTGGGGGCCGGGCGAAACCGATCTGGGCGAGATCGTCGTCTCTGGTGCGCGTCCGCCGACGACGGAACCCATCAAGCCGTTGCCACCAAACCCGACCCCCCACGAACAAGACCCGTCACGGTCGGTCGAACTCGTGTTGCAGGGCGGAGCCGGAGGACGCCCCCATCGTGGCACGGGGACCTGGGCGCTGAACGACGCATCGGGACTGCCACGGCAACCGTTCCTGTCGGTGCCGCGGGGAACCACGGTCGAAATCTCGGTTCGGAATGAAACCGGTTTCCCGCATGTCATGCACCTGCATGGTCATCATTTCCGGGAGCGCGACCCCTCGGGGACACTTGGCGCCTTCCGCGACTCGATTTTTCTCGACATCGGCGAGCAGAGGACCATGATCGTGACACTCGACAATCCTGGCGCCTGGATGTTGCACTGCCACATGTTGAGCCACCAAGCCGACGGAATGGCAACCTGGATCCGGGTCGGATAAGAGCGGCCCCAAGGCCGGAGCGCAATCCGGATCAGCGACAGGTCACGCTGACCATTTCGATGTAATCAATGGTCATCCTTCTTGTCTTCCCCGTGATGGTCGTCCTCGCGTTCATAACGAAAATCTGCGCTGTTTCTTTGCATCATGGACGAATGCGATGATGTCGGCGAGTTGCTCGCCGGTGAAATCGATCTGGCCGCCAAGTTCATCTTCCTGAAGCGCGACCATCGCGCCCGCGCCGCGCCACATGCGGGCGGCAAACTCGAACGGGTTCATGACGTCGTCCATGAACTCGGCATCAAGCATCGGGGCATCTTCCCCTCCGACCCCGTTGATCGAATGGCTGACGACACAGCCTTTCGATGCAAACAACTCCCTTCCGCGTGCAGCATTCATGGTCGGCATCATCAGGCCGGGTGCCATCATGTCTACGGACGTCATCATGTGCTTGCCGTTGTCATCCGCGAGTGCCGTCGTACCGGCGAGGATCTCCAGGCTCAAAAAGGCCAGAACGGCATGTTTCATGAGAAGTACTCCTTTCGTTGGGGATTGGCGGGGTGATCCCGCCGATCACGCGCCCTGCCAAACGGCAGGCCGCGGGAAGCGGCCGGGCGATGGCCGGTCGCGATGAAGAGGGCCGGTTTTGGGCCCTCCGAAGCAGGAAAGCCCTGCATCAACCGCGCTCCACCGTTTGGCCGCAAGCGGCGGGCGCAGAAGAGGTCGGTCGCCACGATCCAGGTGGATCGATTTGTGCCGCGATAAGGCTTTGCAAGCCCCAAGAACGACAGGACCCGACGGCGTCGGACCAGGTCGGAGCGATTTCCGGAGACCATCATTGCGTGTCCCTCCCGTCGGCAAGGCCGCGATCCGTGCGGGTTCGATCCTTTGATCTCGCGCCCACTTCGCCGCGCCAGCACATGTCGCAAACGGCGTCTCCATGGGACAGCGTCCGCGGTCGGGAATAGTGCCCGCGCCTCCCATCCCCGGCGATCAGGTCTGCCCCGGGCCAGTCGTAACGGCACCAGCTCTGCCGGAAGGCCTCGAGGTCGCCCCGGTCTTCGCTGCGGGTCAGTGTCCGGACGAAGGTCTGCGGCGGGCAGTGGGTGAAATGCGTCGAGATCCCGGATGCATCCTCGCTGACATGCACCTCGTATCCGGGCGCGCCCGGTGCGTCGAACGGGAACCGCAAAAGGGTTCGGATGGTCCGCCGCAGACGTTTGGCCGGGTCGCGGGTCGTCAGCCGGAATGGCATAGAGGAGAGCGCGAGCATCTGCGAATAAAGCAGCCAGCCGGCGTCCGCCAGCGCGCTTCGGGCAGCTTCGACGGTCCAGCCCGCATCCAGAAGGACCCGGTAGCCAGCCGCCGTGAATATGGCGAGTTCGACCATGAGCCGGTTCCCGACGCCCGGAAGATCCGCGAGAGCGGCGTGTTCGCGCAGGCGAACGGCCATCGGCTCGACCCGTGCGGAAATGGCGTCGATTTCGTCGGGCAGGAGCCTCGCCGAACCGTCCAGTCCCGGGATTTCACGGGTCGACAGCACCGCGCGCATCGCGGGGCGCAGAGCCGCCAGAATGCAGGTCCGCGCCAGGCGCCAGCCTATCGTGTCCGTAGCAGAACTGCGGCGGCATGTCCTGAGCCCGGTCCAAACGAGGCCTGCCACGAATGTCGCCAGCGCCAGGAAAACACCCGACAGGACTGGCCGCCAGTCCGCTGTCGCAGCGGCGTAGCCGACGAGAACTCCGAGCGCCGCAGCGCTCAGGCTCATCAGCAGGACAACGGATGGCTCGCCTCGTGGCATGGTCCCAGCGTATTACGCCTCCTCTTTCTGGTCACCGAACCAGGTTCCCAGGTAAAGCCTCTCGTAGGTGAAGACCGCGACGATACCGCCGACGGCGTAGGCCACGATCATCGGGTCGGATTGCCATTTCAGAACCGTGAAGGCGGCGAGCACGATCGCGTCGAGCGCCAGTGCCGTCAGGATCACCCATCCGCGTGCGTCGATTTCGTCCCGCAGGCGGCTCCACACGCCCCAATGCACCGCCATGTCCATGACGAGGTAGAAGAACGCCCCGAGCGACGCGATGCGGGACAGATCGAACAGGACCGCGAGCGTGGCGGCAATCACGACCGTGTAGATCAGCATGTGTGACCGGATCGAGCCGGACATGCCGAAATGGCTGTGCGGGATCATTTCCATGTCGGTCAGCATGGTCAGCATACGGGACACCGCGAAGACGCTGGCAATGATCCCCGACGCGGTCGCCACCATCGCAAGGGCCACGGTGAGGTAGAACGCCGTCTGCGCCAGGACCGGCTTCGCGGCCTCGGCGAGGGCGTAGTCGCGGGCGTCCTCGATCTCGGCGGGTGTCAGGCTGGAACCGACCGCGAGGGCGACCAGAAGATAGGTCACCGCACAGATCACGATCGAGATCACGATCGTGCGCCCGACGTTGCGATGCGGGTCGGTGATTTCGCCGCCGGAATTGGTGATCGTGGTGAAGCCTTTGAAGGCGAGGATCGACAGCGCGACCGAACCCACGAAGCCGATGGCGGCAAAGTCGTTCGACGTGCCGGTGTCACCGCCCGCGGACCCGCTCGCCCAGAGGGCGGCCACGCCGAACAAGGCAATGCCGCCGATCTTCAGCGCCGACATCAGAACCGACAGCAGTCCGACCGACCGGTTTCCGGACGCGTTGACGACATAGGCGAAAAGGATGAGGCCCACGGCGATGAGCGGGACCAATGGCCCACCCTCGATGTCGAACGGACGCAGCGCGTATGCGGCGAAGGTCCGCGCCACCAGGCTTTCGTTGATGACCATGCTTAACGCCATGAGAAGCGAGGCCGCCCCGGCAACCGCTCCCGGGCCGTAGGCCTTGGTCAGGATCATCGCGATGCCACCGGAGGATGGCCACCGGTTCGACATGGCGATGTAGGAATAGGCGCTGAACGCGGTCACCACGGCCCCGGCGATGAAGGAAAGCGGAAACCACGGGCCCGCAAGTCCGGCGATCTGGCCGGTCAAGGCAAAGATCCCGGCGCCGATCATCACGCCCGTTCCCATGGCGACGGCGCTGGTCAGACTGATCGAGCCGTCGCGGCCCGCGGAGTCATGTTTATGCGCCATCGGCGTCTCCGTGACTTCCGGTGCCGGTCACCGCGCCGGACGGCTCAAAGCGCGGAACGAAGGCGGGAACCCGCGCGGCATAGCTGTCCCAGGCCTTGCCGAACCTGGCGCGGCTCTCGGCTTCCTCGCTGCGGGCGAGGCGCGCATACATCCAGACGAGGACCGGGAACATCGCCAGCGTCAGCAGCGTAGGCCACTGCAGGAGAAACCCGGCCATGATGAGAACGAAGCCCGCATATTGCGGATGCCGGATCCGGGCGTAGGGGCCACCAACCGCCAGGCGTCCGTGCCGCTGCGCGGTCCAGAGGTGATGCCAGGCCACCGAGATCAGCCAGAATCCCGCGCCGATCAGGCCGAAGCTGAGCAGGTGAAACAGGCCGAAATGCGGATTGGAGCGCCATCCGAGGATCATCTCCGGCAGGTGCCCGCTGTCATGGGCGAACCAGTCGATGCCCGGCCAGTTCGACTGGAGCCAGCCGGACAGGAAGAAGATCGTCAGGGGAAAGCCATACATCTCGGCGAAGAGCGCCACGATGAAGGCGCTGAAGGCCCCGAAACTGCGCCAGTCCCGCGATGTCTGCGGCTTGAAAAAGCTGAAGGCGAAGAGGATGAAGACCGCCGAGTTGATGAACACGAGCAGCCAGAGCCCGTAGGAAGGTCCGAGATCGTTCATCTTCGGTCGCCTCCCGACCCATGGCCTCCATGTCCGCCGTGACCGCCATGCATGAAGAAATGCATGCCCACGCAGATCAGGATCGGCAACCAGAGGATCCAGTCGTCGGCGAAGATATGGACCCGATGCTCGTAACCGAGGAGGAGGCCGCCCAAAACCAGCGCGACGATCAGATAAATGCCTGCGCGCGACCTCCAGAAGGACGGCGGCGGCGCATGTTCGCCCAAAACGTCCGGGATTGGGTGTTCGCTGTGATCATTCATGGTTTGAGCTCCGTTTCAAATCTTTGCGCCGCGCAGCCGCAGCGAATTGAGCACCACCGAGATCGAAGACGCGCTCATCGCGAAGGCGGCGAACATCGGGCTGATCAGGATGCCGAAGACCGGGAACAACACGCCCGCCGCGACGGGGACCCCCGAGGCGTTGTAGATCAGCGCGAAAAAGAGGTTCTGCCGGATGTTGCGCATGGTGGCGCGGGCCAGTCGCCGCGCGCGCACGATGCCGTCGAGGTTGCCTTTGATCAGCGTGATCCCGGCGCTTTCGATCGCAACGTCGGCGCCGGTGCCCATGGCGATCCCCACATCGGCCTGTGCGAGGGCAGGGGCGTCGTTGACACCGTCCCCGGCCATGGCGACCTTCGCGCCCTTGTCCTGAAGTTCCCTGATGATCGAGGCCTTGTCCTCCGGCAGGACGTCGGCGCGGATTTCGTCGATGCCGAGGCGTTGAGCCACCGCTCTTGCCGTTCGTTCATTGTCGCCCGTCGCCATGATGATACGGAAGCCGAGGTCGTGAAGTGCCTTGAGCGCGGCGGGGGTTGTCTCCTTCACCGGATCAGCGACACTGACCATTCCGGCGACCTCGCCCTCGACCACCACGAACATGACGGTTTCACCCTCGTCGCGCCGATAATTCGCCTTTTCGGTCAGGTGGCCCGCCTCCAGTCCGAGATCCCGAACCAGCTTGAGGTTCCCGAGCGCGACGGACTTCCCATCGACCCTGCCCATGACGCCCTTGCCGGTGACGGCCTCGAAGTCGTCTGCATTCGCGAGCGTGACGCCACGTTCTTCGGCGCCTTCCACGATCGCTTCGGCCAAAGGATGTTCCGACCCTTTCTCGAGGGTTGCAGCAAGGCGCAGCACCTCGGCCTCGTCATGCCCCGCCTCGGGGAACACGCCGACCAGACGGGGTTTGCCCATCGTGAGGGTTCCTGTCTTGTCGACGATCAGGGTGTCGACCTTCTCGAAACGCTCGAGCGCCTCGGCGTTCTTGATCAGAACCCCCGCCTGCGCGCCGCGGCCGGTTGCCGTCATGATGGACATCGGTGTCGCAAGGCCAAGGGCACAGGGACACGCGATGATCAGGACGGCGACAGCGGCGATCAGGGCATAGGACAAGGCCGGCGCAGGGCCCCAGACAGCCCAGCCGATGAAGGACAGAACCGCGATGGCGATGACGGCGGGCACGAAATATCCCGAAACCTTGTCGGCATATTTCTGGATCGGCGCCCGCGACCGCTGCGCATTGGCCACCATCTCGACGATCTGGCTCAGCATGGTGTCCGCACCGACCCGGCGCGCCTCGATCACCAGGGATCCCGTCCCGTTGATGGTGGCGCCTGTCACCGGCTCGCCCGCGACCTTTTCGACGGGAACAGGCTCACCCGTGATCATGCTTTCATCGACCGAAGAGCGGCCATCGACGACCACGCCATCGACCGGAACCTTGTCGCCGGGGCGCACCCGCAGCCGGTCGCCGACCTGGACGTCCTCAAGCGGGATTTCCTCTTCGCTGCCATCGTCGCGGATGATCCGCGCCGTCTTGGCAGCCAGATCCAGCAGCGCGCGGATCGCCTTGCCGGTCCCTTCGCGCGCGCGCAATTCCATTACCTGTCCGAGAAGGACAAGCGTGACGATGACCGCCGCCGCCTCGAAGTAGACGCCGACATGGCCTTCGGCGTCGCGGAAACCGTCCGGGAAAATTCCCGGCAAGAGCACGGCGACGATGCTGAACAGCCAGGCAGCCATGACGCCCATGCCGATCAGCGAGAACATGTTGAGATTCATCGTGCGGAAGGAGTTCCAGCCGCGAACCAGAAACGGCCAGCCGCACCACAGGACGACAGGCGTTCCAAGCACAAGCTCGATCCAGAGCGTCGTCCGTTCGCCAAATATCTCTCGAACGGGCAGACCGAGGAACGGACCCATGGTCAGGACAAGGAGAGGCACCGTGAGAACCGTGCCGATCCAGAAACGGCGGGTGAAGTCGACCAGTTCGGGGTTTGGCCCCTCTTCGGCCATCGTGGCGGAGTCGAGTTCCAGCCCCATGCCACAGATCGGGCAGGAGCCCGGATGCGTCTGCCGAACTTCTGCATGCATCGGACAGGTGTAGACCGGGCCGTCATAGCCGGCGGGCACGGTATCGTAGCGTCCATCGGACCTTGCCGCGTGGCCATCCTGTGCATGTGCGTGGTGGTCGTGGCCCTTGTGCTGGTCAAGTTCGTTTTCCGGAACGAGATGCATTCCGCATTTCGGGCAGTCGCCCGGTTCCTCCTGACGGATCTCCGGGTGCATCGGGCAGGTATAGATCGTTGTCGCCGCCTCGTGGCTGGCATGGGAAGTGTGCGCGTGAGTCATGTGTCTTTCCCGGATTCGGTTTCATTTCCCCGAGCCTGCAACATTCCAGCGTTGGTAAGGTCAAGGACTTCCTCAAGCTCGCGCAGGGCATGCCCGATGCCGGGCCCAAGGTGGATTGCATTGCTTTCGTGCGGGATGCTGTCCGTCGTGACGATGCGTGCGGCTCCGGCTTTCCGGATGTCCGCGAATGCATCGCCCGCGAAAATGGCGTGGATGATGACGCAGACGGGCGGACGGGTGCCGATCTGCCGCAGTCGTTCGATCGCCGTGACCATGGTTCGTCCCGATGACGCGATGTCGTCGAGGATCACGGGCGTGCCATCGAGGAACGTCCTGCTGTCGGGAACGCTGACATCCACGGTCCTGTCGCCGCTGCGCACCTTGCTGAGCACTTCGCAGGGCCGGTCCGCGAGGCCCGCGACCTCGGCAACCCATTGCTGGCTTTCACCGTCAGGGCCGAGGACGATGGCATCGGGAACGTTGTGCGCGATCCAGGCCGCGATCTGTGTCGCGGACGCGACCCGCCGCGTGGGAATGTCGAAGATCTCATGCAGAGCGCTGATCCGATGCAGGTGCGGATCGACCGTGACCAGCCAGTCGAAACTCTCTTGCAGGAACCTGGCAAAGAGCGGCGCGCTGACGGCCTGTCCCGGACCGAACCGCCGGTCCTGCCGCATATAGCCGAGATAAGGCGCGATGAGCCCCACGCGGGAGGCTCCGAATTCCCGCGCGGTTTCGGCCGCGAAGCGCAAGGGAAGGACCAGAGGGTCGGGGTCCCTCAGGGTGGCCAGCAGGGCGACGCTTCGCCCCTGGAGGTCCGGCGGCAGGGTGACCAGCGTTTCGCCGTCGGGAAAACGATGCAGCCCGACGGCTGCGCGGTCGGCACCCACCTCTTGCGCGATCTCCGCGGCAAGTGGCTCCATGCCGGGAAAGGCCAGCACGACAGGTTTCACGCTTCGTCCTCCAGCTTGATCGGGGCCGGTCCGGCCTCGGCGTAATCGAGGGCCCACCCAAGCTCGCCGGGCGTTTCGGCGTGAATCTCGTAGAGGGGCGCGCCGCGCCGGACCCGCTCACCGAGCCGCACATGCAGCCGCACACCGGAGGTCTTGCGCCCCGGAGCCCCCGACAGTTTCGCGATCCGGGCGATGCGGCGGTTGTCGAAGCTGGCGACGACCCCGTCCCGGTTGGCGGAAACGACCTGAAGATGCGGCGCCGTGCCGGGTTCCGAAAACCCGCCCTGGGCATCACAGATCGCCATGAACTTCGCTTCTGCCGCGCCACTCTCCAGCAAGGCTTCCGCGCGGTCCCGTCCGGATGTCTCGCCTCCGGTCAACCCGAGCACCGCGCCGGCGATATCCAGTGCGCGCGCGCGCAGGTCCGCCGGAGCGTCCGACGATCTGCGAAGAACGGCCAGAACGTCGCGCGCCTCGAGTGAAGGTCCCAGCCCGCGCCCGATGGGGGCCGTTCCATCGCTCCGATGCACGGCCAGGTGCAATCCGATGTCCTCGGCCACGATCGAGAGGCGCCGAGAGAGCGCCTCTGCCGCGGCGACCGATCGCACCTTTGCCGTCGGACCCACGGGCATGTCGATCAGGACATGCGTGGAACCGGCCGCCACCTTTTTCGAGAGGATGCTGGCGACCATCTGCCCTTCGCTGTCGAAGTCGAGCGGTCTCTCGATCCGGATCAGGATATCGTCGGCCGGACTCAGGTCCAGCCCCCCGCCCCAGACGATGCAGCCGCCCTCGGCTTCGACCACGCGACGCATCGCAGTGATGTCGAGCGCGACGGGCGCCATGACCTCCATGGTATCGGCGGTGCCCGCGGGGGACGTGATGGCGCGGCTAGAGGTTTTCGGGATCCGGTGCCCAGCCGCGGCAACGATGGCGACGACGATGGGCGTCGTTCTATTTCCCGGCAGGCCGCCAACGCAGTGCTTGTCGAGAACCGGCCCGCCTCCCCAGTCCAGCCTTTCTCCAACTCCGATCATTGCGCGCGTGAGGGCGATCGTCTCGGCGGCATCCAGGTTGTCGCCCGCGCAGGCCGTCACGAAGGCGGCCAGATCGAGATCGGAAAGGCGATGCGCGACGGTATCCTCGATGATAGCCTTGCAGGCGTCGTCGTTCAGGCGACCGCCATACGCTTTTGCGCGAATGGCCGAGGTCGACGCCGGCGGCTCCGGGTGCGCGAATGTTCCGACATCGCCCTCGTCCGCCGACAGCGCGCGCCAGGCGGCGTCGCTGAGCCCGGCGGTGTCCGGCGGCAGCCAGTCGGCGTCCGTCAGGACATTCAGGGTCGCAACGATCGTGCGGCCACCGAGTGAAATCCGGACACGGGCCAGGGCCGAGAATCCTTCGGCGTGGCACAGGTGGCAGTCGGCCGGCATGTAGACGACCGGCTGCCTGTATGTATCAATGCCTGCCCTTTGAAGGCGCATCGTGCTCTTTTGCCGGGTCATCTCGGGCGGTCCAGTCTGACGGTCTCGAGGTGCTCGGGGACTCGCACGGGGCGATCCAGCTCATGCGCGATACGTCGGCGCAGGGTATCCGCCGCCTCGGGTTCGCCATGGGTGAGGTAGGTCATCGCCGGGGCCGGCCCCGCGGCCATCCACGCCAGGATTTCGTCCGCGTCGGCATGACCCGAGAACGTCTCAAGTTGTACGACTTCCGCATCTATCTGGACCTCCTTGCCAAAGATCCGGAGTTTGCGTTCACCCCCGGCCAGTACTGCGCCGCGTGTCCCGCCGGCCTGGAAACCCGACAGCACGATCGTGTTCCGCCGGTCCCCGCCGAAGCTGAGGAGATGGTGCAGGATCCGTCCGCCGGTCAGCATCCCGCTGGCCGAAACGATGATCATCGGCCCGTAGCGCGTATTGAGTTCCTTCGATTGTTCGACCGTGTTCACCCGTTCCGCGATCCGGAACATGCCGATGCAGTCCTCCCACGCGACGTGATGCTCGTCATGGTGCCGGTGGTAGATCTCCGTCGCGTCCACGGCCATCGGGCTGTTCAGGTAGACCGGCACGTACGGGATCTCGCCGCGGCTCATGAGGCGCGAGATGTGGTACATGAGCCCCTGCGCCCGCCCGACCGCGAAGGAAGGAATGAGCACGGTGCCGCCGCGCGCGAAGGTGCGCTTCAGGATCGGCGCAAGCTCGGCCTCCGGGTCGGTGTCGGGGTGCTTTCGGTTGCCATAGGTCGACTCGCACACAAGCACGTCTGCGCCTGCAAACGGCACGGGCGGACGCATAAGCGGATCGGGATCATGCCCCAGATCGCCGGAGAAATGCACTGTGAGGCCATCCAGCGTCAGGCGGATCTGGGCGGCCCCGAGGAGGTGACCCGCCGGAATGAATTCCGCCGACAGGCCACCGCCGAGGTCGACCGGTTGGTCGAACTCCACGGTCTCGAAATGCTCCAGCGCCGCCTGCGCATCCTTGAGGGTATAGAGCGGGGCCGGTCTCTTGTGTTCCGAATAGCGCCATTTTCGAGCGTGCCTGGCCTCTTCCTCCTGCAGATGGCCGCTGTCGGGCAGGATCAGCCCGGACAATTCCCGTGTGGCGGGCGTGCAAAGGACCCGACCCCGGAAACCGGCGCGGATCAATGCCGGCAGGTAGCCCGAATGGTCCAGATGCGCGTGGGTCAGCAGAACCGTCTCGATCGAGCCGGGGCGAACCGGGAAGGGCTTTCGGTTGCGCAGCCGAAGCTGCTTGAACCCCTGGAACAGCCCGCAGTCGATCAGGATGCGGCGATCGCCCCATTCGACCAGGTAGCGCGATCCGGTGACCGTTCCGGTGGCGCCCAGGAAGCGTAAAGTCGGGCGGGAACGCGGGGTCATGCACCGGCCCTCCGCGAAACAGCTGCGTTGTAGAGGCCTCCGAAGACGAGCGCGACGTACCATCCGTACAGCAGGCTTTCAGCCAGTCCGAGAATGAAGGACCAAGGCGTCAACCAGACGAAGCCGGGCAACAGGGGGGCCCAGGTCGCATTCATGGCGAACTGCGGGAACACGAGGTCGAAGACGACGCAGATCACGAAGGTTGCGCCAAGGAACCCGCTCAAAGCCCAGCCAAGCGGGAAGACGGGCAGAAGATGCGCCGCACCGGCGCCGCCGGTATCGCGGCCCATCACGCATGCGCCGCAGCCAAGCCGCAACGCGGCGAAGAGAAGTGCCGCGACGGCCACGAAGTAGAGAAACGCCAACATGTCAGTTGCTCCCTTTCATCAAGTTGAAGGTCGGAGTCGTCACGAGGCCGGACGAACGACCATTTGATGGCCCTCGCCTTCGATCCGGATTTCCCGCAGCACCGAGAGAGTTGTCGCGTCGACGACCCAGACCTTCGGTTCGTCCCGGCTCGACACGAAGACGCTGTTGGTTCCCGGGACCGTCGTCAGGTGATAAGGCGCCGGAGCGAGCGGAGCGGACGTCAGGTCTCCCGTGCCCAGGTCTATGGCGACGATGCGGTCCGTCTCTTTCGCGGCCACCAGCAGGCGCGTCCCGTCTTCGGACAGATCCAGGCCATGTATCTCGCCACCGATCTCGAACCGACGCAGCTCCTGCCCGCTCGCAGTCTCCAACTCGATCACGGTGCCGTTGCCGGCGTCCGCAACAAGAACGCGCTTGCCGTCGGGGCTGAGCGCGAGGTGTTCGGGTTCGTCGCCCGCCAGCAGGTTGCGCCGAACGATCGCCCGGCCGAGATCGACCTCACTGATCGTCCCGTTTCCGGCATTGGACACGTAGACCACGCCGGGGTCCGTCCCGAAGACGGCATAGTTGGGCATCGCGCCGGTCGGCACCCAGGCGACGAGTTTCAGCGACGTCAGATCGACGATGGACAGTCCGTCCTTTGCCGGATGCGTGGCAACAGCAGTCCTTCCGTCCGGCGAAATCGCCACGTGGTGCACCGCCCCGGGCACCTCGATACGCCGCACAATCTCGCCGGACTCCGCATCGAGGACGCTCAGCAGGCTGATCCCGGCGTCTTGAGGACCGATCCGCTCCGCCGGCTTGGCGTGGTGGGCGGCGTGCTCGTCTTCGCCGACATCGGCGGGTCTGGCCGCTGCCAACGCCGCGTCACGGTCGACTTCGGCATAGCTGCCGGCCACGAGGTAGATGGAGGTCGGTCCGCCTGCCAGACCGTGAACGGCAGGGGTGCCTTCGATCCTGCCGAGATCTTCACCGGTCTTCGGATCGACGATGCGAACCGAGTCGGCGCTGCCTTCCGGAATGAAGACGCGAAGCTCTCCGGCAGTGGCCATCATCGGCATCGTGGCGGTTGCCAGAATTAGTGTGGAACGGACGAGGTGTCGAAACATGAGACGCTTCCCTGACGAACGGATTTCATGGGATCGCAGGTGTCACGCTGGATGCCGGGACACGACCGCCACTGTCCTTTCGTCGACATCGCAACGAAAGGAGCGCGCGAGAAACGCTCAAGGTTCGGAAACTGTCGAGTCAGTTCATCCCGCGCGCGTCAGGCGCGGGCGGCAAGGGGAGGGGGCGTCGGCACCGCCAGGCAACGTCCGTCACGGAAGACGAAATCCTCGGGCCAAGCCAGGCCGGACAAGGCCGTATCACCCGGCACGCTTGCGGCCGCAGCCAACAAGACCGGCGCATGGCAGGCAAGAGTCAGCGTGCAATGCGAGCCCGTGATTTCTGACGACAAGTCGGCGGGATGAGTATCGTCGTCGATCTGCTGGATCTGGACCTGTTGCGACGGCCCCGTTTCCGCGTGGACTTCGCCGGCATGCAGGGAAGAAAGCGCAATCGCGAGAAACGCCACCAGCACCGGCACCAACCTGATGCCGCCTGTCCGCAAGAAACTGGAGCGTCTTCCTCGCAACACTTCCGTCCTTCAGAAGAAACAACCCCATGATTGCGAAGGCAGCCGGGCGGTTCCATGATTCAGATCAAACCGCGAGGGTCCGTCGCTGGGCCGCGAGAGGAGGCGGGCGAGGCTCATTTGTCCGCGATCTGCGCAATGGGAATGTATCGCCAAATCAATGGTCTAATCAGGGGCGCCAGCGGGATCGTCCAAGCCGGACGGACGAGGGGCACGCTTGCCGGTGGATCCTCGAGCCATGCAATTCTTCGTGATGGCGGGAGCCTTGCGGGGATCAGGGCTGCTGCCATCTGGTGATCTGGTCCGCCAGGAGTGTCAACGTGACGACGGCAAGAGCGAACCAAAGCAAGGCCACGAAGACGGGCATCGCGAAGCGCGGCAATCTCCTGCCGATCCGTCGCATCCAGTCCGCACGTGCGAGCAAGTCCACGTGCATCGGAAACGTGCACATGAGGGATGCATAGAGATAGACGCCGGACAGGTTTTCGAAAAATGCCGATCTCGCGAGTGTCGGAGCCACGACACGCAGTGCCGTCGCGCGACTGCCGCCGAATGAATCGAACCAGTCGGCAGACATGACGTAAACGATCACGTGCAGGACGACAAAGACGGCAACTCGTGCGGGTATGTCGAGCATCAGCGCCAGGATTGGCACCTTGTTCGCCTTGGTTCGGGTGTTTCCCAAGGCAATCAGGAAAAAGCCGACGTAGTTGACCGCGAAGACGACCGGCAGACCGTTCGTGAGAATTTGCCGGAGAAACCGGCTGAACGCCGGTCCGCCCTCAGCCAGCACCGCCCCGAAACCCGGGATCAGGAAAACGTAGGGCACGAGCACTGCAAACAATCCAACTAGGCTGACGAGCAGCGTATTCCTTATGAACAGCCTTGCAGGCATTTCCAGGAGGAAGAACTTTTGCATAGGGTCAACGATTGCATGCCAGACCATCCCCGGTCTAACACTCGTTGAAGTTTCGTCGATTGCCAGACCTTTCTGCACAAGCCTACGAATTGGAGCTTGGCTCGCTGTTTGGAAAACGCTATCGTAATTCTCCCTAGATAATTACGGCCCTGGTTTGGCCATGCTCGGCAATAATCGCCTTCGTTGTCTGAACCGCCGAGGCCAGCGCAGGTTGATCGCTGTCGGTAATCCCCAGTCCCTCAACATTGAGCGAAAGCTGATCCTGGCCACCGCTACTCGCTGCAGCCCGAGCCGCGCGGCCGCGTGCCTTCGCTGCAGTGCCAGGGCCGGTCTTCGAAATTTCATTCGATGGCTTCGGCGCTGTTGGGCCGGTTTCCTGCCCGGCTTTCTCTGCCCGCACCTCCTGCAACTCCTGCTTCAGCTTCTCCACCGTCTCACGTGTCTCCGTCATCTGCCGATCCCGCCGCAGCCCGTCCTCGTCCGGATAGGGGAAGCTCCCAGACTGGCCCGAGTGCAGAACCTTTAACGCTGGATCCTCGAAATACTTCACCCTTCGTGCGCGAATAGGCATCTGCGCGTCGATCACAAGGATGACTTCATCGAGGTCCATGCGCCGGGCCTCATCCTCGGTCAGGAGCGGCGTATCCTCGGTCCGCTCCGAGACGCTGCGCCCCTCGAACGGGTTGCGCCCGACCGCGCGGGAGCGGGTCACCACGCGCTTGGTGGTCTTGCCAACGGCCTGGCTCAATTCTTCGATGGTCTTCTGCTCGGACGGGGTGAGGTAGAGCTTCACGCCGGCGCCGCCCTGCAGCGACCTGCGGGTGTTCTCACCATAGATCTCGTCCAGCGCGGGGATCGTCTGGGTCACGATGGCGAGGTTACCGCCGAAGGAACGCAGCGTCTTGATGCTCTCGGCGACGATCGGCATTTTGCCTAGCCGGTCGAACTCGTCGAGCATGATCATGACCGGCCAAGGCTCGTCATCGCCGGGTTCCCGCGTCTGCAGTGAGGCAATCAGATCCGAAAAGAAGAGGCGGATCAGCGGGGCAAGCGGGCGGATCATCTCGGATTCGACCACAAGATAGATCGCATGTGGGCGGCGGCGGATATCCCGGAATGAGAAGTCAGAGGTCGCGGTGGCCGCGTCAATCGCGCGGTTGTCCCAAGTGTCGAGACCCGATGTCATCAGGAGGGAGAGGTAGGAAGTGAGGGTGTCGTTGTTGGTCGATGCCATACGCTCGAAGATCAGTTTGGCCGACTTGTTCTTCACCTCTTGCGAACGCTTCAGGTATTCCTTCTGCTTGTCGCCCCCCGAGGCTGTGATGCGATAGATCTCGCCGATGGTCGGCACGCCGCGCTCGAAGGCCAGAAGACCGGCCGCTACGAAGAGGTCGATACCCCCGGCTAAAAGCCCGCTCAGCTTTTCATTGTCGGTCTGCAGGAAGAGCTTGGCGGTGAGTTTCAGCTCCATCTGCTGCCGGTCGGGGTTGGTCATGGCAGCAATGCGTGCAAGCGGGTTGTAGCGATGTGTCGGTCGGTCCCAGTCGGTCGGCGCGAAGCGGAAGACCTTGTCGCCCATGCTGGCGCGGAAGCGCGAGGTCTCGCGGAAGTTCTCACCTTTCACGTCGAGCACCACGGCGGAGCCCTTGTAGGTCAGCAGGTTCGGGATCACGAACCCCACGCCCTTGCCCCGGCCTGTAGGCCCGGACACCCTCTCTCTCGGGCACCCTCAGGCCTGATCTTCCCCGACCCCTCTCTCCCTCTCGAACCGGTGCGTTCCGTTCGCTTGGCTTGATTTTGTTCCTGTTATGTTCTATATTCAGGGCCAAGCTAGAAAGGGAGTTTCCCGATGGACAGCACCACATACACCCTGCCCGCGACACCGAAGCAGATCGCCTATGCGCGGTCACTCGCCCTGCGCAATCAGACCCTTCTGCCCTGGGAGGTTCAGCAGGACCGCCGGTCCTTGAGCGTCTGGATTGAGGCTCAGGCCCAGCTGAAGCCGGTCTCCGACATGGACCGGCTGCCGACCTCAAAGCAGGTGGCCTTCGCGGAGAAACTTGCCCGGATCAAACAGCGCGCCGTTCCGGAAGAGTGCTTCCGCGACAAGGGGCTCATGTCGAAATGGATCGACGGAAATAAGTAGCGGGAATCTTCCGAAAAGATGGTCAGTCAGGCTTGAACGCTGCATTGGCCTTACGCGCGATGTCAGCGCAGCGGTCCATCAAGTCGCCAAAGGGCTCTGGTGTTTTTGCAAGCAGGCCGTCCTCGGCCATCTGGCGATAATCGTCAGCGAGAACGTCGAGGGCTGCACCGCTTGGGGCCAGTTGGAGTTGACCACAGGTTGCGGCTCCGTAATCGATCCACGTGGCATCCGCCGCCTTCTCTGCAAAGAACATCGTCTTGTGCCGGGCGACAGCGGTCGCAAGCGCGCGATCTTCGATGGCCGCAGCGGCGATGCCCGCATCGTCCAACCGGGCGACATCATGCCAGTGGCGAGAAAAGCGATCCCCTCGCATACGGTTTTGCAAACAGAAGACGTGGATCGCTGTCGCCTTTTCCCAGAACGTCCGTTCCGCATGCATCACGCGCGGGCGGGCAGTGGGAAACTCCACGCCTTCGATCACCGACGCGGCATCGCAAACGATATCGCGTGGGGATGCGGGCTCTCCTGTAGAACGCGCGCCGAATTCCAGCATCACGCTCGGAGAAACGTATCCAGTGCCTTGGGCGAGGTGCGGGTAGTCGATGAACAGCTTGTCGCCATCAATCCGAAGGCCGGCATCGACCCCTTCCCGATCAATTGCCTGCTGCAGGATCGGCTGAATGGTCCCGGCCACCCATTCAGGCAAAGCCTTTCGAACACGTTTCGACCAGCGCCGCTCTTCGCTGGATGTGGCGGGCATGGCGTCTTCACGGCCCTCCAGCAGATCCGGGATCAGCGCTCTGATATCGAAGGTCAGATCCACATCCTCGGAAAACCGGTCAATGACCCGGTAGGCCTTCGACAGCGAGGTGCCGCCCTTGAAGACGAGGTTTGTGCCGATGGGCGATCCAAACAATTGCTGGATCGCCCAGACCACCCAGACGTCCTTTTCGAGGAGATGGGCTGGTCGGCCGAGCCGATCGGCCGCGACACCAAGAGCATCCAGTCGGTCCTTACCGCTGAGGCGCAGGAATGCCTCAGCCATGGACCATCTCTCCGACTAATCGTGCCAGCCAAGTCGGAAACTGCGGCGCGGCGGACATCAGCTCAGTCTTTGCCGTCTCCGTGAGCTTGGATCGCAGGATTTGAAGAGCTTTGGGAGCCTCATCCGGCCCGAGCCATGCCAGCGCACGGACGGCCTGGCCCGAGGTCTTGCTCCCAAGGGCCAACTGCCAACGCGGCGCATGACGCAGTTCGACTGCCTGCCGGCCAAGGCTCAGCACGCGGCTTCGACCGGAAGTAAGGTAAACCGACTTGACCGGCACCTGTGTCGTGAGGCCCAGAGCGTTTGCCGCAGCAGCGCCACTCGGGACGATCGTCTCGCCCCGCTGCATAGCGAGCGCTTCAATCGCCTGTTCAGCCGACGGGCTACGCGGTCCAAAGCGTGTCTGGACCGGGCGCATGTAGATGCCGCGTCCTGCACGGATCAACTCGCCGCGCGCAGCCAGACGCGACAGCGTTTGATCGACCGCCGCGCGCGAGCCGAGATGCAAAAGCCCCTTCGCTGCCAAGGGTACCCCCTCCGGCAACGTCGTTGCGACATTCATAATGCTCTCGGCCATGCGCTCCATGATCGCTCCTTTGTCAGAAACATACGCAGTTTTCTGACAGTTTTCAACCGTGCGCCCTTACCCGAAGCGACGCCCGGCTTCTGTGAAGGTGTACTCGTTGACGATGATCCCCTCCTCGATGGCCTCATCCGAGGTCAGGTGGTCGTATTCAGCCTCAAGCTGGCGGTAGAGCCAGCGGGCCAGATCGCGCAGCGCGTCGGTCACGATCTCCTCGGCATCCTCAGTCGGCGGCTGCCAGGTCGGGCTGTCGCGGGTGACGTCTACGGACATGGTGTATTCGTGGTAGTAGCGCCCGCGGTGGCTGACCTCAGCGGCGAGCTGATAGAAGTTCCGCCGCTGGATGGCCTGCAGTCGATCCGCGATGCCATGCAGCGTCGCGTCGGTCGGGGCGTAGTCCCGAATGCGGGCGGCGGCGCCCTTCACGTGGGACCAGTAACCTTCGAAGCAAGCGCCGTCGCCCTGGCTCCAGAAGCCGGAGAACCAGATGTAGGGCTTGGCCCGCGTGCCGCCGCCCATCAGCAGGACGGGCCTGGTCTTCAGGCGGACGCCAAGGATCTCGCAGACCCGCTCGAAATCCTCGTAGACCGCGTCCCACCAGTCATCGTGGGGTCCAAGCTCGCGATACCAGCTGCGCGCCTTCTCCTTGGCGGCATCCGAGAGTTCGGGGAACTGGTAGACGGTGGTGCAGATGATCTCAGGCATCGACGTCCTCCCCGTTGAGAGCGCCGGCCAGCCATTCTTGCGTGCTGGTCCAGCCGATGGATTTGCGTGCGCCGAGATCGATGACATGCGCGCCGCCGCCGAAGGCGTCGAGGCGCGGTCGGGAGCAGGTGTGGGTATACTGGAAGCCCCACAAGCCGGTGAGGTCGAGATCGTCCGCGAGGCGCATCACGAAGCGGATGACAGCTTCGACATCGCCGTGCTCGTCGTCATGGATCCAGAGGCTGCTACCTTCCGGCGCGTCCTGGCGCACGAGGTCAAAGCCCGAGACCTCCGGATCGCCGACGTCCTGATCTGCGGCACGCAGTTCCTGGAACAGCGCGAGCGCGCGGGCAGCCTTGTCAGGGGTGCCAACGTCGAGCAGGCACGAGAAATGGGTGAAGTAATCCGCCATGGGGACCTCCTGAATGGGGAAGACCCGGCCGAGAGACCGGGCATTGTGTTGGAATGAAGGGGTGGTTGGGGGCGATCAGCCGATTGGCTCGTCGCCCGCCACCTGTCGCGCGGCATGCGCGCAGAGCATCTGCCGGTAGAAGCGCTTGCGCGCCGCCCGGAAGCCGCGAACGGCGCGCGTGTCCGGGTGGAGCGCCCGGACCGCTGCCCGCAGGACCGCAAATGGCGAAGCCGTCACTGGCAGGCCGAGGCGCTGATAGGCCGGATCGGTCATCTCAGGTGACCTCGACCACGGGCGAAGCGAGATACGGATCGACCAAGGCCTCGATCCGCGCGGTCCGGCCCATCCACGGCTCTGGCCGAATAGCCTTCACCCAATCGGCGAAGCTCGGGATGAAGCCGAGGTCTTCTTTCACATGCTGCTCGCCGACCCATCGGGTCGGAATGACGCGCCCGGTCGAGAGCGTGAGGGTCGGCCCGAAAATCGTCTCGGCCATGAAGATGCCTTCGGCATGGTGGCGCAGCGCCCGGTGCCGGAAGTCGGCTGTGATCTCCTTGCTCTGGTCGAACCAGGTATGCATCGCCATGAAATCCTCGACCGTGCCGCCCCATTTCTTCACCGAGGAGAGGGCGTGGTGATAGGGATGTGCCATCGCCGCACCCTCAGAAATCATGGGTGAAGAGTTCGGACGAGGTGTACCGCTCGTTGAACTCGAGGTGGATGCAGCGGGCCGCGGCATCGAAGCAGAACTCGCCCCAGGCACCGTCGTTGTTTTCCCAGCCGCCATGGGTGTCGGAGAGGAAGTCGTAGGCGAGTTGCTCGACGACATCTTCCAGCGAGAGCTGCCGCATCTCGACCTCGGGGTCGTCCCAGGTGAGCGCGGCATACTCGATCTCGGTCGCGGGGAAATCGACGGCGATCTCGCCGGACCATGCGCCGATGCTTTCGACCTGGCCGCTGTCCCCGGCACCGTCGAAAGTCACGGTGACATGGGTGATGCCAGCGGCCATGAGACCGTCGAAGAGGCGGTCCTTGTTGCCGGGGCGCAGTGCGTCGATCCGGGCCGCGCGTTCGGCATGCGCCGCGAAGATCTGCGCCATGTCGACGGACGAGGGTGTCATCGGCGGCGTGAGGGTGGGTTCGGTCAAGGTCATCGTGAGTCTCCGCTAAGGTTAAGGGATCGGAGCCGGTCCGGGCGATCTCTCTCCCCCGGACAAGCTCCAAATCCCCCCTGCCCTCCTCTGTCTCTCGGGCTTCACGCAGCGACCTGCAGCGTCCGGGCGGCGAAGGCGCGCCAGAGCGGGTCGACGAGCCGAGCATCGAGAAGATCGGCGCGGTGGCGCAGCCGCTGCGCCAGATTGGGCTCACCCCAAGCGGATGCGCGGCCCGCCTGCGCGCGCAACTGGCTCGCCTCGGTCACGACGCCACGTGCCTCAGCCGCGCTCGTCACCGGGTGGCACCAGGCGACGGCGCAGTCACTGGCGGCCCCGGCCAGCACAAGGCGCTCGTCGCGGTCGAGGATGGCTAAAAGCTGGGGCGGAGCATCCGGGCCGATCCCCTCGGCATGGTCGATCGCGCCCAGCATGGCCTCGGCCAGGCTCGCGAAACGGGCGAGGACCAACGGGGCGGCACGGCCAGACATCAGATCAGCCAGTGCACGGCGAGCCAGGGTCAGGGCGAAGGGGTGATTGGGATCGGTGTTACCCGAAGGAAAATGCGGCGGGATGCCCCGCGCGTGGGCGGTCGGGTGGATGGGAAAAGGCAGATCGAACATGGGAGTATCTCCGACGGCGCGGGAAGCCTCTCTCCCCGCTTCACCGTCAAAGACAAAACCGCTGCCCTCTTCCTCGACGGGGCAGCGGTGATAGGTCCGATGGGCCCTCAGAGCTTGCCGAGGGCCCGCAAGCTCAGCTCAGTTCCGGCGCCGACGATGATGTGATCGTGCAGCGTCAGCCCAAGGTACTTGCACCCCTTCTGGATCTCCTTGGTCATGCTGAGATCGGCCTCGGACGGCGTTGGATCGCCCGACGGGTGGTTGTGGATCAGGATCAGGGCGCAGGCGTTCAGCATCAGCGCCCGCTTGATCACCTCGCGCGGATAGACCGGCACATGGTCGACCGTGCCGGTCGAGAGAAGCTCATCGGAGATGATGCGGTTCTTGCGGTCGAGATAGAGCACGTGGAACCGCTCGATCGGGCCGCGGACGGTGAGCGCGCAATAGTCCATCAGCGCCTGCCAGCTGCCGATGACCGGGTTCTGGCTGAGGTAGCGACCGAGGATGTCGCGGGCCTCGAGGATGACGGTTTCTTCCTGGGGGGTCATGGAGGTTCTCGCTGAAATGCGCAGGCCGAAGTCCCCAGCCCTCTCGGGGCGGGGCCCGTGGCATGTATGTGGAAGGGGAAAGCGCGACCGCCGCGCGCGAGGGCGGTCGCGTTATCGGGTCCGGCGTCAGCCGACCCGGTCGAGGAGCTTCTTGGCGCGCCCTTCCATGTCGAGGCGCGCGTCCTGCTGGGTCTTGTCGCGCGCAAGTCGCGTGATGCCCTGCACGAAGTCGAAGATGCTTTCGGGCGGGCGGCCTTCCTCCATCAGCACCTTCTCGATGATCTTGCCGGATTCGGCCTTCGAGAAACCGCGCTTGCGCAGGAAATCCGCACGATCCTCATCGCTGCGCGCCACGATCTGCTGCCGCGCCGCCTTGATGCCGTTCACGAAGCCCTGCGGCGAGGAATTGGCAAACCGCGTCAGCGCCGGGGCGGCCTCATGTGCGAAACGCGAGGCGGCGTATTTCGAATGCCGGATCCGGATTTCCTGGAAATCCTCGACGCCCCATAAATTCCTGTTTTGACACACTGCCCGCAGGTAGAAGCTTGCCATGCCGAGGGTCTTCGCGCCCACCTCGGAATTCCAGCAGTAGAAGCCCCGAAAGTAGAGATCGGGAGAGCCGTCGGGCAGGCGGCCCGCCTCGATCGGGTTGTGATCATCGACCAGGAACAGGAACACGTCACGGTCAGAGGCATAGAGCGTGGTCGTGTCGCGGCTGATCTCGACATCGGGGTTGTAAATTCCGGTCGACCAGTCGAGCACCCCCGGCACCTTCCAGCGCGTGTCGCCCGTGCCATTGCCCGCGATGCGCTGCACCGCCTCGACCAGTTCATGGTCATGGATGCGGCCATAGTCGGGGCCGGTCACCGCGCGCAGTTCGGTGCGACCGTCTTCCGTCTCGAAGGTCTTCACCTGCTCGGCCCGGTGGTTGGTCGTAAGCGTCCGGCGTCGCTGCTCTGCCGCGCGTAGAGGGTGATCGATAGTGTCCACCATGGGATAGTGGACACTGTGGGTGCGTGATGGCGCGTCGGACGAAGCGGCTTTGGACGGACGAGGAGAAGCGGTCGATCTGCTTGCAGACGACGGCGCCGGGTGTGTCGGTCGCGCGGGTGGCGCAGCGCTACGCGATGAACGCCAACCTGATCTTCAAGTGGTTGCGCGACCCACGCTATGCGCCGGGGGCCCCGGCAGAGCCGGATTCGGCGTGTTTTCTTCCCGTCGAGATCGTCAATCGGCCCATGCACGACGATGACAAAGCCGTCGCCGATCCCGCTCCTGCGTCAGGCACGATCGAGATCGATACAGCGGGTGGCCACCGGCTGCGGATCAGCGGAGCCTACGATCCCGAGGCGCTGGCCCGGCTGATCCGGGGCCTTTCCGGATGATCCCGGTCCCGGCGAACACCCGCGTGTGGCTGGCGGCAGGCGTGACCGACATGCGGCGCGGGTTCACGACCCTCGCGGCTCAGGCGGAGATGGTGCTGAAGCAGGACCCGTTCGCCGGACACATGTTCGTCTTCCGGGGCCGACGCGGTGATCTGATCAAGATCATCTGGTGGGACGGCCAAGGCGCATGCCTGTTCTCGAAGCGCCTGGAGAAGGGCCGGTTCGTGTGGCCGTCCGCGAAGGAGGGCAAGATCGCGCTGACACCGGCGCAACTGGCGATGCTGCTGGAGGGGATCGACTGGCGCCTGCCGCGGCGCAGCTGGACGCCGCTCAAGGCGGGATAAGCCGGGCGCGATAGCACGTTCGGGATTCCTGTCTCACCCTTCTTTTGCTATGATTGGCCATGCTGGACGTGGCCAAATCCCTGCCCGAAGACCCCGAGGAATTGCGGCGGTTCACGGCGCTTTTGCTGGCCGAAGTGAAGTCGCAGGCGATGCTGATCGAGAAGCTTCGCCACCAGCTCGCCGGTCACCGCAGCCATAGGTTTGGCACGTCGTCGGAGACCATCGAGCAGCTTCAGCTGGCTCTGGAAGCCAGCGAGATCGCCGTCGCCAAGATGACCGCGAAGCTGCGTCTGCCGGACGAAGAGGAGAAGGACAAGCCGAAGCGTCGTCCCATCCCCGATCATATCCCGCGCCAGGAGATCGAGCTGACGACCGGCGACGAGGACTGTGCTCGCTGCGGTGGGACGCTGCGACGCCTGGGTGAGGATGTGACCGAAGAGTTGGAGTATGTGCCCGGCCGGTTTATCGTGAACCGGATCGTCCGTCCCCGCATGGCCTGTTCCGGCTGCGAGGCATTCACACAGGCTCCCTTGCCATCCCGCCCGATCGAGCGCGGTCGTCCCGGCCCTGGTCTACTGGCCCATGTCCTGGTCTCCAAATACGCTGACCATCTGCCGCTCTATCGCCAGAGCCAGATCTTCGAGCGCGAGGGGCTCGACCTCGACCGTTCGACGCTGGCCGACTGGGTCGGCAAGTCCACCGCGCTGCTGGAACCGCTTGCAGATGCCATCGGCCGACACGTGCTGGCCGGCCGGGCGATCTTCGCGGACGACACCCCGGTGAAGATGCTGGCGCCCGTCACCGGAAAGACCGCAACGGCGCGGCTGTGGACATACGGGCGGGACGAGCGGCCATGGAATGGCGATGCCCCGCCCGCCAGCTGGTATCGGTTCTCGCCAGATCGCAAAGGCCAGCATCCGAAGGATCATCTCGCAGGTTACCGAGGCTGGATGCATGCTGATGGCTACGCCGGGTTCGAGGACATCTACCGCTCCAGCGACATTCGCGAAGTCGCCTGTATGGCACACGTTCGGCGCAAGTTCGTCGATGTCCACAGGGCCCAGGGATCGGCCATCGCCGACGAGGCCATCCGGCGCATCGCGCAACTCTATGCCGTCGAAAAGGAGGCGCGGGGTTCGCCGCCCGATCGCCGGGTCGAGATCCGCCAGGCGAAAGCGGCGCCGATCTTCGACGAGTTGGAGAGCTGGCTGCACGACCAACTGCCGACCATCTCCGGCAAATCGCCGCTGGCGATGGCGATCCGATATGGCCTGACGCGCATGAAGCGGCTTCGACCCTATCTCGACCACGGCTGCCTCGAACTCGACAACAACACGGCCGAGCGCGCCATGCGATCCGTGGCTGTCGGGCGGAAGAACTACCTGTTCGTCGGCTCACAGACCGGCGGCAAAGCCGCCGCCATCGCATACACCTTGATCGAGACCGCCAAACTGAACGGTGTGGACCCACAAGGATGGCTCGCCGATACGCTGGCCCGCATCCCAGACTACAAGATCACCCGCGTGGATGATCTCCTGCCGTGGAACTGGTCAAACCACGCGGCTTGACCGGACGCTTACCTTTTTGTCGTGATATCGTATTAAGAGAAGTGGTTTTTTCTAGGTTTGGCGGCGACCTACTCTCCCACGTCTTGAGACGCAGTACCATTGGCGCGGCGGCACTTAACTGCCGGGTTCGGAATGGGAC
>NZ_FXYF01000011.1 GCF_900184945.1 Antarctobacter aquimaris | reverse complement strand
GCCCAAGACCCGCTCGGGCAAGATCATGCGCCGCATCCTGCGCAAGATCGCCGAAAACGACTACGGCGCCCTCGGCGACACCTCGACCCTCGCCGACCCCTCCGTCGTCGAAGACCTCATCGAAAACCGCATGAACCGGTGACGCCTGCGGCCCGAGAACGACCGCAATCGGACATGCCAGCCGCCGGACGTCCCGGCGGCTGGCTTCGTTTCGGGTGCCGAGCCCGGCGGCGCGTCCAAGGCCGGTCCGCCGAGGTGGCGATGCGGTCGAAGATTTTCAGCCCGTAGAGGTCGTGGATGGCCCCGGAGAGATCACCGGCCAGGTTTTCCCCTTCGATCATGAACACGAAGACTGTGATCACGGCCCGGCGGAAGCGCCGAGAATCTGGACACAATTGAAGCCAACCCGCTGATCATCGCCGCGGGACGTGGTATGTTGGACAAGTTGGGGGCGCTCTGGACGGAGCAGCCAAATGCCTATGTCAGTTTCCCCGTTGCTGACCGCACCGCAGGTCACGGGCCACCCGCACGGGTTGCCCGAGCCGCAAGCCGACCGCGGTGACCGAATGCGCGTCAAACCCATCGCCGACGCCCGCAACCCCGAGGCGCGGCTGAAGGACGGTCAGGCACCTACCCAGTTCTGGCGCGCCGTCAACGGCGAACCGGATCCCAGCACCCATGCGGCGCCGCCCTCGATCATGCAGATCACCATCAGCCGGATGCTGGACGCCCAGGCGCCCAAGCCGGACGCGGCTCAAGAACCGGAGCCTGCTCCGCCCACGACCAGGGTTGAAGCAGGACAGCCCGCGCACCAGACAAGTCCCGCCGAGACCGATCCCAAGGCCGAACCAATGCCCCGCGCCGCTCAGGGGGCCGATCCGCCCTCGCCGGAAAAACCGGCGCGCAGATCGGTCTTCAACACCTTGCCGTAGTTGTTCTTGGGCAGCGCCGGCACGGCAACATAGCTCTTGGGTCGCTTGAAGCGCGCGATGCGGTCCAGGCAATGCGCGTCCAGTGCCGCCGGATCCAGCGGACCGTCGCTGACGACGAAGGCGACCACTTCCTCACCCCATTCGGGGTGCGGGCGGCCGACCACCGCGACCTCGAGCACCGATGGGTGCTCGAGCAGCGCCTCCTCGACCTCGCGCGGGTAGATGTTGGTGCCGCCGGAGATGATCAGGTCCCTGGAGCGGTCCTTGAGCGTGACATAACCCCCGGCGTCCATCTCGCCCATGTCGCCGGTCCAGAGCCAGCCGTCCTTCAGCGTCCTGGCCGTGGCCTCCGGGTTCTGCCAGTAGCCGGGCATGACGATGTCGCCGCGCACGCATATCTCGCCCACCGTGCCGGGCGGCAGGGTCTCTCCGTCCTCGCCCGCGATGCGCACCTCGACCGCCGATTGCGCCCGCCCGACCGAGCCGAGCCGTTCGCGCCAGCGCGGGTGCGTCCGGTCCGTGACGTCATGGCGCGACAGCGCCGTGATGCCCATCGGGCATTCGCCCTGCCCGTAGATCTGCACGAAGACCGGGCCGAACTGGTCCACCGCCGCGATGATGTCGGCGTTGTACATCGGTCCGCCGGCATAGACGATCGTGCGCAGCCCCTCGCCGCGCCGCCCCGATGCCCTGGCAAACCGCGCCAGGCGCTGCACCATGGTCGGCGCCATGAACATGTGTGCGCCGCCAAAGGCCTCGGCCAGGTCCAGCACCTCGCCCTCGTCAAAGCCGCCGGAGGGTGGAAAGACATGCCGCGCCCCGGCGCGCACGTGCATCATGTTGTACAGCCCCGCGCCATGGCTGAGCGGTGCGGCGTAAAGGGCAGCGTCCTCGGCGCGCACCAGCTCGCAGTCGGTCTGGTAGCACAGCGACACGATCGTCAGCATCCGGTGCGTGATGATCACCCCCTTGGGCCGGCCCGTGGTGCCGGAGGTGTAGAACAGCCAGGCCAGATCGTCGGGTGCACGATGCACCGGCGCTGCGATAGGCGGGGTGTCCAGCAGCGCAGCCCACGCCGCCGCGCCGCTTTCGATCACCGGGACCTGCGTGACCTCGGCGAGATCCGGCGCAAGGTCCGGCGTGGCAAAGACCAGCGAAGCCCCCGAGTTTTCCAGGATGAAATCCACCTCGCGCGGATGCAGCTTGGCGTTGATCGGCACCACGGCCGCCCCGGCGTACCAGGCGCCGTACTGCGCCACCAGGTAGTCGGGGACGTTCTTCATGAACAGGCCCACCCGGTCCCCCGGCGCAACCCCGCGCGCCACCAGTCCCGCCGCCAGCCGCAGCGTCGATGCGTGGAACTGGCCGTAGTCGGCCACGAGGTCCCTGCCCAGGTGCAGCGCCGGGCGCTCCGGCGTCAGCTGCGCCACCCGCGCCAGCCAGGTCGAGATGTTCATGTCCGCTCCTCCCCCGGCGGGATGCTAGGCCCGGCCGAGGGCCCCTGCAACCGCGCCGCCGCGCAAAGCTGTTCAGCATCGCTTTTCACCGCCCGCGCCTTCCCCTATAAGCCTCGCACGCCCCGCCTGCAGGCAGGCAAGGGGACCGATGACATGGCGAGGATGGCATGAGCGACAAGAAGACCGAGGCAGACGTGGCCTTCATCAAGGCCCTGGCGGAACTTCTCAATGAAAACGACCTGACCGAACTCGAGGTCATGCGCGAATACGGCGACGACGACAGCCTTCAGGTCCGCATCAGCAAGCAGGTCACCGTGGCCGCGCAGGCGCCCGCGCAGATGATGCCGCACTACGCCGCCCCCGCTCCGGCCGCCGCGCCCGCGCCGGCAGCCGCGCCGGCCGCGGAAATGCCCGAGGACCCCGCCGCGCATCCCGGCGCCGTGACCTCGCCCATGGTGGGCACCGTCTACATGCAGGGCGAGCCGGGCGCGGATCCCTTCATCGCGGTCGGCAAGCAGGTCAAGGAAGGCGACACGCTGCTGATCGTCGAGGCGATGAAGACCATGAACCACATCCCGGCCCCGCGCAGTGGCACGGTCAAGCGCATCCTCGTCGAAGACGGTGCGCCGGTGGAATACGGCGCCCCGCTCGTGATCCTCGAGTAAGCCGATGTTTGACAAGATCCTCATCGCCAACCGGGGCGAGATCGCGTTGCGCGTCATCCGCGCCTGCCGCGAGATGGGCATTCCCTCGGTCGCGGTGCATTCCACCGCCGACGCCGACGCCATGCACGTGCGCATGGCGGACGAGACCATCTGCATCGGGCCCGCGCCTTCGCCCGACAGCTACCTGTCGATCCCGGCGATCATCTCCGCCTGCGAGGTCACCGGCGCCACGGCGATCCACCCGGGTTACGGCTTCCTGTCGGAAAACGCCCGGTTTGTGCAGATCGTCGAGGATCATGACCTGACCTTCATCGGCCCCTCGGCCGAGCACATCCGCACGATGGGCGACAAGATCACCGCCAAGGAGACCGCCAAGGCGCTGGGCATCCCCGTCGTCCCCGGCTCCGAAGGCGGCGTGGCCAGCGTCGAGGACGCCAGGAAGATCGGCGCCAGCTTTGGCTACCCGGTCATCGTCAAGGCCACCGCCGGCGGCGGCGGGCGCGGCATGAAGGTGGCCCGCACCGAAGACGAGATGGAGCGCGCCTTTCAGACCGCCCGCGCCGAGGCCAAGAGCGCCTTTGGCAACGACGAGGTCTACATCGAGAAGTACCTCCAGCGTCCGCGCCACATCGAGATCCAGGTCTTTGGCGACGGCAAGGGTGGCGGTGTCCACCTGGGCGAACGCGACTGTTCGCTCCAGCGCCGCCACCAGAAGGTGTTCGAAGAGGCCCCCGGCCCCAGCATCACCCCCGAGGAACGCAGCCGCATCGGCACGATCTGCGCCAATGCCATCGCCAAGATGGGCTATCGCGGCGCGGGCACCATCGAGTTCCTCTATGAGGACGGCGAGTTCTACTTCATCGAGATGAACACCCGCCTCCAGGTTGAACACCCGGTGACCGAGGCGATCTTTGGCGTCGACCTGGTGCGTGAACAGATCCGTGTGGCCGCCGGGCTGCCGCTGTCGTTCTCGCAGGAGGACCTGAAGATCAACGGCCACGCCATCGAGGTGCGCATCAACGCGGAAAAGCTGCCGCAGTTCCGGCCTTCTCCCGGCAAGATCTCGCATTTCCATGCGCCGGGCGGCCTCGGCGTGCGGATGGACTCGGCGCTGTATGACGGCTACCGCATCCCGCCCTACTACGACAGCCTGATCGCCAAGCTGATCGTGCACGGCCGCGACCGCCCCGAGGCGCTGGCCCGGCTGAACCGCGCGCTGGGCGAATTGATCGTGGACGGCATCGACACCACCGTGCCGCTGTTCCACGCGCTGTTGCGGGAAAAGGACATCCACACCGGCGCCTACAACATCCACTGGCTGGAAAAATGGCTGGAGGCCGGCGGACTGGAATGAACGGGCGCATCGCGCCCCGGCCTTGCGCCGGGACCTCTGTCCAGGCCGGTGGCCCCGGCGCACGGCCGGGGCGGGGTCGCGCGGGCGAAACACTCCGGCCACCCTGCACAAGTCGTCTGTCCTGATCCGATGTCCGTCACCCCTGACCTCCTGCTTCACGCGTACCGCACCGGCATCTTTCCCATGGCGGAACGGCGCGACGACCCGGAAATCTTCTGGGTCGATCCGCGTCGGCGTGGGGTGCTGCCGCTGGACGGGTTTCACATCTCGCGCAGCCTGGCCCGCAGGTTGCGGCGCGGCGGCTACTCGGCGACATTGAACGCGGATTTCCTGGGGGTGATCGACGGCTGCGCCGAGCGCCAGGAAACCTGGATCAACGCCGAGATCCGCGCGCTGTACCACGCGCTGCACGTCCAGGGGCACGCGCATTCGCTCGAAGTCTGGATGGACGGCGCGCTGGTCGGCGGGGTCTACGGCGTGACGGTCGGCGCGGCTTACTGCGGCGAGTCGATGTTCTCGCGCCGGACGGACGCGTCCAAGATCGCGCTGGCCTGGCTGGTGGACCACCTGCGGCGCACCGGCTTCACCCTGTTCGACACGCAATTCCTGACGCCGCACCTGGCGAGCCTCGGCGCGGTCGAGATCACCCGGCAGGACTATCGCAGGCAGTTGGCCGAAGCCCTGGCGCGGGAGGCCGATATCCTCGCGCAACCGTTGGCCACTTCCGGCGCCGAGATCGTGGCCCGCAATGCCGCCTCGTCACGCGGCAAAGGCTGACTTCAGTTCGATCCGGTCGGAAGCCCCGTGCAGCGCAGCACCCAGACGTCGTAGCGCGGGTGGTCCAGCGGGTTCAGCGCCGGAGAGGCGGCGACCATCCAGCCGCTGAACACCGGCCGCGCCACGCCCGCCTCGCGGATGGTGAGAAAGGCATAGGCGTTGCCGGTGGGGTCGTCCTGCGGATAGCGGCATTCCTGCAACTGGACCTCCATCAGGCCCATCACCGAAGACTCGCCGTTCTGCAACGTCAGGTCGCTGACCTTGGCGTTCAGCTTGTCCAGCGCCCGAAGCACGGCGCCGCTGCCTGCCTGCACCGCCTCCTGCGCCACGCCCGGCCCCGCCAGCACAAGCGCCAGCACCGCGCCGACCGCCAGCGCCCTCATTCCTCGCTGCCTCCGCCCACATACTTGAGCAGCAGGTTCAGCAGGCTTACCGCCCCTTGGGTGTCCAGGATCTCTTCGCCCGCCTCGTAGTAGAACAGCGACCCGCCCGGCGAAATCTCGACAAAGTTGCCGCCCAGCAGGCCCTCGGACGCGATGGCGATCACGCTGTCGTCCGGCACCAGCACCCCGTCGTCCACGACCACCACGGTATCGGCACGGTACGTCTCGGTGTTCAGGGTGACGCCGGTCACGGTGCCCACCTTGACGCCGGCCAGCCTTACGTCGGTGCCGACGCTGACCCCCTCGATCGACCGGAACGAGGCGCGCAACTCGTAGCCGGTCGCGCCCAGCGCAAAGCCGGTGCTCTGCACGGTATAGGCGCCAAAGGCGATGGCGGCGGCCAGGACGGCGCCGCCAACGGCAACTTCCGCCATCGAATGGGTCATTCCGGCGACCAGGCCTCGTAATCGCGGCGCTCTGCCGGGGCCGCGCGGCGGATCGAGCCGGCCGGCGCATAGGCCAGAGCCGTGCCGGTCAGGTTTTCCACGTGGGGCTTTTCCCAGGATTTGCGCGGCAGCGGCCGGTCGGTTGGCAGGTCATCGAAGGTGTGGTGCAGCCAGCCGTGCCAATCCGGGCTGACCCGGCTGGCCTCGGCCTCGCCGTTGAAGATCACCCAGCGCCGCTTGCCGTCGCGGGTCTGGTAAAAGGCGTTGCCCTGCTCGTCCTCGCCGACCTTCACGCCTTTGCGGCTGGTGTAGATCAGGGTGTTGAGCGTGGCGCCATTCCACCAGGTCACGGCGCGCAGAAGGGTGTTGAGCATGCCCATGGACGACTCCTCGTGTCACTTGCGGCCCTGTATGGCGAATTCCCCACCCGGGGTCCAGTGTGCGGCATGACGCATCCTCCGGATCGGCACATTTACCGCGATCGCCAAAGGGTCTGGCCGGAGCCGCACCGTCAACATATTGTTAACACAAATGACTGCCACGCTAACCACGATTGGACGGGACAGGACGGGCGGACCGTGATGGATGAATGCGAGGCGGCGGTGACCTGCCACGGCGTTGGCATACCGGCATCGCCCTTTCTGACCGAGACGCGGCAGCGGCGCATCGCCGAAGGCCGCTACGAGGCCGACGAGATCGCCGGTGCGCTGGCGGTGGTCCGTCCCGGCGACCGCGTGCTGGAACTGGGCGCCGGGCTTGGCGTGGTCGGCGCGGTCATCGCGGCGCGCGCCCGGCCCTCCGCCGTGCTGTCCTATGAGGCCAACCCCGAGCTGATCCCGCACATCCGCGCCCTGCATGCCGCCAACGACCTGGGCGACCGTATCGAGGTACGCCACGCGGTGCTGACGGCCGGGCCGGACCGGCCCCCGACCCGCACCTTTCATCTGCGGAACTCCTTTCTCGGGTCGTCTCTGATCGACGTCGACAACCGCGAAACCCGCCCCGTGGAGGTGCCCACCGCCGATTTCGACGCGGTGCTGGCAGAGTTCCGACCCGACGTGCTGATCATCGACATCGAAGGCGGCGAACTGGAACTGCTGACCCAGACCCGGCTGCAAGGCATCCGCGCGGTGGTCATCGAACTGCACCCGAAGGTCTACGGCACCGAGGGCACCAAGACCTGCAAGGACCGGCTGCGCGCGCTGGGGTTCCGGCAGGTTGACAAGGTCTCGACCCGCTTCGTCTGGACCTGCACCCGCGCGGTGACGCGGCTCGAGGCGCCCAACCCCTCGGGCGGCTGGTCGGTCCAGATCGCCCGGCTGCGGCAGCCGGTGGTCGTGCCGCCCACCAGGCGCGCCCATGTTCAGCCCTCCGGCGTGCTGACCGCCGAGGGCAATATCGTTCCCCACGCGACGACCTGGCGCAACGGCCGCCTGCTCACCCCCACCCCCGACAAGCCCGCACAGGCCGAACGGCTGCCCGGGCGCTGGCTCTGGGGCGGCGTGCTCTGGCGCTACTTCCCGCACTTCGTGACCGAAAGCGTGACCCGGCTCTGGGCGCTGGAACACCTGTCCCAAAAGGACTTCGACGGCATTCTCTTCACGCCCAAGAATCCCCTGCTCGACGAGCCGCTGCCCGGCTTCCAGCGCGACTTCCTGCGGCTCATGGGCTGTGATCTCCCCATCCGCGAAGCCCGCACGCCCTGCGTGCCCGACGAGTTGATCGTGCCGGGCCAGGGCTTTGGCCTGGGCCAGATCAGCCGCGGCACCGACCGGTTCATCGCCGCCATGGCGCTACGCTTCGGCCAGGACATCGCGCCCGAAGGTCCGGAGCGGCTTTACATCTCGCGGTCGAGGCTGGGACCAAACCGCGGTGCGCTGCTGGGCGAGGAACGGCTGGAGGAGCGCCTCGCCGCCGAAGGGTACGAGATCTTCCACCCCCAGGCCCACCCGCTGGAGGTGCAAGTCGCCCGCTACAAGGCCGCGCGCGAGATCGTGGCCGCCGAAGGCTCCGCGCTGCACCTCTATGCCTTCGTCGGGCGCCCCGACCAGCGGGTGGCGATGATCCTGCGCCGCCGCTCGGGCGCGACACAGCACATCTCCTCCCACATCGAAAGCTTTACCGGACGTGCCCCGGTCTGGATCGAGACCCTGCGCCGCAGTTGGATGCCCGCGGGCCAGGTCCGTCGGCGCCTCGCGATCGGCGAGCCGGATTTCCCGGCGATGCAGGCGGCCCTGGTCGCGGCCGGCTTTGTCGCCCCCGGCGCAGCCTGGTCCCAGCCGGACGAGGCCGAGGTGCAGGCGGCGCTGGGCCCGGACTTCAGACCGGCCGACACGGAGACGCGGCTGGCCGGCTGAGCGCGCGCCGGGGCTTCTTCTCTGTCGAAATACCTCCGGGGGAGTCGCGCGCAGCGCGGCGGGGGCAGCGCCCCCTGCCTCCGGCGAAACAGCGATCAGCCCAGGAAGATCCCCAGGATCACCATCATCAGCCCGATGACCGACAGCATCAGCGCGCCCATGTTCAGCGGCACCACCTTGCGCACCACCTCGCGCAGTTCCTCGTCCGGCAGCCGGGCGCGGCGCGCCTTCCAGACCCGGACGATGCACCAGACAAGCCCGGCCAGTCCCGCCAGCGACACCGCTGCGCCACCCCAGATCAATGCCGCCATCGTCTTGTCCCCCTGCCTTCGGATGCAGCCCGCGCCTAGCGCCCCGCGGCCCGCCGCGCAACCCCCCGCGTGTCCGTCGCAAGCGCCCTTGATGGCGCGGCGCGGCTTGGGGTATCGAAGGGCTTCACCGGTCACGAGGTCAAAGAGGCAGAGCATGCAGGACACATCTTCGGACAACTACGGGGTCGCCGCGGGCGAGCTCAAATCCTTCATCGAGCGCGTCGAGCGCCTGGAAGAGGAAAAACGGGACATCGCCGAGCAGATCAAGGAAGTCATGGCCGAGGCCAAGGGCCGCGGCTACGACACCAAGGTGATGCGCAAGGTGATCGCCCTGCGCAAGCGCGACGCCGACGACATCGCCGAAGAAGAGGCGGTGCTCGAGATGTACAAGGCCGCGCTGGGCATGTCCTGACGGACGCGGGCGGGCAGGCCCCCCTGTCCGCGCGCAACCCTGCACAGGACTTGAGCACACAACCCCGGCGATCGGATGCGCTGGCCGTCGCCGACATTGCATGCCCCGTCGCACACCGCTAGCCTGATCGCGACAGGCAGTCGGACAAGGCTGCGGTAACGGGCACGCGGGAATGAGCGACCAGACAAATTTCGACGAGATGTGGGGCACGGAGCCGGGCGCGATCCGGGAACCCTACCAGCCCTTCGATGCCTGGTTCGGCGGCGAGGACCCCAAGCGGCTGCGCGCCAAGCAGCGCGAGGCCGAGGACCTCTTCCGCCTGACCGGCATCACCTTCAACGTCTACGGCCGCGCCGAAGCCGAGGAACGCCTGATCCCCTTCGACATCATTCCGCGGATCATCTCGGGGCGCGAATGGCAGAAACTGTCACGCGGCATCGAACAGCGGGTGCGGGCGATCAACGCCTTTCTCTACGACATCTACCACGGCCAGGAGATCGTGAAGGCCGGCCGCCTGCCTGAACGCATGATCAGCCGCAACATCGCCTTCCTGCCCGAGATGATCGGGGTCAAGCCGCCGGGCAACGTCTACACGCACATCGTCGGCATCGACCTGGTCCGCACCGGGCCGGACCAGTTCTATGTGCTCGAAGACAACGCGCGCACGCCCTCCGGCGTCAGCTACATGCTGGAAAACCGCGAAACCATGCTGCAGATGTTCCCCGAGCTGTTCTCGGAGAACCGGGTGCAGCCGGTCTCCACCTACCCGACGGACCTGCTGAACTCGCTGGCGGCATGCGCGCCCGAGGGGCTGGACCGCAAGCCCACGGTCGGTGTGTTGACGCCCGGCATCTACAATTCCGCCTATTTCGAACACAGCTTTCTCGCTGACGAGATGGGCGTCGAACTGGTCGAAGGCCATGACCTGCGGGTGGTCGACGGCCACCTCGCGATGCGCACGACCCAGGGGTACAAGCCCATCGACGTGCTCTATCGCCGGGTGGACGATGATTATCTCGATCCGCTGACCTTCAATCCCGAAAGCGCGCTGGGCGTGCCGGGGATCATGGACGTCTACCGCGCCGGCCGGCTGACCATCGCCAATGCGCCCGGCACCGGCATCGCCGACGACAAGGCGGTCTACAGCTACATGCCGGAAATCGTCGAGTTCTACACCGGCGAACCCGCACTGCTGGAGAACGTGCCGACCTGGCGCTGCTCGGAAAAGGACTCGCTCGCCTACGTGCTGGACCATCTCGACGAACTGGTGGTCAAGGAGGTGCACGGATCGGGCGGCTACGGCATGCTGATCGGTCCCGCCGCCTCGAGGAAGGAGCTGGCCGAGTTCCGCCGCAAGCTGGAGGCCCGGCCGAGCAACTACATCGCCCAGCCCACCCTGTGCCTGTCGACGGTGCCGATCTTCACCAACAAGGGCCTGTCGCCCCGCCACGTGGACCTGCGGCCCTACGTCCTGGTCAGCCCAAGGGGGATCAACATCACGCCGGGTGGGCTGACCCGCGTGGCGCTGAAAAAGGGATCCCTGGTGGTGAACTCCAGCCAGGGCGGAGGCACCAAGGACACCTGGGTGCTGCAGGACTGAGGGGGCCGGGACATGCTGGGCAAGACTGCAAACGGCCTCTTCTGGATGTACCGGGGGCTTGAGAGGGCGGAGAACACCGCGCGGCTGATCGAGACGGGGCAGCGCATCGCGCTGACGCGGCTGGGCAGTTCGGAAGGCGAATGGAAATCGGTGTTGCAGACCGCCGGAACGCTGGACGGGTTCCTGAAGCACAACGAGACCGTCACCAAGGAGGCGGCGATCGACTGGCTGCTGCGCTCCAAGGAGAACTCCTCGTCGGTGCTGTCCTGCATCGAGCGGGCGCGGATGAACGCGCGCATGGTGCGCACCGCGATCACGCTGGAGGTCTGGGAGGCGATGAACGGCACCTACATGCGCGCCCGCGATGCGCTGGCGCGAAAGGTGTCCGAACGCGACCTGCACAACGCGCTGGGCATGATCCGCGAGCGCGCCGGGCTGGTGCGCGGGGCGACGCATGGCACCATGCTGCGCAACGACATCTACGATTTCGCCCGGCTGGGCACCTTTCTGGAACGGGCCGACAACACCGCGCGCATCCTCGACGTGAAATACTACGTGCTGCTGCCCTCGGCGACGGCGGTGGGCAGTTCGATCGACAACGTGCAGTGGGAAACCATCCTGCGGTCGGTGTCGGCGCGGGGCGGGTTCCGCATGGAATACGGCGCCTCGACCGAGCCGCGCGACATCGCGCAGTTCCTGATCCTGAACCCGCGCATGCCCCGCTCGCTGGCCTTCTGCACGCGCAAGCTGCTGGACAACCTGGGGTATCTGAACTCGGACTACGGGTTGCGGACACCCTCCTACACCATGGTCGATCACATCGAACGCGCCTACCTGAGCTTCGACATCGACGCGGTGTTCGAATACGGGCTGCACGAATTCATCCAGAAACTTCTGTTCCACCTGGGCGATGTCGGGCGGCAGATCGAAATCGACTACCGGTTCTACGAATGACCGGGCGTTTCCGGGCGCGGCCCGTGACCATCGCGAGAGACCCATGCAGCTGACGATCCGCCACACCACCCGCTACCGCTTTGAGGAGCCGGTCAACTTTGGCCTGCAACAACTGCGCAAGACGCCGAAGTCGCGCCACAACCAGAAGGTTCTCGACTGGAAGACCGAAGTCAGCGGTGGCCAGAAGGAATTGCAGTACGTCGATCACCACCAGAACACCGTCGAACTGATCGGCCTCGCAAAAGGCACGCAGGAGCTGACCATCACCTGCGAAGGCACGGTGGAACTGGGCGAAACGCATGGCATCGTGGGCAGGCACCAGGGGCCGGGGCCGCTGTGGCTGTACCTGCGCCCCACCCCGCGCACCAAGCCGGGGGCTGCGTCGCGTGCGTTGGTGCGCGGACTGCCCGAAGGGACCGAGCTGAGCCGGGCGCACGCCCTGATGGCGGCCATCGCCGAGGCGGTCAGTTACGAGGTGGGCGCGTCAGAGGCGGACTGGACCGCCGAGGATGCGCTTGCCGAGGGCAAGGGCGTCTGCCAGGACCACACACACGTCTTCCTGGCCTGCGCGCGCGAGATGGGGCTGCCGGCGCGCTATGTCTCGGGCTACCTGTTGCTGGACGACCGGGTGGACCAGGACGCCATGCACGCCTGGGCCGAGGCGCATATTCCCGAGCTGGGCTGGGTCGGCTTTGACTGTTCGAACTGCATTTCGCCGGATCGGCGCTATGTCCGCGTGGCGACCGGGCTGGACTACCACGACGCCGCTCCGGTGCGGGGTACGCGGCAGGGCGGCGCGGGCGAGGTGCTGGACGTGGCGATAGAGGTCGCGCAGCAGTAGCGCTGCACGTCACCGCCCTCAGGCCCCGGGAGCCAGCACGGTCAGTTCGATCTCGATGCGGTACTTTGGGTCGATCAGCGCGCATTCCACCATGGTGGCAGCGGGCGGGTTGGCGCCGAACGCTTCGCGCAGGATCGGCCAGCAAGGTTCGAATTCGTGCCGGTCCGGCAGGTAGTAGGTGACGCGCACCGCGTCCGACAGGCTGGCGCCCGCCTTGTCCAGCGCCGCCTGGATGGTTGCCAAAGCGGCGCGGCACTGGTCCTGCACGGTCTCCCCCTGCCCCACCGTCCCGGCGACATGCACGAAACCGCCCGCAACAACGGCACGGCAATAGCCGATCCTTTCCTCGAAGGGGCTGCCCGAATGGATGCGGGTGATGGTCATCTGGCTGTCCTGTAACAATTGGTCTGCGGCAAAAGGAAAGGCGGGGAAAAACCCCGCCTTACGGTCGTGACATGCGCCCTGGCTTACCCGGCAGAAGCGCCCTCTTTCTTCTGATCGGCGTAGATCATCAGCGGCTTGGCATCCGAATTCACCGCCTCTTCGTTCACCACCACCTCGATCACCTCGTCCATGCCCGGCAGTTCGAACATGGTGTCCAGGAGGATGCCCTCGAGGATGGAGCGCAGCCCCCGCGCGCCCGTCTTGCGCGCGATGGCGCGCTTGGCGATGGCGGCCAGCGCGTCCTCGGTGAAGGCCAGCTTGGTGTCCTCCATCTCGAACAGGCGCTGGTACTGCTTGACCAGGGCGTTCTTGGGTTGGGTCAGGATGGTGACAAGCGCATCCTCATCCAGATCCTCGAGCGTCGCGATCACCGGCAGGCGGCCGACGAATTCCGGGATCAGGCCGAATTTCAGCAGGTCCTCGGGTTCGAGATCCTTGAACATCTCGCCGACATTGCGCTGGTCATTGTCGCGGACATCGGCGCCAAAGCCCATGGCCGACCCCTTGCCGCGCTGCGCGATGATCTTTTCAAGACCGGCAAAGGCGCCGCCGCAGATGAACAGGATGTTGGTGGTGTCCACCTGCAGGAACTCCTGCTGCGGATGCTTGCGCCCGCCCTGCGGCGGAACCGAGGCCACCGTACCTTCCATCAGCTTGAGCAGCGCCTGCTGCACGCCCTCGCCCGACACGTCGCGGGTGATCGAGGGGTTTTCCGACTTGCGGGTGATCTTGTCGACCTCGTCGATGTAGACGATGCCGCGCTGCGCGCGCTCCACGTTGTATTCCGACGCCTGCAGCAGCTTGAGGATGATGTTTTCCACGTCCTCGCCCACATACCCGGCCTCGGTCAGCGTGGTGGCATCGGCCATGGTAAAGGGCACATCCAGGATGCGCGCCAGCGTCTGCGCCAGCAGGGTCTTGCCGCAGCCGGTCGGGCCGATCAGCAGGATGTTGGACTTGGCCAGCTCGATGTCCGAGGACTTCTGCGCGTGGTTCAGCCGCTTGTAGTGGTTGTGCACGGCGACGGAGAGCACGCGCTTGGCCTTCTGCTGGCCGATCACGTAGTCGTCCAGCACATTGCAGATCTCGCGCGGCGTGGGGACGCCGTCGGCGGACTTGAGCCCCGCGCCCTTGGTCTCTTCACGGATGATGTCCATGCAGAGTTCGACGCATTCGTCACAGATGAAGACGGTGGGGCCTGCGATCAGCTTGCGCACTTCGTGCTGACTCTTGCCGCAGAAACTGCAGTAGAGGGTGTTCTTGCTATCGCCGCCTGAATTCGTTGCCATAGTGAACCTTTCCCGGTCTCGATCCCGGTTATTCCGCTTCGCCGACGGTCGGCTTTGCGCCCCACATCACCACCTGCCGCCAGTATCCGGTCAGCTTAGGCCACGTCACCGGGCGCGACAATCCGAAAATTGGCCCCGCGCCGGTCATCGGAGCGGGGCCGCTCGACACAGCGCCTTACTTGTCACCGCCTTCGCCTTCGGGCACGCGCGAGGTCACGATTTCGTCAATCAGGCCCCACTCCTTGGCCTTTTCGGCATCCATGAAGTTGTCGCGCTCCAGCGCGGCCTCGACCGTTTCGTAGGGCTGGCCGGTGTGCTTGACATAGATCTCGTTCAGGCGCCGCTTCAGCTTCAGCGTCTCCTCGGCGTGAATCATGATGTCCGTCGCCTGGCCCTGGTAGCCGCCCGACGGCTGGTGGACCATGATCCGCGAGTTGGGCAGCGAGAAGCGCATGCCCTTGGCCCCGGCGGTCAGCAGCAGCGAACCCATCGACGCCGCCTGCCCGATCACCAGCGTGGAGACCTTCGGCTTGATGTACTGCATGGTGTCGTAGATCGACAGGCCCGAGGTGACGACACCACCGGGGCTGTTGATATACATCGAGATTTCCTTGGACGGGTTCTCGGCCTCGAGGTGCAGCAACTGCGCGACCACCAGCGACGACATGCCGTCATGCACCGGCCCGTTCAGGAAGATGATCCGTTCCTTCAGCAGGCGCGAGAAGATGTCGTAGGCGCGTTCGCCGCGGCTTGTCTGCTCGACCACCATGGGCACGAGGTTCATGTAGGTCTCATACGGGTCTTTCATCACGGCCTGCCTGCTCTGCTACTTCTGGGAATGTCGTAACGCGTGTTGGTTACCCGAGTCTTAGTATCGCCCCCCGGGGGCCGCAAGGGGCGGGCGCGAAATGGGTAGCCTTGCAGGACGGCGGGACCGCCCTACCCTCGCGGCATGAGCGAACAGACAGAATTCCAGCCCACCCGGGCCGCCGCGCTGGAGACGCTGAGCCGGTTCGTGCCCCACGCCGGCCGCAGCTATGCCGCCCGTCGCAACCATGACATGGGTCCGGGGCGGCACAATGCCGTGTCGGGCCTGTCGCCCTACATCCGCCACCGGGTGCTGACCGAGGAAGAGGTGCTGGCGGCGGTCCTGGGACGGCATTCCGCGCAGGCAGCCGAAAAGTTCCTGCAGGAGGTCTATTGGCGGACCTACTGGAGGGGCTGGCTGGAAATGCGGCCCGCAGTCTGGACCGCCTACCAGGCCGACCTGCGCCGCGCGCTGGACGCGGTGCAGACCCAGGGCACGCTACGCGCCCGGTGGGAGGACGCCTGCCTGGGACAGACCGGCATCGACTGTTTCGATGCCTGGGCGCGGGAACTGGCACAAACCGGCTACCTGCACAATCACGCGCGGATGTGGTTCGCCTCGATCTGGATATTCACGCTGCGGCTGCCGTGGGAGCTGGGCTCGGATCTCTTCTTGCGCCACCTGCTGGATGGCGACCCTGCGTCGAACACGCTCAGCTGGCGCTGGGTGGCGGGTTTGCAGACGCCGGGCAAGACCTACCTCGCGCGCCCCGACAACATCGCCACCTATACCGAGGGCCGCTTTCGACCCGCCCCAAGCACGCTGGCGACCACTGCCCCGCCTGTCGACGGCCCGCCGCCCCCACCGCGCCGGGCGCTGCCGTCCCCGGCCCGCTTCGATCCGGCCCGCCGCACCGCTTTCGCGCTGCACGAAGACGACCTGTCGCCGGGTTGGCTGCTGGACCAGGGTCTGAGCCCCGCCGCTACCGCACTGCTGGGCGCCAGCGCCCGGTTGTCACCGCTGCTGGTCGCGCCGCAAGTGACCGACTTCCGCCGCGCCCTGCTGCAAGAGACCGCGACCCGCTGGCACGACCGCCTCGGCCCGCTTTCCGGTCCGGTCGAGACAGCGGAGCAGATGACGGACTGGGCACGGAACCTTGGGGCCGAGCAGATCGTCACCGCCTACGCCCCGGTCGGCCCGGTGGCCGAGGTCTTGTCGCAGGTGACAGACGTGCCAATTGTGCAGGTCATGCGCCCCTACGACGCGCAGGCTTGGCCGCATGCCACAGCCGGTTTTTTCAAGTTCAAGGACCAGATCCCGCGCCTGCTGGGCCAGATCAAGGGGTTGACCCTGGCCTGAACTGGCAATCCGCTCAGTGCCCGATCCGCCGCGCACCCGTGCAGACATGGGCGGAGCATTCCATTTCCAGCGTCACATGAGTCAGCCCGTGACGTTCCGCGAGGATAGTCTTCACCGCATCCTTGATCGCGTCGGCCCGCGCCCAGGCCCCGGTCTCGATCACCATGTGCGCCTGCAACGCGGTCTGATGCTCGTCCATCAGCCACAGGTGCGCATGGTGCAGCCCCTGCACCCCCTCGACCGCTTCGGCCGTTTCCAGGACACGCTCGGCCGACAGCCGCGGCGGGCTGCCCAGCATCAAGATGCGGATCACCCCGCCAATCTCCGACCAGGCCATCCACAGGATGTAGCCCGCGATCAGCAGGGTGATCGCCGGATCCACCCAGGTCCAGCCAAAGGCCCAGATCAGCGCCCCCGCCAGGATCACCGCCAACGACCCCAGCGCATCCGCCATGTTGTGCATGAAAGCCGCGCGGATGTTCACGCTGGTCTTCGACAGGCTGTAGGTCAGCGCCGCGGTCGCAAGGTCAACCACCAGCGCCACCGCCGCGATTGCGATCACCAGCCAGCCGATCACCTCCTGCGGATCGAAGAACCGCAGGACCGCCTCGTAAACCAGGTAGAGCCCGATCACGATCAGTGTGGTCAAGTTGATCAGCGCGGCCACGACCTCGGCGCGCGCATAGCCGAAGGTCATCACGTCGTCCGATGGCCGCCGCGCGATCCGCCGCGCCCAGGCGGCGATGACCAGGCTCGCCGCGTCGGAAAAGTTGTGCAGGGCATCGGCGATCATGGCGAGCGAGCCGGACAGGAGGCCCCCCGCGACCTGCGCGACCGTCAGCAGCAGGTTGACGCCGATGGCCGCCGCCATGCGCGTGTCGCCGGCTTCGGGGTCTACAGGGTGATGGTGGTGATCGTGGGGCATGGACCGAGGAGGCGCGGTTTTCCCGGCAGGGTCAAGCGGTGCGGAGGCGCGTGCATGCGGCAGGGCGACGCGCCGATCCACATCGGTCCTGAACGCCTGCGCGCTTTGCCGGGGTCATCGAGACTGTCCCGGGCTTCTTCTCTGTTGAAATACCCTCGGAGGACATATGCCGCCCCCGTGCCGAGGATCGAACAGGCAAACGGCGGCGGGCGCAGCCCGCCGCCGCCGGTCGCCGCGCGCCAGCGCGGCGAAACCCCTTTCATCAGGCCGGCGTCAGCCGAACATGTCCGAGGTGATCCCCGCGTACCAGCCCAGCGATTCCTCGTAGGTCGCCTTGCGCATCGCCGCGTCCTCGCCGGTCTGGCTGACAAAGCTCGACACGCTGGCGATCTTCTCCTCGGTGGGCTCATAGGCCGCGCCCACCTTCACCCCGTCGTCGGTCGCGATCAGCGACCAGCAGGTGTTGGAGTATTTCGCCGGGAAAACGCGGCTGCCGGTCAGCGCGCCGCGTACCGCCATGGCCGCCACCTTGGCCTGCGAATTGGCCGAGTAGCCGGACTTCGGCATGTCGCCCTGGTTGGTGGCGTCGCCCAGGATGTGGATGTTCTCATCCATCCGCGACACCATGCTGTGCCCGTCCACCGGCGCCCAATTGCCGTCGGTCAGCCCGGCGGCGTCGCAGATCAACCCGGCCTTCTGCGCCGGGATCACGTTGCAGACGTCGGCCTTGACGATCTCGCCGTCGATGTCGACCTCCATGGTCGCCGGGTTCACCGTGACGTTGCCGCCGCCGAAATCCGGGCCGAGCCGCTCGATCATGCCGCCATAGTGGTTCTGCCAGCCTTCCTCGAACAGCGCCTGCTTGGAATACTTGTCCTTCGGGTCGGCGATGATGATCTTGGCGGTCGGGTTCTTCTCCTTGAGCACATGCGCCACCATGCTGATCCGCTCGTAGGGGCCGGGCGGGCAGCGGTAGGGGTTCGGCGGCGCGATCATCACATAGGTGCCGCCCTCGGGCATGCTCTCGACCTGCGCCCTCAGCAGCGCGGTCTGGGTGCCGGCCTTGTAGGCGTGCGGCATGACGGTCTGCGCCGACAGATCCCAGCCCGGCACCGAACCTTCGACAAAGTCGATGCCCGGCGAGATGATCAGCCGGTCATAGGGCACCCGCCCGCCCCCGGCCAGGGCCACCGTCTTGGCATCGCGGTCCACACCCGTCGCCCAGTCGTGCACCACGTTGATGCCGTGGTCCGTGGCCAGCTTGGCATAGCTGTGCGCGAGGCTCTCCAGCGTGCGAAAGCCGCCGATGTAGAGGTTCGAGAAAAAGCAGGTGTAATAGCTGCGCGTCGGTTCGATCAGCGTGACGTCGATCTCGCCGTTCGAATCCTTGGCGACGTAGCGGGCCGCTGTCGCGCCCCCGGCCCCGCCGCCGATCACCACCACGCGCGGCTTGCCCTGCGCGCGCACCATGGGCGCCGAAAGCGCGGCCGCCGCCGCCGTGGCGCTGCCGAGAAAAGCTCTTCTGTTCAATGTCATGTCCATCTCCTCCTTGTGGGACAGTCGGTCTGGCTCCTGGGCCCCGGCTGGTTGAAGGTCCCGGGGTCGCAGGCAGGCTGGGTCGTCAAAACGAAAACCCCGCGCGGCACGGGGCAGCGCGGGGGTCTCTTCGTTTGGAAAAAGTCTTGATGGGCGTCAGGCCGCCGCGTCAGGCCGGCAACAGGCCGAGGAACGCCGCCAGCGCCAGAAGGGCGCCCAACATCACAATCCGGGTGGCAAAGGTCATCTGCATGAGTTTCCCCAAAATCGCCCGGGGCACGCGCCCCGGCTTCAAAACCGCGCGCCCGGACCTGGCCCGGACACAGGGGCGAAGCGCCCCTGACAGGCAATCTTGCTGCGAAACGGGTCTCTCTCAATTGCGGAATACCCGACCCTCCGGTCATTCGATGGTGGCGAAATAGGCGGCCAGCGCCGCGATCTCCTCGTCAGACAGTCTTCCTGCCATCATCTGCATGACCGGGTGCGGACGCAACTTCCGTTTGTAGGCGTGCATGGCGACGACGAAATCTTCCTCGTGCCATTTGACGATCGAGGGAATGCCCTCGTCCGCGCCGTCCCGCTTGTGGCAGGTCAGGCACTCCGAGGCGAGGTATTCACCGTAAGCCACGTCGCCGACGATGGCGAGGGTATCGGGCGCAAGCTCCACCTCGCGGCGGATGGCGGTCGGTGCGGATTCCGGGATGTCCTGCGGGCTGGCAGTGAAGCTGCGCAGGTAGGCCAGCACGTCTTGGCGGTCCTGCGGGTCCTTGATCCCCCGGAAAGACATGCGCGTGCCAGAGACCAGCGCACGCGGGTTCTCGATGTAGGCGTCAAGATTGCGCAGGGTCCAGGTCAGGCCGTCATTATGCGCGCGATCCATCGAGTCAGAGTAATCAAACCCCTCGATGCTGCCGGCGCGGCGACCGAAGAGGCTGTTGAGATGCGGACCGGCGCGGTTCTCCGCGCCCGGACCGACCTGGTGACAGCCGCTGCACTTCTGAAAAATTTTCGCCCCGCGATCGGCGTCACCGATCAGCTGGGCGTTCTCCTCAGCCTGTGCGGCCCCCCAGAAGAGGGGGGCCAGCGAGACGAGGGCTGTCAAGACCAGCCTCTTCATCGTGTCTTACTGCGAAAAGGACTTCAGGTAGGCGATCATCGCCGCCACGTCGCTGTCCTTCCTCAGCCCGGCAAAGGCCATCTTGGTGCCCTTCACCTCGCCCTTGGGGTTGGCCAGGAAGGCGGCCAGCGTGGCGTCGTCCCAGACGCCGCCGTGCTCGGCCATGCCGCTGGAATACTTGAAGTCATCGAGACCGCCGACCGCGCGGCCCACGATGCCGTTCAGCTGCGGGCCGACGCGGTTCGCGGCACCTTCGCCGATCTGGTGGCAGGCCTTGCACTTGCCAAAGACCTTCTCGCCGGCGGCGACAAGTTCCGGGTCCAGCGCATCGGCGGCGGGTTCGGCGGCGGGGGCCGCGGCCGGTGCCGCCTCGGCCGCGGGGGCCGCTTCGGCTGCCGGAGCAGGCTCGACCGCGGCCACAGCCTCGGGCTCCGGCGCCGGGTCGGCGGCGGCGCCCTCTTCCTGCGGCGTCACGTCCAGCACGGTGGCGCGCATGGTGATCTCGACGCTGTCCTTGCAGTTTTCCATGCAGGGCTCGGTGCGCCAGACCGTGTACTCGGTCTCGGCGCGGTCGTCGACGATGAAGCCTTCGGCGTTGGGCAGGGTGACCTGCGGCAACGTCTCTTGCGTCAGGTCAAAGTCATCCTCGATCACGTCGTTCATGTAGAGGATGTAGGCGACGATGGCATAGGTGTCGTCGACCGTCAGCGACTGCGCGTTGCCGAAGGGCATGGAGCGGTGGACGTAGTCCCAGACCGTGCTGGTGTAGGGCCAGTAGGACCCCACCGTCTTCAGCGGATCGTCGCGGTCGAGCGTGTCCATGCCGCCGGCCAGCTTGGGCCAGTTGTCGACCCCCTCGGCAAAGGAGCCGTGGCAGGCCGCGCAGTTGTCCTCGAAGATCGGCTCGCCGTCCAGCGCGTTGCCGGTGCCGACCGGCAGGCCGGTGCCGTCCGGGCTGACGTCCAGGTTCCAGGCGGCGATTTCCTCGGGCAGGGCCTCGCGGCCCAGGCCAAAGCGCAGGCCCTTGGAATCCCCGTTGTCGGCATGCGCGGCGCCAACCAGGCCGCCGTCGGCCGCCGCCGGGTCCGCAGCCGGGGCCTCGGCCGTCTGGACCGGGGCCGCGGGTGTCGGGATCGGCGCGGGCAGTTCGCCCAACATCTGCGGCTTGTCCGGGAAATGCGCGACATTGCGGTCGGCAAAGTTGTAGGCGCCCAGCAGAAGAAGGCCGATGCCGCCAACGGCTCCGCCGAAAAGATTAAGAGACTTCGACATTTTCGGCCTCCCCGTTGGTTTTCACATGCCAGGTCTGGATGCAGTTGTTGTGATAGATCGAATTCAGCCCGCGGACAGAGCGCAGCTGCGCCTTGGTCGGCTGGACATAGCCGGTCTCGTCCATCGCGCGCGACTGGATCAGCATGTCCTCGCCGTTCCAGGTGGTGTCGAGGTAGAAGCGGGTCAGCGCCTTGTCCTCGCCCGGGGCCGCGAGGCGCGCGGTCTCCCAGGTCTTGCCGCCGTCCTTGGACACGTCGACGCGGGTGATCTTGCCGTGGCCCGACCAGGCCATGCCGGTGATGACCAGCGGCCCTTGGCCATGGGTGATGGGGGCCTGCGGGCTGGGCGAGGTGATGACGGACTTGGCGTCCATCACCCAGGTCCACTTGCGCGAGGTGCCGTCGGCCAGCGTGTCGGTGTATTTCGAGGTCTCTTCGCGGCTTTCGACCGGGCCGTCGAGGACCTCGACGCGGCGCAGCCACTTGACCCACATGTTGCCTTCCCAGCCGGGAACCACCAGGCGGACCGGGTAGCCGTGCTCCTTGCGCAGCGCCTCGCCATTGGCCTTGAAGGCGACGAGGACGTCGTCCATCGCCTTTTCCATCGGGATCGAGCGGCCGTTCGACGAAGCGTCGGCGCCCTCGACATAGACCCACTTGTCCTTGAGGTCGCCCGCCGCATCCAGGCCGGCTTCGGCCAGCAGGGTGCGCAGCGGCACGCCGGTGTATTCCATGTTGTGGATCATGCCGTGGGTGAACTGCGCGCCGTTCAACTGTGCGCCCGCCCATTCCATCCCGGTGTTGGCCGCGCACTCGCAGAAATAGACGTGCTGTTCACGCGGGAACCGCTCCAGATCGGCGTAGGAAAAGACCAGCGGCTTGTCGACCAAGCCGTTGATCATCAGCCGGTAATCGTCTTTCGACAGCTCGATCGCGCCCGAATGGTGCCGCTCAAAAGCGCAGCCCTGCGGGGTGATCGTGCCGTCCAGCGCGTGGATCGGCGTGAAGTTGATCGACGAAATGGTGTCGGCGGTCAGCCATTCCACGTTGCGGCGGATGACATCGCCTTCGAACTTGATCGGCAGGCCGTAGGGCGTGGCGTCGACTCCGTCGCCAAAGCCGCTGGCCCAGGGCTGGACCTCGGTGATCAGCGGATCGGGGGTGGCGGCGCGGACGCCGGTGGCGGCCACCGCCCCTGCGCCAAGTGCCGCGGCACTGGTCAGGAACTGGCGGCGGGAGGGGCCGTTGCTTTCCTTGCTCATTGGGTTCTCCTTACGGATCATTTCATTCATCTATGTGAATGACTTGGCGAGAATTTCGGCGGGCCAAGGCCCGCCGGAAAGACGTGGGTGCGTTCAGGCGTTGACCACTTCGACGGTGTCGCGCGGTTGAACCGACACGGTCCCCATCTTACGGATGTGGCTTTCGACCACGTCCCAGATTTGCGGCCCCTCGGTGCCCTCGTTGACCGAGGCCCAGCCCGCGACGACGTAATTCTTGGCCGGGTCGATGGCCTCGCCGGTCTTGAGCAGGGTCATATTGGTGATCCGCTCGCCCTGCGGCTTGGTCACGTCGCAGCGGTAGCCCATGCCACCGATGCGGACCATGTCGCCGCCCTGCTGGTAGTACGGGTCGGGGTTGAAGATGTTGTCGGCCACGTCCTCGAGGATGATCTTGATGAACTCGCCGGTCATCTCGGTGCGGTAGGCCGCGCCGTAGGTCATCGAGGTGACGTTCCAGATGTCCTCGCGCGTGATGTCGTCGCCGGGGATCAGCGACGGACCCCAGCGCACACCCGGCGACATGGCGATGTCGGCCTCACGCTCGGACAGCAGCGCGTCGCAGATCAGGTCGTCCCAGGTGCCGTTGAAGTTGCCGCGACGGTACAGCAGCGAGTCGGTCTTGCCGATCACCTCGGACAGCTCGGCGGCATAGGGCGCGCGCTGTTCGTCGATCAGGGCGGCCATCTCCGGGTCCGGCGCGATCACGTCCGAGAAGATCGGGATCAGCTTGTGCCGGAAGCCCATCATGCGGCCGTCGCGCACGTCCAGATCGACGCGGGAGACGAATTTGCCGTTCGACCCCGAGGCGATCAGGATGGTTTCGCCCACCAGCACCGGTTCGGGCAGCGCGTCGTGGGTGTGGCCGGTCAGGATGATATCGATGCCGGTGACCTTGGAGGCCATCTTCTTGTCGACGTCAAACCCGTTGTGCGACAGGCAGACCACCAGGTCCGCGCCCTGCTCGCGGACCTCGTCCACCATGGCCTGCATGTTCTCGTCGCGGATGCCAAAGGAGAACTCGGGGAACATCCAACGCGGGTTGGCGATGGGCATGTAGGGGAAGGCCTGGCCGATGACGGCGATCTTGGCGCCGCCACGCTCGAAGAAGGTGTAGGGCGGGAAAAGATCCAGCAGCGGTTCGTCCCACTCGGCGTCAAAGATGTTCTGGCCCAGCGCGGCGAAGGGCAGGCCTTCGACCAGTTCCCTGACCCGGTCGGTGCCCAGCGTGAATTCCCAGTGGAAGGTCATCGCGTCGGGCTTCAGCCCGTTCATGACGTTGACCATGTCCTGCCCCTGCGTGTGATAGCAGGTGTAGGAGCCGTGCCAGGTGTCGCCGCCGTCCAGCAGCAGCGCGTCGGGACGGTCGGCGCGGATGGCTTTGACCACGGTCGCCACGCGGTCCATGCCGCCGACCTTGCCGTAACCGCGGGCGAGCGCCTCGAAATCGCCCGAGCTGAGCGCGTAATGCGAGGGCGAACCGTCCTCGATGCCGTAGAGCTTGCGAAAATCCGCGCCCGTGACGTGGGGCACGGCGCCGCGGTTGCCGCCGACACCGATGTTGACCGAGGGTTCGCGGAAGTAGATCGGCTTCAGCTGCGCATGGATGTCGGTGACGTGGATCAGGCTCACGTTGCCGAAGGTGTCGAATTGCAAAAGCTGGTCCTGGGTCAGCTTCTGCTGCGCGGCCAGCCGCGCCCAGTTGCCGAAGCCGGAGCCCCCGAGCATTGCGGAGGCCGCCATGGACACTTGCAGGAAATCGCGTCTTGAGATCATGGGGAGGGTCTTTCTATCTCATGACACACATGCGCATGTGTGAATGGGTTGACAAGGAGAAACCCCGCGCCAGTCGCCTGACGCGGGGTTGCCGGGATTTATTGACGGACGGAGGGTCCTTCGACGCTCAGGCCGTTGCCGCGCGACGCGACATACAGCTCAAGTGCGATGAACTCCGGCGAGCCGACCGAGAAGGTTTCGGCGCGGGTGTCGCGGATGCAGCCGCGGAAACGGTTGTGCGTCTGCACCAGGCCGGCATTCTTCAGTCGGTAGGTCGGGAAACCGTTGATCTGGCCCTGCGACAGGTGGTCGGCGCGGATGTAGTTGCCATAGTTCTGTTCGTGGCAGTTGGCACACGACAGTTCGAGCTGGCCGAATCGGGTGTAGTAGATTTCCTTGCCCTTCTCGTAGAACTCGGCGGCGGGGCCGTCGGTCGCCACGTTCACGGGCATCCCGCGCGACTGCACCGAGATCAGCGCCTCCATGGCGGTCATCTGGTCGCCGTCATACTTGTAGGCTTCGGCGCCCATCTGTTCGGTCCGGCAGTTGTTGATCTGCATGGCCAGCGTGCGCATCTCGCCGGCTTCCTCGTTCCACTTCGGATAGACCGCGCGGACACCCTTCATGCTGTCGGCTGCATCGCCGTGGCAGTCCGCGCAGGACTTGCCGGCAGTGCCTTCGGCGGTGTTCCAGGCATCCATGGCCTGATCCACGAAGATCATCCCCGGGTTGTCGAAGGTGTCGAGCTGCATGGCCTGGGTGTCATCCTCGCGGAAGTGCCAGCCCGAGATCGCGGTGTCGATGCCGGCCTCGGCCAGCGCCGGCGGCGCGGGAACCTTGGTCATGATCTCCTGCCCGTCGATCGTCAGCACATCGTCGTCGGCACCTCCGGCAAAGGCCACCGGCGCCAGCAGCAGTGCGGCCATAGCCGTCATTGCCTTGAATTTCATATAGTTACCCTCCCAATTGGCGATCCCGCCCCACGTCGCGCGGGGCAGGATTCTCTTGCCTGTCAGCCGACTTCGACGGTCTTGACGTCCTCGTAGACAGAGCCGTCATCGTCGTACCAGGTGAACTTCAGATCGCCCGTTTCCGGAATGGTCGCGTCGAATTCGAAGTACGGGTTGGTCGAGATCGCCGGCGCGAGAACGATGTCGATCACGTTCTGCCCGTTGAAGTCGCAGGTAAAGCGCCAGATGATCGAACGCGGGATCAGGTTGCCCGAGCTGTCCTTGCGCTGGCCCGACTCCATGTTGTGGGAGATCAGGGTCTTGAGGGTCACGACCTCGCCGGCGGATGCCGACTTGGGGGCCTTGACGCGGGGTTTGACATCGGATGCCATGTTTCAGAACTCCTCTGGAATGAGCCGCAGGGTCAGCCGCCGCAGCCGCCGATGGTGACCTTGACGGTCTTCATCGCGGTCACGTAGCTGCCGTCTGCCATCTTGGCGATGGCCTGCACGTCCTGCGTGCCGGCAAGGCGGATACGGGTCGACGCCACGCGCGAACCGGCGAGCGGGCCAAAGCGGAAGGTGGCGACACCCGGTGTCGGGTTGCCAAGCGCGTAGACGCGCACCTCGACCGCGCCGGGGGCGTCGATCGAGACCGGAACGGTGTTGCCGTTCTCGGCGATTTCCGGCGCGTTCAGCGTCAGATCACCCGTTCCCGCCGTCGCTCCGGCCAGGAAATCGTCGGGGTTACCGACCATCTCGGCGTCGGCGGCGGCCTGTGCAACCGCGTGCATCGGCAGCAGCGCCATCGCCGCTGCACCTGCACCCAGCGCCAGGGTTTCACGTCTCGTGAAGTCCATGGTGTTTCTCCTAGATTAGAAGGTCAGCTGTCCTGCAGCGTCAGCAGGTAGGCGACCACATCCTCGATTTCCTGGGCCGACAGGATCGGCGTCAGGTCTTCCTCTTTCGCGGCCTTCCCGGTGTAGCCATCGCCGGGACGGATAAAGCCGCTGGTCTTGTAGAAGGCCGGCATCACCGAACCTTCGAATGTCTTCTTGGCGTTGGCGAGGATGCCGCGCAGTTCGGCCTCGGAGCGATAGCCACCGACACCGTCCAGCGTCGGACCAACCTCGCCATGGAACAGCTCGTCCTTGAGGGCCGTCACTTCATGGCAGGCGATGCAGTTGCCCTTGCCGCGGTCGACCATCACTTCGCGGCCGACGTCGGGGTTGCCCGCCACGCCGGTCAGCGAAGCCTCGACCTCGCCATACTCGCCGTATTGGACATCTCCGGGAGCCACCGTCTCTGCGAACGCGGATCCGGCAATCAGAGCTGCCACCGCTGTCAGTGCTGTAAGCCTCATATTCCCTCCCTAGGCTTTATGGCCCCCTGCGAGGCCCTAGCTGATCGCTATTGCGGCGTACCGTAGGCCACCGGACATCCATTTCGCAACAACAAATTCACGGATGTGAATTATTGCTCCGTTTCGCCGCACGCTCCCGCGGCACCGGGGGCTTGCACCGGCCTGCCCTTGCTCCGATGACCCGCCAAATTCGGCAAGTTTGTCAGGGGATTGCTCGTGCGCCGTCCCCGGACCCATGTCGACGCGACCTGCCCCTGCTGCCCGCTCCGTACCGTGCGAGGCACCGACAACCACCGTGTTTGCAGCGGATCAGCACGGCAAAAAGGGCGTGGCACGGCACTCACGGCCACCCGCCATCCCGCAACCTCGAATCGCATGGCGCAGCGATAATGGCGCAGCAGCAATAGCGACCTCAGTCGAAGCTGCCGTTGCTGCGCTCCTGGATGCGACGCGCGTGGTAGCGCTGAAAATCCTCGCCGGTCTCGGCCTCCATGTCATAACGCTTTTCCGCGACCCAGGTGAACATGTCGATCGAAGTTCCCTTTCCAAAGGCACCGGGCATCACCGCGACGGCCGCCTCGACCGCTGTCACCCCTTCGGGCACCTCCTCGGGCAGAAAGACGATGTTGGGCGTGAACAGCACCCGCCATTTGCGGGCCATGTCCTTTTCGCTCAGCACCTCACCGTCGAAGTCGGTGACCTCGATGTCACCGTGCAGGTTCAACTGTACAACGAAATAGTGGTTCTCGATGTACTCGGAGATCTTCGGGTCCGAAAAGACCTCTTCGTGCATCTGGCGGCAGTAGATGCAGCCGCGCTGTTCGAAGAACAGCACCAGCCGCTTGCCCTCGGCGTTGGCCTCTTGCAGGTCCTCGCGCAGGTCCTTGAAGGTGTCGCGCATCCACGGGCTCTTGTAGAGCCCGTCGTCGCCCATCTCCTGCGCCGCCACCGGCAGCGCCATGATCACGGCCAAGGCCACCCCGATCCATGTCTTCATCCGATCTTCCTCCCTCTGGCGCGATGCGGGACAGGCGCCCACCCTCGCGGCGTTGCGTGTCCGTCAGCTCAGCGATGTCCAGGACGGGAACGTCTCGATCATCCACTGGGCGATCATGTTCACCGTATCGGTCGCGATGAGAATCGCAAAGACGATGAGCATGCCGCCCATCACCTTCTCGACATACTGAAGCTTGTTCCTGTGGCGGGCCGTCCACTTCAGGAACGGCCCGGAAAACAGCGCCGCCACCACGAAGGGCGCGGTCATGCCCACACCGTAGACCAGCAGCAGGAGCCCCCCGCGGGTGATGTCGCCCATGCCCGAGGCGATCATCAGGATCGAGGCCAGCGCCGGACCGACGCAGGGCGTCCAGCCAAAGCCGAAGGCGAGGCCCATCAGGTAGGCGCCCAGCAGCGTCGTCGGCTTGGCGCTGCTTTCCAGCCGCGCCTCGCGGTACAGCAGCCCGATCCGCAGCACGCCCAGGAAATGCAGGCCGAACAGCGCGAGAATCACCACCGCCACCCATTTCAGCGTGTCGAGGTAGTCGGCAAAGGCCTGCCCGATCGCCGTGGCCCCCATGCCCAGCAGCACAAAGATCGTGGTGACCCCGGCGGCAAACAGCACCGCCGACAGGATCAGCCGCCGTTGCGCGCCGCGCGAAATGCCGGCGTCTGCCCGCAGTTCCGCCATGGAAATCCCGGCCATGTAGCACAGGTAGAACGGCACCATCGGCAGGATGCAGGGGGTGAAAAAGCTCAGAAGCCCGGCAAATGCCGCACCGGCGAAGGATATCTCGAGCACGTCTGGCCGCCTCTGCTTGAATAATTCACATATTCAGATTAGGTTGTTCGTTGAGTTTGCGTCAATCGGTGCGACATGCGATCCGTGAAATTCTTTTTGGCCGCCGGCATTGGACTTGTTTTCAGCGCCGCGACCGCCTTGGCGTCCGACCTCCGCCTGATCATGGTGGAGCAGCCGGGCTGTGCCTATTGCGCCGCCTGGGATGACCAGATCGCGCCCGCCTACCCACACACCGCAGAGGGCCGCTTTGCGCCGCTGGTGCGCGCCGACCTGCACATGGGGCCGCCCGAGGGCGTGACCTATGCCCGCCGGGTCAGCTTTACGCCGACCTTCATCCTGGTGGAGGATGGACGGGAAATTGCCCGCATGGAAGGCTACGTGGGCGAGGATTTCTTCTGGCCGGTCTACGCCAAGCTGCTGGCACAGCACACGGCGTTCGAACCCACAGATGGCCAATGAGACAAGGCACGAACGATGGCTCTTCCGGTACTGCACGACGATCTGACCGACGCCGAACTCGACGCGATCGTGGACAAGGCGACAACCGCGTCGTCCTTTCTCAAGGCGATCAGCCACGAGGGACGGCTGATGATCCTGTGCCATCTCGTCACCGGGGAAAAGTCGGTCACCGAACTCGAGGACCTGCTGTCCGCCCGGCAGGCCGCGGTCAGCCAGCAACTGTCACGGCTGCGGCTCGAAGGGCTGGTGATCCCCCGGCGCGACGGCAAGGCGATCTATTACCGGCTGGCGGACGACAAGCCGCGCAAGATGCTGGAATGCGTCTACGACCTGTTCTGCCGCGACGACAATGACGTCTGACCTGACCCGCTGACGACCCGCGGGCCAGGGCCCGGGATCGCGCAGCCGTGCACGCCGGACGCTTGCACGCGCATCAGGTTCTTTGCATACTTTGGTGGACAATGGACGTCCGGGCGGGGAGGGCCTGTCCATGAGCGAATTCCTGACCGAACATCACATCGTGGCGCTGATCGGGCTGGTCAGTGGGCTGCTGCTGGGGCTGGCGGCGCGACTGGGGCGGTTCTGCACCCTGGGCGCGATCGAGGATGCGCTCTACGGCGACTCGACCGTGCGGCTGCGGATGTGGGGCATGGCGATGGGGCTGGCGGTGTTGGGCAGTTTCGCCCTGATGGCCACGGGCCTGCTGGACGGCGGCGCGACCTATTACCTCTCGATCCGCTGGATGCCGCTGGCCTCGGTCCTGGGCGGGCTGGTGTTCGGCTACGGCATGGCGCTGTCGGGCATGTGCGGTTACGGCGCGATCGCGCGTCTGGGCGGCGGCGACCTGCGCAGTTTCGTGATCGTGCTGGTGATGGGGGTGGCCACCTTTGTCGTGTTGTCCGGGCCGCTGGCGCCGCTGCGCGACATGGTCTTTCCGCAGGTGCCGGTCACGACCGAGGTGCCGCCGGGCATCGCACACCAACTGTCGCAGCTGACGGGCGTGCCGGTGACGGCGCTGGGCATGGTAATCGGCGCGCTCATTCTGGCCGGCTCCGCCGCGTCGCGCGCGGTCTGGGCCAAGCCGGCGCAGGCCGCCTGGGCGTCGGCGGTCGGACTGGCGGTGGTGATCGCCTGGGCGGGCACATCCTGGGTTTCCCGCACCGGGTTCGAGGACTTGCCGGTGGTGTCACACAGCTTTGCCGCGCCACTGGGCGACACCATCCTGTGGTGGATGACCGGTTCGGCCCGGCCGCTGAGCTTTGCGGTGGGATCGGTCGCGGGGGTCTGGGGCGGCGCCTTCATCGGGTCGCTGATCAAGGGGCATTTCCGCTGGGAAGCCTGCGAGGACCCGCGCGAGCTGCGCCGCCAGATCATCGGCGCAGCGCTGATGGGCGGCGGCGCGGTGATCGCGCTGGGCTGTTCGGTGGGCCAGGGCCTGTCCGCCTTTTCCGTGCTGGCGCTGTCGGCTCCGGTCACCTTCGCGGCGATTTTTGCCGGGGCGGCGCTGGGTCTGCGGCAACTGATCCTGGGATTTCAGCCGGCCGAGTGACCCCGGAGCAGGCCGCTAGACAAACAGGTCGTCTGCCAGGGCGGCCAACGTCGTGTTGAACACGGTCAGAATGTTGCCGTTGCCCAGGTCAAGCACCACATGCGCGCCCAACTGGTCGGCGGCGGCCAGGGCCTCGGCGGACGTGGCAAAGGGCACGTTCAGCAGCTGAATCCGGTCGATGCCGTCCTGAAACCCGGCGATGGTGTCCCGGTCCCAGCCATCGGCATAGATGAAGGTATCCGCCCCCGCCTGCCCGACCAGCAGGTCGTCACCCTCACGGCCGCGCAGGGTATCGTCCCCACCCGCCCCCCAGATCACGTTGTCCCCGCCGTCGCCGCGCAGGTCGTCGTCCTGGTTGCCGCCATGCAGGTTCTCGACCGACACGTAGGTATCGCCCGCTGCGGCGCCGGTGTTGAGCCCCGGCATGGCCAGATCGGCGATGAACCCGGCATCGGTGACGTAATAATGCGCCCTGTCGATGCCCGGCCCGCCGTTCAGCACATCGCCACCCGGTCCGCCGATCAGCACGTCGTCGCCGGCCTGACCCAGCAGGGTATCGTTGCCGCCGCGCCCGTGGATCGTGTCGTCCCCACCCGCCCCCCAGATCACGTTGCCCCCGGCATCGCCGCGCAGATCGTCACTCTGGTTGCCCCCGTGCAGGTTCTCGATCGAGAGGTAGGTGTCACCCCGCGCTGAAAATGTATTGACCCCCGGCATGGCCAGATCGGCGATGAACCCGGCATCGGTGACGTAATAATGCGCCCTGTCGATGCCCGGCCCGCCGTTCAGCACATCGCGTCCCACGCCGCCGATCAGGACGTCGTCGCCGTCACCTCCCACCAGGGTATCGTTGCCATGGCGGCCATGCAGGGTGTCGGCTCCGCCCGCGCCCCAGAGCACGTTCTCGAACCAGGTGCCGCGCAGTTCGTCCGCCTGGTCCGTGCCGTGCAGGTTCTCCACCTGGTAGAGTTCATCCCCCAGGGCGCCACCCGCGTTGACCGAGTTGTCGTGAAGATCGACCAGGACGCCCGGCTCGAAGGCATAGTAAAACGCCGTGTCCGTGCCGTAGCCACCCACGACATGATCCGCCCCGGGACCGCCGAACAGGAGATCGTCACCGAAACTGCCGATCAGGTCGTCGTCACCCGCCTGGCCATGCAGCACATCGTCGCCCAGACCGCCGTTGACCGTGTCGTTGCCGCCACCGGCAAAGACGGTGTCGTTGCCCGCCATGACGTTCAGCAGGTTCGGCCCCACACCGCCGTACAGCAGGTCCGCCCCGGCGGTGCCGGGCGGCGGGGTCATGGCGGGGCGGTCGTAGTCCGGGGTCACCGCCACGTGCGGCACGATCCCGTTGGCGCGCGCCCAGGCGGCAAAGGCGCCGGGCTGAAGCGCGGCATTGGACAGATGCTCGACCGCCAGGAAATCCTGGCCAAAGCCCCAGTGCGTGCCGTTGGCCAGCACGTCGGCCCAGGCCCCGGTCCCGAACTGAGACTCCATCATCAGCGCGTCGATCTGCTGAAAGACGGCAAGTGTGGCCAGCGCAGTCGCCTGGTCCTGCGTGTCCCAGCCCAGGTAGGCGCCGCCATTGATGGCGATGTAGGCGCCGGGCGCGACGGCGCGCACCGCCGAGGTGATGGCCCCCAGGAACGCGACCATGTCCTGCGCGGCCTGTGCCGTGTCGTAGGATGGATCGTTGGCCGCAGCCTGGTAGTAGCGCCCGACATCGTCGAGGAAGACACCGCTGTAACCCAGCCCGCCTTGGGCGACGGGCGTGACCAGGTGCACCGCCTCGTCGATCACCCGCTGCTGCCAGAGCGCATCGGTGTAGTCGACGATGTAGCCATGGACCGTCCCGTCGGGGTCTGTCGCATACTCGTGGTGCGATCTCAGCCAGTCGGGTGCGGTGGAGCCCGCAACGATGGGTCCGACATCCCGGTTGTTCGAGTCGGAGTATGTTACCCAGGAGTCGTTCCAGTAGGTCCGGTTGTGGTCGGTGACGGCGACGTTCAGGTAGCCGATCACGATGCGCCCCTCGCCTCTCAGCTCCGAGACAATCGCAGGATCAAGCGGGCCGTGGAACCGGGCGTCGCTGAAGGTTTCGAAAATGACCAGATCGCCGGTACGCCGGTCGGGCCGCTGGTAATAGGCCAGAATCGGATTGGAGAGATTGAGAATGAACTCCGAGATATCCGGCATGAGACGCCCCACAATACACTCATTACGTGTATCAAACCGTGCCGGGCCGGGTGGATTCGGTCAAGCCTGCCAGCCTGGATGGCCCTGCAATGCCGAAGTCGACCAGCGCAGACCCGCAAACGGCCGCTGCGATCAGGCCCAGTCCTGCAACCGCGCCACATAGCGCGCCAGGGTGTCGATCTCGAGGTTGACCTTGTCGCCCACCCGTGCGGCGCCCCAGGTCGTCACCTTCTTGGTGTGCGGAATGAAGTTGATGCCGAAATCACAGCGCGAAACTTCGTTCACCGTCAGCGAGGTACCGTTCAGCGCGACCGACCCCTTGGGCGCGATGAAGCGCGCCAGCGCCTCGGGTGCGCACAGGGTGACGCGGGTGCTTTCGCCTTCGTCCGCCATGGCGACGATCTCGGCCACGCCGTCGACATGGCCCGACACGATGTGCCCGCCCAGTTCGTCCCCGACCCGCAGCGCGCGCTCCAGGTTGATCCGCTTGCCCTCGGTCCAGCCGCCGACATTGGTTTTCGACACCGTCTCGGCGCTGATGTCGACGTCGAACCAGTCGTCGCCCAGCCCCACCACCGTCAGGCAGACGCCGTCGCAGGCGATGGAGGCGCCCATGTCGATGCGCGAGGTGTCGTAGGCAGTGCCGATCCGCGCGTGCAGATCGCCGCGGCGTTCCAGCTTGCGCACGGTGCCCATGTCGGTAACGATGCCGGTGAACATCTCCTGCCCTCCCCCGGGCCACGGCGGCCCGCAGCCTTATTTTCGCCGAACTGGAACGTTATACCAGTTGTTCAGACACCGGACATAAAGCGGCACCATGAGCAAGGCAACCGGCGACAAACGGGTCTTTCTGTTCCTCCAGGGACCCCACGGGCCCTTCTTTCACCGGCTGGGCAGCATGTTGCGCCGGACGGGGGCAGAGGTCTGGCGCGTCGGCTTCAACGCGGGCGACCGCGCTTTCTGGTTCCATCCCAAAAGCTACCTGCCCTATCGCGGCACGCTGGACGACTGGCGGGCCTGGTTTCGTGACCTGGTCGAAACACGGCGCGTGACGGACATCGTGCTCTACGGCGACGTGCGCCCGATCCACGCCCAGGCGGTCGAGGAGGCCCGCGCGCGCGGCCTGACGGTGCATGTCTTCGAAGAAGGCTACATGCGGCCCTACTGGGTCACCTACGAGCGCGGCGGCAGCAACGGGCACTCGCGGCTGATGCAGATGGGCGTGGACGACATGCGCCGCGCGCTGGAGCTTTCCGACATGGAGGCCCCCCTGCCCCCGGCGCACTGGGGCGACATGCGCCAGCACATCTTTTACGGCGCGCTCTACCACTGGTTCGTGATGTTCCGGAACGGCGACTATCGCAACTTTCAGCCGCACCGCTCGATGACCGTGTTCCAGGAATTCCTGCTGTACCTGCGCCGCCTGCTGCTGATGCCCTTCGGCTGGGCCGACCGGGTGATCGCCACCGCGCGCATCCGCATGGGCGGCTTTCCCTATCACCTGGCGTTGATGCAGCTGGAACACGACTCCAGCTTCCAGAAACATTCGCCCTTTTCCACCATGCCGGAATTCGTCGACCTGGTGATCGCCGGCTTTGCCGAAGGCGCGCCGGGCCATCACCACCTGGTGTTCAAGGCGCATCCGCTGGAGGACGGCCGCGCGCAGGTGCGCCGGGCCGTGACACGTTCGGCGCAGATGCACGGCGTGGCCGACAGGGTACACTACGTGCGCGGCGGCAAGCTGGCGCAGCTGCTGAACGATGCGCGCAGCGCGGTGACCGTGAACTCCACCGCCGCCCAGCAGGTGCTGTGGCGCGGAATCCCGCTCAAGGTCTTCGGCGATGCCGTCTACGCCAAGCCGGAATTCGTCTCGACCCAGACACTGCCGGAATTCTTCGCCCAGCCGACGCGGCCCGACAACAAGGCCTACAAGGACTACCGTCGCTACCTTTTGGAGACCTCGCAACTGCCCGGCGGCTTCTATTCGGCGCGCGGGCGGCGGCAATTGCTGCGCCAGGTTGTCGACATGATGCTGTCTCCTGACGACCCCTACGATGCCCTCAGCCACGGAACCGCGGCTCCTCGGCAACAGTTGCGCATCGTGCGCTGAGCGCCCCCTGCCCTTGGCACTGGTTTTTTGCGCCGGACTCCGATACTTTATCGAAAAAAGCTGAGGCAGTACAAAAATCAGGTCGAGGAGACCGAGCAGTGAAACTTACCCCCTCCCGGTGGGCGCGTGGAGTCGCGTTCCTGGTCGCGGTGTCCGTTGTGGCATCTTGCGGCCTGCCCCGCGTTGGCCCGAACAAGCGTGAAATCTTCGCGGGATCGGTGCAACGCCAAGGCGATGCCTTCATCGTGTCGGTCAACGACAGGGTGACACGGGCAACCGCCGTGGTGCCTGCGCTGGGCTTTACCGACACGTTCAAGAACGCCGGCGTTCTGGGGTCGGACACCATCCGGCCCGGCGACACCCTGGGCCTGACCATCTGGGAAAACGTCGACGACGGGCTGCTGGCCACCGCCACGGCCAATTCGACCGTCCTCGAAGAGGTGCAGGTAGATGGCTCCGGCTTCATCTTCGTGCCCTACGCGGGACGCATCCGCGCGGCCGACAACACGCCTGAGCGGATCCGCCAGATCATCACCGAGCGGCTGGAGGCCCAGACGCCCGACCCGCAGGTCGAGGTGCGCCGCCTGGCCGGCGACGGCTCGACCGTGAGCCTTGTCGGCTCGGTCGGCGGTCAGGGTGTCTATGCCATCGAACGGCCGACCCGGACTCTGTCGGCCATGCTGGCCCGCGCGGGCGGCATCACGATCGAACCCGAGATCGCGCAGATCACCGTCTTGCGCGGCGACCAGAAGGGCAAGATCTGGTTCCAGGATCTTTACCAGAACCCCAAGTTCGACATCGCGCTGCGCGGCGGCGACCGCATCCTTGTCGAGGAGGACACCCGCGCCTTCACCGCGCTGGGCGCAACCGGCACCCAGGCGCGCGTGCCGTTCGAAAGCCAGGTGATCTCGGCGGTCGAGGCAATTGCGCAGGTGGGCGGCCTGCTGTCCACTTCGGCGGATCCGACCGGCGTCTTCGTGTTCCGCAACGAACCGGCGGAGATCGCCAACCAGGTGCTGGGCCGGACCGACCTGATCGGCGCGCAGCGCGTGGTCTACGTGCTGGACCTGACCGAACCCAACGGCATGTTCATGGCGCGGGATTTCGTGATCCGCGACCAGGACACGCTGTACGTGACCGAGGCCCCGTTCACTCAGTGGAACAAGGTGATCGCGGCGCTGACCGGCACGCTGGGCGCGGTGGGCACGCTTTCGACCGCCGCCGACACGCTGGGCGCCTCCGGCGGCTGACGGCCCTTGCACAAAACATACGAGGGACAGGGCCACGCCGGGGGAGACCACCCCCGGCGTCTTTTTGTCTACAACGGCGGCTTTCTCTGGCAGCGCCGGCTCCGCCGCATCCTGACACTGGCCGGCTACCGCGTGACGACCGGCCGACCCGAAGACACGGACCTCGTCGGCGTCTGGGGCCAGTCGCCCTATGCCCACCGGGGCGAAGCGATGGCGGCCAGGTCTGGCGCCGGGTTGGTGCGGATCGAGGACGCCTTCCTGCGCTCCCTCCACCCAGGCCGCAGCGGCGAGCCGCCGCTGGGCCTGCTGGTGGACCATCGCGGCGTGCATTTCGACGGGCGCGGCCCCTCGGACCTCGAAGACCTCCTGAACACCCACCCTCTGGACGACACCGCGCTGCTGAACCGGGCGCGCGGGGTCATGGCGCGGTTGCGCGAAGCCCACCTGAGCAAGTATTCCGCCACCCGGCTGGACATCGCGCCACCGGACCCGGGCTACGTGCTGGTGATCGACCAGACCGCCGGCGATGCCTCGGTGCGGGCCAGCGGGGCGGATCGGTCCCGGTTCCTCGAGATGCTGTTCGTCGCGCGCGAGGAGAACCCGGGCGCGCGCATCGTCCTGAAAACCCACCCGGAAACCGCGGCGGGCCACCGCGCCGGCCATTTCCGCGAGACGGACGCGTGCGGCGACATCAGCCTGTGCGACGCCCCCTGTTCGCCCTGGGCCCTGCTGGAGGGCGCCACGGCGGTCTATACCGTGTCCTCGCAGATGGGTTTCGAGGCGATCCTCGCCGGGCACAGGCCCCGCGTCTTTGGCAAGCCGTTCTACGCCGGCTGGGGTCTCACCCTGGACGAAGACCCGATCCCGCGCCGTCGCCGCAGCCTGACCCGCGCGCAACTCTGCGCCGCCGCGCTGGTCCTCTTTCCGCTGTGGTACGACCCGCACGAGGATCGCCTGTGCGAGGTCGAGGATGTGCTGGGCATTCTCGAAGCCCGCACGCGTGCCTGGCGCGAGGATAGGGCGGGCTGGGTCGCCTCGGGAATGCGGCTGTGGAAAAGGGCGCCGCTACAGAAATTCTTTGGTCAAGGCAAACGCTTGATCTTCGAAGATGATGTGAACAAGGCTGAGGATATCGCCCTGAGGACCGGCCGCCGCCAGATGGCCTGGGCCGGAAAGGCGCCGGAAAACAGCTGCCGGGTCGAAGACGGCTTCCTGCGATCGCGCGGTTTGGGGGCCGAATTGGTGCCGCCGCTCTCTCTCGTGCTGGATCCGCAGGGAATCTACTACGATCCGACCCGCCCGTCCGCCCTGGGCGCGCTGATCCAGCGCCGTGCCGCCGGCCTGAGACCGGACCAAACCGAACGTGTCCACAGGCTGATCCGCGCGCTGGTGGAGGAAGGCTTGTCCAAATACAACCTTTCCGGAGAATTGCCGCCCCTGCCGCCGGGACACAGGATCCTGGTGCCCGGCCAAGTCGAGGACGACGCCTCGATCCTCCTGGGCAGCCCGGACATGCGGTCCAACACCGTGCTGCTGGAGCGCGCCCGGGCCGAGAATCCCGGAGCGGTGATCCTGTGGAAGCCGCATCCCGATGTCGAAGCCGGATTGCGGGCCGGCGCGGTGTCCGATCCTGGCCGCTGGGCCGATCTTGAGTTGAACCGCTGCGACATCGGTGCCCTTCTGCGCGAGGTGGACGAGGTCTGGACCATGACCTCGCTCACCGGGTTCGAGGCCTTGCTGCGGGGATGCCGCGTCGTGACGTTGGGCGTGCCGTTCTATGCCGGCTGGGGCCTGACGCGTGACCTCTGTCCCGTCCCGGCCCGCCGCCTTGCCGGTCCGCGCCCCACGCTGGAGGCCTTGGTGCATGCGACCCTGATTGATTACCCGCGCTATTTCGATCCGCTGACGGGATCAGCCTGCTCGGTCGAAACGGTTGTCAAACGGCTGAAGTCCGGCGAGATCCCTGCTGCGGGACCGCTCAACAGGATCCTGGCCAAGCTTCAAGGCCTGATGGCCAGCCGCGCGCACCTGTGGCGCCGTTAAGGCGTGTTGACAGGTATGTGATCCAGCCCCTTGAGCGAAAAGTTGTTTTCAGACTTGTCCACAGGATATTAACGTTTCGTTAATCCGCGCCATGGCCCGTTAACCATCTGGCTTTGTTGCGTTTCAGACCGGTTGCGCGCGGCGCCAGACATGGCGCACGTCGCCGCCTTCCTCAAGAACATCCACAAGCGTGAAACGCGGTGCTTCGGCCAGCCGGTCGACCCCCAGCGCGCCCACGGCGGGATGCCCCTCGGCGCCCAGCATCACCCCTGCCGAAAAGACGTGCAGCTCGTCCACCAGGTCGTTCAGCAAGAGCGAAGCGGCCAGTTGTCCACCGCCTTCGCAAAACACCCGCGTCAGCCCCTCGGCCCCCAAGGCCTGCAACAGGGCGGCCGGATCCACCCGCCCCGCCGTGACCGGAACCGGCACCAGCCGCGCGCCCAGACCCTGCCACGCGGTCTTCAATTCGCTGCGCGCGTCGGAACCGTGGCACAGCCAGACCGGCACCTGGGTCGCGGTGCGCGCCAGGTGGCTCATCAGCGGCACGTCGATCAACCGAGAGACCACGATGCGCACCGGCTGGCGATGATCGCCAAAGCCGCGCACGGTGAGTTGCGGGTCGTCGGCGCGCGCGGTCCCCGCACCGACCATCACCGCGTCATGGCTGGCGCGCAGCGCGTGCACGGCGTGCCGCGCGGCGGGCCCGGTGATCCATCGGCTTTCTCCGGTCGCCGTGGCGATCCGCCCGTCCAGCGTCATCGCCAGCTTCAGCGTGACCCAGGGCCGCCCCGTGGAAACCCGGAAGAAGAAGCCGGCATGATCCACGCGGGCCTGCTCGGCGCCCACACCGGTCGTGACCTCGATGCCATTTTTCCTCAGAAAATCAAATCCCTGCCCATCGACCCTGCTGTCGGCATCGAAAAAGGGCGCCACCACGCGGGCAATGCCCGCCGCCGCCAGCGCCTCGCAGCAGGGCGGGGTTGCGCCGTGATGTGCGCAGGGTTCCAAGGTGACATAGGCGGTGGCGCCGCGCGCGGCCTCACCGGCCATGCGCAGCGCTTCAGTCTCGGCATGGGGGCGGCCGCCGGGCTGGGTCCAGCCCCGGCCGACGACGCGCCCGTCGCGGACGAGGACACAGCCGACCGCCGGGTTGGGCCAGCACTGCCCCATCCCGCGCCGGCCGAGCGCAAGCGCATGGGCCATGTGGCGGCGGTCGTCCGAGCTCACTTTCCGGTCTTGTCCTCGGGGCGCAACTCGCTGACGAACTTGTCAAAATCGTCGGCGGCCTGGAAATTCTTGTAGACGCTGGCAAAGCGCACGTAGGCCACGGTGTCGATCCGGGCGAGCGTCTCCATGACGATCTCGCCGATCATCTTGGAGGGAATGTCGGTCTCGCCCATGCTTTCCAGACGCCGCACGATGCCGGAAATCATCTGGTCGATGCGCTCCGGGTCGATCGGGCGCTTTTGCAGCGCGATACGGATCGAGCGTTCCAGCTTGTCCCGGTCAAAATCCTCGCGTCGGCCGCTGGTCTTGATGACCACGAGGTCGCGCAGCTGCACCCGCTCGTAGGTGGTGAAACGCCCCGCACAGGCTGGGCAATAGCGCCGCCTCCGGATCGAAACGTGGTCTTCGGCGGGACGCGAGTCCTTTACCTGGGTGTCGATATTTCCGCAAAACGGGCAGCGCATGGGCCCATCCCCTCAATCTTCTTGATGTTCCTGCCTCTGGTCATGGGGTTGGCCCCCACTTATCCACAGTCACTATAGGGGAGCCGCCAGAATTTGGGTAGAGGGTTCTTGCCGCCGCAAGATAAAGGGCGCGCTCAGCCGGGGATGTGCCAATGCCGCCCGCGCGGCGTGGTGACATACTCCGGCCAGGGCAGGTCCACGGGTGGCGGATAATCGGCCAGCGGCGGGATCGGCGCGGCATCGCGGCGCTGTTCGAACTCGGCCCAGGCGCTTTGCCGTGCCTCCGGGTCGGTCAGCAGGCGCAATGCGGTCCGCGCCAGCACGCGCCCGGCGGTCTGGACGCTGGGGTCGATCAGCGCGGGCATCCCGCCCAGCGCGTTCATCGCCCATGGCGGATAGGGCCCGCCGCGCAGGGCCGGGCGCGCGATGTACAGCCGCAGTGTGGGCGCGTGCCAGCACATGTCGGTGTAGTCGTCCGAGGTGCTGTTGAGCTGCGCAGGCGGCAGGTCGCGGCGCAGGATCGCCTCGGCCTCCTGCGGGGCGATCAGGCGGGTGCACTCGGGGATCAGCGGGTCTTCGGTCACCGGCTGGCCGCAAGCGGCCTGCACTTGCCGCGCGAGATCGAGCGCCTCGGGCGTGTAGCGCGGCGCGCCAACCTGCTGTAACGCCTCCCAGCCGATCTGCGTCAGCGCGTGGTTGGCCAGGCCGGGGCGCGATTTGCAGACCCAGGTCTTTTCGACCGTGCAGCCACAGACTTGCGCAACGTGCTGCGACAGGCGGTCCAGCTGCGCGGTGATCTGTTCGGCCATGGCCAGGTCCGCGACGCGGATCATGTATTGCAGGTCGGCCTGCCGCGCGGGCAGGTTGTCGGCGGTGGCCTGGCCGGTGGACAGGATCGCCTCGGACACCGACCAGCCGCCGCGATGCGGCAGCATGGAGTCGCGCAAGGACCGCGCCATCTGGTACATCATCACCAGCGCATCGTTGGCCCCCGGCGCGCGCACGTCCGAATGGCTTTGCGGGATCGGCGGCGCACCCGCCCCGCCCCGCATCCACATCTGTGGCGCGTCACAGCGGAACCGGTAGACAAAGGAATAGGCCGCGCCGCAATGGGTGTCCCAGCGCAGGGTGTTGCACAGCGGCAGCATGTAGAACGGATGCCAGGACAGCATCGCGGCCAACCCGTCGTAATAGCCGGCAGCGGCATGCAAGGGCTTGGACCCGCGCACCTTTTCCGCCGGTTCCCCGGTGATCTGCAAGCCACCGGGAATGCCATGGGCCATCATCGCGGCCTTGGTCGCCAGCACGCCCGCCAGCGCCCCCATGCCCAGCGCCGAATGCGGATCGGTGTGCCCGGCGGCAAGCACGCTTTGACCGTCTCGCGGCGCCTCGAACGGCACCGGCGCCTGGCAGTTCGCAGGGACCGCGTCATATTCCGCATACATGCCGATGATCGGCCCATCGCCCTGCCGCCAGCGCGCGCAAAACGCGGTTGGCATCCCGGCCGAGCCTTCCTCGACCTCGAATCCCTCGGCGCGCAGCCGTGCCACGTACCACTCGGCCGAGCGGTATTCCCGCCAGGCCGGTTCGGCATAGTCGAAAATGCGGGCACATGCCTCCGACAGGTCGGAGGCATGTGTGGCGATCCAGCGGTCGGCCTCGGCTGAAGGCATGGTCAGAAGTTCCTCGGGTCCTTCGCCGGACGGAGGTAATCGGGCATCGTCTGTTCGGCCCCGGACAAAAGCAGCGTTTCGCGCTCTTCCATCCACTGCTCGATCTCTTCCGGCGCGGGATCGGTCAGCTCAATCCACTTCAGACACCATTCCATCTCCTGTTTCAACACCTCGGGAGGCAGATGATCCAGCATGCGCGCGGGTTCATCCCAGCGCGGCCCGCCCAGGATGACGGCGGCGTACATGATCTTGGCCGTCTTCGGCGAGGTGCCGTTGACCAGCAGCGCCTCGTAGAACATGCGGTGGACCTCGCGCCAGGAGCGCGTGCGGAAGGTTTCCAGCTCTTCGTTGCCGATGCCGCAATAGGCGTCGTGCAGCGCGGCGGCCATGACGTATTCCCGGCTCTGCCGGTCGCCGAACAGCGGCGCAAAGATCACCGGGATGCTGGCGCCGTCGGTCAGCGTGTTGGCCGGCGCGGTCCAGGTGGTGCCCCGCCCGTCGACAAAGTCGATCTTGACCGTCGTCGGCAGGAAGGCGTGCGAGACGTTCTCGATGTAGACCGGCTGTCCCGCCATCTCGAGCGGCCCGCCGATGAACCGGCAGATCCGGTCGCGGTCCTTCTCGGCGACCGCGAGGCAGGTGTTGGCGTATTCGACGGACTGGCGGACAAGATATTCGGGCACACCGATCAGGGCACCCGCTCCGCCGGCGACGAGCAGGAGACCAATGGCGAAGACCGCCCGACCTCTGGACTTGCGTGGCATGGGTTTGATCCCGAATGATGACATGAACAGGTGTGTTGGTGGTTCAAAGCCTACCACCGGGACGCCAGCGGACAATGGCGGAAATCCTCACCCCGTCAGCTGGACCAGGATCTCGCGCCGATGCGGGGCTGTCCGGTGCTCGAACAGGTAGATGCCTTGCCAGGTGCCGAGGCCCAGCCGCCCAGCGATCACCGGAATGCCCAGGCTGACGGGCAACAGCGCCGCCTTGATGTGGGCCGGCATGTCGTCCGGCCCTTCGCAGCGGTGGGTCAGGTAGGCCATGTCCGGCGCGTCGGCGTCGGGCACCAAACGCGCGAAAAAGGCGTCGAGGTCACGGCGCACGTCCGGGTCGGCGTTTTCCTGGATCAGCAGGCTGGCCGAGGTGTGTCGCAGGAACAGCGTGCACAACCCGTCCCCCTGCCCCTGCGTCGTCTCGGCCACCCAGGCAGCGACCTGCGGCGTGATCTCGTAGAGCCCCGGCCCGGATGTCGCAATCGTGAACCGTGTGACCGACATTTCGATTTTCCTGCGTCATCTCGCCTCTATCCTTCTGCCATCCGTCCGCCGGCAACGCAACGCAACGAACCGGCACGGGCAACAGGGAGCGTACCATGAACGATCAGACCCCGCCGCGCCGCATGACGGCCGCCGATTTCGACCAGGAATTGCTGGACCTCTACGACTTCTACGCGCACGGCAAGATCACCAAGCGCGAGTTCCTCGACCGCGCGGGCAAATTCGCCATCGGCGGCGTGACCGCCCTGGCGCTGCTGAACATGCTGTCGCCCAACTACGCCCTGGCGCACCAGGTCGATTTCACCGATCCGGACATCGTCCCGACCTACATCACGTATCCTTCGCCCAACGGCCACGGCGAGGTGCGCGGCTACCTGGTGAAGCCCGCCAACGCCACCGGGCCGCTGCCGGCGGTCGTCGTGGTGCACGAGAACCGCGGCCTGAACCCCTACATCGAGGATGTCGCGCGCCGCGTCGCCAAGGCGGGCTTCATCGCGCTGGCCCCCGACGGGCTGTCCTCTGTCGGTGGCTACCCGGGCAACGACACTGCCGGACGCGAGCTGCAAAGCACGGTCGACGGCGTGAAGCTGATGAACGATTTCTTTGCCGCCTACGAATTCCTCGCCGGCCATTCCGACACCACCGGCAAGGTCGGCTGCGTCGGGTTCTGCTATGGCGGCGGCGTCTGCAATGCTCTGGCGGTGGCCTATCCGGAACTCTCCGCCTCGGTGCCGTTCTACGGCCGCCAGGCCAGCGCCGAAGACGTGCCGAAAATCCAGGCGCCGCTGCTGCTGCAATACGCCGAACTGGACGAGCGCATCAACGAAGGCTGGCCGGCCTACGAGGCCGCGCTCAAGGAGCACGGCAAGACCTACACCGCGCATATCTACCCCGGTGTGAACCACGGGTTCCACAACGATTCGACCCCGCGCTACGACGAGGCGGCGGCAACGCTGGCGTGGGACCGCACCATCGCGTTCTTCAATGAACACCTGAACTGACCTGCGCCATCCCGGCCGGTCACTCCGGCCGGGACCGACCCAAGAGCAGCTTGAAACCCAGCAACAGCCAGGGCGCGCCGTGCAGCACCAGGTCGAAGATGTCCATCGGACGCACCAGCGTCCCGGCGGCCAGCAGCTTCAGTTTTTCCCACAGGTGCGGTTCAGGCAGGAACGGCGCAAGGCCGAGGGTGGCGCACAACAGCGCCACGATCCGCCAGTCCAGCCGGACGATCCAGCCGCGCATGGCCCTCAGACCCCGAACAGGCGCGCGCCCATCTGGTCGATCATCTGCTGCGCCTTGCGGACAGAAGCCGCCTTGGCCTCCTCCGGGTCACTGATGACGTCTGCCCGGATCATCTCGTGGCGCCGGGTTTCGCCCCCGACCTCTCCCTCGATGATGGCGCGGATGCGATAACCGCCTTCCGCGGCAAAGGGCTGCGGCGTGATGCGAAACCCTTCGTAGTCTACGGCTTCGGCGGCAGGGGCACCCTTTGCGCCCTTGCCGCCGCCAAACAGGTTCTTCCAGAACGCCATGCCGGTTTACTGGTCCAGGAAGGAGCGCAGCTTGCGGCTCCGCGATGGGTGCTTGAGCTTGCGCAGCGCCTTGGCCTCGATCTGGCGGATCCGCTCGCGGGTCACGCTGAACTGCTGGCCCACTTCTTCCAGCGTGTGGTCGGTGTTCATGCCGATGCCAAAGCGCATCCGCAGCACCCGTTCCTCGCGCGGGGTGAGCGAGGACAGCACGCGCGTCGTCGTTTCCTTCAGGTTCTCCTGGATCGCCGAATCCAGCGGCAGGATCGCGTTCTTGTCCTCGATGAAATCGCCAAGCTGGCTGTCTTCCTCGTCCCCGATCGGGGTCTCGAGCGAAATCGGTTCCTTGGCGATCTTCATCACCTTGCGGACCTTCTCCAGCGGCATCTGGAGCTTTTCGGCCAATTCTTCCGGCGTCGGTTCGCGGCCGATCTCGTGCAACATCTGGCGACCGGTGCGGACCAGCTTGTTGATCGTCTCGATCATGTGCACCGGGATACGGATGGTGCGGGCCTGGTCGGCGATCGAGCGGGTGATCGCCTGGCGGATCCACCAGGTGGCATAGGTCGAGAACTTGTAGCCGCGGCGGTATTCGAACTTGTCCACCGCCTTCATCAGGCCGATGTTGCCTTCCTGAATGAGATCAAGGAATTGCAGGCCGCGGTTGGTGTATTTCTTGGCGATGGAGATCACCAGGCGCAGGTTGGCCTCGACCATTTCCTTCTTGGCCTGGCGGGCTTCCTTTTCGCCCTTCTGGACCTGGTTCACGATGCGGCGGAATTCGCTGATGTCGAGGCCGACGTACTGGCCGACCTGCGCCATGTCGGTGCGCAGCTCCTCGACCTTGTCGCTGGAGCGTTCGATGAACATCTGCCAGCCGCGCCCGGACTTGTCGCCCATCCGTTCCAGCCAGTTGGGGTCCAGCTCGTGGCCGCGGTACTCGTCGATGAATTCCTTGCGGTTGATGCGCGCCTGGTCGGCCAGCTTCACCATGGCGCTGTCGATCGACATGATGCGCTTGTTGATGCCATACAGCTGGTCGATCAGCGCCTCGATCCGGTTGTTGTGCAGGTGCAGCTCGTTCACCAGCTCGACGATCTCGGAGCGCAGCTTCTGGTAGCGCGCCTCGTCGTCGGAGTCGAAGGACCCGTCCTCGTTCAGGGTCGCCGAGATCCGGCTGTCCTGCATCTCGGCCAGCTCTTCGTAGTCGCGGGCGATGCGGTCGAGTGTTTCGAGCACACGCGGCTTGAGCGCGGTCTCCATCGCGGCCAGCGACATGTTGGCCTGCTCGTCGTCCTCGTCGTCGTCGTCCTTGGCGATGGGGTTGCCGTCGGCGTCGTACTCGGGCTCGTCGGCACGATCCTTGGTCGTGGTCTCGACCCCGGCAGTGTCGACCACCGGCTCGCCCAACTCGCCGTCTTCCCCCAACTGCCCCGAGAACGTGGTCTCGAGGTCGATCACGTCGCGCAGCAGGATGTCCTCGGACAGCAATTCCTCGCGCCAGATGGTGATCGCCTGGAAGGTCAGCGGGCTTTCGCACAGCCCCAGGATCATCGTGTTGCGGCCGGCCTCGATGCGCTTGGCGATGGCGATCTCGCCCTCGCGGCTCAGCAGTTCGACGCTGCCCATCTCGCGCAGGTACATGCGCACCGGGTCATCGGTCCGGTCCAGCTTTTCGGCGCCGCTGGAGGACAGCGCGACCTCGCCGGCCTTCTTGGTCTCGACCAGATCGGTCGACCCCTTGTTGTCGTCGTCCTCCTGCTCTTCCTCCTCGGTGACCTGGATGCCCATTTCGGACAGCATGGACATCACGTCCTCGATCTGGTCGGACGAGACCTGATCGGGGGGAAGGACCTGGTTGAGCTGGTCGTAGGTGATGTAGCCGCGCTCGCGCGCCTCGGCGATCATCTTCTTGACCGCCGCCTGACTCATGTCGAGGCTGACATCCTCTTCCTGGTCATCGGACTTGACGTCTTCGTTGTCCTTGGCTGCCATGCGGCTCTCCTGATGGGGGGCTCGAAACCGGGAGCGATTCGTAGAAACGACTCAATAGCGCGATTGAGTGATTCGAACACCCGTTTAACCATATTTCTTTACCAGTTCGTCACCAATTCGCTGCTCACTTGCGGCCTTTGTCGAATCGGATCTGCGACAGGAGCGAATCAAAGGCAGTACGCTCCTCGCGGTCGATCTGGGCGCCGTTGGGGCCGATTTCATAGTCGGTGTCGTCCTCGTCGCGGCGGCGCCCTGCCTGTGCGCGGACCCGCGCGGCCTCGGCCAGACGCCATGTCAGCGCCTCGTCGGCGCTTGCTTCCAGGTACTCTTCGGCCTCTTTCAATTCGGCGTGCCAGCCCTCGTACGCTGCAAGCTTGGCCAGTTCCTCGGCCACGGTCAGACGCGCCAGATCGGCGTTTCCGGGCGTACGAATACAGGGCACCACGGCGACATGGCCCCGCGCCAGCAAGTTTTCAAGGGCCTCCGCGCCTATCGCCGCCTCGACCCGCGCCCTGCGCTCCTCCGGAGTACCGCTCCCGGTCACCAGGGCATCGCGAAGCGCCGCAAGTTGACCGTCAGAGCAGTCCATCGCTTCCAGTTCACCCTCGAACTCTTCGACGATCTCGGGCGCAGACAGGATCGCGGACAGGATCACCTCCTCGCGCAGGCGCCGCTCCCCGGCGTCGCCCGCGGTGACAAGAAGCGAAGCCTTGGCACCCTGGCTGGCCGGCAGCGGCGCGCCCTTGGGTCGCCACGGGGCGCGCTGGACTCCGGGCATACGTTCGGAACGCGGGGATCGGAAGGCTTCAAAGCGCATTTTCTTGAGCGCTTGACCGTAATGATACCGCAGGTTCTGGTCCTGTATCTTGCCGATGCGCAGGTCGAGAGACGCCTCCAGCGCCGCGCGGCGTTCCGGGCTGTCAAAGACCTTGCCCTCGGTTTCCTGCCGCCACAGCAGGTCGACCATGGGGATGGCGGCGTCGAGCACCTTCTTGACCGCCTCCGGCCCTTCGGCGCGCAACAGGTCGTCGGGGTCCTTGCCCTCGGGCATCAGCGCGAACCGCAGCCCCTTGCCGGATTCCAGCAGTGGCAGCGCCAGGTCGATCACCCGAAAGGCGGCGCGAAGCCCGGCGGTGTCACCATCCAGCGCGATCACCGGTTCCGGTGAAAGCCGCCACATCAGCTGCAATTGCGGCTCGGTCACGGCAGTGCCCAAGGGCGCGACAGATGCGCCGAACCCCGCCTCGGACAGGGCGATCACGTCCATGTAGCCCTCGGCCACCACCAGCGGCTGGCCCTTGCCCGAGGCCTCGCGCGCGGGCTTGAGATTGTAGAGGTTGCGCGACTTGTCGAACAGCTCGGTTTCGGGCGAGTTCAGGTATTTCGCGTTGTCGGCCGGGTCCATGGCGCGCCCGCCAAAGGCGATGGCGCGGCCGCGCCCGTCGCGGATCGGGAACATGATGCGGTCGCGGAACACGTCATAGGGCTGCCGGCCCTTCTCCGAGGTCTTGACCAGCCCGGCGGCCAGCATCAGGTCGACGGGTACGCCCTTGGCGGCCAGCGCGTTGCGCAGGTTGTCCCAGCCGGACGGCGCGAAACCGATTTCCCACCGCGCAAGGGCCGCCTCGTTCAGCCCGCGCCGCGCCAGGTAGGCGCGCGCCTCGGCCGCCGCGCCTGTCTTCAGCATAAGCCGGAAGAAGCCCACCGCCTGCTCCATGACCTCGGTTAGCTGCGTGCGGCGGTCTGCCTTTTCCTGCGCACGGGGATCCTGTTTCGGCACCTCCATCCCGGCTTCGGCGGCCAGGATCTCGATCGCCTCGATAAAGCTGACGTTTTCCGTCTCACGGACAAAGGAAATCGCGTCGCCCTTGGCGTGGCAGCCAAAACAATAGTAGTATCCTTTGCGGTCATCCACATGAAAAGAAGCGGTTTTTTCATGGTGAAAGGGACAAGGCGCCCATAGGTCGCCCTTGCCCTGGTTGGACTTTCGGTTGTCCCACAGCACCTTGCGCCCGACCACCTGTGACAGGCTCAGGCGATTGCGCAGTTCGTCCAGGAAACCGGGGGGGAGACTCATGGGGCCAATATCGGGCCAAGCCGCCGGTGAGTCCAGTGTGGCAGGCCGGTCGCTACTGGCCCATGCACGCCGCGGGTCAGGAGCGGTCAAATTTCATCAATGAAATTTGCAAATTCCGTTCGCGGAATTTGCGCGCTCCGCTCAGAGCGCCTCGCACTGGGCGCGGGCCAGCTTGCCCACCTCCGGCGTCAGCTGCGCTTCGGGCAGGGCAAAGACGAAATCCGCCAGTTGTTCCGCCGCCGTCTTGCCCATCTCCTGGGTCAGGGTCCGGCGCACCTTGCGCAGGGTATCCCCGGCCAGGCGCGCATCCACGGCCATCATGAACCAGGCCTCGGTCTGGGCGCATTTGTCGACCGGTGTGTCCGCATCCTGCGCCGAGGCTCCGGCTGCCAGAAACCCCAAAACAGCCATCATCGCCAGACCACGCATGTCGACTCTCCACAAAGCAGCGTTGCGCAGGTTCTAGCCCGCGGCCTGCCGCCCGGCAACCGAGGCCATGGCGTCGGCGATTTCATGCGCAAGCGTCCGCGCCATCGAGCGGAAGCCCATGACCCGCAGCCCCGGTCCCACCCGCCAGACGGTGACTGTCATGTGCTGGCACAGTGTCCGCGCCGCCGACCCTTCGGAAAAGGCTGCGGGCCGCAGGTCGATCGGCACCAGCCGCGCCAGCACATCCTCGATCCCTGCGCCGCTCAACTCGACCACCGCCCAGGCGTCCGACTGATCCGTGACCGAGGCAAACCGCGCCAGGCCCTCGTCCGGTGCCGGCCCCGCAAGGAAGACCTGCCCGCGCCCGGTCCAGCCGCACAGCACGCCCTCGCCTTCCACCACCCGGCCGGGTGCCGGAAGCGCCACGCCATGCGCGGCCGTCAGCGCCGCCGACAGCGCCTCTGCCTGCCCCTTGAAGGGCATCAGCGCGGTCAGCCGCCCGGGATCGACCTCGCTCAATGTCACGCCGCCCCTGGTCACCGGCAACAGCCCCGCGCAGGGGCTCAAGGCCTTCAGTTCAACCACGCAACCGCCCTCCCTCGGGATCAAAGGCCACCGGGTCCCCCACCACGCACAGCACCTCCTTGCCGCGCACATGGTCGACCAGCCGGATTTCCTCGCCATGCCGCGCCCGGCCGTTCTTCAGAAATCCCAGGCCCAGCGCCGTGTTCAGCGTCGGAGAGAAACAGACCGAGGTGACATAGCCCTGGTCGTTCACGCGCACCGCCTCGGCCCCCTTGTCGAACAAATGTGCCCCGGCGGTCAGCAGCGATCCCGGCGTCACCGGGCGCAGCCCGACCAGCTGCTCACGCGAGTCCTCGACCATCCCGGGCCGCGCCGCCAGCGCCTTGCCGATGCAGTCCTTCCGGGCCGAGATCATCCGCGCAAACCCGATGTCGAAAGCAGTGGTGCGGCCGTGGATCTCGGCGTGGGTGATGTGCCCCTTTTCGATCCGCATCACGTTCAGGGCCTCCATGCCGTAGGCGCCGCCGCCCAGTCCCTCGGCCCGCGCCACCAGCGCCTCGAACAGGCTTGCACCGAAACGCGCCGGCACCGCGATCTCGTAGGCGTGTTCGCCGGAGAAGGAGATGCGGAACAGCCGCGCCGCGACACCGCCGACCGAGACCGGCCCGCAGGCCATGTAGGGAAAGCCCGCATCCTCGACCGGCGTCTCCAGCAGTCCGTTCAGCAGCTCGCGCGCCTTTGGTCCGGCCACGGCAAACTGAGCCCATTGCTCGGTGACGGAAACGAACCGCAGGTCCATATCGCGGCAGTAGGCCTGCTTGACCCAGTCGAGATGCTTCATCACCTGCCCTGCCGCAGCGGTGGTGGTGGTCATCACCCACTGGCTGTCCGACAGCCGCGCGGTGGTGCCGTCATCCATGACGTGCCCGTCCTCCCGCAGCATCAGCCCGTACCGCACCCGCCCCGGCTTCAGCGTCGAAAAGACGTTGGTGTACACGAGGTCGAGGAACGCCCCCACATCCGGCCCTTGCAGGTCGATCTTGCCCAGGGTCGAGACATCGCAGACACCCACCGCCTCGCGCACCATCTTCACTTCGCGGTCACAGCTGTCGCGCCAGGTCTTTCCCCCCGCGCGGGGGAAGTCCGACGGCCGATACAAAAGACCCGCCTCGATCATCGGCGCGCCGCGTGCGACGCTGAAGTCATGCGAGGTGGTGAAGCGCTGCGGGGCAAATCCCTTGCCCTGCGATCCCGCGCCCATCGCCGCGATCGACACCGGCACGTAGGGCGGCCGGAACGTCGTCGTCCCCGTCTCCGGGATTCCACGCCCGGTGGCATCGGCCAGCACCGCCAGCGCCGCGACGTTGGAGCTTTTGCCCTGGTCGGTCGCCATGCCCTGCGTGGTGTAGCGCTTCATGTGCTCGACGCTGCGATAGTTCTCGGTCGCCGCCTGCTTGACGTCCTTCACCGTCACGTCGTTCTGGAAATCCAGCCAGGCCCGCCCCTTGCCCGGGACAGCCCAGAGCGGACGCACCCGGTAGGCCACGTTCTCCGCCTCGGGGATCACCGGCATCTCACCGGCAAAACCCAGCTCGGCGGCCGCCGCCAGCCCGGCCTCCGCGCCCTCGCGCAGGCAACCGGCGGTGGAAAAGGTCCCGCGCACCGCGCCGGCGACCGTCATCCCCGGCACGGCACCCGGTTTGGGGACAAAGGCGGCAAGGCCGTCATCCCAGACCGGCCGCCCGTTCAGGTGACAGGTCAGATGCACCGAGGGGTTCCAACCGCCCGACACGCCCAGCGCGTCCACCGCCAGCCGTCTGTAGGCGCCCTGGGGACCGATCAGGTCGATCGCTTCCAGCCCCTTGGCGCCATGCGCCCGGGTCACCTGCCAGCCGGGATAGAAGGGCACGTCGCCGGCCAGGTTGGTGGCGTCGTGCCGGCTGTCGACCAGCGCGACCACGCTCAGCCCCGCCGCCGCCGCGTCGCGGGCCGTGCGGTGCGCATCGTCGTTGTTGCCAAAGACCGCCACGCGCCGCCCCGGCACCACGCCCCAGCGATTCATGTAGGCCCGCAGCCCGCCCGCCATCATCACACCGGGACGGTCGTTGTCACGGAAGGCGATGTGCCGCTCCAGCGCACCGGCGCAAAGCACGGCACGCTTCGCCGCGATCCGCCAGAAGCATTCGACCGGCGCGTCGCCCGGCGTCGCCAAGTGCTGCGAGACGCGTTCCAGCGCGCCGTAGGTGCCGCCGTCATAGGCCCCCGTCACCGTGGTGCGCGGCATCACGCGGACGTTCTCCAACGTCGCCAGTTCCGCCACCATGCCCAGCGCCCAGGCGTGGCCCGGCTGGCCGTCGACCGTCTCTTCCTCGGCCTGCAAACGGCCGCCAAAGACATTGTCCTCGCAGCACAGGATCACGTCCGCGCCCGCCTGCGCCGCCGCATGCGCCGCCATGATCCCGGCCGGTCCGCCGCCGATCACAAGCACGTCGCAAAAGGCATAGGCCTTCTCATAGCGGTCCGGGTTGTGCTTGCCGGACAGCGCGCCCAGCCCGGCCGCCTTGCGGATCATCGGCTCGTACAGCTTTTCCCAAAAACTCTTGGGCCACATGAAGGTCTTGTAATAGAACCCCGCGCCAAAAAAGGGCGCGGCCAGGTCATTGACCCCCATCACGTCGAAATTCAGCGAGGGCCAGCGGTTCTGGCTGATCGCGGTCAGCCCCTCGTACAGCTCTTGCACGGTGGCGCGCGCGTTGGGGTCGGCATCCTTGGCGGTCATCACCGTCACCAGCCCGTTCGGCTCTTCCGATCCGGCCGTCAGCACGCCGCGCGGACGGTGGTACTTGAAGCTGCGCCCGATCAGCCGCTCTCCGGCGCCGATCAGCGCCGAGGCCAGGGTGTCCCCGGCAAAGCCCGTGTAGGGCTTGCCGTCAAAGCTGAACCGCAGCGGCGCCGCGCGGTCCACCCGGCCCTTGCCGTCAATCCGCATCGAGGCTCTCCACCAGCTCCATCGAAAATATCTCGTGCGTGACGGTGTCCCGCTCCACCAGCAGCCACGAGGTGCAGCCCGCCTCATGATACCACAGGTCGCGCGTCCGCCCCGCCGGGTTGTCGCGCAGGTGCAGCCAATCGGCCCAGGCCTCGGCTGGCGCCTCCGGCGAGGGGCGGTCCAGCATGATGGCGGCCCCCTGGTAGTAGAATTCGCGGCGATCCCGCTCGCCGCAGACAGGACAGGTCAGTCGCATTGCCTCACATCCCCGAACAGACGGCGTCGCCGACCCGGTTCAACCGGTACTTCACCGTGACGCCCACCTTTTCGGCAAGGTCCATCACCCCGCCACAGCCGTCGCCCTCGCCCACCATCAGATAATCGGTGGCAAAAGTCAGCCCGTCGCCGTCCTGTCGCGTCACCTCGAATCCCCCGCCGTCGCATTCCACCTGGCAGCGGGCCGTCCCCGCATCGTCAAGACAAATGAGACCCTGCGTGAACACGCGGCCATTGTTGTCGTCGCGCCGGGCATGCCCCTGGTTCGCGGCGATCACTTCCATGACCGCCTCGCGCTCTCCGGCGGCAAGTCCGTTGCCCACTTTCAGCCGCATCTGCCAGACCACCTGGTCGGGATTGTCGCGCAGGTGCTGGTCGGAATAGATGCGCTGGTAACAGCCTGCGCGGATCTCTTCGGCCACACCCTGACCCGCCAGTACCGCCGTCAGCGCCAGAACCATCGCCGGCAGCCTCATCTCTTGCCAAATACGCATGCTGTGCCCCCGCCGCTGGCCCTCAATGCAGATTGTGCTGCGCACCGGTGCCTTCCTCGTCCATGATCCCGCGCCCGGTGGTGAACCGGTCCAGCCGGAACCGCGCCGCCGGTTCGTGCGGGCGGTCCGTGGCGATCAGGTGGGCAAAGGAATAGCCCGAGCCAGGCACCGCCTTGAAGCCGCCGTAACACCAGCCGCAATTGAGGTAGAGCCCCTCGACCGGCGTCCGGTCGATGATGGGCGAGCCGTCGGGCGACATGTCCATGATCCCGCCCCAGCTGCGCAGCACACGCGCCTTGCCGATCATCGGCATCAGCGTCATCGCCGCCTCCATGACGTGTTCGGCCATCGGCAGGTTGCCGCGTGCCGCGTAGGAGGCGTAGAAATCGAGGTCGCCGCCAAACACCAGCCCGCCCTTGTCGGACTGGCTGATGTAGAAGTGCCCCATGCCAAAGGTCACCACGTTGTCGATGCAGGGCTTCAGCCCCTCGGTCACGAAGGCCTGCAGGACGTGGCTTTCGATCGGCAGGCGCATCCCGGCCAGCGCCGCCACCTGACCGGACCGGCCCGCCACGACGATCCCGACCTTTTTCGCCTTGATCGCGCCGCGCGTCGTCCGCACGCCGGTCACGCGGCCGTTCTCGATGTCGATGCCGGTCACTTCGCAGTTCTGGATCAGGTCGACGCCGCGCTGGTCGGCACCGCGCGCATAACCCCAGGCCACCGCGTCGTGCCGCGCCGTGCCGCCGCGCCGCTGCAACAGCCCGCCATAGATCGGAAAGCGCACGTTGTCGTAGTCGAGGAACGGCACCATCTCGCGCACCTGCTCGCGCGACAGCAGCTCGGCATCGTCGCCCTGGTTGCGCATCGAGTTGCCGCGCCGCGCGTAGTAGTCCCGCTGACCGTCCGAATGGCACAGGTTCAGCACGCCGCGCTGGCTCATCATGGTGTTGAAGTTCAACTCCTGCTCCATCCCCTCCCACAGTTTCAGCGAATGGGAATAGAACTCGGAGTTGCCCGGCAGGTTGTAGTTCGCCCGCACGATGGTGGTGTTCCGCCCGACGTTGCCACCGCCCAGATAGCCCTTTTCCAGCACGGCCACATTGGTCAGCCCATGTTCCTTGGCCAGGTAGAAGGCGGTGGCCAGACCGTGCCCGCCGCCGCCGATCACCACGATGTCATAGGCGTCCTTGGGCGCCGGATCGCGCCAGTGCGGCCGCCAGCCGCGGTTGCCCGTCAGACCTTCGGCCAGTATCCTGAGACCCGAGAAGCGCATCGCCCCCTCCACCTGAATCCGGACCCACCAAAGCAGTCCCGCCGCCCGGGATCAATGTCCTCGAGCGACGGGCCATGACGTTTTTGCCTGCTTCGGCTAGGCCTGCGCGCAGCTGTCGCGGATCAGCTGTCGCTCCAGACGATCTTGGGCGCAAACCGCGGGCGTGTGAAGCCGTAGTTGTAGAACAGGCCCGCATCGGTCAGCCCTGGCAGGGCAAAAGGCGGCTCGTAGTAGGTCTCGGTCTCGACCACGATCACCCGCTCGTTGTGCAGCATGGTGGGCAGTCGGTCGTGCATTTCGACCAGCTGCGCGGTCTGCAACTCGGTCATGCTGCCACGGGTCTTGGACCACTCCGTCTGGTAGGCGTTGGTGTTGCCGTCATAGCGCACCAGCGTCACCCGCAGGGATGAGTCGCCGCCGGGCCGCACGAGGAAGTTCAGCAACTCCACCATGCCGTCCAGGTAGGACGGATCGATCGGGTCCGTCTCGCGCGAGATGGCGTCGGAGATCGTGTAGGCCGCCTTGGTGTTCAGCGCCTTGTAGCGGAAGGCATCGTGCAGGGAAAAGGTCGCGCCCAGCACGAACAGGATGAAGGGAAGCCAGATCAGCGCCTCGAGCGAGATGTTGCCCCGGGTATCCCCGGCAAAGCGGCGCAGGTGGCGAAAGAGGGAGGAATGGGTCATGGCGATTACCTCGGTTCCTGGACGAAGGCCGACGTGGCGACCATCTGGGTGAAGCCCTGCTCGTCCTTTTGCAGAGCCATGCCAAAGGAGGTGCCCGGCATGGCAGGCTTGTACTTCAGGCAGGCGCGCATCAGCATCAGCTGGTTGTCGAGGCCGGGGTTGAAGTTGCGCACCGGGTGCGGCTCTTCCTCGGCGTTCTGACAATCGGCGGTCGGCGGGATCGCGGCAAAGTTGCGCGGGTCCACCTCGACCATCTCCAGCCTCAGGTTCGCGGCACAGTTGTCGACGATCACGGCCTCGTCGCAGATCTTGGCCCGCACTTCCTCGTAGGTGGGAATGTTGCCGGTGTTGAGCCGGATTTCCCGCGTGGCCAGGTCAAGGCCACGCTCCAGAAGCGCATGTCGGAGGTTCATGTACCCCATCTCGACAGATGCCGCGAGGATGAAGAAGAAGACGGTGAAGTACAGCGAGAATTCGATTGTGCTGGAACCGTCCTCATCCTTGCGGAACCTGTTCAACACATTCTTAAGACGATGGGTCATTGGATCAGCCTCAGGTTGTTGATCTGGCGCGCGATGGTGTCGAAGGTGTCGTAGATCTCGTCACCCTGGACATGGAAGTGGTGGCTGGCCGACGATGCGCAGGCGCCGATTTCGGCAGAGGCGCTGGCGCTGGTCTCGAAGGCGATGGTGAAGACCGTCACCCCGCGCTGACGCGCCAGGTTGCACTGCTTCATCAGGTTAGAGACGTTGTTGCTCTGCGCCGACATGGTGTAGTAGCTTCCCGAACCCTGCACCTGCAGTTCCACCGCGCCGTTGATGGCATCTTTCGGCTTGTTGGGACGGAACTGGTCCGTGGTGTTGCCGTCGGTCATGATGACGATGTACTTCTCGGTCTCCGGATCATGCCAATCAATTGGCCGTCCTTCGAAGCGCGGGTCGACGATGCCTTCCTGGATCAGGTAGCTCACCTCGTCGCGGTTGACCGGGTCCAGCAGCGCCAGGCCATATTTCATGCCGTACTGCGTGCCCGTGCCGTCATGCAGGCGCATCTGGGCAATGTAGTTGATCAGCATGTCCTTGTTCGACGAGTAGTACTGAACGGTCGACTCCTCGCTTGGGCACCAACCCCAGTCCATTGTCGGCGCGTCGTACGGCCAGAAATGGAAGTGGGGGATATAGTCTTTGGACGTGGGCAAAGCGGTGGTGTCGAACTCGTTGTTGGCGATCTCGACGCAGGAGGACGGCATGTTGATGTTGGTCGGGCCGTTCACTTTCTTGTTCGGGTCTTCCGAGGTCGGGTCATCCACCTGCTCGGGTATCGGCGCGACGTAGGACGTCGACCAGAGCACGTAGTCGATCTGGTTGTAGCGGTACGTTTTGCCCGGGATCTTGCCGTTGTTCTTGGTCGGGCCAAGGTCCGAGGCCGGGCCAGTCTTGTCGCCCTTGACCTGGAAGTAACGCGTCTGCTGCTTGCCGCCCTTGATGGAAATCCCGAGGAACTGGTTCGGGTTGGTCAGCTTGCTGTCCTGGGCGATCATGTAGGCCACGGCGCCCTTGTAGAAGTCATCCACATCGCGCGAGGCGCTTTCCGGGAAATCCTCGATCTTGTGGGCAACGTCGTAGATGTCGTCGTCGTCCGTGTCGAAGTAGATCACGATGTTCGAGATCGCCTGACCCCAGGGTTCGAAGTATCCGCCAACCGGCGGTCCACTTGTGGTGGTCGTCGTGGTTGTGGCGCTGCCATCGGAACAGGACGGATCGGCCAGGCCTTCGTCGTGGTTCTCGGCGTTGTTGTTGCACAGCGAGTAGCCCGGTGCATCCTGGTCGCCGTTGCCCCAGCCGTTGTTCTGGTTCAGCTTGGGACGCACACCGCGCATGTAGTCGAAAAGCGAGTCGCCCGGGTTCACACTTCCGGCGAAGGGGACGAGATTGAGCGTGGTGATGCCATTCGTTTCCTCGGCCATCACTTTCGAAACGAAGTTCTGCGCCGCCGGCTTGAGCTTGCCGATACGGTCGTTGAAGCGCATCGATCCCGAGATGTCGAGCACGAGGCTGATCTCCACGTTGGCGATCTTTTCCTCGGCGGTCGCAAGCGCGGGCGGCGACATGGTGTCGTAGCCGCTCATCCGCAGGAAAAGCGTGGGCATCGTAGTCTCGCCCCAGGCCGACACCGTGCTGAAATTCAGCCCTTTTTCAACCGCGACACCGGCCAGCGCATCGCCGAGACCGGCTTTGGCGAGGTAGTCGTTGACCACGGCCTCCGGGGCCATGTCCTGGTCGAGATCGGCCGCAGCAAGTACGGCGCGGTCCATGCTTGTCTGAAGCAGGGCGCGTTGGGACTCATATCTCATGATGTCCACCGCCGCACCGGTAACAACCAGGATCAACAGGGTCATGAACACCCCGAAGATCGTTATGTTTCCGTCCTGCCGCACCCAGAATCGGCGGGCAGTCCCCCATGAATAGTTTCTGTGTTCCAAGGTCTTTCTCCCGCAGCGTATTGCCACTCTGGCGAGAGTAAGGAATGGTTAGGAATTGAGCCGGGAATGGGGCGCAATCTGGCACAACCCGGTACAAAACCGTGAATTTTAACGAGTCAGGGCATACTTTCGGATAGGTTTCGTTAAGGAAGGTTCCTGAAAGGCTGCTCATTGGATCAGCCTCAGGTTATTGATCTGCCGCGCGATGCTGTCGAAGGCGTCGAAGATCTCGCCGCCCTGCACGTGGAAGAAGTGGCTGTCGGAGGAGGCGCAGAGGCGCATTTCCTCGGCGGCAGTGGCTGTCGTCTCGAAGGCGATGGTAAAGACGGTGACGCCCCGTTCCCGCGCCAGATCGCACTGCTGGTAAAGGTTGCCGAGGTTCACGGACCGCGCGGTGCGCACAGTGTAGTTCCCGGAGCCCTGTTCCAACAGCTCGACCTCCGCATTGATCGGCGCGTCGGGATCGGTCGGGCGGAACTGGTCGGTCACCTGACCGTCGGTCATGATGACGATGTATTTCTCTGTCTCCGGGTCGTTCCAGTCGATCGGGCGACCTTCGAAGCGGGCTTCGATCAGACCGGCGTCGATCATGTGGCTGACTGCGTCCCGCGTTGTCGGGTCCAGCAGCGCCAGGGCGTATTTCATCCCGACCTGCGCACCGGTGCCGTCGTGCATCCGGATGTCGTCGATGAACTGCGACAGGTGGACCGGATCGGCAGAGTAATACTGCACCGCCATCTGCTGGCCGGGGCACCAACCCCAGTCCATCACGCTGCGGTCGATCGCCCAGTGGTGAAAGATCGGCACATACTCGTCCGAGACCGGCAGCATCGAATTGGCGAACTCGAAATTGTCGACCTCGATGCAGGTGCCGGGCAAGTTGACGTTGACCGCGGGCGCGACCTCTTCGGCGACGGGGCCGGCATAGGCCGCTTCCCAGGCAACATAGTCGATCTGGTTGTAGGAATAGGTGCTGCCGGGGATCTTGCCGGTGTTCTTGGTCGGCCCCTGGTCCGAGGTGGCACCGTTGAGGTTGCCCTTGACCTGGAAATAGCGGTTCTTCTCGTTGCCGCCCTTGATCGAGATGCCGAGGAACTGGTCGAAATTCGTCAGGCGGCTGTCCTGGGCGATCATGTAGGCCACGGCGCCCTTGAAAAAGTCGTCGACATCGCGCGAGGCGGTTTCGGGGAAGCTCTGGATCTTGTGCGCCACGTCGTAGGCGTCGTCGCCATCGGTGTCGAAGTAGACCACGATGTTGGAGATCGCCTGCGGCCAGGCAGCAAAGAACCCCGACGCGGCGCCGTTGGTGCCATCCGCGCAGGACGGATCGGCGAGGCCCTCGTCGTAGTTCTCGGCGTTGTTGTTGCAAAGAGAATTGCCGGGCGCGTCCTGGTCACCGTTGCCCCAGCCGTTGTTGCCCTTGATCTTGGGCCGCTTGCCCAGGAAGTAGTCGAACATGATGTCACCGGGGTTCACCTGCCCGGCGAAGGGGATCAGGTTCAGCGTGGTGACGCTGTCGGTGCCGTCGGACATGACCTTTTCCACAAAGGCCTTGGCAGCAGGCTTGAGGTTTTCCAGCCGGTTGTTGAACCGCATCGACCCCGAGATATCGAGCACGAGGCTGATTTCGACGTTGGCGATGCGTTCTTCGGCGGTGGCCAGCGCGTTGGCCGGCAGCATGTCATGTCCCGACATCTTGAGGAAGATCGTCGACAGGCTGCTGTGGGCATCGGCGCTGACCGTGCGTTCGTTCAGCCCCATCTGGACATCGACCGAGGTGACGTAGCTGTCCAGCCCGGCCTTGGCGACGTAGTCGGTCACCACGGCCTGCGGGTCCTGGGATTGGTCGAGATCGGCGGCGGCCAGCACGGCGCGGTCCAGTGTCGTCTGGAGCCGGGTGCGCGATGCCTCCTGCCGCATCAGGTCGACCGAGGCCCCCGAGATCGTGAGCACGAGCAGCGTGATGTAGACCGAGTAGATCGTGACGTTCCCCGCCTCGTCCCGGGCAAAACGCTGTGCAGCGGAAATTGCCTGCGACGAGGTCGAGCGGCGGAAGATTGGAAATCGGGCCATCTTGTTTCTCCGGTTTCGCCGCGCCTGGCATTTGCGGCCGAACAGGAGCTTTTTTCGGGTAAGATTCGGTCAACCCTCCGGCCGGAAATGCGGCGGAAGAGTGACGAAAGCCGCCGATTTTCGGCAAGTTGAACGGGGTGCCGGATCGCCCCACAGGCGCGGTCCGATCCGCGCACACCCGGGCATCCTGGGTGCGCGGGCCGCCGTGGGCGATGTGCCGCAAGAGGCGCGCGCGCTGGTCGATCAGGCCTGCCGGGTCACAACCCCTTGGCGCGATAGCTGGCCGCCACCCGGCCGATCGCCACGATAAAGGCGGCGGTGCGCAGGTCGGTCACGTCCTCGCGGTCATGCCAGACCTCGCGCATCGACTGATACGCCGTGCGCATCGTGTCATCGAGCCCCGAGCGCACCAGTTCCAGCTCGTCCGCGCCGCGCAGGTAGCGCGCCTTGAAGTCGGGCGACAGCGTCCAGCCCAGGTTCTCGTCCGCCGACAGCCGCTCCAGCTCCTGCACGATCAGCAGGTGGCGGGCCTCTTCCTGCCGCCGCTGCATCCGGCCAAAGCGGATGTGGCTGAGGTTCTTGACCCATTCGAAATAGGACACCGTCACGCCGCCGGCATTGGCGTACATGTCCGGCAGGATCACCGTGCCGCGCGCCCGCAGGATGTCGTCCGCCCCGGCGGTGATCGGCCCGTTGGCGGCTTCCACGATCAGCGGCGCCCTGATGGCGCGGGCGTTCGACAGGTTGATGACGCCCTCCAGCGCCGCCGGGATGAGGATGTCGCAGTCCTGCTCCAGCACTGTTGCGCCCTCGGCCACGTGAGTGGCGCCGGGATAGCCGGTGACGCCGCCATGCCGCATGATCCAGTTGCGCACCTCCTCCACAGGCAGCCCTTTCGGATCGACCAGCGCGCCGTCGCGCTCGATGATGCCGGTGATCCGCGCGCCGTCCTCTTCCTGAAGGAACTTTGCCGCGTGGTAGCCGACATTGCCCAGCCCCTGCACGATGATCCGCTTGCCGTCCAGCGTGCCCGACAGGCCCGCCTTCATGACGTCCTCGGGGTGGCGAAAGAACTCGCGCAGGGCGTACTGCACGCCGCGCCCGGTCGCCTCGGTCCGGCCCTGGATGCCGCCAAAGGTGGTCGGCTTGCCGGTCACGCAGGCGCGTGCGTTGATGTCGGTGGTGTTCATCCGCGCGTACTGGTCGGCGATCCAGGCCATCTCGCGCTCGGAGGTACCCATGTCGGGGGCCGGCACGTTCTGGCTGGGATGGATCAGGTCGCGCTTGATCAGCTCATAGGCAAAACGGCGGGTGATCTGCTCCAGTTCCTGCTCATCGTACTGACGCGGGTCGATGCGGAGCCCGCCCTTGGATCCGCCAAACGGCGCCTCGACCAGCGCGCATTTGTAGGTCATCAGCGCGGCCAGCGCCTCGACCTCGTCTTGGTTGACCGAGGTGGCGTAGCGGATGCCGCCCTTGACCGGTTCCATGTGTTCGGAATGCACCGACCGGTAGCCGGTAAAGGTCTGGATCTTGCCCCGCAGCCGCACGCCGAAACGGACCGTGTAGGTGGCGTTGCAGACCCTGATCTTTTCCTCCAACCCCGGTGGCAGGTCCATCAGCGCCACCGCCCGGTTGTACATCAGGTCGACCGACTGGCGGAACGTCGGCTCGTTCTGCGGCACGACGGGATTGGGCTTGGACAGAGTCATCTGGGATCTCCCTTTCTGGGGCGCGACGGCCCGCTCGAACCGGACCGTCGCGGGCAGCCTAACGCGGCCGCACCAGGCTCCCAACCCCGGTTTTGTCAGAATCAGGGCAGGCCGCGCGGGGCCGCACACGGTCGGATGCGGAAAACGTGCCACCCCGGGAAACAAACCCCTCCGCACCTGCCGACTGTTCCGGTTGACGCCGCCTGACCCGTTGAAATGTGCCCTCGCCCGCCGCAATTCCGCCATCATGAAATGGCATAAAATTGTCATCAAACTGCACCGGTTCCGGTTGGGGGGGCCAACCCGGAAGTCCGGAAGAAAGGTGCCAAGTTTATGAAGACGATGACAAGCCCTGCGGCGCTGTCCGCACCCCGCGCCGTGTCGACCGCGGCCTCGCATCTGCGGGCCTTCTGGACGGACCGGTCTGGCAACATGTCCTACCTGGCGATCGTCGGATCGCTGGTGATGATGGTCTTTGGCGGTGTCGGTGTCGACATGATGCAGGCCGAACTGCGCCGTACCAAGGTGCAGAACACACTGGACCGCGCGGTGCTGGCCGCCGCTGACATCAAGAACGCCGGGGACCCCCAGCAGGTGGTGGCCCAGTACTTTGCCGCCATGGGCCTGTCCGACGCGCTGACCGATGTGCAGGTCGACCAGTCGCTGACCGCCAAGCGGGTGACCGCGAGCGGGCACTCGACAATCCCCTCAGACTTCATGTCGCTGATCGGCGTCGACACGCTGGACGCCTACGGCCTGGCCGCCGCCGAACATGCCACCGCCAACGTCGAGATCTCGATGGTGCTCGACATCTCCGGCTCGATGGGCTGGAACAACAAGATCGTGCACATGCGCAGCGCTGCCCGCGATTTCGTCGACATCCTGATGCCGCCGGACAGCGACGCGCTGACAACGATCTCCATTGTGCCGTACAACGCGAACGTGAACCTGGGGCCTGTTGCCGCCAGCTATTTCACGCTGGACACAGTGCACAACTATTCGAGCTGCGTGATCTTCCAGCCCTCCGACTTTGACCAGACGGGCATCACCCCAGATCAGACGTTGACCCGACTGGCCCATTTCGACCTCAACAGCACGAACGTGAATACCACCCAGATCCCCAGCCCCTGGTGCTATACCGGCGCGACTGGCGCGGTTCTGGCGCACAGTTCGGACGCCGCGCAACTCAAGGCACACATTGACGCACTCAACTCTGGCGGCAACACCGCCATCGATCTCGGCGTGAAATGGGGCACCGCCCTACTTGACCCGGCGGCACGCCCGGCGATCTCGGACATGGCCTATGACGGCCTGGTCGAGTCGCAGTTCGCCGCACGCCCTGCCGACTACTCGGACCCCGAGACCAGCAAGTACATCGTGGTCATGACCGACGGCGAAAATACCACCCAGTACGATCTTAAGGCGCAGTACAAGTTCGGCAACTCCAACGTCTGGATCGACGATCGCGGCACCGCCTCGCTCACCGATGACCGCTTTTCCGTGCTGGTGCGTGACAACCCCGGAACCACCCCGGATGTCTGGTACTGGCCGCGTTTCGACAGTTCTTCGGCGAGCTACCGCTACCGCAACACGCCCGACGGCGATGCCAGCGCACGCCGCATGGCCAACGCCGAGCTGTTCGCCCGCTTCGGCACCCGGGCTGTCGGCTCGAAATTCTACTCGCGGCCCTACAACGACGGCTACGTGACCTACGCCGAGTACTCCGACATCTACTATGCCTACACGTCCATTGCCGGCCCCGACCAGGCCGACAGCCGGCTCGAGGCGATCTGCGATGCCGCCAAGGCCCAGGGTGTCGTGGTCTTCGCCATCGGCTTCGAGGCACCCCAGCGCGGCCTGGACGCCATGAGCAACTGCGCCTCCTCGCCGGCCCATTTCTTCGACGTGCAAGGCGCCGATCTGACCGAGACCTTTGCCTCCATCGCCAACACCATCACCCAACTGAGGCTGACCCAATGATCCGTTCGTCCCTCAAGACCCTGCGTCGCTTCCGCGCCGAGGAAGATGGCACCGCGGTCGTCGCCTTCGCCCTCTGGGTGCCGCTCTTCGTGGCGATCATCGTCTCCTCCATCGAGGTCGGCACAATCACCGTCCGCAGCGTCCAGCTCGAGCGTGCGCTCGACCAGGCGGTGCGCGAGGTCAAGATCGGCGTCACCAACCCCACGCACGACGCGCTCAAGGCCAATATCTGCGCCAAGACCACCGTGCTGCCGGGCTGCATGCAGACGCTGCACCTCGAGATGATCCCGCTGGACATGCGCAACTACACCGCGCCGCCGCAATCGGCCGACTGCGCCGACATCAGCCAGGCGGCGACCCCGCAGCGGACCTTTCGCCACGGCGGCGGCGGCCAGCTGATGTTCCTGCGCGCCTGCTACAAGTTCCGGCCACTGACCCCGGCCGCGACGCTGAACGCCAGCCTGCCCAAGGACGCCGAAGGCTATACCGCCATCGTGTCGACCTCCGCCTTCGTCTTCGAGCCCAGCTAAGGAGCGCTCAGATGTCCATCGCTGCCATGTTCAGGACCTTCACACGCGACACCCGCGGCCACGTCAACGTCGAGGCGATCATCGTCTTTCCCGCGCTGCTGTTCATATTCGGTGTCGGCTGGACCTACTTCGACGCCTTCCGCCAGCAGGCCGTGAACCAGAAGGCCAACTACGTGATCAGCGACATGATCTCGCGCGAGACCGCGGCCATCACCCCCGACTACATCGCCAACGCCAGCCAGATGCTGCGCCACCTGACCAAGAGCACCGCCGCCGAGACCGACCTGCGCGTGACCGTGGTGCAGTACGACAGTGACCTCGGCTGGCAGGTGGTCTGGTCCGAGGAACGCGGCGACTACCCGCAGTTGCAGAACGCCGACATGCCCGCCTATGCCGGCCGTCTGCCGCAGGGTCTGCCCGGCGAACAGCTGATCATCGTCGAGACCTGGGATACCTTCGACCCGATCTTCAACGTCGGCCTCGATACCTTCGAGATCACCACCTACAGCTTTACCCGTCCGCGCTACAGCCCGCAGATCGTCTTCAGCGGCGTCTGAACGCCGGGGCTCCAGCCAGGTATCCGAAAGGCCGCGCCGCCCGCGCGGCCTTTCAGCCGTCCTTTCGCTGGATCAGCAGCTGGCTCATGATGTCGGCCACCGGCCGCGTCTGCGACCCCGCCGTGACGCCACCCACGGCGACCCGCCGGCCCATGCGCCACCACAGACCGGGCCGCCAGACCCGCGGACCGGGCTGCTTGAGGATCACCAGGAATCCGTTCGACGGCTTCATGGCAAAGGCGCTGCGATCGACCCGCTCGATCTGGTCGATCCGCGCCAGCAGCGTGCCGTCGCTGTCGGTCAGGGCCTGTTCCGTCAGGATCAGCACATGCCCGGTCGACTGCCAGGTCTTTTGCGCCAGCCACAGCGCGCCCAGGCCCAAGCCCCCAAGCGTGGCCTGCCAGAGAAAGTGCATGCCGCCGGTGGACAGCGCCATGTACAGCAGCAGCGCCCCCAGACCGAGCATGGCGCCCACCCCGATGAAGCGCCGCGGCGCCGACGCCGTGATCCGTGCCAGTTCTTCGCTTGCCATACCTGCTCCCTTTGTGCCGCGCGCCTTCCTCCTAATGCGCGCGCTGCCCGGGGGGAAGTGGCTTGGCGCCGCTTCGCGCCCGGCATTGCCCCTATCCGCCAGCAGTCCAAATGAGAGGTTTCGGATCGCCTGCCGCGATCCGACCGGCCGGGGGCGCTGCCCCCGAACCCCCCCGGGGATAATTCCGGACCAAAGATGGATGTGCCGGCGCCCATGCCTGTGCGGCGGCAGCGCGGCGGGCGCTGCGCCACTCGCGTGATCAGCATCAACGGCGGACGATCACCTCGGCGCCGATCGCCGGTGGCTGGTCATCGACCAATTCCAGCGGAAACCCGTCGGCCCGCACGTCCATCCCGATGGCGCGTTCCAGCCGCTCGATCATCCGGTCGGATTGTTCGCGCGGACCAAAGGTCCTTTGTCCATCCTGGATCATGGCGATGACCAGCGGCGAGATTTCCAGCGGCACGCCGTGCGCATCGGCCAGCCCCTGGAACAGCGAGATGTCCTTCATCACCAAGTCCAGCGTGAAGTCGACATCGCGGCTACCCGACAGGATCAGCTGGCTTTCGGTCTCGTGGACGAAAGACGTGCCCGAGGAAATCCGGATCGCCTCGTAGGTGGTGGCCATGTCGAGCCCCGCCGCCTTCATCGTGGCCAGCGCTTCGCACAGCGTCAGCAGGTTGGCCGTGGCCAGGTAGTTGGTCATCACTTTCAGCCTGGACGCGGTGCCCACCTCGCCGGTGTGCAGCACCTGCCGGCCAAGGATGGTGAGCAGCGGCAGCACCGCCTCGAAGGTGGCGCGCGGACCCCCGCAAAAGACCGAGATGTTGCCCGTCGCCGCGCGGTGACAACCGCCCGACACCGGCGCCTCGACCGCGATGCCGCCGGTGGCCGCGACCCGCGCCGCCTGTTCGACGATCACCGCCGGGTCGGTGGTCGACATCTCGACCCAGGTCTTGCCCCGGCCCATGTGTGGCAGCATCTCGGCCAGCACCGCCTCCGACGCGGCCGGGCTGGGCAGCGAGGTGATCACCGTGTCGCAGCGCTGCATCACGTCGGCAGCAGAGGTTGCCGACTGCGCGCCCTCGGCCAGGAACGGCGCCATCTTGTCGGCGTCGAGGTCGAAGACCGTCAGCGCAACGCCGTTGCGGTGCAGGTTGCCCGCCAGTTTGGCGCCCACCGCGCCCAGTCCGATGAATCCAGTCGTCATGAGGTCCTCACGTTTTTCCGGGATGCTTGCCCGGCCAGTGCGGCCCCGGCGCGTCTGGAAGCGACATCCTGTGCCGCAGGTTCCCGAAGCTGCCGTGTTCCACCGCTTGCCAAGCCGCGGACTTGGGCGCACCCTGCGACATGCCCCGCCTCTGCCTCGACACACCCACCGGCGTTTTCGAGATCACCGAAACCGACGGCGCGATCACCTCGGCCGCCTGGACCGCCAGCGGTGCGCGGGACGACACGCCGCTGCTGCGCAGGGCGGCGGCGCAGGTCGCCGACTACTTCGCCAGGCGCCTGACCGTCTTCGACCTGCCGCTGCGGGTCGGCGGCAGCGACTTCCAGCGCGCCGTCTGCGCACAGATCGCCGCAATTCCCTTTGGTGAAACGACGACTTACGGCGCCATCGCCAAGGCGCTGTCCGCCCCGGCGCAGGCGGTGGGGCAGGCCTGCGGCGGTAACCCGATCCCGCTGATCATTCCCTGCCACCGGGTTCTGGGGGCGCAGGGGCTGGGCGGCTTCTCGGGCGCGCACGGGGTCGAGACGAAGGTCTGGCTGCTGCGCCACGAAGGCGCGGGTGGCCTGCTGATCTGAGGTGACGCTCAGTCGCGCTTGGGGTCGCGCGGGTAGACGCCGAGGATCTCCAGCATGTCGGTGAAGTAGTCCAGTTCCTCGAGCGCGCGGCGGACCTCCGGATCGTCCGGGTGCCCCTCGATGTCGGCATAGAACTGTGTCGCCGTGAAGGAGCCGCCCACCATGTAGCTTTCCAGCTTGGTCATGTTGACGCCGTTGGTGGCAAAACCGCCCATCGCCTTGTAGAGCGCCGCCGGGATGTTGCGCACCTGGAAGATGAAGGTGGTCATCATGCCGTGCGTGCCGCGCCGCGAGGTGTCGGGTTCGGGCGACATCAGCAGGAAACGGGTGGTGTTGTGGGCGTGGTCCTCGATGTGGCGCGCCAGGATGTGCAGGCCGTAGATCTCGGCGGCAAGGTCGGAGGCCAGCACGCCTTCGTCGGTCAGGCCCTTTTTCGCCAGTTCGGCGGCGGCCCCGGCGCTGTCGGCGGCGGCGACACCCTCGATGCCATATTCCGACAGGAAGGCAGCGGCCTGCGGCAGCAGAACCAGATGCGCGCGCACCCGCTTGAGCGCCTCGATCTGCACGCCCGGCAGCGCCATCAGGCTGATGTGGACGCGGACAAAGGCCTCGTCGACGATGCGCAGCCCCGACTCCGGCAACAGGCGGTGGATGTCCGCGACCCGTCCGTAGGTCGAATTCTCGACCGGCAGCATGGCGAGGTCCGCGCGGCCGTCACGCACGGCGCGGATCACCTCCTCGAAGGTGCGGCAGGGCAGCACCTCGGCGTCGGGCCGCGCCTCGGCGCAGGCCTGGTGGGAATAGGCGCCCAGGTCTCCCTGGAAGGCGATCCGTTGTGTCATCTCAGGCCCCTTGTCGCACAGCCCGCCGCAAGCGGGCGATTGGTCGCGGCTTCTAACGCTTGCCCAGGGGGATGGAAAGCAATAGATACCCGCGCGACACCGACATAAACCAAGCAGGGCTACCCATGTTCGATACCATGACCTTTACCAAGATCGTCGGCGGCATCTGCGGCGCCTTGCTGATCTTTCTGATGGGCAAATGGGCCGCGGAGAGCCTGTACCACACCGGCGGCGGCCACGGCGGCGAAGAGCACGCCTCCGGCTTTGTCATCGCGGTCGAAGAGGGCGACGCCCCGGTCGAAGAGGCGGCCGCCGATTTCCCGACGATGATGGCCGCGGCCGATGCGGAAAAAGGCGAGAAAGTCTGGGGCAAGTGCCGCGCCTGTCACAAGCTGGACGGCACCGACGGCACCGGTCCGCACCTGAATGGCGTGGTCGATCGCGCGGTGGGCAGTGTCGGCGGCTTTGGCTACTCGGGCGCGCTCAGCGCCGTGGCCGAGGTCTGGACCACGGAGAACCTGTTCCACTTCCTCGAGAACCCCAAGGGCTTTGCGCCGGGCACCTCGATGGGCTTTGCCGGTCTGCCCAAGGCAGAGGACCGCGTGAACCTGATCGCCTACCTGCAGACCACCGGCGGCTGACCGTCGACGTCAGCGTCTGGACATCGGGCCGCTCCCACATCGGGCAGCGGCCCTTTTCTTGTCTGCCAGGGCCGTTAGCCCGTCACCCGCCCCGCGCAAGGGCGACACGCCCCGCTCACGGTGATTTCATCCCGGCGCGGGCGCATTCGGTCCTTGAATGTGGTCGAACTCCACCCTTAGCTTAAATCCACAAGATACGGCAGCGAACCGATCACACACAGGAGGTCATCCGGCTCATGTTGGGAAAACGCGCACAGCCTCAGGCCCGGGTCATGGCACGCAGCGCCGAACGGCCACGCTGCGCGGCGCTGGCCACCGCCCTCATGGCGCTGGCGATCGGCGTCGCGGCGCTGAGCGTCTCGGCCGAGGAAACCGTGATCAAGGCGCATGGCGTATCAACCTTCGGCGATCTCAGATATGGCCCGGACTTCACCCATTTCGACTACGTGAACCCGGATGCGCCCAAGGGCGGCGAATTCTCGACCTGGGCTTTCGGCACCTTCGACAGCCTCACGCCCTACATCCTGAAGGGCAACGCCGCCGCCGGGTCTACCGTGTTCTACGACTCGCTGCTGACCGGCAACCTCGAAGAGCCCGACGCGATGTACGGCCTGGTGGCCGAAAGCCTCGAGTACCCGGAGAACCGCGAATGGGTGATCTTTCACATGCGCCCCGAGGCCAAGTTCCGCGATGGCACACCGGTCACCGCGCAGGACGTGGTCTTTTCCTACAACGTCCTGCTGGAAAAGGGCACACCGACCTACAAGACCACCTTTCAGTTCTTCAAATCGGTCGAGGCGCTGGACGATCACACCGTCAAGTTCACCTTCGATCCCGAAGGCCCGCTGCGCGAACTGCTGATGACGGCCGGCGGCATCCCGATCTTCTCCAAGGACTACTACGCCGACCGCGATTTCGCCGAGTCGAGCCTGGAGCCGCCGATGGGATCGGGCCCGTTCGACCTGCTGGAGGTCGATCCGGGCCGCACCGTGGCCTACAAGCGGCGCGATGACTACTGGGCCAAGGACCTGCCGGTCAACGTCGGCCAGAACAACTTCGACGTGATCAAGTTCGAGTATTTCGCCGACTACACCACCGCCTTCGAGGCCTTCAAGGGCGGCGCCTACCTGTTCCGCGAGGAGTTCTCCTCCAAGGTCTGGGGCACCTCCTACGATTTCCCCGACATCGCGGCCGGTCACGTCAAGGTCGAGACGCTGCCTGACGGCCGTCCGGCAGGCACGCAGGGCTTCTGGTTCAACCTGCGCCGCGACAAGTTCTCCGATCCGCGCGTGCGCGAGGCGATCGGCATGGCCTTCAACTTTGAATGGTCGAACGAGTCGCTGTTCTACAATCTCTACGCCCGCACCGACAGCTTCTGGGAAAACTCGCCCACCCTTCAGGCCGAAGGCATGCCGTCCGAGGCCGAACTGGCGCTGCTGGAGCCGCTGCGCGAATTCTTCCCCGAAACCGTGTTCACCGAACCGGCCTATTCGCCGCCCGCCTCCAACGCCGACAACCTGGCGGACCGCCGCGCGCTGCGCGCCGCGGGCAAGCTGCTCGAAGACGCGGGATGGATCGTCGGCGACGATGGCATCCGTTACAAGGACGGGGTCAAGCTGGAGATCGAGGTGCTGAACGACAGCCCCAGCTTTGACCGGATCATCAACCCCTACATCGAGAACCTCAAGCGGCTGGGCATCGCCGCCAGCGCCAACCGGGTGGACCCGGCCGAGGCCCAGGAGCGCGAAAAGAACTTCGACTACGACATCGTCACGCAGCGCTTTTCCATGAGCCAGACGCCGGGTGAGGAGCTGAAGCAGATCTTCGGCTCGGAATCCGCGAATGTGCCCGGCTCGGTCAACGTGGCCGGCCTGCAAAACGAAGGCGTGGACAAGCTGATCCGCATCATCGCCGACGCCAAGAGCCGCGAGGAACTGGACACCGCCGTCCGCGCGCTGGACCGCGTCCTGCGCGCCATGCACCTCTGGGTGCCGCAATGGTACAAGGGCGAACACAACATCGCCTACCGCGACGTGTTTGGCCGCCCCTACACCGACACGCCGCCCCCTCTGGCCATGGGGCAGACCTCCATCTGGTGGTGGGACGAGGAAAAGGCCCAGGCCCTGCGCGCCGCCGGGAAGCTCTGATACCCGATGGCCGCCTATATCCTCCGCAGACTGCTGCTGATCATCCCCACCCTGCTGGGGATCATGATCATCAACTTCACGCTGGTCCAGTTCGTGCCGGGCGGCCCGATCGAACAGATCATCGCCCAGATCGAAGGTGAGGGCGATGTCTTTCAGGGCATCGCCGGCGGCGGCGCCGAGGTGGAGGCCAGCACCGGAGGAGAGGACAGCGTCGGCCGCCGCGGCCTGCCGCCCGAGTTCATCGCCGATCTCGAACGCCAGTTCGGTTTCGACAAGCCGCCGCTGGAGCGCTTCCTGAACATGATGTGGAACTACATGACGCTCGACTTTGGCGAGAGTTACTTTCGCTCGATCAGCGTCATCGACCTGGTGCTGGAAAAGATGCCGGTGTCGATCTCGCTGGGCCTGTGGTCAACCCTGATCGCCTACATCGTGTCGATCCCGCTGGGCATCCGCAAGGCGGTGCGCGACGGGTCGGGGTTCGACACCTGGACTTCGGGGGTGATCATCGTCGCCTACGCGATCCCCGGCTTTCTCTTTGCCATCCTGCTGCTGGTGCTGTTCGCGGGCGGCAGCTATTGGCAGATCTTCCCGTTGCGCGGGCTGCTGGGCGACGGGATCGACGCCAATGCCTGCGCGCCGCTGGCGTTCCAGCGCTGGTGGCTGATCCTGCCGATCTACCACTTCAACGCGAATTTCCAGCCGCTCTATTGCCTGGGCACCGTGATCCCGGACTACTTCTGGCACCTCGCGTTGCCGATCATCGCCTCGACGATCTCGGCCTTTGCCACGCTGACCCTGCTGACCAAGAACAGCTTTCTCGACGAGATCAAGAAACACTACGTCATGACCGCCCGCGCCAAGGGCCTGTCGGAAAGCCGCGTGCTCTATGGCCACGTCTTCCGCAACGCCATGCTGATCGTGATCGCCGGCCTGCCCGGCGTTTTCATCGGCGTGTTCTTTGGCGGGTCGATCATCATCGAGACGATCTTTTCGCTCGACGGTCTCGGCCGGCTGGGGTTCGAGGCGGCGGTGGCGCGCGATTACCCGGTGATCTTCGGCACGCTGTTCATCACCTCGATGATCGGGCTTTTCATCGGGCTGCTGTCGGACCTGATGTACGTCTTTGTCGATCCGCGCATCGACTTTGAAAAGCGGGAGGGTTGAGCAATGGTCGCCAATCCCCAGCCCAAGCCAGAGACCGCGCCCGCCTACACCCTGCCGCCGGAGCCGAAGAAGGGGCTGTTCACCCTGTCGCCGCTCAACCGGCGACGCTGGAACAACTTCAAGCGCAACCGCCGCGCCTTGTGGTCGCTGTGGATCTTCATGTTCCTGTTCGGGCTCTCGATGTGTGCCGAGTTCCTGGCCAATGACAAGCCGATCCTCGTCAGCTACCGGGGCGAGCTTTATGCCCCGATCTTCACCTTCTACCCCGAGACGGAATTCGGCGGCGACTTCAGGACCGAAGCCCCCTACCGCGATCCCGAGGTGCGCTGCCTGATCATCACTGGCGGGCTGGAGGACTGTTTCGACGATCCCGCCGGCATGATCGAGGACGCCGAGGCAGGCGTTCTGACGGCGGACGGCTTTCACAAGGGCTGGCTGATCTGGCCGCTGATTCCCTACAGCTTTGACACCCCAGTGGACCGCCCCGGCGCGGCACCCCTGCCCCCGAACGACCAGAACTGGCTGGGCACCGACGACACGAAACGCGATGTCGTGGCCCGGGTGATCTACGGCTTTCGCCTGTCGATCCTGTTCACCCTGATCGTCACGGTCTGCGCCTCGATCATCGGCATCGTCGCCGGAGCGCTGCAGGGGTATTTCGGCGGCTGGCTGGACCTGATCTTTCAGCGGGTGATCGAGATCTGGGGCGCGACGCCCTCGCTCTACATCATCATCATCCTCTTCGCGATCCTGGGGCGAAGTTTCTGGCTGCTGGTGTTCCTCACCATCCTGTTCGGCTGGACGGCGCTGGTAGGGGTTGTGCGGGCGGAATTCCTGCGCGCGCGCAACCTGGAATACGTCCGCGCCGCCAAGGCGCTGGGCGTGTCGAACCGCACCATCATGTTCCGCCACATGCTGCCCAACGCGATGGTCGCCACGCTGACCTTCCTGCCCTTCATCGTCACCGGCACCATCAGCACACTGGCGGGTCTCGACTTTCTCGGCTTCGGCCTGCCCTCCTCGGCGCCCTCGCTGGGCGAACTGACCTTGCAGGCGAAACAGAACCTCCAGGCGCCCTGGCTGGGATTTACCGCCTTCTTCGTCTTTGCTCTGATGCTGTCGCTGCTGGTCTTCATCTTCGAAGGCGTGCGCGATGCCTTCGACCCCAGAAAGACCTTTGCATGACAGCCCTTCTCCAGGTCCGCGATCTGCGCGTCTCCTTCCGGCAGGACGGCATCGACGTGCCCGCCGTCAAGGGGGTCTCCTTCGAGATCGAGAAGGGCGAGACCGTGGCGCTGGTGGGTGAGTCCGGTTCGGGCAAGTCGGTGACTGCCCTCAGCACCGTGTCGCTGCTGGGCGACTCGGCGCGTGTCTCGGGCTCGGTCAAATACGCCGGGCAGGAGATGATCGGCGCGGATCGCAAGCGCTTGCGGCAGGTGCGCGGCAACGACATCAGCTTTATCTTCCAGGAGCCGATGACCTCGCTCAACCCGCTGCACACGCTGGAAAAGCAGATCCGCGAAAGCCTGGAGCTGCACCAGGGCCTGACCGGCGAGGCGGCGCGCGCACGGATCATCGAACTGCTGACCAAGGTCGGCATCCGCGAGCCGGAAAGCCGCCTGTCGTCCTACCCGCACCAGCTGTCCGGCGGGCAGCGGCAGCGCGTGATGATCGCCATGGCGCTGGCCAACGGGCCGGACCTGCTGATCGCCGATGAGCCGACCACCGCGCTGGACGTGACGATCCAGGCGCAGATCCTCGAACTGCTGGCCGAGCTCAAGCGCGCCGAGGACATGAGCCTGCTGTTCATCACCCACGACCTGGGCATCGTCCGCAAGATCGCCGACCGCGTCTGCGTGATGAAGGACGGCGAGATCGTCGAACAGGGGCGCACGGCCGAGATTTTCGCCAACCCGAAGCACCCCTACACGATCAAGCTGTTGTCGGCCGAAAGCACCGGCGTCCCTGATCCGGTGGCGCCCGAAGCCGTGGAGATCGCCCGCACCGACAACCTGAAGATCTGGTTCCCGATCCAGCGCGGGCTGATGAAGCGCACGGTGGGTTACGTCAAGGCGGTCAACGACGCCTCGATCGCCGTGCGGGAGGGCGAAACCGTGGGCATCGTGGGTGAATCCGGTTCGGGCAAGACGACGCTCGCGTTGGCGATCATGCGGCTGATCCGCTCCGAAGGGGGCATCACCTATCGCGGCGAGGACGTGAACGCCTGGTCGACCAAGCGCCTGCGCAAGCTGCGCGCCGAAATGCAGATCGTGTTCCAGGACCCCTACGGCTCGCTCAGCCCGCGGATGACCTGCGAACAGATCATCGCCGAGGGGCTGGAGGTGCACGGCGCGCCGGACGGCCGCAGGCACCGCGATCTCGTGGCCGAGGTCATGGCCGAAGTCGGCCTCGATCCGATGAGCATGCACCGTTATCCGCACGAGTTCTCCGGCGGCCAGCGCCAGCGCATCGCCATCGCCCGCGCCATGGTGCTGCGGCCCCGGTTGCTGGTGCTGGATGAGCCGACCTCGGCGCTGGACATGACGGTGCAGGTGCAGATCGTGAACCTGCTGCGCGACCTGCAACGCAAGTACAACCTGGCCTATCTCTTCATCAGCCACGACCTGCGCGTCGTGCGCGCCATGAGCCACAAGGTCATCGTGATGAAGCAGGGTGACCTCGTGGAATACGGCACCGCGCAGCAGATCTTTGACGCGCCGCAGACGGAATACACCCGGGCGCTGCTGGCCGCGGCCTTCGACATCGTGGCCTGAGGCGGCATGGCGGACGGGCCGTTCAACCTGAAACACCCGCATCCGAGCGCGTTCCTTGTTCCGGATGACGGGCGGCCCAAGCGCTGCAAATGGATCGAGGACAGTCTCACCATCCTGTCGGACGGCCATGTCACCTGTGGGCTGGACGATCCGCACGGCCTGCGCAGCTTTGGTCACGTCGGACGGCAGAGCCTTGCGGAAATCTTTGCAAATCCCGAATTCGACCGCCTGCGCGAAGGGTTGCGCAACGGATTGAAATGCCGCGATTGCGGTCTGGCCGAACCTCTCGACGGTCCCCGCACCGGACCGCTGCCGCCGCGGCCCGACCTGCCCCGCCGCGTGGTGATCGAGCCGACGATCCGCTGCAACCTGCGCTGCCCACAGGGGTCATGCATCCCCAACAACGACCCGGCCATCCGGACACGGGACGTCGATGACCTCACGCCGGAATTGCTGCGCCGCATCCTCGAGCAGGTCGACGGCACTCTCGAGGGGGTCTACTTTTTCAACTACGGCGACCCGTTCCTGCACCGTGGCGCGCCACAGATGATCGCCGACATCCGGGCCGCCGCGCCGCAGGCCCATATCGTCACCAGCACCAACGGCATCCCGCTCGCATCGGCGCGCAAGGCCGAGGCGGTGGTGATGGCCGGTTTGGACGAGATCGTGTTCTCAATCAGTGGCATGACCGAGGACAGCTATGCGCGCTACCACGTAAATGGGCGCTTGGCCACGGCGCTCAAGGGCCTGCGCCAGATGTGCGAGGCGCGCGCCGCTGCGGGATCCGCACGGCCAAGGATCGTGTGGCGCTATCTCGTGTTCCACTGGACCGACAGCCGCGACCAGATCGACGCGGCCATCGCTCTTGCCCAGGAACTGGGTGTCGACAGGTTTTCCCTGCACCTGACACAGCACCCGCACGATGCACGATCCTTCCGGATCGTTCCCGGCTCGAAGGAGTACATGCGTTACAGGCGCTACATCGATACGGCACACGGCTACGACCGGTCACAGGGGTCCGTCACCGGCCTCTACCCGGCAGAGCGGCATCCGGGCCCGCTGCTGGTGCGCTGGACGGGCCCTCGCGCCCGCGTGCCGGCGGTCACGCGACCTGACGGCAGCTTGCGGCTGTACCTGACGGCCAGTGCTCCGGACGAAACCGAGGCCAGCGGGACATGGGTGGTGCTGCGCACGGCGTGGCGGCAAGGCTACCGGGTCTTCGTCCCCTACCGGCGCTGGGGGGAATTGCGTCTGCCCGTGCCGCCACGGCTGCATCATCGCCCGTACCAGCGCGTGACCCTCGTGGCGGAAACGCCGTGGTGCCCCGCAGAGGCATGGCCGGGCACGCCCGACCCCCGCTGGCTGGGGGTCATGACATCCGTGCGCCCACCCGGCACCGAGGTCGAACCGCTTGTCCCGCAGCGGGCAACCCTGCTGCAGCACCGGATCGCCCTCTGAGAGGATGCAAGCCGGAGCCTCCGGTCAGATGGCGCTGGAATGGCCCGCCTTGGACAGGTCGTAGGCGTCGAAACTGCGGGCAACCATCCGCGTCAGCGGCCGGACCTCCTGCGGGATGTAGAGCCCGTCCTCGGTGATCTGGAGCAGGTTGTCGAACCTCGCGTTGGCCTGGCGGAACATCTCGTACAGGGCCTGCCGCGAGATCGCGAAGCTGTCCAGGATCTCGGCCGCATCGATCCGGAAGTCGCACATGACCGCCTCGATCAGGCGGCTGCGCAGCAGGTCGTCACCCTTGAAGACGTGCCCCCGCGCGGTCGAGAAGTCGCCGCCGCGGATTGCCGCCACGTGTTTCGACGTGCTCGACGCATTCTGGGCAAAGCCTTGCGGAAACTTCGAGATCGACGACGCGCCGACGCCGATCAGCACCTCGGAGGTGTCGTCGGTATAGCCCTGGAAATTGCGCCGCAGCGTGCCGTTCTCCTGCGCCTTTGCCAGACCGTCGCCGGGCACGGCAAAGTGGTCGATGCCGATTTCGCGGTAGCTGTCCCAGAGAAACAGCCGGCGCGCGGTCTCGAACAGGTCCAGCCGCTCCTGCGGGGTCGGCAGCGCGTCGGACGGCAGCATCTGCTGCCGCTTGGCCATCCAGGGCACATGCGCGTAGCCATAGAGCGCAACCCGGTCCGGCGCGAAACTCACCAGTTTCTGCACCGTTTCGGTGATGCGCGCCTTGGACTGGTGCGGCAGGCCGAACAGGATGTCGGCGTTCAGGCTGGCAACGCCCCGTTCGCGGATCAGGTCAACCGCCTGCCGGGTCAGGTCATAGCTCTGTTCGCGGCCGATCAGGCCCTGGATCTCGGGGTCGAAATCCTGCACCCCGATGGAGGCGCGGTTCATCCCGCCCGCAGCCAGGGCATCGAGGCGCTCGGCGTCGATCTCGTTCGGGTCGATCTCGACCGAGAATTCATAGCCTTCGGCGAATTCCGCAGTCTGCCGCACCGAGTCGATGAGCCGTTTCATCAGGTCGGGCGACAGCAGCGTCGGCGTACCCCCGCCCCAATGCAGGCGCGACAGCTTGACCCCCCGTGGCAAGGCGTCGCGCAGAAGGGAAAGTTCCTTTTCAAGATCACCGACATACGCCTCTACGGGCGCAAGCGTGGCCGTGCCTTGTGTGCGACAGGCGCAAAACCAGCACAACCTGCGGCAAAATGGTACATGCAAATAGAGAGATACGTTACCATCTTGAGGAAGGGCCTGGATCCATTCACGGAACCGCGCAGGACCAACATCGCCGTCGAAGTTCGGGGCGGTCGGATACGAGGTGTATCTGGGCACTTTGGCGTCGAAAAGACCCAAGCGGGCGAGTTGAGTTCGGTGCTGCATATGCGTACGGTTAGGCCATGAAAATGACGCGGGCTTTGACGTAGATCAATTGAGGGGCAGAGCAGATGCTGAACGAACGAAGCCTGGCGGCAAACCCGGATTGCAGCGACTGCCCGATCCGGCACCGTGCCGTCTGTGCCCGTTGCGAATCCGACGAATTGGACCGGCTGGAACAGATCAAGTATTACAGACGGTTCGAGGCCGGGCAGTCGATCATCTGGGCTGGCGATCGGATGGATTTCGTCGGCTCTGTCGTGTCGGGAATCGCCACGCTGAGCCAGGCGATGGAGGACGGCCGCACGCAGATGGTTGGCCTTCTGCTGCCCAGCGATTTCGTCGGCCGCCCGGGACGCATCACCGCCGCCTACGACGTGGTCGCCACGACCGATCTGGTCATGTGCTGTTTCCGCCGCGCGCCGTTCGAGGAAATGATGTCGCGGACGCCGCATATCGCGCAGCGGCTGCTGGAAATGACGCTGGACGAACTGGACGCCGCCCGCGAATGGATGCTGGTGCTGGGGCGCAAGACCGCGCGCGAAAAGATCGCCTCGCTGCTGTCGATCATCGCACGGCGCGATTCCACGCTGAACCTGCGGGACGGCCGCGACGCCAAGGTCGTCTTTGACCTGCCGCTGACGCGCGAGGCGATGGCCGACTACCTGGGCCTGACGCTGGAAACGGTCAGCCGCCAGATTTCCGCGCTGAAAAAGGACGGCGTGATCGAGCTTGAGGGCAAGCGCCACGTCACCGTGCCGGACATGGCCCGCCTGATGGAAGAGGCCGGCGACGACGGCGACGGCGGCATGCTGGTCTGAATGCTGCGATTCGTCACCTGTGACGTGTTCACGGAAACGCCCTTTGCCGGGAACCCGCTGGCCATCGTCGAAGGTGCGGACGGGCTGAGCGATGCGGCGATGCAGACCATCGCCCGCGAGTTCAACCTGTCGGAGACGATTTTTGTCCAGCGTCCGGATGAGTCGGCGCACACGGCCAAGGTGCGGATCTTCTTTCCCACGGCCGAAATCCCCTTTGCCGGTCACCCCACGATCGGCTGCGCCATTCATCTTGCCCTGACCACGGCGCCCGAGGGCGATTTCAGCACCGAAATCACGCTGGAAGAGGTCGCAGGCCTGGTCCCGGTGCAGGTGCAGCGCGTTGCCGGGCGGATCAGCGCCGAACTGCGGGCGCCGGTGCTGCCGCACGCCTGGACCGGCGGCGCCTGCCCTTCCGTCGCAGAGATCTCCGCCGCGCTGGGCCTCAAGGCCGAAGATATCGGATTCGACGGACATCTTCCGGGGGTGTGGCAGGGCGGACCCGGCTTTGCCTACATCCCCCTGCGCGACGAACCGGCCCTGACCAGCGCCCGCCCCTCGGGCGCCGCCTGGGAAGACCTGTGCAGGGCGACCGGGCTGAATAATGCCTATGTCTACACGGCCGGGCAGGACGGCAGCTATTCCGCCCGCATGTTTGCCCCGGGCGACGGCATCCCCGAGGACCCAGGAACCGGCTCGGCCTCGGCCATCCTTGCGGCGCAACTTCTGGCCTGCGGCGCGCTGCCCGAAGGTGAGACGCGCCTGCGCCTGGAGCAGGGGCGCGCCATGGGCCGCCTCTGCGAGATCGGGCTGCGCGTCCTCGTCGTGGACGGCGCCCTTTCGGCCGTCCACGTCAGCGGCTCGGCGGTGCGGATCAGCGAGGGCCACGTCGCCATTCCCGGCGCGTGACCCCACTTCCCCTTTAGTGCGCCATGAACACGGACACCTTTGTCTGTTCCAGCATGTTGCGCGTCGCGCCACCCAGGATCGCCTCGCGGAAGCGCGAGTGCCCGTAGGCACCCATCACCACCATGTCGGCATCCAGGTCCTCGACATGCCGCATCATCACGTCCGACACCCTGGGCAGGGTCTTGGCCAGCACGTCGATCTCGGCCTTGACGCCGTGACGGGCGAGGAACTCGGACAACATGCCGCCGGGGTCCGAACGGTTGGGCCCGTGGCGCGGCGGGTCGATGACCACCACGTGGACTGACTCCGCCTTGGCCAGCAGTGGAATCGCGGCGCGCACGGCGCGCAGCGCCTCGTTGCTTTCGTTCCAGCCGATGACGACCTGGCGCGGCATCGTTGCCGGCTCGACGCTGTCCGGAACGATCAGGACAGGCACCTGCCCTTCGAACAGCGCGCCTTCGACCACCGGCTCCATTTCCACGCCCCTGCCCTTGCCATAAGGCTGCGGCAGCACGACCAGGTCCGAGAACCGGGCCCGCGCCGCGACGTGGCGTCCGATGTCCGCCAGCTGCGCGACGCCGTGATCGACCCCCCAGAGCGCCGCGGACTTGCCCAGTTGCTCACGCGCAATAGCGGCCAGAGCCTCCGCCTCCTTGGTGGCCCGGGTCAGCGTCTCTTGCAGGACCATGGCATTGGCGCCCGCGTAGTAATAGCCGGTCTGGGTGCGGTCGACGCCGAAGCAAAGCGCATCCAGATGTGCGTTGTAGGACTCGGCCACGGTCGCGGCATGGGCAAGCGTCGAGGCCGCCAGGTCGCGGTCCGTGACCACCGTCAGGATGGACTTGTAATACATGAATGTCTCCGTCGTCTTCATCGGGTCAGGCTACCCCTGCGCCAAGTGTCGCACATTGACCCGCGTCAAGGCCCGCGTCCTGTTCCATTGATGCAGATCAAGGATGCCTTTCCACGAACCTCGTTAACACGGGCCCAGTCTGATAACCGCCCCTGCGGTGAACGAATCGTGCGGGTAAGACGAAGGGACGAAAAATGTTGAATTACCTCAAGCTCATCGTGCTTGGCGTGATCGCGATCTTTGCAATGATCGCGACCAATTACGCACGGGATGTGGCTTACATGGTCCATGCGATTATCATCCTGGCGGTCTCCGCCGGGCTGTTTCTGTGGGTCCTTCGCCACACCGACGAACCGGTCACGCCGGCTCCGCAAAACGAATACATGGACGGCGTGATCCGCTACGGGGTCATTGCCACCGCCTTCTGGGGCGTGATCGGGTTCCTCGTGGGCACCTGGATCGCAACCCAGCTGGCCTTTCCGTCGCTGAACTACGAATGGGCGGAGGGTTACATGAACTTCGGCCGGCTGCGGCCGCTGCACACCAGCGCGGTGATCTTTGCCTTTGGCGGCAACGCGCTGATCGCCACCTCCTTCTACGTGGTGCAGCGCACCTCCGCGGCACGGCTCTGGGGCGGCAACCTGGCCTGGTTCGTGTTCTGGGGCTACCAACTGGTGATCGTGCTGGCGGCGACGGGCTATGTGCTGGGCTCCACCCACGGCAAGGAATACGCCGAGCCGGAATGGTACGTGGACTGGTGGCTGACCGTGGTCTGGCTGGCCTACCTGGCGGTCTTTGTCGGCACCATCGTGAAGCGCAAGGAGCCCCACATCTACGTGGCCAACTGGTTCTTCTTGTCGTTCATCATCACGGTGGCGATGCTGCACGTGTTCAACAACCTGGCCATCCCGGTCTCTATCTGGGGATCGAAATCGGTGCAGGTGTTCTCGGGCGTGCAGGACGCCATGACGCAGTGGTGGTACGGCCACAACGCGGTGGGCTTCTTCCTGACCGCCGGCTTCCTGGGCATGATGTACTACTTCATCCCCAAGCAGGCCGAACGCCCGGTCTTCAGCTACAAGCTGTCGATCATCCACTTCTGGGCGCTGATCTTCATCTACATCTGGGCCGGTCCGCACCACCTGCACTACACCGCGCTGCCTGACTGGGCCTCGACGCTGGGCATGGTGTTCTCGGTCGTGCTGTGGATGCCCTCCTGGGGCGGCATGATCAACGGCCTGATGACCCTGGCCGGCGCCTGGGACAAGCTGCGCACCGACCCGGTGATCCGGATGATGGTGATCTCGGTCGGCTTCTACGGCATGTCCACCTTCGAAGGCCCGATGATGTCGATCCGCGCGGTCAACTCGCTGTCGCACTACACCGACTGGACGATCGGCCACGTGCACTCGGGTGCGCTGGGATGGAACGGCATGATCACCTTCGGCGCGCTCTACTTCCTCGTGCCCAAGCTGTGGAACCGCGAGCGGCTGTATTCGCTCTCGATGGTGTCCTGGCACTTCTGGCTCGCCACCATCGGCATCGTGCTCTACGCCGCCTCGATGTGGGTGACCGGCATCATGGAAGGCCTGATGTGGCGTGAAGTGGATGCGAACGGCTTCCTCGTGAACAGCTTCGCCGACACCGTGGGGGCCAAGTTCCCGATGTACGTCGTGCGCGCCCTCGGCGGCGGGCTCTTCCTCACCGGTGCCCTGATCATGTGTTACAACCTGTGGATGACCGCAACCCGGTCGCCGGCCGTCGAGGCCCGCGCCGCCGCGGCCCATGCCACTCCGGCCGAATAAGGAGGACCGGACATGAGCATTCTCAAGAAACACGCGATCCTGGAAAAGAACGTCACCCTGCTGGCCATCTTCGCCTTTCTCGTGGTGACCATCGGCGGCCTGGTGCAGATCGTGCCGCTGTTCTATCTCGAGAACACCATCGAGGACGTCGACGGCATGCGGCCCTACACGCCGCTGGAACTGGCCGGACGCGAGGTCTATCTGCGCGAGGGCTGTTACGTCTGCCACAGCCAGATGATCCGCCCGATGCGCGACGAGGTCGAACGCTACGGCCACTACTCGCTGGCGGTGGAAAGCAAGTACGACCACCCGTTCCAGTGGGGGTCCAAGCGGACCGGGCCGGACCTGGCCCGCGTCGGCGGCCGCTACTCGGACGACTGGCACGTCGACCACCTGCGCGATCCGCAGTCCGTGGTGCCGGAATCGGTGATGCCGAAGTACAGCTACCTCGAGCAGCGCATGCTGGACGCCGGTGGAACGCTGCAGAGCGGACACATCACCGCCGACAGGATCGGTGACATCATGTTCACCAACAGCCTTGTCGGGGTGCCCTACAGTGACGAGATGCTGGAAATGGCCGCTGCCGATTTCACCGCCCAGGCGGACCCGGACAGCGACTATGACGGCCTGCTCGAACGCTACGGGGAAAACGTGAACGTGCGCAACTTCGACGGGCAGCCGGGTGTGTCCGAGGCGGACGCGCTGATCGCCTACCTGCAGATGCTGGGCACGCTGGTCGACTTCTCGACCTTCACGCCCGACGCAAGCCGCTGAGGGAGGGACATATGGAAACCTATTCCTTCCTTCGGCAGCTGGCAGACAGCTGGGCGCTGCTGGCGATGTTCGGCTTCTTCGTGGCGATCGTGATTTGGGCCTTCCGGCCCGGATCGGGAAAGATCCACGAGGACACCGCCAACATCCCGTTCCGCAACGAAGATCGTCCCGCGCCCCAGCGGTCCGACAAACCCGCCGCAAACTGAGGAGGCCGGGAAAATGAGTGACAACAAGAAGAACGACGATCTCGACTACGAGACGACCGGACACGAGTGGGACGGCATCAAGGAGTACAACAAACCCCTGCCCAAGTGGTGGCTGTGGACCTTCTACGCCACCATCGTCTGGGCGGTCGGCTATTCCATCGCCTACCCCGCCTGGCCGGGGATCTCCGGGGCGACCCCGGGCCTGCTGGGCTTCTCGACCCGCATGAACGTGGAAAAGGCGATCGAGGACCACACCGCCGAACTGGGTCCGATCAACCAGAAGCTGGCCTCGACCGAACTGACCGAGATCTCGCAGGATCCGGAGCTGCTGACCTATGCCAACAACGCCGGCGCCGCGGTCTTCCGCAGCTGGTGCGCACAGTGCCACGGCTCGGGTGCGGCGGGGTCCAGCCAGGCGGGCTGGGCACCGGGCTACCCGAACCTGCTGGATGACGACTGGCTTTGGGGCGGCTCGATCGAGGATATTCACACCACGATCACCCACGGCATCCGCCAGCAGGCGGACGCCGACGGCGATTACCTGCGCCAGTCCGAGATGCCGGCCTTTGGCCGTGACGAACTGCTGGCCGAGGAAGAGGTCGTGCAGGTGGTGAACTACGTCCTGCAAATGTCCGGCCAGGCGCCGCAGGACGCCGAAGCCGCCGCAGCGGGTGAAGAGGTCTTTGCGGCCAACTGCTCCGGCTGCCACGGCGAGGACGGCAAGGGCGACCGCCTGCAAGGCGCGCCCAACCTGACCGATGCCATCTGGCTGTACGGCGGCGGCTACGACCAGGTCTACGAGTCGGTCTACAACGCGCGCGCCGGCGCGATGCCTGCCTGGGGCGAGCGTCTGTCCGAGGCGCAGATTCGCGCCGTGGCAAGCTACGTGCACGGCCTGGGTGGCGGCGAAGCCACCGAGTAACCGGCTGACCCGGAACAACGACAAGGCCCCCGCCGTCACCGGCGGGGGCCTTTCTTTCGTCCGCTCGGCAGCACCGGGGCCAGCGCACTCCTTCGCCCGGGTCGCAAGGAAAATTCTGTATGGCCGGGCAAAAAATTCGTGTCGAGAACGGGTCTGTTTGACCCAAGTCAATGCGCCCGCCGCCGGCCCTGTTATGATTTCCTTAACGGCATCGAGGTCTCGGCCCCGATGTCCGGTTCCCCGCCCTCAGGGGTGGGGTAAGGCGCTGGTGTCCTGTCCTGTTCGCGCGTTTCCTGGGACACCAGCGCCCTTTTGCCTTTCCCACCCAAAACGATCCTCTCAGCGCCCCGAGGGGCCGCGGACCAGCCTGCGCCGGGGCGGCAGGGTCCAGCCCTGCCAGGGCCAAAGACCCGCCTGCCACAGACGTGGGTGAAAGACGACCGGATCAATCATCCCTGCGCGCCTTCCAGATGCCCTGATGGCGACCGGAACCGCCAACTGGCGCACGCAGGCGCGGCAGGTCGTGGCGCACCGGGGTTTCCTGGTCGGGGGCGGTACGGGTGGCGGTCATGAAGCTTCTGGCGAAAATGCTGAACATGGGGATCTCCTCGACAAGGTGTCTGATGATCCGATCTTGACCCGGGATGGCGGTTCATGCGACTCAGGAAAACATCTCTAATGTAAGCCTGCATTACACATGAACTGGTCCGCCCTGCCCCCGCTTTCAGCCCTGCGTGCCTTTGCTGCCTATGCAGAAACACGCTCCGTCAGCAGTGCCGGCGCATTGCTCAATGTTAGCCATGCTGCCATAAGCCAGCAGATGCGCGCATTGGAGGGCCACCTGGGCCTTGCCCTGTTGGACCGCTCGGGCCGCCAGATGGCGCTGACCCCCGAGGGCGAGACCCTGGCGCGCACCCTGGCCGAGGCCTTTGGCAGCATCGCCCTCACGGTCGAGGCGCTGACCGGGGCCGACGCCGCGCGCCCGTTGCAGATCTCGACCACGCCGACCTTTGCCGCCGCCTGGCTGATGCCGCGTCTGCACGGCTTTCGCGAACGGCACCCAGAGATCAACCTGATGATCGACCCTTCGGCCCAGGTGCAGGCACTGGAACCGGGCGGCATCGACGTGGCGCTGCGCTACGGCGACGGTCACTGGCCCGGGCTCGAGTCCGAATTGCTGGTGCGGTCCCCCATCGTCGTGGTCGCCGCGCCCGAGCTCGTCGGCACGCGGCAGATCGCCTCGCCCGCCGACCTGCGCGACGAACACTGGTTGCAGGAACTGGGCACCAGCGAGACCACCGACTGGTTCAAACGGCACGGCGTGGACCGCGACGCCGGGCGCGGCTATACCGCTCTGCCGGGCAACCTGATGATGGAGGCCGCCCGCGCCGGACAGGGGTTCGCCATCTGCGCCGGGGTCTTTGTCGAACAGGACATCCAGGCGGGCCGTCTGTGCAAGCTCTTCGAGGACACGCGCAAGTCCGGCTACCACATCGTCACCCGTCCCGGCGTGCCGCGCCCGCCGCTGAAAGCCTTCCTGACCTGGCTGCGCCGCGAGGCCGCGAAAAGCTGACTATGAAATTCAGAAATTGATGCAGGTCAAAGCTGCGGCGCGGCATCTTTGGGAAAAGCAGCTCAAACCCGTATCCAACGGAGCGATTCCCCCGTGTCCGACGACAATTCCCCTGCCCCCTCCCTCTACGCCTCGCGCGAACCGATCTTTCCCCGGCGGGTCAGCGGCAAGTTCCGCAATCTCAAGTGGGTCATCATGATCGTGACGCTGGGGATCTACTACATCACCCCCTGGCTGCGTTGGGACCGCGGGCCGCAACTGCCGGACCAGGCGGTGCTGATCGACCTTGCCCATCGCCGCTTCTTCTTCTTCTGGATCGAGATCTGGCCGCATGAATTCTACTTTGTCGCCGGCCTGCTGATCATGGCGGGCCTTGGCCTGTTCCTGTTCACCTCGGCGCTGGGGCGCGTCTGGTGCGGCTACGCCTGCCCGCAGACCGTCTGGACGGACCTCTACATTCTGGTCGAGCGCTGGATCGAGGGGGATCGCAACGCCCGCCTGCGCCTGCACCGGCAAAAGAAGATGGACGCGCGCAAGCTGCGGCTGCGGCTGACGAAATGGATCGCCTGGTTCCTGATCGGTCTCGCCACCGGGGGGGCCTGGGTCTTCTACTTCGCCGATGCGCCGACGCTGTTCATGGACCTCATCACCGGGCAGGCGCACCCCGTCGCCTACACCACCACGCTGATCCTGACGCTGACCACCTTCTTCTTTGGCGGCTTTGCGCGGGAACAGATCTGCATCTATGCCTGCCCCTGGCCACGCATCCAGGCCGCGATGATGGACGAGGACACGCTGACCGTCGGTTACCGCGACTGGCGCGGAGAACCGCGCGGCAAGCACCGCAAGAGCGAAGGCGCCGACAAGCTGGGCGATTGCATCGACTGCATGGCCTGTGTCAACGTCTGCCCCATGGGCATCGACATTCGCGACGGCCAGCAGATGGAGTGCATCACCTGCGCCCTCTGCATCGACGCCTGTGACGACGTCATGGCCAAGATCGGCAAGCCGCGCGGGCTGATCGACTACCTGGCCCTGTCGGACGAACCGCACGAACGCGCCGGAAGCACCCCGCGCCCGATCTGGCAGCATGTCTTCCGCGCCCGCACCATCATGTACACCACGTTGTGGAGCCTCGTGGGCATCGGCCTCGTCTTTGCGCTGTTCATCCGTCCCGACCTCGAGATGACGGTGGCCCCGGTGCGCAACCCGACCTTTGTCACCCTCTCGGACGGCTCGGTCCGCAACACCTACGACGTGCGCCTGCTGAACAAGCATGGTGACGACCGCCCGTTCCGCATCACGCTCAAGGGCGACCTGACGCTGCGGGTCCAGCTGGAAGGCACGCCCTACCAGACCGTCACCGTGCCCGCGAACGAAACCTTCCTGCAGCGCGTCTATGTCATCGCGCCCAACGGCTCGGCCCCGGCCAATGCCGAACGGACCGAGTTCCGTTTCTGGGTCGAGGACCTGACCACCGGCGACCGCGCGCACACCGACACCCTCTTCAACGGAAAGGCGAACTGATGACCAAGAAGGAATTCCGGCTGACCGGCTGGCACGCGCTGGGCATCTTCGGCGGCGCCTTTGCGGTCATCATCGGGGTCAACATCGCGCTGGCCGTCAACGCGGTAAAGACCTTCCCAGGGCTCGAAGTCTCGAACTCCTACGTCGCCAGCCAGACCTTCAACGCCCGCCGCGCCGCACAGGTGGCGCTGGGCTGGACGGTCAAGGCCCGGCTGGACGAGGATTACCTGATCCTCTCCATCACCGACGCCGACGGCCGCCCGGTACAGGCCGCCGACCTGGCGGCCAAGGTCGGCCGCCCCACCAACGTCAGCGAGGACCGCGAGCCGGTCTTTACCTTCGACGGCCGCGACTATGTCGCGCAAACCGACCTGCGCCCGGGCAACTGGGACGTCTGGCTGACCGCGACCGCGCCGGACGGCACCATCTTTGAACAGCGGCTCGAACTTACGGTGGCCAACTGACATGACCGCCACCCTGCGCCCCCCGGTATCCGCCTGCCCCGCCTGTTCTGCGGCCCCGGCCGCCGAGGCGCTGGCCGCGCTGGACACCCCCACCGACGCGCACATCGTCCTATCGCTGCCGACGATCCATTGCGCCGCCTGCATGTCCAGCGTCGAACGCGCGCTGAACGCGCTGCCGCAGGTGCATTCCGCCCGCGTCAACCTGACACTGAAACGGGTCACCATCGAGGCCGACCCGGACGTCACCGCCGAGGACATGATCCCGGTGGTTCAGGCGGCGGGCTACGAGGCGCACGAGCTTGACAACACCGCCCTGGCCGCCACCGCCACGGACAAGGCCGGGCGTGACCTGCTGATGCGGCTGGCCGTCGCCGGCTTTGCCTCGATGAACGTCATGCTGCTGTCGGTCGCGGTCTGGTCCGGCGCCGAAGGACCGACGCGCGACCTGTTCCATTGGATCTCGGCCGCCATCGTGCTGCCGGCGGTGGGCTTTTCGGCGATGCCCTTCTTCCGCAACGCCTGGACTGCGCTGTCGGCGCGGCGGCTGAACATGGACGTGCCGATCAGCCTGGCCATCCTGCTGGCGGTGGTCACCTCGCTGTGGGAAACCTCGCTGTCCGGCGAACACGCCTATTTCGACGCCGCCATCGCGCTGACCTTCTTCCTGCTGACCGGCCGCTACCTCGATCACCGCACCCGCTCCATGGCCCGTTCTGCGGCCGAGGAACTGACCGCGCTGGAGGTGCCGCGCGCCTGGCGGCTGACCGATGACGGCGAAGAGCAGGTTTCCGTCAGCGCCCTTGCGGTCGGCGATCTGGTCCGCGTCCGCCCCGGTGGCCGCATGCCGGTGGACGGCGAGATCGTCGCCGGAACATCGGAGCTTGACCGCTCGCTGCTGACCGGCGAGACGCTGCCAGTCTTTGCCGAACCGGGCCGCGCCGTCAGCGCGGGCGAGGTCAACCTGACCGGCCCGCTGACCATCCGCGCCTCCGCCGTCGGCCGCGACACCTCGTTACACCGCATGGCGGACCTGGTCGCCATCGCCGAATCCGGCCGCTCGCGCTATACCTCGCTGGCCGACCGCGCGGCCAAGCTCTACGCGCCGGGCGTGCACATCCTGTCGGCGCTGGCCTTCCTCGGCTGGCTGGCCTGGACTGGCGACATGCGCGTGGCGGTCAACATCGCCGCCGCCGTGCTGATCATCACCTGCCCCTGCGCGCTGGGTCTCGCCGTGCCGGCCGTCACCACCGCCGCCTCGGGCCGGCTGTTCCGCCGCGGCCTGCTGATCAAGGACGCCACCGCGCTGGAACGGCTGGCGCAGGTCGACACCGTGGTCTTTGACAAGACCGGCACGCTGACCGCGGGCACGCCCGAAGTGACCAACCTCGGCGACTTCACCCGCCGCGACCTCGAGATCGCGCTGGCGCTGGGCGAAGGCTCCAGCCACCCGCTGTCGCGCGCCCTGACCGAAGCGGCCCGCGCCGCCGGGATCAAGCCCGCCGCCGTGACCGATGTCGCCGAGGTGCCGGGCCACGGCACCACGGGCACCTGGCACGGGCAGGAGGTGCGGCTGGGCCGCGCCGCCTGGGTGGGTGGCGGACGCACCGACCAGACCGCCGCCTGGCTGCGCGTGGGCGACGGCCCGGCGCAGGCCTTCACCTTCACCGACCGGCTGCGCGAGGGTGCCGAAACCACCGTCCGCCAGCTGACCGAAGCGGGGCTGAAGGTCGTCCTGGTCTCCGGCGACACCACCCCGGCGGTCGAATCCCTGGCCCGGCGCCTGGGCATCACCCATTGGGTCGCCGAGGCGCTGCCGCAGGACAAGACCGCGCGGATCGACCTGCTGACCCGCGAGGGCGGCACCGTGCTGATGGTCGGCGACGGGCTCAATGACACCGCGGCGCTGCGCGCGGCGCATGCCTCGATCTCGCCCGCCTCGGCGCTGGACGCCGCAAGGGTCGCCTCGGACATCGTGCTGCTGGGTGGCTCGCTCGACCCGATCCCCGAGGCGCTGCGCACCGCGCGCAAGGCCACCCGCCGCATCCGCGAGAACTTCACCATCGCCACCTGGTACAACGTGATCGCCGTGCCGCTGGCTGTGGCCGGGCTCTGCTCGCCTCTGATTGCCGCATTGGCCATGTCGATCAGCTCGATTACCGTGTCGGTCAATGCCCTGCGGCTGCGCTGAAGGAGGCCCGCGATGAACGTCCTGACCTACCTGATCCCGATCTCGCTGGTGCTGGGTGGGCTCGGCCTCGCCTTCTTTGTCTTTACCCTGAGGTCGAACCAGTACGATGACCCCGAAGGGGATGCCCGCCGCATCCTGTCGGGCGACTACGACGACAAGCCCAAGAGCTGACGGTCAGATCTGCGCCATTTCACGCTCCGGCACCCGCCGCAGGGGCGCGATCAGCGCACCTTCGGCGCGCCGCAGCAACGGCCTGCAAGGCGCGCCATCGAATCCCGCCGTCACCGAAGAGATCGCGGCACGGTCCTCGGCGCTCAGCAATTCGCGGGTGCGCAGACCGGGAAACAGGCTTTCGCAGGGGGCCCCTTCGGCAATCAGGATGTCGTGGCGGTCCAGCAGGATGTGCACATAGGTCACCGTCTCCTTCTGCACCTGGCGCACGTTCTTGCCGTCCACCAGGGAAATCGCGGGCACCAGGACCTCGGACGCGCCGAATTGCAGGTCGGCCTCTGGCGCACTTATCAGCACGCGATGCTGCGGCGACAGCTTGACCGTGGCGAAATTCCCGATGGTCCCCTTGGCAAATCGGACCGGCGCCATCGACCCGGTGCCATCGACGGACTTGTGCCCCAGCCAGCGCACTTCGCGCTTGGTCCCGCCCCAGGTGCAGACGGTCTGGCCAACCTCCAGCTTGTCCACCCGCACATAGCCCCGGGGGGTCGCCACGCGAACCGATTGTTCGAAACAGATGTACTCGTGGGTATAGTTCGAATCCATGTCGTTGTAGTAGAACTGTGGCGGCGTGCCCTGAGTGAAGTTGGTCCAATACCAGTTTTCGAGATCCACGTTGGGGGTCCAGACGACCTGGGTCAGCGCACCGTTCTGATCGGTTCCCTCGAACACGATGACGCCGGTATCCCCGCCTCTGGTGTCGCTCCGCAACACCACGGCATCCAGCAGCTTGGTCCCCCCGCTCCCGCCAAAGCTGATGTCGTAGGTATCGCCGACTTCGAACAGACGCGGTTCCGCATCTCCGGCCTTGGTCGTGATGACCAGGTCTTTTGACACGTTGGGATTGTCGTCGAAACGGGACCGCATCGACGTCGCACGCACGTTGCTGCCCGTCGAAACCGCAAAGCTGTTGTCCTCGGCATAGATACTGAAAGGCATCCACCATCTCCGTCTTTGCAGAGGGTCTGGCAGGAATATCGAAAAAGAGGACTAAATCAGGCGTCTTCGCCTTGAACATTCTGCGAAAAAATCGACGGAAACCAGCATTTTCTCATATCGGCAGGGCTGTCGTCTTGAACACCGTCTTCAAGGCAAACGAGCTTTGCATCTGCGCCACGCCGGGCAGGCGCGTCAGGTACTGGCGGTGGATGCGGGCGAAATCCTCGGTGTCCTCGGCCACGACCTTCAGGATGTAATCGGCCGTCCCGGCCATCAGGTGGCACTCCAGCACGTCGGGCACCCGCGACACCGCCTTTTCGAAGGCGTCCAGCACCTCGTTGGCCTGCGCGGTCAGCTTGATCTCGACAAAGACCGTGGTAGGCAGGCCCAGCCGCCGTTCGTCCAGCAGCGCGACGTAGTCACGGAGATAGCCCTCTGCCTCCAGCCGCTGCACCCGCCGGTGACAGGCCGAAGCCGACAGGTGCACCTCTTCCGACAGGTCCGCGTTGGAAATGCGCCCCTTGCGCTGCAACACCCGCAGGATACGCCGGTCCGTCTCATCCAGCTCCATCTGCGCAAGAACCTCCACCGTTCGCGGCCATTCTTCGAACAAATGTGCGCCGCCCGCCCGAAGAGAAAGCAAGCTTGGAATCGGTTTGCAAGCCCTTGCTGGCATACTTTCGGCAAACCGCGATAAAGGATGCCTTCCATGAAGATCGGATGCCCGACCGAAATCAAGCCGCAGGAATTCCGCGTCGGCCTGACACCCAACGCCGCGCGCGAGGCCGTGGCCGCCGGCCATGAGGTGATCGTTCAGAAGGGCGCCGGGACCGGCGCAGGCTTTACCGATGCCGACTACACCGCCGCCGGCGCGCATCTGGCCGACACCGCACAGGAGATCTTTGCCACCGCCGACATGATCGTGAAGGTCAAGGAACCGCAGGCCCCCGAGCGCGCCATGCTGCGTGAAGGCCAGGTGCTGTTCACCTACCTGCACCTCGCGCCCGATCCGGAGCAGACCAGGGACCTGCTGGCTTCGGGCGCCACCTGCATCGCCTACGAGACGGTCACCGATGATCGTGGCGGCCTGCCGCTGCTGGCCCCGATGTCCGAGGTGGCCGGGCGGCTTGCGCCGCAGGTCGGTGCCTGGACCCTGCAGAAGGCCAACGGCGGGCTTGGCGTGCTGATGGGCGGCGTGCCCGGCGTGCGTCCCGCGAATGTGGCCATCATCGGTGGCGGCGTCGTCGGCACGGCGGCGGCTAGGGTGGCGGTCGGCATGGGCGCCAACGTCACCGTGCTGGACCGGTCGGTGCCGCGCCTGTCCTATCTCGACGATGTCTTCATGGGACGGCTGACCACCCAGTATTCCGATCGCGGCGGACTGGCCGAACTGCTGCCGCGCATGGACCTGGTGATCGGCGCGGTGCTGATCCCCGGCGCCGAGGCGCCCAAGCTGATCAAGCGCGCGGATCTGGCCACCATGAAGCCCGGCGCGGCGCTGGTGGACGTGGCCATCGACCAGGGCGGCTGTTTTGAGACCTCCAGGGCCACCACCCACGCCGACCCGGTCTACGAGGTCGACGGCATCATGCATTACTGCGTGGCCAACATGCCGGGCGCCGTGGCGCGCACCTCGACCATCGCGCTGGGCAACGCCACCATGCCCTTCATGCTGGCGCTGGCCAACAAGGGTTGGCGGCAGGCCTGCGCCGAAGACCCGCACCTGCTGAACGGGCTGAACGTCCACGCCGGCAAGCTGACCTACTACGCCGTGGGTGTTGCGCAGGGACTGGACGTGACCTCGCCGCAACTGGTGATCAAGGGCTGATCAGAGGGGTGTCGGATCGCTGGCGCGATCCGACAGGCCGGGGGCTCTGCCCGTCGCCATTGGGCTTGAACCAATGGCGCTCCACCGGCGCCCCCCGAGGTATTTCAAAAACCGAAGAAGCCGCGAAAGCACGATGGCCGACGTGCAAGGCGGCCGTTTCAGAGCACGACGATGCCGTTGTGCTTGGCCTTGTGGTCGGGTTCGACGTGGATGGTGATGCGGCTGCCTTCGAAGGCAGCCTTGAGCGCCGCCTCGATCCGGTCGCAGATGTCGTGCGCGGCATCGACCGACATCTCGCCCGGCACCACCAGGTGAAACTCGACAAAGGTCGCCTGCCCGGCATGGCGCGCGCGCAGGTCATGCGCCTCGACCGCGCCATCGGCATTGGCCGAGATGAGGTCCCGCATCCGCTCGAGGTCGGCATCGGGGACGCTGACGTCCATCAGCCCCGCCACCGATCCGCGCACCACCTGCCAGCCGGACCACAGGATGTTGAGTGCGACCAGCCCCGCCAGCAGCGGGTCGAGCCAGAGCGCGCCCGTCAGCACCGCCGCCACCACGCCGATGCCGACCCCGACCGAGGAGACCACGTCCGTCATCAGGTGCTTGCCGTCCGCCACCAGCGCCGGCGAACGCAGCGCCCTCCCTTCGCGCATCAGCACGAAGGACCAGAGCGCGTTGATCGCCCCCGCCACGGCGATCAGCGCAAGGCCGACAAAGGGCGCGTCGATGGCGCGCGGCGCCTGGTAGGCGCCCCAGGCCTCGTTCAGGATGAAGACGGCGGCGACGACGATCAGCACGCCTTCCATGACCGCGCTGAAATACTCCGCCTTGTGATGGCCAAAGGGGTGCTGGGCATCGGCCGGCTGCGCGGCGATTCGCACGGCGACAAAGGCGGCGACCGCCGTGGCGACGTTGACGATGCTTTCCAGTGCGTCCGACAGCAGGGCGACGGAGCCGGTCAGCCCCCAGGCCGCCAACTTGACCGCCAGCACGACCAGCCCGACCAGGATGCTGCCCAGGGCGATCTTCACGGCTCTCGGCATGGCGACTCCCGGCAGGCTGCGTCGAGGGGCCTGATAGCCAAGCCCCCCGGTTGGCGCAACCCGTGCGCCGGTCTACTCGCGCTTGAGGCTGTCGCGGATCTCGAGCAGCACCTCGAGTTCGGTCGGGCCCTTGGGCGCTTCGGGCGCGGCGGCCTCTTTCCTGGCCGCGGCATCCTTGATGCGGTTCACCATCTTGACGAGGATGAAGACCACGAAGGCCACGATCAGGAAGTTGATCACCGCCATGATGAACTGACCGATGGCAAAGACCGGCGCGCCGGCATCCTGTGCCGCCTTGATCGAGGCATAGTCGTTCCCGTCCAGCGCGTAGAACCAGCCGGAAAAATCGATGCCGCCGGTGAACAGCGCGATGATCGGGTTGATGATGTCGCCGACCAGCGACGTGACGATCGCGGTGAAGGCCGCGCCGATGATGATGCCCACGGCCATGTCCATGACATTGCCCTTGGCGATAAAGTCCCTGAATTCCTTGATCATGGTGTGTCCCCTCGTGATTCCGGGCGTTTCTGCCCGCCCCATTCATCGTGTGACAGGGCAATCGCACAAAGAATTGCCTCTGGCACCGGGTAAAACAGCGCCCGCTTTCCCCCACCGCCCTTGACGTCACCTACGACCCCGCTGCGCCGCCTTGTCGGGCTTGTCCGCAGCGGGATTGCGAATTAGCCTGCCTGCCGAGCAAGCAATTGAAAGGATTGGAATGATCCGCGCAATCGTCCTGTTGGTGATCCCTCTCATGGCCCCTGCCGCGCATGCCGCCACGCTGGAATCCGTCGACTCGCCCCATTGCCTCGCCCGGTTGTCCGGGCAGATCGCGAACGGGGATTCGCAAAAAATCCTCGAGGCGCTGCCCGAATGGAAAGCCCGGGCGGAATTCCCGCGCGACCTGGCGCTCTGCCTGGACAGCCCGGGCGGATCCTTGCTGGAAGGCACCAGGATCGCGGCTCTTGTCGAGGAAAACCGCATCGGCACGGTGATCGACGACGGCGCGGTCTGCCTGTCCGCCTGTTCCATCATCTTCATGCTGGGGGCGATCGACGGGGGCGAGTTGACGGCGGATATCGGTGACAACCGCGTGCTGCTCGAGTTTTCGCGCCGCTTGCACGTGAACGGCACGCTGGGCTTTCACCGCCCGTCGTTCGAGGCACCGGACAGGTCCTACAGCCGCATGGACATCCAGAAAAGCTTTGACCTGGCCATCCTGTCGTCGCTGGAATTCATGCGCATGGCCAACCGCTGGAAGCCCGCCGAGGGCGCACCGGCGATGAAGGCCGACCTTGTCGAAGCGTTGCTGGAGCACAAGGGACAGGATTTCTTTTACATCGACACGGTGGACAAGGCCGGGCGATGGGACATCACCGTGTTTGGCTACGATGCACCGAGACGTACCAGCGCGCGCGAGGCGCTGAACGCCTGCGACAACCTGTCGAACTGGCACGTGGGCGGCACGCCGCCCCCGGTGCGCAACGCCGACACCGACACGCTGAAGCGGCTGACGACGCGCTACGCGCAGGGCTCGTTGCGCGCGGGCGAGCCGGTGGAAATCTTTACGCCCATCTACAGCGTCTCGGGGCGCGACGCCTTCTTTCATGCCGACGGACGCATGGGAGAGCGCTACTGCCAGATCGACATGGACACTTATGACGGACCGGACGGCGAAAGGGTGATGACGGTGGGCGCCTGCGGCGGGGACTCTGTCCTCGGCACGTCTTTCTTCGAATACTGCGGCCCGCAGGACGTGACGCCGGTGATGGAATTCTACGACACGATCACGATCTTTCCGTCCGAAACACCCCTGCGCGACCTGCCGCAGATGGCGCGCCGGATCGAGGCCGAGGCCGACGAGATCGAAACGGGCCTGATGCCGCCTGCGGGCCTGTCCTGCGGCGCGGCCGAGGATCACATGATCGGCGTTGTTGCGCCCGAAGGACACGTCATGCTGCACGAAAGCCCTGACCCGACCTCGAAACAGGTTGGCAAGGCCTACAACTACAGCCGCCTCTGGCGCGGCAAGATCTCCGGCAAGCTGTTCGGGACGGAGGAAGAGCGCGCCACGTGTCTTGACGCCTGCACCGGCTGGGCCGATGCGGCAGAGCTGCCGGCAGACGCACGGCAGCAGATCATCGACACGATCACAGCCTGTTTCAACAACGATGTCGTCTGGTGGAACGCCGACCTGGGGCACGGCAAGGAGGGCTGGGCCAGCGCCAGATATCTGCGCTGACCCCGCCCGGGATCATCCGGGCAAGGTGCCGGTGAGCACGTAGCGCAACACCTGCACCACCTGCTCGGGGGTGCGGGCCACGGCGAGGGCGGCGGCGTCCACTTCCTTCAGCGCGTGGTCGTGCTCGGGCGGTTGCAGGATGATCAGCGACTTGCCCAGCGCGCTGGCATAGCCCGCGTCAAAGGCGGCGTTCCACTGCTTGTACTTGTCGCCGAAGCGCACGACGACAACATCGGCATCGGCGATGCCCTTGCGGGTGCGGATCGCGTTGACCATCGCACCCTTGTGGTCGTGCCAGTACTTGTTCGGCTCTTCGCCCAGGATGGCGACGCCGCAATCGTCGCTGGCGGCGTGGTCAGTCACCGGCGCGCCAAAGGTGATGTCGAGGCCCTGCGCGCCGGCGATGATCTGCTCGCGCCAGTCGGTGTGAATTTCTCCCGAGAGATAGACGGTGAGTCCCATGTCGCTCCTTTCAAGATCAAGGGCGCTTGGGGCGCCCTTGTCCGGAGCAACATATCGGTCGAGGCGCCCGTGGCAAGGCTGAGGGGGGGCGCTGCCCCCGTCTCCCTCCGGTCGACTCCCCCGGGTGTATTTGGACAGAGAAGAAGCCCTCGGCGCAAGCCTGGACCCGCCCGGCGCGCGCCGGGTCGGGTGGCTGGCTCAGCCGTCCTTGCGGATCACCGCGTTGGACGGATCATAGGGGCTGTCCTCGGTCACGGTGGCATCCCAGAGCGCGTTCAGCATCTTGACCTTCAGCTTCTGTCCCGGCACGGCGAGATCCGGCCGGACGTAGCCCATGCCGATGGACTTGCCGAAGTGGACCGAGTAGCCGCCCGAGGTCAGCCGCCCGACGCGGGTGCCGTCCTCGAGGTACAGCGCCTCGCGGCCCCAGGGATCGGCATCCGCCGGTCCGTCGATCAGAAGGGTGCAGCATTTCGACCGAACACCCGTTTCCTCCAGCCGGGCCTTGCCGTGGAAGTCCTTGGTCAGGTCGACGAACCGCGGCAGGTCGGCCTCCAGCGGGGTGGCGTCGCGGCCCAGTTCGTTGCCGAAGGCGCGGTAGCTTTTTTCCTGCCGCAGCCAGTTCTGGGCGCGGGCACCGACCAGTTTCAGCCCGTGCTTTGCGCCGGTCTTCATCAGCTGGTCCCACAGGTTGTTCTGCATCTCGATCGGGTGGTGCAATTCCCAGCCCAGTTCGCCGGTGTAGGCGACGCGGATTGCCATGGTCGGCACCATGCCCAGTTCGATGTGGCGCATCGACAACCAGGGGAACCGCTTGTTGCCCAGCACGGTTGCGGGATCGGCGTCCTTGACGATCTCCTTCAGCACGTCGCGCGATTTCGGCCCGGCGATGGCGAATACACCCCACTGAGTGGTGACATCATGGCAGGAGATCCAGCCGAATTCGGGGATCTTGTCCTCGATCGCCTTGCGCAGATAATCGCCGTCATAGGCCGTCCAGGCACCGGCGGAGACGAGGTAATACCTGTCCTCGGCCAGGCGCACGATGGTGTATTCGGTGCGCGTGGTGCCCTGTCCGGTCAGCGCGTAGGTCAGGTTGATGCGGCCGACGCGTGGCAGCTTGTTGCAGGTGAACCAGTCGAGGAACTGCGTGGCGCCCGGCCCTTCGACCAGGTGCTTGGTAAAGGCGCTGGCGTCGATCAGGCCGACACCTTCGCGGATCGCCTTGGCCTCTTCGACGGCGTATTGCCACCAGCCGCCGCGGCGGAAGCTGCGGGCGTCGTGGTCGAAATTCTCGGGCGCGTCGAGCGGACCGTAGTAGTTGGGCCGTTCCCAGCCGTTGACATGGCCGAACTGCGCGCCGAGCGCCTTTTGCCGGTCATAGGCCGGCGCGGTGCGCAATGGGCGGCAGGCCGGGCGTTCCTCGTCCGGGTGGTGCAGGATGTAGACGTGTTCGTAACATTCCTCGTTCTTGCGCGCGGCGTATTCCGTCGTCATCCAGTTGCCGTAGCGCTTGGGATCCAGCGAGGCCATGTCGATCTCGGCCTCGCCATTGACCATCATCTGGGCAAGGTAATAGCCGGTGCCGCCCGCCGCCGTGATCCCGAACGAAAACCCTTCGGCCAGCCACATGTTGCGCAGACCGGGCGCGGGGCCGACCAGCGGGTTGCCGTCGGGGGTGTAGCAGATCGGACCGTTGAAATCGTCCTTCAGGCCGCTGTCTTCACAGGACGGCACGCGGTGGATCATTGCCATGTATTGGCCTTCGATCCGCTCCAGGTCCAGCGGGAACAGATCGGCGCGAAAGCTGTCGGGCACACCGTATTCGAAACAGGCCGGCGCGCCGCGTTCATAGACGCCAAGGATCCAGCCGCCGCGTTCCTCGCGGACATAGCTCTGCGCATCGGCGTCACGCACCACCGGGTGCTCGCGGCCGCCTTCGGCGCGGTATTTCATCAGGGTCGGATCCTGGTCCAACACGATGAACTGGTGTTCGACCGGGATCGCCGGGATCTTGATGCCCAGCTTTCTTGCGGTGGTCTGGGCGTGGTTGCCGGAGGCGGTCACCACATTTTCGGCGGTGATCACGATCTGTTCGTCCGAGGCGACCAGGTTGCCGCCCTTTTCCACCATCCGCGTCGCCGTGACTTCCCAGGCCGAGCCGGTCCAGTGGAAGGCATCGGCCTGCCACCTGCGCTCGATCGCCACGCCGCGCTGACGGGCGCCCTTGGCCATCGCCTGGGTCACGTCGGCCGGGTTAATGTAGCCGTCGGTGTTGTGGTACAGCGCGCCCTTCAGGTCTTCGGTGCGGATCAGCGGCCAGCGCTGCTTGATCTGGTCAGGTGTCAGGAATTCATATGGCACGCCGCAGGTTTCGGCGGTGGTGGCGTAGAGCATGTATTCGTCCATGCGTTCGTCGGTCTGTGCCATGCGCAGGTTTCCGACGACCGAAAAACCGGCGTTCAACCCGGTCTCCGCCTCCAGCGTCTTGTAGAACTTGATCGAGTAGTCGTGGATGTGGGTCGTCGCGAAAGACATGTTGAAATAGGGCAGCAGGCCCGCCGCGTGCCAGGTGCTGCCCGAGGTCAGTTCGTCCCGCTCCAGCAGCATGACATCGCTCCAGCCCGCCTTGGCCAGATGATAGGCAATCGACGTGCCGACGGCGCCTCCGCCGACGACCAAGGCTTTGACATGGGTTTTCATGACGCGACTCTCCCGTTCGTTCGGTCCCTGTCTAGCGCGCCGCCTGTCCCCGCGCCGCGCGCGCCCGACACGTCATGCGGGGAAAACGACGCGCACCCCCGGCAACGGACCACGCAGCAAAGACAAAAGCCGCGGGCACCCGGTCCGCGGCTTCCTTTCTCTCGACATAGGCCCGCCGGAGGCGTGCCGCCCCCGCCGTCTCAGCAGTTGTAGCGGTAGGTGAAGACCAGCGTGTCGCTGGTCCAGCGCCCGGTCGGCTGGCAGTACTCGTAGACCTCGCGCCGCCCCGAGACCTGTACCCGCAGCGGGTTTTGCAGCACCGGCCCCTCGACGTAGTATTCCAGCGGGCTGCCGGGGCAGGACGTGGAAAAGACGCGCGCCGTGCCGCTGTACCATTCGCCGTTCTTGGCGCCGTTGAACAGCAGGGTGCCGGGATAGACGCCGGCCTGCGCTTGCCAGCGGTGCGGCGTCGTCTCGTACCAGAACCATCGATTGTTGCCCTGGTCGGTCAGGCGCATGATCGACCCGTTGTGATCCCAACAGGAATCCGCAGCGGCCTGACTCGCCATGAGACCCGCCAGGACAAGAGAAACAAACCGCATCATCATCAAGCCTTTCGTCAGAAATCCATCAGGCAAAGCCTGCGCTGCCGGGGTACAGCTGTCAATCTTCATCCCATCTCAACGCCTTATGCGCCCGGCCCGGACAACCTGTCGCGCTGCGGCGGTTTCACGCCCATTCGGGCCGGTGACCCCCTTCCGCATCCGGGACCACAGCCCTATAACAACGAAGGTCCCGGCTCTCGGAGTCGTGGGCCCTTGAGGCAATTGGGGCATAAAAAAGAATGTTTGGCATGGACCGCATCCTGGGCCTGTTCTCGTCGGATATGGCCATCGACCTCGGGACGGCGAATACGCTTGTCTACGTGAAGGGCAAAGGTGTTGTCCTGTCGGAACCCTCCGTGGTGGCTTATCACGTCAAGGACGGCGTCAGAAAGGTACTGGCCGTCGGCGAAGACGCCAAATTGATGCTGGGGCGCACTCCCGGCAGCATCCAGGCGATCCGCCCGATGCGTGAAGGCGTCATCGCGGACTTCGACACCGCCGAAGCGATGATCAAGGAATTCATCCGCAAGGTTCACCGCCGCTCGACCTTTTCCAAGCCCAAGATCATCGTCTGCGTGCCGCACGGCGCGACGCCGGTCGAAAAGCGGGCGATCCGCCAGTCGGTGCTGTCGGCCGGCGCGCGCAAGGCGGGCCTGATCTCGGAACCCATTGCCGCGGCCATCGGCGCGGGCATGCCGATCACCGACCCGACCGGAAACATGGTCGTCGACATCGGCGGCGGCACCACCGAGGTAGCTGTGCTGTCGCTGGGCGACATCGTCTATGCGCGCTCCATCCGTGTCGGCGGTGACCGCATGGACGAGGCGATCATCAACTACCTGCGCCGCCAGCAGAACCTGCTGGTGGGCGAATCCACCGCCGAACGCATCAAGACCAGCATCGGCACCGCGCGCATGCCCGACGACGGGCGCGGCTCGTCGATGCAGATCCGCGGCCGTGACCTGCTGAACGGAGTCCCGAAAGAGACCGAGATCAGCCAGGCACAGGTGGCCGAGGCGCTGTCCGAAACCGTGCAGGCGATCTGCGAGGCGGTGATGACCGCCTTGGAGGCGACCCCGCCCGACCTCGCGGCCGACATCGTCGACCGCGGCGTCATGCTGACCGGCGGCGGCGCGCTGCTGGGCGACCTTGACCTGGCGCTGCGCGAGCAGACCGGGCTGGCCGTCTCCATCGCCGACGAGTCGCTGAACTGCGTGGCGCTGGGCACCGGCAAGGCGCTGGAATACGAAAAACAGCTGCGTCACGCCATCGACTACGACAGCTGAACCCGTCCGGGAGGCACCCGGCGCGGCCCTGCCGCCCGGGACCTCCGACTGTACCTGACCCGCGGCCTCTTGTAGCATCCGGCCACAGTGACGTGAGGGACCCTTGGCCAGCGATCGTTCCGCCTCTGCCGATTTCACCGGCCCGCTGCGGCGCCTGCTCTTCATCGTGCTGGTGCTTGTGCTGTCGGGCGTGTTCCTGCTGTGGCGCATCGACAGCCCGCGGGTGGAACGGTTTCGCGCGCATGTGGTCGACGCGGTGGTACCGCGGATGGACTGGGCCATGGCACCGGTGACGGCCACCGTGCGGCTGTTCCGCGATTTCCAGAGCTACCAGCGCCTGCACGAACAGAACGAGGAACTGCGCCGCGAGCTGCGCCAGATGACGGCTTGGAAAGAGGCGGCGTTGCAGCTGGAGCAGGAAAACGCCCGCCTGCGCGACCTGAACAACGTCCGGCTGGACCCCCGCCTGACCTACATCACCGCCGTGGTGCTGGCCGACTCGGGTTCGCCCTTCCGTCAGTCCGTGCTGATCAACGTCGGCAGCCGCGATGGCATCGTCGACGGCTGGGCCACGATGGACGGCATCGGCCTAGTCGGGCGTGTCGCCGGTGTCGGGCGCAACACCAGCCGGGTGATCCTGCTGACCGACGCCACCAGCCGCATCCCGGCCGAGATCCAGCCTTCGGGGCAGCGGGCCATCGTGGCGGGGGACAACACGTCGGCGCCGCCCATCGACTTTCTCGAGAACCCCGCCCTTGTCCGCCCTGGCGACCGCATCGTCACCACCGGCGACGGCGAGGTCTTTCCCCCCGGCCTGCTGATTGGACAGGTGGCCGAGGATCCGGGCGGCCGCCTGCGCGTGCGGCTTGCCGCAGACTACGAGCGGCTGGAGTTCCTGCGCGTCCTGCGTGACCACGGCGCGCGCCGGGTCGATGCGCCCTCGGCGCTGATCCTGCCCGATGCGCTGCCCGACGCGGGCGAACCGCCGGCGCCGCAGCCCGCGGAGACCGGCGGCGATGGCTGACAACAGCCCGGCGCGGCTCTGGACGCTGCGCGCAACCTACTTCGGCATCGCACTGCTGGTCTTCTTCGTCCACCTGCTGCCGCTGCACGTGGTCCCGCCGCGCATCGCCGGGCCGGACGTGCTGACCGCGTTGACCTTTGCCTGGGCGATCCGCAGGCCCGACTACGTGCCGATGCTGTCCATCGTCGCCGTCATGCTGATGGCCGACCTGTTGTTCCACCGCCCTCCCGGCCTCTGGGCGCTGCTGATGCTGCTGGCCACCGAATGGCTCAAGGCGCGGGGCCGCCAGGTGCGCGAAAACACCTTTGTCGCCGAATGGGTCACCGCCGCGACGGCGCTGCTGTTCATCACGATCGTGTACCGCATCGTGCTCGCTCTCTTGATCGTGACCCCGGGAATGCTTTCCTTGTGGGTGATGCAGTATGGTATGACGGTGGCGGTCTACCCGCTGGTGACCGCGATCAGCTACCTTGCCCTCGGCGTGCGCCGCAGCACGCCCGGGGAATATGACCACACGGGGCGCCCGCTATGAGACGTTCGCCAAGAGAATCCGCCGATTCCGCCCGCCGCATCACGCGGCGCGGCCTGATGCTGGGCGCGGCGCAGGTCGGCTTTGCCGGGGTGCTGGCGCTGCGGATGCGTCACATGCAGGTGGACCAGGCCGACGAGTTCCGCCTGCTGGCCGAAGAGAACCGTATCAACATCCGCCTGATTCCCCCCTCGCGCGGGCGCATCTTCGACCGCGAGGGCCGGTTGATCGCCGAGAACGAACAGACCTACCGCATCACCATCACGCGCGAGGATGCCGGCGACGTGGGGCAGGTCATCCAGCGCCTGGGCCAATTGGTCGAGCTGGACGAGGACGACCTCAACCGCGCCCTGATCGAGATGGAGCGCACCGCGCCGTTCTTTCCCGTCACCGTCGCCGACCGGGTCACCTGGGAGGACATCAGCCGCGTCGCGGTCAACGCCCCCGCCCTGCCCGGCGTCACGCCCGAGGTGGGCCTCAGCCGGTATTACCCGCAGCGCGAGCTGTTTGCCCACGTGGCGGGCTACGTCGGTCCGGTGTCCGAACGTGACCTGGCCCGCTACGAGGACCCGCCGCCGCTGCTGCGCATCCCGCGTTTCCAGATCGGCAAGGTCGGGGTGGAGGCGAAGTACGAGGAACAGCTGCGCGGCAGCGCCGGGGCCAAGCGGGTCGAGGTCAACGCCGTCGGTCGCGTCATGCGCGAGCTGGACCGCCGCGAGGGCGAGGCCGGCGCCGACCTGCAACTGACCGTGGATGTCGCCCTTCAGGACTACGTGCAGGCCCGTCTGGGCCAGGAAAGCGCGTCGGTCGTGGTCATGGACCTGGAACACGGCGACCTGCTGGCAATCTGTTCGGCCCCTTCCTACGACCCCAACAAGTTCGTGCGCGGCATCTCGGTCAAGGACTACGGCGAACTGCGCGACAACGATCATCGCCCGCTGGCCTCCAAGACCGTTCAGGACGCCTATCCGCCCGGGTCGACCTTCAAGATGGTCACCGCGCTGGCGGCGATGGACGCCGGCATCATGTCGCCCAACGATACCTTCTGGTGCCCCGGGCACCTGGAGGTCAGCGGGCGCAGGTTCCACTGCTGGAAACGGGTCGGCCACGGCCACATGAACCTCGAATCCAGCCTCAAGGAAAGCTGCGACGTCTATTACTACGAACTGGCGCTCAAGGTCGGGATCGAGCGGATCGCCGACATGGCCCGCCGGCTGGGCATGGGCCAGGCGCATGACATCCCGATGTCGGCGGTGACCAGCGGCCTGGTGCCCGACAAGCTCTGGAAGCGGCGCGAACGCGGCGCGGAATGGGTGATCGGCGATTCGGTCAACGCGGCCATCGGACAGGGCTTTGTGTTGGCCTCGCCGCTGCAACTGGCGGTGATGACCGCGCGGCTGGCCACCGGGCGCGAAGTCACGCCGCGTCTGGTCAAGAAGATCGACGGCATCGAGACGCCGCGCCCGCCGGCGGCGGACCTGGGCCTGAACCCCAACCACCTGCTCCAGATCCGCCGCGCCATGTTCTCGGTCTCGAACCACCGCCACGGCACGGCCTACGGGTCGCGGATCGACCAGGACGCGTTCCGCATGGCCGGCAAGACCGGCACCAGCCAGGTCCGCAATATCACCGCGGCGGAACGCGCGCGCGGCGTCACCTCGAACGACGATCTGCCCTGGAACCGCCGCGACCACGCGCTGTTCGTCAACTTCGCGCCGTTCGAGGCGCCGCGCATCGCCGTTTCCGTGGTGGTCGAACATGGCGGCGGCGGCAGCGCGGCGGCGGCCCCCATCGCCCGCGACGTGACCTTGCAGGCGCTCTACAACGGCGATCCGCCGCTGGAGGCCTACCCCAGCGCCGACCGGCGCCGCATCAAGGCCCAGCAGGAGCGGCTCGCGCGCGAACGCGAGGAACGCCGCCTCTTCGGGAGCGACAGCGCGTGACCTATCTCGAGTACAACCTCAAGACGGTCCCCACGGGCTGGCGCAAGATCCTCTATGTGAACTGGCCGCTGGTGGTGCTGCTGATCGCGGTCTCCGGTGTCGGGTTCCTGATGCTCTACTCGGTGGCGGGCGGGTCGTTCTCGCCCTGGGCGGAACCGCAGATCAAACGCTTTGGCCTGGGCCTTGCGGTGATGTTCGTGGCCGCCATGGTGCCGATCTGGTTCTGGCGCAACATGGCGCTGCTGGCCTACCTGGGGGCGCTGGGCCTGCTGGTGCTGGTCGAATTCTTCGGCAGCATCGGCATGGGGGCGCAGCGCTGGATCGATCTCGGCTTCATGCGGCTGCAACCGTCGGAAGTGATGAAGGTGGCGATGGTGATGCTGCTGGCGGCCTATTATGACCGCCTGCCGCTGAACAAGACATCGCGCCCGCTGTGGGTGCTGGTGCCGATCGCCATCATCCTGCTGCCCACCGCGCTGGTGCTGACGCAGCCGGACCTGGGGACCGCGCTGCTGCTGATGATCGCGGGGGCGGCGATGATGTTCCTTGCCGGGGTGCACTGGCTCTATTTCGCCACCGTGGGCGGCATGGGGGTCGGGACGATCTGGGCCGTGTTCCAGAGCCGCGGCACCGACTGGCAGCTGCTGAAGGATTACCAGTTCAGGCGGATCGACACCTTTCTCGATCCCTCGACAGACCCGCTGGGCGCCGGCTATCACATCACCCAGGCCAAGATCGCGATGGGATCGGGCGGCTGGACCGGGCGCGGCTTCATGCAGGGCACGCAGTCGCGGCTGAACTTCCTGCCGGAAAAACACACCGACTTCATCTTCAACACGTTGGCCGAGGAATTCGGCTTTGTCGGCGGCGTGTCCCTGCTGGCGCTCTACACGCTGATCCTGCTGTTCTGCGTGGTGGCGGCGCTGCAGAACCGCGACAGGTTCTCGTCGCTGCTGATCCTGGGTGTCGGGCTGACCTTCTTTCTGTATTTCGCGGTGAACATGTCGATGGTCATGGGACTTGCCCCCGTGGTCGGCGTGCCGCTGCCGATGGTCAGCTACGGCGGGTCGGCCATGCTGGTCCTGCTGCTGGCCTTCGGCCTGGTGCAGAGCGCACACATCCACCGCCCGCGCTGAAACGCCCTTCGAAGGGCGTTGGCAAGCGGTTTGCAAACCGCTTGAAAAGCCGCTTCGAAGCGGCTTTCCTCCCCCGGCCGGTCTGGGACAGAGCCCGGCACCGCCGGAAAGGACCACCGCCATGCCCAACATCCTCTTCGCCGCCCGCTCTGAACGCTGGGACGACTACGAGGCGCCGCTGCGCACGGCGCTCGACGCGGCCGGTCTGACCTACACCCTCGCGCCCGAGATGCCGCCCGAAACGGTGGACTACATCGTCTACGCGCCCAACTCGGACGTTCAGGATTTCACCCCCTACTCCCGGCTCAAGGCGGTGCTGAACCTCTGGGCCGGGGTCGAGGGCATCGCCGGCAACCCGACGCTGACCGTCCCTCTGACCCGCATGGTCGACGATGCGGGGCTGACGCAGGGCATGGTGGAGTGGGTGACCGGCCACGTGCTGCGCCATCACCTCGGGATGGACCGCCACATCGTCAACCCCGGCCATGTCTGGGACCCGTCCGAGCCGCCGGTCGCACCGCAGCGCCCGGTGACGATCCTGGGCCTTGGTGCGCTGGGCCAGGCCTGCGCGCGGGCGCTTCTGGCACTGGGGTTTCCGGTCAGCGGCTGGAGCCGCACGCCCAAGGACGTCGCGGGCGTCCGCTGTCTGTCGGGCAAGGATGGGTTGCGCGACGCGCTCTCGGGTGCGCAGGTTGTCGTGCTGCTGCTGCCCGACACGCCGGCCACCCGCAATGTCCTGAACGCCGAAACGCTGGCCCTGACCGCCCGGGGCGCCTTTGTCATCAACCCCGGACGAGGCGCGCTGATCGACGACGACGCGCTGATCGCCGCGCTGGACAGCGGGCAGATCGCCCATGCCACGCTCGACGTCTTTCGCACCGAGCCGCTGCCGCAGGACCACCCGTTCTGGGTGCATCCCGGGGTCACCGTCACCCCGCACATCGCCGCGACCACCCGCCCCGACGGCGCCGCCCGCGCCGTGGCCGAAAACATCCGCCGGGGCGAAGCGGGCGAGCCGCTCCTGAACCTTGTGGACCGCGCCGCCGGATACTAAGCAGGCCGCAAAAGGAGATACGCCCATGCCCTTCGACCGCAGCATCAAGATCGCCCCCTCGATCCTTTCCGCCGATTTTGCCGACTTCGGGCGCGAGATCGAGGCCGTCGAGGCGCAGGGCGCCGACTGGATCCACGTCGACGTGATGGACGGCCACTTCGTGCCGAACCTCACCTTCGGCCCGCCGGCGGTCAAGGCGTTCCGCAAGCATGTGAAAACCGTGATGGACGTGCACCTGATGATCGCCCCGGTCGATCCCTACATCGACGCCTTTGCCGAAGCGGGTGCCGACATCCTGACCGCCCATGTCGAAGCCGGGCCGCACATCCACCGCACCCTGCAGGCGATCCGCGCCGCCGGGATGAAGGCTGGCGTGGCGCTGAATCCAGGCACCCCGGCGCAGGCTGTCGACAGCCTGCTGGACCTCGCCGACCTTGTCTGCGTGATGACGGTGAACCCCGGCTTCGGCGGGCAGAAATTCCTCGACATGACCGACAAGGTCCGCGCGCTGCGTGCGATGATCGGCGACCGCCCGGTGCATATCGAGATCGACGGCGGCGTCGACCCGACCACCGCGCCGCTGGTGGTGAGCGCCGGCGCCGACGTGCTGGTTGCGGGCTCCGCCGTGTTCCGCGGCGGCTCAGTCAACAACCCCGCGCCCTATGGCGAGAACATCCGCGCCATCCGCACCGCCGCCACGACCCTCGCCGCATGAGCACCACCATCGCCTTCGACCTGGACGGCACGCTGATCGACAGCGCGCCGCACATCCACCACGGTGTCAGCCTCGCGCTGGCGGAAATGGGCCTGCCGGGCCTCGCGACTGAGACGACCAAAGGCTTTGTCGGACGCGGCCTGCCGATCCTTCTGCAACGGGTGCTGGATCACATCGGCGCACCTCAGACGCTGCATTCGGACCTGTCGGAACGGGTGATGGTCCACTACGTGAACCAGCCCTCCGATCCCGCGTCGATCTATCCCGGCGTGCTGGACGCGCTGACCGCCCTTGCGCAGGCAGGCCACCGGCTCACCCTCTGCACCAACAAACCCTATGAGGCGACCCGCGCCGCGCTGCGCGACACCGGACTCGCGCCCTTCTTCGACATCGTCATCGGTGGCGACAGCCTGCCCAGCCGCAAACCCGACCCGGCGATGCTGCGGGCCGCGCTCGACGGGGCGGACAGCGCGCTCTACGTCGGCGACAGCGAGATCGACGCCGAAACGGCCGAGCGTGCGGGCATCCCCTTCCTGCTCTACACCGAAGGCTACCGCAAGACGCCGGTGGAACAGCTGACCCACGCCGCCCGTTTCTCGCACTGGCGCGACCTGCCCGAACTGGTGCGGAAACAGCTGTAGGACGGGGGTCTCCCCGCTCAGGCGCGGTACTTGAACACGCCAGTCCCCTTGGCAATCAGTTCGCCGGTCTCGTCGGCGATCTGCGCCTCGGCAAAGAAGGTCGACTTGCCGCCCCCGGTCTTCCACCCTTGCCCCTTCAGCACCTGGCCACGCGGGCGCGACAGGTACTGCACGTTCAGGTTCAAGGTCAGGCACAGCTGGCGCCGGTCCGGATCGCCGGTCCAGCACCCGGCATAGCCCATCACCGTGTCCAGCAACGACGCATGCACCCCGCCGTGCGGGTTGCCGTGCCGGTTCATCAGGAAGGCTTCCAGCGGCAGGTCGAAGGCGGCATAGCCCTCGCGCCACTCGGTCATCACCATGCCGATGTGGCGCGCAAAGGCGTAAGGGTCCTCGCGAAAGGCGTCATCCATAGCGACCCCGCGCCTCCAGTCCCAAACGTGCGAATTGCGGCACATAGGCCCCCAGCGTCAGGGCCTTCTCCGGGTTGGCCGCATTGCCGTCCAGCGCCCGCTTCTTGACCCCCTGAAGGATCGCCGCCATGCGAAAAAAGGCAAAGGCGACGTAGAAACCCAGCCCCTCGATCCCGCCGATGCCGCGCCGCGCGCAATACTGCGCGACAAAATCCTCGTCCGAGGGCAGGCCCAGCGCCGCCCGGTCCACGCCCGCCAGCCCGCGCCCCTCGGTCCCCGGCGGCAGCTGCCACTGCATCAGCACGCCGGCGAGGTCCGCATAGGGATGCCCCAGCGTCGACAATTCCCAGTCCAGCACCGCGAGGCAGGCCGGCCCATCAACCGCGAACAGCATGTTGTCGATGCGGTAGTCGCCATGCACCAGAGTGCGCTGACCGTCATCCGCGGGCAGGGCCCCCTCCAGCCAGGCGATCAGTGCCTCCATGTCCGGCACCGGGCCGGTCTCCGACGCCCGGTACTGCTTGGACCAACGCCCCAACTGCCGGGCATAGTAGTTCCCTGGCGCGCCGAAATCCGCCAGCCCAACCGCCGCCACGTCGACGTCATGGATTGCCGCCAGCACCCGGTTCATCTCGTCCATCAGCGCCGCCCTCCCCGCGGGCACCTCACCCGGCAAGGACGGGTCGACCAGGTTGCGTCCCGCCACATACTCCATGACGTAGAACATCGACCCCAGCACGGACTCGCGCTCGCACAGCGCCAGCATGCGCGGCACCGGCACCGAGGTCCCGGCCAGCGCCCGCTGCACCCGGAACTCCCGGTCGACCGCGTGGGCGGACTTCAACAGCTGCCCGGGGGGCTTGCGCCGCAGCACGTAGGATCCGGACGGGCTGTCCAGCCGATAGGTCGGGTTGGACTGGCCCACGGCGAATTTCTCCGCGCTCAGAGGCCCCTCGAACCCCGGCACATGCCGCGCCATCCAGGCGTCAACACGCGCCAACTCCTCCGCGTTCATCCCGCCCCCTGTTTCTTCTCTGCCCAAATACCCCTGCGACAACCGCCGTCAGGGCGCGTCATTGGCATATTTGCGCAGTTCCGCCCGCGCCACCTGCCGCCGGTGCACCGCGTCCGGCCCATCGGCAAAGCGCAATGTCCGGATATGCGTCCACATTGCGGCCAGGTCGTAGTCCTGGCTGATGCCGCCCGCGCCATGCATCTGCATCGCCTCGTCCACCACCCTGCCAGCCATCAACGGCGCCACCACCTTGATCTTGGAAATCCACGGCTGCGCCGCGCGCACGCCTGCGGTGTCCATCATCCAGGCGGCCTTGAGGCACAGCAGGCGCGCCATCTCGATTTCCATGCGCGCATTGGCGATGATGTCGTAGTTGGCGCCCAGGTCGGCGATCTTCTTGCCGAAGGCCTCGCGCGACAGGCCCCGCCGGCACATCATCTCCAGCGCCTTCTCCGCCTGCCCGATCGCCCGCATGCAGTGGTGGATGCGCCCCGGCCCCAGCCGCCCCTGCGCCACCTCGAAACCGCGCCCCTCGCCCAGCACCACGTTGCGCACCGGAACCCGGACATCGGTAAACCGCAAATGCATGTGGCCGTGCGGCGCGTCGTCGTGGCCAAAGACCTGCATCGGCCGCAGCACCTCGACCCCGGGCGTATCGGCATCCATGACGAACATCGTGTGGCGCCCATGTTTGCCCGCACCCGGGTCGGTGCAGGCCATGACGATGTACAGCGCACAGCGCGCATCGCCCGCGCCGCTGATCCACCACTTCTCGCCATTCAGGACGTAATCGTCGCCGTCGCGCTGCGCCTCAAAGGCCAGCTGCGCCGCATCCGAAGAGGCGACGTTCGGCTCGGTCATGACATAGGCCGAGCGGATCTCGCCCTCCAGCAGCCGCGACAGCCAGCGCTCCTTCATCCAGTCCGCGCCATAGCGCTCCAGCACCTCCATGTTGCCGGTGTCGGGCGCGTTGCAGTTGAACACCTCGGCGGCGATGCCGACCTTGCCCATCTCCTCGGCGAGATAGGCGTATTCCACCGTGGTCAGGCCGTAACCCCGGTCCGACCCGGTCAGCCAGAAGTTCCACAGGCCACGCTCCTTCGCCAGCGCCTTCAGCCCGTCCAGGATCTCTAGCTGCCGCGCGGTGTGGTGAAAGCGGCCCTTGGGGTGCTTGCCCACCTCGGCCTGGAAAGCGGCGTCCAGCGGCGCGATCTCGTCCTCGATCATCCGGCGCACGCGCGCCACCAGCGGTTTCACCCGCTCCGTCATCCCCAGGTCCATGCCTTCTCCTCGCTCGTCATAGCCGCCGGCGCGCAGAGCGGCGCGCGCGGGGTGGGTGGGTGGGCGCCGCGCCGGTCTGCGCGCCGGCGGCGTCCCGTCATGCCAGGTACACCCGCGTGATCCAGTTGGCGACAAGGGCCGGCTTTTCCTCGCCCTCGACTTCGACCTCCACGTCCCAGTGCACCCCCAGCCATCCTTCGCCCTCGTCGACGCTGGCCACGACAAAGCGCCCGCGCACCCGCCGCCCCACCCGCACGGGTGAAACAAAGCGGATCCGGTCAAAGCCGTAGTTGATGCTGGACGACATCCCCTCGATCCCCTCCATCACCTGGTAGGACATCATCGACAGCATCGACAGCGTCAGGAACCCGTGCGCCACACAGCCGCCAAAGGGCGTCTGGGCCGCGCGCTCCTCGTCCAGGTGGATGAACTGCCAGTCCTCCGTCGCATCGGCAAAGGCGCGCACGCGGCCTGCGTCCAGAGTGATCCAGCGCGTCTCGAACGAGGGCAGGTCGCGCAGGTCGTCAGCCAGCATCGGGCAACACGTAATCGGCATAGCGTTCGCGCAGCGTCAGCTTGGACACCTTGCCGGTGGCCGTCAATGGCAGCGCATCCACCAGTTCCATGGCGTCCGGCAATTGCCATTTTGCCAGGTGCTCCAGCATCATGCCGTGGATCTCGCCCAGGTCGGGCGGGTCATCCGCGTCGCGCGGCACCACCACCAGCAGCGGCCGCTCGGCCCACTTCGGGTGCGGCACCGCGATCACCGCGCAGTTCGCCACCTTGGGATGGGCTATGGCGATGTTCTCGAGGTCCAGCGAGCTGATCCACTCGCCGCCCGACTTGATCAGGTCCTTGGAGCGGTCCTGGATCGTCAGGAAGCCCTGCGGGTCGATCACCGCCACGTCCCCGGTGCCGAACCAGCCATCGTCGTCAAAGGCGCCCTCGCTGGCCTCCGGGTTGTTGAAATACCCCGAGATGATGGTGTTGCCGCGCACGTGCAATTCGCCCGAGGATGTACCGTCCTGCGGCAGCGGCTTGCCGTCCGGCCCGTTGACCCGCATCTCGACGCCGAAAATGCGCCGCCCCTGCCGGGCCTTCAGCGCCATCTGCCGTTCGAACGGCAGGTTCAGCATGGGTTGCGACAGCTGGCCATGGGTGCCCACCGGGCTCATCTCGGTCATGCCCCAGGCGTGGCAGACGTCCACGCCGCGCTTTTCGAAGAACTCGATCATCGCCCGAGGTGCCGCCGACCCGCCGATCACCAGCTGGTCCAGCGACGACGGTACCGCGCCGCGCTTTTCCACCTCGGCGCGCAGACCCAGCCAGACCGTCGGCACCCCCCAGGAGGCGGTGACCTTCTCCGTCTCCATCAGGTCAAACAGAGACGCGCCGTCCAGCTTGCCCCCCGGCATGATCAGCGACGCCCCCACCACCGGCGCGGCATAGGGCAGCCCCCAGGAATTGACGTGGAACATCGGCACCACCGGCAGCACCCGCGATCCTTCGCTCAGCGACCTTGGTACGGTGATCGACAGGAACAGCGCGTGCAGCACGGTCGAGCGGTGCGAATAGAGCGCGCCCTTGGGGTGGCCCGTCGTGCCCGAGGTATAGCACAGCGCCGCCGCCGTATCCTCTGGCAGCACCGGCCAGTCATAGGTGCCCGGCTGGCCCTCCAGCAGTTCCTCGTAGCAGAGCCACTCCAGCTTGCCCTCGGGAATGTGCACGCGGTCGGTCATCGCCACCAGTTTCAGACCGGCGGGCAGATGCGCGGCCAGCGCCTCGACCAGGGGCACAAAGGTCAGGTCGACGCAAAGCACCCTGTCCTCGGCGTGGCCGATGATGTAGAGCATCTGTTCTGCCGAGAGGCGCGGGTTGATGGTGTGGCAGACCGCCCCCATCCCCGAGATGGCGTAATACAGCTCGAAATGCCGGTAGCCGTTCCAGGCCAGCGTCGCCACCCGGTCGCCGGTCTGCACCCCCAGCGCCTTCAGCCCGTGCGCCAGCTGCGCGGCGCGCGCGTAGGCCTCGGCATAGCTTTCGCGGTGAATGTCGCCCTCGGTGCGGACCGAAACGATCTCGCCGCCCGGATGGGCAAGCGCCGCGTAGTCGAGAATCTCGATGATCCTCAGCGGCATATGCATCATCATGCCTTGCATCTGGCCCTCCCTTGCCGTCAGCCTGCGTCGCGGTAGACTGTGCCTGTCGCCACGCCGCGCGCAACCCAATTCCCGCATAGAGTGACGCAAGGAGCCCCCATGTCCAGCCAGATGCGCCGAATCGCCCTCGCCCGCCGCCCCACCGGCATGCCCGTGCCCGAGGATTTCTCGCTCGATACCGGCCCGCTGCCGCAGCCGAAGGACGGCGAGGTGCTGGTCGAGGTCACGCACCTGTCGCTGGACCCCTACATGCGCGGCCGCATGGACGATGCCGGCAGCTATGCCGCCTCGGTCGATCTGGGCGGGACCATGGTGGGCCAGGGCGTGGGCCGGGTGGTCGCCTCCCAGGCGCCGGGCTTTGCCGCCGGAGACATGGTGACCGGCATGACCGGCTGGGCCAGCCACGCCGTGCTGCCGGGCGCGGACCTGCGCAAGCTCGACAACGCCTTGCCGCCCAGCACGGCGCTGGGGGTGCTTGGCATGCCCGGCTTCACCGCCTGGACCGGCCTGCGCGAATACGGCCGCCCCAAGGCAGGCGAGACGCTGGTCGTCGCCGCCGCCACCGGCCCGGTCGGCTCGATGGTCGGCCAGCTGGCCAAGGCGGCGGGGCTGCGCACCGTGGCCGTGGCGGGCGGACCCGAGAAATGCCGCCTGGCCACCGAAACCTTCGGCTTTGACGCGGCGGTCGACCACCGGGCCTTTGTCGGCGCCTCGGCGCTGCGCACCGAACTCGCCAAAGCCTGCCCCGATGGCGTGGACATCTACTGGGAAAACGTCGGCGGCAAGGTGCTGGAGGCGGTCATTCCGCTGATGAACACCCACGGCCGCATCCCGGTCTGCGGCACCATCGCCTGGTACGGCGGGGCCGAGGCCACCGAGGACCGGCTGCCGCGCGTCTGGCGGTCGATCCTGGTCAAGCGCCTGTCGGTCAACGGCTTCATCATCTTCGACCACTGGGCGCGCTTCCCCGAATTCCTGGCCGAGGTCGCGCCCAAGGTCGCCTCGGGCGAGATCGCCTACCTCGAGGATTTGAGCGAGGGTCTGGAGACCGCCCCCGCCGCCTTCATCGCCATGCTGACCGGCGGCAACACCGGCAAGCAGGTGGTGAAAGTCGCGGACTGACCGTTTCGGCGGGTCGTCACACGGACGGCCCGTCGACCTCCGCCTCCAGCACCAACGGCGCCGCCGGACTGGCCAGGTCGTCCACCCCCAGCGGCTGCGACGGCCGCGCCAGGCGATTTCGGACCACCCAGTACAGCCGCGACTGCGCCCGCGTGATCGCCACATAGGCCAGCCGTTTCCACAACGGCTGGCCAGCTTCCGTCCGCCCCGCCCGCGCTGCGGCGTAGAGGTCGGGGGCAAAGACCTGCACCTCGTCCCACTGCGATCCCTGCGCCTTGTGGATCGTCACCGCCGCGCCGTGCAGAAAGGTCGCCCCCATCCGCGCCGCGTAAGGGAGAAAGGGCTCTTCCTCGTCCGGCTTTTCGATCTTGACGATCGAGGCGGCCGAGACCTGCGGCTCAGTGGCGCCAACCACGTGCAGCCGCGAAAAGCCCGGCTTCTTGCCCGGCCCCAGATAGATCACCTGCGCGCCCTTGATCAGCCCGCGCGCCTCGAGATCCAGCCGCTTCTTGCGATGCTTGAGCGGCAGCTCGATGCCGTCGCAAACCAGCGGCTCGCCGGGCAAAAGACTGTCCTCGGGCGCGCCGTGGACCTGGCGAAAGGCATTGATCAGACGAATCCGCGTGGCGTTGCGCCAGACCAGCACCGGCGAGCGCGCCATCAGGTCGACCTCGACCCGCTGCGCCAGCACCACCCGGTCATCGCGCTGCGCGGCCTGCTCGATCATGCGTTCGAAATCCTCGAAGCTCAGCGCCGGATCGGCCAGCGCATGGGCCAGGTCGAGGATCGGGTTGTCCGCCTCCTGCCGGTGGATGCGGTGCAACTCGCGCTTCTGGCTGTCCTTCAGCCCGTCAAAGACCATCGCGCCGGACTGGTTCACCGGGGCCAGCTGCGCCGGATCGCCGAACAGCACGAGGTTGGGAAAGATCTCCTGAAGGTCCTCGAACTGCCGCTCATCCAGCATCGAGGCCTCGTCGACAAACCCGATGTCCAGCGGCTCTTCGCGGCGTTTCCAGCCTGTGATGAAATCGCTGCCCCTGAGTCCCGCCGCCGCCAGCGCCGCCGGGATCGACTTGTGCTGTTCGTAGACCGCCTTGGCCCGCGCCAGCGCAATATCCGGCAGCCCCTCGATGACCGGAGTCTCGTCCTCGTTGCCCATCAGCCACTCGGCGACGCGCTCGTACTCGGGATCGTAGACCGGGGTATAGATGATGCGGTGGATCGTGGTCGCGGGCACGCCGCGCATGCGCAGGACGCTGGCCGCCTTGTTCGTCGGGGCCAGCACCGCCAGGGTCCGGCGATCTCGCGCGCGGCGGCTTTCGTAATCGCCCGAGACGGTCTCGACCCCCACCGCCTCCAGCGCCTTGACCAGTTCGGCCAGGAGCAGGGTCTTGCCGCTGCCCGCCTTGCCCATCAGCGCCATCACGCGGCCCCGCCCCTCGGTCGCGGGCAGGCAGAGGCCGTCCTCGAGGTCCACGCCGGCAGCGCGCAGCAGGTCGGCCACGCTGTCATAAGCGGCGGCCTGGTCATCGGAAAAAACAAGGGCGGGAAGCGTCATGCGCGCACCCTAGCGCCTGCCAGCCCGGCCCACCAGAACCCAATACCGCTTCTTCTCTGTCCAAATACCCCAACCCGGCCAAACCGCCCGCGCCCCGCCCGGACAACGCAAAACGCGCGCGGGCGTCAGCCCGCGCGCGCCGGTCGGACGCGGCAGCGTCCGAAATGCCTCAGGCGGCGAGTTCCTGTTGGGTGACGGTCTGGCCGAAGGACAGCGCGAACCAGCGCTTGGACATCTCCGGGGTGATCCCCGCGCTGCGCGCGACGCTGGCCTGTCCATCGCGGGTGAACTCCCACAGGCCGACGCTGATCTGGTCGCGGCCTTCGCCCTGGCTGCCCAGCACTTCGGGCGAAGAGCCGATACGGCGGTAGATGCGGACCATGCGGGCGTCGAAGACGCCGATGTAGTGTTCGACCCCGAATTCCTGCATCACCTCGCCCCCGGCCAGCATCAGCGCCGCCGCGACCCCGGGCTTGGCGCCCCGCGCCAGGCAGAACCGGGTGCATTCCCAGATCACCGGCGACTGGATGCGCACGCCGTCGGTCAGGTGGACAAAATGATCGTTCACCATGGTCCGGCCCACGGTGGGCAGCAGCCGCATGGAACCGCCATGGCTGCCGTCCTCGTTTTCCCAGATCACGTAGAGCGGGTTCAGGCCGTCGTACTCGTCCCGCTCGTGACCGTCCGCATCGACCGAAACCTCCCAGCCAAGGCGCGTCTTGAACTGGTCCGCGCGGTCGCGGAACATGGTTTCGGCCAGCTTCGGGAACTTGTGCAGGTCGGTACCGTAAACGTAGCGGATCATTGAGTTTTTCCCCTCGAGATGTGTGTTCGATGGGGTAACTCTGCCAGTGCATCAGTTAACGGGATTCAACCTGAGCGCGCGCATGGCAAACGCGCGCTTTACCCAAGCGCGTTCTCAGACCACGATCACTCCCCGGCTCAGCGCGCGGGCGACCGCGTGGGTGGTGTTCATCGCGCCCAGTTTGTGCCGCGCGCTTTCGACGTAGACCCGCAGCGTGTGCTCGGAAATCGAAAGCGTATCAGCGGCTTGGGCCCGGCTGTAGCCTACCGCGAGCAGCGTCATGGCTTCGATCTCGCGCGGGGAGAGGGGTTGCGCCGGTTCGGGCGTGCGGCCCGGTTCGAATTCCAGTGCCTTCTGGTTGAAGTAGTGCGCGATCAGGATCAGGTCGCGCCGGTTGGTGACTGTGAACGCCTCCCAGTCCTCGTCGCTGCAATTGGTCGACAGCGAAAACAGTGCGAACTGCCCGTTCGGCCCGCGCAGGGGAATCGAGTAGCCCTGGTTGCCGACACCGTGGGCAATGGCATCCTGCATGAGCGCGCGCGACGCCTTGCTGGACCAGTCGAGGCGCTTCCAGTCCACCGGGTGGAACCGCTGGTAGCAGCCCGCCACAACCGGATCGACGCGCAGATAGCCCTTTTCAAGGTAATGGTTGACCCATTCCAGGTCATAGGTCCCGCAACCATACTGCTCACCGTTGCTGTTGACCCAGTGATAGACGATGTGATCGACACCATACCTGTCCCGCAGCTCCTCGATCAGGATCTGTAGATCCTCGAGCCCCTCAGCGGACTCGAGCCGCTCGATCACCCCGTCCAGGCGCGGCGCGTTTGCCGACATAAACCCCAATTCCCTTGCCCTCGGCCTGCGACGTGATCTCTGCCTGTGCCACGAAGGTGGCGTCGTCCAGCTGCGCGGCCAGGGACGGCATGCCGTTGGCGCGTGCGAAGGTCTTCAGGTCAGTGAGAACGTCCAAAATCCAGTCATGTCCCATGGTGAGCCTCGTGCATAGATGGTTAACGCTTCATTAAGACAACTCTAGCATGCGGGTTTCTCCACCGAAATTCACGGAATCTAACTCCCCAGAAATAGCGAGGGGGTCTCCGGTCAAACGACTGAAAGTCTTGGAACCGGCCCGGAAACGCGAAACGCCCGCGATGCCGGGAGGCGATTCGCGGGCGTCAGCTGGCCGGTACGGCCGAGGGAAAGGTTACTTGCGGGCGTCCAGCGCGTCCTCAAGCGTGCGCAGCCCGGTCCGGGGTGCCTGCACGAGGACGGCCATGTTGCCCGGCTTGTGTTCGTTGCGAAGCATCTTCATGTGCGCGTCCGGGATCTCGGTCCACGGAAAGACCTCGGACATGCAGGGATCGAGGCGGCGTTCGCACATCAGCCGGTTGGCCGAGGCGGCCTGCTTGAGGTTGGCAAAGTGCGAGCCCTGCAGGCGCTTCTGGTGCATCCACATGTAGCGCACGTCAAAGGTGCAGTTGAAACCCGAGGTGCCGGCGCAGATCACCACCATGCCGCCCTTCTTGACCACCAGGGTGGAGACCGGGAAGGTCGCCTCGCCCGGGTGCTCGAACACCATGTCGACGTTCACGCCCTTGCCGGTGATGTCCCAGATCGCCTTGCCGAACTTGCGCGCCTCTTTCAGCCAGGCATTGTATTCCGGCGAGTTGACCGTGGGCATCTGCCCCCAGCAGTTGAAGTCCTTGCGGTTGATGACGCCCTTGGCGCCCTGGTCCAGCACGAACTGGCGCTTGCTTTCATCCGAAATCACGCCGATCGCGTTGGCGCCGGCGGTGTTGGCCAGCTGGATCGCGTAGGACCCGAGGCCGCCCGAGGCGCCCCAGACCAGCACGTTCTGGCCAGGCTTCAGCTCGTGCGGGTGGTGGCCGAACAGCATCCGGTAGGCGGTGGCCAGGGTCAGCGTGTAGCAGGCGGCCTCCTCCCAGGTCAAGTGCTTGGGGCGCGGCATCAGCTGCTGGGCCTGCACCTTGGTGAACTGCGCGAAAGAGCCGTCGCCCGTCTCGTAGCCCCAGATCCGCTGCGAGGGCGAGAACATCGGGTCGCCGCCGTTGCACTCCTCGTCGTCGCCATCGTCCTGGTTGCAATGGATCACGACCTCGTCGCCGACCTTCCAGTTCTTCACAGCCGAACCGACCTTCCAGACGATCCCCGAGGCGTCGGAGCCGGCGATGTGGAAGTCCTGCCCATGCACGTCAAAGGGAGAGATCGGCTTGCCCAGGCCGGCCCAGACGCCGTTGTAGTTGACGCCGGCCGCCATCACCAGGACCAGCACTTCCTTGCTGTCGATTTCCCAGGTGTCGACGACTTCCTGCTGAAAGCTGACGTTCGGTTCGCCATGGCGTTCACGGCGGATGGCCCAGGCGTACATCTTCTTGGGCACGTAGCCCATCGGGGGCATCTCGCCGACCTCGTAGAGGTCTTTTTCCGGCGCATCGTACTGGGCGATTGTGGGTTGCGTGTCCAGAGCCATGGCGGCCTCCTGTAGGGTCTGAGTTCTCGGTGCGACCGCTTCTGCAACGCAGAATCGCGGGGCTGATCCCCGAAATATGACGCATTGCGCAACATTGCAACATCCGTTGGCGTGATTTTGAAATTTTATAACCGAGCGAACGCAGAAACATCGGTGCGGGCGCAGAAAGCCCGCGATTGCAGGGGGACCGCTGGATCAGAGCAGGTGCGCAACCGAGTTGGCGTAGTAGCGCGCGACCGGGATCCCTCGCAGGGTGAGGGCGAACTGGCCGTTTCGATCCTCGACGAAGCCGCGTTCTGTCAGGGCGCGGAGGCCGGTTTCCACTGCGTCGGCAAGGTCGCCCTGCGGCAGGCGCACGTGGGCGCGCGCGTCGTCGCCCAGCAGGTCCGTCATCGCCCGGTCCAGCGCGGCGCGGCTGTGCGGGGCCTTCAGCAGGAGATGGCAGAGCAGCGGCACCGGCAGGATCGGGATGATCCCGGCAATCCGCGTCATCAGGGTGTCGGCCAGCGTCTTGGGGTTGGCGACCAGTTCGGGGTGCGCCCGCAGGGACAGCGGCTTGCCAAAGCTCACCGCGGCATAGCCGAAACGGTGAAACCGCCCCGTCAGCCGCAGCCAGGCCTGCTTCGCGATGGTCCGCAGGACCCGCGTGATCGAGGCCTTGAACCGGCGGATGCCGGCCTCTCCGGCGCGGATCAGCACGGTGTCCTCGAGCACCCGGTCATAGTTCAGCCCCACCGGAACAAACACAACATCTCGAGCGGAAAGGTCCAGATCGCCCAGGATATAGGAAATCACCCCCAGCTTGGGCGGCGCCAGCGCCCCGTCGAGACTGAGCCCACCCTCGAGAAAGATCGCCTGCGTCACGCCCCCGGCGGTGGCCATCTGCACGTAGCGGCGCATCACCCGCCGGTAGAGCGGATCGCGCGAGGTGCGGCGGATGAAGTAGGCGCCGGTCGACCGCACCAGCGAGGACAGCGGCCAGACGTTGGCCCATTCGCCGACCGCGTAGGACAGCGCCGAGCGGTTGGCGGCCAGGTAGGTGACCAGCACGTAGTCCATGTTGGAGCGGTGGTTCATCACGAAGATCACCGCGGACTCGGTCCCGATGCCCTTCAGCGGCGTCTCCTGGTGGTCGCCGACCCGCACGCGGTACAGGCTGTTGGACAGCAGGCGGGCCCCGCGCAACCCCAGGCCGAAATAGGTAAATGCCGAGAAAGACGGCACAATTTCGCGCGCGTAGCGGCGGGCGCGTTCAAAGGCGACGTCTTCGCGGACGCCTTCGGTGGCGGAATGTTCGACAATCGCCTGAGTCACGTCGGGGTGGTAAAGCAGGCGCTGCATCAGGTCGTAGCGGCGCAGCAGGCGGAACGGTTCGATCGGGCGTTCCAGCCGCTGGTTCAGGCGCTCCACCGCCTTTTCCAGCCGCCGCCGCAGGAACCAGCGCACCGAGGGAAACAGGAAATGTGTCGCGAAACTGACCGTCGCAAAGGCGGAGATCAGCACGAACAGCCACAGCGGCAGGGTCACGGGCGCGGTCATCGGGGGGACTCTTGCAGGGGGCGCGGCCTCCGGCAAGAGGTGCCGGCGTTTTGTACGTTATGTACGTCCTGTACGCGATTTATGTCTATTTGTACAAAACCGGAAACGCCCCCGAAAGCCCCCGCCGAAAGCACCGCGAACCCCTCTGCGCCCCCTGCCCCGCCGATGCGGCACCGCGGCATCGGCGCGCGGGGGCCTTCCGGCTTTCCTTCCGCCGGGCGGGCAGTATTCTGCACCTGCTCGCGCTGCGTCGCGGCGAATTGACAGCGACATAATATTTCGCTTATCCATGCCTGGACGCAACAAGATTGCCGACCACGATTCACGCCCAACGGAGGCCCCGATGACCGACACGCCGATGCCGCCCCGCGACAAACCCTGGCTCATCCGCACCTATGCCGGACATTCGACCGCGCAGGCCTCGAACGCGCTCTACCGCAGCAACCTGTCCAAGGGGCAGACCGGCCTGTCCGTGGCCTTCGACCTGCCGACGCAGACCGGCTATGACAGCGATCACGTGCTGGCGCGCGGCGAGGTGGGCAAGGTCGGCGTGCCGGTCTGCCACCTGGGCGACATGCGCGCGCTGTTCGACCAGATCCCGCTGGACCAGATGAACACCTCGATGACGATCAACGCCACCGCCCCCTGGCTGCTGGCGCTCTATATCGCGGTGGCCGAGGAACAGGGCGCGGACGTGTCGCAACTGCAAGGCACGGTGCAGAACGACCTGATCAAGGAATACCTGTCGCGCGGCACCTACATCTGCCCGCCGAAACCCAGCCTCAAGCTGATCGGCGACGTGGCGGAGTACTGCTATATCAATGTGCCCAAGTGGAACCCGATGAACGTCTGTTCCTACCACTTGCAGGAGGCGGGGGCGACGCCGGAACAGGAGCTGGCCTTTGCGCTGGCCACTGCCATCGCGGTGCTGGACGAGCTGAAGACCCGCGTCCCGGCCGAGGATTTCCCGACGCTGTGCGGGCGCATCTCTTTCTTTGTCAACGCGGGCATCCGGTTTGTCACCGAGATGTGCAAGATGCGCGCCTTTGTCGATCTCTGGGATGAGATCCTGCAGGAACGTTACGGCGTGGAGGACCCCAAGGTGCGGCGGTTCCGCTACGGCGTGCAGGTCAACAGCCTGGGCCTGACCGAGCAGCAGCCGGAAAACAACGTCTACCGCATTCTCATTGAAATGCTGGCGGTGACGCTGTCGAAAAAGGCCCGCGCGCGCGCGGTGCAGCTGCCCGCCTGGAACGAGGCGCTGGGCCTGCCGCGCCCCTGGGACCAGCAATGGTCAATGCGGATGCAGCAGATCATGGCATTCGAGACCGACCTCTTGGAATTCGACGACCTGTTCGACGGCAACCCGGCGGTGGATGCCAAGGTGACCGAGCTGAAGGCGGGCGCTCGGGCCGAGCTGGCCAATATCGACAGCATGGGCGGCGCGGTCGAGGCGATCGAATACATGAAGGGCCGGCTGGTCGACAGCAACGCCGAGCGGCTGAACCGGATCGAGCGGGGCGAAACCGTGGTGGTGGGCGTCAACAAGTTCACCCACGGCGAGCCCAGCCCGCTGATGGACGCGGACGGCGGCATCATGACCGTCGACCCGGCGGTGGAGCAGGAGCAGATCGACCGGCTGAACGCCTGGCGCGCGGACCGCAACGAGGGCATGGTCAAGGCAGCACTGGCGGACCTGCGGGCGGCGGCGGTGGCGGGGCGCAACGTCATGCCGGCCAGCATCCTCTGCGCGCGGGCCGGGGTGACGACGGGCGAATGGGCGGCGCAGATGCGCGCGGTGTTCGGCGAGTATCGCGGCCCTACCGGCGTGTCGCGCGCGGTGTCCAACAAGACCGAGGGGCTGGACGACCTGCGCGCCGCGGTGGACGCGGTCAGCGACCGGCTGGGCACGCGGCTGCGGTTCCTGGTGGGCAAGCCGGGGCTGGACGGCCATTCCAACGGCGCCGAGCAGATCGCCTTTCGCGCGCGGGACTGCGGCATGGAGATCGACTACGAGGGCATCCGCCTGACGCCCGAACAGATCGTCGAGGCGGCGCGCAACGGCGCGCATGTGGTCGGCCTGTCGATCCTGTCGGGCAGTCACATCCCGCTGGTCGAGGAACTGATGGACCGGATGCGGGCCGAGGGGCTGGGCCATGTGCCGGTGATCGTCGGCGGCATCATCCCCGACGAGGACGCGCGGCGGCTGACGGCGATGGGGGTGGCGCAGGTCTACACCCCCAAGGATTTCGAGCTGAATGCCATCATGCGCGATATCGTGACGCTGGCCGATCCCGCCTCTGTCGCGGCGCAATAACCCGCCCATTTCCCTGGTCCGGATTTGAAAAGCCCGCCGTTTCGGCGGGCTTTTGCCTTGCTGCATTGCGGCATATCTGCGGTCTTTTGATTTCGCCAAAAGATCAGCTATTGTCTATACCAAAGCGTATTGGCGCTGAATAGCACCAGCTTGCGCCACGAATTCTTGAAAATTCCAAAGATTGACACAAACTGTCACTTGAAACCCCACAACTCCCCGATCAGAACACGCAAAACAACAAAAGGACGGCAGAGATGGAAATGGACCTGGAAAACCTGACGCGCGATGAATTGCAGCAATTGATCATCGACGCGCAAAAGGCGATGAAAACGGTGGACATGCGCCGCAAGGCCGAGGCGAAACGCGCCGCAGAAAAGGCCGTGAAGGCCTATGGCTATTCGCTGGACGACGTGCTGGAAGGCGCGCCGAAAGGCAGCAAGGGCGCCCCGAAATACGCCAACCCCGCCGACCCGAGCCAGACCTGGACCGGCCGCGGACGCAAGCCGAACTGGGTGATCGACGCGCTGAAGGCGGGCAAGTCGCTGGAAGATCTCGCGCTCTGACATGACCATTCATATCGGAGCGGCCCCGGGGGAGATCGCCGAAACGGTCCTGATGCCCGGCGATCCCCGGCGCGCCGAATGGGCCGCGAAGACCTTTCTCGACGACGTGCGCTGCGTCAACGAGGTGCGCGGGATGTCGGGCTTTACCGGCACCTGGCGCGGCCACCGGGTGTCGATCCAGGGCTCGGGCATGGGAATGCCCAGCCTGTCGATCTATGCCAATGAACTGCTGCGGGACTATGGCGCCAGGACGCTGATCCGCATCGGGTCCTGCGGCGCGATGCAAAAGGACGTGAAGATCCGCGATATCGTCATCGCGATGACTGCGTCAACCATTTCGACTCCGTCAAAGGGGCTGTTCCGCGAGTTGAGCTATGCGCCCTGCGCGGATTACGGGCTGTTGGCGGCGGCGGTCGATGCGGCGCGGGCCAAGGGTGTGACTCCGCATGTCGGCGGGATCTATTCGTCGGATGTTTTCTATGACGAGCGGCCGGACCTCAATGAACAGATGGTGCGGCACGGGGTGCTTGCGGTGGAAATGGAAGCGGCGGAGCTGTATTGCGTCGCCGCCCGTTTTGGCGCGCGGGCGCTGGCGGTGCTGACGGTTTCCGATCACCTCATCACTGGCGAGGCGATGCCGTCGAAGGACCGCGAGCAATCGTTTGGCGAAATGGTCGAGATCGCGCTGGAGGCGGCCTTCGCCGGTTAGGCGGGCGGGGCTCAGGCCCCGCCCCCCATGCCGTGACTGCGGTCGTAGCCGTTGACACGCGGGCTGTGCCAGCCTGCCAGCGCGCCCGGGACCGGGCGCAGCACCTCCACCTGAAGCGGATAGCAGGCGGAGGTGTCCGAGCTGTGTTCGGCCGAGCAATCGCCGCCGGGACAGGCGCTGAGCGCGCCCAGCAGGTCGATCTCTGCGAAAAAGGTCAGGTGGTCGCCGGGGCGCACCGGGCTGGCCTTCATGAAATACTGCCCGGTGTCGCGGGTGAAGCCGGTGCACATGAAGACGTTCAGCACGTCATGCACGTGACGCTCGGCCTCACCCGTGGACAACCCGCGCGCCGCGGACAGGGCGCGGATCAGGTTGGAATGGCAGCAGTGGTGGTAGTGCGTGCCGGACAGCAGGTTGCCGGTGTAGGGGTCGCAGCGCGTGCCGATCACGTCATGCACCGACCCGCCGAAGGCATCGAAGCCGTACCAGTCCAGCGTGTCGGCGACGATGGTCGCCATCTGACGCAGGAAGGGAAAGCTGGACCACAGCCGGTCGCCGGTGGTGACATGGGTGCCGTGCAGCGCGCGGGTCTTGCCGGAATAGAAGCGTTCCGTCAGGTCGTGCGCGTTCCACAGGTTGAGGTCGCCCACCTGCGGCCCCTCGACAGAGACGATGCGAAAGAAGTGCCCGGCCGGGACGGCAAAGGTGCAGGCCTCGCGCGGGGCGGCGCGAGTGGTGTGGGTGATCTCTGCCCCCTCCAGCGCGGCGCGGTAGAGGCCAAGGTCCGGTTTCGGCAGGGTCTCAACGGGGTAGCAGATCACCGGGGCGATGGCGCGGCGGGCCTCTGCGTCAGGCGGTTGGGTCATGTGCGGACTCCCTTTTTCCCGCGACTGAACCCCTGAATGCGGCGAAAGGCAAGGTGGCGCCGGTCAGGGGGGCGGTTCGCGGTCGTGCCGGTGACGCCATTCGCGGGCATAGACCGACTCTTCGCCGTACTTGCGGGCAAGGGCCGCGGCGCGCGCCTCGGCCTCGGTCGCGGTTTCGGCGCGAACGGTCGCGTCGGTGATGGCAGCCCGCCGTTCGAAGGGCACGACCTGCACCATGGGCGTTCCGGCGGGCAGCGCCACCCCTTCGCCCGGGTCCGTCCAGAGAAAGGGGATGTTGACCGGCACCTCGAGCGCGTCGCAGTCGACGACGCCGTTGAAGGCGGTGAACGGCAGTTCGAAATGGTTGACCGGGTGCAGGAAGGCGGCCGACCAGCCGGGCGGCAGGACGATGCGCCAGGGGTTGATGAATTTCAGCGGCATCCGCCCATGGAACGGCGCGTCATAGGCGCCGATCTGCGCCGGGTGGTGCTGTTCGACCGGGGCAAAGGGCAGGTCCGTGGCCCAGTGAAAGCGCAGCTGGCCAAAGCTGTCGCGCGAGGTCTGGATGTCGAACGGCAGCGGGATGATCCAGCCCAGGGCAAAGGCATCGGTCACCGGCAGGCAGGCGCGCACGGTATGGGCCTGCAATCCGTGCGCATCGGGCATGCCCAGCGCACGCGGCAGGGCGCGGAACCACTCCGGCAGGAATTTCGCCGCCGGGCGGGGCGGCGGGATGCGGCCGTCAAGCGCAGGCGGACAGAGGAAGGCGAGGCTGGACATCGGCGGGCGCTCCTTTGATCGCCACAGTGCCGGGGGTGTCGCGGGCTGTCCATGGGGTCCCGCATCTGCCCCGTTTACCGCCGCACGGCCGCCCCCTAGGGTGGCGGCATGACCTGGCCCCGCAACAGACCCGACCCGCGACAGGACGGCGATTCCGCCGCCGGGATCGAGGTCACGGAGGATTTTGAGCCGTTCACCCAGCGCAACGACATCTTTACCCGCGCCTTCTGGGATCCGAAGGTGCGCAGCGCGAAGACGGACGCCTTTTTCGCCTCCTACCGGATGGAGGCCGCGCCGCGCCGGGGCGACGGCTTCAGCCAGCGCGACTTTGCCCTGCGCAACGCGGCCTGGCTGGTGTCCGACCTGATTTCCAACCGGCAGGCGCAGGACGGGGTGCGCGAGGGGTTCCAGGCGCCGATCCGCTGCGACACGCCGGTCGCCGAAGACCGCGCCGAGATGGGCGGGCCGGAGGCGGCGGCGGCAGAGGTCAAGCGGGTGGCGCGGTTCTTTGGCGCCGATCTGTGCGGCATCACCGATTTCGACCGCCGCTGGCTGTACGCCAGCCGGGTCGACACCCGCGACATGAGCGAGGCGCCGCACGGCCTGCCCGAGGGGCTGACCTCGGTCATCGTGCTGGGCCACGAGATGGACCGCGAGTTGGTGGCGACCTACCCCTCGGCGCTGGCCGGGGCGGCAACGGGGCGCGAATACAGCCACGAGGCGGCGGTGGCGATGCAGTTGGCCGCCTACCTGCGCAACCTGGGCTACGAGGCTGTGCCGTCGATGAACGACACCGCGCTGGTGATCCCCTACGCGGTCAAGGCGGGCTTGGGCGAATACGCGCGCAACCAGCTGGTCATTACGCCCGAGTTCGGCCCGCGCCTGCGGTTTTCCAAGATCTTCACCAACCTGCCGCTGGCGCATGACGCGCCCACGCCGCGCGGGGTGCGGGCGTTCTGCGACATCTGCACGAAATGCGCCGACGCCTGCCCGGTCAAGGCGCTGCCCTACGGGCCGCCGACGGACGCGGGGCCGAATGTGTCGGCGATCCGGGGGGTGCGGAAATGGACCTCGGACGCCGAGAAATGCTTTGGCTTCTGGGCCAAGACGGCGACGGACTGCGCGATCTGCATGCGGGTCTGCCCGTTCAACCGGGATTTCACGCGGCTGCGGGACCGGCTGTGGCTGCGGTTGGCTTTGGGGCGGCTGCGGCGGGTGGCGCTGTGGCTGGCGCGCGGGCATGGCACGCGGAAAAAGCCGTCGGACTGGTGGGCGCGGCGCTGAGGATCAGGCGCGCAGGCAGGTGCGGGGCGGTTCGCCCGGTTTGCCCTCGACACGCGCGCCACAATGGATGCAGGTCCATGAACTGGCGTCGCCGTGGCGGCGTTCGCGCCAGCGGCAGTGCCGCGTGGCCCGGTTGGAAAACACCGCGATCAGGACAAAGGCGAGGATGAGACCGACGACGACAAGCATGCGCTTTCCCTAGTCGTTTGGGTCGATCGGCGAAAGGCCCGGGGGTCGTTCGGCCGTAGGAGGGGCGCGCCCGAGCCTGGGTGCGGTTTGGAATGGTCCGCGGCACGCGGCAAACGAGACCGGGACGCGTTTGCATGACAAGGCAAAACCCCGAGACGCCGGCAAGCTTCTCGGGGCGGTTGCATTTCGGCGGTGCGGCGGGTGTCAGACCGCGCGGTCGACCATCATCTTCTTGATCTCGGCAATTGCCAGCGCCGGGTTCAGGCCCTTGGGGCAGGTCTTGGCGCAGTTCATGATGGTGTGGCAGCGGTACAGCTTGAACGGATCCTCGAGCTGGTCGAGCCGCTCACCCGTCGCCTCGTCGCGGCTGTCGATGATCCAGCGGTAGGCGTGCAGCAGCGCGGCCGGGCCGAGGTAGCGGTCGCCGTTCCACCAGTAGGACGGGCAGGCGGTCGAGCAGGACGCGCACATCACGCATTCATAGAGACCGTCGAGTTTCTTGCGGTCCTCGATGGACTGGCGCCATTCCTTGGCCGGGCGGTTGGTCTTGGTCTCCAGCCAGGGCATGATGCTGGCGTGCTGGGCGTAGAAATGGGTCAGGTCGGGGATCAGGTCCTTGACCACCGGCATGTGCGGCAGCGGGTAGATCTTGACGTCGCCGGTGATCTCGTCGAGGCCGTAGATGCAGGCCAGCGTGTTGATGCCGTCGATGTTCATCGCGCAGGACCCGCAGATCCCTTCGCGGCAGGAGCGGCGGAAGGTCAGGGTGGGGTCGATCTCGTTCTTGATCTTGATCAGCGCGTCCAGGACCATCGGGCCGCAGCTGTCCATGTCGAGGAAATAGGTGTCGACCTGCGGGTTCTTGCCGTCATCGGGGTTCCAGCGGTAGATCTGGAACTTGCGGACGTTTTTCGCGCCCTCGGGCTTGGGCCAGGTCTTGCCGGTCTTGATCTGCGAATTCTTGGGGAGCGTGAATTGGACCATCTCTCTCTCCTTAGCGAAGCAGGGCTGGCAGGCCGGTCGTGGCCAGGCAGCGGAGGGTTTCGGGTTTGGACGCGATGTCCCGCGTGATCTGGAGCGTGTTCTCGTTCGGGCCAAGCAGGGCGTCCGCCGCCAGCGTGCGGATCTGCTGCGCGCTGGCGTTGTCGATGAGGCAGTTCAGCGTCGGTTCCACCGGCACGCCGGGGAATTGTTCCATCACCACCGGGGTCAGCGCCGAACGCGCGGCGTTGCGGGCGATCTGGTCCTGCGACTGCGGCGTGCAGGCGGTGAGCAGGAGAAGGCCCGCGACCAGCGCCGGGGCGCGGGCGTGACGGCGCGGGGCGCCCGCGCGCCCTGCCCCGCCCTTTGTCCCGGCGATGGTGCGCATCAGAAGGTCCGCGCCTTGGGGGCGATGCGCTTGAGCTCGATGCCGCCCTGCTCTTCGGTGGTGAGGGGGTCGGTGATCACCGGGCGGTAGGTCAGGTCGACCTTCGGTCCGTCGACGCGGCTGATGGTGTGGACGCGCCAGTTTTCATCGTCGCGGGTGGCGAAATCCTCGTGCGCGTGGGCGCCGCGCGATTCCTTGCGCGCCTCGGCGCCGACGATGGTGGCCAGCGCGTTGGGCATCAGGTTGGTCAGTTCCAGCGACTCCATCAGGTCGGAGTTCCAGACCAGGCTGCGGTCGGTGACCTTGATGTCGTCCATCTTGGCGGCGATGGCGGTCATCGCCTCGACGCCGTCGGCCATGGTCTTGGCGGTGCGGAAGACGGCGGCGTCGCGCTGCATGGTCTTCTGCATCTCAAGGCGCAGTTCGGCGGTGGGCATCGTGCCCTTGGCGTTGCGGATGCCGTCGAAACGGTCAAACGCCTTGTCGATCTGGGACTTGGGCGCGGTCGGCACGGCGCTTTCACGGTCGACGACCTTGCCGGCGCGGATCGCGGCGGCGCGGCCAAAGACGACGAGGTCGATCAGCGAGTTGGAGCCAAGCCGGTTGGCGCCGTGGACTGAGGCGCAGCCGGCCTCGCCCACGGCCATCAGGCCGGGCACGATGCGGTTGGGGTCGCCCTCGGTGGGGTCCAGAACCTCGCCCCAGTAGTTCGTCGGGATGCCGCCCATGTTGTAGTGCACGGTGGGCAGGACCGGGATCGGCTCCTTGGTGACGTCGACACCGGCAAAGATCTTGGCGCTTTCGGAGATGCCGGGCAGGCGTTCGGCCAGCGCCTCTTTCGGCAGGTGCGACAGGTTCAGGTGGATGTGATCCCCCTCCTTGCCCACGCCGCGGCCTTCGCGGATTTCCATCGTCATGCAGCGGCTGACGTAGTCGCGCGGCGCGAGGTCCTTGTAGTTGGGGGCGTAACGTTCCATGAAGCGTTCGCCCTCGGAGTTGGTCAGGTAGCCGCCTTCGCCGCGCGCGCCCTCGGTGATGAGGCAGCCCGAGCCGTAGATGCCGGTGGGGTGGAACTGCACGAACTCCATGTCCTGGAGCGGCAGGCCCGCGCGGGCCACCATGCCGCCGCCGTCGCCGGTGCAGGTGTGGGCGGAGGTGGCCGAGAAATAGGCGCGGCCGTAGCCGCCGGTGGCCAGCACGACCATCTTGGCGTTGAAGACGTGGAAGGTGCCGTCGTCCAGCTTCCAGCAGAGCACACCCTTGCAGACGCCGTCCTCCATCAAGAGGTCGATGGCGAAATACTCGATGTAGAACTCGGCGTTGTTCTTCAGCGACTGGCCGTAGAGCGTGTGCAGGATGGCGTGGCCGGTGCGGTCGGCGGCGGCGCAGGTGCGCTGCACCGGCGGGCCTTCGCCGAACTCGGTGGTGTGGCCGCCAAAGGGACGCTGGTAGATCTTGCCTTCTGCGGTGCGCGAGAAGGGCACGCCGTAGTGCTCCAGCTCGTAGACCGCCTTGGGCGCCTCGCGGGCGAGGTATTCCATGGCGTCGGTGTCGCCCAGCCAGTCGGACCCCTTGACGGTGTCGTACATGTGCCACTGCCAGTTGTCCGGCCCCATGTTCGACAGCGAGGCGGCGATGCCGCCCTGTGCCGCGACGGTGTGCGACCGGGTCGGAAAGACCTTGGTCACGCAGGCGGTGCGCAGGCCCTGTTCGGCCATGCCGAGGGTGGCGCGCAGACCGGCGCCGCCCGCCCCCACGACCACGACGTCATAGTCATGCGTCTCGTATTCGTATGCTGCCATTGGTGTTTACCTATCGATCTTGTGCGGGGGACGGGGCCGCGCAGGGGGCGCCCGCCGCTGTCAGTGTGGGAGGTCGCGGCTAGAGCGCGAGGCGGGCGACGGCAAAGACGCCGACAGCGGCCGCGCCGTAGCTGAGGCAGGTCATCGCCAGGATCAGGATCTTTTCCATCGGACCATGAACGTAGTCCTCGATCAGGACCTGCACACCCATGTTGAAGTGGTGAAAGCCGACAAGAATGGTCAGCGCCGCGACGATGGCCGGGAAGGGCCGCGCGTAATAGGCGGTGATTTCCTCGTAGCTGCCGCCCAGCGCGGAGCCGAAGGTGAAGACGAAGAACGGCACCAGGATCAGCAGCGCCACCGAGCTTTTCTTCATCGCCCAGTGGTGCGCGGTTCCGGATTTGGCCGCGCCCCAGCCCACGGCGCGCTTGCGGTCGGTCAGGAATGCCATGGGTCTCTCCTCAGACGACGACGATGGTGAAGATGGTCAGGACGAAGGAGCCGATGATCACGCCCCAGCCGAGCATCTCGGCGCGCTCGATCTCGAGCATCTTGGCTTCGTCCCAGATCAGGTGACGGACACCGGCCAGCAGGTGATACCAGATCGCCCAGGCCGAACCGAGCATCACCACGTCCCCGAACCACGAGGTCAGCACCGCGTCGGCATAGGCGAAATACTCGGGCGAGGTCGCCGCGGCGAGAAACCACCAGACGATCATCAACGACCCGATCAGCAGCGCGTTGCCGGTGATCCGGGTCAGGATGGAGGTGATCGAGGTCAGTTGCGGGCGGTAGACTTGCAGGTGCGGAGACAGCGGGCGGTTGCCCCGGTTCACGTCGGCCATGGAGGTGTCCTTTCGGTTCCGTTGAGTCTGTTCTACCTCTTTCAAAGGGCGTGTCACGGGGCACCCCCGCGAAATTCTGCGGTTTTTTGGCGCAACTGGCCGGATTTTCCGGTCTTGTGATCACACTCCCGCGGAGTGTGATCACAGTATTTGCGCTAACGTTGCGGGGTTTGCATCCGTTCCGCGGGAATCGAGCCCGGGGGCGCGGGTGTCGCGCCTGCGGCGGTCTGCTTGGTGATTTCACGCAGCAGCTTTTGCCGGATGCGCCTGGGGTAGTCGGCGTAGCCGTTCGCCGTGGCGACAAAGGCGCCGGGGCCGTGGATGACGTTTTCGTAGAAATAGGCGGTGAGATCCGCCTCGGCCCCCTCGATCGCCAGCGCGTTGACCACGATGCCCTGCGCGCCGAGCGCGGGTTTCAGGGTGGCCGGTTCGGGGCCTTCGTTGGACAGCCCGTCGCCGGACAGGTCGATCACCCGGCGGCGGCAGTCGGGCACCTCGGCGAACAGCGCGATGGCGGCGCGCAGGGCCTCGCCGATGGCGGTGGAGAAGTGGCGCCAGGCGCGCGGCGCGGTTTCGATGTCGCGGGCCAGCGCCTCGGCCTCGGCAAAGCTGGCGATCTCGCGCCAGGGCAGCGTGACCTGCTGGCGCGAATTGCCGGTCCATTGCAGCAGGGCGACCCGGGCGCGGCCCTCGACCAGCGCGCCGACCACCGCGCCGTCGCGCAGCGCGGCGGCAAGGCCCTGCATCTGGATGTCGTATTCCTGCACGTCGACCGAGCCGGACACGTCCACCGCCAGCACCAGCGCGATTTCGCAGGCGGCAAGCCGCAGCGGCAGCAGGCAGAGGACAAGGATGGGCAGGAGGCGCATGGCGGCGATGACACGCCCGCGCCGCGCCGCGCGCAAGTCACGAGACGGTGACCGTGGACCGGGGGCCTATTCGGACAGCCTGTAAAGGTCGCGCAGGTAGGGCGGGAACTCGGTGCACATGACGATCTCGGGGCCGTCGGCGACGTAGAAGGCGTTCGGCTCTCCGCAGTCCTCGACGACGACGGTCAGCGGTTCGGGCCAGCGGAAGATCGTGTTCAGCTCGGCGATCTCATCGGCCATCAGCCGGGCCAGCGGGCTGTCGTCCTCGGAGACGAACGCCAGCGGGTGGCCGCCGGCGTCGGAGAGATCCTCCAGCACCGGGCGCCAGCTGGACCAGGCGAGGTTGAATTCCTCCTCGCAGACCTCGGCGCGCTCTTGGGGCAGGCCCATGTCGGCGGCGAAATCGTCGCGGTCCTCGGTGTTGGCGCCGTAGAAGAGGCACACGGTGTTGTAAAAGCGCTGTTCGTCGGGGCCGTGGCTGTCCCACCAGGCGATCTCGTAGTCCTCGTGATCGCGCATCATCGCCTCGGCGGCAAAGCCGAAGGAGGCGTCGTAGGCGAGGTCGAGCGCCGACGCCGGCTCGAACATCCAGTCGATCAGCAGGATCGATGCGACGTCGGCGGCGTCCTCTTCCTGGCCGTAGACGGGCAGCTGCAAGAGGTCGATCATGGCGTGGCCAAGCTCGTGGTAGAAGATGGCGAGGATGTTGGCCTCGACAAAGGCCTCCTCGGCCTCGTCGGCCCGGGCGGGGGCGGTCAGGCTGGCCAGCGCCAGTGCGCCCGCCAGCAGCGCGCGCGGCGCGGACCGTTTCAGGAAGGCGGGCGGTGCCGGCGGTGCGGGTGGGAAGGTCATGCGCGGTGATCCCCTGAGCGGGCCGATTCGGCCCTTGGGGACGATGGTAGGCGGGCGGCGCGCGCCCGCTCCAGCGGTTTTTCGCGCGGCTCGCGCTCAGACCGGCATCAAGGCCCAGTAGTCGAGGTCCAGCAGCACGTCGGGCAGGTATTTGCCATCCGGGCCTTTCAGCTCGAACGGGCCGCCGCCCTTGGTGGCGACCAGCCGCAGGCGGATCGCGCCGACGCCGGGGGCGCTGGTCTGAGCGGTGTCCAGCACCTCGGACCAGGCCTTGACCGTGTTGCCGGCGAGGCAGGGGTTGGCGTGCGCGCCGCCGTTCAGCCCGACGATCATCTGCGCGTTGGCCAGCCCGTTGAACGACAGCGCGCGCGCCATGGAGATCACGTGACCGCCGTAGATCAGCCGCTGATCGGGGCGCGCGGTGACGTCGAAGTGGACCTTGGAGGTGTTCTGCCAAAGGCGGGTGGCCATCATGTGCTCGGCCTCCTCGATGGTGACACCGTCGACGTGGTCGATGGTCTCGCCCACCGCGTAGTCCGACAGGCGGTGCCGCTCACCGGCGAGGGTGAAGTCGTAGTTCGAGAAGTCCAGCCCCTCCGGGATCACCAGGTCGGCCGGATCGACGGTGGACTTCAGATCGGGGATCACCGGATCGGGCGCGGGGGCGTCCATGTCGCGTTTGCGCAGCATGACCCAGCGAGCGTATTCCATCACCGTTTCGCCGTGCTGGTTGATCCCGCGCGAGCGGACGTAGACCACGCCGGTGCGGCCGTTGGAGTTCTGCTTCAGCCCGATCACCTCGGACTGCGAGCGGATGGTGTCGCCCGGCCAGACCGGCTTCAGCCAGCGCCCCTCGGCATAGCCGAGGTTGGCCACCGCGTTCAGCGAGACATCCGGCACCGTCTTGCCAAAGACGATGTGAAAGGCGGCGAGGTCGTCGATGGGGGCGGCGGGCAGACCGCAGCTCCGGGCGAATTCGTCCGAGGAATAGAGCGCGTGGCGCATCGGGTAGAGCGCGTGATACAGCGCGCGCTCGCCGCCCGAGATGGTGCGCGGCACGGCGTGGTCGATGACCTCGCCGACGCGGTAGTCTTCGAAGAAGCGGCCCGGATTGGTCTTGGCCATGTCTCAGTGATCTCCCAGCTTGGTATCGGGGGTGTAGGTGCCGTCCACCTCTTTGACGACCGCCTGGCCGCAGCGCATGACGCCGTTGGCGGCGTCGAAGGCGTAGGTGGGGCCGCCGTGCAGCGCCCACCCCTTGTTGAGGGCCGCGGTGACCTTGTGGCAGAAGGCCGAGGTGTCGTCCTCGGTCAGGAAGCGGTAGAGTTTCATGGCGTCATCCGAAGGCAGGGTAGCCAAGCAGGCCGTGGACGTAACCGATGACCACCAGCAGCACCAGCGAGGCGGCCATGAAGATGCCGTCCTTGGCGATGGGGCCGGGTGTGCGCGGGGTCCAGTTCGGCTCGGCGCGGTTGATGACGACGATTTCCGCCAGCGCCCACAGCGCGAGGCCGCCGAACAGGACAAAGCTGGGCACGTCGCCGTTCACCAAGAGGTGCGCGAGCGCCCAGAGGGCAAAGCCGGTCAGCATCGGGTGGCGCATCCCGGCCAGCAGCTTGCCCTTCTTGGCGGCGGGGCTCATCAGGTAGATGGCGGCCAGCACCAGCAGGTTCATGATGCCCACGGTGGCGGGCGAGCGGCCCCAGAAAAAGGCGCCGTCGGCCATGCGGTAGCCGAAGATCATCAGCACGACGGACAGCGCCAGCGCCAGCGCGACCGGGCCCTTGCCCTTGTCGCCCATGGGTTCGCGGATGCCGGGGGCGATGCGCTTGAAGAAATGCGCGGCCCACCAGAGCGCTACGCCGAGAATCAATAGAGCCATGTCAGTCTCCCTGTTTGCTGGCGGGAGCCTGCGGTCATTCGGTCAGGGCTGCAATGGCTTCGGCCTTGGCCAGCGTCTTGCGGGCGGTCTCGACGTGCAGGTTCTCGACGATCTTGCCGTCGACCACGGCCACCCCCTGCCCGGCCCTCGCGGCCTCCTCATAGGCGTCGATCTGGCGGCGGGCGAGGTCGATCTCGGCGGCATCGGGGGCAAAGGCGGCGTTGGCGATATCGACCTGCGCGGGGTGGATCAGCGTCTTGCCGTCCATGCCCATGTCACGGCCCTGGGCGCATTCGGCGCGCAGGCCGTCGTCGTCCTTGAAGGCGTTGTAGACGCCGTCGACGATGATCACGCCGTGCGCCTTGGCGGCCAGCAGGCACAGGCCGATGCCGGTGAGCATGGGCAGGCGGTCGGCGCGGAAGCGGGCGTTCAGCTCCTTGGCGAGGTCGTTGGTGCCCATGACCATGCCGGCAAGGCGCGGGTGGGCGGCGATTTCAGCGGCCGCAAGCATCCCGGCGGGGGTTTCCATCATCGCCCACAGCGGCTTGTCCGTCAGGGCGGCCAGCGCGTCCAGTTGCGCGGTGCTCTCGACCTTGGGCAGCAGGAGGGCGTCGCAGTCCATGGCATCGGCGGCGCGGGCATCGTCCTGCCCCCATTCGGTGTCAAAGCCGTTGATGCGGACGATCCGCGTGCGGTTGCCGTAGGGGCGCGACAGCGCCTCGGCCAGGGTGGCGCGGGCGGCGGTTTTCTCGGCCGGGGCGACGGCATCCTCGAGATCGAAGATCACCGCGTCGACCGGCAGCGTGCGCGCCTTTTCCAGCGCCCGCTCCTTGGAGCCGGGAATGTAGAGGACGGAACGGTAGGGGCGCGCGCGCAGGTCCATCTGAGTCTCCTCGGGTAATATTGTTGCGCAGAGATGCGCATTTTTTGCCGGATAGTTCAAGCCAAAATACGCCGCAGCGCAGAAATCGGTCTATCATCGTATACAACGGCGCGTCAAATCCTGTCGATTTGACCGAACGGCCCACAAATCCCGTCGATTTGAGGCAACGCGCGGTGCGTTAACCGGATTGGAAGGGGCGCGGGCGGACGATGTTGCCATGTCGTTGAACGCGGCATGGGCCTGCGGCCACAGGGATGCCGGGCCAGACCAGAGGGGACTTACCCTGCGCCGGACCCGCGGCAAAGCCGCGCGACAGGTCCGGCGCACAGCCGAAAGGTGGGACTATGACGGAGAAGTTCTTCAAGTTGACGATGCTCTCGGCCGGCCTCCTGATCGGGGCGGCGAGCCTGGTCCACGCGCAGGACCTGCGCCACTGCGCGCCGCGCGACCAGGTGGTCGACCGGCTGGCGACGAAATACGGCGAGACCCGGCAGAGCATGGGCCTGGGCGCCAACAATGCGGTGATGGAGGTCTTTGCCTCACCCGAGTCGGGATCCTGGACCATCACCGTGACCATGGCCAACGGCATCACCTGCCTTGTCGCCAGCGGCCAGGCCTTCGAGGAGCTGGCCGAGGTCCTGCCGCCCAAGGGGGACCCTGCGTGAGCCAAAGGGGGGCCGGCGTTTCGGTGAAACACGGCCTCCCCAGGCGCGGTCAGGTGAGCGCGTCCCAGACCAGCTTGGCCCCGGTCAGGCTGAGCGCGACGTAGGCGAAGGCAAAGAACCAGCGTTCCGGCACCATGTGGTGCGCCTTGACCCCCAGCCAGGTGCCCAGAAGCGCAAAGGGCATCAGGAGCGCCGCCAGCTTCAGCGTGTCGAGGGTAAAGATCCCCATCCCGGCGTAGATGCCGGATTTCGACAGGTTGACCGCCCAGAACACCAGCACGGTGGTGGCCTGGAACGTCGTCTTGCGCAGTTTCTGCCCAAGCAGGTAGACCGAGGCCGCCGGCCCGCCGGCATGGCTGACAAAGCTGGTGAAGCCCAGCACCACCCCCAGGGTCAGGCCGACCCCGGGGCCGAAACTGGTCCCGCCCAGCCGGATCAGGCCAAGCTTGACCACCATCTGCCAGGCGACGAACAGCAGCGCGACAAGGCCGATCAGCAGGCGCACCGTGTCCGGGTCCGTCCAGGCGTAGAACAGCGCGCCCAGCAGCGTGCCGGGGATCGAGCCGATCAGCAGCACCTTGGCCGCGCCCCAGTCCCACTTGCGCCAGTAGGCCGGCAGGCTGGCCACGTCGATCAGCATCAACAGCGGCAGCATCAGTCCCAGCGCGGTGCCGGGATCCAGCATGATGGCGAGAATCGAGGAGCTGGCAAAGGCCACGCCCGAACCGAAGCCGCCCTTGGAGATGCCGGCAAAGATGACGGCCGGAATGGCCACCGCAATGACGGGCGCCGTAAGGAGATCCATGCCTGCACCTGGGAATTCGTGTCGCGCTACAGGTCCTTATCCCGACCGCACCGGGCCGGACAAGGCCCCCCGGACCAAGCGCCGCAGCGCAGCGCCCTTGCGCGGAGCCGCGTCAGGGCGTAGGCACACCGCCAAATTAACGCAGGAGCGGAGTTCAATTCCATGGCCAGACCCAAGATCGCCCTGATCGGTGCGGGACAGATCGGTGGCACGCTTGCCCACCTTGCAGCAATGAAGGAACTGGGCGACATCGTCCTGTTCGACATCGCCGAGGGCGTGCCCGAAGGCAAGTCGCTGGACATCGCCGAGTCCGGTCCCTCCGAAGGCTTTGACGCGCGCCTGAAGGGCACGCAGGACTATGCCGACATCGCCGGTGCCGACGTCTGCATCGTCACCGCCGGCGTGGCGCGCAAGCCGGGCATGTCGCGCGACGACCTGCTGGGCATCAACCTCAAGGTGATGAAATCGGTCGGCGAAGGCATCCGCGACAACGCGCCCGACGCCTTTGTCATCTGCATCACCAACCCGCTGGACGCCATGGTCTGGGCCCTCCAGCAGTTTTCGGGCCTGCCCGCGCACAAGGTCTGCGGCATGGCCGGCGTGCTCGACTCGGCGCGCTTCCGCCACTTCCTGAGCCTGGAATTCGACGTGTCGATGAAGGACGTCACCGCCTTCGTGCTGGGCGGCCACGGCGACACCATGGTGCCGTCGGTGCGTTATTCCACCGTCGCCGGCATCCCGCTGCCCGACCTGATCGAGATGGGCTGGACCACCAAGGAAAAGCTGGACGCCATCGTGCAGCGCACCCGTGACGGAGGCGCCGAGATCGTCGGCCTGCTGAAGACCGGCTCGGCCTATTATGCGCCCGCCACCTCGGCGATCGAGATGGCCGAGGCCTATCTCAAGGACCAGAAGCGCGTGCTGCCCTGCGCCGCCTACTGCGACGGCGAGTTCGGCCTGAACGGCATGTATGTCGGCGTGCCGACCGTGATCGGCGCCGGTGGCGTCGAGAAGGTGGTCAACATCAAGCTCAACAAGGAAGAGCAGGAGATGTTCGACACCTCGGTCAAGGCGGTCAAGGGTCTGGTCGAGGCCTGCAAGGCGATCGACGGATCGCTGGCCTGAGCCTTTCGGGGCGCGACCGACACGGAATGAAAAAGCCCCGGTGATGCACCGGGGCTTTTTTGCTTTGTGTCGGCTGGCCGCAGTCAGGACGATTTGCGGCGACGTCCGAACCAGCCAAGCCCGACCATGCCCGCCAGCATCAGCGGCAGCGAAGCCGGCAGCGGAACCGGCGAGATGGTGGCCGCGGCGAGGTAGAACTGTTCGTTGTTGCGCGCCAGGCCCCGGCCGATGACCGGATCGAACGACGCGTCATCGAACCCGAAGGTCGCGCTGGTCACGCCGTTGAAGGTCAGGCCCATCAACTCGCCGAAGGTGTAGCGCGCCAGCGACCCGCCGTTGATGCCGAACAGCAGCGTCTGCGTGTTCGTGGAGGCGAACAACGTGTGCCCTTCCTTCGAGAACAGCAGGTTGCTGAGGGTTCGCGCGCCTTGCCAGGCGATCGTAACCGCTTCGGTCACGGTCACGTTGTCATCGGCCGAACCGGAGGTACACATGTTGCCGGTTCCGCCGCTGGCGGTGGCGCCGGGATTTGCGACGTTCTGGCAGACGCCAAGGCCCGCGTTGCCGTGGTCGAAGTACGGATAGAACGTGCTGTTGGCGAAGAAGGTCACCGCCTCGCCGTCAAACGCCGCATCGGTGATGGTGGTTCCGCTGACCACGCCATGTTCGTTGTTGTTTGAAAACGCGATGAAATCAAGGGTCGCCGCCCGGGTATCGGAGGCCCCGAATGCCAGCGCGCCTGAAGCAATCAGCGCAAGTGACAGTAGTTTCATAATTTTCCCTTTTCTACTTATTACCTTTGGGTGCCCGATGCTCGCCGTAAAGTCCTGCCTTGCCCCGCCGGTAGGTTCGGCGGGTGCATCAAAAGATGCTTAATCCACCAAGGATGCCAGAAAACGGGTGCCGTGGCCTAAGGGAAAACACCCCCCGGCGGATTTTTCGCCGATAATACAACCTCGATAAATTATCCAAGACCTCACGTCGCAACAAAAAGTTGCGAGACCCTCTGCCCCCCGGTCCGACCCTGGCCCTACCTCGCGGGGGCACGTTTGCCGGCTTTCGCGAGCGGGGTTTCCGATTCGGCTGCGCCTGAACCGCCATCCTGGGGGCCGCCAACCGGGCGCGTTTCAAGCACGACACCCGGGCCAGCGCGGTGCGCGATACCCCGGTCAAGGCCGGCGGCCTGACCCGGCCGGGCGGCGGGTGGAAACACGGCTTGAATGCCGCATGTCCGGCGCGCATGGTGGCGTCATGACCCGGTTTGCATTTGCCGCCCTTCTCGCCCTGACCGGCGCCGCCGCCGCGCAGGACACCCCACCTGACATCGACCTGACGCCGCTGGTTGCCTCGGTGGGGCTGACCGACACGCTGACCGCGCTGGAGGCCGAACCCGCCAGCCCGGGGCGAGACTTTGCCCTGGGCGGCCTGCGGTTCCTGCTGGCCATCGAGAAGACCTTGCAGCTGCGCTATCGCCACAACGCGGATTTCGGCGACATGGACCTGCCGGTGCTGCGCCTGCCCCTGCCCGACAACCCCGCGGCCGAACCGTTCTATGCCGCGCTGGTGGCGGACCTGTTCCGCGACCTCGTCGCCGACATGGCGACGGCGCGCGAGGACCTGCGCGGCGCCACCGGTGAATTTGGCGTGACGCTGGACCTGACGCGGCTCTGGTTCGACATCAACGGCAACGGCGCCCCGGACGCGGGCGAGGGCCTGCTGGACGCCGCCGGTGCCGCGCTGGGACAGGGCCTGCCGCAGGACCTGAACGCGCTGACGGTGCGCTTTGACAGCGCCGATGCCGCCTGGCTGGAGGCCTATACCCATCTGCTGGAGGGCTTTGGCCACCTGGTGCTGGCCTTCGATCCGACCGAGGTGATCGAGGAGGTCAACACCAGCATCGCGCAGATGCAGGCGCTGCGCGGCGCGCGCTCGTCGGACTATTATTTCTGGTTCACCGGGCAGGAGAGGTTTGTCGACGCCTTCGCGGTGATCTACGGCGCGGTGAACCGGCAACCGGACGTGGCGCATGTCCACGCCGCGCGTGACAACCTGCTGGCCATGGTCGCGGCGAACCGGCGGTTCTGGGAGATGGTGCCGCAGGAGACCGACAACAACGCGGAGTGGATCCCCGCGCGCGGCCAGGTCTCGGCGCTGGGCATCACCCTGCCGGAGGACACGGCCGACCGCTGGCTGGCGGTGTTGCAGGATGCCGAGGACGTGCTGCTGGGCAAGCAGCTGGTCGGGCACTGGCGGCTGGAGGGCAAGGGCGGCGTGAACGTCGCCCGGCTGTTGCAGGACCCGGTGCCCATCGACATCGTGACCTGGCTGCACGGGCACGGGCTGGTCCGCTACATGGAAACCGGGCCCGTCGTCGACGAGGGCAACCTCAACCGTTTCGCCGAGATGTTCCGCGGCGATGCGCTTTTGTTCATGGTCTGGCTGAACTGAGAGCGCTCACTTCGAATCAGCCCGGAGCGTGACCGGAAAACATTTGTGATCACACTTTTTGGACGTGTGATCACAAATGTCGGAAATCTGCCCAAATCCTGCTCATGCGGCAAAAAAGCAGTTCTAACCGGCGGCCGAGCCTGCGTAGGTAGGGGAAATCCGCAGCAAAACGGGGACAGTCGACCCATGAATATCCACGAATACCAGGCCAAGGCGCTGTTGCGCAGCTACGGGGCTCCGGTCTCGGACGGCCGCGTCGTCCTGAGGGCCGAAGAAGCCAAGACCGCCGCCGGCGCGCTGGACGGCCCGCTCTGGGTGGTCAAGGCGCAGATCCACGCCGGTGGCCGCGGCAAGGGCAGCTTCAAGGAGGCCGACGCCGGCGAAAAGGGCGGCGTGCGCCTGGCCAAGTCGGTCGAGGAAGCGGCGGAAGAAGCCAAGAAGATGCTGGGCCGCACCCTGGTGACCAAGCAGACCGGCCCGGCCGGCAAGCAGGTCAACCGGATCTACATCGAGGACGGGTCCGACATCACGTCGGAATTCTACCTCGCGCTGCTGGTGGACCGGCAGACCTCGCGCATTTCCTTTGTCGCCTCGACCGAGGGCGGCATGGACATCGAGGAAGTGGCCGAGAACACCCCGGAAAAGATCCTGTCGTTCTCCGTCGACCCGGCGACCGGCTACCAGGCGTTCCACGGCCGCCGCATCGGCTTCATGCTGGGCCTCGAAGGCAAGGCGATGAAGCAGTGCGTGCAGCTGATGGGCACGCTCTACAAGCTGTTCGTCGACAAGGACATGGAGATGCTGGAGATCAACCCGCTGATCCTGACCCCCGATGGCACGCTGAAATGCCTCGACGCCAAGATGGGCTTTGACGGCAACGCGATGTACCGCCACCCCGACGTGGCCGAGCTGCGCGACGAGACCGAGGAAGACCCCAAGGAGCTTGCCGCGTCCAAGTACGACCTGAACTACATCGCGCTGGACGGCGAGATCGGCTGCATGGTCAACGGCGCGGGCCTGGCCATGGCGACGATGGACATCATCAAGCTGTACGGCGCCGAGCCCGCGAACTTTCTCGACGTGGGCGGTGGTGCCACCAAGGAAAAGGTCGCCGAGGCGTTCAAGATCATCACCTCCGATCCGAACGTGAAGGGCATCCTGGTCAACATCTTCGGCGGCATCATGCGCTGCGACGTGATCGCCGAAGGCGTGGTCGCCGCAGTCAAGGAAGTGGGCATCGAGGTGCCGCTGGTCGTCCGGCTGGAAGGCACCAACGTCGAGAAGGGCAAGGAGATCATCAACACCTCCGGCCTGAACGTGATCGCCGCGGACAACCTGTCGGACGGGGCCGAGAAGATCGTGAAAGCCGTGAAGGGGTAACCACGTGATCGAGACGTGGATTCGCGCTCAAACCATAAACGCAGACGGTAGCCTCGTCTTCCGTCTGACCGAAGCAAAGTCACGTATTCCGCGCGAGGCTTTCGTCACTGGCACGGCGCCCTCTATAGCGTCGCCGCCGCCGGGTGCGAAAACTATCTCCATCACATGGCCGGACGGGGTTTCGACCGAGCACTTCGTTCGCGGCGATACAAACAAGTACATGATCACTGATCGCACCGACGCAGCCAAAAAGCATCTTGCGCCCCACATAAGCTATTCGGGACAAAAGATCGCAATAACCGCAATTTCCGACGGCGAATTCATAGTTTCGCTTTTGGAAGAGTAATCAGGAGAACGCCACGATGGCAGTCCTCGTCAACGAAAACACCAAGGTCATCTGCCAGGGCTTCACCGGCTCGCAGGGCACCTTTCACTCTGAACAGGCGATCGCCTACGGCACCAAGATGGTCGGCGGCGTCACGCCGGGCAAGGGGGGCACGACCCACCTGAACCTGCCGGTCTTCAACTCGGTCCACGAGGCCAAGCATGTGACCGACGCCAATGCCTCGGTGATCTACGTGCCGCCGCCGTTCGCCGCGGACAGCATCCTCGAGGCGATCGACGCCGAGATGGAGCTGATCATCTGCATCACCGAGGGCATCCCGGTGCTGGACATGATGAAGGTCAAGCGCGCGCTGGAGACCTCGTCCTCGCGCCTCATCGGGCCGAACTGCCCGGGCGTCATCACCCCGGACGCCTGCAAGATCGGCATCATGCCGGGCCACATCCACAAGCGCGGCAAGGTCGGCGTCGTGTCCCGTTCGGGCACGCTGACCTATGAGGCAGTCAAGCAGACCACCGACATGGGCCTGGGCCAGTCCAGCGCCGTGGGCATTGGCGGCGACCCGATCAAGGGGACCGAGCACATCGACGTGCTGAACCTGTTCCTGGACGACCCCGAGACCGAAGCGATCATCATGATCGGCGAGATCGGCGGATCGGCCGAAGAGGATGCCGCCGCCTTCCTGGCCGCCGAAAAGAAGAAGGGCCGCTGGAAGCCGACCGCCGGGTTCATCGCCGGGCGCACCGCCCCTCCGGGCCGCCGTATGGGCCACGCCGGTGCCATTGTCGCCGGCGGCAAGGGCGGCGCCGAGGACAAGATCGAGGCCATGAAGTCGGCCGGGATCGTGGTGGCCGACAGCCCCGCGACGCTGGGCGAGGCCGTGATGAAGGCGATCAAGAACGGCTAGGCGCAACCCGTCCCGGGCCTGTCCCGGGACATCAACGCTGGAGGCCCCGGCGCAAGCCCGGGGCGCGTAGGACCAGATGGCAGACGGTTCGGCAAGATCTCGGCACGCAGCGACCGCCCCCGGACGGGGGCGCGGTGCCGCGCTCTGCCGGGGCGCCGCCATCGTGCCGCCGCTGCCGACGGAGGCCGCGTCATGAGGCGCAACGACACCTCCCCCGCCGGGCGCCCGGGCGTCCCGGGCATCGCGCCGCGCCTGCCATGGCGCGCGATGAACGTGACCATCGGCGGGGTGCTGCTGCTGGCCTGCCTCGCGATCTGGCTGAACGCCGCCGCGCGGCCGCACGCGCTGGACCTGCCGGGCGGGGTGCGGATCGCCGTGCAGGACGCCCCGCCCGGCACCACCCTGCTGACCTATGTGCCCGCCCGGATCGACGAGACCGGGCTGGACGGCTACGCCGCCGCGCTCTGCGGCAGCGGCCGCTACGACATGCAATCCATCCGCCCCACCTGGACCGACCGGCTGCAACACCGCGCCCGCGTCCAGCTGACCTGCCAATAATCGGTAGAGGAGAGACCGATGACCGACCAAAGCCCGAACGACCTCTTCCATGCCTCCTCCTTCATGCAGGGGCACAACGCGGAATACCTCGAACAGATGTACGCCCGCTACGCCGCCGACCCGTCCGCCGTGGATGACGCCTGGGCCGATTTCTTTCGCCAGCTGGGCGATGCCGAGATGGACGTGCAAAAGGAAGCGCAGGGCCCGTCCTGGGCGCGCCGCGACTGGCCGCCGGTGCCCGACGACGACCTGACCGGCGCGCTGACCGGCGAATGGCCGATGCCCGCCGTCCCGGCCGAGGCCAGGGGGGCGGCGAAGAAGATCAAGGAGCAGGCCGATGCCAAGGGCGTGACCGTGTCGGACGAGGTCATCCAGCGCGCCGTGCTGGACAGCATCCGCGCGCTGATGATCATCCGCGCCTACCGCATCCGCGGCCACCTGGCCGCCGATCTCGACCCGCTGGGCCTGCGCGACACCTCGAACCACCCGGAGCTGGACCCCAAGTCCTACGGTTTCACCGAGGCCGACATGGACCGGCCGATCTTTATCGACAACGTGCTGGGTTTGCAGATCGCCTCGCTGCGCGAGATCCTGTCGATCGTCAAACGCACCTACTGCGGCACCTTCGCGTTGCAGTACATGCACATCTCCGACCCCGAGCAGGCCAGCTGGCTCAAGGAGCGGATCGAGGGCTATGGCAAGGAGGTCAAGTTCACCCGCGAGGGGCGCAAGGCGATCCTGAACAAGATGGTCGAAGCCGAAGGCTTCGAGAAGTTCCTGCACGTCAAATACATGGGCACCAAGCGCTTTGGCCTGGACGGCGGTGAAAGCCTGATCCCCGCGATGGAACAGATCATCAAGCGCGGCGGCGCGCTGGGGGTCAAGGAAATCGTCATCGGCATGCCGCACCGCGGCCGCCTGTCGGTGCTGGCCAACGTGATGAACAAGCCCTACAGGGCGATCTTCAACGAGTTCCAGGGCGGCAGCTTCAAGCCCGAGGACGTGGACGGCTCGGGTGACGTGAAATACCACCTCGGCGCCTCGTCCGACCGCGAATTCGACGGCAACACCGTGCACCTGTCGCTGACCGCCAACCCCAGCCACCTCGAGGCGGTGAACCCGGTGGTTCTGGGCAAGGTCCGCGCCAAGCAGGACCAGCTGAACAACCCCGAGCGCACCAAGGTCATGCCGATCCTGCTGCACGGCGACGCGGCCTTTGCCGGCCAGGGCATCGTGGCGGAATGTTTCGCCCTGTCGGGCCTGCGCGGCCACCGCACCGGCGGCACCATCCATGTCGTCGTGAACAACCAGATCGGCTTTACCACGGCGCCGCACTTCTCGCGTTCGTCGCCCTATCCCACCGACAACGCGCTGGTGGTCGAGGCGCCGATCTTTCACGTCAACGGCGATGACCCCGAGGCCGTGGTCCACGCCGCCAAGGTCGCCACCGAGTTCCGCCAGAAGTTCGGCAAGGACGTGGTGATCGACATCTTCTGCTATCGCCGGTTCGGTCACAACGAGGGCGACGAGCCCATGTTCACCAACCCGATCATGTACAACAAGATCAAGAAGCAGAAGACCACGCTGACCCTGTACACCGAGCGGCTGGTCAAGGACGGGCTGATCCCCGAGGGCGAGATCGAGGACATGAAGGCCGCCTTTCAGGCGCAGCTGAACGAGGATTTCGAGGCCGGCAAGGTCTACCGCCCCAACAAGGCGGACTGGCTGGACGGCCGCTGGAGCCACCTCGACAAGCAGAAACAGGGCAAGTACCAGCGCGGCAAGACCGCGATCAAGAAAGAGGCGCTGCGCGACATCGGCAAGGCGCTGACCACGCTGCCCGAGGGCTTCCCGGTGCACAAGACCGTGGCCCGCCTGCTGGAAACCCGCGGCCAGATGTTCGAGACCGGCAAGGGCTACGACTGGGCGACCGCCGAGGCGCTGGCCTTCGGCTCGCTCCAGCTGGAAGGCTACCCGGTGCGGCTGGCCGGCCAGGACAGCACGCGCGGCACCTTTTCGCAGCGTCATTCCGGCATCGTCAACCAGGAGACGGAAGAGCGCTATTACCCGCTCAACCACATCCGCGAGGGCCAGGCGCGGTTCGACGTGATCGACTCGGCGCTGTCGGAATACGCGGTGCTGGGCTTTGAATACGGCTATTCGCTGGCCGAACCCAACGCCCTGACCCTGTGGGAAGCGCAGTTCGGCGATTTCGCCAACGGCGCGCAGATCATGTTCGACCAGTTCATCAGCTCGGGCGAATCCAAGTGGCTGCGGATGTCGGGCCTGGTCTGCCTGCTGCCGCACGGCTTTGAAGGCCAGGGCCCGGAACACAGCTCGGCCCGGCTGGAACGCTTCTTGCAGATGTGCGGCCAGGACAACTGGATCGTCGCCAACTGCTCGACCCCGGCCAACTACTTCCACATCCTGCGCCGCCAGCTGCACCGCTCCTACCGCAAGCCGCTGGTGTTGATGACGCCCAAGTCGCTGCTGCGGCACAAGCTGTGCATCTCGGACGTCGAGGATTTCGTGACCGGCAGCAGTTTCCACCGGGTCCTGTGGGACGACGCGGAAAAGGGCCATTCCGACACCAAGCTGCAACCGGATGACAAGATCAAGCGCGTGGTCATGTGCTCGGGCAAGGTCTACTTCGACCTGCTCGAGGAACGCGATGCACGCGGCATCGACGACATCTACCTGCTGCGGGTCGAACAGTTCTACCCCTTCCCGGCGATCAGCCTGGTCAAGGAATTGGAACGCTTCAAGGGCGCCGAGATGATCTGGTGCCAGGAAGAGCCCAAGAACCAGGGCGCCTGGAGCTTTATCGAGCCCAACATCGAATGGGTGCTGGGCCGCATCGACGCCAAGCACAAGCGGCCCCGCTACGTCGGGCGCGCCACATCGGCCAGCCCCGCCACGGGCCTGGCCAGCCAGCACAAAGCACAGCAAGAGGCGCTCGTGAACGAAGCGCTGACGATGGAAGGAAACTGAGATCATGACCGAAGTACGTGTTCCCACCCTTGGGGAATCGGTGACCGAAGCGACGGTCGCAACCTGGTTCAAGAAGCCCGGCGATGCCGTGGCGGTGGACGAGATGCTGTGCGAACTGGAGACCGACAAGGTCACGGTCGAGGTGCCCTCGCCGGTGGCCGGGACGCTGTCCGAGATCGTCGCCGCCGAGGGCGAGACCGTGGGTGTCGCCGCGCTGCTGGCCAACATCTCCGAAGGCGCCGGCGCGGCCGCCAGCCCCGCCGCGGCCAAGCCCGAAAAGGCCGCCGCCCCGGCAAAACCCGAAAAAGCCGCCGCCCCGGCGGCCGAGGCCAAGGGCGGCGACAGCATCGACGTCATGGTGCCCACCCTGGGCGAGTCGGTGACCGAGGCGACCGTCTCGACCTGGTTCAAGAAGGTCGGCGACGCCGTGGCGCAGGACGAGATGCTGTGCGAGCTGGAGACCGACAAGGTCTCGGTCGAGGTGCCCGCCCCCGTGGCCGGCGTGCTGACCGAGATCCTCGCCGCCGAGGGCGCCACCGTGCAGGCCAACGGCAAGCTGGCGGTGCTGTCCTCCGGCGGCGCCTCGGCCTCGGCTGCGCCCGGCGGAGACGCGGCGGACGGTGAGCAATACACCACCCCGGCCGCCGGCGACGCCGGTCCGGGCAAGGACATCAAGGACGGCCCCGCCGCCGAAAAGGCCATGGCCGAGGCCGGGATCAGCCGTGACCAGGTCACCGGCAGCGGCCGCGACGGCCGCGTGACCAAATCCGACGTCGCCGCCGCCGTGGCCGCCGCCGCCGCGCCGTCGCAGGCCTCGGTCCCGGCGCAGGCGCCGCGCGCCCCGGTCGCCGCCGAGGACGCCGCGCGCGAGGAGCGGGTCAAGATGACCCGCCTGCGCCAGACCATCGCCCGCCGCCTGAAGGACGCGCAGAACACCGCCGCGATCCTGACCACCTACAACGAGGTGGACATGACCGAGGTCATGGCCCTGCGCAACGAATACAAGGAACTGTTCGAGAAGAAGCATGGCGTGAAACTCGGTTTCATGTCGTTCTTCACCAAGGCCTGCTGCCACGCGCTGAACGAGGTCCCCGAGGTCAACGCCGAGATCGACGGCACCGACATCGTCTACAAGAACTTTGTCCACATGGGCATCGCGGCGGGCACGCCGCAGGGCCTGGTGGTGCCGGTGATCCGCGATGCCGACCGGATGAGCTTTGCCGAGATCGAGAAGGCGATCGCCGAAAAGGGCCGCCGCGCCCGCGACGGCAAGCTGTCGATGGCGGAGATGCAGGGCGGCACCTTCACCATCTCGAACGGCGGCGTCTACGGCTCGCTCATGTCCTCGCCGATCCTGAACCCGCCGCAGTCGGGCATCCTGGGCATGCACAAGATCCAGGACCGGCCGATGGTCATCGGCGGCAAGATCGAGATCCGGCCGATGATGTACCTCGCCCTGTCCTACGATCACCGCATCGTCGACGGCAAGGGCGCGGTGACCTTCCTCGTCCGCGTGAAAGAGGCGCTCGAGGATCCGCGCCGCCTGCTGATGGACCTGTAACGGCGGGGGAAACACCGCCCTATGGACGGGTGCGCCAGCGGCGCGCCCGTTCCCCTTTCACAAGGACCCGGACCCCGTCCCCGATGAGCGATGCACACGACAGTCCGCGCAAGGCCCGGCGCATCGCCCTCGCCGCCTGCATGCGCAACGAAGGCCTCTTCCTGCTGGAGTGGCTGGCGCATCACCGTGCGCTGGGCTTCGCTGAGGTCATCGTGGTGACCAACGACATCACCGACGGGTCGGACCTGCTGCTGGACGCGCTGGCGGACAGGGGCCTGGTGACGCATCTGCGGCAGTCCGTCCCCGAGGGCACCGCGCCGCAGGACAGCGGCATGGACCTCGTGCTGTCGCACGCCCGCGCGCAGGGGATCAGCCATCTCCTGCACATCGACAGCGACGAGTTCCTGGTCCTGCATGACGGCACCCTGGCGGACCTGATGGACCGCACCCAGCGCGCCGATGTTGTCCCGATCCCCTGGCGCATGTTCGGCGACAGTGGCGTGACGGACTGGACGCCCGGCGACCTGGTCACGGTGCGCAATACCCGCGCCGAGCCCGCGCCAGAGCCGGGCGTGACCAAGTTCAAGTGCCTGTTCAAGGTCGCCAGCTTTGCCCGCGCCACCGACCACAACCCGCTGGAGCCGCAAACCGACAATCCGTTGGTGCTGACACCGGACGGCGCGCCACTCTCCAACCGTTCGCTGCGACAGCCGAAATCCGCCCGCTTTCGCCCGCACGACATCGCGGCATCCGCAAAGAGCGCGCAATTGTTTCACTACGCGGTCCGGTCGCAGGATTGTTTCCTGATGAAGAACGATCGCGGCGACGGCCAGGGCAAGATGGGCGACACCAAGTACCACCTGAACAGCCACTGGCACCGCAAGGCCAACCGCAACGAGGTCGAGGACCGCACCCTGGCCGACCCCGCGCCTGCGCTGCGCGCCACGCTGGCACACTGGCGCGGCGATCCCGCCATCGCCACGGCCGAACGCGCCTGCCAGGACTGGTTCACCGCCACCCGCGCCCGCCTGCTGACCCCGGAAAACCGCGCCCGCTGGACGCGGGGAAAGGCCACCGCATGACACCCGAACTCACCGCCCTCACGCTGGCCGCGCTGTTGCAGGTGCTGCAATACGTCCTGATGTCGGTGCCCGCCAACCGCGAGCTTGGCACCGGCAAGACCCTGTCGCCGCGCGACGGCATGAACCTGCAAGCCGAGCTGTCGCCACGCACCGCGCGCCTAGTCCGCGCGCTGAACAACCACTTCGAAGGGCTGATCCTGTTCTCGATCGCCGTCTTCGTGATCACCTTCTCGGACCAGGGCAACGGCTTTACCGCCGCCATGTCCCTGCTCTACCTCGCCGCCCGCACGCTCTACATCCCGGCCTACTACTACGGCTGGACGCCCTGGCGCTCGGTCATCTGGATGGTCGGCTTTGTCGCCACCGCCCTCATGCTGCTGGCGGCGCTGGCATGACGCCGCAACACCTCACCACCCGGCCGCATCCTTGGTCCGGAACTATCCCGGGGTGAATGGGCCGCAGGCCCAGAGGGGCAGCGCCCCTCCCCCCGCCGACAACGAAAGGAACATCACATGGCACAATACGACGTCATCGTCATCGGCTCTGGTCCCGGCGGCTACGTGGCCGCCATCCGCGCCGCGCAACTGGGGCTGAAAACCGCCTGCGTCGAGGGACGCGACACGCTGGGCGGCACCTGCCTCAACATCGGCTGCATCCCCTCCAAGGCGCTGCTGCACGCCTCCCACCAGCTGCACGAGGCCGAGCACAACTTTGCCAAGATGGGCCTCAAGGGCAAATCGCCCTCGGTCGACTGGAAACAGATGCTGGCCTACAAGGACGACGTCATCGGCCAGAACACCAAGGGCATCGAGTTCCTGTTCAAGAAGAACAAGATCACCTGGCTCAAGGGCTGGGGTTCGATCCCCGAGGCGGGCAAGGTCAAGGTCGGCGACGAGGTCCACGAGGCGAAGAACATCATCGTCGCCACCGGATCGGAGGCCAGTTCGATCCCCAATGTCGAGATCGACGAAAAGGTGGTGGTCAGCTCCACCGGCGCGCTGGAACTGGCCAAGATCCCGAAAAAGCTCTGCGTGATCGGCGCCGGCGTGATCGGGCTGGAGCTGGGATCGGTCTATGCCCGGCTCGGGTCCGAGGTGCAGGTGATCGAATACCTCGACGCCGTCACGCCGGGGATGGACGCCGAGGTGTCCAAGCAGTTCCAGCGGCTGCTGGCCAAGCAGGGGCTGTCCTTCACCCTGGGTGCGGCCGTGCAGGGCGTCGAGGCGACCAAGACCAAGGCCAAGGTCACCTACAAGCTGCGCAAGGACGACAGCGAACACAGCGTCGATGCCGACGTGGTGCTGGTGGCCACGGGGCGCAAGCCCTACACCGACGGGCTGGGGCTGGAGGACCTCGGGGTCGAGATGATGCCGCGCGGCCAGGTCAAGGTGGACAGCCACTGGCGCACCTCTGTGCCGGGCATCTACGCCATCGGCGACTGCATCGAGGGCCCCATGCTGGCCCACAAGGCCGAGGACGAGGGCATGGCCTGCGCCGAGGTGATCGCCGGCAAGCATGGCCACGTCAACTATGGCGTGATCCCGTCGGTGATCTACACCCACCCCGAGGTGTCCAGCGTGGGCGCCACCGAGGAGCAGCTGAAGAAGGAAGGCCGCGCCTACAAGGTCGGCAAGTTCTCCTTCATGGGCAACGGCCGCGCCAAGGCGAACTTTGCCGGCGACGGGTTCGTCAAGCTGCTGGCGGACAAGGAGACCGACCGCCTGCTGGGCGCGCACATGATCGGCCCGATGGTCGGCGACCTGATCCACGAGATCTGCGTGGCGATGGAATTCGGCGCCTCGGCCGAGGACGTGGCGCTGACCTGCCACGCCCACCCGACCTACTCCGAGGCGGTGCGCGAGGCGGCACTCGCTTGCGGCAGCGGCGCGATCCATATGTAGGTGCCGCTCGTGATGGCGGTGGACGCGGGGGTTTCACACCCCCGCACCCCCGTGGAGGTATTTTCACCAAGAAGAAACAGGCGGGCCAGGCTGCGTCGGGAACGCGGGACGCAAGGCGGCGCTGGCCAGTGGCGGCGGGGCTTTTCACCTATATGCGGGCCACAGTCACCGTGACAGGACAGGCCGCCCCCCGGGGCGGCTTGTTCGTGCTAGGATGACAGGACAACCGAAAGGATCCCGTCATGCAACTGGGCGCGTTTTCCGTCAGCCTCGCGGTCAAGGACCTCGCCGCCTCCCGCAGCTTCTACGAGGCGCTGGGCTTTACCGTCGCGGGGGGCGACGCCGACCAGGGCTGGCTGATCCTGCGCAATTCCGGCACCACCATCGGGCTGTTCGAGGGCATGTTCGAGCGCAACATGCTGACCTTCAACCCCGGCTGGGACCAGATGGCCCAGCCGCTGGAGGCGTTCACCGATGTCCGCGACTTGCAGGCCCAATTGCAGGCGCGCGGCCTGACTCTGACCCAGACCGCCGATCCGGACGGCAGCGGACCGGCCTACCTGACCCTGACCGACCCGGACGGCAACCCGATCCTGATCGACCAGCACCGCTGAGGCGCGCCTACCACATCCGGGGCTTGGCGGCCTCGGGATAGCTGCGGTCGTAGTCCTTGCCGCCCATCTCGCCCTTCGACATGTCGGCGAGGAAATCGCCCATCGTCGGCAGGCCGGTCGAGATGTCGCCGCAGGTCCACATGCCCGAGCGCATCAGCGCCTTGGCACATTGCGGGTAGACCTCGGCCACCTCGACCACGATCACCGTGGCGGGCAGACGCTCGCCCCGGGCGAAGCCCTGCCGCAGCCCGGCGTCGTCGGTGAGGCAGGCGCGGCCGTTGACCCGCAGCGTGGTGTTCGTCCCCGGCACCAGGAACAGCAGCGCGCAGCGCCCGTCCGTCACGATGTCGCGCAGGCAGTCCAGCCGGTTGTTGCCCCACCAGTCGGGCAGCATCAGCGTCCGTTCGTCCGCCACCCGCACCACCGGACCGTCGTCGCCGCGCGGCGAACCGTGCACCCCCTCCGGGCCGACCGTCGACAGCACGGCAAAGCGCGCGCCCTCGATCCAGCGGCGGTAAAGGGGCGTCAGGTGCTGCGCCACCTTGGTCAGCGCGGCGGGGACCGGCGGGCCATAGAGCGCCTCCAGATCGGCAATCGTCTCAAGCCGTCGCATCGAAACCGGCCTCCTTCATGAGCGCGTTGGAGGCGGTTTCGACCTCGCGCTCCAGCCGTTCAAGGAATCGCTCCTTGGTCAGCCCCGGCTGGATCACCGGCAGGAACTGCACCACCGCCAGCCCCGGCTTGCGGTAGATGCCCTTGCGTGGCCAGAACACGCCGACATTGGTGGCGGCGGGGACGCAAGCCTCGCCGGTCTGTTCGTACAGCAGCGCGGCGCCGACCTTGTAGGGCGCCTTGACCCCCGGCGCGATGCGCGTGCCCTGCGGGTAGATGATCAGCTGCCCGGGATCGGCCGAGCCGTCGGCCACGTCGCTCAGCATCTTGGCGATGGCCTGACCGCGCTTGCCGCGCTCGACCGGGACGCAGCCGATGCGCAATGCGTACTGGCCGATGACCGGCATCCACATCAGCTCGCGCTTCATGATGAACTTGCCCGCGGGAACCGCGCCAAAGATCAGGATGATGTCGAGAAAGCTCTGGTGCTTGGCGGCGATCAGCACGTTGCCGGTGGGCACCTCGCCCCGCACCTCGGTGCGCAGGCCCACCATCAGCCGCGCCGTCAGCCGCACCCACTTGCAGTAAGTCCGGCAGGCCGTGCGCGCGCCGTGGCGCGAGACCAGCGCCCAGGGCAGAAAGAGAATCCCCATGATCGCCATCATGGCGTACATCTGGATCACGAACAGGAACGACATCACCCAACGCATCAGGCCAGTTCTCCCAAGACACGGCGCGCGGCCAGTTCGGTGGCAACAAAGGCCACCAGCGCGGCCAGAGGCGGAACGAGCAGCGGCCAGAACCATTGCAGCCCGGCAAAGCGCAGCCCGGTCAGGATGTCCCCGGCGCCGCCACCCACCGGCATCAGCAGCAGCAAGGCCAGCCCGGCGACCGTGCCCAGCGCGGCACCCGTCAGCGTGCGCAGCGTGTAGCGGCGCACGAAGGCCCCGGCGATGTAGCCGTCCGTCGCCCCCACCAGCCGCAAGACCGCGATGACCTGCGCATTGGCGGCCAGCGCGGCATGCGCAGCCAGCGTCACCATCGCCCCGGTGGCGGCACCGATCAGCCCGATCGCCAGCCAGCCCAGCAGGCGCAGCCGGTCCGCCGCCGCCACCAGCGGCCGCCGCCAGCGGCTGTGTTCGTCCAGCACCGCGCCCGGCGCCTCGGCGTGCAACCGCAGGCGCAACCCGTCGGTGTCAAAGCCCTCGCCGCTCTCCTGCACTTCGATCAGCTGCGGCATGGGCAGGCTCTCCAGCGGCAGGTCGGGGCCGAACCAGGGCGCCAGCAGCGCGCGCTGCTCATCCGCCGTCAGCGCCCGCGCCGAGGCGATGCCTGGCGTCTGCTCCAGCACCCGCAGCACCGCGCCGGTCTGCGCCGCCAGCTGGCCCTCGGGGGCCGAGATGCGGATCGTCGAGGCCCGCGCCAGGTCCTCGCCCCAGCTGGTGGCCAGCCGCCCCGCCGCCAGCGACAGCGCCAGCGCAAAGACCGTCAGAAAGGCCATCGCGGCCGAGGTGAACAGCGTCAGCCGCACGGTAAAGCCGGCGGGCGGCACCACCCGGTCGGCACCGGGATCGCGGGGGATCATCCCCTTGAGACGCCTGGCAAGGTCCGTCACAGGTCCACCCCCGCCGCCTGCAGGCTGCCACCGGCGATTCGCAGCACCCGCGCCGAGACCAGGCTTTTCGCCGCGCGGATCAGCATCATGTCATGGGTGGCGATCATCACCGTCTTGCCCATCCGGTTCAGCTCGACCAGCAGGCGCAGCAGGCGCTGCGACATCTCCCAGTCGACGTTGCCGGTGGGCTCGTCCGCCAGGATCACGTCCGGCGACAGGATCAGCGCCCGGGCCAGCGCCGCACGCTGCCGTTCGCCGCCCGACAGCTCGGGCGGCAGGGCATCCCTGCGTCCGGTCAGCCCGACCCAGGTCAGCAGCTCGTTGAGGTTGTCCGCCTGGTCGGGCGAAGCCTGCCCCGACACGGTCAGCGGCAGCGCCACGTTTTCGCCCACCGGCAGGTGATCGAGGAACTGGCAGTCCTGGTGCACCACGCCGATCCGCCGCCGGGCATAGGCCACCGCGTCGCGGTCCATCGTGCGCAGGTCCTCGCCGAACAGGCGGATACCGCCGCCGGTGGGCCGCAGCGCGCCATAGCACAGCTTGAGAAAGGTCGTCTTGCCCGAGCCGGACGGCCCGGTCAGGAAATGGAACGCCCCCGGCGCCAGTTGCAGCGAGATGCCCGCAAGCAGCGCCTCGCCGCTGTAGGAATAGGCCACGTCGTCCAGCTCGATCACGGGCTCTGCCTCTGCCTTGTCATGTGGTGGCAGTTTTGCCCTAGGCGTCAGCCTCTTGCAACGCGGCGCCGGTCGGAAATGGACTTTTCCCGCCGATCCGGGCAGCTTAAGGTTTCAATGACCCGCCGGACTGGCGGGAAAAACGGGACAAGAGACGGGAACATAGCGGAATGCGGCTGGTTTGCCCCAATTGCGGCGCGCAATACGACGTGCCCCTCGAGGTCATCCCCGAAGCGGGACGCGACGTGCAGTGTTCGAGCTGCGGCCACACCTGGTTTCAGAAACGGGTGGCCCAGGCGACCGAGCGGCCGCGCCGCGGCCCCGAGGCGGACACGCCGCCCTCCCCGGCCCCCGCAGCCGCACCAAAGCCAGCAGCCGTGCCAGAACCCGCGCCCGAGACCGCGCCAGAGCCGCCGACCGTGCCGGACCCGGCGCCGAAACGCAGCATCGACCCGGAGATGGCCGAGCTGTTCCGCGAAGAGCGCGAGTACGAGGCGCGCCGCCGCGCCTCCGAGCCGCTGGAAACCCAGGCCGAGCTTGGCCTTACCCCGCCGGACGAGGACGAACAGGCCCGCCGCGCCCGCGAAAGCCGCGAACGCATGGCCAAGATGCGCGGCGACAAGCCCGAAACCCCGATGCCACCCGCCACCCCCGAGCCGCCCGACCGCACGGAAGCCGAAGTGCAGGCCGCCGCTGCGGCCGCCGCCTCGCGGCGCGGCCTGCTGCCGGACGTGGAGGAAATCAACCAGACCCTGCGCGCAACCTCCGAACCGCGGGTCGTCGACCGCGGCGCCTCCAGGCCCGAGGCCGAGCCCGCCGCGCGCGAGACCGGCAGCCCCTTTGCCCGCGGCTTCATGTTGATGGTGCTGCTGGCGGTGCTGCTGGTGGCGGGCTACGTCCTGAAACCCAAGATCGTCGCAACCCTGCCGCAGGCCGAACCGATCCTCGACGCCTACACCGACGCGGTGGACAGGGGCCGCCTGTGGCTCGACGAGACGGTCACCGCCCTGCTCGTGAAGCTCGACAGCCTCAGCTCCGAGGCCGAGGCTCCCGCAGACCCCGCCGGAAACTGAGCCGGCCCCGGGCTTCTTCTTGGCCAAAATACCTCCGGGGGGAGACTGCCGCAGGCAGGCGGGGGGCAGCGCCCCCCTCGCCCGCGCCGCGTGTCAGACCCGCCCCTTCCAGGGCACCAGCGCCTTTTCGGCGATGCGCATCAGGATATCGATGCCGAAACCGATCACCCCGATCAGGATGATCCCCATCAGCACGATGTCGGTCAGCTGGAACTTGGACGCCACCATGATCATCATGCCGGCGCCCTTCTCGGCGGCGACCAGTTCGGCCGCGACCACGGTGCCCCAGCACACCCCCATCGCCACCCGCGCCCCGGTAAAGATCTCCGGCAGCGAGTTCGGCATGATGACGTGGCGCATGATCTGGAACTTGGACGCGCCCAGCGAATAGGCCGCGTGCACCTTGGAAATCGCCACGCCCGAAACCCCCGCCCGCGCGGCGATGGCCATGATCCAGAGCGCCGCCAGGAACAGCAGGATGATCTTGCCCAGTTCGCCGATGCCCGCCCAGATGATCACCAGCGGGATCAGCGCCAGCGGCGGCACCGGGCGCATGAACTCGACAATCGGGTCGAACCAGCCGCGGAACCAGTTCGACAGGCCCATGGCATAGCCCAGCGGGATGCCCACCAGCGCGCCAAAGAAAAAGCCCACGACCACGCGGAACAACGAATAGCCCAGGTGTTCCCACAGCGTCGAATCGCGGTAGCCCTGGTCGGCGATCTCGGCCAGCCGGGCCACCACCGCCTCGGGCGGCGGCAGCCAGATCGGCTCCATCTGCCAGCCCTTGGCCGGCTCGAAGTTCAGCGTGCCCTTGGGTGACATGCCGACGCGGCCGAACTCGGTCTCGACCGATTGGCCCGGGGCGATCGGCTGTCCGTTCACCGCCACCACGGTGTGCCCGGCGTCGCGCCCGACCTCGTCGTTCCGGTCCACCCGGACCAGCCCCGAGCGCCAGGCGCCCACGGTGTCGGCGTCGTTCTTGGCCCAGCCCTCGCCCGGCTCGACCACCGGAACCTCGACATCGGTGCCCACCTGGAAGACCCGCACCGTCACGGTCGCGTCGTTGGGCTCCTGCCCCTCCGCCGTGGCGGTGTAGGTGAAGGTGGCGTCGCCGATGAACGGCCCCGGCGCGTGCAGAAAGCCTGGCACCATCTTGGAGCCGGTGAAGGCGCCCCAGAGCAGAAAGATCGACAGCACCGAGATCACGCTGGCGATGCGGTTCGGCGTGACCGCCGATTCGTCGCCGAATGTCACTGTCTTGAGCGAGGTGTAGTCGGTCACCGTCTTGTGGACGACGAATTTCACCACGAAGAAGGACACCACGAAGATGGCGATGTAGATTGCAAAGACGATCATAGTGCCTGCTCCACCCGGACCAATTGTGCCTGCTCCGCCAGGGCCGTTGTGACTGACGCGTTCCGGTTCATGCGCTTTCCTCCGCGCGGCCCATGATTTCCTCTTCCATGTCCCAGATCATGCCCAGGATCTCCTCGCGCCGCTGGCCGAACTCGGGGTGCTTCTTGACCTGGCGCAGGTCGGAATTCACCCCCATGTCGGCAAAGGGCAGCCGGTATTCGCGGTGGATGCGGCCGGGGCGCGGCGCCATGACCAGCAGCCGTTCGCCCAAGAGCAGCGCCTCTTCGACCGAGTGGGTGATCAGGATGATGGTCTTGCCGGTCTCCTTCCAGAGCTTCAGCACCAGGCCCTGCATCTTTTCGCGGGTCAGCGCGTCCAGCGCGCCCAATGGTTCGTCCATCAGGATCACGTCCGGGTCATTGGCCAGACAACGCGCCAGCGCCACGCGCTGCTGCATGCCGCCCGACAGCTCGTAGACGGCTTTTTCCTTGAAGTCGCGCAGGCCGACCACGTCCAGCAGGTGGTCGACGTGGCTGCCCCAGTCGGCCTCGCGCCGCCCGGCCATGCGGGGGCCGAAACTGACGTTGTCGCGCACGTTCATCCATTCGAACAGCGCGCCCTGCTGGAACACCATGCCGCGTTCGGCGTCCGGGCCCTTGACCTGGTGGCCGTTCAGGGTGATCTCGCCCGAGGTGGGGGCCAAAAAGCCCGCGACGATGTTCAGCAGCGTGGTCTTGCCGCAGCCCGAAGGGCCGAGGACGCTGAGCAGCTCGCCCTCGGCGAGCGTCAGCGAGACGTCCTTGAGCGCCTGCACCGAAGCGCCGTTGGGCAGGTCGAACCGCATGGAGATCTTGTCGATGGACAATCCGCTCATGGCCTGAGGTCTCTCTGTCGGTGTCAGGGGTGGGGGAAAGGCGTTTGCAAACGCCTTTCCAAAGGTTTTTCTCAAAACCTTTGCCACCGGGGTCGCCCTGCGGGCGCCCGCGGTGGCCTGTGGCCTTACATGCCGCCGGCCGCGCCGAGCGGGCCGGTGTTCACGTGGTCGACATAGCTGTCGAGCGCCTTGTCGATGGATCCCGCCGCGACGAACACGTCGGCCACGCCCTTCATGAACTCCTGCGCGCCGCCGCCCAGCCACTTGGCGGTCAGCTGCTCTTCCACCGTCGGGAAGATGAAGGTCGAGATCGTCGCCATGGTGGCGTCCGGGTCCATGCCGGCGTCCTTGGCGATGACCGGCAGCATCATCTCGTGGTTGGCGGCATCGGCCCACATGGCGTTCGCCTCGGCCGTCACCTTGAGAAAGGCGGTCACGGTGTCCGAATTCTCGGCGACCCAGCCGGACGGGCCGGAGGTCACGTCGAACACCAGGATGCCCAGGTCTTCCTTTTCGGCGCCGGTCAGCAGCGCGTTGCCGTGTTCCTTCATGCGGCGCAGCGAGCCACCCCAGCCGCAGGCCATGTCGACCGATCCCTGGGCCAGCGCGGCGGCACCGTCCGGCGGCGCCATGTCGACCACTTCCATGGTCGCGATGTCGACGCCGAAGTGGTCCATCTGCTTGAGGAAACCGTAGTGCGCCGCGGTGCCCAGCGGCACGGCGACCTTCTTGCCTTCCAGTTCCTTGGCCGAGGTCTTGTCGATCTCGAGCGCTTCACGCACCACGCAGTTGTCGTTTTCCGAGTAGCTCACCGCCACGTCGAGGATCTGCAGGTCCTGCCCCGCCGAGGTCGCCACCACGAAGGGCGGCACGCCCTGGCTGACGCTCAGCTGCACGTCGCCCGAGGCCATCGCGGCGGACATCGCGGTGCCGGTGTCAAAGCTGACCCAGTTGACGGTCATGCCCATGGCCTCGTCGTACATGCCGGTGGCCTTGGCGTACTGGAACGGCATCGGCCATTCCAGGAAGTAGCCCACGGTGATGTCCGCCGAAGCGGCCTGCGCGCCGGTCAGCAGGGCCAGGCCCGCGGTCGCCGCCTTGAGGGTGGTCTTGAAAGTCATTGTCATTCTCCCGGTTGTGTCCGCCGTGGCCAGCGGGTCAATTGTGATGCCGCAAGGTGCGGCGGCGCCTCGTTTCGGACGCCCTGCCCAATTCCGACCGGAAAACAGGCAGCGGATCAACGGTTTTTCCGGGCCAGGGGCCGGATTTGTCGAGACCGGCCGCCACATTCGAAAATCGTGAAACCACCCATCCGACTGGAATCGCAGGGGAACCGTATCCATGGCGGTGGCGGTTCGCCGCGCATGAGCGCAAACTGGCATGATACGAGTCCGAAATCTGGACCTAACCGCTGCCCATCATTCTGGCACATGTGCTAATGTCCCGCGCACGCGATACAGCAGCCATGGAGGGCTTTCAGATGGACGGCACCTATTCGCAGAACGACCTCACCCGTGTGGTGGAGGCCGACAAGGCCCATGTCTGGCATCACCTGATCCAGCACAAGCCCTTCGAATCCAAGGACCCGAACATCATCATCGAGGGCAAGGGCATGCGCGTCTGGAACCAGGCGGGCAAGGAGCACCTCGACGCGGTCTCCGGCGGCGTCTGGACGGTCAACGTCGGCTATGGCCGCGAACGGATCGCCCGCGCGGTCTATGACCAGCTGATGCGGGTGAACTATTTTGCCGGTTCCGCCGGATCGGTGCCGGGCGCGCTGTTCTCGCAGCGGCTGATCGAAAAGATGCCGGGCATGACCCGCGTCTATTACTGCAACTCCGGCTCCGAGGCCAACGAGAAGGCCTTCAAGATGATCCGCCAGATCGCGCACAAGCGGTACGGCGGCAAGAAGCACAAGATCCTGTACCGCGACCGCGATTACCACGGCACCACCATCGCCTGCCTGTCGGCCGGCGGCCAGGATGAGCGCAACGCCCAGTACGGGCCCTACACCCCCGGTTTCGTCCGCGTGCCGCACTGCCTGGAATACCGCAAGCACGAGCAGGACGGCGCGCCCTCCGAGCATTACGGCGAATGGGCCGCCGACCAGATCGAACAGATCATCCTGCGTGAAGGCCCAGACACCGTGGGCGGGCTGTGCCTTGAGCCGGTGACCGCGGGCGGCGGCGTCATCGTCCCGCCCGAGGGCTACTGGCAGAAGGTCCAGGAGATCTGCCGCAAGTACGACATCCTGCTGCACATCGACGAGGTGGTCTGCGGCGTCGGCCGGACCGGCACCTGGTTCGGCTACCAGCACTACGGCGTGCAGCCGGATTTCGTGACCATGGCCAAGGGCGTCGCCTCGGGCTATGCCGCCATCGCCTGCTGCGTGACTTCCGAACGCGTGTTCGAGATGTTCAAGGACGATGCCAGCGATCCGATGAACTATTTCCGCGACATCTCGACCTTTGGCGGCTGCACCGCCGGGCCGGCGGCGGCGCTGGAAAACCTGTCGATCATCGAGGAAGAGGACCTGCTGGGCAACACCGTGGCGATGGGCGACTACATGCTCGACCAGCTGCGCGCGCTGCAGGACCGCCACGCGGTGATCGGCGACGTGCGCGGCAAGGGCCTGTTCCTGGGCGCAGAACTGGTGACGGACCGCCAGACCCGCGACCCGCAGCCCGAGGCCCGCGTACAGGCCGTCGTGGCCGACTGCATGGGCCAGGGCGTGATCATCGGCGCGACCAACCGCTCGGTCCCCGGCAAGAACAACACGCTGTGCTTCTCGCCCGCGCTGATCGCCACCAAGGACGACATCGACCACATCCTGTCGGCGGTGGACGGTGCGCTGACCCGCGTCTTCGGATGACCGAAACCAACGCGCTCGGGCAGCCTGTCGGGCTGCCCGTGACCGGCGTCTTTCCCCGGCCCCGCCCGCCCCATGCCACGCTGCAAGGGCGCCATGGCCGGCTGGAGCCGCTGCGCGAACACCACGCCGAGGGGCTGTTCGCGGCCTTTGCCGAGGACAGCCAGGGGCACGGCTGGACCTACCTGCCCATCGCCCCCTGGCAGGACGTGGACGAGGCGCGCCGCTGGTGTCGCACCGGACAGGGCAGCGCCGATCCGCAGTTCTACTGCATCGCCGACAACGCGGGCGAGCCGCAGGGCTTCTGCTCGCTGCTGCGCATCGCGCCCGAGGTGGGCAGCGTCGAGGTCGGTTACATCCACTACGCGCCGCGGCTGCAACGCACCCGGCTGGCGACCGAGGCGATGGTCCTGCTGATGCGCCTTGCCTTCGACGATCTGGGCTATCGCCGCTACGAATGGAAATGCGACGCGCTGAATGCGCCGTCGCGGGCGGCGGCGGTGCGGCTGGGCTTCACCTTCGAAGGCGTCTTCCGGCAGGCGACCATCACCAAGGGGCGCAACCGCGACACCGCCTGGTACGCGATCCTGGACAGCGAATGGCCGGCGCTGCGCGGCGCCTTCGACACGTGGCTGGCACCGGAAAACTTCGACGCCGACTCGCGCCAGCGCCAGTCGCTGAGCACGCTGACCGCTGCGGCCCTGGCCACGGTCTGACCGGCAATAGCCCGGACAATCCGACCGATCGCGGCATCCCTTCAGGAATCGGAAACCCCCGGCGTGACACAAACGGGCACCCCGGCCCGCCCGGCCGGGCCCCGTTTGCCGCAGCGGAGGCGCCGATGCCGACCAGATACCCCAGCTACCCCTACGTGGAGCCGCAGGCCGCCGGCGTCACCGACGAGGAGATCGACCAGGTCATCGCCGACATGATGTCGCAGACGCCGGGCCTGACCCTGCGCGACGGCGGGCCGCTGGACCCGCTGTGCCGCGCGCTGAACGTCGACCTGGAATACTCCGGCCCGCCGCATGACGTGCTGCTGGACGTGCCGCTGCACCGCAAGGCCTGCATCTACCTGCCGAAGAAGGGCAAGCCGCGGCAGGACCGTTTCATCGCCGCGATGGGGGTGGGCCACTGGATCCTGCAGGTGCCCCTCACCCGCGAGGCGCATCCCGGCTGCGGCATCCAGGCGCTGCACAAGCCCGCCAGCCGCGATGCCCTGCGCGAGGCGGTGCGCTTTGCCCGCATCCTGCTGATGCCCCGGCAGGAGTTCATGGCGCTGTGGTACGAAGGCCGGGCCAACCTGGTGGCCGACACGCTGAACGTGCCCACCCAGGTGGTCTATGAACGCGCCACCATGCTCGACATCCCGACCGAGGATACCGAAGGGTCCAAGTACCACTGGGCCGAGCGTGGCCACGTCTCGCAGGGGTTCTAGCCGGCGGTCCGCCCGGACCCTGAAATCGGCCGGAGATGATCAGAACCGGACATGATCAGGGCCAGACATGGAAAAGGGCCGCCGAAGCGACCCTTCTGACCCCTGCGGCCCCTGACGGGACCGGCAAGGCGATCAGGCGTTCACGCTGTCCTTCAGCGCCTTTGCAATGGTCACCTTGACCTGCTTGTCCGCCTCTTTCTTGAACTGCTCGCCGGTGGCAGGGTTGCGCACCATGCGCTCGGGGCGCTCGCGGCAGTAGATCTTGCCCACGCCCGGCAGGGTCACGGCACCGCCCGCGGCCACTTCGGCCGTGATCAGGTCCGTCAACGCGTCAAGCGCGGCGCCTGCCGTCTTCTTGTCCGCGTCCATCTTTTCCGCCAGCGCTGCGACCAGTTGCGTCTTGGTCATCGGTTTCGCCATTTCATGGTCTCCTTCACCGCCCGTTTCTCTTTGGGCCTCTGCGGCGGAATAAAACCGGATGTTGAGGCGAAACACAACGATTAGGGGGCCTCCGGAAGGCGACAAAGTGCATTTTGTGCCAGTTTCCGCCGCGTCAAAGGAACGCGGTTTCCTCGAAACTGCGCAATTTCCGGCTGTGGATGCGTTCCAGCGGCATTTCACGCAGCGCCTCCATGGCGCGAATCCCGATGCGCAGATGCCGGATGACCTGGGTCTTGTAGAAATCCGTGGCCATGCCGGGCAGCTTCAACTCGCCGTGCAGGGGCCGGTCCGAGACGCACAGCAGCGTCCCGTAAGGCACCCGAAAGCGAAAGCCGTTGGCGGCGATGGTGGCGCTTTCCATGTCCAGCGCGATGGCCCGCGACTGGCTGAGCCGCTTGACCGGGCCGCTGTATTCGCGCAACTCCCAGTTGCGGTTGTCCAGCGTCGCCACGGTGCCGGTGCGCATCACCCGCTTCAGCTCGAAGCCGGACAGCCGGGTCTCCTGCGCCACGGCCCCCTCCAGCGCGATCTGGATTTCCGCCAGCGCCGGGATCGGCACCCAGACCGGCAGGTCGTCGTCCAGCACCTTGTCCTCGCGCAGGTAGGCATGGGCCAGCACGTAGTCGCCCAGGCTCTGCGAGTTGCGCAGCCCGGCGCAGTGCCCGACCATCAGCCAGGCATGCGGCCGCAGCACGGCGATGTGGTCGGTCGCGGTCTTGGCGTTGGACGGGCCGACGCCGATGTTGACCAGCGTGATGCCGCCCTGCTTGGGCCGCTTGAGGTGATAGGTGGGCATCTGCGGCATGCGGTCCGGCTGCGCCAGCGGCGCGTCGGGATCGGTGATCTCGGCGTTGCCGGTGCTGACAAAGCTGGTGTAGCCGCTGTCGGGGTCGGCCAGCATGGCGCGGGCGTAGGCCTCGAACTCGCTGACGTAGAACTGGTAATTGGTGAACAGCACGTGGTTCTGGAAATGCACCGGGTCGGTCGCCGTGTAATGCGCCAGCCGCGCCAGCGAATAGTCCACCCGCTGCGCGGTAAAGGGCGCCAGCGGCAGCGCGCCGTCCTCGGCCGGCTCGGCCTCGCCGTTGACGATGTCGTCGTTGGTGGTCGACAGGTCCGGCACGTCGAACACGTCGCGCAGCGCGAAATCGGCCGCGCCCTCCTGCGGGACGGTCACATCGGGGAAATTCGCCACCGCGAAATGCACCGGCATCGGCGTGTCCGACACCCCGATGCGCACCCGGACGCGGTGGTTGTGCAGCAGCAGGCTGATCTGCTGGGTCAGGTAATGGCGAAACAGGTGCGGCCGCGTGACCGTGGTGGCATAGGTGCCCGGCATGGTCACGTGGCCAAAGCTGAGCCGGCTGTCGATCTTGTCGAACCGCGTCGTCGTCAGGCGGATCTCCGGGTAGAAGGCGCGCAGCCGCACGCCCGGGTGCCCTTCGGCCATGGCCTTGAGAAAGGTGTCGCGCAGGAATCCCGCCGCCGCGTCGTACAGTTCGCACAGCCGCGCGACCGCGGCCTCGGCGTTGTCAAAGCTTTCCGGCGCCGGGATCTCCGGCGTGACGATGTCCAGTGTCGTGGCCGTGTCCTGCATGTCTGCCCCCTGTTTGGCGGCAAGGTTGACAGGGTGTTGCGGCAGGTTCAAGCTGCCGAAAGGGTCACAGGTGCTGACATGGATTACGAGAGCGTCCCGGCGGCGGACTTCGGCGCATCGCTGCGCGGGCTGGGGCTGAACCTGCTGGTGTCGGATGTGCCCGCGCGCTGCGCGATGTTGCAGGCCGTCTTTGGCATGAGTGGGCACCGGGTCAGCCGCGATTTCGCCATCCTGCGCTATGGGGCGGCCGTGTTCCAGCTGCACGCCGACCACACCTATTTCGCCAATCCGCTGCTCGGGCTGCTGCCCGAGGCCGGAGCGCGCGGCGCGGGCGCGGAACTGCGCCTCTACGACAGCGACCCGGACACAGCGGCGGCCCTGGCCGAGGAACACGGGATGCACATCCTGCAACCGCCCACGGACAAGCCGCACGGGTTGCGCGAGGCCTACCTGCTGTGCCCGGACGGCTATGCCTGGGTGCCGTCGCGCCCGCTATGACCGCGGTCCTGGCGCAGCAACAGCAGCAGCGGAATCGCCGCGAACACCAACTGCCCGGCCAGCCCCGGCAGCGCATCGGGCCGCAGCATGGCCGCGAGGTAAGTGGCGGGCGGCAGTCCGAAGAGCGCGGCCGCCAGCAGGAATTCACCCGCCATCAGCACCGCGAAGCCCAGCGCCCCCATGGCCACCCGCGCCCCGGACCGCGCGGGCACCTGCCGCCGATCCACCAGGAAACGCGCCACCAGCCAGCTGATGATCAGCATGAAGGGCAGTTCGATCAGCACCGCCGTGACCGGGCTGACGTAGGGCAGCAGCAGGATGGTGCGCAGGGTGCCCAGCACAAAGCCGAAGCCGAAGACGATCAGGCCGTAGGACAGTCCGGCGGACAGGATGCGGTGCATGGCGAACCTCTCGGGGATGATCCGCGCAGAGTTCCCCAGGCGGCGTCCCGATGCAAGTGCCGCAGCGTTTGACAAGCCTCGCGGGCGCGGCCACTCTTTGCCGCACAAGGGGAGAGCCGCCATGAACGCACCAAGGAATGTTGCCAACATCGACCACTGGCAGGAACGAGTCGACCTTGCCGCCGCCTTTCGCTGGACCGTCCGGCTGAACATGCACGAGGCAGTGGCCAACCATTTCAGCCTGTCGATCAACGAGGACGGGACCAAGTTCTTGATGAACCCGGACCGGGTGCATTTCTCGCGCATCCGCGCGTCGGACCTGCTGGTGGTGGACGCCAACGACCCCGACACGCTGAACCGCCCCGGCGCGCCGGACCCGACCGCCTGGGGCCTGCACGGCGGGCTGCACCGGCACTGCGCACACGCGCGCTGCGCGATGCACGTGCATTCGGTCCATGCGACCGTGCTGGCCTGCCTCAAGGACAAGCGCCTGCCGGCGCTGGACCAGAACGCGGCGATGTTCTTCAACCGCCAGGCGGTGGACGACCAGTACGGCGGTCTCGCCTTCGAGGAGGAAGGCGTGCGCTGCGCCCAGCTGATGGCCGATCCCAAGGTCAAGACGCTGATCATGGGCAACCACGGCATCATGGTGATCGGCGACACCGTGGCCGAGACCTTCAACCGGCTCTACATGTTCGAACGCGCGGCACAGGTCTACATCACCGCGTTGCAGACCGGGCAGCCGCTGGCCATCCTGTCCGACGAGATCGCCGAGAAGACCGCGCGCGAGATCGAGGAGTATCCCGGCGGCGATCACCATCACCTGGACGAGTTGAAGGCGATCCTGGACGAGGAAGGCTCCAACTACGCCACCTGAGCCCCGTGTCGGCGGCGCGGGGGGCGCTGCCCCCGCCGCCCCTGCGGGGCGACTCCCCTGGGAGTATTTGAACAGAGAAGAAGCCCGGGGAGGCGCGTCTAGAGCATCGTCCACTTAATCTGCAACATAACCGGCAGCCTTGAAGAGGTTTCGGCACTCGTTTGGCGGGAAGAGGTCGCATGTTTGTGCGACGGATTGGAAAAGCGCGTCGAAGGTGCGGGCTTTGAGCCGTCGCAGGTGTGCCTTGAGTTTTGAGGACGCCAT
>NZ_FXYF01000014.1 GCF_900184945.1 Antarctobacter aquimaris | reverse complement strand
ACAGTCTGGATGACGCACGGCGAAAGCTGGCCCTCTGGCGTTACGACGACAATGCGGTCAGACCGCACTCGTCCCTGGCCAACCAGACGCCGCAGCAAGCGCGCCGGACGCTTGAGCAATGTGAGGGGTCCGCGCCCGGCGCGTTTGCGCTAGACGGGGAAGCCGAATACCAAAATCCAACTTGCAGACTCTCGTCATGAGTGAGGGACTGGCAGGGGGCAGGTCAGTCACGTTCGGCATGGGCATTCCGCGGGGGCTTTTCGGGCTGGATGTAGGTCAGGGCGATGCCCCTGTTTTCGGCCCATTCCATGAGCGTGCCACTGACGTATTCCGGGCCGTTATCGACTCGAATGGTCTGAACCGCCCCCGTATTTCCGGAGAGAAAAACACTCAAAGGATGAGCCCCACGACGACGAGACGATTCACCCCCGCCTATCCGGCCGAGCTGCGCGAACGCGGCGGCCAGATTTGGGCTGTACCGGTCACAGGTCTCGCCGACGTCGAATGCCCGACAGGCCAGCCCGATGCTGGCGACCTTCATCGCCACCACTTTCACGGCCAGCTTTCGGCGTCGAGCTGGCCGCGTCACTTTTCCCAAGGCTTCTTTCAGCAGATCGTTCTGCATGCTGACGTCGGCGCCCTTTCCCCTGAGCGCCGCGGCTCGAGAAAGGACGGGAAACAAGAGCCGGTGCGCAGGTGCGGGATGCGCAGTTCAACGCGGCCGGCCCGGGTCTGCCAGTCCCGGTCGCGGTCACCGTTCCGCTGCGCCAGCCGGTCACCGCGCTTCGCGCCCTAGGCACCGGTCTTGGTGCCGACCTCCAGTTCCATCAGCCGTTCGGCGGCAAAGCCGATCATTTCGCGCAGCAGGTCGGCATCTGCGCTCTTCGCGACAAGCGCACGCAGGTCCACCATGGGCTTGGACATCCGGTTCGGGTAGGCTCAGCAACCCGACCCTACCGGGAAACCCGATGGCCACCGCCAACCCCACCACGCCAAGGGACGTCATCCCCGGTCCGCTGGGTTCTTCAGGCGACAGGCTCGGACCGCACCCCGGCTTCGGTCAGGATCAGGTCGAGGGGGATGTCATGCGGCTGCGGATAGATCGTCGGAAGCTGCGCCGTGTCGAAACCGACGCCAATGGCAAAGGGTTTCGGCTCCAGCGCCGCAAGTGTCCGGTCGAAATAGCCCCCGCCATAGCCCAGGCGATAGCCGTCCACCGACCAGCCGACCAGCGGCGCAAGGGTGATGTCGGGTGTGACGACGGGCGCGTCAGGGGGCGGGACGGGAATGTTCCAGTCGCCGCGTACCATCTGCGTTTCGGGCGTCCAGCGGCGGAAGGTGAGTGGGGCGGCCTTGACCTCCACCAGCGGCAGGGCGACGGTCACGCCCGCTGCGTGCAATTCAGCCATCAGGGGCCGCAGGTCGGGCTCGCCCTTGATCGGCCAATAGGCAGAAAAGACCATGTCCCGCGCGCCGTCGAACCGGTCGTGCAGGACCTGCCGCAGATGCCCCGCCAGCGCCGCACCGACCGCCTGCCGCTCGGCCACCGACAATGCCTGGCGTGCATCGCGCAGGCGCTTGCGTTCGGCCTTGCGCCAGCGCGCGACGTCGCGTGCCTGGTCCGGGTCCACCCCCAGCGGATCGAAGTAGTCCGGCGCGATGTCCGCGGCAGAACAGGGCGGGGAGGAAAACCCGCTTTGGCAGCGGAAGCTGTCCTTTTCGTCGGTCATGTCAGGGCCCCGGTCTTCTGAATGTTCTGCGCCCGGGCGACCATGTCGGCCAGACGCTTGCCCGCGGGCGGAATATCGTGGATGCTCGACGCGCTTTGGCCGGCATATAGCGCCATTGCCTCGAGGTCGCCTGTCGTTGTCCGCAGCGGCGAATCCGTGCTGAAGCGCAGGCGCGGCTGGTCCGCGTCCCAGGCAATGGTCTCGCGCGGCAGGGCGCCGGGATCATGGCCCATGTAATTGCCCGCCAGCCCCTGCGTGACGCTGTTGCCGATGACCCGGACCGCCGCGCCCTTGGGCCAGTTCAACACGAAAATGTCGGTCAGGACCGTGTCCTCGCCGGTCGCCTCGACCACGCGCGCCTTGTGATAGGGGTGGGCAAAGGATTCCTCGGTGGCCAGGAACGCCGTTCCGCATTGCACGCCACTGGCGCCCATGGCCAGCGCCTCGGCCAGATCCTCGCCCGTCGCGATCCCGCCGGAGACGACAACCGGCAGGCGCGTGCGGGCCAGGATATCCTTGGCAAGCGCAAAGGCAGGGCGGCGCCCGTGGACGTGCCCGCCTGACTCGATGCCCTGGGCGATGATCACGTCCGCCCCGGCGTCTTCGGCCATCGTTGCCGCCTCCAGCGTGCCGACCTGGTGCAGCACGAGGCAACCGGCCTGTTTCACCCGCGCCACCACCTCGGGCATCACGTCCCAGAAGAAGGTGAAGGCGGTCACCCCGAGATCGAGACAGCAGGCGATCTGCGCGTCGAGCAACCCCGGCTCTGTCGCCGCCGGGATCAGGTTGACGGCAAACGGACGGTCGGTCGCGGCGCGCAAGGCGGTGATCTCTTCGGCGATCAGACTCGGCGCTTCGCGCACCATGCCCAGCATCCCGTAGCCGCCCGCGGTGGACACCGCCGCCGCCAACTCCCATCGCGACACGCCACCCATTCCGGCCAGCAGAACGGGCACCTCGCATCCCAGAAGATCGCAAAGCGGTGTTCGCAGCGATCGGCCCGTCATGTCACGCCTCCTGTTCCAGCCATCGGCGCAGGTAGTCGCGCAGCACGACGGCATTGTTGTGATCCTCGTCCTTGGAGGCATAGAGCAGTGTGACCACACCGTCCTGCGCATATCCGGCAAGGTCACGCACCAAATCGTCATGACCGTCCAGTTCCGCCTCGTACCGGGTGCGAAAGTCGTCCCATTGGTCGGGATTGTCGTGAAACCAGTGCCGCAAGTCGTCGCTTGGCGCGATCTCCTTGATCCACTCGGCCAGCCGCGCCCGGTCTTTCGCCACGCCGCGGGGCCAGAGCCTGTCGACCAGGATGCGCTTGCCATCCGACACACGCACGGCGCGGTAGATGCGCTTGATGCGGATGCGTTCGGCAGGGGTTTCTGGGATGGGGGGTCTTTCTGGCATCAGGGGCCTCTGATCACGACAGCGACGGCGCGTTTCCGGGCTTTGCATTCGCGACCGCCATATGCAGGGACCGCGCGATCCGTTCGGCCCGCACGATGACATGCGCGGCACCCTCGGGCGCACAGACGTCATGGGCGGTCTTGCGAAACGGCGCCAGCCAGCGGCCGAAAAGATCCCGGGTCACGGGCAGGACGGTATGCGCCGGGATGGGCGACCCGTGGTCTCGGCCGGTCATCAGCGCGACCGACGACCAGAAGGCCACCATCCGCTGCTGGTGCGGGCCCCGATCCGAAATGCGGGCGTCGAAGTTCGGGCCAAGCTTCGGATCGGCGCGCATATGGTCGTAGACCCCATTCACCAGTTCGATGAGCTTGGCCCCGTTCAATCCCGTCTGCGCCATGATTTCGGCGGTCAGATCCGGACGCGCGGAGGGGATTTCGGGGCCGGCGGATGACATGGACTCCTCCTGGATCTGAACTTGCATCCAATGATACATCTGGTAATTTGGCATTTCAAATACCAATTCATGACGGCGAAGACGCGATGGATCCCACCAATTTTGCCGATTGCGGTCTGCGGATGCCGATGCGCGTGGCCAGCGCGCCGGACCGGGCCTTTGTCGTCAACCTGACCCCGGCGGCGGCAGGCCGAGATCCGATTCACTCCGGACGAGAAAAGACCGACCCTTGCCGATACCGCGCTTCCGGGCGTGGCGGCGGCCTGACCCGGCAAGACAGCCACAAACGACGAAAGGACCTCAAGATGACAGCATGGCTGCCCACCCTCACCACCGCAACGCCCCAAGAGGGCTATGAGCTTGCCGTCAAACTCGCGCGCGTGGCGGTGAAGCTGACGCAACCGGATGCCGAGGTGCGCGACCGGCTGCGCCCCGAGTATGCCGAGGATTCCGACGCCCTGATCGCCATCAGCCAGATCGTTGCCACCCATTTCGCCACGGTCGCCGCGGCGAACGGATATTGGCGCGACAAGTCATGAGCGAGGTCGAGCACGACGGGGAACAGTTCATCGTGGACGCGCAGGTGCTGTCCCGTGCCTTCAACCTGCCGCCCGAGGACATCCGCGCCCGCATGCAGGCCGGTCAGATCACCTCTGTCTGCGAAACGGGCGAGGGCGAGGATGCGGGCCGCTGGCGGCTGACCTTCCGGCACCAGGGCCGGGCCCTGCGGCTGATCGTGGACGCCAATGCCCAGATCCTGAGCCGCGCGACCTTTCCGGTAAGCCAACCACCGGCCGAGGGACGGGCGGGCTCCGACCCTGCAAACGGCCCGACGACACCAGGGAAAGGCTGATCCGAAGATTTCTGCGAACCTTTCCGGCCCGGGTGCATCCAAGAGACAGGTGCCCGCGTTTGCGGTGGCGCCGGAATTCGAAAGGACCCGACATGAAATCTTTATCCCTGATCGCCGCGACCGTCCTCGCCTTTTCCGCCAGCAGCGCCCTGGCGCAGGATGACGAGGCCCTGCAAATGGCACCTCCGGGCGAACCCTACATCCAGGTCAGCGATGCGCTGCCCCTGCCGGAATTCATTCCCGGTCTCGGCACGCTCTTCGTCAATCCCGAGGCGCTGCCCGCGGGGCCATTCCTGGCTTATGACCGCGACGGCAAGCTTTCGGCCACGATCTACATGACGCCGCTGGAAGAGCTGCAAAACGGCACCGCCTATGACGGGCTGGGCCTGGGCAATTCCACGGTGACCTCGGTCGACATCTACTACAATGCCGGCCACCCCGGCGTGGAAAAGCCGCATGCCCACGTTGTGCTGTTCCATGACGGTGAGGCCAAATCGAGGCTCGCCGAGTGATGGCCCGGCGCAGACAAGTCCTGATGCTCGGGGGTGGCGTGCTTGCCGCCCTCGGGTTCCCGCGCCTGCTGCCCGCCGCCCCGGTCGAGACCGTCGAGATGAAGGGCACCGCGCGCGGCGAACGGGTCTGGTTCGCGCCGATGGGGCTTGCCGTTGCCGTGGGCACAACCCTGCGGTTCATCAATCGCGACCCCGGCAACAGCCATACCTCCACCGCCTACCACCCCGAGGTTTTCGACCGCCTGTCGCGCATCCCTGCAAAGGCAACGCCCTGGGACAGCGACTTCCTGCTGCCCGACGACAGCTTTGAGGTCACGCTGACCGTGCCCGGCGTCTATGACTACTACTGCATCCCGCACGAGATGGCCGGCATGGTCGGGCGGATCGTTGTGGGACGGCCCGGCGATCCCGGCTGGCAAGGCCCGGCGCAGGAAAGCGACGACCTCGACCCGGAAATCCTTGCCGCCTTTCCGTCGATGGAGGAGATCCTCGCCAAGGGCTGGATCGTGAAAGGGGAAGCGCCATGACCGCGGCCTCCAAAGTCAGACCTCATGACCCGGCCCCGATCCGCAAGGCGCGCGAGGCCGACCTGATCGCTGCGGCGCTGGCGCGGTCCGAGGATTCGGTGCGCGAGCTGATCCGCCGCAACAACCCGCGCCTCTTCCGGGTGGCCCGCGGCATCGTCTCCAGCGACGCCGAGGCCGAGGATGTGGTGCAGGACACCTACATGGCAGCGTTCAAGACGCTGGACAAGTTCCGGGGCCAGTCCGCGTTTTCCACCTGGATTACCCGCATCGCGATCAACACCGCGCTGATGCACCAGCGTCGGCAACGCCCCGAAGAAGAGTACGATACTGTGACCGAAAGCGAAGCCATGTCCGTCCTGCCCTTCCCGGGGCAGGCATCCGAGACTGCCGAGGCGCGGCTGGGGCGGCACCAGTTGCGGGATCTTCTGGAGCAGGCGGTCGCCGGGTTGCCGCCGGAGTTGCGGCTGGTCTTCGTCATGAGCGAGGCCGAAGGCATGAAGGGCAAGGAGATCGCACGCGACCTCGACCTCAACCCGATCACCGTCAAGACACGCCTGTTTCGCGCGCGACGGTGGCTGCGGGCCGATCTGGAGCGGCGTGTGAAGGGCGGGTTCGACGCGATCTTTCCCTTCGACGGGATGCGCTGCGCCAACATGGCGGATCGCGTGGTGCGGGGGCTGGACGAGGACGGGTTCCTGTAGGGGGCAAGGCCGTGGAATGTTGCGGCCCTTTCTGTTTGTCGCCAAACTGATCGGCCAGGTCGTGTCGGCAATAGGGATTCGAACCGCGCGGCAAGCGTGGTTCAAGCTGGCAACTGCGATGGAGACCAGCTTGGCACGAGATCTGATGATGGACGAGGAATGGGCGTTCTGTGAGCGGGAAATCCTTCCAGTCCGCGCTGAGGTGGTCCCCGTTTCCCGGACAGGTTGGCGGCGTTGCCAAGCTTGCCTGTTGATCTTGCCGCGGCCCTTGCACCTTGTTGGCTCCGCGGAATTCGGGGTGGCGAGGATCTGACCGCAGGTCGCAGGCAGTCCCGGGCTCTGTCGATCACGCGCCCAACAGGGAGGCAAGCGCGCGTCGGGAGCGGGTGACGTCAGCCAGCGTATAACGATCCAGAGTCGCGAAGAATGCGTCCTGCGCCTGCGCCAGAGGCTCGCGCAACCCGCAGGCGGGCAGGATCAGGCAGGATTTGTCCGTGCCAAAGCATTCCGCCACCGGGTCGTTGCGCTTCATCGCCCGGACAACGTCGCCGACGCGGATCTGGTCTGCTGGCCGCGCAAGCGTGAGACCGCCGTTGCGGCCCCTTTCCGAGATGACAAACCCCTCGCGGGCAAGCTGGGTCGCGACTTTCGAAAGGTGGTTTTCCGACACCCCGAAGGTTGCCGCGATCTGTGAGGTCGACACCCGTTCGGGCGCGCGCACCGCCAGTGTCATGAGAGTGCGCAGGGCGTAGTCTGTGAACTTGTCCAGTTGCATCGGTAATATTTAGCATTTGCAATGCGCAATTAAAAGCGATAGATAATGCGCATGGAAAATGCCTATTAAGGAGAGTCCAGGTGAAACTGTCGGAAGTGTTTCTCTATCCGGGCACCAAGTGCTGCGAACGACTGGGTGTGAACCCCGAGTCGGATGCAGGTCTGATCCGCTGGATGTTCAACACGATCATCTATACCGTGGTCGGAATCGTTGTCGTCTGGATCATCGTGGCATGACGATGCCGCCGCGCATCGCCGTCACCGAGGCGCAGATCGACCGGGTCGTTTCGCAGTTCTACACCCGCGCCCGTGCGCACCCCGCTCTTGGGCCGATCTTTGCGGCGCATGTGTCCGACTGGCCGACGCACGAGGAAAAGATCGGCAGGTTCTGGCGCAACGCGCTCTTGTTGCAGCGCTGCTATGACGGCAATCCGATGCAGGTCCACTTGGCGGCAGGCAACATCGGGGCCGCGCATTTTCCGGTCTGGCTTTCGCTGTTCGATGCGGTGCTCGAGCGCGAGTTGCCAGAGCCCCTGGCGCAGGCATGGTCCGCGCTTGCGCACCGGATCGGACGGGGCCTGAGCTATGGGTTGCCTCCGGAACAGGGGAGCGACGTGCCCCACCTTGAGTCGATCCGGACCGGGAAGACCCTGGCGGGGGGATCCAACCGCTAGTGCGGGCACTCCGCCTGGCCGAAGCGCCGCAGACCCTGCGGAACGGCAGGCTCGCCGATTGCGCAGGTGTGTCCAGACGCCGGGGTGGATGGGGCTGGCCAAAGGTAACGCGCTCTGGCAGTCGTGGCCTGAACTGCCCTGGTTCGGTGGACTACAATGCTCGACATTCTTCTCCTGCTTCTTGCGGCCTTTGCGGCCGGTGTGGTGAACACCATCGCCGGGGGTGGCACGTTTCTGACCTTTCCCGCGCTTGTCTTTACCGGAATGCCCCCGGTCCTGGCCAACGCCACCAGCGCCGTTGCGGTGTTTCCCGGCTACCTGGGCGGGGCGCTTGGGTTTCGCGACGAGATCGCGCGCCTCGACCGCCGTGCCCTGATCCGGATGACGGTCACTGCGCTGTCGGGCGGTCTGGCCGGAGCGGGGCTGTTGCTGGTGTCGTCCGACGCAGCCTTTGCCGCTGTCGTTCCCTTCCTGCTGATCGGGGCCACGGCGGTGTTCGTCTGGGGCGATCGCCTGCGGGCGTGGCTGGCCCGTTCGTCACGCGGGATCGCTGCCTATGGCGCACCGGGGCTGTTTCTCGTCGCCCTCTACGGCGGCTATTTCAACGGCGGCTTGGGCATCGTTCTGCTGGCGCTCTTCACCCTCTGGGGGATGGCCGACATCCACCAGATGAACGGCCTGAAGAACGCCCTGTCCTTTGCCGTCTCGGCGATCTCGGTCACCGTCTTTGCCGTCGCGGGCCTGGTGGCCTGGCCGCAGGCGGTGGCGATGATGGTCGCCGCGACGGTCGGCGGCTATGCCGGCGCGCCGTTGTCCAGAATACTGCCCCGGACCGCCGTGCGCGGCGCCATCGCCGTCGCCGGCTTCGGGACGGGTGCGGTGTTTCTCTGGCGCCTGGTGGTCTGAGCGGTCGCGGCCGTCGCGGCCAAGGATGCCGGCGATCATCCGGTCCGGTCGAACAGCGCTCCGTCGACCACGGTGCCGACGGCCTCCAGGTCATTGTCCAGAAGGGTGAGCGAGGCGCGATAGCCGGCGCGAACGACCCCCAGTTCGTCACCCAGCCCCAACGCGCGGGCCGGGTTGGCCGATGCCATCCGCAATGCGGCCGCAATCGGCATGTCGAGTTGCGCCACAAGGTTGCGGACGCTTTCGTCCATCGCCACATGCGCCCCGGCAAGTCGGTCCGCCGCATTGGTCAGGCGGCCACCTTCCAGCCTGATCGCCTCGCCATGCAGGTCGAATTCGGTCGTGCGACCGGCCAGCGTCAGCATGGCGTCGGTCACAAGGCACAGCCGGTCCGGCATCAGCCGGGCGGCGATCCCGATGTTGGACCACGCCACATGGTGACCATCGGCGACAATGCCCGCAAAGAGCCGATCCGAGGCCAGGACCACCCCGACCAGACCGGGTTCGCGCCCGGTCAGTTGCGACATCGCGTTGAACAGGTGGGTCGCGCCGCGCAGTCCTTGGGTCTGAGCCACCTCGATGCAGGCCGCCGTCGCGGCGCTGTGACCGGCAAAGACGATCACGCCCGCGTCGCTCAGCGCGGTGAGGGTTCCGGGCGGCAGGTGTTCCGGCGCCAGGGTCAGCAGCAAGACACCCGGGAAAGCGGCGCCGAGATGGCTCAGGTCGGTGGGATCAAGCGCGCGGATCGCGGCGGGGTCGTGGATGCCGGGACGTTCGGGCGACAGGAACGGACCTTCCAGGTGCAGGCCGAGGATGCCGGGCACGCCGACGTCGATCGCGGCCCGGGCGGCGTCGATGGCGGCAAGATACTGGCGGTCGGGGGCGGTGATGAAGGTCGGCAGCAGATGCGCGGTGCCGCCCCGGCGGGCCCCTTGCGCGATGCGCTCCAGCGCCTCGGGCGTCGGGTCGAAATTGAACTGGACGTCGTTGGCGCCATTGATCTGGAGGTCGATGAACCCGGCCGAGACGATGTCGGCCTCCACCATGTCGGAATGTCCTGCCCCGCCCGCCTGCCACGCACCGACGCGCGCAATCCGACCGGCCTCGATCTCGATCAGCTGGTCGGTCCGGCAGGTGTCGCCAAGTCCGTCAAAGAGTTTCCGCGCCAGGATTCGCCGGGGGTGGATCGGCGGCTCATCCAAAGGCACTGTCCTGGCCTCCGGGATGAACATGCTGGTAGTAGGCCGTCAGTTTCAGCCCGGCCGCCGCTTCGCGGTCCAGCACCACGGTGGCGTTGCGGTGGAATTGCAGCGCCGAGGCAGGGCAGGCCGCCGACACCGGACCTTCGACCATCGCCGCGACGGCGGCCGCCTTGGCGCTGCCGGTGGCCAGCAAAAGACAGAAGCGGCTGTCGAGGATGGTCGCGACGCCGATCGTCAGCGCATAGCGTGGCGTCTCGTCGAAGCTGCCGAAGAAGCGCTGATTGGCCCGGCGGGTGTCGTCGCTCAGGGTCTTGATCCGGGTGCGCGAGGCCAGGCTGGATGTCGGTTCATTGAACCCGATGTGGCCGTTCTGGCCGATCCCCAGAAGTTGCAGGTCGATCCCGCCCGCCGCCGCGATGGCCGCCTCGTAACGCTCGGCCTCGGCCAGGGGGTCGGCGCTGTCTCCCCGCGGCAGGTGGGTCTGGGCGGCGTCGATGTCGATCCGGTCGAACAGGACCTCGCGCATGTAGGCGTGATAGGACCGGGGGTGTTCCGGAGCCAGACCGACATATTCGTCGAGGTTGAAGCTGGTCACGCCGGCAAAGGACAGCCCGCTGTCGCGATGCCGGGCCGCGAGATCGTCATAAAGCGGCACCATGGTCCCGCCGGTCGCCAGGCCCAGCACGGCATCCGGCTTGCGCCGGACCTGGTCGGCAACGATGTCGCCCACGCGCGCGATGGCCTGCACCGGCTCGTCTAGGATCAGGATCTTCATGTCGTGCCTTTCATGTGGTGCAGAGCCAGGGCGCCCAGCAGGGCGCTGTCCTGGCCAAGTTCGGCGGGCCCAAGCGGAACGCGGAACAGCGCCGGCTCCTGCGCCAGGTGGCGTTCCACCCGGTCCAGGTATCCGGGGGCGAGCCCGATGCTGCCGCCAAGGGCGACCCGGTCCAGCCCGAGGATTGCGGTCAGATCGGCGCAGAGCGTTGCGATGGCGGCGGCTGAACGGTCGACGATCCGTTCCGCCCATTCGGCACCGGCCAGAGCCTCGGAAAAGACCGTCCGCGCGTCGGTGTCGGGATGGCCGGCGTCGGCCGCGGCCTTCGCGATGGCGCGTCCGCCGGCCACGCTTTCGACCGTGCCAAGGCGCCCGCTGCCGCAGCGCGCGCTGCCAAGGGGGCTGGTGACGAACCCGACGTGCCCGGCCAGACCGTTTGGGCTGAGCACCGGGCGGCCGTCCAGCACCAGTCCGCCACCGACACCGGTCGAGACCGTGAGATAGGCAAAGCATCGGCTGGCGCGTCCGGCGCCGAAATGCGCCTCGGCAACGGCGGCGAGGGCGGCATCGTTGCCGACGGCCGCATTGCCGAAACGCGTGTCCAGGGCCACTTTCAGAGGTACCCCGTCGATGGCCGACAGGGTGCCCTGGTTCACCGCCTGCCAGCGACCGTCACTCCCGATCCGGCCGGTCACCGCGACGCCCAGCGGCGCGCCGGGACTATACCCCAACCCGGCAAGCAGGTCCGCAACATGGTCCAGCATGGCGTCGAGCCCGGCCGCGCCATCGGTCGCCGCTTGCCGTCGGGCGGCGATCTGGCCGTTCTCGATACGGGCCGCGGCGGTTTTCGTGCCGCCCAGATCGACTGCAAAGCCCCCAAGTGCCGCGCGGTTCATCTTGGCGCCGCGCTGTCGATGGCGGCCCTGAACCAGCCCGTGACGTGCTCAAGACGGGTGATCGCGCTGCCGACCGTGACGCAGTCCGCCCCGGCTTGCCGCGCCGCCGCCGCCAGGGCCGGGGTGTTGAACCGGCCCTCAGCCATCACGAATCCGCCGAGGCCGCGAAACGCCCCGAGCAGGTCCAGGTCGGGGCCGTCGCCCAGCCCCGCCGTGTCGGCGGTATAGCCCGACAGGGTGGTGCCGATGATCGCAGCCCCCTGGGACAGCGCCACCCGACCGTCGTCCAGCGTGGCGCAGTCCGCCATCGCCAGGGCCCCGCGCGAACGGATCGCAGCAACCAGGTCCTGCCGCGGTTCGGGCCTTGGGCGCGGTGTCGCGTCATAGGCGACGATATCGGCCCCGGCGTCGATCAGCGCCGCGACATCGGTGGCAAAAGGCGTGATCCGCACCGGACTGTCGGGCAGGTCGCGCTTGACGATGCCGATGATCGGCACGGTCACGACCGCCCGCACGGCGCGAAGGTTTTCCACGCCCTCGATCCGCAGCCCGGCCGCGCCGCCCGCCACCGCCGCCGCGGCCATCGCGGCGACGATATCGGGCCGGTCCATCGGGCCGTCGTCGACCGGCTGGCAGGACACGACCAGACCGCCACGCAAGTGTTGCAGGATGTCCATGGATCAGTCCATCAGGCTGGGCAGGCCGGTGGCCAGGATCGGGAAGGTACAGACCAGGATCAGCACCACGATCGGCGGGATCAGCCAGGGCAGGATCGCCCGGGCCAGCCGGTGATAGGGGATGCCGCCGACCTGGGCCACCACGAACAGCGCCATGCCCATCGGCGGGGTCAGGATCGAGATCATCAGGTTCAGCACCACGATGATGCCGAAATGCACCGGGTCGATAGAAAAGCCCATCGCGACGGGCACCAGGATCGGCACCACGATCAGCAGGATCACCAGCGACTCGATGAAGGCGCCAAGCACGAAGATCATCAGGTTCACCGCGATCAGGAACGACACCGGGCCATCCGCGATCGACAGGAACAGTTGCGCGATCTGCTGCGGCGCCTGTTCGCGGGCCAGCACGAAACCCAGCAGCGACACCCCGGCGACGATCGTGGCGATCGACGCGGTGGTGGCGGTGGTCTCGTAGATCGAGTCCCAGAGCCGGCGCCACGTCATTTCGCGGTAAAAGACCAGGTCGATCAGGATCGCGTAGAGCACCGTCACCGCGGCGGCCTCGGTGGGCGAGAACATGCCACTGAAGATGCCGCCGACGATGACGACGGGGGTGAACAGCGCCGGGAACGACTTGACGAACAGGGTGGCGATCTGGCGCGGGCTTTGCATTGGGTCGCGCGGGTAGTCGCGCTTGCGGGCGATGAAATAGACCATCATCATCAGCGCCCCGGCACACATCACGCCGGGCACGATGCCGCCCAGAAACAGTTTGCCGATCGACGTATTGGCGATGACGCCATACAGCACCATGGTGATCGACGGCGGCACCAGCGGCCCGATCATCGACGAGGCGGCGGTGACGGCGCCCGAGAAATCGTCGTCATACCCGGCGTCGCGCATTGCCTCGATCTCCATCTTGCCGAGACCGCCGGCGTCGGCCAGCGCCGAACCGGACATCCCCGAGAAGAACAGCGAGGCCAGCACGTTCACGTGGCCAAGCCCGCCGGTGATGTGCCCGACCAGGGCGCGGGCGAAACCGAACAGGTGCTTGGTGATCCCGGCCGAGTTCAGGATCGCCGCGGCAAGGATGAACAAGGGTACGGCGAGCAGCGGAAAGCTGTTCAGCCCGTCCACCATCTTGGACACCGAGCCCGACAGGCCGATGCCGGACCAATAGAAATAGCCCATCGAGACAAAGATCATGGCGACGCCGATCGGCACCCCCATAAGGACCATCAGCAGCCAGCCGATTCCGATGACGGTGAGGATCACAGCGGTGTCTCCAGGTGCGCGCCGTCATCGCCGTTGGCGCCAAAGCGCGACAGGATGCGGCGGATGATGCGGTGCAGGATCAGGAACGAGGCCACAAAGGCCGAGGCATAGAGCAGCGCGTCGGTGGTGGGCAGGGTGACCGATTCATTGTTCCAGGTGCGGCGCACGGTCGTCCAGCCGATCCAGCACAGGTGCCCCATGATGCCGAGATAGACGATGTCGATCAGGGTGAAGAGAACCCGCCGGGCCTTTGCCTTCAGGGCATCGGCCAGGAAGCCCATGCGCAGCTGGCCGTCGATACGCTCGACCTCGGCGATGCCGATGAAGGCCATCCAGACCCAGAGCCAGCGCGCCAGTTCCTCGGTCCAGACCGGACCGCGATAGAGCGGCGAGCGCCCGAAGATCTGCACCAGAACCACGATGAACAACACGATGAAGATGACCGAGGCGACACTGCCCTCGACACTGTATTTCCTTGGCGCGGACATGGGCCCCCCCGATCTTGGACAAGACGCGGCGGAGACCATGGCCCCCGCCGCGCAATGGATCACTCGCCGCGGACTTCGGCGATGGAACCGGCGCCGAACTCGGCTTCCAGCGTGTCGTAGTAGGGCTTCATCGCGGCGCGGAACGGTGCCAGGTCGGGCGTGGTGATGGTCAGGCCCTTGCCCTTGAAGGTCTCGACCAGGTCGTTCTCGGCCTTGAAGGTCAGGCTGTCCGACAGCTCGCCGCCGGCCTTCACCGCCTCGTCGAACCAGGCCTTTTCCTCGTCGCTGAGGCTCTCATAGGTGTCCTTGGAAACCTGGATCGCCGCGGAGGCGACGAAGTGGTTGGTCATCGCGATGCAGCACTGCACCTCGTAGAACTTCATCGCGTCGATCGTCGGCAGCGGGTTTTCCTCGGCATCGACCTGGTTGGTCTGCAGGGCCAGATAGACCTCGGCAAAGGCGACCGGGGCGGGTGTGGCGCCGACGCCTTCGGCAAAGGCGATCAGGAAAGGCACGTTCGGGGTCCGCATCCGCAGGCCCTTGAGGTCGTCCATCGAATTGATCGGCTTGTTGGCGGTGACCTGGCGGGTGCCATAGTACCAGACATCGGCCAGATGCAGCCCCTGCTCTTCGAACTTGGCGTTCATCTTCTGACCCCAGGGTCCGGCGATGATCTTTTCCAGGTGGGCAAAGTCATCGACCACATAGGGCGCGCCGATCAGCTTCAGCTCGGGAATGGTATAGCTCATGTCGGGATAGCCGGTGATGACGATGTCCAGTTCGCCGGCCTGAAGCTGTGCCACCATCGCCTTGAAATCGCCCAGGGCCGAGGACGGGAACAGCTTGACGGTCATCTCGCCGCCCGAAAGCTCCTCAAGCTTTTTCGCGAATTCCTGCGCGCCGAGAAAGACGTTGGACACCTCGTTGTCCTGCATCCCGAAAGTCAGTTCCTTGGCCGAAAGGCCGGTGGTCGCAAAGGCAAGCGCAGCGGCGCCGGCCAGCAGGGTCGTGGTCAGTTTCATGGGTTTTCCTCCAGAAGTCGTTGATAGTTCAGGGCGGGGCCCTGTCGTGCGTCAGGTCGTCGTCGGTCCTGAATGGGGGTCGGCCGGGGCCACATGCGGGCGTTTCAGCCTCGCGCGGTAGGAACGGGCCAGATGGCGGTCCATGACATCGGTCGCCGCAATCACGTCACTGTCGAGGATCGCCTGGTAGATGGCGCGGTGCTCGTCATAGGCGATGCGGTCGTAACGCGCCGGATGGTCGGTGGGGGCGCGGGTGGCCAGCAATGTCTTCACGAACATGTCGTGCAGGGTCAGGATCACCGGGTTGCCCACGACCGAGACCAGCACGCGGTGAAACGCGATGTCGGTCGGCGCGAAATCGGGGGTGCCAATCGCTTCGAAGTTGCGCTCCAGCGCCTCGCGCAGCTTGGTCAACTGAAAGTTGTCGGCCCGTATCGCGGCCTCGCGGGTCGCGCCGGTTTCGATGAACTGCCGCATCTGTTCGATGTGGGCGCCGCTTTCGGCGTCGCCGAGGATCTCGCGGATCAGTCCGCCGGTGTTGCGCAGCACCGAGTCGAGCGATGGCTTGGCCGCGCGTGGCCGCCGACCCGAACCGGCGTCCAGATAGCCGCGGATCTGCATCTGGGCCAGCGCCTCGCGCACCGTCGGCCGCGAGGCCGAGAACCGCTCGCAGAGGTCGCGTTCGGTCTGCAATGGCGCGCCCAGGGCGATCTCGCCGCGCCGGATCTGCTCGATCAGCGTCTCGGCGATGACGTCCGACGCGCGGCGGGTCTCCTGCATGTCCAGCATGTTGCGTTTTGTCTCCACCTCGGAAGCTCCTCCATCGTTCAGGTGACGGAACTCGCGATTGATGTTCCGTTTGGTATTACCAAGAATCTCTATTGTCAAACACAAAAATTGCTTTAAGACGGGCTCAGCTTACCAACACACTGTCACGCTAGGCGGTGCGCCCCGGTCCTGACAAGCATCGCCGACGCATTTCCGCTCAATCCAGGAGGTCACGACCATGACGAAACAACTGGCCGGCATGTATGCCGCCCTGATGACGGCGCTGGACGACAGGGGCGAGTTCGACCCTGACCGCCAGCGCAAGCTGAACGACTACGTGCTGCGCCAGGGACTGGACGGGCTGTATGTCGGCGGCAGCAGCGGCGAATCCGGGCTGCTCGACACCGCCGAGCTGCTCGACCAGCAAAAGGTCGTCGCCGACAGCGCCCGGGCTGCCGGAACCCGGCTGATCGCCCATGTCGGCATGCCCAACCTGCGCGATTCGATCCGGCTGGCGAAACAGGCTGAATCGCTGGGCTATCACGCCCTGTCCGCCCTGCCGCCGCACAGCTATCCGTTTTCCGACGACGAGATCTTCGCCTATTACCAGGCGCTTTCATCCGCGACCGCGCTGCCGCTCATCGTCTATGAGGTTCCGGTCCGCACCGGGCGCCCGATCGGGCTCGATACCCTGGTCCGCATTCTCGGACTCAAGGGCGTGGCCGGCATCAAGTTCACGTCGACCGACATGTTCAAGTTCTCGATGCTGCGCCGCCGCTGCCCGGACTCGGTCTATTTCTTCGGTTTCGACGAGATCTATCTGACCGGCGCCGTGCTGGGCGCCGATGGCGGCATCGGCACAACCTACAACCTGCTTGGCCGGCTGTATGCGGCGCTGGACCAGGCGTTCCGGGCGGGCGATCTGGCGCGGGCGCAGGAATTGCAGGACGTCAGCCAGGTATTCGTCGAATCGATCCTCGATACCGGCGTGTTGCCGGGCATGAAGGCGGCGTTCAAGGCCATCGGCATCGACTGCGGCCCGACGCGGGCGCCGATGGTGCTGCGGGTGGCCGACGGCGAGGCGCGGATGCGCGCGGTCCTGGCCCGGCCCGAGGTCAAGGCCTGGCTGGCCTGACCTCGGCATGACACGGCGAACACACACCCCTTTCACTACCTCGGGAAAACCAACCATGACCCTCAAGACACAATTGATCGGAGCTGCGGCAATGGTGACGATGATGACGTCCGGAATGGCGTTGGCCGAAGGCTGGCCCGATCTGCCCGTCGGGATCAAGAACGGCATCGCCACCCGGGTCGACAACCGCGTGATCGTCGGGCTCGGCACCGCCGGCGCCGACATCTTCGCGCTGGATCTCGACGATCGCGGCGCCGGCTGGAAAAAGCTCAGCCCGTTCACCGGTGCGGTGCCCTCACAGCCGGCCGTGGCGGTTTCCAATGGTGCCATCTACGTGTTCGGCGGTTCGGGCAAGGCCAGCGCCGATGCCGCCGCGCCAATCGTGTTCGACACCGTCTGGCGTTACGACGCGGCGGCGGACAGCTGGCAGGAACTGGACACCGCGACGCCCGCCGGATTGCTGGGCGCCAGCGCGATGACCATGCCGGATGGCCGCATTGCCGTCATCGGCGGTTACAACAAGGACCAGTTCGACAGCTACCTGGCCGAGATAACCGCGATCGACAAGGAAAAGAGCCCTGACCAGTGGGCAAAGGTGGTGCAGGACTTCATGGGTCGCAAGCCCGAAGCGTACCAGTGGAACAAGATGGTGCTGGTCTATGACCCGGTCGCCAACATCTGGGGCGATCTGGGTGCCAACCCCTATCTGCCCAACACGGGTTCGGCGGTGGTGGAAACCGCGCCCGGCAGCTTTGACGTCATCAACGGCGAGGTGAAACCGGGCTTGCGGACGACCGAGGTCAAGTCGCTTACCTTCGACGCGGATGGCGCCGATTGGCAACCGCTTGCGCCGCTGCCCGGGGCCGAGGGTGTCGCGGGCGCCTATGCCGGTCTGGCCAACGGCCAGGTGCTGGTCGCCGGAGGCGCCAATTTCCAGGGCGCCCGCGCCCGTGCCGAGGCCGGACACTGGTTCGCCCACGAGGGTCTGACCAAGCATTGGGCGTCCGAGGTCCATGTCCTGTCGCCCGACGGTTGGCAGCAGGTCGGCACCCTGTCCGAGGGCCTGGCCTATGGCGGGTCGGTCACACTGGACGAGGGCGTGCTGCTGATCGGCGGCGAAGACGCGACCGGCACCGCGCGGTCCGAGGTCTTTCTGCTGGGTTGGGATGGCACCACCCTGAGCCGCCAGGACTGAACGGCAGCTTCCTTGCCGAGCGTTCCGGGGTAGGCTCCGTTCAGGAGGCCGACCGTTTCGAGACCGTCGATCCATGTCGCAAGCGGGGGGCGCGGCGCTTCAATGTGGCCCCTGCCACGCCGGACGTCGGCTGACGCCGGGCCAGACCAGCGATGTCATCGGCGGGCTGATATCCGTGCCCGCCCCTGAGGCAGGGCACGGCAGAAATCTCTGGCAGAGAGTCCGGTCAGGTCCGGACTCTTTCTGAACGGCTCTGTCCATCCCGCAGATCGTACAGGCCCCGACGATCTGCGACGTTCACGGCGGGATGTCGCGCCCCTGCCAATTCTCTCGGGATGGATTTCCATGAAACGGTTCTCCTGCGCGGCCGAACGGCCGCGCGCTGTCTGTTGATGGTGTCCCGTGACGTGGTGTGGCTTTCGGTGGCCATCGGGTTTCTCGGTAGGGGCGGGTTGTTGAGCCAGCATGAACCGAGGAAGTCCTCCGATGGCCAAACCCTTGATGGACAATCTCCCACCGCGTCCCGCCGTTCGTCCGCGCCAGCCGAACTGCGTCACGGCGAACCTCCGGCGTCGGCCTGTTTCCGGTTCCCATGGGGCACCTCCCGGTTCCTCGGTTGGTGCTCTCCCCATTTTCAGGGCCAGTCCAACGAGCCTCGGCAATCATCTCTTCGGCCGCGTCGACCGGGCTCAGTCCCAAGAAGCCCATCGTCTCGGTCTCGACCCTCTATCGCGACCGCTCAATCCGGGGACAGGTGATGCAGCCCCGGCTGTGGAAGACGGGTTTTCCATATTGCGGGGCTTCTGCGTCTAGAACACGTTCAACATGAATATCTCGGGCGGCACCTCTACCGGCAGGACGGTCGCGGCGCGCAAGATCCTGTCGCTGATCCCGCCCGAGGAGCGGATCATCACGATCGAGGAGCCGGCCGACCTGCGCCCCGAGCAGTCGAACACCGTGACGCTGATCGCCGACCGCGACAGCGAGGCCCGCAGCGCCGATGTGCCACTGGATTCCACGCTGCGCATGCGGCCCGACCGCATCGTGCCGGGCGAAGTCCGCGGGCATGAGGCCATGACCTTCCTCGAAACGATCAACCCCTGCCACCGCCGGTGGCTGACGACGCGGCATGCCGAGCCCCCGCAACGCGCCTTCCGCCGGCTGGCCATCGCCATCCTGAAGACCGATGTGCCCATGACCTATGCTGACTTGGTCGATTATGTCGAGGGTTCCATCGACGTGATCAACCAGGCCGGCCGGCGCAACGGTGCCCGCGGCATCACCGAGGTCTTCCTGCCGGGACGGGCCAGGCAGAACGCGGACACGGCCGGGGGCGCAGAGCGTCGCGCGGTCGCCGCAGAGTCAGGCACGTATCAAGCCGCCGTTGTGCCTTTGTCAAAGGTTTCACGGCGCTGGAACATGGTCCGGAGCACCGTGACCCGCAGGCGGGCGAGGACGATGAGGGCCTGGGTGTGGTGATATCCTTGCCCTCGTTTGCGGTCGTAGAAGGCGCGCGAGAGCGGATCGCGGGTCGAGACGGCGAGAACCTGCGAAAAAATTGGTCAGGATGACAGAACGCGCGAGGAAATCGGGAAGGTAACCGACCGCGCCAAGGCATCTCTTTCGGCCAAGGTGCCAGGCGGGGTATCCTTGCCAGGGTCGGGAAACGCTCCGTTGGACCCCGGCCGAACCGCCAGGACTCGACGATGCGGCCGTCAGACGACCGGACGCTTTGCGAGAGCCGCCAGCCACTGCACGGTTTTCCCCGGCGCCTCTCAGCCTGCGGAGGGTCGGCCTGGGCCAAGGTTCCGCACAGCCACCGCCGATATCCCGGCCCACACCAGGACCCGCAGGATCATCGCACCGACCGTGCGCGTTTCATAGGCGCCGCCTTGCAGGACATGGACGCCGAAGGCGAGCGACACCACAATCGTGCTCGCCATGATGGCGATCGAAAGCCAGACTGCCGGACGATGCCCCAAGAACAGCCCGATCCCGGCCACGACATAGGCAAACCCGGCAAGAAAATTGAACCACAGCACGAACGGCACGGCATTGCCCACCGCGGCCGCCGCCTCGGGCCCACCGAACAGGGCGCGTCCGCCCGAGACAATTGTCAGCGCCCCGAACACAAGCGCCACGAGCGCGGCGATCGTCAGGCTGGTATTTCGATTGGCGATCATTCGTTTGGTCCCTTGCTGTGCATCGCCCCGCTGGTGAGGGGCCTCATTTCTGAAACACGTAGGTTCCCGGAGCGTCGCCGAGGACCGGATAACCGCCCTGCGGATTGCCGGTGTCGGGCGGGGCGGCTGACGCGCCCGACCGCGCGTCCAGCCATGCCAGCCATGCCTCCCACCACGATCCATCCTTGGCCTCGGTCTCTGCCACCCAGGTTTGCGGATCGACATGGCGATCGGCCGCGGCCTTCGTGCGGACCCGGTAGAACCGGCGCGGGCGGCCGGGCTCGCTGACGATGCCCGCATTGTGCCCGCCGCTGGTCAACGCAAAGGTCACGTCGGTGTCGGTCAGCGCCTGTATCTTGAAGACGGAAGGCCAGGGTGCGACGTGGTCCTTCATCGTGCCGACAGCGAAAATCGGGGCACGGATGTCGGACAAGGCGACAGGGCGACCGTCGATGTCGAAACGGCCTTCGGCCAGATCGTTATCGAGGTAAAGCTTGCGCAGGTATTCCGAATGCATGGCATGGGGCATCCGTGTTCCGTCCGCGTTCCAGGCCATCAGGTCGTTCATCGGCCGCCGTTCGCCCATCAGGTAGTTCCGGATCGCGCGGGACCAGATCAGGTCGTTCGATCGCAGCATCTGGAAGGCGCCGGCCATCTGGGTGGTGTCGAGAAAGCCTTGCTTCCACATGACGCTGTCCAGGAACGAAAGCTGGCTTTCGTTGATGAAAAGCTGCATCTCGCCAGGCTCGGTGAAATCCACCTGGCTGGCCAAGAGCGACAGCGATGCGAACGGCTCATCCACGCCCCGGGCAATTTCGGCCGCGGCGATGGCCAGCAGGGTGCCGCCCAGACAATAGCCCGCAGCATGGATCTTGCGGTCCGGGACGATCGTCTTGATCGCGTCGAGCGCAGCCATCACGCCCAGTTGGCGGTAATCCTCCATCGTCAGGTCGCGGTCCCCGGCGCCGGGGTTTTTCCACGAGATCATGAAGACCGTGTATCCCTGTCCCACGAGGTATTTCACCAGCGAGTTCTGCGGCGACAGATCGAGGATGTAGTATTTCATGATCCAGGCCGGGACGATCAGGATCGGCTCCGGGCGCACGGTTTTCGTGAGCGGAGCATACTGGATCAGTTCAATCAACCGGTTGCGATAGACGACCTTGCCCGGAGTCACCGCGACGTTCCGGCCCGGCTGGAAATCCGCCGTGTCCGCAGGCGGCGCATTGTTTGCCGTTGCCTGCAAGTCTTGGAGGAAGTTCTGCGCCCCCCGAACCAGGTTCATGCCGGCCTCGTCGCGGGTCTTCTGCAGTACCTCGGGGTTGGTCGGCAGGAAGTTCGACGGCGAAACCGTGTCAAGCAACTGCCGCGTCAGGAATTGCAATTGCCGCTCGTGTTCGGCCGTGACGCCCGGAACGCCGGTCACCGCATTGTGCCACCATTGCTGCTGCAGCAAGAAACCCTGATAGATCACGTTGAACGGCATGGCCTGCCAGGCGTCCCCGCGGAACCGGTCATCCTGCGGCAATGGCTCGATGCAGGGCGATTGTTTCTCGGCAGAACCGGCGCAATGGGCCACGAAGCGGGCATGCCGCCGTGCCTTGTCGGCGGCCTTCTCGGCAAGTTGCAGGCGTTTGCCCGGTGCGGCGGCGATATGCATGGCCCAATCGAACCACGCCCCCATCAGGGCTGCCGGTGAAAGCCCATGTGAATAGCGGGCAATGGACGCATGCATGGCGTGATCAAGCGTATCATAGACGGTCGATGCGGCATCGGGGCAGGGCTCGGCTTGTGACGCCGGTGCGATCGGCTCGGCCCTGGGCGATGCTGGCGCTTTCATCCCTTGACCGGAAGTGTCGTTCGCCGGGGGCGGCGTCTGGCCTGCCCCGCGACGGGTCGCCGCCTTTCCAGACGCATTTCCGCCACGCCCCATGTGCAGCGCTACCACCGGATCCTTGCTTGTCCTGTCCATCACTCGGGCCTCCTGAATTCGCCGCGCATCGAACTGACCTGTCTCGACACCAAGATAGTAATTGCTTACTATCTTTTTACAAGGCAGTGTATGTCCCGACGCAAAGGCCCACCTATCGGCCAGAAACGGAGGACAACCATGTTCGATGGAAATGCCGGTCGCCCTGCATGACCGAGAGTGTCCGATCCCGAAACCTTCCTGCCCGGGAACGGCGTGACGTCACGGTCGCGGCGGTGGTAGAGCTTGCCGCCACCATGAACCCCGCCGAGATCACGACCGCTGCCATTGCCCGGCACATGAACCTGACGCAAGGCGCGGTGTTCCGTCATTTCCCCAACAAGGAGGCCATCTGGCTGGCAGTGATGCAATGGGTGGCCGAACACCTCATGGCGCGGGTCGACAAGGCCGCCGAAGGGATCGCTTCGCCGCTGGCGGCGCTGCAGGCCATGTTTCTTGCCCATGTTGCCTTTGTGTCCGAGCATCCCGGCGCGCCCCGGATGCTGTACAGCGAACTGCAGGGGGGAAGGGCATCTCCGGCCAAGCGGCTTGCTGGCCAGATGATGCAACAGTACGCGGCACGGGTGCGTCACCTCATCGAGACCGGAAAGGCGCAGGGCGAAGTGCATCCGGAATTGGACAGCGAGGCCGCCGCCACCCTGTTCATCGGGACAATTCAGGGGCTGGTCGGGCAGTCGCTGATCATCGGCGACATGAGGCCAATGGTTGCCGCCGCCCCGAGCGTGTTCGCCATCTACCGGCGCGGCATCGCATCGGCCGGGGTTGACGGCTAGCGCCGCAGAAGGAGTTCGCTCGCCATGTCACGTAAACTGTCCATCTTCCTTGTGCTGGCGGTGCTTGCCGCGTTTCTGGGCTATGCCGCCTGGAAGGTGCTTCTGGCACCCGGCGACCTGCCGCCCGAAGGGTTCGCCCGTGGCAATGGACGGATCGAGGCGGACCTCATCGACGTCTCAACCCGCCTGACCGGACGTGTTGCCGAAATTGCGGTGCGCGAGGGCGACCTGGTGCAGCCCGGCGACCTTCTGGCGGTGATGGACACGAGCGAATTGCAGGCACAGCGGATGCGGGCGCAGGCCGCCGTGGCGAGCGCGGAAGCGGCGGTGACGGTCGCCGAGGCGAGCGTGACCCAGGCCGAGGCGAAACTGGCTCTGTCGCAGAGCGAACTGGCCCGCGCCGAAACGCTGAGCGCGCGCGGTATCGTCTCGGGTGAAGAGCTGGACATTAAACGCACCGAGGCGCAACTGGCCGAGGCCGGCCTTTCCGCCGCGCGCGCAGGTGTCGTTGCGCAGCAGCGCGCGGTGGACGCCGAGAATGCCGCCCTCCGCGAGATCGAGGCGCGGATTGCCGACAGCGCGCTTCATGCGCTTGCCGCGGGGCGTGTCCTCTACCGGCTGGCGCAGCCCGGAGAGGTTCTGGGAAGCGGCGGCAAGGTGCTGACCCTGGTCAGCCTCGACGAGGTCTATATGGAGTTCTTTCTGCCCGCCAGCGCCGCGCCGAGGGTCAGGTTGGGGGATGAGGCGCGGATCGTGGTCGACATCATGCCCGATGTGGCGGTGCCTGCCGTGGTCAGCTTTGTCGCGCCGCAGGCGCAGTTCACGCCCAAACAGGTCGAGACCCTAGAAGAGCGCGAAAGCCTGATGTTCCGCATCCGGGTGCGTATCCCGTCCGAATTGATCGCGGCGCGGCTCGCACAGGTCAAGACCGGCGTGCGCGGCGTGGCCTGGGTGCGACTGGCGGGACCGGACGGCAGCGTGCCCGACTGGCCCGAGGGCCTGACGCCGCCGCTCGCCAAGGTCCTGCCCGCGCCGCCTGACGGCACCGCCTCGCAATGAACCGCAGCCCGGGCAATGCCGAATTGCCGCCGGTGGCGCGGCTGGACCGGGTCAGCCACCGCTATGGCAAGGTTCTGGCGCTGAACGATGTCACGCTGGACCTGCCCGCCGGGCGGATGGTCGGGCTGATCGGTCCGGACGGCGTGGGCAAGTCGACGCTGATGGCGCTGATCGCCGGGGCCAAGAAGCTGCAGTCGGGGCAGGTCGAAACGCTTGGCGGCGACATGGCCTCTGCGCGCCACCGGGCCAACGCGGGGCGGCGGATCGCCTTCATGCCGCAGGGGCTGGGGCGCAATCTCTACCACGATCTCAGCCTGCAGGAGAACCTGGATTTCTTCGGCAAGCTGTTCGGGCTCGACCGGGCGGAGCGCGACGCACGCATCGCCCGGCTGACCCGCGCCACCGGGCTTGCGCCGTTCATGGACCGCCCGGCAGGCAAGCTCTCGGGCGGGATGAAACAGAAGCTGGGGCTCTGCGCGGCGCTGATCCATGACCCGGATTTCCTGTTGCTGGACGAGCCGACAACCGGGGTCGATCCGCTGTCGCGGCGCCAGTTCTGGGACCTGATAGATGCGATCCGCGCCGATCGGCCGGGGATGAGCGTGCTGGTCTCCACCGCCTACATGCAGGAGGCGGCGCGGTTCGGTCACCTGGTGGCGATAGAGGGTGGGCGCGTGCTGGCGACCGGCAGCCCCGCCGATCTGATGGCGCGGACCGGCATGGTCACGGTCGAGGCCGCCTATGTGGCGCTGCTGGGCGGCGACAGCGCCGATACACCGGCGCCCGCCGTACCAGCGGCCGGGGCCGATATGGAACCGGGACCGCCGGCCATTCGCGCTGAGAACTTGACCAAGCGGTTCGGCGATTTCACCGCCGTCGATGCCGTCAGCTTCGAGATCGCGCGCGGCGAGATTTTCGGCTTTCTGGGCTCGAACGGCTGCGGCAAGACCACGACCATGAAGATGCTGACCGGGCTTCTGCCCGCGACCGAGGGCGAGGCCTGGATCCTGGGCAAGCCGGTCGATGCGCAGAACCTGGACACGCGGCGGCGGGTCGGGTTCATGTCGCAATCCTTCTCGCTGTACGGCGAGTTGACGGTGCGGGAAAACCTGCTGCTGCATGCGCGGCTGTTTCACCTGGGCCGACAGCTGACGGCCCAACGCATGGCCGAACTTGTGCCGCGCTTTGGCCTTGACCCCTATCTGGAACAGGGCGCGGCCTCGCTGCCGCTGGGGGTGCGCCAGCGCCTGTCGCTGGCGGTCGCGGTGATCCACGGGCCGGACATCCTGATCCTCGACGAGCCGACCTCGGGCGTCGATCCGCAGGCGCGCGATGCGTTCTGGGTCATGCTGCTGGAACTGGCGCGGCGCGACGGGGTGACGATCTTCATCTCGACCCATTTCATGGACGAGGGCATGCGCTGCGACCGGATTTCGCTGATGCATGCGGGCAAGGTTCTTGTGTCGGATGCGCCCGAGGCGCTGATCGCGGCGCGCGGGGTCGAGACGCTCGAAGACGCCTTTGTTGCCTATATGACCGATGCCTCGCCGCCAGAGGCACCGATGCAAGAGGGCCTGCTGACCGGCGCTGACGCGCCAGAGGCGGATACCGCCGCGCCGCGCTTCAGCCTGCAACGGCTTCTGGCCTTCACCTCGCGCGAGGCGATGCAGGTGCGCCGCGATCCGGTGCGGTTGGTGTTTTCCTTTGTCGGCTCTGCGCTTTTGCTGCTGATCATGTCGTTCGGCATCTCGCAAGAGGTCCGCAACATCCCCTTCGCGGCCTTTGATCTCGACCGCAGCCCCGAAAGCCGCGCCTATCTGTCGGGGTTCGAGGATTCGGCCTGGTTCCGGCAGGCGCCGCCGATTTCCGGCGCCGAGGAACTGGAACACCGGATGGCGAGCGGCGAACTGGCCCTGGCGCTGCAAATACCGCCGGGGTTCGGCAAATCCGTGCGTCGTGGTGAAACCGCCGAGATCGCCGGGCTGATTGACGGCTCTGACACGAACCGCGCGGGCACGGTGGAAAGCTATGTCGAGGGCGCCCATGCGCATGTCCTGTCGACGGGCGCGCAATCGGCGCTGGCGCTGGCCGATCTGGCGACACCGCGCGCGCCCGATGCGGCCCCGCCCGCGCAGCTAATCCCGCGCTTTCACTACAACCCGGCGATGGAAAGCCTGCCGGCGATCGGCCCGTCGATCCCGCCCTTGCTGCTCTTGCTGTTCCCGGCGATCCTGATGGCGGTCAGCGTGGCCCGCGAGAAGGAGATCGGCACGATCACAAATTTCTATGTCACCCCCACCAGCCGCGCCGAATTCCTGATCGGCAAGCAGCTGGTCTATATCGTCATCACGCTGTTGAACTTTGCGATCCTGACGGCGCTGGTGGTGACGGTGCTGGATGTGCCGCTGAAGGGCGATCCTTTGGTGCTGGTGCTGGGCGCGCTGCTCTATGCGGTGGCGGCGACGGGCTACGGGCTTGTCGTCTCGATGCTGACGAAAACCCAGGTGACGGCGGTCTTTGCCGCGGCGATCCTGTCGGTGATGCCGACGCTGCAATTCTCGGGCATGATCACGCCGGTCTCGTCGCTGGAAGGCGGCGCGCGGATCATGGGCACCTTCTGGCCCACCACCTGGTACATGGGGCTGAGTGTCGGCACCTTCACCAAGGGGCTGGGCCTGTCCGAACTGTCGGGCCACCTGCTGCGACTGGCGGCCTTCGGGCCGGTCCTGACCCTGCTGGCGGTGCTGGCCCTGCGCAAGCAGGAGCGTTAGGCAATGCGGCGGCTGACCAACATCTACTGGCTGGCGGGCAAAGAGCTGAAAAGCGTGCTGGGCGATCCGGTGATGGTGATCCTGATCCTGTGGTCCTTTGTCGTCGCCGTCATGCTGGAGGCCAACGGCGCCGGCGACACCGTCCATAACGCCGCGATAGCCATTCTTGACGAGGACGCCTCGGCGCTGACCCGGCAACTGACCGACGCGCTTGGCCCGCCCTGGTTTCAGCCGCCGGTGATGATATCGCCCGAGCGGATGACCGCGGAAATGGATGCCGGCCGAATCATGTTCATCCTCAGCTTTCCGCCCGGGTTCGAGGCCGACGTGATCGCCGGTCTCATGCCCGCCGCCCAGCTTGACGTGGACGCCACCGCGGTCAGCCAGGCGCAGCTTGGCACCGACTACATCGCCAATATCCTCACCTCAGAGACCCGCGCGTTTCTCTCGGGCAGCCCTGACGCGTCCGAGCCCGCGCTGCGGCTGGAATTGCGCCGCGCCTTCAACCCGAACGGCAACCCGGTCTGGTTCAAGGCGATGTCGTCGCTGCTCAACCAGCTCTCCCTGCTGACCATCGCCCTGACCGGTGCGGCGATGCTGCGCGAGCGTGAACAGGGCACCATCGAGCATCTGATGGTGATGCCGCTCACGCCGTTTGAAATCGCGCTGTCCAAGGTCCTGGCCAATGTCGTCGTCGTTCTGGCCGCCTTTACCCTGTCGCTGATCTTCATCGTGCAAGGGGTGTTGCAGGTGCCGGTGGCGGGATCGGTGCCGCTGCTTCTGGCCGGAACGGCGGTCTACCTGGCAGCGGCGGCGGCCATCGGCATGTTCCTCGGCACGATGGCGCGCAGCATGGCGCAGTTTGCGCTGCTGGTCATCATGGTGATCATCCCCATCATCATGCTGTCGGGCGGCATGGGGGCCATCGAAAGCCAACCCGACATCGTGCAGCGCCTGACCACCGTGCTGCCGTCGCGGCATTTCCTGGCCTTCGCCAAGGCGGTGGTGTTTCGCGGCGCAGGCGTCAGTGCGGTCTGGTTCGAACTGTCGCTGATGGCGGGATTGGGCCTGGCCTTTTTCCTGGCCAGCTTGGCCCTGTTCCGCCGGTCTATGAGCCTGTCCGGCTGACAGCCACGATGACCTGAACCGATCGGCGCCATTTGCGTGCGCGTCAACGGGATTGCTTGCCCCGGATCAGCGATTGCGCGGTATAGACCAGGATCGCGATCCCGATGGCGCCTGCGGCGGCGATGGCCAGCAACATGATCACGTCGATGGGCCCGCCGATATCGCCAAGCCCTGAATCGGTCACGGCCAGCACAAAGATCACCGCGCCGATCGCGCCCAAAGGCATCGACAGCTGGGCCAGCAGGAACTTGCGCCAGTTCACCGACCGGTCGCGGATCAGGACATAGAGATAGGCGAGGGTGACCAGCGCGGCCGCCACCACCATCGTCCAGAAAAGCCCGCGGCCGAAAATCTCTTCCAGCACCGCGACAATGGTTCCGAATGTCATGTCGTTCATTGTTTCAGCCTCCTCAGGCACGGCCGCGCAGCATGGCGTTGTAGGTCGCCTTCAGCGCGATTTCCTTCATCAGCCAGGTGATCCACAGCTCTTCGAGCGGCGCAATGATCCCCGGAAAGGACGGGGTCAGGTTGTTGTTGTAGTCAAACTCGACCAGCATCGCCCTCCCGATCCGGGTGATCAGCGGGCAGGAGGTATAGCCGTTGTAGGCGGCATCGCCGTCGCGACCCTCAACCGCCGCGACAAGGTGGTCTTCGACAACCGGAACCTGGAACTTGACGCTGGCCGCGGTCTTGCCCTTGGGCACACCCGCCACGTCGCCCAGCGCGAAGATTTCAGGATAGCGCAGGTGGCGCAGGCTGTGCCTGTCCACCTCGACCCAGCCCTGATCGGTCCATTTGTCGCCCCAGCTCAGCCCGGACTGGCGGATGAAATCGGGCGCGCGCTGCGGCGGAATGACATGCAGATAATCGAAGTCCATTTCCTGATCGCCGTCGGGCGTGGTGAAGGTTGCAACCTTGCGCCCCGCGTCGACCGCCTTCAGCACATGATGATAGACGGGTGCGATGCCGCGATCCTGAAACAGCATCCGCACCTTTTCGGAAACGATGGGAACGCCGAACAGGGTGTCGTTATGGGCCGCATAGACCATGTCGACCTTGCCCGCATTGCCCGCCCGCCGCGCGATATCGTCGATCAGGAAGGCATGTTTCAGCGGCGCGCCGGCGCACTTCATTTCGGTCGCGGGGCGGGTAAAGATGCCGCGCCCGCCGGTCTGGGTGAATTCATCCGCCGCGGCCCAGGTCTTTGCGGCATATTCCGGCCCGGCATAGAGCGCGCCGATTCCGTTCTGGCCCACCATGTCGAGCGAAAAGCCCTCGATTGCGCCGTGGTCGAGAACCAGGCCCGGCGCCAGAACAAGGAAGTCGTAGGCCAGGGTTTGCCCGCCCGAGGTCGAGACGGTCCTGTTTTCCGGGTCGACGGCGGCGACGGCCTCGGGAACCAGCGTCACCCCGTCGGGAAGCCATTCGGCTGTCCGGGACACGACATAGTTGGCCGGTTTCAGGCCGGACGCGACCAGGGACAGTCCGGGCTGATAGATATGGGCCTGGCTCGGGTCGACAATCGTGATCGTCGCCCCGTCGAACCTGCGCACCAGCCGGTTGGACAGCGCCGCACCGGCCGCACCGGCCCCGACGATGACGATCCTGGCATTGGTCGAGACCGGCGCCGGCCCAGCTGCGGAAGTTGGCGAGACCGCCAAGGCACCCGCGCCGCCAAGGACAGCGAGCGAGAGGAATTGTCTGCGGTGGAACATGGTGTCGCTCCTTTTCATTGAACGTCGCTGGTCGGGAAAAAAACTCATGGTGGCGTGACAGGCACATCGCAGGGCGGATCAACGGGCAGCTTCTCGGCCGTGCTGCCCAGCAGCGATCCGGACAGCCGCGACCCTGCATGCGCTTCGATGCAGATGGGATCAGCACCCTCCTTTTTTTTCGTTTACACGCTCAGGAAATGGAATTCATTGATCCCGGTTAATCCGAGGCCAAACCGCCACCTTGCGGCATTGCGCCACGATAGTTGCGGCAGGTGTCCGGGGTCGGCAACAACGCCCGCATCTGCGTCGAAGAGCCTGGGGCTCGGCCGCCGCCACGCCGCTTTCGATGGTGTGGCACCCTTGGACGATGCCCCCAGAGGCAAAACGCCGCGGCCGCCTTGCACGGACTCGTGATCAACCCCACCTCCGCACCAGGCGCTTCGATGTCGCGCAGTTTTTTTGTGCCTCAGGGCCTGATCGGGAAGAGCGACTTCGATGCAACTTCTGAGCAATGTCATTGCGCTTCCCGTTGGCCGAAGCCAGCCGGCACTTGTCGATCTGTTCTTGCGTATTCAGCCGCAGGCAACCGTCGAAACCGCCAACAAGGGAAAAACCATCGTCCGCGAGGAAGATTTCGCAGACCATTCCATGCTTCTGCTCGAAGGCTGGATCGGTTTTTCAAAGATGCTGCCTGGTGGCGAAACCCAGATCATAGATGTTATGCTGCCGGGGGATTTCGCCTTGATCGGGGCGGCTGGCGCACCTGTATCCGCCTGCTCGGTCGAAGCTCTGAGCGATGCGCGATACATTATCATTCGACCCTCGCATGCGAATGGCCCATCCCCGGACATGGCAAGGCTGCGCGAAATGATGGCCGCAGAGATTGTCAGGACGCAGGCCCGCACCTCCGAAATCCTGCTGCGAATGGGCAAGGGGGCCGCAGCAAATCGCGTCGCCTATGCCCTGCTGGAATTCTACGTCCGGCTTGATGTTGTCGGACTGGTCAAGGATGCCCGATTCCTGTTTCCGATGACACAGCAAAAGATCGGTGAATTCACCGGGCTGAGCAACGTCCATGTCTGCCGGACGATGCGGCGGTTCGAGCGGGACGGTGTCATATCCTATCCGGCCCACGGCGAAATCGTTCTCAACGATCTCGACAGGTTGTGTGAGATCGCCGGAATTGACCTGGAGGTTTTCAAGCGCGAGATCCTTCTCCGGCAGGCCCAGTAGCGTTACGGTTCTTCGACAATCTCACCCAGGGTCTGACCTGCCAACTCCTCGCTCGCATCATTGGCGATATCGCCCAATGTGACGATCCCCACGATCTTGCCGGCGATGTCCACAACGACAAGCCGGCGGAGCCGCCTGTCGGACATGAGGTAGGCCGCCTGCTCGACTGTCTGGTCGGCACAGCAGGTCACGATGCCGGGTGTCATGATCGGCCCGATACTGCTGTCGGCAACCGCATTGGGGACCCATCGGATCACGATGTCCCTGTCAGTCAGGATGCCGATCGGGCGACCGTGGACGCAAACCGGCAATACACCCAGGTCAAGCTCGGCCATCAGCGCCGCCGCGGCCCGAACCGAGGTGTCTGGCGTGATGGTCGTGACCGGGGTGCGCATGATGCGGCTTACCAGCATCCCTGTATCTCCGAGACGAAGACAACATCTTGTTCGAAAAGGATAACCCGCAAGAACGTTATCCGAATTATCGCGGGTTAAACCCGACAGCCGCGCCAGGGGTCGAAGGGGCCGGGCGTGCCCCTCCGGGCCCGCGATTGTTCAAAGCGGGTGACGCAGGATCGCCGCAAGCGGCGTTTCGCCGGGAATATCCGGCTTGCGGACGGCCAGAACACGTGCGCCCGTGCGCAGCGCCCGGCCCGCGATCTCGTCGACCACCCCGTAGCTGCCAGCGCCGGGGGCTTCCTTGGGAACAAAACTGACTGCTCCGCTGGCTTCATCAACCGAGCCCGGAATGACCGCGTCGATATCGACGAGCAGCGTCTCGATGCCCCCGAACGTTGCCGCCCGCGCGGCATCCGAGATATCGGTGGTGGTTCTGCTCTGACCTGCGCGCGTGTCATAATGGGTACGGAACTCCGCCATCCGCCTGGCGTAATGGGCATCCAGGACAGGCCGGGCGGCCTTGGCCAGTTCGGCTTCCGTCATGTTGTCAGGCGCGGTTTCGATCATGTCCTCCAGCAGGTCAAATCGGCTGAGTGAGCGGAACAGCCCGGCAACCGGCAGTGTCGAGGCCAGGATCAAGGGGATCTCGGAATGTGCCAGCACAGGGCGCAGCGCCGTATCGATCTTGCGGATATACTGCCCCAGGCGAACCTTCTGCCCTTCCTTTCCCTGAATGCGCCGACCGGCGCCGCTGTCATTGATCGAGGCCTTGCCGACGGCGCTGGCGGCGCTCCTTGGCATGTTCGGCACCTTGATCTCGGTTGCGGGCAAGTCGCTGGAAACCTCGATCAGCCGCACCGCGTTTTCCGAAACCGCCAGAACATGGGCCGCATTGGGAAAGGTGATGGCCCTGAGCAGAGGCTTGAGATGGAAGCGGTCCGATACCGCGACCATATCCGACAGGTTGTTGGCCAGCCGATAGGTCAGCAGCTTTTCCGGCGTCGCAAGGATGGCCAGGCTGTGGGCCTGATGCTCCCAGAATCCGTCATCCTCCAGCACGGTGTCGAAGTGTTCCTGCAACGGCCAGATACGGCGCTTTTCGACGCCAGCGGCCTCCAGCCTGTCGATGGCGGTCTTGATCAGTTGCCGCAGGGTTGTGCGGCTTTTGCCGGTTTCCTGGGTCAGCGGCGTCGTCGCGAGGTAGATCGAGACGCAGGCATCCGAACGCACCAGATCAAGTTCACCGATTTCGCGCGCTGTCGGCAGGTCAACATAGAGCATGTTTTTTCTTTCAGATTATGGGGCTTGAGCGGGCTATGCTCAACCGGGCGGAACGAATCCAAAGATAGGCTATCGTCGGCGGGGGTGGATTGATCGGGGTTAAACGCCTCGAGAATCCGCGTTCAGGGCTGCCTGTCACGCGACCGCTTTTCTCGCCCCTTCAATGCCTCGAACCCGATGATGACATCCAGAAGCTCTGTGGTGATCTCGCTCTGGCGGGCCAAACGCATCTCGGCGGCCAGCGTTTCGATCTGGCCGTCAATGGACTGTTCGGCCTGCTGCATCCGCGCCAGTCGGGCCGCGTTTTCGGTCACCATGGCCTCTGCTGCCGAACGGAACAATCTGGCAAAGAGATAGCTGCGGATCAGCGAAGCCAGAAGCCGGTCCGGAGGCATCCGGAATTGCGGCAGGCTGCGCGAGTCCCAGGGTCTTTGCGCCAGCTGTCTGGTCATCCCGGGGTCCAGCGGCAACAGACGCAGAGACACCGGGTGCTGTTCACCGTGCGCGCCGCGCTGCATGTGAACCAGCGAAACGCCGATCGCGCCCGACGCGCCGGACAGGCGCAACTTGTCGAGCAGGGTTATCAGGCGGCCGGACAGCCGCCCCAGCCCATCCGCCGTGGCAGGCGTCAGCAATGTGGTCTTCGGCACGATGCCCAGCCCGACCAGGGCATCCTCCATCTGGGCGCCAACGCAGATCACCCCCGTGGAGGGGGCAAGGTGCTTGATCCGCATGGCTTCCGTTGCAACGATCTCGTTGTAGTTGCCGCAAAGCCCGTGGTCGGAGCCGAAGACAATGGCAATCGCCGCGGCTGCGGGATCGGCATCTTCCGGCAGTGGTCCGTGGCAGCGCACGAAGGCATGAAACCCCGCCATCACGGTGTCCTGATAGGCCTCGATCGCCTGCGCCGCCTGTTCATAGGGCAGCGCATTGATCGCCGACATGGTTTTCATCGTGCTGACGATGCCGCGAATGCTCTGCATCGTCTTTGTCCTGTGGGTGAGGCGTTCAAGCGTCTGGGCCATCATCCCCTGCCTGCGCCGATATGGCCGCCCGTGCCGTGTCCAGGATCCGACCGCGCGCCGCGTCGGTCAGCCTGTCGTTTTCCGCGATCGTCCTTGCCAAACCCCCGTCATCCGCCCGAATTGCGGTCCGGATGGCATGGATTGCGGCCCGGGTCCGGCCTTCGTCCATACCGTCCAGCATGCCTTCCATCGCGGCCACCAGCACCGCCAGTTGCTCATTGGCCGACATCGGATCCCGCTCGGCCTGGCGCAGGGCCGCACGCACGGCGGCCCCGCGCGCCAGCCGCGCGCGCGTGGCGTCATCCAGCCGGGTGCCGAAACGGGCGAACTCCTCCAGTTCCTCGAATTGTGACAGGGTCACACGCAGGTTTCCGGCGACCTCGCGGAATGCGCGGGCCTGCGCCTTGCCGCCGACACGGCTGACCGACACGCCCAGATCGACGGCGGGAAACTGGTTGGTGCGCACCAGACGGGGCGACAGGTAGATCTGCCCGTCGGTGATCGAAATCAGGTTCGTCGGGATATAGGCCGACAGGTTCTCGGCCTGGGTTTCGACAACGGGCAGGGCGGTGATCGAGCCTGCCCCTTCGGCGAATTGCCCGGCACGTTCCAGGAGGCGGGCATGGACATAGAAGATATCGCCCGGAAATGCCTCGCGTCCCGGCGGGCGGCGCAACAGCAGCGACAATTCGCGGTAGGCATGGGCGTGATGGGTCAGATCGTCCATGACCACCAGCACATCCCTGCCCGTGGCGGCAAAGCTCTCGGCCATCGACATTGACGCATAGGGCGCGATATAGGCCAGCCCCGGCGCATCCTCGTCGCCCGCCGCGATGATGACCGATTGTGCCATCATGCCGCCGTCGCGGATCGCGCCGATCACCTTGGCCACCGCATCGCCGCGCTGGCCGATGGCGCAATAGATGCAGATCACACCGGTCCTCTTCTGGTTCAGGATGGTATCGACCGCGATCGAGGTCTTGCCGGTCTGCCGGTCGCCGATGATCAGTTCGCGCTGGCCCAGCCCCACGGGCACGGCCGCATCCACCGCCTTCAGCCCGGTCGCAAGCGGCCGCGCCACGGCGCGTCGGTGCAGGATATCGGGGGCCTCGGCCTCAACCGGCGCGTGGATGGCCGCATCCACCGGCCCGCCACCATCGCGGGGGCGACCCAGGGCATCGACAACCCGGCCCAGCAATGCCGGCCCGACCGGCACACTGACCACCCGCTTGGTCCGGCGCACGTCCTCGCCCATCGTGACATTCTCGGAGGGACCAAGCAGAACGACGCCCAGACGCCCGGGTTCGAGGTCAAAGACGATCCCCCGCACCCCCGAGGCAAAGTCCAGCATCTCGTCCGCCAGCGCGCGGGCCAGACCGGTCACGATGGCGATCCCATCGCCCACTTCGGCGACACGACCGACCTCGCCGATCTCGGGCGCGGGCGGCGGGCTGTCCAGCAGCGCCTGCAGCAGATCACGCGTCGTTTGCATCGGTTCCAGATCAGGCCGCATCGGTCAGACCCTTGCGCAAGAGCTCCCCGGACCGATCTTCCAGCACGGCATCCAGGCCATCCAGATAACTGTCCGTTGTCCAGCCGACCTGCGCACCGCCCAGCCGCAGATTGAGACCGGGCGACAGGGCCGGATCGGTGTCGAACCGCAAGCTGAAGCCCGGAAGGATCGTGGCAAGTTCCTCGCGCAGGCGCGCCTTCACCTCCTCGGGCAGTGGATCGCGGGTCAGCGCGACCGCCTCGCGGCTGTCACCGGCGGCATCGCGCAGATCGTCCACCATGCCCTTCAGGCGCACCGCTGCGTGCAGGGCAATCCGTTGTTCCAGTGTCTCATCCGCCAGGTCCGACAAGGCCTTGCGCGTCAGTGCCAGCAACGCCCTTGCGCCGCTGCGATGCAGATCGGCGGTATATTGGCGGGCTTCTTCGGCGCGCAGGTCCTCGCGTTCGGACTGCTCGCTTGCCAAGCGGTGCCGCGCCTGCGCCAGAATTGCATCCCGCTCGGCTTGCGCATCGTGCCGGGCCTTTTCCAGCAACTCGGCCCTGCTGGCGGACAGGTTCGCGATCTGAGCCTTGTATTCGGCCTCCCTGGCCTCTGCGCGCTGGCGAACGGCTGCGGACTCGCCCATGCGCGCGGCAATCTCGGCCTCGCGCGTGTCGATCCCGTCAAGGATGGGGCGATAGAGAAACCGCTTGAGCAGCCAGATCAGCACCAGGAAGTTGGCGATCTGCGCCCCGACCGTGATCCAGTCTATCGACATCGCGTCAGCCCCCGGCCCCTTGCGCCGCAGCCTCCAGGGCTGCGTCCCAGAACGGGTTGGCAAAGATCAGGATCATCGCGACGACGAAACAGTAGATCGCGGTGGATTCGATCATCGCAAGGCTGACGAACAAGGTGCGCGACAGGGTTGGCGCCGCGTCGGGCTGCTGGGCGATGGCGTTCAGCGCGGTTGACGCGGCCCGCCCTTCGCCCAGAGCCGGCCCGAGCGAACCGAAAGCCACGGTGAGCCCGGCCGTGAAGATCGAGATGGCGGCAATTATCGCGAGATCTGTCATGGAGTGTCCTTTGCGGTTTCAGCCCCGTCCGCGGGCGGCGGGGCCGTCGCGGTCGAGATGTAGACGGTGGCGAGGATGGCGAAGATGTAGGCCTGGATGATGCCGGTCAGCAGACCCAGCATGTCCATCACCACGGGAAAGAAGAACGGCGCCACGCCCAGCAGGATCGCCGCGATCACCGCGCCGCTCATGATGTTGCCGTAAAGGCGGATGGCCAGCGATATGCCGCGCGAAAACTCGCTGATGATGTTGAAGGGCAGCATGATGAACGAGGGCTGAACATAGGTTTTCAGATAGCCGCCCAGCCCCCGGCTGCCGATCCCGAACAGCGGCACCGCGATCAGAACCGACAACGCCAGCGCCGCCGTCGTGGAAAGCGAGGCCGTGGGCGTATCAAAGCCGGGCACGACCGTCAGAAGGTTGGCGGTGACGATGAACAGGAACAGGGTGCCGGTGAAATAGAGAATGCGCGGATCGTGCCGCCCGGTGATCTCGGATATCTGCCCGGCAATCCCGTTGACGATCACCTCAAGCGCGGTGCGCCATCGGTTGGGCGGCACGTCGGCGCGCAGATTGCGGGTGATCAGGGCCGACAGGCCTGCCAAAAGGGCCATGATGACCCATGTGTTGAAGATCGTGGCATTGATCGGGATGCCAAGGATCACGAAAAGGACGCTGTCGTCCGGGGTCAGCTGCATGGTTCGGCCTTCCGGGGTGCGGGGCGGCGCGCGATGCTCAGGGCCGCAAAGCGGATCGGCAGGAAGGCCAGCGCAAAGCCCGCCAGTTCCCACGCCCCCAACTCCGCCACCAGCCAGCCGGCACCCAGAAGTGCCGCGATCCGCAGCGCGCCGCTGATCAGCAATACTTGCGTCGGGCGGGCCGAACGCAAGGCCAGCCGCATGCCCCAGGCCAGGCCCGCAAAGAACAGCCCGCTCGCAACCGCGCCCGCCAGAGCGCCGAACCCGAGGCCCATCCAGTCAACGGCAATCATTTCCCGCCTCCTTCCTTGCCGATCCAGCCCCAGGCGATGAATGCGCCCAGCACGACCCCGCCCAGAAGCAGCGCGATGGTCCATGAAAAATCCTGCGGCGCCACGCGATCCAGCCACATCCCCAAAAATGCGCCGCCCACCGTCGGCACCGTGACCGACCAGCCGATCATTCCGAACGTGCCGATGCCGCGCAGCGGGCTTGGCCCGGGATTGTCGCGCGCCTCCTTCATGCGCCGGGCGCGTCGGCCGATGTCATCGGCGGACCTGTCGTCTTCTTCCGTCATCGGTGGGGCTCCCTCAGTGTCGCGAACCGGCGCACCATGTCGGCCTCCAGGCGCGACAGCGCGGCGCGGGCGACGCGCTCTTCGTCTTCGAGGCCGGCAAAACTGCTTCCGACGGTTTCGCGCAGGGCATCGAGACCGTCGCTTTCCACGCCGCGCCGGATGGCCACCTCGACCTTGTGGCCCTTCTTGACCAGAAGCCCCTCGTCGATGCCGAAAACCCGTTCGCGCCCGCCCGCTTCGGTGATCAGCAGGACCGAGGGCACCAGGGCCGTGACGAAATCGACATGGTTGGGCAAGAGGCAAAAGCCGCCATCCGCCGCCTCGCCCCGCAGCCGGGTTGCGGGCCCGTCGAACAGCACTTTCGACGGCAATCGCAGATAGACATGCATCTCGGTGGCTATGCTCATGCCGCATCCTCCTTCAGATCGGACAGGGCACCGATCATGTAATAGGCGCTTTCGGGGTGCTCGAAGCTGGTCTGGGACAGGATCGCCGCGCATCCGTCCAGCGTCTCGGAAATCGGCACCAGCTTGCCCGTCGTTCCCGCCGCCGCGCCGACGGTGAAAAAGGGCTGGGTCAGAAACCGCTCCAGCCTGCGGGCCCGCGCGACGACGGCACGATCATGGGCCGACAGTTCCTCGATCCCCAGCATGGCGATGATGTCGCGCAACTCCTCGTACTCCGCCAGGGTGCGGCGGACGGCGCGGGCAATGTCGTAGTGGCGTTGCCCGACAACCCCGGGCGTCAGCATGACGGACGCCGAAGCCAGCGGATCGACAGCCGGGTAAAGCCCTTCGCTGGCGCGCTTGCGCGACAGGACGACCGAGGCCGACAGATGCGAAAAGATATGCGCGGCCGCCGGATCGGTGAAATCGTCGGCAGGCACATAGACGGCCTGGATCGAGGTAATCGACCCCTTGCGTGTCGAGGCGATGCGCTCTTCCAGCGCGGCCAGTTCCGTCGCCAGCGTCGGCTGATATCCCACGCGTGACGGCATCCGCCCCAGCAGGCCGGACACCTCGGACCCCGCCTGCACGAATCGAAAGATGTTGTCGATCAACAGCAGAACGTCCTGACCCCGCTCATCGCGGAAGTATTCGGCCATCGTCAGCGCCGATTTGCCGACCAGGAACCGCACGCCGGGGGCCTCGTTCATCTGGCCGAACACCATGACCATCTTGTCGCGCACGCCCGCCTCGCCCATCTCGCGCCACAGCTCTTCGGCCTCGCGCGAGCGTTCGCCGATGCCGCAGAACAGGCTCACGCCGTGGTGATGCTCGACCGTGTTGTGGATCAGCTCGCTCAGCAGCACCGTCTTGCCGACACCGGCGCCGCCGAACAGGCCGGTCTTGCCGCCGCGCTCGATGGGCGACAAAAGGTCGATTGCCTTGATTCCGGTTTCAAGCACCTCCGCCCGCAGCACGCGGTCCGACAGCGGTGGCGGCGGCTGGTGGATGCCACGGCGCATGGCCGTCCGGGGCGGCGGCAAGCCGTCAAGGGGCGCGCCAAAGACGTTCAGCATCCGGCCCAGAACCGCCTCGCCCACCGGGACGGAAAGCGCCGCGCCAGTCGATGTGACAGGCGCGCCCAGGCCCAACCCCCGCACCGGGCCAAGGGCGATGCAGCGCACCACGCCATCGCCCACCAGCGACGCCACCTCGAGGGCGATGCCGCCTGCGTGCACCAGCGTATGGATGCGCGGGGCACTGGCCGGAAACGCCGCGTCCACGACACCGCCGCGGATGGCGACAACCGTTCCCTTGGCGGTGATGGTGGTGCCATCTGCGTCTGCGGTCATCTGTCGGGCCTCCTTCACGCGGTGCCTAGCCTGCCGCCAGGCCGCCATCGACGGGATACTGCGCGCCGGTGATGAACGCCGCCTCGTCGGAGGCCAGAAACAGGACCAGCGCCGCGACATCGGTGCTTTCGCCATACCTGCCAAGCGGGATCGACGCGGCAAGCTGCGCTTTCACCGCCTCGCCATGCCCCGGGCTGAACCCCTCCTCCAGCGCGCGCATCATGCGGGTGTTGATCGGCGATGGGTGGACCGAATTGACCCGCACATTGCTTGGCCCCGCCTCGATCGCCGCAGCCCGGGTCAGGCCGACAACCGCGTGTTTCGAGGTGATGTAGGGGGCGACGTTCGGGCTGCCCTGCAACCCGGCGATCGAGGACATGTTGATGATGCTGCCCGATTTCTGTCCGATCATCACGCGCAGGACATGTTGCAGCCCCAGGAACGCGCCGCGCACGTTCACCGCCATCACGCGGTCGAAATCCTCGATCTTCTGTTCGATCAGCGGCGCGACCTTGCCCTCGATCCCGGCATTGTTGAAGAACACGTCGATCCGGCCGCCCCAGTCGAGCGTTTCCTTGACATAGCGCGCCGAATCCACGTCCGAGGACACGTCTGCGGCCACGCACAGCACCGCCTCGCCCGCGCCCAGTTCCCGGGCGGCAGCGGCCAGATCGTCGTCCTTCAGATCAACGAGCGCCACGCGCGCGCCCTCGCTCAGGAACCGCCGGGCGGTTTCAAGGCCGATGCCCGCGGCACCGCCGGTTATCAGGGCAATCTTGTCTTGCAGACGTTTCATCGGTTTCACCTTTCTGAATGGAGTAATCGGGGGCGGCGGACGGAAGCATCACGCGAGGTTTTCGCCCAGCTTGCGCAGCTTGCGCAGCCGCAAGGCCAGCAGCACGAACAAGACCCCGAACGCCACCGCATAGAACCCGATCAACCACACCAGCGTGACCAGCCCCGCCTGCGGCAGCGCGACCAGAAGGCCGCCGAACAGGATCGACAGGACACCGCCCATGATCAGGATCCATTCGCCCTTGATTTCGTGGCGGATCTGATACGCGAGCACGATCCGCAGCAGGCCGCCGACCACGACCCATGCGGCGATGAACATCAGCAACACCAGCGCGGTGGCGCCGGGCCAGAGCAACGTCAGCAGGCCGACGGCAATTCCCAGAACGGCATCCAGCACCAGGGGCCAGACCCGGATCAGTCGGCCCCGAAGGCGGATGGCGTCGATCAATCCAAAGACACCGTCAACCAGCACATAGGCGCCAAACAGCATGACCAGAACCGCAAGCGTCAGCGCAGGCCAGGCAATGGCCATGATGCCGAACACGATGGCAGCCACGCCGCGCAACAGGAAGATCCACCAGCTGCGTTGCAGATACTCCAGCATTTCGTTCATTTCCCTATCCTTCCGCGTCTTGCGCGATCGGGTTCACGAGGGTTCCCGCGTGCCCGTCCAGAATGTCGGTGGCCTGATCCAGCCGGCCGATGCCCGCGAGGCCGCCGTATGCGGCGAACATTGCCGCGGCGAGCATCTTTGGCCCCATGGAGCCCGCAGGCAGATCAAGCGCAAACGCCTCGTCCGGTGTCAGGCTGGCGATGCGTGTCTGATTTTCGGTGCCGAAGTCGCGATAGACCGCATCCACATCCGTAAGCAGGAGAAGCGCGTCCGCGCCCAGTTCTCTGGCCAACAGGCCGCTGGCCGCGTCCTTGTCGATCACCGCTTCGATGCCGATCAGGCTGCCGTCAGGCCGCCGCAGCACCGGAATGCCGCCACCGCCGCCGCAGATCACGATCACGTCCTGATCCAGCAACAGCTTGATGACCCGGATATCGGGGATTTCCTGCGGCGCGGGCGAAGGCACCACGCGGCGCCACTTGTCGCCGTCCTGCGCGATGGACCAGCCCGCCGCGCGCGCAAGCGTCTCGGCCTCTTCACGGTCATAGACCGGGCCGATGAACTTGGTCGGGTTCTGGAACGCCGGATCCTCGGCATCGACCACGATCTGGGTCAGCAAGGTGGCGACCGCCCTTTCGTGATCCAGGGCGTTTTCCAGCTCCTGCTCGATGATGTAGCCGATCATGCCGTCGGTCTTGGCCCCCAGAACGTCCAGAGGATAGATCTGCGTCGGATCGTAGGCCGCCCCTTCCAGCGCCAGCAGGCCGATCTGCGGCCCGTTGCCATGGGTGATCACCAACTGGTGCCCGGCCTGCACGATCCTGGCCAGCGCATGTGCGGCAACGGTCACGTTGACGCGCTGGTTTTCAGCGGTCAGAGCCTGACCGCGTTGGAGCAGGGCATTGCCCCCGATTGCAGCGACGACAAGCATGGCTCAACCTCCCAATGTGGCGACAAGAACCGCCTTGATCGTGTGCATCCGGTTTTCCGCCTGATCGAAGACGATCGAGGCGGGGCTTTCGAACACCTCGTCGGTCACTTCCATCGCGTCGATGCCGAACTGGTCGTGGATGTCCTTGCCGACGGTTGTATCGGTGTTGCGGAAGGCCGGCAGGCAATGCATGAACTTCACGCGCGGATTGCCGGTTCTGGCCATCACGTCGGCATTGACCTGATAGGGCAGCAAGAGCTTGATCCGCTCGGCCCATTTCTCCTTTGGCTCGCCCATCGACACCCAGACGTCGGTATAGATGAAATCGACACCGCTGACGGCCTTGGCCACATCTTCGGTCAGCATGATCCGCGCGCCGGTTTCCCTGGCGGTCACGGCAGCTTCGTCCTGAATGGCCTGGTTCGGCCAAAGGGACCGGGGCGCGCACAGCCGCACGTCCATGCCCATCTTGGCGCCACCCAGCAGCAGGCTGAAGCCCATGTTGTTGGCCGCATCGCCCATGAAACAATAGGCAACCTCGCGCAGCGGTTTCTCGGAGTGTTCCTGCATGGTCAGGAAATCGGCGAGGATCTGGGTCGGGTGAAATTCATCCGTCAGCCCGTTATAGACCGGCACGCCGGCCCAGTCGGCCAGCTCCTGCACGATCTTTTGGCCAAAGCCGCGATACTCGATGGCGTCATAGACGCGGCCCAGCACGCGGGCGGTGTCCTTGACGGTTTCCTTGTGGCCGATATGGGTGCCTGATGGCCCCAGATAGGTGACGGTCGCGCCCTGGTCATGCGCCGCCACCTCGAATCCCACGCGGGTGCGGGTGCTGTCCTTTTCAAAGATCAGCGCGATCTCCTTGCCGCGCAGCAGCGGCACCTCGGTCCCGGCATATTTCGCGGCCTTGAGATCCGCCGAAAGCTTCAGCAAAAAGCCGATTTCCGTCGGGGTGAAATCGCGCAGGGTCAGGAAGTGGCGGTTCTTCAGGTTAAAGGCCATCTGGCTCTCTCCTCACAATGCGTCGCGGATGGTGGGGCAGGACATGCAGCGGCTGCCGCCGCGACCCCGGCCCAGTTCGGCGCCCGGCATCTCGATCACCTCGATCCCCATCGCCCGCAGGGCGGCGTTGGTGTCGTCGTTGCGGTCGTATCCCATGACCAGACCGGGGCGCAGCGCCAGCACGTTGTTGCCATCGTTCCACTGTTCGCGCGCCTGTTCGAACGGGTCCGAGCCGCCGGTGGGCACCACGTTCAGGCGCTTGAAGCCCATCGCGTCCGCCACGACATCGAACATCGGCCGCCTGTCGTGGCGCATGTCCAATGGCTTGGCCCCTTCGGCGGGGTGCAGGTCATAGCAGGTCATCTCGTCGGCGACCTCTTTGAAGCTGGTCACCACGTCGCCGCCGCAAAAGGTGAACACGGTGTCCAGATGCATGGCGGCGCGGGATTTGGGCATCTCGCAGGCGATGACCCGGTTGGCGCGGCCCTCGTTGAACAGCGCCTCGGCCAACAGGCCGACGCCCTGCGGCGATGTCCGCTCGCCCATGCCGATCAGCACCAGACCATTGCCGACCGGCATCACGTCGCCGCCCTCCAGCGTCGCCAGCCCGTAGTTGGCAAAGGGGTCGCCCCAGATCACCTCGACCTTGCCCGCGAACTTCGGATGGAACTTGTAGATCGCCGCGGTCAGCAGCGTCTCGGGCCGCCGCGCCTGCCAGTACATCGGGTTCAGCGTGACCCCGCCATGGATCCAGGCCGAGTTGTCGCGGGTGAACAGAAAGTTCGGCAAGGGCGGCAGGATGAACCCGTGATGGCCCAGATAGGCGCCGAACATGCTGCCCGCGTCGAACGGCAGGTCGCTGACCGTCAGCCCGCCGATCAGGTATTCCGACAATTCCGCGCCCGGGAGCTCATCCATCCAGTCGCGCAGCTCGCGCCGCATGCCGACGCCGACATGAATGGCCGCAATCCGCGCATCCAGCACCCATTTGCGCGCCGCCGCGATGTCCAGAACCTCGGCCAGCATCGCGCCGGTTTCCAGCACCTCGACCCCTTCGCCGCGCATCGCGCCGGCAAAGGCATCGTGATCCTTCTGCGCCTGCTTGACCCAGAACACATCGTCAAACAGCAACTCGTGGCGATTGTCCGGCGTCAGGCGGCGATGCGCCAATCCGGGACGGCAGATGATGACCTGCCGCAGCTTGCCGGTTTCGGAATGGACGCCGAGTTCATGGTCGGACATGGGTCTTCCCCTTCACACAAGCGCGGCGATGCTGAGCGCGGCCGAGATGAACACCAAGAGGATCAACATCAGCGGCCAGATGAAGACGATCCAGCGGTCATAGGACACCCGCCCGATCGCCAGCCCGCCGATCACCACCGCAAAGGTCGGGTTGATCAGGTTCACGAGGCCATTGGCCGATTGATAGGCCGTCACCACCAGGTCGCGGCCCACACCCGCGAAATCGGCCAGCGGGGCAAGAATCGGCATCGACAGCACGGCAAGACCCGACGACGACGGCACGAAGAAGCTCATCCCGATCTCGATCCAGAACATCAGGTTGATGAAGGCCAGGTCGCCCAGCCCGCCCAGCGATTGCTCGGCGCTGTGCAGGATGGTGTCGGCGATCAGGCCCTGCTCCATGATGACAACGATGCCCCGGGCAAGGCCGACCACCAGCGCGACGCCCAAGAGATCGCGGGCGCCATCGACAAAACTGCCGGTCAGCTTTTTCTCGCCCAGCCGTCCGACCAGACCGATGACAATGGCCGCCCCCAGAAACAGCGCGCCCATCTGCGCCATCCACCAGCCCTGACTGGCGACACCCCAGATCATCACCGCGAAGGAGGCGGCAAAGATCAGCAGGATCACGCCTTGCGTCTTGGTCAGCGTTGACGACTGCGCGGCGGTGCCTGCGGCCTGCAGGAACAGCTTTTTGTGCGCCTGCGCCTGCCGGGCAACGACGGACCGCGCCGGATCGTCCTTTACCCGCTGCGCATAGCGCATGACATAGGCCGCGCAGATCACCAGCCCGCCCAGCAGGATCACCAGCCGCAGCCAGATGCCATCGGTGAACGGAATCCCCGAAGCATTGGCGGCGATGACGGTGGCAAAGGGGTTGATCGTCGAGCCCAGCACACCGATGCCCGCGCCGATCAGGATGATCGCAACGCCGGTCACCGCGTCATAGCCGGCCGCAATCATCACCGGGATCAGGATCGCATAGAAGGCCAGGGTTTCCTCGGCCATGCCATAGGTGGTGCCGCCAAGCGCAAAGAGGGTCATCATGATCGGGATCATCCAGATCTCGCGGCCCTTCATCCGGGTCATGGCCGACCGGATGCCGGTATCGATGGACCCGGTGGCGTTCACGACGCCCAGAAACCCGCCCAGGAACAGCACGAACAGCGCCACGTCGATGGCATTGGCGGCATAGCTGTCGGGGTCATAGAACCCGGCGGTCGGGGCCAGCATGACATCGAGAAAGCCCTGCGGATTCGGATCCACTTTCGTGTAGGTCCCGGCAACGGCAATCTCGCGCCCGACCTCTTCGTTCATCACCCGGTCGTATTGCCCGGCCGGGATGATCCAGGTCAGCGCCGCGACCAGCACGATGAGCAGGAACAAGATCGTATAGGCCGTGGGAAACCGCGACGACAGGTCTAGCGCGGGATCGGACGCGGCGCGTGCTTCGTCGTTCATGGCTGGCCTCTTTGGCAATGAGGATGACTGGCCATGTGTCTAACCGCGCATGCCGGCGGCGCATTAACCGTCGTTAACTGCGCCGAAAGCGGCCCGTCGCGCGCCCGTCAAGAGGATCACCGCTGTCCGCGTCACGGCGGCACCCGGTATTGACGCCTGTTAATGCGGCGTCCGCCATGACGGATCATCTTGAGAACGCGTTGCGGATTTCAGTCGAAAGGACAGCAAGATGACACGCCACGAAAGCATGACCGCCGCCGAAGACACCGCCCTGAATGCCGCACAGGTTCTCTTTACCGCGAACCCGGTTTTTCTTGCGCCGCAGATGAAGCATGTCCTTCACGCGCAGGTACGCATCCTTGATGAGGTCGGAAAATTCTCGACCGCCTGGCTCCAGCGCAGGCAGGAAGCGGCACAGACCATGATCGACGCCGGCAGGCGTATCGCCATGCAGGGCAGTGTCGATCCCGCAAATGCGTTGAAAGAGATGGTCGATTGGCAGACCCATTCGATGGAACGCCTCGCGGCCGATGCAAAAGACTGCTCCGAGATGCTGAACCGCTGTGCAAATGCCCTTGTCGCCACCGAGACGCGGGCCAAGCAGGAAAATCCCGACACCATGAAACAGGTGGCGAAATCCGGCGCGTCGGAACCGGCCTGACATCCAATGACCGGAGTAAACGGAATGGACCGCAAGCAAGCCTATCAGGACAAGCTGCAAGCCCAACTCGACGCATGGAAAGCCGAGATAGCCAAGCTGCGCGCGAAGGCCGAAAAGGCTCAGGCCGATGCCCGGCTGACATACATGGACGAGATCGACGAACTGCGCGCGCACCAGAAGACAGCCGAGACCCGGCTGAAGGAATTCCAGCATGCCCGGGGCGAGGCCTGGAAGGACATGAGGTCAGGCGTTGAAACGGCGTGGGAAGAGATGGGCGACGCCATGAAGCGCGCCTGGAAACGCTTCTCCTGATTGCGCGCCCCCGTTCTTGGGGGATCCATGAGCGACACGGATCTTGCAGGGATCATCGCTCGGGGCTGGCGACCTTTTCTCGTTTCGGCGCATGGGGACGCAGGTCCCTGGTGAGGTCCTGCAACGCGGCTTCGTCCAGCGTTTCCACTTCCAGCAGACGGTTGGCGGCGCGTTCCAGAATGGCGCGGTTATCGGTCAGGATCTCCATTGCCCGCGCTGAAACGCCGCGCAGCACCTCGCGCACGGCCCGGTCCAGTGCCTCGGCTGTCGCCTCGCTGTAGCTGCGCTCGAAGTATCCAGGCGTGCTGCCGCCCAGGAAGGTGCCCCTGTCGGTCTCGTAGCTGACATTGCCCAGGTCGGCATCCATGCCGTAGCGCGCCACCATCGAGCGGGCGATATCGGTGGCGCGGGCCAGATCGTCGGCCGCCCCGGTGGACAGATGGCCGAACACCAGCTCTTCCGCCGCACGCCCGCCCATCAGCACCGCGATCTTGTCGCGCAACTCGGCCTCGGTCATCAGGAACCGGTCCTCGGTCGGGCGCTGGATCGTATAGCCAAGCGCGCCGATGCCGCGCGGAATGATCGACACCTTGTGCACCGTATCCACCCCGGGCAATGCCATCGAGACCAGCGCATGTCCCATCTCGTGATAGGCCACGATCTCGCGTTCGCGCGGGTTGATCAGGCGGTTGCGCTTTTCCAGCCCGGCGACGATGCGTTCGACCGCATGGGTGAAATCATCCATGGTCACGACCTTGCCGCGCCGCCGTGTCGCCAGCAGGGCGGCCTCGTTCACCAGATTGGCCAGATCGGCGCCGCTGAACCCGGTGGTCAGCGCGGCGATGTCGTCCAGCCCGATATCGGGTGCCAGAACGATCTTCTTCATGTGCACCTTCAGGATTTGCACCCGCCCGGCACGGTCGGGGCGATCCACCAGCACCTGGCGGTCGAACCGACCGGCGCGCAGCAGCGCCGGATCGAGGATTTCCGGACGGTTGGTCGCCGACAGCAGAACCACGCCGACGCTGGGGTCGAATCCGTCCAGCTCGGACAGAAGCTGGTTCAGCGTTTGTTCGCGCTCGTCGTTGCCGCCCTGGATCGTGCCTGCCCCGCGCGCCCGGCCTAGCGCATCCAGTTAGTCGATGAATATGATCGCCGGGGCCGCCTGCCGTGCCTGCTCGAACAGGTCGCGCACGCGCGCCGCGCCGACGCCGACGAACATCTCGACAAACTCGGACCCCGAGATCGAGTAGAACGGCACGCCCGCCTCGCCGGCCACGGCGCGCGCCAGCAGGGTCTTGCCGGTGCCCGGCGGGCCGACCAGCAGGATCCCCTTCGGCATCCGCGCGCCCAGGCTGCCATATTCCCTGGGGTTCTTCAGGAAATCTATCACCTCCTGCAACTCGGCCTTGGCCTCGTCCACGCCGGCGACATCGGCAAAGGTGACCTTGGTGTCGCTTTCGACATAGACCCTGGCCTTGCTCTTGCCGATCGACATGAGCCCGCCCGCACCCTGGCCGCCGCCCATCCGGCGCAGCGCGAACATCCAGATGCCTACGAAGAAAAGCGCTGGCAGGACCCAGGACAGAAGCGTGGAAAACCATGTGTTCTCGACCGCACCGGAGTAGGTCACGCCGGTCTCGCTCAGCCGGCTGGCCAGTTCCGGCGTCACCGGCGTCGTGACAAACCCGGTCTTGCCATCCTGCGCGATGGCGAAGGTGCCGCTGATCTTCGTGCTGCCGATGACGACTTCCTTGATCGCCCCCTGATCCAGATATGCCTCGAACTGGCTGTAGGGGATCGCCTCGATCGTCTGGCTCTGGATCCAGAGATCGCGGATGAAAACGACGCCCATCACGGCCAGCAAGATATACCACAGGTTGATCTGGTTCTTGCGGTTCATGGGTGATCTCCTGTCTGTTCGGCAGATGCTTTGCCTTGTCCTTGGCTCGGCAAGGTCCGTTTCGATTGACGGCAGCCATGACAATGCGTTGCCATCCGGCAACGGTGGGCCCGACCGCCGGATCGTGCATCGTGTGCGCTGCCGCCGGGATTTCGGGACGAGGATTTCCAAAACCGCGAGATGGCCGCCGAAACCACCGGCTTGTCGTGGGCGGCGCTATGCATGGCGGGGACCTCGGCTTTCCTGGCCAGGAGGGTCCTGTCGCTCCGGCCCGAACAGCAATGTCTGCACCTTCAGGAATGTATCCTCCGGACTGCCCGAGGCATCGATCCGCGGCCAGGATATCGGCGCGGTGATCCTTGCGGCTTGACCCCGTACGACGGCGACATCGGCGTCGGACGCATCTCCGCGCCGCGTGCTGACCCGTGACTCAAGCCCCCCCAGTTCAGCGGTCAGCCAGACACCGGTGAAACGCGCGCCAAACTTCCCGGCGAGGGCGGGAAGCATGGCGCGGGCATCCTCATCCATCCAGGTGGCATCGAGGATGACGGAATGTCCGCCCGACAGGACAAGCCGCGCCTTTTCGAGCAGGATCGCATGGACCCGCGCGCTGACCTGCGGTTGATAGGCCGATGCGGGCAGGCGGGTTTGGGGGGAGACGTCAAAAAGCGCCTTGCGCTCGAGATCACTGCGCAGGTGCACCGCCCCCGGTGCGGCCCCGATGTGATGCGCAAGCGAGGTCGCCAGCACCGTCTTGCCGGTGCCAGACAAACCGCCGATGGCGATCAGCTGCGCGGGCTCGGGGCCAAGATAGGCCAGGGCGCTCGACAGATAGCTGCGCGCCTCATCTGTCAACGTGTCATCATCCGGGTTGAAGCTTGCCGTCTGCGCCACAACCATTGCCCGGATCGCGGCGCGAATGCTCAGAAACAGCGGCAGCAGCGACAGGGCGGCGTGGTGATCCATGCTGCGGGCATGATGCAGATAGCTGTTGAGGACGATGTTTGCCGCCCGCTTCAGCCCCATGTGGCACAGATCCATCAACAGGAACGCCAGATCGTACAGCACGTCGCAAGTGCCGAGAGTTTCGTCGAACTCCAGCGCGTCGAATGGCGTGGGCACGCCATCCACCAGCACGATGTTGCGCAGGTGCAGATCGCCGTGGCAACGACGCACGTGGCCGGACTGGCCGCGTGTGTCCAGTGTCGTTTGGACAGTGCGAAAGACGCGGTCAGAGGCCGCCCGAAACCGCGCAACCCGATGCGCGCCCAGATCGGCAGCGATGGTCGCAAAGACGGTATTCAGCTCGTCCAGAATCGCATTGATCAGATCCGAACCGGCGATGTCCGACCGGGGTGTGTTTGTCGCATGATATTCGGCGACGCCCCGACCCAGCAGCATTGCCATCGGATCATCCAGCGCGCCCCGTGCGGCGATCTGTTCCAGTTCATCCTCGGCATCGAAACGGTGCATCCGCAGCACCCATTCCACAACCTCGCCCGAGCCCCCCAGATGCAGGTCGCCCGCGCTGTCCCGCGTCACGGCAATGACATCGCGGTAGATCGCCGGCGCCATGGGGACATTCAGTTCCAGCTCGCGCAACAGCATGTCGTGGCGCTTTTGCAGGGTCGAGAAATCGAGATAGTCATAGCGCACGTCGCGCTTGATCTTGTAGGCGTCCTTGCCGCTCAGGAACACGACCGCTGCGTGGGTGCGAATGACCTCGACAGGCGCATGACCGGGGAGGTTCGACCTTTCCGACAGGAACGCGATGACTTCCGCCTGGGATTGCTCGCCCATCCAAACACCTTGCAATATCGCGCAAACCCTCCGGGACTGGTGCCGGGTGCGCCACGCTGATCGGCGTTCAGCCTAGGGCGGATCGACCGCGGCGGCATTGACGGCGGTTAATGCTGACTGCCCCGACACCTGCTGGATTGCGATGGCGGGCGAGACGGCAGCACCCGGCTCGCTGCGGCCCGGAAAACCGACAGAAGGAGAGCGAGCATGGCCACGGCTGAAGCACAGACCAGATCGACTGGTGATCCCGAACCTGGCGACTACGAAAGGCAAATCCGCTCCGAATTGGCCGAGATCCGGTCCGATCTGGCGGCGCTGACCAAATCCCTTGCCGGATTTGGCAAGGCCCGCGCAGACGACGCGCAAGATCTCGCCGCCGAATGGTCCGACGAGGTGCTGGCCGAGTCGCGCCGCGCCGTCAAGAAACTCCGCAAGCAGGTTTCGCGCCTTGAGAAGGGCATGGAGTCCAGTGTCCGCGAGCACCCGCTGCAGTGGTTTCTCGGGGCGATGGGGATCGGCATGGTGTTGACCATGCTGATCCAGCGGAACCGAGACTGAGCCCGGCCATGCCAAAGCGGACCGACGGTATCCCGGCCCCGCTGACTGCGGGCATTCGCGAGCGGCTGCGCGACGTGGCCGGCAATGCGGCAATCCTCGGGGGTGTCGTGCTGCTCGGCCTGACCGCCTGGGTGGCCTGCATCGCAGGGCTGGTTGCCGTGCTTGCCCCGCCGTGGGGCATGGCGGCGGCGATCTTCTCTGTAGCCCTGCTGAACCTTGTCGTGGCGCTTGTCCTGCTGGTCGTGTTGCAGCGGCGGTCCCGGCTGCAACAGGCACGCGCCGCACGCCGCCAGGCCGAGACCCGCAGCAAGGGCCAGGCGGCGCTGCTTGCCGCACTGCCGGCCTTGCTGCGCCAGCGATCCGGCGCAGTGGTCGTGGTTTCGGGCCTTGTGTTGGGCGCGATGATCGTCGGCGCCCTGCAGGCAGAAGACGATCCCTAGGCAGAATTCACCGCAGGTTTCGCGGTCCATCCGGCCCGGCGTTGACACAGGTTAAGGTGCGGATCGGGGCGCCGGTCTAGCCTGCGTCAACGCGTGCGCAAGAAAACACAAAGGAGCATCCATCATGAAGGGTTTTGTCGATGACATCGAGAAGCTGACCGAAGACAACAACGATTTCCGGCGGGTTCTCTATACCGGGCAGAAACTGCAACTCGTGCTCATGGCATTGCAGCCGGGCGAGGATATCGGCGCCGAAGTGCATGACACGCACGACCAGTTCTTCCGCATCGAAGCCGGTGCAGGTGAAGTTCAGATCGACGGCGTTTCCACGAAGGTCAAAGCGGATGATGCGATCATCGTTCCCGCCGGGGCCAGGCACAATGTGATCAACACCGGGCAAGAACCGCTGCGGCTTTACACGATCTACGGGCCCCCTGAGCATCTGGACGGCATCGTCCACAGGACAAAGGCCGATGCAGGTGCGTCGCATGACCATTTCGACGGCGGCACGACCGAGTGAGCCTGCGGCCAGCAGCGCTCTGTCCTGCGCTGCGCCTGGCACCCTCACGACAGACCCATCCGCCCCAAAATGACCGAAAGGAACCGAGATGACCAAGCCGTCAATGAGAACCGCGAGCTCTGCAACCGAGGCCGCAGCTTCGGCCCCTCATGGCATGATGACGCTCGACGCGATGAGCGGCACGGCGCTGAAGGCGTGGACCGAAACGGGCGCCGAGGTGCTGCGGTTCTCGCTGTCTCGCTGGCAGCAGGCTGTCGAAGCCCAAATGGCGATGATGGCGTGTACCGGGCCCGGGGAGGTTCTGAAAGTACAGACCGAGTTCTACGAAAAGGCGCTTGCGGATTATCGCGCCGAGGCTGCCCTGATCGCCGAGATGATGGCCGCGCCGAAGACCGTGCTGGACGCCCTCCTGCCGGTGACCAAGCGCAGCTATGATGATGTGCCTCTGTAGCGGACACGTTGCTGCCCCGGGGGCCGGTTCGGGTTCATGCTTGCCCCGCTGAGGGTGCCCTGCCGCGGATACCCTCTGGGACAATTGAACCGCAGAGGCAGGCCCGGAGTGCCACAGGCAAACGGCGACATCTGCGGATGACAGAGCCGGAGATTTGAACGGCCGGAAACTGTCCAGGTTTCCGTTGGTTTCCTGCAATCGCCTTTCGCGCTGCTGCCGATCCTCGTGCTGATGGTTCCACGTCGTTGGACTGCGCCGCAGGCCGGCATGGTGGGCATGTTCACCGTCGCAGCGGTTGCCCTTTTGCCGTTTCGGAGGCTCTGAAGATGAAACCGCCCCCCGACGGTATCGCCGTGCCAAGGTGCGCCTGCACAACCGTGGATCGTTCTACCGCTCGATGACAATCATCCCAACCGGCTTGACCCCGGAAAGCGGACATTCCGCACGATCATTCCCGTCATGATGGCGAAGGACGGGAAACCGGTCATGGCCTGTGGACCAATGGGCGGTGCAGGCCAGCCGCAAACACAGGCGGCGATGGTCACCGGCATGGCCGATTTCGGCTATGACGTTCTGCAGGCGATCGAAGCACCGCGTTGGCTCATCGGTCGCACTTGGGAAATGGACTCGCGCGATCTGTGGCTTGAATCGGGAATTCCGGATCAGGTCGCGCGTGAACTCACCCTGAGAGGCCAGCCGGTGCAGATGCTGGCGGGTTGGAGCGGTATCGTCGGCCACGCACAGGCAATCCGGATCATCCGAGAAACCGGTTTCATGATAGGTGGGGCCGATCCGGGTGGCGATGGCGCGGCGCTTGGCTTTTGACCAGGATCCGCAGCGCCCAGGTTGCCTCCGGGTTTCATGAACGGGGGCGCAGTTGCTTCGCACATCCGGCGCGACGCTGAAGGGCGGTTTGCCTCCGGTGTTGATCGGGTTCTGGAGCCGTTCCAGTATGTCGCCAACCCCGCCGTACACACGCTTTGCGGCGGGCCCAGGAAGGAGCGCATTGTGATCCAGCCGATCGTGAGGGAAGAGAGAACCGGTGTCATAGGGATCATGTCCCATGTTTTTTGAAATCGCGCTGGTGCTGTTTCTGATCTGCCTGAACGGAGTGCTGGCGCTTTCGGAGCTGGCAATCGTTTCGGCACGACCCGGCCGCCTTGAAGCGCTGGCCAGGAACGGCAGCCGGGGCGCGCGCGCCGCGATTTCTCTGGCAGAGGATCCCGGCAAATTCCTGGCGACGATCCAGATCGGGATCACCCTGGTCGGAGTCGGTGCCGGTGCCTTTTCAGGCGCTACGATCGGTGGGCGGCTGGCGGCCGTCCTGCCGGGTCTCGGCGTGCCCGGTGTGATTGCCTATGAAGCCGGCGTGGGCATCGTCGTGATGGGGATCACCTATCTGACGCTGGTCATCGGCGAACTTGTCCCCAAGCAGATCGCGCTTTCGGCGCCGGAACGCGTTGCCGTGCGCGTGGCACCTGCGATGCAGGCGTTGTCACGCCTCGCGGCGCCGGTCGTGTGGCTGTTGGACCGTTCGGGCAAGTTGGTGCTGCGGCTCATCGGTCAGTCGGGCCGGCGCGATGCGTCGGTCAGCGACGAGGACATCCACATGTTGTTGTCGGAGGCGGCAGGGGCGGGGGTCATCCACAGGGCGGAAAAGGATCTCATCGGCGGTGTGATGCGCTTTTCCGATCGCCGCGCGCGCAGCCTGATGACCCCGCGCCACAAGGTCGAGGTTGTCAGGGCGGACGAGACGCGGATGCAGATTCTCGCCCGCTTTGCCTCCTCGGGCCACTCCATACTGCCGCTGCGGGACGGGGGAGAGGATGATATTGTCGGCGTTCTGCGTGGCCGGGATCTGCTGGTGGCAACGACCGCGACCTTTGACCCGCTGGCGCTCGTGCGTCCTGCGCCGCTGGTGCCCGACACTCTGCCTGCCCTTGCCGTGGTCGACCGGCTCCGCGCTTCGCCCGGCAAGTTCCTGATTGTCCACGACGAGTATGGACATTTCGAAGGCATCATCACACCGATGGATGTCCTGAGCGCGATTGCCGGCGGATTCGATGAGACCGAAGACGACCAACCAAAACTCGTGAGGCGCAACGACGGGTCTTTCCTGGTGGAGGGCGGGATGCCGACGGTCGAGCTCGCCGAACACCTTGGTCTTGCAATGCCGGATGATGAGGGGTTCGACACCGTCGCAGGTTTCGTGTTTCACCAGATGGGGGAACTGCCGAGAACAGGCCAGAGCGTCACCATGAACGATTGGCGAATGGAGGTCGTGGACATGGATGGCCTACGGATCGACAAGGTGCTGGTGAGCCGCATTTCCGACGCAGAGTGAAGGATCAGGTTCGCCTTTGCGGGGAGTGAAGGACCCTACCGGCCGCATTTCCAAGCTCATTGTTTCGCATGGCGAATGCCTGGAGGGCAGGAACATGAAGCGATCAGGCAAGATCGGGCTAAGGTCGGCTTTCCGTATCCTCGTTACGTCGTGAGATGATGTTCCCGACACTGTCGAGTGTGACACGAACTCCGGACTTGGCCGAGTGAACGATCAGGCGCGGCGTGGCGCGGTTGCCGGCGCCCAACTCGAACCAATATGTGACTGTGCCCACACGCATGCAGTCCTCGAATTCGTTGCGGCTTGTGGCGAATGCCTCTGCAAGCCGATCCAGGTCGACGTCTGTCCGGTCATTTGAAAGCATGATCCTGATCATCGGTGTTCACTCCACAAGCCCCGGTTACATCGAAAAGACGGGTTTCAGCCGCGACCAGCCCTGTTTCGTGGACCGTTTCCGCGGGACAGGCCGATCGGGTTGCCTGCTCGAGTTCAGAAATGGGCGACGTCCGGCCAGCGAAGCGTTGAGGCGTCGAACGACATCGCGTGTTCAGCGGGAAATGCCTGCCATCCGCGCGACGGCGCGTGCCACTTTACCTGTACCTCAAGCAATTGCTGTCGTGTGGTTTTTCAATGTCTTGTCAGGCCTTCCTATGCGGCGGCGCCATTTGCCAGCAGCGGCTTGATGCCTGCACGATTTCGACCCGGCATGGGCTTTGGCCAAGACGATTCAGTCCGCCGGTGCGATGACTGTCCGGTGATCGGGCGTGCACTATCCTGCGCAGCAAGCAGCCTGAGAGAAACCGAACAGGCGATTGCAATCCGCCTCCCGTTTCACCTTCGGCAGATCCCGGCAGGCCATTGCTCGTTGCATATTCCGTGCCAATGAGTTGTGATCCTGCCGATGACACAAAGCGTGCGCGACATCCTCGTCTCGGTGAAAGCCCTTCTGGGCGGCACCGCCGCCTTCATGATCGGCAACTCGCTGCTCGGCGTTGTCCTGCCGCTTCGCATGGAGGCGGCGGGCTATCCGGTGGCGCTGACCGGCGCAATCATGGCGGCCTATTACCTCGGCCTGGCGCTTGGCGGGCTGCGCGGCAAGCGCGTGATCTTCCGGATCGGGCATATCCGCGCCTTCGCTGTGTTCGCGGCGCTGACGGCCGCGACCACGCTGGCCTATGCGGCGTTCTTTCATCCGGCTGCATGGCTGGTCCTTAGGGTCGTCAACGGGTTCTGCATCGCCGGCCTGACGGCCACGATCGAAAGCTGGCTGAACACCCGAAGCAGCAACGAAACGCGGGGGCGGGTCCTTGGTTTCTACATGCTGACCTTCTACCTCGCGATTGCATCGGGTCAGACGATGGTCAATCTCGCCGATGTTGCGACGCCCGATCTTTTCATGCTGGCGGCATCGCTGATCGGGCTGTCGCTGATCCCGGTCGCAATGACCACCCTGGGCGAGCCCAATCTGAGCGAAAGCCGGGTGCTGAACGTCAGGGACCTCTACGCAGCCTCGAAGGTGGGCGTGGTCGGCGCCGCGGTCGCGGGTCTGATGGTCGGGTCCTTCTACGCGCTGGGGGTCGTCTTTGCCCGCAGGATCGGGCTGGGAGTTTCCGAGGCCGCCCTGTTCATGAGCGTCGTGGTGCTGGGCGGACTGGCAGCCCAGATCCCCATGGGCATGCTGGCAGATCGGTTTGACCGGCGCATCGTCATGTCGGGCGCATTGCTGGCGGTCGGCACCGCCTGGGGCACGCTGGCGGGCTTCGTTGCCTCTGGCCTGCCGTTCACGGCCTTGCTGATCGTGGCGCCGGCGTTCGGAGGGGCGATGAGCAGCGTCTATCCGCTCTGCGTCGCCCAAACCTTCGACCGGCTGGAACGCAGATACTATATTGCCGCAGCCGGGCGTTTGCTGATGGTCTATTCCATCGGTGCGACACTCGGCCCGCTGATCGCCGCAGCGCTGATGTCGATCCACGGCCCATCCAGCTTTTTCGTGTTCGAATCCACGGTCGCGGTGCTTTACGCCTTGTTCGTGCTCGTCCAGGTCGCGCTGCGGCCATCGCTGCCTGCGGACCAGCGGGAGAAATACGTGCCGCTCCCCGACGTGACGCCGATCGCAATGTCGCTCGACCCACGCACCGAGGCCGGCAGCCGAGGCATGGACCGGTGATTTTCACGACGAGACCGCCGCCGCGCAGAGTGCCTATGTGCCGATCCTGGCAGAAGGAAATCCCGTCGATCGTGGGCCTGCGGGGGCGGTGCGTCAGGCACTGACCTGTTCATGGCAGATCAGGGTGGTTTCCGCTGCAGAAAGCGGTTCCGACAGCAACGTGCAAAAACCCCCGGAACCCGAGGGTTCGTAGTGCATGCAGGTGTTGCACACGCCAAAGGCGCGACCGCCGTTCTGGTCCAGCACGCCCTTGAGAATTGCCGTGAGAGCGGCGTGAAGGGCCTGTTGTTCCCGCGCATCCAGATTTGACAGGCTTTGCTCGAGGCCGCCATAGCCCCGAGCGATCTCTTTGCCCTTGGCTGTCAGTTCGAAATGGATTGCCCGCTTGTCACGCGTCGAGCGGTGCTCGGTCACATATCCCTTCTGCAGCAGCGATTTGAAGGTCTGCGAAATCGTTCCCCGCGTCGTTCCCAGGTACTCGGCAACATGCGACGGACTTCTCGAAAACCGATTGGCCCGGTCAAGGTAGACCAGGACCGCCCGCTGCGTGGGGTTGAAATCGCCTTCCCACGCGGACGCCGCATCGAGGCGTGCCAGCCGGTTGATCAGCTCGCGAATGTGCAGATGGCCTTTCATGCCCATCCAGTAGCGACTCGAAATAATTATTGCAATAGTTTCGAGTCGCTACTAACAGGGGTGGCAGTTACATGAAAGGACGAACCATGAGACACCCACTTTTCCTGGTCACGACAAGCCTGGCGCTGATCGGCGGCGCCGCATGGGCGGACGGTGACGGCGACCATGGCCATGCGGTGCACCACGACGGCGCCATCCTGTCGGCGGCGGATCAAACCAGGGTCGCGGCCTTCGACATCCTGGGCGCACATGCACACCGCGATGGAAATCTCGTGACGTTCCACATGACGACAAACGGGATCGCCGGGTCGGAAGTGCCGGTGCCGACGGGCAAAGTGGGTGGGTCGGACGTGCTGTCCTACGTCTGGCCAACCTCGCTTGATCCGTCGGCTGTAGAGTTCGAGGGCGGAACCGGCATTCTGGCCCTGGCTGCCACCAGCCACCCGGATTTCGACGACACGCCGCTATACGATGAAAACAGCGACGGTGATCCGACCAATGACGGCAATGTCTGGCACAGCCATTGGGTGGTTCTCACACCGACCGACGCTTGCGGGCCAGGCGCGCTGGCGGTGCGCGACATCCCGGCGGGCGAGACGCCGAAGCTTCCCGCCACATGGCCAGGCTTGCCGATCTTCCTGGACAGTCCCGGGTTCACGCCGCTCTTCGATGGGCCCGAGATCACTGTGAATGTTGCGTTCCGCAGCGGTGTGGAGATTGCAGGCGTGGCCTATGATGGCGTCACGTCCGCCCTGCGCGTGAACGCGAACATCCACGCGCCGCTGTTTTGCGTGATCGACGTCTTTGATGTGGCGTCTGGTGACCTCAGCCTGCCGGGTAGAATAGACTGATCAGGAAAGGAGGCGGTGCGATGCGCAGCCTCCCTCATCCGGCAAACAGGATCCAGACCCATGGCCGCGCCAGAGCTTCACGTATCCCAATGGTTCAACACGGACCGGGACATCACCCTCGCCTCCCTTCGTGGCAAGGTCGTTGTTGTCGAGGCGTTTCAGATGCTGTGTCCGGGCTGCGTTTCGCAGGGCCTGCCCCTGGCGCAGAAAGTGCATCAGTCCTTCCCGAGAGAGGTTGTGGCGGTTCTTGGGTTGCACACGGTGTTTGAACACCATGCCGCGATGACCCCGGTATCGCTGAAGGCGTTCCTGCACGAGTATCGGATCACCTTTCCGGTTGGCGTCGACACGCCGGGGGTGGGACCGTTGCCAAAGACCATGGAAGCGTTCCAGATGCGCGGCACGCCCAGCATGTTGATTTTCGACAAGTCCGGCGCCCTGCGCGCGCATCATTTCGGGGCTGTCCCCGAACTGTTGCTGGGCGCCGAGATCGCAACGCTGCTTTGCGAGGACGCGGATCCGGCACCGGGTGCGGCAATGGAAATCGGCTGAGAGGCTGCTCGCAATCGGGAATTTCGGCGCATCTCCGGCTGTCTGATGCGACGATCGGGGGGGGGCGTTTGACCACGTGTCGCAGGCGGAAATGCCGGCGTCTCTGAAAACGATCCACCGCTGCCACCATCCCGGTTTGCTGGCGGACAGCGGCGCCGCACGGCTCTTCTCCGGCCTGGCCACGCCCTGCGACAGATCGGCCCGGCGACGGTCCGGGTCAGCCCGTGGTCGCGTGAAAGTGACCTCTTGCCGCGCTTGTGAAGCGACTGGTTCACGGGCTATATCGCCCTCTGACCCAAGGAGAATTCATGATGCGCGTCGGTCCAGTCGCTTTCACCGTTTTGGCAACTGCCGGCGCCGCGTCAGCCCAGGCAACGTTGTCCATCCCGCTTGAACGCGGCACATCCGACAGCGTCCTGTCGCAGATCTATGCCTGCGGGGATGGGGGCGCCTTTTCCGTTCAATATGTGAACGCCGGTGCCAATGCGCTCGCGATCCTTCCGATCGACGGAGAAGACCGCATTTTCGTGAACGTGGTTTCGGCGTCGGGCGCCCGATACGTTTCCGGCGCCTATGTCTGGTGGACCAAGGGGGATACCGCGACGCTGGAGAACGAGTTGTCGGAAGGCAGCCTTCAGGACTGCCGATCGCCGGAAGCCCTGCCATAAGTGCGACAAATCCCAGCCCGGCCATGGATTTCCCTTGCAGGAAGGCGTGGTTGGGCTGACCTGCTGGCCAAACTCCCGTTGTTCGAGTTGGTTCGCATCGGGCCCCATGGGGGTGGTTCTCGCTGCGGACCGTCAAGCAGCCGATTGCCCGGAGGGCAGTCAGGCCTGCGTGCAGGCCGGTCTTTACGTTTCAAGGCTGCGGCGTCGCGCAACCTGGATGTTCATGTGGATTGATGCGGCGATGCGTTCGGCCCGCTCGATCACCCAGGCCGCACCTTCGGGAGGACAGACCTCGGTCGCGGTTTGCCGGAACAGCGCCAGCCAGCGGTCGAAATGGGCCTGCTCGACGGGCAGCGGCAGGTGTTTGGGCATCGGCGCGCCGTGGTAACGCCCCGTCATCAGCGCGACCGATGACCAGAAGTCGACCAGCTTGTCGAGGTGCGGACCCCAATCCGTGATGCGCGCGGCAAAGATCGGGCCAAGCAGCGGGTCGGCGCGCACCTTGTCGTAGAATCCATGCACGAGGCGCACCAGGATCGCGTCGTCCAGACCGGTGCGTGCCATCAGGTCGGCGGTGATCTGCGGCCGCGCGGATTTGATTGGTGGTGTCTGCGGCGCTGCTGCCATTTCCGGGGCTCTCCGTGAATTGGTATTTACAATGCCTATTAAAGCTGCATAATCGCACTTGTAAATGCCCAATGAAAGCTGGGTCTGATGCGCCTTACCTCCTTCACCGATTTCGGCCTGCGGGCACTGATGCGCCTGGCCTCGGCCCCGGACCGGGCGTTTTCCACTGCGGAACTGGCAGAGGAATTCGCGTTGTCGCGCCATCACCTGACAAAGATCATGGCGGCACTGGCACAGGCCGGCATCGTGTCCACGCGGCGGGGCGGCGGCGGCGGGGCGATGCTGGCAAGGCCACCGGCAGAAATACGGCTGGGGCAGGTGGTGCGCATCCTTGAAGAGGGCCAGCCACTGGTCGCATGTTTCGCGGCCTCGGGGGGCGATTGCACGATCACCGATTGCTGTCGGCTCCGGGCGCGGCTGGGCGCGGCCGAGGCGGCGTTTCTGGCCGAGCTTGACCGCTCGACCTTGGCCGATGTGGCGCTGCGCGGCGACGGGGCGGTGGCGGCATGATCGCCGCGCTGACCCATACGGAACGCCGCCTGGCGATGGGATTGTCCCTGTTGCTGGCGCTGGTTGGTCTGCTCATGGCGGCGACCGCCCGGCAGGACCCGATGGCGGTGCACGGCTTCATGGCGGTGGCACTGGGCGTGGCGCTGGTCTTTGTGGTGGGCGGCGTGCTGGAACATCCCGGCCCCGACCCCCAGCGTCTGTCGCACTACTACGACGACCCGATCAAGGCCGGCATCCTGATCGCCCTGCTTTGGGGCGTGTTTGCCATGGCGGTGGGGCTTTGGGTGGCCGCCCTGGTGGTCTGGCCAGAGGCGACATTCGGCCAGGCCTGGTCCAGCTATGGCCGCATTCGCCCGGTCCATACCACCGGCGTGATCTTTGCCTTCGGCGGCAACGCGCTGATCGCCACCTCCTTCCACGTCATGCAACGCACCTCGCGCGCCCGGCTGCCGGACCAGATCAGCCCCTGGTTCGTGCTGATCGGTTACAACCTGTTCTGCCTCTGGGCGATCACCGGCTATTTCATGGGCATTACCCAGTCCAAGGAGTATGCCGAGGCCGAGTGGTATGCCGATATCCTGCTGGTGGTCGTCTGGGTCGTCTACTTCGTCTTGTACCTGCGCACCCTCGCGCGCCGGGCCGAGCCGCATATCTATGTCGCCAACTGGTACTACCTCGCCTTCATCCTGGTGGTGGCCATGCTGCACATCGTCAACAGCCTGGCCCTGCCGGTCAGCCTTGCCGGTGCCAAAAGCTATTCGGCATTCTCGGGTGTGCAGGATGCGATGGTGCAATGGTGGTATGGCCACAATGCCGTGGCCTTCTTCATGACCTCGGGCTTTCTGGGGATGCTCTATTACTACCTGCCGATGCGCGCACAGCGGCCGATCTATTCCTACCGGCTGTCGATCCTCAGTTTCTGGGGCATCACGTTCTTCTACATGTGGGTGGGGTCGCACCACCTGCACTACACGGCCTTGCCCCACTGGGTGCAGACGCTGGGCATGACATTCTCGGTCATGCTGCTGGTGCCAAGCTGGGCCTCGGCGGGCAATGCGCTGATGACGCTGAACGGCGCCTGGCACCGGGTGCGCGACGACGCGACGCTGCGGTTCATGTTCGTGGCGGCGGTGTTTTACGGGCTGTCGACGTTCGAGGGGTCGTTCATGGCGATCCGCCCGGTCAACGCCCTGTCGCATTATACCGACTGGACCGTCGGGCACGTGCATTCCGGCGCGCTTGGCTGGCTGGCGATGATCACCTTCGGCGCGTTCTATTCGGTGGTGCCGTCACTTTGGGGACGACCGGGCATGTATTCATCCCGGCTGGTGGAATGGCATTTCTGGTTGGCCCTGGCGGGGCTGCTGACTTACGTCTTTTCGCTGTGGAACGCTGGCCTGACGCAGGGCCTGATGTGGCGCACCTACAACGCGGCGGGCACGCTGCATTACTCCTTCATCGACAGCATGGAGGCGATGCGCCCCTACTACATCGCCCGCTTCATCGGCGGTGTGTTGTTCCTGGCGGGCCTGGTGATCGGTGCGGTCAACATCTGGCTGACGGTGCGCGGCCCACGCGGTGCGGCTGCGGATCGCCCGCTTGCCCCGCAACCGGCGGAGTAGCGCGATGCCCCTCTTGAAACTGCACTACAATCTCGAAAAGCACTCGATCGGCCTTGTGGTGGCCATCATCCTTGCCGCCAGCGTCGGCGGCATCATCGAGATAGCGCCGCTGTTCACCATCGACGAAACCGTCGAGACCACCGACGACATGCGGGTCTATACGCCGCTGGAGCTGGCCGGGCGCAACATCTACATCCGCGAGGGGTGCTATGCCTGCCACAGCCAGATGGTGCGCACCCTGCGCGACGAGGTGGAGCGCTATGGCCCCTATTCGCTGGCGGCGGAATCGCAATACGATCACCCGATGCTCTGGGGGTCGAAACGCACCGGGCCGGACCTGGCGCGCCTGGGCGGCAAGTATTCCGACGACTGGCATGTCGCCCACCTGATCGACCCGCGCGCCGTGGTGCCCTCGTCGATCATGCCGGGCTATTCCTGGCTCGCCGAGAACCCGCTGGAGGTGGACGACATGGCCGCCCATCTGGCAACGCTGCGGCGGCTGGGGGTGCCCTATACCGACGAGATGATCGCCGAAGCCTATAGCGATGCCCTGGGCCAGGCAGCGCCCGACGGCGACCGGGCCGACGGCGTTGTCGCGCGGTATGGCGATGCCACAACCATCCGCAATTTCGACGGCGATCCACGGCTGACCGAGATGGATGCGCTGGTGTCCTATCTGCAAGTGCTGGGCCAGTTGACCCAGGCCCCCTACCAGGCCGGAGTGGAGGCCAAGCCATGAGCCATGACACCCTTGTCCTCATCGCCAAGTCGGTCGGCCTGATCTACCTGATGGTGTTCTTCCTGATCGTCGTCTTCCAGACCTATCGCCCGTCGCGCAAGGCGGCCGCAGACCGGGCCGCCCGTTCGATCCTGACCGCGGAGGACAGGCCATGTCGGTAGGTGAACGTGACCCTGTCACCGGCCAGGCCACCACCGGCCATGACTGGAACGGCATCAAGGAGTTGAACAATCCGGTGCCGAAGGCGGTGATCGCCTTTATCGTGGTGACGCATCTTTATGCGCTGGTCGCCTGGGTGCTGCTGCCGACATGGCCGCTGGGCCAGACCTATACCAAGGGGCTTTGGGGCGTTGACCAGAAAACCGCCGTTGCCGCCGATATTGCCCAGGCTGAAGCCGCGCGTGCCGATTGGACCACGGCGCTGGAGACGCAAAGTTTCGAGGCGATCCGCGCCGACCCCGACCTGATGGCGCGGGCGATGGCAACCGCAGCGCCGCTCTTTGGCCAGAACTGCCAGGCCTGCCACGGCACCAAGGGTATCGGCGGGCCGGGCTTTCCGCGACTGTCGGATGATATCTGGCTTTGGGGAGGTACGGCAGAAGAGATCGCGGAAACGCTGCGCTTCGGCATCAACAGCCCGCATCCCGACACCCGCTTTTCCCAGATGCCCACCTTTGGCCGCGACGGGCTGCTGACCCGGCCCGAAATTGCGGCTCTGACCGACTACGTGCTGACGCTGTCAGGCGGAGTGCGCGCGGGCGATACGTCGGAAGGCGCGGTGCTGTTCCAGGACAATTGCGCCAGTTGCCACGGCGAGGATGCGCGCGGGATGACGGATCAGGGCGCCCCGAACCTGACCGATGCCGATTGGCTGTATGGCGGCGACGCCGATGCAATCCACACAACGCTGATGAACGGCCGGCAAGGCGTGATGCCCGCCTGGACCGACCGGCTGAGCGAGGCCGAGATCAGGATGCTGGCACTCTACGTCCAGGACCTGTCGGGAGCTGCGCCATGAGCGTGGTGCGGGGCGCGAAACTGCCGATAGGCCTGGGCGTTGCCGCTTTCCTGGCGCTGGTCATCGCTGCCAACTGGCAGTTCGTGACCCTCGCGCTGGCGTCCCATCCCGGCTGTGTCCAGGTCGATCCCGAACACGCCGCCGCGAAACCAGGCTGCTGAAGGAGGCATGAATGCTTGAACCCCTTCCCGCCGTCGAGCCGCTTCAGCATCGTGCCAGCCCCTATGCGCGCCAGCTGCCGACCGGGGCAGCGTTCAGCTGGCTTGCCGCCGGCTGGCGTGACCTGCGCCGCGCCCCATGGCCCAGCCTTGGCTATGGGCTGGTCATTTTCCTGGCCTCGGTGCTGGTGATCTGGGCGATGGTCGCGGTGGGCCTGCCATGGCTGATCTTCCCGGCTCTTTCGGGGTTTCTGGTGGTCGGCCCCATCCTTGCCATCGGCCTCTATGAAAAGAGCCGCCGCCATGCCGCGGGCAAGGCGGTGCGATTGTCCGACATGGTTCTGGTGCGCCCGGCCTCGGGCGGGCAGGTTCTGTTCGCGGGACTGCTCCTGTGCCTTCTGGTCGTCTTGTGGCTGAGGGCCGCCGATCTTCTCTATGCGCTGTTTTTCGGGCTGCTGCCGTTTCCGGGCTTCGATCAGATCCTGGCGCAACTGCTGACCACACCGCGCGGTTGGGCGCTGGTGGCGACCGGCTCGGCGATCGGCGGGCTGTTCGCGGCCTTCGCCATGGCGATCAGCCTGTTCTCGATCCCGATGCTGCTGTCGGTACGCACCGATGCGCTGACCGCACTTGGCACCAGTTTCGCCCTGACCACGCAGAACCTGCGGGCGGTGCTGCCCTGGGGCGGGATCGTCGTTGCGGGCTTTGCGTTTTCCGTGGCCACCGGCCTTCTGGGCCTGATCGTGGTCTTTCCGCTCCTGGGTCATGGCACCTGGCACGCCTGGCAGGCGCTGCGCCCCGACGCCGATCCCGCCCGGCAGGACTCCGCAACGCCATGACCGGCGCGCTGTTCCTCATCCCCGTTGCCATCGGTATGGGCCTGATCGGTCTTGCCGCGTTCTTCTGGAGCCTGCGCCACGACCAGTACGACGACCCCGACGGCGATGCCCGGCGCATCCTGACCGCCCCCGACACACCTGCCAATCCGACACAAAAGGAGACATCACATGGATAACTGGCTGCCCAGCCTGATCACGCCGACCCCCAGCGAAGGCTATGACCTTGCGGTCAAGCTGGCCCGGATTGCGGTGAAAAAGACCCAGCCCGATGCCGCCATCCGCGACAAGCTGCGCAAGGATTACGAGGCTGACGCCGACGCGCTGATCGCGGTGTCGCATGTGGTGGCCATCCATTTTGCCACCATTGCGGCGGCCAATGACCACTGGCGCGCCGTGAAATGAGTGTCTTGACCATCGGCGACGACCGGGTGCGGGTCGACGCCGCATGGTCGCGCAGGGTTTCGATCTTGATGAGCCGCGCTTGCGCGATCTGGTGCGCGCAGGCACCTTCACCACGGGCCGCGAAACCGGCGTAGGCGAAGATGCCGGCGGCACGCGGCTGAACCTTCGCATTGGCAACCGGGAGCTGCGGCTGACGGCGGACGCGGCGGGCGGGATGGTTGAACCCCTGCGGATCGGCTTCGTGCGGGCGCAATCTCTGACCCGGCAGCATGGCAAGGCAGGGGCGGCCGGTTGATGCCCGCGCTCGCGGAACAGGTTCCACGGGTGAGGCCGTGCAGCGCAAGGTTCTTTGGCCCTCCGGTCCCCTCGACGCGCCATCGTCGAGGACGCAGCAAACGGCGTTCGGTCTTCACCGATCAAACGAACCAGACGCCGACCGCCTCGATACCATGCCCCGGATGGCCCACGCGGGGCCTGGCCCCCGCATGTCACGGGGTTTGGCCAGATCATGCACCTCACGGACCAGACGAGAGTCCGCCACGGGTCTCTTGCACGATTTCAACGCCTGGTCACAAAAGCCATTCCACCGGCAACCAGCCGATGATCTTCAGTGCGATACGTCTGGGCAGGGTTGCCCCGGGTTCCCTATGCGTTTCCGTTTCGCCGGATGGACCGCGCCAAATCAGTTGATCGTTGAGCAGCTCCACGCGCCAAGCGAGGTCACTCAGGCCCTCGTCGAAGGCTTTGTGCATTGTTCGGGCCATCCCGGTGCTTTCGATCAGCAGCCCCATCTCCGTGTTCAGTGTCGCCGAGCGGGGATCGAAATTGAACGAGCCTACGAAGACGCGTGTGCCGTCCACGGCAAACGTCTTGGCGTGAAGGTGCGATCCCGACGATCCCAGTGGTCCCAGGATATCCAGCGACGACGGACCGCCGGGCAGAGCGCGCAATTCAAAGAGGCCGACACCCGCCAGCAACAGATCGCGACGGCGCTTGGCATAGCCTGCGTGAACCGGCAGCATGTTTGTCGCCTCAAGCGAGTTGGTGAGCATGCGCACCGCAACGCCGTTTTTTCCCATCTCGGCAAAGGCCTTCACCCCCGCGGCGCCAGGGACGAAATAGGGGGTCACGCCGTCAAAGCGGCTCTTGATCGGCCCGACTGCGTCAAGCAACCGGGTGATGAACAGATCCGAGTGAGGAAGCGAACCAAAACCGATGACAGGATCGTCGCTGACCAGGACGGCCCTGGTCCACTCCAGCGCCAGCTCGCCCCGCGCCAGCGACCCAACCATATCGGAGGCCTCAAGCAGGGGGCGGTACTTGTTGAGCTCCGGATCATTCTCGAACCTGTCCAGCGCCGACGCAATCAGACCGCTGTTGTCGGACTTGCCCAGAATCTGCTCGGCGGGATGAACTGCCGTCGAATTCCAATAGCGGTCGAAATCCGCCGATATCTTGGGGACGATGTCGCCAACCGCCAGAACATCCAGGTCGATTTGCAGCGGGGTTACGCCGGTTCCGAAATATTCGCCCCCCACGTTGCGACCGCCCAGAATGCTGGCGCGGCCATCGACGGTGAAGGCCTTGTTGTGCATCCGATGGTTCAGCCGGAAGAAATCAAAGCCGAAAGACAATCTTTTGAATCGACGCAGGGTGAACGGATTGTAGAGGCGAACCTCGATGTTGGGATGGGCATCCAGGGCCGCCAGAACGTCGTCAAGTCGTTCAATCCCGTTGTCATCCAGCAACAGGCGCACCCGCACGCCGCGCTCTGCGGCGCGATAGAGCGCCTTCAGCAGCAGATGCCCGACCATGTCGGCGCGCCAGATGTAGTATTGAACGTCGATGGAGGACACGGCGGCATTGGCAAGCAGGATGCGCGCTGCAAAGGCGCCCCGGCCATCCGGCAGGGACGCGACGCCGGTCAGTCCCTCATGCCCGCGGCCGAGCCGGATCAGCGCCTCCGCCAAGGCACCGTGTTCGGCGGGCGGAACTGCGGTGGTCGCCTTGCGGCCGGTGCTGGCAGGGGCGGGAAAGACCATCCGCGCAACGACGACTGCGACCGCCAGAAAACCGATCGTGAAAAGAAGACATTTCATAGCGGTCAGTAGCATCGGGCCAACTCTGGGTAGTGCCGGCGCCGGGTGATACCGGGGCGAATGGGCCGGCGGTCTGATGCAGTCTTTTCCCGGGATTCACCCGGCACGCAACTGCCCGCCAGCCAGTGTCGCGGGTCATCGCGGCTTTGTCCAACCCAAGCCGGCACCGACCGGCCGGAACGGGTGAACCGGGCAAGTGACCGTTTGACGTTCCGCAGGGAACACCTGAAGCTGGATCCAGGTTCGAGGGGTTTCCGACATGGCACTGATAAACCTACCGCCGGGCGACGCTTCCGTCGACGCCATTGATGAATTCGCGAAATCGGCGCATGTGATCGATCTGGCGGCCTGGCTGGATCAGCTTCCCCTGTCTGCGGCGCAACAGCATCTGTCAAGATTGCCGCTGGTGCGACGCGCCGAAGCATTCGAAAACCTGCCGCTGAACACGCAACTCGGCCTGGCGCGGGCCATGACGCAGGCAGAACTGGCCGAGATCGTTACCGAGATGGATGCCGACGACCGCGCCGATCTGTTCAACCGATTGACTGCGGACGAACAGCAACACCTGCTGGCGGACCTGGCACCGGAGGACCGCGACGATATTCGCGCGCTGTCCAGCCATGATGAAGGCTCTGTCGGCGCGCTCATGACCACCGACTATGCCTCACTGAGCGAAGGCATGACGGCGGCCGAGGCGATCGCTTCGCTGCGACGCGACGCGCCGGGCAAGGAGACGATCTATCGCTCCTATATCCTCGACGGCGGCCACCGCCTGATCGGATCGATCCGGCTACACGAACTGATCCTCGCCGAGGACGATATGCCGGTCCGTGAGATCATGGACCCGGCGCCGATCTCGATTGCGGTGGATGCAGGTCAGGAAGACGCGGCCAAGACCATCGAACGCTATGACCTTCTGGCGCTCCCGGTGGTCGATGGGGCAGGGCGCCTGGTCGGCATCGTCACCCATGACGACGCCGCCGATGCGATGAGGGCGGAAACCACCCAGGACTTTCAGAAGATCTCGACCGTGCTGCCGTTCACGCAAAGCCTGCGCGAAGCCGGGATCGGTGTGCTCTATTCGAAACGCATCGTCTGGCTCGCGCTCCTGGTACTGGGCAACCTCTTTTCCGGGGCGGGGATTGCGCATTCCGAAGAGATGATCCTGGCCTATGTCGCGCTGGTATTCTTCCTGCCGCTTCTGATCGACAGCAGCGGCAATGCCGGATCGCAATCGGCCACGCTGATGGTGCGGGCCCTGGCCACCGGTGACGTGGCGCTGTCGGATTGGCGCGACCTGATCCTGCGCGAACTGCTGATCGCCACGGCGCTTGGCGCGACCATGGCGCTGGTCGTACTGCCGATCGGGGCCTGGCGCGGCGGGCCGGAAATTGCGCTGGTCGTGGGCCTGACGATGTTCCTTGTCGTAATCGTCGGCAGTCTTGTCGGCATGTCGCTGCCTTTCCTGCTCAGCCGTCTCAGGTTTGATCCGGCGACGGCCAGCGGGCCGCTGGTCACGACCATTTCGGACGGGGTGGGCGTGCTGGTCTATTTCACCATCGCGACGGCCGTTCTGAGCCCGTGACCGAACGCGAAGGCGAGGAATTGCCCAGCCGGTTGCCTGTCCTGCAATGATCGGCCGGATCGCCGTTCCGGCATATGGTTCGGGCACAATCAGAATTGCTGTTTTTCAGGGGTCATCTTCGCAAGATCTGACATGAAAAAGCCCCGGCTCTGACCGGGGCTTCTCCGTTTTCGGCTCTCGCGGAGCAGGTATTTACCCGGCTGTCGCCCGCCACATCCAAGCGGCTTTTTCATGGAACGCGGCGCGTTCGGTCGCAAGGTCGGCTGTCGCGGGGTCTTTCTGGGACTCCGCGGTTTCGACGAGGGCGTGAAACTGGCGCGCCATGCGTTCGTGATCAGACAGAAGGTCCTTGACCATTTCATCCGCCGTCAGCGATCCGCCCGGCATTTCTACCGGTTCTGCCAGGGTCACTGACGCGAGCTTGCCCAGGGCCCGGATGCGCTCGGCGATCACGTCGGCGGCGGCGAACATGTCAGTGTACTGCTCTTCCGAAAGATTGTGGATCGCGTAGAACAGCGGGCCGGTCACGTTCCAGTGGTAGGTGTGGGATTTGATCACAAGCCGGTAGGTGCCGGTCAGAGCTTCGGCCAGCGCCTCGGCCACGGGCGTTGTGTTCCGCCCATCGGGTTTCACGGCTGCGGTCGTCGGGTTTTTCATTGCGGTGGTGGTCATGGATACCTCCTATATCGAGAGTTGTTTCAGGTTTGGGGTCGGTTGCTCGTCAGCGCGTTCGGCTCGCTCCACCGTCTCCGGGCGGCGCTCCTCAACCGGTCGGCTGATCAGGACGTCGCAGGCGCAATCGCGGAGCAGTCGCCGCGCGACACTGCCGACAAAGGCGCGCCGGATCAGGCTGGAACGATTGGGGCCGAGTGCGATCAGGTCCACCTCGGGGCTATGCGTCGCGCGGACAAGCTCTGCCGCCGGTTCGCCGCGCAGCACCTGCCACGTCACGGGAGGCACAAGCCCGGCGACCAGAGAGCGCAGACGGTTTTCGGCGTCCTTGGCAAGGACATCATGATGCGCCGACAGGTCCGACTGCGCCAATCCGACGCGCAGCATCGCCTCTTCAAGCTGGTGCGCCATCTGCACGGCCTGAACCAGATGCAAGGCGGCATTCGGCAAGAGCGCTGCCACGAAGGACAGCGCCGCGGGAGCATTGTCGGGCCCATCAATCGCCAGCAGGACACGACGATAAGGTTTGTCGATGTCCTGCCTGACAACCAGAACCGGGGCGATGCCTGCGGCGATCACCTTGTCCGTCGTCGAGCCAAGCAGCTTTTCGATGATCCCCGACTTGTGATGCGCGCGCATCACGACAAGCGTCGGTTTGAGCAAATCGCAGATCTCGACAAGCCGCTGAGCGGGCGATCCGGCCTCGATCCGAATATCGGTGTCGGCCGGATCAATCTCATGTCGGCGCAGCGCCGCCTCGATGCGGTCGCGGGCGGCGAACACCGCCTGGCCACGCGCGGGATCGTTCAATGCCGCACCCGCCGCATGGTCGGGCAGGTCGACGATGTGAACGATGCTCAGCGCCACACCGTGATGAGCCGCGATCTCCATTCCACGCAGCAGAACCGCGTCGTCTTCGGGAAACCGGTCGACCGCCGCAAGGATGCGAATGGGGTTCATGGTCGTTCCTCCTTCATGCAGCAGGGCAATTCGGCCTGACGTTCAAAGCGTCTCGTGCCGGTCTCTGGTCATCTGCCCGTAGGCTGAAAGCATCGACAGGGCGGCCGAATAGGACGCTGCGCCGGGCATCGTCGCGGCCATGGCGCTGGCCCTCGCCAGCGCCGGCATTCTCGCCAACGCCGACATGTCGGAGCCGTATTGCGGTCTGCGTCCGGCTGCCGTTCGGGGCTGCCCGGTGGCGGGCTGGACGGTGCCGCCTTCATTCTCCCAGCGGGCGAGGCACTCCACGCTCGCTGACCGCGCCATCCTGCGCGAGGCGGGGGCCAGAGCCGGGGCCGGGGCCGGAGCCGGGGCGGGATCGGGTTGGAACAGGTGAGGAAACAGTTCCTCGAAGTCGGCTTTGCAAATCATCATCGTTTTGACTCCCTCTGATCGGCGGTTTGGACTCCCGGGCTCGGGCATGGTCGCGCCACCGTAACCCGGTGACGCGACGGTCTGCTTGGAACGGCGCTCAGGCGGCTTTGCGGAATGGCTCGTATGCCGTCTCGTTCCGACGTGCGTTTTCGGCAACAGGCGTCATCCTGAGTTCACGATCGATGAATCCGTCGACGACGCGCGCGATGTCGTTGCGGTAGATGCCGATGTCCCGCAGAAGCCGGTCATCCATGGCGCTGAGTGCCGCAATCATCTTGCGCCGCTGCCAATCGCGGGTCGCGGCACTGAGCCACCGGCGGAGAACTTCGCCCGCTTTGGCACGTTTGCGAAAGGCGCGCTCGTAGGGCAGGGATTGCGAGAGGTTGTCGCGATGAGAGAGATAGGGATGCATGTCATCCTCCTGGTTCAAAGCTGCTGATGCCATGACGCGGGTGACGCATTGCCCGGAGATCGGACTGCGGCAAACCGCAATCCTGCCCGGGCGGCGCATACGCCGCCGTCTGTTTCATGTGATCATTGAGAGATCAGGAAAATCCCCGAGGCGTCAGACAGGCACCAGCCCGCCCCGCCCGGGGTTACCGGCGGTTCAGTAGCTTTCCTGCCTTGGGCAGGAACCTCATATGGAAGCTGAACATCATCATGGTAGTGATATGGCCATAGCTGACCGGGCTTTCAATGCTGTCGCCCCGGGGTGCGACCTTTCGGCACGAAAGCGCCGATTGCCGTGCTGTTTGCGGCTTTGCGCCGCGTCCATGGTCAGGGACCCGCGGCTGGCGATTGACTATTCAACACCGGATGCCTAGCTCTGATGACATGTTGGTACATGCAGATCATTTCCGGTTTCTTCTGCTGAACCGCCCGTCTCCCCGGGCGGTCTAGGCGCTATCGCGCCTACCCAGCCTCCCGGGGCCTCCTCATCGTAACCCAGAAGTTTAGCGAGCGGCGACACTGTCGTCCGAGGAGAAGTGATGACCAGGATTCACGAAACCGATACCGCCGCCACCCTGAACCAATCCGGCCCGCGGACAAGGCCCCGCATCCGGGCGGTTCTGCCCGAGACCGATCACCAGCTGCTGCAACGGCATCTGGAACAGTGCGAACAGTTGCGGCTGCCCGGTTGGACGCTGCTTGCCTATGTATTGCACCACAAGATCATGAACACGGAACCTGTCGCCGACTTCCATGCCGGAGATCTCGTGACCGGCGGATGCGAGGTTTCCTATTCGGTGAACGGCGGACCCGGCCAGAAGGGTCTGATGTCGCATCGGACGAGATCGGGGTTTGGCGGCGGCGTCATACCGGTCGCCTCGCTGCTGGGTGCCACGCTGATCGGCATGCGGGTCGGGCAACGTGCCCCGCTACTGCGTGAGGATGGCGAGATATTGTCGCTGTCGGTTCTGGACGTAACGCCGCCGAACTGAAGCGTCGCCGCAATGCCATTCCGGCAGCCGACGGCGAACACGAGGTTCGATGGCTACCAAATCACTTGAAGGAGACCATGAAATGATGACCGAAATGACCAGCACCATGAAAAAGCGCCGCATGCCGACCCCGAGAATCGTCATCAATTCAGATGATCTCGCCCATATCGAGGCGCTCGCGGAAGGCGCGATGCAGCGCAACCCGGCCCTGGCCGACCGCCTGTTCGACGAGATCGGGCGCGCCCGGATCGTCGCTCCGTCAAAGATGCCGGCGAATGTCGTCGCGATCGGCAGCAGAGTGACCTACCGCGACGAGAGCACCGGGCTGGAGAGAACCGTGACGCTGGTCTATCCCGAAGATGCCGACATCGCCCGGCAACGGGTGTCGCTGATGACGCCGATCGGCGTGGCCCTTCTGGGGCTGGCCGAAGGTGCCGGGTTCTACTGGGACACGCGCGACAACCAGCGCCGGATGCTGTCGGTGACAAAAGTGGAACCGGCGCCACCGTCCGAAGAGACGGCTACCTGATCTTGGCCCAGCCGCCCGAAAACCGACCGGTTGTACCTCGCATTCCAGCGAGGACAACTCCGGCCGCGCGGTGGCCCGGGCGAAATATCGAGCTGAGTTGGCTGCTGGTTCTGGCGGTCGCGGTGGTGACGATCTGGGCCTTCGCCGAGCTGGCCGACGAGGTCTTTGACGGTGCAACTCACGATCTTGACCGGGACCTTCTGCTGCTGCTCAGAACCCCGGGAGACATCGCCATACCACTTGGTCCGCCCTGGCTGCAGGAAATGGCGCGTGACCTTACCGCCTTGGGGGGCGTCGCTGTCCTGACGCTCGCCACGCTCGCCACCGCAGGGTTCTTCCTGTTGAGGCGGCAGATCGGCACGATGGTCTACCTGCTGGCGACGGTCGGCGGCGGAATCGCCGTGTCGAGCATCGCCAAGGAGTTCTTCGACCGGCCCCGTCCCGACCTCGTCCCTCATGGCTCGATGGTCAGTACCGCGAGTTTCCCGTCAGGCCATTCCATGATGGCAGCGGTCGCCTACCTGACACTTGGAGTGCTGATCGCCCGGATCCTGGCAAGCCGTCGGCAAAAGGCATATGTCCTGTCGCTTGCGGTCACCGTCACGATCCTGGTCGGTCTCAGCCGGGTCTATCTGGGCGTTCACTGGCCCACTGACGTGCTTGCCGGATGGCTCGCCGGAACGGGCTGGGCGTTCATATGCCTGCTCGGCGCGAAGTTGCTGTCGCACAAGGGCCACCTCGAATCAGAGGCAGATGGAGAGAAACCCTGAGAGTATGATCTCAGGTCCGTGCGACGTGCGTCGGCACGGCCGAAAGGTCGCGGCCCAACTCACCAACGCATGGGAAATCTAACGACGGCGACGGCGCAGCTTGAATCCCACGAGTGTGGGCATCGCGACATCGTTCGGTAAATCTGAGATGTGCGACCACCGCGTTTTCACGTCATGTCGGCACTGGCCGAACGCCGCTCGACCCTTGATCAACGCGCGATCAGGTTTGATTTGACGCCATCCGGCGCGTCGGTCGCATCCTGACAGGACCCAGTGACGGTCGCCCTGGCGGAGTGCGCGGAACCCGAAAAGGCGGGCTTGCCGGCCTTGCTGCGCTCCGTGCTTGGGGCCATACTGACGAAAAATAACGGCCGTCCGTTCGGGGTTTGCAGACTGTGCAGTCACCACGACGCCACATCCGATGGCGGCTATTGCCCCTTGCTGTCGGAGCCACTGCAACCCCATGAGGCAGATCAGATCTGCTTTGAACAGGACGCCGGATGACCATCCCCACCCTGACCACCCGGATAGACGGGATGTTCTTTGGCAAAGTGGCGCATCGCTGGGACGGCAAGCCGCCCTCTGCGATCGGCAAGACCCCGGTCGCCGGACACCATGAGATCGACGAACTCGGCTTCGTGTCAGATGCTCAGGCCGACCTCGATCACCACGGCGGACCCGACAAGGCGATCCACCATTACGCGACGGACCACTACGCCGATTGGATCGCCGAAGGCGCGATCCCGGTCGGCACCACGCCAGCCGCCTTCGGCGAGAACATCGCCACCTTTGGCATGACCGAAACCGATTTGTGCATCGGGGACACGCTGCGCCTTGGCACCGCGGTGGTGCAGATCAGCCAGGGGAGGCAACCCTGCTGGAAGGTCAGCGAGCACACGGCCAATCGCGGCATGGCCAACCTGTTTCAGAAAACAGGCCGGACGGGATGGTATTACCGCGTTCTGGAGCCGGGCATTGCGGGGGTCGGGGATACCGTGTCGTTGCTTGGCCGGCCACAACCGGACTGGACGGTGGCGCGCGTGACCAGAGCCCGTTTGACCCGGCGGGTTTCCCAAGCGGATGCCGCGATCCTTGCTGTCATGCCAGAGCTTGCGCCCGGCTGGCGCACTGCATTCTCGAAGATGGCCAGTGGCGATCTGGACGAGGATACCAGCCGCAGGTTGGTTGGCGGGGAATGAGCACGTTCAGGCCACGAGGGTCTGCGGGCATACCCTGATCATCCAGACCCATGACTGCGTGCGGCTGGCCGCAGAGCAGGAGCTCACCATGACCCGAGCCACCCGATCGCCACCGTTTGCTTGTCTTTGCGCTCCGGGCGCTGCGCTGCCCCGACTACTTTGCAGTATCCAGAAGTAGCGGGAACCAGTCTTCGCGCAGGCGCTGTCCCGGTTTCATCTCATGACCGGGAAAGGGGGGCGACGTGGGGCCGGGGCGTTCGACGTAGCGGGCATCATCACCCAGCAGGCGCAGCGAAAAGGCGCGGCGGCGCGAGCCGCTGTCATTCCCGCGTGCCCCGTGCAGCGTCTTGTAGTTGAACGCCACCGCATCACCGGGTTCCATCGCGTATTCGCGGACATCCATGCCCTCGGCGTCGGGATCAGGGACGGGCATGTAGGTGTCATCATCGGGATAAAAACTGGTCTCGGCCAGCCAGCGCGTCGGCAGAACGGGCTTTTCCCAGAGATGTGATCCGGCGACACAGCGCAACGAGGCCTGCCGCACCGGATCGAGCGGCGACCAGAAGCTGACGGTTTGGTCGCCTTCGACAAAGTAATACGGGGCGTCCTGATGCCACGGCGTCGGCTTTGAGGTGCCCGGTTCCTTGACCAGCACATGATCGTGGAACATCTGCACCGTCCTGGACCCCATCAGTTCGGCCGCGACGGCCGCAGCCGGTGAGGCCTTGATGGCCGCTTCGAATTCGGGGATGCGCGTCCAGTTGCAGTAATCGTCGAAGAACCGCCCGCCTTCGCCCTCCTTCAGGTTCTCGGCGGCATAGGGACCGGGTTCGGCCATGTTGCGCGCGACACCCGCCCGCAGCTGCTCGACCTGATCCTTGAACAGGCCTTTGACAAGCACAACGCCGTCGCGGGCGTAGGCATCGATATGGTCCTGGGTCAAAAGCGGATGTGTCATGGTGCTGTATCTTTCGGTTGTTGCCTGGCCGGGGTCGGGGCTATTCAGCCATCTGTCGGTCGACCTTCTGTTCTTCGTTGATCATCGACTGCAGTTGCCGCCGGAAGCGCAGCTGCCCGCCGTCAATCGGCAGGTCGATATGCGGAGAGGATTTGTTGGCCATACCCTTTTGCACCTCGTTCAACACGTCCCGGTCTTCTTCAAAGGCGTGCTGCACATCCTCGCTCATCATCCTGGACAGGGCCTGGTCCTCGGGCCGGATGTTGCGCAGCTGGAACCAGTAATAGCGGGTCTGGCTTTCTGTTGTCGGCGTCATGAAATTGTAGCTGTCCATGATGAACGTCTTCTCGTGCAACGGCCCATCCGGGCCGCCCGTGCCCGCTGGCGTGAACACCGCCTTGATCAGCGCGTGTGAGGGGTAGCGCACCTCGTAGTGCTGCAAGCGGTCGCAGTTGCCTTCGAACTCCACGATCTTCTTGTAGAAGGGGGCCGGTTCGTGATCCATCATCCAGCGGTGAACGATGACCCCGTCATCGGTTTTCGTGATGCGCAGCGGCGTGTTCTTCGTGGCATCGGTGGCAAAGCTGCTTTGGTGAACCCAGGCGACATGGGTCGGGTCCAGAAGGTTGTCGCACATCAGCAGATAGTTGCAGTCCAGCTCCATCGCGGCACCGCGGTTCATGCCCCATGCGGGATCGCCATAGTTCTCGATTTCGAAGATATCCGACGGATCGGCCAGCGCGGGGTTGCCCATCCAGATCCAGACCAGCCCGTATTCTTCATGCAAGGGGTAGGCGTGCACCTTGGCGTTGGAGGGGATGCCGCCGGAACCGGGGGCCCAGACGCATTGGCCGACGCAATTGAACGTCAGCCCATGATAGCCGCATTCGACCGTGTCGCCCTTGATCCGTCCCTTGGACAGAGGCAGCTTGCGGTGCGGGCAGGCGTCTTCAAGCGCGACCAGGTCACCTGCCTCGGTGCGAAACACGCAGATCTTTTCGCCAAGCACCACGATCTGCTGCAAGTCGCGGGTGATCTCATGATCCCAGGCGGCGACGTACCAGGCGTTCTTCAGAAACATCTGCATCCCTTTCGTTCAGCGGCTCAAAGCGCCAGGCAGGACAAGGCCACGCATTGGCGGGCATTGAAACGACCCTGTCGGAACACCCGGACATTCGAGACCGAAGCGTTCTTCCTGGACCCGCCGATGGCGACCGATCGCAAGACCCCGAACCGATTGGCAGGAATCGCGTGCGGGATCGGGTGTGCGAATGAGCGTGTTTTCCATCTCGGCAAGCAGTGCGTCCCCGGTGCCCCGACTATTCCTTCAGCGCCCAGAAAGCGAGGAGCGGGCGGTCAGCGGACCGCATGGCGTGCACGATATTGTGCGGGTTGTAGTGGGTTTCCCCTCTTGCCACATGGACCCATGCGTTGAGACCCTGCCGAAAGTCACCTGGGCTCATGACAAGATAGACTTCTTCGGGTGGGTGCCTGTGATCGGGATACTGCACGTTCGGCCCCAGAAGCGACACGCCCAGCCAGACGTCGTCACGCGGCTCAAGGCCGTCAGGGCCGACAATCATCGCATTGGCATGGCTCTCGGCAAAGCCTTCGCTTGCACCGCTGCAACTTCCCTGGCGGCGGCGCCACCGGAGCGCCGGCTCAATGCCCCTGAAAGCCTGCATCACCTGTCGAAGTTCAGGAGCGTCATGGTCTGAAGGCTCCGTGATATCCGGAAGATACCGGCAGACCGGAAGCCGGCCACTGTCGGGTTGCGTTCCCTGGGCCGGGACCTCGAGGGTGGAAAAAACCCGTTCAAGCAAAGCGATGGATTTCGGATCACGGGCGCAGTGGGAATAGGCTGCTCTTGCCGCGTCTAGAAACTCTTGTAAAGCTTGGTTGCGCATTGCCTTGTCCGGTTCCCAAAAGGACTGAAGTTGTCTGACGGCCAGTGTCGTCAGACAACGAAACGGCAAAGTCGGCGATTCTGTCCAGCCAGACTAGTCGCCGCCGGTCGTTTCAATGAAGATGGGTGTTCCCGCCCCACGCACGATCACGGAATAGCCCTGCTTTCGGGTTTCCCGCGACAGCAGGGCTACCGCCATGACCAGCACCACCAGGGCGCAGATCATGGCAATATTGTTCGCTACAGAGAGAGCGCTGACCTCAGTTCTTGATGACATTGTGCTCGGGGCCGAAGGGGAAGCCGGTGATGTTCTCGACCTTGTCCTCTCCGATGACCAGGATGTCATGCTCGCGGTAACCGCCGGCGCCGGGCTTGCCTTCCGGGATCATGACCATGGGCTCCATGGAGACGACCATACCGGGCTTGAGCACCGTCTCGATGTCTTCGCGAAGTTCGACACCGGCCTCACGGCCATAGTAATGGCTCAGGACACCAAAGCTGTGCCCGTAACCGAACGAGCGATACTTCAGCAGATCCCACTCGCGATACATCTCGTTGAGCTCGATCGCGATATCCATGCAACGGGCGCCGGGCTTGATCAGCTCCAGACCACGCACGTGAACCTTGACGTTCTTTTCCCAGATGTCGAGGCTGGCGTCATCCACATGGTCGCAGAACAGGGTCCGTTCCAGCGCGGTGTAGTAGCCGAAGATCATCGGGAAAGTGTTGAGGCTGAGGATCTCGCCCGATTGCACTTTCTTGTTGGTCACCGGGTTGTGCGCGCCGTCGGTGTTGATGCCGGACTGGAACCAGGTCCAGGTGTCCATCAATTCAACGAACGGGAAGGAGTTGGCGATCTCGCGGATCATCGCATTGGTGCCGGCAATGGCGACTTCGTGCTCGGGAACACCGGCCTTGACCGCGGCGGCAACCGCCGCACCGCCGACGTCGGCGACGCGCGCGCCTTCCTTGATCAGCTTGATTTCCTCGGCCGACTTGATCGTCCGCATCCACATGGCCGGCTGGCCGACATCGACAAACTCGACGCCCGGCAGGGCATCCTGCAACAACTGGCGGTATTCCAGCGACACGTGGTCGAATTCGATGCCGATACGCTTGGCGCCGGGCGTCAATTGCTTGATCGCGCGGTAGAAATTGTCACGACGCCAGTCGGTGTAGGTGATGTTGTTGCCAAAGCTGCGGCGGAACGGCTGGCCGCCGTCGATGCCTGCGGAGATGGTCGTCGCGTTCTTCTGGTCGATGACCATGCCGTACTTGCGGCCGAAATAGCAGTACAGCCATCCGCTGTAGTAGTTGATGCAGTGATAGGAGGTGAAGAGCGATGCATCGACATCGTTCTTGCTCATCCAGGCGCGCAGCTCGTTCTGGCGGCGGGCCATTTCCTTATCCGAAAAGGGCGAAAACTCCTTCTCGCCGTTGTGCCATTCCATGACGTGGAGCATGTCGTCCATTGTCGAAAACCCTCTCTGCTAACGGTGACTTCATCTGCGTAGCAGCGGGCCGAGGCGGAAAAAAATTAATTGCTGTCATCCCATCATAAGGATTCCAAATTCAGCTGGGTGCGCAGGGCTAGGGGCCGGAACGAGTGCGTGTCGGCAGCTGAAAGCTCGACACGTCCTCCGTGATCTGTTCGATCAACTTGAGCGCGGCATCGGACAACTTGACGTGCTTGTAAAACAGCCCGATGTGGATGTTCGACAGCAACGGGAAGCCCTCGCTTGGGGTCAGGACCCGCATGCCCGGCAGCAACGTCTTCTTTGTCAGCGCGGTGACGCCCATGCCGTCCAGAACTGCCTTCTGGAGCGCTGCAACCCCCAGGCTTTCGAACGACACGCGCCAATCGCGACCTTCGGCATTCAGCGCGTCGATCATGCGCCTGCGATAGAAACAGCCATCGGGATGCGCGATCACTCTGAGCGGCCTGTCTGGATCGATCGTGTGTTTGCGGGCGCAGACCCAGACCGGGCGTTCCGACCAGAACAGGGACACATGGGGTGCCGGCATCTCGTCCGTGATTGCGATGGTCATGTCGAGATCGTCAACTTGAAGGGCCGCGAGCAGCTCTCGGCTTCGATCGCAACGGATGTCGAGCGAGACAGCCGGGTTCTCGCGGGAGAACCTGGCAATGATGCTCTGGAAGAAATCGATGGAATAATCGACCGGCAAACCGATTGTGAGTGTTCCGTGGGCGGTTGTCTGATGCAGGTTCGCGACGGCCCGGTCATTGAGACGCAGCATCTCGCGTGCGTAGCCCAGAAGGGTCTGCCCGTCCGGTGTCAGCTCAACCTGCTTGCCCTCATGCTTGATCAGTTTGGCGCCGACAATCTCTTCGAGGCGCTTGATCTGCAAGGATATCGCCGGCTGCGTCCGGCCAAGAACGTTTCCGGTTTCGGTATAATTGCGCAGGTCGACAACGGTCACGAAGGTCCGCAGCAGGTCGGTTTGAAGGTTCGTGAACTTGCGCGTCATTAACGTTCCTTATCCAGACATTGTTACTATGAATTTCCGGGAAAAGGCAAGCTGCCCTAGAGTCAGACGATCTTCAGACGTAGGGGACGCAATGTCACATTCGACCGTTTTCGCCGCCGAAATGCCTTGGCCCGACTATCAGAAGCGGGTGCAGAACGGCGATGTGCCGGTCCTGATCCCGCTCGGATCCATGGAACAACACGGCCATCATATGCCAATGCATGTCGATGTGCTCCTGCCGACCGAATTCGCGCGCCGCGTTGCCCGGCAGGTTGGGGCGCTTGTCGCGCCGCCCTTCACTTATGGTTACAAATCGCACCAGAAGTCAGGCGGCGGGAACTTCTTTCCGGGCACTACCAGCCTTGACGGTGCAACCCTCGTGAATGCCCTCAAGGACGTGGTAAAGGAATTCGTGCGCCATGGCGTGCGCAACCTGTGCATCGTCAATGGCCATTTCGAAAATTCCTGGTTCATCACCGAAGCGATCGACCTTGCCTTGCGCGAACTCGACTGGGGCGACATCCACGACGTAAAGGTCGTGGTCCTGTCCTATTGGGACTTCGTGGACCAGGCCTCGATCGAAAAGCTGTATCCCAACGGCTTTCTCGGGTGGGACATCGAACATGGCGGCGTTCTGGAAACGTCTCTCATGCTGCGCCTGCACCCCGATCTCGTGTCCCTTCAGGACGCGGTCGAACACGCCCCGGCGACGTTCCCGCCCTATGACGTCTACCCGGCCAAGCCGGAATGGACGCCGGCAAGCGGCACGCTGTCCTCGCCCAAGGAGGCGACCGCCGAAAAGGGCGATATCCTGCTGGATGTCTGCACCAGAGGAATCGCCGAAGCGCTCAAGGCAGAGTTCGGTTTGCCCGCCGCTCTGGCAAAGACAAACTGATCGTCCCGCCCCAAGAAACCATCCCAACAAGGAGTAGCCCGATGACTTCCACCCTGATCCGCCCCAGCCGCCGCAGTCTGTTGAAGATGACCGGTGCCGCGGCTTTGACCACGCCCTTTCTGTCCATCCGCGCCGCGGCGCAGACGACGGAACTGTCCATGCTTGCCTGGTACGGCCACGCAGAGCCCGATATCGTTGGCGAATTCGAAGAGGCCAACAACGTCAAATTCGTGCCGAAGTACTACACCGGCGGCGACAACATGCTGGGCCTGATCGCGCAGTCCCCCGTCGGCACCTTCGACGTGATCCTGTCGGACGGCGAATATGTGCAGCAGCTGAACGCTGCGGGCTATATCGAAGAGCTTGACCCGGCCGACTACGCCTTTGACGACTTCTTCCCCGAGTTCCAGAAATTCCCCGGCCACTGGCAGGATGACAAGCTCTACTCCGTCATCACCCGGTTCGGGTTCCTCGGCGTGGCCTACAACACGGATGCGTTCACCGAAGAAGAGGCGTCCAGCTACGATCTCTTTGCCGACGATCGGCTGACCGGCAAGCTCGGCCACTTCGACTGGCACCTGCCCAACCTCGGTCAGATGAGCCTGCATGTCGGCAATGCATCGCCCTACGACATCGACGAAGCAGCCTGGGAAAAGGTGCAGGCGCACACCATGGGCCTGCGCCGGCAGGCGGGCGGCTTCTTCGACTATGGCGGCACCTTCTCGTCGCTGAACAACGGCCAGATGCTGGCTTTTGCAGGGATCGGTGACTGGATCACCGGGACGCTGGAAAAGAACGGCAGCCCGGTGCGCAGTGTCATTCCGAAGGAAGGCGGCTTGCAGTGGACCGAGAGCTTCTCGATCGGCAAGGGCTCGCAAAAGCAGGAGATGGCCAAGAAGTGGATCCAGTACATCACCTCGCCGGCAGGCCAGGCGAAATCCGCAGACATGGCGGCCTATCCGGCCATCGTGCCCTCGGAGGCTGGATGGAAAGTGCTGAACGAGACAAACCCGGCCGAGGCAAAACGCCAGAACATGGTGCTGGGACAGCGCAATGCGATGGACATGATCCGCGAAGGGCTGATCCAGTACCGTCAGCTTCCGGTTCAGCAGAGCCTCGAGGACTGGAACGACTTCTGGTCCGACTACAAGGGCGCATAAGGCGCTGGCATTTCGGGGCGCGGCATGATCGCGCCCCGATCTGCATCCCGACAGCAGACCCATGGGATCTGATATGACAAAGCGACCGACACTTTTCTCATTGATCTTGTCGATGCCACTGCTGATCTGGCAGTTGGTGTTCTTTCTGTTTCCGCTCCTGTTTCTGGTCGCGATCAGTTTCTGGACCGTGCGCAACTTTCAGATGCAGCCCGATCTGAGCTTTGGCAACTGGGAACGCGTTCTCACACGCGGTGTGTTCTGGGACGCATATTTCCGCACGATGGTGCTTGCCACTGCGGCTGCTGCGATCACCAGCATCATCGCCTTTCCGGCGTCCTATGCGATCTCCTTCAAGATGGGCGAGAAAGCCAAGCGCTGGATGGTCTTCATCCTGATCATCCCGTTCTTCACCAGCTATCTTGTCCGGGTGTACTCGCTTCAGGTGTTTCTGTCCGACGCGGGCATCGTGAACGCAGCCTTCGGGTATCTCGGGCTTGGGCCATTCCCGATGCTAAACAATGCCTTCGGCATCATCGTGGGTATGATCACCCTGACGCTGCCCCTGGTCATTCTGTTGCAGACGTTCAGCCTGAATTTCGTCAACCGCGATCTGATCGAGGCCGCGCACAACCTGCGCTGCGGACGGCTGCGGACGGTTTTCGCCGTCATCGTGCCATCGGCCAAGGTGGGCCTTGTCATCGCGGCGCTGTTTGCCTTCATCCTCAGTTTCGGCGACTTCGTCAGCCCGCTCTACCTGGGCGGCGGCAATCCTCCGACCCTGTCGATCATGATCACCGATTTCACCAAATCCGGCCAGCAATGGCCCCGCGCCGCGGTGGTTGCGATCATGATGATCATCACGTTGCTCACCGCTGCCTTTGCGGCGATCACCTATGCCTACAAAGAGCGGGGAAAATAAGATGGGGAACGAAAACCGCATCATCAACGGCCTGCTGAAGCTGCATATCGCGCTTTGCCTGCTGTTCATCTTTGCGCCGATCGCCGGAAGCTTTGTCTTTTCGCTCAACTCCGACAGGTTTCCGTCGCTCCCGCTGGGCGAGTTCTCGACCGAATGGTATCGCCTGATCTGGGAGGATCCGCTGGTCTGGCAGGGCTTTGCCAATACCGTGGTCGTGGGCCTGACGGTCGCCGTCATCGCCACCCTGCTGGGCTTTGGCGGGGCCTACACGGACTTCCGCTACAACTTCACCGGCAAATCCTTTTACCTTGCGCTCGCACTCCTGCCGCCGACCATTCCCGTCGTGATCATGGGTCTGGCAATGCTGGCCTTCCTGAGCCGCGTGAACCTGTCCGGCACGACGATTTCGGTCATCATCGCGCATGGGGTGATGTGCAGCCCGTTCGCGATGGCCATCATCCGGCTGCGCCTGTCGCAGATGGATCCCGATCTCGAAGCCGCGTCCTGGAACATGGGCGGCAACCAATGGCAGACCCTGCGCTACGTCATCATCCCCTTCGCCAAGCCGTCGATCTTTGCGGCATTGTTCATCACCATGGCCGTCTCCTTCGATGAATTCGCGGTTGCCTGGTTCGTCTCGGGTCTCAACGAGACGCTGCCCGTGAAAATCCTTGGCTTCCTGCAAGGTCAGGTCAGCCCGCGCATCAATGCCATCGGCTCTCTCGCCTTTCTCAGCTCGATGACGCTGATCATATTGGCCCAGCTTCTGCTGCGTAGTCCGGAGGACAAGAAATAATGAAAGCGAACGCACAAATGGAACAGAAGTCCGACGCGATTGTGAAGTTTGACAATGTCGTAAAGCGGTTCGGGAACTTCACTGCAGTCGAAAAGGCCGATTTCGAGATTGGCCGCGGCGAGTTCCTGGCCATCATGGGATCATCCGGCTGTGGCAAGACCACGACGCTGCGCATGCTTGCCGGCCTGGAGGATCCCACCGAAGGCGCGATCTATCTCGATGGCGAGAAGGTCAACGGCAAGGCCACCTGGGATCGCGATACGCCGATGGTCTGGCAATCCCTGGCTCTGTTCCCGTTTCTGACAGTTGAGGAAAACGTCGATTTTGCGCTCAAGATGCGGGGTGTCGCCAAAGAGGAACGCAAGCAGCGCGTGGCAAAGTGGCTCGAGAAGATGCAGATCACCGAGTTCGCGAAGCGCAACATCAATCAGTTGTCGGGCGGTCAAAAACAGCGTGTGGCCCTGGCCCGGGCGCTGGTGACGGAGCCGAAGATCCTGCTGCTCGATGAACCTCTCTCCGCGCTCGATGCCCATCTCAAGGTGCGTATGCAGGCGGTCTTGTCAAACCTGCAAAAGGATCTGGGGATTACCTTCGTCTACGTGACGCACTCGATGTCCGAAGCGTTCTCCATGGCCGATCGTGTGGTCATCATGAGCCGGGGGCAGATCGAACAGATCGGAACGCCCGAAGAGATCTACCGCGAGCCTTACAATCGCTTTGTCGCCGAGTTCCTGGGGTCTGCCAACATCTTTGACGGTGTGGTTCAAGGGGCGGCGGGTGAGGACGGCTGGCAGGTGACCTATGAGGGTGGGCAAATCGCGCTTCCGAGGTCCGAGTTGCCGGACGGCAGGCAGGGGCAGAAAGTGACCTTCATCGTCAGCGCCGAGAACATGCAACTGAGCCTGCCGGAGAGTGGGCAATCCGGGATCGTCGCCAGCGTTGCGGGCGAAGAGTTCATTGGCGGAACGGCGATGGTCTTTCTCGAGACCGCAGAGGGCCAGGAGATCAAGGTCCAGAAAAGCCATGACGAGCTGTCGCTGCTCAACCTTCACGCGGGCTCCAAGGTCGTTGTCCATTGGGCGCCGGAACACTGCCATGTTCTGCCCGGCGAGAACAAGTGATCCAACCAGGCCGAGAGATCGGCCTGGACCTGTACAGCTAGGCTGAAACGGTGCCGCAACGCGGCACGGTCTTCCCGATGAAATCCATGATCACCACCCGAATCCACCAGCCCGGCGCTGGTGGCTTTGCGGGTATGGCATCCTGAAAATCACCGATGACAACAACCAGGCCAGGCCGGACACCACGGGCTTGCCCTACTGCCCCGAGCACCTGATCGCAAACGACAGCTCCCCGGGGTTGCCGCCGACGCCTCTGGCCGGGTCCCGGACACGGGCGTTTCCCACTCGCTCACAACCAAGGAGAAACAGATGTTTTTTGATTCCTGGGTGCTGGACTGGTTCGCGATCCTGAACCTGGCCACGCTGGCGCTGACGTTCATCATCATTTTGGTGAAGGAACTCGGCTTCGGAAAATAGCGCGACCGAACGCGTTGGTCCAGCCGTCGCCGGAGCAACGCGATGACATTCCCATAGGAGGAACTGGGACATGGAGAATTCTTTGATTCTCAACTGGATGATCATGCTCGCGTCGTTCGGCGTGCTGATCTGGCTTGGCTGGAAATCCAGCAAGGTTGTCGTGGAGGACGAACAGGGTGACGAAGCCGGCTTCCTGCTTGCGGGCCGGTCTCTTGGGCCTTTCGTCGGCGCATCAACCATCGTCGCGACCGGCTTTTCCGGTTGGGGTTTCATGGGCTCGCCCGGCGTTGCCTATCAATACGGCGCCATTGAATTGCTGGGGAACTTCATGTTCGCCCCCGCGATGGTGATTGCGGTGCTGTTCTTTGCGAATTACCTGTCGAAACGCGCCGAGGTCCTTGGCAGCTGCACGATCCCTGAATACGCGGCCCGCCTGCATGGCGAAGGCGGTCTGGGGCGTCTTGTGCAGGGCGTTGCGGCAATCATCACCATCGTTCTTCTGCTCGTCTTCCTGACCAGCCAGATCAAGGCTGTCGGGCTCCTGGCGGCGGGCTGGCTCGATCTTCCTGCGGGGTATGCCGCAACGCTGATGGTCGCGGTCATCATCATCTATACCGTCCTGGGTGGCCTGACGGCCGTTGCCTGGACCGATACCCTGATGCTGATGGGCATGTTGATCGCTGCGGTCATCATCTGCGGCCAGATCTTTGCCGATATGTCACCGGCGCATCTGATCGAGAGCCTGCGCGCCATCGACCCGACCCTGGTGAATCCGCAAACTTCGGACCCCTACGGGGCCGGCAAGGGGTCGGTCTTCCTGATCCTGCCCTATGCCTTCATGTTCTCGGCGGTGCTGCCCTACATGGCGGTCCGTTTCCTTGCCTTCCGGCCGGACGTGAAGTTTCACCGTGTCGCGATGTACGTCGCGCCGTTCGGCTGCATCCTGTCGCTCATTCCGATTGTCGGTCTCTACATGCGGGTCAAGATGCCGGAACTGGCGCAGGCGGATCAGGCAATGCCGACCTACCTGAACACCTTCCTGCATCCGGCGTTGGGCGGGTTCATCACGCTCTGCATCCTGTTTGCGATGAAATCGACGGCAAACTCGCTGCTCCACACCGTCGCGTCCGCGGCGTCGCATGACCTGCGGGTGGCGGTGAACCCGATGCATTCGAACCCCAAGACGACATTGCTCATCAACCGCGGGGCGATCGTGCTGTTCGGATTTGTCGGGCTGCTGATGGTGTTCTTCGCGCCGCCGACGCTGCTGTCGTTCCTCGGTATCCTGGGCACCGGCACGCTGCTGGCAACTCTGGTCGGGCCGATTTTCGTCTCGGCAATCTGGCGCGGCAATGCCTACGGTGCGCTGGCAGCGATGGTTGGCGGTTTCGTGACCTCGGGCGGATTGCTGCTGTTTACCGATGCGGGCTGGGTCGTCGGGCCGCTGACGGGCTGCGTGGTTTCGTCCGGGCTCTATGTCCTCGTCAGCCTGATGACCATGGGCATCCAGCAGCGGGTGGAAATGGCCTGACCCCTCCCGCAGGTGTCGAAGACCAGGCGGTCCCGCAAGGGGCCGCCTTTTTTTTCGGGCGTCACCATGTCACGCCGGGATGCCGCGTAGGGTGCGCTGGCGGTAGGAAAGCGGGGTTTCGCCTTCACGGCTGCGGAACACCTTGCTGAAGTGCGACGCATCGCAAAACCCCGCCGCAGAGGCGATGTGCGTGACCGAATGATCCGTGCTTTCCAGCAAGTGCCGGGCAAAGTTCAGCCGAACCGATATGCCGGCTTCGGCGGGCGACAGGTGCAGCGCCTCGCCGAAATGACGTTCAAGCCGCCGTCGGCTGACCTTCAGGCGATCTGACAATTGGCTGACGGTCAATGGTGTCGCCACGTTCTGCCGAATCAGATGCAACGCCTTTCTGACCAGCTTGTCCGAAGTCGTGAATTCGATCGGCAGGCCGGGCTGCGGGTTTTCCGGCGTCTGCGCTTCGTCGATGATCATGATGTTCAGGCTCTTGCGCGCCGCTGCCTGCCCGATATGCCGGTCCACGAGGTAGGCGGCCAGATGCGCCGAACTTGCCCCGCCAGAACAGGTCAGACGATCGCGGTCCACAACGAAGATCTGGTCGGAGATCGGGATAAGCCCTTCGAACTGTTCCAGGAAATCGTTGTGGTGGAACCAGCTGACACAGCAGCGATAGCCGTCCATCAGGCCCGCCTGGTGCAGGATGAACGCGCCGGTGCAAACTCCGACGATCGGGACATTGGCCTGCGCCGCGCGCTTGAGATAGGCGATGTAGTCCGGATTGAGATCCTGGATTGCCGGTATCAGTCCCCCGACCACGACCATGTAATCGAATTTGCCCGGATCGCCCAGACGTTCGTCGGGTTGCACCGGGATTCCGCAGCTGGAGACCACCGGGTTCATTGTCGCAGAGACGATGCGCCAGGAACAAAGGATCGGGCGCGAGCGATCGCCTTCATCTGCCGCGAGCCTCAGAACATCCACGAAGTTCGCGAAGGCCGACAAGGTGAATTGCCGCGCCAGAATGAAGCCGATTTTCAAGGCAGGTTTGGAGTTCATGTCGGGCATCCCGGAACAGGTGTCTGCGCAAATATACCGCGTTTCTGACGCGATAGTACAATGAACTTCGGGAGGGCTGTGCGACACAGTTTCCAGACCGCTCCCCTACAAACCAGAGGCTACGCAAATGACCCATTTTTCCGGCTTTTCGCTGCTCAAGAACGCGCTGAGCGGCCACAAGAACTGGCCCGAGCAATGGCCCGACAGGCAGCCCAAAGCCGAGTACGATGTGATCATCGTCGGCGCGGGCGGTCATGGTCTGGGTGCTGCGTATTACCTCGCCAAGGAACATGGCATCACCAATGTCGCCGTGATCGAAAAGGGCTGGCTTGGCGGTGGCAACACCGGGCGCAACACGACGATCATCCGGTCGAACTACCTTTATGACGAGAGCGCCAAGCTCTACGATCACGCGCTCGACCTGTGGGAAAACCTGTCGACCGAACTGAACTACAACGTGATGTACTCCAAGCGCGGCGTGATGATGCTGGCACATAACGTGCATGACGTGCAGTCCTTCCAGCGTCACATCCACGCCAACCGGCTGAACGGCGTCGACAACCAGTGGCTGACACCCAAGCAAGCCAAGGAATTCTGCCCGCCGCTGAACATCTCGCCCGATGCGCGCTATCCGGTCATGGGTGCCGCGTTGCAAAAACGCGCCGGGACCGCGCGGCATGATGCCGTCGCCTGGGGCTATGCGCGGGCCGCGGCCAAGCGCGGCGTGGACATCATTCAGAACTGCCCCGTCATTGCGATCCGCCGCGCAGCCGATGGGTCGGTCGAGGGCGTCGATACCGCCAAGGGCTTTATCAAGGCCAAGAAGGTTGCCGTGTCCGCCGCCGGTCACACCAGCGTCGTGATGGACAGCGCGGGCGTACGGATGCCCCTGGAAAGCTACCCGCTTCAGGCGCTTGTGTCGGAACCGATCAAGCCGGTTTTCCCCTGCGTCGTGATGTCGAACACCGTGCACGCCTATATCAGCCAGTCCGACAAGGGCGAATTGGTGATCGGCTCGGGCACCGACCAGTACACCAGCTATTCACAGCGCGGGGGCCTGCCGCTGATCGAGCACACGGTCGCGGCGATTTGCGAAGTGTTCCCGATCTTCAACCGCATGCGGATGCTGCGCAAATGGGGCGGGATCGTCGATGTGACGCCGGACCGGTCGGCCATCCTGGGCAAGACGCCGGTCAAGGGTCTCTACGTCAATTGCGGCTGGGGCACCGGCGGGTTCAAGGCGACACCGGGGGCGGCGCACACGCTGGCCTGGACGGTTGCCAAGGATGAACCGCACCCGATCAACGCGCCTTTCACACTCGAACGCTTCACAACCGGCCGTCTGATCGACGAGGCCGCAGCCGCCGCCGTTGCGCACTGAGGAGACAGAAACATGCTTCTGATTCATTGCCCCTATTGCGACGATACGCTTCCCGAACTGGAATTCGCCTACGCGGGCGAGGCGCATATCGCACGCCCGGCCGACCCGTCGAAACTCAGTGATGAGGAATGGCGCGATTTCCTGTTCATCCGTTCCAACGTCAAGGGTGTGCACGCCGAACGCTGGCGGCACATCAACGGCTGCGGGCGCTTCTTCAACGCCCTTCGCGACACGGTAAGCGACCGTTTCGTGACCACCTACAAGGCCGGTGAGGCCCGTCCCGACACCTCCGCCAAGGAGTCCGCAAAATGAGCGACTTTCGCGTTAATGGCCGGGGCCGCGTCAACCGCGCCAAGCCGGTGAATTTTACCTTCGACGGCGAGACCTATCGCGGTTTCGAGGGCGATACCGTCGCCTCGGCGCTTTTGGCCAACGGCGTGCACCTCATGGGGCGCAGCTTCAAGTATCACCGCCCGCGCGGCGTGGTCACTGCCGGGTCGGACGAGCCCAATGCCCTGATCGGCACCACCCGCGGCAAGGGCCGGTTCGAGCCCAACACCCGCTCAACGATCCAGGAGATCTATCCCGGCCTGAAGACCGAGAGCCAGAACAAGTGGCCCAGCCTCAAGTTCGATCTGGGTGCGATCAACGACCGGCTCTACATGCTGTTTTCCGCCGGCTTCTACTACAAGACCTTCATGTGGCCGCGCAGCTTCTGGGACTCGGTCTACGAGCCGATCATCCGCAAGGCCGCCGGTCTGGGCAAGGCCCCGACCGAGGTCGACCCCGACACCTATGCCAGCCGCTACATGCATTGCGACGTGCTGGTGATCGGCTCCGGCCCTGCGGGCATCGCCGCGGCGCTGACGGCCGGGCGTGCGGGGTCCAAGGTGGTTCTGGTGGACGAAGCCCCCGAAATGGGCGGCACGCTCCTGTCCGAACCTTCGGTCTCGATCGACGGGCAACCGGCCTGGGACTGGCTGGCCGCGGCGATGGCAGAACTCGACGGCATGTCCAACGTGCGCCGCATGACGCGCACCACCGCGATCGGCTATTACCACCAGAACATGATCGGCATGGTGCAGAAGCTGACCGATCACATGGGCGACGTGCCCCAAGGGGCGCCCCGCGAACGCATGTGGCGGGTCCGCGCGAAAGAGGTCGTGCTGGCCCAGGGCGCCATCGAACGCCCCATGGTGTTCGACGGCAACGATGTGCCCGGCGTGATGATGGCCGGGGCCGCGCAGACCTTCCTGAACCGGTTCGGCGTGCTCGTGGGTAAAGAACCCGTGGTTCTGACCAGCCACGACAGCGCTTGGTACAGCGCGTTCGACATGGCCGATGCGGGCGCAAAGGTCGTGGCCATCGTCGATACACGTGGTGACGTTGCACAGGCCCTCAAGGACGCGGCGCAGGCACGCGGGATCAAGACGTATCTCGGCTACACCGCGACCGGCACCAAGGGCCGGCTGCGGGTCAAGGCGCTGCGCGTCAATCCTGTGCGCAACGGCAAGGTGGGTGCGGCGCATCTGCTGTTCTGCGACGCCGTAATGGTCTGCGGAGGCTGGACGCCGTCGCTGCACCTGTTCTCGCACACAAAGGGCTCTCTCGACTGGGATCCGGAGGCCAAGGCCTATCTGCCCGGCAAGAAGACGGAAGACGTGCATATTGCCGGGGCCGGTCGCGGGCTCTGGGGTATTGCCGCAGCGCTTGAAGACGGCACCAAGGCCGGAGCCGACGCCGTCACGTCGATGGGCGGCAAGGCCGGGCTTGCAACCTACGAGATTGCAGACGACCGGACCGGCACCGGCATCACGCAAAAGGAGCTGCCCACCGACCGCAACCCGGGCAAGGCCAAGGCCTTCGTCGATTTCCAGAACGACGTGACCGCCAAGGACATTCGCCTTGCCGTGCGTGAGGGCATGAAATCCATCGAACACGTCAAGCGCTATACGACCAACGGCATGGCGACCGATCAGGGCAAACTGTCCAACATGAACGGCCTGACCATTGCGTCCGATGCGCTTGGCAAGGAAGCACCGCAGGTGGGTCTGACGACCTTCCGCCCGCCCTATACGCCGACCACCTTCGGGGCCTTTGCGGGCTATCACAAGGGCGCGCATTTCGAAGTCACCCGCAAGACGCCCATCGACAGCTGGGCCGAGGAAAACGGCGCGGAATTCGAGCCGGTCGCGCTTTGGCGCCGGGCCTGGTACTTCCCCAAACCGGGCGAAGACATGCACAAGGCCGTGGCGCGCGAATGCAAGGCGACCCGCGAGAGCCTCGGCATCTTCGACGCCTCCACGCTGGGCAAGATCGAGGTCTCCGGCCCCGACGCCACCGAGTTCATGAACCGCATGTACACCAACCCCTGGACCAAGCTGGGCGTGGGCCGTGCCCGCTATGGCCTGCTCCTGGGCGAGGACGGGTTCATCCGTGACGATGGCGTCATCGGCCGGATGCGCGATGACCTGTTCCATGTCACCACCACCACCGGGGGTGCCGCGCGGGTTCTGAACATGATGGAGGACTACCTCCAGACCGAATGGCCCGAGCTCAAGGTCTGGCTGACCTCCACCACCGAGGAATGGGCGACCATCGCGCTCAACGGTCCCAATGCGCGCAAGCTGCTGGAGCCCTTTGTCGAGGGCGCGGATATTTCCGCCGGGGCCTTCCCGCACATGTCGGTCGTGGAATGCACCGTCGCGGGCTTCCCCTCGCGGCTGTTCCGGATCAGCTTTACCGGCGAACTGGGGTTCGAGATCAACGTACCCGCGCGTCACGGCAAGGCGCTGTGGGAAAAGCTCTGGGAAGCAGGTCAGAAATACGACATCTGCCCCTATGGCACCGAAACCATGCACGTCCTGCGCGCCGAAAAGGGCTTTATCATCATCGGCCAGGACACCGACGGCACCGTCACGCCGCAGGATGCCGGGATCGGATGGGCCATCGGCAAGATGAAAAAGGATTTCGTCGGCAAACGCTCGCTGGAACGGCCCGACATCGTGGCGCCGGGGCGCAAGCAGCTGGTCGGTCTTCTCACCGAGGATCCCAAGACCGTGCTGATCGAAGGCGCACAGATCGTCGATGACCCCAAGCAGGCCAAGCCGATGAAGATGATCGGTCATGTGACTTCGTCCTACTGGTCCGAGGCGCTCGGCCGGTCCATCGCCATGGCCGTGGTCGAGGGCGGGTTCGACCGGATGGAACAGACGCTGTATGTGCCTGACGAAAGCGGAAACCCCATTCCCGCCAAGGTCACCGGCACGGTGTTTTATGACCCGGCGGGTGACCGCCTGAATGTCGAATGAGGAGGTGAGATCATGAATGCTCCCGTAACGTCTTTCGATGCCGTCGCTGTAAAGGTCTTGCCGCCGGTGGCCCGCTTCAACCTGCGCATCGCGCCTGCGGATCTGGCGGTCGCCTCAAAGGCCTTTGGCCCGACCCTGCCGGCAAAGATCGGGCAGGGTGCGCAGAACGGCGATCGCGCCGCCTGGTGCATCGGGCCGGACGAATGGTTGCTGCACGCGGCCGAAGCCGACCAGCAAGCGATTGTCGCCGCCTTTGACAAGGTCCGCGAAAAGACGCCCCACAGCCTCGTCGTGATCTCTGATCGCGAGCTGACGATTGGCATCACCGGGCCTGCCGCGGCGGACCTGCTGTCGGTCGCGTGTCCTGTGGACCTGTCGCGCATTCCCGTGGGCGGGGCCAAGCGCACCCTCTTCGACTATGCGCAGGTCGTGCTGATCCGCGACAGCGAAGACGCGTTCCGGCTTGAGGTCTGGCGGTCCTTCGCCCCGCATGTCCTGGGCCTGCTGCAAGTCGCCACGCGCGAGCTCGCCATAGGCCTTTGACGGCCCTCCCAGCTTTCGTTGCAACGCGCCCCGTTTCGGGGTGCGATCCCCTCTTCACGCCTGAAAGGCTCCATTCCATGCTCGACAAAGCCGATCCCACCCGCATCTCCGACAAGGCAATCGCCGATGCCGTCAGCCTTGAGCTTGACCGCCAGCAGAACCAGATCGAACTGATCGCGTCCGAGAACATCGTCAGCCTTGATGTCCTGCGCGCCCAAGGCTCCGTCCTGACCAACAAATACGCCGAAGGCTACCCGGGTCGCCGCTATTACGGTGGCTGCGAGCATGTCGATACCGTCGAACAGATCGCCATCGACCGGCTGCGCAAGCTGTTTGGCGCCGGCTTTGCCAACGTCCAGCCGCATTCCGGCGCGCAGGCCAACCAGGCGGTGTTCCTTGCCCTGCTCCAGCCGGGCGACCGCATCATGGGGTTGAATCTCGCGCATGGTGGCCACCTGACGCACGGCTCGCCCGTCACGATGTCGGGCAAGTGGTTCGACGTGGTCAGCTATGAAGTGTCCAAGGACGATCTGCTGATCGACATGGACAACGTGCGCAAGGTTGCGCTGGAGACAAAGCCCAAGCTGATCATTGCCGGCGCGTCTGCCTATCCGCGCACGATGGATTTCGCCGCCTTCCGCGCCATCGCCGACGAAGTGGGCGCCTACTTGATGGTCGACATGGCGCATTATGCGGGTCTGATCGCGGCCGGTGAATACCCCGATCCGGTGCCGCATGCCCATGTCGTGACATCGACCACGCACAAGACCCTGCGCGGCCCGCGCGGCGGCATCATCCTGACCAATGACGAAGCCCTGGCCAAGAAGTTCAACTCTGCCGTTTTCCCCGGCAACCAGGGCGGGCCTCTGATGCATGTCATCGCCGCCAAGGCCGTGGCCTTTGGCGAGGCGCTGGAGCCGTCGTTCAAGCAGTATGCAAAGAACGTCATCGCCAATGCGCGTGCGTTGGCCGACGTGCTGGTTGCGGGCGGCCTGGGCGTGGTTTCGGGCGGCACCGATTGCCACATGGTGCTGGTCGACCTGCGCCCCAAGGGCGTGACCGGCAAGGCGGCGGAAATCGCGCTGGAACGGGCAGGGCTGACCTGCAACAAGAACGCCATTCCGTTTGATCCGGAAAAGCCCTTTGTCACCTCCGGCGTGCGTCTTGGTTCGTCCGCAGGCACGACGCGCGGTTTTGGCGAGGCGGAATTCCGCAAGGTGGGCGAACTGGTGCTCAAGGTGATCGACGCGCTCGCGGCGAACCCCGAGGGCGATGCGGCCGTCGAGGCGGCTGTGCTGGAAGAGGTGCGGACCCTGTGCAAAGCCCACCCGATCTACGCCAGCGGCGTGTAGGCCATGTTCCTTTCGGTCTTCGATATCTTCAAGATCGGTGTCGGCCCCTCTTCATCGCACACGATGGGGCCGATGACCGCTGCCGCGCGGTTCCTCGACGACCTGCGCGGCGGGGTTGAGAAAATTCCGGGGGCGGGCACGCTTGCCCGTCTCGGCGCCTCTCTGCACGGGTCTCTCGCCTTTACCGGCAAGGGCCATGCGACCGACCGCGCGGTGATCCTGGGGCTGATCGGGTATCTGCCCGCCACGCTCGATCCTGACGCCGCAGAGGCGTTGGAAGCCGAAGTCAGAAAGACCAAGCGTATCAGCCCGCCAGGTCTGGGGACGCTCGATTTCGACCCCGAGACCGATCTGGTGTTTGACTATGGCCCGCCATTGCCGGGCCATGCCAACGGGCTGGTGCTGCGCGCGTTCGACGAACGCGGCAATCCCTACATGACGCAGACCTATTATTCGGTCGGCGGCGGGTTCGTGGTGACCAAGGCCGAGCTTGAGGCGGAAAAGGCCGCCAAGACCCAGTCGCTGCACGCCGAGAAAAAGGCGATGGGCTATCCCTATCCCTTCGGGTCGGCGGCAGAGATGCTGGAGATGGGCCGCGCATCGGGCAAGAGCATCGCCGAAATGAAGCGCGCCAATGAATGCGCCCATCAGAACATCCAGCCGCGCGAACTGTCGGCCCAGATCACCCGCGTCTGCGACGTGATGAACACCTGTATCGACCGCGGTTTGCGGATGGATGGCATCCTGCCCGGGGGCCTCGGTGTCAAGCGGCGGGCAAAGGCGATCCACGAACAGCTCCTGGCCGAACGCGGAAACAACCGCAGCCAGCCGCATGTCGCCAATGACTGGCTCAGCGTCTATGCGATGGCAGTGAACGAGGAAAACGCCGCGGGGGGACGTGTCGTGACCTCGCCCACCAACGGCGCGGCGGGAGTGGTGCCGTCGGTTGTCCGCTACTATCGCGACCACTGCATCGGTGCCACAGAGGCGGGTGTGGAAACCCTGATGCTCACGGCGTCAGCCATTGGCGGGTTGATCAAGCACCGTGCCTCGATCTCGGGCGCGGAATGTGGCTGTCAGGCCGAAGTGGGGAGCGCCTCTGCCATGGCGGCGGCGGGGCTCTGCGCAGCGCTTGGCGGCACCAACGAGCAGATCGAAAATGCCGCCGAGATCGCGCTCGAGCATCACCTTGGCATGACCTGCGATCCCGTTGCCGGGCTGGTGCAGGTGCCGTGCATCGAACGCAACGGGCTGGGGGCGATCAAGGCCGTCAGCGCCGCGAGCCTTGCCCTGCGCGGTGACGGCATGCACTTCATGCCGCTCGACAATTGCATCGAGACCATGCGCCAGACCGGCGAGGACATGAACACCAAGTACAAGGAAACGAGTCTCGGAGGCCTTGCCGTCAACATGCCGGAGTGCTGAACTGACGCCGGTTTCGGCGTCATCCTCCAGCCGCAGTACATCCAGAAACCACCCTGCGCGGGGGCTCCGGGGACCGGCATGTCCCGCGCAGCGATTTGTGCTGACAGTGGCGGCGACGGGTTTGTCGTCGCCCAAGGCGTTCAATACATCCTCGTGGATGTCGCCAAAGCCGGGTAGGGTGGCCATGTCCGTATTCGCTTGCGGCATGAGGTCCGAAGCCTGTTGGCAGGGTTCATCCAGGGTCCTGCTGTGTCGGTCCCTGCTTGAATTGCCGATCTTTTCCCTGAAACCCCAGAACGCCCGAGTCCCCCATGTCCGACGCCCGCCTGTCTGCTTTGCCCACCCCCTGCCTGCTGGTCGATGAGGCCCGCATGAACCGCAACATTGATCGCCTCTCGCGACATGCGGCGTCTCTTGGGGTGCGCTTGCGGCCGCATCTGAAAACCACAAAGAGCGTCGACGCCGCGCGCCATGTTCTGGCGGGTGGAAACGGGCCGGCGACGGTATCGACGCTTGCCGAGGCGGAGGTCTTTGCCGAGGCAGGGATCGCGGATATCCTCTATGCTGTTGGCATCAGCCCGGACAAGCTGGATCGCGTCGTTGCCCTGCACCGTGCGGGATGTCGGCTGATCGTCCTGCTGGACAGTGTCGCGCAGGCCGAGGCCGTCGCGGCGGCCTCAAGGGCTTGCGGGATCGCGATCCCGGCCATGATCGAGATCGACAGCGACGGGCACCGCAGCGGGCTGACGGCAGACGATCCGGCCTTGATCGACGTCGGGCGCACCCTGGATGCGGGCGGTGCAGAGCTGTGCGGCGTGTTGTGCCATGCGGGCGAAAGCTATGGCGCCGTCGGACGCGCGGCACAGGCCGTCTGCGCCGAACAGGAACGGCGCGCCGTTGTCGATGCGTCCGACCGGCTGCGCGGCGCGGGTCTGCCCTGTCCGGTTGTCAGCGTCGGCTCGACCCCCACCGCCCATGCGGCCAAAGACCTGACCGGCGTGACGGAAATGCGCGCCGGCGTCTATGTCTTCTTTGACCTGGTCATGGCGGGGATCGACGTCTGCGATGTCGATGACATCGCGCTCAGCGTTCTGACCACGGTCATCGGACATCAGACGACGCGCGGTTGGACGATCTGCGATGCGGGCTGGATGGCGATGTCGCGGGATCGCGGCACGGCGAGCCAGCGGGTGGATCAGGGCTATGGCATTGTCTGTGACGCGGCGGGCAAGGTCATTCCCGGGCTGATCGTCATCCAGGCCAACCAGGAGCACGGTGTCATCGCCCCGCGCTCCGGCTTCGACGGCGGTACCCCGGATCTACCGCTTGGCACGAAATTGCGTATCTTGCCCAACCATGCCTGCGCCACGGCCGCGCAGCATGGTCACTACCACGTCATTCCCGCCAAACGAGACGCGCCGCTGGCCACATGGCCGCGGTTTGGCGGGTGGTAGCAGGGCCGGGGATCGCCTCGAAAGGCTTGGGGTTCGATGCCGAAATCAATGAAAAGGCCGATGGGGATGACACCCCATCGGCCTCTTTCGTGACATTTCCCCGAGTCGGCCGTCAGGCAGGCTTCTTCGCGATTGCGTTGTAGATGACGCCGCCCAGAACAGCGCCGATCACCCAGTTGAAACCGGACAGCACCGAGAACCAGGGCACCCAGACCGTCACGACCGAGAAGATCGCTGCGGCACCGAAGGCCTTGACCGCGGCCGAGTTCCAGCCGTTGTCGTAGTGATAGATGCCACCGTCCATGTTGTAGAGGTCCGCTTCGATCAACTGCTGTTTGCGGTGTGCGTAGTAATCCACGATCATGATGCCGAAGATGGGGGCAAGAACCGCGCCAAGCGTGTTCACAAAGCCGCCGATCCCGACCTGGCTGATGAAGCTGACCCACAAGCCGCCGATCACCAGCGCAAAGAAGGACGTGATCAAACCAGCCTTGCGAAAGCTGATCCTGTCAGGCGACAGGTTGGCGATGCCGTTCACCGCCGGGATGAAGTTCGCCACCAGGTTGATGCCGACGGTTGCCGCAAAGAACGTGATCGCCGCGATGATCCCCAGCAGAACGCTGTCCGTGCGCTCCACGATTTCAGTTGGGTTGATGATCTCTTCTCCGAACACGACTGCCGCGCCGCCGGTTGTCAGAAGCGCCAGCGCCGAGAACAGGATCATGTTGAACGGCAGGCCCCAGAGATTGCCCAGGATCATTGTCTTCTTGTCCTTCGCATAGCGCGAAAAGTCGCTGAAGTTGATCATGACAGCCGCGAAGTAGGCCACCATCGTTCCGACAATTGCGATAAAGCCCTTGGCTTCGGACCAGAAGGTGCCTTCGGGGTTGGCAAAGATCGTGGCCGTTGCCTCGAGAAGCTGGCCATCAGAACGCTGCCACAGCACGATCACCAGGCCGATCATCACAAGGTACACAAACGGCCCTGCGATGTTCAGGAAGGTCTCGACCCAGTTCATGCCGCGCCAGAAGATCACGATGTGAAAGAACCAGACGATCAGGAACGAAATCCAGTCAACCGCCGACAGGCCAAGGTATTCTGTGCCACCGGACACACCCGTGACGGAGTAGATCAACAATGCGACGGCTGTTGAGGCAAAATAGACCTGAACGCCATACCAGAACACCGCGACAATGGCCCGCAGAATGGCAGGCAGCTTCGCGCCCTGCGTCCGAGGCTCGCCCGGGCCACCACCGGATAAGGGATGCCGTATTTCTCACCGGGTGCGCCGGAAAGATTGACCATCCACATCACGAACAGGCCGGCCGTGATCAGCGCGGCAAAGGCCGTCCATCCCCCGACGCCGAACGAGATGAACAAGGATGCAACGAGCGAATACCCAAACAGCGACTGAACGTCGTTGGCCCAGATGTTGAAGATCGCAAATGCGCCCCAGGTCTTCTCATCCGCGCCGGCCGGATTGAGCGTGTTGCCCTCTGCGTCCATCGTGCCGCCATGCGACACATGCCCTGACTCAAATGAAGCCATGGATTCCTCCCTTTGTCCCTCTTGTGTGGCGATGTTGCCGTTTCTGCCGCATCTTCGCACGAAGTCCGGTATTTTCAGCATTTATAGTGACAATGATCCTATAAGCAGAGCTTCGAACAGGCGCGGCGCGTGGCGGAACCTGGTGCCATCATGCCACGTCCGAGAGTTCCCCAGCCCCCAAATTCTGCGCGTGAACTGACTGGGTTGACGGTCTCTTCCGCGGCATTCTCCGTTCGAGGGTGCGCGCGGTTGGCGGACGCCGAGCCTCGAGAACGGGGGAGAGACCAGCTGCCGGGCAGCCAGGTCACATCGACCGACGTCATCAAGGTGCGGGCCGCCCCCAGGATCAGCAGGCCTCTCGTGACATCGGCAGTGGCAATGCACTGACGGCAACGGATGGCAAGGGAGCCTGGCGCGACAACGTCTTCGGGCAGCGCCTCTGGCCGACCCTCAAATACAAAGAGGCCCATCCGCGGGCCCGCGCCGGCGTCTCGGTAGCCCGCGCCGGGATCGGTCGCTATCTCGGCTTCTACAAGGTCCGCCGCCCACATTCATCGCTTGACGGCAAAACGCCCGGAACCTGTTCAAATCACCCGAACCACTTCTCCCTGGAGGAGCGCAGTCCAGCAGCCGCTGCGCAAGATCAGCTCCGTCGCCAACCAGGCTTTGCGCGTGCCGGATGACGCATTCGACCGGCCCTGCGCCGGGGGAGGGTCGTCCGTGGTTCGCGCCCGAAAGGCTGATCCGGGCCAGCCTGCTGCAGATCCTCCACTCGATCCGGTCCAAGCGCAGCACACCGGGGCGGGGCCGTTCAGCCCCTCAGACCATGACACCCCGATCCTTGACTTTGAGGTGGCATTTTGCTACCTCTATTCCAGATCAAGGAGGCGAAAATGGCGCAATCCGTGAAACTTGCCGACGAGGTCATGGCCCTCGTCCGCCGCGAAGCCGATCTGCACAGCCGTTCGGTGGCCGGGCAGATCACCCACTGGCTCCGGATCGGCCGCGCGATCGAGCAGTCCGGCGCCTATGACCATGCCCGCATCACCGCCGCGCTCGAGGGCCGGCTGGACACCACCAGCCTGACCGAAGAGGAAGAGACGGCCTGGCTCGATGCCTTCACCGACAAGATGGCCGCGCCTTCCAGGGCGGAAGAGGATTTCCACGCCAGGCGGCACAAGCTGGGGCAGGGGGTCGGCCTTGATGCCGGCGGGAACCTGGTCCACGCCAGGAACGACGCCGCTGCATGAGGCCAAGCCTCGTCCTGCTGGCCGGACCCAACGGCGCCGGCAAGACCACCCTGTATCAGACCCGCGTGGCGCCCAGCTTCGCGGGTCCTTTCATCAATGCCGACATCATCCAGCGGGACGAGCTGCGCGACCCGTCGATGGAGGCCGCCTACGACGCGGCGCGCATCGCCGAAACGCGGCGGCAGGAGATGCTCGCAGCCCGCCGGAGTTTCGCCGCAGAGACGGTGTTTTCCCACCCGTCCAAGCTGGAGGTGATCGAAACCGCCCGCGCGCAGGGCTATCTTGTCGTGGTCATGCATGTCGGGGTCGACAGCCCCGAGCTGTCGGTCGCCCGCGTGCGGGAACGCCGGGCCGAGGGCGGCCATGATGTCCCCGAGGACAAGATCCGCGCGCGATACCTGCGCAGCCAGCCGCTGATCCGGCAAGCGGTGCTGCGGGCCGACCGTGGCATGGTCTTCGACAACTCGGAGCTCAACACGCCGCCGCGCCAAATGCTGGGCTTTGCGGGCGGGCGGCTGACCCAGGCGGCGCCGGTGCTCCCCCGATGGATCCTCGATGCCTACGCCGCCGACCTGGTGATCTGACCGCGCCGAAGGCCCCTTGCCCCGATTTGTGCCCGCCTCGGGCCATCACGGGGGCGGCCTGGAGACCTACGCATCGGTTCGGCGCCCCACCACGGTTGACCCAGCGCAAGGCGGCATCACTCCCCGCGTGACAGGCTGACCTCCGCAAGGAGGCAGGGGATGACGAAACGCGGGATGCACATGGCCTTGCAGCGGGCGCTCAGCCTGGCCGCTGGGATCGGGTTCGTGGCAACGCTGGGCGCGCTGCCGTTGCTCGGGTCGCTGGCCGTGCTGGCGCTGGCGCTGGGCCTGTACGCCTTCTGGCCGGTGCCCGCCGCGCCCGCCGGAGCCTTTCGCTACCGGCGCGGCCCGGCCGTGGTGATTCCCGATCTCATGGGCCTCGTGCTGGTCTCGGCTTTTGTCGGCCTGCCGCTGCTCGTCTCGCGGATCGAAGGCGCGCTGCACCCCTCCGCCCTGCTGGTCTGGCCGCTGGGGGCGGTCTTTGTCAGCCTGCTGGTGATCGGCTGGAAACGCGGGGTCTTTGCGCTGGAGCTGGGGGCCGAGGCGCTGCGCGCCGACACCGGGCTGCGCCACCGCGCCTGGCGCTATGACCAGATCGCCGCGGTAGAGCCCTGGCGCAGCGACCTTGTGCGCCCTGTGCGGCCGCTGGCGCCGCTGCTGGTCGCGGCCGGACAGCCCGGCGCGGCGGGCGCGCTGATGGTCTCGCGCCCCGGCCGGGGTGTCGCCCTGGTGCACCGCGACGGCACGCGCTGGCCCATCCCCGGCGACGCCTTCGAGGATGGGTTGAAGGCGCTGCTGACCGCCTGCGCGGCGCGCGGCGTGACGCTCAAGGTCCCCGCCGACGCGGCCTGACACCAGGTGCACAAAAACCGGGCAGCTGGCCGGTCCCGCGCCGTCATTTCTGCGAATGCTTCGCAAGAACATTGACTTTTGCGAATTGGTCGCAATATAGAGGTAAGGAACAAGGGCGCTCTTCCTGCGCCGTGCGCGGTCGGGGAGCGCCTCTTTGATGGGGTGTGCAGACCATATGCTGACGAAAAGGGACTTTCTGAGAGGGCTTGCCGTCTCTGCCCTCGTGCTGCCGGGCGCACGGGTCGCGGCGCAGGCTACGCTGACCGTCGTGGCCACCACCGGCATGATCGCCGACGCGGCGCGGCAGGTGGGCGGTGACCTTGTCGAGGTGACGGCGCTGATGGGGCCGGGCGTCGACCCGCACAGCTATCGCCAGACCCGCAGCGACATCGTCGCCCTGGCGCGCGCCGAGGTGGTGCTCTGGCACGGCCTCTACCTCGAGGCGCAGATGCAGGACTTCATGCAGGACCTGGCCGAGCGCGGCACCGTGACCGCCGTGGCCGAACAGGTCCCGCGCGAACTGCTGCGCGCGCATGACGACTACGATGACAAGTTCGACCCGCACGTCTGGATGGTGCCCGCGCTCTGGACCCACGTGGTGGGCGCGGTGCGCGACGCGCTGATCGCCGCCCGCCCCGAGGCCGAGCCCATCTTCCGCGCAAACGCCGAAACCCACCTGGCCGAGGTCGCCGCCTTGCAGGACTACGCCGCCGCGACGCTGGCCACCGTGCCGCAGGCCAGCCGCGTGCTGGTCACCGCGCATGACGCCTTTGGCTATTTCGGCCAGGCCTACGGCTTTGACGTCATGGGGATCCAGGGCATCTCGACCGAATCCGAGGCCGGGTTGCAGCGCATCGCCGAACTGGTCGACGTGCTGGTCAGCCGCAACATCCGCGCCGTCTTTGTCGAAAGCTCGGTGTCCGACCGCAACATCCGCGCCCTGATCGAAGGCGCCGCCGCGCGCGGCCACGAGGTCATCATCGGCGGCGAGCTTTTCTCGGACGCCATGGGCGCCCCCGGCACCTACGAGGGCACCTACATCGGCATGATCGACCACAACGTGACGGTGATCGCACGGGCGCTGGGCGGGCAGGGGCCACAGACCGGCATGCAGGGGCGGCTGAACGGATGACCGACACGCAACTGAAGATCGCCGCGGCCGACGGGCGCGTGACGCCCGCACCCATCGCCCCGGAGGCGGCGCTCGCCCTGCGCGGTCTGACCGTCTCCTACGGTGAGAAACCTGCGGTGTTTTCCGTCGACGCCACCTTTCCCGCCGCCTCGATGACGGCGATCATCGGCCCGAACGGCGCGGGCAAATCCACCCTGCTCAAGGCGGCGCTGGGCGTGATCCCGCGCCTGTCGGGCGAGGTGACGGTGTTCGGCGCGCCGCTCGAGGCCGCGCGCGCCCGCATCGCCTACGTGCCGCAGCGCGCCAGCGTGGACTGGGACTTTCCCACCACGGTGATCGACGTGGTGATGATGGGGCTCTACCGCCGCGTCGGCCTGCTGGGCCGCTTCACCGGCGAGATGAAGGCGCGCGCCACCGCCTGCCTGGACCGGGTCGGCATGGCGGGCTTTGCCGCCCGCCAGATCGGCCAGTTGTCCGGCGGCCAGCAGCAGCGCGTCTTTCTCGCCCGCGCGCTGGCGCAGGACGCCGACCTCTACCTGCTGGACGAACCCTTTGCCGGGGTCGATGCCGCCACCGAAAAGGCGATCATCGCCGTGCTCAAGGATCTGCGCGCCGAAGGCAAGACGGTGATCTGCGTCCACCATGATCTGGCCACCGTGCGCGACTACTTCGACCATGTCTTCCTGATCAACGTGCGCAAGATCGCCGAAGGCCCGGTGGACACCACCTTTACCTCCGAGGCGCTGAACGCCACCTACGGCGGGCGGCTGGCGGCGACGCACATCGACCGGCTGAACCTCGCGGAGGGCGCGTGACACCCCTGTTCGACGCGTTGCTGCTTCAGGCGGGCTACAATGCGGCGCTGGTGACGGTGGGCGCGGCGCTCCTGGGTTTTGCCGCCGGTGCGGCGGGCACCTTCCTGTTCCTGCGCAAGCGCGCGCTGGTGTCGGACGCGGTGTCCCACGCCACCCTGCCGGGGGTTGGCCTGGCCTTTATCGTGATGGTGTCTCTGGGCGGCGACGGGCGCAACCTGGCCGGGCTGCTGGCCGGATCGGCGGTGACGGCGGGGCTGGGCCTGCTGGCGGTCGAATGGATCGCGCGGCGCACCCGGCTCAGCGAGGATGCCGCCATCGGCGCGGTGCTCTCGGCCTTTTTCGGGCTGGGGGTGGTGCTGCTGACGGTGATCCAGAGCATGAGTTCCGGGCGCCAGGCCGGGCTGGAATCCTTCCTGCTGGGCTCGACCGCCGGCATGCTGTTCCAGGACGCGGTGATCATCGCCGTCGGCGGCGCGGTCGCGGTGCTGGCGACCTGGCTGTTGCGGCGGCCGATGACGCTGGTCGCCTTTGACGCCGAATACGCGGCGGCGACGGGCGTGAACGTCGCGCGGATCGACCTGGCCATGATGGGGCTGGTCATGGGGGTCACCGTGATCGGGCTCAAGGTGGTCGGGCTGATCCTGATCGTCGCCATGCTGATCATCCCGCCGGTCACCGCCCGCTTCTGGACCGAACGCAGCGGCACCGTGATCTGGACCGCGGGCGCGCTGGGCGGGCTGTCGGGCTACCTGGGCGCGGCGCTCTCGGCCTCGGCGCCGGACCTGCCGACCGGGCCGATCATCGTGCTGGTGGCGGCGGCGCTGTTCCTGTTGTCACTCTTCCTGGCACCCGCGCGCGGCGTCGCCTCGGCCTTGCTGCGGCACCGGCGGTTCCAGCGCCGAGTGCACCGCCGGCAGGGCCTGCTGGCGCTGGCCCGGTCCGAGCCGATCCACGATGCCTTTACCCTCCAGGTGCTGCGCGGCGAAGGGCTGATCCGCGCCGATGGTGTCGCGACCGAGACCGGACGCGCCCAGGCCGCCCGCATCGCCCGCGACGAACGGCGCTGGGACGTGGCGCGCGAGATCCACCAGGACACCGGGCTGACCGGGCGCTACGACGGGCTGACCCCCATCGAGACGGTCTTTGCCCCCGACGAGATCGCCGAGTTCGACCGCCGCATCGGCGGTCCGCGCAGGGTGGAGGGCACGTGATGGGCGCCGAATTCGTCATGTTTTCGCTCACGCCGATGCTGATCGGCATCCTTGCCTCGGTGGCCTGCGCGCTGCCGGGCAATTTCCTGATCCTGCGGCGCCAGGCGCTGATCGGCGATGCCATCAGCCATGTCGTCCTGCCGGGCATCGTCGTCGCCTTCCTGCTGACCGGGGTGGTCGCCGCGCTGCCGATGCTCTTGGGCGCGGCGGGGGCCGCCGTGGTGGCGGTGGTGCTGATCGAGGCGATCAAGCGGCTGGGCAAGATCGAGCCGGGCGCCGCCATGGGTGTGACCTTCACCACGTTGTTCGCCGGGGGCGTGCTGCTCCTGGAGCAGAGCGACACCTCCAGCGTGCACCTCGACGTGGAACACGCGCTGATGGGCAACCTCGAATCGCTGGTCTGGCTGCGGGCGACGGGCTGGGAGTCGCTGCTGGACCCGCACGCGCTGGCCGGTCTGCCGGAAGAGCTGCCGCGCATCGCGGTGGTCTGCCTGGCCGTCGTCCTGCTGACGCTGGTGTTCTGGCGCTGGCTGAAGATCTCCACCTTCGACGAAGGCTTTGCCCAGGCGCTGGGCCTGCCGGTGACCGCCATCGGCATGGGGCTGGTGATCGTCGCGGCGGTGGCTGCTGTCGCCGCCTTTGACGCGGTGGGCTCGATCATCGTCATCGCCATGTTCATCTGCCCGCCCGCCGCCGCGCGGCTGATGACGAACCGCCTCGGTCCGCAGGTCTGGTGGTCGGTGCTGTTTGCCGTGCTCTCGGCGGTGCTGGGCTACGTGCTGGCGGGCTACGGCCCGCTCTGGCTGGGCGCGTCCAACGCGGTCAGCGCGGCGGGGATGATCGCCACGGTGTCCGGGCTGATCCTGGCGCTGGCCTGCGTGTTCGGCCCGCACCGGTCCCGCGTCGGTGCCAGGGCCGAAGCGTGACGGCGGGACGGACGCTCGTCGCCTGCGGCAACATCGCCCCGCCCACCGTCCCTTTGACCCCCGCACAGGCGGCGGGTAGCCTGTCCGGATGACAGCGGATGACACGGACAACGGCTGGGACGCTTCGGCGGCCGCTTGGGTCGCGCACCTGGGCGACACGGGCGACCGTGGCCGCGAGCATGTGCTGGACGCACCGATGCTGGCCGCCGCACGGGCCAGCGGCGCGCGCATCGCGCTGGACGTCGGCTGTGGCGAGGGGCGGTTCTGCCGGATGCTGCGCGCCGAGGGCATCGAGGCCACCGGCCTCGACCCCACCGCCGCGCTGCTGGACATCGCCCGCGCCCGCGATCCGCAGGGCGCCTACCTGCAAGGCATTGCCGAAGCGCTGCCCTTTGCCGACGCACAGTTCGACCTCGTGGTCGCCTATCTCTCGCTGATCGATATCGCCGACTATCGCACGGCAATTGCCCAAATGGCGCGCGTGCTGACCCCCGGCGGCACGCTGCTGGTGGGCAACCTCAACCCCTTCGCCACCGCCGTCCCGCGCGACTGGCCCGAGGGCAAGGGCGGCTGGGTCTGGCAAGAGGGCAGGCGGCGCTACTACGCCTTTGACGACTACATGACCGAACGCGGGTACAAGACCGCCTGGGCCGGCATCCGCATCACCAATTACCACCGCCCGCTGTCGGCCTACATGGCCGCCTTCCTGGGCGCCGGGCTGCGCCTGCGCGCCTACGATGAACCGCCCTACACTGGCCCCGATCCCGGCGACGCGGACAAATTCGCCCGCGCGCCCTGGTTCAACCTGATGGTCTGGGAAAGGCGCTGACCCTCAGGCGGCAGGCCGCGACGACATCACGCCCGCAGTCACCGCGTCGGTCAGTTCCAGCGCGTCGTCCTCGGACAGCATCATCAGTTCCGCCAGCTTGGCGCGGCCCCGTCCGACGCGGCTTTTCATCGTGCCCACGGCCACGCCGCAGACCTCGGCCGCCTCCTCGTAGGCCATGCCCTGCGCGCCGATCAGCACCAGCGCCTCGCGCTGTGTGTCGGGCAACTGGGCAAAGGCGGTGTGGAAATCGCGCATCGCCAGCCGGCCGTCATGGTCGGGCTTGGTGGCCAGCCGCTCGCCCATGCTGCCATCGACGTCCTCGACCTCGCGCTTGCGCTTGCGGCGCAGCGAATAGAACGTGTTGCGAAGGATGGTGAACAGCCAGGCGCGCATGTTGGTGTCCGGCTCGAACTTGTCGATGTTGGTCCAGGCCTTGACCAGCGTGTCCTGCACCAGGTCGTCGGCGGTGGCCGAGTTGCGCGTCAGGCTCAGCGCGAAGGCGCGCAGCGAGCCGAGGTGTTCCACCAGCTGGTCGCGGGGGTCACGCGTCATCGCCGATCTCCCGTTTGCGCGCCTCTGCCTGTTTCAACTGCTCCAGCAACTCGGCAAAGCGGTCGGGGACCGGCGCGGTGGCCATGTCATCGAACGCCTGTTTCAAGTTGCGGTCGATTTCGTCGACAATCCTTGCATTGAGCTGTTTTCGCGTCATCTGTTCCGTCATCTTCTGTCTCGCACCGCTGGGTCGGAACCAAAACGCGGTGAGCGGCGTTTGGTTCCGAACCTAGTGCAGAAAACCGGAGCAACAAGAATGACGGGACACTCCCAACAGGACATGACGACAGCCATCGGCGTCAACCTCCCCTTCCTGCGGCGCTACGCGCGCGCGCTGACCGGCCACCAGGACAGCGGCGACCGCTACGCCGCCGCCACGCTGGAAGCGATCCTGAACGATCCCGACCAGTATGTCACCAGCCTTCCGCCCAAGGTGGCGCTGTTCCGGGTGTTCCACGCGATCTGGAGCTCGTCGGGTATGCCGGTCGCCACCGGCGGTGAGACCGGGCTTGCCGCGCGGGCGCAAAAGCACCTCGAACAGCTGACCGAGAACACCCGCGAGGCGCTGCTGCTGCACACGATCGAGGAATTCCAGATCGACGAGGTGGCGCAGATCATGCAGGTGCCGCAGGACGAGGCCGCGACCTACATCGAAACGGCCTTCCTCGAGATGCGCGACGCGGTCGCAGGCCGCATCCTGATCATCGAGGATGAGGCCGTCATCGCCATGGATCTCGAAGGCATCGTGATGGACATGGGGCACCGCGTCACCGGTGTCGCGCGCACCGAACAGGGCGCGCTGGACCTCGCGGCAAAGGAACCCGCCGACCTGATCCTGTCGGACATCCAGCTGGCCGACAATTCCAGCGGCATCGACGCGGTGAACCGCATCCTCGAACGCGATGGTGACCGGCCGGTGATCTTCATCACCGCCTTCCCGGAGCGCCTGCTGACCGGCGAGGGGCCGGAACCGGCCTTCCTGATCTCCAAGCCCTACACCGAGGACCAGGTGCGCTCGGCCGTCAGCCAGGCGCTGTTCTTCGCCTCGACCGAAACGCTGATCCGCTGAGCCTGTGATCCGCGCAAATGAAAGGCCCGCCGGATCGCTCCGGCGGGCCTTCTTTGCGTCAGTCTGCGTGATGTCAGCTGCGCACCAGCGCCCGCAGCATCCAGGCGGCCTGTTCGTGAAAGGCGCTGCGCTGGGTCGCCAGGTCGGCTGTCACCGGGTCCTTGCGGCCCTCCGACAGATCAACCATGGCGTGCAGGCGATGCGCCAGCCTTTCATGATCCTCGGCCAGCGCCGCGATCATCGCCTCGGCCGATTGCCCGCCCTCGGCGTCGTCGATCCGGGCACGCTTGACGATGTCATCCAGCCGCTGCGGGGCCAGGTGCCCCAGCGCGCGAATCCGCTCGGCCAGCGCGTCGGCGGCGGCGAACATGGCGCCGTATTGCTCTTCGGTCAGGACATGGGTGGCGTGGAACAGCGGGCCCTCGATGTTCCAGTGGCAGACCTGCGTCTTGAAGGTCAGCCGCAGGGTGTCCGCCAGGACATCGCCCAGCGCCTTGGCCAGGGTTTCGGTGTCGCGCACCCCGGTGGAAACGGGGGCATTGGACGGGATCACGTGCAGGGCTTCGGTCATGTGTTTCTCCATTTTCGTTCGTTCCCGGGACCAACACATCAGCCGCCGGATCGTTCCGGAAAACGGCCCGGAACGATCGGTGGCGCGGCGCGTTAACCTCATGAGACAAAAGGAGATATCATGTCCGCACCAAGCACCAACCTGACCACCCAGACCCGCCGCCACCGGCCCGCCCTGTTTGCCATCGCGGCGGTCAGCTTTGTTGCCGGGGCGCTGTTGACGGGGCTCGTCGGCCACGTCATGGACGAAGGCAGCGCGCCCGAGGGCGCCGAGGTCCAGATCGACGGCCGCACCGGCCTGCCCGCCTCCGGCGATTGACCGCGGTCCTGGCCGCGCCAAACAGGTCCTCACAGCAAAAAGCCCGCCAGTGTCACGCACTGGCGGGCTTTTCGTTTCGCGGCAGGTCGGCTCAGGCGTAGCCACTACGCGACCGCGGTCCGGCGATCAGCCAGACGATGAAACCGATGATCGGCAGGAACAGCACGAAGAGCGTCCAGAGCACCTTGGCCCCGGTGCTGGCTCCCGATCCGATGATGTTCACGATGGCCCAGATCGACAGGGCGAGGACGATCAGGCCGCCAAGGCCGGCAACTTCGATACCCATGGAGAATCTCCTTTTCCGTGTGCTGGTTCATGTGTCCAGTCAACGTGCGCCGCGCCATTCGGTTCCCTCCGTTCGGCGGACGGCGGCGGGTTTCTGCCATTTCGACGGAACTCCGGCGGTCGGGGCGACGTTTTCCACCCATGCAAATGCAAAACGACACGGGCCGCCGCGGCTTTCGCGCCTTGCCGGTTCCCCTCACCGCATCGGGCGCCCAGCGTCGCTGCGGGATCGAGATCGAATTCGCGGGCCTCGACGAGGCGGCCACCGCCGCCATCGTCACCGCCTGCGTGGGCGGCACCGCTTCACAGCAGTCCGAACATCTGTACGTGGTCGAAGGCACGGCGCTTGGCGCGGTCGGCGTCGAACTCGACACCCGCTTTGCCAAGCCGGGCAATGACCTCGTGCCCGAAGGCGTGCTGGACGCCGCGCGCCCCCTCGTCCCGGTCGAGATCGTGACCCCGCCGCTGACGCCGGCGCAGATGGACCGGGTGATCCCGCTGGTGCAGGCGCTGTCCAAGGCCGGGGCCAAGGGCACCTCGGACAGCCTGCTGGCGGGCTTCGGCATCCACTTCAACCCCGAGGTCGTGGATTTCGACCACCCGCACACCCTGCGCACCATCACCGCCTACGGCCTGCTCGAACCCTGGATCCGCGACACCCGGCCGATCGACCTGTCGCGCCGCCTGCTGCCCTTCGTCGATGCCTGGCCAGAGGCGTTCACCGATGCGCTGGTGCGCCAGCAGCCCGACAGCCTCGGGGCGGTGGCGCGCCTGGTCCAGGCTCACCTGAAGGGCCGCAATTACGGGCTGGACCTGCTGCCCCTGCTGCACGCCTTTGACCCCGACGGTTTTGACCGCGACTTTGGCAAGGACGCCAGCGGCGCGCGCCCGGCCTTCCACTTTCGTCTGCCGGACTGCCGCATCGACGAAGCGGACTGGTCCATCGCCGACGAATGGGACAGCTGGTGCCGGGTCGAGGAGCTCGCCGCCGACAGCGACCGCCTGGCGGCGCTCTGCGATGCCTGGTGCGCCGGGGCCGCACCCTGGCCCGAGGTGGTCGCCCGCCACCTCGGAGGATCGGGGCAGGAGGCGCGCACATGACCACCCCGCTGATCGGCGTCACCACCTCCACCCGCTCGGGCTGGCGGATCTTTCCGCTGGTGCGGTTCAACCTGTGGCTGGCGGGTGCGCGCGCGGTCCGCTGGACCAGCCGCTCGGACATCGACCTCGATGCCGTCGACGGCGTCATCATCGGCGGCGGCGACGACATCTCGCCCATGCTCTACGGCGGCACGCTGGAGACGACCGCGCGGCTGGACCCCGCCCGCGACCGGATGGAACACGATATCGCCCGCCGCGCCCTGGCCGAAGACATCCCCGTGCTGGGCATCTGCCGCGGCGCGCAGATGCTGAACGTCGCCGCCGGCGGCACCCTGCACCAGGACGCCTGGGCGCTCTATCCCGACGCGCAGCCGGTCAAGACCGTGCTGCCCCGGCGCGAGGTCTGCGTAGAGCCCGACTCGCGGCTGGCAGAGCGCGTCGGCGCCGCGCCGATGCAGGTCAACGCGCTGCACACCCAGGCGGTGGCCGAACTTGGGCGCGATTTCCGCGTCGCCGCGCGCGACACCCACGGCATGATCCAGGCGATCGAGCGCACGCGCGATCCCTTTGCCCTCGGCGTGCAGTGGCACCCCGAACACCTGTTCTACGCCCGCCGCCAGCGCGCGCTGTTCGCCTCGCTCGCCGAAGCGGCGGCAGCCTATGCCGAGGGCCGGCCGCAGGTGGCGGTCCTCGCTTGATCCCCACGAAAAAGGCCCGCCGTGCGGAACGGCGGGCCTTCATGTCGTGGGTCAGAGCGCTCAGATCTTGGCCAGGATGTTGTCCAGCATCTCGCGGGCTTCGTCCTTGGACTTGCCCAGCCGCTGTTGCAGCTTGCCTTCCAGCTGTTCGCGGTCGCCCTTGGCCTCTTCCAGCTCGTCGTCCGACAGCACGCCGTAGGCTTCGCGCAGGCGGCCCTTGACTTCGGTCCATTTGCCTTCGATCAGATCGCGGTCCATGGCACATCTCCTTTTGTTGGTCCGCCCTCGGGCGGCTTCTGACAGGTCAACGCGCCAGGGTGGGCGCGGGTTCCGCATGGCGCCGGGTCAGACGATATCCTCGGTCACGCCGGGCAGGGGCTGGGCCATCGCCGCCCCGGCCTCGGCGTCGTAGGGCACCAGCAGGCCGCGCCGGTTCTCGGGGCGGCGCAGGGCGTTGCGGGTGATCTCGGCCTGCCACCAGGGTTGCAGCGTCTCCGGCGCGGTCGCCTCGGCGGGCAGGGGGCCCTGCCACCAGTGGTCGATCAGCCGCGCGCGCAGCGCCGCCACCTGCTCCGCCCCCGACAGGTCCACCGCCAATTCCGTGTCCCAGCGCATCGACCGCCCGTTCAGGTTGGCCGAGCCGATCAGCGCGTAATCGTCGTCGCGCACCAGCACCTTGTTGTGCACGTAGATCAGCGGTGATCCGGCCAGCGTTTCCGGCGTGGTGCGCGCCGCCAGCACCGGGCGCACCGGCGACGCCAGCGTCAGCCGCGCGCCAAAGGCGTCGCGCAGCCGCGCCACCGCCTCGCGTTGCAGCGCCAGCCCATAGCGCACATCCAGGCTGTCGGAGGCGTCAAAGGCCAGCTCTTCGGGCAACCCCGGCAGGATCAGCACCGCGGTCAGCTCCGGGTTGCGCTTTGCCGCCCGCGCCAGCCCCCGCGCGATCCGGCCTGAACGCAGGTACTGCGTCTCGACGTAGATCAGGTGCCGCGCGGTGGCAAAGGCGTCCAGGTGCGCCGCCTCGATCTCGGACACCAGCGTGTGCGGCGACACGAACGGCAGCTGGAACCGCCGCGGCATCGACAGGGTGCGCTTCAGCCCCGGCGTGTCGGGCGGCGCGGTGCGGCCCGCCGTGACCTCCTCCAGCGTTTCCAGATGCATGCGCGCCGCGCGCGCCTCGGGGCCGCGCAGGATCAGCTGCACGTCCGACCAGGTGCGCGCCGCCGGGCGGTCATGCTCGGGCGAGTCGTAGCGCCGTTCGTTCAGGTCCAGCCCGCCGACATACAGCACCTCGTCGTCGATCGCCGCCACCTTCTGGTGGTGCGACACGGTGTGCAACCGGGGCAGCGCCGCGCGCCGCAGCCCCACCGCCTGGAACCGGCGCCGCGCCGCGCCGACCTCGTTCAGCGCCTGCCACTTGCGGCGCAGCACCGCCGGCAGAAAGGCCAGCCAGGGCAGCCCCCCGGCCTGCGCCGGGTGCATGTGGGCGCGGATGCACAGGCGCTCCGGCCCGGCGCCGGTGACCTCGGCCAGCGCCACGCCCTGCCGCACCGTGCGCCACGACAGCTCGTGCAGGCCGGTGGCCATCACCGGATCGAAATCGCTGACGGTCAGCGCCACCCGCACCCCGCGCCGCAGCGCATGGGCCAGCAGGTCGAACCAGTCCGTGCCGATGGCGCGCGCCTCGGGGCTGCGCAGCCGGGTCGACAGGTCAAAGATGCGGAACCCCATGGTGATGTGATCACGCGCCTCCAGCACGGCGCGTTCAAACGCCGGCCACGCCTCGGCGGCGGTGATCAGAACCTCGATGTCTCGCGGCATGGGCGCCTCATGCGGTCAGGCGCCATAGCTGGCGCGGGGAAAGGTCACGGTCAGGTGACAACGCCCCGCCAGCTGATCGGTTTCCATGGTGCCGTCGAGTTGCCGCAGGAAGGCGGCCAGCATCTTCTGCGCCACCCCGCCGCGCGGCCCGGCCCTGGCCCCCGACAGCCCGGCCGGCCCCTCGATGCTCAGCCGCACGTGATTGTCCCCCACGGCGCTCAGCCCGACGCGGATCGGCGCGCGGTCGTCGCCGGGATCGCACAGCGCGGTGTTCAGCGTCTCGGCCAGCAGCAGCGACAGCGGCACCGCCTGGTCGGGGTACAGGTCGACCGGCTCCAGCGTGGTGTCGATCTCCGGCAGGGGCAGGGTGCGGCTGTGGTCGCGCACGTCCGTCACTACCGCCTGCACCAGCGCCGCGGCATCCACCGTCGTGCTGGTGGGGGTGTTGTACAGCGCGCGGTGCAGCACCGCCATGCCGCGCACCCGGCGCTGCAACTCGGCCACCACGTGCCGCGCCTCGTCGGACTGCAGGTCGCGCGCCTGCAGGTTCATCATCGAGGCGATCAGTTGCAGGTTGTTCTTGACCCGGTGATGCACCTCGCGCAGCAGCACCTCCTTGTCCTTCAGGTCCTGCTCGCGCCGCGCCTCGCCTTCGGAGATCAGCAGCGCCATGCGGTTGAAGGCGCGCTGCGCCTCTTCCAGCTCTGCCGGCGCCTCGGCAAGGGCCAGCGCCGCCGCGTCCCGTTCGCCCAGCGCAAAGCGCCGCATCGCCGACCGCAGGTCCGCCACGTGGCGGATCACCAGCTGCTGCATGCCGTACAGCGCCACGCCGACCCCGGCGACCCACATCAGCACCGGCAGCGCGATGGCGAACACCGTCTGCCACGGCCCGTCCGAACGCGGCTCGGCGCTCAGCGGCCAGCTGCCCACCAGCAGCACGGTGTCCTCGATCATCGGCGTGACGGCAAAGACCCGCGTCTCGCCCGATCCGGCCGTCGCGCGAAAGGTCTGCTGCATCCGTTTCGGCAGGTCGGCCAGGCCGATCTCGGCGGGCAGGAAACCGGGCGCCTCGTCCAGCCCGTTGGTCGCGGCCAGCAGCTTGCCCTCGCTGTCGATCACCGCCAGCCGCAGGCCGTCCGCCGGCGCCGGGCCGTCCAGCTGGCCCACCACGATGGCATGCGGGATCGACAGCGCGATATAGCCCAGCATCACGCCGTCGCGGCTGACCGGCTGGGTCACCAGCACCACGTCGCGCCCGGTGACGGCGGCGGCGGGCAGCATCTGCACCGTGGCGCTGCCGCGCGTGATCGCGGTCCTGAAGGCGGGGCGGTCGGACAGGTCCATCACCTCGCCCCGGGAACTGCATGTCAGCATCCCCTCGCGGCTGACAAAGCCGGCCAGGATGTAGGTGTCATTGCCCTCGACAAAGCCGCGCAGGATGTCGTCGCAGGCCTCGTCGCCCATCCGGGCGACCAGCACCGACAGGCCGCGCGCGGCGGCCAGCGCGTTCTGGATCAGCTCTTCTTCCTTCGAGGCCTCGGCGCGGATCTGCGCCATCAGCGAGGTCCGGTTCAGCGCCCGCGCGTTGTCGATCACCGCCATGGTCTGGTAGACCGCGATCAGGCCCACCGGCAGCACCGCCAGCGTCATCAGCAGGACGATGCGCGCCGACAGGCTGCGCGACCAACGGGACAGGTTCTGCAGGCGCGTTCTCATCGGGTCCTTTGGTGTCCGCTTTGCATGACGGGGCGCGTGTCGCATGCGTCAATGGTACGTCACCCCGCCGTCGCCGGCAGGAACGCACCCCTGAGGCGCAATGCCCCGGCGCAGGAAAGGTTCCCCCCGGAGGGCATATTTTTTTCACGGGTTCTCGCGGTGTGCGGTCTCCGCGCGGCCGGGCGGCGTCACGGCCCCCCATGGCGCTGCCTCCCATGGCGCGGCATCCCGGCCTAGGCGCGCAGGCGTGACAGCGGGATCCGCAGGACGCGGGAAAAGCGTTTGTCGCTCGTCTCGGTCTCCATGCTGCCGGACAGCTGCCCCTCGACCGCGACCGACAACAGGCGCGAGCCAAAGCCGGGCGACGGCTCGACGCGGTCGCCCCGCGCCAGCCCGCTTTCCTCCCAGGTCAGCACCAGCGTGTCGTCGCCCGACACCTCCCAGCGCACCGCCAGCGCCCCGCCGTCCACCGACAACCCGCCGTACTTAGTGGCGTTGGTGGCCAGCTCGTGCAGCGCCAGCGTCAGGTAGACCGCCGCCTTGGCGCCGATCTCGACCGGCGGCCCGTCGATCGCCAGGCGCAGGCCGTCGACCGCGCCGTAAGGCGCCATCAGCTTGCGCGTCAGCGCGTCCAGCGTCGTCGTCGCCCCCCTGCTGTGGTGCGCGTTGACCAGCGGCACGATCATCTCGTGCGCGTCGCTCAGCGCCTTCAGCCGCGCGCCCAGGCTGCGCGCCAGGTCCGCGGCGCTGTCATGCGCCGACCGTTCCATCCGCAGGATGCTGTTGACGATGGTGAACAGGTTCTTCACCCGGTGGGTCATCTCCTGCAAGACGACGTCGCGCTCATCCAGCGCATCGCGCAGCCGCAGGTCGGATTCGATCATCTCGGCGATGTCGCGCAGGTGGTCCACGTCCTCGGGGGTCCAGTCGCGCGGCTGGGTGTCGATGGCGCAGAACGATCCCAGCACCAGCCCCTCGGGCGAATGGATCGGCACGCCCAGGTAGGCCACCACCGCCATGTCGCGCACCGCGCCGTTGTCGCGCAGCAGCGGGTCGCGGCGCGCGTCGGGCACCACCAGCGGCGCCCTCGACCGGACGACGTGCTGGCAGACCGAATGCGACAGCGGGGTGCCGCGCCCCTGGGCGATCTCGTCGGGCAGGCCGGTCTGCGCGGCAAAGAACTGGCTCTTGTCGTCGACAAAGGACACCAGGCTCACCGGCACGTTCAGAAGGCGCGATGCCAGCCGCACCGCGCGCTCCTGGGCATCCACGGGGACGCCGTCCATCAGGCCCATCCGGCTCAGGACCTTCAGTCGTTTGGGTTCATTCAGGCGATCGTCTTCGATCACGGTCGGGACCTCGGTCGCTGCCTCAGATGTGTCTTTCATGGAAGCATCCGATCCGCAAATCCAAAGTCTCAGATACATAGTTTAGTCCGATTTCCGCCAACTCAAGGGGAAATGCAACCTTTCCGGGCAATCGGCGGGAAAAGACGCGGGAAAAACCGGCAGGGCAACTATCCGGGAACCTTCTGTGCGCCGGGTCGTTGTCAAGGCACATCGCGCCCTGTGCGCCCCACCCTGTGAAAGGAGATTTCCCATGCTTGGCTGGTCCCTCACGTTCCTCGTCATCGCCCTGATCGCCGCCGTCCTCGGCTTTGGCGGCATCGCCGGCGTCTCGGCCGGGATCGCTCAGATCCTGTTCATCGTCTTCCTCGCGCTGTTCGTGCTGTCGCTGGTCTTCCGCGCATTGCGCAGTTGACCCTTCGGCACCGCGCCACTGGCGTCATTCCCCCGATTGCGCCAGTCGGTCGGCCAGCCGCCGCCGTTCCCCGGCGGTGGCGAGGCCGGCCTCTCCCTGTTGGGCAAGATCGTCCAGCAGCTCGCCGATGACCGCGCGCGCCTCGTCCGGCAGCACCCCGCGCAGCCGGCACAGCGCCGCGGCAACGGCGTCCAGCACATCACCCGAAGTTGCGCCGTCCCGCGCGATGCCGTCAAACGCCGCGCGCAGCAGCGCGCTGGGCGGCGTGTCGGCCAGCGCCACGCGGTCATGCACCGGATCGGGCGGCGCGTCGTCGTTGGCCGCCCAGTCCCACAACAGCCGTTCCAGCCGCGCCACCACGTCGATGGCGGTGCCGGGGTCGTTGATCCCCGGTGACAGCGCCTTTTGCGCCGACTCGCGCAGCGCCCGCAGTGCATAGGCCGGGTCCTGCTCGTAGGTGCGTTCGGTGCCGATGACAAAGGCCTCGGCAAACGGCGCCACCTTCTCCGTCCCCGCCACCTGGGCCAGCGCCTGCCCCTTCAGCACCAGCGCCCCCGGCAGCCGTTCCAGCCAGACCCGCGCCTGCGCCGTCTCGGCGCAGGCCTGAAGCGTGTCCATCTCCACCCGCCGCAGCACGCCCGACCGGGGCGCCGGGATCGGCACCGTCCCCTCCGGCAGGGTGCCAAGGCGACAGCCCCCCAGCCGGGGCAGGGTCTTCTGTTGCTTGAGGATTTCCGCCGCCGTCTGCTCGGCCCGCAGCAGCGCATATTCCAGGCTGCCGATCTGCGACAGCTGCCCGATCCAGCGCACCAGCGACACCACGATCGCCGCCACCACAAAGACCGTGATCGCGAACACGATGACCGAGGCGCTGTCGCTGTAATAGCCCGCGCGGTACAGGATGATCGACGACAGGGCAAAGACAAACGCGCCGATGAAGGTCGCCAGCATCGTCTGGGTCGAGGTGTCCTCCATCAGCAGCCGGTGAATGCGCGGCGTCGACTGTTCCGCCAGCGTGCGGTGGGTCGACACCATGACGCCCAGCGAAAAGGTCGCCACCGCCAGCATCCCGTTGGCCAGGATGGTCAGGATCGGCAGCGTCGCCTCCGCGCCGAACCTGTTGCGCAGGTCCTCGGGGATCAGCGGCCCCAGCGGCGTCGCCGACAGCGCCGCCAGCACCGACAGCGCCGAAATCAGCGCCACCCGGACCCAGAGGATGCGGCTGATCCGGCGCAGCGTCAGCACCGCCTGCGCAAAGGTTCCCGTCACCGCCGTCTCCCTGCCTGTCCGCCGCTCCCGCAGAGCAGAGGCCAAAGCCGCCAGCCCGTCAACCCTTGCCCCCGCGCAACGCCGCGCGGGAACCTTTTGCGCCTGGGGCTGTTGACTGGATGAAGCCGGCGGCCGGAGGCCAGCGGCGGGACATCCCGCCCATCCAGGGCCCTCCGCCGGGGCGTCCCACACGGGACGCCATGTCACGCGCAACGGAGGACTGCCCGATGCCCAGACAGACCCACGGACAGAACCAGGTCGCCGCCCAGACCCGCGGCTGACCGCCTTCCCATCCCCTCCCGTTCCGCCTGACCCGTGGCCGCCGCTTGCGGCCGCGCCCTCCCATCCTGTCCCGGAGAGCTGCCATGTTCCGCCATCTTGCCCTTTGTCTCGCGCTTGCCCTGCTGCCCGCCGCCGCGACGGCCGATGCCGCGCGCCCGCTCGACACCGCCCTGCGCGCCTATGTCGACGCCTTCGACCTGGGCGCCGTGCCGGACACCGCCCGCGCCCGCCTGCGCGCCATCGTGGCGCATGACAGCGCCTCGCACGTGGCCAAGGTGCTGGCGATCCACGACATCCTGCAAACCCACGGCGCGCTGCGCCACGTCGACATGCACGGCGACAGCCCTCTGCAACTCAGCGACCTGCGCTGATGCCCCCTTCGGCCGGATAAGACGTTGCCCAAGACCCGCCGCGCGGCTACTCAATGAGGACCGGCGCAAGACCGGGCAAAGCGACACAGGGGAGGATAGGGGAATGAGCCATATTCTGGCCATCGACCAGGGAACCACGTCCAGCCGGGCCATCCTGTTCGACGCGGATCTGAAGATCGCCGCCACAGCACAGGAGGAATTCACCCAGCATTACCCGGCTTCGGGCTGGGTCGAACACGCGCCCTCCGACCTCTGGGCCAGCACCGCCGCCACCTGCCGCGCGGCGCTGGAAAAGGCCAACGTGCGCCCCGCCGACATCGCCGGCATCGGCATCACCAACCAGCGCGAAACCACGCTGGTCTGGGACCGCGCCACCGGGCAGCCGATCCACAACGCCATCGTCTGGCAGGACCGCCGCACCTCGGCCATGTGCCAGCGGCTCAAGGCCGACGGTTTTGAGCGGCAGGTCACAGAGACCACCGGCCTGCTGCTCGACCCCTATTTCTCGGGCACGAAACTCGCCTGGCTCCTGGACAACGTCGACGGCGCGCGGGCGCGGGCCGAGGCGGGCGAACTGCTGTTCGGCACCGTCGACAGCTGGCTGATCTGGAACCTGACCGGCGGCGCGCGCCACGTCACCGACGCCACCAACGCCGCGCGCACCATGCTGTATGACATCCGTCGCGGCGCCTGGTCCGACGACATGTGCCGCATGCTGAACGTGCCCATGGCGATGCTGCCGCAGGTGCTGGACTGCGCCGCCGACTTCGGCACCACGCGCGCCGATCTCTTTGGCCGCGAAATCCCCATCCTGGGCGTCGCCGGCGACCAGCAGGCCGCCACGCTGGGCCAGGCCTGCTTTGAACCGGGCATGATGAAATCCACCTACGGCACCGGCTGTTTTGCCCTGCTCAACACCGGCGCCACCCCCGTCAGCAGCGAAAACCGCCTGCTCACCACCATCGCCTACCAGCTGGACGGCAAGCCGACCTTCGCGCTCGAAGGGTCGATCTTCATCGCCGGCGCGGTCGTGCAATGGCTGCGCGACGGGCTGAAGATCATCCGCGAGGCGAAAGAGACCCAGCCGCTGGCCGAATCCGCCGACCCCGGCCAGGATGTCGTCATGGTGCCCGCCTTCACCGGCCTGGGCGCGCCCTACTGGAACGCCGAATGCCGCGGCGCGATATTCGGTCTGCGGCGCAACAGCGGCCCGGCCGAACTGGCCCGCGCCGCGCTGGAATCGGTCGGCTACCAGACCCGCGACCTCTTGGAGGCGATGCACGCCGACTGGAGCGCCACCGGCGCCACCGGCGGCGCGGCCACCCTGCGCGTCGATGGCGGGATGAGCGCATCCGACTACGCGATGCAGTTCCTGTCGGACATCCTGGGCGCGCAGGTCGACCGGCCGCAGGTGCTGGAAACCACCGCCATGGGGGCCGCCTGGCTGGCCGGGCAGCGCGCCGGTATCTACCCCGGCCAGCAGGGCTTTGCCGACACCTGGGCGCTGCAACGCCGGTTTGAACCCGGCATGGACGCCGCCACGCGCGATGCGAAATACGCCGCATGGAAGCGTGCCGTCGCCGCCGCGCAGGTCTTCTGATGATGATCGGTGAACAGACCCGCGCGCTGGCCGACCGCGTCGCCCGGCTGAAACCCAAGGGCCGCCGCCTGATGATCGCCATCGCCGGGCCGCCCGGCTCGGGCAAATCCACCCTGGCCGAGGCGCTGGTCGACCGGCTGGGCCCCACGGCCACGCTGATGCCGATGGACGGCTTTCACCTCGACAACCGCCTCTTGGAGCCGCGCGGCCTGCTGCCGCGCAAGGGCGCGCCGGAAACCTTCGACTTCGGCGGGCTGGCGGCCACCCTGCGCCGCGCCGCGTCCGAGGATTCGGTCATCCTGCCGGTGTTCGACAGGTCGCGCGAAATCGCCATCGCCGGGGCGCAGGAAATCACCCCCGACACCCGCATCGTCGTGGCCGAGGGCAATTACCTCTGTTTCGCTGATCCCCCCTGGGACCGGCTTCAGCCGCTCTGGGACTTCACCGTCTTCCTTGAAGTGCCCGAGGCCGAACTGGAACGCCGCCTGCTCGACCGCTGGCGTGGCTTCGGCTACCCGGAGGACGAGGCGCACCGCAAGGCCTATGCCAACGACATCCCCAACGCCCGCCGCGTCCAGGCGGAACGCGGCCCCGCCGACGTGGTGCTGCGCTGGACCGGGGACGCCTGACCGCCGGACCGGCGCGCACGACAGGCCGCCCGGTGCGGGCGGCGCTGCCGTCAGGTCACGCCGTTCAGCACGGACCGACACCGCCCGCGCAACCGGCCAGCAGGCTGACCTCCTGCTGCGCGACCGGCCCGCTGACCCAGATGTCGCGCGCCACGCGCCACACGCCGTCGTCCTCCAGCCGGTAGATGTTGACGCCGTGGCCGGTCGAGGTCAGCGTTTCGCCGCTCTCCCGCATGGTGTCGGTGGCGACATAGGCATAGCGCTCGAACGCCCAGCCACCGGACACGACGAACTCCTCGGACCGCTTGTCCCAATGCGTCTCGACCGCCGCGAAATAGCCGGCAACCCAGGGGCCGACCTCACCCTTGCCCGACATCACCGGGCTGTCCGGCGCGATGAACACGATGTCGTCGGTCACCGTCTCCAGGAACTGCGTCAGGTCGTTGCTGTTGATCGCCGCGAGGTAGGCGGCATGCGCGCCTTTCGCGGAGTTGCTGGCAGGATCGGCCAGGGCAAGGCTTGCGGTGGCCAGCGAAAGGGCGGCGGCAAAGGCGCCGGTCAGGCTGTGCATCTCGGTCTCCATGGGGTCTGGGGGCGCTTGGCCCGGTCGGATCGTCGCCGGTCCGGATAGCTGGGGAACTGGAACCGTTCCGGCCCCGGAGTGCGACGACACCCCAATTATAACTTGAAACGACCCGCCTACCCGAGTCAGGGATAATTCGGAACCCTATAGTCTGGCTATCCAATGACCGAAGTCGACTGGCACCGCCTGCCGCCGCTCACCACCCTGCGCGCCTTCGAGGCGACGGCGCGGCTGGGCGGCTATTCCGCCGCCGCGCGGTCGCTCAACGTGACCACCGCCGCCATCGCCCAGCAGGTGCGCAAGCTCGAGGCCGAGCTGGGCCTGGCCCTGGTCCGGCGTGAGGGGCGCGGCCTGGCCATGACCCGCGCCGGGCAGGGCCTGGGCGCAGCGCTCGGCACCGCCTTTGCGCAGATCGTCAAGGGCATCGACGACGTCACCGCGCAAGAGGCCGCGCGCGGCGTGCGCGTCTCCACCACCGTGCGGTTCGTCGATGCGGTGATCATGCCCGATCTGGGCGATTTCTGGGCCCGTCATCCCGGCGTGCAGGTGTCGTTTTCGCCGGATGGCAACGATGCGGCGATCGACCTTGACGCCTATGACATCGTCGTGCGCGGCGGCGCGCCGGGCCAGCGCTGGGAGGGGGCCGAGGCGACGCCGCTGCTGCGCACGCCCTTCATCCTCTGCGCCGCGCCGGGCCTGCTGGGCGACGGCCCGCCGGACCTGTCGGACCTGCCCTGGATCCGCGATGTCAGCATCGGCGGCGGCGTGTGGGAGGCCGTGGTGCGCAGGGCCGGCTGCGATCCCGCCCGCCTGCGCGTGGTCGACCCCGGCGGCGCCAAGTTCGAACTGGAGGCCGCGCTCTTGGGCTACGGCCTGCACCTCAGCCCCGAGATCACCGTGCGCCGGCCGTTGCAGGACGGCCGGCTGGTCCGGGTTGACCTGCCGTTCGACTGGCTGGCGGTCTACTACGCGCTATCCCGCAAGGGGCCGCTGTCCGACCCGGTGCGCCTGTTCCGCGACTGGCTGGTGACGCTCTGCGCGCCGCTGTCCAGCGGGCCGCCCGACGCGATCTGACCCCTGTCAGGGCTTCTTGCGCGGCGGCTTGCCGGCAAAGCCGCCGGGTTTCTTGGCATCGGCGCGCGCCTTGTTCTTCTTGCTCGACGGCTTGCCGGGCGGCGGCGGCGGCCCCTTGGGCCGGTCGGCCGACTTGAAGGGCCGATCCTTGGGCCGGTCCTCGCGCGGACGGCGCGGCGGCTCGGTCCCGGCCTCGCCGTCCGGCGCGCGCCGCTTTTTCGGCGGGACAAACCGGGCCGAGGTGTCGGCGGCGTTGGCATAGTCCTTGGCCGGGCGCGGGCGCTTGGCCCCGGCGGCGGGCCGGTCCTCGGCGCCACGGCGCGCGGGCTTGGAGCCGGACCAGGCCTCGCCATCCGCGCGCGGGCGCTTGGACGCGGGCCGCGCGGGCTTTTCGCCGTCCTTGGCATAGGGCTTTGCGCCGGTCGCACGCGGCTTGGCCGGGCGCTCCTTCGGCTGCTCCGCAGGCCGCTCCTCGGGCGCGCGCGGGGCGGCGGCGGGGGCCTCGGACACGGACGGCGCCGGGTGGCTCTCGGCTACAGGTGCAGCGGCAGGCGCGGCAGGTGCCGCATCCCCCGGCGCATCCTCCTGCACCGGGCGCGCGCGCTTGGCGGCGGGCCGCTCGGGGCGGTCGCCCTTGGGCGGGCGCGGCGGCTTGACATCGGCGGGACGCGCGGCGCGCGGCCCTTTGCCCGGCGGCTTGCTGCCCACCGGCCTGTCGTTGCGGGTAAAGGCGGGGGCCTCGGCCAGCTGCGTCACCTTCTGCCCCTCGGGCAGCACCATCTCCGCGCCCAGCCCGGCCAGGAAGACCGGCACGCTGCTTTCGCGGATCTGCACCAGGCTCTTGTCCTCGCGGATGCGGATCGCGCCGATGTCGTCCTTGGTCAGGTTCCCGGCGTTGCAGATCATCGGCAGGATGCGGCGCGGCTCGGCCCCGGCCACGCGCCCGCCCTCGATCGAGAACCACACGCTTGCGCCGAACTCCTGGCGCGGCGTCGGCGCCGAACTGTCGAGATCCGACAGTTCCTCGGGCGCAGAGCGCACCGACTGGTACATCCGCAAAAACGCCGCCGCCAGCTGCTCGGGCGTGAAGGCCGCGACCAGCTTTCCGGCCAGTTCCTCGTCGCTTTCCGGCACCGGCTCCTGCCACTCGGGCGCGGCGAACAGGCGGTCCTCGTCGCGCGCGCGCACCTCGTCGGCCGACGGCGCATCGCCCCAGTCGGCCTGGACCTTGGCCCAGTTGAGGATGCGCTCGGCCTTCTTGCGCGACTTGCGCGTGACGATCAGCGCGCTGACCCCCTTGCGCCCGGCGCGCCCCGTGCGGCCAGAGCGGTGCAGCAGCGTCTCGTGGTTCGACGGCAGTTCGGCATGGACCACCAGTTCGAGGTTCGGCAGGTCGATGCCGCGCGCCGCCACGTCTGTCGCCACGCAGACCCGCGCGCGCCCGTCACGCATCGCCTGCAACGCGTGTGACCGTTCCGCCTGCGACAGCTCGCCCGACAGCGCCACGACGTGAAAGCCGCGGTTCGACAGCCGCGTGGTCAGCCGGTTCACCATGGCGCGGGTGTTGCCGAACACCAGCGCGTTGGGCGCCTCGTAATACCGCAGCGTGTTGATGACGGCGTTTTCGGCGTCGCTGTCGGCGACCATCATCGCGCGGTAGGCGATGTCGGCGTGTTGGACCGAATCGCTCTTGGCGACCACGCGCTCGGCGTTGCGCTGGTAGCTCTTGGCCAGCTTGGCGATGGCGTCCGGCACGGTGGCCGAGAACAGCAGCGTCTGCCGCTCGGTCGGCGACTCGCCCAGGATGAATTCCAGGTCCTCGCGAAAGCCGAGGTCCAGCATCTCGTCCGCCTCGTCCAGCACCACGGCGCGCAGCTGCGACAGGTCGATGCTCTGGCGCATGATGTGGTCGCGCAGGCGGCCCGGCGTGGCGACGACGACATGCGCGCCCCGGCCCAGCGCGCGGCGTTCGTCGCGCATGTCCATGCCGCCGACGCAGGAGGCCAGCACCGCCCCCGCGCGGGCATAAAGCCAGCTCAGTTCCCGCTTGACCTGCAAGGCCAGTTCGCGCGTCGGCGCGATCACCAGCGCCAGCGGCGCGCCGGCGGTCTCAAAGCTTTCGCCCTCGCCCAGCAGCACCGGCGCGATGGCCAGGCCAAAGCCCAGCGTCTTGCCCGATCCGGTCTGCGCCGACACCAGCATGTCGCGCCCCTCCAGCTCGGGGGCCAGGACCGCCTCCTGCACTGGTGTCAGGGTGGTGTACCCACGGTCGTCGAGGGCATCGCGGAGAGCTTGTTTCACGTCGGCTTCTTTTCTTCGGTCAAGGTCGGGGTCCGGCAGCGCGGCCCGGGGGCGGCGCTTTGGCAGGGCAAACCGCGCGCATAGTCCCATTGCCGGCGAAAGTACAGGCCCATTCGGCGGCGCGCCGATCAGGATCGCGGGTGGTGGTGAATAATTTCTTACCGCGTTGTACGTTTTGACCTGAAACAGCGTACAGGACGTACAAAACGTACAAACCTCAGCCGCGGTTGGTGATCCAGCGGCACTGGTAGGGCGCCAGCGTCACGCCGTCCTGTTCGGGGTGCAGCCGTTCGCCGGACAGCAGGTCAAACCAGTCCTCGTCAGCGATCAGGTTCAGCGCCCTTGGCGACAGAACGACCGTCTCGTCGCTGACATTGTGCAGCGCGAAAACGGACTGGCTGCGGTCCAGCGCCTGCCACCAGTTCGACAGCGACCGCGCGTCGACCGACAGCATGGCGCGCAGGATCCGCGGCGGCAGGGGAAAGCTGTAGAACCAATACGACTCGTTTAACTTATTGAAATAGAATAGGTTTTACACCTTGGGCGCGTTCGGATCGGTCAGCCGGATGATGCGGATGATCTCCAACAGCACCTCGGGGTTGCGAAAGTCGAGGTCGACCTGATCGTGGCTGAAGGTGCAGCAGACATGGCGCGTGCCCATCGCGGTTGCGACCTCCTGCAACCGCGGCGTGGCGCGCCGCCGGACCACCATCGGCAGATCGTCCTCGGGCGAGGCCTCGGAATGGAACCTGTCGCAGGGCTCCTGCCCCGGGCGGGAGGCGGTGAACCAGGTGCCCCGGCTCGACACGTGGCTCAGCACGAGGTCCGACATCAGGTGCCAGTCGCCGCCAATGCGCCGGATGTCCGGCCAGTCACCGAAGGAGGGGGTCACCTTGCGGTAGCCGGTCACCGACAGAAGGCTGTGATGACCTTGGCGGTCAGCGCCTCGTTGTCGCGGTCCGGGTCGAGGCGCATCAGCGACCTGCGCAGGCGGTTGGTCAACGGCCCGGGGGGCTCATGGGGCTGCTTGGGCCATTGTTGCGCTCTCCATCATTGGCGGTCCGGCCGCGCGCCGGAACGGAAACCCGCCCGTCTTGCGCGCAGGTCTTCGGCCTGTGCCCGTTTCCCGGGCGGGTCGGGACGCTGTATCCACGGATGACGTGTGACGGGGCGCCCCGTCCAAGGCGGCGGCTTCTGCGTCGCCTGTGCGATTGACGTTTCAGGCTGGTTGGCGGCCCCGGCGATTTCGCCTATCAACGGGGCTGGATCGACGCGCCGGGGCCCTGAACGCGCCTGGCGGATCGGAAATACGGCTAACGGCGCCGGCCCGGCGCAAACGGTGGACCCATGAGCGATGTGACAACCCGGCGGCACGGCCGCGTGCTGCTGATCACCCTGGACCGGCCCAAGGCCAACGCCATCGCCGCCGCCACCAGCATCGTGCTGGGCGAGGCGTTTCAGGCGCTGCAAGAGGATGACGGCCTGTCGGTCGGCATCATCACCGGCGGCGGCACGCGCTTCTTTTCCGCCGGCTGGGACCTCAAGGCCGCGTCCGAGGGCGAGGCGGCGGATGCCTTCCAGGGGGTCGGCGGCTTTGCCGGGCTGACCGAATACTGGGGCCTGACCAAGCCGGTGATCGCCGCCGTGAACGGCATGGCGCTGGGCGGCGGTTTTGAGCTGGCGCTGGCGGCGGACATGATCGTGGCCGCCGACCACGCCGAGTTTGGCCTGCCCGAGGCGACCATCGGCGTGGTGCCCGACAGTGGCGGCATCATCCGCCTGCCACGCCTCCTGCCGCGCGCCGTGGCGATGGAGATGCTGATGACCGGCCGCCGTGCGTCCGCCGCCGAGCTTGCCCGCTGGGGCCTCGTCAACGCCGTCGTGCCGGGTGACACGCTGCTGGCCACCGCGCTGGAGCTTGCCGACCGTGTCGCCGCCTCGGCCCCGCTCTCGCTCCAGGCGATCAAGGAGATCGACCGCGCCACGCAGGGCCTGGGCGACCAGGCCGCCTTTGCCCGGATGCGGGCGGGCGACCTGCCCACCTACGCCCGCGTCTATTCCAGCGAGGATGCCGCCGAAGGCATCGCCGCTGTCACCGAAAAACGCACACCCGTCTGGAAAGGCCGCTGATGCTGGAGACCGAAACCTTTCTGCACGACTGGACCGGCCAGATCGCCGCGCCGCTGGTCCTGGTCCGCAACAGCGTGAAACCGGAGTGGGTGGACGAATACCATCACTTGAACATGGCGCATTACCTGACGATCTGCGACCAGGCCAACTGGGCCTTCTGGAACTGGATCAACGCGCCGCTCCAGACCATCGCGGCGCGACAGGGCCACGAATACGCCATCGTCGAAAACCACGTCACCTATACCGGCGAACTGGCCGAGGGCGCGGGGTTCAGCATCGAGACGCAGCTTCTGGATGTCGATGCCAAGCGGTTCGTCCTGTTCCACCGGGTGCTGGACGCCCAGGGAAATCTCAGCGCCACCAACGAGGCCAAGATGCTGGGCTTCAACCTCGACAGCCGCCGCGCCGAAGCCTGGCAGCCACAGGTGGCGGAGCGGCTGGCGCAGGTGCTGGCGGCACACGCGCCACTGGGACGGCCGGAACAGGCGGGGCAGGGGATCGCGCTCAGCCGCCGCTAGAGCGTTTCGCGATCAATCGGCCTCATATCCGGCTGCCTTGAAGTCGTTGTAGCACTCCTCGTCGGAGAAGAGGCCGCAGACGTGTCCGACAGCCGCCCATAGTTGATCGTAGGTTCGT
>NZ_FXYF01000043.1 GCF_900184945.1 Antarctobacter aquimaris | reverse complement strand
TTCTGCAACATATGTAACCGCCCCGAACGCAAGAGGGATTTTGAAGCTTTTTCTGACGCGTCGTCGGGTGCTGACATATGTCCGGCCTCATGAAGCGACCTTACAGATGTCGCGGGCCCGTATGGTGTTCGCGGATCAGACCCCAAATCAACGCCGCGTGCTCGTCGGCACTTTGTTGCAGGCTGGTTCTTCTGATCCCGTCTCACGACCGTTGCGCCAAACTGCTCCTTGCCCTCTTTCGCTCCGACGTCCTCGCGACCGATAGTCGGCTTATGCCGCTACGGCCGGAGACTGGTAGACGCCACCGCGGGCCATCAGGGCCCAGACGATGCGCGCCATCTTGTTCGCCAGCGCCACGCGCACCAACATCGGCGGCTTGCGCGTCAGCATCCCGGCCAGCCAGGTGCCTGGCTTGGCTGAGGCATGAACGTGACGCTTGATGATGACGCTGTTGGCGCCAATGATCAGCAACCGTCTGAGGGACCGCTCTCCCATCTTCGTCGTGGCCCCGAGCCGCTGTTTGCCGCCAGTCGAATGCTGCCGCGGTGTGAGGCCGAGCCAGGCCGCAAAATCCCGAGCCTTGCGGAAAGTCTCGGGCGGCGGCGCAAGGGTCGCGATGGCCGTCGCGATCAGCGGACCGATACCCGGCACTGTCATCAGACGCCGCGCCACGTCATTCTCCTTGGCCCGGCGGGAGATCTCGGCATCCAGTTTGACGATCTCTGCCTCCAATTGCGCCAGCGCCGCGATCAGGACCCTGAGCGTGGGGATGGCGTCGGCAGGCAGGTCGCATTCCGGGTCTTCGGCGATTGCGATCAATTTCGGTGCGTTGGCCGCGCCTTGTGGCACGATCTGCCCGAACTCGCTCAAATGCCCCCGCAATGCGTTGATCGTCTGAGTGCGCTGCCGGATCAGCAACTCGCGCACCCGGAAGACCATCGCCGCCCCCTGGACCGCCTCGCTCTTCACCGGCACGAAGCGCATGGTCGGGCGCTGTGCAGCCTCGCAGATTGCCTCGGCATCGGCCGCATCATTCTTCTGCCGCTTGACGAACGGCTTGACGTAGGCGGGCGGGATCAGCCGCACATCGTGGCCAAGCTTACCGATCTCGCGGCCCCAGAAATGCGCGCCGCCACAGGCTTCCATCGCCACAACACAGGACGGCAGATGGTTGAAAAACTCCAGCACTTGGGCGCGCCGCAGCTTCTTGCGCAAGACAGGCTGGCCCGAGCCATCAGCCCCATGCACCTGAAAGACATTCTTCGCCAGATCGAGCCCGACCGTGATAATCTCCGACATGACCGCTCTCCTTTGTGGATCGTTGCAGACCCACCTTGGCACGTTGATGCCGTCGGGGGGCGGTCACATCATCAACGCC
>NZ_FXYF01000028.1 GCF_900184945.1 Antarctobacter aquimaris | reverse complement strand
CAAGATCGAGAACAGTTTTGCCCGCCTGAAGGACTGGCGGCGCATCGCAACCCGCTACGACAGGTGCCCGAAAGTCTTCCTCTCGGCATGCGCCCTCGCGGCCATCGTCATGTTCTGGCTATGAGTCCTGACCCTAGGTGTCTCCGGCGCATGCACCTTGGGCGGGGTCAGGTCCGGACCTTCGAAAAGCCGCTCGCGGAGAGCGCGCAACATCGCCAGCGCGTCGGGGCTGCGGGCGACCCGGCGACAGCGGGTGACGGCAAGATGCGGGCCATGGTTTCAGACCCTGCCGGGGACAAGTCGCGCACCCCGAGGGCGCGCAGGGTCCCTCCTGCTCGTTTCCGGTTCCGTCCGCCTGGCGGGCGTCATGGCAGCCGGGGCCGGGCTGCGGCCGCCGCCCTCGACCGCGACATGGGCATGGCGTTCCGGCTGCAACGGATCGAGGGTATCGGGCCGTCCGGGCGGTGATCGTGGCGATGCGGCAACCGCATCCCGCCGTCCCGAACTGTGCTACGACAGGGCGACTCGCGGCATGATCCCCAGGACCGCAATAGGTGTGACGTGAACCGGATGAAACGAACGGGCGACCCCCCTGCCGCGGACCCGACAGCGGCCACCTGGCGCCGCTTGCCCGCCGGCATCTGGGCGCTGGGGCTGGTGTCGATGCTGATGGATGTCTCGTCCGAGATGATCCACGCGCTGCTGCCGGTCTATCTGACGGTCGGGCTGGGCGCGACGGCGCTGGCCGTGGGTGTCATCGAAGGCATCGCCGAGGCAACGGCGGCCATCACCAAGGTGTTCTCCGGCGCGCTGTCCGACCGTTTAGGTCGGCGCAAGGAACTGGCGGCGCTGGGCTACGGCCTTGCCGCGCTGACCAAGCCGGTGTTTCCGCTGGCGCCCTCGCTGGGCTGGCTGGTGGCGGCGCGGTTCATCGACCGGGTGGGCAAGGGCATCCGCGGCGCGCCGCGCGATGCGCTGGTGGCGGACCTCGCCCCGCCCGGGCTGCGCGGCGCGGCCTTTGGTCTGCGCCAGTCGCTGGACACCTTCGGGGCGTTCCTCGGCCCGCTGGCCGCCATTGGGCTGATGTGGGCCTTTGCCAACGACTTTCAGAGCGTGTTCTGGGTCGCCGTGGGACCGGCCTTCCTGGCGCTGGCGCTGATCCTCTTCGCCGTGCACGAGCCGCCCCGGCCCGAGGGTTTGCGCCGGGTCCGCAACCCGCTGGCGCGGGCGGAACTGCGGCTGCTTGGCCGAACCTATTGGATGGTGGCCGCGGTCGCGACGCTGTTCACCCTGGCCCGGTTCAGCGAGGCCTTTTTGATCCTGCGGGCTGAGGCCACGGGCCTGCCCCTGATGCTGGTGCCGCTGGTCCTCGTGGGCATGAACGCGGTCTACGCGCTGTCGGCCTTGCCGGTGGGCGCGTTGTCGGACCGGACCGGGCGGATCGGCCTGCTGGCCTTCGGGCTGGGCCTGCTGATCTGCGCCGACCTGGTGCTGGCCTTTGCGGGCGGTCTGACGGGCCTCGCCGCCGGGGTGCTGATCTGGGGCCTGCACATGGGATTTACCCAGGGGCTGCTGGCCGCGCTGGTCGCGGAGGCCGTCCCGGCCGAGCTGCGCGGCACTGCCTTTGGCATGTTCAACCTGGTGACCGGGTTGGCAATGCTGCTGGCCAGCGTGATCGCCGGGGCGCTGTGGGACAGCCTGGGCGCGCAATGGACCTTTCTCGCCGGGGCGCTGTTTGCCGCCCTGTCGGCCTTTGGCCTGCTGCCGCTGTCGCGGCGTCCGGGCGTGAAGCGCGTCACTTGACCCTGCGTCAGGCTAACTGGCGAGGATCTCCCGCGCGACTTGCTGCCCGGAGAGAAGCGCACCGTGGGTGGTGCCGAAATACTCGGGCGAGGCGGCTTCACCGGCGAACCACAGCTGCCCGTCCCAGTCCGCGCCGGACAGGGCACGACGTGTATCAGGCTCCGCGCCGACCGGGGTGTAGCTGTAGCTGCCCAGGCTCCAGCGGTCCTGCCCCCAGCGGGTCACCTGCGCAGCCAGAGGCGCGGGAAAGCGCGACCCGAACATCCCTCGCAGCGCCTCCTGCGCGGCTGCAAGGGTATCGGCATCGTTCAGGCGCTCGATCTCGGCAGCAGGATCGGCGGCGTTGAACCCCAGCAGCACCGGCGCGCCCAAGGACCGGCCCAGCGACACCCATTCGCCCCAATAGCCCGGACGCGATCCCAGCCAGCCGATCCAGTCGACATCGTCGTCCCAGGCGATCCGGTCAAAGCGCAGAACGCATTTGTTCAGCAGACCCATGGCAAGTGTTTCGATGGCGGCCTGTCGCGCGGGCTGCAAGGGCTCCGTCAGCCGGATGCGCCCCGTTTGCAGTACTCCCAGCGGCACGGTACAGACGATCTGCTCCGCCGGCATCCGCGCCCCATTCGACAGCCGCAGCGCACCGGGCGCGATCTCGACCACCTCGGTGGACAGGCGGATGTCCAGCCCGCGCGCCAGGTGCTCTGCCAACTGGTCAAAGCCCTGCGGAAACAAGACATCGGGGCCGTCAAAGCCCTTGTCCTCCTGCCCGTACCAGGCCGAGAGGCGGCTGGCCGGGCTGCCGTACTCCTGTTCCAGGGTGCTGTTGACCAGGTAGTGCACCAGCCGCCGCGTCGCGGCATCGGCGTCGCGCCAGTCCGCCGAGGCCTCCAGCGCCTGCATCACCGAGACGTCGCGGTCGAGCCGCTCGGTCGCGGCCAGTGCGCGGCTGAGGATGCGTTCCGCTGCCCGCAGGTCCGGGTCGACCTCGTCCCCGTCCGGCCCCAGCAGGAGGGCGGCCTGGTAGCTGGTGGCGACGGCCTTCGCGCCAGCGGCCTTTGCCAGGTCGGTCACGGGATTGCCTTGGGTGCCGTGGATCCAGGTCGCGCCCAGGTCCACCGGCAGGTCTGGCCAGCGGCGCGAGGTCTGGACACGCCCGCCCACCCGGTTGCGGGCCTCCAGGACGATGACATCGCGGCCCGCGTCGGCCAGAGCGCGGGCGGCGGCCAGCCCGGCCAGCCCTGCGCCGATCACCACGGTCGGGCCGGTTTGCGCGAGGGCGCGGCGCGGTCCCGTCGCCAAAACCCCCAGCGCGCCGAGCCGCGTCAGCAGGCCGCGCCGATCCATCCGCATGGTCATGCGTGCGGTCCCGTGGGGCAAGACCTTGCCCGGATATCCAGGCGGATGAAGGGTGACGCCACGCGGAATCTCCGGGTAAAGCGGCCAGGCGAAGCGCCCGCTGTCAGGGTGCCGCGCCTGTCCCCGGTTCGCAACCGAAAGCGCCGGCGCCATGGCCCCGCGCGCGCCACTTGCGTCAGCGGCGCGGCGGCGGAAGGGCGCAGTCCGCCAGCGTGCCCAGGTTGAGGTCGTCGAGAAAGGCACGCTCGGCCCGCGCCAGCCGCGCCTTGAGGCGGCAACCGGGCGACAGCGTGCAGGTGTTCCTGTCGGGGGAAAAGCATTCCACGATGGCCTGCTGCGCCTCCAGTTGCGCGACGACATCGCCCAGGCCGATCTCGGCCGCCGGCCGCGCCAGCGCGAGCCCGCCGCCGCCGCCGCGCCGCGTGTCGATCCAGCCGGCGGCCGAGAGGGCCGACACGACCTTTGCCAGGTGCGCGCGCGAAACGCGAAACTCCGCCGCCAGTTCGGCGGCGGTAAAGGCGCGCCCGGACTCGCCGGCCAGGCGCATCAGCACGCGCAGACCGTAATCGGTAAAGGACATGAGCCGCATCGTCGCACCTTTGATTTGGTATTTGAGATGCGCATTACACAGGATTAGGTCGGAAATCAAACCCGTTTCCATTCTCCCGGGGAAACTGTACGGCAGGACCATCATGACTCAGACATCCATGCAACAGCTGCGCCGCTGGCGCGGCCCGGCGATTTTCACATACGGCTTCCGCCCCTTTTTCCTGGGGGCGGCGGCCTGGGCGGTGCTGGCCATGCTGCTATGGCTGGCCATGTTGGCAGGCCATGACGTGCTGCCCATTGCGCTGGACCCGGTGTCCTGGCACGCGCATGAATTCCTGTTCGGCTACCTCGGTGCGGTGATCGCCGGCTTTCTGCTGACGGCGGTGCCGAACTGGACCGGGCGGTTTCCGGTCGTCGGCTGGCCGCTGGCCGGGTTGGCGGGGCTGTGGCTGGCCGGGCGGCTGGCCATGGCGGTATCTGCGGACCTGCCCGCGCTGGCCGTTGCCATCGCCGACCTGGTCTTTCCGGTCGCCCTGGCCGCCGTCATCGCGCGCGAGATCGTGGCCGGGCGGAACTGGCGCAACCTGGTCGTGCTGGCGATGCTGGCGGTCTTTGCCACGGGCAACGCGGTGTTTCACTGGGAGGCGGCACAGGGCGGCTTCGCGGCCTCGGGCGCAGGCCTGCGGCTGGCGCTGGCGGCAGCGATCCTGATGATCGCGGTCATCGGCGGGCGGATCGTGCCGTCCTTCACCCGCAACTGGCTGGTCAAACATGCCCCGGGCCGCCTGCCGGTGCCGCCGATGCAGACCCTGGACAAGGCCGCGCTGTTTGTGCTGGTGGCGGCGCTGCTGGCCTGGGTCGCCCTGCCGGAGAGCCCGTTGACCGCCGCGCTGCTGGCCCTGGCGGTGGGGGCGCACCTGCTGCGGCTGGCGCGCTGGTGCGGCCACCGCACCCTGGCCGAGCCGCTGGTCGCCGTCCTGCACCTGGGCTACCTGTTCCTGCCGCTGGGCGCGCTGACCCTCGCCACCGAGATCTTGTGGTCCGGAACCTTTGGCGGCGCAGCGGCCCAGCACGTCTGGATGGCCGGGGCCACCGGGCTGATGACGCTGGCGGTCATGACGCGGGCCACGCTGGGACACACCGGCCAGCCGCTGACCGCCGGGGCAGGGACCGTCGCGGTCTATGCCGCCCTTGTGCTGGCCGTTTTGGCCCGGCTGGGCGCGGGGCTGTGGCCGCAGCATGCCGGCTGGCTGCACACGGTGTCCGGCGCGGCCTGGATCGGCGCGTTCGGCGGCTTTTGCCTGGTCTACGGGCCGCTGCTGGCCCGTCCGAAACCCGCATCGAGGGGCTGACCGATGGGCTGGATCGAGTTCGTTGCGGCCTTTGCCGCCTTCTTTCTCAGCCATTCGCTGCCGCTGCGGCCGCCTGTGCGCGCTGCGTTGCGGGCGCGGCTTGGGCGGCGCGGTTTTGGCCTGGCCTATTCGGCCCTGTCGCTGGCGGTGCTGGCCTGGCTGATCGGCGCGGCGGCCCGCGCGCCCCATGTCCCGCTGTGGGACTGGGCGCCCTGGCAGAACGTGGTGGTGATCGCGGTCATGCTGGCGGTCTGCCTGCTGCTGGCTTTGGCACTGGGCCGGCCCAACCCGCTGTCCTTTGGCGGCGCGTGGAATGACCGCTTTGACCCGACGCGCCCCGGCATCGTGCGCTGGACGCGCCACCCGGTCCTGACCGCGCTGGCGCTGTGGTCGGCGGCGCACCTGCTGGCCAACGGCGACCTGGCGCATGTCGCGCTGTTCGGCACCTTCGCGGGGTTCTCGCTGCTGGGCATGCGGCTGGTCGACCGGCGCAAGCGCGCAGACATGGGCCCCGACTGGACCCGGCTGGTGCAGGCGGTCAGGGCCGCGCCACGGTCCGCATCCTGGCGCGGCGAGCCGCGGCTGGCCCTTCGGCTGGGGCTGGGGCTGGCGCTGTACGCCGCGCTGCTTTGGGCGCATCCGCTGCTGTTCGGCGTCGATCCGCTGGCCTGAAGACCGGCCCGCGGTGGCCGCAACACGGTGTCAGGTCTTGTGATCGTCGATCAGCGGGTTGGGCTTTGCGAACTTCGAGAGGTCGCCCTGGTCCTGGAGGCTGATCCGGTTGCCGTCGACCTCGACCCCGTAGGCCTGGAGCGCCTTGAACGCCCGGCTGAGGTTTTCCGGCGTCATGCCCAGGAACGAGGCCAGCCGTCGCTTTTCGATCGGCAGATCAAAGGCCGGCGCGCCGCCGGACCTCTGCTGCTGGCGCAGCAGGTAGTTGGCCAGGCGTTCCAGCGAGGTGCGCAGCTTCAGGTCCTTGGTGTTCTTCACGACCGACCGGTAGCACTGCGCCAGTTCCGTCACGATGGCGCGGGCGAACTCCGGGTCGACGGCGAAGATCTCGCGCACGTCCTGGCTGGGCAGCAGCACGATTCGGCTTTTCTCCAGCGTGCGCGCGGACATCAGGTAGGGCGCATCGCGGATCGTCGCGGCCAGGATGAAGGTGGAGATCGGGCGCACGATGGCCATGCTGGTTTCCCGCCCGTTCCACGACGAATACAGCTCGACCGAGCCCGACACGACGATGTGCAGGAAGTCGCTGGGGTCGCCCTCTTGGATCAGGTCCACCTGGGGCGGGAAGTTCTGCACGTAGGCGCCGCGCAGCAGGCCGCGAAAGCTGTCCTCGGCCATGTCGGCGAACAGGTGCAGCTTGCGGATTTCGGGATAGTACGACTCGGGCATGTCGGGGAAGGGACCTCACAGGTTGCGGCGACAAGTTTCGCTTCACCCATTGATAAATGTCAATCTTCGGCTTTGCATTTGTGTGTTCGTGACTTGATGTGGGGCTGCCATCGGCGTGACCTTTTTGGGTAAGTCATTTATTTTGCTGACCCTATTGCGGGCGTCTGATCTGAATCAAGTTTTTCGCGCAGCGAAGGCGGCAGGGGTTGTGGCGATCCCTCAGGGGGTTTCAATGCTATTCTTGCCGGAGGCCCTGCCATGCAGACCGTAGCCACAGCCTCGCGCGCGGACCAGAACCGCGCCCTTGGGCTGAGCACGATCGCCTTCACCGCCTGCTTCGCGGTCTGGACGATCTTTTCCATCATCGGTGTCGCCATCAAGGGCGAACTGGGACTGACCGAGTCCCAGTTCGGCCTTCTGGTTGCGACACCCATTCTGACCGGTTCGGTGACACGCCTGTTCCTGGGCGTGTGGACCGAGAAATATGGCGGGCGGCTAGTCTTCACCGCGCAGATGCTGCTGACCGCGCTGGCCACCTGGGCGCTGACGCTGGCAGACAGCTATGTGATGTACCTGATCGCCGCGCTTGGGATCGGCCTTGCCGGCGGGTCCTTCATCATCGGCGTGGCCTATGTCAGCCGCTGGTACGATGCCGGCCACCAGGGCACCGCGCTGGGCATCTTCGGCGCGGGCAACGTCGGCGCTGCCGTCACCAAGTTCGTCGCGCCCTTCGTCATGGTGGCCTATGGCTGGCACGGCGTCGCCTACGCGTGGTCGGCTGGCCTGGTCATCATGGCCGTGGTCTTCTTCCTCCTGGCCAAGGACGATCCCGAACTGGTGGAGCGCCGGCAGAAGGGCGCCAAGGCACCCACACTGGCCCAGCAGTTCGCGCCGCTGAAGAACCTCCAGGTCTGGCGCTTCTCGCTCTACTACTTCTTCGTGTTCGGTGCCTTCGTCGCGCTTGCGCTGTGGATGCCGCACTACCTGATCGACGTCTATGGCGTCGACGTGAAGACGGCAGGCATGGCGGCAGCCTCGTTCAGCCTCTCGGCCAGCCTGTTCCGTGCCTATGGCGGCCACCTGTCCGACAAGTTCGGCGCGCGCCAGGTGATGTACTGGACCTTCGGGTTCTCGCTGGTGCTGCTGTTCATGCTGTCCTACCCGCCGACGGACTACGTCATCCAGGGCAAGGATGGACCGATCTCCTTCTCGACCTCGATGAGCTTCTGGCCGTTCATCGCCTTGCTGTTCACGCTGGGCTTCTTCATGAGCCTCGGCAAGGCGGCGGTGTTCAAGCACATCCCGGTCTACTATCCCCGCCACGTGGGCGCCGTTGGCGGCCTGGTGGGCATGATCGGCGGCCTGGGCGGTTTCATCCTGCCCATCATTTTCGGCGCCACGCTGGACCTGACCGGCGTCTATACCTCGTGTTTCGCGATCCTCTTCGGCCTTGTCGCCGTCTCGCTGGGCTGGATGCACCTGTCTGTCCGGGCGATGGAACGCCGGGCTCACGGCACAATGCTGGACCAACTGCCAGCGCTGCCCGAGATGCAGGAAATCCACGACCCGGCAAAGACCGCGATGCCGCGCGTGCTGGACGACTGGCGCCCCGAGGACGCCGACTTCTGGGCGAAAAAGGGTCGCGCCGTGGCACGCCGCAACCTGTGGATCTCGATCCCGGCGCTTCTGCTGGCCTTCTCGGTCTGGATGGTCTGGTCGATGGTCGTGGCCAAGCTTCCCGCCATCGGCTTCGACTTCACCACGAGCCAGCTGTTCTGGCTGGCGGCCCTGCCTGGCCTGTCGGGCGCGACGCTGCGCATCTTCTACAGCTTCATGGTGCCGATCTTTGGCGGACGTCTCTGGACGACGCTTTCGACCGCCTCGCTGCTGCTGCCCGCCATGGGCATCGGCTATGCCGTGCAGAACCCGGATACGCCTTACCTGATCTTCCTCACGCTTGCGCTGCTCTGCGGCTTTGGCGGCGGCAACTTTGCCTCGTCGATGGCCAACATCGCCTACTTCTTCCCGAAGGCGGAAAAGGGCAACGCGCTGGCGCTGAACGCGGGTCTTGGCAACCTCGGTGTGTCGGTGATGCAGTTCCTGGTGCCGATCGTCATCACCGCCAGCGTCTTTGGCGCGATGAGCGGCGCGCCGGTGCAGTTGAACACGGGCGAGGAACTGTGGCTGCAGAACGCCGGCTTTGTCTGGGTGCCGTTCATCCTGGTCGCCACGGTCGCGGCCTGGCTGGGCATGAATGACATCGCCGACGCAAGGGCCAGCTTCCGCGAGCAGGCGATCATCTTCAGCCGCAAGCAGAACTGGCTGATGTGCATCCTCTATACCGGCACCTTCGGCAGCTTCATCGGCTACTCGGCGGGCTTCCCGCTGCTGACCAAGATCGCCTTCCCGGACGTGAATGCCTTGCAATACGTCTTCCTTGGTCCGCTGGTTGGGGCGCTGAGCCGCGCCGCGACGGGCTGGGTCTCGGACAAGTGGGGCGGCGGCCGCGTGACCTTCTGGGTGTTCGCCGGGATGATCGTCGCGGTGTTCGGTGTCATCGCCTCGCTGGGTGCGGGCAGCTTCCTGGCCTTCTTCGCGGCCTTCATGGCGCTGTTCTTCCTGACCGGCGTGGGCAACGCGTCCACCTTCCAGATGATCCCCGCGATCATGGCACAGGAAGTGCCGCGGCTGATGCCGCAGCTTCAGGGCGACGCCCAGCGCAAGCAGGCCGAGCGCGAAAGCGCCGCCATCATCGCCTTCACCTCGGCCATCGCGGCCTACGGCGCCTTCTTCATCCCCAAGGCCTACGGCACCTCGATCGCGATGACCGGCGGACCGGTGGCGGCGCTCTGGGGGTTCCTGGTGTTCTACGTGATCTGCCTTGTCATCACCTGGGTCGTCTACACGCGCCCGGGCGGGCTGCTCCACGCCGTCGAAAAAAACCGGGGCTTGCGTGGCAGCGCCGCTGCGCAGCCCGCCGAATGATCGAAATGCATGGCCGGGCGGCCCGCGTCGCCGCCCGTCCCCTGAAACAGGAAAGGACAGCCAGATGAGCCATCTGCTCGACAGATTGAACTTTCTCCAGTCCAACACGCTGGAAGAGTTCGCCAACGGCCACGGTCAGGTCACCAACGAGGACCGGGCCTGGGAAGATACCTACAGAAACCGCTGGCGGCACGACAAGATCGTCCGCTCGACACATGGCGTGAACTGCACCGGCTCGTGCTCGTGGAAGATCTACGTCAAGTCCGGCATCGTCACCTGGGAGACGCAGCAGACCGACTATCCGCGCACGCGGCCCGACCTGCCCAACCACGAACCGCGCGGCTGCGCCCGTGGTGCGTCCTACAGCTGGTATCTCTACAGCGCCAACCGGGTGAAGACGCCGCTGATCCGCGCAAGGCTGATGAAGCTGTGGCGCGAGATGCGCAAGACCAAGACCCCGATCGAGGCCTGGACCGCGATCCAGTCCGACCCGATCCTGCGCGCGTCGTATACGACGAAGCGCGGCCTGGGCGGCTTTGTCCGCGCCTCCTGGGACGAGGCGACCGAGCTGACCGCCGCCGCCAACGCCTACACCGCCAAGACCTACGGCCCGGACCGGATCTTCGGCTTTTCGCCGATCCCGGCCATGTCGATGGTCAGCTATGCCGCCGGCTCGCGTTACCTGTCGCTGATGGGCGGCGTCTGCATGTCGTTCTACGACTGGTACTGCGACCTGCCGCCCGCATCGCCGATGACCTGGGGTGAGCAGACCGACGTGCCGGAATCGGCCGACTGGTACAACTCCAGCTACCTTCTGCTCTGGGGCTCGAACGTGCCGCAGACGCGGACGCCGGACGCCCATTTCTACACCGAAGTGCGCTACAAGGGCACCAAGTCGGCGGTGATATGCCCCGATTATTCCGAGGCGTCCAAGTTCGCCGACGTCTGGCTGAACGTGAAGCAGGGCACCGACGCGGCGCTGGCCATGGCCTTTGGCCACGTCATCCTGCGCGAATTCCACATCGACCGTCAGGCCGAGTACTTCGAGGACTACTGCCGCAAGTATTCCGACATGCCGATGCTGGTGCGGCTGGATGAAAAGGACGGTCGTCTTGTGCCGGGCCGCTTCCTGCGCGCCGCCGACCTGGATGGCAAGCTGGGCGAGGACAACAACCCGGAATGGAAGACCGTCGCCTTTGACGAGACCACCGGCACGCTGGTGTCGCCGAATGGCGCCATCGGCTACCGCTGGGGCGAAAAGGGCGAATGGAACCTCGAGGAAAAAGCCAACGGTGCCGACGCCAAGTTGCAGATGTCGCTGGTCCTCGACGATGACCACGACGACATCCGCGGCGTCGATTTCCCCTACTTCGGGGGCGCTGCGACCGAGGCGTTCACCACCGGCGACACCCGTCCCGACATCCTGACCCGGAACCTGCCCGTCAAGCGCGTGCAGACCGTCGACGGCGAGGTGCTGGTCGCCACGGTGTTCGACCTGTTCTGCGCCAACTACGGGCTGGACCGGGGCCTGGGCGGCGACTGGGTCGCCAAGTCCTACGACGAGGACGTGCCCGGCACGCCCAAGTGGGCCGAGAAGATCACTGGTGTGTCCGCCGACAAGATCATCCACGTCGCCCGCGAATTCGCCGATACCGCCGAAAAGACGAAAGGCAAGTCGATGGTCATCATCGGCGCGGCGATGAACCACTGGTACCACATGGACATGAACTATCGCGGCGTCATCAACATGCTGGTGATGTGCGGCTGCGTGGGCCAGTCCGGTGGCGGCTGGGCGCATTACGTGGGCCAGGAAAAGCTGCGCCCGCAGACCGGCTGGGCACCGCTGGCCTTTGCGCTGGACTGGGGCCGCCCGCCGCGGCACATGAACGCGACCTCGGCCTGGTACGCGCACACCGACCAGTGGCGCTACGAGACGCTGACCGCCGGGGAAATCCTGTCACCCACCGCCCCCGAAGGCGACTGGGACATCTCCCTGATCGACTACAACATCCGCGCCGAACGCATGGGCTGGCTGCCCTCCGCGCCGCAGCTCAAGACCAACCCGCTGCAGGTGGCCAAGGCGGCCAAGGCGGCAGGCATGGAGATCCCGGCCTACGTCGCGCAGCAGCTGAAGTCGGGCGACCTGGAGATGTCCTGCGAGGATCCGGACGATCCGGCCAACTGGCCGCGCAACCTGTTCGTCTGGCGGTCGAACCTGCTGGGCTCGTCCGGCAAGGGGCATGAGTACTTCCTCAAGCACCTCCTGGGCACCGACCACGGCGTGCTGGGCCATGACCTGGGCAAAGAGGGCCGGACCCTGCCGAAGGAAGCCAAGTGGCACGACAAGGCCCCGGAGGGCAAACTCGACCTGCTGGTGACCATCGACTTCCGCATGTCCACGACGGCGGTCTACTCCGACATCGTGCTGCCGACGGCGTCCTGGTACGAAAAGGACGACATGAACACCAGCGACATGCACCCGTTCATCCACCCGCTTCAGGCGGCGGTGGACCCGGCGTATGAGTCGAAGTCGGACTTCGAGATCTTCAAGGCGCTGGCCTACAAGGTGCAGGAAGTCGCGCCCGAGATCCTCGGGAAGGAGACCGACATCGTCGCGCTGCCGCTCTTGCACGACATGCCGGCCGAGATCGCGCAGGACCAGGTGCGGGACTGGAAGAAGGGCGAATGTGACCTCATTCCGGGCAAGACCGCGCCTGCCTTCATCGTCGTGGAACGGGACTACACCGCCATCGGCGAACGTTTCACCGCGCTGGGTCCGCTTATGGACAAGCTCGGCAACGGCGGCAAGGGCATCAGCTGGAACACGCAGGAGGAAATCGACGGCCTCGCCGCGCTGAACGGCGTCAAGCTGGACGGCCCGGCCGAGGGCCGGCCCAAGATCGAGACGGCGATCGACGCCTGCGAGGTCATCCTGATGCTGGCCCCCGAGACCAACGGCAATGTCGCCGTCAAGGCCTGGGAGGCGCTGGAGCAGAACACCGGACGCGAACACGCGCACCTGGCCGAAGGTGAGCATCACAACAAGATCCGCTTTCACGACATCGCGGCGCAACCGCGCAAGATCATCTCCTCGCCCACCTGGTCGGGCATCGAGAGCGAGAAGGTCAGCTACAACGCCGGTTACACCAACGTGCACGAGCTGATCCCCTGGCGGACCCTGACGGGGCGGCAGCAGCTCTACCAGGATCACCTGTGGATGCGCGCCTTTGGCGAGGGGCTGATGTCCTACCGCCCGCCGGTCGACCTCAAAACCATCACCAAGGAGGTCAACACCGACGCCCGCGACAACTCTCCCCACGTGGTGCTGAACTTCATCACGCCGCACCAGAAATGGGGCATCCATTCGACCTATTCCGACAACCTGCTGATGCTGACGCTCAACCGCGGCGGTCCGGTGATCTGGATCTCCGAGAATGACGCCAAGAAGGCCGGAATCGTCGATAACGACTGGGTCGAACTCTACAACGTGAACGGCGCCTTGACCGCGCGGGCCGTGGTGTCCCAGCGGATCAAGGACGGCACCACGTTCATGTACCATGCGCAGGAAAAGATCGTGAATACGCCCGGTTCGGAAAAGACCGGCAAGCGTGGCGGCATCCACAACTCGGTCACCCGCGCTGTCCTGAAACCCACGCACATGATCGGCGGCTACGCCCACCAGTCCTACGGCTTCAACTACTACGGCACCGTCGGCTGCAACCGGGACGAGTTCGTCGTCGTGCGGAAAATGAAAAAGGTCGACTGGCTTGATCGACCCGCGACCCAGAAGGAGGCCGCAGAATGAGAGTTCGTGCGCAAATCGGCATGGTGCTGAACCTCGACAAATGCATCGGGTGTCACACTTGCTCTGTCACCTGCAAGAACGTCTGGACCACGCGCGACGGCGTCGAATACGCCTGGTTCAACAACGTCGAGACAAAGCCCGGCACCGGCTATCCGACCGACTGGGAAAACCAGGACAAGTGGAAAGGCGGCTGGGAGCGGACCAAGGCGGGCAAGCTTCAGCCCAGGCAGGGCAGCAAGTGGCGGATCCTGTCCAACCTCTTTGCCAACCCGGACCTGCCCGAGATCGACGACTACTACGAGCCGTTCGATTTCGACCATGACCACCTGAAGTCGGCCCCGGAAATGGAGGCGTTCCCCACGGCGCGCCCCTATTCCAAGATCACCGGCGAGCGGATCGAGAAGATCGAGAAGGGTCCGAACTGGGAGGAAATCCTGGGCGGGGAATTCTCCAAGCGCTCGGCCGACTACAACTTTGAAGGGGTGCAAAAGGAGATCTACGGGGAGTACGAGAACACCTTCATGATGTATCTCCCCCGGCTCTGCGAACACTGCCTGAACCCGGCCTGCGCCGCGTCCTGCCCATCGGGCGCGATCTACAAGCGCGAGGAGGACGGCATCGTCCTGATCGACCAGGAAAAGTGCCGCGGCTGGCGGATGTGCGTGTCCGGCTGCCCCTACAAGAAGGTCTATTACAACTGGTCGACCGGCAAGTCGGAGAAATGCACCCTGTGCTATCCCCGCATCGAATCCGGCAACCCCACGGTCTGCTCGGAAACCTGCGTCGGCCGCATCCGCTACCTGGGCGTGATGCTGTATGACGCCGACAAGATCGAAGAGGCCGCCAGCGTCGAAAGGACGACCGACCTCTATGATGCGCAGCTCGATGTCTTCCTTGACCCGAACGACCCGGTGGTGATCGAGACGGCGCGCGCCGACGGCATCCCCGAGGACTGGATCAAGGGCGCGCAGGAAAGCCCGATCTGGAAGATGGCGATGGAGTGGAAGGTCGCCTTTCCGCTGCACCCCGAGTACCGGACGCTGCCGATGGTGTGGTACATCCCGCCGCTGTCGCCGATCCAGAACGCCGCCGAGGCCGGAAAGATCGGCACCGAGAACGCGATGCCCAACGTGCGCGACCTGCGCATCCCGGTGAAGTACCTCGCCAACATGTTGACGGCGGGCGACGAGGCACCGGTGGTGACCGCGCTGGAACGGATGCTGGCGATGCGCGCCTACATGCGCACCAAGACCATCGAGGGCGTCCGCGACGAGGCCATCGCCGCGCGCGTCGGCCTGTCGGGCCGGGTGATCGAGGACATGTACAAGATCATGGCCTTGGCCGACTACGAGGACCGTTTCGTCATCCCGACGACGCACCGCGAGCAGGTCGAGGTCGCCTACGACATCAAGGGCGGCTGCGGTTTCACCGATGGCAACGGCTGTTCGACGGGCACGTCCAAGGCGTCGCTCTTCGGCAAGTCCAAGCGTCCCCTCAACATGCCGGAGGCCATGAAGTCATGATGGACCGTACCCTGAAATCCCTCTCGCTGATCCTGAGCTACCCGACGCAGGAGTTGCAGGCCGCCATGCCGGAGATCGGGGGCGTGCTTGCCTCCGAACCCCGGCTGACGGCGGCCGCGCGTCGGGCGTTGCGCCCGCTCGTGGAGGAGCTGGGCGGGCGCGACATCTATGACCTGCAGGAGACCTATGTCGGCCTGTTCGACCGGTCGCGCACGCTGTCGCTGAACCTGTTCGAGCATGTCCACGGCGAAAGCCGGGACCGCGGCGGCGCGATGGTCGACCTGCTGGAAACCTACCGCTCGGCGGGGTTCGAGCCGGTCACGACCGAGCTGCCCGACCACCTGCCATTGCTGCTGGAGTTCCTTGCCCTCCGACCCTTCGCGGAGGCGCAAGGCATACTGGCGGACGCGGCGCACATCCTGGAGGCCCTGAACGCCCGGCTGGTCCGGCGTGACAGCCCCTATGGCGCCGCGTTCGCCGCTCTTTTGCAGCTGTCCGGGGCAAAGGCCGACAAGGCGGCCGTGGCCGAGTTGCTGGAAGAGCCGGAGATCGACCCGGACGACCTCGAGGCGCTCGACAAGGTCTGGGAAGAGTCCGAGGTCCGTTTCGGCCCCGATCCCAATGCCGGATGCCCCGCCACCCGCGACCTGCTGGCGCGGATGGATGTCCCCGTCACTCCCTCTCTGCGGCAAGCGGCCGAATAGGAGATCCGAACCATGTTTAGCGACTTCGACCTGAACTTTGCCATCTTCGGCGTGATGCCCTATGTCGCGCTGACGATCTTTCTGGTGGGTTCGATCGCGCGGTACGAGCGTGATCCGTTCACCTGGAAAAGCTCATCGAGCCAGCTCTTGCGGCGCAAGCAGCTGATCCTGGGCTCGATCCTGTTCCACGTCGGCATCCTGACGGTGTTCTTCGGGCACCTCGTCGGGCTGTTCACGCCGATCTGGGTCCTGGACGCGCTGGGGGTTCCCTACGCGCTCAAGCAGTGGATGGCGGTGCTGATCGGCGGACCCGCCGGGATCGCCGCGCTGATCGGCGGCACCATGCTGCTGCACCGGCGCCTGACCGACCCCCGCATCCGCGCGACCTCGAGCCATGCGGACATCGTCATCATGGTGCTGATCTGGCTCCAGCTGGCGATCGGCCTCCTGACCATCACGCAGACCCTGCAACACATGGACGGCTCCGAGATGGTGCGCTTCATGATGTGGTCGCAGAGCGTGGTGTCGTGGAACATCAACGCCTGGGTCACGGTGGTCGACGTGCATTGGCTGTACAAGCTGCACATCTTCCTTGGCCTGATCATCACCATGCTGTTCCCGTTCACGCGGCTGGTGCACATCTGGTCCGGGTTCGCGGCAGTCTTTCGCTATCTCGTGACGCGGCGCGGATACCAGATCGTGCGTTCGCGCCGCCAGACCGCGCTGCCGCGCGCGCGCAACGTGACGACCGCAGCACAGGCCGCCGCCCGGTCGGGGGGCAAGTCCTCCGCCCGTCGGGCCCCGGCGGAGTAAGCCCGATGAGCGCGCTGTTTCCCACTCTCGTCGTCAACGGCGAAACTGTCCCCGCCGCGCTGGTCGCGGCGGAGGCCCAGAACCACAGTGGCCCCAAGGGCAAGCCCGGCATCGCCTGGCGCAAGGCCGCCAACGCGGTCGCCATCCGGACACTGCTGCTGCAGGAAGCCCGGGCCCGGGGGATCGAGGCCCGACCGGAAGAAGTCGGCCCCGGCCGCTGGGAAACCGAGGAGGAGGCCCTTGTCCGGGGCCTTCTCGCCGAGGCGGTCGCGGTCGCGCCGCCCGGCGATGCGGAGGTGCGTGCCGAATGGGAGCGCGACCCGCAGCGCTTTCGCGCGCCGCCGCTGTGGGAGGTGTCGCACATCCTGGTGGCCTGCGACCCGCGTGACCCGGACGCCCGTCAGGCCACCCATGCCCGCGCCGTCGACCTGGCACGCCGGGCACACAGCGATCCCGGAGCCTTTGCCCGCCTCGCACGCGAGACCAGCGAATGCGGCTCCGGGGCGGGCGGGGGCGCGCTGGGCCAGTTGAGCCCGGGCGACACCGTGCCCGAGTTCGAAGCCGTCCTTCGCAGCCTGTCCGAGGGCGAGATCACGGCGGATCCCGTCCTGACGCGCCACGGCTGGCATATCATCCGGATGGATGCCGTCGCACCCGGCGCCGTGCTGCCCTACGATGCCGTGCGTCCCAAGATCCGCGAGGCGATGGAAAAGGCAGCCTGGGACCGCATGGCCCGGGACTTCGTGCAAACCCTGGTTGCGTCCGCGGAGATCTCCGGCGCGGACCTCCGACCGGCCCCTCCCGGGAGCGCCGCGCATGAAGACCGGCCCTGCTGACCACCGGACCCCCGACGGCAAGTCGCCGACCAGCGTCCGGCTGCTGCGCAACCCGATCGACTTCATCGCCGAGGATCACCTGCGGTTGCGCACCATGTGCGCGGAAATGGACCGGCTTGCCGACAGCACCGGCCCCGAGTCGGACGCGGTGGTGGCGCTGCTGGACTACCTGAGGCAGGAACTGCCGGACCTGCTGGCCGACGAGGACGACGACCTGATGCCGCTTATCCTGAAACGCGCCGAACCTGAGGATGAGCTGCCGCGCCTGGCGCGGCGGCTGGCCCGCGAGCACGGCGAGATCGAAACGCACCAGCGTTCGGTCGTCGCCGGGCTGGTCGCGATCGCCGACACGGCCAGGGTGCCGGACCGGCTGCGCGACCCGCTGCGCGACCTGGCCGCGGCGACGCGCCGGCACCTGATCCTGGAAAACGCCATCCTGTTGCCTCTGGCGCGGGTCAGGCTCCGGTCGGCCGACCTGGGCGTGCTGCGCAAGGCCATGCTGCGGCGGCGCGGCCTGAATGACCCCTTCGTCGCCTGAACGCGCCGCCGCCTCCCTCTCAACCGAAAGCCTTCGCAATGACCTATGTTCAGACCATCACCGGCCTTGCCTGCGGCTGCGATGCGGCCGACCCGAGCGCGGGCATCGTCAGCATCGACGAGGCGCTGGACCGCATCGCGGCGCATGTCGCGCCCGTGTCCGGGACCGTGCGGGTCGGCCTCGCCGAGGCGCGCGGGCGTGTGCTGGCCGAGCCGGTGCTGGCCCTGTCGGACATGCCGCGCTTTGATCACGCGGCGATGGACGGCTACGCGCTGCGACGCTCCGACCTGGCCGGTCCCGGCCCCTGGCGCCTGCCCGTCGCCCTGCGCTGCGCGGCCGGCGAGGCGGCGGTCAGCCCGCTGCCGCCCGGTTCCGCCGCCCGCATCTTTACCGGCGCGCCGCTGCCCGCCGGGGCGGATTGCGTCGTCATGCAGGAAGAGATCGATGGCGGCCCGCGCCAGATCGTGCTGCATCGCCGACCGGCGGCGCATGAAAACATCCGTTTTCGGGCCGAAGAGCGGCGGCAGGGCGGCGAGATCGTCGCCGCCGGCCTACCTGTCAGCCCCCGCGCCATCGCCGCCGCGGCCGCCAGCGGCCATGCCCACCTGGTCGTGCGGCGGCGGCTGCGCGTGGCGCTGCTGGTGTCCGGCAGCGAAGTCGCCGCACCCGGCCGGCAGGGCCTGGGGGCGGCGGACATCTGGGACGTCAACACGCCGATGCTGCGGGCCATGCTGGCCCGCCCCGACATCGACCTGGTGGCCGTCGAGACGGTGCCGGATTCGCCGGGCGGGATCCGCGCCGCGCTGGAGCGGGCATCCCGGGGCGCCGACCTGGTCATCACCACCGGCGGCGTCTCGGTGGGTGAGGAGGATCACCTGCGCGGCGCGGTCCGGGCCCTGGACGGGCGCGAGGTCTTTGCCGGGGTGGCGATCAAGCCGGGCAAGCCGGTCGCCTTCGGCCGGCTGGACAGGGCCCTGTGGCTGGGGTTGCCCGGCAACCCGCAGTCGGCCTTCGTGACCTGGACCCTGTTCGGCGAGGCGATCCTGGGCCACCTGTCGGGCCTGGCGGCGCCGGTCGGGACGCGGCGGCATGTGGTCCTGGCCCATCCGCTGCACCGCAAGCCGGGGCGCTGCGAAATCCGCGCGGCGGCGCTGGTCGGGATCGACGGCCACGGCCGCGAAACCGCCGATTGCGGCGAAGCCGTCCACTCGGGCCAGGTCGGGGCGCTGTGCGCCTCCGACGGGCTTGTCTTTTTGCCGGCGGACGCCGACCATCTGCCGCAAGGCGCGCTGGTCGAGTTCCTGCCATTACGCATGACATGAGGATCACGATGAAGATTGCATACACCATGGCCCCCGGGCGCGGCGACACCGACCTGCTGCTGCGCGGGGTCGCCTCTGCCATGATCGTCGACGGCTATGCCCCGGCGGGCACGGCCCAGGTCAACACTGAATGTCCGGGCAGCGGCCCCTGCGACATGGACGTGATCGTGCTGCCCGAGGGGCCGGTGATCCGGATTTCCCAGAGCCTCGGGGCCGAGGCGCGCGGCTGCCGGCTGGACCCCGAAGCGCTGGAAACGGCGGTTGGCCTGGTGCAGGCGCGCCTGCCGCAGAGCGATTGCCTGATCGTCAACAAGTTCGGCAAGCACGAGGCCGGCGGGCGCGGTTTCCGACCGTTGATCGCCGATGCGCTGGCGCTGGACCTGCCGGTCCTGGTCGGCCTGAACCCGCTGAACGCCGAGGCCTTTCACGAGTTCACCGGCGGCTGTGCCGAACAACTGGCGCCGGAGCAGTCGGTCCTGGCCGGCTGGCTGCGCCGGAGCATTCGCGAGAAGTCGCCGGTGGCGTGACGCGGCCCGGGGGGCGGGTCACTCTTCGCGGGCATAGCTGACCGGCGTCCGCCCCCGGAGGTCACGCCAGACCAGGTGGACCGGGGACACCAGGGTCAGCGTGTTGCCGTCGCGGTCCTGGAAGAGCGTGGGCGCGACCCTGCGAAAGGTGACGGGCGCAGAGGAATAGGCATGCCGTTGCAGGGTGATCATGTCCTGCGTGAGCATCTGCGCGGTGACGACAAGCCGCCGGCCATCCACCCAGGTCCCGACATAGGTGCCGCTGACCAGCCCGACCTGTCCGGCCTCGGCCTGCGCGACCCGCGGTTTTGGCGCGGGGGTCGGGGTGTCTGCCGGGGCATTCATCGGAAGAACGCACAGCAGGGCGCGACATGGCAGGGGCAGGCGCGGGCGCATCCGGGGACTCCTCTGGCGGCGCGGACCGGGGCCTCGGGCGGCCTCTGGTTTCCGTCCTACCGCACGCGCGGCGCGCGGCCCATGGGGCCGATCCCCCAATCGGCCATGCCGCGCAGGGGTCAGCCGCCGGCGCGGAACCCGTCGTCGGCGCGCCGCAACTCACCCGGAGAGGCCAGCCCGTCGCGGTTCGCGTCCACCCGGCGAAAGGCGATCCGGTAGGCCCCGAAGGCCCGGATCGTGATCGCCGTGGACTGCCCCGCAGCCGCCATCCGCCGCACGAAGACCCGAAACTCGGGGTAGTCGAGGTGCCCGTCGCGGTTGGCATCCGCCCGTACAAAGGCATCGACCTCCTGCGTGGACACCGTCCCGGCACCGGGCACCACGGTCTGGCCGCTGGCGGCGCCGGCCAGAAAGACGGCCGTCCCAAAAGCAAGGATCCAGCTGCGCGTCATGGCGAGTCTGCCCGGCGCAGGTGCAGCGAAAACACCGTGCCCTTGCCGGGCTGCGAGTCGACGTCCAGCCTCAGCCCGTCCTGCGCGGCGATCTGCCGGCAGATCGCCAGGCCCAGGCCGTGCCCGCCGCTGTCGTCCCCCGCGTGCCATGGCTGCATGTAGCGCATGATCTCAGCCTCCGTCATCCCCGGGCCGCTGTCCAGAACCTGAAGGACCAGCGCGCCGTCGCGCCGCCGCACCCCGGCCAGCACCTTGCCCTTTCCGGTGTATTTCACCGCGTTCGACACCAGGTTCGACAGGATCCGCATCAGGTGCAATGGCGGCACGTCGACCAGTGCCGAACAGGGCACGATGCGCAGCGCCAGCCCCTTGGCCTGCGCCTCGTCGCGGAACATCTGGCCGACGGTTTGCAGGATCAGCGACAGCGGGTAGGGCTCGGACCGATCCACATTGGCGGACGCCTCGGCGCGCACCTCGTCGCGGGCGTCGTCCAGCTGGCGCGCGGTCAGCGTCTGGATGTAGTCGAAGGCCTCGTGCAACTGCGCCTGCACCTCTGGCGGGGCATCGCGGGCCATGCCCTCGATCGACAGCCGCAAGGCGGACAGGGGCTGGCGGATGTCGTGCGACATGCTGGCCAGTTGCAGGCGGCGCTGGTCGGCCAGGTCGCGCATCCGGGCGTGGGCGCGCTCGGCCTCCAGCAACTCGCGCGTGGTCTGGGCCTCCTTGCGCACCGCGTCCATCTCGCGCCGCAGGGCGGCAGCATGGGACCGACGCAGGTCGATCAGCCCGGCCGAGAGGCTGCCCATGATCCCCAGCGCCAGCACCGCGTAGGTGCCCTTGATCGCCCAGGGGATCGACAGCCCGCCCGCCGGTGCGCGCGCCAGCGCCAGCGCCACGACCCCGCCCAGCCCGACCAGCGCCACCAGCGCCACCAGCCGGAGCAGCGGGCGCATGGTGTCGCCCAACCTGTCCCAGCGGAACACCGCCAGCACCTGCGCCGCCAGCATCGCCGCCAGCAGGACATAGGCGATGGGGGCCATGACCTCGGGGGGCAGGATGAACACGGCGGCGATGCAGGCCGCCGCCAGCGCCGCCGCCGCAATCAGCCAACGCGCGGCCCGTGGCGCATCGGCAACGCGTGTCAGGGACAGGGCGGCGGTCAGGAACCCCAGCGCCGTGGCGCCCAGCAGCAGGCTGATGCCGGTGGGCAGGTGCAGGCCGGGCCGCGCGGGGTAGAGCCAGCGGAACAGGAACCCGTCCAGGTAGGCGACAAACACCAGCCCCAGCAGCAACAGCCCCGCATAGTCCACGCCGACCCCGACCCGCATCAGCGCGCTGAACACGGCAAAGACCACGAGGCTGGACAGCAGGAACGCGTAGAACCCCGCCAGCATCAGCCCGCTGGCAAAGGCCGCCGCGCGCACCGCCGCGCCGCGTTCCAAGCTCAGGTCCAGCGCCTCGACCGTGCCATGCACCATACGCACCACCAGCAGCGCGCGTTCGCCCGGGCGCAGCGTGAACGGCTCGCTGACCAGCCGCGTCACCGCGTAGTCCCCGGGGTCGAAGGGCGCGCGGATGTCATGCGCCAGAAGCTGCTCGGTTTCCGCACCCAGCCGGATCAGCACCACGTCCAGCGCGACCAGCCCGTAGATGTCGGAGGCCAGCTGCCAGTCGGCGGGCGGACGTCCGTCGGCTGGGGCGGCGTTCTGGATCTCGACCAGCCCCCAGAGCGGCTGGTAGGGCGCCAATTGCGCGGCGCTCTCGGCAAAGGAGGGCGACAGGCGGCCCTCGGCATAGCGGTCGGCCAGGTCGGCCAGCGTGTCGCCCCTGTCGGGGGCAAAGCGCATCTGCGTGCCGATCGTCTGCGCCGGTGCCGCGTCATCCAGCAACAGCACCGGCGGCGGATCGGCCCGCAGGACCTGCGCGGCCAACACAGCTATCAAAAGCGACAGAAAAAGTGCTAAATGTGCCCGCACATTGCCCCCTTCCTGCGCCGACGCCAAAGCATACGAATGTCAGAGCCCCGTTTCCAAGCCGTTATTGCCGACGATCACGCGATTGTCCGCTCCGGCCTGCGTGTCGCGCTGGAAACCCCCGGCCTGATCGAACCGGTGGGCATCGCCGTGGTGGCCGAGGCGGCGGATGGCCTGGCCGCGATTGCCGCCGTGCGCCAGCACCGCCCCGCGCTGCTTCTGCTGGACGTGCAGATGCCGCTGGCCGGCGGGCTGGAGGTGCTGGTGGAGGCGCGGCGCTGGTCGCCCGACACCCGCGTCGTCATCCTCAGCGGCATCACCGCCACGGGCAAGATCGCCGAACTGGTCTCCTGCGGTGTCGACGGGCTGTTCTCCAAGGGCGACGACAACGAAGAGTTGTTCACCGCCTTGCCCGGCATCCTGCGCGGGCGGCGCCACATCGCCGGGGCCTTTCGCCGGATGCTGGAGGAAGCGCCCGACGCGTCGGCCCTGTCGGACCGCGAAAGGCAGGTGCTGAACCTGGTCGTCGCCGGCCGGTCGAACCGTGAGATCGCCGAGATTCTGGGCATCAGCGCCAAGACGGTGGACCGCCACCGCACCAACCTGATGCAGAAGCTGGACGTGCATTCGGTCGCGCAGCTGATCGCCTATGCGCTGCGCGAAGGGCTGATCGCCCCCGCGGCGGGCCTGTGAGGCCGGCACCGGGCGACTGCGGCCTCGAATGGGGGATCCACCCCATCCCGGACAGATTCTCCAACCCCTAGATTTCCCGTGACACCGGATCACCGGCCCCTTGATTTGACGGAGACATTGCCATGCCCAGCGGACTTTCGCAGCTGAACGACACCGTGCAGGACACCCGGACCGCCGCCGAAACCGCGCTGGGGGCGGTCAACGGGGTGATCGACTCGCTGGAACTGGTCAAGGACGTCTTCGAGGTGCTCGAGGACATCGACGAGGACGCCGAAAAGCTCGAAAGCATCGCGCAGGGGCTTCAGAACGCGATGAAGCTGATCGCCAAGGTCGGCCCGCCGCTGTCCACGGTCACGCCGCTGTTGCAGCGCGTTCTGAACATGGTCGAGGAACGCGCCGAAGACGTGGCCAACGGCATCGACGTCGAAAGCAAGTTCGGCGACTTCAAGGACCGCGTCGACCAGATGATCCAGGGGCTGGAGGTGGTGCGCGACGGGCTCGAGATCGCCGTGGCCGAGCTGGTCGCGATCGAGAGCGGCATCGCCGATGCGGCCGAAGGCGTGGCCGGGGCGCATGCGATCCCGCCCGAATTGCAGAACGCGCTGGACCAGGCCAACCTGATCGCCGAAGACCTGGTGAGCGCGACCGCCGGCATCGCCGGTTTTGCGAACGACATCAATGCGCTGAAGGCGCGGATTGACGGCGTCTTTGGCAGCTTTCCCACCTCTGCCGCGCAGCTGGTGGGCGCGGCGCAGGATTTTTCCGACCTGATCGGCAAGGTGGATTTCCTCCAGGCGCCGATGGACGTGCTGAACGACGCGCTGGAGCCGGTGCAATGGGCGCTGGACGCGGCGGAAAAGGTCATCGAGGCGGTGGTCAACCCGGTGCTGGACCCGATCCTCGACAGCCTCGGCATCACCGCGCTGTTCGACGACATGGCCACCGTGATCGACGCGCTGGTCCCGGACCTGAGCCTGTTCACCGGCATCGACGCCGATCTGTCGCGCCTCGATGTGCAACTGGGGGCGCTGACCGTCGGCACCCCCGGCCTGGACATCGCGCTGGAAACCGACCAGCTGGCACGGATGCGGGACGACGTGGACCGTCTGGCGGTGGAGGTGCGCAAGCTGGTCACCCCCTTCGACCCGGTCAACCTGCTGCTGGACGGCGATGCCAACCTGGCCATCGGCTATGACGGCTTTGCGGCGCGCGACCCCAGCGGGGTGATCGCCGGGGGCACGCAGATCTTTGCCCAGGGCGGTGACGACCTGCTGTCCGGCGGGCTGGGCGACGACGTGCTGAACGGCGGCGACGGGAATGACCTACTGATCGGCGGCGCGGGCGATGACATCGTCGACGGCGGCTCGGGTATCGACGGGGTGATCCTGCAAGGCACCCTGAGCGAGTTCAGCTTCAAGCGCGACACCGTCACTGGCGACATCCTGGTCAGCCACACCCACGGCGCGCCGGGCGCGACCGACCTGGGCACCGACGTGATCCGCAACGTCGAGCATTTCATCTTCGAGGACCGCACGCTGTCCATCGACGATTTCGACTACTTCTACGATGCCGCGAACGGCGAGACGCAAGGCGACGGCATCTCGTTGCCGAGTGTCCCGAACGGCCCGGCTCAGGACTTCATGTTCGGCACCGACAGCGCCGAAAGCATCGCCTCCTATGACCTGATGGACTACATCACCGCGCGCGGCGGCGACGACTCGATCTACGGCGGCAACGGCAACGACTTCCTCGAAGGCGGCGCCGGCTTTGACCGGATCGACGGTGGCAACGATGTCGATGTCGGCTCGTATCTCGGCGAATCCGGGGTGGCCCATTTTGCCTCGCTGCTGGCGCTGGGGGATGCACGACAGCCTTTCGTCTCCGAAGACCTCTACATCAACGTCGAGAACCTCACCGGCAGCGACAGCGACGACTGGCTCTGGGGCGACGACGCCGCCAACCGGCTGGACGGGCGCGCGGGCGACGACGTGCTGCGCGGTCTCGGCGGCAACGACTCGCTGCTCAGCGGCAAGGGCGCGGACCTGATGATCGGCGGCGCGGGCAACGACACGGTGATCGCCACGGCGGTGGACTACGAGCCGACCGACCCCTCGACCATCGGGCGCAAGGTCATGGTGGCGGGCCTCGGCAACGATCTCTACGTCAACGAACGCGGGAATTTCAGCAACCTGTGGTACGGCGGCATCGATTTCGCGGCTGCCTTTGCCGGTTTCCCCACGCTGACGGCGGCGGGGCTGACAGCCGCCGAGCTGGCCGCGACGCTGCCCGGCCATGTCTACGTCAACGGCGCGACGGGCAACATCCGCAAATTCGATGCGGCCGGAGCGCTGACCGGGATCGACGCGGTGCGGGGCGGCATGCGGATCTTTGGCGCGACGGGGGATGACACCTTTGTCGGCTCGGCCAATCAGGATGTCTACTTTGGCGGGGCGGGCAACGATGTCTTTATCGGCGGGGCGCGCAACTTTCGCCCGCTCTGGGACACGGCGGACCCGCTCAACAGCTTTACCGTCAACGATTTCTACGATGGCGGCGCGGGCAATGACCTGTTCCGCCCCGCCGAGGGCCGCACCAACATCGAGGCCGGCAGCGGCAACGATACGGTGGAGATTACGCAGGCGGGCTGGCTGCTGCTGAACGGCAGCGAACGGGGCGAAGCCCCGGGCAGCACCGAATCCGATACGCTGGATTTCTCGCGCAGCGACCTGGGCTGGGTCATCGACCTGAGCGGCGCGTACATCGGCGATCCGTTGAAGCTGGGCTATCGCGGCGTTGCTGAAGGCCATGCGCCGGGCACCATCGACCTGCCGGGCGCCACCGACTACGCCGCGTTCGACAGCCTGCAACGGCAGCTGGGCGCGCCCGGCGGCAGCTATGACCTGCTGCTGGGCCAGTCCTACCTGGAGATCCAGAGCTTTGAGGCGGTGATCGGCAGCGCGCAGGACGACTTCATCGCTGGCAACGACCGCGCCAACATCCTGCGCGGCGGCGCGGGCAACGACGTGATCCTGGGCCACTCCGGCAACGGTCCGGACCTGCTGGCGGGTGAGGCGGGCGACGACACCTTGATCGGCAGCGACAGCGACGACAGCATTCTGGGCGGCGACGGCAACGACGACCTGCGCAACGCCGAAGGCAGCCTGATGGCGGGCGGCACGGACCTGATGGTCGGCGGGCGCGGCGACGATATCCTGCGGCTGTTCAGCGGTCCGGGGCAGGTGACGCTGGTAGGCGGGCCGGGGGTCGACACCGCGGATTTCGCCGGATTCGACGGGCCTGTGGCGCTGAACCTCGCGCTGGGCGGCACCGCCACGATCCGGACCAGCGGGGTCGAGAACCTGCGCGGCAGCGGTTATGGCGACACGCTGACCGGCAACCACCTGGGCAATGTGCTGAACGGTTTGGACGGTGATGACCTGATCGACGGCGGGGCGGGCAACGACATCCTGTTTGCCGGGGCAGGGCTGGATTCCCTGCGCGGCGGCGCCGGCAATGACCTGCTGGTTGTGGGCCTGGGCGGCGGTGACATGCAGGGCGGGGCGGGCAACGACACCGCCAGCTTTGGCCCCAATCAGGGCGGCGGGCTGTCCGACGGCACGCCCGGCTGGCAGCCGACGCAGACCCTCGGGCAGGCATCCGTCAGCCTCGTTGACGGGATCGGCGGTTTTCGCGACACGGCCACCGGGGTTGCCCACAGCTACACCCTGGGCGGGATCGAGAACGTCACCGGCGGGTTGCTGGACGACCGGCTGACCGGCGACCACGGGGCCAACCGGCTGACCGGCGGCGCGGGCGACGACCTGCTGGTCGGCTTGGGCGGGAATGACATCCTGTCCGGCGGCGAGGGCGACGACCTGCTGGTCGACGGCATCGACACACCGGCCTTTCGCCTGAACGATGGCGCCACGCGGGACCAGATGCTGCGCCTCGACAGCTATGCCGACATGCCGGGCGGCGCCTTTACCGTGGACCTGATGTTCCGCGCCACCGCGCCGCTGGGCAGCCTGCACAGCCCCTTCCTGTCCTACGCCGTCCCGGGCACCGACAACGAGCTGCTGATCTACGGCAATCCCGGCGGCAACGGGATGGAGATCTGGGTGAACGGCCAGCAGGTCGTGACCAACGTGCCCATCGACGCGCTGTTCGACGGCCAGCCGCACCGCATCACCCTCTCGGTGGCCACGGTGTCCGGCCCTGTTCAGCCAAGCGACAGGGCAGGCTTTACCCTCCATATCGACGGCGAGAGCGTCTACAGCTACCGCGCCCCGGCCTTCACGACCTTTGGCGGTCTGACCTCAGGGGGATCGCTGATCGTCGGGCAGGAGCAGGACGCAGTCGGCGGCGGCTACAGCACCGGCCAAGTTCTGCAGGGCGAAGTCAGCGAGGTGCGCGTGTGGAACCGTGCCATGGGCAATGCCGAGGTGGCGGGCATGGGGCTGGGACCGCTGGCCGATCCAACGTCGGCGCCGGGGCTGGTGTCGCTGTGGACAGCCGATCCGGCCTCCGGGCTGATGCTGGACGCGCTGGGCGGTGCGGCCCTGACACCAAATACGACGAGCGGCGCGGGGGCCCTGCCGCAGATCGTCACGCAGATCGGCGGCGGCAACGACGTGATGGACAGCGGCGCGGGCAACGACAGCCTGAACGGCGGGGCGGGCGATGACGAGCTGCGCGGCGGTGCCGGGGATGACCACCTGGACGGTGGCGCGGGCGAGGACACCGCCGCCTTTGCCGGACCGGATGCCGTCACCGTGGACCTGCGCATCACTGGCGCGCAGGACACCGGCGAGGGGCTGGACACGCTGGTGGGGATCGAGCACCTGGCGAGCGGTGCGGGCAATGACCGGCTGTTCGGCAATGACGGGGCCAACCGGCTGGATGCCGGTGAGGGCAACGACATCCTGAACGGACTGGGCGGCGACGACACCCTGACTGGCGGCGCCGGGGCGGACTGGCTGGTGGGCAACACGGGGCGCGACACGGCGGCCTACGGCAGCGCCGGCGGCGGGCTGGTGGCCGACCTGGCGAACGCGGCGCTGAACACCGGCGACGCGCGCGGTGACACCTATGTCGGGATCGAGAACCTGTCAGGCAGCGCCTTTGCCGACAGCCTGCGCGGTGACGCCGGGGCGAACCTTCTGTCTGGGGGGGCTGGTGATGACACGCTGATCGGCATGGCCGGCGATGACACGCTGGAAGGCGGGCAGGGGGCGGACCGGCTGATCGGGGCCACGGGGCTGGACCTTGCCAGCCATGCCACGGCCGCCGTTCCTGTGATTGCCGACTTGGCCAACCCTGGGCTGAACACTGGCGATGCGCGCGGCGACAGCTACCTAGGCGTCGAGGGGCTGATCGGCAGCGCCCTCGCGGACAGCCTGCGCGGCGACAGCGCGGCCAACCTGCTGCGCGGCGGGGCCGGGGCCGACACGCTGATCGGGCAGGACGGCAACGACACGCTGTCCGGCGACGCGGGCGGGGACCGGCTGATCGGCGGCGCCGGGTCGGACACCGCGCTGTATGCTTCGGCTGGGGCGGGCCTGATCGCCGACCTGGTCAACGTGGCGCTGAACACCGGCGACGCGCGCGGCGACAGCTACCTGTCGGTCGAGAACCTGCACGGATCGGCCTTTGGCGACGTGCTGCGCGGCAACCACCTGGACAACGTCCTGACCGGCGGCGCCGGCGCCGATGTGCTGATCGGGCGCGAGGGCGCCGACACTCTGCAGGGCGGGGCAGGGGCCGACACGCTGCTGGGCGGCACCGGGGTCGACGTGCTGTCGGGCGGGGCGGAGGCCGATGTCTTTGTCTTTGCCTCGGTGGCGGAGACGGGAATCGGGGCGGCGCGCGACCGGATCGTCGACTTCGAACAGGGGCTGGACCTGGTCAACCTGTCCGCCATGGCGCCGGGGGTGCTGGAGTTCCGCGGGCTGTCGGGCTTTGCGCCCTCGGGCAACGCCGAGTTGCGGCTGGTCGAGACGGCGGCTGGATCAACCGTGGTGCAGCTGGACGTGGACGGCGACGGCACCCGCGACGCCGAGATCATGGTCGAAGGCGTCACCGGTCTGACCGCCGCGGATTTCATCCTGTAAGCGCGGGTAGTTGGCGATTGCCGGTCAGGGACCGTCCTCGGCAAAGAACGCGGCAAGCTCCTGCGCCACGAGATCGGGCAATTCCTCGGCCAGGTAGTGCCCACCCTGCAGCGCGTGGCCGCGCACGTCGGTCGCGCGCTGCCGCCAAAGGGCGAGGCAATCGAAATGCCGCTCGATCGCGCCGGTTTGGCCCCAGAGGGCCAGGACGGGGCAGGTCAGTTTGCGCCCCGCGTCGGCGTCATCATGGGCGATGTCGATCGAGGCGGCGGCGCGGTAATCCTCGCAGCTGGCGCGGATCACCTCGGGGTCGCGGAAGGCGGTCAGGTAGGCCTTCAGCGCCTCGGGCGCAAAGGGGGTCAGGCCGGCGGACCCCGAGCCGCATTTCTTGCGCCAGTAGGCATCGGGATCGGCGGCGATCATCCGTTCGGGAAAGGGCGCGGGCTGGATCAGGAAGAACCAGTGCCAGTAGGCGCGGGCAAAACCGTCGGTCGTCCCGGCATACATCTCGCGCGTCGGCGCGATGTCCAGCACGGCGAGGCGGTGCACCCGGTCGGCATGGTCCAGCGCCAGACGGTGCGCGACGCGTCCACCCCGGTCATGCCCGGCGAGGAAGAACCGTTCATGCCCCAGCGCCGTCATCAGCCGCGCCATGTCCTGCGCCATCGCGCGCTTGGAATAGCTGGCATGGTCCGGCGTGCTGGCCGGTTTCGACGAGGCGCCGTAGCCGCGCAGGTCGGCGGCGACAACGGTAAACCGCCGCGCCAGGACCGGGGCCACCTTGTGCCACATCGCGTGGGTCTGCGGGTAGCCGTGCAGCAACAGCAGCGCGGGGCCGGTGCCGCCGGTGACGGCGTGGATCGTCGCCGCGCCGCAGTCGATGTCATGCAAGGTGAAATCCTGGAACATGCCCCGTTCATGCGCCGGAATCGCAGCCAAGGCCAACCGCGAAAATCGGCCGGGCGGCCGCATCTGCGATGGGGAAGTGTGCCGCCAAGGGCACCGAAAGCCCCGTTCTTGCCGGAAGTGTCCGGCAGTGATTGACAGTCTACCGCCCAATGGCCTCTTTTCATGCGAAATTCCACTGAGGACCTTCGTTGATGGATCCACTCGTCATCCTGTCCGATGGCCGCATCCTGTCCTTCGGGACCGGTTTCAACGCCGCCTCCCAGCAGGTGAATCTGCTGCGTGTGTTCAACGCGGATGGCACCGAGATCACCGGCGGCGCGGTGGAGTTCGGCGCGGGCACGCCGGTGGGCGAGCCATTCAGCGACTATGACAGCTTTGTCGCCTTGTCCCGGCCCGGCGGCGGCATCCGGGTCATCGCCCGGGACGGGTTCGATCCCATCGACCACGTCTTCGACCTGGACAGCTCGGGCAAGGTGATCGCGACCTCGACCATCGACACGACGGCCAGGGACGCCACCGTGCCCTACATCGCGGTCGAGGATGACGGCTATCTTGTACTGCCCGATGGCCGGATCGCCAGCGCGATCTACCAGGACCTGTTCCTGTCCGATGCCCAGGGGCTGTTCCTGTCGACCACCCCGCGCGGCGGTGCGTTCGAAAGCGTCAACGGCGTGGAACTGATGCTGGTCGGGAACCGCATCCTGCGCGTCAGCCACGTCAATGCGCAGGACGGCGACGTCGAGATCCGGGCCCAGTTCTACAACCTGGACGGCAGCCTGTCGGGGGCCGAGATCCTGGTCGCGGACGGGCTGGAATTCGTCACCGGGCACTGGGATGTCGAGGTGACGCGGCTGACCGACGGGCGCATCGCCGTGGCCTGGTCCGCGTCGCGGCCGGCCGATGGCGACGGCTCTGAAAGCTCGGTCTTCCTGACGATCCTGAACCCCAACGGCACCGTGTCGGTGCCCGAGCAGATGGTGAACATAGGCGAAACCGCCGGGGCGCAGGACTGGGTGAACCTCTGGCCGCTGGCCGGTGGCGGCGTGGCCGTATCCTTCGGCACCGAGACCGGCTTTGCCCCGACCGAAAGCATCAACGTCCGCTTCTTCGATCCGGTCGGCACGCAATACGACGGTTTTCAGCAGGCGGGTCAGGGCGGCCGCGGGGCGGGGGACGTCCATGTCTCGTTGCAGGGCGTGGTGACGCGGTTGAGCGTGAACGGGCCGCAGGTCGTCTACGACGCGCCCGGCCCGAACGACCCGGGCCCCACCGGCACTGAGCTGCTGCTGAGCCAGGCCACGCTGGGCGAACTGGCGCAGGACGGCGAGACGGCCACGCTGGCCGATGGGCGCGTCGTGGTGGTCTACGACAACGGCAACCTCAAGGGCGTGGTCCGCGTCTTCGATCCGGTGGCCAGGACGGTCAGCGACATCGACCTTTTCGACCTGACCGGCGTCGGGGGCGCGCGTGAACTGAGCGTGGCCGCGCTGGCGGATGGCGGGTTTGCCGTCGCCTGGCTGCAAGGGGCGAGCGCCGCCACCAAGGAGGTGCATTTCCAGGTCTACAATGCCGATGGCTCGGTCCGCGTGGCCGACACCCGCGCCTTTGACGGCGAGGCGGAGTACGTGCAGGTGCACACGACGCAGGCGGGTTTCGTGCTGACCTACACCAATGACGAGGCCGCGTTCGACGACGACGGCACCGCGCAGTTCTTTGACGCGAACGGCGTCGCCCTGGCCCCGGCCTTCGAGTTCCACGACGGGTTCAAGCAGGAGAACGCGGTCGATGCGATCGTCCTGGCGAACGGCAACACCGTGCTGACCTGGCTCAGCGACAACCCGTCCACCTTTGCCGAGACCGCGCATTTCCGGATCTTCGCGCCCGACGGCAGCCCGGTAAGCGCGGTGCAGACCATCTCGACCGATCTCAACCCCTACCAGGCGGTGCGCGTGGCGCTGCTGCCGGCGGGCGGCTTCGTCACGCTGCACATCAACGCGGCAGGCGCGCCGGTGATGACCAGCTACAGCGCGGCGGGCGTGGTTGCCGGGACGCCGCGGGTGCTGAGCGTCGAGACGCTGCTGGCGCCGGACAACCCGGGCAACGTCACGCAGGCCTTTGACCAGGTGTTCGACATCGAGATCAACGGCGAGGGGCAGGCGGTGATCGCCTTCGTGACCCACGATCCGATCCACCTCACCGACGTGCGCTATGCGATCTTCGAACTGGACGGCACGCTGGTGAACAGCGGCATCGCCACCGAGAACACGGCCGACCACCAGTCGCAGGTCGAACTGACCCGGCTGGCCGATGGCAATGTGCTGCTCAGCTTCACCGATGACACCAATGTGCAGTTCGCGCAGCAAAGCGCGATCAACGGGGTGGTGATCCAGGGCGGTCAGTTCGAAGGCCTGTCGCTGATCGGCGACAGCGGGCCGAACGGGCTCAGCGGTGGGCCGGGCGACGACACGATCACCGGGGGCGGGGGCAAGGACGCTCTGTCCGGGGCCAGCGGCTTCGACATCCTCGTGGGCGACTCCCGCGGCCTCTATCACCTGGCCGAATCCGCGCAGGTCTATCGCCTCTACGACTCGGTCTTCGGCCGCCAGCCGGACGGCGGCGGGCACCACGTCTGGACGCTCGGCCTGCTGGGAAGCACCACGCTGGCGCAGGCCGCCG
>NZ_FXYF01000004.1 GCF_900184945.1 Antarctobacter aquimaris | reverse complement strand
GGACAGGATCCGGCCGCTGTTCACGATGTCGATGGTCAAACTTGGGCCGAAACCCTGCGTGATGGCGGCGCCGCTGCGGCCCTCGATGAGGCCGCTGTTCACGATCCTGAAGGCGCCGCCCGCGCCGGTCACGCCATCCAGCTTCAGTCCCGACGTCAGCCCCGAGATGGTGCCGCTGTTGTCGATCACGGAGAGGCCTGGCGTGGCGCCGCCCTCGACCGCGATCTGGGCGCCTTGGCCGGTCTGACCGATGATGGTGCCGGTGTTGACCAGCCTGACCTGGTAGATATCGGTTCCATGGACGATCGCCCCCCATTCTATCCCTGAGAAATACCCGGTGATCGCGCCATTGTTGACGATCTGTCTCAGACCACCGTATCCGCCGAGACCGACCGCGTTAAAGGTCGTGGAGGTGATCGAGCCTTGCGCTCCGACGGTCACGGTTCCGTTCCGCGAGACAAATACCGATATCGGCGTCGTGACGATGGCGCCGAGATTCACCAGGTCGCCGAAATCGTTGATGCCGACCGCATAGTTGCCGTACACCACAAGCGTGGATCCGGGTGTTATGACGCCCAGTTCGCCGACATTCAGCACCTGCGTGGTGGTCGAAAATCCGATGATATTGAAACTGGCCATGATTGGCACCTCAATGGACGCATGTCCGGCCCGGCCACCATCGGCTCAGGGACCGACAAACGGGTCCAGCATACAGGGTTCCGGGGCAGGCACCCAGCGGGTTTTGTGGCTTGGACAGGCGGTTGGCCGCAGCTCGGCCCGCCATTTCGTGTCGAAGGTGTCTACAGCACGAAATCCACCGCCGTCAGCCCGGTGACATCGGCCACCCGGATCTCGGCATCGACGCTGCCGTTTCCGTCCGCGTCGACTTGCACGATGGTCGAGCCGGTGGCCGTTTCGAACAGGCGCAGCTCGGGGTTTCCCGAGGGGGCAAAGGGCAGGGTGCCGCGGAACTCGAAGACTCCCGGCGACAGGCCCGCCACCACGATCAGGTCCGCGCCCTGCTCAAAGTCGAGCACCTGGTCGCGGTTGGCACCGACCACGCTCTCGGCCAGCGCGCGAAAGACAAAGTTGTCGGCCCCCGGTCCGCCGGTCAGCAGGTCCATTCCCAGCCCACCGGCAAGATCGTCCTCGCCGCCGCGACCGCGCAGGATGTCGTTGCCCGCCCCGCCTTCCAGCGTGTCGTCATCGGCGCCGCCGTCCATCGTGTCGTTGTCGGCGCCGCCGTCGAGATAATCGTTGCCGTCCTGGCCCACCACGATGTCATTGCCGTCGCCGGCGAAGATCGTGTCGCTGCCGGCGTTGCCGTTCAGCATGTCGTCGTTGCTGCCGCTGTCGATCCTGTCGTCGCCGGCGCCGCCGATGATGGTGTCGTTGCCGGTGTCGCCGGTCAGCGTGTCGTTGCCTGCGCGCCCGATCAGCAGGTCATGGTCCGCGCCGCCGTCGATCAGGTCGGCAAGATCGCCGCCGACCAGCGTGTCGTTTCCGGCATAACCCTGGACCTGGCCTGACGCGACGCCGGTGCCGATGTTCTCGTAGCGATCGGCCTGATTGGTCAGCGACACCCGGCCAAGGATCTGGCCGGAGTTGACGATGTCGGCGCGTGTGTAGCTGTCGAAAGAGAAATAGATCGCGGATCCAGTGGGTTCCAACGTGGCAATCTGCCCGCTGTTGACGATGCGCAGGGAGGCATACGTGTAGTCCTGCGCGATGATGATCGCTTCGAACCGGGCGGTGATGCTGCCGGTGTTCAGCACACTGAAGCCGGCCCCCAAGATCGTCAACCCAGTGAAATCGGCGGCGATGGTGCCATGGTTCGCGAAGGCGTTGTTCGTGCCGCCCGCCAGTATGGCACCGTTGCGACGGGCGTAGATGCTGCCCGTGTCGCCGACGGTGATCCGGCTGTTCGTCAGCCCGTCCGGGGTGATGATGTTTTGGTAGAAATTGATGCCGTCGTATTCGGTGTAGACTGTGCCCAGAACGAAAAGCGAGATGTTCGAGGTGCGATTTGCGATGCCCAGCGCATTGAAGCCGTTTCCGACAGCGGCAATCCGGACTCCTTCGGCCAGGAAGACCGTGTCGTCGTTGTCGATGTTGTAGGTGACGGTCTGGTTGGTGGTAATGACTTCGAACGCCATGGCGTCCTCCATGAAAGCGGGCCGTCATTCGGCCACGCTGACATGCGAGAATACGCCCTGGTCGCGATTCAGAATACAGAAATCTTGTGTGTGTTCAGGCGGCTAGGTCCAGGCGCTACTTGGAGCGGCCGAACAGCCCCCGCACCCGGTCGCCGCCGGCGTCCAGCTTGTCGCCCGCGGCCTCCAGCACCGGATCCACCCGGCGTTCCCAGAACCGCAGCCAGCGCACGCGCAGCGCCCAGAAGCCCGCGGCCAGCGCCAGCAGGATGATGATGTTGAGCCAGGGAATGATCGTGACGTCAGGCCCCGCGACCGGGCGGACCGAGATCGCGTTGGGAAAGATCGAGATGAATTCGACGCGCCAACCGTAGTGCTTGATCGCCACCCACTGCGGGTTGTCGGCGGTCGACCGAATGTCCGCCGCCTCGGCCTGGAGGTTGGAGGTGTCGAACTTGAAATACGGCGGCCAGCCCCAGCCGGTGTCTTCGTTGCGGTAGACCATGATGCTGTCGTCGGCACGGCGGGTCTGGATGAAGAACACGTCGCGGCTGTCGGCGGCGGCCGGGTTGCTGCCCACGTCCTGCTGCGCCCAGAACCAGCGGTTCTCACCGGGGTTCACGCGCTTTTCGTAGGTGTCGGTGATCCGCGCGATGTCGGTCTGCGGCAGCGTGTAGTGCAGAAAGGCCGCCACGACGATCCAGAAGGAGGCAATGAGGGTCCATTTCACGTATTTCATGCCTTGGCGCCTTTCAGCGGTTCAGTGGAAGTTCGTCAGATACACGATCAGCGTGACGATGGACAGGGGCAGGACATAGACCAGGGCGACCAGCGTGCGATGGCGTTTCGAGTCGTGCTCGGCCAGCCCGTCCCGCACGTAGTCTTCCTTGCTGCGCGGCTCCTCGGGGTCGGCGGCCCAGTCGATTTCCAGCAGCTCGCGCCGCCGGGCGCGCAGGTAGAACCACAACGATCCGTAGACCACCGTGAGCACGACCGCCGCCATGATCAGGAACCGCGCAAGTCCGAGCATTTCCGTCCTCCTGTTCATGAGGTGATACGGGGCAGCGGAAAAATCAACTCGGAAAGGCACGGGGGCGGAACGTGCGGCCGGGAAAGTCGCGCCCGGGTCACCAGGTGGCGGTTTTCCAGCGGCGCGGGGCGGTGGTGACGACCAGCAGCAGGATCGGCGCCCAGATCAGCCCGGCGCTGAAGCCCAGCCGCAGGAAATGCCCGATCGCCGGTCCCTGGTCCAGCAGGCCGAGTATACGTGCATCCTGAATTGCGTAGAGCAGCGCGAACCCACCCGAGGCCAGCAGCCAGACCAGCAGCGCCGAGACGACGCCGGTCAGCGCGATGCCGACCACGCTTTCGGGCATCAAGGCCTCGACGCCCCGGGTGACAAGCACCGTCAGGACGCACAGCGCGAGGATCTGGAGCAGGATTTCGACGACCATGGGTCAAGGATGGGGGCGGCGGCGCGCGGGATCAAGGGCAGGCATGTTTTCCCCACCTTGCCAGGGCGCGGCGACCTCTGACAGGGTGACGCCTTGTGTTCCAATCCTTGACGAGGTGACTTCGATGACCCGAATCCTTGCCGTTCTGCTGTCCACGACACTGGCGCTGCCGGCCCAGGCCGACGACGTGACGGACCTGATGAACTCGGCGCTCCAGGCCTACAGCGACGGCGACATCCAGTACGCGCTGGACGAGCTCGAGATGGCGCGGCAAAAGCTGCTGGCGATGAAGACCGCCAGCCTCGGGGCCTTTCTGCCGGAGGCGCCGGATGGCTGGACGCGCGAGGTCAACACCGACATGAACGCAGGTCTGGCCATGATGGGCGGCGGTGTCGGCGCCGAGGCGACCTATGTCGACGCAGGCGGCGCGACGGTCAAGATCACCCTGATGGCGGACAACCCGATGGTGATGGGCATGTCCGGGATGATCGCCAACGCCGCGATGATGGGCATGAAGACGGAGCGCATCCAGCGCCAGAAGTTCGCCGTGCAGGACAACCAGATGATGGCGCTGATCGCCAACCGAATCCTGGTGCAGGCCGATGGCGATCCGGAAAAGGCGCGGCCGCTGCTGGAACTGATGGACCTTGAGGGCATGTCGAGCTTTGGGCTGTAAGGGGTGCGGCTAAACGGGATTGGCGCAGGGCGGGGTGTGTTCCCGCCCTGTGCCGTCCGTGGTGCCTTTGGCGGATCGCCAGTGGCCGGCTGACAGTGACTGCGAGGCACCCGGACCCGTGGCGCCGTGCTACCATGATCGCATGAGCGCGACCCACCCTTACAGTTTTCGCAAGGCGACCCCGGACGATCTCGCCTTGCTCGCGGCGTGGCAGGCGCATCCGCATGTCCGTGAGTGGTGGGGCTCGGCCGAGCCGTATGACGCAGCGGACCTGGCGGATCCCCGGGTCACCCGCTGCATCGTCTCGATCCATGGGCGGCCCTTTGCGTTCATGCAGGACTACACGGTGCACGGCTGGACCGATCACCACTTTGTCGATCTGCCGAAAGGCGCGCGGGGGATCGACCAGTATATCGGAGAGCCCGAGCTGTTGGGGCTGGGGCATGGATCGGCGTTCATCGGGGCGAGAATGCAGGTTCTCTTTGATCAGGGTGCCCCCGTGATCGCGACCGATCCGCATCCGGACAACGCACGGGCGATTGCCGTCTACAGGAAGCTGGGGTTTGCATCCGCCGGACCACCGCAGGAGACCAGGTGGGGCCTGATCCTGCCCATGCTGGCAAGACGGTAGAAGCGACATCCAGGATCTGCCTGGCGACATGAAAAAAGGGCGGGGTCTGACCCGCCCTTCTGTCCGTCTTGCGATTGGCGCGAGGTCCCGGGTCAAGCCCGGAACGCGTTGCGCCAGGGGTCAGCCGACCACGTTGAAGCCGGGGCCGTAGGGATAGCCGGTGATGTCCTCGTTGCCGTCCTCGGTGATGAAGAGAATGTCATGCTCGCGGTAGCCACCGGCGCCGGGCTTGCCCTCGGCAATCGTCAGCATCGGCTCCATCGAGATCACCATGCCCGGTTCCAGAACGGTGTCGATGTCCTCGCGCAGTTCCAGCCCGGCCTCGCGGCCGTAGTAGTGCGACAGCACGCCGAACGAGTGGCCGTAGCCGAAGGTGCGGTATTGCAGCAGGTCGCGCTCGGCGAAGAAGGCGTTGATCTTGTGCGTGATCTCGGAACAGGAGGCGCCGGGTTTCAGCAGGGTCATGCCGTATTCATGGGCGGCGACGTTGGCCTCCCAGATCTTCAGGCTGGCGTCGTCGACCTCGCCCACGAACATGGTGCGTTCCAGCGCGGTGTAATAGCCCGAGATCATCGGGAAGCAGTTCAGCGACAGGATGTCGCCGCGCTGCAGCTTTCGCGCCGTGACCGGGTTGTGCGCGCCGTCGGTGTTGATGCCGGACTGGAACCAGACCCAGGTGTCGCGATACTCGGCGTCGGGATAGCGCTTGGCGATTTCCAGTTCCATCGCGTCGCGGCCGGCCATGGCAACGTCGATCTCGCGCGTGCCGACCTTGATCGCCTCCTTGATGGCGTAGCCGCCGACATCGGCGACGGCGGCCCCGGCGCGGATCAGGTCAAGCTCGGCCGGGGACTTGTGCATCCGCTGACGCATGGTGGCGGGGGCGACGTCGATGGCGCGCTCGGGGCGCAGGAAATCGTCCATCAGCGCCTTTTGCGCCAGGGTCATGTGGTCGGCCTCGTAGCCGAGGTTCTTGCCATGGCCGGTAACGGTGGCAATGGCGCGCCAGTAGTTGTTCCGCTCCCAGTCGGTGTAGGTGATGTTGTCGCCGTGGCAGCGCCGCCAGGGCTGTGCCGCGTCGATGCCGGCGGAGATGGTGACGCTGTCGGTGGCTGTCACGACCAGGCCGTAGGGCCGCCCGAACGAGCAGTAGAGAAAGCCCGAATAGTAGGCGATGTTGTGCATCGAGGTCAGGATGACGGCATCGAGGCCGGATTGCGCCATGGTGGCGCGCAAGCCATTGAGGCGCGCGTCATACTCGGCGGGCGCGAAGGGGAGCACGCGGTCTCCCTGGTGAAAACGGTAGTGCTGCGGACGTTCCATTCAGACCCTCCAGACGCGCGGCGAGGCCTTCCTCTACCGCGCTGGCAAAGCAAGGTCCCGGCGTACAGGACGGATAAGGGGTTTTGCTGCGGCGACGCCATCGCCTGCCCGCGCGCAGGATGCTGCGGCGCGGCGGGTCGTGCAAGCCTGAAAGCGTCGGGTCCGTGTCGGTTTCGGGAGCGAGGGGGGTGCTGCGCACCTTCGGGGCCAGCCCCCTCACCCCTCGCGATCCCCGGGATATTCCTGGCCAGAAGAAACCTGGGGGTTTGAGAGCCGGGGACTGCTCCGGTCCTGTCCGCAAACCGACGCGAAACCTGTCGCGGCGGGGCTGTATTGGACGGGACGGGTCAGGCATGATGCAACCAGGGACTGCGAAGGAGGCGAGGCATGGCGCGCACGGAATGGAACCACGTCCCCGAGACGCTGCCCTTGGCGACCAACCCGCTGTGGTCCTGGCCGCCGCGTCCGGGCGCGGTGCTGCGCTGGTACTGGGACAGCTGGTTTCCGGTCTCGGTCAGCCTGGGCATCGTGGCGCTGTCCTTTGCCTGTCTTGCCGTCGCCAGCCCGACGCTGGAGCAGGCGGTACGGCCTGGTCCCTGGATCGGGGTGATCCTGCTGCGCAACGCGCTGCTGGCGGGGCTCTTGGCGCAGGGGCTGCACATGGTCTTTCACGGCCGCGCCCTGCAAGGCACCGCGCACAAGTACGACCCGCGTCCCTTTCCCCGTCAGGGGCGGATGTTCAGCTTTGGCGACCAGTACCGCGACAACGTGTTCTGGACGATGGTGTCGGGCGTGCCGATCTGGACGCTGTGGGAGGCGGCGATCTGGTGGGCCATGGCCAACGCCGTCGCCCCGGTCTGGACCTGGGACGACGGCGCGGTCTGGTTTGTCGCCGTCTTCTTCCTGATCCCGGTCTGGGAAAGCTTCTATTTCTACTGGATCCACCGGCTGCTGCATGCCGGCCCCTTCTACCGCTTTCACGCCCTGCACCACCGCAACACCGATGTCGGACCCTGGTCAGGGCTGTCGATGCACCCGTTCGAGCATGTGCTGTATTTCGGCACGGCGGCGATTCACCTCGTGGTGCCGACGCATCCGGTGCACCTGGTCTGTCACCTGATGTTCTACGCGCTCTACGCGATCACCACGCACACCGGCTTCGAAGGGCTCTGGGCGGCGGGGCGCAAGCGGCTGCACCTGGGGAACTTTCACCACCAGATGCACCACCGCTATTTCGAGGTGAACTACGGCACGCTGGAGGTGCCCTGGGACCGTCTGTTCGGCACCTTCCATGACGGAACCGAGGAGGCCAAGGCGCGGATGAAGGAACGGCTGAAGGCGCGGGCGCGGTCGTAGGTTGGGCAAACGGGGGAGCGCTGCATGGCCAAGATCATCTTTGGAATGAACGTCTCGCTCGACGGCTATGTCGATCATGACCGCTTTGCGCCGGATGCGGCGCTGTTCGCGCATTGGACGGACCATGTGCGCGGCCTGACGGCCAGCGTCTATGGCCGCCGCATGTACGAGATCATGCGCTACTGGGACACGGACGATCCGTCATGGACGCCGGCGCTCCGTGACTTTGCCGTGGCCTGGCGGGCGCTGCCGAAATGGGTTGTGTCGCGGTCGCTGGCCTCGGTCGGCCCCAACGCCACGCTGGTCAGCGAAGAGACCGAGGGGGCGGTGCGCCGGTTGAAGGACACCCTGGAGGGCGAGGTTTCAATCTCCGGCCCGGTGCTGGCGCAGAGCCTCGCCGCCTCTGGCCTGATCGACGAATACCGTCTCTACCTGCATCCGGTCGTGCTGGGGTCCGGTGCGCCGTTCTTTGCCGGGCCGCGGCCCCGGCTGCGCCTCGTGGACAGCGAACGGATCGGCGGAGAGGTGATCCGCCTGACCTACGTCCCCGCCTAGAGAGGCTGGCGCCCGCAGCCTACTTCAGTTCGACCATGATGATGTGCGTCGGCGTGGTGCCGGTGTTTTCACCCATGTGGGTCCGGCCCTCGGAAAACAGGACCTGCCCGGGCACAAAGCTGCGGTTCAGCACCTTGCCGTCCGGAAGCGTCAGGCGACGCTCGAAGGCGCTGAGCGCGTTGACCACGAAGGCGGGGTGTTCGTGCATGCTTGTCCTGGCGCCGGGTTCGTCGCGGTACTCCAGCACCCGGACACCGTCGTTCTCGAACAGGGTCTTGTAGAGGTCGGGGTCGGTCAGTGCCGCATCCTGGGCGACAGCCCCCGAGGAAATGGCAAGGGCGGTCAGGATCGTGGCACAGCTGCGCACGATGGGATTGAGGTTCTTGGACATGTTCCACCTGTCAATAAGGCCCGGGCACGCGGACAAAGCCGCTCGCCGGGGCGGGGATTTTGTGAAATGTTTCAGAGATCTGCGCGCGGGCTTCGGTCTGGTCGCCTGGCTGCGCGATCCTGCCGACCACTCTGTCCCGGATGGCGCGGCCGGAGCAGTCGACAAATGTGCATAACCCGGCCGCAGAATCGCATAACATGGCCTTGCGAAACCCGATGGGCGCGCGAGCATGTTTCACTGGAACGATCTGAAGGTCTTTCTTGCGGTGGCCAGCGAAGGAAGCACGCTGGCGGCCGCGCGCCTGCTGAACGTGAACCAGTCTACCGTGCAGCGCCGGATCGTCGAACTCGAGGCTAGCCTCGGGCTACGCTTGGTGGAGCGGTGCGCGACCGGCCATCGGCTGACACCGGCCGGGCAATCGGTCCTGGAAATGGCCAGGCGGGTCGCTTCCGCCGTCAGGGAGTTCGAAAGCGTCTGTGCCGAGACCGCGCATGAATACGTGCTGCGGCTGACCTGTCCCGAACCGGTCGCCGAACGCCTGACGCAATCCGGGTTTCTCGACCGGTTCCACGCCAGGCATCCCGACCTGCGGGTCGAATTCGTGCTGGCGGACCACTACGTCGACCTTGCAAAAGGGCAGGCTGACGTCGCGTTCCGGTCCGGCGACACGGATGGCATTCTGGTCGGACGCAAGGTCGCAGAGTCGGTCTGGGCCATCTATGCCAGCGCCGCCTACCTGGAACGGCATGGGGCGCCGGCCACGGTTGCCGAGATTGCGGGACATGCCGTGGTCGCATTCGATGCCGGCATGTCCGGCCATCGCCTGTCGCAGTGGCTGACCGACATCGCGCCGGACGCGCATGTCACGGCACGGTGCGGGAGTGTTCTCGGCCTCGTCTCGGCCGTCAAGTCGGGCCTTGGTATCTCTGCCCTGCCAATTGCCCTGGGTGACGCGGAGCCCGGACTTGTCCGGATCCTGCCGCCGGTTCCCGAACTGAACCGGGCCTGGCGGCTGCTCTGCCATCCCGATGCGCGCAAGCTTCGCCGGGTCGACGCCTTCTTCGATTTCGTCGGCAAGCAGATCGAAGAGTTGCGCCCGGTGCTGACCGGGTAGTCTTCGCCGCGGGACGGCTCAGGGTGCCGTGACCGGCCAGCCGCCGCGCGCCAGTGCCGTGGCGATGCGGTGGGTGGCGTCGGGGCGGCTGTCGTCGATGGCCATGTCGCGGAAGAACCCCCACAGGTAGGCGGCAAAATCGGGTGTCATCTCCGGGGCGCAGATCACGGCCTCGGCGATGCCCTGATCATGCACCCTGGCGGCGATGTGGTGAAAGTCGACCTGCCCGAACAGGACAGCGGGTTTTTGCAGGAAATAGCCGGCCAGCGCGACGGAGGAATTCATCGTCGCCACGTAATCGCAGGCGGGCAGATAGGTCTCTGTCCCGCCTCTGGTGTAGCTGAAGCGGGGAAAACGGCGCGCGAAGGAGTCCAGCGCGGCGATGTCCTGCGGGCCGTAAACCTCGCGCGGGTGCAGCGTGGCGTGCAGGCGGCGCCTTGGGTCATGCGCCAGCAGGTGGTCGATCATCTGCAAGGGGGTGCAAGCCTGAAAGCTGCGCTGCTCGGACAGGCGGCCCTGCAAGGGGATCAGCACCAGCCCCTCCCGCGTGGGCGCGGCCATGCGGGCGAAATGGCGCTCTCGCATGTTGCCGAGGAAACGCGCGGCCTTGGCCGGGTCGATGCCGGCGGGATCGAAGGTGGCGCGCGCCACCGGCCAGGCCCAGCGTTCCGCGCTGCGCTCGATCCGCCAGAACGGCGCGTAGTAGGTGCGGCGGAAGGTCAGCCCGTGCGCGTTCGGCGGTGTGATCATCCGGACGAGGGAATGACCGGGGGCGGTGATGGCGGCTGCCAGCGCCTCGGGGGTGTCGTCGCACAGCGCGACCTGCCAGCCTTGATCGCGCAGGAGCGTGCAGAGGGTGGTCAGGAGCCCGTGCCGCCCGCTGGCCACCCGCTGCCGGAGGTCCGGGTAGAGGTAGAGGTGCGCGACCATCGGCTCAGCCATGGCTGGCCCGCAGCCACAGCTTGTATTCCAGCACGGCCCCGTCGTGGCGGGCCCGTGCCAGCTTGCGGCGCAGCAGATCCAGCGCGCGCTGCGGGTCGTGGTGATCCTCCCAGTTCTCGCCTTCCGGATCGTCGCCCAGGATTTCCCAGCCGGTGTCACGCACCGGTTCGCGAAACCGGGTGGCGACGGCCTCCATCAGCGCCACGCCCTCGCCAAAGCGCAGCGCAAAGCGGGCCAGCGCCTCGGCCTCGGCGGCGCGCAGCCAGGGCGACCCGTCGCCGCCCTGCGCGGCACGGCGCCAGGCGTCCAGCCGGTCGACGGCGGTCAGGCGGTCGCTCATCGCGGAGAGTGTCCGGTCAAAGGCTGGGCGGATCGGGGGGCGGATTGGGGCATGGCGGTCTCCGGTGGTCTTTTGCCCTTTGCCATGGCGCGGCGGTCGCGCCAAGTATGGGGAAAACGCCGGAGAACGAAATGGACCTGAGCGACGCCTACGCCATAGCCAGCCACACCCCCGACTGGGACAGCTACCCGCCGCGCTGGGCGGCAGCCTCCGAGGCCTACCGCAAGCGGCTGTCGGTGGCCGGGCGGGCGCGGTTGGGGGTGATGTACGGTCACGGTTCGCGCCAGGCGATGGACCTGTTCCTGCCCGACACACCGGCGCGCGGCCTGGTGGTCTTTGTGCATGGCGGCTACTGGAAGGCCTTTGACCGCTCCAGCTGGTCCTGGCTGGCCGAAGGTGCGCGGGCGCGCGGCTGGGCGGTGGCGATGCCGTCCTATGACCTGTGCCCGAGGGTGCGCATCTCGGACATCACGCGGCAGGTGGCGCAGGCGGTCACGGTGGCCGGCTCTGAGGTGCCGGGCGAGATCCGCCTCACCGGGCATTCGGCGGGCGGGCACCTGGTGGCGCGGCTGGGCACGCGCGGCGTGCTGCCCGATCCGCTGCGCGACAGGCTGGCGCAGGTGCTGCCGATCTCGCCGCTGGCGGACCTGCGGCCGCTGTTGAACACGTCGATGAATGCCGACCTGCGGCTGGACGAGGCCGAGGCCCGCGCCGAAAGCCCGATCTTCTGCCCGCCGCCCGCGGCGCCGGTCACCGTCTGGGTCGGCGCGGACGAACGGCCCGCGCTGGTCGCGCAGTCGCGCAAGCTGGCCGAGGTCTGGCGCTGCGGGCTGGTGGTGGAACCGGGCAGACACCATTTCGACGTGATCGACGCGCTGGCCGATCCTGACAGCGCCATGGTGGCGACCCTGTTGCAGGACGGGCCGGAAGGGCAGCCCGCCGCTGGCTGATTGCAATTCACCGGCCTTGTGCCTATTTCTCGCCCAGCCCGAATGACCGCGAGCCGTACATGAACTGGATCACCAACTACGTCCGTCCCCGGATCAACTCGATCTTTTCGCGCCGCGAGGTGCCGGATAACCTGTGGTCCAAGTGTGACGGCTGCGGCACGATGCTGTTCCACCGCGAGATCAGCGACAACCTGAACGTCTGCACCAGCTGCGGGCATCACATGCACATCACGCCGCGCGACCGCTTTACCGCGCTGTTTGACGGCGGCGTCTTTGCCGAGGTGGCGGTGCCCGACCCGCTGCCCGACCCGCTGCATTTCCGCGACCAGAAGCGCTATCCGGAACGGATGAAGGCGGCGCAGAAATCCACGCATGAAAAAGAGGCCATGCTGGTCGCCGCCGGAGAAATCGGCCACACGCCCATCGTGGCCGCGGCGCAGGACTTCAGCTTCATGGGCGGGTCCATGGGCATGTACGTCGGCAACGCGATCATCGCCGCGGCCAAGGAGGCGGTCAAGCTGCGCCGCCCGCTGGTCCTGTTCTCGGCCGCCGGGGGCGCACGGATGCAGGAGGGCATCCTGTCGCTGATGCAGATGCCGCGCACGACCGTGGCGGTGCAGATGCTGCGCGAGGCGGGGCTGCCCTACATCGTGGTGCTGACCCATCCGACGACCGGGGGCGTGACCGCCTCCTATGCCATGCTGGGCGACGTGCAGATCGCCGAGCCCAACGCGCTGATCTGCTTTGCCGGGCCGCGCGTGATCGAACAGACCATCCGCGAAAAGCTGCCCGAAGGGTTCCAGCGCGCCGAGTACCTGCTGGAACACGGCATGCTGGACCGTGTCACCGACCGGCGGCAGATGCGCGAGGAACTGATCGTGATCTGCCGGATGCTGATGAAGCTGCCGCCGCCGGTCTGGGGCGAGCTTCCCGCGCCGGGACCCGAGGACGCGGCCCCGGCGAAAGAGCCGAACAAGGCGCTGGACGAAGCCACGAAGGGCTGAGGCCCGTTTCTGCTGAAAGATGCTTCAGATGAGCGAATCCGTCCCCGGCTCTGACCTGCTGTTGCAGCGCATGATGACGCTGCACCCCAAGATCATCGACCTGACGCTGGACCGGGTCTGGCGCCTGCTCGAGGCGCTGGGCAACCCGCACGAGGCGCTGCCGCCGGTGGTGCACCTGGCCGGGACCAACGGAAAGGGATCCACCCTGGCGATGATCCGCGCCGGGCTGGAGGCGGCCGGGCACCGGGTGCACGCCTATACCTCGCCGCACCTGGCGCGGTTTCATGAACGCATCCGGCTGGGCGGCGAGTTGATTTCGGAACAGGCGCTGACGGCCGTTCTGGACGAATGCGCTGCCGCCAACGGGACGGAGACGATCACCTATTTCGAGATCACGACCTGCGCCGCCCTGCTGGCCATGGCGCGCGATCCGGCGGATTTCGTGCTGTTGGAGACCGGGCTGGGCGGGCGGCTGGACGCGACCAACGTGATAGCCAGGCCAGCGGCGACGGTGATCACGCCCATCTCCATGGATCATGAACAATACCTGGGCGACACGCTGGCCAAGATCGCCGGCGAAAAGGCAGGCATAATCAAACGCGGCGTGCCCTGCATCGTCGGCCCGCAACGCGACGAAGCGCTGGAGGTCATCGAGGCCCGTACGCAGGCGCTGGGTGCGCCGCTGATCGCGCATGGTCAGCACTGGCACGCCTGGGAGGAGCGCGGGCGGCTGGTGTTCCAGGACGAAAGCGGCCTGCTGGACCTGCCCTTGCCGGTGCTGCCGGGGGCGCACCAGATCCAGAACGCGGGCGCGGCGCTGGCCACGCTGCGACTGCTGGAACAGGGCGAGGCGGCCTTTGACGGTGCGCTGACCCGCGCGGAATGGCCCGCCCGGCTGCAACGGCTGCGGCGCGGCCCGCTGGTCGACGCGGCGCCGGGGGTGGAACTGTGGCTGGACGGCGGCCACAATCCCGGCGCGGGCGAGGTGCTGGCCGAGCACCTGGCGCGGCAGTCCGGGCGCGAAACGCACCTGATCTGCGGCATGCTGAACACCAAGGACGCGCGCGGCTTCCTGCGCCCGCTGGCCCCCCACGCGCAAAGCCTGACGGCGGTCTCGATCCCCGGCGAGGGCAACACCCTGCCGGCGGAGGAAACCGCGCGGCTGGCGGCCGAGGTGGGACATCGCGTCGGCGTGGCCGAAAACCTGGGCGAGGCGCTGCGGGCCATCGCGGCACACACCCCGGATGCGCGCGTACTGATCTGCGGCTCTCTCTACCTGGCCGGGAATGTCCTGCGCGAAGGGTCGTCCTGAGCGGTGCTGCTTTCGATCCCGTGAATTGAGAATCAGCCGAATCGGCTTGATTTACTGCGCAGAGCGTTTGAAGCGAATCGGTTTTTGTTGACTGATTCGCAGGCGTTCTTCTATATGTTGGCCAATTGCTGCGCTGGAACACTCATGGGAGGAGCGTTCTGCCGTATCTTGGGGGCAATAAGTGATGATGTACCAAATGCGTCGCGCATTTGCGCTTGGCCTCTGTCTGATTGCCGGTCCTTCCGTCTCCCAGGAGGTCCAGATCACACCTGACGCAGCCTTTCGGTCGTTCTGGATCAACGGCGAGAACATCGTGATCGAGCGCAACCAGGACACGTCGCACCGTCTCGACAGCGAATTCACCAAGACCTCGCGCCCCTGCCCGCCGTTCTGCATCCTGCCGATGTCCGCCGGTGCGGGCGTCGCCACCGTGGGCGAGCTTGAGGTGATGGCATTTCTCGAGGCCAAGGCGGCCAGGGGGGCCGGCCTGTTGGTCGACAGTCGTCTGCCCGAATGGTTCGTCAAGGGCACCATCCCCGGCGCGGTCAACGTGCCCTTTGCGACGCTGGACGCCGACAACCCCTATCGTGACCAGATCCTCCAGGCGCTGGGCGCACGCCAGGTCGGCAGCCGCTGGGATTTCAGCAACGCGCTGGAGCTGCTGATGTTCTGCAATGGACCCTGGAGCGATCAGAGCCCGCGCGCGGTCCGCAGCCTGCTGGACGCGGGCTACCCGCCGGAAAAGATCCTGTACTATCGCGGTGGCATTCAGGTCTGGTTGCAACTGGGCCTCACCGTCAAGCTGCCGACCGCCTGACGACGGATGCAGGAAGGGACCAGACGATGATCCGCATGATCCTTCTGAGCATCGCCTTCCTCGGCATGACCGCCGTGCTGATCATCTATCAACCGGGCGCGCAGCAGATACGGAACCGGCTGGATGCGGACAATGCGCTGGCGGTGACCCGCGCTGCGGGCGGACCGGACGGCATGCCGCCGCAGTCGGCCGCCGAGGCTGATCCGAGGGACGCGGCAGTTCCGGCGCACTTGCTGTCCGCAGCGCAAGATGGAACGGTGCCGATGGCTGGCGATCCTCTTCCGGCGCTGACCGCCGCCGTTCGGGCGGCACAGGTCGCGCGCGATGGCGGCCCGGTCCAGCCCCCTGCCGCCCAGCGCGTGACCCCGGAGTTGACCCCTGGGGCGGCGCAGGATGACCCGTTGTGGGCGATGACCGAAACTGTCCTGTCGACCCTCGGCGCCTCCACGCCCCGGGCGGCCACCCTTCAGGCCCTGGTGGTCGAGGCGCTGCGCGAAGGCCAGTCGGACGCCTATGTCGACGCCTTGCTGAACGAAGCGCGCCAGACCGGCAGCATCGTTGTCCCCGCGGCGTTGATCACGTCGGACGGCAAGGTGGATACCGGGACACTTCTGGCGGTGCTGGTGCAGCGTTCCGTGGGACCTGCTGCGCCGGCCCCGCCGCCGAAGGCGGCGGCCCCGGGGGCACCGTCACGGCGGGTCTACACGGTCCAGCCGGGCGACAGCCTCGCCGCGATCTCCTACCGTTTCTACGGAGAGACCATTCACCACAAGGACATCTTCGAGGCCAACCGGGACAAGATCGACGCCCCCGACCAAATCCGCACGGGTGTGACTTTGACGATCCCGCACCTCTGAACCAGACGACCACAGGCAAGCAGCGAGCAAAACTGGGGCCGGGCAAACCGGCCCCGTTCTTTTTTGGGGGCTCAGGCGCTCCAGTCGGCGGCCTGCATCTCGCGCAGGCGCGAGGCGGTGCGTTCGAACTCGAAACTGCCGGTGCCCTCGACATACAGCATCTCGGGCTGGGCGGCGGCAGAGGTGATCAGCTTGACCCGTGCCTCGTAGAGCGCGTCGATCAGGGTCACGAAGCGCCTCGCCTCGTTGAAGTTGTGGCGCGACAGGCGCGGCACGTTCTCGATGATCAGCACGCGCACGCTTTCGGCCAGCTTGAGATAGTCGGCCGGGCCCAGCATCCGCCCGCAGAGGTCAAAGAACGACGCCCGCGCCACCCCGTTGTGATAGCGCGGCAGGTCCACCTGCCGGCCCTGGACGTGCAGGGTCAGCGGCTCTTCCAGCCCGTGGGTCAGCTCTTCCCACAGCGCGTCGATCTGTTTGCGTGCGGCGGCGTCGGCGGGGGTGAAATAGACCTGCGCCCCGGCCAGACGGTCCTGTCGGTGGTCGCGCTCCGAGGCCAGTTCGCGCACCACCATGCGGTCCTTGAGCAGGGCGATGAAGGGCAGGAAAAGCTGGCGGTTGAGCCCGTCTTTGTAGAGGTCGTCGGGCACACGGTTGGAGGTGGTGACCACGGTGGTCCCGGCCTCGAACAGCTGTTCGAACAGGCGGCCGACGATCATCGCGTCGGCGATGTCGGTGATCTGCATCTCGTCGAAGGCCAGCACGCGGATCGCATCGCTGACGCCCTTGGCGACGGGCTTGATCGGGTCCTCGACCCCCTGCTTGCGCAGGCGGTGGATCTCGGCCTGGACCTCCTGCATGAAGGCATGGAAATGGACGCGGCGGGCGGGCACCTCCAGCGTCTCGACGAACAGGTCCATCAGCATGGACTTGCCGCGCCCGACGCCACCCCAGAGGTACAGCCCCTTGGGCGCCTCGACGGTGCGGCGGAAAAAGCCGCGCTTGACCGGCTGGGCCAGGTCCGCGCGCAGGCGCTCGAACTCGGGCAAGACGGCCAGCTGGGCATCGTCCGGTTTGAGCCGGCCTTCGGCGACTCGGGTGTCATAGAGGTGGAAAACCGTGGTCATGGCCTCCCTTAGCGCGTCATCCCCGCATTGTGTAGAGGGCGGGACCGTGCCACGCTGGCGCGGTGGAACGGGTTGGAGGCGGTTATGGGCGCGAGTGCGGACGAGGCGGCGCTGGAGGCGGCGATCCGGGAGGACATCCAGGACGCCAAGATCAACCGTCGGGACGGGCTGTCCTTTCTCTACTACGCGTCCGACGTGCCGATCCGGGCGTTGCCACCGCAGATCGGGCGGCTGGACTGGATGACCTGGCTGGATCTCGAAGGCACCCAGATCACCGACCTGTCGCCCATCGCGCCGCTGACCCGGCTGGAAAAGCTGGACCTGCGCGGTCTGCCGGTCACGGACCTGTCACCTCTGGCCGGCATGACGCGGATGGGCGCGCTGATGCTGGAAGGCACGGGGATCACTGACATCTCTGTCGCGGCACGGTTTCCAGACCTTCAGGAACTGCGGCTGGACGGCACGCAGGTGACCGATTTCGCGCCGCTGGCCGACTGCCGGGCGCTGCGCTGCCTGTCGGTGCGGCGGACGGCGTTTTCCGACCTCGGCCTGCTGGCCGATCTGCCCGAGCTGGAAACCCTGGACCTGACCGGAACGCAGGTGGACGACATCACGCCGCTCTTGCGGTTTCCACGGTTCATGGACCCGGACAGCGCGGCGAGCATCCTTCTTGACGACACCCCGGTGGTGACCCGCAACAAGGTGCTGGCGCGGATCAATGCCGACAGCGGCGATCCCCTGGTGCGCGCGCGGGACCTGATCGACCATCTCACCGGCGGCGGCCTGATGTCCGGCCGCATCGGCCACGCATAAGGTCATCTTGACCGACGCATCACGCATTCGAATTTGACGGTGGCGCGGCGACGGGGCAGACAATGCGGGCTTTGCAGGAGCCTGCCCCATGTCGAGTCGCGTCTCGTTGTTCACCCCGGTGCTGATCACCAGCTGCGTGATCATCATGGTCAGCTTTGCCATCCGGGCCAGCTTTGGCGTCTTCCAGATCCCCATCGCCGAGGAATTCGGCTGGGCGCGGGCCGAGTTCAGCCTGGCCATCGCGATCCAGAACCTGGCCTGGGGCATTGGCCAGCCGCTGTTCGGCGCCTTTGCCGAGCGGCTGGGCGACCGGCGCGCCATCGTGCTGGGCGCGGTGCTCTATGCCGCCGGGCTGGTGCTGTCGAGTTTTGCGACGGATCCCTTTTCCATGCAGGCGCTGGAGGTGCTGGTGGGCTTCGGCATCGCCGGCACCGGGTTCGGCGTGGTGCTGGCCGTGGTCGGCCGCGCCGCCAGCGACGAGAACCGCTCGATGTCGCTGGCGATCATCACGGCGGCGGGCAGCGCAGGGCAGGTCGTCGGCGCACCGCTGGCCGAGGCGCTGATGACGGTGATGAGCTGGCAGTGGGTCTTTGTCGTCTTCGCCTGCGCCATCCTGGCGGTGCTGCTGGTGCTGCCCGCCATGCGCGCCCCGGCCGCGACGAAGGCCGAACTGGAAGAGAGCATGGGCGCCGTGCTGACCCGCGCGTTCCGCGATCCGTCCTTTTCGCTGATCTTCATAGGGTTCTTTTCCTGCGGCTACCAGCTGGCCTTCATCACCGCGCATTTCCCCGCCTTCGTGACCGAGACCTGCGGGCCGATCGCCGTGGGCGGCATCCTGCATTCGGTGGGGATCACCACGACCTCGGCGCTGGGGGCGGTGTCGATCTCGCTGATCGGGGTGTTCAACATCCTGGGCACACTGTCGGCAGGTTGGCTGGGCAAGCGGTACACCAGGAAGTATCTGCTGGCGGGGATCTATACCGCGCGCACCATCGCCGCGGCGGTGTTCATCCTGCTGCCGATGTCACCGGCCAGCGTGCTGGTCTTTTCGGCGGTGATGGGGGCGCTGTGGCTGGCGACGGTGCCGCTGACCTCGGGGCTGGTCGCGCATCTCTACGGGCTGCGCTACATGGGCACGCTCTATGGCGTGATCTTTCTCAGCCACCAGTTGGGCGGGTTCCTGGGCGTCTGGCTGGGCGGGCGGCTGTACGACGTGTCGGGCAACTACACGCTGGTCTGGTGGATCGGCGTGGGGGTCGGGGCTTTGAGCGCGCTGGTGCACCTTCCGATCCGCGAGCGCCGCGCCCTGCCGGCGGTGGCAGTGGCGGCCTGACGGCTGGGGGCGCTGCCCCCAGACCCCCGGGAGTATTTTTGCAGAGAAGAAGCAGGGGCGTCAGGCCAGGATGGCCCGGGCGACCTGCGGGGTGTGGGTGTAGGTCAGGCCGTGGCCTGCGCCTGCGATCACCTCCTGGTGCGCGCTGCGGTTCCATTGCGCGAGGGTGCCCATGGCGCGGATCGGGATGACGCTGTCATCGCGGCCCCAGATGGCAAGCACCGGGGTGCCGGCCCTGGCGATCCTGCAGTGTTCGTCCTCCAGCGGGCGGGCCAGTTGGCCGCGCAGCGACGACAGGACCGCGCGCAGGTAGCCGCGGCGGGTCAGCTGAAAGAGCTGCTGGTCGGCGATGTCGGGGACCGAGCCGGGGGTGCCACGCTCGGACTCGATCCCGGTGTGCAGGATGCCGGGGTAGGCCATGTGAAAGAGCCAGTCGCCGATCAGCGGCACTTGCGCGGCGCGGCGGGAAAGGCTGCCCAGGTCGTGGCCCATGCCGGCGGGGGCGAGCAGGACCAGCCGGGCGATGCGTTCCGGGGCCTGGGCGGCCATGCAGGCGGCGATGGCGCCGCCCATGGAGTAGCCGATCAGGGTGACGGGGGCGGGGACCTGTACGTGTGCCAGCAGCTCCGTCAGTTGGCGGATGAAGAAGGCCGGTGTCTGCGCCCCGCGCGGGGCGTCGGAATAGCCGCGCCCGTAGAGGTCATAGGTCAGGACACGCTGGCCTGCCTTGACCAGGTGCGGAACGAGGCCCTGCCAGACAAAGCTGGGGGTGGTCAGGCCGTGGATGCAGACGGTGACGGGGCCGCTCTCGGGTCCGAACCACTGGTAGTGGGTGGTGCCGGAGGGGAGTTTCGCGAAGCCTCCCGGGGCCGCGTCGCGCAGGGCGGCGATCGGGGAGCGGCGCGCCTCGCGGCACATCGGCAGCGCGGCGGTGCCGAGAGCGGCGAGGGTCAGCGCGCCGCCGAGCAGGGTCATTTTTGCGACCAGGCGTCGAGGATGTAGCGCGCGCACATCAGGTCGAGATGCGCGCCGCCGCCGTTCTTGAACAGGGTGATCTCGTCGTCGCTGCGGCGGTGGAAGTCCTCGGGGTTGTAGTAGTCGGCGATGATGTCATGGCCGGTGATCAACCCGTTGGTGAAGGGGATCTTCAACTCGCCGATATGGGCCAGGGTGGTGTCGTAGCTGTCGACGAACAGGCGCGCGCGGGTGATGGCGGTGTCGTCGGCCTCGCGCATGTCGGGGCGGTAGGCGCCGATCAGGTCGAGGTGCTGGCCCGGTTGCAGCCAGGCGCCCTGGATGATCGGCTGGGTCGACATGGTGGCGGAGGTGACGATGTCGGCCGCCTTGACGGCGGTTTCCAGGTCCTCGGCCCAGGCGATGCCACGGTCCTCGGCAAAGGCACGGGCCTTGTCGGGGGTGCGGTTCCAGACGGTGAACTCGGCCTGCGGGAAGCCGGCGGAATAGGCCTCGTGCAGCGAAGCGCCCACTGTGCCTGCGCCGACGATCAGGATTTTGCGGCTGTCCGGGCGGGCGAGTTTCAGCGCGGCACAGAGGCTGTCGCCGGCGGTCTTCCACTTGGTCACCAGGTGGAAATCGACCACCGCCGAAAGGCTGCCGTCGGCATCGTCGAACAGGTTGACCGCGCCGCCGATCATCGGCTTGCCCTTTTCGGGGTTGCCGGGAAACACCGTCGCCGCCTTGACCGCGATGCCCAGCCCGTCGATCCAGGCGGAGCGGTTCAGCAGGGTGTCTTCGCCCCTGTAGAGAAAGACATCCGCGATCTCGGCCTTGGGCAGGCGGTGGCCGGCGTCGAGAGCCCGGGTGAGGGCCAGCCAGTCGAGATTTTTCTCGCCCTCGGCGAAGGGAATGATGGTGGTCATCGTGCCTGTTCCTCGGTCAGCAGCCCCTCGGTCACGAGGCGGTTTGCCCAGCACTGGGGGCCGGTGAAGAGATGGGTGTGCCAGCCCCGCGCGGCGGCGGTGGCGAGGTTGTCGGCGCGGTCGTCGGCAAACAGCAGCGCCGCGGCGGGCAGGCCAAGGTGATCCTCGACCATCTGGTAGATTTGCGGGTCGGGCTTGGTGACGCCCAAGTGGCCGCTGACAAAGGCGTGGTCGAATTCGTTGAGAAAATCGTAGCGCGGCGTGGCGATGGCCCAGGTGCCTATGCCGAAGTTGGTCAGCGCGTGGACCTTGTGGCCGTTGCCGCGCAGGGCGCGCAGCAGGCGGACGGAATGGGGAATGGCCGGGGTCGCCATCTCCAGCCAGTCGTCGTGCCAGAGGCGGATTTCCGCGGCCCACTCCGGGTTGCGATCGGCCCAGTCGTAGACGGTCTGCCGGAAATCGCCGCCGCGGTCGATGAGGTCGTTCATGCCGTGCAGGTCGAGCGCGGCGAACATGGCGCGGCGCCGCGCCTCGCCGATCTTTGCGTCGTAATAACGTTCGGGTTGCCATTCGATCAGCACGTTGCCGATGTCGAAGATCACCGCCTCTATGGTCATTGTGCGTCTTTCGCTGCTTGCCGGAGCGCGCGTTCCAGCGCGTCGAGGAAACGGCTGCGGTCAGCCTTTGTAAAGCCCTTGCCCGAGCCCTGGCGGAACGGGTCTGCGGCGCGCAGGTCGGTCATCAGGTCACGCATCGCCAGTTGCGCGCCGATATTGGCCTGTGTCAGCGCCGAGCCGTCCGGGCGCAGCACCTGCGCCCCCGCCGCGACGCATTTCGCGGCCAGCGGGATGTCACTGGTGATCACCACGTCACCCGGCTGTGCCTGTTCGGCGATCCACTTGTCGGCTTCGTCCGGGCCGTCGGGAACGATCCGGAGCGAGACCAGCGGGTTGCGCGAAGGCCGCAGGCCGCCATTGGCCACCAGCACCATCGGCAGACGGTGGCGGGTGGCGACGGTCTCGCACTCGGCCTTGACCGGGCAGGCGTCGGCGTCGACGTAGAGGGTCATGTCCGGCACCGCACCAAACCTGAGCGGACGAGGTCCCGGCGCGGGGCCGGGACGGGGTCATGCATGAAGCGCCTCGGCATGGAAGGCGACGTGATCCTCGATGAAGCTGGAAACGAAGAAATAGCTGTGGTCATAGCCGCGCTGCATCCGGAAGGTCGCGTCCTGGCGGCACGCGGCGATGGCATCGGCCAGCGCCTCGGGCTTCAGAAGGTCAAGGAACTGGTCGGTGCTGCCCTGGTCGATCAGGACAGGGCCGTCGAACCCGGTTTCGCGCATCAGCAGCGAGGAATCGTGCCGCCGCCAGGTGCTTTCGTCCGCGCCAAGATAGGCGCCAAGCTGCTTGCGCCCCCAGTCGGAGGCGGTGGGATTGGCGATCGGCGCGAAGGCCGACACCGAGGCAAAGCGCCCCGGCAGGTTCATCGCCAGTGTCAGCGCGCCGTGCCCGCCCATCGAATGCCCGGTGATCGCCTGCCGTTCCATGTCGACCGCGAAGTTCTGGCCCAGCAGGGCGGGCAGTTCCTCGGCCACGTAGTCCCACATGCGGAAATGCGGCGCCCAGGGGGCTTCGGTGGCGTTGACGTAGAAGCCGGCGCCCTTGCCCAGGTCATAGGCCTCGTCGTCGGCCACGTCCTCGCCGCGCGGCGAGGTGTCGGGAAAGACCAGCGCGATGCCGTGCTCGGCCGCCCAGCCCTGCGCGCCGGCCTTGACCATGGCGTTTTCATGCGTGCAGGTCAGCCCCGAGAGGTACCACAGCACCGGCACCGGCCCATGCGCGGCCTCTGCCGGCAGGAACAGGCCAAAGGTCATGTCGCAGCCGCAGGCCTGCGAGGCGTGGGTGTAGACACCCTGTACGCCCTCGAAACACTTGTTTTCGGATACCGTCTTCATCTTGTCTTCCTCTTGACTGTCCGGCAGGCAGGACCGCGCCTCACGCGCCGTACCGTGCCATGAAGGTCTCGACCGCGCCATCCACCACGCGCGTGATTTCGGCCTCGGAAAAACTGGTCTGGATGCCGAAGATGATCTTGGGCCACAGGTCGGCCTTGCAAAGTTCGGCGAACTGGTCCGAGGCGAGGTCGATGTCGTCGATGCGCAATTCGCCGCGGTCGCGGGCGGCGCGGAAATAATCCGTCATCACCCGGCGCATGATCATCGGGCCGCTCTGGTAGAACTGGCGGCCCAGCTGGGGAAAGCGGTCCGCCTCGGCGACGCAGATGCGAAAGATCCGCTGCCCGAAGTCGGAATAGAGAAAGCCCAGGAACTTGCGCCCGGCCTGGCCCAGCACCGCGCGGGGCGGCTGTTTCATGTCCATCGACAGCACCGCCTCGTCGGCCTGGTGGCGGCACTGGGCGCTGGCCACCTCGATGAACAGCAGCCGCTTGTCGGGGAAATAGCTGTAGAGTGTGGCCTTGGACACGCCGGCCTGGCGGGCGATCTCGTCGACGCTGGCGCCTTCGAACCCGTCGCGCATGAAGACTTCGCGCGCGCCCTCGATCACCTGGTCGAACTTGCGTCCCTTGCGGACCAGAGCCTCTGCCGTCATCTCGTCCCTCCCCTGGGTTCGGCGACTATAAACCGCGCAGTTCAGTTCCGGCAAGCAAGCCCGCTTGCCCGCCCCGATGCGCCGCCCCGCAGCACGATGCCTGCGCGTGATGCATGACATGTCGGGGCCGGGGGCGGCGATGGCAAGGGTCGGTGTCCAGGGGGTTGAGGTTTGGCGCGCGCGGGATAGATTGGAATGATTCTAAGAAAGGACCATCATGCTGAACATGGGCTACCGCCGCCAGTTCAAGGACCTGACAGAACAGGAAGTCCTGGCGCTGGCGATTTCCTCCGAAGAGGACGACGCACGCATCTACCGCAGCTTTGCCGAACGTCTGCGGGCGGACTATCCCGACACCGCCAAGGTGTTCGAAGGGATGGCAACCGAGGAGGACGGCCACCGCCGGGCGCTGATCGACCTGCATGTCCGCCGCTTTGGCGAGGTCATCCCGCTGATCCGTCGCGAGCATGTGGCAGGTTTTTATGCCCGCAGACCGGTCTGGCTGACCGAAAACCTCTCGCTCGACCGTATCCGCGAGGAAGCGGCGAACATGGAGCGGGATGCCGAACGCTTTTACCACATCGCGGCGCAGAACGCGCAGGACGCGGATACCCGCAGGCTGCTGGGCGATCTGGCGGCGGTCGAGGCCAAGCACCAGGACGCGGCGCACAAGCTGGAACAGAAGCACCTGCACGAGGACGCCCGCAGCGAGGAGGACGACCGTGCCAAGCGGCAGTTCGTGCTGACCTGGGTGCAGCCGGGGCTGGCCGGGCTGATGGACGGCTCGGTCTCGACCCTGGCGCCGATCTTTGCCACCGCCTTTGCCACGCAGGACACCTGGACCACCTTCCTGGTCGGCCTGGCCGCCAGCGTCGGCGCCGGGATCTCGATGGGCTTCACCGAGGCGGCGTCGGATGACGGCACGCTGTCGGGCCGCGGGTCGCCGATCAAGCGCGGCATCGCCGCCGGGGTGATGACCACCCTGGGCGGGCTGGGCCACGCGCTGCCCTACCTGATCCCGCATTTCTGGACCGCGACGACCATCGCGCTGGTCGTGGTCTTTGTCGAGTTGTGGGCCATCGTCTGGATCCAGATGCGCTACATGGAGACCCCGTTCCTGCGCGCCACCTTCCAGGTTGTGCTTGGCGGAGCGCTGGTGTTCGCGGCGGGTGCATTGATTGGCGCGGGCTGACGACGGGCGCCGCCCGGTCAGCGCTGCGCGCAACATCGCCCCACCCGCCGTCTCATCGGGCGCGGCCCTCGGGCCGTGCGCACATCGGTGACCGGACTTGGGTATTTCTACAGAGAAGAAACTCCGGGTGCGACCTGTTGCTTCTTCTCTGCAAAAATACCCAAATGGCCACGCTGTCCGCCTCGGCTGCCGCTGGTATACCATCCATCGCTTGACGCTTGTGCCGTGCGGAGCGCTTCGCTATTCCAAGTCAAAGCCATTTCGCGGGAGGAGCCTCCAGATGCTCAAGCGTCCATTCGACAAGTCCAAACTGCCCAGCCGCCATGTGACCGAGGGCCCCGAGCGGGCGCCGCACCGGTCCTTTCTCTATGCCATGGGCCTGTCCGAGGACGAGATCCATCAGCCGCTGGTCGGCGTCGCGACCTGCTGGAACGAGGCCGCGCCCTGCAACATCTCGCTGAACCGGCAGGCCCAGGCGGTCAAGCTGGGCGTCAAGGAAGCCTCGGGCACGCCGCGCGAGTTCACGACCATCACCGTCACCGACGGCATCGCCATGGGACACGAGGGCATGCGGTCGTCGCTGGCCTCGCGCGAGGCGATTGCCGACACCGTCGAGCTGACCATGCGGGGCCACGGCTATGACGCGCTGGTGGGCCTCGCGGGCTGCGACAAGTCGCTGCCGGGGATGATGATGTCCATGGTGCGTCTGAACGTGCCGTCGGTCTTTGTCTATGGCGGTTCGATCCTGCCGGGCAAGTACAAGGGCCGCGACATCACCGTCCAGGACGTATTCGAGGCCGTGGGCCAGCACCAGGCCGGCGCCAACAGCGACGAGGAACTGCGCGCCATCGAAAAGGCCGCCTGCCCCAGCGCCGGCGCCTGCGGCGGCCAGTTCACCGCGAACACCATGGCCTGCGTGTCCGAGGCGATCGGCCTTGCACTGATCAACTCGTCCGGCGCGCCCGCCCCCTACGAGAGCCGCGATGCCTACGGCACCGCCTCGGGCATCGCCGTCATGCGCCTGCTGGAGCTGAACATCCGCCCGCGCGACATCGTCACCCGCAAGTCGCTGGAGAACGCCGCGCGCGTCGTCGCCTGCACCGGTGGATCGACCAACGCGGGCCTGCACCTGCCGGCCATCGCGCACGAGGCGGGGCTGGAGTTCTTCCTGGACGACGTCTGCGACATCTTCCGTGACACGCCCTATTTCGTCGACCTCAAGCCGGGCGGGAACTATGTCGCCAAGGACCTCTACGAGGCGGGCGGCGTGCCGGTGGTGATGAAGGAGCTGCGCAAGGCGGGCCTGATCCACGAGGATTGCATGACTGCCTCTGGCCGCACCATGGGCGAAGAGATCGACCTGATCGAGCGCGAGGCCGACGGCAAGGTGATCTACCCGATCGAGACACCGATCACCAAGACCGGCGGTGTCGTGGGCCTGAAGGGCAATCTTGCCCCGCAGGGCGCCATCGTGAAGGTGGCCGGCATGAAGGCCGACGAGCAGGTGTTCAGCGGCCCGGCCCGCGTCTTCGAATGCGAGGAAGACGCCTTTGCCGCCGTCAAGGCGCGTTCCTACAAGGAAGGCGAGGTGCTGGTCATCCGCAACGAGGGCCCCGCCGGCGGCCCCGGCATGCGCGAGATGCTGTCCACCACCTCGGCGCTGTCCGGCCAGGGCATGGGCAAGAAGGTGGCGCTGATCACCGACGGCCGTTTCTCGGGTGCGACGCGCGGCTTCTGCGTGGGTCACGTCGGGCCGGAAGCGGCGCATGGCGGGCCGATCGCGCTGCTCAAGGATGGCGACATCATCACCATCGACGCGATCAAGGGCACGCTGGACGTGGACCTGACCGAAGACGAAATGGCCGCGCGCAAGGCCGAGTGGAAAGGCCCGCGCGAGACGATCTACGCCTCGGGCGCGCTGTGGAAATACGCGCAGCTGGTGGGCGAGACCTACCGCGGAGCGGTGACGCATCCCGGCGGCGCCGAGGAAAAGCACGTCTACGCGGATCTCTGATCCATGGCGGCGCGCTTGTGGGTGTGCGCCGCGGGCGCGCTGCTGGTGTCGGGGTGCCTTGCCCTGACACCTCAGGCAGACCGTGACACGGGAACCGGCACCGACACAAAGGCGCTGGTTTCCGGGTCTGTCGCGTCAGGTCGCGCCCCGCTGGCCAAGGCCAGTCTTGCGGGCGGCGACGTGGTCGTGGCCGGACCAAGGGGCTACTGCATCGATCCCGAGACCAAGAGCGCCGGGCCGGAACGCGGCTTTGCGGTCATCGCCTCCTGCCACATCCTGAGCGACGGCAAGGCCGGGGAAGAGGTGCCGCCGATGCTGGTGACCATCACGGTCGGCCCGCGCGGCGACAGCCAGGACCTGCCGACCGCCGAGGGACTGGCGCGCGCCTCCGGTGCGCAGCTGATCACCTCGAAACGCACCGATCTGCGGGTGACGGCCCACCTGGCGACCGGCGGCGAAGGCAAGTTCGAAGGCAGCGACCCGCGCTATTGGCGATCTGCCTTCGTGCAGGGAAACCGGATGGTCGGACTCGCGCTCTATGCCCCCAGGGGCAGCGCGTTGGCCGGGGATGGCGGCGCCGCGATGCTGGACCGGGTCAGCGACATCATTGCCCGGCAAAGCGCCGACGCGGCCAGGCCGGCGCGGACGCCGATCTTGCGTAAGGGCGTGCTGGGGCGTTTATTCAATCCTCAGGATTTGCCATAATAGTTTCGGGATCGGAAACGGTTTTCCGTAACCGGACGGCAGGATCGGCGGTGGTATGGGCAGCGACGGGCAGGGATGGTTGGACCGGGCGGTTCAGGTGCGGGGATTGCGCCGCTGGACCCGTCTGGCCCGCGCCGCGCCGGACACCGACCTGCCCGAATTGCGCCGTCAGAGGACGATGGCCCGGCGGCTCAAGACCCGGCTGGACGAACTGATTCACGTGGCCGACGCGCGGCTGGCGCTGCCGATGATCGGCAACCAGAGCTTTCCGCGCCCGCAGGATTCGGACTGGGCCTGGCGCCCCGAGGTCTGGAGCGGTCCGCTGCCGGTGCAGGGCCTGGTCGACGTCCGGACCAAGGCCAGCCTGGGGCAGGAAACGACGCTGTTCCACGACTGCCCCCGTGCCGAGATGGCGCTGCGCCAGATCCGCAACCTGCGCGAGGCGGACCTGGCCGCCTTTGGCCTGCAACTGGATGTCTTTGCCTTTCAGGGGTCGTACCTGTCGTTGGCGATCGACCTGCCCGAGGCGGCGGTCGAGGGGCTGACACGTCAACACCTGATCCGGCTCGAGGCGACGGTGGAAATGGAGAAGCGGCTGGAGATATTTTCGCGGCTGAACGTGCGCCATGGACCGAACACCGAACAGGTGGTGCGCGAACTGCCCTTGCAGAAGGAAACCGTGTTCGTCGAGTTCGACCTGGCCTATACCCGTCTCAACGAAAAGCGGGTCGACAAGATGTGGCTGGACCTCATCTTCGAAGGGCCGCGGATGAACCGGATCGTGCTGCGGGACTTGACTCTCAGCCGCCGCAGACGGGCGCCGCTGTGACCGGACGGAAGAGGGGCAGATGACGGATTTGACGCTGACCAAGACCCGGTTCCGCGAAGGCGTCTGGGAGGGGCTGCTGGTGGCCACCACGGACGCCGATCCGATGCCCGAGGTCGGGGCGAGCCTTGAAGGCCGTCCCTTGCCCGGCGTCACGCTGACCCGCACCTCGGACCCCAGCCGCTGGGTCGTGGAAGTGCCGGTGCCGGTGGAGGCCTTGGGCGACGGCGTCAAGACGATCCTGATCCGCGATGCCCGCAGCGAAGAGGTGCTGGCCAGCTTTGCCCTGATCGCCGGAGAGGCGCTGGCCGACGACATCCGCGCCGAGGTGGCGCTGTTGCGCGCCGAACTGGACCTGTTGAAACGGGCATTCCGCAGCCATTGCCGGGAAACCCGGTGATCTCAGGCGATTGACGCTGGCGGCAGGGGGGTCCACTCTGGCGCGACCCGCGTAGGAGCCCCCATGTCCCCGCTGAGCGGCATCGCCCTGAAGCTGACCTCCGTCGTCCTGTTCACCATCATGGCCTCGTTCATCAAGGCCAGCTCGGCGCATGTGCCGACCGGGCAGGCAGTGTTCTTCCGGTCGTTTTTTGCCATGCCGGTGATCGTCGCCTGGCTGGCCATGCGTGGCGACCTCAAGACCGGGCTGAAGGCGCAGCGCCCGCTGATGCATGTCTGGCGCGGGCTGGTCGGGGTGACGGCGATGGGCTGCGGCTTTGCCGCGCTGGGCCTGCTGCCGCTGCCCGAGGTGACGGCGATCGGCTTTGCCGCGCCGATGATCACCGTGCTGCTGGCGGCGGTGCTGCTGGGCGAGCGGCTGCGCGTTTTCCGGCTGTCGGCGGTGGCGCTGGGGCTGGTGGGCGTGGTGATCGTGCTCTGGCCCCGGTTGCAATTCGACGGCGCGGCGGAAACCGCGGCGCTGGGTGTGGCGCTGGTGCTGGCCTCGGCGGTGATGCGGTCGCTGGCGCAGATCCAGATCCGCAAGATGGTGGCGACCGAACAGACCTCGGCCATCGTGTTCTATTTTTCGCTGACCGCGACGGGCTTTTCGCTGCTCACGGCGCCGTTTGGCTGGACCCTGCCGCCGGCGCATGTGCTGGCCATGCTGGTGGGGGCGGGGCTGATCGGCGGGGTGGCGCAGATCCTGCTGACTTCGGCCTACCGCTTTGCCGAGGCGGCGGTGATCGCGCCGTTCGACTATGCCTCGATCCTGTTCGCGATCCTGTTCGGTTACTGGTTCTTCGACGAGTCGCCGACCAGCATGGTGTTGGTCGGATCGGCCATCGTTGTGACGGCGGGCGGCATCATCATCTGGCGCGAACGCCAGCTGGGCCTGCAACGCGGCAAGGCGCGTCCGACGATGACTCCGCAGGGCTGAGGCGTCAGAGGTCCAGCGCCTCGGCCACGGCATAGGCCGGGGCCAGCAGCAGGCGGCGATACCGGCCGAGGGGAAAGCGCGGCGGCTCAGACGCCAGCCACTCCGGTGCGGGGCCTTCGGGCGCCCGGCCCAGCATGCGCTGCGCCACCAGGTGCCCGGCGTAGGAGCCCATCGCCACCCCGTTGCCGTGATACCCCAGCGCGGCGAACAGCCCGGCGTGGCCCGGCACCGCGCCGACAAAGGGTGTCAGCGTGCGCATCAGGCAGACCAGGCCGGACCATTCATGCGTGATCTCCACGTCCCGCCACGCGGGGAACAGACGGTTGAAATTGGCATGGATGCGGCGCGAGATGCGCGCCTGCGCGGTCTCGGTCGCGTACAGACCGCCGCGCATCCCGAACAGGAACCGCCCGTCCGGCAACAGCCGGAAGTAGTGCAGCAGGAACCGCGTGTCATAGGCCATCTGCGATGACCACCAGCCCGCCGCGCGCTGTTCGTCCTGCGACAGGGGGCGGGTGACGATGACGGTGGACTGCGCCGGCAGGGTGCGGGCGCGCATCCACGGCGGCAGGTCCTCGTGGCTGTAACCGTTGGTCGCGAGAACGATCCTGTTCGCCGTGACCGTGCCGCCGGGCGTGCGCAGGCGCCAGCCCGCGGCGAGACGTTCCAGCGCGGTGACCGGGCTGTGCGCCATCAGGCGCGCCCCGGCGGTTTGGGCCGTCCGCGCCAATCCGGCATGGTACTTGCGCGGGTTCAGTGCAAAGCCCACCGGCACCGTCATCGCGCCATGCCAGGGCCCGCCCAGCCCCAGCGCCGGCAACTCGTCCTTGGTGTGCAACTCCACCGTCACGCCCAGTTCGGACGAGAGGACCGGTGCGCTGGCCTTGAGCGCGGCGAATTTCCGGGGGGTATGCGCCAGCAGGGTTTCGCCCTGCGAATGGCGGTCGACATCCCATCCATGCCTGTCGATCAGGCCCGAGACATGGGCGACGGCGGCCTGTTCCGTCGCGGCCCAGGCGCGTGCCGCGCCCGCACCAAAGCGACGCTCCAGCATCGCGTCCGAGGCCTTGGCCCCACCGAGGCAGCAGAACCCGCCGTTGCGCCCCGAGGCGCCCCAGCCGGGGTGGTCCGCTTCCAGCACGACCACAGATGCGCCCGCGCGCGCCAGGGTCCGCGCGGCGTTCAGCCCGGTAAAGCCGCCGCCGATGATCGCCACGTCCGTGGTCACATCGCCGTCAAGGCGTGGCCAGTCCCCGGGCGCGACGGTGTCGGCCCAGAAACAGGCGCCCTGCGGCCCGTAGGCGGGCGGCTCGAACAGGCGGGTCACGAGGTGCGCAGGGCGGCCTGTTCGTCGCGGGCGCGCTGAACGGCGGCGCGTTTCGAGATCAGCGAGGCGGTGATCACCCCGACCGTCACGATGCCGATCATGATGGTCGACAGCGCGTTGATCTCGGGCGACACGCCTAGGCGCACGGCGGAAAAGACCTTGATCGGCAGGGTCGTCGCCCCGGGGCCGGTGGTGAAGCTGGCGATCACCAGGTCGTCCAGCGACAGCGTGAAGGCCAGGAGCCAGCCCGAGATCACCGCCGGCGCGATGATCGGCAAGGTGACCAGAATGAAGGCCTCCAGCGGCGAGGCGCCCAGGTCCAGCGCCGCCTCTTCGAGCGACTGGTCAAAGCTGGCCAGCCGCGACGACACCACGACCGAGACGTAGCACATGGCAAAGGTGGTGTGCGCCAGCACGACGGTGAACACGCCCCGGTCCAGACCGATGCCGATGAACAGCAACAGCAGCGACAGGCCGGTGATGACTTCGGGCATCACGAGCGGCGCGTAGATCATGCCGGAAAACAGCGTGCGCCCGGGAAAGCGGCCGGCGCGAACCAGCACGTAGGCCGCCATGGTGCCCAGCACGGTGGCCATGCACGACGAGAAGAAGCCCACGCGCAGGGTGACCCAGGCGGCGTCGAGGAACTCCTTGTTGCGCAGAAGCTCGCCGTACCACTTGGTCGAAAAGCCGGCCCAGACGGTGACAAGGCGGCTCTCGTTGAACGAGTAGATCACCAGCAGCACCATCGGCAGATAGAGGAAGGCAAAGCCGAGCGTCAGCGAGGTGACGTTGAACCAGGAAAAACGTCTCATGTCCGGGCCTCGCACAGGGGGGTGCAGCGGGGGGCTGTCAACGGTTTGCCTCCCGCGCCTTCTCTTCCGACCGCTGGAAGAGGATGATGGGAATGATCAGGATCAGCAGCAGGATCACCGCCACCGCCGAGGCCACCGGCCAGTCGCGGTTGGAGAAGAATTCCTCCCACAGGATCTTGCCGATCATCAGCGTGTCCGACCCGCCCAGCAACGAGGGGATGACGAATTCGCCCAGCGAGGGGATGAAGACCAGGAAACAGCCGGCGATGATCCCGTTGCGCGACAGCGGCACGGTCACCAGCCAGAAGGTCTGGATCCTGGAACATCCCAGATCCACGGCGGCCTCCAGCAGGCTTTCGTCCAGCTTTTCCAGCGCCGAGTAGATCGGCAGGATCATGAACGGCAGGTAGGTGTAGACGATGCCGATGTAGACCGCGGTGTTGGTGTTGAGGATCGTCAGCGGCGTGTCGATCAGCCCGAGGAACATCAGGAACTGGTTCAGCGTGCCTTCGGTCGACAGGATGCCCATCCAGGAATAGACCCGGATCAGGAACGAGGTCCAGAATGGCAGGATCACCAACATCAGCAGCGTCGGCCGCCATTCCTGCGGCGCGCGGGCCATGGCATAGGCCACCGGGTAGCCCACGCAAAGGGTGATGAAGGTCGCCGTGACGGCGATCTGGAGCGAGCTGAGATAGGCCTTCCAGTACAGCGCGTCCGTGGTCAGGAAGGTGAAATTCTCGAAGTCCAGCCCGGACAGGAAGGTCCGGATACCGGTCCAGCCTTCGCTCAGGTCCAGCTGCGGCATGTAGGGCGGCCGGGCCAGCGCGGTGTCCGACAGCGAGATTTTCAGGACGATGAGAAAGGGCACCAGGAACAGCGCCAACAGCCACAGGTAGGGCAGGGCGATGAGGACGACGCGGCGCATCATTCGTCCTTCAGCACGACGCCGGCGGTGGCGGTGAAGCTCAGCCAGACCTCGTCCTGCCAGGTGATGTCACGGCGCGAGATGCGCCGGGTGTTGGCGGCCTGCGCCTTGAGCATCAGGCCCTTTGCGACCTCGACGTGGTAGGTCGAGATGTTGCCGAGGTAGGCGATGTCGATCACCTTGCCCCTGAGCGCGTTGGCGGCGGCAGGCTTTTCCTTGGAGATGCCCAGCTTTTCGGGGCGCAGCGCCAGCACGACGGGATGGCCGTCAAGGTCGGCAGTACCGTTGACGGCGATCAGCGGCGGCAGGCCCTCGGCCCAGCGGATCTCGATCCCGCCGGGCGGGATCTGAGGCGCGGCACCGGGCGCGGCGGCGGGTTGCAGCGCCGGTTCGTCAGCCGGGCTTTCGTCGCCGACCTCGGGCGGCGGCAACTGGCGCGGCGGTTCGTCAATCCACTTGCCGACGATCGGGGCCAGCACCTTGTCATGCAGGGCGCGGCCCAGGGCGTTGGGCTTGGGGCCCACGGTCTGGGGCTGCGGCGCAGTCTCGACGGCGGGTTTGGCGGCGGCCTCTGCCGCGGGTGCAGGGGCCGGTTCCGCGGTGGGCGCGGGCGCGGGGGCGGGGGTCTGCGCCGGGCGCGCCTTGGCGATGCCACGGATCAGGTTCACGTTGCCGATGAAGTCGGCCACGTAGACCGAGTTCGGCGCCTCGTAGATCACGTCCGGGGTGGCGACCTGGGCGATGCGGCCTTCGCTCATGACCGCGACGCGGCTGGCGACGGTCATCGCCTCTTCCTGGTCATGCGTCACGATGATGAAGGTGGTGCCGGTCTTTTCCTGGATGTCGACCAGTTCGAACTGCGTCTCTTCGCGCAGCTTCTTGTCCAGCGCGCCCAGCGGTTCGTCGAGCAGCAGCAGCTTGGGCGCCTTGGCCAGGCTGCGCGCCAGCGCCACGCGCTGCCGCTGGCCGCCGGAAATCTGGTGCGGCTTGCGCTGGGCAAAGCGCTCCAGCCGGGTCAGGCGGAGCATTTCCTTGACCCGCTCGTCGATCTGCTCCTTGGACTTGCGTTCGCGCCGCAGGCCAAAGGCGATGTTGTCGTAGACCGACAGGTGCGGAAACAGCGCGTAGCTCTGGAACATCATGTTCACGGGGCGCTTGTTGGGCGGCACATGTCCGATGTCGACGCCGCCCAGCAGGATGGCGCCCTCGGTCGGTTCCTCGAAGCCCGCCAGCATCCGCATCAGCGTGGTCTTGCCGCAGCCGGACGGGCCGAGCAGGGCAAAGAATTCCTTTTCGTAGATGTCCTGGGTGAGGTTGTCGATGGCGGTGAAATCGCCGAATCGCTTGGTCACGCCCTTGAACTGGATGAGCGGTTTTGCCTCGGGATCGTTCCAAGGGGCAAAGACGGGTCCGGCCATATCATTCCACCACTGAAGTCAGGAAACGCGCCGCCCGGTCGGGCGGCGCGCAGGTCAGAGGCTCAGGTGCCCGACTTGACCTTGGTCCACATGCGGGTCAGCGACCGCTGCTCCCTGGGTGAGAAGGGCGTCGTGGTGTAGAGGTTGTCCAGCGCTGCCGCGTCCGGGTAGATCGCGGTGTCGCCGATCACGTCCTCGACCAGGAATTCCTGCGACGCCTTGTTGCCGTTGGCGTAGTAGACGTAGTTCGAGGCCGCGGCCGCGTTCTGCGCATCCATGATGAAGTTCAGGAACACATGGGCGCCCGCCGGGTTCGGGGCGTCGACCGGGATGGCCATCTGGTCGAACCACATCAGCGCACCCTCGGAGGGCGCGTTGTAGGCGATCTCGACGCCGTTCTCGGCCTCGGCGGCGCGGTCGCGTGCCTGCAGGATGTCACCCGACCAGCCGAAGGCCACGCAGATGTCGCCGTTGGCCAGCGCGTTGATGTATTCCGAGCTGTGGAATTTCTGCACGTAGGGACGGACGCCCATCAGGACCTCTTCGGCCTTGGCCAGCGCCTCGTCGTCCTTGCGGTCCGGGTCGAGCCCGGCATAGGCCAGCGCCGCGGGCACCACCTCGACGGGCGCGTCCAGCAGGTGCACGCCGCAGGCGGCCAGCTTTTCCATGTTGGCGGGGTCGAAGATCAGCGCGAGGCTGCCAATCGGCGCGTCGTCCCCCAGCAGTTCCTTGACCTTGCCCACGTTCACGCCGATGCCGGTGGTGCCCCACATGTAGTTGATCGAGTATTCGTTGCCCGGATCGTAGACGGCGGTCCGCTTGGAAATCACGTCCCACATGTTGTCGATGTTCGGCAGCTTGGACTTGTCCAGCGGCTGGAAGGCGCCCGCCATGATCTGACGCTGCAGGAAGGTGCCGGTGGGCACCACGACGTCATAGCCCGAACCGCCGGCCAGCATCTTGGTCTCGAGAACCTCGTTGCTGTCGAACACGTCGTAGATGAGGTCGATGCCGGTTTCCTGCTCGAATTTCTCCAGCAGGCTTTCGTCGATGTAGTCAGACCAGTTGTAGACGCGCACTTCCTCGGCGGCAGCCATGCCGGCCACGAGCGCAAGGGAAGCGGTCATTGTCAAAAGTGTCTTGGTCATCCAGTTCTCCCGTTGGTCACGGGGTCTCCAGTGCCCCGTCACCAATTTTTTGATCATAAGTTGCGTCGCGATGCAACTTCGGCGATGTTTCCACGGGTGACGAATGTGTGCAAGGGATGCTGCTCAGGCAGCAGGCAGGGGGGTCCTTTGTGATGACAATTATGGCAGAGACCCGGGCCGCGGCCGGTTTGCCGGCCCATGAACAGGTTTACCGCAACCTGCGCGACGCGATTCTGTTCGGGGCCCTTGCGCCCGGAGAACCCGTTACGATCAAGGGCTTGACCGAGCGGCTGGACGCCGGGATGACCCCGGTGCGCGAGGCGATCCGGCGGTTGACGGCCGAAGGTGCGTTGCAGGCGCTGGAGAACCGGCGAATCCAGGTCCCGATCCTGACCGAGGCGCTGGTGGCGGAACTGACCGAGGCGCGGATGGCGATCGAACCGAGGCTGGCCCGGCGCGCGGCAGAACGCGCGGACGCCGAGGACGTGGACCTGCTGGGAGAAGTCGACGGCCTGCTCGACCGGGCGATTCTGCGCGGCGACATCGAGGGCTACCTGCGCGAGAACCACGCCTTTCACGCGGTGCTGAACGGCATCGCCGATGCGCCGATCTTGCAATCGTTGACCGAGACGCTGTGGCTGCGCTTCGGGCCGTCGCTGCGGGTGGTCTGCGGGCAGTTGGGGACGCGGCATCTTCCGGATTGCCACAAGGATTTGCTGGCGGCACTCGAGGCGCGCGACCCTGACGCCGCGGCCCTGGCCGTCGAGGAAGACGTGTCGCAGGGCATGGGCATGATCCTGCAGAGCCTTTAGGGCAGGGGCAGTGGGTGGCACGATGCTCCCGCAGCGCGCGAGCGTCACCCGTCGTATCTTCGAGGCCGTGCGCGCCGGGACGCGGGCTGACGTTGCACCCGGAATGGGACTGTGTGGGCTGGTGATCTTTCGCTGGCGCGAAAGACACCCTTGCCCACCGGCCGCCCGCGATGGGACGCGGGCGACCTGATTCGATTGACACTTTGTAATTTGATCATATTCTGCGCCCAAGTCTTTCGGGAGCCGCACATGACCATCCTTTCGCTGAATTCCCCCACCGTAGAATTGCAGGCGCTCGACGCCGCGCACCACATGCATCCCTTTACCAAGGGGGCCGCGCTTGCCCAGAAGGGGGCCCGGATCATCACCCGGGCCGACGGCTGCTGGCTGACCGACAGCGAAGGCAACCGCATCCTCGACGGCATGGCCGGGCTGTGGTGCATGAACGTGGGCTACGGCCGCACCGAGCTGGCCGATGCCGCCTATCGCCAGATGCAGGAACTGCCGTTCTACAACACCTTCTTCCAGACCAGCCACGTGCCCGCGCTGAACCTCGCGGCCAAGCTGGCGGAAGTGGCGCCCGGCGACCTCAACCACGTCTTCTTTGCCGGCTCCGGGTCCGAGGCCAACGACACCAACCTGCGCATGGTGCGGACCTACTGGGACGAGCTGGGCCAGCCCGACCGCCACGTCATCATCTCGCGCTGGAATGCCTACCACGGGTCGTCCGTCGGGTCGGGCAGCCTGGGCGGCATGAAGCCGATGCACGAGCAGGGCGGCATGCCGATCCCGGGCATCCACCACATCGACCAGCCGCACTGGTACAACGAGGGCGGTGACCTCACGCCCGAGGAATTTGGCCTGGAGCGCGCGCAGCAGCTGGAAAAGGCCATCCTCGAGATCGGCCCGGAAAAGGTCGCGGCCTTCATCGCCGAGCCGATCCAGGGTGCCGGTGGCGTGATCATCCCGCCGGACACCTACTGGCCCGAGATCCAGCGCATCGTGAAGAAATACGACATCCTGCTGATCGCCGACGAGGTGATCTGCGGGTTCGGCCGCACCGGCAACTGGTTCGGCAGCCAGACCATGGGCATCCAGCCGGACATCATGACGGTGGCCAAGGGGTTGAGCTCGGGCTACCAGCCAATCGGCGCGTCGATCGTGTCGGACAAGGTCGCCAAGGTCATCGAGGCGACCGAGTTCAACCACGGCTACACCTATTCCGGTCACCCGGTGGCCTGCGCCGTCGCGCTGGAGAACCTGCGCATCCTCGAGGAGGACGGCATCATCGAGCGTGTCCGCGAGACCACCGCGCCCTACCTCAAGCAGCGCTTCGAAAGTCTGGCCGATCACCCGCTGGTGGGCGAGGTCAAGATCGTCGGCATGATGGGCAGCCTCGCGCTGACTCCGGACAAGGCGACACGCGCGCCGTTCAAGGCCGAGGCCGGGACCGCCGGCTACATCTGCCGCGAACGCTGCTTTGCCAACAACCTGGTCATGCGCCACGTCTACGACCGGATGATCCTGTCTCCGCCGCTGGTCATCAGCCACGACGAGATCGACATCCTGATCGAGCGGGCGCGCAAGAGCCTGGACGAGGCGCTGGTGCAGCTGACCGCCGAAGGGCATATGCAGGCGGGCTGACAGGCCCGCCCGCGAGAACCTCAGCCGCCGACGCGCTGCGGTGCGCCGGTGGACATGTTGGTGCCGACATAAGGCTTCTGCGCCGTTTTCCAGGCGCCGAAGCCGCCCTCCATGTGGGCGATCTGCTTGAGGCCCGCGTCGATGGCGGCGCGCGACACGCGTTCGGACCGAACCCCCGAGCCGCAGTGGAACACGATCCGCTTTTCGCCCTGCCCCGGCAGCGCGTCGGCCTTGAAGAAGGCCAACGGCATCAACAGCGCTCCTTCGATGTGTTCGAACATGTATTCCTGCGGCGTGCGCACGTCGATCAGCACGATCGACTTGTTCGCGACGGCCTGAGCGACCTCGTCCACGCTCCAGGTTTCGAAGGTGGCGTCGCCAATGGTTTCGGTCTTCATGGGATCTCCCGGGCACCTGAGGATGGGGTTGTACCCAATATCTGGCCTCTTGGCGCCACGGGTGCAAGGCGGGGCGCCGATCCCGGGACCGGGCAGCGCGCGTGCCCGGAAAGACTGTGCCGCCGGACGAAAACGGCGAAACGCACTCCTGACATGCCGCCCGCCGTTCGATGTGGATGACAGGATCGTTGATATGCGCTGCGCGCCTTGCGGTCTTCGCGAAAGACCGTTTCCCGGGCAGCTGTGACCTGGGTGCCGAAGGCTGGGGCTCAGCGGCTTTTCTTGACTGCGGAAACCGGGCGGAACCAGGTCCGCGCAAAGGCTTCACCGTACATCGCACTGATGGTTTCGAACGTGATCAGGGGAACCAGCATCTCTGCCTCCGTCATTTGTCTGTTCCAATTATTAACGCAATTATCTTACTCAATAAAGAAGAGTCGCATTCAAATGTTACGCTACCTTTGTCGTAATCCGTGAACGGACCCGTAACGTGTATGATCCGCGCGTCGAGGAGACCCCTTTCCAGAATCGCAGGAAGTCTGCTAAGTCTTGTGGTGTGAACACCATGGACCGCAATATCCGCCCGACCATCCGACAGCTGGACGAGGCCGCCATCAACCGCATCGCCGCCGGCGAAGTGGTGGAGCGGCCTGCCTCGGCGGTGAAGGAACTTGTGGAGAATGCGATCGATGCCGGGGCGCGGCGGGTCCAGGTCGACGTGGCGGATGGTGGCAAGACCCTGATCCGCGTCACCGACGACGGCTGCGGCATGTCTCCCGAGGATCTGCCGCTGGCGCTGGCGCGGCATGCCACCTCCAAGATCGACGGCACCGACCTGCTGAACATCCATTCCTTCGGCTTCCGCGGCGAGGCGCTTCCCTCGCTGGGCGCGGTGGGGCGGCTGACGCTGCAAAGCCGCAGCGCCGGCGAGACGGCGGCCGAGATCACCGTGTCCGGCGGCGCGCCATCAGCGGTGAAACCCTGTGCGCTGAACGGCGGCACCGTCGTCACGCTGCGCGACCTGTTCTACGCCACCCCCGCGCGGCTGAAGTTCCTGCGCTCTGACCGGGCCGAGATGCAGGCCATCGGTGACACCGTGAAACGGCTGGCCATGGCCGAACCCTCGGTCGGTTTCACCCTGCGCGACGTGACCGGCGGGCAGGAGCGGGTCAGTTTTCGCGTCGAACCGGAAAGCGGCGACCTGTTCGACGCGCTGCGCGGGCGGCTGTCCCGGGTGATGGGCGCGGAATTCGTCGACAACGCCCTGCCCATCGACGCCGAGCGTGAAGGCGTGCGGCTGACCGGCTATGCCGCGCTGCCGACCTATTCGCGCGGAACGGCGGTGGCGCAGTTCCTGTTCGTCAACGGGCGGCCGGTGCGCGACAAGATGCTGATCGGCGCGTTGCGCGGCGCCTACCAGGATTTCCTGTCGCGCGACCGGCATCCGGCGGTGGCGCTGTTCGTCGATGTCGCTCCGCACCGGGTGGACGTCAACGTGCATCCGGCCAAGTCCGAGGTGCGCTTTCGCGAGCCGGGCGTGGTGCGCGGGCTGATCGTTTCGGGGCTACGGCACGCGCTGGCCGAGGCGGGGCATCGCGCCTCGACCACAGTGGCGGGCGCGGCGCTGGGCGCGTTCCGGCCCGAGCCTGCGGCGGCGCCGCGTATCTACCAGATGGACCGCCCCTCGCTGGGCGCGCGGCAGGCGGCCTGGGCCGCGCAGGCGCCGGGACTGGCCGAGGTGTCGGGCGGCTTTTCCGGGCGCGTGGTGGAGGTGCCCGAGGCATCCGCAGCCGAACCCGCCGAAGAAGCCGTCGCACGCCCGCTGGGCGCCGCGCGCGGGCAGGTGCATGAGAACTACATCATCGCCCAGACCGAGGACGGCATTGTCATCGTCGACCAGCACGCCGCGCATGAACGCCTGGTCTACGAAAAGCTGAAGCGTCAGATGACCGAAAACGGCGTGCCGGCGCAGGGCCTGCTGATCCCCGAGGTGGTCGAACTGTCAGTCGACGACGTTGCCTGCCTGCTGGCTCGGGCGGACGACCTGGACCGCATGGGCCTGCGGATCGAACCCTTTGGCCACGGCGCCATCGCGGTGCGTGAAACCCCGGCGATCCTGGGCGAGGTCAACGCCACGGCGCTGGTGCACGACATCCTGGACGAACTGTCGGACCTGGGCGACAGCCAGTTGGTGCAGTCGCGGATCGAGGCGATCCTGTCGCGCGTCGCCTGCCATGGCTCGATCCGCTCCGGCCGGGCAATGCGAGGCGAAGAGATGAACGCCCTCCTGCGCGAGATGGAAGCCACGCCGCATTCCGGCCAGTGCAACCACGGCCGTCCGACCTACGTGGAACTGAAGCTGTCGGACATCGAACGGCTGTTCGGGCGCACATGATCGAGGTCGGCGGCGGTGCGGTCAGCCTGGACGATCCGTGGACGCTCGCCGGGCTGGCCGCTGTCGGGGTCGTGCTGCTGTTCCTCATCCTGCTGGTCTCAGCGGTGCGCACGGCGGGACGGACGGCGCGTATGACCGAGCCGCTGCTGCACCACGTCAGTCACTTGTCCGCCCGGGTGCAGAGCCTGTCGGACGGGCAGGAGCGGCTGGCCGGCGGATTGCACCACGTGTCCGAAGCGCAGGCGGCGAGCCAGACCGCGATGCTGGAGATGATGGAGCGGCGGCTGGCCGAGGTGCAGGAGCGCATGGGCGAGACGCTGCATGGCTCGGCCCGGCGTACCGCGCGGTCTTTGGGGGAATTGCAGGAACGGCTACAGGTCATCGACAAAGCGCAGGACAACATCACCCGGCTGTCGGGTGACGTTCTTTCGTTGCAGGACATCCTGTCGAACAAGCAGACGCGCGGCGCCTTCGGCGAAATCCAGCTGCGCGAGATCGTGGCCCGCGCACTGCCGTCTGATGGCTATACCCTCCAGGCCACGCTGTCGAACGGGCGGCGGGCGGATTGCCTGATCCACCTGCCGCAGCCGCCCGGACCGATCGCGGTGGACGCCAAGTTCCCGCTGGAAGGCTACGAGGCGCTGCATCGGGCCGAGGGGCAGGATGGCCGGGCACGCGCGGCGCAGGCGTTTCGGCTGTCGGTGCGCAAGCACATCCGCGATATCGCCGACCGCTACATCCTGGAGGGCGAGACCGCCGACGGCGCGCTGATGTTCCTGCCCTCCGAGGCGGTCTACGCCGAGCTGCACGCGAATTTCCCCGAGGTGGTGCGCGAAGGTTTCGACGCGCGGGTCTGGATCGTGTCGCCGACGACCTGCATGGCGACGCTGAACACGATGCGCGCGGTGCTCAAGGATGCCCGGATGAAGGAACAAGCCGGGGCGATCCGGCGCGAGCTGTCCGCGCTCTATGGCGACATCGAACGATTGGCGGCGCGGGTCGGCAACCTTGACCGGCATTTCGGCCAGGCGGCGCGGGACATCGAAGAGATCAAGATCAGCGCCGACAAGGCGGGCAAGCGGGCGCGCCGGCTGGACCAGTTCGATTTCGAGGATCTGAAAGAGGAACCGGCGGGGCGCGTGCTGCGCCTGACCGACCCAGCGGAATAGGCCGCCACTGCACGGGCTGAGTCCAGCAAGGTCAATGGCTTGCGGCAACGGCCATCCTGATCGGCGGGTCGGGCTGATTGCCGTCACAGGTCCGTGGCCCGAACCGCCCGGCAAAAACGGAAAAAACTGCACTTCGGGGGTGGTGAGCCGATCCGAATGTCTGCATGTTGATGTTAGCGCCGAAACTGCTTTGCCGAAGGGCTTGGATCAATTGCCGCACAAGGGGTTATACTCTTGGGAGAATCGCTGGGGAGCGAAGGATCGTGTGCTTTGGCGGATTGCCGATCGGTCCATGACCGGCCCGGACGGAACGGCCTTGGCGGGGAAATGGATGAAACATTTGATGCGCGCAAGATCGTTTAAGCCTAAACATTTGCCATGCAGTCAGTGCAAGGACGTTATGCATCCATGCGCCTGCCGCAACGTCCCCGGCGCTGGTAAACCACCCGCCAAGCACCGGGAGGACCGGACAGGGATGTGGATCAACGCTTCGCCTGTCAGGATCTCCCGGTTCGTTTAACGTTAAACCAAATCGCGCTGATGCCGGCGCACATAAGGGAAGAGGGCCTATGAAAGACACCCCCCAGGACATGGATCCCGTCGAAAGCCAGGAGTGGCAGGACGCGATCGAGGATGTGATCGAACGCGACGGGGCCGACCGCGCGCATTATCTCCTGGACAAGGCGGTGCAGCGGGCCCGCGCGGCGGGCGCCAAGCTGCCGTTTTCCGCGACCACCCCTTATCAGAACACCATCTCGCCGGACGACGAGGTCGAGATCCCCGGCGACACCGAGATGGAATGGCGCATCCGCACCATCAACCGCTGGAACGCCATGGCGACAGTGGTCAAGCGCAACAAGGAATCGAGCGAATACGGCGGTCACATCGCGTCGTTCGCCTCGTCCGCAGCGTTGTATGACATCGGTCTGAACCATTTCTGGCGTTCCAAGAGCGCGATCCACGGCGGCGACCTGGTGTTCTTCCAGGGGCACGTGATCCCCGGCATCTACGCGCGGTCCTTCATGGAGGGCCGGATCAGCGAGGAGCAGCTGAAGAACTTCCGCTCCGAGGTGAACGGCGGCGGGCTGTCGTCCTATCCGCACCCCTGGCTGATGCCCGACTACTGGCAGTTTCCGACCGTCAGCATGGGCCTTGGCCCGCTGATGGCGATCTACCAGGCGCGGTTCATGAAATACCTCGAGAACCGCGGCCTGATCGAAAAGCAGGACCGCAAGGTCTGGGCCTTCCTCGGCGACGGCGAGATGGACGAACCCGAAAGCATCGGCGCCATTCACCTGGCCGCGCGCGAGGGGCTGGACAACCTGATCTTCGTCATCAACTGCAACCTGCAGCGGCTGGACGGTCCGGTGCGCGGCAACTCCAAGATCGTGCAGGAACTCGAGGGCAATTTCCGCGGCTCCGGCTGGGACGTCATCAAGCTGCTTTGGGGGCGGGGCTGGGACGAACTGCTGGAACAGGACACCAGCGGCAAGCTGCGGCAGCTGATGGATGAAACCATCGATGGCGATTACCAGACCTTCAAGTCGAAGGACGGCGCCTACATCCGCAAGCATTTCTTCGGCAAGTACCCGGAGACCGCCGAACTGGTGAAAGACTGGACCGACGACCAGATCTGGGCCCTGCGCCGCGGCGGGCACGACCCCAAGAAGGTCTACAACGCCTTCCTGCGTGCCTCCAAGGCCGATGGCCAGCCCACCGTCCTGCTGGTCAAGACGGTCAAGGGCTACGGCATGGGCACAGCCGGTGAGGGGCAGAACACCACCCACCAGCAGAAGAAGATGCAGCTCGACCAGCTCAAGGCGATGCGCGACCGGTTCAAGATTCCGGTGACGGATGAAGAACTGGACAAGGACATCCCGTTCGTTTCGCTCAACAACGCGCAAAAGGCCTATCTGGCCGACCGTCGCCGTGAGCTGGGCGGCGCCTTCCCGGTGCGGCATTCGGATGTGCCGCCGATGGAGATCCCCAAGCTGGACGCCTTCAAGGCCCAGCTGGAATCGACCGGCGACCGCGAGATTTCCACCACCATGGCCTTTGTCCGCATCCTGACCACGCTTCTGCGTGACAAGAAGATCGGTAAGCAGGTGGTGCCGATCGTGCCCGACGAAAGCCGTACCTTCGGCATGGAGGGGCTGTTCCGATCGGTGGGCATCTACAACCCGAAGGGGCAGCTATATACCCCCGAAGACCGTGAACAGATGTCCTACTACAAGGAATCCGAGAGCGGGCAGGTGCTTCAGGAAGGCATCAACGAGGCCGGCGCCATGGCCGACTGGATCGCCGCCGCGACGGCGTATTCCAACCACGGCGTGCCGATGATCCCGTTCTACATCTACTACTCGATGTTCGGGTTCCAGCGGATCGGCGACCTGGCCTGGGCCGCCGGCGACAGCCGGGCGCGCGGCTTCATGCTGGGAGGCACCGCCGGGCGGACCACGCTGAACGGCGAGGGCCTGCAGCACGAAGACGGGCATTCGCACATCCTTGCCGGCACCATCCCGAACTGCATCACCTACGACCCGACCTTCTCTTACGAGGTCGCGGTCATCGTTCAGCACGGGTTGCAGCGGATGTTCGTCAACCAGGAGGACGTGTACTTCTACATCACCCTGATGAACGAGAACTACCAGCATCCGGACATGCCGATGGGGTCCGAAGAAGGCATCATCAAGGGGCTGTACCGTTTCCGCAAGACGGCAAAACCGGCCAAGAAGCACGTCAACCTGATGGGCTCGGGCACGATCCTGGTGCAGGCGCTGAAGGCGGCGCAGATGCTGGAGGACGACTTTGGCGTCACCTCGGACATCTGGTCGGCGACCTCGTTCAACGAACTGGCGCGGGACTACCAGGATTGCGTCCGGCACAACCGCCTGAACCCCTTCGCCGAAGAGCGGGTGCCCTACGTCACCCAGACGCTGACCAACGCGCAGGGGCCGATCATCGTCGCCACCGACTACATGAAGAACTATGCCGAGCAGATCCGCGGCGCGGTCAAGAACCGCTTTACGGTGCTGGGCACGGACGGTTTCGGCCGGTCGGACAGCCGGGTGAACCTGCGACGCTTCTTCGAGGTGGATGCAAACCACATCGCGGCGGCGGCCATGGTGGACCTGTGGCGCGAGGGCGCGGTCTCGGACAAGGATCTCGAGGCGGCAATGAAGAAATACGACATCGACGGCGGCAAGCCGAACCCGCGTCTGGTCTGAAACGCGGCACGAGGAGACATAACACATGACCGTAGAAGTTAAGGTGCCGGACATCGGCGATTTCAAGGATGTGCCGGTGGTAACGATCCTGGTGAGCGTGGGAGACACGATCGCCGTCGAAGACCCGGTGGTCGAGCTCGAGTCCGACAAGGCGACGATGGAAGTGCCGACCGCGGTGGCGGGTGTCGTCAAGGAGATCAAGGTCGCCGAGGGCGACCGGGTCTCCGAAGGCGCGGTGCTGCTGATCGTCGAGGCGGCGGATGCGCCGGCGGCCAAGGACGCGCCCAAGGCCGAGGCGCCGAAGGCGGCCGCCCCGGCTGCGGCTGCGGCTGCGGCTCCGGCCGCGGCTGCTCCGGCGCCGGCTGCGGCCTCTGCCGCGGCGGCGGTGACCGATGCCGGGTTCTCCAAGGTGCATGCCTCTCCGTCGGTGCGCGCCTATGCGCGCCGGGTCGAGGTGGACCTGAACAAGGTGAACGGGTCGGGCCGCAAGGGCCGCATCCTGCGCGAGGACGTGGAAAAGGCGCTGAAGTCGCAGGTCGTTCCGGCGGCTGCGGGCGGCGGCGCGGTGTCGGGCGGGATGGGCATCCCGCCGATCCCGGTGATCGACTTCTCCAAGTTCGGCCCGGTGGAAGACGTGGAGATGCCGCGGATCAAGAAGATCTCCGGCCCCGCGCTGCACCGGTCCTGGCTGAACGTGCCGCACGTCACCCACAACGACGAGGCGGACATCACCGAACTGGACAAGTACCGCAAGGAGATGGACACCCAGGCCAAGGAAGAGGGCTATCGCGTCACGCTGTTGTCCTTTGTCATCAAGGCTGCCGTGTCGGCGCTGAAGACCCACTGGGAGTTCAACTCGTCGATCCATCCAGACGGCGACAAGCTGATCAGGAAGTCCTACTACAACATCGGTTTCGCGGCGGACACGCCCAACGGGCTGATGGTGCCGGTGATCAAGGACGCGGACCGCAAGGGCCTGGTCGAGATCTCCAAGGAACTGGGCGAGCTGAGCGCCAAGGCGCGCAAGGGCGAGCTGAAGGGCCCCGACATGCAGGGCGCGACCTTTACCATTTCCTCGCTGGGGGGCATCGGCGGGACCTCGTTCACGCCCATCGTCAACGCGCCCGAGGTGGCGATCCTGGGCCTGACCCGGTCCAAGATCGCGCCGGTCTGGGATGGCGAGCAGTTCGTGCCGCGCCTGATGCAGCCGCTGTCGCTGTCCTATGACCACCGCGCCGTCGACGGTGCCTTGGCCGCGCGCTTCTGCGTGACGCTCAAGACGCTGCTCGGCGACATGCGCAAGCTGATGTGGTGAGGGGAAAACCGATGGATGTGAAAGTACCCGATATCGGCGATTTCAAGGACGTTCCTGTCGTCGCCGTGCTGGTTTCGGTCGGTGACACGGTCAGCGCCGAGGACCCGCTGGTCGAGTTGGAAAGCGACAAGGCGACGATGGAAGTGCCCTCGCCCGCCGCGGGCAAGGTCGTGTCGATCGCCGTCAAGGAAGGTGACCGGGTGTCCGAGGGATCGGTCCTCCTGGTGCTGGAAGGCGCGGATGCAGGCGACGCCCCGGCCTCGGGGGGCGTTGAACCCCCCTCGGCCGCCGAGGCAGCGCCTCGGGCGCTTGCGGCCACCGGAACAGCCAGCGGCCCGGGCGATGTGCACGCCGAGGTGGTGGTGCTGGGCTCGGGCCCCGGCGGCTATTCCGCTGCCTTCCGTGCCGCCGACCTGGGCAAGAAGGTTGTGCTGATCGAGCGCAACCCGACGCTGGGCGGTGTCTGCCTCAACGTCGGCTGCATCCCCTCCAAGGCGCTGCTGCACGTGGCAAAGGTGATCACCGAGGCCGAGGAGATGGCCTCGCACGGCATCAGCTTTGGCAAGCCGAAGATCGACCTGGACGAATTGCGCGCCTTCAAGAACGGTGTCGTGGGGCAGCTGACCGGCGGTCTCGACGGGCTGGCCAAGGCGCGCAAGGTGCAGGTGGTGCGCGGCTACGGCAAGTTCACCGGGCCGAACATGATCTCGGTCCAGGGCGACGAGGGGGTGACCACCGTTTCCTTTGACAATTGCATCATTGCTGCCGGGTCGGAACCTGTCGCGCTGCCCTTCATCCCGCACGACGACCCGCGGGTGATCGATTCGACCGGCGCGCTGGAGCTGAAGGACATTCCGGGCCGGATGCTGGTGCTGGGCGGCGGGATCATCGGGCTGGAAATGGCCTGTGTCTACGACGCGCTGGGATCCAGGATCACGGTCGTCGAACTGATGGACCAGATCATCCCGGGCGCCGACAAGGACATCGTCAAGCCGCTGATGACCCGCATCAAGGGGAGATATGAAAACATCTTCCTCAAGACCAAGGTGACGGCAGTCGAGGCGCTGGACGAGGGTCTGAAGGTCACCTTCGAGGACGACAAGGGCGAAACCTTCTCGGACACCTTCGACAAGGTGCTGGTTGCCGTGGGCCGCAGGCCGAATGGCAAGCTGGTCGATGCCGACAAGGCCGGCGTGGCGGTGGATGACCGCGGCTTTATCGCCGTGGATCGCCAGCAGCGCACCGGTGTGCCGCATATCTTTGCCATCGGTGACGTGGTGGGCCAGCCGATGCTGGCGCACAAGGCGGTGCACGAGGGCAAGGTGGCGGCCGAGGTCTGTGCCGGGCACAAACGGTTCTTCGACGCCAACCTGATCCCCTCGGTGGCCTACACCGATCCGGAAGTCGCCTGGTGCGGCGTGACCGAGACCGAGGCCAAGGCCAAGGGGATCAAGTACGAAAAGGGCGTGTTCCCCTGGGCGGCATCGGGCAAGAGCCTGTCGAACGGGCGCAGCGAGGGCATCACCAAGCTGCTGTTCAACCCGGAGGACGATCGCATCATCGGCGCCTGCATCGTGGGCACCAACGCGGGCGACCTTATCTCGGAGGCTGCGCTGGCGATCGAGATGGGGGCGGACGCGGTGGACCTGGGCCACACGATCCACCCGCACCCGACGCTGTCGGAGACGGTAAACTTTGCCGCCGAGATGTACGAGGGCACGATCACCGACCTGATGCCGCCGAAGAAGCGCAAGCACTGAGGCGACTGGAATTTCTGAAAGGGCGGCTTCGGCCGCCCTTTTCCTTTGCAGGGACGGGAACGACGCTCGTCCCGGCTCCGTTCGGAGCCGGAACATCGCCCCGCCCACCGTCCCCGGCGACAAGGCTCAGGTCATGACGCTGCCGCCGTTGACGCCGAAACACTGGCCGGTGATGAAGCCCGCACCCGGTCCGCAGAGAAAGACCGCCATGGCGGCCACGTCCTGCGGCGTACCGAAGCGGGCCAGCGGCGAGTCGAGGTCCAGCGCCAGTTGCTCGGGGCTCATGCTGGCGGGGCTGGTCATGTCGGTGTCGATGGGGCCGGGAGCGATGGCGTTGACGAGAATGCCGGGGGCGAGTTCACGCGCGAGGCTGCGGGTGAGGGCGATGACCCCACCCTTGGAGGCGGCATAGGCGGTCATGCCCTGCCGCCCGAGGTGGCCGAGGTCGCTGGCGATGGTGACGATGCGGCCCCTGTCCGTGCGGCGGGCGAATTCGCGGGCCGAGAGGAAGGTGCCGCGCAGGTTGACGGCGATCACGCGGTCGAAATCCTCGGCGCGGGTTTCCGTAATGGGCGCCTCGTGCAGGATGCCCGCGTTGCTGATCAGCAGGTCAGGAGGTCCGAAATGGTCTGTGACCCTATCGAAGAACGCAATCATTTGCGCCTCGTCCGAGACGTCGGCCTGCACGGCCATCGCTTCGCCGTGCCGGGACAGGTCGTCCAGCGTCTGCGCCGCTTGCGGGTCTCCGGGGTGGCAGAAGGCCACGCGCGCGCCGGCCACCGCCAGCGCCAGCGCGATGGCCCGCCCGATCCCGCGCGACCCGCCAGTGACAAGCGCGGTCTGGCCCGAAAGGGTCACGCCATGACCTCGCCCCGGTCGATGTTGATCGCCTGCCCGGTGATGTTGGCGGCGGCGTCGGAGGCGAGGAAGACGTAGAGCGCGGAGATGTCGCGCGGCTCCATCAGCCCGTCGATGGCCTGCGCCGACATGATCTCCTGCTGCACCTCCGCCTCGGTCCGGCCGCTGCTGTCCGCCAGTTCGCGCAGCGAGTTCAGCGCCGGGCCTGTCATGATCCAGCCGGGGCAGACCGCGTTGACGCAGATCCGGCGCGGCCCAAGTTCCTGCGCCCAGGTCCGCATCAGGCCAAGGCTGGCGTGCTTGCTGGCGACATAGGCGGAAAAGCCGGGCACCGCGGTGCGCGACCAGATCGACGCGGTCAGGATGATCCGCCCGCCGTCCGCGATGCGGCTTGCCAGCGTGTCGGTGATGTTCTGCGTGCCGGTGACGTTGACGGCGATGATGCGCTCGAAGGTGGCATTGCCTGTCGGGTTCCGGCCCGTCAGCGGGGTAGGGCGCTCGAGGCCTGCGTTGTTCACCAGCACGTCGAGATGCTCGATGCCCGACAGCGCCTCTGTCACGGCGCTTGCATCGGCGATGTCGCAGCGGATGGCGCGGGGGGCGCCGGGCAGGCGGGCGGCGGCGTCAAAGATGGCGTCGGTCTCGGCCAGGATGGTCAGCTCCGCGCCCGCTTCGGCAAAGGCCTGCGCGACACCAAAGCCGATCCCGCTGGAGGCGCCGGTCACCAGGACCGACACGTCGGTGAAATCGAAACGCGCCTGTCCGGTCATGGGGTGCGGTGTCCTTCCTCGCGCATCAGGCGCATCAGGTGCGATTCGAGATCGCCGTAGCCGTCGAGGCGCACGACCTCTTCCTTGTCGGCGATGCGACGGCCCTGCTTGAATTCGGGCATGATCTCCGCGCGCAGGCGGCCGGGGTGGCTGGACAGGAACACGATCTTGTCGGCGAGAAAGATCGCCTCTTCGAGGTCATGGGTGACGATCACCATGGTGGTGCTGGTCTGTTCGGCGATGCCGATCATCATCTCCTGCATCTGCCAGCGCGTCTCGGCGTCGAGCGCGCCGAATGGTTCGTCCATCAGCAGCACTTCGGGGCCATTGGCCAGGGTGCGGGCGATGGCGACGCGCTGGCGCATCCCCCCGGACAGCTGCGAAGGATAGGCGTCGGCGAATTTCTCCAGCCCCACGAGGCGGATGAAATGCGCCGCGCGGTCCTCGCGTTCGGACGCCGGGACGTTGTTGATCTTCATGCCGAATTCGACGTTACGCCGGACCGAGAGCCAGTCGAACGAGGTATAGGCCTGGAACACCATGCCCCGGTCGCGGCCGGGCCCGTCGACCCGGCGGCCACCCAGGGTGATCTCGCCCTCGGTCGGCGTCTCCAGTCCCGCCATCATGCGCAGCACCGTGGATTTGCCGCAGCCCGAGGGGCCGAGCAGGACGCAGATGCCGTTGGGCTCCACGTCAAAGCTGAGGTCCTGGACCGCCTGCACCGACCTGCCCTTGCCCAGGTCGAAGCGTTTCGAGAGGTTGCGGACGGTCAGCGCGCTGTCGGTGCTCATGTCAGCCCTTCCGCAGGTAGGGAAAGGCGCGGCGGTGCAGCGCCGCGAACATGAGGTCGAAGAACAGCCCCAAAGCGCCGATCACGATGATCCCGGCGAGGATCTCGTCGGTGTTCAGAAAGCGCCGCGCGCGCATCATCATCGCGCCGATCCCGGTGGTGGAGGCGACGATTTCGGCGATGACCAGGTAGGTCCAGGCCATGGCCAGCATCTGCCGCATCGACACCACGATGTCGGGCAGCACGGCGGGAAAGATCACCCGCGCCACCACCGTGGACCGCCCCGCGCCCAGGGTGAGCGCGGTTTCGATCAGCTCCTCGCGCACGTTCCTGGTGTGGTCGAGGATGAGCGTGATCAGGAAGAAGATCACGCCAAGGAACAGCAGCGCCAGTTTCGGCGCCTCGCCGGTGCCGAACCACATCAGCAGGATCGGGATGAAGGAGGGCGCGGGCAGGTAGCGCCAGGCTGACACGAAAGGCGAAAACACCGCCTCGATCGCCGGGAAACTGCCCATCAGCACGCCCAGCGGCACGGCAATGGCGCAGGCCATGGCAAAGGCCGCCAGCACCCGGCCGATGGAGATCAGCACGTCGCTGCCGAAGCCGCGGTTCCAGAACAGGTCAAAGGTGGTGGCAAAGACCGCCTGCGGCGAAGGCACCAGCAGCGCGTTCACCCAGCCTGCGGCAGAGGCCAGCACCCAGATACCGAAAAACAGCGCCCAGATGCCCAGGGCAGAGACAAGGCGCTGGCCGCGCCCGACGGGCTTGCGCAATCCAAAGAAGTTGGAGGCCACGGCCGATCCTTTCCAGCCACCGCGAGACCGGGCACGACGGGCGCGCCCGGTCAGATGTCAGCGCGCCGTCAGGGTCTGGCGATAGCCCGAGGCGACAAGGTCACCCATCAGCGAACAGTCGACGCCGGCGGCGGGATCCACCGTCTTGTCCATCAGGCCCAGCTTGATCCACCATTCATTTGTCAGGGCGACGGAGGCGACCATCGACCCGTTGGCCATGCCGAAGGGGCCGTCGCCGTCCAGCACGCCGCACAGCCGGGCGGATTCGTCGAAGTCGAACATGTAGATCCCGCCTTCAAAGCTCTTGCCGTCGGTGCCGATGACATAGCCGATGTCCTCGACCGGCCATTGCAGGTAGTCGGCCAGCAGCTGGTTGGTTTCTGCGACGTTGGCGTTCCAGTAACCCAGCCCGTCCCAGCGCGCCTTGAGCACTGCCAGCGCGGTGTCGCGGTTCTCGGCGATGAAGTTCTTGTTCATGTAAAGGGCGTCCATGAAGATGCCGGTCTGCAACACGTCCGCGGCGCCGGTATCGACGATGGAGCGCGAGCCGGGCCTGGCCTCCAGCACCTTCGAAATCCACGGCTCGTACATATAGGCGGCCGAGAGGTCGCCGGACATCATCGGGCCTACCGCCTCGTCGGCGTTCAGGTTCACCCAGTCCACCTGGTCCGGGGTGATGCCCATGGAATCCAGCCAGATCCCCATCAGCAGGTGGCCGATGTAGGCCTGCGGCGCGGCGACCTTCCTGCCAGGCAGGTCGGCGACTTCGACATCCGGGGACAGGATGATGTGATCGACGCCGTAGGACGGGTTCATGAAGCCGACGTTCACCACGTCCGTGCCGCGATCCACGATCAGCGGCGTGTAGTCGGCGGTGCATTCGTAGACGTCGATCTGCCCGGCGGCCAGCGCGGCGTGGCCGCCCAGCGGATCCTCGAAGATGGTCAGGTTCAGGTCGTGGCCGGGCAGCAGGTCCTTTTGCCGGGCGACTTCCAGCATGGCGTAGCCGGGCCAGGACACGCAGAGGCCGACGTTCACGGTGTCGGCGCTGGCGGCGCCGCCGGTGGCGATGACGGTGGCCGCTGCGATGGTACGGATGGTGCGCATGATGATCCCCGATGCTGGTCGTCTGGACGTTGTGAAAAAATGTACCGGGGCAAATTTTTTATTCAATAAAAATTTTGTCTCCGCTAATAATCCGGAAGAAGACGGGCCCGGTGCCCGGCGGGACGGGAGAGACTGGTGAGCAAGCTGCGCGCCCGGCAGAAGGAAGACCGCCGCAAAAGGATCGTTGCTGCGGCCAAAAGCCTTTTCAAAAGATATGGCTACGAGGCCACCACGATCGAGAGCATTGCCGAGGCGGCCGGCGTGTCCGGCGTCACCGTGCACAATTATTACGGCACCAAGGCGGGCGTCCTGCTGGCGCTGGTGGTCGACAGCGATGCGCTGCTGATCGCCAAGCTGTCCGAAACGCTGCCCCGCGATGCCACCGACCTGACCGACCTCACCGTGACCTTTGCGCGCGAGATCATGGATCACGCCATGGGCAACCTGGAAAAGAAGATCTGGCGTCAGGTGATCGCCGCCGTGACCAGCGAGGCCGGAACCCAGCTGAGCAAGGCCTATTTCAAGTTGGACCAGCAGCTGGCCCAAGTCCTGATCACGCGCATCGAGGCGATGCAGGCCGCGGGACACCTGCCCGCGGGCATCGACCCGGTGCACCTTGGCAAGGCGCTGTTCCACTTGCAGAACGCCCACTTCATCCAGTTCATTTCGTCCGATGCGCTGACTCGCGACGAGGTCGAGACTCGCCTGCGCAATGACCTTGCGGCGCTGTTTGCCGTGCGCGCGGCCTGACCCCGCGGGCCTTGATACAGGAGAGACCGATGTTCCTTCACCCGCTGGACTGGCCCGAGGGCAAGCGCTGCGCCGCCTGCGTGACCTTCGACGTGGACGCCGATTCGCTGATCCGGACGGCCCGGCCCAAGGACGCGGAATTGCGGCTTCAGCCAATCTCGATGGGGCGCTACGGGCCGACGGTGGGTGTGCCGCGCATCCTGGACACCTATCGCCGGCTGGGGCTGACGCAGACCTTCTTCATGCCGGCCTGGGTGATGCAGGAATATCCCGCCACGGTCGAGGCGATCCTCAAGGACGGGCACGAGATCGGGCACCATTCCTGGTGCCACGAGGACCCGATGCACCATTCCGACGAGGTCGAGGCCGAGCTGTTCGAGCGCGCCGTCGAGGTTCATGTGCGGATGACGGGCCGCAAGCCGCGCGGCTACCGCGCGCCGGTCTACTCGATCACGCCGCCGATGGTCGGGCGCCTGCTGGACCACGGCTTTCTCTACGACAGCTCGATGATGGCGGATGACCTGCCTTACCTGGTCAAGACACCCAAGGGCGAGTTGATCGAGCTGCCGCCGCACTGGGGCGCGGACGACTGGCCGCCCTTCGCCCATTTCGCCGAGATCGACTACCTGATGCCGGTGCGCGCGCCCTCGGATGGGGTCCGCGCCTTTGCCGAGGAGTTCGACGCCATGCACGCGGCGGGGGGCTTCTGGATGCCGGTGCTGCACCCCTTCCTGACCGGGCGGCTGGCGCGCTGGCACCAGATGGAAAAGCTGCTGGAGAGGGCGCTGGCGGCGGGCGACGTGTGGTTTGCCCCGATGGAAGAGATCGCGCGCCATGCCGCCGCATCAAAGGAAACGCTGCGGGTGGAGACGATCACGCTCTGACGCGCTATCGCGGTGGGGCGAAACCTGCTTCACTGGTTGGGGATCGAACCCGGAGGACAGGTGGCGTTCACGCTCAGGCAGCTTCAGTTCTTTGTCGCGGCGGCGGAGCAGGGCAGCGTCTCGGCTGCGGCCAAGGCGCTGGCGATCTCGCAATCCTCCGTCACCGAGGCGATCAAGGCGCTGGAGGCCGACCTGGGTATTCGCCTGTTCGAACGCCGCGCGCGCGGGCTGGAGATCACCGTGGCGGGCCACCAGTTCCTGCGCCACGCCCGCAAGATCCGCGATGACGTGTCCGACGCGCGCCGCGCCTTCATGGTGGAAAGCGACGCGCGCACCGGCGAGATCCGACTGGGCGTGACCTCGCTGGTGGCGGGCTACGGGCTGTCGGACGCGCTGGGCCGCTACCGCCGCACCTTTCCCGGCGTGCACATCAGCGCCGTCGAGGACAGCGGCGAATACCTCGAACACCTGCTGATCGGCGGCGAGATCGACGTCGCCTTTCTGATCGTGTCGAACCTGCACAACCGCGCCGCGTTCCAGATGGAAAGCATCGCCGCCTCGGCCATGCGGCTGTGGCTGCCGTTGGGCCATCCGCTGGCGGCCGAAGAGGCGGTCAGCCTGGCCGACGTGGCGCGCGAACCGCTGATCATGCTGTCGGTCGAGGAGATCGAGTCGAGCACCCAGTCCTTGCTGTCCTCGCTGGGCGCGCGGCCCGAGGTGGCCTTTCGCACCAGCTCGGTGGAGGCGGTGCGCTCGCTGGTGGCGACGGGCATGGGCGTGGCGATCCTGCCGGACCTGATCTATCGCCCCTGGTCGCTGGAAGGCGACCGGATCGAAATCCGCGATGTCTCGGGCGATCTGCCCACGGTGCAGGTGGGCATGGCCTGGCGGCGCGGCGCGCCCCTGTCGGACAACGCGCGCGATTTCGTGCGCCTGGCGCGCAGTTCGTTCCAGGGGGTGTCCTGAGGTATCGGTATTTCCGATATCGAGCGCCGGGATTTTGAGTTTGCGAATATGCGCGGTCGGGCGGACACTTTCGCCAAACCTGCGGCGCCTCTGCGTGACCGCGGGAACGCGACATACAATAACCAACGGGGAGTATGGATATGACTGCACGTTTTCTGATGACGGCCGCGGTTTCGGCGCTGGTGGTTGCGCAGCCGGTTCTGGCGCAAATGGCAGCGCTGGGCGCGGGTGAGGGCCAGGTCGATATTGTCGCCTGGCCGGGTTACATCGAGCGCGGCGAAACCGATGCCGCCTTTGACTGGGTGACCAAGTTCGAAGAGGCCACCAGCTGCAAGGTCAACGTCAAGACCGCCAACACCTCGGACGAGATGGTGGCGCTGATGAACGAAGGCGGCTTTGACCTGGTGACCGCCTCGGGCGATGCCTCGCTGCGGCTGATCGCCGGCAAGCGGGTGCAGCCGATCAACACGGACCTGATCCCCTCGTGGAACACGGTCGACGACCGGCTGAAGAGCGCGCCCTGGCACACCGTGGACGGCGTCCACTATGGCACGCCCTACATGTGGGGTCCGAACGTGCTGATGTACAACACCGAGGTGTTCCCCGAGCCGCCGACCTCGTGGAACGTGGTGTTCGAGGAAATGACCCTGCCGGATGGCAAGTCCAACGCAGGGCGGGTGCAGGCCTATGACGGCCCGATCCACATCGCCGACGCGGCGCAGTACCTGATGACCCACAAGCCCGAGCTTGGCATCACCTCGCCCTACGAGCTGAACGCTGACCAGTACGCCGCCGCGCTGGACCTGCTGCGGGTGCAGCGGACCCTCGTGGGCCGCTATTGGCATGATGCCTTCATTCAGATGGACGATTTCAAGAACGAGGGCGTCGTCGCCTCCGGTTCCTGGCCGTTCCAGGTGAACATCCTCAAGAGCGAGGGCCTGCCGATCTCCTCGGTGATCCCGGCAGAGGGGGCCACCGGCTGGGCCGACACCACCATGCTGCACGCCGACGCCGCGCATCCGAACTGCGCCTACATGTGGATGGAGCACACGCTGTCGTCGAACCTGCAATCAGACCTGTCGGTCTGGTTCGGCGCGGTTCCCTCGGTCCCGGCGGCCTGCTCGGACGGGCGCGGGATGCAGACGCAAGAAGGCTGCGACGCCAACGGCCTCGCCGATTTCGACAAGATCCGCTTCTGGACCACCCCGGTCAGCAAGTGCGAAAGCCAGGGCGAATGCGTGCCCTACTATCGCTGGGTCTCTGACTACATCGGCGTGATCGGCGGCCGCTGATCAAATCCACTCACGGAACGCCATTGCCGGCGGCGCTGTCAAAGCGCCGCCGATGAAGGGATGTGTCATGACTCACGCGGTGGAATTCGACCGGGTTTCGCGCCATTTCGGGACAGTGCGCGCGGTGGACGGCGTATCGCTGACAATCGCCGAAGGCAGCTTTTTCGCCATGCTCGGGCCGTCCGGCTCGGGCAAGACGACCTGTCTGCGGCTGATCTCGGGCTTTGAGCGGCCGTCGTCGGGGCATGTGCGCATCTTTGGCGCGCAGTCTGACGACCTGCCGCCCAACCGTCGCCCGGTGAACACCGTCTTTCAGGATTACGCTTTGTTTCCGCACCTCAGCGTGCGCGACAACGTGGCCTACGGGCTGATGGTGCGCGGCGTGTCCCGCCCCGAACGGCACGCCGCCGCCGAGGAGATGCTGGCCCTGGTCAAGCTGGAGGGCTACGGCGACCGCAAACCCGCACAGCTGTCTGGCGGCCAAAGGCAGCGCGTGGCGCTGGCGCGCGCGCTGGTGAACAAGCCCAAGGTGCTGCTGCTGGACGAACCGCTGGGCGCGCTGGACCTCAAGCTGCGCGAGGCGATGCAGGACGAGCTGAAGACGCTGCAGCAAAGGCTGGGCATCACCTTTGTCTTTGTCACCCACGACCAGGGCGAGGCGCTGTCGATGGCTGACCAGGTCGCCGTCTTCAACGAGGGGCGGATCGTGCAGATCGGCACGCCGCAAGAGATTTACCAGCGCCCCCGCACACGCTTTGTCGCGGATTTCGTCGGCTCCGCCAACGTGCTGCCGCCCGCGTTCTGCGCCGCTGTCGGCTCGCCGAAAAGCTGGGCCAGCCTGCGCGCCGAGGTCATCGCGCTGACCGCCCCCGGCGTGGGGCTGATCGACGGCACGGTGACCGGCCGCCGCTACCTGGGTCCGGTGAACCGCATCACGGTCCGCGCCGGTGCGGCCGAGCTGGCCGTCGACCAGCCCGCCAGCCTCGACGCGCCCGCGCCGGGCACCGCCGTGGGCCTGACCTGGGACGCGGACGCGCTGCACCGGATGGAGGAAGGCTGATGGCCGCCCTCGCCCGCCTGACCGATCCGCTGTCCGACCTGTTCTGGCGGCGTCCGCGCGTCCTGCTGGCGCTGCTGCTGGGGCCGCCGCTGCTGTGGCTGGGGGTGGTCTACATCGGCTCGCTCGCCGCGCTGCTGGTGCAGAGCTTTTTCTCGATCGACGAATTCTCAGGGCTGATCAACTACGAGTTCACGCTCAAGACCTACGGCGAGCTGTTGCGCCCGTCGAACTATGACATCGTCATCCGCACGACGGTCATGGCGGCCGCCGTCACGGTGGCCTCTGTCTTCATCGCCTTTCCCATCGCCTATTACGCGGCGCGCTATGCGCGGGGCCGGATGAAGGCGTTCTTCTACCTGGCCGTGATGCTGCCCCTGTGGTCCAGCTACCTGGTCAAGGTCTACGCCTGGAAGCTGATCCTGGCCAAGGAGGGCATTCTGACCTGGGCGGTGGACGGCATCGGCGCCAGCGCGGTGCTGAACGCGATCCTCGCGCTGCCGGTGATCGGAGGCAACTCGCTCTCGGTCAGCTACATCGGCACCTTCCTCGTGTTTCTCTACGTCTGGCTGCCCTACATGATCCTGCCGCTGCAGGCCTCATTGGAGCGGGTGCCGCAGAACCTGCTGGAGGCCTCGGACGACCTCGGCGCCTCGCGCCGCCAGACGCTGCGGCATGTCGTGCTGCCGATGGCGCTGCCGGGGATGATCGCCGGGTCGATCTTTACCTTTTCGCTGACACTGGGCGACTACATCATCCCGCAGATCGTCGGCTCGTCGCGCAACTTCATCGGTCAGGCGGTCTATGCCCACCAGGGTACGGCGGGGAACATCCCGCTGGCCGCCGCCTTTGCCGTGGTGCCCATCGTCATCATGGGGGTCTACCTGTGGGTGGCCAAGCGGAAGGGAGCCTTCGATGCCCTCTGACCGCGCCTCCCTGGGGTTGAAGATCGCGGCCTTTGCCGGGCTGCTGTTCCTGCACCTGCCGATCCTGCTGATCTTTGTCTACGCCTTCACCACCGAGGACCGCACCTACCAGTGGCCGCCGCCAGGGCTGACGCTGAAGTGGTTTGGCGTGACCTGGAACCGCCCCGACGTGTGGGAGGCGCTGACGCTCTCGCTGAAGGTCGCCACGGTCTCGACCGTGCTGGCGCTGGTACTGGGCACGCTCTGCGCCGCCGCCGTCAGCCGCGCGCGGTTCTTTGGCCGGGAAACCGTGTCGCTGCTGGTGATCCTGCCCATCGCGCTGCCCGGCATCGTCACCGGCATCGCGCTGCGGTCGGCCTTCAACCTGGGCGGCATCCCGTTTTCGACCCTGACCATCATCCTGGGCCACGCGACCTTTTGCATCGTCGTCGTCTACAACAACGCGGTGGCGCGGTTCCGGCGCATTTCCGGCCCGATGCTGGAGGCCTCCGCCGATCTCGGGGCCAACGGGTTCCAGACCTTCCGCTACATCGTGCTGCCCAACATCGGCACCGCGCTTCTGGCGGGCGGGATGCTGGCCTTTGCGCTGTCCTTCGACGAGGTGATCGTGACCACCTTTACCGCCGGCCAGCAGCAGACGCTGCCGATCTGGATGTTGGAGGAACTGGTGCGCCCGCGCCAGCGCCCGGTGACCAACGTCGTCGCCATGATGGTGGTGCTGGTGACCTTCCTGCCGATCCTCGGCGCCTATTACCTGACCCGCGGCGGCGCTGAGACCGCCGGGGGCGGCAAGTGACACAAAGACGTGGAGACCTGACATGGACACCCAATTTCTGATCAACGGCGCCTTCACCGCAGGCACCGAGACGGCCGAGGCGATCCTGAACCCGCGCACCGGCGAGACCATCCTCGACCTGCCCGAAGCTTCGCCCGAGCAGGTAGACGCCGCCGTCGCCGCCGCGAACGAGGCCTTTGATGGCTGGTCGCGCACCTCGCCCGCGGAACGCTCGGCCGCGCTCTTGCGCATCGCCGACAGGATCGAGGCCGAGGGCGAGGCCTTCGGCGCGCTCGAGGCGCTGAACTGCGGCAAGCCGATCAACGCCGCCATCGGCGACGAGGTCCCGGCCATCGTCGACACCTACCGCTATTTCGCCGGGGCCGCGCGCAATATGCACGGGCCGGTCGCGGGTGAATACCTGCCCGGCCATACCTCGATGATCCGGCGTGACCCGGTGGGCGTGGTCGCCTCTGTCGCGCCGTGGAACTACCCGATGATGATGATGGCGTGGAAACTGGCCCCGGCCATCGCGGGCGGCAACACCGTGGTGTTCAAGCCGTCCGAGCAGACCCCGCTGACGGCGCTGAAATTCGCGAAAATCCTGGCCGAGGAACTGCCCAAGGGCGTGGTCAACGTCATCACCGGGCGCGGCGAAACGGTGGGCAACGCGCTGGTCACGCACAAGGGCGTGGACATGATCAGCCTCACCGGGGACGTGGCGACGGGCAAGAAGATGCTGCAAGCGGCCTCGAAGACGGTCAAGCGTACGCACCTGGAACTGGGCGGCAAGGCGCCGGTCATCGTGTTCGACGATGCCGATATCTCGGAGGTGGTCGAGGGGCTGCGCGCCTTTGGTTATTACAACGCCGGGCAGGACTGCACCGCCGCCTGCCGGATCTACGCCTCGAAAAAGGTCTACGAAAACCTTGTCGCCGACCTGACCTCGGCGGTGTCGTCGATCGTCTATGACAACGCCGACGACACGCAGAACGAGATCGGGCCGCTGATCTCGGCCCGCCAGCGCGACCGCGTGGCCAGCTTTGTCGAACGCGCCCGCGACGTGAACCACATCGAGATCACAACCGGCGGCGCGGTGCATGGCCAACGCGGCTACTACTATACGCCCACCGTCATCGCGGGTGCGCAGCAGCACGACGAGATCGTGCAGCGCGAGGTCTTTGGCCCCGTGGTGTCAGTCACGCCGTTCAGTGACGTCGACGAGGCGGTGAACTGGGCCAACGACAGCGACTATGGCCTGGCGTCGTCGGTCTGGACCAGGGACATCGGCCGCGCCATGTCGACGGCGGCGCGGTTGCGCTATGGCTGCACCTGGATCAACACGCATTTCATGCTGACCAACGAGATGCCGCACGGCGGGCTCAAGGCCTCGGGCTATGGCAAGGACATGTCGATGTACGCGCTTGAGGACTACACCGTCGCGCGGCACGTGATGATCAAGCACTAGGTTTCGCCGGGTGCCAGACAAGAAACAGGCCTGCGACCGGGGTGGTCGCAGGCCCGCTTCGCGATCTGACGGGAGGAGGGTCAGATCTTGAGGAAAGGCTGTGCCAGCCGCGCCAGCCCCTTGAGCCGCAGCGGCGCATCGGTCACCGCGAGGCAGATGCAGTCCTCGGCGATGTCGGCCACCGGCGTGTGGTTCAGCGAGGCGTCCGCGATCTCGATATCGCCGCGCGCGAAATAGCCTTCGTCGTCGTGAAAGGCGCCCTTGAGGACCAGCGTCAGTTCCAGCCCGCGGTGGCCGTGATCCGGCATCGCGGTTCCGGCGGGGATGTACAGCATGCGCGCCGTCGCATCGGGCGAGGTCTTGAGGATGGCCTGCTTGACCCCCATGCCGATGGGCCGCCACTTCACCGCGTCCAGCGATCCGCCGATGTAGTCCAGCAGCGGGGCCGGCAGCACCGGGTCGGACGCGACGCGGATCTCTCGACGCGCGGGTTCCGGCTCCATGCCGCGGATCAGCACCAGCGCGCCTTGCAGGCAGTCCTCCGACACGGCGACGCCTTCGGCCGTGTCCAGCACGGCGCCCCCCACGGCGTCATGCGCCTCCACCGCCGCGCGGCATTCGTCGCAAAGCGACACATGGGTTGCGATGACAAGGTTGACCGCCTCGGGCAGCAGCCCGGCGGAATATCCCATGATGAGGTCATCGGTCAGGTGATGCGTTATCTTGCTCATCGCGTGATCACTTCCTGTCCATAGCGTGTCTGAGGCGGTCCAGCGCCAATCGTATGCGGGACTTGATCGTGCCCAGGGGCAGGCCGGTCGCCTCGGCGATCTCGCTGTGCGACAGATCGCCGAAATAGGCCTTTTCGATCAGGTCCCGTTGCTTGTCGGGGAGAGAGGCAATCGCCTCTCCCAGTTGTTCACTCTCTTGTTGCAGGCTGAGCCAGTCCTCCTGGTCCGGCTCGGCCTCCGGGCCCCAGGGAAGATCCTCGGGCTCCGGTCGTTTGTGTCGGCGCAGGACGTCGATCCTGCGGTTGCGGGCGATCGTGAAGATCCACGTCGCCACCGAGGCGCGGCAGGGATCGAACTGCGCCGCCTTCTGCCAGACGGTGGCCATCACCTCCTGCGCGCATTCCTCTGCCAGCGCGGCATCGGCGCCGGACCGCATGAGAAACGCCTTGATCCTCGGCGCGAAGTGCCGAAACACCTCGACGAAGGCCCGTTCGTCCCGGTCATCGCGAATGCGGACCAGGACCGCGACCCAATCCTTTGTGTCGCCCTCTGCTTTCTGCGCTCCCACGGGCTTACCCTTGTCAAAGTTCCTCGCCTTGACATGCCTTGCGATCGACGCGGCGGCAATAGTCGTAGCGTCGCGGGGGTCGTGAGGGTGCAGTGCGCCTAACATGTGAAGGATACGCCGCGCGTGGCGGTTTGGATCACACCCGGGGGCGGAACTTTTCGGTTCTTTTTTCATCCGTTGTGAAAGCTGCGGCGTAAACGGTACATGACAAAGCTTTCTCAAAGGGACGTGACAGCACATGCCATTCGAAGCCACCCCGGCCGCCCGACGCAAGATTGCCGTGATCGGCGGGGGCATTTCCGGCATGGGCGCAGCCCACATGCTGGCCGACCAGCATCGGATCACCCTGTTCGAGTCCGAGCCGCGGCTGGGCGGGCACGCCCGCACGCGTCTGGCGGGCAAGAGCGGGACGCAGCCGGTCGACACCGGGTTCATCGTGTTCAACTATGCCAACTACCCACTGTTGACCGCGCTGTTCGACAAGCTGGACGTGCCGGTGGTGAAATCGGACATGAGCTTTTCCGCCAGCCTGCGCGGCGGGGCAATGGAATACGGCCTGCGTGACCTGCGCGCCGTCTTTGCGCAGAAACGCAATGCCCTGAACCCGCGCTTCCTGCGGATGATCCGGGATATCATGAGGTTCAACTCGCGCGCGCTGGACGAGGCGCGCGATCCAAACGTGCCGCTGGGTGATTTCCTGGCGAAATTGGGCACCGGCGACTGGTTCCGCGACTACTACCTGTTGCCGTTGTCGGGGGCGATCTGGTCCACACCGACGGAAAAGATCCTGGATTTCCCGGCCTACGCGCTGATCCGCTTTTTCGAGAACCACGCCCTGCTCAGCCATACCGGCCAGCACCAGTGGTACACGGTCAGGGGGGGGGCGCAGGAATACGTGTCGCGGCTGGAGGCAGCGATGCGGGCGCAGAACGTGGCTTTGCGGCTGGGGGCGCCCATCGCTGGCGTCCGCCGCCTGCCCGACGGGGTCGAGGTGCGCGCCCGGGGCGGCGCGTGGGAACGTTTCGACGAGGTGGTCTTTGCCACCCATTCGGACGACACCCTGCGCCTGCTGTCCGATGCCCGACCGGCCGAGCGTTCGGCGCTGGGAAAGGTCGCCTACCAGCCGAACCGCGTGGTGCTGCACGCCGACACGTCGCTGATGCCCAAACGCCGGGCCTGCTGGTCCGCGTGGAACTACACCGAGGCGGCGCGCAAGGAGATGAACTGCATCGACCTGACCTACTGGATGAACTGCCTGCAACCGATCCCGGAAAATGACCCGCTGTTCGTGACGCTCAACACCACCCGCCCGATCCGCGAAGAGCTGATCCATGACGAGGTGACGCTGCGCCACCCGGTCTACGACCTGGGCGCGCTGGAGGCGCAGCGCGAGATCGCGGCGATGAACGGCACATCGCGGACGTGGTTCTGCGGCGCCTGGATGAAGAACGGCTTTCACGAAGACGGGCTGGCCAGTGGCGCGGAGGTGGCCGGGGCGATCCTGGCGCGCGGCGCAATGGCGGAGGTGGCATGACCGTCGACCTGATCCGAGGACACACCTATCACGGCCGCAAGGGCGAGGTGGCGAACGCCTTTCGCTACTCGGTGGACTACGTGATGCTGGACGCCGAGGCGCCGGTGCGCGGACCCTGGCTGTTCTCGCGCAACCGCGCCAACGTGACCTCGTTGCAGGACAGTGACCACGGCGGCGCGCCGAAACAGGGCCGTGGCGCGGTGTGGGCGCGCGAGGTGCTGGCGGAGCATGGCGTGACGTTTCGCGGGCCTCTGATGCTGCTGGCGCAGCCGCGGCTGCTGGGCCATGTGTTCAACCCGGTGTCGTTCTGGCTGGCCTATGACGGTGCCGCGCTCAAGGCAGTGATCGCCGAGGTCAGCAACACCTTTGGCGACCGGCATTCCTACCTCTGCACGCGTCCCGATGGCAGGCCGATCACGCAGACCGACCGGATCACCGCGCAGAAGATCTTTCACGTCTCGCCGTTCCAGCCGGTCGCGGGCGACTATGTCTTTCGCTTCGACATCCGCGACGACAAGATCGGCGTCTGGATCGAATTCGGGCACGACAAGGGCGGGCTGATCGCCACGCTCGTCGGCCCGCGCACACCGCTGACCAGCAGGGATATCCTGCGTTCGGCCCTGCGGCGCCCGTTTGGCGCGCGGCGGGTACTGGCGCTGATCCACTGGCAGGCGCTCAAGCTGTGGTGGAAGGGGGCCAGCTATCGCACGCGCCCCGAACCGCCGCGCGACGCGGTCAGCACGACACCCATGCAAACCGCCCGGCCCGGTCCGGGTGGGCACATCAAGGAGGCAACCTGATGGACGCTCTCTATTACGTGGCGCTCGGCTCGGCGCTGATGCTGATCCTGGGCTACCTGAAATCGCGCTACTTCGGCTTCATGGCGCAGCGGCCCGAAGATTACGCCGCCGACACCGGGACCGTGTTCGACCTGCGCACCCATCTCAACGGGCCGCTGATCTGCGAAGGCGTGATCTACGGCCCCACGGGCCGCGTCACATCGCGCTTTGTCGGCGAGTTCGAGGCGACCTGGAACGGCAACCAGGGTGTGATGCACGAGCATTTCACCTACGAGTCGGGCAGTGAACAGCACCGCGAATGGAACCTGACGCTGGGCAACGACGGCCGCATCCGCGCCACTGCGCCCGACGTGGTGGGTGAGGGCGAAGGCCAGCAGAGCGGCGCGGCGGTGCAGCTGCGCTATCGCATCCGCCTGCCCGAGGACGCGGGCGGCCACGTGCTGGACACCACCGACTGGATGTACCTCGCGCCAAACGGGACCATCGTGAACCGCTCGCAGTTCCGCAAGTTCGGCATCAAGGTGGCCGAGCTGGTCGCCACCATGCGGCGCAAGGAAGAGGTCGCTTGAGGGACTGGAAGGGCAAACGCTACTGGCTGGTCGGCGCCAGCGAGGGGCTGGGCGAGGCGCTGGCGCATCGGCTGAGCAAGGCCGGGGTCGAGCTGGTTCTCAGCGCGCGGTCGACGGACAAGTTGGAGGCGCTGGCCGCTGCGCTGCCCGGACCGTCGGTGGTCGAACCGGTCGATGTGACCGACGCCGAGGCGCTGGAGGCGGTGGCTGGCCGCCTCGGCGAGATCGACGGCGTGATCCAGATCGCGGCGGCCTACTGGCCGTTCGGGGCGCAGGACTGGGACGCGGCCCAGGCAAACACCATGGCCGACGTGAACTTTACCGGGGCGATGCGGCTGACGGGCGTGGTGATCCCGCGCTTTGTCGCCCGGGGCCGGGGCCATTTCGTGCTGACCGGGTCGTTGTCCGGTTATCGCGGCCTGCCAGGGGCGGCGGCCTACGTGTCCTCCAAGGCGGGGGTCATGGCGCTGGCCGAGTCGCTCTATGCCGACCTGCACCGCACCGATGTTGACGTGCAGCTTCTGATTCCCGGCTACATCCGCACGCGGTTGACGGAAAAGAACGATTTTTCCATGCCTTTCATCATGTCGCCCGAAGCGGCGGCCGAGATCTGTTTCACGCATATGTCGGGGCGGCGGTTCCAGCGCGCCTTTCCACGCGCCTTCTCGTTGATCTTCCGGGGCAGCCAGCTGTTGCCCGACTGGCTGTATTATCGCCTGTTTGCGTAGGATCAAGGATTGGTGTCTGCTATCGGCTAGGCTGTGTCAGCCAAGGACAGGAGACGCGAGATGGAAAATATCAGCCCGAACAAGGTGGCCGCCGTGATCCTCATGGCGCGGGAACTGGGCCGCGCCGAGGGTGAATTGCGCGGCCTGATCGACCGGATGGACGAAGAGGAACAGGCCGCGCTGGTCGCCGTGATGTGGGTCGGTCGCGGTGCGTTCGAGCCCGAGGACTGGGACGAGGCGTACCAGACCGCCATGGCCGAGGCGACGACGCCGACGGCGGATTACCTGATCGGCACGCCGCACCTGGCGGATCACCTGGAAGCGGGGCTCGAGGCCTACGGCTTTGACGCAACCGGCGAAGAGGACGACCTGATGCGCCGCGGGGCGTGACAGGGCGACACCCGTCCCGGACCTGATCCGGGACTGCTCGCCGCCGGGCGCATCAGCGCAACGCGCGACCCTTGAGGATGGCGTTTTCGCCGAATTTCGCGCGTATCGCATCGGTGGCGCGTTCCGCCTTGGCCCGCGCGCTGGCCTGCGGGTCCAGCAGGTCGCCCTCCAGGTCGGCCTGCGCCTCGGGCACCAGGTCCGAGATGCCCGCGCCGATCAGCCGGTAGGACTCTCCCCCGGGCACCTGGTCGAACAGCGCACGGGCGACGCGGTAGATGCGGTCGGCGATCTGGGTGGCGTCCGGCAGGCTGGTCCGCCGCGTCACGATGCGGTAGTCCGACCGCCGCAGCTTCAGCGTCACGGTGCGCCCGGCGATGCCCTTGGCCTTGGCCCGGTCGGCGACCTTTTCGGCCATCCGCCAGAGGTGCCCGTCCAGGATGTCCGGATCGGCGGTGTCCTCGTTGAACGTGGTCTCGTTCGAGATCGACTTGACGGCCGCATTGCGGGTCACACGCCGCCTGTCCTCGCCGCGCGCGAGGTGCCACAGCCGGTCCCCCATGCTGCCGAAGCGTGCGATCAGGTCCGTCTTGTCCCAGCGCAGCAGGTCCTCGAAGGTGCGGATGCCGGCGCGTTCCAGCGTCTCGGCGCTGGCCAGGCCCACGCCCCAGATCAGCCGGATCGGGCGCGGTTTCAGAAAGGCCTGCGTCTCGGCCTTGCCGATCACGGCAAACCCGCGCGGCTTGTCCAGGTCTGATGCGATCTTGGCCAGGAACTTGTTGTGCGACAGGCCGATGGAGCCGGTCACACCCAGTTCGGCCTTCATGCGCTGCACGAGCCGCGCCAGCATGACGGCAGGCGGCGCGCCGTGCAGCCGCTGGGTGCCCGACAGGTCCAGAAAGGCCTCGTCCAGCGACAGCGGCTCGATCGCGGGCGTCAGTTCCTCCATCAGCGTCCGGATCTGGCGCGACACCTCGGCATAGACGGACATGCGCGGCTTCAACACAACCGCGTCGGGGCACAGTTCCAGCGCCTTGAACATCGGCATGGCCGAGCGCACGCCGCGGATGCGGGCGACATAACAGGCGGTCGACACCACGCCGCGCCGTCCGCCGCCGATGATCACCGGCTTGTCGGCCAGTTCGGGGTTGTCGCGCTTTTCGACGCTTGCGTAAAAGGCGTCGCAGTCCATATGGGCAATGGAGAGGTCCCAGAGTTCGTCATGCGCGATCACCCGCGGCCGCCCGCACCTTGGGCAGCGCGCGCCAGCGTCGAACCGGGTCAGGCAATCGCGGCAGAGGGCGGGCATGGGGCCAATATACCCCGCCGCCGAAGAGGGCGCCATGAGCGAAAGCGATCCGCGCAGAGAGTTCGACGGCGCCAAGCTGCTGCTGTTTGCCGGGCTGCGGCTGGTCGTGCTGCGGCGTGACAACAAGCCTTCGATCCCCTGGCCCGGCTTTCTCGATTTTCCCGGCGGTGCGCGGGACGGCAGCGAAAGCCCGGAAACCTGCGTGCTGCGCGAGACGCGGGAGGAACTGGGGCTGATCCTGTCGGCAGAGGTGTTGCGGCTGGCCCACCTGCGCGATGACGCGGGCAAGGTCAGCTGGTTCTTCGCAGCGCACCTGCCCGAATCGATCCTGGACGAGGTGGTGTTCGGCGATGAGGGGCAGGGCTGGGACGCGATGCCACCCGGGGATTTCATCGAGGCACGGGACGCGATCCCGCATTTCCGCGACATCCTGCGCGACTACCTGGCCGCGCAGGGCGATCCGGGAAAAATGCCGGGACCCGCTGGCTAGCAGGCGGGCCCCGGCAGGCACACCGCGACCCCGAGGGACAAGGGGGAGGCGGCGAGGCTCATACAGGCGTGAATGAGCCGATGGGATCAGGCGGCTTCGGGCACCGCTTGTGACAGGCCCGGCAGGCGCAGCTGCATCATCTCGGGCGTGCCGAGGTGCAGCCGGGCACGCATCCACAGCCCGCGCGCGGCTTCTTCGAAGTCGGTGGTGATGGGCGCGGTGTACTGGCTGGCGATCCGCAGCAGGCCCTGGGCGGTGACAACGGTGACCAGAGCCTCGAAACATTGTTCAGCGGCGTTGTAACGCACCTGGTCGATGCGGGGATTCCAACTGCTCATGGCGGTCTCCTGACTGCCGGCCTCTCTGGGCCGCGTGTCAATTATGTAGGAGCAGTCTGCGCCTGTTTCATGGGGGACACAGGTATGGAAAACCTGCCCGAGAGAGGGATTTGGGCGGATTTTTGCCGGGGAACAGGGGTTTGCGCGGCCGGCTGCCGGGATTGAGAGCGGGTGGGAACCGCTCTGGAAGGTCAGGCATTCCCTTCTGTGGGCACGGCTGCGCGACAGGTGCGGCAGCGGTCGGGACGGCGCACAAGCCCGCTTCCCTCCGGTTTCTTGGTCTGCAATGCTGGGCCGAACCTCAACAGATGGAAGACGCCCATGATCCCGTACCAGATCGTGATCGACCCCGCCGACGGCACCATCGTCTGGCTGCTCTTGGCCGGGCTGATCGTCCTGTGCATCTTTCTGGGCGTGCGGATCGTGCCGCAGTCGGAAAAGCACGTGGTCGAACGCTTTGGCCGGCTGCGCGCGGTGCTTGGCCCGGGGATCAACCTGATCGTGCCCTTCTTTGACAAGGTGCGGCACAAGATCTCGATCCTCGAACGCCAGCTGCCCGACGCGACGCAGGACGCCATCACCTCGGACAACGTGCTGGTGCAGGTGGAGACCAGCGTGTTCTACCGTATCCTCGAGCCGGAAAAGACCGTGTACCGCATCCGCGACGTGGACGCGGCCATCGCCACCACCGTGGCCGGCATCGTCCGGGCCGAGATCGGCCGGATGGAGCTGGACGAGGTGCAATCCAACCGTTCGCAGCTGATCCAGGAGATCAAGAAGAACGTCGAGGACGCGGTTGACGACTGGGGCATCGAAGTGACGCGGGCCGAAATCCTGGACGTGAACCTGGACGAGGCGACGCGCGGCGCCATGCTGCAACAGCTGAACGCCGAGCGGGCGCGCCGCGCCCAGGTGACCGAAGCCGAGGGCAAGCGCCGCGCGGTCGAATTGCAGGCCGATGCCGACCTCTACGCCGCCGAACAGGCCGCCAAGGCGCGCCGCATCACCGCCGACGCCGAGGCCTATGCCACGGGGGTCATCGCCAAGGCGATCCAGGACAACGGCATGGAGGCGGCGCAGTTCCAGATCGCGATCAAGCAGGTCGAGGCGCTGACGGCCGTGGGGCAGGGCACGGGCAATCAGACCGTGATCCTGCCGGCCAACGCGCTGGATGCCTTTGCCGATGCCTTCAAGATGCTGAAGGGGGCCGGCAAGTGATGGGCTGGGGCTGGAACGTCTGGTGGATTTGGATGGCGGCCGGGGTCGCGCTGGCCATCCTCGAGGTGATCGTGCCGGGCACCATCTTCCTGGGCTTTGCGCTGGGCGCCCTGGCGATGGGCCTGCTGTTCCTGCTGGCCGGGCCGTCGGGCCTGTTCCTGCACGGCGCGGTGCCGCTGACGGTGCTGACCTTCGCGGTGTTTTCGCTGATCGCCTGGCTGGTGATGCGGCGGCTGGCCGGGGTGCGCAAGGGGCAGACGCGGATCTGGGACAAGGACATCAACGAGGACTGAGGCGCTCAGGCACCGCGATTGGGCCGTTCCGCCTGGGGCGAAGTCATCTCGCTCAGGATGGCCGTGGCGGCGGCGCGCGGCGTGTCGGCGCGGTGAATCGGGCGGCCGACGACGATGTGGTCGGCCCCGTCGCGGATCGCCTGCGCGGGGGTCGCGATACGCTTTTGATCGCCCTTGTCCGCGCCGGAGGGGCGCACGCCGGGCGTCACGATCAGCCGGCCCCTGGCTTCGGGCAGGGCACGGATCAGCGCCGCCTCGTTCGGCGAGGCGATGACACCGTCGGCCCCGGCCTCGAAGGCGCGCGCGGCGCGTTCGGCCACGAGATCGGGGATATCGCCTGCCTTGATCAGCGCCGAATCGAGGTCGGACCGGTCCAGCGAAGTCAGGATTGTCACGGCGAGGATCTTGGTCTGGGACCCTGCGGCGCCCTCCTTGGCGGCGCGCACCACGTAGGGATCGCCGTGCACGGTCAGGAAATCGAGGTCGTACTGCGCAAGGCCGCGCACCGCCGCCTCGACCGTCGCACCGATGTCGAACAGTTTCATGTCCAGAAAGATGCGCTTGCCGTGTTCCTGCTTCAACTCGTTGGCCAGCGCCAGCCCGCCGCCGGTCAGCATGCCCAGCCCGATCTTGTAGAAGGACACGGCATCCCCCAACTGCTCGACCAGGTCCAGCCCCATGACGACATTCGGCACATCGAGGGCGACGATCAGGCGGTCATCGGACATCAGGGCTCTCCAAGGGTTGCGTTGCTCCCTCATGAAAGGCGGGGGCGGCGAGGTCAAGCGACAGCATCACGGCAGCCGTTGCACTTTTGCCACGGCGTTCTCTTGAACCGGCAGCTTGGCGGGGCCATCTTGAGATCGAGGCCCGAGGAACCGCGTGCTGCCAAGCCAGGCGCGGAGCATTTCAAGGGGCGCTTGATCGAAGGAGAAAGATATGAACTTGGAGAAGTTCACGGAACGTGCGCGTGGGTTCATTCAGGCCGCGCAGACCATCGCGATGCGGGAGAGCCACCAGAAGCTGGCCCCCGAGCACCTGCTCAAGGCGCTGATGGATGACGATCAGGGCATGGCGTCGAACCTGATCAAGGCCGCGGGCGGACAGCCCCAGCGGGTGGTCCAGGTGCTGGACACCAAGCTGGCCAAGATCCCCAAAGTCAGCGGCGACGCCGGGCAGGTCTACCTGGATTCCGCCACCGGCAAGGTGCTGGACGAGGCCGAGAAGCTGGCAACCAAAGCCGGGGACAGCTATGTCCCGGTCGAACGGATGCTGACCGCGCTGGCCATGGTCAAGAGCCCGGCCAAGGAGGCGCTGGACGCCGGGAGCGTCACCCCGCAGAGCCTGAACCAGGCGATCAACGACGTGCGCAAGGGGCGCACCGCCGACACCGCGACAGCCGAGGACAGCTACGAGGCGCTCAAGAAATACGCCCTCGACCTGACCGAGCGCGCGCGTGAAGGCAAGATCGACCCGATCATCGGCCGCGACGAGGAAATCCGCCGCACCATGCAGGTGCTCAGCCGCCGGACCAAGAACAACCCGGTGCTGATCGGTGAACCCGGCGTGGGCAAGACCGCCATCGCCGAGGGCCTCGCGCTGCGGATCGTCAACGGCGACGTGCCGGAATCGATCAAGAACAAGCGCCTGCTGGCGCTGGACATGGGCGCGCTGATCGCCGGGGCGAAATATCGCGGCGAGTTCGAGGAGCGCCTGAAGGCGATCCTGTCCGAGGTCACGTCGGCCGCCGGTGAGATCATCCTGTTCATCGACGAGATGCACACGCTGGTCGGCGCGGGCAAGGCGGACGGGGCGATGGACGCCTCCAACCTGCTGAAGCCGGCGCTGGCGCGTGGCGAGCTGCACTGCGTCGGCGCCACCACGCTGGACGAGTACCGCAAGCATGTCGAAAAGGACGCGGCCCTGGCGCGGCGTTTCCAACCCGTGATGGTCGAGGAGCCGACGGTCGAGGATACGATCAGCATCCTGCGCGGCATCAAGGAAAAGTACGAACTGCACCACGGTGTGCGGATCTCGGACTCGGCGCTGGTCACGGCGGCGACCCTGTCGCACCGCTACATCACCGACCGGTTCCTGCCCGACAAGGCAATCGACCTGATGGACGAGGCCGCCAGCCGTCTGCGGATGGAGGTGGACTCCAAGCCCGAGGAGCTGGACGCGCTGGACCGCGACATCCTGCAAAAGCAGATCGAGGTCGAGGCGCTGCGCATGGAGGATGACCAGGCTTCCAAGGACCGGCTGGCCAAGCTGCAAAAGGACCTGTCCGAGTTGCAACAGCAGTCGGCCGAGATGACCGCGCGCTGGCAGGCGGAGCGGGACAAGCTGGCCTCGGCCCGCGACATCAAGGAAGAGCTGGACCACCTGCGCGCCGAACTGGAGCAGGCCAAGCGCGAGGGCAACTTTGCCCGCGCCGGCGAGCTGCAGTACGGTCGCATCCCCGAGCTTGAGCGCAAGCTGGGCGAGGCGGAGACCGAGGATCTCGATGTCATGGTCGAGGAGGCGGTACTGCCCGAGCACATTGCCAGCGTCGTCGAGCGCTGGACCGGCATCCCGACCTCCAAGATGCTGGAAGGCGAGCGCGAAAAGCTGCTGCGCATGGAGGACGACCTGCACCGGCGGGTGGTCGGCCAGAGCCAGGCGGTGACGGCTGTGGCCAATGCCGTGCGCCGGGCACGCGCCGGTCTGAACGACGAGAACCGGCCGCTTGGCTCGTTCCTGTTCCTCGGGCCGACCGGGGTCGGCAAGACCGAACTGACCAAGGCGGTGGCCGAGTTCCTGTTCGACGACGACAACGCGATGGTCCGCATCGACATGTCCGAGTTCATGGAGAAACACTCGGTCGCCCGTCTGATCGGCGCGCCTCCGGGTTACGTCGGCTACGACGAAGGCGGCGTGCTGACCGAGGCGGTGCGGCGCCGGCCCTACCAGGTGGTGCTGTTCGACGAGGTCGAGAAGGCGCATCCGGACGTGTTCAACGTTCTGTTGCAGGTGTTGGACGACGGTGTGCTGACCGATGGCCAGGGCCGCAAGGTCGACTTCAAGCAGACGCTGATCGTGCTGACCTCGAACCTCGGTTCGCAGGCGCTCAGCCAGATGCCGGAGGGGGCCGACCCGAGCGGTGCCCGGCGCGACGTGATGGACGCGGTGCGGGCGCACTTCCGGCCGGAATTCCTGAACCGGCTCGACGAGACGATCATCTTTGACCGCCTCAAGCGCGAGGACATGACCGGCATCGTGGAGATCCAGCTGCGGCGGTTGCTCAAGCGGCTCGCGGCGCGCAAGATCCGGCTGGAGCTGGACGACGCGGCCAAGACCTGGCTGGCGGACGAAGGCTATGACCCGGTCTTCGGCGCCCGCCCGCTCAAGCGCGTGATCCAGCGCGCGTTGCAGGACCCGCTGGCCGAGATGCTGCTGGCCGGCGACGTGACGGACGGCGACCTCGTCCCGGTGTCGGCCGGAACCGACGGTCTGATCATCGGCGACCGTGTGGCGGCCTCGAACCGGCCGCGCCCCGACGATGCGGTGGTGCATTGAACCAGCGCTTTGGCAACTGACGGGAAAGGCGGGGGAAACCCCGCCTTTTTCCGTTTGTGGGGGGCCGCAAAGGGGATGCAGTTTCTAGGTCATGTTGACAAATGACGGATCCAAAGCCTGATCGACGTGATGTCGATGAAGCCCAGGAAGCTCTCCGCAGTCTTGTCGTAACGGGTGGCAACGCGGCGGGCGTTCTTCAGCTTGTCGAAGCACCGTTCGACAAGGTTTCGAAGACGATACAAGGACCGGTCGACGGCAATGCGCTTTTTTCGTGATTTACGCATGGGGATGACGGGCAAGACATCGCGTTTGCCCATGATTTTCGAATGCTGTCAGCGTCATAGCCTCGGTCGGCCAGCAGACCACTCGGTGTCGGCAGATTGGCGGCCATGACCAGATCGAAGCCGAGATAGTCGGAGGTTTGCCCCGCGGTGATCTCCGTCCTCATAGGCAGCCCTGCTGCATTGACGATGAGGTGGATCCTTGTCGTGAAGCCACCAGGCGAACGGCCAAAACCCTGTCGCGGAGTCCCCCTTCAGCGCCCGCTGCCTGGTGATGGGCGCGAACCGCAGTGCTGTCGATCTTTTGCAGGGCATGCGGCACCGCCCCGCTTTCGTTCAGCGCGTCCAAGATCTGCTCCCAGAGCCCCGCCAGTGTCCAGCGCCGGAACTGGCGGTAGACGCTTGACCATTTGCCGAACTCTTCCGGCAGATCACGCCAGGGAGATCCCGTGCGCGCGATCCAGAAAATCCCATCAAGAACAAGACGGTGATCGGTCGGTTTGCGCCCGTTCGGCGCGCGGACTGACACAATGAACCGTTCAAAGAACGTCCATTCCTCGTCCGACATCAGGTCTCGTGCCAAGCTGGTCTCCATCGCAGATACCAGCTTGAATCACGATCAACACGCCCTGTGAATCCCTTTTGTCAACACGGCCTAGCGGTTCGCCGGACGATACGGTCCGACACCGTGCGCGCATGACCGCAGTCAACCGGATCGCCGACTTCCTTCACCGCCCGCCGAGCGACCTCCCTTGCGAGGTCAAGGCACTTCGGCGTCAGTTGGAAGATCTTCATCCTGCGACGTGCGGCGTGTCAGGAAAGACCCTCAGCAACATCAAGAGCAAGGGCACGATGAGCAGCCTGTTTCTGAATGACCTTGCACAGAAGACGCGACACGGACTTGAGGGGCGTGTCCGGAATGGCAAATCCGCCGGTGGCCTGACCTACGGCTACGACGTTGTGCGGTCGCTGACCACCGATGGCGGCACCACGACGGGTGAGCGGCGGATCAATGAGGCGGAGGCGGCTGTCGTGCGCCGCATCTTCCGCGACTACGCCAATGGCATCAGCCCGCGCAGCATCGCTTCTGCGCTGAACAGGGAGGGTGTGCAGGGACCCCGCGCGACGTGGGGTGCATCCACCATCCACGGCAATCAGAAGCGCGGGACCGGTATCCTGAACAACGAACTCTATATCGGGAGGCTTGTCTGGAACAGGCAGCGGTTCCTGAAAGACCCCATGACCGGCAGTCGGCAAGCCCGTTCGAACCCGCCTGAAGAATGGGTCATCGAAGAGGTGCCGGACCTCCGGATCATCGATCAGGACAGTTGAGATGCCGTGAAGGCGCGTCAGAAAAGCACGCGCAACTCCGCGATAAGCGGGGGCCTTGCCAAAGCCAAGCGCGCCAGCCACCTGTTCTCGGGCCTTCTGACCTGCGGTTGCTGCGGCGGTGGCTACATCCTCGTCGGGAAGGCCTACTACGGCTGCGCCAACAGCCGCAACAAGGGGACCTGCGACAACCGCCTGACCATTCGGAAGGAAGGTCTGGAACGGCGCGTCCTCTCGGGGTTGAAGGACGAGCTCCTCCACCCTGATCTCATCGCCGAGTTCGTGAAAGCCTACCAGGAAGAATACAACCGGCTCAGCAAGGAGAGCCTTCGGGAGCGAGACGCGGCGGCGAAAGAACTCGTCGGCGTTGTGCGCCAGATCGACCGGATCGTCGATGCCATCGCTGAGGGCATGTTCCATCCCAGCATGAAGTCGAAGATGGACGGGCTGGAGGCCCGCAAGGCGGAACTGGAAGCCCAACTCGCGGCCGAGCCGGACAAGACGCCGGTGCTGCTGCACCCCGGATTGGCGGACCGGTATCGTGCCGAAGTTGCCAGTTTGAATGCGGCGCTCGACAATCCCGCCACCAAGGCGGAGGCAACGTTGATCATCCGCAGCCTTCTGTCTGAAATCAGGCTGATTCCGGATGACGAATCGTTGGCGCTCGAACTTGTCGGGGAACTGGCGGGGCTGTTGTCGCTCAACAAGGCAGAAACGACAAATCCCCGAGGCGGCAAGCCTGCGGGGCGTTCGACATCGTTGGTTGCGGGGGTAGGATTTGAACCTACGACCTTCAGGTTATGAGCCTGACGAGCTACCGGGCTGCTCCACCCCGCGCCAATTTCGTAAGGTTCATCTATTGTGCTTCGGAGGCAGGTGCAATGGCATTCGGCGAAGTTTTTTCGGATTTTTTCCCTCGTTCAGCGGAGCCCTCGGTCGTGGAACGGTCACCGGCCAAACCGCTCACGCCTTGAGTTTTGTTCCGCGGCGGAACATTCCCCAGGCCACGAGGCACGCCAGCAGGGTTGCGCCAAAGGCAACGGCGAAGCCGAGCAGGGGGCTGGAGTCCGACACGCCGATCATGCCCCAGCGTGCGCCGTCGATCAGGTAGAACACCGGGTTGACGTGGGTCACCTGGTAGAGGCCCGGCGGCAGGGCCTCGACCGAGTAGAAGGTGCCGGAGAGAAAAGCGAGCGGAGTGATGATGAAATTGCTGATCGCCGCCATCTGGTCGAACTTCTGCGCAAAGACCCCGGCGATCAGTCCCAGCGAGGCAAGGAATGCCGACCCGAGCGCCACGAAGGCCAGGGTGACCAGCGGCGCCTGCGGCACCAGTCCCAGGATCGCCCAGTAGGTCACCAGCAGCGGAATCGCCACGGCCAGCCCGCGCGCCGTCCCGCCGATCACGTAGCCCAGTACCAGCTCGCCGGGGGACAGCGGCGGCATCAGGGTGTCGACGATGTTGCCCTGGACCTTGGACACCATCAGTGAGCTGGAGGTGTTGACAAAGGCATTCTGGATCACCGTCATCATCAGGATGCCCGGCGCGATGAAGGTGGTGAAGGCCACGCCCATCACTTCGCCGCGCTGCGGGCCGATGGCGATGGTGAAGATGGTCAGGAACAGCCCGGCGGTGACCAGCGGGGCCAGCACCGTCTGCGTCCAGACCACGGTGAAGCGCAGGACCTCGCGCTTGCACAGGGTCCAGAATCCCAGCCAATTGACGCGTCCAAAGCGTCGGCTGCCGGGGGCGTAGGTCTGTGTCGTGGTCATGAGGCCTCCTATGCGTTGCGCCGCCTTGTAACTCGGTCCGCGATGATTAGAATAGAGCCAACCAAGGAAACGTCAGGCGGCCCCGCACAGCGGCCGCTTTTTTCGCTGAGGGAACCCGATGTCGTGGACCGATGAACGCGTTGAACTGCTCAAGAAGATGTGGTCCGAGGGGCAGTCCGCAAGCCAGATCGCAAAGGAACTGGGCGGTGTCACGCGCAATGCGGTGATCGGCAAGGTGCACCGGCTGGGCTTGTCGAACCGCGCCGGGACCACCCCCGCGCCGCAGCCCGAGGCCCCCAAGCCCGAGGCCAAGTCGCAACCACCGGGCAAACCTGCCAAACCGCAGCCCAAGCCCGCCGCGGCGAACAAGCCCGAACCGGCGCCGGAACCGCGTCCGCAGCAGCCTGCCGAAACGGTTGCCGCCGCTCCGGCCCCCGCGCCGGTGACGCAGATGCCCGCGCGCAAGCAGATCATCCCGGCCGGACAGCCGCTGCCGCCGCAGCCCTCGGCCAACGAGATCAGCCCCGAGGCACTTGCCAAGGTCAACGAGGTCGAGAAGAAGGCCAAGAAGCTGACCTTGATGGAGCTGACCGAGCGGACCTGCAAGTGGCCGGTGGGCGACCCCGCGACCGATGATTTCTGGTTCTGCGGTCTGCCGGTGCAGCAGGGCAAGCCCTACTGCGAGGCGCATGTCGGCGTCGCCTTCCAGCCGATGAGCGCGCGGCGCGACCGCCGCCGCTGACTCAGTCCGGCCCGGTTCGGGCCGGATCGCCCAGGCGGAGCGTGCGGTGGGCATCGTTGCGGCAGGTGCCGCGCCAGTCGTAGAGGCCGGAGACTTCTTCGACCAGCCATGCGCCGTCGCCCAGCGCGCCCTCGTCCTCGGGCGCGGCGGCGATCCGGCGCAACAGCCGGTAGCGGTAGTTCCCGGCGCGGTCGACCTCGAGCTCAGCCCGCAGCGACCCCGAGGGGCTGTCGATCTGCTCCAGTCCGGTCCACGCCATCACCTGCCACCTTTCCCAGCCGCGCATGTCGCTGTATGACGCGCCATGGTTCAGAATCCTCCCGATCTTCGCCCCGACCTCGCCCGCGCCCGCGTGACCGAAACCGCGCGTCCCGGACAGCCGACCATCGGCATGGTGTCGCTTGGCTGCCCCAAGGCGCTGGTCGACAGTGAACGCATTCTGACAAGGCTTCGGGCCGAAGGCTATGGCATCTCGTCGGATTATGCGGGTGCGGACGCGGTGATCGTCAACACCTGCGGCTTTCTCGACAGCGCCAAGGCCGAGAGCCTGGAGGCCATCGGCGAGGCGCTGGCGGAAAACGGGCGGGTGATCGTCACCGGCTGCCTGGGCGCGGAACCCGAGTACATCACCGGCGCGCACCCCAGGGTGCTGGCCGTCACCGGGCCGCACCAGTACGAACAGGTGCTGGACGCGGTGCATGCGGCGGTGCCGCCCGATCCCGATCCGTTCATCGACCTGCTGCCCGCCAGCGGTGTCAGTCTGACGCCGCGCCACTACAGCTATCTGAAGATTTCCGAAGGCTGCAACCACGCCTGCAAGTTCTGCATCATCCCCGACATGCGCGGCAAACTGGCCTCGCGTCCCGCCCGTGCCGTGCTGCGCGAGGCGGAAAGGCTGGTCGCGGCGGGGGTGAAGGAGCTGCTGGTCATCAGCCAGGACACCTCGGCCTACGGCACCGACTGGAAGGACCGCGAGGAAAAGTTCCCGCTGCTGGGGCTGGCCAAGGACCTCGGCAGCCTTGGCGCCTGGGTGCGGCTGCACTACGTCTACCCGTATCCGTGGGTGCGCGACCTGGTGCCGCTGATGGCCGACGGTCTCGTGCTGCCCTACCTCGACATCCCGTTCCAGCACGCCCACCCCGAGACGCTGCGCCGGATGGCGCGGCCGGCGGCGGCGACGCGCACGCTGGACGAGATTGCCGCCTGGCGGGCGATCTGCCCGGAGATCACGCTGCGCTCGACCTTCATCGTCGGCTATCCCGGTGAGACCGAGGAAGAGTTCCAGACCCTGCTGGACTGGCTGGACGAGGCGCAGCTGGATCGGGTGGGCTGTTTCCAGTACGAGAACGTTGCCGGTGCACGGGCCAACGCCCTGCCGGACCACGTTCCCGAAGAGGTCAAGGCCGAACGCTGGGCGCGCTTCATGGAAAAGGCGCAGGCGATTTCCGAGGCCAAGCTGGCCGCCAAGCTGGGGCAGCGGATCGAGGTGATCGTCGACGAGGTGGACAGCGACGGCGTGGCCACTTGCCGGACCAAGGCGGATGCGCCCGAGATCGACGGAAACCTCTTCATCGACGAAGGCGGCGAGGGACTTGTGCCTGGTCAGATCGTCACGGTCGAGGTGGACGAGGCTGGCGAATACGACCTCTGGGGGCGGCTGGTCTGAGCCGGGGACAGCCGGACGACGCTCGTCGCCCTGCGGGCAACATCGCCCCGCCCGCCGTCCCTGATCGCGGCGCCCCGGGAGGGCGCCGAGCTGCGTTCAGCGGTAGAGTTCCGGCATCCCGGTCCGCGCCTTGCTGATCAGCTCGTCGGCGTCCCAGCCGGTCAGCCGGGCCACGGTGCGGGCCTCGTCGGCGATGCGGGCGCGGGTGCGCAGGATGTAATCCTCGGCCTCGGGGCAGTCCATCTCGCCCTCCCAGGGGTGGTTCATCACGTAGCGCCCCTGGAAATTCTGCCGGTCCTCGGTGGCGCGGAACATCACGTCCTCGGGCATCTGGTCCCTGGTGTAGCGCGCGTGCAGGCGTGTGACGTAGACGTTCTGCCCCTGCACGCCGCCGCCCTGCGCGCCCTCTTCGGGCAGCCAGTCGACTCCCAGTTCGGCCAGTTCGGCGTTGGTCAGCGGATCGGCGGCGCAGGGGTCGCACCAAGCCATGTCCCAGGCGTATTCCGTCACGATGCCGCCCTCCTTGGGGGCTGCCTGCGCGAACAGCGCCTTGTAAAAGGCGCCGAACTCTTCCTCGATGAACAGCGGCACGTCGACGTTGCTGGGCAGCGCGACAGGCAGGTAGTTCTCGGGCAGCACCTGGCCCTTGCGCGACAGCATGAAGAACAGCGCGTCCTGCGGGCCTTCGGCGTTCAGCTTGCCCAGCTGGATCGGCAGCATGAAATCCTTGGAGGTGAACTCGATCTGCAACGGCGGCAGCTCCTTCGTCTCGGAGGCGGCGTGGCGGTCCAGGTTCACCCCGGCGACAAAGAACTTCATGCCGGCGTCGACGTAGCCTGCCAGCACCGGCCCCGCGCCCTCGGGCAGCTTGTAGCCTTCGGCGGTGAGGAAGGTCGCCAGGCCATCGGATTCCTCGGCCCCCAGGATCAGGATGTCATAGGTGCCGACGGCGTATTGCGCCTCGATGGTGACGCCCAGCGCGCGGGCCCGGTCCGCCATGGGCGGCGCGGCCTCGTTCACCACGGCGTTCAGCGTGATCATCGGCATGATCGGCGGCGCGCAGGGATCGCGGTCGAAGTATTCGACCAGCCGTGGCGCGGTGTAGTCGTCCAGGCGCGCCACCGTCTCGGGCTTGACGGTGCGGATCTCGTCGCGCAGCAGGACACGCGGGGCAGGGACCACTAGGGCAAAGTCCTTCGGCTCGCCCCGGTAGTCCGACGACATGGTGATGACAGAGCGTTCGCCGTCACGGACAAAGACCACCTTGGAGCTTTCGTTGAACAGCCCGCCATCCGCCTTGGCGACGTAAAAACCGCAGAAGGCCTGGGCCGAAGCCGCTGACAGGATGAGGCAAAGGGTTAGGAAAATGCGTGTCATGAAGGGCTCCTGGCAATATGTCTTGGGTCCAACCTAGCACAGGGGGGCGGGTGGCAAAGGGATTCGAGCGACGGTTCGGTTTTGGACGGACTGTTTCCGATCCGCTCCGACCACGTGGCGCGGCGCGTCGAATCCAACTCTTTCATTGCAATATCCGACTTGCCGCGCCGCAGCGCCTGCCGTAGATGCCTCCGTGGGACACCCCTCCCCAACGAGGGGCATCTATCTGGAAGGTTAGGCTGACATGGCACCCCAAACGCCCGCGCGCGAAACCGTGCGCAAACCCGAAACGCGGCCCGAAAATGCGCGTTTCTCCTCTGGCCCCTGCGCCAAGATCCCCACGTTCGAACTTGGCCTGCTGTCGCACGCCGCACTTGGCCGGTCGCACCGCGCCAAGATTGGCAAGGACAAGCTGAAGGCCGCAATCGAGGGCACGCGCGAGATCCTGGGCATCCCCGCCGACTACCGCATCGGCATCGTTCCTGCCTCTGACACCGGCGCCGTCGAAATGGCGATGTGGTCGCTGCTGGGCGCCCGTAAGGCGACCATGGTCGCCTGGGAAAGCTTTGGCGCGGGCTGGGTCACCGACGTGGTCAAGCAGTTGAAGATCGACGCCGAGGTCAAGACCGCCGAATATGGCGAGATCGTCGACATGGGCGCGATCGACTACGACACCGATGTCGTCTTTACTTGGAACGGCACCACCTCCGGCGTGCGTGTTCCGAATGGTGACGTCATCCCCGCCGACCGTGCCGGGCTGACCATCTGCGACGCGACCAGCGCCGCCTTTGCGATGGGCCTGCCCTGGGACAAGCTGGATGTGACCACCTTTTCCTGGCAGAAGGTGCTGGGCGGCGAGGCGGCGCACGGCATGATCGTGCTCAGCCCCCGCGCCGTCGAGCGGCTGGAAAGCTACATCCCCGCCTGGCCGATGCCCAAGATCTTTCGCATGACCAAGGGCGGGAAGCTGATCGAGGGCATCTTTGTCGGCGAGACGATCAATACCCCGTCGATGCTTGCGGTCGAGGATTACCTTGTCGCGCTGGACTGGGCGCGCTCGGTCGGCGGGCTCAAGGGTCTGATCGCGCGGGCCGATGCCAATGCGCAGGCGATCCACGATTTCTGCGCGGCGCGCGACTGGATCGACAACCTGGCGGTCGATCCGGCAACGAGGTCGAACACCTCGGTCTGCCTGCGGTTTACCAATGCGCGCATCACCGACGGTGCTGCCTTTGCCAAGGCCGTGGCCAAGCGGCTGGAGGCCGAAGGCGTTGCGCTGGACGTGGGCGCCTACCGCGACGCGCCGGCCGGGCTGCGCATCTGGTGCGGCGGCACGGTCGAGACCTCCGACATCCAGGCCATGCTGCCCTGGCTCGACTGGGCCTTCCACGCCGAGATCGAGGCGCTGGCGCAGGCCGCGTGAGACGCGCGGTGCGTGCGAGCACGCGCCTTACCCCGAACAACCAAAAGTAGGGTGCGTGATCTCACGCACCTTCCCCGCATATCCAAAGGACCCAAGGCAATGGCCCCCAAAGTTCTCATCTCCGACGAGCTGTCGGACGCCGCCGTCCAGATCTTCCGCGACCGCGGGATCGACGTGGATTTCATGCCCGAGCTGGGCAAGGACAAGGAAAAGCTGGCCGAGATCATCGGCAACTACGACGGCCTCGCCATCCGCTCGGCCACCAAGGTGACGCCGACCATCCTGGAGAAGGCGACCAACCTCAAGGTGATCGGCCGCGCCGGGATCGGCACCGACAACATCGACAAGGACGCCGCGTCGAAAAAGGGCGTGATCGTGATGAACACGCCTTTCGGCAACATGATCACCACGGCCGAACACGCCATCGCGATGATGTTCGCCGTGGCGCGCCAGATCCCCGAGGCCAGCGCCTCGACCCACGCGGGCAAGTGGGAAAAGTCCAAGTTCATGGGCGTCGAGCTGACCGGCAAGACGCTGGGCGTGATCGGTGCGGGCAACATCGGCGGCATCGTCTGCGACCGCGCGCGCGGGTTGCACATGAAGGTGCTGGCCTTTGACCCCTTCCTGTCGGAAGAGAAGGCCGCCAAGATGCAGGTCCAGAAGGTCGAAGACCTCGACGACTTGCTCAAGCGCGCCGATTTCATCACCCTGCACGTGCCGCTGACCGACAGCACCCGCAACATCCTGTCGAAAGAGAACCTTCTCAAGACCAAGCCGGGCGTGCGCATCATCAATTGCGCGCGTGGCGGCCTGGTGGACGAAGAGGCGCTGGCCGAGCTGCTGAAGTCCGGCCATGTCGCCGGCGCGGCCTTTGACGTCTTTGCCGAGGAACCGGCCAAGTCCAACCCGCTGTTCGGCCTGCCGAACGTGGTCTGCACGCCCCACCTGGGTGCCGCCACCACCGAGGCGCAGGAAAACGTCGCCCTCCAGGTGGCCGAGCAGATGGCCGACTACCTGCTGACCGGCGCCGTGCAAAACGCGCTGAACATGCCCTCGGTGACCGCCGAAGAGGCCAAGGTCATGGGCCCCTGGATCAAGCTGGCCGACCACCTGGGCAGCTTCATCGGCCAGATGACCGATGAGCCGATCAAGGCGATCAACATCCTCTACGACGGCGAGGCCGCCACCATGAACCTCGAGGCGCTGAACTGCGCGCTGATCGCGGGCATCATGAAGAGCGTCAATCCCGAGGTGAACATGGTCTCGGCCCCGCTGGTGGCCAAGGAGCGCGGGATCAAGCTGTCGACCACCAACCAGGAGCAGTCCGGCGCCTTCGAGGGCTACATCAAGGTGACGGTGGTGACGCCCAAGCGCGAACGCTCGATCGCCGGGACGGTGTTCTCGGATGGCAAGCCGCGCTTCATCCAGATCAAGGGCATCAACATCGACGCCGAGGTCGGCGCGCACATGCTCTACACCACCAACAAGGACGAGCCGGGCATCATCGGTGCGTTGGGGAATACCATGGGGTCCATGGGCGTGAACATCGCGAACTTTACCCTGGGCCGCTCGGCCCGCGGCGGCGAGGCCATCGCGCTGCTGTATGTCGACGAGCCGGTGCCCGCCGAGGCGCGCGCCAAGCTGGCGGAGACGGGTCTCTTTACCCAGATCAAGCCGCTGGTCTTCGACGTGGTCTGATCACGCGCCTCCGTCGACCGATTGTCACCCCATCCCGGCCTGCCGGGAGGGGTTTTCCTTTTCAGCCCTGCGCCGCGTATTCCGCCATGAGTGCTGCGTAGTCCTCGACCGGCGGCCAGGTCTCAAAGCTGTGTCTTGCCGGGGTCGTGACCCAGTGCAGCCGGGCGCTGGTCATCGTCTCGACGAAGGGAACAAACCACGCGGTGTCATCGAACATCGTGGGACGGACGTTCAGGAAATCGTCGATCCCGGTGATACGGGTGAACATCCAGGTCATGCAATAGGGGCAGGCCATGTGGTCCTGGTCCGGACCGTGTGTGCCGCAGACAACCGGGTCGCCCTGCGTCACCTCAAAGCCGCCGATGGGCACCATGGCGGTGAGGGAATAGGCGCTGGACGACATCTTCTGGCAGCCGCGACAGTGGCAGGCGGCGGTCATCAGCGGTGGCTGCGTGATCCGGATGTGGACGCGGCCGCATCGGCAGGAACCGTCGAGGGGGAGCGTGGGCGCGGGCATGGGGTCTCCTTGGTCTGGGGATTCCGTCCAAGGGTAGGCCATGACACGGGGACTGCCTACCGCGTTCCGATGGTGTCAACGCCTCTGGCAGGCGCCTGTTTCGGGTCGGATTTCCGATTGCGACCTGCGCGCGTCGCCCCCGGATATGCGCGGCCGTGAGATTCCGGTCAAAGGCGCATCAGATCCCAGCCGGAGCGCGCCATGTCCGATCCCGTCCAGTGCCTGATCGCCGCCCTTGCCACTCCGCTGGATGCCGAGGATCGGCCCGAGGCCGCGCGCACCGCGCTGATCCTGCGCGAGATGGGGCCGCAACAGCTGGCCGTGTCGCAACCCGCCCCGGAAGACACCATCGCCATCCGCACCCTGCTGGCCAATTCGGACCACCCCGCCGCGCGCGGCCTGCTGGACAGCTTTGACCTGTTGCCCTGGGGGGCGAACCCGGTCGCGGCGCAGGTCGGCGGGTTGGGGTCGATGTACCTGGTTTGCACGCTGATGGGACCCGAAGGGCCGGTGCCCTGCGCCGACCTGCGCATGGGCCTCTACTATCAGCGCCCGGACACCTATTACGGGTTGCACAACCACGACGCCGACGAGACTTATACCATCCTCGCCGGGTCCGCCCTGTGGACTGCCGGAGAGGACATCCGTCAGCGGTTTGCCGGTGAGCAGATCCACCACCGGTCGCGGATGCCACATGCCTTCCGCGCGGGACCGGAGGGGCTGCTGGCGTTCTGGCGCTGGAGCGGCGACGTGAATACGCATTCCTATGTCATGCTGGACGACCCGCTGGCGATGCAGATCGCCTGAGCGCGGCTTTCACCGGCGCGCCGGGTGCTTTAGAACCCATGGCATGGACAGGATCTACGCCATCGGCGACATTCACGGCCAGAAGGCCATGCTGGAGGACGCGCTGGCGCGGGTAGATCGCGACGGCGGCGGGCGGGTCGTCTTTCTGGGGGATTACGTGGACCGGGGGCCGGATTCGGCCGGGGTGATCGACCTGCTGTGTTCCGGGATCGACGCTGGACAGGACTGGGTCTGCCTCAAGGGCAACCATGACCGCATGTTTGAATGGTTCGTCGTCCCGCCCACACCGCGCGTCGATCCTTACCTTCTGGTCGGCTACCACTGGTTCCACCCGAATATCGGCGGGATCCAGACAGCCGAGTCCTACGGCGTGGCCGTGCCGAAGCAGGTGCGCCAGAAGACCTTGGCCGACGACCTGCGCGCGGCGGTGCCCGAGCGGCACGTCCATTTTCTGCAAGACCTGAAGCTGTCACACCGCGAAGGCGGGGTCTTTTTTGTCCATGCCGGGGTTCGCCCGCAGGTGCTGCTCGACCAGCAGGACGAGGAAGACCTGTTGTGGATCCGGCAGGACTTCCACCGTTACACCGGCGATTTCGGCGCCTTCATCGTGCACGGGCATACGCCGGTGGATGCGCCGGACCTGCATCCCAACCGGCTGAACCTCGACACCGGAGCGGGCTATGGCGACCCGCTCTCGGTGGCTGTCTTCGAAGGTCAGGAAATCTCGATCCTCGGACCGTCAGGCCGCGTCCGTCTGCGCTGAGGGGGCCGGCGCGGGCTTGGTCAACTTGCGCCAGGCGTCGTACTGCGCCAGGAATACGCGGCCGGTCAGGTCGTCCAGGAAATGCGACCGGTAGAGGCGGTCCATCACCGGGCCCTTGACCTCGGACAGGTGCATCTTGATGCCCATTTCATTCAGCCGGCGGTTCAACTCCTCCAGCGTTTCTAGCGCGCTCATGTCGACCTCGTTCACGGCGGTGAACTGCAGGACGACGTGTTCCAGCGCCTTGTCGCTGGTCACACGTTTCAGGACGTAATCCTCCAGGAAACGGGCATTGGCGAAGTACAGGCTTTCATCGACTCGCAGGGTGACAAGATGCGGCTGCGTCTCGACCTTGTGCCGCTTGATGTTGCGAAAGTGCTGCGTGCCGGGGACCAGGCCCACCTCGGCCACATGCGGGCGCGAGGTCTTGTAGAGGTGCAGGCCGATCGAGATCAGCACGCCGGCCGACACGCCGATCTCGACACCAAAGCCCAGCGTCAGCACGATTGTGGCAAAGACGGCGGCAAAGTCGATCTTGGAGTAGCCCCAGGCCTTTTTCAGGATCGAGAAGTCCACCAGGCTGAGCACGGCGACGATGATCGTCGCGGCCAGCGTCGCGGTGGGCAGGAAGTACAGCAGCGGCGTCAGCGCCAGCGTGGCGACGGCGATGCCCACGGCGGTAAAGGCCCCGGCGGCAGGCGTGGCGGCACCGGCGTCGAAGTTCACGACCGAGCGGGCAAAGCCGCCGGTCACCGGGTAGCCGCCCGAAACGGCCGCCGCGATGTTCGACGTGCCAAGGCCGATCAATTCCTGGTCGGGAACGATGCGCTGGCGCTTCTTGGCGGCGAGTGTCTGCGCGACCGAGACGGACTCGACAAAGCCGATGATCGAGATCAGCAGCGCCGAGAGGAACAACTGGCTCCACAGTTCGGGTGAGAAGGACGGCGCGGTCAGCGGCGGCAGGCCGGTGGGCACGCTGCCGACGATCTTGACGCCCGCGTCCTGCAGGCCAAAGCCCCAGGTGACCAGCGTGGTGACCGCGACGGCGCCAACCGGCCCGGCCTTGGCCACGACATCGGCCATGCGCGGCTTCAACCCGGCCTGCAACAGGCGCGGTTTCAGCCCCTTGCGGACCCAGAACAGGAAGGCGGTGGCCAAGGCGCCAATCACAAGGGTGATCAGACTGGTCTGCGGCAGGTTGGCGATCAGGTCGCCCACCACCTGCACCAGCGTGTGGCCATGCGCGGGGATTCCAAGGATGTGTTTCAGCTGCGACGCGGCGATCAGCACGCCCGAGGCGGTGATGAACCCGGCGATCACCGGATGCGACAGAAAGTTGGCGATGAACCCCAGCCGCAGCACGCCCAGCACGGTCAGGATCACTCCCGAGATGAAGGCCAGCGTGCCGGCCGCCAGCGCGATCTGCGCCGGGTCCGACAGGCCGAGGTTGCCGATCGCGGCGGCGGTCATCAGCGACACGACGGCCACGGGACCGACCGCCAGCGCGCGGCTGGTGCCAAAGATCGCATAGGCCACCAGCGGCAGGATCGAGGCGTAAAGCCCCATCTCTGCCGGCAGACCTGCCAGCAGCGCGTAGGCCAGCGATTGCGGGATCAGCATGATCGTCACGATCACGGCGGCGACCAGGTCCGAGGTCGCGGTCTCGCGGTCATAGGTCTTGGCCCATTGCAGGATGGGCAGGTATTGCTTCAGCTGGGTGGCGGTCCGCGAGAGGAGGGTCATGGCGTGTCCTGGTATCTGTGCGGCGACGCGGGCAGCGAGTCGGGTCGCGGGAGTTGCGAGCTTATATATTCGTGGAAATGAATTTGAAAAGGGTCGAAACGCCGCAACGCAGGGTGGCCGGAAAGGACACCGGCCGCCCTGGAGAGAGCGGCCGGTGAGGGGGGTTACTTGACGGTGACGGGTTCGGGCTTGGCCAGCCATTCCTTGCCGCGCAACATCGCCTTCCAGTAGACCGGCGGCAGGATCTGCTCCTTGAGCAGCCAGGCCGCGCGCGACGGTCTGGTGCCGTCGATCAGCCACTTCGGAAAAGACGGCAGCAGCGCGCCACCATAGCCGAACTCGGCCAGCACGATCTTGCCCTTTTCCACGGTCAGCGGGCAGGAGCCATAACCGTTGTACAGCGCCTTGGCCGACAGGCCCCGGGTGTCGGCGACCACGTTTTCGGCCACCACGGGGGCCTGCATCCGCGCGGCGGCGGCGGTCTTGGCGTTGGGCGCGTTCATCACGTCGCCCAGCGCCCAGATGTTGTCATAGGTCTTGTGGCGCAGCGTGCTCTGGTCGACGTCGACCCAGCCCGCCGCATCGGCCAACGGCGACACGCGGATGAAGTCCGGCGCCACCTGCGGCGGGCACACGTGCATCATGTCGAAGTCGACAGTGACCTCGGTCGGCTCTGTGTCGGGCTTGGCGACCTTGAAGGTCGCCTTTTTCGCCGGACCGTCGACCGCCACGAGGTTGTGGAAAAAGTTCAGCGAGGCGTCGTATTTCTTGACGTAGTCCATGAGTGCCGGAACGTAGTCCTTGACCCCGAACAGCACGCCGCCGGCGTTCATGAACTGGATGTCGATGTCCTTGAGCCGCCCGGTGCGGAACCAATGGTCGCCCGAGAGGTACATCGCCTTTTGCGGCGCGCCGGCGCATTTGATCGGCATCGGCGGCTGGGTGAACAGTGCGCGGCCCTGCTTCAGCCCCTTGACCAGCTCCCAGGTGTAGGGCGCCAGGTCATAGCGGTAGTTGGAGGTCACGCCGTTCTTGCCCAGCGTGTCCACCAGCCCGTCGACCTTGTGCCAGTCCAGCTTCAACCCCGGGCAGACGATCAGCCGGTCGTATTTCACCACACGGCAGCCATCCAGGATCACGGCGTTGTTCTGCGGTTCAAAGGCGGCGACGGCGGACTTGATCCAGTGGACCCCGCTGGGGATCAGGCTGGCCATGGTGCGCGCGGTGGTCGAGGCCTCGAAGATGCCGCCGCCGACCATGGTCCAGCCGGGCTGGTAATAATGCACGTCGGCCGGGTCCAGAACGGCGATGCTGAGGCCGGGCTTGCGCGCCTTGAGGCTGGCCGAGACGGCGATGCCCGCCGCGCCGCCGCCCACCACGACCACGTCGAACCTGGCGTCGCCCTCGTCCGTCGGGGTCTTGCCGCCGTTGACGATGCGGCGCACCACGCCCGCCATGTCGTAGCCCGCCTGTTTCGTCGCGGCGAGGATGCTGGAGGTGTCGAGCTTGCCCGCCTGGCTGAGCGACCACAGCGTCGCCGAACGCGTGCCGGTGCGGCAGTAGGCAAAGACCGGGCCGGGCAGGTCGCGCAGCAGCTTGCCAAAGGCGGTGGCGTCGGCGTCCAGCACCTTGCCGCTGACGATGGGCAGGTAACGGGCCTCCAGCCCTTTTGCCCTGGCCGCTTCGGCGATCTCGTCGAATGTCGGCTGGTCGGCGCCTTCGCCATCGGGGCGGTTGCAGATGATGGCGCGGTAGCCCGCGTCGACGATTTCCTGCAGGTGGTCTGCGGTGATCTGCGGTGAGACGGTGATATCGTCTGTGATCTTGCGGAATTCCATGACGCGCTCCTCCACCACGGGAATCGGGGGTGTGCGCCCGTATACATTCAGGACAATGAATGCGATATGGGAGAAACCGTCGCAGGTTTGCCGCGCACGGCCTGCATCATGCATTCTGCGGAAAGACCGCCTGAAAAGCGGCAGCTGCCCGTTTTGCCCCGCCACCGCCCCGGTTTACCCTGCAATCGGCCGGCTTTCGGGGTGAATTCGAACAAATCGACTGACACAAACTTGTTACAATCGCCCAGCCGAGAGGCGCAATAACGGAACAGGGAACGCAGAAATGACCGACAAATTTGTCGTCGGCTACGACGGCAGCGAGGCGGCGCAACGTGCGCTGGACTTCGCGGTGACGCGTGCAAAGGCCCAAGGGGCGATGCTGGTGGTTGCCCATGTGCTGGAATGGTCGCCTTACTCCTTTCTCACGCCAACCGAACTGGAAGAGCGTCACAAACGGCGCAAGGAAGAGCTGGACCGGGCCGAGACGATGATCATCGCGCCCGTGCTGGGCAAGCTGGCCGAGGCCGGTGTCCCGGCCGAATCCGTTGTCCGCTATGGCCACATCGCCGACACCCTGTGCGACATCGTCGAGAAACAGGGCGCCCAGCAGATTTTCATCGGCCGCGACGGGCAGGCTTCGATCAGCCGAAGGGTCTTTGGCTCGGTCGCCGGATCTTTGGTCCAGGTCTCGCCGGTGCCCTGCACCATCGTTCCCTGAATGCCCCGGACAACAGGACAGAACACATGAAGACACTTGCAGAACGGGTGGCGCTTGCCGCCACGGGACTCATGCTCTCTGCCGCCATGGCCGGCGCGCAGGAGTCCAGCATCGACCAGAAGGTCAACGACGCCTTTGCCGGCGCGACCGGCTGGTTCGTCAACTTCATCTTCAGCCCCTTCCCGGGCACGACCTTTCCCTGGATCGTGGCCTGGCTGGTGGTCGCGGCGACGGTGTTCACGATCTATTTCGGGTTCATCCAGTTCCGCGCCTTTCCGCACTCCATCGCCCTGGTCAAGGGGGATTACTCCGATCCCGAAGACGCCGGTGAGGTCAGTCACTTCCAGGCGCTGGCAACGGCGCTGTCGGGCACCGTGGGCCTGGGCAACATCGCAGGTGTCGCGGTGGCCGTGGGCATCGGCGGGCCGGGGGCGACCTTCTGGGTGATCCTTGCCGGCCTGATGGGCATGGCGTCGAAATTCACCGAATGCACGCTGGGCGTGAAGTACCGCAACGAATACGCCGACGGCACCGTCTCGGGCGGCCCGATGTACTACCTGACCAAGGGATTTGCCGAACGCGGCCTGCCGGGCGGCAAGGTACTGGCGGTGCTGTTCTCGATCTTCTGCATCCTCGGCGCGCTGGGCGGCGGGAACATGTTCCAGGCCAACCAGGCGCACCAGGCGATCACCGGCGTCGTGGGCCAGTACCCCGGCTTTCTGACCGGGATCGTCTTTGCCGGGATCGTCTTTGTCGTGATCATCGGCGGTCTGAAGTCGATCGCCTCGGTGACGGAAAAGGTCGTGCCGTTCATGGCAGCGATCTACGTGGGCACCGCGCTGGTCATAATCCTGATGAACGCGGACAAGATCGGCTGGGCCTTCGGCCAGATCTTTGCCGGGGCCTTCACCGGGCTTGGCGTGGCGGGCGGTCTTGTCGGGGCGCTGATCCAGGGCTTCAAGCGGGCGGCCTTCTCGAACGAGGCGGGCGTCGGCTCGGCGGCCATCGCGCACTCGGCCGTGCGCACCAAGGAGCCGATCACAGAGGGCTTTGTGTCGCTGCTGGAACCCTTCATCGACACGGTGGTGATCTGCACCATGACCGCGCTGGTGATCATCATCACCCAGCAGCTTGTCGTCGATCCGGCGACGGGCCTCTACATCCTCAACGAGGGCGGCACCACCATCAAGACCGTGGGCGACACCTCGGGCGTGGGCCTGACCGCGGCGGCCTTTGGCAGCGCCTTCAGCTGGTTCCCCTACATCCTTGCGGTGGCGGTGATCCTGTTCGCCTTCTCGACCATGATCAGCTGGTCCTACTACGGGCTGAAGGCCTGGACCTACCTGTTCGGCGAGGGCAAGTCCAAGGAACTGGTGTTCAAGGTCATCTTCTGCCTGTTCGTGATCATCGGCGCCTCGGCCAACCTGGGGCCGGTGATCGACTTCTCGGACGCGGCGATCTTTGCCATGGCGGTTGTCAACATCATCGGGCTGTACTTCCTGATGCCGATCGTCAAGCGCGAAGTGAACAGCTACCTGTCGCGCCTGAAATCCGGCGAGATCAAGAAGTTCGTCAACTGAACCCGGACGATGACCGAAAGGGGCCGCTCGCGCGGCCCCTTTTTTCATGCTCAGGCTGCGGCAAAACCCGTGTCGAGCGCCGCCAGGACCTGGTCGATCTCCGCTTCGGTCACCACCAGCGGCGGCGACATCAGGATGTTGTGCATGCCCAGCCGCACCATGGCCCCGGCCTCGTAGGTGGCCTGGTGGATGCGCGTCATCGTCTGCGCGTCCATCGGTGCCTTGGTCGCGCGGTCGCTGACGATCTCGATCCCGACCATCAGCCCGTGCCCACCGCGCACGTCGCCGATGACATCGTATTTCTCGGCCAGCCGGCAGACGCCCTCGTACAGCTGGGTTCCGCGCGCGGCCGCGTTGGTCTTCGTATCCAGCCGCAGGGTTTCCGCCAGGCAGGCCACAACGGCCGCCGCCCCCACCGGATGCGCCGAATAGGTGTAGCCGTGCCAGATCGCCCCGTCTGCGCCGGCGCTCTCGAACACCTCCGCCACCTTGCCCGAGATCAGTGCCGCCCCGACCGGGAAATAGGCCGAGGTGATGCCCTTGGCGCAGCTCATCAGGTCCGGCTTCACCCCCCAGTGCCGCGCGCCGGTCCAGTCGCCGGTGCGGCCAAAGCCGGTGATCACCTCGTCGGCGATCATCAGGATGCCGTGCCGGTCGCAGAGGTCGCGCATCAGCGGCATGAAGCTGGCGTCGGGCACGATCACGCCGCCCGCGCCCAGGATCGGCTCCATGATGAAGGCGGCGATGGTGTTCGCGCCCTGAAAGGCGATCTCGTCCTCGGCCATCTGCACGATCTTCTGCGCCAGCCTGGCCGGGTCCGTCTCGTCAAAGGGGTTGCGATAGGTGTAGGGCGCGGTCAGGTGGAAACAGCCGGGCAGCAGCGGCTCGTAGGCGGTGCGAAAGCGGATGTTGCCGTTGACCGAGGCGCCGCCGAAATGCGTGCCGTGGTAGCCCTTTTTCAGGCTGAGAAACTTGGTGCGCGTCGGCTCACCGCGCAGGCGGTGATACTGGCGCGCCAGCCGCAGGCAGGTCTCGACCGAATCCGACCCGCCGGAGGTAAAGAAGACCCGCTCGATCCCGTCCTCGGCAAAGAACGCCTGCACGGCATAGGCGGCCTCGATCGCGGGCGGCGTGGTGCTGCCGGCAAAGCCCGAGGCATAGGGCAGCACCTGCAACTGGTCGGCGATGGCCTGCTTCACCTTGTCGTTCGAATAACCGAGGTTGACGCACCACAGCCCGCCCACCGCGTCCACGACGGAATGCCCGTCGATGTCGGTGATCGTGCTGCCCCGCGCGGATTTGATGATCCTGGGCGGATTGGCCTGCGCGTCGCCGGGATGGCCCATCGGCTGCCACAAGTGGCGGGCGTTGTTCTCCTTGAGAAAATTCTCGTCCTTCATGGCGGTATCTCCGGCTGGCTGTCCTGACCAGTTATGCGGCGACGGGCGGCGCTGTCCAGATGGATGGCGGGTTTGGCGCGCGCGCCCGCCGCGTTCCGTGCTAGAGAGATTCCGAATTGCCGGGAGCCCCCTTCGTGATCTTGCGTTTCGTCATCTCCGCCATGTTGGCAATCTTTGCGCTGTCCGCCAGCGCCCAGCCCGTGCAAATCCAGATTGCCGGAGAGCTGGCGCCCAGGCTGGACAACATCGACCGCGCCGCGTTGAAAGGCTATGAACAGGGCAGGATCACCCACATCACCTTTCACCACGAGGGGTTCGCCGGCGACGATGCGAACCTCTTCCGCCGCGCCGCCGCCGCGCGCGAAAGGCAGACCATCACCGAGCGGGTGCGCAACATCAACCACTACCATGCCACGCAGGCGGGGCTGGGCATGTTCGCCTACCACTACGCGGTGGACAAGGCGGGCAACATCGCCCGGGGGCGACCTGTCTCGCTGAAGCCCGGCACCCTGTCGACCGAGCATGGATCGGGCAAGCGGGCGGATTTCGCCGGGCATTTCGCGGTGGTGGCTCTGGGCGACTTCAACCACGAGAGCCTGACCTCGGCGGGGCGGCTGGCCTATGTCCACGTGATGTCCGAGGCGCAGCGCGCCTACCGCGTGCCGACGGCCAACATCCAGCCGCACAAGCACCACGCCGCCACCTCCTGCCCCGGGCGTCACATCCTCGAAGAGGAGGACGCCTTGCGCCAGATGGTGCTGGTCTACTCGCTGCAGGCCGAACTGGCGGCACGGGGCTGCCTGAAGGGCGGGCCCGATGGGCGCTGGGGGCCGAATTCGGCGCGCGCGCTCAAGACGTTGCAGCGAAACGCGGGACTCTCCAGACAGGACCCGGACGACGCGGCGCTGTTCGCGTTGCTCGATGCGCCGGGGGCCAGCTGCCGCTGACCGGCCGCGCAAACGAAAACGCCGCCCCGAGGGACGGCGTTTCGTAATTTGCGCGAAGGGCAGGCTCAGAAACCGAGGCCTTCGTACTTCTTCTTGAACTTCGACACGCGGCCGCCCTGGTCCATCAGGCGCGACGAACCGCCGGTCCAGGCCGGGTGCACGGTCGGGTCGATGTCGAGCACGAGCGTGTCGCCTTCCTTGCCCCAAGTGGTGCGGGTCTGGAATTCGGTCCCGTCGGTCATGCGGACGGTGACGACGTGATAATCGGGGTGCAGATTCTTTTTCATCTCACGGAGTCCTTACGCGTCGGCGCCCTGCTTGAGCGGCTTGTAGGTGGTGTCCTCGGAGATCCGGGCCGACTTGCCGCGGCGCGAGCGGAGGTAGTACATCTTGGCGCGGCGGACGCGGCCACGACGGATGACCTCGATGGACTCGATGTTGGTCGAATACAGCGGGAACACGCGCTCCACGCCTTCGCCGAAAGAGATCTTCCGGACGGTAAACGAGGCCGCGATGCCCTTGCCGTGCTTGCGGCTGATGCAGACGCCTTCGTAGGCCTGCACGCGGGTCCGGGTGCCTTCGGTGACCTTGTAGCCGACGCGGACGGTGTCGCCGGGTTTGAAATCGGGAATGGTCTTCCCGAGAGAGGCGATCTGTTCCGCCTCGAGCTGTGCGATCAGGTTCATCTGACCTACTCCTATGTGCGTCGCGGTTTGCCCGCGGAGATGTCTGGCGAGCCATTGATCCTGTGACAGGATATGTCCGGCCAGCTTTTGTTTGCTCTGCCGTTCGCCCGCGTTCGGGGTCACGACAACCCCGCCACCGAGTCGCCCCGGCAGCGGAAGATGGGGCTGTATAGGGGCGCCGCCCCGCCGGATCAAGGACAAAGCCGCCCGGCCATGGTGCCTTGGGCGCGGTCCCGCCCCCGGTTTCTTCTGGCCTGAAATATCCCGGGGGTCCGGGGGCAGAGCCCCCGGCCGGTCGGATCGCCGCAGGCGATCCGAAACCGCCTGGCTCATCCCTCGGCGCCCGGCCAGGTGTCGTTCAGCCGGTAGCCGCCGGGCCAGGGGTCGGTCGGGTCCAGCATGTGCTGATGCGTGCCGGTGATCCAGGCGGTCCCGCTGATCCGTGGCACCACGGCGGGCCGGTCGCCCAGCATCGTCACGCCGGCGATCACCCCCTCGAACTCGGACCCCAGGATGGACCGGGCCACGTAGCGCTCGCCCACGGCAATCTCACCCCGCGCGTGCAGCACCGCCATCCGCGCGCTGACGCCGGTCCCGGTGGGCGAGCGGTCCAGCTTGGCAGGCTTGATCGACACGGTGTTGGCCCCGGTCAGCACGCCGCCCGCCCGCGTCACCGGCCAGGTGAACTGGCAGAACGAGATGTGCTCCCATCCCGGCAGCACCGGATGGGCAAAACCCAGCTGCGCGTTGGCCGCATCGGTGATCTGGGCGCCCAGCGCGGCCAGGATGCGGGCGTTCTTCGGGTCGTGCTTCAGCCCCAGTTGCCGGGTATCCACCAGCACGAAACTGTCGCCACCAAACGCTGTGTCCACGGTCAGGCGTCCGACCCCGGGCACCTCGATCTCGGCCCCCAGCCGGTCGGCAAAGCTGGGCAGGTTGGTCAGCGTCACCCGCGTGACCTTGCCGCCCTCGCAGGCGGCCTCCACCCGGACCAGCCCGCCCGGCGCCTCCAGCGTCAGATGCGTCACCGGCTCTACCATCGGCAGGATGCCGGTTTCCAGCAGCACCGTGGCGACGCAGATGGTGTTGGACCCGGACATCGGCGGCGTGTCCTCGGGCTCCATGATGATCCAGGCGGCGTCGGCCTCGGGCGCGACCGGCGGCACCAGCAGGTTCACGTGGCGAAAGACGCCGCCGCGCGGCTCGTTCAGGACAAAGTTGCGCAGCGTCTGGTCATTGGCGATCCAGTCGCGCTGTTCCCACAGCGTGCGGCCCGGCGGCGGCGCGACACCGCCGACGATGACGTCGCCGACCTCACCCGCGGCATGGGCGCTGACGACATGGATGATCCTGGAGGCGCGCATGGTCTCAGCGGGTCGAACACTGCGCCAGCGTGACGCCGTTCAGCGTCTGGGCGTTCAGGTTGGCGGTCAGGACGACGGTTTCGAACGGGTTGCCCTGGGCGTAGCCCAGCAGCTCGGCACAGGGGGCGATGTCGTTGTCGGCCTCGATCGTTACCACCGTGTCGCCGGAATGCGGATCGCTCAGGGTGACTTCCAGCAGCGCGGGGTCCTCGTCGTACTCCGGGTCGGTCGCCTTGAACGACTTTATTTCGGCCCCGTTGAAGCGCCATTCCACGGTGTGCTCCCAGGCAAGGGCCGGACTGGCAAAGGTCAGGGCAAGGGCGAGGGGCGTCAGGATCTGCATGGCGGCTCCGGTCCGGGGTCGGGCAAAGGGTTGCACGCGCCAACTGGGCTGTAAAGTTCAGAGCGGCAGCTTGAAGCCGGTGTGACTGGGGACAAAGCCCAGGCTTTCGTAGAACCGGTGCGCGTCGGGCCGCGATGTGTCCGAGGTCAGCTGCACGAGGGTGCAGCCCCGCGTCCGGCACGTCTCGATCGCCCAGTCGATCATCTGGCGGCCCAGCCCGAGGCCACGGGCGCTGGGCGCGACACGCACGGATTCGATCTGCCCGCGCCAGGCGCCCCGGCGCGACAGCCCGGGCAGAAAGCTCAGCTGTAGACAGCCAATCACCGTGCCATCGCGCGTGGCCACGACAAGCAGCTGGTTGGGGTCCGCATCGATGGCGTCAAAGGCCTGCGTGTAACAGTCCGCCAGCGGCAGCGAGGCGTCTTCGCGCGCGGCCCCCAGCGGATCGTCGGCCAGCAGGGCGACGAGGGCAGGCAGGTCCTCCGCCGTGGCACGACGCAGGGTGATCATGACGGCGTGTCGTGCTTGCGCGCCTCGTGCGCTGCCCAGAGGTCCGGGCGGCGGTCGCGGGTCAGCGCCTCGGCCTGCGCGCGGCGCCACTTGGCGATGGCGCCGTGGTTGCCGGACAGCAGCACCTCGGGGATCGGCCGGCCCTGCCACTCGGCGGGTCGGGTGTATTGCGGGTGTTCCAGCAAGCCTTCGGAAAAGCTTTCCTCCTCGGTCGAGACGGCATTGCCCAGCACCCCGGGCAACAGGCGCACGACGCTGTCCAGCAGCACCTGCGCGGCGATCTCGCCGCCCGACAGGACGTAATCGCCGATCGAGACTTCGGCGATGCCGTGATGGTCGATCACCCTTTGGTCCAGCCCCTCGAACCGACCGCAGATCAGCGTGACGCCGGGGCGGGTGGCGAGGTCACGCGCCATGCCCTGTGTCAGCGGACGGCCGCGCGGCGACAGGTAGATCAGCGGCGCGGCGGTGTGTTGCAGGCGGCGGGCGTGGTCGATCGCCGCGCCCATCACATCCGCGCGCAGCACCATGCCGGCGCCGCCACCTGCGGGTGTGTCGTCGACGTTGCGATGCTTGCCCTCGCCGAACTTGCGCAGGGGGATGCTCTCCAGCTGCCACAGGCCGTCCTGCAACGCCTTGCCGGTCAGCGACAGGCCCAGCGTGCCGGGAAAGGCCTCGGGAAAGAGGGTGATGACCTGCGCCCGCCAGGCCCGTGCCAGCGCCTCGCCCGGCGCCATCAGGTCACGCGGGACCAGTGAGGGGCGGATGGATTTGCGCCCGTGTGACCGGGTGGGGGGCGGTTCGTCTGACATGGGTCTGTCCTGCTGTGGCCGGGCCCTGTTAGCGCGGGGCGGGGCCACGGGGCAAGGCGGGACCGCTCAGAGATAATCGGCGCGCATCGGTGGGCGGACGAGCCGACCGTTGGCGAGGTCCCAGGCCGGGCGCGGCCGCGGCTTGCGCCCGTCCAGCGCGATCACGGCGCAATGCGGGTCCGGCAGGCGCGGGGTGCGGGTCAGATCGGCCAGCGCGTCGAGTTCCTCGGCCTGGCTCTGCGCGGCACCGGCGGCGGGGACAAATGCCAGTTCCTGCCGGGTGTAGGCCCCGGCGTTGTAGTTGCGGATCACCCGGGCGACGCGATCCAGATAGGCGCGGTCGCCCCGTCGCGCGGCGCGAGTCAATTGCCCCTCATGTGTGACGCGCGCCAGGTAGGCGGCCACGGTTGCCCGGTCGCACTGCGGTTGCAGGACGCACCAGAGTGCGGCGCGGCGCAGCGCGGGGCTGTCGGGATCGTGCTCGGTCACGATGCGGTGCCACAGGTCGATGTCGGGGACGCCCATGCTCAGGAATGCCTCGACGAGGTCGCGCGGGGCCGGGTCGGCGGCCTGCACGACGCGCGTGGCCTGGAAGGCGGCAAAGGCGCGGTCATAGGCGGCGCGGACCTGCGCCACCTCGTCGATCTCGTCGCGCAAGGCCAGCACCAGGTCCGGACGGCGGAACATCTGCGCAATGCGGCCCGCCTCGCCCGGGTCGGCGGTCAGCAGGCGTTCCAGCAGGGTCAGGGTGATCGTCAGGTCGCGTGGCAGGTCGGCCGTGTCGGCCATCTGCCAGCTGTCCAGCACGCGTGCGAGGATGCGCGCGACGGCGGTGGCTCGGGTCGGCGGGGCGTCCGGCTCGGTCCGCAGGTCGACGGCGGCGACCAGCGTCTCGGCCAAGGCGCGGCGCTGGTCTCCGATCGGGGGCAGGTCGCGGGGACGGCGGCGCAGCGTCGCCGGTGTCAGCAACGCGGGGCCACGGCGGCGCGGGTGCTGCTTGCCGTCGCGCAGGCTGACGAACAGGGCCCAGGCGCTGCCGGCCCCGCCCACCACCAAGCCCAGCGGCACGAGGACCCCCGACGCCGGCAGGACCGTCGCGACGGCCGCCGGGCCAACGGCGAGGCCGGCGAGAATGAAGCGGAAAGCCAGTGCGTCCAAGTCAGTGCCCTCGAAACTGTGCCGAATGCGGCTAAAATTGGACGAAAATCATGGCCAAAACGTGGTGCCGTGGGCCCTGTTTCCGGCCGTGTCGTTTCCGGTCGGGTAACTGAAAGGGGCGCTTGGCGTGGCTGTTGCGCCATGCGTGGCAATACCAACACCTGCGGGTGCCAAGGGGCCTGTCACCGCGGCGAATCGTGGGCGGATTCGGGGCAGGGACCCGGTGCGCGCGGAGTCAGTCGAAAAGTCCCTCGGGGGGATCGGCGACGATCCGGCCTGAGGCCAGGTCGACGGTGGGCACGGCGGCCAGGGTGAAAGGCAGAAGCACGGTGCGCGACTTTCCCGGCACCTGCAGTTCCAGCAGGTCGGAGGCGCCATGGTTCATCACCGCCTTCACGGCGCCCAGCGGCGCGCCGCCTGTGTCAAAGACCTGGAGGCCGATCAGGTCGGCGTGATAGTATTCGTCATCGGGCAGGTTGGGCAGGCGGTCGCGCGGGGCGAACAGGCGCGTGCCCTTGAGCGCGTCGGCCTGCTCCTTGGTGTCGACGCCGGTCAGCCAGGCGGAAAAGCCGTTGTTGATGTCGCGGGTGATCTCGACCTCGAAACTGCGGCTGCCGTCCTCGGTCGTGAGCGGGCCGTAGTCCTGCACGGCCAAGGGATCGGCGGTGAAACTCTTGAGCCGCACTTCGCCCTGGACGCCAAAGGCGCCCGCGATGGCGCCGACGCAGACCTTGTCAGTCATTGCGATATGTCGAAACAGACGCCACCACGCGCTTCGCCTCCCATGTCTTTGCAGCGATCATGCCACGTCAGTTCGGAATAGAGAAAGCCCGCGGTGAAGGCGATGACAAGAAGGACGCTCGTGCGGATCAGCCTGAACATGGGCGGGAGGCGCGGAACGGCGGGCGGACGCTCGCGGCGTGCCGCCGCCTCGCCCCGCCCACCGTCCCTTTGGGCGCCTTATTCGGCGTCAGCCGCTTCGGCGGCCTTGTCGGCACGGGCCTTGGCGCGTTCCTGGGCCTTCTTGCCCGGGGTGCCCTTCTTGGGGTTGGCGCGGTCCTTCTTCTCGATCACACCAGCCGCTTCGAGAAAGCGCGACACGCGGTCGGTGACCTGCGCGCCCTGGCCCAGCCAGTACTGGATGCGCTCCACGTCCATCTTGACGCGGTCTTCGCTGTCCTTGGCCAGAAGCGGGTTGTAGGTGCCGACCTTCTCGATGAAGCGGCCGTCGCGCGGCATGCGCGAGTCGGCAACGACGATGCGGTAGAAGGGGCGCTTTTTCGAACCGCCACGGGCGAGGCGAACTTTGACTGCCATTTGGTGTCTCCTTTTTTGAATGGCGTATCTGACGGACGGTCCGTCAGGATTGGTGTTGCTTGTGGTGCTGGATGACTTCCTGAATCACGAAATTCAGGAATTTCTTGGCGAATTCCGGGTCGAGGTCGGCCTGGAGCGCCAGATCCTGGAGCCGCGCGATCTGCTGTTCCTCGCGCGCGGGGTCGGATGGGGGAAGGTCGTGCTGCGCCTTGAGGACGCCCACGGCCTGGGTGTGCTTGAACCGCTCGGCCAGCGTGAAGACGAGGATCGCGTCGAGCCGGTCGATCGACTCGCGGTGTTCCCTGAGGAGCGTGGCGGCGCGGGTGGCGGCGTCAGTCAATGGCCCAGCCTTTCGGTTTGAAGAGCGGATTCTGGTAGTGCGCGATTTCCATGTCGATGCCATGGCCCAGCTGTCCTTGCAGGTCGGCCAGCGTCGGGTGGCGATAGACCGCGTCCGAGCCGTCGATCGACGGGGCATCGGGGTCTTTCTTGCAGCCCAGCCGTTCGGCCAGCCGGATGGAATCGAGGTTCTTGGGGTCGATGTAGCTGACCGCGGTTTCCCAGTTCAGCGACTTGTAGAGGTGCCGGCGGACGCGCTCGGTGGCCTCCAGGGCAAAGCCGTGACCGGCCTTGTCGGGCCAGATGATCCAGGCGATCTCGCGCTCGGGCCATTTCGCCGGGAACCAGCCGCCGGCCATTCCGACGGTTTCGCCGGTGTCCCGCAGGTGGACCATCCACATGCCGAAGCCGCGGATCTCCCAGTGCCCGATCTCGGCTGCGTAGAGCATCCAGGTCTCGTAGGCGTTCAGCGGCCCGCCCATGAAGCGCGAGCGGTAGGACGAGAAGGTCGCCTTGAAGTCGGGGTAGTCCTGCGGCACGGGGCCGCGCAGCACCAGCCGTTTCGTCTCGAGCACGGGGATATCGCGATGGCCCATCAGGCGGCCTCCTTGATATGGCGGAAGACAAGCGTGCCGTCGCCGAGCCGCTGCTCTGCCGCGGCATCCCGGCAGGCACCGAGGTGCTGCATCAACGCGATGCAGCGGGTGTTCTCCGGCGCGACAAAGGAGGCGACGCTGTCGAGCCCGAGCGCGCCGAAGGCATGTGCGCGGACGGCGGTCAGCGCCTCTGCGGCGTAGCCCTGGCCTTCGGCCACTTCGGTGAGGAAGATGCCCAGTTCGGGCTCGGGGTCTTCGTATTCGAAGCCCAGCAGCGCAAAACCCGCGGAGGGCTGGGTGCTGGCGTCGATGGTCCAGAGACCGAAGCCGTGCAGCAGCCAGCAGGCGATGTAGTTGGTGAACTCGTCCCACGCCTGCCCGCGTGTGAACGGCCCGCCCATGTGCAGGGCGCGGTCCGAGGCCATGATTGCGGCGAAAGCGTCGAAGTCGTAGATCCGGGGGCCGCGCAGTTGCAGCCGCCGGGTGTCGAGCACCGGGATCCGGCCGCCCAGGCGCGCGGCGGCGCGGGCGGCGGGACCGGGCATGTGGCGTTCGCAGGCGGCGGTCATTTCGCGCCCTCGGGGTGGCGCCAGACCTGCGCCGGGTGGTCCAGCAGGACGGTGTCCCGCTCGAAACATGCGCCCAGCCGTTCCGCGACGCGGCGCGAGGCGGTGTTGTCCGGGTGGATGTAGGAGATCAGCGGGCCAAGGCCGCGTTCGGCAGCGGCCCAGTCGCGCACGCGGGCGGCGGCCTCGGTGGCGTAGCCCCGGCCTTCGCAGCCGTCGAAGATGTGCCAGCCCAACTCCGGTTCGTCCCACATGACATGGTTGACCAGGCCGACGCGTCCGACCTTTTGCGTGCCATGCAGGACCATGAAGAAGCCGTAGCCGCGCAGCGCCCAGTGACCCAGGCCCGAGAGGAAACCGCGCCACTGGCCGAAGTCGTCGGTGACCGGGCCGCCGACAAAGCGCGCCCGGTCCGACGCCATGAAGGCGGCGATGACCTCGAAATCCTCTTCCAGAGGGGTGCGCAGGGTCAGCCGGTCGGTCGTCAAGGTGATGGAGGGGATCATGTCGGCGCCTCCGGCCCGGGGTGGCGCCAGAGCTCTTCGGTGCCCATCGTCAGGTTGTCGTAGACCCGTTCCCGCCACGCACCAAGGCGCTGTGCAAGCGCCGCGGAGCGAGTGTTGCCGGGCACGATGTTGGAGGTCAACGTGGCAAAACCGAGGTCCTCGTAGGCCCAGCGGCGGGCGCGCAGGGCGGCCTCAAAGGCGATGCCCTTGCCCTCGAACCCCTCGAAGACCAGCCAGCCGACCTCGGGTTCGGGCCAGCCCTCGGGGTTCCAGATGCCGCAGAGCCCGGCGGGCAGGCCGCTGTCCTTCATCTCGATGGTGAAGTAGCCGTAGCCGTGGATATGCCAGTGGCCGATGTTCAGCGCGTACCAGCGCCAGGCATCGCCACGGTTGTCGTAGGCGCCGAAGCCGGCGGCGCGCTCCTGGTCCATCAGGAAGGCGATCAGCGGTTCGGCGTCCCGCGGCTCGGGGCCGCGCAGGATCAGGTGGTCGGTTTCAAGGCGGGGGGCGTTGGTGAGGCTCATGCATAGGCCTCCGGGTTGCCGTCCGCGTCCGGGCTGTGCCGGTAGACGTGCGTTTCGTCCGGTGTTTCGCCTTGGGGCAGTGCCGCATCGGGGTCAAGCGCGGCGCCCAGCCGTTCGGCCAGCGCGATCGAACGGACGTTGCCCGGGTCGATGTAGGACACGAGTGTTTCCCAGCCCTGCGCCCAGGCCCAGTTCAGCACGGCGACGGCCGCTTCTTGCGCATAGCCCTTGCCTTCAGCGCTTTCCAGCAGTGTCCAGCCAAGTTCCCGTTCGGGGAAGTGCGGCGGCTGGTACAGGCCGACCTGGCCGACAAACGTGCCGTCACGGGTTTCGATGCCCCATGCGCCGTGGTCCATCAGGTCCCACATCGCCACCTCGGATGCCATCCAGCGCCAAGCGTGCATCCGCGACACAGGTCCGCCCATGAAACGCGCGCGATCGGTCCCGAACAGGTCACAGAGCTGTTCGAGGTCTCCCATCGTGTGGGCGCGCAGCGTCAGGCGCGGGGTATGCAGGGTGGGGGCGGGCATGGATCTATCGGTGTCCGCGCGTCCCGCAGGGGACAGGGCCTCTGGCGGGAGTAAGTCCGCCAGGACGACGCGCAGGGGTCCTTTCCTCTCAGGTCATTTCTTCTTGCCGAGGCCGGAGAGGCCCGGGGGCAGGGCCGCGCCGCCGCCAAAGCCCGGCAGACCGCCGGGCAGGCCCTTGCCCATCTGCTTGGCGGCGGCTTCCAGCGCCTTGGGGTCCATGCCCTGGGCCATTTCCGGGGGCAGGCCGCCCTTGCCGCCGAACATGCCGCGCATGGCCTGTTTCAGCATGCCGCCCTTGCCCATCTTGCCCATCTTCTTCATCATGTCGGACATCTGGCGCTGCATCTTGAGCAGCTTGTTGAGGTCGGCGCCCTCCATTCCGGCACCCGCCGCGATGCGCTTTTTCCGGCTGGCCTGAAGCACCTGCGGGTTGGCGCGCTCCAGCTTGGTCATCGAATTGATGAGGGCGATCTGCTGTTTCAGGATCTTGTCGTCGATGCCGGCGCCGTCCAGCTGCTTGGCCATCTTGCCCATGCCAGGCAGCATCGACATCATGCCTTCCATCCCGCCCATCTTGATCATCTGGTCGAGCTGCATCTTGAGGTCGTTCATGTTGAACTGACCCTTCTGAAAGCGCTTCATCATGCGCTCGGCCTGTTCGGCTTCCAGCGTGGCCTGCGCCTTTTCCACCAGCGCGACGATGTCGCCCATGCCCAGGATGCGGCCGGCGACGCGCTCGGGCTCGAAGGTCTCGAGCGCCTCCATCTTTTCGCCAAGACCGACGAACTTGATCGGCTTGCCGGTGACGGCGCGCATCGACAGCGCGGCACCGCCGCGGCCGTCGCCGTCCATCCGGGTCAGCACCACGCCGGTGATGCCGATGCGGTTGTCGAAATTCTCGGCGGTGTGCACCGCGTCCTGGCCGGTCAGGCCGTCGACCACCAGCAGCGTCTCGCGCGGGTTGGCGACGTCGCGCACCGCCTCGACCTGGGCCATCAATTCGTCGTCGATCGACAGGCGGCCGGCGGTGTCCAGCATGTAGACGTCGTAGCCGCCCAGCCCCGCCTGCGTCTTGGTGCGCTTCGCGATGGCGACCGGGTCCTCGCCCTTGACGATGGGCAGGGTGTCGACGCCGATCTGCTTGCCCAGGATGGCCAGCTGTTCCATGGCGGCGGGGCGGTTGACGTCCAGCGAGGCCATCAGCACCTTCTTGCCCTCGCGCTCTTTCAGGCGCTTGGCCAGCTTGGCGGTCGTCGTGGTCTTGCCGCCGCCCTGAAGGCCGACCATCAGGATCGGCGCGGGGGGGCTGTCGATGCGCAGTTTGCCGGGTTCGCCTTCGCCCGCCAGCACGGCGATCAGCTCGTCATGGACGATCTTGACGACCTGCTGGCCGGGGGTGATCGACTTGGTGACCGCGGACCCGGTTGCCTTCTTCTCGACGGCCTTGATGAACTGCCGCGCCACGGGCAGCGACACGTCGGCCTCCAGCAGGGCGACGCGCACTTCGCGCAGGGCGGTGCGGACGTCGTCCTCGGTCAGGGCGCCCTGCTTGGTCAGCCGGTCGAACACGCCGCCAAGGCGTTCGGAGAGATTTTCGAACATGAGGCAGCGCCTCCTTCTCTACGTCAATGGTGTCCTCCAAGGTAGGGAGGGACAACCGGCATCCCAATCGGTGCGGGCCAATGCCGGTTGGCCCCCGTGGGCGCAACGCGCTGACGGAGGGCGATCCCGGGCAAAGCCCAAGGGACCGGAAGGCCAGAGCGCTCCCGGAAACAGGCTGCGTATAGTGAGCATCGGGGCGCCGAGTCAAGGGCCGGTGGCGTCAGTCGCCCTCGGCCACGCCCAGCCAGGCGTTGATGGCGCGTGAGAGGCGGCCCTTGCGCCAGCCGCCGGACCCGTAGCCGCGGCTCAGCGAATGGGCTTCGGCGGTTCCGTCCCGCGTCACGACCAGCACAAGATTGTACTGTCGGCGGCCGGAAAGGCGCTGGCGCAGCACCCTTGCCCGCTGGACGCTGTCCAGCGGAAACGCCGCCTCGCGTGCGCCGAACAGGCTGGCGAAGCGCAGGGTGGCGCGGTTGGCGGGCCGGTCAAACACGACATGCGTACGCAACGACAAGAGCCAGGCACCAAGCGCCAACAGGCCAAGCCCGATGGCGGAAAAGATCGCGCCCTGCGCTTCACCCGCGCCCAGGGCTGCAAGGCCCAGCGCGGCGCAGAGCACCCCGAGGACCAGCAGGATCATGCCGGACAGCCAGGATTGGACCTTGGCTTCGAACCGGTCGGGGGTGGTGACGGTGACGCGCATCCCGTCAGGCTAGGCGCGCCGGTCACCGCCGTCAAATCCCGGCGCCGGAAAGCGCGGCGCCGGGTATCAGGTCGGATCAGGCTGCCAGCCGCTCGAGGTCTTCGGTGGCGCGGGCTTTCGACGCCTCGGCGTCCACCATCAGCCGGTCCGACCGCACCACCTGCACATCGGTGATGCCGACAAAGCCCAGCACGTGGCGCAGCCAGGGCGTGGCAAAGTCGATCGGGCTGTCGATCTCGGTGCCGCCGGAGGCCAGCGCGAGGATCACGCGCTTGCCCTCCAGCAGGCCGACCGGGCCCGCCTCGGTATAGCGGAAGGTCAGACCGGCGCGGGCAACCATGTCGAACCAGGCCTTGAGCGACGATGGCACGCCAAAGTTGTAGATCGGCGTTGCGATGACGATGGTGTCGGCGCTGCGCAGTTCCTCGATCATCGCGTCCGACAGGGCCAGGCGGGCGCGCTGGTCCGGGGTGCGCTGATCTGCGGGCGTCATGTTGGCGGCCAGCCAGCGCCCGTCGATCTGCGGCACGGTTTCCGACAGGTCGCGGATCACGACGGTGTCGGGCTTGAGCCGGGCGAGGATGTCGTCGCCCAGCTGGCGGCTGACAGAGCCATCGGTGCGGGCAGAGGCGTCGATGCGGAGAACGGTCTTGGTCATGGATCGGGTCCTTGGGGATGTGTCTGTTGTATGCCGATCAAATTGGCACTTGCGATGACGAACACAATTGGCGAAAAAACGCATGAGCTGTGAGTGAGCGCACATAATGACCGGAGGGTCCGATGGACAACTGGGATGAGATCCGCACCGCGTTCCAGGTGGCGCGGCTGGGCACCGTCAGCGGCGCGGCCGAGGTGCTGGGCGTGCACCATGCCACGGTGATCCGGCACATCGACGCGCTGGAGGCGCGGGTCGGGGTCAAGCTGTTCCAGCGTCATGCGCGCGGCTACACCGCGACCGAGGCCGGGCAGGACCTGATGCGCGTGGCGCAGACCACCGACGACCAGTTCCAGCAGCTCGAAGGGCGGATCAAGGGGCGCGGCAACGAGGTCGCGGGCGAGTTGATGGTGACCTCGCTGATTTCCTTTGCGCCGATGATGGTGCCGGCGCTGGCCAGCTTTCGCGCGGCGCACCCCGAGGTCATCGTGCGTTTTCTCACCGACGACCGGGTGTTTCGGCTGGAATACGGCGAGGCGCATGTCGCCCTGCGCGCCGGTCCCGCGCCGCAGGAACCCGACAACGTGGTGCAGCCCTTCTCACGGCAGGACATCGCCCTCTATGCCCACCGCGATTACATCGCGGCACGCGGGCTGCCCGAGGACGAGGAGGCGCTCAAGGCGCATGATTTCGTCGCGCATGACGACCCGGACAGCCGCGCGCCGTTCCAGCGCTGGCTGCGCGCGCGCATCCCCTATGACCGCGTGGTGTTCCGCAGCACCGACGCGCGGGTGATCGAGGCGGCGATCATCGAGGGCGCGGGCCTGGGTTTCATGGGCACGCGCGAGGCCGAACGGCACCCGGAACTGGTCCAGGTCATGCCCCCGCACGAGGAATGGACCTCGCCGCTGTGGCTGGTGACCCACGTGGACCTGCACCGCACGGCCAAGGTGCAGGCCTTCCTGACGCACCTGAAGACCTTTGCCGGCGAAGGCTCTGCCCGATGAGCGAGGCGGGCAAGGGCCACCTGGCCATGCTGGTCTTTGCGGTGCTGGTGTCGGGATCGTTCTCGCTGGGCGGAATGGCGGCGCCTTTCATCGACCCGGCGGTGCTGAACGCGGTGCGCTTCGTGATCGCGGCGGCGGTGCTCTGGGGTTGGGCGCTGGCGACGGGCAGGGTGACGCGCGCGGCCGTCGCCGCCCCGTGGCGCTACTTTGTGCTGGCGGGGCTGTTCGTGATCTACTTCGTCACCATGTTCGAAGGGCTGAAGACCGCGCCCCCGGTCAGCATGGCGGCGGTCTTTACCCTGAACCCGGCGCTGACGGCGGTCTTTGGCTACATCATCGTCCGGCAGGTGACGACGCCGCGCATGGCGCTGGCGATCCTGGTGGGCGGGGTCGGCGCGCTCTGGGTGATCTTCGACGCGGACTGGCAAGCGCTGCTGCGCTTCGAGGTGGGTCGCGGCGAGGCGATCTATTTCTGGGGCTGCGTGGCGCACGCGATGTACACCCCCATGCTGCGCCTCCTGAGCCGGGGCGAGCCGGGGGTGGTCTTCAACGCGGGGATCCTGTCGGCCGGCGCGCTGATCCTGTGCGTCTGGGCCGCGCGGGATCTCTGGGCGATGGACTGGCAGTCTGTTCCGGCCATTGTCTGGTGGACGATCCTCTACGTCGCCTTCGCCGCGACCGGCATCACCTTCGTGATCCTGCGCTTTGCCACCCTGCGGCTGCCGGCGGCCAAGGTCATGGCCTATACCTACATCGTGCCATCGACCGTGATCCTGTGGGAACTGGCGCTGGGGCAGGGCGTGCCGGGGCTGGCGATCCTGCCCGGGGTGGCGCTGACGGCCTTGTCATTGCTGCTGCTGGTGAAGGACGAGGAGAAGGCGCGCGCTCCGGTCTCCTGACCGACGTGGGCGCTGGCGGGAAAGGGCTTTGGAAAGCCCTTTCAACGCGCTTGCAAGCGCGTTGCCCGCGCTTCGTCCCGCGCGCGGCTCTTGCTATCAGCTGTCCGGGGTCTCGGTCGGCGGGGCCAGTTCCTGTTCCAGGAAGCGTTCGAAACCGTCAAGGTCGAACTGGTCGAACTGGCCAAAGGCCTGCATCCAGATCGACGCCTCGCGCAGGGCGTCCGGCTCCAGCTTGCACCACTTCACCCGGCCGCGCTTGTCCTGGCTGATGAGGCCCGCGTTGGTCAGCACGGTGAGGTGCTTGGAAATCGCCGCCAGCGACATCTCGAACGGCTCGGCGACATCGGTCACGGCCATGTCGTCCTCCAGCAGCATCGACAGGATGCGGCGGCGCGTGGGGTCCGCCAGCGCGGCAAAGACGGCGTCGAGGCGGGCGGTCATCGCGGCGCGAGGAGGAAGCGGGCGACCGCCTCGGCCAGCCCGGCGGCCAGCGGGATGGCAGGGTCCGCGTAGGTGGCAAGGTTGGCGTCGCGGCTGTCATCGCCGGCGGTCTTGAGCGCGTGGGTAATGCCTGGAAGCGCGATGGCCTCGACCTGCGGCAGCGCGGCGGACAGGCGTTCGGCATCCACTGCCGCGATCTGCAAGTCCGCCGAGCCGCGGATCAGCAGCACCGGCAGGGTGACCTCCGCCGCCGCCTCGGCCGGATCGAAGCCGAAGAGATCCATCAGGAAGGGCTGGACGGCGGGGTGGAACAGGCCCTGTAACGGCGTCGGCAGGCTGGCGGGGTCGACGGTCTGCCCGGCGATCAGCGACACGATCGCGCGCTTGGCGGCCTCCATGTGGGGGTCAAGCGCGGGCACCCCGTTCAACTGCTCCAGCAGGATCTGGCTGACCGGCCGCCCGGGAGGGGCCAGCAACACGAGGCCGCAGAGATCGTCGCGCGCCTGCGCCGTCTTCAGCGTCACCAACGCCCCTTCGGAATGGCCGATCAGCCAGAGACACGGCAGGCCGGTCCGGTCCCTGGCCATGTCGATCCAGCCGCCGGCGTCCTGCGCGTACAGCCCCAGCGTGACGGCGTTCGGATCCCCTGTGCTGGCACCGATGCCGCGCTTGTCGGCGCGCAGGGTGGCGATGCCGCGCGCGGCCAGGGCCTCGGCCAGCTGGCGGTAGGCATCCGTGGACAGCCCGGCCGCAGAGTTTCCGTCCCGGTCCGTCGGGCCCGAGCCGGGAAGGATCAGCGCGGCGGCGGCCGGGTTGTCCGGCGCGCTCCAGGTGCCCCGAAGCACCGCGTCGGGGCGGGTGAGCGTCACCTCTTCGGCGGTCAGCTGTGACGCTGTCAGGGCAAGCGAAAGGCAGAGGGCAAGGGCGGTGCGCATGGCGATAATCCTGTCGTGTGCCATGGGTGTGAGCGGCGCGCAGGAAAAACTCAACCGCTAAGTTGAATGTGCATTTGCAGCGAAATCAGCGGTCTGGCGGAGTGCGGCGGAATGACCGCATGGTGGGAGGTCGAGAAAATTCCAAGCATAAACAGGTAGTTGATCGTCCAGTTTGCCCGGACTCCCGCGTGTTGACTCGTGGCCCCGCCCGGCATAGCACCATGACGACCCTGAGCGGAGCCGACCCACACGTGAGCGACCCCGACCCCAAGCGCAAGCTGGACGACCTGGACGCCAAGCTGGCCGCCTACAAGGCAGGCCAGAAAGTGGGGAAGACCCATCAGGAAGAGCACTACAGCCAGGCCAACATCGCCTGGCGGATGGTGACGGAGATGGTGGCCGGACTGGGGATCGGCTTCGGGATCGGATACGGTCTCGATATCCTGCTGGGCACCGCGCCGTTCCTGATGGTGGTGTTCGCACTGCTGGGCATCGCCGCGGGCATCAAGGTGATGCTGCGCACGGCGAAAGAGGTCCAGGCGAAACAGGCCTCGGCCGGCGGCGCGGCACCGCGCCCCGACGAGGGCAAGGACTAGCGCCCCGACGGGGGCAACTGACGACAGCGCCCGGGTCACCGGAGCGGATGAGGGGAAAAGAGATGGCGACCGAGACGCATGACGCAGCCGCCGAGAGCAGCAGCCTTGTGTTCCACCCGATGGACCAGTTCATCGTCAAGCCGCTGTTCGGACACGGCGGCGACGTGGGCATGTTCACCATCACCAACGTGACGCTGTGGCTGTTCCTGGCCATCGTGGTGATCGTTCTGCTGATGGTGGTGGGCACCTCCAAGCGGGCCATCGTGCCGTCGCGCAGCCAGTCGATCGCGGAACTGGCCTACGGCTTTGTCTACAAGATGGTCGAGGATGTGACCGGCAAGGACGGGCTGAAGTACTTCCCCTACATCATGACCCTGTTCATGTTCATCGTGTCGGCCAACTTCCTTGGCCTGCTGCCCAAGAGCTTTACCACCACCTCGCATTTTGCGGTGACCGTGGTGCTGGCGATGGCAGTGTTCCTGACCGTGACCATCCTGGGTTTTGTCAAGAACGGCGCCTCCTTCCTGGGCCTGTTCTGGGTGTCGAGCGCGCCGCTGGCGCTGCGCCCGATCCTCGCGATCATCGAACTGATCTCCTACTTCGTGCGTCCGGTCAGCCACAGCATTCGTCTTGCCGGCAACGTCATGGCAGGTCACGCGGTGATCAAGGTCTTTGCCGGCTTTGCCGCTATCGCCGTGATCTCGCCGATCTCGGTCCTGGCGATCACCGCGATGTACGGGCTGGAGATCCTCGTGTCCTTCATCCAGGCCTACGTGTTCACGATCCTGACCTGCGTGTACCTCAAGGACGCGCTGCACCCGCATCATTAAGGGCGGTGGGTTGAAAACCCACCCTACCCGACGAACAACCCGAATACTCAACTTCCAATCGTAAGGAGAATCTCAATGGAAGGCGATCTCGCACACATCGGCGCAGGCCTGGCAGCAATCGGTTCCGGCGCAGCCGCAATCGGGGTGGGCAACGTGGCCGGCAACTTCCTGGCAGGCGCCCTGCGCAACCCGTCGGCCGCCGCCGGCCAGACTGCCACGCTCTTCATCGGCATCGCATTCGCAGAAGCGCTGGGCATCTTCGCCTTCCTCGTTTCGCTGCTGCTGATGTTCGCCGTCTGATCCACGGAACGTAAAGATCCTTACGCGCGGGCGGTCACGGCGCAGGCCCTGACCGCCCGATGTAGAGACAAGTTCCGACGGAGGACACAATGGCGACCGAAACTACAGGTGCCGAAGCTGTCAGCGCATGCGTGGACTCGCACGGCTCTGCCGTCGGGATGCCGCAACTCTGCGGTGACTGGATCGGCAACCAGGTCTTCTGGCTGGTGATCACGCTTGTCGTGATCTACTTCGTGCTGGCCCGCATTGCCCTGCCGCGCATCGCGGCGGTTCTGGCGGAACGCCAGGGGACCATCACAAACGACATCGCCGCCGCCGAAGAGCTGAAGCGCAAGGCCGAACGGGCCGAAACCGCTTATCAGAAGGCGCTTGCCGATGCCCGGGCCGAGGCCCAGACCATCGCGCAGAAGGCGCGTGACGAAATCAAGGCCGAACTCGGCGTCGCGCTGGCCAAGGCCGACGCGGAAATCGCCGCCAAGGCGGCCGAGTCGGAAAAGGCCATCGGCGAGATCCGCGAAAGCGCTCTGGCCCATGTCGAAGTCGTGGCCAAGGACACCGCCGCCGCCATCGTGGCAGCGCTGGGCGGCTCTGCGGACGACGCCAAGATCGCGGCCGCGGTCGATGCGCAGCTCAAGGGGTAAGGCCATGAAGAAACTCATCCTTCCCGCCCTGTTCGCGCTGGCCGCATCGCCGGCCGCCGCAGCCTCGGGTCCGTTCTTCTCGCTGAAGAACACCGATTTCATCGTGACGCTGGGCTTCATCACCTTTCTTGCGGTGCTGGTCTACTTCAAGGTCCCCGGCATGCTGGCCGGTCTGCTGGACAAGCGGGCCGAAGGCATCCAGTCGGACCTCGACGAGGCCCGCAAGCTGCGTGAGGAGGCCCAGAGCCTGCTGGCCAGCTACGAGCGCAAGCAGCGTGAAGTCCGGGAACAGGCTGACCGTATCATCGCCCACGCCCGCCAGGAGGCCGAACTGGCCGCCGAACAGGCCAAGGCCGACATCCAGCATTCGATTGCCCGCCGTCTGCAGGCGGCCGAAAGCCAGCTGGCCTCGGCCGAGGCATCGGCCATCCGCGAAGTGCGTGACCGCGCCGCAGCGGTGGCGATTGCCGCCGCCCGCAAGGTCGTCGCCGGCGAGATGACGGCCGATCGTGCCGGTCAGCTGATCGACAGCGCCATTGCCGAGGTGGGTGCCAAGCTGCACTGAGCCGCGCAAGCACGGCAGACGGACAGGCCCGGCACCGCGCCGGGCCTTCCGCGTTTTGGCAGGCCTGCCGCACGGGCCTGCGCACCAGGCACAGCGCGACCGCGGGTCAACACGCGGCGCGCCTGACAAGAGGCAGAGCAGTGGCACATCTCATCGTCTTCGGAAACGAAAAGGGCGGCGCGGGCAAATCCACCGTCGCCATGCACGTCGCAACGGCGCTGGCCCGCATGGGGCATTCCGTCGGCACGCTGGACCTGGACCTGCGGCAGCAGAGCCTGGGGCGCTACCTGTCGAACCGCCGCGCCTGGCTGAAGAAAGAGGGCCACGACCTCGCCGTGCCCTTCTGGATGCCGCTGCCCGAACCGGACCCCGAGGCGGTGACCGCCGGCGAGCAACCCGCCGACAACCGCCTGCGCCGCGCGGTGGAAAAGCTGCGCGACACCCATGATTTCATCGTGATCGACTGCCCCGGCGCCTACACGCGGCTGGCGCAGGTCGCGCACGCCATGGCCGACACGCTGGTCACGCCGCTCAACGACAGCTTTGTCGACTTCGACCTGCTGGCGCGGATCGAAGGCGACGGCGAAAAGATCCTCGGCCCCTCGGTCTATGCCGAGATGGTCTGGTCGGCGCGGCAGTTGCGCGCCAAGAACGGGCTAAAGCCGATGGACTGGATCGTTCTGCGCAACCGGGTCGGCGCGCAGCAGATGATCAACAAGGCCAAGATGGAAAAGGCCGTGGCCATGCTGTCCAAGCGCATCGGCTTTCGCGTAGGACCCGGTTTTTCCGAGCGCGTGGTGTTCCGCGAGCTGTTTCCGCGCGGGCTGACCCTGCTGGATCTGAGGGACATCGGCGTGCGCAGCCTCAGCATCTCCAACATCGCCGCGCGGCAGGAGGTGCGCGATCTGATGAAGGCGCTGAAATTGCCCGGGGTCCAGGTATCCTTCTGAGCAGCCCCTTGAGAAACCTGAGACAGCGTCGTGCGCGGGTTCTTCATCCGGTTCCCCTTGCGCTCCTGTCGCCCACTGACCTGCATGAAAAGAGGCCGGACCCGAAGGCCCGACCCCAGTTTGCGACCGAGTCGATCGGAGGGTTACTCGGCCGGAACAGCCTGCGCGCGGGCGGGCGCAAAGTGCTGACGGTTCAGGCGCAGCACCAGGGCGATGGCAACGATCTGCGAGGCGATGGCCAGCCCGGTGACGCCCCAGTAGGCCAGGTCGTACTTGGCGATCACCCCGGCGCCGACCAGCCCCTTGTTCACGTAGAAATGCAGCATCACCGACAGCGCGACGAAGGGGCAGACCAACGCGTAGGACCCGGCCGAAGTCTTCGTTCCCAGCACGAAGTCGGCGAAGTATCCCTGCGCCTTCAGCACCACTGCGCCGAGGCCGAGGAAGGTCAGCTGGATCGCCAGCAGCCGGGTCAGAAAGACCAGCGATTCGCCAGCGTTGTCATGGGCGTCAAAGGTGGTGTGCAGTCCGTGTTCCTGCCGCAGGAACATGATGCCAAGCACGGTGACGATGGGGACAATGATCATCAGGGTCGGGCCGGCCTCGCGCGCGGTGCCGTGTTGCAGCATCGAGGCAAAGGCGGTGATCGCGGCCACGGCGGCATAGAGGATGGCCACGGTCCCCAGGATCGTCGAGATGATGAGCGAGACACCCACCGTTGTCGGCGCGGTGCTCATGGCGGCGGGGGCGGCAAAGCCGACGGCGATCATCGCCACGGCAAAGGCCGGGGTCAGCTGGGCAAACGAATTGTGCGCGGTGACGTCAAAGATCCCGCCCTTGGCCAGCACACGACCGAGGAAGGCGCCGATCTGCCGGAAGGCCAGCACCGCGATCAGGCCAAAGGCGACCATCGCCATGGGAAAGAGGTATTCGACCACGCTCCACAGCTTGGGCACGAAGACGAGCCCGAGGATGAAGCCGACGTTGACCGTCATCGCCAGCGCCAGCGGCATGGCCGTCAGCGTCGATTCGGCGTTCGAGGCGCGCAGGGTCTCGTAGGCGCCGGTCTTCTTGTAGGCGCCGAAGGACTGGAGGTTCCAGACCAGCGACTTGATGTTGAGAAAGGCGAAGAAGGCGATGCCGGCAAGCGCGATTGCGATGGCCGTCTGCATCAGCGGGCCACGGGTGGACCAGGCGGCCATGATGTCTTCGAACACGGGCACCGGCTGGCCCGGGTGCGGGACCCAGAACATCAGCACCATGAAGAAGCTGACGACGATTCCACCGGCGCCGACCGACGCGAGGAAGTAGATCGGTGAATAATTGTCTGCGGGGCGGTGTGTCTGCGGGACCATCGGGGCCTCCTGTGTGGTCGCATTCAAATTCTCGTTTCGGAATATATAAACATTCGGACAATGGAATGTAAAGCGGGAAACGCGCGTCGGTCCACTGGACCCACTCGGCCGTTAACCGTCTGGTAACCAAGATACGGCAAGCTGTACCGATGCGAGTGTTTCCCTGTGTTCTCCTTGCCGGCCTCGCCGCGTGTGACGTGGCGGGGCCGGGTTTCCTTGGGGCGCCAAAGGTGGACCGCACGGTCGAGGGATCGCGCTTTTCGCTGCGCTTTCGCGGCGACCTGGTCGAGGCGATCCGCACCTCTCCCGAAGCCTTTCCAAGGTTCGAGGCCGTGGCCCGCAAGGCCGGGATCGCCGCCCAGATCGAAAGCGGTTGCCGTGCCGCCTGGGTCGAGGGGGATCCGTCGATGATGTGGATCGGCCTGTCCTGTGATGGACAACCGGCGCCCAAGATGCCCCGTCGACCCCGGACCCTTTATTGCGACATCGACGGCGCCGACCTGCGCGGCGGACGGATGACCGGCGCCTTGACGTGCTCAAAGTGACCGTATGTCCGCAATATCTTGTGGAGAAAGGGCGAGAACCCGCCATATAGGCCACGGCTTTCTTGACTCGGGCCCCCCGCCGCGCGCACCCTGAAGACCCTAGACGGAATCGGGTGCGGAACCTTGCGTTTTACCAGACTCAGACTCACCGGCTTCAAGAGCTTCGTCGATCCGACGGATCTGATCATCAATCCCGGCCTGACCGGGGTGGTCGGACCGAACGGCTGCGGCAAGTCCAACCTGCTGGAGGCGTTGCGCTGGGTCATGGGCGAAACCCGGGCCAAGGCGATGCGCGGCGGCGGCATGGAGGATGTGATCTTTGCCGGGGCGGCCACCCGTCCGGCGCGCAACTTTGCCGAGGTCTGTCTGACCATCGACAATGGCGACCGCCTGGCGCCCTCGGGCTTCAACGACAGCGACCACCTGGAGATCGTCCGGCGGATCACCCGCGATGTGGGCAGCGCCTACAAGGTCAACGCCAAGGACACCCGCGCCCGCGACGTGCAGATGCTGTTTGCCGATGCGGCCACGGGCGCGACCTCGCCCGCGCTGGTGCGGCAGGGACAGATCAGCGAGCTGATCAACGCCAAGCCCAAGAATCGCCGCAAGGTGCTGGAGGACGCCGCCGGGATCGGTGGCCTCTACGCGCGGCGGCACGAGGCGGAACTGAAGCTCAACAGCACCGAGCAGAACCTGCTGCGGGTCGACGATGTGATCGAGCAGTTGGCCACGCAGCTGGCGCAACTGGAACGGCAGGCACGGCAGGCGGCCCGCTACCGCGCCATCGGCACGGAATTGCGGCAGGCCGAAGGGATTCTGTTGTACCGCCGCTGGCGCGAGGCCGATGACGCCCGCGCCACCGCCGACGCCGCGCTGCGCGAGGCGGTGAGCGCGGCCGCAAAGGCCGAGCTGGCGGCACGCGCGGCGGAAAAGCTGCGCGGCGAACGCGAGGAAAAGCTGCCGCCGCTGCGCGAGGAAGAGGCCATCGCCGCGGCGGTGCTGCAACGCCTGATCGTCCAGCGCGACACCCTGACCGATCAGGAGCGGCAGGCAGCGGCGCGAATCGAGACCCTGAAGAACCGGATTGCCCAGCTGGCTTTGGACATGGAGCGCGAAGCCGGTCTGAACCGTGACGCCGGCGAGACGATCGAGCGGCTGGAATGGGAACAACGAGAGCTGGCCAAGGCCTCCGAAGGGCACGACGCGCGGCTGGCCGAGGCGCACGAGGCCGCCCGTGAGGCGGCGCAGGTCTTGCAGGAGCGCGAGGCCGATCTGGCGCAGCAGACCGAGGACGTGGCGCGCCTTGCGGCGCGGCACCAGTCGGCGCAGCGCTACCTCGTCGATTGCCGCAAGCAGGTCGAGCGCAATGAGGGCGAGGCGGTCCGCGCGCGTGAGGCCGTCAGCGCGGCACGGGGCGCGTTGGAGCGGTCCCGCGAGGCGGCCGAAGAGGCGCTGGAGCGGCTCTCCGAGGCGCAGGCCGGGGCCGAAGAGGCCGAAGAGGCGCTGACCGAGGCCGAAACCGAGCGTGCCGAGACGCAATCGCGCGAGGCCGACGCCCGGGGCGAGAGGTCCGAGGCCGAAGGCCAGATGAACGCCCTGCGCGCCGAGGTGACGGCTCTGGCCCGGCTGCTGGACCGTGACACCGCCGAGGGTGGGCAGATCCTCGACGCGCTGAGCGTCACGGGCGGCTTTGAAAAGGCGCTGGGTGCGGCACTGGCGGATGACCTGCGCGCGCCCGAGGTGGACGAGGACGGCCCGACAGGCTGGCGCGTGCTGCCGGCCTATGACACCGCGCAACCGCTGCCCGAGGGCGTTGCGCCCCTGTCTGCGCATGTCGCAGTTCCGCAGGTGCTGGCGCGGCGCATGGCACAGGTGGGCCTTGTGTCCGGCGTGCGCGAGGGTAACCGCCTGCAAGCCGCGCTGAAGCCGGGTCAGCGGCTGGTCTCGCCCGAGGGTGACCTGTGGCGCTGGGACGGCTACCGCGCCTGGGCCGAGGATCAGCCTTCGGCCGCGGCGCTGCGGCTGGAACAGCTGAACCGGCTGGAGGCGCTGAAGAGGGAGATGGCCGAGGCGACCGCGCGACTGGAAGGCACGCAGGCAGCGCACGAGGCGCTGATGGCGCGGTTGCGGCAGCTGACCGAGGCCGACAAGGCCGCGCGCGAACGGCGTCGCGCGGCCGACCAGGCGGTGACCGAGGCGTCGCGCGCGCTCAGCCGCGCCGAGGCGGATCGGGACATGGCCGAGGGCAAGCTGGAAAGCGCCAGCCTGTCGGTCAAGCGCTACGAGGACGAGGCGGGTGCCGCACGCGGACAGCTGAAGGAGGCCGAGCGTGCGGTTGCCGGCCTCGACGACCTCGAGGAGGCCCGGATCAAGGCCGATGACGTGCGCATGACCGTCGAGGCGGCGCGGATGACCATGATGTCGCGGCGGTCGGCGCATGACGAGCTGCGTCGCGACGGCGAGGCGCGCAAGGGCCGCGGCCAGCAGGTGACCAAGGAGCTGTCGGGCTGGCGGCACCGGCTGGAGACGGCCGAGAAACGCGCGACCGAACTGGCCGAGCGCAAGGCGCACACAGAGGACGAGCTGGCCGAGGCGATGGACGTGCCCGGTGCGCTCCAGGCCCAACACGCGGAGCTGACCGAGGCGATGGAGCAGGCCGGGGCGCGCAAGGCCGAGGCGTCGGACGCGCTGTCGCTGGCCGAAGGCGCGCTGCGCGAGGCCATCGCGGCCGAGAGGGACGCCGAGCGGCTGGCCGGGGACGCACGCGAGGCCCGGGCCCGGGCCGAGGCGCGGGCCGAGGCGGCGCGCGAGACGGTGACCGCCGCCGCCGAGCGCATCTCGGACGAGTTGGAGACCACACCGGTCAAGCTGTTGGCGCAGCTGGACGTGGACCCCGACGCCATGCCGCGCGCCGACGAGATGGAGGCCGAGGTGTCGCGCCTCAAGCGGCAGCGTGACGCGTTGGGCGCGGTCAACCTGCGCGCCGAGGAGGACGCCCGCGCCGTGCAGGAAGAGCATGACGCGCTGGTGGCCGAAAAGACCGACCTGGAGGCCGCGATCAAGACGCTGCGTGCTGGCATCGCCAGCCTGAACCGTGAGGGCCGCGAGCGGCTGCTGACCGCCTTCGAGCAGGTGAACAGCAACTTCTCGATGCTGTTCACTCATCTCTTTGGCGGCGGCGAGGCCAGCCTGATGATGGTCGAGAGCGATGACCCGCTGGAAGCGGGGCTGGAGATCATGTGTCAGCCGCCGGGCAAGAAGCTGTCGACGCTCTCGCTGATGTCGGGCGGCGAACAGACGCTGACCTGTCTGGCGCTGATCTTTGCCGTGTTCATGGCCAACCCCTCGCCGATCTGCGTGCTGGACGAGGTCGACGCGCCGCTGGACGACGCCAACGTGACCCGCTTCTGCGACATGCTGGACGAGATGTGCCGCCGGACCGAGACGCGGTTCCTGATCATCACCCACCATGCGGTGACCATGGCGCGGATGGACCGGCTGTTCGGCGTCACCATGCAGGAACAGGGCGTGTCGCAGCTGGTGTCGGTGGACCTCAAGCGGGCCGAGAGCCTTGTGGCCTGACGGCGGGGGGGGGCGCTGCCCCCGTCTCCCTTCGGTCGACTCCCCCGGGAGTATTTTTGCAGAGAAGAAGCAGGGGCGCGGCGCCGGGTGGACCCGGGGGCGCGCCTTTGTCATGAAAGGACAGGATCCCGGGGGAAGAGATGCGTCTGATTGGGCTGACCGCGCTGACCATGGTGGCTTTTGCCGCGAACTCCGTGCTGAACCGCGCGGCGCTGGCGGATGGGGCGATCGACGCGGTGAGCTTTGGCACGATCCGGCTGTGGTCCGGGGCGGTGGTGCTGCTCCTGCTTGGGCTGGTCTTGCGGCGGCGGGTTGTGCTGGGTGGACCCGGGCGGGTGGCCGGGGTGCTGGGGCTGGTGCTTTACATCTACGGGTTTTCGGTGGCCTACGTGGCGCTGGACGCCGGGCTGGGGGCGCTGATCCTGTTCGGGACGGTGCAGGTGACGATGTTCGGCGGCAGCCTTATGGGCGGTGAGCGGCCGCCGCTGTTGCGCTGGCTGGGGGCGATGCTGGCCTTTGCCGGGCTGGCCTGGTTGCTGTGGCCCGGAGGCGGGGTCGATCTCAGCCCGCTGCACGGGTTGGCGATGGTACTGGCCGGGGCGGGCTGGGGGGTCTATTCGCTGGCGGGGCGAAAGGCGCGCGATCCGCTGCTGGCGACGGGAGCAAATTTCGCCTTGGCCGCACCCATCGGCCTTGTGCTGGGGCTGCTGATGCCGGTCAGCCCGGAGGCAGTGGCGCCGGAGACGCGCGGCATCGTGCTGGCCATGGTGTCGGGGGCGGTGACCTCGGGGCTGGGCTACGCGCTGTGGTATCACGTGTTGCCGCAGGTCAAGGGCAGCGTGGCGGCGGTGGCGCAGCTGACGGTGCCGGTGATCGCCATGGCGGGTGGAATGGTATTCTTGGACGAGAGCCTGAGCGCCGACTTCGTGATCGCTGCTGCCGTGGTCCTGGGGGGCGTGGCGCTTTCGGTGTTCCGGCGCTGAGCCTGTCGCGGATTTCGTGCGACAGCAGGCGGGCGGGCGGCTAGGCTGTTTCCGAGCGAGGAGCATCCCGATGCCGGATCCGTCAGAGCTGTCCCACATTCCGCACCTGCCGACGCAGCCGCTGGTCGGGCATACGTTGCTGTCGCTGCGGGACTTCCTCGGGTTTGCCCAACGCAACACCGAGGCCTTTGGCGAGGTCTACCGGATCAAGATGATGGGGCGCTGGCGGATCTCCCTTACCAGCGCGGAGGCCGCCGAATACATCCTGATGGATCCCGACCGGATCTTTTCCAGTCAGCAGGGCTGGCAGGATTCGCTGGGCGCGCTGTTTCCCGGCGGGCTGATGCTGCGCGACTTCGACGATCACCGGCAACACCGGCGCATCATGCAGGCGGCCTTTCGCAAGCCGGCGATGGACAGCTACCTGTCCCTGATGGCGCCGGACCTGGAGCGGCTGGTGGCGGATTGGCCGGTGGACCGGCCGTTCAAATTCTACCCGGCGATCAAGGACCTGACGCTGCGGGTGGGGGCGCATGTCTTCATGGGGTTGCCCGCCGATGCAGAGGGGACACGCGCGCTGAACCGCCGTTTCATCGAGGAGATCGCGGCGGCGATCACGGTTGTCCGCAAACCGCTGCCGCTGACGCGGTTCCGGCGCGGCATCCAGGCGCGCGCGGCGCTGATCGCGCGGTTTCACGCACTGGTGGCCGAGCGGCGGGGCGCGGGGGGCGAGGACTTTTTCTCGCAGATGTGCCGGGCCACGGACGAGGAGGGCCGGCGCTGGTCGGGCGCCGAGATCGCCGATCATTTCAACTTTCTGATGATGGCGGCGCATGACACCACGGCCAGCGGGCTGTCGACGATGGTCTGGGCCCTGACCGCCCATCCGGAGTGGCAGGAACGGCTGATCGCCGAGGTGGATGCGCTGGGCGCGGGGCCGATGACGCCGGCCATGCTGGACGCCATGCCGCTGACCGACATGGTGTTCAAGGAGGCGCTGCGGCTGGTGCCGCCGGTGGCGCTGATCCCGCGGGTGGCGCTGCGCGACTTTGACTGGAAGGGCGTGCACATCCCGGCGGGGCATCCGGTGGCGGCGCAGCTGACCATGGTCATGCGCTCTCCCAAGCTGTTCACCGACCCGGACCGCTTTGACCCGGAGCGGTTTTCCGACACCCGGGCAGAGGACCGCCGCCACCGCTTTGCCTGGGCGCCGTTCGGCGGTGGCGCGCACAAGTGCATCGGGCTGCATTTCGGCACGATGCAGGTCAAGAGCTTCATCCGCGCGCTGCTGTCGCGCACCCGCATCAAGAGCGCCGACGGTGTGCCGGTGGACTGGAAACGCCTGCCGATCCCGCAGCCGAAAGGCGGGCTGCCGGTGGTGCTGGAGGCGCGGGCCTGAGAGGTGCTGCATTGCAGCATCTGGCGCGGACAGGACGCCGGCAGTGCGTTGCGAATTCGCCACGGCGGCAAAAAACCCCGGTCAGGGCCAATTCAGGGTTTTCTGCAACTGCGAAATGTGAAATGTGTTCATCAGTGAACACACTTTGAGTCGCACGCCATGCCCGCCCTGAAGGCAAACCCCATTTCGGACGAGGAAGGTCAGCTCTTCCGCCTCCTGCGCCAGCTCGACCTGGCGCCGGACGCGTCGCAGCGCACCATCTCGGCCCAGTTGGGTGTCTCTCTGGGCCGCCTGAACGCCCAGCTCAGGGCGGCCGCCGAGGCCGGGTTCATCAAGATCAGCGAACGCACGGGGCCGGATCGGCGCCAAAGGTTCGCCTATGCGCTGACCTCGCGCGGGGCAGCGGAAAAGAACCGGCTTACCGACCGGTTCCTGGCCCGCAAGCTGGCCGAATACGACGCGCTTCACGCCGAACTGACAGGGACATCCAGCAACCTGGTTCCCATAAAGCACAGGACCGAATTGATGCAGAACAACCTTGCCCCCATCCCCGAGCTCTACGTGTCGTATGACAGCGCGCAAAAGCTGAAGGTCGAAGCGGCCGACCTGGTCTCGCACGACCTGACCGCGCGCCAGATCTGCGACCTCGAGCTGCTGATGAACGGTGGCTTCAACCCGCTCAAGGGCTTCCTGTCCGAAGAGGACTACGACGGCGTGGTCGAGAACATGCGCCTGGCCAACGGCGCGCTGTGGCCGATGCCGGTCACGCTGGACGTGTCCGAGAAGTTCGCCGAGACGGTCGAAGTGGGCCAGGACATCGCGCTGCGCGACCAGGAAGGCGTGATCCTCGCCACCATGACCGTCACCGACAAGTGGGTGCCGAACAAGTCGCGCGAGGCCGAGAAGGTCTTTGGCGCCGACGACGTTGCCCACCCGGCGGTGAACTACCTGCATCACCAGGCTGGCCCGGTGTACCTGGGCGGTCCGGTGACCGGCATCCAGCAGCCGGTGCACTACGACTTCCGCGGCCGTCGCGACACCCCGAACGAGCTGCGCGCCTATTTCCGCAAGCTGGGCTGGCGCAAGATTGTCGCGTTCCAGACGCGCAACCCGCTGCACCGCGCGCACCAGGAACTGACCTTCCGCGCCGCCAAGGAAGCGCAGGCCAACCTGCTGATCCACCCCGTCGTCGGCATGACCAAGCCGGGCGACGTGGACCATTTCACCCGCGTGCGCTGCTACGAGGCGGTTCTGGACAAATACCCCAGCTCGACCACCACGATGTCGCTGCTGAACCTCGCCATGCGCATGGCCGGCCCGCGTGAGGCCGTCTGGCACGGGATCATCCGCAAGAACCACGGCTGCACGCACATGATCGTCGGCCGTGACCACGCCGGCCCGGGCAAGAACTCGGCCGGGCAGGATTTCTACGGCCCCTATGACGCGCAGGACCTCTTCCGCACCTACGAAGACGAAATCGGCCTCAAGATGGTCGACTTCAAGCACATGGTCTACGTGCAGGAACGCGCCCAGTACGAACCCGCGGACGAGATCGAGGACAAGGACAACGTCACGATCCTGAACATCTCGGGCACCGAACTGCGCCGCCGCCTGCAGGAAGGGCTCGAGATCCCCGATTGGTTCTCCTTCCCCGAGGTGGTCAACGAACTGCGCAAGACCCGGCCGCCGCGGGCGAACCAGGGCTTTACCGTCTTCTTCACCGGCCTCAGCGGTTCGGGCAAGTCGACGATCGCCAACGCGCTCATGGTCAAGCTGATGGAAATGGGCGGCCGCCCGGTGACGCTGCTGGACGGCGACGTGGTGCGCAAACACCTGTCGTCCGAACTGGGCTTTTCCAAGGAGCACCGCGACCTGAACATCAAGCGGATCGGCTACGTCGCTTCCGAGATCACCAAGAACGGCGGCATCGCGATCTGCGCGCCCATCGCGCCCTACACCGCGACCCGCCGCGCCGTGCGCGAGATGGTCGAACAGTACGGCGCCTTTTGCGAAGTGCATGTCGCCACCTCGCTGGAGGAATGCGAACGCCGGGACCGCAAGGGCCTGTACAAGCTGGCGCGCGAAGGCAAGATCAAGGAATTCACCGGGATCTCCGACCCCTACGAGGAACCCGCCAACGCCGAGCTGGTGGTCGAGACCGAGAACGTGGATGTCGACAACTGCGCCCAGCAGGTCATCCTCAAGCTCGAGTCGATGGGCCTGATTGCCGGCTGACCTCCGGTCGGACCCTGATGACAATGGCAAAGGCCCGGCGCACCCGCCGGGCCTTTTGTCAATTCAGGCGGACGCGGTCGCCATGGCCCATGCGGGCGGTGCCCAGGATGCGCGACATCGGCTTGTCCAGCTCGTAGGGCGTCTTGCCCCCGGCAAAGGCCAGCAGCTTGGTCTGGTCGGCGCGCAATTCCTCGAACAGGGTCTCGAATTCGAAGATCGGCATGCCGAAGGCGCGCTGGAAGGCTTCGTTCCAGTCGTCCGTCTGGCCCACGGCGCGCCAGAAGGTGATCACCTGCTCTTCGCCGTAGCGCTGGGCCAGCGTGGCGACGGCGAGGTTCGAGCTGGCGTATTCCGCGTCGCTGCGCACGGTCGATTTCTTGCGGATGCTGGCCAGGGTCAGGGGGTGATCGGAGTCGCGCGCCCGCAGTGCCGAGATCATCGGCAGGGACACCTCGCGCGTCGATCCGGCGCGGGCCTTGATCTCGGCCAGGTAGGCGGTGCCCTCGACCATCCAGCCAGGACCCATGCGGCGCGGCTCGTCCGCGGACTCGGGCACCTTGTCGTAGATCATCTCGCGCTGAACATGGTGCATGTATTCGTGCAGCATCACGTACTGGTAGCGGCTGTGCCAGACCTCGTAAGAGGTGATCGCCGCCTGGTGGTCGGGCGGCATGCACAGCGCGATGCGATTGCGGTAGGCCGATCCGCGCATCCGCTCGACGCCCAGGCACATCTCGTCGGCGGTGCCTCGCGCGGCCTCGGGCGACAGGTCGTCGATGCCGGGGACGGGGCGCAGCAACAGCTCTTCGAGGTCGTCGCGGTTGAAGGCCACGGCCAGCACCGGCTTGCTGGCGGTCTCGATGCCGTATTCCTCGCGGAACAGCAGGCGCGCGTCCTCGTAGGACCGTTCGATGTAGCTGCGGATCTCGGGCGAAACGTCGTCGGGCGTCAGGATCAGCGGCGGCTCGGACGAGGGCATCAAGGCCCTTGCCTGCGGCGCAAAGGTCCCGATCTCGCGGCACCAGCCGACGGCGGCCCGTTCAGAGAAATCCGGCAGGTCCTCGAACAGCGCCCGGGCCGAGCGGTCTTGCAGGCTTTCGACAAAGGCGGCGACGGCGTCCTGCGTCCTGGTCCCGTTGACCCCGTCCGCCGGTCCGGGATCCAGCCCCAGCGCCGTCAGCTGCCGCTGCACGCAGACCACATGGCTGTCAGACGCCGCCGCCGCCCCGGACAGGCCGGCCAGGCAGAGCGCGATGGACAGGAACAGATGACGGTGCGACATGGCGTCAATCCTCCGGGGGCTACTTCGCCATCAAGATCGGGGATGGAGGGGCGGCCGGCAAGTCAGGGGAATCCTACCCTAATTTCCCGCTCAGCGGCCCAGTTCGGCCTCCGTCAGGGGGCGATGCGCCAGGATATGGTCGCCGTTCATGTCGCGGTCGGCCAGGAATTCGCGCTGCGCCATGCCGTCATCGCGCAGCGTGATGTACAGCGCTTCGAAGTCCTGCACGCTCATGCCGTAGACCTGCTGAAAGGCGGTGTACCAGTTGTCGGTCTCGCCGACCGAGCGCCAGTAGCGGAACAGCGTCTCCTCGCCGTAGCGTTCGACCAGCATGGCCACCGCATAGGCGGACACGTCGTAGGCTTCGGCGCTGCGCACCTCGCCGGCCTGCCGGATCTGTTCCAGGGTCAGCTCAGAGGCCGCCGCCTGCTGCCGCATCCTGTACAGTCCGGGCTGGAGAGTGCCAAAGCGGTCCTCCATGAAGACTTGCTCGATCACCTGCGCCGATCCTTCGACCATCCAGGCGGGCCCCATGCGTGGACGCACCCTGTCCGGGTTGGTGACCCAGCGCGCGACCTTGTCGTAGCTCAGTTCGCGCTGCACGTTGTGCACCAGTTCGTGGGTCATGGTGACCGACAGCACCATCCGGTACAGCTCGCCCAGCGCCGGTTCCCTGAGCGCCAGCGTGGGGCCGCAGAACGACAGCCCGTCGCGCGAGGCACTGGCGCCCATGCCGAATTCCGTGTCGCAATCGCGCCGCGCGCGGGCGCGGATGTCGGCCCAGCCTTGCAGCCTCATGGTGCCGGCCTTGGTGACCAGCGCGTGCCAGCTTTCGACATCGGTGGCGAGGATGATCTTGACCTGGCTGGCCACCTGCACGCCATAGCGGCGATACAGGAACTCCTCCGCCTCGTGAAAGGCGGTCATGACGTGGCCCGAGATCTCCGGGTGTACGTCCGCCCCGATGAAGAGTTCCGGCTCCCGCGCAGAGGGCATCAGCGCGGCGGCCTCGGGCGAGCGCAGCCCGATCTCGCGGCACCAGCCCACCGCGGCGCGTTCGGAAAACGGCGGCAGCGTCGCAAAGACGGCGCGGTCCATGTCCGTGTCGATCCCGGCGAGGTAGGCGTCGAGCGCTTGCCGCGTGCGCGGGCCGCTGACACCGTCCACCGGGCCGGGATCGTGGCCCAGCGCGGTCAGCTGGCCCTGCACGCAGGCGACATGATCGTTCGCGGCCAGCGCCTGTGCCGCGGGCAGCCCCAGGCAGAACGCGAGGGCCGCGATGACCGTCCGTTTCAGCATCCGGGCCTCTACCGTGGGAACGCGTACCCCGGAATGACGCCCGGGCGCGGGGCTCCTGTCAAGCATGGGACCGGGCCCGTGCAGAGCCATCGATGCCAAATGCCTGATAGGGCGGGATTATCGCCCCTGCACAGGGGGTGGTCACATTTTCGGGATCAGCCCCGGAGGCCCCGTTGCGCAAAAGCTGTTGATGACGCGTTAACCAGCGTACGTGTTATGATGTGCGCATGATTCCCGTGCGTTCCGTCGCCTTGGTGGGCCTGATCGCTGCGGCCGGCCCGGTGCCGGCCTCGCCGGTTGCGTGTTCGTCGGTGGGCGGCGCCGTCTACACCGCGCCGGTCCTTGTTCCGGTGGCGTTGCGGGCGGGCGATGTGCTGACAATCGCCACGCCGGACGGCGCGACGCTTGCAGTATCGGTCGAATACAACGGGCAGGGGGGCAGCGACGACAGCCTGTGCAACCCGGCCTTCGACGGTACCTCCTGCGACGGGTTCAGCCATGTCGCCTTGCGGAGCGGCACCTACGGGGTCGAGGCGTTCAACGCCCCAGGCGACAGCTTTGCCCTGTCCTGTGGCGCCGCACCGTCGGGCACTGGTCCGCCGGGAACGGGCGCCATCCAGGGTGCTCAGGGTGCGGCGGCCCTTGCCTCGGCGGCGGGATCGGTGACGGCGATCGGCTCCGCCATCAACAGCTCGCTCACCGGCAGCACCCCCGTGGTGGCCCGCCGCAGCGGCCTGTTCTTCTCGACCCTGGGGACGGACAGCGGATTGACCGGCTGGGCCTCATGGCAGGGTCATGCCTTTTCCGGCGCCATCGACGGACGCCAGCAGGAGCTGACGCTGGGGATGGATTTCGCCGTGGGGGTGGACACGCGGCTGGGGCTGTTCCTGTCGGCGGGGCGGTCGGACTTCGATCTTGCCGTCGATGTCAGCAGCACGGCGGTCAGTTTCGGCCCCTACTTCACCACCCAATTCGGCGAGCACTACAGCGTGACCGGCTATGCCCTCTTTGCCCGGCCGGGCTATGACGTCGGCGGGATCACCTACGATGCAGAGAGGCGCGCCGCGGGTCTGACGGCGAACGCGGATTACATGTGGGGCAATGTGGGTCTGCGGTTCTTCATCGGCGTGACCGGCGTGAAAGAGGCGCATCCCGCCGCCGGTGGTCTTGCAGCGCGGGACATCAGCCTGATGACGGGCTCCATCGGCACCCGCGCCACCCTTGAGACCGGCGGCGCCGTGACCCCGTACCTCAGCATCGGCGCGGATTATTCCCGCCTGGATGACGGGCTGGGCGGTGAAGAAACGCAGCTTGGCCCGCGCCTGGGCACCGGCTTTACATATGATGCCGGGGCCGGCGCGCTGTCGCTGGATCTGGATGGCGGGCAGTTGCTGAAGGACACGCGGGACCTGAAATTGCGGCTGAACTACAACCTCAACTTCTGATCCGGCGCATGCGCGTCTGCGGCCTTGTGCGCCGCGCGTTCAGTGGACGGTGACCGGCGCCAGGTCGTTCTGCCGCGCCAGCACGAAGGCCAGCGACCGGTTCTTGACCAGCGCCAGACGCTCGCCATCGGCGCGGTGCACGGCATAGATCGTGTCCCGCCCCGCCATCTGGCGGCGGACCTCGTCCGGCAGTTCCTCGATCTTCACAGGGCGCACGTAGACCGTCCGACCCTCGACAAGCTTGTCAAAGTCATACTTGGTATGCATCAACCTTACCCTTTCCTGATCCTGATCGTCTGTACGATGGCCTCTGGCCGGCTCATGGCCAGGTCCACGTGCAACAGGCCGTTTTCCATCACAGCCTCTCCCACCTCGACACCGTCGGCCAATACAAATGTGCGCTGGAACTGGCGCGCGGCAATCCCGCGATGCAAAAACACGCGTTCGCCGCCGTCATCGCGCTGCCGCCCCCGGATGACCAGTTGCCGGTCCTCCACGGTGATCGACAGGTCATCCTCGCAAAAGCCCGCGACAGCCAGCGTGATGCGGTAGGAATGGTCCGAGGTCTGCTCGATGTTGAACGGCGGATAGCCTTCGCTGGTCTTTGCCGTTCGTTCCAGCAGCCGCTCGAGCTGTTCGAAGCCGAGCATATGGGGATAGGATCCCAGGGTCAGTTTGGTCATCGACACGTCCTTTGCACAAGCGACCGTCATGCGTCGGCCCCTTGAGGCGACCGGCACACAGGAAATATGGGTTCGGCGATCATTCCGCGCAAGGGGCTTTGCCGGGGGCATTCGAATCGCTATCTTTGCAATCTCAACGCTTCGACAGGGGAATGACTCATGAACGCGCCCACGGATATCGCGATGAAGAGCGAGGACGTCCTGCGTGTGGAACTCGAGGTCTTTCGCCGCGAACACCGCGACCTGGACGACGCGATCCGCGCCCTTCAGACGACCGGCACGGCGGATCAGCTGACCCTGCAACGGCTCAAGAAGAAAAAGCTGCTGCTCAAGGACCGGATCGCGCTGATCGAGGACGTGCTGACCCCCGACATCATCGCCTGAGGGCCGCGGCCGGGCGGGCCATTGCACCGCTGCCGCCATGGCCTATAACGGGGGCCTCGCAACGCGGAGGCACAGATGGACAATCCCCGGGTCGGCATCATCATGGGCAGCCAGTCGGACTGGCCGACGATGCAGGAGGCCGCCGATATCCTGGACGAACTCCAGGTCGGCTACGACACGCGCATCGTCTCGGCGCACCGCACGCCCGACCGGCTGTGGGACTACGGCAAGACCGCGGTCGAGCGCGGCTTGCAGGTGATCATCGCGGGCGCGGGCGGGGCGGCGCACCTGCCCGGCATGATGGCGTCCAAGACCCGCGTGCCGGTGATCGGCGTGCCGGTCCAGACCAAGGCGCTGAACGGCGTCGACAGCCTCTATTCCATCCTCCAGATGCCGCGTGGCTATCCCGTGGCAACCATGGCCATCGGCCCGGCCGGGGCGCGCAACGCAGGCCTCATGGCGGCGGGCATCCTCGCGCTGCAGGACGCCGCGCTGGCCGAACGGCTGGACCGCTGGCGCGCCGCGCTGTCCGCCTCGATCCCCGAGGTGCCGGACCGCGGCTGACCCTTGCGCGCCGCGTCCCGGCACGCCAATAGACCCCCGACACAGACAGCCAGGAGAGCCCCATGAGCGCCCCCCTTCCGACCGGCAGCACCATCGGCATCCTAGGCGGCGGCCAACTGGGCCGCATGCTGTCTGTCGCGGCCAGCCGTTTGGGCCTGCGCTGCCACGTCTTTGAACCGGGCGCCAACCCGCCCGCCGGGCAGGTCGCCCACGCGGTGACGACGGCGGCCTACGAGGATGCCGCCGCGCTCGACGCATTCGCCCGGTCCGTCGACGTGATCACCTACGAGTTCGAGAACATCCCCACCGCCGCGCTGGACCTGCTGGAGGGGCTGCGCCCGATCCGCCCGGGCCGCGAGGCGCTGCGCATCAGCCAGGACCGGCTGACCGAAAAGAGCTTTCTGCGCGATCTCGGTTTGCAGACCGCCCCCTTTGCGGCGGTGGACAGCGCCGAAGACCTGTCCCGCGCCTTGGACCAGATCGGTGCACCGGCAATCCTCAAGACCCGCCGCTTTGGCTATGACGGCAAGGGGCAGGCGCGGCTGTCCGCGCCCGGCGACGCCGCCGAGGCGCTGGCCGCGCTGCAAGGCGCGCCCGCCATCCTCGAAGGCTTCGTCGATTTCAGCTGCGAGATCTCGGTGATCGCCGCGCGCGGTCTCGACGGGCGCGTGGCCGCCTTCGATCCGGGCCAGAACGTGCACCGCGACGGCATCCTGCGCACCACCACCGTCCCCGCCGCCGTCCCGAACCGCGTTCTGACCGACGCGGTGCTGACCGCTGGTCGCATCCTCAATGCGCTCGACTATGTCGGTGTGCTGGGCGTCGAATTCTTCGTCTCTCCCGGCGGGCTGATCGTGAACGAGATCGCGCCGCGCGTGCACAACTCGGGCCACTGGACGCAGAACGGCTGCCTCATCGACCAGTTCGAACAGCACATCCGCGCTGTCGCGGGCTGGCCTCTGGGGGACGGCAAACGCCATGCCGACATCCGCATGGAAAACCTGATCGGCGATGACATGGACCGCGTGCCAGGGCTGTCCGCTGACCCGCGTTGCGCGCTGCATCTATACGGCAAGTCCGAGGTCAAGGCGGGCCGCAAGATGGGGCATGCGAATTTCCTGACACCGGCCGCGTCTGGCTGATACCGCCGCGCGGCGCTCAGCCCAGGAACCGTTCCGCCACCGCGCCACTCATCCATGCGATCTGTCCGCCCGCGATCGTCGCGACGATGCGCCGCGTCTCGCGCTCCATGACGATGACATCGGCGCGCAAGCCGTCCTCCAGCCGCCCGCGGTCCGCCAGCCCCAGCACCCGCGCGGGCCCCTCGGACACCAGCGCCCAGGCGGCGGCTTCGTCCGCCAAGCCCAGCTCGACACAGCGCCAGGCCGCCCGCGCCGGCGAGGGGTAGTGGTAATCCGAAGCCAGCGCATCGCAGAGCCCCGCGCCGATCACCTCCAGCGCCGAGACATTGCCCGCGTGGCTCGCCCCGCGCACCACGTTTGGCGCGCCCAGCACCACCGGGCAGCCGCTGTCGCGTGCCGCCTGCGCCGCTTCCAGGGTCTCGGGGAATTCCGACACCGTCACGTCCCGCGCCAGCCAGTCCGCGCGCTGCCCGGCTGTCCGGTCATCATGGCTGCCCATGCGCAGGCCCCGTGCCGCCAGCCGGGCGCAGAGCGCGTCCAGCGCGCCCGGCACCTCGGGCGCGGCGTCGTGCAGCCGGGTCATCAGCGCCAGCAGCGCTTCGGGGCTGCGGCCGGATTTCAGCGCCTGCCCGGTCAGCCGGGGCGGCTTGCGCCCCTCCGCCAACCGGTCGTGCGGCAGGTGATCGTTGAACACCACGTAGCCGATGCCCCAGCGGGCGATGGCCTCTTCCGCTGCCGCGAAGCTTTCTAGGAAATGCGTCTCCAGCCGCATCTGGATCCGCAGGTCCACCGGCACCGTCGGCGCCACAGCGGCCACGGAGGCAAAGACCTCCTCGGCGAATTCTGGCGCGCGCATCCCGCCTTCCCAGGACCAGAACTGCGCCAGAACGGCGGTGGTGATTCCGCAGGCGGCCAGCTCGGCGGCACAGGCGACCATGCCTGCGTCCCGCTCGCGCAGCGCGCCCCGGCGCGGCGCCATGTGCCGCTCGAACCCGTCGCCATGCACGTCCACGATGCCGGGCAGCAGGTCATGGCCTGTCAGGTCCACCACGCGCCCACCAGTCCCGTCGGCGATCACGCCGCCGGACAGGCACAAGGGGGCTGAGTCCCAGCCGCCCGGCCGCAGCACCCGCGCGCCGCGCAATTCCAGGTCAATCGGCATCACACAGCCCCAGCAGGCAGTCCAGCAGGCGTTCGTCCAGCAGGTCGCGCCAGTCGGCTTCGGGGTCGAACCGCCCGTCGCGCAGAAAGGCCACCACCTGCACCACCGCCTCGGGCGCCTGCATCATGTAGGTGTGCGTGACCGGCAGCACGATGTGGTCGGTCATGCCCTCCACACGCGTCGACTCGACCGAGACCTTGCCGTCGTCCGGGCCGGGGATCAGCAGGCTTGAGGCCGCGTTCAGCGACTGTGATCCGGCGATGACGCCCAGCGGGAAATCCACCGCCGGAAGCCGCGCGGGCAGGCTGTCCGCCCCGGTGCCCAGCTGCGTGAAAGCCGGTCCGTTCAGCCAGTTCACGATCTCCCAGCCGCCCAGCACGTCTACCAGTTCGCTGCCGTTGTTGGGCGGGCCCAGCATGACGACGCGACCCAGCCGCGCGGGCCGGTGATCCTGCAACCAGTAGCGCAGCAGGATGCCGCCCAGCGAATGCGCGACGAAGTTCACCGGCGTGTCGCCGCAGTCGGCCACTGCCGCGGGCAGCACCTCTTCGGCCAGACGCTCGACCCGGTCCTGTGTCGTGGGATAGTCGGGGATGACGACCTTGTAGCCCTGCGCCTCGAGCACGAGGCCCAGCGCAGCCATCGAGTATTCGCTGCGAAACAGCCCGTGCAGCAGGACCACGCAGTCCTGCGCCCGCGCCGTGGCCGGCAGCAAAGCCACCAGACAGATCAGAAGTGTCTTCATGCGTGCTGGCATAACCGTCGCGCTCCGCCTAGAAAAGTGTCAAAGGAGTCCCCCATGCCTTGCCCCCGTCTTGCCGCGCGCGCCGTGATCCTGCACCAGGACCGGCTGCTGCTGGTCAATGCCTGGCCGGGCGAGAAATCGGACCTGTGGTGCGCCCCGGGCGGCGGTGTCGAACGCGGCCGCAGCCTGACCGAAAACCTCGCCCGCGAGGTGCACGAGGAAACCGGCCTGAGAGTTGCCGTCGGGGTGCCCTGCCTGATCAACGAATTCCACGATCCGAGGGGAAAGTTCCACCAGGTCGAGATCTTCTTTCGCGCCGAGATCACCGGCGGCGAACTGTCCGACGCCTGGCGCGACCCCGAAGGCATCGTGCACAAGCGCCGCTTCTTTGCCCGGGCCGAGGCGGAGGGGCTGAACCTCAAGCCCTCCAGCCTGCCCGCCATCGCCTGGAGCGGCGGCGTGTATTATGACCCGCTGGAGCCGATCCTGCGCTGAGCGCCTTACTCGGCGGCCTCGACCGCCTGTTCGGCGTCCTGCTCGGCCAGCCAGCGTTCCGCCTCGAGCGCGGCTATGCAGCCCATGCCGGCCGAGGTCACGGCCTGGCGGTACTTGTGGTCGGTCAGGTCGCCCGCGGCGAACACGCCGGGGATCGAGGTGGCGGTGCTGTCGGGCTTGGTCACGACGTAGCCGCCCATGTGGGTTTCCAGCACGTCCTTGACCAGCTCGTTGGCGGGCGCATGGCCGATGGCGACAAAGACACCGGCGCAGGGCACCTCGGTCTCGGCCCCGGTCTTGACGTTGCGCACGCGGACGCCGGTCACGCCCTTGGGCATGTCGTCGCCCAGGACCTCGACCAGTTCGTGGAACCACAGCGTCTCGATCTTGGGGTTCTTGAACAGCCGCTCCTGCAGGATCTTTTCGGCGCGCAGCTCGTCGCGGCGGTGGATCAGTGTGACCTTGGAGGCGAAGTTGGTCAGGAACAGCGCCTCTTCGACGGCCGTGTTGCCGCCGCCGATCACCACGATCTCCTTGCCGCGGTAGAAAAAGCCGTCACAGGTGGCGCAGGCGGACACGCCAAAGCCCTTGAACGCATCCTCGGACGGCAGGCCCAGCCATTTCGCCCGCGCGCCGGTGGCCAGGATCACCGCGTCGGCGGTGTAGGTCGTGCCGCTGTCGCCGTGGGCGACAAAGGGGCGTTTGTCCAGGTCCAGCCGGGTGATGATGTCGCCGATGATCTCGGTGCCCATGGCGCGGGCGTGCGCCTCCATGCGGACCATCAGGTCGGGGCCCTGGACCTCGGTGTCGCCGGGCCAGTTCTCGACCTCGGTGGTGGTGGTCAGCTGGCCGCCGGGCTCCAGCCCCTGCACCAGGATCGGTTGCAGCATGGCGCGCGACGCGTAGACGCCGGCGGTGTAGCCTGCGGGGCCGGATCCGATGATCAGGACCCTGGTGTGGCGCGTGTCGGACATGGCGGACTTCCTCGAGATGGTTTTGCCCAAAGCATATAGCGACGCGCGCGCCGGCACGAAACCCCATCGTTCGAGGAGTTGCCGCGCGCTTCACGGTCTTGCGATGCTTCAAGATATCCTGTCTGCAAGGGTGCAAATCTTTGATAAGCTTCGCGAGTCGAACCTGAAAAGGGATTTACCAAGATGAATGATATTCTGAGACTTTCCGCGATTGCGGCGCTTGTTTGTGCCCTTGCGGCGGTATCGGGCGCCATGGCTCAGGACCAGCCGGATGCCGATGACGCGCCGGCGGAACCGGCCTGCGAATTGAAGGGCGAAAACGGCATGGTCAGCATGCTGCTGTGTCCGGAAGAGCTGGAAGCCGAGCAATACGCGGCAGAGGGGCGGATCGCCTGCGAAGGGCGTGCACCCTGCGGGGCGTGGATATGGACCGATGTCGCCGCCGTGCCGGCCGAGGCGCCCGATGCGCATGACAAACTGCCCAAGGAGAGCGTGCAGAAGGCCGTCGCCATCTGGGTGAACGACAATCAGCAGTTGATGATGCTCAAGAAAGAACCGGGCAATTAAGGGCCCGACCTGAAACGAAAAGCCCCGCCGGAGGTCACCGGCGGGGCAAGATCTTTGGATGCGTGGCAGGGCGTCAGGCCGTCTTCCGGCTCCGCAGACGCAGACCGCCAAGCGCGCCAAGACCCAGAAGGATCAGCGGCAGGCCGGCCGGCAGCGGGATCACGCTCGGGCCAGGGGTCACGATCTTCTGCACCTTGGCGGCGATCGCCGCGTCGAAGGCTGGACCAAAGCCCGAAACCTCCAGAACGAATGCGTCATTCAGCGGATCGGTGATCTGAGCCGGGCTGTTGTAAAGCGGCTGCAGTCCGGTGCCAGCGGTGTCGAATGCGAGATCGCGCATCGTGGCGATGTCCGTGAACGATCCGACAGCTTCGAAGCTCAGCGAGTCCCAACCCGAGGTGATCAGCGCATCGCGCTGCACAGTCGGATTGCCGCCGAAACCATCCGTCATCATGTTGATGAGGCTTGCGTCGCCAAGCGTCGTGACCGTGTTGTTCAGAAGGGTGAACGCGGCTGCAAAGCTGGTACCGCCGCCAGAGTAGGTTGCATTGCGAATAGCCGTGGTGACAGCCGCAAGATCGCCCGCGGTGTTGATCGTGGTCGGGCCGACATCAACCGATGCGCCGCCGGAGAACGAAATCACGGTGATCGTGTAGGTGTCAGCCCCACCGACCGGAATGCTGGCATCCAGCGCATCCGCCAGCGAATCCATCGCCGCCAGATAGTCGGCCGCATCGACGCTGCCCGACTCATCCATCAGGAAGGCAAGGTCAATATTGGCAGCACTTGCCGAGCCTGCCATCAGGCCCAGCGAAGCAACGGCTGCTGTGGCCAGGTTTCTAAGTCTCATTTCTGATCCCCCTTAAGAGTAAAAAAATGTTCACGTGGCCCGAAACCCGTCTGCGGACCATCGCTCTCTTCGATACCCCGAAAAGCCGATTCTGGCAATAATTTGTTAACCATTGGCCATTTTGCCCAGGCAGCCGTTTCCGAATCGTGTCTGATAATGGGGGAATCCCGGGGTTTGTTTCATGATCTTGCGCAACTGCGAAATATTATTGCGCAGGCCGGCCGGGCTGTTATAACGATCGCGAAGTTGAGGGGGGCGCGTATGGCTGGTCACCGGCTTGATCCGATCGATCGCAAGATTCTGGCCGAGTTGCAGGCGGATGGGCGCATGACGAATGTCGAGCTGGCCCGCCGCGTGGGCATCTCGGCCCCGCCCTGCCTGCGCCGCGTCCGCGTGCTCGAGGAACAGGGCTATATCCGGGGTTATCACGCCGACGTCGACGCCCGCGAACTGGGATTCGAGGTGCAGGTCTTTGTCATGGTCGGGCTGCAAAGCCAGGCCGAGGTCGACCTGTCCGCCTTCGAGGACCGCTGCCGTGCCTGGCCGCTGGTGCGCGAGTGTCACATGCTGAACGGCGAGGTCGACTTCATCCTGAAATGCGTGGCGCCCGACCTGTCCACCTTCCAGAGTTTTCTGACCGGCAAGCTGCTGACCGCGCCCAACGTGGCCAGCGTCAAGACCTCGCTGGTGATCCGCGGCGCAAAGGATGACCCGGGCGTGCCCTTCGAGGTGCTGGAAGAGCGGCTGAGCCGCAGCGCCTGAGCGCGCGCCGGGCGGGACGCCCGACGCCAGCGCCGTCACATGCCGATGCCGTCACATGTCGACAAGGTTGTCGATCACCTCGCGCGTGGTGCGTGTCATGCTGACCTGCCCGAAATCGTCCAGGTCGGTGAGGTTGGGGAACATCGACAGGAACAGCGCCCGCATGTTGTTGCCCAGCGCCTGCCCGGCGGTGTTGCCGGGGTGATAGCTTTCCAGCTCGATCCCGCCGATCCGCAGCGTCGTGTGTCGCCGCACCATCAGGTGGAACAGCTGCACCGTGCCCATGGGCGAGACCTCCAGAAAGCGGTCGCCATCGGCATAGTCGCAGACCCGTGACAGCACGCCATCCTTGCCCAGCAGCGCCTCCAGCCGCGGGTGGCGCACCACCATGCGCGCGGCGGGGCCCAGCAGCACGTCCATTGGCGGCTGGCCCATGCCGAACGCGTCGGTGGTGATCCGCGTCATGTGTGTCAGCGTCGTCGCCTCGTCATCGTGGCCGGGGACATAGGTGGTGGATCCGATCCAGGTGACCGGCTCGGCGCCATTGCCGGTTTCGATGTAGTCGCCGGGCACGAGGTCCTCGATCGCCATCGGGCCGCGCACCGTTTCGATCAGCGTGCCGCGGGCAAAGGCGGTGGCGCATTCCTCGAAAAAGGGCGAGGCCGGAGCGACGTGCTGCGTGAAGGAGACGGTGAGGTCCGGCAGCAGGGCGGCGACCTCGTACCTGCGCATGAGAGAGTTTGCGCGACGAGGCCGCCCGTCAGGGGCGTCCTCCCGGTCCGGTGGGACAGGAAGAGTGAGAGCGGAACTGGCCGCCGGGGGCATCCCGGACAGGCCACGGTGGAGACGGGTCATGTGATCCCCTCGGCAGTCGGGTCACATCCGTGTTGGCCCCCACCAACAACGCCGAACGGACGGTTTGAACAACGCATCTGTACTGGTGACATCCTCGCCTCAATGGGGGCGGGTTGTCAAAATTGGCGTGTGCGACGGCGCAGGGGGTATGACAATCGCGGCGCAGGGGGAGAGATTGTTCCATCAGGACGGACGGAACGGCCACATTTCGCCGGGGGCGTGATTCGCGTGGCGAAGGGTCCGGGTCTGTCGCGAAACGGGCCAGCGCGGGCGCTTTTTGGCGCCCACGCCGGTCTTTCGGGCCGTGTCAGGCGCTCTTGCTGCGCCGCGCCGAAACGGGTTTGTCGTCCTGCGCGGCCTGGCGGCGGGCGATCATCGCCGCACGCGGGGCGCCACGCTCAAACGGCAGACGGGGGGCGCCGGTGCGGGCGGTGGTGACGATCGAAACGATGAAGCGGCGCGGGTGTTTCATGGCGTGTCCTTCTGCTCTGGCCTGCCTTTGACTCAAACTTGCAGGGAAATACGGCAGTATTGGGACAATCCCGGGCCGATCGCCGGATTGTTTCGCGCCGTCAGCGGCTCAGAGTCGAATGACCGAGATCAGGCGTCCATAGTCGGCCTGGCCGGCATGGGTGGCCCGGCGATAGGAATAAAAGCGGTCCGGATCGGAATAGGTGCAATGGCGGGTCCATTCCGCCTCGACCCCCGCTTCGCGCAGGCGGTGCAGGCCGTAGGCGGGCAGGTCGAAATGCAGCCGGTCGCCGCGCCCGCCGGCAAAGAACCGCGTGTTGCGCGGATCGTCGACGATGAAATCCTCGAAGAACTCCGGCCCGACCTCGTAGGCGAGCTGGCTGATCGTCGGGCCGATGACGGCGCGGATGCCGTCGCGCGTGGCGCCCAGCGCCAGCATGGCGTCCACCGTCGCCTCCAGCACGCCGTCACGCGCACCGCGCCAGCCGGCATGCGCCGCGCCGATCACACCCGCCGCCGGATCGGCGAACAGCACCGGCTGACAGTCCGCGGTCAGCACGCCCAGCGCGATGTCCGGCGTCGCGGTGACCAGCGCGTCGGCCTTGGGGCGCGGATCGGGCAGGGGGCCGGTCACGGTCAGCGCCTCGGCGGAATGCACCTGGTGGAGGGTGGTCAGCATCCCCGGGGCCACCTGCATCGCGTCGGCCACGCGGGCGCGGTTGATCGCCACGATCTCGGCCTGGTCGGTCGACCCGGGGCCGCAGTTCAGCCCCGAGAAGATGCCCGACGAGGCACCGCCCCTGCGGGTGAAAAAGCCGTGGCGCAGCGGCGCGAGGCTGTCGGATGTGATGATCTCGAGCGTCATGGCGTGGCGCGAAGCTCCAGTCCGGGCGGCGGCGGGGCACCCTGCGGCAGCAGGGCGAGCGTCTTGAACAGTGATCCCATTTCGTCGGGGTGCGTCAACCGGCGATGTGCGGCGATGTGGCTGTTCAGGGTCTCGCCGGCCAGGCCGCGCGACAGCGCCTGCGCCCGCGCAGTGATGCCCAGCCGTTCGAGAAAGACGCCCTGCGGTGTCAGCAGGCTGTGGGTCGCCGGGGCGGCGGCGCGGGCGATGACCTCGAAATCCACGTGGGTGGTCAGGTCGGCCGCGCCCGGATCGGCAAAGGGGTCCGCCGGCGCATGGCCCCGAAGCGCCTGAAGCGTGTCGCCCAGCGAGCGCCAGTCGCCGTAGTCGAGGATCAGGGCGCATCCGCCATCACGGGCGATTCGCGCGCCCAGCGTGGCGGCGATGGACTGCGCAGGGGCGCAGGTCTCGACGATGTCGCCGTCCTGCGTGTCGTCCAGCCGGGGGGCCAGCGCGGGCTGCGGCATCGCGCCCGCAAGGCCGAGGGTTAGCCGCCCACCCTCCAGCCCTATGACCCGTTCGCGCCAAAGCGCGCCGTCGCGCTGGAACTGGCGCACCGGCAAGGCGTCGAAGAACTCGTTGGCGACCAGGAACAGCGTGCCGTCGGGCAGGGTGTCGACGCTGTCGTGCCACCGGGCCTGGGGCAGCCGCCGCGCCTGTTCGGCGCGCAAGGTTGGCGAGGTCTCGACCAGGTGCAGCCGGGCGGCGCCGTGAAAGCCGGGCACGCGGGCGGTGGCGCGCAGGGCATCGGCCATCAGCGTGCCGCGCCCCGGGCCAAGCTCGGCCAGGACAAAGGGTGTAGGCGCGCTCTGGTCCAGCCAGGCTTGCGCGAGGCACAGGCCCAAGAGCTCGCCGAACATCTGGCTGATCTCGGGCGCGGTGGTGAAATCGCCCGCCACGCCCAGCGGATCGCGGGTGCTGTAGTAGCCGTGGTCGGGATGCATCAGGCAGGTGGCCATGTAGTCGGCCAGGGTCATCGGGCCTGTCGTCGCGATCTGGCGGCCGAGGATATCGTGCAGCGGGGTTGTCACGTCGCGGTGCCCGCCTGCGCGCGGCGCAGCGCGTAGCGAATGGCCAACGCGCCGCCCAGGATCATCGGCAGGGTCAGCAGCTGCCCCATGGTCAGCCCGTAGCCGCCGATGTGCAGGGCCAGGCCCAGCGGGTTGCCGTCGGACTGGAACTGCGCGTCGGGCTGGCGGAAGAATTCCACCGTGAAGCGGGCCAGCCCGTAGCCGGCAAAGAAGGTCCCGGCGATCGCGCCGGGCCGCTTCAGCCAGCCGCGCCGGACCAGCAGCAGCAGCACGACCAGCAACAACAGCCCCTCCAGCGCCGCCTCGTAGAGCTGCGAGGGGTGGCGGGCGCAGAGCGTGCCCTCGGGCTGGCCGCAGGCCTGCGCCAGTTGGCCGGGAAAGATCACCGCCCAGGGCAGGTCCGAGGCGCGGCCCCAAAGCTCGGCATTGACGAAGTTGGCCAGCCGGCCCAGCAGCAGCCCGGGCGGCGTGGCGATGGCGGCCAGGTCGGCGACGGAGGCCAGCGCGATGCGGTGGCGCGTGCAGTAGATCCAGATCGCCAGCACGACTCCCAGCAGACCGCCGTGAAACGCCATGCCGCCCTGCCAGATCATCGGGATCTCCAGCGGGTGCGACAGGTAGTAGCCCGGCATGTAGAACAGCACAAAGCCCAGCCGCCCGCCCAGGATGATGCCGAGGATGATCCAGGTCAGCAGGTCCTCGATCTGCGCCGGGGTCATCGGCGGGGTCTGGTCGGTCCAGAGCCGGGGGCGATTGACCGCCCAGACCGCCAGCCGCCAGCCGATCAGGATGCCGCCGATATAGGCCAGGGCGTACCAGCGCAGGGCAAAGTCCATGCCGAAGAGCGTGATCGAGAAGACCTCGGAGGAGAGGTCGGGAAAGGGGATGGCTGCCTGCATGTGTCCTGTTGTCTCTTGTCGCGGGGCAAAGTCAACCTTGAGGGTCGGGCCGTTGAAGACCATATAGGCAGGGAATGCAAAGCGGGAGTGACCCATGCAGACGCGCAACAAGGTTTTCGACGATCTGAGCCAGCTGATGACCAACGCCATGGGCGTGGCGCAGGGGGCCAGGGAAGAGGCCGAGACCGCCATGAAGTCCCTGATCGACCGCTGGCTGGCGGACCGGGATTTTGTCACCCGCGAGGAATTCGACGCCGTGCGCGCCATGGCGCAGAAGGCGCGCGAGGAGAACGAGGCGCTGAAGGCCCGCATCGAGGCGCTGGAAAAGCGCTGAGGTCAGGGACGGGGGTGACGCTCGTGTCCCTGCGGGCCACGTCGCCCCACCCACCGTCCCTCGAGGTGTCGCCCTGCGAAGTGTCGCCTTGCGGGGTTTGACTTGACGCCGCGTCTCGGTATTCGTTAGCGCCAACGCCTTGGGGGGCGTGAACGCAGGGAGGCGGCGCATGTATCTTGGACTCGACCTTGGGACTTCGGGGCTGCGCGCCCTGTTGGTCGACGAAGGCGGTACGCCGGTCGCCAGCGCCGTCAGCGCCTATGCGCCGACCCACCCGCGCCCCGGCTGGTCCGAGCAGGACCCGGAAGACTGGGTACAGGCCGTTGACGCGGCGCTGGGCGAGCTGGCGGCGGCGCATCCGGGCGAGATGGCGGCGGTTGCGGGGATCGGCGTGTCCGGCCACATGCACGGTGCGACCCTGCTGGATGCCGATGGCACGGTGCTGCGGCCCTGCATCCTGTGGAACGACACCCGCAGCGCTGCCGAGGCGGCGGAGCTGGACGCGCTGGAGCGCGTGCGCGCCCTCTCGGGCAACATCGTCTTTCCCGGCTTCACCGCGCCCAAGCTGGTCTGGGTCGCCCGGCATGAACCCGAGATCTTTGCCCGCATCGCCTCGGTGCTGCTGCCCGCCGCCTATCTGAATTTCCACCTGACCGGCGAACAGTTCGCCGACATGTCGGACAGCGCCGGGACCTCCTGGCTGGACGTGGGCGCGCGGGCCTGGTCGCCGCGCCTGCTGGAGGTGTCTGGCATGTGCGCCGTGCAGATGCCCCGGCTGGTGGAGGGCTGCGAGGTGGGCGGCGCATTGCGGCCCGACCTGGCCCACCGCTGGGGCATGACGCGCACGGTGCAGGTCGTCGGCGGGGCCGGGGACAACGCGGCCTCGGCCTGCGGGGTCGGGGCGCTGCGCGACGGGGCGGGCTTTGTCTCGCTCGGCACCTCGGGGGTCGTTCTGACGGGGCGCGATGGCTATGCCCCCCTGCCGGAAAGTGCGGTGCACACCTTCTGCCACGCGGTGCCGGGGCAATGGTACCAGATGGGGGTGATCCTGTCGGCCACCGACAGCCTGAACTGGCTGTCGCGGATCACCGGGACCACGCCCGCCGCGCTGTCACAGGAGGTGGGCGATGTGCTGGACGGGCCGGGGCGGGTGCGCTTTCTGCCCTACCTGTCGGGGGAACGGACGCCGCACAACGACAGCCGCGTACGCGGCGGCTTTCTGAACCTCGATGTCGGCACGGACAACCGCGACATGACCCGCGCGGTGATGGAGGGGGTCGCCTTTGCCCTGCGCGACTGCGCCGAGGCGCTGCGCGCGTCGGGCGCGCGGCTGGATCACCTGTTGGCCGTCGGCGGCGGCACGCGCTCGCGCGCCTGGGTAGAGATGATCGCCACGCTGCTGGGCGTCCCGCTGGGGCTGCCGGACAAGGGCGATTTCGGCGCGGCGCTGGGCGCTGCGCGGCTGGCCATGGTGGGTTGCGGGGCGGGATCGGTCAACGAGGTCATGACCCCCCCGCCATTGCGCGAGACGGTCGAGCCGAACGTCGCCCTGTCGGCGGCCTACGACGAGGCTTACGCGGCCTGGCGCGCGGCCTACCCGGCGATCAGGGACCTGCGCTGACTCAGGACGCCCGTTCCGGCACGATCTGCTGCGCGATGCCGGCGAACAGCAGGTAGACCGAGGTCAGTATCAGGCCCCAATGCGCCCAGCTCTGCGGGTGAAAGTCGACCCAGGCCGCCCAGCCGGCGAATACCGTCCAGGCCAGCGCCATCGGCAGCGACAGCCCGCGCCAGCGCACGGTGCGCACCGGGTGGATGAACTTCAGCGGCAGGAACATCGCCACCGCCAGCGCCGCCACCAGCGTCAGGATGACCCAGAAATCCGGCCGGATGGCGAACAGCACCAGCACCAGCATGTTCCAGCACCCCGGAAAGCCGCAGAATGAATTGTCCGAGGTCTTCATCCGGCTGTCGGCAAAGTACATCGCACTGGCAAAGGTGATCACGATGATCGCCGCCCAGCCCGTCCAGCCGGGCAAAAGGCCGGACTGGAACAGCGCAAAGGCCGGGATGAACACATAGGTCAGGTAGTCTATGATCAGGTCCAGCAGCACCCCGTCAAAGCGCGGGGCGTAGGTCTTGACCTCGTACTTGCGCGCCAGCGGCCCGTCGATGCCGTCGACGGCAAAGGCGATCACCAGCCAGAGAAACATCAAGGACCACTTTTCCTGCACCGCCGCCAGCATCGCCAGCATGGCAAAGACCGCGCCGGTGGCGGTCAGCAGGTGAACGGAGAGCGCGCATGTCTCGGGTTTCATCTGTGGTGTCATGCGAATGTCATGGAGCAAATGCGCGTCGGTTGCAATTGTCGCAAACGGGCGCCCGGGTTTCCCGGCCTTGCATCGCTTTCGCATGACGGACATATCGTGAAGGCGTCACGTCTAAGACGGTTTTCCGGACGGAGGATTCCATGCTGCGCGTTGTCCTGTGCCTTGTCCTGCTGGCCTTTCCCGCCACGGCCGAAGAGCCGCGCGTGCCCTCCAGCGCGGCCGAGATCACCCTGAGCTTTGCGCCGCTGGTCAAGACGGCCGCGCCGGCGGTGGTCAACATCTACGCCCAGCGGATCGTGCGCGAGCAGAGCCCCTTTGCCTCCGATCCGTTCTTCGACAACTTCTTTCGCGACTTGCAGGCGCGGCCCCGGGTGCAGAACTCGCTGGGCTCCGGCGTGATCCTGTCGGCCGACGGCATCGTGGTGTCCAACTTTCACGTCGTGGGCGAGGCGACCGACATCCGCGTGGTGCTGAACGACCGGCGCGAGTTCGCCGCAAGGGTCCTGCTGGCCGACGAGGAATCCGACCTTGCCATCCTGCAACTGGAGGGGGCGAAAGACATGCCGTTCCTCGAGCTGCGCGACAGCGACACCATCGAGGTGGGCGAGCTGGTGCTCGCCATCGGCAACCCCTTCGGCGTCGGGCAGACGGTGTCGTCGGGCATCGTGTCGGGGCTGGCGCGGTCGGGCACGGCCACCGGCAACGCGCGCGGCTACTTCATCCAGACCGATGCGCCGATCAACCCCGGCAACTCGGGCGGCGCGCTGATCGACGTGGCGGGGCGCCTGATCGGGGTCAACACCTCGATCCTGACCCGCTCCGGCGGATCAAACGGAATCGGTTTCGCCATCCCCTCGGGCCTCGTGGCGCAGTTCGTCGAACAGGCGCAGGACGGCAAGACGCGGTTCGAACGGCCCTGGGCGGGCATGACCGGCCAGCCGGTCGATGCGCAGATGTCTGACAGCCTGGGGCTGGAGATCCCCGGCGGCGTGGTGATCGCCGCGCTGCATCCCGAAAGCCCCTTTGCCAAGGCGGGCCTGCGCGTGGGCGACGTGGTGACCGAGGTCGACCGCCAGCCGGTGAATACCCCGGCCGAGATGCTGTTCCGCATGTCTGTGCGCGGCATCGGCCGAGCGGCCGAGGTGATCTATGTTCGCAAGGGCGAATTGCGGCTGGCCACGGTCGACATGATCTCGCCGCCCGACGTGCCCGCCCGCGAGACGGTCAGCCTGGGCGAGCGCACCGCGCTGCCGGGTCTTCAGGTCGCCCGGATCAACCCGGCGGTGGTGGCGGAACTGGGGCTCGCCATCGACACCGATGGCGTTGTGGTCCTGGACCAGGGGCCGTTTGGCGACCAGGTCGGACTGCGGACGGGTGACGTGGTGGTGGGCATCAACGGCCAACGCGTCGAGGCCCCGCGCGATGTCGACCGGCTGCTGCGCCGTCCCGGCCTGCAACAGATCGAGGTGCGGCGCGGCGACCGCCGCCTGCTGCTGCGCTTCCGGGCCTGACGCAGTGGCCGACCTCTTCGACAAACCCGGCGTACCCGACACCGCCCCGCGCCCGCTGGCGGACCGGCTGCGGCCCGCACGTCTGGACGAGGTGATCGGCCAGCGGCAGGTGCTGGGACCGGAATCGTCGCTGGGCGTCATGCTGGAGGCCGGCACGCTGGGCTCGGTGATCTTCTGGGGGCCGCCGGGGGTGGGCAAGACCACGATCGCGCGCCTGCTGGCCGATGCCACCGAGCTGCATTTCGTCCAGATCAGCGCGATCTTTTCCGGCGTGGCCGAGCTGCGCAAGGTCTTTGACGCGGCCAAGGAACGGCGCCGCATGGGCCAGGGCACGCTGCTCTTCGTCGACGAGATCCACCGCTTCAACAAGGCGCAGCAGGACAGTTTCCTGCCGCATATGGAGGATGGCACGATCCTGCTGGTCGGCGCCACCACGGAAAACCCCTCGTTCGAGCTGAACGCCGCGCTGCTCAGCCGGGCACAGGTGCTGGTGCTGGAGCGCCTGTCGGACGAAGACCTGGAACACCTCGCGCAACGGGCGGAGAAGGCTCTGGACCGTCCCCTTCCGCTGGAACCCTCGGCCCGAACGGCGCTGTTCGAGATGGCCGACGGCGACGGCCGCGCCTTTCTCAACCTGGTCGAGCAGGTGATGTCCTGGAAACTGCCGAAACCGCTGGACACCGAGGGCCTCAAGACCCGGCTGATGAAACGCGCCGCCAACTATGACAAGTCGGGCGACGGTCACTACAACCTGATCTCGGCGCTGCACAAATCGGTGCGCGGCTCGGACCCGGACGCGGCGCTCTACTGGTTCGCCCGGATGCTGGAGGCGGGGGAGGATCCGCGCTTTCTTGCCCGCCGGATCACCCGCATGGCGGTCGAGGACATCGGCCTGGCCGATCCGCAGGCGCAGGCGGTCTGCCTTCAGGGCTGGGAGACCTATGAACGCCTCGGCAGCCCCGAGGGCGAACTGGCGCTTGCGCAGGCGCTGGTCTACATCGCGCTCGCGCCCAAATCCAACGCCGTTTACACCGCTTACAAGGCCGCGCGCGCGGCCGCGAAAAAGACCGGCTCGCTGATGCCGCCGAAACACATCCTCAACGCCCCCACCGGCCTGATGAAGGACCAGGGCTATGGCGCGGGCTACGCCTATGACCACGATGCGCAGGATGGCTTTTCCGGGCAGGACTATTTTCCGGAAAGCATGGGCCGCACCACCTTCTACGATCCGGTCGAACGCGGTTTTGAACGCGACCTGCGCAAGCGGATCGACTATTTCGCGCGCCTGCGCAAACAACGGACACAGGGCTGACCCCCGGGTTGCTTCTGGCCGGAAATACCTCGGGGGTGAGGCCGCAGGCCTAGGGGACAGCGCCCCGACCCCGCCTGCCAGGGGCACGCCGCTTGACATCCGCCTGCCGCGCCGCCATGTCCGCGCGCATGACACCCATCGTCCAAGTCGCCCTCGGCGGCGCCCTCGGCGCTTCGGCCCGGTACATGACCGGGGTCGCGACTGCACGCCTGCTGGGCAAGGGCTTTCCCTGGGGCACGCTGATCGTGAACATCCTCGGCTCCTTCCTGATGGGGGTGCTGGTGATCGCGCTGCTGCACCTGGGTGGAAACCGCTACGCGCCCCTGCTGATGACCGGCGTGCTGGGCGGATTCACCACCTTCTCGGCCTTTTCGCTGGACGCGGTCACGCTGTACGAGCGCGGGCAGGTGGGCCTTGCCGCGGGTTATGTCGGCGCCTCGGTGGTGCTGTCCATCGGCGCGCTGTTCGCCGGACTGTCCGTCGCGCGGAGTGTCACGTCATGAGCCGGGTGCAGACCGTCACAGTGGGGCCGGGCGATGGCGACCAGCGGCTGGACCGCTGGCTGAAGCGGCATTTCCCGCACGTCGCCCAGACCCGCATCGAAAAGATGTGCCGCAAGGGCGAGTTGCGCGTCGACGGCGCGCGGGCCAAGGCCTCGACCCGGCTGGAGGTGGGCCAGCAGGTGCGCATCCCGCCGCTGCCCGAACCCGATCAGGTCGAGAGCGCGCCGAAACCGACCGTCACGCCGCAGGACGCCGAGATGATCCGCGCCTGCGTGATCTACCGCGACGACCACATCATCGCGATCAACAAGCCCGCCGGTCTGGCGACCCAGGGCGGCAGCAAGCAGACCCGCCACGTCGATGGCCTGTCCGAGGCGCTGACCTTCGACAAGGATGAAAAGCCCCGCCTGGTGCACCGGCTGGACAAGGATACCTCCGGCGTGCTGCTGCTGGCGCGCACGCGCGAGGCGGCCAAGGGGCTGACCGCCGCCATGCGCCACCGCGAGACGCGCAAGATCTACTGGGCGCTGGTGGCCGGCGTGCCCACGCCCTACCTGGGCGAGGTCCGCTATGGCCTGGTCAAGGCGCCGGGCCACGGCAAGGGCGGGGAGGGCGAAAAGATGCTCTGCGTCCACCCGCGCGACATGAACACGACCGAGGGCGCCAAGCGGGCGCACACGCTCTATGCCACGCTCTACCGCGTTGCCAGCCGGGCCGCCTGGGTGGCGATGGAGCCGCTGACCGGCCGCACCCACCAGTTGCGCGCGCATATGGCCGAAATCGGCCATCCGATCATCGGCGACGGCAAGTATGGCGGCTCCGGCCAGGAAAACATGGGCGACGGCTGGGGCGCACAGCTGGGCGGGATGATCTCGCGCAAGCTGCACCTGCACGCGCGGTCGATGACCTTTGAACACCCGATCACCGGCAAGACCGTGACCGTGACCGCCCCCCTGCCACCGCACATGCAGCAAAGCTGGGAGACGCTGGGCTGGGAAGAAAGCTTTGCCGACGCGGACCCCTTCGAAAGCCTGCGATGACCCTGCGGCTGGTGATCTTCGACGTGGACGGCACGCTGGTCGACAGCCAGGGCGATATCCTGGGCGCCATGGGCGAGGCTTTCGGTTCCGAAGGGCTGGAGCGCCCCTCGCGCGAGGCGATCCTCAGCATCGTCGGCCTGTCGCTGCCGCAGGCCTTTTCGGCGCTGGTGCCGCAGATCGGCGCGGTGCAGCGCACCCGGCTGGTGGAGGCGTACAAGTCCGCCTATGCGGAGTTGCGGATGCGTGGCGGCCCGGAAGCCTCGCCGCTCTATCCCGGCATCCCGGACCTGCTGGACAGGCTGTCGGCGCAGGCCGACGTGCTGCTGGGCATTGCCACGGGCAAATCGCGCCGGGGCCTGACCGCGCTGCTTGACAGCCACGGCCTCGCGCGGCGCTTCGTCACCAAGCAGGTGGCCGATGACAACCCGTCCAAGCCGCACCCGGGCATGCTGTTCACCGCGCTGGACGAGGCCGGTGTCGAACCCGAGCACGCGGTGATGATCGGCGACACGAGCTATGACATGGAGATGGCGCGCGCCGCCGGCGTCGCCCGCATCGGCGTGACCTGGGGCTATCACCCGCGCGAGGCGCTGGTGGATGCGCAGGTCGTCGTCGACGACGCAGCGGCGCTGGACCGGGCGATCGCCACGCTGCTGGGAGAGATGACATGAGCGAATGGGCGCTCAAGCGGTTCTGGAAGGCGGCCGAGGTCGTGCCCGAGGCCGAAGGGTATACCGTCACGCTGGACGGGCGCGGCGTCAGGACGCCGGCCAAGGCGCGGCTCGTGGTCCCGACCGAGGCGCTCGCCCGCGCCATCGCCGCCGAATGGCAGGCGCAGGACCAGCGCGTCGATCCGTCGACCATGCCCTTTACCCGCATGGCGAACTCGGCCCTCGACAAGGTGATCCCGCAGCACGCCGAGGTTGCCGACATGCTGGCAGACTATGGCGACAGCGACCTGCTGTGCTACCGTGCCACGGCGCCCGCCGCGCTGGTCGACCGGCAGTGCGCAGCCTGGGACCCGCTGCTGGACTGGGCGGCCACCGTCCATGGCGCGCGGTTGCTGCCGGTGGCCGGCGTTATGCATCGCCCGCAGGATCCCGGCGCGCTGGCACGCCTGTCGCAGGCCGTCCACGCGCAAAGCGCGTTTCAACTGGCAGCCTTTCATGACCTGGTGTCGATGTCCGGTTCGCTGGTCATCGCGCTGGCGGTGATGCAGGGCGCGCGAACCGCCGAAGAGGGCTGGGCGCTGTCGCGGATCGACGAAAGCTGGCAGGCCGAGCAGTGGGGCGCCGACGAGGAAGCCGAGGAAGTTGCCGAGAGAAAACGGCTCGAGTTTCTCCATGCGGCTGTTTTCCACGAGATGGCAAGCGGTTAGGATAACGGCTAGCAAGGGGCGCGCAGTCTGCGCGTTCGGCATCCTTGCTTGACCTTTGGGCGGGAATCCGCCCAAATTGGCGCAGGTTGCGAGGGGGGCGGACGGCGCATGTCCCCCCCGGTTTTTTTGTCCGGCCCGGCACGGCCGGAACGATCCGGAGCAAGACCCAAGGGGACTGAACACGGCATGCTGAGGTTTGGACTATGTGCGGCGACCTTGCTGGCCTTCTTTGCCGGTGGCGTTTCGGCCGGGACGCTACAAGAGGTCAAATCGCGCGAAGTCCTGAATTGCGGGGTCAACGCCGGGCTGATCGGCTTCGCCTCCAAGGATGCGCGCGGCGAATGGTCGGGGTTTGACGTCGATCTCTGCCGGGCGGTCGCGGCGGCCGTGCTGGGCGATCCGCGCAAGGTGAATTTCGTCGAGACGACGACCAAGTCCCGCTTTACCGAGCTGCTGTCAGGCGAGATCGACTTGCTGGCGCGCAACACGACCTGGAGCTTTTCCACCGATGTCGGCCTGAAGGTCGACTTCGCGGGGATCAACTACTACGACGGGCAGCGCTTCATGGTGCCCAAGGCGCTGGGCGTGTCCTCGGCAACCGAGCTGAATGGCCGCACCGTCTGCGCCCAGCCTGAAACCAAGACAGCGATGAACCTGTCCGAGTATTTCGCGCGCAACAACATCACCTACAAGCTGGTCGAGATCGAGAGCACGGCGCAGGGCCAGGCCTTCTATCTCGAAGGCGCCTGCGAGGTCTTCACCGGCGACGCGTCGGAACTGGCGGCGATCCGGGCCACCTTTCAGGCCCCGACCGACCATCTGCTGTTGCCCGACGTGATCTCGAAAGAGCCGCTGGGCCCGGTGGTCCGCCACGACGACGACGAATGGGGCGACGTGGTGCGCTGGGTGCTGAACGCGCTCATTTCGGCCGAGGAGCTGGGCGTGACCTCGGTCAACATCGACGAGATGCGCGAACGCACGGACAAGCCCGAGATCGCGCGCCTGCTGGGTGCCTCGGGCCAGTTCGGCGAAATGCTGGGACTGGACCCCGAATGGGCCGTGCGGGCGATCAAGTCTGGCGGCAACTATGGCGAGATGTTTGCCCGCAACATCGGCGAGACAACCCCGATTAACCTGTCGCGCGGGCTGAATCTGCAATGGACCGAGGGCGGGCTGCTTTACAGCCCGCCGTTCCGCTGACCCCGACGGCTTAGTCCGTCAGGTCGCGCGGCACGATGAAGTCTACCACCTGGCCGCTGTGCAGCGCCAGGTCTGACCAGTCGTCGATGTCGAACCGGACTACCAGCGTGGCGGCCGTCGGGTAGGCGTCAAAGCGTGGGTGATCCGGCGGCGTGCTCACCAGATCGCCGGCCAATTGGCCGATACCCGGGTTGTGCCCCAGCATCAGGACGCTGTCACCTTCGGCCCCCTTCAGGACGGTCAGCATGGTCTGCGGCGCGGCGTGGTACAGCGCCTCGTCATAGCGCGTTGGCGCCTCGATCTGCATTCGGGTCAGCGTTTCGCGTGTCCGTGCGGCGCTGGAACACAGGACGGCGTCCGGCAGGTATTCCTTGGCCCGCAGCCAGTCGCCGATGGCGGCGGCCGCGTTGCGGCCGCGCGCGTTCAGAGGGCGGTCATGGTCCGGCAGGCCGCCGCCCCAGTCGGATTTCGCGTGGCGGGTCAGGATCAGCTGTTTCACGGCACGGGGTCTCCCAGAAAGGCGGCCATGTGAAAGGCGGACTGCTGCGGCAGGCGCTCGAAGTCCTTGGCGACGGGGCAGGCGCGCCGCACGAGGCAGCCGCCGTGCCGGCATTCCATGCCTTCGGGGCGGCGCAGGTGCGCCTTGCAGCGGGCGACGTCATACATCTGCCCCGGCGCCAGCGCCCCCACCGGGCAGGCGGTTTCGCAGGGGCGCGGGCAGGCGTCGCATGGCTTGGCAGCGGGCGGTGGCAGGTCCAGCCGCGCGGGCAGGGCCACGGCGCCACGGTAGCTGATGAACAGCCCCGCCGCGTCCTGCACCAGCATCCCCACGGGCGAGGACCAAGCCCGCCCGGAGGCCAGCGCCCAGGTCAGAAAGGGCGCATAGGGCGGACCGTCGGAGGGAAAGATCGCAGTGCCGCCCCACTCTGTCGCCAGCGCGCCGATCACCCGTTTCGACCAGCGGTCCAGCGGGTCCGGCGCGCCGTAGCGGTATTCCGGCGCAGCGGTGAAGACCGGCCAGAAGCACGGCTCGTCCGGGCCGAGCAGCAGCAAGGTGCCGGTGCCCTCGGGCGCGCCGTCGTCCGGGCCGGGATGCAGCGCGCCGCGGACCCGAAGGCCTGCGGCGTGGGCGGTGTCGTCGATCTGCGCGAGGCGCCCTGCCGTCATTCCCGCAGCTTGGGCAGGTCCGCCGACCGGATCATCGAGCCGGAGCCGTGTTCGGTGAACAACTCCAGCAGGCAGGCGTTGCGCACCCGGCCGTCGATGATGACCACCGCGCGCACGCCGTCCTCGATCGCCTTCAGCGCGGTTTCCGTCTTGGGGATCATGCCGCCCGCGATGGTGCCATCGGCGATCATCTTGCGCACCTCTTCCGGGGTCAGCGCGGTGACGATCTCGCCGTCCGGCCCCTTGACGCCCTGCACGTCCGTCAGCAGCAGCAGGCGGTCGGCCTTCAGCGCGCCCGCGATGGCGCCGGCGGCGGTGTCCCCGTTGACGTTGTAGGTCTCGGTGACCTCGGTGCCGGTGGCGACGGGGGCCACGACCGGGATGATCCCGGCGTTGAACAGGTCGCGCAGCACCTGCACGTTCATCTGGATCGGCCGCCCGACAAAGCCCAGTTCGGGATCGTCGGGTTCGCAGACCATCAGGTCATCGTCCTTGCCGGACAGGCCCACGGCGCGGCCGCCCTCGTCCATGATCGCCTGCACGATGCGTTTGTTCACGAGGCCGGTGAGCACCATCTCGACCACCTCGACGGTGGCCTTGTCTGTGACGCGCTTGCCGCGGACAAAGGTGCTCTGGATGTTCAGCCGCTTGAGCATGTCGTTGATCATCGGCCCGCCGCCGTGCACCACGACCGGGTTCACCCCGACCTGCCGCATCAGCACGACGTCGCGGGCAAAGGCGGCCATCTCCTCGTCATCGCCCATGGCGTTGCCGCCGAACTTCACGACCACGATCGCGCCGGTGTAACGCTGCATGTAGGGAAGCGCCTCGGACAGCGTCCGGGCTGTGGCGATCCAGTCTCTGTTCATGTTCTGTTTTCTCATCTCGGTCTTCCAGGGCAAGGACGAGTTTCACCATGCCCCGACCGAAAGCGGAATGCCAGAGGGGCCTGCGCGCCGGTCAGGACAGCCCGGCGATGATGGCGCGCAGCGTGGGCAGCCCTTCGCCGGCTTCGCTGCTGGTGACCACCAGCTCCGGATAGGCGGCGGGGTGCTTGGCCAGGCTCTCGCGCACCTGCGCAAGAATGCGCTCCTGGTCCTTGGCCTTGACCTTGTCGGCCTTGGTCAGCACCACCTGGAAGGTCACGGCGGAGCGGTCCAGCAGGGTCATGATCTCGTCGTCGACGGACTTGATCCCGTGGCGGAAGTCGATCAGCACAAAGGCCCGGCGCAGCGAGGCGCGGCCCGCCAGGTAGGCCTTGAGCAGGTTCTGCCAGCGGGCCACCACGTCGACCGGCGCGTTGGCAAAGCCGTAGCCGGGCAGGTCGACAAGATAGCGGTCCGCGCCCAGCGTGAAATAGTTGATTTCCTGCGTCCGGCCGGGCGTGTTGGACGCGCGCGCCAGCCCCTTGCGTCCGGTCAGCGCGTTGATCAGGCTGGATTTCCCGACATTTGAGCGACCCGCAAAGCAGACCTCGGCCCGGTCGTCCGGCGGCAAGCCATCCATGGCGACAACGCCCTTGAGAAAGTCGACCTCGCCGGCGAACATCTTGCGCGCGGCCTCGCGGGTCTCGGCGTCGGGCTCCTCGGCCAGCGGAAAGGGCAGTTGCATCAGAGTGTCCCCACGGTGTCGCCGACCGCGATCCGACCGCCGCGCACGACTTCGGCCCGGACGGAAAAGTCCTGGTGGTCCCAGCTGCCGAGCGCGCCCAGCACGTCAAGATCGCGGCGGCCGGTGTCGGGGTTGTTGTGCGTGGCAAGACAGCGGTCGGTCCGTTCGCGGGGGACCAGGACCGCCTCGCCGATGCGGATTTCACGGCCGATCCAGTCGAATTCTTCCCAGGGTGCGCCGTGGTCGAACCACAGGTTGCCGCGCCAGCGGTGGATCGACAGCGGGCGGCCCAGGCGCTGTTCAACCGCGCGATGCGACGACAGGTTGCACAACGTGACCGAGGGAAATTCGCTGTCGGTGAACCCCTGGCCCGCGGACCGGATCACGCGGGCGGATCGGGCGCGGTTGTCGGGGATCATGCCTTGTGACCAGGCGATCAACCTGTCGCCTTCGGTGTCGGGGTTCAGTGTCAGGTCGTCACGTCCCGGGTACGACAGGGTGACGGTGCCCGCCGCCTCGTCCAGCGCGGCACGGATGGCCGCCAGCATGGGCGCCTTGCTCCCCCTCGAGAAATTCTGGCAGGGCACCCACCCCGCCGAACCGTCGGCGTCGGATTGATCGTGCGCGACGGCCCAGGCCCGGTCCCAGGGCAGGCAGCGCCCCGGGGCAAGCGTGACCGCGTCCAGCTCTTCCCGGCCGTGGCTCTTGATCGGAAAGCGCCAGATGGCGGTCAGCCGTCGCGTCATTTGCTGTCCTGCGGCTTGTCCGGCTTCTTGTCCGAATTGGCGACGGGTTTCTTGTCCGTCTTGTCGGAGGACTTCTTGTCGCCGGGTTTCTTGGCGCTGGACTTGATGTTGCCCAGGATGTCCGGCTTGTAGCCGTGGCTGCGCATGATCAGGTACTGCTGGGCGAAGGTGATCACGTTGTTGGTGATCCAGTAGACCACCAGGCCGCTGGCAAAGCCGCCCAGCATGAACATGAACACCCAGGGCATCCAGGCAAAGATCATCTGCTGCGTCGGGTCGGTGGGCGCCGGGTTCAGTTTTTGCTGCATCCACATCGAGATGCCCAGCAGCAGCGGCAGGATGCCGATGAAGACCAGCGCCAGGATCGACTGCGGATCAGGCGCGGCCCAGGGCAGCAGGCCGAACAGGTTGAAGATCGAGGTCGGGTCGGGCGCGGAAAGGTCATTGAACGGGCCAAAGAAGTTGGCGTGCCGCAATTCCAGCGTGACGAAGATCACCTTGTAGAGCGAGAAGAAGATCGGGATCTGCAGAAGGATGGGCAGGCAGCCCGCAGCCGGGTTGACCTTTTCCTTCTTGTAGAGCGCCATCATCTCCTTCTGAAGCTTCTCGCGGTCGCCGCTCGCGCGCTCCTTGATCTTTTCCATCTCCGGCTGGAGTTCCTTCATCTTCGCCATCGAGGCGTAGGACTTGTAGGCCAGCGGGAACAGGACCGCCTTCAGCAGCAGGGTCAGGGCGATGATGGCCAGGCCCATGTTGCCGATGTGCAGGTTCAGCCAGTGCAGGACGGCAAAGATCGGCTTGGTCAGGAAAAAGAACCAGCCCCAGTCGATCGCGTCCAGGAAACGGTCAATCCCGGCCTTCTGGTAGGCGCCGATGGTCTCCCATTCCTTGGCGCCCGCGAACAGCTGCATGGTGACCTGTTTCGTCTCGCCGGGGGCGACGTTGATCGTCGGCATGACCGCTTCGGTCTGGTAGATGTCGCGGCCCGCGTCGTATTTCACCACCGACTTGAAAGGCGTGCCCGCCTCGGGGATCAGCGCGGTCATCCAGTAGTGATCAGTAAAGCCGACCCAGCCGGACTGCTCGACCCGCTGCACCACCGCCTGCGCGCCTTCGGTGGCGACCATGTCAAGGTCCGTCATGGCGCTGTACTTGGTCTGTTCCAGGATGCCGTCGGACATCTGCAACGCGCCTTCGAACAGCACGAAGAAGTTCTTCAGGTCGGCGGGCTCACCGTGACGCGCAAGGATGCTGTAGGGCGCCAGGGCGACCGCCGTGCCACCGGTGTTCTCGACCGACTGGGCCACGGTGAACAGGAAATCCTCGTCGACCGAGATGGTGCGGCGGAACACCAGTCCCGACGCGTTTTCCCAGCGCAGGGTCACCGGGGTGGCAGGGGTCAGGGTCTCGCCGGTCTCAAGGGTCCAGGGCGTGTTGGCGCCTGGCACGTCCTCGAACCCGAGCCCGGCCCCGGGCACCCAGCCCTGCAGCGCGTAGTAGGGGTTGGGGCCGCTCACCGGGTCAAGCAGTCGGACGGTCGGCGACTCGACCGATAGCTCGACATGGTAGTCCTTGAGCCGCAGGTCGTCGAAACGGCCGCCGGTCAGCGAGATCGACCCTTCGAGCCGCGGCGTGTCAAGCTTGACGCGCGGGGCCTCGACCGCGTCGGTGGCGGGCAGCGGCGCCTCACCCGAGGGCGGCGCGATGGTCGGCGCCGTGGCGATCGGGCTGTCCGTGCTCTGCGGCGCGGTCGCAACAGGGGCGTTGGGGTCCTGGACCGGCTGTTCAGGTGGTGGGAAAAGAAGGAACCATGCCAGGATCACAACCATGCTGAGCCCGGTTGCGAGTAGAAGGTTCTTGTTCTGATCGTCCATGAGGGCGGCCACCTTTCCCGTTGAAAGTCACCGCTGGGTTCAACCGCCCAACGCTGCAAAGGTCAAGTGGAATCCCCCGCGCCGGGACCCTGTGGCACAGGAACACCCATCGGCTGACATGGCGGGACGGGCCGGGCTTGCTTCGGGCGCACGGGGCACAGGCCACCTGCGCCCCTGGCGGCGTCCGGCTCAGCCGGAGTGACGCCCCAGCCTTTGAGCATCGGCAATGCGGTCGGAATGCTGGTGGGCCCAGGCGATCAGCTTGTCGGCGGGCATCGGCCGGGCGATGCCGAACCCCTGCACGTGGTCGCAGCCAAGCTGGGCGAGCAGCGCGTGTTCGCCGACACTCTCGACCCCTTCGGCGAGGGTTTCGAGCCCCAGCCGGTCTGCCATGCCCAGCACCGCCGCCAGCATCCTGTGCTGTTCCTCGTCCCGGTCGACACGGGTGACAAAGCTGCGGTCGATCTTGAGCCGGTGCACCTTGAAGCGGCGGAGCGAGGTGATGGAGGCGTGGCCGGTGCCGAAATCGTCGAGGTCGATGTGACAGCCGATATTGCCCAGCTCCACGATGTTGCGGGCCACGATGCCCTCGGGCGAATTGGCGATCACGGTTTCCAGGACCTCGATCCCCAGCCGTTCGGCGGTTAGGCCGAAGCGGTCCAGTTCCCACTGGATCCGCTCGACCAGGCGCGGATCGCGCAGCTCGGGGTCGGAGAAATTGACGCTGACGCGGGGGATGCTCAGGCCGGCCTGGTCCCAGCTGCGCAAAGCGGTCAGCGAGTGTTGCAGGATCACTTCGCTGAGGTGTTCCATGCGACCCGATTCCTCGAGCACGCGGAGAAACTGGGCCGGCGGGACGATGCCGCGTTCCGGGTGAATCCAGCGCGCCAGCGCCTCCACGCCGCTGATCTCGCCGGTGGAGGTGCAGACCTGTGGCTGGAACCAGGGCTGGATCTGACCGTTGCTGAGGGCGCGGTCGATCTCGGTCTTCAGGCTCTTCTGCTGGAGGTAGGCGGTGCGCATGTTTTCCGACCAGGCCCGGATGGCGGAGGGGCTGTTGGCCACCGCCTCGGCCAGGGCGACCTGCGCGGCCTCGAGGAACTGCTTGCCGCAGCGGTCGCCCTTCAGCCGGGAACTGCCGCAAAAGCCGATGGAGGCGGCGACGTAGCGGGTGGCGTTGTCGAGGGTGATCGGCTCTTCGACCGCCGATTGCAGGCGGCCGGAGAGTTGCAGCAGCGCTTCGAGGTCAAGCCGCAGCGAGGGGCCCAGCAGAACGAGAAAGCGCTGCTCGCCCATGCGGACGGCGTGATCGTCGCGCCGCAGGACCCCGCGCAGGCGGGCCAGCGCGGTTTCGCGCAGCGTTTCAACCGTGCCTTCGTCCGCGTGTTGCGAGGCGGTGTCCAGCCCTTCGAGTTCAACCAGGATGCACGCGGTGGAGAGGTTTGCGGCGCGGGCGCGGTCCAGCGCCTGTGTCGCCAGGTGCTGGGCTGTCGCGGCGTCGACGATGTCCTGGGAGCCTGCATTCGCGCCGTGGCCGGCCGCCTGCGCGGGTATCCCGGCCAGCAGGAAGACCCCCGGCGTGCCAAGCGCGACGACCAGCAACAGCGCCTCGCCCCCCAGCCAGAACGCCGCAAGGGCGGCGGCCGGCAGAAAGGCCAGCACCTGCGGGCCGTACAGCCCACGTCGCAGCGCGGTGCGCCCCCTTGCGATGACAGTGTGAAGCGACGCCTGCATCCCGGTGTCCTTTTTCTTGATTGCCTCGGACACTAGGGCATGGCGGTAACTCGTGTCTTAACGTGAATCCCCGTTTTTCAACGAATTGGGCGTTTCCATGTCGCGGACGAGGCCGGCGAAATCGAACAGCTTGGGGTCCAGCATGTGCGACGGCCGGATGTTCATCAGCGCGCGGAACATGACCTGCCGCCGCCCGGGGCTGTTTTTCTCCCATCCGTCAAGGATTTGCTTGACCTGCTGACGTTGCAGCCCGTCCTGCGAGCCGCACAGGTCGCAGGGAATGATGGGATAGTTCATCGCGCGGGCGAATCGCTCGCAGTCGGCCTCTGCCACATGTGCCAACGGACGGTAAACGAACAGGTCGCCCTCTTCATTGACCAGCTTCGGCGGCATCGTCGCCAGGCGCCCGCCGTGGAAGAGATTCATGAAGAAGGTTTCGAGGATGTCGTCGCGGTGATGGCCCAGCACCACCGCCGAACAGCCCTCTTCGCGCGCGATCCGGTAGAGGTTGCCGCGCCGCAGCCGCGAGCAGAGCGCGCAGTAGATGCGGCCTTGCGGGACCTTGTCGACGACGATGGAATAGGTGTCCTGGTACTCGATCCGGTGCGGCACGCCCATGCGTTCCAGGAACTCGGGCAGCACCGTCGCCGGAAACCCCGGCTGCCCCTGGTCGAGGTTGCAGGCCAGCAGGTCGACCGGCAGCAGGCCGCGCCACTTCAGTTCGTGCAGCACCGCCAGAAGGGTGTAGCTGTCCTTGCCGCCGGACAGGCAGACCAGCCACCTTGGTGTCGGTCCGCCTTCGGCGTGACGGGCGCCCGGCTCGACCATGCCGTATTGCTCGACCGCCTCGCGCACGTTCTGCACGATCCGCTTGCGGAGCTTCTTGAACTCGGTCGTTTTCGGGGCCCCGTAAAACAGGGGATGGATGTCGTCGGCATCGTCCAGCATCGGTGGCCCTTGTCCCTCGTCCGGCATGGGCGTCAGATAGCCCTAGTCCGGCACGTTGTCGATGCCGGAGCCGCCCCAGGGGTGACAGCGGCCGATGCGGCGGGCTGCCAGCCAGCTGCCCTTGATCGCGCCGTGCTTTTCAAGCGCTTCGAGCGCATAGGCCGAGCAGGTGGGGTGATAGCGGCAGCCGTGGCCGACCCAGGGGCTGAGGACCAGCCGGTAAGCCCGGACGGGCAGGGCGACGATATGGGCAAGTGGGGTCATTTTGCGTCCCCGTGGACCTTGCGCAGGGCGCGGCGCAGGTCGTCCTGGAGGGCGGCTAAATCGCGCCAGGCGGTCTGTTCGGGGCGGCCGACCAACACGTAGTCCCAGCCGTCGCGACCCATTCCCGGCAGAATCAGGCGCGCGATCTCGCGCAGGCGGCGCTTGGCGCGGTTGCGCGCGACGGCGTTGCCGACCTTCTTGGAGCAGGTAAAGCCGACGCGGATGCCCTCGGCCTCGCCTTCGGCGCGCTGGCGGGCCTGCAACAGAAAGCCTTCGCAGGGGACGCGGCGGGCACGGGCGGCGCGCAGGAAATCGGCACGCTTCGCGAGCACCGTCAACGGAAAAGAAGCCGCCTCGGGGCGATCCGGGGCGGCTGTCTTGGCGTGCATCGGTCTGCCCGCTGCCTGCGGTATCAGGCGCTCAGGCGCTTGCGGCCGCGTGCGCGACGGGCGTTCAGCACCTTGCGGCCGCCCTTGGTGGCCATGCGGGAACGGAACCCGTGGCGGCGCTTGCGGACGAGGTTGGACGGCTGGAAGGTGCGTTTCATCGCGGCTACTCCGGTTCATTGCCCCCGAGTCGTCTCGGGAACAGGGAATTTCGAAGCCCTGCCTATAGGGGCGGATCGACCGGCTGTCAAACGGGTGACACGATTTTTTCGCCCGCGGCGCGGCGCGTGGTCGAGCCGGAGAATTCAATGGATTCTGCGGCACCTGGCCTTGACGGCCGAAGGATCGGTGCCCGTCCCGCCGTGGAGGCGGCCGGGGAAAAACGACGCCTGTCGCGGTGCAACCCGGCCTGAACGGCTGCAACATTCCCCCTCCCGGCGCCGGGTCGAATGTTTCACTCTGGCCTTTCCCGCCCGAATTTCTCACGCTGGACCACACCAGCGATCAACCGGGCGTGATGGACCTGTTGGAGCGGGCGCAGGGGGTGCATGTACCCTTGTACCCCGCCGCAACAGACCAAAAGGCCCAAGACATGAGCGACATGACCCAGGAGAGCCCCCCCGGCCTCAAACGCCACCTGCCCCTGATCGCGATCCTCGCGGTCGCCGCGCTGGGCTATTTCACGCTGGGGGATGTGCTGTCGTTCCAGACGCTGGCCGACAACCGCGAGTCTCTGCTGGCCTTTCGTGACGCACATTACGCCGCGACGCTGGGGGTCTTCCTGCTGGCCTATATCCTGATCGTCGCCTTTTCGCTGCCGGGTGCGACCGTCGCCACCCTGACCGGCGGCTTTCTCTTCGCGACCTTTCCCGGCGTGCTCTACAACGTGACCGCCGCCACCCTGGGCGCCACGGTCATCTTCCTCGCCGCGCGCTGGGGCCTGGGCGAGAGGCTGGGCCACCGGCTGGACGAGTCGCAGGGCGTGGTGAAGAAGATCAAGGAGGGGATCGACCACAACCAGTGGTCGATGTTGTTCCTGATCCGGCTGGTGCCGGCAGTGCCGTTCTTCATCGCCAACCTTGTCCCGGCCTTCCTCGAGGTGCCGCTGCACCGCTACGTCGTCTCGACCTTCCTTGGCATCATTCCCGGCGCGCTGGTCTATACCTCGGTCGGCGCGGGCCTGGGCGAAGTGTTCGAGCAGGGCGGAACCCCGGATCTGGGCATCCTGTTCACGCCGCAGGTGATCGGCCCGATCCTGGGGCTGGCGGCGCTTTCGGCGCTGCCGATCCTGCTGAAGGCCCTGCGCGGCAAGAAGGGACTGTGACGATGGAACGGCTGAGCTGTGATCTGCTGATCCTGGGCGCGGGTTCGGGCGGGCTGTCGGTGGCGGCGGGGGCCAGCCAGATGGGTGCGGACGTGATCCTGCTGGAGGGTCACAAGATGGGCGGCGACTGCCTGAACTACGGCTGCGTGCCCTCCAAGGCGCTGATCGCCAGCGGCAATTCCGCCTGGGCGATGGCCCATGCCGCGCCCTACGGTGTGGCCGACGCGGCGCCGCAGGTGGACTATGCCGCCGCGCAGGACCACGTGGCCGACGTCATCGCGCAGATCGCGCCGGTCGACAGCCAGGAGCGGTTCGAAGGCTTTGGCGTGCGGGTGATCCGCGAATTCGGGCGCTTTGTCTCAGGCACCGAGGTCGAGGCGGGACGCTATCGCATCACCGCGCGGCGGATCGTCATCGCCACCGGGTCATCGCCGCTGGTGCCGCCGATTCCCGGGCTGGACGCAGTGCCCTACCTGACCAACGAAACCCTGTGGGACCTGCGCGAGCGGCCTGGCCACCTGCTGATCATCGGCGGCGGCCCCATCGGCATGGAAATGGCGCAGGCGCACAGGCGGCTGGGGTCGCATGTGACGGTGATCGAGGGGGCCAAGGCGCTGGGCCGCGACGATCCGGAGGCCGCCGCCGTGGTGCTGGAGGCGCTGCGCGGCGAGGGCATCGCGATCGAGGAAGAGGCGCTGGCCAAGGAAGTGCGCGGCACCGCCGGCGCGATCGAGGTCGAGACAGAGGACGGCCGGGTGTTCCGTGGCACGCACCTGCTGGTCGCCGTGGGGCGCAAGGCCAACCTCGACCGGCTGGAGCTGAAGGCCGCCGGGGTTGAGACCACGCGCACCGGGGTCAAGGTGGACGCCAGCCTCAAGACCACCAACCGCCGGGTCTATGCCATCGGCGACGCGGCGGGCGGGCTGCAATTCACCCATGTGGCGGGCTATCACGCGGGGATCGTCATCCGCTCGGCCCTGCTGGGCCTTCCGGCCAAGGCCAAGACGGCGCATTTGCCGCGCGCCACCTACACCCAGCCGGAACTGTCCCAGGTCGGCCTGACCGAAGCCGAGGCGCGCGAGGCACACGGCGACCGGCTGGAGGTGGCGCGCTTTGACTACTCCCACAACGACCGGGCGATTGCCGAACGCAAGACGCGCGGCTTCATCAAGGTGATGGTCGTCCGCGGGCGCGCCGTGGGTGTGACCATCGTCGGCCACCAGGCAGGTGAACTGGTCAACCTGTGGTCGCTGGTCATCGCGAACAGGCTGAAGATGAGCGCCGTGTCGGCCATGGTTGCGCCCTATCCGACCATCGGGGAGATTAACAAATGCGCTGCCGGTGCCTATTTCTCACCCAGGCTGTTCGAGAACGAAACCGTCAAGCGCGTGGTGCGGCTGGTGCAACGCTGGCTTCCTTGAGGTATCAGACGTCCCATGATCAATTCGCTCTCCGGCCGCTTCCTGATCCTGACCGTGATCTTCGTCATGGTGGCCGAGGTGTTGATCTTCGTGCCGTCGGTGGCGCGGTTCCGCGAGGATTACCTGCTGGCGCGGCTGGAACGGGCGCAGATCGCCTCGCTTGCGCTGCTGGCCGACGACATGATCGAGCCGGAACTGGAACGGGAACTGCTGGAAAACGCGGGCGTCTACAACGTGGTGTTGCAGCGTGACCAGATCCGCCAGCTGATGCTGTCGTCCGAGGTGCCGGGCGAGGTGGCGCGCACCTTCGACCTGCGCGATCCTTCGCCGTGGGAGCTGATGCGCGACGCCATCGGCTGCCTGCTGGATCCCGAATGGCAGGTCATCCGGGTGATCGGCAGCCCGCTGCGCCAGGGCGGCGAGCTGATCGAGGTGACGATGGACGGCGGGCCGCTGCGCGCGGCGATGATCGACTACGGGTTGCGCATCCTGCTCTTGTCGGCGGCAATCTCGGTCATCACGGCGGTGCTGCTGTTCCTGGCCGTGCGGCGTCTGCTGGTCAAACCGATCAAGGGTGTCGTCGGTCACATCCGCGACTATGCCGAGGCGCCCGAGGACGCGCGCCGCATCATCACGCCGACGGCCACCGTGCGCGAGCTGCGCGAGGCCGAGGAATCGCTCAAGTCCCTGCAAACGCAGCTGACCCAGGCGCTGCGGCAAAAGGAACGGCTGGCGCAGCTGGGCGGCGCGGTGGCGCGGGTCAGCCACGACCTGCGCAACATCCTGACCTCGGCGCAGCTGTTCACCGACCGGATCGAGATGTCCGAAGACCCGGCGGTCAAGCGCATGGCGCCCAAGCTGGTGAATTCGATCACCCGCGCGGTCAGCCTGTGCGAAAGCACGCTGGCCTTTGGCCGGGCCGAGGAACCTTCGCCGGTGTTGACGCTGTTCAACCTCGCCGCGCTGACCAACGAGGTGCTCGAGGCCGAGCGGCTGGCCATCGGCGAGGACGATATCTCGCTGTCCGAGGACATCCCGGCCGGTCTGATGATCCGTGGCGATCCGGAACAGATCTACCGCGCCCTGTCGAACATGATCCGCAACGCGCGGCAGGCCATCGCCGCGACCGGGCAACCGGGCGAAATCAGCGTTTCTGCGCGGGCCGAGGAACGTGACTGGGTCATCAAGGTGACGGACACCGGACCGGGTCTGCCGCCCAAGGCGCGCGAACACCTGTTCCAGCCGTTCCAGGGCGGCGTGCGCAAGGGCGGCTCGGGCCTTGGCCTTGCCATCGCGGCGGAGCTGGTCAAGGGGCACGGCGGCACGGTGCGGCTGAAACGGACCGATGAAAAGGGCACCTGCTTCGAGATCCGCCTGCCGATGGGCGGAGTGCACTGAGCGCGGCGCTCAGGCAAACAGGAGGTCGGACGCGGCGAGGAAGGTGGTGCCGTCAAAGGTGATGCTCGAACCGCCCTCGGCGTCGAAATGCAGGGCCAGGCTGCCATCCGGGGCGACGGTCACCTTGGTTGTCAGCGCGGCGTCGGCCGAATTGACAAAGCCGTTTCCGGTCACGTCGAAATCGGCAAAGTTGTCAAACCCCGGGTCAAGGCCGGACAACTGCACCCTGTCATTTCCGGGGGCGCGGAAGTCGTAGATCACGTCGTGGCCGAAGTCCCCGGCAAAGACAAAGGTATCGTCGCCCGGGCCGCCGTGCAGCAAGTCGTCGGCAGCGCCGCCTTCGAGGGTGTCATTGCCCTCCTGGCCGTTCAGCCGGTCCCATCCCGCGCCGCCGACAAGGCTGTCATCGCCCTCGCCGCCTTGCAGCAGGTCGGCGCCACCCTGGCCGCGCAGCGTGTCATCGCCCCCGCCGCCGCGCAGGGTGTTGTTGCCATGCGTGCCGGTCAGCGCATCGCCCGCGTTTCCGCCGATCAGAACCTCGATCGACAGGATCAGATCGCCCGCCGCGTCGCCCCCGGCGCGGAGCGCCGACAGATCGACGCTGACCCAGGCAGATGACCCCGCGTAGCTGAGCACGTCGATCCCGTCGCCGCCGTCGATCCGGTCCGCGCCGGGATCGGCAAAGATCACGTCGTCCCCCGGCCCGCCGAAGATCGTGTCGTTGCCGGTGCCACCCGACAGGGAGTCGTCGCCCTCCTCTCCCATGAGGACGTCACGCCCGTCCTGCCCGTGAATCAGGTCAGAGTCCTCTTCACCGTACAGGCGGTCGTCGCCGGCGCCGCCCTGGATCGTGTCCTGCCCCGACATGCCGAACATGCTGTCGTTGCCGGCGAGACCGCGCAGCAGGTTTGCGTCTGGGGTGCCGGTCAGCTTGTCATTGCCCATGCCGCCGACAAGGTGTTCGAAGCCGGATGGGTTGCTGTAGGTGCAATAGCGGCAGTTGATGTCTTCGAAGGTCCAGGCATAGAGGCTGACCTCCAGGTCCTCGGACAGCAATGAGTTGTTCAAGGTGTCATCGCCGGTATATCCGCCGATGACGAACCAGTCTGGTCCGGCGAAAATGAGATCGTCGCCCGGTCCTCCGCTGATCGTATCGCTGCCCGTGCCTCCGGCAATCGTATCGTTCCCGGCGCCGCCGATAATCCAGTCGGCGCCGGGACCGCCGGAAAAGATCGCGGTTCCGGCGCCACCCCTTAGAAAGTCATTGCCGTCATTGCCGATCAACGTGTCGAAATCACTGGCGGCGGAGTCCGTGCTGTACAATCGGTCATGGCCCGCGCCGCCAACAAGCAAGGCATTGCCTTCGTCACTGGACAAAACGTCGTCACCCGACCCGCCGAACACCCGGTCGTTGCCGTTCCTGCCGCTCAGCGTATCGTGTCCGGGTCCCCCGAACAGCGTGTCATTGCCCTCATCGCTGATGATGCGGTCGTCGCCACCATGGCCGTAGACCAGGTCGTCGCCCGCTCCACCCTCAAGCCGGTTGTTCCCCGCGCTGCCTTCGATGGTGTCGTTGCCGGACCCGGCAATCACTTCCTCGAAGCCCGAGATCGTGTCCCCGGCAACGACCGGATCGCCGGTAAAGGTGTTGTCCCAGAGTCGGATGACCATGTCGCCGGTCGCCTGGTCCAGGTCCAGCCGGTCCAGCCCGCCCGGTGAGCCGTCCAGCCATTCCGCACCAAGGTCGGCGCGGATCGTGTCGTTGCCTTCGCCGCCGATCAGGGTGTCATTGCCCCGGTTCCCGACGAGGCTGTCATGGCCGGAATGTCCATCCAGCCGGTCGTGGCCGTGTCCTCCGATCAGTGTGTCGTTGCCGAGCCAGCCCAGCAGCCAGTCGGCCCCACCGCCGCCATCAAGGCTGTCGTTCCCGCCCATGCCCACCAGGGTGTCGAGGCCATCGTTGCCGACAAGGGTTTCGTTGACCACCGTGCCGTGGATCCAGTCGTTTCCCGCGCCGCCGATGACGATCTCGATCCCCTTGAACCTGTCTCCGGCGACCTCCGGATCCGCAGAGATCACCGTAGTGTTCCACATCTGCAGCAGGATTGGGAATACTGCGTCGCGATAGACGATGGTCCCTCTGACGTCGCCGCCGAACAGATCCGCCCCGAGCCCGCCATATAGAAGATCACCGCCACCGCCACCATCGACGGTGTCATTGCCGTCACCGCCATAGAGGATGTCGGAACTCCGCCCGCCATTGAGCGAATCGTTCCCGGCACCGCCATACAGTGTGTCCTGGTTCCCGCCTGCGGTCAGTGTGTCGTCGCCGTTTTCACCGAAAAGGAGGTCATTGCCCCAACCGCCGCGGATTTCGTCATCCCCATCATCGCCATAGATGGTGTCGTTTTCGGAAGTGCCTACCAGACTGTCGTCGCCCGTCGTCCCGATGATCAGCGCCATAGCTGAACCTCCCCCCTTGCCGCTGCGCAACAATTCGATGCCGCGCCACACCAGTCACAAGCTTATGCCCTTACGGACGGGGCGCCTTGATCCGGCACAAAACGGGCAGCCGGATCATGTCGTGTCGGAGGGGCGGGGTTGCGGCGCTGTGGTGGTCAGGCGCGCTTTGGTCTGCGCAACGGGCACCCGTGCGCCCGGTCCGCGGGCAGCCGTGGATCTGGGAAAGCCGTTGAAGGTGCGGAGTTCCTTGGGTGAGGGGCGCACGCCGGTGAAAGCGTGAAGATCACCTGCGGCCCGGGACAGGCGTTCTTCGAGCGTCTCATTCAGCCCCCGCGCGTGGTGGCCGGCACGCAGGTACCACCGCGCGCGGGCGCGGATGTCGGCCTCGGGTGGACCATCGCTCATGGAGGTCCCCAGTCGGCTGGCGGGCAGGCCATGCGTCGCCCAGCCTTGCGGGTCGCAGGGCGAACGCGAGGATCCCCGCGGGGCGTTCCAAGCTCAGGACAGGAGAGGTCAGCGTCAGCCGGCCTGTCGTGTGCCGCCTGACATGCCGACCTGACCCGGCCTGGATCTCGGTCAGCGGTTGGATGGTGCAGGCCATGAGCGTCGCCTTGTTGGGATCGGCATTCCGCCCATGGAATGCCGCCCGCCGATCACGACGATCCTGCGATGGCTCTTCACTGCATCCCTCCCGCGGCATTTCGGGAAACGCCGTTCCAAGGGGTGCATCATGTCCAGACAGACGTGTTCATTGAGTTGACGCTGTCGGGTCACAGGCTTGCCTCGCATCGGCCCGGCTCCCTTTGGCGGTCGGACCCCGCAGAGGTGAAACGAAAAACCTCCGATTGCCTCTTGCAATGGTCGGACACGGCGGGTACATCCCCGCTCCACGGACCGATAGCTCAGCTGGATAGAGTACTTGACTACGAATCAAGGGGTCGGGGGTTCGAATCCTCCTCGGTCCGCCACTACCACCCGGTAGGGCGATGAACATCAGGGACCCTCGGGATACCCTGACAGGTCACCAAAAATTAACCGCTGCCAAGATGACGTCGACTGACCGGGCAAGCCCGGGATTGATCGCGTGAAACAGCGTGAGGCGTGCTGTTCCCGTCATTGGGCCATGTCTTGCCCTTCGGGCATGGGTTCACCCAATGCCCGGCTTGCCTGCGCGGCCAGACGCCCTTTGCCGCTTTCGACACTCTGGACAGCGGCATCCCGCATCAAGGCAGCGCGCCTTTCCGGCTTGTTCGTCTCGCCTAGGTATTCTAGTATACTAGTCGTCCAAAACGGAGGAGTCCCATGAGTCGCACCCTGAAAGTCCTGATCTTCGGCACCGGCTTTGCCGGTCAGGGTCATGCCGCGGCCTTTGCGGCGGCGGGTGTCGAGGTTGTCGGCATGGTTGGCCGCACGCCCGAGGTCGTTGCCGAGGTGGCGGGCCGTCTGGGCATTCCTCACGCGGGCACCGACTGGCAGGGTGCACTGTCGGCCTGCCGGCCGGACATCGTTTCCATCGCGACCCCGGGCGGCGCGCACTACGATCCGATCCGCCAGGCCATCGCCGCCGGTTGCCATGTCTTCGTCGACAAGCCGATGACGGAAAGCGGCGAAACCGCCGTCGACCTATATCAGCGGGCCCAGGAAAAGGGCGTCAAGACCGCCTATGCCGCCAGCTTTCGCTATGCCGCCAGTGTCCAGCATGCCAAGCGCCTGGTCGCCGCCGGGGCCATCGGCGCGCCGACCGAGGTAGAGTGCATGTCGCATTTCAACCTGGAACGCGGCATCCCCTTTGGCTGGTCGCACCGCCGCGAGCAGGGCGGCGGACGGCTGAACAACAATTTCACCCACACGCTGTCGATCGTGACCTCTGTCGTGGGCGAACGGATCCTGTCGATCTGCGGCGAGGTGCGCGACGACATGGGCCGCGCGCCCATCGTCGAGGGCGTCCACAACTTTGCCACCCGCCGCAGCCACATCCCCAAGGACCTGACCGACCCCGCCCTGACCTGGGGCGAAAGCAACGTCGAATGGTCCTACACCGTGCTGGCGCGGCTGGAGAGCCCCTTTGCCGGCACGCCGGTCTCGGTGCTGTTCAAGCACGGCGGGCTGGTGCCGCGCTTTCACGAGGATCACATCGTGTTCTACGGCACCGAGGGCGCGATCTACCTCAAGGGCCACTACGGCGACGGGCAATTGTACCTGTACGGCAAGGACGGGGCGTGGACGCCGCTGCCCCTGCCGCAGGACATCGCCGAGACGGTACCGGACGTCAGTGGCGAGACGGAAAAGTGCTGGCACGCCCTGGTGCGGGACTTCGTCAGGGACATCCGCGGCGAGCCGGTGGCGCCCTATCCGACGTTCCGCGAAGGCAGCCGGTACCAGCAGATCATCGACCTGATCCGGGGAAACGACCCCTGGACCGACCTGGCCCACCTGTCTTGACCCGGCTCAACGCGGAGCGCACAACATGAAGATCACCAACGCCAAGGTATTCATCGGCGGTCCCGGCAAGAACTACGTCACGCTCAAGATCGAGACCGACCAGGGCGTCTACGGGCTGGGCGATGCGACGCTGAACAACCGCGAGACGCTGCCCGCCGCCTACCTGCGGGACTACCTGATCCCGAACCTGATCGGCATGGACCCGCGCAACAGCGAGGACATCTGGCAGTTCTTCTATCGCGGGGCGTACTTCCGGCGCGGGCCGATTGCCATGGCCGCCTTTGGCGCCATCGACATGGCGCTATGGGACATCAAGGGCAAGCTGGCCAACATGCCGCTCTACCAGCTGTTCGGCGGCAAGAGCCGCGAGGGCGCGCTGGTCTACGCCCATGCCACCGGCGCGGACCTCGAGGACTTGATGGACTCAATCTCCTACTACGTCGAGCAGGGGTACAAGGCGGTGCGCGTGCAATGCGGCATCCCGGGGATGCCGACGGCGAGCTATGCGGTGCCCGAGAAAAAGGGCGATGTCCGCAACTACATCACCGACTACGCCGGCATCCGGCCCAAGGTCGAGGTCTGGGACAGCGACCGCTACATGCGCTTCATGCCCGGTGCGCTGGCCGAGATCCGGGACCGTTTTGGCCCCGAGTTGAAGATCCTGCACGACGTCCACCACCGCCTGACCCCGCGCGAGGCCGCCGTCTTTGCCCGGGCGGTGGAGCCTGCGGACCTCTACTGGCTGGAGGACCCGACACCGGCGGATGACCAGGACGCGTTGCGCCTGTTGCGGCAGCATTCCACCGTGCCGGTCGCCATCGGCGAGGTCTTCAATTCGGTCTGGGACTGCAACCGGCTGATCGAGCAGGAGCTGATCGACTTCATCCGCGTCGCGGTCAGCTATGCCGGCGGGATCACCCACGTCAAACGTATTGTCGACCTGGCCGGGCTGCACCATGTGCGCACCGGCTTTCACGGCGCGCCCAGCCATTCGCCGATCTGCATGGCGGCGCAGGCGCATCTGAACGCCTGGGCGCCCAACTTCGGCATCCAGGAATACCTGGTGCTGGGCACGCCGGAGTGCGATGCGCTGTTTCCCTCCGCGCATCGCATGGAAAACGGGTTGTTCCACGTCAGCGACGCGCCCGGCCTTGGCGTCGACTTCGACGAACGCGAGGCCGCGCGCTACAGCTACACGCCGGGCAGTCACCCGGTCGTGCGGCTGGAAGACGGGACCATGTGGAACTACTGAGGCGCGCTGTCAGTCGTCCAGCGCCCCTTCCTTCCACCGGCCCTTGCGGAGGCGCAGGTGGAAGGGGGCGAACTTGACCAGCTCCTCGGCCAGCAGCAACGAAAACACCCAGGTGACCGGCAGATCCAGCCAGAGCACCATGAGCGCCGTGGCCGGCACCCGGAACAGCCACTGCGACCAGACAAAGATGTGCATGACATAGACCGTCTCGCCGCCGGCGCGCAGGGTGTTGCCGCAGATCGCGTTGGAGCCCTTGGGGAAGGGCAGGACCAGCAGGATCGGCAGAAAGCCCAGCAGCGTCGCCCGCGTGTCGGCGTGCAGGTCCGCGTAGATCCAGGGGGTCGACAGGCACACCCCGGCGTAGAACACCGCGACCAGCGCCGCCGCGATCAGCGCCACGCGCCAGGCTTCGGCCAGAAAGGCGTCAAGCTGCTCTTCGGGCGTCGCGCGGCCGAGCAGTTGCGCCACGATGATCCCGGTGGCCTGTGCCCAGCTCATCCCGATGGTTCCGGCGACCTGCACCCAGGGCATGATGATCGTCATCGCGGCGAACTCGATCACCGGAAGCCGGGCGTAGATCAGGCCACAGACGCTCATGGCGATGGTCGCGCTGCCAAAGGTCGCGGCGATCGGCAGGGCAAAGCCCAGGTGCCGCCGCAGCGTCGCGGCGAAACTGCCGTTGCGCCAGCCCGGCAGGCGCAGCAGGTCGCCCCGGCGCGATAGCAGCCGCAGCACCAGGAAACCCACCTGCAACAGCGAGGCCAGCGCGCTGCCCATGGCGGCGCCTACGACGCCGAATTCGGGCAGGCCGAACAGGCCGTGGATCAGCACGATGGAGGACGCGATATTGACCGGGACCGCCAGCAGGTAGCTGAGCGCCGGCATCCGCGTGTCGCCGCAACCGTTGAAGAAGCTGGTCAGGCATTGGCCGATGGCCTCGGCAAAGATCACCAGGGCAAAGACCGACAGGTAGCGCCGCGCCTGGGTTGCGATCCAGTCGTCATGGGCGAGGCCGTCGATGATCGGACCGGCGATCAGCGCCAGCACCAGCAGGCCGACCAGCACCACGGCCAGGTTGATCGTCAGCCCGGCCAGCAGCGCCGATTTCAGGAATACCCGGTCGTCCGAGCCATAGGCCTGCGCGGTGCGGATCTGGGTGGCGTTCGAGAACGCCACCAGCAGCCCCAGCAGCAGCCCGGCGATGGAGGCCGACAGGCCGAGGACGGCCACCGCCGACTCGCCCAGCGAAGACACGAGATAGGTGTCGATCACCACGATGCCGTGCAGCATCAGGGCCTTGAAGGTCAGCGGCCAGGCCAGGCCGAACACGGTTCCGGCGGATGGCCGGGTCAGGGACGCAAGGGTCCGGGGCATCTTGAAACGGTCCTTTTCCGCCGCGAAGGGCGGTGCGCAATGGTCGGCCCCGACGGGCACGCTGCCCAAAAGGGGCGCGGCACAAGGGGGGGGCGGGAAGTCGGACTGCGGATCGGCGCACCGTTCCGCGCGGGCCGGCGTCAGTCGCCTTCGGGGTCGAAGTAGCCGGCGTTGGTTCGGGCGATGGTCTCGATCGTCGAATCGAGCCGCGACAGGTGCAGCATCCCGGCCTTCACGGCGGCGTCCTCGTTCCCGGCGATGACCGCGGCGGCAATCGCCTCGTGGTCCTCCAGCAGCTGCGGCATCCTGTCTTCCTTGGACAGGCCCAGCATGCACAGCCGGTCGACCTTGGCCTTTTCGGTCGAGATGACCTCGAAGGCATAGTCGGCCCCGGCGATGTTGCACAGCGCCCTGTGGAACGCGTAGTCCAGTGCGCCGAAGGCCTTGAAGTCGCCCTCCGCAATCACCTTGCGCTGGTCGGCCAGGCAGGCCTCCAGCCGGGCGGCCCCGGCCTTGTCGCACAGGCGGGAGGCGCGGCGCAGGACCTCGGCCTCGACCGCCGCGCGGACAAAGCGCGACTTCTCGATCTCGCGTGAGGAAAAGCGTTTGACCTCGGTGGCCCGTTGCGGACGGATCAGCAGCATGTCGAGGTTGGCCAGCCGGGTGAAGGCATCCCGCACGGGCTGCCTGGACACGCCGAACTGCGAGGCGATTTCCGCCTCGGATATCTTGTCGCCCGGCAGCAGGCGAAGCGAGGATATCTCGCCGTAGAGATGGTCAAAGATCTCGTCGACGGTGGTTCTGCGGTCGTTGGCCAGGGTCGGCTGCATCGCTCGGGGGTCCTCTTGGGTGGCGCGTTTATAGGCGCTGCTTGCGGAAACGCCAATCGCGTGTCGCGGTCTGTTTCGTGGATTGGTCACCATCGCGGCACCTTGCGTACGAAATCGGGGCGGTATTTCAGGATTTCCGCGGTGTCGTCGCGGTCGGCGACCATGGCGCGCTGGTAGAGGTCGTGCAGCTCGGCCACCGCTTCGTGGTCCAGCTCGACCCCCAGCCCGGGCTCTTCGGGAACCTGGACACAGCCATCGACAAAGGCCGGGCGGCCGCCGGCGACGATCTCCTTTTGCGACCACGGGTAGTGGGTGTCGCAGTCATAGGTCAGGTTGGGCGTGGCAGCAGCGACATGGCACATCGCGGCCAGCGAGATCCCGAGGTGCGAATTGGAATGCATCGCCACACCCAGGCCCGCCGCGCGACAGATCTCGCCCAGGTGGATCGCGCCGGTGGCGCCGCGCCAGTAGTGCGGGTCCGAAAGCACGATCTGCACGGCGTCCTTTTTCACCGCCTCGATGACCTGTTCGAACTCGACCACCACCAGGTTGGTGGCCAGCGGCATGTCGGTCTGCGCCGAAAGCTCGGCCATGGCGTCCATGCCGCGGCAGGGGTCTTCGAGGTATTCCAGCACGCCGCCATGGACACCGCCCAGCGCGTCGATCACCCGCAGGGCCGTGGGCACCGTCCAGGCGCCCATCGGGTCGATCCGCAGGGCGTGGTCGGGAAAGGCCTCGCGCAGCTTCAGCAGGGTCTCGACCTCCAGGTCGGGCTCCAGCACGCCGCCCTTCAGCTTGAGCGACCGAAACCCGTAGGCGCCGACGAACTCCCGCGCCTGCTCGACCATCGCGTCGGGGGTCATGACCTCGCCCATGATGTCGGGGCCAAAGGTCAGGTCGCGCTTGGCGAACTTGTAGAACAGGTAGCCGCAAAACGGGATCGTCCGGCGCACCGCCCCGCCGAGCAGATCGTGCAGCGGCCGGCCGGTGGCCTTGCCGACCAGGTCCAGGCAGGCGATCTCGAAGGCGCTGTAGACCACGTCCACCAGCTTGTGATCGGCCAGCGCGGTGGGGGCGTTCACGCCGCCTGCATCGGGCAGTGCGGCCTCGATCCGGCGGCGCAGGTCGTGCCGGTCCCAGGGGTCGAGCCCCTCCAGCCGCGGCGCGACGGTGCGCAGCCCCTCGAGCGTGCGTTTCGCGCCGTAGGTTTCGCCCAGCCCGACAAGGCCGGTGTCGGTCCACAGCTCGATGATCGAACGCAGGAAAACCGAAGGGTGCACGCCCTTGGTATTGGCCAGCGGAACATCGGGGATCGCGATGGGCGTGATGGTGATCCGGGTGATCTTCATGTCTTCCTTTCTGTCCGGCGGCTTGGGCGCTTTCGGACCAGAGACTCGATTTCATACTAGTATTCCAGATTTTAGACTAGTATACCAGATAAAATTTCGGGCGAATCGTTCCGCCCGAAACCGGTCACAGGCCGGAACGGATCAGGGATCGGCCCGTGCCGCATGCACGGAAATTTGGAGGAGGGTTCATGTCAGGGGTACGTCTGGAAGGCATCGTCAAGGTCTACGGCGCTGTGCGGGTTGTGCACGGCATCGACCTTGAGGTGCAGGAAAAGGAATTCGTCGTCCTGGTCGGTCCGTCCGGCTGCGGCAAGTCCACCACGCTGCGCATGATCGCCGGGCTGGAAGAGATCAGCGACGGCGATCTGACGATCGACGGGCGCCATGTGAACCGAGTCGCGCCCAAGGACCGCGATGTCGCGATGGTGTTTCAGAACTACGCGCTGTATCCGCACCTGAACGTCGCGGACAACATCGCCTTTGGCCTGCGCATCCGCAAGGAAAGCAAGGAAGCGATCGCCTCTTCGGTCGACGAGGTCGCCGGTATCCTGGGCCTGACGCCCTACCTAGAGCGTCGTCCCGCCGACCTGTCGGGCGGGCAGCGCCAGCGCGTCGCCATGGGCCGCGCCATCGTGCGCCGCCCCAAGGTGTTCCTCTTCGACGAGCCGCTGTCGAACCTCGACGCCAAGCTGCGCACCCAGATGCGCGCCGAGATCAAGCGCCTGCACAAGCGGCTGGGCGTGACCAGCATCTACGTCACCCATGACCAGGTCGAGGCGATGACCCTGGCCGACCGGATCGTCGTCATGCACGACGGGCGGATCGAGCAGATCGGCAGCCCGATGGACCTGTTCCTGAACCCGGCCAACACCTTTGTCGCAGGCTTCCTCGGGTCGCCTCCGATGAACATGGTAAACGCCAGGATCGTCGCGGGCGATAAGGGCCCGGTGGCCGAATTCGATGGCCAGCGCGTCCAGCTTCAGCAGATCCCGTCGCTGACCAACGCTGTCGGCCGTGACGTGATCCTGGGCATCCGTCCGGAATTCGTCTCGGTCACGAACCAGGATGATCCGAACCTGATCAACCTCGACGTCGATCTGGTGGAGACGCTGGGCTCCGAGGCGCTGATTCACGCCAGCCTTCAGGGGGCGCCCTTTGTCATCCGCACCGATACCGTCGGGCAGATGCACATCCTGGACGGGATCCGGGGCTTCACCATCGAACCCAAGCTCGTCAAGGTGTTCGACGCCAAAACCGGTGAGGCGCTGCCCGGGCAGGTGGTAGAGCAATGACCACCGAACTCGATCCCACCGTCGGGCAGACGGAAGAGCTTGTGCTGGAGGCGCGCGAAGCACAGCGCGTCCGCAGACCCAGCCGCATCACGCGCGTCGGCGACCACCTGAAGCGGGAATGGCAGCTCTATGTCATGCTGCTCCCGACGATCCTGTGGCTCGCCATCTTTCTGTACAAGCCGATGTACGGCTTGCAGATCGCCTTCAAGGACTACTCGATCTTCCGCGGTGTCGCGAACAGCCCCTGGATCGGGCTGGAGCATTTCCAGACCCTGTTCGGCAACGACCAGTTCCTGCGCGCGCTGAAAAACACGATCATCATCAGTTTCTACGGGCTGATCTTCGGATTTCCCATGCCGATCCTTCTGGCGCTGATGTTCAACGAGATCCTGAAACAGTGGTTCAAGAAGACCGCCCAGACCATCGTCTACCTGCCGCACTTCGTCTCATCCGTGATCATCGCGGGTATCGTCATCACGGCCTTCAGCCCAAGCGCGGGTATCGTGAACACCTTCCTGGGGTGGTTCGGGGTCGAGCCGATCTACTTCCTGACCAAGCCGGAATGGTTCCGACCGATCTTTGTCGGCACCGGCATCTGGCAGGAGGCGGGGTTCCAGTCGATCGTCTATCTCGCGGCCATCGCGGGGGTCTCTCCGACGCTCTACGAATCCGCCGTCGTCGATGGTGCCAGCCGCTGGCAGATGATGTGGAAGATCACGCTTCCGTCGATCCTTCCGACCATCATCATCATGCTGATCATCCGGATCGGGAACATGCTCGAAGTCAGCTTCGAGATGATCATCCTGCTCTATCAGCCGGCCACGTATGAGACCGCCGACGTCGTCAACACCTTCATCTATCGCCAGGGCATCCAGGGCGGCCAGTACGACCTAGCCGCGGCAGCGGGCCTGTTCAACGCGGTGGTGGCCTTCGTGCTGGTGATGACGGCAAACGCAATCTCGAAGCGCTACTCGCGCACGTCGCTCTGGTAAGGAGGGAACCCCATGACCAACATGAATCTCTATTCCCGCGGCGACAAGATGTTCGTCATCCTGAACATGGTACTCATCGGGCTGTTTACCCTTTCGACGCTGTACCCGTTCATCTACATCGCTTCGCTGTCGATGAGCACCGGCTTCGAGGCCCGCGCCGGCAATGTGATCCTGACCCCGGTCGGGTTCACGCTGGAGGCCTACAAGCAGGTCCTGAGCGAGCCGCTGTTCTGGTCGTCGTACCTGAACACCTTCATCTACACGATCGGCGGCACGATCATGAGCCTGCTGTTCATCATCCCCGGCGCCTATGCCCTGTCCAAGCCCCAGCTTTACGGGCGGCGGTTCTGGAACCTGGTGGTGGCCTTCACCATGTGGTTCAACGCCGGCCTGATCCCGTTCTTCCTGAACATGCGGGACCTGGGTCTGCTGGACAGCTACTTTGGCATCATCATCGGCTTTGCGGTCAACGGCTTCAACATCATCCTGCTGCGCAACTTCTTCGAGGGCATTCCGCAGTCCTTCGAAGAGGCGGCCCGGATGGACGGCGCCAACGAGTTCCAGGTGCTCTGGAAGGTCTACATGCCGCTGTCCAAGCCCGCGATTGCCACGGTTGCACTGTTCTGCATCGTGTCGCGCTGGAACGGCTTCTTCTGGGCCATGGTGCTGTTGCAGGACGAAGAGAAGATCCCGCTTCAGGTCTATCTGCGCAAGGTCATCTCGGAGCTTTCCGACGACGAGGAATTCGCCACATCGCTTCTGACCGCTGCCTATTCCGTCGAGACCGTGACCGCCGCCATCATCGTCTGCTCGATCATACCGATCCTGCTGATCTACCCCTTCCTTCAGAAATACTTCTCGAAGGGCATCCTGCTGGGTGGGGTCAAGGAATGAACTGTAACTTCGCTTTACGGGAGGACACCATGCGAAATCTGTCAATCACACTTGCCATACTGGGCACCACGGCCATGACGGCCCCGGCCTTTGCCGAAAGCCATCTGCCGATCGTCGACAAGCCGCTGGAACTGACGATCCACATGCACTGGCCGCGCGCCCAGGGGTACGGTCCGGGTGGCGACACCAACACGCTGTACCCGGTCGAGGAAGTCACGCGGGAGCGGACCAACATCTACCTGGTCGACAAGACCTCGGGTCGCAACACCAAGGACAACAACGAGGCGATGAACCTGCTGCTCGCCACCGGAAACCTGCCCGACATCGTCGGCGGCAACCGCATCCAGCAGCCGGTCAACCAGTACGGTCCCGAAGGCGCATTCGTGCCGCTGAACGACCTGGTGGACGAGCACGCGCCGAACATCAAGAAGTTCTGGGAAGACCACCCGGGCCTCAAGGCGGCGATCTCGGCCTACGACGGCAACTACTATTACATCCCCTACCTGCCGGACGGCAAATACGGCCGGGCGTGGTTCATCCGTCAGGACTGGCTGGACAAGCTGGGGCTGAAGCAGCCCGACAACGTCGACGAGCTTTACGAGGTGCTGGTGGCCTTCCGCGATCAGGACCCGAACGGCAACGGCAGGAAGGACGAAGTCCCCTACTTTGCCCGCGACTGGGAAGAAGTGCTGCGCCTGATGACGCTGTGGGATGCCCGCACCTCCGGTTCGGACACCTACCACGACTTCTATGTCACTCCCGAAGGCAAGGTCGCGCACCCCTACGCGCAGGAGGCCTATCGCGATGCGATGGCCAACGTGGCCAAGTGGTACGCCGAGGGTCTGATCGACGCCGAGATCTTTACCCGCGGTTCGTCCTCGCGCGACTACCTGCTGGGCGAGAACCTGGGCGGGCTGACGCATGACTGGTTTGCCTCGACCTCGGGGTACAACGCCGCGCTGGCCGACAAGGTGCCCGGCTTCAACTTCATCCCGTTCCTGCCGCCGAAATCGGCCGGTGGCGTGCGGATGGAAGAGCACCGCCGCATCCCGATCAAGCCGGATGGCTGGGCGATCAGCTATTCCAACGAGCACCCGGTCGAGACCATCAAGTACTTTGACTACTTCTTCTCGGAAGAAGGGGCGCTGCTGGCGAACTTCGGTGTCGAGGGCAAGACCTGGGACATGATCGACGGCCAGCCGGTCTACAAGAAGGAAGTGCTTGAATCCGGCACCCCGGTGAACAGCCAGATGTACCTGGAAGGCGCGCAGATCTACCGCGGCTACCCGCAGGACTACCGCTACGAGTGGCAGTGGACGGCAGAAGAGGCGCGCAAGGGCATCGATCTGTATGACTCGGAAGACCTGCTGGTCGACCAGTTCCTGGGCGTCGCCTTCAACAGGGACGAGCAGGAAGTCTATGACAAGTACTGGCCGTCCATCCAGACCTACATGCTGGAGCGCCAGCAGGCCTGGATCCTCGGCTCGGGCGATATCAAGGCAGACTGGGACGACTACATCGCGACGCTCGAAAAGATGGGCTACTCGAAGGTCATCGAAGTCATGAACTCCGCCTACACGCGGCAGTACGGCTGAGCCTTTCCTTTCCATGACACCTGTGCGGCCGGTCTCCGGCCGTACATCCCCCACCGTGACAGCAACAGAAAGACCTCAGAGATGCCCGGCGCACCCGCTCCCCTGCTCGACGAACCCAAGGCCGGCCGGCTGACCATCGACTACGCACCCGATGTCGGCACCGAGATTGTCGAGAACCCGCCGCGCTTTACCTGGCTGCCGGTGATCGAGGACGAGGCGCAGTACGTGCTGCGGATCTCGACCGATCCCGCCTTTCCCAGCGGCGCCACGCATTATTACACCCGGCTCCCGCTGAACTTCTTCACGCCGGACACCGTGCTGTCGCCCGGCACCTGGCACTGGTCCTACGCGGTCTGCGACCCGGCGACGGGCAAGCCCGCTACGACCTGGAGCACGGTCCGCAGCTTCACCCTGACCGAAGGGCTGGCGGAAACCCCGCTGCCCGCGCGCAAGGCGCGCCTGGCCGGGACCAACCGCGCGCACCCCCGCCTGTGGATGAACCCCGAGCGTCTGGCCGAGTTCAAAGCCGCGGTCGAGGCCGACCCGACCCATTGCACCTGGGAAACCTTCTACCGCAAATCGGTCCTGCCCTGGATGGACCGCCCGGTGATGAAGGAACCCGCGGGCTACCCCAACCACCAGCGCGTCGCCCCGGTCTGGCGGCAGACCTACATCGACCTGCAAGAGGCCTGGTACGCGATCCGCCACCTTGCCATCGGCGGCAAGGTCACCGGCGACGCGGCGATGACCGCCCGCGCCAAGGAGTGGCTGCTGGAGCTGGCATCCTGGGACCCGATGGGCGTCACCTCGCGCGCCTACACCGACGAATGGGCCTACCGCGTCTGCAACGCGATTGCCTGGGGCTATGACTGGCTGCACGACGACCTTTCCGAGGACGAGCGCGCCAAGGTCCGCGCCGCCCTGCTGGAGCGGACCCGCGACATCGCGGATCATGCGATCGTCAATGCCCGGATCCACCTGTTTCCCTACGACAGCCACGCCGTGCGCTCGGTCTCGCTGACGCTGATCCCGGCCTGCATCGCCCTGCTTGGCGACGACCCGGAGGACGAGGCGCGCGACTGGCTGAACTACTGCGTCGAATTCCTGTTCACCGTCTATTCGCCCTGGGGTGACAGCGACGGCGGCTGGGCCGAGGGCACCAACTACTGGATGATGGGCATGGCCTATCTGATCGACGCCGCCAACCGGCTGAAATCCTTCACCGGGCTGGACCTGTACAAGCGGCCGTTCTTTCAGAACACCGGGGATTTCCCGCTGTACTGCAAGGCACCGAACACCCGCCGCGCCACCTTTGGCGATGACAGCACGATGGGCGATCTGCCCTGCATCAAGACCGGCCTCAACATGCGCCAGTTCGCCGGAGTCACCGGCAAGGGTGCCTACCAATGGTACTGTGACGAAAACCTGCGCCTGAACCCGGGCACCGAGATGGCCTTTTACAACTGGGGCTGGTGGGACACCAACTTTGACGAGCTGACCTTCCGCACCGATTTCCCGGTGGTCGAGGCAACCCCGCCCGAAGACGGGCTGCGCCACTTCCGCGGCATCGGCTGGGTCGGCGTGCAGCACGCCATGGCGGACCCGGACAACCACATCCAGTTCGTGTTCAAATCCTCGCCCTTCGGCTCGATCAGCCACAGCCACGGCGACCAGAACGCCTTTTGCCTGGCCGCCTACGGCGAGGACCTGGCGATCCAGTCCGGCCATTACGTCGCCTTCAACTCCAGTATGCACCGCAGCTGGCGCCGCCAGACCCGGTCCAAGAACGCGATCCTGATCAACGGCAAGGGTCAGTACGCCGAAAAGGACAAGGCCCAGGCGATGAAGGCGACGGGCCGCATCTTGGCGGCCGAGGATCGTGGCGATCACATCTACATCCAAGGCGACGCCACTGAGGCCTATCGCAGCCTGTCGCCCGAGGTCACCCTGGCCGAACGCGAGGTCTACTTTGTCCGCAACAGCTATTTCGTGATCGTCGACAAGGTCGACGCCGAGACGCCGGTCACGCTGGACTGGCTGCTGCACGCCAATTTGCCCTATGAGCTGGGCAAGACCTCGTTCCGCAACACCGGTGAGCGCGCCGGGTTCTACGGCCAGGTCGTCTGGTCCGAGGCAGGCAAGCCGGAGCTGACCCAGGAAACCGGCTTTCCCGGCGTCGACCCGGCGGACTACGAAGGCCTGCCGGTCAGCACCTGCCTGACCGCGCGCTACCCGGCCGCCACGCGCCACCGGATCGCCACGCTGCTGGTGCCCTACCGTCTGGCCGCGCCGAAACGGATTTTCCATTTCATGGACGACCAGGGCTATGACGCCGACCTCTATTTCACCGACGCCGAGGAAAACACCTTTCGCGTGGTGATGAAGAAGCTGGCCAACACCTGACCCGTCGCAACGCGGGGGTGCGGTCCGAACCGGCCGTCACCCCCGCGCACCCCACGTCCCGGAGATGTGACATGACCGTAAAGAACTACTTTCCCGGAAACGAAAACACGCTGTTCGACGCCGGCGGCGGGTTGACCCGCAAGGTCGCCGCCTACAACGACAACGTGATGTGCGTCGAGGTCCACTTCGAAAAGGGCACCGTGGCGGCATTGCACAGCCATCCGCACGAACAGATCACCTACGTCATCTCGGGCAAGTTCGAGTTCGCCGTCGGGGACAAGACCTATGTCGTGTCCGCCGGGGACTCGCTCTACAAGCAGCCCGACATCGTGCACGGCGCGACCTGCCTCGAGGCGGGCACGCTTCTGGATATCTTCACGCCCCACCGCGAAGACTTCCTCTGATTCAACCAACATCAAGAAAAACCTAAGGGAGAACACGGCATGACCAAACCTGTCATCGGTTTCATCGGTCTCGGCCTCATGGGCGGCAACATGGTGGAGAACCTCCAGAAAAGGGGCTTTGAGCTGGTTGTCATGGACCTCAACAAGGATGCCGTGGCAGCGGTGCTGGCCCGCGGCAACGCGCGCGAGGCGGCCTCGCCGAAGGAACTGGCCGAGGCCAGCGATATCGTGATGCTGTGCCTGACCACCTCCGAAGTTGTCGAAAAGGTCGTCTATGGCGACAACGGCATCCTGGCCGGCATCAAGGAAGGCGCCGTGCTGATCGACTACGGCACCTCCATCCCGGCCTCCACCCGCAAGATCGGCGCCGACCTGGCGGCCAAGGGCGCGGGCATGATCGACGCCCCGCTGGGCCGCACCCCGGCGCACGCCAAGGACGGGCTGCTGAACATCATGGCCGCCGGTGACAAGGCGACCTTTGACAAGGTCAAGCCGGTGCTGGACGAACAGGGTGAAAACGTCTTTTACCTGGGCGCGCTGGGCGCGGGACACACCACCAAGCTGATCAACAACTTCATGGGCATGACCACCGTCTGCACCATGAGCCAGGCCTTTGCCGTGGCCGACCGTGCCGGTGTCGATCGCCAGCAGCTGTACGACATCATGTCGACCGGCCCGTCGAATTCGCCCTTCATGAAGTTCTGCAAGCATTACGCGGTGGACGGCGTGAGCGACCTGGGCTTTTCGATCAACAACGCCAACAAGGACCTGGGCTATTTCCTGAAGATGGCCGAGGACCTGGGCACCCGGGCCGAGATCGCCGAAGGCACCTCGCACAACCTCCAGGCCGCTGTTGCGGCCGGCATGGGGGACGGCAACGTGCCGGAGATCTTCGACTATTTCCTGACGCTCGAAAAATAGGCGTGACGACAGGGCAGAACGCCCGGCACGTCACCTTGGGCACGCAACAGGAACGGACAGGACAGAAGATGAAACTGAAGGGAAAGACCGCAATCGTGACCGGCGGTGGCCGGGACATCGGCGGCGCCTGCGCCAGGCGTCTGGCCAGCGAAGGCGCCAACGTCGCGATCAACTATTTCGCCAGCGATGCCGGTGCGAAACGCGTGGTCGAGGAGATCACCGCCCAGGGGGGCAAGGCCTTTGCCCTCAGGGGGGACCTCACCCGCCAGGCCGACGTGGATGCGCTGGTAGACAGGACCGTGCAGGAGTTTGGCGCGGTCGACATCCTGGTGAACAACGCCGGCGGGCTGATCGCGCGCAAGACGATCTCCGAGATGTCGCTGGAGCACTGGCAGGCGGTGATGGACCTGAACCTGACCAGCACCTTTCTGATGGTCAAGGCCTGCCTGCCGCACATGAAGACCGGTGCCATCGTCAACCTTGCCAGTCAGGCAGGGCGTGACGGCGGCGGTGCCGGCGCGGTGGCCTATGGCGCGTCCAAGGGCGCGATCATGACCATGACCCGCGGGCTGGCCAAGGAACTGGGCCCGAACATCCGCGTCAACGCGCTGTGCCCCGGCATGATCGACACCGATTTCCACAACATCCACACCAAGGACGAGGCGCGCCGCGCGCTCGAGGCGTCGGCGCCCGTCCGGCGCCAGGGCACGTCGGAGGACGTGGCCGAACTGGTGTTCTTCCTGGCCAGCGATGCCGCGGGCTTCATCACCGGCGCAAATGTCGACATCAACGGCGGCGTGCTGTTCAGCTGAGGGGAGACTGACCGATGAGCGAATACCCCATCGTCGCGACGGAAGACGGCATCACCCGTCAGGTCATCGCGGACCACCCGGACCTCATGATCGTGGCCTTCCGCTTTGACAGGGCCGGGCTGGGGGGTGATGTGCACCACCATCCCCACGTCAAGGTGAGCTATGTCCAGAGCGGGCGGTTCCGCTATCGCCTGGGCGACTCGGAATGCGAGATGGGGCCCGGTGACAGCCTCGTCATCCCTTCGAGGCTGCAACACGGCTGCGTTTGCGTCGAACCGGGCGCGATCATCGACAGCTTCACGCCGCGACGGGACGATTTCCTGTGACCGCGCCGCCCAGGCGCATCCTGTGCATCGGCGAATGCATGGCCGAACTGGCGCCGCTGGACGCCCCGGGCGACTATCGCCTGGGCTTTGCCGGCGACAGTTTCAACACGGCGTGGTACCTGCGTCAGTTGCGCCCGGGCCTGGAGGTCGACTACCTCAGCGCCATCGGTGGCGACGCCATTTCCGACCGGATGGCACGGTTCATGGCCGATGCCGGGATCGGCACGGCGCATGTGGCACGGGTGCCCGGCCGCAGTGTCGGGATGTACATGATCTCGCTCAGCGCGGGGGAGCGCAGCTTTTCCTACTGGCGCGACACCTCCGCCGCGCGGCTGCTGGCCGAGGATCCCGCAGCACTGGATCGCGCCATGTCTGGCGCGGACCTGGTCTATTTCTCCGGCATCACCCTGGCCATCCTTTCGGAGGCGGCGCGCGACAGGCTCCTGCACGCGCTGCGGGCCGCGCGCGGGCAGGGGGCGACCATCGCCTTTGATCCCAACCTGCGCCCCCGCCTCTGGCGGGGCAGCGCCGAGATGTGCGCGGCCATCATGCAGGGCGCGACGGTCAGCGACGTGGTCCTGCCGTCGTTCGAGGACGAAGCCGCGTATTTCGGCGATGCCGATCCCCGCGCCACGGCGGACCGCTATGCCGCTGCCGGGGCGCGGTCGGTCGTGGTCAAGAACGGCCCCGATCCCGTGCACGTCCTGCATGACGGGCGGCATCAAGAGGTGGTCGTCGCCCCGGTGCCGCGCGTGGTCGATACCACCTCGGCCGGCGACAGTTTCAACGCCGGCGTTCTGGTGGACTGGGGCAGTCCTCTGCCCATGGCCAAACGGATCGAACGTGCGGCAGCGGTGACCGCGCAGGTGATTGGCGGCAAGGGCGCGCTGGTCCCGCTGGACAAGACACCCCTGTCGAACGACTGGACCATGCCTTGATGCCCGCCCACCGGCGTCTGCGCCGCATCTACGCGCTGGAGGATTTCGAACCCGCGGCGCGCCGCCACCTGCCCGCGCCGATCTTTGGCTACGTCGCCGGCGCGGCTGAGACCAACGCCTCGTACGACGACAACCGCCGGGCCTTTGCCGAGATCGGCTTTGTGCCTCGGGTCGGTGTCGATGTCTCGGGCCGCAGCCTTGCCTGTGACGTCATGGGGCAGGCGTTCGACCTGCCTTTTGGCATTGCGCCCATGGGGGTCTCGGCGCTGACCGCCTATCGCGGCGACCTGGTGCTGGCGCGCGCCGCGGGGCAGGCGCGCATCCCGATGATCGTCAGCGCCGCCTCGCTGATCCCGCTGGAAGAGATCACCGCCGCAAATCCCGAGGTCTGGTATCAGGCCTACCTGCCGCAGCACCTGGCCGAGATCGAGGCGCTGCTGGCGCGCGTCGCCCGCGCCGGGGTCGAGACGCTTGTCGTCACGCTCGACAGCGCCGTGGTGCCCAGCCGCGAGAACAACCTGCGCACCGGGTATCGCACGCCGTTGCGGCCGGATCTCGCGCTGTTCTGGCAGGGCATCACCCATCCCCGCTGGGCGCTGGGCACCTTCCTGCGCACCTTCCTGCGGCACGGCACCCCGCATTTCGAGAACGCCACCGCCACGCGCGGCGCGCCGCTGTTGTCGCGGCGGGCGGTGCGGGACTTTTCCGGCCGCGAGTTCCTCAGCTGGGACCTTTTGGCCGAGGTCCGGCGGATGTGGAAGGGGCACCTGGTGCTGAAGGGGATCCTGCACCCCGACGACGTGACCCGGGCCGCGCATCTGGGCGCCGAAGGTGTCATCCTGTCGAACCACGGCGGGCGGCAGCTGGACGGGGCCGTGTCGCCGCTGCGCGTGCTTACGGCGGCGCGGCGATGTGCGCCGGACCTGCCGATGATGCTGGACGGTGGCGTGTTGCGCGGCACCGACATCCTCAAGGCACTGGCCCTGGGCGCGCGTTTCGTCTTTGTCGGACGGCCATTCAACTACGCTGCCAGCATCGCCGGTGAGGCGGGTGTTGCCCATGCCATCGACCTGCTGCGCCGGCAGCTAATGGCGGACCTGGGCATGCTGGGCCTGACAGACCTCGCGCAACTCGACCGTTCGGTCCTGCTCTGCGAGGGCTTTCGCGAGGTGTGACACCGGCCCTTCCGGGGCCGGCGAGGCGGCCGCACCCCTTTCTGCGCGGGCGTGCCGGGCAGAAGATGGGTCCTGCCCTCACGTTTCCTTCTGGTGCGGCCCGCCGTTTTCTGCCAAACAGCGATCCCAGCCAAGACCCCTGCACAGGCAGGGGCGGCGCTGCGCGTGGTGCATGCCATGCGCGATTGTCTGCGAGGAGTTCCGTGCCTGACATCGGCGAACAGATTGCCGCCTTGCCGATGCGTCGGGGTGACAAGGGCGAAGTCAAGATCCTGATGGTGACATCCCGGGACACCGGGCGCTGGGTCATGCCCAAGGGCTGGCACATGGACGGCAAGAAGCCCTGGGCCGCGGCGGCAATCGAGGCGCTGGAAGAGGCGGGCGCCGTCGGCCGCATCGGCAACGAGAAGATCGGCACCTACCGCTACCCCAAGATCCTGGCCGATGGCCGGGTGATCCCCTGCGTTGTCGACGTCTACCCGATGTTCGTGGATGAACTTTTGCGCAACTGGAAGGAACGCGGCCAGCGCAAGCGCAAGTGGTTCTCGCCCAAGGCGGCTGCGAAGCGGGTCGACGAGGCGGAACTGGCCGAGATGCTGCTGCGCCTGCACCGCGACCCGTTCAAGGAACCGGCGGTGCAGACCCTGATGAAGCGTCACAGCTGACGCGCGTGCCCGGATGCCCCGGGTGCGGCGCCGTCAATCGACGGGCAGCCCGCTGGGCACGCGGTCCGGATGGCCCAACGGTCGGGTAAGCGCGGTCTCCCCGGTCAGCGCGTTCAGAAAGGCTTCCAGCGCGTCGATGTCGCCGTCCACCATCTCGACCGGGGTGATGTCGAGGTGGTCCAGTTCCGCTTGTGCGGCGTCGCTGTAGGACATCAGGCGGAAATCCGTGTCCTTCAGCCAGGCCACGTCCGGCAGCCGCGCCATGCCCGGCGTCCATTCCGCACGGGCGGTGATCGGGTCACACATGTGGCGGATCATGCTGCGCAGGTCGGGGTAGGCGCCGTTGTGCCCGTAGGGCGCGGTGAGTGCGACGTTGCGCAGCGACGGCGTGCGGAACTTGTAGGCATCCGAAGGGTTGCGGGTGGTTTCCATCCGGCCCAGGTCGCGCGGCAGCGTGTCGCCGTCAAACGGCCGGCCGGGTCCGAACTGCGGGATGCCCACGGCGTGAAACTCCTGGTCGGTGAACAGCGGGCCGCTGTGGCAGCCGGCGCAGCCCGCCGCGCCAAAGAACAGCTGGCGGCCCCGCTCGGCCTCGGGCGACAGCGGCGTGCCCCGGCTCAGCCACGTGTCATAGGGGCTGTCGTGGCTTTGCCATTCAGAGGCTTCGAAGGCGGCGATGGCGTTGGCGATCTCGACGATGGTGATGTCCGCCCCGCTGCGCACGTTGGGAAAGGCGCGGACGAACAGGCGCTCGTACTCGGGGATGGCGCGCACGCGGTCGGCCAGCATGGCCCAGCCCAGGTCGATGCTTTCGGCAAAGGCGGCGCTGACCGGGTTCTCATCCGGCGCGCCCGCCATTTCCGCCGGGGAACTGACCGGGAACAGCGCCTGCGCGGCGAGAACCGAATTCAGGCCGGCGGGGGTCTTGCCCTTGGCAGGGGTTTCAAAGGCCATGCCCTTGGCATCGGTCTTTTCCACCCTCCCGTCATGGAACAGCACGCGCACGTCGCCATGGCCCAGGTTCCACAGCGCCGGGGCGTTGCGCGGAATGCGCGCGGCGATCCGTGTTGCGCCCTCGCCGGGGGTGCGGTCCAGGCCAAGACCCTGACCACCCTCGCCGATCCCGAGGCTGAGCGCGTCGGCGCCGCTCAGGCTGTGATGGTGGCAGGTGCCGCAGCTGATGTTCCGGTTGCCTGACAGGATCTTGTCATAGAACAGCAACTGGCCAAGCTGCGCCTGCCGCTTGTCGAAGTTCAGGAAACCCTGGGGGCTGAGGCTTTCTTGCTGGGCGGCGGCAGGCAGTGCGGTCAGCGTCAACGCGGCCAGCCGCAGGACGGTGCGCAGGAGGGGAAATCGTGTGAGCATGCGAAACCTTGGATGAAAAAAAAGTGCGGCAGGTGATAACGAAAGTGTGAGAAACTTGGGCCCGCTTGGCAAGCCTTGGAAAAGAATGCAGTTTTTCCATATTTGTTTCCCTTGGCGAAACAAGGGCTTTCCGTATCGGGAAATGTTCCCGTGTGCCGGGTCGCGGCTTTCCCGGGCGCAAAACGCCCGTGGCCGGCCGGTCAGGCGTGAATCAGCGGGCGGTGAACGCGCCGTAGCGCCCGGCGTGGAACATCAGCGGCGCGCCCTCTCGGGTGCTCACCCGGTCCACGTGAGCCACCAGGATCGAATGGTCGCCGCCGTCGTGCGCGGCCACCTGCCGGCATTCGAAGCGCGACAGGCAGCCCTCGATCAGCGGCACGCCCGTCTCGCTGACGGTCCAGTCGGTTGCACCGAAGGCGTCGCCGCTGCGGGCGAAGGCCTCGCAGATCGCCGCCTGTTCCGTGCCCAGCACATGGATGGCAAAGTGGTCGGCAGCCATGAAGAACGGGTAGCGCGACGAGGATTTGGCCGGAGACCACAGCACCAGCGGCGGGTGCAGCGAAACGCTGGAAAAACTGTTGGCCGTGATGCCCAGCGGTCCGGTCGTCGTCGCGCAGGTGATCACCGTGACGCCGGTCGCAAAGCGGCCCAAGGCATCGCGAAAGGCGCGGCTGTCGGCCTGCGCGGGGTCGAAACTCTGGGTCATCTTCGTCATGCTACGGCCTCTCGCACGGTTGCCAAGGGGCTGGTGCCCGGGCCGCCGGGGCGCGGTCCCCGGCACCCATCCTGTCGGTGCGCCCTGCTGCACCATGAGACATAGACGCCGCGGGCGCATTGCCAAGGCCGTGCCGGGTCACGCGGTCCACAGGTCCTGATCGCACGAAAAAAAGGCACAGGCATGACGTTGGCAGTGCCGGGAGAGTCGCCGCATTTTTGCCACAGGCGCGGGTTTTATTGCTGCAAGACCCCGGAATCCCCCCCTCTTTCCGGCGCTTTGCGGAAATACATTGTGGCGAGACCGCCTTAAATGCGGTAACGGGTGACCAGCAGAACAAGCGCGCCAGCAGACAAAAAAACAGGCGGGCACAGAGGTAGAGCGGTGTTACTATGAGCGCGATTAAGTTCGTAAGCCGTACCCGTGCGGGCGACGTCCAGCACGGCGTGGCGGGCGGCAATGGCCGAGACTATTCGATTGATGCCGCCGGTGGGCGGGAAATCTCCCTGAACATCAGCCGGATCGATATCCGCGGCTACGACCGTGCCGGCGACGATCTTCAGATCACCCTGGCCGACGGGCGGGTGATCGTTCTCGAAGGCTACTTCGACGACAGCGCGGGGCGGGCAGGCAGCCTGTACCTAAGTTCCGATGGCGCCATCAACGAGGTGGGTTTCGTCGCGGCCGAGGGTGGGGCGCTGTTCGCCCAGTACGGACCGACCGAGACCTGGGGCAAGTGGAGCCCGCTGGACCAGCTGATGTTCCTGGATCAGCCGACCGTCGTCGCCGAGGCGCAGACCCCTGTGACCGATGACGGCGAAGGGGTCAGCATGCTTGCCACCGGGCTTCTGGGCCTGGGCGGGCTTGGCGTTGCCGGGGCGGGCGCTGCGGCGCTGGGTGGCCTGGCGCTGCTGGGCGGCGGTGCCGCAAGCGGCGGTGGCAATGGCGGCAACGGCGGCGGCGGCGGCAACGGCAACGGGACCCCCTGGATCCCGCCGACGGTGAACGACCCCGACGCCAGCTACGAATTCGACGGCGGCGACACGCCCCGGATCATCATCACCGGCACCGCCAACCCGGGGTCCGAAGTGACCGTCACCATCGGTGACGAGACCGTCACCGTGATCGCCGGCGACGACCGCACCTGGGAAGCCGTGTTCGAGGGCGAGGATTTTCCGACGGACGGCACCTATACCGACATTCCCGTCACCGTTGTCGATCCCAACGGCACGGTCACGGTACTGGACGGTCCGACCTTCGTGATCGACACCACGCCGCCGCCCATCGAGGTGACGGACGGCACCGTTTCGACCGATGACCTGGTCAACGCCGAAGACCACAGCGACGGCGTCACCGTGACCGGCGAAAGCGAGCCGGGCGCCACCGTGACGATCACCGTCGACGGCGTCACCCAGGTGACCGAGGTCGGCGCCGATGGTGCCTGGTCCTTCACCTTCGACTCCACGGTCTTTCCGCCGGGCACCTACACCAAGGACATCGTCCTGGTCACCACGGATCATTTCGGCAACAGCACCACGTTCCACGACGTGGTGGCCGTCGACACCGAGAACACTGTCACGCTGGACAACCTGCCGCTGACCGGGGACGACCTGATCGCCGCCGCCGAGCATGGCGCGGGTGTCACTCTGGTCGGGACGACCGACGCGGGCGCCACCGTGGCCGTGACCATCGCAGGGGTGACCCACACAGCCACCGCCGATCAGTCCGGCGCCTGGAGCGTGACCTTTGCCTCCGGCGACCTGGCCGAAGGCACCTACCAGGCCACCGCGCAGGTCGTGTCGACCGATGCGGCCGGCAACGTCGCGACGCTGAGCCACAGCTTTGCCGTCGACACCGAAACCGCGCTGACCATCGACGTGCCTGCGGTGGCTGTCGACGGTTTCATCAACCGCGCCGAGGCCGACCAGGGCGTGACCCTGACCGGCACCGCCGAAGGCGGCGCCACTGTGGTGATCTCGACCAACGGGTCCAGCTACACCACGACGGCCAGCGCGTCGGGCGGCTGGTCGGTCGATATCCCCTCGGTCAGTCTGCCGCGCGGCACTCTGGTGATGGACATCCTGGCCACCTCCACCGATGCCGCCGGAAACACTGTCACCGCAACCGGCAGCGTCAACATCGACACCGAGATCGCGCTGACCATCGACACCTCGACCCTGGCGGTCGACGGCATCGTCAACAGCACCGAACACGCCGGCATGATCACCTTTACCGGCACCGGTGAGCCGGGCGCGACCGTGACGCTGGAACTCTACGGCACGACCGCCTCGGCCACCGTCGGCGCGAACGGAAGCTGGTCGATGCCCTTCCCGGCAAACGTCCTGCCGACCAATGCCGGGCAGGCCGGCCCGATCGCGGTCATGGCCTCTGTCACATCGACCGATGCGGCCGGCAACATGGCGCTGGCCTCGGGCGGTTTCCAGATCGACGTGACCAACCATGTCGAGATGTACCTCTCCAGCGTCGAGACCGATGGCATCGTGAACGCCGCCGAACGTGCCGACGGCGCCGTGATCACCGGCTACACCGAGGCGACCGACGCAGGGTCGTCGGTGACCGTCACGGTCAACGGCAACGATTACGCCGCCAGCATCGCCTTTGACGGCAGCTGGTCGGTGCTGATCCCCGCCGCCGAGATCCCGCAGGGTCAGACCACGCTGGACGTGATGGCCACCTCGATCGACGGGGCGGGCAACGTGGCGACCACCGCAGGCACCATCGCCGTCGACACCGTGACCAATGTCACGGTGATGACCGCCGGTGTCGAAGGCGAAGGCGTGGTCAACGCCGCCGAGCGCGCCGATGGTGTCACCCTGACCGGCACCGCCGAACCCGGCAGCAGCGTCATGGTCACCTTCGGCACGGTCACCCGGGCCGCCACGGTCGCCGCCGATGGCAGCTGGACCGCGACATACGCCGCCGCCGAGATCCCGGCCGGCGAGCGGGTGCTCAATGTCACCGCCGTCGGCACCGATCCGGCCGGCAACATCGCGACGGCCACCGGAACGGTGAATGTCGACACGCTGGTGCGCAACTTCGCCATCAGCTCGACCCCGGGCGGCGCGGACGGTGTGATCAACGCCGCCGAGGCCACGCAGGGGCTGACCGTCACCGGCACCACCGAACCCGGCGGCACCGTGCAGCTGTCGCTGAACGGGCATACCGTGCAGGCGACTGTGGACGCCTCGGGCAACTGGTCGGCCGACTTTACCGCCGCGCAGCTGCCCGGCGGCGAACGGACCGTCACCTTGACCGCCGTCTCCCGCGACCCCGCCGGCAACACCCAGACCCTGACCCAGGCGGTGCGGATCGACACCGATGCCGGCCTTTTGACCATCAGCCCCGACCCGGTCGAGGGCGACGACGTGGTCAACCTGGTCGAAGCTTCGGACGGTGTGACGCTCAAGGGCACCTCCACCCCCGGCCAGATGGTCGACGTGACGATGAACGGCGTGACGCATTCGGTGCTGACCGATGCCTCCGGCAACTGGTCGGTCGACTACGCGCCCGGCGAGATCGCGCCCGGCACCTACACCGCCGCCATCTCGGCCACGATCACCGACAGCGCCGGTAACACCCTGACCCGCACCGACAGCGTGAAGGTCGACACCGAGGTGCTGAACTTCGCCGCCTCCGGCACCCCGGTCGAGGGCGACAACGTGATCAACGCGGCCGAGGCGTCGGACGGCTTCACCCTGACCGGCACGACCGAACCGGGCGGCACCGTCAACGTCACCTTCGAGGGCGTCACCCGCGCCGCGACGGTCGATGCCTCGGGCAACTGGTCCGTGGACTTTGCCGCCGGAACGATCCCGGGCGGTGAAAAGGCCAGCGGTGCGCAGATCCACACCACCGACGCGGCGGGCAACACCGCGTCGACCTCGGTCTCCTTCGCCATCGACACGGCGGTGAACACGCTGACCATGTCCGATGACCCGGTCACGCCGGACAATGTCATCAACGCCGCAGAGGCGCGGCAGGGCGTGACGCTGACCGGCACCGTCGAACAGGGCTCGACCGTCACGGTCACCGTGGGCGGCGTGGCGCATGTGGCGACGGTGGGTGCCGCAGGTGACTGGTCGGTCGACATCCCACCCTCGGCCATTCCGTCCGGCACCCTGTCGGCCCCGGTGCTGATCGAGGCGGTGGACCCGGCGGGCAACACCCGCGCGATCACCGAAACCCTCAGCATCGACACCGACGTTCCCGACACGCTGAGCTGGATCGGCTATGGGCGCAACGGCGCGGGTGTGGACCTGATCCGGACCGAGATCACCGACGACAGCGTCTTTCTGGGGCGGCTGAGCGATCCGCACGGAACGCCGGATGTGGCCGCGGTGCCGATCGACACGACGACCGACATCCCCGAGCTGGGGCAGAGCTTTATCGACCTCACCGGCTCGGTTCCCGACGGCACGCACCTGGTGCTGGCTTCGACCGATGCGGCGGGCAACACCTCGGGCGCCTACCTGGTGACGGACGACCCGGCCACCAACACGGTGCTGATGTCGGACAACATCGCGCAGGCGCTGTCCGAGTTCCAGATCGACACCATCGACCTGCACTTTGCCGAGGACAGCAGCCTGACCATCACCGAGGCGCAGATCAAGGCGCTGTCGAGCCATACCGACAGCCTGTTCATCCGCGGCGGTGCCGATGACCACGTCACGATCACCGGCGCGCAGGCGCAGGGCAGCCAGACCGTCGATGGCGAGGGCTACAACGTCTTCTCGCTGGGGGACGCGACGCTGCTGATCCAGGACGACATCACGCAGGTGCATGGCGTCACCTGATGTCACACGTACCGTCCGGCGGCCCGGCGACAGACCCGGGCCCCGGATCCCGACATAATCATAATCGCGCCGAAACGGGGGCCCGAATGAGCATTGGCAGGCGGAGCCTGGGCCTGGTCGCGCTGGCGGTCCTGGTCTCGGGCTGCACAAAGGACATGGGTGTGGTGTCCCGGTTTTCCGGGAGCGCGGCGCAGACCGCGCCCGCGACCCAAAGCTATGCCGACCGCCCCGACCTGGCCACCGCCGCGCCGATCATCCACGCGCTGACGCTGCGGCCCTCGGCCATCCAACCGGGCACACCCTATGCGCAGGTGTCCGAGGCGGTGATCGCCTCCGACTCGCGCGTTGCCGAGGCCGAGCTGCGCGTGGCCCAGCTGCGCGCCGAGGCGGCGAAATACAACTGGCTGCCGGGCATTGCGCCGCGCGTCTCGCTGAACTCGCTGGGCGACTTCGTGGCCGATCTGCTGATCAACCAGGTGCTGTTCGACAACGGCCGCAAGCAGGCGGAACGCGACCTCGCCAAGGCGCAGGTGGAACTGGCCGCGGTCAAGCTGGTCGAAGACAGCAACCGCCGGGTGCACGACGCCCTGACCCTGTTTGTCCGGGCCGAGGAAGCCCGCGAACTGGCGGCGCACCTCGACCTGGCCCACGCCGACATGACCCATTTCGAATGGATCATGAACGAACGGGTCAAGGGTGGCGTGTCCGACATGTCCGACCTCAACGTGCTGCGGCAAAAGCTGGCCGCGATCCGCGCCCGCCGTGACGAGGCGCTGGAAACGGCGCGCACCGCGCTGGCGGAACTGCACGCGATGTCGGCCAGCGACCTTGCCGACCTGCGCGGCGCGGGTTCCCTGTCCCCGGTGCAGGAAGGCGAACCGCTGGAGGTGCTGCGCGCCCAGGCCGAACGCGAGATCGCGCTGGCCGAGGCGCGCATCGCCCGCGCCAGCCATTTGCCGGGCCTGACCGCCAGCGGCTCGGTCGGCGACAGCGGCAGCCTGGGCGGCCTGAACATCGGCACCGACAGCTTCTTTTCGCTGGGCACGGTGTCGGACTTGCGGGCCATCGAGGCGGGCAAGGACGCCGCCACCCGCCGCGTGACCGAGGCCGCCGAGACCTCCCGCCGCAAGATCGACAGCCAGGCCAGCCAGTTCGCCGCCTACACGCGACAGGCGCAGGAGGCCGAGCTGCTCACCCGCCAGGCCAAGCAGAACCTCGACATCTTCCAGCGCCAGTACGATGGCGGCCAGCGCCAGGTGATGGACGTGGTCGGCGTCTACGAGACCTATGCCGCCGGGCTGGAGACCGCCATTTCGCTGAAATACAAGGCCGCCCGCGCGGAACTGGAGCTGGCCCGCCTGCGCGGCGCGCTGGCCGAAGGCGCGCGCCTATGAGCCAGAAAGGCATGTTCCAGCTGGCCGAAAAGGCGGGACAGGCGGTGCTGCGCGCGGTTCCCGCAGGGCCCGCCAGCGCCGCAAACGCCGCCCGCCGCGCCCCGCGCCACAGCGAACGCGCCCGCGCCCGTGCCAACCTGGTCCGCGTCCTGTCCGGCCGCCTGGGGATCGAGGCACGCCTGCCCGACGTGCTGGAGGCGCTGTCGCAGAATGCCGGGCCGAATGACAGCTACGGCCCCGCGGCGCTCTGCGCCGCGCTGCGGGCCGCTGGCCTGCTGGCGCAGGTCCAGCAGCCCGACCGCTTTGAGCCCGGCCTTTGGCCCGCTTTGGCCCTGATGTCGGGCGGCAAGACCGTGCTGGTGCTGGCGCAGGACGGCGACAGCCTCACCATCTACGACGAGACCGCCGCGACGCGCCGCTCCGACGTGCCCCTGTCCGACTTCAGCCCCGTCTTTGCCGGGCAGGTCATCCGCGCCGAGGCGCCGGTCCAGGCGCTGTCCGACACCCATGCGTCGCTCGACAGGCAGGCGCATTGGTTCTGGGGCCAGTTCCGGCACTTCTCGCGCCATTTCGGCGAGGTCGCACTTGGGTCCTTTGTGGCCAACATCCTGGCCGTGTCGGTTGCGCTGTTCTCGCTCCAGGTCTACGACCGGGTGATCCCGCACCAGTCCGAGGCGACGCTTTGGGTGCTGGCCGCCGGCGCCGTGATCGCGCTGTTGCTGGAGGCCATGCTGAAATCCGCGCGTTCGCACCTGCTGGACGGCACCGGGCGGCAGATCGAGATGGGCGTGCAGGGCCTGCTGATGAACCGCCTGCTGGGGATGCGCTCGGACCTTGCGGGGCGGTCCCCGTCACAGCTGTTCTCGGCGATGCGCGAATTCGGCTCGGTGCGCGAGTTCTTCACCGCCTCCACCGTGGGCGCGCTGGCCGACATCCCGTTCATCTTCATCTTCCTCCTGCTGGTCTGGTCCATCGCGGGCAGCGTCGTCTGGGTGCTGGTGCTGGGCGGCATCCTGATGGTGGTCCCCGGCTTCCTGCTGCAACGGCGCATGGTCCGCCTCACGCAGGAGATGCAGGGCGCCTCGGCCCGGCAATCGCGCCTGCTGCACGAGACGGTCGCCGAACTGGACACCATCAAGACACAGCGCGCCGAAGACCGCTTTGCCCGCCTCTGGGAGGAACTGAGTGCGGTGCAATCGGTCAAGAGCTCCGAGCAGCGCAGGCTGGCCGCCGCGCTGACCTTCTGGAGCCAGGCGGTGCAGCAGGGCACCTACCTTGCCGCCGTGATCACCGGCACGTACCTGGTGTTTGCCGGGCAGTTCACCGTGGGGTCGATCATCGCCACCGGCATCCTGACCTCGCGCACGCTGGGACCGCTGACGCAGCTGTCGGGGATCCTCGCGCGCTGGAGCAACGTCAAGGCCGCGCTCGAAGGGCTGGACGCCGTGGCGACCGCCCCGCAGGACCGCGCGGCGGGCCGCAAGTACCTGCGCCGCGAGCGGCTGGCCGGCCAGTACGAGCTGCGCGACGTGACCTTCCGTTACGATCCCGATGGCGCGGCGGCGCTGGACCTGTCGCAGCTGGTCATCCAGAAAGGGCAATGCGTGGCGGTGCTGGGCACCAACGGTTCGGGCAAGTCGACGCTGCTCAAGCTGCTGTCGGGCCTCTACGCGCCCGCTTCGGGCAAGGTGCTGATCGACGGCACCGAGATGGCGCAGATCGACCCGCGCGACCTGCGCCGCGGCATCGGCTACCTGGGGCAGGAAGTGCGCCTGTTCCACGGCACCCTGCGCGACAATCTCAACCTCAGTCTGCTGGAGCGCGACGACGACAGGCTTTACGAGGCGCTCGACTTTGCCGGCCTCGGCCCCTTCGTCAAGGCGCATGCCAAGGGGCTGGACCTCGACATCCGCGACGGCGGCGAGGGGCTGTCTGTCGGGCAGCGGCAGTCAATCGGCTGGGCGCGGCTCTGGTTGCAGGACCCTGAGGTCTGCCTCCTGGACGAACCCACCGCGGCGCTGGACCAGACACTGGAAAAGACGCTGATCTCGCGGCTGGAAGGCTGGCTGTCGGGCCGCACGGCGGTGATCGCCACGCACCGGGTGCCGATCCTGGCGCTGGCCTCGCGCACGCTGATCCTGGCCAATGGCCGCATGGTGATCGACGGTCCGCGCGACGAGGTGCTGAACCACCTGCGCACCGTCCAGACCGGGGCGGCGTAGATGGTCAGCAGCAGCACGACCCTCACGACGCAACTGTCACGTGGCCTGCGCGGCCCGTCCCGCATCATCTGGCTCTGTGCTCTCGCGCTCTGGGCCTTCATCATCTGGGCCGGCTATGCCTGGCTGGACGAGATCGTGCGCGGCGACGGCGAGATCATCTCGTCCTCGCGCCCGCAGATCATCCAGAACCTCGAAGGCGGCATCCTGTCCGAGTTGCTGGTCCGCGAAGGCGATGTCGTCATGCGCGGCGACGTGCTGGCGCGGTTGCAGGGCGTGCAGTTCCGGTCCTCGGTGGACGACCTGCAAGAGCAGATCACCGCGCTGGAGATCCGCCGCCTGCGGCTGGAGGCGGAGTTGCAGGGCGCCTCGGTGGTCGAGGTGCCGGAGGACCTGGCGAAACGATCGCCCGCGATGGTCGCCTCGGAACAGGCGCTGCTGGCCGCGCGGCAGTCCGACTACTTCAAGCGCCGCGAGGGGGCGAAACGCGTGCTGGACGAGGCCGCGGCCGAGATGAAGCTGATGGAGGACCTTCTCGACAAGAAGGTGGTCGCCCTGATCGAGGTCACCCGTGCCCGCAAGGCGCATGCCGACGCGCAGAAGGCGCATGACGAGATCATCACCCAGACCGAGCTGGCGCGGGCCGAGGAATACTCGGAAACGCTGAAGGAACTGGCGACGCTGCAACAGAACCTCAAGGCCTCGCTGGATCAGCTCAACCGGACGGTGCTGGTGTCGCCCATGCACGGCGTGGTCAACAAGCTGTCGATCACCACGATCGGTGGCGTCGTGCGGCCGGGCGAGGAGATCATGCAGATCATCCCGATGGACGAGGACCTTTTCGTCGAGGCGCACGTCCGTCCGCAGGACATCGCCAACATCCGGCCCGGGCAGGAGGCGAAGATCAAGCTGACCGCCTACGACTACACGATCTACGGCACGCTCAAGGGCCGGGTCGACGTGATCTCGGCCGACACCTTCAAGGACGAACGCCGCCCGGACAGCGAACCGCATTACAAGGTGACGGTGCGGGTCGACATGTCGTCGCTGACGGACCGGCAGGTGGCGATGGAGATCCGCCCCGGGATGCAGGCACAGGCCGAGTTGCACACCGGCGAAAAAACCGTGCTCCAGTACCTGCTGAAACCGCTCTACAAGTCGCGTGAGGCGTTCCGCGAACCCTGAGGCTGCCAGAGTGCGCCGCCTGCGGCGGCACTGGTCGTCTCGCCTTTTTGCCTTCGGCAAAGAACTCGGGCGGGAGTATTTCGACAGAGAAGAAGCCTGGAGCGCTGTTCGATGTTTCTTTTCTGTGGAAATACCCCGGGGGGTGCGGGGGGCTGGCCCCCGGCTACTCCGGACTCAGCCGACCGTGTCCATCCAGATGGTCACCGGGCCGTCATTGACGAGGCTCACCGCCATGTCGGCCCCGAATCGCCCAGTCGCGACGGGAATGCCATGGCGCTGGATCGCGGCGGCGAAATATTCATACAGGCGTTCGCCGTCGGCCGGTGCGGCGGCGGTCGAGAACCCCGGGCGGTTGCCGCGCGAGGTGTCGGCGGCCAGGGTGAACTGGCTCACCACCAGGGCCGCGCCGCCGGTGTCCAGGACCGAACGGTTCATCCGTCCTTCGTCGTCCTTGAAGATGCGCAGCTTGGCGATCTTGGCGGCCAGCTTGTCGGCCTCAACCTCGCCGTCGCCCTGCATCGCACAGATCAGGATCAGCAGTCCGGCACCGATCTCGCCCACGGTCGCGCCGCCGACATCGACCCGGGCGGAGGCCACGCGCTGGACCAATGCCCTCACAGTTCGTGTTCCCAGGGCGAGTTGGCCCCGGCGCGGCTGACCGTCACCGCCGCGGCCCGGACGCCCAGGTCCGCCGCTTCGGCGAGGTCGTCGGACACGGCGGCGGCGAGCCTGGCGCGCGTCAGCAGGCCCGCGCGGTAGAGACCGGCGAGGAACCCGGCGTTGAATGTATCGCCGGCGCCGACCGTATCGACCACCTCGACCCTGCGCGCCGCGACCTTGCGGGTGCCATCGCGGCTGACGATGTCCACCCCGTCGGCGCCGCGGGTGACCAGGACCACGGAGGTGCCGTCGCGCAGCAGGGTATCGGCGCTGGTGCCCAGCCAATCCATGTCCTCGTCCGACAGCTTGACGATGTCGGCGCGGGCCAGCATCCGCTCCAGCCGGGCACGGTAGCGCGCCTCGTCGGTGATGAAGCCGGGGCGGATGTTGGGATCGATCATCACCGGCAGGTCACCGGCCCGGTCGCACAACAGGGCGTAGCTGTCGGCCTGCGGTTCGGACACCAGGCTGATGCCGCCGAAGAACAGCGCCGTGATGCTGTCGTCCAGCGCGGGCAGGTCCTCGGACGACAGCATCCGCCCGGCGGTGTTCTCGTCGTAGAAGGCGTATTTCGCGTGTCCGTTGGTCAGCGTGACAAAGGCCAGCGTGGTCGGCCGGGCCGAGCGCGGGCAGAGGCTGTGGTCCACATGCGAGGCGGACAGCGCCTCGGCCAGCAGCGTGCCGAACAGGTCTTTGGACAGGCCGCCAAGGTAGCCTGACGGCGCCCCGAGCCGGCCGAGGGCAATGGCCGTGTTGAACACCGCGCCGCCGGCGTAGGGCGCGAAAGCCTGCTCGCCCGCGGGTGTATCGCGGGGCAGCATGTCGATCAGGGCTTCTCCACAGCAGAGGATCATCGCCAGTCTCCCAAGGTCATGTTTGCGCTAACGTGCGGCCCGTCTACAGCGCATCGCCGCGCCGGTCAAAGCCGAATAGCCCTCAGCATCGCTGGAATTTGCTCAGGATCAAGGACATCTGTCGGCGCTGGCGTCAAAGTCCGCCCTGTTCTGGCCATTCGTAACAGGAGGATGTGTTTGCCATGGTCGAATCCAACCAGTCGGGCCTCTGGCCCAATCTCTATGCCCCGTTCCGTTCGTTGCAGAACCGTGTCGCCGACTGGCTGTCTCCGGCGTCGGACGCGTCGGCGACGGAGGACGCCTACAGGATCCGGCTCGAACTGCCCGGTGTGGCAGAAGAGGCGATCGACCTGACCGTCGAGCAGGGACTGCTGACCGTCTCGGGCGAAAAGAACGAAACGCGCGAGGACAAGGGCGACACCTGGTACTTCTCCGAACGCGAGTTCGGCAGTTTCCGCCGCTCGTTCCGGCTGCCCGGGGATGCGGATGCAGACCGCGCCGAGGCGCATATGACGGACGGTGTGCTGGAAATCACGGTGCCGCGCCGGGCGCCCGACAGTGGCGGCGGCAAGAAGATCGCCGTGAAGAAGCGCTGAGCCGGAAACCGGGTGCGGCGGGACCGGCCCGCCGCGCCGCTACTGGTTGATCGCGATCAGGTAGCCGATGCCGCCCGCGACGATCAGGCCCAGCACCACGGCAAAGGCGATCTTCCACGCCGACCACGGGCGTTCGCCCTGCACGCGGCCGGTGCGGCCGTTGACGACAAAGCGGTAGCTCTTGCCGCGGTACTTGTAAGCGGCCAACCACACCGGAAGAAGCACATGCTTGAAGGTGATGTCGCGCATGTCGGTGTCGACGCTGTGCACGCGCTGGCGGTCGCCGCCGATGTCGAACTTCACGTCACGCTCGATCTGGCGGTTCATCTTGTCCCGAGCCTCGACAAAGCCTTCGTCCAGGTCCACCTGGTAGCCTTCGGCGCGGAAGCCGGCGAGGAACTCGGGGCGGTAGGGTTCCATCGCGGTCAGGTCCCAGGGTTCCAGCGCATCGGTAAAACGCTTGGGCAGGGCGTGCGAGGCGAGCACCAGCACATCGTCGAAAAACCGTTTCACCCGGCCCGAAACCGGCGTCCAGCGCACCTTTTGCACGCGCTGGGTTTCCGTCTTGCCGTTGCGCATGACGCTGCGGGTCTCGTAGTAGACCGTGCCGCGTTCACCCCGGTAGGCCGAGGTCGTGTCGGCGTCGAAGGTCCAGTAGGGCACGTAGATGCCGGTCAGCTTGCGGCCCTTGCGGGCGTATTCCTGCAATCCGTTCGGGGCAAACCAGAGCCGGCCCAGCCAGTCGGTCATGGCTTTGCGGGCAGCGCCTTCGTCCAGGGCAAAGGGCAGCAGGCCGCGCGGCTTGATGTGGCGGTGGGTGCCGGTGTCGGTGACCACGGGCGTCGCGCAGAAGGGGCATTCGGCGGCATGCACGTCCGGGTCGAATTCGACCTGCGCGGCGCAGTTGGGGCAGGTCGAGACTCGGGTTTCCTCCATCTCCTGCAAGGGCAGCAGGTTGGCCATGGCGGCCTTGAAGTCCAACTCGCGCACGCCGCCGTCCCAGGGGCCGCTGACGCCCTCGACGTCGGCGGTGTTGCCGCAGTGCCCGCACACCAGCTTGCCGGCCTGCGGGTCGTAGCGGAAATCGGCGCCGCACTGGTCGCAGGGAAAGCGATGCTCGTCCTTGGGCCCTTTCGGGGCAGGCGGCGGGGCATCGGCGGGGGGCGGAGGGGGAAGATCACTCATGGGGTTTCAAGGACATCACGCTGTGGGGTCGACCCATCCTTGCGCGGATCGGCGGCAAGGGAAAGGGCATTTCCCCGCCGGGCGCGTCAGTCCCGGGGGTGCAACATGCGCGACATGGTACCGTCGCGGCGCAGCGCCTCGTGCAGCATGGCGGCCACCGCATGGCCACCCGCGACCAGCATCAGTGCCGTGCCGGCGATCTCGTGTCCATCGCCCAGCGGCAGCCCGCCGTACCAGGTCAGCGCGCCGCCCAGGGGCACCAGCACCATCAGCGCATACAGCAGGCGGTGGCCCCAGGTGGCGGCCTTTTCCCACAGGGGCGGGGTGCCGGCCGGGGCCTCGGGCGCGCCCATCACGCGCCGCACGACGATCCGGATCAGGATCACCAAGAAGGCTGCCCCGCCCAGCCAGACGTGCAGCGTGTTGCCCTCGGTGCCGGTGGCACCGCTCTGGACCCGCGCGCGCAGCGCGTCGCCCATGCCGTCGGACAGCAGGTAGGCGCCCAGGATCAGCACCGCCGTCAGCCAGTGCAGCCCGATCTGGACCGCCGAATACCCCTCACGCCGCGCCATGCCATGCCCTCCGGTCATCGACTCGGGTGTGACTGTGGCGCAGGCTGGATGCCGGGTGCAAGCCCGCCCGAAAGACCTTGGCCCCCGGATCGGCGGAGGATAGCGTGCGGGCGACAAGACGGGAGACCTGCGGATGTGGCAAGAACGCACCTTGCTTGCGGCCTGCCTGGCCGGTGTCGCCGGGGTGGCTGCGGCCGAGCCGGAGACCTGGGCCTTTGAATGGCAAGGCAGCGGGGGGTACGCCGTGCGCGGTGCGCTGAGCTATGACAGCGCGGCGGTCGAGGGGCCTTTCGTAGTGGAAGGGGACGTGACCTGCTTTGTCATCGAGGGCACCAAAGACGGCGCTGCGGTGGGGCGCTGGGCGCTGGGCCAGTTGAACGAACAGACCAGCTGGCGACTGCATTTCGACCCGGCGGGCGGTAGTTTCGTCGTCGACGGCGAGGGCATCTGGATGCCCCAGGCCTGGAACATGAACGGCGAGGGGACGGACTGCGGCGCGGGCGGGTTCGGTTTCAACATCGGCAACGCGGCGCAGGATATCTGCCTGGACAACAGTCTGGTCGTGGACAGCCAGGTCCTCCCGACGCAGGCGTTTCCGGCGGTGCGCGTCGCGCGGTATGATTTTCCGGGGGATGCCTGCACCGGGCCGGCGCTGCTGAGCCTGCTGCGGTGAACGGACCTAGCCGGCCGGCCTGACCGCGGCGTGCCTGTCCCAGAACGCGACGGCCTGCGCGTAAGTCGCCGGGTCGATCGGCTGACCGGAGCCACCCGCCGCGCGGCCCAGGGCGTTGCGCCACTGGGTGATCGGCGGCATCGGCAGTTCGCTCGGCTCCAGTGTACCGATGATCGAAACGATGCCCCAGTTGCAGTCGGGCACGGCCTGGTCCTCGGGGTAGTCGGCGGCTTCGAGCACCAGCTGCGCGTGGCTGTAGAGGATGACATCCAGCCAGCGGGCGACCGGCGCCTCGCCTTCGATCCAGCGTTCCAGCACCGCCATTTCCCCTTCGCGCCGCGCGACGTAGCCGCTGCGCAGCAGGGGGGCGTTCTGTTCGGTGATCGGGGCGAAACCGCAGCGCGTCGGGCTGTCGTTCGGCAGGAACAGGTGCTTGCAGAAGGGGGCGTAGCCATCGGCAAGCGTCGCCCCCGATGCCACGGCGTCATTGCAGCGTGTCACCAGCGCGTCCGGCGAGAGACCCTCGATGCGGGTGCCGCTGGCGCCGGGCTGCCAGTTCCGGCGCGCGAAGTCTGTCAGGGCGATCTGCAACGTTTTGATCCTTCGGCCGGGTCAGGCGCCCGGCGGCGGGGGCGGCGGCATCACGGTGAAGAGCTGCACCAACTCTGTAACCTCGCCCGCGCGTTTCCAGCCGTCCTGTCCCTGCGTCCAGACGTGGGTTTCGCGGGTCAGCTCGCCCGTGGCGACCATCTTGCCCAGGTCGGCGCGGGAAAACGGCCCCGTGGTCTGGCCGTTCTTGGCCAGGTGCCAGACGTGTTCCACCGGCGGCGGCGGCGGGGCCATCGGCGCGGCCTGCGGCTGCGGTTGCGCGGCGGCGGGCGCGGCGCCCCAGGGGCCGGCCTGGGTCATCTGGTTGGCCATCTGCATGCCCATGCCCGCGCCGAAACCCATGCCCATGGACTGGTCCATCGCGCCACCCTTGCCCATGGCCTCGGCCGCCTTCCACTTCATGTGCTCGTCGAGGTTGCCGGCGATCCCGCGAGACGTGCGCGCGTCCAGCGCCTTTTCCACCGCCTCGGGCAGCGAGATGTTCTCGATGTAGAGCTCGGGCAGCTCCAGCCCGTACTGGTGGATCACCGGGTCGATCGCCTTGCGCACCAGCTCGCTGACCTCGCGGGTGTTGGCCGCCATGTCCAGCGCAGGAATGCCCGAGGCCGCGATGGCGCGGCTGAACTCCTGCACGATGATGTTGCGGATCTGAAAGCTGATCTCGTCCATCGTGAATTCGCCATCGGTGCCGACGATTTCGCGCATGAAGACGGCCGGATCGGCGACCTTGATCGCGTAGCTGCCAAAGGCGCGGATGCGCAGCGGCCCGAACTCCGGGTCGCGCAGCATGATCGGGTTCTTGGTGCCCCACTTCAGGTCGGTGAAGCGCTGGGTCGAGACGAAATAGATCTCGGACTTGAACGGCGACTGGAAGGCGTGGTCCCAGTGCTGCAGCGACGTCATGATCGGCATGTTGTTGGTCTCGAGCATGTAGAGACCGGGGGTGAAGACATCGGCCAGCTGGCCTTCGTGGACAAAGACCGCCGCCTGTCCCTCGCGCACCGTCAGCTTGGCGCCGTACTTGATCTCGTGGCCTTCGCGCTCGAACCGCCAGACCATGGTGTCGCGGGTGTCGTCGGTCCAGTGGATGACGTCGATGAATTGACCTGAAAGAAAATCCCAGATGCCCATGTAGGTTGGCCTCCAATCTCTGACTTGCGCCGTGTCCAGCGCACGGGGGCGCATGGCTGGCGGCAGGATACGTCATTCGCAGATTAATAGAAGAGGGTGGGGGGTTCACGGGGAAGGTTTGGGCCATGCGGTCATCCCCTCCCGCTTGGTTAGAGCGTTTCAGGTCGGACCGCCGCCCATCAGTTCCGCTGCCTTCTGCTGCACGATGGGCATCGCCTGTTCCGCCGTCATGCCGGGTGTCAGGCGCGGGTCGTACAGGATCTTGAGCAGCAGTTCGTCGTGCGTGGTCAGCAGGGCGAATTCGTCGTCGTCGTTGAAGATCGACGGCCGCGCCCGAGGCGAGTCGTTGTTCAGCCCCATGCCCTGGGCCAGTTCCTCGTGCACGCAGGAGCGGCGCAGGAGCGGCGGGTGTTCGGAGCGGATCACCGCGATGGCGGTGCCGTAGTCATAGCCGCCCTGCGAGCTGGAAAAGGCGACCACGACGCAGTGGATGCTGCGCGGCAGCGCGTCGAAGATGCGCAGAGCCGAGGGGTTCACGTCCGGCACGATCTGGCGGATGCGCGGCGCGATCCGCGCGGCGTCGTCCTCGGACATGTAGAGGACGTAGTAGTTGGGGTCCTTGTCCGTGATGGTGATCGGGTGGCCGGTGATCCGTGACAGCCGGGCGGCATAGGTCGCCACCTCGCGCCGATCGGAGTCGATCTGGTCCGGGGGGACGCCGGGGCCGAATTCGACCGTCATGCGCACCGGGGCGGTCCATTTCTTGATCGCGCTGGGCGTGCCGGAGGACGGCCGCAGCCCGCCTCCGCGCTCATACTCTTCCTGCAACGCGATGGCGGCGAAGTTGCGCGCCAGCATGGTGTCGGTAAAGACCGTGTCAGGGCCGCCGCCGTCGGTGCGCAGCAGGCCGCGCGACAGCAGGTCATTCTGCACGCGGGCGTAGTACTGCGCCAGGTCCCGGCTCGCGGCCGAGGGTTCCCGCGGTGCCACGGCGGCCGGCGCCAGCGTGGCAGGACGCGCCTCGGGGGTGACGGAGGTCTTGCGCGGGGCCAGATCCGACCCGATGCAGCCCGAAAGCGCGAAGGCGGCCGCGAAGGCCAGAAGGGTTCCAAGGCCGCCCCGCATCGTCGTCATTCCCTTCAGGACGGAACCGCACCGCTGGCATCGCGGCGCGACTTGGCCGCGGCCAGGGTGTCGCGCAGTTCGTGTTCCATCTTCTTGAGTTCTGCCTCGGCCTTGGCGCGGCGGGCCTTGCCTTCGTCGGCGATCTGCAGGCTGTCCTGGATCGTGGCGACAAGATCGGCATTGGCCTGCTTGACGGCCTCGATGTCGAACACGCCGCGCTCCATCTCCTCGCGGATCACCTTGTTGGTGTCGCGCAGGTTGGCGGCGTTGGCGGTCAGCAACTCGTTGGTCAGGTCGTTGGCCTCGCGCACGGCGGCGGCAGCCTGCCTGGAGCGCTGGATCGTCAGCGCCTGCGCCAGCTGGGTTTCCCAGAGCGGCACGGTGTTGACCAGGGTCGAGTTGATCTTGGTCAACAGCGACTTGTCGTTTTCCTGCACCAGGCGGATCGACGGCAGCGACTGCATGGTGACCTGGCGCGTCAGCTTGAGGTCGTGCACGCGGCGTTCCAGGTCGTCGCGGGCGGCGCGCATGTCGCGCAGCTCCTGCGCCTTCATCACCTGGTCGTTCTCGGGGGCGGCCTGCACCTCGGCCTCCTTGGCGGGGATCACGGTGCTGTCAAGCTCTTCGAGCTTGGCTTCGCCGGCGGCGATGTAGAGCGCCAGTTCGTCGTAGAACTGGAGCGTCTTTTCATACAGCAGGTCGAGCGACTTGATGTCCTTGAGCAGCACGTGCTCGTGTTTCAGCAGGTCATCGGTGATCTTGTCGATCTGGCCCTGCACCGTCTCGAAACGGGCGGTGAACTTGGCAAAGGGCGCGGCGCGGCCCAGCAGCTTTTCCCACCAGCTGCGTTCGCGGCGGATGTCCATCTCGGACACGGTAAAGCCGCGGATGGTGGTGACGATGTTGCGCAAGGAGTCGCCGGCCGGGCCCACGTCCTTGTTGCGCACGTCCGCCAGCATGGCTTGGCTGATCTCCTGCAATTCGGCCTGCGCGGCCGAGCCGAAGGACACGATGGAATTCGTGTCGCCCATGTCCAGCTCATCCATGCGCGAACGGATCTCGTCGCTGACCCCGGCCGGCGCGTCCTTCAGCGGGACCACGGCGTTGGCTGCGGCGGGTTCGGGCAGGATGACAGCGTTGACTTCGTCGACCAGGGCTAGGGCCTTCTCGGCCTTCTGACGGATGTTTTCGGACATGGGATCCCCCGTTGGAAATTCTACTTGGACTCGAGATGGACGCCTTCACGCTGCAAGCGATCGCGCAGTACCTCGATCTCAACGTTCAGGTCTTCGTTGTTGTCGGTCATCAACTTGGCGATCTTCTTGTCAAAGCTTTCCTCGAGATCGGTCAAGAGCATCATGTAATCGCTGCGCACGTCGCGGTCATTGGACCGGGCGTAAATGTCGGAAAACTTTACCGTCGCGTCACGGGCACCCATCAGGTAGACGCCCAGGAACTTCCGCGCGCCGGTCAGGTCGCGCGGGTCTTCCTCGACGGTGCGGATCATTTCGCGCACCTTGACGACGAAACGGTCTACTCGCGCCTCGACTTGCCGGTCTCCGGCGCGTTTCACCGCGTCGGTCATGGCGCTGAGATAGCTTTCGGCCTCGTCCACCACGCGGGCGACGCGGTCCTGCATGAAGGTGTCGACGCCCTCCATGCCCTTGTCCTTCATCGGGTCGATGCCAAAGGCGCCAAGGTGCAGCACACCGGCCGCGCTGCCGTAGATGATCGGCGCGAGAAAGCCGGGTTCCGCCCGCCAGGCCGCCAGCGCGGCGCCGACGCCGCACAACACGGCGGCAAAGATCTTGCGCGGGACGGCGGGGCGGCGGGCGATCTTGCGTTCGTCAAAGGCCGCTTCGGCGATCAGCCCCTCGCGCAGCAGCCAGGCGCCGAGGATCAGCGCGCCCGCCCCGGCAAGGCCCACCGCCAGGCCGATCGCGCCGTCGTTGATCGACAGCAGGGCCAGCACGACGCCGGGAATGAACAGCACGTTCGACCGGGCACCCGCCGGCGCGACGCGCGCACCCTTGTAGGCCGGGCGCTCGGGCTTGGCGTCGGCGGGCCGCGCCGATCCGTCGGGGCTGAATTTTCCACCATAACGTTGCGCCACGGGTCTACAGTCCCCCCAGCCAACCGGTCGCCACTCCGAAAAGCAGCACGATCAGAAGGATGTAACTGACCTTTTGCAAGGCGGTTCCCGACATCTCGACCCCCATGGCCCGGCGCGTCCCGCGCGGTTCAGGGCAAAACCTAAGGGCAAATGCACGGGCTTGCTAGGGGGAAGTCCCCATGCGGGGCGTCAGGCGGCGGATTCCCGTGGCATGCGGTCAAGCAGCAGGTCGGCCTGCCGTTCAAAGGCATCGCGCGCGCCGCGGATGCCGCTGTGGCGGGCAAAGGCCTCGTAGCTTTCGGTCAGGACCTCCAGCTTGGCCAGGAAACGACGGCGCGCGAAATCATGCCCTTGTCCGTTCCAGGCGAGCTCGAGGCGCGTCACCTCGCTGTCCAGCAGGGTCACGATCTTGCGCAGGGGCCGGTCCAGCCGCGCCAGCCGTTCCGGGTTGCCCGCGCTTTGGCGCAACGGGCGCAGGATCAGGGTGCGCGCGGCTTCTGCCCGCAGTGTCAGCACCGCATCGTCAAGGGCGGCGACACGGTCGGCCAGTCCGAACAGCGCGCTTTCGATCGTTTCCATGAAGGCGCGTTCCTGGGCCCGGTCGGTGCCCTTGTCATGCCGCGGGTCCAGGCCGAACGCCGCCAGACTCAGCCCGAGCGCGACGACGCCCGCCACCGCCGGCAGCCAGAGGCTGTCGTACTTGTGACCGGCCAGCACCACGACCACGAGCGCGATCAGGACCGACCCGACCAGCTTGCGCGGCAGGCGCGGGGCGCGGGCAATCTCGGCCTGGTCATAGTCGAAGTGGATTTGCTGCCCGACCGAGACCAGCCGCAGCGCCAGCGACAGGACCCAGAGCAACGCGACCGCCGTGGCGATGCCGGCAAAGGAATCCTGAAAGACCCAGAGCAGCAGCGGAAAGGCCGAGAGGAACATGAAGTTCAGCCCGGTGTCGAGCTGCGCGCGCTCCAGCGCGATCCCCTCCGGTTCGTTTTCGTCCCGTTTCCGGTTCTGCCGCCGTCTGTCCGCCATGGTCCGGGATCCTCAGTTGTAGCTCATCACAAAGATCATCAGCCACAGCGCGAAAAAGGCGATGTGCCGTGTTATCTGGCCGTCCCTGCGGGCGCGGCGCGCGTAGTCGGTGAGGGCCTCGTACGTGTCATGCACGACCATGCGCAGGTTCCCCAGCACCAGGAGCGCTGAGGCGGTCAGAATCGCGAGGGCTATGAAAGTTGTCACCATGCCGGCAGAATCCCGGTGAATCCGGGCGAAAAGGGGGCAGCAGGCGGGAAAAAGAAAGAAAAGTTAACGGTGTGTAAACGGCGCCGGCGGCGGTGAAGGATGTGTTAACCCCCCTGTCAGCCGCCCTGCGGCCCGTCCTGGTCGTTGCGGCGGCGGCGCTGCACCTGGCGTTTTTTCGTGGCGGTGCCTTCGGTGGGTTTCTCGGCGTCCAGGCCCAGCTGGTCGCGCAGGATCTTGCGGCGGACTTCCTGCACCTCGCCGGGTTTCAGCTGGCCCAGCTGGAAGGGACCGTAGGACACGCGGATCAGCCGGTTCACCGTCAGGCCGATGTCGATCATCGCGCGGCGGATCTCGCGGTTCTTGCCCTCGCGCAGGCCGATGGTCAGCCAGGCGTTGGCGCCCTGCTGGCGATCCAGCGTGACCTGCATGGGCAGGAATTTCTGGCCGTCGATCACCAGTCCGTTGCGCAGCGGGGCCAGCGTTTCGTCGGTGGGGCGGCCGTTGACGCGGACGCGGTACTTGCGCAGCCAGCCCGTGGACGGCAGTTCCAGCCGCCGCTTGATGCCGCCGTCGTTGGTCAACAGCAAGAGCCCCTCGGAGTTGAGGTCGAGCCGACCGACGCTGATCACGCGGGGCAGGTCTTCGGGCAGCTTGTCGTAGATCGTCGGGCGGCCCTGTTCGTCCCTGGTGGTGGTCACGAGACCTGCGGGCTTGTGATAGAGCCACAGCCGCGCTTCCTCGGGCGCGTCCAGCGGCGTGCCGTCGACGGTGATCTTGTCCTTGGGCGTGACGTTCAAGGCGGCGCGGTCGATCACCTTGCCGTTGACGGCAACGCGGCCTTCCTCGATCAGGCGTTCGGCCTCGCGGCGGCTGGCGCGGCCGGCGCGGGCGATGACCTTGGCGATTCGCTCGCCCTTGGGGGTGTCGATGTTCATGGTTCCCTTTAGCGCGCGGGGCGGGCCGGGCGAAAGGGCCTTCGAAGGCCCTTCCAAGCGGCTTGGAAGCCGCTTCAAGGCGCTTGCAAGCGCCTTTCCCCCGCCCCGTGGCCGGGCTACCACACGGCATGAGCTTTCGGTCGCACATGGAGATGGCCCTGGACGAGGCCCGCGCCGCCGCCGCCCGCGGCGAGGTGCCCGTGGGGGCGGTGGTGGTTTCGCCGTCGGGCGCGGTGGTTGCCCGCGCGGGCAACCGGACCCGGGAGCTGAACGACCCGACCGCCCATGCCGAGATGCTGGCCATCCGTGCCGCCTGTGCCGCGCTGGGCGCGGAACGGCTGACCGGCCATGACCTCTACGTGACGCTGGAGCCCTGCCCGATGTGCGCCGCGGCGATCTCCTTCGCGCGGCTGCGGCGGCTCTACTACGGCGCGTCGGACCCGAAGTCGGGCGGCGTGGCGCAGGGCGCGCGTGTCTTCGCACATCCGCAGTGTCACCATGCACCTGAGGTCTATGACGGCATCGCCGCGAACGAAGCCTCGGCCTTGCTCACCAGTTTCTTCGAGGCGCGGCGATGAGCCGGGTGATCCTGTTCAACAAGCCCTACGGCGTGCTGTCGCAGTTCACCGACACGGGCAACGCCGACAGCCCGCGCGCCACGCTGTCGGGCTTCATCGACGTGCCGGGGGTCTACCCCGCCGGGCGGCTGGACCGCGACAGCGAAGGGCTGCTGGTGCTGACCGATGACGGCCGCTTGCAGGCGCGCATCGCCTCGCCCCGGTTCAAGCGGCCCAAGACCTACCTCGTGCAGGTCGAAGGGCAGCCGCTGCCGGACCAGTTGGCGGCGCTGCGCAAGGGGGTGACGTTGAAGGACGGGCCGACCCGGCCGGCCGGGGCCGAGCAGATCGACCCGCCGGACCTCTGGCCGCGCGACCCGCCGGTACGCTTTCGCAAGACGGTGCCGGACGCCTGGCTGCGGGTGACGCTGACCGAGGGGCGCAACCGACAGGTGCGGCGGATGTGCGCCCATGTCGGCCTGCCCTGCCTGCGGCTGGTGCGCTGGTCGGTCGGCGACTGGACGCTGGACGGCCTCGCCCCCGGCACCTGGCGCGAGCTGCGTCTCTAGCGGCGGCCCCAGCGCGCGCGGCGGCCCGGCAGCGGCCGCGCCTTGGCCTGTTCGCGCAGGAACACGAACAGGCCCGCCCCGATGATCAACACGCAGCCGGCCCAGGTGGCGGCGACGGGCCAGTCGCCGAAAAACACCCAGCCCCACAGGATCGCCATCGGCAGGCCGATGTATTCAAAGGGCGCGACGGTCGCCGCGTCGGCCATGCGGTAGGCCGCGCTGAGGCAGTAGCCTATCAGCCCGGAGCAGCAGCCCAGCCCGATGAACACCAGCCAGTCGTCCGGCGCGGGCCAGCTCCATGCGCGCAGCAGGAAGATGAGGCTTTCGTTGGTCACCCCCTCGGCATAGCGCCCGTCTCCCGCCACCACGAAGAACCCGGCCGAGACCAGCAGAAAGGTCACCTGGATATAGACCGCCATCGCCGAGGCGCGCGTCGTCACGCCCAGCCGCCGCGTCAGCACCTGCATCAGCGCATAGAGCGCGGCCGAGGCCACAGGCAACAGCAGCACGGTGCGCGGCACGTCCAGCGACGTCTTCCACGGCTCCTGCATCAGGACCACCCCGGCAAAGCCGACGATCACCGCGCCGATCCGCAGCGGCCCCACCTTTTCGCCCAGCAGCGGGATCGACAGCAGCGTGATGAACAGCGGCGCGACAAAGAACAGCGCCGTCGCCTGCGCCAGCGGCAGCACCGCGACGGCGGCGTAAAAGGTCATGTTGGCAAAGACCACCAGCAACCCGCGAAACAGGTGGATCCCCGGCGTCGCGGTGCGCAGGATGGACAGCCCACCTTCGGCCATGACAAACCCCGCCGAGAACATCAGCGCGATGGCCGAGCGGAAAAAGATCATCTGGTGCAGCGGGTAGCCGCCCGACAGCAGCTTGATCAGCAGGTCGTTGACGGAAATCACCAGCGTGCCGATGCAGATCAACAGGATGCCAAGGCCGGGGCGGTTCAATCTGGAGGTCATGCCCCGGCCATAGGACGCCCCGGCGCAGGAAGCCAGTCTGTTCGCGACATGCATGGGACTTATGCGTTCCTGCCCAATTGCGCATCGCCCGCGCAGGCATAGGTTCAGGGGAAATTGGAAAGGAGGGCCTCTCATGCCCATGGTGGACATCCGCGACGTGCGGAAGCGGTACGATACGGGATTCGAGGCGCTCAAGGGCGTCTCGCTGGCCATCGAGGAGGGCGAGATCCTCGCCCTTCTGGGCCCGAACGGCGCCGGCAAGACGACGCTGATCTCGGCGGTCTGCGGCATCACCCGGATCACCAGAGGGTCGATCACGGTCGGCGGCCACGACATCGTCACCGACTACCGCGCCGCGCGCAGCCTGATAGGCCTCGTGCCGCAGGACATCAGCCTGGAGCCGTTTCAGAAGGTCGCCGACGCCGCGCGCTTTTCGCGCGGGCTGTTCGGCAAGCCGCGCGACGAGGCCTTGATCGAACGTATCCTGCGGCGGCTGTCGCTGTGGGACAAGCGCGACGCCAAGGTGATGGAACTGTCCGGCGGGATGAAACGCCGGGTGCTGATCGCCAAGGCGCTGGCGCATGAGCCGCGCGTGCTGTTCCTGGACGAGCCCACCGCCGGGGTGGACGTGGAGCTGCGCCGCGACATGTGGGACACCGTGCGCGAGCTGAAACGCGACGGCGTGACCATCATCCTGACCACCCACTACATCGAAGAGGCCGAGGCCATGGCCGACCGCGTGGGCGTCATCAACAAGGGCGAGATCCTGCTGGTCGAGGACAAGGCCAGCCTGATGACCCGCATGGGCCGCAAGGCGCTGACCATCGACCTGATGGAACCCATCGCCGCCATCCCCGCCGCACTTTCGGACTACGCGCTGACGCTGTCGGACGACGGCCAGTCGCTGGTCTACAGCTATGACACCCAGGCCGATCGCACCGGGATCGGCCGCCTGATGGGGCTGCTGGCGCAATCGGGCTGCAACGTGCGCGACGTGCACACGGCGCAGGACTCGCTCGAGGACATCTTTGTCGGGCTGGTCGCGCAACAGGATCAGGGAGAGGCGGCATGAACACGCAAGCGGTCTGGTCGATCTACCGCAACGAGATGCTGCGCTTTTTCCGCACGCTGGTGCAAAGCTTTGTCTCGCCGGTGATCTCGACCTCGCTCTATTTCGTGGTCTTCGGCGCGGCCATCGGCTCGCGCATCGCCGAGGTGGAGGGCGTCAGCTACGGCGCCTTCATCGTGCCGGGGCTGATCATGCTGTCGGTGATGACGCAGGCGATCTCCAACGCCTCCTTCGGGATCTATTTCCCCAAGTTCATCGGCACCATCTTCGAGCTGCTCTCGGCCCCGGTCAACTTCATCGAGATCGTGCTGGGCTATGCCGGGGCGGCGGCGACCAAGGCGCTGTTCATCGGCGTGGTGATCCTGGGCACCTCGGCGCTGTTCGTCGATTTGCAGATCCAGCACCCCGTGGCGATGATGGCCTTTCTCGTGCTGACCTGCGTCAGCTTTTCCCTCTTGGGCTTCATCATCGGCATCTGGGCGAAAACCTTTGAACAGCTGCAACTGATCCCGCTGCTGGTTGTGACGCCGCTGGTGTTCCTGGGTGGGTCGTTCTACTCGATCTCGATGCTGCCGGCCGGCTGGCAGACCATCGCGCTGTTCAACCCGGTGGTCTACCTGGTGTCCGGTTTCCGCTGGTCGTTCTTCGGCATGGCGGACGTGCCGGTGGGGCTGAGCCTGCTCGCCATCGCCGGGTTCACCGCGCTCTGCATGGCGGTGATCTGGTGGATATTCCGGACGGGGTGGAGACTGCGGACGTGAGGGGGGGGGGAACGGTCGGCTGAACGTCCTTGACGTCGAGTGCCGTGGTCCCTTTCGCCCGGGTCGACCGGTGCGGAAAGGGCCGCGCCCGATCCTGGGAGGGCGCTTTGCCTGGCTGGTTCAGATCGCTGCACCTGCAAGCCTGACTGGTGTCCATGTCTAGTGTGACATCGCCAGTGCGCCCTCCCGGGGGGAGGGTCGGGCGCGGCTCGGGCTGACGCCCGCGCCAGGGGTTGTGGCGCGGGGCATGCAACGGTCGACGTTGGTCAACGGCAACTCTTCCGCCCGTCTGGATCCTCACACGTGCGCCGGCTGCCCCCGTCCGCCCAGGATCACGTCCATGCTCATCCCGCCGATCCACATGCAGAACAGCGCGAGCCAGGCGGTGCCGGCAAAGATCGACCCGCCCGAGACGCCGGCACCGATGGCGCAGCCGCCCGCCAGCATCCCGCCAAAGCCCATCAGCACCGCGCCGATCATCGCGTTGCGCATCGGCGTCGGGCCTTCGAAGCCCTGGAACTTCAGCTCCTTGGCCAGCAGGGCCGCGACGAAGGACCCCAGCACCACGCCGGGCACCAGCCCGATGTCGAATTCCAGCACCGAGGTGCGGTCGAGAAAGAACATCAGCGTGTTGGCCGACGGCCCGGTAAAGGTCAGGCTCTCGATCTGCACCGGCTCGAAGGCGACGCGCGACAGCGCGGTGGTGAGCGCATAGCCCACGGCGGCGGCAAACCCGACGCCCGAGGCGAACACCAGCCGGGAAAAGCCGATGCGGTTGCGGCGGCTCAGCTCCAGCGCCAGCAGCGCGACGGCCAGGCCGATCACCAGCCCCGCCTCGCGCGGCAGGTGCAGCGCGGCCAGAAGGTCCATGTTGCGCCCGCCGGAGGTGATCCAGAGCGCGGCCAGCCTGTCGCGCAAGGGCGCCAGCCAGCCGGTCAGCGACATCTGCGCCACCACGGCAAAGATCAGTCCCGACACGACCGAGCGCAGGTTGCCCGTCGCCGCCAGCACCAAGAGCCGACCCGAGCAGCCGCGCGCCAGCACCATGCCCGCGCCGAACAGCAGCCCGCCGATGATCGCCCCGGACCAGCTGCCCGGCACCGCCATCATGCGCGCCTCGGTGACGTCGATCAGGCCGATCATCTGCGCCCCCTGCACCCAGACCACGGCGGTGGAGAAGGTCAGCAGCCAGACCGCCACCTTGTCCTGCATCATGCCGCGGGCGAATTCGACGGTGGCCGCCCGCAGGCAGAACCGCGAGCGTTGCGCCGCCACGCCAAAGATCACGCCGGTCAGCAGGCCGAACAGCGCCGACGTCGGGTTTTCGCCGATCCGGTCGATCAGGGGGACGATATCCATTGGGGCCTCCTCGCGCGGGTTGGCGCGGATATGCCACGGCTCGCGGTTCTGCGTCTTGACACAGATCAGAAGACGGGAATGTTTTGCGCCTCAGCGGGTCGGCTGTGCCGTGAACAGGGCCTGTCCGCGCGGCAACATACGGGGGTCGCGCGCGACCCGCCAGCCGGTGGTGTGGGCGATGTGGGCGACGTCCTCGGCCAGCAGGTGATAGGGCGGGCGGATGTCGTGGGTCACGACACCGTCGGGCTGGCGAAAGGGCTGCGCGGCGCTGGCAGCGTCGGGGGCCAGGAAGACGGTGAAGAAAAACGCCTCCAGCCGCTCGAACCGGGTCAGCGCGGTCAGCGCGCGGCGCAGGTGGGCCAGCGGCAGATGCGGAAAGACCGCAAAGGCGATGGCATGGGTGATGACTTGCGGCACGCCGGGAAAGGCAAAGGCGGCATCCTCGACCAGATGGCGTTCGGGCAGGCGCTGGGGGTCGGGCAGCTCGGTGGCGCGCCCGGTCAGCATCAGTGCGCGCGAGGCGTCGGTGGCCCAGTAGTGGCCGGGCTCGAGGTAGGGCACGACCTTGCACCCCAGCCGCAGCGCGCCCGCGCCGATGTCCAGCAGGTGGTGATCGGGCCGCAGACCGGCATCGCGCAGGATCTCCATCTGAATGCGCCCGGTCTCCTCCCACCGGCCGCCCACCACGGCCCGGTGACGGCCTTCGGCGATGGCCTGCGCGTGGAAACCGGCGGTGTCGTAGGGATTGAGGGTCATGGGCCTCTCGGGGCTGGGGCGCAAGCCCATTGCGCAGGCGATGCGCGCAACGTCAAGCCTTGGCCGCGCCATCCCTGCCTGATTTTCGTGCAAGCCGGGAGTCCGGCGTCATGTCGTTGAAATGCATGGACAAGACGTTTTTCGACCCCCGCCAGTCAAGATCGCCCGCCGCTTTGGCGAAAACGACAGCCGGGTCGTTTCCGGAACAGAGCGGCAGGGGCGATTCGGGACACGACTGCACAGCTTCTGATCCCGGAGTCCGCCATGGCCGACATGCTGCAATTCGACCTCACCGCCGCCGCGCTTGCCGCGCTGCCCGTCGTCGCCAACGCCAACCATGCCCCGCTGGAAGGCGGCGAGGATCCGGCCTTTGGCACGGTCCGCTGGCGCACGCTGTTTTCGGCTGACAAGACGGCGACCTCGGGCATGGTGATGGGCGTTGCCGAGTTCGGGCCCGGTGGCACGCTGCTGCCGCACCGCCATTTGCCGTCCGAGATCTACTTTGGCCTCGAAGGTTCGGGCGTGGTGACCATCGACGGCGTCGCGCATGAGCTCAGCCCCGGTGTCGCGCTGTTCGTGCCGGAGAACGCCGAACACGGCACGGTGGCCGGGCCGGACGGGCTGCGCCTGCTCTACGTCTTTGCCCGCGACCGCTTTGCCGAGGTTGAATACCACTTCAGCGCTGCGCAGTCGGCCTGAGGATTGTGCAACGGCGCAGATACCGGCCTCTCGCCAAGCCCCGGATTCGGGCGTAAAGCGGCAGTATGAAACCCGTTCCCCTGCACGAAGCGCATACGCTGCCGCGCTGGCGCCGCCCCGAGGCGCTGCTGGTGCTGATGGCCATCGCCATGCCGCTGTCCTTTGCCACCTGGTCGGCGCTGCTGAACAACTTCGTCATCGAGGCGGCGAACTTCGACGGCAAGGACATCGGCTGGCTGCACACGGTGCGCGAGATCCCCGGCTTTCTCGCCATCGGCGTGATCCTCGTGCTGCTGGTGATGCGCGAACAGGTGCTGGCGCTGGTGTCGCTGACGTTGCTGGGCGTGGCCACGGCGATGACGGCGCTGTTTCCCAGCCTGGGCGGGCTGCTGTTCATCACGCTGCTCAGTTCCATCGGCTTTCACTACTACGAGACGGTGAACCAAAGCCTGCAACTGCAATGGCTGCCCAAACACCGCGCGCCGCAGATGCTGGGCTGGCTGATCGCCGCCGGATCGGGTGCGACCCTGGTTGCCTATGTCGCCATCGTGCTGACCTGGCAGGCCTGGGACCTGTCCTACAATTTCGTCTACATGGTGTCGGGCGGGCTGACGGTGGCCATCGTCGCCTTTGCCGCGCTGGCCTATCCGCAATTCGAAAGCCCCAATCCGCAGCTCAAGAAATTCGTCCTGCGCCGCCGCTACTGGCTGTACTACGCCTTGCAGTTCATGGCGGGCGCGCGGCGGCAGATCTTTGTCGTCTTCGCCGGTTTCATGATGGTCGAGCGGTTCGGTTTCGACGTGCACGAGATCACCGCGCTGTTCCTGATCAACCTGGTGGCCAACATGTTCTTTGGCCCGTTGCTGGGCCGCATCGTGTTCCGCTACGGCGAGCGCAACACGCTGATGGTGGAATATACCGGGCTGACGGTGGTCTTCCTGATGTACGGCGGCATCTACTGGTTCGGCTGGGGTGTGCTGCTGGCGGCGACGCTCTATGTCGTCGACCACCTGTTCTTTGCCATGGCGATGGCGCTCAAGACCTATTTCCAGAAGATCGCCGACCCGGGCGACATCGCGCCCACGGCGGCGGTGGCCTTTACCATCAACCACATCGCGGCGGTGTTCCTGCCGGCGACGCTGGGCTATCTCTGGCTGGTTGCGCCGGGGGCGGTGTTCGGGCTGGCGGCGGGCATGGCGATGACCAGCCTGCTGCTGGCACTGATGATCCCGCGCCACCCCGAACCGGGCCACGAGACGATCTTCAGCCTGGGGATGCCGGCCCCGGCGGAGTGATCCGCTTGACCTGAGCGGGCGCTGGGCCTACCGGGACGCGATCCTTTCCCGCAGTCCCGGAGACCGCCCATGGCCACCTTTACCGCCTTCACCAGGCTCACCTCGCAGGACCAGGCCGACGCCATCGGCCTTGCCATGGAAGAGATGGAGCCGGAGCCCACCGGCATCGGCGTGTTCGAGATCGAGGACGGCTCGGGCACCTACGAGGTGGGCGGCTATTTCACCGAAGCGCCGGACGAGGTGGAACTGGCGCTGCTCGCTGCGGCCTTTGGCGCGCGGCCCTTCGTGGTCAGCGAGGTGCCCGATACCGACTGGGTCGACAAGGTGCGGCGCGAACTGACGCCGGTGGTGGCGGGGCGCTTCTTTGTCTACGGCAGCCATGACGAGGACAAGATCCCCGCAGGTGCCGTGCCGCTGCTGATCGAGGCCGCCATGGCCTTTGGCACCGGGCATCACGGCACCACGCAGGGCTGCCTCGAGGCGCTGGACCGGCTGGCGAACGAGGGTTTTGTCGGCCGCAGCGTGGCCGACATCGGCTGTGGCACCGCGGTGCTGGCGATGGGCGCGGCCAAGCTCTGGCCGGAGGGGGTGATCGCCTCGGACATCGACGATGTCGCCGTCGAGGTGGCCGAGGCCAACGTGCGCGCCAACGACCTGTCGGGCAAGGTGGCCTGCGTGGTCGCAGCCGGGTTCGACCACCCCGACCTGCACGCGCGCGCGCCCTACGACCTGATCTTTGCCAACATCCTGAAACAGCCGCTGATCGACCTCGCGCCCGACATGCAGGCGCACCTGGCGCCGGGCGGCTACGCGATCCTCTCCGGCATCCTGACCCGGCAGGCCGACGAGGTGGTCGAGGTCTACACTGCCCTTGGCGTGCCACAATTGCGCCGCGATGTGATCGGCGATTGGGTCACGTTAACGCTTCGGAAAAACCAGTAAACAAAGGGTTAATGGCAGCATTGACCACGCTTTCGAGACAGAATTGAGGCGAATTGCCCTAATTCCGCCTCAAAGTTTTCGTAAAACTTGAGCCGTTCCGGTGGGGGCCGGATTGATTCGAGGCTGCCATGGACAAGGCTCAGACGAGCTTTCACAGGCGCGAGCAAGCGCTGCGCCGCAAGCATGTTCGCATGTCACAGGGGTACGTGACGAAACTGGACCGCAACGGTCTGATCGTGCAGGTCCCCGACAACAAGATCGGCGGGTTCGGGCTGGGCCTGCTGCTGCGCGCCGTTCTGATCCTGATGGTGATCAAGGTGATGACGCTGGTCTGGCTGGGAGAGCCGCGCTACCAGGCCCATGTCGATGTCCTGTCGCAGGGCGCGCTCTACGAACGCGCAGGCGCCTGGGTCATGCAGGTCGACCCCGTCACGCGGAAACTGGCCGCTCTGCTGACGCCGACGCCCGGCTGACACTCCGCCTGGAGAAAGCCCGAAAATGAAACGACCGCGTCTCGGCTGAGGCGCGGTCGTTTTTTTGCGTGTGTCGCACATCCGCCGGTCGGCGGCCGGGGTGCCCGGTCCGCCGTCGCGGTGCCGTGTCAGCGGAACGTGACGTTGTCGATGTCGCCGCGGTGCAGGCCGATATCGTCCAGTTCGCGGTCCGTCAGCGACGCGAGGCTGTTGCGGGTCAGGCGCGCGTCATTCCACGCGGCAAAGGCGCTGACAGCGGTGGTGAAAATGCCACCGATGCGGGCGGCGGAGCCCGAAGCGTGCGGGCGGTGAAGGTCATAAGCGGCCATCGCTGGTCTCCTTGAAGTCAGGGGGTGCGTTCGTTCTGAAACCGCACATAGGTTGGGCGCAGGGGTGCGGCAAGTCGAAATTTCTGCAAGGGTCACATGCGTTTTCTGCATAGCAGCGAATCTCGTTAACCTTACTGAAAAATCAGCGAAAATCCGCCTTTCCGGGGGTCGTTTTCGGAACCCGGGGCGGCGTTATCGGACCGCGCGTGTCGCTGTCGGGAAAGCCGTGTCGCAAACCGGCCGCGGCGCATTAACCTTGGCTTTTGTTCGCCTTTCGTGCTAGCCGTGTCTGAAAAACAACAAGAGCGGGCATCATGCGGATATTGGGCATCGATCCGGGCCTTCGGACCCTAGGTTGGGGGGTGATCGAGGTCGAGGGCAGCCGACTCAGGCATGTCGCCAACGGGCTGTGCAAGCCGGGCGGCACCGAACTGGCCGAACGCCTGCTGAACCTGCATACCCTGCTGACGGCGGTGTTCCACCGGATGATGCCGGACGAGGCCGCGGTCGAACATACCTTCGTCAACCGCGACGGGGCGGGCACGCTGAAGCTGGGCCAGGCGCGGGCCATCGCCCTGCTGGTGCCGGCGCAGTTCGGCCTGCCGATCGGCGAATACGCCCCAAACTCCGTCAAGAAAACGGTGGTCGGCGTGGGCCATGCGGAAAAACACCAGGTCGAACACATGGTCGGCCTGCAACTGCCGGGCGCAAACCCGGCCGGGCCGGACGCGGCGGACGCGCTTGCGGTGGCGATTTGCCACGCGCACCACATCGGCAGCCGCCGGATGAAGATCAAGGTGCAGGCATGATCGGGCGCATCGCCGGGCGGATCGTCTACCATGGCGAGGATCACGTCCTGATCGACACCAACGGCGTCGGCTATGTCGTCCATTGCAGCGACCGGGTGCGCGCCGGCTTGCCCGGACCGGGCGAGGCGACGGCGCTCTACACCGACCTGCTGGTGCGCGAGGACCTGCTGCAACTCTTCGGCTTTCCCACGCTGGTGGAAAAGGAATGGTTCCGCCTGCTGATGTCGGTACAGGGGGTCGGCGCCAAGGCGGCGCTGGCGATCCTGGGCGCGCTGGGGCCGGACGGCGTCAGCCGCGCGCTGGCGCTGGGCGACTGGTCGGCGATCAAGGCGGCGCGCGGGATCGGCCCCAAGACGGCGCAGCGCGTGGTGATGGAGTTGAAGGACAAGGCGCCGATGGTCATGGCCATGGGCGTCACGGCGCCCTCGGGGGGCGAGGTGATCGAGCCGACAGCGCCGGGCACGGCGCCGAAGGTGTCGCAACCGGCCGCGCCCGCACGCTCCAACGCGCAGGCCGAGGCGCTGTCGGCGCTGGGCAACCTGGGCTATGCTCCGTCAGACGCGGCGGGCGCCGTGGCCGAGGCGGCGGGTGCGGCTCCCGAGGCCGAGACCGCCGATCTGATCCGCGCCGCGTTGCGCCTGCTGGCGCCGCGGCAGTGACGGGGGTTCCCAGAACGGCCGGGTGGCGGCATGGTTGCAACATGCGACAACCGGAGCCGAGGTGAGGTCATGGCCGAGAACGACCTGTTCGAGGGTATCGAATTCGCAAAACCCGACGACGAGAATTTGCGGCGTCTGCGTCACGCCCTGGATCGCGGGGCGCCTGCAAAGCGGGACGCCGTGTCGGCAGATCTGGCTGCCACTCTTGTCCTTGGACGGGCCTTGCGTTCGATGGGGGCGGGTTGCCGGCTCGCTGCGCCGCCCAGCCAGATCTTCGAAGTCAGTGCCGGCGAAGGCGGAGACCTGGTCACGCGCTGCGGGCATGACCCCTACCACGAATGGCATGGGCGCAAACGGGTGAAGTGAGATGTTCGAGGCGATCCTTGTCTTCGCATCGGTCCTGCTCGGGGCGCTGATGGCCCTGTTCCTGCCGTGGTGGTCCGCCCTCTGGTGGCTGGGTCTGCCGCTGGTGGCGGTTTTCGCCGTGTCGCGCGTCTGGCCGGGCCTGGTGCGGTCCCGCCCGATCCTTGCGGTCTGGCTGGGGTTGAGCGGCTACGCGCTGGTTATTCTCAGCAGCGCCACGGCCGTCTATGGCGGCGTCGCCCTGTCGGGCGTCGTGCCGGGATGGGTTGCGGGTCTTGCCACCGGCATCGACGCCGACACGGTCAAGGCGGTGTCCGGTGTCCTGAGCGGCGCGGTCGCGACGCTGATCGGCGCGCTCTGGCTGGACGACGCGCGCTCGACCGAGGGCACGTTCTGGCCGCCCGGCGCCTACAAGCGGGCCATCGGCGCGGCCTATGCCGGATCGGACCTGTTCGATGTGCCGCTTGGGGGTGCACGACGCCCCGAACTGGAACGTCTCTACGCGATGGTCTATGACGACCGGGTATTCGACGGCTCCACCTCCGGCTGGCGCCTTGCGGCGCGCCTGTCGCGGGCCAGGGCCATCCGGGACCTCGACACGTCCCCCTAAAGCAGGCGCCGAGGCACCCATGACATCGTCCGATCCCACCCTGCGCCCCGAACCCCAACCGGAAGACCGCGACCGCGCCTTGCGACCGCAGATGCTGATGGATTTCATCGGCCAGGCCGAGGCGCGCGCCAACCTGCGGGTCTTCATCGACAGCGCCCGCCAGCGGGGCGAGGCGATGGACCACACGCTGTTCCACGGCCCGCCGGGGCTGGGCAAGACGACGCTGGCGCAGATCATGGCGCGCGAGCTGGGGGTCGGGTTTCGCATGACCTCGGGCCCGGTGCTGGCCAAGGCCGGCGACCTGGCCGCGATCCTGACCAACCTGGAACGCAACGACGTGCTGTTCATCGACGAGATCCACCGCCTGAACGCGGCGGTGGAAGAGGTCCTGTACCCGGCGATGGAGGACTACGAGCTGGACCTCGTGATCGGCGAAGGACCGGCAGCGCGCACCGTGCGGATCGAGTTGCAGCCCTTCACGCTGGTCGGGGCGACCACCCGGCTGGGCCTGCTGACGACGCCGCTGCGCGACCGCTTCGGCATCCCGACGCGGCTGAATTTCTACACCATCCCCGAGCTTGAGACGATCGTCGCCGGCAACGCGGTCAAGCTGGGCGTGCGGGTCGAGGGCGACGGCGCGCTGGAGATCGCGCGGCGGGCGCGGGGCACGCCGCGCATCGCCGGGCGGCTGCTGCGCCGGGTGGTGGATTTTGCCGTGGTCGAGGGCAACGGCGTGGTCACCCGCGCGCTGGCCGACAACGCGCTGACCCGGCTGGGGGTTGACGAACTGGGCCTGGACGGCGCCGACCGCCGTTATCTGCGGCTGATCGCCGAGAACTACGCCGGCGGTCCGGTGGGGATCGAGACGCTGTCCGCCGCGCTGTCGGAAAGCCGCGACGCGCTGGAAGAGGTGGTGGAGCCCTTCCTGCTGCAACAGGGGCTGATCCAGCGCACACCGCGCGGCCGGATGCTGGCGCAGAAGGCCTGGACGCACCTTGGCATGGCGGCACCCCGGCTGCCCGGGCAGACCGACCTTTTTGACGGCTGACCTCAGTCGTCCAGGCGTGCCGCCTCGCGCAGCAGGCGGGCCTTTTCCTCGACCTCCTCCCCGGTGAACGCGCCGGAAATCTGCAGGCGGCCGCCCAGGATCGGCTCGACCACCACGGCGCTCCAGACCGGGGCGCCGTCGATGTCGAGCGACATCTGCTGACCAATTGCAGCGCCGGTCATCTCGGCAAGGACCGCGGCGCTGGTCTCGCAAAGCGACACGTCCAGAACCGCATCCCCGGTTCGCCCGAACCCCGGCGCGGCCGTGGCCAGGGCGATGGTTTCGCTCCGTTCTCCGGAGGTGAGCGCGACGCGGCCCGGGTCGTCTTCGCAGGCGGCAAAGCCGCAGGCCGGTGCCAGGACCAGCGCGATAGCCAGGATGCAGGGGCGTGTCGGTGCGGGCATTGCGGCCTCCTGTGGCGGGCGGCGTCCTTGCCGATGTGTCTGAATTGTTTGCCTTTCGGCGGGATTTCGGGCAGATCGCCACCCGATGATACACGACATCTGACAAGAGACGAAACGCCATGCCGCAGGACCTGCCCCCCGAAGAGATCGCGCCGCTGTTCACGCGGTCGGACGGCAGCTACCTCTGCGCGCGCTGGGGGCGGCCGTTGGCGCCGATCGTCTTCGGGGTCGAGGACGACACGCTGAAGGTGGTCAAGGGGGCGTTCGAGGCGGTCTGTGCGCTGGCGGGGCACCAGATGGCCGAGACCGACCCGGAGCTGGGCGCCAACGTCATGGTCTTTTTCTTCCGCGAGTGGCAGGAGCTGCTGGCGGTGCCCGACCTGGGGCGGCTGATCGACGGGCTGGAGCCGCTGGTGGCGCGGCTCGAACAGGTGGGGGCAAACCAGTACCGGGTGTTCCGCTTTGATCCGCAGGGCGGCATCCGCGCCTGTTTCATCCTGCTGCGGATGGACGCGGATCTGGGCCAGGTTTCGGCCGAGACGCTGGCGCTGAGCCAGGTGGTGCAGTCGATCCTGCTGTGGTCGGACCGCGCCTTTGCCGACCGTTCGCCGCTGGCGCAGGCGCCGGGCGGCGCGGTGATCCTGCGGCCCGACATCGCCGATGTCATCCGCGCCGCCTATGACCCGGTGCTGCCGGTGGCGGCGACCGACCCGACCCATGCGCTGCGCCTTGCGGCGCGGATCGCGGCGGGGCGCGCGACGCACTGAGCCGGATATTCGTCAACGAAACAAGGGGTTTGGGCGTATGCGCCCGGGTCGGATCATGGCGTGGCGGGTTTCCGCCGGGCGGAAGCCCGGCCTTGCCTGCGGGTCTCCTGGCGGCCAGTCTGGACGCCGGGAGGGGCGCACCATGAGCATCGAATACCACGAGGACGACGCCGCCAGTGTGGTCGAATTCCACGTCACCGGGCACATCAGCCAGGCCGACTACTTGCAGATTGTGGAGCAATTGCAGGCCTTTATTGACCGGCACGGGACGGTGCGGATGATCGAGGTGGTGCAGAACGTTCCCACCTTCGATCCGTCGATCCTGCTGCCGGGGTTGAAGTTCGACCTGCGCAACCTGCGCCACATCAGCCATGTTGCCGTCGTGTCGGACATCGGCTGGATGAGCCCGGTGGTGAAGGCCGCGGGGGCGGTGATCTCGACCCGGATGCGGACATTCGCGATGCAGGACCTGGACGCCGCGCGGGCCTGGGTGCGGCGTGCCGACCCCGACGACGACGCCGCCGGACCGGCCCCGGCCTGAGCCCTTGGCGCGGCGGCGCACTTGTACGTTTTGTACGTCTTGTACGCGAAAAATGTCTTTTTGTACAAAACGGGAGGGCCGTGTCCCAAGACGTCCTTGCCCGCATCTTGGGCGTGTCGGAAATCCTGCGTCGTTCACCAGCGGAACCCGGCCCAAACGGGTCGCATCCGCCTGGGTTGCGCGAGGCCGGTCTCAGGCCACCAGGCGCCCTGTCCGAACGTGGCGAAATTTCCCGTATACAGGGTGCCAGGGTGCGGGTATACTTCTCATGAGGTATCTAGGCGGTCCCGATCACGCAGAGGGGATCCGGAATGCCTGAAAAGCGGGTTCATGGAAAGCACGCGTCCCGAAGGGACTGCCTTCGGCGGATGACCTTTCCATCACTGTGGATATTGGGGGATGATTGATGAAGCTACTTGCAGCAGCACTTGCGCTTTGTGGGGCCTTGGTCGCGCAGAGCGCCTCGAGCGCCACCGTCACCGCCTTGGTGCAGGGCACGGACAACATCTATTACACCAACTGGGGATCGTCCAACAACGGCCTCAGTGTCGATGTGACCGGCCGGGGAAATGATGTAACCGCGATCTCGGGTTCCTCCGGGGCCATCAATTTCGCGGCCCTCGGCCCGGTGATGAGCATCGCGACAGGGTCGGTTGTCGATAACGGTTCGGGGGCAACGGACGCAGATGGCTTTGCAGGCCTGTTCAACGGGCTGCGCGTCTACTCCATGATCGGGGTCTGGAGTTCGACTTCGGCGTCGATCACCGCGATTGGCGATTCGTTCTTTGTCGGCACATCGGCCACGTTGATCGTGCCGACCGCAGCCAGCGCCTACCTGTTCCTTGGCGAGAATGACGGCATTTTCTCGGACAACTCGGGGGCCTATTCCGTGACGATCGACTACATGTCACCGGTTCCGCTGCCTGCCGCGCTTCCGCTGTTGCTGGTGGCCCTTGGTGGCCTCGGGTTTGCGGCGCGGCGTCGCAAGACCGGCTGACGCACGGCCCCCTGATCTGCGACATGAAGACATGGGCGGGCGCCATCCGGCGCCCGTTTTTGTTGTGACTCGGGTCAGCGCGCCTGGCGCATCCGGTCCGACCGCGGACCTGCCCCGCGTCAGCGCACCATGCCGACGATCTCGTAGGTCCTGGCCAGGATCGGCGCGGCGATCTCGCGCGCGCGTTCGGAGCCGCGGCGGAGGATCCTGTCGATCTCGTGCGGTTCCTGGGTCAGGCGCTTCATCTCGGTCGAGATCGGCGCCAGCTTGGCCACCGCGAGGTCCGCCAGCGAGGGCTTGAAGCTGCCGAAGGGCTGGCCGGCGTGTTCGGCGATCACCTGCTCGACCGTGAGGTCGGCCAGGGCGGCGTAGATGTTGACCAGGTTGCGCGCCTCGGGGCGGCCTTCCAGCCCTTCGACGGTCTCGGGCAGCGGTTCGGGGTCGGTCTTGGCCTTGCGGATCTTCAGCGCGATGGCGTCGGCATCGTCGGTGAGGTTGATCCGGCTCATGTCCGAGGGATCGGATTTCGACATCTTTTTCGACCCGTCGCGCAGCGACATGACGCGGGTGGCCGCGCCTTCGATCACCGGCTCGGTGATCGGGAAGAAGTCGACGCCGAAGTCGTTGTTGAACTTGATCGCGATGTCGCGGGTCAGTTCGAGGTGCTGTTTCTGGTCCTCGCCCACGGGAACGTGGGTGGCGTGATACACCAGGATGTCGGCGGCCATCAGCGCGGGGTAGGCGAACAGCCCCAGCGAGGCGTTCTGCGCGTTCTTGCCGGCCTTGTCCTTCCACTGGGTCATGCGCTGCATCCAGCCCATGCGCGCCACGCAGTTGAAGACCCAGGCCAGCTGGGCGTGCTCGGGCACCTGGCTCTGGTTGAACAGGATCGAGCGTTCCGGATCGATCCCGGAGGCGATGAAGCCGGCGCAGAGTTCGCGCGTGTTGCGGCGCAGCGCCTCGGGGTCGTTCAGGACGTTGGTGATGGCATGCATGTCGACCATGCAGTAGATCGACTGGATGCCCTTTTCCTGGCTGTCGGCAAAGCGCTTGAGCGCGCCGAGGTAGTTGCCCAGCGTCAGCCCGCCCGAAGGCTGGATGCCCGAGAAGACACGCGGGGTGAAGGCTTGGGTCGGCTGAACGTCGGACATGGGGGTCCCCTGTGGATATTCCTGCGCGGCTGGCTTACCCATGCCACCGGTGACCGTCAAGAAAGAGGACCGCATGACGCATCCGCACAACGAAGCCCCGGTGAACCCGCTGCCGCCGGTGGTGGTGGCGCTGTTCCTTGTCCTGGCGGGGATCGAACTGACGCTCTGGCTGGGCACGCAGGGCCTGGTGGGCGGGCCGGGCGCGGTGGGCTGGCGCACCGGCGCGATCGAGACCTACGGGTTTTCCGGGGTCGCCTTTGACTGGATGCTGGACAACGGGCTGTGGCCCACCGAGCACCTGGTGCGGTTCGTCAGCTATCCGTTCCTGCACGCCAGTTTTTCGCACGGGCTGTTCGCCATGGTGATTCTGCTGGCCATGGGCAAGATCGTGACCGAGGCGATGGGCGCGCTGACCTTTGTGCTGATCTTCTTCCTGTCCACCATCGTGGGGGCGCTGGCCTTTGGCCTGCTGACCGACGATCCCTGGCTGATCGGCGCCTTTCCCCCGGTCTACGGGCTGATCGGTGGCTTTACCCTGCTGCTGTGGATGCGGCTGGGGGTCGAGGGGGCGCCGCAGATCCGCGCCTTTACCCTGATCGGGCTGCTGTTGCTGGTGCAGCTGGTCTTTGGCGTGCTGTTCGGCGGCGGCAACGACTGGGTGGCGGATATCGCCGGCTTTGTCGTGGGCTTTGCCGTGGCCTTGCTGCGCGCGCCGGGCGGCATGGCGCGGGTGCTGGAGCGGATCCGGCGGCGCTGAGCGCAGGTCAGAACAGGTCGTCGGGCAGGCGGCGCCGGGCGGGGCGGCTGGCGGTGACCGACTCGGGGGCGGGCAGGCGGGCCGACCAGACCGCCGCGCTGCGCAGCGCCTCGGCGGTCAGGCCGCGTCCCGGCAGCAGCACCGCGGCGAGACTGTCCATCAGCTGCCGGGCCAGCGAGGGGTCCTGGACCAGGGCCGAGGCTTCGGTGTTCCAGCGGCAGGCGCGGCGGGTCAGCGCGGCCGAGCCGACCAGGAAGTCGCGGTCATCCACCAGGCAGAGCGTGCCGCCGGGGGCGGGGTCGGCGCAGAGCGCCATGCGGTCGCCGAAGGCGGCGCGCAGCCGGTCCAGCGCGCTGGCTTGCAGGTGCCGGGCGCGGGCGTCGTCCCAGGGGTCCGCCGGGGCCAGCGGCGGCAGCAGCAGCACCAGTTGCAGCGCCTCGGCCCGGCGCGCGGCGCTGGCCAGGCGGTCGGCCAGCGTGTCGTGGCGCAGCGCTTCGGTCCGGATCAGGATGTAGGTGGTGGCGGCGTCGACCATCCGGGCCAGCGCGGCTTCGTGGTCGGTGACCTGGGGCGCGGGGGCGAGACCGCGAGAGGGGCGCGACAGGGTGCGGATCAGCCGCAGGTCCGCGCGGCTCTGGGCGCGGCGGGGCAGGTCGAGCGCGGCGGCCGGGGCGGCCAGGCTGCGGCTGCCGGTGGCGATCGCCGCCGCCCAGGCATCGGCGAAATGGCCGCGCAGCGCGCCGCAGAAATCGGCGTCGTCGACGTGCAGCGCGGAGGGGGCCGGGCCTTCGGTCGCGGTGCCCAGCAGGGGGCCGCCCAGCACGCAGCCGGCGCCGTCGGCCAGCACGAAGGCCTGGCCGATCTCGGCGACGCGGGCGGGCAGCGTCGTGCCGGGGGCGGCGCGCTGCACCGGGGTCAGCCGGCCGGGATCCTGGGCGCGCAGGGCGGCGAGGGTGGCCTTGCGCGGGCGGTTCAGGCGCCAGGCGCGCAGGCCGGTGGCGGCGTGGCCGTGCGAGGCGCAGAGGATCTGCGCATTGCCCTGCACCACGTCGGCAAAGCCCGAAGCGCGGGTCCAGGCGGCGCGGTGCGCCTCGGGGCGGGCGAGCGGGTCAACGTCCGGCACCAGCATCCGCAGCGCGACGCCGCGCCGGGTGATCCAGCCGACCAGGTCGCCCCAGTCCTCGATCCCGCGGTTGCGCAGCTCGGCCCGCACAAGCGGCGTGCGGGGGTCGAGCCGGGGCAGGCAGAGCAGCAGCTCCGTCTTGGCCGTGGCGGCGACCGCCTCGAGCGTGCGGGCGGTGTCGGGGGCGGTGAGCATCGGGCGGGTTATCATGCGTGCCTCCGTCGCAGCATCCCCCGCACTTCGGCCATGCTGAAGGCGCCCAGTTTCTGCCCGGCGATGCCGTAGACGACGACGCCGACGGCGATCAGCGCCAGCAGGGCGACGACGCGGACATAGGGCGCGGCCAGCCAGGGCGCGACCAGCAGGGCGGTGCCCCAGAGCGCCGCGCCCATCACGACGGAGGCGGCGCAGATGCGCCACAGCCGGGTGCCGAAGCGGGCGTCGAAGCGGGCGACATCGCCCATGCCGCGCGATCCCCGGACCAGCTGGACCACCATGATCCAGCCGGCCAGCGTGGTGGCGATGGCCGGGGCGATCCAGCCGATCACCGGCGCCAGGCCGATGGCGACGGTCGCGTTGACCACCATGGCCCAGACGGCGTAGCGGAACGGGCTGCGGGTGTCCTCGCGCGCGAAATACAGCGGTTGCAGCACCTTTTGCAGCACGAAGGCGGGCAGGCCCAGGCCGTAGATGGCCACCGCCAGCGCGATGGCGGCGGTGTCGTCGCTGCCGGTCGCGCCGCGCTGGAACAGCACCGAGACGATGGGCATCGGCACCACCACCAGCGCCACGGCGGCGGGGATCGTCAGGGCGAGGCTCAGTTCACCGGCGCGCGAAAACGCGTTGCGCGAGCCGGTGTGATCCTCGGCCTTGAGCCGGCGCGACAGGTCGGGCAGCAGCACGATGCCGACGGCGATGCCGACCACGCCCAAAGGCAGCTGGTACAGCCGGTCGGCGGCGTAGAGCCAGCCCACCGCCTTGTCGAAGTGGCTGGCCACCTGCTGGCCGACCAGCAGGTTGATCTGCATGACGCCGCCAGCCAGCGCGGCGGGGACGGCGACGGCGACGAGGTGTTTCATGTCCGGGGTCCAGCGCGGCCGGGCGGGGCGGACCCGCACGCCCGCGCGTTCCGCCGCGACCCAGACCAGCGCCAGCTGCGCCACACCGGCCAGCGGCACGGTCCAGATCAGCCACAGGATCACCTCGCCGCCCAGCCAGGCGCCCAGCGCCATGGCCGAGCAGACGAGAATGTTCAGGAACACCGGCGCGGCGGCGGCGGCGGCAAAGCGGCCGGTGGCGTTCAGCGCGCCGGAGAACATCGCCGCCAGCGAGATCAGCAGGATGTAGGGAAAGACGATGCGGCCATAGGCGGTGGTCAGCTCGAACCGCGGGTCGCCGGAAAAGCCGCCCGCCGTGGCCCAGACCAGCGCCGGCATGAAGATCAGCGCCAGCGCGGTGAGGATCAGCAGCACGAAGGCCAGCCCGTTGAAGGCATCGCGGGCAAAGACCATCGGGTCTTCGCCGCCTTCGTATTTCTTGGAGAAAATCGGCACGAAGGCGGCGTTGAACGCGCCTTCGGCAAAGAAGCGGCGGAACATGTTGGGCAGGCGGAAGGCCGCGACAAAGGCATCCATGACCGGGCCGGGACCGATGAAGGCGAGGATCATGATCTCGCGCACGACGCCCAGGACGCGGCTCATCAGGGTCCAGAAGCCGACGGTCATGACGCCTGCGACAAGGCGGATGGGTTTCACGGGCGGGCTCGCTTGCTGCTCTGGGGTCCGGCTTAGCCCAAAGGGCTGGGCGGCGGAAGGGGCGGAGCGGAACGCGCCCTGTCCGCCTGCGGTCATCAGGTGGGTGTCAAGCGCCGCGCGCCATGCTAGCTAGCAAAAGCGTACACTTGGTTACGGATTGCCCCCTTGCCCATCACCTACAGCATCCTGCCCGATCTCGGCCTTGTTCTCGTGCGGTTCGAGGGCGAGGTCAGGACCGACGAGCATGTCGAGTCGTTCCTGGCCTATGCCGCCGATCCGCGGTTCGACGGGCGGCAGGACGTGTTGCTGGATCTCGAGGCCGGCAGCTTCAACATGAGCAATTTCGAGGAAATCCAGGTGCTGGCGTACCGGCTGAAAGGCTACTACGCGGTGCGCGATCCGGGGTCGAAGACGTCGATCTGGGCGCCCGGGGACGTGACCTTTGGCATGTGCCGCATGTACCAGTCGATCGCGGAGGTCAGCGGGTCGCTGAAGGTGGGCGTCTTTCGCACGCGCGAGGAGACGATGGGCTACCTCGGCTTTGCGCCCGGCGTGGCCAGGACGCGGCAGCTGATCGCGGCGTGGAACGCGGCGCGGCCGTCCTGAGCCGCGCCGCCCCAGATCAGCCCCAGATCAGCCCCAGATCAGCCCCGGTCAACCCTGGGCGCGTTCGGTGCCTTCGGTGATGGCGGCGCGCAGCTTTTTCTCGATCAGGTCGCGTTTGACCTTGGAATGCAGTTTCAGCCCGAACATGTCCTTGACGTAGAAGGTGTCGACCACCTGTTCGCCAAAGGTCGCGATCACCGCCGAGGCGATGTAGATGTTCAGGCTGGCCAGCGTGCGGGTGAGATCGAACAGCAGGCCCTGCCGGTCGCGGGTGTCGACCTCGATGATGGTAAAGATCTCGGACCCGTCGTTGTCGAAGGTGATGTGGGTCGGAACCTTGAAGGCGCGTTCCCGCTTCTTGAGCTTTTCCTTGGGGCGGATCGCCTCACGCGTGACGACCTCGCCTTTCAGGGTCTTGCGGATGGTGTCGCGCAGGCGGGGGATGCGGGTGTCCTCGTAGGGCGCGCCGTCGGCGTCCTGGATCCAGAAGGCGGCGGTGGCATAGCCGTCCTTGGTGGTGAAGGTGCGCGCGTCCACCACGTTGGCCCCGGACAGCGCCAGCGCCCCCGACAGCCGCGAGAAGATGCCGGGGTGATCCTGGAGCGCGAAACAGACGCGGGTGGCGTCGCGGTCCTGATCGGGGTGGATGTCGATGGCGATCTCGTTTTCCTTGAGAGTGCGCAGCAGGTTGGCAAAGACGACATGGGCGGTGACGTGCAGGCCCTGCCAGTAGGGATCGTAGTGGCGCCGGGTTTCCTGCTCCAGCGCGGCACTGGTCCAGCCCTTGAGCGCCTTGCGCAGCGCCTTGCGCGCCTCGGTGCCGCGGTTCTCGCGGTTGAGCGCCTCCATGCCGCCTTCGAGCGCGCGGCGGGTCTGGCGGTAGAGCGCGCGCAAGAGCGCGGCCTTCCAGTTGTTCCAGGTGTCCGGGCCGACGCCGCGGATGTCGCAGACGGTCAGCACGGTCAAGAGGTCCAGCCGTTCCTTGGTCTGCACCGCCTTGGCGAAATCGCGCACGGTGCGCGGGTCGGCGATGTCGCGTTTCTGCGCCATGTCGGACATCAGCAGGTGATAGCGCACCAGCCATTCCGCGGTGGCACTTTCGGCCTTGGACAGGCCGAGGCGCGGCGCGACGGTGCGGGCGATGCGGGCGCCGAGGATCGAATGATCCTCGTCCCGGCCCTTGCCGATGTCGTGCAGCAGCAGTGCGACGTAGAGCACGCGGCGGTTCAGCCCCTCCTTGAGGATGGTCGAGGCGACCGGCAGTTCCTCGGTCAGGTGGCCCAGTTCGATCTCGGAGAGGTTCCAGATGCACTGGATGATGTGTTCGTCCACCGTGTAGTGGTGGTACATGTTGAACTGCATCATCGCCACGATGGGGGCGAATTCCGGGATCACGGCGGCCAGTACGCCGAGTTCGTTCATCCGGTGCAGGGCGCGCTCGGGGTTGCCGTGTTTCAGCAGCAGGTCGAGGAACAGGCGCCGCGCCTCGTCGTTTTCGCGAAAGCTGTTGTCGATCAGGTGCAGGTTGGCCTTGACCAGCCGCATGGCGTCGGGGTGGATCAGCAGGCCGGTGCGCAGCCCTTCCTCGAACACCCGCAGCAGGTTCAGCCTGTCCGACAGGAACGCCGCGTCGTCGACGATGGCGAGGCGGTTGTTGACCACGCGGTAGCCGGGTTTGACCTGCGGCACGCGGTGGAACAGGCGCTGGATCAGCGGCGCGCTCTTGGTGTGCGTGGCCTCCAGCGAGGTCAGCAGGATGCGCGTCAGGTCACCGACCGAGGTGGCGTGGCGAAAGTAGTCCTGCATGAACCATTCCACCGCGCGGCGGCCGCCACGGTCGTTGTAGCCCATGCGCGCGGCGACCTCGACCTGCATGTCGAAGGTCAGGTGTTCGTTCGCCCGCCCGGCGGCCAGGTGCAGGTGGCAGCGCACCGCCCAGAGAAAGCGTTCGGCCTGGACAAAGGTCTCGTATTCCTCGGGGCGAAAGACGCCGGCTGTCACCAGCTGCGAGACATCGTCGGTCTTGTGGACGTACTTGATGATCCAGAACAGCGATTGCAGGTCGCGCAGCCCGCCCTTGCCCTCCTTGACGTTGGGCTCGACCATGTAGCGCTGGCCCTGCTTGTCGTGCCGGGCGTCGCGCTCGGCCAGCTTGGCCTCGACGAATTCGCGCGCGGTGGAGTTGAACAGCTCGGTCCAGAGGGTCTTTTCCAGGTCGCGGGCGAGGCCGCGGTCGCCGATGATGTAGCGGCATTCCAGCATGGCGGTGCGGATGGTGAAATCCTCGGCCCCGAGGCGCAGGCAGTCGCGCACCGTGCGCGAGCTGTGGCCGACCTTCAGCTTGAGGTCCCACAGGATGTAGAGCATGGACTCGATCACGCTCTCGGCCCAGGCGGTGATCTTGTAGGGGGTCAGGAACAGCAGGTCGACGTCGGAATAGGGCGCCATTTCGCCCCTTCCGTAGCCGCCGACCGACAGCACCGCCACGCGCTCGGACTCGGTCGGGGTGGGGCGGCGGTGCAGGATGCCGGTGGCGACCTCGAAGGTCAGCCGCACCAGGCAGTCGGTGATCCAGGTGTAGGCGCGGGTGGTGCGGCGGGCGCCGAAGGGTTCGCGGGCAAAGGCCTCGGCCACCGCCGCGCGCCCGGCCTTCTGCGCGTCGCGCAGCGTGGCGACGGTGTGCTTGCGCACCTCCTGTTCGGCCATGCCGGGCGCCAGCCCCGCGAACAGCACCTGCCGCACCGCCGCGAGATCAAGGATCTCGGCGGCCGGGGCGATCAGGTTGTCGGGCAGGAGGCCCGGCTCAGAGGCCGCCGCCGGAGAGGCTGCTGGGGGCAGGGTCAAGGATCACCATCTGCTTGTTTTCCACTGTGGCGATGGCCAGTGCGCGCCGGTTCGTGCCATCGCTCATCAGCCGGAATACACCGCCGGTGCCGGTAAAGCCAGTCGAGGTGAGCGCCGTGGCCGACAGCGCGTCATCCCGCCCGGCGGCGGCCAGCGTGCCGACCGCCATGATCCCGTCATAGGCAAGGCCGGCCAGCGGATGCGGCGCCGCGCCGTAGGCGGCGGTGTAGCGGCTGGAGAAGGTCGACAGCTTTTGAGTGTCGGGCAGGGCGAACCAGGCGCCCTGCGCGCCGGGCATGGAAAACAGGTCGGGCCGCACGTCCCAGCGGGTCAGGCCGATGTACTGCACCTTGTCGGCGGTGACGCCGGATTCGGGCATCTGGGTCAGCAGCATCGGCATGGCGGCGTTGTTGGCCGAGGTGGTGATGAACACGGCGTCCGCCGCCCCGGCAGAGGCCACCCGGCCGGCCGCCTGCGCGGCGTTCGAGACGCCCTCGATCGACAGCTGGTAGCCCTGGCTGCCCACCACCGTCACGCCCCGGACGGTTGCCGCCTGTTCGATCGCCAGCTTGCCCAGCTGGCCTTCGACGTCGTCGGAATAGACGACCAGGACGTTGCTCTTGCCGTTGCGGCGGGCGTAATCCATCATCCGGTCGGCGGTGTTGGCAAAGGTCGGGCCAAGGATGAAGACGTTGCCGCCGGCAATCGTCGGGTTGTTGGAAAAGCCCAGCACGTTGACGCCTTCGTCGCCGACGGCCACGCCGGCCGCGTTCACCTCGTCGGCGCGCAGCGGGCCGAGGATGATCTTGGCGCCTTCGTCGACGGCCTTTTGCGCGGCGGCGGCGGCCGAGGGGGCCTGGCCGCCGGTGTCGTAGACCCGCAGGTCGATGGTCACACCTTCGCCAAGGTCGGCCATGGCCAGGCGCGCGGCGTTCTCCAGCGACACGGCGATCGGCGCGGCGCCGGCGTCGGTTTTCGGGATCAGCAGGGCGACCGGGATCGGCTGGGAGGTGTTGATGCGCGGGGCGTCGCCGCCGATGTTCGTCAGCGCCACAGGGTTGCAGGCCGCCAGGCCAAGGCCGAGAACCGGGACGGCGAGCGGACGCAGCACCTTGCGGAGATTGACGAATTTGGCGAACATGTACTGGGAACTCCCTCGTTTGTGGCGCAGGGTGTGCGGCGTCGTTGGCGCGCTGCGCGATTTGGCGGCGATCATAGTCAAGCGGGATAGGGGGGGCCAGTGACGATTGCGGACAATGCCGAAATCGGCGGCGGATTGATGCCGGGCCTGTACCTGATCGCGACACCGATCGGCCATGCCCGCGACATCACGCTGCGCGCGCTGGACCTGATGCACGCGGCCGACGTGCTGGTGGCCGAGGACACCCGCAGCCTGCGCCGGCTCATGGAGCTGCACGGCGTGCGGCTGAACGACCGGCCGCTGCTGGCCTACCACGATCACAGCGGGGAGCGGGTGCGCCAGCGGCTGATGGCCGAGATGGCGGCGGGCAAGGCGGTGCTCTACGCGTCCGAGGCGGGCACGCCGATGATCTCGGACCCGGGGTTCGACCTGGCGCGCGCCGCCATCGCCGAGGGCCACGCGGTGACCAGCGCGCCGGGGGCCAGCGCGGTGGTGACGGCGCTGACGCTGGCGGGGCTGCCGACCGACCGGTTCCTGTTCGCCGGCTTCCTGCCCAGCGCCGGCGGGCCGCGCAAGACCGCGCTGCGCGAGCTGGCGGCGGTGCCGGCGACGCTGGTGTTCTACGAATCGCCGAGGCGGCTGGTCGAGATGCTGGAAGCGGCGCTGGACATGCTGGGCGACCGCGAGGGCGCGGTCTGCCGGGAACTGACCAAGAAATTCGAGGAAACCCGCCGCGGAAGGCTGTCCGAGCTGCTGGCGCACTACCGCGAAACCGCCGCGAAAGGCGAGGTGGTGGTCGTGATCGGCAAGGGGGATTCGGGGAATGTTAGGGAATTTGACCTAGAACAGGAGGTGAACAAGGCGCTGGAGACGATGTCGGTGCGGGATGCCGCCGATTACGTGGCGGCGCGGCTGGGGGTCAAGCGGCGCACCGTCTACCAGCTGGCGATGAGGTTGTCCGACGGCAAACAGGCGGACAGGAAGGTGGAGTGATGGCACTTGATTTTGTGACGGGTTGCGCGGGCGGACTGCGCGACCGGCAGGCCACGGGCCGGACCGGATACCTGTCCGGCATGGCGGCGGAGGACCGGGTGGAACGGGACTATGCGCGCCGGGGCTACCCGGCGATCGCGCGGCGCTGGCGCGGCCAGGCCGGCGAGGTGGACCTTGTGCTGCGGGACGGGGACGGGCTGGTCTTTGTCGAGGTCAAGCAGAGCCGCAGCTTTGCCCGCGCGGTGGAGCGGCTGACCGCGCGCCAGGTCGCCCGCCTGGTGCAGGCGGCCGAGGAATTCGTCGGCACCCAGCCAAGGGGCTCGCTGACCGAGGTGCGGTTTGACGTGGCGCTGGTGGACGGTACGGGGCAGCTGCGGGTGATCGAGAACGCGCTCGCCGGCTGATCCCCGGCTGGCGGCAGCGGGCGGCCCCGGGTCGTGCCGCATTGCACCCGCGGCAGTCCTGCGCCATCTATGGCGGGCGCACAGCGGGGAATGCTCATGAAGATCGCTTTTCAGATGGACCCGATCATGGGGGTCAACATCAACGCCGACAGCTCGTTCCGGCTGGCCGAGGAGGCGCAGGCGCGCGGGCATGAGCTGTTCTACTACGGGCCGGACCAACTGGCCTACGAAGAGGGGCGAATCACCGCGCGCGGGCACTGGATGACGGTGCAGCGCGTGCCCGGCGCGCCGGCGGTGCTGGGCGAGCGGGTCAGCCTGGACCTGGCCGAGGTGGACGTGATCTGGCTGCGGCAGGATCCGCCCTTTGACATGCATTACATCACGACGACGCACCTGCTGGACCGGCTGAAGGGGCAGACGCTGGTGGTGAACGATCCGTTCTGGGTCCGCAACGCGCCGGAAAAGCTGCTGGTGCTGGATTTCCCGGACCTGACGCCGCCGACGGCAATCGCCCGCGATCTGGAGGTGCTGCGCGCGTTCCGGGCCAAGCACGGGGATGTGATCGTGAAGCCGCTGTACGGCAACGGCGGCGCGGGGGTCTTCAAGCTGAACACGGCGGACGGCAACCTCAGTTCGCTCTACGAGATGTTCACCGGCTTTTCGCGCGAGCCGCTGATCGTGCAGAAGTACCTGCCCGCCGTCACCAAGGGCGACAAGCGGGTGATCCTGGTCGACGGCGAGCCTGTCGGCGCGATCAACCGTGTCCCGGCCGAGGGCGAGGTGCGGTCCAACATGCATGTGGGCGGCCGGCCGGAGAAGGTGGCGCTGACCGCGCGGGACCTGGAGATCTGCGCCCGGATCGGCCCGGTGCTGAAGGAAAAGGGTCAGGTCTTTGTCGGCATCGACGTGATCGGCGACTGGCTGACCGAGATCAACGTCACCTCGCCGACCGGCATCCAGGAACTTGAGCGGTTCGACGGCATCAACGTCGCCGCCAAGGTCTGGAAGGCGATCGAGGCCAGGCTGGCATGAGCCTTGTCCGGCCGATCCTCAACCTGTGGCTGAGGGTGACGGAAAAGCGCTACCTGGCGCGCGAGACGGACGTTCATGCGCTGCGCCGCAGTTTCGCGACCAAGGCGCGGCTGTTCTTTCTCGCGCCCAGGGGGACGCGGTCGCGCCCCGGCGCGCTGAACGGCGTGCCCGTGCTCTGGGTGAACGACGCGCCGGAGGGGCCGCTGATCCTGTACCTGCACGGCGGGGCCTACGTGATGGGATCGCCGCAGACGCACCGCGCGCTGGCGGGCTGGCTGTCGCGGGCGGCGCGGCTGCCGGTGTGCCTGCCGGACTACCGGCTGGCCCCGGAGCATCCCTTTCCCGCCGCGCTGGAGGACGCGCTGGCCGCTTACCGTGCGGTGATGGACCGCCCCGGCGGGGTGGTGATCGGCGGGGACAGCGCCGGCGGCGGGCTGGCGCTGGCGCTGCTGTCGCGCCTGCTGCGCGACGGATTGCCCAGACCGCTGGGGCTGTTTGCGTTGTCGCCGGTGACCGACATGAGCTTTTCCGGCGAGAGCGTGACCGCCAACGCGAAGGCGGATGTCGTGCTGCCGGCCAGCCGGATCCACGACATGGCCGCGCTCTACCTGCCCGAGGGGGTCGCGCCGCGCGATCCCGGGGTTTCGCCGCTCTGGGCGGACTTCACCGGCGCGCCGCCGGTCTGGCTGACGGCGGGGGACACGGAATTCCTGCGCGACGACACGCGGCGCATGGCGGAGCGGCTGCGCGCGCAGGGGGTGCCGGTGATGGAACGCATCGAACGTGACCTGCCGCACGTCTGGCCGCTGTTCCATACCCTGCTGCCGGAAGCGCGCAGGACGCTGCGCGCGCTGGGGCGCTGGATCAACTCTCTTTCGACGACAACAGCCGGTAGCTGAGCGCCTCGGCCACGTGGGCGCGGCGCACGGCTTCGCTGCCGTCGAGGTCGGCGATGGTGCGCGCGACGCGCAGCACCCGGTGATAGCCGCGCGCGGTCAGGCCAAAGCGTTCGGCGGCGCGGGTCAGCAGGTCCTTCCCCTCGGGTTCGGGCGTGGCGATTTCCTCCAGCAGCTGGCCTTCGGCATCGGCATTGGTGCGCGCGCTGCCATGCGCGGCAAAGCGGGCGGACTGCACGGTGCGCGCCTGGGCCACGCGGGCGGCGACGGTGGCGGAGCTGTCGCCCGAGGCGGGCAGGTCGAGATCGGTAAAGCTGACCGGCGGCACCTCAAGCCGCAGGTCGAACCGGTCCATCAGCGGGCCGGAGATGCGGCCGAGGTAATCCTCGCCGCAGTTGGGCGCGCGCGAACAGGCCTGCGCGGGGTCCGACAGGTAGCCGCATTTGCAGGGGTTCGCCGCAGCCACCAGCAGGAACCGCGAGGGGTAGCGGACATGGGCATTGGCGCGGGCCACGACGACCTCTCCGGTCTCGATCGGCTGGCGCAGGGTTTCCAGCACGGTGCGCGGGTACTCGGGGAATTCGTCCATGAAGAGCACGCCGTTGTGCGCCAGGCTGATTTCGCCCGGCTTCGCGCCGCGCCCGCCGCCGATCAGTGCGGCCATGGAGGCGGTGTGGTGCGGTTCGCGGAACGGCCGCAGGCGCGAGATGCCGCCATCCGTCAGCAGCCCGGCGATGGAGTGGATCATCGAGGTTTCCAGCGCCTCGGCGGGCGAGAGCGGCGGCAGGATGCCGGGCATCCGCGCCGCCAGCATGGATTTGCCCGCGCCGGGCGGGCCGACCATCATCAGGTGATGCCGCCCGGCGGCGGCGATTTCCAGCGCGCGCTTGGCCCGTTCCTGCCCCTTCACGTCCCGCAGGTCGCGCGCCAGCGGGTCGGCCGTCACCTCGCCCGGCGTGGCCGGTTCCAGCACGCTGGCGCCCGAGAAGTGGCGCACGATTTCCAGCAGGGTGCCGGCCCCGATGACCGTGCAGCCGCCGACCCAGGCGGCCTCGGCCCCCGAAGCGCGCGGGCAGATCAGGGTGCGGTCGTCCTCGGCCGCGGCCATGGCGGCGGGCAGGGCGCCGATCACCGGCACCAGGTCGCCGTCCAGCGACAGCTCGCCCAGCGAGACGGTGCCGGCCACCGCGTCCGCCGGCACGATGTCCAGCGCCGCCAGCAGGCCGAGCGCGATGGGCAGGTCGAAGTGCGAGCCTTCCTTGGGCAGGTCGGCAGGCGCAAGGTTGACGGTGATCCGCTTGGACGGCAGGGCGATGGCCAGCGAGGTCAGCGCGGTGCGCACGCGGTCGCGCGCCTCGGACACGGCCTTGTCCGGCAGGCCGACGATGGAAAAGGCGGGCAGGCCCGGCGTGATGGCGCATTGCACCTCGACCAGCCTGGCCCGCACCCCTTCGAAAGCCACCGTGTAGGCCCGTGCGACCATGGTTCCCTTGCCCTGCTGCCCCGGGTCAGCCTTGCACCGGCATGGTTAGCAAAGGGTTAACGGCGGCCTGTGGGTCTTAACGAAATGGCTCAGCCGTCGCGCAGGGTCACGAAGGCGGGCCAGGCGTCCGGGTCTTGGACCGTCTTGTCGCGGCAGAAGGCGTTGCAGAAGCCGAAGGTGCGGCCTTCGGTTTCCATCAGGTGGGTGATCGGATCGCCGGAATAGGGGCAGGCGTCGTTTTCCGGCGTGCCGGTGTCGACCGCGCGGGCGGGGCGGGGGGCTGGGCCGGGCCAGGCCGTCTGCGGGTAGTCGCGCGCGTACCAGGGCAGGGTGTTGCCCCGTGCAAGGCCCATGGCGCGCCAGCGGCGAAACGCCGGGTCCGCAAGATGCGCCGCGACATAGGCCCGCGCGGCGCCCGACACCGGCAGGGCATAGCCGGCGATCCGCGCGGCCACCGGGGCAAAGAAGGCATCCGCCGCGCAATAGGCGCCGCAGAGCCAGGGCCCGCCGGATTTGTCCAGCGCAAAGCGCCACAGGTCGTCGACCCGGGCGACGTCGGCGGCCAGCGCGTCGGGGACGGGCGTGGTGCTGTAGGCGGTGCGCAGGTTCATCGGGCAGAGGTTGCGCAGGGTGCCGAAGCCGGAGTGCATTTCCGCCGCGAGGGCGCGTGCGGTGGCGCGCAGGGCGGGGTCCGAAGGCCACAGCCCGGCCTCTGGGTGGCGGCTGGCCAGTTCCTCGGCGATGGCGAGGCTGTCCCAGATCACGGTGCCCTCGGTGGTGACCCAGGTGGGCACGGTGCGCGCCGGCGGCAGCGCGGCCATCTGCGCGGCCACCTCGGCCTGCATGAAATCGACCTGCGTCACCGCAACCGGAATGCCGAAGCGGCGGAACAGCAGCCAGGCGCGCAGCGACCAGCTGGAATAACTGTAGTCTCCGAGAAACACCCTGTCCGTCATGGAACCCGTCCCCTTGTCTGGGCGTTTGCTTAGCGCAGGCACAAGCTCCGTGGAAATCAGCATTTGTGCGGAAAGGGATCACCGGCGGCGAAGGTAACTCGCGGGAATTGTGGCTTTTGAGTGATCCGTCAAGGCCGGACCTGCGTAACAGGTACAAAGCTCCGAAAGAGCGGAGCGCGATTTCGACCAGGGGAGCGAAGATGGCACTCGATTCTTTCAATGACCAGAGCCTGTCCCGTCGTGCCATGAAGGCGGAACTGCTTGACGCGGAAACCGAGCTGCGGCTGGCCTATGCCTGGCGCGACCAGCGCGACGAGGAGGCGCTGCACCGGCTGATCCAGGCCTACATGCGGCTGGCGATCTCCATGGCTTCCAAGTTCAAGCGCTACGGCGCGCCGATGAACGACCTGATCCAGGAAGCCGGGCTGGGCCTGATGAAGGCGGCCGACAAGTTCGACCCGGACCGCGGCGTGCGGTTTTCGACCTACGCGGTGTGGTGGATCAAGGCGTCGATCCAGGACTACGTGATGCGCAACTGGTCGATGGTGCGGACCGGATCGACCTCGTCGCAGAAATCGCTGTTCTTCAACTTGCGGCGGGTGCAGGCGCGGCTGGAGCGCGAGGCCGCGGCGCAGGGCGAGGAACTGGACCGCCACCAGCTGCGCCACAAGATCGCCACCGAGATCGGCGTGCCGCTGCGCGACGTCGAGATGATGGAGGGGCGGCTGTCCGGCTCGGACTACTCGCTGAACGCGACGCAGTCGGTCGAGGACGAGGGCCGCGAGTGGATCGACACGATCGAGGACGAGGGCGCGCAGGCTTCGGAGATCGTCGAGAGCAACCTGGACAACAGACAGCTGCGCAACTGGCTGGTGCAGGCGCTGGGCGCGCTGAACGAGCGCGAGCGGTTCATCGTGCGCGAGCGCAAGCTGCGCGAGGAGGCGCGGACGCTGGAATCGCTGGGCCAGGAGCTGGGCCTGTCGAAGGAGCGCGTGCGGCAGCTGGAGGCCGCGGCCTTTGCCAAGATGCGAAAGGCGCTTGAGGCGCAGTCGGGCGAAGTGCATCACTTCCTCGCATGAAAGCTTTGATCCTTGGGGTTACCCTCTGGGCCTCGTCGGCGGCTGCCGGCGGGGCCTTTGACGCGCAGGTGCTGTTCCTGGGCGAAGTGCATGACAACCCGGCGCACCACGCCCGGCAGGCGCAGGTGGTGGCCGAGGTGCAGCCCAAGGCGATCGTCTGGGAGATGCTGAGCGCCGATGAGGCCGCCAGGTCGCTGCCGGAGGTGATCGGCGACGAGGCCGCGCTGGGCGCGGCGCTGGGCTGGGCTGACAGCGGCTGGCCGGACTTCGCGATGTATTACCCGATCTTTGCCGCAGCCCCCGAGGCCCGGCACTACGGCGCGGAACTGCCGCGCGACGAGGCGCGCGGCATCTTCGACACGGGGCGGCAGGCGGTGACGGTGCCGAACGCGGCACTGGGCGCGCTGCTGGCGGCGGAGCTGGACCCGGAGATGCAGGCGCAGCGCGAGGCCTTGCAGATGGCAGCGCATTGCGACGCGCTGCCCGCCGAGATGCTGCCGCAGATGGTGGACGTGCAGCGGGTGCGCGACACGCTGCTGGCGACGGCGGCCTTGCAGGCGCTGGAGGACACCGGCGGGCCGGTGGTGGTGATCACCGGCAACGGGCACGCCCGCACCGACTGGGGCGCGCCGGCGCTGCTGATGGCGGCGGCGCCCGGGGTTTCGGTGATGGCGCTGGGCCAGGGCGAGGACGGGCGCGCGGGGCCCGAGGGCGGCTTTGACCTGGTCGAGAGCGCGCCGCCGGTGGACCGGGGCGATCCCTGCGAGGCGTTCCGCAAGCAGTGAGCCGGGGAGGCCCCGGATCACGTCCGGGGCGGGTGTCTCACAGGGGGCAAGGGCTTGCGGACCGGGCCGGGTGCTGCATAGTGCGGGGGTCTCAAGGAGGGCGCCACGTGCTGGCCGGAAAACGCATCCTGTTGATCATCGGCGGCGGCATCGCCGCCTACAAGTGCCTGGACCTGATCCGGCGCCTGCGTGAACGCGGCGCGGCGGTCACCCCGGTGATGACCCGCGCGGCCGAGCAATTTGTCACGCCCTTGAGTGTCTCCGCGCTGGCCGGCGAAGAGGTCCACCGCGACCTCTTTGACCTCACCAAGGAGGCGCAGATGGGCCACATCCAGCTGAGCCGCGTGGCGGACCTGCTGGTAGTGGCGCCCTGCACCGCCGACCTGATGGCCAGGATGGCGGGCGGCCATGCCGACGACCTGGCCACGACGCTGCTGATGGCGACCGACACGCCGGTGATGATTGCGCCTGCGATGAACGTCCGCATGTGGGAGCACCCGGCCACGCAGCGCAACCTGGCCGTGCTGCAAGGCGACGGTCTGCGCGTGGTGGGGCCGAACAGCGGCGACATGGCCTGCGGCGAATACGGCCCGGGGCGGATGGCGGAACCGCTGGAGATCGTCGCGGCGATGGAGGCGTTTTTCAGCGCCGGTCCTCTGGCCGGGCGGCGGGTGCTGGTGACGTCGGGGCCGACACACGAGCCCATCGACCCGGTGCGCTACATCGCCAACCGGTCCTCGGGTGCGCAGGGCACGGCGATTGCCGAGGCGCTGCGCGACCTGGGCGCGGAGGTGGTCTTTGTCACCGGCCCGGCTGACGCCGCCCGGCCCGCGAGCGTGAAGGTGGTCGAGGTGGAGACCGCGCGCGAGATGCGCGAGGCGGTGCATGCGGCGCTGCCGGTCGATGCGGGTGTGTTCGCCGCGGCGGTGGCGGACTGGCGCGTCGCCTCGGCCAGCGGGTCGAAGATCAAGAAGGAGGGCGGCCGCCTGCCGGTGCTGGAGTTCGCCGAGAACCCCGACATCCTGCGCGAGGTGTCGCAGCTGACAGAGGGGCGGCCCCGGCTGGTGGTCGGCTTTGCCGCCGAGACCGACGACGTTGTCGCCCATGCCACCGCCAAGCGGCTGCGCAAGGGCTGTGACTGGATCCTGGCCAACGACGTGTCCCCCGCGACGGGGATCATGGGCGGGACGGAAAACGCGGTGGTGCTGATCTCGGAAGACGGTGCCGAGTCCTGGCCGCGTGCGTCCAAGCGCGTGGTGGCCGAGCGGCTGGCGGCGCGGATCGCCGAGGCGCTGGGCGGTGCCCGGGCCGGAGGTGACGCGGGTGTCTAGCCTTGTGATGGGTATTTTCACAGAGAAGAAACCGCGATGGTAGAGATCCTGTTCGAGTGGGACACGGACGCGGACCGCGCGCTTGGCCTGCCGCTCTATGCCACGCCGGGGGCGGCGGGGGCGGACCTGCGCGCCAACCTGGTGGATCGCGGGAGCGTCGTGCTGGCGCCCGGGGCGCGGGCGCTGGTGCCGACCGGGCTGCGGCTGGCCATTCCCGAGGGCTACGAGGTGCAGGTGCGGCCGCGTTCGGGGCTGGCGCTGAAGCACGGGATCACGCTGCCGAACGCGCCGGGGACCATCGACAGCGACTATCGCGGGCCCCTGGGGGTGATCGTGATGAACGCAGGTGCCGAGGCGTTCGTGGTGTCGCATGGCGACCGGATCGCGCAGATGGTGGTGGCGCCGGTTATTCGCGCGGTCTTTCGTGAAGGCGCGCTGACGGAAACCGCGCGCGGGGATGGCGGCTTTGGCTCGACGGGGCGCGGCTGATGGCTTTGGTGCTTGTGTTGGCGGCGGCGCTTTGGGGTGTCGGCCACCTGATGAAGACGCCGGTGGTGGCGCGGCTCTACATGCTGGGGCTCTTGTATGTCGGCGTGCTGGCGGTGCAGGTGGTGCTGCCCTTTGGCCACCCGTTGCGGCAGGCGACCGGCGGCAGCGCGGCGGGATGGCTGATCCTGGGTGGCTTTGTCGCGCTGGGGCTGGGCTATTGGCTGGTGCTGCGGCGGCTGAAGGCGCGGGCGGTGGTCAAGGAAGCGGCGGAAGCGCCGAAGCCGGTGCCGGGCAAGTTCCGCGAAGGCGAGTTGGAGCGCTACGCGCGTCACATCGTGCTGCGCGAGCTGGGCGGGCCGGGGCAGAAGCGGCTGAAACTGGCAAAGGTGTTGGTGGTGGGGGCCGGGGGGCTGGGCTCACCGGCGTTGTTGTACCTTGCGGCGGCCGGGGTCGGCACGGTGGGGGTGATCGACGACGACGAAGTCGACAGCGGCAACCTGCAACGGCAGGTGATCCACACCGATGCGCGGATCGGCATGGCCAAGGTGTTTTCGGCGCAGGCCGCGATGGAGGCGCTGAACCCCTACCTGGAGGTGCGGCCCTACAAGCGGCGGCTGACCGCCGAAATCGTGGACGAACTGCTGGCCGAGTATGACGTGGTGCTGGACGGCACCGACAATTTCGACACCCGCTACCTGGTGAACCGGGCCTGCGTGGCGGCGGGCAAGCCGCTGATTTCGGGCGCGCTGTCGCAGTGGGAGGGGCAGGTCTCGGTGTTTGACCCGGCGACCGAGGGGCCCTGCTACCAGTGCGTTTTCCCCGAGGCGCCGGCGGCGGGGCTGGCGCCCAGCTGCGCCGAGGCGGGGGTGCTGGGGCCCTTGCCGGGGGTTGTCGGATCGATGATGGCGGTGGAATGCGTCAAGCTGATCGCCGGGGCGGGCGCGGTGCTGCGCGGCGAGATGCTGATCTACGATGCGCTCTGGGGGGAGACGCGCAAGATCCGGCTCAAGCGGCGCGAGGACTGCCCGGTGTGCGGCGGCGGGGCCTGAGCCGGACCGGGTGGCGCCAAGAAACACGTCGGGCGATTGAAGGGCGCGGGTGCCGCGCCTAGCTTCAACCCGACAGGATCAGGAGACAGAGATGACCAATCCCTTGCTGGCCGAATGGAACACGCCCTTTGGCCTTGCGCCCTTTGCCGAGATTTCCGACACCGATTACGAACCGGCGCTGGAACAGGCGCTGGCGGCCCACATGGCCGAGATCGAGGCCATTGCCGGGTCTGACGAGGTGCCGACCTTTGCCAATACCATCGAGGCGATGGAAGGGGCGGGCGAGGCGCTGGACAAGGTGCTGGGGGTCTTCTTCAACATCTCGGGCGCGGACAGCAACGACGCGCGGCAGGCGTTGCAGCGGGCCTTTTCACCAAAACTGTCGGCGCATTTCTCGGCGATCAATGCGAACAAGGCGCTGTTTGGGCGGATCTCGGACCTCTGGGCGCGGCGGGATGAACTGGGCCTGAGCGAGGAAGAAGCGCGGGTGCTGTACCTGACGCATCGCGGCTTTGTCCGGGGTGGGGCGGCGCTGGAGGGCGATGAAGCCGAGCGCATGAAGGAGGTGAAGTCGCGGCTGGCGGTGTTGGGCACCTCCTTTACCCAGAACCTGCTGAAGGACGAATCCGACTGGTCGATGCCGCTGTCGGAAGCGGACCTTGAGGGGCTGCCGGGCTTTGTCGCGGATGCCGCCCGGGCGGCGGGCGAGGCGCTGGGCGCGGGCGGGCCGGTGGTCACGCTGTCGCGGTCGCTGATCGTGCCGTTCCTGCAATTCTCGCCGCGCCGTGACCTGCGCGAAAAGGCCTGGCGGGCCTGGGTGATGCGTGGCGAGAACGGCGGCGAGACGGACAACCGGGGCATCGCCGCCGAGATCCTGAAGCTGCGCGAAGAGCGGGCGAGGCTGCTGGGCTACCCGGATTTCGCCGCCTACAAGCTGGAAACCGAGATGGCGGGGACGCCCGACCGGGTGCGCGAACTGCTGATGGCGGTCTGGGAGCCGGCCAAGGGCGCGGCCGACAGGGACGCCGCCGAGATGGCACAGATGCTGAAGGCCGACGGGATCGCCGGGCCGCTGGAGCCCTGGGACTGGCGCTACTACGCCGAAAAGCGCCGCCGCGCGCTGCACGATCTCGATGAGGCGGAACTGAAGCCCTACCTGCAACTGGACCGGATGATCGACGCCTCCTTTGCCTGCGCCAACCGGCTGTTTGGCCTCGACTTCGCGCCTTTGGACGTGCCGCTGTACCATCCCGACTGCCGGGCCTGGGAGGTGACGCGCGACGGCAAACACGTCGCTGTCTTCATCGGCGACTATTTCGCGCGGTCCTCGAAACGCTCGGGCGCCTGGTGTTCGGCCTTCCGCAGCCAGGCCAAACGGCCGGTGGAAAAGACGCCGGTCGTGGTGAACGTCTGCAACTTTGCCAAGCCGTCGGCGGGCAAGCCGGCGCTGTTGTCCTACGACGATGCGCGCACGCTGTTCCACGAGTTCGGCCACGCGCTGCACCAGATGCTGTCGGATGTCGAGTTCGGCTCGGTCTCGGGGACATCGGTCGCGCGGGACTTCGTCGAACTGCCGTCGCAGCTGTATGAACACTGGCTGGAGGTGCCCGAGGTGCTGGCCGAATTCGCCACCCATGCCGAGACCGGCGAGGCGATGCCGCAGGCGCTGCTGGACAAGGTGCTGAAGGCGGCGACCTTCGACATGGGGTTCCAGACGGTGGAATACGTGGCCTCCGCCATGGTGGACCTGGAGTTCCACAGCGGCGCGGCCCCCGCCGACCCGATGCAGAAGCAGGCCGAGGTGCTGGAATCGCTGGGGATGCCGCGCGCCATCGGCATGCGCCACGCCACGCCGCATTTTGCCCATGTGTTCGCCGGAGACGGCTATTCGGCCGGGTACTACAGCTACATGTGGTCAGAGGTGATGGACGCCGACGCCTTTCAGGCGTTCGAGGAGGCGGGCGGGGCCTTCGACCCAGAAACAGCGCGCAAGCTGGAACGCTTTATCCTGTCGCGCGGCGGGTCGGTCGAGGCCGAAGAACTGTACATGCAGTTCCGTGGCCGGATGCCGGGGGTCGAGGCGCTGCTCAGGGGGCGCGGCCTGGCGGCCTGAGGCCGGGCACGGGCGGGAGCGGCGCGTTCAGAACGGCAGCCGTTCCAGCGTGAACCCTTCCTGTTCCAGCAGCTTCAGCACGCCGGTCTCGCCGGGCAGGTGGGCGGCGCCGAAGGCGGCGACCACGGGGCCATCGGTGTCGTCCAGCGCGGCGAGGATTTCCGGGATCCAGGCGCGGTTGCGCCCGGAGATCAGGGCGGCATCCAGCTGTTCGAACACCAGCGCATTCTCGGCCTCGGTCAGCGGGGTCAGGCGGGGCGACAGCACCTCGAGCGCGATCTGCCCGGCGGCGTGGGTTTGTGCGAAATAGGCCGACAGCACGGTTTCGAACAGGTCCTCGGCGGTGTCCGGCGTGGCCAGCGCCGAGCGGATCATCAGGAGCTGCGTGTCGAAGGGCATGTCGGCAAAGGCGGCAAAGCCGATGTCATAGGGTTCGAGCGCGCGGGTGGGCACCCCGGCCGCGCCGGCGGCGGCCTCGAGCCGGGCATCGAGGCCGTTGCGTTCGGTCAGTTGCCCGGTCATGCAGGGCGGGATCGCCAGCAGCATGGAGACGTACCAGGGCCGCATCCGGGCGGCCATGAAGGGCGGCATGCCGCGGGCGCGCATCGCCTCGGCCAGCTGGTCCCAGTCTTCCTCGGGCAGAAGCTCGGGCAGGGTGCTGTCGGGCAGCAGCAGCATGTCGGTGTCCGTGGCCAGCGCCTGTTCCAGTTGGCGCTGTTCTACTTGCGTCATTTCCAGCAGCAGCAGTGCCGCGCCTTCGACCAGCGGCACCAGCCGCGCGACCGGGCCGTCGAGGCGGTCATCGCCCAGGTGCATGGTGCCAATGAGGTGCAGCACCTCGCCATCCCGGGTGGCGCGCCAGTGATTGCCCTCGGGGTAGGGGGTGGCGGCCAGGCGGGTCTCCAGCGTGGCGCGCTCCTCGGCGGTCAGCGTGGTGCTCAGGTCCTGTCCCTGGCAGGCGGCGTGCAGCGGGGCGGCGCAGAGGCCGCACAGGGTCAGGGCAAGCAGGATCAGGCGCATCGGGATCTCCTATCACATTCCGTGTTCCTAGGCGGCATGGCCCCTCTGGACAAGGGCGCGGCGGCGGGGAACTGTGTCGAAATGCAACGGGAAAGCGATCTTTACGGGCCGATCAAGGCGCTGCTGGAAGGGCAGGGCTATGCCGTCAAGGGCGAGGTCGGCGCGGTCGACATCATGGCGCTGCGCGGCGATGAGCCGCCGGTCATCGTGGAGCTGAAGCTGCGGATCACGCTGGCGCTGTACCACCAGGCCTGCGCGCGGCTGGCGGTGACGGAGCAGGTCTACATCGCGGTGGCGCGGCCCAAGGGCAAGGGGGCGCGGCGGGCGCTGAAGGACAACACGGCGATGTGCCGGCGGCTGGGGCTGGGATTCATCACCGTGCGCGTGGACGGCGTTGTCGAGGTGCTGTGCGATCCGGGGCCCTACGCGCCGCGCCGCCAGAAGGCCAAGGCGGCCAAGCTGCTGCGCGCCTTCGAGCGGCTGCGCGGCGATCCGAACGACGGCGGCGCGACGCGGCACGGGATCGTCACCGGCTACCGGCAGGATTCGCTGGTCTGCGCGGCGCACCTGGCCGAGCATGGCACTTGCCGGGGCCGCGATGTCGCAGCGGCGACCGGCGTTGCGGCGGCGACGCGGATCATGCGGGACAATCACTATGGCTGGTTCGAGCGGGTCGGCACCGGGGTCTACGCGCTGACCGAGACGGGCCGCGCCGGGCTGACCCACTGGGCCTACAGCTGGGAGCCGTCGGGCGCGGGCTGAGCGGCCTCGCGCGCCTCCAGCCGGGTGCGGCGCGCGGCGCGGGCCTCGCGGTTCAGGGTGTAGAGGCCGGAGGCGATGATGATCGTGCAGCCGATCAGCGTCCACAAATCGGGCAGGTCGGAAAAGACGACGTAGCCGTAGAAGGTGCCCCAGATGATCAGCGAGTAATGCAGCGGCGCGAGGACAACCGCCTGCGCGATGTCCAGCGCGCGGATCACCAGCACCTCGCCCACGGCGGCGGTCACGGCGAGGCCGACGATGACCAGCCAGAGGTGCAGCGTCTCGGGCGTGTGCCAGACGAAGGGCAGCGCCAGCGAGGCCACGGCGGTGGAGGTGATCGAGGTATAGGCCACGGTGGTGATCACCGGGTCGGCGCCGCTGAGGCTGCGCGACAGGACCTGCCGCAGGGCGAAAAAGGAGGCGGCGACCACGGTCAGGCCGATGGCGGGGTGCAGCACGCCCATGCCGGGGCGGATCACGATCAGCATGCCGACAAAGCCCACGGCGACGGCGATCCAGCGCCGGATGCCCACCGGTTCACGCAGGAACACCGCGCCCAGCACGGTGACGACAAAGGGCGCGATGAAGGTCACGGCGACGGCGTCGGCCAGCGGCACGAAGCTGATCGAGACGATGAAGAAGACCGCCGAGAACACCGCCGTGAGGCCGCGCGTGACCTGCAACCACGGCAGCCGCGAACGCAGGATCTGCGGCCCGCGCAGCACGATCAGCACCAGGACCCCCAAGAACAGGCCGAACTGGCGCAGCCAGACCACCTGCACCGGGTGCAGCGTTTCGGTCAGGTACTTGGCCTGCACGTCGCAGGCCGCGAAGGAGAAAAAGCCCAGCGCCATCAGCACGATGCCGCGCAGGTTGTCGGCCTGCGACGGGGGCGGCGCGTGGCGCAGGGGCGCGGCGATGGGTGTGGGCATGGGATGGGACCTGGAGGTTTGCGGCGAAAAGCGCCGGGGCAAAGCGTAGGTCAGGAACCCTTACCGATCAACCACCACGATAGGCGCGGCTCTGCCCGGTGCGCTGCCTGGAGGCGCGCCGGAGTGGTGTGAAAAGGGGCCGTTGATCAAGCGGTTATGCGCCTTGGGCGCACGGGGTGCCGGGGCTGATGTCACAGCGTCCCGGTTTGCGCATGGCGGCCATGCGCCGGGTGACTACCTGTAGCAGCCGAGGTGCAGCCCTTCGAAATCTACGGAACAGGCGACAAGGCCCATCAGGTCCTTTTGCGCGGTGTTCAGGCCGGCGGCGGGCACGGGTGCCTGGATCCGCAGGGTGGCCGCCCGGTCGCCCGAGCGGAAGGCGAGCCAGTAGTAGGAGGTGCCCTGATACGCATCCTCGCCGCTGCGGATGACGGTGTCCGGGCGGTCGAACTCGTACATCACCGTGGTCCCTTCGGCCTGCGTGACGATGTCGTCAAAGAGGTGCGCGGGGCCGGTCTGTTCGACGATCACGAGGCCCGCGCCTTCGTAGCTGCGCGACCAGGGGGTTTCATGGGTCAGGGTCGCGGGCCAGGCCAAACTGTGGCTGGGCAGGCGCGGGGCGGCGCTGCGGGCGCGGGTGGTGTCGATCTGGTCCAGCGCCGCGCCGGGCAGGCGGGACAGGTCGCTGTCCAGCGGCATCAGCAGGTGATTGAGCGAACCCTGGGTGACGTAGCCATCGGTGGCCCGCCCGCCGCGATAGGCAAAGGTCGACCAGCCGCCGGTGTTGGAGTTCTGGAATTCGAGCAGGGTGCGGTGGTTGTCCGGGTCGCCGTTCCAGGCGTAGAGCGCCATGTAGTCGAGCGGCTGGCCCTCGCGGTCGGCGGGCAGGCCGCAACCGGAGACGTTCAGCGGCCGGTCCTCGAGGCCGAACAGCAGGATCGGCGTGCCGTCCTCGGCGGTCTCGTGCAGCGGATCGCCGATGTTGAGGTCTTCCAGCACCTCGGGGGCAACGGCGTATTGCGCGGCGGCGAGGTGGCGGCAGAGGTTGTCGAATTGCTCCCGCCAGCCCAGCCCCAGCAGCGCGGGGTCGAACCCCGGCAGGCTGGCGCGGATGCCGGCCAGGGTGCGCGGGGTCGAGACCTCGTAAAAGGCATCCGGCCCCATGCGGATGATCTCGTGCAGGACGGTCTGGCTGACGTTGTAGCGGCTGAGCGTCTCGACGATGTCGGCGATGGCGAGGCGGGTGCCGTTGAGCAGCGCACCCAGCTGACCCGAGCGCACTGCCTGTTCGGCGGTCTCGAGCGTGAAGTAGGGCGAGTGAAAGCCCAGCCGCCCGCCGGGGGCCACGCGGCGGTCGATGTAGGTGCCGATGCCGCCGGTGGGCCAGAAGGCCGAGCCGCCGAGAAAGGCCAGCCCGCAGGCCGACAGGCAGGTGTCGCCCGCGTCGATGTAGGTGGCGACGGCCTCGCTGCGGAAGAAATCGGCCAGCGCGACGCCGGTGGCGTAGCTGCCGCCCGGGCTGTCCAGCGTGACCACGGCACGCGGCCCCAGCTCTTGCCAGCACAACCCGCCGGAACAGGCCATGAGCTGGGCGAATCGGGCGGGGAGGACGGTGGCGTCTTCCTTTTCCAGCGGGCCGGAGAGGTGCAGGTGGGGCACCGGCGTCTCGTCGCTGAAGCGGTAGGACACCAGCACGAGGTCGGCCGCCCCGGCCGGTGCGGCGGCCCCGAGGACAACGGCGGTCAGCAGGCAGGCAAGTCGGAACATGGCAAGCGATCCTTTTGAAATCCTTGCCCGCAGTGTTCCCCCGCCATGGGGATCGCGCAAGGGCGGGGCAAGGTGCGGACCGGCAAATAACGCGAAATTTTCTCGCAGGGAAGTTGTTGACAGCCGGCCGCCCGATCCCTAGCTAGCGGTCATTGGCACTCGACTACGGTGAGTGCTAATACCCCCGCCCCGGCGGGGCGTATGGGAGAAACTTTGAGCCAGGAGAACTCGAAGATGACATTCAAACCGCTTCATGACCGCGTGCTGGTCCGCCGCATCGAAGGCGAGGCAAAGACCGCCGGTGGGCTGATCATTCCCGACAGCGCCAAGGAAAAGCCGGCTGAGGGCGTGGTTGTCGCGTGTGGCGAAGGTGCACGCAAGGACAGCGGCGAGCTGATCGAGATGGCCGTGAAGGCCGGCGACCGGATCCTGTTCGGCAAGTGGTCGGGCACCGAGGTCCAGATCAACGGCGAAGAGCTGCTGATCATGAAGGAAAGCGACATCCTCGGCATCATGTCGGACGACAAGGCCGCCAAGGCCGCCTGAACACCGACCGGGATGCACGGCGGGGCCCGCTGACCGGGACCGCCGCGATGAAACTGTAAATTCGATCAGATTGGAGAACATCAGATGTCTGCAAAAGACGTGAAGTTCAGCACCGATGCCCGCCAGCGCATGCTGCGCGGCGTTAACATCCTTGCCGACGCCGTGAAGGTGACCCTGGGCCCGAAAGGCCGCAACGTGGTCCTCGACAAGTCGTTCGGCGCCCCGCGCATCACCAAGGACGGCGTGTCTGTCGCCAAGGAAATCGAGCTTGAGGACAAGTTCGAGAACATGGGCGCGCAGATGGTGAAGGAAGTCGCTTCCCGCACCAACGACGAGGCCGGCGACGGCACCACCACCGCGACCGTGCTGGCCCAGGCCATCGTCCGCGAAGGCATGAAGGCGGTTGCCGCCGGCATGAACCCGATGGACCTCAAGCGCGGCATCGACCTCGCGACCTCCAAGGTCGTCCAGGCCATCAAGGACGCCGCCCGCAAGGTCGAGAACTCGGACGAAGTCGCACAGGTTGGCACCATTTCGGCCAACGGCGAAGCCGAGATCGGCCGCCAGATCGCTGACGCGATGCAGAAGGTCGGCAACGAGGGTGTCATCACCGTCGAAGAGAACAAGGGCCTCGAGACCGAGACCGACGTCGTCGAGGGCATGCAGTTCGACCGCGGCTACCTGTCGCCGTACTTCGTGACCAACGCCGACAAGATGGTTGCCGAGCTGGAAGACGCCATCATCCTGCTGCACGAGAAGAAACTCTCGTCGCTGCAGCCGATGGTGCCGCTGCTCGAGCAGGTGATCCAGTCGCAAAAGCCGCTGCTGATCATCGCCGAGGACGTCGAAGGCGAAGCGCTGGCCACCCTCGTGGTCAACAAGCTGCGCGGCGGCCTGAAGATCGCGGCCGTCAAGGCACCGGGCTTTGGCGATCGCCGCAAGGCCATGCTGCAGGACATCGCGATCCTGACCGGCGGCCAGGTGATCTCCGAAGACCTCGGCATGAAGCTGGAGAACGTGACCATCGACATGCTGGGCTCGGCCAAGAAGGTGACCATCACCAAGGACGAGACCACGATCGTCGACGGTGCCGGCGAGAAGGCCGAGATCCAGGCGCGCGTTGCCCAGATCCGCAACCAGATCGAGGAAACCACCAGCGACTACGACCGTGAGAAGCTGCAGGAGCGCGTTGCCAAGCTGGCAGGCGGTGTTGCCGTGATCCGCGTCGGCGGCATGACCGAAGTCGAAGTCAAAGAGCGCAAGGACCGCGTCGATGACGCCCTGAACGCGACCCGCGCAGCCGTGCAGGAAGGCATCGTCGTCGGCGGTGGCGTGGCCCTGGTGCAGGGCGCCAAGAAGCTGGAAGGCCTGACCGGCGCCAACAGCGACCAGAACGCGGGGATCGCCATCGTGCGCCGCGCCCTGGAATCGCCGCTGCGCCAGATCGCCGAGAACGCCGGCGTGGACGGTTCGGTCGTCGCGGGCAAGATCCGCGAATCGAACGATCCGAAGTTCGGCTACAACGCGCAGACCGATGAATATGGCGACATGTTCAAGTTCGGCGTGATCGACCCGGCCAAGGTCGTGCGCACCGCGCTGGAAGACGCGTCCTCGATCGCGGGCCTGCTGATCACCACCGAAGCGATGGTGGCCGACAAGCCGCAGAAAGAAGGCGCAGGCGCCGGCGGCGGCATGCCCGACATGGGCGGCATGGGCGGCATGATGTAAGCCACCCTGTCAGTCGACAGATCGAAGGGGTCGCCGAAAGGCGGCCCCTTTTTTATGCGGCGGTCGTTTGCCCCCGGTGCTCCGGTTCGGCCGTGACGCTGGATATGGGGCGCGCGACCTGCCATCCTGAGCCGCGTCGATCCGCATGTGCCCGGAGGCGTGTCATGACCAGGACCACCGTCACGCCAAGGCCGCAGGCGAAGACGCGGACCGAGCGCCCGAAGCTCTACAAGGTCATCCTGCTGAACGATGACTTCACCCCGCGCGACTTTGTCGTGACGGTGCTGAAGGGCGTGTTCCGCATGACCGAGGGCGAGGCGCTGGGCGTCATGCTGACGGCGCACCGGCGCGGGGCCTGCGTGGTGGCGGTCTACACCCGGGAAGTGGCCGAGACCAAGGCGCAGCAAGGCACATCGGCCGGCCAGGCGGCCGGGTATCCGCTGACCTTCACCACCGAGCGGGAGGAGTGAGGCGCGGCCTCGCGGTGCGGGCCTCAGCGCGCGGTCTGCGGCACCCGGTTGTGCAGTCCCGACGGCACCCGTGTCGCGCGCGACAGGTCCCAGCTGTAGAAATAGCACAGGGCCGGGATCACCGCGCCGCCGTCCAGCGTGACCGGAACCCGGCGGCGCTGGAATTCGTGCGGTTCCGGGCGCTTGGGGTCGCAGGCCTCGTAGACGTCGAACACCTCGAACAGCGATTGCGGATCGTGCAGCCTGTACAGCTCGCCGTGGACGCGGTCCTTGTCATAGCCGGAGGGCACCGCGCCGGGATAGGTGCTGCCCGGGCTTTCGGGATCCTCGATGTGATACAGGCACGCGCGGATCCAGCCATAGCCGACAAAGTCCGACTCCGCCCGCAACCGGCGACCCATGGGCCGATCGGCCACGGTCAGCATGGTGCCGTAGACGAAGAGGTGTCGACAATCGTGCATATGTGTCTCGTCAGCCTGCCTCATCCTCCGGATTTACCCGGTTTCCCGGCAGTCGGAAAGCGTGACTTATGTGTAAGCGGTCGTCCGCACACAGGGTTGGCGGGACGTCATGGGCAAAGACCCCTCGCCGCGGCGGTGCAACCTGATAGGGTCCCGAACACCTGACACCGGGGAGAGACATGAGTCGACGCGATGCGAGAAAAGCCGTGGTGCTGGGCCTGCCCGAGGCGCTGCGCAAGGAGCTTGTGCGGCAATCGGAGGCGCATGTGCCGCTGGCCTACCTTGTCCGGCAAACGCTCCGGCGCGCGATGGACGCGGGGCTGGACTGGGCCGAGACGGTGTCGCAGGGCGACCGCCGGCCGATCCTGGTCCAGCTGTCCTGCGAGGAACGCGCCAGGCTGGAGATGTGGGTGACGGCGAAACAGGTGACCGAGGAAGAGGCGATCCTGTCGCTGATCGACGGCTACCTGAAGCAGGAGGCGCGCAAGCCGCCAAAGCCGGACGCGCCGACCCGCCGCGGCCGGCGCTGAGGTGCTGTCGGCGTTCCGCGGGCCGCGGCGGCGCCCTGTCCGGGTTTGATCCTGTGCAAGGCGCCCGCCCGGCGCGTTGCGTATTCTGAGGCTGATGTGTGGCAATCGTTGCGTATTCTGAGGCTGATGTGTGGCAATCGGGGACTGAGACGATGCTGAGAGTGATGACATTTCTGACGCTGGCCAGCCTGGCCTCGCTGGCGCAGGCGCAGGATGGTGCCTTTGTCCTGGGTTCCGACGTGTACCAGGCCGGTCGCCTCGTGACGCTGAACGCCGAGGGCCGGGACGACCTGTTCGTCGCCGGTGAACGGCTGATCGTCAGCGGTGACGCCACCGGCAGCGGCCACCTGGCCGGGCGGCGGGTGGAGATGCGCGGCGCGCTGGGCGGCGATCTTTATGCTGCGGGCCAGACCGTCCGGGCCGAAGGCGCCGTGGCCGGCGATGCGACGCTGGCGGCGCAGGAGGTGACGGTCACCGGCGCGATTGCCGGCGACCTGCGGATCTTTGGCGACGACCTGATCCTGACCGGCCCGGTTTCGGGCAGCCTGCTGGCGACGGGGGCTTTCCTGCGGTTCCAGGGCACGGTCGAAGGCGATGCGGCGATCGCGGCGAACACGATCGAGTGGGGGCCGGATGCCCGCGTCAGCGGCCGGCTGATCCTGTTCGAGGACGATCCCGGCAGCTTGCAGGTGCCCGAATGGGTCATCCCGGCCGAGCGGATCGACCGGCGCGAAATGGAGGGGTTTGACAAGGACTTTGGCAAGCCGTCGAAATACATGCCGGTCACCGGGCGCGACCTGTGGCGCGGCTTTGTCGTCAGCGCCATCGTGCTGACCGCGGTCGCCGCGGCGGCGGCGGCGCTGGCGCCGCAGACCATGGCGCGACTGCGCCGCACCGTGCTGGGCCGGCCGGGCCGGTCGCTGCTGGCGGGGTTCGTCACGATGTCGGCGCTGACCGGGGCGGGCATCCTGCTGCTGCTGACGCTGATCGGCGCGCTGCTGACACCCCTGGCGATCCTGGCGGCCGTGGCGGCGGGCTACGCCGGCTATGTCGTCGGGGCCTATGCGCTGGGCGTGGCGGCGCTGTCGGCGCTGGGGCGGCACGATCCGGAAAACCTGCGCGACCGCGCCATCGCGGCGGCGGTGGGGGCCGTGGCGGTGGGGTTGATCGCGATGGTGCCGTTCTTTGGCTGGCTGGCGGTGCTGCTGTTGTCGCTGGCGGGGGCGGGGGCCTGCGCGCTGGTGTTGTTCCGGCCGCGCTTCTTCGTGTCCGACGCGGCCTGAGCCCTTGCGCGGCGGGCGGTCATGCGGTTTGAAACCGCATGACCATCTCGCTGGAACTGGAAGAGTCGCTGTGGGCGCGGGGCGCGCGCCATGTTGCCGGGGTCGACGAGGTCGGCCGCGGGCCGCTGGCCGGCCCGGTGGTGGCCGCGGCGGTGGTGCTGAACCGCGCGTCGATCCCCGAGGGGCTGGACGATTCCAAGAAACTGTCGATCAAGCGGCGGGCATTCCTGGCGCCGCTGCTGCGGCAGAGCGCGCTGGTGGGGCTGGGTGTGGCCACGGTCGAGGAGATCGACGCGCTGAACATCCTCCAGGCCAGCCTTCTGGCGATGCGCCGCGCGGTGGAAGACCTGCCGGTGGTGCCCGACCACCTGCTGATCGACGGCAACCGCCTGCCGCAGGGTCTGCCCTGCCCGGCGACGACCGTCGTGGGCGGCGACGGGCGCTCTCCCTCCATCGCGGCGGCCTCGATTGTGGCCAAAATCTGGCGCGATGATGTCATGAAGAAGGCCGCGACACAGTTTCCCGGATACGGCTGGGAGACCAACGCCGGTTATCCGACAAAGTGTCACAAATCTGCACTCCGAAATCTGGGGGTTACCCCATTTCATAGACGTTCCTTTGCCCCGGTGCGCGATATCTTGTGGCAAGGGAAAAACACAAGTGACTGATACAAATATAGAATTGACCGCGAATCACCGATGACTCATCTTTTGTCCAACCAATGAGCGCATAAGCGCCGGGACAGAGGCAGAGAATGACGACGATGACCAAGGTGAAGGGCGCTCCCGCGCTCCCTCTCAACACGATCCTGGCCGGGGACTGCATCGAGGTGATGCGGAGCCTCCCGGAAAACTCTGTCGACCTGATCTTTGCCGATCCGCCCTACAACCTGCAACTCAAGGGCGCGTTGCACCGCCCGGACAATTCGCAGGTGGACGCGGTCGACGACCATTGGGACCAGTTTTCAAGTTTCGCCGCCTACGACAGGTTCACCCAAGACTGGCTCGCAGCGGCGCGCCGATTGCTCAAGCCCGACGGGGCGATCTGGGTGATCGGCTCCTATCACAACATCTTTCGGGTGGGCACGGCGTTGCAGGACGCGGGCTACTGGATCCTGAACGATGTGGTCTGGCGCAAGGCCAACCCGATGCCGAATTTCCGCGGTAAGCGGTTCACCAACGCGCATGAGACGATGATCTGGGCCTCGAAGGCCGAGGGCGGGCGCTACACCTTCAACTACGAGGCGCTCAAGGCGCTGAACGAAGGCATCCAGATGCGCAGCGACTGGGTCCTGCCGATCTGCAACGGCGGCGAGCGGCTGAAGGATGGCAACGGGGACAAGGCCCATCCGACGCAAAAGCCCGAGTCGCTGTTGCACCGCGTGCTGGTCGGATCGACCAATCCGGGCGACGTGGTGCTGGACCCGTTCTTTGGCACGGGGACAACGGGCGCGGTGGCCAAGATGCTGGGCCGCGACTGGATCGGGATCGAGCGCGAGGCGGCCTACCGCGAGGTGGCCGAAAAGCGCATCAGCCGGGTGCGGGCCTTTGACCGCTCGGCGCTGGAGGTCAGCGCCTCCAAGCGGTCCGAACCGCGCGTGCCCTTCGGCCAGCTGGTGGAACGCGGCATGTTGCGCCCGGGCGAAGAGCTGTGGAGCATGAACGGCCGGCACAAGGCCAAGGTCCGCGCCGACGGGACGCTGGTGGGCAACGACGTCAAGGGATCGATCCACCAGGTGGGGGCCAAGCTGGAAAACGCGCCGTCGTGCAACGGCTGGACCTACTGGTGTTTCCGCCGCGACGGCAAGACGGTGCCGATCGACGTGCTGCGCCAGCAGATCCGCGCCGAGATGACCGAACGCCCGGACTGAGATTTCCACGAACACCACAAAGACACCGCCGATGCCGGGATCATTTCCGCGGCATTACCTGGCCCCGCTTGCCGCTTGGCAGGCGGGGCATTTTTCTGCGCCCTGTCCCTGACGACACGGGGATGTGCAGGAATGCCGACCCTTGGTGCGCTTGATGACTTTGCCACCGATGGCCTATCTGTGGAGCAGCGCAAGCCACAGGAGGCCCCGATGGAACTGAACGCCGATTTTTCGCAGCCGGTCGTGATCCGCCCCGAGGACCATCACTGGCGCCCCTCGCCCGCGGCGGGGGTGGAGCGCATGATGCTGGACCGCATCGGCGACGAGGTGGCGCGGGCCACGACCATCGTGCGCTTTGCGCCCAACAGCGCCTTTGACCGGCACACCCACGGCGGGGGCGAGGAATTCTTGGTGCTGGAGGGCGTGTTTTCCGACGAACACGCGGACTACCCGGCGGGCAGCTATGTGCGCAATCCCATCGGCACCGCGCATACACCGCACATCGGGCCGGAGGGGGCGACGATCCTGGTCAAGCTGTGCCAGTTCGCCGCCGACGACACCGACCAGAAGGCCATCGACACCCGGACCGCACGGTTCGAGGCGGGGCCGATCGAAGGTGTCGAGGTCTTGAAGCTGCATCGCCACGGCGCCGAGGAGGTGCGGCTGGTCCGCTTTCAGCCGGGGGCAGGGCTGGACATGCAGGCGATCGGCGGAGAAGAGGTCTACGTGATCGAGGGCACGCTACAGGACGCGGCGGGGCGCTATCCGGCCGACACCTGGCTGCGCAATCCGCATCCCGTGACCCGTGCGCGCCGGTCCGATGAGGGCTGCCTGCTCTGGGTCAAGACCGGGCACCTGCCACGCGCAGAGGCGCGGTAAGGCAGGTGACGGCGGGGCTTCCAGTCGCTTGCGAAAGCGCCTAAGGCTGGCCGCATGGATATTCGCGCGCTCCTGATGGGCCTTGCCTTTGCGGTGATGTGGTCCTCTGCCTTTGCCTCGGCCCGCATCATCGTGGCGGCCGCGCCGCCGCTGTCGGCGCTGGCGCTGCGCTTTCTCATCTCGGGGCTGCTGGCCGTGGCGATCGCCAAGGCGATGGGGCAGAGCTGGCGGCTGACGCCGGCGCAATGGCGCGCGACCATCGTCTTTGGCATCTGCCAGAACGCGCTGTACCTGGGGCTGAACTTTGTCGCCATGCAGACGGTCGAAGCCTCGCTGGCGGCGATCATCGCCTCGACCATGCCGCTGCTGGTGGCGCTGACGGGCTGGGCGTTCCTGAAGGAAAGGTTGCGTCCCCAGGCGCTTGCCGGGCTGATCGCCGGGCTGTGCGGGGTCGCCATCATCATGGGCGCGCGCTTTGGCGGCGGGCTGGACCTGGTCGGTGTGGCGCTCTGCGTGCTGGGGGTGATCGCGCTGACGGTGGCGACGCTGGCGCTGCGCGGGGCGATGTCGGGCGGCAATTTCATGATGATCGTGGGCTTGCAGATGCTGATCGGCAGCGCGGTGCTCTGGGGGCCGGCGCTGGCGCTGGAAACCGTGCAGATCGACTGGTCCGCCAGCCTGGTCGCGGCCTTCGCCTACACGACGCTGGTGCCGGGGCTGGCCGCCACCTTTGTCTGGGTGCTGCTGGTCGACCGCATCGGCGCTGTGCGCGCCGCCACCTTCCACTTTCTCAACCCGTTCTTCGGGGTGGCCATCGCCGCCGTCCTGCTGGGCGAGGCGCTGCGCCCGCTGGACCTGCTGGGCGTCGCGGTGATCGCCGCCGGCATCCTGGCCGTGCAACTGGCGCGGATCCCCGCGGCAGAAGCTAAAACTCTCCCGAATTCCTAGACCCTCTGCCCGAACGGCGGAAACCTTTGTTTACCTCGCCGGGCTAGACCCTTGCCAAAGCGCCGGGATGCATTTCCCCCGGCCGCAACATGCGAGGTCACGTCATGGGCAGATTTTCGATCCGGGTTCAGGTGATGCTGCTGGCGGCGGCCTTCATTGCGACGCTGCTGATCCTGTCGGCCGTGTCCTGGACAATAAAACGGGAACTGACCGGCGGGTTGGACCACACCACCCGGATATTCGAGAAAAGCGTGGCGATTTCCGAGATCACCAAACATGTGCAGAACGCCGAACTGGCGATGATGATGTTTGTCGCGCTCAAGGACGATCATATCGAGATTCTCCGCGCCGACATGGCCGAAGCGGCTGAACACCTGGAGGAAGCAAGCGGAATCCTTGCGGTCGACAAGGCCAATCCGCAGGTTGCAGAGCTGCTTGGGCAGTTGGAGGTGATGGCCGGGCGCCTGGCGGCGATGAATGCGGATGTCGAGATCCTGGCCGCCAAGTCGCTGTTCGACCGCAAGGTCTTTGCCGACCAGACCCTGCTGCCGGAGTTCGAGGCGATCCGCGCCGAACTGTTCGAGATCACCGATATGCTGGAGGCCGAGGTCGCCCGGACCGATGCCGAGATGGACGCGCTGGCCCGCACCGCCGACATCAAGCAGCTGGTGGGCAACACCGTGGCCATCGCGCTGGCGCTGGTGATCGCCCTGGTCTTTGCGCGGTCGCTGTCCATGCCGATCCGGCGCGCGCGCGACGCGGTGGCCCGGCTGGCCGAGCATGATTTCGACGTCGAGATCCGCGACACGGACCGCGCGGACGAGGTGGGGATGATCTCGCGCAAGCTGGAGGACCTGCGGGCCAAGCTGCGGGAGGCCGATACGGCCGAGCGCCGCGCGGCCGAGGAGAACAGCCGCCGCGTCGAGCTGTTCGAGGCCTTGGGCCTGGCCATGAGCCGGCTGCGCGGCGGTGACCTGGACAGCCGGATGCAGCCGCAGGACTGGGCCGACCTGGGCGGCAACTACGTGCGGCTGTGCGAGGATTTCAATAGCCTGGCGCAGGCGCTGGACGATCTCGTCGGCGCGCTGCGGACCAGCGCCGATGCGGTGACCGACAATGCCAACGAGCTGTCGACCATGTCCGACGAGATGTCGCGCCGGTCCGAGGTGCAGGCGGCCACGCTGGAACAATCCGCCGCCGCGCTGGAAGAGCTGTCCGCCAGCGTGCGCTCGGCGGCAGAGCAGGCGCAGGATGTCGATGTCAAGGTGGTCGAGGGCCGGCGCCGCGCCGAACAGGGCGGCGAGGTGATGGCGCGCGCCTTGCAGGCGATGGGCTCCATCGCCAAGTCCTCGGAGCAGATCGCGCAGATCATCACGGTGATCGACGACATCGCCTTTCAGACCAACCTGCTGGCGCTCAACGCCGGGGTCGAGGCGGCGCGCGCCGGCGAATCCGGCAAGGGGTTTTCGGTGGTCGCCTCCGAGGTGCGCAGCCTGGCGCAACGCGCCTCCGAATCGGCCAGCGAGATCAAGGAACTGGTGCTGAACAGCACGCAGCAGGTCGAGGATGGCGAACGGCTGGTGCAGGAAACCAGCGAGACCCTGACCCATATCGTGGCCAGCGTGACCGAGGTGTCGGGCCTTGTCTCCGGCATCGCCGCCTCGGCCAAGGACCAGGCGAGCGGGGTGCAGGAGATCAACGTGGGCGTCGGCGAACTGGACAAGGCGACTCAGCAGAACGCCGCGATGGTCAGCCAGACCAATTCCGCGAGCCAGCAGCTGCGGGTCGAGGCGCTGCGCCTGTCCGACCTGCTTCTGCGGTTCGCCGGGGGCGGGGCGGCGGCATCGTCACGGACCGCGCCTGCCTCCGGTGGTGCGGATGACTGGGCTGGCCATGCCGGTGACGACTGGGACGCTCAGGCCACGCACCACACGGCCGAGGACGATCGCTATGACGACACCGACGGCGCGGAGGAGGCCCTGTCGGAAAAGGCGGCGCACGAGGCGCTGGTGCACGGCAGTTGGGCAGGCGCGACCGTCGTGCCGGAGCCGGTCCGGGTGGCGGAGACCGGGGAGGACGGCTGGTCCGTGGCCGCAGACGACGAGGACAGCGCGGTGCCGCAGCAACGCGCCGTCGGCGATGCCCAGTGGAAGGATTTCTGACGCCCTGACCGGACCGCCGGTCAGGCCGGCCCGATCCGCCCGCCCGCGTCACCCACCTGGCCGCGGTGCAGCAGCAGGTGGTCCAGCAGAACGCAGGCCATCATCGCCTCACCCACAGGCACGGCGCGGATGCCGACGCAGGGGTCATGGCGGCCCTTGGTGACGATCTCGGTCTCTTCGCCGGTCAGGGTGATGGTGCGGCGCGGCGTGAGGATCGACGAGGTCGGCTTGACCGCGAAACGCACGACCACCTCCTGCCCGGTGGAAATGCCGCCCAGGATGCCGCCCGAGTGGTTCGAGCTGTAGACCGGGCCGTCCGGCCCCATGAATATCTCGTCGGCGTTCTCGCTGCCCTTGAGCGCGGCGGCGTTCATGCCTTCGCCGATCTCGACCCCCTTGACCGCGTTGATCGACATCATCGCCGCCGCGAGGTCGGTGTCGAGCTTGCCGTAGACCGGCGCGCCCAGGCCGGCGGGCACGCCACGGGCCACCACTTCGATCACCGCGCCGACGCTCTCACCCGACTTGCGCAGCCCGTCGAGATAGGTCGCCCAGTCCTCGGCCGCCTGCGGATCGGGGCACCAGAAGGGGTTCTGCTCGATCTGCGCATCGTCAAACCGCGCGGGGTCGGCCCGGTGCGGGCCCATCTGGACCATGTAGCCGCGAACCTCGATGCCGGGGATCAGCGCCGCCAGCGCGGCGCGGGCCAGCCCGCCCGCCGCCACGCGCGCCGCCGTCTCGCGCGCCGAGGACCGGCCGCCGCCGCGATAATCCCGCAGGCCGTATTTCTGGAAATAGGTGATGTCGGCATGCCCGGGGCGGAATTTCTGCGCGATCTCCGAGTAGTCCTTGGACCGCTGGTCGGTGTTCTCGATCATCAGCTGGACCGGGGTGCCGGTGGTGCGCCCGTCGAACACGCCGGACAGGATGCGCACGGCGTCCGCCTCCTGCCGCTGGGTGGTGTAGCGGTTCTGGCCCGGCTTGCGCCGGTCCATCCAGTGTTGCAACTGCGCCTCGTCGATCGCGATGCCGGGCGGGCAGCCGTCGACCGTCGCCCCAAGGGCCGGTCCGTGGCTTTCGCCCCAGGTGGTGACGCGGAAAAGATGTCCGAAGCTGTTGATGCTCATGGCGGCGGTCCTTCTGTCGAAGGCGGGATACGCAACCCCGGCGGCGATGCCAAGACCCATCCTGCCCGCGCTGCGGTCCCCCTTGAAGTCCGCGCGCGGCGGCGCTAGGTCTGGCTGTACCTCGGGGTGGTGGCGATGCAGTCACCTGAGATGTCCGTCAGGCGGACGAACCCGTTGAACCTGAACCGGTTAATACCGGCGGAGGGAAGGTGTGGACCCCGACAGGTCTCCAATCTTGCCCTCGCGCCGCAATGTTGGAGAACGTCATGAAGACCCTGACCTTCACTGTTGCCGCGGGATGTCTGAGCGCCACGATGGCCCTGGCGGACACCCCCGTCCTGACAGTCTACGCGCCTGATTATTTCGTGTCCGAATGGGGCCCCGGCCCGAAGATCGAAGAGCTGTTCGAGGCGCAATGCGCCTGCGACCTGCAGTTCAAGCCGGGCGACCTGCTGCCGCGCCTGATGCTGGAGGGCGACCGGACCGAGGCCGACGTGGTGATCGGCCTGAACACCGACGTCACGAAAAAGGCGCGCGAGTCGGGCCTGTTTGCCGAACACGGGGTCGCGCTGGACGCGCTCACCCTGCCGCTGGACTGGACGGACACGGTGTTCCTGCCGTTCAACTACGCGCACACCGCCTTTGTCTACGACACCACCCGGGTGGCCAATCCGCCCGCGTCGTTTGACGACCTGCTGAACGCGCCCGACGACCTGCGGCTGGTGATCCAGGACCCCCGCACCTCGATTTCCGGGCTGGCGCTGGTGCTCTGGGTGCAGGCGGTCTACGGCGACGGCGCGCAGGCGGCCTGGGAAAAGCTGGCGCCCAAGATCGTGACCGTGACCAAGGGCTGGTCCGAAAGCTATGGGTTGTTCACCGACGGCGAGGCCGACATGGTGCTGAGCTACACCACCTCGCCCGCCTACCACATCATCGCCGAGGGCGACGAGACCAGGAAGGCGGCGATCTTCCCCGAGGGCCATTACTTCATGGTCGAACTCGCCGCGAAGGTGGCGGGCACGGATCAGCCGGAGCTGGCGGATCAGTTCATGCAATTCGTTCTGGGCGGCGATTTCCAGGGCATGATCGCGACGGGCAACTGGTCGATCCCCGCGGCGCTGCCGATGGAGCAGTGGCCCGAGGGGTTCCAGGCGCTCGACCTGCCGGAAAAGGTGCTGTTCTACTCCGAGGATGAAGCAGCCGCGCTGCGCGACGAGGCCATCGAGGCATGGCGCCGCGCGCTGTCGCAGTAACCGCGGCGCTGGCCCTGGCGTGTCTCACGCTGGGGCCGGTGGGCGTGGTGCTGGCCCGGGCGGGGGGCCTTGGCGCGCTGGGTCCGGGCGACTGGCAGGCGCTGCGCTTTACCGTCTGGCAGGCGCTGTTGTCCGCCGTCTTCAGCGTGGCGCTGGCGGTGCCGGTGGCCAAGGCGCTGGCGCGGCGGCGCTTTGCCGGGCGTGGCCTGCTGGTCACGCTTCTGGGGGCGCCGTTCATCCTGCCGGTGATCGTGGCGGTCATGGGGCTGATCGCGGTCTTTGGCCAGGCCGGGCTGGTCAACGCGGGGCTGGCGGCGCTGGGCCTGCCAAGGCTGGACATCTACGGGCTGCACGGGGTCGTGCTGGCGCATGTGTTCTTCAACCTGCCGCTGGCGGTGCGGATGCTGCTGACCGGCTGGGCCGCTGTCCCGGCGGAGCATTTCCGGCTGGCGGCGTCATTGGGCCTGGGGGTGCGGGCGCAGTGGCGGGTGATCGACGGGCCGCTGATCGCGCGGGTGGTGCCGGGGGCCTTTACGGTGATCTTTGTCATCTGCCTGACCAGCTTTGCGGTGGCGCTGACGCTGGGCGGCGGGCCCCGGGCGACAACGGTCGAACTGGCGATCTACCAGGCGATGCGGTTCGATTTCGACCTGGGCCGCGCCGCCGGGCTGGCGGTGTTGCAACTGGCGCTGGCGCTGGTGGCGGGCGTGGTGGCGCTGCGGGTGGCCGGGCAGGCGGGCTTTGGCGCGGGGCGCGACCGGGTGGTGCCGCGCTGGGACGGGCGGTCCCTGGCTGCACGGATCGGCGACGCGCTGTGGATCATGCTGGCGGCGGGGTTCCTGCTGGTGCCGCTGGTCGCGGTGGTCCTGCGCGGATTGCCGGGACTGGCCCTGCTGAGCGGCGACACGCTGACCGCCGCCGGGCATTCGCTGGCGGTGGCGCTGGTGTCCACCGCGCTGTGCCTGGCCTGGGCGCTGCCGCTGGCGACGCGGCGGGGAGAGTTGCTGGCGCTGCCCGCCATCGCGATTTCGCCGCTGGTGCTGGGCACCGGGCTGTTTTTGATGCTGCGGCCCTTCGTGAACCCCTTTGACATGGCGTTGCCGGTGACGGCGCTGGTCAACGCGCTGATGGCGCTGCCCTTTGCCCTGCGCATCCTGCGCCCCGAGGCCGAGGCGGTCGAGCACGACTTTGGCCGCCTGCGGGCCAGCCTGCGGATGACGCGGGCGGCCTGGCTGCGGCTGGTCTGGCTGCCGCGGTTGCGGCGGCCGATGGGCTTTGCGGCCGGGCTGACGGCGGCGCTGGCGATGGGCGACCTCGGCGTGATCGCCCTGTTCGCCGACCCGGACCGGGCGACGCTGCCCTTGCAGGTCTACCGGCTGATGGGATCCTATCAGATGGAGGCGGCGGCAGGCGCGGCGCTGCTGCTGCTGGGGCTCAGCCTGGGCCTGTTCTGGCTGTTCGACAGGGGAGGGCGCGGCGATGCTGAGGCTTGAGAAGGTGCGCGTGCACATGGAGGGCGGCGACCTGACCGCCGACCTGGCGCTGGCGCCGGGGCGGCGGGTGGCGGTGGTCGGCCCGTCGGGCGCGGGCAAGTCGACGCTGCTGGACGCCATCGCGGGGTTTCGCCTGCCCGCCGCGGGGCGCGTCCTGTGGCAGGACCGCGACATCACGCGCGCGCCGCCCGAGGCGCGGCCGGTGTCGATCCTGTTCCAGGACAGCAACCTGTTTCCGCACCTGACGCTGGCGCGCAACCTGTGCCTTGCGCTGCACCCGGACGGGCGGCGGCCCGATGCCGAGGCGCGCGAACGGATCGACGGGGCGCTGCGGCGGGTCGGGCTGGAGGGGCTGGCCGAGCGTCGGCCGGGCACCCTGTCCGGCGGTCAGCAGGGGCGGGCGGCGCTGGCGCGGGTGCTGCTGATGGCGCGGCCGGTGATCCTGCTGGACGAACCCTTTGCCGCGCTGGGACCGGCGCTGAAGGCCGAGATGCTGGAGCTGGTGCGCGAGGTGGGCGAAAGCCTGGCCGCGCTGGTGGTGCTGGTCACGCATGACCCCGGCGACGCGAAACGCTTTGCCCAGGAGGTGGTGCTGGTGGCCGAGGGCGTGGCCTTTCCGCCGGTGGCGACGCAGGCCTTCCTCGACGATCCGCCGGCGGTGTTCCGGGATTACGTCGGCACGACGGGGTGACAGGCCGGACCCGCAGCGTCATGTTACACGGCAACGCAAGGGGAGGACGGCCGATGGGAACGCATGCTGGAGGGTGCCTGTGCGGCGCGCTGGGGTTCGAGGTGACGGCGGATCCGCTCTGGATCACGGCCTGTTTCTGCCGCTTTTGCCAGCGCGCCACCGGGTCCACGGGGGTGATCGAGCCGATCTTCGACGCGACGGCGTTCCGCATCACGAAAGGCACGCCAGCCCGGTATGTCCATGTCTCGGACGGCAGCGGCAAGGAGGTCCATGTTCATTTCTGCCAGACCTGCGCGACCAAGACCCACCTGACCTTTGAACGCTGGCCCGACCGGCTGGGGGTCTATTCCGGCGCCTTCGACGATCCGGGGTGGTTCGACTTCACGCCGGCAAACAGCAAGTACATCTTCCTCGACGAAGCGCCGCGCGGGACGATGGTGCCGGCCGGCTTCACCTGCTTTTTCCAGCACGCGGCGACGCCGGACGGGACACCGCAGGAGCCCTTCGTTCCCGATGAGGTCTGGATCGCCCCGCGCCGGACATGAAAAAAGCCCCGCCGGTTGGCGGGGCTTTCGTGTCGGGTCAGGGCCGCGGCGTCAGGCCAGCGGCTTGCGCTTGATCGGCGCCCAGATCCGCTTGTTCACCAGATACAGCAGCACCGACAGCACCACGAGGAAGAACACGCCGGCAAAGCCTGCCTGCTTGCGCTGCATCATCTTGGGCTCGGCGGTCCACATCAGGAAGGCGGAGACATCCGCCGCGATGTGGTGCAGGTCGTTGGCGTGACCGTCGTCATAATCGACGTCTTCGCCGTAGAGCGGCGGGCCCATCGAGATCCAGCCGCCCGGGAAGGCGGTGTTCTCGTAGAGGGTCGCGCCGGCCTCGACCTTTTCCTCGCCGGTGTAGCCGACGAGCAGCGAGGCGATGTATTCGGGGCCGCCCATGCCCTTGAACAACTGGTTGATGCCGAGGCCATAGGGGCCGTGGAAGCCGGCACGCGCCTTGGCCATCATCGACAGGTCAGGTGCGCCGACGGCGGTGTTGGCCGGGAAGTGGTCGGTCGGCTTGGCCGGGCGGAAATCCTCCAGCTCGTCGTCGTAGACTTCGAGCGTCGCGGCGTAGGCGATGACCTGCTCTTCGGTGTAGCCGAGCGCCTCGAGGTCACGGATCGGGACGTAGCGCAGCCCGTGGCAGGCCGAGCAGACCTCGGTGTAGACCTTGAGGCCGCGCTGGAGCTGGTTCTGGTCCCAGGTGCCGAAGGGCCCTTCGAACGAGAACTTGAAGTCCTCGACATGGGCCTCGCCGCCGGCGGCATGAGCGCCGCCGGCCAGACCGAGGGCCACGAAGGCCGCGAGGGTGAGTTTCTTGAACATCTCTTTCGGTCCTTCTTGTCTTATTCCGCCGGGGTCGCGGCAGGCGCGCCCTTGGCCTCGCCCTTGGGCGGGTAATGGGCGTCGAAGTCGGCCTCGATCGTGTCGGGCTGCGGCAGCGGTTTCTCGATCACGCCAAGCAGCGGCAGGATGATCAGGAAATACGCGAACCAGTAGGCCGAGGCGATCAGCGAGAAGCTGGCATAGGGCTCTTCGGCCGGCATGGCGCCCAGCCACATCAGCGCGAAGAAGTCGATGACCAGCAGCCAGAACCACCACTTGAACATCGGCCGGTAGCGGCCCGAGCGGACCGACGAGGTGTCGAGCCAGGGCGCCAGCGCCATCACGATGATCGCGCCGAACATCGCCAGCACGCCAAAGAACTTGGCGTCGATGATGCCGCCGGTGACGAAGGAGGCAAGCTGCACCAGCCAGACGTCCGAGGTGAAGGCGCGCAGGATGGCGTAGAACGGCAGGAAGTACCATTCCGGCACGATGTGCGCGGGCGTGACCAGCGGGTTCGCCTCGATGTAGTTGTCCGGGTGGCCCAGGTAGTTCGGCATGAAGCCGACGATGGCAAAGAAGACCGCCATGATCAGCGCCAGGGCGAACAGGTCCTTGATCACGTAGTAGGGCCAGAACGGAACGGTGTCCTTCTCGGCCTCGGCCTTGGAGCCGCGGCGCACTTCGACACCGGTCGGGTTGTTGTTGCCCGTGGTGTGGAAGGCCCAGATGTGCACGGCGACCAGCGCCGCGATCACGAAGGGCAGCAGGTAGTGCAGCGAGAAGAAGCGGTTCAGCGTGGCGTTGTCCACCGCCGGTCCGCCCAGCAGCCAGGTCTGGATCGGTTCACCGATCAGCGGGATCGCACCGAACAGGCCGGTGATGACGGTCGCGCCCCAGAAGGACATCTGACCCCAGGGCAGGACGTAGCCCATGAAGGCGGTGCCCATCATGCAGAGGTAGATCAGCATGCCGATGATCCAGGTCACCTCGCGCGGGGCCTTGTACGAGCCGTAGTAGAGGCCGCGGAAGATGTGCGCATAGACCGCGACGAAGAACAGCGACGCGCCGTTCATGTGCAGGTAGCGGATGAAATGGCCGCCGTTCACGTTGCGCATGATGTGCTCGATCGAGGCGAAGGCCATGTCGACATGCGGCGTGTAGTGCATCACCAGGATGATGCCGGTGACGATCTGCAACACGAGGCAGAAGGTCAGGACGATCCCCCAGATCCACATCCAGTTCAGGTTCTTGGGCGTGGGGATCATGATGGTGTCGTAGAGCAGCCCGACGATCGGCAGGCGGCTGTGCAGCCACTTTTCTGCGCCGGTCTTGGGCTCGTAATGGTCGTGCGGAATTCCAGCCATGTGTCTAGCTCCTCAGCCCAGCAGGATGGTGGTGTCGTCGACCCATGCGGCCGGGGGGACAGGAAGGTTGCGCGGGGCCGGTCCCTTGCGGATGCGTCCGGCGAGATCGTAGTGCGAGCCGTGGCAGGGGCAGAACCAGCCGCCGAATTCGCCGGCGTTGCCCAGCGGCACGCAGCCGAGGTGGGTGCAGACGCCCATCTGGACGATCCAGGCCTCGGCGGCCTCACCTTCGGGCGAGGGCATGGTGCGGTTGGCGTCGGTGGCCGGGGCGCCCGAGTCGATGTTGGCGTTGTTGGCCAGCGCGTCGACCAGCGCCGGGGCCGAACCGTCGGCGATGGCGGCGTCCTGCGCCTGGGCCTCGGCGATCTCTTCCTCGGTGCGGTGGCGGATGAAGACCGGCTTGCCCAGCCATTTGACCGTCAGCTGCGTGCCCGGGGCAACGCCCGACACGTCGACGCGGATGGTGGACAGGGCGCGGACGTCCGCCGAGGGGTTCATCTGGTTCACCAGCGGCCAGACGGCTGCGCCGGTCGTGACGACCCCGGCGCCTGCCGCGGCGTAGTAGAGAAAATCCCTTCTGGTGCCTTCGTGGTCTTCTGCGTGGGACACGAGGTTCGCTCCATTTCTGTGGGGCCGTCGGCCCGCGGTAAAACCCATGGTTTCCGGAGGCTCGAAAAGACTCCGGACCCCGCTCAGGGTCGGTATCTAGCGGGGACCCCCATTCGGGTAAAGGATGCAAAACGCTCACACATGCGGCTCGCGCGCATCTGTCGCGGTTGAATCCGGGTAGGGCGAGTGATTATCTCCGTTCCGGAACAGAAGGAGAGGCGGCGATGCGGCGGTTGATTCTCGGAGCGGGGCTTGTTGCGGCGCTGGCCGTGCCGGCGGCCGCTGAAACGGAGCTGTCGTTCTACCTGGGGTGGCAGACGCTGCCGCACAGCCGAATCTCGGGCAAGCTGCCCAACGGCGGCGGCAGCTATGACGAGCTGGTCGGCTGGGAGGGCAAGCCCTTCAGCATGCCGCCCTACTACGGCGCCCGCGCGACCTGGTGGCAGAGCAACAATCTGGGCTTCGGCGTGGAGTACACCCACACCAAGGCCTATGCGCCCGACTCGACCAAGGCGGCGCTGGGCTTTTCCCGGCTGGAATTTTCGGACGGCCACAACGTGCTGACCGCCAACGTGATGAAGCGCTGGCCGGACCGCTTCGGGCGGGTGACGCCCTATGTCGGCGGTGGCCTGGGCATCGCCTTTCCGCATGTCGACGCGGTGTCGGGCACGTCCAAGACCTACGGCTTTCAGTTGACCGGCCCGGCGGCGCGCCTGATGGCGGGGGCCAGCTATCCGATCAACGACCGGTTCTCGGTCTTCGGGGAATACCAGTTCACCTACTCCAGCAACGAAGGCACCTTTGACAAGGGCGGCACCTTCAAGACGGACATCAAGACCAACGCGCTGAATTTCGGCATCTCGCTGAACTTCTGAGCGGGGCGGCGGGGCAGACCCGCCCGACGGGTGCAAGGGCGGACAGCGGTCCGCCCTTTTGCGTTTTGGCGCGGCTCAGCCCTTGGGCGCGGTTTCGGCCATTGCCGGACGCGCGGCGAACGACGCGTACCAGCCCGCCAGCGCATCGCGCCCGGCGCGCCAGTCCTTTTCCGGCAGACGGAAGTCGACGTAACCCAGCGCGCAGGCCACGGCGATCTGGCCGGCGTCCAGCGGGCCGTGCAGGTGGCTCATCCAGCGGGTGTTGAGCACCTCGATCGCCCGGTCCACCTTGGCCCAGTAGGCGTCCAGCAGAGGCTGGAAATGCAGCTCCTCGGGGCGCAGGCGGCGTTCGTAGACGATGCCCAGGGCGGATTCCATGATGGCGTCGCCGGTGGCCTCCAGCGTCAGGGTTTCCCACAGGCGCGGGGCGGCGGGATAGAGCCCGGCCTTGGCGCGGTCATCGAGGAAACGGCAGATCACCCGGCTGTCGTACATCGCCGGACCGTCGGCGCGCAGCAGGGTCGGCAGCTTGGCCAGCGGATTCGCGGCCATCAGGCCGGCGTCCGAGTTCAGCGCGGTCGTGGTGACCGGGCGCAGCGCGACATCGGCAAGCTGGCCGGTCTCATGCAGAAAGACCATCACCTTGCGCACAAAGGGAGAGGCGGGGGAGTAGAACAGTTGCATGGTGTCGCGTCCTTGCGTGGGGGGTGCCCGGACCAAAGCACAAGGCCGGGGCGCTGTCACGCCTTGGGGTGCGTTGCCTCGTAGACCTTCATCAGGTGGACCTCGTCGACCGCCGTGTAGGCCTGCGTCGTTGACAGCGAGGCATGGCCAAGCAGTTCCTGGATCGCCCGCAGGTCGCCGCCGGCGGCCAGCAGGTGGGTGGCAAAGCTGTGGCGCATGGCGTGCGGCGTGGCGGTGGCGGGCAGGCCCAGCTGCATGCGGGCCTTTTCCGTGACCTTGGCCACCAGGCGCGGGTTCAGCGGCCCGCCCCGCGCACCGCGAAACAGCGCCGCGTCCGGCTCCACCGGGTGGGGACAGAGGCGCAGGTAGGTGTCGACCGTGCGGCGCGCCACGGGCAGCACCGGCACGACGCGTTCCTTGCCGCCCTTGCCGGTGATGCGCAGGCTGTCGCCCAGCGGCAGGTCGCGGCCGGTCAGGCCCAGCGCCTCGGAGATGCGCAGCCCGCAGCCGTAGAGCAGCGTCACCACGGCTGCGTCACGCGCGCCCTGCCAGCTGTCGGCCGACTGCACCTCGACCGTGTCGATCATCGCGCGGGCGGCATCCTCGGACAGCGGGCGAGGCAGTTTCTTCTGGAACTTGGTCGCGCGGGCGGACAGCACGGCGGTCGGCTCGAACCCTTCGCGCCGTGACAGCCAGCGGTAAAAGCTCTTGACCGCCGACAGCTTGCGCGCGACCGAGCGCGCGCCGACCTCGTGCCGCCGCAGGTGCGCCATCCAGGAGCGCATGTCGGTGGTCGTGACCCGCGCCAGCGGCGTCAGGCCCTGCGGTTCGGCGTGATGCCCGGTCAGGAAGGCGATGAAATCCAGCACGTCGCCGCGGTAGGCGGTCAGGGTGTTCTCGGCCGCGCCGTCCAGCGCCTTGCACGCCTCCAGCCAGTTGGCGAGGGCATCGCGGGCGGCCGGAGAGATTTCAAGCGTCATGGCAAGGGGCGGCTCAGGCCAGCCAGCGGCGCATCGCCCGTTCAAAGACGCCGCCGAAGAAGGCCAGCAGGTCGGTGCCCTGCTGCGGGGTGAACTGGTGCGGGTCCTCGGAGCCCATGACCAGCAGGCCGGGCAGGCGCCCGGGACCGAAGTCCAGCCGCAGGCAGGCCTCGGAGCGGATCCAGTCGGCGCGGTCGCCATGGATGCGGGCGTTGCCCGCCTGGACCTGGCGCAGGGTGACGGGGCGCTGCGGCGCGGTGCTGCCGTTGCCGACGTAGCGGCCGACAAAGCCCGGCTCGGCCACCGACAGCACGTCGCCCAGCCGCTGCACCACGGGATCGTCCTCGTTCTGCGCGGTTTCCAGCACCAGCCGGACCATGTCGACGCGCAGGATCTGCGCCACCTCGTCACCGAGGTCGTGCAGGAAGGTTTCGAAATCGACCGGGTCGAGCATGCGCAGGATGGCGCGGTGGATCTGGTTGGTCCCGGCGAGGTTCTCGTAGGCGGCGGCGATCACGCTGCGGTGGGTGTCCTCCAGCCGGTCCAGCCGCGCCTCAAGCCGTTCCATCGCGATTCCGCGCAGGTCGATGATGTTGCCGCCCATCGCGCGTTCGTTCGCGGCGATCAGGGCCTGCATCAGGTCCTGGTCGTCCAGGATCATGTCGGGGCGCGAAATGATGGAGTCGCGGACCGACTCCTCGATGCGTTGGGTGCTGCTCATGCGTCGGGTCCTGTATGGCTGCGCTTTTGCGCATGTTCTTGTGGGTGTGTGCGTTGTGTGACCCCGTCCCCCCTGCGCTGTCAAGAATTTCCGCCCCCCGCGCCGAAGACGCCCGCCCATCGCGCGGCTTTCGCCACGCCCGCGATCCGTGCCAGAGTGGGGCCAGGAGGAGGACCGCCATGCCCAAGATTTCCGTCGATTCCAACACTCAGACCGTCATCACGACCTTCGAGACCAGCCCGGGACAGTGCCAGGACCTGCTGGAGGCGCTGCAATCCGCCTATGCCGAGTTCATCTCGAAACAGCCGGGATTCGTGGCGGCGGGGCTGCATGTCAACGATGCGCAGACCCGCATCGCCAACTATTCCCAGTGGGAGCGGCGCGAGGATTTCCTGGCCATGCTGCGTTCGCCCGAGATGCGCCGGCGCAACCGCGATCTGACCGCGCTGTGCCGCAGTTTCGAGCCGGTGCTCTACGACGTGGCGGCGACTTTCTGAGGCGGACCCCCGGTCAGGCGGCGATGGCGCCATCGAGGTCGGCGGCGACAAAACGGTAGCCGACGCCGCGCATCGTCTCGATGTCGACCGCGCCGTTCGCGGCCTCGAGGCAGGCGCGCAGGTTGCAGACGTAGACGTCAAAGACGCGGGGGTCCGGTTCGTCCTCCAGGCCGTAGACATGGCCCAGCAGGGCGGGCCGGCTGAGCAGCTTGCGCGGGCGCAGCGCCATGAATTCCAGCAGCTCGTAGAGCTTGGGGCTCAGCTTGACCGGGCAGTCGTTCAGGTAGGCCTTGCGCCTGTGCAGGTCCATGCGCAGCGGACCGTAGCGCAGCGTCGACTGGGCAAGGCCATGCGCGCGCCGCGCCAGCGCCGCCAGCATCATGACCGCCTCCTCGGGCGGGGCGGCGGCGTTGATCACGGTATCGGCGCCGGCCTCCAGCCACCGGACGATCTGGCCGTGCGTCGGGGTGTCGGCGACCAGCGCGATGGGCAGGTCGGGACGGGCGCGGCGCAGCGCCGCCAGCGAGGTGCCGAACCGGTCCAGCGCCTCGGCGTCGAGGATCAGCAGGTCGGCCGGGACGAGTTGCAGGAATTGCGGGATGTCCTCGGGGCGATCGGTCCGGGTCAGCAGGACACCGGCCTCTGTCAGCGCCTGCGCAAGGCTCATCAATGACCAGCTGGTTTCGGCGATCAGGTAACGCACGGCGCACGACTCCTTGCCTGGATGCCGCCGCGTCGTGCGGCCGGCGACGCCCCGGGAGGGGCGGACAGGGTGGGTGTGGCCCGGCCGTCGCGTCCTGCAAGGAGCGGGGACCAAGTGGAGGCGCGTTCTGACGCCAGACCCCGGTCTAGGCGGCCAATGTGGTGGCAATGTGGCCGGTCGGTGGCGGGGCACGGGCATGACCTGTATCAAGGCGCGGGGGCGCGCGCGGCGGCACTCTCTGCGCATCAGGAGGAGAATCCATGTACAGCAACATCCTTGTCCCCGTCGCCTTTGACCAGGGAAGCGACGCCAAGATCCGCAGCGCGACAAAGGTGGCACAGGCCCTGGCCGCCGACGATGCGCGGATCACCTTCCTGCACGTGCTGGAACAGGTGCCCGGCTACGTCGCCAGCTACCTGCCGGCGGACTACACGGCCCAGGCCCGCCTGGGCATCGAGAAGGAACTGGAGGATATCGCGGCGCAGGTGCCGGGCGCCACCGGGCTGGTGGTGTCGGGCCATTCCGGCCGCACGATTCTGGACTGGGCCGATGACCACGACACGGACCTGATCGTCATCGCCTCGCACAGGCCGGGGATGCAGGATCTGCTGCTGGGCTCGACCGCGGCGCAGGTGGTGCGTCACGCCGCGTGCGCGGTGCATGTCCTGCGTTGACATTCTCGGGGGATGCGCCATGTCGGGCGCATCGAAGATACCCCCGACCTTGACCTGACCACGCGCGCCGGCCTGCCGCCGGCGCTGCGCGCCCTGCGCGACAGCTACCCGCGCGAGGCCTGGGCGGAGCACGCCAATTTCAACGGGCTGGTGTCGTTCTGGCTGGACCGGCACCTGATGTTCCGCACCCTGTGCGACACGCTGCGCGGCGATGCCGAGGCGGTTCAGGGCGGCACGCTGGATTCCGACCGGATGCAGGCCCGCCTGTCCCGCTACGGCAGCCTGTTGCTGCAACAGCTGCACGGCCATCACCAGATCGAGGACACGCATTATTTCCCCCGGCTGGTGGGCTACGAATCGGCGCTGGCGCGCGGGTTCGACATCCTGGACAAGGACCATCACAGGATGGACGCGCTGCTGGACGGCTTTGCCAGGGCCGCGAACGGGCTGATGCAGGGTCAGGTCGAAGCCGGGCGCTACCGCGACGAGATCGCCGCCTTCGAAGGGTTCCTGCTGCGCCACCTCGAGGACGAGGAAGACCTGATCGTGCCGATCCTGCTCAAACATGGGTCGGCGGGGCTGGAGTAGGGGTCAGAGCGGGCGCAGGTCCTCGGGGGCCAACCGGTAAGCCTTGCCGAAGCCACCGTTCAGCAGCGCATCGGTCACGCGGAAGCTGACCATCCGGAAATCTCCGAAATCGATGTAAAGCTGCGCCTTGGGCCGTTGCGCCAGGTAGTGCGCGCGCAGGGCGGGATGCTCGGGCGCGTCGCGCGCGATCAGCCGGGCCTCGGCGTGCAGGGTCAGCCGCGGGTGGGTCAGCGGATCGCCGCGCGGCCCCGGTTCGCCGACCAGCAGGGCGCAGGACGGGGCCGCCTCCAGCGCGGCGGTGTGCGATGACAGGGTCGAGACCAGCGACAGCGGCGCGCCCTGCGGATCGGTGGCCAGCGCGATGCGCGTCACCGACGGGGTGCCGGTGTCGGGCCGGGTCACCGCGAGGGCGGCGAAATCGGCCGCGGTCAGCAGCTGGCGCGCCAGCGCGCGCGCGTCGTCATCGACGGGGCGAAAGGGAGAGTTCTCGGGCATGGACGCGCGGCCTCTGGTCGGACGGATGGCGTCATGATGGCCGATCCCGCGCCGGAGCGCGAGCGGTTCGGCCGCGCGCGGACGGGTTCAGTCCGGGCAGACCTGCTTGCACAGCCGTTCGGTGATCCGCTCGACCGTTTGAGCCGACAGGATCAGGTGCGTGACATCCGGGCAGGCGTGAAGGTTCGCCAGGTCATAGGCCGATCGTTCCAGGATCGACGCGGCCAGCCGCAATCGCGTGCAGATGTCCGACAGGTTCGTTCCCTCGATTGGCTCATGTGTCGGGGCCAGCCCGGTATCCGGCATCGGATGCTCACTCCTGCTTGGCGAGTCACTCAACTCAAAATTGTTACATCTCTTTCTAGCAGGTGGAAACGCCCTATGCGTCGGAAATCTCTGTCGATTTAGCAACGAAATCCACGGTTATCGCAGACACGGCGGCTCGGAAATCGGCGCTATTGATGCGAAATTGATCCGTTGCGCCCGGTGCTGTATCTACTTCAGGTATAGTTGTTCGAAAAGTGAGACAGATCGGATGGGCGGCGGCAATCGGGACACGGCCATATCGATGCGCTTCAGCGTCAACCTCAGGCGCCTGGTGCAGGGCCGCGGCAGCGTGACCGACTTCGCCAAGAGGCTGGACATCAGCCGCGCGCAGTTCAATCGCTACCTAAGTGGCGAATCCCATCCCAAGCCGGCCGTGCTCAAGCGGATCTGCGACCACTTCGGTGTCGATGCCCGGATCCTGACCGAAGTGCTGCCCGACACCCATTTCGCCGCGCTGCCAGAGCCGGGATCGGCGAAGGCCCCGTCGCCGCGCAACTACGGGCTGGAGAACGCGGTCACCTACCTGCCGGTGTCCGACACCCACCACGTGCCGGAAAAGGACATGCCCGACGGGCTGTACCTGTTCTGGCGGCCGTCGATGGCGCGGCGCGACAGGTTCGTCTGCAATGCCGTCCGCCTGGCCACGGTGCCCGGGGCGCGGGTGTTCCGGACCTACCTGTTGCGCGAGGCGCGGCTGATGACCGATCGCCTGACCCCGGCCGAGCGTGAAATGCGCGGCCTGCTGCTGGGGGTTCAGGATGGCGTCGCCTGGCTGTTCCTGCATTCCCCGGCCTGGAACAACGTGTCGCTGGTGTTCTCGGGCCGCCCGACCCACCGTTTTTCGCCTTACATGCACGGCTTTTACGCGCTGGCGCGCAACGAGGTGCCGGGCCAGCGCAGGCTGGCGCGCTGCATCATGGAGCGGTTGCCGGCGGAACCCGCCTCGATCATCCGGGCGGCGCATGCCACCGGGCATTACCGCCTGACCGAACTGCCCGAAGCGGTCCGGGACGAGGTGTCGCGGGACCTCGACTGACGCGAGGCGCGCTCTTGATGGCGCGGCGCCGTGATCACATACTGAAATCAGAATGTCTTTGCGGAGAATCACGAGATGTCGGGCAAGAAAATCACGTGCCTGGATTGCGGCCAGGTGAACAGGGTGCCGGCGGACAGGCTGGGCGCGGGGCCGAAATGCGGCACCTGCAGCGCCGCACTGATGCCGGCGCGCGCGGTCGAGGTGGACGCCGCCACGCTGGAAAAGGCGGCGCGCACCGACGATGTGCCGCTGGTCGTCGATTTCTGGGCGCCGTGGTGCGGCCCCTGCCGGATGATGGGGCCGGAGTTCAACAAGGCGGCCGGTGTGCTGGGCTCCGAGGCCCGGCTGGTCAAGCTCAACACCGAGGCGCATCCCGACGTCGGCGCGCGGCAGGGCATCCGGGGCATTCCGACCATGGTCCGCTTTGCCGGCGGGCGCGAGGTCAAGCGGCAGTCCGGCGCGATGCCGGCGGCGCAGATCGTCGGCTGGGTGCGGTCCTGACATTTCGCAGCAAGCGGCGCGCGGCCATCGCGGGCTGCGCCCTCAGAACGGGTCCGGCGTTGCGGTGATCCGGTCCCAGCAGTCGAACAGCGCGTCGATCGCCGCCGAAGAGCCGCTGAGCGAGAAACTGGCTTGTTGCTGCTGCCTGTCGTTGTAGACGTAGAGGGTGTTGCCACGCTTCAGCTGCACCAGGAACTTCACCGCGGTTTCGGCGTCGGTCATGTTCAGCGAGATGCCGACCCCCTCGCCGGTGCCGTCGATGGTCCAGCGTGCCTTGTCGATGTCCACGAGAAAGCGGACGGCGCGCGGCTCCAGGTTCCAGCGCGGGTCGAATATGAACAGGGCAAAGGCCTCGTTCTGGTAGGCGACCAGGTTGAACCTCTGTGTGGCGCTGTTTTCCGTCCCGGCGGTGCACCAGAAGGCGTCCGCACCGGCGCTGTAGGTCACATCGACCTGCCATTGGCCGCGGCGCATCAGCGTGCGGGTGTCGTAGTCCTCGGCCGAAGCCGTCAGCGGAAGCAGGCTGGCCACGAGGGCCAGAAACGAAATGAATCGGGTCATCCCCGCAGGTTACCCGAAGGCACTGTTGCCGTAATCCGTCTGGGAGACGGTCCGCCGATGCGGCTGGACGGGGGATGAAATGCCGGCGCCGGCGCCTATCTGAAGGGGGTCGCGGCCCACGGCCGCCCACAGAGCAGGAGAGCGCGCGCATGAAGTGTCCAATCGACGGAAGCGACCTTGTCATCACCGACCGGTCCGGTGTCGAGATCGACTTTTGCCCCAAGTGCCGGGGCGTCTGGCTGGATCGGGGAGAGCTGGACAAGATCATCGAGCGCAGCGCGCAATACGCCGCCGCGCCGCCCCGTCCCGAGCCCCTGCGCGAAGAGCGCGGCGATTATCACGAGGACGATCGGGGCCATCGGGACGAGTCCTACGACCGCAAGAGAAAGCGGCGCGGGTTTCTTGGCGAATTGTTCGATTTCGACTGAACCCCGGCCCTGCGGGGGCAGGGCGGCGGCCGCCGGCGGAACTGTCCTGCCGGCGCCGCCGGACGGGTTTTAGTTGGCGACCCGTGTCAGCGCGTCGATCGACTTCACGCCATCTTCGCCGGAGGTCGTGTAGACCAGCTTGACCGAGTCACCGGCGACGAGGTCGGCGGGGACTTCGAGGGTGGCCGGCAGTTGCCAGACGGTCTTGTCCGACAGCACCAGGATGTTGGAAACCCGGTCATAGGCCAGGATCTGGCCCTGGGTTTCGTCTGCAAGGGCGGGGAGGGCGAAAAGAACCGCGACTGCGGCGGCGATCATGGGGCGCATGGCCATCTGTCCATTCGAGGAAAGCACTCTCGGCGCATCCATGCGCCTGCAGTCGCCGGGAGGAGCCTCACACCCGGATTGCGCGAAGTTGGTCGAGCCGATGGGACCGTTCAAGTGGGCTGACAATTATTTTTTCCATCAGCCCGTTCAGGCGCCAGGGCGGACCGCGCGACGGGCCGCGCTGACCCGGGGGGCCGTACCGCAAAACCGGAAACGTCTTGCCAAATCGGTTGGAAACTGGCATACGGTCCGCGCTTAGACTTCTCTTCGACTTCTGTTTTCCTTCACTGGCACGCAGTCATTCGATCAAGACGCGCTACGCCGGGCCACTGCATGTTGCGAGTGGCATTTTGAAAAGGAACAGACAGATGGCCAATGGCACTGTGAAATGGTTCAACACCACCAAGGGTTTCGGCTTTATCCAGCCGGCGTCGGGCGGCAAGGACGTGTTCGTCCACATCTCCGCGGTCGAGCGTTCGGGCCTGACCGGCCTCGCCGACAACCAGAAGGTGACCTATGACGTCGAAGCCGGCCGTGATGGCCGCGAGAGCGCGGTCAACCTCGCCCTCGCCTGAGACGTACCTGCCTGAGGCCTGACGGCTCTGGCAAGATGCAGCGCGGTCCCATCGGGGCCGCGTTTTTCGTTTGTGCCGCCCGCGCTGTGGCTCAGAGGCTGACAGGCACCTCCCAGCTGCGCTTGATCCGCCGCAGCACGAACATGGTGGCCGTCCCCGCGACGTTGGGATGCTCCAGCACCCTGCGCATCAGGATGTCCTCGAGATCGGCGATGTCGCGCACGATGAGGTGCAGCAGGTAATCCCATTCGCCCGAGATCGAATAGACCTCGGTGATGGATGGCTCCGCCTCCATCGCGCGCTGGAACCCGGCCCGCGCCGCGCCGTCCTGCGATTTCATCCGCACCTGCACAAAGGCGTCCATGCCCAGCCCCACGGCGGCGGGGTCGACATGGCGCACGGGCGGGCCGATGACGCCGCGATCCTCCAGCGCCTTCAGCCGCCGCCAGCAGGTCGCCGGAGAGCTGTTGGTGGCGCGGGCCAGGTCCTGCATGCTGCCCGAGGCGTCCTTTTGCAGGGCGGCGAGGATGCGACGGTCAAGATCGGAGAGCTGAGTCATCTGGTTCGGTTCTGGGCTCAAGATGAAAGAGTTTGATCAAGAATTCGGAGAATTCCGGCGGATTGGAAGGATTTTCTCAACCAAAGCCGAGAAAATCGCCCATCCACCACCAGGGGAGGACACGCCATGACCGATCAGACGCCGATTCTCAGGGACTATGCGCTCGAAGACCGCTACGTGGCGCGAGCGGGCCGTGTGTTTCTGACCGGCACGCAGGCCATCATCCGCATCGCGCTGGACCAGGCGCGGCGCGACAAGGCGCGCGGGCTGGACACGCGCGGCTACATCTCGGGCTATCGCGGCTCTCCGGTCGGCGGTGTCGACCTCGAGATCACGCGCAACCGCAAGATCGTGGACGAAGCCGGCATCACCTTTCTTCCGGCGGTGAACGAGGAATTCGGCGCGACCCAGATGATCGGCACGCAGCAGGTGGAAACGGACCCGGACAAGACCTGCCAGGGCGTCTTTGGCCTGTGGTACGGCAAGGGGCCGGGGGTGGACCGGGCGGCGGACGCGCTGAAGCATGGCAATGCCTACGGGTCATCGCCGCACGGCGGGGTGCTGGTGGTGGCGGGGGACGACCACGGCTGTGTCTCGTCGTCGATGCCGCACCAGTCCGACGTCGCCTTCATGAACTTCTTCATGCCCACGCTGAACCCAGCCAACGTGGCCGAGTTCCTGCCCTTTGGTGAATGGGGTTACGCGCTGTCGCGCTTTTCCGGCATGTGGGTCGGCTTCAAGGCGATCTCGGAGACGGTGGAATCCGGCATGTCCTTTGACCTGCCGGCGGACCGGGTGTTTGCCGCGCCCGACTACACGCCCCCAGCGACCGGCCTGCATTACCGCTGGCCCGACCTGCCGGGCCCGCAGATCGAAGAGCGGATGGAGGCGAAAAAGAACGCCGTTCTCGCCTTTGCCCGCGCCAATCCCATCGACCGCGCCGAGTGGGGCCACGCAGCGCGGTTCGGCATCGTCACCACCGGCAAGGCGCACCTCGACACGCTGGAGGCGCTGCGGCTGCTGGGCATCGACAAGGCGGCCGCGCGGGAACTGGGCATCGACCTCTACAAGGTCGGCATGGTCTGGCCGCTGGAGGACGTGGGCGCGCTGAAGTTCGCCAAGGGCAAGCAGGAGCTGCTGGTCATCGAGGAAAAGCGCGGCATCATCGAAAGCCAGCTCAAGGAATATTTCTACGACTTCCCGGGCCAAAAGCCCGAACGCATGGTCGGCAAGCGCGACGAACACGGCGCGCGGCTGATCCCCTGGACGCATGAACTGGGCGCGGTGATGCTGGCCCGGATCATCGCCAAACGTCTGGACCTGAATCTTGGCACATCACTCACGGAACGTGCCGAGGCGCTGGTGCCGCCCCCTTCCCTCATCGAGGTCAAGGGGGCGGCCCGCACGCCCTATTTCTGCTCGGGCTGTCCGCACAACACCTCGACCAGGGTGCCCGAGGGCAGCGCCGCGCTGGCCGGGATCGGCTGTCACTTCATGGCCAGCTGGATGGACCGCAACACCACCTCGCTGATCCAGATGGGCGGCGAGGGGGTCAATTGGGTCGCCCGGTCGCAGTTCAACGGCAACCGCCACATATTCCAGAACCTCGGCGAGGGGACCTATTACCACTCCGGCTCATTGGCGATCCGGCAGGCCATCGCGGCGGGCACCAACATCACCTACAAGATCCTGTTCAACGATGCCGTCGCCATGACCGGCGGGCAGACCGTGGATGGGCCGATCTCGGTCCGGGCGATTGCCCATTCGGTGCTGGCCGAGGGCGCGCAAAAGGTGGTCGTGGTTTCCGACCAGCCGGAGAATTTCCGTCCATCGGAGTTCCCTCCGGGGGTGAAGATCGAGCACCGCAACCAGATGGACCGCATCCAGCGCGAGCTGCGCGAGATCCCCGGCACCACCGTGCTGATCTACCAGCAGACCTGCGCCACGGAAAAGCGCCGCCTGCGCAAGCGCGGCCAGATGGTGGACCCGAAGAAATTCGCCGTCATCAACCCGCTGGTCTGCGAGGGCTGCGGCGATTGCGGCGTGGAATCCAACTGCCTCAGCGTCGAGCCGCTGGAGACGGAGTTCGGCCGCAAACGCAAGATCAACCTCAACTCCTGCAACAAGGATTTCACCTGCCTGAACGGTTTCTGCCCCAGCTTTGTCACGGTCGAGGGCGGCACGCTGAAAATGGGCGGCGGGGTGTCGTCAGACACGCTGGCCGAACTGACGGGGCGTCTGCCTGCGCCTGCGCTGCCGGCGCTGGAGGAGTCGTGGGACATCCTCGTGACCGGCGTGGGCGGCACCGGGGTGGTCACCGTCGGGCAGCTGATCGCCATGGCGGCGAACCTCGAAGGCAAGGGCGCCAGCGTGCTGGACTTCATGGGCTTTGCGCAGAAATTCGGGCCGGTGCTCAGCTACCTGCGGATGTCGGCCCGGCCAGAGGAGGTCAACCAGGCGCGGATCGAACCCGGCAGCGCCGACGCGCTGATCGGCTGCGACCTGGTGGTCAGCTCCTCGCCCAAGGCCTCGGCGACCTACCGCGCCGGGCACACGCGGGCGGTGGTAAACACCGCGCTGATGCCGACGGGGGATTTCGCCCGCAACCGCGACGCGGACCTGAAACCGGCCGAGCGGCTGTCGCGCATCGGCGCGGCCGTGGATGGCGCGTCGCTGCACGGGCTGGACGCCAATGCCCTGTCCGAGGCGCTGCTGGGCGACACGGTCTATGCCAACGTGCTGATGCTGGGCGCGGCCTGGCAGGCAGGCCTTGTGCCGCTGTCCGAGGCGGCGCTGATGCGCGCGATCGTGCTGAACGGGGTCAAGCCGGACCTCAACAAGCAGGCCTTTGCCTGGGGCCGGATCGCCGTCGCGGATCATGACGCGGTGGAGCGCGCCGCCGGGATCGCCGCCCGCCCGGTGCAGACGTTGGAGCAGATGATCGAGCGCCGCGCGGCGTTCCTGGCGGACTACCAGGACGCCGCCTGGGCGCAGCGTTACCGCGACGACCTGAACAGGATCCGCACCGTCGAGACCGCGGCCGCCGGTGCCCCCGGCGCCTTGACCGAGGCGTCGGCCAAGGGCCTGTTCAAGCTGATGTCCTACAAGGACGAATACGAGGTTGCGCGGCTGCACACGGAAACCGGTTTTGTCGAGGGGCTGAAAGAGCGGTTCGAGGGCGATTTCACCGTGAAGCACCACCTCGCCCCGCCGCTGCTGTCGCGCGGCACGGATGCCCGCGGCCGGCCGCTGAAGCGGGCCTTTGGTCCCTGGGTGCAGGTCGTCTTTCGCCGGCTGGCGCGGATGAAGCACCTGCGCGGCACCCGCTGGGACCTCTTTGGCCGGACCGAGGAACGGCGGATGGAGCGCGCCCTGATCGAGGAGTACCGCGCGCTGCTCGACCGTCTCGCCGCAGGGCTGACCGAGGACAACCGCGACGAGGCGGCGCGCATCGCGGCGCTGGTCATGGAGATCCGCGGCTTTGGCCCGGTCAAGGCGCAGGCCGTGGCCGACACGCGGGCGCGGATCGAGGCGGCGATCTTGGCCTACGAGGGCTGAATCGCTTTGACCGACCGCGCGTTTGGGTTATCGCCTGTGTGACACGCCCAAGCCAGGGGCGCGGATGAGGAGCCTTGACCATGACCGCCGACAGCCCCGTGACCGTCACCCGCGAGGACGACTTGGCCTGGGTAAGCATCGACAACCCGCCGGTGAATGCCACCAGCACCGCCGTCCGGGCGGGCCTGAAACGGGCGGTGGCCGAGGTGCAGGGCGCGCGGGTGGCCTTGCTGACCTGCGCCGGCCGGACCTTTGTCGCCGGCGGCGACATGTCCGAGTTCGACGCCCCCCCGGCAGAGCCGCACCTGCCCGACGTGGTGCAGATGATCGAGGACAGCGCGACGCCCTTTGTCGCCGTTCTGCACGGCACGGCGTTGGGCGGCGGGTTCGAGATTGCCATGGCCTGCGCCTTTCGCATCGCGCAACGGGGCACGCGCTTTGGCCTGCCCGAGGTGAACGTGGGCCTGATCCCCGGCGCGGGCGGCACGCAGCGCGCGCCGCGGCTGATCGGGATGGAGGCGGCGGTCGACATGGCGGCCTCGGGGCGGATGCTGGACGCCGACGGGCTGCTGGCGCTGGGAGGGCTGGACCTCGTGTTCGACGGCGACCCGGACGAGGCGGCGCGCGCCTTTGTCGCCGACCTGCCGGACCGGCCATCAAAGGTGTCCGAGCGGGCGGTGCCGATGCTGTCCTCCGACCTGCTGGAGGCAAAGCGCGCCGAGATCGCGACCCGGGCGCGCGGACAGGCCGCGCCGCTGGCAAATTTCGAAGCGGTGCAATGGGCCTGGCTGCCCTTTGCCGAGGGCCAGCCGAAAGAGCGCGCGCAGCACCTGGCGATGCGTGACAGCGCCGAGAGCCGCGCCCTGCGCCACGCCTTCTTTGCCGAGCGCGAGGTCGCCCGGCCAAAGGCGGCCGAGGGGGCGACTCCGCGCGACCTCAATCGGATTGCGGTGGTCGGCGGCGGGCTGATGGGGGCGGGAATCGCCGTGGCGGCGCTGGGCGGCGGGTTGCGCGTGATCCTGATCGAGCGCGATGCCGAGGCGGCACAGGCCGCGACGGAGCGGGTTGCCGGGCTGATCGACGGCGCGGTGAAACGCGGCAAGCTGAGCGCGGCCCGGGCCGCCGAGCAAAAGGCGCGGTTCTCGGCCACCGACGATTACGCCGCGGCGGCGGGCGCCGACCTGGCGGTCGAAGCGGTGTTCGAGGATCTCGAAGTCAAGCGCACGGTCTTTGCGCGGCTGGCGGAGGTCATGTCGCCCACGGCGATCCTGGGCACCAACACCTCCTACATCGACCCGCGCGAGATCTTTGCCGGGGTGCCGCACCCGGAGCGCTGCCTTGGGCTGCACTTCTTCTCACCGGCGCACGTGATGAAGCTGCTGGAGGTGGTGCCGCTGCCGGAGACCTCGGCCGAGGTGCTGGCAACCGGATTTGCCTTTGGCAAGAGCCTGCGCAAGGTGTCGGTGCTGGCGGGCATCTGCGACGGTTTCATCGGCAACCGGATGCTGGCCGAATACCGCCGGGCCGCGGAATACATGCTGGCCGACGGCGCGCTGCCGCAGGAGGTGGACGCCGCCGCGCGCGCGATCGGTTTCCCGATGGGGCCGTTCGAACTGCAGGACCTGACCGGGCTTCAGATCGCCTGGGCCAACCGCAAGCGGCAGGCCGCCACGCGCGACTCGGCGCAGCGCTACGTGACCCTGTCCGACCAACTGTGCGAGATGGGCCGCCTGGGCCAGCGCAGCGGCAAGGGATGGTACGACTATGCCGAAGGTGACCGGACCCCGCGCCCGTCGGCCGAGGTCGAGGCGGCGATCCTTGGCTATTCGGCGGCGCAGGGCATCGCCCGGCGCAGCTTTGACCGGGCCGAGATTGCCGACCGCATCCTAGCGGTGCTGGCCAACGAGGGCGCGCGCATCGTCGAGGAAGGCATCGCCGAGAGTGACGCCGCCGTCGACATGGTGCAGATCCACGGCTACGCCTTTCCGCGCTGGCGCGGCGGGCCGATGCAGGCCGCCGCCGAGACCGGCTGGGACCGGGTGGCGGCGACCCTGCGGGCATTGGCCGCCGAAAGCCCGGGCAGCTGGGTGCTGAGCCATCGGGCGCAGATGGCCTGAGGTCTGTTCGTGGCCTAGACCCTTGCGTGGTGGCCGTGCAGGATCGAGGCCTGTTCGCCGCGCACGGTGCCGCCGGAGGGGGACCAGCTGATCGACCGGACCGGCGTGTCGCGGGGTTCGGGCAGTTCGATCCGGTCGCCCGGCCGACCGTGCCACGGATCGGGGGCGCGATCCGCGCCTGAACGCAGCGCCCCGGTCAGCAACTCGATGTAATCCGACAGTTCGTCGCGACGGGCGCGCATCGTCTTGAGCCGCGCGGCCAGCACGCGGGCGTCCGCTTCGGACAGGCCGTGGGCCAGGATGTGGTCAAAGACCTCCAGCGCCGGGCAGAGCAGGTCGCGCAGCACCGGCAGCGCGGTCTTGTCCAGGTCATTGCCGCCGGGCCCGGGGCCGCGCAGGTGCGGCGCGAGGATCGCCGTCGGCTCGCCCTCGCTGCGCAGGAAGCGGACCGTTGCCGAGGCCGCGCCGCCCTTGCGGATGCGGGTCAGCAGCCGAAGCCCCGTCAGCGTGAGGCCGGGCAGCTTCAACCCGAACAGGGCACGGCTGAGCACCATGGATTCCTGTTGCGCGGCCAAGTGATCGTCCAGCATCTGGGCAACCTCCGTGACCACGGTGTCACGCAGCGGGTGCGAGACCTCGGGCCGCACGACGATGTCGTGCCCGGTGCGTTTCAGGCACACTTCGCTGATGGCAAAGGGGTCTGTGGCTGAGACCCGTTGCAACAGGATGTCGATCGTTCCCGGGTGTGTGGCGTCTGCAACCAAGCGGTGCTCCTCTTGTCGTGGTCGGCGCGTTGGGCCGTCCATGCCTTATGTTTTCCGACATACTGGTTAACTGCCGGTAAACGGGCGTCGCCAAAGGATGAATCGGATCGGCCATTGCGTGGCTGTTTTCGCGGTCAATCCGCGCCGATCCGCCGCCATTGTTTACGAAGCAGGCACAATTGTGCCGATTTGAGGGCCCCCGACCCCGGTGAACTCGTATAGATGACTTTTTTCGTCGGAATTTCGGCGGGAGGTGCGCGTACCGTGTTGCAATGCGTCCAGAACCGATGTAACCGAGTAAAAGAGTAAGGAATTGCACCCACAGGAGTAAGACATGACCTTCAAGAGCGGGCTGGCCGCGATTTCGCTGGCAGCAGTGACGGGGTTCGTCCCGGTTGCGGCAATGGCGCAGGGCGAAGTGAACCTCTATTCGGCGCGTCACTACGACACCGACGAACGGCTGTACTCGGACTTCGAGGAGATGACCGGCATCACCGTCAACCGGATCGAAGGCGACGCGGACGAACTGCTGGCGCGGATGCAGGCCGAGGGCCGCAATTCGCCCGCCGACGTGCTGATCACGGTGGACACCTCGCGGCTGGTGCGGGCCAAGGACGCCGGCGTGCTCCAGGCGATCGACAGCCCGGTGCTGGAAACCCGCGTGCCGGGCTACCTCCAGGACGCGGACAACCAGTGGTTCGGCTTTTCGCAGCGCGCGCGGATCATCTTTTACGACAAGGTGGACGTGACCGAGCCGCCGCTGACCTACGAGGCGCTGGCCGACCCCAAGTACAAGGGCAGGGTCTGCATCCGCTCGGGCACCAACGCCTACATGCAGACGCTGATGGCGGCGCTGGTCCAGCACCTGGGCGAAGACGCGGCACGCGACTGGGCGGCGGGCGTGGTGGCCAACTTTGCCCGCGACCCGCAGGGTGGCGACACCGACCAGCTGCGCGGCATCGTGTCGGGTGAATGCGACATCGCCCTGTCGAACACCTATTACTTTGCCCGCGCCTTCCGCGAGACGGTGGACGGCGTCAGCGAAGGCATGGAGCGGATCGGCTGGGTCTTTCCGAACCAGGACGGCGTCGGCACGCACATGAACCTGTCGGGCGCCGGGGTGGCGGTGCACGCACCGAACCGCGACAACGCGATCAAGTTTCTCGAGTATCTCGCCAGCGACCAGGCGCAGAAGTATTTCTCGGCCGGGAACGATGAATACCCGGCGGTGCCGGGCGTGGGCCTGAGCCCCGCGGTGGCCGAGCTGGGCTTTTTCAAGCCGGATGACGTGGACCTGAGCGAGGTCGCCAAGAACATCCCGACGGCGCAAAAGCTGTTCAACGAGGTCGGCTGGAAGTGATCCTTTCACAGGCTGGCGGAAAGGCGGGGCAAGTCCCCGCCTTTTTCGTTTGTCGAGTCCGCAGCGTCGGTGTTCCGGGCGGCTGTTGAACTGTCTTGTCCGCGGTGCGACTGTCGGACCGGGCCTGTCCGGGACTATCCAGCTGGTGACGGCTGTCCTATCGTGCCCTGGTAATCGAGGCAGACGGCGCGGACCCCCGGGACAGGGTGGCCGCCTCAGCGCGGGGGACAAGAATGCCAGCGAACGACACGACACCGCGCCCGCGCGGCCTCTGGGCCATGGCGCAATATGCCGCCGCGCATACGCCGCCCAGCCGCAACCGCGCGGTCGACCTGTACCGGGCGGTGGCGATCTGCATGGTGGTGCTGGGCCACTGGCTGCTGATCGCGCCCATGGTTGCGGGGGGCGAGGTGCAGCTGACCATCCTGCTGGCCGAGGCGCCCTGGACGCAATACGCCACCTGGCTGTTCCAGATCATGCCGGTGTTCTTTTTCGTCGGGGGCTTTGCCAACGCGGTGTCCTGGGCTTCGGCCCGGCACGACCCGGTACAGCAGCGCGGCTGGGCGGCGACACGGCTGTCGCGCCTGCTGACGCCCATCGTGCCGCTGGTGCTGGTCTGGGCGGCCGCGGCGGCCATCGCCAAGCTGACCGGCGTGCCGCTGGATCTGATCGACGCCTCCTCTCAGGCGGCGCTGGTGCCGGTCTGGTTCCTGGCGGTCTATATCGTCATCACGGTTGTCGTCCCGGTGGCGGCGCGGGTCTGGGACGCGCTGGGCCCGGCCTCGGTTCTCCTGCTGATGGCGGGGGCGATTGCCGTCGACACGCTGGCCTTCGGCTTTGGCATGGGCTGGCTGCGCTGGACGAACTACGGCTTCATCTGGCTGGCGGTGCACCAGTTGGGGTTCTGGTGGCAGTCCGACCGGCACCGCCTGCCGCCGTGGTGGCTGATCTCGGCGCTGGGCGTGGTCTGGATGATCGTGCTGATCCCTGGCCTGGGCTTTCCGGTGTCGATGATCAGCGTCCCGGGCGAGGAGATTTCCAACACGCGCCCGCCGACAACCGCCATGCTGGCCATCGGCCTCGTGCAGATCGGCCTTCTTATCGCCATCGAGCGGCCGATCCGGCGCTGGCTGGACGGCGCGCGGGTCTGGGCCTCGGTCATCCTGCTGAACCAGATGATCATGACGATCTACCTCTGGCACCTGACGGCGGTGATCGCGCTGGTGGGGCTGTCTTTGCTGGCGGGCGGCATCGGGCTGGGCACCGCGCCGGGCACGGCGCAATGGTGGGTCCTGCGCGCGCCCTGGTTGCTGGCGCTGGTGGTGACGCTGGTGCCCTTCGTGGCGCTGTTTTTCCGCTATGAAAGCGCGGGCAAGCGAGGGCCGGAGGCGCTGCCCGGCTATGGCCTCGCCTTTGTCGGGGCGCTGCTGGCCTGTGCCGGGCTGGTGATGCTGGCGCTGGGTGCCATCGGCGCGCACCGGGCGCTGGGCTTCAACGTCGAGGCGATCGTGCTGGTGGTGGTGGGCGTCTGGCTGGCGACGCGCGGGCTGCCGGCGCGGCAGGGCTGAGCGCTACTCCCTGCGCCGCATCCGGCGGATCAGCAGCACCACGGGCAACAGCCCCAGTCCGGCGATCACGAGGCTGGGCACGGCGGCGCCCTCCAGCCGTTCGTCGGCGGCCAGCCGGTGCGCCTGCACCGCCAGGGTGTCAAAGTTGAACGGCCGCATGATCAGCGTTGCGGGCAGTTCCTTCATCACGTCGACAAAGACGATCAGCGCGGCGGTCAGCAGGCTGGGCCGCAGCAGGGGCATGTGGATGCGCCGCACGGTGCCCACGGCATTCTGCCCCAGCACGCGGGCGGCGGCGTCCATGTTGGGGCTGACGGCGGAAATACCGCCCTCATAGGCGCCGATGGCGGCGGCGAGGAAACGGATCATGTAGGCGCCCACCAGCACCCAGATCGAGCCGGTGAACAGCAGCCCGGTGGAGACGCCAAAGCTGTCGCGCATCCAGCTGTCCAATGCGTTGTCCAGCCCGGCAAAGGGCACCAGCAGGCCAACCGCGATCACCCCGCCGGGCACCGCGTAGCCCAGCCGCCCGACGTAGAGCGCGGCGGCGGACAGGCGGCCCGGCAGGATGCGGCTGACGCTGCCCAGGGTGATGGCGGCGGTCACGGTGACCACGGCGGCGACCGAGGCCAGCGTCAGCGAATTCTCGATGAAACGGATGTAGCGGCGGCTGAGCAGGTCCTGCCCCGAGCCGACGGCCATGGTCAGCAGCGCCACGGTGGGGATGAGCAGGCCCAGCAGGACGGGCAGGGTGCAGGCGGTGGTCGCCAGCGCGTTCATCGCGCCGGTCAGCCGGGTGCGCGGGATCGGCTCCTGCCGCCGGCCGGCGTGGTAGCGCGCCTGCCCGCGGCTGCTGCGCTCCAGCATGGCGAGCAGCAGGGCAAAGCCCAGCAGGCCCAGCGCCAGCTGCGCCGCGCCGGCCCGGTCCGCCAGCGAGAACCAGCTAGTATAGATGCCGGTGGCAAAGGTCTGCACGCCGAAATAGGACACCGTGCCGTAATCCGCGATGGTCTCCATCGCTGCCAGCAGGACCCCGGCGGCGATGGCGGGACGGGCCATCGGCAGGGTGACGCTGAACAGCGTGCCCAGTGGCGACCGGCCCAGCGACCGGGCGGCGTAGACCGTGCTGGCGCTCTGGCCCAGGAAGGCGGCGCGCGCCAGCAGGTAGACGTAAGGATACAGAACCAGGATCAGCATCGCCGCCGCACCGCCGGTCGAGCGGATCTCGGGGAACCAGTAGTCGCGCGGGCCCCAGCCGGTCAGGTGGCGCAGTAGCGACTGGACGATGCCGGGATGGTCCAGCAGGTGGGTATAGGCATAGGCGATCACATAGGCCGGAAAGGCCAGCGGCAGCACCAGCGCGACCTCTAGCAGGCGGCGGCCGGTGAATTCGGTCATCACCACCAGCCAGGCGGCACCCGTGCCGATCAGGAAGGTGCCGGTGCCGACCAGCGCCAGCAGGATCAGCGTGGTGAGGGTGTAGCCGCCCAGCACCGTCCCCGCCAGGTGCGAAAGCGTGTCGCTGTCGGCCGACAACGCGGCGAGCGACACGCCGACGTGGGGCAGGGCACAGAAGCCGGCGATCAGGACGGCGATCCCGATCAGGAGTCGCTCTGCCACTGTGCGCCGCGGTCGCTGCATGCCCTGCCTCCGAATTCTGCCCGGTCCTCGGTCCGAGCATTTTTATCGGGATTGGCGAGGATCGCGCGCAGAGTCAAGCGCGCGGGGCGTCGCGGCCTAGCCGAGCGACAGCATGTCCGCAGTGATCTGCGCCAGTTCGAAGTCGTTGAAGACCACCGTCACGCCCTGGTCCTGGAACACCACGTCATCGCCCTGCTGGGTCATGCGGGACAGGGCCTGCGCCGCGTTGGCATAGCCGAAATCGCGCAGGGCGATGGTGTCCCAAGCCTCGAGATCGGTGACCATGTGGCGGCCGTCGTCGCTGGCCTCGAAGACGAAGGTATCGGCGTAGAGACCGCCGGACAGGATGTCGTTGCCGGTCCCGGCCTCAAGCACGTCATCGGAACCCATGGCGCGCATGAAGGCCACCACGTCCCCGGCGGTCCGCGACACGAACTCGGGCGAGCCCATGAAGGCCGTCACCACCGCGACGCGCGAGGTTCCACTGTCCAGCGCGTCGGTCCAGGCGGCCATGCCGCCCGCGTCGGGCGCGCGTTTCAGCACGTTCTGGTACAGCAGCGTGACGAACTGCGTGTTCGAGGTCGTGCCATAGGTGGCCAAGAACTCGGGCGAGTTCATGAAGGCGGTGACGACCTGGCCGAAATCCGCGCCGCGGGCCAGCGTGTCGGTCCAGCTGGCAAAGCCGCCGCGGTCCGGCTCGCGGTCAAACACCGCGCGGAACAGGCGGTAGACGTCGTCGGTCCATTCGGTCGGGTCGTGCGTGGTGTCAAAGGCCTTTTGCGCGGCACGGGTCAGGCCCAGGTGCTCGGGGCTTTCGGCGAAGTGGCGCACCACTTCGGCGCGCGACATGCCGTTGGCCAGTTCGCCGGTCCAGCCGGACAGGCCGGCGGCCTGCGGGGCACGTCCAAAGACGTTGTTGTAGAGCAGGGTGACAAAGCGCGTGTCGCTGGTCGCGCCGTAGGTCGACTGGAACTCGGCCGAGCCGACAAAGGCGGCGACCATCTGGTCGAGACCCACCGCCCCGGAGGCTAGCTGCGTGGTCCAGTACTGGTGTCCGTTCAGGTCCGGTTCGCGGCCAAAGACCGCCTGGAAGGCGCGGTAGACCTGTGCGGAGGCGTCGCTGCCATAGAGGCCGCGCGTCTCGCCGATCAGCAGGTCGGTGCCGTCGCCGGCGATCAGCGTGTCACAGCCGCTGTGGCCCACCAGCACGTCCGAACCGGCGTCGCCGCTGAGGAACTCGTCATCCGTGGTGCCGTTCAGCCGGTCATTGAAGGCGGTGCCATACTGGCCGACGGGAATGGTGCCCAGCTGGCTGAGGTAGTCGCTGACCGCGACGGTCTGATCGCGAAAGGCCAGCGTCTCGACCCCGTCGAGCCGTGCATCCGTGCCGTCGCCGCGCAGCCGCAGCACGCCGTTTTCCAGCGTGGCGGTATAGGCGGCGCGCGTGCCGTCAAAGCGCACGGTATCCTTGCCGGCGCCGCCATGGATGATCTTGATGCCGGTTCCGGCGACAATCAGGTCATTGCCCGCCCCGGCGTAGACGGTGTCGTTGCCGGCCCCGGCGACGATGGAATCGTCCCCCGTTCCGGCGTTGAGCATGTCGTTGCCGAACCCGCCCTTGACCGTGTCGTTGCCTTCGCCGGTCGAGATCCAGTCATCGCCGTCACGGCCCAGCACCACGTCCTGGCCAAGACCGCCGATGATCCGGTCGTTGCCGCTGCCGCCTTCCTGGATCCACTTCTTCTCGATCACGATCTCGACCACGTCGTAGGGCATCAGGCTGGCGTTGACCTGCCCGGTGCCCAGGAAGTCGCCCGAGAGGGACACGAGCAGCGGGTCGACGTCGACCTCGGTGGCGAAATAGTAGTCGGTCAGGCCGCGGGGGTTGGTCGTCAGCGGGACGATCGACGAGGCTGTCGGCAGATAGGTGCGGTAGCCGCCGCCGGACAGGACCTGGAGGTGGTTCTTGTCGCCGTCGTCGAAGAAGGCCAGCCGCGACAGCGCGTCCAGCTCGGCCTGGTCGATGGTCCGGCGGCCCAGCCGGTTCATCCCGTCCGCATCGGCGAGATCGCTGAGCCCGTCGGATGAGGTGCGGTCCATGGTCAGGCGGGTCACCTGGACCGAGGTCGCCTCGGCCAGGAAGGGTTGCAGGTCGACGCGGACCGTTCCGGGCGAGAGGTCGCGCAGCGAGACATACAGCACGTCGTGGTAGGGGCTGGCGTAGTAGTTGATTTCGACCGCGCCATTGCCGGTGCCATTCCAGCCGGTGACCATGCTTTCAAAGGCCTCGGTGTGCCCGGTCTCCGTGCTGGTCTCGGGGCTGAGACTGTCGATCATCATCTGGAAGGCCGCGCCGCCGGCGGTCAGGTCCATGTCGGTTGCGCTGCGGTTGCCGCCGATGGTGTTGGCGGTGCGGTGCTGCAGCGGCCAGATGAAGGCCTCGGCGGCCTCGACGCGGACCATGAACTCGAACATTTCCAGCAGAACCGAGGGGCTGGCCATGCCCAGCTGGTTGTCGTTGCTGTTCAGCACGTTCCATTCGGTGATGAACAGCGGCACCTCGCGGCCCAGCTGCGTGTTGAAGTTGGCGATCCGCTCGTCGATGCTGCGCACCTGCTGGTAATCGCCGTCAAAGGCGAGCGAATCCTCGTGCGACTTGTTGTAGTAATAATGCGCCACGGCGCCGTCGATGGCACCCAGCGCGCGCGTGTCCAGCCACTGCAGGATCGCCTCGTTCGCCTCGTCCCAGCTGCCGTTGCCCTTGTAAGTGCTGCCGGCGCCGCTGGGGTCGCCCAGCTGCAGCAGGATCATCGGGTCGTGGTCCAGGCCGGGTTGGTCCCGGGCCAGCCGGTCGATGGCGTCCTGGGCGGCGTTGATGACCCGGTTGGCAGCGATGCCGTACTCCTCCTCGGTCATCGAGGAGACGAAGTTGCTGTCGGGGTTGGTCTCGGGGTGGCTGCTGCGGTCGAAATTCGCGTCGCGCGGGCCGATGGAGTATTCGTTGCCGATCTCCAGCCCGGTGACGTGATCGCCGTATTGCTCCAGCAGCAGGTAGACAAAGGCCTCGATCTGCGCGGCGGGAATGTCGACCTTGGTGGGCAGGACCACGGTCACCTGGATCGGGTTGCCGGGCGCGCTGTTGGCGACGACCCAGTCCATGAAGGCCCGCACCTCGGCCCGCAGCTGGCCGTTGTCCAGCCGGGTGATGTCGATGGTGTTCTCGGTATGGCCGCCGGGATAACGCAGGCGCGTCAGGTCCAGCGCGTCGACGGTTGCGGCAAAGCCGGAGTTGGGCAGGAAATCCCCGGTGGCGCTGATGTTGATGTCGTGCAGCGCGTTGGCGCCGAAATGCCCGTCGGTGACGTAGGTTCCGGTCGCTGCGGACGACGACAACGAGACGCTGTATGAAGCCATGACACACCCCTTCTTCGGGGTAGACGCTCGGCTGCAAGGCGTGCCGCCACGGGGCTGAACCGTGGCGAAAAGTGGAACTTAACCCGCTATTTTATCTGGATTTTAAGGGGTCGGGCGGAGCTCGCCGCCAAGCCCCTGTGAGAGCCGTTCGGCAAAGCTGCGGACCTAGCCGAACTGCCGCGAATCCAGCTCTTCGAGGTCGAGATCGGCCAGCGTGCTTTCACCGATCAGCACGATCGCGGACAGCGCGGGCGCGTCCTCGGTGGGCAGGGTGGCAAGCACCTCGTCGCCCAGCACGATTTCGGTCAGGCCGGGATCTTCGGCGTTCAGGCGCAGGCCGATCTCGGGTGCGTCGCCATGGGCGCTGTCGTTGTAGACCACCATCAGCTGGTCTTCGTCCTCGTCGAAGTCGAGCACCTGCGCGCCCTGCGAGACCATCCAGTCCCCCAGGACAAGCACGTCGGCCCCGGTGCCAAGCCAGACAACGTCATCCTCACCGGCGACGATGGTGTCATCCCCGATGCCGCCGTTCAGGTAGTCGCGTCCGTCTTGGTCCTCGCCGTCCGGACCCCGGTCGAGGCCGAACAGGAGGTCATCGCCTGCGCCGCCGTACAGCGTGTCGTGACCGCGACCGCCGATCAGCGTATCCGCGTCCTCGCGCCCGTGCAGCGCATCGTGCCCGGCATTGCCGTGCAGCATGTCCGCGCCCAGTCCGCCCATCATGGTGTCATCGCCGGTGCCGCCGTACATCACGTCATCCCCGGCATCACCGTAAAGATCGTCGTCGCCGGTGTCGCCGGTCAGCGTGTCATCGCCCGCCCCGCCCAGCAGGGTGTCCCCGCCACCGAACCCGCGGATCAGATCAGCGCCGTCGCCACCCTGGATCGACTCGCCCTCGTCGCTGCCGATGAACTCCTGCGCCCCGGCGCCCGGCGCGGCGGGGTCCGGGTCCGCTGTCGGGTCCGCAACGTCGGCCGGCGCCTTTATGTCGGCCGGCGGCAGGGGGGCATCGCCGGGAAGGGGAGTGTCGTCCGGATAAGACGCTGTTTCATCGTCCGGATCGGACTCCGAGCCGTCATCCGGGCCATCGTCTTCCGGGTCATCATCCGGGTCGTCGTCCAGCAGCGATCCTGACCAGTTGTCAGGCAAGAGCGCTTCCCAGCCGTCCGGCTCGACGTCCGGGTCAGAGCCGCCTGCGGCGTCTTCGGTCTCGTCACGCTCCGGGTCCGGCTCGTCCTCCGACTCGTCGTTGAAGGTGAGAAAGGCCAGAGAGCCAAGGGCCATCATGCCAAGAAGACCTGTGATCAGGATCATCGCTCTGCCTCGGGATCGTTCTTTTTGATTCAGGCCAGTGTCGCCGACACGGCCGCGCAAGGCAAATCAGATCGTCACACTGGGTTAATTCGGGGTTGCGTCGTGGCGGGCGTCCGCGGTGGCGTGACCATGCGCGGACTGTCGGGGACCGTGTTTACGAAGTCTGCGATCCCGCTTTTCAGAGGCACGCGAAGCGCTTAGTTTCACGGCATGATCTTTCGCCGCCGCACGCCCGAGCCGGACAGGCCCTCTGCCGAACTGGCCCCGATCCGCCCCGAAACTCCGTTTTTCGCGGTGGGTGACCTGCATGGCTGCGATCACCTGTTCGACCGCCTGCTGCGGCACCTGGACCGCCTCCGCCATCCCGATGCCGTCCTGGTCACGGTCGGCGACTACGTGGACCGCGGCGAGGACACCGCGCGGCTGTTGCGGCGGGTCCGTTTCTTGAGCGAGGCCGCCGGCGACGCGATGCAGTGCATCATGGGCAACCATGAAACGATGCTGCTGGACACGCTGGACAACCCCGCCAAACACGGGCCGCGCTGGCTGCGGCATGGCGGATTGCAGACCCTGGCCAGCTACAGAGTGCCGCCCGTTCTGGGCGAGCGGCCCGAAAAGGACTGGCTGGACATGCGCGACCGGCTGGTCGACGCCATGGGCGAGGAGACGATCGCCTGGCTCCGCAACCTGCCCTTGTCCTGGCAGACGGGCAACGTCGTGGTGACACACGCCGGCGCCGACCCGGCCGCGCCGATCGAGACCCAGTCCGCCAACAACCTGTTGTGGGGGCATCCCGATTTCCTGCGGCTTCCGCGTTCCGACGGGCTGTGGGTGGTGCATGGCCACACCATCACGCAAACCCCCGAGGCGGCCGAGGGGCGCATTACCACCGATACCGGCGCCTACGCAACGGGCGTGTTGACGGCCGCCCTGGTCGAAACCGACAGCGTCACCTTTCATTCCGCCTGAACGGGGCTGACCGCTCTTCAGGGCGGGTCCATCTCGGCCTCTCAGCTGACTACCTGTAAAAATGGATTCAGGCGATGGCTGGCTTACGGTTTTGGGTCGAGCAGGATTTGCGGAGGGCGCACACCCAGGAGTTGCAATTGGCAGTTTTGAAACTCGTAAATTCATACATGCCTGGAAATTCGGGAATTGGGAAAGGAATGAAAAACTGCAAACTGACAGTTGCAAACACCAGGTGCTGCCAATTTGAGTTGTTTCTTTACCAACTGCTCCATAAAGCGCGGGCATTAAGGTTTTGTTAATTGACTTCACGTCGGGGCATTCCTTAGACCGGCTCTGAGGCGGAGGTCTGAATTTTCCGGGCCAAACCGACGTGTTACCGCTCTGAGGGGGCAGGATGTTTGATGTGAGGTTTGTGGATGACGCGGTTTTTCCCGCAACCAAGGCGGTGCAAGGGCGCGCGGCGGGTCATCGGCGCCTGTTCCGCGCGACAAAGAGGGCATTCGATCTGGTTTTCAGTGTCTTGCTGCTTCCCGTCGTGCTTGGCTGTGCCCTTTTCCTGCTGATCCTGAACCCGTTCTACAACCGCGGACCGCTGTTCTATGTCCAGTCCCGGATGGGCCGGAACTGCAAGGCCTTCCAGGCGATCAAGTTCCGCTCCATGCGCGTCGCGCCCAAGGTGGAGCGCGGCGCCGACGCGCCGCTGGAAACCGACCGCATCACCCGGCTTGGCGGCTTCCTGCGCAAGTCGCGCATCGACGAGTTGCCCCAGATTATCAACGTGTTGCGCGGTGACATGAGCTTGATCGGCCCGCGCCCGGATTACTACGACCACGCCGTGCAGTACCTGGAGCTTGTGCCGGGTTACCGCGAACGCCACATCGTGCGGCCGGGCGTCAGCGGGCTGGCGCAGACCGAACTCGGCTATGCCGAGGGCTTTGAGGCGACGCGATCAGGTGCCCGTGCCTAACCCGCCGAGAGTTCGTGATCGGACCCAGCCGCCACTCCCTTCGTATCCGAGCGCGGCGCGAATCACACTGCTGGGAAGGGTAAAAGGTTTCAATAAAACAAGTCGAATTCCCCACTGGGTTTTACAAGAAGGAAGGCAATCAACCAATGGTTGTTCGAAAATGCGATGTGCCAACATACTTCCGAATAGCTATCAATCCTTCCGAGATCATGGTAGGCGCGAAAGCATTGTGCGACATTTATTCAACAGTCTGTTTTCCTTGAATGTTTTTTGCGCTCTGATCTTGCAGTAAACGCTTTGTTTACCATTTTTTCGGTTTATCGATGCTTGAAAAACAACGTGACCGTGTACGGCAAGCGGAAAGAGGGTGAACACCTTGAAACATGAACCGACCAAATTCTCGTGGATGATTGATGTTTTTGATGACTTGGCCACATTTGCGGCAAATGAAGGGTTGGTTTCCAGTTGTAAGGCGATCACTATCCTAAAAGAGATAGTCGAGCAAGAAATATCCAAAGCGGAGCTTGGGGCTTCAGTGTGCGGAAATGGTCAGGCATCAGTGGGGCGGCGACCTGCAGTAATAAATATCCCATTGGGTATGAGGCCGGGCGTCAAGGAGTTATGAGAGCCACGCAAAAGGCGCTCATCGAAAGGGATAGCTATTTTGCTAATAATTTTTGCGTGGAATGGGTGGGCCCTTTAATTTTTTACTGTCGACCCCAGTAATATACGGGTCTGAGAACTTCATACCCGGTTTGCTAATTTTTTTCAGTGCTCCGGTAACGAGTAGCGGTTGAGCCATACGCGCCGCAGCCCTACCGCATCGGCGTAGGAGACGTGCTCCTGCTGGCGACCCGCAGCGCGGGCAGCACGATCGAGCAGCTGTCCCGCCTGCTTGCGGCCACGAACCAGCGCCGGGGCTACACGGTGCGCGACGACGGTTCGATCGCCATCCCCGAGATCGGCGCCGTCCAGCTGGCCGGCATGACCCTCCAGGAAGCCGAGGACCGCCTGTTCCAGACCCTCGTGTCGAACCAGATCGACCCGTCCTTCAGCCTCGAGGTGGCCGAGTTCAACTCGCGCCGCGTGGTTGTCGGCGGTGCGGTCAAGTCGCCGCGGGTGGTGCCCGTCACGCCCAGCAACCTGACGCTGGGCGAGGCGCTGATCGCGGCGGGCGGTCTGACGGTCCGCGACGCGGAATTCGCCTCGATCCGCATCTACCGCGACGGCACGCTGTACCAGATCCCGGTCGAAACCTACCGCGCCCAGCCCGAGCTGAACGACAAGCTGCTGGTCAACGGCGACGCGGTGTTCGTGGACACGACCTATGACCTGGATCGCGCGCTGGAGTTCTACAAGGCCAAGATCGACGTGATCTCGTTGCGGTCCAGTGCGCGGGGCAATGCGCTGAACGCGCTCAGCACCGAGATCGGCCTGCGCCGCGCGGCGCTGGACGAACGCCGCTCGTTGTTCAAGCAGCGCACCGAGCTGGGCGCCGAAGGGCGTGACTACGTCTATCTGAGCGGCGAAGTGTCGAAGCAAAGCCGCTTTGCCCTGCCCTATGGCAACGTGGCGACCCTGGCGGACGTGCTGTACAGCGAAGGCGGGTTCGACACCACGACCGGCGATCCGACGGAAATCTACGTGTTGCGCGGCAACAGCGATCCGGGCCGGGCGGGCGAGGTTGTCGCCTTTCACCTGGATGCGGGCAATGCGGCGAACCTGCTGCTGATGACCCGGTTCGAGATGCGGCCGAACGATATCGTGTTCATCGAGGAACAGCCGATCACCAAATGGGGCCGCGCTCTGCAACAGGCCTTTCCGTCCATCCTGAACGCGGCGGCCGGCGCCGCGAACTGACCGACGCCGCCCGCGCCTGGATCTGACCCCGTCCTGGACCCAGGGCGGGGTTCTCCGTTTGGGCCACCGGCGGTTGTGTGGTGGCCTGTCCGGTCACGCTGCAAAGCGGCAATTTCCGGCCGCTTTCGCGTCGCTTGCCCTCGCGGACCCGGGATCAATGGTGTAAGGAACCGCCGACGCCCGGCACTCAGGTGGGCACAAGACTCAAGACACTTCAAAGGTTGCCATGACGAAACGCGCATTGATCACCGGTGTCACCGGCCAGGATGGATCCTATCTTGCCGAGTTCCTTCTTGAAAAAGGATACGAAGTTCACGGCATCAAGCGCCGCGCCTCGCTGTTCAACACTGAGCGGGTCGATCACATCTACCATGACCCGCACACCCGCGGCAAAGACTTCACCCTGCATTACGGGGACCTGACGGACACCTCGAACCTGACCCGCATCCTGTCCGAGGTCCGCCCGGACGAGGTCTACAACCTTGGCGCGCAGAGCCACGTCGCCGTGAGCTTTGAGGCGCCGGAATATACCGCCGACGTCGACGCCACCGGCGCGCTGCGCCTGCTCGAGTCGATCCGCTTTCTCGGGATGGAAAAGACGACGCGCTTTTACCAGGCGTCGACCTCTGAACTGTACGGCCTGGTGCAGGAGACCCCGCAGACCGAGACCACGCCGTTCCACCCGCGCAGCCCCTACGCCGTGGCCAAGATGTACGCCTACTGGATCACGGTGAACTACCGCGAAGCCTATGGCATGTATGCCTGCAACGGCATCCTGTTCAACCACGAGAGCCCGCGCCGGGGCGAGACCTTTGTCACCCGCAAGATCACCCGCGGCATGGCCAACATCGCCATGGGTTTGCAGGACTGCCTCTACATGGGCAACATCGACGCGCTGCGCGACTGGGGTCACGCCAAGGATTACGTCCGCATGCAGTGGATGATGCTCCAGCAGGACCAGGCCGAGGATTTCGTGATCGCCACCGGCGTGCAGTATTCCGTGCGCGAGTTCATCCAGTGGACCGCCAGGGAGCTGGGGATCGAGCTGGAATTCTCGGGCACGGGCGTGGATGAGGTTGCCAAGGTGGCAGCGGTCACCGGCGACAAGGCGCCGGCGGTGAAACCGGGTGACGTGATCCTGCGCATCGACCCGCGCTATTTCCGCCCCGCCGAGGTCGAGACCCTGCTGGGCAACCCGGCCAAGGCCAAGGAAAAGCTGGGCTGGGTGCCCGAGATCACGGCGCAGGAGATGTGCGTCGAGATGGTCGCCGCCGACCTCAAGACCGCGCGCCGCCACGCCCTGCTGAAAGATCACGGATACGACATCCCCATGGCGCAGGAAAACGGCTGAGACCGGGCGCGACCGGGTACCATTTCGAAGACAGGAGGCACGCCATGCCGAAGATCTATGTCGCTGGTCACCGTGGAATGGTAGGCGGGGCCATCACCCGCAAGCTCGAGGCGCGCAAGTCGGCAGGTGAGGACATCACCCTGGTCACCCGGACCCATGCCGAGCTGGAACTGACCGACCAGGCTGCGGTGCGGGATTTCATGTTGTCCGAACGGCCCGACATCGTGATCCTGGCCGCCGCCAAGGTGGGCGGCATCTACGCCAACAACACCTACCCGGCCGAATTCATCTACGACAACCTGATGGTGCAGTGTAACGTGATCCATGCCGCCTGGGAGGCGGGGGTCCAGCGCATGCTGCAGCTGGGGTCGTCCTGCATCTACCCCAAGGCCGTACCGCAGCCGATGCGCGAGGCGGCGCTGCTGACCGGCCCGCTGGAGCCCACCAACGAACCCTACGCCGTGGCCAAGATCGCCGGCATCAAGCTGTGCGAAAGCTACAACCGGCAATACGGCGTCGACTACCGTTCGGTCATGCCGACGAACCTGTACGGCCCGGGCGACAACTTTCACCCGGAAAACAGCCACGTGATGCCCGCGCTCATCCGCCGCTTTCATGAGGCCGCGCAGGACGGCAAGGAAAGCGTCGTGATGTGGGGCACGGGCAAGCCCCGGCGCGAGTTCCTGCATGTCGACGACATGGCGGCGGCCTCGCTCTTTGTGCTCGACCTCGACAAGAAGACCTATGACGCCAACACCCAGCCGCAGCTGAGCCACATCAACGTCGGCAGCGGGGTCGACGTGTCGATCCACGAGCTGGCGCAGCTGATCGCCGAGGTGACCGGCTTCAAGGGCCGGATCGAGCTGGACCGGACCAAGCCCGACGGCACCATGCGCAAGCTGATGGACGTCAGCCGTCTGGCCGACATGGGCTGGAAGGCGTCGATCGACCTCGAAGAGGGGCTGCGCGAGACCTACCAGTGGTTCCTCGACAACCAGGACAGCTTTCGCGGCTGAAACGGCGCTTCATCCGCGCCCGCGAGTCGCGGTCCTCTGCGTGGATATCACAACCCGTCCAGGCCCCGATCTTTCGTCGCCTTGCACCGATGGTCATGGCCATACAACCGTTGACGGTCATGCATGTCGTTCAGGTCAGGCTGTCCAGAACCCGGTCCAGCATGGCGTCACACAGCGCCAGCTGGGCCGTTTCGATGTATTCGTCGGCCTTGTGCCCCTGTCCCTCCATTGACCCGGGGCCGCAGACCACCGTGGGCACCCCCATCCGGTCAAAGAACCCCGCCTCGGTGCCGAAGGCGACCTTGAGCGTGCCCGCGTTCCCGGCAAGGTGCCGGACCACGCGCACGACCTCGGCCCCGGGTGCAACGGAAAGGCCCGGGTAGGCGTTCACAGTCTCCACCTCGATCCGGCCGCCGGGATGGGCGGCGCTGACGCGCTCGGCCGCCGCCATGATCCGCCGGACGATGGCGTCCGGGACATCGTCCCCCAGAAAGCGCAGTTCAAAGGCCATCTCGGCCCGGTCGGGCACGATGTTCAGCGCGGTGCCGCCGCTCAGCGTGCCCACGTGCACCGTGGCATGGGGCACGTCATAGGCCGCGTCCCGCGCGCCTTCGGCCGCAAGCCAATCCTGGATACCGCGCAGTTCGGTCATGAAGTCGCCCGCCAGGTGCAGCGCGTTGACAAAGCGTGGTGCCAGCGCCGAATGGCCCGCCTGGCCGTGGCAAATCGCGCGGAACGCCCGTTTGCCCTTGTGCCCCACGGCCACCTGCATCCCGGTCGGTTCGCCGACGATGCAGGCGCGCGGCTTGCCCACCAAGGTCTGCAACTCGGGCGCCATCCGCGCCATTCCCAGGCAGCCGACCTCTTCGTCGTAGGAGATTGACAGCTTCAGCGGTTCGCGCAGGTCGCGCCGGGCCGCGCGGTCCGCCGCCGACAGCATCGCCGCGAGAAAGCCCTTCATGTCGGTCGTTCCGCGGCCGTACAGCCGATCCCCCTCCGCCGTCAGGCGGAACGGGTCGCGCGTCCAGGCCTGCCCTTCGACCGGCACCACGTCGGTATGGGCCGACAGCAGCACGCCCGCGCCCTCGGGCCCGATCTGCGCATAGAGGCCCGCCTTCTGCCCGGTGTCGTCCGGCATCCGTGTGACGGCAAAGCCGCGCTCTTTCAGGAACGCCTCGACGTAGCCGACCAGGTCCAGGTTCGACCGTGCGCTGACGGTGTCGAAGGCCACCAGCCGCTCCAGTACCTCCGCCGTTCCGGTCATGGCACCAGAGTCCTCAGCACGTCGAGGATGGCGGCGGCCTCGGTCTCGGGGTTCACGACGCAGAGGCGGAACACCATTTCGCTCTGCCAGCGCGTCGGCAGGCAGAGCAGCGCGCCGGACCGGCGGTGCCGCTCGGCCCAGGCCACCATGTCGGGCTCGGCCATCCCCTCGGGGCGGAACAGCACCACGGTCAACTGCGGGCCCAGCAGCAGTCTCAGCCCGGGCGTCGCGGCGATCCCGTCGGCCAGCGCCTGCGCGGTGTCCCGGCAGCGGGCGATGGCGCGGGCATAGGCGTCGGTCCCATGCACCGCGAGCGAGTACCACAGCGGCAGCCCGCGCGCCCGGCGCGTCAGGTGCAGCGCGTAGTCGGACGGGTTCCAGTGCGTCTTGTCCACCGTATCGAGATACACCGCCTTCTGCCCGTGCGCCGCCGCGCCCAGCCCCGCGTCCCGGTAGACCAGCGCGCAGGAATCATAGGGCGCAAACAGCCATTTGTGCGGATCGACGATGAAACTGTCAGCGCGTTCGATCCCGTCGAACAGCGGCCGCGCGCCGGGGTCCGCCAGCGCGGCCAGACCATAGGCGCCATCGAGGTGCAGCCACAGCCCATGCTCCTGGCAGAGGTCGGCCAGCCCGGCGATCTGGTCCACCGCGCCGCAGTTCGTGGCCCCCGCGTTGGCCACCACGGCAAAGACCCGCGCCGGATCGCCCAGCGCGGCGCGTGCCGCCTCGGCCGTCATGACGCCGCGCGCGTCGGTGGGCACCTCGATCACGTCCACGTCCATCACGCGGGCGACCGCGCGGATCGAACTGTGCGCCTCGGCCGAGCACATCAGCGCCCAGCGGGCCGGGCGCGGCCCGGCCTTTGCCTCGCGCGCGGCGTGCAGCGCCGACAGGTTGCCCAGGGTGCCCCCCGCCACGAACACGCCGCCCGCCGTTTCCGGCCAGCCGGCCAGCCCGCTGAGCCAGGCGAGCACCTGGTTCTCCGCATGGATCGCCCCCGCGCCGCCGTCCCAGTTGCCGGCAAAGATCCCCGCCGCCCCCAGCGCCGCGTCGAACGACAGCGCCGCCCGCGTCGGGGCGGAGGCGACAAAGGACAGGCTGGTGGGATGGCCAAAGGGGCGGGTGGAGGGCACGATGGTCCGGGTGAACAGGTCAAAGGCGCGGTCCGCCCCGATCCCTTCGGCCCGGATCGACCCGCCCAGCACCGGGTCCAGCACGGCAAAGCTCTGCGCGCCGTGCTTGGGGTCCGGCCCCTCGGCGATGCGGCGCGCGGTCCAGTCGAGGATTTCGCCGGTCTGGTCGGCGTCGAAGGGAAACAGGTCCATCAGTCCACCGCCAGCCCGGTGATCTCGCGCCGGAAGGGCAGGGCGTCGCCGATCTCGACCATGTCCAGCTCGCGCGCGTAGCGGTGCCCGGCATAGGTCGCCCAGGCGATCGGCCCAGGCGCCTGCGCGTCGCCGATGATCTTCACCGTCCGGATCCCGGCATCGGCCCAGTCTGCCTGCCGCGCCTTGAGATCCCGGAATACCGCGTTTTCCTCCAGCCGCGAGGCGACCATGACCACGGCGTCGCATGCGATCTCGCGCAGCGTCTCGGTATAGGTGCAGTTGGTCACCACGTGCCCGGCGCCGATCTGCACCACCCCCCGGTTCAGCACGATCTCCACCCCCATCTGCGCCAGCCGGCGGTGGATGGTGTGCTGTTCCAGCGTGTTCACCGTCCAGTCCGAGACATAGGCCGAGGGCGTCACCAGCGTGACCTTGTTGCCTGCCTGCACCAGCAATTCGGCCAGAACCCCGCCCATGTAGTAGTGATCGTCGTCGTAGATCACGACATGTCCCGAAGGGCGCTGCCCGTCCATCAGGTCATCCGGCGTGAACCGCGGCATCGCGGGGTCGATGGCAAAGGGCACCACGTGTTGCCGCGCCACCCCGTCGCGCCGCCATTTCGCGCCCGTGGCGATGCACACATGCTGAAAGCCGAACTCCAGAATGCTCTCGGCATCCAGCCGACTGTCGAAATAGACCTGCACGTTGGGCTTCTGGCTGATTTGGAATTCGCGGTAATCCGCGACGCGCCCCCAGGCCGACAGCCCCGGCAACAGCCGTTCGCGCGCCACGCGTCCGCCCAATGTCCGCCCCGCCTCCGCCAACGCCACGTCGTAGCCACGTTCAGCCAGCGCGCGCGCCGCCTCCATCCCGGCCGGCCCCGCGCCGACCACCAGCACGCTCTCGCTGTCGCCCTTGGGGTTCATGCGCTCGGGGTGCCAGCCCTTGCGCCATTCCTCCATGAAGGTGGGGTTCTGCGTGCAGCGGCTGATCGACATGGTCATGTCACCGGTGATGCAGATGTTGCAGCCGATGCATTCGCGGATGTCCTCGATCCGGCCCTCGTCGATCTTTCTGGGCAGGAACGGGTCGGCGATGGAGGGCCGCGCGCAGCCGATGAAATCCAGCACGCCGGACTTGATCATCCGCACCATGACATCCGGCGAGGTAAAGCGCCCGACGCCCACGATCGGCCGGTCGGTCAGCTCGTGGATGCCGCGCACCAGCGCCTCCTGCGCACCTTCCTCCTTGAACCGCGAGGGGCCGGAACACGCCTCCCAGGTGCCTTGCGCCAGGTCCCAGAGGTCCGGCAGGTTGCGGTTCATCTCGACGAAGTCGCGCACCTCGGCGTTGGAAAAGCCCAGATCGCCGATGCTCTCGTCCAGCGACACCCGCAGCGTCAGCCCCATGTCGTCGCCCACGGCGTCGCGCAGGTCGGCGATCACCTCGTTCACGAAGCGCGCGCGGTTTTCCAGGCTGCCGCCGTATTCGTCGGTCCGGTGGTTGGTTGCGCGCGACAGGAAGTGCTGGAAGATGCCGAAGCCATGCGCGCCGTAGAGGCAGATCAGGTCGAAGCCCGCCAGCTTGGCCCGTTTCGCCGCGTTCACGAACCAGCGGCGCAGGTCGCAGATGTCTTCCTTGTCCAGCGCGCGGGCCTGCACCGGGTCGTTGGTAAAGGTGCGGATCGGCGCGGCAGAGACCGCCCGCGGCACCTCCTTGGTGTAGAAATTCGGCCCGTTCACCCCCGAATAGGCCAGCTGGATGCCGGCCAGCGCGCCGTGTTCCTTCATCCGCTCGGCCATCTTGGCCAGCATCGGGATGTCCTTGTCCTCCCACAGCCGCAGCTCGATAAATGGCGTGATCTCCGAGGTGTGGTGCATCTCGCACTGCTCGGTGAACACCACGCCCCAGCCGCCCTCGGCCTTGACTCCGCGCATCGCGGCGGCGGCCGACGGGTCGCGGTAACCCGCGCCGTTGCAATGCGGCACCTGGTAGAAACGGTTCTTCGCGGTCACCGGGCCAATCGCCATCGGCTCGAACAGGATGTCATAGCGGGGATCGCGCAAGAGGGGCCTCCGTTTCGTGGGTCGCGCAAGGATACGCATGGGACTTGGCCGCGAAAGTCGCCGCTGCGAAAGCCCTGATTAGTCTCAGGCTAAGGTGCCGGGCCCCGCGCTGGCAACGCCCCTCAGCCCGGGCAGCTGCCCGTCGCGCACCATTTGCGTCGCGTGTTCGAGAAACGCGCGCACCGCGTTGGACCGATCCGCATCCTGCGCGGTCAGCAAGCCCATCCGCAGCGCCCGCACCGGCCCCGCCAGCGGCACAAAGCGCAGCGGCCGCCCGTCGGGCGCACGGTCGTTCAGTGGCCGCACGTTGGCGATGGAGTAGCCGAACCCGTTGCCCACAAGGCTGCGCATCACCGCCATGTCGCGGGTGCGCTCGGCGATGCGCGGCCGCGCGCCCTCGGCAAACAGCGACAGGAAGTAATCCGAGCTAAGTGGCAGGTCGAGCAGCACCATGGGATGCGGGCGCAGGTCGTCGATGCTCACCTCTGCCCGGTCCGCCAGCGGGTGCCCTTCGCCCAGGATCGCGAAGGGCGTCAACTCGATCAGCGGAAAGAACCGCAGGTCCGATGGCAGGTCCAGGTCATAGCTCAGCGCGAGGTCGATCTCGGACCGTCGCAGGCGGCTGTAGATCTCCACCTGGTTCAGCTCGTGCTGGCGCAGGCGCACGTCCGGGAACCGGTCCTCGAACGCCCGCCGCAGCGCCGGCAGGACCACTTGCGCAAAGGTGACAAGGCAGCCCACCGCCAGGGGCCCCCGGACCGCGCCGGAGATGTCGCCGGCGATGTCCATCATGACAGAGGCCTCGCGCAGCACCACGCGCGCCTGTTCCAGCATCTGCCGCCCGCCCTGGGTCAGCGACAGCCCCTGCGCGTGCTGGCGCACGAACAGCGGCAGGCCGAATTCCTGCTCCAGCTGGGTGATCGCGGCGGAAATCGACGGGGACGAGACGTTCACCCGCTCCGAGGCGCGCGCGATGCTGCCGGTTTCGCCGACAGCGACGAAATATTCCAGCTGTCTGAGGGTGTAACGCAACATCGGGCGGATCCTCTGGGGAGGACCCATCCTCTCCCGCCCGATGGTGCTTGGCAAGCCGTGGCTATTCGTCCCCCGGCACGCCGTAAGAGGGCGCCGCGCGCGGGTCCAGCGCGCGCTGCACGTAGGCCTCCAGCTGCGGCTTGTAGACCTCCCAGGCGCGCGCCACCGCCTCGATCGGGCAGTCCTCGGTCCAGTCACAGCGCAGGTCGGCCACCTTCCACGGCACCTTGTCGACCAGCATCATGCCCGCCGAATGCACCGGCCCGGCCTCGCCCCCCGCCGCCAGCCCGGCGCGAAGGGCGGCGATCAGCCGGTCGCCCAGGTGGCCCTTCGACGCCTCGAACCCGGCCACGATGGCCGCCGGCACCCCGTCGTTCGCCAGCAGGTTGCCGCCCGAGGCGACGTCGCGCCCCTGCGCCTGCGTCCAGATGCCCAGGCTGTTCGGCCCGGAATGGATCGCCGTGCCGCCGTCCTTGTCGATGCACAGCACCTGCCGGTACTCGATGAAGGCGCCGCGCCGCGTCACCTCGTCCACCGCCCCGGCGGCGCCCAGGCCACCTTCCATCAGGTCCAGCGCCAGCGGCCCCAGCGTCGGATCGGTCACGTTCTGCGAGGCGACCGCCCCCACACCCGCCCGCGCATAGGCGCAGCGCGCCGCCACCGCCGGCGAAGACGAAGAGATCGCCACGCCGAACATTCCGGTTTCTGCGCAACGGGCAACAAGGGAAAAGGTCATCTGTGCTTCTTCTTGGTCCAAATACTCCGGGGGGCCCGGGGGGCTGGCCCCCCGGCGCGGCGTCTCAGTCGGGGATGACGGCGGTGGCGTCGATCTCCACGAGCCACTCGGGCCGCGCCAGCGCCACCACCACCAGCCCGGTGCAGACCGGGTGCACGCCCTTGATGTACTCACCCATCACCCGGTACACGGCCTCGCGGTGGCGCACGTCGGTCAGGTAGACCACCAGCTTGACCAGGTGCTCCATCTTGCCGCCCGCTTCCTCGATCAGCTGGCGGATGTTCTGCATCACCTTGTGCGCCTGCTCGGTCGGGTCGTGGCTGGCGATGTTCTTGCCGTCGTCCAGGTTCTGCGGGCACTGGCCGCGCAGCCAGATGGTCCGGCCGCCGCTGGTCACGACCGCGTGGCTCAGGTCGTTGTCCAGCTTCTGCTCGGGGTAGGTGTCGCGCGTGTTGAACGGGCGGATGCGGGTATGCGCCATCAGGCGTGTCCTTTCGACAGGGTCTTTTTCCGGTGGGTCAGGCCACGTGGGCCATGCGCGCCGCCAGGTAGCGCGCGAAATCGTAGTTCGGCCGTTCGAGGTGCGACAGGTGCCCCGGCTGCGCCATATCCGAGCAGAGCCCGCGATAGACCTTTTCCGTGCAGCCGCGATCCTCGACGTTGACCTCGTCCAGCAGCGTCTTGAGCGCGTCGAAGTTCTGCGCCGCGTCGGCGTCCTCGGCGTAGTCGTCCGACATGCCGCCGCCAAAGCGGATGTGCACCTGCCCCGGCCCCTTGGGGTGCAGCGACAGATACCAGAAATAGCCCGGCGTCAGCGTGATCAGCAGCGACGGGTAGATCGCCAGCAGGAAGGTGGTGCGCCGTTCGTCGCCCTTCAGTCGGGTGTTCGACGGATGCGCCATGGCGATGCGCAGGCGGTCGTCCTTGAGGATGGTGTGATAGTTGAAGGTGGGCAGGCCGGGCGGGCAGACCATCTCCTCGAGCTTGGACAGCCCGCCGATGGTGCCCGCGTGGCAGACCGGCAGGTGGTAGCTTTCCATGAAGTTCTCGGCCAGCACCTTCCAGTTGGTGTCCCAGACGTGCTCTTCGTAGAAGCTTTCGGTGTAGTTGGTCATGTCGTAGCCCGCGACCAGCGACTCGACCTCGCGCAGCCGCGTGGCCACCGGCTCGGCCTGCGGGTCCAGCGTGACAAAGACCCAGCCCAGCCATTCCTCGCAGCGGACCTGCGGCAGGCGGTAGGTGTCCTTGCAGAAATCGGCGTTTTTCGTCATTGCCGGCGCACCGCGCAGGCTGCCGTCCAGGTTGTAGGTCCAGGCGTGGTAGGGGCAGACGATGGCGCGCGTGTTGCCGCGCCCGTGCAGCAGCGTGGACATGCGGTGCAGGCAGACGTTCGACAGCGCGCGCAATCCGCCCTCGCGGTCGCGGATCACCAGGATCGGCTGGCCGGCAAGGTCGCAGGTCACGTAGTCGCCCGGCTGCGCCAGCGCGCTGGCCCGGCCGACGCAGAACCACTCCTTGCCGAACACATGCTCGATTTCCAGCTTGAGGAACTCGTCGGAGGTGTAGACCGAGGGCGGCATGGCGCGGGCGCGCTCGAACGGGACCTCGGTGTTGGCGCGCAGCGCCTGCAACGGTGCGGGATCAAGGTGGTCCTTGGCCAAGGTCATCCTCCATGGGTGATGGGATTAGGGGCGGCCGCAAAGAGGCGCGCCCCATGCAGGATTTCACAAATCGCGGGTGAAGCCAAAGAAATCCCTGCCTCAGCCGCCGTTAGGCTGGGCCTAAGCGCGCCGCCGCCTTAGCCCCATCCCAACCAAGGCTTCGCCAAATGCTGGTTTGGCAGGGCCCCCGGCTCCCCTAGAGTGCCGCGAAACCGCGAAAGGACCTGCTGCATGACCCCTGAGACCACGGACACGCTGATCGTCGGCGGCGGCCAGGCTGGAATCGCCATGAGCGAGCACCTGGGCCTGGCGGGCGTTCCGCACATCGTGCTGGAACGCGCGCGCATCGCCGAACGCTGGCGGTCCGAGCGCTGGGATTCGCTGGTCGCCAACGGTCCGGCCTGGCATGACCGCTTTCCCAACATGGATTTCCCCGGCGATCCGGGCGACTTCGTGCCCAAGGAGGGGGTTGCCGACTATTTCGCTGCCTACGCCCGGATGATCCGCGCGCCGATCCGCTGCGGGGTCGAGGTAACATCGGTCACCCGGCTGGACGGCCGCCCCGGATTCCGCGCCGAGACCTCGCAAGGCGTGATCGAGGCGCAGCGCATCGTCGCCGCCACCGGCCCGTTTCAAAAGCCGATCTTTCCGCCGATGATCCCCGAAGGCGCGGTTCCGCTGCAACTGCACTCCAACACCTACCGCAACCCCGACCAACTGCCCGAAGGCGCGGTGCTGGTGGTGGGCGCAGGGTCGTCAGGCGTGCAGATCGCCGATGAGTTGCTGCGCGCCGGCCGCAAGGTGTATCTGTCCGTCGGCCCGCATGACCGCCCGCCGCGCAGCTATCGCGGCCGGGATTTCGTCTGGTGGCTGGGCGTGCTGGGCAAATGGGACATGACGACACCGCCCGCGGGGGCCGAGCATGTGACCATCGCCGTCAGCGGCGCGCACGGCGGGCACACGGTGGATTTCCGCCAACTGGCCGAACGCGGCATGGTGCTGACCGGCCGCACCGAAGGCTTTGCGGACGGCACGGTGCGCTTTGCCGGCGACGTGGCGCAGACGGTGGCGCAGGGCGATGCCAACTACCTTTCCGTGCTGGACGAGGCCGACGCCTGGGTGACCCGCATGGGCCTGGACCTGCCGGAGGAGCCACAGGCGCGGGCCATCGGCCCCGATCCGGCCTGCCTGCGCGATCCTCTGTTGTCGCTGGACCTTGCGCAGGCGGGCATCAGCACGGTCCTCTGGGCGACGGGCTATGCGCTGGACTACGGCTGGCTCAAGGTCGACGCCTTCGACGAACAGGGCCGCCCGGCGCATCGGCGCGGCATCTCGACCGAACCGGGGGTCTACTTCCTGGGCCTGCCCTGGCAGTCGCGGCGCGGCTCGTCCTTCATCTGGGGCGTCTGGCACGACGCGCGCTTCATCGCCGACCAGATCACCATTCAGCGCGGCTACATGGACTTCGACGCCGAGGCGCGGGCGCAGGAACAGGGCCTGCCGGCCGCCAACCGGGCCTGACCGCTTACAGCGCGCGATCCCGTCCCGGGCCTGTCCCGGGACCTCTACCCCAATGGGGTCAATCCACCGGCAGCCTCGAAGGCACCCGCTCTGGCCGCCCCAGCGGGCGGTCATTCACCCCCGCCCCGGTCAGCGCCGCGAGAAAGGCCAGCAGGTCCGCCACCTCACCGTCGTCCAGCGCCACAGGCTTGATGTCCAGCGCCCGGGCCTGCCGCGCCATCTCGTGCGCGTCCTGCCGGATCAGGAAATCCCCCTCGGCCAGCCAGTCCACCCTGGGCAGACGCGCGTCGGCCTCCTTCCAGGCCGTGCGGCTGGCCACAGGGTCCAGGTGGTGCCGCACGATACCCTCCAGCGTGGCAAAGGCGCCGTTGTGCCCATAGGGCGCGGTCAGGGCGACGTTGCGCAGCGAGGGCGTGCGAAAGCGGTAGGCATCCTCAAGCAGGTCCGTTTCGCCCATCCGGCCCACGTCACGCGGCATCGGGTCAAAGGTGCGCGTCCGCCCCGGCCCGAAGGCGGGCAGGCCCAGCGCGTGGAACTCCTGGTCGGTGAACAGCGGGCCGGAATGGCAGGTGTGACAACCCGCCTTGCCGAAGAACAGCACACGCCCGCGCTCTGCCGCCTCCGGCAATAGCACCCCGTCGCGCTGCCAGGCATCCCAGGGGCTGTCGATGCTGATCCACTCCGAGGCGACAAAGGCCCCCAGCGCATTGCCGATCTCGACGATGGTCACCTCGCTGGGATCCTCAATGTGATCAAAGGCTTCGACAAACAGAGCGCCATACTCCGGGATCACCCGCACGCGCTTGGCCAGGATCGGCCAGCCGAGGTCGATCCGGTTGTGCACCGCACCGGTCACGCTGTTTTCGCCCACGTTGCCAGCCATCTCGAACTGCGCGGTCAGCGGGAACAGCGCCTGCGCGGCCAGGATGTTGTCCAGGCCCCGCGGCAGCCATTCCTCGGCCGGGCTGTCGAATCCGTTGCCGTAGAGGTCCGACACCTCCAGCCGCCCGTCGTGGAACATCACCCGCACCGACCTGTGGCCGAGGTTCCACAGCGCGGGCGCGTTGCGCGGGATACGCTTGCGGATGCGGTCGCGGCCCTCGCCCGCCGTGCGCTCCACCCCCAGCCCCGCGCCGCCCTCGCCGATGCCCAGGCTTAGCCCGTCACCACTGGCCATGGTATGATGGTGGCAGGTCCCACACGAGATGTTGCGGTTTCCGCTGAGGATCGGGTCGTAGAACAGCAGCTGCCCCAGACGGGCTTGCGCCGGGTCGACGGGCAGGAAATCATCCAGGGTGACAGGGTCGGCGCGTGCGGAGGCCGACACCAGCAGGAGGCAGAGACAATGCAGGGCAAGGGCAGAGTGAAACAGGCGCATGGGATCATTCTGGCAGGGCTGCTGGGCTTCTCAAGTCCCGTTTTCGCAGCCGATCTCGAAGTGGCGCGCGACCTGATGGAGGCGGACAAATTCACCGCCGCGATGGAGCAGTTCCGGGTGCTGGCCCGCTCGGGCAATGCCGACGCCGAAGAGCTGATCGGGGTCATGTACGCGCTGGGCCTGGGCGTTGAAAAGAATGACGAAAGAGCCTTTGAGTGGTATCTGCGCGCGGCGATGAAGGGCCATCCGGGGGCGCAGTCGGGGATCGGTTGGTACTATGAGACGGGGCGCGGGCTGACCGCGCCGGACCTGGTGCGGGCCTACCTGTGGTACGCGCTATCGGCCATCGGCGGCGACGTCGACGCGCCGGATTCGCTGGCGGAACTCACCCCGCGGATGAGCCGGGAACAGCGCGTCAGGGCGCAGGTCCTGGTCGACGACTACCGCGTGTGGATGTACCCGTTCCGCTGACGAGGTTTGTACAAATTGTACGTCCTGTACGCGAAAAATGTCTTTTTGTACAAAGCGTTCAGGAAAAATTAACCGCCGGGACGGGAGCGGCGCGCGTTGCCTGCGGCAACGACGCCCCGCCCACCGTCCCCGGCCGCCTGCCCCTGTCCGACCGGCCGACTTGACCTGGATCATTCCTCGGGCAGAGTCCCGGGGGATCAGCATCCCGTTTGGTCGCGGTCACAAGTTCGCCTTGGCGGTGGGCGTCCTGCTGTACCTGGCGTTCCCGATGCTGGCCGAAATCAGGACGAGGCTGTCGATGTAGATCGACCGGCACTTGGCGCAGGTCTGGCCGTGGCGGGACGCCGCCCGGTTCGACGGCTTTGCCACCGTCACCGACATGACCGAAAAGCTGTGGTACATCGACGTCAACGGCAAGAGATCGCCACCCCGGCGACGGACAGCCTTGACGGCTTCCCGCTGCTGGTCCTGAGCGATGAGGACGGCGACGACGCGGCGCGCGACGGCACCACGCAGGAATTCGGCGCGGTCTTTACCGCGCCGGACGGAAGGACGCCCTACTGGCTGGTGTTCAACCGCGGCCCCGAGATGGTGCCGCCCGACGACGATTTCGACGGTGGCCTGGTCCGGGGCGAACACATCGTCGATGGCGTCGCGCAGGACATCCCTTTGATCGACGGTCTGCTCCTGACGCGGCGGCTGGGCAAAGGCACCTGCGCGGACAGGTTTCGCCTCGGCGACCCGATCGGTGAACTGATGCGGTCCACCTGTACGACCCGCCGCCGGAAAACGGGGTCAGACGCTTGCGGCAGGAACTGCCCCCGGTCTTTTCGCCGGATTTCGCCGAGACACACGAGGTCTACACGCTGTTCCTGTGGCGGTATTGCCTGCACGAGAGCCGCGACACCGACAGCCTCGACATGTCCTATCTGCGGCAGGTGCTGGGCCAGCTGTCCTTTTGACCGGCCTCGCTTCGGCCGGGAGGGCCGCGCGCCGAACAGGACCCGGCCCCTGCTTCTTCTTGGCCGAAATACCTCTGGGGGGTCCGGGGGGCAAAGCCCCCCGGCACGTCGGATCGCCGTCAGGCGATCCGAAACCGCTCAGTTCAGGTCGGCGTCGTAGTCGGCCGCCAGCTCGGCCTCGGCCTCGTCCACGGCGGCGATCAGCGCATCGAGGATCTCGCCCCCGCCTTCGACATTGGCGCGGAACCAGTCCTGCACCGGCTTGGCGGCCTCGGCAAAGGCGGCCTTTTCCTCGGGCGTGGGCACGTAGATGTCGCCGCCGCCGGCGGTGAAGTCGGCGTAGGCCTGGATCGCGCCACGCTTGGGTGCGGCAAAGGTCGCTTGTTGCAGCGCGTAAAAGCCGTCAACCACGACGCGGCGCATCGCCGGGTCCATCGCCATGAACTTTTCGTTGTTCATCCACCACAGCGCGCCCATGTAGGAATGGCCGTCCAGCGTGATGTACTTGAGGCCGGCATCGGGGAACTTCATCCCCATGATGTCGGTGATGCCGTTCTGCGAGCCGTCGACCACCCCGGTCTGCAACGAGGTGAACAGCTCCGGCCACGGGATCGGCGTCGCCGCGCCGCCCAGCGACTTGACCAGTTCCTGCGGCAGGTCGGCGACCACGGTGCGGATCTTGAGCCCTTCGAGGTCCGAAGGCATCTGGATGCGCTTCTTGGTGTTGGCGAAGTTGCGCCAGCCGCCGGTGTTGCCGACGGTCATCAGGCGCACGGTGTTGTCCGAATCGGCCAGCGCCATGTCGCGCAGGGTGCGCACGAAATCGCCCGACAGCACCTTTTCCGCCACCCGGTCGCTGGACATCAGGTAGGGCAGGTCCAGCACCTGCACGTAGGGAAATATCCCCGCCGCGCCACCCGAGGTGGAGATGTAGATGTCGATCGCGCCTTCGGAGACGCCCTCGATGCATTCCGCGCCGTCCGAACACAGCTGCGTGCCCATGTAGATCTCGACCTCGATGCCGCCGTTGGAGGCGGCTTCGACGTAGTCCTTGAAGACGATCAGGCCGGCGTAATCCTCGTCGGCCTCGTTCGAGTTGGCGGTGGCCACCAGCTTGATCGGGTCGCCGTGGGCGGCGGCCAGCGCCGCGCCCCCGGTCAGCGAGGCAGCGCCCAGGGTCGCCGCGGCAAAGAGATGTTTCATCATGTGTTTCCTCCCATTGGTGTCTGTCGTGGTGTCTTTTGCGGTCAGTTGGACACGGGTCCGGGGCTGATGCAAGCCATGAAGCCGGTGTTTGGCGGGCAGCGGATGAAATCCGTGAGATAGGGCACGGTCATCGAGATCGCCGGGATGTAGGTGATCATGAAGATCACCACCACCTCGACCGCGAGGAAGGGCAGGATCGCCCGGGCGATGGTTTCCACCCTCTCGCGGCTGACGGTGGAGGCGACGAACAGCACCAGCCCCATGGGCGGCGTGGCCAGGCCCACGGTGAGGTTGACGCTCATGATGATGGCGAAATGCACCGGGTGGACGCCCAGCTCGACAAAGATCGGGCCCAGGATCGGACCGAGGATGATGATGGCGGGTCCGGCGTCGAGGAACATGCCGACGATGAACAGCAGCACGTTGATCAGGAACAGCAGGATCAGCGGGTTTTCCGACAGGCCGAGGATGATCTCGGTCAGGATCTGCGGCGCGTGGGACAGCGAGACGACCGTCTTGAACGCCACCGCCGCGCCGACCAGCAGCAGCACGGCGGAGGTCGACAGCGCCGAGCGCGACAGCACTTGCACCAGGTCGCGCATGTTCATCGAGCGCAGCACCAGAAAGCTGATGACCAGCGCGTAGGCGACGGCGACGGCGCTGGCCTCGGTCGGGGTCATGACGCCGATCAGGATGCCGCCCAGGATGATGACCGGGGTTTGCAGCGGCGCGACCGCCTTCTTGCAGACGATGCGGAAGTCATGGCTGACGCTGCGGCGCCAGCGCAGCATCAGCGCGTGGGCGATCATCAGCATGACGGCGAAGACGACCCAGAGGTTGAGGTCATGCACGCGGTCGCCGTTCTGGTCCCAGGAGGCCAGGCCCAGCGGCACCGACAGCCAGCCGTAGACCGCCATCAAGAGGCCCGCCACGTTCACCCGCACCAGCAGCAGGCTGACCCAGTATTCCGTGGTGGTCATGGTCTGGCCCTTGACGACGATGCGTTCGGCCTTGGGCAGGTCGTAGCGGTCGGCCATCAGGCGGACCATGACCATCAGGCCGACGCCGACCAGGATGCCGGGCACGATGCCGGCCAGGAACAGCGCGGCGACGGATTCGCCCATGACATAGGCGTAGATGATCATGATCCCCGAGGGCGGGATGATCGGGCCGATGACCGAACTGGCCGCGGTGATGGCGGCGGCAAAGCGGCGGGTATAGCCGTTCTTTTCCATCGCCGGGATCAGGGTGGAGCCCAGCGCCGAGGTGTCGGCCACCGCCGACCCCGAGAGGCCCGCGAACAGGATCGACGACAGGATGTTGACGTGGGCGAGACCGCCGCGCAGGTGGCCCATGATGGCCTGGGAGAACTCGACCAGGCGGATGGTGATGCCGCCGCGGTTCATGATCTCGCCCGCCAGCATGAAGAAGGGCAGCGCCATCAGCGGAAAGCTGTCCATGCCGCTGTAGAGGTTGCGATAGAGCACCGAGAGCTGGCGGCTCTGGTCGTCCAGCACCAAGAGGCCAAAGGGCGCGGCCAAGAGGGCAAAGACCACCGGCAGGCCGATCATGATCAGGACGAGAAAGACCGGAAGGAACCACAGCAGCATGTCAGTCGGCCCCCGCCATGTCATCGGTGTGCAGCGGCGTCAGGCGGTTGCCGCCGCCCAGCAGGGTGATCAGCTGGCGCAGGATCAGCTCGACGTTGACCAGGATCAGCAGGTTGATCCCGACCCAGAGCGCGGCGTACTGGTACTGGTTGGCGAATTTGGCCTTGCACTTGCCGATCTCGATGCCGAAGGGCCAGCGCAGAGAGGACGAGCAGCCGCGCCCGGACAGGCTGTCGACGTGGTTGTTCAGCCCCTTGTCCCAGGCGATGACCAGCACCCAGAGCGAGATCACCAGCAGCACCAGCGTCAGCAGCGCCGCGACAAGGCGGGGCAGGGCGCGGGCCAGCATGTCGATGGCGACGAACCCGCCCTGCCGGTAGGCCAGCGGCGCCATCAGCCCGACCAGCCAGAGCATGCCGAAGCGGGCGCCTTCCTCGGTCCAGTTGGGGGCGTCGTTGAGGGCGTAGCGCCAGAAGACCTGGCCCAGGATCAGGCAGACCATGATGGCCAGCGCGATCACGGCGATCACCCGGCCGACGGCCAGCACGGCCGTGTTCAGCCGCTCCAGCGGCCAGAGCAGTGTCAGCAGCACCGGCATGGCGCTCCTCCCTGGGTTGGGGCGTGTGGCGCCCCTTCACTTTGCCGGCCGGGGTCTTTGGCGCCCCAGTCCCTAGGTCCTGTGCTCAGCCCTTGAGGCTGACGAAACGGCCGCCCTGGAACAGCAGCGGCAGGCCGGGGCGGAACGCCGCCTGCGCGACACGGCCGACGATGATCAGGTGATCGCCGGCGTCATGCGTGGCCTCCTGCGTGCAGTCGAAGCGGGCAAGGCAGCCGTCGATCCGGGGCACGCCGTTGGCGTCCGGTGCCCAGTCCAGCCCGTCAAAGGCGTGTGGGTCGCGGGTGAAGGCATTGCACAGCGCCTGCTGGTGGCCATCCAGGATGTGGATCGCGTAGTGCCGCGCGTCGCGGAACCAGGGGTAGCGGCGCGAGGCCTTTTGCGGCGACCACAGCACCAGCGGCGGGTCGAGCGAGACGCTGGCAAAGCTGGAGGCGGTGATGCCCACCGGCCCCTCCGCCGAAGGGGCGGTGACGATGCAGACGCCGGTGGCAAAGCTGCCAAGGGCGGCGCGAAAGGCGCGGGAGTCCGCGGCGGGGTCGATGACCTGCATGGCGTGGCTCCAATTGCCGTCCATCACGGAACCTCGTGTCCCAGGGCGGCGCTGTACAATTCGAACCACAGTTCGCGCGTCATGGCCACGGCAAAGGCCTGGGCAAAGCCGCGGATCCGCTCCAGCGTGTTGGTGCCCATGACCGGCAGGATGTTGGCCGGATGCGCCAGCAGCCAGGCGACGGCCACGGCGGCGCGGTCCACGCCCTGTTCCGCCGCGACCCGGTCCAGCACCGTCGTCAGCGCGGTGTTCGAGGTCATCAGCGCGCCGCCGCCCAGCGGCGACCAGGCCATCGGGGGAATGTCGCGTTCCTGCAGGAAGGCCAGGTCGCCGTTGGTAAAGGCCTGGTGCGCGTGCAGGCTGAGCTCGATCTGGTTGGTGACCAGCGGCGTCTGCATCGCCGATTGCAGCAGCGTCCAGTCGTGCGGGCGAAAGTTCGACACGCCCACGGCGCGCACCTTGCCCGAGGAAACCAGATCATCCAGCGCCTCGCCGGTTTCGCGGTGGTCCATCAGCGGATCGGGGCGGTGGATCAGCAGCAGGTCGATCTCGTCGATCTTCATCAGCCGCAGCGACTGATCCACCGAGGCGCGGATGTGGCGGCGCGAGGTGTCGTAGTGCTTCACCCGCGCGCCGGAATGGCGGCCCACCGGCGCGACGATGTCGCATTTGGTGACGATCTCGACCTGGCGGCGCAGCTCCGGGGTCAGGGCCTGGCCCAGGATTTCCTCGGCCATGTAGCCGCCGTAGATGTCGGCCTGGTCCAGCGTGGTGATGCCCTGGTCGAGACAGGCGGCGATCTTGTTGCGGACGTGATCGGCCGAGGTGTCGGCATCGTCGCCCAGCCGCCACATGCCATAGACGATGCGGCTGAAGCTGAGGTCATCGGTCAGGTCGATGCGTTCCATCACTTGCGCACTCCTTGGCCCAGCGGCGTGGCCGGGGTGTCTGCGGGCACACGGCCATATTCGTGCGGCAACGAGCAGGTTTTCAGCTCCGGCAGGACCAGCCGGCCGAAATGGCGGCATTCGTCGATGTGCGGGTAGCCGGAGAAGATGAAGGCACGGATGCCCATCTTGCGGTATTCCTCGATTTCGCTGAGGACCTGGTCGGCGGACCCGACCAGCGCAGCACCGCAGCCCGAGCGCGCGCGGCCGATGCCGGTCCAGAGGTGGCGTTCGACATAGCCGAACTTGTCCGCCAGTTCGCGCGCGCGGGCCTGGTGCGAGACGCCGAGCGAGATCGAATCATGCGCCCGCTCGCGGATCAGCTTGCCGTATTCGTCGTCCAGCTTTGACACCAGGCTTTCGGCGTATTCGCGCGCCTCGGCCTCGGTATCGCGGACGATCATGTGGACGCGCAGGCCGTAATCCAGTGTCCGGCCGTGGCGTTCGGCGGCGGCGTTGGCGTCCTTCATGCGCTGCGCGATCTGTTCCTTGGGCTCGGGCCACATCAGGTAGACGTCGCAATGCTGGCCGCAGAGGTCCAGCGCGTCGGGCGAGTAGCCGCCGAAATACAGCATCGGCCCGCCGGTCTGGTAGGGCTTGGCCGGGTCGGTGGTGAGGCCGGAGAAATTGTAGACCTGGCCGGCAAAGTCGATGCTGTCGCGGGTCCAGGCCTGTTTCAGGATTTCCACCACCTCGCGCGAGCGCTGGTAGCGGTAGCTGCTTTCGGCCTTCTCCCCCGGGAAGTCCGAGGAGATCACGTTCAGCGTCAGCCGCCCCTGCATCATGTGATCCAGCGTGGCGACGGTGCGCGCCAGCATGATGGGATGCATTTCGCCGCAGCGGATGGCGGCGAGCATGTTGATGGTGCTGGTCAGCGGCGCCATGCCGGCGACGAAACTCAGCGTGTCCTGGCCGACCTGGTAGGACGAGGGCGCGAGGATGTTGCGAAAGCCCTGCTTCTCGGCCTCCAGCACGATGTCGCGGCAATGCTCCCACGACGAGCGCAGGGCGCCGTCGGGAACGCCGAGGTAGCGGTAGTCGTCGGAGCAGAGCGCCGAGAACCAGCTGACCTCGGAGGCGTCGAGATCGGGCGACGTGACGGGCACGACGGTCATGGCGGGACCTCCCAGTAGCGCGCCGGATTCGGCGTCGATTTCGTCTTGCGTAGCATCCTCCGATTCATGCATCAATAGTGTATTAATTCGATCCGGGCGACAGGACCCGGCACGGGAGGAGACGCATCGTGGCGCGGGGACAGACCTCGGCGGCATTGCCCAAACACGCGCAGATCAGCGAGATGCTGATCCGGGACATCGCCTCGGGGCGGCTGGCCGACGGCGTGCGCCTGCCGCCCGAACGCGAGATGGCCGAGAGCCTGGGGATTGCCGTGGGCACCCTGCGCAAGGCGCTGGAAACGCTGGCGAACAAGGGGCTGCTGGACCGCGTGCAGGGGTCCGGCAACTACGTGCGGGCGCGGCCGGGGGTGGCCTCGATCTACTCGATGCTGCGGCTGGAGCTGGCGGCGGGCGGCGGATTGCCCACGGCGGACCTGCTGTCGGTCGACCGGCTGGCGAAACCGGCCGATGCGCCGGGGTTCGGCCCGTCCGATCAAGGCTGGCGATTCCGCCGGCTGCGGTTCCTGTCGGGGGTGCCGGCGGCGCTGGAGGAGATCTGGCTGGACGGGGCGCAGGCGCGGGACATCGTGGCGCGCGAGGTGTCGGAATCGCTCTACCTGTTCTACCGCGAAAGGCTGGGCCTGGTGATCCTGTCGGCCGAGGACCGGGTGTCGCTGGCCCCGGTGCCGGACTGGCGCGACGCGCGGTTCCCGCCGGACCCCGGGCAGATGGCGGGCTACGTCGAGCGGCTGTCGCGCAATGCCGCCGGAGAGCCGGTGGAATTCTCGCGGACCTGGTTCGACCCGGGGACCGTGACCTACATCAACAGGATCGGCAGAGGATGAGCATGGTCAACTACGGGATTGTCGGCTGCGGCATGATGGGGCGCGAGCACATCCAGAACATCGCGCTGCTGCCGCAGGGCCGGGTGGCGGCGGTCTACGACCCGGTGCCGGAACTGGCGCAAAGCGCCGCGCAACAGGCCGGCGGCGCGCAGGTCTGTCCCTCGCTGGAGGCGCTGCTGGCGATCGAGTCGCTGGACGCGCTGGTCATCGTCTCGCCCAACGACTGCCACGTGCCGCAGCTGCGCCAGATCGCGGCGACACGCCCGCTGCCTGTGCTGTGCGAAAAGCCGATCTACACCGCGCCCGAGGACGAGGCCTTTCTGCGCGACTTCGCCCGCAGCTATCCTGCGCCGGTCTGGGTGGCGATGGAGTACCGCTACATGCCACCCGTGGCGCTGCTGCGCGACGAGGTGGCCGAGGCGACCGGCGGCATCGCCATGCTGACGATCCGCGAACACCGCTTTCCGTTTTTGCCCAAGGTCGGCGCCTGGAACCGCTTCAACGCGCGCACCGGCGGCACGCTGGTGGAAAAATGCTGCCACTTCTTCGACCTGATGCGGCTGATCCTGCGCGACGAGCCGGTGCGGGTGATGGCCTCCGCCGGGCAGGCGGTGAACCACAAGGATGAGGTCTTCGACGGCAAGGCGCCGGACATCTGGGACAACGGCTATGTCATCGTCGACTTCGCGCGCGGCACGCGGGCGATGCTGGAGCTGTGCATGTTCGCCGAGGGCGCGCGCTACCAGGAGGAGATCAGCGCGATCGGCCCGCGCGGCAAGATCGAGGCGCTGGTGCCCGGCCCGGGCCGCTTCTGGCCGGCGCACCTGGGCGACGCGCCGGTGCCGCAGGTCATCGTCTCGCCCCGCGTGCCGAAGGGCCCGCGCCTGGTCGAGGTGCCGGTGGATCCGACGCTGCTGGCGGCGGGGGATCACAACGGGTCGACCTTCTACCAGCACGAACGCTTCAACGCGGTGGTGCGCGGCGAGGGCCGGCCCGAAGTCACGCTGGAAGACGGCATCGCGGCGGTGCGCATGGGGCTGGCGGCGCAGCAAAGCGCGGCAACCGGGCAGGCGGTGGCGCTCTGATCCCATCGTTGCGCTGAACCTGACCGGGGCTGGGGGCGCTGCCCCCGCCGATGCTGCGCATCGACTCCCCCGGAGATATTTGGACCAAGAAGAAACGCAAAGAGCCGCTGATGGCTTCTTCTTGGACAAAATACCTCCGGGGGTGAGCCCCGGACCTGTTCCGGGGCGAGGGGGCAGCGCCCCCTGCCTTTGCGACGGTCCGGCCGGGAGATGTCCGTGGGCTTGATCCCGGTCAAGACGCGGGGGCCGCTTTTGCTGCACACTGGCGGCGCAAGCGGAGCAGGGTATGGCGCAGACAGGCGAGCGGGTCTTTCGCACCGAAGGGCTGACCAAGATCTATGACACCGGCGAGGTGAAGGTGCATGCCCTGGCGGGGGTGGACCTGGACCTGTTCGGCGCGGAGCTGACCGTGTTGCTGGGGCCTTCGGGGTCGGGCAAGTCGACGCTGCTGAACATCCTCGGCGGGCTGGACCGGCCGACCGGCGGGCGATTCTGGTTCCGCGACACCGAGTTGACCAGGGCCTCCGACCGGGCGCTGACACGGTATCGGCGGGCGCATGTCGGCTTTGTCTTTCAGTTCTACAACCTCGTGCCGTCGCTGAGTGCCCGGGAGAACGTGCAGCTGGTGACGGATGTCGCCAAGCGCCCGATGACGCCCGCCGAGGCGCTGGCGCTGGTCGGGCTGTCGCACCGGATGGACCATTTCCCGGCGCAGCTGTCGGGCGGCGAGCAGCAGCGGGTCGCCATCGCGCGGGCGATTGCCAAGCGGCCCGACGTGCTGCTGTGCGACGAGCCGACCGGCGCGCTGGACAGCAAGACCGGGGTGCAGGTGCTGGAGACCTTGCAGACCATCAACGACCAGTTCGGCACCACCACGGTCGTCATCACGCACAACGCGGCGATCCGCAAGATGGCGCACCGGGTGATCCGGTTCCAGGACGGGCGGATCGACCGGGTCGAGGTGAACGACACCCGGCTGGCCGCCTCCGAGATCGACTGGTAGCCCGATGCACGCGATGGACATCAAGCTGTTGCGCGATTTCCGGCGGCTCTGGTTGCAGGGGCTGGCCATCGCGCTGGTGCTGGCGGCAGGCGTCACGGTGATCCTGATGTCGGTCGGCATGGGCCGGGCGCTGAACGACACGCGCGCGGCCTATTATGACACCAACCGCTTTGCCCATGTCTTTGCCTCGGCGCGGCGCGCGCCGGACAGCCTGGTGCATGACCTGCGCGACATCGAGGGCGTGGTGCAGGTGGAGACCCAGGTCCGGGCCTATGCCGTGCTGGACATCCCAGGCCGGGCCAAGCCCGCCACCGGGCTGCTGATCTCGCGCCCCGAAAGCGGCGAGCCGCTGCTCAACCTGCCGATCCTGCGCAAGGGGCGCTGGCCGGAGGGGCCCGGCGAGGTGGTGGTCAACCAGCCCTTTGCCGAGGCTAACGGCTTTGACCCCGGCGACGTGTTCTCGGTCAATCTCAACGGGCGCAAGCGGGCGGTGACGATCACCGGCACCGCGCTGTCGCCCGAGTTCATCTACACCATCGGCCCCGGCGCGCTGATGCCGCAGAACGAGACCTTCGGCATCCTGTGGCTGGACGCCTCGGTGATGGACGCGGGATTCGGCATGGCGGGGGCCTTCAACACCGCCGCGCTGACGCTGTTGCCGCGTACCCCGGTGGAGCCGGTCAAGCAGGCGGTGGAGGCGCTGCTGGACCCCTATGGCGCCACCACGCCGCAGGGGCGCGACACGCAGCAGTCCAATGCCTTTCTCGACGCCGAGATCCAGCAGCTGGAGGTCATGGCCTGGGTGCTGCCGCCGATCTTCCTGGGGATCACGGTGTTCCTGGTGAACATGGTCATGGGCCGCATCGTGCAGCTGGAGCGCGCCGAGATCGGGCTGATGAAGGCGGTGGGCTACACCAACTGGGAGATCGGCCTGCATTACCTGATGCTGGCGGGGCTGATCGCGCTGGTGGGGGTGGGCATCGGCTGGGCGGCGGGCAGCTGGCTGGCGCAGGCCATGGCGCAGCTCTATGCCAAGTATTTCGACTTTCCTTTCCTGGTGTTCGGCGTGCCGCTGAGCGTCTATGCCGCCTCGGCCATCCTGGGGCTGGCGGCGACCAGCGCGGGGGCGCTGAACGCGGCGATGCGGGCGGCAAGGCTGGCCCCGGCGGTGGCGATGGCGCCGCCCGCGCCGCCGAATTTCCGCGGCACGGTCTTTGACACGCTGGCCGAGGTGTTGCACCTGGGCCAGCCGACGCGGATGATCCTGCGCAGCCTGACGCGCTGGCCGCTGCGTGCGGCGATGACGCTGCTGGGCATGGCGCTGGCGGTGGCGATCCTGGTCGCCTCGACCTTTTTTCCCGACGCGGTGCGAAAGATCATCGACACCGCCTTTTACCAGTCCAACCGGCAGGACATGCTGCTGCTGTTCGACCCGGACGCGCCGATTTCGGCACTGGCCGAGGTGGCGCGGCTGCCCGGCGTGTTGCAGGTCGAGCCGCAGCAGATGCACGCGGCGCGGCTGATCCACGGGCCCTATGAAAAGCAGGTGCCGGTGTCCACCGTGGCCGAGGGTGCGGACCTGGCGCGGGTGGTGGACGACGACGGGCAGGTGATCGCGCCCGATCCGTTCGGCGTGCTGCTGTCGGACCGGCTGGCCAGGGCGCTGCACATCGAGGTGGGCGACACGCTGACCGTCACCTTCGAGACCGGGCGGCGCGAGACCTACCAGCTGCCGGTGGCGGGGGTGGTGACGCAGTTCTTTGGCCTGGGCGCCTATGTCTCGCACGAGACGCTGAACCGGATGTTCCGGCAGAGCCCGCGGGTGTCGACCGTGAACGTCACGCTCGAGGATCCGGGCGCGGCGGAGGATTTCCAGGCGGCGATCAAGGATTTCCCCCGGCTGGTGGGCACCATCAACATGACCGAGAACCGCCAGAGCTTCATGGAGACGCTGAGCCAGAACATCCTGGTGGTGACCTCGGTCTATGCCATCCTGGGGGCGATCATCACCGTGGGCGTGGCCTACAACGCGACGCGGGTGCAGCTGTCGGAACGGGCGCGGGAGCTGGCCTGCCTGCGCATCCTGGGCTTCTCGCAGTCCGAGGTGGCCTATATCCTGGCCGGAGAGGTGCTGTTGCTGGCGCTGCTGGCGCAGCCGCTGGGCTGGTGGATCGGCCATGCGGTGGCCGAGCTGATGACCAGCGGGTTTTCCAGCGACCTCTATGCCATCCCGCTGGTGCTGGAGCCGCGGACCTATGCCCGGGCGAGCCTGATCGTGCTGGGGTCGGCGGTGGTCTCCGTTGCGCTGGTGGCGCGGCGGCTGACCCGGCTGGACCTGATTGCCGTGATGAAAACGAGGGAGTGAACCGATGTGGACCTTGCGCACCATCGGGCTGTCGGTTGCCGGGATCGCCATTGTCGGCGGGCTGGTGGCGACGGCCTTTCGCACCGACCCGGTCCCGGTGGACCTGGCGGTGCTGGCGCGGGGCGCGCTGAGCGTGACCGTGGACGCCGACGGCAAGACGCGGATCAAGGAGGTCTACGCGGTGGCCGCGCCGATTGCCGGGACGGTGCTGCGCTCGCCCGTGGCGGTGGGCGACATGGTGGCCAGGGGGGTGACCGTGGTGGCGGAGGTGCAGCCCGCCGCGCCCACCCTGCTGGACGCGCGCAGCCGGGCGCAGGCGGTGGCGGCGCTGCACGAGGCGGAGGCGAACGTGAAGTTCGCCGAGGCCGAGGTGGTGCGGACCGAGGCGCAGGCGGCCTATGCAAAATCGCAGTACGAAAGGGCCAAGGCGCTGGCCGACCGGGGCACCACCTCCTTGACCGCGCTGGAGACGGCAAGCCAGCAGCTGAGCCTGGCCGAGGCGGACCGGCAGTCGGCCGAGGCGCGGCTGGCGATGTCGCGCGCGGCGCTGGACAGCGCGGCGGCGGTGCTGGTCGACCCGGTCGCGGAGGCGGCGGAGGCCGACAGCTGCTGCCTGACGATCCGCGCGCCGGCGGACGGCGTGGTGCTGTCGATCGAGGGCAAGAGCGCGCGGCCGGTGCAGGCCGGCGCGCCGCTGTTGACCATCGGCGACCCGGCGGAGCTGGAGATCGTCGCTGACCTGCTGTCCTCCGAGGCGACGCGGCTGAGCATCGGCGCGCCCGCCACGGTGGAACGCTGGGGCGGCGCGGGGGTGCTGGAGGCGGAGTTGAGCCTGATCGAACCGGCGGCGCGCACGGTGGTGTCGGCGCTGGGCATCGAGGAGCAGCGGGTCGACGCGGTGCTCGACTTCACCTCGCCGCCGGAGGCGCGGGCGGGGCTGGGGCAGGGCTTTGCCGTCTTTGTACGGATCGAGGAGTGGCGCACCCCGGACGCGCTGCTGGTGCCGCTGGCGGCGGTGTTCCGGCGCGAGGGGCGGTGGTTTTGCTACCGCTACGACGACGGGCAAGCGCGCGAGGTGGAGCTGTCGATCGGCCGGCGCGACGGTCGGCACGCCGAGGTGCTGGCGGGGCTGAGCGCCGGCGACAGGGTGATCCTGCACCCGCCGGACACCATCGGCGAAGGGGTCGCCGTGACGGAACGCGCGTTCCGATAATCCGGGGTCTTGACGCCCGTAGTTCCGGGATGCTCTTGACGGATCGGATTTGACATCACATGCTGAAATCATCGCGCGCGTAAAAATAATACTTTGCAGGCGGCTGGACTGACTGCATTGTCAAAGGCGCGTGCCGATGTAGAGGGAGGACGTGCCGATGAGCGGCCGCAAGATCCGGAATATGGAAGAGTTCGCCGAGGTCAGCGGTATCTCGCGGCCGACGGTGTCGAAGTATTTCCACGACCCGGACAGTGTCCGCAAATCCACCCGCGCGCGGATCGAACGCGCGCTGGAGGAATACGACTACCGTCCGAACATCTTTGCCATCAACCAGAACCGCAAGCTGACCAAGAACATCGGCATCGTGGTGCCCTACCTGGCCGACCCGGTGTTCGCCGAATTCGCCCGCAAGCTGGAGATGCTGGTGAACGCCGCCGGCTTTCGCCCGATCCTGCTGAGCTCGCACGGGGACAGCGCGCAGGAGGTCGAGAACCTCGAGAGCCTGCGCGCCATCAAGCCCGCCGGCGCGCTGCTGGCGCCGCTGGGCCGGACATCGGACCGAAGTGCCGTGGAAAGTTTCTGCGATGCCGTGCCGTCGGTCCTGTTTGACAGTAACATCAAGGGGTTGGGTAACGGGTTCATCGGCCACAACAATTCGCAGGCGACCTCGCTGATCTGCGAATACCTGTGCCGGACCGGCCAGCCGCCGGCATTTTTCGAGATGCGCACCCCCTCCAACCCGAACGCCTACCGCCGCCGCCAGACCTATTGCGAGGTGATGGAGGGGCTGGGCCATGAGCCGATGCTGTTGCAGGTCGAGGGCGACGGCTGGGAGTTCGAGCGAATCGGCATGGAGCAGGGAATCAAGCTGATCGAGGCGCACGGGTTGCCCACCGACACCGTGCTGTGCAGCAACGACCGCCTGGCCATCGGCCTGCTGGCGGCGGCCTTTCACAAGGGGCTGCGAGTCGGCCGGGGGCCGGGCACCGCGCTGCGCATCGCCGGCCACGACGACCATCCGTTTTCGCGCTACACCTGCCCGCCGCTGACCACGGTGTCGCACGACTATTCGGCAATCGCGGAACGCAGCGTAGAACTGCTGTTTTCCCTGATCGAAAGCGGGCTTGGTGCTGCGGAGCGGGTCGAAGTCTTTTTTGACGGCAAGCTGCTGATGCGCCAATCGGCGTGAGAATGCTGCATTGCGGCAAGGTTTACGCTGCGTCGCGGAAAGAATTATGCTGCGCTGCGGAAAGATAAAAGTTTACTCCCGTAAACTTTATTATTGACTCGCTAACGGGCGTTCCTCTAGGTTGCAGTGGTGCAGTGAGCACTCCAAGGGAGGATACCTGATGAAACTGAAAGGCGCACTCTTTGCCGCCTCCGCTCTGGTGTCGGTTGCCGTCACCGGCGCGACCGCCGAAACGCTGACCATCGCCACCGTGAACAACGGCGACATGATCCGGATGCAGGGTCTGTCGGACGAATTCACCAAGGCGACCGGCCACGAAGTCGAGTGGGTCATTCTGGAAGAGAACGTTCTCCGCCAGCGCGTGACGACCGACATCAGCGCCAAGGGTGGCCAGTTCGACATCATGACGATCGGCATGTACGAGACGCCCATCTGGGGCGCCAACGGCTGGCTGGTCCCGCTGGACGACCTGTCCGCGGAATACGACGTCGACGATCTGCTGCCCGCCATGCGGAACGGCCTGAGCCACGACGGCACGCTGTATGCGGCACCGTTCTACGGCGAAAGCTCGATGATCATGTATCGCACGGACCTGATGGAAAAGGCCGGGCTGACCATGCCCGACGCCCCGACCTGGGAATTCATCCGTGACGCCGCGGCGGCGATGACCGACCGCGACAACGACATCAACGGCATCTGCCTGCGCGGCAAGGCCGGCTGGGGTGAAGGCGGCGCCTTCATCACCGTGACGGCGAACTCGTTCGGCGCGCGCTGGTTCGACGAGGACTGGAACGCCCAGTTCGACCAGCCGGAGTGGAAGGCCGCTCTGGAATTCTTTGTCGACATGATGAACAACTACGGTCCTCCGGGCTATGCCTCCAACGGCTTCAACGAGAACCTGTCGCTGTTCCAGCAGGGCAAGTGCGGCATGTGGATCGACGCCACCGTTGCGGCGTCCTTCGTGACCAACCCGAACGACTCGACCGTGGCCGACAAGGTGGGCTTTGCCCTGGCGCCGAACGCCGAAGGTGTCGAGAAGAAGGCGAACTGGCTCTGGGCCTGGGCGCTGGCGATCCCGGCCGGCACGCAGAAGGAAGCGGCTGCCAAGGAGTTCATCGAGTGGGCGACCTCGAAGAGCTACGTCGAGCTTGTCGCGTCGAAAGAAGGCTGGGCCAACGTTCCTCCGGGCGCGCGCACCTCGCTGTATGAGAACCCCGAGTACCAGAAGGTTCCGTTTGCCGCCAAGACCCTGGAGTCGATCCTGGCCGCAGACCCGAACAACCCGACGGTCAAGCCGGTTCCCTACGTCGGCGTGCAGTTCGTGGCGATCCCCGAGTTCGCCGGCATCGCGACCGAAGTCAGCCAGCAGTTCTCGGCCGTCTACGCAGGTCAGCAGACGATTGACGAGGCGCTTGAGAAGGCGCAGGCTCTGACCAACGAAGCCATGGAAGCGGCCGGTTACCGCTAAACGCGGCCCTGCATGACTGCGGGGGGCGGCGACGCACCGCCCCCCGGCACCCCACACCCCGATACCACGATTTCCTGGATCGTCTCATGCGGCGCCCGTCCGCACATGGAGGAGATGTGTCATGGCCACCCAGCACTCACGCTCCGCAGCCCGCCTGATGATGGCACCCGCAGTTATCCTGTTGTTGGGATGGATGCTGGTGCCGCTCGTTATGACGCTGTGGTTCTCATTCCGGAACTACTTTCCGCTGCGACCCGACCGCGAGCCCAGCTTTGCGGGGTTTGACAACTACGTCCGCTTCATCTCTTCGAGTTCGTTCTGGCCCAGCATCCAGGCGACGCTGATCATCGTGGGCGGCGCCCTGCTGATCACCGTGATATTCGGCGTGCTGCTCGGGATCCTGCTGAACCAGCCCATGTGGGGCCAGGGGATGGTGCGGATCCTGGTGATCGCGCCCTTCTTCGTGATGCCCACCGTGTCCGCGCTGGTCTGGAAGAACATGTTCATGGACCCGACCAACGGCCTGCTGGCGCATCTGTGGCGCTTTTTCGGGGCCGATCCCGTGGTCTGGGTGTCTGACGCCTCGCTGGTGTCGATCATCATGATCGTCAGCTGGCAATGGCTGCCCTTCGCCACGCTGATCCTGCTGACCGCGATCCAGTCGCTGGACGGCGAACAGCTGGAAGCCTCGGAAATGGACGGCGCGCCGGTGCTCAAGCGGTTCTGGTACATCATCCTGCCGCACCTGAGCCGGGCGATCACCATCGTCATCCTGATCGAGACGATCTTCCTGCTGTCGATCTTCGCCGAAATCTTTGTGACCACCGGCGGCGCCTTCGGCTCCCGGACCCTGACATACCTGATCTACCAGCGCGTGCTGGAAAGCCAGAACGTCGGCCTGGGATCTGCAGGTGGTGTCTACGCAATCATTCTCGCCAACATCGTTGCCATCTTCCTGATGCGCATCGTCGGCAAGAACCTGGACGCGTGAGGAGAGAACAATCATGGCACGTGCCGTCACGACACAACGCAAGGTGATCAACACCACCGCCGCCTGGGCAGTCGGTCTGCTGATCTTCTTCCCGATCCTCTGGACCATCCTGACCAGCTTCAAGACCGAAGCGCAGGCCATTTCCGATCCGCCGGTGTTCCTGGCCTTCGACTGGACGCTGGAAAACTACGAAGCCGTGCTGGAGCGGTCCAACTACGCCCGCTTCCTGTGGAACTCGATCATCATCGCCGGCGGGTCGACCATCCTGGGCATCATCGTCGCGGTGCCCGCGGCCTGGTCGATGGCCTTTGTGCCCTCGCGAAAGACCAAGGACATCCTGCTGTGGATGCTCTCGACCAAGATGCTTCCGGCGGTCGGCGTGCTTTACCCGATCTACCTGATCTTCATCCAGATGGGCCTGCTGGACAGCCGCGCGGGACTGGTCATCGTGCTGATGCTGATCAACCTGCCGATCATCGTCTGGATGCTGTACACCTACTTCAAGGAAATCCCTGTCGATATCCTTGAAGCCGGGCGGATGGACGGCGCCAGCCTGAAGGACGAGATCCTCTACATCCTCACCCCGATGGCCATTCCGGGCATCGCATCGACACTGCTGCTGAACTTCATCCTCGCCTGGAACGAAGCCTTCTGGACGCTGAACCTGACCGCGGCCAAGGCGGCCCCGCTCACGGCCTTCATCGCCAGCTATTCCAGCCCCGAGGGCCTGTTCTACGCCAAACTGTCGGCGGCCTCGACCATGGCCATCGCGCCGATCCTCATCCTCGGCTGGTTCAGCCAGAAGCAACTTGTCAGTGGCCTGACCTTCGGCGCTGTGAAATAAGGATCTGAAACCATGGGACAAATTCAGCTCACGCAAGTGACCAAGAGCTTTGGCGAAGTCAATGTGATCCCGCCGCTCGACCTGACCATCCATGACGGGGAGTTCACGGTGTTCGTCGGCCCGTCCGGCTGCGGCAAATCCACCCTGCTGCGCCTGATCGCCGGGCTCGAGGACATCACCTCGGGCAAGATCGAGATCGACGGCCAGGACGCCACCAACCTGCCCCCGGCCAAGCGCCGCCTGGCCATGGTGTTCCAGTCCTACGCGCTGTATCCGCACATGACGGTGCGCAAGAACATCGCCTTTCCGATGAAGATGGCGGGCATGGACCAGGCCGAGCAGGACAAGCGGATCGCCGCGGCGGCCAAGGCGCTGAACCTGACCGACTACCTGGACCGGCGCCCCGGCCAGCTTTCGGGGGGTCAGCGCCAGCGTGTGGCGATCGGCCGGGCCATCGTGCGGGAGCCTTCGGCCTTCCTGTTCGACGAACCGCTGTCGAACCTCGACGCGGCGCTGCGGGTCGGGATGCGTCTGGAAATCTCCGAGATGCACAAGCGCCTGGAAACCACGATGATCTACGTGACCCACGACCAGGTCGAAGCCATGACCATGGCCGACAAGATCGTGGTGCTGCATGCCGGCGTGATCGAGCAGGTCGGCAGCCCGCTGGACCTGTACCGCGCGCCGCGCAACAAGTTCGTTGCCGGTTTCATCGGCAGCCCCAAGATGAACTTCATCGAGGGACCCGCCGCCGCCGAGCACAACGCGCAGACCATCGGCATCCGGCCCGAGCACATCCATGTCTCGACCTCCGAGGGCAAGTGGCAGGGCACCGTCGGCGTGGCCGAGCACCTGGGATCGGACACCTTCATCCACGTTCACGGCGTGCCGGGCTGCGACCCGATGACCGTGCGCGTGGGCGGCGAGATCCCGGTCAAGCACGGCGACAAGGTCTTCATGTCGCCGATGCTGGAGCACCTGCACCGGTTCGACGCCAAGGGGCTGCGCATCGCATGACACGCCTGACTGGGAAATCCGCCCTGATCACGGGTGCGGCCCGTGGCATCGGCCGGGGCTTTGCCGAGGCCTATGTCCGCGAAGGCGCGACCGTCGCCATCGGCGACATCAACATGGAGGCGGCCGAGGCGGCCGCCGCCGAAATCGGACCGGGCGCCTATGCGCTGCACCTGGACGTGACGCGACAGGACAGCATCGACGCGGCCATCGCCGGTGTCGTCGCCCGCGCGGGCAAGCTGGACATCCTGGTGAACAACGCCGCCGTGTTCGACGCCGCCGAGACGGTGGACATCACCCGCGAGGGCTATGACCGGCTGTACGCCATCAACGTCGCGGGCACGCTGTTCACGATGCAGGCGGCGGCAAAGCAGATGATCGCGCAGGGCCACGGCGGAAAGATCATCAACATGGCCAGCCAGGCCGGGCGGCGCGGCGAAGCGCTGGTGCTGGTCTACTGCTCGACCAAGGCGGCGGTCATCTCGATGACGCAATCGGCCGGGCTGAACCTGATCAAGCACGGCATCAACGTCAACGCCATCGCCCCCGGTGTCGTCGAGGGCGACCACTGGGTCCATGTCGACGCCATGTTCGCCAAGCTGGAAGGCAAGGCGCCGGGCCAGAAAAAGCGCGAGGTCGAGGCCAGCGTGCCCGCCGGGCGCTATGCGCGGCCCGAGGACCTGGCCGGAATGGCGGTGTTCCTGGCCTCGTCCGAGGCCGATTACATCGTGTCGCAGACCTACAATGTCGACGGCGGCCAGTGGATGAGCTGACCGCGCATCCCGCCGCACGCAAACAAGACCGAGACCGGGGACACCCCCCGGCCAGCCTGTGAGGACCCCATGGCGATCAAGCTTTGTGCCGCCAATCTATCCGACCTGCCCGAGGGCGTTCTGGTGCCGACCTACGACCGTTCGGCCCTGACCCCCGGGATCGTGCACATCGGGCTGGGGAATTTCCACCGCGGGCACCAGGCGTGGTATCTGCACCGGCTGATGCAGCAGGGGCAGGCGCACGACTGGGCCATCGTCGGCGCGGGCGTCCGCGCCTACGACGCGGCGATGCGCGAGAAGATGGCGAACCAGGATTACCTGACCACGCTGATCGAGCTGGACCCCAAGGGATCCTCGGCCGAGGTGGTGGGGGCGATGATCGACTACGTGCCGATCGTCGAGGGCAACGGCCCGCTGATCGAGAAGATGGCCGATCCGGCGATCCGCATCGTCGCGCTGACGGTGACCGAGGGTGGCTATTACCTGGACCCCGCGACCAAGAGCTTTGACCCCACGCATCCGGACATCCGGCACGACGTGGCCAACCTGGACACGCCGCGCACCGCCTTTGGCGCGATGATCGCCGCGCTGCGCAAGCGGCGCGACAGCGGCGCGGGTCCGTTCACCTGCCAGAGCTGCGACAACCTGCCGGGCAACGGCACCAAGCTGGAAGAGGTTGTGCTGGGCCTCGCGCGCCTCGCCGATCCGGCGCTGGCGGACTGGATCGCCGCCGAGGTCACGTTCCCCAATTCGATGGTGGATTGCATCGTGCCGGCGACCGGCCCGCGCGAACTGGCGCTGGTGCGCGAATTCGGCATCGACGACGACGTGCCGGTCACGCACGAGAATTACCGCCAGTGGGTGATCGAGGACAAGTTCTGCGCCGGGCGGCCGGCCTGGGAACAGGTCGGCGCCACGATCACCGACCTGGTGCATGACTACGAGGCGATGAAGCTGCGGATGCTGAATGGCGGCCACCAGATCATCGCCGCCCCGGCCGAGATCCTGGGCATCGAGTCGATCGACGGCGCGATGGCGCATCCGCTGATCCGCGGGCTGCTGCGCAAGGTGGCGCTGGACGAGATCGCGCCGCATGTGCACGCGGTGCCGGGCATGACCCCGCAGGCCTATGTCGACCTGATCGACGAACGGTTCTCCAACCCCAGGATCATCGACACCGTGCGCCGCGTGGCCTTTGACGGGTCGTCCCGCCACACCGGCGCGGTGCTGCCGGTGATCCGCGACGCGGTGGCCGCCGGCACGCCGTTGCAGGGGCTGGCGCTGAGCCAGGCGCTGTGGGCGCGGATGTGCTACGGCACGCGCGAGGACGGATCCGAGATCATCGCCAACGATCCGGTCTGGGACGACCTGGTCAAGGCGTCGATCGAGGCGCGCGAGAGCCCGCAGGCCTGGCTGGAACAGCGCCATTTCTACGGCAAGCTGGCCGACGACGCCCGGTTCTCCGCCGCCTTTGCCGAGGCGCTGACGCGGATCTGGGCCGAGGGCACCGAGGCGGCGCTGCGCGCCTACCTGGGCTGACGCCCGGACCGCAGTCACGAATTTTCGAGCAGGACAGGGGTGCAGGCCCCGGACGCGCGCGCAGGGACAGACCCCTGCGCGCGCGATGTCGTTGCGGGGGCCCCGCGGCGATGCTTCCGGTTTCAGACAAATTCTAGGCAAGCAAGAAGAGGCTTTTAGGCTTCTGTTCATACGAAAGCGCGAGGTTGGCCTCGCACCTGAAGCGGTGGCGCAGGCCGGCAAGGAGTTCGGACTGCATCCGTCAGAACGACGTCAGAAAATGTCGATCGCGGCAAATGAAACCGGCGCCAAAACGCGCTTTCGAAAAGCAAGGGCAAGAATATGTCTAGCATCCTGACGAACAACGGCGCCATGGTGGCGCTGCAAACCCTCAAATCCATCAACGCCAACCTATTGGACACGCAGTCGGAGATCTCGACCGGCAAGCGCGTCGCCACCGCCAAGGACAATTCTGCCGTCTGGGCCATCTCCAAGGTGATGGAAGCGGACGTGAAGGGCTTCAAAGGCATCTCCGACAGTCTCAACCTGGGCCAGTCGACCGTCGCCGTCGCCCGCCAGGCGGCCGAGACGACGACCGACCTGCTGACCGAGATCAAGGGCCGCATCGTTGCCGCCCAGGAGGAAAACGTCGATCGCGGCAAGATCCAGGCCGACATCAATGCGCTGCGCGACCAGATCGCCGCAGTGGTCGGCGCGGCGCAGTTCAACGGCCTGAACCTGCTGTCGAACACCGCAAAGACCGCAGGGACGGGTCGGATCAACGTGCTGGCCTCGCTCGACCGGTCCGGCACCGGGGTGACCGCCTCCGACATCACCGTGAACAAGCAGGACCTGGGTGTGGGGGCGTCGTCGATCAACGTGGCCTCGGCCGCGGCGGTGGCGGTCGGTACGGACGCGCTGTCGGGTGCGGCCAACACCGCCGCTGTCGCGCTGACCGGTGCGGCCGTGCAGCCCACCACGCTGGCCGTCGTCGGCCAGGCCGCGGGCGCGGGCACCGCGGAGGTCGCCGCCGGCACCGGTTTCTCGATCGAGATCACCGCGGGCGCGGGTGGGCTGACCACCTTCAACACCACCGCAACCGCCGGCGCGCAGGAGATCACCTATGTCGCCCGCGACGGCGATACCGAGGCGGACGTGGCCGCGGGCCTGGTCGCGGCCTTCAACAAGTACGTCTCGGACAATTCGTCGATCACCGACGGTCTGGGCATCGCGGCGGCGGTCAGTGGAACCAGCGCAAACCAGATCAACTTCACCGGCGCCAACAACACCGGCGACAACTTCTCGGTGCAGGTGCGCAGCTATGCCACCACCGACACCACCGTCGGCGGCCGGCTGGAGGAACTGGCCAACATCGACGTCACGACCCAGACCGGCGTGGACGCGGCCCTGACCGAGGTCGAGACGCTGATCCAGATCGCCATCGACTCGGCCGCCGCCTTCGGTTCGGCGCAGGGCCGGATCGAAACCCAGGCGGCCTTTGTGTCGTCGCTGACCGATGCGCTGAAATCGGGTATCGGCGCCCTGGTCGATGCCGACATGGAAGAGGCTTCGGCCCGTCTGCAGGCGCTCCAGGTGCAGCAGCAGCTGGGCGTGCAGGCGCTGTCGATCGCCAACCAGGCACCGCAGTCGCTGCTGTCGCTGTTCAAGTAACACGCGGCGGGCGCGCGTCCGTTGACGCGCGCCCTGTCGACCCGAGGCACACCGCAACTGGGCGGCGCCACGGCGCGGCCCTGTCCGCCGTTGCGACGACCCCGCGGCGCCCAAGGCGCGCGCGATCCGGTCGGAGCACGGCAGCACGACGCTCCGGTGCGGCAGGCGGGGCCGGCGCGGCGCATCTCGGCTGCCATCTGGCCGGACGAGAACGACAACGCCAACCGCGCAGGCGGTGGAGATCGTGGCGCGGCCGGAAATCGGGGGCGCCGATGCCGAGGCGATCGCCAACGCGATGACCGGCTTTTTGAGTTCGAGAGGGGCGACAAGCGGGACATTCCCGACGTCAAGTTCTTCCGCCACAAGGCGACCTGACCGTTCTATTCGGACGCGGTGTGGGAGCTGACGCAGATGCGCCGCTGGGCGCAGATCCCGGAAGCCCAGCCGGACAGCTGGTGCGACGAGGTGGCGCGCAAGGTCTCCCGCCCCGAAACCTGTTTGCAGGCGGCGCGCCGGCCGGTCGACGAGGGACTGGCCGACGCGGCCGATTTCCCCCGGGAGGGCGACGGCTACACGGCGCCGACCCCGGCCGCACGCCAAGCGCCTGCCTCGACAGTCTGCCGATCGGCCTGAAGGGCGTGCAGGCGGTGGTCGGCACCGAGGTCAAGGGCTGATGCCGCGGGCCGGGGGACGGCGCGCGCGCAAGCGCGACGCCCCGCCCACCGTCCCCGGCCGCGGGCGCCCCGCTCCCCGCGCGCGCAACCGCCACCGCAGCACATGCATTCCCGGGGGCCGCCACGCTGACCGGCGGCACAGGAGACCGCAGACACGACCGCCATCGACCCGAGCTATGCCACAAGCGAGGCCCGGCGCGCGCGCCTGTTCACCCGCATCAACGCCGCTGACACATGGTTCCGGGTGCCGGGCCTGAGCTGGATCACCCCGGCGCTGAAGGCCGCCGCCGGGGTCAACCCGCGGGACCGGATGACGGAGCTGTGGCGCCTGCTGGCGGTGCCCGGTCCGGCGCAACTCCGGGCCGAGGCGGTCACCCTGCACGAGGACGCGCAGGCCAAGGCCGCCAAGCGGGCCAGGCCCTACACCATGGTCGAACAGCGCAACGAAACGCTGTTTTCCGCCGGTCTGTCGGCCACCGCGACCAAGCCGGCGCTGCGCTCGGCGCTGCCGCTGGACGAACCGCTGAGCGCATGGCATCACCTGCCGGGTCGGCGAGCACGTCACCCGGATCGACCGCGCCGCCAGGGGGGGGCACGGGCAGAACGGCGCGACAAGCTGCTGATCGCCACCGGGTCGGCCCCCTTCATCATCCCGGTCGAGGGGCGGGACCTGAAGGGCGAGGTCACATACCGCGATCTCGACGACACCAACGCGATGATCGAGGCCTCTGCCAAGGGCGGAAAGGCGGTGGTCATGGGCGGGGGCCTGCATGAACGCGGCCGGGAGGTCACGGCGCTGCACCTGCTGGAGCGTCAGCTCGACCCGGCAACGGGCGACCTGCCGCGCAAGGACCTGGAGGCGCGCGGCATCGAGGTTGTGACCAAGGTCGCTGCCGCCGCGCCCCTGGGCAAGGACCGTGTCGAGCGCGTGCTCGTGCAGGACAACACCGGGCTGGTGGCCGACCTCGTGTTCAAGGCTGTGGGCATCCACCCCGAGATCCGGCTGGCCAACGCGCCGGTATCGAGGCGGTCGCGGCATCGTGGTGGATGCGCAGACGCTGACATCGGACCCGGACGTGCTGGCCGCGGGTGAATGCCTGGAGGTCGACGGGCATCTCTTCGGCCGCGCCGCTCTATGAGCAGGCCAGGGGGGGCGACGCGGACCCGCCAGCCTGCCGGTCTTGTCGTCAAGGACACGGCGACCGCACCGGGTTCTTTGGCCTGATCCACGATGGGGTCGACCTCAGCCACATGCGCGAGGCGCTGATCTTTGACCTGGCCTACCCGGCGGGCGGGTGGGCCCTTCCTCGGCCGTTGCCGTCTTGCCGCCATCGGCAGCGCGATCAAGAGGGCGAATGAGCCTGTCGGAACGCTGGACCGGGGGCCGGGGCGGTTGCGGTCGCTGCCGCAGGGTGAGGTGCCCGATGACATGACGCTGATGCTGGGCGAAGTGGCCACGCCGAGGCGGTGAGCTCGCTGCTGATGCTGCTCCGGATGACGGGCGAGACGGCCGAGGCAATCGCCGGGCTGGCGGGGATGATCAAGGACGCCATGGCGGCGGGCCGCGCGTTGGGCAGGTCTCTCTGGTCGGCGCAGCGCCGGGGGGCGACCCCATGACCCTGCGCGCGGTCGAGCGGTTGCAGGAGGCGGAGGCGATCTTTCATGACCGGCTGGCCGACGAAGATGTGCGGGAAACGGCGCTGGCGCAGGCGGGATGCGAGGGCTGCGCGGTGATCCTGGTGACCTGGCCCGCGGCGGCAGAGGCGCAGGTGGCCTTGCTGCGGGCGGGCCGAGGGCTCAGGCGGGTTTTTCCGCGACCCAGCCGTCAACCAGCGCGTCCAGCGCGGGCCAGTCGGTGTATTCCTTGTCGGTGCCCGGATCGGCGTGCGGGTCCCGGGTGGCCAGGATGCGCTTCATGACGAAGCGGCGGAAGATGTCGTATTCCGAGGGCTTGTAGGCCCCGGCGACCTGCGCGACGCGGTCCGGCTCCCACCCGGTGGCGTCGAGGAAATCCCGCACGATGTGTTCCAGCCCGCGCCAGTCCTCGGCCTCGTGCCCGGCGGCGGCCAGCGAGACGGAGAGGAACAGGCACTTGCGGCCGTTCAGCGCCGCGGCGCGGTCCTCGATGAAATGGGCGATTTCGGGCTGGTAGTTGCCCAGGTGGACCGAGGCGGCCAGGATCACCCGGTCAAAGCGGTGCAGGTCGATGTCCCCGGCGTCCGTCAGGCCCACCAGTTCGACCATGTGACCGGCATCGGCCAGGCGGTCGGCAACGTGGCGGGCGATCTTGCGCGTCTGTCCTTCGGTCGAGGCGTAGGCGATCAGCAGTTTCATGGCGTCCCCCTGGATGGCAGTTGCGGGCAATCTGCCAGACGGGAGAGCGGCGCGCCTTGACCGGCGTCAAGACGCGGGTTGCCTCAGTCCTCGTGGATGCCGTCGGCGCAGAAGGCCCCGCCGTGGTAGAGCGCGGTCGCATCGTCCTTGGGCGGCGGCGACATCCGGGCGTCCAGCTTGGCGCGGAACACCTCGGCACTGTCCTGCGGATGCCAGCCGATGTAGGCGACCTCGCGGTTGTCCCACCAGCTTTCGGGGTTGGCCGAGGCGCCGTAGATCACCGGGCAGCCCAGGCGCGGCACGGTGAAGATGCGTTCGATCAGCCGGGTGAAATCGTCAAAGCTGAGCCAGGTGGCCAGCATCCGGTGGTTGATCGGCTCGGGAAAGCAGGACCCGATGCGGATCGAGGCGGTCTCGATCCCGAACTTGTCGTGGTACATGCTGGCCATGGCCTCGCCAAACACCTTGGACACGCCGTAGAGGCTGTCGGGGCGCGGGGTGCTGTTGGCGTCCAGCCGTTCGGTCTGCTGGTAAAAGCCGATGGCGTGGTTCGAGCTGGCAAAGACGATGCGCGGCGTGACCGAGGATTTGCGCGCGCCCTCGTAGAGGTGGAACACCCCGTCGATGTTGGCGTTGCGCACCTTGTCCCAGGTGCCTTCGATCGACTGGCCGCCCATGTGGACGATGCCGTCGCAGCCGTCGACCAGCGCCTCGACGGCGGCCTTGTCGCCCAGGTCGCAGGTCACGATTTCCTCGTGTGCGGCGGCGGGGCCGAGATCGGCGCCGGGGCGGTCGCTGATGCGGATGGTCTCGGCGATCCCGGTCAGGCCGTTGCGGCAGACCTTGCCCAGGTTGCCGCCGGCCCCCGTGATCAGCAGTTTCTTGAGTTTCGGCATGGGGCGTCTCCTTGGGGATGCGGCGCGTTGCGGTGTCCCGCGCTTGTCGCCGCGCAGGGGGGGACGGGTCAAGCCGGATTGAGGCGGATCAGCCGGTGGCGGATTTGCGAAAGGCCGAAGGGGTCTGCCCGGTGCGCCGCCGGAACGCGCGTTCAAAGCCGCTGGCCTCGGAGTAGTCCAGCCGGTCGGCGATCTCGGGGATGGTCAGCCGGGTGTCGCGCAGCAGGATGCGCGCCTGGCCATCGCGGCAGTCACCCAGGATGTCGGCAAAGCTGGTGCCCTCGTCCGCCAGGTGCCGCCGCAGGCTGCGGCGCGACATGCCCAGGCGCTGGGCGATGGCGGTCTGATCGACGGCGACCTGCCCGAGGTTGCGCAGGATCTCGCGCCGGACGCGGGCGGTCACGCTGCCGTCGCGCTCCAGCCGCTGGGCGGCGGCGGTCAGCACCGTGGCCATGCGCTGATACTGGTCGCGATGGCTGCCCGGCATGGCGCGGTCCAGCAGGCGGGCGTGAAAGCAAAGCGCGTTGGTTTCGGCGTCGTAGCTGACCGGGCAACCGGGATCGCCGCCGCTGCGCCGTTCGGCCCCGCCGGCGGGGTGTTCAAAGCTGAGGCCCAGCGGCCGGTAGCCGGGTCCGGCGGCCTGGAGCACCAGTTGCCGGAACACGCCCAGCGTCAGTTCGGCGTCCTGGTCGCGCGGCCAGATGTTGGGATCGAGGATGCGATAGGACAGGCAGGCGACGCCGTCGGTGACGTCGAGATGCAGCTCGGTTTCGCTTTGCACCGTGGCAAAGGCGCGCTCCATCAATCGCAAGGCGGCGCCCAGCGAGGGCGCGGCCATGGCGGCGCGGCCGACCTCGCCGATGTTGGCGACCTCGAACCGGCTGCCGACGAGGCGGCCGAAATGCGGCGCGCGCAGCTGCTTGGCGGCCAGCTGGTTCAGCGCCACGAAACAGCGCAGCGGCAGCGAGGGCGCGCCGCCCGACAGGGTCGCGCTGTCGATCCGGGCGGCGGAACAGAGGCTGTCGGCATCTCCCCCCAGGTCGAGGGCAACGCGAATCGGATCGCGGATCACGGATGAGACGATCTGGGCTGAGTCGGCCATGATTCCCGTTGCGGTCTGAGGCTGCCCCCGAGTGTTCGAGCGTAGCACCGAACAAATCAAATGCAAAATCGACCGGGCGGTCGAGGTTCTGGAGGCTTTGCCCAAACATTGTCCGAAAATGTCGGACGGCGCGCCGCGGGATCGCCTTAGGCTGATCCTTGGGACTTTCAAGGGGTGCCGCGACTCATGGATATTGCGATTGCAGGGGGCGGACCGGCGGGGACCATTGCGGCCATCCTGCTGGCACGCGCCGGGGCGCGGGTGACCTTGGCCGAGGTGGGCGGGCGCGGGGCCTGGGCCGAGGGCGCGGGTCTGCGGCTGGTCGCGGCGCTGCGGGCGCAGCGGCTGGCGGTCGAGGGGCTGGGCCCGCTGGTGGAGCGCCGGGTCGACTGGGGCACGCTGAGCGGCCAGCCGAACCGCGAACACATGCTGTCGCGCCCGGCTTTCGACGAGGGATTGCAGGCGCAGGCGGTGGTTGAGGGCGTGACGCTGGTGCGCGCGCCGGTGCGCCGGGTGCGGCGGGGTGTTTTGGAGCTGGCCGATGGGCGGGAGATTGCTGCCGGGCTGGTGATCGAGGCGCGCGGACGGCGCGCGCCGGTGGCGGAGGGGCGGTTGCGCGGCATCCCGACGGTGAGCATCGCCGCTGAGGCGGGCGCGAGCGCGGCGGGGGCCGAGGTGCGGGCGCTGCCCGAGGGCTGGCTGTGGCGGATCGGCGACGGCGCGCGGGGCTGGATGCAGGTCACGGTGGACGCGGCTGCTGCGCGCGATCCGGCGGCGGTCTGGGCGGCGATGACCGGGTTTGCGCCTCGGGGGCTGGTGGTGCGCGGGGCCGAACTGCGGCTGTCCGCGCCGGATCTGGACCCTGCGATGCCGCGCATCGGTGACGCGGCGGTGGCGATGGACCCGCTGTCCGGGCACGGGATGTTCTGGGCGCTGGCCTCGGCGCTGATGGCGGTGCCCCTGTGCGCGGCGCTGCTGGACGGGCAGGGCGGGCTGGCCGCGCGGTTCTACCGTGACCGGGTGGTGGCGACCTTTGACCGCCAGGCCCGGGTGGGCCGCGATTTCTACCGCGCCGCGGGGATGGGCGGCCGGTTCTGGCGCGCGCGCGCCGGATGGCCCGACGAGATGTCCGCCGAGCCGGTGCCGCCCGCCGCGCCGCATCTTGAGAACCGCGTGATCGTGCGCGCCGGGCGGCTGGCCGAGGCGCAGGTGCTGGTCACGCCGCAGGACCCGGAGGGCGCCGCCTTTGTCGGCGGGGTCGAGATCGCGCCGCTGCTGGCGCGGCTGGGACGCGGACCGATGCCGGACCGCGCGGGCTTTGCCGCGCGCGTCCTGCCCGAAACACCGCCCGAGACGGCGGGACGCATTTACGACTGGCTTGCGGCGCGCGGCATCACGACCGCGCCCGCCCTGAAAAACAAGGAGGTTGTCACATGACACGATCAAAGACAGCGCCGGCCCTGATCGCCGCGCTGGCCCTTGCCGGGACGCCGGCGCTGGCCCAGGACGGGGCGCAACTGCTGGCGGATGCCTGCGGCAGCTGCCACGAGGCGACGGAGGCGGGGCTGTCGCGCATCGCCGGACAGCGCAAGACGCCCGAAGGCTGGCTGATGACCATCGTGCGGATGCGCCTTGTGCATGACGTGGTCGTGTCGCCGGACGACCAGGCCGCGCTGGTGGCCTACCTGTCGGAAACGCAGGGCCTGGCCCCCTCCGAGGCGGCGCCGTGGCGTTACGCGCTGGAAAAGGATCCGGCCCACGTCGAGGTCGTGGAAGAACCGATGGCGTCGATGTGCGCGCGCTGCCACACCGCCGCGCGGGTCGGCCTGCAACGCCGCACCACCGAGGAATGGGACCTGCACATGGATTTCCATGTCGGCCAGTTCCCGACGGTCGAGTACCAGGCGCTGGGCCGCGACCGCGAGTGGTACAAGATCGCCAAGACCGAGATGGTGCCGCTGTTGTCCGATGCCTACCCGCTGGAGACCGAGGAATGGACCGCCTGGCAGGCGGCTGAAAAACAGGCGCCGGGCGGCGACTGGGTCGTGTTGACCGACCTGCCGGGCAAGGGCCGCGCCTTTGGCCGGATCACCGTTGCGGGCGACGCATCTCCCTTTGCCTTGTCCGGGACGCTCTGGCTGGAAGACGGCAGCGAAATGCCGGTCGCGGGGCAGATGAACCTGTACACTGGCTACGAGTGGCGCGCGAACCTGTCCATCGACGGCGAGGCCTTCCGCCAGGTGGTGGCCCTTTCCGAGGATGGCGACACCTTCGAGGGCCGGCAGTTCCTGCGTGACCGTGACAGCCTTGGCGGCACCATCTCGGGCGCCCGCGATGGGGCCGGGCCGGCCATCCTCGGGACTGTCCCCGAGGCGCTGATGGCGCGATCCGGCGATGTCCTGATCGTCGGGACCGGGCTTGAGGGGATCGGCGCCGAAGGCGGCGAACTCGTGGTTCACGGCGCGACGCCGGTTGGCCTGGCGACCTCCCTGCTGACCGAAACCGATGGCGCGGTGGCATTGACGGCGGGTGACGCGCGATCCGAGATCGTCGTCTCCGAGGCGTTCGACCGCATCACTGTAGAGCCGTCCTTTGCCATTGCCCGGGTCGGCGGCGACAGTCCGGTTGGTCCGGACGCCGTGCCCATCGCCTTCAAGGCGATCGGATGGGCAAACGGACCGGACGGCCAGCCGGGCACCGAGGACGACCTGCGGCTCGGCGTCGTGCCGACGGAGTGGAGCGTGACCGATCACAACGAAGTCGCGGCCGCGATGAGGGACGCCGAATTCGCCGGCAGCCTCGGCGAGGACGGCATCTTCATGCCCGCCGCGGCCGGTCCCAACCCGGCGCGCCCGTTCTCGACCAACAACGCCGGCGATCTGAAGATCGTCGCCAACTCTGGCGGGCTTTCGGCCGAAGCGCAGCTGATCGTGACGGTCCAGCGCTTCATCGATCCGCCGATCCGCTGAGGGAGAGATCATGGGATACCTGCATTTCCAACCCCAGAACGCGCACCGTGTGCGGGTGGACAGCCGCGACCTGCTGTTCCACATCCCCACCACGTCGCTGTTCGAGCTTGACGCGCTGGACGGCGAGGTCCTGACCCTCTTGGCCGAAAAGGGCCAGGTGGCCGAGGACGACATGCGCGCGCGGTTTGCCGGGCATGACCCGGTGGACCTGGCGCAGCGGCTGCGCGGGCTGATCGACCTCGACATCGTGACCGACGGCAGCCCGGCCAAGGCCGAGCGGCCCGACATCAGGATCGAGAACTTTCCCCTGTCCACGATCATCCTGAACGTGAACACCGGCTGCAACCTGGCCTGTTCCTACTGCTACAAGGAGGACCTGGATACCCCGTCCAAGGGCCGCAAGATGGCGCTGGACACGGCGGTGCAATCCATCGACCTGCTGCTGAAGGAAAGCCCGGACCGCGAGGCTTACAACATCGTGTTCTTCGGCGGCGAGCCGCTGTCCAATATCCGGCTGATCCGCGACGTGGTCGACCACGCCGAGCCGCGCTTTGCCGCGCTGGGCAAGGAGGTCAACTTTACCCTGACCACCAACGCCACGCTGCTGACCGAGGACCTTGTCGACTGGCTGGATGCGCATCGGTTCGGCCTGACGGTGTCGATGGACGGGCCCAAGGCGCTGCACGACCTCAACCGCAAGACCGTGGGCGGCAAGGGCAGCTATGACACGGTGGCGGCCAAGGCGCGGATGCTGCTGTCGCGCTACCGCTCGCGCCCGGTGGGGGCGCGGGTGACGCTGACGGCCGGGGTCACGGCGGTCGAGGAGATCTGGGACCACCTCAAGAACGACATCGGCTTTGCCGAGGTCGGGGTGTCGCCGGTCACCTCGGGCGACATGACCGCCTTCAACCTGTCGGGGGCCGAGCTACAGGAGGTCTTTGACGGCATGAAATCGCTGGGCCGCCGCTACCACGAAGAGGCGCGGGCCGGGCGCAACATCGGCTTTTCCAACATGCACCAGCTGATGCAGGACCTGTGGGAAGGCCGGTCCAAGGCGCTGCCCTGCGGCGCGGGCATCGGGATGCTGGCGGTCGATCATTCCGGCACCATCAATCTCTGCCACCGCTTCACCGGAACGGACCTCAAGTTCGGTGATGTGACGACCGGGATCGAAAAGCCCAAGCTGGCCGGGTTCCTCGAAAGCCGGCTGGACCGCACCGACAAGGGCTGCGCCACCTGCCGCATCCGCAACCTGTGCTCGGGCGGCTGCTACCACGAAAGCTATGCCCATTTCAGCGATCCGCTGATGCCCGCGTATCATTACTGCGACCTGATGCGGGACTGGGTGGACTTCGGCATCGAGGTCTACGGCGACCTGATCGCCACCAACCCGCAGTATTTCCACGATCACATCGCTCCGAGAAAGGCGAACCACAAATGAAACCGCTGAACCAGAAAGCCGCGCGGACGCTTCAGGCCGCGGCGGAGGACAAGATGGACGAGGTCCGCGCCATGCAGACCGTCACCGCGGGCTGCGCCACCACATTCGACCCGGGCTGGGAAGTGGACCCCTTTGGCGGGGTTGCCGCGCTGTGCCAGCCGATGGAGGCCGACCTTTACGGCTGTTCCGACCCCTGCTGGTGGCCCGCGCAGGTGCCCGACACCATGGTCACCTATCCCGACTGGAGCGCCGATGCCCCCAACGCCGCCGACGACTGGCGCGCGCTGGGCTCGGTCTTCCCCAAGGACTCGAACACTTGAGGGCATGATGAAACACGCAATGACGATTGCCGCGGCGCTGGCCGTGGCCTCACCGGCACTCGCAAAGGACCTGCTGGTGACCATCGCCAAGCCGGGCAACCTCTACGTCTTTGACGCGGGTGCGCGCGAACTGGTCAAGGACTGCCCGCTGGGCGACGGGCTGGAGATGAGCCCGGCGGTAATCCAGATGTCGCCGGACGGAACGGTGGCCTATGCGCTGGTCAACCGCTGGCAGGACGTGATCGGCATCAACATCGAGACCTGCGAGCGGGTGTTCTACGCGGCGCAGTCCGCCGGTGACGTCACGCGGCGTTCCATCGGGTCGCTGGCGGTGTCGCCGGACGGGTCCGAGGTCTACACGGTGCGCAACCCCACGCGTCACCTGGTGGACCGCTACGAGGTGATGGAGCCCGAGTTTGCCGTCTACGATGCGGCGGGCGGCACCGACGCGCAGCCGGTGCGGACCTATCCCGCGCCGCGCCGGTCCACCGTGATGCAGACCGGCGATGACGGCACGGTCTACATCGGCGGGCACGACATCTATGCCTTCGACCCCAGGAGCGGTGCGATCACCACCGCCATCGCCAATGCCAACTGGGACCGGCCGACCTATTCGCCGCCCGACGTGCTGGCCTTCTGGCCGATTGGACGGCAGAACGACGAGTTCCTGCTGATGTACACGGCGGCGGTGTTCACCGACGAGACGCAGACCGAGATGGCGGATTTCGTCTGGGGCTTTTCCTCGGTCGACCTCGAGACCGGCGCGACCGAGATCCAGGACTTTGCCTCGCTCGAGGTGCTGATGTTCACCGGCGTGCGCGACCCCAACGCACCGAACCTGCTGTACGGCGTCTATACCCAGCTCAGCAAGCATGACGTGGAAAAGCAGGAGCTGATCAAGCGCGTGGACATGCCGCACACCTACTACGTGATCCAGATCTCGTCGGACGGCAAGGAGCTGTATGTCGGCGGCACCAACGACGATATCGGTGTCTACGACGCCGAGACGCTGGAGCGCATCGGCGAGATGCTGGTGCCCTCGGGTGGCGACATGGGCACGGCGACGTTGCAGATCGTGCAGGTCGAGTGACGGCGAGTCCGGAGACGGAAAAGCGGGCGCGCCTTGGCCACTGGGCCGGGGCGCGTCTTTTTGACGAAAGGGCGGCGGGCTGGCTGCTGCCGGTGCTGCGGCCGCGCCTGCGGGTGCTGGGGCTGCTGCTGGGCCTTGGCCTCTTGGCGGCGCTGGCGGCGCTGGTGCCGCCCTACCTGACCAAGCTGGTCATTGACGAGGGGCTGATGGCGGGCGACCGGCAGGCGCTGGTGGTCTGGTCGCTGGCCCTGCTGGTGGTGGGCTTTGCCAGCCTCGGGCTGGGGTCGCTGAACGCGATCCTGCACATGCGGGCGTCGGTGGGGATGCTGGCCGACCTGCGCGCAGCGCTGACGGCGGCGGTGCTGGAGCGGTCGCCGGAGTGGCGGGCGCAAAGGCGCACGGGCGAGATCCTGGCCCGGATCGACGGTGACGCGGGCGAGGTGCAGCAGTTTGCCTTCAACGCTTTGCTCACGGGATCGTCGGGTGTGCTGCGGCTGATCGGCGGGGCGGTCATGCTGTTCGTGCTGAACTGGCAGCTGGCGCTGGTGGCGGTGGCGCTGGCGCCTTTCGAGCTGGCCTTCTTTGCCTGGGCGCGGCCAAGGACCGAACGGCTGGCGCGTGAGACCCGCGCCGAGCGCGGCGAATTTGCCGGGCAGATCGCCGAGATGGTGGCGGGGCTGGGCTCCATCCAGGCGGCCCGGGCGGAGGAACCGGTGGCGCAGGGGCTGGCGCGGCGGCAACGCAGCCTGAACGCCGTGCTGATGCGCGCGCAGCTGTGGGGCGAGGTGACGCGCGGCGTACCGACCGGGCTGGCGGCGCTGGTGCGCTCGGCCATCTTCCTCGTCGGCGGTCTGATGGTGATCGACGGGCAATGGCCGCTGGGGTCGCTGATCGCCTTCATTGCCTACCTGGGGTTCCTCGTCGGGCCGATGCAGTCGCTGATCGGGCTGTGGCACGCGCAGGCGCGGGTCAAGGCGGCGCTGGACCGGCTGAGCGGGATCATGGCGGAGGACGCGGCGCTGGCCTGGCCCTTGGCGCCTGTTGCCCTGCCGGACGGGCCGGGGGCGCTGCGGGTCGAGGGCGTGACGCTGGAGGCCGGCGGCAAGGTGATGGCGCGCGGCGTCACGCTGGAGATTCCGGGCGGTTCTAAAATGCGCTTGGAGGGGCCGAGCGGGGCGGGCAAATCCACCTTTCTCGCGCTGTTCCAGCGTCATGGCGACCCGGGGGCGGGGCGCATCCTGCTGGACGGCGTGGACCTGCGGCACCTGTCGCGCGCCGACCTGCGCGGCGCGGTGGCCTACGTGCCGCAGCGCCCCTTCGTCATGTTGGGCACGGTGGCCGAGAACCTCGCCTTGTCCGCCCCCGACACGCCGCCCGAGGCGATGCAGGCGGCGCTGGCGCTGGTCGGCCTGTCTGATCGGCTGGCCGAGCGCGGCGGGCTGGCGGCACGGCTGGGCGAGGACGGGCTGACGCTGTCCGGGGGCGAGCGGCAGAGGCTCTGCGTGGCGCGGGCGCTGTTGCGGCCGTTTCGGGTGCTGATCCTCGACGAGGCGCTGTCCGAGGTCGATCCGGGAACGGTGAGCCGGATCATGGAGGGCATCGACACGCGGCACAAAGGGGCGACGCGGATCGTCGTCACCCATGGCAACGAGGCGGCTTATGGCGGCTTTGACATGACGGTCGACCTGCGGGATTGGAGTGCAGCGTGAGGCTGGTGGCGCTGATCGACGGGCCTTTGCCAGCGGAGTTCGAGGGCTGCGTGGGGGTCATCGACCCCTTGTTGGAGGCCGTCACCGACAGCCCGGCCGGGCAGCACGCCAGCGCCGTGGCGCGGGCGATCCTGTCGGAGGCGCCTGGCGTGCGGCTGCTGAGCATCCCGGTGTTCAAGGCGCGGCTGGCGGCGCGGACCTCGGACCTTGTGACGGCGCTGGAGCGCGCGGGTGAGAGCGGCGCGCAGATCGTGCATTGCTCTTTGGGCCTGGCGCGCAACGATCCGGCGGTTGCGGCTGCGATCGCGGCGCTGGGAGATCGGATCGTCGTCGCCTCGGCCCCGGCGCGGGGCGATCCGGTCTGGCCCGCCGCCTTGCCCTCGGTCATCGGGGTGCAGGGGGATGCGCGCTGCGGCCAGGGGGAATGGTCCAGGCTGGACCTGCCTGCGGCGGATTTCGGGGCCTGTCCGGCGTCGCAGGGCATCGCCGGGGCCAGCATCGCCGCCGCGCATCTGACCGGGATCCTCGCGGCGCAGAGGGTCACGACGGACGCAGAGGCGCGTGCCTTTCTGAACGCGGGCGCGGCGCATGTGGGTCGCGAACGGCGCACGGGCGACGCATAGACGGCGCGCCCCGGTGGGACGCGCCGCCTGACCGATCTGTGACCGCGTTCAGCTGGTGTGATGCACCTCCTGAAGCGCGTAGACCGGCGTCGGGATGCCTTCCATCCGGGCCTTCAGCTGCAAGGCCAGGAACTGCGAGTAATGGCGCGACTGGTGCAGGTTGCCGCCATGCATCCACAGCGCCTCGACCTGCGTCGGCTTCCACATGTTGCGCTGTTCGCCCTCCCAGGGACCGGGGTCCTTGGTGGTGTTCGATCCCAGCCCCCAGACCTTGCCCAGCCGGTCGGCCGCCTCCTGGCCCATCAGGTCGGCCACCCAGCCGTTCATCGAGTTGTAGCCGGTGGCGTAGACGATCACGTCGGCATCGAGGTGCGTGCCGTCGTCCAGGTTGACGCCGGTTTCATCGACGCTGACGACCTGCCCGCGTTTCAGCTTGATCTGGCCGTCGATGATCAGCTGGCTGGCGCCGATGTCGATGTAATAGCCCGAACCACGGCGTAGGTACTTCATGAACAGCCCCGAGTCGTCATCGCCCCAGTCCAGCCAGAAGCCCGCCTTTTCAAGCCCTTCGTAGAACGCGGCGTCGCGCTTTTTCATCTCGGCGTAGGCCGGTATCTGGAATTCGTGCAGGATGGCGTAGGGCAGCGAGGCAAAGATCAGGTCGGCCTTCTCAGTCGTCACGCCGTTGTTGACCGCCTCCTCGGAGTAGAGCGCGCCCAGGCCGACGTCCATCAGCGTGTCGGACCGCACGATATGGGTCGAGGAGCGCTGCACCATGGTCACGTCGACGTCGTTTTCCCACAGCGCGGCGCAGATGTCGTGGGCCGAGTTGTTGGAGCCGATCACCACGGCCTTCTTGCCCTTGTACTTGTCCGGGCCGGGGTGCTGGCTGGAATGGTGCTGGTCGCCCTTGAACGTGTCCATGCCGGGGAAGTTCGGCATCCGCGGCTTGCCCGACATGCCGGTGGCCATGACCAGATGCTTGGGCTTCAGCACCACTTCCTTGCCGTCGCGGTCGACGACGACGGTCCATTCCTTGGTCTTCTCGTCGTAGCTGGCGGACTTGGCGGTGGTCCGGGTCCAGTAGTTCAGCTCCATCACCTTGGTGTACATTTCCAGCCAGTCGCCGATCTTGTCCTTGGGGCTGAAGATCGGCCAGTTCTCGGGGAACTTGATGTAGGGCAGGTGGTCGTACCAGACCGGGTCATGCAGGCAGAGCGACTTGTACCGATTGCGCCAGCTGTCGCCGGGGCGGTCGTTTTTCTCGACGATGATGGTGGGCACGCCCAGTTGCCGCAGCCGCGCGCCCAGCGCGATGCCGCCCTGGCCGCCGCCGATGATGACGACGTAGGGCTGTTTGGTGTAGCCGAGTTCCTTGGCTTCCTGTTCGCGCTCTTCCTTCCAGGTGGGGCGGTGCTTGTCGGCGCCGTGCTTGGCGCCCAGCGGGCGGGCAAAGCCCTTGGGTTCCTCGTGGCCCTTGAGTTCGACCATGGTGGTCAGCAGGGTCCAGATCTTGCCGTCGCGCAGGCGGACAAGGCCATAGCCACGCGCGACCCCGGTTTCGAAGGTGATCCAGGCGGTGGTGATGCCGCCGTCCTCTGTCGGTGTCTCGCCCTCGGCCAGCGCCCAGCCGGTGGGTTTGGTCGTGGCCAGCTGGTGTTTCAGCATGTCCTCGACCTGGTCCTTGCCCTCCATCGTCTTGAGGTTCCAGGTAAAGCTGACGAGGTCGCGCCAGTAGCAGTCATCGACGAACATCTCGCGCGCGCGGGCGATGTCGCCGGCTTCGAGCGCGGCGCCGAAGTCGTCCAGAACGGCCTGTGTCTGGTCAGAAAGCGTGGAATCGAGCATCTGGTCCTCCCGTGTTGGTCTTGAAGTCCTCAAGGCGGGAGGCTGACAGAGCGGGGCCCCGCGCGGCAACGGCTTTGCGCGCCTTTGGCCCGGAAATCCGCGTTGCCCGGGGCGGGCTGTTGCGCGCGCAACGGGGGCGCAACGGCGGGGCGTCAGGCGTGCGGGGTCAGCCCGGCCTTGCGGATGCGCCGCAGCACGGTCGAGCGGTTGACCCCCAGCCGCCGCGCCGCCTGCGCCATGTTCCAGCCGCAGGCGATCAGCACCGATTCAAGGTCTTCATCGTGGTCGTTGTCGGCGCGGGTGGCGTGGGGTGGCGCGGGCAGGTCGGGCAGGTCGATCACGCTGCCCTCGACCAGCGCCAGCGCCACGTCCAGCGCGCGCTCCAGTTCGCGGATGTTGCCGGGCCAGTGGCGCGATTTCAGCTCGGCCCGGGCGGCGGGGGACAGCCGCGTGTCGTCGGCCGAACGGCGGCGCAGCAGGCGGTCCAGCAGCCAGTCGAAATCGGCGCGGTGGCGCAGCGGCGGCAGCTCCAGCGTCGCGCCGACGAGGCGGTAGAACAGGTCGTGCCGCAGGGTGTCGGCGAGCGCGGCGGGGGCGATCCGGCACGAGGCGATCACCCGCAGGTCGCGCGAACGGTCCAGCAGCGCCAGCAGCGCATCCTGGGCTGTGGGCGACAGGTCCTCGACCCCGCGCAGGAACAGCGTGCCGGCCACGGCGTCGCGCAGCGTGTCGACGTCCCCCAGCCCGGCGCAGCGCACATCGTGAAAGGCGCGCCCCTGCGGGCCGCAGACGTGGATGGCGCGGGCCAGCTTTTCCTTGCCGGTGCCGGTTTCGCCGGTGATCAGCAGCGGCACCTGGGTGCGGGCCAGCCGCGCGGCCTGGTGCAGCAGGCGGCGCAGCGCCGCGTCGGGTCCGGCAAAGCTGCCCAGCGGGCCGGGCAGGTCCGGCGCGTGCCGCCTGAGGGCGGCGGCGCTGCGGGCCGATTGCGGCGCGATGGCGTGGCCGAACAGCCCGCGCCCGTCCTTGTGCCGCAACACGCGGTCCTCGGTCGGGCGGCCGCGCATCAGCTCGGGCAGGTCGTCCACGGTCAGCTCCAGCCAGTCGTCGATGCGGGTGCCGATCAGCCGGCCGGTGCCGTCCGGGTCCAGCGCGCGGCGCGCCCCGCTGGTCATGCCGATGATGCGTCCCGCCCCGTCCAGCGCCACGGCGGCCTCGGGGTCGACCTCCAGGAACTCGGGGCTGGTGGAGACCCGCAGCACCCAGTCGCGCCGCGTCATCGCCATCAGGTTCGCCATCTCGACCCTTCGGGCCGAGGAGGTGACCAGGCTCATCGCCAGGTTCTGCGAGGATTTGGGCGAGGGTGAACGCAGCAAGGAGATATCGAGCACCGCCGACAGCTCGCCCTTGGTGTCAAAGATCGGCGCGGCGGTGCAGGACAGCGGCGTATGCGCCAGGCCAAAGTGATCGGACTGGTGGATGGTCACCGCCTCGCCGGTCACGATGCAGGAGCCTACGCCGCAGGTGCCGGCGAGGTCCTCGGTCCAGTCGGAGCCAAGGTAGAGCCCGGCGGCGCGCAGCTCGTCCTCGAACTTCGGATCGCCGAAGAAATCGACGCAGACGCCGTGGGCATCGGCCAGCAGCAGCACGTAGTTGTGCCCGGCCACCTGCCGGAACAGCGATTGCAGGCCCGACCGCGCGGTGGCGATCAGCCGTTCGGACTGTTCGCGGTGCTCACGCAGCTCGGCGGCGGTGACGATGTGGGCGGGGTCGGGGCGCGTCGGGTCCATGCCGTAGGTTTCGACACAGCGCCGCCAGCTGGCACTCACCAGCGCGTCGCGCCCGGTCTCCTGTCCGCGCAGGACGCGGTCGATCTCCAACACGTGCTCCCTGTCGCGCATCGCCGTCCTCCCCTCCGGTTGTGCCGGTGAACGGTACCATAGCCTGCGGGCGGACCGGAGTCCGACAAAGATCGGTGACTGTGCTAGACTGCGCACGATTGGACCGTGAAGGCATTGATCGGGGGACACGATGACCACGCATTTCGACCTTGGCCGGCATTCCCGGCCCGTCACGACATCGTCAGAGGCCGCGCAGGCGGCGTTCGACCGGGGGCTTGTCTGGCTTTACGGTTACAACCACGAGGCTGCCGCGAAAGCCTTTGACGAGGCGATCGCCGCCGATCCGGGCTGCGGCGCGGCGCACTGGGGTCTCGCCTATGCCATCGGGCCCAACTACAACCGGTCATGGGAGTTCTTTGACGCAGAGGAACGGCAATCGGCGCTGGACCGCGCCCATGCCGCCATCGCCGCCGCGCAGGCGCTGAAAGACTCGCTGACCGAGGTCGAGACCGACCTGGTAGAGGCGCTGGCCGAGCGGTATCCGGACGATCCGGGGATCGAGGATTTCGGCCCCTGGAACGACGCCTTTGCCGAGTCGATGCGCCGGGTCTACGCCGCCCATCCCGACGATCTGGACGTGATCACCGTCTTTGCCGAGGCGCTGATGAACCGCACGCCCTGGCTGCTGTGGGACCTCAAGGCCGGCGGCCCGCGCGAGGGCGCCTCGACCCTCGAGGCGCAGGCGGCGCTGGAGCGCGCCTTTGCCGAACTGCCCGGCGCCTGGGACCATCCGGGCCTCTTGCACATGTACATCCACCTGATGGAGATGTCGCCGACGCCGGAAAAGGCGCTGCGCCATGGCGACCGGCTGACCGACCTGGTGCCCGACAGCGGGCACCTCGTGCACATGGCGACGCATATCGATGTGCTCTGCGGCGACTACCAGGCCGTGGTGGCGCGCAACCACGCCGCCGCCGAGATCGACCGCAAGTACGAGGCGGTGGCCGGGGCGCAGAACTTCTACACCGTGTACCGCATCCACAACGTGCATTTCGAAGCCTACGGCGCGATGTTCCTGGGTCAGCCCGAGGTGGCGCTGGCCGCCGCCGCGCGGCTGACCGAGATGATGCCAGAGGAGGTGGTACGCTTCATGCCGGAACTGTTCGAAAGTTTCTACGGCAAGAAGATCCACGTCATGGTGCGGTTCGGGATGTGGGAGCAGATCCTGGCCGAGCCGTTCCCCGGCGACCCGGAGCTGTACCGCTATACCTATCCGGCGATGTACCAGGCGCGCGCCATCGCGCTGGCCAACCTGGGCCGTCACGAGGAGGCGATGGCGGAGCGGGAAAAGGCGGTGGCGGCGCGCAAGGCGGTGCCGGACGACTGGTTCGTGTTCAACAATCCCGCTGCCGACGTGCTGCTGGTGGGCGAGGCGATGATGGACGGCGAGGTCGCCTTCAAGAGCGGGCGGGTGGAGGAGGGGCTGGACCACCTGCGCCGGTCGGTCCAGCTGGACGATGACCTGCTGTATGACGAACCCTGGGGCTGGATGCAGCCGACGCGGCACGCGCTGGGCGCGCTGCTGATGGACGCGCAGAACTTCGACGAGGCGGAGGCGGTGTATCGCGCCGACCTGGGTCTGGATGACACGCTGTCCCGCCCCTGCCAGCATCCGCGCAACGTCTGGAGCCTGCACGGGCTGCACGAATGCCTGGTGCGGCGCGGCGAGCTGGTCGAGGCGCGGCACATCCGGCTGCAACTGGACCAGACCACGGCGCGGGCGACGGTGCCGGTTCGGGCCTCGTGCTATTGCCGCGGCAAGGTACGGGCGGCGTAGGGGCTCTCAGTCGATGATGCGGACCTGCACGGCGGCGGCGGCGGCAGGGGCGGAGTCGCGCAGGGTCATGCGCAGGGCCGACAGGTCACGCGCATCCAGCGCCTTGCCGTCAAAGCGGTCCAGCGCCTGCATCAGCGTGCCCGGCAGGCGCGGGTAGACCAGGCAGCCCACCAGCGTGTCCGACGGCGGCCCCATCGCCGGCCAGTGGACCTGGTTGCCGTCTGCCAGCAGCGGCAGGTCGTCGGGCAGGGTCAGCGGCAGATTGGCGCGCAGGCGGGTGGCGGGGGCATAGGGGCTGGGCAGCATGACGTAGAAGAGCCCGCTGTCGTCCAGCGACAGGCAGAGCAACTCGCCGCCAATGTCCGAGGTCAGGCTGAGGCGGATCAGGCTGTCGCGGCAGTCGGTCATCAGGCGCCGCGCGTCGCTGGTGCGGCAGATCGGGTAGGCGCCGTCGCGGCCGCCCCCCGCCACCATGCGCAGGGTGCCCTTGCCCATCGCTGACAGCGCCGAGGTGAAACTTGACAGGCTGTCGTCGCGCGGCAGGGCGGCGGGGTCCAGCAGTTCGCGCAGTTGCGGCGGCAGTTGCAGCGTCGACAGGTCGAGCGTGCGCGCCGCGTGCAGAACGCCGTCCTGCGTCAGCCGCAGAACCAGCTGAAAGCGGTCGCGGTCGATCAGCCGGACCGTGCCGGTCAGGGCAAAGCCGGCCTCCGGCGGATCGCCCCGGTGGACCTGGGCGGGCGCCGCATCGCGCAGCATCGCGGTGATCGAGTTGGCACTGTCGAGCCAGGCCTCGACCACCATTTCGGCCAGCGCCCGCCCGGCGGCGGTCTCCAGCCCTGTCACCTCGTTCGCGAAGCGGCCCACGGTGATATCTTCGCGCGCGGCGGGCAGCGTGTCCTGGAACTGGCGCACGGCATCGGCGATGGCGGCGCGCGGGTCGCCAGCGGCGGGCAGGGCGAGGCCGGTCAGCGGGATGTCCGGCGTCTTGACGATGACCTGCCCGTCCTCCAGCGCGACCAGCGTCAGGCGCAGCGTGACCGCGCCGCCCGACAGGCCGGTTTCGCCGACCAGGACGAACTCGGCCGCCTGCCGGACGGTCGCGTCAAAGGTCTTGCGCCAGGCCTCAGGGCCTTGCCTGTCGCGGATCAGCGCCAGCGAGGCCTGCAATTCCGAACTGCCGGCCAGGATGCGCGGGCGGTCGGGCCAGTCGGCGCACATGGCCTGGGCCGCGCGGCTCATGATCGCCTCGACCTCGGCCACCGGCAGGGGGGTGTCGGCGGCGGCGGGCGGGGCCAGAACGATGCGGCTGCCGGCCGGGATCGCGGCGCGCGCGGCGCTGCACAGCTCGGCCCCAAGCTGCGTCTCGGCCTGCGCCGGGGCCTCGTGCGGCAGCCAGGGCAGCAGCACCAGCAGTCCAAGGCCCAGCAGGCGGCGCGCCCGTCCCATGGCCTACTCGCCCCGCGTGAATTCGGCCAGCACGGAGTCCTCGCTGCCGGGCATCAGGCTGGGGCTTTGCACCAGATCGCGCATCGCCAGCGACTTGTCGACATAGTCGCGCAGCTCGCTGAGGTGGATCAACCCGTCGCCATCGTGGTCGGCGGCGCCCTTCAACCCTTCGAGCACGAACCACGAGAAGGCGCCGTGTTCCTTGTCGTCCAGCCAGTGGGCGAATTGCGGCGTGCGGAAATCGGTGGCGGTCAGGACCGAGACCTTGGCCCTTTCCTGCGGCGGTGCGATGGCGACGCCGAAGGCGCCCGAGACATTGGGCACCAGGCTGCCCTGCGTCGACAGGCCCGAGAAACAGGCGTCCATCATCAGGATCACGCGTTTGACCGGCAGGTCCTCCAGCTGGCGGATCAGCAGGTCCAGCGGGTAGGCGCCAAAGCCGGGCTGCGCGGCGGGCACGTCGACCGGCAGCAGGTAGCCGATGGGCAGGCCCTCGGCGCGGAACACCGGGACGCCGTGACCGGAATAGTAGACGACGATTTCGTCGACAAAGCGCGCGCGGCGGGCCAGCCGGCCTTCGGGCAGGTCCTCGGTGCCGAACAGGCGGTTCATGCCGATCGAGGTCAGGTCCAGCTCGACGATGACGTTTTCCGGCGGCACGCCCAGCGTGGTCTCGAAATAGCGGGCGATGGCCTCGGCGTCATTGCGGGCATAGGACACGGGCGGCGCCTCGGCATAGGTGCGGTTGCCGATCACCACCACCAGCATGTCGGGCCGGGACACCGGGCGCGGTGGCGGCGCGGCGGGTTTGGCCGGGGCGGGCCTGGGCGGTGGCGTGGCCACGGCGACCCGTGGCGCGTCCTGTGGCGCGCCCTGTGGCCAGTAGGCTTCGGGCACCGGCCAGATCATCGCCGTGCCGTCCCAGCTGCCGGTCAGCAGCCGCCGGCCGTCCGGCGCAAAGGCGACCGCGTCGATCGAGGCGGTGTGCCCGGTGAACGACCGGATCTCCTCACCCGTCGCGGTGTTCCACAGCCAGGCGGTGTTGTTCCATTCGCCGGTCAGCACCAGCGCGCCGTCCGGGCTGAAGGCGACGGCGCGGATCGCGGCATCATGACCGGGAAAGCGGCGCAGCTCGCGCCCGGTGTCCACGTCCCAGAGGCGGGCGGTCTTGTCCCAGCTGCCGGTCAGCACCTGTTTGCCGTCGGGCGCATAGGCAACGGCGAGGATCAGCGCCTCGTGCCCTGCGAAGCTTTTCAGCGCAGCACCACTGGCCACGTCCCAGAGCCGCGCCGTGCGGTCCGTGCTGCCGGTCAGCAGGCGGGTGCCATCGGGGCTGAGGGCGATGTCGGTGACGGCGTCGGTGTGGCCTTCGAACACGCGCAGTTGCGCGCCGCTGCGCAGGTCCCACAGGCGGGCGGTGCCGTCGTTGCCGCCGGTGACGGCCTGCCGCCCGTTCGGGCTGAAGGCGACGGAGGTAAAGCGCTGGCCTTCGCGTTCGACGGTCAGCACTTCGTCGCCGGTGGCGAGATCCCAGAGCCGCAGCGCGCCGTCCGCGCCGACGGTGACCGCGCGGGTGCCGTCCGGGCTGAAGGCGACACCGCTGACCCGGTGCAGGTGCGCATCCAGGATCAGCAGGCTGCGCGCGCTCGACAGCTCCCACAGCTCGGCGGTCCAGTCGGCGCTGCCGGTCAGAACATGCAGGCCGTCCGGGCTGAACTCGGCATCCTCGAGCGCGCCCTTGTGGCCCGACAGCACGACCGGCGCGTCCTCGGCCCGGCCGGGGCCGGTCAGGGCGCCGACCATGACGGCCAGCGCCAGTGAAGCCAGAAGCAGCGAGCGTTTCATCGCGAAGCCTTTCCGGTGGGGGGAGGGCGGCGGGGTCGCCGCCTGGCCCCGGTTACCAGGTGATCGTCACCTTGCCGTCCTTGTCGGTGGTGATGGTGCCGGGCAGGGGCGCCTCGGGCGCGGCGGCGGGCGGGGCTGCGGCGGCGGGCGGTGTCGCCGGGCCGACCTCGGGGGCGACCGGCGCATTGGATTCCACCGGCAGCATCAGCACCACCTCGACCCGGCGGTTGATCGCGGCGTTGGGGGTGGCGGGGGTCTTGAGCCGGCTTTCGCCCCAGCCCACCGCCAGCAGGCGGTACGGCTCGATCGGGAAATTGTTGATCAGGAAGCGCACCACCGCCTCGGCGCGGCGTTCCGACAGCCACTGGTTGTGCCCCGCATCGCCCGTCGCATCGGTGTGCCCGGCGATCAGATAGCGGTGCGGGCGCAGCTGCTGCGAGGACAGCGCATGGCCCAGCGCCGTCAGGTCCTGCTGCGCACGCCAGGTCAGCTCGGAACTGTCGAAGGCGAAATACACCTCCAGATCGACCCGGTGATAAGGGACGATCCAGATGCGCTTGCCATGCACCTCGACGGATTCGGGGGCGGGGGCCGCGCTTTCCTGCTGGGTTTCCACCGGGGCCAGCTGGCGGATCAGCGCGTCGACGTCAGCGGCCTGGTCAGCGAACGCCGGCAGCGCGAGCAGCGCAAGGCCAAGCGCAAGACCCAGCTTGCGGAAGGGGCTGCGGAGGGATCGGGTCATGGGACGGCTCCTTTTCAAGGGACGGTCGCGGGGTCAATTGCCGCGCAGAAGATCGTTGACGCCGCCGACCGAAAGGCCGGGGCGCGGGGTCGTGGCCTCGGGGGCGCTGCGTTCGACCGGCATCGGGCCGGCCGCCGGGACGGTGCGCGCCTGGCCGGTGATCTCGCGCAGCAGGTCGGAGGCCTGGAGGATCGCGGAGATCCGCGTGCTCTTGTTGAAGCTGGTGTCGTCGTTGGGCGTCATGCCGCCGGAATGGTGCAGCGCGACGGGATGCAGCGCGCGGTCGAACAGGATCGACCCGGAACTGCCCGGCTGGGTGTCGCAGCGGTGGCGCAGGATCGGGCTGCCGTCCTGGTCACGCGTGGCAAAGCAGCGAAAGCGGGTCATGACCTGCGGTTTGCCCAGCGGGTGATGGATGACCATCAGCGAGTCGCCGGGGTCGACCTCCACATCCTCGATCATCAGGGGCAGGATGTCGGCGGGCAGGTCGGTCATGCGCACCAGGCTGAAGTCCAGCACCTTGTGCCAGTCCTGCGGTGCCAAGGAGAGGGTGTAGCGGTGCGTGCCGGTGTCGCCCTGGGTCAGGTAGCCGGTCAGGATCGACGCGGCAAGCAGCTGGCTGTCGCCGTCCTGCGGAATGCAGTGGTGGTTGGTCAGCACCCAGCCGCCGGGCAGGATCGCGCCGGTGCAGGTGACAAGGCCGCGGCTGCCGTCGGGGTTTCTTTGCAGCAGGTCCAGCCGGCCGATGGCGCCGGCGATGCGGCGGATCGGGTCGTCCTGCGGCAGTTCGCGGATCGGCTCGAACGCGCCGTCCTGGGCGGCGATGTAGGCGCTGGCGTTGCCGGTGCTTTCGCGCAGGACAAGATCGACATGCCCGTATTCCGCAGGGTCGAATGTGGCGACCTGTGCCAGGGCCGTGCCGGACAGCGCCAGGGTCAGCGCGGTGGCAAGGCGGATGAGGGGCAAGCGGGGCATCGGGGAATCCGTCCTGGTTGGAAGCGGTTCGGAGGAGGACGCGCGCCGGGACGGGGCGCGCGTCCTTGGGCCGGGCTCAGCGGTTGCCCATGAGCCCGACCTTGCGGATCTCGAAGCGGTTGCCCGCCATCGAGATCTGCGCCTGCACGCCCATCGCCTCGGTCATCAGGCGCAGGTTGCGGTTCAGCCGGGCCACGTCCGAGCAGGTTTCGTACCAGTAGTCGGCCGTGGTCATGGTCACGCGCACGGGGCGGTGGTGGTCATAGCCCTTGAAGCCGGCGAGGTAGCCTTCGATCAGGGTCATTTCCTGCGGCTGGAACCCGGCGAAGGCCAGCGTGTAGGCGGTGGTCAGGCCGGTGCAGCCGGAGGGCGCCATCGGCACCATGGGCTGCGGCTGGACCGGGGTCATGCCGACGACGGGCTGCTGCGGTGCGGGCTGCGGGCTGGCCGGGGACAGCACGTCCAGCTTCATCGCCAGCGCCGAGCCGACCGCCGAGGCGATGGTCTGCGCTTCCTTGCCGACATGCTCCAGCACGCAGTCGCGCCCGCAGTTGCGCGGCAGCGAGGCGACCGGCAGCTCGTTGGCACCGGGGCCGAAGGCGACCTCGAAGTTGCCCAGGTTCTGCATGGTCTGCGCGTGCAGCATCCGGCCGGTGACGCGGATGCGCAGGTCGACCACGTCGGGGATGTAGGGATTTTGATCGGCCGAGGCGTAGATCTGGATCGGCAGGATCACGTCGATCGGCACGTTGGGCACCCGCTGCGCCAGGGCGATCAGCTCGGCATCGCTGCGGCGGACCCGGTTCGGGTCGGTGAAGCCCATGATGAGGCCGGTCTGGTCATAGACGCGAAAGCCCTGGGTCTGCATCTCGGTGATGATGGCGCGCAGCACCCGTTCGAACACGCGCGAGTTGCCGGGCACGGTGTCGAGGTCGAAGTCCTCGGGCACGGGCAGGATGTTGGGCTGGTCTCCGGCCTGTGCCGGAGCCGGGGCGACCGTCAGCGCCAGAACCAGCGCGAGGGTCGTGAAGACGGCCGTCAGGCCCTTGAAGAGAGGTTTCATGGAGGTCTCCTTTGGGAATGGGTTCGGAACGGGCCCCGGACCGGCTGTCGGCCCGGGGCCGGTGGGTCAGTTCACGACGATCATGCGGCCGTCGGGCTGGACGATGACGCGTCCGCTGGCCGGCAGCATGGGATCGCAGTCGACCCCCGGCTCCGGCGTGAAGTCGTCGAGATCCAGCGTCATGCCGTCCTGGCCGACCACGCCCGCGGGGCAGGGCGGCAGCGCCGGGACGTAGTAGGATCCGGCCTGCGGCGGCAGCATGGGTTGCGGCTGCGGCATGGGCGGCGGGGTCACGTCGCTGGTCTGCGGCAGTGGCGTGGGTTGCGGCGCCGGCATCGGCAGCGGTTGCGGCACGATGGGCTGGATGGCGTCGATCAGGGTGATCTCCACGCGCCGATTCTCGGCAGCGTAGGGGTCCAGCGGGTTGCGCGGATACCGCTCGCCCCAGCCAACCACTTCCAGCCGCCAGGACGGGATCATGTGGTAGCGCATGAGGTAGCGTTTCACCGCCCACGCACGGCGGTAGGACAGGTCGACGTTGTAGTCGTCCGGCCCGCGCGCGTCGGTGTGCCCGGCGATCAGGTAGCGGTAGTTGGCCAGGTCCGGCGCCGCCAGTGCCTGGCCGATCAGCGACAGGTGGTCCCGCGCCTGGGGCGTCAGGAAGGCGCTGTCATGCGCAAAGTAGATCGTCAGGTCCAGGCTGTAGCGATAGTCCAGCACGATCGGCCGGCGATCGATGATGACGGTTGTCGGCCTTCCCACGATCACCGGCGGCAGGAACACGTTCGGCAGGCGATGCGTGATGACCGGCGGCGGCGCGGTTGTTCCGGCGGTCGGGGCCAGCGACTTGATGATCGCGGTCACGTCGTCGGCACGGCTGCCCGCGTCGAAGGTCAGCGTTTCGGCGGTGGTCTGCGCCATGGCCGGGGAAAACGCCCCCAGGACCAGGGCGAACAGGATGGCGAGGTGTCTTCGGACTGTCTGCATGTCGTCTCTCCCACGGCATTGCATGCTTCACGCCTGAACTGAGGAAATCGGCTACTCGTTGACCTCATTGGGGCGTTGTTGATGGCTTGAGCATCCTCCATGCGGCGGGGCTTCACCTTGAGGCAGATCAAGACATATAACATGCATGGAATACGTATTTTTTTGGAATGTGTTCCGGGGTTGAAATCGCCATGTCCAGGACATGCGCCAGCCGGGACGATCCAACCTGAATCGCCGATAAGCTGTTTGATTACCGTGGTTTGAGCGGGTCGCGGGGTAGGGTTTAACTGCCATGGCCGGTCACGGCACCGATGGCGATCCCGGCTTCGGCGCGCATCTTTCGCGGTGCGTCAGAAATCTTTTTTTCGCGCGCCCGGTCGGTGCGACAGCGGCGGACATTCGGCGACTCCGACCGTGTGAGGGCCGGAGTCGCGGAGGCTTGTGCGACTCGGTCCTGCCGCTAGGCCCCGGCGATCCGGGGGCCGTCGTACGCCCTTGGTGCGGGCAAGGGGCCGGGCGCGGGTTCGACCGAGACAAGGCAGGAGTGCGCCGAAGGTCCCTGCGCCAGCCGCGAGGTGCCTCGGTCCAGCGTCACCGCGTTGGGATTGCCCACCCGGCAGGTGCCGTCCTGGGGATCGAACCAGGCGCCGGTGGCGACCTGGATCACGCCGCGCCGCACGTCCGTCGACAGGCGCAGCCCGCCCAGGAAGGCGCCGCGCTCGTTGAAGACGCGCAGCATCTGGCCTTCGGTCAGGCCGCGCTCGGCGGCGTCCTCGGGGTGCATCGTCACCGGTTCGCGCCCGGCGATGCGGTCATTCCGGCTGACCGAGCCGTGATCCAGCTGGCTGTGCAGCTTGGTCCGCGGCTGGTTGGAAATCATGTGCAGCTGGCCCGGCCGGGCCGCTCCCAGCCATTCCTGCGGTTCGGTCCAGGCGGCGTGGCCGGGATAGTCGTCGTAGGCAAAGCTGGCGACGGTCTCGGAAAACAGCTCGATCCGGCCCGAGGGCGTGGTCAGCGGATGCGCCTGCGGATCCGCGCGAAAGCCGCTGAGCAGGACCTGCTCCTGCGCGGGGCCGGGGATCGTGAACCAGCCGTCGCGCTGGAACTGGTCCCAGCCCGGCATCTCGATGCCCTTTTCGGCGGCCTGCTGGCGCGAGACGTCGTAGAGGTGGCGCATCCACTCCTCGGGGGTGCGGCCTTCGGTGAACTGCTGCTCGAACCCCAGCGCCCCGGCGATGCCGCGGAAAATGTCATGGTCGCTGCGCGCCTCGCCGACGGGCGGAATGACCGGGTCCATGACCACCTGCACCGGGTCGCGCGGGTTCAGCGCGATGTCGGCGCGCTCCAGCGTGGTGGTGCAGGGCAGCACGATGTCGGCATGCCGCGCCATCGCCGTCCAGCACCAGTCGTTGACGACGATGGTCTCGGCCTTGGCCAATGCCTTGCGGAAGCGGTTGAGATCCTGGTGGTGGTGGAACGGATTGCCGCCCGCCCACCAGATCATGCGGATATCGGGGAAGGTCCGTCGCTGGCCGTTGTAGTCGTAGATGCCGCCGGGGTTTTCCAGCATCTCGGTGATGCGGGCGACGGGGATGAAATCATCGACCGGGTTGCGGCCCTGCGGGACGGAGGCAAAGCGCGGGTAGTGCAGCGAGGCGCCGATGAAGTTCTCGGCCGAGTAGCCAAAGCCGATGCCGGTGCCGGGTTGTCCGATCTGCCCCAGCATCGCGGCCAGCGAGATCGCCGCCCAATAACACATCTCGCCGTGGTCCTGCCGGGTCAGCGACCAGGAGACTGAGATCATCGTGCGGCTGCGCGCCATGCGGCGGGCAAGGTTTCGGATGGTGTCGGCGGGCAGGTCGCAGATCGGCGCGGCCCAGTCGGCGGATTTGGGCGTGCCGTCGCTGTCGCCCGTCAGGTAGGCGGCGAAACGGTCAAAGCCGGTGCAGTAGCGGCTGAGGAAGGCGGGGTCGTGCAGCCCCTCGGCCAGCAGAGTGTGGCAGAGCGCCAGCATCAGCGCGGTGTCGGTCGAGGGGCGCGGCGCGATCCAGTGCGCGTCCAACTCCTCCAGCAGGTCCGAACGCAGCGGCGAGACGTTGACGAACCCGACCCCGGCGGCGTGGGCCTCGCGGAGCGCGCCGCGCTGGATGTGCCGCCCGGTGCCGCCCTGGCTGATCTGGCCGTTCTTGACCGGCACGCCGCCGAAGGCGACGAACAGCTCTGCGTGCTCGATGATCGAGCCCCAGGTCGTGGTGTCCTTGACCAGCATGTCGAAGCCGCCGATCACGTGGGGTGTGACGACCTCGGCCGCCGCATGACTGTAGGTGTCGACCGACCGCACGTAGCCGCCGGCGAGGTTCAGGAAGCGTTTCAGCTGTCCCTGCGCGTGGTGAAAGCGCCCGGCGCTGGCCCAGCCATAAGATCCGGCATAGAGCGCGCCGTTGCCAAAGGTCTGGCGGATGCGGGTGATCTCATCGGCGACGATTTTGTTCATCTGGTCCCAGGTGACGGGGACATACTCATCCTCGCCGCGCTTATGGGTGTCGCCGCCGGGGCCGTGTTCCAGCCAGCCGCGCCGCACCATGGGGCGGGTGATGCGGGTGGGCCCCTCCAGCACGCTGACGATGCCATGCCCGATGGGCGAGGGGTCCGGGTCCGGCGCAAAGTCGCGCAGGGCGGTGACCTTGCCGTTTTCCACGTCGACCCAGTAGGTGCCCCAGTGGGCGCTGGTCAGCAGGTCGCGGTGTCTCTCTCCCATGGGGGCCTCGTTCGGAAGGGGCTGCGCCGAAAGATGTATCAGGCTTTGGCCTGTCCGCGCCAGAGGGGGCGTCAGACCCCGCGGAAATCGGCACGCTGCTGTGAGCGCAGGGCAGGCGCGATCGGCTGGGATATGTCGGCCACCAGCAGCGCCTCGCCGCGCGTCGCACTGACCAAGGGGCGCGCATCGGGACCGGCGATCAGCGAATGGCCGCCAAAGGTGATGTCGCCCTCCGGCCCGCTGAAATTGGCATAGACGATGGTCAGGTCCATTTCGGCGGCGCGGGCGGGGACAAAGACGGTCGAGACATGCTCGAACCCCTCGGGGTTGGCGGTGGGGACGAGGATCAGCTTGACGCCGCGCTCGGCCAGGGCGCGGACGTGGGGCGGAAACTCGATGTCGTAGCAGATCAGCAGGGCGGTGGGGATACCGTGAAGATCGAAGGTGCAGTAGCTGTCGCCAAAGGCAAAGCTGGCCTGTTCCATCGGGCCGAACAGCTGGATCTTGCGGTAATGGCCCAGCACCGCGCCGTCCGCGCCAAAGGCGGTGGCGGCGTTGTAGACCGTGTCGCCGTCGCGTTCGGCCCAGCCCAGGGTGATGCCGCAGCCGGTGTCGCGGGCGATCCGCGCCACTCTTTGGCACCACTCCCCGCCCAAAGGCTGCGACAGGGTGGCGTGCAGGTCGGGCTGGTTGTAGCCGGGCAGCAGAAGCTCGGGAAAGACGATCATGCGCGCGCCGGACAGCGCCGCCGCGCGGGTCTGGGTCTCGAGGCGGGCAAAACCCGCCTCGATGTCGCCGCCGAGGGGCGGCCCCTGGTGAAGGGCGACTTTCATCACTTTTTCAGGTTGGTCCAGATCGCGTCGTAGAGGACCTGTACCTCTTGCGGGCAGGCCTCGACAAAGACGCCCTTGACCCCCTCGGGCGGGTTGCTTTCGGGCGAATTGGCGATTTCCGGCAGCAGGAAGGGCGCGACCCCCTTTACGCCCGAGGAATAGGCGGCGTAGTTGGTCACGGCGGCCGCGTTCTCCGGCTCCAGCAGGAAGTTCATGAACTTCAGCGCGTTGTCGCGGTTGGGCGCGTCCTTGAGCAGGACGACGTTGTCCATCCAGACGATCATGCCCTCCTTGGGAAAGACGTATTGCACCGGCGCCCCTTCGGCGCGGGCCTTGGCGGAAAACCCGGACCAGATCATGCCGACCGCCGCGTCACCGGACACCAGCACGTCCTTGGCCACGTCCGACCCGAACGAGGCCCAGTCCGGCTTGGCCGCCTGCACCAGGTCGTTGAGCGCCTTCAGCTGTTCGCGGTCCGAGGAACATTGCGGGATGCCGGCGTAGAGCGAGGCCAGCGTCAGCGTCTCGCCCGCGGTGTCCAGCACGTTGATCTTGCCCTTCAGCTCGGCCGGCGGGTCGAACACCAGCGACAGGCTGTCGAGCGGGCCGGAATAGACCTGCGTGTTGACCGAGATCGAGGTCGAGCCCCACTGGTAGGGGATCGAGGATTTGCGGCCGGGGTCAAAGGCCACGTCCAGCCATTGGTCCTGAATGTTGCCGAAGTTGGGGATCTCGGACGGCTCGAAGGTGTCCAGCATCCCTTCGTCGGCCATGATCTTGACCATGTAGTCGCCCGGCACGGCCACGTCGTAGCTGCCCAGCTTGCCCGCCTTCAGCGAGGCCAGCAGCGCCTCGTTGCTGTCGTAGGTGTCCATGACCACCTCGACGTCGTACTCGGCGGCGAATTTGTCCAGCAGTTCCTGCGGCATGTATTCGAACCAGTGGTAGACCAGCAGCTTGCCTTCGGCCTGCGCGGCGCTGGCCAGTGCCAGGGCGAGGGCGGTGGTTGTCAGGATCGTCTTCATGTCAGTTGCTCCCTTGTTGGTTACCGTTTCGTCTGCCCCGCCCGCCCGATGAACCAGGAGAGCGTGACAAAGACCACCGAGACGCCCAGCAGCAGCGTCGAGATGGCCATGATGTTGGGCTTGATGCCCTGTTTGACCGATCCGAAAATCGCCGTGGGCAGGGTTTCGATCCCCGCCCCCTTGACGAAGTTCGTGATCAGGAAATCGTCGAGCGAGATGATGAAGGCCAAGAGGAACCCCGACAATATGCCGGGGATCATCAGCGGCAGCAGCACCAGGCGGAATGCCTCCCACGGGGTGGCGTAGAGGTCCATCGCGGCCTGTTCATAGGTGTCGGGGATGCTCTGCATCCGCGCCGAGATCGGCAGGTAGGCAAAGGGGATGCAGAACACGACATGGGCGATGAAGATGGTCAGGAGCCCGGTCTTGAACCCGATGGTGATGAAGAAGATCAGCGAGGCGACGGCGGTCACGATCTCGGGCACCATCAGCGGCAGGTTGATCAGCGCCAGGCTGGCCGTCTTGCCGCGAAACCGCCCGGCCCGATTCATCGCCACGGCGGCGGCGGTGGCGATGGTGGTGGCGCAGGTGGCAGCACCCAGCGCGATGACGAATGAGTTGGTCGCGGCGGCGCGGAACTTGGGCGCATCCGGGCCGGTGAAGACGTCGACGTACCATTTCAGCGAAAAGCCGCCCCAACGGGTGATCGAGGTGGATTCGTTGAAGCTGTAGACCGCGACGATGACCAAGGGCGCATAGAGCACGAAAAGGCAGAGCGCGGTGATCGGCGCAAAGCCGGTGAAACGGCGCAGGTCGGTCTTGCCTGCCATCACCGGTCCCCCCGTGTCTGGGCGCGGGCGTGGATCAGCAGCACGCCCATGACGATGGTCAACAGGATCATCGCCGCCGCGGCACCAAACGGCCAGTTGCCCGCCGCGCCCTTGAACTGTTCCTCGATCAGCGAGCCGATCATGAAGGTCTTGGCCCCGCCCAGCAGGTCGGGTGCGAGGAAGGCACCCAGCGAAGGGACAAAGACCAGGATGCAGCCCGCCACGATCCCCGGCTTGACCACCGGCAGGATGACCAGCCGCAGGGTCGTCCAGCTGTCGGAATAGAGGTCGGCCGCCGCCTCGGACAGGGAGAAGTCATAGCGTTCGACGGCGGCGTAGATCGGCAGCACCATGAAGGGCAGGTAGGAATAGAACAGGCCCAGCTGCACGGCAAAGTTGGTGTTCACCAGCGACAGCGGCTCTCCGATCACGCCGGTCCAGAGCAGGAATTCGTTCAGCGGGCCGTTGTCGCGGATCAGGAACTTCATCGACACGGTGCGGATCAGCAGGTTGACCCAGTAGGGGATGGTGATCAGGAACAGCCAGACGGCGCGGCTGCGGGCGGGCCGCGTGGCGATGAACCAGGCGGTGGGAAAGCCGATCAGCAGGCACAGCACGGTGGCCAGCGCCGCCTGCCAGATCGAGCGCCAGAAGATGCCGATGTAGGTCCATTCGATGGTGGGCGGTTCATCGCCAAAGAGGCCCCGGTCGAAAAAGAACTGGTCATAGGCGGCCAGCGTGAATTCCCAGATGACGCCGCCGCGAAACTCCTTGGTCAGAAAGGAATAGGTGGCCATCAGCAGCACCGGCAGCACCATGAAGATGCCGATGAAAACCCAGGCCGGCAGCATCAGGCGCGGGCCGTTGCCGCGGTAGATCTCGGAGCGGGAGGCGCCCTGCGGCGCGGCGCCCGCCATCAGTCGGCCAGCAGGCGGGCCGCGCCCGCCTCCACCCTCAGCCCGACCTGGGCGCCGGGCGCGGGGATGCTGGCCGCGTCGGCGTTCTGGATGCGCACCACCATGGGTTCGCCATCGGTCAGGCGGGTGTGCAGCTGGATATCGGTGCCGAGGTAGACATGATGTTCGACTGTCGCCTGCACGCTGCCTTCGCCGGGTGCGGTGGGGGTGATGCGTTCGGGGCGGATCGACAGGTGGCCGTGCCCCCTGGCGGCGCGGTCGGCGGCAGGGCAGGTCAATGTGGCACCGCCGGGCAGGATCACCTCGGCCATGCCGCCTGTGACGCGCGTCACCGCGACATCGATCAGGTTCGTCTCGCCGATGAAGTCGGCGACAAAACGGTTGAGCGGGGCCTCGTAGATCTCGCGCGGGGTGCCGATCTGCTGAACATGGCCGGACGACATCACGGCGATGCGGTCGGACATGGTCAGCGCCTCTTCCTGGTCATGGGTGACAAAGACAAAGGCGATGCCGGTTTCGCGCTGGATCTGCTTGAGCTCCACCCGCACCGCCTGCCGCAGCTTGAGGTCCAGCGCCGACAGCGGTTCGTCCAGCAGCAGCACCTGCGGGTTCGGGGCCAGCGCGCGGGCCAGCGCCACGCGCTGCTGCTGGCCGCCGGACAGCTGGGCCGGGCGGCGTTCGGCGAACTCCGACAGGCGGACCAGGTCCAGCACCTCGCGCGCGCGGGCCTCGGCCTGCTGGGGTGTCGACCGTCGGCGCAACAGGCCAAAGCTGACGTTTTCCAGCACGGTCATGTGCGGGAACAGGGCGTATTGCTGGAACACCGTGTTGACGGGCCGCTTGTGCGGCGGCAGCGGCGCGATGTCGGCACCGTGCAGGCGAATGGAGCCCTGCGTCACGTCCTCGAACCCGGCGATGCAGCGCAGCAGCGTGGTCTTGCCGCAGCCGGACGGCCCCAGCAGGGTAAAGAATTCGCCGTCGCGCACGTCCATCGACACGCCATGCAGCGCGGTCACTGCGCCGTAGCGTTTCACGACGCGGTCGATATCGACGGCAACGCCTTGTGCGGTCATCGTTTCCCCTTGTACCATACCCCCGGATACCTGAGTATCACGCTAAGTTGGCCGGATCGGGGGGTATATACCCCCAAGGGGGTATCATGCGGGCCTTCCCCAATTCCGCCGAACACCACCTTGGCAGGGCAATCGGTGCCTTGGGAAGCGAAGATTTCGCCGCCGTGTTCTACGCCTGGCTGGACCGTTGCCTCGACATCGACAACGCCACGATGCTGACCTACTTCCAGTCGCGCCGCCCCGAGGTGCTGTTCACCCGGACGCGCGAACCCCGCGTGCATGAAAAGCTGGAAAGCGATTACATTCCCGGCGCCTACCTTCTGGATCCCTTTCATGACCTGCACGTCCGCCGGGTGCCCGAGGGGCTGTACCGCCTGCGCGACATCGCCCCCGACCAGTTCCACCGGAACGAGTATTTCGCGGCCTATTACCGGCGCACCACCCTGATCGACGAGATTGCCTTTGTCAGCTACCCGGCGACGGGCGTGTCGGTGCAGGTCTGCCTGGGCAAGGACGCGAGTTCGGGCCGCATCTTTTCCGCACGGGACCTGGACACTGCCCAGAGACTGGCGCCGATTGCCTGCGGATTGAGCAGGATGCAGTGGGCCGGGCTGTCCTCCAGCGGCGATTTCACCGAGTCCGCGTTGGCCGAGCAGCTGATCGCGGCGCTGGAGCGCCAGCATGGCATCGGTCTGAGTCGCCGCCAGGCCGAGGTCGCGCTGCTGATCCTGCGCGGCCACAGTTCCATGTCGATCGGGCTGCAACTGGGCGTCAGCGCGCAGACGGTCAAGGTCTTTCGCAAGCAGCTGTACCGCAAATGCGCGATCGCCTCGCAGGCGCAACTGTTTTCGCTGGTCATGCCGTTGCTGTCGGCGTGAGCGGCTTTACTCGCCGGCGAAACTGAAGGACAGGGCCTGCGCGCAGGTCAGGTCCGGCTTGGCCTCGGGCTCTGTCACGAAGTCGATGATAAGCTGGTCGGCGCAGGTCTCGGGCCGGGTCAGCTGCACATGCGCGCCGTCGCCAAAGCGGGCGACCGTGGCATTGGGCAGGCCGGGCAGGATCAGGTCCAGCAGGGCCTCGGGCGTGGCGGCGTCAAAGGCGCCGGTCAGGATCAGCGTGGGCACCGCGCTTTCGACCATCCGGTGATAGCGGTCGGGCAGGCGCGGCAGGTCCAGCCGGGCGCAGGCCACCGCGTATTGCCGCGTGTCGAAGTCGACGTAGTCGCGGATCAGCGGGCTGGCCTGTTCCAGCCCCACATCCGCGAGGTCAAAGCCCGCCTTGTCACCGCAGGTCACGGTGAAATGCGCAAGCTGCTGCACCGGCCAGTAGGTCAGCAGGAACAGGGCGGCGTCCTTGACGGTGTTGGGATCGGCGGCAAAGGCCTCGGGCAGACCGGGGAGCGAGCGCAGCCCACCGGGGGTATAGAGCGCGCTGAAGGTGGCCAGGCTGAACATCTCGGCCGTGAGCGGCAGGGTCGACAGCGGAATGCCATCGGGGCCGGCGGGCAGGAAATCCCAGTAGCGGTGCAACTCGTCGAAATTCAGCGTCAGGGTCGCCGGGGTGTCCTTTAGCGCGGCGTGGATGGCCTCCAGACGGTCGGCAAAGCCCGCGTGGGCGGCGTCGCAGGCTGGTTCGGCGGCGCAGGCGTCGATCACCTTCTGCCAGGAGGCCTGCTTGAGCGCGGCCTGCCCGGTGCCAAAGTCCAGCGCGGCGGGGTAGGGCCCGTCGAGGATGACGCTGCGCAGGCTGGCGGGAAAATCGCGCATCAGGTTCTGCGCGACGAAGGTGCCCGAGGACTGGCCGTAGAAATGCATCCGGTCATAACCCAGCGCCTGCCGGACGGCGTCCATGTCGGCAGCGATCTCGGCGCTGTTGAAATCGGCGGCATCGTGGCCGGCGGCTTTCAACGCGTCGGCACAGCCGGCCAGCGCCACTGCCACAAGGTCGGCCTGCGTGGCGGCGTCCAGCCCTGCGCGCGCGCCGGCGATCCGCGCGCGTCCGTAGGCATCGCAGTCCAGCAGCGGGCGACTGGCGCCCGAACCGCGCTGGTCGATCAGCACGATGTCACGAGTCGCGCCCAGCCGGGTCAGCCAGGGATCGTCGCGGTATTGCGCGCCCAGGCCCACCGGCATGATCGACCCGCCCGGGCCGCCGTGGGTCAGGAACAGCGGGTCTTGGTCAGAGGGGGTGTCGGGGCGCAGGACCAGCACGGCGACATGCACCGTGGCCGTGCCGTTCGGGGTGCCATCGGCGTTGCGCGCGGCGGGCACGACGACATAGCCGCAGAGGTCGTTGGTATCGGGGACCGGGCCGTAGAAACAGCCCTCTGTCAGCGCCTCGAAGCGCGGCAGCGGGCCGGGGTCCTGGCCGGGGACCGGGTCTGGAACCTCTGCCTGGGCCGCGGCTGCCGTGGCCAGCGCGCAGGCGGCGACGAGGGATCTGAGGGGCAGGAAATCAGGCATGGCCATCCTCGCGTGGGGCAGGCGCTGCGGAAGGCGGACACCTGGCCGGAGGATAGCCCTTGCCGGGCGGCTGAGAAAGGCCGGTGCGCCGGACTTGACCGTCAGCCACGCGGGGGGCGAAGCGCGCCGGGGGCCGGCGCGCTTCTGCCGGGGTCAGGCCGCCTTGCCGCCGGGCTTGCCGGAGGGCTTGCCGCCCACCACCTTGCCCGCGATCACGGTTTCCTTGCCGGTGCCATTGTTGGCGGTGGCGAGGACCTTGGGCTTTTCCTTCTTCGGCTTCTTGGCTTCCTTGTTGCCGCGGTTCTTGTCCTTGGACATGGGAATTCCTCTTTCGACACTTGCCGGCGGGATGCCGGGGATATGGACGCTCAGAGGGGGCAGGGTTGCCTGACACGCGGTCAGGGCGATGTCACCGGTGAGGCATCGTCGGGGATGCAGGACAAGATGTGTGCAGCCGTCGGCGGCTTGCAAGGGGCGTGCGGCGGGTGACGCGAAATATCGTCGTGGGGTGCGGTGCGTCTTGCCGACCTTCGCCCCTCACGCGATGCGCGGAACCCCGGTGCGCTCGGGCGGGCAAGCCGAACGCGGGCCGGGTTCAGCGACGGACCGAGGGATGGGGTTGCGAGCAGTTGCCGCGGACCCAGGTGATGTCCGCGTCGCACATCTCCTGGAACTCGGGGTAATGCATCTGGTCGATCGGAGCGCTTTGCATGGCGGTCACGACGAAATCGCCGTTGGCGCCCATCTCGGTGACATAGTCCCGCACCAGCCCGTAGAGTTCATGATCCAGCGCCAGCGCGGCGCCGTCATAGGCCATCTGGTGAAAGCCCAGCTTGAAGCGCCAGTTGTTGATGAGGCGCGGCGTGCCGCCCAGGTAGGCCAGCGGGCAGGCCGAGGCGCAGGTGGCGTAGAGATCGGTTTCCAGCCCAAGCTGCCGGATCAGCTTTCCAGTCTTGACCGCCTCGCCGACAGAGCCGCCCCGGCTGCCGAAAAAGACGCGGTTTATCTCATGTTCCTGAAGGAAGGACTGGAACTCGTCAAAGAACCCCTCCTCGATATCGCCCAGCACGTAGAGGGCCCCGGCGTCCACCCGGAATGTGGCGCGAGTGGTCCAGTCAGCGGTCACAAGGCCGGCGGGAATGCCCAGCTTGCCGTCGCAGGTCAGGTTCCACATCTCCAGCCGCTGATCCTCGGAAAGGTCCACGATCAGGCTGGCCTGGTAGGCCCATTTCGCATCGGCCATGGCGTGCAGGCGTATGGAATAGGGATCGTTCAGGTCCGGCTCTTCCGCAGGGTTGGGGCCGAAGAGTTCCATGTGCGAGGCAACATCGCCCGCGTTCAGCATCTCACCGAGGATCAGGCATTTGAATTCGGCCACATCTGCCTGCAGGTCGAGGGTGCCCAGCATGGGCGCGCCCCGTTCGTCGGCCATTAGTTCCAGCCGGCTGGCATTCTCCCGCGCGGCTGAGATCTTCTGTTCCCATGTCTCCGCGTAGCCGACGGCAGCGCAGGAGAGAGCGCCAAGGCACAAAAGTGCGGAGCGTGCGAAAATCCTAAACATCCAGTTCCTCCACAAACCTCGCGTTTTCCTGAATATACTGGAACCGCAGTTCCGGTTTCTTGCCCATCAGACGCTCTACCAGGTCGCCGGTCTCGCCCGGTTCGTCCTCGTCGATGGTCACGCGGATCAGCGTCCGTGTCGCCGGGTCCATCGTGGTTTCCTTGAGGTCCTTGGCGTCCATTTCGCCCAGTCCCTTGAACCGCTGCACGTCGATCTTGCCCTTGCCGCCCAGGCCCTTTTTCAGCGCGGCCTCCTTGGCGGCGTCGTCGGCCACGTAGAGGCGTTTCGCCCCCTGGGTCAGCCGGTAGAGCGGCGGGCAGGCGAGGTAGAGGTGCCCGTGGTCGATCAGCGGCCGCATCTGGGTGAAGAAGAAGGTCATCAGCAGCGAGGCGATGTGCGCGCCGTCGACGTCCGCGTCGGTCATGATGATGACCTTGTCATAGCGCAGGTCGTCGACGTTGAACTTGGTCCCGAGGCCCACGCCGAGCGCCTCGCAAAGGTCGCGGATCTCGGTGTTCTGTCCCAGCTTGGAGGAGGCGGCGCCGAGCACGTTGAGGATCTTGCCGCGCAGGGGGAGGAGGGCCTGGAATTCGCGGAAGCGCGCGCCCTTGGCCGAGCCGCCGGCCGAATCGCCCTCGACGATGAAGATCTCGGTGTTCTCGCGCGACTTCGCCGAGCAGTCGGTCAGCTTGCCGGGCAGGCGCAGTTTCTTGGTCGCCGTCTTGCGGGCGGTTTCCTTTTCCTGCCGCCGGCGCAGGCGTTCCTCGGAGCGCAGCACCAGGAAATCGAGGATCGCGCCCGCGGATTTGGTGTCTGACGCCAGCCAGTTGTCGAAGTGGTCGCGCACCGCGTTTTCCACCAGGCGCTGCGCCTCGGTGGTGGCCAATCGGTCCTTGGTCTGGCCGACGAACTCCGGCTCGCGGATGAAGCAGGAGACCAGCGCGCAGCCGCCCGTCATCAGGTCCTCACGGGTGATTTGCGTGGCTTTCCGGTTGCTTACCAGCTCGCCGTAGGCGCGGATGCCCTTGAGGATCGCGGCCCAGAAGCCGGCCTCGTGGGTGCCGCCCTCGGGGGTGGGGACGGTGTTGCAGTAGGACTGGAGGAAGCCGTCGCGCGACGGGGTCCAGTTGATCGCCCATTCGACCTTGCCCGGCGTGTTGAATTTCTCCTTGAAATCGACGGTTCCGGCAAAGGGTTTGTCGGCGTAGGTGGAGGCCCCGCCAAGCGTTTCGCTGAGGTAGTCGGACAACCCGCCGGGGAAGTGGAAGCTGGCCTCCATCGGTGTGTCGCCGTCCTCGATCTCGGTCTTCCAGCGGATCTCGACACCGGAGAAAAGATAGGCCTTTGAGCGCACCATCTTGAACAGGCGGTGCGGCTTAAACCTATGATGTCCAAAGATTTCTTCATCGGCGTGAAAGGTGACGGTGGTGCCGCGGCGGTTCGGGGCCTGGCCGATCTTCTGCACCGGGCCGAGCGGGATGCCGCGGGAAAAGCGCTGCTCGTAGAGCGTGCGGTCGCGCGCCACCTGCACCACCATGGAATCCGACAGCGCGTTGACCACCGACGCGCCGACGCCGTGCAACCCGCCGGAGGTCTCGTAGGCGTCGCCGGAGAACTTGCCGCCCGCGTGCAGCGTGCAGAGGATCACCTCGAGCGCCGATTTGCCGGGGAACTTGGGGTGCGGGTCGATCGGGATGCCGCGGCCGTTGTCCTTGATTTCAATGGAGTAATCCGATATCAGCGTGATCTCGATGCGGTTGGCGTGGCCTGCCACCGCCTCGTCCATGGAGTTGTCCAGAACCTCGGCGACAAGGTGGTGCAGGGCGCGTTCGTCTGTGCCGCCGATGTACATGCCGGGGCGTTTGCGCACGGGCTCCAGCCCTTCGAGCACCTCGATGGAGGAGGCGTCATAGGAGGTGGTCTCGGTCACTTTGAGGAGATCGTCGGCCATGTGTGTGCTCGGTTTGTTCTGGTTGGTTGGCTCGCAGTATGGCAGAGCGGGAAGGCGCGGTAAACGGGGCGTGCGCCGGGGTGAAGGGGGCGTGCGTTGTGGGGGCAACGCTGCGCGGACACCAGATGTAGCGGTGTTCGGGGCGCTGTGGCGCGCGGGTCCGGGGGCGGGTTTTGTACGTTCTGTACGTCCTGTACGCGAAAAATGTCGTTTTGTACAAAATCCGGGCGCGGGGGCGGGCGGTTTGGCCTGACGTTGCGGCAGAAAAGGTTAAGCCGGGCGGTTCTTGGGTCCGGGTCGTGTCCGTCCGGGCGCCTAGGGGGACGCTGGCCCCTGGGGCGCGCGGGGCGGGTCGAGGTCCCGGGTCAGGCCCGGGACGGGTGGTCTTGATGGGGACGGGTGGAGCCAAGAGGGGCCGTGGCGCGGAGTCCCGGGCGCGCGGGGCGGGTCGAGGTCCCGGGTCAGGCCCGGGACGGGTGATCTTGATGGGGATGTTTGGAGCCGAGAGGGGCCGTGGAGCGGGGTGAGAAGCCGGGCGGGCGACTGACCGGCGGGGAGGCGCTGCGTGGGTCGAACGGGTGCGGTTTATCGGGCCACATCCGAAGGTGTTTCGAGGTGCGCGCAGGTGGCGGCCAAAGCGCCTGCCCGGTGGGGCCGGTCAGGCGCTCGCCCGGCGGGCCTGCGGCCCTTGTTCCGGGCGGGGGGTGTCAAGGCTCTGAGTTAAAAGCCCTCTATACGATCAAAGAATCCGCGTATTACTGGCCGGTGAGTTTCACCGCCGTTCCCGACGCGAAGACCAAAAGCATTCCCTTTCCGCCAAACAATCCACCTCCACCAGTAACCTCTGAGACGGAGATATCTACGGAAACTACCGCGTCAGCGTTCAATTCTGCCGCCTGTATTCTCATATCAGATAGAGCAAAATCGCGTGCTTCGCGCATCGCCTTCTCGTATGCGCCTGAGCGCCCGCCGATTACATCACGGATTTCAGCGGTCAGGTCTCGAAAGATGTGCATTCCTAATGCGCTGCATCCCGAAACTATTCCTAGCCGGCTTTCCACTTGATCTAGAGTTGGCTCTGTCGTGAGAAGCAGAGCATCCGCTCTCCTTCTCAGGTCGTTGTCTATCTCTGCGACAGCCGAAACTTTCTCTGCACGGGCTTTAAGCCTCGCGTCTTCGACGCAGCCCATGCAAACGCCTTCACTATTCAGACCTCGCCTTGGCCGGCCGCATACGACACATTGTGGTAAGTCATCTTTCTTGCTTCCAAACATAACTTCTCCATTGGTCTGTTTTGATGAATTACGGATTGAGAATCGGTTCCTTCAAGGTTTCATGGATTATTGCTGTGGGTGAAGTGCTAACTTCGAATACCCCAACCTCCCGCCACCCCTCCCCCACCTCGGGGAACCAGGCGTCGGCGCCCTCGACCTCCAAGTCGACATGGGTGATCAGCAGCCGGTGCGCCAGCGGCAACATCGCCTCATACACCCCCTGGCCGCCGATGCCATAGATGCGGAAGTAGCCCTGCGCGCGGGCGATCTCGATGGCCTCCTCGACGCTGCGGGCGGTCAGCTCAAACACCGACGCATCGCGGGTGACGACGATGTTCAGGCGCCTGGGCAGCGGCTTGACCGGCAGGCTCTCCCAGGTCTTGCGGCCCATGATGATGGCGCCGCCCAGCGTCTCGCGCTGGAACATGGCGAGGTCCTCGGGGATGTGCCAGGGGATGCCGCCGTCCTTGCCGATGGCGCGGTTGCGGTCGTGCGCGGCGATGAGGGTGATCATACCGCCACCGGCGCCTTGATGGCGGGCAGGGGATCGTAGCCGGGAAAGGTGATGTCCTCGTAGCGGAAGTCGAAGAGATCGGTGACGGGGCGGGTGAAGGCGAGCCGGGGCAGGGGGCGGGGCGTGCGCGAGAGCTGCTCGGCCACCTGGTCCATGTGGTTGGCGTAGATGTGCGCGTCGCCAATGGCGTGGACAAAATCGCCCGGCTCATACCCCGTGACCTGGGCGATCATGCATTGCAGCAGCGCGTAGGAGGCGATGTTGAAAGGCACGCCGAGGAACATGTCGGCGGAGCGCTGGTAGAGTTGCAGGTGCAGCTTGCGGCCGATGATGCGGACCTGCCAGAGCGTGTGGCAGGGCGGCAGGGCCATGTGCGGCACGTCGGCCGGGTTCCAGGCGGAGACGATCAGGCGGCGGGAATCGGGCGTCTTGCGGATCTGGTCGATGAGGGTCTGGACCTGGTCGATGGTGCCTTTTGCGCCCGGCCAGTGGCGCCACTGGTGGCCGTATACCGGGCCGAGGTCGCCGTTGGCGTCGGCCCATTCGTCCCAGATGCTGACGCCGTTCTGCTTGAGGTAGCGGATGTTGGTGTCGCCGGAGAGGAACCACAGCAGTTCGTGCACGATGGAGCGCAGGTGCAGTTTCTTGGTCGTCACGAGGGGGAAGCCGTCGGCCAGCGGGTAGCGGCACTGAAGGCCGAAGTAGGAGCGGGTGCCGGTGCCGGTGCGGTCGCTGGTTTCCTCGCCCTTCTCAAGGACGGTGCGGAGCGCATCGTGGTATTGCTGCATCTGGGGGCTCCCCTCAAGGGTCTGTGGTGGCAGAGGTCGAAGCCGCAACATACGCGATTCCCCGCGGGGCGGAAAGCGGCTGTGGCGGGGGGCGGGGCGTGGAGTGAAGCCGGTGTGGGGCGAATATGCCGCACAATCGATACCCGCAGGACGGGCGCGATTGACTTTTTCCACAGGCCCCCGCACCTTGGCCGCAATAAGAAAAGGCAAGACCTGAGGCAGTCCCATGTATCGCATTATCGCAGCGCTCGCGCTGGCGAGCGCGCTTGCCGCTTGTGACGGCGCGAATCTGACCAACGACAGCAGCACTGGCATCGGGACCGGGGCGCAGCCTTTGGTCCCCGAGCCCGAACCGACCGATCCGGGTGGTCCCGGAAGCGGGACGGACAAGGATCCCGACAACCTGTACACCAGCGAACTGGATAGCCCGGACGCGTCCCTGACGGTCAACGACATGACCTATGACGCGCGCAGCGATACGCTGGTGTTCAACAACCTGCCGTTCGACAGCAACCAGATCCTGGCCGGTGAAAACACCTATGTCCGCAACCCGGGCGTGAACGCCGCGCTGGCGCCAACCCGGTTCGGCGCCTATCGCAACGCGGCCGGCCCGTCGGCGCGGTCGGAGTACTACGCGGTGTTCCGACGCTCGGCGAGCGGCAATTCGCAGGTCGGCGCGGTGGGGTCGGACCGCTACCTGTCGTTCGGCTTTGGCGGCGCGGCGGCGCAGCGGCTGGGCGGCAAGGGCAAGCTGCCCAAGGCCAACGACTCCTACGTCTTTACCGGCGAATACGCCGCGGTGCGGACCGTGGTGGACGACACCACGGGCACGCGGATGGAATACGTCGCCGGGACCGCGCTGATCGACGTCGACATCATGGACTTTGACGTCCAGGGCGCGGTCGAGGGGCTGATCGTCAACCGCACCTTCTTTGACGCCAACGGCCTGCGGCTGCCCGACCTGGACAACGCCGACTACATCACGCTGAAGACCGCCGAGATCAATTTCGACAACTGGACCATCTCGTCCTCGGACGCCAGCACGGTGCTGGAGGGCGACGAAAAGCAGACCGGCAGCTGGGCGGGCCTGTTTGCCGGGCCGAACGGAGAGGAAGTGGTGGGCATCGTCGTGGTCGAAGGGGACGGCCCGGTGGGCATCGACCCGGTGTCCGGCGACTACCTGCTGCAACAGGTCCGCGAGACGGGCGGTTTCATCGCCACCCGACCCTGAGCGATGGGCCTGCGCGCCTCTGTTCTGCGCGCGGCCCGCGCGCTGGCCCTGGCCGCCCTGGCCGGGGCGCCCCCCGCTCTGGCCGAGCCGGTGCGGATGACCGTCGACACCGCGCGCGACGCCGCCGCGCAGGCGCTGGCCGCGGGGCAGGCCGAGCTGGCGCTGGTGCTGGCCGAGGGCGTGCTGCTGGGCAAGCCGGGCGACGTGCCGGCGCTGATGATGAAATCCCGCGCGCTGACCGACCTGGGCCGCGCAGGCGAGGCGGCCAGCACGGCGCGCACCGCCTTTGCCGCCGCCGAGGACGGGCGCGACCGGTTCTTTTCCGCGCTGCTGATGGCGCAGGCGCGCATCGCCGGCGGGCGGCACGGGATGGCGCAGCTGTGGCTGCGGCGCGCGGCGCAGATCGCCCCGGACGAGGACCTGCGCGGGGTCGCTGTGCGCGATTTCCGCCAGCTGCGGCGGATCACCCCCTGGCGGCTGTCGCTGAATGCCGCGGTCGAGCCGTCCGACAACCTGAACGGCGCGCCCAAGACCAACAGCTTTACCTTTGGCGGGCTGCCCTTCGTCAACCCTTCGGCGGTGCCGCTGTCGGGGCAGCGCTATGTCGTGGGGGCCGATTACCTCTACCGCCTGCCGCTGGACGACAACCGCCGGCTGAACCTGGGCGCCGGGTTCGAGGTGCAGCGGGTGCGGTTTTCCGACGAGGCGCGGCGCAAGGTGCCGGGCGTCGACAGCGCCGATTACCGGCAGGACGCGCTGAAACTGAGCCTGGGCTACGAGATGCGCGGGCCGGACGGCGCCTGGCTGGCGGCCTCGCAGGCCTCGGTGGTGCGGCACTGGCTGGGCGGCACGCTGTTCGCCGATGCGGCGCGGGTGGACCTGCAGTATGGACGCGCGCTGTCGGAGGGCCTGATCGGGTCGGTGCGGCTGGGGGTCGAGCGCGAGCGGCGGCATGACGCGGCGGTGCGCGACGCGCTGACGCGCGAGGCCGGCCTGAGCCTGACCCGCCGCCTGGGCGGCGCGTCGCTGACGCTGGACCTGTCGCTGGCCGACACCGAGAGCGAGTCGGCGCTGGTGGCGCGCGAGACCGGGCGCGCGGCGCTGAGCCTGGCGCTGGGCCAGCCGGTCAAGGGCATGCTGCCGCGCGCGACGCTGGCCTGGGAACGGGCGGATTTCGACCACGGCCCCACCAGTTTCTGGACCGATCCGCGGCGCGACCAGGAGTGGTCGCTGTCCATCGACGTGCTGCTGCCCGACATCGACTATTACGGCTTTGCCCCGGAAATCGGGGTTTCCTTCCGCGACCGAAGTTCCAATTATAGCGTCTACGAGACCCGGGGCACCGACCTGCGCCTGGGGCTGAAATCGGTATTCTGAGACCGGCGCCACGATCCGCGGCGCGGGCCGGACGACGAGAGGGAACGACATGGGCATCAAGTATCTGCACACGATGGTCCGGGTGAAGGACCTGGAGACCTCGATGAAATTCTACGAGCTTCTGGGCCTGAAGGAGACCCGCCGCAGCGAAAGCCAGCAGGGCCGCTTTACCCTGATCTTCATGGCGCCTCCGGGGCAGGAGGAATGCCCGGTGGAACTGACCTGGAACTGGGACGGCGACGACGGGCTGCCGTCGGATTCGCGGCACTTCGGCCACCTCGCCTACTCGGTGCCGAACATCTACGAGGCCTGCCAGCACCTGATGGACAACGGCGTGACGATCAACCGCCCGCCGCGCGACGGCCGCATGGCCTTTGTCCGGTCGCCGGACAACGTGTCGGTGGAACTGTTGCAGCAGGGCGAGGCGCTGCCGCCGGCGGAACCCTGGGCCAGCATGGGCAACACGGGGCACTGGTGAAGGCCTGCGCGGCCGTCCTGACAGGATGCGCGGCGCTGGCCCCGGCCGGCGCCGAGGCGGCCTGCCGGCTGGCGCTGCTCTTGGCGCTGGACGTGTCCTCCTCGGTGGACGACCGCGAATACGCGCTGCAGCGCGACGGGCTGGCGGCGGCGCTCTTGTCGCCCGACGTGACGGAGGCGATCCTGCAACCGGGCGGCGGCGTGGCGCTGGCGGTCTACGAATGGAGCGGGCGGCGCCAGTCGGTCGTGGTGCAGGACTGGGTGCTGTTGCAGGACGCGGCGGGGATCGAGGCGGTGGCCGACCGGCTGCGGCGGGTGCAGCGATCCTACAGCCGCTTTCCCACCGCGCTGGGCTACGCCCTTGGCTTTGGCGCCGGGCTGATGACCGACGCGCCGCCCTGCGAGCGGAAGGTGATCGACGTGTCGGGCGACGGCATCACCAACGACGGGTTCTGGCCGCAGCTGGCCTACCGGCACTTTCCGTTTGAATCGGTCACGGTGAACGGGCTTGCGGTGCTGGGCGCGGATCCCGCGGTGGTGGATCACTACGAGTTCGAGGTGCTGCACGGCGCCGGTGCCTTTCTCGAGACCGCCGAGGGCTATGAGGGCTATGAGCGCGCGATGGTGCGCAAGCTCTACCGCGAGATCCAGGACCGCGCGGTCAGCGCGCTGCCCGCCGCGCCGGGCGGGCCGGGGTGAGGGCGCTGGCCCTGCTGGCGGCGCTGCTCTGGGCCGGCAGTGCGGGCGCGGCCTGCCGCCAGGCGCTGGCGCTGGGGCTGGATGTCTCCGGCTCGGTCGACGCGCGGGAATACCGGCTGCAACTGGACGGGCTGGCCGGCGCGCTGGAGGACCCCGAGGTCAAAGCGGCGCTGCTGGCGCTGCCCGACGCGCCGGTGTCGCTGGCGGTCTTCGAGTGGAGCGGGCCGGACAGCCAGCGGCTGGTGGCGGACTGGCGCGTGATCGGCGGCCCGGCGGACATCTCCGACCTCGCTGCCGCGCTGCGCGCCACGGCGCGGGCGCCGATGGACCCCTCGACGGCGATCGGCGCGGCCAAGCGGTTCGGCGCGGCGCTGCTGGCGGGGCAGGGGGCGTGCTGGCGGCGGGTGCTGGACCTGTCGGGCGACGGCGAATCGAACACCGGCCCGCGCCCGCGCGACCAGCGCCCCGAGGGGATCACCATCAACGGGCTGGTGGTCAGCGGCTCGTCCGATGCCGACGGCATCGGCGCGCTGGCCGCCTACTACCGCGCCTACGTGGTGCAGGGGCCGGAGGCCTTTGTCGAGACGGCGCTGGGCTTCGAGGCCTTCGAGGCCGCCATGGCGCGCAAGCTGAAACGCGAATTGCAGGTCCTGGCCGTCTCGGCAAGGTGACGGTGGTCGCCGCGCGTGCACCCCGTGGGGCGCACATCGCCCCGCCCGCCGTCCCACCTTTGCCCCCGCCACAAGACCCGCAACACGGCAGAGGCACGGCCCCTGGTTTCTTCTCTGTGAAAATACACCCGGGGGAGTCGCCCCGCAGGGGCGGCGGGGGCAGAGCCCCCCACGTGCGCCCGGGGCACCCGGGCGCGGCCGGTCAGTAGATGTAGCGGATCTGGTCGGTCCAGTAGCGTTCGACCCGGCGCAGCGCGGTGGTGATGTCGTCGATCCCCTCGACGGTCAGCACCCCCTTGCCCTGCAACCCCTCGGCATGGCGCGCGAACAGTTCGCGCACGATGTCGCGGATGTCGCGGCCGCGTTGGGTCAGCCGCACGCGGACCGACCGGCGGTCGATCTCGCAGCGCTGGTGGTGCATGTAGCCCATCTCGACCAGCTTCTTGAGGTTGTAGCTGACGTTGGAGCCCTGGTAGTAGCCGCGGCTCTTCAGCTCGCCCGCCGTCACTTCGTTTTCACCGATGTTGAACAGCAGCAGCGCCTGCACCGCGTTCACGTCGATGATGCCGAGTCTTTCGAACTCGTCCTTGATCACGTCGAGCAGCAGGCGGTGCAACCGTTCCACCAGGCTCAACGCATCCAGGTAGTTCGCCATGAAGCCCTGTCCCGGGCCCTGGTGCATGGACGAATGAATGCTCATTTCGATCTCCGCCTGTTTTCCTTGCAGTGGAGAATTCGGCGAAAAACGCAAATATCGGGTTAAACCCACACGAAGACCGGGAAAATTCGAGCGATTTTGGGGGCTTGGTTAACCGAGGTTACCATGCCCGGGCAGCGGTGCCCGGGCCGGGGTCCGGGCGGCTCAGCCCTGGGCGGCGACGCGGGCGATTTCGGCCACCAGGGGCGCGTGGACCGCGGGCGCGGGCTGCTGGCCCGACACCCACTGGTAGAGGTCCTGGTCGTTTTCCGACAGCAGCGCCTCGTAGGCATCGAGCGCGGCATCGTCCATGACCGCCAGCCGCGCGTCGGCAAAGCGCATCAGCAGGATGTCCATTTCCTTGGTGCCGCGCCGCATCGAGCGCATGGCAAGGCGTTTCAGCCGGGTGGCACGGTCTTCGGTCGCGGCGGCGGTCATGGCTCAGCTTCCTTCCTTGAGCAGCAGGCGGAGGCGCTTTTCCAGCCGCCCGAGCTTTTCCGCGCCGGTGCGGAACTGGCCGCGCAGGGCGCGGATCTCGGTCAGCACGGCGTTCATGTCGGGGGTGATCAGGTCATCCTCGGCAGGCTCGGACAGGCCTTCGCCCTCGCCGGTGATGAGCCAGACGATGGAGACGTTGAGCAGCCCGGCCAGGATGCTCAGCCGGTTGGCGCGGGGTTCGCCCAGGTCGTCCTCCCAGGCCTGGAGGGTCTTGAGCTTGATGCCCAGCCGCCTGGCCAGCTCTTCCTGCGACATGCCGGCCGCCTCGCGGGCGGCGGCGACGCGGTCGCCGAAGGTGGCGCTTTCGGGGCCGTACCAGTCTGTCGTGTCGGTCATGTCGGTGTCCTTTCCGGTGAAGCCGCTTGAACGGGTTCAGGGGGCTTATTAAGACGGGAGCAACGCAATTTCAAATGGTGGCCTCCCATGAGTTTCCTGTCGCAGACCCTGTCCCGCGTGAAACCCTCGCCCACCGTGGCGGTCACCCAGCTGGCGATGGAGCTGAAGGCGGCGGGGCGGGATGTCATCGGGCTGGGCGCTGGCGAGCCCGACTTTGACACGCCGGACAATATCAAGGCTGCGGCAATTGCGGCAATCGAGGCCGGGAAAACGAAGTACACCGCGCCCGACGGCATCGCCGAGCTGAAGGCGGCGATCTGCGCCAAGTTCGCGCGGGAAAACGGCCTGAGCTACACGCCGAAGCAGATCAGCGTGTCGACGGGCGGCAAGCAGGTGCTGTACAACGCGCTGATGGCGACGCTGAACCCGGGCGACGAGGTGATCATCCCCGCGCCCTACTGGGTCAGCTATCCCGACATGGTGCGCCTGGGCGGCGGCGAGCCGGTGATCGTCGAGGGCGCGGAGGCCAACGGGTTTCGCATCACGCCCGCGCAGCTGGAGGCGGCGATCACGCCGCAGACCAAGTGGTTCATCTTCAACTCGCCATCAAACCCGACCGGCGCGGGCTATGACCGCGCGGCGCTGAAGGCGCTGACCGAGGTGCTGATGCGCCACCCGCACGTCTGGGTGATGTCGGACGACATGTACGAGCACCTGGCCTACGACGGGTTCGCGTTCGTGTCGCCGGCGCAGGTGGAGCCGGGGCTGTACGACCGCACGCTGACGGTGAACGGGGTCAGCAAGGCCTATGCCATGACCGGCTGGCGGATCGGCTATGCCGGCGGACCCGAACACCTGATCACAGCCATGCGCAAGGTGCAGAGCCAGTCCACCACCAACCCCTGTTCGATCAGCCAGTGGGCGGCGGTGGAGGCGCTGAACGGGCCACAGGATTTCCTGGCCGAGCGCTGCGCCGCCTTCCTGGCGCGGCGTGACAGGGTGGTCGCGCGGCTGAACGCCTGCGCGGGGGTGAGTTGCGCGGTGCCGGAGGGGGCGTTCTACGTCTACCCCTCGATCGCCGGCTGCATCGGCAAGACCTCGGCCGGGGGGCGAAAGATCGCCACGGACGAGGATTTCTGCACCGCTTTGCTGGAAGAGGAGGGCGTGGCGGTGGTGTTCGGCGCGGCCTTTGGCCTCAGCCCGCATTTCCGGGTGAGTTACGCCGCCTCGGACGCCGCGCTGGCCGCGGCCTGCGACCGGATCGAACGGTTTTGCGCGGGGCTGACATGAGCACCGAGCTGCCGCAGTTCTATTTCCGCGTGCGCGAGAACGGCGCGCAGGTCTACCTGGTCGATACCGAGAACCGGCAGCGCCGGATCGAGATGGAGCAGATCGCCGTCGTCAACGTCAACAAGGGCGAGATCAAGCCGCAGGGCGACCGCGAGCTGAGCCCCGGCGAGATGGAGGAGATCCGCACCTGGATGGAGGCGCGCCAGGCGCTGCTGGCGATGCGCGAGATCGACGACATCCGCCGCGCGGTGGATCACCTGAACCTGACGGCGCAATGGGCGCAGGCGCGCGCCACGCCCGAGCAGCTGGAGGCGGTGACCGACGACCTGCTGCTGGCGATGCACGACCTGCGCACCGTTCTGGTGCGCAAGAAGGCCGACCGGGTGATGAAGACCTGAGCGGGACTGGCTGAGGACGCCGGACGACGCTCGTCCCGGACTGCGTCCGGAACATCGCCCCGCCCGCCGTCCCATGGACGCCGCTGCGCGGCGTTCAGCCGAGGATGCCGGGCCAGTTCGCGCGGCCCTTGGCCACGTTGCCGGGGATGTCCTGCAACCAGAGGTCCCGCGCGCGCAGGCTGGCGTTGAGAAAAAGCTGGCCTTCGTGGAGCGTCCAGGCCTCCGGGATGGTCGGCGCGAGGTAGCCGCGCGAGGCGGCAAAGGCGCAGTAGCCGCCGAACTGCGGCGCGAAGGCCTCGGGCGTCGCGGCAAAGCGGGCGGCGTTGTCCGGGCTGGCAAAGCGCCAGGTGGCGCCGTTCCATTCGGCCTGCGCGGCGCCGCCGGGCACCGGGCCATTGCCGGCGAAATAGGCGACCGGGTCGGACCCGTCGATGGCGATGCCGCCTTCGGCGTAGATCGGCGGTTCGCCGGCGCGGGCGCGCGTGCCGGCCAGCAGCAGGGCCGGGGCGGCGAGGGTGAGGCCAAGGGCGGTGCGGCGGGTGAGGATGGGCATGGCGGTCTCCTGGGGGTGGTGCGCCGTCAGGATGCGCCGCCGCGGCCGCCGCGAACAGCCCGCTGCACACGGTCGTGACCGGGCGTGTGCCGGGCCGTCCCGGCCGCGCGCCAAAGCGCCGAAACCTGCAACATTCGCCGCCGCCCCGCGGGACCGCGGCGCCGGGCAGGGGCGGCCCGCCCCGCTTTCGGGAAAACCTTCCTGATCCGGCACGAAAAAATTGACAGCCGCGCCTGCGCTGATAGCCTTCCGCCCAGGAACACCTGGTCACGATGGGGGACATCATGCGACTGACTCTGATTGCCGCCGCGGCGTTGAGCCTTTGCGGCGGCGCGGCGTTTGCCTGGGGCGACATGTACATGGGCGACGCGACGAACAATCCGAACTCGAACTTCCTGGTCCACGACTACAAGGCGGCGAACTACTGCCCGGCGGGACTGCAGCCGGTGCTGGCCGGCGGCGTGGTCTGCTGCGGCGTGCCGAACGCCGGACCCTATTACAACCGCAGCGGCGGCACCAAGCAGCGCAGCTACCAGCCGCAGATCGTGCCCGGCGAAAAGGGCGTCGTCTACCGCTGACCCGCTCGCCCCTTGGCAAGCCGGATCGGGCCGCGTATACGCGCGGCCTGATTTCCTTTTGACTTCTCGGGAAGGGCCGGGCCATGCAGGGCAGCGCGAATCTGAACATCATGATGAAGGCGGCGCGCAAGGCGGGGCGGTCGCTGGTCAAGGACTTCCGCGAGGTCGAGAACCTCCAGGTCTCGATGAAGGGCGCGGGCGATTTCGTGTCGCGCGCCGACCTCGAGTCCGAGCGCATCCTCAAGGAGGAGCTGCTGGGCGCCCGGCCGACCTATGGCTGGCTGGCCGAGGAGGGCGGCGAGATCGCGGGCGAAGACCCGACCCGCCGCTGGATCGTCGACCCGCTGGACGGCACCACGAACTTTCTGCACGGGCTGCCGCACTGGGCGATCTCGATCGCGCTGGAGCACAAGGGGCAGATCGTGTCGGCGGTGGTGTTCGACGCGGCCAAGGACGAGATGTTCTACGCCGAAAAGGGCACCGGTGCCTGGCTGAACGACTCCAAGCGCCTGCGCGTGTCGGGCCGCCGCAAGATGATCGAGGCGGTGTTCGCCACCGGCATCCCCTTTGCCGCCAAGCGGACCCTGCCCGCCATGCTGAAGGACCTCGCCCGGGTGATGCCGGAATGCGCCGGGGTGCGGCGCTTTGGCTCGGCCGCGCTGGACCTCGCCTATGTGGCGGCGGGCCGCTACGAGGGCTACTGGGAACGCGAGGTGCAGCTGTGGGACGTGGCGGCGGGGTCGCTGATCGCCCGGGAGGCCGGCGCGCTGGTCGAGGGCATCCGCGCCGACCAGGACCCGCTGGAAAGCGGCAGCATCCTCTGCGCCAACAACGAGATCTTTGGTGGCCTCGCCAGGCTGCTGCGCGAGGCCTGAGGCGCCCCCTGAACGGCGGGGCGCCTGTTCGTCAGGTGCAAGATGAGTATTTGGACCAAGAAGAAGCCGGGAGAGCGCCCATTGGTTTCTTCTTGGTCCAAATACCTCCGGGGGTCCGGGGGCGGAGCCCCCGGCCGGTCGCCGCGCGCAGCGCGGCGAAACCAATTTCAGGGGGTCCTGTCCGAGGGGTGGTTGACGCCGTCGTGCCAGGTCACCGGCTCGATCTCCTTCGGCTCGGCGCCTTCGATCGCGTAGAGGTTCACGCCGAACTCGTTCGGGTTCGAGCGGCGGCGGTGGTACATGTAGATGCCGCAGGTCTTGCAGAAGTAATGTTTGGCGGTGTGGGTGCCCCAGCTGTAGAGCGTGAGATTCTCCGCCCCGCGCACCACCTCGATGCCGTCGAGCGGTGCGGAGACGACCGGCACGCTGCGGCGGCGGCAATAGGAACAGTCGCAGCGGCGGGCGGTGGCAAAGCCGTCGCTGAGGGTGACGCGCAGCTCGACGGCGCCGCAGTGGCAGGTGGCCTTGACGGTCATTTTCTTCGGATCCTCGGGACCTTGCTGTGGCTCTTGCGGCTGGTGACGCGGGGGATGTGGCTGCGTTCGAACCGGTAGGGTTTTTCGGGGTGGGGCGGGTGGCCGTCGGTGCGGTTCCAGAACCTGGGACCGCCGCGGCGCAGCCAGACCGGCACGGTCAGCCCGAGGCCGATGACAAAGCCGCCGATATGCGCCCAGTAGGCGATGCCGCCCTCATCCGCCGGCGCGCTCCAGCCGCCGAACAGCTGCATGCCGAACCACAGCACCAGCATGATCCAGGCGGGCACCGGGATCACCTTGAAGATCACCACGATGATCAGCAGCACGTCGACCCGCGCCCTGGGGAACAGCAGCAGGTAGCCGCCCATCACCCCGGCGATGGCGCCCGAGGCGCCCACCGTGGGGATGTTCGACGCGGGGTCCGACAGCCAGTGGATCAGCCCCGCGCCGATGCCGGAGGCGAGGTAGAACAGGATGAAGCGGCCGTGCCCCATCTCGTCCTCGAGGTTGTCGCCGAAGATGTAGAGGAACAGCATGTTGCCCAGGATGTGCATCCAGCCGCCGTGCAGGAACATCGAGGTGACAAGGCCGGTGTAGCCGAAGCCTTCGGACAGGAACCGCGGCACAAGCGCGAAATCGGCGTAGAGGGTCATCAACGCGGGCGGGGACCGGGAGATGTATTGCGTCACGACAAAGACCAGCACGTTGATCGCGATCAGCGCGTAGGTGACGAAGGGCGTGCGCCCCGAGGGGTTGTGGTCGCGGATCGGGAACATGGCGCTGACTGTGGCATCGCCATGGGCAAGGTCAAGGCGATTTGGCCGGCAGCGGGTGCCCCGTCCCGCAGCACGGAGCTGCGGGACGGGGTGGGGCTCAGCCCTCCTGTCCGGCCAGCAGGGCGGCGTTGCCCCCGGCGGCGGTGGTGTCGATGCAGACGTGCCGTTCGGCGCGGGCGTGGCCGCGGTCCGGCCGGCCGGTGATCAGCGGCAGGATCGGGCCGGGGCGGGCGGCCAGCGCCTGCCGGTAGGCGCGCGCCTGCGTCTGATCCCCCCACCAGATCGCCCCGGCAAAGCCGCCGTGATCGTGCAGCGCCTGCGGCGGCAGGCCATCGGCCGCCACGGCGACGCCACCCAGCGCGCGGATCGCCTCGGCCTGGGCCTTGACCGTCGCGCTGCCGGGGCCGAGGCACAGCACCGGCGGGCGGGCCTGCTGGTGCAGCACGTTGGCCTCTCCGGTCGGGCCGGGCAATTCGCTGCGGCTGGGTGCCGGGGCTTTGGCGGCGGCGTCCTTCAGACGCTTGGGCAGGTCGGTGGGCGGGGTGCCGGGGGTCTCGGTGCTGCGCGGCGCGGGGTGGGCGCGGAAACGGTCGAGGTAGAGCGGGCCGCCGGCCTTGGGCCCGGTGCCGGACAGCCCCTCGCCGCCGAAGGGCTGGCTGCCGACGATGGCGCCGATCTGGTTGCGGTTCACGTAGATGTTGCCGGCGTGGATGCTTTCGGTCACTTGCTGCACGCGCTCGTCGATGCGGGTCATCAGGCCGAAGGTCAGGCCGTAGCCGGTGCCGTTGATGGTGTCGATCACGCGGTCGATGTGCTGCGCCTTGAAGGTGGCGACGTGCAGCACCGGGCCGAAGATCTCGCGCGTCATCTCCTCGATGCCGTTGACGCGGATCAGTGTCGGCGGCACGAAGGTGCCCTGCGCCGGGACGGGGACCTGTTGCAGCACGCGGCCCGTCCGCGCGGCCTCGGCGATGTGGCTCAGGATGCCCTCCTGCGCCTCGGCGTCGATCACCGGGCCGACGTCGGTGGCGGGCTCCCACGGGTTGCCGACGACCAGCGTCTGCATCGCGCCCTTGAGCATCTCCAGCAGGGTTTCGGCCACGTCCTCCTGCACGTAGAGGCAGCGCAGCGCCGAGCAGCGCTGCCCGGCGGACTGGAAGGCGGATTCGACGATCGCCTGCACGGCCTGTTCCGGCAGCGCGGTGCTGTCGACGATCATGGCGTTGAGGCCGCCCGTCTCGGCGATCAGCGGCGCGCCGGGGGCGAGGTGTTTCGCCATGCTGCGGTGGATCAGTTGCGCCGTCTCGGTCGAGCCGGTGAAGGCGACGCCGTCGACCTGCGGGGCCGAGGTCAGCGCCGCGCCCACGTCGCCCGCGCCGGGCAGCAGTTGCAGCGCGGTGGCGGGCACGCCGGCCTTGTGCAGCAGGCGCACGGCAAGATCGGCGATCAGCGGCGTCTGTTCGGCGGGCTTGGCCAGCACGGCGTTGCCGGCGGCCAGGGCGGCGGCGATCTGGCCGGTGAAGATGGCCAGCGGGAAGTTCCACGGCGAGATGCAGGCGAAGGTGCCCAGCGGGCTGTTGCCGCTCTCCATGCCGCGCGCCGCGTAGTAGCGCAGGAAATCCACCGCCTCGCGCAGTTCGGCCAGCGCGTCCATCAGCGATTTGCCCGCCTCGCGGTGCAGGATGGCAAAGAACTCGGGTTGCGCGGCCTCAAAGAGGTCGGCGGCGGCGTTCAGGATGCGCGCACGTTCGGCGGGGGAAGCGGCCCAGGGGTGGGCGGCTTCGGCGGCGGCGCGGGCGGCGTCCGCCGTGGCCCAGGTGACGGTGCCGACCACGTCCGTGTGATCGGCGGGGTTGAGGATGTCCTGCGCCGCACCGCTGGTGGCCGTGACGGCGAGGATCGGCGCGGCGCTCCAGCGGTGGCTGCGGAAGGCGCCGCGCGCCGCGTCCAGCGCGGCAAAGCTGGGCCGGTGGCGCAGGTCCATGCCTTGCGAGTTCACCCGCTCGGGGCGGAACAGATCCGGTCCGGCGGTCAACCGGCGCGGCTGATACGTCTCGAACGGGTCGGCGGCGACGACCTCGGGCGGCACGTCTTCGTCGACGATCTGGTTGACGAAGGAGGAGTTGGCGCCGTTTTCCAGCAGGCGGCGGACGAGATAGGCCAGCAGGTCGCGGTGCGCGCCGACCGGGGCGTAGATGCGGCAGCGGGTGCGGTTCTTTTCCATCACCAGCCGGTGCAGCGTCTCGCCCATGCCGTGCAGGCGCTGGAATTCATAGGCGTCGCGGTCCTGCGCCATGTGCAGGATGGCGGCGACGGTGTGTGCGTTGTGGGTGGCGAACTGCGGGTAGATGCGGTCGGTCATGCCCAACAGCTTGCGCGCGTTGGCGATGTAGGAAATGTCGGTCGCCTGCTTGGAGGTGAAGACCGGGAAGCCGGGCAGGCCGGCCACCTGCGCCTTTTTCACTTCGCTGTCCCAGTAGGCGCCTTTGACCAGCCGCACCATGATGCGGCGGTCCAGCCGCTCGGCCAGGGCATAAAGCCAGTCGATCACCGCGCCGGCGCGCTTGCCATAGGCCTGCACCACCACGCCAAAGCCGTCCCAGCCTTTCAGCGCGTCGTCCGACAGCACCTCTTCGATGATGTCGAGCGAGAGGGCGAGGCGGTCGGCCTCTTCGGCGTCGATGTTGAGGCCGATGTGGGCGGTCTTGGCCTGCCGGGCCAGCGCGGCGAGGCGCGGCACCAGCGCGGCGCGGGCGGTGTCGGCCTGAAGCTCGTCGTAGCGCGGGTGCAGCGCCGAGAGCTTGACCGAGATGCCGGGGTTGTTGCGCGGCTCGTCGTGCGGGGCGGCGGTGGCGATGGCGTCGATGGCGCGGGCGTAGGCGTCGAAATAGCGCACTGCGTCGGCCTCGGTCCGCGCGGCCTCGCCCAGCATGTCGTAGGAATAGCCGTATCCCTTGGCCTCCATCGCGGCGCCGCGCTTCATCGCCGACTGGATCGTCTCGCCCAGCACGAACTGGGAGCCCATCTCGCGCATGGCGCGGCCCACCGCCTTGCGGATCACCGGTTCGCCCAGCCGCTTGATCGCGCCGCGCAGGTGGCCGACGGGGCCGGGGGAGGTGTCCTCGAGCACCTTGCCGGTCAGCATCAAGGCCCAGGTCGAGGCGTTGACCAGCGGCGAGGTGGAGTGGCCGAGGTGCTTGGACCAGTCGGACGGCGCGATCTTGTCCTCGATCAGCGCGTCGATGGTGGCGGAGTCGGGCACCCGCAGCAGCGCCTCGGCCAGGCACATCAGCGCGACGCCCTCTTCGGTGGACAGGCCGTATTCCGCCAGAAAGACCTCCATCAGCCCGGGCCGGGTGACGCCGCGGATGTCGCGGACCAGGGTTGCGGCGTCCTGCACGATGGCGGCGCGGTCGGCCGGGGCAAGCCGCGCCTCGTCGCGCAGGCCTTCCAGGGTCTGGGCCTCGTCCGCGTAGGTCAAAGCGTCGATGCGGGTGCGGAGGTCGGTCAGCGGCTGCATGTCCATGGGGGACGGGTCCTTTCGGCTGGGCGGGCGGTTGGGCGGGGCGGGCCGGGGCGAATCTGTGTTCCCACCTTCCGGCTTTTCGCGTAACATATGCAGGTCAGCACAGCCGGTTTGACCGAATACCCGGCCTGTGATGATGCTTTGACCTGAATTTCTGCGGAATCGTGATGCAAATGGATGCCGATGACCTGGACCGCTTTGACCGGGCCATTCTGGGGGTGATGGCGGGCGAGGCGCGCATTTCGGTCACCGAACTGGCGCGGCGCATCGGCCTGTCCAAGTCCCCCACCCAGACCCGCCTGCGGCGGCTGGAGGAGGCGGGCTATATCCGCGGCTACCGCGCGGTGCTGGACCCGATCCGGCTGGGCCTCGACCATGTCGCCTTTGTCGAGGTGCGGATGGTGGACACCCGCGAGGTGACGCTGGCGCGGTTCAACGCGGCGATCGCGACGATCCCGGAGATCGAGCAGGCGCATCTGATCGCCGGCAATTTCGACTACCTGCTGAAGGTGCGCACGCAGGACATGCCCAGCTATCGCCAGGTGCTGGCGGAAAGGGTGTCGACCCTGCCGGGGGTGTCGTCGACCTCGACCTTTGTGGCGATGGAGGCGGTCAAGGAAAACGGTGTCGCGGATGTGACTTGACGCAGGCGCGCGCCGTGGCACCCTTTGGCGCATGAGATACGCGTTTGCCCTGACCCTGTTGGCCTCGCCTGTGCTGGCGGATGGCTGCCCGACCGCCCCGGACCTGTCGGAGGCGATCGACCCGCTCTACGAGGCCTTGCTGGAGGCGCCGAACGAGATGGCGGCCCGGCAGATTTCCAACCAGATGTGGATGCTGTGGGACGACGCGCCCGACGAGCCGAGCCAGTCCATGCTGAACGACGGGATGCAGGCGCGGGCGGAATCCGATTTCCTGCGCGCGCTCGACCGGCTGGACAAGCTGGTGGACTACTGCCCGTTCTACGCCGAGGGCTACAACCAGCGGGCCTTTGTCAACTTTCTGCGCGGCGACTACGCGGCGGCGCTGCCCGACCTGGACGAGGCTCTGAAGTTGAACCCGCGCCACATCGGCGCGCTGTCTGGCAAGGCGCTGACGCTGATCGCGCTGGGCCGCGACGACGAGGGGCAGGCGGCGCTGCGCGCGGCGCTGGAGCTGAATCCTTGGCTGTCGGAACGGGCCTTTCTGAAGCCTGAGCCGGGCAAGGACCTGTAGGTCAGTCGACACGCTTCGGGACGGTTTACACCGGTCCCGCTTTGGCTATGGTCGCGGCTGTGGCCCGCGTGGTGGAATGGTAGACACAGGAGACTTAAAATCTCCAGGCTTCGGCCGTGCCGGTTCGAGTCCGGCCGCGGGCACCAGGGGCGGCGCGCCTGACGCGCCCCCGTCGGGATCACTGGACATTTGACCTTGTCCGCTGCCTGCCCCATGCAGGCACTTGGGGGCGCGCAAGCGAGCGCGGTGTTTGCGGGAACCACGGGGACAGGACATGAAAACTTCGATCGCGACGGTATCGGTGTCGGGCAACCTGCGGGAAAAGCTGGACGCCATCGCGGCGGCGGGGTTCGACGGGGTCGAGATATTCGAGCAGGATTTCATCGCCGACGAAAACAGCCCGCGCGACGTGGGCAACATGATCCGCGATCAAGGGCTGGAGATCACCCTGTTCCAGCCCTTCCGCGACTTCGAAGGCCTGCCGAAGGGGCCGCTGCGCGACAAGGCATTCGACCGGGCGCAGCGCAAGTTCGACCTGATGGACGAGCTGGGCACCGACCTGGTGCTGTTCTGTTCGTCCTGCCACCCCGAGGCGCTGGGCGGGATCGACCGCGCGGCCGAGGATTTCGCACAGCTGGGCGAGATCGCGGCGGCGCGCAACATCCGTGTCGGCTACGAGGCGCTGTGCTGGGGCCGCCACGTCAACGACCATCGCGACGCCTGGGAGATCGTGCGCCGCGCGGACCATCCCAACATCGGGCTGGTGCTGGACAGCTTTCACACCCTGGCGCGGGGGATCGACCCCGAGACGATCCGGCGCATCCCCGGCGACAGGATCTTTTTCGTGCAGCTGGCGGACGCGCCGAAGATCGACATGGACCTGCTGTACTGGTCGCGCCACTTCCGCAACATGCCGGGTGAGGGCGACCTTGACGTGGCGGGCTTTACCCGCGCGGCGATGGCGGCGGGGTACAGCGGGCCGATCAGCCTGGAGATCTTCAACGACCAGTTCCGGGGCGGGTTGTCGAGCAGCGTGGCCAGGGATGGCTACCGCTCGCTGGTGGCGCTGATGGACGACGTGCGCCGGGCCGAGCCGGAGGCGGGCGTAAACCTGCCCGCCTTTCCGCCCCGGGTCGAGGTGGCGGGCGTCAGTTTCATCGAGTTCACCTCGCGCGGGGCGGAGGCGCAGGCGCTGGGCGCGCTGCTCGAGACGCTGGGCTTTGCCCGCGTCGGCACGCATATCTCGAAGAAGCTGGCGCTGTGGCAGCAGGGCGAGATCCGCGTGCTGATCAACGAGGAGGCGGGCGATTTCGCAGGATCGGTCTACAACGCGCGCGGCACCTCGATCTGCGACATCGGGCTGAAGGTGGGATCGGCCGCGGACACGGTGGCGCGCGGCCAGGCGCTGGGCGCGCAGCCGTTTTCGCAGGCGCTGAGCCCCGGGCAGCTGGAGATCCCGGCGATCCGCGGGTTGGGCGGCAGCCTGCTGCATTTCCTCGATGGCGCGACGGCCGAGGTCTGGTCGGCCGAGTTTTCGCCGGTGGCGGCGGACGCGGCGGGCGCCGGGCTGACGCGGATCGACCACGTGGCCCAGACCATGACCTATGACGAGATGCTGAGCTGGTCGCTGTTCTACACCTCGCTGTTCGACATGGGCAAATCGCCCATGGTCGACGTGACCGACCCGGACGGGCTGGTGCGCAGCCAGGCGCTGGAGGCGCGGTCGGGGGCGTTCCGGATCACCCTGAACGGCGCCGAGACGCACCGCACCTTTGCCGGCGCCTTCCTGGCCGAGAGCTTTGGCGCGCCGGTGCAGCATGTCGCGCTGGCCACGGACGACATCCTGGCCACCGCCGAGGCGCTGGCGGCGCGCGGGTTCGAGCCGCTGGTGATGCCGAACAACTACTACGCCGACCTGGTGTCGCGCTTTGACATCCCCGAAGAGCGGCTGGCGCTGCTGCGGCGCTACAACATCCTCTATGACCGCGACGCGCGGGGGGAGTTCCTGCAGCTCTACTCGCGGCCCTTCGCGGGCGGGATGTTCTTCGAGATCCTCGAGCGGCGCGATGGCTACGGCGGATACGGCGCGCCGAACGCGCCGTTCCGGATCGCGGCGCAGAAGCGGCTGATGCGGGCCAAGGGGATGCCGCGCGGCTGAGGAGGCCCGTCCGCGCACTGGCCGTCGCGTTTCTCCAACGCGCCGTCCGACGCGCGGACGGGCCTTTGTGTCTGAGCGTGGATGGCGTCAGGGTGCCTTGCGGCCTGCGAGGTCAGCGCGCCTTGCGGCGCAGGCGGATCACCACGTCGATCGAGGCGATCTCGGCCCCGTCGGGGGCATCGGGCAGGCGGGTGATCTGCAACTGGTCGGCCGGCGCGTCGGTGAGGCGGCCGTCGTCCTCCCAGAAAAAATGCGGGTGGTCGTGGGTGTTGGTGTCGAAGTAGCTCTTGGAGCCGTCGACCGTCACCTCCTGCATCAGGCCGGCGTCGCAGAAGGCCTTGAGCGTGTTGTAGACCGTGGCGAGCGAGACCCGTTCGCCGTGGCGCTTGGCGGCGTCAAACAGGCTTTCGGCGGTGACGTGGCGGTTCTGGCCGTCGCCGACGAGAAGGGCGGCAAGGGCGACACGCTGACGGGTCGGGCGCAGGTCGCTGCGTCCGAGCCAAGTCTTGCCGCGTTCGATCGCCTCCGGGATCATGGGCTTCCACGTTTGTGTCCTGTCACCCGGTATATAAAGGCCCATGGCGCGGGAATTCAATGCAAAAGGCGGCTGAGCGGCCCTGGCGGGCCACTTGCCAGCGGCGCGGGGCGGGTGCTAGACGGGGTCGAACGTGAGACAGCGAGAAGGGGCCCGCCCGCATGGCCGACTATCCCACCAGCTTTGGCAAGGACGACCTGCTGAAATGTTCCAGGGGCGAATTGTTCGGGCCGGGCAATGCCCAGCTGCCGGCGCCGCCGATGCTGATGATGGACCGCATCACCGAGATTTCGGGCGACGCAGGACAACACGGCAAGGGACATGTTGTGGCGGAGTTCGACATCGACCCCAACATGTGGTTCTTTGAGTGCCATTTTCCCGGAAACCCGATCATGCCGGGGTGCCTGGGGCTGGACGGGCTGTGGCAGCTGACCGGGTTCAACCTGGGCTGGCGCGGCTGGAAGGGCCGGGGCTATGCGCTGGGCGTGGGCGAAGTGAAGCTGACCGGCATGGTGCGCCCGGACCGCAAGATGTTGACCTACAAGGTGGATTTCACCAAGGCGCTGCAAACGCGGCGGCTGACCATGGGCGTCGCGGACGGCATCGTGGAGGCCGACGGCGAGGTGATCTACGTGGTCAAGGACATGAAGGTGGCCCTCAGCGAGAGCTGATTTCGCGGACTCGTCATACTCCGGTCTGGTGGGGAAATCCCCGTGTTTCGGGCGGTCCATGGGGCCGCCCGTTTTGTACAAAACGTACGTCTTGTACGCGAAAAATGTCGTTTTGTACAAAGCGGCAAGGGTTTGTTCATGGGTGTCGCGGCGCCGGTGCGCCGGTGCGGCGGGGCGGCGCGGGGCCGGGGAGGCGATGCGCGGGGGCCGCGCATCGCAGGGGGGCAGTTCGACTTGAACAGCCGGTTGACCCCGGCGCTCTTGGCGCTCGTGTGGTCCTTGTCACACTGGTAATACTTGCCGTCGACGTGCTCGCACTTGGCGGCCAGCTTGTTGCAGGAGTCGGTGCTGTCGCATTTGCAGGTCCAGGGCTTGAGATTGGTGCTGGGGTTGCAATTGGTCCCCTCGAGCGGACCGCCGGGGGCCTTGAGGCCCTGGGCGGCGGCGGGTCCGCCAAGCAGCGCGGCAAGTCCGAGCACGGCGAGCGTTGTCAGGGTGCGGGTCGTGGTCATGGGAAATCTCCTATGGAATGCGGGCATCAAAAATCGCGACGAACACACAGGGGAGCGCGGCCGGGGCAATCTCCCGGAGCGCTGCGATGGGTTGGGTTGGCACCGCCGCACCCCCAGCCTGCCGGTTCGCGGACCGCTTGTCAGGTCTGGAATGCCGGACGCGGATCGGCGGTGGCTGGCCGATGGGGGGTGTGGTGCGGGGTGTGTTCGGGCGGTCGCGGTAGCGGGAGGTGTTGGGGAGCGGTGCGTGCGAGCACGCACCCTACGGGTTGCCGGTTAACGATGTCGGTGAGGCAAGCGAAGCTTAAAGTGGCTCAAATCCGGCTTCGTGCCTTGCCTTGAAGAAGAGGCCGGTGTATCCGTGGAACATAAGGAAAACATCCAGGCGGCATCCAGAACCTATGGGTTATACTCATCTACCATGGCAGATTAGTGACGAGAAGCGGAAGCAGTATGCTTTGTCCTCAAGGTCTTCTCAGATTGCCAGAAAAATGGCGGACAGAAAAGCTGCAAGCACCGATCCAGTTGAACTAAAACCCGGTTATGATCCGCTCTTGGACATGCCTCAGCTTAGTAGTGTTCAGGTCAAAACTCTATCTTTGTTTAGTGGTGGCGGTGGGCTGGATTTGGGCTTTGATTTGGCTGGATTCGAGCATTTTGCATCCTACGAAATCCTACCTTTTGCAGGCGAAACTCTCTCTAAGAACCGCCCGGATTGGAGGATTTTTAGTGGTGAGCTTGGAGATGTAAGGGAGCAGAATTGGCGGGAGTTGAAGGGGGTTGTCGACTTGATCCATGGAGGCCCCCCGTGTCAACCGTTCTCAATTGCAGGTCGGCGCAAAGGCAAGGATGATGCTCGGGACATGTTCCCAGAGTTTGTTCGAGCAGTTTTGGAAATAGAACCAGTTGTGTTCATTGCGGAGAACGTACCTGGATTTTTGTCTTCGAAATTCGAAGAATATCGAAATTCTCTGTTGGCGCGATTGAAAGGCAAATACAGAATATCGACAAGTGTTCTCTTTGCTGACGACTTCGGCGTCCCTCAGAGAAGAGGGCGGGCCGTAATGATTGGTGTTCGCTCAGATTTGGGGCGTTCTGTAGACTCTAAAGCCTTCGAGAAGAGCAATGTTCGACGGGGTGTGCGAGAAGCCTTGGGGTTGGATTTATCGAGCGCCGATGGTCCTGCGCCCACTTTGCGTTCTACACTTACCGGTCCTCGGCAAACCACATCCGTTGCAAACAGCACTGCGGCAGTCAAGCGCTGGAAGGAATATGGGATTTGGCCGCATGGGGTTTCGCCGAATCCCACAATCGCTCGTTCATACCCTACGAAAGATGGCACGCACAGAATGTGCGTCGAAGAGTGTCAGTTGCTTCAAGGTTTTCCACTTGAGTGGGAGTTTGTTGGCGCAGTGTACCAAAGACTAGGGATGATTGGAAACTCAGTATGCCCGCCTGTGGCTTACTCAATTGCCAAAGCGATCCGAAATCAAATTTTCAATTCCTGACGAACAAGTCGACGCAGTTCTTCGCTATGATCTTTTGTAATTATCGGGAGATTGTTGAGAACGTTTGCAGGAATGTGGGGATTGTTCAGTGTGCTCCCTCTCTCCAAAACGTACTTGCACCTTAACCGTAAGATTTCGAGCATTTTTTCCGGAGAGTAGCCGCCTTCCAAATCGAAATTCTTGATGTACTGCTCTTTCGAAAATTGGTTCTTATGTAGCATCTTTGCATCATCTATTGTGTATTGATCTTTTTGTCCGCAGATCGCAAACAAGTCTTCGATCTCAAGCCGCCCAGGCGCTCTTACGGACAGCAAGAAGTCCATTGAAATGTACTGTCTCTTCTCTTCGATCCAAGATGACATCATTCTTGGGGAGGCGTACCGGGTGAACCGTAGAGCTTTTCCGTTCGAGGTGTAGAAGCCAAATAGCCAATGTTTATCCTTCCACTTCTCAATGTGGCTCATGCCGAAATCGCGGACAGTGGTCATTGAGCTTTTCGTTGTGCTCTTCAACTCGAACTCAATGGTAATTCCATCTATTTCAAGTTCCGCATCTATGCCGTCACGCGAGCGTGCCGATGGGCGTGAAAGTTCGAATAGTTCAATCTGCTCTTCTTCTCGTCGGTCATCTTGGACAGACATTTGCACCTCTTTGGAATCTACGTGGTTCAATCGTTCACGCTGCTTATTAATGTAGACAGACTTTATGGCTCGCCTACAAGGTGTTTTCAACAACAGCTCTACTACTTCGCTCTCCCTCCCACCTTGCACCTCCCCCCCTCCTTGACCTACTAACATCCTGACACATCAGGAGGAGGCTCCATGCGCCGCGTCGTCGTCACCGGGCTCGGGATTGTCTCGAGCATCGGAAACACCGCCGAAGAGGTCCTGGCCTCGCTCCGGGCGGGCCGCTCGGGGATCACTGCCAACGAGCAGATGAAGGAGCACGGCTTTCGCAGCCAGGTTGCGGGGGCCATCACGCTGGACGTGGCCGAGCACATCGACAAGCGGACGCTGCGCTTCATGGGGCCGGGGGCGGCCTATGCGCATATCGCCATGGCGCAGGCCATCGCCGATGCCGGGCTGGAGGAGGGTGACATCGTCAACCCGCGCACCGGGCTTGTCGCCGGGTCGGGCGGGCCGTCGACCAGCGCGATGCTGGCGGCGCACCAGACCGTGCTGAGCAGCGGGGCGACCAAGCGGGTGGGACCCTTTGCGGTGCCCAAGTGCATGTGCTCGACCGTGAGCGCGAACCTGTCGACCGCCTACAGGATCAAGGGGATCAACTACTCGATCACCTCGGCCTGCTCGACCAGCCTGCATTGCATCGGCAACGCGGCGGAGCAGATCATGATGGGCAAGCAGGACGTGATGTTCGCGGGCGGCGGCGAGGAGCTGGACTGGACCCTGTCGTGCCTGTTCGACGCGATGGGCGCGATGTCGTCCAAGTTCAACGACACGCCGGAGCGGGCGAGCCGGGCGTTCGACAAGGACCGCGACGGGTTTGTCATCAGCGCGGGCGGCGGGATCGTCGTGCTGGAAGAGCTGGAGCACGCGCGGGCGCGCGGGGCGAAGATCTACGCCGAGGTGACGGGCTACGGCGCGACCTCGGACGGGGCGGACATGGTGGCGCCCTCGGGCGAGGGCGGCGAGCGGGCGATGCGGCTGGCGCTGTCGACGCTGCCGGAGGGGCGCCGCGTGAGCTACATCAACGCGCACGGCACCTCGACCCCCGTCGGCGACGTGGGCGAGATCCAGGCGGTGCGGCGGGTGTTCGGCGAGGGCACGACGCCGCCGGTGTCGTCGACCAAGTCGATGACCGGGCACAGCCAGGGCGCGACCGGGGCGCAGGAAGCGATCTATTGCCTGCTGGCGCTGCATCATGATTTCATCATCCCGTCGATCAACGTCGAGACGCTGGACCCGGCGCTGAAGCCGGAGGAGATCGCGACGACGCTGGTGGAGAAGGCCGGGCTGGACTCGGTGATGACGAATTCATTCGGCTTTGGCGGCACCAACGGGTCGATGGTGCTGTCGCGGTTTGTCGAGTGACGACACGGGAGGGGCGGGCATGACGATATCTCTGGAGGGCAAGCGCGGGCTTGTCATGGGGGTGGCGAACGAACGCTCCATCGCCTGGGGGATTGCCAAGGCCTGCGCCGACGCGGGGGCGGAGCTGGCGTTCACCTACCAGGGCGAGGCCTTTGGCAAGCGGCTGGAGCCGCTGGCGGAAAGCGTCGGGTCGAGTTTCATGGTGGACGTGGACGTGACCGACGATGCCTCGCTGGATGCGGCGTTCGCGGCGCTGGAGCGGGAGTGGGAGAGCGTCGATTTCCTGGTCCACGCCATCGCCTATTCCGACAAGAATGAGTTGACGGGGCGGTTCCTGAACACCTCTCGGGCGAACTTCAAGCAGTCGATGGACATCTCGGTCTACAGCTTCATCGAGGTGGCGCGGCGGGTGCATCCGCTGATGAAGAACGGCGGCACGCTGCTGACGCTGACCTTTCTCGGCAGCCAGCGGGTGGTGCCCAACTACAACGTGATGGGCGTGGCCAAGGCGGCGCTGGAATCGACGACGCGCTACCTGGCCAATGACCTGGGGCCGGACGGCATCCGCGTCAACGCGATCTCGCCGGGGCCGATGAAGACGCTGGCGGGCGCGGCGATCGGTGGCGCGCGGCGCACCTACAAGCACACCGAGCAGAACGCGCCGCTGCGGTCGAACGCCTCGCTGGAGGCGGTGGGCGGCACGGCGGTCTGGCTGATCTCGGACGCAGGCGCCTATACCACCGGAGAGGTGATCCTGGTGGACGGCGGCTATCACGTGCTGGGGATGCCCCAGCTGGACAACCTGTGATGCGGGGCGCGCTGGCGGGAGCCGCGCTGCTGGCGCTGGCGGGCTGCATGCAGGGGGTGGCGCCGGGGGCCACGGGCGGCGCGCAGGGCGCAGAGGCGCGCAAGCTGTCCAATGGCATGACCAAAGCGCAGGCCGACGCGGTGTTCGGCCTGGACGCGGGATACGAGCGCAACCCGGCGAACTGGGACGAGGCCTGCGTCAGCTATGCCTACGGATCACCCGAGGCGCCGCGCTATGTCCATGCCGTGTTCCGGGGTGAGACTCTGGTGCGGTCGACCGACGGGCACGGCGCGATCTGCACCTACGGGGCGGCGCTGTAACCTCTGCCCTGACGATCCTCTCCCTGCCACGGTACAGGGCCACAGCGCGTGTCGCGTTTCAGGGCGGGTCCGCCGCGTGGCGCAGCAGGTGCAGGGCCGAGGCGACGAGGATCGCCGCCAGCGCGGGCAGCAACACCGCCTCCGGCACGACCCCCAGCAGGCGGCCGCCGAGGTACGCCCCGGCGACGGACCCCGCCGCCATGACCGCCACGAACGCCCGGTTGCGGCCGAGCACGGCAAAGCTGCCGTCGCGGCTGTAGCGGGCGAAACTGGTGAGCATGGTGGGCAGGCTGATCGCCAGCGACAGGCTGCCGGCCAGCTTGATGTCCGCGCCAAACAGCAGCACCAGCGTGGGGATCAGCAGCTCGCCCCCGGCGACGCCGAGCAGGGCGGCGACGATGCCGATGGCAAAGCCCGCCAGCACGCCGAGGACGGCGCGGGCCGGCCCGGCCTCGACCAGCGCCGCGCCACCGCCGGGCGCGTGACCGGCCACCAGCACCACCGCGATGACCAGCAGCAGCGCGGCGATGACGTGGTTCAGCGCGCGCGGTTTCAGCCGGGTGGCCCAGCCGGCCCCGGCCCAGGCGCCGCAGAGGCTGCCGGCCAGCAGGTTCAGCATGACGGGCCAATGCTCCGCCAGCAGGGCCAGCGGCACGGTGTCGGCGCGGAACGGCAGGGCGGCGGCGACGACGACCAGGCTGAGCGCCTTGTTGAGAACGACCGCCTCGAGCGTGGCAAAGCGGAACACGCCGATCAGCACCGGCAGCCGGAATTCCGCGCCACCGAGGCCGATCAGCCCGCCCAGCGTGCCGATCACCGCGCCCCAGGCCCCGGCCATTGCAAGGCGCGCCCGCCCGGTCATCGCGGCGGCGGGCCGCCGCTGTCGGCCTCCTGCGCGACGTGACCACGGGCCACCGACATCGTCTTGAGGATGGCGAACACCGGGTCGCCCGGGGCGAGGGCCAGCATCTCGCAGGCGCGGCGGGTGATGCGGGCGACGATCTGCTCATCGCCGACGCGGATGCGCACCAGCACGCCGGGACCTTCGCCCGGGGTGGCCGAGACGACGCGCCCGGCGAGGATGTTTTGCGCCGACAGGCCCTCGGGCCGTTGGCGCGACAGGATGACCTCGTGCGCCAGCACGCGGACGCGAAGGCGCTGGCCCGGCGCGCCGTCGACCCGTGGCAGCCAGATCGGCCCGCCCGCCGTGTCCAGCCGGGTCATGCCGTCGCTTTCCTGCGCGGCGACGCGGGCGGGCAACATGGCGGCGATCTCGCGCAGGCCGAGGTGGCGCAGGGCGGCCGGGTCGGACATGACGGTGGCGGTGCTGCCATCGGCGACGATGCGGCCACGGTCGATCACCACCATGCGGTCGGCCAGCAACTGCGCCTCGCCGATGTCGTGGGTCACGAGGACGACCGGCATCGACAGCTGCGCGCGCAGGCCGATCAGCTCTTCGTGCAGGCGGTCGCGGGTGGGGCGGTCGACGGCCGAGAACGGCTCGTCCAGCAGCAGCACCTCGGGGCGGCGGGCCAGGGCGCGGGCCAGCGCCACGCGCTGTTTCTGCCCGCCCGACAGTTCGGCCGGGCGGCGGTGCCCGAGGTCGCCCAGGTGGACAAGGTGCAAGAGGCGCGCGGCCTCCTGCGCGCGGACCCTGGCGGGCAGGTCGCCCATGGCGGCGGCGACGTTGCCCGCCGCCGTCATGTGCGGAAACAGCGCGAAGTCCTGGAACACCAGCCCGGCCCGCCGGCGATGCGGCGCGAGGCAGAGCCCCTGCGCGGTGTCGAGCCAGGGCGTGCCGGAGACCGCGATGCGGGCCGCGTCAGGCCGCCAGAAGCCGGCGATGGCGCGCAGCGTCGTGGTCTTGCCCGAGCCGGAGGGGCCGACCAGGGCCAGCAGCTCGCCCTCGCCGACCTCGAAGGCGAGGTCGAGCGGGATGGGCGCCTGTGCCCGCAGGCGGACGGTCAGCGTCATTGGCCCAGCCTGCGGCCGACGCGCGAGGACAGCGCAAAGGTGGTGGCGATGGTGATCAGCGAGACGGCGACCAGCACCGCCGACATGGTGGCGGCGGACTCCATGTCGAAGGCCTGCACGCGGTCGTAGATGGCGATGGCGATGGTGCGGGTCTCGCCGGGGATCGAGCCGCCGACCATCAGCACGATGCCGAATTCGCCCAGTGTGTGGGCGAAGGTCAGCACCATGGCGGTCATCACCCCCGGCCAGGCCAGCGGCAGTTCGACCCGCCAGAGCGCGCGCAGCGGCGACAGGCCCGAGGAGGCGGCGGCCTCGCGCAGCGAATTGGGGATCGCCTCGAAGGCGCGCTGGGCGGGCTGGATCGCGAAGGGCAGGTTGAAGATGACCGAGGCGACGATCAGCCCTTCGAAGGAAAACACCAGCTGCTGGCCGAACATCTGCTGCCAGAAGGCGCCCACGGGTGAATTGCGGCCCAGCGAGACCAGCAGGTAGAAGCCGAACACCGTGGGCGGCAGGACCAGCGGCAGCATGACCAGCCCTTCGACCAGGCCCTTGCCGCGAAAGCGCCGGGTGGCCAGCAGGCGGCCCATGAAGACCGAGACCGGCAGCAGCAGCGCCACGGTCCAGGCCGCGAGCGAGAGCGAGAGCCAGAGCGCCTGCCAGTCCAAGGGTCTACTCCGGCAGGGTGAAGCCGTAGCGCGCCATGATCGCGCGGGCCTCGGGCTGCTGGATGTAGGTGTAGAAGGCCTGCGCCACGGGGCCGGCGTTGCGGGTCAGGGCCATGCGTTGCAGCAGCGGCTGGTGCCAGTCGGCGGGGACCAGGGCGAACCGGCCCTGTTCCTGCAACTGCGGCGCCAGCGCCAGCGACCAGGCGATCAGGCCGCCGTCGGCATTGCCCGACAGCGCGAATTGCGCCGCCTGGCTGACGTTTTCGCCCAGCACCAGCAGCGGCTGGAGCGGCTCCCAGAGGCCTGCGTGTTGCAGCGCCTCCTGCGCGCGCATGCCGTAGGGGGCGTGGTCCGGGTTGGCGATGGCAAAGCGGGTGACGCGGCCCTGCGCCAGCGCGGTGCGCAGGTCGGCCAGCGTGCCGTCGGGTTGCAGGGTGGAGCCTGCGTTCGGGACGGCGAGGGCGAGGCGGCCGAGGGCATAAAGCGCGCCCTCGTCGCGCAGGTGGCCGTCACGGGCGAGATCGAGGACAAAGCGTTCGTCGGCGGCCATGAACAGCTGGAACGGTGCGCCCTCGCGGATCTGGCGGGCGAAGTTGCCGGTCGAGCCGAAGGACAGCAGCACCTCCTGCCCGGTCTCGGCGCGGAAGGCGGCGGCGATCTCCTCGACCGCGTAGCGCAGGTCCGAGGCGGCGGCGACGATCGGCGGGCCGTCCTGCGCGGCGGCCGGGCGGGCCCCGGTGAGACCGAAGGCAAGGGCAGACGCACCGAAGGCGCGGCGGGTGAGGGGCATGGGGTCTTCCGGATGGATATATCTTGCGGGAAATATCCACCGCCGCGCCGGGAGCGTCAATTGTTATTTCCCTTCGGGAATATCCCTGATCATGTGCTGAAGGGCCAGGATCTCGGCCGCGCCGGCGCTTTGCGCCTGGGCCTCGAAGGTCCGGTAGTGGCGCAGCACCTCGCGGCCGAGGTCGGTCAGATGCGCGCCGCCGACCCCCGGCCCGCCCCGCGCGCTTTCGACCAGCGGCGCGCGGAACATGGCGTTCAGCGCCTCGATCAGCGACCAGGCGCGCTTGTAGCTCATCTTCATCTCGCGCCCGGCGGCGGCGATCGAGCCGGTGCGGTCGATCCCTTCGAGCAGGTCGGCCTTGCCCGGGCCCATCATCCCGATGTCGCCGAAGACGATGCGCAGACGAAGGCGGGGCGGTTGGGTATGGCTGGACATATCCGCATGATATTCGCGGAATGTGCCGCGCTGGCAAGCGGGAACAGGCGGCACAGGGGCAAACGGTGGCGCGTCGGGCTGGCCTGCGGGGCGGGGGAGCCGGGCCGGACAGGAACCGCGCCGGCGCTGTGCGGCCGCATGCGACACCTGCCGGTGGATCCGACCGGCACCGAAAAGCAACAAAACAACATCTCGCGTCGGGGCGTGGGCTGACGGATGCCGGAAAAGCCAGCATGTTCAAGGGGTTGTGTCCAAACGGCCGCGCTTGGCGGCGCAGGAGGTCGGAGGGTTGCCCCAAGATAAATGTTGTTTTGTGGGTTTCTGCTGGCTAGGCTTCGCCCAAAGCCACGGGAAGCGACATGACGTCCAAGACGATCAGGCGGCGCGACTTGATCCAGCAAGTCGTCCAGGAGCGGGGCGGGGTCAGCGTGGGGGCCCTGGCCGAGATGCTGGGCGTGTCGACCCAGACCATCCGGCGCGACCTGGACCAGCTGTGCGACGGCGAAACCCTGTGCCGGGCGCACGGCCGGATCGAGCTGGCCGAGGAACGCCTGAACACGCCGTTTGACCAGCGCGCCGGGACCAACCTGGTGGGCAAGCGCGCGATTGCCGAGGTTGCGGCGGCGCGGATCCCCAACGGCGCGACGCTGTTCATCTCGATCGGGTCGACCGCGCTGAGCGTGGCGCGCGCCCTGCACCGCCGCAAGGAGCTGACCGTGATCACCAACAACCTGAGCGCCGCCATGGCGCTGAGCGAGGAAGTGTCGAACCGCATCATCCTGCCGGGCGGCGAGATCCGCCTGCCGGACCGCGATTTCGTGGGCGAGGAGGTTGTCGAGTTCTTTGGCCGCTACCGCGCCGAATTCGCCATCTTCGGGACCGCCGGGGTGGACGAGGACGGCGGCCTGCTGGAATTCCACCAGTCCGAGGTGCGCGCGACCGAGCGGATGCGCCGCAACGCGCAACGCTCGATCCTGGTGATCGACCGCAGCAAGTTCGGGCGGCTGGCCCCGGCGGTGGGCGGCAACCTGTCGGACATCGACCTGATCGTCTGCGACCGCGCGCCCGCGGCCGCCTATGCGCCGCTGATCGAGGGCCTGGGCCCGCGGATCCTGTTCGCCGAGGACGCCGAGTGACCATGACCAACCCCTTTGTTCACGTCGACAAGGTCGCCAAGCGCTGGAACGGGCAGCTGGGGGTCGAGGACATCACGCTGTCGATCCCGCGCGGTGCCTTTGTGGCGCTGCTGGGGCCGTCGGGCTGCGGCAAGTCCACCACGCTGCGGCTGCTGTCCGGGCTGGAGCTGCCCGACGCGGGGCGGATCATGATCGACGGGCGCGACGTGACCACCGCGGCACCGTCCGAGCGCAACCTGTCGATGGTGTTCCAGTCCTACGCGCTGTTCCCGCATCTCAGCGTGGCGGAAAACATCGTCTTTGGCCTGAAGGTGCGCCGGGTCGCGGCGGCGGAACGCCGGGCCAAGCTGACGCGGGCGCTGGAGATCACCGGGCTGCTGGGCCTTGAGGCGCGCAAGCCGGGCGAGCTGTCCGGCGGCCAGCGCCAGCGCGTGGCCCTGGCCCGCGCCATCGTCGCCAACCAGCCGCTGTGCCTGATGGACGAGCCGCTGTCCAACCTCGACGCCAAGCTGCGCGCCTCGGTCCGCAAGGACATCAAGAAGCTGCAGGTCGACCTGGGAATCACCGTGGTCTACGTGACCCACGACCAGACCGAGGCGATGAGCATGGCCGATATCGTCGTGCTGATGAAGGACGGCCACATCCAGCAGACCGGCGCGCCCGAGGACCTGTATTACAAGCCGGCCAACACCTTTGTCGCGGAATTCGTCGGCGCGCCGCCGATGGCGCTGATCGACGGGACGGCGCTGCCGGGGTTCGAAGCGGCGCCGAAGATCGGCCTGCGGGCGGAAAACGTGCATGTCGCCGAGGCCGGGCAGGGCCGGTTGAGGTGCCTTGTGTCGGAATGCGAGTTCCTCGGCTCGGAAACCTTCATCGGGCTGACACATCCGGCGGCTACGGGACTGACCGTGAGCCTGCCGGGGCTGAAGCACATCCCGGCGGGACAGGAGCTGGAGATCGGTTTTGCCGACGAACACCTGCATTTCTTCGACGCGAGCGGCCGCAGGACGGACCCTCGATCCACCGGCCCGACGCCCTAGGCGCGGGCCACTGACAAACCCTGGGAGGACACGATGACACTGTTTACCAAGCTGTCGATGAGCGGCGCGATTGCGGCCATGCTGGCCGCGCCCGTCGCCGCCGAGACGGAACTGACGATGTATTACCCCATCGCGGTGGGCGGCGCGCTGACGGACGTGGTCGACGGGATCGTCGCCGAGTTCGAGGCGGCCAACCCGGACATCAAGGTCAACGCGATCTATTCCGGCAACTACGACGACACCCGCGTGCGGGCGCTGTCGGCGCTGGCCTCGGGTGAGCCGGCGCAGCTGGCGGTGATGTTCTCGATCGACGCCTACGACCTGATCGAGCAGGACCTGATCGTGGCCTTCGAGGACATCGCGGGCGTCGACGCGGCCTGGCTGGACAGCTTTTACCCGGCGCTGATGGCCAACAGCCGGATCGAGGGCAAGACCTGGGGCATCCCGTTCCAGCGCTCGACCATCGTGGCCTACTACAACAAGGACCTGTTCCGCGCCGCCGGGCTGGACCCCGAGGCGCCGCCGGCGACCTGGGACGACATGGTGTCGATGGGCAAGGCGCTGACCAGGGACGGCACCTACGGGCTGATGATCCCGTCGACCGGCTATCCCTACTGGATGTTCCAGGCGCTGGCGATCCAGAACGGCAAGGAGGTCATGTCGGACGACGGGCTGACCACCTATTTCGACGATCCGGCCGTGGTCGAGACGCTGGAATTCTGGAAATCGCTGTCCACCGAACACGGCATCATGCCCGAGGGCACGGTCGAATGGGGCACGTTGCGCCAGGCCTTCCTCGAAGGGCAGACCGCGATGATGTGGCATTCCACCGGCAACCTGACGGCGGTGAAGGACGCCGCCAGCTTTGACTTCGGCGTGGCCGAGCTGCCGGCCAACGTGCGTCCGGGATCGCCCACGGGGGGCGGCAACTTCTACGTCTTCAAGGACACGACGGAGGAGGAACGCGCCGCCGCGATGAAGCTGATCCGCTTCATGACCTCGCCCGAACAGGCCGCGGCCTGGTCGATTGCGACGGGTTACATGGGCGTGTCCCCGGCCGCCTACGAGACCGAGGCGCTGAAGGCCTATACCGCCGAGTTCCCCCCGGCGCTGGTGGCGCGCAACCAGCTGGACCACGCGGTGGCCGAGTTCTCGACCTTCGAGACGGCGCGGGTGCGCGACGGGTTGAACAATGCCATCCAGGCCGCCCTGACCGGGGCCAAGTCGCCGGCCGATGCGCTGGCCGAGGCGCAGGTCGCGGCGGTACGGCTGCTGAGGGACTACCAGTAACCTTCCCACGGGTGCCGGGCCGCGTGTCCGGCGCCCGCCTCGTGGCTGGCGAAAGGTCGTTGCATGGCGCATCACGTCAATATCGAACGCCGCAGGCAGGCGATCTATGGCTGGCTGCTGCTGTCGCCGGCGCTGGTGCTGCTGTCGACCTTTGCCTTTTACCCGTCGCTGGCGACGCTGTGGTCGAGCCTGTTCAGCCGCGAGACCCGCAGGAAGCCCAGCGAGTTCGTCGGCACCGGGAATTACACCGACCTGTTCGCCGATCCGACCTTCTGGAAGGTCGTGACCAACAACCTGATCTATGCCGGCGCGACGATCCCGATCTCGATCGCCATCGCCCTGGGCATGGCGCTGTGGGCCAATTCGAAGATCCCGGCGCGGGGGTTCGTGCGGACCGCCTATTTCACCCCGACGGTGCTGCCGATGATCGCGGCGGCGAACCTGTGGCTGTTCTTCTACACGCCGGGGCTGGGCGTGCTGGACCAGATCGGATCGCTGTTCGGCCTGCCGTCGGTCAACTGGCTGGGCCAGCCGGGCACGGCGCTGTGGGCGGTCATCGTGGTGACGATCTGGAAGGAGGCCGGGTTCTTCATGATCTTTTACCTCGCCGCGTTGCAGACCATCCCCGAGGACCTCAAGGAAGCCGCCGACATCGAGGGCGCCAGCCGCTGGACCTATACCCGGCGCATCGTGCTGCCGCTGCTGATGCCGACCACGCTGTTCATCATGGTCAACGCGCTGATCAACTCGGTCAAGCTGATCGACCATTTGTTCATCCTGACCAAGGGCGGGCCGAACGACGCGTCCAAGCTGATCCTCTACTACATCTGGGAGATGGCCTTTGCCTTCTTTGACGCGCCGCACGCGGCGGCGATGACCATCCTGGTGCTGGTGGTGCTGGGGGTCGTGGCGGGGGTCAAGTTCACCATCCTCGACAAGCGGACCCACTACCAATGACCGCGCTGTCCCGACACCTGGAGGCCTTTGGCGCGCTGCTGCTGGCGGTGATCTGGATCTCGCCCCTGCTGTTCGCCTTCTGGGCGGCGTTCCATGCGACCTCGGACGCGGTGAATTTCAACGTCACCTCACCCTGGACGCTGGACAATTTCCGCACCGCCTGGGCCGGCGCGCCCTGGCTGCGATATTTCCTCAACACCTTCGTGCTGGTGACGGTGATCCTGATCGGCCAGTTCATCGTCACGACGCTGGCCGGGTTCGCCTTTGCCCAGGTGCGGTTCCCGGGGCGGGACGTGCTGTTCATCCTGGTGCTGATGCAGCTGTTCATCCTGCCCGAGGTGCTGATCGTCGAGAACTACGCCATGGTGTCGCGGCTGGGCCTGTTCGACAGCATCCTGGGCGTGGGCATGCCCTACATGGCCTCGGCCTTTGGCATCTTCCTGATGCGGCAGGCCTTCAAGGGCGTGCCGATCGAGCTGCACGAGGCGGCGCGGGTCGAGGGCTGCGGCTGGTTCGGGATCCTGTGGCGGGTCTACGTGCCGCTGGCGCGGCCGACCTACCTGGCCTATGCGCTGGTGTCGGTCTCGACCCACTGGAACAACTTTCTCTGGCCGCTGATCGTGACCAATTCGCCCGACACGCGGCCGCTGACGGTGGGGCTGTCGATCTTTGGCGCGCCGGAAAACGGCGTCGACATCTCGGTGATCTCGGCGGCGACGATGATGTCGGTGGCGCCGCTGCTGGTGGCTTTCCTGGTGTTCCAGCGGCAGTTCGTGCAGGCCTTTTTGCGGGCGGGGATCAAGTAGGCGATGGCGCGGTTTCTGCAATTGTCCGACCTGCACCTGGTCGTGCCCGGCGCGCGGGTCTCCGGCCGGCTGGACACCCCGGCGCTGATGCGCGCGGCGGTCGACCGGCTGCTGGCGCGGCTGCCGGCGATCGGGCCGATCGACGCGGTGATCGTGACGGGCGACGTCAGCGACGACGGCAGCGCGGCCAGCTACGCCACGGCGCGGGCCGAGCTGGACCGGCTGGGCCTGCCGCTGCTGGCGGTGCCGGGCAACCACGACGCGCGCGCGGCGTTCCGGGCGTGCTTCGCCGATCTGCCGTTCATGCCGGAAGCGGGGCTGATCGACTGGGTTCAGGACCTGGGCGACACCCGCGTGATCGGACTGGACACGCTGATCGAAGGGCAAGGCGGCGGCGTGCTGCGGCCCGAAAGCCTGGAGCTGCTGGGGCGGGCGCTGGACACGGCGGGGGACCGGGCGGTGCTGGTGGCGCTGCACCATCCGCCGCTGCGCACGGGCATCCGGTTCATGGACGCCATCGGGCTGGACAATCCCGGCGCGCTGGCGCGGTGCCTGGAGCGGGCCAGGGCGCCGCTGCGGGTGATTGCCGGTCATGTCCACGGGGTGTTTCACGGCCAGCTGGGGCCGCATGCGGTCTGCACCGCGCCGGCGCTGTGCAGCGCCTTTGCGCTGGACCGCCGGGCCGAGGCGCCGGTGGGCTTCATGTCGGGGCCGACCGGCTGCGCCGTGGTGGACACCGCGCCGGGCGGAGTCTGGGCGGCGCTGCCGCTGGAGCATGGCGAGGGGCCGTTCCGGTTCTGATCGTGGCGGCGGGCGCCGATGACGCCCGCCGCGGGCCTGTGGGGGGGCGGATCAGGCCGGATCGTCCGGCCGCGTGCCCAGCGTGACCGTTGCATCGACCGGCTTGCCGCCGCGAAGCAGGCTGAGCGTCACCTCGCTGCCGGGGGCATCGGTGGCGATGATGCGGGTCAGGTCGCGCGGGTCGTCCACCGCCGCGCCGTCGACGGCCAGCACGATGTCGCCGCGGGTCAGCCCGGCCTGTGCTGCCGGGGTGTCGGCGCTGACGGCGCTGATCAGCACGCCGCGGGCGCTGTCGAGGCCGAGGGCGGCGGCGATGTCCTCGGACACCGGCTGGATCTGCACGCCGAGCCAGCCGCGCGTCACCGTGCCGTCATCGGCAAGATCGGCCACCACCCGCGCCGCCGTTTCGGACGGCACGGCAAAGCCGATCCCGACCGAGCCGCCGGAGGGCGAGAAGATCGCGGTGTTGATGCCCACCACTTCGCCCGCCGCGTTGAACAGCGGGCCGCCGGAGTTGCCCTTGTTGATCGCCGCGTCGGTCTGGATGTAGTTGTCGAACGGGCCGGAGTTGATGTCGCGGCCCAGCGCCGAGACGATGCCGGAGGTCACCGAGTTGCCGAGGCCGAAGGGGTTGCCGATGGCGACCACGTCCTGCCCGACCTTGAGCTGCGCAGAATCGCCGAAGGCCACGGTGGGCAGGTCGCCGCCGCCGTCGATCCGGATCAGGGCGATGTCGGTCGCGGGGTCGGTGCCCACCACCTTGCCCTCGACCTTGCGGCCGTCGGCCAGCGTCACGGTCACCGTGTCGGCGCCGTCAACGACATGGGCGTTGGTCACGACCTGGCCGTCGGCGGAGATGATGAAGCCGGTGCCGACGCCGTGCATCTCGCGCATGCCGCCATCCGGGGTGCCGGGCATGCCGAAGCGGTGCATGAACTGGTCAAAGGGAAAGCCCTGCGGCATGTCGGGCGTGTGGACGCCGGCGGGGGCCATCCGTTGCGTCACCTCGATGTAGACGACGGCGGGGGCGACCTGTTGCACCAGGTCGACATAGCCGCCCTGCGGGACGGCGGTCTGGGCCTCGGCGGGCGACACGAAGGCGGGCGAGAGCGTGGTCAGCGCCGTGGCGCCCATCAGGGTGCCCAGCACGAGCGCGGACATGCGGACCTTGTTTCCGAGCGATACCATGGGTGTCTCCTTGGGGTTGGGCCGGTCGTTTGACCGGCGGATGCCCAGCATCTGGGGGCGGCAGTTTTCCGGCGCCCGTCAGGAAGATTGCAAATCTGTGAGGTTTCTCACGAAATGGTCAGCGGCGCTGCCGCGCGCGGTGCCGGGGCCTGCGGACCCTTTCGAAAGCGGGCGGGAATGCCTAGCTTGACCGCGCAAGGCCGCGTTGCGGAGCCGCAAAAGGACGCCATGAAACTGCTTCTCGTCGAAGACGACCCGACCACCGCCGCCTACATCGTCAAGGGGCTGCGCGAGGAGGGGCACGTGGTCGACCACCTGACCGATGGCAAGGAAGGGCTGATGCAGGCGATGACCGGCGGCCATGACGTGCTGATCGTCGACCGGATGCTGCCGGGGCTGGACGGGCTGTCGCTGGTGCGGGCGCTGCGGTCGGCCAAGGTGACGGTGCCGGTGATCTTTCTGACCGCGATCGGCGGGGTGGATGACCGGATCGAGGGCTTGCAGGCGGGCGGCGACGATTACCTGGTCAAGCCCTTCGCCTTTGGCGAGCTGTCGGCGCGGATCGCGGTGCTGGCCCGCCGCGCCGCCCAGCCGGTGGCGGAGACGGTGCTGACGGCGGGCGACCTGTCGATGGATCTCGTCGCGCGCAAGGTGACGCGGGCGGGGCGGAACATCGACCTGTTGCCGCGCGAATTCGCGCTGCTGGAGCACCTGCTGCGGCGCAAGGGCCGGGTGCAGACCCGGACGATGCTGCTGGAGGCGGTGTGGGACCTGAACTTTGACCCGCAGACCAACGTGGTCGAGACCCATATCAGCCGGTTGCGCGCCAAGGTGGACAAGCCGTTCGACCGCGAGCTGATCCACACCGTGCGCGGCGCGGGCTACCGGATCGAGGCCTGAGCCGTGCTGTCCCGTCTCCGCGACGCGCTGCGGCACAGCATCGATTCCACCCCGATGCGGCAGGCGGTGGGGATCGTCGCCGTGGTCGGCGTGATCAACCTGGTCAGCCTGGGGGTGGCCTACCTGGGCCTGCGCAGCGCGGTCGAGGAGGGGATGCGCGCCAACCTGGCGCAGCACATGGCGGGGTTCCAGGTCACCGCCTCGCCCATGGCGCTGGAGATCCTTGTTTCGGCGGAGGCAAATGCGGCCGACCCGGCGCAGCGCGTCTTCGTCTACATCGCGCCGGACGGGCGCGTGACCGGCAACGCCGACGCCACCCTGACCCCCGCCGGGGTGCAGATCAGCCGGCAGCCCGGGGGCCGTCCGCTGGGTGATCACGGCTATCTGCCGCTGGTCGAGCGGATGGCGGGCGGCATCCTCATCCTGGGCGAGAGCCGGACGCCGATCCACGATCTGGGCCAGACCTTTCTCGCGCTGCTGCTGTTCAGCCTGGCGCCGACGGTCGCCGTCTCGCTGGGGGTGGGGGCGATCATCGCCAGCCGGGCGCGGCGGCGGGTGGGCCGGATCGAGGCGACGCTGGAGCGGCTGTCCCAGGGCGCGCTGGACGCCCGCATCCCGCCCGAGCCGGGGCGCAAGGACGACCTTGCCAGGATCGGCGCGCAGGTGAACCGGATGGCCGCCGCGCAGGAGGCCGCGACCGAGGCGCTGCGCCAGGTTTCGGCCGACATCGCGCATGACCTCAAGACGCCGCTGCAACGGATGACGGTGCTGCTGCACCAGCTGCGCGACAGCCTGCCCGAGGCGGGCGCCGAGGCGGCGCTGACCGACCGTGCGCTGGCCGAGGCGGATGGCGCGGTGGCGGTGTTCCGTGCGCTGTTGCAGATCGCCCAGATCGAGGGCGGCGGCGCGCGGGCCGGATTTGCCCCGGTCGACCTGGCGGGTGTGGCGACGGAGATGGCCGAGCTGTACACCCCCACGGCCGAGGAAGACGGCCGCAGGCTGGCGCTGCACCTGCCCGGAGGCGCCGCGACGGTCAGCGGCAACAAGGGGCTGATCCGGCAGGCGCTGGCGAACCTGATCGAGAACGCGCTGCGCCACACCCCGGCGGGCACCGACATCGCCATCACAGTGCGGCCCGAGTACGGCCGCGTGGCGCTGGAGGTGGCCGACCGGGGGCCGGGGATTCCGGCGCAGGAGCGGCGGAACGTGCTGCGCCGCCTCTACCGGCTGGAACGCAGCCGCAGCACGCCCGGCCATGGCCTGGGGCTGGCGCTGGTGGCGGCGACGGCGGGGCTGCACGGGGCGGAGCTGACGCTGGAGGACAACGGCCCCGGCCTGCGGGTCACGCTGTCCTTTGCGGCGGCGCAAGCGGCGGCGGACAGGGGCGCGGATGGCTAGCTAGCCCGCCGTCGGTGCCGGGGGCGGGCATCGCGGAAAAGGCGGGGCCGCGACGGGCGCGGCCCCGGTCCGAATGTCACTTGCGCAGTTCGGTCCAGATCGCGGTGTAGAGATCGACCGCGGACTGCGGGCAGGTCGGCAGGAAGCGGCCCGCCGCGGCGAGGTCGGCCGGGGCGATGATCTCGGGCGCGGTCTTCATGTCCTCGGGCATGAATTCCTCGGACCCGGCGACGCCGTTGGCATAGCGGGCAAAGGCGGAAATCATCGCCGCGTTCTCGGGCTCGAGGATGAAGTTGATGAACTGGTAGGCCTCGTCGACGTTCTGCGCGTCCGACAGCAGCGCGACCGAGTCCATGAACAGCGGGTAGCCTTCCCGCGGGTAGCCGTAGACCACGTCGGGGTTGTTGATCCGGGCGCGCATGGTCGAGCCGTTCCAGTTGACCGAGGCCGCGTAGTCGCCCGACGACAGCTTGTCCGTGGTGCCGTAGTCCATCGACAGCCACTTGGGCTTGGCCGCCATCAGCCGGTCACGCACGACCCTGAGCACCTCGAGATCCTCGGTGCAGGCTTCGCCGCCGGCATTGAAGATCGCCATGTTCATGACGTCGTTCATTTCCGGCACGACGTTGATCTTGCCTTCCAGCTCGGGCGGAGGGTCGAGGAACAGCTCGGAGGTGTTCACGTCGCCGCTGTAGACGCTGGTGTTGACCGCGATGCCGACCGATCCCCACTGCCACGGAACCGAATGCTTGCGGCCCGGATCCCACGGCACGTCGACCCATTCGGCGGCGATGTTGGTGATGTTGGGGATCCGGCTGTGGTCAAGCTCGGCGATCAGGCCCTTGCGGACGTAGACCGGGATGTAGTTGGCCGAAGGCACCACGAGGTCAAAGCCCGAGGCACCGGCCTCGACCTTGGTCAGGGCGGTGGTGTTGCTGTCGTAGTCGGTGATGGTGACGGTGATGCCGGTTTCGGCGGTGAACTTCTCGATCAGTTCGGGGCTGGTGTAGTTGCCCCAGTTGAACAGGTTGAGCGTCCCTTCGGCCATCGCGCCTGCGGTGCTGCCGAGCAGGACCGCGGTTGCAGCTAGAACAATCTTCATTGGATACTCCCTTTGGGTTGTTGAGCGGGCTAGGCCCGCTTTCTGGTTATCAGTGCGAACACGATCAGGATCAGGACGGTGAAGGCCAGCAGGGCCGTCGAGATCGCGTTCACTTCGGGTGTCAGCGCGCGGCGCAACTGGCCCAGCATGTAGGTGGGCAGTGTATCCTGCCCGGCCGATTTGACAAATTCGGTGATGATCACGTTGTCCAGCGAGATGATGAAGGCCAGCATCGCGCCGGCGATCACCCCCGGCAGCAGCAGCGGCAGCGTGACATAGCGAAAGGTCTGCCAGGGCGAGGCGTAGAGGTCCGCCGCCGCCGTTTCCATGGCGCTGTCCATGCCTTCCAGCCGCGCCTTGATCGGCAGGTAGGCGAAGGGGATGCAAAACGCCGAATGCGCGAGGATCAGGTAGCCGAGGCCGGAATAGCCGGTGGCGAGCTTGACCGAGGAAAAGAAGATCAGCAGCGCCACGGCGGTCACGATCTCGGGCACCATCAGCGGCTGGTTGATCAGCACGTAGATCACCGTCTGGCCGGTGAACTTGCCCCGCCGGGTGGTGCCGAGCGCGGCCATGGTGGCCAGCGTCGTCGAGATGACAGCGGCCCAGAGCGCGATGATCAGCGAACGCATGGTGGCGTCCTGCACCGCCTCGTTCTGGGCCGCGACCCGATACCATTGCAGCGACAAGCCGCCCCACTGGTTGACCGAATTGCCGCCGTTGAAGGAATAGATCACCAGCGTCACGATCGGTGCATAGAGCAGCACAAAGGACAGGATCGCGACAAAGGTGAAGCCGGGCAGGGTGGTGACGTCAAAGGCGCGGGGTCTAGCCATTGCGCCCATCCCGTGCCGACACGCGGGTGTAGACGATCAGCGACCCCATCACGATCAGCAAGAGCAGCGTCGACAGCGCCGCCCCCAGCGGCCAGTTCTGGCCCTGGCCGAACTGAAGCTCGATGAAGTTGCCGATCATCATGTTCTTGCCCCCGCCCAGCACGCGCGGCGTGACGTAGGCGCCGAGGCTGGGGATGAAGACGAGGATGCAGCCGGCGATGATGCCGGGCCGGATGATCGGCAGGATGATGCGGCGCAGCACCTTCCACCGTGTGGCGTAGAGGTCGTATCCGGCCTCGATCAGCCGGAAATCGAACCGGTCGATCGCGGCATAGAGCGGCAGCACCATCAGCGGCAGGTAGACGTAGGCCATGCCGATCAGCACGGCGGTGTCGGTGTAGAGGATCTGGATCGGTTCCGAGATCGCGCCGACGTGCATCAGGAAGGTGTTCAGGATGCCCTGGTTGCGGATCACCTCCATGATCGCGAAGGTGCGGATCAGCAGGTTTGTCCAGAACGGGATGGTGATCAGGAACAACCACAGCGCGCGCGTCCGCGTCGGCCGGGTGGCGATGAACCAGGCGGTTGGCAGGCCCAGCGCGAAGGTGGTCAGCGTGGTGAGCACCGACAGCTTGAGCGAGCGCCAGAAGATCGACAGGTTGGCATCCGCCAGGCTGACGGTCTGGTCAAAGATGTCGCGTTCGAACAGCACGCGGAACCAGCCGTCGCCGGACAGGACCCAGCGCACGCCGGAGTAGTCGCCCTTTTCCAGCACCGAGTAGACCGCCACGATCAGCAGCGGGCCGGAGGCGGCGACCAGCAACAGGATCAGCGCGGGCAGCGACAGGAGCCAGCCGTTGGCCCCCTTGCTGCGCTGTGAGCCGGCGTTGCTCATGACTTCAGCACCTGCACCGCGCGCGAGTCGATCTGCACGCCGACCTCGTCGCCGACCTGCAACGCGAGGCGGGCGTTCGACTGGACCCGCGCGATGATCCTGCTGCCGTCGCCCAGCGCCAGCGTGTAATGGGTGTCGGTGCCCAAATAGGTCGACTCGGTGATGCGGGCGGCGATGCCGCTGCCGGGGGCGGCCAGGCTGACCTGTTCGGGGCGGATGGCCAGCGTGACATCGCCCTGTTGCCCGTCCAGCGACACCGCCAGCACGTCGCCGGTGCCGATCCGCACGCCGGTGCCGTCGACGCGGCCTTCGAGAAAGTTCGTCTCGCCGATGAAATCGGCGACGAAGCGGTTGACCGGGTGATCGTAGATGTCGTGCGGCGTGCCGACCTGCAGCAGCTTGCCGCCGGACATCACGCCGATCCGGTTCGACATGGTCAGCGCTTCTTCCTGGTCGTGGGTGACAAAGATGAAGGTGATCCCGGTTTCGGTCTGCAAGCGTTTCAGCTCGCTCTGCATTTCCTTGCGCAGCTTGAGATCCAGCGCCGAAAGCGGTTCGTCCAGCAGCAGCACCTTGGGTTCGGGGGCCAGTGCGCGGGCCAGGGCGACGCGCTGTTGCTGGCCGCCGGACAGCTGCTGCGGCAGGCGGCTCGCGAAGTCCTCCAGCTTGACCAGGGCCAGCACGCGGTCGACCGTGCGGGCGATCTCGGATGCCGGTCTGCCCATCATCTTGAGCCCGAAGCCCACGTTCTGCGCCACGCTGAGGTGCGGAAACAGCGCGTAGGACTGGAACACCGTGTTGACCGGCCGCGTGTTGGGCGGGTCATAGGTGATGTCCTGCCCGGACAGGTGGATGTGGCCGGAGGTGGGGGTTTCAAACCCCGCGATGCAGCGCAGCAAGGTGGTCTTGCCACAGCCGGACGGCCCCAGCAGCGTAAAGAATTCGCCCTGCTCGATGGCGATGGACACATCGCTGAGCGCCGTGACGGCGGTCTTGCCGGCGCCGTAGATCTTGCTGACATCCCGTGCGTCGACAGCGATTTGAGTGTTCAAGCAGAGGTCCCCCTGTATACACTGTGTGACCAATCCGGATGTTGTGCAAGCCGGTCGCGCAGCAGTCGCGGTATCCGGTCCGCCCAGGGCGCGGCCTGTTCGAGTTCGGCGCAGAGCGCGATCAGCAGGGCATCCGCGCCGTAGGCCGCCGCCAGCTGCACGCCGATCGGCAGGCCGTCATCGGTCCAATGCAGGGGGACGGAGGCCGCCGGCTGGCCGCTGGCATTGAAGGTCGCGCAGAAGGGCGAATAGGCGAACACGCCGCCCGGACCGATGCGGTAGGCCTCGTAATCCTCGCGGTCATGGGTGAAGCGGTGGACCTGCGCCGGTGGTTCGGCCAGCGTGGCGGACAGGATCACGTCGACCGCGTCGAAGGCGGCGGCCATCTCGCGGCCGTAGGCGTGGACCTTGTTGACCGCGGCCAGGTAGTCGGCCCCCGAGAGGGTTGCTGCGTATTTCAGCGCGCCGCGGGCGACGCCCTGGAGGTCATCCGGCCGCAGATCGCGGCCCCTGGCCCGGGTGGCATTGGCGACCCAGAGCGCCGTTCCGCAGGCGACGATCTTTGTCCAGGCGCGCATCATGCCGTCATGGTCGGCCTTGGGTCGGGTCAGGGTGACGTGGTGGCCGAGCGACTCCAGCAGTTTCGCGGTGTTCAGGACAGCGGTGCGGCAGTCGTCCGAAATGGGCTGGCCGGTAAAGGTGGTGTCGCAGACCGCGATGCGCAGGCGCTCCGGCGGGCGGGTGATGGCCTGGGCGTAGCTGACCGGCATCGGCGGGGCGACGTAGGGCGCGCCCTTGTCCGGCCCGGCGCAGGCATCCATCATCGTGGCGCTGTCCCGGACCGAGCGGGTGAGAAAGCCGTCGATCGCCATGCCGGCCCAGCCTTCGCCCACCAGCGGGCCATCGGGAAAGCGGGCGCGCGTGGCCTTGAACCCGAACAACCCGCAGCTGGACGCGGGGATGCGCACCGAGCCGCCGCCGTCGGAGCCATGGGCCATGGGCACGATGCCCGCCGCCACCGCCGCCGCCGCGCCGCCCGACGACCCGCCGGGGGTGCGCGTCAGGTCCCAGGGGTTGCGTGTCGGCCCGCCGTAAACGGCGGCCTCGGTCACCGGGCCGACACCGCCCTCGGGCGAGGTGGTCCGCCCGAAGGTCACGACCCCGGTCGCGCGCATGCGCAGGAAGATCGCGCTGTCGACGCTGTAGCGCGTGTTCCGCAGCAGGTTTGAGCCGCTGTGCGTGGGAAAGTCGATGGCCTCGGCGCCGAGATCCTTGAGCAGGAAGGGCACGCCCCTGAACGGCCCCTCCGGCAGCCCGGCCCGGATCGCGGCGCGCGCGGTCTCTTCCTGGATCAGGACCACGGCGTTCAGGGCGGGGTTGAGCGCCGCGACCCGGGCCAGGGCCTGGTCCAGCAGCTCTTCGGGCGAGACCTCGCCCGAGGCCACGAGTTGCGCGAGCGAGGTCGCGTCGTGCAGAGGGCCGTGTTCCATCGGTCGCTTTCTGCCCCCCTGGTGCAGCCGGCGCCGGTGTCTGCCGGTCCCGGGAGTGCCTGATCTTGCGGGGCAGGCTAGCGTGGCGTCCGGGCAAAGCCAATCGTCGCGATGGGGGGCGTGCCGTGCCCGGACAGAGCTGCACCGCAGGATTGCGCCCGGGCGGTGGGAGAGGGGGCGACAAGACCGGCAACCAGTGCCGTCAGGGGTGCGGTACGACGGGCAGGCGGGCAGGGATGGGCATGGAACACGACTCCCTTGGCAAGGCTTTGGAAGGATCCGCGCCGCGCGTCGGTCATTCTGCGCAGTTGCAGGTCGGATCGGCGCCCAGCGGCACGCTGAAGCCGGAGACCGCACCGTCGAGCATCCAGTCCGCCATGAAGCGCGCGGGGCCTTCGTAGGTCAGCGATGCGTCGATCCGGATGCCGGGCGGCTGGTGCGACCCGGCATGGACCGTCACCGAGAGCGCGAAGGACGACTCCGGCCAGGCGAAGCCCGGGGTATCCGTGCCCTCGGGGGTGACGTGGCCGCCGCCGGGCAGCATCAGCAGATCGCCCTCCGGCTGTGCGCCATCCTCGAACGGCAGGCCGTTGACCAGAAAGGTCGGCGTCGGCGCGGCGCAGATTTCCACCGTGTCGCCGCCGATTTGCCGTACCAGGGCGGTGAACACCGTCTCGCTGCGGTCGGACAACGCCGTGCCTGCACCACGATCCCGGCCTCGAGCGACTGGATCAGCACGAAGTCGCCCCTGTCGGGAAAGAGCGCCTTGAGCCCGTCCTCGGCGAAGACGACAAAGCTGTCGTCCAGCGCTACCGGTTCGGGTGCCTGGGCGCAGTTCAGCGTCGCGACGGTGACGGTCTGGGTCAGCGAGGTGACGCCGTGGTCGGCGAACAGCGCCAGCACCGCGCGCTATGCGGTGCCATGGTCGATCTCCTGGTAGATGGCGACGCGCAGCGTGACCTCCTCGCTGGTGTGGGCCGAGGCCACCATCGTCGACAGCGCGTCATCCTGGGTGCCGATGCGCGGGATGCTGGCCCCGTCGGCCAGCGTGAGGAAGGTGGCGTCGCGCCGGCGCTGTCCATGCCGGTGGCGAACATGACCGTGCCGGTCCCCGTGGCGAACATTTGCAGCAGCGGGGCGCCTTCTTCGCCCTCGACGATCGCGCCGGCGCCGTCGGCGGCGGCGACGAAGTAGCCGGTCAGCGCGCCGCCGGCGTCCCGCTCGGCGTTGTTGATCGAGTGGGCGAGCAGGCGCAGCGCCGGGTATTCGAGCGAGGCGTCGGGCACGGTGTCGGCGGTGATGACGACCCCGGGCGTCACGGCCAGGGCCGGGGCGTCGGGCACGGGGGCCCGGACCGCGACGAATTCGGCGGTCCGGGTGATGTGGCAGGCCCGGTCGATGGCGGCGTCATGGTTGTCGGGGTTCTCGCGGGTCGCGCGTTCGCAATCCTCCAGCGCGGCGGTTTGCGGCAGGTCGGCTGCGCGCGCCTTCTGGCCCTGGCCGGCTCCGGCCCCGTGGAGAAGCGCAAACTCAACACCGTCATTTCCATTGAAGCCGGCTGCGCGACTGCCTGTCAGGACGCGGAAGAAGCGAAAAAATTGCGTGCCGGTAGTGGCTTGGCGGGCATGGCAGGGGTGTCCCGGAAGGGGGATTGTTCTATTTGTCGGCTCAAAACCCTTGAAGCATCCTGTCCTTCGCCCGCTCCGACATTTCGGTTCAGCAAAAGATGACTCGGATTTGTTGTCAGGTGTTTTGCATGTCTATTTGGAACAGGGGGTGATTGCGACCGGGTATCGTCCGAGGTCTTTGCGTAGCGGGGAACGGGCATTCCGCCAGCGGCAGGGCCGGAGTCCGATTGATGCGCCCGGCGCGATGCCACCGGGTCCGGCCCAAGCCCGGCCCGCATCGCCTCAGGCGGTCGTCACGGGGCGGCGAAAGACGCCGCGCCCCTGGATCATGCCAAGACCGGCGCAGATCCGCAGCACGTTGTAGTACCCCCGGCGCAGCGTCCCCAGGTCGACCGTATCCTCGGACACCCAGGGCAGGACGACCGTGCAATCGACGGGCCCCAGGGACATGGCGCCCTCGGTCGCCTCATCAAAGCAGTCCAGGCGCACGAGAGTCAGCGTGCCCCGCATCCAGGGCAGGGTCGGCAAGGCCAGGAAGCGTTCAAAGATGTCTTCGGCGGTCCTGCACATGCCCGCGACGACGACCTGCGGCCCGGCGGACGCGCCGGTCAGCCGGTAGCCGTAGACCGTGCCGGACCTGTCGTCGGTCAGCACCTCGACAAAACTGCATTCGGTGGTCGCTGCATCAATCTCTGTGGACATTGTCTGTTCCCCTCGAGTCCAAGGGTCCGGTGCCACGGGGCGGATCGCTCCGCCCCGTGGTTCGGACAGCGTGACGGTCTTCAGAAGCCGTAGACCAGCGACACGGACAGTTCGTTGTCCGACGCGTCGAAGTTCTTGAGCGGGCTGTCATCCCACTCGGACCGGTAGGACACGCGGGTGGCCAGCCGGTCGGTGACGCGGAAGTTCACGCCAAGGTCGTTGGTGACCACGGTATCCGTCTCCGAGAACAGGATGTCGGTGTCGTTCGTCAGGAACACCGTGTCGGAGAAGGCGTAGTAGTAGCGCGACGACGCGATCCCGGCGACTTCGGTGGTGTCGGACCCGGTCCGGTCCTTCAGGTAGCGCACACCGGGGCCGGCCTGCAGGCGCCAGGTCTGGGTCGCGGTGTTGATCGCGCGATACCCCGGGCCGATGCCAAGGAAGGCGTCCCACTCGTTCGAATCGAAACCGTCGTAGCGGACCGAGGCCAGGCCGAACATGTAGACCTGATCGTTGAAGTAGCGGTTCACGTCGTAGGTGACGAAAGCCTCTTCCTTGTTGCGCACGTCGTTGTCCTCGGCGAACTCGACGGCAAAGCCGAAGGTATGGTTCCACGGGCCGCTGCCATAGCGAAGGCGGCCGGCCAGGTCGAGGTCGACCGTGTCGGTGTTGCCCGAGGTGGCCGAAAAGCCCAGCGCGACGCTGCCGGTCCACCCCTGGGCGAACTGGTTCGGTCCGAACCGCTGCTTGTCATCGGCGTCCGCGAAGTCTTCGTCCACGGCCTCCTGGATGTCGTCGATGCGGTCGTCGAGCGTCTCGACACCCACCAGAGCCCCCTGCGCGAAGGCGGGTGCGGCGACGAGCAGAGCCAGGATCGAGGCCGAAATTGCGAGTCCGTTTTTCATGGGTTCTTCCTTTTCCAACATTTGGCACCCCCCAAGAGGGCGATGGCGTCTTTGCCAGGCCAGATGTAGAAGCGGATTTCAGATAACAGAAATTAAATATAATTCGGCATAAAGCGATTATTACTCATGTCATTGCGAATGTCGTTGTTTGTCGGGTGTTTGCGGCCGGCGTCAGTCGGTGCCAGCGGCAAGATCGGCCAGCACGGCATCCTGATCGGCGTCGATCTGTGTCAGAACTGCCACAAGCGCCGTTTCCGCCACCGCGCGGACATCGCTGTCCACGTCGTCGCGCCACACGGCCCAGACCGGAAAGGGAAAGCTGGGCGCCCCTTGGACAAGGTGCAGCCGCCCTTCGTCCAGGAATCGTTTGACGTATTCCGCCGGCAGGTAGGCCGCCGCGCGGCGGTCCAGCACGTATTCCGTTGCCAGCGCGCCCAGCGTCAGCGTCAGGCCCTGGTTCGTGAGACCCGGCAGCGCGAGCGCATGCGCATGGGTGAACTCGGGGCCCCAGTCGACGAACACGTAGTCCGGGGCGACATCCTCCAGCGTGGCCTCCCATGAGGCGACGAGCACAAGCTCCTCGTCGAACAGCTTGGTCGCGGTCAGACCCGGCCGCAGCTGCGGCGTGTACATGATGCCGACCTGCGCGGTGCCCTCGACCAGGAACCGGGTGATGCGGTCCGGCATCCCGATCTCGGCGCGCAGGCTGAGCGTCGGCATTTCCATTCGCATCCGGTCGATCCACTGAAAGCCGAAGCGCGGCCAGAGCGAATACTGCGCGGCCACGGTCAGCGATTTCGTGTAGCCCTGCGGAATGCCAAGCTGCTGCCGGGCTTCTTCCCAGATCTTGACCAGCGACAGGGCGTAGCGTTCGAATTCGCGCCCGGCCGGGGTCAGCTCGGCGCCGGCCTTGGACCGCTTGAACAGGGGTTTGCCCAGCGCGTCCTCAAGCCGTTGCACCCGCAGGCTGACCGCCGATTGCGTGACAAACAGCCGTTCGCTGGCGTTGACGAAGGAACCGGTCGCGGCGACCTCGAGAAAGGTGCGGACGAGGGTGATGTCCATGAGCTTCATCCATGAGTAACGGTCGTTTCAACCATAGTTGCTTTTCGTTTTTCTTGGAACAGGAATCCACCTAAGTCCTCGGTCACAGGGTCACGGCCCGGAAACCGCAGTTGAGAAAGGGAAACCTGAAATGACACGCAAGGACATCCGCAAGACCAATATCGCAGTTCTCATCGTGGCGGCGATCGCCCTGGGGGCGTGCTCTTCGGGGCAAGCGATCGACAACACGGTCGGCGTGGCGGCGGGCACGACCAAGGTCATCGCCAAGGGCGCCGTGGGCGCGGGCAAGCTGGCCTACCGCGGCGGCAAGGCCATCCTGTCCGACGACGACTGACCGTGGATGCGGTCGGCGGTCCCGCCCCGGGCACCTGGCCACGGCCGACAAGGAGCCGTGGCCGTGATGCTTCCGCTCAGGCCGCGACCTGCGGCCCCGCCGCGTTACCCCTATAACCTGCGGCAGCGCCGAGGCCGTCCGGGCAGAGCCGGGCGGCCTTGTCATGCGTGCCGTGGCCCAAGGCGCGTCGGGCAGGTTCGCAGGCCGTGGCCGGCCTGTGTGACCTTTGGTCATGACCGAGGTCCGCCCCTTGACGCGATGGTCCTTGCGGACTACCTACCGACCGTCGGTTTGTAAGAGGGCGCAGAGGACGGATGAGCAACGCGACGACACCGAAGGTCCGGCGCCGGCTGGCGCCCGATGAACGCCGCGAGGCGATCCTCGACGCGGCCAATGCGCTGTTCATGCGGCAAGGTTATGATGCCGTGACCATCGCCGACGTGCTGGACGCGGCGGGCATCTCCAAGGGCGGGTTCTATCACCACTTCACGGCGAAGGAGGACCTGCTGACCGGGATCGTGGCCCGGATGACCGAACAGGCGCTTGCCGTCGCCAAGGCGGCGCGGGATCGGGCCTGCGGGGATGCGCTGGACCGCCTGAACGCCTTTCTGGACAGTTCGGTGCGCTGGAAGGCCGAGAACAGCGCCGAAACGCGGGTCGTGGCCAAGGTCATGTTGCAGCCCGGAAACGATACCCTGTTCCAGAGGATTCTTGCCGCGACGGCCGCGACGGTCGTGCCCGTGCTGCGGGACATGATCGCCGACGGCGTGCGCGAGGGTGTCTTTGACGTGGCCGATCCGCAGGTGACGGCCGAAATCATCATCGGTCTTTCGCAGGGGCGGCAGGGCATTCTGGCCGAGGCGATCGCCAGCGCCGCCGCCGGCGAGATGGATGCCGCGACCGACCGGCTGGACGCCCGGATGCGGGCCGAGGGCGAGGCCTGCGACAGGTTGCTCGGCCTGCCGCCGGGCAGCGTGCGGCTGTCGAACCGCCCGGAATACCGCCGCATGCTGGCCGGCCTGGCCGCGGCAGACGGCGCGACCGACGATCCCGCTGGCACAAAGGAGACCTGACATGCTTACCGTCAACGAACTGAAACCGCGCGTTTTCGAGATCACCCTGTCCGGCACCGTCGAGGCGGCCGATATCGAGGTCCTGAAGCGCGCGCTGACCCCGGCGCTGGAGGCCGAGGGCAAGATGGGCCTGGTCCTGCGCATGGAGGATCTGGACGACATCACCGGCGATGCGCTGATCCGGGATGCGCGCTTTGAGGTGTCGATGCTGCCGCAATGGTCGAAGGTCGGGCGGGTCGCGGTCGTGACCGACAAGCAGGCCTTCGAGGCGCTGCTGAACTGGTTCGACCCGATCCTGCCGATGATCGAATTCCGCACATTCGCGCCCGCAGGGGCCGATGCCGCCCGCGACTGGGCCGCCGACCTGCCGCGTGCCAAGAGCGACGCGGCACCTGGCGTGAGGATCGTCGAGGACGGTTCGGACGGGCTGATGGTGTTCGAGATCGTCGGGAAGATGCAGAAAGACGACGCCGACCGGGTCTTTGCGGCCTTTGACAGCGCCGTCGCCCGGCACGGCAAGATCAACCTCATGGTCCGGGTCAAGAATTACGAGGGCTTTGACCTCGGGCTGCTGGGCGACCGCGAGACGATGACGTCGAAGTTCGGCGCGATCGGCAAGGTCGGCCGCTATGCCGTGGTCGGCGCGCCCGGCTGGATGCGCGCCGTGGTGCAGGGCATGGCGCCGCTGCTGCCGATCGAGATGCGCGCCTTTGAGGCATCCGAGGACGATCAGGCGCTTGCCTGGGCGCGGGCCGCCTGAACCACGCGACCGCCGGGATCTTTGGCGGTCGCCCCCCTCACGGCTCCCGGCGCCTAAGCCGGACGCTCGGACCAACACACGGGACACGGACCAGTGACAGACAGACCGGAAGACTTGTCCTTTGCGGACGACAAGGGCGCGTCGCGCTCGACATGGATCGCGGCGGCGCTGGTCCTGGCCATCGTCGGCTGGATGGGCAGCGGCCTTGTCCTGCCGTCGGAAGAGCCGGAACAGGTGGCGCGGCAGTCCGGGCCGGATCTGGTCGCGGTCACGGTCGAGACGGTCGTGGCCCAGCCGGTCACGCTGTTTTTCCAGGCCGAGGGCCAGGCGCTGCCGGACCGCGACACCGCGATCCGCGCCGAGGGGTCCGGCAACGTGGCCGAGGTGGTCGTGTCGCGCGGCTCCTACGTCGAGGAAGGCGCCGTGATCGCGCGGCTGTCGGCCCGTCAGGCCGAGGCGGACCTGGCCCGCGCGCGCGAGGAACTGGCGCGTGCGCAGCGGGAATTCGACAACGCCACCGAACTGCTGGACCGGGGCGTCGGAACGGCCACGCGGGTCAGCGAGGCCCGTGCGACGCTGGCCGCTGCCGAGGCGGCCGTCGCCACCGCCGAGGAAGGCATCAAGGCGCTGGACATCACCGCGCCCTTTGCGGGCCGGCTGGAGACGCTGTCGCTGGATGCGGGGGAATACGTCCAGGCCGGCGCCGAGGTGGGGCGCATCGTCGACAACCGCCCGCTGACCGTTTCCATCCAGGTGCCGCAGCAGCAGCTGCGCCGGCTCGAGGACGGCCAGATCGCCACCATCCGCTTTATCACCGGCGAGGAGCGCAGCGGCACGGTGACCTTTGTGGGGACCTCGGCCAACCGCGAAACCCGCACCTTCCTGGCGGAGATCGAAGTGCCGAACGAGGACGGCGTCATCCCTGCGGGCATCTCGGCCGAAGTGCGTATTCCGACCGGCACGCGCGAGGCGCATTTCATCCAGCCCTCGACCGTGTCGCTGAGCCCCGAGGGCCAGATCGGCGTCAAGACGGTCGATGACGCCGACACCGTGGTCTTTCAGCCGGTCGAGATCGTCCGGGCCGAAATCGACGGGCTGTTCGTCACCGGGCTGCCGGACACGGTCCGGATCATCACCATCGGCCAGGGCTATGTGCGGGCGGGCGAAACGGTGCGCCCCTCTACGGCGGGCGATGCCTCTGCCGATCCGGCAAGCGGGGACTGAGCCATGAACACGATCATCGACGCCGCCTTTTCCCGGGGCAAGGTGGTGATCATGGCGCTGGTCATGATCCTCGCCGTGGGCGCCTACGCCTATGTCACGATCCCCAAGGAAGCCAATCCCGAGGTGCCGCTGCCGCTGGTCTACGTCTCGACCGGGCTGGAGGGGATCAGCCCCGCCGACGCCGAACGCCTGCTGATCGAGCCGATGGAGACCGAGTTCGCCGGGATCACGGGGCTGGAGTCGATGGAAAGCCACGCCTCCGAAGGCTTTGCCTCCGTCCAGTTGGAGTTCGCGGCCGGGGGGGACATCGACGAGGCGCTGGACCGCGTGCGCGAGGCGGCTGACCGCGTCGAGGGCAACCTGCCCGCGGACGCCTACGACCTGACGGTGACGGAGATCAACACCGCGCTGTTTCCGATCGTCACCGCCATCATCTCGGGTCCCATTCCGGAACGCACCTTGAACGACCTGGCCGAGCAGGCCCAGGAAGCGATCGAAGGCCTGCCCGGCGTGCTGGAGGTCGAGATCGGCGGCGCGCGACAGGAATTCCTCGAGGTGCTGATCGACCCCACGGTGTTCCAGACCTACAATCTCAGCTTTGACGAACTCATCAGCCAGCTTCAGCGCAACAACCGGCTGATCGCCGCCGGCGCCATCGAGACCGGCGGCGGGCGGATCGTGCTGACCGTTCCGGGCCTGATCGAGGATCTGGACGACGTGATGGGAATCCCCGTCCGGGTCCGGGACGGAACCGTCATCACCTTTGGCGATGTCGCCACCCTGCGCCGCAGCTTTGAGGATCCGACGAGCTTTGCCCGCATCGACGGCCAGCCGGCGCTGGCGCTCGAGATCACCAAACGGTCGGGCGCCAACATCATCGACACGGTCGCGGCGGCGAAGGACCGGCTGGAGACCTTGCGCGCCGATTGGCCCGACAGCATCGAGATCACCTACCTGGGCGACCAGTCCGAGCAGGTCGAGACCCTGCTGTCCGACCTGGAGGCCAACGTCATCGCCGCCGTCATCCTGGTGATGATCGTGATCGTCTACGCCTTGGGGCTGCGCTCGGCGATCCTGGTGGGGCTCGCCATCCCCGGCGCGTTCCTGGCGGGCGTCACCGCGCTCTGGGCGATGGGCTACACCATGAACATCGTGGTGCTGTTCTCACTGATCCTCGTGGTGGGGATGCTGGTCGACGGCGCCATCGTCACGGCAGAGCTGGCCGACCGGCGCCTGCAGGAGGGCGACAGCCCGCGCGACGCCTACGCAACGGCCGCCAAGCGCATGGCCTGGCCGATCATCGCCTCGACGGCGACGACGCTGAGCGTGTTCTTTCCGCTGCTTTTCTGGGGCGGAATGGTGGGCGAGTTCATGAAGTTCCTGCCGATCACCGTGCTCCTGACGCTGTTCGCCTCGCTTTTCATGGCGCTGATCTTCATTCCCGTCCTGGGCGGCATCATCGGCAAGCGGCAGCCGCAGACCGGCGCGGCCAAGCGCGCGCTGCACGAGGCCGACCGCGGCGATCCGCGGCGGATCGGCGGCCTGACCGGCGTCTACGTGCGCCTGCTGGAATGGGCGATCCTGCGGCCCGGCGCGACCATGCTGCTGGCGCTGGCCCTGCTGCTGGGCGGCGGCGGTCTTTATGCCCAGTTCGGCAGCGGCGTCAGCTTTTTCCCATCGGTCGAGCCGGAATTCATGCAGGTCCAGGTCCGCGCCCGGGACAATTTTTCGATCTACGAGCGGGATGCGCTGGTGCGCCGCGTCGAGGCGCATGTGCTCGGCTATGACGAGGTCGCGAGCGTCTATGCGCGGTCGATCATGAGCGCCGGGCAGGGCGACGAAGAGACCATCGGCACGCTGCAACTGGAACTGGTCGACTGGGACCGGCGCCGCCCGGCGGACGAGATCGGCGAGGACATCCGCAGGGATGTCGCCGAAATCGCCGGCATCGACGTGCAGGTCCAGACCGAAAGCGGCGGCCCGACCACCGGCAAGCCCGTGAACCTGGAGATCGCGGCCCGCGACCCGGGCGTGCAATCGGAGGCGGTGGAGCAGGTGCTGGCGATCATGCAGCGCATCGGCGGCTTTACCGACGTGACCGACACCCGCCCGCTGCCCGGAGTCGAAGTGGCCATCCGCGTCGACCGCGCCGAGGCCGCCCGCTACGGCGCCGATGTCAGCCTTCTGGGCCAGGCGGTGCAATTGCTGACGCAAGGCATCGTCGTCGCCGACTACCGCCCCGACGACGCCGACGGCGAACTCGACATCCGCGTCCGCTTTCCGGCGGCCGAACGTTCGTTGGCCGAGCTTGCCAACCTGCGCGTGCCGACCTCGGCGGGGCTCGTGCCGATCTCGAACTTCGTGTCCTTTGCCCCCGTGGCGCGCACCGGCACGATCACCCGCATCGACGAACGCCGCGTGGTGACGATCGAGGCCAACGTCGCGCCCGGCCTGCTGGTGAACGACCAGGTGACGGCGCTGGAGGCCGCGCTGGAGATGGCCGACCTGCCTGGGGGGATCAGCTACAGCTTTGCGGGCGAGGCCGAGGAACAGCAGGAGGCGGCGACCTTCCTGATCGGCGCCTTCGTCGCGGCGATCTTTCTGATGCTGGTCATCCTGGTGCTGCAATTCAACAGCTTTGGCCAGGCGCTGATCGTGATGAGCGCCATCGTCTTTTCGGTGGCGGGGGTGCTTCTGGGGCTGGTCGTGACGGGCCGCCCGTTTGGCGTGGTCATGGGCGGGATCGGTGTGATCGCGCTGGCCGGGATCGTCGTGAACAACAACATCGTGCTGATCGACACCTACAACGACCTGCGCCGCACCGGCATGGCGGCGCGCGAGGCCGCGCTGCGGACCGGCGCGCAACGCCTGCGGCCGGTCATGCTGACCTCCGTGACCACGGCGCTGGGACTCATGCCGATGGTGCTGGGCGCGAACCTCAACTTCTTCACCCGCGAGATCGCGCTGGGCGCGCCGTCCACGCAATACTGGACCGAGCTTTCGTCGGCCATTGTCGGCGGTCTCGTGGTCGCCACGCTGCTCACCCTGGTGCTGACGCCGGCCATGTTGATGCTGGGCGAGCGGCCTGATCGAAAGGCGCGCGGCGCGTCGCCCGAAAACGCGGAAGCGCCCACGTGACCGTGCGCGTCAGCGAACCGCCCCGGGGCGGAAAACAGGGCCCGCGCCTGCCCGATATCAGCTGTCCAGCAGGGTGCGCGCAAACGTGTCCGCGAAAAACGGGGCCATGGTCAGCTTGCCCGGGTCGATGGAATGGTAGCGGCCCGCACTCGTGATGCCGATTTCGTAGCGGTTGTGCAGTTCGCTCTGCGGATCGTAGATGTCGGTTTCGCCGACGGCCACGATCGCGCCGCCCTTGACGATCGCCCCGGGCAGGTCCCGGGGGTCGAGGCCACGCAGCGCCGGGATGAAGGCCGACATCTGTGACAGGGTTCCGGACAGGATTTCGTCGCGCAAGGCCCCTTCGCAGCGGTTGGGCCAGTCGGGCGGGGTGACGGCCGAGGTCATCGCGCGCAGGCAGGTCGGATACCAGGTCAGGTAGATCTGGCCATCCGGGTAGGTGACGACCTCGCCGAACGGGCCCGATATGAAGGTCGCGCTCTTGGGAAGGGGGGCGCCCTTGGGCAGGTCGAGGCTGACACCGTATTTCAACCGGTGCAGCCAGGGCCGTCCCGGTGACAGGCCAAAGCTGCGGTCAAGCGCCAGCCGGCCATCCCACAGGGCATTCACCGCATGATCGAAAAGGCGGCGGAATTCTTCGCCCGCGCATTGGCCCGTCACGGCGATGGAACTGCCTTCGGGTTCGGCCAGCCGGATTTCGCAATTCAGGTGAACGTCGATATTGGGATGGGCGAGCACGCAGTCCCCCAGTTCCCGGGCCAGTGCCGTCGGGTTCACGGCCACTTCGCAGGTTTCGAAGGCGGCCACCGCCACCGTGCCATCGAATTCGTTTTCCCGTTCCGCGCGCGTCCAGCTGCGCGGCCGGGCCATGACATCCTGGCCGAAATACTGCGCGGTTCCGCCATTGACCGTTTCGACGATCCTGTCGTGCGCCGCTTGCAGGTACTCGGCAACCTCACCGGCCGGGCGCTGGGAGTCGCGGTGAACGACATAGGCGGCCGGGGACGAGGTCGCAAAGGCGGGGGAGCCGCTGCCGAGAAACCGGCGCATGAAAGGATCGAAGGCAAGCGCGCCACGCGCCATCATCGCGGCTGTGCGCAGGCTCGGGTCATTGGCGTACATGTAGCCGAGGTGGATCTTGCCCTCATTGGCCGCACCGGCGCGACTGATGAGGCTGGCGTTCTTGTCGAACAGGGCCACCCGCTGCCCCCGTTCGGCCAGCGCCAGGGCAAGGCAACAGCCCTGCAAACCACCCCCCAAGACCGCAACTGTCATTCGGCACCCCTCGATCCGTTTCCCTGCGTCGCACCTGATTTCTGGCGCAGATCGCGGGAACCTAGTCCAATGCCGCAGGCGGCGGAACCACCAACTTGACCTTGGACAGGTGGAGGCCAAGCACACGGCTGTCGTCTCCGCGGCCAAGCGCATGCGGGCTGGTCGGGTTCCTGACGACAATCGTGAGCACGCACAGGCCGGCCTCGGCGATGGGAACGGACAGGGGCTGTGTCGCGTCCTGAAAGGCGGCGGTCAGGACCGGCTTGCCGTTGACCAGAAAGCCGATCCGGTCGTCCCGCCGCAGAGAGTGGCCGGACAGTTCGAGCGTCAGGTTGTCCTGGGTCGTGCGAAAGACGATATCGGCGCGTTCCTGCGAGGACCAGCGGCCGCTCGGCTCGCCCTTGTGCCAGCCGGGGCCGACCAGGGTGTCGGCGTCGCCGGCCCCGAAGTGTACCGTCTGATCGGGGGCAAGCACCGGAGGGGCGGACTTGGTGAACCGGGTATGGTTGTCGACCCAGCCGCCCGCTTTCAACCCGTCGAAGAACCGTTGCACCGCGTCCGGGTGCAGGCCGAAACTCCGCCCGACCCTCTGGGCCATCGCCAACAGGGGGCGCCGGTGTTCCTTGAGCGCGTTCTGGGTTTCGAACAGGTCGCCCGCCATGTGGATCGCGGCACAGTTCAGCAGGTCGATCCGCGCCTGCGGGCCGTCGCAGATCCACGCCCAGGCCCGCGCGTGTTCCGGGCTTTCGGGGATCACGTAGGAATAGCGCCGCACGCCGGAGTGGATGCACAGCACCGAGACGTGCCGGTGAAAGGCCATGCTGCGCCCCTGCGCGTGCGCCCGATGCAGCCATTCCTGAGAGGGCGAGAGCCGCGTCTGTTCGATCGGCAGCCACGGCCCGACCTTGTGGCAAATGTCCCGGCGCACCGCCCAGCAGGACGAGATGACAAAGGTCCGGGGATCGAATTTTCCGTCCGCAACGGCGCCATCGAGGATCAGCTTGTCCGCCCCCGGGTCCACCGGGCCACTGTCGCTGCCCGACTGTTGCAGCAACAGGATCGGCGACCACGAGATATCCGCCCCGGTTTCCTCCATGAAGGCGACGCGGGCGGCGATGTGGTGGGGGAAATACATGTCGTCCTGGTTGAGGAAGAACACGTACTTGCCGCGCGCCATGTCGACCCCGGCGTTGTGCGGCGCCGATTGGTGCCCGGTGTTTTCCGGCAGGTTGTGAAACCGGATCCGTTTGTCCGGAAACGCCCTGATCGCGTCCTCTGTCGCGGCGTTGCAGCCATCGCCGACGACGATCATTTCCCAATCGTCGTAATCCGAGTTCAGGACGCTCTGAATGGCATAGGGGATGACCTTGGGCCGGTTGTACGCCGAGATGATGACTGAAACTGTGGGTGCGTTTGGCATGGCTGCAAGGGTCGGTTCATTCTGTCGTTTTTCAAGCGCCTTGTAGGGAAGCTACGGCCGGACGGAAAGGGGCGAGGCATCCGGGTCGGCCGGGCCGCTTTGGCGCGGCGACAGGACGCCCGGCGCCTTCGCAGGGGTCATTAGCGTTTTCCGCGCCCGGGGGTGTCACCGGCGATGCCGGATCACGCCGATCCCAGGGTCGCCGGTATTGGCGACAGGTTCATTGACGCTGACCCGGGCAAAGATGACGGCATCGTGGCCCACGACACGTCCGGTCATGCGAGATGACGTCGGTCGTCCGGCGCGTCCAACATGGAACGGCTGCCTTGAAGGGAGCGAGGGGCGGTCTTCTCCTTTGTAGACGAGGTTTTTCCGCGGCCAACAACGGAAGCGGTTCGGAAAAGTGTGTCAGTCAGGCATCTGAGTCCAAGGAAGAAAACAACTCAGGACAGACCTGGATAACTTCCCTCATCTCTATCTGTCGCGTTCCCGCGGTTTCCGGTCGTACGCAGGAAGCACAGGGAGGAACTGACGATGTCCAGGGCAGCCAGCCCAAGCTGACCGACCGTTGCTCCACCCCGGGGGCAGGTTTTTGCGCCGCCGTTGGCATCTCCGACGGTCATCGCCGCTTTTGTCCAACCGCCCCCATGCCTGCCCAGGGTATCACCCGAGACCCGTCCCATCATCGACAGACTCCACGTCCAGCGGGCACTCTGCATCGAAACCGACCCTGAGAATGTGGTGAGCCCCGTGACCAAGATTGACCAGATCGAGACGATGATCCTCGACATCCCGACCATTCGCGGCCACGTGCTGTCGATGGCCACGATGCGGGTGCAGACCGCCGTTCTGGTCAGGGTCACCTTCTCCGACGGGTCCGAGGGCATCGGCGAGGGCACGACCATCGGTGGCCTCAGCTACGGCGCGGAAAGCCCCGAAAGCATCCGTTCGGCGATCGACACCTACATCGCCCCGGTGCTGCTGGGCCGCGACGGCGACGACGTGAACGGCGCGCTTCAGCTGGTCGACCGGCTGGTCAAGGGCAACCGCATCGCCAGGACCGCCGTGGAAATCGCGCTGTGGGACGGGCTGGGCAAGCGCCTGGGCGTCCCGGTGGCGCAGCTGTTCGGCGGCGCGGTCCATGACCGGCTGCCGGTGGCCTGGACGCTGGCCTCGGGCAACTCCGAGACGGACATCGCCGAAGCCCGGGAAATGATCGAGACCCGCCGCCACAACGTCTTCAAGCTGAAGATCGGCAAGCGGACGGTCCGCGAGGACGTGGCCCATGTCGCCCGGATCAAGCAGGCGGTCGGCGACACCGCCAGCGTGCGCGTGGACATCAACACCGCCTGGTCGCTGCAGGAGGCACGCTGGGGCCTGAAGGGGTTGCAGGAGGTCGGCTGCGAACTGGTCGAACAGCCGGTGCCGGCGCGCTCTCGCCGCGCGATGGCCGAACTGGCGCAGGGCTACGAGATCGCCGTCATGGCCGACGAGGCGCTGAACGGCCCCGAGGACGCGCTGGAAGTGGCGAACGCGCGGGCCGCCGACGTCTTTGCCGTCAAGGTCGCGCAATCGGGCGGGCTGAAGCGCGCCGCCGAGGTGGTGGCCATCGGCCAGGCCGCGGGGCTGGGCCTGTATGGCGGCACCATGCTGGAAACCGGCCTCGGCACCGCCGCCGCGCTGCAACTGTTTGCCACGGTCGAGACGCTGCATTGGGGGACCGAGTTCTTTGGCCCGCTGCTGCTGACCGAAGACATTCTCGCGAACCCGATCGTCTACCGCGATTTCTGCGTCGAGATCCCCACCGGCCCCGGCATCGGCGCGACGCTCGACCCCGACAAGATCGATTTCTTCCGCCGCGATGGCGGTCGGACCAGGAAAACCGTCGCCGGCGCATAACCGGCGACATCCCATCAAACCCGGCCACAGCGCAGCAAGGCGCGACACGGCCGCCAGGAGGAGGACCATCCATGTTCACCCAATCCAACCTCGACGCATTCGAAGCGCGGCTCGACGGCGCGATCCAGGACGACCCGGAGAACGGCGTGTTCCGCTGCCGCCGGGACATCTTTGCCGACGAGGAGCTGTTCGAGCTGGAAATCAAGCACATCTTCGAGGGCAACTGGATCTACATGGCGCATGAAAGCCAGATCCCGAACCCGGGCGACTATTTCACCCTGACCATGGGCCGCACGCCCGTCGTCATCACCCGCGACAAGGACGGCGAGCTGCACGCGCTGGTCAACGCCTGTTCGCACCGCGGCGCGCAGCTGTGCCGCTTCAAGCGCCGCAACCAGAAGACCTTTACCTGCCCGTTCCACGGCTGGACCTTCTCCAACACCGGCAAGCTCCTGAAGGTCAAGGACCCCAAGGGCGCGGGCTACCCCGAGCAGTTCAACAAGGACGGCAGCCATGACCTGACCAAGGTTGCCCGGTTCGAGAACTACCGCGGTTTCCTGTTCGGCTCGCTCAACGCCGACGTGAAGCCGCTGGAGGACTACCTGGGCGAGGCGCGCAAGATGATCGACATGATCGTCGACCAGGCCGACGAGGGGCTGGAGGTGCTGCGCGGATCGTCCACCTACACCTATGACGGCAACTGGAAGCTTCAGGCCGAGAACGGCGCCGACGGCTACCACGTCTCGGCGGTGCACTGGAACTACGTCGCCACCACCGCGCACCGCACCGACGACGGCAAGGAAGACAACATCAAGGCGACCGACGCCAGCAAGTGGGCCAAGCAGCGCGGCGGCTTCCACGCCTACGAGAACGGCCACATCCTGCTGTGGACCGAATGGGCCGACCCGACCAACCGCCCGAACTACCCGCGCAAGGACGAGTGGACCGAAAAGCACGGCAAGACCAAGGCCGACTGGATGGTCGGCGTGCTGCGCAACCTGTGCCTGTATCCCAACGTCTTTCTGATGGATCAGTTCAGCAGCCAGATCCGCGTGTTCCGGCCCGTGAGCGTCGACCAGACCGAGGTGACGATCTACTGCATCGCGCCCAAGGGCGAGAGCCAGGAGGCGCGCACCCGCCGCATCCGCCAGTACGAGGATTTCTTCAACGCCTCGGGCATGGCGACGCCGGACGACACCGAGGAATTCCGCGCCACCCAGCGCGGCTATGCCGGCGCGGCCCATGCGAAATGGAACGACCTGACCCGCGGCGCCACCCAGTGGATCCAGGGCCCCGACGAGGACGCCAAGGCCCTGGGCATCGCCCCGATCCTGTCCGGCGCCCGCACCGAGGACGAAGGCCTGTTCGTCATCCAGCACAGCAACTGGTCGCAGCGCATGGCCGACGCCATCGCCAAGGAACGCGCAACCGCGCCGGGCGCATCCGTGGCCGCAGAGTGAGGAGAAATGACCATGACCACCACAACGCTTGACCACCCCGCGACCGCCAGGACCCTGACCTACGAGGACATCCAGGCCTTTCTCTTTGCCGAGGCCCGCGCGCTGGATGACCGCGACTGGGACAGCTGGCTGGCCTTCTACCACAAGGACTGCCCGTTCTGGATGCCCGCCTGGGACGACGAGGACATGTTGACCGAGGATCCGGCCAACGAGATGTCGCTGATGTACTACCCCAACAAGCAGGGCATCGAGGACCGCGTGTTCCGGATCAAGACCGACCGGTCCTCGGCCACCTCGCTGCCGGAGCCGCGCACCAACCATTACCTTTCGGGGATCGAGGTGCTGAGCCGCGAAGGATCGCAGATCAAGCTGCGCTTCAACTGGCAGACGCTGAGCTATCGCTATTCCAGGACGGATCAGCACTGGGGCACGTCGTTCTACACGATCGACACCAGCGGCGCCCGCCCACTGATCGCGGACAAGAAGGTCGTCCTGAAGAACGACCACATCCACCACGTGATCGACGTCTACCACATCTAACCCCGTCTTCGCGGACCGGACAGGAACCTCCGCGCACCCAGGCAACGGGTGCGCGGCAAAGGGAGGAGCATGCCATGACGACCTACAACATCGCCCTGAACTTCGAGGATGGCGTGACCCGCGTCATCCAGTGCGACGACGACGAAAAGGTGACCGACGCCGCCTTTCGCCAGAAGATCAACCTGCCGATGGACTGCCGCGACGGCGTCTGCGGCACCTGCAAGTGCTTTGCCGAAAAGGGCGAGTACGAGCTGGAATTCTACATGGACGAATCCATGTCCGACGAGGAGGCCGAACAGGGCTACGTCCTGACCTGCCAGATGATCCCCGAAAGCGACTGCGTGCTGCGGGTGCCGGCCTCGTCCGCCATCTGCAAGACCGCGCCGGAGGCGGTCGAAGGCGAGGTCCTTGGCGTCGACCTGCTGTCCGCCACCTCCTTTGGCCTGCGGGTGAAACTGGCCAAGCCGATCGGCTTTCTGCCCGGTCAGTACGTCAACGTCACGGTTCCGGGCACCGGCAAGCACCGCTCCTATTCCTTCTCCTCCGCCCCCGGCGCGGACGAGGCGACCTTTCTCATCCGCAACCTGCCCGGCGGCGTCATGAGCAGCTACCTGGGTGAGCGCGCCCAGCCCGGCGATGCCGTCACCGTGACCGGCCCCATGGGCGCCTTCTACCTGCGGCCCGTCGAACGCGCGCAGCTCTGGCTGGCGGGCGGCACCGGGCTGGCCCCGTTCCTGTCGATGCTGGAGCAGGTGGCGGAGACCGGCAGCGATCACCCGATCACGCTCTACTACGCCGTCACCCGCGCCGCCGACCTGGTGGAGCTGGAGCGCGTGCAGCGGCTTGCCGACAGGATCGGCAATGTGACCGTCATCACGATCCTTGCTGCCGACGACGATGCGCATGAACGCAAGGGCTTTGTCACCGACCACCTGGCCGCCGATGACCTGGCGGGAGGCGACTGCGACGTCTACCTCTGCGGCCCGCCGCCGATGGTCGATGCCGTGCGTGCCCATTTCGGCAAGCTGGGGGTGGAGCCGGCCAACTTCTACTTCGAGAAGTTCAACCCGACCGAGGCGGGGAAGGAAGCCGCATGACCCCCCGTTTCGAGAACAAGGTCATGGTCGTGACCGGCGCGGCGCAGGGCATCGGCCGCCGCGTCGCGGAACGCGCCGCGTCCGAGGGCGCCAAGGTGCTGATCGTCGACCGTTCTCCCGCCCGTTCCGAGGTGGTCAAGGCGATCCGCGCGGCGGGCGGCGAGGCGCAGGCGATCTCGGTCAACCTCGAGACCTGGTCCGGCTGCGAAAAGGCCATGCAAAGGGCCGTGGACCTCTGGGGCCGGATCGACATCCTGGTCAACAACGTCGGCGGCACGATCTGGGCCAAGCCTTACGAGTTCTACGAGCCGAAACAGATCGACGCCGAGGTCCGGCGGTCGCTGTTTCCCACGCTCTACTGCTGCCGCGCGGCCATCGACCACATGCTGCCGCGTGAAAGCGGCGTGATCGTCAACGTCTCGTCCATCGCCACGCGCGGGCTGAACCGCGTGCCCTATGCGGCGGCCAAGGGCGGGGTGAACGCGCTCACCGCCAGCCTTGCCTGGGAAGTGGCCGAGCGGGGCATCCGCGTCGTCGCCACCGCGCCGGGCGGGACCGAAGCGCCGCCGCGCGTCGTGCCGCGCAACCCCAACGCGGAGCAGGAACAGCGCGAGGACTGGTACAAGACCATCGTCGACCAGACGATCCAGTCCTCGCTGATGAAACGCTACGGAACCCTCGACGAGCAGGCAGGCCCGATCCTGTTCCTGGCGTCGGATGAAGCCTCCTACCTCACCGGCGTCACGGTGCCGGTGGGCGGGGGCGATCTCGGCTAGGCCCGGAGGAGGGCCGCCAAATACCTTAACTGGAGGAAATCCAACATGAAACGCGCATTCCTGGCGGCCCTCGGGCTCGCCACCACCCTTGCCATGCCTGCCGCTGCCGAAAGCCTGAAGGTCGGCCTGCTGCTGCCCTACTCGGGCGTCTACGCCGCGCTCGGCAACGACATCGACGCGGGCTTTGAACTGGGGCTCAAGACCTTCGGCGCCGAGACCACGGCCACCTTCGAGATCCTCCGCGAGGACACCGAGGTCAAGCCGCCGGTCGCCCTGGGCAAGGCCAAGAAGCTGATCCTTCAGGACAAGGTCGATGTCGTCGCGGGCATCGTGTCCTCGGGCGTGCTGGGCGCGGTGCGCGACATGATCGACGGCGCGGGCGTGCCGCTGATCGTCGCCAATGCCGGCAACGACGAGGCGACCGGCGCGGACTGCTCGCCCTACATCACGCGCATGTCGTTTTCCAACGGGCAGGTGAACCGCCCGATGGGTGCCTGGATGGCCGCGCAGGGCATCAAGAAGGTCTACACCCTGGCGCCCGACTATGCCGCCGGCCGCCAGATGATCGACGCCTTTGCCGCCAGCTATACCGCTGCGGGCGGCGAGATCGTCGGCCAGGAGTTCACCCCCTTCCAGAAGACCCAGGATTTCGGTCCCTACCTGGCGCAGGCCAAGGCCAGCGGCGCCGAGGCGGTCTATGTCTTCTACGCCGGGGGCGAGGCGATTTCCTTCGTCAAGCAGTACGACAGCTTTGGCCTGAAGGCCGAGCTGCCGCTCTACGGCTCGGGCTTCCTGACCTCGCCGCTGTATGTCAACGCCGAAGGCCCGGCCGCCGAGGGCGTGATCACCGCGCTGCACTACGTGCCGACCATCGACAACGCCGAGAACAAGACCTTTGCCGAGGCCTTCACCGCCGCCACCGGCCGCGTGCCGTCGGAATTCGCGGTGCAGGGCTACGACGCCGCCCGCGCCTTGGTCGAGGCCACCAAGACCGGGGCCGCGGATCGCGAGGCACTGGCCCGCGCGCTGCGCCAGGTCAGCTTTGACGGCCCGCGCGGCAAGACCTCGATCGACCCGGCCACCAACAACGTGGTGCAGCCGATCTACGTCTACGAGACCGTCGCCGGCGAGAACGGCCTGACCCAGAAGGTCCTGGCCCAGCTGCCCGCCGAGGCCGATCCGGTCAACGGCTGCCAGATGGCCCCGGTTTCCAACTGACACCCCGGTCCGGCCGTCCCCGACGGCCGGACCATGACCCGGAGGAGGACCCGGCAATGGCACATGATCTCGGCTTCTGGACGCTTCAGGCGCTCAACGCCCTGCAACTTTCGATGCTTCTGTTTCTGCTTTCCATCGGCCTGACGGTCATCTTCGGGCTGATGCATTTCGTCAATCTCGCGCATGGGTCGCTCTACGCGCTGGGGGCCTATTTCGCGGCCTCGCTGGCGGCGGTGGGCGGCTTCTGGATGGGCTTCTTCCTGGCGCCCGTGGCGGTCGCCGGGGTGGGCATCCTGCTCTATTCCGGCCTCATCAAGCGGATGCGCAAATCCGGGCCGATGGCGCAGGTGCTGGTCACCTTCGGGCTGATCTTCCTGGCGCTGGATCTCACCCGCATCTTCTGGGGCGACATCGCGCTGGCCATCGAGGTGCCCGCGCTGCTGGACGGCCGGCTGAGCTTTCTCGGCGTCGAATATCCGACCTACCGGCTGTTCATCATCGCGCTGGGACTGGCCATCTTCGCCGCGCTGGCCTTTGTGCTGGGCCGCACCCAGATCGGCGCGATGATCCGCGCCGGGGTCGACAACGACGCCATGGCCGCCTGCCTGGGCATCAATGTCGAACGGTTGTTCTTTGTCGTGTTCTGCGTCGGCTGCGCGTTGGCGGGACTGGCGGGCGCGGTCGCCGCACCGCTGCTGAGCGTCACGCCCGACATGGGTCTGCAAATCCTGATCCCGACGCTGATCGTGATCGTGATCGGCGGGCTGGGGTCGCTCAAGGGCGCGATCGCCGGATCGCTGATCTACGGTTTCGTGCAGACCTTCGGTGCGGTGCTCGCGCCGCAGCTTGCCTCTGTCCTCATCTACGCCCTGCTGGCCGCGGTCCTCGTGATCAAGCCGGTCGGCCTGTTCCCGGCGAAAGGATAAACCGATGTTCCGACACACTCCCCTGCGCTATGCCGTCCTGGTCCTGCTGGCCGCCGGCGCGCTGGTCCAGGCCTTCACCGCCGAGTACTTCGGGCTGGAGATCCTGACCGAGATCCTGATCCTTGCCATCCTCGTGCTGGCGCTCGACATCGTCGCCGGTTTCGGCGGGATGGTTTCGCTTTGCCACGGCGCGCTGATGGGCGTGGGCGCCTATGCCTACGCGCTGCTGTCCACCCAGGCGGGCATCGCGCCGCCGGTTGCCATGGCCGGGGCGGTGGCCCTGACCGGGGCCGCGGGCTGGGCCATTGGCGCGGTCTGCGCGCGCAGTCACGGCATCTATTTCATCATGGCGACGCTGGCCTTTGGCCAGATGGCCTATTCCTGGGTCTTCGAGGCGCCGATCTTTGGCGGTGACGACGGGCTGAGCGGGATCGAGCGGCTGGACCTGTCCCTGATCGGTCTCGACCTGAACGACAGCCGCACCTTCGCGCTGTTCTGCCTGGCGATGCTGGGGGCGGTCTATGGCGCCGCGGTGCTGATCCTGCGTTCGGGCCTTGGCCGGTCGCTGTCGGGTGTCATGCACAACGAACAGCGGATGCGCGCGCTGGGGCTGACAGTCTGGCGGGTCAAGGCGGACGTCTTCGGTCTGTCCGGCATGATCGCGGGCCTGGCGGGCGCGCTGGCGGCGCAGCACATCATGTACATCTCGCCGGGCCTGCTCGGCTGGACCGTCTCCGGAGAGGCCCTCGTGGTGGTCATCCTGGGCGGGTTGGGCACGCTGGTCGGCCCGCTGGTCGGCGCCGCCGCCTTTGTCGTGCTGAAGCATGAACTCGGCGCGGTGACGACCTACTGGCACCTCGTCGTCGGCGTGATCCTGATCGCCGTCGTGATGAGCCGCGCCAATGGCATCTTCGGCTGGGTCGAGGCCCGCTGGGGTGCCCGGATAGACCGCCGCGTGGCCGACGCCACACGCAAGCAGCAGCCCTTGGAGGTGGTGAAAGATGCTTGAGACACGCAATCTGGACAAGAGTTTTGGCGCCGTTCACGTCACCTGCAACGTGTCGCTGAAGCTGGAACGCGGCGAACGCCGGGTGATCCTGGGGCCGAACGGGGCGGGCAAGACCACGCTGTTCAACCTGCTGGTGGGAGAACTGACGCCGAACAGCGGGTCGGTCCACCTGGCGGGCGAGGACGTGACCGCGCTGCCGGTGGCCAGGCGTGCCCGGCGCGGCCTGTCGCGCAGCTACCAGAAGAACACGCTGTTCGACGGGCTGACGGTGGAGGAAAACCTTGGCCTCGCGGCGGCGGTGCATACCGGCCATGCCACGCGGCTGTGGTCCGACAGTCTGGCCAAGCCCGAGGTGCGCGAGATCGTGGCCGAGGTGGCCGAACAGGTCAACCTGATGCCCTTTCTGCACGCCAAGGTGTCGGAGATCAGCTATGGCGTGCGGCGGCAACTGGAGGTCGGCGTCGCGCTGGCCACCCGCCCGCTGGTGCTGCTGATGGACGAACCCACCAGCGGCGTCGGGCCCGAGATGGCCAAGGGGTTCCACGACCTGCTCAACAACCTGCCGCGCGACCTGACCCTGCTGATCATCGAGCATGACATGGACCTGGCCTTTGACGTGGCCGACACGATCACCGTGCTGAACTACGGCGAGGTGGTGTTCGACGGCCTGCCCGAAGAGGCGCGCGGATCGAAACTGCTGAAGGAAATTTATCTGGGGAGCTGGGAAGATGCTTGAACTGAGTGCGATCCAGTCCGGCTACGGCGAGACGCAGGTCCTCTACGGTCTCACGCTGGAGGCGAAACAGGGCCGCGTGCTGGCCATCCTCGGCCGCAACGGCGCGGGCAAATCCACCACGCTGAAGACGATCATGGGTCTTCTGCCGCTGAAATCCGGCGAGATCGCCTTTGACGGCAAGCCGATCGCGGCGCGGCCGTTCGACATCGCCAGGAGCGGCATCGCCTACGTGCCCGAGACGCGCGACATCTTCCCGTCGCTGACGGTGCGCGAGAACCTGGAGATCGCGGCCAAGCGGTTTGGCGGCGGCGGCGCGGACTGGACGATGGAGCGGGTGCTGGACCTGTTCCCGCGCCTGGGCGAGCGGCTGGAGAATGGCGGCACGCAGCTGTCGGGCGGCGAACAGCAGATGCTGGCCATCGCCCGCGCGCTGCTGATGAACCCGCGCCTGCTGATCCTGGATGAGCCGACCGAGGGTCTCGCCCCGATCATCGTCAAGCTGATCCACGACAAGTTGCAGGAATTGAAGGCCGAGGGGCTGTCGATGATCCTCGTCGAACAGAACTTCGGCTTTGCCACCTCGCTGGCGGACGACGTGGTGGTGGTCGGCAAGGGGCAGGTGGTCTGGACCGGCAGCGCCGACGCGATCAAGGCTGACCACGAGGCGCAGCATACCTGGCTGGGCGTCTGAGCAAACTATCTGCGGGCAAGGCGTTTCCGAGCCCGCAGATGGAAGGAACGCACCGGCCCGCCTGCCGCGGGGCCGTCGCATCAAGCTGTCAGCGCCAGGGTCCTGTTGGCGCTGGCAGCTTTGGCCTCACTTCTTGATCGGGCTTTTCCGCGCGACCTTCTGCGCCATCGCGACAAAGTTCTTCACGTGTACGCCCTGGTCGTCGAGGCGGTAATTCACCGACAGCTCGGTGCGCGCGATCTCGGGTTCGATGTTGAGGAACTTCATCCCCTTGCGGGGGGCATTGGCGACGGACTCCGGGACGATGCACACCCCTTCGCCAACCGCGACCAGGCTCAGGGCGGTTTGCAGATCCATGCACCAGAGCCGCAGCGGCGCCGTGAACCCGGCAGCCTCGACCGCGTTCAGCACCATGTCCGCATAGCTCGGCCGGGGCCGTTCCGGATACAGGATCAGGTTGTGGGTTTCGAGACGTTCGAGTTTTGCGACGGTCCGGGCCTCCGTATCGACGATATCGGGCAGGGCGAGGATCAGTTTCTCTTCCATCAGGTGTTTCGTCAGGAATTCGGGGTCCTTCAGCGCCGGACGGGCGAAGGCGACGTCGAGCTCACGCGAGACGAGCGCCCGGTACAATTCGGCATTGTTCATGGGCACAAGGCTGAGGTTCACTTCGGGGTAATTCGCCCGGTAGGACCTGATGATGTTCGGCAGGATGCCGAAGGTCGCCGACCCGACAAAGCCGATCCGCAGGCGCCCCTCTGCGCCCTGACCCAACCGGCGCACTTCGAGCTTGGTGTCCTCGAGCTGGGCAAGGATCGTCTTGCCGCGTGTGAGCAGCCGCTCACCGGCCTGTGTCAGAGTGATCGCGCTGCGGCCGCGATTGAACAGGATCGCGCCCAGTTCCTCTTCGAGCTGCTTGATCTGCCGGCTGAGCGGGGGTTGCGCCATGTCCAGGCGTTCGGCGGCGCGCCCGAAGTGCAGCTCCTCGGCAACCGCGATGAAATAGGTCAGCTGTCTGAAGTTCATTCACGGCTCTCCCCCACGGAGTGACGTTAGGCGATTGCCCCGCACGAAAAAAGGCCCCCGTCGATGCGGGGGCCAGTTTACAGGGAGGTTTCGGGGGATCACTCGGCGGCGACGGCTTTCGCATCGGCCGCGGTCTTCAGCACGAAATCGAACTCGAAGTGCAGGTCGGTGCCCAGCTCCTTGGGTGCGGGCTTGAACTTGCCGATCAGGCTTTCCTTGACCGCGAACACGCTGTCGTCTTCCAGCCACTTGCTGTCGGCGTCGTAGATCTGGCTGATCAGCGGGCGGTAGCCGTCCTTGGAGATGATGAAGTGCATGTGGCCGGGGCGGTTCGGGTGGTGGCCCATGAAGCGCAGCAGCTCGCCTGCGGTCTCGTCCTCGGGGATCGGGTAGGGCACGGGGCGCACGGCGACAAAGGCATAGTGGCCGTTCTCGTCGGTCTCGAAGCGGCCGCGCAGGTTGTATTCCGGCTGGTCGGGGTCGAGGTTCTCGTAGATGCCGTTCGGCGCGTCTTCCCAGACATCCAGCGTGACACCGGCGATGCCCTTGCCGGTCTCGTCGCGGATGTAGCCTTCGAAATACGCGGTTTCCTCGTTGTCGAAATGCTTCTGGATGGTCGAGCCGCCCTTGGGCAGCACCGGCGGGTTCTCGCGGTAGAACGGGCCCAGCACGGTGGATTCGCTGGCGGTGCCTTCGACCGGGTTGGTCATCATGTCGACCAGCACCTCGACGCCGATGATGTCGGCCAGCAGGATGAATTCCTGGCGGTTGTCGTTGCTGAGCTTGCCGGCGCGCACGAGGTAGTTGCAGGCCTCGAGGAACTCGCTGTGCTGCAGTTTCACGTCCTTGATGAAGCCGTGCATGTGCTTGATCAGCGAGGTCATGATCTCGCGCTGACGGTCGGTGATCACGCCGTTCTTGCCGAGACTGTCGATCACGACGTCGGAGATGTTCTCTTGATTGACGATGCCCATGGGTAATTCCTCCTCCTGGCAGTCTGATGTCCGGTCACGAGACGCCTAACCGCCCCTCGTTGTGTCCTAGACTTCGCCGAAACGACCCCGTTCCCCAATGCCTGCCGCGGTATCAGGTGATACCGGGGAGAGTCCGGGCATGGTCCAACGCGGCGGCGCTCGGTCCCTGCGGCTTGTCTGGATGGCGCACCGGCAAAGGGTATTGACCCATACCCTGCCCGGCATGGCCTGAAGACCCGCGCCCGTGGCACCCAGTCCCTGCCAGATGACGCACAGGGAGGCAAAGGTGCTCGATACCTTCAAACAGATCCAGACACGCCTTGAGGCGACGCCGCACCTGCCGCGGCTCGGTCGGTTGTTTTCGGAAACGGTGCTGATCGACGTCGACGGCGCCGAATATTACCTGACCTTCGAGAAGGGGCGCATCGTCTCGGTCGCCGAAGGTCCCAGCCGCAAGACCCCCTGGCGCTTTGCCCTGCGCACGGATGCCGAGGCGCTGGACAAGTTCTGGCAGGCCCGTCCCGAACCGGGCTTTCACGACATTTTCGGCCTGGTCAAGATCGGCCGTGGCCGGATCGACGGCGACATCCTGAGCCTCGTCAAGAACCTGCGCTTCTTCAAGGATGTGCTGACGCTGGCCCGCGCGAAAGAGGAGCTTGCAGCATGAGCATCGAACCGATCACCGGACGGTATCTGACTGTCACGATCCAGGGCGCGCCGCGCCGCATCTATTTCGAGGAGGCGGGGCAGGGGCGTCCGGTTCTCTGCCTGCACACCGCAGGCGCGGACACGCGCCAGTGGCGCCACCTGATGAACGATGCCGGGATCACCGCCGATCACCGCCTGATCGCCTTCGACATGCCGTGGCACGGCAAGTCGCTGCCGCCCGAAGGTTTCGAGACGCAGGAATACCTGCTGACGACCGAGGCCTACATCGAAACCGTCCTGGCGGTGATCGACGGGCTGGGTCTCGATCGCCCCGTGCTGGCCGGCTGTTCGATGGGCGGGCGCATCGCCCTGCAACTGGCGGCGCTGCACGCCGACAGGTTCAGCGGCTTCATCGCCATCGAGGCCTCGGATTTCCAGCCCGCCTGGTACGACATCGACTGGTTCCACCGTCCCGATGCCCATGGCGGCGAGATGGGCGCGGCGCTGGTGTCGGCCAACATCTCGCCATATGCGCCCGAGGTCGAGCGCTGGAATACCCTGTGGATGTTCATGCAGAGCGGCCCGGGCGTGTTCCGCGGCGATCTCAGCTTTTACACCCGGGATGACAGCCTGATCCCGCGCCTGCCCACGATAGACACCGCGCGGACGCCGGTGCACATCCTCGTCGGCGCCTATGACCTGACCTGCACGCCCGAGGACGCGGCACGCACGGCCAAGGCAATCCCCGGCGCCACCCTGGCCGTCATGGATGAGCTCGGCCATTTCCCGATGAGCGAACACCCCGAGGGCTTTCGCCCGTTCTTTGTCGAGGCGCTGGAACGGATGCCGACGCCGGCCGTCGAAGCCGCCTGACCGATCACCCCCACCGGAGGAAGATCCATGTGCATGAACGCCGACACCCCATGCCCGGGATGCAAGAAGCACAAGAAGGCCGATGCCGCCTGGATGTTCTTCACCGATGAAGAGCGCGAGGCCGTCGACGGCGCGCGCAAGCTGCCGGCCTTCGCGGATGCGCAGTCCTGACCACCGACAGATCCAGGCACCCTGGCAGACCCCCGGAATGTCCAACACGGAAAACCGATCATGACCAAACCCTGCATCCTCTGCGTGGCGATCACCGGCAGCCTGCCCACGAAAGCCAACAACCCCGCCGTGCCGATCACCGTTTCGGAACAGGTCGAGTCGACCCAGGAGGCATTCGAGGCCGGGGCCACCATCGTCCATGCCCATGTGCGCAACGACGATCAGACGCCTTCCTCGGACCCGGATAAATTCGCCGCCCTGAAGGAGGGGATCGAGACGCACTGCCCCGGCATGATCATCCAGTTCTCGACCGGCGGCCGGTCGGGCGCCGGCCAGACGCGCGGCGGGATGCTGTCGCTCAGGCCCGACATGGCGTCGTTGTCGGTCGGGTCGAACAACTTTCCGACCCGCGTCTACGAGAACCCGCCCGACCTGGTCGATTGGCTGGCCAGCGAGATGTTGACGTATGACGTCAAGCCGGAAATCGAGGCCTTCGACCTGAGCCATATCCTGAAAGCCCGGGACATGGCGGACAAGGGTCAGCTTGCCGGCACACCCTACATCCAGTTCGTGATGGGGGTGAAGAACGCCATGCCGGTCGACCGGGATGTGTTCGACTACTACATCCACACCGTGCGCCGCCTGTTCGGCCCCGACGCGCCCTGGTGTGCCGCGGGCATCGGTGCCAACCAGCTGAAACTGAACGAATGGGCCATCGCCGCGGGCGGTCATGCCCGCACCGGGCTGGAAGACAATGTGCGGCTGGACAGCGCCACGCTGGCGCCCTCGAACGCCGCGCTGGTGCGCCGGGCCGTGGACATCTGCGACCGGAATGAGCGCCCCGTGGCGACCTGGCAGGAGGCGCGCCGCATTCTCGGCCTGCGCCTGCCCGGTGACACCAGGGAAGGACAAGCAGCTTGAAAAGGGTCTACGGCTCGGCGGCGGAGGCGCTTGATGGCGTCCTGCACGACGGGATGTTGATCGCCGCGGGGGGCTTCGGTCTCTGCGGCATTCCGGAACTGCTGATCGACGCGATCGTGGCCAGCGGTGTCAAGAACCTGACCGTGGCGTCCAACAACGCCGGCGTCGACGGGTTCGGCCAGGGCAGCAGCAAAAAAAAAGGGGGCGCCCCCGCCGTTATCCGATAACGCGCCGCGCCGGGCGGCGCGTCCATCGGATAACCGGGGGCCGATATCGCTTTGATCCGCGGTTCGGCCCGATGGTGCGAACACCGGCCAGGCACGACATGCCGAGCGCCGGCCTCACGCACC
>NZ_FXYF01000038.1 GCF_900184945.1 Antarctobacter aquimaris | reverse complement strand
CGCGACCAGATCCTCGACTTTGAACAGGGCGTGGACATCATCGTGGTGGCGGGGCTGTCGCCGGGTGTCTTCGAGTTCCGCGGCACGGCGGCATTTGCCCCCTCCGGCAATTCCGAACTGCGGCTGTTCGAGACGCCAACCGGCTCGACCATCGTGCAGTTCGACGCGGACGGCAACGGCACCATCGACGCGGAGATCCGGGTGGCCAATGTCATCGGGTTGACGGCCACGGACTTCGTGCTCTAGGCCCGGCCGGTCCTTCCGGGCCATGGACCCGGTCAGGGCCGTTTCCTGCGCGACCGGATGGCGGCATGCGCCGTCGGCCAGCCGTCGTTCAAGGCGACGCGCCGCAACACCGACACGCACCGCATCGAGGTCGCGGGCGAAAGGCCGTGCGCCATGATGCCCCAGATCATCACCGGCCAAGCGGTCGACACATCCAGGATCCGCGCAGCACGCTCAAGGTATCCGTGCAATCGAAACGCCCCCTTACCGGCGTCGATTCCCTTTCTTGCCCTGAGCAGGCAAAATTCCTTGGATTCCTGCGCTTTTTGCGTAGCTTGAAAGACATTGATCATGTTGTGCCGGCCTGCCCGCAGGTTTCGACGACAGCGGCGGCATTCAGTCCCGTTTTCAATTTTGCACAACGCATAGCCAGGGGGACTTTTCATGGCACTTATCATCCGCGGCGCCGACCAGACCAGCGGCGACACCATCAGCACCGGCGACGACTACATCCTGCGCGAAGGCGTGCTGATCAGCGACCAGAACAGCGACGCGCTGGTGATCGACACGGTCGGCAATAACGCCGTTCAGATCGCCGGCAGCCTCTTCGCCAGCGTCGAGGCCGAGGGCCTTCAGATCGATGCGGCCGATGTCCTTGTCTCCGTCACGCGGACGGGAACCGTCGCGGGCGGCGGGAACGGCGTCGAAGTCAACGGGGCGAATGCGACAATCAACAATGCAGGCTCTGTTATCGGTGCGCTGAATTATGGTGTGCAGTTCGGGACCGGCTCTGCGGGCGGTGTCTTTGTCAACTCCGGTTCTGTATCCGGGGACAGCGGCTTCGACATTCGGGCCAACGGAATCGCGGTGTCGAACAGCGGAGCCATCACCGGTCAGTTCGATGCCTTCCGCGCGTTCTCGGCGACCGAGCTGTCGCTGGACAACAACGGCACGATCCGCGGCGGCGAACGCGCCCTCGATTTGGGCGCCGGCGAACACGAGATCATCAACTCCGGCCAGATGGCGGGCGGCATCAACGGAATCCGCATCGGCGCCGGCGGCACCGGGTTTGGCGGCAACGGCATCGTCAACGCCGGCACGATCCAGGGCGACGACATCGCCATCCTGCTGGAAGGCACCACCGGATCGACACAGATCCAGAACAGCGGGCACATCCGGGGCGGTCAATTCGCCGTCCAGTCGGCACATCAGGTCCTGATCGCCTCATCCGGGTTCCTGGCGGCGAGCACGGGCATCGAGCTGGGCGCAAATGCGGACAACAGCGCCATCTCCAATTCAGGCCGGATCGACGCAACTTCGCGCGGCATGGAACTGCTGACCGGGGCGGACAATGTCACTGTCGGAAACGACGGGGTGATTGCCGGTGCTTCCTTCGGCATTCTCAGTGATGGCCTCAACACGCATGTCAGCAACAGCGGCACGATCACGGCCACGACGTCGGGCACGGCGGTCTATCTGGGCAACGCGGGCGCGACCCTGGTCAACAGCGGCAGCCTGACGGGCGAGGACGCCGTCACGTTCCTGGCCTCGGGCCGCGTGATCAACACCGGTGAGATCCATGCCACGCGCTCCGGGCTGGAACTGTATTCGTTCATCGCCCCCTCGGCCGCGATGGTGGTCAACAACGCAGGCGCGATCAGCGGCGGCAGCCGTGCGGCCGTCGACTCCTTCATCGACGCCGCCACCTCTCTCGTTGTGCGCAACACCGGGACGCTGACCTCGGACCAGGCAGAGGCCATTACGAGCTTCAACGACTCCGCCGTCGCGCTGTTCAACTCGGGCGTGATCGTCGGCGGCAACGGCACTGCGATCTCGAGCGGCACCACCAAGGTCGACCGCGTGACCAACCTGGGCAGCATCGAAGGCAACGTCCTGCTGGCCGGCGGCAACGACGTCATGGTGAACGGCGGCACGGTCGTCGGGAACGTCGACCTGGGGGACAATAACGATCTGTTCCGCGCCACCGGCGACGGGGTCGTGACCGGACAGGTGATCGGGCAAACGGGCAACGACACGCTGATCGGCGCCAACGGCGACGACAATTTCACCGGGTTTGCGGGCAATGACCTTCTGGTCGGGCACGGTGGCGACGACACGCTGGCCGGCGGGGTCGGCAATGACACCCTGTTCGGCGGTGCTGGTGACGACGCGCTGGCCGGCGGCACCCAGGACGACCTGCTGAACGGCCAGGACGGCGACGACACTCTGCTGGGCGATACCGGCAACGATGCCATGACCGGCGGCGCCGGGGCGGACGAGATGCGCGGCGGTGCGGACAACGACACGATGAACGGCCAGGACGGCGAAGACCTGCTGGAGGGCGACGCCGGCAACGACATCCTGCGCGGCGGCAACGGCGACGACGCACTGGCGGGGGGCGAGGGCTTTGACCTGTTGACCGGCGGACAGGGGGCGGACAGTTTCGTGTTCCGGGCCCTGACAGAGACGGTGGCGGGCGCGAGCCGCGACCAGATCCTCGACTTCCAGAAGGGTGTGGACATCATCGTGGTGGCAGGCCTGTCGCCGGGTGTGTTCGAATTCCGCGGCACGGCGG
>NZ_FXYF01000033.1 GCF_900184945.1 Antarctobacter aquimaris | reverse complement strand
TGTAACCGGTCGAAAGGTCCAGGATGTCGTTGCCCGAGGTGGCGCGGATCACGTCGTAGCCGTCGCCGCCGGCGATCACCTCGATGCTGGTCAGGTTGCCCAGGCCGCTGGAGACGTTGAACACGTCGTTGGTCCAGCTGCCCTGCCAGGTGTCGGTGCCCGACCCGCCGTCGATCTGGTCCAGCCCGTCGCCGCTGCCGGAGACCAGGAAGCTGTCGTTGCCCGCGCCGCCGGACAGGGAGTCGCTGCCGCTGTTGCCGCGGATCGTGTCGTTGCCCGCGGTGCCGATGATGGTGTCGTTGCCCGCGCCGCCATCGATTTCCTCGATGCCGGTCAGCGTGTAACCGGTCGACAGGTCCAGGATGTCGTTGCCGGAGGTGGCGCGGATCACGTCGTAGCCGTCGCCGCCGGCGATCACCTCGATGCTGGTCAGGTTGCCCAGGCCGCTGGAGACGTTGAACACGTCACTGGTCCAGCTGCCCTGCCAGGTGTCGGTGCCCGACCCGCCGTCGATCTGGTCCAGCCCGTCGCCGCTGCCGGAGACCAGGAAGCTGTCGTTGCCCGCGCCGCCGGACAGGGAGTCGCTGCCCCCGCCTCCGTAAAAGCTGTCGTGCCCGTCACCACCGCTGAAATTCTCGGCGCTGCCGCTGCCGGTCATGCTGTCGTTGCCAGCGCTCCCCGTGATCGCGAAATACTCGAACTCGGTCGATGCGCCCAGTTGTGCGTTGAAAGTCCCGCTCGCGCTCGCGTCACCAATGACAAATGTCGTCGTGCCGTCACTTATGGACAGTTTGCCGGTTCCCGAGACCATCGTGATCCGAAAGCTGTCCGGCAGTCCGGACAGATCAAGCGCGTGACCGCCTTCGGACTCGACAATCGCGTTCCAAAAGCCGGGATCATTCCAGTTCGATGTGGTGACGGCGTAGGTTGCCATGGATCCTCGCGCTCCTCTGGAGTGCAGAACTTAGGCCTCACTGGTTGAGGTAGTGTTTATTTACAAAGCTCTATCCTTCGTTCCCTTGGCACGCCGCCGCAACGCGCCGGCAGAACCGGAACGGGCTCTCAGGTTGCCGGGCCAGCGGCGGCCGATGGTGCCCCGCCGGTCGGCACAAGAACCCGACCTGCGGAATGGTCCGAGGTCGCAAAGGTGGGCATGTCGAACTGGGCTGGCCTCCGAAACCCGGACACCTTGCCAGGCTCGGGACGTATTAATCAGGCCCCAAGGAGCTGATTCAACGCTCGAAAAGAGAGCAGTGACATAAGAAATCGCTATTGGCTGACGGATGCGCGGATGGCGCGTCGTGAACCCATTTTCCCGAATTCACACGGAAAGCCCAGCGCCCACTGCCCGGCACGGCATTGCGCATTGATGTCCCGAAAGGGATGACCGGCGCGTTCTTGAAGGCGTGATCCTCGTCAGCCGAGGAGGCCGAGGAGGCCGAGGAAGGATGAACGAAGCGAGCAGGCGACCGCCAGGCGTTCGAGTGAGCCTGCGCAAGGACCTGAAGGCCCACCGCACGGCGAGCATCCGATCCGCGTGCACGATGCTCCGGCTGCCGTGGGACGCCACCACCAAAGACGAAACGCGCGCGCCTTACTCCCATTCCATCTGTTGAAAGGCGATCTGGGCGTTGCCGCGGGCGAGGCTGTCAAACTGCTCCAGGTGTGCGAAGGCCGTCTGGTCCACCTCGGGCGCGGCCATGATGTCGCCGCCCGCGTCAATCAGAGCTCCGATCCGGGCGCGCAGGTTCATCAGGTAATCGTAGGTGTCGGCGCGGGCGCGCGGCAGGGTCGTCGGTCCGCCATGGCCCGGGACGACATGCGCGGCCCCCGTGGCCTCGACCGCCAGAAAAGCCGCGGGCCAATACGTGATCGAGCTTTGCTCGCCGACGCCGAGGATCCGCTCGATATAGACGATGTCGCCGGTGAACACGGTGTCCCGCTCCGGCACCCAGACATAGCTGTCGCCCGGCGTGTGCGCCGCGCCCGGATGCACGATCTCGAAGGACAGGCCGCCAACACTCAGCGAAAACCTGTCGGCAAAGGTCACGTCCGCCAGGCTTGGGTCGGTGCCTTCCAGCGCGTCGCCGATCAACTGCGCCAGGACGGTCATCTGCATCGAGCCGCGGGCCTTCTGGTCCGCCACCGCGGCGTCGGACGCGATCACCGTTGCGCCCTGGGCCTGCCAATAGCCATTGCCCAGCCAGCGGTGATCCTGCCCGCCGGTGTTGACGACATGGGTCACGGGCTGGTCCGTCACGCTCCTGATCGCCTCGTGCAGCGCCTGTGCGCCCTGCCACGATCCGCCCGGATCGATCAGCACCGCGCCTGCCTCGGTCACGACCAATCCGAAGGTCGCGTTGTTGGCCAGGTTCTCGGGGCTGCGCTGGGCCTTTTCGCCGACGATGGCCCAGACATCCGCGGTCACGGGCCGGATTTCCAGGACACCGGCGGCAGAGAGGGTCGGAGGGGTCAGGATGACCGCGAGGGCAAGGGATCGGATCATGCGCGCAGCCATCCTTCGAGCTTTGCGGCGTCAGGCAGGCCGCCGGCATGGACGAGCTTGCCGTCGACCGAAAGGCCCGGCGTGGACAGGACGCCCGCCATCGCGATGGATTTCGCATCGGTGACCTTTTCCACATCGACCGCGATGCCCAGCCTTGCCGCGGCGTCCTTGACCATGGCTTCCGTGGCCTCGCAGCGCTTGCAGCCGGGGCCGTAGACCTTGACGGTTTTCATGGGTGTTTCCTTTCGGGGTTTCGCGTCGGCCCGCCGGGTCGATCACAGGAGGGCGTTGAACAGAAAGCCGGTGGCGAGGATGCCCGCAGTGACGACGGCAAGGAAAATCGCGATCAGGCGCAGGGTCAGCACCTGTTTCAGGATGATCATCTCGGGCAGGCTCAGCGCGATCACCGACATCATGAAGGCCAGCGTCGTGCCCAGCGCCGCCCCCTTGCCCAGCAGCGCCTCGACGATGGGGATGACCCCGGCCGCGTTGGTGTACATCGGCACGCCCACGACCACCGCCGCCGGAACCGACCACCAGGCCTCGCCGCCCATGATCCGCAGCATCATCTCCTCGGGGACATAGCCGTGGATGGCCGCACCGAAGCCGATGCCGACCAGCACCCAGATCCAGACCTTGCCGACGATCTCGCGCACCTGTTCGACGCCGGTCTTCAGCCGGTCCACCATCGTCAGCCGCTGATCGGGCAGATCGCCCACGGGCCCGGCGTTCAGTTCGCGCACCCAGTCCTGAAGATACCGCTCCAGCCCCATCCGGCCGAGGACGACGCCGGCGACCGTGGCGAGGGTGAAACCGAAGACAAGATAGATCGTGGCGATCTGCCAGCCGACCAGCCCGTAGAGCAGCCCCAGGCCCACCGGTCCCACCATCGGCCCGGCGATCAGGAAGGAAAACGTCACGCCCAGCGGGATCCCCGCCGAGACAAAGCCGATGAACAGCGGCACCGAAGAGCATGAACAGAACGGCGTCAGCACGCCCAGAAGCGAGGCCAGCGGATAGCCCCAGATCTCACGCTTTCCCGCCAGGATCGCGCGGGTCTTTTCCGGGCTGAACCAGCTGCGCAACACACCGGTGACAAAGACGATCCCGGTCAGCAGAAGCAGCACCTTGGGCACGTCATAGATGAAAAAGGCGATCGCCTCGCCGGTGTGGCCGTCGCGTGCGACCGGAAAGAGCGCCGTCGCCCACTCGGAAAACGGGATCAACTGCCCGTAGATCAGCCACCACAGGACGGCGACAAGGGGCACGCCGGCATACCACGCCCAGTCGGGGATGCTGCGCGGCGCGTGCGGCTCGTGGGTTTCGATGGTCATGCGACCTTCCTTTGCGATGCGTCTTCCGCCGCCAGAACCGCGTCGACAACCGCGGTGAACTCCGGCGAAAGCTCGGGATTGCGGCGATAGCGCACCCATTGTGCGTCGCGCCTGTCGAGGACGAGTCCCGCCTCGCGCAGCACCTTCATGTGCCGGGACATCCGGCTTTGCGTCGCGTCGAGGCGCGCCATCAGCTCGCAGACACAATGCTCGGTCCCGTCCCAAAGGATGGAAAGCGCGGCGCGGCGGGTCGGGTCGCAAATGGCGGTGAGAATCTCCTGCATGGGCCATACATATGCGCGTGTTCGCATATGCGCGTTGATCCATATCAACAGCGATGCGGTCCTTGGCGCCTTGGCATTGGTTGGGCAGTTGCGTTGAAATCGGACCTCGTCCGGCGCGTCAGCGCAATTGATCCGGGCCGACGCCCGTCCCCCCTGCGCTCCGGCGGCGTCGCAACAGCCGCCATGTCCGCAGGTCGGCGATGGCCTTTCCGGTGGCCGCAAGGGCAAAGGCGCATAGCAGCACCTTCGACACCTGGCCCATGGTGCCGTCGATCTGCACCGCGTGCACCACGGTGCTGACAACGACGACCGAGACAAGCGCCGTATGGCCCAGGCGCCATGTGCGCGGGTGCAATCGCCCGCGCAGCGCGGCGACAAGGGCCGCGGCAAAGGTCGCCCACATGGCGACCACGCCCCAGGCGGAAAACGGCGTTGCCGACTCGAAAAGCAGCGCATCCACCACGTCGGGCGGGCTGGTGATCCACAGCCCCCCGACATGTACGAGCACGGCCAGCACCAGCCCAGCGCCGACCCAGAGATGCACACGCCGTCCGCGCGGTGCGGGTAGCCCGGGCAGCGCCCCGGCCGCCAAAAGCGGCTGGACAAGCAGCAGCGCCAGCCCGATCACTCCGGCGAACCCGGCAGCGATGTAGACCGGCTGGCGCCACGCCAGCAGCGGGCTGGTCGCCGCCACGGCCAGCGGCATCGCGATGGTGGTCACCAGCACCAGCCAGACAAGGGTCGGTCCGGCAAACCGCACCGGGTTCAGGCCGGTTTCAGCACAAAATGCGCGCTGAGCGTGGTGTCCCTGGGGCTGGACATGACCGGGCGCAGGAAGACCGTTTCGAACTCGCCGCTGTCATAGGCCAGATGCCCGTGCGCCTGCCCGAAAGCGGGCACGATCTGCGGCATCTCCAGCCGGAATTCACCGTTGGCGTCGGTCAGCGTCGCGCCATGGCTGTGCCAGTCGCGCTCGTGCCCCTCGGTGGTATGCGCCCAGACCTGGATGCGCTGGCCCGGCAAGGGGGCACCATCGCCCGCGCGCCGCACGGTGCCGGTCATCCAGAACCCGCCGCCGCCGATCCGCTCGACGACTGGGGCGCCGGGGCGGTAGTTGTTGGCCCCGCCGCGCATGGACGGGGTCGGGGCGACGCCTTGCGCCCGCGCAGGCACTGAGAGCCCCGAGGCCGCGACAAGCGCCGCGGACCCCGCGGCGGCCAGAAGAACGCGGCGTGTCGGATGGATCAGTTTCATGGCTGTTCCTCAGCTGTGTTCCCCTTGAAAATAGCAGAAGTCGCCGTCGCGTGTAGCAAGATCGGATTGACAACCGCGTGAACGGATGGATGCCCCGGGGACTACCGCGCCTCCGACGCGCTGCCCGGTCGCCCCGCGTCCGGCCAGCTGTCTTTGGGCTGCTTGCTCAGTTGCATCGCGCGTCCGCGCCTTGGCGGATGTTGATCCAGGGGTGTCAGTTCGCGTCGTCCACCTCCGGGTATTCCAGCCGGTAATGGCTGCACCGGCTTTCGGTGCGGAACAGCGAAGCGCGCAGTTTCATCTCGGCGCTCACGATCATGTTGCGGGTTTCCCAGGCCAGCTGCGGCTCATGCATGTTGGCGGCGCGCAGCATCGGCGCGTGATGGTCGCACAGGTCTTCGACATAGGTCAGCGCCGCCTGCATCATCGTGGCCTTCTTGATGTAGAGAACGAACTTCGGGATCATCACGCCTTGCAGCGTTTGCATGACTCAGGCCGGGGCATAACCCGCCTCGCGCCGCAGGGGAGAGAGGATTTCGTTGATGATCCGGGTCAGCCGCGCGTCGGGGATAGTCAGAGTATCCACGCCTGCCGCATAGACCGTCGCCGCCTCGCCGGCAATGGCTCCCAGCACGGCGGAGCCCGCCAGCGACGACCCGATCTGCGTGTAGATCCCGCCCGCCATGTGGCTGCCAAGAGCAGCGGTCGTTGCAGGGCACCAGCCCTTCGGATTTGTGGATCGCCATCCCGGCAGAGCCGCCGCCGACATTGGCCCCGGGCGAAAAGCCCGGGGGCGGGCCGTCGGGCGCGCCGCCCTTGCCGGAACCGGGCGGCGAACCATCGCCACCGGGCCCGTCAAAGCTGCGCCGGAACTCCCCCGGCACAAAGGGTCCGCCAGCGACCTCTGCCCCCTCGGCATCCGGCGGGCTGCCGGGGCCTCCCGCGACAGGGTTGCCCAGCCGGTAGACGCGGTAGTTCAGGTCGACGACCAGATCGTGATGCACTTCGACGCCGTTGGTGAATGGCACCCGTTCGAACATGTCGCCCCAGCCGCCGTAGGCGGCGCCCAATCTGCCGGGTCAGCGCCAGAACTGCCGCGCCCGTGCCGCCGACCAGCAGCAGCGCCGTGACGACCCTCACGGGCTGCGTCCAGGCGTCGAACTCCATCAGCACGACCGAGTGGAAGACGAGCACGAGATAGGCGACAGCGATCAGGGTATGGGTCTTGGCGAACAGACGGTAGAGAATGCGCCGGATGAGCGCCAACGCGATCAACAGAACCGCGAGGTAGAACGCCTTTTCGCCCAGCCCCTCTGCCGGGCCGCGCGGGCTGCGCAGGACCGACTCGATGGTCAGGACATCTGCGACCTCACCACTGACCGGGCGCGGTCCGCGTTCAGGTGCCGCCATCAGACCCAGCGCTGTCGCCCATTTCGGCGCGTTCACCACACCCCAGTGTGCCAGCGCCGCCACCAAAGCCGCGATGCCCAGCCACTTGTGCAGGCGGTAGGATTTGTCGAACCCGTCCAGCCGTGCGGTCCACCCGGGGCGACCGCACGGCGAGGACCATGGCGATGCTCATCGCGCCGATGGCCAGCACGCCGGAATACTGCACCACGAGGTCGCGCAGGGCGATGACCGTAAAGGCGTCAGGCAGCGGCAGGTTGGCCGCGACCCACAGCAGCCTGAGGCCCAGCAGCACGGCCCCGTGGGTGATCCCTGTCGATTTCATCGTTCCGCTCTTCACGCGGGCGGTGCAGCGCGACGGCCCACAGGCCATCGCCCGGCGCATCACCCGTCTAGCGCATGCAGCGCACAAGGTTGTCGGACCGGTTGTAGTCGCAGGCGTTGACCGAACAGGTGGTGTCCTCTGTCATCTCCTGGCCGATGACCGTCTTGATGGACGACCGCTGCGCGCCGGCGCCATGCCAGTCGGTGTATTCGGTCTGATCACCCGCCTTGCTGAGCGCCTTGCCGAAGGCGATGACATTGGCGTAATTCTTCCAGTCGCCGAAGGTCGTGCTGGTCCAGAAATCCAGCGTCTCGGAGTCCCTGGTGATGACAAAAACCGTCTCGTCGATCGCCGGAAACCCGGTGCGGCTGTAGTCGACGATGCTTTGCAGCGCCTTGGAGTCGGGCAGGATCCAGTCGTCGTAGCCGCCAAGCTCCAGCGCCTCGCAATAGGCCAGCGCCTCTTGCCACTCGCGGCGCGTGCCGTCGTCGGCCTGCTGCCACATCAGGCCCGTGGCGGCGTCGGTCACCGTGCCATCACCGTTGTCGACAAAGGCGTTGACGCCGTAGACGTCCTCGGCGCCGCTGACGCAGCGCACGTAGTTGCCGGGCGTCTTGCCATCGGAGGGGCCGTTGGGCAGCCCGCTGACAGCCGGCGCGCCGGTGTAAAAGTCACGCCCGGTGCCATAGGCCTTGATATGACCGTCGGCAAAGTTGAAACCGAAGGCCGCCTGGTTGCGGCCGTTCTGGACCGGTCCCTTGATGTAGAGCGTGGAACTCCAGTACTGGCCGGCAAAGGCCATCCGCCCCTCGGGATAGAAGAAATCGAACACGCCGGTGTCGATATAGGGGGTCGGCGTGCCCTCTTCCGGCCTCAGCAGTTCGCCGCGATTGTCGGCCAGCGAATACAACTCCTTGATCGACGGGACGCGCCAGTCGATCCGCCCACCAAGATCCAGCGCCTCGCAGTAGGCCAGCGCATCGGCGTATTGAAGCCGGTCGTTCGGCGGAGTCTTCTGCCAGACAAGTCCGGTGTTGTCGTCGGTCACGATGCCGTCGCCGGTGTCGGAATAGGACGCGGGCAGGCGGCCGTATTGCGCATCCTGACCGTGCAGCGCCTCGCCCGGGGCAGGACAGGCAATGACCTCTCCGACGGTGTCAAAGCACCGGTCCTGCATGGTGTCGACGACAGGATAGCTCAGGCCCTGCGCCTGGCCGGGTTGCGCCGTGACCATCAGCGGACAAAGGAGAAAGGCCGCGTAACGCACGGCGGCGGGTTTGAGACAGGACGGCATGGTGTTTCCCTTTCGGTTCGGGCTCAGGCCCAGGGCGGGGCGGCCAGCAGGAAATGGGTGAGGATCGCATCGGCGGCGTAAAAACCCCAATGCAGCGAATGGGCCCAGCGAAAGCCGCTGCGCAGGTGCAGGTAAAGATACGGCAAAAGCGCGCCAAAAAAGGTGGCGGCCAGGGTGAACCGGGCGACGTAGAGCGAGGTAAAGCCATCAAGGGCAAGGCCGAGGTGAAACAGCCCGAAGGCCGCCGCCATGCCGACACTCAACACGGCTATCCCGAGCCCCGCACGCACCCCCGTGAAGATCAGCGCCGCGGCCAGCACCTGCTGGAACAGGATGTCGGCCGATTTCGGCAGGTAGTACCAGGCCGATGCAAACATGAACTCAGGCGGGTTCGCTGGCGCGCGGACCTCGGACACCTTGGGCAGCAGCGGCAGGACATAGACCACGATCATCGCAAAGCCGGCGAGGACCGGCAACAAGGCCAGCCCCTCGCACGCCACGCGGTCGCGGGTCAGCACCTCGGCAAAGAGCGGCCGGAACAGCCAGGCAGCCAGCGCCGCCCAGCCCAGGTAATAGACCGTGAACAGCATCGGGGCACCGTCATAGCCGCGTTCCAGCCCCAGCGCCTCGACCAGGGCGTAGTAGGCCTGGCTCGACACCACCCAGAGCACCGCCACGATCAGCAGCGTCCAGGCGATCTGGCGCGATGCGCCGGAGGTTCGGCCGCGCATCGGCGTCGGCCCGTTCTCGGATGTCGATGTCATCCTGATGCGCCTCTTCTGCCGCCCTGGAGCCACGTCAGCCGTTGCCGGCCTGCGCGGGAAAGCAGATCAGCGCATTGTCGCGCCCCTGCGGCGGCTGGCGACAGCTCCCGGTGATCTCTGCCCCATCAAGCGGAAAGGCGCAGGCATCGGTCTCGGACAGCGCGGCACAGGCCTCGAAGGCTTCGCGCGGCGGCGGGCCGCCGTGCGGGCCACCCTGGGGCGGCGGCGCGGATTGCGCGACCTCGACAGGCGAGGCGATCTGGCTCTCGCCCGCCGTCCAGACAGCTGCCGAGGCGAGCACCCCCATCACGGCCAGGGATGCATAATAAAGGATACGCGGGTTCATTCGGAAACACTCCGAGTTCGAGGATGCACATGGCTCAGGGCCGCGGCGGGCGACGGCTGGCGTCGCAGACCGTCTCCCCTTCAACGAGGACGCAGCCGGTTTCCGCCGAAAGACAGCCAAGATTCTGGTTCGAGCCGGCAGCTCCCGCGTGATAGTGGTAGGACAGCCCGTCCACTGCGTGCCCGTAGCAGGCATCCAGCCCTTCGGGATCGGTCCCGTCGGCAAGCCTGTGGGCAAAGATCGCGGCGCCGTCCATCGCGATGCCGATCTGGCCGCCATGGGCGGTGACCGCCTCGGCGGAGGCGCCCTCCAGGGTCGTCGCGGTGCCGGTCAGGCAATCGGTGACAGCGTGGTAGTGATAGCCCACATGCGTGTTGATATGACCGCCACAATCGTCGAAGGCCGCGATGGTATAGGCGGCGAGGATCGCATCCAGCGGCGCCGGGCCGTCGATCCGCACACCGTTCAAGGCCACGCCCGCGCCCGTCCGGTTGGCGGGTGCCGGGCGATCGACCGGATAGCGGTCCAGCGGCAGGACATAGGTCAGCGTGGCGCCCTCGGGCAGGTATTCCGGCAGGCATTGGACACAGTAATTGTGATAGGCCGGGTCGACGTCCGGACGCGCCGCGGCCTCGCAGGCCTCCAGCGTGCCGGTAAAGCGCACGTCGCCTGTTTCGGGATCGTAGAGTTGCCACTTCGTGTCGCCGTAGACCTCGGCCAGCGAAGTGATGAAGTCCCCGTCCACGTCCACCGTCTTGCCGTCGAGGAACCAGAGGCCGCCGGCCTCGGGACCATCGGTGATGTGGGTCGGGCACCAGGGGCCAAGCGTGTCGCCTTGGGGCGCCTGGCGTACCGTGATCGAGAAACAGGTGGTGTCCGTCCCGCCCGAAAGCGTGCAATCCACGAGATCGGGACCCGCCACCAGCTGCGCCGACGCAAAGAAATCCGCGATCCGGGCAAGCCGCACCTCTTCGGTTTGCGCAGCCGCTGGCCCAGCGGCCCCAAGTACGGCAAGAAGGAACACTACCCCGCGATCGGGTCGATGGGTCAGCAGCATGTCAGCCTCCAATACGGAACAGGGCGATGGTGTTTGAGTCTTGTACCACGCATTCAATTAGGATACTAACTATTAGTATGCAAGCAGATCAGCACCGTTTTCACGGACTCACGCACAGCGCCGATCTCGTCGAGGCAGACCTTCGCCGCCGGCTGGCGCCGCTTGGCCTGCAACACCGGCAGGCCCGTGTCATCGAGGCGATGGCCCGGTTGGGCCCCGTGTCCCAGGCCGATCTTGCCGCTGAATTCGGGATCACCCCGGCCAGCATGAGCACGATGACCGACCGCCTGTTGGCCGCGGGCTACATCTCGCGCGCGCCCGATCCGGCGTCACGGCGCCAGAACGTGCTGGACCTGACGGAAAAGGGGCGCGCCATGCTTGCCGGAATCGAGGCGGCCTGGGCCGAGGTCGACGCCGCCATCGAAACGGTGCTTGGCGACGATGCGGACAGGTTCTTCGACCTGGCCCGCCGCTTGCGCAACGGCCTTGGCGGCGCGGTGCCGGGTGCGCGCGGCCAGCGGGCAAGGTCCGCGGCGAACCGATGACGCCGCGGCCCCCCGGTCCAGCGCTCCGGCGCAAGCCCGACCGTGCCCGGCCCTTGACCTCTGCTGATGGCATGTGATCGTCGTGGACATCGTCATCACGACCACGATCATTGCGTCGCTGTTCCTGGTCATCGGGGTTGCCGAGCCTTTGGCGGCGCGGT
>NZ_FXYF01000008.1 GCF_900184945.1 Antarctobacter aquimaris | reverse complement strand
CCCAACGCGCCCCAGTGGCAGGCGACACCTTCAGCCGCAACGCAGCCGCACGCCCGCTTAACCCTTCTTCAATCAATCTCTGAAACCGCGCCCGAAGAGCTTCCGGTAAAGGTGCCGACATGATCCATCCTCCCAAACAGGATGAATCACAATTCAGCTCTCATGGGAATCCCAACGATTCAGGTTTTTGGCGGGGTGCTTTAAAAAGAAAAAGCGGGCAGAAGGCTGCCCGCTGTCAGGTTCCGTGCCGGAACATCGCCACGCGCTCAGGCGTTGGCTTCGCGGATCTTCTCGGCCGCATCCTTGTTGTAGGTCACGCCCTTGGCGTCGAACAGCTGGTCCAGTTCGCCCGACAGGGTCATCTCGGTGATGATGTCGCAGCCGCCGACGAACTCACCCTTGACGTAAAGCTGCGGGATGGTCGGCCAGTCGGAGAAATCCTTGATCCCCTGGCGGATGCCTTCGTCCTCGAGCACGTTCACGTCGCGGAAATCGACGCCCATGTAGTTCAGGACGCCGGCCACGCGGCTGGAAAAGCCGCACTGCGGCATGGACTTGTTGCCCTTCATGAAGAGCACGACATCGTTGCTCTCGACGGTTTGCTTGATCTGGTCTTGCGCGGACATGGATGTTCCTTTGCTGGGTTGCGCCTCAGTCGGGCGCCTTGGTTGTCAGGGCCAGCGCGTGCAGCGCGCCGTTGGAGCCGTCCATCTTGCCTTTGAGCGCGGCATAGACCGCGCGCTGCTGCTGGACGCGATTCAATCCGCGAAAGCTTTCGTCGATCACCAGGGCGGACATGTGGACGCCGTCATCGCCCTCGACGGTGATCCGCGCATTGGGGAAGGACTGGCGCAGCAGATCTTCGATTTCCTGGGCGTGCATGGGCATGGGCGGCTCCGCTCGTTCTGTGTTTCCGACAAAAATAGGGCGATACTGGCGGAGGTGCAAGACGCCCCCTGCGGGTATCGGCGCAGGTCAGGCCGCGAGGTCGATCCAGACCGGCACGTGGTCCGACGGCTTTTCACGCCCGCGCGCGAAGGCGTCGATCTGGCAATCGGTCATCAGGTCGGCGGCGGCAGGGGTCAGCAGCAGGTGGTCGATGCGGATGCCGTTGTTCTTTTCCCAGGCGCCGGCCTGGTAGTCCCAGAAACTGTAGTAGCCCGGCGCCTCGGTCCGGGCGCGGAACGCCTCGGTGAACCCGAGGTTCAGGATCCGGCGAAACGCCGCGCGGGTCTGCGGCAGGTACAGCGCATCGTCCTTCCAGGCCTCGGGGCGGGCGGCGTCCTCGGCCTGCGGGATCACGTTGTAGTCGCCGGCCATCAGCGCCGGCATCTCGTCGGCCAGCAGGTCGCGCGCGCGCGCCTCCAGCCGCTGCATCCAGGCCAGCTTGTAATCGTATTTCGGCCCCGGGGCGGGGTTGCCGTTGGGCAGGTACAGCCCGCAGACCCGCACGGCGTGGTGGTCGCCCATGACGGTCGCCTCGATCCAGCGCGCCTGTTCGTCGCTGTCGTCGCCCGGCAGTCCGCGCCGCACGTCCTCGAGCGGGCGCTTGGACAGGATCGCCACCCCGTTGAAGCCTTTCTGGCCGTGGGTCTCGACGTTGTAGCCCCGGTCCTCGAACGGCTCGCGCGGGAAACCCTGGTCGACGGACTTGATCTCCTGGCACAGCACGACGTCGGGCTGCGACTCGTCCAGCCAGTCGGTGACCGCGTTCAACCGGGCCTTGATGCCGTTCACGTTGAAGGTGGCGATCTTCATGGGGCGTCCTTTCGCAGGGTTTGCAATTCATGGTTCGCAGGACCCGCGGGCGGGGTCAAGCGACGCGCTTGGGCGTCAGACTGTCAGCAATTTGAGTCGATCCGTGCCGAAGCCTCCGCGGACCCGCGTCTGCGCGTCACAAACCAGGCGCTTGAACTCACGTGATTCGGGGATGATTCGGGGTTTTTGACTTTGCAAATGGCCGTTGCGTTGCAAAGTCAGAAATTATCCCCAAGAAATTGATTCCTGTGGATAACCTGCATTGTATTGCAATTCGAAACGCCTGCGCGAATCGGAATTGTGGATAAAGACTCTCTTAAACAACCTTAACAAGAATTAACTTTTTTGCAAACGCTTTTTACGTGCAGATTTCAAGGGCATAGCGCTCAACCTGGACAAGGAGCAAACCCATGACTGCCCTCATCAAGATGCAAAGCCCTGAAGAAATCGTTTCCAAATCGGAAACGAGCGCCTTTTCAGGCGACGCCGTCGAGGCATTTACCTCGTGGTCCGGCCCCGCCGCGGGCGACCTGTTCTCCGGCACCTCGGTCGAGGCCTTCACCAGCTGGTCGGGCCCGGTGGCGCGCTCCCGCGATGCGGGCGATGCAGTTGAAGCATTCACCTCCTGGTCGGGTCCCGCAAGCGGAGACATCAAAAAAGGCGATGCAGTCGAGGCTTTCACCTCGTGGAGCGGCCCAGCAGCCGGCGATATCGAGCGCGGCGACAACGTGCAGGCCTTCACCTCCTGGAGCGGCCCGGCCCGCGGCGACCGTGAAACCGGCGACAACGTCGAGGCCTTCACCTCGTGGTCCGGCCCGGTGACTGGCGACGCACAGCGCGGCGACAACGTGCAGGCCTTCACCTCCTGGAGCGGACCGGCCCGCGGCGACCGTGAAACCGGCGACAACGTCGAGGCCTTCACCTCGTGGTCCGGCCCGGCGACCGGCGACGCACAGCGCGGCGACAACGTGCAGGCGTTTACCTCGTGGAGCGGCCCGGCACGCGGCGACCGTGAAACCGGCGACAACGTCGAGGCCTTCACCTCGTGGTCCGGCCCGGTGACCGGCGACGCACAGCGCGGCGACAACGTGCAGGCGTTTACCTCGTGGAGCGGCCCGGCACGCGGCGACCGTGAAACCGGCGACAACGTCGAGGCCTTCACCTCGTGGTCCGGCCCGGCGACCGGCGACGCACAGCGCGGCGACAACGTGCAGGCGTTTACCTCGTGGAGCGGCCCGGCACGCGGCGACCGTGAAACCGGCGACAACGTCGAGGCCTTCACCTCGTGGTCCGGCCCGGTGACCGGCGACGCACAGCGCGGCGACAACGTGCAGGCGTTTACCTCGTGGAGCGGCCCGGCACGCGGCGACCGTGAAACCGGCGACAACGTCGAGGCCTTCACCTCGTGGTCCGGCCCGGTGACCGGCGACGCAGGCAAGGGCGACGCGGTGCAGGCCTTCACCTCCTGGTCCGGCCCGACTCGCGCCTGATCCGAACGGTGATACCCGGGCGGGGCGCGACAGGCTCTGCCGACTGACAGAGGAGACATCTGACATGACCAACGTCATCCACCTGACCGTCCCGTCCCGGATCGCCCCCTTGGAGGCGCGGATCACCGCGCTTCTGGGCGCCTTCGCCGACCACCGCCGCCACGGCGACGATGTGTTCTGGCTGAAGGAGAACGCCGAGCTGCTGAACATCCTCGAATGCACGGGCCAGGGCGTCACCCCCGAGGCGCTGGCGCGCCACGCCGGGTTCTACGCGCAGGCCGTGCAGAGGTTGCAGTTCTTCCCGCAGTACTACCGCTTTCTGCTGTCGCTGGCGCTGGATCTAGAGGATCTCGGGATGCCGGGCGACCAGGCGCAGCGGATGGTGGATTTCGCCGCCCGCGAAGGGCTGGCCCAGGCCGAACTGTCCGACCTGCAGCGCGCCGAGGCGCGCCGCCTGATGACCCGCCGCGGTGTCGACCCGGTCCGCGACGACGGGCTGAACGACCGGCTGCGCGCCTTCTGCGCGCGGACCCGGACCTTTGCGCTGCCCAACAAGAAGGCGGCGTATGAGCTGACGCACATCGTCTACTACCTGTCGGAATACGGCCGCCGCGACCCGGACCTGCCGAACGCGGCGCTGCAAAGCCTGCATTTTGCCGGGCTGACCGCGTTCCTTGACCAGAACGCCGACCTGCTGGCCGAGATCTGCATCGCCCTGCGCTACGCCGGGCAGATGCCGCCGGCGGTCTGGACCTCCTGGCTGGAACAGGAAACCGCGGCCTACCAGGTGCACGACGATCCGCAGGGCAGCCCCAACGACGACTACCACGAATACCTGGTGTGCAACTGGCACCAGGCGGTGGTCGGCGCGCCGCTGTTCCGCAAATCCTTGCACGACTCGCGATTGCGGTTTGAACAGGGGACGCGGTTGCAGACCGTCCTGCGCGAACTCAGCCAGGCGATCTACGGCATGGATCACCGCTCGGGCGACTGGGGGCGGATGCGGCCCCGGATGGAACCCGCGCTGTCGCCACAGGCACGCGACGTGCTCAGCGTCGCGGCACAATCCTGCGACCTGTTCGACGCCTATTTCGAGGGCTTCGCCCGGGCAGGTGGCGCATGAGCCGCCTGGCCCTCTCCGGCACCGCGCTGGGTGCCGCGCTGGTTGTCGTCTTCACCGGCATGATGGCCGCGGCGGACGGGATCACGAAATTCATCGCCGGAGGCTATGCCGCGCCGCAGCTCTTCGTGCTGTCCTCGGCGCTGATCATGGCCTTTGCCCTGGCGGGCACGCGCACGAACGGGCAGGGCCCCGGCCTGCGCATCCGCTCGAAAAAGGCGATGCTGGCGCGGTCGGCACTGACAGTGGTCGCCTCGGTCGCCTTCTTCCAGGCGTTCCGGCTGCTGCCCTTTGCCGATGTCTTTCTGTTCATCGGCTTGATCCCGCTGATCGCCGCCGCCCTGTCGGGTCCGGTGCTGAACGAAAGCCCGCGCCCGGCCGCCTGGGCGGCGCTGGGTCTGGGGGTCGGCGGTATCCTCTTCCTGATGCCCGGCGGGCTGTCGGGCGCGCAGGCTGGGCATGCCTGGGCGCTGCTGGCCGCACTCTCGGGCTGCGGTTCGATGCTGGCCGCGCGTGTCATCGCCAAGGCCGAGCGCGCGCCGCTGGCGCAGGTCTTCTGGCCCAACGCGGCCCTGATGGTGACCATGGCGGTGGCGCTGCCCTTCGTCTGGAAGCCGATGAACCTGACCGACATGGGCTGGGTCACCGCCTATGCCGCGGCGCTGTTCGGCGCGCGCTACCTGGTGGCCGAGGCGCTGCGCCTGCTGCCCGCCTATGTCGCCACGCCGCTGATGAACCTGCAATTTGTCTGGATGGTGGTCATCGGCTTCCTGTTCTTCAACGAGATCCCCACCATCGGCACCTGGCTGGGCGTTCTGCTGGTCGTCGGCTCGGGCTTCTGGCTGGTGTTCGAGGAACAGCTGGCGCGGCCCAAGGTCATCCCGGCCGAGTGATCTGAGCCAGAAGAACACAGAGGGGCGCCCGGCACAGGCGCCCCTTTCGGTTTCTTCTCTCTGAAAATACTCATCTGCGCAGCCTTGGCGGCGCACTCACATGGAGAAGGAGGTGCCGCAGCCGCAGGAACTGGTGGCGTTCGGGTTCTCGATGACAAAGCGCGCACCGATCAGCTCGTCCGAGAAATCGATCACCGCGCCCGACAGGAAGGGCAGCGAGACCGGGTCGACGATCACCCGCTCGCCCGCATCCTCGAGCACGAGGTCGTCCTCGGCCGGGGCGTCCAGCTTGATCTCGTACTGGAAGCCAGAACAGCCGCCGCCCTCGACGGCGACGCGCAGGGCCTTGCCTTCGGCCCCGGCGCCGATCTCGGAAAGGCGGGCAAAGGCACGGTCGGTCACTTTGGGCGGAAGCTGCATGGTGTCCTCTTCATCTGTCCCTGCGGAATATATGCATCCGCGGAGCCCCTTCAAGCAAGAGCCCCCGCCCGGTGAGGGGCGGGGGCCGTTGGCGCGGGGCAGAGCTTACTGCTGCGTGCCGATCCAGTTCGCCAGGTCCAGCATCGGCGTGGCGAAACGGCGGCCGGTCGACAGCTCGTGGCTGAGGTGCATCCCCACCACGGCGCCGGTCGTGGCGTCGAAGATCGGGGCGCCGAGGTCGCCGGATTCGCTCAGGCAGCTGTGCTCGAAGGTCTTCTCGGGCAGGTAGGCCGGATCGGTATCCTGTGCGCCGCAGTGCTGCAGGGCCATGGTGCCGCCGCGCGGGTAGGACAGCATGAACAGCGGTGCGCGCGGATCGGGCAGGGCCTGGCCGACGCGCTGGATGCGATCCGCCGGAAAGGTCGTCTCGCCATCCGCGATGTGCAGGATCGCAAGGCCGGTCTCGCGGCTGGACAGCTCGGTGTCGAGCACCAGCTCATAGCCGCGCGCGGTCCACAGCCGCTGGTCCGGGAAGATGTGGTCGAACACGATCTGGATTTCGTCGATCTTGGTGGCATAGGCGCGGGAGTCCTCCAGCACGCCCGGCACGCAGGCCCAGCTGGTCGCCACCACCGAGGGGCCGAAGACGAAGCCGGAGCAGAACACCGGGCCGTAATCCGTCATCACCCGCAGGCGTCCGGTGCCACGCATGTTGTCGACCAGCGAGACCTCGTAGTTCTCGTCCGGCGTGGCGGGGGAGAAGGTGATGTAGGGCATTTCGGTCAGCGGCTTGGCGTCAATGCTCGGCGTCGGCTCGACCGGGGCCTTGGTCCGGGTCGGGACACGGTCGGTCAGGGGCGGGTTGGGCGCGCCGACCGGCGGAGTGCGCAGGACAAGGCCGGGACCGGTGCCGGGCGTCAGCACCGGCTGGGTGGCCGGCGGACGCGTCACCACGGCCGGCGGGCGCGGCTGGGTGGCGGGCGGCGCGGCGTTGACCACTTTCGGCGGCGGGGTGACCGCCGGCGGCGTCGATGGCACGGGCGAGGGCACCTTGATCGGTTGGGTGATGATCGTGTCCCCCCCGGTGGCCGGCGGCTTGCTGCGGTTCGGGTCCGGGGCGGCGACGTTGGGGTTGGGGGCGGCGACGCCGGGGTTCTTGGAAAACACGGTGACGGTGCCCGGGTCCTTGCCGGTTTCGGCATTGGGATCGAGCACCAGTGTCTCGTTCACCTGCTTGCAGGGGCCGGGACGGTTGCATCTCTCCGCCCGATCCTGGGCAAAGGCGGCATCGACGGAAATGACGACGGGAAAGGCGGCGGTAAGGCAGCACAGGGCGACGCTGCGAAGGGGGCTGAACATGGCTTTCTCCAAGGATTGAACGACAAGAAACTTGAAAACGAATCTAACATGCACCCCCAACCTACCATAGTAAGGAACCCCATAAGGTCCGGCCGGTCGCCGCGCCCGTAACACGTTGAAATCGTTCGGTGGGCGTTTTTCGGCGGAAATGGCCCGTCGCGGTGCCGGGATGCGGACAGGGGGTGAGTCGCGCGGTTGTTCGGCGGGAATGTGCGCGCCCGCCGCGCCGTTGTTTTCGCCGCCCCCGCGGGATAAGAGGCGCGTGGGACAGATCATTCGGGACAGGACAGATGCGCGCCAGCCCAGCCTGCACGCCCGCCAGCACGCGCGGACGCCGCTTTGCCGAGGAGGAGAGCGCCTTTCGCTCGTGCTATCAGCGTGACCGCGACCGGATCATCCATTGCTCGGCCTTTCGCCGGCTCAAGCACAAGACGCAGGTCTTTGTCGAGCACGAGGGCGATTTCTACCGCACGCGGCTGACCCATTCCATCGAGGTGGCGCAGGTGGCGCGCACCATCGCCAATGCGCTGGGCCTGAACTGCGACCTGACCGAAGCGGTCGCGCTGGCGCATGACCTGGGCCACACGCCCTTTGGCCATACCGGCGAGGACGCGCTGCACGCGCTGATGGCGCCCTACGGCGGTTTTGACCACAATGCCCAGACCCTGCGCATCGTCACCCGGCTGGAACGGCACTACGCCGACTTCGACGGGCTGAACCTGACCTGGGACACGCTGGAGGGCATCGCCAAGCACAACGGTCCGGTGGCCCAGCTGGGGCCGGACGGGCAACTGATCGGCGCGGTGCCGCACGCGCTGGCCGAGTACAACGCCGGGCACGACCTGGAACTGCACACCCATGCCAGCGCCGAGGCGCAGGTGGCGGCGCTGTCGGACGATGTCGCCTACAACAACCATGACCTGCACGACGGGTTGCGCGCGGGCCTATTCACCGAGGAAGAGATCTCGCCGCTGCCCATCGTGCGCGACGCCTATGCCGAGGTTGACCGCAAGTACCCGGGTCTCGACCCCTACCGCCGCCGGCACGAGGCGCTGCGGCGCGTGTTCGGCGCGATGGTGGCGGACCTGATCGACACCTCGCGCGCGCGCATCGCCGGGTCGGGCGCCGAGACGGCGCAGGAGATCCGCGACCTTGGCCGCCCGGTGATCGCCTTTTCCGATTCGCTCTGGGCCGACCTGCGGCAGATCCGGGCCTTTCTGTTTGCCAACATGTACCGCGCGCCGCGGGTCATGGCGCAGCGGGCACGGGTGACAGAGGCGGTGAATGAACTGTTCCCGATCTACATGGGGGATCCCGGACTGCTGCCGGAACGCTGGCAGGGCGACATCGCGCAGGCAGGGAGCGAGACGGTGCTGGCGCGGCTGGTGGCGGATTACATCGCCGGGATGACGGACCGCTTTGCCTTGCAGCAACACGCGCGGCTGACCGGGCGCGACGTGTTCGAGGACCTCTGGCCGGGCGACGAGACAGGCGGCTGAGAGGGGGCGCTGCCCCCTCGCCCCGGACGGGGTCCGGGGCTCACCCTCGGAGGTATTTTGCCAGAGAAGAAGCCCGGGGCGGGGGTGACGCAGGCGCATGGTTGCGGTTTCCGCGGGGGCTGCCATAGGGTGGCGCGAGGCAGGCGGGCAGGGAGCGCGGAACATGGCAGTGGCGGACACCGGGGGGCTGGAGACAGTCCTGGCCCTGGGGTTGGTCGGGGCGCTGGGCGTCGGCAGCCAGTGGCTGGCCTGGCGGCTGCGGCTGCCGGCCATCGTGCTGATGCTGGCGGCAGGGCTGATCATCGGCCCGGTCACCGGCGTGCTGGACCCGGCAGCGCAGTTCGGCGACATGCTGCAACCGATGATCGCCGTCGCCGTGGCGATCATCCTGTTCGAGGGCGGTCTCACGCTGGACCTGCACAGCCTGTCGGACGCGGCCAAGGGCGTGCGGCGGCTGGTGCTGATCGGCGCGCCGCTGGGCTGGCTGGCCTCGACCGGGGCGCTGCATTACGTGGCCGGGCTGAGCTGGGAGGCCTCGGCGGTGTTCGGCGGCATCATGATCGTCACCGGGCCGACAGTGATCGCGCCGCTGCTGCGGCAGGCGCGGTTGCGCCGCCGTCCCGCCGCCCTGCTGCACTGGGAGGCGATCGTCAACGATCCCGTAGGCGCGCTGGCGGCGGTGCTGGCCTTCGAGGTGGTGCTGGTGTTGCAGACCGCGACCGGCGCGGGCGAGGCGGTGGCCGACCTGGCGCTGGGCATCACGGTGGCCAGCGCGCTGGGCCTGGCGGCGGGCTGGAGCGTGGTCAAGGCGTTCCGCGAGGCCTGGGTGCCGGAATACATGAAGGTGCCGGTGCTGTTCGTGGTCCTGCTGGGCGTCTTTGCGGTGGCCGACCACGTGCTGCACGAATCCGGCCTGCTGGCGGTGACCATCATGGGGCTGTGGATCGCCAATGCGCGGCTGCCCAGCTTTGCCGAGATCTACCGTTTCAAGGAACACGCCACGGTGCTGCTGGTGTCGGGCGTGTTCATCCTGCTGGCGGCCGGCATGAGTTTCGAGCGGCTGGCGGTGTTGGACTGGCGCGCCGGGGCGTTTGTCCTGGCGGTGATCCTGGTGGCGCGGCCCCTGCCGGTGCTGGCCGCGCTGGCCTTTACCAACGTCGAATGGCGCGAACGGCTGCTGGTGGCCTTTACCGGGCCGCGCGGCGTGGTGCTGGTGGCGGTGGCGGGGCTGTTCGGCGAGCGGCTGGTGGCGCTGGGGATTGCGGACGCGGACCGTGTCGCGCCGCTGGCCTTTGCGCTGGTGGCGGCGACGGTGGTGCTGCACGGCTTTACCCTGGCGCCGATGGCGCGGCTGCTGGGGCTGACCGCCTCGCGGCTGCCGGGGGTGATCATCATGGGCGGGTCGAAATGGGCGGTGGACCTGGGCGCGGCCTTCAAGAAGATGGAGGTGCCTGTCATCATCGCCGACCCCAACAACTCGCACCTGCGCAGCGCGCGCGAGGCCGGGCTGACCACCTTCTACGGCGACATCCTGTCCGAGGTGGCCGAGGAACGGGTGGAGTTCGTGGCCTATGAAAAGCTGATCTGCGCCAGCGACAACGACGCCTACAACACCCTGGCCGCGACCGACCTCGCGCCGGAATTCGGCCGCGAGAACATCTTTCAGCTCAAGCGCGTGCGCGATGCCTCCAGCCGTCATGCCCTGCCGGCCACGCTGGGCGGGCGTGCCTTTGGCCCGGACGAGACGTTTTTCGAGGCCAATGCCGCGTTGTCCGGCGGTTGCGAATTCCGCGTCACCCGGCTGACCGAGGAATTCACCCTGGAAGACTGGCGCGCGGCGCAGCCCGATGCGGTGGTCATGGCCGAGCTTGGCCCCAACGGCACGCTGCGCCTGCTGGGTCCCAAGGATGCTCCGGGCGGCAAGCCGGGCGCGCGGCTCTTGGCGCGAATGCCGCAGCGGGCGGAACGGCAGGCCGGCGGACCGCCGGCGGAGGGCGACGCGCCGGCCTGACCCAGGGGCCGGGCCGCAGGGCATTTGACCCTGCGGGTCAAAGTGGTACAGACCAGCCAAGTCTGGAGCCCTGACATGAACCTGTTTTCCGATATCCGCACGCTCGTCCTGGAGAGCATCGCCGCCTTGCAGGCCGAAGGCACGCTGCCCGCGGACCTGAACACCGATCCCGTCACCACCGAACCGCCGCGCGACCCGCTGCACGGCGACATGGCGACCAATGCCGCCATGGTGCTGGCCAAGCCCGCCGGGGCCAAGCCGCGCGACATCGCCGAGGCGCTGGCCGGCAAGCTGCGCGCCGATCCGCGCATCGCCAGCGCCGAACCGGCGGGGCCGGGATTCCTGAACCTGCGGCTTTCGGCATCGGTCTGGCAGGGGTTGCCGAAGACGATCCTGACGGCGGGCGCGGCCTATGGCCGGTCGGACCTGGGCAAGGGGCAGAAGGTCAACGTCGAATACGTCTCGGCCAACCCGACCGGGCCCATGCACGTCGGCCACGCGCGCGGCGCCATCGTGGGCGACGCCATGGCCAGCCTGCTGGGCTACGCGGGCTATGACGTCACGCGCGAATACTACATCAACGACGGCGGCGCGCAGGTCGATGTGCTGGCCCGGTCGGTCTACAACCGCTACCTCGAGGCGCATGACCTGACCGTCGACTGGCCCGAGCAGTCCTATCCCGGCGAATACCTGGAGCCGGTGGGTGACGCGCTGAAGGACAAGGTCGGTGACATCTGGCTGGAGGCCGACGAGTCCGAGTGGCTGGAGCCGGTGCGCGAATTCGCCATCGCGCAGATGATGGACATGATCCGCGACGACCTCGCCTCGCTGGGCGTCCGGATGGACCACTTCTTTTCCGAGAAGTCGCTGTATGGCACCGGCAGGATCGAGGCGGCCATCGAGTCGCTGCGCGACAAGGGGCTGATCTATCGCGGCGTGCTGGAGCCGCCCAAGGGCAAGACCCCCGAGGACTGGGAGCCGCGCGAGCAGACGCTGTTCAAATCCACTGCCCACGGCGACGACGTCGACCGCCCGATCATGAAGTCGGACGGCAGCTGGACCTATTTCGCGCCCGACATCGCCTATCACTATGACAAGGTGCAGCGCGGCTATGACCTCTTGATCGACATCTTTGGCGCTGACCACGGCGGTTATGTCAAGCGGATGAAGGCGGCGGTTTCCGCGCTGTCCGATGGCCGCGTGCCGCTGGACATCAAGCTGATCCAGATGGTCAAGCTGTTCAAGAACGGCGAACCCTTCAAGATGTCCAAGCGGGCGGGCACCTTCGTCACCCTGCGCGACCTTGTGGACCTGGTGGGGCCGGACGTGGCGCGCTTTCACATGCTGACCCGCAAGAGCGACGCGGCGCTGGACTTCGACTTTGACAAGGTGGTCGAGCAGTCCAAGGAGAACCCGGTGTTCTACGTGCAATATGCGCACGCGCGGATCTGCTCGGTGCTGCGCAAGGCGGCCGAGGAGGGCGTCGACGTCAGCGACGCGGCGCTGGCCGCGGCGGATCTGTCGTCGATGAGCCACCCGTCCGAGCTGGCGCTGGCGACCAAGCTGGCAGAATGGCCGCGTCTGGTCGAGATCGCCGCCCGCACGCACGAACCGCACCGCATCGCCACCTATCTCTCCGAAGTGGCCGCCGACCTGCACGGACTGTGGAATCGCGGCAACGATCAGCCGGAATTGCGCTTCCTGCAGGGGACTCCTGCCGCAACACAAGCGAAAATCGCGCTGGCGCGCGCCAGCGCGGTTGTGATTTCCGCAGGTCTTGGTATCCTGGGGGTGACCCCGGTGGAAGAAATGCGCTGATCACAGGCGCCGCCGCCGGGTTCTCGAATACGAGCAGCAACGCACTTTGACGGCAACGTACCGTCAGGGGACATGAGGCAGAGATGGCGGATTTCACCTACGAAGGGGCCGGTCAGGCCCCGTCTCCGGTCAGGATGGCCACGGTTGCGAACTGGACCGGGGCGGTCCTGTCGCTGGCGTTGGTCGCCGGGATCGGTGTCTGGAGCTACGGCATCATTTCGCGCGATGTCAGCGGCATTCCCGTCGTGCAGGCGGTGTCCGGCCCGATGCGCGTCGCGCCCGAGGATCCGGGCGGCACGCTGGCCGATCACCAGGGCCTGGCGGTCAACGCCGTGGCCGGGCAGGGGGCTGCGGCCGATCCGGCGGAGCGGCTGGTGCTGGCGCCGGTGCCCGCGGGTCTTCAGGCGGACGACGTGGCGCTGAGCGCGCTGAAAATGATGCAGCCCGCAGCCTTCGATGCGTCCCTGGCGGAAAACGCCGAGGTCGCAGCACTTGTGCCGGAGGGCGATCCGGTGCCGGAATCGGCCGAACCCGCGCTCGAAGGTGCTTTTGCGGCACTTGCCGACGAGATCGCCGCAGCGTCCAAGCCGCTGACCCCGCTGCTGCCCGAGGCCGAGGACGAGATCACCGCCGCGCTGGCCTCCGTGCTGGCCGACGATGCGGGAGAAGAGCCGCTGGCAGAGCCGGAGCCGGTGCGCTACAGCGGGCCGGGTCTCGCGCAGTCGCTGCGCCCCAAGATGCGGCCGGCGGGCTTGTCCGACGGGCCGCGCGCCTCGGCCCGCGATGTCGCCCCGGCGACCCAAGTGACCGAGATCGAACCCGAGACGCTGCCCACCGGCACGCGGCTGGTGCAGATCGGCGCCTTTGACAGCCCCGATGCCGCCCGCGCCGAATGGGTCCGGCTGGAGCAGCGCTTTGGCGAATACCTCGAAGGCAAGGACCGGGTGATCCAGCGCGCGACCTCGGGCGGACGCGTGTTCTACCGCCTCCGCGCGCACGGCTTTGGTGACCTGTCCGACGCGCGCCGTTTCTGCGCCGCCTTTGTCGCGCAGAACGTGGACTGCATCCCGGTGGTGACGCGGTGAGCCGCTTCGGCGCGGTCATCTTCGGCTGCGCCGGCACCGCCCTCTCGGAGTCGGAAAGAACTCTCTATGCCGAGAGCAAGCCGTTCGGCTTCATCCTGTTCAACCGCAACCTGCAGGACGCCGACCAGATCCGCGCCCTATGCGCCGATCTGCGCGCGGCGGCCGGGCACGACGCGCCGATCTTCATCGACCAGGAGGGCGGCCGCGTCCAGCGCCTGCGCCCGCCGCTGGCGCGCAGCTGGCGCCCGCCGCTGGAGGATGCGACCGGTCCGGGGGCGGAGCGCGCCTTTTACCTGCGCGCCCGGATCATCGCCCATGAACTGCGCGCGCTGGGTATCGACGGCAACTGCATCCCGACGCTGGACATCGCCCGCCCGGACACCCACGCCGTGCTGCGCAACCGCTGCTACGGCAGCGACGTCGACACCGTGGTGCGCCATGGCCGCGCCGTGGTGCAGGGCTGCCTGGATGGCGGTGTGCTGCCGGTGATGAAACACATGCCCGGGCACGGGCTGGGCACGCTGGACAGCCATCTTGACCTGCCCCGGGTGAACGCCCCGCGTGACCTGCTCGACACACAGGATTTCGCCGTCTTCGCACGCTTTGCCGACCTGCCGCTGGGCATGTCCGCCCACCTGGTGTTCGAGGCGATCGACCCGCGCCCGGCCACCGTCTCGCCGGTGATGGTTGACATCCTCCGCCGCCAGATCGGCTTTGGCGGGCTGTTGATGACTGACGACATCTCGATGCAGGCGCTGTCCGGCACGGTTGCCGAACGGGCAGCGGCGGCGCGCGCCGCGGGATGTGACGTGGTGTTGCACTGCAACGGCGACCTCGCCGAGATGCGCGCCATCGCCCGGGCCGTGGGCCCGATGGACGCCGAGGGCCAGCGCCGGGCCGATAATGCCCTGGCCGCCCGCCGTACGCCTGCGCCGGTTGACATCGCGGCGCTTGCGGCTGAGGCTGCGGGCCTGACCCTTCCGGACACGCCGCCCGAGCGCGCATGAACGACCCCGACAGCCCAGACATGATGACCCTCTCCGTCACCGACCGTCTCGCCGCCGAGGCGCTGGTGGTGGACGTGGACGGATTCGAAGGGCCGCTGGACCTGCTGCTGAACATGGCGCGCACGCAGAAGGTGGACCTGCGCAAGATCTCGATCCTGCACCTGGCGCAGCAGTACCTGAAGTTCGTCGAGCAGGCCAAGGCGCTGCGCATCGAGCTGGCGGCCGATTACCTGGTGATGGCGGCCTGGCTGGCCTACCTGAAATCGCGCCTGCTGCTGCCGCCCGACCCGTCCGAGGACGGTCCCTCGGGCGAGGACCTGGCCGCGCACCTGGCGTTCCAGCTGGAGCGCCTTCAGGCGATGCGCGATGCTGCGGCCCGGCTGATGGGACGTGACCAGCTGGGGCGGGATTTCTTTGCCCGCGGCCTGCCGGAAGCCATGGAACAGGTGCGCCGGGTGAAATACACCGCGACCTTGCTGGACCTGATGCAGGGCTACGCGCGCATCCGCACCCGCGACGAATTCCGCCCCTTCGTGCTGGACCGCGACCGGGTGTTCACGATGGAACAGGCGCTGGAACGGATGCGCGGCATGTTGGGCTTTGCCGGCCAGTGGACGGATATCCAGAGCTACCTGCCGGACGGCTGGGGCGAGGACCCGGTGATGTGGCGCTCGGCCACGGCGGCGACCTTTGCCGCCTCGCTGGAACTGGTGAAAGAGGGCAAGGCGGAATTGAAACAGTCCGGGACGTTCGCGCCGATCCTGATGCGGCGCAAGGAGAAACGCGATGACTGACGCGCCCGACACGCCCGAAGGCGACGAGGTCGAGACCACCCCGCGCGACAGCCTGTTCGAGGCCCCGGTCATGGGTGAGCAGGAGCGCATGGTCGAGGCGATCCTGTTTGCCTCGACCGAGCCGGTGACGGTCAAGGACCTCAACGACCGGATGCCGCACGGCTGCGATGCGGCCGAGGCGCTGGTCTACCTGCGCAAACGCTACGAGGGGCGCGGCGTGCAGGTGGTGCGCGTGGGCGATGCCTGGGCGATCCGCACCGCGCCCGACCTCGGCTTTCTGATGCAGCGCGAGACGGTGGAGACGCGCAAGCTGTCGCGCGCCGCGATCGAGACGCTGGCGATCATCGCCTACCACCAGCCGGTGACCCGGGCCGAGATCGAGGAGATTCGCGGCGTGTCGGTGTCACGCGGAACGGTGGACCAGCTGCTCGAGATGGAGTGGATCCGCTTTGGCCGCCGGCGGATGACGCCGGGCCGCCCGGTGACCTTCGTGGTGACGCAGAGCTTTCTGGATCACTTCGGCCTGGAATCGGCGCGCGACCTGCCCGGCCTCGCGGACCTGCGCGCTGCCGGACTGCTGGAAAGCCGCCCCTCACCGCTGGGCGTGCCGCAACCGGGCGAGGGCGATCTCGATGCCGAGGAAGGCGCGGACGAAGGGCAGAGCGAGCTGTTCGAGGACTGAAATCCGCCCGAAATCCGGCACATTCGCAAGGTATCCTTCGTGGAAACACGACAGGAGACGGACATGAACGCGCAACAGATCTTCAACATGATCCTCCGCACCGTGCTGCGGCGGCTGGTCAACAAGGGCATCGACGCCGGCATGTCCCGGACCTTTGGCCGTGGCGCGCAGGGCAAACAGGCAGGCGATGCCATGCAAAAGGCCCGCCGCGCCGCGAGGCAGGCAAGGCGTTTCTGACCGGGCCAGGGGGCGCTGCCCCCTCTGGACCTGCGGTCCATTCACCCCCGGAGGTATTTGGACCAAGAAGAAGCCACGGGGGCGGGTGTTACTTCGACGGTGACCTGCCCTTCTTTTGGCCGACAGGTTCCGTGAGCGCCGCGCTGCCGGTCAGGCACTGCGGAAATGCTTGCTGAGCTTCAGCCCCTGGCCCTGGTAGTTGGACGCGATGCCCGCGCCATAAAGCTGGCGGGGCACCTCGGACATCCGCTCGTAGACCAGCCGGCCGACGATCTGGCCGTGTTCCAGGACAAAGGGCGCTTCGTGGCAGCGCACCTCCAGCACGCCGCGCGCGCCCGCGCCGCCCGCCGCCGCGTGGCCGAATCCCGGATCGAAGAACCCCGCGTAATGCACCCGGAATTCGCCCACCATGGCCAGGTAGGGCGCCATTTCGGCGGCATAGCCGGGCGGGATGTGCACCGCCTCGCGGCTGACGAGGATGTAGAAGGCGCCCGGGTCGAGGATCAGCTGGCCATTGTCCGCGCGCAGCTCGTCCCAGTAGTCTCGCGGGTCGTAGGCGCCGATGCGGTCGAGGTCGATCACCCCGGTGTGCGGACGGGCGCGGTAGCCGACAAGGCCGCCCGCACCGGGCATCAGGTCGACCGAAAAGCCCAACCCCTCGTCGATCACCGCCGGGCCGCCGCCGACCAGCGTGTCAGTCGCGTGCAGGGCGGTCAGTTCGGTGTCAGTCAGGACCGAGCGGCCCTTGCGAAAGCGGATCTGGTTGAGCCGCATCCCCGGGCGCACCAGCACCGAGAAGGAGCGCGGGCAGATCTCGGCGTAGAGCGGCCCGTCGTAGCCCGGCGCGATGCGGTCGAACTCGACCCCGCCGTCGCAGATGACGCGGGTCAACAGGTCCAGCCGCCCGGTCGAGCTCTTGGCGTTGGCGATGGCCTGGATGTCGTCGGGCAGGGCGATGGATTCCATCAGTGGCACGAGGTAGACGCAGCCCTTTTCCAGCACCGCGCCCTGGGCAAGGTCGATGCGGTGCATCTCGAAGTCGGCGATGCGGTCGGCGACGCGGCGCCCCTGTCCGGCCAGGAACGAGGCCCGCACGCGGTAGGCCACCGGACCCAAGCGCAGGTCAAGGCTGGCCGGCTGTACCTGGCCCTCGACAAAGGGCAGGTCGGCGCGGATGGCGCCGCTGGCGATCAGCGCGTCGATCTGTTGGCTGGCAAGCACCCCGGTCATCGCGTTCCCCCGTTTTGCCCGTCTTAGCAAGCACATGCCGCCAAGGGGAGAGTAAAACGCACGGCCCGGCGCTATGAACTGGTCGTCGAGGTGTTGCCGGACGTGCGGCAGGTCCAGGACGGCGTCCTCGGCGGTGTGCTCTGGTGCGTGCCGGTGGCGGTGAGGCAGGAGCATCTCCAGCAGGGCCTCGATTTCCGTCTCGGCGAGGGCGCTCTCAGGACCGCGGTCCCGCGCAACGGTGGCTTCGGGCGGTTGTGAGGGTAACGTTATGGTGGGCAAGGGGGCGATGTGGAGCCAGTCGACCTGCATCGAGGCCTCCCGGCCACGACGCGATACAGCACGTCCAACAGGTGCTGTCCCGGGGTCAGCGCGACGTCGGCCACCCGCGTCTCTTCGGGCACGCCGCCTTGGGTGTCCAGCACCAGCGCGCCATCGACATGGACCCGCGACGACAGGTCCGATGTCAGGCGCAGGGCGTAGATGCCGCCACCGGGCGCGTCGATGGAGCGGTCGGAGCGGATGGCGAAAGCATCGTCAGGTCCGCCGGGTCAGACCGGACCGGAATCGTTCAGGAAATCGGGCGTGACCTTTCTGGCCACGGCGTCGGGCAGCGCGCCGAAATACACCGGTCGAGGCTGGTGATTTCGGGATCGACCACGAAGCAGCGTGCGTCTTGATCTCCGTGATCGTCCGGCAGGTGCAACGGCGGGAGCGGGTGGACCAACACGCCGTAGATCGCCTGGCAAGTGATTATGGCGGCAAGCAAACAGGTCGTGTCGGTGCCATGCGGGGCGGTGTCGACGTAGAAGACCTCGGCCGGCAGCGCGGACAGCGCCCCGGTCATCAGGTCGGAGAGAACCCTGGCGATCGGGATCAGCGTCATCTGCGCCTGCGCCCCGGCGAATCCCCATCGGGGCAGCGGGTTTGGCCAATCGGCGAAGTTGGGCAGGCAGTCTCGTGGACCGGGCAACACGCAACAGGTGACGGGCGCGGCGAACCGAGACTGCTGCAGGCGCCGCACCGGAGACCCGTTGCGCATAGGCAGGTCCTGGAGGCCGTCAAAAGGGCAGGGAGGAGAGGCGCGCGCAAGATGCGTCTGCGGGCGGTGCCAGCATAGATCAAGATAGGCGATCTGGTCGACTGCACCTCTGGCGGGTGGTCGCACAAGTCGATGTATTCAGGGGTATTTATTGGGGTGTTTTGATTTGGTCGGGCTAGCAGGACTCGAACCTGCGACCTTCCGTCCCCCAGACGGACGCGCTACCAGGCTGCGCCATAGCCCGACTTGTCCGGCGTTCTTACGCTATTTTTCGCCAAGAGCAACCCCCCGGGCAGGAAAATTCGGAGGCTCAGTCGAGGGGGGCAGAGAGCCGGTCGCGCAGCGCCTCAAGCGCCGGAAGATGGGCTGCCAGCGCGGTGCGCCGGGGCTCTGACAGGGCGGTGATTGCGGCGATCCGCGTCAGCGCGCCGCTGTCGGGAACCTGCGGCGGACGCGGGGCGGCCCGTGCGGCCGGGCGGGGCGCATCGAAGTCCGGCAGGTCGATCGGTCTGGTCCGGGCGGGCGGCGCGCCCAGCGGCAGTTCGGGGGCTACCGGAACAGCGGCCGGCTCCGGGGTGTCGTGCTCGGCGGCAACCTCGACGGGATCGGCCTCCACCTCCGCTTCCGATGCATCGACAGGGGTGGTTTCCGCCGGCGTTTCGGCGGCGATATCGGGCGCGGGCGCCTCCGGCTCGGGTTCCGCTGTCACGGGCTCGGCTTCCGGCGACTCGGGGGGCGGCTCGGGCAGGTCTGCAGCGGCAAGGGGGGCGTCTTCCTCCGGCGCGGTCTCGACCTGGGGCGCGTCGGGCACGGCCGGGTCTTCAGGCGAGTCGGCCACAGCCTCGGCAGGTACAGCCTCTACCATTGGCGGTTCGACCGCCTCGGGCTCGTCTTCCTGTGGCGCGGGCGCATCGTCCTCCGGGGGCTGGTCCATGGCCTCGGCCGCCTCTTCGGCCGGCGCCATCTGCGCGACGTCTTCGGGATCGTCCTGCATCGCCGCCTCGGCCATCACCGGCTCTGCCGCCTCCGGTTCCGGCTCCGGTTCGAGTTCCGGCTCGGAGCGTTGTGCCACGGCCTGCTGCGGGAACTGGATCAGCGTATCCGTGGCCTCCTCGACGGCAACCTCGGTGTAGGGGGCATCCTCGATCAACTCGCCCGCGTCGCCATCGGCGTCCGCCGACATGCCCGAGAGGGTCGAGACATGGCGCACGCCCTGTTCGCGCAAGACCTTTTGGACGCCCTTGATGGTCATCCCGTCTTCGTGCAGCAACTTCTTGATTCCGGCCAGTAATTCCATGTCTGCCGGACGATAGTAGCGGCGTCCGCCAGCGCGCTTGACGGGCTTTACCTGTGTAAACTTGCTTTCCCAGAAGCGCAGCACATGCGCCGGGGTATCAAGCCACTCTGCCACCTCCGAGATGGTGCGGAACGCGTCGCGGGACTTGGGCATCTGCGGCGCCTCAGCGCTTGTTGCCCGCGGCCACGCGGTCCTTCATCAGGTGCGAGGGGCGGAAGGTCAGGACGCGGCGCGGCTGGATCGGGACTTCCTGCCCCGTCTTGGGGTTGCGCCCGACGCGCGCGGCCTTTTCCCGGACCGAGAAAGTGCCGAAGGACGAGATCTTGACCTGCTCCCCCGAGACCAGCGCATCGGACATGTGCTGCAGCACCGCCTCGACCAGATCGGCGCTCTCGTTGCGCGACAGACCCACTTCGCGAAACACCGCTTCGCTCAAGTCCATCCGCGTCAGGGTCTTGTCCCCCATGGTCGTCCCTCCCGCTGAATTTGGTGGGATTATCGCGAGGAAAAATCACAAGTCAATATCAATGACTTGCAGGCCGCATTTTGCAGATCGTCAAAGGCTGTTTGTGCAACAGGCCGACAGTGACGGGGATTTCCCGCCACAGTCGGCCCGTTTACCAGCGCAGGACCACCGCGCCCCAGGCCAGGCCGCCGCCGATCGCCTCGGTGACGATGACATCGCCCGGCTTGATCTGGCCGCGCGCCTTGCCGACCGACAGCGCCAGGGGAATCGACGCCGCCGAGGTGTTGCCGTGGTCCTGGACGGTCACGATGACGCGTTCCATCGGCAGGCCCAGCTTTTTCGCGGTGCCTGCGATGATGCGGATGTTGGCCTGGTGCGGCACCACCCAGTCGATCTGTTCGGGTGTCATGCCGGCCTTTTCCAGCGCGGTGGTGGCGGTGGCGGCCAGCTTTTCCACGGCGTGGCGAAAGACCTCCTTGCCCTGCATGCGCAGGAACCCGGTGGTCTGGGTGCTGATGCCGCCGTCGACGTAGAGGATGTCGCGGTAGCGCCCGTCGCTGTTGAGATCGGTGGCCAGGATGCCGCGGTCGGCATTGGTGCCGTCACCCTCCTGCGCGCCGAGGATCAGCGCGCCGGCGCCGTCGCCGAACAGCACGCAGGTGCCCCGGTCCGTCCAATCCATGATGCGCGAAAAGGTCTCTGCGCCGATCACCATGACGCGGCGGGCCTGCCCGGCCGTGATCAGCGCGTTGGCGGTGGTCAGAGCATAGATGAACCCGGCGCAGACCGCCTGCACGTCGAAGGCAAAGCCGTGCATCATGCCCAGTTCCGCCTGCACCATCGTCGCGGCGGAAGGAAAGGTCAGGTCCGCGGTCGAGGTGGCAACGATGATCGCGTCGAGGTCATCGACCGCCAGTCCCGCATCCGACAGCGCGGCACGGGCGGCGCGGGTGGCCAGGTCGGAGGTGGTCTGCCCCTCGGCCGCGAAATGCCGCCGTTCGATGCCCGAGCGCGACTTGATCCACTCGTCCGTCGTGTCCAGCGTCTTTTCGAATTCGGCGTTTTCGACGATGCGTTCGGGCAGGTAATGCCCGACACCGATCACGGCGGCGCGTGTGGTCATGGCTGATTGAGGTCCTTTTGTGCGGCGCCATCCTGCGCCCCCTCGGCGGCAGAGGCAACCCGTGCCGCCAGCCGGTCGCCAAAGCCGGACCGCGCCAGTTCGAAGGCCAGCTTGACGGCGGCCGAGACACCCGTGGCGTCGGCAGAGCCGTGCGATTTGACCACCGTGCCGTTCAGTCCGAGGAACACGCCGCCATTCACGCGGCGCGGGTCGATGCGTTTTTTCAGGCGGCTCAGCGAGGTCAGCGCCAGCAGCGAGGCGATGCGCGACAGTGGCGAATAGGCAAAGGCCTCGCGCAGCAGGTCGCCGATCAGCTTGGCGGTGCCTTCGCCGGTCTTGAGCGCGACGTTGCCGGTAAAGCCGTCGGTGACGATCACGTCGCAGGTGTCACCGGGGATGTCGCCGCCTTCGACGAAGCCGACGAACTGGTACTTGCCGGCCACTTCCCGGCTGGCGATCAGGTCGTGCGCTTCCTTGAGCTCGGCGCGTCCCTTGTGCTCTTCGGTGCCGACGTTCAGCAGGCCGACACGGGGGCGCTCCAGCGCCAGCCCGTTGCGGGCATAGGCGGCGCCCATCAGGGCGTATTGCAGCAGGTCCTGGGCATCGGCCTTGATGTCCGCGCCCACGTCGAGCATGACGTTGAACCCCTGCGGGTTGCGCGAGGGCCACAGGATGGCGATGGCGGGACGGTTGACGCCGGGCAGGCGGCGCAGGCGGATCATCGACAGCGCCATCAGCGCGCCGGTGTTGCCGCAGCTGACGGCCACCGTGGCCTCACCCTCGCGCACCGATTCGAGCGCCGACCACATCGAGGTGCCCTTGCCGTGGCGCATGACCTGGCTGGGCTTGTCGTTCATGGTCACGACGCCCTGGGCATCGCGGATCGTGCAGCGGTCCGACAGGCCCTTGCGCCGGGAAACGAGCTTTTCCAGTTCGTCTTGAGGGCCGTGCAGGATGAAGTCGAGTTCGGGATTCTTGCGCGCGGAATACCAGATGCCGGCGACAACCGTCGCCGGCCCCCTGTCGCCGCCCATGGCGTCGACCGAAATCACGATGCGGGACGTGCCTGCGCCGGGGGTTTCCTTGAGAGAAGCCATGGGAGGACGTCCCGGCAGGGTTATCAGGCGGCGTCTTCGTCCAGATCCACGTCGTCGGTCATCGCGACGATTTCACGCTCCGCGTAGTGGCCGCAGGACGGGCAGACATGGTGCGGGCGCTTGAGTTCGCCGCAGTTGTCGCATTCGTTCGGGTTCGCAGCAACCAGGGCGTCGTGCGCACGACGGTTGTTGCGACGCGACTTGGAAACCTTGTTCTGTTGGACAGCCATGTCACAACCTCATCTTGCCTGTGGGGCAGGGATGCTGCCCGTGTTTCGGAAGGCGCGCACCGGATCCGCCGCTGGGCGGGACCGACCTTCGCCTGTCATACTCATGAGGGCGCGAAAATACGCATGGCCGTGGGTTTGGCAAGCGGATTCTCAGTCGTCCTCGCCCCCGTCCTGCATTTTTTGTTTCAGCGCCGCAAGCCCCGCAAACGGCTTGACCTCTTCATCGGTGATCGGGGCGGTGCCGTCCTCGGCAAACTGCGCCGATCCCAGTTCGGCCCCGTCCTTGCGCGGATAGGCCGGCAGCTCCAGCGCCAGCGCCTCGGCCATGACCTCGGCCAGGTCCACCTCGTCGCCCATCGGGTCGACGGTGTCGTTTTCCGGCATCTCGATTTCCGAGCCGGGCTCGGGCGGCTCCATCCGGTCGCTCGGCACGAATTCGCGCACGACCTCGGTGTCGATCCGGGTGGTGACCGGTTCCAGCGTGACGATACAGGCCTGCACGGCCGTCGCGCCCAGCCTGGCCTCCAGCCGCCAGCCGGCCTTGCCGCGCGGCAGCAGCACGCCGTCGAATCGCAGCTTGCGCAGGCTTTCGGCGCCCAGCTCGCGCGCCAGCGCCGCCCGTCCGGCCGCGTCAGGCTCCAGCCGGAACCGCGTGGGGCCGCCCTGGCGCAGGCTGGACCAGCGCAGGCGGGAAGCGGTCAGAGGGCCTTCGGCGGGCGGTGTGGACATCGGATCGGCTTTTCCTGTGCTTGAACGGGGTGCTATGGTTCTGTAAGCGGGATAGGTGGCGGACCGGCCCATGGCAAGAGGGGCATGACATGATCAGGTTTTCGGGTTTGGTAAGGGCGATGGCCCTCGGGCTGATGCTCGCGGTGCTGGGTGCCTGTACGGCGCAGTACCGGGTGCATGGTTACATGCCGTCCGAGTCGGACCTGCAGCAGATCGTTCCCGGCGTCGACACCAAGGCCTCGGTCGAGGACCTGATCGGTGTGCCGGCGGCCTCGGGGGTGCTGAACGACTCGGGGTTCTACTACATCGAATCCGAGGTGCGCAGCTTTGCCTACCAGCGGCCCAAGGTGATCGACCGGACCGTCGTCGCCATCACCTTCGATCAGGCGGGCGTGGTCGACAACGTCGCCACCTACGGGTTGCAGGACGGAAGGGTCATCACGCTGAACCGCCGCGTGACCCAGACCTCGGATGGCGACATCGGCTTCATCCGCAAGCTCTTTGGCAACATCGGCGGGATCAACGCCTCGCAGCTGATCGGCAACTGACGCCCGGTCCGGCACCTTTGCCCGGGGCGCGCGTCATGAGACCGTCACGCCGGGCGAACAAGCCCCGCGCAGGCGCGCGGGGTGAGTCGCGGCGGGGGCAGGAGGACGCGGGATGATCCAGTTGAGCCGCGGGCGCTACCGCGCGCGCCTGGCCGAGGGGGCGCGGGACATCGCCGCCGCGCAACACCTGCGCGGGCGGGCCTTCCAGGGGCGGCAGGTGGCGGACGTGGATGCCTTTGACGCGATCTGCGATCACGTGCTGGTGGAGGATGTCCGCTCGGGCGCGCTGGTGTGCTGTTTCCGCTTTCTGCCGCTGGCCAGCGGTTGCGAGATCGGCCGCAGCTATTCGGCGCAGTACTACGAGCTGACCGCCTTGGAGGCGTTCGAAGGGCCGATGGTCGAACTGGGCCGCTTCTGCATCGATCCCGACCTCGCCGACCCCGATGTGCTGCGCGTCGCCTGGGGGGCGATGACGGCCTACGTGGACGCGCAGGGGGTCGAACTTCTGTTCGGCTGCGCCAGCTTTGCCGGCACCGATGCGCGGGCCTACTACGATGCCTTCGCCATCCTCAAGGCGCGCCACATCGCGCCGCACCGCTGGCTGCCCCGGGTCAAGGCGCCCAACGTGTTCCGCTATGCCCAGCGGCTGCGGCGCACGCCGGACGCGCGCGAGGCGATGCGCCGGATGCCGCCGCTGCTGCGGACCTACCTGATGATGGGCGGTTGGGTCAGCGACCACGCGGTGGTGGACCGGCAGATGAACACGATGCACGTGTTCACCGGGGTCGAGATCGCGGCGATTCCCCCGGCGCGCAAGAAACTGCTGCGCGCCGTGGCAGGCCAGGTGTAGCGGCCGCGCCTGGCGGGCAAATTCCGCTCACGGAATTTGCAAATTTCAGGGGTGAAATTTGCCCGCGCTTGACGGCGCCCGCGCGCTCCCATAGCTGGCGGGCATGGCTGCTGCACCCCTTCTCCAACTGACCGACATTTCGCTGACCTTCGGCGGAAACCCCGTGTTCGACGCCCTGTCGCTGACCGTCCAGCCGGGCGACCGCGTGGCGCTGGTGGGCCGCAACGGCTCGGGCAAGTCGACGCTGATGAAGGTCATGGCCGGCCTGGTCGAGCCGGACCGGGGCGACCGCGTGGTGCCCACCGGCATCTCGGTCGGTTACATGGAGCAGGAGCCGGACCTGGCGGGCTTTGCCACGCTGGGCGACTTCGCCACCTCCGGGCTGAGTGACGCCGAGATGTACCTGGTAGAGCGCGCCTCCGAAGGGCTGAAGTTTGACCCGGCGCGCCCGGTGGCCACCGCCTCCGGCGGCGAGCGGCGCCGCGCGGCGCTGGCCAAGCTGATGGCCGAGGCGCCCGACCTCATGCTGCTGGACGAACCGACCAACCACCTCGACATCGAGGCCATCGGCTGGCTGGAGGAGGAATTGCGCACCACCCGCAAGGCCTTTGTCCTGATCTCGCACGACCGCCGTTTTCTCACCGAACTGTCGCGCGCCACGCTCTGGATCGACCGGGGCGAGGTGCGCCGCCTGGAACAGGGCTTTACGGCGTTCGAGGCCTGGCGCGACAAGACCTGGGACGACGAGGACATGCAGCGCCACAAGCTGGACCGCCGTATCAAGTCCGAGGGCCGCTGGGCCGTCGAGGGCATCAGCGCCCGGCGCAAGCGCAACCAGGGACGCCTGCGCGCGCTGCAGGACATGCGCAAGGACCGCGCCGCGCAGATCCGCCGCCAGGGCACTGCCGCCATGGACCTCGCCTCCGGTCCGAAGTCCGGCAAGAAGGTGATCGAGGCGCAGGGCATGACCCATGCCTTTGGCGACAAGCCCATCGTGAGCAATTTCAGCCTGACCGTGCAGCGCGGCGAGCGCGTGGCCTTTGTCGGCCCGAATGGCGTGGGCAAGACGACGCTGATCCGCATCCTGATGGGCGAGATCGCGCCTGACAGCGGCAGCGTGAAACTGGGCACCAACCTTGTCCCGGCGGTGTTCGACCAGACCCGCGCGCAACTGGACCCCGATGCCACGCTCTGGGACAGCCTGACCAGCGACAGCGACATGCGGGTGTCCGGCCAGTCCGACCAGGTCATGGTGCGCGGCGCCCCGCGCCACGTCGTCGGCTACCTCAAGGATTTCCTGTTTGACGAAAGGCAGGCGCGTGCACCCGTGCGGTCCCTGTCAGGTGGGGAAAAGGCGCGGCTGCTGCTGGCGCGGCTGATGGCGCGCGAATCGAACCTTCTGGTGCTGGACGAACCGACCAACGATCTCGACGTCGAGACGCTGGACCTGTTGCAGGAAATCCTCGACGATTACGACGGCACCGTTCTGCTGATCTCGCACGACCGCGACTTTCTCGACCGCGTCGCCACCACAACCGTCGACATGCCGGGTGGCGGCCGGGCGGTGGTCTATGCCGGGGGCTGGTCCGATACGCAGGCGCAAAAGCGCGAGGCCGAAGGCGTACAGCCGGAGAAGAAGGCCAAACCCGCGTCCACCGCCCAGGCCACCGCCACACCCGCCGCCAAATCCGCCCCGCGCCTCAGTTTCACCGAAAGGTACCGGCTCGAGGAACTGCCCGGGCAGATCGACCGGCTGACCGCCGAGATCGCCAAGCTGGAAGAGTACCTCTCCGCGCCGGATCTGTTCACCAAGGAGCCGCTGAAGTTCCGCAAGGCGACCGAGGCGCTGGTCGAACGCCAGTCCGCGCTGTCCGCGGCCGAAGAGGAATGGCTGCTGCTGATGGAAAAGGCCGAAGACGCCTAGGACCGCCGCAGCCCCATCAGCCGCGCCGCCACGCCCAGCTCCAACACCGTCATCAGGATGCGCGCCACGTGGTGCAGGCTGACCAGCGCCGGGTTCGCCGCGAGGCTCAGCGCCACCACCGACATCTCGGCCACGCCGCCGGGGGCGAAGCTGATGAAGAGGTGCAGCCACTGGATGCCGGTGATCTGGTGCAGCGCCAGCGACATCGCCGCCCCCAGCACCAGCATGTAGCCGACCGAGATCAGCGACAGCGACAGGCAGCGCCGCAGCAGCGCCAGGTTCGCGCCCTTGAAGCGCATCCCCAGGCTGACCCCGATCACCAGTTGCGCCGCGGCGATCAGCCAGACCGGCAGGTGCAGGTCCAGAACGCCGGTGACGGTGGCCAGCGCGGCCAGGATCATCGGCCCGCTCAGCTGCGCCGCCGGCAGCCGCCCGATCCGCCCGCCCCACAGCCCCAGCCCCGCCGCCACGCAGATCAGCACCAGCGTCAGCGGCGTCACCGGCCCCTTGTCCGAGGCAGCACTCAGCCCCGCCGCACTGCCCACCGGCTCGCCCAGCCACAATGACAGGCCCAGCGGCAGCAGGGTGATCACCACGATGATCCGCAGAAACTGCTGCGCGGTCAGGATGCGGGCGTCGGCGCCGGCGCCTTCGCCCATCACGATGCTTTCCATCAGCCCGCCCGGCGTGCCGGAATAGAAGGCGGTGGCGCGGTCATAGCCGCCGATGCGGCGAAAGATCAGCACGTTGCCGGCATGGGCGAGCACGATGAAGACCATCAGTCCGGCCATGGTCCAGACCAGATCTCCCGCCAGCGACAGCAGTTCGGCGGTGACCTGCGTGCCGATCATCACGCCGATCAGCGCGACAAAGGCGGTGCGGAAGGGCATCGGAAATCCGTAGTCGCGCAGGAACGGCGGCGTCCAGCCCAGCACCATCACCGCCGAAGAAACCAGTCCGCCCAGCATCCAGGGCATCGGCAGGTGCAGGTAACTGGCGGCCAGGCCGCCAAGCGCGCCAAAGACCAGCATCAGGGCGGTCTGCCAGACCTGGCGGAACGGGGGCAGGGGCATCATGCGGGGTCAGATCTGGCGCGCGTCACGGCGCACGCCCCGGAATTGTTTACCTTCCCTTGCAAAAGGCTCTACCTCTGGGCGCATGTCCAGCCCTCTTTTCATCGGCTCCCCCATCTATCGCGGTTCGGTCTACGGCGCCCGCCACCCCTTGTCGATCCAGCGGGTCCCGGCGGTGATCGACCTTGCCCGCGCCCTGGGATGGCTGCCGCCCACCCGCTACCGCAGTTCGCCGCGGGCCAAGCCGGGGGCGCTGACGGGCTTTCACACGCCGGACTACATCGCCGCGTTGCAGGCGGCGGAGGCGGCGCAAACGGTACCGGGCGAGGTACGTGCGCGCCACGGCCTGGGCACCTTGTCGAACCCGGTCTTCGCCGAGATGTACCGCCGTCCCGCCACGGCGGCCGGGGGCGGCCTGCTGGCGGCGGAGCTGGTGGCGCGGGGCGGCGTGGTGCACAACCCCGGCGGCGGCCAGCACCACGGGCTGGCGGATCGTGCCGCCGGTTTCTGCTACCTGAACGAGCCGGTGCTGACGATCCGCCGCCTGCTGGAGATGGGGCTAAGCCGGGTCGCCTATGTCGACATCGACGCGCACCACGGTGACGGGGTCGAGCTGGCCTTCCAAGGCAGCGAACGGGTGCGCCTGGTCTCTGTCCACGAGGCGCGGCGCTGGCCGTTCACCGGCGCGCTGGAGGACGACGCGGGCGGCGCGGCCTTCAACCTGCCGGTTGCGCGCGGCTTCAACGATACCGAGTTTGCCTTGGTACTGAACGAGGTGATCCTGCCCGCCGTGGCGGGCTTTCGCCCAGATGCGATCTACCTGCAATGCGGCGCCGATGCGCTGCTGGAGGACCCGCTGGCGCGGCTGTCGCTGTCGAACCGTTGCCATGTCGCGGCGGTCCGCGCCCTGCGCCCGCTGGCGCCCCGGATGATCGTCGCGGGCGGCGGCGGCTACAACCCGTGGAGCGTGGCGCGCTGCTGGACCGCCGTCTGGGGCGCGATCGCCGGGCAGGACGCGCCGGACGACCTGCCGCCCGAGGCAGAGGCGGTGTTGCGCGGCCTGTCCTGGCACCGAAAGGGTCACCCGCAAAAGACGATGTTGACCACGCTGCTGGACGCTCCGCGAGAGGGGGCGGTATCGGCAGACCTCAGGTCCAATGTTGCGCACCTGAAGGCGCGCCTCGGGACGACGGTCTGAGAGGGAAAACTCTGGAGCGGGTAGCGGGAATCGAACCCGCACGTTCAGCTTGGGAAGCTGACAGGCTGCCACTACATCATACCCGCGGCAGACCGCATCGGTAGCCGAGGCCCGGCGCGCCGTCAAGATGATTGCGCGGACCGCCCCCGTCCCGATGCCTTCCCAGGGTCGCGGCCTTGCGCTAAGGCTCGGGCGGGAACCACAGGGGGGAGGACCTGACCTTGACACTCGATCTGCCCGAAACGGGCACCTTTGTCGGCCGCGCCTGGCGCGCTGACCGGGACGGCCCTTCGGTGATCGTCCGGCGCGGCGCCGAGGCGGTGGACATCACCGGCAGCCGCGTGCCCACGATGCAGGCGCTGCTGGACCTCGACGACCCCGCCGCCTACGCCCGCGAGGCGCCGGGCGAAAGCCTGGGGCCGCTCGAGGCGCTGGCCGCGGCCTCCACCGAAGCCGCACAGGGCACCCGCCTGCTGGCCCCCTGCGACCTGCAACCGGTCAAGGCCTGCGGCGTAACCTTCGTGTCCTCCATGCTGGAGCGGGTGATCGAGGAACAGGCCAAGGGCGATCCGGCCAAGGCCGAGGGCATCCGCCAGCGCTGCACCGAGATCCTCGGCGACAGCCTGCGCGCGGTCCAGCCGGGATCGGACAAGGCGCTGGCGCTCAAGGAGGTGCTGATCGCCGATGGCGTCTGGTCGCAGTACCTCGAGGTGGGCATCGGCCCCTATGCCGAGGTGTTTTCCAAGGCGCAGCCGATGGCAGCGGTGGGCTTCGGCGCGGCGGTCGGCCTGCACCCGATCTCCACCTGGAACAACCCCGAGCCCGAGATCGTGCTGGCCTGCGACAGCCACGGCCGCATCCGCGGCGCGACCCTGGGCAACGACGTGAACCTGCGCGACGTCGAAGGGCGCTCGGCCCTGCTGCTGGGCAAGGCCAAGGACAACAACGCCTCCTGCGCCGTCGGCCCCATGCTGCGGCTGTTCGACGACAGCTACAGCCTTGACGACGTGCGGCAGGCCGAACTGACACTGACGGTGACGGGCGAGGACGGCTATGTCCTGACCGGCCGCAGCAGCATGTCCCAGATCAGCCGCGACCCCGAAGACCTGGTGGCCCAGACCTGCGGCGCGCACCACCAGTACCCGGATGGGTTCTTCCTGATGCTGGGCACGCTGTTCGCCCCCACGCAGGACCGCGACACGCCCGGGGGTGGCTTCACGCACAAGTTGGGGGATGTGGTGACCATCTCCGAACCCGCGCTGGGGGCCTTGCGCAACATCGTGCGCCTGTCCACCGAATGCCCGCCCTGGACCTTTGGCACCAGCGCGCTGATGGCCAACCTCGCGCGGCGCGGCCTGCTCTGACCCTCAGGCAGACCTGCCGCGATCCGGGCCGCCACCCCTGCATCTTTGGTCGTGAAATATCCCGGGGGTCCGGGGGCAGCGCCCCCGGCCGGTCGCCGCGCAGGGCGCGGCGAAACCGGGTCAGCTTCGCCGGCGCCGCCGTCCCCCGCGATCATCGCCGCTGGTGTTGAAGCTCACGTTCGGCAGCGTCACGATCTTCTTCAACTCCGGGAACGGGTCCGTGGCGTGCGGGATCGCGTTGGCGTTGACAAAGTGCTCCTGGAACCTCGGCTCGATCGCGGTCTCGACCTTGGTGATCTCCTTGACCACGCGCTCGATCTCGCGCCGTGCGGCCAGGTTGCACAGCGCGATCCGCGCGCCGGTGCCCGCCGCGTTGCCGGCCGAGGTCACCTTGTCCAGCGGCACGTCCGGAATCATCCCCAGCACCATGGCGTGTTTCGGCGAGATATGCGCGCCGAAAGCCCCCGCCAGCACCACGCGGTCCACCGTGTCCACGCCGCGCGTGTCCATCAGCAGCCGCGCGCCGGCGTAGAGCGCCGACTTGGCCAGCTGAATGGCCCGTATGTCACCCTGGGTCACGGTGATTCGCGGGCCGCCGTCTTCGGTGGCGTCGTGGATCAGGTAGCTGTGCGTGCGCCCCTCGGGGAAACAGCGTTCGGTCCCAGTCTGTGCCGGGCCGCCGATCAAGCCCGAGGGATCCAGCAGGCCCGCGGTGCGCAGTTCCGCCACCGCCTCGATGATGCCCGAGCCGCAGATGCCGGTGATCCCGGTGGCCGCAGTTTCCTCCCAGAAGCCGTCCTCATCCGACCACTTGTCGCAGCCGATGACGCGAAAGCGCGGCTCCTTGGTCTCGGGGTCGATGCGGATTGCGTCGATGGCGCCGGGGGCGGCGCGCTGGCCGGAACTGATCTGCGCGCCTTCAAAGGCCGGCCCGGTGGGCGAGGAGCAGGCCAGCACGCGGGTCTTGTCACCCAGCAGGATCTCGGCGTTGGTTCCTACATCAACAATGAGCACCAGGTCATTGGATTTGCCCGGTTCTTCGGACAGGGCGACGGCGGCAGCGTCGGCGCCGACGTGGCCCGCGATGCAGGGCAGGACGTAGATCTGCGCCGAGGCGGGCAGGGTCGTCAGGTCGAGGTCACGCGCCGTCAGCGACAGCGCGTTCGAGGTGGCCAGCGCAAAGGGCGCCTGGCCCAGTTCCACCGGGTCGATGCCCAGCAGCAGGTGGTGCATGACCGGGTTGCAGACAAACACCGTCTCGAGGATCAGCGAGGGCGCGATCCCGGCCTCCTTCGCCAGTTCGGAGGCCAGCGTGTCGATCGCCTCGCGCACCACGCGCGTCATCTCGACGTCGCCGCCCGGGTTCATCATGGCGTAGGACACCCGGCTCATCAGGTCCTCGCCGAAGCGTATCTGCGGGTTCATGATGCCGGAAGAGGCCTTGACCTCGCCGGTCTCGAGGTTGGTCAGATGCGCCGCGATGGTGGTCGAGCCGAGGTCGATGGCCAGGCCAAAGAGACCGCCCTCGTGCAGGCCGGGCCAGGCGGAGATCAGGCGCGGCACTGCCGCATGATCGGATTTGTGCAGGGCAACGGTGATCTTCCAGCCGCCCTTGCGCAGAACCGGCTGCAATCCGGCGAGTGTGGAGAACTCTGTGGATATCTCCGGGATATCCCATTGCGCCTTCAGCGCGCGCTTGACCCGTTCGAGGTCGCCGGTCGGCTCGTGCATGTCCGGCTCTTCGACTTCGATGTAGTAGAGGCGGGTGGCGGGATCCATCTCGATGACCCGGGCGGTGGCGGCCTTGCGCACCACCTGGCGGTGCACCTGGCTTTCCGCCGGCACGTCGATCACCACGTCGCGCAACACGCTCGCCTGGCATCCCAGGCGGCGACCCGACTTCAGGCCGCGCACACGGTCATAGCGGGCCTCGACGTCGTTCCAGTCGGACAGGGCATCCTCGGCGACGCTGACGCCATGCTTGGGGAAATCACCGTAGGCGGGCGTGATCTGACACTTGGAGCAGATGCCGCGCCCGCCGCAGACGGAATCGAGATCGACGCCCAGCTGCCGGGCGGCGGTCAGCACCGGGGTCCCGACGGGAAAGCGGCCCCGCTTGCCGGAGGGAGTGAAGATCACGAGGGGGTCTTGCGCCATTGGGTCCGCCTTTGTCTGCCGTGCCGCGGACCATAGCGCCGGAACTGGCGAGGGAAAGCTTTTCCAGCGACATGACCGGGTGCGAAGGCGGCATTTCCGGGACTGCCGCCCTGGCCCCCGCGCGGGCAAAAGTTTTTCGGAAAACTTTTGCAAATTCCATGTGTGGAATTTGCGTCGCGCGTCGCTCGGTCCGGGTCAGCGGCCGTCGAGCCAACGCAGGATCTCGCCCCGGTTGCCATCCAGATCGGGCGCCGGGCCGCGGGTGGTGGGGTCGGGGGCGTCGGTCATCTTGATCGGGTTGCCCGCCGCCTTGAACGCCTGCCGCCCGTTCTTGTCGAGAACGTCAACAACCATGTTGCGCGCCAGAATCTGCGGATCCTTCAGCACCTGCGCCACGTCCTGAATCGGACCGGTGGGGATGCCGGCCGCGGTCAGCCGCGAAATCCAGTAGGCGCGGGTGTTTTCCAGCGTCACTGCCTCGATCAGCCGTTTCAGCAGGCGCGCGTGCTTGCAGCGTTCGGGGTTGGTCGTGAAGCGCGGGTCGTCCGAGATCGGCAGGTTCAGCGCGATGCAGAGCTTTTCGAACAGCCGGTCGTTGCCGGCGGCGATCACGAACAGCCCGTCCGAGGCGTGGAAGGTCTCGAACGGGGTGATCGACGGGTGCCGCGCGCCCGAGGGGCCCGGCGCCTTGCCGGTCACCGTGGTCAGCGCGACGGCGTGTTCGAGGATGGCGAGTTGCGAATCGAGCATCGCGACGTCGATCTTGCGTCCCACGCCGGACCGATCGCGGTCCAGCAGCGCCGCGAGGATGCCCTGTGTCAGGTACATGCCGGCCACGATGTCGCCGATCGACGCGCCGACGCGCACCGGGTCGCGGTCCTTTTCGCCGGTGATCGACATCACGCCGCCGCGCGCCTGCACCACCATGTCGTAGGCCGGGCGCTTGGCGTCCGGTCCGGTATGGCCAAAGCCCGAGACCGCGCCGTAAACCAGGCGCGGAAAGGCGGCATGCAGATCGTCCCAGCCGTAGCCCAGCCGTTCCATCACCCCGGGGCGGTAGTTCTCGACAACCACGTCGGCGCGGGCCAGCAACCGTTCAAAGATCGCCCGGTCGGCGTCGGCCTTGAGGTTCAGCGCGATGCTCTTCTTGCCGTGGTTGATGGCGGCGAAATAGGCCGACTTGCCGTCCTTGAAGGGCGGAAAGGTGCGGGTATCGTCGCCGGTCCTGGGTTGTTCGACCTTGATCACCTGCGCCCCCATGTCCGCCAGCGTGAGCGTGCAGAACGGCCCGGCAAGGACATGGGTCAGGTCGAGGATCACATATCCGGCAAGGGGGGCGGTCATGGGTGGGTCCTGTCTTCGGTCTCGTGTGCTCCCGACCACAGAAGCGTGACGGTGCGGGGACGGCAAGCCATGTATCAGGCCTCGGCGCAAGAGCACAGGCCAAGGCGCCGCCCGAGGCGCGGAAATCGGCTCAGGCGGCGTCGCTTGCCTTTCCGGGTGCCTCAGGAATGGGCGCCTCGCGCGTGAAAGATGAAGCCCAGCAGGTTCATCAGCAACTGCGCGGCAAGAATCGACGTGCTGCCCGACGGGTCGTAGTCGGGCGCCACCTCGACCAGGTCGATGCCCACCACCGGATGGTCGCGGACGACCTGCTGGAGCAGTTCAAGGACCTCGTAGTAGAGAAAGCCGCCGTGGCTGGGTGTGCCGGTTCCGGGTGCGATGGAGGGGCAGAAGGCGTCGATGTCGATGGTGATGTAAACCGGCGCGCCCGCGGGCAGGCGGGCGGCGGTGGCCTCTGCCCCCAGTTTGCGCATCTGGCGGACCGACAGGATGTCCGAGCCGCGGGCGCGGGCGTCCTCGTAACCTTCGCGTGCGGTCGAGGACACGTTGCGGATGCCGACCTGGGTCAGCCCGGTGACCCAGGGCTTTTCGGCGGCGCGGCGCATCGGGTTGCCGTGGCCGCGCGTCACGCCGTGGCGTTCGTCGACAAAGTCGAGATGGGCGTCGATCTGAAGGATGTGGAAGGGCGCGCGGCCCTCGTAGGCCTCGATGCAGGGGATGTTGATCGAATGGTCGCCGCCGATGGTGACGGGCAGGGCGCCCGCCGCCAGGGCCGCCTCGACACCCGCGCGGATGTTGGCGTGGCTCTGGATCGTGTCGGTATGCACGATGTCGGCATCGCCCATGTCCACCAGCCGTACGCCTTCGAGGTAGATGGCGTCGTCCTCGTGGTCATAGGCCCCGGCGTGGCCAAAGCTGAACAGGGTCGAGGCCTCGCGCACCCCGCGCGGCCCGAACCGCGCGCCCGCCCGCCATTGCGTGCCGGCGTCGAACGGCGCGCCGAGGATGGCGGCGTCGGCCTCGAGGACCGACCAGTCGGGTTGATGCGGGGCCTTGGCAAAGGTGCAGATGCCGGTGAAGGGCAGGTTCAGGCGTCCGGTCGTGTAGCTGTGACTCATCGGGCTCTCCTTGCGTGAGCGACAGCCTAACCGGGTGCGCGGCGGCAACAAGGGGCAGGCGCTGTCAAGCACGATTTTATCGTCAGGGTTGAACTAATGCCTTTGGGCTCGCGTAATTCATGACTAACGTAAAGTCAATTGATTCAGCTAGTGGTTGTTGGGAGGACCATGTCATGCGCGAACACTGGAACTGGATTGTCGGCGTCTGCCTTGCGGGAGGGCTGCCCCTGGCGGCGGTGGCGCAGGATTACGGCACGGACATGCCGGCCGAACCCGCCCCGGGGGTGCGGTTCCCGACCTCGGAGACCGAGATCGACGCCTGGATCTATGCCGAACCACAGGACAGCGCCGCGATCCATGCGCATGGCTGGGGGATATGGGCCGGGTTGACCCATCCCGTCGACGGCTCCGGCCCCTATGCCCGGCTGACCTACCAGACCTGGCTGACCAAGGCGGACGTCATCGCCGTCTTCACCGGCAAGGAGCCTGGGGAAAACCTGCAACTGGGCGAGTCCAACCAGATGTTCAAGCACGGGCTGGTGGACGGATTCCTGGCCAACCAGGCCGCCGAAAAGAAGGACGGAACGGAACCTGTCGCCAACGCCGCCGGGATCATCGTCAATACCGACGTGCTGGAAAACGTCGCCTACAGCCCGGCTTCGGCGCAGTACCTGCTGGACAACGGCATCGGCCGCCCCGAGGTGCTGGACGAGCTGCTGGCCAAGGGCGACAAGGTGCGCTTTCCCGACAATTCGGTGAATGTGAAACCGGTCTACAAGCTGGTGACCGACGACCGCATCACCAACTGGACCGATGCCGACGGGACCAAGCGCAGGCTCTACGCCTTCACCGCCTGGCCGGGGATCCCGGACACCACCAACTGGACGCCTGACATGAAGCAGGGCGGCTACCCCGAGGATCTCTGGCAGCAATGCGTCTATGTCGACCTCGACCTCAAGGGGCCGACCACCTCGACCGGGGCGGACGTGAACTGCGCCAGCCCTTCGGCGGACAGCATCTATTCGGTGGACGATTTCATCGCCGTCGATCTGAAGGCCGCCAACGCGACCTTCGTCAACACCACGACGGGGGATGAGACCACGCTGGGCGGGGACGGTCCCGCGCTGGCGCTGCTGGTGGCGATGCACGTCACCTCGCGCGAGATCACGCAATGGACCTGGCAGACCTTCTGGTGGCAGGCGGACGCGGCGCGGCCCAACACGCCGTCCAGCGCCGACATTGCCGCCGCGCGGCCCGACACGCTGACACCGCAGGCCATGCATTACGCCATGGCGCCGGCCTATTCCATGCTCGTTCCGGCGCAGCCGCTGGTGGGCGGAAAGAACGTCGGCGCGCTGGTCACCGCCTTCAACCCCTACCTCGAGTCGGGGTTCGGCACCGGGGTCTTTTCCTTCCAGGAGACGGTGCAGACGCCGGACGGCAAGGGCGGCTGGACCACCACAACCACGGACCTCGGCATTCAGACCAACTGCATGACCTGCCATGGCCTCGCTGCCTGGGGCGGACGCGGGTCGGGCTACGCGGCCAACTTCTACGTGCCGCGCGACCACTGGGTGTTCGACACCGCGCTGGACGTGGATTTTGCCTGGTCGGTGCAGTCGATCGGCGAGTCGGTGCAGAAAGCCGACAAGAAGTAGGCGCAGGGCGATCTGCGCCGGGAAAGGCCCCTGGTTCGGGGGCCTTTCGCGTGTCTGAGGTGGGTCGGTCAGAGCGGTTTTCTCGCCTCGATACAGGTGCTTGCGATGCGTCCTTCGGACAGGCTGCGCGTGTAGTTCGCACGCCGTTCCATGAAGTCGGCACCCAGTACCACCGCGTTGCACTGTGTCTGCGCGGGGTCCGGCACCTGTCCCGAGGCGCCGAGCTGCCGCGCCAGGTCGAGGTGCGCCTGCGTTTCGTCCACGGCATCGACGACGTCGAAACCGGCGCGGGCAAAGCGGTCGAGCAGGACCGCGTGGCTGTCCAGAAAGCTGGCCTCGGCCGTGCGGGCCCAGGGCAGCGGGTAATGCGGCGCGCCGGTTCCCGTGGTGACCTCGGTCCAGACCAGCCGCCCGCCCGGTTTCAGCACGCGCAGGCACTCGGCCAGCACGGCGGACGAGTCGGGCAGGTTCATGCCGACATAGAAGCACAGGGCATGGTCAAAACCGGCATCGGCCATCGGCAGGTGCGCCGCATCGCCCTGCACAAAGTCGACCATAGCGCCCAACCCGCAGAGCGCGGTCAAGTCACGCGCGGTGTCGACAAAGGCGAGGGTCAGGTCGATCCCCATTACCCGGCAGCCGCATGTGGCTGCGAGGTAGCGCGCCGGACCGCCGATGCCGGACCCGATGTCCAGGACATGCGCGCCGGGTTTGGGTGACAGGCGGGCAGCATGGTCCCGCGTCGCGTGCAGTTCGCGGCCGTGAAGCTGATCAAAACGGTACAGCATGTCCGGTGTGAGCGGATTGCCCGTTTCCGGAGCCCAGGGGATCGCGGACAGGATGCGCGCGACGATGTCGGCCGAGCCATAATGCTCCTGCACCGCGGTGCTCATAACTGTGCCGCCAGTGGCTGGGCAGGTGTCACGTAGTGTGAAAGCAAGACCCAGGCTGTCAGCGGGTTGCCAGGCGCAGGCGCTTTGGCACCCTGTCGCCCGGAGGAGATCCCAAGAGAGACGCCGGAATGCTTCGTGCAGGTCCGCCACACACGCCCCGGGATCACGCAAAGACGATCCGTTTGCACGGCCTTCAACTCCATCAAGGACATCGGCCGCTGCGGCGGCGCGGCGCGCCGGACAGGCAGTCCGGCCAACCATGCGCCCGGCCTGCGAGTCTGGCAATGCACTTCGCATGGCGCGCCTGCGCCGCCTTCGACTGTCCACCCGCCCTTTCCTTTCCCAGCCGACCGTGCAATAGGGAGCCGCCAACCGATCCCCTCCAAAGGAGTACCCCTCATGGAGATTCGCGAGGCTCTGACCTTCGATGACGTCCTGCTCGTTCCCGCGGCCTCCAGTGTGCTGCCGTCTACGGTGGACACGCGGACCTGGGTGACACGGTCCATCGCCCTGAACATCCCGCTTCTGTCCAGCGCCATGGACACGGTGACCGAGAGCCGCATGGCCATCACCATGGCCCAGGCCGGCGGGATAGGCGTGATTCACAAGAACCTGACCGTCGATGAGCAGGCGCGCGAGGTGCGGCGGGTGAAGCGGTTCGAATCCGGCATCGTCTACAACCCGGTCACCCTGCGCCCCGACCAGACCCTGGGCGACGCGCGGATGCTGACCGAGCGGTATGGGTTCACCGGCTTTCCGGTGGTCGACGAACAGCACCGCGTGGTGGGCATCGTGACCAACCGCGACATGCGCTTTGCCCAGCACGACGCGACGCCCGTCCACGCCATGATGACCCGCGACAACCTGGCCATCCTGACCGAACCGGCCGACCGCGACGAAGCGATCGACCTGATGAAGAAACGGCGCATCGAAAAGCTGCTGGTGACCGACAGCAAGGGCAAGCTGACCGGTCTCCTGACGCTGAAGGACACCGAGCAGGCCGTGCTGAACCCGACCGCCTGCAAGGACGGGCTGGGCCGCCTGCGCGTAGCCGCGGCGACCGGCGTGGGTGATGCCGGGCGCGAGCGGTCCGAGGCGCTGGTGGACGCGCAGGTCGACATCCTGGTGATCGACACCGCGCATGGCCATTCCGCCGGGGTGCTGAAGGCTGTCGAGCAGGCCAAGCTGCTGTCGAACGAGGTGCAGGTGATCGCCGGCAACGTTGCCACCGCCGAGGCGACGCGCGCGCTGATCGATGCCGGTGCCGACGCGGTCAAGGTGGGGATCGGGCCGGGCTCGATCTGCACGACGCGGATGGTGGCGGGCGTCGGCGTGCCGCAGCTGACCGCGATCATGGATTGCGCGCAGGCCGCCGGTGACGTGCCGGTGATCGCCGATGGCGGCATCAAGTTCTCGGGCGATTTCGCCAAGGCGATCGCGGCCGGCGCTTCCTGCGCGATGGTGGGCAGCATGATTGCCGGGACCGACGAAAGCCCGGGCGAGGTGATCCTGTACCAGGGCCGCAGCTTCAAGGCCTACCGCGGCATGGGCTCGATCGGCGCCATGGCGCGCGGCTCGGCCGACCGCTATTTTCAGAAGGACGCCGCCAGTGACAAGCTGGTGCCGGAAGGCATCGAGGGGCAGGTGCCCTACAAGGGGTCGGCGGGCGCGGTGATCCACCAGCTGGTGGGCGGATTGCGCGCGGCGATGGGCTATACCGGCAACGCCACGGTCGAAGAGATGCGGCGCAACTGCCAATTCGTGAAGATCACCGGCGCGGGGCTCAAGGAAAGCCACGTGCACGACGTGCAGATCACCCGCGAAAGCCCGAACTACCGGATCGGGTGACGGGGATGGTCCGCCGGTCGGCCGCGTGTGGTATCTGTCTGCGAGGCGGTGGACTGGCGCGGCGCGAAGACCGCGCGATGCGGCGGCAGGGGCGGTAAAAGCGGCTTCGAAGCCGCTTTGGCGCTCTTGGCCGATGTGGTCTTCATGCCGCCGGGCCGGCACCGCATGCGTCTGCGCGCCGCCGGGCGTGTGTGCTCAACCCTGACGAATGCGCAGAAAAGTGGCTTCGAAGCCGCTTTGCTCCCATACCGACGGTCCTGACAGGACCTTCGGGCGTTCCACCGCGCCGCCTGTGGCGGCCGCCCCGGTGTGGCCCCTCCGGCAAGAGCGGAGAGCGCCCCGCCGAGTCATTTGGCCATTAACCCTTGAACCGTGCCTGCGGAACGCCCTGCACCCCAAGGCCCGTGAGCGCGAACAGGCCACCCGCCCGTGGCTGGCGTTTCGGCTCGGCGATGTCCTCGCCGCCGATGCTGGTCAGGTAGAGCACGTCCAGGTTCGGACCGCCGAACATCGGGCGCGAGGGTTTCTCGATCGGCAGGTCGATCGTCCGGTCGAGCTTGCCCTCCGGCGTGATCCGATAGAGCTGCCAGCCCGAGACCCCGGCCATCCAGTAGCACCCGTCGGCATCCACCGTGCCGCCATCCGGCCGACCCGTCACCGCGCGGGTGTCGAAGAGGACCCGCGGCGCGCCGGGCGTCCCGGTTTCCAGGTCGTAGTCGCAGACCCAGATCGTGCGCACGTTCGGCGCGCTGTCCGAGTAATACATGCGGCTTCCGTCGGGCGAGAAGGCCAGCCCGTTGGCAGTGTAGAGCTCGGTTGGCCCGGGTGTGACCGAATGGTCGGGATCCAGCCGGTAGAAGGTGCCCGTCGGCGGCTGCGTCAGGTCGCGCGGGTCGCGCATGGAGCCGGCCCAGAACCGCCCCGCGGGATCGGTGTTGCCGTCGTTGAAGCGGTTGTGCGGCAGGTGCGCTTCCGGGTCCGTGATCGGGGTCACCGCGCCGCTTTCCCAATCCAGCAGCTTGAAGCCCGACTTCGTCGCCAGCACCAGTCCGCCCCCCGCGCGCAGCGCCAGGCAGCCCACGGGTTCGCCCATCCCGCGCGTCTGGGTCAGCCCGGTCGCGGGATCGGTGCAATGGACAAGGCCGGGCGGAATATCGACCCACCACAGCCGCTGCGTCTCCACGTCCCAGACGATCCCTTCGCCGACGACGCTGCGGCTGTCCAGAATGCAGTCGATCTCGATGCCCATGCGGGGCTCCTCCCTTGATGTCCGGCGCCAGACTAGCCGCAACCGTGCCGCTCTGCCATGCCCTGTGCGGGCCTCGCCAAGGTCGCCCGCCTGCGCTAGTCAGAGCCGACCGCAGGACAAGCCTTCAGACCGGAGTGACACCCATGACCCCAGCCGCCCGCGTAGAGGCCGCCATCCGGATCCTCGACGGCATCGCCGCGGGGCATCCGGCCGAACAGCTGCTGACGACCTGGGGCAGGACCGCCCGCTATGCCGGGTCCAAGGACCGCGCCGCGGTCCGCGATCACGTGTTCGATGCGCTGCGATGCTGGCGCAGCGCGGCGGCCATGGGTGGCGGAGAGAGCGGGCGGGCGCGGATGCTGGGCCTGCTCCGGTTGCAGGGCCAGGACACCGCGGCGCTGTTCTCGGGCGAGGGGCACGGCCCGGCCTCGCTGACCGAGGCCGAGCAGGCGGCCGGCCATGCCTCCGAGGGCGCCGAGGCCTGGGACCTGCCGGACTGGCTGGCGGCGCAGTTCCGCGACAGCCTGGGTCCGGCGGCCGAAGCCACCGCGCTGGCGCTGCGTGCACGCGCGGACGTGTTCCTGCGGGTCAACACGCTGAAGGCGACGCTGGCCGAGGCGCGAGCGCGGCTGGCCGACGAGGGCATCGAGACCGAGCCGCACCCGCTGTCGCCGACCGCGCTGCGGGTGACCGGCGGTGCCCGCGCCATCGCGCGCAGCGCGGCCTACGCGGAGGGGCTGGTGGACTTGCAGGACGCCGCCAGCCAGGCCGTGGTGGACATGCTGCCGCTGTCGTCCGGGCTGCGCGTGCTCGACTATTGCGCCGGCGGCGGCGGCAAGGCGCTTGCCATGGCGGCGCGGATGGGAACGGGCCGGGTCGATGCGCATGACGCCGCGCCCAAACGAATGGCGGATCTGACGGCACGCGCGGCGCGGGCCGGGGCCGCGATCCGCACGCTGTCTTCCCCACGCGGTCCCTATGAGCTCGTCCTGTGTGACGTGCCCTGTTCGGGCAGCGGGGCCTGGCGGCGCGCCCCGGAGGGCAAATGGCGGCTGACCGAGGCGCGCCTCGCCGAGGTGCAGGCGCTCCAGGCGCGGATCCTCGACGACGCCGCGGCCCTCGTGGCGCCGGGCGGCACGCTGGCCTACGCCACCTGTTCCGTTCTGCAAGGAGAGAACGCCGCGCAGATCGCGGGTTTTGTCAGGCGTCGGCCGCAATGGCGGGTCCTGTCGCAACGTCAATTCCTGCCCGCCGAAGGGGGCGACGGGTTTTTCGCTGCAATTATGGGTTGTTGAATTCGCTCTTGGCGTGCAATGATTTGGCATGGCTCTTTCGGAAGTCCCAAACGGTTAACGCAGTTTTAACACCCTGGGCGGCCATTATGTCGGGATGCGAATCGAACAGCCGGGGGACTGAGTGCAGGCAACTGTCAACAGTGCGAACAGGCGCGCCCATGCCATGACACCGGTTTACGGTGCGGCGGCGCTGTTCGTGCTGGCCACCCTGTCCCTGCTGATCGCGCAACTGTCCGATATCCGTTCTGTCGAGGTGGTTGCGCTGGCGGCGACCGGCGCCTTTGGCTGTCTCGCTCTGCTCTGGCTGGTGCTGGACCGGGTGACCGGCGGGCGGCACAGGCGGCGGATCGAACAGCTGGCGGATTTCATCGAGAGCGAGCCTGCGTATTGCTTCCTGACCGATGGCGAAGGGCAGGTCCTGCGCGAAAACGGCGCCGCGCGTGACCGTTTCCCATCCGCCACCGAACCGCAGCTTCCCGCCCTACTGCGTGAAGTCTTCGCCAGTTCCGAAGGCATCGTGTACCGGCTTCAGCAAAAGGCGCTGCGTGACGGTGCCGCCGTCGAGGACGTCACAAGCCATTCCGAGGGCTACCGGATCTACGTGCGCAGCTTCCGGTCCGACCTGATGCTCTGGCGGCTGGAGAACGAATCCCAGCGTGCGGGCGGGCGCTCGCGCGCCGATCTCGCGGTGATCTCGCTGGGGCGGAACGGCGCGGTGCTCTACATGAACCCGGTGGCGCGCGACCTGGTCGGCCAACGGGTCAAGCGGCTGGACGACATCTTTGCCGACCTGCCGTTGCGACCAGGCGGCGTGCATTACCTGAAAGGCGCGCACGCCGGGCAGAGTGTTCTGGTGAACAGCGCCGACATCGGCGGCGGGCGGCTGGAACTGGTCCTGTCCCCGATCGCCGAGGACAGCGGCCGGCGCGACATCATGGGCAGCTTCGACGGCCTGCCGGTGCCGCTGCTCAAGGTCGCGCCCGACGGGCAGGTGCAGCGCGCCAACCCCGAGGCGCGGCGCTTGCTGAATCTCGGCCAGGGCGACCCGGGCCACATCGCCGAGCACATGGAAGGCCTCGGGCGCGCGATCCGCGACTGGCTGCAAGAGGCGGCGGACGGGCGCGGCCTGCATCGCTCGGAGTTTCTGCGGCTCACCCGCGCCGACCGCGAGGTCTTTGTCCAGGTCACGCTGAACCGGGTGATCGACGAGGGCGAGACCGCTCTGATCGCCGTGCTGAACGATGCGACCGAGCTCAAGACGCTCGAGGCGCAGTTCGTCCAGAGCCAGAAGATGCAGGCCATCGGCCAGCTGGCTGGCGGCGTCGCGCATGACTTCAACAACCTGTTGACCGCCATTTCCGGGCACTGTGACCTTCTGCTCCTGCGACACGACCAGGGCGACCCGGACTATGGCGACCTGGTGCAGATCAACCAGAACGCCAACCGCGCGGCGGCGCTGGTCGGCCAGTTGCTGGCCTTCTCGCGCAAGCAGACCATGCAGCCCGAGATCATGGATTTGCGCGACACCCTGTCGGACCTCGCCCACCTGCTGAACCGGCTCGTGGGGGAAAAGGTCCGGCTGACCCTGCGCCACGATCCGCAGTTGCCGCCCGTGCGGGGCGATCGCCGGCAACTGGAACAGGTGATGATGAACCTGGTGGTGAACGCCCGCGACGCCATGCCCGAAGGCGGCGAGATCGTCGTCGAGACCGAGCGCCGCGTTCTTGCCGAACCGATGTCGCGCGACCGCGCGGTCGTGGCGCCGGGAACTTATGTTTCGGTTCGGGTCACCGACGAGGGCATCGGCATCCCGCAGGACAAGCTGCAAAAGGTCTTCGAGCCGTTCTTCACCACCAAGCGCACGGGCGAAGGCACCGGGCTTGGCCTGTCCACCGTCTACGGCATCGTCAAGCAGACCGGCGGCTACATCTTTGTCGACAGCGTCGTGGGGCAGGGCACCTGTTTCACGCTGCTGTTCCCGGCCTACGAGACGGTGCAGGTCGAAGCCCGGCCCGCGCCGAAGCCGGTCGAGCAGAAACTGCCCGAACAGGGCTCCGGCGTGGTCCTGCTGGTCGAGGACGAAGCCCCCGTGCGAGCCTTTGCCGCCCGCGCACTGCGTCTGCGCGGCTACACCGTGATCGAGGCAGAGACCGCCGAGGACGCGTTGCGCACGCTCGAGGACGAGGACCTGGCGGTGGATGTCTTCGTCACGGACGTGGTGATGCCCGGCATGGACGGTCCGACCTGGGTGCGCAAGGCACGCGAAACCCGCCCCGACACCCGCGTCGTCTTTGTCTCGGGCTATGCCGAGGATGCCTTTGGCGAGGGCAGCGAAGTGATCCCGAACTCGGTCTTCCTGCCCAAGCCGTTCTCGCTCTCGGACCTGACCGAAACCGTGCACCGCCAGCTGACCTGACTCAGCGCGCGCGCTCCCAGACCTCGAAATCCTCGGCGCAGGTCTCGTGCAGCCGCGCCAGCGTGGAGGCGGACAGGGTGGTCTGCGCACTGGGCGAGACGTTTTCGCGCGGCAGGTCGATGCGCACCTGGAGCCGGTCTTCGAGAAAGCCGATCAGCCCGGACTGGTTCTCGTAACGGAACAGATGGCTCACTGCGGTCCCGTTCGGCCGCGGCTCGACGAATTTCGCCTGGCTGCCGACATTGGCAAAGGGCGGCCGGTCCTCCTGCGCATAGGCCATGCAGAAATCGTCGAAGCTCATATCGCGGGTCGATGTGGGCTTGCCGTCCAGGAAATCGCGCTGGCGGTAGCGATACCAGGATCCCAGCCAGTCGACGGGTTCCCGGATCACCGCCAGCAACTCCATCTCGCCGCCCATCTTGTCGAACATCGGGCGAAAGAAACGGTTGTAGCGGTAGACCGGCGCGTGTTTCAGTTCCGGCGGATCGGACACCACCATCGAAGCGAAGGGCGCCAGCGCCCGCGCATAGGCCGAGGTGCCCGTCTTGGGCACCGCGAGCATGACCAGCCGCGCTTTCCAGAACACCAACATTCCTTGCCCCCGGTTTTGGTAACCTTGCCTTAACCATCCTTCGGCAGAGTGGGAAGGGAAAGATTTGACTTGAATTGTTCACGGTTTGATCCGATACAGTTCGGAACAAGAGGTGAACAAAAGCAGCGATTGCCGCGCCCCCCGGCATATGGAATAAGGACACGAACGCATGGCAACGGCAGACCTTCTGAGCATGGACGACAAGCGCAAGGCCGAGAAACAAAAGGCGCTCGACAGCGCGCTGGCCCAGATCGAACGGCAGTTCGGCAAGGGCTCGATCATGAAGCTTGGCGGTGACAACCCGATCAAGGACATCGAGTCAACCTCGACCGGCTCTCTGGGCCTCGACATCGCACTGGGGATCGGCGGTCTGCCGAAAGGGCGGATCATCGAGATCTACGGGCCCGAATCGTCGGGCAAGACCACGCTGACCCTGCACTGCATCGCCGAAGAGCAGAAAAAGGGCGGCGTCTGCGCCTTTGTCGACGCCGAACACGCGCTGGACCCGCAATACGCGCGCAAACTGGGCGTCAATCTCGACGAACTGCTGATCTCGCAGCCCGACACCGGTGAACAGGCGCTCGAAATCACCGACACGCTGGTGCGCTCCGGTGCGGTCAGCATGGTGGTCGTGGACTCCGTGGCCGCGCTGACCCCCAAGTCGGAACTCGAGGGCGACATGGGCGACAGCAGCGTCGGCGTGCATGCCCGCCTGATGAGTCAGGCCATGCGCAAGCTGACCGGCTCGATCAGCCGATCCAATTGCATGGTGATCTTCATCAACCAGATCCGGATGAAGATCGGCGTCATGTTCGGCTCGCCCGAGACGACGACAGGCGGCAACGCGCTGAAATTCTACAGCTCTGTCCGGCTCGACATCCGCCGCATCGGCGCGATCAAGGACCGCGACGAGGTGGTCGGAAACGCCACCCGCGTCAAGGTGGTCAAGAACAAGGTGGCGCCGCCATTCAAGCAGGTCGAATTCGACATCATGTACGGCGAGGGCATTTCCAAGATGGGCGAACTGCTCGACCTGGGCGTCAAGGCCGGTGTGGTCGACAAGTCCGGCGCCTGGTTCAGCTACGGCGACGAGCGGATCGGCCAGGGGCGCGAGAACGCCAAGACCTACCTGCGCGAGAACACCCGCGTCGCGCTCGAGATCGAGGACAAGATCCGCGCCGCCCACGGGCTGGAATTCGACATGCCCTACGACGAGAACGACCCGGTCGTCAGCGAAGACTGAGCCGCGCCTCACGGCACGGACACGGGGCGCCCCACGGGCGCCCTTTCTGCATCCGGGGCCGGGCGGCGGAAATTGCCGTGCCTTCTGGCCCTTGCGATGGTGCGGACCTGTGGACACCGGCGGGCGGCGCGGATACATCTGCCCCGATCATTCGCCCGCGAAGAGGCCCGACATGGCAAGCCTGAACGACATCCGCTCGACCTTTCTCACCTATTTCGAAAAGCAGGGACACCAGGTGGTGGCCTCCTCGCCGCTGGTGCCGCGCAACGACCCGACGCTGATGTTCGTCAACTCGGGGATGGTGCAGTTCAAGAACCTGTTCACCGGGGTCGAACGGCGCGATTACGTGCGAGCGACGACCTCGCAGAAATGCGTCCGCGCGGGCGGCAAGCACAACGACCTCGACAACGTCGGCTATACCGCGCGCCACCACACCTTCTTTGAAATGCTGGGGAATTTCTCCTTTGGCGACTATTTCAAGAAAGAAGCGATCCCCTTTGCCTGGGAACTGGTGACCAGGGAATTCGGAATCGACCCCAAGAGGCTGATGACGACGATCTACCACACCGACGACGAGGCCTTCGAGATCTGGAAGAAGGTCGGCGTGCCGGAGGACCGGATCATCCGCATCGCCACCTCGGACAACTTCTGGCAGATGGGCCCGACCGGCCCCTGCGGTCCCTGCACCGAGATCTTCTACGACCACGGCGACCACATCTGGGGCGGTCCGCCCGGATCGCCCGAGGAAGATGGCGACCGGTTCATCGAGATCTGGAACGTCGTCTTCATGCAGAACGAGCAGTTCGAGGACGGCTCGATGAAGGCGCTCGACATGCAGTCGATCGACACTGGCATGGGGCTGGAGCGGATCGGCGCGCTGTTGCAGGGCAAACATGACAACTACGACACCGACCTGATGCGCAGCCTGATCGAGGCCAGCGCCGACGCCACCAGCGTCGACCCGGACGGTCCGGGCAAGATGCACCACCGGGTGATCGCGGACCACCTGCGGTCGACCTCCTTCCTGATCGCCGATGGCGTCATGCCCTCCAATGACGGGCGCGGCTACGTGTTGCGCCGGATCATGCGCCGCGCCATGCGCCATGCCCACCTGCTGGGCGCGCAGGATCCGCTGATGCACCGGCTGGTGCCCGCGCTGGTGCGCCAGATGGGGCAGGCCTACCCGGAACTCAGCCGCGCCAAGGCGCTGATCGAGGAGACGCTGCGCTCGGAAGAGACGCGTTTCAAGGCGACGCTGGACCGCGGGCTGAAGCTGCTGGACGAGGAACTGGCCGGCCTGCCCGAGGATGCGCCGCTGCCGGGCGCGGCAGCCTTCAAGCTGTATGACACCTTTGGTTTCCCGCTGGACCTGACGCAGGACGCGTTGCGCGAAAAGAGCCGCGCGGTGGACGTGGACGGCTTCAACGCCGCCATGGCGGAGCAGAAGGCGCGGGCGCGCGCCGCCTGGTCCGGGTCGGGCGAGGCGGCGGATGCGACCGTCTGGTTCGACATCGCCGACAAGCATGGCGCAACCGATTTCCTGGGCTATGACACCGAGACCGCCGAAGGCCAGGTGTTGGCGCTGGTCGCCGTTGGCGCGCTGGTCGACAGCCTGGCCGCGGGCCAGACCGGCTGGGTCGTGCTGAACCAGACGCCGTTCTACGCCGAGGCCGGCGGCCAGGTGGGCGACACCGGCTGGCTGCGCCGTCTCGAGAACGAGGACGAGAGCGCCACCGTCACCGACACGCAGAAGATGGCCGGCGGCAGGGTCTATGCGCACAACGTCAAGGTGGACCGCGGCACCCTGCGCAAGGGGGACGCGCTGCAACTGGAGGTGGATCACGGGCGCCGGTCGGCGATCCGGGCCAATCACTCGGCCACCCACCTGCTGCACGAGGCGCTGCGCGAGGCGCTTGGCGATCATGTGGCGCAGCGCGGTTCGCTCAATGCGCCGGACCGGCTGCGGTTCGACTTCAGCCACGGCCACGCGCTGTCGTCCGATGAGTTGACGCGGGTCGAGCGCGAGGTGAACGCCTTCATCCGCCAGAACGCGCCGGTGAGCACGCGGATCATGACGCCGGACGACGCCCGCGCCATCGGCGCCCAGGCCCTGTTCGGTGAGAAATACGGCGACGAGGTGCGCGTGGTCTCGATGGGGATCAAGCATGGCTCGGGCAAGGGGACCGACGGCCAGACCTGGTCGATCGAGCTGTGCGGCGGCACCCATGTCAGCCAGACCGGCGACATCGGGCTGTTTGTCATGCTGGGCGACAGCGCATCCAGCGCGGGCGTGCGCCGGATCGAGGCGCTGACCGGCGCGGCGGCGCTGGAGCACCTGAGCCTTCAGGATCAGCGGCTGTCCGAAGTGGCCGGCGTGCTCAAGACCGGGGTGCAGGACGTGTCCGCCCGGGTGCGCGCACTGCTGGACGAGCGCAAGCGGCTGGAATCCGAGGTCGCGCAGCTGCGCCGCGAGCTGGCCATGGCCGGCGGCGCGGGCAAGGGCGGCGGTGCCGACACGCGCGAGATCAACGGCGTGAAGTTCCTGGCCCAGGTGCTGACCGGCGTGACCGGCAAGGATCTGCCGCCGCTGATCGACGACCACAAGGGGCGGATCGGCTCGGGCGCGGTACTGCTGATCGCGGATGCGGGCGGCAAGGCGGCGGTAGCTGCCGGCGTGACCGACGATCTGAAAGACACGCTGTCGGCGGTGGACCTGGTCAAGGCCGCGGTCGCCGAACTGGGGGGCAAGGGTGGCGGTGGCCGTCCCGACATGGCGCAGGGCGGCGGCGCGTCTGTCGACAATGCAGAAGCCGCCATCAAGGCCGCCGAAGCCGTCATTGGAGGACACTGACATGCCCGCACTCTGGATCGCCCACGTCACCGTCACCGACGCCGAGGCCTATGGCAAGTATGCTCAATTGGCCGGCCCGGCCATCGCCGCGCATGGCGGCACCTTCATCGCCCGCGGCGGGCGCTTCGTGCAGCTCGAAGGCAAGGAACGGCCGCGCAACGTGGTCGCGCGCTTTCCCTCGGTCGAGGCGGCGGTGGAGTGTTACAATTCGGACGCCTACCAGGCGGCACTGAGCCATGCGCGCGGCGCCTCCGAGCGCGAACTGCTGGTGGTCGAGATCACCGAGTGATCCCGATGGCCGAGCTGCTGCGGTCCTTTGCGGGGCCGGGGCGGCTCGACTGGATCGGTCTGCGGCCAGCGCGCCTGGCGCCGTTGGTGTCGGTCGACCGGGCCGAGATCACGGCCGAGGGTCTGACCGGCGATCATGGCCGCAGCGGCAAGCGGGCCGTGACGCTGATCCAGGCCGAACACCTGCCGGTGATCGCCGCGCTGTCCGGCGCGGACTGGATCACCGCCGCGGACCTGCGCCGCAACCTTGTCATTTCCGGCATCAACCTGGCGGCGCTGCGCGAGGTCGACCTGCGGATCGGCGAGGTGCGGCTGCGCATCACCGGCCCCTGCGCGCCCTGTTCGCGGATGGAGACGCTGATGGGACCGGGCGGCTATACCGCGATGCGCGGTCATGGCGGCTGGTGTTGCACCGTGGTTGACGGCGGCGGGATTTCGCCGGGCGATGCGGTTCGGCCGGAAAGCTGATCACCTTCGGCATCTTTTCGCCCGCCATTCCGGACGTTTGGGCAAGCTCCTGCCGGACCGGAAAGGCCGTCTTTTTCCGCAGACTGATTCGTGCGAAGTTGCGTGCGATCTCGAACTTTGCAGTCAGAATTTCCGTTGTCAGGAATAGTTTCCGAATACGAAAATACGGTCGGTTCATCTTCGTGCTGGACCGTTGCAAAACTATGGCACCTCCACCACAGAATCTGCGAATCCAGCAGGAAAATGGGGAGTTAGCCGAAATTTGCCCCAACAAGTCAGGAATTCCTGTCGCGCCGCCCGGACTTTGTTGGCTAAAGTTCAAGTACCTTCAATTTCTTGGGAGAAAATCATGAAAAAGATTCTTGCTGGCGCAATCCTTGCAACCGCCATCGCGGCACCCGCATTTGCGTGGGAAAGCCAAGTGGTGGCCTGCTACGACAAGGTTTGGGTCCCTGCCAAGTACAAGTACTCGCAGACGCTGATCATGGCCGCCCATACCGAGTGGGAATGGAAGAATGGCCAGATGGTCAAGGTCTACTACCCGGCCGTCTACAAGGAGGACAAGCACCTCGACAAGGAGGGCTACTACGTCGCCCGCAAGGCCGCCTGCAAGCACTGATCTGCTGACCAAGAACCAGAAAGGCGCGGGGACTGCCACCCCGCGCCTTTTTCATTGTCGCCGGTCCGGCTTTGCACTGTCAGTATTGCGGACGGGTAAAGACGATATCGCCGTCGAGAATGCCATTGATCCAGTCGCAGCGGTCCTCGCGCTGGGTCAGATGGGCCCAGGCACTGAGGGCGAAATCGTCGTTCCTGAGCATCAGCATTCCCAGGGAGATCGCGTCGCGGCTGACGGGGACCTGCGGGTCGAACTGTTCCAGCCAGGGCGCCCGGGCCTCCTGGGAAAGCGCCTCGAACTGAAGCGCGTAAGCGAGATACTCGCTGGTCACGAAACACTCGGTGAACTCGGCGGTGCAGGGGGTGCCGTCATATAGCGCGTGGGTGAGTTCGTGGATCACGATGCTTTCGAACATCTCGTCCGGCGCGATGTGCCCATAGAGCCCGTCAGGTTCCACCGTGTCGCGGATCGCCTCGGGCGTCAGCACTTCGACGATCACCTTGCCACAGTGAAACAGGCCCAGGCAATTGCCCAGGATCTCTTGTTCCGTCCGAACCACCACGGTGTCCGGCAGACCCGCGCCACAGTCGGCGAAGATGTCGAACGCGCGGTCGGCGGCGTCGCAGACCTGTCCGACCAGGTTGGGATATTCACTGCGGACGGTGACCAGGCCGTTGTCGCAGGGGTGTTGCGCGGTGCCCGGCCCCCACCACAGGGCGGCGAGAACCAGCCCCGCCGTCACCCCCGTGAGGCCCGGACGCCGCGCCAAGCCGGGCTCAGCCCGCGCGCGACATGCGCTTGCGCTCGTGCGGGTCGAGATAGCGCTTGCGCAGCCGGATCGCGTTGGGCGTGACCTCGACCAGTTCGTCGTCGTTGATGTAGGCGATGGCCTGTTCCAGCGTCATGCGCGAGATCGGCGTCAGGCGCACCGCCTCGTCCGTGCCGGAGGCGCGTACGTTGGTCAGCTTCTTGCCCTTGAGCGGGTTCACTTCAAGGTCATTGTCGCGCGAATGCTCGCCGATGATCATGCCCTGGTAGACCTTTTCCTGCGGTTCGACGAACATCTTGCCACGCTCTTCGAGGTTCCACAACGCGTAGGCCACCGCTTCGCCGTCCTCCATCGAGATCAGCACGCCGGCACGGCGGCCCGGGATCGGCCCCTTGTGCGGCGCCCAGCCGTGGAACACGCGGTTCAGCACGCCGGTGCCACGGGTGTCGGTCAGGAATTCGCCGTGGTAGCCGATCAGCCCGCGCGACGGCACATGCGCGATGATCCGCGTCTTGCCCGCGCCCGAGGGGCGCATGTCCACCAGCTCGCCCTTGCGCACGCCGGTCAGCTTTTCGATGACCGCGCCGGAATAATCGTCGTCGACGTCGATGGTGGCTTCCTCGATGGGCTCCAGCATCTTGCCGTTCTCGTCTTCCTTCATGATCACCTGCGGGCGCGAGATCGACAGCTCGAACCCCTCGCGGCGCATGTTCTCGATCAGCACGCCCATCTGCAGTTCGCCGCGGCCGGAGACCTCGAAGGCATCGCCGCCGGGGGTGTCCTTGATGCGGATGGCGACGTTGCTTTCGGCCTCCTTGTACAGGCGGTCGCGGATCACCCGGCTCTGGACCTTCTTTCCGTCGCGGCCCGCCAGCGGGCTGTCGTTGATGCCGAAGGTGACGGTGATGGTCGGCGGGTCGATCGGCTGCGCCTCGATCGGGGTGTCGACGGCCAGCGCGCAGATGGTGTCGGCCACGGTCGCCTTGGACATGCCGGCCAGGCTGACGATGTCGCCGGCCTGCGCCTCTTCGATGTCCTGGGGCGCCAGCCCGCGGAAGGCGGTGATCTTGGTCAGGCGGAATTGTTCGATCTTCTGGCCGATGCGGCTGATCGCCTGCACCGTCTGGCCCACCTTGACGTGGCCGGATTCCACCCGGCCGGTCAGGATGCGCCCGACAAAGGGATCGGCGCCCAGCGTCGTCGCCAGCATCCGGAAATCCTCGTTGATGTGCTTGATCTGCTTCGGGCGCGGGACGTGGTTGATGATCAGCTTGAACAGTGCGTCGAGGTTCTTGCGCGGGCCGTCCAGCTCGGCGTCGCACCAGCCCGAGCGGCCGGAGGCGTAGAGATGCGGAAAATCCAGCTGGTCGTCGTCCGCCTCGAGTGCCGAGAACAGGTCAAAGACCTCGTTCAGGGCGCGGTCCGGCTCGGCGTCGGGCTTGTCGACCTTGTTCAGCACGACGATCGGGCGCAGGCCCAGCGCCAGCGCCTTAGAGGTCACGAATTTGGTCTGTGGCATCGGTCCTTCGGCGGCGTCCACCAGCAGCACGACCCCGTCGACCATCGACAGGATGCGCTCCACCTCGGCGCCGAAATCGGCGTGGCCGGGGGTGTCGACGATGTTGATCCGCGTGCCCTTCCATTCGACCGAGGTACACTTGGCCAGGATGGTGATCCCGCGTTCGCGCTCGAGGTCGTTGGAGTCCATGGCGCGTTCCGCCACGGCCTGGTTGGCGCGGAAGGCACCGGATTGTTTCAGCAGTTCGTCCACCAGCGTCGTCTTGCCGTGGTCAACGTGAGCGATGATCGCGACGTTGCGCAAATCCATGGAATGTTTCCTTTGATCGGAGTTGGCGCGGACCTAGCCGGGACCGGCTCAAAAGACCAGCGCAAATGTACCGCATCGGCCATCGTTGCAAGGCCGGGACGCATCACGACAAAGCGAGGTGCGGCGGGAACCGGCGGCTTATGGCCGGTCGGGCAGGGACGATCAGCAGGCTTTGGCCGCTGCCGTTGCGGAAGGGGCGGGCAGGGGGAACCTGCGGCGTGCTGGCCCGTTGAAACCCTGTCACGGGTCGCCACATGCGGCTCAGAACCGCGACGCCAATCGGCGCGCGGGACCGTCACGACAAGGAGACAGTCATGAAAACGAGCATTCTTTCCCTGATCGCCATCGCGGGCCTCGGCGCCGCACCCGCCTTTGCCGGCAACTACGAAGCGACACCGGTCGAGCCGGCTCCGATGGCGCCGGTGGTGCCGGTCGCGCAGCCCGTCACCGGCGACTGGACCGGCCCCTATGTCGGTCTCAGCTTTGGCAACCTGAACGCCCAGGCGGGCAACGCCGTGCAAAGCGGTGGCGTCTATGGCCTCTACGGCGGCTATGACTACGACTTTGGCCGCCTCGTGGTGGGTGGCGAACTCGAATACCAGGCCGGCAACGACTTCACGATCGGCGGCGTCGACGTGGACAACGTGACCCGGCTGAAGCTGCGCGCGGGCTATGACGCGGGCCGCACGCTGATCTACGGCACCGCCGGCGCGGCGCGGATCGACACCTCGCTGGGCGATGCGACCGGCCCGGTCGGCGGCGTCGGCATGGAATACAAGGTCAACGACCGCTTCACGATTGGTGGCGAGGCGCTCGCGCACAGCTTTGACGACATCGGCGGCACGGGCGTCGACGCGGATGCGCAGACCTATTCGCTGCGGGCGACCTTCCGCTTCTGACCTGCGGCTGACGTGAACACGGCATGGACCCTCGGGAGAGCACTCCCGGGGGTTCTTTTGTTCAGTGCGGCGTGGCGTTGGAAAAGAGGTGGATCACCAGGATGCCCGCCAGGATCATCGCCATGCCCAGCACCGCGGGCATGTCCAGCCTCTGGCCGAAGACAGTGAGGCCGATCACGGCGATCAGCACGATGCCAAGGCCGGACCAGATGGCATAGGCGATGCCGACGGGGAAATACTTCAGCGCGATGCCCAGCAGGTAGAAGGCGGCGGCATAGGCGACGACCGTGATCGTCGTGGGCAGGGCGCGGGTGAACTGCTGGCTGGCCTGGAGCGCCGTGGTGCCGATGGTTTCGGCCAGCACGGCCAGGGCAAGGATCAGGTAGGGCATGGCGCACTCCGGTCGGGGTCGACACGTGGGGTAGGCGGGTTGCGGCGGCGCGGCAAGCCCGTGAGGGCGGCGCGGGCGGGAAAAAGCCGCTTGGAAGCGGCTTGGGCGCCCGTGGTGGCGTCCCGCCAGGCACCCGAAGGGGCCAAGCGTGGATATGACGGAGGCCCCGCCGGTCACCGGCGGGGCGGCGCCGTACCGGTCTAGGCGGGCAGGTGGATGCGGAACCGCTTGCGGATTGCCGCGTCGGTCACCGGGTCGAAGCGGGCCGCGCTGCGGGTCGCAAGGATCGCCTCCTTGCGCGCGGTGGCCTTTTTCAACAGGTCCGGCTTGCCTTTTTCTTCCCATTCCTTGGGCGAACTACGGTCGCCCAGCGCGGGGTAGACGTGGTCGCGCTGCATCCGGCCCAGGGTGACGTCGGTGCCCAGGTAATGCCCGGGTCCGCCGAGGCAGACCTCGCGCATCTGTTCCAGGGCCATCGTCTCGTCGTCCACCTCGATGCCGCGCACGCAGCGCAGTGCCTGGCCGATCAGGTCGTCACCAAGGATCAGGCTTTCGTGGCAGAAGCCGAGCAACGAGGCATGCATTCCCGCCGCCTCGTAGACCATGTTCAGCCCCGACAGCCCGGCCATGACGTTGGAACACATCTGCTCCCACCCGGCCTGCATGTCCGGCAGCTTGGAATCGCAGGCGCCCGCCGCCGCGCCGCCGGGCAGGCCGTAAAAGGCGTGCATCTGCGCGCAGCCCGCCGTGAGCAGCGCCTGTTCGCCCGAGCCCACGGTCATCGCCCCGCTGCGCAGGTCGAGGCCGAAGGGCCAGGTGCCGAAGATCGCCGGATGCCCCGGCACCATGGCGTTGACGTAGACGATCCCGGCCAGGCACTCGGCCACCGCCTGCACGATGGCGCCCGCCACGGTCGACGGCGCGGTCGCCCCGGCCATGCCGGCGCTCAGCAGCAGGACCGGCATCCCGGCGCGGATGCAGGACTCCATCGTCTCGCAGCTTTCGGTGGCAAAGCGCATCGGCGGCACAACAAAGCAGTTCGAATTCGACACGAAGGGCCGTGCACGCCAGCCGTCTTCGCCACCCGCGATCATGTGCAGGAGTTCAAAGCCTTCGGCCACATGCGAGGGGTCCGAGAACGAGGTGCCCACGTGTTTCGACGTGCCGGCGCAGCAGGCGTAGATGGTGTTGAGGTCCATCTCCAGGTTGTTGGTGACATCGCGCGCCACCATGGGGCGTTGCAGAAAGTGGATGTTGTCCAGCACATGCGCGATCCGCGCGGCGTCGTGCAGGTCCTGTAGCAGGCTGTCGCGGTAATTGCGCCCGTCCACGTCCACCATGTTGACCGCCGCGCCGGCGGTGCCGAAATGCACGCGCTGGCCGGACAGGTGCAGGTCGTGGCGCGGATCGCGGCCGAACAGGGTGATGTCGCGCGCGGCCTTGGCCAGCATGTCCTCGACCAACGCGCGGGGAAAGCGGATGCGCCCGTCGTCGCCCAGCAGCGCTCCGGCGCCGGTCAGGATCTCGACGCCCGAAGCGGGCGCTCCGGCGAGGCCGATCTCCTCCAGCGCGCGCAGGGCGGTTTCGTGGATGCGCAGCACGTCGGCGTCCGACAGCGGCCGGTAGGTGCCGCCGCTCAGGCCGGCACGGACCGGGCGGACATCATCGGAGAGGGCGGCCGCGCGCGAGGCGACACGGGCAGCGCGGCCGCCACTGCGGCGGGATAGGGGGGCGGTCATGAGGTGGGCTCCAGTACGGATGTCGATCAGGGAGGGGACGGCGTTTGCGCAGCCTACGGCCGCCCGCGCGCGGCACGCCCCCTGCGTGCCCCGATGACGTGTAGAATCAAGCAGATGGCTACATGGTCCGGGATCATGCGCGGCACAGTGTTGCAGCCCGGGCCCCGAGTCTGCGCCGAAAACGACGCCATGTCGCATTTGCCGCCAGGGCAAGAATAGGGTCAATTTTACAGGCTGTTAAGCGCGTGTAAATCCGCCGTGCGTAGGGTCTGGCGATCCTTTTCCAACACCGGAGACATCTGATGAACCGCGCCTTCCTGCTCTCGGCGGCCCTGATCGCCGCAGCCCCCCATGCCATGGCGGTCGAACCGCATGCCGCGATGCAAGCCTACGTGAACAGCGAAATCCTGACCTGGGCGCAGGACGCCGTGATCGTCGATGCGATCAGGGCCCAGAACGTGCGGACCGCGGGCTATGACGCCGCGCAGATCGACGCGCTGGACCTGACCTGGCGCGCCGAGGTCGGAACCGGGTCTTCGGCCATGATCGACGCCGTTCTGATCAACGCCGCCGCCGATTTCCTGCGCAGCCGGATCGAGGCCAGCGACGGCATGATCACCGAGGTCTTCATCATGGACGCGCATGGCCTCAACGTTGCCGCCTCGGGCGCGACCTCGGATTACTGGCAGGGCGACGAGGCCAAGTTCCAGGAAACCTATCCCAAGGGAGCGGGCGCCGTGCACTTCGGCGAGATCGAGTTCGACGAGTCGAGCCAGACCTACCAGGCGCAGATTTCCGTCACCATCACCGATCCGGCCAGCGGCGCGCCGATCGGCGCGATGACCGTCGGCATCGATGCCGAAACCCTGATGTAAGGGCGCGGCCTCGAAACAGCACAGCAACGGTCAAGGAGCGGGCAGATGGCAAGAAAAGACGGCAATCCAGGACGGCGGTCAGGTCTGCATTCGGTGTTTGTCCGATGCGCCGCGATCATGGCGGTCACCACGGTGGTGGTGGCCGGCCTTCTGTCGGTGCAGGCAAGCCGGGTGATCGACAGCCTCGCGGTGTCGGGGGTCGTGGAGCTTGCGACCAAGTCCGCGGTGCTGTCGGCCGATGCCATGGTCAAGCCGATCCGCTTCAAGGCCTTGCCCAAGGTCGAAGAGGAACTGGCGGGGGCCATGGCCGCCGCCGGTGATAACGGGCGCGCCATGGTGGTCCTCGACGGCGATGGTGTGCTGTTGGCCAGCCTCGGCGATGATCCCGAACTGATCGAGGAAATCGGAACCCTGGCCCGCGACGCGGTGCAGGCACAGGCAAGGCAGGTGGCCCGCCAGGGGTTGCTGGTGGCCGAACCCGTGCTCGCCAGTGTCGACGGGCCGGTGATCGGCGCGGTTGCCATGGGCTTCAGCGCCGAAACGGCCCTTGCCGGGGTCGCGGCGGACAAGCGGCGCATGGTGCTGACGGCGGCGCTGGTCTTCGCGGTGATGGTCGGGCTGACCCTCTGGCTGCTGCAACGCAGTCTTGGCCGGCCGCTTGCGCAGGTGACATCGGCGATCCGCGTCATCTCGCAGGGGGACTATGACAGCGATCACGGGATGCAGGGGCGCCTGGACGAATTCGGCACCATCGGGCGGCACATGGACCTGCTGACCGACGCGCTGCGCCAGGCCCGCGCCGCCGAAGCAGCCCGCGCCGAGGCCATGCAGCAACAGGCGGAAATGGTCCGGCATCTTGGCGCGGCGCTCGACACGCTCGCCGACGGCGTGCTCAACCGCGAGATCCAGGCCGAGTTCCCACCGGAATACAAGGCGTTGCGCGACAACTACAACCGGGCCGTCAGCCACCTGCGACGGGTGATCGACGAGGTCGCCGACAGCGCCGGAAGCCTGCTCGACAACGCCAACCAGATCGCCGCCGCGTCGGATGACCTGTCGCGCCGGACCGAGACCCAGGCCGCCACGCTGGAGCAATCCGCCGCCGCGCTGGAGGAACTGCTGGGCAGCGTCAGCGCTGCCGCCGAGAACGCTCAGCGTGCCGATGCGCAGGTGCGGGACACGCGCGACATCGCCCGGCGCAACGGCGAGGTGATGAAATCCGCGATCGAAGCCATGGGCGCGATCGAGAAATCCTCGGAACAGATCAGCGAGATCACCAGCGTCATCGACGACATCGCCTTCCAGACCAACCTTCTGGCGCTGAACGCCGGGGTCGAGGCCGCGCGCGCCGGGGAGTCGGGCAAGGGATTTGCCGTGGTCGCCACCGAGGTGCGCGGTCTGGCACAGCGCAGCGCCGCCGCCGCCCAGCAGATCAAGGACCTGATCATCGGCGCGGGCGAACAGGTGCAGTCCGGCGTGAAGCTGGTCGAGGAAGCCGGGGGCGCCCTGCAGGAAGTGCTGGCCAAGGTCGCGGATGTCTCGGACGCCGTGTCCGGCATTGCCAACAGCGCCGGTGAACAGGCACAGGGCCTGCAGGAGATCAACGTCGGCATCTCCAACCTCGACCGCGTGACACAGCAGAACGCGGCGATGGTCGAAGAGGCGACCGCCTCCGCCCACCTGATGCGCAACCATGCCGGAACCCTCTCGCAGACGGTCGGGCGCTTTGTCACCACGCCGGCGGCGGAAAGCGCGAAAGCCGGCGACGGCAAACCGCAGAAAAAGGCGCGCGCCGCCTGATCCGTGTCCAGCGACGCAATCCATGCCCAGGGGCGCAACGCACACCGCTGCCTGCGCCCCTGGACAGGGGATCGCGCTCCGAGCGATGCCGAAACAGGCTGATCTGCCGAAAAGCTGTCACCGCGAAGCGGCATTGTGATTCCGATTGCCCTCTGCCAGCGCCGCCGGGTTTACATCGCCCGGCGGCGGGGGTTCTGTGAGGGGGAACAGGCGACATCCGGGACAGTCATGGCGATCACCGCAAGCATTCGGCATCTCACGCACTACAAGTACGACCGCCCGGTCATGCTTTCACCGCAGATCGTGCGCCTGCGCCCGGCACCGCACAGCCGAACCAGGGTCATTAGCCATTCGCTGAAGGTCAGCCCGGGCGGGCATTTCGTGAACCACCAGCAGGACATCTACGGCAACTGGCTGGCGCGTTTCGTCTTTCCCGAACCGGTGACCGAATTCCGGATCGATGTCGACCTTGTCGCCGACATGACGGTTTACAACCCCTTCGACTTCTTCGTGGACGAGTCCGCGCGTGCCTACCCCTTCGACTACCCCGCAGAGATCGCCGAGGACCTCAAGGTCTACCGCAAGACCGGGCCGCTGACCCCGCTGCTCAAGACCTGGGTCGACAGCGCGCCGAAAAAGGCCGAGGTCACGGTGGACATGCTGGTCGAACTCAACCGCCGGCTGGAGCAGGAAACCGAATACCTGATCCGCCTGGAACCCGGGGTGCAGGGCCCGGAAGAGACGCTGGAAAAACGCTCTGGCTCGTGCCGCGACAGCAGCTGGCTGCTGGTCAACATCCTGCGCCACCTCGGCTTTGCGGCGCGTTTTGTCTCGGGCTACCTGATCCAGCTGAAGCCGGACCTCGAGGCGCTCGACGGCCCCTCCGGCACCGACCACGACTTCACCGACCTGCACGCCTGGTGCGAGGTCTACCTGCCCGGCGCGGGATGGATCGGCCTCGATCCGACCAGCGGCCTGCTGACCGGCGAAAGCCACATCCCGCTGGCCGCCACGCCGCATTTCTCCAATGCCGCCCCCATCGTCGGCGGCTTCAACGGGCACAAGGACACCAGGACCGAGTTCGAGTTCGAGATGACGGTGCACCGGATCGCCGAGCATCCGCGCATCACCAAGCCGTTCTCCGAGGAGGCCTGGCAGGCGCTGGACGCGCTCGGCCGCAAGGTCGATGCCGAGATCGCGGCGCAGGACATGCGCCTGACCATGGGCGGCGAGCCGACCTTTGTCTCGATCGACGACTTCGAAAGCGATGAGTGGAACACCGCCGCCGTCGGCCCGCAGAAACGCGCGCTGGCCGATACGCTGATCCGCCGCCTGCGCGACCGGTTCGCGCCCGGCGGTTTCCTGCACTACGGCCAGGGCAAGTGGTACCCCGGCGAGACTCTGCCGCGCTGGACCTTCTCGCTGTATTGGCGCCGTGACGGCAAGCCGATCTGGCAGAACCCCGACCTGGTCGCGCGTGAGACCGCGAAGGATGCGACCGAGGCGGATGCCGAACGCTTTCTTACCGGCTTTGCCAAGGCGCTGGACATCGGCACCGAATTCGTGCTGCCCGCCTTCGAGGACCCGGCGGTTTGGGTGCTGAAGGAGGCGGAGCTGCCGGAAAACGTCACGCCGCAGGATTCGCGTCTCAAGGACCCGGAGGCGCGGGCGCGGATCGCGCGGGTTTTCGAACGCGGGCTGGACAAGGCGGCGGGCTTTGTCCTGCCGATCCAGCGCTGGCAGTCGAAGGCCTTTGGCCGCGGCTGGCGGTCGGAGAAATGGCAGACCCGGCGCGGCCACATCTTCCTGATCCCCGGCGACAGCCCGGTGGGCTTTCGCCTGCCGCTGGGCACGCTGCCCTACGTGCGGCCGGCGGACTACCCGTACACCTATCCCGCCGATCCCACCGTCCCGGTCGAGGATCTGCCCGATTTCAACGAGATCGACGAGGCGCGCCGCGCCCTCTACGAGGAATTGCGCCGCATCGCCCGCGAAGAGCGCGACACGCTGCCTGGCGTCACTCCCGGACGGGACCAACCTGTGTCGGCCCTGCGCCTGGGCGAGGCGGCCGCGACGCAGCGCGAACAGACCGTCACCCCAGAGGGCGGCGAGGTGCGCACCGCCATCGCGATCGAGCCGCGCGATGGCAAGCTGTGCCTCTTCATGCCGCCGGTCGAGGCGCTGGAGGATTACTTGGAGCTGATCGCCACCGCCGAGCAGACCGCGGCGGCGCTGGGACTGCCGCTGCATATCGAAGGTTACACCCCCCCGCGTGACCCGCGCCTGAACGAGATCAAGGTCGCCCCCGACCCGGGCGTGATCGAGGTCAACGTGCATCCCGCGCACAGCTGGGAGGACTGCGTCGCGATCACCACCGGCGTCTACGACGAGGCCCGCCAATGCCGCCTGGGCGCCGACAAGTTCATGATCGACGGCAAGCACACCGGCACCGGCGGCGGCAACCACGTCGTCGTCGGCGGCGCGACCACGCTGGATTCGCCCTTCCTGCGGCGGCCGGACCTGCTGCGCTCGCTCATCCTCTACATGCAGCGCCACCCCTCGCTCAGCTACCTGTTCTCGGGCCTGTTCATCGGCCCGACCAGCCAGGCGCCGCGCATCGACGAGGCGCGGCACGACACGCTCTACGAGCTGGAAATCGCGCTGAGCCAGATCCCCGACCCGGATGAGGGGCTTGCCCCGCCGCCCTGGCTGGTGGACCGCCTGCTGCGCAACATCATGATTGACGTGACCGGCAACACCCACCGCGCCGAGATCTGCATCGACAAACTCTATTCCCCGGACGGCCCCACCGGCCGGCTGGGCCTGGTGGAGTTCCGCGGCTTCGAGATGCCGCCGGACCCGCGCATGAGTCTCGCGCAGCAGGTGCTGCTGCGGGCGCTGCTGGTGCGGCTGTGGAAAGCCCCGGTCAAGGGCAAGCCGGTGCGCTGGGGCACCACGCTGCACGACCGTTTCATGCTGCCCGAATTCGTCTGGGCGGACTTCCTCGACGTGCTGCGCGACCTGCGCGAACATGGGTTCGACCTCAACCCCGACTGGTACGAGGCGCAGCGCGAATTCCGCTTTCCCTTTGCCGGAGAGGTCACCTGCGGGGACGTGCGCCTGGAGGTCCGGCAGGCGCTGGAGCCCTGGCACGTCATGGGCGAACGCGGCGCCATCGGCGGCACGGTGCGCTACACCGACAGTTCGGTCGAACGGATGCAGGTGCAGCTGACCGCCACGGACCCGTCGCGCTACATCGTCTGCTGCAACCAGCGCGCGGTGCCGCTGACCGACACCGGCACCAGCGGCCGTCGGGTGGGCGGCGTGCGTTTCAAGGCCTGGCAGCCCGCCGAGGCGCTGCACCCGGTCCTGCCGGTCAATGCGCCGCTGGTGTTCGACATCTTCGACACCTGGTCGGGCCGGGCGCTGGGGGGCTGCACCTACCACGTGGCGCACCCGGGCGGGCGCAGCTACGACACCTTCCCCGTCAACACCAATGAGGCGGATGCCCGGCGGCTGGCGCGGTTCGAGAATTGGGGACATACTCCGGGCACCTACTGGCCCACCCCCGAACACCCGCACCCGGAGTTTCCGATGACGCTGGACCTGCGCAGGGCGCCCTGGATCTGAGCATGGCCGAAACGGACCCGGACGCCGCCGCGCGGCCGTCACCGCTGCAGGACTACGCACCGCCCGAGGGCGTGGCGGACGAACTGCTGCGCCCTGACGGCACGCTGCGGCCGGTCTGGAAACCGCTGATCGACCATCTGTCGGCCCGCAGCCCGGAACAGACCGCGCAGGATTTTGCACGCGGCGACCTCTACCTGCAGGACGCGGGGGTTTATTACCGCCACTACACCGGTGACGAATCCACCATGCGGGACTGGCCGCTCAGCCATATTCCGGTGTTGATCGCCGAATCCGAGTGGAAGGACCTGGCCGAGGGCATCACCCAGAGGGCGGAACTGCTGGAAAAGGTCATGGCCGATCTTTATGGTCCGGCCGACCTCGTGAAACGCGGTCTGTTGCCGCCGCAATTGATTGCGCGCAATGCCGAGTGGCTGCGCCCCATTGTCGGCATCAAGCCCCGGTCGGGCAACTTCCTGCATGTTCTGGCCTTCGAGATCGGGCGGTCGCCGGATGGCAGCTGGCTGGTGCTGGGGGATCGGGCGCAGGCGCCCTCGGGATCCGGCTTTGCGCTGGAAAACCGGATGGCCACGCTGCGGGTGTTCAGCGAGCTTTATCCCGATGCCAACGTGCACCGCCTGGCCGGCTTCTTTCGCACCTTCCGGGACCGGTTGACACAGTTGCGCGGGCCGGAAAAAGGGCAGGTGGCGATCCTGACCCCGGGGCAGAACACCGACACCTATTTCGAACACGCCTATATTGCGCGTTATCTCGGGTTTCTCCTGCTCGAGGCCGAGGATCTGGTGGCCGTCGACGGCAAGCTGATGGTGCGCACCATCAGCGGGCTGGAGCCGGTCAGCGTGCTGTGGCGCAGGCTGGATTCGCGCTTTGCCGACCCGCTGGAACTGGATGAAAGATCCGCCATCGGCACGCCGGGCATGGTCAGCACGCTGCGCTCTGGCGCGGTGACGATGCTGAACTGCCTCGGCTCGGGGGTGCTGGAGGCGCGCGCGCTGATGGCCTTCATGCCGCGCATCGCCGACGCGCTGCTGGGCGAGCCGCTGAAGCTGCCCAACATCGCCACCTGGTGGTGCGGGCAGGAAAGCGAACGCGCCTATGTCGGCGACAACCTGGAGCGCATGATGATCGGCCCGGCGCTGTCCACCGATCTGCCGTTCGACATCGACAGTTCCACCGCGCTGGGGGGCCGGTTCCGCGACAATGCCAAGGCGCCCGTGCTGGACTGGTTGCAGCGCAATGGTGGGCAGCTGGTGGGGCAGGAGGCGGTGACGCTGTCGACCACCCCGGCGATGTTCGAGGGGCGGCTGGTGCCACGTCCCATGGTGGTGCGGGTCTTTGCGGTGCGCACCGCCGACGGCTGGACCGTGATGCCCGGCGGCTATGCCCGCATCGGGCGGACCGAGGACCCGACCGCGCTGGCGATGCAGGACGGCGGGTCGGTCGCGGACGTCTGGGTGGTCAGCGACACGCCGGTCGAAACCGACACGCTGAGCGGCCCGCAGGATGGCCCCTTCATCCGCCGGATGCCGGGGCGGCTGCCGGCGCGCGCGGCGGACAACCTGTTCTGGCTGGGCCGCTATGTCGAGCGCGCGGATTTCACCGCCCGCACGCTGCGCGCCTACCACCTGCGGCTGGAGGATCACGGCGTCACGCCGGTTCCGGTCTTCGGCAAGCTGCGCGGCTTTCTCGAAGGACGCGGGTTCAACCTGGCGGAGCCGATGCCCGATCCCTTCATCGACCTGCTTGTGCGCGCGCGCGCCTGCGCCGCCAAGGTGCGTGACCGGTTTTCCGACGATGGCTGGTACGCGCTTGAGGAGCTCGAGAAGTCTGCCCGCGCGGTATCCCCCTCGCTGCAACCGGGCGACACCTCGGCCCGGGCGCTCAGCCAGCTGTTGCGCAAACTGGCCGGGTTTGCGGGCCTGGTGAACGACAACATGTTCCGCTTTTCCGGCTGGCGGTTCCTGACGGTCGGGCGGGCGCTGGAACGCGGCGTGCAGATCTCGGAGCTGCTGGCCGAGATGGCCGACCGCACAGCACCACCCGGCAGCCTGGATGCCGCGCTGGAGATCGGCGACAGCGTGATGACCCACCGCCGCCGCTACTCGGTCGAGACCAACCGCAACACGGTGGTCGACCTGCTGGCGCTGGATCCGGAGAACCCGCGCTCGGTGATCTACCAGGCTGCCATGCTGCGCGACCAGACAGCCGCCCTGCCGCGGCGCTGGCGGTCGACCCAGCTGAACCCGCTGGAACGGCGCATCCTGCGGCTGAACACGCGGCTGTCGGTGGTCACACCCGAAGACCTGGGCAGCGCCGGTCTGACCGAAATCGCGGCGGACCTGCTGTCGGTCTCGGATGCCATCCACGACGAATACATGGGGTAGGGCGATGCTGTACGACGTGACCCTCGCGGTGCGCTACGCCTACGACCAGCCGGCCGGGGCCGCCCGCATGAACCTGCGGATGATGCCCGGGTCGAACCCGGCGCAGCGGCTGATCTCGGGCCTGCTGGAGGCCGATCCCGTGCCGGACCTGCGCCGCGACCGGCTGGATTTCTTCGGCAACGCGCTGTCCGAGATCGCCTATACGGCCCCGCTCGACGCGGTGGCGTTCCGCTTTACCGGGCGCATCCAGCCGCTGGAGGTGCCTCGAGGGCTGGACCTGTCCTGCGCCCTGTCCGAACTGCCGCGCGAGTTGAACGAGCTCATGTCGCTTGCCCCGGACATGCCGCACCATTTCCTGGGCGTGTCGGACCGGGTGTCGCCGATGCCGGCGATCACCGGTTTTGCGCGGGACCTGACCCGCCCCGACATGCCGGTGCTGGCCGCGGTTGAGGCGCTGTCGGCGGCGCTGCACGCCGAGATCGCCTTTGATCCCACGGCGACCGATGTCACCACCGACCCGGCGGTCGCCTTCGAGAACCGCCGCGGGGTCTGCCAGGACATCAGCCACATCATGATCGCCGCGCTGCGCGGGATCGGCGTGCCTGCGGGCTATGTCTCGGGCTTTTTGCGCACCGAACCGCCCGAGGGAGAGGAGCGGCTGGCCGGGGCCGACGCCATGCACGCCTGGGTGAGGGCCTGGTGCGGGCAGGAGATCGGCTGGATCGAGATCGACCCCACCAACGACATGCGCGTCGGCGCGGATCACATCGACGTGGCCATGGGGCGGGACTATTCCGACGTCGCCCCGGTCAAGGGCACGCTGCGCACCTCGGGGCTGCACAGCACCTTTCACAGCGTCGACATGATCCCCGTCGATGAGACGGCCGGCCGCCCGCAAGAGGGCTGACCGGGTCCAGGCCTCACATCATCGGGGCGTCCCCGGCAAAGGTGGCCACGGTTTCATGGCCGTTGTCCCAGACCGTGACCCGCTCCACCAGCGTGCCGGCGCTGTTGTGGGTTTCGGTCGTGCTTTGCCAGAGGTAGGCGTCGGCAGTGTCGGTCAGCACCGAGGAATTGCGCACGCCGTTCACGAAATCGATCTCGTGCAGCCGCCCGTCGTCGTAGGAGGTGGTCTGGTAGTCCAGCCTGCCGCTGGAGTCCCAACCCCGCGTGGTCGCGTGCCAGACGAATTCGTCCGCGCCGTCGATCAGGATGCTGGTGACCATGCGTCCGCCGCTGTAGGTGGTCTGCACCTCGCGCCCGTCGTCGTAGACCATCTCGCGCCCCGTGCGGGCGCCGGTGCTGTCGAAACTGTCGGTGCAGCTGGTCCAGGTAGCGGTGTTGCCGAGGTCGGACATGGTCATCGTGCTGCGCTGGCCGTTTGTGTAGCCGATTTCCTGCACCGTGCCGGTGTCGTAGAGGTTGACCTGCCGGGTCAGGACGCCCGAGGTGTCGTAGACCCGTTCGATGCTGTGCCAGGCGTAGACGTTGCCACCGTCGGTGACCAGGGTGCTGGAGCGCAGGCCATCGGTGTAGAAGGTCTCGACGGTCCTGCCGCCGTCCCAGGTGGTGGCGTTGCTCAGCCGCGCGCCGCTCATGTCGTAGCGGTCGGTGTAGTGCTCCCAGGCGTAGATGTCGGCGCCGTCGGTCATCGTGGCCGAGGTGCGCACCCCGGCGGTGAAATCGATCTCCAGAATGCGGCCGTTGTCATAGACGTTGGTCTGCGTGTCCCAGCGGCCGCTTTCGAAGGTGCGTTCGATCGTGGTCCAGTCGTAGCTGTTCAGCACGTCCATCTGGATCAGGTAGCTGGTCAGCGCCTGGCCGGCGACATGCACCCGCAGCGTCTTGATCGCGCCGTCGGTCTCGACCTCGCCGTAGTAGCCATCGACAAAGTGCAGCGTCTCGATGCCGATCAGCCGGTCGGTGCCCTGGTCGCTGCCGTCGGTCAGGTTGATATCGGTGATCAGGACAGAGCTGTCGGCGCTGTCAAAGAAATAGGCGTAGTCGGTGGGTGCGCCCGCGACGACCAGCAGGTCCTCGCCGCCGCCGGCATCCAGCGTGTCGTTGCCTTCGCCGCCGCTCAGCGTGTCCGAGCCTTCGCCGGTCTGGATGTGGTTGGCGGCCGAGTTGCCGGTCACCTCGTCATTGCCCGACCCCGTGACTGCGTTCTCGATCACCGCGCCGCGCGCGATGGCAAAGTTGCCGATCTCGCCGTTGATATCCGAAAAGCTCTCGGCCATCAGGCTGAGTCGCTGGTTGTACGAGCGCGACCCCAGGTCGATCGTGTCGATGCCGGCGCTGTCGAAGATCGTCACCGCCCAGGCGCGGCTGAGATCCATGCCCAGCCGCGTCAGGGTGGTGTTGTCGCCGTAGACCGTGTTGCCGGTGTTGACGTTGGTGGGCGTGCCATAAAGGGTCTGGATCGCCAGGATGTCCGCCATCATCGGCGTTGCCAGGTAGTTGTAGCTGGCGTTGGTGTACGGGTTCTCGGACTGCGAGAAATACGACATGATCGACGTCTGCCAACTGTCGTTGGCGTAATGCGCGTTGCTGGAGAAGCTGGCGCCGCCGTTGTAGTTGCCGCCATGACCCAGGCCCAGCGCGTGGCCGATCTCGTGGATGTAGGTCTGGTGGTAGTAGTCGCCGTAACCCTGCCAGCTGGGGTGCACGTTGACGGTGGACGAGGAGATCATGTTCCACGACGAATAGACCCAGGACGAGGAGTAGGCGCCGGACTCGTTGTCATCGAAGGTGATGTCGGCGCCGCCCGTGGTCACCTGGAAAACCAGTCCCGAAACGGCGGTCCAGGCGGCCAGCGCGGCCATGGCGGCCGCCTGCCCGGTGGGATCGAGGCCGCTGAGGTTGACGCTCAGCGTGCCGCCCGCCTGTACGTCGAAGGCGCGCCAGTCGCGGCTGGTGGACTGCCAGTAGCCGTGGGTCAGCTGCAAGGCCACCTGGTCCAGCGTGAAGGTCGGCAGGCTGGTCGACGATGTGCCGCCGCCGGTCGTTCCGGCCAGCTCTCCGCTCAGGCCGTGCATGTCATGGATCTGGATCTTGGGATCGAGGCTCTGGCAGAGAAAGCACATGGATCAGGCTCCTGTCTGTCGGATCCGGCGCGCGTCCGCGAGGGGCGCGCCGGGGAACGGGAGCTGCTGTCGGTCGGATGTCGGCACGGCACACGGGATGCTGCGCCGCGCGAGGCGGTCGGGGATCGTGTCGTCGGTCATGTCCGTCCTGTGGCAGCTTGGCGAGCGATGGACCGGAGCAGACCGGTCACACCTGCATCAAGGCCAACGAATTGGCGGTCCGCTGGGCGGGAAAATGTTCAAAGCAGGTCATTGGTGCCGGTTAAGCAACCGTTAACCAGGGTTAACGGGAAGTGTTTCCGGATCGCCCCGTTTCCGACCGGACAATTCGAGAAAACTCTACCGCGAATTGTGCCGATCCCGAGGCCGAGTCGCGCCGCCCGGCTTGCGCGGGAAGGGGGCATTGGCTAAGTCTCGCCCATCTGGAGGAGCGTCCGCGTGCTGGATTTCACGCATCAGCCGGCCCTTGTGGCGGCCTCGCTGGCGGTTGCGCTGATGGCCGGGTTCAGCGGCTTGTCGCTGACGCGCGGGGCCAATGCGCTCAGCCTGTCGCGGCGCAAGGTGGTGGTCGCGATCGCGGCGGTGGCGCTGGGCGGTGGCATCTGGTCGATGCATTTCGTCGCCATGCTGGGGCTGCAACTGCCGATCCTGTTCTATTACGACGGGCTGGTGACGCTGATTTCGGCGCTGATCGCGATCCTGATGGTGGGGCTGGCGCTGCTGATCCTGCATTTCCGCCCGCGCACGCGGGTCACGCTGACCGTGGCGGGGGGGATTGTCGGTCTGGGCATCGCCGCGATGCACTATGTCGGGATGAGCGGGATGGAGTTGTGCCGCCCGGTCTACAGCCTGGGTGGCGTGGCGGTGGCGCTGGTGGCGGCCCTGGCGCTGTCGGTGCTGGCCATCTGGGTCGCCTATGGCGAGAGGACGCGCGGCAGCCTGCTGCTGGGCACGCTGATCTTTGGCGTGTCGGTCTTTGCGGTGCATTTCATTGCCATGGCGGGCACCGGGTTCCTGGCGCTCGATCCGCTGTCGGGGGCGGGGCCGGCGCTGTCGAACCACAGCCTGGCCATCGGCGTGACCCTGTCGTCCTTCGCGATCTGCGGCGCCTTCCTGCTGTCGGGCGCAACCTTCCTCGCACCGCAGGCCGAGCCGGAGGCAGCGCCGCCGGTGGCCGTTGCCGGCCCGACCGCACCCGAGGAACCGGAGTTGCCGCCACCCGTCCCGGGCGGGCGCGTGCCGGTGCCCTATGAACGCGAGGGCCGTACCCAGTTCATCGACGCGCGCGATATCGCGGCGGTGCGGGCCGAGGGGCATTACACCGTGCTTTATGCCGGCAAGGACAAGCTGTTCTGCCCCTGGTCGATCTCGGAATCCGCGCGGCGGCTGGGCGCGGCGGGGTTCCTCCGCACGCACCGCAGCTACCTGATCAATCCTGCCTTCGTGACCGAGTTCCGCCGCACCAAGGACACCGGCCTGTGTTTCTTCGAAGGGGTGGACGCGCTGCCCAAGGTGCCGGTCAGCCGGTCCCGCCTGGCCGAGGTGCGGCAAGTGCTGGGCGTCTGACCGGGGCCGCCCCGCGCCGGCGCAGCCGAACCACGGCATCGCGGCCTGACCCCGTTTCGAGGCATGTGAAACGTGTTTCGCAGTTCGTGAAGCGCATTCGCATTTCGTGCGCGTATCCCTGTTTTTCATGGCTGATCTGTTGGTCGGCGCCGGGGCTGGATGCAGCGTCGAGGCGTGCGGCACAAGACCGCAGGGGAGGATACATACATGATACCCGCCGGGTTCGAATACCATCGGCCGAACGATGTCGCGTCGGCCATCGCGCTGTTGCAGGAGCATGGCGACGCCGCGCGTGTCGTCGCGGGCGGCCACAGCTTGATACCGATGATGAAGCTGCGGCTGACCGACCTCAGCCACCTTGTCGACCTCCAGGCCATCGCGGCATTGAAGGGCATCGAGATCGGCGCCGGCAGCGTCACGCTGGGCGCCATGGTCACGCAGCACGAGCTGATCACCCACGAGGCCCTTGCCGCCGCCATCCCGCTGCTGCGCGAGGCGGCGCTGCAGATCGCCGACCCGCAGGTGCGTTACGTCGGCACGCTGGGCGGCAACGTCGCCAATGGCGATCCGGGCAACGACATGCCGGGGCTGATGCAGTGCCTCGACGCCAGCTTCGAGGTGCAGGGCCCGAACGGAACGCGGACCATCGCGGCGCGCGATTTCTACGAGTCCGCCTACGTGACCGCGCGCGAGGAAGAAGAGATCCTGACCCGGATCACCATTCCCGTCCCGGCCGTGGGCACCGGCTATGCCTACGAAAAGCAGAAGCGCAAGATTGGCGACTACGCGACCGCCGCCGCGGCGGTGCTGGTCGGCAAGGGCGGCGCGTCCATTGCCATGACCAACCTGTCCGACACGCCGATATGGTCCGAAGAGGCGGGCGCGGCGCTGGCCGCCGGGGACCGTGACGGCGCGGTGGCCGCGGCGCTGGCCGCCATCGACCCGCAGGAAGACATGCGCGGACCGATCGAGTTCAAGAAACACGTGGCGGGCGTCGTGTTGCGCCGGGCCATCGACCGCGCGCTGTTGCGCGTCGCCGGCTGAGGGAGAGACGACATGAGCAAGATGCACGTCAAGATGACCGTAAACGGGCAGGAGGTCGAGGGGCTGGCAGAGCCGCGCACCCTGCTGATCCATTTCCTGCGGGAAAACCTGCGCGTCACCGGCCCGCACATCGGCTGCGAAACCTCGCATTGCGGAGCCTGCACCGTCGACATGAACGGCAAGTCGGTCAAGTCCTGCACCGTCTTCGTCGCCCAGGCCAACGGGTCCGACGTGACCACGGTCGAAGGGTTGGTGAACGCCGACGGCTCGCTCTCGGTCCTCCAGGAGATGTTCCGCGAGCATCACGGGCTTCAGTGCGGCTTTTGCACGCCGGGGATGATCACCCGCGCGCACCGCCTGTTGCAGGAGAACCCGACCCCGACCGAGGAAGAGGTGCGGTTCGGCATGGCCGGCAACCTCTGCCGCTGCACCGGATACCAGAACATCGTCAAGGCGATCCTCGCGGCCGCCGACACGCTCAATGCACAGAAGGAAGCCGCGGAATGAAGGACGAGGTGGCAACCCCCGAAGCGCGCAGCGCCGGACTGAAGGGCATGGGCTGCTCGCGCAAGCGGGTCGAGGACGTGCGGTTCACGCAAGGCAAGGGCAACTACGTCGACGACATCAAGCTGGACGGGATGCTGTTCGGCGATTTCGTCCGCTCGCCCTATGCGCACGCAAAGGTCGTCTCGATCAACACCGAAGAGGCGCTGAAGGTGCCGGGCGTGCTGGCGGTGCTGACCGCCGCCGATCTCGCACCGCTGGGCCTGCACTGGATGCCGACGCTGGCGGGTGACAAGCAGATGGTGCTGGCCGACGGCAAAGTGCTGTTCCAGGGCCAGGAGGTGGCCTATGTCGTCGCCACCGACCGTTATGCCGCCTCCGACGGTGTCGAGGCGGTCGAGGTCGAGTACGACGAACTACCGGTGCTCACCAACCCCTTCGAGGCGCTGGAATCGGACGTGGTCCTGCGCGAGGACCTGGCCGGCCAGACCGAGGGCGCGCATGGCCCGCGCAAGCATCACAACCATATCTTCACCTGGGAACAGGGTGACAAGGCGGCCACCGAACAGGTGCTGGCCGAGGCCGACGTGGTGGCCGAGGAGATGATCTATTACCACCGCACCCACCCCTGTCCGCTGGAAACCTGCGGCTGCGTCGCCTCGATGGACAAGGTGACGGGCAAGCTGACGCTTTACGGCACCTTCCAGGCGCCGCACGCGATCCGCACCGTGGTTTCGCTGATCTCGGGCATCGCCGAGCACAACATCCGCGTGATCTCGCCGGACATCGGCGGCGGCTTTGGCAACAAGGTTGGCGCCTACGCGGGCTATGTCTGCTCGGTCGTGGCCTCGATCGTGACCGGCAAGCCGGTGAAATGGGTCGAGGACCGGATGGACAACCTGATGTCCACCGCCTTTGCCCGCGACTACTGGATGCAGGGCAAGATCGCCGCCACCAAGGAGGGCAAGATCACCGGCCTCTGGTGCCACACCACCGCCGACCACGGCGGCTTTGACGCCTGCGCGGACCCGACGAAGTTCCCCGCCGGCTTCATGAACATCTGCACCGGCTCCTATGACATCCCGGTGGCCTACCTGTCCGTCGATGGCGTCTACACCAACAAGGCGCCGGGCGGCGTGGCCTATCGCTGTTCCTTCCGCGTGACGGAAGCCGCCTATTTCATCGAACGCATGATCGAGGTGCTGGCGATCAAGCTGAACATGGACGCGGCCGAGCTGCGTAGGATCAACTTCATCCGCAAGGACCAGTTCCCCTACCAGTCCGCCCTGGGCTGGGAGTACGACTCGGGCGACTATCACACCGCCTGGGACAAGGCGCTGAAGGCCGTGGGCTATGATGATCTGCGAAAGGAGCAGGCGCAGCGGCTGGAGGACTTCAAGGCCGGCAAGACGCGCAAGCTGATCGGCATCGGGCTGACTCATTTCACCGAGATCGTCGGCGCCGGGCCGGTCAAGAACTGCGATATCCTTGGCCTGGGCATGTTCGACTCGTGTGAAATCCGCATTCATCCCACCGGATCGGCGATCGCGCGGCTGGGCACCATCAGCCAGGGGCAGGGGCACGCGACGACCTTTGCCCAGATCCTCGCCTCCGAAATCGGCATCCCGGCGGACGACATCACCATCGAAGAGGGCGACACCGATACCGCGCCTTATGGCTTGGGCACCTACGGGTCACGCTCGACCCCCGTTGCCGGGGCGGCAACGGCCATGGCGGGGCGCAAGATCCGCGCCAAGGCGCAGATGATCGCCGCCTACCTGCTGGAGGTGCATGACGACGACGTGGAGTTCGACGTCGACCGTTTCGTGGTCAAGGGCGACGGCAGCCGCTTCAAGACGATGAAGGAGATCGCCTTTGCCGCCTACAACAAGGCGATTCCGGGGCTGGAGCCGGGACTGGAGGCGGTCAGCTACTACGACCCGCCGAACATGACCTACCCCTTTGGCGCCTATATCTGCGTCATGGAGATCGACGTGGACACCGGCGAGCACGAGGTCCGGTCGTTCTACGCGCTGGACGACTGCGGCACGCGGATCAACCCGATGATCATCGAGGGCCAGATCCACGGCGGCGCGACCGAAGGCTATGCCATCGCCATGGGGCAGGAGATCGCCTACGACGACATGGGCAACCACAAGTCCGCGACGCTGATGGACTTCTTCCTGCCGACTTCCTGGGAGACGCCGACCTACCAGACCGATTTCACCGTCACGCCCAGCCCGCATCACCCGATCGGCGCCAAGGGCGTGGGGGAAAGCCCGAACGTGGGGTCGGTGCCGTGTTTCTCGAACGCGGTGCACGATGCCTTCCGTCCGTTCGGGCTGGTGCAGAGCCACATGCCGCACGACCACTGGCGGGTGTGGAAGATCGCCAACGGGCTGGGGCTGCATGGCTAGAGGGGTTTCGCCGCGCTGTCGCGCGGCGACCGACCGGGGGAGGCGCTGCCTCCCCCGGACCCCCTCCGAGGTATTTTCAAACCAAAGAAGATGTAGGCGATGGATGTGTCGGATCTGACAGGGCGTCTGGCGGCCACTGGTTACGTGGCCGACGATACCTTGGCCATGGCGTTGCACCTGGCGCTGGCGCTGGGGCGGCCCTTGCTGGTGGAGGGGCCGGCCGGCGTGGGCAAGACCGAGATCGCGCGGGCCTTGTCCGAAGTGCTGGAGACGCGGTTGATCCGGTTGCAGTGCTACGAGGGACTCGATGCCTCGCACGCGATCTACGAATGGAATTACCAGCGGCAGTTGCTGGCGCTCCGTGCCGATGGAGCGGACGAGGCGGCGCTGTTTTCCGACAAGTTCCTGCTGAAGCGGCCCTTGTTGGAGGCGATTTCGCAGACCAAAGCGCCGGTGTTGCTGATCGACGAGATCGACCGCGCCGACGAGGAGTTCGAGGCCTTCCTGCTGGAGATCCTGTCGGAGTTCCAGATCACCATTCCGGAGCTGGGGACGGTGACGGCGGTCACGCGGCCCGTGGTGATCCTGACCGCCAACGGCACGCGCGACCTGTCGGACGCGCTGCGGCGGCGCTGCCTTTATGCCTATGTCGACTACCCGGACAGGGATACTGAGTTGGCGATCCTGCGGCGGCGCGCCCCCGGGGTCGAGGCACGGCTGGCGCGGCAGATCGTCGGCGTGGTGCAGGCGTTGCGGCGCGAAGATCTGGAGAAAAAGCCGGGCGTGGCCGAGATGCTGGACTGGGCGGCGGCGCTCTCGGGCCTGGGGATCAACGACCTGAGCGCCAGCGCCGAGCGGGTGCAGGCGACGCTGGTCTGCCTGCTCAAGACCGCCGTCGACCGCGACGCGCTGCCGCCCGAGGTCATGGCGCGGATCGTCGGCAAGGTGGCGTGATGGCGGTCACGCGCTTTCCGTCGCGCGCCGAGGGGCTGGCCGACCGGTTGTCCGGCTTCATCGGGCATCTGCGGATGAACGGGCTGACGCTGGGCCCGGGTGAGACGGCGGCGGCGCTGGCGGCGCTGGGTCATGTGCGGGCGACGGACCCCGCCGAGGCGCGGCGTGCGCTCAAGGTGGTGCTGGTGCCCGATGCAGACGGGTGGCGTCGCTTTGACGAGTTGTTCGATGCCTACTGGTTCAACATGGGGCGGATACAGCAGCGCCCGCCCTCTCCGCATGTGCGGGTGCAGGCGTCGAAACCGGCGCTCTGGCAGGCGCACCTGGGTGAGGACGGTCCCGAAGGCGGGGATGGCGGCGAGACGGTGCCAGACACGGACGGTACGGGCGAGGCCGAGGGCATGGACGGCCGGCTGGTCGCCACCCGGACCGACACGCTGCGCAAGCGTGACCTGCGCGAGTTGATGGATGACGAGACCCTGCGCGCCGCCGAGAGGGTGGCGCGCGACCTGGCGCGGGCGATCCGCGACCGCCGGTCGCGCCGGCGCCGGCAGGCGGTGCGGGGGGCGCAGCTGGACATGCGGCGCATCCTGCGCGCCAGCCTGGCCCGCGGCGGCGAGCCGCTGGACCTGTTTCGTCGGCGCCGGCCGGAACGGCCCTTGCGCATCGTTGCGATCTGCGATGTCAGCGGGTCGATGCAGTCCGTGTCGCGCGTGTTCCTGGCCTTTCTCAAGGGGCTGATCGCGGTCGACACGCGGGCCGAGGCGTTCCTGTTTCACACCCGGCTGATGCGCATCACCGACGCACTGCGCGACCGCGACACGCTGCGCGCCGCCGGGCGGCTGAGCCTGATGGCCGAGGGCTTTGGCGGCGGCACCGACATCGGCGGCTCGCTCACCGCCTTCTGCGAGGGGCACGCCGCGCGGGCGGTCAACGGGCGCACCGTGGTCATCGTGCTGAGCGACGGCTACTGCACCGGCGCGCCGGAGGTTCTGGCCGGGGCGCTTGCGCGGCTGCGGCGGCGCGCCGGACGGATCGTCTGGCTGACACCGCTGCCGGGCTGGGAGGGCCATGCGCCCGTGGCCCGCGCGATGCAGGCGGCGCTGCCGCACTTGGAGGCCCTGCGTCCGGCCAATACCATCGAGGCTCTGGCGGCGCTGGAGCGGGATTTTGCGCGTTTCTGAGGGAGAGCAGGTCATGGGCACATTCGACATCTTCGACGCGGTGGCATCACAGCGCGCGGCGGGGCGGGCGTTCTGCGTGGCGACCGTGGTGCGCACGGCCGAGGTCACCTCGGCCAAGGCGGGGGCCAAGGCGGTGGTGACCGCCGAGGGCGAGATCCTGGGTCACTTGGGCGGCGCCTGCGTCAAACGCGCGGTGCGCGAGGCGGGGCTGGCGGCACTGGCCGAGGGCGCGCCCCGGGTGATCCGGGTGAAACCCTCCGAGCGGGTGGTGGCGCTGCGCGACGAGGACGGCGCCGAGGTCTACCGCAGCGGCTGCCCCTCGGGCGGGACGGTCGACCTGCTGATCGAACCCTATGTGCTGCCGCCAGTGCTGTGCCTCTTCGGCGACACGCCGATTTCCCGCGCGCTGGCGGTGCATGCAGGCCTCGCGGGCTACCGCGTGGCGCTGGCCGAGGGCGCGCATGGGGAGGCAGCGCTGCGGTTCGACGGTGTCGAGATCGGCGCGCTGGGGCTGACGGGGCGGGATTTCGTTGTGGTCGCCTCGCAGGGGGTGCAGGACCTGGCCTGTCTGCGCGCGGCGCTGGAAAGCCCGGCGCGGCGGGTGTCCATGGTGGCCTCGCGGCGCAAGGCCGAGGCGCTGTGCGCCAAGCTGCGCCAGGCCGGGATGGCCGAGGAGGCGCTGGCCCGGCTGAAATCGCCCGCAGGACTGGACATCGGCGCGGTGGACCCGTCGGAGATCGCCCTGTCGGTGCTGGCCGAGATCGTGTCGTGGCGCAACGCCGACCGGGCCGAGGCCGAAGTGGCGGGCCGCGACCGCGCCTGAGGTGTCCCGCCCGGGGCGGGCCGTGCCAAGGGGCTTGCCCGACCGGCCGCCGGCGCGCTAGCCATGCAGGGCGCGCCCACCAAAGCCAGGGAGACCGCCATGCTCGCCATTCTCGCCGACCGCACCTATCGCCACCTGTTCCTGGCGCAGGTGGTGGCGCTGCTGGGCACCGGGCTGGCCACCGTGGCGCTGGGGCTGCTGGCTTATGATTTGGCCGGCGACGGCGCGGCGATGGTGCTGGGCACCGTCTTTGCCATCAAGATGGTGGCCTATGTCGGGGTCGCCCCGGTGGCAGGGGCCTTTGCCGACCGGGTGAACCGGCGGCGCCTGCTGGTGGCGCTGGACGTGGTGCGGGCCGGGGCGGCGCTGTGCCTGCCCTTTGTCAGCGAAGTCTGGCAGGTCTACGCGCTGGTCTTTGTCCTTCAGGCTGCCTCGGCCGCCTTCACCCCGACCTTCCAGGCGACCATCCCGGATGTGCTGCCGGAAGAGGCGCGCTACACCCGCGCGCTGTCGCTGTCGCGGCTGGCCTACGATCTCGAGAACATCGCCAGCCCGACGCTGGCGGCACTGCTTCTGGCGCTGGTCAGCTTTGACGGGCTGTTCCTGGGCACGGCGGCGGGGTTCGTGGCCTCGGCGCTGCTGGTGGTCTCGGTCCTGCTGCCCAGCCCGCAGGCACAGCCGGCGCGCGGGGTCTATGACCGCACCACGCGGGGCACCCGCATCTACCTGGCCACGCCGCGCCTGCGTGGCCTGCTGGCGCTGAACCTGGCGGCGGCCGCGGCGGGGGCGATGGTGCTGGTGAACTCGGTGGTGCTGGTGCGCGGGCAGCTGGGGCTGGACGACAGCGCGCTGGCCTGGACGATGTTCTGCTTTGGCGCGGGGTCGATGCTGGCGGCACTGGTGCTGCCCCGGGTGCTGGACGGCACGGGCGACCGGCCGGTGATGCTGGCCGGGGCGGCGGTCATGGTGGCGGCGCTGCTGGGGCTGGCCGCGGGGATCGCGCTGGCGGGGCTGAGCTGGCCCCTGCTGGCCACGGCCTGGGTCGTGGTGGGCTTTGGCTATTCGGCAGTTCTGACACCCTCGGGGCGGCTGTTGCGGCGGTCGGCCCATGCCGGCGACCGGCCCGCGCTGTTTGCCGCGCAGTTCGCGCTCAGCCACGCCTGCTGGCTGCTGACCTATCCGCTGTCCGGCTGGCTGATGACGGCGCTGGGGCCGGTGCCGGCGCTGCTGGGGCTGGCGGCGCTGGCGGCGCTGGGCATCGGGCTGGGACTGCGGCTTTGGCCCAAGGGCGACCCGGTGGAGGTCGACCACAGCCACGACAGCCTGCCGCCGGATCACCCGCACCTGACGGATGGGCACCGGCACCATCGGCACGCGCTGGTGATCGACGATCTGCACCCGCGCTGGGGCGAAAGGTTCTGAACCCTTGCCGTCAGCGGACCGGGGGGGCGTAGATCAGCCCGCCCTTCGTCCATTGCGCGTTCAGCCCGCGCGGCCAGTTCAGCCCGCTTCCCGACCCGAGGTTGCGGCCATAGAGGGCGTCGTAACCGCTCACCGCCGCGATCACCTCGACCGCCCAACGGGTGTCCAGGCCAAGCCGCGCGCCAAGATCGCCCTCGGTTCCCAGCAGGCGATCGATCTCGGGAGACCCGGTGCCGCCCTGCGCCAGCGCGCGAACGTTCGACCCGTCGATGCCCAGCTCTTCGGCCGCCATCAGGGTGAAGATCGTCCAGTTCACCACGTCGGCCCACCGGTCGTCCCCGGCCGGAAGGGCGGCGGAGAGCGGCCGCAGGCTGAGCGCGTCACCGATCAGACCGTGGTCACGCAGCGCCTTGCCGTCGATCAGCGCGGCGGAGGCCAGCGCCAGCGATTCGTCGATGACGCTGTCGCAGTCGCGTTGCAGGTAGCGGCGATAGGCGTCAGCGGTGGATTTTGCCGGCACATCGGTCAGGTGCACGCCGCTGCGCGCCTGCCAATAGGACAACTCGGCCCGCCAGGGCGCGGTTTCGACCATGCAAGCCCGGCGGCCGTCGAGATCGGCCAGCCGGACGATCCCGCTGCTGCGCGGCACGATGGCGCCGATCCCGGCATAGAGGTAGGGGGACGAGGCGACGACATGCGGCTCGGCCCAGAGCGGGGCGTCAAACCCCTGCGGCGCCGGCACGATGTCGACCGCGCCGGACATCAGCATGGCGGACCAGTCGCTGTCGGTGCCCAGCACCCAGGTCACCTTGGCCGGATCGCCGAGGATCGCCGCGGCCAGCGCGCGGCAGAGGTCCGGCCCGAGGCCGGCAAAGCCGCCGGTGTTGTCCGGCTGGGCCAAGGGCGGCAGAAAGACCTGCACACCGCAGTTCAGGCTGTCGCGGCTGCGGATCGTGTCGATGACGTTGTAGGCGGCGCTGCGCGGCTCGGCGTAGCTGGCGGCGGCGGCGGCGCGGATCGGGCTGCCGTGGGTCAGCCCGCCCTGGGTCCAGAGCGCGTTCAGCCCGCGCGGCAGGTTCAACTCGGTCCCGTCGCCCAGCGTGCGGTCATAGATCTCGCCGTAGTTGCCCACCGCCGCGACGACGCGCAGGATCGCGTCCTGCGGCAGGTTCAGCGCCGCGCCGCCGCCGGTCAGCGCGCGGACCAGCGGATCGTCCGAACGCCGCAACCGCGCCGCGTCGACCTGGCGGATGTCCAGTTCCTCGGCCCGCTTGAGCCCGTCGACCACCCCGGCCACCAGCCGGCGCCAGCCCTCGTCGCCGTGGCGCACCATCAGGCTGAGGGGTTCGCGCGACAGGATCTCGGGCAGGATCATGTCCGCCTGCGGGTTTCCTTGCGCGGCGCGGGTCACGGCCAGCAGGGTCCGGTCGCTGGTCAGCACGTCGCAGCGTCCGGCGTTGTAGGCCTGCACCTGCTCGTCGTAGCTGCCAAGCAGCAGCGGCTCGTAACTCATGCCGTTGGCCTTGAAATAGGCGTCAACGTCGCGTTCCGCGTTGGTTCCGAGCGTGGTGCAGACGGTGGCGCCATCGAGGTGAAGCGCGCTGGTCACTCCCAGATCGCGCTTCACCATCAGTCCGAGGCCGTCGTAGAGCGTGATTCCGGCCGCGTTGAACGCAAGGTCGGAATCGCGCGACAGGGTCCAGCTGGTGTTGCGCGCCAGCACATCGACCTCGCCCGAGGCGAGCGCGGTGAACCGGGTGATCGCCGTCAGCGGCACGAATTCCACCGCCTCGGGGTCGCCCAGCACGGCGGCGGCGATGGCGCGGCAGAACTCGGTGTCGAGACCGCTCCAGCGGCCGCGATCGTCGGGGGCGGAAAACCCGGGCAGGCCGGTGTTCACGCCACAGTTCAGCCGGCCGCGCGCGATGACGTCCTGTTGCGTCCTTCCGGCGGTGCGCGACAGGTCGGCCAGGGTCATCTCCGGCAGCGCCGGCGCCGCGGTGGCGACGGCTGGGGGCGGATCCTTCGGCTTGTCGGGCAGCGGTGTGGCGACGGGTGTCGGTGCAGGGGCCGGAGTGGGCACGGGGGCGGGGGCCGGCGCGGCGGTCAGCCGTTCCAGCGCCAGGGCCGCCTGCTGCGCGGCGGGCAGGCCGTCATGGTCCCTGGTCACCGCCGCCAGGGCGGCGATCTTTTCGTCGCGGTCGGCCGTCAGCAGCGCGGCGGTCAAGGCGCGGTCGGCCCGGGTTTCGCGGTCGCGGCGGGCCGCGTCCTCGATCTGGCCCAGGGCCTGCACCGCCTTGTCCGCCGCGTCGGTTCCGGGGAAATCGGCGGTCAGCTTTTTCAGCGCCTCGGCCCGCGCGACGGGATCGAACATCAGCAGCGCGTTGGCCAGCGCCCGCGTCGCGGCATCGCCGTCGCTGCCGGTCTCGGGCCGGAACTCCTCAAAGCCCAGGTTCAGGACCTGGTTGATCATGGCGATCTTGTGCCCGCTGTTGAAGCTGTCGCCGCTGGGCTCCAGCCCGCCCTGGTTGTGCAGCGCCACCACGGCCAGCGTCTGCGCGTCCAACAGCAGCGACCCGGAAGAGCCGCCGGTGCTTTCACAGGTGTGACGCAGCGGCGAACGGTCGTCGGGGATCTCGGTCTGGCGGCGGTGGACCTGGCAGGTGCCGGTGGAATACTGCTGCGGCTCGGCGCCGGGATGGTGGATCATCCGCAGCTCCTGGAACGGCTCCACACGGCTCATCATCTTCATCGGGATGTGGCCGCCCAGGTCGGTGTTGGCGTCGCCGCCCACGATCTGGAGCACCAGCGCGTCCAGGTCCTTGTCCAGCGCCAGTTCGCGCGGGCTGACAAGGTAGGTGCGCACCGCGCCGGTGTCATCGCGCGAGGTGTAGTTGAAGTTGATCCGCGCCTCGCGCACGACAGTGAAACCGGCCTTCACGAGGTCGGGATCGTAGTAGCAGTGGTTGTTGGTCAGCAGGCGATTGTCGGGCAGAAGGGCTGCCGTGCAGTTCGACAGGAAGGGGCTTTCGAGTTCGAATGTCTCGCCGCCCCGGGTGATGGTGCGGGGCTTGCCGTCCGGGGTGATCAGGCAGACCTGGAGCCGCCCGACATGACGGGCCAGGCTGCGCACGTCGGCGGGGGCGCGGTTGATCGACAGCCAGAAGCCGCGCTTGACCTGGCCGTCGACGATCATCGACTGGAAGGCCGAGCTTTGCCGGTCGACGTCAAAGCCGAAGCCGCAGTCGCGCAGGTCTTGCGCGGTGGCCGCGCCCGCCGTGAGGACGAGAAGGCAGAGGGCCTGGAACCAACGCGTCACGGGTGCTCTCCAATGCAAAGAGGAATGTCCACAGTGTCGCACGCCGGGGTGGCCGCGGGCAAGGGAGTCGCTGGGTCGCAAGGCGGCAAGTGGGTATAGCCTGACCTTATGCAATTGTCCGCTTTCGAATTGGCGGTTTGCCTGTCGGTGGTCCAGAGTGCCTGCGCGAGGAGCGGAAGGAGACCCCGATGAGCGAGGGCAAGACGGCGCTGGTGATCTCGGCGCATGCGGCGGATTTCGTCTGGCGGTGCGGCGGCGCGATCGCGCTGCACGCCGAGATGGGCTACAGGGTGACGGTGGCCTGCCTGTCCTTTGGCGAGCGCGGCGAGAGCGCGCGGCTGTGGAAGGAAGGCAAGTCGTTGCAGGAGGTCAAGGACATCCGCCGCGCCGAGGCCGAGGCGGCGGCCGGGGTGCTGGGCGTGCACGAACTGGCCTGTTTCGACCTGGGGGACTATCCGCTGGAGCTGGACCGGGCCGACAAGGTCCGGCTGGTGGACCTGATCCGCAAGGTGCAGCCGGCCTGGATGATGAGCCATTCCAGGTGGGACCCCTACAACACCGACCACATGTACATGACGCAGGTGGCGCTGGAGTGCCGGATGGTCGCGCAGGCCTGGGGGCACAACCCGGGCGAAAAGGTGTTGGGCGCGCCGCAGCTCTACCTGTTCGAGCCGCACCAGACCGAACAGATGGGCTGGAAGCCGGACACCTTCCTGGACATCACGCCGGTCTGGGACAAGAAGCGCGCCGCGATGGAGCACATGAACGGTCAGGTGCACCTGTGGGATTACTACACCCGGGTGGCACAGCAGCGGGCGAACCACTTCAAGCGCAACTCCGGCGGCATGTCGGGCGGGCGCGACTGCACCTATGCCGAGGGCTTCGAGTCGGTCTTTCCGCGCACCGTGGACGAGCTGTGAGGGGAAAGGCGTTTCGAAACGCCTTTCCGGCGCCTGGTGCCTGAGGTTTTTCGAGAGCCGGGGCGCACCGGTGGAGGGAGGCGGAAAGGGGTTTCGAAACCCCTTTCCAGCACCCGGCATCGAGGGAGGACCCAGATGAGCAGACCGACCGATCCCAGCCTCGACATCGCCCACCTGGCCCACGTCGAGATGCTGACCGACCGGTGCGACGAGAGCCTCGATTCCTTCACCCGGGTCTACGGGCTGAAGCTGTCGTGCCAGGACGAGTCCAGCGCCTGCCTGCGCGCCTGGGACGAGTACGAGGTCCACGCGCTCAAGCTGACCCGCGCGGCGACCACCGGCATCGGCCACGTCGGCTATCGCGTGGACTCGCCCGAGGCGCTGGAGCGGCGGGTGGCGGCGATCGAGGCTTCGGGCTGCAGGTCGTATGGCAGGGTCGAGGACGACATGGGCCACGGCCGCGCCTACCGCTTTGAGTTCCCCTTCGGCCATCTCTTCGAGATCGGCTGGGATACGATGCGCTACTTGCCCGCGGCGGCGGATGCCCCGGCGCTGAAAAACAACGCCTCGCACTACCATGCGCGGGGCGTCGCGCCGCGCCGGATCGACCGTGTGACCCTCTTGGGCGAGGACGTGTCGGCCAGTAGGGCCTTCGTCGAGGCCGCGCCGGACAACCGGGTGAAGGAATGCATCCAGTTCGACAACGTGCGGCCCGGTGGGGTCTGGTTCACCTGCAACAACAAGACCTGCCCTGTTCCGAGCAACGCGGGCGCGACTGATGCTGGCGCCGGACTGGGAGCCGGTCTGCTGGACCGAGGAGGACCGCGAGAAGGGGCTGGCCTTGGGGGCTGAAGACGATCCCGACCTTCCACACCCACGGCACACCGCCGGTGGAGGTCTGAGTCGGGGCTTGCGCCCCGTTTTTGGGTATTTGGACAGAGAAGAAGCAGGGAGGAGCGGGTCATGGGAGTCGTCGTTCGGGATGTCGAGCGGGCCTCGGCCGAGGTGATCACGGGGCTGGGGGCGGCGGGTGTCGCCACTGTGCACGAAGCGATGGGGCGGCGCGGGCTGATGGCGTCGACCATGCGGCCGATCCAGCAGGACCTGGGGCTGGCCGGGTCGGCGGTGACGATTTCGGCGCCGCCGGGGGACAACTGGATGATCCATGTCGCCATCGAACAGCTGCAAGAGGGGGATTTCATGGTGCTGGCGCCGACCGCCCCCTGCGACATGGGCTATTTCGGCGACCTGCTGGCGACCTCGGCCATGGCGCGGGGCTGCCGGGCCCTGGTGATCGACGCAGGCGTGCGGGACACGCGGGACTTGCGCGCCATGGGCTTTGCGGTCTGGTCGACGGCGGTCTCGGCGCAGGGGACGGTGAAGGAGACCGTGGGCAGCGTGAATGTGCCGGTGGTCTGCGCGGGCGCGCTGGTCAATCCCGGTGACGTGATCGTGGCCGATGACGACGGCGTCTGCGTGGTGCCGCGCGCTGAGGCGGAGACGGTGCTGGCCGCCGCGCAAAAGCGGCTGGCGGCGGAAGAGGCCAAGCGACAGCGGCTGGCCGCGGGGGAGTTGGGCCTCGACATCTACGACATGCGCGGGCGGCTGGCGGAGAAGGGGCTGACATATGTCTGACGGAATCCGCTGCATGTGGATGCGGGGCGGGACCTCGAAGGGGGGATACTTCCTGGCCTCGGACCTGCCCGCGGACGCGGCGGCGCGCGATGCGCTGTTGCTGGGGGTCATGGGGTCGCCCGATCCGCGCCAGATCGACGGCATGGGAGGCGCGGATCCCCTGACCTCGAAGGTCGCGGTGGTGTCGCCCTCGGCGCGGCCGGGGGTGGACGTGGACTACCTCTTTCTCCAGGTCTTCGTCGACAGGGCCATCGTCACCGATGCGCAGAACTGCGGCAACATCCTGGCCGGGGTTGGCCCCTTTGCCATCGAGCGCGGGCTGGTGGCGGCGCAGGGGGACGAGACGACGGTCACGATCTGGATGGAGAACACCGGCCAGGTGGCCGTGGCGCGGGTGCAGACGCCGGGCGGGCGCGTGTCCTACACCGGATCGGCGCGCATTGACGGGGTGCCGGGGGGGGCGGCGCCCGTGCCGATCGAATTCCGCGACACGGCCGGGTCCACCTGCGGCGCGCTGTTTCCCAGCGGCAACGTTGTGGACGTGATCGAGGGCGTCGAGGTCACGCTGATCGACAACGGGATGCCCTGCGTGGTGCTGCGCGCCTCGGACATGGGGATCACCGGGCAGGAGACGCCCGAGGCGCTGGAGGCGGATACGGGCCTGCGGACGCGGCTGGAGGCGATCCGGCTGAAGGCCGGCCCGCTGATGACCCTGGGCGACGTGGCGGCGAAGTCGGTGCCCAAGATGTGCATGGTCAGCGCACCCTTTGCTGGCGGTTCGATCTCCACCCGGACCTTCATCCCGCACCGCTGTCACAAGACAATCGGCGTGCTGGGGGCGGTGTCGGTCGCCACGTCCTGCCTGACGCCGGGGGCGGTGGGGCATGACGTGGCGGTGCTGCCGGAGGGTGCGGCCAAGGCGCTGTCGGTGGAGCATCCGACCGGGGAGATGACCGTGGTGGGCCACGTGGAGGGCAGCGTGGTCACCCGCGCCGAGGTGCTGCGCACGGCGCGCAAGCTGATGGACGGCATGGTTTTCGCCAGTGAGTTGGCGGGTGGCTGAGGGATAGGGAGAGACGGCATGCGTATGGCATTCATCGGGCTGGGCGAGGCGGCGGGGGCGATCCTGTCGGGCTGGGGTCCGGAACAGGTGCGCGGGGTGCGGACCTTTGACATCAAGTCCGAGGCGCCGGAGACAGCGGGCGAGATCGCGGAGCGCGCGGCGCGGCTGGGTGTGACCGCCTGTGCGAAGCGGGCCGAGGCGCTTGAGGGGGCCGAGGTGGTGTTCTGCACCGTGACGGCGGACCAGGCGGGCGCGGCGGCCTCGGCCTGTGCGCCGCTGCTGGCGCCGGGTGCGCTGTGGTGCGACCTGAACAGTTGCGCGCCGCAGACCAAGGTCGCCTCGGCCGGGATCATCACCGCGGCGGGGGCGCGCTACCTGGACGTGGCGGTGATGGCGCCAGTCTACCCCAAGCGAAACATGGTGCCCTGCCTGCTCTCGGGGCCGGAGGCGGCAGAGGTGGCGCCATTGCTGGCCGACTTGCCGATGGCGGTGCGCGTGGTGGGCGATGCGGTGGGGCGCGCGTCTTCGGTCAAGATGGTGCGGTCCGTGCTGGTCAAGGGGATGGAGGCGCTCACGGCGGAATGCGTGCTGGCCGCCGTGCTGGCGGGGGTCGAGGAGGAGGTGTTCCCCTCGATGAAAACGGCGCATCCGAACATGGATGTGCCCGCGCGGGCGGCCTACAATTTCGAGCGCACCCTGGTGCACGGGCAGCGGCGCGCGGCAGAGATGGACGAGGTGGCCAAGATGCTGGCGGGCATGGGGCTGCCGAACGTCTTGTCGGTGGCCACGGCCGAGTGGCAGCGCAAGCTGTCGTCTTCCGGGGTGACGCTGCAAGAGGGCGAAGAGCCGGATCACCGCTGGTTCGCCGAGGCGTATCTTCGCAGCTGGGGTTTGCGCTGAGGCGGGTCCGGCTGCGAGGGGGCGTCAAGACCGGATAACATCCCGCCAAAGCGCGGCAGCCCAACGGGCGGCAGGCGTCTGTCCCTGTCCGACACCCGCGTTTCGCGATTCCAGGCCCTGGACCATCGCGACATCGTTGCGCTGGTCAGCCTTGGGCAGTGGGTCCGAGAGAAGACGCATGCCGCCGATCCCGCCATAGGGGGCACGATCCGTCCGGAAAGGAAAACGGCGGCGCAAATTGCGCCGCCGCCATCCGTTTCGGGAAAGATCAGTTCACGCAGGTGTCGACGTTGTCGTTGTTGCAGATGTCGAGACCGGTGTAGATCGGATCCTCAGGCGTCTTGCCCTCGGCGATGTCCTTCAGGATGTACATGGCCTTGTAGCCCATCTCGTAGGGACGCTGGCCGACCAGACCGTTGCCCAGGCCGTCCTTGGTCTGCGCCAGCTGCATCGGCAGCGTGTCGGCGACGACGATGGTCAGCTCGCCGGCATCCATCTTGCCCTTGTAGGGCTCGGCGGCGTTCCGGTAGGCGTTGTCGAACCACTGGGTAAAGGCGCCGGTCGACAGGAAGGCGGTCAGGTCCGGATTGGCGGCCAGGATGTCGGTCATGCCCTGCACGGCGACGTTGCCGTCGTCGTTGGTGATCAGCGGGCAGCCCGAAATCTCGGTCCAGCCGTTGTCACCGGCCAGCGGGCGTCCGGGCGGGTCACCCAGTTCCATGCCGGCAAGGGTTTCCCGCGCGCCCAGCAGTCGTTCGTTGTGGTTGGCCGCCGCGGCGCCGCCGGTCTGCAGGCAGATGGTGCCGCCGTCCGGGTGGCGCGCCATCACCAGCTCGGCCAGGTGGACGCCGATGTTGTAGTTGTTGGTGCCAACGTAGGTGGTGCGCAGGCCCTTGTCCTCGGGCAGCAGGTCCGAGTCCCAGGTGATGACGGGAATGCCCGCGTCAACAGCGGCCTTCAGCACCTTGCCCATGGCAGGCGCGTTCGAGGGCGCGACCGCAATGCCATCCACACCCTTGGTGATCAGGTCCTGAACGATCTGGATCTGCTCGAGCTCGGTATGTTCACCGGGGCCGATGTATTCGCAGGTCACGTCGGCCAGTTCTTCCTGAGCCTTGTAGCATCCGTCACGGGCCAGGTCGAAGAACGGGTTGTTCATCGCCTTGGGCACCAGCGCAAAGGTGTAGTCGGCCGAAGCCATCACCGGCGCGAGCATCACAAGCGCGGTCGCAGTCAACAGTCTCTTCATGAGTTTTCCTCCCAGGTTGCCATGAAGTCGGGGGCGATCATTTGCCCCCGCGGTTGCGGAGTTGTTCCAGGAGCACCGCTAGGATGAGGAACAGCCCGACAAAGAATTGCTGCCACAGCGCCGGGATCCCGGCGAGCAGCAGCGAATTTCGGATGAGTTCGACCAGCGCCGCGCCGATCGGCGCGCCGAGCGCATAGACCACGCCGCCCATCAGGTTGGCGCCGCCGATCACGCTGGCCGCGATCACGTTCAGCTCGTAGGTCGCGCCCATTCCGTTGGTGGCCGACCCGGTGTAGCCGATGAACATGAAGGCGGCGATGCCGGTGCAGACCGAACAGACCACGTAGACCGAGACGATGACCCGTTCGACCGGGATGCCCGACAGCTTGGCCGCGTGGGCGTTGCCGCCGATGGCGATGACCCAGCGGCCCCACTGGGAATAGCGCCAGACCCAGAGAAAGAAGAGCGTCATGAAGGTCAGCACCCAGACCACGTTGGGCACGCCCAGCACGCTGCCGCCGCCGATCCATTCGAATATCTCCTGGTCGGGGCCGAACTCGTAGACCATCTTGTTGTTCGAGATCACCATGGCGATGGAACGCGCCATCGCCAGCATCCCCAGCGTCACCACGAAGGGGGCCAGCCGGACGTAGGCGATCAGGATGCCATTGATCATCCCGACCACCACCGCCGTGCCGATGCAGACCAGGAAACCGACGCCGACGCTCCATTCCGCGTTCAGCACCAGCGCCAGGTTGATGCCGCAGAGCCCCAGCAATGAGCCGACGGACAAGTCGATCCCGGCGGTGCAGATCACCGCCGACATCCCCAGCGCCATGATGCCGAAAAAGGCCATGTTGCGGGTGATGTTGAACATGTTGCGTTCGGTCAGGAAGGCGTCCGAGACAAAGGTCATCACCGTGCCGATGGCCAGGATCGCCACGAAGACCCAGAACGGCTGGGTCCTGAGGATCGCACCCAGGCCCGACACCTCGCGCCGCGAGGTGATGCTGTCGTCGATGGCGGCGTGGTCCTTGCGGGCCTGCGGGGTCTGCGTGCTGTCGGTCATGCTGCCTCGATCGCTCCGATGATGAGCCCCGTCACTTCTTCCGGGCTGGTGTCCTTGATCCTCTTGTCGGCCACCTTGGATCCGCGCCGCAGCACGGCCACCCGGTCGCAGACCTCAAAGACGTCGGGCATGCGGTGGCTGACCAGGATCACCGCGTGGCCGGTGGCCTTCAGCCGCTTGATCAGGTTCAGCACCTCCGCCACCTGCCGGACCGAGATCGCGGCGGTGGGTTCGTCCATCAGCACCAGCTTGGGGTCGGACAGGCGGGTGCGCGCGATGGCGACCGCCTGGCGCTGGCCGCCCGACATCTGCTTGACCAGGTCGCGGGGCCGGGTTTCGGACTTCAACTCGCCGAAAAGTTCCCCGGCGCGGTTGTACATCGCCTGGTGGTTGAGCTTGCGAAAGGGCCAGAGACCGGACTTGAGCTCGCGCCCGAGAAAGACGTTCGCCGCAGCGGTGAGGTTGTCGCACAGCGCGAGGTCCTGGTAGACGATCTCGATCCCGTTCTCGCGCGCGTCGATGGGCCTGCTGAAATGGACCGGCTTGCCGTCGATGCGGATTTCGCCGCCGGTGGGCGGAAAGTTCCCGGCGATGATCTTCATCAGCGTGGATTTGCCCGCCCCGTTGTCGCCCATCAGGCCGACGGCTTCACCCGGCTGAAGCGTGAGGTCGACGCCGTTGAGCGCATGGATCGCACCGAAGCTCTTGGTGATGTTTTTCAATTCCAGAAGAGCCAAGCTTGTTCCCCCTCAGGTCGGCCGTCGCAACATTTGCTGCGGAATTGCCAGCCTAGAAATGATTATTGCGGCGCTGGATTCGTGTCAACTGTCATTGCCGGGCAGCACCTGCGCGGGTCCAGTCCCGCCATCGCGCACCGCAGGACCCTGGGGTCCGAAACCGGCTTTCGCCGCCTGGTGCCGATCGAGCCGTTTGCGGGGATCCCTGATTTCAATCTGTTTGCGCCCCTCTTGCGGGGGCGTCCTCCCATCATTTTCGACTTGGAGTATGCAGGGTTACCGCGCGACCTCAAACCCTCTAGACAGGCAAAAAATGATGTGAAAAGCATCAGAAGGCAGGTCGAGATACGCGCGGACGGACGGGGTGGGGCAGGGTCATGGCACGGCGGGACGGACGCAGCGGGTGGCGTGGTCCGACGATCCACGAGGTGGCGGAGCTGGCCGGTGTCGGGCCTGCCACCGTCGACCGGGTGCTGAACAACCGGCCCAACGTGCGCGAGGCAACGCGCCAGCGTGTCCGCGCCGCCTATGACAAGCTGCGGCTGGAAATCACCCAGGCGGAACCGTTGCAGGTGGCGCTGTTCTGCGAATCCGGAGCCAGCTTCAACGCGACCATGGACGCGGCGGTACAGACCGTTCACCGGACCCTTGCGGGGGTCGACATCCGCGGCAGCTATGCCCTGACCAACGTCCTTGACCCGCAGGTCTTTGCCTCGGGCCTGCTGGAGGCCGGCAAGACGGCGGGGGGCGCCCTTGTCGTCGCACGCGAGCACCCGGCGATCAACGGTGCCATCCGCCAGCTGCGCCGGGCGGGCAAGCCCGTGGTCTGCCTGACCACGGACCTGCCCAGCAGCCGCCGCAACACTTATGTCGGCAACGACCAGCACGCCGCCGGAAGCGTTGCAGCGCAGCTGATCGGCCATGCGCTGTCACGCAAGGACCAGCGCATCCTGCTGGTCATGAGCGCCGCCTTCCGCTGCCAGAAAGAGCGCGAGCTGGGCTTTCGCCGCGTGCTGCGCACGGTCTTTCCGCACCTGCGGATCGAGGAACGCGTCATCTCGGACGACGTTCCGGCCAGCACGCAGGCACAGCTGACCGGCCATTTCGACACGCACGGGGTGCCGCAGGCGATCTACAACGTCGCCGGGGCGAACCGGGGCGTCGCCTGGGCGCTGGAGCAGACCGGCAGGGCGCAGTCGGTGATCTTTGTCGGCCACGAACTCACGCCGGTGTCGCAGCAACTGCTGACCTCGGGCACGATGGACTACGTGGTGTCGCATGACTTCGTGGCCGAACTGTCGCAGGCGGTCCGCTGGATCGAGGATTTCTACAAGGGCGTGACCAGTGATCCGCCACCGTCACCGATCCTCTTGCACACGCGCTACAACTGCGGATTGTGAGGCAAGAGGCCGCCTTGCCCGGTGGTGAACCCGGTTCGCACGGACAGCCGGTTGCCATTGTGCCTGAACGGGATCGGCATCAGGACATGCCAGGCCCGTCTTTGAGAAGAACGCGCAAGAGCGCCTCTTCGTGCTCATGGGCGGCCGCATCGTAGGGTTCTTGCCGCCAGGGCCAGCTGTCACGGTCTTCGGCGATGAGCCGGTCAAGCGTCGCCTGATCCAAAGCCGTATCACCGCTGCGCACCGACCGGACATAGGCCATGAGTGGCTCCCGGCCGGTTCCACACAGTTGCAGATACCCGCTCGCCCTGTCGGCATCGTACATGTGTCCATGCGCCCGGAAGTTGGCTCTTGCCTGGTTCAACGAGTAGCCTCGGTTCGGGCCGTTGCAGATCTCGTCATCGGCGCGGTCGATCAAGTCGATTTCCCACCAGCAGATCGAACAGGTGGCAGTGCCCCAGCAGCGAAGGGACGGAAGACCGCAGCATGGACAGGTGAAGGGTGGGCGGGGCATTGACACTCTGGCGCTACTTGGTCGTAAAGCCGGCGGGAGGGGGAATGGGCGGCCTGTCGTCTTTCATCAGGTCCACGGCGAGATTTACCGCTCTTTCCAGTTGTCCCGCTTTCCCCGATACCAGTTTCTCGAACATCGTCAGATGCTCTTCGGGATAAGTCGAGGTCCTGTTCCTCATCGTGGTGTAATAGGCGAGGTCTGCCCGGCGTTCCTCGCAGCGGCAGGGTTTCAATCCGTGCGACGGCGTCTCGCAGACATCGGCACGCCTTGTCGCGATCGGCAGCATCAGACGGGACTGGATGTAGCCGCGGCAGGCGTCGCTCTTGCCGCTGCAGTGTTCCTTGTACAACTCGGCGATGCGCCGTTTTTGCTGTTGAACAAAGGCTTCTGACGGATCGGCGGATGAAATGTCGGCGCCGGGTTGTTGCGAGCAAGTGGGCGGCTTGGCCTTGAGGGGGGGCGACTTGGGCGCAGTCGGCTTGGGAGGGGGTTCTTTCGGCGCGTTGTAAGCCTTGATTTTCCTGCGTGCCTCGTCAGCCGAAATGCCACCAATGTTCACGGTGTGCTGATCGTATTCGTTCGAGCCGAAGCGAAATCCGAACGAGATCGGCAGAGGCTCGTGCCCCGACTGGCTGCAGATGGCGGCGTTCGAGCGCCCTCCGAGGACCCGGTAATCGGTCTTGTCGATGAGGCTGCCGCAGATCGAGCTGATCCCGAGAAACCCGGGCTTGTCGAGATCGAAGACCACCGGCGCAACATCGCCACTTGTCGTGTCCCGCAAACGAAAAGTGAAGGCGTGCACCGTTCTGGCGTTGCGATACTCTGAGAAGCAATTCCCGGGATCGAGGGGATACCATCCGGTTACGTGGTGCCTGATACCGCTTTCATACCCCTCGAGCAGGGTGAAATCGACCTGCACCCTGCTCGTGTTGCATATCTTGAGGAACCCCGCATGCGAGAGCGACGGAACCAGGCAAAGAACGAGGCAGAAAAAGGCGCTCCGGCTCAATTCGGCGGGAAGTGCGCTGCGAGCAGCCAAGCTTCGAAATGGTGACATCCCAAAAACCCTTTGGAAAAAGCGCCCTGTCTGCTTAAAGCGGGCGCCGCAACTGCGGGAAAGGTATGGAAAACGAGCCTTGCGATCAAGATCGCCCGCCGGTTGCAGCGCGACAGTGGACCCGTCACGGTTTGGGTCCGGTCACGGTGCGCGTTTTGGCCTGCTGCCGGTTCCTTGCACAGAACGACAAGATCGTGACCACGACACTGGACTTGCGGCCAGGCGCAATGTCACGCTGCTTGCGTGCTTCCACCGCGTGCCGCGTTCCCAGCCCGCGCTTGATCTCCCTGCCGACGGGTTTCCCGGTCCACGGATTTGGAAGCCCCACCAGTTCCCTGGGGGTGATCATCCGAAAGACCCAGCCAGTTCCGGGGCCGCGTGGTTGGATAAGATAGTCCATGTCCTCAGCCAGCTTCTTGTGGTCCATTATGGACAACGACTTTCTGGAGATCGTCTGGCTTTCTTCTTTGCCATCAATGGCTTGGAAGAAATGGCGGAGAGACAGGGATTCGAACCCTGGGTCCCCGTGAAGGGACAACGGTTTTCGAGACCGCCCCGTTCGACCGCTCCGGCACCTCTCCGCGGGGGTCTGGGTGACGCGGCATGTAGCCAATTCGCCAAGCCAGCGCAACCGGCAAATCACAGGTTTCTTCACGACAGCTTCGTTTCCTTCCCGGGCCGTTCCGGCGGTGGCGCAGACCCGCCTGCCGGCGCGGGAGGTGGTTGTTGGACAGGGCGCGCTGCATTACCTCTTGCGCAGGTTCAGACAGACGCGAGGACGCCATGATTCACCGGACACTGCCCGTTTCGCCCTTCCAGCGCATGCTCGCGGGCGTGCTGGCGCTGATCTGCGTCGTGGCGATGGCCTTGCCCGCCCGCGCCGAGCCGGTGGGCGACCTGATGCGCGCGCTCAAGATCGACTCGATGTTGCAGATCATGCGCGAAGAGGGGCTGGCCTACGGCGGTGAACTGGCGGGCGACATCCTGCCGGGCGGCGGCACCCGCAGCTGGACCGTGCAGCTGGACGAGATCTACGACATCGACCGCATGCGCGGCGTCGTCTCGCAGGGGATGTCGGGTGTCCTGGCCGAGGCCGATCCCGACCCGCTGGTCGCCTTCTTCACCTCCGAGCTTGGCGCGCGGATCATCGGGCTGGAGCTGTCCGCCCGCGAGGCGATGATCGACGACGCGGTCGAGGAGGCCGCGCGCCAGACCTATCGCCAGATGAAGGACAAGGACGATCCGCGCCTGGCGCAGATCGCGCGGTTCATCGAGGTCAACGACCTGCTCGAGGCGAATGTCGCCGGCGCGCTCAACGCCTCGTTCCGCTTCTACAGCGGGCTGGTGGACGGCGGCGGGCTGGCGATGACCGAATCCGAGATCCTCGCCGACGTCTGGGCGCAGGAGGAAGAGACGCGGGACGACACGCGGGAGTGGCTCAACGCCTTTCTGCTGCTCGCCTACGAGCCGCTCAGCGACGACGAGCTCGAGGCCTACATCGCGCTGTCGGAAACGGTGCAGGGACGGGTGCTGAACCGGGCGCTGTTCAGCGGCTTCAATGCCATGTACGACGAGATTTCCTATGCCCTGGGCCTGGCTGCGGCGCGGCAGATGCAGCAGCAGGAACTCTGAACAGACGCCGCCGCGCGGCCGCGGTTTGCCGCCGCCGCGCAGCGCAACAAGGGCTTGACAATCCATGCCCGCCACGGCCATAAGCCGCCCACCACGAGGACGGGGCTACGGCCCCGCCTTTTGTTTTTGTCAATGATCGCTCCTGACGGGGCGCGCCGTTCGAGGCGGGGCAGGGTGCCCCACGAACTCCGCAAGGGGCCACAGAACGCGGCAATGAAGAGGAAGACGCGCATGTTCGCGGTGATGAAGACCGGCGGAAAACAGTACAAGGTCCAGGCAGGCGATACCCTGCGGATCGAAAAGCTGGCCGCCGACGCGGGTGAGACCGTGCAGTTCAACGAAGTCCTGATGCTGGGCGGCGACACCACCGTCATCGGCACGCCGACCGTGGCCGGCGCCGCGGTGCAGGCCGAGGTGATCGACCAGATCAAGGGTGACAAGCTCATCCACTTCGTCAAGCGCCGCCGCAAGCACAGCTCGCAGCGCACCAAGGGCCACCGCCAGCAGCTGACGCTGGTGCGCGTGACCGAGATCCTCGCCAACGGCGCCGACGCGTCGGGTGTCAAGGCCGCCCTGGGTGCAGGTTCCGCGCCCAAAACCGCCGCTCCGGCGGCAAAAGCGGCCCCCAAGGCCGCCGCCGCGGTTGAAACCGCCGACGACCTGACCCAGATCACCGGTGTCGGCCCCGCCGCCGCCAAGAAGCTGGTCGAAGCCGGCATCACCACTTTCGCCCAGCTGGCGGCCGTGGACCCCGAGACCTTCTCGGCCACCAAGGTCAAGCCCGAATGGGTCGACCAGGCCAAGACCCTGGTCTGACAGAGTTAAGGAGAGAGACGAATGGCACACAAGAAAGCAGGCGGTTCCTCCCGTAACGGCCGCGACTCCGCAGGGCGTCGCCTCGGCGTGAAGCTCTATGGCGGTCAGGCCGTGATCCCGGGCAACATCATCGTCCGCCAGCGCGGCACGAAGTTCTGGCCGGGCCAGAACGTCGGCATGGGCAAGGATCACACGATCTTCGCCACCGTCGAAGGCGCCGTGCAGTTCCACAAGGGCCTCAAGGGCCGCACCTTCATTTCGGTGCTGCCGGCGGCAGAGGCCGCGGAGTAACGCCGGACACGTTGTCGAGTGACAGACAAGGGGATCGGCGAACCGGCCGGTCCCCTTCGTCTTTTTCGCGTCCCGGGTCGGCCCTCATTTGGTCAGAAAGATCGGCCAGCCAGAAGGCGATCATGACCGAATTCGATCCGGCGCATGCACGGGAGGAGTTATCAGTATGGGCCTGAGCACGGAAATCCAGCCGGTCGTCAGCACCGACAGGTTCGACCTGCGCCCGGTGCGCCGGTCCGACATCGGCCTGATGGAGCTTTACGCCGGAGACGAGCGTGTGGCGCGCATGACCACCTCGATTCCGCATCCGCTGCCGCCCGGCGCGGCCGAAGCCTTCATCACCCGCGCCACCTCGGTCGACCGCAAGGAAGACGTCTGGGCGATGGATGCCACCAAGGTGGACGGCTCCGAACTCATGGGGCTGATCTCGCTCGAGCGGATGGACCGCAACCAGTCCGAGGTCGGCTACTGGGTTGCACCCGCGTTCTGGAACACCGGCCTTGCGTCCGAGGCCGTGCGCGCGCTGGTCGAAGCCAACCCGATGCGCAATTCGACGATGTTCGCCTCCGTCTTTCAGGACAACCCGGCCTCGGCCCGGGTGCTGGTGAACTGCGGTTTCGAATACATCGGCGATGCCGAAGCGTTCTGCGTTGCCCGCAACGCCAAGGTGCCAACCTGGACCTACATTCGCAGGCTGGCCTGAGCCGGGGTCCGCGAGGTCCGCGACACTGACTGACCGCCCGCCCGGGCCGCTGACGCCCGGCGGCCCTGATGGCCTGTGGCCGCAAAGTGCGCCGCTTGAGCCCGTTGCCAAACCCCGCTAAACCGCCGTCACCCTCGCCCGAAAGCCCGTTCCATGAAATTCCTCGATCTCTGCAAGGTCCACATCCGCTCCGGCTCGGGGGGGAATGGCTGCATCAGCTTCCGCCGCGAGAAATTCATCGAGTTCGGCGGCCCGAACGGCGGTGACGGTGGCGACGGCGGCTCGGTCTGGGTCGAGGCGGTGGACGGGCTGAACACGCTGATCGACTTTCGCTACCAGCAGCACTGGTTCGCGCAGAACGGCGAGGCCGGCAAGGGCTCGAATCGCACCGGGGCGAATGGCGGCGACATCGTGTTGCGGGTGCCGGTGGGGACCGAGATCCTGGAGGAAGACGAGGAAACCGTGGTCGCCGACCTGACCGAACTGGGCCAGCGCATCCTGCTGGCCAAGGGCGGCAACGGTGGCTGGGGCAACGCCCGGTTCAAGACCTCGTCCAACCAGGCGCCGCGCCATGCCAACCCCGGCCAGGACGGCGTGGAACGTACCCTTTGGCTGCGGCTGAAGCTGATCGCCGACGTGGGGTTGGTCGGTCTGCCCAACGCGGGCAAGAGCACGTTTCTCGCCGTGACCTCCAATGCCCGGCCCAAGATCGCCGACTATCCCTTTACCACCTTGCACCCCAACCTGGGCGTGGTCGAGGTGGACGGCACCGAATTCGTGGTCGCCGACATCCCCGGCCTGATCGAGGGTGCGCACGAGGGCCGCGGCCTCGGTGACATCTTCCTTGGCCATGTCGAGCGTAGCGCGGTGCTGCTGCATCTGATCGACGGCACCTCCGGCAGCCTGATCGAGGACTACCAGACCATCTGCAACGAACTCGCGGCCTATGGTGCCGGCCTTGCCGAGAAACCGCGCGTGACGGTGCTGAACAAGATCGACGCGCTGGACGCCGAAGAGCGCGTCTTTCTCAAGGACGAGCTTGAGGCGGCCGGGGCCGAGGACGTGATGCTGATGTCCGGCGCCACCCGCGAAGGCGTGACCGAGGTGCTGCGCGCGCTCAAGCCGCACGTCATGGCCCGCCGCGCCGCCGACCGCCCGGTCTCTCCCGAGGAGGAGCAGGAGGGCGACCAGTGGCAATCCTGACCGAGGCCCGCCGCGTCGTCGTCAAGATCGGCTCGGCGCTGCTGGTGGACCGGGCGACGGGCGCGCTGCGCACCGACTGGCTCGAAGCGATCTCGGAGGACATCCACGCGCTGAAGGCGCGCGGCGCGGACGTTGTGCTGGTGTCGTCGGGCTCCATCGCGCTGGGGCGGGTCATCCTCAAGCTGCGGATGACGCAGCTGGCGCTGGAACAGTCCCAGGCCGCCGCCGCCGTGGGGCAGATCAGCCTCGCCCGCGCCTGGCAACAGGCGTTGGCACCGCACGGGCTGACCGCTGCGCAGATCCTGGTGACGCTGGAGGACAGCGCCGACCGCCGCCGCTATCTCAACATGCGCGCCACGATGGACACGCTGCTGGGCTTTGGCGTGGTGCCCATCGTCAACGAGAACGACACCGTCGCCACGGACGAAATCCGCTATGGAGACAACGACCGCCTGGCCGCGCAGGTGGCGGTGACCGTGGGCGCGGACCTGCTGGTGCTGCTGTCGGACGTCGATGGCCTCTATACCGGCAACCCCAACAGCGATCCCGAGGCGCGGCGGCTGGACGTCGTGACCGAGATCACCCCCCAGATCGAGGCGATGGCCGGCGACGCCGGCTCCGGCCTGTCCAAAGGCGGGATGAAAACCAAGGTCATGGCGGCCAAGACCGCCACCGCCTCGGGCTGCGCGATGATCATCTCGCACGGCGCCGAGATGCACCCGCTGCGGCGGCTGACCGAGGGCGCGCCCTTTACCCTGTTCACCCCGCACCTCGACCCGCATGCCGCGCGCAAACGCTGGATCGCCGCGATGAAACCGCAGGGCACCCTGCGCGTCGACGATGGCGCCGCGAGGGCGCTGGCGGCGGGAAAATCGCTGCTGCCGGCCGGGCTGCGCACGGTCGAGGGCGATTTCGGCCGGGGCGAGCCGGTGACCATCCGCACGCTGGCCGGGCAGACGCTGGGTCAGGGGCTGACCCGCTACACCGCCGCCGAGGCCCGCGCCATCGCCGGGCACCACAGCTCGGAGATCGAACAGATCCTGGGTTATCCAGGGCGCGCGGTGCTGATTCACCGCGACGACATGGCGGTCTGAGCGCGCGGTCCGACCCGAGGCTTTGACCGCGCGGCTTCTTCTCTTTAGAAATACTCAACTGCACCGCTGGCCAGGGGGCTTTTCCGATGAAGGATTTCGACGACATTCCCGCGCTGATGAAGGACATCGGGACCAAGGCGCGCGCCGCCGCCGCCGATCTCGCCTGTGCCCCGGCCGAGCAGAAGCGCAAGGCGCTGGAGATCGCGGCCGACACGCTCTGGGCGCGTCGCGCGCAGGTCATCGAGGCCAACGCCCGCGATCTGGACTATGGCCGCGACAAGGGCCTGAGCCCGGCGATGATGGACCGACTCATGCTGGACGAGGCGCGGATCAAGGGCATCTGCGACAGCCTGCGGTCGGTCGCGGCGCAGCAGGACCCGGTGGGCCAGGTCATGGCCGAGTGGGACCGTCCCAGCGGGTTGCATATCCAGCGCGTGCGCACGCCCTTGGGCGTGGTCGGCGTGATCTACGAGTCGCGCCCCAACGTGACGGCGGACGCGGGCGCGCTCTGCCTCAAGGCGGGCAACGCGGTGATCCTGCGCGGCGGGTCCGAAAGCTTCCACTCCTCGGGCGCGATCCATGCCTGCCTTGTCGAGGGGCTGCGTGCCGCCGGCCTGCCCGAAACCGCGATCCAGCTGGTGCCCACGCGCGACCGCGCCGCGGTGTCCGAGATGCTGGCGATGACCGATTGCATCGACGTCATCGTGCCGCGCGGCGGCAAGGGGCTGGTCGGCCTCGTGCAGCGCGAGGCGCGGGTGCCGGTCTTTGCCCATCTCGAGGGCATCGTGCACATCTACATCGACAAGGAGGCCGACCCGATCAAATCCCTGGCCGTGGTCAAGAACGCCAAGACCCGGCGTACCGGGATCTGCGGTGCGGCCGAGTGCCTGCTGATCCACCGTGACGTGGCCGACACCATCGGCCAGGGCGTGATCCGCGCGCTGATCGAGGCCGGTGTCGAGGTGCGCGCCGACGCGGACCTTCAGACCATCCCCGGCACTGTTCCGGCGACCAGGGGTGACTGGGGGCACGAGTACCTCGACAGCATCATCGCCGCCCGCGTGGTCGACGACATCGACGCCGCCATCGCCCACATCCGCCGCTACGGCTCCAACCACACCGACTGTATCCTGACCGAGGACGATGCCGCGGCCGCGCGTTTCTTCGAGCGGCTCGATTCGGCGATCCTGATGCGCAATGCCTCGACCCAGTTCGCCGATGGCGGCGAATTCGGCATGGGGGCCGAGATCGGCATCGCCACCGGCAAGATGCACGCGCGCGGCCCGGTGGGGGCCGAGCAGCTGACCAGCTTCAAGTACCTGGTCACCGGCGATGGCACGGTCCGGGCCTGACCCGGACCGCCGGGGGTCAGAGGATCTTGAGCGTGATGGTCTCGTCCCGCAGGGTGGCCATCAGCTGGTGACCCTGCGCCTCGGCGAGGATCGGCAACAGGGCGAAATGCACCCGGTCGGCGGCGGGGTCGTCCAGCGGAGCGGCGCCGTTCAGATGGTCCCAGAGCAGCTGCTGCGCGGCGAGCCGCTGTCCCTGTGCCGTCACGGTCCATCCGGCGGCATCGCGGTCAAAGCGGACCGTGCCGCCATAGGGCAGGGCGCTTTCGCAGCAGAGGTAGGCGAGGAAGGCCAGTTGCACCTCGGTGCGCGGCAGGTCCTCGTTCGGCATCCATTCGACCTGCATCCTGCCGCCCTTGCCCAGCGCGGTGAGGGTTGCCATGGTCTCGCGTCGGCCCATCTTCTGGGTGCTGCCCGCGCTGCCAAAGGCGACCCGAAAGAACCGGATTCGGGCGGCCGCGCTTTCGCAGCTGTCCTGGATCAGGGCCATTTCCGGGCTGGGGTCGCCACCGGCGCCGGACAGGGCGATCAGCTCCAGGCCATTCTGGATCGCCCCGATCGGGCTGATCAGATCGTGGCAGAGGCGCGATCCGACAAGGGCGGCAAGGGTGGCGCTGGAATTGGACATATAGAGCTCCGAGGGAGAAGAGTGGATTGACAGATCTGAACGCGTTACTGGAGCCGGGCATGCTGGTTCGCAATCCCGACCGGCCGGACTGGGGCACCGGTCAGGTGCAATCGAACATCGGCGGCCGTATCACCGTCAACTTCCGCGAAGAAGGCAAGGTTGTGCTCGACAGTTCAAGGGTGTCCCTCGTTCCGGTTTATGATGGTTAACGTAATTGGCCAGTGGTTGAGGAAAGGTTAACCGCTTCCTCCCCGGGAAGCCAAGAGTTGCACTCGGGCGGAGGCTTGCCTAAGAGCGTGGGCGTCAGGCGGCAAGGTTCGGGGAGCAAGGGTGTGACAGAGAATTTCTCGGTCCGGCTTGCGCGCAGCGCCGGTGATCTCGCCGCGGCCCAGCGTCTGCGCTATGATGTCTTCGTCGAGGAACTGGGCGGAGACGGGCCGCTGGTCGATCACGCGGCGCGGATGGAGCGGGACCGTTTCGATCCCTTCTTCGATCACCTGCTGGTGTGTGACGAGGCCGCCAAAGGGCGGGTCGTCGGTGTCTACCGTCTGCTGCGCGACGACCAGGCCAGGGCCGCGGGGCAGTTCTATTCCGAGGACGAATATGACCTCGCCGTGCTGCGCGACAGCGGGCGGCGGCTGCTGGAACTGGGCCGCTCCTGCCTGCACCGCGACTATCGCGGCGGCGCGGCGATGTTCCACCTCTGGCAGGGGTTGGCGCGCTACGTGCAGGACCACGACATCGAGGTGCTGTTCGGCGTCGCCAGCTTTCACGGCACCGATCCCGCGAAACTGGCGCAGCCGCTGTCGCTGCTGCACCACCGCCACCTCGCGCCGCGTGACCTGCGGGTGCGGGCGCGGGAATTCCAGCCGATGGACTTGCTGCCCGAGGACGTGATCGACCGCCGCCACGCGATGTTGCAGGTCCCGGCGCTGATCAAGGCATATCTGCGGCTGGGCGGCTTCGTGGGTGAGGGGGCATTTGTCGACCACGCCTTCAACACCATCGACGTCTGCCTGGTGATGGACTCCGCGCGCATGAACGAACGCCAGCGCGCGCTCTACACCCAGGATCGCCCGTCGTGAGAAGTGCGGCATGAGCGGGACCTGGAACGCCGCCGAGCCACCCGATCTGCCGCCCATCACGCCCATGGGATGGCTGCGGGTCGCCGTGCGGCTGCCGCTCATGGCAGGGGTGATCTTTGGCTGCCTGGCCCTGCTCGTGCTGGTGCGGCTCATCGAGCGGCCGCTTTTCGGGCTGGAGCGGCCGGTGACGCCGCACATCACCCGCTTTGTCTGCCGCAGCGTGCTGCTGATCCTCGGCCTGCCGGCGGAAACGCGTGGCCGGCGGATGGAGGGGCGCGGCGCGGTGGTGGCCAACCACACCTCCTGGCTGGATATCTTCGTGCTGAACAGTCGCGACCTGATCTATTTCGTGGCGAAATCCGAGGTCGCCCGCTGGCCCGGCATCGGCTGGCTGGCGCGGGCGACCGGCACCGTCTTCATCCAGCGCGACCCGCGCGCGGCGCAGGAGCAGACTCTTGTCTTCGAGGCGCGGCTGAAGGCGGGGCACCGGCTGCTGTTCTTCCCCGAGGGCACCTCAACCGACGGTTTGCGGGTTCTGCCCTTCAAGACGACGCTGTTTGCCGCCTTTCATTCCGAGGCCCTGCACCACCGGATGCAGATCCAGCCGGTCAGCGTCGTCTACCATGCGCCGACCGGCGCACATCCGCGGTTCTACGGCTGGTGGGGCGACATGGATTTTGGCGGCTCGCTGCTGCGGCTGGCGGCGCAGGCGCGGCAAGGCAAGGTGGTGGTGATCTATCATCCGCCGCTCCGGGTGGACGATTTCGCCAACCGCAAGAGCCTGGCCCGCGCGCTGGAGGACCAGGTGCGCGAGGGTCACGCGGCCGAGCTTGGGCCCGTCGACCCGGCGCTGCTCTAGCCGCGCATCGCGGCGGCCAGCGCCTTGAGCGTGGCGGCGGGATCCTCGGTGCTCCAGATCTCCTCGCCGATGGCAAAGAAATCCGTCACCGGGGCCAGCGCGGTGACCAGCTCCGGGGTCAACCCGCCCTCGGCCACCACCGGCAGCTCGATCATCTCGGACCACCAGGCAAACAACTCGGGCTCGGCCAGCGCGCCATCGGCCAGCCTGCCGGACACCGGCCCGAAGGAGATGTAATCCGCGCCGTTCTCGCCGGCGGTCATGCCGTCGTGGCGCGACTGGCGGCAATAGGCGCCGACGATGGCATCCGCACCCAGCGTCTTGCGCGCCGCCCGGACGGACCGCGCGCCGTCCAGCAGGTGCACCCCGTCGAGGCCCAGCCGTTCGGCCAGCACCACATGGGTTTCGATCACCAGCGCCACGTCGACCCGGTGCGCCACCTCGCGCATGGCATCCGCCGCGCGCATCAGCCGGTCCTCGTCGCGGGTGGCCAGGCTGAGCCGCAGGCAGGCGACCTCGACCGTGTCGAGCACGCGCGACAGGATCTCGGGATAGCTGCCCAGGTCGAACTCGGGCGGCGTGACTAGGTAGATCTGCGGGGCGTCTGGCTCTTTGGTCATCGGTCTGCTCCTGGTCCGGTCGCCCTCATAGCGCGGGCCGCGCCGCTTTGCACGGCGCTTTTTCGCGGGCTTCCGGGGGCTTGCCCCCGAAGGCGCGGGGCATTACCCCTCCGCCGGATCACAGGGAGCAAGACATGGCGACAGGCATTCCGCAACCGGCCATCGTGCTGGTCCGGCCCCAGATGGGCGAGAACATCGGCGCGGCGGCACGGGCGATGTGGAATTTCGGGCTGGACCGGATGCGCATCGTCGATCCGCGCGACGGCTGGCCCAATTCCGCCGCCGTGGCGATGTCCAGCGGCGCGGGCCGCCTGCTGGACGAGGCGCAGCTGTTCGACGACGTGGCCGGCGCGGTGGCCGACTGCACCTTTGTCCTGGCCACCACCGCGCGGCCGCGCGACCTGACCAAGTCCATCTGGACCCCCGAGGCCGCCCTGGCCGAGGCGGCGCGGCGAATCGCGGGGGGCGAGAAGGTGGCGCTGATGTTCGGCCCGGAACGCGCGGGGCTGGAGAACGAGGATATCGCCCCGACCAACGGCATCATCTCTGTCCCGGTCAACCCGGAGTTCCCCTCGCTCAACCTGGCGCAATGCGTGCTGCTCTGCGCCTACGAATGGCGCCGCGCGACCGAAACGGTGGCGGGCAAGGTGGAGTCGCTGGCCGGCACCGAACTGGCCGAGCAGCACGAGGTCGAGCACCTGGCGCGGCACTACGAGGAGCGGATGCAGGAGGCCGGGTTCTTCTTCCCCGAGCACAAGGCCGACAGCATGAAGGTCAACCTGCGCAACATGTGGTCGCGCCTGCCGCTGACCCGGGCCGAGGTGCAGATGCTGCACGGCATGATGCGGCAGATCGTGCGCTGGAAAGACCGAAAGGCGGACTGACCGCTCTGGTCAATCCGCCTGAAGGCCGGGCCGGTCGGGGAGGGCAACCGGCCCGCGATACGCTGTGGGATCAGTAGTTGTAGTAATGCTTGTTGCTGTGGTGCTTTTTCTTGGGCACCCAGTAGCAGGGCTGGCCCTGGAGGTACTTGGCCGAAACCCAGTAGTAGTTGTGGTTGAAGTAGACCTTGGCCCAGCCGTGCTTGTAGGCGACGATGTGGACCGGGGTGCAGGCCTCGAAGGTGCCGAGCACGTAGTAGTGGGTTCCGGGGCCCGAGCGGGCGTTCAGGGCGTAGTTGCCGACCCAGGCCTGGGTGGCGGAAGCGGCGGAGGCACCCATGGTGGCTGCGGCGAGGACGGCGGAAAGGATGAACTTTTTCATGGTGTTGGTCCTTTGGGTCTGGGGTGTGGCAGGCTGTTTGTCTTCTGCACCCAACTTACGGTTTGCGCCGCCTTGGCATAAGTCCGGCATTCATTACTGAGGTATTCCGGACCTTCGGCTGCCCTGGCGGGTTGCGGCACGGACCGGCTGCCGCGCCCATCCCCATTGAGCAAAAGAAAAAGCGCACCGACCTTTCGGTCGATCCGCGAGTTGGCCGGGCCGGCCAGGGAGGAAACCGGCGCCGGGGAGGTATGGAGGAGGTCAGTAGTTGCCGCTGCCGCCGTACTGCTTTTTCGGGGGCGTGTAGACTGGCGCCTTGTAGGTCTGCTTGGGCGGGGTGTAGGCGGGCGGCGTGTAGGTCGGCGGGGAGTAGGTGCAGGCATAGTCCTGCAGATACTTGGCCGAGACCCAGTAATAGGTGTTGTCGTAGTACACCTTGGCCCAGTCGTACTGGTATTCGATCACGTCCACCGGGGTGCAGGGGTTGAAGGTGCCGAGGACCGAGTAGTTCGTGCCGGGGCCCGAACGGGCGTTCAGGTGGGCCTGGCCGACCCAGGCCTGGGTGGCGGAGGCCGCCGACGCGCCGAGAGTTGCAACAGCGACGATGGCGGGGATAATCAGCTTTTTCATGGAAGTCATTCCTTTGGTCTATGATCCTGAGGTCGAAGGGGCAGGTGCTTTATCGTGAGTCCATAATCTATGTCTTCGATCATCGTAGCATAAGTCAGGCATTCCTGACCGCCGTTTTTTGCCCTCGTGTCCGGCGAGGCCCAAGAAAGGGCGGACCGACCTTTCGGTCGATCCGCGTGTTGGCCGGGCCGGCCAGGGAGGAAACCGGCGCCGGGGAGGTCGGGAGGAGGAGGTCAGTAGTTGTAGTAATGCTTGTTGCTGTGGTGCTTTTTCTTGGGCACCCAGTAGCAGGGCTGGCCCTGGAGGTACTTGGCCGAAACCCAGTAGTAGTTGTGGTTGAAGTAGACCTTGGCCCAGCCGTGCTTGTAGGCGACGATGTGGACCGGGGTGCAGGCCTCGAAGGTGCCGAGCACGTAGTAGTGGGCGCCGGGGCCCGAGCGGGCGTTCAGGGCATAGTTGCCGACCCAGGCCTGGGTGGCGGAGGCGGCGGAGGCACCCATGGTGGCTGCGGCGAGGACGGCGGAAAGGATGAACTTTTTCATGGTGTTGGTCCTTTGGGTCTGGGGTGTGGCAGGCTGTTTGTCTTCTGCACCCAACTTACGGTTTGCGCCGCCTTGGCATAAGTCCGGCATTCATTACTGAGGTATTCCGGACCCCTTGGGGCGGGATGCCGCATGCGCTTGAAGGCCCGGGAGCGGCGCTCTACTGTCCGTCGAAAATACGCGGAGGCTGGCCATGGCACAGAAACGCAAGCTGTTCGAAGAGGTGGGCGAGGGTGCCCGTACGGTGACCGCCCCGGCAGGCGGCATGATCGACGCCGGAAAGCGCGGCGCGCGCGGGGCGGTGCGCCTTTGGCTGATGGTGCTGTTCGTCCTCGTCATGGTGATGATCGCCGTGGGCGGGCTGACACGGCTGACGGACTCGGGCCTGTCGATCACCGAATGGCGCCCGATCACCGGGGCGCTGCCGCCGATGAGCGCCGAGGCCTGGGCCGTGGAGTTCGACAAGTACCGCCAGATCCCCGAGTACCAGTTGCAGAACAAGGGCATGAGCCTGGAAGAGTTCCAGGTCATCTACTGGTGGGAATGGGGCCACCGGCAGCTGGGCCGGGTGATCGGCCTGGTCTGGGCGCTGGGGTTCTTCGGTTTCCTGGCGACGCGCCGGATGCCGCCGGGTTGGACCGGCCGCCTGCTGGGGCTGGGTGCGCTTGGCGGGCTGCAGGGCGCGATCGGCTGGTGGATGGTGTCCTCGGGGCTGGGCGGCGAGATGCTGGATGTCGCCTCGTACCGGCTGGCGACACATCTGGGCCTGGCCTTCGTGATCCTGGGTCTGATCGCCTGGTACATCTACCACCTGAGTTTCGAGGAGCGCGTGTTGATGCAGGCGCGGCGCAGCGCCGAGCCGCGGCTGTTCTCGATCACCACCGGGCTGTTGCACTTCAGCTTTCTCCAGATCCTGCTGGGCGCGCTGGTGGCGGGGATCGACGCCGGGCGCAGCTACAACGACTGGCCCCTGATGGGCGGCGAGATCTTCCCCTCGGGCGCGCTGGACATCGAACCGCTGTGGCGCAACTTCTTCGAGAACCCTGGGCTCGTGCAGTTCATGCACCGCGTTGCGGGCTACCTGCTGCTGGCCTTCGCCATCGTGGTCTGGATGCGCTCGCGGCGCTCTGCGAATGGCGACACGCGGTTCCGCTACAACCTCGTTCTTGCGGTATTGCTACTACAGGTAGTGCTGGGTATCGTCACGGTTGTGTATTTCGCGCCGTGGCAGTTGGCCATCGTGCATCAGCTTGGGGCGGTTGCACTTTGGTCGTTGATATTGCGGGCGCGTTTTGCGGCAAGGTATCCCGCACCCCAGAGCATAAGAGGAAAAGCCTGAATGGGCGCATATGAAGATTTGATGGCATTCCAGCGCGACACCGAGGCGCTGGCACAGGTTGCGGGCAGACTGAGCTGGGACCAGGAAACCATGATGCCGCGCGGAGCGGCCGACCAGCGCAGCGACGAGCGCGCGGCGATGGAGGCGGTGCTGCACCAGCGCCGCACCGACCCGCGCATCGGCGAATGGCTGGCCGCCATCGCCGAGGACCAGCTTGACCCGATCGCCAAGGCGCAGCTGCGCCACATCCGCCGCAGCCACGAACGCGCGGTGCGGGTGCCGGAAAGCCTGGCGTCGGAGCTGGCGCGGCTGATCAGCCGGGCGCATGTGATCTGGGCCGAGGCGCGGGCCGACGACGATTTCAACGCCTTTGCCCCGGTGCTGAAAGAAGTGATCGCCCTGCGCCAGCAGGAAGGCGCGGCGCTGGCTGCCGGTGGCGATGTCTACGACGCGCTGCTGGACGATTACGAACCGGGCGCCAAGGCGGCAGACCTAAAGGCGATGTTCGGCGCGTTGCGGCCGCGCCTCGTGGCGCTGCGCGAGGCGGTCCTGTCCCAGCCGCAGCCCAAAGGGCTGGACGGCACCTTTGATGAGACCGGGCAGATGAAGCTGGCGCGGATGCTGGCGCGGACCTTTGGCTATGACCTCAAGCGCGGGCGCGTCGACAAGGCGGTGCATCCCTTCAGCTCGGGGTCGGGCGATGACGTGCGGATCACCACCCGGACCATGCCGCTGGAGCCGTTCAACTGCTTCTACTCGACCATCCACGAGGTCGGCCACGCCTGTTATGAACAGAACATCAACCCCGCCTATCGCCTGACGCCGCTGGGTGGGGGCGTGTCGATGGGCGTGCACGAAAGCCAGAGCCGCATCTACGAAAACCAGCTCGGCCGCTCGCGCGCCTTCACAGGCTGGCTCTACCGCCAGATGCGCGACACCTTCGGCGATTTCGGCATCAAGGACGAGGACGGGTTCTATGCCGCCGTGAACTCGGTGCGCAACGGCTACATCCGGACCGAGGCGGACGAACTGCAATACAACCTGCACGTCCTGTTGCGCTTTGACCTGGAGCGCGCGCTGATCTCCGGTGACCTGCTGGTCGATGACCTGGAGGCCGCCTGGAACGACCGCTTCGAGGCGGATTTCGGCTTTGCCGTGGATACGCCGTCGAACGGCGTGTTGCAGGACGTGCACTGGTCGGCCGGGCTGTTCGGCTATTTCCCGACCTATTCGCTGGGCAATGTCTACGCCGGCTGCCTGTACAAGGCGCTGACCACGGCGGTGCCGGATCTCGATGCACAACTGGTCAAGGGAGATACCCGTGCCGCGACAAGCTGGCTGCGGGACAACCTCCAGCAATACGGCGGGCTCTACACGCCGCGCGCGGTGATCGAAAAGGCCAGCGGCGGCGCGCCGACCGAAGGACCGTTGCTGGACTACCTGGAAGAGAAGTTCTCGGCGCTCTACGGCGTCTGACCTGGTGGAAAAGGGGAGGGCGCTTGGCCCTCCCCCTGCATTCCACGTGTCGACAGGCTCAGGCCGTCTGCAGTGCGGCCCGACCGGTCAGCCGATCCAGCGACCAGGCTCCGGGGCCGGCAAGGGCCAGCGCCAGGTAGCCGCCGGTCAGCGCGATATTCTTCAGCAGCATGGTGAACTGCATCTGGTCGCCCGGCACGTAGTGGTACAGCACACCGGAAACCAGCGCGAACAGGCCCAGCGCCAGCGCGGCGATGCGGGTCTGGAAACCGACGATCAGGGCAAGACCACCGACGATCTCGAACAGGACAACGGGCCAGGCCAGGAAGGCAGGAACGCCGCCCGAGGCCATGTAGCCGGCAAAGCCCTGTACATCGCCCAGCTTGCCGAATCCGGCCAGCACGAAAAGAACACCCAGCAGGATTCGGGCGGCCAGCAGTCCGGCATTGGTCGTCAGGGTCGGGGACATGAGACATCTCCTTTGTTCAGGTCCGATACGCTTCATGTATCGCCCTGCGAAAGAATGAAATCTCGCGTTCTTTCACAGGGCCTGTGCGGCGATTGACAGGACCTATTCCGGTTCGTCCTCGTCTCCCTGATCGGCGATCCAGGCGACAGACACCACGGTTTCGCCCTTGCCGGTGTTGAACACCTTCACGCCGCCCGCGCTACGCGACCGGAACGAGATCCCCTCGACCGGCACGCGGATCGACTGCCCGGTGGAGGTGGCCAGCATGATCTGGTCGTCCATCTCGACCGGAAAGCTGGCGACGATCTCGCCGCCGCGCATGGATTTCTCCCAGGCGGTGACGCCCATGCCGCCGCGTCCGCGCACCGGGTAGTCGTGGCTGGACGACAGCTTGCCCAGGCCGCGCGCGGTGATGGTCAGGATCAGGTTCTCGGCCGCCGACATCTCGGCATAGCGTTCCTGCGGCAGCGCGCTGTCGGCATTGCCCTCTTCCTCGTCCGAAGGCTCGGCCTCGTCGGTCAGGCCCGCCATGGCGCGGCGCATCTTGAGGTAGGAGGCGCGCTCATCGGACTCCGCGTCAAAGTGGCGGATGACCGACATCGACACGACCTCGTCGCCGTTCGACAGGCGGATGCCGCGCACACCGGTGGAGTTGCGCGAGTTGAACACCCGCACCTCCGGCACCGGGAAACGGATCGCCCGGCCGGAGTTGGTCACCAGCATGACGTCGTCATCCTCGGAACAGATGCGAGCGTTGATCAGGCGGGTGTTCTCGTCCTCGCCCTCGAACTTCATCGCGATCTTGCCGTTGCGCATGACGTTGGTGAAATCCGACAGCCGGTTGCGGCGCACGCTGCCCTTGGAGGTGGCAAAGACGATCTGGAGGTCGTCCCAGTCCTCTTCGGGACGGTCGACGGGCATGATCGCCGCGATCGAGACGCCCGCCGGGATCGGCAGGATGTTGACGATGGCCTTGCCCTTCGAGGTGCGCCCGCCCAGCGGCAGGCGCCAGCACTTCAGCTTGTAGACCATGCCGTCGGTGGTGAAGAACAGCAGCTGCGTGTGCGTGTTGGCGACAAACAGCGTGGTGACCACGTCGTCGTCCTTGGTCGCCATGCCGGACAGGCCCTTGCCGCCGCGCTTCTGCGACCGGAAATCGGCCAGCGCGGTGCGCTTGATCCAGCCGGACTGGGTCACGGTGACGACCATGTCCTCCTGCTCGATCAGGTCCTCGTCTTCCAGGTCGCCCGCCCAGTCGACGATCTCGGTGCGGCGCGGCACGGCGAATTCATCGCGGATCGCGCGCATCTCGTCGCCGATGATCTGCATGATGCGCTCACGGCTGGACAGGATGTCGAGGTAGTCCTTGATCTTGGCCGCCAGCTCTTCCAGCTCGTCGGTCACTTCCTTGACGCCCAACTGGGTCAGGCGTTGCAGGCGCAGGTCGAGGATCGCGCGGGCCTGCGTTTCGGACAGGTTGTAGGTGCCGTCGTCGTTGGCCTTGTGGGTCGGATCGTCGATCAGCGCGATGTAGGGCAGGATCTCGGCGGCGGGCCAGCGCCGCTCCATCAGCTTTTCGCGCGCCTCGGCGGCGTCGGCGGACTGGCGGATGGTGCGCACCACCTCGTCGACGTTGCTGACCGCCACGGCGAGGCCGCACAGCACGTGCGAGCGTTCGCGCGCCTTGCGCAGCAGGTGGGCGGTGCGCCGCGCCACCACCTCCTCGCGGAAGTCGATGAAGGAACTGAGGAACGCGTACAGCGTCAGCTGCTCCGGCTTGCCGCCGTTCAGCGCCAGCATGTTGCAGCCAAAGCTGACCTGCATCGGGGTAAAGCGGAACAGCTGGTTCAGCACCACCTCGGCGGTGGCGTCACGCTTGAGCTCGATCACCACGCGCACGCCGTCGCGGTCGGATTCGTCCTGGACGTGGGCGATGCCCTCGATCTTCTTGTCGCGCGCGGCCTCGGCGATGCGCTCGATCATCGTCGCCTTGTTCACCTGGTAGGGAATCTGGTCGATGATGATGGCGTAGCGGTCCTTGCGCAGCTCCTCGATCCGGGTCTTGGCGCGGATGACGACGCTGCCGCGCCCTTCAAGGTAGGCCTTGCGCGCGCCGGAGCGGCCCAGGATCACGCCGCCGGTGGGAAAATCGGGGGCGGGGATGTATTCGATCAGATCGTCGCTGGACAGGTCCGGGTTCTCCATCAGCGCCAGAGTCGCGTCGATCACCTCGCCCAGGTTGTGCGGCGGGATGCGCGTCGCCATGCCGACGGCGATGCCCTCGGCGCCGTTGACCAGCACGTTGGGATAGCGCGCCGGCAGGACGGTCGGCTCCATCCGCTCGTTGGCGTAGTTGGGTACAAAATCGACGGTCTCCTTGTCGATGTCCTCGAGCAGGCTTTCGGCGGCCTTCTGCAACCGGCTCTCGGTGTAGCGGTAGGCCGCGGGCGGGTCGCCGTCCATCGAGCCGAAGTTGCCCTGCCCGTCGATCAGCGGCAGGCTCATCGAGAAGTCCTGCGCCATCCGCACGAGGGCGTCATAGACCGCTGAGTCGCCGTGCGGGTGGTACCGGCCCATCACGTCGCCGACCGCTGTCGCGCATTTGCGATAAGGTTTCGCGCGGGTCTGGCCGTTTTCCCAGAGCGTATAAAGGATGCGCCGGTGCACGGGTTTCAGGCCATCGCGCAGGTCCGGGATGGCGCGGCTGACGATCACGGACATGGCATAGTCGAGATAGCTCGACTTCATCTCGTTTTCGATCGAGATCGAGGGGCCGCCAAACTTCGGGCGGTTTTCTTCTTCGTTCTCAGGGGTTTCTGGCGTATCGTTCACGTATGCTGCCTGTCGGTTGATCTGCCATATCTTGTTGAGCCGCTTATATCAGAGACTAGGTATTGGGTGCAATGGTGGGGGTGCCCGGGCGGCTGGCAGCCAGCGGGTCAGGGTGCTAACACACTGTTTTTATTGAAAAGTAAAGATTCTCTTGGCAGCATCGTCTTACGCGTCGAAACACGAGGTAAAACACGATGCAGGCGTCCGAAACGGAAATGATGCTCAAGGGATACGGGCTGACCACCGCGGAATTCTTCTATCGCATGCCCGATTACAAACACGTGCTGAACACCTTCATCTGGCAGGAATACGACCTTGCGCCGGATCACCCCAAGCTGTTCGGCTTCATCGAGTTCTGGCAGGACACGATCGAAGGTCCGCTGCACTCGGTGCGCTTCACCCACCGCAAGATGATCTCGCCTGGCGAATGGCGCAACGTGGTGGGCGAGTTCCGATATCACTGAGCCGGGAGGCAGGGGCGCTGCCCCGCTTGGTCCCGGACCCGGTCTGGGGCCAAGTCCCGCTAAAGGGAACTCGGGCCAACGAAACATCCACACCAAAACCAAGGGCGGGCCGGCGGTCTCCCACCCGATCCGCCGTTGGAGACCTTCTCGGCTTCTTCCGTCGCAGTTTCCTGCTTGACGACCCATCCCGCACGTCAGCGCGACTTGGGAAAAACCCCTTGCAGCTTCTTCTGGCAAAGAAATATCCCGGGGTCCGGGGCAGAGCCCCGGTCCCACGCTGCCGCCCGAGCATCTGTCAGGTCAGGGGATGATGCGTGAGTACTTCACGCCTTCCAGCGTCGCGCCGACCCGCAGGCCGGACTGGCCAAAGATCACCGCGATCACCGGCGCCAATTGCGTCGTCGTCTCGGCGGCCAGCGTCTCGCCCCGTTCGGGGGTGGCGTAGAGGATGTTGGCGCCCGCCGCGTAACCGCCCGAGCGGCGGAAGGTCTGCAATGCCTCGTTGGTCATGAAGAACAGCACGTGGCTGTACTGCTGCCCGCCGATCTGCAACCCGCCCGAGGCCTTGGCCACGGAATAATAGTCCACCGTCGCGCCGTTGATGCGCAGCGAGCCTCGACCGTAGCCGCCCCCCAGGCCAAGCCCGACCTCGGTCACAAGCGGCATGACCAGCATGCCGGCGGATTTCGCCTCGAGGTCGCGCGTCGCGGGGTACTGTGAATAGAGCTGCGACAGGGTTGCGTCCACCCGCGCGTCGATGCGGGCGGGGCCGGAGCTGCCGATCCCATTCGCGCAAGCACCCAGGAGGGCCGTCGCGCCGAGAGCGAAAGTCACATTGCGTCTGGTGAGTGTCATGATGCGCCTGTTCCTGCTATTGCCTCGTTTCCGGCCGTGCCGCCGGTTGCGGCGCAATATACGGGGGGCGACAGGGGTTGTCACCTCATCTTGTAGATCATCGGCGGGGGTTTGCGCGCAAAAGCCTTGAGAAAGGCTTTTGCAAAATCCGTCGGGGCGGATTTTGCGCCCGGCTCAGCCGTTCAGCAGCCGCGCCGCGGCCGGTGCGAAATAGGTCAGCACCCCGTCGCAGCCCGCGCGCTTGAAGCTCATCAGGCTTTCCAGCATGACCTTCTCGCCATCCACCCAGCCGCGTTCGCCCGCGCCCGCCAGCATCGCGTATTCGCCCGACACCTGGTAGGCAAAGGTCGGCGCGCCGAACATTTCCTTGGCGCGGCGGCAGATGTCGAGATAGGGCATGCCGGGCTTGACCATGACCATGTCGGCGCCCTCGTTCAGGTCGCGCGCGATCAGGCGCATCGCCTCGTCTGCGTTGCCGGGATCCTGCTGGTAGGTCTTCTTGTCGCCCTTCAGCGCGCCCGAGGCGCCCACCGCGTCGCGGAACGGCCCGTAAAAGGCCGAGGCGTATTTCGCCGCATAGCTCAGCAGCAGCACGTGCTGGTGCCCCGCGTCCTCCAGTGCCCCGCGCAGCGCGCCGATGCGGCCGTCCATCATGTCCGAGGGGCCGATGATGTCGGCGCCCGCGTCGGCCTGGCTCAGCGCCTGTTTCACCAGCGCCTCGACCGTGCGGTCGTTGACGATCTCGCCGTTCTCGACAAAGCCGTCGTGGCCATTGATGTTGTATGGGTCGAGCGCCACGTCGGTCATCACCGCGATCTCGGGCACCGCCGCCTTGATCGCCCGCGTGGCGCGGTTCGACAGGTTGTCGGGATTCCAGGCCTCGGCGCAGTCCTCAGTCTTGAGGCGCGGGTCGGTGTAGGGAAACAGGCAGATCGCCGGGATACCCAGGGCATGAGCCTCGCGCGCGGCCTCCACCACCTTGTCCACAGACAGCCGGTTCACCCCCGGCATGGAATGGATCGGCTCGACCATACCTTCGCCGTCACGGACGAAGACCGGCCAGATGAAATCGGCCGGGCTCAGCGTGGTTTCCTGCACCAGCGCGCGGATCGCGGGGGTGCGGCGCAGCCGGCGCAGGCGGGTCGCGGGAAAGGGGGCAAGGGTCGGTTGCATGATCTGGCTCCGTCTCGGCGTCACCTTTGGGTGACACGGAAGCGGTCAGGCCACAAGGCCCATTGCAGAGGCCCGGGGCAGGCGCGATAAGCGGGGCGCGCGACAGGCGCGGTCAGGAAAAGAGCGGACTATTGGACTGGTACAGCACGGTCTTCGAAGTGATCGACCTCAGGTCGTTTTCGAACCTCTGGTTCTGGATCATGCTGGCGGTGCTGTGGTCCTCGACCAGTCACTGGGTGCTGGGGGTGCCCTACGACATGGTCGCGCGCGCGCGGCGCGTCGGAGGGCAGGCCGAGCAGGACCTCGAAGACCTGGTGCGCATCAACACCAACCGCCTGCTGTTCATCGCCCAGGAGTCCGGTCTGTGGCTGGTCGCGCTCGGCTCGGCCTTCCTGACGGGAATGGCGCTGTTGGGCTTCGTCTACTGGCTGGAATGGGCGCAGGCGGTGTTCCTGCTGGCCTTTCCGATGACGCTGGTGGCGCTGCTCAGCCTTGCTTCGGCCCGCCGCATCAAGGGCGGCGAGGACTCTGGCGAGCCGCTGTGGCGCCGGCTGCGGATCCACCGGATGCTGACCCAGCTGATCGGCGTCGTGTCGATCTTCGTCACCGCGCTCTGGGGCATGTTCGTGAACATGACCGTGCTGGTGTTCTGATCCACTCCGGCCGGTTGACGCGCCGCGCCGACCGCGCCATGTGAGCCAACATGACGAATGAACGCATCATCATGGGCGGCGCGCCCGAGGGGCATGACGCCCGCCTGCTCCTGCGCGAGGTGGAACGGGCCGGCGGCCCGGTGGTGCATGTCGCCCGCGACGACCGGCGCCTCGCGGCGCTGCGCGATGCGCTGGCGTTCTTTGCGCCCAACATGCCGGTGGTGATCTTTCCGGCCTGGGACTGCCTGCCCTATGACCGGGTGTCGCCCAATGCCGACATCTCCGCCGCGCGGATGGCGACGCTGGCGGGCCTCGTGCACGGCATGCCGGCGCGCTATATCCTGCTGACCACGCTTTCCGCGGCGATGCAGTACGTGCCCGCGCGGGGCGTGCTGCGCGAGGTGGCCTTTACCGCCCGCGTCGGCGACCGTGTCAACGAAGAGGCGCTGCGCAACTTCCTGGTGCGCATGGGCTTTTCGCTGGCCTCCACGGTGACCGAGCCGGGCGACTACGCCATTCGCGGCGGCATCATCGACATCTACCCGCCGGGTGAGGGCGGGCCGGTGCGGCTGGATTTCTTCGGCGACGTGCTGGACGGCGCGCGCCGCTTTGACCCGGCCTCGCAACGCACCACCGAAAAGCTGGAGCTGGTCGAACTCGCGCCCGTGTCCGAGGTGATCCTGGACGACAGCGCCATCACCCGGTTCCGCCAGAACTACCGGATCGAGTTCGGCGCGGCGGGCACCGACGATCCGCTCTACGAGGCGGTCAGCGCGGGGCGCAAGCACGCCGGGGTCGAACACTGGCTGCCGTTTTTTCATGAGAAACTGGAAACCCTGTTCGACTACCTGCCCGGCGCGCCGGTCTGCCTGGACGATCAGCTGACGCCCTCGCGGCTGTCGCGCTGGGACAGCATTGCCGATCAGTACGACGCCCGCCGCCACGCCCTGAACCAGAAGAAGTCGCTGGGCAGCACGGTCTACAAGCCGATCCCGCCGGGTTTGCTGTACATGGACGATGCCGCCTGGGAGAGGGCTGTGGACGGCCGCCGGGTGGTGCAGTTCCACCCGCTGCCGCAGGCCAGCGGGCCGGGCGTGGTGGACGCGGGCGGGCGCATCGGGCGCAATTTCGCCCCCGAGCGCCAGCAGGAAAGCATCAGCCTTTTCGGAGCCTTGGCGGCGCATGTGAAGGCGCGGATGCAGGACGGCCCGGTGCTGATCGCCTCCTATTCCGAGGGCGCGCGCGAGCGCCTGACCGGCCTGATCGAGGACGAGGGACTGGCCGAGGCGATCCCCGTCGCCAACGGCACCCGCATCGGCAAGCGCGGGTTGCACCTGGCGGTCTGGTCGCTGGAGGCGGGTTTTGATGCGCCGTGGGAGCCGGCAGGCCCCAAGGGGCGGCTGACCGTCATCTCGGAACAGGACGTGCTGGGCGACCGGCTGATCCGTCAGCCCAAGAAGCGCCGCAAGGCCGAGAACTTCCTGACCGAGCACCAGTCGCTGTCGCCCGGCGACCTGGTGGTGCACGTCGACCACGGCATTGGCCGCTATCACGGCCTCGAGGTGGTGACGGCGGCGGGCGCGGCGCATGAATGCCTGACGCTGGAATACGCCGAAGGGTCCAAGCTGTACCTGCCAGTCGAGAACATCGAACTGCTGTCCCGTTACGGCCACGAGGAAGGCCTGCTGGACAAGCTGGGCGGTGGCGCCTGGCAGGCCAAGAAGGCCAAGCTCAAGCAGCGCATCCGCGACATGGCGGACCGGCTGATCCGCATCGCCGCCGAACGCGCGCTGCGCAAAGCGCCGATCATGGACCCGCCACCGGGGGCCTATGACTCCTTCGCCGCGCGGTTCCCCTACCAGGAGACCGACGATCAGCTGAAGGCGATCGAGGATGTCATGGAGGACATGCATTCCGGCATGCCGATGGACCGGCTGATCTGCGGCGACGTCGGCTTTGGCAAGACCGAGGTCGCCATGCGCGCGGCCTTTGTCGCGGCCATGTCGGGCGTGCAGGTGGCGGTGATCGCGCCCACCACGCTGCTGGCCCGCCAGCATTACAACGGCTTTGCCGAGCGGTTTCGCGGCTTTCCGGTGCAGGTGGCGCCGCTGTCGCGCTTTGTCGGCAGCCGGCAGGCGGCGCTGACCCGCGAGGGCATCGCCAAGGGCACGGTGGACATCGCGGTCGGCACCCATGCGCTGCTGGCCAAGGGCATCCGCTTCAACAACCTCGGGCTGCTGATCATCGACGAGGAACAGCGCTTTGGCGTGCAGCACAAGGAACGGCTGAAGCAGTTGCGCAGCGACATCCACGTGCTGACCCTGACCGCGACGCCGATCCCGCGCACGCTGCAACTGTCGCTGACCGGTGTGCGGGATCTCTCGATCATCGGCACGCCGCCGGTCGACCGGCTGTCGATCCGCACCTATGTGTCGGAGTTCGACCCCGTGACGATCCGCGAGGCGCTGCTGCGCGAACATTACCGGGGCGGGCAGTCCTTTTTCGTGGTGCCGCGCCTGACCGACCTGCCCGAGGTCGAGGAGTTCCTGCGCGACCAGGTGCCCGAGGTGACCTACGTCGTCGCCCACGGCCAGATGGCGGCGGGCGACCTCGACGAGCGCATGAACGCGTTCTACGACGGCAAGTACGACGTGCTGCTGGCCACCACCATCGTCGAATCCGGCCTCGATATCCCCACCGCCAACACGATGATCGTGCACAAGGCCGACATGTACGGCCTGTCGCAGCTCTACCAGATACGCGGCCGGGTTGGCCGCGCCAAGACCCGCGCCTATTGCTACCTGACCACCAAGCCGCGCACCAAGCTGACCGTGACGGCGGAAAAACGGCTGCGCGTGCTGGGCGCGATCGACACGCTGGGGGCAGGCTTTTCGCTGGCTTCGCAGGACCTCGACATTCGCGGCGCGGGCAACCTGCTGGGCGAGGAACAGTCCGGCCAGATGCGCGACGTGGGGTATGAACTCTACCAGTCGATGCTGGAGGAGGCGATCGCCAAGATCCGCGCCGGCGAGATGGAAGGGCTGGCCGAGGCCGACGGGCAATGGGCGCCGACGATCAACCTGGGCGTGCCGGTGCTGATCCCCGAGGACTACGTGCCCGACCTGGACGTGCGGCTGGGCCTCTACCGGCGGCTGTCGAACCTCACCACCAAGGTGGAGCTGGAAGGCTTTGCCGCCGAGCTGATCGACCGTTTCGGCAAGCTGCCGCGCGAGGTGAACACCCTGCTGCTGGTCGTCCGGATCAAGGCCATGTGCAAGAAAGCCGGAATCGCCAAGCTGGACGGCGGACCCAAGGGGGCGGTCATCCAGTTCCACAACGACAAGTTCGCCTCGCCGCAGGGGCTGGTGGAATTCCTCAAGGATCAGAACGGGCTGGCCAAGGTCAAGGACAACAAGATCGTCATCCGCCGCGACTGGACCCGCGAAAAGGACAAGATCCAGGGGGCCTTTGCCATCGCCCGCGACCTGGCGGACATCCTCAGCGCCGCGAAGAAGCAGGCCAAAGCCTGAGAGGGTTCGCCTTTTCAGTCGGTTGCGGGGCGTTCTTCAGCTTCGCCATTCAGGGCAGCAGCACAGCCGCGCCCTGCAACCGGCCTGACCGCAGGTCCTCCAGCGCGTCGTTGGCGCGCTCCAGCGGGTAGGTCACCGTCTCGCAGCGCACCCCGGCGGCGCGTGCCAGCGGAAAGAACGCCTCGCCATCCGCGCGGGTGCGGTTGGCGACCGACAGGATCGACCGTTCCTGCCAGAGGTCGGCATAGGCAAAGCCGGGAATGTCGCTCATGTGGATGCCGCCACAGACGACACGGCCGCCCTTGCGCACCGCCTTCAACGCCTGCGGCACCAGCGCGCCCACCGGGGCAAAGAGGATCGCCGCGTCCAGCGGTTCGGGTGCGGGATCGGTCGAGTCGCCGGCCCAGGCCGCGCCCAGGCTGCGGGCAAAATCCTGGGCCGCGGTGTCGCCGGGCCGCGTGAAGGCATGCACCGTCACGCCCTGGTGCACCGCCAACTGGCACAGGATATGCGCCGCCGCGCCAAAGCCGTAGAGGCCCAGCGTCCGCACCGGGCCGCACAGGCGATAGGACCGGTAGCCGATCAGCCCGGCACAGAGCAGCGGTGCCAGTGCGGCGGGGTCGTCCTTCTCCGGCAACGGAAAGACAAAGCGCGCGTCGGCCACGCAGGCCTCGGCATAGCCGCCGTCCAGCGTGTAGCCGGTAAATCCCGGCGCATCGCAGAGGTTTTCGCTGCGCTCCGCGCAGAAGCGGCAGCAGCCGCAGGTGTGCCCCAGCCAGGGCACGCCGACCCGCTGTCCGACACGCAGCCAGGTGACATCTGCCCCCAGGCCCGCCACCCGTCCGACGATCTCATGCCCCGGGATCAGCGGCAGCCTGGGCGCGGTGAGGTCGCCGTCGACCACGTGCAGGTCGGTGCGGCAGACGCCGCAAGCCTCCACCCGGATCAGAACCTGCGCGGGGGCGGGCCGAGGCTGTGGCATCTCGCGCAGCGTCAGGCGTGGCGATGTGCCGTCAAAGACCATGGCGCGCATGTCATCCCCCTGTCGTTGCGTGACGGGGGCACCCTAGGCGGCGCGTGGGGCAACCGCCTTGATCGGGGTCAAGCGTTCGGGGCCGTCAGTAGGGCAGCCGGTCCAGCCGCAACATTGGGTCCAGCGGTTCGATCGCGTTGATATAGGCATCTTCCAGCCGGGCCGACCGGCTGCGGGCCGCCCCGGTGGGCAGGCTGTACTGACAGCCGTCGCCGCTCATGTCGTTGGTGGTGACCTCGAGCGTGTCGCCCCAGTCCTCGCTGGTCCAGGTGACGAAATGATCCTGCCAATAGCTGTCCCGGGTCGCTGTCTCGTCCGCTTCCCAGGCCTTGCGGTTGGTGCAGGCACGACGAAAGTCCATCTCTTGCAGGGTCATGCCGGCGGTGCGCAGCGGCCCCACGTCGATGCCCCAGCGGCCGGCCTGGTCGACGGTTTCGACGTACATCATGCTTTCGGGCGGGGTGCGCAGCATGGCCGCCACTAGCGAAGGCTTGATGTGCTCGCCGTCCTCGAAGCCGCGGTTCTGCATCAGGTCCTCGACGGTGCGGGCCAGCGTCTCCATCGCCAGGGCGTAGGCCTTGGAGACTGTGGCGCCGTCGTATTGGCCCTGTGGCACCTCCAGCTTGAAGGCGTGAAAGCCCAGTTTCGCGGTGGGGTGCATGATGCGCCATTTGTAGAGGCCGCTTTCATGCGCATAGAAGCTGCCCGCCATGAACAGCAACGCGCAGGCGCTTTCGCAGCGCGCGCCGGCCTCCAGCCTGGTGCCGATGCCCTGTTCGCGGAACTGCGCGGCCAGGGTCAGCGCCTCGGGCAAGGCGCCGCCGGGGCTGTCGAGGCAGACCACGGTGACACCGTAGAGGCCCTGGTCGCGCCAGGCGTCGGAAGACTGGCGGATCGCCGCGCCGATCCGCGCGCCGTCGCCAGGGCCAAAGGCGCCGGTGATGCGGTGGGTGCAGCCGAAGGTCGGGTCGGCCTCCTGGATGTCGTAGGCCTCGTTGGTCATGCCGATGATCTGAAGATCGGCGGCCTGGGCGGCGAGGCCGGGCAGGGCGAGCAGGGCGCAAAGGCCGAGGGCAAGGCGTTTCATCAAGAAGCTCCGTCATGAAAGGCATGGGGTACTATCCCCCGCCGCAGGGGGCCGGGTCAAACGGCCTGTCGTGCAGCACTGGCGTGGGGCGCTTCGGCGGGGTTGACGCCATGCGCGGTCCGCCGGAGGCTGCGCCATGCGCATCGCCACCCTCAACATGCAGAACCTGCGGTTGCTGCCGGACGGCAGGCTGTACGGCGCGCGCGACCGGGACGATGACGAGGACCCGACGCTCGACCCGGCGGACCGGCGCCTGACGGCGCAGGTGCTGGCCGAGGCGGATGCCGACGTGGTGGCCTTGCAGGAAGTCTTTGACGCCGACAGCCTCGACGTCTTTCACGACCGCTACCTGCGGCGGGTGACGGCGCCTTATCCCTGGCGCTGTTGCCTGCCGGGCAACGACGGGCGCGGGCTGGACGTGGCGGTCATGGCGCGCCGGCCCTGGGACGCGGTGATCAGCCACGCGGCGCTGACCGCGCCCGAGATCGGCATGGCGCTGCCCGAGGGCATGGACCCCGGCCAACCGGTGTTCCGGCGCGATTGCCTCGAGGTGCGGTTTGGCGCGCTGACGCTGTTCGTGGTGCATTTCAAGGCGCCTTACCCCGACAAGGAGCGCGCCTTTGCCCTGCGGTGGCTGGAGGCGACGGCGGCGGCGCGGCTGGTGTCGGCCGCGGGGCCGCTCTGGCTGGTTGCCGGCGACCTGAACGAACCTACGGGGCGTGACAGGGCGGTGGCGCCGCTGGAGGCGCTTGGCGTCAACCTGATGACGCGCCTGTCCGAAGTCGACCGCTGGACCTACCACGAGCCGCACGACGGGCGCTATGACACTCCCGACGGGCTGATCGCCTCACCCGCGCTGGCGGCTAGGTGGCCGGAGGCGGTGCCAAGGGTGATCCGCAGCGGCCTGGGCCGCGAGGCGCGACGAGAGGCAGGTCCGCGCCTGCCCGGCACCGGCCAGCACCGCCCCCACGCCAGCGATCATGCGGCCGTGGTGATCGACCTGCCGGGACTGGCCTGGGGCGCAGCGCAGACCCGTTGACAGGAGCCCCGTCCTGCCCGAGCATTAACCATTCGTTAACGATTTGGGGGCCGGCATGACTCGGTTTGTCCTTGGGCTGGCGCTGGCGGGGGTCCTGGCATCGACAGGCTTTGCGCAGGAACAGCCATCCCCCCGCGAACGGCTGGACGCGTTCCGCACCGTGCAGGCCTTTGACTGCCGCGATGTCAGCTGCAAGAAGCTGAGGTCCTGCGAGGAGGCCTGTTTCAAGCTGATCCAGTGCGGACAACGCAAAAGGGATGCCGACAATGACGGCATCCCCTGCGAGAACCTCTGTTCACGACGCTGCTGACGGGCGCGCCGGACCGGTCCGCTTCAGCCGCTGCGGCGGCGTCCGCCGGTCCGGCCCGCGCGGCCGCGGCCTTCGTGACCGGCCTTGGGCGCCTGGCGGTTGAACTCGATCCAGGCGGCGCCGCCGTCGTCCTGGTTCATCAGGAAGTTGGCGGCGCGGATCGCCTCCATCTCCTTGCCCGGGCGCGGCTGGGTCGAGCCCATGCCGAACAGGGTGACAAAGGTCTCGTCGTCCATGTCGGGCGGCAGGACGATGCCGGCGGCCTCGATCGCGGCCTTTTTCTCGGCGATGGCCTTGGGGCCGATGGGCAGCGCCACCGGGTTCATGATGGCGCTGGTCATGCCCGCGCCCATCGCCATCGGCAGGAAGGCATTGTTGATGCCGTGGCGGTTGGGCAGGCCAAAGCTGATGTTGGACGCGCCGCAGGTGGTGTTGACGCCCAGCTCATCCCGCAGGCGGCGGACCAGCGTGAACACCTGGTGCCCGGCGGTCGCCATGGCGCCGATCGGCATCACCAGCGGGTCGACCACGATGTCGTGCGCGGGAATGCCGAAGTCGGCGGCACGTTCGACGATCTTCTTGGCGACGGCAAAGCGCACGTCCGGGTCTTCGGAAATGCCGGTGTCGTCGTTCGAGATCGCCACGACCGGCACGTTGTATTTCTTGACCAGCGGCAACACCAGTTCCAGCCGCTCTTCCTCACCCGTGACCGAGTTCAGCAGCGGCCGTCCCTCGGCGGCGGCCAGGCCGTTTTCCAGTGCGCCGGGCACGGAACTGTCAATGCACAGCGGCACGTCGACCACCCGCTGCACCACCTCGACCAGTTGTTTCATCAGGGTCGGTTCGACAAAGTTGTTGTCGGCGTAGCGCGGATCCTCGGCCATCTTGTTGGAAAACACCGCGCCCGAGTTCACGTCCAGCACCGTCGCCCCGGCGGCGACCTGCGCGATGGCGTCGGCCTCCACGCGGGAGAAATCGCCGCGCTCCAGTTCCTCGTTCAGGATCTTGCGGCCGGTCGGGTTGATCCGCTCGCCGATCACGCAGAACGGCTGGTCAAAGCCGATGATCGCGGTTTTGGTTTTCGACTCGACGATGGTGCGGGTCATTGAACAAAGTCTCCTGTCAGGCGCCCGAGGATCACCTCGAGCGCGGGGTCGTTGAAATCCTGTAGCGTCGCCCGCGCGCCGTGGCTGCGCAGGGCGGCGTCGGTCAGCCCGGAGCGGATGCCCACGGTATAGGCGCCCGAGGCCACCGCCGCGCGCAGGCCCGACGGGCTGTCCTCGAAGGCCAGCGTGCGCTCCGGTGCCACGTCCAGCGCGCGCAGCGCGGCCAGGTACGGCTCGGGGTCGGGCTTGGCGCGGGTGCATTCCTCGCCGATGATGACGGTGTCGAAGGCCGCGCGCAGGCCGACTGCCTCCAGCATCGCCTCGGCGTTGTGCCGATTGGCATTGGTCACCACGGCCAGCGCCCAGCCCTCTGCCTGCGCCCGGTCGATCAGCGCCGCGACGCCGGGCATGGCGGGGTAGGGGCTGGGCAGCCGCTCGCGGAACAGCGCCTCCTTGTGGTCCGACAGGCCCTGCGGGTCTTCGAGGTGGGGCAGGAACTCGGCAAAGAAGTCCACATTCATGCGCCCGTGCACATGCGCCAGGTAGAACTCTTCGGTGATGTCCAGCCCGTGCGGCTTCATCAGCTCGACAAAGACCTCCCGATGAAGGTCATCGGTCATGAGCATGGTGCCGTCCAGGTCGAACAGCAGGGCCGGTCGGGTCATCCGTTCAGCCGTGCGCCGCCGCGGGGCGGGCCGAGGCGCCGCCGTGTTCGATCGCCCATTCGGCGTTCGACTTGATGCCGCCCAGCGGGAAGAAATGGACCTGCTCGATGTTGAAATCCGGGTTGGCGGCCTTGTGGGCGGCCAGCGCGGTCAGCACCTCGGTCGGCTCGTAGGGCAACAGCAGCTTGGACACGTCCATCGCACGCTTTTGCAGGACCTTGAGCGAGGGGCCGACACCGCAGGCGATGGCGAACTTGATCAGGGTCTGCAGCTTGGCCGGGCCGGCGATGCCGATATGGATCGGCAGCGTGATGCCCTCGGCGCTCAGGCGGTTGGCCCAGGCGATGATCGGATCGGCCTCGAAGGCGAACTGGGTCGCCAGCGCCATCTGCGCGTCGGTTCGCTCGGAAAACGCCTGTTTCCAGCGCAGCGCTTCCATCACCACCTTGTCGCCGCCGTTCACGTCGATGTCGCGGTTGCCCTCGGGGTGGCCGGCGATGTGCAGCCGATTGAAGCCCGCCTTGTCGAACAACCCGGTTTCCATCAGCTGCATCGAGCTGTGGAAATCGCCGTGCGGCTGGGTAACGCCGCCCGCCAGCAGCAGCGCCTGCTCGACCCCGGCCTCGCCCTGGTACATGGCGATCCAGTTTTCCAACGTGGCGGCGTCCTTGATGATGCGCGCGGGGAAATGCGGCATGACCTTGTAGCCGTCATTCGACAGCCGCTTGGCGGTCTCGACCATCTCGGCGATCGGCGTGCCCTCGATATGGGCGATGTAGACGCGGGTGCCCTCGGGCAGCAGCGCGCGGAAATCCTCGACCTTGGAGGCGGTGCGCGGCATGACCTCGATCGAGTAGCCGTTCAGAAAGGCCTCGAGATCGGGATTGCCGGTGCGCGGGGTGGTCTCGGCACGCTTGCGGAAATTGAGCAGGGCCATGAAAGCCTCCTTCAGGGTCATGTGCGGGGACCGGGCCTCAGGCCCAGCCGTCATTTGCAATCAGCGCCTTGATGCGCTCGTGGTCGAACTCGGCCTCCAGCCGGGCGGCGGCGGCGGCGGCGGCCTCCTGCGGGTCGCCCTCGACCTCGCCGGCAGAAACCTTGCGCCATTCGGCGAGGTAGGCGTCGGTTTCCGACGCGCCGGTCTTCATCGCGGCGCGGTCGATGGCCTGCTCGAACCGTTCGGGCAGCTGCACCTTCGCCCCTCGCCGGCCCTTGCCGACGATGACCTGCGCGGGGATATCGCGCCAGTAGACGATGGTCAGTTCTGCCATGGGTCCGATTCCCTTGCCCGTTGCCGCCTCTTTACGCCGGGACCGTTCGCATTCAGGTGCGATTTTCGACGTGTTCCGCGCATCGTGCGACAGCCTAGTGCGAAGCGCCCCCGGTGCCAACCGCTCCGAAGGGTCAAAGTTCTCATGCGAAAGATGAAAACAATTGTGCCTGTTGCCGGATTTTTGCCGCATCTGCGTGCTAGGGCAGGTCCGCGAAAGGGGGATTTGTGCCTTGGTCATCGCGGTGGATGCCTACAATCTGGCCTATGTGGCCCTGCCAAAGGCGGGCTGTTCTTCGGTGAAAAAGGCGCTGGCGCATCTCGATCCGTGGATGCACGTGCCGCCGGAAACTGATGTCCACACCTGGCATGAGCTGTACCCAACCCGCCGGCACAACCCGCGGGACTGGGCGCGCCTGGCCGGCTACTATCGCTTTTGCGTGGTGCGTGACCCGGCGCGGCGGCTGATGTCGTGTTACACCGACATCGTGGTCAGGCGCGGCGCCCTGAAGGACAGCCCGCAGGTGCGCGCCTCGCGCAGCCTGCCGCTGGATCCCGATCCCGACACGTTTTTCTCGCGCCTCGCGCGCTACCGGCGAAAATCCTCACTGGTGCGGCACCACGTGCTGGGCGCCTCGGTGTTCCTGGGCGAGAACCTGCGCGAGGATTATGACCGGGTGTACCGGACCGACGAGATGGCCGAACTGGCCGATGACCTGTCCCGCCGCACCGGCGAACAGGTCGAGATGCCGCACGCCAACGCCACCGGCGGCGGGCTGTCCCTGTTCGACCTCGAGGGCCGCACCATCGACCGGCTGCGCCCGCTGCTGGACGAGGAATACGCCTTTCTCTCCGATCACTATGCCAATCCATTGGGACTGCGGATACATCAAGCTTGCGTGACGCCCATGGCGGGCGTATCGTGACCTCAAGTTGACATCGGAAAAGGCGCAGAACCATGGCGCCCAAGCGTCCCAAGGCGTCGGGCGCTTTCCCGAAACCGGTTGAGAGTCCCGCGCCTTCACGGCCGGATCCGAACGCGCTGTATGCGGCGCTGGATCTGGGAACAAACAGTTGCCGCATGCTGATTGCCCAGCCAAAGGGTAGCCAGTTTCATGTGGTGGACAGCTTTTCGAAATCCGTCCAGCTGGGGCAGGGTCTTGAAAAGTCCGGCCGCCTCAGCCGCGCCTCGATGGGGCGGACGGTTTCGGCGCTGCACGTCTGCCGGCAAAAGATCGAGCGGCACAAGGTCACCCGGATGCGGCTGGTCGCGACCGAGGCCTGCCGCCGCGCCCGCAACGCCCGCGACTTCATCAAGCATGTGACCCGCGAGACGGGGCTGGAGCTGGAGATCATTCAGCCCGAGGAAGAAGCCCGGCTGGCGGTGATCTCCTGCGCGCCGCTGGTCTCGACCAAGACCGAACAACTGCTGGTGGTCGACATCGGCGGCGGCTCGACCGAACTGGTGTGGATCGACCTGAGCAAGGTCGCCCCGCGCGAACGGCCGCGCGCGATCATGCGGCTGCACGCCGGGTTCCATCCGCCGGACAGCCCGTTTCCCACCGCCAAGGTGGTGGACTGGATCAGCGTGCCGCTGGGCGTGGCGACGCTGCGCGACCAGTTTTCCGACGTGACGGACGATGCCGGGCGTTACGCGCTGATGAGCTGGTTTTTCGAGGAGAACCTGGCCGAATTCGCCCCCTACAAGGACGAACAGGCGCGCGAGGGGTTCCAGATCGTCGGCACTTCCGGCACGGTGACCACGGTCGCGGCCTCGCACCTCGGCCTGCGCCGCTACGACCGGACCAAGGTGGACGGGCTGCGCATGTCCTCGGACCAGATCGAGGCGGTGATCCAAGATTACCTGGCGCTTGGCCCGGCAGGTCGGCGGCGCGATCCGCGCATCGGCCCGGACCGGCACGCGCTGATCATGTCGGGCTCGGCGATCCTGCAGGCGCTGTTGCGGCTCTGGCCGACCGACCGGCTGTCCGTCGCCGACCGGGGCCTGCGCGAAGGGCTTCTCTATGCCCAGATGTCGGCGGACGGGGTGCTGGAGGACGGGCCGCTCTGAGCGCGGCCCGCGTTACCCCATCCAGCCCGGCGTCAGGCGCTGGTGCGCTTGATCTCGGAAAATCCGCCAAAGATCATCCGCTTGCCGTCAAAGGGCATGTCGCCGGGGTTCTCCTCGGACATCATCTTGGCCCAGCCGGCGTCGCGGGCGGCCTTGGACGGCCAGACGACGTAGCCCGCCGCCACCGTTTCGCCCTCGGCCAGTTTAACGGCCAGCGGCAGCGAGGTCAGTTTGCCCTCGGGCACATCGTCGCCCCAGCAGTCGACCACCTCGGTCGCGCCATAGCCGATGAACTGGTCCTGCATGGTGGCGACGAAAGTCTCGTAGTCGGCGCGGCGGGCGTCGGCGACCGGCGCAAGGAAGAAATCGAAATATGGCATGGTGTTCTCCAATCTGCCGCCAGCCTGCCCCAGCGCCCGCGCCCGGTCAATCGCGGACAGCGCGCACGCGGCGATACCGGGTTCCGGCGGGCGGCGGTTTGGCGTATGCGGAAGGGATCAGGAGGCCGGACATGGCAAAGAAACCCACGGGCAAGAGCACATCGGGGCGCGGCGAACGCGACCTCAAGGTCAAGGTCAAGACCGCGCGGGGGCGCAAGCTGTCCTCGACGCTCTGGTTGCAGCGCCAGTTGAACGACCCCTATGTCAAGCGCGCCAAGGCCGAGGGCTATCGCGGGCGCGCCGCCTTCAAGATCCTCGAGATCGACGACAAGTACCGCTTTCTCGTGCCGGGGGCGCGGGTGGTGGACCTTGGCTGTGCGCCGGGCGGCTGGTGCCAGGTGGCGGTGCCGCGCGTCAACGCGCTGGGGGACAGGCCGGGCAAGGCGCAGGGCTTTGTCCTGGGCGTGGACCTCCAGCCGGTCGAGCCGATCGCCGGGGCCGAGCTGCACCAGCTGGATTTCCTGGCCGACGGGGCGGATGACAAGGTCAAGGAATGGCTGGGCGGCAAGGCGCACGTGGTCATGTCGGACATGGCGGCGGCCTCCTCGGGGCACAAGCAGACCGACCACATCCGCATCGTGGCGCTGTGCGAGGCGGCGGCGCAGCTGGCCTTCGACGTGCTGGAAGAGGGCGGCACATTCGTCGCCAAGGTGCTGGCGGGCGGGGCCGAGGGCAGCCTGCAGACCATCCTGAAACAGCGTTTCGACAAGGTGGCGAACTTCAAGCCGCCGGCCAGCCGGGCGGATTCGTCAGAGAAATTCGTGGTGGCGACGGGCTTTCGCGGCTGACTGCGCGGGATTTCCCGCAGCGGGTCCGCGAGGGGGATTGACCGCCGTACCGCTTGGCGTCTGGATGGGCGTCGAGGCGGGAGGATCCCATGAAGACCATTCTCTGTTACGGCGACAGCAACACCCACGGCACCGCGCCCTTGCCCGCGCCGGGCGTCGACCTGCGCCATCCGCCCGGCGACCGCTGGCCCGATGCGCTGGCCGCAGCCCTCGGGTCCGGGGTGCGCGTGATCGACGAAGGCCTGCCAGGCCGCACCACGGTGCATGACGACGTGGTCGAAGGCGGCGCGCGCAACGGGTTGGCGGTGCTGCCCGCGGTCCTGCACAGCCACAAGCCGATCGACCTGATGCTGCTGATGCTGGGCACCAACGATCTCAAGACGCGGTTTTCCGTCAGCGCCTGGGAAATCGCCCGCTCGGTCGAGCGGCTGGGGCTGGTGGCGCGGGCCGAGGGCGTGGTCAGGGACATCCTGCTGATCGCCCCTGCGCCGGTGCGCGTGACGGGCAGCCTGGCCGAGGTCTTTGCCGGGGCCGAGGCGCGGCAGGCGCGGCTGGAGGAGTTCATCGGCGCGGCGGCGGACCGTCAGGGCTGGGGCTTTGTCCGCGCCGGCGATCATGTGCAGGTGTCCGACATGGACGGCGTGCACTGGCCGCCCGAGGCGCACCGCAGCTTTGGCGCCGCACTGGCACCCGTGGTCGCGGACCGGCTGGCGTGAGGGCGCTTGTGCTGGTGGCCTTGCTGGCGGGCTGCGCCGCCCCGTCGCTGCCGCGCGCCCCGCTGCCGTTGCGCAACCCGACCGCGCCTGTCGCCTCGCAGCTGGACGCCACGCTGGCGCGGCTGTCGGGGGACTGGGTGGTGGTGCAGGGGGCGGGCATGGCGCCGGGCACGGCGCTTGGCTTTGGCCCCGGTTCGGTGCGGATCGGCGGCGCTGCGCTGCCCGCCAGCGACACCGGCAAGGGGCGGCTGATGCTGGGCGGGCAGGCGGTCTGGGTCCACTGGCTGGACGCGGACAACCGCACCGCCGCCATGGGGGACCCGGGCGGAGGCCGCGTCTGGATCATGGACCGCACCGGCGCGCCGGGCGAGCGCCTGACCGCGGCGCGCGAAATCCTGTCCTGGTACGGATATGACCTGGCACGGCTGGAGGCACGATGAGGCGGGTATTGGTCACGGCGGGCGCCGCCGGCCTGGGCAGGGCGATGGCCGAGGGGTTCCTGGCGCAGGGTGACCGGGTGGCGGTCTGCGACGTGGACCCGGGCGCGGTGGCGGCTTTCGCAGCGGCGCATCCGCAGGCGCTGGCCGTGGTGGCGGATGTCACCGACGGGCCGGGCATGGACGCCTTTCTGTCCCGCGTCGAGGCAGCATTTGGCGGCATCGACGTGGTCTGCGCCAACGCGGGCACCGGCGGGCCGGCCGGCCGGATCGAGGACCTGGACCTGGCCGCCTGGCGCGCCTGTGTCGACGTGAACCTGACCGGCGCTTTCCTGACCTGCCGCTGGGCGGCGCGGGTCATGCGGGCGCAGAAATCCGGCCTGATCGTGCTGACCAGTTCCACCGCCGGCCTGTTCGGCTATCCTTTGCGATCACCCTATGCTTCGGCGAAGTGGGCGCTGGTGGGCCTGACCAAGACGCTGGCCATTGAGCTGGGCCCCGACGGCGTGCGGGTGAACGCGATCTGCCCCGGCGCGGTCGAGGGCGACCGCATGGACCGCGTGGTGGCGATGGAAGCGAAGGCTTCCGGCCGGACCGAGGACGAGGTGCGCCAGCTCTACGTCAAGGGCGTCTCGCTGCGCAGCTGGGTCACGGCCGAGGAGGTGGCGGACACCGTGCTGTGGCTCGCCTCGCCGCAGGCGCGCAAGATTTCCGGGCAGATCGTCGCCATCGACGGCCATACCGAGACGCTGGTGCCGTGACGGGTTCTGCACGGCGAAAGACCCTTTCTGCCGGACGCGGAGCCGCTTAGGCTGCGATCAAGGCGCATTCACACCGAAACGAGGGAGACTGAGGTGGCAAGACGGGCGGCGATCATCGGCGGGGGCGTCATCGGCGGCGGCTGGGCGGCGCGGTTTGCGCTCATGGGCTGGGAGGTGCGGATATTCGACCCCGACCCGGAGTCCGAGCGCAAAATCGGAGAGGTCGTGGCCGGGGCCGCGCGCGCGCTGCCGATGCTCTACGAGGCGCCAATGCCGCCGCGCGGGGCCATCACCTTCCACGCGACCATCGCCGAGGCAGTCGCGGGCGCCGACTACATCCAGGAAAGCGTGCCGGAACGGCTGGACCTGAAACACCGCGTGCTGGCCGAGGTGCAGGCGCATTGCCTACCCGACGCGGTGATCGGCTCCTCCACCAGCGGGTTCAAGCCGTCCGAGTTGCAGGACGGCGCGGCGCGCCCCGGGCAGATCGTCGTCGCGCACCCGTTCAACCCGGTTTACCTGCTGCCCCTGGCCGAGCTGGTGCCGGGTGCCAACGCCGCGCCGGAAGCGGTTGAGAAAGCGAAGGAAATCCTCACATCTATCGGCATGTTCCCGCTGCATGTCCGGGCCGAGATCGACGCCCACATCGCCGACCGGTTCCTCGAGGCGGTCTGGCGCGAGGCGCTCTGGCTGGTCAAGGACGGCATCGCGACGACCGAGGAGATCGACAACGCGATCCGCTACGGCTTTGGCCTGCGGTGGGCGCAGATGGGCCTGTTCGAAACCTACCGCGTCGCCGGGGGCGAGGCCGGGATGCGGCATTTCATGGCGCAATTCGGGCCCTGCCTGGCCTGGCCCTGGACCAAGCTGACGGATGTCCCCGAGTTCACCGACGAGCTGGTCGACCTGATCGCCGGGCAGTCGGACGCGCAGTCCGGCCACCTGTCGATCCGCCAGCTGGAGCGGCTGCGCGACAACAACCTCGTGGCGATCCTGCGTGCGCTCAAGGGGCAGGGCGCGGCGGCGGGCCTGCTGATCCGCGACCACGACGACAGCCTGCGCCAGCCGCTTGAGGAAACCCGCCCCATGGTCACGGTGCGCCGCATCGTGCCGGTCGACTGGACCGACGTGAACGGCCACATGAACGAGGGTCGATATGGCCAGGTCTTCTCGGACGCCTCCGAGGAGGTGATGACCCATGTCGGCGCGGACCGGGCCTACATCGCGGCGGGAAACAGCTATTTCACCGCCGAAAGCAGCATCAGGTATCTCGCGGAAACCCTAGCCGGAGAAGAGATTTATGTCGAAACCTCTGTGACGCTGGGCGAAGGCAAGAAGCTGCGGCTCTGGCACGAGATGAAGCGTGCGGCGGACGGTGCGGTGCTGGCGACCTGCGACCAGTTCCTGCTGCACGTCTCGCTGGAGACGCGGCGCAGCTGCCCGCCGCTGGACCATGTGCGCGAGAATGTCGAGCGGCTGGCGCGGGCGCACGGGGCATAGAGGCGAGGGGCCAGCCCCTCGCACCGCAGGTGCGGGCTGGGTAAACGCTCCCCGAGGTATTTGAAAAACCAAAGAAGCAGGGTGACGGCATGGAGCCGAGGCGATTTCTGACCGAGTTGTTCGAGACGGCCGTGACGGCGGCGGACCCGATGAAGGCGCTCGAGGGGGCGTTGCCCGCGCGGCCAAAGGGGCGGACGGTGGTCGTGGCGCTTGGCAAGGGGGCGGCGCAACTGGCGGCCGCCTTCGAGACGCTGTGGAGCGATCCGGTCGAGGGGGTGGTGGTCACGCGCTACGGCTATGCCGCACCCTGCCGCCACCTGCCGGTGCTGGAGGCCTCGCACCCGGTGCCGGATGCCGCCGGGCTGGAGGCCAGCGCGGCGGTGATGCGGGCGGTCTCGGGGCTGACGGCGGATGACCTGGTGGTGGCGCTGGTCTGCGGTGGCGGCTCGGCGCTGTTGCCGGCCCCGCCGGAGGGGCTGACACTTGCGGACGAACAGGCGCTGAACCGCGCGCTGCTGGCCTCGGGCGCGCCGATCGGCGTGATGAACGCGATCCGCAAGCATGTCAGCCGGATCAAGGGCGGAAGGCTGGCGGCACTGGCGCATCCGGCGCGGGTGGTGTCGCTGGTGGTGTCGGACGTGCCGGGGGACGACCCGGCGCAGGTCGCCTCTGGCCCCACGGTGCCGGACCGGGTAGACCGCGCGCAGGCTCTGGCCATGATAGATGCGCGAAAGATCGTTCTGCCAGAGGCGATTATGCGACATATCTCAAGTGATGCCAGCGCCGCGCCGCTGCCCGACGATCCGCGCTTTGCGGGCAACGAGGTGAAGGTCATCGCCTCGGCCCGGTTGTCGCTGGAGGCGGCGGCGGCACGGGCCGAGGCGCAAGGCGTGCCGGCTGTGATCCTGTCGGACGCCATCGAGGGCGAGGCGCATGACGTGGGCCGGGTGCATGCCGCCATCGCACGCGAGGTCGCCCTGCGTGGAAGGCCGTTCCGCGCGCCGGTGGTGGTGCTGTCGGGCGGCGAGACGACCGTCACACTGGGCACCGATCCCGGGCGCGGCGGGCGCAACACGGCCTTTCTGATGGGCTTGGCCGAGGGCATCGAGGACCTGCCCGGCATCACCGCGCTGGCTGCTGACACCGACGGCATCGACGGGACCGAGGACAACGCCGGCGCCTTTGCCGATGGCGGGACCTTCGGGCGGTTGCGAGCCAGGGGCGAGGACCCGCGCGGCTTTGTCCGCCGGCAGGACCCCTACGGCGCGTTTTCGCTGCTGGGGGATATCTACGCTCCCGGGCCGACCGGGACGAATGTCAACGATTTCAGGGCGATCCTGATCGACCCTCAAGCGTAATCGTAGCCCAGCGCGGTCTCGGTCCCAAGGTCGACCTGGCGACGCAGCAACGCGAGGTCATCCGGGGCCAGCGCCGCCGGCGTGTCCGGCCGGGGCGTCACGGCGGGGCGGAACTTTGACCCCAGCCGTTTGATCACCGGGCGGAACGGCGTGTCCGGCGGGGGCAGGCCCAGACCTCTGCGCAGCGCATCGACAAAAGCCTCGGGCGCGGCCTGCACGGTTTCCATCCGGATCAGGGCCACGGTGCAACCGCGGTTCATGAAGGACAGAAGCGCCTCCAGCTTGGCCCGGCGCAGGGCAAAGAGGTTGGCGAAGGGCATCCCGGTCAGTGGGTGTCGATCCTGTTGCAGCGGCATGCCGGTTCCGCCCAGGGCGCCGACCTGGGGAAAATACCGCTTGTGATCGGCCACGGTGGCCCATTCGGCGCGCAGGAAATCGGGCAAGGCCAGCGCCTGCATGTCTGGCGGGCAGTGCCAGGGTTTGGCGTGCATCGACAGCGCCCAGGCGCGCGCGTCGCGCACCGTGCACAGGATCGCCACGTCGCCGGGGATCGCCGTCATTTGCACAAAGCCGTGTTTCCAGCCCAGGTCCTCGATCGGCGTCATCGCGGTGTTGCGTCCCACGAGGCGCTTGACGAAATTCGTGCCCGAAGAGCGTTCGCCGAAGACCTGGAACCGGGTCGGCGGGGCGTGCCTCAGGGCGATCTGGAGGCCGGTTTCGACAAAGTCCGGGTCGATCATCGGGTCAGCCTGTCGGTTGCGCGGCGGGTGGAGCCGCGTCAGAATGCGATTCCCCGCCTCGACAACCTGCGCTAGGCTTGCGGCAAAACAACGGCATGAGGCGCGGGCAGATGCAGAATGTGGCGGCGGCGCTGACCATGGTGCGGGAGGATGCGTTCTTCCTCAAGGCCTGGTTGCGCCACTACGGCGAAACCTTCGGGCGCGAGAATTGCTACATCGTCAACCACGGCCGGGGCGAAGAGGTGGCGCGCCTGGCCGAAGGCTGCAATATCATCGGGATACCAGGCGATCCTCATCCAAATTTCGACATGAAGCGCTGGCGCATGCTGAACAACCTGGTGCAGGGGTTGCGCTGCTACTACACCCACGTTGTCGTCGGCGATGTCGACGAACTGGTGGTGGTCGACCCGGCGCAGGGTGGCAGCCTGCTGGACTACCTGCGCGGGCAGCGGGGCAAGCGGGTGCTGACGCCGCTGGGGCTGGAGGTGATCCACCGCATCGACCTGGAAACCGATGAGATCACCGGGCCGATCCTGGGCCCGCGCCGGCATGTTCGGCTGGCGCCGCACTATTCCAAGCCCTGCATCCTCAGCCACGGCGCCAAGATCGCGCGGGGTGGGCATTTCACCCAGTTCGACCAGCTGATCGCGCCGGATGAACTGTATCTGTTTCACCTGAAGTTCTGCGATTTCGGCAATTACGTCAGCACCATGAACGCCCGAAACCGGGTGACGCAGGAGGTGGGCGTGGGGATCCGGGAGGCTGCCATCGGGCGGCACTGGTTCGCCGAGGCGCGCGGCGAGGACCGCGCCGTTTTCGAGGCCTTCGGCGCGCTGCCGGTGCACGAGGGCTTTGACCTGGGCTGGGTGCGGCAGCGCATGGCGCGCAGCTGGGCGCCGCGCGGCGAGACCGGGTATTTTGCCTTCAAGCGGCCGGACTACGACGGGCAGTATGTCCTGCCCGATCGTTTTCATGGCGTGATCTGACCGTCAGAACCCGCGCGACGTGGCGAAGGTGATGGTGTTGATGTTCAGCGCGGGAAGGCTGTCCTCGACCAGCGCGCCGGCGGCGGCCAGGAAGCTCTGCGAGCGTCCGTCGAGCAGGGCAAAGCCGGTGTCCCAGACCGCAGCGGGCATGTAGAACATTGCAAAGGCCAGCACCGCGCCCGACAGCAGAGCGCGGGAATTGCGGCGTCGCGCGCCCCGGGTGAGCGCCACGCGGACCATGTGCACGGCCAGCATCACCAGCGACGCGGCCAGCACGGCGGCCAGTGCCGACAGGATCCAGTGTTGCGCCTCGGCGGACAGGGTTCCCTGGCGCAGCGAAGCCTCGATGTGACCGCGTCCGTTGCCGATGGCGGCGACACTGTAGGCCCAGCCGAAGCCGATCAGCGCGGCGCCCAGCACATGCGGCTTGGTCTCGTCCTTGGCGTAGGCGCGGTCCCCCATGCGGAAAAAGCGGGGATCGATGCGTTTGACCCGGCGGCTGAAGTCGCCGTGGTCCTGCTTGCGGAGGGTGTAGTTGCGATGTGTCATGCTCATGGTGTTCGGGATAGCCGCCGATTTGGGCAGGATCGGGGCATGATCCGGTTGCAACCATGGTTTTGTCACGCAGATGAACAGGATTTTAACAAGGCGGCCGGCCCCGGTGGCGATGCCAATGGCGGGGCCGGCCAGAGTGCCTCAGCGGATCGCGTCGAGGATGCGCGCCCAGCTGCGGATGCCCTTGTGGAAACTCTCGACGTCGTATTTCTCGTTTGGGGAATGGATCTGGTCGTCATCCTTGCCCCAACCCACCAGCATCGAATCCATGCCGAGAATCGACTTGAAGTAGCCCGCCACCGGGATCGAGCCGCCGCAGCCGGCAAAGGCCGCCTCATGGCCCCATTCCGCGCCCAGCACGGCGCGCGCCGATTCAAAGGCGGGATGGGTCGTTGTCATCTGCCCGGCAGGTGACGCGCCGTGGCCGTGGAACTCGACCTTCACGTCCTCGGGCAGTTGGGCCTGCACCCAGGACCGGAAATGCGCGCGGATCTTGTGCGGGTCCTGCTGGCCGACCAGGCGAAAGCTGACCTTGGCCGAGGCTTTGGACGGCAGCACGGTCTTGAACCCGTCGCCGGTGTAGCCGCCCTTGATGCCGTTGATCTCGGCCGTGGGCCGCGACCAGATCATCTCGAGCGCGGAGCGGTCCTGTTCCCCCGCCGGGATCGACAGCCCCACGTCACCCAGGAAAGCCGCGTGGTCAAAGTTCAGCGCCTGCCATTGTGCCTGCATCTCTGGCGTCAGTTCTGGCACGCCATCGTAGAAATGCGGCACCTGGATACGGCACCGGTCGTCGTGCAGGTTGGCCAGCACCTTGGTCAGGACGCGGATCGGGTTGATCGCGGCACCGCCGTACATGCCGGAATGCAGGTCCTTGTCCGGCCCGGTGAGCAGGATCTCCTCACCCAGCAGCCCGCGCAGCTGGGTGATGATCGCCGGCACGCGCGACTCGAACAGGCCGGTGTCGCAGATCAGCGCGATGTCGGCCTTCAACTCGTCCTTGTGCGCCTCCATGAAGGGGATCAGCGAGGGCGAGCCGGACTCTTCCTCGCCCTCGAAGAAGAAGGTGATGCGGCAGGGCATGGTGCCGTGCACCGCCTTCCAGGCGCGGCAAGCCTCGACAAAACTCATCAGCTGGCCCTTGTCGTCCGCCGCTCCGCGCGCGCGGATCACCCGGCCCTTTGGGGTGTCCTCGATCGCGGGGTCAAAGGGGTCGCGGTGCCACAGGTTCAGCGGGTCCACCGGCTGCACATCATAGTGTCCGTAGAACAGCACGTGCGGGCCGTCGCCCTCGACATGGCCGACAACCATCGGATGCCCGGGCGTGGCGCGCGACTCGGCCGCAATTCCCAGGCCTTGCAGGTCGGCGACCAGCCAGTCGGCGGCCTGTTTGCACTGCGCGGCATAGGCCGGATCGGTCGAGATCGAGGGGATGCGCAAGAGCGCCATCAGGCGGTCCAGCGCGTCAGGCAGGTCGGCGTCGATGCGGGCGAGGGTGGCGTCGAGGGACATGGGAACTCCTGTTGGATTTGCGGCGGAGCCTAGGACCGGGGCCGGGGGCTGTCCAGTCGCGCTCAGAGCGCGACCAGCGGCGCGGCGGCGAGGATGTCGCCGGTCGGCGCGCCGGTGGGGGAGCCGCCGGGCGGTTCGTCCGAAATGGCCAGCGTTCCGCCGGCCAGTTGCGCCACCAGGGTATCGGTCAGGGTGATGGCGATCACCTCGGATTCGGGCAGCACGCCGAGCGACACCGGGGCAGGGGCGCCTTCGGCGATCAGCCAGAGTTCCAGCACCCGGCCGGGGCGGGCATTGCCCGCGACCCGGGCCAGGGTGATTTCGTCCCCGGCCACCCGCGCCTCCAGCCGCAAGGTGCCGTCGGCCGAGGCAAGCAGCGCCGTGTAGGACCGGCCCCACAGCAGGGGCAGCGGCGACACCATCATCAGTGCGGCCAGCGTGGCGAGTCCCAGGCCGGCGCCCAGCCACCAGCGGCGCGATCGGCCTTCGGGCGCGCCGGCCACCTGGGCCAGCAGCTGTTGCCGCAACCGTGGCGCGGGGGGCACCGGGGCCAGGTCCTCGGCCATGGCGGCCAGCCGCGCCTCCCAGTCGTGGACGCGGGCGGCAAATGCGGGATCCTCGCGCACCCGCCGCGCCGCAGCCTGCTGGCTGTCGGGGTCGAGCAGCCGCAGCACGTATTCCGCGGCCAGAAGGTCGTCCTCGTCCGGCACGAAGGGCAGATCCGCAGTCATCGCGACATGCACTCCCTCAGGCTTTGCAGGCTGCGCCGCAGCCAGGTCCGCATGGTGTTCAGCGGCACCGCGAACCGCTGCGCCAGGTCGGCGTAGCTGTCACCCTCCAGGTAGGCGGCGCGCACCGCCTCGGCCCGTTCATCCGGCAGTTGGCCCAGACAATCGACGATGCGGCGGCTTTCCGAGGCGGCGATGGTCGCCGCCTCCGGTCCGGGCCGCGCGTCGGGCAGGCTGTCGGTCTCGGTCTCGGTCTCGGCGCGGTCGCCGGTGGCGCGGCGGCGGGCGCGCAGCCGGTCGATGGCGATGTTGCGCGCCAGCGTGATCAGCCAGGTCATCGGGCTGTGCCCGGTCACGGCATAGCGTCCGGCCTTGTTCCAGACGCGCAGGTAGACCTCCTGCAACGTGTCCTCGGCCTCTTCGCGGTCCTTCAGCACCGACAGGCAGATCGCCAGCAGCTTGCCGCTGGTGGCATCGTAGAGCGCGGCAAAAGCGGCCCGGTCGCGCAGGGCGGTGCGCGCGATCAGGTCTTCGATGTCCGCGCGCGTTGTCATGCTGCCCCGTCCGTTCATGCGCCGATGCGATCATGTTCGGGCCGGGGCTGCAAATGAAAAGCGCGTGTCGGGCGGGCGATCAGGTCGCCACCACCACCAACCCGGCCAACACAAGCGCCGCGCCCACCCCCTGCCGCAGGTCGAATCCCTCGCCGATGCTGGCGGCGAAGGCCAGGACCAAAACCGTTTCCACGGCGAGAATCGCGATGTAGAGCACCGACAGGTGGGTCACGCGCATCAGCGCGACCTCGGCGGCAAAGGCCAGTGTGAAACCCGTCAGTGCGATGCAGACCCCCGCGACGTGAAATCCGGAGGCGGCGGCCTTCATGCCGACGGTGGCGACGACATAGCCGATGGCGGTCAGCAGGACGAGAACGGGCGGGGAAAAAAGCGGAAAGACAAGAGGAACCATGGGTAATACCGTGCTTTGCAAAGGAAACCGTGATGGAGTGTGGATTCATTCTACATCCTGCGGTTGTGAGGCCAAGTCGGTCATTCCTGACCTTGCTCCGGGGCGCGATCCGGGTTTTGATGTTTCCGATATGCGACATTGCGTACCGTCCGGGTGCCGTTGTCATGCGTATGTCTTGACGCAGATCAAGGATGCGACCGTTGGTCCGGTCCTAAACGGTAGACACAAGAGAAGTTGCGCTTTAGTTATTCACGAAATTGAATAAGCGACGCGCCCGGATCGACTGGCCCACGGGTCAGGCCGAAAGCAGAAGGAGGATGCCGGTGGACTACACGGCAAAACTGGATGACGCCCTGAACAGCCTGCACAAGGAAGGCCGTTATCGCACCTTCATCGATATCGAGCGCAAGAAGGGCCAGTTCCCCCATGCCATCTGGCGCAAGCCGGACGGTTCGGAAAAGCCGATCACCGTCTGGTGCGGCAACGATTACCTGGGCATGGGCCAGCATCCGGTTGTCCTGGCCGCCATGCACGAGGCGCTGGACGCCACCGGCGCCGGTTCGGGCGGCACGCGCAACATCTCGGGCACCACGGTCTGGCACAAGCGGCTGGAGGCCGAGCTGGCCGACCTGCACGGCAAGGAATCGGCGCTGCTGTTCACCTCGGCCTACATCGCCAACGATGCGACGCTGAGCACCCTGCCCAAGCTGTTCCCAGGCCTGATCATCTACTCGGATTCGCTGAACCACGCCTCGATGATCGAGGGTGTCCGCCGCAACGGTGGCGCCAAGCGCATCTTCAAGCACAACGACCTGGCCGATCTGCGCGCCAAGCTGGAGGCCGACGATCCCGCCGCGCCCAAGCTGATCGCCTTTGAATCGATCTACTCGATGGACGGCGACTTTGGCCCGATCGAGGCGATCTGCGATCTCGCCGACGAATTCGGCGCGCTGACCTACATCGACGAGGTGCACGCGGTGGGCATGTACGGCCCGCGCGGCGCCGGCGTGGCCGAACGTGACGGCCTGATGCACCGCATCGACATCATCAACGGCACCCTGGCCAAGGCCTACGGCGTGATGGGCGGCTACATCGCCGCCAGCCACAAGATGTGCGACGCCATCCGCTCCTATGCGCCGGGCTTCATCTTCACCACCTCGCTGCCGCCGGCGGTGGCGGCGGGGGCGGCGGCCTCGGTCGCCTGGCTCAAGACCGACCAGTCGCTGCGCGAGCGGCATCAGACCCAGGCCAGCATCCTCAAGCTGCGGCTCAAGGGCATGGGCCTGCCGATCATCGACCACGGCAGCCACATCGTGCCGGTGATCGTCGGCGATCCGGTCCACACCAAGAAGCTGTCCGACATGCTTCTGGAGGGCTACGGCATCTACGTCCAGCCGATCAACTTCCCCACCGTTCCGCGCGGAACCGAGCGTCTGCGCTTCACGCCGTCGCCGGTGCACGGACCCAGGGAAATGGACCGGCTTGTTAAGGCGATGGATGAACTCTGGAGCCACTGTGCGCTGAATCGCGCTGAACTGGCGGGTTGAACCCCCCGTTATCCTGTCAAAACACTTGAGTTGTGTTAAGCTGACCGCAATAACCGGGCCGAGCGAATCGTGAAGTCCGGGCGGGCAGGCACGGACAGTAACAGGATGGGGCAGCCGCGGATGATCGGGCGCAAAACCCAACACCGTGACAAGACGGAAGACAGCGCACCTCAGGGGTTTGATGACTTCACCCTGAAGTTGGGCGATGTCATGCGCGGTGAACGGGCGACGATGGGCAAGTCGCTACTTGATGTGCAACGTGAACTGCGCATCAAGGCCAGTTACATTGCGGCCATCGAAAACTGCGATCCTTCCGCCTTTGACACGCCCGGTTTCATCGCCGGCTATGTCCGGTCCTATGCCCGTTACCTCGGGATGGACCCGGACGAGGCCTTTGCCCATTTCTGCGCCGAAAGCGGGTTTTCCGTCGCGCATGGCATGTCGCAGCACGCCTCTGTCGTGCGCAAGCCCAAGCCGGGTGACGACAAGCCGCGCCCGCGCGCGCGTGATTCCCTGGCCGAACCCCGCATGCCCTTCGCGCCCGCGCGCGACAGCCTGCTGTCCCGGATCGAACCGGGCGCGCTGGGGTCGTCGATCGTCCTGCTGGCGCTGCTGGGCGGCATCGGCTACGGCGGCTACTTTGTCTTGCAGGAGGTCCAGCGCGTCCAGGTGACGCCGGTGGACCAGACGCCGATCGTGCTGAGCGAACTGGACCCGCTTCAGGCCGCCATGGCGCCCGCCGCCACCGGGGATGACCCGGTCCAGCAGGCCGGGCTGTTCACACCGCCGACCACCGAGGCGTTTGACCGGCTGTACCGGCCGCAGGCGCTGGATGTGCCTGTGCTGGTGGCGCGGGATGCGCCGATCTCGTCGCTGGACCCGGACAGCGTGGGCGTCTTTGCCCGCAACGGCTCGGGCCGCCTGCCGAACGTACAGGATAGTTCGCTGGCCGCCGCGGCCCTGGCCGAACGGCTGGTGGCCGAGGGTGTGCTGCCGCGGGATGCGGTTCCGACGCGCGCGGAGACAACGCCGCTGCTCACTGCCTCGCGGGGCGTGACCGTCGTCGCCGCCCGCCCGGCCTGGGTCGAGGTGCGGTCGGAAACCGGCGGTGTGCTGATCTCGCGCGTTCTGAACGCCGGCGAGACCTTTGCCGTGCCGCAAGGCACCGTGAACCCGCGCATCCGCGTCGGCGAATCCGGTGCCGTCTACTTCAACGTCGATGGCCAGACCTACGGGCCGACCGGCGCGCCCGGCCGGGTAACCGGCAATGTCTCGCTGGTCGCCACTGACGTGGTGGCCAAATACGCCCCGGCCGACCTGGACAAGGACCGCGATCTGGTGGCGGCGCTGACCAACCTGGGTCTTTCCGCGCCGCAAGCGCAGCCGCAAACGCAACTTGCGCAGGCGGCACCGGTGGCACCCGCCGCCCCTGTGGCCCCCGTCGCCCCGGCCGCGCCCGCGTTGTCGGCGGCAGTGCCGCTGCAACCCATGATGGGCCCATCGCGCCCGCTGACGCTGGCCGACCTGACCCCGACCGAAACCGCGCCGGCCGAACCGACGCTGACCCCGGTCGCGCGCCCGGCCGCCCTGGCCGCCGCACAGCCCGTCGCGCCCGCCGAGGCCCCCGCCGTGCCCGGCGCCCCGCGCGTGACCGCGACCCCTACGCCGGGGATCACGGTTGTCGCCACGGCGGAAACCTGGGTCGAGGTGACCTCGCCCTCGGGGCAGAAACTGTTCGCGCGGACCCTGCAGGCGGGTGAAACCTACGCCGTGCCGCAGACCGACCAGCCGGCGACGATCTTTTCGGGCAATGCCGGGGGCGTGTTCTTTGCCGTCAACGGCCAGACCTACGGACCCTACGGCGAAAGCGGCCAGTTCGGGCGCAACCTCGCGCTCGACGCCGGCGAGATCCAGAGCAAGATGCAGGTGGCCGATCTGACGCGCAACCAGACCCTTGCCAAGGTCGTCGCGGAACTCCAGCTTCAGAACCAGTGAATTCGGCCGCGTCCGGCCGTCCAGACGCTGGTCTGAGGATGCGCGCCGCGCTATCTATGGCGTAAACCTGAGTTAACACAGGACCGGAGCGCATGAGCCTCAATCACGTCCGCCCGTGGCGCAACATCTATCGCCGCAAGTCCCGCCAGATCATGGTGGGAAATGTCCCGGTCGGCGGGGACGCACCGATTTCGGTGCAGACCATGACCAACACCGTCACAACGGATATTCCCGGCACGATCAAACAGATACAGGCCGCAGCTGATGCGGGTGCCGACATCGTCCGGGTGTCTGTGCCGGATCAGGACTCGTCCCGTGCGCTGCGCGAGATCGTGCGCGAAAGCCCGGTGCCGATCGTTGCCGACATCCATTTCCACTACAAGCGGGGAATCGAGGCCGCCGAGGCGGGCGCCGCCTGCCTGCGCATCAACCCCGGCAACATCGGCAGCCAGGACCGCGTGCGCGAGGTCATCAAGGCCGCGCGCGACAACAATTGCTCCATCCGGATCGGCGTGAACGCCGGCAGCCTGGAAAAGCACCTGCTGGAGAAATACGGCGAACCCTGTCCCGATGCCATGGTCGACTCCGGCATGGATCACATCAAGATCCTGCAGGACAACGACTTTCACGAGTTCAAGATCAGCTGCAAGGCCTCCGATGTCTTCATGGCCGCCGCCGCCTACCAGAAGTTGGCCGACCTGACCGATGCGCCGATTCACCTGGGCATCACCGAGGCGGGCGGGCTGATGTCCGGCACGATCAAGAGCGCGATCGGCCTGGGCAACCTCTTGTGGATGGGCATCGGCGACACGATCCGCGTGTCTCTTTCGGCGGACCCCGTCGAGGAGGTGAAGGTCGGTTTCGAGATCCTGAAATCGCTGGGCCTGCGCCACCGCGGCGTCAACATCATCTCCTGCCCGTCCTGTGCGCGGCAGGGTTTTGACGTGATCAAGACCGTGGAAGCCCTTGAAAAGAGGCTGGAACACATCAAGACGCCGATGAGCCTGTCGATCATTGGCTGCGTCGTGAACGGCCCCGGCGAGGCGCTGATGACCGATGTCGGCTTTACCGGCGGCGGTGCCGGGTCGGGCATGGTCTACATGGCGGGCAAGGCCAGCCACAAGCTGTCCAACGACCAGATGGTCGAGCACATCGTCGAGCAGGTTGAGAAGAAGGCCGCCGAGATCGAGGCGCGCGAGGCCGCCGAAGCGGCCAAGGCAACCGAAGCGGCCGAGTAGGTCACTCGCTCAGGTAACGCTCCAGCACTAGGACCGGCATGTCGCCACGGATCAGCCTGTCGGGCATGACGTAGGAGGGCAGCGTGTCCAGCCCCAGCCGCGTCATGATCGCGGCGTCCTCGGGGTGCGCGGTGTCCACGACAGCGGCGCGGACCCCAAGGCGCGTGACCAGCGCCTCAAGCGCGGTCAGCGCGGCGGCGCAGTCCGGGCAATCGGGGCCGGTCAGGATCGCGATCACCGGAACGCCGTCCGGGCCGAACCCCGTGCGCGACGGGTCGAACAGGCTGTCCTCGGCGGCGATGCGGGCAAGGTCGCTGGCGATGTCCTCGGCGTAGGGATCGGCGATCACCGGCGCGGGAGTCTGAAGCGCCTTCAGCCGCGCGCGGAAATCGGCACCCGGCCCGCTGTCCGACGCGGTCTGCGCCCCCGCCGCCGTGGCGGCGAGGGTCAGCGCCACGAGGACGCGCGACATTACTGGCGTTCTTGCGCCACGATCTGCTGCATGGTCGGCAACGGCGCGTAGCCGCGCACCATCTGCTCGCCAAAGACAAAGCTGGGCGTGCCGTTGATGTTCAACGCCTGCGCCAGCGCGCGTGTCTCGGAGATGCGGCGGGTGATTTCCTCGCTGCCCATCTCGGCCATGATCTGGTCGGCGTCCAGGCCCAGCGTCTCGGCGATGCGGCGCAGCGGGCCGTTGCCCGGGTTGCCCTCGAGCGTGATCAAAGCGCTGCGCACCGATTCATAGGCTTCCTCCCCGGCGACGATCAGCGTGGCCAGCGCAAAGCGCGACGAGATCATCGAGGCCTCGCCCAAGATCGGGAATTCCTTGACGATGTAGCGGATGTTGCCGTCGGAGGAGATCAGCTCCTCGACTTCCGGATGCGCGCGGCGGCAGAAACCGCAGCGGTAGTCCATGAACTCGATCACGGTCACATCGCCCTCGGGGTTGCCGCCGACAAAGGAAAACCCGTCGTTGACCAGCTTGTCCATGTTGTCGGCCACCAGGGCCACGTCCTGCGCCTCCTGCGCGTCTTTCTCCCGCGCTTCCAGCACGGCCACCGCCTCCATGATCACCTGCGGGTTTTCCAGCAGGTAGTTGCGCACCTGCGCGCCAAAGGCGGCCTGCTGCTCGGGGGTCATCGCGTCGAAATCGAAGGCCGGCACGTCCTGGGCCTGCGCCATCGGCGCGGCCAGCAGGCTGAGGGCAAGGGCGGTGCTGCGCAGGATGGTCTGTGTGCGGGGCATGGGGTCTCCTGGAAAGGCTGAAAAAGAGGTCATTTCGATTGTTCGGCGGCGATTACCACATCCTGCGCCCTTTGCCACGGGGCAGAGCCGCGCGGCAACTGGCCCAGCGCGCGGTTGGCGTGCAGGGCGGCATCCTTCATCCGGCCGGACAGCGCATAGCGTTCGGCGGTGGCGACCGAGGCAAGGCCCGGCTGGCCGGTCTTGGCATAGGCCACGGCCAGGTCGCGCAGGATGCGCGGATCGGAAAAATCGCGCCCGCGCGCGGCCTCCAGCGCCTTGAGCGCCTGGCTGTAGTTGCCGGTGGCCAGCAGCGCGCGGCCCAGCCCGCCCAGGATCAGCGCCTCGCGCGGGGCGCGGCTGGAGGCGGCCTGGTAGACCTGCACGGCGGCGGCGAACTGGCGCGATTCCAGCAGGATCTGGCCCTTCAGCTCCAGCAGGTAAGGGTCATCCGGGCGCAGGGCGATGGCGCGGTCGATGGCGGCCACCGCCTTTTTCATGTCGGACTGGCGGTGGTGGGCCACCGCTTCGCGCATGTAGGCGATGTCCTGACTGCCGCTGTCCTTGAGCCGTCGCAGCGTCCAGGACGGCGCGCGCTTGAAGGCGGTCAGCTTGCCCTGCGCGCGCTTGAACCAGTATTGCGCTGCGGGATCGGCGGGCGGGCTCTTTTGCCCGGCGACCATCCCTTCGAGCGCGCGCAGCCGGTCGCGGGTCAGCGGATGGGTGCGCAGGTAGGGGTCCTGGCGGCCGGCGGACAGCGCCTCCTGGCCGCGGAACATCTGTTGCACCTCCAGCGCGCCCTTGGGGTCGATCCCGGCGCGCAGCATGAAACGGATCGACGACAGGTCGGCGGCGGTTTCCTCGGCGCGGGTGTGCGACAGGAACATCCGCATGGCCGAGCTTTGCGAGCCGATGGCGAAACCCGCGGCGGCCTGGCTGTTGGCGCCCGCGGCGGCGGCGGCGGCGGCCAGCACCATGCCGAGACCGGCGGCGTTGCGCGCGGCGCGCATGTTGCCCAGCCGCCGGGTGATGTGGCCGTTGGCGATATGCGCCGCCTCGTGCGCGATGACGGCCTGCAACGCCGCGGCACTGTCCAGCCGCATGATCAGCCCGGAATGGATGAAGATGTACTGCGTGTCGGCGACAAAGGCATTGAGCGAGTCGTCGTCCACCAGCACGATCCGCACCTGCTGCGGGCTGAGACCGGCGGCGCTGAGCACCGGCGCGGCCAGCTGGCGCAGCGCATGTTCGATGTCGGCGTCGCGCAGCAGGGTTGTCGCCGCCCGCACGGGCGCGGCAGCGATCAGCGACAGGCCAAGGACCATGGCGATCAGCCGGGACAGGATCCTGGTCCGGAACATTGACGGGGCACTCCTTGCGCTCGTAAGGCACTTGGGCGGCACAGTAGAGAGGCAGGCATGCGGAGTTCAAGGCGCGGAGCGGTTGATCCCTTTATCGTGATGGATGTCATGGAGGCGGCGCGGCAGGCCGAGGCCGCCGGGCGACGGATCATCCACATGGAGGTGGGCCAGCCTGGCACCCCTGCGCCACAGGCGGCGCGGCAGGCACTGGCGACGGCGCTGGAGCGCGACCCGCTGGGCTACACCGTGGCGCTGGGTCTGCCCGCGCTGCGCGCCCGCATCGCCCTGCTCTACAAGGAATGGTACGGGCTGGACCTGGACCCGGCGCGGGTCATCGTGACGCCCGGGTCGTCGGGCGGCTTCATCCTGGCCTTTACCGCGCTGTTCGACGCGGGCGAACGGGTGGCGCTGGGGGCGCCGGGCTACCCGTCCTACCGGCAGATCCTCAAGGCGCTGGAACTGGTCCCGGTCGAGGTGCAGACTTCGGCGGAGAACCGCCTGCAACCGACGCCACAGGACCTGGTGGGGATCGACTACGAGGGGCTGATGGTCGCCAGCCCGGCGAATCCCACCGGCACGATGCTGGACAAACCGGCGCTGTCGGCGCTGGTCGAGGCGGCGCAGGCGCGTGGAGCGGCCTTCCTGTCGGACGAGATCTACCACGGCATCGAGTACGAGCGTCGCGCGGTCAGCGCGTTGGAGATCAGCGACGACGTGGTGGTGATCAACTCCTTCTCCAAGTATTTCTCGATGACCGGCTGGCGCGTCGGCTGGCTGGTGGTGCCCGACGACCTGGTGCGCCAGGTCGAGCGGCTGGCGCAGAACTTCTTCATCTGCGCGCCCCACGCGGCGCAGGTGGCGGCCCTGGCGGCGATGGACGCGGGTGAGGAATTGCAGGCCAACATGGCGGTCTATGCCCGCAACCGCGCGCTGATGTTGGAGGGGCTGCCCAAGGCCGGCTTCGACCGCATCGCGCCGCCGGACGGGGCGTTCTACGTCTATGCCGATGTCAGCCACCTGACCGACGACAGCCGGGCCTTCGCGCGCGAGATCCTGGACGTGGCGGGGGTGGCGGTCACGCCGGGGCTGGACTTTGACCCGCAGCGGGGCGCGGGCACCCTGCGGTTTTCCTATGCCCGCGCGACGGCGGACATCGAGGAAGGGCTGACGCGGTTGACGGCGTTCATGGCGGCGCGCGGGTGAGGTCCCGACGCAAGGCCGGGACGGGCGGGTCCCGGACACGTAACTTGGGCGTGCGCGGCGGCGGTCGCCCTGCTAGGGTGGCGCAAAACAACCGGGAACGGGGCGGATGAGCAGGGTCCTGAGCATACTACTTGCGGCTTGCCTCTGGGCGGGCACGCTGGCGGCGCAGGAGGCCGCGGGCCTCGTGCGGCTGACCAAGGCGCAGCTGGAGGACCGCAGCGGCGGCATCGAATTGACGCTGGGCCTGTCGCAGGGCGTGCCCTGGCGGCTGTTCACCCTGACTGACCCTTACCGGCTGGTGATCGACTTCAGCGAGGTCGACTGGCAGGAGGCGGACCCCCGCGCCATCGACCAGAGCGAGGCCGTGACCGAGCTGCGCATGGGGCTGTTCCGGCCCGGCTGGTCGCGTCTGGTGGCCGAACTGACAGTGCCTCTGGTGGTGAACAGCGCCGAGATGCGCGTTCAGCCCGACGGCGCCGGGGCCGAGTTGCGCGTCGCGCTGGCGCCGGGCGCGCCGGAGGCCTTTGCCGCGCGCGCCGGTCAGCCGCCCGATCCGGCCTGGGTCCGGATGCGGCCGGTCGCCCGCCGCACCGCGCCTGACCCGGATCGCCCGCTGACCATCGTGCTGGACCCGGGCCACGGCGGCATCGACCCCGGCGCGCAGCGCGACGATGTCACCGAAGCCGACCTGATGCTGCAATTCGCGCTGGACCTGCGTGAGGTCCTGCTGCGGGCGGGCGACTACAAGGTGGTGCTGACCCGCGAGGAGGACCGCTTTGTCTCGCTCGAAGGGCGGGTCAAGCAGGCGCATGACGCGCAGGCCGACCTGTTCATTTCCTTGCACGCCGATGCGCTGCTGGAGGGGGTCGCCCGGGGCGCGGCGGTCTACACCCTGTCCGAGGACGCCTCGGACGCGGCTTCGGCCGCGCTGGCCGAACGGCATGACCGTGACGACCTGCTGGCGGGGCTCGATCTGTCAGGGTCGGACGACCGCGTGGCGCAGATCCTGATGGACCTGGCGCGGCTGGACAACACGCCGCGCAGCCAGGCGCTGGCGGGGCACCTGGTCGACGGTATCCGCAACTCGATGGGGCATGTCCACAAGGACCCGCTGCGGCAGGCGGCCTTTTCGGTGCTGAAATCGGCTGACATCCCCTCGGTGCTGATCGAGGTGGGGTTCCTGTCCACCGAACAGGACCTGAGGAACCTGCGCGATCCGGCCTGGCGCGCCGGCATGGCGGCGGGCATCCGCGACGGCATCGCCGCCTGGCTGATCGAGGACGCGGCGCTGTCCGGGCTGCGGCGGCAATAGGCTCACCCGTCAGGGCATCGGCAAAACCCCGCGCGCTTGTGTTTTGACGGCGGGCCGGAACGCTTATAGTGAGGGCTGGACACGGCAAAACCGGGGGCCGCGCGTGCTGCGTTTCATCTTTTCGTTCTTTGGCGGGATCTTCACCGTCGTCACCATGGGTATGGCCATGGTCGCGCTGACCGTGGGCGCGGTGTTCTGGATGTATGGCCGCGACCTGCCCAGCCACGAACACCTGGCCCAATACTCCCCGCCGACGATCAGCCGGATCTATTCCACCGAAGGCCAGGTGATCGACGAATTCGCTCAGGAACGGCGGCTGTTCACCCCCGCCGCGCAAATCCCCGACCTGGTCAAGAATGCCTTCATCTCGGCCGAGGACAAGAATTTCTACACCCACCAGGGCTATGACCTGCGCGGCATTGCCGCCGCGGGCATCGACGCGGTGCGCACCCGTGGGCGCGACGTGCGCGGCGCCTCGACGATCACGCAGCAGGTGATGAAGAACTTTCTGCTGTCGGGCGACCGCAAGGCGGAACGCAAGATCAAGGAAATCATGCTGGCCAGCCGGGTCGAAACCGCGCTGTCCAAGGAAAAGATCCTGGAGCTGTATCTCAACGAGATCTTCCTCGGCCAGAACGCCTATGGCGTGACCGCCGCCGCGCAGGTCTATTTCAACAAGAGCCTGGCGGAACTGGCTCCGCACGAGGCGGCGATGCTGGCCTCCTTGCCCAAGGCGCCGTCGGATTACCACCCGGTGCGGCGCAAGGACCGGCTGCTGGAGCGGCGCAACTTCGTGCTGCGCGAGATGTACGAAAACGGCTACATCGACGAGGCCACCTTTGAGGCCGAGCGCGCACTGCCGCTGAAATCCGTGCAGAACGGTGACTACGCGCCCTATCAGGAGAGCCTGCCGCCGCGCGACTATTTCACCGACGAGATTCGCCGCCAGCTGAGCCGCGACTTTGGCGAAGAGCAGTTCTTTTCCGGCGGCTACTCGGTCCGCGCGACGCTGGACCCGGAAATGCAGCAAGAGGCCGCGTCCGCGCTGCGCGTGGCGCTGGAGAACTTCGACCGCTCCCTGGGCCGCTGGCGCGGCACCGGCAAGACGATCCCGGCCGACACCCTGGGCGACGAGGCCGCCTGGCGCGCCGCGCTGGCCGATGTGCGCGTCGCCCGCGACATCGTGCTGGAGAACCCCTGGCACGTCGCCGTGGTGCGCGAGGTCAGCAACGACTCGCTGCTGCTGGGCATCGAGGACGTGGCGCTGGACGATCCGCGCGGAACGACCGTGCCGCGCAGCGACACCGAGTGGTTCAGGGGCAGCCTGACGGACACCTTCAAACCGGGCGACGTGGTCCATGTGCGCGCCATGACCCAGGACAGCGACGGCGCCTTCATGCGCTGGACCTTGCGGCAGGTGCCCGAGGTGCAGGGCGGGCTGATGGCGATGGACGCCCACACCGGGCGCGTGATCGCCATGCAGGGCGGCTTTTCCTACCAGGATTCGGTGTTCAACCGTGCGACCCAGGCGCAGCGCCAGCCGGGCTCCAGCTTCAAGCCCTTCGTCTATGCCTCGGCGCTGGATTCGGGCTACACGCCGGCAACGATCGTCGTCGACGCGCCAATCGAGATCAACACCGGGGGCGAGATCTGGCGGCCGAAGAACGCCTCCAACAGCTACTACGGGCCGACCCCGCTGCGCACCGGCATCGAACAGTCGCGCAACCTGATGACCATCCGGCTGGCGCAGGAGGTGGGGATGGACATCGTCGCCGCCTATGCCGAGAAATTCGGCGTCTACGACCGCATGGACCAGGTGCTGGCCAATTCGCTGGGCGCCGGAGAGACCACGCTGTTCAAGATGGTCGCCGCCTACGCGATGTTCGCCAACGGCGGCGAGCGGGTGGAGCCGACGCTGGTCGACCGGGTACAGGACCGCTACGGCGAAACCGTCTATTCGCATGAACGGGCCGAGGGCAACAAGCGGGTCTGCGTCGACTGTGCGGACCCCAACCTGCCCGCGGGCCAGAGCCCGACCATCGTCGACGAGCGCGAGCGCGTGATGAACGCCGTCACCGCCTATCAGCTGACGTCGATGTTGCAAGGCGTGGTGCAGCGCGGCACCGCCAGCCGCACGGTGAACCTTTCGGTGCCGACGGCGGGCAAGACCGGCACCACGAATGACGCCAAGGACGTGTGGTTCGTCGGCTTCACCTCGAACATCGTGGCGGGCTGCTACATCGGCTACGATACGCCGCGCTCATTGGGCGGTGGTGCGTCGGGCGGCGGGCTGTGCGGCCCGGTGTTCAACACCTTCATGCAGGCCGCGGTCAAGAAATACGGCGGCGGCCCGTTCAAGGTGCCGTCCGAGTGCCAGTTCATCAAGATCGACCGCTTCTCCGGCGCGCGGCTGTCGGACGACGCCTCGGGCGCGAACGTCGTGGCCGAATGTTTCCGCGCGGGCGAAGAGCCGATCTTCGGCATCATGTTCGACGGCGGCTTTGCCATCTCCGGCACCTTCGACGTGATCCAGCCGGACGGCAGCACGGTGGCGAAGGAAGTCACCACGTCAACCGGCGAGAGGGCGATTGTCGGGCCCAAGGCGGGGTTCGGCACGCTGACCTCGGGCGGGCTCTACTGACGTTGTCGCAACGGTCCGGTCAGGGGTGTCCTCCCTGATCCGGCCGTCCCGGAGCGCCTGGGCGGGAAACGGCGCTTTGCCGTGATTTGCGGCGAAAACCGTCGCTTTTGTCCGCGAATGTCGTCTCTGGCGCAGATCGCGGCGGCGTCGCGGCCAATCTGGCGCGCGTAACGTGCCCTCAGGTTCCGATGTTCGAACGCCGAATCCCCGAATGGTTGCGCCACGCGCCCGCGCCCTCGGTGCGCGGTTTTGCCCGTCTGGCGGGGTTCGAGGCGATGGTGCGCGGCATCCTGATCGCCGTCTTCCCGGTGGCGATGTACGACGCGCTCGGCGATGCGGCGACGGTCAGCTCGGTCTATTTCGCCGTCGGGGTGCTGTCGCTGTTCACCGGGTTGCTGGTGCCCTGGCTCAACCGCTTCGTGCCGCGCCGCTGGCTGTATTCCGCGGGGGCCAGCGGGTTCATCCTGGGGTCTGCGGCGGCCATGGTGGGCGGGCCGCAGTTCACGGTGCTGGCACTGGCGCTGCACGCCACCTCGACCGTCACCACCTTTGTCTGCTTCAACGCCTACGTGCTGGACTACATCGCCCGGATCGAACTGGGCAAGAGCGAGACCCTGCGCCTGTTCTACTCGGCGCTTGGCTGGACGGTGGGGCCGTTCCTGGGCGTCATGCTGTGGAGCTGGTGGGCCCCGGCGCCCTTTGTCGTATCGGCCACGGCGGCCTTGGGGATGCTGTGCATGTTCCTCTACATGCGGCTGGGCAACGGCAAGCTGATCACCCGCGCGCGGCGTCCGGCACCGAACCCGCTCGCCTTTCTCGGGCGGTTCTTCCGGCAAAAGCGGCTGGTGGCGGGCTGGCTGTTCGCGGTGATCCGGTCCTGCGGCTGGTGGGCCTACGTGGTCTACATGCCGATCTACTGCGTGCAGAACGGCCTGGGCGACAAGCTGGGCGGCGGGCTGCAATCCATCACCAACGCGGGGCTGTTCCTGTCGCCCTTCATCCTGCGCTGGATGCAGCGGGTGTCGATCCGGACCTCGGTGCGCTCGGCCTTTCTGACCGCCGGACTGCTGTTCCTGGTGGCGGGGGCGGGGCTGATGCCGCCGACGCTGACGGTCGCGGTGCTGTTCGCGTGCAGCTTTTTCCTCATCGTGCTGGACATCTGCGCGGGCTTGCCTTTCCTGATGGCGGTCAAGCCATCTGAGCGGACCGAGATGTCGGCGGTCTATTCCTCGTTCCGTGACGTGTCCGGGATCGCGACGCCAGGGCTGGCCTGGCTGGTGCTGCTGGTGGCGCCGCTGTCGGGCATCTTTGCGGCCGCCGGGGTGGCCAGCCTGATCGCCTGGCGGCTGGCGGGCAAGCTGCACCCGAGGCTGGGCCGCGCCCGGCCCGCGCCCGACGGCCTCGACCTCGAAGAGGACGCGGACGGGACCGACCCGCTGCCGGACCGCCTCCGCCCCGCGGCGGAATGAGCCGGGCAGGGCGGGTCCAGGTCGCGGCGCCCGGACGGTCGGCCGCGGACGGCGCCCCGTCAATTGTCCGGTCGGGGGCGCCGAAGCGGCCGCGCTGTCTTGCCCGTCCCCGGCCCAGTTGGTATCACGCGTCACCCGAGGGGACCCCAACAGGACCGAGACGAACATGCGCGCAGAGACCCAGAACCACGTGGAGAAGATCGAGAAGTCGCTCGACCTCCTGGCGCAGCGGCTGGACTGGAAGACGGCAAAGCACCGGCTGGAAGAGTTCAACGCCCGCGTCGAGGACCCCAAGCTGTGGGACGATCCCGCCGCGGCGCAAAAGCTGATGCGCGAGCGTCAGCAGCTGGTCGACGCGATGGAGACCTACACCTCGATGAAGCAGGAGCTTTCGGACCAGATCGAGCTGATCGAACTGGGCGAGATGGAGGACGACGCCGATATCGTCGCCGAGGCCGAAGCCGCCCTAAAGGCGCTGGCCGCCAAGGCCGCGCAGAAAGAGTTGGAGGCGCTGCTGAACGGTGAGACCGACGGCAACGACGCCTTTCTCGAAATCAAGGCCGGCGCGGGCGGCACCGAGGCCTGCGACTGGGCGCAGATGCTGGCGCGGATGTACGTCCGCTGGGCGGAAAAGCGCGGGTTCGAGGTGGAATTGCAGGAAGAACAGGCCGGCGCCGAGGCGGGCATCAAGTCCGCCACCTACCAGATCAAGGGGCCGAACGCCTATGGCTGGCTGAAGTCCGAGTCGGGCACGCACCGGCTGGTGCGCATCTCGCCCTTTGGCAAGGGCACGCGCGAGACCTCCTTTGCGGCCGTGGGCGCCTACCCGGTGATTGACGACAACATCGAGGTGGTGATCAATCCGTCGGAGATCCGTATCGACACCTTCCGGTCGTCCGGTGCGGGCGGCCAGCACGTCAACACCACCGACTCGGCGGTGCGGATCACCCACATTCCCACCGGGATCGTCGTGACCTCGTCCGAGAAGTCGCAGCACCAGAACCGTGACAACTGCATGAAAGCGTTGAAATCGCGCCTCTACCAGATGGAGCTGGACAGGCGCAACGCCGAGGTGAATGCCCTTCACGAGGCCAAGGGCGATGCCGGCTGGGGCAACCAGATCCGGTCTTACGTGTTGCAGCCCTACCAGATGGTCAAGGATCTGCGCACCCAGTACGAGACCGCCGATACCGGCGGCGTGCTGGACGGCGACCTGGATCCCTTCATGGCGGCGACGCTGGCGATGAACGTGTCCGGCAAGAGCCGGGCGGATGCGCGCGCCGAGGACTGACGCGGGCAGGCAGGAGGGGGCGCTGCCCCCGTCGCGCGATGCGCGACTCCCCCGGGATAGTTTCGGCCAGAAGAAACCGGGGTGCGTGGCGGCAGGTTACGTCGGGCTGTCGTAGTCGCCGTGCCAGCCGTCAGGTTCGGGGAACCGGAGGCGCAGGGCGGCGCGGGCCTGGGCGGACTGTGCGCCGAACCAGACGGCAAAGCGGGTCAGTGCGGCGTGGCCCTGGCCGGTCTGCCAGCCGATGCTGGTGCGCGGCAGACCCGGGCAGAGCATCCACGGCGGCGCTTGGTCCCCCTCCGGACCCTGGGGAAAGGCGGCGCGCATGTCGCTGAGCGCGGTGCGCGGGCGGTGAAAGTCGCCGGGTTCGCACAACAGCGCGGGGACGTCTCCGGTCCGCAGGCCGAATCCGCGGTTCGCATGGAATGGTTGTGAGCGGCTGGCATGATCTCTCTCTGCGGATCAACGTCGTCTGGGACAGGGCCGTCAACAAACTTCTAACTGAGAGGCATCTTGCCGGGCGATGACATATCGCCTTTAGTGAATGCCGGATGCGGTCTGGGGAGGAATGCATGCCCGATACACCAAAACCCGGCGTGCCGGAACTGGGCCCGGTCACCGTGGCGCTGCTGAAGGGGGCGCTGCGGCGCGGCTGGCAGGACATGCGCATGGCGCCGGGCTTTGCGCTGGTCTTTGCCGGGGTCTACGTCCTGGGCGGCTGGTTCATGGTCTGGATCACCTGGGTGACCGGGCAGAGCTACTGGCTGGTCTTTGCCGCCATCGGCTTTCCGCTGGTGGCGCCCTTTGCGGCGGTGGGCTTTTACGATGTCAGCCGGCGATTGCAACAGGGGCGACCGCTGGACTGGATGCAGATCTTTTCCGTCATCGCGCGGCAGAGGGCGCGGCAGCTGCCCTCGATCAGCGCGATCATCATCGTGATCTTCCTGTTCTGGTTCTTCCTCGCGCACATGATCTTTGCGCTGTTCCTGGGGCTGTCGACGATGACCAACGTGTCGAACAGTTTCGACATCTACCTGACGGCAAACGGGCTGACGATGCTGGCGGTGGGCACCGGGGTCGGTGCGGGGTTCGCCACGCTGCTCTACATGATCACCGTGCTGTCGCTGCCGATGCTGCTGGACCGCGAGATCGACTTTGTCACCGGGATGATCACCTCTTTCGCTTACGTGCAACGCCACCCGGTGCCGATGCTGGGCTGGGCGCTGTTTGTCGGCGTCGTCACTGTGCTGTCGCTGCTGCCGGGGTTCCTGGGGCTGTTCCTGTCGCTGCCGCTGCTGGGGCACGCCACCTGGCACGTCTACGACATGATCGCCTATGGCGAGGAGCATACCGTGGCGTCGCAGGCCACCGCCTGACGGCGCGCCGGGCGCGGGCGCTTCTTGACCTGCATCAACGCCCCTTCGTATTCCACTGGTAATATGTGTCCTGCCTCGCCCGGGAGGAGCGGCGCGGGGTCAGATGCATCATTTCAGGAGGGGAAAATGAGGAAATCGTCAACAGCACTGGCCCTCGCCGGTGCCGCCGCACTGGCGGCGGGGATGGTCCAGGCCCAGAATGCCGAGGTCGGCGCAGCCTTTTTCGGCCAGTATTGCGCCACCTGCCACGGCGTCGATGCCAAGGGTGATGGTCCGATGACACAGATGATGACGGTCACCGTGCCCGATCTGACCCAGATGAGCGCCAACAATGGCGGCAAGTTTCCGATGCTGGAGGTGATCCACATCATCGACGGTCGCACCGGGTTGCGCGCCCATGGTGGACCCATGCCGGTCTACGGGGCGGTCTTTCGCTCTGAAAGCGGCGGCACGGGGGGCGATGCGGATGTGCTGCATGGTCTGGGCAAGGTGCTGTCGATCGCCTACTACCTCGAGTCGGTCCAGCAATGATCCGCCGGGGACGCGGGGTCAGGCTTCGCGCCCTTCGGCCTTGAGCCGGGCGTGCAGGGACGCGGCCCGCGGGTCGCCGATCTCCAGCGCAAAGACATAGGCGTGCGTCAGGTAGAAACAGGCGGCGTTCAGGTCGCCCGCCGCCTCCGCCGCCTGCGCGTAAAGGCCGACCAGTGCCGCCCGGTCGTCCGCGGCATGGGCTGCCAGCAGGAGCGTGTCGAGGCCGCTCACTCGGCCGCCTCTGACGCTCCCCGCCAGGCCATCATCCGCGCCGCCACCCAGTCATGGAAACAATGCGTCGGCCCGTCCATCGCGGGCGAAAAACGGCCGCCGTCGAAGCCGGCGGCGTGGCGTCCGCGCTGCATGCCCTCGACGACAAAGATGTCTTCCTCGAACACGGTCTTCCACAGTTGGGTGTTGCGCTGGCGCAGGCCGCTGTCGGTGCCCGGTTCGGCGTAGTAGAGGTGGATGTGCTCGACCGTGCGTTCCGGGCCGTCGGGCAGCAGGACGATGGCAAAAGCGTGGTCGCGGTGCGCGCCCAGCAGCACGTTGGGATAGATAGCCAGGTATTCGGCCGCGGTGTCCCATTTGTCCGGCAGGCCGGCGAAATCGGGAAAAGGAGCGCCGTATTCGTTGGTGACCTGGCGGTAGACCAGCGTGCCCTGGCCGGAAAAGGCGCCCGGTTGCTCGATGTTGTAATGGTCCTCGAGCCGGGAATAGGAGTTCAGGCCGGGATGGACCCAGGGCAGGTGGTAGCTTTCGCAGTAGTTCTCGACCGCGAGTTTCCAGTTGCTTGCCACCGCCAGGGTGATCCGGCTGTCGGCGCCGCCGTGGTACAGCGGGCGCTCGAAATCCGCCCAGCGGGCCAGGGCAGGGGCCATGGCCTCTTCGAAGGCGGGCGCGTCGCCCGAGACGTTGATCCAGACCACGTCGCGCCAGACATGGCTGCGCACCTCGATCAGGCCCAGCGCGGCACGGTCGATCGCCTCGTGGGTGTTGTGGCCGGGGCCGCCCACATGCGGCGTGCTGACCAGCCGGCCGTCGCTGCCGTAGCACCAGGAATGATAGGGACAGCGGATCGCGCCCTCGATCTTGCGCGGGGCCTCCACCAGGATCATGCCGCGATGGCGGCAGATGTTCTGGAACACCCGCACCGCGCCGTCGCGTCCGCGGATCAGCAGCAGCGGCATACCGAGGAAATCGACCGGACTTGCGTCACCCGGTTCCGGCACGTCGGCGGCCACCGCAAGACCCGCCCACTGCCCGAACATCAGCGCCTGACGTTCCTCGGCAAAGACTGCCGGGTCGATGTAATGCGCGTTGGGCAGGCCGTGCGCCTGGGTGATCGGGAGGCGGACACTGGCAAGGTCGGTCGGCGGAGGGGACATGGGCAGGGGCCTCAGTTGCGGACACAGGACACCCCCTTGGGTAGACGGGAAACCCCGCCTTGTCCGACCCAAACCCGACACGGAGGGACTTGACCGCGTCAGACGCTGCGCGTCGGGCGCGCCTCAGACGAAGGGGTCGCCCGGCTTGAGCAGGTTGCGCTGGTAGGTCAGCAGGTCATTCACCGTGCAGAAACCGGCGCTGCGCGCCGCGGGCAGGGCGTCCGCGGCCCGATTGCCCAGGTATTCGTAGACCAGCCGTTCCACCCGCCGTCCGGCCACGTTCTCGCGCACGGTCCGGGTGACGTAGCCGACCCAGAAGTTGTTTTCGAACGAGGGGATGCGGGCCAGGTAATTGAACGAGGTGGTGGTCGCGCCCCGGCGGCTGACCAGCGCGGCGATACCATCCTCCTGCGCCATCACGGCGCCGCGGAATTCCCGCGTGGCGGGGTCGGTGGGCAGACCTTGCTGGCGCATGGCTTCCTTGGCTTCGAACCCCTTGAGAAAGGTTCCACCACGGCTGCGAAAGATGTAGATCAGGCCCCGCACGAACCTGGCTTCGTCGACAAAGCTGCGGCGGGCAAAGCTGTAAAAGCCGCTGGGCAGGCTTTCCTCCGACACCGGTCGGGTCACGTCGCCGAGGTACTCGGCGATCGCCGGGTTGCGCATGATCCCGCCGTCGCTGCGCGCGATGTCGGCCACCGGTTCCAGCAGGATGCGGGCATCGACGTCGAAATAGGTGCAGATCTTGTGCAGGACATCGGGGCGCGGAAAGCTTTCGCCGGCGAGGTAGCGGTTGAACTGGGTCCGGTTGATCCCGAGGTCCCGACACAGCGCCGAGATCGACGGCGCCCTTTTTGACAGCTGACGCAGGTTCGCGCCAAACATGCTGCGCAATTCGGACGGCGTGGGGCTGGTCCCGCCGGGTTTTGTGGCAGGTTTGGCTGTCATGGCGTTGTGGGATCGGTTCGCACGGGTCTTCAGATCCAATATTGGTCAGGTTTTACACAGATTTGATTCGAAACTGACGCTAGATGACGTCAACCGTGATGCTCTTTCGCGCCAAGGGTGGCGTTTCATGGCACAAAAATCAAGTCGGCGACACGGAAATAAATCTATCGGGGATTCTGGCTTTGGTTCAGTTTGAAGCCACAACCATCAATGGGTGTATCTCATGCAAGATCAAATGTTTGGCGTTGTGTTGTGGGCGGATGCAAGTGACCGCAAGGCCGTGATCTGGTGCGAGGACCATGGCAATCTGGCATACTACACGGGAAATGAACAAAGCGTTCACGACGGCATCGATCTCGATGCCGGGGACCTGATCCAGTTCGAATTGAGGGAAGAGCGCGATGTGCGCCGGGCGCGCAACCTGCGCCGGGTCGATGCGGGCTTTGCTCCGTCCATCGTGCACGAGCTGCGCAATTGCCGGGAGACGGCGGTCCGCCCTGTGGCGCGGGGCGAAAACGTTCTGAGTTTTCCGGAAGCGCGCCGCGCCAGCTGACGGCGCGCGGGGCAGACAGGCCCCCCTTTGGACGAGCGGCCGCAGGCGCCCTCCCCGTGAGGTGGGGCGTCAGGCGCCCCGGGCCAGTGCCGCCACGCCGGTGCGTGCCACCTCGATCAGTCCCAGCGGACGCATCAGATCGGCAAATGCGTCGATCTTGTCCGGTGTGCCGGTCAGCTGGAAGACAAAGCTCTCCAGCGTCGAATCCACCACATTCGCGCGAAAGATGTCAGCCAGGCGCAGCGCTTCGACGCGCTTGTCGCCGGTGCCCTTCACCTTGAGCAGCGCCAGTTCCCGCTCGACCGAGCGGCCCTCGACCGTCAGGTCATGCACTTCGCGGACGCTGACGATGCGGCCCAGCTGCGCCTTGATCTGCTCGATCACCTGCGGCGTGCCGCTGGTGACGATGGTGATCCGGCTCAGGTGGCCTTCGTGGTCCACCTCGGCGACGGTCAGGCTGTCGATGTTGTAGCCGCGGCCCGAAAACAGGCCGATCACCCGCGCCAGGACCCCGGGTTCGTTTTCCACCAGCACCGCGATTGTGTGCGTCTCGGTCACGTCCGAGAACGTGGGGCGCAGGTTGTAGGCAGAGTGCTTGCTCGAGCCTTTCTTGATCTTGAGTGCTGACATCTTCGGGCCTTTTCGAGGGTTGCGGGCCGGCCGCCGGGGCGGGCCGCTGCCGGGTGTAGCCAATGTTGCGCCGCTTGGCCAGAAGCACCTGCGACAAACACCGGGAAAAGCGGCGATTAATGCTCTTTCAACGCTTTCGGGGTAGGTCATGAGCGATGAACAGGCCACCCCCTGAAGGAGACCTGACGATCTTGCCGACCGACCAGGAAAGAGACGCGCGGATCTGGTCGGACGTGATCCAGCTCATGCCGGCCTGGACCTGGGAGACGGACTCGGACTTCCGCTTGTTGTATGTCAACATGCAGCATTCCGGTCTGCGGATGACGCGCGATCACCTCCTGGGTCTGAGCATCCTCAATCGGCCCGAACCGCCGCACGATCTTGCCGGCCTCGATCGCCTGCTGGACGCCTTTCGGGCGCACGAGGAGGTCCGCAGCCTCAGCTATGAACGCCTGCTGGTGAACGGGGACCGGGCCGTGCTGATGGACAGCGCGGTGCCGCTGCGCGACGCCGAGGGACGGTTTGCCGGCTACCACGGGATCACGCTCAACATCAGCGAGGTGATGCACAAGGCAGACGTGACCGACTCGCTGGTGGCGGGGCTCAATCGCCGCACCGCGGTCCTGGAACGGTCGCTGGTGGACCAGGCGCGGGTCCTGACGGACACCAACCGGCTGCTGACCGAAATCATGGACAGCATGGGCGAAGGCCTGATGGTGACCAGCCGGCTGGGGGCCGAGGACCCGGACAACCGCATCCTGATGGTCAACCCGGCCTACCTGCGGATGTTCGAGCTGAATGCCGCCGACGTGCCCGAGGGCATGCCGCTGAGCGCCTTGCACGATCTGCTGGTCGCGCGCAGCCAGCGCCCCGAGACGGGCGAGGTAATTGCCACGATCGCCCGCGCCTTTGCCGACGGGCGCAAGGCGATCTTCGAGGTGCCGGAAACCGGCCGCAGCTTTGCCACGCAGGCGACGCGGCGTCCCTCTGGCGGCTACGTCATCGTTCATACCGACATCACCGACCTGCGCGCGCAGAACGATGCGCTGCGCGCCGCGCGCGACGCGGCCGAGGTCGCCAACCGGGCCAAGTCCAGCTTTCTCGCCAACATGAGCCACGAGATCCGGACCCCGATGAACGGCATCGTCGGCATGGCCGACCTGCTGGCCGACACCGGCCTGAGCGACGAGCAACGGGATTGCGTCGCCACCATCCGCGGCGCGGCCCTCGCGCTGACCTCGCTGATCTCGGACATCCTCGATTTCTCCAAGGTCGAGGCCGGCCGCCTGCGCATCGAGGACGCGCCGTTCCAGCTGGACACGCTGATCGCCGAGATCAGCGACCTCTTGCGCCCGCTGGCAGCGCAAAAGCAGCTGTACCTGACCTGCCGGATCGACGAAAACGTGCCGAGGCTGGTAGAGGGCGACGCCTTGCGCCTGCGCCAGGTGCTGATGAACCTGATCGGCAATGCCATCAAGTTCACCCACGAAGGCGGGGTCACCCTGCACCTGTCGCGCATCTCTCCGCGGGGCAACCAGGTGCGGTTCCATGTGGTCGACACCGGCATCGGCATCCCGGAGGACCAGCAGGCGCTGGTCTTCGATCCCTTCGAGCAGGTGCACAGCGGCCGCGAGCGTCAGTACGAGGGCACCGGCCTCGGCTTGTCGATCTCGAAACGGCTGGCCGAGGCAATGGGCGGCAGCATCGCGTTGTCCTCGGCACCGGGGCAGGGGGCGGAGTTCCGGCTGGACCTGCCCTTGCCCGCGCTGGCGCAGACCGTGCCCCGGGCGGCGGAGGTGTCGACCGAAGACCTGCGGCTGGACGGTGTCGCGGTGCTGCTGGTCGAAGACAACCGCACCAACCAGGAGGTGGTGCGCAAGATGCTGGAGCGGCGCGGGGCGCGCGTCGAGGTGGCCGACAATGGCCAGATGGCGCTGGATCGCTACGATCCGGAGCGGTTCGACATCGTCCTGATGGACATCTCGATGCCGGTGATGAGCGGGCTTGACGCGACCCGCACCCTGCGCGCCCGGGAACGGCAAGGCGGCTGGGTGCGGCGGCCCATCGTCGCCCTCACCGGGAATGCCTTTGAGCGGGATCAGAAGGAGGCCGAGGCCGTCGGCATGGACGGTTTCCTGACCAAGCCGGTGCGGCGCGATGCGTTGCTGCTGGAACTGCTGGCGCATCTGCCGTCACAAGGATTGAGCGCCCGCGCTTCGTGAGGTCAGAAGCCCATCAGCCGCGGCGACGCGATCCGCCGCACCGCGAGGTACAGCAGCACCGGTCCGATCAGGCCGGCCAGCGTGCCCAGGACCAGGTGCAGCGCCGGGTCGGGAGTGACTTTCAGCAGCACCATGCGCGTGCCGGCGGTGAACACGGTGTGCGCCAGGTAGATCGGCATCGACAGTTGCCCAACCAGCCCCGCCAGCCGCAGCAGCGCGCCGCCGCTGCCCTGCACCATCAGGACAAAACTCAGGCTGAGCAGCGCCGCGACCGCCTGCAATGCCAGCACGCTTTGCGGCAGGCCGAAACTGACCACCTGCACCAGGGTGAAGACGGTCAGCGCCTTCAGCGCGACGGGGGTGCCGGAGGGCAGGGGGCCGAGCCGGGCCAGCCATATCCCGAGCAGGAACAGCCCCAGGTGCAGCGCCGCGTTCACGGTGATCTCGGTCAGTGGCAGCCCGGGGATGGCCACGGCGGCCATGGCGGCGAGGGCCAGCGCCAGCCATGTGACAGTGCTGTGCGGACGGCGGCCCAAGGCGGCCAGCGGCAGCGTCACCAGCTGGATCAGGAACAGCGCCCAGAGAAACCACAGGTGATCGAACGGCGGCAGCGGCCAGACGAACAGCGTCGCTTCGCCCTCGCCCGAAGCAAGGCGCGACAGCTGGGCCAGGATCTGTGTCCACAGCAACAGCGGCCAGAGCAGGCGCAGCGCCTTGTCGCGCAGGCTGTCCAGCAGGGGTTTGCGCCGCACCGATGCCTCGAAGGTCACCCCGGCGAGGACAAAGAACAGCGGCATGTGGAAATTGTAGATGAGCTTTTCGACCACCGCGAACAGGCGGTCGGCGGGTATCAGCCCTGCGGCCTGCGTGCCCAGCCAGGCATGACCGAACACGACCAGAAAGATGCCCCAGCCCCTCGCCGCATCCAGCCAGAGCACCCGGCCCGCCTGCGCGGGCCGGGCGGCATCCTTGGTGGTCACACCATCACAGCGCCCTTGGCACCGATGGCATTGGTGGCCTTCGCCTCGCCCAGCAGCATCTTGTTGTGCGGCTCGCCCGAGGGGATCATCGGGAAGCAGTTCTCGTGCTTCTCGACAAGGCAGTCAAAGATCACCGGGCCGTCGTAGTTCAGCATTTCCATGATCGCGTCGTCCAGGTCCGCGGGATCCTGGCAATGGATGCCCTTGGCGCCAAAGGCTTCGGCCAGCTTGACGAAATCGGGCAGCGCCTCGGACCAGCTGTGCGAATAGCGCTCGCCGTGCAGCAGCTGCTGCCACTGGCGCACCATGCCGAGGCGTTCGTTGTTCAGGATGAACTGCTTGACCGGCAGGCGGTACTGGATCGCGGTGCCCATCTCCTGCATGTTCATCAGCCAGGACGCCTCGCCCGCGACGTTGATGACCAGCGCTTCGGGGTGCGCCACCTGCACGCCGATCGACGCCGGGAAGCCGTAGCCCATGGTGCCGAGCCCGCCGGAGGTCATCCAGCGGTTCGGATCCTCGAAGCCGAGGTACTGCGCCGCCCACATCTGGTGCTGGCCCACCTCGGTGCAGATATAGCGGTCACGGTCCTTGGTCAGCTCTTCGAGCCTGGTCAGAGCGTATTGCGGCTTGATCGTCTTTTCGGAGCCCTTGAACTTGAGGCAGTCGACCTTTTTCCACTCGTTGATCTGGCGCCACCACTTGGCCAGCGCCTCGCGGTTGACCTTGCGGCCGCGCGCCTTCCAGACCTTGAGCACGTCCTCCAGCACATGACCGACGTCGCCGACGATGGGGATGTCGGTCTTGATCACCTTGTTGATCGACGAGGGGTCGATGTCGATGTGCGCCTTGTGCGAATTCGGGCTGAAGGCGTCGATGCGGCCGGTGATCCGGTCATCGAAGCGCGCGCCGATGTTGATCATCAGGTCGCAGCCGTGCATCGCCAGGTTGGCCTCGTAGAGACCGTGCATCCCCAGCATCCCCAGCCAGTGCTGGCCGGAAGCCGGGTAGGCGCCCAGGCCCATCAGCGTCGAGGTGATCGGAAAGCCGGTGGCCTCGACCAGTTCGCGCAGCAGCTGGCTGGCCGCCGGGCCGGAGTTGATCACGCCGCCGCCGGTGTAGAACACCGGCTTTTCCGCCATCTCGATGGCCTCGACCAGCAGCTCGATCATCGCCATGTCGCCCTTGACCTGCGGCTGGTAGTGCCGGGTGCGGACCTTGGGGATGCCCTGGTATTCTGCGCTTGCGAACTGCACGTCCTTGGGGATGTCCACCAGCACCGGACCGGGGCGGCCCGACTTGGCGACATGGAACGCCTCGTGGATGGTGGCGGACAGCCGCGCGGTGTCCTTGACCAGCCAGTTGTGTTTCGTGCAGGGGCGGGTGATGCCGACGGTGTCGGCCTCCTGGAAGGCGTCCGAGCCGATCATGAAGGTCGGGACCTGGCCGGTCAGCACGACGATCGGGATCGAATCCATCAGCGCATCGGTCAGGCCGGTGACCGCGTTGGTCGCCCCGGGCCCCGAGGTCACGAGCACGACCCCCGGCTTGCCGGTGGACCGGGCATAGCCTTCGGCGGCGTGGACGGCGGCCTGTTCGTGTCGGACGAGGATGTGCTGGATGTGCTCCTGCTGAAAGACCTCGTCGTAGATCGGTAGCACAGCGCCGCCGGGGTAGCCGAATACCGTGTCCACGCCCTGGTCCTTGAGGGCCTGAACCACCATTTTCGCTCCGGTCATCTGACGTGTCATCGCTGTTTCTCCGTTCACGACACTCTAACGATTGCGCACAAAAAAGCCCCCGAGGGTGAGACCGGGGGCGCATGGGGTCCTCTAGGGAGTCCGTATTACCGGCCCATGCACCTTGCTCCTACGATTACCACTAGCGTGGACATGCCCGAGGCTCCCTTGCATCGCGCCGGGACGATATGGCCGTTGCGCCGACGCGTCAACCGCTGATGTGGGGGAAAGCAAAGTTCGTCTCACCCGGGTCGGACTTGTCGAAAGTTGCGGACGGCAGAGTCCTGCCGATTGCCCGGGTCCGCGGACACGAGAGGCGGCGCTGCGGAACTGCGGGGCTGAGCGGTGCCCCGTGCCTGGATGAAATCGAATTCGGCGGTTCAGTTGGCCGACGGAGCGCCGGGCCTGATGCGTGCAACATCTGCGCGCGGCAACGTGAATTGAGGGTGACCGCGCTTTGCGGGATGCTGTTGCCGTGTTCAGAGGAGGCGAAGAGATCGTCATGCCCAGAAATGTGTTTTATCGAGACTTCACGATCTGCAAGGCCGTGGCGCTGGTCGCGCTGATGGGCCTGGCCTTGATGCTGGGCGTGCCCGACCGGCAGCAGGCCCTGACGGACGACGAGACGACAGAGGCCATGCTGATCCCGGCCGCGGTCTACTCGGCCTGGACGGACTGCGATCCCGCCCAGGCCGGCGTAGAGCTGTGAAACCGGTGGGTGGCCCCGGTCAGAACCGGCTGCCCGTGCCCTGCAACACGCCGTGTTCCAGCGCGTAGCGCATCAGCGCGGCGGTGCTGCTGACGCCCAGCTTCCGCCGGATGTTCTTGCGGTGCGTTTCGACCGTGCGGACCGAGATGTCCAGCGCCTCGGCCACTTCCTTGTTCGATTTGCCCTGCGCCAGTTGCAGCAGCACCATCTGTTCGCGGTTGGTCAGCTGTTCCCGCTCCTGCCCGTTGGGGGCCAGCGCGCCTTCGGCCCCGGTGCACAGGTAACGTTCGCCCGCCATGACGGTGTCGATGGCGCGCTTGATCTCCTCGGTGGGCACGTCCTTGAGCACGTAGCCGCGCGCGCCATGGCTGAGCGCGGTCGAGATGTATTCCGGCGTGTCGTGCATCGACAACACCAGGATGCGCGTCTCGGGCCGCCGTTCCAGGATCATCTCGGTGGCGGACAGCCCGCCCAGCCCCGGCATGTTGAGGTCCATCAGGATGACATCGGGGTCCAACTCGTCCAGCCGGTCGATCATGGCCTGCCCGTCCGCCAGCGTGGCGATCACGGTGATGTCGTCAAAGCTGTCAAGGATGGCCTCGATCCCCTCGGCGACAAGCGGGTGATCATCGACAACGACGACACGAGTGGTTTCTGTCATGCGCGGGCTCTCGTTTGCTGGACGGTGCCTTCTCCGGGGGGCAGCAGATGTGACAGCGGCACCTGTGCCTCGATAGTCGTGCCATCGGACGAGGACAAGATGCGCAGCGTGCCGCCCAGCTGGTCCATGCGTTCCTGCATGTTGCGCAGCCCGATCCCGGTTGCGGTGCGGCCGCTTTCGGGCAGGCCCTTGCCGTTGTCGGTGACGCGCAGGGTCGCGCCGGCGCGATGGCCGCGCAGGTCGATGCTGACCCGGCTGGCCCCGGCGTGCCGTTCGACGTTGGTCAGCGCCTCCTGGGCGATGCGGTAGAGCGCGATCTTGCTGTCCTGATCCAGCCGGTTGCGGAACACGACGGTAGTGAACTCGGTCTCGATGCCGGTGCGGGTGCGGAAATCATCGGCCAGGGCGCGGATGGCGGGGCCCAGGCCCAGGTCGTCCAGCACGCCGGGGCGCAGGTCGCGACTGATGCGGCGCACCTCCTGGATCGCGGTGCCGAGGTTGTTGGCGCCCTTTTCCAGCGTCTCGGCGGCGCGCGGGTCGCCGCTGGCGACGCGCCGCCGGGCGATGTCGAGCGCGTATTTCACCCCCACGAGGATCTGGCTGATGCCATCGTGCAGCTCGCGCGCGACGCGGCCGCGCTCTTCTTCCTGGGCGTCCAGCACGCGCTGGGTCAGTTCGCGCAGCTTGGCGTCGGCCAGCCGCCGTTCGCGGATGTTGAGCACGAGCCCGGAGGCGAAAACGCCCAGCAGGGCGATCAGGGTGATCGCGCCGATATAGAGGAAGGTGCGTTGCACCTTGACCTCGACCTCGGCGCGGGTGGCGGCGACGCTGGTCAGGATGTCGTCGATGAACACCCCGGTGCCCACCGCCCAGCGCCACGACGGGAAGGAGGTGACATAGGTGATCATCCGCGCCTCTTCGCCGGTCGAGGGTTTCGTCCACAGGTGTTCCACGTAGCCCGCGCCCTGCCGCGCCGTCGCGATGAATTCGCGCACCACATAAGTGCCTTCGCCGTCCTGAAGGTCCCACCAGTTGCCGTTGATCATCTCGGTCTGGCGCGGCGAGACGAGGTTGTTGCCCTCGTAGTCGTAGACGAAGAAGAAGCCTTCGTCGCCGTAGATCATCGCCGCGAGGATCTGCATGACCTGCTGCTTGGCGGCGGCATCGTCGGGCGCGGCCGAGCCGTAGACAAAGTAGAAGCCGTTGCGCGCCTGCGTCACGTAGTTGCGCAGCTCGCGCTTCTTGGCCTCGATCAGCTGGGTTTCCAGCTGGCGGATTTCCTGGTTGGCCAGCGCGCGCGACTGTTCGGCCACCAGCAGGGCGATGGCCGACACCGCCAGCACCAGCGGCACCGCCGCCAGAAGCAGCAGCTTCTGGCGGTAGGTCGGACGAAGTCGGACGACTGGACGGCGCATGGCGCGCAGGAAAGCAGAGTGGCGCGACCTTGGAAAGCCTCAGTTCCGGGACACCAGACCTGTGATCATCGCCGCCAGCGCCACCAGGTGGATCAGCACGATCGCCCGGTCGCGCCAGGCCAGGCCCACCGCCAGCCAGCCGCCGACCCCGACCAGGAACAGCGGGATCGCCAGCGAGGCATGGCCAAGCCCGGTGGCCGCGTAGCCGCCGATCTGGGCGATAGAGGCCCCCCATTTCACGGCATCGACCTTGGATATGCGGGAAACGGCGATGTCAGACAGCACGGGTCAGCCCTCCGTCGACGCGCAGGTTCTGCCCGGTGATGTAGGCTCCGTCGTCCGACGCCAGCAGCGCGATCAGCCCCGTCACCTCGTCCACCGTACCGTAGCGCCCCATCGGGATGCGGCTGCGGCGGTCCTCGGTCTCGGGCAGGCTGTCGATGAAGCCGGGGCAGACGTTGTTCATCCGCACCCCGTCCGGCGCGTGGCGGTCGGCGTAGAGCTTGGTGAAGGCGGCCAGCCCGGCGCGGAACACGCCGGAGGTGGGAAACAGCGGGTCCGGTTCGAAGGTGGCGAAGGTCGAGATGTTGACGATGCTGCCTGTGCCTTGCCGCTGCATGATCGGCGTGACCAGTCGGGTGGGCCGGATCACGTTCATCAGGTAGACCTCCATCCCCTTGTGCCAGTCCTCGTCGGAGATCTGCAACACGTCGCCCTTTGGCCCGTGTCCGGCCGAGTTCACCAGAACGTCGATCCGCCGCCAGCGCGACATCGCCCCGTCGACCAGCGCGGCCAGCGCCTCAGGGTCGAGGTTGGAGCCGGTGACGCCAAAGCCGCCCAGTTCCGTTCCCAGCGCCTCGCCCTTGCCGGAGGAGGACAGCACCCCCACGGCAAAGCCGTCACGGGCCAGTCGCCGCGCCGCGCCGGCGCCCATGCCGCTGCCGCCGGCGGTGATCAGGGCCACTTTTCCTACAGTCATTTCTTCTGCTCCTCAGCGTGTTGCAGCATGTATAATTCGCAATGGCCCCATCGAACAGGCCAGAACCGCTGCCGCAACACTGTAGGAAACCTATTGACTGAGCCTTTGCCGCCGCTGAATGCCCTGCGCGCCTTCGACGCTGCCGGCCGCCACCTGAGCTTTGCCGGGGCGGCGCAGGAGTTGCGCGTCACCCAGGGCGCCGTGGCGCAGCACGTCCGAGGGCTGGAAACCCGGCTGAACCTGCGACTGTTCGACCGGCACGCGCGGGGGCTGCACCTGACCGAAGCGGGCCGCCGGTATCACGCCGAGGTCGCCGAAGCCTTTCGCCGGCTGGAACAGGCCACCGAGGCGCTGCGCCCGGGGGCGCAGGGGGTCACGATCTCGGTCACGCCCAGCCTGGCGTCCAAGTGGCTGATCCCCAACATGCCGGATTTCACCGCGCGGCACCCGGACATCGACCTGAGGGTCATGGCGACAGAAAAGCTGTCGCAGTTCCGCGCCGACGGCGTCGATATCGTGGTCCGCTACGGGGCGCCGCGCGCGCTGGCCGGGCTGGAACAGCGCAAGCTGTTCGACGGGGCGATGATGGCGGTCTGCGCGCCGGACCTGCCGGGCCACGGCCTGGAGGGGCGCAGCCTGCTGCACGATTCGCTGGACCTGTGGCCGGACTTCCTGGAACAGGTGACGGGGCAGCGCCCGGCCGGGCGGCTGCCCGGGCCACGGTTCAGCCAGATCACCCTGGCGATCGAGGCGGCGCAGGCGGGGCAGGGGGTGGCGCTGGCCAGCCGCTTCATGGTGGCGCGCGACCTCGCGCTTGGACGCCTGGTTCCGGCGGTGCCGGGGGTGCTGGAAACAAGGGCCGGCTATTGGGCACTTTGCCCGCGCGAGGACCTGCACAGCCCCGCACGTCGGATCGTCTACGATTGGCTCTGCGACGCGGCCGGACGCTCGCAGAAGGGGTGACGTGGCGGCAGACGCCGCGGCCCCGGGGAATCCGGCGGCGTATTGGTCAATTTTTCTGCCCAACTCCGTAGCAATGGGTATTTCTTCGCGCAAAAGCACATCCTAGTGTGCGCCCACTCAAACCCGATCCGCGCGAGGTGGGGAGCCACGCGCAGAAGCAAATCTGGGAGGATTTTTATGGATCGTCGCTCATTCCTTCGTAACACGACTCTGGGTGCAGGCGCCGCCGCTGCCTCGACGCTGGCCGCTCCGGCCTATGCGCAGGGCAAGCGGGCCCTCACCATGGTCACCTCGTGGCCGCGCGGCTTTGCCGTGCTGGATGACGCCGCAAGCTACCTCGAAAAATTCGTGAGCGAACTGTCCGATGGCATGCTGACCATCGACAAGAAGGCCCCGGGCGAACTGGTGGGTGCGCTCGAAGTCTTTGACGCCGTGTCGTCCGGCCAGGCCGACATGTACCACTCGGCCGACTACTACTTCATCGGCCAGCACCCGGGCTACGCCTACTTTACCGCCGTGCCGTTCGGCGGCACCGCGCAGGAAGTGACCAACTGGTACTATCATGGCGGCGGCGAAGCCCTGCATGACGAACTGGGCCTGATCTTCAACATGAAGGGCCTTCTGGCCGGTAACTCCGGGTCGCAGTCCGGTGGCTGGTTCCGCAACGAAATCCGCTCGGCCGACGATTTCAACGGTCTCAAGTTCCGGATGCCGGGCCTGGGTGGCAAGGTGCTGGGCAAGCTGGGCGCATCGGTCCAGAACATCCCCGGCGGCGAACTCTACCAGGCGCTGTCCTCGGGCGCTCTCGACGGTCTCGAGTGGGTCGGCCCGATGGCCGACGAACGCGCGGGCTTCCAGGAAGTGGCCAAGATCTACTACACCGCCGGTTTCCACGAGCCGGGCTCGGCGCTGGCGGCCAACGTCAACCTCGATGTCTGGGAAAGCCTGACCCCGCAGCAGCAGGCGATCCTGCGCTACGCGTCCATGGCGACCACCCACTTCCAGCTGGCCGAAACGCTGGCCAACAACGGTGCCGCGCTGGCGCGCCTCCAGGCACAGGGCGTCAAGACCCTGCAATTCTCGGACGACGTGTGGGATGCCTTCGGCCGCGCCTCTGCCGAGGTCATGGACGAGAACATGGGCGACGAGCTGTTCGCCAAGATCCGCACCTCGTTCGAAGCCTCGCTGGCCACCTCGGCCTCGTGGATCCAGAAGTCGGACGGTTTCTACGTCGAGCAGCGCGTGCGCGTGCTGGGCGGCTGAGGCCCGGTTTTCCTGAAAACCATGGGGCTCCCGTTAACCGGGGGCCCCTCACCGCATGCCGGGAGTGGGCTGCGGAACTGAAGGCCGTGGCAGGCGGCAAACGGGGGACAGCATGGAAGAGACAGGCGTGATGGGCTTCGGCCAGATCCTAAGCGCCATGGGCGACGGGATCCTCTGGATCTTCACCAACATCGCCTTGGCATTCTACAATCTCGGCTACGCCATATGGCACTGGTCGAGCTGGCTCGACTGGAGCGACAAGACCGCCATCATGCGGTTCGTCTACTACGGCGGATCGACCGAGTTCTTCTTTGTCTGTTTCACCACCTTCCTGCTGATCTTCCTCGTGGGCCTGTGGAAGAACCAGTTCCTGTGGAACATGGTGATCGGCATGGAGTTCTTCGGCAACTGGATCGGGCGCTTCTTTGCCTGGGCCGGCCTGCTGATGGTGCTCCAGCAGGTGGTCATCGTCTTCATGCAGCGCATCTTTACCCGGCCGGACATCGTGCTGGGCATCGGCGTGCCGATCCAGTTCGACATCTCCTGGTATGCCGAGGAACTGAAGCTGTACAACGCGATGGTGGTCTGCCTCTGCCTGACCTACACCTTCATCCAGGGCGGTCACGTGCGCGTCGACCTGATCTATGCCTCTGTCAGCTTCCGCACCAAGCGGATGATCGACATGATCGGCTGCATGATCTTCATGTTGCCGCTGGCGGTGATGATCTGGCTGTACAACTGGTTCTTCATGTGGCGTTCGCTGATCGTGCCGCCCGTTTCGCCCTCGGACCAGCTGGACCGGCTCGAGATGAAGGCGCGCGCGCTGCGCTGGAACGTCGAGACCATCGGTTTCAGCCCGAACGGCTTCACCGGCTACTTCCTGTTCAAGATCCTGATGGTGATCATGGTCGCCCTGATCTTCATCCAGGCCTGGGCCTTCTTCTACCGCTCCTACCTGGAGTGGAAGGAAGGACCCGAGTCGGAGGGCAAGTACCTGGACAAGGACGTGCTCGAACAGGGCGAAGAGCCCTACGACCACGCAGAATTCTAAGGGGCAGGACATATGCTATTCGGACTTGACGGCGTCGAGATCGGCCTGATCATCGTCTTTCTGACGCTCTTTGCAGCGATCCTGTCGGGCTTTCCGGTGGCCTTTGCCATCGGTGGCGCGGGGGTCATTTCCTTCTGGATCATCGCCGCGCTCGACAGCGCAGGCGTCCTCATCCACCAGGCGCTGGACACCTCTTCGGCGGAATACCTGGCTGTCGTGGCCACCGGCGTGAACGAGAAGACGATCTCGATCTTCACCCACCCCGAGTTGCCACGCATGGCGACCGACTCGATCTTTCCGGACGGCAACTGGGAAGAGGCGCTCAAGCGCACGGTGGCCGCCATCACCAACCGGATCAACGAACGCGTGATCGCGGGCCAGTCCATCGAGACGCTGCTGGCGGTCCTGATGTTCGTCCTGATGGGTATCGTGCTGGAACGTTCCAAGATCGCCAACGACCTCTTGACCAGCATGGCGCGGGTCTTCGGCCCGCTGCCGGGCGGCCTGGCCGTGTCGATCGTCGTCGTGGGCGCCTTTCTTGCCGCCTCGACCGGCATCGTCGGCGCGACGGTGGTGACCATGGGCCTGCTGGCCCTGCCCACCATGTTGCGCAACAACTACTCGCCGGAACTGGCGACCGGCGTGATCGCCGCGTCGGGCACGCTGGGGCAGATCATTCCGCCCTCGATCGTGATCGTCCTGCTGGGCACGCTGGCGGGCGACCTCTACTCCTCCGCGCAGGAGGCCCGGGCCCAGGCGGCCGGCTGTTCCGACGCGCTGACCTACCTCGGAAGCCCGGCGGTGGTCTCGGTCGGAACGCTGTTCCAGGCGGCACTGCTGCCCGGAATCATGCTGGCCGTGCTCTACGCCATCTACGCCTTCGGTTTCGCCATGCTGAACCCCTCCAAGGCCCCGGCGGTGGAACTGGGCGGCCAGAGCGGCGAGCCGATCACCCGTGGCGAGGCGTTCACCTGGTACCTGGGTGTGCCGATCGGCCTGATCGCCGGGTTGATGCTGCTGATGCAGGTCAACATGGTGGGCAGCCAGACCGTGCGGGTGGACAGCTTTTCGGACCAGGGCGCCTCGGCCTCGCTGCGCACCAGTGTCTCGGACTCGTGCAAGGCGGCGATGATCGACCTGCACGGCCAGGCGGCATGGGATGCCGCGCTGGCCGAACAGGCGGAGATCGACGCCTCGGGCGGTGTCGTGCAGAGCCAGCGCCTGACGCCCGAGCAGATCGAGGCCGCCCGCGCCGAGATCATCGCCAATGCCGCCCCGATCGGGACCGGGATCGGCATTCTCGCCGTGATGTTCGGCCTGATCCTGGCCGTGGCGCGGGGCGTGTCGCCCTCGTCCAGCCCGCTGCCGTTGCAGATCGGCGCGATCGGTGTGCTGCTGGGCCTTGCCGTCGACGTCCTGTTGCTGGGGCCCACCACGTCGCCCATGGCGACGGTGCTGTGGATGGCGTTGCCCTGGGCACTCAGCGTCTATGGCTGCTACTACGCCTTCGGCCGGCTGTCGAAAAACGAACTGCTGCGCGTGGTGTTCCCGCCGCTGGTGCTGATCGTCGCGGTGCTGGGCTCGATCCTGGGCGGCATCACCAACCCGACGCCCGCCGCGGCGCTGGGGGCGGCAGGGGCCATCATGCTGGCCGCCTACCGCAAGCTGTCGGACGAGGACCGGTCGCCCAAGGTCATCATCTGGTCGACGCTTGCCGTCGTCCTGATGATCCTGACCGGCATCAACTTTGACCTGCGGATCAACACCGAGTCGGTCAGTTTCGAAAGCTGGATCGCCTTCTTCTTTGCCTATGCCTGCTGGCTCTATGCCCTGTTCGGGCTGCTGTTCAGCTGCTGGGTGCTGTTCCGTTCGGGGGTCCTGACCCCGGTGGTGCGCGAGACGGCCAAGGTGACCTCGATGGTGTTCACCATCCTGATCGCGTCGCAACTGCTGAACCTCGTGGTGATCTCCTTCGGCGGGGAACACTACATCCAGGAGTTTCTGCGCAGCTTCGAAGACGCGCGCACAGCCTTCATCATCGTGATGATCATCCTGTTCATCCTGGGCTTCGTGCTGGATTTCCTCGAGATCATCTACATCGTGGTGCCGATCGTGGGCCCGGTGATCTACGGCGCGCATTTCGATCCGAAGTGGGTGACGATCATGATCGCGGTGAACCTGCAAACCTCGTTCCTGACACCGCCGTTCGGCTTTGCGCTGTTCTACCTGCGCGGCGTGGCGCCGAAAGAGGTCACCACCGGCCACATCTACCGCGGCGTGATCCCCTTTGTGATCATCCAGGTGATCGGCCTGCTGATCCTGGCCTTTTTCCCGGGGATCGTGACCATCGTGCCGGATCTGATCGGGCACTGAGGCCGATCTGTCGAAACGGAAAACGCGCCGCCCCTGCGGCGCGTTTTTCCGTTGTGGGTCAGCGCGGGATGCTCCCGGAAGCCTCACGGTGAAAGAGCGGACCGGGTTGTGCTTTCGAGCCAGCGAAACCGCTTGTCCAGATCGTTGGAAAACACGAAGGCCGACGGCGCAACGGAAACATCGGGCAGGCGCGCCAGTTCATATCCCAGGTTTTCGACCAGCGGTACGATCACGTCCCGGAGATAGGGAATGCCTTCGCCAACGGGGAGGTTCCTGATATCCTTCTGGATCGCGGCAACGTGCTGGTCAGGTCTTTTCATGGCATCTAACTCCTGGGTTCGAATTGCGCTGTTTGCGAAAACATAGATGCAAATGAATGTAATCTTACGGGGAAAAACCCCACACTTGCATCGGCACCATCCGATGGACCGAAGAATCGCAAGCCTTTGAGCGGGTTACGTCGCCTCGGGTCCTGTCGGGAAATACCGCCAAACCGGCCCGGATCCGATGGTGTCGGATCAGCTGCGCGTGTCCGGAAAGGAGATGTTGGCCACCTGCTCGGCGATCGGGTCCGTCGACAGCGGGTGCATCTCGGCCGAGAAATCCTGCGCGCTTTCCAGCCGCTCCCAGCGGCCACGGCGGTAGATCTCCAGCGCGTTGAACTGCGCCTTGTAGCCCATCTTGTCGCTGCCGGGCACCCAGTAGCCCAGGTAGACGTAGGGCAGGCCGGCCTCGCGCGCGATGGCGACATGGTCGAGGATCATCCACTTGCCCAGCGACTTGCGCGCCAGGTCGGGTTCGTAGAACGAATAGACCATCGACAGCCCGTCATCCAGCATGTCGGTCAGGCAGGTGGCGATCAGCTTGCCGCTGTCGCGGTCGAGATATTCGATCACCCGGCTGCGGATCGGGGTTTCCTCGATCATCGCGGCGAATTCGAACACGTCCATGTCCGCCATGCCGCCATCGGCGTGGCGCTCGTCCAGGTAGCGGCGGAACAGCTCGTACTGTTCCTCGGTCGCCCAGGGGCTGGTGGCGCGGCGTTCCAGGTTGGCATTGCGTTTCAGCAGGCGCTTCTGGTTACGGGTCAGTTCAAAGCGTTCCACGTCGATGCGCGCCGACAGGCAGGCGGCGCATTCGGCGCAGGACGGCCGGTACAGCACGTTCTGCGAGCGGCGAAAGCCTTGCTTGGACAGCGAGTCGTTCAGTTTCTGCGCCGCCTCGCCCTGGAGGGCGGTGAACAGCTTGCGCTCCATGCGGCCCTCGAGATAGGGGCAGGGCTGCGGAGCGGTAACATAGAACTGCGGAGCAAGCGGCAGCGAGTGGCGCATGTCGACGGACACCTCGTGTATTTAAGGGAACGGTAACAACGATCTTTCCCTGCGCCAAGAGGGTCTTCGCGCCGCCGGCCCCGTACCGGCGGGTCCTTTCCGATGCCGTGGTTGATTGTCGGCCCACCGGGATCAGCGGCGGGCCGAGCCACGCTCTGTCGCCTCAGGCGCGACGGTTCAGCGCCACCGTGCCCAGCACCACGTCGTGCAGGCCCTGGCCACGTTCGGTGACAAACATCATCACGATGGACACGACCTGGAGAATCACCGTGGTCGCGATCAGCGTGAACCCCAGCGTGTGCAGGAACGCCTCGCCGCCATCCAGCCGCCGGCCGTGGGCGTTGCGGAACTCGATGTTCATCAGGCGCATGCCCCAGGTCGAGGAACTGCCAGCAATGGTCATCCAGCGGTAGAGAAAGCCGATCAGCAGGAACATCAGCGGCAGGATGAACAGCCCGACGATGGTGAATAGGGCGACGGGCAGGGTGATCAGGGTGATGACAAGCGTGTCCACGACCCAGGCCAGACCGCGCTTGACGGTGACGCCGTCGTAAAAGACGGCTTGGCGGTCCGGGTCGGGCAGGTGGGACATGGCGTCGGTATACATTCTTGGCTCCGGTCGGGAAAGAGGCGCCCCCCGGCGGTCCGGGAGGCGCGATCGTTTCGTCAGGCGGGCTGGGTGTCGTCGGACTCGGTCCGGGCGCGGCGCGCACGGTCGTCCATGAACTGGTCGAACTCGGACTTGTCCTTGGCTTCGCGCAACCGCTCGAGGAACTCCTCAAAGGCCTGCTGTTCGGCCTCGAGCCGGCGCAGCGTGTCGGTCTTGTAGGCGTCGAAGGCGCTGTTGCCCGAGGGTTTCATCGCCATCCAGGCGGCCTTGCGGCTGTCGATGTGGCGGCTGTGGCGGCAGGATTTGTTGAACATGCGTTTGCTCCAGATCAGGTAGGCAAGAAGGGCAAGGCCGACGGGCCAGAAGAACACGAAACCCAGAACCATGGCCGCGATCCAGGCACCCTTGCCCTTGGAATCCAGCCAGGCCTCGGCCCGCGCAAACCAACCGGCGTTGGCGGGCAGGTGGGACGTATATGCGGCGGTGGTCATGTCTCTCTCCGTTGTGGTGTGATGTGAATGTCTTTCACATTATGGAAGATCGGAGTTTCCGGGCGGTCTTTCAAGACGTGATGTGAACGTTTTTTACATTATCTGAAAGCGTACTGTTATTTCAATATGTTGCACGTTATTCTTGAGGTATTTCGGAGTATTTCCACCAAGAAGAAGCCGCGGTTCAGAGCGTGAAATCCGCAGCCTGCGCCCCGGTCAGGCCGGGCAGGGCGCGCGGATCGACAGGAAACACGTGGCGCGGCGTGCCGGCGGCGGCCCAGACCGTGGCAAAGTCCAGCAGCCGCGGGTCCAGCCAGGCGCGGATCGGTGCAAGGTGCCCGACCGGCGCAACACCCCCGATGGCAAAGCCGGTCTGCGCGCGGATCAGCTCGGCATCGGCCTTGCCCAGCGGCTCGCCCGCCAGCGCGGTGGCCTTGTCGGCGCAGACGCGGTTGCCGCCCGCGGTCAGGAACAGCACCGCCTGACCCGAGGTTTCGGCGCGGAAGATGATCGACTTGACGATCTGGTCCAGCGTGCAGCCGACGCTCTCGGCGGCGTCCTGCGCGGTGCGGGCCTGCCCGACCTCGCGGATCTCGGCGGGCAATCCCGCCGCTTGCAGCGCGCTGCGCACCCGTTTCAGGCTCTTGCTCATCGGTCTTGTCCTCATGTCCTGCTTGGGCGGCAGACTGCGGCAGGGCGGAAGCCGCCGCAAGGGAGTTGCGCTTTTCGCGGGCGCATGGCCATTAGGGGGCATGGATTTCGCACGACGCATCACCCGCCTTCCCCGCGCCTTCGACCCCGATCAGGGGGCCGAAACGCGCACCGCCTGTCCCTGGGCCACCGGCCCCGTCGCCGATCTGCTGGAGGGGACCGGCGGCTCCAGCCCCTACCTGCGCGGGCTGATCCTGCGCGAGGCGGACTGGCTGGAGACGGCGCTGGACGACCCCGAGGACGCGGTGGCGCAGCTGCGGGCCGGTCTTGCCGACCTGGCACCGGCCGAGACCGGCAGTGCGCTGCGCCTGGCCAAGCGGCGGATGGCGCTGCTGATCGCGCTCTGCGACCTGGGCGGCGTCTGGGAGCTGGAGCAGGTGACGGGCGAGCTGACGGATTTCGCCGACCACGCCGTGACCCTTGCGCTGCGCGCCGCGCTGGCGCCCGAGATCGCCCGGGGCAAGCTGCCCGGCATGACCGAGGACGACATCGCCACCGCCGGCGGCATGGTGGCGCTGGCCATGGGCAAGATGGGCGCGGGCGAGCTGAACTACTCCTCCGACATCGACCTGATCTGCCTGTTCGACGAAACGCGCTACGACCCGGACGATTACCACGAGGCGCGCGCGGTGCTGGTGCGCGCCACGCGCAAGATGGCGGCCACGCTGAACGACCTGACCGGCGACGGCTATGTCTTTCGCACCGACCTGCGGCTGCGGCCCGATCCGTCCGTCACCCCGGTCTGCATCGCCATGGAAGCCGCCGAGCGCTATTACGAGAGCGTCGGCCGTACCTGGGAGCGCGCCGCCTACATCAAGGCGCGCGCCGCCGCCGGGGACATCGCCGCCGGAGAGCGGTTCCTAGCCACGCTGACGCCTTTCGTCTGGCGCAAGCACCTGGATTTCGCGGCGATCCAGGACGCCCACGACATGCGGTTGCGCATCCGCGAGCACAAGGGCTTTCACAGGGAGATCCTGCTGCCCGGGCACAACATGAAGCTGGGGCGCGGCGGCATCCGCGAGATCGAGTTCTTTACCCAGACCCGGCAGCTGATCGCCGGCGGTCGCGACCCCGAATTGCGGGTGCGCGGTACGGTCGAGGGATTGCGCATGCTGGCGCAAAAGGGCTGGGTGCCGGGCGAGGTGGCCGAGGTGCTGGCCGACCACTACCGCGCCCACCGCGAGGTCGAACACCGGGTGCAGATGATCGGCGACGCGCAGACCCACGACCTGCCGAAATCGCCTGAGGATTTTGCCCGGCTTGCTAGCCTGATGGGGCGCAGCGCGGACGAGTTGAAGGTCGAGCTGCTGGAGCGGCTGACCGAGGTGCACGAGCTGACCGAGGGCTTTTTCGCGCCCGGTGCGCGCGAGGCGGTCCGCATCCCCGAGATCTTTGCCGACAGCCCCTTGCCGGGCCGCTGGCTGAACTATGCCTGCCTGCGGTCGCAGCGCGCGGTGACGATCTTTGAACGGCTGCGGCCGGAGATCCTGCGCCGCCTGTCCGAAACCTCGCAGCCGGTGGAGGCGCTGACCGCTTTCGACAGCTTTCTCGCCGGGTTGCCGGCGGGGGTGCAGCTGTTTGCGCTGTTCGAGGCCAACCCGCAGCTGGTCGACCTGCTGGTCGACATCGTCGGCACCTCGCCCGACCTCGCGCGCTACCTGTCGCGCAACGCCTCGGTCTTTGACGCGGTGATCGCGGGGGATTTCTTCAGCCCCTGGCCCGGATCGGACGCGCTGCGCGCCGACCTGGTGCGACAGCTGGAGGAAGCGGGCGATTACGAGCGCAAGCTGGACGCCGCGCGGCGGTGGGCCAAGGACTGGCATTTCCGCGTCGGCGTGCACCTTTTGCGCGGGCTGATGGGACCGGACGAGGCGGGCAAGGCCTATGCCGACCTCGCGGGCGCGGCGCTGTCGGCGCTCTGGCCGGTGGTGCAGGAGGTGTTCGCCGAAAAGCACGGCGCGCCGCCGGGGCGGGGCGCGGTGGTGGTCGGCATGGGATCGCTGGGCGCGCGGCGGCAGCACGCACGGTCCGATCTCGACGTGATCGTGATCTACGATGCCGACGGGGTCGAGTCCTCGGAAGGGCGGCGGCCGCTGCCCAGCCGGGCCTACTATGCCCGCCTGACGCAGGCGCTGATCACCGCGATGACCGCGCCGATGGCCGAGGGCAAGCTCTACGAGGTGGACATGCGGCTGCGCCCTTCGGGCAATCAGGGGCCGGTGGCCACCTCCTGGACCGCGTTCCAGGACTACCAGCGCGAACAGGCCTGGGTCTGGGAGCACCTGGCGATGACCCGCGCGCGGGTCATCGCGGGGCCGGCCGACCTGGCCGCGGATGTCGAGGGGTTCCGCCGCGAGATCATCGGCCAGCCGCGCGACCCGGCAGAGGTCAAGACGGCGGTGGCCGAGATGCGCGCCCGGATCGCCGCGGCCAAGGGCAACGGCGGGCTGCTGGACGCCAAGATCGGCCGCGGGCGGTTGCAGGACGTGGAGCTGTTCTCGCAGATGTGCGCGCTGATCGCGGCCAAGCCGCTGCGCGAGGCGCCGCGCGCACTTCGTCAGGCCGACTGGCTGCCCGAGGCCGCCCGCGCCGCGCTGATCGAAGCCTACGAGCTGTTCTGGGCCTTGCAGATCGGCGCGCGGCTGGTCAGCGACGAAGGGCTGGATCCGGAGCGGCTGGGCTCGGGCGGCTGCGCCTTTCTGCTGCGCCTGACCGGGGCGGCGGACATGGCCGCGCTGCGCGGCACGATCGAGACACAGGCGGCCCGGGCGGCCGACATCATCGACGGCGTATTGCCGAAACCGGAGGATGCAGAGTGAAGAAGGGTGACGAGATCGACCCCAAGGGGCTGGTGGCCGATGCCTATGCGATCGAGGGAATCACCACCGGCGAGTGCCGGTCGATCTTCCTTGACTGGGCGCTGTCGCTGCCGTCCGGCGTGGACACGCAGGTGCTGATCGGGGCGCTTCTGGCGCTCCACGGCGCGGCGGCTGACCATCCCATGACGCAGGTCCTGCGCGAGGGGCTGGGTGCCGAGGCCAAGCCGCGCCGGCGCGGCGGCTGGAAGTCGCGGCCGCGTCCGGATGTCAAAGGCTGAGTTCGGGCGGCCCCCGTCCCGGACCTGATCCGGGGCCTCGTGGCCGCCCGTTTCTGGTCTCAGCTGCGCGGCAGCGCGGCTGCGGCGCGGGCCAGTTCCTCGATGCGTTTCCAGTCGCCGGCCTGCACCGCGTCCTTGGGCGCGACCCAGCTGCCGCCGACGCAGAGCGTGTTGGACAGGTCCAGGTAGGACTGCGCGTTCGACGGGCTGACGCCGCCGGTCGGGCAGAAACGCACCTGCGGGATCGGCGCGCCGATCGCCTTCAGCGCGGGCACGCCGCCGTTCGCCTCGGCGGGAAAGAATTTCTGCACGGTGTAACCGCGCTCCAGCAGGCGCATGACCTCGGACGAGGTGGCGGCCCCCGGCAGCAGCGGCAGGTCCGCCTCTTCGCAGGCCTCCAGCACCCGGTCCGTGGCGCCCGGCGACACGCCAAAGCGCGCGCCGGCCGCGACGGCGGCCTTGACATCCGCCGGGCTCAGCAGCGTCCCCGCGCCGACCACGCCGCCTTCGACCTTGGCCATCTCGCGGATCGCGTCCAGCGCGGCGGGGGTGCGCAGCGTCACCTCCAGCACCGGCAGGCCGCCGGCGACCAGCGCCTCGGCCAGCCTGCGGGCGGTAGAGGCGTCGTCGATCACGAGGACCGGAATCACGGGGGCGAGGCGGCAAAGCTCCTCGCTGCGTTTGCTGGCGTCCTGGGGGGTCATCGTGGTCTGTCCTTGATGGGTGGGAATGGGGTATTTTTACAGAGAAGAAGCGGCAGGGTCACACAACCACTCCGGCGCCGGTCGACGCAAGTCCGACGTTGGCGCGGAAGGCGGCAAAAAGCTCGCGTCCGACGCCATGGCCGTTGCCGGAAAGGTCGGCGGTCGCCGGCTCGCGGCTGTCGAAGTCGGGGGCGAGGGTTTCCAGCGTGCCGTTCACCGCGTCGATCCGCACGATATCACCGTCGCGCAGGCGCGCCAGCGGGCCGCCGTCCGCCGCCTCGGGCGAGACGTGGATCGCGGCGGGCACCTTGCCGGAGGCGCCGGACATGCGGCCATCGGTGACCAGCGCCACCTTCAGCCCGCGATCCTGCAATACCGCCAGCGTCGGCGTCAGCCCGTGCAGTTCCGGCATGCCGTTGGATTTCGGCCCCTGGAAACGGACGACCACCACCGTGTCGGAGGTGAACTCACCGGCCTTGAAGGCCGCCTTGACGCTGTCCTGGTCCTGGAAGATGCGGGCCGGGGCCTCGATCACGTGACGCTCGGGCGCCACGGCAGAGACCTTGATCATGCCCTGGCCCAGGTTGCCGTGCAGCTGCTTCAGCCCGCCGGACTTCTGGAACGGGGCGCCGGAGGGGCGCAGGATCTTGTCGTTCTGGGTCTCTTTCGGGCCGTCGCGGTAGGCGACCGCGCCATCTGCCAGCACCGGTTCGCGGGTGTAGAGCGACAGGCCGTCGCCGGCCACGGTCTTGACGTCGTCATGCAGCAACCCGGCGTCCAGCAGGTCGCCGATCATGTACTGCAACCCGCCCGCGGCGTGGAAATGGTTCACGTCGGCGAGGCCGTTGGGATAGACCTTGGCCATCAGCGGCGTGACGGAGCTGATCTCGTCGAAGTCCTCGAGCGCCAGGGCGATCCCGGCGGCGCGCGCCATGGCGGGCAAGTGGATCACCAGGTTGGTCGAGCCACCCGTGGCCATCAAGCCGACGATGCCGTTCACAAAGGCCTTGGCGTCGAGGATGTCGCAGACCGGGCGATAGGCATTGCCCAGCGCGGTGATCGACAGCGCGTGCTTGGCCGCCTCGGTGGTCAGCGCCTCGCGCAGCGGGGTGCCGGGATTGACGAAACTGGTGCCCGGCAGGTGCAGGCCCATGAATTCCATCAACATCTGGTTGGTGTTCGCGGTGCCGTAGAAGGTGCAGGTGCCCGGCCCGTGATACGAGGCCATCTCGGCCTCCATCAGCTTGTCCCGGCCCACTTCGCCGGTGGCGAACTGCTGGCGTACCTTGGCCTTCTCGTCGTTCGGCAGGCCCGAGGTCATCGGACCGGCGGGGATGAAGATGCCGGGGATGTAGCCGAAGGTCGCCGCCGCGATCACCAGCCCGGGCACGATCTTGTCGCAGACGCCGAGGTAGACAGCCGCGTCGAAGGTGTTGTGCGAGAGCGCCACGCCGGCGGCCAGCGCGATCACGTCGCGCGAGAACAGCGACAGTTCCATGCCGACCTGGCCCTGGGTGACGCCGTCGCACATGGCGGGCACGCCGCCCGCCACCTGCGCGGTGCCGCCCGCGGCGCGCGCGGCGCGGCGGATGATCTCGGGGTAATGCTCGAAGGGCTGATGCGCCGAGAGCATGTCGTTGTAGGCGGTCACGATGCCGAGGTTCGGGACGCGGCCGGCGGCCAGCGCCTCCTTGTCGCCGCCCATCGCGGCATAGGCATGGGCCTGGTTGCCGCAGGTCAGGTGGGCGCGGCGGGGGCCTTCCTCGGCGGCGCGGCGCATCCGGTCGAGGTAGGTGGCGCGCATTCCGGCGGAACGCTCTTCGATGCGCTGGGTGACTCGGGCGATGGTGGCGTCGATCGGCATGTGTCTCTCCCCTTGGGGTGGGCGTGGGCCTTCGGTTGGCTTCCCCTTACGACAGTTAGCGCTAACGGTAAAGGGCCGAATCCAGCCCTGCGGCGGATTTGGCCAGCGACCCGCACCCGCGCGGTCCTGCTTTCCAAGGCTCTGAAAGCAGGATAAGCGAGGCGCATGACGCAGGATACCCCCGATGAGCGCCGCCCGGTGTTGCGGCTGAAACCGAAGGCCAACGTCGCCGCGATCAAGCGCGGCTCGCCTTGGGTCTTTGACAACGAACTGGTGATGGACCGGCGGTCCAAGGCGATCGCGCCCGGCACCATCGCCACGCTGGAGGACGCCGAGCGCTATCCGCTGGCCACGGTGGCGGTCAACCCGGCCTCGCGCATTGTGGCGCGGGTGCTGGACCGCGACCCTGCCGCCGAGGTGAACGCCGACTGGCTGACCGCGCGCGTGCGCAAGGCGCTCGGCCTGCGGACGGCGCTCTACGACGCCCCCTATTACCGGCTGATCCACGCCGAGGCCGACGGCTTTCCCGGCGTCATCGTCGACCGCTTTGGCGATACGCTCGTGGTGCAGCCGAACGCCGCCTGGGCCGAGACGCATCTCGACCTGCTGGCGCAGGCGCTGCTGGCCGAAACCGGCGCGGTTACCGTGCTGAAGAACGGCGGCGGCCGGGGCCGGGCGCTGGAGGGGCTGGACGATGCCGACGCGGTGTTGTGCGGCACGGCGCCCGATGCGCCGCTGCCCGTGGTCATGAACGGCGCGACCTACATGGCCGACCTCACCGGCGGGCAAAAGACCGGGCTGTTCTACGACCAGCGCGACAACCACGCCTTTGCCGCCCGGCTGGCGCGTGGCGCGCGGGTGCTGGACGTGTTCAGCCACGTCGGCGGATTTGCCCTGGCGGCGCTGGCGCAGGGGGCCACCCACGCGCTGGCGGTGGACGGCTCGGCCCCGGCGCTGGCGCTGGCGACCGAGGGCGCGGCCCGCATGGGCGCGGCCGAGCGGTTCGAGACCCGGCAGGGCGACGCCTTTGCCACGCTCGAGGCGTTGGCGGCCGAAGACGCGGCGTATGATCTGGTGGTCTGCGACCCGCCGGCCTTTGCCCCGGCCAAGCCGGCGCTGGAAAAGGGCCTGCGCGCCTACGAACGCGTCGCGCGGCTGGCCGCGCCGCTGGTCGCTCAGGACGGCTACCTGGTGCTCTGCTCCTGCTCGCATGCCGTTGATCTGGCTGCCTTTACCGGCGCCTGCCTGCGCGGCATCGGCCGTGCCGGGCGGCGCGCGCAGCTGATCCACACCGGCTTTGCCGGGCCGGACCATCCGCTGCTGCCGCAACTGGCCGAGTCGGGCTATCTCAAGGCGCTGGTCTTCCGCCTGTGAAGGTGCTGCTGGACACCTGTGTCCTCTACCCGACCGTGATGCGCGAAGTCCTGCTGGGCGTCGCGGCACAAGGCCTGTTCACACCCCTCTGGTCCGCCCGCATCCTCGAGGAATGGGCGCGCGCGGCGCGCAAGATCGGCCCCGAGGGCGAGACGCAGGCGCGCGGCGAGATCGCCCTGGTCCGCACTGCCTGGCCGCAGGCCGAGGTCAGCTGGAAACCCTCGCTCGAGGCGCGCCTCTGGCTGCCGGACGCGGGGGACGTGCATGTGCTGGCCGCCGCAGTCGCAGGCAGCGCCGACTTGATCCTGACCGTCAACGCGCAGGATTTCCCGCGCGGCGTGCTGGCCGAAGAGGGCCTCAGCCGCGCCGATCCGGACGGTTTCCTGCTGGGGCTGTGGCAGGCGACCCCCGAGACCGTCGCCGGGGTGGCCGAAACCGTCCGCCAAAGGGCCGAAACCCTGTCCGGCGCACCCTGGGCGATCCGTGACCTGCTGAAAAAGACGCGCCTGCCACGCCTGGCCAAGGCCCTGTCCTCATAGGGTTGCAGGGGACCGCGGGCGGCTTTATCTCTCGCCAAACCCGATGAATTCCGTCGGACACCGAAAGGAAGACCGCCGTGCCACCGCCCCGCCTCGAGATCCGCGACATCACCCGGACCTATGACGGCAAGCCGGTGGTCGATCACGTCTCGCTGGCGATCCATCCGGGCAACGTCACCTGCCTGCTGGGTCCCTCGGGCTGCGGCAAGTCCACCACGCTGCGGATCATCGCCGGGGTCGAGATGCAGGACTCCGGCACCATCCATGTCGATGGCAAGCTGATCTGCGACACGGTGTTTCGGGTGCCCCCAGAAAAGCGCTCTATCGGCTTGATGTTTCAGGATTTTGCGCTGTTCCCGCACCTCACGGTGGGGGAAAACGTGGCCTTCGGGCTCAAGGGTCCCGGCATCGACAAGAAGGTGCGCGCCAAGGATTACCTCGAACGGGTCGGCCTGCAACGCTACATCGACGACTTTCCGCACAAGCTGTCGGGCGGCGAACAGCAGCGCGTCGCGCTGGCCCGTGCGCTGGCGCCGCGCCCGCGCATCATGCTGATGGACGAGCCCTTTTCCGGCCTCGACAACCGGTTGCGCGACGGCATCCGCGACGAAACGCTGGAACTGCTGAAAGAAGAGGGCACCTCGGTCCTGCTGGTCACGCATGAACCTGAGGAAGCCATGCGCATGGCCGACGAAATCGCCCTCATGCGCAACGGCCACATCGTCCAGCAGGGCGCGCCCTACAACATCTACAATTCGCCCATCGACCGCGAGGCCGTGGCGTTTTTCAGCGATATCAACACTTTGCGCGGCAAAGTTCAAGGCGCCCTGGTGGCCACGCCGTTCGGTCGTTTCCTCGCACCCGGCTACGCTGACGGCAGCAGCGTCGAGATCGTGTTCCGCCCGCAGCACGTCGCCATCGACTTTGACCGTGGCGGCAAGGGGCCGAATCCCTCGGCCCGCACCGGGTCACCGGCGCGCGGCGTGGTGGAACGGGCGCGCTTCATGGGGGCGGAAAGCCTGGTCGAATTCCGCATGGACCACGACGGGCAAATGCTCAAGGCGACGGTGCCCAACGTGTTCATCCCGAAACCGGGCACGCCGATGTGGCTCAGCATCCGCCGCGACCGCTGCTTTGTCTTTCCGGCCCATTGAGTTTATTTCCAAGGGTTTGTGGATAAAAGCTCAGGCATCACGCAAGGCCAGAGCCCGCTCCAGCACGTAGACCCGGATCGAAGAGGCCAGCCCGACTTCGGGATCGCGGCCAGCATCAATTTCGGCCGCCAAGGCATTGAGAGTCTGGCCATCTTCTTCGGCAATCCGGCGAAACTCACGCCAGAAAAGATCCTCCAGCGACACCGAGGTGCGGTGCCCCTGCAAGGTCAGCGAGCGTTTTACCGGCCGTCCGTTCATTCCTTTTCGTGCCCGTCCAGATCGCGCCGGGCCTTGTCGGCGCGGGCGCGGCCCAGGTCTTTCTCGGCCTTGGACAACCCGTGTTTCACGGCATTGGCATCGCCCTCGCGGCGCTTGTCGGCGCGGGCCTTCTGCTTGCGAAAGCGGTTGAGATTGACGGGTTGGGCCATGGCCGGATGATGCCCCGGGCGGGCCGCCCGATCCAGCCGGATTTTGTACGTTATGTACGTCCTGTACGCGAAAAATGTCGTTTTGTACAAAACCCCGGAAAGGGCGCGGGCCCGCCCGCGCGGGACGGGACCGCAGCTCTCAGGCGGCGACGGAGGGGCGCGGCCGAAGATACCAGTACCAGACGCGATACCCCTCCAGCAGGGCCAGCGGACCGAAATGCACCAGAGCGGCGGCGGGGCTGCCCCAGTCGTGCAGCGCGGCCCAGTGCAGCAGCGTCAGGACGGCGGCGGGATAGGTCCAGCGTTGCAGCGCCTTCCAACGCGGTCCCATGACGCGGACGAAATAATCCATCGAGGTCACCGCCAGCGGAATGAAGATCGCGAAGGCCAGCCAGCCGGTCCAGATGTAGAAGCGCGGCACCTCGGCCAGGACCGCCCCGGCCGTGCCCTTGTCCACCAGGTAGAACACGGTGTGCGCCAAGGCGTAGGCAAAGGCGGCGACCCCGAAATACCGGCGGTTCCTTTTCAGCCAGCGCGGCCCGCGCCAGCCCTTGAACAGCAGCATCAGCGGCGTTGCCAGCATGGCGATGATCATGAACCGCGCGGCGAATTCGCCGGTGGGATGCAAAAGGCGGTGAAAGATACGCGGATCGGTGGAATTGACCAGATCGACGGCCATGCCAAGGCCCGGCAGGGCCAGAACGGCCCAGAGCCACCAGGGGGAAAGACGGGACATCATGTACTCCTGAACAGATTGCCCCTGTTCAACGGCGCAGCCCCCGCCTTCCGTCGTGATTTCCGCCGCAGTGCAGAAGAAGGGCGCGCCGCCCCACGACACGCCCCTGTTTCTTCTTGGGAAAAATACCTCCGGGGGTGCGGGGGCAGCGCCCCCGCTCCGGACCGCGAGGTCAGTCCTTCGGGCCGATCATCTGCTCGGGCCGCACCACCGCGTCAAAGGTCTCGGCATCGACGAAGCCCAGCGCGATGGCCTCTTCCTTCAGCGTGGTGCCGTTCTTGTGCGCGGTCTTGGCGACCTTGGTGGCGTTGTCGTAGCCGATGGTCGGCGCAAGGGCGGTGACCAGCATCAGCGATTCCTGCATCAGCTTCTGGATGCGCGGGCGGTTCGCCTCGATCCCCAGCAGCATCCGCTCGGTGAAGCTGTCCGCCGCATCACCCAAGAGCTGGATCGATTGCAGCAGGTTGTAGGCCATCATCGGGTTGTAAACGTTCAGCTCGAAGTGGCCTTGGCTGCCTGCGAACTTGATCGCCGCGTCGTTGCCCATGACGTGGGCGGCGACCTGGGTCAGCGCCTCGGCCTGGGTCGGGTTGACCTTGCCCGGCATGATCGACGATCCGGGCTCGTTTTCCGGCAGGATCAGCTCGCCCAGGCCGGAACGCGGGCCGGAGCCCAAGAGGCGGATGTCGTTGGCGATCTTGTAGCAGCTGCCGGCGATGGTCGCGAGCGCGCCGGACAGGAACACCATGGCGTCATGCGCGGCCAGCGCCTCGAACTTGTTCGGCGCGGTGATGAAGGGCAGGCCGGTGATTTCGGCCATGTGGGCGGCGACGGCCTCGCTCCAGCCGGTCTTGGTGTTCAGGCCGGTGCCGACGGCGGTGCCGCCCTGGGCCAGTTCGTAGATGCCGGGCATGGCGGCGTCGACGCGCTTCAGCCCGTTGCGGATCTGCATGGCGTAGCCCGAGAATTCCTGCCCCAGCGTCAGCGGGGTGGCGTCCTGCGTGTGGGTGCGGCCGATCTTGATGATGTCCTTGAACTCGGCGGACTTCTGCTCCAGCCCCTCGGCCAGCTTGGTCAGGCCGGGCAGCAGCACGTCGCGCACCATCATCGCCGTGGCGATGTGCATGGCGGTGGGAAAGGTGTCGTTGGACGACTGGCCCATGTTGCAATGGTCGTTCGGATGCACCGGCTTTTTCGAGCCGATGGTGCCGCCCAGAAGCTCGATCGCGCGGTTGGCGATCACCTCGTTGGCGTTCATGTTCGACTGCGTGCCCGATCCGGTCTGCCAGACCACCAGCGGGAAATTGTCGTCGAACTTGCCGGCGACCACCTCCGACGCGGCCTGGATGATGGCATCGGCCAGTTTCGGGTCCAGGTCGCCGGTGGCCTTGTTCTGCATCGCGCAGGCCTGCTTGATCACGCCCAGCGCGCGGACGATGGCGACGGGCTGCTTTTCCCAGCCGATCGGGAAGTTCATGATCGAGCGCTGGGTCTGCGCGCCCCAATACTTGTCGGCGGGAACCTCGAGCGGGCCAAAGCTGTCGGACTCGGTGCGGGTAGCGGTCATGGCAAAGCCTCCTGGACGGGTCGCCCCGTCTTACCCAAGCGCCCGCGAAAGGCAAGGCGGCATACCATGGGATACCGCTCACATGCGTCAGAATGCGCAGGACATCAGGGCCGGATCACTTGCGAAAACGGTCGAGGCTGACGACTTCGGCCTCGTGCCCCTTGTCGCGCGGCTTGCCGGGGGTGCCGTCGGGCGGAGTGGGATCGTCGTCCTCGTCGTCGTCATCCTCGTCGTCGCCGGTCTGGCTTTCGAAGCGCAGGCCGAATTCGACCGAGGGATCGACGAAGGTCTTGATCGCGTCGTAGGGGATGTACAGCCGTTCCGGCGCGTCGCCGAAATTCAGCGTGACGGCAAAACCGTCGTCGCCGACGTCGAGATCGTCGTACCAGTGCTGCATGACCACGGTCATCTCGTCGGGGTAGCGGTCGGCCAGCCAGTCCGCCAGCTCGGCGTCGGGGTGGCCGGTGTCGAAGGTGATGAAGAAATGATGCTCGCCCGGCAAACCACGCGCCTGCACACCTTCCAGAACCTCCTGGATCAGACCGCGCATGGCACGGTGCATAAGCTTGCCGTAGTCGATGCCTTCGGACATGGGGACCTCTCTCCGCGTCTTCTCACCATATTGCTTTTGTCGGGGAGTAAAAGGGGCGAATGTCACAGCTGGCCCAGCGCCCAGCCCAGCGCGGCGCAGGCCGCCAGCGTCACCGGAATGCCGCGGTTTGCCCGGAAAATCAGCAGCGCGGCAAGGGCGGTGAGCGGCAGAACCTGCCAGCGCAGCGAGGCCGGGTCGGGCAGGTCCAGCCTGAGCGGGCCCAGCGTCAGCGGGGTGACATCGGCAAAGGCGACGTGCAGCGCGAACCACAACGACAGGTTGAGGATGACGCCGACGACGGCGGCGGTGATCGCCGCCAGCGCGGTTTGCAGGCGCGGGCGGGCCAGCAGCCGTTCGACGTGCGGCGCGCCGGCAAAGATCCACAGAAAGCAGGGCACGAAGGTCATCCACAACGTCAGCGCCCCGGCAGCGAGGCCGAACAGCGCGCCGCCCTGCTGGTGGCCGGCCAGTTGCCCGACGAACTGCGTCACCAGAATCAGCGGGCCGGGGGTGGTTTCGGCCAGGCCCAGCGCGTCGACCATCTGCGTGGCGTCCAGCCAGCCGCGCGTCTCGACCACCTCCTGCGCCATGTAGGCCAGCACCGCGTAGGCGCCGCCGAAGGTGACGACGGCCAGCTTGGCGAAGAACAGCGCGAGGTCAAAGAGCAGCGTCTGCCCGGCCAGGTGCAACAGCGGCAGGGGCGCGAGCCAGAGCGCGGCCCAGAGGGCGAGGGTGGCCGGGGAGGTGGTCCTTGCGGCGGCTGCCGGAGGGGTCGCGGGTGCGGGCTGTGTCGTGCGGAGGGCGCCCCAGAGGGCTGCCAGCGCGATGATCAGCGGGAACGGCAGGCCGAAGACAAAGATGCCGAGAAAGGACAGCCCGGCGGCGATGCGGTCGGCGGGACCCTTGAGCGCCTTGCGCGACAGCCGCAGCAGCGCCTGCGCGACGATCACCAGCACGCAGGCCTTGACCCCCTGCAGCAGCGCCTCGGTCTGCGGCTGGGCGCCGTACTGCGCGTAGAGCAGGGCGAGGACGGCGATCAGCGCCGCGCCGGGCAGGACAAACAGCAGCCCGGCGATCAGCCCGCCGGGGATGCCGCGCAGCCGCCAGCCGGCGTAGGTGGCCAGCTGCATCGCCTCGGGTCCGGGCAACAGCATGCAGAAGCTGAGCGCGCGCAGGAACTGCTGTTCGGTCAGCCAGGGGCGGTCCTCGACCAGTTCGCGGTGCATCAGCGCGATCTGCGCGGCCGGGCCGCCAAAGGACATCAGGCCGATGCGGCCGAAGACGCGGAACAGGGAGGTGAGCGGGGTCATCACGGGCCCTTGTCGCCGGGGGATGATGCCGGTGTGACAGGTCGCGGGACAGGGTCAAGGGGGTCGTAGAGGGGGCGCTGCCCCCGTCGCGCGATGCGCGACTCCCCCGAGGTATTTTTCAAACCAAAGAAGCCGGGGCCGTGTGGGGGTCTGTCGGGGGGAAAGTGCAGGCTTCTGTTGCCAGGTGCCTGCGAACCCCGCCTTACGCTGCTAGGCGCAAGGGCTTAAGATTCGGTCTTACGGACTGCTTACGCAGCCAGTGCAACCGGAGCACGATTGTTGTTGGCAATTATGCTTTACGGACCGATAACGGTGGTACCTCACCGGGACAAAGCCACATCTTTACACGTTCGTCGATCCTGTTTCGGCCCCAGACTCCCCCAACAAGGGAGGTTTGGTGGAGCCGCCGGGTACCGCCCCCGGGTCCGATCCGCTTATTACATGCGCGTTTATGTCCATAGTCCCTTGCGAGACAGGTTGAATATAGGCGCGGAGGGCGCGCTTGCAAAGGGCAAATCGCGGGTTTCAGGCGTCCATCAGGCTGTCGCGGCCTGTCAGGGGGCGGATCTGCAGCTGCGTGCCGCCGAGATCGCGGAAGGCGCGCTGGCGGCAGGTGAGCACGAGAATCTGCACGTCGGCGGCCTGGCGGTGCAGCGCGTCGAACATGCGTTCGATGCGGTCGTCGTCGGTGTAGACCAGCGCATCGTCGAGGATCACCGGCGCGGCGCGGCCGTCCTGTGCCAGCAGCCGCGCAAAGGCCAGCCGCACCAGCAGGGCCAGCTGTTCCTGGGTGCCGCCGGAGAGGATGTCGATCGGTTCCACTTCGCCTTGGCGCAGCAGGTGGCGGGGCAGCAGCGCGCCGTCGTCCCAGTCCAGCTGCGCCTCTGGCCAGAGCAGGTGAAGAAGCGGGCGCAAGGCATTGGCAACGGGTGAGAAATAGCGATCACGCGCGGCGGTTCGGGCGGCTTCCAGCACGGATTGCAGGCGCTGGAGGACGGCGACGTCGCGGGTGATCCGGGAGAGGGTCCGTTCGGCGGCGCGCAGCTGCTCGGTCACTTCGGCCAGCCGTTCCTCGACCGCGCCTTCGGAGCCGCGCGAGATGCGTTCGTCCAGCCGGGCGATCTCGGGGCGCAGGCGGGCGATGGCTTCGGCGGCGGCGCGGTCGGCGGACTGGGCGCGGGCGAGCGCGGCGCCGGTGGTTTCCAGGTCCGGCGCGTCGCGGGCTGCGGCGTCGCGGGCGGCGGTGGCCTTGTCCAGCGCGGCGCGGGCTTCGGTTTCTTGCCGGGCGAGTTCGTCCTCGGGGACGTCGGAGAGGCGCGACAGGGCGCTGTCGGCGCGGGTCAGCCGGTCTGTCGCGGCCTGGGTGTCGGCCTGGGCGCGGGCCAGCGTGGTGCGGGCGGCTTGCAGGCGGTCGCGCAGCGCCTCAAGGCGCGCTTCGGCGCTGACGCGGGCCTCTTCGGCCTGTGCGCGCTCGGATTCGGCGGTGTCGAGGTCGGGGGCGTCGCCGGTTTCCTGCGGGTCGGGCAGCGCGGCGAGGGCCTCGTGCAGCGCGTCGAGGCCCTGGGGGGCGAGGGCGGTGAGCGCGGCCTTGGCCTCGGCCGCGGCGCGTTCGGCGCTGGCGCGGGTTTCGGCGGCGGCGCGGGCGGCGTCGAGCGTGGGCAGGTCATGCTTGCGCAGGGCGGTGTCCAGGGCCTCTTGGGCGCGGCTGACGGCGCTGTCGTCCAGCGCGCCGCCGGGGCGCAGGGTGAGCGTGCCGATGCCGTCCAGCCTGAGCGTCGTGTCGGTCAGCAGCGGCAGGTCGCGGTCGCCTTGCACCGGCTGGCCCTCTGCCGTGATGGCGCCGTCGCGGCCGGGGTCGTAGGCGATGCGCAGGTGTGCGGCGGCGGCGTCGCGCAGGGCTTTCGCCCGGTCGAGGTCTGCGGCGAGGCGGTCGAGCGCTTGCAACTCGCGCGTCGTGGGGCCCTGGCGGGCCTCGCGCGTGCGGGTCGCGAGGGTGGCGGCGAGGGTCTGGGCCTGTTGTAGGCGGTCTGTCAGGTCGGCGCGGCGGGCGGCGCTTTCGCGCAGGCGGCGGGCCTGTTCGGCGCTGCGCAGGCGGGCGTCGGCTGTGGTCAGCGCGGCGCGCGCCTCGGCCAGTGCGGTTGTGGCCGCTTGTGTGGCCTGTTCTGCCTTGGCCTGATCGGTCTCGGCCTGCGTGCGGCTGGCCTGGGCCTCTTGCAGGCGAGCCTGCGCCTCGGCCCGTTCGGCGCGGGCGGCGGCGAGGTCGGCGCGCTGGCGGGTGAGCGCGTCGAGCCGCAGGCGCGCGGTGTCGGTGGCGCGGGTCAGCTGTTCCAGCTGGTCGGCGTGGCGCTCGGCGGCGGCATGGGCGGCGGTGGCCTCGGCCAGGCGGGACTTGCGCCGTTCTTCGGCCTCGGGGTTCGCGACCTCGGCCAGTTCGGCGCGGGCGCGCTTGCGGGCGGTCAGCGCCTCGTGCAGTTCCTCGGCGGTGCGGGCCAGCGTGTCGCGCTCGGCGCGCAGGGTCTCGACGCGGATTTCGGCGTCCTTCCACGGGCCACCCACCTTGGGGCGGCCGGTGCCGGTGGCGTAGGTCGCCAGTTCCTCGCGGCAGCGTTTCAGGGCGGCGTCCATGCGCGCGCCGCCGGTCATCGCCTCGACCTCTCCGGTGACGGAGGACAGCAGGTCGCGCCGCGCCTCGAGCTGCGAGTCCATCTCCTTTTTCGTGCCCTGGCCCAGCGCGGTGATGCCCTGGCGGACCCAGAGCAGCCCGGCCGGACCACCAGCGTCGGCGGCGGCGAGGCGGGAAATCCAGGCCTCGGCCTCGTCCGCCTGGGCGACCAGCCGGCCGTCGCGGTGGACGGTGGCGCGGGGTTTCTGCAACCAGCGCTTGGTCACGGTAAAGGTGCCTTCGGCGGTCTCGACCTCGGCCTGCACCTCGGGGGCGCCCTTGGCGTGCGGCTGGAGCGACTTGATCTCGCGCGGCTGGCCGCCGTGGGCGATGAAGAACAGCGCCTGGAGGCCGTCGAACAGCGTGGATTTGCCCTGTTCGTTGGGGGCGCTGAGAACGTTCAGCCCGTCGGACAGGCCGGCGATCTCGACCGGCCGGGTGAAGCGGCGCAGGTTGTTGACGGCGATGCGGCGCAGTTTCATGACGCGGGCTCCGTCACATAGGCGAACAGGCGGGCGAGCGCCTCGGCGGCGATGGCGCGGTCCTCGGCGGCGCGGTCGGGGTCGGCGGCGGCGTCGCGCAGCGCCTCGGCGGCCTGGCGCAGCGCGCCGCCGCGGTCGATGGCGTCGAGGTCGGGGGTGTCGTGCAGCGCGCCGAGGCGGTCGGTGGTCAGCTCCAGCAGGGCAAAATCGGGGGCTGCGTCGGCGGCGGCGTGTTCGAGGGCGGCGCGCTGCGCGAGGCCTGCCCAGCCGGTGGCGTGGACCCGTTGCAGGATGTCGCGGCGGCCGGTGGTGGGCAGCAGGGCGCGCAGGGCCTCGGGGGCGTCGATGTCGGACAGCAGGGGCAGGTCGGATTCGGTCCAGAGGAACTGGCCGGTCTCGATCTCGGTCACTTCGGGCGGCGCGCCGGGGCCGGCGAGGGTGACCGAGAGGCAGAGGCCGCGGCGGTTGTGCTTGAACCGGTCCTGTTCCGGGGTGCCGGGGAACTGGGTGCGCGGCGAGATGGCGAGCCGGCCGTGCCAGTCGCCCAGGGCGAGGTAGTCCAGCCGGGACAGGCGGTCGCGGTCGGGGGCGATGTGCGCGCCGCTTTCGTCGAAGTCGGTGACGCCGCCGTGGGCGAGGGCGAGGCGCAGGGTGCCGTCCGGGGTGGCGGTGGTGGTCAGCGCCTCGGTCAGGTCGCGGCCGGGGTTGCGGTGCGGCACGGGGCAGGGCAGCAGGTGCACGCCCTCGGCCAGCGGCTGCGGGGTGGTGTCGGTCAGGGCGTGGACATTGGCGGGGGCCTCGCGCGCCAGCCGGTCCCACAGCGGTTCGGCGCTGGCAAGGTTGTCGTGGTTGCCGGGGATCAGCCACCAGTGGATTGCGGGGTCGTCGCCCATGGCGGCCAGCGCCTGGCGCAGAACGCCGGCCGAGGGTGTGGGCGTGTCGAATGTGTCGCCGGCCAGCAGCACGTGCGCGGCGCCGCTGTCGCGGGCGGCCCGGGCGAGGCGGGGGATGGCCATGTGCCGGGCCTCCATCAGGCGGCCGCGGATGTTGCCGTCCTCGGCCTGCGGGATGTTGGCGAAGCGGCGGCCAAGGTGCAGGTCGGAGGCGTGGATGAATCGGAAGTGTGGCATGGGGCTCCGGACGGTTGGTCGGGCGCATCCAAGCAGCGGGACGGGGCGAGGGCAAGCGCTTCGGACTGCCATGGCGACAGGTTCTGTCAGGGATGGGGAGCGCGGGGCCGGAGTAGGGGGCGGTGCCGCCCTTGGGGGCCGGGAGAAAGGCGTTTCGAAACGCCTTTCTGCGCGCCGTGGAGAGGTGGCAGAAGCCGGCCGGGGTGCCGCTGGTGCGGCGGGGGTGGTCCGGGCTGCGCTGCGGGCCGGGGGAAAGGCGTTTCGAAACGCCTTTCTGCGCGGGCGGCAAGGGGGGGTGCATCCGGAAAGCCGGCGTGCCGGGAGAGGGACCTTCTGCGGTGTGCCGTTCTGACCGTGGGGCGGCTGTGGCCGCTGGCTGCGTGTGTCGGGCGCCCTGTGCCGGCTGTCTTGCCGCCCCCTTTGCGCGGCCCTATGTCGTCGCGGGGCGTGGGACCGGCGGGGTGGGGCCCTGGACTCGCCTCGACCTCGGCTTGAGACGGCGCCGCGCGGGGCGGATGCCGGTCCTGGCCCCGGGGGTGGCAAGGGGCAGGCGCCTGAGAGGACCGCCCGCGCCGGTACGAAAGCGCGTTGGAAAGGGAAAACCGATGGATTTCACCTCCTTGCCGCACGGCACCTTCACGCTGGCCAATGTCACCGTGCCGGCCTGCCTGCTGGGGCGGCCCGGCGACCTCATCCGCACCGATCTCGGCATCGCCGGCGCCAGGATCGCCGCCCCGAGCGGCGTGGCGGTGGACATGCGCGGGGCCATGGTGCTGCCCTGTTTCACCGACATGCACACGCACCTGGACAAGGGGCATATCTGGCCGCGCGCCGCCAACCCCGACGGCCGCTTTGCCAGCGCCCTGCGCGCGGCGGGGGCGGACCGTGCCAACTGGTCGCCAGAGGACCTGCGCGCGCGCATGGGCTTTTCGCTGCGCTGCGCCCATGCGCATGGCACCCGGCAGATCCGCACGCACCTCGATTCCGCCGAGGGCCAGTTCCGCATCAGCTGGCCGGTGTTTGCCGAGCTGCGCGCCGCCTGGGCCGGGCGGATCGAGTTGCAGGCGGTGAGCCTGATTTCCTGCGAAAGCTATGGCGACGCCGAGTACCCCGACCTTGTCCGCACCGTGGCGGAGCATGGCGGCGTGCTGGGCATGGTGACCTATCCCTTGCCGGACCTGACGACGCGCCTGCAAGGGCACATCGAGACCGCCGCCGGGCAGGGCCTCGACCTCGATTTCCACTGTGACGAGACCCTGGATCCCGCCTCGGAAACGCTGCGCCTGATCGCCGAGACGGTGATGGAGACCGGTTACAGGGGCCGGGTTGTCGTCGGTCACTGCTGTTCGCTGTCGACGCAGGACGAGGGCCGCGCGCTGGACACGCTGGACCTGGTGGCGCGGGCCGGGCTGCACGTGGTCAGCCTGCCGATGTGCAACCTCTACCTGCAGGACCGGGGCGCGGGCACGCCCCGGCGGCGCGGCGTGACGCTGGTGCACGAGATGAAGGCGCGCGGCATTCCGGTTTCCTTTGCCTCGGACAACACGCGCGATCCGTTTTATGCCTATGGCGACATGGACATGCTGGAGGTGCTGCGCGAGGCGACCCGCATCGCCCATCTGGACCACTCCGACAGCGACTGGATCCGCAGCGTGACGCTGACGCCGGAGGCGAGCTGCGGCTTTGCCCCCTCCTCGCTGAGCCCCGGGGCGCCTGCGGACCTGGTGATCTTTCGCGCGCGCGACTGGACCGAGCTGCTGGCGCGTCCGCAGAGCGACCGCATCGTGCTGCGCGCCGGCGAGGCGATCCGCCGCGACCTGCCCGATCATGCCGAGCTCGATACCCTCTGGAGGGACTCCTAGCCGCCGGCAGGGCGGGCGCTGGGGTGCGCCGGGCAGGGGCGCTGCCCCTCTGGCGCCTGCGGCGCCATTCACCCCGGGAGTATTTTCGCAGAGAAGAAGCCGCAGGGGGCGGGGCATCTTGGCGCTGCGCGTTTATCCGGGAGGCTGGCGGCATGCGCTGCATGTCCAGGGGGGCGGCACGCGGTCCGGGCGGGGGATCGTCAGGCAGGTGACGCGGGTGCATGGGATGCGCTATGCGGGCGTCATGAACGCGGGTCGGGCGGATCGCGAAGGCGTCCTTGGTCGCGCGCGGGAAAAAGGAGCTGTGAGCCATGCGGGCGCTGGTTGTTTCCTGCCATCCGAAGCCGGAGAGCTTTACCGGGGCGGTGTGCGCGCAGGTGTTGGCACGGTTGGAGGCGCGCGGGGCGGAGGTGCGGCACCACGACCTCTATGCCGAGGGCTTTGACCCGGTGCTGTCGGCGGCGGACTGGGACGGCTACCTGGACGAGGACAGCGATCGCGCCCCGGTGGCGCGGCAGGTGGCGGACCTGGCCTGGTGCGACACGCTGATCCTTGTCTACCGGACCTGGTGGTCCGGGCTGCCGGCGATGCTCAAGGGCTGGCTGGACCGGGTGCTGTTGCCGGGGGTGGCCTTTGCGCTGCCGAAGGGGCCGGGCGAGGGGATCGCGCCGGCGTTGACCCATATCACCCGGCTGGCGGTGTTCACCACCTGCGGGGCCAGTTGGTGGCTGACCTGGCTGATGGGCGCGCCGGGGCGGCGGACGCTGCTGCGCGGGGTGCGGGCGCTGTGCGCGCGGCGCTGCCGGACCGTGTTCGTGGCGCAATACCTGGTGGACGCCTCGACGCCGGAGAGCCGGGCGCGGCACCTGGCGCGGGTCGGGCGGGCGGTGGACCGGCTGTAGGCGCAGGGCAGGTAGATCAGGGCAGGGGGCGCTGCCCCCTCTGGACCTGCGGTCCATTCACCCCCGGAGGTATTTCCGCCAAGAAGAAGCCTGGGGCGGGTGGTCAGATCCGGTAGAATCGTGCCGCCGTGCCGCCGAAGATTTGGGCCTGATCGGGTTCGCTCAGGTGCGCGGTGAGGCGGCGGGCCTGCGCGTGCCAGTCGGCGTAGTCGCAGCGCAGGCGGGAGACCGGCCAGTCCGAGCCCCACATGGTGCGGTGTGGGCCGAAGGTGGCCAGGACGTGGTCGGTATAGGGGCGCAGAAGCGTGTCGTCGGGCAGGCTGTCGTGTTCGGTGACGAGGCCCGACAGCTTGATGTTGGCGGAGGTGTCCTGTGCCAGCCGGGTGATGCCCTCGGCCCAGCTTTTGAGGCTGTCGGCGGAGTGGCTGCGCAGTTGCGGTTTCAGGCAGTGGTCGATCACCGCGCGCATCTGCGGGTAGCGGGTGAGCAGGGTATGGAAATGCGGGAGGTGGCGCGGAAAGCCGAGGCAGTCGAAGGTGAGGTCCAGCTCGATCAGCGCCTGGTAGGCCCATTGCACGTCCTCGCGCAGCATCCATGTGTCGTCGGGCAGGTCCTGGATCATCGGGCGGACCCCGGCGAACTTCGGGTGGCGGGCGAGGCGGCGGAGATGGGCGATCTGGGTGGGATCCTCGAAGTTTATCCAGCCGACGACGCGGGCCACGTGCGGCGTGCAGTCGGCGATGCCGAGCAGGTATTCGGTTTCCTCCAGCGTGGGGGCGGCCTGCACGAGGACGGTCTTTTCGACGCCGGTTCTTGCCAGGGCGTCGGCCAGGTCGGCGGGGTGGCAGGGGCGGGTCAGGATGGGGTCGTCCGGCGGCATCCAGCCGTAATCGCCCCGGGCGGGGTGCCAGAAGTGGTGGTGGGCGTCGATCTGGGTCATGGCGTGCTCCGGGATCAGAGGACCAGGCGGCGGTCGGTGCGGGGCACCTGGCGCAGGGTGTCGGGGCCGGGGTGGCGCGGGCGCGGCGGCAGGGTGACGGGCTGGGGCTGGCCGGTTTTGACCGAAGCCTCGATGGCGCGCAGGATGGCGACATCGGCCAGCCCCTCGGCGCCGTCGGATGAGGGTGGGGTGCCGGTCAGGATGCAGTCGGAGAAATAGGCGGTCTGCGCGCCGAAGTGGTCGCAGGGGGCGGCGGTGTGCTGCGCCGTGGACTCGCCCCCGCTGCGCAGGGTGAAGGCGACGTCGGTTTCGAAGCGGTAGCCGGGGTCGACGGTCAGCACGCCCTGTGTGCCGACGACGGTGTAGCTGTCCACCGCGTCCGCGCCGAAGCTGACGAGGAACTGGGCAAAGCGTTCTGCGGGAAAGCGCAGGGTGACGGCGAGCGTTTCCTCGACCTCGGCAAAGCGCGGGTCGCCGTCGCCGTGGCCGGCCATGGCGAAGACCTCTGTCGGTTCGGCCCGGAACACGTGGCGCGCGGCGTTCAGGCAGTAGACGCCGATGTCCTGCAAGGGGCCGCCCCAGTGTTCGGCGCGCAGGCGGTGGTTGCCGGCCTCGGTCTGGAAGGCGAAGACCGAGGAAAACAGCCGTGGCGTGCCGATGGCGCCGGCGCGGATGCGCTCCAGCACCTCGACGGTGCCGGGATCCTGGTGCAGGCGGTAGGCGGTCATCAGGTGGGCGCCGGAGGCCTGCGCGGCGGCGATCATCGCCTCACATTCCGCAACCGTCAGGGCCAGCGGCTTTTCCACCAGCGCGTGTTTGCCGGCCTTCAGCGCGCGAATGGCGTAGTCGGCGTGTTGCGAGTTGGGCAGGGCGATGTAGACGGCGTCGATCCGGTCGGAGGCGATGAGGGCGTCATACTGCGCGTAGTCCAGCACTTCGGGGATGGCGTGGAACTCGGCCAGCTTGCGCGCCGCATCGGGGCTGCCGCTGACGAGCGCGGCGACGGTGGAATTGCCGGTCTGCGCCACCGAGGGCAGGAAGGCGATCTGCGAGATCCAGCCCGCGCCGACGACGGCGTAACGTACCTTGGCCATGTGGTGCCTTTCCTGCGGTGATGACCCGCGCGCCGGGCCTGCGGAGCAGGGTGGCGCGGGATCATGCTGTCTGCAAGGAAAAGTGCAGAACGGCGCGTTCGTCAATAGGGATTGCGCGCGCCCCGGTCCGTGGACAGCGAGGACTGGCGGCGCTGTACCAGCAGCTCGATCGCGTCGGCGAGGTGTTCGCGGTCGATGTGGTGGTCGCCGCGGGCGCTGCGGATGCGGTGCGCCTCGATCATCACGTCGGCGTGGCGGCAGCCCTCGGGCGGCTCGAAGCGGTAGCTGGCCAGTTCCAGCCGCAGGCCCAGCGGATCGCGGAAGTAGATCGAATCCATGAAGCCGCGGTCCACCGGGCCGGAATGTTTGACCCCGCGCGCGTCCAGCCGTGCCGCCACCTGCCAGAACGTCGCCTGGCTGACGTTCAGCGCGAGATGGTGCAGCGAGCCGGTCGCCTCGGGGACCGGGGTGGCATCGGGCTTGCGCTCTTCGTTGGTGAAGATGGTGATCAGGCGGCCGTCGCCTGGGTCGAAGTAGAGGTGGCCTTCGTTCGGGTCGTCGAGGTTGGGCTGGTCAAAGACGAAGGGCATGCCCAGCACGCCCTCCCAGAAGTCGATCGAGGTCTGGCGGTCGGCGCCGATGATCGTGATGTGGTGGACGCCCTGCGTCTGGATCTTGCGGTATTCGGTGCCGGACATGGTGTTCCTCCCTGGTCTGATGTGGCCAAGGTAGCCCGCGGCAGCCGCCTTGTCCTGTTTGTCCGCGCACAGGGTCTGTCAGCGGGTCAGGCCAGTTCGGCCCGGACGATGGCGGCGCCCTGCGCCATGGCCTGCATCTTGCCAAAGGCGATGTCGCGCGGCAGGTATTTCATCCCGCAGTCGGGCGCGACGACGATCTTGTCGGCGTCGACGTGGGGCAGCGCGCGGCGGATGCGGTGGGCCACCGTCTCGGCCGATTCGACCTGCATGTCGGACAGGTCGATCACGCCCAGGATCACCGTCTTGCCGCGGATGGTTTCCAGCACCGAGGTGTCGAGGTTCGACTGCGCGGTCTCGATCGAGACCTGGTCGCAGAGGCAATCGGCCAGCTGCGGCAGAAAGGAATAGCCCTCGGGGCGTTGCTTGGTCATCGCGGCGTAGCCGAAACAGATGTGCACGGCGGTGGTGCCGGCGGCGCCCTCCAATGCGGCGTTCAGCGCGGCGAGGCCGTATTGTTCGGCCAGCTCGGGCTTGGCCTGCATCCAGGGTTCGTCCAGCTGCACCACGTCGGCCCCGGCGGCAAACAGGTCGGCCATTTCCTCGCGCACGGCGCGGGCGTAGTCCATCGCGGCCTCTTCGGCGGTGCCGTAGTGTTCGTTCAGCGCCTGCTGGCTCATGGTGAAGGGACCGGGCAGGGTGATCTTGATCGTGCGGTCGGTGTGGGCGCGCAGGAACCTGAGGTCGTCCACCTCGACCGGGCGGGCGCGGCGGATCGGGCCGGTGATGCGCGGCACCGGCACCGGCTTGCCCGAGCGGGTCAGGATGGTGCCGTAGTTGTCGAGGTCCAGCCCGTCGAGCGCGGTTGCGAAACGGTTGGAATAGCTTTCGCGGCGGATCTCGCCGTCGGTGATGATGTCGAGGCCGGCCAGCTCCTGGTCAAGGATGGCGAGGCGGGTGGCATCGTCCTGCGCCTGCGACAGCAGCGGTTCGGGGATGCGCCAGAGTTCGCGCGCGCGGGTGCGGGGCGGGTACTGGCCGCCCAGCTTGTCATGGTCGATGAGCCAGCCGGGCTGGCGGTAGGAGCCGACGAGCGAGGTCGGGAAAAGCATGGCGCATTCCTGTGGTTGGCGGGGGCGGACAGGGGCCGCGCCCCGGGTCATGTCAGGCGGTGAGGGGTTGCGGCCTCAGGCAAAGAGGCCGTGTTCTCTCTCAGGCGAACAGGTCGTGCTGGACGCCCGCCTTTTCGAAGATGTAGTCGCGGCTTTCCTCCAGCTCGCGGCGCAGCTTGGCCAGGTCGTGGCCCAGGAGCTGTCCCTGCCACTTGCGGATCTTGCCGGCGACCATGACGGTGTCGACGTTGCTGCGGTCCATCAGCGTGACCACCGCGCCGGCGGCGTTGTTCAGCGGCGCGACGTTGATCGCTTCGGCGTCCAGCAGGAGGATGTCGGCCTGCTTGCCCGGGGTCAGGCTGCCGGTCTTGCGGTCCAGCCGCAGGCCCCTGGCGCCCTCGATGGTGGCGTGGCGGATCGCGTCGGCGGTCTTCATCAGCGCCGGGAAATCCTGCGCGCCGCCCAGCGCCAGTTCGTTCGCGTGCATCCGCTGGAGTGTGACCAGCGCGCGCATCTGGGTGAAGAAATCCGCCGACATGGTGCATTCCACGTCCGAGGACAGCGACATCGACATGCCGAGGTCCAGCGCCTTCTGGATCGGCGGCTGGCCGTGGCGCATGTGCATCTCGATCGGCACCGAGAGCGAGACATGCGCGCCCGCGTCGGCGGCGGCCTTCCACGCATCATCCGTCATGCCGGTCATGTGGATGAAGATGTTGTCCGGGCCAAAGACACCGGATTTCGCCAGCGCGTCGAAGGTGGGGGTCATGCCGAAGGTTGTCACGACGTGCAGCGCGATTTGCAGGTCCAGCTCGCGGCCGATCTTCCACGCCTCCTGGTAGCCGTCGATGTAGATCTCGCCGCCCATGACCATGGTCAACAACTGGTCGTCGGAGGAGAAGTAGCGTTCGCGGATGCGGCGGGCGCCCTGGGGGTATTCCTTGCCGTCCCACCAGCCTTCGAAGTAGCCGAAGACGCCGCGGCGGCCGGCGTCGCGCAGGCCCTCGATGGCGGCGTCGGAATGCTCGGCCGAGTGGTGGATCTGGCTGACGTCCATCACCGTGGTGACGCCGGCATCCAGCTGCGCGAGGCCGCCGTAAAGCTCGTTGATGTAGACATCCTGCGGGCGGTAGTGCTGCGAGAAGCCCAGCAGCATCGCCTCGTAGTAGTTGCGCGCGTTTTCCGGCCGGCCGTCGTTGACGACGATGGCATCCGACAGGGTCGAGCGCAGGCCGGTCTCGAACTGGTGGTGGTGGGTGTCGATGAAGCCGGGCATGACGATCTTGCCCCTGGCGTCGATCACGTGGGCATCGGCGGCCTGGATGTTGGCGCCGACTTCGAGGATGCGGTCGCCCTCGATCAGCACGTCGCCCACGGCAAAGTTGCCGACGGCGGGATCGACCGACATCACCACGCCGCCCTTGATCAGGATGCGGGTGCCTTTCTGGCCCGACAGGTCGGGCAGGCTGGCGGCGGTGACATGGGTGCGGGCCGAGGCGGCGGCCTGCGCGCCGCTGGAGGTTTCGCCCGAGGCGGCGCGGACAAGCGGACCGGCGCCGGGGCATTTGGCGATCGGGGTGGCGGGGGTGCACAGTCGGCACATGGTGGTTTCCTCCCTGTGTGTCTTTTGCTGGTTCAGCCGCCCAGCACCGATTGCAGCACGGGAAAGCGGGCGATTTCGTGGGCGATGTGGGATGCCGCCTCGCGCAGGGCGGGCAGGCGTTCGCGGATCAGGCTTTCGGGGGTGACGACCCCGGTGTAGCCCGAGGAATTGAGCGCGGCGATGGTGCGGCCCTGCGGGTCGCGGATCGGCACGGCGAGCGCGGTGATGCCGTAGTCCAGCTGGTCGACGGTGGTGGCATAGCCGTTGGCGCGCACGGTCATCACCTCCTGCCGGAGCTGGCAGGGATCGGTGCAGGTCTTTGATGTCAAAGGCTGGAAGTCGGTCTGGGCAAGGCGGGCATTCAGCGTCGCATCGTCCAGCCCCGCCAGCAGCACGCGGCCCATCGAGGTGGCATAGGCCGGGTAGCGCGCGCCGACCACGGCGGCGGCGCGGCGCGCCCGCTGGACCGAGACATGGGCGACGTAGATCACCTGCGTCCGGTCCAGCGCGCCCACCGATGAGGCATCGCCGAAGCGGTTCACCAGGTCGCGCAGGTCCGGCTGCAACAGCTCATCCACCCGGGCCGAAAAGTAGAAGGCCGAGCCCAGCGCCATGATGCGCGGTTTCAGGTGGAACCGTTTGTCATGCTGGCCGACATAGCCCAGTTCGGCCAGCGTGATCAGCGAGCGGCGCGCGGCGGCGGGGGACAGGCCGACGCGGCGGGCCACCTCGGACAGCGTCATCTCCGGGTGGGTGGTGTCGAAGGATTCGAGGATGGCGAGACCCTTGGCCAGCGCCTCGACGAACTCCGCCGGTTTGTCGCCGTCGCGCGCCATGGCGGGTCAGCCCTGCGGCGCGAGGACGAAATCGAACTCGACCACCGCGTCGGGGGTCTTGTCCGTGGGCAGGCCAAGGTCCTTGGCGCGCTTGGCCGGGTGCACCTTGGCCAGCAGCGAGCGGCGCACGCCGAACACCGCGTCGTTGTCGACGTATTCGGCGTTCTCGAAGAAGATCTCGGTGGTGATCGAGGCCATGCCCGGGGCGCGCACGATGTAGTGCAGGTGGGCCGGGCGCCAGGCGTGGCGGTTGCCGGCGCGCAAGAGTTCGCCCACCGGGCCGTCATAGGGCACGGTATAGGGCTTGGGCAGGACGGTGGTGTACCAGTAGCGGCCCTGGTCATCCGCTTCGAACACGCCGCGCAGGTCCATCTTGTCCTGGCCCTGTTCCTGCTCCTGGATCGGGTAGGTGCCCGCGCCGTCGGCCTGCCAGGTGTCGACCACGGCGCCGGGCAGGGGTTTGTGCAGCGAATCCGTCACCTTGCCGTGGACCAGCACGCAGACGCCGTCGCGGCCGTCGCCGAGGTCTGCACCCAGCGGTTTGCGCGGCGCGTTGTCGAGGTAGAAGGGCCCGAGGTTCGACCCTTCGGTGGCGCCGCCCTTGGTGTTGATCATGTCGACCAGCGCCGAGAATCCCAGCACGTCCGACAAGAGAATGAATTCGTGCCGTTCGGGGGTGGAGATCTGGCCGCAATCGTAGAGGAACATCAAGACCTTCATCCATTCTTGATGGGTCAGCTGATGTTCGCGGGTGTAGTCGTGCAGATGCTCGATCAGCCCGTGCAACAGCTGCTCGAACCGGCTGTCCGGTTCGGTGTTGAACGACTTCTTCACCGCCTCCGTGATGGTGAACTGGTTGATATCCTTCATGGTTTCCCTCCCTCGTCGCGGCCTCCGCCGGTTGCCGCAAATTACCGCTTGACGTTAGGGTAGGTCGGCCCATTATTTTCGGCAAGAGAATTTTTTTTCGCATAGCGAAAAACAATGTGAAAACGGGAGCGGCCATGCGGATCGGAAAACAGGACCAGGCCTATACGGCCATCGCCACCTCGGACGCGGACAGCATCACGGTGCGGGGGCTGGATCTGTGTGACGACCTGATCGGCAAGATCGGGTTCACCGACTATTTCTGGCTGCTGGTGCTGGGCGAAAAGCCGACCCGGGTGCAGCGCGACATGATGGACGCCTGCCTGGTGGCGATCGCCGAACACGGGCTGGTGCCCTCGGTGCAGGCGGCGCGGATGACGCTGGCGGCGGGGCCGGACGCCTGGCAGGGGGCGATGTCGGCGGGGCTGCTGGGCATGGGCAGCGTGGTGGCGGGCAGCTCCGAATCGGCGGGGCGCTACATCGTCGAGCTTGTCGAGCGGGCCGAGGCGGAAGGGTGGGATTTCGAGAGTGTCGCCATCGAGAGCCTGAACGAACACAAGGCGGCGCGGCGCAAGGTGGCAGGGCTGGGCCATCCGCAGCATTCGGGCGGCGATCCGCGCGCGGACCGGCTGCTGGCCATCGCGGACGACCTGGGCGTGTCGGGCAAGCACGTCGAGATGCTGCGCATCCTGGGCGCCCATGCGTCGGACATCATCGAGCGGCCGCTGCCGATCAACGTGTCGGGCGCGATCCCGGCGGTGATCCTGGACGCGGGCTGGCCGGTGGGGGCGCTGAAGGCGGTGCCGCTGCTGGCGCGGGCGGCGGGGCTGTCGGCGCACCTGTTCGAAGAGGCGCAACGCTCGATCGGTTTCATCCTGTCCCACAAGGCGGATGTCGCCATCGGCTATGACGGCAAGCCGTCGCCCAAGCACGGCAAGACGGCGGGGTAGGTCATGGTCAAGATCCTCGAGTCTGTCCGCGTCGTCGAACTGGGCACCTACATCACCGGGCCGGCGGCGGGGATGCACCTGGCCGACCTGGGCGCCGACGTGATCAAGGTGGAACGCCCCGGCACGGGCGACCCGTTCCGCGCCTTCAAGGGCGGGCTCTATTCGCCGCATTACCAGACCTACAACCGCAACAAGCGCTCCATCGCGCTGGACACGCGCCAGCCCGCCGACCTGGCGGTGCTGCATGACCTGGTGGCGACGGCGGACGTGTTCATCCAGAACTTTCGCCCCGGCGTGGCGGACAAGCTGGGCGCGGGCGAGGACGATCTGCGCAAGCATCGCCCCGACCTGATCTATTGCGCGATCTCGGGCTTTGGCACCTCCGGCCCGTCGCGCGACCGGCCGACCTATGACACCGTGGCGCAGGCGGCGAGCGGTTACCTGCGTCTGCTGACCCCGCCGACCGATCCGCGCGTGATCGGCCCGGCCATCGCCGATGCCGTGACCGGGCAGTATGCCGCCATGGGCATCCTCGCAGCACTCCTGGAACGGGCGCAGACCGGCAAGGGGCGGCGGCTGGACATCTCCATGCTGGAGGCGATGTGCCATTTCAACCTTGACAGCTTTACCCACTACTACTCGGCCGGCGAGGTCATGGGGCCGCTGTCGCGCCCGGTGGTGTCGCAGAGCTATACCTTTGAATGCGCGGACGGAAAGTGGGTGGCGATCCACCTGTCCTCGCCCGCCAAGTTCTGGGAGGGGATGCTGGCCGCGACCGGCATGGAGCAGCTGAGCCAGGACCCCCGCTTTGCCGAACGGATGGAGCGAATCAGGCACCAGGACGATCTGATCGCGATCCTGACGCCGGTCTTCCGGCAAAGGACCCGGGACGCCTGGTGTGATCTGCTGGAGGCCAACGAGGTGCCGCACAGCCCGGCCTATGACAGCGACGAGGCGCTGGAGGACCCGCAGGCGCAACACCTGCGGATCAAGACCTCGGTCCCGTCTGCGGAACTGGGCACCTTCACCACCGTGCGCGCGCCCTACAATTTTGACGGCACGCCCGACACGGAGGTGCGGCCGCCGCCCGTCCTGGACGAGCACGGCGCAGAAATCCGCGCGGAACTGGCACGGCGCAAAGCCGGCTGACCACGAGGACCGGACCGGGCATGTCGCCCGGCCCATTGAGGGGAGGAAAGAGAATGAAAGTGATGTATGGCGCGCTGATGGCGGGCATGCTTGCGCTGCCGGTGCCGGTGCCGGTGCAGGCGCAGGAAACCATCAGCCTGACCGTGGCCTCCAGCCACCCGACGGTGGTGCCCTGGGTCGGCATGATCCAGACTCATTTCATGGCGCGCACCGACGAGATCCTGGCCCAGACCGGCACCTACAGGATCGCATGGAACGAGGCATTCGGCGGCCAGCTTTACAAGGCCAACGCCACGCTGACCTCGGTCGAGGAAGGCATCACCGACGTGGGCTGGGTATTTTCCTTTCTCGAGCAGGCCAAGCTGCCGCTGAGCCAGGCGTCTTCGAATGCACCCTTTGCCAGCGCCAACCCGCCGGCGATCCTGGCGGTGATGGAAGAGCTCTATGAGACCAACGAGGCGTTCCGCAACGAATGGGAACAGCACAACCTCAAGGTGCTGGGCTTTACCGCGACGGACCTCTACGACATCTACACCAAGACGCCGCTGACCGGCATCGACGACATCGCCGGCATGAAGATCTCGGCCCCCGGGGTGCTGGGCAACTGGCTGCGCGGGACGGACGCCAACGCCGTCGACGGCGCGCTGACCACCTATTACACCGACGTGCAGACCGGCGTGTCCGACGGCGTGCTGACGCTGGCGCTGGGGGCGCTGCCGATCAAGCTGTACGAGGTGGCGCCGATCATCAACCGCTTTGATGCCGGCGGGGCGTTTTCCGGCGCCATCGCGATCAACCGCGACAGCTGGGACGGGCTGCCCGAAGAGGTGCAGAACGCCATGATCGAGGCGGGCAAGCACTACACCGTCAGCCATGGCGAAGACCTGGTGGCCCGCCACGAAGGCGCGCTGAACAAGATGGTCGAACTGGGCGCGGGCCAGTCGGTGCCGGTGCAGATCGTGGACATGCCTGAGGGCGAACTGGCCAAGTGGGCGAACAAGCTGCCCAACGTTGCCAGGGAATGGGCCGAACCGCTGGACGCGCGGGGCATCCCCGCGTCGGAGTTCCTGGCGGCCTATCTCGAAGCTCTGCGCGCCCGTGGCGAAGTGCCCGTGCGCGACTGGGACAAGTAAGCCCGGAGCATGGCAGGCGACGGACAGGGCGGACCCGGGGGCGCGGTGGCGCGGCTCTGGGGGGCGGTGGTCGACGGTTTCGCCGCCGTCGGCACCCTGATGATCGGCGTGCTGATGGTGATCATCTGCGCCGACATCGTGGCGCGCAACAGCCTGGGGGCCTCGCTGCCGCTGGTGTCGGAACTGGGCGCCTTCCTGGTGGTGACGCTGGTGGCGCTGCAACTGGCCGCGACGATCCGGGCCGGACGGCTGGCCCGCACCGAATTCCTGCTGGACCGGGTCGAGCGGCGCGCGCCGCGGGTGGCGGCGCTGATGCAGGTCGTCTTCAACCTGACCGGGGCGGCGGTGCTGGGCACCATCGCCTGGGCCACGGTCCGCATCTTTGAAAAGGACTGGAACGCGGTCGAGTTCATCGGCGTGCAAGGCATCGCGACGCTGCCGACCTGGCCATTTCGCGTGCTGATCCTGCTGGGCTTTGCCGTGGCGGCGATCGAGTTCCTGCGCGCCGCGTTGATCGCCGCGCGCCGCGTGCTGGGGCCCACGACATGAGCCCGGTCGAAATCGGCACGCTGGCGATTGCCGCGCTGATCACGCTGATCGCCATCGGGCTGCCCATCGGCATCGGCATGCTGGCGGTCAGCTTTGCCGGGGTCGCGCTGATCCGCAACGACACCGTGGCGGTGCGCATGATGGCGCAGGCGGCCAACGACAGCCTGGAGGAATACCTGTTCGCCGTGGTGCCGCTGTTCGTGCTGATGGGGCTGCTGGTGACGGTCTCGGGTGTCGGGCGCGACACCTTCGACGTGTTCCAGCGGCTCTTGCGCCGGGTGCTGGCGGGGCTGGGGGTGGCGACGGTCTTTGCCAACGCGGTCTTTGCCTCGATCACCGGCATCTCCATCGCCAGCGCCACGGTGTTCAGCCGCATCGCGGTGCCGGAAATGCAGCGCCACGGCTATTCCACGCGCTTTGCCACGGGGGTCGTGGCGGGCTCTTCGGTGCTGGGGATGCTGATCCCGCCGTCGCTCTTGATGATCGTCTACGCGGTGCTGGCCGAGCAATCGGTGGGGCGGATGTTCCTCGCGGGCATCGGGCCGGGGCTGCTGCTGTCGGCGCTGTTCTGCGGCACCATCCTGCTGCTGGCCAAGTACCGGCCCGGATTTGTCTTTGACCACGAGGACACCGCCGAAGCGGCGCGCGACCTCGGGCTGGGCGAGATCATCGTCAAGGCGGTGCCGATCCTGTCGCTGATGGTGGTGGTGCTGGGCGGGCTCTACGGCGGCTTCCTGAACCCGACCGAGGCGGGGGCGGCGGGTGCGGCCGGCGCGCTGGTCATCGCGCTGATGCGCCGGTCGCTGGACCGCCGCAGCTTTTGGCGGCTGCTGGTCGAGACCGGGCGCATCACCGTGTCGGTGCTGTTCCTGATCCTGGCGGCGACCTTCTTCAGCCGGATGCTGGCGCTGTCGGGTGTGCCGCGCGTGCTGGCCGAGGGGCTGCTGTCGGGCGGCATCGGGCCGTATGGCTTTCTCATCCTCTACCTGCTGCTGATCATCGTGCTGGGATGCCTGATCGATTCGATCTCGATCATGCTGATCGTGCTGCCGATCGCGCTGCCGGTGGCGCAGGCGGCGGGGTTCGACATGATCTGGTTCGGCGTGCTGACCGTGGTCGCGGTCGAGATCGGCCTGCTGACACCGCCATTCGGCCTGTCGGTCTACACCATCAAGTCGGCGATGGACGACGCCTCGCTCAAGGTCAGCCACGTTTTCCAGGGCGCGGTGCCCTTTGTCGGCGCGATGATGGTCGCGCTGGTGATCCTGATCCTGTTTCCCGCCATCGCCACCTGGCTGGCGCGGATTTAACCCTCTGACAAGAAACGGACCCTCAATGCCCAGATTGCTTTTCATCCCCGGCAGCCTGCGACAGGCGTCATCCTCCAGGGCGACCATGCGCGCGCTGATCGCCCGGCTGGGCGATGCGGCGGACTGCGACGTGGCCGATCCCGGCGCGCTGCCGCATTACAACGCGGATGTCACCGACAACGCGGCGGTGGCCGCGTTCCTCGCGCAGATCCGGGCGGCGGACGGGCTGGTGTTCGTGACGCCGGAATACAACTACTCGGTCCCCGGCGTGCTGAAGAACGCGATCGACTGGGCCTCGCGCCCGGCCTACGAGTCGGTGTTCAAGGCCAAGCCCTGCCTCGTGATCACCACTTCCGGCGGGGCGCTGGGGGGCGTGCGGGCGCAGGCGCACCTGAAATACATCCTCAACGGGATGCTGGCGCAGGTCCATACCGCCAAGGAAATCCTTGTCCCCATGGCCAACACCAAGGTGGTGGACGGGCTGTTGCAGGACGAGGCGGTGCTGGGCTTTGCCGGGGAGACGCTGGCCGGGTTCATGGCGACGCTGGGCTGAGACGCGGCCCGGGATGTGCAGGACCTTGCGTCACGCGGCATTTTCCCATTGTGGACAGGGCTGTCCGGTCGCTAACGATCCCGCGTCGGGAGTCTGGGCAGGCGGTCGGGGAACGTGGCGGGTTACGATTACATCATCGTCGGGGCGGGGTCGGCGGGCTGCGTGCTGGCAGAGCGGCTGAGCGCCTCTGGCCGGCATCGCGTGCTGGTGCTGGAGGCGGGGGGGCACGGGCGGTCGCCGTGGATCGCGCTGCCCTTGGGCTATGGCAAGACCTTTTACGATGCGTCGGTCAACTGGAAGTACGAGGCCGAGCCGGAGGCGGCGCTGGCCGGGCGCACCGGGTACTGGCCGCGCGGCAAATGCGTTGGCGGATCGGGGGCGATCAACGCGCTGGTCTACGCGCGCGGGGTGCCGCGCGACTATGACGACTGGGTCGCGGCGGGGGCCACGGGCTGGGACTGGGCCACGGTGCGCCGGACCTATGACGCGATGGAGACGCGGGTGGGCGCGGACGGCACGCGGCGCGGGGCTGGGCCGATCCAGGTGCAGGACGTGTCCGACCTGATCCACCCGGTCAACCGGCACTATTTTGCGGCGGCGGGCGAGCTGGGCCTGCCGGTGACGACCGATCTGAACGGCGACAGGCAGGAAGGGGCGGCGGTCTACCAGATCAACACCGCCGGCGGGCGGCGGATGCATTCGGCGCGCGCCTTTCTGGCCCCGGCCTTGAAGCGGCCCAACGTCACGCTGATGACCGGCGCGCTGGTCGAGCGGCTGCACATCGAGGGCCGCCGCGTGACCGGGGTGGTCGTGCGCCACAGGGGGCAGCTGCGGACGCTGACGGCGGGGCGCGAAGTGTTGCTGTCGGCGGGGGCGGTGAGTTCGCCCCGGCTGCTGCAACTGTCCGGCATCGGGCCGGCAATGCTGCTGAAATCGCAGGGCATCACGCCGCTGCTGGACGCGCCGCAGGTGGGCGGCAACCTCCAGGACCACCTGGGCATCAACTACTACTTCCGCGCGACGGAACCGACGCTGAACAACGCGCTGCGTCCCTTCCTGGGCAAGGTGCGCGCGGCGTTGCACTACGCGCTGGCGCGGCGCGGGCCGCTGGCGCTGTCGGTGAACCAGTGCGGCGGTTTCCTGCGGTCGACGCCGGACCATCCGCACCTGGACCAGCAGCTGTATTTCAACCCGGTGACCTACACCACCTCGCCCAGCGGCAAGCGTACGGTGATCCAGCCCGACCCGTTTCCCGGCTTCATCATCGGCTTTCAGCCCTGCCGGCCGACCAGCCGGGGGCGGATCGACATTTCCGCCAATGACCCTGACGCGCCGCCGCGGATCCGGCCGAACTCATTGCACACCGAGGAGGACCGCGCGCAGGTGGTGGCGGGCGGGCTGCTGTGCCAGCGCCTGATGCGGACCGAGGCGCTGACCCGGCTGGTCGACCGGGCGATGGCACCGGACCTGCGACAGATGGGCGCCGATGACATCCTGGCCGATTTCCGTGAACGCTGCGGCACCGTGTTTCACCCGGTCGGCACCTGCGCGATGGGGCCGGAGGCGGCGGGCGCGGTTGTCTCGCCCCGGCTGAAGGTGCATGGGTTCGAGGGGCTGCGCGTGGTCGATGCCTCGGTCTTTCCCAACATCACCTCGGGCAATACCAATGCGCCGGTGATGATGCTGGCGTATCGCGCCGCCGAGCTGATCCTGGAGGAGACATGAGCATTCCCTATTCCAGTTCCGGCGCGGTGCCTGTGGCGGGGGACCGGGGCAAGGATGACACTGGCCCGCGCATCGCCCGGATCGAGACATTCTGCACGCCGCTGATCGGCTTTGTCCGGGTGACGGCAGAGGACGGCACGCAGGGCTGGGGGCAGGTGTCGACCTACAACAGCGACCTGAGCTGCGAGGTGCTGCACCGGCAGGTGGCGCCCTGGGCGCTGGGGCGCGGGATGGACGCGCTGGAGGCCGTGCTGGCCGAGATCCCGCTGCGCGAGCACAAGTACCCGGGCACCTACCTGCGCCGCGCCATGGCCGGGCTGGACACCGCCGTCTGGGACTGGCGCGGCAAGGTCGCGGGGCAGCCGGTGGCGGTGCTGCTGGGTGGCACGGCGGGGCCTCTCAGGGCCTATGCCTCGTCCATGCGGCGCGACATCACCCCCGAGGACGAGGCGGCGCGGCTGGTTGCCCTGCGTGACAGTCACGGATTCGACGCCTTCAAGGTGCGGGTCGGGGCGGAGTGCGGTTTGGATCGCGACGAATGGCCGGGCCGGACCGAGGCGATCATTCCGGCGATCCGGCGGGCCCTGGGCGACGGGGCGGCGCTGCTGGTCGATGCGAACTCCGGCTTTGGCCCGGCGCGCGCCATTGCCGTGGGGCGGATGCTGGAGGACCAGGGCTATGAGCATTTCGAGGAGCCGTGCCCCTACTGGGAACTGGAACAGACCGCCGAGGTGACGCGCGCCCTGACCATCGACGTGGCGGGGGGCGAGCAGGACTGGGACCTGCAACAGTGGAAACGGATCGTGGGCTTGCGGGCGGTGGACATCGTGCAGCCGGACGTCCTGTACCTGGGCGGCATGGCCCTGAGCCTGGAGGTGGCGCGCATGGGGCATGCCGCCGGGCTGCCCTGCACGCCACACAGCGCCAACCTGTCGCTGGTGACGCTGTTCACCATGCACCTGTTGCGCGCGGTGCCGAACCCCGGCCGCTACTTGGAGTTCTCGATCGAGGGGGACGACTATTACCCCTGGCAGCGCGGGCTGTTTGTCGAGGACCCCTATACCGTGACCAATGGCCGGGTTGAGGTCAGCGACGCGCCCGGCTGGGGGGTGGAGATCAGCCCCGAATGGCTGGCGCGGTCGGCCTACAAGGTCAGCGAGAAGGGCTGACTCAGGCCGTCACGAAACTGTCGGCGTAGGCCTCGCGCAGGGCGTTTTTCTGCACCTTGCCCATGGTGTTGCGCGGCAGCTCGTCCAGCACGACGTAGCGCCCGGGGCGTTTGAACCCGGCGAGGTCCGCCTTGACCGCCGCCTCGATGGCGGGCAGGTCCAGCGTCGCGCCCTTTTGCGGCACCAGCACGGCGATCACGCTTTCGCCGAAGTCGGGATGCGGCGCGCCGATCACCGCGCTTTCCAGCACGCCGGGCAGATCGTCGAGGAACAGCTCGATCTCCTTGGGGTAGATGTTGTAGCCGCCCGAGATGATCAGGTCCTTGCTGCGGCCGACGATGGTGACGTAGCCGTCCGCGTCGATCCGCGCGATGTCGCCGGTGATCAGGAAACCGTCGGGCAGCAGTTCCTGGGCGGTCTTTTCCGGCATCCGCCAGTAGCCCTTGAACACGTTGGGGCCGCGCACATACAGCACCCCGGTTTCGCCCTGCGGCAGGGGCGCGCCGGTCTCGGGATCGCAGACCTTGACCTCGACCCCCGGCAGCGGAAAGCCGACCGTGCCGGCGCGGCGCTCGCCCTCGTAGGGGTTGGAGGTGTTCATGCTGGTTTCGGTCATGCCGTAGCGTTCCAGGATGCGGTGGCCGGTGCGGTCCTCGAAGGCGCGGTGCGTTTCGGCCAAGAGCGGGGCAGAGCCGGAGATGAAGAGCCGCATCCCCGAGGTCAGGTCACGGTCAAAGCGGGGATCGTCCAGCAGGCGGGTGTAGAAGGTGGGCACGCCCATCATCGTGGTGGCGCGGGGCAGGGCGGCCAGCACGGATTCAAGCTCGAACTTCGGCAGGAAGATCATCGCCCCGCCCGACAGCAGCATCACGTTGGTCGCCACGAACAGCCCGTGCGCGTGAAAGATCGGCAGCGCGTGCAGCAGCACGTCGTCCGCGGTAAAGCGCCAGATCTCGACCAGCGCCTGCGCGTTGGACACCAGGTTGCGGTGGGTCAGCATCGCGCCCTTGGACCGCCCGGTGGTGCCGGAGGTGTAGAGCAACGCGGCGATGTCGTCTTCGGTGCGGGGCGCGGGGGCAAAGGCGCTGTCCTGCGCATCGGCGAGGTCGCTGAAACTGCCGCGCCCGTCCGCGCCGATGGTGTGCAGGGCGCAGCCGGCCTTTGCCGCGATGGGGGGCATGGCTGGCGCCTCAGCCGGATCGCAGACGAACAGCACCGCGCCGCTGTCACCGACGAAATAGTCGAGTTCGGCCGGGGTATAGGCGGTGTTGAGCGGCAGGAAGACCGCGCCCGCCAGGATGCAGGCGGCGTAGAGCGCCAGCGCCTCGGCGGACTTGGCAATGTGCACGGCGACGCGGTCGCCGGGCGCCACCCCGGCGGCGGCCAGCGCGTTCGCCATCTGCCCGGCGCGCGCCAGGAAGGCCGCATGGGTCAGCGTCTGGCCGTCGGCCAAGTGCAGGAAGGGCGTGTCGCGCCCTTCGTGCGGGGCGAACAGGGCGTCATGCAAAGGGTTGCTCATGGTCTCACTCCTTAGTCCGCGGACCCGGGCGCAGGGGGCCTCAGGTCGCGCTTTCCTCGTCCTTGGCGATCATCGCCATGTAGCGCCCAAGGCCCAGCTGGATGTGCTGTTCGGCGGCGGCGCGGGCGGCCTCGGGGTCACCCTTGGTCACCGCGTCGTGGATCGCCTCATGCTCGACGATGGAGCGGGCGATGTTGGGCGCCTTGGACAGCCCGCGCCGGCGGAACAGGTGCATTTCCTTGACGAGGTTGTCGTAGATCGTCTTGGCCTTGGGGTTGTGCGCGGCTTCCATCAGCATGTCGTGAAATTCGATGTTAAGGCTGTAGTAGCGGTCGACGCGGTCCTCGGCCAAGGCTTCGCGCATCTTTTCGAGGTTGCGGCGCAGCCGGTCGGGCAGCTTTGTCTCCGCCCCTTCGGCGACGCGGCGCGCGGCGGCGGCGCAGGCCATGGCAAAGATCGCGCCGCGCAGGTCGTAGAGGTTGCGCACCTCGGCCAGCGTCAGCTTGTGCACAAAGGCGCCGCGGTTGGCGATCAGGCTGATCAGCCCGCTGTCGGCCAATGAGCGGATCGCCTCGCGCACGGTGCCACGACTGACGCCCATGGCGTCCGACAGCGTGAGTTCGTTCAGTTTCTCGCCGGCCTCGAGGTTTCCCTCGACGATCATGCGCTCGATCTCGGCGCGCACCTCGACGGCGAGGGTCGCCCGTTTTTGCCCGATATCTCTTGCCGAAAGCTTCATTTCGCCATTTCACCCCGCGCCGTATTTTTGTCAACAATCAACATACATCTTGTGCGGTCCCGCCGCATCCCCTAGTTTGGCCGTGACAGTTACGCCATGGGAGGGTCCAATGACGCAGCGCGACAAACCGGGGGTGCCGGAGGCCCAGGGCGGGCCGGTGACCGGCGCCAGTGCGGCGCTTCGCGGCATCCGCGTCCTGGACCTGACCCGCGTGCGGTCCGGACCGACCTGCGTGCGTCAATTCGCAGATTGGGGCGCCGATGTCATCAAGATCGAGACGCCCGAGGACAGCGCGCAGCTGGGCGGGCCACGGTCCGGCGCGGATTTCCAGAACCTGCACCGCAACAAGCGCAGCCTGACGCTGAACCTGAAGTCCGAGGCCGGGCTTGAAGCCTTTCGCCGGCTGGCCAGGACCGCCGACGTGATCGTCGAAAACTTTCGCCCCGACGTGAAGAACCGCCTCGGCATCGACTATGACACCCTGTCGCAGGACAACCCCGGCTTGGTCTATGCCTCGATCTCGGGCTTTGGCCAGGACGGGCCTTTGGCCGACCGGCCCGGATTCGACCAGATCGCGCAGGGCATGGGGGGCCTCATGTCGATCACCGGCCAGCCGGGCACCGGGCCGATGCGCGTGGGCATCCCCATCGCGGACCTTTGCGCTGGCCTCTTTGCCGCGCAGGGCATCCTGATCGCGCTGATGGAGCGGCAGGCGTCCGGGCGCGGCCAGTGGATCCAGACCTCGCTGTTGCAGGCGCAGGTCTTCATGCTGGATTTCCAGGCGGCGCGTTTCCTGATGGATGGCGATGTGCCGGGGCAGGCGGGAAACAACCATCCCACCTCGATCCCGACGGGCGTGTTCCGCACCAAGGACGGCCACATGAACCTGGCCGTGGCGGGGCAGGAGATCTGGCGCCGCTTTGCCCGCGCCATGGGGCACGAGGAATGGATCGAGGATCCGCGCTATGCCACCGCCCCCGCGCGGTCGGAGAACCGCGATGCGCTGAACGCCGCCATCGAGGAGATCACCGTCAGCCGCACCACGGCGGACTGGGTCGAGGCGATGAACGAGGCAGGCGTCCCGGCGGGCGAGATCAACGACATCGGCCAGGTCTTTGCCAACCCGCAGGTGCAGCACCTGGGTTTGGCGCAGCCGGTCGTCAGCCAGGAGCGCGGCCCGACCCATGTGGTCGGCCAGCCGATCCTGATGAGCCGCACGCCCAGCCATATCGCTGCGCCGCCGCCGCTGGCCGGGCAGCATTCCGCGGACATCCTGGCCGAGATCGGATTCTCGGCCGAAGACATCGAGGCCATGAAGGCCTCTGGCGCCACCTGAAGGAACCCACAAGGCATGACCGACAAGATCATCACCAGCCAGAACGGCCCGATCGCCCGCATCATCTTCAACCAGCCGGAAAAGCGCAACGCCGTGTCGTTCGAGATGTGGCAGGCGGTGATCGAAGCCGCGACCCGCTTTGCTGCCGATCCTTCCGTGCGCATCCTCATCCTGTCGGGTGCGGGCGGCAAGGCCTTTGTGTCGGGCGCGGACATCTCCAAGTTCGAGAGCGAGCGCGCCAGCAAGGAGGCGGTCGAGACCTACAACGCCACCACGGCCGAAGCCTACAACCTGGTCGCCAACTTCCCCAAGCCGACCATTGCGCAGATCGACGGGTTCTGCGTCGGCGGCGGCGTGGCGCTGGCGCTCAGCTGTGACATCCGCATCTGCGGGACCGGGTCGCAGTTTGCCATTCCGGCGGCCAAGCTGGGGCTGGGCTATGGCTATGTCGGGATCAAGCGGCTGATCGACGTGGTCGGCCCCGCCTTTGCCAAGGAAATCTTCTTTACCGCCCGCCGGTTCGACGCCGAGGAGGCGCGCACCATGGGGCTGGTCAACCGGATCGTGCCCGATGGCGAGGTCGAGGCCGCCGCCGAGTCGATGGCCGAGATGATCGCCGCCAACGCGCCGATGACGGTGAACTCGGTCAAGTTCATCGTGAACGAGGCGATGAAGCCCGAGTCCGAGCGGGATCTGGATGCCTGCGCCGCGCGCGTGCAGGCCTGCTTTGACAGCCAGGATTACATCGAGGGGCGCCGTGCCTTTCTGGAGAAACGCAAGCCGGGCTTCATCGGCGCATGAGTTCCGAAACCGCACCGAAACGGGTGGACGAGGGCGAGGCGCGGGCGCGGTTCGAAACCGCGCTGTCGGACCATGAACAGGCGTTCGAACGCTTTTTCCTCGCCCGGTTCCTGGACCTGTCGTTTGCCTACCTGCCCGCCGAGGCGGCGGATGCCGACAAGGAAGTCTGCCGCGTGAAATTCCCGGTCTCGGACGTGCTGCGCAACCCGCAAGGGTCGCTGCACGGCGGTGTCATGGCCTCGGCCATGGACATCTCCATGGGCCACCTGGTCGCCAAGGTCGCGGGGCCGGGGGCCACGATCGAGATGAAGATCCAGTTCATGCGCCCGGTCATGGGCGGCACCGTCACCTGCGAAGGTCGGTTCACCCGCCGGGGCCGGTCCATGTCCTTCATGGAAAGCCGCCTGTATTCCGAGGACGGCAAGCTTGCCGCCCTTGCCACCGCCACATGGAAAATGCCGTGACTGCACAACAGCCTACCCGCGGGATCACTCCCGACCTTTTGACCGCGATCCGGGCGCGGTTTGCCCATGTCGACAGCTGTCCCTTTGCCGGGGACCGGGTGTTCTTTGAAAACGCGGGCGGCGCGCTGACGCTGAAATCCGTGGTCGAAACCTCGGGTTTCTTTGCCGGTATCCCGGACAACCAGGGCCGCGACAACGAGGCCTCGCACGAGCTGGTGCGGATCATCGACAAGGCCAAGGACGACATGCGCGTGTTCTTCAACGCGCCGGGCGGCACCTTTTTTGTCGGCGAAAGCGGGACGGAACTGCTGTTCCGGCTGATCTCGGCGGCCTGTCTCGGCACGCCCGAGGGCGGCCGCGTGCTGGGCAGTACGCTGGAGCATCCCGCCACCCGCAGCGCCTGCAACCGCTGGGCGGAGGTCGCGGGCAAGACGCATGTGCTGGTGAGCCATGATCCGGAGACGGGATCGGTGTACCCGGAGCATTACCTGCCGCAGCTGACCGCCGATACCCGCGTCGCCACCATCCTGCACACCTCGCCGGTCTCCGGCATGGGGGTGGACGTGGCCGCCGTCGCCAGGGCGATCCGGTCGGTGGCGCCCGATTGCTACATCATCGTCGACGGCATCCAGCACGCCGCGCACGGCCGTCTGGACCTGTCCAGCTACGGCGTGGATGGCTACGTGGTGTCGCCCTACAAGGTGTTTTCGCGCCACGGCTATGGCCTTGCCTGGCTGTCGAACCGGCTGGCCAAGCTGCCGCATGACAACCTGATCGACGCGCCGGGTGCGCCCTGGGAACTGGGCACGCGCGACACCGGATCCTATGCCACCTTCTCGGACGTGGTGGCCTATTTCGACTGGCTGGGCGGGCAGGTGTCGGACTCGGCAGACCGGCGCGAACGGATCGTCGCGGCGGGTGACGCGATCCACGCGCACGAGGCGGCGCTGACCAATGCCATGCTGCACGGCACCGGCAACCTCAAGGGGCTGGCCGGGTACGACGAGGTGGTGATGGTCGGCGGCGTGGACAACCCGCGCCGCGAGGGGCTGGTGAGTTTCGTGTTCAAGGGGCAGGCCGCGCAGGACACGGTGACCAAGCTGCGCGAGCGGGGAATTCGCACCCATACGCGCAAGGCCGATCACTATTCGCGCAACATCCTTGACCCGCTGGGCCTGCCGGCCTGCATCCGGGTGTCGATGTGCCACTACAACTCCGAGGCCGAGGTCGCGCGGTTCCTGCAAGCGGTGCAGGAGATCGCCGAGGAGGCGCGTCAGGCGGGCTGACCGGCCAGCGTCTCGAGATCCGACAGCAGGGCGGAGGGGATGTCGATCCCCTCCGCCCTTGCCTTTTGCAGGCGGGCCAGCGCGCGGGCGCCGGGCAGGCGGGGCGGCTGCGCGGGGTTCAGCGCGGGGGACTGGCCGACGATCCGTGCGGCGGTGTCGAGACGCGCGGCGCGGTCCGTGTCAGGCAACAGCCGCGCGGCATCCACCAGCAGGATCATCTGGCCCAGGTCCTGCGGCGCGCCGGGGGTATCGGCGGCGGTCGGCACCTCGGACAGCATCGCGGCGCCTGACAGCCCTCCGGCCATAAGATCGAGGCAGAGCGCGAGGTTCGCGCCCTTGTCGCCGCCGATGGCGGACATCAGCCCGCGCATCGCCTGTGCCGGGTCGGTTGTGGGCAGGCCGTCCGGCCCGGTGGCCCAGCTGTCGGGGATGGGGGTGCCCGCCCTGGCCGCCGCCCGCACGCGCGACCGCGACACCACGGACAGCGCCATGTCGAGGATGACGTGCCGCCCCTCGGGGTGTGGCAGGGCAAAGCCCAAGGGGTTGTTGCCGATCACCGGGGCGCGGCCGCCCGCCGGGGCCATCATCGGCGCGGTGTTGCTGGTGATGACGGCGGCAAAGCCGTGTTCGGCCGCGACAAACAGGTAGGGCGCCAGCGCGCCCAGGTGGCTGGCCCGGCGCAGGAAGGCGGCGGCGACGCCGCACTGGCGCGCGGCCTGCATGGTGTGCTCCAGCGCGGAGAAGGCGACGGCGGGGCCGAGGCCGCGCGCGCCGTCGATGCGCAGCAGGGCGGGGGCGGGGCGCTCGACCTGCGGGGCGGCCTGCGCGTCGATGCCGCCCGCCGCGATCCGCGCGGTGTAATCCCGCACACGCACAAGGCCATGGGTGGAGATCCCCATGGCCTCGGTCAAGGTCAGCATCTGCGCGGCGCTGTCCGCGTCGGGGATCGCGACGCCCGCGCGCGCGAAGGCGCGGGCGGCGAGGGTCTGGGCCGCGTCGAAGGGCAGGCGCGCCATCAGGTGCCGGCGTTCTCGACGTCGTTGCTGCGCGCCGACTTGCCGATCCGGGCCAGCAGCGGCAACAGCACCACCAGCGCCACCGTGACCAGGATAATGACCAGCGAGGGCGTGCGTTCCACGAAGATCATGAACGATCCGCGCGAGATGGTCAGCGTCTGGCGCAGCGCCTCTTCGGCCAGCGGCCCCAGCACCAGCGCCAGCACCAGCGCGGCGGGCGAATAGCCGTAAAGCCGCATGAAGAAGCCGATGATGCCCGCCGCGAACATCAGGTAGGTTTCGACAAAGCTGGCGTGCACGCTGAAGGTGCCCAGCGCGCAGATCACCACGATGGTCGGGCCGAGGATGCGGTAGGGCACCTTGATGATCTGCACGAAGAGCGGGATGGCAAAGATGCTGATCGCCAGCAGCGCCATGTTGCCCAGGTACATCGAGGCGATGAGGCCCCAGGCCAGTTCCGGGTTCTGCGACATGAACAGCGGGCCGGGGCGCAGGCCCCACATCAGGAAGGCCGCCAGCAGAACGGCGGTGGAGGCCGAACCGGGAATGCCCAGCGTCAGGAGCGGGATCATCGCCCCCGAGGAGGCGGCGTTGTTCGCCGTCTCGGGGGCCACGAGGCCGGCCATCTCGCCCTTGCCGAAGTTCTCGGGCGTCTTGGAGACCGAGCGTTCGATGGAATAGGCCATCAGCGAGGCGATGGTCGCGCCCGCACCCGGGATCACGCCGACGACAAAGCCCAGGAGCGAGCCGCGCACCATGGTCCAGCGGGTCGAGATCCAGTCATGGGCGGTGGGCCAGAACCGTTCCTCGGCGTCGTAGCGGACGATGCCGCCGGTGCCGGTGCGGTGCAGCCCGTTGTAGAAGGCATAGAACAGCTCGCCCAGGCCGAACAGGCCGATGGCGATGGGGATGAAGTAGATGCCGCCGATCAACTCGGCCGAGCCGAAGGTGTAGCGGCCCTGCCCGGTCTCGAGGTCCACGCCGACGGTGCCCAGCGCAAAGCCGATCAGGGCCGAGATCACGCCGAACTTCCAGTTCTTGCCGATCATCACGATGAGGGTGAGCATCCCCATCATGGCCAGCAGGAAGTATTCCGGCGGGCCGAAACTGCGCGACACCTGGCTGAACATCGGCGCGAGGATGGTGATCAGGATCACCCCCACCGTGCCGCCGATGAACGAGGCCGCCGCCTGCATCACCAGCGCGGGCCCCGCGCGGCCGTTCTTGGCCAGCGGAAAGCCGTCAAAGGTGCTGGCGACGGTGGCGCTTTCGCCCGGGGTGTTGAGCAGGATCGAAGTGATCGTGCCGCCGTACATCGCGCCGTAGTAGATCGCGGCCAGCATCATGATGGCGCCGACCGGGTCCATGCCGAAGGTGACCGGCAGCAGGATGGCCAGCCCCGCCGAGGGGCCGAAACCGGGGATCACCCCGACCACCATGCCGACCATCGCGCCGACCAGCAGGTAGACCATGTTGATCGGTGTGATGGCGATCGACAACCCCATCAGCAGGTCCGAAAAGATGTCCATCAGGTGTCCTCGGTTGGGATGCGTCGGGCGCCGTCAGATCGGCAGGGAATAGAGGGCGGGCGGCATGCTGGCGTTCAGCAGCCGGTCGAACAGCAGGTAGACCGCGATGGGCACCAGCACCGACACCAGCCCGTTGGTGAGGTGGCGCCCCGGGTTGACCACCGTCAGCGCGAGGCCGAGGAAGATCACCGTGGCGACAAAGCCGCCGAACAGCCGCATCAGCACCGCGTAGAGCAGCCCCAGCGCGATCAGCGCCACCGCGTCGCGCCAGCGGCTGTTGTCGCCATTGGGCTCGCGGCTGCGGCGCATCTCGTCCAGCGTGATCAGCAGGCAGACGACGATCGCCGTCACGCCGATCACGCGGGGAAAGAAACCCGGGCCCAGCCGCCCGGTCCGCGTCAGGAACGACAGGTCGACAAAGGCGACGTAGGTATAGAAGACAGCGCCCGCCAGAAGCACGAGCGCGAACACGATGCGCATGGAACCTGTCCCGTGAAAGACCGGCCGGGCAGGGCGCCCGGCCGGGAGTGCCGTACCGGGGTGATCAGTCGATTGCGCCGACCGAGCGCAGCACTTCCTCGAACCCGCCCATGGTGGTGGTCAGGAACGCCGCGAATTCATCGCCGTAGATGACCGTGGGGGTCAGGGTGTTGGAGGTGATGTAGGCGTCCCACTCGGGCGTCTCGACGACCTTCTTCATGGTCTCGATCCACCAGTCCTGCGCCTCCTTGGGCGCGTTCGGTGCCAGGATCAGGCCGCGCGGCATCGACACGCCGATGTCAAAGCCGATGTCGCCCATGGTCGGCACGCCTTCGAGCGCCTTGGGCACGTTCTTGCCCGAGAAGACCAGCGGACGCAGGTCGCCGGATTCGATCAGGCCGAGGATCTCGCCGGGATTGCCGACCATCGCGTCCAGCGCGTTGGACAACAGCGCGGTGGTCTGTTCGGACATGTCGTTGAACGACACATAGTCGAATTCGAACCCGGCCTTTTGCGCGAACAGCGTCGGCACGATGAAGTCGACGTTCACGGTGCCGGTGCCGCCGATGTTGATCGGGTTTTCCTTGGCGAAGGCGATGAACTGCTCGATGTTCTGGATCTCGCTGTCCTTGTTGACCACCAGCACGAGGTCGTCGGTGGCCAGCAGGGCGACGGGCGTGAAGTCCGCCGGTTTCCAAGGCGTGTCGGCCTGAAGCGGCGTGGTGACAAAGCTGCCCGAGGTCGTCGAGATGCCGTAGGGGTTGCCGTCCTGGGCAAAGAGATAGCCCCAGCCCACCGCGCCCGAGCCCCCGGCGCGGTTCTCGGGCTGGATGTCGCCCGGGTAGAGCTCGTACTTCTTCAGGATCTCGATGATGCTGCGGGCCATGATGTCGTTGCCGCCGCCGGGACCAAAGGCGATGGTCCAGTCAAGCGTCTGGTCCGCCGCCGGGTAGTCCTGCGCAAAGGCCGGTGCCGAAAAGGCAAGCGGGGTCGCCACGGCCAGCGCCGCAACAAGGCCGGTGGCCGAAGCCCCCTTCGATTTGAGTGTAAGTTCCATTGTTTTTTTCCTCCCTGGTTTGATCTTGTGATCCGTGGCCTGTTTGGGCCTGTTCCCTTTGTCTAGCCGGCCGGATCCTCCGCGCCGGCCTCGAGCGAGGCCAACAGGCGTTGCTTTCCGTTCAGGTGATGCTGGGCGCCTTCGTCGCGGGCGGCCTGTGCATCTCCGCGGGTGATGGCGTCGACCAGACGCCGGTGTTCGCTGTTCGACAGTTCCAGCGCGGCGCGGCCCGACAGGACGCGCAGGCGGAACAGGCGCACCTCCTTGCCCAGCGCGGTGTAGAGCGCGCAGGAGCGCGGCTTGGCCGCGGCGGCGGCGATGTGATCGTGAAAGGCGAGGTTGGTCAGGAAATACGCGCTTTCGTCCTGCTCGGCGATCGCCTCGTCCATGCGGTGCAGGTAGACCTGCAAGGTCTGGTGCAGGGCGGCGTCGGCGGTGCGGGCCAGTTCGGCGCAGAGGTAGCCGGCGATCATCGCGCGCAGGTCATACAGCTCCAGCGTCTCTTGCAGCGACAGGCTGCGGACAAAGACGCCGCGGTTGGCGACCGCCGTCACCAGCCCGTCGCGTTCCAGCGAGCGGGCCGCCTCGCGCACCGGGCCGCGGCTGACGCCCATCAGTTCGGCCAGCGTGGATTCGTCCAGCCGCTCACCCGCCGCCACCTCGCCTTCGAGGATGATGCGTTCCAGTTCGTCACGGACCTCGTGCACCAACGGACGCCGGCGTTCAAAGCTGCCACGAATTTGGGACCCCTCGCTCATGCCCTGATTTCAGGTCATGGATTGTAGATTGTCAACAATATTCTGTTGAATGATCGAAGACGGGGCGATACCCCTGTCGACAAGCGCCCGGCGGGACAGGGGATCTGGCGGATCGCCGGGGCCGGAACCGGAAGGAGCGACACATGCAGAACGGCAGCAGACTGACGGGCCGGACGGCCTTTGTTTCGGGGTCGGGCCAGAACATCGGGCGGGCCATCGCGCTGCGCCTTGCGGATGAGGGCTGCGCCATCGTCGTCAACGGATCGCGCGACAGCGCCGCGGCGGAACAGACCGCCGCCATGGTGCGCGAACGGGGCGCAGAGGCGCTGGTGGCGATGGGCGACGTGAGCGATGCGCAGGCGGTGCAGACCATCGCCAAGGCCGCGCTGGAGCGGTTCGGCCGGGTCGACATCCTGGTCAACAACGCCGCCGTGCGGCCGCACAAGCCGTTCCTCGAGACAACGGACGAGGACTGGAGCCGGGTGATCGACACCGCGCTGACCGGCGCCTTTCGCCTCAGCCGCGCCTTTCTGCCCGGCATGGTGGACAACGGCTGGGGCCGGATCGTGAACTTTGCCGGGATGAAGGCGATCCGCGGCTATTTCGAGGGGGCGCCGATCTCGGCCGCCAAACACGGCGTCTGGGGCATGACCAAGGCGCTGTCCGAGGAATTCGCCCCCAAGGGCATCACCGCCAACGTCATCTCGCCCGGCCAGATCCGCAAGGAGACCGAGACGGTCGATGATCCCAAGCGCGTGGCCTCGATCCCGGTGGGGTCGATGGGGCGGCCCGAGGATATCGCCGGAACGGTGGCCTTTCTCGTGTCGGACGACGCGCGTTTCGTCACCGGACAGATGATCGCGGTGAACGGCGGCGAGGAGACGTGACGCCGTGCGCGGCCCGCTGAGCTGTGTCGCCACGGTGCACCGGCCCGGCGCGCTGCCGGGCGATCCCGACCCCTATTCCGGCCCGGACAGCTTCACCTTTGTCCGGGTGCGTCTGCGTGATCGGGACGGGGTGACGGGCGAGGGATTCACCGGGCGGTTCCTGGCGGCCGAGGTGGCGGGGTTCCTGAACGGGGCGGTGCGCGCCGCGCTGGACGTGCCGGAGGTGCCGACGACCTCGGCCCTGATGCGCCGGGTCAACCCGCGCGGCATGACCGGCGTCGTCGTCTCGGCGCTGTCGGCGCTGGACGTGGCGCTGGCGGATCTCGCGGCGACGCGGGCGGGCGTCAGCCTGGCGGCGCAGCTGGGCGGCAGGCGGGTCTCTGCGCCGGTGCATGTGACCTGCGGCTTTCCGGCTTTGGACACAGGGGCGCTGGTCGAGGTCTGCGCGCGCGAGGTCGCCGGGGGCGCGCGCGGGGTCAAGGTGCTGATCGCCGCACGGGGGCGCAGCGTCGCCGAGGACGTGGCGCGCCTGCGCGCGGTGCGTGACGCCATCGGCCCGCAGGCCGAACTGATCGCCGATGCGAATTGCGGTATGGACCTGGAGACCGCGCGCGACTTTGTCCGCGCGGCGGCGGACCTGGACCTGGCCTGGCTGGAAGAGCCGGTTTTGGGCAACGACCGCCACGCCTTGGCTGACCTGGCGCGCATGGGCGTCATGCCGCTGGGCGCGGGCCAGATGGAGCAGAGCACAGAGCGGTTTGACCTGCTGACCGAGGCGGGGGTGCAGGTGTTGCAACCCAACGCCGTCTTTGCCGGTGGGGTCGCGGCGGCGGTCGACGTGGCGCGGCGCGCGCAGGGGCAGGGGCGGCAGGTGGCACCCGGCGGCGGCTGGGACTTCGTCAACCTGCACTGGGTCTGCGGCGCGATGGAGCAGGGCGGGATCGAGCTGCACCGCGCGCAGGCCCGCATCGCCCGGCTGCTGCTGCCCGATCCGCTGCGCATCGTCGACGGCGCGCTGTGCCTGCCGGACGGGCCGGGGCTGGGCCTCTGCCCGGATGAGGAGGCGCTGGCCGCCTGCCGGGTGCTCTGAGCCTCAGCCCGCGCCGAGCCGGTCGCCGATCCGCTGGTACAGGCGATAGACCAGCGTCGCGGTCGAGATGACGATGAAGATCCGCAGGATGTGAAAGCCGGTGATGATCTCCGGGTCGAGGTGCATGACCTTGGCGGTGATCACCATTTCCGTCACCGCCGCCGGGGCGAGCGCGAGAAAGGCCGTGGCCATCGGCAACCCGGTCGCCGCCGACAGCACCAGCGCCCCGGCAAAGGCCGCGACGATCATGAAACCCGAGGCGCAGACCCCGGCCAGCGCGACGCGGGGCAGGGCCAGCAGCATCTCGCGCTGGAACTGCGTGCCCAGCCAGGTGCCGAGGAACAGCTGCGCCGCCAGGATCGCGCCCGAGGGCACGCTGGCCGACAGCGTGCCCGTCGCCCCCAGCGACAGCCCCAGCAGCATCGGCGCCACCAGCCAGGCGTTCGGCAGGCGGGTCAGGTTCAGCGCCCGCGCGGCGAGGATCGCGACAGCGAAGGCCAGCAGCAGCGGCAGCAGGGTGTCGGCGGTCAGCGGCGGCGCGGCGTCGGGGATCGTGCCGGGGGTGCCGAAGGTGATCACCAGGATCGGCACCACGGCCACGGTGATCGACACCCGCAGCGCCTGCACCAGCGCCACCGCCGAGGCATCGCCGCCCTTGTCCCGGGCGACCACGGCCATGTCGGCCACGCCGCCCGCCGCCGTGGCGAAAAAGGCCGTCGGGCGGCCGACCCCGGCCAGGGGGCGGAACAGGAAGGCCGCGCCCAGCGTGTAGGCGATCACATAGACCGTCGCCACCAGCATGGCCGGGGTCAAGGCCAGCGTGGCCAGCAGCGTCTCGGGCGTGAAACGCAGGCCGATGCCCAGCCCGATGGTGATCTGCGCCAATTGCCGGCTGAAGGGGATCGTCGTCAGCCGCACCCCCATCGCCGAGGCGGCCGCACAGGCAAAGAACGGCCCCAGCATCCAGGCCAGCGGCGCGCCCAGCGTGTGGGCGGTCCAGCCGGCCAGCCCGGCGATGGCGTAGGTCAGCCCGGTGCGTGCCCAGCGGCGCAGTCCCTTCGCGGGGGTCGCGGCGGTGTCGCGGTCCTGCATTGGCGGGTGTCCTTCGATGCTGTGTCCCGGAGCGGGGCGCGACGGGCGGCTGGCAAGCTGCCCGAAGGGCGCGGAAACCGACGCGCAAGGCGACGGCTGCCAAGTGGTACTGACCTCTGGCGGGCTGGGCAAGGGCAGCGGCGTGCGGGGTCAGCTCTGGCGTGACTCGCAGCGCGCCGAGCGATGTATCGGCACAAACTCTCGGCAGACCTCCCCCACGATGGTTTGGACCCGGGCGCGGTGCCCGTCAGTGAAGGCATCCGTAACGCTGTCCTGGCCCCAGCGCGCGATTGGCCGCTCCGGCAGCAGCGTCGGGGTATTCCCGGAAAGGTTCCGGGGTCTTGCGAGCAGGAAATGTGATCTCTTCAGTCTGTCCGTCTGCCTCGTTCGCACAGGCTCGGCCTGACACCGGGGGAGAGGACCGGTCTCGGGTCATCTCGCGCTTCTTGGTTGGCGGGTGGAAGGGGTATTGGCTTGGATCTCGAACCGGACTCGAGGAGACAGCCGCCATTCACGCCAGGACCTCCACGGGCAGGCGCGCCAGTGACAGGGTGCCTTCGCTCATCCAGTGGATGGCGAGGCCATTGATTTTCTTGTCAGGCCAGCGGCGGTGAACCATCGCGGCGTAGGCGGCCAGTTGCGGCTGGTAGGCGGCAAAGCGGGCCTCGGGGTCCGGGCAGGGGCCGGACTTGTGGTCGATGATCAGCAGACCGTCCGGGCCTTCGGCCAGGCAGTCGAGAATGGCGTTGGTTTCCGAGCCGTCCGCCGAGGTTTCCTGCAACGGCAGCTCGAAGTGCAGGTCGTCATAGCCGCGATCCGCCAGCCAGGCGGTCAAGGCCCGCGCCTGGGCGGCGATCTGGGCAATGGCGGCGTCCGGCAGGCCCGTGGCGGCGGCGATGCGACCGGCCAGGTCCGGGCGTCCGGCGAGCACGCGGAAGGCGAGGTGCCACGCCGTCCCGCGCGCGGTCGCGCTGCCGCTGCGGGTCTCGGCGACGCCATCGCCCAGCCTGAGCGTTTCCAGCGCGCCGGCCGGCAGCGCGGCGCAGGCGCCAAGGGTCGAGGGGCTGCGCCGCCAGGGGGTGCGGGGACCATCCGCTGCGGGCTGCGCCGTTCCGAAGCGGGCCAGCGTCTCGGCCGCGGTCGTGGCGGGTGTCGCCGGCGCGTCGGGGACACCGTCGGCCACGCGGGCGGCAAAGCTCTGGCCCGCAACGGTCAGCGTGCCGTCGCCGGTTTCGAATCCGGCGCGGGCACGCAGCAGGTCGACCATGCGCCGGGGGTGCTCCGAGGGCTTGCCCGGCGGCCGCTGCATGACGAGGATCAGCCGATCCCGCGCCCGCGTCAGCGCGACGTAGAGCTTGCGCGCGGCGTCGCATTCGTCCTCGGGGCGGCGCGCATCGCCGGTGAGGTCAGCCAACCGGCCTGCTGGATCCGCACCGGCAGGCCGTGCGCCTCAAGCGCGGCTGCGGCTGCGCTGGCCTTGTCATGGGTGTAGGTCAGCACGGCAATGTCGCCGGGCCGGACCGGGCGCAGTTCCTCGCGTGTCTTGTCCCAGACCAGGGTGCCCGCCTCCAGGAGGTCGGCCACGCGGTTGGCGATACACTCCGACGAGGTATCCTTGCGGCCACCGGGCAGGTGCAGCACCTCCAGCGCGGTCTCGCCGGTTTCGGGGCGCTGCGGCTGCAACGGGGTGTAGTCATCAAAGAGCGCCGGACCCAGCGTGTTGACGAGGTCCATGATGCGCTTGTCCGAGCGCCAGTTGCGATGAAGCGGCGACACGGCATCGAGGTGCCCGCCCTGCAAGGCCTGCGACAGGCGGGCGTCGGCGCCCTGAAAGCCCATGATGGACTGCTTTGTGTCGCCCACGATCAGCGCACGTTTCGCGCCACGCGCCAGCCGCCAGAGCAGGGCGAACTGCACCGGGTTGGTATCCTGGAATTCGTCGATCACCACGCAATCGATCTCGCCCAGCACCGCCTGCAGGATCTCGGGGCGGTCATGCAGCAGGCTTTCGGCCTCGGCGATCATGTCGCCATAGTCGATCAGCCCGGCGCGGCGCTTGGCGGTCTGGTAGGCGTGCAGCACCTGTTGCGCGCCGGTGACCAGCGCGGTCAGATGGGCCCTGGCATCGGCAAGCGGGCCGGGATGGCGGGGCAGGGCGTCCGCGGCCGACCGGACGGCCTGCGCAAGGGCATCGTAGCCGGGGGGCGTCCGCGACTTGCTGTTCGAGAGGCGCAGGTTGCGCAATTTCTGCCAGAGCGGCCAGTCCGTCTCGAGCCGGCCGGGTTGGCTGGCAGTCCGCAGGTTCTCATGGTCTTTGGCAAAGTCGTCCCTGACCGATCTGGTTGCGGCAAAGAGCGGTGCGAGGCTGCCCGGGAAGGCCGCCAGCACGTCTTGTACCGCTTGGCGCAACGCGGCCGTGAGGGCGGTTCCGTCTTCGGCGCAGGGGCCGTAGCCTTTGGTCAGCGCCTCCAGCGCGGGGGTCAGGATATCGGGCGACTGGCCGCGCGCGCCCAGCCCGCGGATCAGGTCGACGGTCCGCAGTACATCGGCCCGGAAGCCGTCCTCGGCGCTGGTCCGGGCCTGGTGGTTCCAGCGGTAGCCGAACCGGCCGAGATGCTCCATCAGCGGGGCCAGCGCCGCGCAATGGTCCATTTCCAGCCGGATCAGAAGGTCGCGCTCGGGCTCGCTCAACAGGCGGCTTTCGGGCGAACGGCCGGCGGCAAAGGCGTGTTCGGTCAGCAGGCGCTGGCCCAGTGCATGGATCGTGCCCATGTAGGCGCGGTCGATCTCGAGCGCGTCGTGGAGCCGGCCGCGCGCCATCAGCTCGCCCCGCACGCGGTCGCGCATTTCGGCGGCGGCGGCCTCGGTGAAGGTCACGGCCAGGATGCGGCCCGGGGCGACCTCGCCGGTTTCGACCCAGGCACCCAGTTCCTTCTGGATGTGCCAGGTCTTGCCGGCGCCGGCCCCGGCGGGCACGAGGGAAAGATGGGTCATTCGGCGTCCTCCGCGAGGGTTTCGGGCAGGCTGAAGGCGGCGACAAGGGGATCGTCCAGCGCATAGGCGCGCAGGCCGCGCTCTTTTTCGAAGGTCTTCGCATCGCCTGTGCGGTTGAGGCGGATGGTGCCGGCGCCGACCTCGGCCAGCACGTCCGCGAGATGATCCATCGCCCGCACCGAGGCGTCCTGGCCTGTCGTCTCGATCCGGGGCACGTCCGCGCCGCGGGCATCGGACAGGACCGTGCCGTCGCGCAGCATGTGATAGGCGGTGATGACCTGCGCGCCCTGCGCCACCAGCCGTGTCAGCGCGGTCTCTGCCGAGGGCCGTTCCAGCATGGCGCGGTAGAGCGCCACCTGCAGGTCCCAGCCTTTGGACATGCGGTCGCGCCGCCCGGCCGCGCCGGAGCGCTTGTGATCGACGACCAGGATGCGGCCGTCGGGCAGGCGCAGCAGGCAATCGGCCTTGCCGTGCAGCAGCAGGCCGCCGTGGTCGCCCTGAAGCGTGATCTCGTTGTGCAGCACCTGCGCGCCGACATCCCTCAGGAACCCGGCCCAGGAGGTGCAGACCTCCAGCGCCTCGCGCAGCAGGCTGCGACGCTCGGTGGCCCAGGCGGGCTCGGCCAGCCAGGCGGCGTGACGGCGGATCGCCGCGTCCAGCGCGTCCGGGACCATGGCTGCGATCGCGGGGCTGTCGGGCACCGGGACGCCCTCGGCAAAGACCTCTTCCAGCACCTGGTGCATCAGCGTGCCCAGGGTCATCACGTCCAGCGCCTCGGGTGCCCAGGTGCGGTCCCGCGCGCCCAGTTCGCCCAGCAGCCAGGCCAGCGGGCTGACCAGCAGAGTCTCCAGCCGCGACGGCGAATGCGGCAGCGGCTGCCCCTCCGGTGTCCGGCGCAGGTCGAGCAGGTCACGGCCCGGCTGGTCGGGCGTGCCGAGACCGGCTTGCAGGTGGATCAGGCCAGTCTCGGGCAGGTCCGGCGCGCCGCCCAGGGCGACCGGGTCGGGAACGTGCACGGCCACGGGCCAGCTGTCGGGCGGCGCAGAGCGGATGTCCTGAACGAGGTCGGCCGGGTCTTTGGCCCCCAGCATGTGCGCCATCAACGCGAGGCCCGTGGACGGCGTCAGCCGGTCCCCGCGCAGGTCCAGCGCCGGGACCAGCAGCGTCAGCCCCTCGGTGCCGGCGCCCAGCTGGCGGCGGAACAGCTCCAGCCCGCGCGCGAGTTTTTGTTGCCGTCCGGGCAGCGCCAGGCCGGTGGCGCGGATCGCCTCGATTTCGCCTTCGGTGAAGAAGGGATCGGCGCCCGGGAGGCGCGGCCAGTGACGGCCGGCCAGCCCCAGCACGATCAGCTGCCGGACCGGGCGCCAGGGCAGGGCGTTTTCCGCAAACAGCGACACGCCTTCGACAAAGCGGTCTGCCCCCTCGGCAGGCGTCATGCGCGGGCTGGCCAGCCGACGCAGCAAGGGCCAGTCGAGCGTGTCCTGCGCGACGGCTCTCAGGGCGGCGATGCGCGGTTGCAGCGCCGCGCAGGGGGCCGCACGGGCCACCACGCCAAGGCGGGCAAAGAGCTGTTCCGGCGTGATGTAGGGGCGCAGCGCCTTCAGCACCTCGCGCGCCGCGCCGGTCAGTTCGGAGGCCGTGCGGGACCATCCGCGTTCCATGAGCTCGCGCGCCATCCGCAGACCCGTGTCCCGGGGCCAGGGCATCACCGGCGCGACATAGAGCGAGGCCAGGGCCGTCCGCGGGGCGTGGCCCTGCAGCAGCACGAGCAGCAGGGACAGCAGTTCGCCCACGTCGTCGCGCAGCACCGGCTGGGCGGGCCGTCCGGCCAGCGGCAACCCGACGCGGTCGAACGCCTCGGCCAGGGCCATCCCGTAGCTCGGTTCGTCCGGCGCCAGCAGACCGATGTCCCGTGCTGCCGATACGGTGCCATCGTCCAGCATTGTGCGGGCACGGGCGGCGGCGAATTCGGCTTCCTCGCGGGGATCCCGCAGACCGTGACAGGCAAGGCTTGCGTCCGGCGGGACCCTGTCGGACCTGCGCCCGAGGGTGTCTTGCAGGTGCCGGTATGCGGTCCCCGGGGGTGCCTGTTCCGGCGCCTGTTGCGCGGGCAGGCGGCCGTGGTGCGCGCCCAGGGGCCGCGCAAGCGCCGTTTCGGCCGGGCTGGCGAAAGGGCAGTCCGGGCCGATCAAGGGCAGCGGTTCCAGGGCCTCCGACGCCGTGCTGCGCAGGACATGGCGCCAGGTGTCCAGGGGGCCGGGCAGGGCACCGAGGTCACGCCACAGATCGCGCAGCGCCTGCATATGGGTCCGCGCCCGGCTCTCCGGCAGGAGGGCGGGTTCCAGGTCGTCCGGATCGAGGTGCGGCGTGGCGCGTGCCACGGCGATCAAACCCGCTTCGACCGCCCGCGCCGTTTCGTCGGGCGCTGCGGCAAAGCTGGCCGACCAGGGCGCGGTGCCGCCGCCGAGCGCGTCTTTCAGCACGAGGCCAGCCGCGCGTGGCGCAAGGTAGACTTCGGCCAGGAGGTCGTCGGTGACGTGGCGCACCGCGCCCGAGACGGGGGAGCGCGTGAGCAGGGGATCGATGCGCATCGGCAGACCTTTCGAATCGTTAACCTGGTGTTGCTCCAAGGTGCGCCCCTTGGGGTGGCAAAAGCTGTCGCGGCGATCAGGGCAGCGCCGGGAAGTCCTGTCGCCGGTGCGCGGCGACCAGGTCGCGCAGAGCCTTTGGCGCGATGACCTCCACCTGGTCGCCCCAACGATACAGGTGCCAGGCCATCTCGAGGTGTCCCGAGGCCTCGAACCGGACTGTCAGCGCGCCGTCCGCCTCTTCGGTCATTTCCTGGGTCGGGTGGAACACGAACTGTTTTGCCACCGGGGCGGACTCGGGGGTGAACCGCCATTCCACCGGCCCGAATTCCGCCTCCGAATGGAAGGATCCGAATGCCAGCGCCGAAAAGCGCGCGAGGTCGAAATCGGCGTCGCGGGCAAAGCTGCGCGGGGTGATCTGGGCCTCGACGATCCGGTCCAGCCGGAAGCGCCGCATGTGTCCATCCCCCGCCGAGGGCCGCGCGACAAGGTATCGCCGGGTGCCCAGCAACAGGCCGTGCGGCTCCAGCAACCGTTCGCTGGCGGTGCCGTCGGCCGATCGATAGGTCACTTTCAGTTCCCACGGCGCGCGCAGGGCCTCGGTGAGAACGCCCAGCAGCCGCAGGTCGGGTGCGACGCGCGGCCCGGGGCGCGAGGCAAAACCCTGCGCCTCCAGCAGAGCCTCGGCATCGGCCTCGGTCCGTCGTGCGTGGCTGGACGGCATCGACGCCAGCAGCCGGTCCCGCAGTGTCCGCAATCGCTGTGCCTCGTCCGGCGCGCCGTCGCGTTCGGCACGCTTGACCGCCATCTCGAGCGCCACCAGCTCGCCGTCGCGGATCCCCTGCGCCTGTAGCCAGCGCGGGTCATGGCGGGGCATGTGCCAGCGGCGGCGGCGGTCCGGATCCTCGCTGATGTCGACCTGCGGAAAGACCGTCTCGAACGAGCGCATCATGCGCTGTGCCGTCCGGTGATCGCAGCCGAACTCGGCCGTGATGTCCTGTAACGCGATGCCGTCAAAGCGGGACATGGCCATCTCGGCGACCCGCAGGAGATCGGCGGCCTTGGCATAGGACATGGGAATTTCCTCGATCAATCAATCGTCTGAGGCACCGCCAAACGGTGACGACTTTTGTCATGCTCATGCGAAACCATCGAATTGTCAACGAATCTTCAGGACCGGAGGGATCGGAATGCGGGTACTGGACCTTGAACATGCGCGTGGCTCGCTGGCGCGCGGATTGGCGCGGCAGGCGATGGAGCTGGCCGCCCGCGACAGCGCCGAGACGGCCGGCATCCTGAACGAGGTCCACCAAATGGCGCCCAACATCCGGAGCCGTCAACGCTTTGCCGCGCGGATCAGGGGGCGGCGTGGCGTGGTGCAGGCCCTGCCGACATCGCAAGGGCTGGTGGTGGTGTTGCGGACCGTGCTGGGCGTGGACCTGCGGAAGGACGGCGTCGATTGCTTCAGAGAAGAGCGCATCGCCTGGACGCGCTTTCACGTCCGCACGGGCAAGGGATTGATCGTGTTCAAGGTTCATTCCGTCCACGCCACGCGTCACGTGATGCAGCGCCGGGTGGAGCGGTCCGACTGCCCGTTGAGCGGTCTTCTGGGCGACATGGACGCCGCCATGGTGCGGGCGCTGTCACGGCTGGCAAAAGGCGACGTTCTGACCGATCGGGACGACGCCTACCTGCCCGCGCGCAGAGGGGTCTGGGCGGGCGGCACGGAGGTGACCCAGGTCGATCCCGGCTGGGGCCCTGCCTTTCGCAAGGCTGCTCCGATGGAGATCTTTGCCATCCGCACCTTCCTGGGAGAGGCCGAGATGCGCCCGACGGTCTGGCTGGGCTGGTCCGGGGAGAAAGTCGCCTGAGGGGGACCTTGCCGCTCAGGGAACCGCCGTGCGGGCTCTCGTCTACAGGGGGCAAGTCATCCTAGCCTGACCTTACTTGTCAGGCGCAGCGACGGTCCACCTGGAAAGCTGTTTGCCGGTCGTCAAGGGATTGGTTTTCCGGCAAGGACGGGCGGGCGCGGGTCAGCAACGACCGCAATGCGCAGGAATCGGAAACCGCAGACCCGTGGCAGCGTCGTGACGGCAGACCACTTCAGCGCGGTGTCCCGCACCGGACTTGCGCGGATGCGCCATAAGTCAGGCCAGGCGCGATGCCCTTGCCATCGGCAGCGCAGACCTGCGTCGAAGCGGGATGCGCCGATTGCTGCGGCCCAGGCTTCATTCAGATCGTTGGTCGATGCCTGCACGACACCGACACGGGAGACCGATGCGTGAACGAGTCGTTTCGCGCTCTGCTGAGCGGCGCGCCGCGCACGGTCGGCAGTCCCTGCACGGCGAAAACTGACGAAGGCGAGAGCTGTTCCGGCTGGGTTGGACAGTAGCGAGGTCTGAGCTGTCGCCCGGAATTCGGACACTGACGCAATCCGGGCGAATGGGCGCTTTGACCTGCATCTCGCCGCCAGCAAGTTTTTGTTGCCTGGCGGCCATCACGGGGTACGGCACAGGAACCCAGGCCCGCTCCGGGCTGAAACCGTGCACGCGCTGCGCAAGGCACTTGCGACAGCGATGGGCCGGAGCCAGCCATGCACCTTCGGAGGGCCCGGAACACCGGACGAATTGATGCCGCGTGCCGATCCCGAGGGGGGCTTCGCTGCGGGATGGCTTGACCGAAACGGACGGTCTCGCACCGCAGGGGCGTTGATGATGTGACCGCCCCCCGACGGCATCAACGTGCCAAGGTGGGTCTGCAACGATCCACAAAGGAGAGCGGTCATGTCGGAGATTATCACGGTCGGGCTCGATCTGGCGAAGAATGTCTTT
>NZ_FXYF01000021.1 GCF_900184945.1 Antarctobacter aquimaris | reverse complement strand
ACGTCGGCGATCCGCGGGGAGACATGCACCTCACCCTCCTCTTCTCGCGTCGTACCCCTCCTCCCCCACGCGCAGCGCACCGCCCCAGGCGCCGGCCCAACCCCGCCCGCCGCACGGCTCCCGCGGGGGGGGGCGCCGCGGCGGGCCGGCACGGGGGGGGGGGGGGGGGGGGTCCACCGGGCGGGGGCCGCCCCCCCCCGCCCCGACGGTCAGCCGTTCTCGGCCACGCAATCGGCGTAGTGCAGCACCTCGCCGAACTCGCCGGTTTCCTGCACCAACCCATGAATGTCGGTCTCGAAACCCGGGCATTCGCGCGCGAAATCGCGGTTGAAGCGCAGGTACTCGACGATCTTGGCGTTGAACACCTCACCCGGCACCAGCAGCGGGATGCCCGGCGGATAGGGTGTCACAAGGCTGGTGGTCACGCGGCCTTCGAGCTCGTCGATGGCGACACGCTCGGTCTTGCGCCGCGCGATGTGCGAAAACGCCTCGGTTGGGGTCATCGCCGGGTGGTGATCGCTCAGGTAGATCTCGGTGGTCAGCCGCGCCACGTCGTATTTGGCGTAGAGCGCATGAACGTGCTGGCAGAGGTCCTTCAGGCCCATCTTTTCGTAGCGGGGCTGCGCGGCGCAGAACTCGGGCATCACCCGCCACAGCGGCTGGTTGCGGTCGTAGTCGTCCTTGAACTGCTGCAACGACGCCAGCAGGGTGTTCCACCGGCCCTTGGTGATGCCGATGGTGAACATGATGAAGAACGAGTAGAGGCCGGTCTTTTCCACCACCACGCCGTGTTCGGTCAGGTATTTCGACACGATCGACGCCGGGATGCCGTTTTCCTCGAACCGGCCGTCGATGTTCAGGCCGGGTGTGATGATCGTCGCCTTGATCGGGTCCAGCATGTTGAACCCGCGCGCCATGTCGCCAAAGCCGTGCCAGGCGTCCTCGCCCGAGCTTTCGACGCCTTCGCTGTCGGTCTTCTTCAACTCCCAGTCCTTGGCGCGGCCGATGCCCTCGTCGGCGAACTTGTCCGGCCCCCAGACCTGGAACCACCAGTCGTTGCCGTATTCCTCGTCGACCTTGCGCATGGCGCGGCGGAAATCCAGCGCCTCGTCCAGGCTTTCCTCGACCAGCGCGGTGCCGCCCGGCGGTTCCATCATCGCCGCCGCCACGTCGCAGGACGCGATGATGGAATACTGCGGCGAGGTCGAGGTGTGCATCAGGTAGGCCTCGTTGAACAGGTGGCGGTCCAGCTTGGTCTCCTCGCTGTCCTGCACCAGAACGTGGCTGGCCTGGCTGATCCCGGCCAGCAGCTTGTGCACCGACTGGGTGGCATAGGTGACCGAATGCTTGGTCCGCCCGCGCTTGCGCCCCATGGCGTGATAGGTGCCGTAGAAGGGGTGGAACGCGGCGTGCGGCAGCCAGGCCTCGTCGAAATGCAGGTTCTCGACGTAGCCGTCCAGCATCCGCTTGATCTCTTCGGTGTTGTAGAGAACCCCGTCATAGGTCGACTGGGTCAGCGAAATGATGCGCGGCTTGACGGTCTCGGCGTCGTAGCCTTCCAGCAGCGGGTTGTCGCGGATCTTGGCCTTGATCGCCTCCGGCTCGAACTCCGATCGCTGGATCGGGCCGATGATGCCCCAGTGGTTGCGCGTGGGTTTCAGGAACACCGGGATCGCGCCGGTCATGATGATGCTGTGCAGGATCGACTTGTGGCAGTTGCGGTCCACCACGACCACGTCGCCGGGGGCGACGGTGTGGTGCCAGACCATCTTGTTGCTGGTCGAGGTGCCGTTGGTCACGAAAAAGCAGTGATCGGCGTTGAAGATCCGCGCCGCGTTCTTTTCGGATTCGCCGATGGCGCCGTTGTGGTCCAGCAGCTGGCCCAGTTCCTCGACCGAATTGCAGACGTCGGCGCGCAGCATGTTCTCGCCGTAGAACTGGTGGTACATCTGGCCGATCGGCGATTTCAGAAAGGCGACGCCACCGGAATGCCCCGGGCAGTGCCACGAGTAGGAGCCGTCCTCGGCGTAGTCCAGCAGCGCCTTGAAGAACGGCGGCTGGATGTAGTCGAGATAGCTTTTCGCCTCGCGGATGATGTGGCGGGCGACGAACTCGGGCGTATCCTCGAACATGTGGATGAAGCCGTGCAGCTCGCGCAGGATATTGTTGGGCAGGTGGCGGCTGGTCTTGGTCTCGCCGTAGACGTAGATCGGCACGTCGGCGTTCTTCCAGCGCACTTCCTCGATGAAGTTGCGCAGGTTCACCACCGCCGGGTCGAGGTCCGGACCGGGGCTGAATTCCTCGTCGTCGATCGACAGGACAAAGGCGCTGGCGCGGCTCTGCTGCTGGGCGAACTGCGACAGGTCGCCGTAGCTGGTCACGCCAAGCACTTCGAAGCCCTCGCTTTCGATGGCCTCTGCCAGGGCGCGGATGCCCAGGCCCGAGGTATTCTCGGAGCGGAAATCTTCGTCGATGATGACGATGGGAAAACGGAACTTCATGTGTCCCTCCTGGGGGCGAACGCGGGCCGTCCGACCGTTCTTTCGCCCCGGGCAGGCAACGTCAAGGGGCAGGTGCACCCGCAGCATGGGTGAGCGCGGTCCATGACGCGGGGTGAGGATCGCGGTGGCGGCAAGCCGCGCACCGCCCCCCTGCCCGGCCGCGCGGTCAGAGTGCTGCCAGCATCCGCTGGTCCGCCACGTCCAGATGGGCGGACATCCGGCACCGGGCCCGCTCCGCGTCACCGGACAACAGGGCGGCGACGATTGAGGCGTGTTCCTCCCAGATCGGGATCGAGGCGCCCGGCGTGCGCAGGACAAGGGCCATGTAGCGCCGGATATGGTGCCAGTTGACCCGCATCGACATTTCGATCACCGGGTTGCCGCTCCAGGCGTAGATCATTTCGTGGAAATCGACATCGGCCTGGACCAGTGCCGCGACATCGTTGACCCGCGCCGCCGCCCGACCCCGGTCAAGGATCGCGCCCGCGCGCTGGCGCGCGTCGTCGGGCCGGCGGTGCACGGCCAGTTCCACGGCAAAGGGGTCCACCAGGCGGCGGAATTCGAGGATCGGGCGGAACAGGCCGGCGTCGATCGGCGCCACGACGACCCCGCGCCGCCCGGTATCCTCGACAAGGCCGTTGGCGCGCAGAATCGAGATCGCGCTGTTCACCGGCTGGCGCGAGACGTTCAGGCGGCCCGCGATCTCGTCCTGGTTCAGCCGGTCGCCGGGCGACAGCTCGCCGGTGCAGATCGCATCCAGAAGGATGTCATAGGTCTGATCCGTCAGGGATTTCGGTGGCTTGATCGCCTCCATGGCGCCTCTCTCGTGATCCGTTGCCGCTGCACGCCCCCGGGGCGACAGCGCACCGACCCAAGGACAGATAGACAGCTTTCCGGATTTCGTATACGGAATTCAGCAGCAGGAACAGCGTACCGGCCCGACCGAAGGCCATGTGCGCCTGGGGAGGAGAGACCCGATGTGCCAAGTCTTTGCCGGACAGGACCCGCAGCGCTATGCGGGTGAGACCCGCCGCCTGCGGCTCAATGGCCAGAGCACCAGCATCCGCCTGGAAAGGGCTTTCTGGGAAATCCTCGACGAGATCGCGGCGGGAGAAGGGGTCACCACGCCAACCTTCATTTCCAAGCTGCATTCCGAAGTGCTGGAGTTGCGCGGCGAGCCCACCAACTTTACCTCCCTGCTGCGCTGCGCCTGCCTGAAATTCATCGAGATCACCCCGGAACGCCGGCCGATGCAACTGGCTGCCGAATAGGCGCCAAGGCTAGCGACGAAAAATCTCTGCGGGTAGTAACCAGCTACTACCCCGCCACCGCCGCAACCCGCCAAGCTTTGTCCAGAGTACGAAGCAGGGCAGAAGGAGCGGCCGGTGGCCAAGCAAATCCATTCCATGATCCGCGTGCTGGACGAGGCGCGCTCGGTGGCATTCTACGAAAAGGCGTTCGGCCTGACCGTCGCCGACCGGCTCGACTTTCCCGAGTTCACGCTGGTCTACATGTCGAACGCGGAAACCGAGTTCGAGCTTGAACTGACGATCAACAAGGGCCGGACCGAGCCCTACGACCTAGGTGACGGCTATGGCCACCTCGCGGTGTCGGTCGCCGACCTACAGGCCGAACACGCCCGTTTCGAGGCCGAGGGCCTCAACCCCCGCAAGCTTGTGGAATTCGCGCCCGGCGGACAGCTGTTGGCGCGGTTCTTCTTCGTGGCCGATCCGGACGGCTACCAGATCGAAGTGCTCGAACGGGCGGGGCGCTTCAAGTGAGTTCATCTATGGGAGGAGAGACCATGACCACCAACAGCGGCCCGAGGGGCCTGACACGCCGGCAATTGCTGGCCCGCGCCAGCGCTGCCGGCGCGACCTTTGTCGCCGGGGCCGGGTTCATCGCGGCACCCGACGCGGCCTGGGCCTACGAGACAGCGCATCTGGATGGGCGCGTGTTCGCGACCCTGGTGCAGATGGCGCGCGACATCTACCCGCACGACCGCATCCCCGACGAAAACTACGTCGCCGCCGTCAAGGGCTATGACAGCCCCGAGGCGGCGGCGGGCATCACCGCAGGCATCGCCGCGCTCGACGCCGCGGCGCAGGGCAAGGGCTTTGGCTCCTACCTCGACACCGGATGGGAGCGGGACCGGGTGGATATCCTGCGCGGCATGGAGGACAGCGCCTTTTTCCAGCAGGTCCGCGGCGGCCTGGTGACCGGCCTCTACAACCAGAAGGCGGTCTGGCCGATCTTTGGCTACGAGGGCGAAAGCTACAGCCAGGGCGGCTACATCGACCGCGGTTTCGACGACATCAACTGGCTCTGAAGGCCATAGGGAGGAGATAGGACTATGGCTGCACCTTTTGATCTGAACGACGACAGCGTCGTCGTCATCATCGGCACCGGCGCGGGCGGTGGCGTCCTGGCCAACGAACTGGCGCAGAAGGGCGTTTCGGTCGTGGCGCTGGAGGCCGGCGGGCGCTACCTGCCCGAGGACTACGTCAACGACGAATGGGAAAGCTTTGGCCAGCTGGCCTGGACCGACCCGCGCACCACCTCCGGCGACTGGCGCGTCGCCAAGGACTTTTCCGGCCTGCCGGCCTGGATCGTCAAGGCCGTGGGCGGCACCACCACCCACTGGGCCGGCGCCTCGCTGCGGTTCCAGGAGCACGAGTGGAAGGCCGCGACGACCTACGGCCCGGTGACGGGCGCGAACCTGCTGGACTGGCCGATCGACGCCGCCGAAATGGCGCCCTGGTACGACAAGGCCGAGGAGAAGCTGGGCGTGACCCGCACCGGCAATCGCCCCGGCCTGCCCGGCAACAACAACTACAAGGTGTTCGAAAAGGGCGCATTGGCGCTGGGCTACAAGGAGGTCCACACCGGCCGCATGGCGATCCAGACCCGCGACGACGGCGACCGGATCCCCTGCCAGCAGACCGGCTTCTGCTTTCAGGGCTGCAAGTGGGGCGCCAAGTGGTCGTCGGCCTACACCGACATCCCGCAGGGCGAGGACACCGGCAACCTCGAAGTGCGCGAGCGCGCCCATGTGGCCCGCATCCTGCACGACGACACGGGCAAGGTGACGGGGGTCGAATACTTCGACGCTGACGGCAATCTCCAGATGCAGAAGGCGCGGATCGTCTGCGTCGCCGGCAACTCGTTCGAGAGCCCGCGCCTGCTGCTGAACTCGGCCTCGTCGATGTACCCGGACGGGCTGGCCAACAGCTCGGGCCAGGTCGGGCGCAACTACATGCGGCACATGACCGGATCGGTCTACGCCACCTTCGACAAGCCGGTGAAGATGTGGCGCGGCACGACCATGGCGGGCATCATCCAGGACGAGGCGCGGCACGATCCGTCGCGCGGCTTTGTCGGCGGGTACGAGCTGGAGACGCTGAGCCTGGGCATCCCGTTCATGGCGGCCTTCCTCGATCCGGGCGCCTGGGGCCGCGAGTTCACCTCGGCGCTGGACAGCTACGAGAACATGGCCGGCATGTGGATCGTGGGCGAGGACATGCCGCAGGAAACCAACCGCGTGACGCTGAACCACGACGTCAAGGACAAGTTCGGCCTGCCGGTGGCCAATGTCCACTTCAGCGACCACGCCAACGACAAGGCGATGCGCGCCCATGCCTACAAGCAGGGCATGGCGGTCTACGAGGCGGTCGGCGCGACCCGGGTGTTCCCGACCCCGCCCTATCCCTCGACCCACAACCTGGGCACCAACCGGATGTCCGAGAATCCGCGGGACGGCGTGGTGAACAAGTGGGGCCAGACGCATGACATCGCCAACCTGTTCGTCTCGGACGGCTCGCAGTTCACCACCGGCGCGGCCGAGAACCCGACGCTGACCATCGTGGCGCTGGCCATCCGGCAGGCGGATCACATCGCCCGCGAGATGAGCGCCGGTACCATCTGAGGTCACTTGGGACACGACAAGGACGGGCGCCCGCAGGGGCGCCCGTTTTCGTTTGCGCGGATGCGGTCCGGACAAGGGCGACGGGGCGACAGGCCCCTGTCTTGCGCCAAGGACGCGCGGGGTTTCGGGGCGTTTTCAGGTCGCACCGCCGCGCCCGGTCCTTGGGCGGATCAGCGGAATTGCCGCGATCATGCGGCCGACAGGATGGAAAATCCTTGGCAGAGGCGCTCAAGTGAACCAATCTTGGATTTGTTCGCGGCACCCGCCGCGGCCTGGGGGGGGAGAGAATCGGATGGCACGGGAGCCGACCGTTTTCGACGTGAGAGCGCATGTGATCGCCCTGCTGGACTCCGGTCAGCTGGGACCCGGGGGGCGGCTGCCGACCGAACGCGCGCTGTGCGAGGCGACCGGGGTCGGACGCAGGGTGGTGCGCAAGGCGCTTTCCTCGCTCGAGGCCGAAGGGCTGATCTGGCGTCACCAGGGCAAGGGCACCTTTGCCGGCCAGCCCGAAGCCCCCATTGCCGCGCTGGCGGCCGAGATCAACCGCGCCGTCGCGCCGATCGAGGTCATGGAGGCGCGGCTGTGCATCGAGCCGGAACTGGCCGCGCTCTGCGCGATGCGGGCCGAACCGGATGAAATCGCGCGGATGCGGGTCCTGGCGCAGCACAGGTACGGCTCCGAGGAGGATGACATGATCGAATTGTGGGACTCGGCCCTGCACCGGCTGATCGCCAAGGCGGCGCGCAACGCGCCGCTTCAGGCGGCCTTCGCGATGCTGGACAACAGCCGCAGCTCCGCGAGGTGGCAGGCGCTGCGGGCGCGGGCGCGTTCGGACCTGTCGCTGCGCGAATCCCGGTTGCAGCACCTGGCCGTGGTCGACGCGATCGCCGCGCGCGACGCAGCGGCCGCCCGCGCCGCGATGCGGCTGCACCTGGAAACGCGGTTCAAGGCGATGTCCTCGGCCCTCGGACACCGCCCTGCGACGGACGCGCAGGCCGCGACGGACAATCAGAACAGGGAGGAGGGAACGGCCCATGGCTGACATCAAGATCACCGAAACCGACATCATGGGCGCCGAACGCCTGATGGGCCTCGAATACACCGCGCGGGAACGCGCGCAGATGCTGGACAACCTCGAAGGCCAGATCGCCTCGGCCATCGCCCGGCGGGCGGTGGACCTGCCCAACACCGTCCCCATGGCCTCGCGCTTTGATCCGCGCCTGCCGGGCTTCGTCATGCCGGTGCAGGACGGGATCACCCCCAGCCGCCCCGACAAGCCGCTGCCGGACAGCGACGAGGACATCGCCTTTGCCACATTGCCGGAGCTGGGCGCCTGGATCGCCTCGGGCGCGCTGACCAGCCGCCGCCTGACCGCGATCTACCTTGACCGGATCGAACGGCTGAACCCGCATCTCTTCTGCTTTGCCACCCTGACGCCGGACCTGGCCTTGGCCGAGGCCGATGCGATGGACGCGCTGACCGCCCAAGGCAAATCGCTCGGGCCGCTGCACGGCATTCCCTACGGTCTCAAGGACCTGTTCGACACCCGCGGCATCACCACAGGCTGGGGCGCCGAGCCCTACCGGAACCGGGTGCCCGACAGCGACGCGCGCATCGTCACGCTGCTGCGACAGGCGGGCGCGGTGCTGCTGGGCAAGACCACGGTGGGCGCGCTGGCCTACAATGACATCTGGTACGGCGGCGTGACGCGGAACCCGTTCAACCTCGACGAAGGCTCGTCTGGGTCCAGCGCGGGGTCGGCCTCGGCCACGGCGGCGGGGCTGTGCGGCTTTGCCATCGGGACCGAGACGCTGGGCTCCATCACCTCCCCCAGCCAGCGCTGCGGCACCACCGGCCTGCGGCCGACCTTTGGCCGGATCAGCCGCGCGGGCGGCATGGCGCTGTGCTGGTCGCTCGACAAGGTCGGGCCGATCTGCCGGGGGGTCGAGGACACCGCGCTGGTGCTCGCGGCGTTGAACGGCGCGGACGCGGATGACCGCTGCACGATCCAGGCGCCGTTCCATTTCGACGCGACCGCCGGCATCGACGGGCTGCGCATCGGCTACCTGCCCGAGGCCTTTGGCGAAGGGGCCACCGACATCGACCGCGCGGCGCTGGCCGCCGCAAAGGACCTGGGGCTGGAGGTGGTCGAGGTCGCGCTGCCCGACCTGCCCTACGGCGCCCTGATGAACGTGGTCTACGCCGAGGCCGCGGCGGCCTTCGAGCACCTGACCCTCAGCGATGTCGACGACACGCTGACCTGGCAGGACGACGGCGCCTGGCCCAACACCTTTCGCAAGGCGCGGTTCCTGTCGGCGGTGGATCACGTGCAGCTCGACCGGCTGCGCTACCTGGTGATGCAGGCGCTCGACGGGCTGTTTCTGGACATCGACGTGCTGATCGGCCCGTTCATGACCGGGCCGATGCTGATCGCGTCGAATTTCACCGGCCATCCCTGCCTGCACCTGCGCGCCGGCTTCGACCGGCTCGGCACCCGCAGCCCGGCCTCGCTCGGGGCCGGAAAGCTGACCACCGGCGAGGCCGACAGCGGCGGCCAGACCCATCGCGTGCCGCAAGGCATCTCGCTCTGGGGCCGGCTGTTCGACGAAGGCACGATCCTGCGCCTCGGGCTTGCGCTCGAGGCCAGCCTGGGGGTGGCGGCCGAACGCCCCGCCCTGCCCGCCTGAAACGCGCCTGAAACGCGCCTGGAAACCGAAGACCAACAAGGAGCAAAGACAATGAAACGCAGAGACTTTCTGAAGACCACGTCTGCCCTGATGGGGAGCACGCTGCTCTATTCCCTGCCCGCTTTCGCCGCCTCGCACGGCGACCCGATCACCGGCGGCACGCTGATCTGGGGCCATTCCGAGACCACGCAGAACCTCGACATGCACCAGACCGGCACCGCCTCGACCGGGCGCGTGTTGCAGAACGTGCACGATTCCATCGTGACCGTGGACAAGGAGCTTAAGGTCATCCCGAGCCTCGCCGAGAGCTTTGAACAAAGCGCGGACGGGCTGGTCTACACTTTCAGGCTGCGCCCCGGCGTGATATTCCACAATGGCAAGACCATGACCTCGGCGGACGTGAAATACTCCTTCGACCGCTGCCGCGATCCGGCGACCGGGGCGGTGAACTTCGAGGTCTTCAACAACGTGGCCAGCATCGAAACGCCCGACGACCTGACCGTGGTGATCACCCTGGACAAGGTCAACGCGCCCTTCCTGTCGCGCCTGGCCGAAAACGGCGCCGGCGTGATCATGCCCGAAGGCTCGGGCGAGGTGCAGGGCACCACCCCCACCGGCTGCGGCCCGTTCAAGTTCGTGCGCCGCGAGTTCGGCAACGAGGTCGAGCTTGAGCGGTTCGACGACTACTGGGGCGGCCCGGCCTACCTGGACCGGATCATCGCACGCGAGATCACCGAACCCACCGTGCGCCTGACCGGCCTGCGCACCGGCGAGTTGCACATGATCAACGACGTCCCCGCCGACCGTGTCGCCGAGATCGAGGCCGATCCGAACCTGCAGGTGGTGGCTTGGTTCCCGCTGAACTGGGACTTCCTGAACTTCAACCACGACTACGAGCCGTTCAAGAACCCTAAGGTGCGCGAAGCCTTCGACTACATGATCGACAAGGAGGTGCTGCTGGAAGGCGCGCTGTGGGGCCAGGGCAAGACCACGGCCTCGCCCTCTTACCCGACCTCGGCGTCCTACAACGCCGCGCTCACCCAGCGCCCGCAGGACATCGAAAAGGCCAAGGCGCTGCTGGCCGAGGCCGGTTACGGCCCGGGTCAGCTGTCGGTCGTGTTCAAGGTCACGACCAACTATCCCTACCACGTGGAGTCCGCCCAGATCATGCTGGAATGGTTCCGCATGGCCGGCGTCGATGCCTCGATCGTGCAGCTGACCTGGTCGGACTGGCTGTCGCAATGCTGGGTCGACAAGGATTTCCAGATCACCATGATGAACTTCTTCACCCTGTGGGAGCCGGATTTCCTCTACTACTCGCTCTGGAACACCGAAGGCGCGTTCAACTACCGCAAGATCTCGAACGCCCGGGTGGACGAACTGACGGCGCAGGCCCGCGTCACCGTCGATCCGGCCGCCCGCGCCGAGGTCTACAAGCAGGTCCAGCAGGTCGTCCATGACGAGACGCTGGACGTGATCCTGTGGTTCCGCAACGGCACCATCGGTGCGCAGCCCCGGGTGATCGGGCTGGACACCGTGGTGCACCCCAACGGCTCCAACCTCAACTTCCACAAGGTCTGGCTGGCCGAGGCCTGACCGGACCATGGTGGCCGCCCCTCCCTTGGGCGGCCGCCTCCCTTTCCCCAGTTTCAAAGGATGCGCGCGTGAGTTTTGTCCTGAACCGCACGCTGTCGATGCTGCTGACCCTGTTCCTGATCTCCGCGATCACCTTTGCGGTCACCAACATCCTGCCCGGCGATGTGGCCATGATGATCATGGGCACGCAGTCCAACCCCGAAGCGCTGGCCGGACTGCGCGAGTCGCTGGGCCTGAACGACCCGCTGCTGGTGCAATACGGGCGCTGGATCGGCGGGATGGTGACCGGCGACTGGGGCACCTCGCTGGTCTTCAAGGAACCGATCGCGCCGCTGCTGGCGCAGAAGATGACCGCCAGCGGGCTGATCGTGCTGTTCTCGATGTCCATCGCCCTGGCCGCCGCCATCCCGCTGGGGGTCTGGGCGGCGGTGCATGCCAACCGCTGGCAGGACACGGCGGCAAGCTCGACCGCGCTGCTGGGCGTCAGCCTGCCGGATTTCTTCTGGGGGATCATGCTGATCCTGCTCTTTGCCCGGGGCCTGGGCTGGCTGCCCTCCTCGGGCTTTGTCGATCCGGGCGAGGACCTGTTCGCCGCGGTGCGCCACGCCCTGCTGCCGTCGCTGGCGCTGGGCCTGGGGCTGATGGCGCATCTGACCCGGATGACGCGGGCCACCATGACCGGCATCCTCAACCAGGAATTCATCCGCGTCGCCCGGGCCAAGGGCCTGGGCGAAGGCACCGTGGTCTGGCGCTACGGCCTGGCCAACGCGGTCGGCCCGGTGATGACCGTGGCCGGGCTTCAGGTCGGGTATCTCTTCGGGTCCATCATCGTGGTCGAGAGCCTCTTCAACTACACCGGCATGGGCTGGCTGACCTACCAGGCGTTGCTCAACCGCGACATCCCGCTGATCCAGGCGAGCGTCTTCGTCATCGCCGCCGTGGTGATGCTGGCGAACCTGATCGTCGACCTTCTGTACGTCGTCGTCGACCCGAGGATCCGCCTGTCATGACCCAAGCCGCACACCCCCTTGGAGCCAAGGCCCGCCGCCCGAAACTCCCCGCCGCCTTTCGCCGGTCCAAGGGGCTGATCGGCGCCGGCCTGGTGCTGCTGATCTTTGCCACCGCGCTGCTGGCGCCGGTCTTCATCCCCGATGACTGGGCGACGAAAATGGACATGCGCGCGCGCCTGTCGCCGCCCAGCCTTGCGCATCCGTTGGGCACCGACCAGCTGGGGCGCGACCTGATGTTTCGCGTGCTGCTGGGCGCGCAGACCTCGGTCTACATCGCCACGGCGGCGGTGTTCCTGTCGATGGTGATCGGCCTGCCGCTGGGGTTGATCTCGGGCTATGTCGGGCGCACCACCGACAACGTGCTGATGCGCCTGGTGGACACGCTGCTGAGCTTTCCCGCCCTGCTGCTGGCGCTGACCATCTCGGCGGTGCTGGGGCCGAACCTGCAAAACACCATCATCGCCATCGGCGTCGCCTTTACGCCCTTTCTCGCCCGCATCATCCGGGGTGAGACGCTGCGCGTCGCGCAGATGCCCTATGTCGAGGCCGCCCGCACCGCCGGCAATTCCGACCTGCGGCTGATCGTGCACCACATCCTGCCCAACATCATGCCCGCGGTGATCGTGCAGTGCACGATCAGCCTCGCCTTTGCGATCCTCGCCGAGGCCGGCCTCAGCTTTCTCGGCCTGGGCACGCAGCCGCCGGACGCCTCCTGGGGGCTGATGATCCAGGCTTCGCGCGACTACCTCGACCGCGCGCCCTGGACCGCGCTGGTGCCAGGCGCCGCGGTGGCGATCACCGTGCTGGGGCTGAACATGTTCGGCGACGCGCTGCGCGACGCGCTCGACCCGCGCAGCAAGGGAGGCGCGTGATGCACGACGACCTGCGCCCGCTTGTCTCGATCGAGGACCTGCGCGTCGAGTTCCGGGGCGAGGACGGCCCCATCGTCGGCGTCGAGAACATCAGCTTTGCCATCGCGCCGGGTGAAACCGTCTGCGTGGTGGGCGAAAGCGGGTCGGGCAAGTCCGTGACCTCGCTGTCGCTGATGCGGCTGGTCGAATTCGGCGGCGGCCGGATCACCGGCGGCCGGCTGGGCTTTGCCGGAAAGCGCGGCGAGATCGACCTTGCCCGCGCGGATGACGACACGATGCGCGCCATTCGTGGCGACGAGATCGGGATGATCTTCCAGGAGCCGATGACCTCGCTCAACCCGGTCTTCACCATCGAACGGCAGATGACCGACGGGCTGCGCCTGCATCGCGGCCTGTCGGCGCAGGAGGCCCGCGCCCGCGCCCTGGACCTGTTGCGCGAGGTCCGCATCCCCGAGCCCGAGCGCCGGCTGAAACAGTATCCGCACGAACTGTCGGGTGGCATGCGGCAGCGCGTGGTGATCGCCATGGCCATGGCCTGCAAACCCCGCCTGCTGATCGCCGACGAGCCGACAACCGCGCTGGACGTGACCATCCAGGCCGAGATCCTGGCCCTGATCGACCGGCTCAAGCGGGACACCGGGATGGCGGTCCTGTTCATCACCCATGACATGGCGGTGGTGGCGCAGATGGCGGACCGCGTCGTGGTGATGTACCGGGGCAACCTGGTGGAGGAAGGCCCGGTCGAACAGATCTTTGCCGCGCCCCGGCAGGACTACACCCGCGCGCTGCTGGCGGCGGTGCCGCGGCTGGGCGAGATGCGCGGCAAACCCGCGCCCGAACCCATGCGCCTGATCGGCTCTGCCCCCGTGCCCGAGCCGGTGCCCGGCCCCGAGCCGCAAAGGGACCCGCTGTTGCAGGTCCGCAAACTGACCACGCGCTTTCCGGTGCGCGGCGGCATCCTGCGCCGCACCATTGCCAACGTGCACGCGGTCGAGGACGTCAGCTTTGACATCGCCAAGGGCGAAACCCTTGCGCTGGTGGGCGAGTCGGGCTGCGGCAAGTCCAGCTGCGGGCGGTCGATCCTGCGCCTGTCCGAACCGACCTCGGGCCGGATCCTGCTCGACCAGACCGACATCCGCGCCCTGTCGCGCCGCGACCTGCGCCATCGCGCCTGGCGCGACATGCAGATGGTGTTCCAGGACCCCTTCGCCTCGCTCAACCCGTACATGCGGCTCAGCGCGCAGGTGGCCGAACCCCTGTCGAACTTCGGCCTCGCCTCGGGCCGCGAGATCGAGGACCGCGTGGCCGACCTGTTCGACCGTGTGGAACTGCCGCGCGCCTTCATGCGGCGTTTCCCGCACGAGCTGTCGGGCGGGCAGCGCCAGCGGGTCGCCATCGCCCGCGCGCTGGCCGTGAACCCCAAGCTGATCATCGCCGACGAGGCGGTGTCGGCGCTGGACGTGTCCGTCCAGGCGCAGGTGCTGAACCTGATGATGGAGTTGCAGGGCGCGCTCGGGATCTCGTTTCTGTTCATCAGCCACGACATGGCGGTGGTGGAACGCGTCTCGCACCGGGTCGGCGTGATGTACCTGGGCCGCATCGTCGAGATCGGCAGCCGGGCACAGATCTTCGAGGACCCACGCCACCCCTACACCCATTCGCTGCTGAGCGCGGTGCCGATCGCCGATCCCGCGAAACGGGTCATCCGCGAAGACCTGAAATTCCGCCCGATCCCCTCTCCGGTCTTTCCGCTGGACCACGCCCCCGCGCCATCGCTTTATGACGAAGTCGCCCCCGGCCACCTCGTGCTGCGCGACATCGCCTGAGCCAAAGGAGATCCCATGACCCAGCTTCTCAAAGCCAGCCCGGACACCTGCGCCTGGGGCTATTTCGACGCCAGCCTGCCGCCGGTCGCCGAGGTGGACATCGGCGACACCATCGTGATCGAGACGGTTTCGGGCAGCCCGGAGCATCTGCCGCCCGAAGGCTTTCACGTGCCGCCGGAATTGCTGGAGATCCACGCGCGGTCACCGCGCCAGTTGCCCGGGCATATCCTGACCGGCCCCGTCGCGGTGCGCGGCGCGCAGCCGGGCCAGGTGCTCGAGGTGCGGATCCGCGACGTTCAGCTGCGCCAGGACTGGGGCTGGAACATCATCCGGCCGCTGGCGGGCACCCTGCCCGACGAGTTCCAGACCGCCCGCAGGACCAACATCCCGCTGGATGCCGAGGCCGGTGTCGCGACTCTGTCCTGGGGGCTGAAACTGCCGCTGCGGCCGTTCTTTGGCGTGTTGGGCGTGGCGCCGCCGCCGAACTGGGGGCGGATCTCGACGATCCAGCCGCGCGCCCACGGCGGCAACCTGGACCTCAAGGAACTGGTCGCCGGCAGCACCCTGTATCTGCCGATCCACACCCCGGGCGCGCTGTTTTCCTGCGGCGACGGGCACGGCGCGCAGGGCGACGGCGAGGTCTGCGTGACCGCCATCGAGACCGCGCTGACCGGCACCTTTACCCTGCTCCTGCGCGACGACATGAGCTTGACCACCCCGCGCGCGGAAACGCCGACCCACCTGATCACCCTGGGCCTGCACGAGGACCTGAACCGCTGCGCCGAACGCGCGCTGCGCGACATGATCGGCTGGATCTGCACGCTGACGGGTCTATCGCGCGAAGATGCCTACATGCTCTGCTCACTCGCGGGGGACCTGCGGATCACGCAAACGGTGAACGGCAACAAGGGCGTGCACATGATGATGGAAAAATCCCTGCTGGGCATGGGAGAACCGGCGTGACGGTCAGGACGGCGATCATCGGGCTGGGCATCATGGGGCGACGGATGCTGGCACAGATGCAGGCGCACGACGGATATGACCCGGCCATGCTCTGGGACCCGGACCCGGACGCCTGTGCGCAGGCGGCCGCCCTGGCCCCCGAGGCGGCGATCGCCACGGATGCCTCCGCCGCCATCGCCGCCGCCGACCTGGTCTATCTCGCCTGTCCGCCCGTGCCCCGCCGCGCGCTGACGCTGGAGGCCGCCGCCGCCGGCAAGGCGCTGTTCATCGAGAAACCGCTGGGCGTCGATCTGGCCGCCTCCGAGGCGATGGTCGCGGCGATCGAGGCCAGCGGCGTGCCTGCGGCAGTCAATTTCACCCAGGCCGCGGGGGCGGCGCTGACCGGCGTCGCGCGCGCCGCCAAGGACGGCGCGCTTGGCGACCTGGTGGGGGTCGACATCGTGGTCACCTATGCCGCCTGGCCGCGGGCCTGGCAGGTCGGGGCCGACTGGCTGCGGTTTCGCGCCGAAGGCGGCATGACCCGCGAGGTGCTGTCGCATTTCCTGTTCTTTTCCGAACGCATCCTCGGGCCGCTGTCGGTCCGCTTTGCCCATCCGACCTACCCGCCCGATCCCGCGCTGTGCGAAACGCATCTGCTCGCGCGGCTGGAGAACGCGGCGGGGCTGCCGGTCAGCATTCTGGCCTCTGTCGGCGGCGCCCAGCCGGACCGGCAGGAACTGACGATCAAGGGCCGCGCCACCAGCCGCCGGATCACGGACTTCTCCGTCGACGCGGTTTCGGATGGAGGCCCATTCACGGAACTCGCCGAGCGCCCGGCCGATCCCCGCGCCACCGGCCTGCGGGCGCAGCTTGACGCCCTGCTCCTGTGCCTCGCGGGCCGGCCGCACCCTCTGGCCACCCCGCAAGAGGCGCTGCGCGTCCAGCGATTGGTGGAGACCATGCTCACGGCGTGAGTCTTGTCGGTCGGGGGTTGGCCGCTTTGCGCAAGGCATCCCGGGCTCCGGCGAGGCGCGGCGGCGTCCGGATCGGACCCATGGGGCGCCGCTTCTACCGCATTGAAACCGTTCGAAATCTCCCCCACTCCAGCACCAGCGCCGACGGGGTCTTTTCCTGCGTAGCAAACCGACACTTTGCACCCTCCCGGTTTGTCCCCCAATTCGGCGACCCCGAAACGCGGACCGCAAACCCGGTCCCTCTTAGCGCGGTCCCCGTCGCGGGCACTCAGTCACGGGAAGTTGCCGCACGGTCCTGCGGGAGTCATCGTTGAGGCAGGCCCGAAGATCGCCCGAGGCGACCGGACCGTCGGCCAGCAGGGCCATGATGTAGCAGCCAAAGAGGAGTGTCGAAATGGCTCTCTACGAGGAAGACATGCTCGACGATCTCGCCTACGAGGAGGCGGAAGGCGCTGCGGACGCCTTCGGCGACGAGTTCGATGACGAAGCCGAATTCGACGAGTACGACGAGTTCGACGACTATGACGAATTCGACGACTACGACGAATATGACGAGTTCGGAGAAACCGCCGAATTCGACGACTATGACGAGTACGACGACGAGTACAACGATTTCGATGAGTACGACGAATTCGACGAGTTCGACGAAGACGAGATGGACACGATGCTGGCCTACGCGCTGGCGGCCGAGGACGAGGACGAGTTCTTTGGCAAGCTGTTCCGGGGCATCAAGAAGGTCGCCAAGAAGGTCGGCCGCGGGCTCAAGAAGGCCGCGCCGGTCATCGGCAAGATCGCCCGCGTCGCCTCGCCGATCCTGTCCAAGATCCCGCATCCCTATGCCCAGCTCGGCGCCAAGGCGGCCAAGCTCCTGGGACGCTTGCGGATGGAGGGGGCGAGCGAGGAAGAGGCGCTGGAGGCCTTTGCCGAACTGGCGGCCCGCGATCCGCGCGCGATGCCCATCGTCGCCGCGATCGGCGCCCGCACGATCCTGAAGAGCAAGGGCAAGCGGATGAGCCTTGCGGCGCGGAAACAGGCCGTCAAGGACGTCAAGGCCGCGGCCAAGACGCTGGTCAGGGCGCAGGGCCGTCCGGCGGTGCGTGCGCTGCCCCAGCTGGTGCGGTCGGCCAAGAAGATCGCCGCCCGCAAGGGCACCCCGACCAAGCTGCGGACAAAGGTTGTCAAGTCCGCCGCCAGGAAGGTCGCGCGCAGCCCGTCGATGACCCGCAAGTTGGCCCGGCCCAAGGCAAAGGCGGTCATGACCGTCAAGAAGAGCGGTGCGGCACGCCCGGTTGGCGGATCGCGCAGCTACACGATCCCGGGTCCCACCCGGATCACGATCTCCGCCGCCTGACCGACGCAACGACAAGAGGGGATTCCGACCATGATCGCCGTCGCAACACGCGAGTTCATCGACGCCAAGGTGCGCGCGCTCGTCGCCCGTTCCCGTCGACTGACCAAGCTGTCGCCGCAGCGCGTCGGGATCCCCGCCAGACATGCGGGCTTTGCCCCCAGTGCCGCGCATTTCGCCGTTGCGAACAGCCGGCTCGCCCAGATCGACAAACGCATCGCAAGCCGGATCGCCCACCTCCGCCGCCACGCCAGCACCGCGCATCCGCGGCACGTGCTGGTGCCGATCGCGCTGGCCGAGCGCGAGGTGGACCGCGCGCGGCGCACCTTTGGCATGCTCTTCGAGATATTCAGTCAGCGCAACGGCGGCTTTGCCCCGGCCCTGGCGGCGCATGACGCCATCGCGGCCGATTGCTACGAGGCGGTCATCGCGGCCGCGCCGATGGTGTTCGACCACCGTCTGCTGCGTCCGCTGACCTACATGGAACACGGCTACTCTCCCGCCACCATGCGGCGCGGCGTGTCGCTTGCCCGGCTCCTGGGCGACGCCAACCCGTTTCCGGTGATCCGCATTCCCTGGGATCGCGACAACCCCTGGCAGTCGGTATTCCTGCACGAGGTGGCGCACAATCTGCAGGCCGATCTCGGGATCTGGCACGAAAACCAGCAGGCGGTGACCCGGAGGCTTGCCATGCGGCGCGAAAACCCGCTTGTCGCGACGATCTACCGGCGCTGGCACAAGGAGATATTCGCCGACCTCGCCGCGGTGTGCCTGGGCGGTACGGCGGCGGCCTGGGGGATGATGGAATTCCTCGCCCATCCGGCGCCGAAGGCAAAGACCTACAAGCCCGGCGGCGCACATCCGACCGGCCTGCTCCGGGTTCCGATCCTGGCCGAGATGCTGCGCCGCAAGGGGTTCGCCGACGACGCGGCCAAGGCGCGCGAGGTCTGGCGCGACCTGTACGGCACCGGCGGCGGCGGGCGTATCCCGCGCGTGCTGATGACCTCGGCCGACACCGTGATCCCCGCCATCGTCGACGAGATCGCCTTTCAGCCGCGCCGCAACCTGGCGCAGCGCGCGCTGGTCGATGTCATCCCGTTTTCGCGCGACGACGAGGCGCGCATTCGCCGCGGCGCGCTGGTGCTGGCCCATGGCAAGGTCCCTGACCTGCCGCCGCGCCACCTGGTCAGCGCGTCGCGCTTTGCCCTGACGATCGGCGCACCGGCCGGTCCGCTTTCGAATGCCGTCATCCATCATCTGTCCAGACACGCGGCGCGCGACCGGCAACAGCCGGTCCTGCACCAGCGGCGGGCGGCTTGAGTGAAATCGAAAGGTGACTGAAATGACCCAATCCAACGGCACTGGCCCCGTCAGCCCGCTGCGGTCGTCGACCAGCGTGACTGTCGACAACATCATCCGCCGGGCACTGCGGGTCTCGGACCCCACCGATCCCGAACAGATGGCGAAGGCGCTGCTCGACCGGTTCGCCAGCGATGCCGAGGCCCTGCGGCGCGAACGGGACGGAACGCCGGTCCAGTTGCGCACCATCGTCTCGTCCATCGCGGCCACTGACGGCGCCGAGCGGGTGGAACTGGCCGAGGCGAAAAGCGACCTCGACCGGGATCTCGACGCCTTGATCCACGAAAGCCAGTTGAAGGACATCCAGGCCGAGATGCGTGGCTGGGCGACCGCGATACGCCTCGCGTCGCGCAACGGTCTTGCCTCTGCCCGCCTTGCGCTGAGTTCCGGCGAGCGCGACCGCAGCTTTGCCGCGCGCCGCACCCTGACCGATTATGCACGGCTTTCGCGCTACCTCGCCGCGCTCACCAATGCCGAGGCCGGCCTGTTCTGCCGGCTCGCCCAGAGCTGCGACATCATGGGCGGGATGATCCTGGTCACCGCGGGCGAGGCGTTGGCCGCGAGCGGCGTGCGCGGCACCTCTGTGATCCTGCAATCCTCCTCGAACGAATTGCAGGTCCGGCGCGAGGCGGTGATGGCCGCCCTGCGCGGCCTGGTCGGGTCCACCCAGGAGGCGCATGCGCCCAACGAATGGGCCAGGGGGCTGACCGCCCTGCGGCAGCTCAGCCGTGCGCTCGAGAGCGCGGGCGCCGCCGATCTGCGCGCCTTTCTCGACGAGGGCTATCTCAGCAACCTCTTCGACGAGATGATCGCGCTTGTCTCGGGTCACACGCCGGACGGGATGCGGGCGCTGGGGGCGACGTCGATCGTCACCACCGCCCAGCTGGAGCGGTTCCTGCGGATATGCCGCCAGGTCGCCGAGCCCGAAAGCCCGCAGCTGACCAACTTCCTGACCAGCATCCAGTATTTCGTCGATGCCTTCGGCGCCGCCCGTTCGGGTTATCGCCTGGTGCATATCGCCCGGCCGCCGATCCTGTTCTACGGGCTCTACGGTGCCGGCGGGCCAGACCCGACGACCGAGCGCCTGTTGCGGCTGATCACCCTGCGTGGCCGGTTCGCCCAGGCGCTGGACTGCTTCTGCTGCAATTGCGAGGCCGATGCGGCCGAGATCCTGACGGTGGGCTGCAAGGCGCTGTACGACATCGACCGCGCGGTCGATCTGCTGGTCCAGGGACCCAGCGAGGGCGGGCTGAGCGAGGCGGAAATCCACGCCGCGGCCTTCCACTTCGTCATCGACGCGGCCCGCCACACGATCGAGAACGAAATCGAGACCGACCGTTCGGTCGACGCGCTGACCGGTCCGCTGGAAAGCATCGTCGATGAACAGCTGCTGCTGCCCGGCGGCGCGGCGTTCTTTACCGACAACCAGGACGAGCGCGCGCGGCGTGCCGACACCATGCAGGGCATCCTGTGCCTGCAACGCGCCTCCGAGCGCGAATGGATCGGGCTGCTGCGCAACCTGTCGTCCAGCTGCCGGCACGAGCTGCTGCTGGGAACCGCCGTCGGCACCGAGCCGGTCGTGCAGACCCTGCTGGACGATGCCGAGGTCCGCCTGGGCGAGATGTCCGGCGTCGAGCTGGAGCCCTGCGGCGACCTGGACATCTCGATCCCCGACCAGTTCGAGGTGTCGCTGGAGACGCTCGTGCACAACATCCCGTTCAAGGGTCTGCATCGCAACCGGCTCAAGAAATCGACCTGAGGAGGTGTCATCATGGCCCGCGTGCCCGTTACCGCTCTCCACGCCCGGCTGTCCGGCATCGGAACGACGATTTCGACCTCGGTCGACGCCACGGCCAAGGCAATCGCCGAGGCCGGCGGCAACGATGACTGGCTGAGGAAGCTCAACAGCCGGATCGATGATCTGGAAAAGGACGTCCAGCACCTGAAGAAGGCCCATTACCTGCGGATCTACCGATTGCTGGTTGTAGGAATCGACGCAAGGGACCGGAAATTCGTACAGGACGAACCGCTTGCGGCCTCCCTGATCGCGGCCGGCTACCCGGACGTCAAATCGGTCGCGATGATCTCGGCTGGCCGCGGCAAGAGACCCTCGCAGAAGCTGTCGGAGGATCTCGAGAAGATCCACAAGACGGATCCCGGCAAATACGGCCCGCCGCCAGCGCCCAACGACCTGGAACTGCTCTACGACATCTGCGCCGAAACCGAGAAATCGGCGACCTGACTGCCCCGCGGCTCGAACAACCTGAGGTTCCGCCATGCTACCTTTTGAAACAAACGAAACCCTGAAGCGGCTGTTCCAGCGGTTCTATCGCGAGGAACTGAACAACCTCAGCGCAGACGAGCGCGCCGCCTTCGAGCGCCAGTTCGAAGAGAGGTTCCAGGCGCTGCTGGAGGAAACCGGCGGTGAAAGCTTCGGCTTTGCCGATCTGATCGGCTTTGGCGGTGAAGGCGTCAAACCCTTCGGCGATCTGCCCTACCACCGGATCAAGCCCGATTTCGACGCCGCCGTCATTCCCAGCCAGCTGCATGCCACGGCCGAACTCTATTACATCTATCAGCACGAACGCATGAAGGTGTTCGAGGTGATCGACGTGCTGCGCAAGCTGTTCCAGTTGGGCCGCCTGCGGATTCAGCAGGGTCCGGGCGCGCGCAGCCTGTATATCCTGGAGAAATGGAAGCCGCTGCGCTATTCGCGCCGCGACCGGATGATCGCCTATCGGCGCGTGTTCAACTACGGCGCGGGGCCAGCCCCGGCCGGCGCCGTCGTCAACAAGAACTTTCACTACCAGTTCGTCGCCTTCATGTCCTCGATGGCGCAGTACACCCGGGACCTGACGGTCAGCGAGGTGATCAAGGGTTCGCAGCAGATCGACGACCGCCCCTACGGCAACATCGCGTCGATCCAGCGGCTCGGGACCGATCTGCGCTATGCCCTCGACCGGTCGAGCTATGGCAACATCCTGGCGCTGACCCACGAGGTCGGCCAGTACCTTCAGACCACGCTGGATCTGCTGGCGTCGCCGGACATCCTGAAAAGTTTTGACGCCAACAACAAATGGGACGTGATCGAACAGATCTCGCAGCGTCACCTGAAGGGTCATGCCCCGCTGTCGCAACGCTCGAAAATGGCCGAGGCCGGCCGGCGCGCCCTGGAATTCATCGCCGGCAACGATTTCAACACCTCCATCGACATCGAGGTGTTCCGCTCCGAAATCCGGCCGATCGCCGCCTTTGCCGAAGCCTGGATCGCGGCCTACCGGATGACCGCCGAAGGCCGGAGGTTCCCCGGCGTCACCGATCAGCTGCGCTGGTCGCAAGGGTTGCCCAAGCGCAGCGCGGCGCGGATCCCGGCATGAGGTTGACCGATGACACATTTGCCTTCGGCACGCAGCAGGCGATCCGCGACATCCCCTGACCTGATCATCGACGGGCGTCTTGCGTTTTCCGAGCACGGGCTGATGCTGTCGCTCGCCCTGGCCAGGGTGCGGCGGGTGTGGCTGGTCCAGGGGCTTTGGGCCCTGTTGCAACGGTTCGAGGTCATCGATTACCCCGAATTCGCCGATGAGGGCGAGGCCACCGAGGCGATGCTGCCGTCGCTGCGCCAATGGCACGCGATCTGGACCGGGTCGACCCAGTTGGAACAGTTCTGCTGGGTGGGTGACCTGCTGTTCGAAAGCCGCCTGCCGCCGGAATTCGACCAGTGCGCCGCCCGCCGCCTGCAGACATTCGCGACCTTGCTCGAACAATTCGCGGCCAGCGATGGGCCGATCTCGGCGCTGACGGTCTGCGCGCGCGACGCGGCGGCCCTGGCGGCGCTGAACATGGTCGAGGCACCGGTGATCCTGACCGACATCGGCGCGGACGACACGCCGCGGCTCGTACGGTTCCTGGACAGCGCATCCATCGACTGCCGCATGGTCGAGGGCGGCTCGGCCCGGCGGCTGTCGCAGGCCGCACTTGGCGCCGATCCACCGCCGGCGGTCGCGCTTGCACTGGACTGCGGGGTCCGCGTGGCGGCGCTGCAAGTGCTGGCGCCGCGGGCGGTCACGGCCGCGCTGGAGGACGACGCCGAGTACGAACCGGACGATGCGGTCTATTCCGACGAGCACGACCCCTGGAGCGGCGCGTCGGCGATCTGGTGCGAGGTGACCCCGTGACCGGGCGCGCGGTCGCCATAGACGCGCCGCGCATGAACCTGCGCGAATTGGCGCGGATCAGCGTCTCGGGCCGCATCGCCCCGCCGCTGACCAAGGGCTCGGCCTATCGCATCGGCCAGGATGGCGGGCTGCGGGTGCTGCCGGGATCCGGCGGTATCACCTACAGCCACCGCATCGGCGACCGCTGCGTCGGGCTTGCCGCCGATCACCTCGAACCGGGCGTGTCGATCCGGAACACCGAAAAAAGCAGCGGATCCGTGCGCGACGCCGCGAACCGGGCGCTGAACGCCCTGGCCTGCGTCGGCAACGTGGCCATGGTGACTGCCGGGCCGGCGGCCGGCGCAAAAGGCATCGTCACCGGCAAACATGGCGGGGTCGCGAACGTGCTGATCGACTTCCCGCTGGCGCAGATGCGAAGGATGCGGCTGGGCGATCCGGTCCAGGTGGCGGCGATCGGCCAGGGTCTGCGGCTGCTCGACTTTCCGGACGTGGCGGTGATGAACGCCGCACCCGACCTGATCGTGCGGCTGGGCGTGCGCGTCGATGGCGGACGGCTTTCCATTCCCGTCACGCACCTGGTGCCGGCCGCCCTGATGGGATCGGGGCTGGGCAAATCCTCGGCGGCGCGCGGCGACTACGACATCCAGCTGTTCGACCGGCGGGTCGTCGCGCACTACGGCCTTGACCGGCTGCGGTTCGGAGATTTCGTTGCGATCACCGATGCCGACGGGCGCTATGGCCGGTCCTTTTCCGGCGGGCACCTGACAGTGGGGGTCGTGGTGCACAGCGACAGCACCGTGGCCGGGCACGGGCCCGGGGTGACAACGATCCTCAGCGGGCCGGCCTCGAGACTCAAGCCACGGCTCGACCGCACCGCCAATCTGGCCCGCCTTTACGGCGTACGGCGTCTCGCCGCCGCGAAACCGCAGCGCACCTTCGTCGAGAAGACATCCCATCTTGCGCCCCGGATAACCGCCGACGTCGAAAAGCTGCCCAGGATAGCCAGGAGGTAGATCGATGAACATGCTAGCAACAAGGCTCCACCACGGCACCGCTGTCGGCCACAGGCCCTGCCGGTGCCGACGGTGCCGGGCGGCGGCCCGGATGGAGGCGACATCGGCGCCCGCGCTGCCGTCGTTCCCGCTCCACCCCGGCATTCCCGCGGCGCCGGGCACCCCTGCCGGGCAGCTGGTGTTGCGCGACTGGGGCGGCTGGGGCAACGGCGTCCGGCTGTCGAACCTGCTGCGGGCCGCCGCCTGGCTTGACGAGACGATGAAGCATGCCCGCCGCGCCAGGCCATCGGCGGAGATGATCCGTCGGCTGCCGGTGCGGTTGCGCCCGTTCTTTCGTCCCGGGTTGCGCCTCTACCGGATATCGCTGGGTGGACGCATCCGCCCGATCGACATCGGCATGACGACGATCCCGGCCGGGTTCCGGGTCCTGAAACATTTCACGCCGCCCTCGCAGATCCGGTCGCCCTCGATCCGCAAGGGCAAGGGCCGGTACAGCCAGATGAGCCCGCGGGTGCCCGACCGGTCCAAGGCCATGGTGCACCTCAGCACGTTCAAGAAACCGCTGCGCTACGGGACCACCGGCGACCGGCGCATGCTGCACGCCTACGAGATCGTTTTGCAGCGGCAGGAACGAACCGACACCTATGCGCCCAGAACGTGGACCTTCGAAGAGTGAACAGAGGAGACCCCGGGATGAAAGCCGATCATACCAAAGACATGGACGCGCTCGACCGGCTCGTCGACCGCGAGTTGCAGGCCCTGCTGGGTCGCTTTCCGCCGCGACCGCCAAAGTCCGGGCGCCGCAAGACGCCCGCGCCGCACAGGCAGATGGACGATCCCGACCCCGCGCCCGATCCGCCCCGGGACAACGTCGTGCGGGCACATCCCCTGGCGCGGCGTCCCGAGACAAGGGGTGACGCGCCGCTCGACGATCTCTTTGCCATCGACGAGCGCGCGTTTCTGACCAATGCCGCCGATTGGCTGCGCGGGCGGCCGAATGCCGACATCCTGCTGGACGCCTTGACGCGGCGCGTGCTGGCCGACAGCGCCGAAGACGACACCATCGACACATTCGCCCTGCCGGACGCCGGCGCGACCGATCTTTCGCTGCCCGACAGTGACGCCGCGCCCGGGGAAGACTGGGACGATCCGGACACCTTCGACATGGCCAGGGAGCCCGAGGGCGAACAGCCGCCCGACGATGCCTGGGACGCGGTCGATTTCGAGGTGCCGGAAGACCCCCCCGAAGACGACGGCGCGGCGGACGACCAGGGCACCAGGCCATGACGGTTGGCGGGGTCATACGGACCCCGCTTCCGCTCGACCGGATGGTCGAGGCGATGGACTACGCGGTACTCGGCCCCTTCGACGGCCGCTGGCGGGTGCGAAACGTCACCCCGCCCCTGTCGTCGGTGTGCCATGTCGAGCGGGATTTCGGCAGCGGCCGCCTGTCCGGCAGCACCGGGTTTCTGATCGGCGACCGGGTTGTCGTCACGGCGGGCCACTGCCTGTATTCGCCGCTGCGCCGCCGCGGCCCGCGCAGGATCCTGGTCACCGCCGGCCGAAATGGCCCGCACCGGCCCTTCGGCGCGATCTGGGCGCAGCGTTGGTATGCGCATCCGGCCTTTGTCACGCAGACGAACCCGCTGTTTGACTATGGCGTGATCATCCTGCCACGCGGCTTTCCCGGATTGCGCCCTGCCCTCCGCCTGACCGCGCCCGGCACGGCTGAACTGGTCCGCGCGCGGGACAGCCGCCTGGCGCACATCGCGGGCTACCCCTCGGACAAGCGGCGCGGCGAGCTTTGGTGCCACGCCGAACGCATGGACCGGATCGGGCGCCGGCTGATTGCCTACAGCGTCGACACCTGCCCCGGGCATTCCGGCGCGCCGGTCTGGTTGGACACGGGCGGTGGCCGCAGGGATGTCATCGCGATCCATACGCGCGGGCCGCGGCCCTCGGGCCGGGGACCCTGGGGCTGTCGCCCGGGCGCGCCGATGGCGCCGGTGGGGCACTTCAACACCGGCATCCGCATCACCCCGACAGTGCGCCGCGCGATCATCGACGCCTGCCACCAGCGCGGTGTTCTGCAAAGGATCACCAATTAGGATAACCAGAAGTTGAAACGCACCATGCCAGACAATCCAAAGATGTCAGACGACGGTTACGAATCGCCGCCCGCTGCGGTAAAATCGACCCGTTCGGCGGGCGTGCCAGATGCTGATGCGCAGGCCAGTGAAAGTAATAGATTGCATGGTTTCAACGCGTTGCCCAGGGGGACGGTGAATTTGCACACCGAAGCCAACAATCCTCGCGCGGTGCCACCCTATTCGGCCTTTGCCGCGATCTACGACAAGGCCATGGGCGAGGCCGTTCTGCCCAGCCTGATCGACGCGTTTTCGCAAAGCCATCGGCGGTTTTGTGCCGACCTGTCCAGCATCGCCGATGTCGGCTGCGGCACCGGGCGCTTCCTGCACTACCTCACGCGCTTTGGCGGGCAGCTTGTCGGAGTGGGCCGGTCCGCCAACATGCTGCGCCTGGCCGAACGCCGGCTGGCGGGCAAGCAGGTCGAGCTGATCCGAATGGACATTCGCAAGCTGCGGCTGCCGGCACCGGTTTCCACGCTGACCTGCACCTTTGACACGCTCAACTACCTGACCGAGCCGGGCGACCTGGCCGCGGCGTTTCGCGGGTTTTCGGCGGCGCTGCGTCCCGGTGGGACGCTGATGTTCGACTTCATCCCCGAGGGCGCGAACAAGGGGGCGAAAAGCGGACGCCAGCGCGTGCGGATTGGCGACATCCGTTCGGAATGGCGGGTGCACCTGGACCCGGAGGGGCGCGGCAGCGCGGTCGCGATCCTGATGCGGAAAGGCGTCCGAGGCGAGACGCCGGTGATCGCCGAAATGCATCGCCAGCGCTGGCATCCGGCCGACGAGATTCGCCAGGGGCTTTCGGCGTCGGGATTCCAGATCCTCGATTGGCGCCCGGCCGAGCCCGAGGGCAGCGGCGACTGGGTGCATGTCGTCGCCCGGCTCGCGCGCGGTCCGACGGAGCCGGGCGCGTGACTTCGCCTACGGCCGACAAGCGCACCACCGGTGTGCCGCTGCAAGCGGCCGGTTCCGGGTCGATGGCCGACAGGCTGTCGGACCTGAGCGAGGAGATCCTGGAGTTCCGGATGAAGGGCCGCCGGTTCGCCGCGATTCCCCAGGAAGACTGGGTGTCCGCCCCCGACGAGGCGGCAAGCGGCGCCCTGCGCGATCAGATCGCGGGCCGCATCGTGTGCGACGGCGATGTCTTTGTCGTCTTCGGCGACGCGCGCCGCCAGCCCAACATAGATGACCGGTCGTTTGCGCATCGCCTGACGCACCGCGAGCTCAAGGTTGCCTGCCTGATCTCCGAGGGCCTGACCGACAAGGAGATCGCCCGCAAGCTGGGGATCAGCGCCCACACGGTCCGCGAGCACTGCCGGCGTGCCTGCGCCAAGCTGAACATCTCCCGCAGATCGGCCCTGGTCCGCTATCTGTTCATCACGCGCGCGTCCGGGGAGACGCCGGCCGCCGAGGACTGATCGTTCACAGCGCCCCGATCCCCTGCCATAGGCGCGCGGAGCGGACCGCGTTGAAAAACGTCCAGGGCACCCTCAAGCATCGTCCCGAAAGTCCAGAGATCACGCACGAACATTCAGTCTGGATCACTCGGAGGGGGTCGACCAAACTAGATACTGTCCTTCACGCGGTCCCAGGTCTTCATGAGATGGCTTTCCATGGCTTGGCCAAGGCCCGGTCCATCCCTGTCTTTCAGCGCCTGCACCATTTTCTCGTGATCCGCCACCGCGCCGTCCCAGGAGTCAGGCTTCTGATTGCCGATGTATCGAATGCGTTTCAGCCTGGCCTGGATGTTCGACTGCATCTCTTTCAGCGTCTCGTTCTTCGAAAGCTCTGCAAGCCGCGAGTGAAACTCCTGGTTCAACTTGTAGTACGGCATCCGGTCGCGCTTGCGGTAGCAGGCCATCATGCGCTCGTGCAACTCGACCAATTCCCCGATCTCTTCGTCGCTCGCTCGCACGCAGGCGAGCTCACCGGCCAGCCTCTCAAGCTGGCCCAGCACCTCGAGCATCGAGAACACGTCCTCGGGGGTCAGTTTCCGAACGATGCTGCCTTTCGACGGGCGTACGATCACCAGCCCTTCGGCGGCGAGCGTGCGGAGCGCCTCGCGAAAGGGCGTCCGCGACACGCCCAGGTCCTCGATGAGTTGCGCCTCATCGATTCGGCTTCCCGGCTCCAGCTTGCCCTCGATGATCAGGTCGCGAACACGGGTCACAACCTGATCGTGGAGAGAGCGGTTGGTTATGGCGATAGATGGAGCCATGGGTAACTCTCTACTTATTATGGCTTATTTCAGACATCGGCGATGCGTGGACAAGGTATCCAGTTTTGGCTTGTCGGTCCATACTCTGCACATGTATACAAAATACATGTAGCGGAAATGCACGCCTGCATGCCGCAAGGAGAGGAGACCACTCAATGAAATCGCTTCGCAATGGTGTGTCCGCCAGCTTGATGGTTTGCGCCCTGTCACTGTCTGCGGCGTCGGTCGCCGCCGAGACATTCATCGTGGCGGTCGGTGCCGCGTCGAACAGCCTGCAGGGACGCAGCGCCGCCAAGTTCGCCGAAGACCTGCAGGCCGAACTCGGCGATGCCCATGTTGTCCAGTTCTACGCCGATGCGCAGCTTGGCGATGAAAAGGAGCTCATGCAGAAGCTTCGGCTTGGCACGGTCCAGTTCACCCTGATTTCATCGATCATGACCAACGTGGCGCCCGAATTCGCGCTGTTCGACATGCCTTTCCTTGTCCAGGATCGCGCCCATCTCAAGGCGATCGATACCGAGATCGTGCAAAGCGAACTCGCGCCCAAGGCCGAGCAGTCCGGTCTGAAGGTGCTGTCGACCTGGGAAAACGGGTTCCGCCAGATCACCAACAACACGCGGCCGATCAATACCCCGGCGGACCTTGAGGGTCTCAAGATCCGCACGCCGTCTTCGGAATGGCGCGTCGCCATGTTCAAGTCGTGGGGCGCCAACCCGACGCCGATGTCCTTTTCCGAGGTCTTCGTGGCCTTGCAGACCGGAACCATGGACGGCCAGGAGAACCCGCTGACCAACATCACCGGCGCAAACTTCCAGGAAGTTCAGAAATACCTGAGCATGACCGGCCACGTCTATTCCCCGGCCTACCTGACCACGGGGCTGGACAGCTGGAACAGCCTGCCGGAGGACGTGCAGGCCGCCGTCAGGACCGTCGCCGCATCGGTCCAGGACTGGGCCCTGGCCGAAGGCGCTGCCGCCGACAACGAACTGGTGGACAAGGTCAAGGCCGCCGGCATGGAGGTCAACGAGGCCGACAAGCAGGCCTTCATCGAAGCCTCGGCGCCGATCTACAAGGCCTTTGCCGAGCAGGTCGACGGCGGAGACGACCTGGTCGCCCGCGCACAGGCCCTGGCCAAGTAAGTCGCAGGACTGCGCCGGCCGGCGTTACCGCCGGCCGGCCGCTTCCGCATCCCGAGGACACATCCACATGGTCGCCAAGTTCGAGAAAGCCCTTTTGTGGGTTATTGAGACTGTTTGCCTGGCGCTTCTGGTCGCCCTGGCGTTGTCGGTCATCTATTCGACCACCATGCGCTACCTGGGGTCATCGCCGTCCTGGTACGATGAAATCGCTAGCGTGCTGCTGGCCTGGCTGACTTTTTTCGGCGCCACCTACGCCCTGTTCCTGCGCCAGCACATGAGCTTTGGCGGCCTCGTCACGGCATTGCCGAAACGCGCCGCGGTGGCGCTTGCGCTGTTCTCCGAACTCCTGGTGATCGGGTTTTTCGCCGTCGTCGCCTGGTACGGCAACGCCGTGCTGGCCGTCGCCAAGTGGGACTCGCTGCTCAGCATCCGGTGGATGACGCTGGACATCGTCCAGTCGGTCATCCCGATATCCGCAGTGCTGATGATCATCGGGACGTTGCTGACCATGCCGCGCGCCCTGGCGAACGCAGCGGCCGGGATCGACACGGAACACGCCGAGATCGAGCAGGCCATCGCCGAGGCTGAGCGCGAAAACGCGGACATCTCGCGGAAGGACGACACCCGATGATCCTTTTCATCACAACGGTTGCCTTGATCGGGCTGATCCTCATCGACGTGCCAATCGCCGTCGCCATCGGCATCGTCGCCCTGGGCGGGCTGCTGCTGACGCCGGGCGGCGCGACGCTCTACGACATGGTGATCGCGCTCTATTCGGGGTCCACCTCGTTCCCGCTGATCGCCATCCCGCTGTTCATCCTGGCCGGCAACCTGATGAACACCTCGGGCATCTCGGTGCGACTGATCAACTTCGTGTCCTCCCTGATCGGCTTTGTGCGCGGCGGTCTCGGCATGGTGAACATCGGCGTCTCGATGGTCTTCGCCGAGATCTCAGGCTCGGCCGTCGCGGATGTGGCGGCCACCGGCACCGTGCTGATCCCCGAGATGAAGCGACGCGGTTATTCCCGCACGCTGGCGGCCGCGATCACCTCGTCCTCGGCCTCGCTGGCGATCATCATCCCGCCGTCGATCCCGATGATCCTCTACGGCGCCATCGCCGAAACCTCGGTGCTCAAGCTGTTCGTGGCGGGCGTGGTGCCGGGCGTTCTGGGCGGCGTGCTGTTGATGGCGGTGACCTATGTCATGGCGATCCGCTACGACCTGCCCCGGGCCGAGGGCTTTGACCTGTGCCACGTCTGGCGCGCGTTCAAAGAGGCGATCTGGGCTCTGCTGATGCCGGTCATCATCCTGGGCGGCATCTTCTCCGGCATCGTCACGGCGACCGAGGGCGCGGGTCTCGCGGTGCTGGCGGCGCTGGTGATCGGTCTGTTCATCTATCGCGACATGGACGTGTCACGCCTGCGCAAGGTGATGCTGGAAGGCGTCAGCCAGACCGGCATCGTGATGCTGCTGGTGGCCACCTCGGCGGCGCTGGGGCTGTTCCTGACGCAGGCGCAGGTGCCGCAGCAGCTTGCCCAGCAGATCACGGAGTTCACGACCAATCCGCTGGTCGTGCTGGCGCTGCTCAACCTTCTGTTGCTCGTGCTGGGGATGTTCCTGCACGGCGCCGCCGCGATCATACTCGTGGTGCCGGTGGTCATGCCGCTGGTCAACGCCGTGGGGATCGATCCCATTCACTTCGGGATCATGGTCACGCTGAACCTGGCCATCGGCCAGCAGACGCCGCCCGTCGCCTCGGTGCTGATCACCTCGTGTTCCATCGCCAAGGCGGGCATCTGGGAAACCTCCCGCACCAACCTGCCGTTCATCGGCGTGCTCGCCTTCATCCTCTTGCTGGTGACCTACGTGCCGCAAGTATCTCTCGCTCTTACGGAGATCATCCAATGACCGATCCGAAACCGCGTATCGCACTCATTCCCGGGGACCCTTCCGGGATCGGACCGGAACTGATCGCCAAGCTGCTGAACGAAGAGGGCGTGAAGGACGCCGCCGACATCGTCCTGATCGGGGATGGACATGTCTGGCGGCAGGGCGCGGCCCAGGCGGGACTGGACATCGACCTGGTGCAGATCGACGAAGACGCCATCCCGACCCAGCAGGGCCTGGCCTGGCTGCCGATGGAGACCATCGCACCCGAGGACGTGAAGATCGCCGAGGTGACGGTCGCCGGCGGCACGTGCAGCCTGCGCTGCCTCGACAAGGCGCTTGATCTGGCGATGGCGGGCAAGGTGGACGGGATCCTGTTCGGGCCGTTCAACAAGGCCGCGTTGACCAGCGCGGGCCTGAACGCCGAGGACGAACACCGCTACATCGCCCGCTACATCGGCTTCACCGGCTACCACAGCGAGATCAACGTTCTGGGCGACCTGATGACCACGCGTGTCACCAGCCACATCGGCCTGAAGGAGGTCGCCGGGAAGATCACGACACAGGCGGTCGAACAGGCGATCGGCCTGGCCGAAGACACCTGTCGACGCGCGGGCAACGCCCGGCCGCATATCGCCGTGGCCGCGCTGAACCCGCATGCGGGCGACAACGGCAAGTTCGGCCGCGAGGAAATCGACGTGCTGAAGCCCGTCATCGACGCCGCGCAGGCGCAACAGAAGAACGTCACCGGCCCCTGGCCTTCGGATACCGTGTTTCTCAAGGCGCAGCGGGGCGAGGTGGATGCCGTCGTCACGATGTACCACGACCAGGGCCAGATCGCGATCAAGCTGATGGGGTTCGACCGCGGCGTGACCGTGGCCGGGGGGCTGCCGATCCCGGTGGCCACGCCGGCCCACGGCACCGCGTTCGACATCGCCGGACAGAACAAGGCGAACGTCGGCGCGACGCTTCAGGCGTTCAACCTGCTCGTCCGCATGGCCCGAAATCATCGCGCAAGCCGCGCGGCAGCCTGACAAGGAATTCCCCATGACCAAGATCAAATCCATCCGCACCCGCGTCTGGAACTGGACGGGGCCGACGGTGCCGCCCTCGGGCAACTTCTGCACCAATGCCTCTGACGCGCTCTGGATGAAGGGCGACGCGATGGCGTCGTTCCGGTTTCACCAATGGCTGACCTGCGAGGTCGAGACCGAGGACGGCACCATCGGCATCGGCAACGCCGCGCTGGCCCCGACCGTGGTCAAGAAGGCCATCGACGACTGGTACGCCCCCCTGGTGATCGGCGAAGACCCGTTCGACTATGCCTACATCTGGGAAAAGATGTATCGCCGCACCCATGCCTGGGGCCGCAAGGGGATCGGCATGACGGCGATTTCCGCCATCGACATCGCCATCTGGGACCTGATGGGCAAGCTGGTGGGCAAGCCGGTGTTCAAGCTGCTGGGCGGGCGCACGAAAGAGAAAATCCCGGTCTACTACTCCAAGCTCTATGCAGGTCCGGTCGAGACGATGCAGGCCGAGGCCGAAGAGGCGATGAAGAACGGCTACACCGCCTACAAGTCGCGGTTCGGCTATGGCCCCAAGGACGGCATGGCGGGGATGCGCGAGAACCTCAAGCGCGTGGAGGCCCTGCGCGAGGTGATCGGCTATGACAGGGACCTGATGCTCGAGTGTTACATGGGCTGGAACCTGGATTACGCCAAGCGGATGCTGCCCAAGCTGGCCAAGTATGAACCGCGCTGGCTGGAAGAGCCGGTGATCGCCGACGACGTGGCCGGATATGCCGAACTGAACGCGATGAACATCGTGCCCATCTCCGGCGGCGAGCATGAATTCTCGATCATCGGCTGCAAGGACCTGATCGAGAAAAAGGCGGTGAGCGTGCTGCAATACGACACCAACCGTGTCGGCGGCATCACCGCGGCGCAAAAGATCAACGCCATCGCAGAGGCCGCGCAGATCCCGGTGATCCCGCATGCCGGCCAGGTGCACAACTATCATCTGACCATGGCCAATACGAACTGCCCGATCTCCGAATACTTCCCGGTGTTCGATGTCGAGGTCGGCAACGAGCTGTTCTACTACATCTTCGAGGGCGATCCCGAAGCGGTCGACGGCTATCTGCAACTGGATGACGACAAGCCGGGCCTCGGGATCACCATCTCCGACAAACACCTCAAGCATTTCGAGATCGTGGAATGAGCTGGTCTGGGATCTGGCCCGTCGCGCCGACGCCGTTTCACGACGATGGCCCGCTCGACCTGGACGGCATGAAGCGTGTCCTGGACTGTCTGATCGACCAGGGTGCCGACGGCATCTGCATCCTGGCGAATTTCTCGGAGCAATTCCTGATCTCCGACGAAGAGCGGGCGATCCTCACGCGGCTCTGTCTGGATCATGTGGCCGGTCGCGTGCCGGTGATCGTGACCATCAGCCACTATGCCACGCAGATCGCGGTCGACCGCGCGCGGTTCGCCAAGTCGCTGGGCGCCGACATCGTGATGATGATGCCGCCCTACCACGGCGCGCTCCTGAAGGGCACGCCCGAGCAGACGTTCGAGCAGTTCCGCGCCGTCGGCGAGGTCGGCATCCCGATCATGGTGCAGGACGCGCCCCTGTCCGGCGTCGAACTGCCGGTGCCGCTGCTGGTGCGGATGGCGCGCGAGATCGAAGCGGTGCGTCTGTTCAAGATCGAATGCCCGCGCGCCGCGAACAAGCTGCGCGCGCTGATCGCCGAAGGCGGCGACGCGATCGAGGCGCCGTTCGATGGCGAGGAGGGCATCACCCTGCTGGCCGACCTGGACGCCGGCGCGACAGGGTCGATGACCAGCGGCATGATCGTCGACCAGATCAAGCCGGTGATCGAAAAGCACCGTGCCGGCGATATCGACGGGGCCACCGCGGCCTATGCGCGGGTGGCAATGGCGATCAACCACGAGAACCGGCAATGCGGTTGGCAAAGCTGCAAGGCGGCGATGGTGGAGGGCGGGGTGATCAAGTCCGAGTTCTGCCGCCACCCGATCCCGCCGCTGCACCCGGCAATCCGCGGCCGGTTGATCGACCTTCTGCGGCCTCTCGACCCCCTGGTCCTGAGGTGGGGCCGCTAGACCGCCCCATGTTGCGGAGCCTTGATCGAGGCGATGGATGCGCGGGCGCAGCCCGATTCCAGGCGTCTACCTGACCAGGCGCTCGGTCATGAGCGCCTGCCGAACACTAGGCGGGACCCGAGAGCGCCCCGTCGATCACCTCGCGCAGTTCCGCGCCGACCCGGGCGAAGCCTAGGAGCCGAGCAGTCGCCACGATCAACTCATCCCGGGGCATGTCCCCGCTTTCCTCGACCACCCGGGCCGCCGCTGCGCTGATCTCGATCGGTGGCAACTGACCCGCAGTGCCGGGCGCGTCTGGGGCGGACCGGTCCCGCACGGGCGGGTCATCCTGCTGCGCCTTTGTCATCGCGAACTCCCTGTCCGCGACGATCCCGCCCGAACGCGTGGCGTGGGCGAGCGCCCGGTCCGACGCCTCGCGGATGCGTCTGCCGGTCCGGGCCTTGCCGAACGCCTCGGCCACCCTCCGCGCAATCAGGTCGCGGTGGATCGGGCCCTCCGCCTGAATGACCTTCGTCACCAGGTCTGAAAGCAGATGAAGCGGCGCCTCATGCGGCTCGAAGCTCGCTTTTATGGTGAAGCTGGAGACTTCGTACGCGGGCGCGGACAACTCGGGTGGCGGGGGCAGCACGGTTTCAACGTCGTAAGCAGCGTCGAACTTTTCCTCAACTGGCTGCAATCCCTCCCGATTTGCTCCCGAATAATGGGGTCCATCGGCCTGTGCAGCCTCCCCAAGCGCGGCCCGAAGGCGGTCGATCTCGGCGTGGCGGCGATGGAACCAGTCCGTGCTCCAGACCCGGTGGAAGCGCCAGCCGAGCCCCTCGAGCACGTCCTGGCGAAGCCTGTCGCGTTCCCGCGCCCAGAGCGCCGAGTGGTAGGCAGAACCGTCGCACTCCACCGCAAGGATGTAGCGGCCCGGCTGGTCGGGGTGCCGGACCCCGAGGTCGATCCGGAACCCCGCCGCACCCACCTGGTGATCGCAGGGGTAGCCCATGTTTCGGATCACGCTGGCGACGTCATCCTCGAAGGGGCTGTCGGCGGGCGCCCCGCTCGCCTCCGGTTGCGCAAGTTGGCCGGAGCGGGCGAACTCGAGGAACCGCTTGAGCACCCGTGGCCCGTCACGGCTGGTTCTGGATGTGTCGATGTCGTTCGGGTCGAACGAGCAGAAGACGATGCAGCGGGTCCGTGCGCGGGAGAAGAGCACGTTGAGCCGCCGCTCGCCCCCCTCGCCGTTCACCGGGCCGAACGACATCGAGGCGAGCCGGCCGTTCGGCTCGGTGGGCCCGTAGCCGACCGAGATCAGGATCACGTCGCGCTCGTCGCCCTGCACGTTCTCGATGTTCTTGACAAAGACGTCCTCCGCGCGCCCCTCGCGCAGGAACGCATCAAGGATTTCGTCCTCGCGCCGGGCGATCTCCAGGACCTCCGTCAGCATGTCGGACTGCGCCTTGGAGAAGGCGACGACGCCCAGGGACAGGTCCGGTCGACTCCGCGCGTGCTCGGCCACGGCACGGGCCACCGCTTCGGCCTCGATCCGGTTCGTGCCGGGGCGTCCGCCGCCGCGAGAGCGGCTGGAATAGACCCCGGGCACCCGGCGGAAGGCGAGCCCGTAATTGGGGTCGTTCTGGACCGGTGACGGGGGAAGGATCAGCCGGTGCTCGTAGAACTCGGCATTGTTCACGGTGATCAGCGACGGGTCGCGGGACCGATAGTGCCATTCCAGCATGGTCGGGTTCAGCCCACGCGCCTCGCAGAGTGCCAGCACGCTTTCCATTTCGGTGGCAGAGGCGGTCCGGACCTCCTCCTCCTCCTCGTCCCCGTCGTCCCCCTCGTCAGAGCCGGCAACCCGGTCGAAGAAGCTGGTGGGCGGGAGCTGTTTCTGGTCCCCCACCACCACGATCTGGCGGCAGCGGGCAATCGCGCCCAGCGCGTCTTCGGGCCGGACCTGGCTGGCCTCGTCGATCAGCAGCAGGTCGAACTCTGTCGACCCGGGTGGCAGGTATTGTGCGATGGAGATCGGGCTCATCAGGAGGACCGGCTTGATCCGTTGCACCATCTGGCCCGCCGCGCGCATGATCTGCCGGATCGGCTTGTGGCGGCGTTGCTTGGCCATTTCGCCGCGCAGGAACCCCATCTGGCCCGACGCCCCGGTGGGCAACTGGGCGAGGTGCTTGGCGCGCACGAGCTGCCGCGTTTCCTTCATCCGGGCCTCCTCCAGCCCGCGAAATGTCTCCACCAGCGCGTGCCGGTCGAGATGGGCCAGCCCGTCGAGGTCTGGGAGCGCGGCGCGCGCCGCCTCCCAGCGGGCCTCGGCGCTGGCGTAACGGAACTCGTCCACCGCATGTCCCGGTTCGATCACCCCATCGTCGAGAAGGGCCAGCAGCGGGGCGAGCCCGTCCGCTTCGAGCCGCGCCGACAGGGAAGAGAGGCGCGACCATTCCCCGTAGCGGCCTAGCCCGTCGCGCATGGCGATGATCCGGGCCTCAATCCCGGCGAGGGTCTGTCCTTCCCAGCTGAGGGCAAGCCGGTCCTCGAGCGATTTGAGCGCCGCCCGTGCCGCCTCCAGCGCGGGGACCAGCTCCACCGCAGCCTCGGCCGCCCCGCAGACCCGGTCCAGCGCTTCGGACGTCTCGATCGGGGCGATCGCGGTGAGGCGGGCCAGCCAGGCGGCCTGCGCCTGCAACGCGGCGAAAGGGGTCCGCTCGCCGCGCCAGTCCGGCCCAAGCAGGGAGGACAGGAACCCTTCCTCTTCTGAGAGGGTCTTGCGGAGCCCTCGGACGGTGATCAGCGTGTCGACGAGCCTCAGCCGGTCGGCGGGCGATTTCGGCAGGGCCCCGGACAGCAGCGTCGCGAGCTCCCGGCTCGCCCCGCGATAGGGTCCGAACAGGCGGGACCAGAAAGAGCCGACCCCGGGTGCAAGCCGCGCCCTGAGCGGGGCCGGGTCCATCCCGAATGCGGCCTCGGTGAAGGTCGCGCCGGCGGCGTCGCGCGCCCCGGCCCAGGCGGACCCAGCCTCGAGTGCCTCGTCGAGCCGCAGGTCTCCGGCGCGGGACAGCAGCGCGCCAGTTGCCGTGCGGGCCTCATCGGGTCGGTCCCCGGCTGCGATCAGCAGCGCATGGAGGGTCGCGCATTGCTCAAGGCGTTCCGGAGCGGGCCGTCCGGCTGTGTCCGCGACGCGGGCCGCCGTCTCGCGCAGGGTCACGAGCGCATCGGCCGCGCGCGCAAGATCGGGTTCAAGCCGCTGGAGGTCCGTGGGCTGTAGCGTGGTTGCCCCGACCCCGAAAAACGGGTGCTGGGCGCGGGGGCCGGTCCGGGCCAGCAGCTCCGCAAAGGCCGCGATCCGCTCTGCAAGCTCCCGGCGCGTCGCATCGTCCATCCCGGCCAGCCCGTCGCGCGGGATCCGCGGCGGGGGTGCGTTCTTGCCGACGAAACGAGCGATCTCGGCAATCGCTCGGAACGGGGTGAACCCGTACCCCGGGACCGGCTGATGCAGCAGGTCCGCCACTCCGTTCAGGCGGTCGCGCGCCTCGCGCAGCGCGTCTGGCGGTCCGGGCATCTCGGGGGCAGCCGCACCGGCGGCCAGCGTGCGCGCCAGCTCGTCCAGAAATGCCCGCTTGTTGGCTGCGCGCGAGTGGATCTCGAGGCAGAGGTCGCCGAGCCCCACCTTGCGCAGGCGGTCATGCACGACGGAGAGAGCGGCCATCTTCTCTGCCACGAAGAGGACCCGCTTTCCGTCATGGGCCGCCGCGGCGATGATGTTCGCGATCGTCTGGGACTTGCCTGTCCCGGGTGGTCCCTGCACGACGAGATTGCGGCCCGCGCGCACCTCTTCGATCACCCGGGTCTGCGAGGCATCGGCCGGAACGACATGCAGCAGGTCGCCGGGCTCCAGCCGCGGGTCGAGCCGTTCCTGCGGGCCGAAGAGGGGTGTGGACCGTTCGAACCCGCCGTCAAGCAGCCCAGCCAGCACCGGGTGTGCCTCAAAGGCGTCCTCGGGCCAATGCTCCGGTTCGAGATCCCGCATCATCAGAAGCTTCGAGAATGAGAAGAAGCCCAGCTGCATCCCGTCCCGGTCGATCGACCAGCGCGCGCGCCCGTCGATCCGGTCCAAGAGCTCGTCGAAATAGGACTCGGGGCTGAAGCTCTCGTCATCGACGATTTCCGGCAGCTCGAACCCGAAATCCGCCCGCAGCCGTTCCTGAAGAGGCAGGTTGGTGACGATCTCGGTGTCGCGGGCGCGCAGGTTGAAGATGGCGCGCCTGTCATCCCGAACAAGTTCCACGGGCACCAGGATCAGGGGAGACTCGCGCATGACATCCGAACTGTCGCTCTCGTACCAGCGCAGGAACCCCATCGCGAGGTAGAGGATGTTGACACCCTGCTCTTCCTCCGCGGTGCGCGCGTCGGTGAAAAGGCGCAGGAGGCGGCGTTGCAGAGCCTCGGGACCGAGACGGGTTTCAAGCAGCAGGTCCCGATACCGCGCTTCGCGATCCTCAGGGTCTTCCGCATCATCGGCCAGCGCCAGCAGAAGCGGCTCCTCGTCGGGCTGATCCTCCTCTTCGTCGCTGGGCTGGAAACGCATCTTCTTGCCCTGCGTCTTCAGCAGGTCGAACACGTCCGCGCTCCGCTCCTCGATGATGTCGAGCACGTTGGCGCGTTTTGCGGACCGGTTGACATGGATGAGCCGATTCCTGGTCCCCGTCTCGACGAGACGGCGCCGGGCGTCCTCCAGGAGACCCGAGAAATTGGTGGAGCGGGACTGGTTTTCCAAAGGCATGTCTTCCAAAAAAACTCGCTACTCGTTCGGGCTCAGCGCTGCGCCCCGTTTCAGCAATTCGTGGATCACCCCTCGAGGATCGGCAGGACCTGCCTGTCCTTGCAGCGCAGGAGCGTGGCAAGTGAACCGTGCGAGGACATGGCACGAAATATGGCCGCCTGGGCGGCGCCGGGCAGGTTTCCCTACATCGCCTGATCTTTGTTGTTCTTGTCAACCTGGGCCATCACGCCAGGATTCACGCGCGTGATCGCGGCGACCTGGTTCATGAAAGCGGCCAGGTCTGAACGCCCCGGATTTGCCGGAGGCGGATTGCGGTGGGTTGCGCGGCCATGGCGCTGAAAATGGCCGCGCGCGCTCCACGACCCTGCCCCGTCCAAACGGAGAGGATGACCTGGGACCCTGGCAGTGATGCCCCAGGCCGGGCGGCGCGCGATTGGTTGTCGCGCCAACCATACCCGTGATCGAATCCCGCTGTTCTCTGCTGGTGAACCGTGATCACATGCAAACAGGCGCATACCGGGAAGAAAATCGTGCAGAACGCGGGCTTGCAGGTCGAGACGGAAATCACGCCGGAGGGCGCCCTGGTGCGCCTTGCCGGGCCGCTTACGATCCGAACTGTCACCGCCTTGCGTGACCAACTCTCCGCGCTGGACCAGGTGCCGAACCTGACGGTGGAGATCGACCCGCAGAGCCAGGTCGACACGGCGGGTGCCTGGGCGCTCTCGGTGCTGGAGCAGCGGATCACGGCCGCAGGTGGCGCGGTGGTCGTGCACACATCACGCGAGGACCTGCGGCTGCTGCTGGACACGGTGCGCCGCGCCATGCCGACGCCGGAAACCCCCGCGAGCCCGGAACGGGGTCTTGTCGCCTTTCTGGAGCGGTCGGGCCGCACGGTCGTGCATGGTGTTGCCTTCCTTGGCGATTTGACGGGCTATTTCGGCCTGTTCCTGATGCGCATGCTGCGATTCCTGCGGCACCCAGGGGAATTCCGGATGACCGCCTTCGTCGCGCATTGCGACGACGTGGGATTGCGCGCGGTGCCGATCGTGTCGCTGATGGCCTTCCTGATCGGTGTCGTGCTGGCCTTCCAGGGGTCGGCGCAGCTGCGCCAGTTCGGGGCCGAGGTCTTTGTGGTCGACCTGATCGCCATCTCGGTCCTGCGCGAGCTGGGTATCCTGCTGACGGCGATCATCGTTGCCGGCCGCACCGCATCGTCGTTCACCGCCGCCATCGGGTCGATGAAGATGCGCGAAGAGATCGACGCCATGCGGACGCTGGGGCTCGACCCGGCGGTCGTGCTGTTCGTGCCGCGCATCCTGGCGCTTCTGGTCACCTTGCCGATCCTCGGACTGATCGCCAATGTCACGGGGCTGCTGGGCGGCGCCATCATGTCCTGGATCGAACTGGGCATCTCGCCGTCGATGTTCCGCACCCGGCTGATCGAAGGCACCGACGTCAGCCATGTCTTTGTCGGTCTCGTGAAGGCCCCGGTCTTTGCGCTGATCATCGGCGTGGTCGGCTGCCAGGCCGGGATGCAGGTCAAGGGCAACGCGGAATCGCTGGGGCGGATGACATCCAATGCCGTCGTGACGGCGATCTTTGCCGTGATCGTCGCCGATGCGCTGTTTTCCATCTTCTTCGCGCAGGTGGGCCTGTGACGGAGGCGGCAGACAGAGAGGTCGTCATCCGCGTGCGCGGGCTGCGCAACCAGTTCGGCACGCACGTGGTGCACGACTCGCTGGACCTGGACGTCTACCGGGGCGAGATCCTGGGCGTGGTCGGCGGGTCGGGGACCGGCAAATCCGTGCTGCTGCGGTCGATTGCCGGGCTGCAACGGCCGGCGGCGGGCGGCATCGAGGTTCTTGGCGTCGACGTGTTCCGCGGCCCGGACTCGGAGCGCGAGACGCTTGGTGCCCGCTGGGGCGTGATGTTCCAGGACGGCGCGCTGTTCTCCTCGCTGACCGTGCGCGAGAACGTCGAGGTGCCGATGCGCGACATTCCCGGTCTTGCGCCGGCGATCCGGCGCGACCTGGCCGACCTCAAGATTTCCATGGTCGGCCTGCCCTATCTGGCCGGCGACAAGTACCCGTCGGAGCTGTCCGGCGGCATGCGCAAGCGCGCCGGGCTGGCCCGGGCGCTGGCGCTGGACCCCGAGATCGTGTTCCTCGACGAACCGACCGCCGGGCTTGACCCGATCGGCGCCGCCGCGTTCGACCAGCTGATCCGGACCCTCAGCCGCTCACTCGGGCTGACGGTGTTCCTGGTGACGCACGACCTCGACACGCTGCACGCCATCTGCGACCGGATCGCCGTGCTCGCGGATCGGCGGGTCTTGGTCACCGGGACCATGCGCGACATGCTGGACGTTGAACACCCCTGGGTTCACGAGTATTTCACCGGTCCCAGGGCCCGGGCCGCGCTCGATTCCAAGCGCGGCGACACCACTGGCGGAGACAACTGACCATGGAGACGCGGGCGAACTACATCCTGGTCGGCGCATTCACCCTTGCCGGGTTTCTCGGACTCATGGGGTTCTTCTTCTGGTTCGCCAACATCGAGTTGAATCGCCAGTTCGCCTATTACGACATCGACTTCACCTCGATCTCGGGCCTGAGCGAGGCGTCCGACGTGCGCTTTGCCGGTCTTCCGGTGGGCCAGGTCGTGTCTGTCCGCCTGTCGCCCGAAAACGACGGCCTGGTGCGTGTCCGCATCGAGGTCGACGCCGCGACGCCGGTCAGGGCCGACAGCGTTGCCACGATCGAGGCGCAGGGTGTCACGGGCGTATCCTTTGTCGGGATCTCGGCCGGCCGGCCGGAGGCCCCGCTGCTGACCGCCGTCTCGACCCTGGAGGTGCCAAGGATCGAGGCCGGTCAATCCGTCCTGCAGACCTTGTCCGAGGACGCCCCAAAGATCTTGTCCGAAACACTGGAACTGCTCAGCCAGCTCCGCGAGTTGATCGGTGAGGAAAATCAGGGAAAGGTCCGGACGATCCTTGCGAATGTCGAGACTTCGTCCGCCGCGTTTTCCGTAGCGCTGGAGGATTTCGCGTCCGTCACCGGGGCGGTCTCGGGGTTTGCCAAGCAGATCGACGAGTTCAACACCACGCTCAATACGCTGACGCAAGACCTGTCAGGGGTTCTCAGCGAGGCAGAGACGGCATTGAGCTCGATCACCGCGCTGACCAGCGACACCAGGGTTCTCGTGGGACAGGGGGGCGCGACGCTCGACCGGGTCGACTCGGCCCTCGTAGCCGCGCAAGGCTACATCTCAGACAGCCTGCGTCCCGCAACCGACAACCTCGAACTGGCGATCGCCGATATCCAGGCCACCGTTACGGCCCTCGGCGAAGATGCCAGCGGCCTGACCGCGGTCTTTGCCGATACCGGGGCGGCGGCGACTGCGCGCCTGACCGAAGCACGGGAAACCATCGCCGCGGCCAACGCGATGATCATCCGGATCGAGGATGCGATGCAGACGATCGATGACGCGGCAAGCCGGTTCGACGGCCTGTTGCAGGCGGATGCGCAGCCTTTGATCGCCGAACTGCGCAGCGCGACGGCGCTTGCCACCGATGTCATTGCCGATATGAGCGAGCTTGCCCAGGGTGATCTTGCCGCGATCTTCGAAGAGATCCGCACGGCCACCCGCTCCGCCTCCGACGTCGTCGCCACGGTTGGGGAAAACCTGAAGTCGGTCACGGCCAGGCTGAACGACCTTGCCGAGCCGGCCGAAAAAACGCTCGAGGCGGCCCGGGTCACTTTTGGCCGTGCCAACGAAACCCTGACCGCAGTCGAGGCAACACTTCAGACCGGGGACCGCGCGCTGATCGCTGCCGAACAGGCGCTTGCCACCGCAGACCGGGTCATGAACGAGGATCTGACCGAGATTGCCGGGCGTCTGCGCACCACGCTCGACAAGGTCGATGCCGCGGTCGCCGCGGTCGCCGACGAAATCCCCGTGATCACCGCCGACCTCCGGTCGGCGTCGAGTTCGGCCAAGGCCGCATTCGCCTCGGTCGAGAGCGTCTTGGGCGAAAGCGGACCCGCGTTCAGGGAGTTCGCGGCCACGACGCTGCCGCAATACGGACGGCTGGCCGCCGATACCCGCACGCTGGTCAAGAACTTCGATACGCTGATCGAGCAGATTCGCCGCGACCCCAGCCGTTTCTTCCTTGACCAGCGCGCTCCGGAATACAGAAGGTAGCAGGATGTCATTTCGCTCAAGACCGTTCGCCTGGCTTGTCTCGCTCGCATTTCTGCCTGCCCTCGCGGGTTGCAGTGCCTTGTCGGCGCTGAACAGCGCGTCTCAGCCACTGGACATCTACGAACTCCGGACGCCTTCGATCGACATCCGCGCCAGGCGCGGAACCGCTGAACTCGTGGTCGAAGAACCGGTTGCAAGCGGCGCCTTGTCCACCGAACGCATCATGGTCCGGACCGGGCCATTCGAGGCGCAGTACCTTCCGGGCGTTCGCTGGGCCGATCCGGTGCCGGCCATGCTTCAGACGCTTTTGGTCCGCAGCCTGGGCGAGACCGGGGCGCTTGGCTCGGTGGGCCGGGCGCCGGTGGGCGCAAGGCCGGATTTCGCATTGCTCGGCGAACTGACCGATTTCCAGGCAGAGATCACCGAGGACAAGAGCGCCGCCGTTGTCCGCGTGCGGATGATGGTGAGAATAGTACACGACGAGGAGTCCCGCGTCGTGGCCAGCCGAATCTTCGAAGCGGCCATGCCGGCGGACTCCACCGAGACACTGGCGCTGGTCGCAGCTTTCGACCGCGCCACGACGGGTCTTGTCGCCGACATCGTCCCCTGGGTCCTGTCGCAGGTTCGGTGACCGACGGCCGCGGCGATGGACGTGATGCTTGGCGGCGGCCTGATGCCTGTGCGCGTCCGGCCTTGAACCGATTGGGGGCTGCTCCGCTCTAGTGGCGATCACCAACCCGGGAACCGGGCGGTGTGCCTTGTCCCACGGCGTGATGCGGCCCGCGATGGGTCACGCGGGGTTTGGCGGACCGGGCGGGATGACGGCATGCTCCCTATCTCAAGCAAGACGCCGATGCCCTTTCTCGTCGACCGGTTTGGCGAAATTAGCCGCTCCGGTTAACGCTGTTCATCCAACATCATGCGTCCAATCGACGGCGCCGCCGTGGCCGATACGTTTGTCACGCACGGAGACCTCCGGGATGCCATGGATGCCCTCGGCCTTGTCGCGTTCGATGGTGCCAACCCGAACAACGACCAACATGGGACAAGTGTGCGGGGACCTCTGCGGGCTGCGTATGCGGCCGCAAACGCGCTGGGCCTGCCGATCAGGATTGAGCGTGCCGATGAGTGACAGGTAAGGATGGGGTGACAGAAAGGCGTTTGCACCGAAGCCATTCGCTGCAAGCAACGAGCTGTGAAAACCGCCGGGGCGACTTGTGGGACTTCATCTCCCAAAAATCCAGAGACCCACTGTACCTACGCGAAGGATTTCGAAAAATTGGTGCGGTCGAGAAGACTCGAACTTCCACGGGTGTTACCCCACAGCGACCTCAACGCTGCGCGTCTACCAATTCCGCCACGACCGCACTGTCAAGGCTTGGGTGGAGGCTCTCTAGCGAAGCACGGCGCGGATGTGAAGAGGAAAAAAGCCGGTCCAGGGCGGTTTGTCGCCCCGCCCCGGCAGGCAGCCGCGCTGGACAACCGGGCCGCCGCCGTGCCATGCCCCGGGGCACAGGATCAGCAGGCGGGAGACGCCGATGGAATGGAAGATCACCGACGGTCTGACCGACTATGACACCGCGCTTGCCTTCATGGAGGACCGCGCCGCGGCCATCGCCGAAGGCCGCGCAGAGGACTGCATCTGGCTGCTGGAACACCCCCCGCTCTACACCGCCGGCACCTCGGCGAAACCGCAGGACCTGAAGGACCCGGACCGCTTTCCAGTCTTCCCGTCCAAGCGCGGCGGCCAGTACACCTATCACGGGCCGGGACAACGCGTGGTCTACGTGATGATGGACCTCAACCGGCGCGGGCGGGACGTGCGCTGTTTCGTGCAGGACCTCGAACGCTGGGTCATCGCGACGCTGGGTGAATTCGGCCTGACCGGCCACATCCGCGACGGGCGCGTCGGCGTCTGGATCGAACGGCCGGATAAGCCGCGCCTGCCGGACGGGCGCCTGGCCGAGGACAAGATCGCCGCCATCGGCATCCGGCTGCGCAAGTGGGTCAGTTTCCACGGCCTCGCGATCAACGTCGAGCCGGACCTGTCGCACTTTGGCGGCATCGTGCCCTGCGGGATCACCGACTACGGCGTGACCTCGCTGGTGGACCTTGGCCTGCCGGTGACGATGGAGGACCTCGACGTGGCGCTGCGGGCGAGTTTCGACACTGTCATGGCGACGCCCGAACGCAGCTGTGGCGCCACCGGCTGAGGCGCGTTTTCCATGAAAGAGGCGCGCCTCCCGAGGGAGACGCGCCTTGCAGGGGCGGTGGGTTGGCGTGCCGCCCTGCGGGCAGAAAAATTGCCCAGTCGTCGTGTGACAATCGTTGCGTGCTCAAATCGTCCGTGTCGATCCGGTCCGCCGGGAGGAGCTGCGGGGCCGGACCGACAACTCAGTGCCGGCCCGAGAAGACCTCGAACAGGATGTCCTCACGGGCGAGGCCCAGGATCGCGAGATCCGCGTCCGACAGCGCGCGCAGCTGGGCGGCGCGGGCCGCACGCTGGCGGTAGCGGCGGTCAAAGGAGATCTCGCACATGCGGGCGATGCGCTGGCGCAGGGTGCTGCGGCTGGAAACAAAGCTGGTGTCGAAGCTGGACATTGGTCTGGTCTCCGCGTCAGGGGCTGCTGGTGTCGATGTCTCAAACCTGGTCGAAGCGGCGCGCGGTCATAAGTCGGACAAACCGGACCGTCCGGTATTCCGGACCTGCACCGAGGTTTGAGGCCTCTTGCCCCCTGCCCATCGCAGGACCGCGTTGCGCCCTGTTTGCACGATAAAAAAAGGGGGTGCGCCGAAACGCACCCCCGGGATCGAAAAGGTTGCCTGAAAGGTTCTGGTCATCGAATGGCCGGGCCCGGGGTCGCGTCCCGGGGCCGCTGTTTCGTCAGGCCTTGCCCGAAAAGACGTGGATCAGGATGTCGGTGCGGGCGATGCCACGGGCGGCCAGCTCGGCGTCGGACAGGGCGCGCAGCTCGGCGATGCGGGCGGTGCGCTGGCGGTAGCGGCGGTCAAACGGCGTGTCGAACAGCCGGGCCAGCCGCTGGCGCAGGGTGATACGGGTCGGAACGAAGCTGCTGTCGAAGTAGGCCATTTTCTGTCTCCCCCTCAGGAACTGGTCGGTGTCTGTTGACCTGAACCTAGGCAAAGCGGCCGCCTGCCATAAGTCGGGAAACCCCGACCGTAAGGTATTCCGGACCTGACAGGGCGCCCGTCAGTCGCCGTCGGGCCAGCGGATCGTGACCACGTAGCGATACAACTGCCCCTCGTGCAGCACCGCGAGGGTCAGGCTGCCGCCGAACATTGCGCTGTAGCAGCCAAAGCCCTCCGCCATCTCCATCCGGTAAGGCGGCAAGTCGAGAGACAGGGGCCCGTCACCGGCAGGGAAGCGGCCGAAAAACGAGGCAGAGCGGCAAATATCGACCCTCTCGGCGTTGCGCAGGAGGGCCGCGCGAAACGCGTCCGCGACCGGCAGGCTGTTTTCGCCCAGCAACGCGCCAACCCGGGTGGCCACCGCTTGCGCTATTCCTTCCTGGCGTCTGCGATGGCGATCGGCGGCGTCCGGGTCGGAGGCCGAAGGGGATAGCCGGTCAATGAAATAGGACGCATTGGCCGAGTCACGCCCGCCGCCCCTGGCGATCGCCTCGCCCACGCGCGGATACAGCGCGAGAAACAGCGCGCGGTAGGTGTCCGAGCCGATGGGGCTGTCCTCCAGCAGGCGGCAGCCTGCGCCCTCCGGATCGGAGACCAGAAGGCAGCTGGCGGGGCCTTCGTCCGGCGGCGCGACGCCCAACGTCACCGGCGGGTCGATGGTACAGGAACATATCGGCGCGACGGGGGCGGACCGGACCGGAGCCGCGAGAGTGAGTATGGCAAGCGCGGGCGCGGCAAGGCGTGAAAACAAGTGCAGTCCTCTCCTGATCGATCCGCCCGGTGCATTGCGGCTCCCGGCGGGAGTACGGAACCGCCGAATGCCCGACAGGTCAAGACGGATGGCCACGGCCGGGAGACAGGGCCTGTCCGGGGCAGAGCGCCGGTGGACCGGCGCCGCGACGCCAGGACGGGGGGCATTCGCCTGTTTCGGGCGCTGCCGGGTCCCGCCCAGGCCACCAGGGGCCTGCGGTCACGCCCCGCTGCGCCCTGCCCCAGCGCGCCGTCGCACAAGGCGCTGCGACAAAAAGGTTTGATCTGCGTCAAATCCGTCCATTGCCGCCCCGGGGGTCACATTCTAGAACGTGAAAGGAACCTAGGGCACGGGTGGATTCCCTTTCGTGCCCTTCGCGTAGAGATCAGCAGGAGGCAAACAATGGCAGACGCCGCCATTCACGGCCACGAGCACGAAGACAACCGGGGGTTCTTTACCCGCTGGTTCATGTCGACGAACCACAAGGACATCGGGATTCTGTACCTGATCGTCTCGGCAGCGGTCGGCTTCGTCTCGGTGGCCTTCACCGTCTACATGCGCATGGAGCTCATGGAGCCCGGCGTTCAGTACATGTGCATGGAGGGCATGCGCCTTCTGCCGACCGCGGTCGAGAACTGCACGCCCAACGGCCACCTTTGGAACGTGCTGATCACGGGCCACGGCATCCTGATGATGTTCTTTGTCGTGATCCCTGCGCTGTTCGGCGGATTCGGCAACTATTTCATGCCGTTGCAGATCGGCGCGCCGGACATGGCGTTCCCGCGCATGAACAACCTGTCGTTCTGGCTGTACGTCGCCGGCACCACGCTGGCGGTCTGCTCGGTCTTTGCCCCGGGCGGCAACAACCAGCTGGGTTCGGGCGTGGGCTGGGTGCTCTACCCGCCGCTCTCGGTCAACGAAGGCGGCATGTCGATGGATCTCGCGATCTTTGCGGTGCACGTCTCGGGCGCCTCATCGATCCTGGGCGCGATCAACATGATCACCACCTTCCTGAACATGCGCGCCCCCGGCATGACCCTGTTCAAGGTGCCGCTGTTCTCGTGGTCGATCTTTGTCACCTCCTGGCTGATCCTGCTGTCGCTGCCCGTCCTGGCCGGCGCCATCACCATGCTGCTGACGGACCGCAACTTCGGGACGACCTTCTTCGACCCGGCCGGCGGCGGTGACCCGATCCTGTACCAGCACATCCTGTGGTTCTTCGGCCACCCCGAAGTGTACATCATCATCCTGCCCGGCTTTGGCATCATCAGCCACGTGATCGCCACCTTCGCGCGCAAGCCCGTGTTCGGCTATCTGCCGATGGTCTGGGCGATCATCGCGATCGGCGCGCTGGGCTTTGTCGTGTGGGCGCACCACATGTACACCGTGGGCATGTCGCTGACCCAGCAGAGCTACTTCATGCTGGCGACGATGGTCATCGCGGTGCCCACCGGGGTCAAGATCTTCTCGTGGATCGCCACCATGTGGGGCGGCTCGATCGAGTTCAAGACGCCGATGCTCTGGGCCTTCGGCTTCCTGTTCCTGTTCACCGTGGGCGGGGTGACCGGCATCGTGCTGAGCCAGGCCGGCGTGGACCGCGCCTATCACGACACCTACTACGTCGTGGCGCACTTCCACTACGTGATGAGCCTGGGCGCGGTGTTCTGCATCTTCGCGGGGCTCTACTTCTACTTCCCCAAGATGACCGGCCGCATGTACAACGAGACCATGGGCAAGATCCACTTCTGGGCGATGTTCATCGGTGCCAACCTGACCTTCTTCCCCCAGCACTTCCTGGGCCGTCAGGGCATGCCCCGCCGCTACATCGACTACCCGGACGCCTTCGCGCTGTGGAACTATGTGTCGTCCTGGGGTGCATTCCTGTCGTTCGCCTCGTTCCTGTTCTTCTTCTATATCGTGTTCCACGCCCTGACCCGTGGTGCTCGCGCGACCGAGAACAACCCGTGGAACGAGTACGCCGACACGCTGGAGTGGACGCTGCCCTCGCCGCCGCCGGAGCACACCTTCGAGCAACTGCCGAAGCGGGAAGACTGGGACAAGGGCCACGCGCACTAGACGCAACGCTCACCAGACAGACGAAAGGCCCCGCGATCCGCGGGGCCTTTTTTCTTGGCGGCTGTCTCCTGGCGAACGACCGGCATGGCAGGTCAGTGCGCAGGGCGGTCGCAGACAGACGTCTCCCCGGTCGCCAGAGCTTTGACCCGCAAGACGGCCCCGGCCACCAAGGTTCCGCGCGATGGCCCAACGCCCGCCTCAGGGGCGCGGCGCAGCCCCACCCGGGGCAGCGGGAGGCGCCAGCGTCTCGCAGGCCCCGGCGAGGATCGGCCCGAGGTAGTGCAGCACAGCCGCCTTCTGCACCCGCGCCCGAGCCAGGTCCTCCAGCGCCATGGCCAGGTTCTCGGTGCGCACCTGCAACGCCTCGGTGATCCGCGCCGCGCGCGCGGCATGGGCGCTGGCCCGGTCGGCGCGGTACAGGTTGTCGATCTCGGCCTTGCGAAAGACCACCGCCGCGTCCTGCGGATCATCGTAGCGCCAATCGCCCACTTCCTGACGCAGATCGCGCTGCGCCTGCTGCCAACGGCCCTCCGCCTGTTCCAACCCCCGGCGAAAGCCGTCGTCGGCCGCCTCGATCCGGGTCCGGGTCCAGCTCTCGGTCGACCTGACCCACTCCAGCGCGCGCAGCGCGGCGTAGTCCAGCCGCGCCTCGGCGTGAACCAGCTCCGCGCCGTCCCAGCCGCTTTCCAGGCCCAGCGACACGACCTCCTGCACCCAGGCGTCGCGGTTCTCCGTCACCTTGCGCACCGCCCCGGCGACAAAGGCCTCGCGGGAGGGCAGCACCTCGTCGAGGCCAGCGACGGTAGTCCACAGGGCCGGGCTCCAGCCCCAGGCCAGCGGGTCGAAGACATCGCCGCCCTCGGGGTGCTGCCAGACCGCGCCGAGATCGGCCAGAAGCCCGCTGTCATAGCCGCGCCGCGTAACGACCTCCGCTGCGTCGGGCGCGCGCTGCGCGTCAAGGTAAAGCGCCGCCTGCACAGCGCGTTCGCAGGTGCCGCCCGGCGCCCCGCGGGTGATCGCCAAGGCCTGCACCAGGGCCGCGTCGCTGTAGCGGTCAAGGTCGGCATCCATCGGGGTCATCAACCCGGCGTCGCGATAGCCAGCCAGGGCCTGCCGCAGCGCGTCGCGGTCCTGCCACATGTCGGCCTGCGCCTGCGCCCCCGCCAGGGCCAGCGGCAGGATGGCGGCCAACAGCGGCGCGCGCAGATCGGTCATCACTCCAAGCATGTGCGGTGCCTCCCTCAATGCGATGAAAGCCTAGCGGGGTCCGCCCGGTGCGCCTTGACCTGTCGCAAGTCGGCACCCGCCCGGAGGCGTCGGCCTGACAACGGCCATGCTCACAACCCCCCCAGAGAATTGTAGTTGCCCCGCTCGACAGGCCCGGTGTCGGCCCAGTCGACTTGACCGGGCCGCTCTCCGTCCCTTGCGGCGCGGGTATGCCCCGGCGTCACTCGGGCACAGAAAGAAAGCGGTCCCCCGCACTCACGCAGACACGGAGTTCCAAACGGTTCGGCCCGCCCGGCCCGCTGTCGCCAAAGCCGCTGTCCGGCCGACGCCTCCGGGCGCGCGACCGCCAGCGGGTAGCCGAGGCCGGCATTGCCCCAGGCACCCTCGAACGCGTTGTCCCGCTTGGTGCTGCCTCGGATCGAGATACGTCGGCGGACGGCGCGGCCGACGGCAGCGGATCGAGCGCGGGTTGCGCGAGCGCGGTCCGGTCCGCGTCAAGGGCCAGCGCGGCTATTGAAACCGCGCCCGGGCAAGACCCTCCAGCAGGAATTTCAGCGGCTGGTCCCGCGCCTGCAACAATGGGCACGCTTGCCGCCATAGTCCCGCTGCGCGGCATTGAGGGCGTCCCAGCGGACCTGTCGATCCGCAGGGTCGTGACCTCCGGCGCGGGCATCCCTGTAGGGAGTCCCCCATGCCGGACGTTCCGCGCCCCGTGCGCGGCCTCCTTGCCTCTGCCCGGCCCGCGCCAGCCTGTCCGGCAGGTCGCACAGGGCCTTGACCTGCCTCAAGTTCCCCGCCGACCCGCCTGCGGCTTTGACCCCGAAACATTCTGAGGTATATCCCCACAGGCAGCGCCGGGCTCAGGGGGCCCGGCAGATGACGGAATGAACGGACCTATGCCTTACCAGTGGACACCCCCTTCCCTCGACGGCGCGCAGGAATTGCAGCTCTGGCCGCACAACTCGCTGTCGGCCGAAGGCTTTGCCGCGATGGTGATGGGGTTCTTCCTGTTCGCCTCGATCCCGCTGTACAGCGTGATCGGGACGGCGGTGCTCTGGGGTCTGCTGCCCTTCATGCTGATGGCGACGGCGGCGCTGTATTACGCGATCCGACGCAACCAGCGTGACCGGCGCATCCTCGAGGTGCTGACCCTCACCCCCGAAAACACGCGCCTGATCCGCACCAACCCGCGCGGCGAAACGCAGGACTGGGAAAGCAACACCTACTGGGTCAAGGTGGCGTGCCACGAGCGCGGCGGCCCGGTGCCCTACTACATCACCCTCAAGGGCAACGGCCGCGAGGTGGAAATCGGCGCCTTTCTCAGCGAGGACGAGCGCAAGGCGCTGTATTCAGACCTCAGCGACGCGGTCCGCCGCGTCGCGCGGCCCTGAGCGCCGCTGATGGCCCAGGCCCCCGCCACGCCGAAATGGCACCGCGCCGCAATGCGCCTGTCCGCGGCACTGGGCCGCGAGGCCTGGATCGACCGGCTGACCCCCGCCCCCAGCGAGGCCGCCGCGCTGCGCCTGCGCGACACGCTGTCCACCCGGGTGCCGCCACTGCGCAAGCAGGTGGTGTTCCTGATCCCGCTGGTCGGCCCCGACAACGTGGGGGACTGGGATGCGGTGGCGGCGCGGCTCTCGGCGACATTGGACTGCTTTCGCGCGCAGAACGATCCGCACTGGCGCGCGGTGATCTGCTGCCAGCAGCGCCCGCCGCTGCCGGACGATCCGCGCATCACCTTCCTGCCCTTTCGCGCGCCCGAACCCGGCAACGACAAATGGCTGAAGCTGGCGGCGCTGACCGCCCATCTCGACGCGATGGACCTGCCGCCCTGCTACGTCATGAGCTTTGATGCCGACGACCTGCTGCGCCAGGGCACGGTGCGCGAGATGCTGCGCCGCCAGGCTCCGGGCGGCTACCTCGTGCAGTCGGGCTACGTGATGGACGACGCCACGGGCGACATCGCGCTGGCCGATGGGCCCACACCGCGCCAGCCCCTGCGCAAGCCGTTCTGGAAGCTCTGCGGCTCCTGCGCGGCGGTGGCGCATGACCCGGACCTGCCGCAAAGCACCGCCTTCCTTCAGGCGATGACGCAGCACGAACACCGGATGTTCCCCTATCTCGCCGCGCTGGCCGGGCGCGGCCTTGCCCCGCTGTCGGAACCAGCGGTGCTCTACGTGCTGAACCATGGCGAAAACTTCGGCGCGCGGCGCGGCCGGGTCGGCTTCAAGACCCGCTTCGTGCAGCGTTTCCGGATCGACGATCCCGACGCGCTGGCCGCCATTGCTGCGGGCTTCCCGGCGCCTTCCGGCACCGAGGCCACGGACCTCGAGACCTTGGCCTGAGGCGCACGCCCAGGGTTTCTTCTGGCCAAAAATATCTCGGGGGTGATTGCGCGCACCGCGCGCAGAGGGGGCAGAGCCCCCCGCCCGGCCGCTCATCCGCGCCAGATCAGGCCGACAGGCGCTCCTTGACCTTCGGACCCACGGCGCCGAAATCCATCTGCCCGGTGTAGCGCGCCTTCAGCACGCCCATCACCCGGCCCATGTCGCGGATCGACTCGGCGCCGACCTCCGCCATGGCGGCCTCGATCGCGCTGGCCACTTCCGTCTCGGTCAGCGCGCGCGGCAGGAACTCCTCGATGACCTCGATTTCCGCCAGTTCGCGTTCGGCCAGGTCCAGCCGCCCGCCCTCCTCGTAGCTGCGGGCGCTCTCGCGGCGCTGCTTGACCATCTTGCCCAGGATGCCCAGCACCTCGGTGTCGTCGACCCCTGTGTCGTTGCCCTCGGAACGGACGGCGATGTCGCGGTCCTTGATGGCGGCGTTGATCAGGCGCAGCGTCGACAGGCGCGCCTGCGCCTTGTCGCGCATGGCCTGCTTGACCGCCGCGTTCACCTTTTCGCGCAATTCCATGAGCTTATCCCCAAAGCCTGTCCATGAAGGCGCGACACTAGCGCAGGTCGCGCCCCCGTGCAAGCGCAGCAATTTTCGCTCAACCCCCTGAAAAACATGCGTTTTTGTTTTTTCTCAAGCACTTGACCCCAACCCGCGCGGGCCGTAGGGTCCGGCCAATTTGCCAGCCTCCGGAGTCCCGCCCATGTCCGCTGCCCAGCCTCGCCCGACCGCCTGCCTTGCCCTCGCCGACGGTACGCTGTTCTACGGAACGGGGTTCGGCGCCACCGGCCAGACCACGGCCGAGCTCTGCTTCAACACCGCCATGACCGGCTACCAGGAGATCATGACCGATCCGTCCTACGCCGGGCAGATCGTCACCTTCACCTTTCCGCACATCGGCAACGTCGGCGTGAACCCCGAGGACGATGAAACCGCCGATCCGGTGGCCGCCGGCATGGTGGTCAAGTGGATGCCGACGCAGGCGTCGAACTGGCGCGCGACGCAGCAGTTGTCGGACTGGCTGGCCGCGCGCGGGCGCATCGCCATCGGCGGCATCGACACTCGCCGCCTGACGCGCGCCATCCGCCAGCTTGGCGCGCCGCATGTCGCGCTTGCGCATGACCCGGAAGGCAATTTCGACACCGCCGGTTTGATCAAGGCGGCACGCGGTTTTCCGGGGCTCGAAGGGCTCGACCTCGCGCTCGACGTGACCTGCCGGCAGAGCTACCGCTGGGACGAGATGCGCTGGGCCTGGCCGCAGGGCTACCAGCGCCAGACCGAGGCGCGGCACAAGGTCGTCGCCGTGGACTACGGCGCCAAGCGCAACATCCTGCGCTGCCTGGCCTCGGCCGGCTGCGAGGTGACCGTGCTGCCCGCCACCGCCACCTTTGACGAGGTCATGGCGCATGAGCCGGCCGGCGTCTTCCTGTCGAACGGCCCGGGCGACCCGGCCGCCACCGGCGCCTATGCCGTGCCGATGATCCAGCGCCTGCTGAACGACACGTCGCTGCCGATCTTCGGCATCTGCCTTGGCCACCAGATGCTGGCGCTGGCCGTCGGCGCCAGGACGATCAAGATGAACCATGGCCACCACGGCGCCAACCACCCGGTCAAGGACCTGGAGACCGGCAAGGTCGAGATCACCTCGATGAACCATGGCTTTGCGGTGGACAGCCAGACCCTGCCCAAGGGCGTGCTGGAAACCCATGTCTCGCTGTTCGACGGGTCGAACTGCGGCATGCGCCTGGCCGACCGCCCGGTGTTCAGCGTCCAGCACCACCCAGAAGCCAGCCCCGGGCCGCAGGACAGCTTTTACCTGTTCGAGCGGTTTGCCGCCTCGATGGACGCCGCCTGATCGGGCACCCGCCCGGTTTCGCCCCGCGCGGGTCCGGGCGCGCCTGCCGAAACGCCACAACAGGCTGATTTTCGGCAAATTTCAACCATTCCGTTAACACATCGTTTACCTTGGACGTGTCAACCTTTCGGTAACCGAGTTTATCGGACGGTGACATGTCGGAGCATCGCCTCCATCTGGCAGAGGCCAAGCTGGCGCAGGCCAGGGCCCGGCGCGGGCAAGCCATCAGCCATCTCCTGATGGAGGGGGGCCAGGTTGCGCCCAGCGCCATGCTGCGCGCCATGGCCGAGGCCGCGCGGCTGGACCAGCCCGTCCCCCAGGTGCTGGTGGCCGAGGCCATCGCCTCGCGCGAGGACGTGCTCGAGGCGCAGGCGCAGCACTTCGGCGCCCTGGTCCTGCGTCGGGCCGACTCTCCGCCCGACCCGGCGCTGATGGCGCTGCTGCCCGCCGAGTTCTGCCTGGCGCACGGCGTCCTGCCCTGGATGCGCGTCGGCGACACGCTGCTGCTGGCCACGTCGCGGCCGGACGACTTCCCGAAATTGCTGACCCTGCTGCCCGCCGACATCGGCCCGGTGGTCATGGCGCTCGCGCTCGAGTCGGACATCCACCTGGCCATCTCGGCCCGCGCCGGGGAACAGCTGGCCAAGGCGGCGGAAACCTGGGTCCCGGCCGAGGACAGCTGCCGCGACATGGACACCGTGACGCCCGCGCGGCGGTGGCTGGCGATCTGCGCCGGGCTGCTGTTCCTCGGGTTGCTGGCGGTCGCGCCCCAGCTGTTGTTCGGCGCCGCGCTGGCGCTGGCGCTGGGCTCGCTGGTGGTGTCGCAGGGCCTGAAGCTGGCGGCGCTGGCCGCCCTGCCCCGCCGGACGCATCCCGACCCCGTCCACCGCCCCGCGCAGCTGCCGCTGGTGTCGATCCTGGTGCCGCTCTTCCACGAGGGCGAGATCGCCCAGACGCTGGTGCGGCGGCTGGAACGGCTGACCTATCCCAAGACGCTGCTGGACGTGGTGCTGGTGCTCGAAGCCGAGGACAGGCAGACCCGCGAAACGCTGGCCCGCACGCGGCTGCCGCCCTGGGTCCGCACCGTCACCGTCCCGCCCGGGCGCATCACGACCAAGCCGCGCGCGCTGAACTACGCCTTCCGGTTCACCCGGGGACAGATCGTCGGCATCTGGGACGCCGAGGATGCCCCCGCCCCGGACCAGCTTGATCGCGTGGTCGGCCATTTCGACCGCGCCCCGCCCGAGGTCGGTTGCGTGCAGGGCATCCTGGATTACTACAACCCGCGCGCGAACTGGCTGTCGCGCTGTTTCACCATCGAATACGCCAGCTGGTTCCGGGTGCTGCTGCCCGGTCTCGCGCGCATGGGCCTGGTGGTGCCTCTGGGCGGCACGACGGTGTTCTTCCGCCGCGCGGTGCTGGAGGAGGTCTGCGGCTGGGACGCGCACAACGTGACCGAGGACGCCGACCTGGGCGTGCGCCTCGCGCGGCGCGGCTACCGCACCGAACTGGTCGCCTCGGTCACCCGCGAAGAGGCCAACAACTGCTTCTGGCCCTGGATCCGCCAGCGCTCGCGCTGGCTGAAGGGCTACGGCATCACCTGGTGGGTCCATTCGCGCCGACCCGTGCGGCTGTGGCGCGACCTGGGGCCAAGGCGCTTCACCGGCTTCCAGGTCCTGTTCCTGACGACGCTGATCCAGTTCGCCTTTGCCCCGGTGCTGTGGTCCTTCTGGCTGATCCTCGCCGGTCTGCCGCACCCGCTGGATCCCTGGCTCACCCGGCCCGTGGTGCTGACCCTGACCGGGGTGTTCCTCAGCGCCGAGGCGGTCTCCATCGTGATCGGCCTTGCCGCGCTGGCGCGCAGCCCGCACCGATTCCTGTTTCCCTGGGTGCCGACCCTGTTCGCCTATTTCCCGCTGGGAACGCTGGCGATCTACAAGGCGCTGTGGGAGACGATCAAGAGCCCGTTCTACTGGGACAAGACGCAGCATGGCCGCTCTGCGCCCGATGCCCCCGGCGCCGACGTGCCGCCGGAGCACTGACTCGTCACCGCCTTGCCAGACCTGATGTTGAAGGGGGCTCTGCCCCCGTCTCCCTTCGGTCGACTCCCCCGAGGGTATTTGGAAAACCAAAGAAGCAGGGGGCGCGCTGAGGGTTTCTTCTGGCCGAAAATACCGCGGGGGTGAATGCCCCGCAGGGGCAGAGGGGGCGGCGCCCCCGGCCTGCCCGCTGATACCGACGTGAGTCAGACCGACATGTGCTCGGCGTTGTCCTGCTTGAGCCGCGTGATGAAGGCCACCGAGATATGGTCGCGCAACGCCTGGTAGGCCGCATCCTCGTCGCGTCGCGAGATCGCGTCGACGATCGCCTTGTGTTCGGCCAGCGCCACCTCGCCGCGGCCCTGCGCAGCCAGCGAGGTCGTCGCCATCAGCGCCATCGAGCGATAGACCAGATCCAGCTGCTGCACCAGGTAGCGGTTGTGCGACGCCAGGTGGATCATCCGGTGGAACCGCCGGTTGGCCCGCGCCATGGCGGGCGGGTCGTCCAGCAGGGCGCGGTCTTCCTCGATCATGTCGTAGAGCACCTTGACCTCTTCCTCGGTCGCGTGCCGCGCGGCCAGCCGCGCCGCCAGCCCCTCCAGTTCCGACCGCACGGCGTAGAGCTCGGCCATCTGGTTGTGGTCCAGCGAGGCGACGATCAGCGACCGCCCGTCGCGCGACAGCAGCGACTGCGTCTCGAGCCGTTGCAGCGCCTCGCGGATCGGCGTGCGCGACACGCCGAAGCGTTCGGCCAGTTCGCTTTCCACCAGGCGATCCCCCGGCCGGTAGATGCCCTGGTCGATCGCATCGAGGATCATCGTGTAGGCATCTTTCTGAACCGGTTTGACCTGAGCCATGCGCGCCTCTCCTTGCGTCCACCGCGCAACGTTAGCCCTACCGGCGTGACAGGATCAACCCGCGCCGATTGCCGAGCGCCTCGTGCCGTCCTAGATTGGATGGCATGAAAGACGATCGGTTCTCGGCTGCCTTCGCCCACGTGCGCGCCTGGGTCTTTGACCTGGACAACACGCTGTATTCGCCCGCGGTCCGCCTCTTCGACCAGATCGAGGTGAAGATGACCGCCTATGTCATGCGCACCGCCGGCGTGGACCACGCCGAGGCCGAACACCTGCGCAAGGCCTACTGGGCGCGCTACGGCACCACCCTGGCCGGGCTGATGGAGCACCACGAGATCGACCCGCAGGACTATCTGCACGACGTGCACGACATCTCGTTCGACGCGCTCACCCCCGATCCGCACCTGGCCGAACTGATCGAGACCCTGCCGGGGCGCAAGATCGTCTATACCAACGGCAGCGCGCCCTACGCGGCGCAGGTGCTCAAGGCGCGCGGGCTGGAGGCGGCCTTTGACGCGATCTACGGCGTGGAACACGCCGCCTATGCGCCCAAACCGCGCGCCGAGGCCTTTGAACGGGTCTTTGCCCGCGACGGCATCGACCCGGCCGCCGCGGCGATGTTCGAGGACGACCCGCGCAACCTGGCCGCGCCCCATGCCATGGGCATGCGCACGGTGCATGTCGCGCCCGACGCCGCACCGGCGCGCCATATCCACCACCATACGGACGACCTGCCCGGATTCCTGCGGCTGCTGCGCTGACGCCGGCCGTCACCAGGCAAATATACATCCGAAATGCGACATTATGCGCCTGTGACCGCGTGCAGGCCTCCCTATCTCTGTCCTGTAACACACGCATGCAGGAGTCAGAGCCATGTCCATCGCCGACGCCACCGGCCCCGCCGGGGTTGTGCCCAGCCCCCTTTCGGGCGAGCGGATCGCCTACCTGGGGGCGGCGTTGATCGTCGCCTTCGGCGCGACCATGACCGGAATGTTCGGGCTGCCCGGCCTGGCGATGACCGCGCTTGCGCTGGTGCCGGTGGTGTTCGTGGTGCTGCTGATGATCACCGTGGGCAAGTGACCTTGGGGGGCGCGTTGCCGGTGCGCCGGATCGCCGCTCTGCGCCGGATTGCGTCACAGACCCCTTCCACTTGCCCGGCTCGGCCCTAGGATCGGTGCAAAGGAGTCGACCACATGGACTACGATATCGTCGTATCGGGGGGCGGCATTGCGGGCCTCAGCGCCACGGCGGCCTTTGCCGCCGCCGGGTTCAGCACGCTCTGCGTCGATCCGGCCCCGCCGGTGACCGAGCGCGAGGCGGACGGCGCGGACCTGCGCACCACCGCCTTCCTGCAGCCTGCGCAGGCCTTCCTGGACGAGATCGGGCTGTGGCCGCGCCTCGCCGGCCATGCGACGCCGCTGCAGATCATGCGGATCGTCGATGCGGGGGGGCCGGTGCCGGAGCCGCGCGTGACCAGGGATTTCGACGCCGCCGACATCTCGGACAAGCCGTTTGGCTGGAACCTGCCCAACTGGCTCTTGCGGCGCGAGATGGCGGCGCGCCTGACCGACCTGGCCAAGGCGGATTTTCGCCCCGGCATCGCTGCCACCGGCCTGTTCACACGCGACGGCGAGGCGCGCGTGTCGCTGTCCGACACCACCCGCGTGCGCTGCCGCCTTGTCGTGGCGGCAGACGGGCGCGGCTCGCCCATGCGCGCGGCGGCGGGCATCGGCGTGAAGACCACGCGCTTTGGCCAGAAGGCGCTGGCCTTCGCCGTCACGCATCCGATCCCGCATGGCAATGTCTCGACCGAGATCCACCGCACCGGCGGTCCCTTCACGCTGGTGCCGCTGCCAGATTACGAGGGCCGCCCCTGTACCGCTGTGGTCTGGATGGAGGACGGCACCAAGGCGGAACGCTTGTTCGCGCTCGACCCGGCGACCTTCGAAGCCGAGATGTCAGAGCGGTCCTGCCATCTGTTCGGCCCGCTCACCCTCGCCTCGCGCCGGACGATCTGGCCGATCATCGCGCAGGAGGCCGAGCGGCTGTCGGGTCAGCGGCTTGCGCTGGTGGCCGAGGCGGCGCACGTGGTGCCGCCGATCGGGGCGCAGGGTCTGAACATGAGCCTGAAGGACATCGCCTGCCTGCGCGACCTCGCCTTGGCGCGGCCCGAGGGGCTGGGCGATGTGCAGATGCTGGACGCCTATCACAAGGCGCGGATCGCGGATATCCGAACACGGGTGGCCGGGATCACCGCGCTGAACCGCATTTCTCAGATCTCGTCCGAACCGTTGCGCGACATCCGCGCCAAGGGGCTGGATGCGCTCTACAGCCTGAAGCCGGTGCGGACCACGCTGATGCGGCTGGGACTGGGCGCCAGCGGATAGGGCCGATGGGGGCGCTGCCCCCGTCTCCCTGCGGTCGACTCCCCCGAGGGTATTTGGAAAACCAAAGAAGTGGTAACGATTCGCTAACCTTCTTGCCGCAGCCTGACGAGGCGGTACAGGCTGAGGAGCCGATGACCGCAAACCGAAGAAGCCCCCTGTCGCACACCGGCAGGGGGTCATCTTTTTCAAGGATGCGCGCCCGGCCCGCGCACCATGGTTTCTTTGGTTTCGAAAATACCTCGGGGGTGAATGCGCGGAACGCGCAGAGGGGGCAGCGCCCCCTGCCCCGGTTGCCTCAAAGAACCTCGTCGACCACCTTGCGCAGGCGCGCCACCGTGCCCTCGACGTCATAGAGTTTGTCGAGGCCGAACAGGCCGATGCGGAAGGTCGAGAACTCCGGCGGCTCGTCGCATTGCAGCGGCACGCCGGCTGCGATCTGCATGCCGTGCGCGGCAAAGGCCCTGCCGGTCTTGATGTGCGGATCGGTCGTGTAGCAGACCACCACGCCCGGCGCGCCGTATCCTTCGGCAGCCACGGATTTCACGCCCTTTTCCGCGAACATGGCGCGCACCGCGTTGCCCAGCGCCCATTGCGCGTCCTTGAGCCTGTCAAAGCCGTAGTCGCGGGTTTCCAGCATGGTGTCGCGGAAGGCGCGCAGCCCGTCCGTCGGCATCGTCGCGTGGTAGGCATGGCCGCCGTTTTCATAGGCCATCATGATCTGATACCATTTCTTCAGGTCGACGGCGAAACTGTCCGAGGTCGTCTCGTCCAGCCGCTTCAGCGCGCGGTCCGACATCATCACGAGACCGGCACAGGGGGTTGAGGACCAGCCCTTTTGCGGCGCCGAGATCAGCACGTCGACGCCGGTGGCCTTCATGTCGACCCAGACGCAACCGCTTGCGATACAGTCCAGCACCATCAGCGCGCCCGCGTCATGCGCGGCCTTCGCCAGTCGGGTCAGGTAGTCGTCGGGCAGGATCACCCCGGCGGAGGTTTCCACGTGCGGGGCAAAGACCACGTCGGGCTTGACCTCGGCGATCTTGGCCTCGACCTCGTCGATCGGCGCGGGGGCAAAGGGGGCGTCGACCGCGTTGCCGGTGCGGCGCGCCTTCATCACCGTGGTTTCGCCGGCAAATCCGCCCGCCTCGAAGATCTGCGACCAGCGGTAGGAGAACCAGCCGTTGCGCACCACCAGCAGGTCGGCGCCGCGGCCGAACTGGCGCGCCACCGCCTCCATGCCGTAGGTGCCGCCGCCGGGCACCAGTGCCACGCCGTCGGCGTTGTAGACCTGTTTCAGCATCCCCGAGATATCGCGCATCACCTGCTGGAACTGCGCGCTCATGTGGTTGAGGGAGCGGTCGGTGAAGACGACGGAAAACTCTTCCATCCCGTTCGGGTCGATCGTGTCGAGAAGCGCTGCCATGGGATCCTCCAGTGTTTGCCCCCTGCTCTAGCGCGGGACGGGCTTCGGGAAAAGGCCAACCAAGGCCGCGGTCATGAAAAACGGCGGCGCAAGGGGCGCGCCGCCGTGTCGGATGTGGCGTCGACCTGCGGTCAGTTGGTCAGCGGTGCGCCGTAGGCATGGGTGGAGACCATGACCTGGTCGCCGCTGCGCTGGAAGGTGAAGTGATAGCCCGGCGCGCCCGGCAATCCGAGGGTCGCGCGGTCGCCGTCCTGCATCAGCAGGACGAGACGGGCGGGTTCCTCGCCTCGGAGGCCGGTTAGATAGGTCGCGACGACCTCGTAGACTTCGGCCTTGTCGGTCCAGTAGACGCTCATGTCGACCGGGCCCTCGTGCAGGGTGGCCCCGGTCAGGGGCGCGGAAAGAGTGACGTCGTCGGCAAGGGCGGCGCCAGAGGTCGCGGCCAGCAGGGCAGCGGCTAGGATCGTTTTCATGATGGTCCTCATGGCAGTGTTCGTTTCCTTTGGGGCACGGATCGCGCCCCTCTGTTCTCACACTGACCAAGTAAGAGGCAGAGCGTCGCTCCACCACGCACAAAACCGCATAGCCGCCATGAGGGAACCGCCCAAGCCGCTGGAGTCACGATGAATTTGACGCAAGGGAATGCTGCCGCTCGATCGGCTTTCCTGCCACCCTCCCAAGGCGTTACCGCAAACACCTGCTCGCCAGGACTATCCCAGCGGCCCCGGCCGCCGCTCCTCGCTGAGCAGGACATTGGCCTCCAGGTTGCCGACCCCGGGCAGCGTCATGATGCGCCGCCGCAACACGCGTTCGAAATCGGCGATGTCGCGCGCCACCACCCGCAGGCGATAATCGTACATGCCCAGCACGTGCTCGACGGTCTGCACCTCGGGGATGGCGCAGACCGCGCGTTCGAAATCCTCCAGGCTGACGCGCCCCTTGGTGGCCAGCTTGACCCCCAGGAAGACGGTCACGCCAAAGCCCAGCGCCGGGGCGTCCACGTCCAGCCGCGCGCCCCGGAACACCCCGGCCTCGCGCAGCCGCCGGATGCGCCGCCAACTGGCCGGCTGCGACAGGCCCAGCTGCCGCCCCAGCGCGCCCGCCGAGGCGGTGGCATCCTCCGCCAGCGCCCGCACCAGCGCGCGGTCGATCTCGTCCAGCGCGATCACAGCGGCAGCGCCTCCTGTTCCTTGACCCGGGCGACATGCATCAGCGCCTCGATGTCGGCGATGTGCGGCAGGGTCAGCAGGCGTTCGCGGTAGAGCTGCTGGTAGTGCGCCATGTCGCGCGCGATCACCGACAGGCGCACGTCCACCTGGCCGAGGAAGGTCTGGATCTCCAGCACCTCCGGCACCTCGCGCGCGGCGGCGATGAACTCGTCGAAGGCGCGGCTCTGCGTCTTGTCCAGCGTCACCCGCAGCGACACCTCCACCTCGTAGCCCAGCGCGCGCCAGTCGATCACCCCGCGCACGCCGGTCAGCACGCCGCGGTCGCGCAGCCGCTCCAGCCGCCGCGCCAGGGTCGAGGCCGTCACCCCGGCCCTTTCGGCCAGCGCGCCGCCCGCCATCCCGGGCTCTGCCATCATGTGGCGCAGGATGCGCCGGTCCGTGTCGTCGAGCATGATTTCACCGCGTTTCCCCACACTCGCGAATACTTCAGCTTCTTCTCTGTGAAAATACCCAAAAAACGCAAACACTCTCGCGCCGCCCGGCGTATGGTGCCCGCCACAACAACAAGACCATGGAAGGAACGCCAAGATGCGCGTCTACTACGATCGCGATTGCGATGTGAACCTCATCAAGGACAAGAAATTGGCCATCCTGGGCTACGGCTCGCAGGGCCACGCCCACGCGCTGAACCTGCGCGACTCAGGCGCCAAAAACGTCGCCGTCGCGCTGCGCGAAGGTTCGCCCAGCGCCCGCAAGGCCGAAGGCGAAGGGCTGAAGGTCATGGGCATCTCCGAGGCGGCCGCCTGGTGCGACGTGCTGATGTTCACCATGCCGGACGAATTGCAGGCCGACACCTGGAACCGCTACGTCAAGGATCACATCCGCGAAGGCGCGGCCATCGCCTTTGCCCACGGGTTGAACATCCACTTCGGCTTGATCGAGGCGCCCAAGGGTGTCGACGTCATCATGATGGCGCCCAAGGGCCCCGGCCACACCGTGCGCGGTGAATACGTCAAGGGCGGCGGCGTGCCCTGCCTCGTGGCGGTGCACAACGACGCCTCCGGCAAGGCGCTGGAAATCGGCCTGTCCTACTGCTCGGCCATCGGCGGCGGCCGTTCGGGCATCATCGAAACCGACTTCAAGGAAGAGTGCGAGACCGACCTCTTCGGCGAACAGGCCGTGCTCTGCGGCGGCCTGGTCGAGCTGATCCGCATGGGTTTCGAAACCCTGGTCGAGGCGGGCTATGCCCCCGAGATGGCCTATTTCGAGTGCCTGCACGAGGTGAAGCTGATCGTGGACCTGATCTACGAAGGCGGCATCGCCAACATGAACTACTCGATCTCGAACACCGCCGAGTACGGCGAATACGTGTCCGGCCCGCGCATCCTGCCCTACGACGAGACCAAGGCCCGAATGAAGGCCGTGCTGACCGACATCCAGCAAGGCCGTTTCGTGCGCGACTGGATGGCGGAATGCGCCGTCGGCCAGCCGTCGTTCAAGGCGACGCGCCGCAACAACGACGCGCACCAGATCGAGGCCGTGGGCGAAAAGCTGCGCGCCATGATGCCCTGGATCACCGCCGGCAAGATGGTCGACAAGTCCAAGAACTGAGGTCGCCCATCGGGCACATGGCCCCATGCGAGACGTCCGGAAACGCCCCCCTTCGCGGGGGCGTTTTCCTTTGACGGGTTGCAGACCCCCCTGTCTGCCCCGGACGGCGGCGACGCCCCGTACCGCTATCTCCGGGCGACTCGCCGACCGTCACGGCCGTGGAAACCAGCCCCCGGACACCCGCCCCGAACCGGACGATCGACGCCGGAGATCACGCGCGAAAAACGCAGGCCCGACGGCGGACCCGGCGTTGCGGACCGGCGGCTTCGTCACGCGACACAAGAAACGTATTGCGTCACGAAACCGCCTGTGCCGATGCTGAGGTGACGTTCCGGAAATGCCCCGCATCGTCCGGTCATTCGGGAACGGATTTCGAGCCAGAGGACAGTCAGCATGGCAATCGTCTTCCCCACGACCAGCAGCATCGGCGCCGGCGACCGCATCACCACGACCACCACGCCCGCCATTTCGAGTGGTGATTTGCTGATGATCGACGACGGCATCAGCATCGTCTCGACCGTCGGCTACGGCGTCCGGACCAATGGCGCGACCAACAACCTGTCTCAGCTTTCGATCGTCAATTACGGTCTGATCGCCGGTTCTTCGGGCGCTGTCGCGATACTCGATGCCCCCTCGACTTATACGTATGACATCTACAATGGCGAAACCGGCCGTGCGACAGGTCGGGCCTTTTACACCTTCTATATCGGTTCGGATCTCCTGAGCGATTTTTCGGCCGCAAAGACCAAATTCGTGAACGCCGGCGAGATCACGAGCATGGGACCCTATGGCACGGTCTTTCTCTTCAAGGCCGGCCTTGTCACCTTTGAAAACAGCGGTCTCATCACCTCCAGCAGCACCACCGCTTTCTATACGTCGGTCTATTTCTACAACGTCGACGTGGTGCGCGCCTCCAACACGGGCACCATCGTCGGCGCCAGCACCCTGTTCACCGGCGCCAACCATGAGCAGATCGCGGCCATAGCTTTCGGCTCGGATACCGACGACGTTGTCTTTCGCAATTCCGGCACCATCACCGCCCCGCTCTATTCGATCGGGTCCACGGCGCTGACAAGCGAGGTGATCGTCAATTCCGGCACGCTCAACGGGTCGGTTGTCCTGTCGGACACCATCGGCGGCGTTCTGCAGAATTCCGGAGCGATCTTTGGCGACATCCTGCTGCGCGGCGGCGCGGACATCTATCGCGGCCTCGGCAACGGGATCGTCTCGGGCACCGTGTCGGGCGGGTCGGGCAATGACACCCTGATCGGTGGCGAGGTGGCCGACCTCCTGGACGGCGGCAACGACGACGACACCGTCCTTGGCCGCGGCGGCGACGACGAGCTGACCGGCGGTGCCGGCAACGACTTCATGCTGGGCGGCGGCGGCAACGACTCGATGCTGGGTGGCACCGAGAACGACACGATGAACGGCCAGGACGGCGACGACACGATGCTGGGCGATGACGGCAACGACGGCATGACCGGCGGCGCCGGGGCGGACGTGATGTTCGGTGGCATCGGCAACGACACCCTGAACGGGCAGGACGGCGAGGATAACCTGGAGGGCGAAGGCGGCAACGACATCCTGCGCGGCGGCAACGGCGACGATGCGCTGGCGGGCGGAGAAGGCTTTGACCTGCTGACCGGCGGCGCGGGCGCGGACAGTTTCGTGTTCCGCGCGCTGTCGGAAACCGTGGTCGGGGCCAACCGCGACCAGATCCTCGACTTTGAACAGGGCGTGGACATCATCGTGGTGGCGGGGCTGTCGCCGGGTGTCTTCGAGTTCCGCGGCACGGCGGCATTTGCCCCCTCCGGCAATTCCGAACTGCGGCTGT
>NZ_FXYF01000002.1 GCF_900184945.1 Antarctobacter aquimaris | reverse complement strand
CGGTGTTCTTGATCTCGGTCGGCGGCTTGATCCAGTCCAGCCGCTGCGCCTGCTCGGCCCAGAACCCCTCGGGGTCCTCGACAGACCGCTTGTACAGCGCGTCGTAGCGCGCAAGGTCGACGTGGGCCGATGCCGTCAGGTCGGGCGCAGGCGGGTACACGCGGTGGCCGGTTTCGGGTTTGCTCTGGTCGGTCATGAAGGGCTCTCCTTCGCTTCGATGATCCCTGCGGGTCTGCTTTCCCAAGCGTCACCACGTTCAATCCGGACAATACCCCAAATGGAAAACAAGTGAATAACATACTTGAAAATAAGGATTTAGCTGTAAATTGTTTTCAGGCTCTGCCTGAAAAACGTAAACTAATTTGCGCGCCGTCCGCTAACCTCCTTGTTTTCTTGATCCTGTGGACAGGTCGTCGCAGGGGCATTGCGTGACGTGTTCACCTGTCGGGGTGGTAACTCCTATGGTTGTGCCGGGTGTGACAAAACGATGCGGTATGCCAGCGTATACCGATTGTTAGCGCTCGCTCCCGCGAATCCCCTCCAGGCCTAAAACGCTTGAACCCGGGGGGCATTCCTCTAACCTCCGCCCGAGGCGGAAGATACCGCCGCGCAAAAACAGGGAGGACAGATGTCCAGCATTACCGCCAAACTGCTCGCGACCGCCGTTGCGTTCACCTTCGTCACCGAGGCCGCGGCCACCGAATGGAACGTCTCCGTCTGGGGTTCGCGCCGCGCCTTTACCGAACACATCCACAAGATCGCCGATCTGGTGTCCGAAAAGACCGGCGGCGAATTCACCATGAACATCTCCTACGGGGGGCTGTCGAAGAACACCGAAAACCTTGACGGCATCTCCATCGGCGCCTTCGAGATGGCGCAGTTCTGTGCCGGCTACCACGAGGACAAGAACCGCGCGATCACCGTGCTGGAACTGCCCTTCCTGGGCGTGAACACGCTGGCCGAGGAAGTGGCCGTCAGCCACGCGGTCTATGCCCACCCGGCCGTGGCCGAGGAAATGGCGCAGTGGAACGCGCGCATGCTGATGACCTCGCCGATGCCGCAGTACAACCTTGTCGGCACCGGCGAGCCGCGCGACGAACTGGCCGAGTTCGACGGCATGCGCGTGCGCGCGACCGGCGGCCTGGGTCAGGCCTTTGCCGCGGTGGGCGGCGTGCCGACCTCGGTGACCTCGGCCGAAGCCTACCAGGCGATGGAGTCCGGCGTTGTCGACACCGTGGCCTTTGCGCAGCACGCGCACCTGTCCTTTGGCACGATCAATCAGGCCGACTGGTGGACCGAGAACCTCAACCCCGGCACGGTGAACTGCCCGGTGGTGGTGAACATCGACGCCTACAACGCGCTGACCGACGCCGAGCGCACCGCGCTGGACGAGTCCGTGGACGAGGCGATCGCCTACTACATCGACAACTACAGGGTGCTGCTCAAGCAGTGGGACGATGTCCTGGCCGAGAAGGGTGTGCAGAAGGTCGTGTTCTCCGACGAGGAGCTGGCCAAGTTCCAGGAGGTGGCGGGCAAGCCCATTCACAAGGCCTGGATCGAGAGCATGGGCGCGCAGGGTCTGCCGGCGCAGGAGCTTTATGACCTCGTGCTTTCGACGCTGAAGCAGGCGCGCGCCGCCAACTGAGACCGCGTGACCACGCCCCGGCCCTGAGCCGGGGCCTCCGGCCATCCGCACAAGGGGGGCAGGAGGCCCCGGCGCAGCGGCCGGGGCGGGCATTTCTGCAACAACGACCGGAGTGAAGCGATGGCCGGACATGCGTCTGTCCTGGAAGACGACAGTCTATTGTCGCGGCTGGACCGCGCGCTGGTGCGGGTCGAGCTGGGCATGGCCTTTGTCTCGGGGGTGGGAGCCTTCGGGCTGATGTGCCTGGCGGTGATCTCGGTCACGGGGCGCAACTTCTTCAACGAACCGCTGCGCGGCTATGTCGACTGGATCGAGGCGGCGATGCCGCTGATCGCGATCTTCGGCATTTCCTACGTGCAGCGGGTGGGCGGGCACATCCGCATGGACATCGTCGTGGGCGCGCTGAAGGGCCGCCTGCTGTGGATCGCCGAGTTCATCACCACCTTCTTCATCCTGGTGCTGATGGTCCTGCTGGTCTGGGGCACCTGGGCGCATTTCGGCCGCAGCTTCGATTTCGGCGCACCGAACTGGAGCCGCGACAGCTCGATCGACATCGGGCTGCCGATCTGGCCGGCCAAGCTGATCGTGCCGATCGCCTTTGCGGTGATCTGCCTGCGGCTGGTGTTGCAGCTGTGGGGCTATGGCCGGGCCATCGTTCTGGGTCTCGACACGCCGGCGGGGGTGCCGCTGGTGCAGTCGGTGGCAGAGCAGGCCATGGCCGAGGCCGACCAGGTGCGGGGGCACGACGCATGATCATTCGGAAGACGGGCGGGCGCGCCACCCGTGACGCGGGCGCCACGATGCGCGGCCCGCAGAGCAGATCGCAGCGGAAGGCGCGGACATGACATCCATCGACATCGGGTTGTGGGTGACCGGCGGGATGCTGGTCCTGGTGGTGCTGGGCATGCGGGTCGCCTTTGCCGCGGCGACGGCGGGGCTGGTCGGGCTGGTCTGGATCTTCTGGTCGAAGAAGGGCTACGACCCGGCAGACTTTGGCTGGGCGCTGACCGTGGCGGTCAAGACGGCGGGTCAGGTGCCGCACGGCAAGGTGGCCAGCCAGGCGCTGTCGCTGATCCCGACCTTCATCCTGATCGGCTACCTGGCCTATTACGCGGGCCTGACCCGCGCGCTGTTCGAGGCGGCCAAGCGCTGGATCGCCTGGGTGCCGGGCGGGCTGGCGGTGTCGACGGTGTTCGCAACGGCCGGTTTCGCGGCCGTGTCGGGCGCGTCGGTGGCGACGGCGGCGGTCTTTGCCCGCATCGCCATCCCGGAGATGCTGAAGGTCGGCTATGACAAGCGTTTTGCCGCGGGCGTGGTGGCGGCGGCGGGCACGCTGGCCTCGCTGATCCCGCCCTCGGCGATCCTGGTGATCTATGCCATCATCGTGGAACAGGACGTGGGCAAGCTGCTGTTGGCGGGTTTCATCCCGGGCGTCTTCTCGGCCTTCGTCTACACCGCGCTGATCGTCGGCATGGCGATGATCTGGCCGAAATTCGGCCCGCCGGTGGGCGGCTTTACCTGGCGCGAACGCTTTGTCAGCCTGCCGCCGGCGCTGCCCATCGTGGCGGTGGTCGTGATCATCATCTTCTTTGTCTACAACCCCTTCGGCGGCGACAGCTGGGGCACGCCGACCGAGGGCGGGGCGATCGGCGCCTTCATCGTCTTCCTGATGGCGCTGTACCGCGGCATGCGGCTGCCGGAACTGAAGGACGCGCTGATCGAGACCGCCAAGCTGTCGATCATGATCTTCACCATCATCTGGGGCGTGCTGATCTACGTGCGCTTCCTCGGCTTTGCCGACCTGCCTTCGGCGTTTTCGGACTGGCTGACCGGGTTGCCCTATTCGCCGATGATGATCCTGGTCTGCATCCTGCTGGCCTACGCGGTGCTGGGCATGTTCATGGACGCCATCGGCATGCTGCTCCTGACGCTGCCGGTGGTCTACCCGGCGGTCATGGCGCTGAACGGCGGGCTGACGGTGAGCGCGGAGGACGCGGCCTTTGGCATGTCGGGGCCGATGTGCGCGATCTGGTTCGGCATCCTGGTGGTGAAGATGGCCGAGTTCTGCCTGATCACGCCGCCGATCGGGCTGAACTGCTTTGTCGTCGCCGGGGTGCGGCCGGAGCTGTCGGTGCAGGACGTGTTCCGCGGCGTGACGCCGTTTTTCGTGGCGGACGGTGTGACCATCGCGCTGCTGGTCGCCTTTCCGGGGATCGTGCTGTGGTTGCCGTCGCTGGCGTGACGCCGGTCCGGCGCTCGTCCCGGCCCTGAACGGGCCGGAACATCGCCCCGCCCGCCGTCCCCGGCCGCTGGCCCGGGTCGGAGGTCAGGCCGCCTTGGCCAGCTGGGCGCGGGTGGCGGCGGCCAGGCGGCGGACGCCTTCGGCCAGGACCTCGGGCGGGTTCAGGGTAAAGTTCACCCGGATCGCCCGCCGGTCGCGGCCCAGCGGGTCGAAGACGCTGGAGGGCGAGATGCACACGCCATGTGCCAGCCCGGTCTTCATCAGCGCATCGGTGTCCAGCGCCGCATCGCGCGCCACCGCCCAGACGAACATGCCCCCCGCGGGCACCTGCCAGGCGAAGTGGTCCGACAGGTGTTCGGCCATGGCGGCGCAGAGCGCGTCGCGCCGGGCGCGGTAGGTGTCGAGGATGCCGGGCAGGATACGCTCGGGCAGCCCACGGTCCAGCGCCTCGATAACGATGTGCTGGCAGAGCCCGCTGGTGAACATGTCCGAGCCTTGCTTGGCCGTGGTCAGGGCCTTGATCACCTTTGGCGCGGCGATGACCCAGCCCACCCGCAGCCCCGGCGCCAGCTGTTTCGAAAACGTGCCGGTGTAGATCACCGGCCCGTCGTAGACCGCTGCCCCGCTGGCCGAAAGCGCCAGCATGTGGGGCAGGGCGGGGCCGTCATAGTAGAGGTGGCCGTAGGGGTCGTCCTCGACCAGCCAGACCCCGGTGGCCTGCGCCGCGGCGACCAGTGCGCGGCGCTGCTCCAGCGGAACGAGCCGGCCGGAGGGATTGGAGAAATTCGGCACCGCATAGGCGAACTGCGCCCCGGCAAGGCCCGCCTGCGGATCGAAGCCGGGGTCTTCGAACACCAGCGGGCGGTAGCGCGGCGCGCGCGGTTTCCAGGCGTCGAGCGCGCCGAGGTAGGCCGGCGACTGCGCGGCGACCAGCTGTCCGGGGTCCAGCAGCACCTTGCCCAGCAAGTCCAGCGCCTGCATGCCGCCGGTGGTGATCAGCACGTTGTCCCGCGTCAGGCGCAGCGCGCCGGTGCTGTACTGCGCGGCGATCCGGTCGCGCAGGTCGGGCAGACCGTCGATGGGGGTATAGGCCAGCGCCTGTGCCGGATACTCGGACATGGCGCGGGCCGCGAATTCGGACAGCTCTGCCACGGGCCAGGTGTCCGGTTCGGGCAGGCCGCCCGCGAGGTTCACCAGACCGGGAATCTGCCCGGCAGCCAGGAAGGTCTGCGTGACGTCGTTGGTCTCATCCAGCCAGCGGGCAAAGTCGGGGCGTCGGGGCATGGGTCAGGTCCTTGGGTCCGAAATCCGGGGCGCTGACCCGGTTCTAGCACATTTCGGTTAACGGGTGCCAACCGCACCTTTTCACGCTCCGCGACGGGGAGGTCCGCGAAAGACCGCGCAGGGCGGGGCCCCTGCGCGGTCTGCCTGTTGCGGTCCGGATCAGCGGTTCTTGCCCTTGCCGCCCTTGCCGCCGCCGTTGCCCGAGGGTTTGCCGCCGCCCTGGCCGGACGGCGTGGAGCCGAGCTTGCCATGCGCGCTGCGGGTCATGACGCCGCGCATCTCGTCCTCGCCCCGGGTGCCCTGGCTTTTTGCCTGGTTGGCGTCGTGGTTCCTGGACAGGACGGTGTCCTCGGCGGTGGCCCAGGGGTTGCCGTGGTCGGCAAGGGCCGCGCCGGCACTGGCCAGCAGGGTTGCTGTGGTCAGCGCAAGAAGGGGTTTGAACGGCATGGAACTGCTCCTGTTTCTCGTGTCAGTCTAAGGTCGGTCGTTCGCGCCCGGGATTTATATTCGCGCTGAAATATATAACAATATCGGAATTCGTTTTCATGTCTGGGAAACACGCTGGATTTGAATGATCCGAGCCCGGGTCATGCGGTCGACCGAGGCCGGTCGGCATGTGTTTCTAGAAAACCGGAAAAAAGGTATTGCGCGGGTTCGGCAGATTCCGTATTTCCGGAATCATGAAAAAAGAAATCCTGAGAGCGCTTGACGCCCTGTCCCACGAACGCCGGCTGGACGTGTTCCGCCTGCTGATGCGGCGTTACCCTGATGCCGTTCCGGCGGGAGAGATTGCCACGGCGCTTGACCTGCCGCCGTCCACGCTCTCGGCGGCGCTGGCGCAGCTGCGCCGCGCCAGGCTGATCACGCAGACCCGCGCCGGCACCTCGTTGCTCTATGCCGCCGACATGAACGGGGCGGGGCGGCTGCTGTCCTACCTCGCGGCGGATTGCTGCCGTGGCCGCCCCGAGGTCTGCCTGACGCCCTTTTTGCAGGACCCCGCCATGACCCAAGGCAAATACACCGCTCTGTTCGTCTGCACCGGCAACTCTGCCCGGTCGATCTTTGCCGAAACCTTGCTGCGCACGATCGCCGGTGACCGGTTCGAGGTATATTCGGCGGGCACCCAGCCACAGTCGGCGCTGAACCCACTGGCGCTGAAAGTCCTGCGGGACAAGGGGCACGATGTCTCTGGCCTGCGGGCCAAGCACATATCGGAGTTCCAGTCGCCCGGCGCGCCGCGGATGGATTTTGTCTTTACCGTCTGCGACGCGGCGGCGAACGAGGAATGCCCGCCCTGGCCGGGCCAGCCGATCACCGGCCATTGGGGCCAGCCCGACCCGGTCAAGGCGACCGGGACCGAGGCAGAGCGGATGCTGGCCTTTCAGCAGGTCTATGGCGCACTGCGCAACCGCATCCAAACCTTTGCCGCGCTGCCGCTGTCGTCGCTCGACCGGGCGCGCCTGCAATCCGACATCGACGACATCGCCCGCACAAAGGACACCGCATGACCACCTATGCCATCAACGGCCTTGGCCGCATCGGAAAGCTGATCCTGAGGCCCATGCTGGAAGCGGGGGACACCATCGCCTTTCTCAACGACGCGGTGGGCGACCCGGCGATGCATGCGCACCTGCTGGAGTTCGACACGGTGCATGGCCGCTGGCGGGCGGATTTCAGTGCCGATGACACGGGGATCACCATCGACGGCATGCGCATCCCGGTGTTCACGTCCAAAAGCCTGGACGCGCTGCCGCTGGAGGGGGTCGACGTGGTGATCGACTGCACCGGCCATCACAAGACCGCGGAGCGCATCGCGCCCTATTTCGACCGCGGGGTGAAAAAGGTCGTCGTCTCCGCCCCGGTCAGGGACGGCGGCGCGGTCAACATCGTCTACGGCGTCAACCACGACATCTACCGCCCGCAGGAACACCGGATCGTCACCGCCGCCTCCTGCACGACGAACTGTCTGGCCCACGTGGTCAAGGTCATCCACGAGGCGATCGGCATCCGCCACGGCTCGATCACGACGATCCACGACGTGACCAACACCCAGACCATCGTCGACCGCCCGGCCAAGGACCTGCGCCGCGCGCGCTCGGCGCTGAATTCGCTGATCCCCACCACCACCGGCAGCGCCACGGCGATCACGCTGATCTACCCGGAGCTGAAAGGCCGTCTGAACGGCCACGCCGTCCGGGTGCCGCTGCTGAACGCCTCGCTGACCGACTGCGTCTTCGAAGTGGCGCGCGAAACGACCGCCGAAGAGGTCAACGCCCTGTTCAAATCCGCCGCCGACGGCCCGCTGAAGGGCATCCTGGGCTACGAGGAACGGCCGCTGGTCTCGACCGACTATGTCAACGATCCGCGCTCGGCCATCGTCGATGCGCCCTCGACCATGGTCGTCAACGGCACGCAGGTGAAGATCTACGCCTGGTACGACAACGAATGGGGCTATGCGCACCGCCTGGTGGACGTGGCCCACATGGTCGGGGCCTCCCTCTGAGGTGCGGCGGTCAGGGCGGGGGTCGGGATGTCCGGACCTGAATAACCGGGCGGTTTCGTCCATATTGCAGGCCATCAGACCTTTGTCCCGGCCTTTGAGGTATCCCATGCGCCTGCTTGCCCTGACCTTCTGCCTGCTGTCCTCCGGCCCCGCCATGGCGGGCCTGTCCTTCTGCAACGAAACCGCCAAGCCCGCCATGGTGGCCATCGGCTACAACGCGGACTCCGAGTGGGTGTCCGAGGGCTGGTGGAGCGTCGCCCCCGATGACTGCGCGCGGGTCATCTCCGGCGACCTGCGCAACCGCTTCTACTACTGGCACGCGGTCAACGAAGATGGCGACTTTGCCGCGGGAAAGTTCACCTTCTGTGTCCAGGACGATGCGTTCACCATCACCGGTGACACGGGCTGCGCCGACCGTGGCCTGCGCGAGGCCCGCTTTGCCGAACTGGATGTCGGCGCGGCGACCGAGGCCAGCGTTACCCTGACCCCGGTGGACGCCCCCCGCGCGACTCCGCCCGCCGCGGCCCCGCAGCCGCAACCCGCCCCCGCGACAGAGCCGGACCTGGCCGCGCTCACCGACTTGTTGCAGGGCCTCTGGGGGGACGCGGAAGAGTCCGCTTTCGCCACCCAGGTCTCTGGCACGCGCTTCATGGACTTCTTCGACGGCGTCCCGGTCTCCACCGGCACGATGACCCTGCAACCCACCTGCGAGGGCGACACCGACGGCCCCTATGTCCGGGTGGTCCATGACGACACCCGCAACAGCCCGCTGTGCTGGATGCTGTTCCGCCTCAACGCCGAAGAGTTTCATTTCCAGGCCGTCGGACAGGACAGCATCGTCCGCATGAAGAAGAGATGAATTTTCGTGACTGAAACCGTGCCCGCCGCCCGCCCGCAGGGCCTGGCCGCCTACATGGCGGTGACGGCGGCCTACTGGGCCTTCATGCTGACCGACGGCGCACTGCGGATGCTGGTTCTCCTGCATTTTCACACGCTGGGCTTTTCGCCGGTGCAACTGGCCTGGCTGTTCCTGCTCTACGAACTGGCCGGCATCGTGACCAATCTCTCGGCCGGCTGGATCGCCGCGCGCTTTGGCCTGGCCTCGACGCTCTATGCCGGGCTGACGCTCCAGGTGGCGGCGCTGCTGGCGCTGGCGCAGCTTGACCCGGCCTGGGGGCTGTCCGCCTCGGTGATCTTCGTCATGGCGGTGCAGGGGGTGTCCGGCGTGGCCAAGGACCTGGCCAAGATGTCGGCGAAATCGGCGGTCAAGCTGCTGGCGCCCAAGGGGCAGGGTGGTCTCTTTCGCTGGGTCGCGGTGCTGACCGGGTCCAAGAACGCGGTCAAGGGGCTGGGCTTCCTGCTGGGCGCGGCCTTGCTGGCGCTGGCGGGGTTCGTCCCGGCGGTGCTCGGCATGGCATTGGTACTGGCGCTGGTGCTGCTGGCGGTGGCGCTGCGGATGCCGCCCGGTCTGCCGGCGGGCAGGAAGGGGGCGAAGGTCCGCGAGGTCCTGTCGACAGATCCCAACGTGAACTGGCTGTCGCTGGCACGGGTCTTCCTGTTCGGCGCGCGCGACGTCTGGTTCGTGGTCGGTATCCCGGTCTATTTCTACGCCGTGCTGTCGGACGGGACTGAGGCGGGCAACCGGCTGGCGTTTTTCACCATCGGCAGCTTCATGGCGGTCTGGACGATCCTCTACGGCGCCGTGCAGGCCAGCGCCCCGCGCGCCCTGCGCGCCGCCACCCGCCCCGAGGCCGAGATTGTCGCCGCCGCGCGGCACTGGGCGCTGGCGCTGACCGTGGTCCCGGCGCTGCTGGCGCTGCTCGTGTACGCCGCCGGCGCCCCCGCACCCTGGCTGACCGCGACGATCATCGCCGGCCTGCTGGTCTTCGGCGCGCTCTTCGCCATCAACTCCGCCCTGCACAGCTACCTGATCCTCGCCTTCTCGCGCGGCGAGCGGGTGACGATGGACGTGGGCTTCTACTACATGGCGAACGCGGCAGGCCGGCTGCTGGGCACGCTGCTCTCGGGCCTCAGCTACCAGCTTGGCGGCTTGCCGCTCTGCCTGGCCACCGCCGCCGTGATGCTGGGCCTCAGCGCGCTCGGCGCCGCCCGCCTGCGCCCCGTCCGAAACAGGTGACCGCCCTCGTACTTCTTTGGTTTGACAAATACCTCCGGGGGGTCCGGGGGGCGGAGCCCCCCGGCCGGTCGGATCGCGTCAGCGATCCGAAACCGCTGTCAACAGCGCCTGCAGCCCCGACTCCAGCCCGGCAAAGGCCTCGCCCAGCCGCGCCTCGATTTCCTGCTGGTAGGCCAGCGCCAAGGGCAACAGCTCTGCCATCAAGACGCGCCCCTTGGCCGTCAAGGCCAGCCGCACCAGCCGCCGGTCGCCCGCGTCCACCGCCTTCTCGATCAGGCCGGCCGCCTCCAGCCGAGAGGCGGTGCGGCTGACCTTGCTCTTTTCCATCGCCACCCGCGCCTCGATGTCCCGGACCGACACCGTCTCGGCCCCGTCGAGCGGCTGCGCGAGGTGCACCAGCACCCGCCATTCCGGGATCGAGATGCCAAAGCGCGCCCGGTACTGGCGCGCCAGTTCCTCGGAGGTGCGCTCGGCCGCCACCGCCAGCCGGTAAGGCGTGAAACGGCCCAGGTCAAAGTCGGGCAGGGTGGCGCGGTCCTTCATCCTCGGATCCCAAAGGTCTGCTTGAGGTGCAAGTTTAGACTTGACTTCATTGCACTTGCAACGAATAAATCCGCCCACGTCAGAACTTCCGGGGGAGGAGATTTCATGACCCGTTTCGAACTGCCGCAGGGCATGGTGCGCGCCGCCACCTGGGCCGGCACGCAAGAGGGCTACATGCCCGGCTTCGGCAACGATTTCGAAACCGAGGCGCTGCCCGGCGCGCTGCCGCAGGGCATGAACAGCCCGCAGAAATGCAACTATGGCCTCTACGGCGAACAGCTGTCCGGCACCGCCTTTACCGCCAACCCGCCGGAGCGGACCTGGTGCTACCGCATCCGCCCCTCGGTCAAACACTCGGCGCGTTATGCCAAGCTCGACCTGCCGCACTGGAAATCTGCGCCCAACGTAAACCCGGACGTGATCAGCCTGGGCCAGTACCGCTGGGACCCGGTGCCCACGCAGGACGGCCTGACCTGGCTGACGGGCATGCGCACCATGACCACGGCGGGGGACGTGAACACGCAGGTCGGCATGGCGAGCCACATCTACCTGGTGACCGAGTCGATGCAGGACGCCTATTTCTTCTCGGCCGACTCCGAGTTGCTGGTGGTGCCGCAGGAGGGTCGCCTGCGCTTTTGCACCGAGCTGGGCGTGATCGACGTCGAACCGAAGGAAATCGCGATCCTGCCGCGCGGCCTGGTCTACCGGGTCGAGGTGCTGGAGGGGCCGTGCCGGGGCTTTGTCTGCGAGAATTACGGCCAGAAGTTCGAACTGCCGGGGCGCGGCCCGATCGGCGCGAACTGCATGGCCAACCCGCGCGACTTCAAGGCGCCGGTGGCCGCCTATGAGGACCGCGAGGTGCCCTCGACTCTGACGGTCAAGTGGTGCGGCCAGTTCCACGTCACCGAGATCGGCCAGTCGCCGCTGGACGTGGTCGCCTGGCACGGCAACTACGCGCCCTACAAATACGACCTGCGCACCTACTGCCCGGTGGGCGCGATCCTGTTCGATCACCCCGATCCGTCGATCTTTACCGTGCTGACGGCTCCCAGCGGCGTGCCGGGGACGGCGAACATCGACTTCGTGCTGTTCCGCGAGCGCTGGATGGTGGCCGAGAACACCTTTCGCCCGCCGTGGTATCACAAGAACATCATGTCCGAGTTGATGGGCAACATCTATGGCCAATACGACGCCAAGCCGCAGGGGTTCGTCCCCGGTGGCATGAGCCTGCACAACATGATGCTGCCGCACGGGCCGGACCGTGATGCGTTCGAGAAGGCGTCGAACGCCAACCTTGGACCGGACAAGCTGGACAACACCATGTCCTTCATGTTCGAGACGCGCTTTCCCCAGCACCTGACGGAGTTCGCCGCGACGGAAGCACCGTTGCAGGACGACTACATCGACTGCTGGAAGAGCCTCGAGAAGAAGTTCGACGGCACGCCCGGGAAGAAGTAAGGAAGGGGGCTCTGCCCCCGTCGCCTCCGGCGACTCCCCCGAGGGTATTTGGAAAACCAAAGAAGACAGGGGCGGCGCCGGGTTCGCGGCGCAAGGCGGGGGTCATCCCGCTGCCCTTCAACCGACAGGACGACACATGCCCCTTCAACGATCCTGGGTGGAGAGTGCGAACTCCGCCGACACCGATTTCCCGCTGAACAACCTGCCCTACGGGTCGTTCCGGGCCGAAGGCGGCGAGGCGCATTGCGGCGTCGCCATCGGCGACATGATCCTGGATGTGACCGCGCTGGAGGCTGATGGGCTGATCCAGATGGACGACATGGACGAGGTGTTCTTCTTCGGGGTCTGGAACGAGTTCATGGCGCTGGGGCCGGCGGCCTGGGCCGCCTTTCGCGAAACCCTGACCGAGATGCTGGCCGAGGCCGCGCCCGATGCCGAGGCGCTGACCGCCTACATGGTGCCGCAGGCGGGGACCGGGATGCTGATGCCCTTCGCCGTGGCGGAATACACCGATTTCTACGCGTCCAAGCACCATGCGACCAACGTCGGCACCATGTTCCGGGGGCCGGAGAACGCGCTGCCGCCGAACTGGCTGTCGGTGCCCATCGGCTACAACGGGCGGGCGTCCTCGGTCGTGGTGTCCGGCACGCCGGTGCGCCGTCCCTGGGGGCAGGTGAAGGCGCCGGACGAGGCCCTGCCGCGCTTTGCCCCCTCGGCGCGGTTCGACTTCGAGCTGGAACTGGGCGCGGTGGTCGGGTTGGATTCGGAAGGGCCGGTCACGGTGGCGGAGGCGGACGCGATGATCTTTGGCTACGTTCTGCTGAACGACTGGTCGGCGCGCGACATCCAGGCCTGGGAGTACCAGCCGCTGGGGCCGTTCCAGGCCAAGGCAACGGCGACCTCGATCAGTCCGTGGATCGTGCCAAAGGCCGCCCTGGAGCCGTTCCGCGTCGCCACGCCGGAGCGCGACCGGCCCTTGCTGGACTACCTGCAGGAGCCCGGTCCGATGCTCTATGACATCGATCTCGAGGTGGGTCTGTTGCCGGAGGGCGGAGGGGAGACGGTCATCACGCGGACCAACTACCGCGAGATGTATTACTCCTCGGCGCAGCAACTGGCGCATCACACGACCAGCGGCTGCCCGATGTCGGTGGGGGACCTGCTGGGGTCCGGCACCATCTCGGGCCCGGCCAGGGACAGCCGGGGTGCGCTGCTGGAACTGGCCTGGGGCGGCAAGGAGCCGATCACGCTGGAGGGCGGCGCGACGCGCAGCTTCCTGGAGGACGGCGATACCGTGACACTGCGCGGCGCGGCCATGGGGGATGGCTATCGCATCGGCTTTGGCGCCTGCACCGGGCAGCTGTTGCCGGCGCTGGACGATCCCTACGGGGGGCGGGGATGAGCCTAGAGGCCCTGCTGCCATTGCAGGACGGCATCCACCGGCCAGAACAGCATCAGCACGTTCAGCGCCAGCCCGTCGCGGATCAGGATCGCGGTCAGCACCTCGAGCCCGATCACGATGGCCACGCTGACCCAGACCGGCAGCACCCGCGCCAGGTAGAAACCGATCACCATGGCCACCAGGTCGAAGATCGAGTTGATCACGCTGTCGCCGTTGTAATCCAGCGAGACGGTGACCGCGCGATAGCGTTCGATCACCATAGGCGTGTTTTCCAGCACCTCCCAGGCGGCCTCGGCCACCAGCGCCAAAGCGAGGCGCAGGTTCAGGCTGAGGCGCGAGGCGACCAGTGCCAGGATGCCGTAGAAAGCCAGGCCGTGGATCAGGTGGCTGGGCGAATAGAGGTCGAACAGGTGCTGACTGCCCTCTTCGGGCGGGGTGCCCGGCCCGGCCCAGAAGTCGATCCGCCCGCAGGGGCAGATCCAGTCGCGGCCCATCAGGGCGAGGATCACCGCCAGCACAAGCGCGCTGGCGACAAAGATCAGGGCGGGTTTCAGGGCGTTGCTCATGATCCGCGATGCAATCACAGGGGCGTGTCCGCGTCCAGAGACTTGAAAGGTGCACGATGAGCAAGGCCTTTGCCTCCGCCGGAGACATGACCGAGAAGAAGACCTCCTTTACTCAGGTGGGTGACGGGCTCTACGCCTTCACCGCCGAGGGCGACCCCAACACCGGCGTCATCATCGGCGACGAGTCGGTGATGATCGTCGAGGCGCAGGCGACGCCGCGCCTGGCGCGCAAGGTGATCGAGCATGTGCGTTCGGTCACGGACAAGCCGATCAGCCACCTGGTGCTGACGCATTACCACGCGGTGCGGGTGCTGGGCGCCTCGGCCTATGGTGCGCGGGAGATCATCATGTCCGACGTGGCGCGGTCGATGGTGGCCGAGCGCGGGCAGGAGGACTGGGACAGCGAGTTCGACCGCTTTCCGCGCCTCTTCCAGGGGCACGAGGAAATCCCCGGCCTGACCTGGCCGACGACGACCTTTTCCGAGTCCATGACCGTCTACCTGGGCAAGCGGCGCGTCGACATCATGACGCTGGGCCGGGCGCACACGGCGGGCGACGCGGTGGTCTGGGTGCCCGATCAGGAGGTGATGTTCACCGGCGACATCGTCGAATACCATTCGGCCTGCTACTGCGGCGACGGGCATTTCAACGACTGGCACGAGACGCTGGCCAACATCGCCGCCTTTGAGCCGCAGGCCATCGCGCCGGGCCGGGGTGACGCGCTGGTGGGGCCGGAGATGGTGGCCAAGGCCATCGCCGCGACCGAGGATTTCGTCCGCTCCACCTACAAGCCGGTCGAAAAGGTCGTCGCGCGCGGCGGTACGCTGAAAGAGGCCTGGGACGCGGTGCGCGCGGCCTGCGACCCCAAGTTCAAGGACTACGCCATCTACGAGCATTGCCTGCCCTTCAACGTCGCCCGCGCCTATGACGAGGCGCGCGGCATCGACACGCCGCGCATCTGGACGGCGCAGCGGGACAAGGACATGTGGGCGGCGTTGCAGGGGTGAGCACGCTCGATGCCCTGGCCAGCCTTGCGACGGGGCTTGCCGCGCTGGCGCTGGGGGTGGGCCTGTTGGCCCTCTGGTTGCATTTCGTCCGCCACGCAACGCGGCAGCTGCGTCAGGATGGCATGGCGCGGGCCATGCTCTCGGCGCGCTGGCTGCGCGAGGGGCTGGCCACGCTGCGCCTGTCCCGCGTCGGGCAGATGTCCCGCGCCATGGCGCTGCTGTTCGCCGTATCGGGCGGTGTGTCGGTGCTGCTCGCCTTCGTTCTGTCCCGCCTGACCGTCTGAGAGGAACCGCCATGATCCAGGACCGCTACCAGCTAGCCTTCAAGCTCTACCCCTACGAGCGTTCTTCTGACCAGGATGCCGAAACAACTGTCCGGCACCCGGTTGTCGTCATGGGCGGCGGCCCCATCGGCGTGGCGACCGCCCTCGACCTCGGACTTCAGGGCATACCGGTCGTCCTGCTGGACGATCACGAGGGCGTCGGGCAGGGCTCCCGCGCGATCTGTTTCGCCAAGCGCTGTCTCGAGATCGCCGACCGTTACGGCGCGGGCGAGGCGATGCTGCAAAAGGGCGTGGTCTGGAACCTCGGCAAGGTGTTCCATGACGACCGCAAGGTCTACGAGTTCAACCTGCTGCCCGAGGCGGGGCACAAGTTCCCCGCTTTCATCAACCTGCAACAGCCCTATTTCGAACGATTCCTTGTCGAACGCGTCCGCGAGGCGCAGGCGGCTGGTGCGCCTATCGAAATCCGCGGAAAGAACCGCGTCGACAGTGTCACCGTGCAGGACGATCATGCCGTTCTGGAGATCGCCACGCCCGAGGGGCCGTACACCATCGAGGCCGACTGGCTGATCGGCTGCGACGGCGCCTCCAGCCCGCTGCGCAAGATGATGGGGCTGGATTTCGAAGGCCGCGTGTTCGAGGACAGCTTTCTCATCGCCGACATCCGCATGGTCAACGAAACCTTCCCGACCGAACGCTGGTTCTGGTTTGAGCCGCATTTCAAGTCCGGCGCCTCGACCCTGCTGCACAAGCAGCCCGATGGCATCTGGCGGGTCGATTTCCAGATCGGCTGGGACGTGGACCGCAAGGAGGAGCTGAAAGAAGAGAACGTGCGCCGCCGCCTCGACGCGATGCTTCCGGGGGTGGAGTACGAGATCGTGTGGACCTCGATCTACACCTTCCAGTGCCGCCGGATGAAGAAATTCCGCCATGGACGCGTGATCTTTGCCGGGGACGCCGCGCACCAGGTCAGCCCCTTTGGCGCGCGGGGGGCGAATTCGGGGATGCAGGACGTGGACAACCTCGGCTGGAAGCTGGGGCTGGTGATCCGGGGCAAGGCACCCGACCGCCTGCTCGACAGCTACGACTGGGAGCGCATCCACGGCGCGGACGAGAACATCCTCAATTCCACCCGATCCACCGATTTCATCACGCCGAAGTCCAAGATCAGCCATGTCTTTCGCAACGCGGTGCTGGACCTGGCGGAACACCACGCGTTTGCCCGCCCGCTGGTGAACTCGGGGCGTTTGTCGGTGCCCTGCACCTATGACGGCGGGCCCTTGAACGGCGTCGATGCGCTGCATGGCGGCCCGTCGCGGACCCGGCCCGGCAGCCCCTGTCCCGATGCGCCGCTGGGCGCGGGCTACCTGCTGGAGCGGCTGGGCGGCGATTTTAGCCTGCTGACGGTCGATGCGGAGGCGCCCGAGACGCTGGAGGAGGCCGGGATCGGAGTGCGGCGCGTGGCGCTGTCCACCAAGGACGACCCGAGCGGGGCGCTGGCGCAGCGTTACCTGGGCGAGGCGTCGCAGGCCGTCTACCTGATCCGCCCGGACCAGCACGTCGTGGCGCGCTGGGCCTTCTTCGACGAAACCTCGCTGCGCACCAACCTGCGCCGCGCGATAGGACGGGAGTAGCCCATGCCCCTCAGGACCGATCCCAACATCCCCGACCCGGATGGATTCTACGAGCGCCTGATCGCCGCCCATAACGGCCTCAGCGAGGACGAAAGCGCCGCGTTGAACGCCCGCCTGATCCTGATTCTGGCCAATCAGGTCGGCGATCCTGCGGTGCTGAAACAGGCCTTGGCACTGGCGCGCGATCCGGGCGGGCCGGCGGCCTGACCCTTCGGCCTCTGGCCCATCCCCGCGCCGCGTGGCATCACACTGCGGCCAACAGAGCGGAGACCGACGTGAGCACGTTTGACGAAGACCTCTTTCTCAAGGGGCTGGAACAGCGCAAGGCGACGCTGGGCGCGGAATACGTTGAAAAGAACCTTGCCGCCGCCGATGATTTCACCCGGCCGTTCCAGGAGGCGATGACCGCCTGGTGCTGGGGGTTCGGCTGGGGCGACGAGGTGATCGAGCCCAAGACCCGCAGCATGATGAACCTGGCGATGATCGGCGCGCTGGGGCGGATGCACGAATGGGAAATCCATTGCCGGGGCGCGCTGACAAATGGCGTCACCAAGGAAGAGATCCGCGCGATCATCCATGTGGTGGCGATCTACTGTGGCGTGCCGATGGGGCTGGAATGCTTCCGCGTGGCCCGCAAGGTGCTGGAGGAACAGGGGCAGCTCTGACGCGGGGGCGGTTTTCCCTCGCCATGCCGTGCCCTGTGCGGCAGGCTGCGGCGAGGAGGACCGCCGATGACCCTTGCCGCCGAACCGCCGCAGCGCGATTACGTCTCCGATCTGACCGATTCCCGCCGCTGGCAGGCGTTTACGCCGCGCGAGGGCGATATCGTCGTCTGTACCCCGGCCAAGTCCGGCACCACCTGGACGCAGGGCATCCTGGCGATGCTGATCGCGGCGGATCCCGGCGTCGACGCGCAGACCTCGATGAAATCGCCCTGGATCGACATTGCCCTGCGCCCGCTGGACGAGGTCATGGCCCGGCTGGAGGCGCAGGACCACCGGCGGCAGGTCAAGACGCACACCTCCTTCGACGGGATCCCGTACTGGCCGCAGCTGCGCTACGTCACCGTCTACCGCCACCCGATCGACGTGCATTTCTCCTACCGCAAGCACTACGCCAACCAGACCAAGGCACGGTTTGCCGATCACCTGTTTCCTGAGGATCCCTCCGAAAGCTTCCGCATCTTCCTCGAGGCGGACCATGCCGACGGCGCGAGCCTGGTGACCATCGTCCGGCACTACCGGGAGACGCTGGCGCGCGAGCCGCGCGAGAACCTGTTGCGCCTGCACTACGCCGACATGCTGCGCGACCTGCGCGGTGCGGTGACGCGCATTGCTGCGCACGCGGGGATCGACACGCCGGGCGATCTGCTGGAGGACATCGTTCAGGCGGCGACTTTTGACAGCATGAAGGCCAATGCCCACCGATTTACCCCCTCGGCGGGGCAGGAGTTCTGGCAGAGCGACGCGGGGTTCTTCGACTCGGCCACGTCGAACAAGTGGGAAGGGCAGTTGAGCGCCGACGATCTTGCCGCCTACGATGCGCGCATGTGCGAATTACTCGGCCCCGATGAACGCAAATGGCTGGAATGGGGAACGCGCTGAGTCCTTAGCCGAGCACCATGCTCAGGACCAGCAGACCCGCCGTCTCGCTGCACAGTTGCGCCGCCCCCAGCACGTCGCCGGTCTGCCCGCCCAGCAGGCGGCGCGCCTGAAGCGCGACAATCGCTGCCGCTAGCGCCATCGCTGCCAGTACGCCGATTGCCATGGGTCCGGTCGCCAGTGTGACCAGCAGGACCAGGGCCGCCCCCGGCAGCCAGACCCGCCATGCCGCCGTATCCCGCGCCTCTGCCGCCATCCGCCCCATGCCATCCGCCCGCGCGGGCGGCAACAGGTCCAGCACCAGCAGCATGGCAAGACGGCTGGCCACGGCCACCAGCAGCAGACCGGCCAGCGCGGGTCCCGGCAAAGACCCCAGCGCCGAGGCCGACAACCCCATGCTCAGCACCAGCGCGACCACGCCGTAACTGCCGATACGGCTGTCGCGCATGATCTCCAGCCGCCGGGTCCCGTCGCGCCCGCCCATGCCGTCGACAAAATCCGCCAGCCCGTCATGGTGCAGACCGCCGGTCAAAACGGCCGCGACAGCCAGCGCCACGAACCCCGCCGCCAACGGCGGCAGGCCCAGCACCTGCGCGGCCCAGAGCACCAGCCCCATGGCCAATCCCACCGGCAGCCCGGCCAGCGGAAAGGCCCAGCGCGCCTGCGTCAGGCTTGGCACCGGCTCCGGCAGGGTGCCCATCGGCAGGCGCGTCAGCATCATCATCGCCAGCCGCACTTCGCTGAGGCGGCGGCGCGGGGTCATGCGCCCGAGATGCCCGCTTCGGCGAAGGTGGCCATGCCGTTGTGGCAGGCCAGCGCGCCCTTGAGGATCGGCAGCGCCAGCGCCGCGCCTGACCCTTCGCCCAGCGCCATGCCAAGGTCCAGCAGCGGCGCCTTGCCCATGGCCTCGGCCAGCCTGCGGTGCCCCGGCTCGCGGCTCTGGTGCGCAATCAGGCAATGCGCCAGCAGGTCCGGGTCGGCGGCGAACAGCGGCGTGACCGCCGCCGTGCAGATGAAGCCGTCCAGCAGCACCGGGATCCGCGCCATCCGCGCCGCCAGCACCGCGCCGCAGAGGGCGGCCTGTTCACGCCCGCCCAGCGCGGCCAGCCGCATCATCGGCGACAGCGCGCCATGCCGCACGATCGCCTCGGCCACCACGCGCGCCTTCAGCGCCACGCCCGCCGGGTTCGACCCGGTGCCGGGGCCGACCCAGTCCGCCGCGCTGCCGCCAAAGGCCGCAAAGGCCAGCGCCGCCGCCACGGTCGAATTGCCGATGCCCATTTCGCCCAGCAGCAGCACGTCCGCCTGTGCGTCCACCGCCGCCGCCCCGCGCCGCAGCGCGTCGAGGCAGTCGTCCTCATCCATCGCCGGGGCGCTGGTGAAATCGCGCGTCGGCCGGTCGAGGTCCAGCGCGATCACCTCCAGCGTCGCCCCCGCCGCCGTGCACAGCTGGTTGATCGCGGCACCCCCGGCGGCAAAGTTCGCCACCATCTGCGCCGTCACCTCCTGCGGAAAGGGATTCACCCCCTGCGCGCAGACCCCGTGGTTGCCGGCAAAGACCAGCGCCTGCGCCCGGTCGATCCGCGGCCGGTCGGTGCCGCGCCAGCCGGCCATGAAGGCGGCCAGCTCTTCCAGCCGGCCCAGCGATCCCGGCGGTTTCGTCAGCTGGCTCTGGCGGGCGCGCGCGGCCTCGGCAGCGGCGGTGTCGAAGGTCGGCAGGTCCAGCGCGGTCACCGCGTCGAGCGAGGTCAGGGTCAGGTCGGTCATGTCGGTTTCACTCTCAAGGGGTGGCCGGCGACACAGAACCAGAGTTCGTCGCAGGCTTCGGCAACGTTTTGATTGAGCAGGCCCGCCGCGTCGCGGAACGCGCGGGCGAGGGCGTTTTCGGGCACGATCCCGGCGCCGACCTCGTTGGTGACAAAGATCACCGGCGAGGTCTGCCGGGGCAGGGCGGCCACCACGTCACGCGCCGCCGCCTGCCAGTCCGCGTCCGACAGCATCAGGTTGGTCAGCCACAGCGTCAGGCAGTCCACCAGCCGCGGGCCGGCACCATCCGAAGCATCGAGCGCGCCGACCAGGTCCAGCGGCGCCTCGACGGTGCGCCATTCCTCGCCGCGCCGCGCCTTGTGTTGGCCGATGCGGTCGCTCATCTCGGCGTCATGCGCCTCGGCTGTGGCGATGTAGATCGCGGGCGCGCCGAACCCGAGCGTCACGCGCTCTGCAAAGCGGCTCTTGCCCGAGCGTGCGCCGCCCGTGATGAGGATCGACTTTCCCATGCGGCCGTGACAAACCACGATCCGATCTGCTTGAAAAGCCCCGAAATGACACCGTCCCAGACCGCTGAACTGATGTTGATTCGACACGCGCCCGCGCTGCACGGCGGGCGGCTGTGCGGGCGGACGGATGTACCGGCGGACCTGTCGGATGTGGCTCTCGCGCCGCTGCGCGCCCTGCTGGCGGGCGTGGCGCATCGCGTGGCCAGCCCGGCGCTGCGCTGCGTGCAGACCGCCGGGGCGCTGTGGACGGGGCAGGACATCCCGATCGACGACCGCCTATGGGAACAGGACTTTGGCGCGCAGGACGGACTGCCCTTCGATCGGGTCCCGGACCTCGGCCCGCTGTCCTCCGAGGCGCTGGCCGCCCATCGCCCGCCGGGCGGCGAAAGCTTTGCCGACATGGCGGCGCGGGTCCGCCCGGCGCTGGAGGCGTTGGCTTCGAAGGCGCGTGCCGAGGGGCCTGTCGCCGTCGTCGCCCACGCGGGCACGGTGCGCGCGGCGCTGGCGCTGGCGCTGGGGACGGTGCCGCCCGCGCTGGCCTTCGAAGTGGCGCCGCTGTCGCTGACCCGGCTGCGCGTCTACGAAGGCGGGCTGTCGGTGATGTCGACCAACTGGCGCGCGGCCTGAGCGGATGGTCTTTGTCGCCGGGCATTTCGGGGAATGGTTGCAGGGGCGGTTGGGGCCGGACGGTCCGCTGGTGCTGGTCACCCTGGCCTGCGCGGTGCGGGGTGTGCATGCAGAGCGCTTGGGTGACGGTCCGCTGCGCATCGAGGGCACGCCGCCGCCGGTGTCGGTCGACCAGGCGCGGCTGTGCCTTGAGGCGCTCGGGGCGCCTGCGAAAGGACAGTATGCTTTCCGCCCGGATCTGGCGCCCGGAGGCGGCGCAGGCATGTCCACCGCCGCACTGGTCGGCCTGGCGCGGCTGGCCGGGATCGACGGGGCTGAGGTTGCCCGCGCCTGCCTCGCCGCCGAGGGCGCCAGCGATCCGCTGATGTGGCCCGCGCCGGACCGGTTGCTCTGGGCCTCCAGGCAGGCAGAGACGCTGCGCCACCTTGGTCCGGTCCCGCGCTGCGAAATCCTTGGCGGGTTCTGGGGCGGGCCGTCGCGGACCGACCCGAAAGATATTCAGTTCCCGGATGTTACGGACCTTGTTTCAAGCTGGGACAGCGCCGATCTGCGCGGCAAAGCGCGGCTGGCGAGCCTCTCGGCCACCCGTTGCACGGCCCTGCGCGGACCCGTGGATGACCCGATGGCGGATCTGGCCGAGCGCTTGGGGGCGCTGGGACATTCGCGTGCGCACACCGGATCGGCGCGGGCGCTGATCTTTGCGCCCGGAACGGTGCCGTCGGGGGCCGCGGCGGTGCTGGCCGCTGCGGGTCTGACCGGCGTCTTTCAGTTCGCAACCGGGGGCGCGGAATGACATTTGCGCTGGTCATGGCGGTGGGGTTTGCGCTGGACGTGGCGCTTGGCTGGCCCGCCGCGCTCTATCGGCGGCTGTCGCATCCGGTGGTCTGGATCGGGGCGCTGATCTCGGCGCTGGAGGGGCGCCTGAACCGGGGCAGTCCGCGTCGCCGCCTGCTGACGGGGGCGCTGACGGTTGTGATCGTGATCGGGGTGGCCATCGCGCCCGCGCTGCTGCTTCAGCGGCTGGTGCCGGAAGGATGGATCGGCGCGGCGATCCTGGGCCTCTGTGCCTGGCCGCTGATCGCCGTGCGGTCGATGCACGCGCATGTTGCCGCGGTGCGCGATCCCTTGGAGGTGGGCAATCTCGCCGAGGCGCGCCATGCCCTGTCGATGATCGTCGGTCGCGACCCCAGCCGCCTCGACGAGGCGGGCATCGCGCGGGCCACGCTGGAAAGCCTGGCCGAGAACACCTCGGACGGGATCGTCGCACCGCTGTTCTGGGGTGTCGTGGGTGGTCTGCCCGGGATCGTCGCCTACAAGGCGGTGAATACGATGGATTCGATGATCGGCCATCGCAATGCGCGCTACGAATGGTTCGGCAAAGTGGCGGCGCGGCTGGACGATGGGGTGAACCTTGTTCCTGCGCGCCTTACGGGATTCGTTTTCTCTATCGTTTCTGGTCGGTTGTCGTCATCTCTTCGAGTCATGTCGCAGGATGCGCGCCATCACCGCTCGCCCAATGCGGGCTGGCCCGAGGCGGCGCTGGCGGGCGCGCTGGGTGTGCGTCTGTCCGGCCCGCGCGTCTACAGCGACCGGCTGGCCGAGGAACCCTGGGTCAATGCCACGGCGCCGGACCCGGATGCCTCCGGCATCAGCCGTGGCCTTGCGCTCTACCTCCGGGCCATGGTCTTGTGCGGCGCGGTCCTCGTGGCCCTTGCAGCACTCTAGGGGGTCACATGCGCGATCACGGCGGCGATCTGGACCGGGCGATGGCTCTCTACGGTGCGGGTGACTGGCTGGACCTGTCCACCGGCATCAACGCGCGACCCTATCCCCTGCCTGACCTGCCCGCGCGCGCCTGGACGGCGCTGCCGACGCGCGCCGAGGTCGCCAGGCTGGAGCAGGCCGCCCGCACGGCCTACGGCGCCGGCGAGGGCGTGGCCTGCGTGGCGCTGGCCGGGGCACAGGCGGCGATCCAGCTGGTGCCGCGCCTTGCCTCGGCTGGGGCCGCCCGCGTCGTCGGACCGACGTACAACGAACACGCCGGGGCGCTGGCCGCACAGGGCTGGGAGGTCGGCCAAGTGCCTGACATCGCGGCATTGAGGGGGGCGGCGCTGGGGGTGGTGGTGAACCCGAACAACCCGGACGGACGGCTCTGGACCCCCGAGGCGCTGATCGCGCTGGCGCGGGACGTGGGACTGCTGGTGGTCGACGAAAGCTTTGCCGACCCGGTGCCGGAGTATTCGCTGGTGCGCTACCTCGACCGGCTGCCGGACGGGGTCAACATCCTGGTGCTGCGGTCCTTCGGCAAGTTCTACGGGCTGGCGGGCCTGCGGCTGGGGTTCGCCCTTGGTGCGCCTGGGCTGATCGACCTGATGCGGGCGCTGGCCGGGCCCTGGGCCGTGGGTGGACCCGCGGTCGTGGCCGGGGGCGCGGCGCTGACGGACCGCGCCTGGCAGGAGGCGACCACCGCGCAGCTGGCCCGCGACGCGGTGCGGTTGGACGCGCTGGCGACGGCTGCGGGCTGGTCCTTTGTCGGCGGGACGGTGTTGTTCCGCACCTACGAGGTGGGCGATGCCGAGGCAGTGCAGGCGCGGCTGGCGCGGGCGAACATCTGGGTCCGGCGGTTTCCCTATGCGGCGGGATGGCTGCGGCTGGGTTTGCCGGGACGCGAGCCGGACTGGCAACGCCTAGAAGCGGTAATGGCGCCTTGAATCAAGGCTATAGGCGGTGTTCCTGATGTGTCACCGGGCCGCTGCGAACAACCCGTCCACATCCAGGTGCTGTTCCAGGTGGTCGGCCAGGGCGTCCAGCGTCGACTCGACGGTGGCGCCGTAAGAGGTCGCCCCGGACACGCCGAAACCGGCCAGGAAGGCCGCACGAAAACCATCGTCACGGAACATCCCGTGCAGGTAGCTGCCGCAGACGCGACCATCGGCACTGACCGCGCCTTCGGGCGAGTCGCCAACATAGGCAAAGGGGCGCGTGCGGTCCGGGCCGTCGCTGCGGCCGATGTGGATCTCGTAGCCCTGAAAGGTCGCACCGCTGGCAGCATGGCGGGCCTGCACCTCGGTCAGGGACTTGTCGGAGGTCATGACGGTGTCGATGCGCAACAGGCCCAGCCCGGGGTCGCGGCCTGCCGGCCCCTCGATCCCTTGCGGGTCGTCGATGTTGTCGCCAAGCATCTGGTATCCCCCGCAAATCCCCAGGACATGGCCGCCGCGGCGCAGATGCGCGCGCAGGTCGATGTCCCAGCCCTGGTCGCGCAGGAAGGCCAGGTCGCCACGCGTCGATTTGCTGCCCGGCAGGATCACGAGGTCGGCATCGCCGGGGATCGGCTGGCCGCGCATCAGCATCGTCAGGCGCACGCCGGGTTCCTGCGCCAACGGGTCCAGATCGTCGAAATTCGCCATGCGCGAGAGGCACAGGCAGACCACGTGCAGCCCCTCGGCGCGGGTCGCGGTTCGCAGGTCCAGCGCGTCCTCGGCGGGCAGGCGCCAGGCCTCGGGGAACCAGGGGGCGACGCCATAACCGCGCCAGCCGGTGCGCGCCTCGATCAGCGCATAGCCATCGTCGAAGAGACGAGGATCGCCGCGGAACTTGTTGATGAGAAATCCGGAAATCAGGTTGGCGTCCGCCGGGTCAAGGATCGCCTGCGTGCCGACGATCTGCGCGATGACGCCGCCCCGGTCGATGTCCCCGGCCAGGATCACCGGCACCCGCGCCGCCTGGGCAAAGCCCATGTTGGCAATGTCGCCCTTGCGCAGGTTCACCTCGGCCGGGCTGCCCGCGCCTTCGACGATGACAAGGTCATGTGCCGCTTTCAGGCGATTGAAACTTTGCAGAACGGAGTCAAGCAGTTGTGGCTTCATTTTCGCGTAATCGCGGGCCTTCGCCGTCGTCAGCCGCTTGCCCTGCACGATGACCTGCGCACCTACGTCCGTCTCGGGCTTCAGCAGGACGGGGTTCATGTCGGTGTGCGGCGCCAGCCCGCAGGCCAGCGCCTGCAATGCCTGCGCGCGGCCGATCTCGCCTCCGTCCGATGTGACGGCGGCGTTGTTGGACATGTTCTGCGGCTTGAATGGAGCCACCGACAGGCCACGGCGGCGCGCGGCGCGGCACAGCCCCGCCACCAGCATGGATTTCCCGACGTTGGAGCCGGTGCCCTGCAACATCAACGCGCGGCTCATGCCAGCCCCAGCCGTTCGGGCAGATCGGCGCGGGAACGGTCGTCGAACAGGAAGGTCTGCCAGCCGCGCTGCGCGGCGGCGGCGACATTGGCGCGGTTGTCGTCGATCAGCAGGATCTGCCGCGGCACCAACTGCGACCAACGTTCGATCTGGCCGTAGAACCCCGGATCGGGTTTTGCCACGCCCATCGGACCGGAGGCAAAGATCGTCTCAACTCTGGATGCGAAGCCCATGATCTGCATGATGTAATCGGCGCGCGGGGCGGGGTTGTTGGTGCCGATCACCGCGCGCTGCGGGCTTTGCTCCAACCAGGCGATTACTTGCGCGTCAGGCCGGTCCTCGCAGGTCAGCCATTGGGTCAGCAGGGTCTCGGCGGTGACCTCTGTTTCTTGGGTCGCCAGCCAGGCCGCCAGTTCGACCTCCAGCACCGCTTCGCCGCGCAGCACGCGGGCGGCCTGCCGGGGCTGGTTGAGGAAATCGCGGAACGCCTGCGGCGACAGGCCCAGCGCCTCGTCCAGCCGATCGACCCAGGCAAAGGGGCCCTCGGGCGGTTCGGCGTTCAGCACGCCGTCGAAATCCCAGACGACGAGGTCGGCGCTCATCACGGGGTCAGCAGCGCCGTGGCCACGTAGCCGGCGGGCAGCGGCACGGTGGGCGGCAGGTCCAGGCCCTGCGCGACGTGGTCCGGCAACAGGTGCGTGTGCGGCCCCGCAGGAGAGCTGCCGTCCGGTGGCGGGATCTTGGCGTCGATCTCGACCCTGAGGCAAGGGGTTTCCACGATGCGGACGGGGCTGGCCTGGGCCAGCGGCGCGCCGAGGTGTACGAGGTGATCGGGCCAGGGCAGTCCGACGGCGGCCTGCAACCGGGGCGCCAGCCGGGCATCGCAGCGCACGATGAACCGCGCCGCCCGCCGGCCAAGGCCGAGATCATAGCGCATCCCGTGAGCGTCCCGCACCAGCAGCGGCTCCGGGTCCGGCCCCAGCGGGCGCAGGGCACGTGGCGCGTCACGCGGGGCGCGGCCCTGCGGCACCGCCAGCGCGACCAGCGGAGGCAAATCGGGTCGGTCGATTTCGAAAGCGGTCAGGTAGTTGGTCGCCTGCAGGCGCAACGCTCCGCGCGGCAAGACCAGTGTCAGCACATCGTCGCGGATATCGGTCGTGCAGGCATCGCCCGGCAGGCGCCGGAATTCGGTCGATGCGCCCCAGACTCCAGCCGTCAGCGTTGCGCCATCCTCCAGCAGCCGCGCGGTCTGCGCCAGCAGGGTCTCGCCGCGCCAGGGTAACCGCCGCGCCGCCAGCCCCAGCGCCGAAGCGCGCGCCGGCAATGCCGCCCAGACCTGCGCCCGGAACGCCTCCGGAGCGCTGCCCCAGACGGCGATTTCGTCCAGCGTGCGGGCGCAGCCAATGCAGATCTGCGCCGCCTCGTCGATGACGCAGCGGGCGATGCAGGGGCTGGCGGGCGGCAGGCGGTCGAGGCGGCTCAAGGGGTTAAAACTCCACGCCTTTCTGTGCCTTCACCCCGTCGCGGAAGGGATGCTTTAGCAGCGTCATCTCGGTCACCAGGTCGGCGGCCTCGATCAGCTCGGGCTTGGCGTTGCGCCCGGTGAGGCAGACATGGGTCATGCGCGGCTTCTGCGTCAGCAGGAAATCGACCACCTCGTCGATGTCGAGGTAGTCATAGCGCAGCGCGATGTTGATCTCGTCCAGCAGGACAAACTGTATCTCGGGGTCCAGGATCTGTTCCTGCGCGATCTTCCAGCCGTTCTGGGCCGCGGCCACGTCCCGCTCTCGGTCCTGGGTCTCCCAGGTAAACCCCTCTCCGGAAACGAAAAATCGGCATTCCTCGGAGAACCGCTCGCGCAGGAAGGTCTTTTCCCCGGTCTCCCAGTTGCCCTTGATGAACTGCACCACGGCGCAGGGCATCCCGTGCGCGATGCAACGCATGATCATGCCGAACCCGGCCGAGGATTTGCCCTTGCCCGCGCCGGTATGGACCATGATCAGACCTTTTTCCTCGGTCTTGGTCTTCATCATCTCGTCGCGCGCGGCCTTGATGCGGCGCATCTTTTCGTTGTGGCGGGTCGTGATCTCGTCCATGGCATCCCCCTTGCGGTGCCGTTGCATCGCATCGCATCCCGGCCCCGTCAATCCGCGTGATGCATTGACATGGGCCGCGCGCTGGCGCACCACGCAGGAACGATGGTTTTCCCGGGAGCGCCCGGGGATGACAACAGGGAACGCGGTGCAACCCCGCGGCTGCCCCCGCAACTGTAAGCGGCGAGCGGATTTGCAACCTGCCACTGGCCACCCGGCCGGGAAGGCGCAAACCCGCAGTGACCCGCAAGCCAGGAGACCTGCCATCGTGACGTGCAACTGTGAACCGGGCGGGGTGCCCCGGAGGAGGTCGGACATGCCCATGCGCCCTGCGCACCAATTTCCGGACACCGCGCCATGAGCGCGCCGGCCGAACTGCTGGTCTGCGTCAAGTGCCGGCGCGGCGAGGAGATCCCCGAGGGGGGCGAACGCCCTGGCCAGCGCCTGTTCGACGCGCTTGCCGGGCGCGGAATGCCCGAGGGCGTGACCCTGCGCGCCGTCGAATGCCTGCAAAACTGCGACCACGGCTGTTCCGTCGCCATGCGCGGCGGGCCGGAGCGCTGGACCTATGTCTACGGAAACCTCCACGAGGCGTCGCATCCGGACCTGCTGGCCGAGGCTGCCGCCCTCTATCATGCGGCTGCGGACGGGGTGATACCCTGGCGCGCCCGCCCCGAACACTTCAAACGCAACTGCATCGCGCGCATCCCGCCCGAGACGCCTGTACCGCCAAAGGACACGCCATGACCGATCTCGCCAAGCTTCCCGTCACCGTCATCACCGGCTTTCTCGGCTCGGGCAAGACGACGCTGATCTCGCACCTGATGAAGAACCCGGGCGGCAAGCGGCTGGCCGTGGTGGTCAACGAATTCGGCGACGTCGGTGTCGATGGCGAGATCCTCAAGGGCTGCGCGATCCCCGAGTGTCCGATCGAGAACATCGTCGAACTGGCCAACGGCTGCATCTGCTGCACCGTGGCCGACGATTTCATCCCGACGATCGAGGCGCTGATGGCGCTGGACCCGCGCCCCGAGCACATCCTGATCGAGACCTCGGGCCTTGCCCTGCCGAAACCGCTGCTCAAGGCCTTTGACTGGCCGGATATCCGCTCGAGGATCACCGTCGACGGCGTGATCGCGCTGGCCGATGCCGAGGCGGTGGCGGCGGGCCGTTTTGCGCCCGATGTGGCGCGGGTGGACGCGCAGCGCCTGGCCGACGACAGCATCGACCACGAGACGCCGCTCTCGGAGGTGTTCGAGGACCAGATCTCCTGCGCTGATATCGTGTTGCTGACCAAGCCGGACCTCGCCGGTCCCGAGGGTGTGGCTAGGGCCCGCGCGATCATCGCCGCCGAGGCGCCGCGCCCGTTGCCGGTGATCGAGGTGGCCGAAGGCGTGGTCGATCCGCGCGTGATCCTGGGGCTGGAAGCGGCCGCCGAGAACGACATCGACGCGCGCCCCTCGCACCACGACGGTGCGGAAGACCATGACCACGAGGATTTCGACTCGGTCGTGATCGACATCCCCGAGGTCGCCACCCCGGCGGACCTGGTGGCGCGGATCGAGGAACTGGCAAAAAGCCAGAACATCCTGCGGGTCAAGGGCTACGCCAGCGTCGCGGGCAAGCCGATGCGCCTGCTGGTGCAGGCGGTCGGCGCGCGGGTGCGCCACCAGTACGACCGCCCCTGGCAGGCGGGCGAGGCACGGCAGGGCCGGCTTGTGGTGATCGCCGAACACGACGATATCCGCCCCGAGGCGATCCGCGCCGTGCTGGCGGGCGTGGCCCAGGCCGCGGAGTAAAGGTGTAGGGTGGGGTTTCACCCCACCGACGCCGGGAGCGGCCATGCACGTCATCTTTCGCGAAAGCCACGGCCTCGAAGAGACCGAGACGCCCACCGACCTGGCGCAGAGCCCGGCGGACCTGGTGGTGCTGTCCTTCTCGGATTCCGACCTGGGTGCCTTTGCGGCGGGCTGGCAGCGCGGCGGCGGGCGCGAAGGCCGGATGCCTTCGCTGCGGCTGGCCAACCTCGCGGCGCTGAAACACCCGCTTTCGGTCGATACCTATGTGGAACAGACGCTGGAGGGTGCCAGGGGCATCCTGATCCGGCTGATCGGCGGCATTCCCTACTGGGCCTATGGCATCCAGCAGGTCGCGGCGCTGGCGCGGTCGCGGGGGATCGCCCTGGCGATCCTGCCCGCCGACGGGCGTGCCGATCCGCGTCTCGACGAGGTGTCGACCCTGCCGTTGTCGACCCTGCGGCGGCTTGCGCATCTCTGCGACACCGGCGGCGCGGTGGCCGCGCAGGCGGCGCTGGCGCAGCTGGCGCTGGCCGCGGGGCTCTACGCTGGGCCGGTGCGCGGCGCCAAGGCGCTGCCCGAGGTCGGTGGCTGGCTGCCCGAGCACGGGGTTTGCTGTCCGGTACCGGCCGCGTTGGCGGCTGGTCAGGGAGGGGGGCCGTCTGCCCCCCACGCGCCTGCGGCGCGCCCCCCCGAGGATATTTGTGGCCAGAAGAAGCCCGGGCCTCTGGTCTGCGTGGTGTTTTACCGTTCCTATCTCGTGGCGGCGGACCTGGCGCCGGTCGAGGCGCTCTGCGCGGCCTTGCGGACACGGGGCTTCGAGGTCATGGGACTGTTTGCACCTTCGCTCAAGGCGCCGGGGGCTGCGGCCTGGTTGGCGCGGCAGGTGGCGCATCTGCGGCCCGTCGCCATCGTCAGCGCCACCTCGTTTTCCGGGCGCGGCGAGACCGGTGTGTCGCCGCTGGACGCGGGCGGCGTGCCGGTGTTCCAGGTCGCGCTGGCGACATCGACCCGGCAGGCCTGGGACGAGGCTGACCGGGGGCTGTCACCCGCCGACCTGGCCATGCACGTCGTCCTGCCCGAGGTCGACGGGCGGCTGTTTGCCGGGGTGGTGTCGTTCAAGGAGCCGGGCGCGCGCGATGTCGACCTGCAATTCTCGCGCTACTCTCACGCCGCCCACGCGGGGCGGATCGAGGCCGTGGCCGACCGGGTGGCGCGCTGGCACCACCTGTCCGCGCTGCCGGCGGCCGAGCGTCGGGTGGCGCTGGTGCTGTCGACTTACCCTGGGCGGGACTGGAACCTCGCCCACGCGGTGGGTCTGGATGCGCTGGCCTCTGCCGAGGCGATCCTTCAGGATTTGGCGGGCGCGGGCTACGCGGTCGCGAGCGGGGTGTCGGGGATGGCGCTGCGGGACGCGCGTCTGAGCTGGTCTCTCGCGGACTACAAAGATGCCTTGTCGCGCATTCCCAAGGTTTTGCGAGACGATCTTGATGTCGCATGGGGCCCGCCCGAGGACGATCCGGACATCATCGAGGGGGCCTTCCAGTTCCGCGCGCTCCGCTGCGGCAAGGCCCTGGTCGCGCTGCAACCCGAACGCGGCTCGCCCAAACTGCGCGATACCGAGTATCATGACCTGGCCCGCGTGCCGCGCCACGCCTATGTTGCATTCTACCTCTGGCTGCACCGGCAGGCCGACGCGCTGGTCCACGTCGGCGCGCATGGCACGCTGGAGTGGCTGCCGGGCAAATCGGTCGCCCTGTCCGAGACCTGCTGGCCCGAGGCGCTGACCGGCAGCCTGCCGGTGATCTACCCCTTCATCGTCAACGATCCGGGTGAGGCCGCGCAGGCCAAGCGGCGCATCGGCGCGGTCACCCTGGGCCATGTCCCGCCGCCGCTGCGCGTGGCCGGTGCGCCCGAGCGGCTGATGCGTCTGGAATCGCTGCTGGACGAGTTTTCCAACGCCGACGGGCTGGATCCGCGCCGCCGTGACCGCCTCATGCAGGACATCAGGGGAGAGGCGCAAGCGGTTGGAGTCGAAGGGGATCTGGGGATCAAACCGGGGGCCTCCACCGCCGACGCGATCACCCGGATCGACCGTTTCGTCTGCGACGTCAAGGAAAGCCAGTTTGGCGACGGGTTGCACGTCTGGGGCCGTGGCGCGCCGGGAGCGACCGACGCCTTCGACACCGCGCCCTCCATCGCGTCCGAACGGCGCGCGCTGCTCGACGCGCTGGAAGGGCGGCGGATCGACTCTGGTCCCTCCGGCTCGCCGTACCGGGGCCGCAACGACGTGCTGCCCACCGGCCGCAACCTCTACACCACCGATCCGCGCGCCGTGCCCAGCCGCAGCGCCCATGCGCAGGGGGTCAAGCTGGCGGCGGAACTGGTGCGCCGGCACTTGCAGGACGAGGGCGACTGGCCGCGCGGTGTGGTGGTCGATCTCTGGGGTTCGGCCACCATGCGCACGGCGGGCGAGGAATTCGCCATGGCGCTGCACCTGTTGGGCGTCCGCCCGGTCTGGGACAAGGGCTCGGAGCGGGTGAGCGGCATCGAGGTGCTGCCCATCGCCGAACTCGACCGCCCGCGCATTGACGTCACCCTGCGCGTATCGGGCCTGTTCCGCGACGTGTTCCCGACCCTGCCGCAACTCTTCGGGCAGGCGGTCAAGGCCTTGGCCGCGCGGGACGAGGCGCCAGACTGGAACCCCTACGTCGGGCAGGCGAGCGCGCGCGTCTACGGCCCTGCGCCGGGCAGCTTTGGCCTGGGGATCGGGGCGCAGATCGGCGACTATTCCGACGAGGCGCGGCAGGCGGCGGGCGCGGCCTGGCTCGCGGCGTCGTCGTGGGCCTATGACGAAGGGGAAGGGCAGCAGGACCCCGAGGGGCTGGCGGCGCGGGTGCGCGCGGCGGACAGTTTCGTCCACCTTCAGGATCTTCCGGAAACCGACCTGCTGCTGGCCGAGGATTACGCCGCGCACGAGGCCGGATTTGCGGCAGCCCAAGCGGTGACCGGGGGCAAGGCCGCGCTCTATCACCTTGACAACACGGATCCTTTGCGCCCGCGCGCCCGGGCTCTGACAGAGGAGATCGCCCGCGTCGTGCAGGCCCGCGCGATCAACCCCGTGTGGCTGGCCGGGATGCGGAGGCACGGCTTTCGTGGCGGGGCCGAGATTGCCGCGACCTTGGAAAACCTTGCAGCCTTTGCGCAGCTGGCCGACGTGGTGCCGGGGCACCTGTTCGACCTCTACTACGACGCCACGCTGGGCGATCCGGGCGTGACCGCGTTCCTGGAGAAGGCCAACCCCGAGGCGCTGGAGGCGATGCGCGCCCGCTTTGCCGCGCTGCATGACGCGGGCCTTTGGCAGACGCGGCGCAACTCGATCCGCGCGGCGCTGGAGGCGGCGCAATGAGCGCGCCCGAGGTCAGGGGCTGGTGCCCCGGCGCCTGGCGGCCGATGATGTCGGGCGACGGGCTGGTGGTGCGCGTGCGGCCCATGCTGGGGCGGATCAGCGCGGCGCAGGCTTTGGGACTGGCCGACCTGGCAGAGCGGTACGGCAGCGGCGGGATCGAGGTCACGGCGCGCGCCAACCTGCAACTGCGCGGGGTTTCGGAGGACAACTTCCCCAAGGTGATCGCCGGGCTGGACGCTCTGGGCCTGCTGCCGGGCAGCGCCGAGACCGAGGCGCGGCGCAACCTCGTGCTCGACCCGTTCCTGCCGGAGGGTCACATGGCGGAGGGCTGGGCGCGGGCGCTGTTCGACGCGCTGGCATCAGAGGTTTTCGCGCGATTGCCGGGCAAGTTCGGATTTGTCATCGACCCGGGGCCGTGCCTGCGACGGCTGGCCGGGATCAGCGGCGACATCCGGATCGAGGCGGGCGCGACCGGCCTGATCCTGCGCGCCGATGGCTGTGCCGCTGGGCTTGCCGTAACACCCGATACGGCGACGGACGCGGCCTTGGGCCTCTGCCGCTGGTTCCTCGACAGCGGCGGCGTCGGCGCGGATGGGCGCGGGCGCATGGCGCGACACCTGGCCTCTGGCGCCGCGCTGCCGCAGGCGCTGCGTGGCGATGGGCCGCCCGCACCCGCCGCGCCGGACCCGCAGCCGGGGCCGACCGTAAGCGGGCTCTGTGTCGCCGCCGCCTTTGGCCAGTTCACCGCCGATGCGCTGCGTCACCTCGCGGCGCAGGACCGGACCCTGCGTGTCACGCCCTTCCGGATGCTCTTCGTGCCGGACGTCCCAGATATCCCGGCCCACCCCGACCTGATCCTCGACCCCGCCGACCCGATCCTGCGGATCGAGGCCTGCACCGGCGCGCCGGGCTGTCCGCAGGCCAGCGTCACGACGCGCGACGTGGCGCGCCGTCTCGCGCCGCAGGTGCCCGAGGCCGCGCGCTGGCATGTCTCGGGCTGCGCCAAGGGCTGCGCCTTTCCGCGCGCGGCCGACCTCACGCTTGTCGGGCGGGCGGGTGCATTCGACCTTGTCACCGGCGGGACCCCGTGGGATGACCCCCTGCGCCGCGGCCTGCCGCCCATGGACCTCAACGACAGTTTCAGACCCTGACACATGCCCTACACCTATGAAAAAGACGGCGCGGCGATCTACAAGGAAAGCTTTGCCACCATCCGGGCCGAGGCCGACCTTGACCGTTTCGCCGCGGACGAGGAACAGGTCGTCGTCCGCATGATCCATGCCGCCGGGCTGGTCGGGCTGGAGCGCGATGTCTCCGTCTCTCCGGGGATGGTCGCCGCCGCGCGGGCCGCGCTGGAGGCGGGCGCGCCGATCTTCTGCGATGCCTTCATGGTGTCCGAAGGGGTGACGCGCAAACGCCTGCCCGCCGGCAACGACGTGATCTGCACGCTGCGCGATCCGGAGGTTCCGGCGCTGGCTCAACGCCTCGGCACCACCCGGTCGGCCGCTGCGCTGGAGCTGTGGCGACCGCGCCTGGCCGGCGCTCTGGTGGCCATCGGCAACGCGCCGACCGCGCTGTTCCACCTGCTCGAAATGCTCGAAGACCCCGACTGCCCGCGGCCGGCGGCGATCATCGGCTGTCCGGTGGGCTTTGTCGGCGCGGCGGAATCCAAGGACGCGCTGTGGCAGGCGCTGCCGGTGCCCGCGCTGATCGTGCGCGGACGGCTGGGCGGCTCCGCCATCACCGTCGCCGCCATCAACGCCATCGCGAGCCGCGCCGAATGACCCTGCAAGGCACCGTCTACGGCGTCGGCCTTGGCCCGGGCGACCCCGACTTGATGAGCGTCCGTGCCGACCGGCTGGTGCGCGGTGGCCGGCACATCGCGTTTTTCCGCAAGGCCGGGCGGGCCGGGCAGGCGCGCAGCATCGTCAACGGGATGCTGCGTAAGGATGCGACCGAATTCGCGATGGAATACCCGGTCACGACGGAGATTCCACTCAGCGATCCACGTTACAACTCGATCCTGTCGGAGTTCTACGAGGACTGCTGCGCCCACATCCGCGCGCTCTGCGCCGCCGGTGAGGACGTGGTGGTGCTGTGCGAGGGCGACCCGTTCTTCTACGGTTCCTTCATGCACCTGTACACGCGGTTACGGCATGACGTGCCGGTGCAGGTGGTGCCCGCGATCACCGGCATGTCGGCGGCCTGGACCGCGACGTCAGAGCCGGTGACCTGGGGCGACGACGTGCTGACCGTGCTGATGGGCACGCTGCCCGAGGCCGAGCTGACCCGCCACATGCGCGAGGCGGATGCGCTGGTGGTGATGAAGCTGGGCCGCAATGTCCCCAAGGTGCGCGCGGCACTGGCAGCGGCGGGCAAGCTGGACCGCGCCTGGCTGGTGGAGTACGCCAGCATGGACCGGCAGGCGGTGCTGCCGCTGGCACAGGCGGATGACCGGGTGTCGCCCTATTTCTCCATCGTGGTCGTGCACGGGCAGGGGCGGCGGCCATGAGCGGCTGGGTCGTCATTGCCGGGCTGGGGCCGGGCGACAGCGCCCTGGTCACGCCCGAGGTGACGGCCGCGCTGTCTGAGGCGACCGATATCGTCGGCTACATTCCTTATGTCCGCCGCATCGCGCCGCGCCCCGGTCTGACCCTGCATGAAAGCGACAACCGGGTAGAGCTGGACCGCGCGCGCCACGCGCTGGAGATGGCGGGCGAAGGACGGCGCGTTGTCGTCGTCTCCTCCGGTGATCCGGGGGTCTTTGCCATGGCCTCGGCGGTGTTCGAAGCGGTCGAGGCGGGGCCCGTGGCCTGGCGCGCGCTGGACATCCGCGTGCTGCCTGGCATCACCGCGATGCTGGCGGCCGCCGCCCGGGCCGGTGCGCCGCTGGGCCATGATTTCTGCGCGATCAACCTCAGCGACAATCTCAAGCCCTGGGAGCTGATCGAGAAACGCCTGCGCCTCGCGGCCGAGGCGGATTTCGCCATGGCCTTCTACAACCCGCGCTCCGCCTCGCGCCCCGAGGGGTTTGGCCGCGCGCTCGACGTGTTGCGCGCGGTGTGCGAGCCAGAGCGCGTCATGATCTTTGCCCGCGCCGTGTCGACCGCCGAAGAGGCGCTGCGCGTCGTGCCGCTGTCCGAGGCGACGCCCGAGATGGCCGACATGCGCACGGTTGTCCTTGTCGGCTCCTCGCTCACCCGGGTGATCCCGCGCGAGGGCGCGCCTTGGGTCTATACCCCGAGGTCGGTCCCGGCATGAGCGATCCAGTCCAGCACTTCTTGCGGCGTGGCCAGCTCGTGCCGCGCGGGCAGGGCGGGCCGGTCGATCATCAGGACGGGCAGGTCCAGGGCGCGCGCCGCCGCCAGCTTGGCCGAGGCGCCGGAGCCGCCGGCGTTCTTGGACACCACGAGGCGGATGTCATGCGCCTGCATCAGCGCGCGGTCGGCTTCGGCCGTGAACGGGCCGCGGTCCACGATGACGTGGTATTCGTCAAAGGGCGGCGGTTCCTGCGGCGGATCGACCAGGCGCAACAGGTAGAAATGCTGCGGGTTCGGCGCGAACTCGGCCAGGTGCATCCGGCCAACGGCCAGCAGGACGCGGGTGGCGGGACGGTTCAGCGCCCGCACGGCGCCGGCGATGTCGGGGACGTGAGTCCAGCGGTCGCCGGGCTGTGCCGTCCAGGCGGGACGGGTCAGGGCGACCATCGGGATGCCGGCCTCCTGCGCGGCGTACACGGCATTACGGCTCATCTGCGCGGCAAAGGGATGCGTGGCGTCCACCAGGTGCGTGATCTTGTGGGCGCGCAGGTAGTCGACCAGCCCCGCCACCCCGCCAAAGCCGCCGATGCGCTGCGGCAGGGGTTGGCGGCGCGGCCGCTCGACCCGCCCGGCAAAGGACACGGTGCCGTGCAGACCGGCCTCGGCGGCGCGTTGCGCCAGCGCGGTGGCTTCGGTGGTGCCGCCCAGGATCAGGAGGTTCGGGGTCATGGGCGGTAGCGCTCCCTGGCTGACGATCGTCGGTCTGGGCGAAGATGGTCACGCGGGGCTGTCAGATGCAAGCCGTGCGGCGCTGAAGGCGGCCGAGATCGTCATGGGCCCGCCCCGGCACCTGGCGCTGTTGCCCGACCTGCCGGGGCAGCGCGTGGCGTGGCCGGTGCCCTTTGCCGAGGGGCTGGCGCTGCTGGACGGCTTTGCCGGGCGGCGGGTCGTGGTTCTGGCCTCCGGCGATCCCTTCTGGTTCGGCGCGGGCAGCGTGATTGCCCGGCGCTACCCGCGGGACGCCTGGCGGGCCTTGCCGGGGGTTTCGGTGTTCTCTCTGGCCGTCGCGCATATGGGCTGGCCGCTGGAGCGGGTGTTGTGCCTGGGTCATCACGCCGCGCCGCTGTCGCGGCTGCGGCCCCACCTTGCGCCCGGCGCGCGGCTGATCGTGACGCTGCGCGACGGCGAGGCGGTGGCCGACCTGGGGGCTTGCCTGACTGGCCTCGGCTTTGGCGCCTCCGCGCTGACGGTGATGGAGGCGCTGGGCGGCCCGCGTGAGCGCATCACCGCCACCCGCGCCGACGCGGTGACAGGCGGCTTTGGCCATCCGGTCTGCGTCGCCATCGAGGTGGCGGGCGAGGGGGCCGTACTCCCCTGTACGGCTGGCCTGGACGATGGGGTCTTTGCCAGTGACGGGGTGATGACGAAACGCCCGGTGCGTGCGCTGACCCTTTCGGCACTGGCACCACGTCCGGGGGAGCGGCTGTGGGACATTGGCGGGGGTTCCGGCAGCGTCGGCATCGAATGGCTGTTGTCGCATCCGACGACCGAGGCGGTGACCATCGAACCGCGCGCCGACCGCATCGCGCTGATCCGCACCAATGCCGCGGCGCTGGGGGTGGACCGCTTGCAGGTGGTCGAAGGCAAGGCCCCCGACGCGCTGGCTGGATTGCCCCTGCCGCAGGCGGTCTTTGTCGGTGGGGGGCTGAGCGCCGCGCTGCTGGATCATCTCTTTGCATCGCTTCCGCCGGGCACGCGCCTGGTCGCCAATGCTGTCACGCTGGCGTCCGAGGCGCTGCTGATCCAGGCGCAGGCGGCGCGTGGCGGCGCGCTGCTGCGGATCGAGCTGAGTGAGGCCGCGCCGCTGGGCCCGCGCCGGGCCTGGAAAGCAAGCTATCCGGTGGTGCAATGGAGCGTGACGCTGTGATCGTGGCGGGGTTCGGGTTCCGAGGTGCCGTAGAGGTGGCCAGCCTGGTCGACGCGCTGTCAAAGGCGCGGCAGGGCCATGCGGTGCAGGCACTTGCAACGGCGGCGGACAAGGCGCAAACCCCTGCCTTTCGGGCGTTTTCCGAGGGCTTGGGACTGCCGGTGGTCTGTATCGACAAATTAGCATTGGCGGTGCAGGTCACGCAAACGCAGTCCGAGGCCAGCGCGGTGGCCCGCAATACCGGCAGCGTGGCGGAGGCTTCTGCCCTGGCAGCGGCAGGCAAGGGCGCGCGCCTGATCGCACCGCGCGTCATCTCGGATGACCGCATGGCCACCTGTGCATTGGCCGAAGGAGAAGGCCCATGACCGTTCATTTCATTGGCGCGGGTCCCGGCGCGCCGGACCTTCTGACCCTGCGCGGGCGCGACCTGATCGCCGCCTGTCCGGTCTGTCTCTACGCCGGGTCTCTGGTGCCCGAGGCCATCCTCGCGCATTGCCCCGAAGGTGCGCGCATCGTCAACACCGCGCCGCTGGACCTGGATGCCATCGTCGCCGAAATGGCCGCGACGCACGCGGCGGGGCAGGACGTGGCGCGGCTGCATTCCGGCGACCTGTCGGTCTGGTCGGCCATGGGCGAACAGCTGCGCCGGCTGCGGGCGCTGGGCATCCCCTATACCGTGACGCCGGGCGTGCCGTCCTTTGCGGCGGCGGCGGCGGCGCTGGGGGTGGAACTGACGGTGCCGAAACTGGCGCAATCGGTGGTCCTGACGCGGACGCAGGGGCGTGCCTCGGCCATGCCCGACCGCGAGAGCCTGTCGAACTTTGCCGCCACCGGCGCGACGCTGGCGCTGCACCTGTCGATCGGCCAGTTGGGCAAGGTGCAGGCGGAGCTGCTGCCGCACTATGGCCCCGGCTGTCCGGTGGCGGTGGTCTACCGCGCCAGCTGGCCGGACCAGGCCGTCATCCGCTGTACGCTAGGCGATCTGACCGCTGCCGTGACCGACGACATCCAGCGCACCGCGCTGATCCTCGTCGGCCCCGCGCTGGGCGAGGGCGATTTCGAGGAAAGCCGGCTGTATGCGGCGGACTATGACCGGCGCTACCGGCCGCAGACTTCCGACAGCCCCTGGGCGGAGTGGCGACATGGCGATGATTGATCTTCCTCCCGGGCTGATGGTTTCTGCCCCGGCCTCCGGCACGGGCAAGACCACGGTGATGCTGGGTCTGCTGCGGGCGCTGCGCGAGGACGGGCTGACAGTGCAACCCTTCAAGTCCGGCCCGGACTACATCGACCCGGCCTTTCACCTGGCGGCGAGCGGGCGGGCGTCCTTCAACCTGGACAGCTGGGCGATGGACGAGACGCTATTGGGCGCCATCGCGGGGCAGGCGGCGGGGGCCGACATCTGCATCGGCGAAGGCTCCATGGGCCTCTATGACGGCGTGGCGACGCGGGGGCAGGCGGGCTTTGGCGCATCGGCGGAAACGGCGCTGCGCATGGGCTGGCCGGTGGTGCTGGTGATCGACGTGGGCGGGCAGGCGCAGTCGGCGGCGGCCACCGCGCTGGGGTTCAAGGCCTACATGCCCGAGCTGCCCTTTGCCGGGGTGATCCTGAACCGCTGCGCCTCGCCCCGGCACGAACGGCTGACGCGGCTGGGGATGGAACGGGCGGGGATCACGGTGCTGGGCGTGCTGCCCCGGCGCGGCGACCTGGCGCTGCCCGAGCGGCACCTGGGCCTGATCCAGGCGGTCGAACACCCCGATCTCGAGGCGGCCATTGCCGGTTACGCGGCCTTCCTGCGCGAAAACGTGGACCTGGGGGCGATCCGCGCGGCGGCACAGGGGGCGCGGGTGATCGCGCCGCATCCCCTGCCACGGCCGCCCGCGCAGCGCATCGCCCTGGCGCGCGACGCGGCGTTTTCGTTCACCTATCCGCACTTGCTGGAGGGTTGGCGCGCGGCGGGGGCCGAGATCCTGCCGTTCTCCCCGTTGGCGGACGAGGCGCCGGACAACAGCGCCGACCTCGCCTGGCTGCCCGGCGGCTACCCGGAGTTGCACGCGGGCCGGCTGGCGGCGGCAGAGCGGTTCCGCGAGGGCTTGCGGGCTTTTGCGCAGACCCGCCCGGTGCATGGCGAATGCGGCGGCTACATGGCGCTGGGCGCGGCGCTGGTGGACAAGGAGGGCGTGTCGCACCGCATGGCGGGGCTGCTGGGGCTCGTCACCTCCTACGAGAAGCGCAAGTTCCACCTCGGCTACCGCCGCGCGGTGCTGGACGCGCCGATGCCCGGATACGCGCCCGGCACGGCGCTGCGTGGGCACGAGTTCCATTACTCGACCATCCTCGACCAGCCCGACGCGCCGCTGGCGCACGTGGCCGACGCGGATGGCGGGCCGGTGCCGGAGACTGGGTCCTGCCGGGGCCATGTCACCGGCACATTCTTTCACCTGATCTCGGCGGAGGCAGGCGCATGAGCGGTTTCGTCAGTTTTGTCGGCAGCGGCCCGGGCGACCCGGAGTTGCTGACGCTCAAGGCGGTGGACCGGCTGAAGCGCGCCGATGCGGTGCTGTTCGACGATCTGTCCTCGGGGCCGATCCTGACCCATGCGCGCCCCGGCGCGGACCTGATCGGCGTGGGCAAGCGCGCCGGGCGGCCCTCGCCCAAGCAGCACCATGTCAGCCACCTGCTGGTGGACTACGCGCGTGAGGGCGGGCGGATCGTGCGGCTGAAATCCGGCGACGGCGGGCTGTTCGGCCGGCTGGAGGAGGAACTGGTGGCGCTGCGCGAGGCCAGCATCCCCTACGAGATCATCCCCGGCGTGCCCTCGGCCGTGGCGGCGGCGGCGGCCTGCGGCATCCCCCTGACCCGGCGGTTGACCGCGCGGCGGGTGCAGTTCGTCACCGGCCACGATGCCAGCGGCGAACTGCCGCCGGACCTCGACCTGCGCGCGCTTGCCGATCCGGGGGCGATGACCGTGGTCTTCATGGGCAAGCGGACCTTTCCCCTGCTGGCCGAGGCGCTGATCGCCCATGGCCTGCCCGCCGACACCCCGGCGATCCTGGCCGAAGCGGTCTGTACGGCAGAACAGTCGCTGTCTCGTGACACCGTAACCGGGCTTTCGGCGCGTCTGGCGGGCGAGATCGGCAGCAAGCCGGCGCTGATCCTCTACGGTCCGATGGCCGAGCTTGGGGTCGGTTATGACTGACCTCTGGCTGGTGGGGATCGGCACCGGCAACCCCGGGCACGTCACCCTGGAGGGGCAGCGCGCGCTGCGGGAGGCCGCCGTGGTGCTGATCCCGCGCAAGGGCGCGGCCAAGGAGGACCTGGCCGAATTGCGGCTGGAGATCCTGCGCGCCTCGGGGTCTGCCGCGCGAGTGGTGCCCTTCGAGATGCCGGTGCGCGACGAGACGCTGCCCTATGCCGAGCGGGTCGAGCGCTGGCATGACGAGATCGCCCTGCGCTGGGCGGCGGCGCTGGAGGGCGCGCCCGAGGGACCGGTGGCGCTGCTGGTCTGGGGCGATCCGGGGTTGTACGACAGCACCCTGCGCATCGCTGCACGATTGCAGCCGAAGCCGCGTGTACGGGTGGTCCCCGGGATCACCGCCTTGCAGGCACTCACCGCCGCCCATGCCATCCCCTTCAACACGGTGAACGGGGCGGTTGTCGTGACCACTGGGCGCCGCTTGCGCGATCACGGCTGGCCCGAGGGGGCCGGGACGGTGGTGGTCATGCTGGATGGGGAGTGTTCCTTTCGCCACCTCGACCCCGAGGGGGTGACGATCTGGTGGGGTGGCTTCCTCGGGATGCCCGAGCAGGTGCTGGAGGCGGGTCCGCTGGCCGAGACCGGGCCGCGGGTCGAAGTAACGCGGGCCGAAGCGCGGGCGCGGCATGGCTGGATCATGGATACCTACCTGCTGCGGAAAGCGTAATCCCCTGTCCAGCTGTTGGCGCGGGCGTCAGCCCGGGCCGCGCCCGACCCTCCCCCGGGAGGGCGCTTTGGCGGTGTGGCTCATCGCACGCATGACATGCGGGCTTGATAGCGCGGCGCTCAACGCGATCGTTCTTGTGCGCCCTCCCAGGCTCGGGCGCAGCCCTTCGCTCGATGCCCGCCTAACTCGGACCTGCCCACCAGGCAGAGACCCCGCCCCAGACCAGCTTGACCGCCAGCGCGACCAGCAGCACGTCCAGCGCGATGCGAAAACGGCGGTCGTCCATTCGGTTGAGGAACACGCGTCCGACCAGCGTGCCCAGGAACCCCGCCGCGATCATCGCCACGACAAAGCCCCACCAGTGCGAAAAGGCGAACCCCAGCAGGCCGAAGGCCAGCGTCTTCAGCCCGTGCTGCACGGTCATCAGCGCCGCATGCGTGGCGACATGGGCGTGTCGCGGCAGTTTCTGTGACTTGGTGAAAGTCGCCACGAACAGCCCGGTCGCGCCAAAGAACATGGTCAGAAAGCTGGACACCAGCCCCACCACGCCCGGCCAGTCGCGCACCTGGCGGGGCGGCCTGCCCAGCACGGACCACAGCACGAAGCCGCCCACGCCGATCTGCACCCAGTGCGACGGCAGGTTGACCACCAGCGCACCGCCCAGCCCCGCGCCGATCAGTGAGCCTACGGAGAAGGCCGGCAGGGCGGGCCAGTAGATGTGCCGGAAGGTCAGCACCGCCCGGCCCAGGTTCGACCCGATCTGGATCACCCCATGCGTCGGGATCAGCGCCGCCGGGGGCACCAGCGTCGCCATCACCGCCAGCAAGAGCCCGCCACCGCCGATGCCAAAGGCGACCGTGATCAGCGAGGCGACAAAGCTGGTGCCCATCAGCACGCCAAAGACCAGCGCGCTCATCCCCTCGGGCATCACCAGGTCGGCCAGCGTCATGGGGTTGCCCCCGCCGCGCGCGGCTGTAGCGTGGCGGGCACCGACCCGGAGGAGCCGAAATGCGCGTCGATTACCTTGGCCTCGAGGCCTTTGTGGCCATCGCCGACTATGGCTCGTTCCAGCGCGCGGCCGAGGCCTTGAGCCTCAGCCAGGCGGCGCTCAGCCACCGGCTGCGCAAGATCGAGGAGGATCTCGGCGCGCCGCTGCTGATCAGGTCGAGCCGCGAGGTGTCGCTCACGCAGGCGGGGCAGGCACTGCTGCCCGAGGCGCGGCGCCTGCTCAAGGCGTTGCAGGACACCTATGAGGCGGCGCGGGCGGGCGCGCAGAACCGGGCGCGGCGCTTTGCCTTTGCCTGCCTGCCGACGGTGGCCAATTCCTTTCTGCCCGCCGTGCTGCATGGGCTGCAACAGGACCGGCCCGACATCTCCTTTGACCTGCTGGACATCCCGGTGACGCGCATCGTCGAGGCGGTGCGCAGCGGGGCGGCGGAATTCGGGCTGACCATCGTCACGGCGGAACTGGCGGACCTGCGCATCCGCCCCTTGGCGGACGAGGATTACCACCTTTTCCTGCCGCAGGATCACCCGCTGGCGGCGCGGGCCAGCGTGACGCTGGACGACATCGAGGGGCTTGCCATGGTGCGCATCTCCTCGCAGTCGAAGAACCGGCAGCTGCTGGACATCGCCTTTGGCCAGATGCGTGACCGCCTGCGCTGGCAGTTCGAGGTGCAGAGCGCGACCATGGCCATGCGGCTGGTGGCGCGGGGCATGGCGCTGACCATCCTGCCGCAATCGGCGCTGTCGATGGCGCCCACAGCACTGGTGTCGCGCCCCTTTGACGGGGTGCGGTTGCAGCGCAAGCTGGGCGTCGTGTCGCGGCGCGGCGCGCCGTTGTCCGAGGGCGCGGCCGCGCTGTTGCAGCGGATCGAAGACGAGATGCAGGCGCATTTCCCGGATCACCTGCGGATCAGCGCCGATCCCCGGTCCAGGCCGCGGGGTTGATTATGTGCTGCGGATCACCGGTCGCGTAGGCATTGACCAGCGCGTAGATGTCGGTGAACTGGCGGTCCAGTTCCTCGGCGGTGACAAAGCCGACGTGCGGCGTGGGGATCACCCGTGGGTGCGACAGCAGCGGGTCGGAGGGGTCCGTCACCGGCTCGCCGTCAAAGACGTCCAGCGCGGCGCGGCCGATCCGCCCGGCCTCCAGCGCCGCCAGCACCGCGCCCGGCGCGATCAGCCCGGCGCGCGAGGTGTTGACCAGGACCGAGTCCGGTTTCATCGCCATCAGGTCGCCATGGGTGATCTCGCCCTTCGTCGGCGGGGTCAGCCGCTTGTGGATGCTGATGACGTCCGAGGTGGCGAAAAAGGCCTCGCGGCTTTCGGGCACGCTTTCGCCCGCCGCCTGCGCCCGCGTGCGGCCTTCGTCGCTGGCCCACCACTGCACCTGCATCCCCAGGGCGCGGGCATAGCCGGCGACCGCCTGGCCGATCTTGCCGTAGCCGTAGAGGCCCAGCACCTTGCCGCCCACGTTGCGGCCCAGCGGCGCGCCGCCCTGCCACTGGCCGGCACGGGCCGAGGCGATCTGGTCGGGCAGGTAGCGCAGCGCGGCGATGATCAGGCCCAGCGTCAGCTCGGCGGTCGAGGTGGACGGCCCGTCCTTGGCCATGTGCGAACAGAACAGCACGCCCGCCCGTGTCAGCGCCGCGTGGTCGACGTGATTGTGCTGGCCGCGCATGGCGATCAGTTTCGGCCCGGTCAACTGCGCCGCCAGCGTGGCGGTGATGGCGGTGCGGTCGCGGAACAGGACCACCGCCTCGGCGTCCTTCAGCCGCGTGGCCAGCGTCGCCTCGTCGGGCGCGCGGTCGGTCCAGACCGTCACCTCGTGCCCGTCGAGCAGGGCAAAGCTGGGCAACCCGCGCAGCACATCGTACCAATCGTCGAGAACGTGAACCTTCACAGCAAATCCTCCAGGTCGACGGGGTGTTCGGTGCCGATATGCCCCGAGGGGTGGGCGCGGCGAATGACGGGTGAGGCGACCTTGTCCGACACCGGGAAATCCAGCAGCATCGCGCCACCGGAGGCCGCAAAGCGCGCGATATGGGCGGGCAGGGCAGCAAGGTCGCTCACCCGCTCGGCGTCGAGGCCAAAGCCGCGCGCGATGGCGGCGAGGTCGGTGTCGCCAAAGACGGCCCCGGCCTCGGACAGCCCCTCGTCGCGCAGCTTGTGGATCTCCGAGCCATAGGCGCGGTCGTTCAGCACGCAGACCAGGATGTTCAGGCCGTGGCGGCGGATGGTCTCGAGCTCCTGCACATGCATCAGGACCGATCCGTCGCCGTCGAACAGCACCACGGTGTCATCGGGGCGGGCGGTGGCGACGCCCATGGCATAGGAGAGGCCGTTGCCGATGGCGCCGAACTCGCGGATCGTCAGGAACCGGTCAAAGGGCCGGTCCATGTGCGCGACGTAGAACGAGCAATGCCCGGAGGAGTTGACCATCTGCCAGCCCTCGGGCAGCGCCGCGTCCAGCGCCGTGACCACGTCGCGCGGGTCATGCAAGCCCGGCTCGGGCGGGAAGGTCGCGGTGTCCGACGGCGCCTGGGCGATGGCATGGGCCAGCCGGTCGCTGCGCCAGCCCTCGGCGCCGGGCAGCGCCTCGCACAGCGCCTCGACGGTCAGGCGCGCATCACCGCGCAGGTGGTGGGCGGCGGGGATCAGGCCCTGGCTGAGGGCGCGGGGCTGCGTGTCGATCTGCAGGATCTCGGCGCGAGGGAACAGCTTGCCCTTGTCCAGGGTGTGCTGTGCGAGGCGGCAGCCCACGGCGATCACGAGGTCGGCCTCGGCAAAGCAGGCGCGCGCCAGCGTGGAGGAAAAGCCCCCCGCGATGCCCAGGCAGAACGGGTCGCCATGGAACAGCCCGCGCGCGGGCAGCGTCGTGGCCAGCAGCGCGCTGCGCCGTTCGGCCAAGGCGCGGCAGGCCTCCGCCGCGCCGGAGGCGGCCGCCCCCAGCCCCGCCATGACGACGATGCGCTGCGCCTTGGCGATGCGGGCGGCGGCGGCGGTCAGGTCGGCGGGATGCGGCGGCATCGGCGAGGGGTGCGGCAGGATCTCGGACGACGGCACCGGCAGCGCCAGCGGCTTGGCCGGGACCTGTGCCTGAAGGTCGAAGGGCACGCCCAGCACCACCGGCACGCGGTCTTCCTGCGCCTCGACAAAGGCGTCGCGCACCGCCTCGGCCATGCGCGGGACGTGGTGCAGCGCGCGGTAGCGTGCGCCGGTCGCGGTGACGAACGGCCCCTGGTCGATGGACTGGTTGTACCAGGCCGCGCCCAGCGGCGCCTCGCCGGCGAAGATCACCAGCGGGATGCGCGCGCGCACGGCGGCGGGCAGGGCGGTCAGCACCTGCGTCAGCCCCGGCCCGCAGGTGACGGTGGCGATGCCGGGCCGTCCTGACTTGCGGGCGTAGGCGGTGGCGGCGGCGACGGCGCAGTGTTCGTGCCGGACATAGACCATGCGCACGCCGCGATCCGCCAGCGCCGCGGCCCAAGCCATGTTGGCATCGCCCAGCAGGGCAAAGCAGGCCTCGACCCCTTCGGCGGCAAAGGTGTCGGCAAGCGTTTCAAAGACGTGCTGGGGCATGGGCGGTCGGCTCCGTTCTCAGGCAGGCTGGCGGGGCGTGGGGATGAACTCGGGGCGGTTCAATTCCTCCAGCGCGCGTTCCAGCCGGCGGCGGGTGTCGAGCAGCGCGTTGAACTGCGCGTCACAGCCGGCGATGGGGGCGGGGTAGCTGGTGATCTCGGTCTTCACCTCGGCCAGGGCCTCGGTCAGCGCGGCGGCGGCGCGGTCGAGCGGGGTGGTGGTGGGCATGGCAAACCTCGTCGGGATCAAGTCCGTATACCATGGTATGCCATTCCCGGCCTCACGAGAAGCCTTTCCACACCGCCCGGGGCACCATGACCTCGCCGCGCGCCAGCAGGCGGGCGGTGCGCACCAGCCCGGCCGAGCGGATGTCGATCCCGCCTTCGGTGCGGGCAAAGTCGACCACCACCTCAAAGGTGCCGGTGGCGTGTTCGACCCCCACGGTCAGCGGCGCATCGCGCCCGGCGGTGCCCTCGGCCAGCCCCTCGGCCACGGTGCCGGGCAGGATCGCACAGGCGGCGATGCACTGCGCGCCGGTGACGGCCATCGAGGGATGGCAGCTCCACGGCATGAAATAGCGCGCGGTCACGGTGCCGCCGTGTTTCGGCGCGGCCAGCAGGGTCAGTTTGGGCGTGACGGATTTCGACACGTCGCCCATGCCCATCAGCGCGCCCGCCTTCAGGCGCACCGGCTCCATCCGGGCAAAGAGGTCCTTGTTCTCGTCCAGCTCCTGCTGCGTCTCGAACCCGGTGATGCCAAAATCCTCGGCCCGCGCGAACATGACCGGCATGGCCACATCCAGGCAGGTGACCTCGATCCCGTCGATCACGTCGCGCAGGTTGCCGGTGGGCAACAGCTTGCCCGTCAGCGAGCCCACGGTTTCCATGAAGCCCAGCCGGATCGGCGCGGCGCATCCCGGCACGCCGGGGATCGTGGCGTCGCCGTCATACTGCACGCGCCCGCCCGGGGTCTGCACCACCGACTCGACCACCGCGCCGGTGTTGACGGCGTGGATGCGCACCACGGTTTCCCCGTCCTGCGCGGGCACCAGCCCCATCTCGATGGCCGCCGGACCGACGCCCACCATGATGTTGCCGCAGGTCGGGCGGTAATCGACCTCGCGCTTTTCCACCGCGACCTGGGCAAAGAAATAGTCCACGTCGCAATCTGCCCGTTCGGAGGCCGACAGCATCGCCACCTTGGTGGTGACGGCGTTGCCGCCGCCCAGCCCGTCGATGTTCAGCGGGTGGCCCGCGCCGCAGACCGACATGAGGACGTCTGTCAGGGTTTCGCGGTCCTCGGGCAGGTCGGCGCGGCGAAAGTAGGGCCCGCGCGAGGTGCCGCCGCGCAGGAAGAGGTAGGGGATGGCGGTCTGGGTCATGCTCGTCTCTGGGTGCAGGGTCAGGTCAGGGGCCAGGGCAGGTCGACCAGCGTTTGCAGGTGGCCCGGCGGCAGGTCACGGCCCAGAAGTGCGGCCAGCCCGCAGATGAAGGCCAGCCCCAGCGCCGAGGCGAACAGCGTCCGCCCCCAGCCAAAGCCGCCCCGCACCCGGAAGAAGGCGACAAGGAAGACCGTCAGCGCCAGGAACAGCCCCACCGCAAAGGTCATCACCACCAGGGCAAAGAACCACAGCAGCGTGGACCACAGGCCATGCGTCGCCGTCCCCTCGGTGCCCTGTTCGAGGTCGATGAAGACGTCGTCGCTGGCCGGTCTCATGGCCATCCGCGCCAGCAGCACCAGTCCGCCCGCCAGCGTGACAAGGCCGATGGTCAACGGAAAGATGCGGTCCTGCAGGCGGCCGACGTTCCACGCGTCCCAGCTGGAAATCGCGATGTAGAGCGTGATGGCCGACAGGAAGATCAGCGGCGCGGTCTTGGTTCCGGTGGGGGCGTCGATGTTCTCGCGGATGTTCTTGGACGCCTTGATGCCCACCACGACCGAGACCACGGTCAGGATCAGCAGGACGATGGTGATCGGCGAGGCGATGTAGTCCCAGCCCGCCTCGGCCGAGCGGCGGAACCGCGACCCGGCGATCTGCACCGCCTGGTTGACGAAAATCTCGGTCTGCTGGCTCAGCACAAAGCCGATCAGAAAGGCCGGGCGGGAAAAATCGAAGCGGCGCAGCAGGATGCCCAGCACGCCGATGCCCACCAGCGCGGCGAGGTCCAGCGCCGACTGGCGCGACTGGAAGGCGGCAAAGGCGATGATCATGAAGAGGTAAGGCGCGATGATGGTAAAGCGGATCGTCGTCATCTTGGCGATGTACTTGGACAGCAGGATGCAGAGCCCCGCGCCAAAGACGTTGGCCAGCGCCAGCGACCAGACGATGGTGTAGGTGATGTCGAGATTGTTGCGCACCATCTGCGGGCCCGGCGTCATGTTCAGCAGTGCCAGACCGCCGAGAAAGATCGCCATGGAGCCGGAGCCGGGGATGCCAAAGATCAGCGTCGGCACCAGCCCGCCGCCTTCCTTGGCGTTGTTGGAGGATTCCGGCGCGATGACGCCGCGGATGTCGCCCTGGCCGAACATCGACTTGTCCTTGGCGGTCTGCACGGCGGACCCGTAGGCCAGCCAGTCCACCACCGACCCGCCGAGCCCGGGAATGACGCCGACGACCACGCCGATCAGTGCGCAGCGGAACGACAGCCACTTGTGCTGCCACCAGTCGCGCAGGCCCTGGCCCCAGCCATCGCCCAGCTTGCCGCCCTCGGCGATGGGCTTGTCCTGCCGCAGCAGCGACACGATTTCCGGAATGGCGTAGATGCCCAGGCCGACGATCACCAGCTGGAAGCCGTCGACAAGGTAGGGGTAGTCATAGCTGGACATCCGCAGGGAGCCGCCCGCCGGGGCCGATCCGATGGTGCCGAACATCAGGCCAAGACCCGCCGCCACGATGCCCTTCAGCGGCACGCGGCCGGCGAGGATGGCCACCATGGACAGGCCCAGGATGGTGATCATCAGCATCTCGGGCAGGCCGAAGGCCAGGATCAGCGGCCGCGCGATGAAGATGAAGACCGTCAGGACCACCGCGCCGAACAACCCGCCGAACAGCGACGAGACAAAGGCCGCCGACAGCGCCCGTGCGGCATGGCCCTGCTGCGACAGCGGAAAGCCGTCCAGCACCGTGGCCTGCGAGGCGGATGAGCCGGGAATGCCCAGCAACACGGACGAGAAGGTGTCCGAGGTCGGGATCACCGCGAGCAGGCCGACCATCAGCGCCAGGCCCGAGACCGGTTCCATCCCGTACATGAAGGGCAAGAGCAGCGCGAGACCGGCGATGCCGCCCAGTCCGGGCAGGACCCCGATGGACAGGCCCAGCAGCACGCCGCCGAGAAGATACATGATCTGTTGCGGACGCAGGATCATGGCGAAGGCATCGCCGAGGCTGCTCAGCGCGTGGGCGAATAGGTCCATTGCAGGCTCCGGTGGCTCATGACGACAGGGAACCCCGCCCGGGACGGTCCGGGCGGGGTATGGTCAGGCCGGGCGGCTCACTCGAGCGTCACGCCGTAGGCGTCCTTGAGCCAGTCGATGACGAACTGCTTGGCCTCGGGGGAGATGGTCGTCGCCTGCTCGGTCGCCTCGACCGCCGCCGCGCCGACCAGCTGTGCATAGGCGCCCAGCACTTCACCCGCGTTGTCGTTGAAGCCGGGCGCGCTGACGATGGTCTTCAGCGCGGCGACATAGGTGTCCACCACCTCCTGCGGCGCGGATTGCGGCAGGAAGATCGTCTTCTGGTTGGCAAAGCCGGCCACGAAGAAGGCCTTGTAGGCGTCCCATTCGATGCCCGAGGTCTCGCAGCCTTCGGTGGCCTCGCAGACCTCCTTGAAGGTCGGCATGTCCGGGAAGGTCGGGTCACGGACGATCACGCCGTTGTCGTCCAGCGCGCCCCAACTGAAGATCGGCACGGCGAGTCCCTGGTCCACCAGCGGCTGCACGTTGGCGAGGTAGGCCGAAGAGGTCTGGTAGTCGATGTTGGCTTCGCCGCGTTCGAACATCAGCCGGCCGTCGCCGCGCCCCTCGACGCCGAACACCGGGTCGACCTGGAGGCCGAGCATCTTGAACGCCAGCAGCGGCACGAGGTCCAGCGTCGTGGCCCCCTGCGAGCCGTAGAGGAAGAACTCTTCCTTCAGGTCGTCCATGTCGCCGTCGAACTTGGCGCCCAGGTCCGGCGGCAGGTAGACGACACCGCCGGTGGCCGAGGCCAGCACCGGCTGCCAGTCGTTGTATTCATAGCGCACCCGCGGGTCGCCCAGCAGGTAGGGGAACTTGGTCGATCCGGAGTCGCCGAAGACGGTCAGCCCGTCGCCGGCGTCCTGCTGCCCCTGGAACCAGTTCGCGCCCTCGGTCGACCCGGCGCCGGGGCGGTAGCGGACCACGACGGTCGGCTTGCCCGGCAGCGCCTCGGACAGAAGCGGGGCGTAGAAGTTGGCCCACTTGGCCGAGCCGCCGGATTCCGAAAACGGAATGGTCAGTTCGATGGTCTTGCCTTCGTAGGATTGTGCTGCTGCGCCTTGTGCGGTGACAGCCGCAAGCGCGCCTGCCGCAAAGGCGGCGACGATGGATTTGGTGTGCACGGTGTGTCCTCCCTGGTCGTGCGGTCCGCGGTTGACCCGCGGCTTTCGGAACCGGCAATCTTCCGGCCTCAGGGGACCATGGCAAGGGGGGGTACATAAATCAAATGCATTTTACGAATGCGCGATTTAGGTTTATTCACCTTTTGTGCCGCGTCGCGGACGCAGGCCCAGCATCGCCGCCGCAATCGGCGCGCCCAGGATCACGAGGATCAGCCGCGCCAGGTGATGCACCACGACAAAGCCCAGGTCGGCCCCGGCGATGATCGCCAGAACGGTCATTTCCGCCTGCCCGCCGGGGGCAAAGGCCAGGAACCCCTCCATCGGCGAGGCGAGACCCAGCAGCACCACCATTTCGGTCACGATGAAGGCCAGCACCGCGAGGATCAGCACAAAGACCATGCCCGACAGAACATCCTTGCGCAGTTCGTGCAGGGTGACGCCGACATAGCCCACGCCGATGCCGATGCCGATGAAGAACTGCGCAAACAGGATCGCCTCGCGCGGCGGGCGGTGTTCGATGATGCCGCCCAGCGAAAGGATCGCGGTCACGATCAGCGGCCCCAGGATCGCCGCGCCAAACAGGCCGATCCGCGCGCCCAGCCGCCAGCCGCCCAGCGCCGCCGCCGTCATGATCAGCAGTTCGGTCAGGGGCAGGTCGCTGGCGGGCGCGCCGATCGGTTCGGCCAGCGGGTTCTCAAAGAACCAGACCAGCACCGCCGGCACGATGGTCACGATCACCAGCACCCGCGTCGCATGGATCAGCGACAGTGCCCGCACGTCGGCCCCGGCCTCCTGGCCAAAGACCACCATGTCCTGCAACCCGCCGGGCATCGAGGCGAAATAGGCGGTCGGCAGGTCAAAGCCGCAGATCTTGTGGAAATAGGGCACGCCGATCAGCCCGATGGCGGCGATATACAGCGGCACAAAGGCGACCGACCCGGCCATCTGCGGGATCTGGTGAAACACCTCCGGCGTCAGCGAGGCGCCGACCGCGACGCCCAGGATCGTGCGCGCGCCCTTGGACACCGGGCCCAGCCCCTTGAGCGGCGCGCCCAGCAGCGCGGCGCCAAGGCAGGCGAACATCGGGCCAAAGAGGAAGGGCAGCGGCAGGCCCAGCGCCCAGAACAGCGCCGCGCCCAGGGCCGCGAGGCCCAGCGTTCCAGCGCGCCGCAACCAGAGGGAGGTGGGGGAGAGGGATGAGTCTTGACGCATTTGTATCCACGTGTATACGACGGGACGCATGAGCGAAAGAGAAAAGCAGACCCCGGGTGGGCCAGAGACGGCAGGCCGCCCGTTGCAGGGGCAGAGCGCCTATGACCGGCTGTGCGACGAGATCCGCTGTGGCGTGCTGAAACCGGGTGCGCGGCTGCTGGAGACCGAGATCGCCGAGCGGCTGAACATCAGCCGCACCCCAGTGCGCGAGGCGATCCGGCGGCTGGAATCCGAAGGGCTGGTGGACCACCTGCCGCGCACCGGCGCGGCCGTGCGCACGCTGGATTACCCCGAGATCATGGAGCTGTACGAGATGCGCACGGTGCTGGAAGGCACCGCCGCGCGGCTGGCGGCGCGCGCCGCCTCGCCGGTCGAGCTGGAAGAGCTGAAGTCGATCAACGCCGAGATGGCGGCGGCCGAGGGCGACGGCAAGGCGCTGGTGCGGCTGAACCGGCAGTTCCACGCCCGGCTGATGGATGCCGCGCGCAACCGGTTCCTGCTGAGATCGGCCGAGACGGTGGAAAAGACCCTGCTGATCCTCGGCCCCTCCAGCATGGAATCGCCGGTGCGGGCGCGCGAGGCGGTGGAGGAACACGCCGCCGTTCTGGCCGCGCTGGAGGCGCGCGACGGCGAGGGGGCCGAGCAGGCCATGCGGCGGCACCTTGAAAACGCCCAGCTGACGCGGCTGCGGATGCTGCGCCGCACGTTGGACAGGGAGGACTGACATGAGCGATCCGCGGAAACTCGGCTCCCAAGAGTGGGACGTGATCGTGGTGGGCGGCGGCAACGCGGGTCTCTGCGCCGCCATCGAGGCGGCCGAGACGGGGGCGAAGGTGGTGATCCTGGAAGGCGCGCCGCGCGACTATCGCGGCGGCAACTCGCGCCACACCCGCAACTTTCGCTGTATGCACCACGGCCCTTTGGGTCCGCTGGTCGATACCTACGACGAAGAGGAATTCTGGCAGGACCTTGTGCGCGTGACCAAGGGCGAGACCGACGAGGCGCTGGCCCGCCACGCGATCCGCACCTCCGAGGACTGCCTGCCCTGGATGCAGGCGCATGGCGTGCGGTTCCAGAAATCGCTGTCGGGCACGCTGTCGCTGGACCGCACCAACGCGTTTTTCCTGGGCGGCGGCAAGGCGCTGGTCAACGCCTACTACATCACCGCCGAGGACCTGGGCATCATCGTGGCCTACGAGGCGACGGTCAAACATGTCGGCATCGACGGCGCCCGCGCCACCCATGTCGAGGCCGAGATCGACGGCCAGAGGGTGACGCTGCGGGGCCGCGCCTTTGTCCTCGCCTCCGGCGGCTTCCAGTCCGATCTCGACTGGCTGGCCCGTGCCTGGGGACCGGCTGCGAAAAACTTCCTGATCCGCGGCACGCCCTACAACCGCGGGCTGGTGCTGAAAGACATGCTGGACCACGGCGCGCAGACGGTGGGCGACCCCACGCAGTGCCACGCCGTCGCCATCGACGGCCGCGCGCCGAAATACGACGGCGGCATCGCCACGCGGCTGGACTGCGTGCCCTTCTCCATCGTGGTGAACAAGGATGGCGACCGGTTCTATGATGAGGGCGAGGACGTCTGGCCCAAGCGCTACGCCATCTGGGGCCGGCTGGTGGCGGCGCAGCCCGACCAGGTGGCCTATTCGATCATCGACCAGCGCTCCATCGACCTCTTCATGCCCTCGCTCTACCCGCCGGTGACCGCCGACACGATCCCGGGCCTGGCGCAGCAGCTGGGCCTGCCGGGGCCCAAGCTGCAAGAGACGGTGGACGCCTTCAACGCCGCCTGCGGAACAGGCACGTTCCATCCGCAGGAGCTGGACGGGCTGGCCACGCAGGGCCTCACCCCGGCCAAGACCAACTGGGCCCGCCCCATCGCCGAGCCGCCCTTTTACGCCTACGAACTGCGCCCCGGTGTGACCTTCACCTACCTCGGCCTCAAGGTCGACCTGACCGCGCGCGCCACCGGGCCGCAGGGGCTGTATGACAACATCTGGAGCGCCGGAGAGATGATGGCAGGTTCGATCCTGGGGCAGGGGTATCTCGCCGGGTTCGGCATGACCATCGGCACCGTCTTTGGCCGCATCGCAGGACAGGAGGCCGCCGCCCATGTCGCTTGACGTCCGTTTGCAGACCGACCCGGGGGCGATCTCGTCCGATCCGGTCATGGAGGCGCGCCGGCAGATCGAGGTCTGCAACGCCTGCCGCTACTGTGAAGGCTACTGCTCGGTCTTTCCGGCGATCACCCGGGAAAAGGTCTTTGCCGACGGGGACATAACCCAGCTGGCGAACCTGTGCCACAATTGCCGGGGCTGCTACTACGCCTGCCAGTACACCGCCCCGCACGAGTTCGACCTGAACCTGCCGCGCGCGCTGGCCTCGGCCCGCGCCGAAAGCTGGGAGCGGCTGGCCTGGCCGGGGGGTCTGGCGCGGGTGTTCCAGAAGAACGGTGGGGCGCTGGCGGCGGCGCTGGTCGCCGGGTTTGCGCTGATGTTCGCGGCCATCGCCGCGCTGCCGGGTGAGGGTGAGGGCTTTTACGCCTGGCTCAGCCATGGCGCGATGGTGGCGATCTTCACGCCCGCCTTCCTGCTGCCGCTGGCGGCGCTGGGCGTCAGCCTGCGCGCCTACTGGCGCGAGGTGGGCGGCCGCGGGCTGACGCTGGCCGATCTGCGCGTGGCGCTGGGCGACGTGGCCCGGCTGCGCAACCTGTCGGGCGGCCAGGGGCAGGGCTGCAACTATGAGAAGGGCGAGCGCTATTCCGACGCGCGCCGCCACGCGCACCAGGCGGTGCTGGTCGGCTTTCTGCTGTGTTTCGCCGCGACCTCGGCCGGGACGGTGCTGCACTATGTGTTTGATATCAAGGCGCCTTATGGGTTCTTTTCCCTGCCGAAGCTGCTGGGCGTGCCGGGCGGCATCCTGCTGGTGGTGGGCTGCGCGGGGCTCATGCTGCTGCGCGGCAAGGCCGATCCAAAGCTGGGCACGCCGGGGCGGAGCTCGGGCGAAAAGGCCTTTGTCTGGCTCCTGGGGTTTGTCGGACTGTCCGGTCTGTTGCTCTATGCGGCCACGGGGACCGCGCTGACCGGCGCGCTGCTGGCGCTGCACCTGGGCAGCGTGCTGACCTTCTTCCTGCTGACGCCCTTTTCCAAGATGGCGCACGGGTTCTATCGCTTTGCCGCGCTGCTGCGCGAGGCGCAGGAGCGGAGGCTGCGCGATGAGCTCTGAGCGGTTGACCCCCGCCGACTCCCGCCGCGTTTTGCGGGCGATCCTGGAGGGGGACAGCTGCGTGCGGCCCGCCTCGGTCTACGACGCATTGTCGGTGCGGGCGGCGGCGCGGCTGGGGTTTCCGCTGGCGATGCTGGGCGGATCGGTGGCAGCATTGGCGGTGCTGGGGGCGCCGGACCACCAGATGTTGACGCTGGACGAGGTCGCGGGCCTGTGCCGCCGCATCTGCCGTGCGGGGGCGTTGCCGCTGCTGGTGGATGCGGACCACGGCTTTGGCAACGCGCTGCACGCCACGCGCACGGTCGAGGAACTGGAGGCGGTGGGCGTTGCAGGGATGACGCTGGAGGACACCGCGCTGCCCATCGGGTTCGGCGCCACGGCACCGGCGCTGGTGTCGCTGGAAGAGGCGCGGGCGCGGCTGGTTTCGGCGCTGGAGGCGCGGGGCGATCCGTCCTTTGTCATCGTTGCGCGGACCGATGCGCGGCTGTTGGCGGCGCAAGATTTGATAGACAGGGTAAGGGCTTACGGGGCCGAAGGGGCGGATGCGCTGTTCGTGACCGGGGCGCGTGCCCCCGAGGTCCTGGCCGAGGCGGCGCAGGTGTCTCGCCTGCCGCTGATCGTGCCAGAGCCCAAGGGCGCGCTGGCCGGTGCCGACCTGGCGGCGCTGGGGGTGCGTATCTGTTTGACTCCCCACAGAACTTTGCCCGCCGCCCTGTCCGCCGCCTGGGACAGCCTGGCCGCCGCGCCGGGGGCGCGGGAGGTGGAAAAGCCCGCGGACTTGGTGGAAACGCTCAGCGAGGCGCAGCTCTGGGACGACCGGATCTCGCGGTTCCTGACGCCGTAGCGGCGCCGCGTCGGTTTGTACGTTTTGTACGTCCTGTACGCGAAAAATGTCTTTTTGTACAAAACGCCGAGGGTTTCGCGCGTGACGCCGCGCCGGGCATTTCGGACTCGGATGCCGCGTCAACCGTGTTAGGCTAACGCGGCACGTATTGCCCGGAGTCCATTGCCTCATGTCAATTGCCCGCCTGACCGCCGCCGCCTCGGTCCTTGCCCTTGGCCTCGCCCGCGCCGGGGCCGCCGACGCCCAGGACTTCCCGCTCGCACCGTTGGAGAACTTTGGCAAGGTCGTGGTGACGGCAAGGCAGAGCGCCGGGGCGATCACGTTCGAGCAGGCTTTCGGTGGCGAATTCGATGCCGAGCCGGCGTCCTTCTACCCTGAGTCCTCGGAACTGCGCCGGCTGGGCCGTGCCGTGGGGCGGCTGGACGTGGCCTTTTCCCGGGGCGTGGGCTATTGCACCGCCTTCCTGATTTCCGACCGCTACCTGATGACCAATGCGCATTGCCTGGAGGGCGGGCAGGTGCAGTCGATCAACTTCATCACCGGCTACGTGGAAACCGGGATCGAGGAGGGCACCCGGACCTACAACGTCGGCACCGCGCCGGTGGAGATCAGCGCCTCGGGCGATCTGGACTTTGCCATCCTCCAGGTCTTTGGCAACCCGGCCGCGGAATGGGGCACGCTGGAGCTGGCCGCGCGCGACATCGACGAGACACGCGACGCCGGCATGCCGCTGATGGTGCTGGGGCACCCGGTGTTCCAGGTGGCGCCGGTGCCGGTGCCGCAGGCGCTGTACGTCAGCCGCAAGGAGTGCCGCGCCACGGACAGCAAACCGCTGGCGGGCAAGCAGATGCGCCACACCTGCGACACGCTGAACGGCAATTCCGGATCGCCGGTGTTCAGCGACGACACGCGCCAGGTGATCGCGCTCCATCATGCGGGCAGCCCGCGCGAGGGGATCAACTTTGCCATCCCGATGACGCTGATCGCGCAGAAATCCAAGGTGGTGGCCGAACTGCTGGCGCTGGCCCCCGCACCGGACGAGGGGAACGCGGCGCTGGCGGCGCAACTGGCCGCGGCGCAGGCCGAGCTGGAGCGTCTTCGGCAGCAGGGTGCGGAGGCCGAGGCAGAGCGCAGGCGGCAGGCCGAAGAGGCGGCGCGAAAGGCGGCGGAGAAGGCCGAGGCGGAGCGGCTGGCGCGCGTGGCGGCCGAGGCGGAGCGGCGGAAGCTGGCGGAGCAGTTGGCGGCATGGAAGGCGGAGGCCAAGCGCAGCGCAGAACCAGAAGGGCCAGCTCTGGCGGCAGATGAACTGGATAGCACTCGGTTGCTCGACATCTACTGGGAAAAAAGCGTCAGAACTATTCTTGGTCGAGGACGCATATTATGGAGCGCGGAATTCTCCCCGGATGGCACGCGGATCGTAACGGCTTCCGGCGACAAAACCGCCCGGGTTTGGGATGTCGCAACGGGCCAGGTAGTGGCGACTCTGTCAGGTGTCGGGCTTCTGGCGGTTGTTGGGATTGAACTTCGAAGCGCAGCTTTTTCCCCCGACGGAACGCGGGTCGTCACCGCCTCTGGCGATGGTTTTGCAAGGGTCTGGGATTCTGCGACGGGACGGCAACTAAGAGCGTTCATCGGTCACGGTGACTCCGTTCTGAGCGCGGAGTTTTCCCCCGATGGCCGGCGGGTCGTAACGGCTTCCAGCGACAAGACCGCACGGGTTTGGGATGTTGCAACGGGCCGGGTAGTGGCGACCCTGTCAGGTGTCGGGATTGATTTTCGAAGCGCGGCTTTTTCCCCTAACGGAACGCGGGTCGTCACTGCCTGTGGCGATGGACTTGCAAGGGTCTGGGATTCTGAGACGGGACGGCAACTCAGAACGCTTATCGGTCATAAGGACGCTGTGTTGAGTGCATCCTATTCACCGGACGGAAAACGAATATTGACAGCTTCCAGTGACAAGACCGCTCGGGTCTGGGACGCAGCGACGGGTCAGCAAATTGTTACCCTATCGGGGCATTCCAACACTGTCACACGGGCTGCGTTTTCTCCGGATGGTACGCTGGTAGTAACCGCCTCGAATGATGAGACAGCGCGGGTCTGGGATGTCGCGACAGGGCGGGAAATGGCCAGGCTCTCCGGGCATGAAGACTGGGTGAACAGCGCAGTGTTTTCCCCTGACGGGACGCAAATCCTGACGGCCTCGTCTGACGGCACCAACCGCATCTGGGGCGGGTACTAGACCGGCACCAGCCGCCCCTCGGTCAACTCCAACGCACAGGGCGCGATCCGTTCCCGAAACGCAGGGTCGTGTGAGACCAGCAGGACCGGCTGGGGAAGCGCCGTCAGGATCTCGGCCAGGCGGTCGGCGTTGCGGGGGTCCAGCGCGTTGGTGGGTTCGTCCAAGAGCAGCACCTCGGGGTCCATCGCCAGCACGGTGGCCAGCGTCACCAGACGCTTTTCGCCGCCCGAGAGCTTGTGCGTGACGCGGTCGCGCAGGTGGTGCAGGTCGAGATCGGTGAGCAGGCGGTCGACGATGTCCAGCGCCTCCCCCCGCGTCTTGCCCAGGTTCAGCGGGCCGAATGCCACGTCCTCGGCCACGGTGGGGCAGAACAGCTGGTCGTCGGGGTCCTGGAACACCAGCCCGATGCGGCGGCGGACCTCGTGGAAATCGGCCTCGCGCCGGCGCTCGGTGTCGAAGACGGTCACGCTGCCGCGCTCGGGGCGCACGAGGCCCAGGATGATGCGCAGCAGGGTCGATTTGCCCGCGCCGTTGGCGCCGGTGATCGACAGACGCTCACCCGCGCCCAGCCGCATCGACGCGCCCGCCAGCACGGGGGGCTGGCCGGGGTAGGCAAAGTGCAGGTCGTGAAGCTCGATCAGCGCCATGTCAGGTCCACCGCGGCGAGGGCGATCAGGCAGGCCAGCACGACCAGCGCAAAGAGGGTGTCGGCGCGGGTGGTGCGGAACTCCTGCAACAGCACGATGCGGCCGGAAAAGCCCCGGCATTTCATCGCGCCCAGCAGGCGTTCGGAGCGTTCGATGGCGCGCACCATCATCATGCCGACGAGGTAGCCGAAGCTGCGGTAGCTGTGCCAGTTGGTGCCGGGGCGAAAGCCGCGCACCTTCATGGCGGCGCGCAGGCGGAGGTATTCCTCGCGCAGCACCTCGATGTAGCGGACGGTGAACATCATCAGGTGCACCAGCGTTTCGGGCACGCGCAGGCGGTGCAGGGCGTGGCCCAGCGTGACCGGCTCCAGCGTGCCGACCAGCACCATGAGGGCGAGGACGACGGCGTTGGCGGTCAGGCCGATGTCGATGGCGCGGGCGAGGCCCTGCCAGCTGGCCGGGTAGCCGAACAGGGTGAACATCGGATCGCCCGGGACCGTGAAGGGCAGCAGCGCCAGCATGAAGAGGATGAAGCCGTCGACCATCGCCACCCGTTTCAGGGTGCGCCCGGCGGGCAGGCCGGAGAGCGCCAGCAGGGTGAGCGAGAGGGTCAGCGCGAGGGTCAGCGCGGGCAGGGTGTCGAGCGCCACCACGGTGATGCCGTAGGTCAGGGCGGCGAGGATGCGGGCGCGGGGGTCGAGCGCGCCGAGCAGGCTGGCGCTGCGTTCGGCGCCGGTCTCGGTCAGGGTGGCGGCGCCGTTGGTGAGGACGTGACCCATCGGTGTCAGCCTTTCATCTGGCGCCGGGCGGCGAGGTAGAAGCCCAGCCCGAACAGCCCGAGGATGTAGCCGAGCCCGCCGAGGATGGTCTGCAGGTCGTTCTTTTCGCGGTAGGCGGCGATCTCGCGGCGCAGCGGGCGCAGCTCATCCCGCAGCAGGGTGGCGATCTCGGCGCGGTCGGCGGCGGTGAGGCCGCTGCCGGGCGGCGCGGCGGGGGCATTGGCGGCGGGTTCGGGCGTGGGCGCGGGCGCGGTGCCGAGGATGCGGGCGACGTCCTCGGCCGCCAGCGTCACGTCGGCGACGTGACCCGCGCCCATGTCGGCGCGAAAGCTGTGGGCGACGGGCTGGGTCGGGGTGAAGAGGAAAAAGCCCTCGGCATCCGTCCGGGTGGTGCCCAGCAGCGCGCCGTCGGGGCCGTAGACTTCGACCGGCTGGTCGGCGGCCATGTCGCCGTTGGAAAAGCCGATCTCGCCCTCGATGGCGCTGCCGGAGGGAAAGACGGCGGCGATCACGTTGTGCGCGAGGGTGGGGACGGGCAGGGCGGTCAGCGCGCAGATCAGGGCCAGCCGTTTCATGCCACGTCCTCGCGCAGCGCGGTGAAGAGGTCCGGCTTGACCTTGCGCGCCAGCAGGACGGCAAAGCCGGTGAGCACGCCTTCGACCGCCATCAGCGGCAGGTGGGCGACCAGCACGAGGTGTGCTGCGGCGAGGAACTCGCGCCCCGACAGCGCCAGCGACAGGGCGACCATGACGGTGGTCAGCGCGATCGACAGCGCGCCGGCGATGCCGCCCCAGATCGCCGCCCCCAGCGGGGCGGAGCGCGCCACCAGCCGGCCGAAGAGCACGCCCACCAGCACCGCCGGCAGGGCGATGTTGACCGCGTTGACCCCCAGCACGGTCAGCCCGCCAAAGCCGAAGAACACCGCCTGCAACAAGAGCCCGACGAACAGCGCCGGAAAGGCCGCCCAGCCCAGGATCAGCCCGGCCAGCCCGTTCAGCATCAGGTGGATCGACGAGGGCCCGAGCGGCACGTGGATCAGCGCCGCGACGAAGAAGGCGGCCGAGAGCACGCCCGCCGCCGGGATCCGCTCCAGCGGCAGCGCGCGCAGGCCCAGCGCGATGCCGCCCGCCGCCGCGACCGCGCCGCCGACCAGGACCGGGGTCGAGAGCGCGCCGTCAACGATGTGCATGGCGGCCCCTCATTCCAGGTCCCAGGCGCGGATCCACAGCACCGCGTCCTGGCTCAGCGGCTTACCCTGGTGTTCCGTCACCGGGCCGATGGCCAGCGCGGCAAAGCCCCAGTGCCCGGCGCGAGGCACGGTCACGGTGAACACGCCGTCGGCGTCCGACAGAACCACCATCGCGCCGCCCGGCGGCGGTTTGACGGACGGCGCGCCGGCGCGGTCGCCCTCGGGCAGGGCGGCCATGAATTCGACCTCGATCTCGGCCCCCGCCACGGGCTGTCCATCGGCCAGCACGCGGCCGGTAAAGCTGCCGCCGGCCAGCACGTTGTAGGGCTTGGTCAGCGGCACGATCTCGGCCGGCAGGCCCACGGGATCGGTCCAGTCGGTGGGCAGGGTGCTGCGGTTCAGCACCACCTTGGCGAACTGCTGGATGAACTTGTCCTCGGACTGCTCGTAATAGGACTCGGGTTCGGTCACGAGGACGTAGTCGCCGGAGCGCCGCACCGGCACCGAGCCGCGCCAGGCGGTGGCTGTGTTCTCGGCCCCGGCAAAGGCAAAGGGTTCCAGCGTGTCCATCAGGTCCGTCCGGTCGCCGCGATGGATCATGTAGAAGGCGCGCGGGCGGGCCATCTCCATCACGTAGCCGTTCTGCCAGGGGTGCCAGAAGATCAGCGACACCGGCACTTCGCCGGGCCGGGCGATGATCGTCTCGGCGGTGTATTCGAGCAGGAAATGCGCCGGGGCCGGGGTGGCGGGCAGCGCCAGCGAGGCCCCCAGAAGGGCCCTGTGCCATCGTGACGGAAGAAAGCTCACGGTCGTCGTCCTTGTCCATGTCGCGCCATCCCCGGCGCGGTGCGTCTGGAACGACAGGACAGGCCCGGCCCGGAGCCGCGACGGCGGGTGGACCCCGCGCCACGGACACGAGCCAGACGCACACCCCGGCGTCCGGTGGAACCGTTTCCCGCAAGGGGCGGGTCGCGGGTGTCCGGCAGGTCTCCTGGCTTGCGGGTCTTCGCCTGGGCCTGCCTTCCCGGATTGCTCCAGTGGCGTCTTGGCCAGGCTCTCCGCCTACAGTTGCGGGGGCAGCTGCCGACTGGCCCTGTCAGGGGCGCACGGCATTCCCTCTTTCCCCCGGCGCAGGCCGCGCCGGGACCGGTCACGGGACTGTGTGTGACAGATGCATCTTTCCGGAGCAATGGGCAAAGCGACACGGGGCGGGCGGTGCGCGACGCCGGGCCAGACGCTGCGCTTGTCGGCGGGCCAGACGCCAGGCCAGACGCCGGGCCAGACGCCGGGGCTTGACCGCGCGGCGCGCAGGCCGGAAAGCTGGGGTGGGCGGCCCTAGTGTGGGCCGCGACACCTAGGGGAGGTTGGCGCATGAAACGCTCGCACATCAACGCCGTCATGCGGCAGGCGGACGAGATGATCCGCCGCCACGGCTTTGTCCTGCCGCCCTTTGCGCAGTGGACGCCGGAGGCCTTTGTCGCCCACGCGGGCGAGGCGCGGCACGTGATCGACGCGCGCTGCGGCTGGGATATCACCGATTACGGCGCGGGCCGGTTCGACGAGCTGGGGCTGTTCCTGTTCACCCTGCGCAACGGGCTGCTCACGGACCTGCAATCCGGGCGCGGCATGTGCTACGCCGAAAAGCTGCTGATCTCGCGCCGCGACCAGCTGTCGCCGATGCACACCCATGTGATCAAGGCCGAGGACATCATCAACCGGGGCGGCGGGACGCTGGTGGTCGAGCTGTTCGGCTCGGACGACCTGGGGCACTGCGCGGCGGACGTGGGTGTCTCTGTCATGTGCGACGGCATCTGGCGCGAGGTGCCGCCGGGCGGCAAGCTGAAGCTGGCGCCGGGCGAAAGCGTGACCCTGCGGCCGGGCGACTGGCACGCCTTCTGGGGTGAGGGCGGCGACGTGTTGATCGGCGAGGTCAGCACCGTCAACGACGACGAGACCGACAACATCTTTCGCGAGCCGATCGGCCGGTTTGCCGAGATCGAGGAGGACGAGCCGCCGCTGCACCTGCTGGTCAGCGACTACCGGAGCTGGCTGGGGGCCTGAGACTCAGGGGGCGATCCGGACGCTGAGGAGTTCGTGGTCCGACAGGTAGTGCCCGGCGGGCGACAGCGCGGCATGGACGCGCGGGTCTGAGGGGGCGACGCGGCGGGTGAACAGCCAGTCGAGGATCGGCAGCGGGTAGCGCACGGGTTTGCCGGGGGCGGCGCGCAGCGTGACCTGCCCGGTGTTGCAGGCGCGCCAGTCGAAACCGTGATCGGCGAAGACATCAAAGCAGGGTTCGGCGGCGGCGGGGGTCTGGACGGCCTGCGCGCCGGTGCGGGTGCCGTCCATCAGGCGGTTGGTGTTGAGGTCGCCGCCGAGCACGGCGGGACCGTCGCCATAGGTGTGGTGCAGCCCGTCGAGAAAGGCGCGGGTCTGGGTGGCGCGGCCCTGCGCGTCGCTCTCGCTCTCGTAATGCGCCGCCGCAATGGTCAGCGGCCCGGCGGCGGTGACGATCTGCGCGGCCAGGGCCATGCGCCCGCCCAGCCGCAGTTGGCCGTCGCTCTTGGGCTGCGAAACGAACCACATGCCGCCCGCGTCCAGCGGGATCAGGGCGACGTTTTCCAGCGGATAGCGCGACAGGATCGCGTTGCCGTGCAGACCGTGGTCGTTGGGCACATCGGCGAACAGCGCGGTTTCGACCGGGTCGCCGGTGCCCAGCTCGACGAACTCGGTGCCGAAGGCGTAGCCAAAGCCGAGGTCTTGGGCGAGGTCGCGGACGGTGTGGCGCTGCGAGGAGCGGGCCATGCCGAGGTCGACTTCGGTCGCCAGCACCACGTCGGCGCCGGTGGCGCGCAACAGGTCGGCGGAGTCCTCGACCCGCTTGCAGCGCTCGATGTTCCAGGCGGCGACGGTCAGCTGCCGGGGCGGGGGCAGGGGGCTGGGCGGCTGGCGCAGCTCGACGGTGGTCAGGCAGGGCCAGTCGGCCTGCGCGCGGGCGCTGAAGGCGGCGCTGCCCCCCTGGGCGATGGCCTCGGCGCGCAGGGCGGCGCTGGGGGTTTCCATTTCGGCAACGGTGCGGGTCAGGATCGGGCGCATTGTTTCCCTTTTGGGGTGGGGCGTTGGGCCGGGACGATGCGGGCTGGGGCGGCAAAGCGCAAGCCGCCCGAGGGGTTGCCAAGCCGGACCCGCGCCGCCACTGTCGCGCCCGCACAGTCAGGGAGGGCAGGGCATGTTGCGCAGACCACTCGGGGCAGGCGGGCCGGAGGTGTCGGCCATCGGCATCGGCGCGATGTCGTTTGCCGGGTTCTACGGCCCGGCGAGCGAGGCGCAGAGCCACGCGGTGCTGGACGCGGCGATGGATGCGGGCGTGGACCATATCGACACCGCCAACATCTATGGCATGGGCACCTCCGAGTCGGTGATCGGCAGTTTCCTGAAACGCTATCGCGGCAAGGGCGGCATCCCGTTCCGCATCGCCACCAAGGCCTCGATCACCCGCGACCCGGAGACCGGCGCGCGGCGGTTCGACAACTCGGCCGCGCATCTCGAATCCGAACTGGATCAGAGCCTGAAGCGGCTGGGGCTGGAGCGGGTCGACCTGTTTTATGTCCACCGCCGCGATCCCCGGCTGGAGATCGAAGAAGTGACGCAGACGCTGGCCGGGCTGGTGGCCAAGGGCAAGATCGGCGCCTTCGGGTTTTCCGAGATCGCGCCGACCAGCCTGCGCCGCGCCGCTGCCGTGCATCCGGTGGCCGCTGTCCAGTCGGAATACTCGCTCCAGACGCGGCTGCCGGAGCTGGGCATGGTGCAGGCCTGCGGCGAACTGGGCACCGCCCTTGTCGCCTTTTCGCCGGTGGGGCGGGGGCTCTTGTCGGACACGCCGCCGACGCCGGCGCGGGTCGCGGCCTCGCCCTTTCTGCGGACCAACACGCGGTTCAACGGCGGCAACCTGGAGCGGAACCTGGCGGCCAGTTTGCCGCTGCGCGACCTCGCGGCACAGGCGGGCTATCCCACGGCGACGCTGGCCATTGCCTGGGTGCTGTCGCAGGGCCCCACGGTGCACGCGATCCCCGGCACCCGCAGCCCCGGCCACCTGCACGAACTGGTGCGCGGCGCGTCGATGATGCTGGACGCGGACCTGAAGGCCGAGATCGAGCGCCGCCTGCCGCTGGGCTGGGCGCATGGCGCGCGCTACTCGGGCGACCAGGTGATCGGGCCGGAGGACTACTGCTGAGGCTCAGGGCCGCAGGATCGCCTCGGCCTCGATCTCGACCCGGTAGCCGCCGATCAGCCCGGCCACCACGACCAGCGTGTTGGCGGGCTTGACCGCGCCAAAGACGCGGCCGTGGGCCTGTGACACGGCCAGCACGTCCTCGGGGTCTGTCAGGTAGATGCGGGTGCGGACCACGTCCTCGGCCGCAGCCCCCAGCGCGGCGAGCGCGGCGAGGATCTTGTCGAGGACATAGGTGGCCTGCGCGCCGGCGTCGTCCGGGGCGACCCTGCGGCTGTGGCCTGCCGTGGCGGTGGTGCCGGAAACAAGGATGCGGTCGCCGACCTTCTGCGCGCGGCAATAGCCGGCGATGTCCTCCCACTCCGATCCGCTGAGCACGCGGGTTGCCTCGGCGCGGTGCGGCACCGGCACCGGCAGGTGGGCGCGCGGCATGGTGTCGAGGTGGTGCGAGAGATCGCCCGACGCGGTCAGGAAGGGCGGGCGGCGGTATTCGTCGCCGCAGTCGCCCGGGACGGGGTTCGTCGCGGCGAAGGCGGTGTTGAGGCGGTCTTGATCCTCGGTGTCCAGCGCGAAGGAGAAGAGCCGCAGGTTGTCCTCGGTATGCACCGCCTCGCCCAGCCGCGCGCCGACGATGACGCCCGCGACGGCGGGGTGTTCCAGCACCCAGCGCGTGGCCACGTTCGACACGGACACGCCGTGTTTGCCCGCGATCAAATGCGCGGCGCGCAGGATGCCCTGAAATGCGTCCCAGCCGCCGGTGACGTCGATGAAGCGTTTGTATTTCATCTTGGACCAGTCGGGGATGGTCTGCGGCTCGGGCTGGTCCAGCCATTTCCCGGACAGGAAGCCGCCGCAGAGCGTGCCGTAGGCCAGCAGCCGCAGGGGGCTGCGGGCGGCGAGGTCGGAGAGCGGACCGGCGGCGCGGCGGTCGACGAGGGAGAAGCTGACCTGATTGGTCAGCAGCGGCACGCCGTCGGCCAGCGCAAGCGCCACATGCGCGGCGTCGAAGTTGGTCACGCCGATCTCGCGGATCAGCCCTTGGTCGCGCAGGCAGGCGAGTTCGTGCAGGGCGTCGAGCCAGGCGGGATGCTCAAAGCTCCACCAGTGGAATTGCAGCAGGTCGACGCAGTCGGTGCCCAGCCGTTCCAGCCGTTCCTCGACGCCGCGCCGCACGACGTCGGGCGTCATCGGGCCGGGGGGCGGGCACCACTTGGTAAAGACCGTGGCGCGCGCGCCCTCGGGGCGTTTCAAGAGCCGCCCGGCGAGGATCTCGGCGCTGCCGTAGTGGTCGGCCATGTCGAAGCTGTCGAACCCCTGCGCGGCGTAATCGGCCAGCCAGCCGGCCCCGATGTCGGGGGCGATGGTGCCGGACACCCGCTCGATATCGGCGACCTGCCAGAGGCCGGTCAGGACGCGGCTGATGTTCAGGTGCGCGCCCAGGGCGATGCGGTCCGGTCCGGTCATGGCTCATGCTCCGATCTCAGGATGTGAAAGCTGCGTTTAATGTCGTCGGTCAGGGCGGCGCGGGCGGCGGCGTGGTCGCCCGCACGCAGGGCGGCGACAATGGCGCGGTGAAAGACGTGTTCCTCGACCTTGGGCGCCTCGGCCTGCCGGATGATGAGGTTCAGATAGGCGCCGTATTGCAGCCACAGCCCCTCGACCAGCGGCAACAGCACGGTCGAGCCGCTGAGGCGGTAGAGCGTGAAGTGAAAGTCGTAGTTGCGCGACAGGTCCGGCATCCCGTCGGGGCGCGGCGTGGCGGTGTCCAGCAGCGCCTCCAGCCTGTCGATATCCTGCGGCGTCATGCGGTCCATGGCCAGCGTCAGGATCAGCGGTTCCAGCGCGAGACGGGCCGATTTCAGCTCGTCCATGCGGTCGGGGTCGAAGGCGGGGACCATCAGCTTGCGGCTGGGGGTATCGACCAGCGCGCCTTCGGTCACGAGGCGGCGCACCGCCTCGCGTACCGGGGTCATGGAGATGCCCAGCTGGGTGGCGAGGTCGCGCAGGCTGACCACGTCGCCGGGGGCGAATTCGCCGCGGGTAAAGGCATCGCGCAGGGCGAGATAGGCGTTTTCGCGCAGCTTCAGCGGGTCGATGGAGGCGATCTGCGGCTTGGCCATCTGGCGGCGCGCTCCTGCGTTGTCCTGAGGGGGCGAATCGGGATATGTGATCAAATATCACAGGTAACACGGTCTTGGCCAAGCAAGGCGGCAGGCACATGCAGGACAGCGACGACCCCGGTTTCTGGCTCTACGACCTGAGGGTCGAGACGGTGCTGGACGGCCGCACGCCGGTCTGCCGCCATGTCGAGGGCGAAGGCTTTGACGTGGTGGGGGAAACGCTGGTGTTCGCCGAGGGCGCGCGGGTGTCGATGTATGCCTTGGCGGCCTTGTTGCCCCTCTTGCCGGCCAAGCAGCGCGCCACGGATGCGCAGGACTGGATGACCACGGATGCCGAGATTGCCTGTCCCGATCCGCATTGCGGCGGGCGGTTCCGGGTGACGCGGACCGGGCGGCGCCGGTTCTCGCACGCCGCCACCACCGGCCTGCCCGAGGCGCGCGACACCCCCTACTGGAAGGACGAGACATGAGCGTCGAGAGCGCGACCCTGCGGCCGGGCCACCGGGTGTCGCGGGTCATCAAGGGCGGCTGGCAGCTGGCCGGGGACCATGGCGAGGTGCTGCGGAGCGAGGCCGTGCGCGACATGGAGGCCTTTGTCGACGCCGGGATCACCACGTTCGACTGCGCCGACATCTACACCGGCGTCGAGGAGATGATCGGTGAGTTCATCGCCGACCTGCGGGCGCGGCGGGGGCCTTCGGTGGCCGAGCGGGTGATGGTGCACACCAAGCTGGTGCCCGACCTCGGGCGGCTGGCCGACATCCGCCCCGAAGAGATCGAGGCGATTGTCGACCGCTCCTTGATGCGGCTGCGGATCGAGCGGCTGCACCTGGTGCAGTTCTACTGGTGGGACCTGGCGCAGGGCGATCCGGTCGCCGCCTTCGAGGTGCTGAAGGACTGCCAGCGCAAGGGCAAGATCGGCAACCTGGGGACAACGAACTGGGACGTGGCCGAGACGCGGCCCTTTGTCGACGCGGGCTATGACCTGGTGTCGACGCAGGTGCAGTATTCGCTGCTGGACCGGCGGCCGGAGCATGGGCTGGCGGACTGGGCGCAGGCGCACGGGCTGGGGTTGCTCTGTTACGGCACTTTGGCGGGCGGGTTCCTGACGGAGCGCTGGCTGGGGGTCGAGGATCCCGGTTTTGCCTTCGAGAACCGGTCGCTGGTGAAATACCGTCTGATCATCGACGAATTCGGCCCCTGGGCGCATTTCCAGACGCTGCTGCTGACCCTGCAGGACATCGGCGCGAAACACGGCGTGTCGCTGGCCGCCGTCGCCACGCGCTGGGTGCTGGACCGGCCCGGCGTTGCCGCCGCCATCGTCGGCGCGCGCTATGCCCGCCACCTGCCCGAAACGCTGGCGGTGTTCTCCTTTGCGCTGGACGACGAGGACCGCGCCGCCATCGACGCGGTGCTGGCCAGTGCCCCCGGCCCGCAGGGGCCGGTGTTTGGCCTGGAGCGGGACCGCACGGGGCGGCACGGGCGGATCATGAAATACAACCTCAACACCCGGCCCGACGACAAGGTGCTTGGGAGCGCCGATGGCTGAGGTCATCCTGTCCACCGATGCGGTCTCCAAGACCTTCGGCGCGCTGAAGGCGGTCGACGGTGTGTCGATCAAGGTCCGGGCGGGGACGATCACCGGGCTGATCGGGCCGAACGGGGCCGGCAAATCGACGCTGTTCAACCTGCTGGCCGGGGTGCTGCCGCCGGACGCGGGCCGCGTGACGCTGGGCGGCGAGGATGTGACGCGGCTGGCACCCGACATGCGCTTTGCGCGCGGCCTCGGGCGGACGTTTCAGCTGCCGCGCCCATTCGCGCGGATGAGCGTGCTGGAGAACGTCATGCTGGCGCCGCTGGCGCAGACCGGGGAGCGGCTGGTGGGGCCGCTGCTGTTTCCGTCGCGCGTGCGGACCGAGGAACGGCGCATCCGCGACCGCGCCCGCGAGGTTCTGGACTTCGTCACGCTGCTGCCGCTGGCCGATCACGCGGCGGGCAAGATCTCGGGCGGGCAGATGAAGCTGCTGGAGCTGGCCCGCGTGCTGATGGGCGACCCGAGGGTGATCCTGCTGGACGAACCGGCGGCGGGGGTGAACCCGGTGCTGACACAGGTGCTGATCGGCAAGATCGAAGAGCTGAACGCGGCAGGCAAGACATTCGTCATCATCGAGCACGACATGGATTTTGTCATGCGCCACTGCGACCCGGTGATCGCCATGGCCGAGGGGCGGGTGATCTTTGAAGGCACGGCAGAGGCGGCGCGGGCCAACCCGGCGCTGCTGGACGCCTACCTGGGGGCGCCGGTCGATGTCTGAGCCACTGCTGCGCGTCGAGGGGCTGACGGCGGGCTATGTCCCCGACCTGCCGATCCTGCGCGGCGTGTCGGTGGCGGCCGAAGAGGCCAAGATCACGCTGGTGATCGGGCCGAACGGCGCGGGCAAGTCGACGCTGATCAAGGCGGTGGCCGGGCTGATCCCGGTCAGCGCAGGCCGTGTGACGCTGGCAGGGCAGGAGATTACGGGCAGCCGCCCGGACCTGATGGCGCGGCACGGCATGGCCTATGTGCCGCAGACCGCCAACATCTTTCGCAGCCTGACCATCCGGCAGAACCTGGAACTGGCGGCGCGGCGTGTGCCCGGCAGCGGGATCGACCCGCTGCTGACCCGCTTTCCCATGTTGGGAGAGAAACTGAAGGCGCGCGCGGGCACGCTTTCGGGCGGGCAGCGGCAGGTGCTGGCCGTGGCGATGGCGCTGGCGGCCAACCCCTCGCTGATCCTGATGGACGAGCCGTCGGCGGGCTTGTCGCCCATCGCCACGCAGGAGGTGCTGGGCCTCGCGCGCGAGTTGACGGCGGAGGGGGTGACCATCCTGCTGGTCGAGCAGAACGTGAAGGCGGCGCTGAAGATCGCGGACCATTGCTATATCCTGGCCGAGGGGCGCAACCAGCTGGACGGGCCTGCGGCGGACCTGCTGGGCGATCCGCGCGTGGCCGAGATCTACCTGGGCGGACGACGGAGAGAGGCCAGCTGATGCAGCAGATCGCCGACGGCATCCTGACCGGATCCTTCCTGTCGTTGGGCGCGATTGGCCTGACGCTGGTCATGCACATCCTGCGCTTTGCCAACTTTTCCCATGCCGAGCTGCTGTCCATCGGTGCCTATGCCGCGCTGGTGTTCGATGCGCTGTTCAAGGCGATCCACCCGGTGCTGGCGACCAAGCTGGGGCCGCTGCTGCTGACGCCCGCGCTGGCGCTGGCCATCGTCGCGGCGATGCTGGTGACGGCGGCGACGGCGGTGCTGTTCGACGTGCTGGTGTTCCGCCGCGTGCGCGAGAAGGGGGGCGAGCTGTCGATGGTCTTTGCCTCCTTTGGCATGGCGCTGGTGATCCGCAATGTCATCGGGTTGATCTTTGGCCTGTCGAGCACGCTTTATTCGCGCGACATCTCGTTCGCCATCGTGGTCAGCCGCGACCCGCTGCTGCTGGTCAAGCCGGACCAGATCTTCGTGCTGATCGCGGCGCTGGTGATCATGGGGCTGTTGCACCTGGTGCTGTCGCGCACGACCTTTGGCTATGCGCTTCAGGCGGTGGCGGAGAACCCGGCGCTGGCGCAGGTCAATGGCGTGAACCTGTCGCGCATGATCGCCGCGACCTGGGTGATCGCGGGGGCCTTGGCGGCGGCGGCGGGGGTGTTCTACGGGCTGTCCTACCAGATGATCCCGGTCATGGGGCGCGACCTGGTGCTGCCGATCTTTGCCGCGACCATCGTCGGCGGCATCGGCAGCGTCTACGGCGCGGTGCTGGGCGGGTTCATCGTCGGGCTGGCGACCAACCTGTCGGTGCTGGTGCTGCCCTCGGGCTATGCGCCGGCCGTGCCCTTCCTGCTGATCCTGGCGGTGCTGATCGTGCGGCCCTATGGGTTGTTCGGTGAGGCGCGCTCATGATCGGGGTGATCTCCTACCTGGTGTTCTTTACCACGGTGGCCTCGATCCTGGCCATCGCGGTGCTGGGGCTGAACCTGCAATGGGGCAAGACCGGGCTGTTCAACGGCGGGGTTGTCGCCTTTTTCGGCGCGGGCGCCTACGGCACGCTGATCCTGGGCGGCACGGCGCAGGAGGGGCACCTGGGCGGCTACGGGGTGATCTACCCGCTGGCGCTGCTGGGCGGCATCGCGGCGGCGGCGGCGCTGGCCTGGGCGGTGGGCGTGCTGACGCTGCGGCTGCGGCACGACTACCTGGCCATCGCCACATTCGGCGTGGCGGTCGCCTTTGAGAACCTGATGCGCAACGCCGAGTGGCTGGCGGGCGGGGCGAAGGGCGTGCGTGGCTTTCAGCGGCCCCTGCGGGAGGTGCTGGGCGACGGGTTCCTCTACAACCTCGGGTTCCTCTGTTTCGTCCTGCTGTGCCTCGTGGCGGTCTACGTGCTGCTGGAGCGGCTGTCGCGGTCGCCCTTTGGCCGATTGCTGCGCGCCATCCGCGAGGACGAGGAGGCGGCGCAATCGCTGGGCAAGCGCCCGGCGCGGGTGCGGCTGACCGCCTTTGTCGCCGGCAACGCGGTGCTGGGGCTGGCGGGCGGGCTCTACGGCACCTTCTATGCCTTTGTCAGCCCGCAGGACATCCTGCCCACGCTGACCTTTCAGATCTGGGCCATGCTGATCGTCGGCGGCGCGGGCAACAACCGGGGCGCGATCATGGGCACCTTTCTGATCTGGGGCGCCTGGACCGGATCGGGCTGGGCGCTGGCGCGCTATGCGCCGATCGAGGCGCAACTCTATACCGGCTCGCTCCAGTTCGTGCTGATCGGGTCGGTCATCGTCGGTATGCTGCTGTGGAGGCCGCAGGGCCTGTTCCCCGAGCGGCTTGTCGTGTCACAATCGGAAAAAACCGTCTAGGACAACAGGGAGAACTGGAATGACTCAACGGAAATCGGCGCTTCGCGCGCTCATGCTGGGCAGCGCCGCCGGCCTGTCGCTGCTCGCCTCCGGCGCATTCGCGCAGGAGTGCACCACCAAGATCGGCGCCGTGCTGCCGACCTCCGTCGACTGGGGCCGCCCCATCGCCGAGGTGGCGCAGTTTGCCGTGGACCAGGTGAACGAGGCCGGGGGGGCGGCCGGCTGCAAGATCGAGATGGTGCTGCGCGACAGCCAGGTCGACCCCAAGGTCGGCGTGGACGCGGCCAAGGCGCTGGTCGACCTCGAAGGCGTCAAGGTGCTGCTGGGCGCGGTGTCGTCGGGCGTGTCGATGCCGATCCTGACCTCGGTCACCGCGCCGTCGGGCGTGATGCAGATGTCGTGCTGTTCGTCCTCGACCGCCTTTACCAAGCTGGCGCAGGAGGGCGGCACCAAGGGGCTGTGGTTCCGCACCTTCGCCACCACCGCGGTGCAGTCTGCCGTGGGCGCCAAGGTGGCGCAGGACAAGGGCTACAAGTCCGTCGCCATCCTCTACAAGAACGACGACTGGGGCCAGGACATGGCGCGGCTGATCGCGGCCGATTTCGCCGCCGTGGGGGTCGAGGTCACCGCCTCTGTCGCGATCAACGACGCGCAGCCCTCCTACCGCGCCGAAGTGACCGAGGCGCTGGGCTCGCAGCCCGAGGCGCTGTACCTGGCGCTCTACCCGGCCGAGGGCACCTCGGCGGTGCGCGAGTGGATCTCGCTGGGAGGCACGCAGAAGATGATTGTCGCCAACTCGCTGAAATCGGACGAGTTCCGCGACAATGTGGGCTTGCAGTACCTGGGTGAGACGCTGGGCACCGACACCGCCTCGCCGCGCGCCGAAAGCGCCGATGCCTTCCGCGCGCGCTATGTCGAAAAGTTCGGGTCCGAGCCGAACGGGCCGGGGCTGGCCAACAGCTATGACGCGACGATGATCGCGCTCCTGGCGATGGAAGCGGCCGGGCCGGACGCCTCGGGCGCGGATGTCGCCGCCGCCGTGGCCAGGGTGACGGATCCGGCGGGCACGCCGGTCAGCGCCGACGCGGCCGGTTTCGCGCAGGCCAGGGAGGTGCTCGCCGGGGGCGGCACCGTGATGTACCAGGGCGGCACCGGCAACGTGCGGTTCGACGCCAACGGCGACGTGTCGGCGCCGGCGGTGGTGTGGTCCTTTACCGAGGGCGGCACCAGCGAGGTGGAATACATCTCGCTCGACGATGTCGACGCCTTCATCGCCTCGCTGCGCTGATTCTTGACCGACCGGCCCGCCCGCACCCGGGCGGGCCGGTTTCCCTTGCCCGGCGCGGCACCGTTTGATCGGCGCGGTCAGCGCTTCTCCTCTCGCGGGGCGCTGTCCTTGAGGTGGACCCCGCCCGCCGTGTCGAAGACCAGGTCCGCGCCGCAGGCGGGGCAGGGCGAGCGCAGGTGCTGGATCAGCCCGAACCAGCGCCGCGTCGCGACGAGCGGCGCGGCGCAGCGCGGGCAACGGGGTGCTGCGCCTCTCATGACACCGAGACGCCGATCACCAGGCTCAATTCCTCCAGCGCGGCCAGATCGCCGGCCGCCACGGTCAGGGTGACGGGCACATCGAGCGCCAGGCCCGGGTGATCGTTGTGGTTGAGCTGCCACTCCGGCGAGAAGTTCAACGACACGTCCGTGCCGCCGACGCCGACCGTGAAGCTGGCCGGAGCGCCGGCGACCTTGGCGAGCAGCGTGGTCGTGCCCAGCACCGGCGTCAGCGGCTGCAGGGCATAGGGCAGGCGGTCCCTGGTGAGGGTCAGCGTGGTCGTCCCGGTCGATTTCAGCGCATGCCAGGCATTGTAGTCGTCGCGCTTGAGATCGACCATCACGTGCATCCCGGTCTTGGCCAATCCCTGTGCGATGTCCTGCAACTTCGCCTTGAGCGTGGATTGCGCCAGGCTGCGCAGGCTGCTGCCGCCGTCGCGGGCGGTGTAGCGCACATGCACGATGACATCCGAAATCGTCGAATAGTCGAACTGCCGCACCGTGTCGGGGAATTCCAGCCGCCAGTCGCCGATCGCGCCGGTGCCTTCGAAGGGCAGATACCTGTCGTCGCGGAAGCTCAGCTCGAACAGGCCGGTGTCGTTTTGCCCCGACGAGGTCGCGACCGATTGCGTGGCGCCGATATCATAGGCAAAGCGGGTGTCGTTGCCGGGCGCCTCTTCGTATTCGGCCTGCGGCGTCATCGCGCCAGCGGCCTTGGCGGTGCTCTTGCGATAGCGGTTGTTCACCTGGCTGAGCCGCGCGCTGACCGAGGCGAAAGGCCCGGCCACGCAGGGGATCGAGATCGCCACCGATTTCACGCGGCGGAAGTAATGGCCGGGATGGTCCATGTCGTAGAGCGCTTCGGGGATTTCAAAGTCGCAGGTGCCCGAGGTCTTGAGCCTGGTCAGGGCCAGCGGATCGAGCTGGCGCAGCGAGACATGCTTGGTGATCTCGTATTCGCGCCGGTTCGCCTCGAGGTAACGCGTCTCCATCCGCTTTATGTCGTGCAGCAGCTTGTTGGCCGTCTGCAATCCCTTTCGGCGGCTGTCCCAGTAGCCGAATTCGAGGAAGGTCTCGCTGGAGCCCAGTTCGTGCTGGTAGCACCGTTCGGCTTTCCTGGCGGTGTCGTAGGCCAGCTGGTAGGCGCGGTAATAGACCTTGGTGATGTCATTCGCCATCCATTGATAGAGTTCCCGGCTGGTGTACTTGTCCTCCAGGAAGGTGCCGATTTGCTCGGCGTGATCGGTCTGCACGTCATGCACCTCGAGCGCCTTGACCGCGATGTCGCGGCGCAGCCCGGCGGCGACGATCTGTTGGTCGATATGGGCCAGTTCCAGGGACGTCTGCCGCGCTTGCAGGTCGGCGTCGTCCTTGGTGCGGTCGAGACGGCCCAGGGTGCCGGCGCGGGTGGCCTCATAGGACGCGATGCCGCTGAAGATGCTCAGAACCGTCGCCGCCGCCTCGGCGACGGTGGCGAGGGTCGAGCCGCCAAAGGTGGCATGCACCGCCGGGGAACCGCCGGCGCCGTGACCGCCGAAGGAGATGTCGGGGATGATGCCCAGCACCGCGCCCGTGGCGCGCACGATCCCGGCGGCCATTTCGAAGTCCTGCGCCTCGGCCAGCTTGTCGAGGTTGAGCTGTTCGTTGGCGTTGATGCGTTCGAACGCCGTGTAGAAAGCGTTGCGCTCTTCGGTGATGGCGCGGGTCTTTTCCAGCACGGTGATCTGTTCTTCGGCGGCCTCGATCTCGAGCTCCTGGAGGCTGCGCTGGGCTTTCAGAAGCTGCACCTCCAGATCGTTGCGCAACAGCGCCAGGGCCTCGGCGTCCTTTTTCTCGAGCGCGGCGAGCAGCGCGTTGCCGAGCGCGCGCACCTCCTGGGTCAGCTCGGTCGCCTTGTTGGCCATGACCTGGAACCGGTAGGCCGGCAGGGGGCCGTTCATCCCCGCCAGGATCGACGAGAGCGACAGGCCCGCCGCCGCCGCCCGGACCAGCATGCCGGGGTCGATCGGCGGCGCGAACAGCGCCAGGACCCGTTCGACGCCGTCGATGTTCTGGCTGTTGCGGATCTTGAACAGCCGGTCCTCGACGGTATCGTAGTATTTCAGCATGTTCTCATTCGGCGGGATGCAGAAATAGAGGCTGGACAGGGTGACCGGCGGCGCGGGCAGCTCATCGCCGCCCTCGGGCAGGATCCCGAGGTCCGGCAGGTAGGTTTCGAGTTCGACCAGGGCATTGCCGAAGGCATCGAGATCGGCCTTGAGCTGGGTGTAGGTCTGGGCGGTCACCGCGACCGGCGGTTTCACCGTGCGCGGCTTGGGGCCCAGCAGCTTGTCGGCCAGGATGTAGAGCTGCGTCGCCTGGGTGATGCTTTCCATCGTGTCCTGGCGGAACAGGTAATCGCCCCAGTCGATCAGCGTGCCGATATAGCTCATCACGGTGGCGCGCTGGTAGGCGACGGGCCGGAACCGCGCGACCACATGCGGCCGGAACGGCTTGCGCCGCCATTCCGCGATCGCGACCTCAAGCTCGTGGCGTTCGGGGGATGCCGGATCGGCGACATCGGTCAACAGCCGGTCGATCCGCTGGGCGAGGTAGTCGCCGCTGGTGGCCTGGAAGAACGGCTTTGTGACCCAGTATTTCTGCGGCGCGTCGCCGTCCAGCGTGCCGGTGGGATTGAAGATCCGGTGATACCATTCCATCGCCTCGTCAAAGCGGTTTTCCGAGGCCAGCCGCTTGGCGATCATCAGCGGCGTGTGAAAGAACAGCTCCCAGTTGTAGGCCGCATAGCTGCCCGAGGAGGAGAAATCGACATCCTCGACGGGATAGGGCTGGGCCACCAGGGACGTGGGATCGAAGGTATCGTCAAAGTCGAAGGCGGTGATCTGCAACTGGCTGTCGCGCGCCATCATCTTGTCGATGCCGGACTTGTAGAGCGTCGCGCGCAGCGGGCAGACCAGCGGGTGATAGAGGTTTTCGAACCGCTCGGCGAAGCGCAGGCCGAAATAGCGCTGGATCTCGTCCCGGATGTCGATGAAATCGGGATCCTCCAGCAGGTCCGAAAGGACCGCTGCGGGATCGGGGGCCGGTGTGGCGGTCAGCCGGGCGACGTACCTGGCGACCAGCGCCAGGATATCCTCGACCAGTTTCAGGATGTCGGAAAAGGTCCGCTTGGTCTTGCCGCCGTCATCCGGGCTGTAGAGACCGGGCACGACGGCGTAGGCGCGTTCGCTGTCCTCGAAGAAATAGGGCAGCCAGGTGCCGAGCGGCAGCTTGATGTAGCGCGCCGCCGCAACCGAACTTGTCGAATGGGCGCTGTAGAGCAGCGCCTGGAGGAACAGGTACAGCAGGTCGATCAGCGTGATCACATGCGGGTGGGTGACCCGGAAGGTGCCGGGGGTCGTCCGCAGCCGCGTGGCGAAGCCCCAGAAGGTGATCATGTTGCGGATCGCCAGGCTGTCGGCGCCGTCGCGGCCCAGCTCGACATAGCGTTGCGCGGCAAGTTCGGTGTCGAGGTAATCCGGGTAGAAATCGCGCAGCGATTCCTGCGCGGTTTTCAGAAGCTCGGGGTAGCCCTTGCAGCCCGCCACGTCGAAGATGCCGTCGCGGGTGTGGTATTCGGCGCCGTCGATATCGGTGTGGAACAGCCAGATCTGATCGTCGAACTGGCTGTAGATCAGGTTGTATTGTTCGCGGTCCAGCCGGGACGGATCGGTGGTGTAGGTCTCGGGCGTGACGATGGCATCCTGCGATATCTTGCGCGGCTTCCAGTCGCCATTGGCGTATTCGCTGACCGCCAACTGGATGCGCAGCCGCATCGCCGGGTTCTGCATGGTGCCCGACGAGGGGCTTTCGGAGACACCCGGCGTCACGACGTCCTGGTCGGGCTTGGATTCCTCGCTGATGACCGGCCAGGCCAGGTTCAGCCGTCCACGCCGGACAAAGGCCAGCAGGGTGTTGCTGGTGATGTCCACCTCGACCAGCGACCAGGGCGACCAATAGCGCTCTTTCTCGAAGGTGCGGTAGTAGTACTGCGCCGGATCGCCGCCCTTGGTGCGGGCAAAGACGTGCATGGTGTAGGTCTCGGACTGGTAACAGCAGGCGACGACCTCGAGAAAGCTGATCCCGTCGAGCCCTTCGAGATACCGCGCCAGCGCATCCTCGGCGGTGATTTCGGTGACTTCGTTTTGCAGCAGCGTGTCTTCGAGCGCCTCGAACAGGAAGGACTTGTCGTCGAGAAGCTCCGGCTCGATCCAGTTTTCGGGATAGACGAAAACCTTGCGGTTGGCCTCCCAGACCCGGTAATTCCGCATCCAGACCCATTGCTCCCAGCCGGTGTCGCCGGTGTCGGCCGCCGCCTGCGGTTCGAGTCCCATGCGGCTGCGTTCGACGAACAGCTGGATCGTCCCGTGCGCCTGCACGATCCGCGACGAAGGCATCCTGGCCTCCATCTGGGTGTCGATCAGGAAATGGTCGTAAAGATCGTTTGCGGTGGTGAATTCCGGCCGGGTGGCCAGCAGGTAGGCGACCAGCGCGTCGCGTTTCTTGGGGCGGATCGCATCCATGATCTCGCCCAGGGTGGTCAGCCAGGTCGTTTCGGCATAGCGCGCCTTGAGCCCGGTACGCAGGCTCGCCGTCTGGGTCGCCGTGAGCACGGGCTGCGCGCAGGACGCGGCTTCGGCCACGGTGGCGTTGAGCGCGCGCAGATGCGCGAGACAGCGGGCGAGCGCCTCCCAGGTTTCGGGCAGATGCCATTGCGACAGGTTCGGTGTGGACCAGCCGAAATGCGCATCGAGGTCGGCCAGCGTGGCGCGGTCGCGCCCGGTGAGCCGCGCCAGCGCGTCGAGCCAGGCGTCGCGCGTCGTGCCGGCCCCGGGCAACAGCGCATCGAGCGTGGCGCGCAGGGTGATCGGCACGGCGGGATTGGCGGGATCGGGCATCGGCGGATACGCCGCGAACAGCGCCAGCGCCCGGCTGAGGCGGTCCCAGTGCAGGTGGGGGACCGCGGCCTGCCCGCCCTGCCAGGGCAGGCTGTCGATCTGCATCCAGCCCAAGTCGGCCGCATGTGCCATCACCCAGGCCAGGTCGTCGGGCGCAAGGTCGGTGGCGGACAGGACGGCAAAGACTTTTTGCAGCAGCCGGATTGCCGCGTATTGATCGGCGAAGGCGGCCGCGGTGATCGCCGGCGGGGCGGCGGGATCGCCCGCAGTGTCGATCAGGGCATCGTCGGTCAGGAGCGCCGACACCAGCGGCTGGGCCGGGCCCGGCTGGCGCAGCCTGGCGGCGGCGAGGACAATCTCGACCGTATCGCCGTCGGCGCGCGAGAAATCGGCGATCGCGTCGCGCAGGGCGGTGGCCTTGGCGCGGCCGTGCAGATGCGCCGCGATCGCCGCCAGCAGCGTGTCGGCAAAGGCCTTTTGCGCGGTCTCGCGCGTGGCCGGCGTCGCCGCCGCGAGGATCGCCGCCGCAGCCGGGACGATCCCGGCGACATCCAGCGCGCCACCCAGCAGCCCGGTCAGTGTCGCCGCGGCGTCGGGATCGGGCGGCGAGGTCCAGTCGGCGTCGTAGATGCGCAGGACCGTGTTGGCGTCCTCCTCGCCCATCTCGGGCAGGCGCAGCAGCCGGTCCTTGATCGGCGCGCGCAGCTCTGCGGCGGACAGCCCGTCGTCGTAGGGCGATCTGGCTTCGGCAAAGGCGTCCTGGTAGGCGCCTTGCAGACCCTCCAGCAAGGCGGTGATCGTCTCGTCCCGGATCTCGCGCTGCGCCGCATCCTCGCCGCCGTGTTCTAGCAGAAAGGGCATGTCGGCCAGCGCGACCGGGCCCGACCGGGCGTGGTCCAGATCGTCGAGGAACGCCAGCATTTCCGCCGGCGCGGCCGTGGGAACCCGTCCGCTGCGCCGCAGCAGGGTCAGGTAGTCCCTGGCGGTGAGCTTGCGCGCCTCGATCAGCCGCGCGGCGGCGGTGAGCGTGCTGAGATTGGCATAGGTCAGCTGATCGTCGGTCAGCGCCGCGACCAGCCTGTCGAAATCCGTGCGCGCCAGGCGCAGGATGGCGGCCAGCGCGGCGGCCGCCGCCGAGAGCGTGCCGCCCGCGCCGACCTGGTCGACGCCGAGCAGCGGCTCGACATGGCCCAGGGTGCCGGCGTTCTGGAACAGCCGCTGGTAAAGCGGTCTTTCGTCCGTGCCGGTCAGCTGGGTCCGGTCGAAATCGCCGAAACAGCCGGTCAGCACCTCGGGGGTGAGGCCGGTCCTGCGGGCCAGCCGCTGGATGTCGGCCACGTGGACCAGCGCCTGGTTGTCCAGCGTGCCGTTGCCGAGCCGAGCCTGGGTCAGGACGGAGTTCAGCACGACGTCGCGCCAGCCGGTCGCCTTTTGCAGGCGCAGGAAGCGGTGGATCCGGTCGAGCGCGGCCGCCGACAGCCCGGCGACGCGCTTTTGGTCCAGATCGCAGCTCAGGTCGAGATGTTCGATGAACATCGCGTCCGCCGGGTCGATGAAGGACATCTGCAAGAGCCGGTCGAGCGCGTCGTAGCTCAGCCCGGTCTTGTCGAGCAGGGTCGACACGACCGCCATGTCCGCGACGACACTGACCGCGGGCAGGCCCCAGACCCCGTCCTGCGCGGCGCTGCCATCGGTGACGATGACCGTGCGCGCCGCCTCGGTCAGCCCCAGCTCTTCGGCGGCGATGGCCGCGGCGCCGGGTGCGCCGCCGGTTTCGAAATCGCGCATGAGGCTGGCGCGGCGGACCCCGAACCGGTCAAAATAGGCGCTGGCCTCGCAATGGTTCAGATCGAAGGGCAGGGCAAAGGCATAGCTCTCGGCAGCGAGGGAGGCATAGGCCTGGGCGTTGACGTATTCGGGCGCTGCGGCGCGCTCCTGCGCGGTGCCGTGGGTCTGCCGCAGCCGGGTGATCGACCAGGTGTTGCCGCCGGTGTTGGTCAGCTTGGCGGTCAGCGCGCTGTCGCGCAGGATCAGGTCGCCGGCGCTGCCCGCCTCTTGCAGGATGGCCTTGTCGGTCACCGCCCAGCCCTGGGCCTGGACCAGCGACAGGAGCGGGGCCGGAATGACCGTGCCGGCCGCGAGCGCACCGTTGAAGACGACGCCGGGCAGCGGCGCGATCGCGTGTTCCAGGATCTCGCAGGCCAGGTCGATATAGGGCAGCGGCGTTTCGGCATTGGCGCAATCGAGATCGAGATCGAGGATCTCGCCTCGGCGGGCAAAGAGCACCTCGTGCGCCTTGTTCACCCGCGCGGGCGGTGTCTGGGTCAGGTCGACCATGTCGCGTTGACCGAGGTATTCGATGATCTCGACCAGGTAGGCGGCGGGCGACAGGACCGAGCGGCAATGCGGGCAGGCGCAGGTGTCCACGCCCTTGAACAGCGATTTGAGATTGGGGAAGTCATCCGCAAGGGTCGCGGATTTCAGCTTCAGCGTGGCCGATGTCGACACCGCCGGCGCGCTGCCCAGCATCGCCTGGATATCGCCCGAAATCATCAGGGCGGCGGAATGGCTGACCTCGGCGCGGGCAAAGGTGGCTTCGGCCTCGGCGCGGCTGAGACCGGCCTTGGGCCCGATCTCGTCGACGAACCGTGCCTTGCCGCTGCGCACCACGTCGGCGGCCGAGCCGAGTTTCTGCTGCAACAGCCCCTCGGCGCGGTCGAGATCGGGGGCGATCCGCATCACCCGTTGCACCTTTTTCAGATCGGCGAGCATCTCGCGGTCGGCGGGCCGGGTCAGTTTCTTGTCGGCAAAAAAGTGATCGAGCCGGGTCGTTTCGATCCTCAGATCGGGGAAACGCTCGAACAGGGCGGCGGTGCGCTGCGGATCCCGGCCGAGCCTGCGGCCCGAGGCGAGCCTGCCGCGCAGCGCCTCGGTGGGGTGCAGCGCCTCGGCCTCGCGTGCGAGTTTCCGGGCGCGTTGGGTCAGCGCCTTGTCGCTGGCCTGCGGATCGGCCTTGCGCAGCGCCTGCCGGAGCGCGCTGTCGTCGAGACCGGCCAGCCTGGAAGGGTCGAGGTCAGCGGCCCTGGCCACCTTTTCCAGTGACGCGCCGCCGCCCAGCAGCCCTTCGGTGATCACCTCGGTCACCGGGTCGTCGCCGGTTTCGCCCGCGCCGGACGGGTCGCCGGGCCGGGTCAGCTCGGCGATGACGGTTTCGATATCGGTGCCGTCCCGCAGCAGCCCGGCGAGCCTGCCCAGCCGGTCCGGCGCGGCGAGGCGGCCGATTTCCCGCGCGATCAGAGTGGGTTCGCCGGTGTCCTTGCGGGTTTCGGCCGTGTCGCGGAGACCTTCGAGGACGTCGCGCAGTTTCTTGACCTTGCGCACCGCGGCCTTGGGCACGATCCGCGCCTCGGCGGCGGCCTTGACGTCGCGGGTGATCTGGTCGCCGGGAACCAGCGCCGCATCCAGCAGAATGCCGCGCAGATCGTCGTCGAGACGGATCTCGGGGCGCGACGGACGCAGCGAGGGCGTTTCACGGCCAAGAAACGTGTCCATGCGCAAGAGCGCGAACAGCACGGCGGGATCGGTGCCGGTTTCTTCGGCCAGCCGGTGGGCCATGACAAGGTGTTCGATCTGGATGCCGGGGGTCCGGGTTTCGCGCGACAGGAAGGTGATGTCGTCGCGCGCGCCGTTCTCGCTCAGCTCGGTCAGCGGCACGTCGCGGATCAGCGGTTTGAGCGTGTCGAGCAGGCGCTCGAACAGGCTTGTGGCCTCGGCCGGGGCGGTGTCGAGCCGGATGTCGATCCGGGCCTCGGGACCGGCGTTGAACAGGATCTGGTCGGGGCCGGGATGGTTCAGCGCGACCTTGCCTTCGGCATCGAAGACCCGCACCACGAGATCGGCATAGTCCTTTTCCGCGGCGGCAAAGGATTCCCGCGTGTAGGTGACCGAATAGCGGCCGTCCTGCGCGGTCAGGGTCTCGCCCAGCAGGGTTTCGGAGCGCATGTCGCGATCGAAGACACGCACCCGCAGGCCCGCCGCCGGGCGCGGCCGGGCCGTGCCGTGCGTGACCTGGCCAAAGACCGCGCGCGCGCCCTGCATGTCGTGGCCCTGGGAGTCGAGCCCGACCCGCAGGGCAAGCCCTTCGGTGGCGTCGCCGACGCGCCAGGCGACCGGCGGATCGACCCGCACCGGCGTGCCCCGGGCCACCACGCGCAGATCGACCGGGATGTCCTTTTCCTTGAGGATCTTGGCCAGGTTTTCCGCAATGACCAGCGTGAAGGCGCCGCCGCGCAGCACCGGGGCCGCAGCGATCCGCCGGGCCGGGTCGGAGGCGGTTTCCCAGGCCTCGACGCGGGCATTCGCAAGCCCCAGGGGCGAATTCGGTGCAATAACCTTACCGGTGAGGATCAAATCCATGGCGGCGTCCTTTCTCGTGACGGCGGCCGAAAAAAACAGCGGGCCGGAGCGGGCACTCAATACGCGTAACAAACCCCTTCGACGTGGTCGTAATAGCCGGAGCTCGACTGTTCGGGGACGTAGAAGTCCTCGGAACAGGTCTGCGGTTCGGGATCCGGCATCACGCTTTGCTGGGGCGCGGGATCCGGTGCCGCGGGGGCGGCAACGGGCATCATCGTCATCGGCTGGGCGGCCGGTTCGGGGGCGAGGGTGACATTGGTCTCGACCGACATGTCCGAAAACAGCTCTTCGCCGGCGCTGGCGGCGGTGATCACACCCGCCGCACCGCCGCCGGCGGCGGCCGTGCGGATCACCGTCGGCGATTGCAGCGCCACGGTGGCAAAGGTGGTGCCCGGGGTCGCCGCGGCCGGGGCAAAGACCCCCGCCTCGCGCAGGACCGAGGTGGCGTAGGTGGTGCAATTGTTGCCGAGATAGCTGTAGGTGCCCGCCGATCCCGCCGACGACGACATCAGCGCCCGCGCCGCCTGCGCTTCGGCCTGCGTCACCGGCACGGTGGCGGTGAGATAGCTGCCGCCCGCCGCCGCGGGTCCGCGGGTGCTCTGGATCACGGCCCCGGTGCCGGGGCGCACCACATGGGCCAGCCCGCCCGAGACATCGTCGAGTTCGCGGACCACCAGGTGGGACCAGGTGGTGGTGCCGCCGGTGGTGACGCCGACCATGTTGTGCCCGGTCGGCACACCGGGCGAGAATGCGACGGAAACGCTGCTTTGCCCGCCGGTCACCGCCTCGTCGGCCGAACCAAGCGCCACGCGCGCGACATCGTCGCTGGCGCCAAGCACATCGTCCACCGCCCCCGCCGCCGCCGGGGCGCGCAGCACCGCGCTGGAGCCCAGCGAGCCGGCGATCGAAATGCCGGCATCGGTGAGATTGGCGGCTTCGCGGCTCATGCCCGCCGATTGCAGCAGGGCGGAGGTGCCGGTGTCCACGGCCTCGCCGTGCCACATGGTGCGCGCGCCCGAAACCATCACGTCGATGCCGTGCGCGCCGACGACGACACCGCCGCCGGCGACGGCGATGCCCGCCCCGGTCCAGCCGGTCGCCGCGCCGCCGACGATCATCGCCCCGCCCGCCACCGTCTCGAGCGCGCCGCCGACCATCTTGACGCCGCCGAGGAACCGGTCCCAGCCGCCTTCGCCGGTCGGGTCCGACAGGCGGAGCGGATTGGCCGCCACGTATTGGTAATCGTTGATCCCGTCGCCGATCCCGGCCGGGTCGGGTTTGCACCACCGGGCCAGGAACGGCGCGTAGTAGCGCGCACCGTGATGCGACAGGCCGCTTTCCTCGTCGCGCTCCATGCCGCTGTAGCGGTAGGTCTGCGGCGCCACCTGAAGCGTGGAGTCCGTGGCCTGGTAGGCGAGCGTGCCATAGGGGTGGAATTCCGCGTAGGTCAGGGTTCGGCCGGTGGCATCGAGCTCCATCACCGCCGAGCCGATGTGGTTCGACAGCTGGTAGCGCGTGATGCGCAGGGGCGTGCCGTCGTCGATGCCGTTGCGGCTGTCGATGACGGCGACGCGTCCCGTGTCGTCGCTGACGCTCAGGCTGCGCCGCTCGAGGCCGGCGGGTCCGCCGTTGTGGACGCGGTAATACTCCAGCGATCCCAGGTAGAGCCGTTCGTCCTTGGGTCGCGGCACGGCGCCCGGGCCGGCGGCGAGGTCGGTGACCTTGCGGATCCGCGCGCCGTCGTGGTCGTAGACGTAATAGGTCGTCTCGGGCGTGCCGGCGCCCAGGGCCTGGCGCGAGACCGCCGCCAGTTCGTCGCGGAAATCGTGCCGCATGACCGGCAGATGCGGCATCTGCCGCAGGAAACCGTGCAGCGGATGGTGGTCGTAGGCATAGGTCTGGCTGCCCACCGTGGTCTGAAGCAGGCGGTTCGTCGCCGCCTCGTAGGCATAGACGCGGGTATAGGAGCCGCCCGTGGCCGCATGGGCCAGACGCAGGACATTGCCCACCGCGTCGTAGTCGTAGCGTTGCGACCAGGTGCGCCAGGCCATGGCATCGCCGGGCTGGTGCTGCGCCTTGGCGGCCGCGTCGTCCCAGTTGTCGAGCGGTCCGAAATTGCCGCTGGCCTGTTGCCCGGCATGTTCGCGCCCGGTGGCGCTGACCAGGCGATAGAGCGGGTCGTAGGCATAGCTTGCCACGGCGGCGATCTTCTGGTTGTCGAAGAAGACCACGGGGATGGCGCGGTCCTGCTGATGGGTCAGGTTGCCGCCGCAGTCGTGGGTATAGGACAGGTCCTGCGCCGTGTCGCCGTTGCCCTTGACCGTGGTCAGCCCGGTCAGGCGGAACGTCATGGGATCGTGGCGGTAGGTGGTTTCGGTGCCGTTGCCGTATCGTATCGCGCGGCGCTGGCCCTTGGCATCGTAGTCGATGCCGGTCACCAGCGTCTCTGTCGCGGCGCCCGGCAGGGTCACATCCACCTGTTCCAGCAGGTTGGCCTCGTTGTAGCGGTGTTCGGTCACGCTGCCGTCGGGGGCGGTGGTGCTGACCGTCCGGTTCACCGCGTCGTGGGCAAAGCGGGTGACATGGGTCTCGGCCTCCAGAGGCGCCTCGAGATCGCCGGACCAGTCCACCAGGTCGCGGTAGTTCACCGCAAATCGGCGCGCCGTCTCGATCAGGTTGTGCTTGCCGTCGAAGGCGGTCCATTCCTTCAGGCCGCCGGTGTCCCAGCGGCGGAACAGGCGCCCGCGCAGGCCGCGGCGCCGGTCATCGGGTTGGCCTTCGCCATAGAGCGCGCGCATGACGGTGTTGTCCAGCGGTGCGGGGCCGTCGCCGCCGGTCACATGCTGGGTCAGCTCGCGTTGCAACGCGTCGTAGGCAAAGCGCAGGACGTGGCCGCGCGCGTCCCATTTGATCAGCGGCTTGCCGGACACCGTCGGCAGCGACCAGCGCGCGCCGGCATCCATGCTGTGCTGGGTCAGCCGGCGGCCCAGCATGTCGTGGCCAAAGCGCATCGGGCGATTGCCGCGGGCGTCGATCACCTCGCGCACGTTGCCTTCGACATCGAGCAGCACGGAGGTCGCGAACAGCACCGCGTCGCCGGCGCTGTCGCGTCCGGCATGGTCGAGCGACAGCACCGGCCGCCCGAGCGCATCGAGGCAGACGGTATTTGGCGTGTCGGCATAGATCTCGGCGCGCTGCGCGGCCTCGGCCTCGCGCGCGGGATCGCGGCCCTGGGCGATCAGCTCGGCGTCGATGAGGTGGCCGACCCGTTCGGCATGCCAGCGCGATTGCAGCACGGTGTCGCCGGTGTCGAAAACGCGCACCTGCCAGGGCGAGAATTCGGTGCGGGCAAAACTGCCGTCCGGCAGATCGGTGCGGATCAGGCGGCCCGCCGCGTCATAGGTCAGCTCGCTCGAGACGCCGCTTGCGACCAGTTCGGGCAGGCTTTCGAAGGCCGGCGTGACCGAGAAGTAGGGCTCGTAGCTTCTGACCGGTTTTGCCTTGTTGTTCAGAACCTTGCGCCCGGTTCCGGTCCACCGCCGCGCGCTGCCGGTGTCCACCTGGGCGATGCTGGCGCTGCCATCGGCGGCGATCGTGACCTGCTGGGCGATGCCCGGCTCGGCCTGGATCTTGGTCATCGCGACGGCGCCCGAGCCATCGGTGTAGTCATAGCTCAGGTGCAGCGGCGAGGCGGGATCGACCGAATGGTGGCGTTCGCGGCCGATCATCATGGCCACGGCCGGTGTGCCGCGGGTGCGCCAGGCGTGCAGATCGTAGGCGTAGCGCATCGTCGCCTGACCCAATAGCGCGCGGGCCTGCGCCTCGATCACCGTGGCATCCTCGGTGGCCAGCAGCGCCGCGACCGCCGCGGCCTCGGCCGAGCTGTCGGCGTCCTGCCCCAGCAGCGTGTCGGCCAGTTCCAGTTCGGCCACGCCGTCGCCGTCGAGATCCTTGCCGAGAAAGGCCTGCGCCTTGACCAGCGCCAATTCGTCCGAGACGATGGCGGTCAGAGTGTCATTCGCATCGCGCAGCAGCACCGGAGAGAGCAGGCGAAAGTCGAACCTTTCGATCCGCGTGGTGTTGCCCACCGCATCGGCGGTTTCCTCGAGCATCAGGAAATAGGATTTGTGATAGCGGACGCGGGTTTCGCTGCCAAAGGCGTCGCGATGGGCGCGGGGTTTGAAGAACCGCGATTGCAAGGTGGCCAAGGTGTCGGCGGGATCGCGATAGCGCACGGTCCCGGTGGGCAGCCACCAGGCCCCGTCCTCGGGCAGGTAGCCGCCGCGCGGCAGTTCGGTGCCCGGATCGGCGATGCGCCCGCCATAGAGCGCGCTCAGCAGCCCCGGCGTGAAGGCGCAGACCTGACCGCGCTGGGGCAGACCGTGCGAGGCGATCTGGTGCAGGGGCAGGGCGGCTGCGGCGCCCTCGTCATAGTAGTAGGTCCGCTGGTGTTCGATGCGCCGACGTTCGATGCCGCCCGAAGGGTCTGACTCGTAGGCGATCTCGACGCTCGCGGGGTCCGACAGGATCCCCCGAAGCTCGGACAGGGTGAACAGGTCGCCGGCGGCGAAGGCGCCGGTGATCTCGAAGGTTTCGACCTCGCTGGGCGCGCGGGCGCGCCAGGTGGCATCGGTGTCGATGTCGTTGGTGTAGCCGGTTCGGGTGATCAGAACGCGGGTGCGTTCCTGCGCCGCCTCGGCGCGGCTGAGCGCGTCGGCGAATTCGGCGGCGAGGCGCGGCTGGTCGGCAAAGTCGGAAAAATCGGTGGCGGGGTCGCTGAGACGGGCGGTGGCCAGGGCCGCCCGGGCGGGATCGCGGCCGTAGAGCACGTTGGCCTTTTCCAGCACGTTGCCCAGATCGTCGATTTCGAGGTTCAGCGCGTGTTCGATCCTGGGATCGGTGGGATCGCGTTCATAGCTGATTTGCAGCGCCTCGTCTTCGGCGATGGCAAAGACGGCATGGCCATTCGGGCCGCGCGGTTGCACCAGCTGGATGTGGCAGGAATGGGTGTCGACCGTGTAGGGCACCATCTGGCGCTGCATTTCGGTCTCGGTCGCACCGATGCCGGGGGCATCGAGGGCAAAGACCTCCTGGCGCAGGACGATGCCCTTGCAGGCGCGCAGCGCCTCGCGCCGCTCCTCCGGGGACAGGCGGGCGATGGCCAGCGGGTCGGCGATGCCCGGCGCCGCGGCGATGCGGCCGTCGGGCAGGGCCGGTTCGGTCATCCCCAGCGGCGAGAGTGGAAAGGCGCGGTCGTAGGCGCGGGGCCAGTATTCGTCGGCATACCGGGTCAGGATGCGCTGCTGCCGGTCCCAGGCGCCGTTGTGATACCAGGTGCGGGTCAGCATCGGCGCCTGGAACAGCGCGCGCGACAGGTCGAGCGTGCTGCCATCCGCCGCCAGAACCCAGTCTTCGTAGTCCTCGGTGTCGCGCCGGTCGACGCGGCCGAAGCCCCGGAATTCCTTTTCTTCCGCGTCCCAATAGCCATGGTGGTAGGTGTAGTGCGCGCTGAGCCGTGTCCCGGTCACGCGCTCTTCGACCACGCTGTCCGACACGACCTGCACCGGGAAGGGCAGGCGCGTGACCCAGGGTGTCCCGGCGCGCTTGTCGCGCAGGTAGTCATGGGTAGAGCTGCGGTAGCTCAGCGTCGTCTCCTTGCCCATGTTGTTGGAATAGCCGATCAGCAGGTGCGGTTTCCGGCCGCTCATCAGGTCGACGTAGCGCAACGGCGCCCGCGCCGCGCCGGGCTGGGTCGAGGACCAGATCAGGCAGGGCGTGCCCTGTCCCAGGATGTCGGCCACCTGCACATTGTCGTGCCGCGTCATCGGCGGCAGGCCGGCCAGGTCCTGCGCGGCGCTCCAGCCGTTGCCCGCCTGGTTGATCCAGGCCCGCGGGCGATCGCCGAGGTAGATCAGATCGGACGGGCCGGTCCCGGTGATGTCGGCCAGCCGCAGGCGGCTTGGGTCGAACCGGTCGGGATGGTCGAAGACGGGCGCATCGCTCATCGCGACCTTGGCCCCGAAGCGGCCGTAGCCGAGATTGGGCCAATAGACGATCTGGCCGTTGCGGATGCGGGCGATATCGGTGAGCCCGTCCCCCGTCATGTCGGCCAGGAACACGGTCTGGACCGCCTCGGAAAACACGACCGCCGGGCCGCGCTCTTCGTCCAGCGTGCGCCAGGCGCGTTCGGCGGCGGCAAAGCCGTTCTTGCCGTCCGAGGCGTACCAGACAAAGGCCTCGTCCTCGGCCACCATGATCCCGGCGCGGCCCTCGCCGGTGAGGTCGATGCGCTTGACCGACGGGTCGCGCAGATCGAGATTGGTCTGGCTGCGAAAGGCGCGGAAGTGGCCCCAGAGTTCGGTATCGCCGTCGATCGGGAAATACCCGCCCAGTTGCGGGCCGGTCACGACGATCTGCTTTTCGCCGTTGCCCTCGAGATCCTCGAGGCTGATCGTGCCGTCGTTCAGCCCGGAAAGGTTGGGCCGCGGGGCGACCATCCGGCCGCGCTCGAACGCGGGCGTGCCGGTATCGGCCCGCGGCCCGCGATTGTGCTTGTAGATCCAGGCATTGCCGGCCTCGGTCAGCACGCCGGCGATCCCTTCGCCGAAGAGATCGACCATGCGCCAGGGCGGCGCCAGCCCGGCGGGGGCATCGACGAGATCTTCGGCCGCGGCGTCTCGCACGTCCCGGCTCCAGCGGCCGGGCTGGTAGCGCAGGCTGAGCGGCGGCAGCGCCTTGCGGGAATAGCTGCCGTCCGCGCGCCGGACATAACCGGCCTGTTCCACCTCGCTCAGATGCGTGGCGACCGATTGGCCCGCGGCGGTCAGCTCCACCGGCTGATAGGTGAAATCCATCGACCGCACCAGCGCGTCGCCGCCCAGGTCCTCTTGCGGAAAATGGTGGAACATCAACAGCCTCTGGCACAGCCGGGCGGTCCGGATCTCGAACCCCGAGCGGTAGCTCGAAAAGGCGTCGGCGCGGTAGGTCCAGGGCTGCACCTCGCCGGGCGTCGGGCGATCGGGGGCGTGTTCGCCGTAGTCGAGCACCAGTTCGAAAAGATGCGTGGCGTCGTCCGGCTGGGGCGGATCGAAGGGCAGCGCCGGGTCGGGATACCAGGCGGTGCGATTGCCGTAGCGCACGCGCTTGAGATAGGTGTTGGCAAAGGGCGCAAGGCCCGCGCGCCGATGCGCCTCGGCAGCGGGCATGTTGGCCTGGTCCTCGGCCTTGTATTCGTAGCGGATCCAGTTGCCCTTGTTGTCGTAGCTCAGATCCGGCAGCCACCGGAACACGCGGGTCGGATCGCCGGGGTCGGCCACCCGCGCGGCCGCGCTGCGGCCATAGAAGGTCACGGTGTTGGCGCGGTCCGTGACCTTCCAGTAGCTGCCGTGGACCGCGTGGCTGATCAGCTCGATGCGCTGGTAGGCCGCTTCGGTGCGCGGCCGGAACTGGCGCACGCGGTAGGCGCCGACGGTCCGGTCGCGCGGGGCCCAGGTGCCGGGGGCCGTCTCTTGCAGGGTGGGGACGAGGTCTTCGGCCCCGGTGATCAGAAAGGCGTCTTCGTCCGGCGCATCAAGATAGCGCGGCAGCCGGCGGTCGGTCTTGCGCTGGATCGTCGAAAGGCCCAGCGCCCAGCCCAGGCCGAACGGGCCGTTGCCCGCGCCCGACGAATAGCTGAGGTCAATCCTGGGGGTGAAGCCGTTGCGATTGGGCGTCAAGGGCAGTTGCAGGGTCAGCGAGGCCGTGCCGTTTGCGGAATTGACGGCGAATTTCTCGTCGATGCCGCGCAGGGCGCCGCCGCCCTTGGGCAATTGCAGTTCGGGGATCTCGATCTCTTCGAAATCGCTTGTGCGCTCGGGGATGATGCCGGCCAGACCCTTGGGGGCGTCGCCGTCGGCGACCTCGGGTTCGTGATCCATGTTGAAATCATCTGCCACGAAGGACTCTCCTAGAAATTGCAGGAGTTCTGTAAATGCACGGATACGTTACGCTCCCACGGAACTGGAAACCCGGTCAATGCTGTCGCGTGCCGGCTGAAAATCGCATCGGCAGAGAGTGGCTTATGGCGTGGCGGGATGTCGCCGAGACCGGTGCGCGGGCGTAATCGGACCGCGGGTTTCGCAGCCCGGGTGAGTCGCGGATGATCGGTTTTATTTCTATCAAAATCAATATCTTGTCTGTCGTTCTTCGCAGTAAGTCCGCACTCGGATTCCGTGTCCATGCTCTGGGTCAATAAACCATCCGTTGCATGGATTGGCGACCCTCACGCCGGCTGCCGGTGCGTTGGATGCGCCAGATCGACGGCTCGGACAAGGCCGCAGGCCACGTCCGCCGCACCCGTCTATCGTCAGATCTCGCCACCCGTGGTGCCCGCCTCTGCCTGTCTCGGCGCGAGGGCGACCGAGTCGGCCGATGGGTTCCATGCCGGGATCGACTCGGCGCGTGGTCGGCGGGATCGGCGTGGCTGCCCAAGCGCGTGTCGGGCGGTTTCCTTCCCTCGCAGATATCGGCTATAGGAAGGCCTGCGCTGTCTGCCGGGTCCGGATCGGTCGTCAGGGTGGTACGGGGATATCGGGGCGCCATCCGGCGTCGCCGGACCCGCTGCCAGCAGTTTGAAGATGCGATAAGATGACGATGAACCACCACGCCAGATTGTCCGTCGCGCCGATGATGGACTGGACCGACCGGCATTGCCGCTACTTCCACCGGCTGATCAGCGGGCGGGCGCTGCTGTATACCGAGATGGTGACCGCGCCCGCGCTGGTGCGCGGCGGGGCGCTGCACCTGCTGGACCATGCGCCCGAAGAACAACCGGTTGCGCTGCAACTGGGTGGGTCGGACCCGCGTGAGCTGGCGCAGGCGGCGCGGCTGGGGGCGGCGGCGGGCTACCGCGAGATCAACCTCAACTGCGGCTGCCCGTCGGACCGGGTGCAGTCGGGCACATTCGGCGCGGTGCTGATGAAGCATCCCGGCATCGTGATCGATTGCGTCAAGGCGATGCAGGACGCGACGGATGCCGAGATCACCGTCAAGTGCCGCATCGGCGTCGACGACCAAGACCCCGAATACGTGCTGCCGGAGTTCCTGGCGCGGCTGGGCGCGATCCAGTGTTCCCGGGTCATCGTGCACGCGCGCAAGGCCTGGCTGCAAGGGCTCAGCCCCAAGGAAAACCGCGAGATCCCGCCGCTGGAGTACGACCTTGTCCGACGGATGACGGCGCTGTTTCCGAACATGCAGCTGTCGATCAACGGCGGCATCGCCTCGCTGGACGCGGTCGCGGGCTTTCTGGAGGACGGCTTTGACGGCGTCATGGTCGGCCGCGCCGCCTATCACCAGCCCTGGGACATCCTGGGCGAGGCCGACGCGCGGATCTGGGGCGACGAGGGCGCGCGCCGGACGCCCGAGGACATCGCCCGCGCCATGCTGCCCTACATCGAGGCGCACATCGCGGGCGGGGGCCGGCTGCACCAGGTCACGCGGCACATGATGGGCCTGTTCGCCGGGCGGCCGGGGGCGCGGCGCTGGCGGCAGGTGCTGTCGGAACGCGGCCCGCGCGACGGGGCGGGGCCGGAGGTGGTCGAGGCGGCGCTGGCCGAGCTGGCCCAGGCGCAGGCGGCATGAGAGGATGACAATACCCGACCTCCTGCCGCTGCTGGGCATCCTGATCGTCGCCGCCGGACTTGCCGGGCTGCTGGCCGGACTGTTCGGGGTGGGCGGCGGCATCATCCTGGTGCCCGCCTACTACTATGTCTTCGAGACCATGCAGATGGGCGGCAGCCAGATCATGCAGGTGTGCCTGGCCACTTCGCTGGCGTCGATCATCGTCACCTCGGCGCGCTCGGTGCTGGCGCACAACCGGCGCGGCGCGGTGGACTGGGCTGTGCTGCGCGGCTGGGCGCCGGGGATTGCCGCGGGGGCGCTCTTGGGCGTGCTGGTGGCCGCGGCGCTGCGGTCGGACACGCTGGCGCTGGTGTTTGCCGCGCTGGCCGGGGCGGTGGGGCTGTTCCTGCTGCTGGGCCAGCCGCACTGGCGGATCGCGCCGCAGATGCCGCGCGGGCTGACGCGGGCGGTGCTGTCGCCTTTGGTGGGCTTCTTCTCGGTGCTGATGGGGATCGGCGGCGGCAGTTTCGGCGTGCCGCTGATGACGCTCTATTCGGTGCCGATGCACCGGGCGGTGGCCACGGCGGCGGGCTTTGGCCTGCTGATCGCCGCGCCTTCGGTGGCGGCGTTCCTGTTTGTGCCGATCGCCGATGCGCCGCCCTGGACGCTGGGCGCGGTGAACGGGCCGGCCTTCCTGGCGACGGTCTGCATGACGGTGCTGACCGCGCCGCTGGGCGCGCGGCTGGCCCATGCGCTGCCGGCGCTGCTGTTGCGGCGCATCTTTGCCGTGTTCATCCTGATCGTCGCCCTCAACATGCTGCGCAAGGTGCTATGGACCTGAGCCCGCTGGACACCCGCGGGTGGATCAGGGCCGAGGCCGACCCGCAGGTGCTGGCCTGGGCGCGGGCGGCCCGTGCCGAAGGGGTGCGCGTGACCGCCGATCCGGCGATGCGCGCCACCTGGCTGCAATGCCAGGGGACCTGGTTCGTCGGGGTCGACGCGCTGCCGACCCTGCCCGACGGCAGCATCGGCGGTGTGCCGCTGGCGGGGCCGGTGATCCGGGCGCTGTCGCCGCTGCCGGCGCTGCACCCGGCGCAGCTGTCGGTGACCTATCCCGGCTATCCGCGCCCCCGCAAGGCCGAGTCCGAGGCGGCGTTTCGCTATCGCCTGGTCCGCGACGCGGCGCATGTGGACGGGCTGATCGCCGAGGCGCCGGAGCGCAAGCGATACCTGCGCGAGCCGCACGCCTGGATCCTGGGCCTGCCGCTGACCGAGACGGACCCGGAGGCCAGCCCGCTGACCGTCTACGAGGGCAGCGGCCCGCGCATCCGCGCCGCCCTGCGCGCGGTGCTGGAGCGGCACCCGCCCGAGGACTGGCCGCAGGTCGATCTGACCCAGGCCTACCAGCAGGCGCGGCGCGACTGTTTCGAGCGCTGCCCGCGCGTCACGCTGCATGCCCGTCCGGGCGAGGCGCTGCTGCTGCACCGCCATTGCCTGCACGGCGTCGCCCCCTGGGCCGAAGGCGCCAAGGCCCCGCCCGAAGGCCGGATGATCGCCTATTTCCGGCCGATGCTGGCGGGTGGGGCGGTGGCCTGGATCGAGACCTGAACCGGCTCACGGGCGGGGGTCCGGGCGCATTTGATATCGCGGGACAGGGGGGTGTTCCGGGGGCGGCGGCTGCGGTCAATCCTGGCGCTTGAGGCGGGCCTCGCGCCCGCCGCGGCGCTTGCGCATCCGGCCGGCACGGCCGGGCAGGTCGTCCAGCACCTCGCGCCGTTCCTCGGCCGACATGCTGGCCCAGAGCGTGATTTCGCGCGCGGTGCGCAGGCAGCCGGTGCACAACCGTTCCTGCGGATGGATCACGCAGACCTTCACGCAGGGGCTTTCCACTTCGTCGCGGCGCCAGATCTCGTCCTTCATGTCACCTCTCACAGCGGCTCCGAGTCGCCCAAGTGGCGCAACCGGTCCAGCGCCCCCTGAAGGATATACGCCGCGGCGACATGGTCGATCACCTCGGCGCGACGCTTTCGGGTCGTATCCGCCTCCAGAAGTGCCCTTTCTGCCGCAACCGTGGACAGCCGTTCATCCCAGAAGGCAATCTGCCCATCCCAGATCGCGCCAAAGTTGCGCGCGAAGGCGCGGGTCGACTGGCAGCGCGGGCCTTCGGAGCCGTCCATGTTGCGCGGCAGGCCGAGGACCACGCCGCCGATACGGCGGGCCTCGAGCAGCTCTTTCAGCCGCGCCGCGTCCAGCGTGAACTTCTTGCGGCGGATGGTTTCCAGCGGCGTGGCGACGGAACGGAAGGTGTCGCTGACCGCGACGCCGATGGTCTGGGTGCCGAGGTCCAGCCCGGCCAGCGCGGTGGCGGGCGGCAGGGCGGCCGCGAAATCGGTGATGTCGTCGTGGATCACTGTGGCCACCGCGCGGCGGGATGGCGGCCGGGCAGGGGGCGCTGCCCCCGCCGCGCCTGCGGCGCGACTCCCCCGGGATATTTTTGGCCAGAAGAAGGCCGGGGACAGGACAGGGGGCCGACGGTCATGGCCCTAGTTGTCCAGCCCGGCGCGGACGGCGGTTTCTTTCAGGATCTGAAGCGCGGTGTCGCTGGCGGCAAAGACGGTCTGCGCCTCGGTCCAGATCGCGTCGGCCTCATCCTTGCGGCCGAGCACGGCCAGCGCGTTGATCAGCTTGGCCCAGTCCTCGACCGGGCCGCCCTCGGTGGCCAGCCGGTCGGACAGCTGCGCGACCATGCCGCCGATCATCTGCATCCGGTCCTCGGGGGTCATGTCTGCGGCGGCGGCGACATCGGCCTGGCTGGGCCCACGCCCGCCGCCCAGGACCGGCATCTCGAAGTTCTGCTGCCCGGCGAGATAGGCGAGATCCTCGATCTGCGCCACGATGGGTTCGACCCAGGGATCCTGCGGGGCGCTGTCGCGCAGCAGCTGGCTCCACATGCGGAAACCGACGTCGGGGCGCCCCACCTGCGCCATCATCAACCCGCCGTAGTAGCGCGCCACGCCGTTCGACGGGTCCAGCGCCAGCGCCTGTTCCAGCGCGGCCTGCGCCTCGGGCGAGACAAAGCCGCCGGCGGCGAGGATCATCATGTCCGCCATGTCGGTGTAGTCCTGCGCGGTCGCGGCGTCGCCCTTGAGGCGGATGATCTGCTGCTGCGCCTGGTAGGCGGCGCGGAAGTTGCCCAGCGCCGCCTCGGAGCGGGCCAGCAGGCGGTTGCCCTGCAGGTCGTCGGGGCGTTCGGCCACGGCGGCGCGCAGCTTGACCACCAGGTCCTGGTATTCCGGCGAGGCGTCGGTGGCGGGCTGCGGCGGAATGCGCGCCTCGATCTCCTGCTGCGAGACGCGGCTTTTCAGCGCCTCCTCGGCGCGCGCCAGGCGCAGTTGCAGCGGCACGTCGCCGTAGCCGGGCGCGCCGATCTGCGTGTAGAGGCCAAAGCCGCCGCCGATCAGCACCAGCGGGATCAGCGCCGCCATGACATAGCCCAGCGCGCGGGGCTGGTCGCCCCCGGCGCTGGCGCCGCGCACCTTGGCATCGGCGGCCAGCAGGCGGCGCGAGATCTCCAGGCGCAGGCGCTCGGCCTCTTCGGGGGGGATCTTGCCGCGCGCGGCGTCGGCCTCGATCTCGGTCAGCTGGTCGCGGTAGACCTGAAGGTCATAGGCCTCGGCCGGGCCGGTCGCCCGCCGCCCGCGCAGCAGCGCCAGCATCAGCGCCGCGGTCAGTATCACCGCCGCAGCCCCCGTCAGGATCCAGAACAGCGTCATGCGTCCCCCTTCGAAACTGCCCCTGACTTAAGGCCCAAGCGGCCGGGAAAAAAGGGCAAAAGGCCGCGATGGTGCGCGATGTCGCAACTGCACGCGATTGTGAGGCTTGCAACCCGCTGGAACTGCCGCGTTGCCTGAAGTACCACGGCACATGGAACACGGACAAACCGGATTCGAGCCCATGAAGCGTTATTCCGCCTTTGCCATCGCCCGCGCCGCCCTGTCGGGCCACAAGACCTGGGAACGCGCCTGGCGCAATGCACAGCCGAAAAGCCGCTATGACGTGATCATCGTCGGCGCGGGCGGGCACGGCCTGGCCACCGCCTACTACCTGGGCAGGAATTTCGGCATCACCAATGTCGCCGTGATCGAGAAGGGCTGGCTGGGCGGCGGCAACACCGGGCGCAACACCACCATCATCCGCTCGAACTACCTGCAGGACCCCTCGGCCGCGATCTACGAGAAGGCGCGCAGCCTGTATGAGACGCTCAGCCAGGACCTGAACTACAACGTCATGTTCAGCCCGCGCGGCGTGATGATGCTGGCCCAGACCGAGCACGAGGTCCGCGGCTACCAGCGCACCGCCCATGCCAACGCGCTGCAGGGGGTCGAGACGCGCTTCATCACCCCGCGCGAGGTCAAGGAGATCGTTCCGATCATCAACCTCGACGGGCCGCGCTACCCGGTGCTGGGCGCGCTCTGGCAGGAGCGGGCCGGGACCGCGCGGCACGACGCGGTGGCCTGGGGCTATGCCCGCGCCTGTTCCGACATGGGCATGGACATCATCCAGAAATGCGAGGTCACCGGCGTGACGCGTGAGGGCGGCCGCGTCACCGGCGTCGACACCACCAAGGGCCACATCGGCTGCGAAAAGCTGGGCATCGTGGTCGCCGGGCATTCCGGCGTGATGGCGGAAAAGGCCGGTTTTCGCCTGCCCATTGAGTCCGCGCCGCTGCAGGCGCTGGTCTCCGAGCCGATCAAGCCGGTGATGGACTGCGTCGTCATGGCCAACACCGTGCACGGCTACATGAGCCAGTCCGACAAGGGCGAGATGGTGATCGGCGGCGGCACCGACAGCTACAACGCCTACAACCAGCGCGGCAGCTTCCACCACATCGAGCACACCGTGGCCGCGCTGATCGAGACCTTTCCGATGGTGTCGCGGCTCAAGATGCTGCGGCAGTGGGGCGGCATCGTCGACATGACCGGCGACCGCTCGCCCATCCTGTCCAAGACCCCGCTGGAGAACTGCTTTGTCAACTGCGGCTGGGGCACCGGCGGCTTCAAGGCGATCCCCGGCTCGGGCTGGGGCTTTGCCGAACTGATGGCGCGGGGGCATTCGCCGCTCTGCGAGGAATTCTCGATGTGGCGCTTCCGCGAGGGCAAGTTCATCGACGAAAGCGTGGCGGCGGGGGTCGCGCACTGATGAGCCGCGACGAGGCGATCCTGCTGTTCGGGACACTGGCGATTGTGCTGGGCGGCATGGCGGCGGACCTCTGGGTCTCGCCAGACGCCTTTGCCCGGGCCGGCGCGGTGCTGGTGGTGTTCGGCGTGGTCAGCGTCGGCCGGGCACTGCTGGCGGCGGAACGGGCCCACGCGCGCCACGAGACCCGGTTCGAAAAGCTCGAAGCCGCCTACCTCGACGCGGCGATGACCGAGGCCGGCCAGATCTCGCCCGAGGCGTTTTCGCGGCTGGCCGAGAGCTATTCCAGTCTGCGCCAGGCCCGCGTGACCCGCGAAAGCCGGCTGATGAAGGCCGAGATCGGTATCGTCTGCCTCGGCACCCTGATCTGGGGGTTCGGCGACCTGGCGTTCGCCAATCCCCACTGCACCCCGACCATGGGAGCCCTCACATGCTGATGTTCGACTGCCCCTACTGCGGCGTCACCGCTGACGAGACCGAGCTGACCGCCGGCGGCGAGGCGCATCTGAAACGCTTTGGCCCCGGCGCCTCGGACGCCGATTTCGAGGGCTACCTCTTCATGCGCGCCAACCCCAAGGGCGTGCATTTCGAACGCTGGCGCCATGCCAACGGCTGCGGCAAATGGTTCCTCGCCGCGCGCTGCACCGTGACCATGGAGGTCTTTGGCACCTACGCGGCGCAGAGCACCGAACCGCCCAAGGCGCTGCGCGACAAGATCTCGGAAAAGCGCCCCGGCTGGACGTGGAGGGACTTCTCCTGATGTTTCTTCTCTGTGAAAATACCCAATTGTCCCGCCTCTCCAACGGCATGGAGGCCTGAACATGAGCACCCGTCTTCCCAACGGCGGCCGTCTGGTCGACCGTTCCTCGACCGTCAAGTTCACCTTCAACGGCAAATGGCTGAGCGGCCACGCCGGGGACACGCTGGCCTCGGCGCTGCTGGCCAATGACCGGATGCTGGTCGGCCGGTCGTTCAAGTACCACCGCCCGCGCGGCATCGTCGCCTCGGGCGCCGAAGAGCCCAACGCGCTGGTCAACCTGGGCCAGTTCGACAGCCACGAGCCGAACCAGCGCGCCACCACGACCGAGCTGTTCCAGGGGCTGACAGCGACCTCGCAGAACCACTGGCCCTCGCTGGAATACGACGCCGGCGCGGTCAACGGGCTGTTCTCGCGCTTTTTGACGGCGGGCTTCTACTACAAGATGTTCATCCACCCGCGCCCCTTCTGGAAGCACATCTACGAGCCCTTCATCCGCCAGTCCGCCGGCCTGGGCAAGGCACCAGACCCGGAGACGCGCGATCCCGACACCTACGAGCACCTGCATGTCCACGTCGACGTGCTGGTGATCGGCGGCGGTGTCGCCGGGTTGCAGGCGGCCAAGGCGGCGGGTGAGGCCGGTCTCAAGGTGCTGCTGCTGGAACAGACGCCGCACTGGGGCGGGCGCGCGCCCGTCGATGGCGGCGAGATCGACGGCATGGACCCGGACACCTGGGTCAAGACCACCGTCGAAGCGCTTGACGCCATGGAGAATGTCACCCTGCGCAGCCGCTGCATGGGGGCCGGGGTCTATGACCACGGCTACGTGCTGGGCTACGAGCGGCTGACCGATCACGCGCCCAAGGCGGGCGGCCCGCGTCACCGCCTCTGGCGCATCCGCACGAAACAGGTGATCGCCGCCACCGGCGCCATCGAACGGCCGCTGAGCTTTGCCGGCAACGACATTCCCGGCGTCATGCTGGCCTCGGCCGTGCGCGACTACCTGGTGAACTACGGCGTCGCGGCGGGCCATAGGACGGTGATCGTCACCAACAACGACGACGCCTATCGCACGGCAATTGCCCTGAAAATGGCCGGTCTGGACGTGCCGGCGGTGATCGACGCGCGGCAGACGGGCGGCGGCGCGCTGATGGCCACGGCAAAGGCGCTGGGCATCACGGTCGAGACCGGGCGCGGCATCGCCAAGGTCAAGGGCGGCAAGCGCGTGACCGGCGTGGCGCTGTGCAACATCGACGGCGGCGGCGCGACCCTGCGCGAGATCGAATGCGACGCGGTGGCCATGTCGGGCGGCTGGTCGCCGGTCGTTCACCTCTGGTCCCATTGCGGCGGCAAGCTGACCTGGGACGCCGGGCGTGCCTTTTTCCGCCCCGATCCGCAGAACGCGCCCACCGGCCAGGACGGCGCGCCCTTTGTCACCTGCGCGGGCGCGGCGAACGGCTTCCTGGCGCTGAAGGACGTCCTGGAAGACGCTGACTATGCAGGGAAATCCGTGTCGAAGGCTGCGGGGGGCAAGCCGCGCCGCTTTGCAGCCCCCAAGGCGGCCAAGACCGCCGAGGCACCGATCGAGCCGATCTGGCTGATGCCCGCCAAGGCCTGGGACGACCTACGCATGAAGGCCTGGCTGGACTTCCAGAACGACGTCAAGGTCTCGGACGTGCAGCTGGCCGCGCGCGAGGGTTATGAAAGTGTCGAGCATACCAAGCGCTATACCACGCTGGGCATGGCGACGGATCAGGGGAAGCTGAGCAACATCAACGGTCTGGCGATCCTTGCTGACAGCTTGGGTGAGGATATCCCGCAGGTCGGCACGACCACCTTCCGCCCGCCCTATACGCCGATCTCCATGGGCGCCATCGCGGGCGAGGCGCGCGGAGAGATCTTCCAGCCCATCCGCAAGACGCCGATACACGGCTGGCACGAAGAGAACGGCGCTGCATGGGAACCTGTTGGCCAGTGGCGGCGGCCCTACTGCTTTCCCCGCAAGGGCGAAAGCAAACATGCGGCGGTCACGCGCGAGGTGCTGGCCACCCGCACCAGCCTGGGGCTGCTGGATGCCTCGACCCTGGGCAAGATCATCGTCAAGGGGCCGGACGCGGGCAAGTTCCTCGACATGCTCTACACCAACATGATGAGCACGCTGAAGCCGGGCAAATGCCGCTACGGTTTGATGTGTACCGAAAACGGCTTTCTCACCGATGACGGCGTGGTGGCGCGGATCGACGAGGACACGTTCCTGTGTCACACCACTACCGGCGGCGCGGACCGTATCCATGCCCACATGGAGGACTGGCTGCAGTGTGAATGGTGGGACTGGAAGGTCTACACCGCCAATGTCACCGAACAGTATGCGCAGGTCGCCGTGGTCGGCCCCAATTCCCGCAAGCTTCTGGAAAAGCTGGGCGGCATGGATGTCTCGAAAGAGGCTCTGGGCTTCATGGACTGGAAGGACGGCACGTTGGGCGGCTTCCCGGTGCGGGTCTACCGGATCTCCTTCTCGGGCGAACTCAGCTACGAGATCGCCGTGCCCGCGCACCTGGGCCGCGCTTTCTGGGACATGCTGATGGACAAGGGCCGCGAATGGGACGCGACCCCCTATGGCACCGAGGCGCTGCACGTCATGCGGGCCGAAAAGGGGTTCATCATGATCGGCGACGAGACCGACGGCACGGTCATCCCGCAGGACCTGGGGCTGGACTGGGCGATCTCCAAGAAAAAGGCGGATTACCTGGGCAAGCGGGCGCAGGAACGCAGCCACATGGCCGATCCCAAGCGGTGGAAGCTGGTCGGGCTGGAGACGCTGGACGGATCGGTGCTGCCGGATGGGGCCTATGCGGTGGCACCCGGCAAGAACGCCAACGGCCAGCGCAACACCCAAGGGCGCGTGACATCGACCTATTACTCGCCGACGCTGAAGAAGGGCATCGCCATGGGGCTGGTCCTGCACGGACCCGACCGCATGGGCGAAGAGATCCCCTTCATGAAGGACGACGGCGAAACCGTCGTGAAGGCGCGCATCGTCAGCGCGGTGTTCTACGACCCGGAAGGGGAGAAACAGAATGTCTGAGCCGGTCCTGCCCCTGAAGGGCGCGCATCACGAAGGCCTGGTCGACGTCCGCGAAATCGGCCCGCAGGGCATGGTGACGCTGCGTGGCGACCTGTCGTCGGAGGCCTTGCAGAAGGCCGTCACCGGCCTGACCGGGATGAAGATGCCCGGCCAGCGCGGCGCCAACACCTCTGGCGAAAACGGCCTGCTGTGGATGTCGCCGGATGAACTGCTGATCCTGGTGCCCTACCGGCAGGCGGGGCAGGCGGTGGCGCAGCTGGACAAGGCGCTGACCGGCGAACACCACCTGGCGGTCAACATCTCGGATGCCCGCGCGCTGTTCCGGCTGCAAGGCTCGCAGCTGCGCGACGTGCTGGCCAAGCTGACGCCGGCCGACACCTCGCCCGAGGGGCTGCCGGTGGGCGAGCTGCGCCGCACGCGCTTTGCCCAGGTCGCGGCCGGGGTCTGGCTGACCGAGCGCAGCACCGCGCAGGTGTTCTGCTTCCGCTCGGTGGCCGACTACATGTTCGCCCTGCTCAAGACCGCGGCGCACCCCGAGGCGCACGTCGGGTTTCACTGAGCGCGCTCAGCCGTCGCGCGCGGCAGCCGACCGGGCGCGATGGTCCGACGGCGTCATGCCGTAGTGGCGACGAAAGCAGCGGTTGAAATGGGACAGGTCGCCGAACCCGGCCTCGAACGCAATGCTGGTCAGCGTCCACGCCCGGTAGCGCGGACTTGCCAGCATGGCGTGCGCCGCCGCCAGCCGCAGGTCACGCACGAAGGCTGAAAAGCTGGTGCCCTCGTCCTCGAACAGCAACTGGACGTAGCGCGGCGTGATGCGGTGACGCCGGGCAAGCTCGTCGAGCCGCAGATCGGCGTTCCGCGCCAGGTCGCGCTTGACCGCATCCAGCCGCGCCGCCCTGAGGCCGCCGCGCCCTGCGGTCTGCGCGGCCTCCTCGGTCGCGCCCAACGCCAGCGCGATCAGGTCGTAGACATGCGCCGCCGCCAGCCGCGACATCTGCGGCGCCTCGAAGCGGGCGGGCAGGGTGGGCAGGTAGCCCCGCAGCAGGCGCAGCGCCTCGTTGCTGCCGGGAATGCGCCGGGCGGTGGCCAGTTCCACGTCCGTCGCCAGCGGTTGCAGCGCCGCGAAGGGCACGCGCACGGCGACATAGGTCAGGTCCGAGAACCTCAGGTCCGCCGGTTCGCGGTACATCAGCAGCAGCGCGTCGCCGTCGGCGGCCTCGGCCTCGACCCCGCGCTGCGACAGCGCAAGCTTGCCGCCGGTCTTCATGATGAGGCAGAGCGAGTCCTCGCCATCGGCCAGCATGTGCGCGGGCCGGGCAATGCGGGCGGTGAGCGGCGAGACGATGCGCGTCCGGCGCAAGCCCGGCGTGATGTCCACGGCCAGTTCCGCCTCGACCGGCTGGTCCTGCGTCGCCTCGAAGTCGAGGCGGATCATCTCGCCGAAAATCTCGCGCAGCGCGGCCAGTCGCTTGCCGGGCGCGACGCCCTGCGTCGAAAAGCGGAAGCTCCCGCTGTCGGTATCAACCAGCCGCATCACCCGTTTCCCGGCCCCGACTGCCATGGTCGCAGGATACGCGCTTTGCCTGGTCTTTGCACCGTGTTTCGCGGCACGGACCGGGGCGCCAGTTCGCCCCAGTCCGTGCCGCTGTTCGTCCTTGTCCAAGACACGCGCCCACGATTGACCGAACATCGCCAAATCGTTGTCACGAAAGGAGACTCCAGATGATTTCGATCAGACCGGGTGTTTGCGCCCTTGCCCTTGCCTTCGTTCTTGGGCTTGCGCCCGCAGGGGACGTGCTTGCCCAGCAGACGACCGCCGCGCCGGCGGAGACCATCAAGCGCACGCCGTTGCAGAAATTCGCGGTGCCGGACTCGAACTACGGCACGGTGATCGGTCTGGCCGAGATCGTGCCCGACGTCCTGATCGGCCGGCACAGCCATCCTGGCCCGGAATCCGGCTACGTGATCGAAGGCAGCTTTACGCTGCTGATCGACGGCGAGGCGCCGCGCGATCTGGTCGCCGGGGACTCCTACCTCGTCCCCGCCGGCGTGATCCACGACGCAAGGAGCGGGGCGCAGGGGGCAAAGGTGATCGCGACCTACGTGATCGAGAACGGCCAGCCGCTGGCCACGCCTGCCAACTGAGCGCGGACCGGCCGACGGGACGTGATACGCGGCGCTGCCCGGCGGGCGGCGCCGCAGGTGATTTGCGCGGCGGGGGGCGCCGGAGACCGGTCCGGCGGCACCGGGAGTGCGCCCTGCCGAAGATCACGGCGCGCTTCGGGGCTCGGGTTGGCTATTACGCGCCATGGTCCGCACGCCCGGTTGCCAAGCGTGACGGCGGTGCCGATAGTGGCGGGGTTGCCCGCGACGATCGGACCCGCCATGCGCACCGTGCTTCTGACCCTGCTGCTCTGGGCCGCCCTTGGCGGTGCGGCGGAGGCGCAAAAGACCGGGTTCAAGTGCACCTTCGAAGGCGCGAAGGACCGCGACTGGATCCAGCCGCTGATCTTCTTCGGGCTGGACCGGGCGATTGACCGCGTGGTGGTTTCGGACCCGGCGATCCTGGGCCTGAACGGCGGCGTGCCCTTGGAGGGGCGGCTGGTGCAGGACAACGCCGCGCGTGTGACATTTGCCTGGTCGCTGGAGACGCGGTCGGCTAGCAACCAGCGCGTGCGGATGGACTACCGCGCCACCTACCTCAAGGCGAGCGGCAAGGTGAACGTCACCGCGCGCCCGCTGGGGCTGGAGGGGGTGTACAACCGGGCGGGCACCTGCATCGTGCAGGACCTGTCGCCGTGAGACGACGCCGACCGCGCCACGCCGGGACAGGTGGCGCGGCACGGCCCCTGTCCGATCCGGGCGATACGACCTGACAGGGGATCAGCGCGCGGTGCCCGTGCCATAGCGAAACTCTTTCTCGCTGATGGCGGCCAGCCTGGAGCGGCAATCGATTCCGCGCGAGGTGCCGACCAGGGCGTTGCCTTCGCGGGTGTACTGCCACCCGTAGACGGTGCTGTCGCGGGGATCGAAAATCAGCACCGTATCGGTGGAAAAGACATCGACCTGCGCGGTGCCCCTGGACGACCCGAAAAAGTAGTAGTCGGATTCGGCGCTGCGCCCGTCAGAGCGGATATGGTGAAAGATGGCCCAGGCCCGACCGTCGCTGCAGATGACATGGCCGCCCCAGTGGCCAGACAGCCAGTCCCCGCCCTGTCTTTCGACCGGCTGGCCGCCGTTGGTCTGGGCATTCACCGTGCTTGCGGCGAAAATCAGCGTCAGGATCAGGGTCAGTGCTTTGGTCATGGGCGCCTCGGTTGCTGGATTCCGGCAGGCTAGCAGCATTTTCCCGGCTGCAATACCTGTGCTGCCGTCCATCATCTGGGGGTCTGCGGCGCGTGGACCAGGGAAGTTTCGAGGTGAAAGGAACTTTCCCGGTCTCGTCAGGGTTGACCTTGGGGCGCAGGGGCGACACCTATTGCGGCAGAGAACGGCAACACCACGGAGGGGTGACACATGGCTTTCGAACTTCCCGATCTTCCCTATGCACACGATGCGCTGGCCAGCCAGGGCATGAGCCAGGAGACCCTGGAGTACCACCACGACATCCACCACAAGGCCTACGTCGACAACGGCAACAAGCTGGTCGCCGGGACCGAGTGGGAGGGCAAGACGCTCGAAGAGATCGTCAAGGGCACCTACCAGGCCGGCGCCGTGGCGCAGAGCGGCATCTTCAACAACGCCTCGCAGCACTGGAATCACAAGCAGTTCTGGGAGATGATGGGCCCCGGCGCCAAGGCGATGCCCTCCGAACTGGAGAACGCGATCAAGGACAGCTTTGGCACCGTCGACGAGTTCAAGTCGCAGTTCTCGGCCGCGGGTGCGGGGCAGTTCGGCTCGGGCTGGTGCTGGCTGGTCAAGGACAAGGATGGCGGCCTGAAGGTCACCAAGACCGAGAACGGCGTGAACCCGCTGTGCTTTGGCCAGACCGCGCTGCTGGGCTGCGACGTGTGGGAACATTCCTACTACATCGACTTCCGCAACAAGCGCCCGGCCTACCTGTCGAACTTCCTCGAGAACCTGGTGAACTGGGAAAACGTCGCCTCGCGGCTGTAATCGCGCCAGGGACGACACGAAGGGGGAGCGGCACAAGGCCGCTCCCCTTTGCGTTTCCGGGGCAATTCGTGGCGGAAAGGATGTCTGCGCGCCTCGGCGGCGGGTCGTTTCCCAGGGCGGCCAGGCGGTGACGCGGCGGGGGGCGGCACGGCCGGCCCGCGCGCCGCGCGGGTTGCGCTGTTTCTTCGGCCGTTGACAAAGCCGGCCCCAGACATGACAAGCCGACGATGGTCGATAAATCCGAAGTTGTCAGTCAGCTGAGCGAAGCCCGTCCCGCAAGGGAATGGGTCAGGCTCCTCGCCGAGTACCGCGAATCCGATCCGGTCCGCAGTTCGTTCGAACTTGCGGTCACCCTGGGTCCGTTCCTGGTCTTGTGGGTTCTTGCATGGTGGTCCATGTCGGTCAGCTACTGGCTGACCTTCGCGCTCTCGCTGTTCAACGCCGCCTTTCTGTTGCGCCTGTTCGCCATCCAGCACGATTGCGGCCACGGGGCGTTCTTTCAGAGCCGGACATTGAGCGACTGGCTGGGGCGGGCGATCGGGGTGCTGACCCTGACACCCTACGACGTCTGGCGGCGCTCCCACTCCATTCACCACAGCTCGGCCGGCAATCTCGGACGCCGGGGCATGGGGGACATCCAGACCTACACGGTCCAGGAGTACCGTGCGCTGACCCCGTTCAACAGGTTGATCTACCGGCTGTATCGCAATCCCGTGGTCCTGTTCGGGCTGGGACCGGGTTACCTGTTCCTGTTCCAGAACAGGCTGCCGCTGGGGTTGATGGGCAGTGTCACCTTCTGGGTCAGCGCGCTGTGCACCAATGCCGCGCTGCTCGTGTGGATGGGACTCGTGCTGTACTTTGGCGGTCTCGCGCCCATCCTGTTGATTTTCCTGCCCTCGACGCTGCTGGCGGCCACGGCGGGGGTCTGGCTGTTCTACGTGCAGCACCAGTTCGAAACCACGCACTGGGATTCCGAGCAGGACTGGCAGCTGCACGATTCCGCGCTGAAGGGCAGCTCGTACTATGTGCTGCCTCCGGTGCTGCAATGGCTGAGCGCCAACATCGGCGTCCACCACGTCCACCACCTCTACAGCCGAATCCCGTTCTATCGCTTGCCCGAGGTGCTGCGGGATCACGCGGAACTGGCACAGAGCAACCGGATGACGATCCGGCAGAGCCTGCAAAGCGTCCGGGTGCACCTGTGGGACGAGGAGTCCCGGCGCCTGGTGTCCTTTGCCCAGGCGCGGGCGCTGTGACACCAGCCTGTCGGACTTCGGGGCCGGGGCGGGGGGATGCGGCAGAGCGCCGCGCCCCCGGATCGGCCCGGCCGGCATAGGGGCCGCCATGAGCACGCACACCCGGGGCATCCTGCTGATGATCGGCGCCTGCACGATCTGGGGGCTGTCGGCGATCTATTACAAGCTGCTGGTCCATGTGCCGCCGCTGGAGTTGCTGGCGCATCGCACCTTCTGGTCGCTGGTGGTCTTTGCCGGGCTGCTGGCCTTCCAGGGACGGCTGGCGCGTCTGCGCGACGCGCTGGGAAGCCCGAAGAAGGTGGCGATCACCGGGTTTTCGGCGCTGATGATCACCGCCAACTGGTTCCTGTTCATCTTCTCGGTGCAGATCGGCCAGCTGCGGGAAACCTCGCTGGGCTACTACATCTTTCCGCTGCTGGCGGTGCTGCTGGGCGTCGTCGTCCTGCGCGAGCGGCTGGGGGTGGCGCAATGGGTGGCCGTGGGGCTGGCAACGTTGGCGGTGGTGCAGCTGACCTGGGGGCTGGGCACCGCGCCCTGGATCGCGCTGATCCTGGCCAGCACCTTTGCCGCCTACGGCATCGTCAAGAAACGGCTGGCGGTGGGGCCGGTGGTGTCCGTCACCGCCGAAGTGCTGCTGCTGGCGCCGATCAGCCTGACCTGGCTGGTGACGCTGGCGATGCAGGACAAGGGCGTGTTCGGCGGCGACCTCTACACTTCGGTCCTGCTAGTGTTTTCCGGGTTCCTGACGGCGCTGCCGCTGATCATGTTCTCGGCCGCGGCACAACGGGTGAACATGACCACGCTGGGCCTGTTGCAGTACATCAACCCGACGCTGCAGTTCTTTTGCGCGGTCGTGCTGTTCGGAGAGCCGCTGACCATCTGGTACATCGTCGCCTTCGGGTTGATCTGGGTCGCGCTGGCGATCTACTCGGTCGCCAGCCTGGCTCAGGAAAGGGCGCGGCGCAGGCGGGTCATGACCTCGCCCGCCGACGCGCCGCTCTGAACGACGTCGAGGAGCGAGCGGTCGGCACAGCTGCCCGCGCCATGCAGCCGATCAGACCCACGTCGCCCGCGCCCCGGACCAGCCGCCAGCCCTCGGCCGCCATGGTCTGGCCCGGCGCCTCGGCCTGGGTGGTGACGTCGCGATTGTCTCCCATGCGCGCCCCGCAGGGGACGCAGGTGGACCGCGTGTGCAGTCCGGGCTCCAAGACCAGATGAAAAAACGACTTTTGACCCTTGATGGCCTGTGAGATACTAGAGTTCGACCGTCCTGTGGTCCCGTCGGGGGGCAGCGACCGCAGGAACTGCACAACGGAAGACTGCCATGAGCAAGACAGCTTTGTATCTGGTCCTCGCGGGCGCGGGCGTCGCGGGCGTGATCGCCGTGACGATGAACCGCGCGCCGGACGCACCCGACGCCCCGGCGCCGCAGCCCGCGCCGCTGGCCGTGGCGCCGCAGGCCCCGGCCACGCCGACCGCGACCGGACCGGACAAGCCGCTCGTGGCGGCGGACCCGGCCACGACGGCGGTCGCCGCCGATCCCGGAGTCCAGCCGACCCCGACGACCGTCGCGCCCGCACCGGGCGCCGCCCCGCTGGTGTCCTCCGACGCGCCGCAGCCGGGTGTGACGCCGGTGGTGCCCGCGCCCGCCGCCGCGCCGCTGGACGCGGCCGAGGCGCCGCTGCCCGGTGCCGCCCCGTCGGAACAGGCCACGGCCCCCAGACCCGCCGTCGCCGCCCCCGGCGACACCGCTTTGGCCCCCAGTCCGGGTGACACGCCGATCCCGGGCGTCGCGGGGGAGACGCCGGTCGAGACGGCCAGCGCACCGCGTCCCGGTGTCGCCCCGCCGGACCCCGGCACCGCGCCGAAACCCGCGCCTTCGGCCCCGGCGGAAACGGCCACCGCGCCGGCCCCGGACGAGGGCGCGCCGGCCGGCACCCTTGCGCGGACCGCTCCGGCCGAGTCCGCTCCGGCCGAAACCGTGGCCGCCGCCGCGCCGCCCGAGCCGGGTGCCGAGCCGGGACTGGCGGACATGGCGCTGCTGCCGCTGTTCGAGCCGGGGCAGGGCGCGGTTGTGCCCGAACTGCTGTTCGACGGCGATGCGACGCTGATCCGGCCCCGCTTTGACGTGGTGCGCGCCGAAACCGACGGTTTCTCGCTGGTGGCGGGCGGCGGCGAGCCGGGCGCGCTGCTCGAGATCCTGGTCAACGGCGACCTGGCCGAGACGGTCACCATCGGCGGCGACGGCAAGTTCTCGGTCTTTCTCGAACTGTCGGCGGCGGAGGCGTCGGTCATCAGCCTGCGCATGACCAAGGATGACACCGTGGTCGTGTCGGACGACGAGATCATCGTCGCCCCGGCGCAGGTCGCCGCGGCCGAGATCAGACCCGCGCCGCGCCCCGGCGGCACCGGCCCCGCGACGCCGCTGCTGGAGACCCAGGCCGGCGCCGAACCCGCCCCCGCGCCCGGCGCGGCGACGGGCGGTGAGGGCGCCCCTGCGTCCGGTACATTGACGGCGGGCGAAGGCGCGCCGGGGTCGTCGGTGGACGTGGCTGCCGCGCCGGGGCTGATCCCCGCGCCGCGTGCGCCGGATGTCTCGCCCGCACGGCCTGCCGCCACGGTCGATGGTCCCAACGTCACCTCGGGCAGCCCTGACCCGTCTGCTGCGCCTGTGCCGGATGGCGTGGCGCGCGCCGTGCCGCTGCCGCAGACCGGCGACGCCCCCGGTCCGCTGGCCGCCCCCGGCGCCACCGGCGATCCCGACGGCGCCGCCGTGCCGGCGCTGCCGGACAACGGCGGGGCGCCGGTCGTCACCGCCGCGCCTGCCACCGTCACCGGATCGGTGCCGGCGGGAGACGCACCCGCCTCCGTAACCAACCCGGAGGTCCCGCTGGTCACGGCGCGCGCCCCCGGCGCCCCCGCCCAGCCCGAGTCCGCCCTGGCCACCGACGCGCGGACCCCGGCGGGCGACCCGGTGATCACCGCCCGGGCCGAGCCCCTGGCCGGCGCCGTCCCGGCAGAGCCGCGCGCGCCGGCGGTGCTGCTGTCCACCCCGCGCGGGGTGGAGGCGCTGTCGACCGACCCGATCGCGCCCGGGGACGTGGCGCTGGACGCGATCAGCTACAACGACGCGGGCGACGTGCTGCTGTCCGGCCGGGGCGACACCTCGGCCTTTGTCCGCATCTACCTGGACAATGCGCCGATCACGACCTCGCGCATCCGCGAGGACGGCCGCTGGCGCGTGGACCTGCCGGAGGTGGACACCGGCACCTATACCCTGCGGATCGACCAGATCGACGCGCGCGGGCAGGTGCTGGCCCGGGTCGAAAGCCCCTTTCTGCGCGAAAGCGCGGCGGTGCTGGAACGCGCCGTGACCCAGGGCGGGGGGATCGCGACCGTGACGATCCAGCCGGGCAACACGCTGTGGGGCATCTCGCGGCAGCGCTATGGCGACGGGATGCAGTTCGTCCGCATCTTCGAGGCCAACCGCGAGCGGATCCGCGACCCTGACCTGATCTATCCCGGCCAGATCTTCGACCTGCCCTCGGGGCCGACGGACTGAGCCTCTCGGTCCTGACACCTGCACGGCGACCGACGGCTCTGGAAACTCCGCCGGTCGCCCGCTAGGTGGTATGCGACAGCAGAAGGCCACGCCATGCCCCCCGACCTGACCACCGACCGGCAGACCGCCGCCGAGGAACGCCGCTCGGGCTGGCGCACGATCCGCCGGGTCGGGCCTTATCTCTGGCCCGAGGGCCAGACCTGGGTCAAGCAGCGGGTGGTGGTCGCGCTAGGGTTCCTGCTGCTGTCCAAGCTGGTCGCCGTGGGCACGCCGCTGATCTACAAGGCGGCGGTTGACACGCTGTCGGGCGACGTGTCGGACCTGATGCTGGGCGCGGTGGGGCTGACCGTGGCCTACGGCATGGCGCGGCTGATGAGCGTCGGTTTCCAGCAATTGCGCGACGCGGTCTTTGCCCGGGTCGGCCAACGCGCGTTGCGGCGGCTGGCGCTGGAAACCTTTACCCATATCCACCGCCTGTCGATGCGCTACCACATCACGCGCAAGACCGGCGGGCTGTCGCGGATCATCGAACGCGGCGTGAAGGGGGTGGAGTTCCTGCTGCGCTTCCTGCTGTTCTCCATCGGCCCCTTGCTGCTGGAACTGCTTATGATCGCGGCGGTGCTCTTTTTCCTGTTCGACGTCTGGTACCTGATCGTGGTGGCGGGGGTGATCGCGCTCTACGTCGTGTTCACCTTCAAGGTCACCGAGTGGCGGGTGAAGCTGCGGCGCGAGATGAACAGGCAGGACACCGACGCAAATCAGAAGGCCATCGACAGCCTGCTGAACTTCGAGACGGTCAAGTATTTCGGCGCCGAGGGGCGCGAGGCGGCGCGCTACGACGTGGCGATGGAGCGCTACGAGGATGCGGCGATCCGCACCGCCACCTCGCTGGCGATGCTGAACGCCGGGCAGTCGCTGATCATCACATCGGGGCTGGTCGCGGTCATGGTCATGGCGGCGCTGGGGGTGCAGAACGGCACGCTGACGGTGGGCGATTTCGTCATGGTCAACGCCTACATGATCCAGATCACCATGCCGCTGAACTTTCTCGGCACGGTCTACCGCGAGATCCGCCAGGCGCTGGTCGACATGGGCGAGATGTTCGACCTGCTGGAGCAGCCGCGCGAGGTGTCGGACAAGCCCGGCGCGCCGGATCTGAAGGTGACCGGCGGGGTGGTGGCCTTCGAGGGGGTGAAGTTCGGCTATGACGCGTCGCGGCCGATCCTGCGCGGCATCGACGTGCGGGTGGACGCGGGGCAGAACGTGGCGCTGGTGGGGCCGTCCGGGTCGGGCAAGTCGACCATCGGGCGGCTCTTGTTCCGGTTCTACGACGTGGACGGCGGGCGGGTGACGATCGACGGGCAGGACATCCGCGACGTGACGCAGGACAGCCTGCACGCGGCGATCGGCGTGGTGCCGCAGGACACGGTGCTGTTCAACGACACCATCCGCTACAACATCGCCTATGGCCGCGACGGCGCGACCGAGGCGGAGATCCACGCCGCCGCGCGGGATGCGCAGATCCACGACTTCATCGCCAGTCTGCCCGAGGGCTATGACACCCAGGTGGGCGAGCGCGGGCTGAAGCTTTCGGGCGGGGAAAAGCAGCGCGTCGGCATCGCCCGGACGCTGCTGAAGGACCCGCCGATCCTGCTCTTGGACGAGGCGACCAGCGCGCTGGACACCGAGACCGAGGCGAGCATCCAGGAGGCGCTGCGCCGCGCCGGCGAGGGGCGCACGGTGATCACCATCGCGCACCGGCTGTCGACGATCGCGGACGCGGACCGCATCGTGGTGTTGCAGGACGGCGAGGTGGTCGAGCAGGGCACGCACGAGGGCCTTCTGGCCCGTGGCGGGCGCTACGCGGCGCTTTGGGCGCGGCAACAGGCGGGCGAGGACGAGGCGGCGGCCTGAGGCGCGGGGAAGGCGCTTCGAAGCGCCTTTGCAACGGCGTTCGAACGCCGTTGGCATGCGGCTGGGACACCGCTTTTCAAGCGATTTCGAAATCGCTTGGAACGCCTTTCGAAAGGCGTTTCCGCGCCCGGATCAGACCGTGTCCAGTGCGTCCTGCACGGCGGCAAAGAACGCGCCCAGGTGTTCGCCATCGACCAGCGCGTGGTGCACCTGGATCGCCATGGACATGCGCCATGCGTCGCCTTCGGGCACGATCCGGCCCCAGGACACACGCGGGATACAGTCCTGCGCATCGGGCAGGGCGTTGTCCAGCGCGGTGAAATCCAGCCAGGGCAGGCAGGACAGGTAGGCCACCGCATCCTGCGATCCGTCATTGGCGCCCAGCCCGTCGCGGGTGCGCGCCGCCACGATGCGCGCCGAGGCCTTTGCCTCGAACCGGGCATAGTCGGGATCGAAGGGCAGGTCGGCGTAGTTGAACCCGCCGTCCACCCTGGGCACCGTCACCGACAGCGCCACCCGGTCATGCCGCACCACCCGGTCGCCGCGAAAGCGCGTGCACAGCGCCGGCACCGCGTGCAGCCCGCTGCCGATGGCGTGTAGGCAGGCGCGATAAGGCGACACCCCGGAGGGTTTGCGCTGCGCCATCAGCCGCGTCATGGTCAGCCGCGTGGTCACGGCGTAATGCGGCCGCTCGTAGCGCCGGAACCAGTGGAACCGGTCGGCCTGCGGCCACGTGGCAAGGTCGATGAGATGTTCGGCCAAGGCCTGTCCTCCTGTCCGTGTCATGCGCAACTTTCGCCGCGAAGGCACAGTATTGCGGCTGTCGAATGTTGCCTATCGGAAACGAAATGCTAGGGTCCGCGCCACATCATCCGAAGAGGTATACCATGGTCGACCGAACAGAGCGCGCGGGGTTGCAGGTGGACACACGCCTTGCGTCATTCATCGAGGCCCATGCCCTGCCGGGCACCGGTGTCAAGGCGGGGGAATTCTGGACCGCGCTTTCGGCGCTGGCGCATGACTTCGGCCCGCGCAACACGGCGCTGCTGGACAAGCGCGAGAGCCTGCAGAAGCAGATCGACGACTGGCACAAGGCGCGCGCCAACCAGCCGCACGACCACGAGGCCTACAAGGCCTTCCTGAGCGAGATCGGCTACCTGCTGCCCGAGGGTGGCGACTTCGAGATCGAGACCGCCAACACCGACCCCGAGATCGCCCGCGTGCCCGGCCCGCAGCTGGTGGTGCCGATCACCAACGCGCGCTACGCGCTGAACGCGGCCAACGCGCGCTGGGGCAGCCTCTATGACGGGCTCTACGGCACCGACGCCATGGGCTCGGCCCCGCCCAAGGGCGGCTATGACAAGGGACGCGGTGCGCGCGTGGTGGCGCGGGCGCGGGTGTTCCTGGACGAGGCCTTTCCGGTCGAGGGCGTCAGCCACGCCGACGCGCGGCGCTACCACGTGCAGGGTGGCGCGCTGCTGGTCGACGACCAGCCGCTGATCCAGCCGGACAAGTTCCGCGGCTATCGCGGCCACCCCAAGGCGCCCGAGGCGGTGCTGCTTTGCAACAACGGGTTGCATGTCGAGCTGGTGTTCGACCGCACGCACATGATCGGCGCGCGCGACCAGGCGGGGCTGGCCGACGTGCGGCTGGAGGCGGCGGTCTCGGCCATCATGGACTGCGAGGATTCGGTCGCCTGCGTCGACGGCGAGGACAAGGCGCTGGCCTATGCCAACTGGCTGGGCCTGATGAAGGGTGACCTGACCGACCGTTTCGTCAAGAACGGGCAGGAGATGACCCGTGCGCTGAACCCGGACCTGGAATTCGTCGGTCCGGACGGCACGCCCTTTGCCATCAAGGGCCGCGCGCTGATGCTGGTGCGCAACGTCGGCCACCTGATGACCAACCCGGCGATCCTGCTGCGCGACGGCTCGGAAATCTACGAGGGGCTGATGGACGCCATGGTGACCGCACTGATCGCCATGCACGACCTGTCCAAGCCCGGAGGGCTGCGCAACAGCCACACCGGGTCCGTCTACGTGGTGAAACCCAAGATGCACGGACCCGAGGAAGTGGGTTTTGCCGACGAGGTGTTCACCTTTGTCGAGGCGGCCCTGGGCCTGCCGCAATACACCGTCAAGCTGGGCATCATGGACGAGGAACGCCGCACCAGCGTCAACCTCAAGGAATGCATCCGCGCGGCCAGGCATCGCGTTGCCTTCATCAACACCGGCTTTCTCGACCGCACCGGCGACGAGATCCACACCTCGATGGAGGCGGGGCCGTTCAGCCGCAAGGATTTCATCAAGCGCAAGGGCTGGATCGGCGCCTACGAGGCGCGCAACGTCGATATCGGGCTGGAGTGCGGGCTGTCCGGCAAGGCGCAGATCGGCAAGGGCATGTGGGCCATGCCGGACCAGATGGCGGCGATGCTGGAGGCCAAGATCGAGCATCCCAAGGCGGGCGCCAACTGCGCCTGGGTGCCGTCGCCCACCGCCGCCACGCTGCACGCACTGCATTACCACCGGGTCGATGTCTTTGCCGTGCAGGCCAAGCTGCGCAAGGGCGGGCGGCGCGCGCACGTGGACGCGGTGCTGGAGATCCCGCTGGCGGCCTTTCGCAAGTGGCGCCCCGAGCAGGTGCGTCGCGAGGTCGAGAACAACGCGCAGGGCATCCTGGGCTACGTGGTGCGGTGGATCGACCAGGGGGTGGGCTGTTCCAAGGTGCCGGACATCAACGACGTGGGCCTGATGGAGGACCGCGCGACCTGCCGGATATCTTCCCAGCACATCGCCAATTGGCTGCACCACGGCATCGTGTCCAGGGACGAGGTCATGGACATCATGAAGCGCATGGCCGAGGTGGTGGACCGCCAGAACGCCGGCGATGCGGCCTACCGGCCGATGGCGCCCGGCTTTGACGGGATCGCCTTTCAGGCGGCCTGCGAGCTGGTGTTCGAGGGGCGGGTGCAGCCTTCGGGCTATACCGAGCCGGTGCTGCATCGCCGGCGGCTGGAGCTGAAGGCGGCCGGCTAAGCGCTTTCGGGACGGGAAAGAAGGAGGGGGCGCTGCCCCCTCGGCCTTCGGCCTCACCCCCGAGGTATTTCGGAAACCAAAGAAGCCCGGGCCCGGCGCCTACTTCTTCTTTGGTTTGAAAAATACCTCGGGGGAGACGCCGCTTGCGGCGGCGGGGGCAGCGCCCCCAAAATGCCCGGTCGCGGGTTTGACCTGCCCGCCGAGGCGGCAATCCGCTGCCCTGTGTGCGACCGCAGGGCGCGATGTGCGGGCGGACACTTTTCGTCAAGGCCCCCGTGGTTTAATAAGGCCCTGACCACAGGAGTCCGGGGCATGCAGCGACCCATCGTCGGAATCATCGGCAATTCCTACCTGATCAACGATCAGTATCCGACCCATGCGGGCGGCCAGATGAATTCGGAGGCGGTGGCGCAGGTTTCGGGCTGCCTGCCGCTGGTGATCCCCGCCGACCCGCGCTTTGTCAACGTGGAAGAGCTTCTGGAGTGCTGCGACGGGTTCGTGCTGACCGGCGGGCGGCCCAACGTCCACCCCGAGGAATACGGCGAGGACTGGACCGAGGCGCATGGCGCGCATGACCGGGCGCGCGACGCGATCACGCTGCCGCTGGTGCGGGCCTGCGTGGCGCGCGGCCAGCCCTTTCTGGGCATCTGCCGCGGCTTCCAGGAGGTCAACGTGGCCATGGGCGGCTCGCTCTACCCGGAAATCCGCGACCTGCCGGGCCGCTTGAACCACCGGATGCCGCCTGACGGCACGCTGGAGGAAAAGTTCGAACTGCGCCACAAGGTGACGCTGACCGAGGGCGGCGTGTTCCACCGGCTGTTCGGCGCGACCGAGGTGATGACCAACACGCTGCACGGGCAGGGGATCAAGACCCCCGGCCGCCGCATCGTGATCGAGGGCCACGCCCCCGACGGCACGCCGGAGGCGATCCATGTGCGCGATGCGCCCGGCTTTACCCTGGCGGTGCAGTGGCACCCGGAATGGAACGCCGCGAACGACCCGGTCTCGCGCCCGCTGTTCGAGGCTTTCGGCAAGGCGGTGCGCGGCTGGGCGCGTGACCGCGGCGCGCAGGGGCTGCGTGCGGCGGGCTGACGGGCGGCGCGCTCAGCCCTTCAGCGGGTAGCGGTCCGGTTCCTCGAACACATCCATCAGCAGGCTGCCGGCCTCGATTCGCGCGGAATGCGGCACGCCCGCGGGGATGTTCCAGCTGTCGCCGGGTCGGCACTCGCGGGTCTTGCCGCCGATCGTCAGGGACATCCGGCCGTGGAACATGTGGCCCCATTGCGCGCCGTGGCTGTGCTCGGGCAGTTCCACCGGCTGATGCACGGCGAAATAGACCACCAGCGCCTGGTCCGAGCGGACCGCGCGGGCGCTGACCACGTCTTCGGGAAAGGGGATGTCGAGGGCGGGAAGCGCCTGCATGAAGGGGGGATAATCCATCGGGGTCTCCTGGGGGCCGGTCTGCGTGCCACAGCCTAGCCCGGAATGCCGGCCTCGCGGAACCCTGTCCCGCCCGGCGCCGGAGCGCGGGGGCAGGCAGAAAAACGGCCCCTGCGGGTCGGCAGGGGCCGGGGTACTGGTTAACGTACCCGCGGCGGGATCCCGCGGGATCGCGCCGGTCATGCGGTTATGCCCCCGCATTGCGCAAGAAATGGGGCGGCACGGTGGCGCGCGTCGGCCATTGAAGCGGATTTTCCGAAACCCGGCCTTTCACGGGAAAAGGCCGGGCCGAAGTCAGAAGGATCAGATGTAGAAATCGAACGCCTTGCGCAGCGGCAGTTCGCGCACCCGCTTGCCGGTCAGGTCGAACAGCGCGTTGGCCAGCGCCGGGGCGGCGGGCGGGGTGCCGACCTCGCCGATGCCGTTCAGCCGCTCCTGGTGTTCCAGGATGCTGACCTCGACGGCGGGCATCTGCGACATGCGCAAGGGTTCGTAGTCGGGGAAGTTCTTCTGGTCGACGACCCCGCCGGCAAAGGTGATATCTTCGCCGATGGCGGCGGAGAGGCCGTAGGCGAGGCCCCCGGTCAGCTGCGCCTCGATGATCGAGGGGTCCAGCGCGACGCCGGGGTCGGCGGCCATCCAGGCGTTGGTCAGGCGAATCCCGCCTTCGGTCTGCATGACCTCGATCACCACGGCGCAGGGGGTGCCGAAGCTGTAGACCATGGCGACGCCGCGGCCGGTGCCTTCGGGCGTGGTGCCGGTCCAGCCGCACATGTCGCGCACCGCCTCCAGCACGTAGAAACCGGGCAGCCATTCGTCGCGCATCTGCTTCAGCCGGAAGTCGAGCGGGTCCGCGTCGGCGGCATGGGCCAGTTCGTCCATGAAGCTTTCATGGAAGAAGCCATTGAAGCTGGACCCGACTGAGCGCCAGAAGCCCAGCGGCGGTGCGATGTCGGCCCGGTATCCCGCGACGCGGTAGTTGGGGATGCGATAGGGCTGGTTGTAGATGCCGTCGACGATGCCCTTGTCCGGGCCGCCCGGCGAAAAGCCGACCCAGCGTTTCAGCGCCTGCGCGGCGATCGAGGGCGAGGCGACCCGCGCGTCGAAGGTGACGGGCGCGCCGTCGGCCACGGCACCCGTGATCCGCGCGATGGCGGCGGGGCGGTAGAAATCGTGGGTCATGTCCTCTTCGCGCGACCAGGTGACGTTGACCGGGGTGCCGGGCATCGCCTTGGCCACGCGGGTGGCGATCACCGCGTAGTCGAATTCGCCGCGGCGGCCAAAGCCGCCGCCCATCAGGGTGACGTTGACCTCGACCTCTTCGGGGGCGATTCCCGCCTCGGCGGCACAGGCATCGCGCAGGAAGGTCGGGCCCTGGTTGCCGCACCACAGTCGCAGGTTGGTGCCGTCGAACCAGGCGGTGGCGTTCATCGGCTCCATGGTGGCATGGGCGAGGAAGGGCACGCGGTACTCGGCTTCGATCCGCGTCGCGCCCTGGGGCAGGCGGTCGGCGTTGCCGTCGTCGCGCAGGACCGAATCCGGCTCGGTGTCAAAGGCCGCCTCGATGGCGCTGAACATGGCCTCGGTGGACTCGGGGTAGGCGGAGGGGGTCCATTCGACCCCGATGGTGTCCAGCGCCTGCTGCGCCAGCCAGGTGTTGGTGGCGATCACGGCGAGGCCATCGCCCAGGTCGACGACCTTTTCCACGCCGGGCATGCGGTTGGCCTCGAAGGCGTCGTAGGATTTCATGCCGCCGCGGGTGGGCGCCATGCGGACGGCGGCATAGCGCATCCCCGGCAGGCGGGTGTCGATGCTGAACTGCGCGGTGCCGGTGGATTTGGCGGGGATGTCGAGCCGGGGCAGGGAATTGCCCAGCAGGGTCCATTGCTCCTGGCGGCGCAGCTCGATGCGCGGCGGTTCCACCTGAGCGGCCTCGGCAGCGAGGTCGGGATAGGGGATCGCGGTGCCGTCGGGGGCGATGACCGCGCCCTTTTCGGTGCGCAGGTCGGCGATGGAGACGCCCAGCCGCGCGGCGGCGGCGGTCTTGAGCATCTCGCGCGCGGCGGCACCCGTGACGCGCATCCGCTCGTACCCGTCCTTCATGGCGGTCGAGCCGCCGGTGACCTGCATGGAAAAGACCTTGCCCAGGTGGCCCATCATCTCGCCCAGCGAATGCTGGAAGGCGGAGGCGTCATAGCCCTTGTGGGTCAAACCCTCGCCCATCAGAGCGCTGTTGAAATAGGCCTGCGCGGGCGGGCCGTGGATCACCCGGACCTGCGCCCAGTCGAGATCCATCTCCTCGGCGATGAGGGCGGCCCAGGTGGTCATGGTGCCCTGTCCCATCTCGGCGCGGGGCGCGATCAGGGTGACGCCGGTGCCGTCGATCAGGACAAAGGCGTTCAGCGCCGATTCGCCGTCGCCGGGTTTCAGCGGGTTCGGCGCGGGGCGGGTGACGTACCAGGCGCCGAAGGCGGCGCCGCCGGCGATGGCGGCCGCCCCGATCAGGAACGTGCGGCGGGCGATCTTGCCGATGCTGGCCATGGCTCAGGCCTCCCCTGCGGCGGATTTGATGGCGGCGCGGATGCGCGGGTAGGTGCCGCAGCGGCACAGGTTGCCGGACATGGCGGCGTCGATCTGGTCATCGGTGGGATTGGGCGTGGCGGCCAGCAGGGCGGCGGCCTGCATGATCTGGCCGGACTGGCAGTAGCCGCACTGCGCGACCTGGTGGTCGATCCAGGCCTGTTGCAGCCGGTGCAGCGCGTCGGGCGTGCCCAGCCCTTCGATCGTGGTGATATCGCCCCAGACCTCGCCGATGGGGACCTGGCAGGCGAACACCGCCTCGCCGTCGATGTGCACGGTGCAGGCGCCGCAGGCCGCGACACCGCAGCCGAATTTCGTTCCGGTCAGGTTCAGCGCGTCGCGCAAGGCCCAGAGCAGGGGCACCTCCGGGGGCAGGTCCACCTCTTGCGCGGTGCCGTTGACGTTCAGGGTGACGGCCATTTCATCCTCCAAGCGGGTTCTGGGCAATCCTGTCATGCGCCCGGCGCTGTGTGCCCGGCCCGGCGCGGTCTTGCCACGACTCTTGGGATGACAGATGCACCCCGGGGCCGGAGCGTCAAGCCACAGAGCGCCGCATCGCGGCGAACCGACAGGCTTTTGCCGATGCCGCGTCGGTCCCGACCCGCGCCGCGACGCTTGACGCTCACGGCGCAATCGGCAATGCAACCGCATGATCCCGACAGACCGCATGCAGCAGATCAAGGAACGACTCGAATACGTCGAGGCGCGCATGTCCACGGGGCAGGGCGACATTGCCGCGTTGGGCCGCGAATACGCCGAACTCAAGCCGGTGGTCGCCCAGATCGCCGAATGGGAGCGGTTGCGCGACGAGATCGCCGGCGCCGAAGCGCTGCTGAAGGACCCCGAGATGCGCGCGCTCGCCGAAGAGGAACTGCCGGAGTTGCGCGCCCGTCTGCCCGAGGCCGAACACGCCGTGCAACTGGCGCTGTTGCCGCGCGATGCCGCCGATGCCCGCCCCGCCATGCTGGAGATCCGTCCCGGAACGGGGGGCGACGAGGCGGCGCTGTTCGCCGCCGACCTCGCGCGCATGTACCAGCGCTATTCCGAGGCGAAAGGCTGGCGCTGGGAGGTGGTCGAGGAACAGCTGTCCGAACTGGGTGGCGTGCGCGAACTGGTGGTGCGGATCGTCGGCGACAACGTCTTTGCCCGGCTCAAGTTCGAAAGCGGCGTACACCGGGTGCAGCGCGTCCCCGAGACCGAGAGCGGCGGGCGCATCCACACCTCAGCCGCGACGGTGGCGGTGCTGCCCGAGGCCGAGGAGGTCGACATCCGCATCGACCCCAACGACATCCGCATCGACACCATGCGGTCCTCGGGGGCAGGGGGCCAGCACGTCAACACCACGGATTCGGCGGTGCGGATCACCCACATCCCGTCGGGCATCGTGGTGACGAGTTCCGAGAAATCGCAGCACCGCAACCGCGAGATCGCCATGCAGGTGCTGCGCGCGCGGCTGTTCGACCTGGAACGCTCGCGCGCCGATGCGGAACGGGCGGGGGCGCGCAAGGCGCAGGTCGGCAGCGGCGACCGCTCCGAGCGCATCCGCACCTATAATTTCCCGCAAGGGCGGATGACCGATCACCGCATCGGCCTGACGCTGTACCGGCTGGAGCAGATCCTGGCCGGCGATCTCGACGAGATCATCGACGCGCTGACCGCCGAACACCAGGCGGCGCTGCTGTCCGAGATGCAGGGATGACGCGCGGCGCGGACCTGTTGTCGCGCGCCACCGCGCGGCTGGTCGAGGCGGGGGTGCCCGACCCGGGCCGCGATGCGCGCCGCCTGCTGAGCCATGTGCTCAAGGTGCCCGCCGGGCGGCTGACCCTGTTCCTGCCCGAGCCGGTCGAGCCGGACCTGGAGGTGGTCTATCTGACGTTGGTCGAACGGCGGGCCGAGCGGATGCCGGTCAGCCACCTGACCGGGCGGCGGATGTTCTACGGCCGCGATTTCCTGGTCACGCCCGAGGTGCTGGACCCGCGCCCCGAGACCGAGACGCTGATCGAGGTGGCGCTGACGGAACCCTTTGCCACGGTGCTGGACCTGGGCACCGGGTCGGGCTGCATCCTGCTGACCCTGCTGGCGGAACGGCAGGCCGCGGTGGGCATCGGCACCGACATCAGCGAGGCGGCGCTGAACGTGGCCTACTGGAACCGCAACACGCTAAGGCTGGAGGACCGCGCCGAACTGCGGCAGGGCAGCTGGTACGCGCCGCTGGGGCCGGAGGATGCGGGCTTTGACCTGATCGTGTCGAACCCGCCCTACATCGCCGTGTCCGAGATGCCGTTCCTCGCGCCCGAAGTGCGCGAGCATGAACCGCGGCTGGCGCTGACCGACGAGGCCGACGGGCTGACCGCCTACCGCGCCATCCTGGACGGCGCGGCGCTGCGGCTGGCGCCGGGCGGGCGGCTGGTGGTCGAGATCGGCGCGAGCCAGGGCATGGCGGTCAGCCGGCTGTTCCAGGTCTCGGGGCTGCACGGTGTGCGGGTCATTCCGGACCTCGCCGGGCGCGATCGTGTGGTCGTTGCCACGCTGCCGGGCGGTTTTCAGCATTTTTCGGCCCGAAAAAGGTGAACGCCGGGCGTTTCCCCTTGTCTCTGCGCAGTCCATGTGCATATTCAGACCAAGTTGCGCAGTCGAACGGCTTGCGGGCCGGTCCGGTGCAACATCAAGCCAACATCAGGGTGACACCGACCAGTTTGGCGCATGACGCGCTGCATTCCGTCACCAAGCCGTCGCAATAAGGCTGGAAATAAAAACATATGCGTTCTTCCAAATCCCGCTCGCGGAACAAGAATAACCGCAACCGCAATCCTGTCGGCAATGTTGTGAACCGCGTGTTCGACAGCAGCGGCCCGGAGGGCAAGGTGCGCGGCACGCCGCAGCAGATCATTGAGAAATACAACCAGCTGGCGCGCGACGCCGCACTGTCGAATGACCGTGTGGCGGCCGAGAACTTCCAGCAGCACGCGGAGCATTACCTGCGCATGCTGGGCGAGGCCCAGCGCGAGCAGGACCAGCGGCGCGAGCAGCAGGAACGCGAGAACCGCGACCGCCAGGCGCAGCAGGACCGCCAGGCTCAGCAGGAGCGCGAGAGCCGCGAGAATCGCGACCGTCAGCCCCAGCGCGACCGTGACCGTCCGCAGCGCGACGGGAGCGAGCCGGAGAGCCGTCCCGAGCGTCAGCCGCGGCCGCAGCAGGGTGGGCCGTCTTCGGAAGAGCGTGGCGCCCCGGTGCTGCCCGACGTGCTGGACCTGACCGGCGAGGATGACGGCCCCGGACTGGTGGACACGCCCGAAAGCCGGGCCGAGCGCCAGCCCAAGTCCGATCCCAAGCCCGAACCCAAGCCGGAGCCGCGCCAGCGCGCACCCAAGCCGAGGCCGGCCGACCCGGCGCCCGAGCAGCAGCCCGACGCCGAGGCGTCCGCACCGGAGGCCGCGGCCGAGGACAAGCCCAAGAAGCCACGCGCCCCGCGCAAGCCGCGCAAGAAGCCCGAGGCCGACGCGCCCGAATCCCAGGCTCCCGGCGACGTGCCCCCGCCTGACGCTGCGGAATGATCCTTTGAGTTACGGGTTCGCGGCCGCGAGGCTGCGCGCCAGGGCGCAGAAGCCCTCCAGCGGCACGCGCTCGGCGCGTTCGGTGGGGGCGATGCCGACTGCGTTCAGATGCGCCTCGATGTCGGGCGACAGCCCCTTGAGCGCCGCGCGCAGCATCTTGCGCCGCTGATTGAAGGCCGCCGCCACCACCCGTTCCAGCACCTTCTGGTCCGCGGCGAAACGCGGTACGGGCAGGGCGGTCAGGTGCACCACGGCCGAGCTGACCTTGGGCGGCGGCGTAAAGGCGCTTGGCGGCAGGGTCAGCGCGATGCGCGCGTCGCAGCGCCACTGGGCCAGCAGCGCGAGGCGTCCGTAGGCCTTGGATCCCGGCTCGGCCACGATCCGCTCGGCCACTTCCTTCTGGAACATCAGCGTGAGTGAGCGCCAGGCCGGCGGCCAATCTGGTGGCGTCAGCCAGCGCACCAGCAGTTCGGTGCCGACATTGTAGGGCAGGTTGGCGCAGATCGCGTAGGGTTGTGTCAGGTGGGCCGAGACGTCGACATCCAGCGCATCGCCCTCGATCACCTCCAGCCGGCCGGGATAGGCGGCGGCGATCTCGGCCAGCGCGGGCAGGCAGCGGCGGTCCTTTTCCACGGCCAGCACCTTGCGCGCGCCCTCGGCCAGAAGGCCGCGGGTCAGCCCGCCAGGACCGGGGCCGACCTCCAGCACGTCGGTCTGCGTCAGGTCGCCGGCGATACGGGCGATGCGCGAGGTCAGGTTGAGGTCCAGAAGAAAGTTCTGGCCCAGCGACTTGCGCGCGCTGAGCTCATGCGTGGCGATGACCTCGCGCAGCGGGGGCAGGGAATCGATCTGGCTCATGTGCCTCGGCGGGGTCTGGCGCAAATTCCGCGGACGGAATTTGCAAATTTCAGGGGTGAAATTTGCGCCCGTGGCGCGCGGGGCGACTTCATGCCAGCCGCGCGGCCATGCGCAGGGCGGCCAGCGTCGAGGACGGGTTCGCCATCCCACGGCCCGCGATGTCGAAGGCGGTGCCGTGGTCGGGCGAGGTGCGCACGAAGGGCAGGCCCAGCGTGACGTTCACGCCTTCGTCGAAGTCCAGCGTCTTGATCGGGATCAGCGCCTGGTCGTGGTACATGCAGAGCGCTGCGTCATAGCCGGCGCGGGCGCGTTCGTGGAACATCGTGTCGGCGGGCAGCGGGCCGCGCAGGTCCATCCCCTCGGCGCGCAGGCGCTCCAGCACCGGGGCAATCAGCTGGCTCTCCTCGCGGCCCATGCGCCCGCCTTCGCCGGCATGCGGGTTCAACCCGGCCACCGCGAGGCGCGGGTCGGCGATGCCGAACTGGGTGACCAGCGCCCGGCGGGTGATGCGGATGCGCCGCTCCAGCAGGTCGGCGGTCAGGGCGCGGGGGACTTCGGACAGCGCGATGTGGATCGTCACCGGGACCACGCGGAGGCGGTCCGAGGCCAGCATCATCACCACCTCGTCCACCCCCGCCAGGTGGGCGAGGAACTCGGTATGGCCGGGAAAGGCAAAGCCTGCGCCCTCGGCCAGCGCCTGCTTGTGGATCGGCAGGGTGCAAAGCGCCCGTGCCGCGCCCGACTGCACCAGCCGCACGCCCTCTTCGATGGACCGGATCACGCCGCCGGCCTGCACTGGCTGCGGCACGCCGGGCACGCGTGGGCCGGGCACCGGGATCGGCCAGACCGGCAGGGCTGCGGCCGAGGCCTCAACCGCCTGTGCCGGATCGTCGACGATGACATGCGGCACCTGTCCGGGCAGGTGCGCCGGATCGCCGATCCATACGAAGGGCAGGTCGCCTTTCAGCTGCTCCCAGGCGGATTCCGCCAGCTCCGGCCCGATGCCGGCAGGTTCACCGCAGCTGAGCGCAACCGGCGCCTCTGCCCGCGTCATTTCTCGACGATGAGGGCGTCGGCGCGCAGCTGCGCGAGATAGCCGTCGGCGAGCGCGGCCAGGCGCTGGTTGCGCAGACCGATGGTGATCTCGGTGCGGTCGATGTCCTCGGCGATCTCGCTGGTGCGGCCGCACATCATCAGGAACACCAGCGTCTGCCCGCCGGACCGCGTCAGCGCGGTGGACACCTCGCCCGGGTCGAGCTTGGACAGCTCGAAGGCGATGTCGGTCGGCAGGTCGTTCACCGGCAGCGTGCCACGTTCCAGCACCTCGGGCGGCTGGCCCTTGGCGATGCCGTAGAGGTCGTCGCAGCGGTCGATCCGGCCGGCGATCTCGCGCGCCTTGGCCAGCGTCTCGGGCGACCGCCCGCCCGCCATGTAATAGGCGGCGTATTCCACCGCGGCCACCCTGGGCGCGGTATAGTCGCCCTCGGCGATGTCGCGCAGCTGGAACAGCGCGATGGCGCCGTCGAGCGGGATCGGGTCGGTGACCTCGCCGGGGGCGAGGCCCAGCAGCACCGGTTGCAGCGGCGGCGGCAGGTCGCTGAGGTTCTGCCAGGGCAGGCGGCCGCCGGCGTCGCGGGTGGCGGTTGCGGAGTAGCGCTGCGCCTCGGCCGAGAAGGCACCAAAGCTGGTTATCCGGGCAATGCGCTCGGCGCGCTCGCGGACCTCGGTTTCCTGCTCGGGGGGCATCGGCATGATGATCTCGGACAGCAGGACGCGGACGCTGCTGCCGCCGCCCTGCCGCGACAGGGCGCGGTCGATCTCGTCCTCGGAGACGGAAGAGCGCGCGCCGAACCGCGCCTGCACCAGTTGGCGCCAGCTGAGGCCGGCCTGCACGAAGTCGCGGAAGGTCTGCTCGGCCACGCCCTCGGCGGCGAGCGCGGCGACGAACTGGTCGCGGTCCATGTTGGCGCGGCCGGCGAATTCGGCCATGCCGTCCAGCACCTCTTCCTCGGTCGGGCGGATGCCGTTGTCGGAGGCGGCCTGCACGCGCAGGCGGTCGTCGATCAGCTGGTCGCGCGCGACCTTGGTCAGGTCGCCGGGCGCCCGCAGCACCTGCAGCATCTGCCGGCGCTGCTGGATCTCGTAGCCGGTGATCACCGCGTCGTTCACCCGGATGGCCGGCCCGAAGAGGTTTTGCGCGGAGGCCGGCACGGGCGCCAGCGCGAGTCCGGCGACGACAAGGAGCGGCGAGAGGAAACGGGTCAGAAGGAACATGTGCGGCGATACTCCTTGCCACTGCCGCCGGTGCTGAAACCCATCAGCGCGACGGTCAGGTCGAATTCCGTGGAGGGTTCGAGGTTGGTCGCGGAGGCATAGTTCCGCGTGGCCTGGAAGTCCACCTGGATGCATTCATTGCGGTATTGCAGGCCAAGGCCGACGCGGTCAACCCGGCGGTCGGAAAGATCGTAGCGCGCCTCGCCCGAGGTGGCCCAGTGGCGGGTCACCTGGTAGCGGCCGTCAAAGGTCCATTCGGCCTGCGTCTGGTCGCGGTCCTCGTCGGGGTCGGCCTCGAGCAGCAGGTAGGAGGCGCCGAGGTCCATCCGCGAGGTCGACCAGCCGGCGCGCGCCTCGGCCTTGGCGACCTGCATGTCGGTATCCAGCAGGCCGCGCATCGACAGGGTGATCCCCAGCGGGTTGGAAAAGCGCCCGGCGATCAGCAGGTCGGACGTGGTGCCAGCCAGCCCGGAGGTGCGCGAAAAATCGCTGTCCGCGCTGTCGCGCCAGACCTGGCCCAGCGTCAGCGCGGCGGACCAGCCGGTGGGCGCCTGATGCATCCAGCGCACCCCGGCGGCCAGCGTCGCGCCGTGTTCGCGCCGGTCGGCGGCCGGGAAACGCGACAGCGACAGCAGGTTGGCCTCGTCGAATTCGACCCGGGTGCTTTCGTCGTTGGGGTTCTTCAGCCGTTCGCCGCCGACCCAGCCCAGCTGGACCACCGGTTCGAACAGGGTGCGCCCGCCCGCCGCGCCGCGCCGTTGCATCGGGTAGCGCAGTTCCACCGCGACACCGGCGATCGCGCGGCTGACCTCGGGCGAGGAGGTGACATCCTGTTCGGTCATGTAGCGATCGACCCAGAGGTGGGTCGAGACCCCGGCGCGCAGCCCGCCCGCCAGCGTCCAGCGGTTCCGCCAGCTAAACTCGGCGTTGAGGCGCGCGACGTCGCGGCCGTCGACCTCGAGATCGTCGTCGGGGCCGTCGGTGGCGCGCTTGGACTGGCGCAGGTGGCCGTGCGCCTCGGCGGCCAGGCGAAGCTCGCCCCCGATGCGCGGGAAATAGCGCCGTTCGATGAAATAATCGGCGATGAAGCGGGGCTGGGTGTCGTTGCTTTCGAAGTCGCGCAGCGTCTCGTAGTTCAGCACGCTGGCGCGCATGAAGCCGTCCCGCTGCACCCGGCGCAGCGACACCGAGCTTTCCAGCCGGTCGGCGCTGCTGATGCCGTAATCGTTGAGATAGGCGTCGTCGGAGACGGATTTCAGCCGGAAATCCAGCTTGTAGTCCCCGGCGATCAGAAAATCGCCCTCGGCGAAGAGGTAGCCGCGCAGGCCGTCGGTCTTGAGCGTGTCGGAGCTGGCCGCGCCCTCCAGGGTCAGGCTGCCGTTGCGAAAGGCCTGGCGATAGCGCAGTTCCAGCGTGCGCGTCTTGGGCGACAGGTAGGGCGTCAGCGTCAGGTCCTTGTGCGGACCGAAGGGGACGAAGTAGGGCGTCTTGATGCCGAACCCCAGCAGGGTGGAGCTGCGGAAACTGGGCACGAGAAAGCCGCGCGCGCGTTTCAGCGTGGGGTCCGGCAGGCGCAGGTGCGGGAAGTAGAACACCGGCACGTCCAGCACGCGAAACTGCGCGCCGTCGAAGTAGAGCTGCCGTTCTTCCTGGTCGTGCACGACGCGGGCGGCGCGGATCTGCCACAGCGGCACGCCGCGTGGCCCGCAGACCTGGCAGGAGGTGACGGCGACGCGGCTGAGCTGGGTGTAGCGGCCCTCGACGCGGCGCGCCTCGACCGAGGCAAGCTGCAACTGCTGGTCCAGCACCAGCCGCGCGCCGGCCAGCAAGCCGTTCTGCAAGCCGCGGTCCAGCTGCGCGAAATCGGCGGTCATGACGTTGCCCGCGGCGTCGGTGATGCGAATCGGGCCGTCGATGGTCAGGCTGTCGGTGGTACGGTCATAGAGGATGCGGGTGGCGGTCAGCGTCACCCCGTCGTGGAACGCCTCGACGTTGCCGGTGGCGACCAGGCGCTCCTCGTTCTCGACGTAGACGGAATCGGCCAGCAGCATGGCCGGCTTGGCCGCGCCATCCTGCGATGTGTCCTGCGCGCGCAGGGGCAGGGCCAGCAGCAGCGCAAGCACTGCGGCCAGGCCGGCCAGACGTGAGGCCAGACGTGGGAACGCGCGTGTCATCCGTCCTCCATATGCAGAACCAGCCCCATCGCCAGCAGGACAGAGGCCACCGGCGGAACCCAGGCCGCGACCAGCGGCGAAAGCTGGCCGTTTTCCCCCATGATCTGGGCAAAGCTTCGCACGTAATACAAGCCAAAGCCAAGCAGGACCGCGGACAGGATCGCGACGCCGGTGCGGCCCAGCCGGGTGGGCCGCATGGTGAAGGCCGCGCCGACCAGCGTCATCGCCACCAGGAACAGCGGGCGCGACAGTTCCATGTGCAGCCAGACCACGTGCCGCCGGGCGGAAAAGCCCGCCGATTCCAGCCCGGCGATGAAGGCGGGCAGGTCCCAGATCGCCACCGCCGAGGGCTTGCCAAAGCGGTCGCGGATGCTGTCCTGCGTCAGGCTGGACGGCAACCGCAGCAGGTCATGCGTGCGGGCCCCGGATTCCGGGTTCAGGCCCAGCGCCAGCGGCCAGGCCTTGGCGTTGCTGAGCAGCCAGAACCCGTCCTCTAGCCGGGCGCTTTCCGCCAGGATGCGGGTCATCGGCCCGCCACCGGGGGCGTAGACGACGATCGAGACCTCGAACAGCCTGGTTGCCTCGGGGTTGGCGCGGGCGGCATGGATCACCGCCTGCCCCTCGGTTCCGCCCTGCCGCAGCCACAGGCCCTCGGGTCCGATCGAGACCGCCGAGGTGGTGCCGCTCTCGTAGACCTCCAGCAGGTCGGCGTAGCGCTTGGACGTGGCCGAAACGATGGGGTTCATCAGCGCCACCACCAGCCCGCCCAGCACCAGCGCGACCAGCACCGGCGCCAGCAGCGCGGTCAGGCCCGAGCGCCCGGCGGCGCGCGTCACCACAAGCTCGGACGACCGCGCGAGGCCGAGAAACATCGCCACAGTGGCCAGGATCACCACCAGCGGGATGATCTCGTAGAGACCCGTCGGCAATTTCAGCAGCACCATCTGCACCACGTGGCCAAAGCTGACCGAATCGTCGAAGCGGCGCATTTCCTCGATCAGGTCGAGCAGGCCCTGGAACAGCCCGAAGATCGCCAGCAGGGCCAGGAACAGCCACAGGAAGCGGCGGGCAAAGTAGCGGTGCAGGATCATGCCGCCACCTCTGCCGGGTCGCCGCGCCGAGCGCGCCGGGGCCGGAAGGGGCGCGCCGCCTGGCGCAGCAGCGCCCAGACCATCAGCAGGCCGATGAGGCTGGGCAGGTAGACCAGCGGCCAGAGTCGCGGATCGCCGCGCACCGGGTCGGTGACCGCGCTTTCCACCAGCTTGACCGCCACCAGCAGGACGATGGCAAAGACGATCTGCCGGGTGACGCCAAAACGCGAAAAGCCGCCCACCATCAGCGCCGCGTTGCCGACCAGCGCCGCCACCAGCGCCAGCAGCGGCAGCTGGAACCGCATGTGCGCCTCTTCCAGCGCCTCGCCGGGCTTGTCCTTGGCCTCTTCGGCCGAGGCCACCGGATCGGCCAGCAGCTCGAAGGTCGACATGTAGTTCAGCCGCCGTTTCGTTGGCCGGGACGAGGTGATCAGCCCGGACACGTCATAGGTCAGGTCGGTGAAATTCGTGGTCGACAGCCGCCGCTCGACCATGTCCAGCGTCTGCGCCATGCCCGACAGCATCACCATCTTGGGGCCTTCGTCGTCGCGGATCAGGTAGGCCCGCTCCGAGGTGTAGGTGACCTCGCGCCCCTCGGTGCGGCGGTCCGACAGCACGACATCACGCAACTCGCCCGTCGCGGTGATGTCGCGGATGTAGAAGGTCACGCCGGCGATCGGATGCAGAAAGACCCCGTCGCGCAGCAGCCGCGCGGTGACCGAGGCGGCCAGTTCCCGTTCGCGCAGGCGAAGCTGTTCCAGCGACTTCGGCACGAGGACATGCGTCAGCGTCGAGAGCATCAGCGCGACCAGCACGCCAAAGATCAGCACCGGTCGCGCCAGCCGCCAGGGCGAATAGCCGGTCGCCTGCACCACGGTCAGCTCGCTGTCCGAACTCATCCGATTGGTGACGTAGACCGAGGCGGCAAACGCCGCCAGTGGCAGCACCATGGCCACGACGGCGGGCAGGGACAGGGCGGTGAACTCGGCCACGACGCCGACGGCATGACCGTCCGAAACCAGCTGGTCAAAGATCGTGACGGCCTTGTTCACCCAGTAGACCGACACAAGGACTAGGGCGAAAAAGCCGAACACGACTACCAGTTGCGACAGCACATATCTGTCGAATCTCTGCAAACGCCGGTTCCCCCCAGAACGGACAAGGTGCGCGCAGACTAAAGGATCACACGGGAATGCGAAAGGTGGCACTGGTCAAGCGGGGCATCGGGCGTTACCTCTCGTGGCGAAACACTGCTCAGGGGAAAGAACACGATGACCGATGTGCGCGCGATCAGCTTTGCCGAGGTGGAACTCGAGGCGCTGGGCGAGGCCGCTGGCCGGGTGGCCGTGATGGTGACCGCCGACGGAACGCTCAGCCCCGGGGCGCGGCGGCTGAACCGTCTGACCAAGGGCGGCGTGGGCCGCGCGGTGGAAAGCGCCGCCTGGGGCAAGCTGTCGGCCGGCGAGGCGCTGAGCCTGGCCTGGCCCGCCGGCATGGCCGCCGAGGCGGTCGACATCGTCAAGCTGGACCGCCGCCCCGCCACCGCCGAGGCGCGCAAGGCCGGCGGCACGCTGGCGCGGCTGGCGGGCAAATCCGCGATGACCGTTCTGGTCGAGGTCACGCGCCTGCCCGAGGAGATCGCGCTGGGCATCGCGCTGCGCGGCTACGTCTTTTCCGCGCGCAAGTCCGAGGCGGCCGAGCCGCTGGCCGCGGCGACGCTGATGGTCAAGGACCCGGCCGAGGCCGAGGCCGCCTTTGCCACCGGCCGCGCGCTGGCCGAGGGCGTGGTCTTTACCCGCGACCTGATCAGCGAACCGGCCAACGTGCTGACGACGGTGGAGTTCGCCACCCGGCTGGAGGCGCTGCGCGATCTCGGGGTCGAGGTCGAGGTGATGGACGAACCGGAGCTGGAAAAGCTGGGCATGGGCGCGCTGCTGGGCGTCGGCCAGGGCTCGGCGATGCCGTCCAAGGTCGTCACGATGCGCTGGAAGGGGGCCGAGGGCGCGCCGCTGGCGCTGATCGGCAAGGGCGTCGTGTTCGACACCGGCGGCATCAGCCTCAAGCCCGCGCAGGGCATGGAGGACATGACCATGGACATGGGCGGCGCCGGCACCGTGGCTGGCGTCATGAAGGCGCTGGCCCTGCGCAAGGCCAAGGCGCATGTGGTCGCCATGGTGGGCCTGGTCGAGAACATGCCCTCGCACATGGCGCAGCGTCCGGGCGACATCGTCAAGTCGATGAAGGGCGACACCATCGAGGTGATCAACACCGACGCCGAGGGGCGGCTGGTGCTGGCCGACGTGATGTGGCACGCGCAGGAGACCGAGAAACCCGCCGCGATGATCGACCTCGCCACCCTGACCGGCGCCTGCATCATCGCGCTGGGGCATGAAAACGCCGCCGTCTTCTCCAACGACGATGCGCTGGCGGCCGATTTCCTCAAGGCGGCGCAGGCCGAGGGCGAGGGCGCCTGGCGGCTGCCGCTGGGCAAGGCCTACGACGACATGCTGAAAAGCCAGAAGGCCGACATGAAGAACGTCGGCGGCCGCCCGGCAGGCGCGATCACCGCGGCGCAGTTCCTGCAACGCTTCGTCAAGGCGGAAACCCCCTGGATCCACCTCGACATCGCCGGGGTGGCGCAGGTGACGACCGACGGCGCGCTCGCCCCCAAGGGCGCGACCGGCTGGGGCGTGCTGGCGCTGGACCGGCTGGTGCGCGACCGCTTCGAAAAGGACTGACCCTGGCCAGCGCATCTTTGGTCCGGAAATATCCCGGGGGGGGGGCTGCCGCAGGCAGACGGGGGGCAGCGCCCCCCATGCCCCCGGCGTCACAGGCGGAGCACGCGATGGGAGAGGCCTTTTTCTACCACCTGACCCGCCGCCCGCTGGAGGCGGTGCTGCCGGAGCTGCTGGACCGGTCTCTGGCGCGCGGCTGGCGGGTTGCGGTGCGCGGCACCGATCCGCAGCGGCTGGACTGGCTGGACCAGAAGCTGTGGCTGGGGCCCGAGGACGGGTTTCTGCCGCACGGCCTGTCCGGCGGGCCACACGACGCCGACCAGCCGGTGCTGCTGACCTCTGAGCGCCGCGCCGCCAACGAGCCTGCCTGCCTCATGAGCATCGACGGCGCCGAGGTCGCGCCCGAGGAAGTCGGCGCGCTGGAGCGGGTCTGCGTCCTGTTCGACGGCCATGACGGCCCGGCCTTGCAGCGCGCGCGCGACCAGTGGCGCGCACTCACCGGCGCGGGCTGCAAGGCAAAGTACTGGTCCGAGGAATCGGGCCGCTGGGAAAAGAAGGCCGAGGCCTGAGCCTCAGCGTTGCAGCACCATCGTCCCGCCGGTGATCTCGAGCCGGGTAAAGCGGCCCAGGTAGCTCATCCCCAGAAGCGAGTTCTCCATCTCTCCGGCGTTGACATAGGCCGGCACGCGCTGGTCGCGGAAGGGGCCCAGGCCGACCTCGTCCAGCACCACGCGGGCGGTCTGGACCACGCCGTTGGCGGTCATCGCCTCGGTCAGGAAGTGCAGGCCGCTGTCGTCGATCCCGGCACGCTCGGCGTCCCGGCGCGTCAGCACGATCGAGGTTGCGCCGGTGTCCACGACAAATCGGGTGGGCGATCCGTTGATCTGGAGCGTCACGTAGTAATGCCCGTCCGGGGCGCGCGGCAGTTCGACCTTGCCTTCGCTCTCGAACACCATCTGGCGCGGCGTCACGGTGCCGCGGATGTCGCTCCACAACCCGTAGGCGGCGATCACGCCGACAAAGATCAGCGCCCAGGCCGCCATCTGCTGAAGGGTCTTGTTCAGGCTGTTGCGGCCATGCAGGACCAGCCAGCTGCCGATCACCGCCGCCAGCAGTCCGAGGTAGATGAGGTTTCCGATCTGGTCGCCCGACATGGCCCGCTCCCCCTGCATACCCTGCAAAGATAGGCACTCTGCGGCCAAGGTACAGGGGGGGGGTCGCCTCAGGCCGGGGCCAGCCCGAAGCTGCGCAGCCCGTCCAGCACGAACTGAACCGACAGCGCCGCGAGCAGCATGCCCAGGAGGCGCGTGATCACGATGATGCCGACCCGGCCCAGCAGGTGCTCGATCGCGCCGGCGACCAGGAACAGTGCCAGCGCGACGCAGATCACGCCTGCCATGACCGCCAGGATGCCCGCCATTTCAAGCCCATCGCCCGCGCGCCCCGCCAGCAGGATCATCGAGGCGATGGCCCCCGGACCGGCGATCAGCGGGATCGCCAGCGGAAAGACGGAGGGGTCGGGGAAATCCTCGCGCTCGGCATTGTCCTCGCGCCGCTTGGTGCGGCGGTCGAACAGCATGTCGAGCGCGGTCAGGAAAAGCAGGATCCCGCCGGCGATGCGGAAGGCGGGCATCGAGATGCCGACGAAGCCCAGGACCGCCTCGCCGAAGAAGGCGAACAGCGTCAGGATGCCGATGGCCACCGCGCAAGACCGCAGCGCCACGGCACGGCGGTGCGCGGCGTCGGTGTCCTGCGTGAGCGCGATGAACATCGGGGTGAGGCCGATGGGGTCGATCACGACGAACAGCGTGACGAAGGCGCTGATGAGAAAGGCGGTGTCCATGGCGCTGCCTTGTCATTTTCGGCCCCCGCGATCAAGGGCCTGCTGTCGGGAACTCTTGGGCGCCGGGCCGGATTGCCGTTTTGGACAGGGCGGTCAACATGGGCGAAAACGGATGCGCGCATAGACAACCGGCTTTGCCTTGGCGCGGCCAGGCACTAGACCCCTGGTCGGACACAGGGCTTTGCACGGGGAGGACAGTCATGGAATGGGCACGGGCGCGCAAGGGCGACGGCAGCGTGGTGACGGGCATCGTGGAGGGCGGCGCGCTGCATCCGCGCGCCGCACTGGGGGCCGAGCAGGGGGCGGGCGATCCGGTCGCGCTGGCGGAGGTGACCTTGCTGGCGCCAGTGGTGCCGGGAAAGTTCATCGGGCTGTGGAACAATTTCCACGCGGCGGCGGAAAAGAACGGCTGGGCGCAGCCGGCGCATCCGCTCTATTTCCTCAAGCCGGTGACCAGCCTGGCCGGGCCGGGCGACACGGTGGCGATCCCGCCCGACATCGGCCGCGTGCTGTTCGAGGGCGAACTGGGCGTGGTGATCGGCGCCGAGTGCCGCAACGTCCCGGCCGACGAGGCGGGCGCGGCGATCCTGGGCTATACCTGCGTGAACGATTTCACCGCGCTCAACATCCTGACCGAGGACCCGTCGTTCCCGCAGTGGACGCGGGCCAAGGGGTTTGACGGCTTTGGCGTGATCGGGCCGGGGATCGTGACGGGCCTCGACTGGCGGGCTTTGGAGGTCAAGGTCACGGTGAACGGGCGCGAGCGGCAGAGCTATGCCTGTTCGGACATGATCTTTGGCCCCGAGGAGATCGTGGCGCGGCTGTCGAAGGACATGACCCTGATGCCCGGCGACGTGATCGCCTGCGGCACCTCGCTGGGCGCGATGCCGGTCAAGCCGGGGCAAGAGGTGGAGGTGCGGATCGAGGGGATTGGCGGTGTGGCGGTGAGGATGGCCTGAATCGCGGGGTCAGACGCTCTCGGCCTCGTCCAGCCGTTCCAGCGCCTTTTCCCACATCGCCTCGGCGCGGTGCAGGCCTTCCATGATCTCGGCGTATTTCTTGTTCCAGACCTCGAGTTCGCCGACCTTGTCGGTCTCGTAGAGCGCGGGGTCGGCCAGCTTTTTCGCCAGCTTCTCGCGCATCTCTTCCAGCTTGGTCACGCGGTCCTCGCATTTGCGGGCCTCGGCACGCAGGTCGAGGATCTGGTCGCGCGACAGGCGCTTGGGCTTTTCCATCGGTTTGCCGGGCTTGGCCGGCGTGTCGCGCGCCAGCAGCATGGCGCGGTAGGTTTCGAGATCCTCGTCGTAGGGGCGCACGCTGCCCTGGCTGACCAGCCAGAGCCGGTCGGCGACCAGCGACAGCAGGTGCATGTCGTGGCTGACCAGGATCACCGCGCCGGAATAGGCGGTCAGCGCCTCGACCAGCGCCTCGCGGCTTTCGATGTCGAGGTGGTTGGTGGGTTCGTCGAGGATCAGCAGGTGCGGCGCGTCGAGCGTGGCCAACAGCAGCGACAGCCGCGCCTTCTGCCCGCCGGACAGGCGCGCGACCTCGGTGTCCGCCTGTGCCGCCATCAGGCCGAAGCCGGCCAGCCGGGCGCGCAGTTTCGCGGGCGGCGTGTCGGGGCGTTCGCGTTGCAGGTGCTGGAGCGGGTTTTCGTCGAGGTGCAGTTCGTCGACCTGGTGCTGGGCAAAGTAGCCGATGCGCAGCTTGGAGGACCGCGACATGCGGCCTTCCATCAGGGGCAGGCGGTCGGACAGCAGTTTCGACAGGGTCGATTTGCCCTCGCCGTTCTTGCCCAGCAGGGCGATGCGGTCGTCCTGGTCGATGCGCAGGTTCAGCCGCTTGAGGACGGCGGTGCCATTGTAGCCAACGGCGCCGCCCTCGATGTTGATGATGGGGGGCGACAGCTCGTCCGGCTGGGGAAAGCTAAAGACGCGCTTGGCGGCCTCCTCGGGCGGGGTAATCATGTCCATCCGCTCGATCATCTTGAGGCGGGCCTGGGCCTGCTTGGCCTTGGAGGCCTTGGCGCGGAAGCGGTCGACGAAGCCTTGCAAGTGGGCGCGGCGGTCCTGCTGTTTCTTGGCGGTCGCGGCCAGCTGGGCGCGTTTCTCGGCGCGCAGCTTGACGAAGCCGTCGTAGGGCGTGCCGTAGTAGGTCAGCTTGCGGTCCTCGACGTGCAGGATGCTGCCGACGGCGCGGTTCAAGAGGCCCCGGTCGTGGCTGATGACGATTACCGTGTGCGGGTACTTGGCGAGGTAGGATTCGAGCCAGAGCGCGCCTTCGAGGTCGAGGTAGTTGGTCGGTTCGTCCAGCAACAGAAGGTCGGGCTGGGCAAAGAGCACGCCGGCCAGCGCGACGCGCATCCGCCAGCCGCCCGAGAAGGCCGAACAGGGCTGTTTCTGTTGCGCGTCGTCAAAGCCGAGACCGCGCAGGATGGTGGCGGCGCGGGCCTCGGCGCTCCAGGCGTCGATGTCGGCCAGCCTTGTCTGGATCTCGGCGATGCGGTGCGGGTCCTGCGCCGTCTCGGCCTCGGCCAGCAGGGCGGCGCGTTCGGTGTCGGCGGCAAGCACGGTGTCGATCAGCGAGGTCTCTGACGCGGGCACCTCCTGGCTGACGCCGCCGATGCGGGCGCGTGAGGGCAGGGTGAGTTCGCCGTTGTCGAGGGTCAGCTCGCCCTTGATCAGGCGGAAAAGCGTGGTCTTGCCCGCGCCGTTGGGCCCGACGAGGCCGACCTTGTGGCCTTCGGGAATCGTCGCGGAGGCGCCTTCGAACAGAGGGCGGCCTTCGACGGAATACGAGATGTTTTCGATGCGCAGCATTCGGCCCCTCTAGCACCGCCAGGATACGGCGACCAGCCCCGCCGGGCCGTCTATGCCAGGGTTTTCGACTGCAGGGAAACCGGCGGGAGGCGTGCCGAATGTTTGTGGGGCAGGACGCCTCGGGGAACACGCGAGCCGGTGCCGTCGCGGCATCGAGACAAGAGATCGTTCCGGAGAAGGTGCCCACGGGGCGGGTTCTGCCGCCGACCCCGGTCACCATCGCCTGCCCGGCGCCGCCGGCCCGGCCTGGAAGGTGTCCCGGCCCCCGAAACGCCACTGTCACCGCGGCGCCCCCCTTTCTCAGCTTGGCGACCCATGCTAACAGCGCGGCGAAACTGACCACATCGGAGTATTCAAATGGCTGTCCAGCGGACTTTCTCGATCATCAAGCCCGACGCAACCCGCCGCAACCTGACCGGCGCGATCAACGCCAAGATCGAGGCCGCAGGCCTGCGCATCATCGCGCAGAAGCGCATTCACCTGACCAAGGCGCAGGCCGGCCAGTTCTATGCCGTGCACGCCGCGCGCCCCTTCTATGACGAGCTGTGCGAGTTCATGGCCTCCGAGCCGGTCGTCGTGCAGGTGCTGGAAGGCGAGGACGCCATCGTGAAGTACCGCGAAGTGATGGGCGCGACCAACCCGGCCGATGCCGCCGCGGGCACCATCCGCGCCGAGTTCGCCGAATCGGTTGGCGAGAACTCGGTCCACGGGTCGGACGCGCCGGACACCGCCGCGCAGGAAATCTCGTTCTTCTTCTCGGGGCTGGAACTGGTTGGCTGAGCCACCTGTCTTCGTGAAGTGACCAGGGCCGTCCGCGTCGCGGGCGGCCCTTTGCAGTTGGGCGGGGGCGTTGACAGGGCGGCGGCGCGGGGCCGAGACTGACGGCGGTTCGATCCGCCCGGAGGTGTTGCCATGCGTGTCCTGATCCTGCTGTGCCTTGGCCTGCTGGCGCCGCTGCGGCTGGCGGCGGCGGAGATCGAGGTGATCGAGGCGCGCACGCTGAGTTTCGACGAGATCGAGCGCGGCACCTGTGCGCTGCGGCTGAGCGGGCGGATCGGAGCGGGGGACGCCGAGCGCCTGCGCGAGGTGCTGGAGCGGCTGTTCCCGCTGGACCACGACGAGCTGAACCCGGCGCTGTGCCTGGACAGCCCCGGTGGGTCGCTGGACGAGGGGGTGAAGATCGCCGAGGTGCTGGCGGCGCATTTCACCGCGACGGTGGTGCCGGAGGGGGCGGAATGCCTGTCGGCCTGCGCGGTGGCTTTCATGGGTGGGACGTTCGGCTGGTACGAGTACATCTTCAACATGCGGCTGATCCATCCGGGCGCGCGGCTGGGGTTCCATGCGCCGGCTTTGGAGATCCCGGAAGGCGCCTATGACGCGGCCACGGTCACGCGGGCCTTTGACGTGGCGGTGGATGCCATTGCGCGCATTGCCGGGGACCTCGACCACACTTACCTGACCTCGAACATCAACCGCTTTCCCCGTTCGCTGCTGGCGCAGATGCTGGTGCACCGGGGCGAGGATTACCTGGCGGTCGACACGATCGAGAAGGCGGCGGCCTGGGATATTTGGGTGATCACGACGCGGCGGCCGGAGGTGACGGACGAGACGCTGGTGCGGATCTGCAAGGGTGGGATGCGCTGGCTGGCTGATGATCCGAAGCTGGGTTTCGACGTGGACGACTGGGAGCTGGATGGCCGCTGGGGCGAGGTGCGTGCGGTCACCGAGGGCTGGGACGTGACCTATGGCGATCTGTTCACCATCACCTGTGACGTGCGGCGGCTGGAGGGGGGCGCGCTGTCGATGCGGCTGAAGCTGGAGGACACCGACCTGGGTCAGATGGTGCTGCGGCCGTGGATGGCCTTTCCGGCCGATATGCCGGTTTCGGCGTTGCGGTAGGAGGGGGCGCTGCCCCCGTCTCCCTGCCGGGAGACTCCCCCGAGGTATTTGGAAAACCAAAGAAGGGCGGGGTCATCGCGGGCGGCGATCGATCACGCCGATCTGGTTCAGGATGCGATCGAGGTCGCTGCGGGGCTTGGCGGCGGTTTCGGCCTTGAGCGCGTCGAACTGGCGGCGCAGGGCGTCCTTTTCCGCGCCCTTGCAGTCGTTCCAGGGGCGGCCCTGGAGGGCCATGTGCAGCACGTAGTAGCCGATGAAATGCGGCCGCTCGCCGGCGGCGATCAGCCGGCGGTAGGCTTCGTGCGCACCCAGCCCGCGCAGGGTTTCGGCATCCGGGATGCCCGCCCCGGTCATGGCCCTTTCGGTGGCGGGGCCAAGGTTGCGCAGGCTGCTGACCGGCGTGCCCATGGCCCGCTCAGGCGGCCTGCGCGCGGGTTTCGGCAAAGGCGCAGAGGGTGCGCAGGGAGTCCTCCAGCCGTGCATCGTCGACGGTCAGCGCGACGCGGACGTGCCCGGCGGCGGAGCGGCCGAAGCTTTCGCCGGGCATGACGGCGATGTGGTGGGCGTCGAGCAGCGCCTCGGCGAAGTCGCGGCCCGAGAGGCCCGTCGCGCGGATGTCCAGCATGATGTACATGGCGCCCTGCGGCGGGATCGCGGTGACGGTGTTCTGTTCGGCGAGCACCCGCAGGGCGAGATCGCGGCGGCGGCGGAAGGGTTCGGAGACGCGGTCTTCGAGGCCGGGGCCCTGTTCCAGCGCAAAGAGGGCGCCGTCCTGGATGTAGCCAGGCACGCCGTAGGTGGTGGCGGTGGCGAGGTCGATCAGGCGATCCACCGCCTCGGCGGGGCCGACCAGCCAGCCGACGCGCGAGCCGGTCATGGCGTGGCTTTTGGACATGGAGCCGACAAGCAGCGTGCGTTCGGCCATGCCGGGCAGGCTGCGCGGGCTGACGTGCGCGCCCTGCCAGACCTGGGTGTCGTAGACCTCGTCGGAGATCAGCCAGAGGTCCTGCGCGGTGCAGGCCTCGGCGATGTCTTCGATCGTCTTGCGGGGGTAGACGGTGCCGGTGGGGTTGTTGGGGGTGTTGATCAGCAGGCTTTTTGCGCCGCTCTTGCGGGCGGCCTCGGCAATCGCCGCGCCGGAGGGCAGAAAGGCGCGGGCGGCCTCTGTCTGGATGGCGATGGGGGTGCCGGAGGCGGCGCGAATCGTGCCGGGGTAGGTGGCGTAATAGGGGTCGATGTAGAGCGCCGCGTCGCCGGGCGACAGCACGGTCACATGCGCGGAAAAGAGCGCGGCCTGCCCGCCGGGCGTGATCAGGACATTCTCCGGGCCTGTGGGCACGCCGGTGCGCGCCGTGAGCCGTTCGGCAACGGCGCGGCGCAGGGCGTGGACACCCGGGACCATGGCATAGCCGGTGTGTCCGCGCAGGGCGGCGGCGTGGATCGCCTGAAGGATGCTGGCATCGGTGCCGATGTCGTGTTCGCCGATGGTGAGTTCGGTCACCGGGGTGCCCGCGACGATCATGGCGCGCGCGCGGTAGAACACCTCCCAGCCGTCGGAGCCGCCGTCGTTGAGCGTGGTGATGCGGTGCGAGAGCTGGGGCATTTGGTCGTCCTTTCTGACGCATGTCTTGCCAGAGGGAGCGGGCGGCGGCAAGCGCCGTTCCGCGCGGCGTTCATCCCGTGTTGGGAAGCGTAAACGAATTCAGACAGTTGCGCGCGGAGGCGGGATTGACCCGGCGCACGGTCCTGCGTATGTTTTTCGCATGCTGGACGAGGTGCGGCAGGCGGCCCCGGGGGAGACCCTTTGGGGCCGTCTTTCGTTCCTTGCACCCTGACGGAGGGGCAACCTACAGGCAAGCAAGGTGTCGAGCATGAGCAGCCACGAGCAGAAGACCGACCGACAGCCGATCATCCTCACCGCCGATACGCGGTGCGAAAGACTGCAAAAGCAGCGAGAGCGGGCGACGGCGACAATCACCGATCTTCTCGACCAGATCGAGGAGGCACAGGACAGGATCCGCCGAGGGGACATCGACCGGAAGTCCGAGGCCGCAAAGGTTCTCGGGGAACTGAAGTACTGGCTGCGTGCAGCCCGGGAAACGGAGTTGGAACTTGAAGCGATCATCAGAAAGGAAGAGGGGATCGTCGACGCCTACGCGATCGATCTCGAGGCAGCCCGACTTGCGGTCGGGTGCCGTCTGGATAGCCTCCGGGCCTGCTGTGCTGAAGGAGAGGTTTCTGGATGAAATGACGGAGGGGGAGCGCCTTGCGCTCCCCTACCTGTTCGAGTTCTGGGCGCATCCGCACCAGTTGCCGCCCGAGGGTGACTGGCGGACATGGGTGATCCTGGGCGGGCGCGGCGCGGGCAAGACCCGCGCCGGGGCCGAGTGGGTGCGCGCACAGGTGGAAGGGGCCAAGCCGCTGGATGCCGGGCGCTGCCGCCGAATCGCGCTGATCGGCGAGACCTACGACCAGGCGCGCGAGGTGATGATCTACGGCGAGAGCGGGATCCTGTCCTGCTCGCCGCCCGACCGCAAGCCGCGCCACAACGCGACCCGGCGCACGCTGGTCTGGCCGAACGGCGCCGAGGCGGTGCTGTTCTCGGCGCAGGACCCGGAGGCGCTGCGCGGGCCGCAGTTCGACGGCGCCTGGGTGGACGAGTTCGCCAAGTGGAAGCGGGCGCGCGATGTCTGGGACATGTTGCAGTTCGGCCTGCGTCTGGGGGCGTCGCCGCGGGTCTGCGTGACGACGACGCCGCGCAACGTGAACGTTCTGAAGGAGCTCATGGAGCTGCCGTCGACGGTGTCGACCCATGCGAAGACCGAGGCGAACCGGGCGCATCTGGCCAAGTCCTTCCTCGAGGAGGTGCGGGCGCGCTACGCCGGCAGCTCGCTGGGGCGGCAGGAACTGGACGGCGTGTTGCTGGAGCAGGTCGACGGGGCGCTGTGGACGCGGGCGATGTTCGATACGGGGCGGTCGGGGCGGGTGCCGGATCTGGACCGCATCGTGGTCGCGGTCGATCCGCCGGCGGGCGGGGGCAAACGTTCGGACGCCTGCGGGATCGTGGTGGCGGGGATCGTCGAGGCCGAGGACCCGCGCGAGCGTCGGGTCTACGTGCTGGAGGATGCCTCGGTTCAGGGGCTGGGGCCGACCGGCTGGGCGACGGCGGCGGTCCGCGCGGCGGAACGCTGGCAGGCGGACCGGGTGGTGGCGGAGGTCAACCAGGGCGGCGCCATGGTCGAGGCGACCCTGCGCCAGATCGCGCCGGACCTGCCGTTCAAGGCGGTCCACGCGACGCGGGGCAAGACTCTGCGGGCGGAGCCGGTGGCGGCGCTCTACGAGCAGGGGCGGGTGTTCCACGGCCGCGGACTGGAGGCGCTGGAGGCGCAGATGTGCCTGATGACGCCGCAGGGCTACGAAGGCTCCGGCAGCCCGGACCGGGTGGACGCGCTGGTCTGGGCGCTGACCGAGCTGATGCTGGGCGTGCGCCCGGCGCGGCGGGTGCCGCAGATGCGGGTGATCTGACAGCGGGGCATCCCTGTGCATGTCCGGGCGGTGTGCCGCCCGCGCCGCCCCGCTAGCGAGGGGCCAGCCCCTCGCGCTCCCCGGGATACTTCTGGCCAGAAGAAACCTGGAGCGGGGTGTTGCGGCAAGGGCGGGCGGTGCTGTGACGCCGGATTAATCGCCGCTTTCTAGGTTGGCTCATGAGACGTTCGGGACGGGTTTCGGTCCCGGGCAGACGAATGACGGGACAGCCGGGACGCCTGGGGAAAGCCTCGGGTTCTCTCGGACGGTGCGGGCGGGGCCGGAAGCGGCTGCCCGAGGAAAGGAGCGACGAGGCATGGTATTCGATTTTCTGCGGCGGTCCCGGGACACGGAGGGGGCACAGGCGGCACCCGAGGCCAAGGCCTCGGCCACCGGCCGCCTGGTGGCGCATCTGTCGTCGGGGCGCGTGGCCTGGAGCCCGCGTGACACGGTTTCGCTGACCAAGCAGGCCTTTGCCGGCAATCCGGTGGGCTTTCGCGCGGTCAAGCTGATCGCGGAGGCGGCGGCGGCGCTGCCGCTGGTGTTGCAGGACGAGGGGCAGCGCTATGCGACGCATCCGATCCTGAAGCTGGTGGCGGCGCCGAATCCCGGCCAGGGGCGGGCCGAGCTGTTCGAGGCGCTTTACGGCCAGTTGCTGCTGTCGGGCGACGGCTATGTCGAGGCGGTGGCGGGCGACTCTGGGCTGCCCTTTGAGCTGCACGTGTTGCGCAGCGATCGCATGAGCGTGGTGCCCGGGGCCGATGGCTGGCCGGTGGCCTATGAATACGCGGTGGGCGGGCGCAAGCACCGCTTTCATGCCGGCGGGGAGATCTCGCCGATCTGCCACGTGAAGTCCTTTCACCCGCAGGACGACCACTATGGCCTGTCGCCCTTGCAGGCGGCGGCGCAGGCGGTGGATGTGCACAACGCGGCGTCGCGCTGGTCCAAGGGGCTGCTGGACAACGCGGCGCGACCTTCGGGCGCGATCGTCTGGAAGGGCACCGAGGGGCAGGGGCATCTGAGCCCCGAGCAGTTCGAGCGCCTCCAGGCCGAGATGGAGATGCATCACCAGGGGGCGCGCAATGCCGGACGGCCGATGCTGCTGGAAGGCGGGCTGGACTGGAAACCGATGGGCTTTTCGCCTTCGGACATGGAGTTCCAGAAGACCAAGGAGTCGGCCGCGCGGGAGATCGCGGTTGCCTTTGGCGTGCCGCCGATGATGCTGGGGATCCCCGGCGAGGCGACCTACGCCAACTACGCCGAGGCGCACCGGGCCTTTTACCGCCAGACGGTGCTGCCGCTGGCCACCAAGGTCACGGCGAGCGTCGGGCGCTGGCTGTCGGGCTGGCTGGGCGAGGAGGTGCTGCTGGCGCCCGATCTGGACCAGGTGCCGGCGCTGGCCACCGAGCGCGATGCGCAGTGGAACCGCGTGGCGCTGGCCGATTTCCTGACCCGCGCCGAAAAGCGCCGGCTGCTGGGCCTGCCGGCCGAGATGGAGGAGAGCGAGGGTGACTGAACTCAGATCGAGGCACGAGGCCTTTGCCTGCGCGCCGGGCCTGCGGCTGGAAGCGCACGAGCGGGTGAGCAAGCTGCAGTTCGACGCGCTCACCGACCGGTTCCAGCGTCTGGAGGCGCTGATGGAGCGGTTGGAGCGGCGGCTGTGGCTGACGGTCTACGGCGTCGCCGGGGCGATCCTGGCGGATGTCTTCCAGGGATTGATGAACGCGACGCCCTGAGCGGTGGGCCTGCGAGGAAAGGAACCAGGATGGAATTGGAGCACAAGTTCTGCCGTTTCGACGCCGAGGTGACGGTCGAGGGGCGCAAGATCGAGGGCTATGCCTCGCTCTTTGGCGCCTGCGACCAGGGCGGCGACGTGGTGGCCAAGGGTGCCTATGCGCGGTCGCTGACGCGGCTGGGCACGGAGGGGCGCAAGGTCAAGATGCTGTGGCAGCACGACCCGGCGCAGCCGATCGGCATCTGGGACGAGGTCCGCGAGGACGAGCGCGGCCTCTACGTCAAGGGCCGGCTGCTGGACAGCGTCGAGCGCGGCCGCGAGGCGGCGGCGCTGATCGAGGCGGGCGCGATCGACGGGCTGTCGATCGGTTACCGCACGCTGAAGGCCGCGAAGAACGACAAGGGCCATCGTGTCCTGACGGAACTGGAGCTTTGGGAGGTGTCGCTGGTGACCTTCCCGATGCTGCCCAGTGCGCGGGTGGCGTCCAAGGGCGAGGCCCCGGACGATGCCGCCCTGCGCGATTTGGCGGAGGCCCTGGAGGCCATGCGCCGCAACCTGGCGGGCGGCTGACGCGCGCCACTCATGAGGGAACCAAGGGATGAACAAGACCGAGACCAAGTCTCGGACCGGGGAAGATGTGTCTCCGGTCGCCCGGGTGAGTGCCGCGATGGCGGGACTGATCGGGGACTACAAGGCCCTCGCGGCCGACCTTGAAGAGAAGCTTCAGAAACAGGAAGAGCGACTGACCATGCTTGATCACAAGACCGCCCGGGCGAACCGCCCCGCGCTTTCGACCCGTGTCGAGGTCGAAGTCCCCCACCGCAAGGCGTTTGATGCCTACCTGCGCCACGGCGATGACGACGGCCTGCGCGGCCTCGAGCTGGAAGGCAAGGCGATGTCCACCGCCATCAACTCGGACGGCGGCTACCTGGTCGATCCGCAGACCGCGGACACCATCAAGTCCTCGCTGAGCGGCACCGCGTCGATCCGCAAGGTCGCCAACGTTGTCAACGTCGATTCGACCTCGTACGACGTGCTGATCGACCGCAACGACGCCGGCGCGGGCTGGGCGAACGAGACCTCCGCGACCGCCGAGACCGGCACGCCGACGATCGAGCGCATCTCTATCCCGCTCTACGAGCTGAACGCCATGCCGAAGGTGTCGCAGCGCCTGCTGGACGACAGCGCCTTTGACGTCGACACCTGGCTGGCAGGCCGCATCGCTGACAAGTTCGCGCGCTCCGAGGCCTCCGCCTTTGTCACCGGCAACGGCGTCGACAAGCCGCGCGGCTTTCTGAACCACACCATCGTGGACAACGACAGCTGGACCTGGGGTTCGCTGGGCTCGGTTCCGTCGGGGTCGGGCACAGGGATCGGCGACGGCGACGCGCTGATCGACGTGGTCTATGCGCTGAATGCGCCCTACCGCGCCAAGGCGACCTTTGTGATGAACTCGAAGACCGCCGGCGCGCTGCGCAAGCTCAAGGACGCGGATGGCCGCCACCTGTGGGCCGACGGTTTTGCCTTTGGCGAGCCGGGCCGCCTGCTGGGTTACCCGGTGCTGATTGCCGAGGACATGCCGGACATCGCGGCGGATGCCTATCCGATCGCCTTTGGCGACTTCTCCAGCGGCTACACCATCGCCGAACGTCCGGACCTGCGCGTGCTGCGTGACCCGTTCAGCGCCAAGCCGCACGTGCTGTTCTACGCCTCCAAGCGCGTGGGCGGCGACGTGAGCGACTTTGCGGCCATCAAGCTGCTGCGCATCGCGGTCGGCTGAGGCTGGCGACGAGATGGGGGGCGGGCCTTCGGGCCCGTCTCTCCAAGGGCGCGCGCCTGTCCAAGTTGTCCAGCCAAACCCCTCCGCCAGTGCAGCCTGGGCGGCGCGCGCCCACCCCCCGGCGGACCTGGGATGGTCGAGGATTTCGGAGAAAAGACATGATGTTGGTGGAAGAAACGCAGGTGCCGGATGCGGCGCTTCCGGTGAACGCCCTGAAGGATCATCTGCTGCTGGGCAGCGGATTTACCGAGGCGGACCTGCAGGACCCGGTGCTGGTGTCCTTTCTGCGGGCGGCGCTGGCCGCCATCGAGGGGCGCACCAGCAAGGCGCTGATCGCCCGGGGGTTCCTGATGACGCTGGACGACTGGACCTCGCCGGAAGGACAGCGGCTGCCGGTGACGCCGGTGCAGTCGATCACCGAGGTGACGCTGGTCGATGCCTACGGGGCGGCCACCACGGTCGATCCTGCCGCCTACCGCCTGAAGAAGGATGCCTTTGATCCGAAGCTGCGGCCGATGGCGACCTACCTGCCCAACGTCCCTTCGGGCGGCTCAGTCGAGGTCCGGTTCGACGCGGGCTATGGCGCGACGTTCGACGCCGTGCCCGAGGATCTCAAGCAGGCGGTGCTGATGCTGGCCGCGCACTACTACGAGTATCGCAGCGACACAGCGCTGAGCCAGGGTTGCATGCCGTTCGGCGTCACCAGCCTGATCGCCCGGTATCGCCCGGTGCGGATGGGGCTGGGCGCATGACACGGCGGCTGAACAGACAACTGGTGCTGGAGTCGCCGCAGCGGGTGAGCGACGGGGCCGGCGGCTATGTCGAGACCTGGACGGCGCTGGGCACGCTCTGGGCCGAGGTCAAGCCACGCACCGGACGGCTGGCCAGCGGCGAGACCGGGGCGGTGTCGGTCGGCGCCTTTCGCATCGTGACGCGCGGCGCGCCGCAAGGTCATTCGAACAGGCCCGAGCCGGGGCAGCGCTTTGTCCTCGGCACCCGGATCTTTCGCATCGAGGCAGTGACCGAGGATGAGCCTGCGGGACTCTACCTGGTTTGCCAGTGCCAGGAGGAGGTGGCGCCATGAGCTATGCGGTTTCAGCAGCGCTTCAGGCGGCGGTGTATGCCCGCCTGCAGGGCGACGCGGCGCTGGGCGCGCTGGTGGGCGCCGACATCTACGACGCGCTGCCGCAGGGCAGCCTGCCGTCGCTCTACGTGGCGCTGGGGCCCGAGACGGCGAAGGACGCCAGCGACACCGGCGGCAACGGCGCCTGGCACCGCTTCCTGGTCTCGGTCGTGACCTCGAAGTCCGGATTCCAGACGGCCAAGGATGCGGCGGCGGCGATCAGCGATGCCCTGCACGGGGCGGACTTGGCGCTGGGCCGCGGGCACCTGGTGGGCCTGTGGTTCGAAAAGGCCAAGGCCGGGCGCGAAAGCCGCGGTCTGCGGCGCATCGATCTGACTTTCCGCGCGCGCGTGGAAGACAACTGACCCTTCAAATCGGAGTAAGAGCCATGGCGGCACAAAACGGCAAAGACCTTCTGATCAAGGTGGATGTGGGCGGGTCGTTCCAGACCCTGGCGGGGCTGCGTGCCACGCGAATCAGCTTCAACGCGGAGCAGGTCGACGTGACCTCGCTGGACTCGACCGGGGGCTGGCGCGAGCTGCTGGCCGGCGCGGGCGTGCGCTCGGCCAGCCTGAGCGGATCGGGCGTGTTCAAGGACGGCGCGACGGATGAACGGGCGCGGCAGATCTTCTTTGACGGCGAGACACCGGCATTCCAGGTCATCATCCCGGATTTCGGCACCGTCGAAGGGCCGTTCCAGGTGACCTCGATCGAATATGCCGGCGCGCACGACGGCGAGGCGACCTACGAGTTGGCGCTCGCCTCGGCCGGGGCCCTGAGCTTTACGGCGGCCTGATGGGCAATCCGTGGCGGGGGGAGGTGGTTCTGGTCGTCGATGGCCAGAGCCACGTGATGCGGCTGACGCTGGGGGCGCTGGCCGAACTGGAGGCGGAGCTTCAGAGCGGGTCGCTTGTCGATCTGGTGCAGCGGTTCGAGGCGGGAAGTTTCAGCACGCGCGACGTTCTGGCGCTGATCGTGGCTGGCTTGCGCGGCGGCGGCTGGACGGGCCGCACGCAGGACCTGCTGGCCGCCGAGATCGACGGCGGTCCAATGGCGGCGGCGCGGGCGGCGGCGGAACTGCTGGCACGAGCCTTCATGCTGCCGGAGACGGCGGATGGCCGGGTTTGACTGGCCGGCGCTGATGCGCGCGGGGATGCGGGGCCTTGGCCTCAAACCCTGGGAATTCTGGGCGCTGACGCCGGCCGAGCTGCAACTGATGCTGGGCGAGGGCGGCGGTGCGCGGCCGATGGGACGCGGGCGGCTGACCGAGTTGATGGCGGCCTTTCCCGACGACATGACACGAGGTGACGGCACATGAGCGAGATGATCGAGGACCTGGAAAGCCAGGTCGAGGCACTGGAAACCTCGCTGGGCGGCGCGGTCGGCATGGCGGCGCAGTTCGACGCCGAGCTGAAGCGCATCCACGAGACGTTTTCGGCGACAGGCCGCGGTGCGGAGAGGCTGGAAGCGACGCTGAGTCGGGGTGTGGCGCGGGCGATCGACGGCGTGGTGCTGGACGGCATGAAACTGTCGGACGCGCTGAAGACGGTCGCCCAGTCGATGATCGACGCGGCGTGGAAGGCGGCGGTGACGCCGGTGGCCAACCATGTGGGCGGGCTGTTGTCCTCTGCCGTGTCGGGGGTTTTTGGCGGGTTTTCCGCCTTTGCCGATGGCGGCAGCTTTTCGCAGGGGCGGGTGATGCCCTTTGCCAATGGCGGGGTGGTCAGCGGGCCGACAACGTTCCCGATGCGCGGCGGCACCGGGCTGATGGGCGAGGCGGGGCCGGAGGCGATCATGCCGCTGACCCGGGGGGCCGACGGCCGGCTGGGGGTGCGCGCCGAGAGCGGGGCGCAGGCGGCGGTGACCGTGGTGATGAACATCTCGACGCCGGATGCGGCCAGTTTCCAGCGCAGCCAGAGCCAGATCGCGGCACGGATGAGCCAGGTCCTGGGCCGCGGCGCACGCAACCGCTGAGGAGGGTGACATGAGCTTTCACGAGGTGAGATTTCCGACCGACCTGAGCTTTGGCTCGGTCGGCGGGCCGGAGCGGCGGACGGACATCGTGGCGCTGACCTCCGGGTTCGAGGAGCGCAACACGCCCTGGGCGCATTCGCGCCGCCGCTATGACGCGGGACTGGGGCTGCGGTCGCTGGACGACGTGGCGGATCTGATCGCCTTTTTCGAGGCGCGGCAGGGGCAGCTGTACGGTTTCCGCTGGAAGGATTGGGCTGACTTCAAGTCCTGCGCGCCGTCGCAGATCCCTGCGGCATCGGACCAGCTGATCGGGACTGGAGACGGAGTCGCGGTGACTTTCCAACTGTCCAAGACCTACGCCTCGGGCGGGGCAAGTTACCTGCGGCCGATCACCAAGCCTGTGGCCGGGTCGGTGCTGATCGCGGTGGGCGGCGTTGCGCAGAGTGAAGGTGCGGGCTTTGCCGTCGATCCGGCGACCGGCGTCGTGACTTTGGATGTGGCGCCGGGCATCGGCGTCGAGGTGCGGGCGGGGTTTGTCTACGACGTACCGGTGCGGTTTGACACCGACCGGATCCATGTCAGCGCGGGCAGCTTCAACGCCGGGCAGGTCCCGGACGTACCGGTGGTGGAGGTTCGGGTCTGATGGGGGCGGCGGAGCTACACGCCCACCTGGCGGGTGGGCTGACGACGGTGGCGCGGGCCTGGGCGGTGACGCGCCGGGACGGGACGCGCCTGGGGTTTACCGACCACGATGGGGACCTGGTGTTTGACACGCTGACCTTCAAGGCGGACAGCGGGTTGACGGCGCGCGCGCTGAGCCAGGCGACAGGGCTGTCGGTGGACAACTCCGAGGCCATGGGGGCGCTGAGCGCTGCGGCGATCTCGGAGACCGACATCGCGGCCGGGCGATACGATGGCGCGGAGGTCGTCTGCTGGCTGGTGAACTGGGCGGACGTGGAGGCGCGCAAGATCCTGTTCCGCGGCACGATCGGCGAGATCCGGCGCGGCGACGGGGCCTTTCACGCCGAACTGCGTGGCCTGACCGAGACGCTGAACCGTCCGGTCGGCCGGGTCTACCAGAAACCGTGCACTGCGGTGCTGGGGGACAAGGATTGCGGGTTTGACCTGACTTCGGGCGGGTATGTCTTCGAAGGGGGATTGGTCGGCGTCGAGGACGACCGGGTTTTGCTGGCGGGTGCCCTGCCGGGCTTTTCCGCGGGCTGGTTCCAGCGCGGCCGTGTGGAGGTTCTGAGCGGTGCGGCGCAAGGGCTGTCCGCTGCGATCAAGCGTGACCAGCTACGCGCCGATGGCACGCGGGTCATCGAGGTCTGGGAGAAGCTGCGCGTCGCGCCCGTGGCCGGCGACCAGGTGCGCTTCACCGCCGGTTGCGACAAGCGTTTTGAGACCTGCCGGTTGAAATTTGGCAACCATCTGAACTTTCGGGGCTTTCCGGACCTGCCCGAAGAGGACTGGATCACCGTGCACCCGAGCCAGGCCAAGCGGCTGGACGGTGGGAGCCGGCGATGAGCCTTGTGGTGGAGGCCGCGCGTGGCTGGATCGGCACGCCCTATGTGCACCAGGCCTCGGTCCGGGGGGCAGGCTGTGATTGCCTCGGCCTCTTGCGCGGGGTCTGGCGCGAGGTGATCGGACCGGAACCCGAGGCGATCCCGGCCTACAGCATGGACTGGTCGGAGCCGCAGGGCGACGAATTGCTCTGGCATGCGGGGCTGCGGCACCTGTCGGCGAAACCGCTGGCGGAGGCGGCCGCGGGTGACGTTCTGCTGTTCCGGATGCGGGACGGGGCGGTGGCCAAACACGTGGGGCTTCTGGCCAGGACAGGCGCCGAGGCGTCCTTCATCCATGCCTACACCGGGCACGGTGTGATCGAAAGCGCGTTGAGCGCGCCCTGGGCGCGTCGGGTCGTGGCCCGATTTGCCTTTCCAACGGAGATTGAGTGATGGCGACGATCCTTCTTTCTGCGGCTGGCGCGGCAATCGGCAGTTCGATCGGCGGCTCTTTCCTGGGTCTGTCGATGACGGCCGTGGGCCGCTTTGTCGGCGCGTCCATTGGGCGGGCATTGGACCAGCGGTTGCTGGGGGCCGGATCCGATGCGGTGGAGACCGGCAAGATCGACCGGTTCCGGCTGACCGGCGCGGGCGAGGGTGCGCCGATCGCGCAAGTCCACGGGCGGATGCGCGTGGGCGGGCACGTGATCTGGGCCACCGAGTTCAAGGAGCGTGTTCGCGAGTCCGGCGGCTCGGGCAAGGGGGCGCCGTCGCAACCCAAGGTGAAGGCCTACAGCTATTCGGTGAGTCTTGCCCTTGCGCTGTGCGAGGGCGAGATCACCGGCGTCAACCGCGTCTGGGCGGACGGGGCAGAGATCGCCGTGGGCGACCTGAACATGCGCGTCTACAGTGGGTCGCAGGACCAACTCCCAGACCCCAAGATTGAGGCGGTCGAGGGCGTCGGGCGGGTGCCGGCCTACCGTGGCACGGCCTATGTGGTGATCGAGGACCTGCGGCTGGAGCGCTTTGGCAACCGGGTGCCGCAGTTTAGTTTCGAGGTCGCGCGGCCGGACCTGGCCCTGGACGAGGTGCCGGCGCTGGTGCAGGGCGTGGCGATGATCCCGGGCACCGGGGAGTACGCACTCGCGACCGAGCCGGTTTACCTGGGTGACATGAGTGAGGTCGCGCCGGGCTTCTTCGGTCTTCCGTCGGCGCCGGGCCGCAGTGTCGTGGCGAACGTGAGCACGCCGTCTGAAGAGCCTGATTTCGTCACCTCCCTGAGGCAGTTGAAGGACGAGGCGCCGAACATCGGTGCGGCCTCTCTGATCGTCAGTTGGTTTGGCGATGACCTGCGCTGCGGGACATGCACGATCCGCCCGAAGGTCGAGCAGGCGCAATACGACGCCAAGGGAATGGCCTGGTCGGTGGCTGGGGTGTCCCGGTCCCAGGCGGAGGTCGTGCCGCAGGAGGCAGGCCGCCCTGTGTACGGCGGGACGCCGACCGACGCATCGGTCATCCAGGCGATCCGGCGGATGCAGGCCGACGGCCTTGCTGTGATGTACTATCCCTTCATCCTGATGGACCAGATGGCGGGCAACGGCCTGCCTGACCCCTGGACCGGCGCGGCGGACCAGCCGGCGCTGCCCTGGCGTGGCCGTATCACGCTGAGCATGGCCCCTGGGCAGCCTGGCTCACCCGACCAGACCGCCGCAGCGGACGCGGAGGTCGCGGCGTTTTTCGGCAGCGCCTCGGCCAGCGATTTCGGCGTGTCCGGCGGAGCGGTCACCTACAGCGGACCCTCGGAGTGGAGCTATCGGCGATTCATCCTGCACCAGGCGGCGCTGTGCGCCGTGGCGGGCGGGGTCGACTCGTTCTGCATCGGATCCGAGATGCGCGGTCTGACCCAGATTCGGGGGGCTGCCGGCTTTGCCGCCGTTGCACAGCTGAAGAGCCTTGCCGCCGAGTGCCGGGCGCTGCTCGGTCCCTCGGTCAAGATCGGCTATGCCGCCGACTGGTCGGAGTATTTCGGCTATCATCCGCAGGACGGCTCGGGTGACCTCTATTTCCACCTCGATCCGCTCTGGGCGGATGCCGAGATCGATTTCATCGGCATCGACAACTACATGCCGCTGTCCGACTGGCGCGATGGCGACAGCCATGCAGATGCCGCCTGGGGCGCGGTCCACGACCTGGGTTACCTGCGCGCCAACATCGAGGGCGGCGAGGGGTATGACTGGTATTATGATTCGGAAGCGGACCGCGCGGCGCAGGTGCGCACGCCGATCAGCGACGGCGCCCATAACGAACCCTGGGTCTGGCGCACCAAGGACATTCGCAACTGGTGGGCCAATGCACACCACGAGCGGATTTCGGGCGTGCGTCAGGCCAGCCCGACCGCGTGGCAGCCCGAGTCCAAGCCGATCTGGTTCACCGAACTGGGCTGCGCGGCGGTCGACAAGGGCACTAACCAGCCCAACAAGTTCCTGGATCCGAAATCCTCGGAATCGCGCCTGCCGCATTTCTCGAACGGGTTGCGCGACGAGGCGATCCAGCGGCAGTACCTGCGCGCGCAACTGGGGTATTGGGGAGAGACCGGCAACAACCCGGCGTCTTCGGTCTACGCGGGGCCGATGCTGGACCTAAGCCGTGCCTTTGTCTGGGCTTGGGACGCGCGACCTTACCCCTGGTTTCCCGGCAACGAGAGCCTGTGGTCGGACGGACCCAACTATCGCCATGGGCACTGGCTGAACGGACGGCTGTCGGGGCGGAGCCTGGCGTCCGTCGTCGCGGAGATATGCCACCGCGTGGGGCTGACGGCGATCGACACCTCCGGCTTGCACGGAGTCGTTCGCGGCTATGTTGTGCCGCAGGTCACCGACGCGCGGCGGGCCTTGCAGCCCTTGATGCTGGCCTATGGCTTTGACGCGATCGAACGCGACGGGACACTGGTCTTTCGGATGCGGCGCGGGTCCGGGGCGGTCGATCTGTCCATGTCCGATCTTGCGGTCAGCGACGAGATCGACGGCGACCTGCAAGAGACCCGAGCGGGTGAGGCCGAGATGGCGGGGCGCGTGCGGGTGCAGTTCGTCCTGGCGGATGCCGATCACCAGGTGGCCGCCGAAGAGGCGGTGTTGCCGGACGAGGCGACGCATTCGGTGTCAGAGACTGACATAGCGCTGGCCCTGACGCGAGGCGAGGGACGGCAGACCGCCGAGCGCTGGCTGTCCGAGGCGCGAGTGGCGCGCGACTCGTTGCGCTTTGCCCTGCCGCCGTCGCGATTGACCTTGGGCGCGGGGGACATCGTGCGGCTGCCTGCGGCCAGCGGGACGACGCTGGCGCGCATCGACCGGGTCGAAGTCATGGAGCGGCAGATCGTCGACGCGGTGCGCATCGAGCCGGATGTCTTCCTGCCGTCGGATATGCCGGAGGACACGGCGCGGCTGCGCCCCTTCACGCCCGCCGTGCCGGTGGCCCCGGTGTTCCTCGACCTGCCTCTGATGAGCGGAGATGAGGTGCCGCATGCACCCCACCTGGCACTGACGGCGGAGCCCTGGCCGGGATCGGTCGCTGTCTACGACGCGGCGCAGGATTCCGGCTATGACCTGAACAGTCTGCTTGCTGCGCAATCGGTGGTCGGCGTGACCGAGACCGACTTGCCGGCGGCGCGGCCCGGGATAGTGGACCATGGCGCGCCGTTGCAAGTCCGGCTGGCGAGCGGGACACTTGCCTCGGTCAGCGACGCGGCCTTGTTGACCGGCGCGAACCTGATGGCGGTCGGTGACGGCAAGCCGGGCAACTGGGAACTGTTCCAGTTCCGGGACGTGACGCTGGTGTCCGACGGGCGCTGGCTGCTGTCGCACCGGTTGCGGGGGCAGGCGGGCAGCGACGGGATCATGCCCCCGGTCTGGCCGGCGGGCTCCTGGGTGGTGCTGATGAACGGCGCGCCGGCGCAGATCGGGCTGAAGGCGGCGCAGCGCGGGCTGGAGCGGCATTACCGCATCGGCCCGGCGAGCCAGGGCTACGACCACGGGTCCTATACCCATCGGGCACTGACCTTCGAGGGCAACGGCCTGCGGCCTTACCGGCCGGCGCATCTGCGCACCACGGTCGAGGGCGGCGACCTTGTCGCGCGCTGGATCCGGCGCACGCGGATTGACGGCGATGGCTGGGACCTGGCGGAGGTCCCGCTGGGCGAGGCAAGCGAGCTTTACCGGGTCGAGGTCCGGCAGGGCGGGACTGTTCTGCGCGAGGCGCTGGTGACCAGTCCGGAATGGACCTATGGCGCCGCGGAACAGAACGCCGACGGGGTCAGCGGCAGCTACGCCATCGCCGTGGCGCAGATGTCGGACCGTTACGGGCCGGGACCCTTCGCAGTGGCCGAGGCGGCTGCGTAATGGACAAGTCAAGCTGCTTTTCGATCGGGATCGAAGGCCTCGCGTCTTTGGAGCATGGTCCAGATGACGGTGACACGGCGCCGCGCGAGGGCGATGAGAGCCTGGTTGTGGTGCTTTCCCTCGCGGCGCTTGCGGTCGTAGAAGGCCTTGGAGAGCGGGTCTCGGGCGGAGACGGCGCAGAAGGCGCTCTGGTAGAAGACGCGTTTGAGGGCCTTGTCTCCGCCATAGGCACGCCGCCAGACTGCGCGCTTGCCGGACTGGCGCTGAACCGGCGCGAGGCCGGCGGCGGACGCCAGCGCATCGGCCGATCTGAAGCGCCGTATGTTGCCGGTGCAGGCAATGAACTCTGCCGCGAGCACCGCCCCCATCCCCGGCAGCGAACGGATGAGGGCGCCGTCAGGGTGGTCGGTCAGAAGGGTCTCGAGGTCGCGGTCGATGCGCGCGATCTTCGCCCTCGCATCGAGGGCCTCGGCGGCCAGTTCCCGGATCAGGTCGGCCGTGGGTGCTTCGCCCGGCACGGCGATCTTCTGGGCATGGGCCGCCTCCAGGGCACGGTCCGCCAGGGCCTGCGTCCCATGCAGATGCGGTGTCTTCTTCAGATGCGCGACGATCCGCGCCTTGCCGGCGTGGCGGATCTCGGCCGGCGTGACATAGCGCGCGAGCAGCGCCAGAGGTCCCTTGCAGGTGATGTCGAGCGCCCGTTCGAGGCCGGGATGAATGCCGCAGAGAAGCCCGCGCAGACGCGCTATGCGCCGTGTCTGGTCCTGGATCAGCTCGCGCCGGCGCCCGACCTTGAGCCGGATCGCGACGATGCTGTCGTCGTCGGGCAGGATCGGCCGAAGATCGCGGGTGCGCACCAGCTCGGCGATGGTGCGGGCGTCGCGCGGGTCGGACTTTCGCTCGCCGCCGGCGAAGCCCTGACTGGCGCGGTTCACCGCGATCCCGGGGGTGTGAACCAGCGCGAAGCCCTCGGCCAGAAGCGTGGCTTCCAGGAAACGGGCGAAGGAGCCCACCACGTCGAGCCCGATCGCCATCTCTTGTCCGAGCCCGCGAAGCTCCGCGACAAAGCCGTCGATCGCCTCCGGGTCGTTCTCGACCGCGCGGTCGAGAACGACCCGGCCCTCGCCATCCACCGCCACCGCCTCCGCCCAATGCGTGACCTTCGCCGCGTCTATGCCGACGCACATCTTCATCGCCCAGCCTCCTTTCCCACTGGCGCCAGCGTGCCTCGTCCCGCCTGCATCGCCTTACAAAGCCATCGGGGGCACCGCGTAATCAGCGGTCGGACAGAGGCGGCGATACGGGCGGCTCAGCGACCCAAGCCATCGGGGACAGCCAGCATGACAGCCATACCCGCATCGCCTGCGCGCCCGCAGCTTCTCACCTGCAACCGCGCTGTGAAAAGGGGTAAGGCGGCATGAGACCGGTGCTGCCGGGGGATGTGAGTGCTGCGGCGCGGGCACTGCTGCCGGTCACCGGCGCGCGGCGGGCGGACGTTGCCCGCCGCCTGATCGCCGAGGCGCAGGCGGCCGACCTTTTCTGCCAGACCGAAGGCAAGGCGCATCCGCGCTGGGGCAACGGCACCTTGATGGCGGCCGCCTACGGACACGAGATGGGACGCGAGCGGACCTTTGACGACCCGGACTACCTGGACTGCCAGTTGCAGGTGCTGGGCGCGCTGTTGGCGCTGTGTCAACCGGACGCGCAGGAGATGCAGCGGGTGACGGCCGGGTCCAGTTCCAGCCGCTATTCGACGATCGGTTCGCCGCAGTCGGCGCAATAGCCGAAATCTCCGGTTTCGATCCGGGCCAGGGCAGCCTGCAACGCTCGGCGTTGCAGGTCGCGCCGTGCCTGGGTGGCCCAGGCCGTGGACTGGTTCAGCAGCGCATCCTGCCGCGAAAGCCGCCCGACGGCCTGCTGGTCCAGTTGCACTGTCGACTGACCCTTGCGGCCCAGCGCGTCGTCATCGTCGAGTCCCGCCAGGCGGGACATGATCAGGTCACGGAAGCGGTCGATCCGGCTGTCATCCATGATTGAAATCTCCTGCATCACGGATTTGAGTTTCGGTCCCGCGACCCTATCTGATAGGGTTGCGGCGTCAAAGGAGGACAGCCATGGCTGAAACGCGCGTACAACTGGCGGAACTGGACCCGGTCTGGGCCCGGATTCGCCGCGAGGCGGAGCAGGCGGTGATCGACGAGCCGCTGCTGGGCGGGCTGGTGCATTACTCGATCCTGCACCATCCGTCGATCGACCGGGCCCTGAGCTACCGCATCTCGCTCAAGCTGGCCAATGGAGAGATGTCCGAGCAGATCGTGCGCGAGATCTGCGACGAAGCCTATGGCGCGTCGGCGGAGCTGGCGCTGGCCGCCCGGGCCGACATCACCGCGACCTACGAACGGGACCCCGCCTGCCATCGCTTTCTACAGCCGCTGCTGTTCTTCAAGGGATTCCAGGCGGTGCAAGCCTACCGGGTGGCGCACTGGCTCTGGCAACAGGGCCGGACGGATCTGGCGTATTTCTTCCAGATGCGCTGTTCCGAGGTCTTCGGGATCGACATCCACCCCGCTGCGCGGATCGGCCGGGGCATCATGATCGACCACGCCCATTCCATCGTGATCGGCGAAACCGCTGTCGTCGGCGACAACGTGTCGATGCTGCATTCGGTGACACTGGGCGGCACCGGCAAGGAAGAAGAGGACCGCCATCCCAAGATCGGCGATGGCGTGCTGATCGGCGCAGGGGCCAAGGTGCTGGGCAACATCAAGGTGGGCAACTGCTCGCGCATCGCCGCCGGGTCGGTGGTGCTGAAGGACGTGCCGCCCTGCAAGACCGTGGCGGGTGTGCCGGCGAAGATCGTCGGGGAGGCGGGGTGTTCGCAACCCTCCGTGACCATGGATCAGCTGCTGTTCGGCGACGAGGTCTGATCGGACGACAGGGGCTGCACCCGTGCGGTCAATGGAAAAGGAAACGCCGGGCGGCCCAAAGGCCGTGCCGGCGTTTTTCATGGCGGGCCGGGTCAGGCCAGCAGGGCGAGCGGATTCTCGAGACCCTCAACAATGGCCTTGAGCAATTCGGCCCCCAGCGCGCCGTCGATCACCCGGTGATCCACGCTGAGAGTGACGGACATGACGGTCGCCACCGCCAGGCTGCCATCCGCCGCGACCACGGGCTTCTTGAGTCCGGCGCCGACGGCGAGGATCGCGCCATGCGGCGGGTTGATCACCGCGTCGAAGTTCTCGACCCCGAACATGCCCAAGTTGGAGATGGCAAAGCTGCCGCCCTGGTAGTCCTGCGGCGCGAGCTTGCGGTCGCGGGCGCGGGTGGCGAGGTCCTTCATCTCGGCCGAGAGGGCGGAGAGGCTTTTCTGGTGGGCGTCGCGCAGGACCGGGGTGAACAGACCGCCCTCGATCGCCACCGCCACGGCCACGTCGGAGGGAGTCAGTTGCAGGATGCGGTCACCAGCCCAGACCGCGTTGGCAGCGGGCACCTGCTGCAGCGCATTGGCGCAGGCCTTGATGATGAAGTCGTTGACCGAGAGCTTGATGCCGCGCGGGGCGAGCTGGTCGTTCAGCTGCTGGCGGAAGGCCATGAGGGCGTCGAGCCGGATCTCGCGTCGCAGGTAGAAATGCGGGATCGTCTGCTTGGCCTCGGTGAGGCGCGCGGCGATGGTGCGGCGCATCCCGTCGAGCGCGATCTCCTTGTGCGGGCGGTCTGCGTAGGTCTTGAGCACGGCCTCGGCGTTGGCGGCAAGGGGGGGGCGCGGCTGCGGAGCAGGGGCTGCAGCCGCGGTCGGTGCGGCGGCGGGCTGGGGCTGATCGGCCGCGGCCTCGACGTCGGCCTTGACGATGCGGCCGCGCGGGCCGGTGCCCTTGATCTGCGCCAGGTCCAGGCCTTTCTGATCGGCAATGCGCCGGGCGAGGGGGGAGGTGAAGACGCGCGTGCCCTCGCGCGGCTGCGCCGGGGCGGCGGCCGTCTCGCCGGCCCCATTCGGGGCCACCTCGGCGGCCGCGGTTGCCTGCGCCTTCGGCGCCGTGGCAACCGGGGCGTCGGAGATGTCGGCGGCGCTTTCGCCCTCTTCCAAGAGAACGGCGATGGGGGTGTTGACCTTGACGCCCTCGGTGCCCTCGGCGACGAGGATCCTGCCGATGGTGCCTTCGTCGACCGCCTCGAACTCCATCGTCGCCTTGTCGGTCTCGATCTCGGCGATCACGTCGCCGGAAGACACCGTGTCGCCCTCCTTGACCAGCCATCGGGCCAGCGTGCCTTCCTCCATGGTGGGGGACAGGGCGGGCATGAGGATTTCCGTGGGCATCTTGATCCTCCTCTCAGCGCGGCTGCGGGGCGTGGAATTGGGTATTTGGACAGAGAAGAAGACCCATGTCAGCGGGCCTCGATCAGCGTGACGAGGTCATAGGGCGGGCGCGGGGTCCGGCCGCGCGCCAAGTCGTCGATGGCGCGGGCGAGGGCGGTCCGGTGCGCCGCGATCCATTCGTAGGCCTCCTGGTGCGAGGGGCGGCCGCCAGGGCGCAACCCGCCCTGCATCAGGCATTCCGGGACCCAGGCGCGGCCTGCATCGGTGGCAATGCGGTAGGCCTCGCGCGCGACGTCGCGGCCCTGGACCTCGACCGGGGTGCTCATCGGTAGCAGACCTTCTTCGCCGCGGCGACCACCTCGGCCGTGGTGACCAGGGCGAGGCGTTCGAGGTTGGCGGCGTAGGGCATCGGCACGTCCTTGCCCGTGAGGTTGATCACCGGGGCGTCGAGCCAGTCGAAGGCCTCCTGCATCAGCACGGCGGAGATGTGGTTGCCGATGGAGGCAACGGGCCAGCCTTCCTCGATGGTGACGCAGCGGTTGGTCTTTTGCACCGAGGCGATGACCGTGGCGGTGTCCAGCGGGCGCAGGGTGCGCAGGTCGATCACTTCGGCGCTGATGCCCTCCTCGGCCAGTTTCTCGGCGGCCTCGAGCGCGTAGGTCATGCCGATGCCGAAGCTCACCAGCGTGATGTCGGTGCCCTCGCGCCAGATGCGGGCCTTGCCGAAGGGGACGGTGAAATCCTCCAGCACGGGCACGTCGAAGCTGCGGCCGTAGAGGATCTCGTTTTCGAGGAAGATCACCGGGTTGGGGTCGCGGATCGCGCTTTTGAGCAGGCCCTTGGCGTCCGAGGCGGAGTAGGGCATCACCACCTTGAGGCCGGGGACATGGGCGTACCAGGCGGCGTAGTCCTGGCTGTGCTGGGCGGCGACGCGGGCGGCCGCACCGTTGGGGCCGCGAAAGACGATGGGACACCCCATCTGCCCGCCGGACATGTAGAGCGTCTTGGCGGCCGAGTTGATGATCTGGTCCATCGCCTGCATGGCGAAGTTGAAGGTCATGAACTCGACGATGGGCCGCAGTCCGCCGAAGGCCGCGCCGACGGCGATGCCGGTGAAACCGTGCTCGGTGATCGGCGTGTCGATCACGCGCTTGGCGCCGAATTCCTCCAGCAGGCCCTGGCTGATCTTGTAGGCGCCCTGGTATTCGCCGACCTCCTCGCCCATCAGGAAGACCTCGCCGTCGCGGCGCATCTCCTCGGCCATGGCGTCGCGCAGCGCCTCGCGCACGGTCTGCTTTTTGGTCTTCGTGCCTTCGGGCCAGTCGGGCTCATTGCGCTCGGGCTGCGGGGCAGGGGCGCCGGCCGCCTCGCCGGCCGCCCTGGCGGGGGCCACCTCGGCGGCCGGAGTTGCCTGCGCCTTTGGCGCGGTGGCAACGGGTGCGGCGTCCAGGCTTTCGCCTTCTTCGACCAGCACCGCGATGGGGGTGTTCACCTTCACGTCCGCCGTGCCCTCGGCGACCAGGATCTTGCCGATCACGCCTTCGTCGACCGCCTCGAACTCCATCGTCGCCTTGTCGGTCTCGATCTCGGCGATCACGTCCCCGGAGGAGACCGTGTCGCCCTCCTTGACCAGCCATTTCGCGATGGTGCCTTCCTCCATGGTCGGCGACAGCGCGGGCATCAGGATTTCGGTTGCCATGCGGTCACTCTCCCCGCGGTTCGGGCGTGATCAGCCCCACGATGTTGCCTTCGCCATCCTCGACATAGGCCGCGCGGCCTATGCCGGGATAGTCGGTCGGGGGCAGCGCCTCGGCCCCGCCGTTGTCGAGCGCCCAGCGATAGCGGTCATCCACATCCGCGACCTCAAAGCTCAGGGTGCAGCCGCGCACCGGGCCATGCGGGGCGGGGGCCGGGCCCATGCGCTTCATCATGCCTCCGGTCAGGCCGTCACCCAGAAGGGCACCGGCGACAAGCTGGTAGTCCACCTGTTCCGCCCCCGGTATCGGGTCAAAGCGCCAGCCGAACAGCCCGCCGTAGAACCGGCGCGCGCGGGCCGGATCGGTCGCGTGGATCTCGAAGTGGGGCATCAGCCGACCTCCGCGTAGATGTCGGTCCAGAGTTCGTCCAGCGCCGGTTCCGGGCTTTCGCGGGCAAAGTCGGCGGAGGCGTTGACCTCGGCCTTGATCGCCTTGTCGATCGCCTTGAGGTCTTCCTCGGAGGCGTGGCCGCCTTGCAGCAGCATGTCGCGCACGTGGTCGATCGGGTCGCGCTCCTCGCGCATCTTCGACACTTCCTCGCGGGTGCGGTACTTGGCCGGGTCCGACATCGAGTGGCCGCGGTAGCGGTAGGTCTTGACCTCGAGGATGTAGGGCCCCTTGCCGGCGCGGCAGTGTGCCACCGCCTTCAGCCCGGCGTCGCGCACCGCCAGCACGTCCATGCCGTCGACCATCTCGCCGGGGATACCGAACGCGTTGCCGCGGTGGTAGATGTCCGGCGTGGAGGTCGACCGTTTCATCGCCGTGCCCATGGCGTACTGGTTGTTCTCGATCACGAAGATCACCGGCAGCTGCCAGAGCGCGGCCATGTTGAAGGTCTCGTAGACCTGGCCCTGGTTGGCCGCGCCGTCGCCGAAATAGGTAAAGGTCACGCGGCCGTTGCCCTTGTAGCGGTCGGCAAAGGCCAGCCCCGCGCCCAGCGGCACCTGCGCGCCGACGATGCCGTGCCCGCCGTAGAAATGCTTTTCGCGGCTGAACATGTGCATGCTGCCGCCCTTGCCCTTGGAATAGCCGCCTTCGCGGCCGGTCAACTCGGCCATCACGCCCTTGGGGTCCATCCCGCAGGCCAGCATGTGGCCGTGGTCGCGGTAGGAGGTGATGCGCTTGTCACCCTCTTCGGCGGCGGCCTCCAGGCCGACCACCACGGCCTCTTGTCCGATGTAGAGATGGCAGAACCCGCCGATCAGGCCCATGCCATAGAGCTGGCCGGCCTTTTCCTCGAACCGCCGGATCAGCAGCATGTCGCGGTAGTATTTCGTCAGCTCCTCGGGCGAAACATTGGGTTTCGCCGTGGTCTTGCGGGCCGCCATGCCGTCTCCTCCCCGGAATCGTTCAAGGCTGAACTATCTGGCGGAAGGATAGGCGGGGGGCGGCCCGGCGTAAAGCCCGTCCGGGGCGCTTCCGATGCGTGTCGGACCGGTCAGCCGGGTCAGTGCACCACGATCTCGTCCGTGCGCACCAGGCCCAGCACGTCGCGGGCCTGCTGGTCCAGCAGGTCGAGGTCGAGGTATTCGTCCGACAGGCGGCGGGTCAGGTTCTCCATCCGCACCACCTCGAGCCGCAGCCCTTCCAGTTCCCGCGTGAGGCGGTCGCCCTCGGTGGTGATCTCGGCGCGGCGGAACAGCCCGTAGTCGCCCTGCACGGCGGCAAAGGTGAAATAGGCCGAAAGGCTCAGCGTGGCGGTGAAGAAGACGAGAACGCCCAGCGACGGGCGGGGCCTGCGGGTGGTCATGTCTCTGCCTCTTGCGGCGCCTCATTCAACGAGCGCCTTCAGCCAGACTCGCACACCCGCGCGGGAAAGGGAATCCCGCGCGGGTCATCATCCGTCTAGCGGCCGCTCTCTGCCGGCCGGCGTTGCATTTCTGCACGCCCCGGTACTCGGCCGGCGGTGCTCCCGGGCCGCGGCGGCGGCGGTGTCGCCTCGCCCAGGGCGTCGGCGAAATCGTCGAGGTCACCCGATCGCATCAACTGCGCCGCACGCAGGTAGTCCATCGGGGTCATCATGCGGCGCCCCGCGAGGAGTCCGAATCCAGGTTGGCCAGCGTGCGCAACACGCCATCGTAATAGGCCATCTCGTCCTTGAGCATCAGCTTGCGCGCCTTCAGCGCGCGCAGGCGCCCGGCGCTGGGCAGCGGTCTCCCGTGCTCGTTGTCGATCTGCGCCTCGAGGTCCGCATGGCGTGTCCGAAGGGCCGCGATCCGCGCCTGAACCGATGCGCTGTTGCCCTTGGTCATCCGTGTCGTCGTCATTTCTACCTCCTTGCCGTGTACCGTGGACCTGAGATGGGGCCTTGGTGTCCCGGGTGAAAGCCAATGGGACTGCAAAGTTGGATAGGAAATACCTATATTACCAGTGTCGCCCCCCGACCAGAGGCCCACCCATGACCGAAGCCCCCAGCCTGCGCCAGCTGCGCTATTTCCTGCACCTGGCCGAGACCGGCCAATATGGCCGCGCCGCCGCGCGCGCCGGGATCAGTCAGCCATCGCTCAGCCTGCAAATCGCCGAACTGGAACGGCGGCTGCGGCTGAAGCTGGTGGAACGGCGTCGGCGCGGCGTGGTGCTGACCCCTGAGGGCCGCGCCGTGCGGGAACGCGCCGCCCGGATCGTCGAGGAACTCGAGGCGCTGGTCGAAACCGCGCAGCTGCTGGAAACCGGGATGCCGGGGCAGTTGCGGCTGGGCTCCACCCCCACCATCGGGCCGTACCTGTTGCCGGGACTGGTGCGCCGCCTGCACGCCGCCTACCCCGAAGCCAAGCTGGTGCTGCGCGACGGCGCCCCGCGCGAGCTGACCGAGGACCTGGTGGCCGGCCGGCACGACGTCATCCTGACCCAGCTGCCGGTCGCGGCCAGGGACGTCACCGTGCTGCGGCTGTTCCGTGAGCCGCTTTCGGTCGCGCTGGCGCATGAACATCCGCTGGCCCAAGCCGCCGAGATCCGGGACGAGGATCTGGCCGGGCAGGAGGTGCTGTCGCTGTCCAGCGCCTATGCCCTGCATGGCCAGATCGCAACGCTGTGCCGTGATCTCGGCGCGCATCTCAGCGCGGATTACGAAGGAACCAGCCTGGATGCCCTGCGCCAGATGGTGGCGATGAACATGGGGCTGACCTTTCTGCCCGCGCTCTACGTCCGGTCCGAGATCAGCGCCCCGCGCGGCGACGTGGCGGTGCGCCCCTTCCGGCGCGGCAGGTTTACCCGCTCCATCGGGCTGGTCTGGCGCGCCAGCAGCGGCAACGCCGCCAGCCTGAACCGCCTCGCCGAGGTCGCGCGCGAGGTGATCCGGGCGGATTTCGCCGGCGTCGTCATTCCGGAGGGGTGAACGCCCTCGACGCGCCTTCGGCTGTGCGCGATTGTGCTGCCATGAGTCGTATCGTTGTCGTCCTGATCCTGTCGCTCTCCATCGTCGGTTGTGCGCCGCGCGGAGTCATCACCGTCGTGCAGGGGTTCATGCCGGACCGCTACGGCGCGACGGTGCAGCGCGTCTACATCGCCAGCAACCGCCATCTGGACGCAGAGGCGCCGGACGAGGCGCTGAACCAGACCTTCGGCGAAAGCCGGGATGCGGTGCTGCGCTACGGGCACATGGACATCTCCATTCCGCCGGTGCACGAAATCGGCCGGATCGAGTGGCCGGAAGACCAGACACCCGATCCGGCACGGCATTTCGTCGCCCGCTCGGGTGAACGCTACGCGAACCAGCAGGCCTTCCTGCGCGCGCTTCCGCGCAACAACGGGCGGCCCGACGTGGTGCTGTTCGTGCACGGCTTCAATATCAACAACGCCGAGGCGATCTACCGGCTGGCGCAGATCGCCCACGACTTCGAGACCGATGACCCGGTGATCTCGTTCTCCTGGCCCTCGGCGGGCGATCCGCGCGGCTATGTCTATGACCGCGACAGCGTGATCTTCACCCGCGACGACCTTGAAACCCTGCTCAAGGGCCTGTCCGCCGCCAACCGGCGCACGCTGATCGTGGCGCATTCCATGGGCAGCCAGCTGGTGATGGAGACTCTGCGCCAGATGGCGATCTCGGGCAGCGGTGCCGCGCTGGCGGACCTGTCGGGCGTGGCGCTGATCAGCCCAGACATCGACGAGGACGTGTTCCTGCGGCAGGCCAGCCGCATCAAGCCCTTCCCGCAGCCTTTCCTGATCATCGTCTCCACCCGCGACCGCGCGCTGAGCCTCTCGGCCTTCCTGACCGGCACCCCCACGCGGCTCGGCTCGATCCAGAACCCCGCGCGGCTGGCCAACCTGCCGATCGACATCATCGATCTGAGTTCCATCGAGGGCGGCGACCGGACAGGCCATTCCACCGCCTTCACCTCGCCGGTGGCGATCCGGCTGCTGCGCGACCTTGCCGCGCCGTGAGGTCCGTCCGCGCGGTGCGGGCGTTGCACGCTTGCACGCCAACGCCGCGAACTGCCGCCGGGGGCTGGAAACGAATCGGGCAACGGCGGAGTTTTCCTGAATGTTGCGCGGTTTGCTGATCCTGTCGCTGTGCGTCCTCCTTGCGTCCTGCGCCACGCGGGGCGAAATCGGCTATGTCCCGTTGGCCGAGGGCGAGTCCGCCACCCTGCGGCGCGTCTTTGTCGCCACCAACCGAAACCTTGCGCCCCAAGGCGACGTGAATCTCGTCCAGCAGGCCTTTGGCGACTCGCGCGGGCGGGCGCTGCGCTATGGCTGGGCCGACATCTCGATCCCGCCGGGCCACAAAAGAGGCGAGATCGAGTGGCCCGGTCGGGCGCAACCGGACCCACACAAGCACTTCGTGACCCGCAACGGCGGGCCTTACGGCGCAGACCGGGCCTTTCTCGACGGGCTCAAGGGTGCTTCGCAACCGGGGCGGCGCGACATGGTGCTGTTTGTCCACGGCTACAACGTCAACAACGCCGAGGCGGTCTACCGCGTCGCGCAGGTCGCGCACGACTTTGACGCGCAGATCCCCATCGTGGTCTATTCCTGGGCCTCAGCCGGCAACCCGCGTGGTTATGTCTACGACCGCGACAGCGTCATCTTTTCGCGCGACGGGCTGGAAAAGGTGCTGACCGACCTGGCCGATGACGGCTGGCGCGTCACGCTGCTGGCGCATTCCATGGGCTCGCAACTGACGATGGAGACGCTGCGGCAGATCTCCATCGGCGGCAAGACAAAGGTGCTGAAGGCGCTGCGCGGCGTGGCGCTGATCAGCCCGGACATCGACGAAGACGTCTTTGTCCAGCAGGCGCTGCGCATCGAACCCTTTCCCGAGCCATTTCTCGTGGTGATCTCGACCGAGGACTCGGCGCTGAACATCTCGGCCTGGCTGACGGGCAAGCCCTGGCGGCTGGGTTCGATCCAGGACAAGACGCATCTTGCCGGCCTGCCGATCGAGGTGGTGGACCTGAGCGATTTCGACGGCGGCGACAAGCGCAGGCATGCCACCGCCTTTACCGCGCCCGCGGCGATCCGCCTGCTCTATACGATGGAACGCCAGATCGCCCAGGGGCGGTGATCCGGGCACCCGGCAGTATCCCGGGTGCCCTGTGGTGCGTCACTCTTCTTCGTCGTGATGCTCGTTGCCTGCCACGTCCAGCGCCGCGACGCCGGGCAGGACCTTGCCTTCCATCCACTCGAGAAAGGCACCGCCCGCCGTTGAGACGTAGGAGAAATCCGAGGCCGCCCCGGCCTTATTCAGCGCGGCGACCGTGTCGCCACCGCCGGCCACCGACACCAGCTTGCCCAGGCCGGTGCGCTCGGCGGCGTGGCGGGCGGCGGCGTTGGTCGCGGCGTCAAAGGGCGCGATCTCGAAGGCGCCCAGCGGGCCGTTCCAGATCAGCGTGCGGGCCTCGTCGATGGCGTCGGTGATCGCCTCGACCGATTGCGGCCCGGCGTCCAGGATCATCGCATCCGGCGGGCAGGCGTCCACGGCCACCACCTCGTTGGCGGCGCCCTCCTTGAACTCGCGGGCGATCACCACGTCGACCGGCAGCAGGATCCGGCAGCCGGCGGTCTCGGCCCGGGCCATGATCTCGCGGGCGGTGGGGGCCATGTCGTGCTCGGCCAGCGACTTGCCCACGTCGACGCCCTTGGCGGCCAGGAAGGTGTTGGCCATGCCGCCGCCGATCACCAGCACGTCGACCTTTTCGACGAGGTTGCCCAGCAGGTCCAGCTTGGTCGAGACCTTGGCCCCGCCCACGACCGCCAGCAGCGGCCGCAGCGGCGCGCCCAGCGCGCTGTTCAGGGTCTCCAGTTCCGCCTGCATCAGCCGCCCCGCACAGGCGGGCAGGGCATGCGCCAGCCCCGTTGTCGAGGCATGCGCCCGGTGTGCCGCGGAAAACGCATCGGAACAGAACACGTCGCCCAGCGCCGCCATCGCGGCCACCAGCTCGGGGTCGTTCTTTTCCTCGCCCTTGTGAAAGCGGGTGTTTTCCAGCAGCGCCACCTGGTTCGGCCCCAGCCCGTCGATCACCGCCGCCGCGGCGGGACCGATGCAGTCGGCGGCAAAGACCACCTCGACGCCCAGCGTTGCCTCCAGCGCGGGGATCAGCGGCTGCAGGCTCATGTCGGTTCGGCGTTCGCCCTTTGGGCGGCCGAAATGGGCCAGCAGGATCGGCTTGCCGCCCTTGTCCAGGATGCTCTGCACCGTCGCGGCGATGCGCTCGATCCGGGTGGCGTCGGTGACCTGCCCGTTCTCCATCGGCACGTTGATATCGACGCGGGTCAGGACCCGTTTGCCGTCAAGGTCCATGTCGTCCAGCGTGTTCCAGCCCATCCCGTTCCCTCCGGTGTCGTGCTCCCCGGCCCACTAGACCCTAAGCGGCCCGGAGGTCAACGCCGTCTTGGCTTTGGCCCCGGCTCAGGCTACCTCTCGTCGCAGTTTTGGAACGGAGAGAGACATGGCCGACATCAAGGACCCCGAAAACACGATCCTCATGGAACTCAAGGACGGCACCGTCGTCATCGAACTGCTGACCGAGGTTGCACCCCAGCACGCGGCGCGGATGAAGGACCTCGCCCGCGCGGGAGCCTATGACAACGTCTGCTTTCACCGCGTGATCGAGGGTTTCATGGCGCAGACCGGCGACGTGGCCCACGGCAACATGGAAAAGGACTTCAACCTGCGCCGCGCGGGCACCGGCGGATCGGACCTGCCGAACGTGCCGGCCGAGTTCTCCAAGCTGCCGCATGACCGCGGCACCCTGGGCGCCGCCCGCAGCCAGGCGCCGAACAGCGCCAATTCGCAGTTCTTCATCAACTTCAAGGACAACCATTTCCTGAACGGCCAGTACACGGTCTATGGCCGCGTGCTGTCGGGCATGGAGCATGTCGACAAGATCGCCCGGGGCGAGCCGCCCACAGCACCCGACCGGATGATCTCGGTCAAGGTGGCCGCTGATGTCGCGCAATAGCGGACGCTTCATCGCCATCGCGGTGGTGCTGGTGCTGGCCGGCGTCTACACGATCCTGCGCGACAGGCAGGGACCGGACACCGGCGTGCCGGAGGCCGTGGCTGTCGCCCCGGCGCCTGATCCCGCATCCGCTCCGGCCCCCGCGCCAGAGCCTGCCGTCACCCCGGAGGCGGCCGACCTGGGTCTCAGCATCCAGATCGCCGGCGAGGCGAACGGCACCGTTGTCATCGACCTGTTAGAGGACGTGGCCCCCGGCCATGCCGCGCGGATCGCCGCGCTGGCGAAATCCGGCGCCTATGACGGCGTGGTGTTCCACCGGGTGATCGACGGCTTCATGGCGCAGACCGGCGACGTGACCTTCGGCAAGTCGGGGGGCGAGGGCTTTGACATGCGCCGCGCCGGCATGGGCGGATCGGACCTGCCCGACCTCAAGGCCGAGTTCTCGGACATCCCGTTCGAGCGCGGCGTGGTCGGCATGGCCCGCTCGCAGAGCCCGGACAGCGCCAACTCGCAGTTCTTCATCATGTTCGATGCGGGGCCCTTCCTGAACGGGCAATACACCGTGGTCGGCAAGGTGACCGAGGGCATGGAGGTGGTCGACGCCATCAAGCGCGGCGACGCGCGTGCCAACGGCGCTGTGCTGGGCGAACCCGACCGCATGGTCGCGGTGACCGTCACCGGAGAGTGATCCTACCGCGCACGCGCCGTCACGAGCGCGTGCGCGGGGCTGGCCAGATCGCTTGCGGTCCGGCATCCTTCCTGCCAACCCCGGGAGGAAGGTCCATGCGTCTGCTCATCTCATGTCTTGCCGTGCTCTGGGCGGCCGCCGCCACGGCCGATCCCGCGTTCTGGCGGTCGGAATGGCCGGATACGGATTTCGACCGCACCAGCGTGACCAGCTGGACCGAGATCCTCTCCGGCGGCCCGCCCAAGGACGGCATCCCGGCGCTGTCGGACCCGCAGTTCGTGGAGTTGGACAAGGTGACCGGCATTCCGGGCAACGAACCGCTGATCGCCGTTGTGATCCAGGGCCAGCGCCCGCGCGCCTACCCAATCCGCTACCTGACCTGGCACGAGATCGTCAACGACGTCATCGGCGGCGTGCCGGTGGCGGTCACCTTCTGCCCGCTGTGCAATTCCGCGCTGACCTTCGACCGGCGGGTCGGCGGGCGTGTGCTGACCTTCGGCGTTTCGGGCAAGCTGCGCAATTCGGACATGGTGATGTATGACCGCGAGACGCAGAGCTGGTGGCAGCAGGCGCTGGGCGAAGGCATCGTCGGCGAGTTGACCGGCGTGCGGCTGACCGCGCTGCCCAGCTGGATGGAAAGCCTCGACCAGTTCCGCGAGAGGCATCCCGACGGGGTGGTCATGGCGGAACCCGCCTGGAACCGCCCCTATGGCCAGAACCCCTATCGCGGCTACGACACCTCGAAGCGGCCGTTCCTCTATTCCGGCGAACCGCCGCCGCACGGCGTGCCGGCGCTGATGCGGGTGGTGCGCGTGGGCGACCGCGCCTGGCCGATGGACCGGCTGGCGCAGGAGCAGGAGGTGCGCGAGGCCGGCGTGGTGATCACCTGGCGCGCTGGCCAGGCCTCGGCCTTGGATGCGGGCGCGATTGCCGCGGGGCGCGACGTTGGGTCCGTCCGGGTGCGGGACGAAAGTGGCGCGGACCTGCCGCATGACGTGATGTTCGCCTTTGCCTTTCACGCCTTTTGGCCGGAGGGGAAGTGGATGCTGGGGAACTGACCGCTTGTTGTGAGGGGAAGAGGGGGCGCCGCCCCCGCCGCCCTGCGGGCGACTCCCCCCGAGGATATTTGTGGCCAGAAGAAACCCTGGGGTGCGCTTGCCGGTCAGCGCATCAGCCAGCCGGGCAGGTGGCGGGCGAGCGGGGCGAGCGCGCCCAGATGCAGCCAGGTGCCGCCCAGCCGGTGGGTGCGCGCGCCGGTGCCCAGCTTGAAATGCGTGAGGCCGGGCGCGTCCTGGCTGTTGAGAATGCCCAGGTCGAGGCAGTCATGCCCGGCGTCCGCCAGCTGCGACATGGCGCGCCACAGCAGCAGGTTCATGGCGTGGTGGCGGCGGCCTTCGTCGCTGGTCACGCCGATCTGCCAGGTGGCCATGCGGCCATGTTTCAGGATCAGCGCGGCGGCGATCGGCGCATCGCCCAGCCGCGCTTCGAAGACGCGGGCCTGCCCCGGGTTTGTCGCGGCAAAGGCGGCGGCAAAGTCGACGGGCAGGCCACGGTAGCGCCGCTGGCGCGTCTGCGCCGCCTCGGCCCCCAGGATCCAGTGGCCGTCGGTCAGCGCCCGTTCCGTCACGGTCAGCGGCCCGGCCTCGGCCCGGTTCAGGCGGTTGCGCCACTTCTGCCGCAGTGCGGCGCGCATCGCTGCGTCATCGCCCAGCGGCAGCAGCGCAAGGCTGGCCGGGGTCATCAGCGGCCAGAACCCGGCCCGGCGCAGCGCCCCCGCGGGCATGCCGTCGGCATTCAGCACCAGCGGCCGCCCGTCATGCCAGCGGCGCCACTCGTTGGACCAGTCGTCCAGGTCGGCAGGCTCGGCGGCGACCGGCCCGCGTGACACGAGATCGATCCGGCCGAGCGCCTTCAGCCGCCGCGACTGCACCTGCCACCACAGCCGCGGATCATCGCCGCAGGTGCGCCGGTAGCGGCGCAGCGGACGGCCCAGCGCCTCAAACGTGCGGGCAAATTCCTCGGACTGGGGCAGAGGCAGGGCGAGCGCGTGAATCATGGCGCATGTTAACCCTGTGGCAAGTTTCCATCGTGTTAACTGGCGGCATGAAAAACGCCCCCCCGCGCGCCACGCCGCCCCGCTCCCATGCCAAGGCTCTCGCCCGGCCACGGCCTACCGCTGCCGCCGCCCTGCTGCTGGCCTCGGTCCTGTCATTGCCCTTTGCGGCTCTGGCGCTGACCCAGGCGGTGTTCTGAGCCTGCGGCGGATCACTCCGCCAGCTTGACCAGCGCGTGCCGCTTCTTGCCGGCCGACAGCTTGACCGGCGAGGACAGCGCGCCGGCGTCCAGCACCAGACCGGCGTCGGTCAGTGCCGCATCGTCGATGCGCGCGCCGTTCTCGGCGATCAGCCGCTTGGCCTCCTTGCCGGACTTGGCCAGACCCGACCGCACCAGCAGTTGCACGATCGAGATGCCGCCGCCGATCTCCTCGGCGCTCAGCTCCAGCGTCGGCAGGTCATCCCCGATGCCGCCCCGCTCGAACACCTCGCGCGCCGTCGCCTCAGCCGCCGCTGCCGCGTCCGCCCCGTGGCACAGCGTGGTGACTTCGTTCGCCAGCACGATCTTGGCTTCGTTGATCTCCGACCCCGCCAGCGCGCCCAGGCGCGCGCATTCCTCGACCGGCAGCTCAGTGTAGAGCTTCAGGAACCGGCCCACGTCTGCGTCCGTGGTATTACGCCAGAACTGCCAGAACTCGTAGGGCGCGCGCATGTCGGCGTTCAGCCAGACCGCGCCGTCCTGCGACTTGCCCATCTTGCGCCCATCCGAGGTGGTCAGCAGCGGCGAGGTCAGGCCAAAGATCTGCGCGTCGACCACCCGGCGCGTCAGGTCGATGCCGTTGACGATGTTGCCCCACTGGTCCGACCCGCCCATCTGCAACAGGCAGCCGTAGCGGCGGTGCAGCTCAAGGAAATCGTAGGCCTGGAGGATCATGTAGTTGAATTCGAGGAAGGACAGCGACTGTTCGCGGTCCAGCCGGGATTTCACCGATTCGAACGACAGCATCCGGTTGACCGAGAAGTGCCGCCCGATGTCGCGCAGGAACTCGAGGTAGTTGAGCCCGTCCAGCCACTCGGCGTTGTTCAGCATCAAGGCCTTGTTCGGCCCGGTGTCGTAGTCGAGGTACTTGGCAAAGACCTGCTTGATGCCGTCGATGTTGGCGTCGATCTGCGCCGGCGTCAGCAGCGGGCGTTCCTCGGCGCGGAAGCTGGGATCGCCCACCTTGGTCGTGCCGCCGCCCATCAGCGTGATCGGCTGGTGCCCGGTCTTTTGCATCCAGCGCAGCATCATGATCTGGATCAGGCTGCCCACGTGCAGCGACTGCGCGGTGGCATCGAACCCGATGTAGCCCGGCACGATCCCCTTGGACAGCGCCTCGTCGAGGCCCTGGTAATCGGTGCAGTCGGCAAGAAAGCCGCGCTGCATCATGACGGCCATGAAGTCCGATTTGGGATGGTAGGTCATGTCGGTGCCTCTGTATACTTTGCCGCGCAGGTATAAGCACGGGCAAGGCCGAGGGAAAGTGCATGTTGAAGGGGCAGGCGATCTGGGCGCTGGGCGCGATGTCGGGCACGTCGCTGGACGGGGTCGACGCGGCGATGCTGCACACCGATGGCGAGCGGATTTTCGATTTCGGCACCTGCGGCTACCGGGCCTATTCGGCGGAGGAACGCGCGGTGCTGCGCGCTGCCCTCGGGCGCTGGCCGGGGCCGGGGCTGGAGGCGGCGCTGGGCGTCGTGCAGGACGTCCATGCCGAGCTGCTGGCGCAGTTTCCCAACGCGGACCTGGTGGGGTTTCACGGCCAGACGCTGGCGCATGACCCGCGCGGGCGCGGCACGCACCAGCTGGGCGACGGGGCGGCGCTGGCGCAGGCGCTGGGCAAGCCGGTGGTCTGGGATTTCCGTTCGGCCGACGTGGCGCTGGGCGGCGAGGGCGCGCCGCTGGCGCCCTTCTTCCACTGGGCCTGCGCGCGCTGGATCGGGGCGGAACGGCCGCTGTGCTTTCTCAACCTTGGCGGCGTCGGCAACCTGACCTGGGTGAACCCTGCGGCCGCGAAACCCGATTCCGAGGGCGCGCTGCTGGCCTTCGACACCGGCCCGGCCAACGCGCCCATCAACGACCTCGTGGCCGACCGGCTTGGCCTCGACTGCGACCGCGACGGCGCGCTGGCCCGCAAGGGCCGGGTGGAGGAGGGCGCGCTGGAGCTGTTCCTGGCGGAGTCGTTTTTCCGCAAGATGCCGCCCAAGTCTCTGGACCGGGACGATTTCGCGCTGATGCTGGACCTCGTGCGCGAACTGTCGGATGCCGATGCGGCGGCCACGATGACGGCCATGGCGGCGGCGGCGGTGATGCAGGGGATGGAGCATTGCCCCAGCCCGCCCGAGCGCCTTCTTGTCACCGGTGGCGGGCGGCACAACCCTGTGATGATGCGGATGCTGTCCGCAGGGCTGGATTGCCCGGTGATACCGGTCGAGGATGTGGGGCTGGACGGCGACATGCTGGAGGCGCAGGCCTTTGCCTATCTCGCGGTGCGCGTCGCGCGCGGCCTGCCCACCTCGGCGCCCTCGACGACCGGCGTCGCCGCGCCGGTGGGTGGCGGGCAGATCAGCCGCCCGACCTAGCCCAGCCGAGCGCGCAAGGCGGCTGCCGATCCGGGGCTGTGGCCCGCCGCCACGATCCGCGCCACCGCAGCTTCGGTCAACGCCACGTTGCCTGTGTCGCAGTGGAACGGCGCGTCTTCCAGCCCGACTCGAATGTGCCCGCCGCGTGCCAGCGTCGCGTCGAAGACCGGGGAAAGGTCCACCTGCAAGCCCGCGCTCATCCACAGCGCCCCGGGGGCCACCTCGTCCAGAAGCGCGCAGTAGGCGTCCAGCGCATAGACGCGCGGGGGAAAGCCGAAGGTGAAGCCGTCACTGAACATCAGGCGATAGACCGGCTCCGGGCAGCCGGCCCGCCATGCCATCTCGGCCCCCAGTCGCAGGAAACCCGGCTCGTAGATCGCGTAGCTGGGGTGAAACCGGTGCTCGGCGGCCAGCGCAAAGCCGTGCCGCAATTCCTCGACCGAGTTGCGGTAGAGAAACCCGTTGCCGCCCGTGGCCAGCTCTGCGTGCGACGCGAGGATGGTGCTGCCGGGGTCGATCACCGCCCACTCCAGCAGCCCCGCGCGTGCCAGCGCCTCGACCGTCGCGAATCTCTCTTCTGGGCGCATCGGCGCAATGGCGTCGGCTGACCCGGCCAGCGGCAAGGTCGGGTAGACGATCACGTCCGCCTGCGCGCGGATGCCCTCGATCACCCGCGCGTAGGCGTCGAAATCCTCGAATTGGCGCCCCGTCGCAGGATCGTAGACATGCAGGTGGATCACCGCGGCCCCCAGCGCCGCGCAGGCCAGGCCCTCGGCCACCAGGTCCTCGACCGAAATCGGCATCAGCGGCTGGCGGTCGCGCGACCAGGGTCCGTTCAGCGCGACCTCCAGAAAGACGTCAGCCACCCGTGTGCGACATGTGCCGCGACACGCGCCCGTCTACAGTCTGCCGCGAGTAGTCGAAGTCATGCCCCTTGGGCTTGCGGTCGATGGCGGCGCGAATGGCCTGTTCCAGCGGTGCGTCGTCGCCCGGGAAATTGCGCAGGGCCGAACGCAGGTCGGCGTTGTCCTCCTGCCCGAGGCACATGAACAACTCACCCGTGCAGGTCAGGCGCACACGGTTGCAGCTTTCGCAGAAGTTGTGCGTGAGCGGCGTGATGAAGCCGATCTTCTGCCCCGTCTCCTCCAGCCGCACATAGCGCGCCGGGCCGCCGGTGCGTTCCGGCAGGTCGGTCAGGGTGTAGTGCTCGGCCAACCGCTTGCGCAGGTCCGAGAGCTTCCAGTACTGGTCCAGCCGGTCCTCGTTGCCGATGTCGCCCATCGGCATGACCTCGATCCAGGTCAGGTCGAGGTCCCGCTCGGCGCACCATTCGGTCATGGCGATCAGCTCGTCCTCGTTGAAGCCCTTCAGCGCCACCGCGTTGATCTTGACCCGCAGACCGGCCGCCTGCGCCGCGTCCAGCCCCTTCATCACCTGCGGCAGCCGCCCCCAGCGCGTGATGTCGGCGAACTTCTTCTCGTCCAGCGTGTCGAGCGAGACGTTGACCCGCCGCACGCCAGCCTCGTGGAGGTCCCCGGCGAACCGCTCCAGCTGCGAGCCGTTGGTCGTCAGCGTCAGCTCCTTGAGCGCGCCGGCCTCCAGGTGCCGCGTCATGCGGCGGAAAAACGTCATGATATCGCGCCGGACCAGCGGTTCCCCGCCGGTGATCCGCAGTTTTTCCACCCCCAGTAGAATGAAGGTCGAACACATGCGATCAAGCTCTTCGAGCGTCAGAAGCTCCTTCTTCGGCAGGAATGTCATGTTCTCCGACATGCAGTACACGCAGCGGAAATCGCAGCGGTCGGTGACGGAGACCCGAAGATAGGAGATCGGGCGGCGGAACGGATCTATGAGCGGGGCTGTCATGCGGGCAACACTAGTCCCCGGTCGCAATTTCGGCAATAGTGGGTCTTGCCATACAATAGTCTCAGGGAGGTGCCCGGTGCGGAGTCTCACGACCATGGTTGTCATCCTTGCGGGGCTGACCCTCGCAAGCTGCGGCAAGCTGCCCTTCGGCAAGGAGGCCGCGCGCGCCGATGCCACCCCGCCGCCCGGCACCACGCGGCCGCAGGCCCGGCCGGAGGCGGTCGACGCGCGCCAGCCGCCGCCCAACGCCCGCACCGCCGAGCAGTTCGACACCACCACCGCCGAAGAACGTCGCAAGGCCGCCGCCGCGCCCGCCGCTGCCGCCGAAAAGCTGCTGGGCGAAACGGTGGCCAGCCTGGGCGACCCGGTGCGCCCCGGCTTCTGGCTGGAAACGCCGCTGGTCAGTGCGCCGCAGAAGGGCCGGGTGCTGAACCCCGCGACGGGCAAGTCCGCCCAGGTCGACCTGATCCCGATCGACGGCCCGCCCACCGCCGGCAGCCGCCTGTCGCTGGCCGCGATGCGGCTGGTCGAGGCGCCGCTCACCGCCCTGCCGACGCTGCGGGTGTTCGCCGGCGGCTAGCCGCGCAGGTACTTGCCCGCCTCCTTGCGGGCAAAGGCTTTCAGCCCCGCGCCATGGGACACAAGGAAATCGCGTGCCGCGGGCGCGTCGTGCTTGGACAGGTCACGGATCCACCAGGCCACCGCCTTCTGTATGAACCAGTCGCGGTCGGGCACATAGCCCGCCGCCCAGCCCAGCACCCGGTCCCGCGCCGCCACTTCTTCGGGCTTGGGAAAGGTCAGTTTCGCCAGCGGCAGGGTGATCACCAGCGCCGCGCGCCGGGTCCACATGTGGTCGCTGCGGGTCCAGCCTTCGACCTCGTCCAGCCGTGACAGGTCCGCCATCACCCGGCGCTGGCCCGCCATGCAGGCGTGGTCCGCAACGGCCCAGCCGTCGAACTCCGGCGCCCAGGAACAGATCAGCCGCCAAACCGGCGCGTCGTCCGGCCGAATGCGCGCCTGCGTCAGCAGCTTGGCCGCCAGGATCCGCGCCTCGTGGATGTCGCTCCGCCACAGCCCGTCCGCCAGCGCGATCCGCGCCTCCAGGTCCATCCCGGGCCGCCAGTCGCGGGCGAAATCGTTCAACACCGGGTTCGGCACGCCCAGGTAGACGCGCGCCGCCTTGTGGTAGGCGGCCGATCCCGCCGCCCGCCGAACATCCCCGGCCGCCCGCAACAGATCCAGCGCCTCGTCAACCGTCATGCGCCGCGCCCCGCGTTTCTTCTGGCCACAAATATCCCGGGGGAGTCGACCGAAGGGAGACGGGGGCAGAGCCCCCGACCGCCGTCAAACCTTGGCGCCCGCTCATTCCGGCAGAACGCCGGTGGGCATCCCGTCGATGGTAACTCGGTTCCTCTCGTCCCAGTAGGCGCGGATGCCGTCCGGTCCCTTGCGCTCGGTCCATTCGGCCAGCGTATCACGCTCCCCGGCATAATCGAAGTGGGGCACCGCGTAGCCGCAGGAGCTTTGCACCATCTCCAGCGTCACGTCGTAGACCTGCCGCACCCCGACCGAGGCCGGGAACCGGGCGTTCAGCTCCGCGAATCCGTCATCGCGCAGGTGCAGCACCTTGGCCGCGCCATAGGCGCGCAGGATCATCGGCTGGCGTTCAAAGCCGCACCACATCAGCGTCATGCGGTTGACGCGGGCGAGGTGGCCCGCCGTCTCGTTGCCGCTGCCGGTCAGGTTGCGCCACACCACACGGTTCGGTCCCAGCACCCGCAGGCTGTCCATCCCCTTGGGCGACAGGTTCACCCGCCCGTCCTCGGCCGCCGTGGCGACGAAAAAGATGTGCTGCGCCGCGACGAAGCGCGTCAGCGCCTCGGTCAGACCGGGGTATTGCGTTGCCATCTCACTCCACCGTCACCGATTTCGCCAGGTTGCGCGGCTGGTCCACGTCAGTGCCCTTGGCGATGGCAGTGTGGTAGGCCAGCAGTTGCGCCGGCAGGGCATAGAGGATCGGCGTCAGCACGTCCGGCACCTTTGGCATCTGGATCACCCGCCAGACGTCCTGCCCGGCGGCGGCCGCGCCTTCGCTGTCGGTGATCAGGCAGACCCGGCCGCCGCGCGCCATGACCTCCTGCATGTTCGACACGGTCTTTTCGAACAGCGCATCCCTGGGGGCCATGACGACCACCGGGACATGCTTGTCGATCAGCGCGATGGGACCATGCTTCAGCTCGCCAGACGCATAAGCTTCGGCGTGGATATAGCTGATTTCCTTGAGTTTCAGCGCGCCTTCCAGCGCCAGGGGATACATCAGCCCGCGCCCCAGGAACAGGATGTCGCGCGCCTCGGCCAGCCGCCGGGCGACGCCGGCGATCACCTCGTCGCGGTCGAGCGCCGCGTTGAACGTCCCCGGCAGCGCCCGCAGCGCGGTCAGTATCTCGTCGCGCGCCTCACGCGTCAGCCGGCCGCGCGCCTCCGCCGCCTTCAGCGCCAGCAGCAGCAGCACGTTGAGCTGACAGGTGAACGCCTTGGTCGAGGCGACGCCGATCTCCACCCCGGCGTGGATCGGCAGGGCCAGGTCGCTTTCGCGCGCGATCGAGCTGTTGGGCACGTTGACCACGGAATAGATCTTGTCCGCCTTGCCCCGGCAGTAGCGCAGCGCCGCCAGCGTGTCGGCCGTCTCGCCCGATTGCGAAACGAACAGCGCCGCCGTGCGCGGCATGATCGGCGGTTCGCGGTAGCGGAATTCCGAGGCGATATCGACCTCCACCGGCATCCCGGCCAGCTGCTCGAACCAGTATTTCGCGGTCAGGCAGGCGTAGAAGGCGGTGCCGCAGGCCACCATGGTCAGCCGGTCGATCCGGGTAAAATCGATGCCCGGGTCGGGCAGGGCGATGCCCTCTTCGGTCAGGTAGGCGTTCAGCGCGTTCGACAACACACGCGGCTGCTCGGCGATCTCCTTGGCCATGAAATGCTTGTAGCCGGCCTTGTCGACGCGGGCGGCGTCCATCTGCACGGTGCGCATCTCGCGGTTGACCAGCCGCCCCTTGGCATCGCGGATCGTCACCCCGGTGCGGGTCAGCACCGCGCGGTCGCCTTCCTCCAGGTAGGTGATGTGCGGCGTCAAGGGCGCCAGCGCGATGGCGTCCGAGCCGACGTACATCTCGCCCTCGCCATGCCCGATCGCCAGCGGCGAGCCCTTGCGCGCGGCGACCATCAGGTCCTCCTCGCCGTCGAACAGGAAGGCCAGCGCAAAGGCGCCGTCCAGCTTGTCGATGCAGGCCATCGCCGCCTCGACCGGGCCCAGCCCGGTCTGCATCAGGTGATGGGTCAGCAGGGCGATGGTCTCGGTGTCGGTCTCGGTCTGCGGGTGCAGCCCGGCGGCGGCGGCCACCTCGGCGCGCAGCTCCTTGTAGTTCTCGATGATGCCGTTGTGCACCACCGCGACGGGGCCGGAGCGGTGCGGATGCGCGTTGTCGGTCGAGGGCTGGCCATGGGTCGCCCAGCGGGTGTGGCCGATCCCCGACTTGCCCGCCAGCGGTTCGTGCACCAGCAGGTCCGACAGGTTCACCAGCTTGCCCATGGCGCGGCGGCGGTCCAGCTGCCCCTTGTGCACCGTCGCGATGCCCGCGCTGTCATAGCCGCGGTATTCCAGCCGCCGCAGCGCCTCGACCAGTTGGGGCGCAACCTCGTGTTCGCCCAGGATGCCGACTATTCCACACATGATCCCAAATCCCTTGCCCGAAAACCTGCGGCGCGGTCAGACCGCATCCTGTTTCTGCTTTGCCTTCTTGGCCCGCAGCATGTCCATCAGCCGCGTCGCAAAGCCCGGCTTGACCTCCTGCCGCGCCCGGCCCAGCGCCAGCGCGCCCGCCGGCACGTCCGCCGTGATGACCGAGCCGGAGCCCGTCATCGCGCCGTCGCCCAGCGTCACCGGCGCCACCAGCATGGTGTCCGAGCCGATAAAGGCGCGCTTGCCGATCACGGTGCGGTGCTTGAACACGCCGTCGTAGTTGCAGGTGATGGTGCCGGCGCCGATGTTGGTCCGTTCGCCGATCTCGGCGTCGCCGATATAGCTGAGGTGGTTCGCCTTGACGCCCTCGGCCAGGGTCGCGTTCTTGATCTCGACGAAATTGCCGATGTGCACGTCCTCGGACAGCTCCGCCCCGGGGCGCAGTCGCGCATAGGGGCCGACCACCGCGCCGCGACTGACATGGCAGCCTTCGAGGTGCGAAAACGCCCGAATGCGCGCGCCTGATTCGACCGTGACCCCGGGGCCAAAGACCACCATGGGCTCGATCTCGGCATCGCGGCCGATATGGGTGTCCCAGCCCAGGTGCACCGTCTCGGGCGCCTGAATCGTGACGCCGATGTCCAGCAGTTCGGCTCGCGCCCGCGCCTGGAATGCCGCCTCGGCCCGCGCCAGGTCCTCGCGCGAGTTCACGCCCATGGTCTCGGCCTCGGCGCAGGAGACGGCGGTGGCGCTCAACCCCGCCGCGCGCGCCAGCCCGACCACGTCCGTCAGGTAGTATTCACCCGAGGCATTGTCGTTGCCGACCTTGTCCAGCAGGCCGCGCAAGACGCCCGCATCCATCGCCATGACGCCCGAGTTGCACAGGGTGATGGCCCGCTCGTCTTCGGAGGCGTCCTTGAACTCGACGATCCGTTCCAGCGCCTCGCCCTGCATCACCAGCCGGCCATAGCGCGCCGGATCGGCGGCCTCGAAGCCCAGAACGACCACGTCGAACCGCGCGCGCGCGGTGCGCATCGCCTCCAGCGTCTCACCCGAGATGAACGGCGTGTCGCCATAGAGCACGTAGGCATCGCCCTCGAAGCCGTCCAGCGCGGGCAGCGCCTGCGCCACCGCGTGGCCGGTGCCCAGCTGTTCGGCTTGCAGGACGACGGATATGTCGGGGTCATACTCCTCGACCGCGGCCTTGACCGCGTCGTACCCGTGGCCCGCCACGACGACGCAGCGCTCCGGTTCCAGCGCGGCACCGGCGCGCAGCGCGTGCCACAGCAGCGGGGCACCGGCGACGCAGTGCAGCACCTTGGGCCTGTCCGATTTCATGCGGGTGCCCTGGCCCGCAGCCAGGACGATCAGGGCGCTGTTCATGGGCTGCTCCGGAATTGCCTCTTTTTCCTGTCCGTTTTATCGGGTTGGTTCAGTGGTGCAAGGCCGGGCGGTTCACGTCGGATTGCGGCATGTGACAGAAGGACCAGCCGATGCGCAAATGCGTCATTTTCGATCTCGACGGCACCCTGGCCGACACCAGCGGCGATCTCATCGCCGCCGCGAACGCCTGTTTCGAAGGCATGGGCATCGCCACCCGGCTCGATCCGCTGGCCGATGCCGGCATCGCCCTGCGCGGCGGCAAGCGGATGTTGACCGAGGGTCTGACCCGCGAGGGCCGCCATACCGAGGCTGAGGTCGAGGCCTGGTATCCCCACCTGCTCGACGCCTATGGGCAGGCGCTTGACGTGCATACCAAGCTCTATGACGGCGCGGTCGCGGCGGTCGAAGACCTGCGCCGCGCCGACTATGCCGTGGGTGTCTGCACCAACAAACCGGAAGGCCTGGCCGAAACCCTGCTGACCCGGCTGGGCGTGCGCGGCCTGTTCGGCTCGATGATCGGCGCCGACACCCTGCCCACGCGCAAGCCCGACGTCGCGCCCTACTGGGCGGCGGTGGACGGCTGCGGCGGCGCGCGCGGCGCCTCGCTGCTGGTGGGCGACAGCGACACCGACCGCAAGACCGCCGCCGCCGCCCGCGTGCCCTGCGTGCTGGTGACCTTCGCGCCCGAAGGCCGCGCCGTGCTGGACCTGAACCCCGAGGCGGTGATCGACCATTTCGACGAGCTTGCCCCGACCGTTGCGCGCCTGATCGGTTGATGCGTCATCAGCCCGGAATAGGCTGACCTGCCGCTGCTATCGGCGTCACACCGCGCGAAACAGCAGCGCGGTCAGATCGCTCAGGGGTGTGTGCTCCAGTCCTTCGATGGCGGCGTGGATCGCGCTTGCCCGGTCGCGCCCCAGCACCGGGTCGGCCAGCGCGTGGAACTTGTCGACCAGTTCGACGTCCGAGGGCGGGTCCTGCCAGTCCCAGCGCGGCGTCATCCAGTCGCCCGTTAACCGCTGCCCATCGCGCAGCACCAGCGTCACCCGCGCCAGCCGCGTGCCCGGAAAGACGCGGTTGGCCTCCGCCGCCTCGGTCATCACCAGCCCTTCGGACAGGCGCAGCACCTCCGGGTCGCACAGGGCGTCGCCGTCGATGTCTTCGGGCCGCACATCGCCGCGCACCATGGCCACCGCGCACGGAAAGGACGTGGAATACTGCGCCTCCTCGGTGGTGACAGGGCGGGCCGTGGCCAGCCGGATCGCCTCGTGAAAGCTTTCCACCTCGATCCGGTCGACCTGCGCCGCCGTCACCCCATGCGCCCGGCGCAGCGCCAGCACGCCCTCGATGGGCGCCTGGGCCCAGCGGCAGACCGGGTAGGGCTTGAAATACTGCTTGAGGATGCGCCAGTCCGTGCCCAGCCCGGTCCAGGCGCCGGGCGCATCCTCCACCGTGATCGCCGGCGCGCCGGTAAAGCCGCGCGCCGCCAGCTGCACCGCCGAGACGCCGCAGAGCGCGCCCCAGCCCGAGCCGTCCTTGACCATGGTGGGATCGTCGATGCAGCGCATCATCTGACTGCGCGGCCCGTGATATTCGGCGATGCCCAGCGCGTGCCGCGTCACCTCGGGCGACAGCCCGCACAGCCGCGCCCCCGCCGCCGCCGCCGTGACCGCGCCCCAGCTGCCCGAGGTGTGATAGTCCGGGCAGGTGGCGTGCTGCGCCTCGGAGACGCGCGCGCCGAATTCATAGCCCATGACCAGCGTGGTCAGGACCTCCTGCCCCGAGACCGCGCGCTGGTGGCCAAAGACCAGCAGCGCGGGCAGCAGCGGGCAGCCGATATGCCCTTTGGCGGGGTTGTAGCCGTCGTGCCCGTCGAGGCTGTCGATGGTCATGCCCATGGCCATGGCCGCCGCCGCGGGGGCGGCGCTGCGCCCGTCGAACAGCAGCGGCATGGGTCCGGGCATGTCCTCGGCCGCATGGTCGCGGATGATCCGCGACAGCCTTGTGCCCAGGCCTCCGGCGGCGACGCCCAGCAGGTCCAGCAGGCAGGCCCTGGCCCGCGCCCGGACGAGGTCGGGCAGGTCGTCCCAAGTCAGGTCATGAAGGAACGAGATCGGTGTCATGCCGCCAGACTAGGCGCGCGCCGGTGCCCGGTGCGGGCGGAAAGCGACGCGGACCGTGCGCGCACGGTCGCGAATGGATTGACCCGCGCCGCCGCCCTGCGCCAAAACGGACGCATGACAGAGCGTTTCACCGGCAGTTTCACCCAGCAGGAACCGATTCCCGAGGAGGCCATCGCCGCCGCCGTCGAGGTGCTGCGCGGCGGGCGTCTGCACCGCTACAACACCGTCCCCGGTGAGACCGCGCATGCCGCTATACTGGAACAGGAATTCGCTGCCCTGACCGGCGCGCGCTACTGCCTCGCCGTGGCCTCGGGTGGTTATGCGCTGGGCTGTGCCTTGCGCGCGGTCGGCGTGCGCCCCGGCGACAAGGTGCTGACCAACGCCTTTACCCTGGCCCCGGTGCCCGGCGCCATCGCAAGCGTCGGCGCGGTGCCGGTGTTCGTCGGCGTGACCGAGGACCTGGTGATCGACCTCGATGACCTGGAGGCCAAGGTCGACGGGACAAGCGTGCTGATGCTCAGCCACATGCGCGGGCACCTGTGCGACATGGACCGCCTCATGGCGATCTGCTCGCGGGCCGGGATCACCGTGATCGAGGATTGCGCCCACACCATGGGCGCGGCCTGGAACGGCGTGCCCTCCGGGCGGCACGGGCTGGTGGGCTGTTATTCCATGCAGACCTACAAGCACGTCAATTCCGGCGAAGGCGGGCTGCTGGTGACCGACGATGCCGAGGTCGCGGCCCGCGCGATCGTGCTGTCCGGTTCCTACATGCTGTACGAACGCCACCTGGCCGGACCGCCGCCCGAGGTTTTCGAGCGGGTGAAATACGTCACCCCCAATGTTTCGGGCCGGATGGACAACCTGCGCGCGGCGATCCTGCGGCCGCAGCTGCGCGCCCTGGATACCCAGGTCGACCGCTGGAACGACCGTTACCGCACGGTCGAGCAGGGGCTGCGCGGCACGCCCGGCCTGCGCCTGCCGGTCCGGCCCGAGGCCGAACGCTATGTCGGCTCGTCGATCCAGTTCCTGCTGCCGGACTGGCCGGGGGCAGCGGTGCAGGAGGTGCTGAGGCGCTGCGCGGCGCGCGGGGTTGAGCTGAAGTGGTTCGGCGGGGCCGAGCCCACCGGCTTTACCTCGCGCTACGACAGCTGGCGCTATGCCCCCTCCCAGCCGATGCCGCAGACCGACCGCATCCTGCGCGGCCTGCTGGACATGCGTCTGCCACTGACCTTCAGCCTGGAGGACTGCGCGCTGATCGCCCGCATCATCCGCGCCGAGGTGGGCGCCGTGTTCCAGGGGCAGAGCGCATGAACGCCCTCGCCGCCGGCGCGGCCTGGATGCAGGGCGAGGTGATCCCGATCTCGGAGGCCAGGATCGGCGTGACCGACTGGGGCCTGACCCATTCCGACATCGTCTACGACGTGGTGCCGGTGGTCGCGGGGGCGTTTTTCCGGCTGGACGATTACCTCGACCGTTTCCTGGCCTCCATCGCGGCGGGGCGTTACCAGGTCCCGGAGGGGCGGGACGAGATCCGCGCGGCGCTGGCCGCCATCGTCGCGGCCTCCGGTCTGCGGGATGCCTATTGCGCGATGGTCGTGGCGCGCGGCACCCCGCGCGTCCCCGGTACGCGCGACCCGCGCGATTGCGTCAACCACTTCTATTCCTGGGTCGTCCCCTACGTGCACGTGATCCGCCCCGAAGTGCTGGAGGCCGGCGCGTCGGTCTGGATCGGCAAGGCGGTGCGGCGGATCCCGCGCGACAGCGTCGACCCGAGGGCCAAGAATTATCATTGGGGCGATTTCACCGCCGGGCTGTTCGAGGCCAAGGATGCGGGCTTCGAGACCGTTCTGCTGTGCGATCACGCCGGCAACGTGACCGAGGGGCCGGGCTTCAACGCCTTTGCGGTCAAGGGCGACACGGTGGTAACCCCCGACCTGGGCGTGCTTCAGGGGATCACCCGGCGCACCGCGCTGGAGATGGCGCGCGCGATCGGGCTGAAGACCGAGGAACGGGCGCTGCCGCTGGAGGAATTCCTGGAGGCCGACGAGGTGTTCCTGTCCTCCTCGGGCGGGGGCGTGCTGCCGGTGACGCGAGTCGATGACCGGCTGTTCGGCAACGGGCGTCCGGGCCCCGTGGCGGACCGGCTGAACGCGCTCTACTGGGACTGGACGCGGCGGCCCGACCTGCGGACCGAAGTGACCTACGCGGACTAGTCCGAAGCCAAGAGCGCCCCGGCGGACCGCCGGTCAGATCAGGCCGTTGTCCCTGAGGCGGGAAACCAGGGGGCCAAGATGCGCCGCATAGGGGCGCCAGTCCTCGTCGCTGCCGCGGTAGATGCCGCCGCGCACCTGGAGCGCGCTGGCGGTGGCGACGGCGCGGCCGGACCCGGCGAAATCGAGGCAGGCCGCATCCCAGGGCAGGTCCAGCGCCTGCAACAGCGCGGCGACGGTCTCTTCGGGCCGGTCCGTGAGCGTGGCGTAGTCCAGCCGGTGCAGGGCGATGCCGCTGGTTTCGCAGGTGTCCAGCATGTCCCGGTAGAGGGCCATGTAATCGGCGATGTCGCGCAGGTCGTAGGCAAAGCCGTTGCCGGTGCGGACAAAGCACTGGCGGAACACCGACCAGCCCAGCGCCACCGGCGCGCGGTGCATGGCGACGATGCGCGCCTGGGGGATCAGCCGGGCCAGCGGACCGGCCAGCACGAAGTTGGCGGGCATCTTGTCGATGACGCAGGCCTTGCCCCCGGACGCGGCGCGCAGCGTCTCGAGATAGCCCTTGCGGACCTTGTCCAGCTGCGCCGGGTCGGGCGGTGTGCCCGCCCGCAGGAGCGGCAGCAGGTGCTGGCGCAGGTAGGGCAGTTCCCCGGCGGTGGCGACCTGCGGGTGTGCTGCCAGGATGCTTTCGGTCAGCGTGGTGCCCGAGCGCGGCAGCCCGACGATCAGGATCGGCACCGGGTCCGCCTGGGCATCTGCCGGGGCGGGGTAAAAGGCGGGCAGGGCGGCCCTGACCGCGGCGCAGTCCTGCCGGTCCTTGTCGACCCCGAGGTCATGCAGCGCCTTTTTCTGCGCGTTTCCGCGCGCGTAGTGGTCAAAGGCGGCGTCGGCCTGGCCGAGGTCGGCATAGGCCTTGCCGAGGGCAAAGTGGAACTCCAGCTGTTCGGCAGGGGTGGGTTTGCCGGACTTCAGGATCTTCAGCATCTTCTTCAGGTGCGGGTCGGAACGGTCGGTGTAGCGGTGCAGTTCGGCATAGCCGCGATGCGCCGCGCCGTTTTCCGGGACAAGGGCGGCAAGGCGGCCGTAGCGGTCGCGCGCGGTGTCGCGGTCGCCGTGGATCAGCGCGGCCACCGCGCCCATGCGCTGCGCCTGCGGATCGTCGGGCAGCGCCTCGGCGGCGTGGCGGGCGGGGGCCTGCATCGCCTCGAAACGGCCGGTTTCATAGAGTGCCAGCGCCAGTTCGCGGTAGAGCGCGGCGCGGTCAGGGGCGCGCACCAGCGCCTCGCGCGCGGCGTTGTAGGCCAGCGGAAAGCGGCGCGCGGCGTTGTAGGCCAGGGCCAGGGCCTCGTGCGGGGTGGCGGCCTGCGGATGCGCGGCGGCAAGGCTGCGCGCCAGCGTCACGGCGGCGTCCAGCCGGCGGGTATTGAGCAGCGCCGAGAGTCGCTGCGCCGCCTCGGGCGGCAGCGGACGCGCCAGCAGGGCGGGCTGGCCGCGCCGGAACAGCCGGTGGCGCAGGTGCAGGGTTTCGGGCGCAAAGGCCCAGCGTTCGGGCAGGGCATCCAGCCGCGCCGCCGCCTCGGGGGCCGCGCCGCCTGCCAGCGCCGTGTCGGCGCGGGCCAGTTCCGCCTCGTATGCCTGCCGGTCCATGGTGCCTCGGGTCCGTTGTCTACAGGGCCTTGGTACGGTGCAGGCCGGGGCGGGGGCAAGAGCCGGAGGGCGGTTTTGCCCCCCGGGATACCTGCGGCCGGAAGACACCGGCGCGCGGCGAGGCGCTCAATCGATGACCGGGTCGAGGCCCATCAGCCGGCTGATCGGGGCGTGGTCGTCGGTCAGCACCCGTGGCGCGGTGCGGGCCAGGATCGCCGCCACAAAGGCGGGGTCGAGCGCGGCAAAGCGTTTCGGTTCGGGTGCGGGGGTGGTGACGCTGGAGACCGGGCTGTCCTGCGCGCCGGCCAGCAACACGAAGATGCGCCTCTCGCCCGGCTGCGGCGGGCGCGCCTCGGTCCAGACCTCGACCGAGGGGAAGACCGCGCGCAGGGTGGTGACCACGGCGGCCAGCGCGTCCAGCCGGTCCGCATTGTCGATCAGGTTCATGGCGTAGACGCCGCCGGGCGCGAGGCGATCGGCGACCAGGGCAAAGAATTCGCGCGTGATCAGGTGCTGCGGTACGGCGATGTCGGTGAAGGCGTCGCCGACGATGACGTCGTAGCGCTGCGGATCGTCGTGCAGGCTGATGCGGGCGTCGCGGTGCAGGACCGTGGCGCTGGCCGGGTCGAACCAGAACTCGGCCACAGCCTTGCGCGTCACCTCGGGGTCGATCTCGGCGACGGTGATCTGGGTCATGCCGCGGTCGGCCCAGGCGCGCGGCACCGAGTAGGAGCCGCCGCCGATGTGAAAGGAGCTGAACGCCCGGTCGCCCATGCGCATCCGGGGCAGCGCGTCCAGCATGGCGGTGTGATCGGTGAACATCACGCGCGGGTCGTTGCGGGCGCTGATGCCGTGGGCGAGGTGATCCAGCACCATCAGGTTGACCGGCGCGTTCGGGTCGTCCGACAGGGCGACGGTGCGCAGGCAGTAGTAGCCGCTTTCACGGTCGCAGACGGCGGGCTGGGTCAGGGCTGCGGTGGCGGTCAGCATCGCCCCCGCCAGCGCGCCGAGCGCCAGCGTGGTTTCGCCACGCGCCGCCCGGCCCAGCCGGAAGCAGACCAGCGCCGCCAGTGCGTAGACCGCGGCGATCACCGCCAGCGTCGCCACCGAGCCCAGCCAGGCGACAAAGAGAAATCCCGCCAGCAGGGTGCCGGCGATGGCGCCCATGGCGCCGGCGGCGAACATCGCCCCCAGCGCGCGTTCCGATTGGTCGCGGCCGCGCATGGCGGCGACGGTCAGCACCGGCGCGGGCACCCCGGCAAAGAGCGAGGGCAGGAAGAAGGCCAGCGCGCTCAGCGCGGTGATCGCGGCGATGGGATGGGCGAGGCTGTTCAGCACCGGCCCCGCCGTGGCGCGCAGCAGCAGCGACGCGGCGGCGGTGGCCAGCGCGGCAGCGACCATGGTCCAGCCGGCCTGTCGCAGCGCGCGGCCGGTGTCCTGCGCGGCGATCCGCCCGCCCCACCAGTGGCCCGCCGACAGCCCCGCCAGCACCACGGCGATGATCGCGGTCCAGGTGTAGAGGCTCATCCCGACATAGGGGGCGATCATCCGCCCGGCGACGATTTCGACCACCATGCTGGCGGCGGAGATGGCGGCCTGCAACAGGATCAGCAGCCAGAGCGGGGCATGAGAGACAGGGGCGGTCATGGTCATGGCGCCATTAGGACAGCCGCGCGCGGGGGGTCAAGCGGTGATCGTCCGGCCCGCGACACCCCGCGCGTCGGCGGTGATCCGCGCAGCCACGGGGCACCCTCACGGAACTTCACGGTCCGGGGCGTGTTGTCGGCATGTGACTGAAAACCAAGGAGACTTGTGATGAGAACCCGTATTCTTGCGGCCGTTTCGGCCATTGCCCTGACCACCGCCGGCGCAGCCCAGGCCGCCGTCGGCTATGCCGTCACCGACCTCAACCTGCGCGCCGGGCCCGGCCCGCAATACGAGGTGCTGGGTGTGATCGACGCCGAGGCCGCGACAGATGTCGTGGGCTGCCTGCCGGAGGCGAACTGGTGCAAGGTCATCCACGACGGGCAGGAGGGCTGGGCCTATGGCGACTACCTGACGGCCTCGCTGGTGGCGCCGCTGCCGATCTACGATCCGGCCTCGGAACTGCAGGTGGGCACGGTGACCTACACGACCGGCGGCGAGGAGGGGGCTGCCGTCGGTGCCCTGACCGGCGCCGTCGCCGGTGCGGCGCTGTTGGGCGGTCCGCTCGCCATCGTCGGCGGCGCGATGCTGGGCGGCGGTCTCGGCGCCTCGGCCGATGTCGAAGAGCGCACGATCACCTACATCCACGAGAACCCGCTCGACCCGGTCTATGCCGAGGGCGAGGTGGTCGTCGGCGCCACGCTGGAGGGCGAGGCCGAGCTGGTGCCGATCCCGGACAGCGATTATGCCTATATCGCGCTCAACAACACGGTGACCGTGGTCGATCCCGACACCCGCAGGATTGTCTACATCCTGCGCTGACCCCGCGGCGCACCGCACAGACGGACCACCGGCCAGGCGGCCCCCGCGCAGGGGGCCGCCGTTCGCCGCGTACAAACCCCGCGTGCAAACCCATTGACCCGACTCGGTCAAAGCCGTTAAATGAACAAGCGTTCATTACTTTGGGAGGGGCGGGCGTGTTTCTGGCGACGATGACATTCGATCTGGGCGAGGACGTCCAGGCCCTGCGCGAGATGGTGCACAAGTGGGCGCAGGAGCGGGTCAAGCCGATGGCCGCCGAGATCGACCGCAGCAACGAGTTTCCCGCGCCGCTCTGGCGCGAGATGGGCGAACTGGGCCTCCTGGGCATCACGGTCCCCGAGCAATACGGCGGCGCGGGCATGGGCTATCTCGCGCATACCGTCGCGGTCGAGGAGGTGGCGCGGGCCTCGGCCTCGGTCTCGCTGTCCTACGGCGCGCATTCCAACCTCTGCGTGAACCAGGTCAAGCTGAACGGCACCGAGGCGCAGCGGCAGAAGTACCTGCCCGGGCTGATCTCGGGCGAACACGTCGGCGCGTTGGCCATGTCCGAGCCGGGGGCCGGGTCGGACGTGGTCGGCATGAAGCTGCGCGCCGAAAAGCGCAACGACCGCTACGTGCTGAACGGCAACAAGTACTGGATCACCAACGGCCCGGACGCCGATACGCTGGTGGTCTATGCCAAGACCGATCCCGAGGCCGGGGCCAAGGGCATCACCGCCTTTCTGATCGAGAAGTCGATGAAGGGGTTTTCCACCAGCAAGCATTTCGACAAGCTGGGGATGCGCGGGTCGAACACCGCCGAGCTGATCTTCGAGGATGTCGAGGTGCCGTTCGACAACGTGCTGGGCGAAGAGGGCAAGGGCGTGCGCGTGCTGATGTCGGGGCTGGATTATGAACGCGTGGTGCTGGCAGGCATCGGCCTCGGCATCATGGCGGCCTGCCTTGACGAGATCATGCCCTACATGGCCGAGCGCAGGCAGTTCGGCCAGCCGATCGGGAGCTTTCAGCTGATGCAGGGCAAGATCGCCGACATGTACACGGCGATGAACTCGGCCCGCGCCTATGTCTACGAGGTCGCCAAGGCCTGCGACCGGGGACAGGTGACGCGGCAGGACGCCGCTGCCTGCTGTCTCTACGCCTCGGAACAGGCCATGGTGCAGGCGCACCAGGCGGTGCAGGCGATGGGCGGGGCGGGCTTCCTTTCCGATGCGCCGGTGGCGCGGCTGTTCCGCGACGCCAAGCTGATGGAGATCGGCGCCGGCACCTCGGAAATCCGGCGCATGCTGGTCGGGCGCGAGCTGATGGCGGCGATGGCGTGAGCCGAGGCTGAGGTGCCGCGCTGGCTGTGGTTCACTCCGCTGGCCGGGCTGCTGCTGGTGGCGGCGGTGCTGGGCTACCGGCACGGCTGGCGGGTCGCCAACCTGACCGAATCCGACGCGATCGAGACCTGGGCCGCGCGCTACATGGACGAGACCGGAGCAGCGCAGGCGGATTGCACGGCGGTGCCGGGGGTGCAGGTGTGGCTGGTGATCCGCTGCGGGACGGGGCAGGATCGGCGGGTCTACCGGCTGGACCGACTGGGGCGGCTGGTGCGCCCTGCCGACCCGGACGGCGGCAACAGCACGATATTGGAGCCGAACATATGAAAATCCTTGCCCTTTCCCTGGTCCTTGGGGCCATGGTCGCCGCGCCCGCCGCCGCGCAGGAGCTGGTCTTTTCGCCGCGCGCGACCGAATCCTGCCTCGCGTCCGGTGCCGATTTCCGCGACTGCATCGGCCTGTCGGCCGAAGCCTGCATCAACGACACGCCGGGCGGCTATGCCACCGTGGCCGTGTCGGGCTGCAACTACCGCGAACTGGACTGGTGGGACGCACGGCTGAACACCTCCTACGGTTTTGCCCTGCGCCATGCCAAGCAGGTCGACAAGGACAACGCGGGCTTTGGTCCCTCGATGGAGGCGGCGCTGCGCGAGATGCAGCGCGCCTGGATCACCTTCCGCGACACCACCTGCGCCTACGAGCGCAGCTTCTGGGGCGGTGGTACCGGCGGCGGCCCGGCCGAGGCCGCCTGCCAGCTGCGCGTGACGGCTGAACAGACCTGGTATCTCGAGAGCATGGTGACACCGGGCTGATGCTGCGCCGCGCTCCGACATACGAGGCGCTCTGCGCCCGGTTCCGCTGGGACCTGCCGTCGGACCTCAACCTGGCGCACCAGGTCTGTGACGGCTGGGCGGCGGTGGAACCGGACCGCCTGGCCATCATCGACCTGTCGCGCGGGCATCGCCGCAACGTTACCTACCGCCAGTTGTGGGAGCTGTCGCGGCGGGTCGAGGCGGGCCTGATCGCGCGCGGCGTTCTGCGCGGCGACCGGGTGGGCGTGCTGCTGTCGCAGTCGCCGCTCTGCGCCGCCGCACACATCGCCGCCTGGCGGATCGGGGCGATTTCCGTGCCGCTGTTCATGCTGTTCCGCGAGGATGCGCTGCGGTCGCGGCTGGAGGATTCGGGCTGCAAGGTGGTGGTCACGGACGAGGAGGGCGCCGGGATGCTGCGCCCCTTCGATTGCGCGGTGCTCAGGGGGTCGGACCTGCCGTCGCCCTGGCTGGCCTCGCGCGCCGGGGTGGCCACGGGGCCGGAGGAGGCGGCGGTGCTGATCTACACCTCGGGCACCACGGGCAAGCCCAAAGGCGCGCTGCACGGCCACCGCATCCTGACCGGCCACCTGCCGGGGGTCGAGGTGAGCCACGATTTCCTCGGCACGCGCGGCGACGTGCTGTGGACCCCGGCGGACTGGGCCTGGATCGGCGGGCTGTTCGACGTGCTGATGCCGGGGCTGGCGCTGGGGGTGCCGGTGGTGGCCGCGCGGATGCGCCGATTCGACGTCGAGGATTGCCTGAGGATCGTCTCCGAAGGCGCTGTCAGGAATGTGTTTTTCCCGCCGACCGCCCTGCGGATGCTGAAGGCGGAGGGCGCCGTGGTGCCGGGCCTGCGCTCGGTCGCCAGCGGGGGCGAGCCGCTGGGCGCCGAGATGCTGGCCTGGGGGCGCGAGGCCTTTGGCGTGACGGTCAACGAGTTCTACGGCCAGACCGAGTGCAACATGGTGGCCAGCTCCTGCGGCACCCTGTTTGCCCCGCGCCCCGGCTGCCTGGGCCGCGCGGTGCCGGGGTTCGACGTGGCGGTGGTGGACGCGGAGGGTGTACCCACCGAGGGCGAAGGCGACATCGCGGTGCGGCGGGGCTGTGCCTCGATGATGCTGGAATACTGGCGCCGCCCCGAGGCCACGGCGGAGAAATTCCGCGGCGACTGGCTGATCACCGGCGATCGGGGCGTGATCGAGGACGGCTTCATCCGCTTCGTGGGCCGCGAGGATGACGTGATCACCTCTGCCGGCTACCGCATCGGCCCGGCCGAGATCGAGGATTGCCTGCTGACCCATCCGGCGGTGGCGACGGTGGGCGTGGTGGGCAAACCCGACGCCCTGCGCACCGAGATCGTCAAGGCCTACGTTGTCACCCGGCCCGGCGTCGAAATCAGCGCCGAGGCGCTTCAGGACTGGGTGAAAGGACGGCTGGCAAGCTATTCCTACCCAAGGGAAATCAGTTTCGTCGAGGCCCTGCCGATGACCGTCACCGGCAAGGTGATCCGCAAGGAGTTGAAGGCGCTGGCGGCGCGGGAGGGACTGGAATGACGTCCGACGATCCCATCATCCCCTCGGAAGCCGTGCGCCGCGCGCTGGACGCGCAACGCGCCTATGAACAGCGCCGCCAGACCCTGCTGGGCCAGGGCGCGGAGAGGGTGACGCGGCCCGTGGGCAACGCCATGGCGCGGGCGATACCGCCTTGGCTGATGCGGCGCGGGCTGGCGCTGGCGGACCGCGCGGCGGGGCTGACGATCCCCGCCGAGATCACCTCGCACGACATCCACGACATCGCCGCCTGCGAGGCGGCGGCGGTGCGCGTGCAGGCCTGGGCGGCGGGCACCAACGCCGCGACCGGCGGCGCGGCGGGATGGTTCGGCGTCGCCGGCCTGACGGCGGACATCCCCGCGACCTTTGCCATGGCGGCGCGTAACGTGCGGGCGACGGGGGCCGCCTTCGGCTTTGTCGCCGACACCGAGGACGAACGCGCCTATCGCCTGCTGGTGCTGGAACTCGCCTCGTCCCATGCCGACCAGGCGCGGCACGAGTCGCTGGGCGCGCTGTCGCAGATGGCCCGCGTGTTGGAAAACCCGGTTGGCCGCATGGCGCTGGACAAGGGCGGCGAATGGGTGACCGAAAAGGTGGTGGAGCGCATCCTGCGGCAGGCCGGCGTGTCGCTGGGCAGCCGCAAGGCGGCGCAGGTGGTGCCGGTGATCGGCGGCGCGGTGGCGGCGGTGGTCAACGCCAGCTTCCAGACCGATGTGAGCCGCGCGGCGCGCTATGCCTACCGGATGCGCTGGCTGATGCACCGGCGGCTGCTGGCTCCGCCGGACGTGGAGGGGGACCGGGCATGAGACCGATCGCCCTGCTGGCGGCCCTGGCCGCGCTGCCCGTGCTGGCCCAGACCGAACCGGAGCCCGAGCCGCTGCCCGATTTCGCCAGCTGCATGGCGGTGGTCGTGGCGCGCTATGAGCAGGACCTTGAAAATCTGCGCGAACGTCCTGAAACGGAACAGGACTTCGACATCGGCGACATGCGCGAGACCGAGTTTTGCGGCACCATCGGCATCGTGCGCTGCGACCGCTCCGAGGCGCCTTTGGACTGTCAGCGCGCGCTGACGGCGGAACAGGAGGCGCTCAAGGCGGCGATCCTGGCCGCGCTGCCCGCACCCGAGACGGTGACCGACGGCGGCTTTGCCGGGCAGGTCTTTCGCCGCGCCTATGTGCTGTCGCAGGGCATCTCGGCGGGTCCGGATTGTGACGGGCAGTCCGAGGCCTTGCAGGCCTGGTGCGAAACGCGCGAGGCGGGCGGGGCGGTCGAGACGGCGATCCTGGCCTGGCAGGCGGCGCGCTACCTGGACCTGGCCGAACCGGCCACAGTGGCGGGCTGGGCCGTACCGCCGCCGCCGACGCGGCCAAAGGCGCGGCCCGACGGGCTGAAACCATGAGCGGGCCGGACACACGGCCCACGGACAAGGAAACGGGGCGATGAAACTGCACTCACAGGCGCTGACCGGCAGCGAGACCTTTGCCGCCAACCGCGCCGCACACCTGGCCGCGCTGGCCGAGATCGAAGAGGCCGCCGCGCTGGCCATGGCGGGCGGCGGCGACAAGGCGCGCGACCGGCACCTGTCGCGCGGCAAGATGCTGCCGCGTGATCGGGTGGCCAACCTGCTGGACCCGGGCTCGCCCTTCCTCGAGGTGGGCCTGACGGCGGCGCATGGCATGTACGACGGCGCGGCGCCCTGCGCGGGAGTGATCGCCGGCATCGGCCTGGTGGAGGGGCGGCAGGTCATGGTGGTCTGCAACGATGCCACCGTGAAAGGCGGCACATACTACCCGATGACGGTCAAGAAACACCTGCGCGCACAGGAGATCGCCGAGGAAAACCGGCTGCCCTGCATCTACCTGGTGGACTCGGGTGGCGCCAACCTGCCCAACCAGGACGAGGTCTTTCCCGACCGCGACCACTTTGGACGGATCTTCTACAACCAGGCGCGGATGAGCGCCAAGGGCATCGCGCAGATCGCCGTGGTGATGGGGTCCTGCACGGCGGGCGGCGCCTATGTGCCGGCCATGTCGGACGTGTCGATCATCGTGCGTGAGCAGGGGACGATTTTCCTCGCCGGGCCGCCGCTGGTCAAGGCCGCGACCGGCGAGGTGGTCAGCGCCGAGGACCTGGGCGGCGGCGACGTGCACACCCGGCTGTCGGGCGTGGCGGATTACCTGGCCGAGGACGACGCGCATGCGCTGGCGCTGGCGCGTCGCGCCGTGGACAGCCTTGGGGGTGGTGGGTTGAAAACCCACCCTACGGGCGAGGCGCCTGCCTATGACCCCGAGGAACTGCTGGGCGTGGTCCCGGCCGACCTGCGCACCCCCTACGACATCCGCGAGGTGATCGCGCGCACGGTCGACGGCTCGTATTTCGACGAGTTCAAGCCGCGTTTTGGCGAGACACTGGTCTGCGGCTTTGCCCGGATCGAGGGCATGGACGTGGGCATCGTCGCCAACAATGGCGTGCTGTTCAGCGAGAGCGCGCAGAAGGGCGCGCATTTCGTGGAACTGTGTTCGCAGCGGCGCATCCCATTGATCTTCCTCCAGAACATCACCGGCTTCATGGTCGGCCGCAAGTACGAGAACGAGGGCATCGCCCGCCACGGCGCCAAGATGGTGACCGCCGTGGCCACCACCTCGGTGCCCAAGGTGACGGTGCTGGTGGGCGGATCGTTCGGCGCGGGCAACTACGGCATGGCGGGGCGCGCCTACCAGCCGCGGTTCCTGTGGTCCTGGCCCAACAGCCGCATTTCGGTCATGGGCGGGCCGCAGGCGGCGGGTGTCTTGGCCACGGTGAAGCGCGACGCGATCGAGCGCGCCGGCGGGCAGTGGACGGCCGAGGAAGAGGCCGCGTTCAAGCGCCCGACGCTGGAGATGTTCGAGCGCCAGTCGCACCCGCTCTATGCCAGCGCACGGCTCTGGGACGATGGCGTGATGGACCCGCGCAAGACCCGCGCGGTGCTGGCCCTGTCCCTGCGCGCCGGGCTGAACGCGCCCATCGAGGAGACACGCTTTGGCGTGTTCCGCATGTGACGGGGGGCGTCGTGGGAGCCTTGGCCATACGCCGTCGTCCGCAGTGGAGTCGGCAAGAATCGGCTGACATGCCGATGGGGGACTCACCTTTTGCGTGTACCCGCCCCATGATCGGGCGGGGGGGGCGCGAAGGGAGAGCATATGAGTGTCGAAATCCGGCAAGCGGACCTGGCCCGGTTGGAGGTCGACGCGGTCGTCCATGCGGGCAACCGCTCGCTGACCCAGGCCGGCAGCCCCGACGACACCCTGCTGAAGGCCGGCGGCGCCGGACTGCGCGAAGCCTGCCGCCGCCTGGGTGGCTGCGAGGTGGGCGAGGCCAAGCTGACGCTCGGACACGACCTGCCGGCGCGCTACGTGATCCACACGGTGGGCCCGGTCTGGAAAGGCGGCACGCACCACGAGGCCAAGCTGCTGAAACGCTGCTATTCCGAGTGTCTGCGGCTGGCCGAGGAAGCGGGCTGCGAGTCGGTCGCCTTTCCGGCGATCTCGACCGGATTGTTCGGCTTTCCGCGCGAGCAGGCGGCGCAGATCGCGGCAGGGGTGGTCAGCACCAGCGCGCTGCGGGTGATCCTGGTCGCGGACAACTCGGTGACGGAACGGCACCTGAGGGCGGCGGTGCAACACCGTTGACCCGCCACGCCGCGGGCCCTGGCCCGGGCGCGCGATGGCGGGACCACGGTTTCTTTCCTGCGGATACAACGAAACACACACGCCTTGGCGTGGGCGGGGGACATGGCGATGTTTGACAGGATCCTGATTGCGAACCGGGGCGAGATCGCCTGCCGGGTGATCCGCACGGCCAAGGCGATGGGCATCGGCACGGTGGCGGTGCATTCGGACGCGGACGCGCAGGCGTTGCACGTGGCGCTGGCCGACGAGGCAGTCCACATCGGCGGGGCCGCCCCGGCGCAAAGCTACCTGCGCGGCGACCGCATCATTTCGGCGGCGCTGGCCACCGGCTGCCAGGCGATCCACCCGGGTTACGGCTTTCTATCGGAGAACCCCGACTTCGTGCAGGAGGTGGAGGCGGCCGGGCTGGTCTTCATCGGGCCCTCGGCGCAGGCGATCCGCAAGATGGGGCTGAAGGACGCGGCCAAGCGGTTGATGCAGGAGGCCGGCGTGCCGGTGGTGCCGGGCTACCTGGGCGAAGACCAGGACCCCGGGCACCTGGAGGTCGAGGCGCATCGCATCGGTTATCCCGTGCTGATCAAGGCCGTCGCCGGCGGCGGTGGCAAGGGGATGCGGCTGGTCGAGGCGCCCGAGCAGTTCATCGACGCGCTGGAGCGCGCCCGCGCCGAGGCGCGCACCGCCTTTGGCAACGACGCGGTGCTGCTGGAACGTTACATCCAGCGGCCCCGGCACATCGAGGTGCAGGTGTTCGGAGACGGTAGCCGCGCGGTGCACCTGTTCGAACGCGACTGTTCACTCCAGCGTCGCCACCAGAAGGTGATCGAGGAGGCGCCCGCGCCCGGCATGACCGCCGAGATGCGCGAAGCCATGGGGGCGGCCGCGGTGCGCGCCGCCGAGGCGATCGGCTACAAGGGCGCAGGCACCATCGAGTTCATCGTCGACGGCTCGGACGGGCTGCGGACGGACGGTTTCTGGTTCATGGAGATGAACACGCGGTTGCAGGTGGAACACCCGGTGTCCGAGGAGATTTGCGGCGTCGACCTGGTGGAATGGCAGATCCGCGTCGCCGCCGGAGAGCCGCTGCCCGCCCGGCAAGAGGACCTGAGGATCACCGGCCACGCCTTCGAGGCGCGGCTCTATGCCGAGGACGTGCCCGCCGGATTCCTGCCCGCGACCGGGACGCTGGCCGAACTGGCCTTTCCCGAAGGCATGCGGGCCGAGACCGGCGTGCGCGCGGGTGATGTCATCAGCCCGCATTACGACCCGATGATCGCCAAGCTGGTGGTGCACGGGCCGTCGCGCGCGGTGGCGCTGCGGCGGCTGGCCGCCGGGCTGCGGCGCACGCGGGTCGCGGGCACGGTGACCAACCTCGCCTTTCTGGGTGCGCTGGCGGAGCACGCCGGGTTCGCACGCGGCGAGGTGGACACCGGGCTGATCGCGCGCGACATGACCGCGCTGGTGCCCTCTACGGAGGTGCGGCCGCAGGTCTGGGCCGAGGCGGCGCTGGGTGCGCTGTGCCTGCTGGACGCGACGGGATGGGAGACCGGCTTTGCGCTCTGGGCGCCGGCCTGGCGTTCGGTCGTGCTGGAGCATGGCGGCGAGAGGCGCGACGTCGCGGTCGCCATGCAGGGGCCGGGCAGGGCGCGGGTGCGGGTCGAGGGGCAGGAGATCGCGGCGCGGCGCGGCGCGGCGGGCTGGACCTTTGACGGTGCGCCGGGCGGCGGCGTGCATGTCTCGCCGGGCCGGGTGACGGTCTTTGCCGATTTCGGCGTGGGCTTTACCGTTCCCGATCCGCTGGTGCGCTCTGACGGGGCCACGGCGGGGGCGGCGCTGACGCTGGCGCCGATGCCGGGGCGGGTGGTCTCGGTCCATGTCCACGCCGGGCAAGCGGTGCTGGCGGGCGACCGGCTGGCCGTGCTGGAGGCGATGAAGATGGAGCACACCATGGTGGCGGCCCGCGACGGCACCATCGCCGAGGTGCTGGTGCGCGAGGGCGATCAGGTGGAGGCCGGCGCGCCGCTGGTGCGGCTGGAAGAGACAGAGGAGACGGCGGCATGATCCGGCTGCATCACGTGCAGTACGGCCGCTCGTTCCGGGTGCTCTGGCTGCTGGAAGAAATCGGTATCGAGCGGTTCGGCGGGCTCGAGGTCATCGAGCATCGCATCGGCACCCCGGCCATGCGTGAGAGTGACCTGCCGCGCGTCTCTCCGGCGGTGCGGATCCCGGCGATCGAATGGGACGGGCTGGAGATGGCCGAGTCCGGTGCGATCGTCGAGCACCTGACCGAGCGCTGCGCGCCCGAGTTGGGCCGCACGCCCGACCACCCGGAGCGGCCCGCCTACCTGCAATGGATTCACTACGCCGAGACGCAGGCCAGCCTGATCGAGAACCTGAACCTGCAGATGGTCTTTCTGCGGCCGCCGGCGAAACCGTCGCCCATCGTTGTCAAGCTGACGGTGGCGCGGCTGCGCCAGGCGCTGGCCGGGATGGAGGCGCGGCTGGGCGGGCGCGACTGGCTGCTGCCGGGCGGGTTCTCGTCGGCGGACGTGATGATGGGGTTCAACCTATTCGCTGTCCCCTATTACGTGAAGCTGGATCCTTTCCCGGAGTTGCAGGCCTACAAGGCGCGGATCGAGGCGCGGCCCGCCTATGCCCGCGCGGTGGCGCGCGAGGGCGCGCAGCGGTTCTACGACCGCGACTTCTACCCCGTGCCGGAGAGCTGAGGGACACCGCCGGGGGCGGCGTTTTTGGGGTATTTGGACAGAGAAGAAGCAGGGGGAGGGGCACATGGCGGAACGGGTCGAGATCTTTGAGGTCGGGCCGAGGGACGGCTTGCAGAACGAGGCGCGGCTGATCCCGACGGCGGAAAAGATCGCGCTGGTGGACCTGTTGTCGGGGGCGGGGTTCCGGCGGATCGAATGCGCCTCTTTCGTCAGCCCGAAGTGGGTGCCGCAGATGGCCGATTCCGGCGAGGTGCTGGCCGGGATCACCCGTGCGCCGGGGGTGTCCTATGCCGCGCTGACGCCGAACCTGAAGGGGCTGGAGCGCGCGCTGGCGGCACAGGCGGACGAGGTGGCGGTATTTGGCGCGGCCTCGGAAGGGTTTTCGCGCGCCAACATCAACGCCTCGGTCGACGAGGGGCTGGCGCGTTTCGTCCCGGTGGCCGAGGCGGCGCGGGACGCCGGGGTGCCGGTGCGCGGCTATGTCTCCTGCGTGGTCGAATGCCCCTATGACGGGGCGGTGGCGCCGGGGGCCGTGGCGCGGGTGGTGGCGGCGCTGCGGGACATGGGCTGTTACGAGGTCTCGCTGGGCGACACCATCGGCCGCGGCGTGCCCGAGGCGGTGGACGCCATGCTGGAGGCGGTCTTGCAGGAGATGCCGGCGGAGCGGCTGGCGGGGCATTTCCATGACACGGCGGGACACGCGCTGGAGAATGTCGCGGTGGCTTTGGCGCGCGGTCTGAGGGTCTTTGACGCGGCGGTGGGAGGGCTGGGCGGCTGCCCGTATGCGCCGGGTGCAGCGGGCAACGTGGCGACCGAACAGGTGCATGATTTCGTCGTCGCGCGGGGTTACGAGACTGGGCTTGACCGCGATGTCCTGATGCGCGGGGCGCTGATGGCGCGGGCGATGCGGGGGACGCCATGACCGACCGGCAGGACCACTGGCAGGCGGCCTACGCCGGCGGTGAGGCGGGGGTGAGCTGGTTCGAGGCGGAGCCCGAGGTCTCATTGGCGATGATCGTACGGGCCGGTCTGGCGCCGGGGCGGGCGATCGACGTGGGCGGCGGCGCGTCGCGGCTGGCCGGGCACCTGCGGGGGCTGGGCTGGGACGTGACGGTGCTGGACATCTCGCAGGCGGCGCTGGAGATCGCGCAGGCGCGGCTGGGCGAGGGGGCGGCGCAGATCGCCTGGGTGGCGGCGGACATCACCCGCTGGCGCGCGGCGCTGCCCTTTGACCTGTGGCACGACCGGGCGGTGTTCCATTTCCTGACCGCGCCGGAGGACCGGGTTGCCTATGCCGCAGCCCTCCGGACCGGGCTGCGGATCGGCGGGGCGGCGGTGATCGCCACCTTTGCCGAGGACGGGCCGGAGCGCTGTTCCGGCCTGCCGGTGGTGCGCTATGCGCCCGAGGCGCTGGCGGCGGAACTGGGGCAGGGGCTGCGGCTGGAGGCGGCGCAGCGTCATGTGCATGTGACACCCTCGGGGCGCGAACAGGCCTTTCAGATCAGCCTGTTGCGACGGGTGGACGACAAATGAGGACAGACATGGACTACATCGAGGTGCGGCGCGACGGGCGCGGCCTGGCGGAGATCGTGCTGAGCCGGGCGGACAAGCACAACGCCCTGTCGGCGCAGATGATGTCGGAACTGCAAGGCGTCGCCGAGGCGCTGGCGCGGGAGCCGTCGGTGCGGGTGGTGGTGCTGTCGGCCGCCGGGGCCAGCTTTTGCGCCGGGGGGGACCTCGCCTGGATGCGCGAGCAATTCGCCATGGACCGGCACACCCGGCGGGTGGAATCGGCGCGCATCGCCCGGGCGCTGGGGGCGCTCTACGCGCTGCCGCAGCCTCTGCTGGGCAAGGTGCAGGGCAATGCCTTTGGCGGCGGTCTGGGGTTGATGGCGGTCTGCGACCAGGTGATCGCGGCCGAGGGGATCAGGCTGGGTTTGACCGAGGTCAAGCTGGGGCTGATCCCGGCCAACATCGGGCCTTATGTTGTCCACCGGATGGGCGCGCGCAATGCCGCCGAGGTCTTCATGAACGCGCGCCTCTTCGACGCGGGTGAGGCGCTGCGGCTGGGGCTGGTGAACCGGGTCGTGCCCGCCGCTGCGCTGGACGCGGCCATCGAGGAAGAGGTGGCCCGCACGCTGGCCTGCGCGCCGGGGGCGGTGCGCGACGCCAAGGCGCTGCTGCGGCGGCTGGGCGGCGAGGTCTCCGCCGGGGACGTGGAGGGTGCGATCGACGCGCTGGCCGACCGCTGGGAAACCGACGAGGCGCGCGACGGCATCGCCGCCTTCTTCGACAAGCGGCCGGCGCCCTGGGCCTGAGCCGGACGGATGCTGATTCAGATTGCCCACCTGTATGCGACCGCCTGCCTGGCGGTGATCTTTTTCCAGCTGGCGCTGATCGGCGGCGCTCCGCTGGGCGAATGGACGCAAGGCGGGCGGCACAAGGGCGCGCTGCCCCTGTCAGGGCGGCTGGTGGCGGCAATCTCGATCCCGGTGCTGCTGTTTCAGGGCCTGGCGATCCTGGCGGCCGCGGGCTTTCCCGGGCTGGACTGGCCGCGCTGGACCGGCTGGCTGGCACTGGGGGTGAGCGTGCTGACCTGCATCCTGAACGGCATCACCCCGTCCCGGCCCGAACGGGCGGTCTGGTTCCCGGTGACGCTGGTGATGGCGGGGCTGGCGGGCTACGTGATGATCGTCACGCTGCGCTGAGGCGGCAGGTCGAGTCCCGGCGCGGGAAACCCGCGTGGTGCCAAGGGGATGGGGCGCGACGCTTGGGCGCGGGGATTCACGACAGGTCCAACGCATCGGGCAGCATCCCATTGTGTACAAAGGAAAATCCGTTCTGCGCCTGCAAAACGCGATTATTCGCTGGGTTTTGAATGCTTTCGGCACTTGTTGACCCTGCCGGGGCGCGGCGATAAGGGTCTCTTTGCCAAGCGCCCTCGCGCCCGATCCTGAAGGAGCCTCGTCTTGGAAGAGATGCTGCGGGAATACCTTCCCATCCTCGTCTTTCTGGCCATTGCCATCGGTCTCGGCCTTGTCCTGATCCTGGCCGCCGTGGTGATCGCGGTGCGCAACCCGGACCCGGAAAAGGTCTCGGCCTACGAATGCGGGTTCAACGCCTTTGACGACGCGCGGATGAAGTTCGACGTGCGGTTCTACCTGGTGTCGATCCTGTTCATCATCTTCGACCTCGAGATCGCCTTCCTGTTCCCCTGGGCGGTGGCGTTCAAGGACGTGTCGGACGTGGCTTTCTGGTCGATGATGGTCTTCCTTGGCGTGCTGACCATCGGCTTTGCCTACGAATGGAAGAAGGGCGCGCTGGAATGGGAGTGAGCCGCACAGCGGCTGTTCCGGGCGGCAGGGCTGGCGGCGCGCCGGCCCGACTGGATTTTGGATGACGTCCGCGTCGGACCGCCCCGCCATACCGGGGTGCGGTCGGGGCGCGGTATCGAGAGAGGGTCGACATGAGTTTCACGGTTGCTGCGAATGACGCCGGTCCCGACCGGGAGCACGCCACGCAGGTGCTGAACCGGGAGTTGCAGGACAAGGGCTTTCTGCTGACCTCCACCGAGGACATCATCAACTGGGCGCGCACCGGGTCGTTGCACTGGATGACCTTTGGCTTGGCCTGCTGCGCGGTCGAGATGATGCATGCCTCGATGCCGCGCTACGACCTCGAACGTTTCGGCACCGCGCCGCGCGCCAGCCCGCGCCAGTCCGACCTGATGATCGTCGCCGGCACGCTGACCAACAAGATGGCCCCGGCGCTGCGCAAGGTCTACGACCAGATGCCCGAGCCGCGCTATGTGATCTCGATGGGGTCCTGCGCCAACGGCGGCGGCTATTACCACTATTCGTACAGCGTCGTGCGCGGCTGTGACCGCATCGTGCCGGTGGACGTCTACGTGCCCGGCTGTCCGCCGACGGCCGAGGCGCTGGTCTACGGCATCATGGCGCTGCAGAAGAAGATCCGCCGCACCGGCACGCTGGTCCGCTGAGGAGAGTGAGATGACCGAAGCCCTGAACGAACTTGGCACGCACATCGAGCTCAAGCGCCCCGACTGCGTGCTGGGCTGGGACGTCACCCACGGCGAGCTGAACATCGACGTCGCGCCCTCGAACATCCGCGGCTTCGTGGAGTTCCTCAAGAACGACGCAACCTGCCGCTTTTCCACGCTGATCGACATCACTGCCGTGGACTACCCGCAACGGCCCAAGCGGTTCGACGTGGTCTACCACTTCCTCTCGATGTACCAGAACCACCGCATCCGCCTGCGCGTCAGCATCCGCGAGGATGAGATGGTGCCGTCGGTCGTGACCGTGCATCCCAGCGCCAACTGGTTCGAGCGCGAGGTCTTCGACATGTTCGGGATCCTGTTTTCTGGCCACCCGGACCTGCGCCGCATCCTGACGGACTACGGCTTTCGCGGTTACCCGCTGCGCAAGGATTTTCCGACCACGGGGTATACCGAAGTGCGCTACGACGAAGAGCAGAAGCGCGTCGTGTATGAGCCGGTGAGCCTGGTGCAGGAATACCGGCAGTTCGATTTCATGTCCCCCTGGGAAGGCGCGCAATACGTGCTGCCCGGGGATGAAAAGGAAGGGGCGAAATAGTGCCCGCCAACGCGACCCTCAAGGCGACGCGCGCATGAGCGGTGCCCGCATCCCCATCCGCTTGAAAAAGCGCATTGGTGGCACGGGTATTCTGGCCGTTCTGGCCTTGCCCGGCCTTGCTGGTGCGTTTTGGGGCGGTGCGGTCGGCATCCTGATCAGCGTGGTCTTTGTGGCGATCATCGTTGCGGTCGCTTATGTGGTCCAGATGGCCTTTGCCTCTGGCGGCATGTCAGACAGGAACACAAGCTGGCTTGTTGGCGTTGCCATTGTCGCGGGTGTGGTCTTTTCGGGCATTGCCATGCTTGGGGCCGCGCTCGGCGCGGTTTTTGGCCCGGAGGCTCGGATATGGCCATGACAGGTCAAGAAATGCGTACACGGGTCGCAGTCGCGGGCGATGTTATGGCGATGCCAAAGCCGCCAATTTCGATGTTGCAATACCGGGAGTTGGCGGCGTTTTCCGCGGTGTTTGTCGGTCTGGGGCTTGTCGGCGGGGCGCTTGATGCGCTTGTCCGGGCGGTATTCTGAGGGAATGAAATGATGGACGGATCAAAATTTGACGACGGCAGCGTGGACGCGCTGCAGGGCGAACAGAAAATCCGCAATTTCAACATCAACTTCGGGCCCCAGCACCCGGCGGCCCATGGCGTGCTGCGCCTGGTGCTGGAACTGGATGGCGAGATTGTGGAACGGTGCGATCCCCATATCGGCCTGCTGCACCGCGGCACTGAAAAGCTGATGGAATCGCGGACCTATCTCCAGAACCTGCCGTATTTCGACCGGCTGGACTACGTCGCGCCGATGAACCAGGAACATGCCTGGTGCCTGGCCATCGAAAAGCTGACCGGCGTGCAGGTGCCGCGCCGCGCCTCGCTGATCCGGGTGCTGTATTCGGAAATCGGCCGCATCCTGAATCACCTGCTGAACGTGACCACGCAGGCCATGGACGTGGGCGCGCTGACGCCGCCGCTCTGGGGCTTCGAGGAACGCGAAAAGCTGATGGTGTTCTACGAGCGGGCCTGCGGCGCGCGGCTGCACGCGGCCTATTTCCGCCCCGGCGGCGTCCACCAGGACCTGCCGCCGGCGCTGATCGACGACATCGAGCAGTGGGCGCATGAGTTCCCGCGCCTGCTGGACGACCTCGACGGTCTGCTGACGGAAAACCGCATCTTCAAGCAGCGCAACTGCGACATCGGTGTCGTCACCGAGGAAGAGATCAACGAGTGGGCCTTCTCGGGCGTCATGGTGCGCGGCTCCGGCCTTGCCTGGGACCTGCGCCGGTCGCAGCCCTACGAGTGCTACGACGAGTTCGACTTCATGATCCCGGTGGGCAAGAACGGCGACTGCTATGACCGCTACCTCTGCCGCATGGCCGAGATGCGCGAGAGCCTGAAGATCATCCACCAGGCGATCGAGAAGCTGCGCGCGCCCGAAGGGCAGGGCGACATCCTGGCCCGGGGCAAGATCACCCCGCCGTCGCGCGGCGAGATGAAGCGTTCGATGGAAGCGCTGATCCACCACTTCAAGCTGTACACCGAAGGCTTCCACGTGCCCGCCGGCGAGGTTTACGCCGCGGTCGAGGCACCCAAGGGCGAATTCGGCGTCTACCTGGTGGCGGACGGCAGCAACAAGCCCTACCGCGCCAAGCTGCGCGCGCCGGGCTATCCGCACCTCCAGGCGATGGACCACATCGCCAGCGGCCACCAGCTGGCCGACGTGGCGGCGATCATCGGCACGATGGACGTCGTGTTCGGGGAGATCGACAGGTGAGAGGGACGGGGGCCTTCCTTGCCCTGGCAGCATGGCCCGCCTTCGCGGAACCGCTGCCCGTGCTGGCCCCCGATGCGCCCTACGCGGTGATCGGCCTGACCGACACCTTGGTGCCGGTCACCAGTGCGGGGCAGGGCTACCGCAGCGGTCTCGATACCAGTGACGAGCGGTTCGAGATCGGCGCGTGCGCCGCCAACGTGGCCGAGGATCGCAGCAGCCTGCGGGTGGCGGTGCCGCCCTGCCGGTCATGAGGGAGACACGCATGACACGTTACGCAATCGCATTGGCGGCCCTGGTCGCCGCACCGGCGCTGGCCCAGGATCTGCCGGTCTTCGACGAATCGCTGGGCTTCGAGGTGCGCGGGACCGTGGATGACGGGCTGATCCTGTCGAACGGCGGCGCGACCTTTTATTGCGAGGTCGGCGAGGGGCCGGACGATGGCTATCTCGTGCTCGACACCTGCCTGCCGATCCTTGGGCCCAAGGCCGCGGCGCAACTGGACGAGGCCGCCGCCGGGGCCGCGCAGAGCGCGGAGAGCTTTGCCGAGGCGGTGGACAGGCTGCCGCCCGTGGCGATGGTGGGCGCGGTCGAACGCACCTTGCAGGCCTTTGGCTGCACCCTGTCCAAGGACGACGACAAGACCGAGATCCAGATGGAACTGGCACGCCAGGCCGCGCAGGACGCCGGCTATCGCGGACCGCTGACCGAGGACGTTCTGGACGCGGTGGGCGAAAAGGGCGAAGACACGCTGAAGATGATGATCGACGCCGGGTTGATCGTCGTCGATGCCGAGGATGACCGCCGGGTGCGCCTGCTGGGCTGTCCCTGACGCGGGCTTTGGACAGGCCGCCGCGCGGTGGCCGGACGTAAGGAAGAGACGATGAAGAAGACGCTGTTTGCCCTTGTTGCCGCGATGCCGCTGGCCGGCTGCGTGCTGCCCGAAGGGGTGGCCGAAGAGGATCTCGCGGTGTTCGACGCGGCGGTGGCGTCGATCGGCTGCGACCTGGTGGACGAAAGCGACTACCTGCCGGTCGAGCTTCAGACCGGGATGCCGCGCGAAAAGCTGATCAGCATCGCGCAGTACAAGGTGGAACAGAAGCAGGCGGTGTCGCTGTCCAACGGCGGCGTGCGGCTGCTGACCGGCGCCTGCGCCCCCAAGACCCAGACCGCAGAGGCGCCCGCCGCCCCCGCCAGTTGACGTGCCGGTCCAGAGACCGGAGAGGATGACAGACTGAAACCCTTCGGGCGCCGCGCCAAGGTGCCCGCCGAGAGACCGAAAGCCGAAAGCCATGCTGCGCCGACTGCACTCCGAGCAACCCGAAAGCTTTGCCTTCACCCCCGCCAACCTGGCCTGGGCGAACGAGCAGATCACCAAGTACCCGGCGGGCCGCCAGGCCAGCGCCATCATCCCGCTGTTGTGGCGCGCGCAGGAGCAGGAGGGCTGGCTGAGCCGTCCCGCCATCGAGCACGTCGCCGGGATGCTGGACATGGCCTATATCCGGGCGCTGGAGGTGGCGACCTTCTACTTCATGTTCCAGCTTCAGCCGGTCGGATCGGTGGCGCATATCCAGATCTGCGGCACCACCTCCTGCATGATCTGCGGCGCCGAGGACCTGATCGCCGTCTGCCGCGAAAAGATCGCCGACAAGCCGCACAAACTGTCCGCCGACGGCAAGTTCTCGTGGGAGGAGGTCGAATGCCTTGGCGCCTGCACGAACGCGCCGATGGCGCAGATCGGCAAGGACTACTACGAGGACCTGACCGCCGACAGGCTGCGCGCGCTGCTGGACGCGCTTGCGAAAGGCGAGGTGCCGCAGGTGGGGCCGCAGAACGGCCGCTTTGCCTCGGAACCCAAGGGCGGGATCACCACGCTGACCGAATACGTCAACGGCTCGATCAAGCTGAACGCCAGCGCGCAGCTGGCGCAGGACATCGGCGACACGGTCAAGCGGATCGACGGCACCGAGGTGCCGCTGGTCGCGCCCTGGACTGACCAGTCCGGCCGCCGCGCCGCCGCTCCGGCGCCCACCGCCAAGGAGGCAGCGCCCGCCTCCGACGACGCCGCCCCAGAGCCGACGGAGGCGGACAAGCCCGCCGCGCTGGAGGCCGCGCGCGACGGCACGCCCGACGATCTCAAGCGGATCAAGGGCATCGGCCCCAAGCTCGAAGAGATGCTGAACGGCATGGGGGTGTTCCACTTTGACCAGATCGCCGCCTGGACGGACCGCGAACTGGCCTGGGTCGACGCCAACCTCGAAGGGTTCAAGGGCCGCGCTTCGCGCGATGAATGGATCCCGCAGGCGCGCGAACTGGCGGCCGAGGCGCAGACCTGAGCGCAATCCACGGCTTGGGCGAAAGTCTCCTTGGCCTTGGCGTCCTTTTGCGGCGATAGTCGTGGTCACACACGGCCTGGAGCGGCATGGGGGAGGATGACATGGCCCAAAAGACCGAGATGGAAGACTGCGGCCTGATGAGCTGGACCATGGCAGCGATGGCCGCCTTTGTGGCCTTTGTGCTGCTGATCGTGCTGGGCGACTGGCGGGTGATATCGGCGATCTTCGTGTCGCTGGTGATCCTGGCGGCGCTGGGGCTGGCGTTTTCCACGATCTTTTGCGCCAAACTGCCCGGGCCGGTGCTGCCCGGCGGGCTGCCCGCGTCGGCCAGGCCTGCGGCTGCGGCCCCCGTGGCCCGGCCGGCGCCGTCCTCTCCTGTTGCCGCGCCGTTGGCAGCCACGCCAAAGCCGGACCCTGCACCTGAACCGCAGCCCGTGGTCGCGGCCGAACCGGTGCCGGAGCCCGCCCCGGAACCGGCACCCGAATCGCCTGCCGAGGACACCGCCCCGGCGGAGGCCGCGCCGGTCCGGCCAAGGATGCTGGACGCCGCGCCCGAGGATGGCGGCGACGACCTCAAGCAGATCAAGGGCATCGGTCCCAAGCTGGAACAGCTGTGCAAGAGCCTCGGGATCTACCGCTTTGACCAGATCGCCGCCTGGACCGAGGCCGAGATCGCCTGGGTCGACTCCAACCTCGAGGGCTTCAAGGGCCGGGTGATCCGCGATGCCTGGGTGGCCCAGGCGAAGGACCTTGCCCGGGATAAGGCCGGCGGAGGGACCGGGTCCTGATCGCCGCGCGGGCGGTTTTCGGCGACCCTTTGCCGGGTCCTTGGTCACGCCGGCGCGCGTGCGGCGACTGCGACATTTCCAAGGCTTGCGCAGCGTGATGGTGTATGCGAGGCGTGGCCGCGGCACTGTTGGGGAGGAACGGCGCTGATACACGCGCAGGTGACCTGCGCCCGTCTATTGGAGCAAGAACGTGACCAGAACGACCCCGATCTTTTCGATGACCCCGGACTACACCCCGATCGTCCGCATGATGGCGATGCAGACCCGTTTCGCCATCGAGACGAGCCAGGGCATGATGAAGCTGGCCATGCTGCCCTGGTCTGGCCTGCCGAGGGGCTTTGCCTCGATCTGCACGCCGCTGGGCAGCGTGACCGTCGCCGCCAAGGCGGCCGAGTCCAAGCCCGCCAAGCCCGTGGTGGTCCAGCCCGCCGCGAAGCCAAAGAGCGCCGCGCCCGAGGTGATCGAGGCCAAGGCGGTCGAAGTGGCCGAGACCCCGGCGCCCAAGGCGAAGGCTGCCCCGGTGGCGACCCCGGCTCCGGTGGCCGAGAAGGTGGCCGCAGCGCCCGCGGCGAAGGCCGAGAAACCCGCAGCCGCCCCGGTGGCAAAAGCCGAGAAACCCGCCGAAGCTGCGCCGGCCCCGATCGCTGCAAAGACCGAACCGGCCCCCAAGGCCGAAGCCGCGCCCGCGCCGAAGGTCGAGAAGCCCGCCGAGCCTGCGCCGGCCGCGAAGGTCGCCGAGGCCGCCCCGGCCGCCAAGGCCGAAGCCACGCCTGCGCCGAAGGTCGAGAAGGCCGCCGAAGCCGCAGCGGCCCCCAAGGCCGAAGCCGCCCCCGCCATGGCCAAGCCCAAGGCCATCGCGGCACCGGCCAAGCCCGATGACCTGACCGTGCTCGACGGTGTCGGCCCCAAGCTGGCCGAGGCGCTGAACGCCGAAGGCATCTACACCTACGCCCAGATCGCCGCCTGGACCGACGCCAATGTCGCCTGGGCCGACGAAAACCTGCCGGGCGTGCCCGGGCGCGCCTCGCGCAATGGCTGGGTGGCGCAGGCCGCCGGTCTGGCGAAATAAGCCGCGGCACCGGTGCCGGGCAGACAGGACTTCAGCCGGCGCGGCCGTGTGGCCGCGCTGGTGATCGCCGGAACCGGCCTCGGCTGGGTTGCGGCAAATGCCATCGGCATGGCGCTGGGGATCAGCCAGCGCCTGCACGCGCTCTTTGACCTTGCCGCACTTGGGGGCTTTGTCTGGGCGCTGTGGCTGGTATACGGACTCTGGCGGGACCGCCCGAAAGACAAGGATTGAGAGATGCTGCAGGACAAGGACCGGATCTTTACCAACCTCTACGGCATGCACGACCGCACCCTCGCGGGGGCGAAGGCGCGCGGCCATTGGGACGGAACCAGGGACATCATCGCCAAGGGCCGGGACTGGATCATCGAAGAGATGAAGGCCTCGGGCCTGCGCGGACGCGGCGGGGCAGGTTTCCCGACCGGCCTGAAGTGGTCTTTCATGCCCAAGGAATCGGATGGCCGCCCTGCCTATCTGGTGGTGAACGCCGACGAATCCGAGCCGGGCACCTGCAAGGACCGCGAGATCATGCGCCACGATCCGCACACGCTGATCGAGGGCTGCCTGATCGCCAGCTTCGCGATGCAGGCGCACGCCTGCTACATCTACATCCGCGGCGAATACATCCGCGAGAAAGAGGCGCTCCAGAACGCCATCGACGAGGCCTATGACGCGGGCCTGCTGGGCAAGAATGCCGCCGGCAGCGGCTGGGACTTCGAGCTGTTCCTGCACCACGGCGCCGGCGCCTACATCTGTGGCGAGGAAACCGCGCTGCTGGAATCGCTCGAAGGCAAGAAGGGCATGCCCCGGATGAAGCCGCCGTTCCCGGCCGGCGCGGGCCTCTACGGCTGCCCGACCACGGTGAACAACGTCGAATCCATCGCCGTCGTGCCGACGATCCTGCGCCGCGGGGCGGAGTGGTTCTCGGGCTTTGGCCGCGACAACAACAAGGGCACCAAGCTGTTCGCCATCTCCGGCCACGTCAACACCCCCTGCGTTGTCGAAGAGGCCATGTCGATCTCCTTCGAAGAGTTGATCGAAAAGCATTGCGGCGGCATCCGTGGCGGCTGGGACAACCTCAAGGCGGTGATTCCCGGCGGATCGTCCGTGCCCTGCGTGCGCGGAGAGAAGATGCGCGATGCGATCATGGATTTCGACTACCTGCGCGGCGAACTGGGCTCGGGCCTGGGCACCGCGGCGGTCATCGTGATGGACAAGCAGACCGACATCATCAAGGCGATCTGGCGGCTGGCCAAGTTCTACAAGCACGAGAGCTGCGGCCAGTGCACGCCCTGCCGCGAAGGCACCGGCTGGATGATGCGGGTGATGGAACGCCTGGTGCAGGGCAATGCCGACCCCGAGGAGATCGACATGCTGTGGGACGTGACCAAGCAGGTCGAGGGCCACACCATCTGCGCGCTGGGGGATGCCGCGGCCTGGCCGATCCAGGGCCTGATCCGCAACTTCCGCGACGAGATCGAGGACCGCATCAAGGCGCAGAAGACCGGGCGGGTGAGCGCGGTCGCCGCGGAGTGATCCGGTGCGGGGTCTGTTCGGACGCCTCCTGAGAACCTTGCAGAACCTGGCGGCGGCGGTCCTGACCGCCGCCTTCTGCTTTTTGCCGGCCTGGTACGCCCATGTCGCGATCACGGTGCGGCTGGCGCCGGAGTGGCTGTATGGTGCGATCGCCGGGCTGGTGTTTGTCGGGGCAGGGGTGACGCTGTCCTTTCTGGAAAAGGCCTGGCACGGGCGCAAACCTCTGGGGAATTGATAGATGAACTGGCTCAAACGTCTGTTTTCAGGACATTCAGCGCCAAAAAAACCAAGCCTGGAGATCATCATCAATGAATATGGAAAGGTCTTAGGCGAGGGCGGAAGCGTTGAAAGAGACGTTCGAGAACTCCCTTTCTCAAAAGAAGTAATCAAAGAAGGGCTCCTTGAAGCGCTAAAACTGACAACTGACCCAACCATGCGGGGGCATTTGGAAAGCGCATTTATTTCCTTGGCAGATTTCCAAGACTTGAAGGCATTGGCCGATCATGGGGTATCTGCTCCAAAGACAATTGCCGCAGAGGCTGAGCAGCTCCTATTTGAACTGCGCGGGGTGAAGAAAAAACTCCCGCAGGCATACCGGCCGGGTTGGTCCTTGACTTCGGTATTTGGGACGTGCCGACCACGAAACAGGACCGACACGCGGCGTCGCTCTGAAAGGAGCCATCCATGCATCTGGCACAGTTGAACATCGGGCGCCTCGTTGCCCCCACCGACGATCCGCGCGTGGCCGAGTTCATGGGCGCGCTGGACAGGGTCAACGGGCTGGGCAAGCGGATGCCGGGATTCGTCTGGATGATGGAAGGCTCCGGCGAGCCGGGCACCGGCAACACCGACACCAAGATCGGCGGCGACCCGCAGTTCGTGGCCAACCTGACGGTCTGGCAGGACGCCGAGAGCCTGGAGCGCTTTGTCTGGGGCACCATCCACAAGCAGTTCTACGACCGCCGCGCCGAATGGTTCGAGTTGATGACCGATCAGCATTTCGTCATGTGGTGGATCGCGGAGGGGCACCGCCCGACCCTGGACGAGGGGCTGGCGCGGCTTGACCTCTTCCAGCGCAACGGAGACAGTGACCAGGCGTTCGGCTGGGCCCATCTGCCACAGGCGCGGATGTGGCGCGAACGGCGCTGCGCGACCTAGGCGGGCTGGACCGGCGGCGCGGGACATGGCAGACAACGGCGACCGCAGCGCCCCCCGGACGGGCAGGGCGGACACGGCGGAGAGGGCAGCACTATGATGACTCGGGTTCTATGCGTGGTTCTGATGGCGGCCAGCCTGGGCGGGTGTGAACGCGCGGGCATCTTCCGCAGCGACGCTCCGGTATTCGACGGCCAGCGCTTTCGCGGCCAGGTCAAGTCCGAGCGCAAGGCGCGTCAGACCTTTACCGTGACCATCAACCAGGTGTCCAAATCGGCGGTCGGCGCGGTGGCGGCGGCGGAATACAAGGCGACTCAGCACTGCATCCAGTATTTCGGCACCTCCGACATCGACTGGGTCGTCGGGCCGGATGCCCGGCCGCTGCCGGTGGCGAACGACACGCTCACCCTGCGCGGGGTCTGCCGCGACGTCTGACCGGCAAGAGATTGCGCAGGGCGCGCCCCGGCCCGTGGAAATCCGCCCAAGCCAGCGCGCGCAGCAGCCTGTTATTGCATATCCGCCCGCACAGACCCCACCTGTACGCCGTGATATCAACCAGGAGGGCCGCGCATGCGCCTGATTCTCACCTCGTTCCTCTGCCTGTGCCTCGCTCTGCCCGCCAGCGCCAAGCCGCCGCTGCGCGAGGTCTCCGAGATCGACGACGGACTCATGGCGATCGCCATCGCCGACGAGATTCGCAAGACCTGCGACGACATCAACGCGCGCATGATCCGCGCGCTGTCGCAGATCAAGGAACTGGAGAAGCGGGCCAAGGCGCTGGGATACTCCGACGACGAGATCGACGACTACGTCAACTCCAGCGCGGAAAAGAAGCGGATGCGGCAAAAGGCCGAAGCCTACCTGGCCGCGCAGGGGGTGAACGCCAAGGACAAGAAGGCGCTGTGCCGCTACGGCCGCGACCAGATCGCCAGCGGCGGCCCGGTGGGCTTTTTTCTGCGCTGAGTCCATGGCTTAGCTGCGGCGCAGCGAGAACGTATTCGGATCCCGCGATCACACCAGCGCGGGGCCGCGGATAATCCACGGCCCCGCGTCGTTTTTTCCCGGTTTTTCATCGTCCCGGCATCTGGTCATGTCGCCCGTTGCGCGATAGAACCGCTGCGACTGCAGCCCGCCTCGGCGTGGGCGCTGCCAGCCGAAACACGGGAGAGGCATGGGCATGTCCGATTTGCGCAAGATCATCATCGACGGACGGGAAATCGAGGTCGAGGGGGCGATGACCCTTATCCAGGCCTGTGAGGTGGCCGGCATCGAGGTGCCGCGCTTCTGCTATCACGAACGCCTGTCGATCGCCGGCAACTGCCGCATGTGCCTGGTCGAGGTCGTGGGCGGCCCGCCCAAGCCCGCCGCGTCCTGCGCCATGCAGGTGCGCGACCTGCGCCCGGGCCGCAACGGCGAACTGCCGGTGGTCAAGACCAACTCGCCGATGGTCAAGAAGGCCCGCGAAGGGGTGATGGAGTTCCTGCTCATCAACCACCCGCTGGATTGCCCGATCTGCGACCAGGGCGGCGAATGCGACCTTCAGGACCAGGCGATGGCCTACGGCGTCGATTTCAGCCGCTTCCGCGAGCCGAAACGCGCCTCCGAGGACTTGAACCTCGGCCCGCTGGTCGAGACGCACATGACGCGCTGCATCTCCTGCACCCGCTGCGTGCGCTTCACCACCGAGGTGGCCGGCATCACCCAGATGGGCCAGACCGGGCGCGGCGAGGACAGCGAGATCACCTCGTACCTCAATCAGACGCTCGATTCGAACCTTCAGGGCAACATCATCGACCTGTGCCCGGTGGGCGCGCTGGTGTCCAAGCCCTACGCCTTTACCGCCCGTCCCTGGGAACTGACCAAGACCGAATCCATCGACGTGATGGACGCTCTGGGGTCCAACATCCGGGTCGATACCAAGGGCCGCGAAGTGATGCGCTTCCTGCCGCGCAACCATGACGGCGTGAACGAGGAATGGATTTCCGACAAGACGCGCTTCGTCTGGGACGGGCTGAAGCGCCAGCGCCTTGACCGCCCCTACATCCGCGAGAACGGCAAGCTGCGCCCGGCGACCTGGGGTGAGGCGCTCGGCCTCGCCGCGTCGAAGATCAATGGCGCCAAGGCGCTGGCCGGCATCGTCGGCGACCTGGCCCCGGTCGAGGCGGCCTATTCGCTGAATAAGCTGGTCGAAGCCAAGGGCGGCGTCGTCGAATGCCGCACCGACGGGGCGAAACTGCCCGCGGGCAACCGCTCGGCCTATGTCGGCACGGCGGCGATCGAGGACATCGACTCGGCCAACGGCATCCTGCTGATCGGCGCCAACCCGCGCGACGAGGCGCCGGTGCTGAACGCGCGGATTCGCAAGGCCTGGATCAACGGTGCAACCGTCGGCCTGATCGGGCCGATGGTCGACCTGACCTATGAGGTGCACCACTTCGGCACCGACCGGGCGGCGCTGGCCGAGCATCTGGAGCTGGCGAAAAGCGAACCGGTGGGGGAAGGCGAGCGCGGCATCGTGATCGTCGGCCAAGGGGCGATCACCGAGGCGGACGGCGCGGCGGTGCTGGCCATGGCGATGGCCATTGCCGAGGCGCGCGACGCCAAGCTGCTGGTGCTGCACACCGCGGCCGGCCGTGTCGGCGCGCTGGACGTGGGCGCGGTCAATGACCGCGGCATGGAAGCCGTGCAGGACGCGGACGTGATCTACAATCTCGGCGCCGACGAGGTCGAGATCGGCGAAGGCGCGTTCGTGATCTACCAGGGCTCGCACGGCGACCGGGGCGCGCACCGCGCCGACGTGATCCTGCCGGGCGCGGCCTACACCGAGGAACAGGGCCTGTTCGTCAACACCGAAGGCCGCCCGCAGCTGGCGCTGCGCGCCGGTTTCGCGCCGGGTGAGGCCAAGGAAAACTGGGCCATCCTGCGTGCGCTGTCGGCCGAGGTCGGGGCCAAGCTGCCCTGGGACAGCCTCGCGCAGTTGCGCCAGGCGCTGGTCGCCGAGGTGCCGCACCTGGCGCAGATCGACGAGGTTCCGGAAAACGACTGGCATCCGCTGGAGACGGGCACGCTGGGCGATGCGGATTTCCGCTATGCGATCCGCGACTTCTACCTGACCAACCCGATCGCCCGCGCCAGCGCGCTGATGGCCGAGCTGTCAAAGATGGCCCGCGACCGCGCCGCCACCCCCCTGGCCGCGGAATAAGTGCGGGAGATCGCCGTGATAACCCTGCTGGCCCTCGCCACGAGCCTGTCGGCCTGCACCACCCCGGAGAAAACGCCGGCAGCTCCCTTCTTGCCCGTCTACCAGGGCATCGAGACGCGGCTGCTGGATGGGGACCTGGTGCAGTTCGACGTGACGATGCGGGGCGCGCGGGATGCCGGCGACGTCGAGGACTACGCCGAATGTGCGGCGGCGCAGTATGCGCTGATCCGGGGCTACGGTTTCGCGCGGCATTTGCGCACGACTGCATACGAAGAGGGTGGCCTCTGGCGCGGAGATGCGGTTTACACCATCTCGGCGGCGCTGCCCCGCGGGCTCAAGACCATCGACGCCGAGGTGGTGGCGCTGGCCTGTGCCGAGAACGGAATACCGATGGTGTGAGGACCTGATGGAAAATTTCTTCGCCACGCCTCTGGGCACCTTTGTCATCATCTTTGCGCAGTGCCTCGCGGTGCTTGGCTTCGTGATGGTGTCGCTGCTGTTCCTCGTCTACGGCGACCGCAAGATCTGGGCCGCGGTCCAGATGCGGCGCGGTCCCAACGTCGTGGGCATCTACGGCATCCTGCAAACGGTCGCCGACGCGTTGAAATACGTCGTCAAGGAAGTGGTCATTCCCGCCGGTGCGGACCGCACCGTGTTCATGTTGGCGCCGATGGCCAGCTTTGTGCTGGCGATGATCGCCTGGGCGGTGATCCCGTTCAACGACGGCTGGGTGCTGTCGGACATCAACGTGGCCATCCTCTACGTCTTTGCCGTCTCCTCGCTCGAGGTCTACGGCGTGATCATGGGCGGCTGGGCGTCGAACTCGAAATACCCGTTCCTCGGCTCGTTGCGGTCGGCCGCGCAGATGATCTCTTACGAGGTGTCGATCGGCCTGATCATCATCGGCGTGATCCTCTCGACCGGCTCGCTGAACTTCGGCGACATCGTCGCCGCGCAGGACGGCTCTTACGGTTTCTTCAGCTGGTACTGGCTGCCGCATTTCCCGATGGTCTTCCTGTTCTTCATCTCGGCGCTGGCCGAGACGAACCGCCCGCCCTTCGACCTGCCGGAGGCGGAATCTGAACTGGTGGCGGGCTACCAGGTGGAATACTCCTCGACCCCCTTCCTGCTGTTCATGGCCGGGGAATACATCGCCATCTTCCTGATGTGCGCGCTGACCACGCTGCTGTTCTTCGGCGGCTGGCTGTCGCCGATCCCGGGCCTGCCGGACGGCGCGCTGTGGATGGTCGCCAAGATGGCCTTCTTCTTCTTCATCTTCGCGATGGTGAAGGCGATCACCCCGCGCTACCGCTACGACCAGCTGATGCGCCTGGGCTGGAAGGTTTTCCTGCCGTTCTCGCTGGGCTGGGTGGTCTTCGTCGCCTTCGCGGCCAAGTTCGGCTGGTTCTTCGACAGCTATGCCCGCTGGACGGTCGGAGGCTGACAGTGTTGCCGGATCGGAAACATATCGTTTCGGACAACCCCGGCGTGGGGCGGGCGGTCATGGGATCGCGCGGACGTGGTATCCTGACGGCGGGGGCGCGCGAGGTGCGTGCCCGTGCCAAGGGAGGCCTGCGCCATGTCTGACCTGAAATCCGCCATCCTCGACGCCAAGTATGTCGACATGATCGACCTTGGTGACTTTGTCGTGCGCGACACCGGCCTGCCGGATGTCGACAGCGACGGCAACCTGATGCCGCAGGCGACCGAGATCGCCGCCGCGATCTTTCGCTGGGCGGCGGACATGAAGGCGGCCGAGGCGGCCCGCACCAAGTCCCCGGCGCCCACACCCGTCGCAAGACCGGCCGCAGTGCCGGCGTCGCAGGGCGGTCAGCACCGCGAAGACCCGATGGCCGAGGCGCTGGACGCGGAACTGAACAGACTCGCACAGGAGCAAGGTTGACATGGCGACCATCGACTATGGCCGGGCCGTAAAGTACTTTCTGCTCGCCGACTTCATCAAGGGTTTCCAGTTGGGGCTCAAGTATTTCTTCGCCCCCAAGGCCACGCTGAACTACCCGCATGAAAAGGGCCCCCTCAGCCCGCGGTTCCGCGGCGAACACGCGCTGCGCCGCTATCCCAACGGCGAGGAACGCTGCATCGCCTGCAAGCTGTGCGAGGCGATCTGCCCGGCGCAGGCCATCACCATCGACGCCGAACCGCGCGACGACGGCAGCCGCCGCACCACGCGCTACGACATCGACATGACCAAGTGCATCTACTGCGGCTTCTGCCAGGAGGCCTGCCCGGTGGATGCCATCGTCGAGGGGCCGAACTTCGAGTTCGCCACCGAAACGCGCGAGGAACTGTACTACGACAAGGCCAAGCTGCTGGCGAACGGCGAGCGCTGGGAGGCCGAAATCGCCCGAAACCTCGAAATCGACGCTCCGTACCGCTGACCCGCACATGATCCGACTGTCGTTCATATCCGTGATCCTCGCCGCGCAGGCCGCGGCCGGCCAATCCATCCTGGAGGGCGGGCCGGAATGGCGCGCCAAGCGGGCCGAGGTGTTTTCCCAGGTCTGCATGGCGGCGGCGCCCGGTTTTGCCACGCTCGACGCACGGGCCGAGTCGGCGGGTCTGGAGCGGGTCAAGCAGAGCTGGGTTCTGGCGCCCGAGGCGGTGGTCAACCTGATGGCGCACGACGGGTTTTGCAGCTGCTTCCTGACCGCCGGCGCGCCGGACCAGGAGGCGATGATCGCGGCGATCCATGCCCGCCTGATGGCGGACTGGGGCGACAGCTACACCGGCCTGCCGAACGGGCTGGCCAGCGTGGCGCCGTTCGAGCGGGACGGCGTGGAGGCGGTGTCGATCCTGGAGCGACGCAAGTTCGACGGGCAGAACTGGCTGGAGGCGCGGATCTCGGTCTTTGGCGCCTGCCCTGGGCCGGACGTGGACGCGGAGGACGCGAAATGAGCGATAACAAGACACCGTTCGAGCTGATGATGGCGCAGGCGCAGGAGATGGCCAAGGCCTTCAACCCGGCGCTGTCCAGCTTTGACCCCAAGGGCTTTGAAAAGCTCTGGCCGACCATGTCCAAGGACGCCATGGAGATGTGGTTCGGCAAGGGCATGTCGAAGACCGGGCTGGACGCCAAGACCCGGCTTCTGCTGACGCTGTCGGGGCTGACCATGCAGGGCGCGCAGGCCGAGACGCCGTTCCGGCTGACCGTGCGCCACGCGCTCGAGGCGGGGGCCACCCCGGAAGAGATCGCCGAAACCATCGGCCACATGTCGATGTTCGCCGGAATTCCCGCGATGACCCGCGCCATGGACCTGGCGCGCGAGGTCATCTCTGACAACAAGGATGACGAGACATGATGGTCTTTTCCTTCTACCTCTTCGCTTTCGGCGTCATCGCGGGCGGGCTGTTCACCGTCATCAGCCGCAACCCGGTGCATTCGGTGCTGTGGCTGATCCTGGCCTTCCTGTCGTCGGCCGGGCTGTTCGTGCTGATGGGGGCGGAATTCGTCGCCATGCTGCTGGTGATCGTCTACGTCGGGGCCGTCGCGGTGCTGTTCCTGTTCGTGGTCATGATGCTGGACGTGGATTTCGCCGAGCTGAAGGCCGAGATGGCGAGATACATGCCGCTGGCGCTGCTGATCGGCCTGGTGATCCTGATGCAGCTGGCCATGGCCTTCGGCGCCTGGGAAGCCTCCGAACTGGCGGCGGGACAGCTGGCGCAACCGACGCCCGAGGGCGTGCACAACACGCAGGCGCTGGGGCTGATCCTGTACGACCAGTATTTCCTGCTGTTCCAGCTGGCAGGGCTGATCCTGCTGGTCGCCATGATCGGCGCAATCGTGCTGACCCTGCGCCACCGCCAGGACGTCAAACGTCAGGACATCCTGGCGCAGATGTACCGCGACCCGGCCAAGGCGATGGAACTGCGCGACGTCAAACCGGGGCAGGGTCTGTGAACGCAGCGCTTCGGCATATCCTGGCGGCGGCGGTCCTGATGGCGGCCGGTCCCGCGCTGGCCTGTTCGCCGGCGATGAACGAGGCGGCGCAGACCGTCGCGGGGGCGAACTGCGCGCTGCGGCATGACAGGATGCCGATTGGCGCCGAGGGTGTGACCGAGGCAGAGGACGTGCGCTCCGGCTTTGTCACGCAGCTGCATTTCGACGGCAACGCCTGCTATGTCTCCGAGGCGCGGGTGATCCTCGACTGCCTCGAAGGCCAGGCGCTGCTGTTCGGCCCGGCCGACCCGATGACGATGGAAGACCACATGGCCGCGACCGAGGGTGCCTATGGCCAGCTCTTTGCCGAGTACACCCAGACGCCGGTGTCGCTGGACGTGCTGGGACAGGTGGCCGGGGAAGAGGGGCTGAAGGTGACTCGCATTGCTTCGCTGGCCGCGCCGGTGATGCTGGGCCAGTCGGGCAAGCCGTTCGACCTGTCCTGCGGTTGCCGCCTGTTCTATCCCGACAGCAAGGGAGCGCGCGGATGAGCGCAGTCTGGGACATTCTGCTGTCGCCCACCGGGCTGGCGCTCTACGCCGGTTTCTGGCTGTTCAAGATCGTGGCCGGGGCGTGGCTGCTGCGCCGGGCGATGCTGCTGCTGCCGGTGCGCGTGCAAGGCTGGACCGAGGACAAGCTGTCCCGGCTGAAGCTGCGGGGGCGGGCGCGCCCGCTGGGATGACCCGTCCCGCGCAAGGCGGGGCGCAAGACAGGGCTTCGCCGGTGCGGCGGAGTACAAGACTGAAAGACCAAAAGCGGGCAAAACGCCCGGAGGGACGCACATGATCGGATTGGAACATTACCTGACGGTGGCGGCGGTGCTGTTCGTCATCGGCATCTTCGGGCTCTTCCTGAACCGAAAGAACGTGATCATCCTGCTCATGAGCATCGAACTCATGCTGCTGGCGGTGAACATCAACCTCGTCGCCTTCTCGACGCACCTGGGTGACCTGGTGGGGCAGGTCTTCACGCTCTTCGTGCTGACCGTCGCCGCGGCCGAGGCCGCCATCGGCCTCGCCATCCTGGTCTGCTTCTTCCGCAACCGCGGCACCATCGCGGTCGAAGACGTCAACGTGATGAAAGGCTGAGGTCGACCATGTCAACTATCGGTTTGCCCGGCCTTGCCCTGCTGACTGGCTTTTCGCCGGAAATGTGGATCGGCCTTGCGGTCGCAAAGCTTCTTCCTGTGCCATTTCCCGATCCGCAGCTGATGCTGATCTTGTCGCTGATCACCGCCTGAGAGGAAAACAAAAATGGAAAGCATCGTCCTCTTTGCTCCCCTCGCGGGGGCGCTGATCGCGGGCTTCGGCTGGAAGCTGACGGGCATCCGCGGCGCCCAGTGGATCTCCACCGGCCTGCTGTTCCTGGCCTGCGCCTTTTCCTGGATCATCTTCTTCCAGCACGGGCCCGAGACGCGCCACGTCGAGGTGATGTCGTGGATCACCTCCGGCACGCTGGACACCTCCTGGGGCATCCGCCTCGACCGGCTGACCTCGATCATGCTGATCGTGGTCACCACGGTGTCTTCGCTCGTGCACCTCTATTCCTTCGGCTACATGGCGCATGACGACAACTTCAAGGAAGGCGAGGAGAGCTACAAGCCGCGCTTCTTTGCCTACCTGTCGTTCTTCACCTTCGCCATGCTGATGCTGGTGACCTCGGACAACCTGGTGCAGATGTTCTTTGGCTGGGAAGGTGTGGGCGTCGCCTCCTACCTGCTGATCGGTTTCTACTACCGCAAGCCGAGTGCCAACGCCGCCGCGATCAAGGCGTTTGTGGTCAACCGGGTCGGCGACTTCGGCTTTGCGCTGGGGATCTTTGCGCTTTTCTTCCTGACCGACAGCGTCAAGTTCGACGACGTGTTTGCCGCCGCGCCCGACCTGGCGGCGACGCAGATCACCTTCCTGTGGACCTCGTGGAACGCGGCCGAACTGGTGGCCTTCCTGCTGTTCGTCGGCGCGATGGGCAAGTCGGCGCAGTTCATCCTGCACACCTGGCTGCCGGACGCGATGGAAGGCCCGACCCCGGTGTCGGCGCTGATCCACGCGGCCACCATGGTGACCGCCGGTGTCTTTCTCGTCTGCCGCATGTCGCCGATCATGGAATTCGCGCCGCATGCGACCGCCTTCATCACCTTCCTCGGGGCGACCACCGCGTTTTTCGCGGCGACCGTGGGCCTGGTGCAGAACGACATCAAGCGCGTGATCGCCTATTCGACCTGTTCGCAGCTGGGCTACATGTTCGTGGCCGCCGGTGTGGGGGTCTACTCGGTCGCGATGTTCCACCTGTTCACGCACGCCTTCTTCAAGGCGATGCTGTTCCTTGGCGCAGGGTCGGTCATCCACGGAATGCACCACGAGCAGGACATGCGGAACTACGGCGGCCTGCGCAAGAAACTGCCCTACACCTTCTGGGCGATGATGATCGGCACGCTGGCGATCACCGGCGTCGGCATCCCGCTGACCACCATCGGTTTTGCCGGGTTCCTGTCCAAGGACGCGGTGATCGAGAGCGCCTATGCCGGCACCAACGGCGGCTTTGCCTTCTGGGCGCTGGTCATCGCGGCGCTGTTCACCAGCTTCTACAGCTGGCGGCTGATGTTCATGACCTTCTACGGCAAGCCGCGCGGCGACAAGCACACGCATGAGCACGCCCACGAAAGCCCGACCGTGATGCTGGTCCCCCTCGGGGTGCTGGCGCTGGGGGCGGTGTTCTCGGGGATGCTGTGGTACGGGTCCTTCTTCGGCGACCATGACCGGGTGAACCGCTTCTTCGGCATCCCGTCGGCGCATGCTGCCGCAGCCGAGCATGGCGAGGCGGCCGACGCCGGGCATGCAGCACCTGCCGCAGAGGCAGACCATGCGGCCCCCGCCGCCGACGCGGCCCATGCCGAGCCCGCAGCCGACACCGCGCAGGCCGAGGCCGCGGACGGCCATGCCGATGCCGGCTACGCGGCACCGGGGGCAGGGGCGATCTACATGGCGCCGGACAACCACGTGATGGACGACGCACACCACGCGCCCAAATGGGTCAAGGTCTCGCCCTTCATTGCCATGATCATCGGCTTTGCCGTGGCCTACTGGTTCTACATCGTGAACCCGGCCATGCCCAGGCGTCTGGCCGAAAGCCAGCGCCCGCTGTACCTGTTCCTGCTGAACAAGTGGTACATCGACGAGATCTACGACTTCCTTTTCGTGCAGCCGGCCAAGGCGCTGGGACGCATCCTGTGGAAGGGCGGTGACGAGGCGATCATCAAGGGCGGCATCAACGGCCTTGCCATGGGCGTCGTGCCCTTCTTCACCCGGCTCGCGGGGCGGGCGCAGTCCGGTTACATCTTTACCTATGCCTTCTGGATGGTGATCGGGATCGCGGTCTTCATCACCTGGATGACGCTCAGCGGAGGGGCGCACTAATGGCGCTTGTTTTTCTACTGTTCGTGCTGGGCGTGATTGCGTCCGCATTGGGCGCTTGGCTTGATCGTGGCACCGACCAATCCCGGCGGTGGGGATTGACGCGGATGATCGGTGGGATCGTCATGGTTCTGGCGCTTTTTCTGGGATTGGGCGTTGTTGGTTTGATCGTGTCGATCAAATTCTCTTGGTTGCCAATCGTCGTGTACTGTGTGTGTCTTGCTCTATGTGTGGCGGTCTTGAGCCTGGACAAAAGGGAGAAAGCCAATGGATAACCTGCTTTCCATCGTCACCTTCCTGCCCGCGCTGGCGGCCCTGATCCTGGGCCTTTTCCTGCGCGGCGACGACGCGGCGGCACAACGCAATGCCAAGTGGCTTGCGCTGATTGCGACGACGGCGACCTTCGTCATCTCGCTCTTCATCCTGTTCCAGTTCGACGCCGGCAACACCGGCTTCCAGATGCTGGAAGAGCGCGAATGGCTCTTGGGCCTCAGCTACCGCATGGGCGTTGACGGGATCAGCGTGCTGTTTGTCATGCTGACCACCTTCATGATGCCGCTGGTCATCGCGGCCAGCTGGGACGTCAGCCACCGGGTCAAGGAATACATGATCGCCTTCCTTGTGCTGGAAACGCTGATGCTGGGCGTCTTCATGGCGCTGGACCTGGTGCTGTTCTACATGTTCTTCGAGGCGGGGCTGATCCCGATGTTCCTGATCATCGGCATCTGGGGCGGCAAGGACCGGATCTATGCCTCGTTCAAGTTCTTCCTCTACACCTTCCTTGGCTCTGTGCTGATGCTGGTGGCGATGGTGGGCATGTATGCGGATGCGGGCACCACCTGCATTGGCGGCTGTGACGTATCGCTGCTGAAACACAACTTTGCCTCCGAAGATTTCAGCATTCTGGGCATTCACGTCGTCGGCGGGATGCAGACCATGCTGTTCCTCGCCTTCTTTGCCAGCTTTGCGGTGAAGATGCCGATGTGGCCGGTTCACACCTGGTTGCCCGAAGCGCACGTTCAGGCACCAACCGCCGGGTCGGTTGTGCTGGCGGCGATCCTGCTGAAGATGGGCGGCTACGGCTTCTTGCGGTTCTCGCTGCCGATGTTCCCGGTGGGCTCGGACGTGATGGCGAACTTTGTCTTCACCCTGTCGGTGATCGCAATCATCTACACCAGCCTCGTCGCGCTGGTGCAGGAGGACATGAAGAAGCTGATCGCCTATTCGTCCGTCGCGCACATGGGCTACGTGACCATGGGCATCTTTGCCGCCAACCAGCAGGGCGTCGACGGGGCGATCTTCCAGATGATCAGCCACGGCTTCATCTCTGGCGCGCTCTTTCTCTGCGTCGGCGTGATCTATGACCGGATGCACACCCGCGAGATCGACGCCTACGGCGGTCTCGTGAACCGGATGCCGGCCTATGCGCTGATCTTCATGCTGTTCACCATGGCCAACGTCGGCCTGCCGGGAACCAGCGGGTTTGTCGGCGAATTCCTGACCCTGATGGGCATCTTCCAGGTCAACACCTGGGTGGCGGCGGGCGCCGCGACCGGGGTGATCCTGTCGGCGGCCTATGCGCTGTGGCTGTACCGCCGCGTCGTCATGGGCGACCTGATCAAGGAAAGCCTGAAGACCATCAAGGACATGAACCGGCGGGAAAAGGCGATCTTTGCGCCGCTGGTGATCATGACGATCTGGATGGGCGTCTACCCGGCCCCGATCCTGGACCGCACCGGTCCGGCGGTCGAGGCGCTGGTTTCGAAATACGACACGGCGCTTGCCAGTGCCGGCCGCGGTGCGGTCGACACGCGCGTTGCCGTGGCTGAACACTGAGGAGTGCGGGCATGATCTCGGCTGATCTCAACATCATCCTGCCGGAAATCCTGCTGTCGGTCTACGCGATGGCGGCGCTGGTGGGGGCGGTCTACACCAGCAAGGACAAGCTCGCGCCGATGCTGGTCTGGGCGACCTCGGCGCTGTTCCTGGCGCTCGCCTTCTGGATCGGCACCACGGGGCATGGCACGCAGGTCGCCTTCAACGGGATGTTCGTGAACGACGGCTTTGCCCGCTTTGCCAAGGTCACCATCCTGATCTCGGCCGCCTGCGTGCTGCTGATGAGCGAAGCCTACATGGAGCGCCGCGGCCTGCTGCGCTTTGAATACCCGCTGCTCATCGCGCTGGCGGTGGTCGGCATGATGATGATGGTCTCGGCCGGGGACCTGATGTCGCTCTACATGGGGCTCGAGCTGCAATCGCTGGCGCTGTACGTCGTGGCCTCGCTGCGCCGCGACAGCGCCAAGTCGACCGAGGCGGGGCTGAAGTATTTCGTGCTGGGGGCGCTGTCGTCGGGCCTGCTGCTGTACGGTGCGTCGCTGACCTATGGCTACGCGGGCACCACGCTGTTCTCGGGCATCGTGCAGACCGCGACCCATGGCGAGATGTCCATCGGCCTGCTGATCGGCCTCGTGATGCTGATCTCGGGCTTGGCGTTCAAGGTCTCGGCGGTGCCGTTCCACATGTGGACGCCGGACGTCTACCAGGGCTCGCCCACGCCGGTGACCGCGTTCTTTGCCACCGCGCCCAAGGTCGCGGCCATGGCGCTGTTCGCCCGCGTGATGTTCGACGCCTTCGGCAATGCCACGGCGGACTGGGGCCAGGTGGTGGCGCTGTTGTCGCTGCTGTCGATGTTCCTGGGCGCGGTCGCGGCGATCGGGCAGCGCGACATCAAGCGGCTGATGGCCTATTCCTCGATCGCCCACATGGGCTATGCGCTGATGGGCCTGGCGGCCGGCACCCAGCTGGGCGTGCAGGCCATGCTGATCTACATGGCGATCTACGTCACCATGAACGTCGGCACCTTTGCCTTTATCCTGTCGATGGAGCGCGACGGCCAGCCGGTGACGGACATCCAGTCGCTGGGCATGTATTCGGCACGCGAGCCGGGCAAGGCGCTGGCCATGCTGGTGCTGCTGTTCAGCCTTGCCGGGGTGCCGCCGCTGGTGGGTTTCTTCGGCAAGCTCTACGTGCTGCGCGCGGCCTACGAGGCGGGTTTTGCCTGGCTCGCCGTGGCGGGTGTGGTGGCCTCGGTGATCGGCGCCTTCTACTACCTGCGGATCGTGTTCTACATGTACTTTGGCCAGGACCGCGAGGATGCGCTGGACGGGGGCAAGTCGCCGGTGCTCTGGGGCTTCCTGATGGGGTCGGCGATCCTCATGGTGGTCGGGATCGTGAACCTGTTCGGCATCGACGGGGTGGCACAGGCCGCGGCGGCGACGCTGGTCAAGTGATCCTGGTGGCCGTGCGCCCTGCGGGCGCACGGCGGTTCGGGGGCGCTGCCCCCGTCCCGGACAAGGTCCGGGACTCCCCCGGGATACTTGGGGCCAGAAGAAGCACGGGGAGCCGCGCATGACGGACTGGCCCGAAGGCTATGGGCGGCGGGTGCTGGACGAGGTGGACAGCACCAACGCCGAGGCGGCGCGCATCGCCGCCGGGCTGGCGGGGCCGGAGTGGATCCTGGCGCTGCGGCAGACCGCGGCGCGCGGGCGGCGCGGGCGGCCCTGGGTAAACCCCGAAGGCAATTTCGCCGCGACGCTGGTGATGCCGATGAGCGAGCCGCCGGACCACGCGGCGCTGCGGTCCTTCGTCGCCGCGCTGGCGCTCTACGATGCGCTGGAGGCGGTCATCGGGACCCGGGCCGGGCTGTCGCTGAAATGGCCTAACGACGTGCTGCTGAACGGCGGCAAGCTGGCAGGCATCCTGCTGGAAAGCGCGGGCGGCCCGCGTGGCTGGCTGGCGATCGGGGTCGGGGTCAACCTGCTGGCGGCGCCGGACGCGGCGCAGGTGGAGCCGGGCGCGGTGCCGCCGGTGTCCCTGCTGGTGGAAACCGGGGTGCGGGTCACGCCGGAGCGATTCCTGGACGCGCTGGCAGCGTCATTTGCCCGGCACGAGACCACGCTGGCGACCTACGGTTTCGACCCGCTGCGCCGGCTCTGGCTGGACCGCGCGGCGCGGCTGGGCGAGGGGGTGACCGCGCGAACGCTGCGTGACAGCGTGAGCGGCGTGTTCGAGACGGTGGACGCCAGTGGCCAACTTGTCCTAAAGACCCCCAAGGGCCGCGTCAGCATCGCCGCGGCAGACATCTTCTTCGAATAGGCACCCCATGCTCCTGGCCATTGATTGTGGCAACACCAATACCGTCTTCTCGATCTGGGATGGCACGCGGTTCATCGCGACCTGGCGCACCTCGACGCAGCACCAGCGCACCGCGGACCAGTACTATGTCTGGCTGTCGACGCTGATGAATTTCCAGAAGATCGACCCGAAGATCACCGATGTGATCATCTCGTCGACGGTGCCGCGCGTGGTTTTCAACCTGCGGGTGCTGTCGGACCGCTATTTCAACACCCGCCCGCTGGTGGTGGGCAAACCGGACTGCCTGTTGCCGGTCGATGTGCGCGTGGACGCGGGCACACAGGTGGGGCCGGACCGGCTGGTCAACACGGTGGCGGGCAATTCGCTGTACGGCGGCGACCTGATCCTGGTCGATTTCGGCACCGCGACGACCTTTGACGTGGTCGACACCGACGGCGCCTATGTCGGCGGGGTGATCGCGCCGGGGGTCAACCTGTCGCTGGAGGCGCTGCACCTGGCCGCCGCGGCGCTGCCGCATGTCGACATCTCCAAGCCGCAAAGCGTGGTGGGCACCAACACCGTGGCCTGCATGCAGTCCGGCATCTTCTGGGGCTACGTCGGTCTCGTGCGCGAAATCTGCGCCCGCATCAAGGCCGAGCGTGACCGCCCGATGCAGGTCATATCCACCGGCGGGCTGGCGCCGTTGTTCCAGCAATCGACCGATCTATTCGACGTGGTCCGAGAGGACCTGACAATGCACGGGCTGACCGTCATCCATAAATACAATTCATCCGAGAGAGCAGGCACATGAGCGAGAACCGACTGATCTATTTGCCGCTGGGCGGCGCCGGCGAGATCGGCATGAACTGCTACGTCTACGGCTATGGCAAGCCGGGTGCGGAACGGCTGATCGTCGTCGACATCGGCGTGGCCTTTCCGGACATGGATTCGACGCCCGGCGTCGACCTGATCCTGCCCGACATCACCTGGCTGAAGAAGAACAAGGAACGCATCGAGGCGCTCTTCATCACCCACGCGCACGAGGACCACGTCGGCGCGGTGGGCCATACCTTCGACGCGCTGGGGATGCCGATCTACGCCCGCGCCTTTACGTCGAACATCGCGCGCGGCAAGCTGGCGGAATACGGGGTCGAGGGCAAGGCCGTGCGCACCGTGTCGGCCTGGCCGCAGACGGTGACGGTGGGGCCGTTCACCGTGGGGTTCCTGCCGATTTCGCATTCGATCCCGGAAACCAGCGCACTGGTGATCGACACGCCGGCCGGGCGGGTGATCCACTCGGGCGACTTCAAGCTGGACCCGACACCGCTGGTAGGGGAACCGTGGGACCCGGCGCTCTGGGCCGAGGTGTCCAAACCGGGGGTCAAGGCGCTGATCTGCGATTCGACCAACGTGTTTTCGCGCCATCCGGGCCGGTCGGAAAAGATGCTGGGGCCGTCGATCGAAAAACTGGTGAAGGAGGCGAAGAACATGGTCGTCGCCACCACCTTTGCCTCCAACGTCGCGCGGGTGAAGACGCTGGCCGAGGCCGGGTCGCGCGCGGGGCGGTCGATCTGCCTGCTGGGCCGGGCGATGCGCCGGATGATCGAGGCGGCGGTGGAAACCGGCGTGCTGAAGGATTTCCCCAAGGTGATCGGCCCCGAGGACGCGGCGCACATGCCGCGGGAAGACGTCATGCTTCTGGTGACCGGCAGCCAGGGCGAGCGCCGCGCCGCCAGCGCGCAGCTGGCGCGGGGCAAGTACAACGGCATCGAGCTGAAGGAGGGCGACCTGTTCCTGTTCTCCTCCAAGACCATCCCGGGCAACGAGCGCGACGTGATCCGCATCATGAACGCGCTGTCGGAAAAGGGCGTCGACGTGGTCGACGAGTCGATGGGCGATTACCATGTCTCGGGTCATGCCAACCGGCCTGACCTGGAGACCGTGCATGACATCGTGCAGCCGCAGATCGTGGTGCCCATGCACGGCGAACACCGCCACCTGCGCGAACATGCCCGCATCGCCACGGCGCGCGGACGGACAGGGGTGCTGGCGGTCAACGGCATGATGATCGACCTCAGCGGCAACGCGCCCACCGTGGCGGAATACATCGAGACCGGGCGCACCTACCTCGACGGGTCGGTGCAGATCGGCGCGATGGATGGCATCGTGCGTGACCGCATCCGCCTGGCGCTGAACGGACATGTCGTGGTGACCGTGATCCTCGACGAAGAGGACGCGCCGCTGGGAGAGCCCTGGTGCGACCTGATGGGTCTGCCGGAAACCGGCCGCAGCCATGCGCCGCTGGTCGACATCCTCGAAGAGGACCTGGCGCAGTTCATCGCGCGGGCCGGGGACAAGACGCTGAAGGATGACGACAAGCTGGAAGAAGGGCTGCGCCGCGTCGTGCGCAACACCTCGCTGACCGAGATCGGCAAGAAGCCCGAAGTGACGGTGGTGGTCAGCCGCCTGAGCTGAGGGCGCGCGGGACGGTGCGATGAAGAAAGGCCGCGTCCGAGGGCGCGGCCTTTGTCAATCTGGGTGCTTTGAGCCGTCTCTGTCGCGGCGCGGGGTCACGTCCTGCCGGACGTGACGATCCCGTACCATGACAGGACAGGCGGCCCGGAGTTGCCTCCGGGCGTCATTCAGCCGGCGCGGCGCTCGTCGAAGCTGAGCGCGATGAATTCGGGCATGTGGTCGCCCAGGCCGACAACGGTGCTGTCACGGCCACCACGGCGGTCGCCGCGCGGGCTTTCATTGCGGGGCGGGGTGCTGCGCGGGGTTTCGGTGCGCGGGCTGTCGCTGCGGGCCGGCTCGGCGCGTGGGGTTTCGGCAACCGGGGCCTCGGCGACGCGCGGGGCCTCGGCGGCCTTGGGCGGGCGGCTGTCGGACTTGCGGCTGCGTGGCTTGCGTTCGGTCTTGCGGGGTTCCTCATCCCGCACCGGGGCAGTCTCCACGTCGGAGCCGCCCTTGGCGGCCGGGTTTTCGACGCGCGGAATTTCCTTCTGGAGCAGCTTTTCGACCGCTTCGAGGTACTTGTCGTCGCGCGGGCCGCAGATGGTGAATGCCTTGCCCTTGCGCCCGGCGCGGCCGGTGCGGCCGATGCGGTGCACGTAGTCCTCGGCATGGCTGGGCACGTCGAAGTTGAACACGTGGCTGACCGCCGGAATGTCCAAACCGCGCGCCGCCACGTCCGACGCGATCAGGAAGCGCAGGCTGCCATCGCGAAAGCCGTCCAGCGTGCGGGTGCGCTGCGACTGGTCGAGGTCGCCGTGGATCGGCGCCGCGTCATAGCCGTATTTCTTCAGCGACTTGGACAGGGTGTCCACGTCGACCTTGCGGTTGCAGAAGATGATGGCGTTGGTGCAGGCCTCGCCTTCGCTGTCGATCAGGGCGCGCAGCACGGCGCGTTTCTCGCTGGCCTCGCGGTCCTTGCGGGAGGGTTTGAACACCACGGCGGCCTGCTCGATGGTTTCGGAGGCGGTCGCCTGGCGGGCCACCTCGATCCGGGCCGGGGCCGACAGGAAGGTGTTGGTGATGCGCTCGATCTCGGGCGCCATGGTGGCCGAGAAGAACAGCGTCTGCCGGGTGAAGGGGGTCAGGCTGAAGATTCGTTCGATGTCGGGGATGAAGCCCATGTCGAGCATCCGGTCCGCCTCGTCCACCACCATGATCTCGATGCCGGTCAGCAGCAACTTGCCGCGCTCGAAATGGTCAAGCAGGCGGCCGGGGGTGGCGATCAGCACGTCGACGCCCTTGTCGATCAGGGTGTCCTGCTCCTTGAACGAGACGCCGCCGATCAGCAGCGCCTTGGTCAGCTTGACGTGCTTGGAGTAGGTGTCGAAGTTCTCGGCCACCTGCGCGGCCAGTTCGCGCGTGGGGCACAGCACCAGGCTGCGCGGCATCCGCGCCCGGGCGCGGCCGCGCGCCAGCTTGGTGATCATCGGCAGGGTGAAGCTGGCCGTCTTGCCGGTGCCCGTCTGGGCAATGCCGAGCACGTCCCTGCCTTCGAGCGCGGGCGGAATGGCGCCGGCCTGAATCGGGGTGGGGATTTCGTAGCCGGCTTCTTCGACGGCCTTGAGAACCTTGGGGCTGAGGTTGAGATCGCTGAACTTGGTCATGGATGTCCGTTTGCTTGCGGACACTGAACCTGGCCCGCACGTCTAGCTGGGGGGTGGGCCGGATGGCCCATATCTTGAGTGCTGTCACCCCTGTGTGCGGTTCGCCATAGTAAAAACTGGGAGAAAGGTCAATGAGAACGCTCGCGGCGCCGAAAGGACACCCGGACGCCTCCCGGTCCGCTGGTTGCTATATGGAAACGATCGGGGCGAATGTCACGGATTGATCCCGGGAAAGTGACGAGTCCGCAGGGTGTCGAGGTCCATCCGCCGCCGGCGCAGCAGGCCATGCGCCTCCAGCCGCGTGCAAAGGTCGCGGTCGGCGGTGCAGGTTTCGTCGAAAAAGGCGCGCAGCGCGGCTTCTCCGCCGGCGGCCTCGATGCTGCGGAACAGGTCGTGCAGGTTCACCGCGTCCTCTGTCCGCGCCTGCGGTTTCAGCTCGGCCCGGTAGGAACCGCGCTCCAGGCGAAAGCGGTAGGCGGCGAGGAAATGCTCCCAGCTGGCGGCATGGAAATGGCCCAGTTCGATCTGTGGCAGGTCGGCCTGGCCGGGGTTCTGCACGCCGTCGAGGGTGACGTTGTGGATGCGGATTTGCAGGCCCTTGGTGCCCGCGCGAAAGAACAGCTTGCCCGCGACATGGCTGAGAAACCCGCCCGACAGGTGCCGGCCCCAGGTGGGAAAACACGCCTCGGCCGCCTGTTGCCGGGCGGATTGGTCCAGTGGGAACGCCTTGAACGCGGTTTCGCCCGGCGCGGTGCCGTTGCCCGGCGCCAGCGCCTCGACCGGCCGGACGCGGGCGCAGAGGGCGCTGGCGGGCAGGGCGGCCAGATGATCCGCGACGGGGATATCGGACAGCAGGAATTCGTCCACGTCGATATGCGCCAGCCAGTCGACCTCGGGCTTGCGGTTGTTGGCGTGACGGGCGTTGGCGGCCTGCCTCGCCTGGTGCTTGTCCGGCCGGCCGTTGCGTTTTGCCCACCAGGCGTCGTCGGTGGCAAAGACGCGGATCCTGGGGTGCGCGGACAACACGGCCTGCGTGTCGTGCGCGGGGGCGTCAAGGTAGACGTAGAGCCGGTGCGCGCCCTGTTCGAGGTGCCAGGCGGCAAAGTCCAGCACCGCGCGCAGCGGCGCCTTGACCGTGGTGACGGTGCCCCAGCGAGTCATGGCATTTGACCGAAGACGCGGCGCACCGTGGCGTCGAAGTCGAAATCGTGGGTGACCAGCATGCCATGTTTCTCCAGGCGGTCACACAGGGCGGGCGTGTCGGCGCAAACCTCGTCGAAGAAGGCGCGCAGGCCGGCGTCGCCCTCTTCCTGCATCAGGAATTCGAGCAGCGCGGCCTGTCCCATCTCGGGGCGCTCGGAGTGGGAACGGTACGAGCCCTTGTCGCGGCGAAAGCCCAGGTGGCTGCGGAAATGCTGCCACGACGGCGCGTGGAAATGCGCAAGCACCAGCCCCTCGGCGCGGGTCTTGTTGGTGGCGTCCTCGCCCTTGTGTTTCAGGGTGTGGATGCCAAGACGGGTGTCGGGGATGCCGGGGCGGGCAAAGACCTTGCCCCCGGTGTGGCTGAGAAAACCGCCGTAGAGGTGCAGGCCGAAGGTGGGATAGATCTCCTGGAGTTTCGCCTTGGCAACGCCGGCCTGTTTGTGCGTCAGCTTGAAGTGACAAGGCGTGCCCTGGTCGACGGCCAGCGCCTCGGCGGGCGGGACGCGGGCAAAGGCGGCGTTCGGGTCGGCGGTGGCGAGGACCTCGGCCACCGGGCGCGCGGCGATCAGGAATTCGTCGTGGTCGATGTGGCCCAGCCAGTCCAGCGTGTCGGCGCTGTCGCGCAGGGTGCGGGTGGCGTTGAAGGCCTGCCGCAGCTGGTGCGCGGGCATGCGGGCGCGGCCCGAGGCCTGCCAGTAGGCGTCATCGCAGGGGATCACGCGCAGGCGAGGGTGGCGCGACAGGTAGGCGGCGGCCTCCGGGTCGGGCGCATCCATGTAGAGGTGGATGACATGTGCGCCGAGGTCGAGGTGGTGCGCGGCAAAGCGGGCCAGTTGCGGCAACGGCGCCTTGACCGTGGCGACGAGGCCCCAGCGGGTGGTTTCGGGCGTGGCGCGGGGGCGGGCCGGGACGGGGGCGATGTTGACCGGTGCCTTTTCGATCTGTTCGCGCCGCGACTTGCGCGCGCTCAGGACGGCGAGCCGGCGAAAGACCCCGCCCTCATCATGGATCAGCAGGTCGAGCAGGTGGTGGGCGAGGGGGCGGATGACGGCGTCGCCCTCGGCCTCCTGCCAGAGCCGGGCGATCAGGTTGACGTCCAGCCCGCCGTTGACCAGCGCGTAGGAGTCCATCTGCAAGGGCAGCTTGGCGCGGACCTTGTCGGCCAGGGCAAAGGGTTTGTCCGGGGTCTTGCCGCTGTAGAGGCGTTCGCTTTCGTAGAGCTTCATCGCGCCGAACAGGGTCGAGAGGGCAAGACCGCTGGCGCGCTGTACCGGGGTGGTGCCGTGGTCGCCGAAGGTGGTGACGGCCGAAACCAGCCAGCGCGCGTCGAGCTGGCTCAGCAGGTGCGCGCCCTGTTCGGCCCACATGCGCTGAAAGAGGTGCGGCGCCTGGTCCGGGTAGCTGCGTTTGCGCAGGTGCGAGATGGTGAGCCCGTGCAGGACGGTCAGTTCGGAGGCGCCCTGGAGTTCCTCGCGCAGCTGGTAGAGCTTGCGGTGGAGGTGGTCCTTGAAGGGCGGAGCGAAGGGACCGGTGGCGGGGTCTGCGACGGTCTGCGCGGCCAGGGCGGCGAGGTCGGTATCGGAGGGCGGCAAGGCGGTGTCGCCGCCGGGCAGGGGCGCGCGGCGCGCTTCGTACTGGTCGAGGACGGCCTTGATGCCGCCCTTGTAGGTGGGGGTTCTGCTCATGTCGGCACAGTGGCGGGGGCCGCGTGCTTCGGCAAGGGGGCGCGTGATCCGGCGGAGCGCGCCTGTCGGCGCGCGCAGGGTATCTCGGCTGCGGCCGTACCGGGCCTTGCCTCGGGTCGGCGCGGGGGTGGATTTTGGGGCTTCCGCCCAGCGGGGGGAACCGTGTAGAGCAGGGCGCATGGCTCTGACATCCTTTGACGTATCGGCCCGCGACGGGCGCGCCCGGCGGGGCGTGATCCGCACCCCGCGCGGCGAGATCCGCACCCCCGCCTTCATGCCCGTGGGCACCGCCGCGACGGTCAAGGGCATGCTGCCCGAAAGCGTGGCGGCGACCGGGGCGGACATCCTGCTGGGCAACACCTATCACCTGATGCTGCGGCCCGGGGCCGAGCGCGTGGCGCGGCTGGGCGGGCTGCACCGCTTCATGAACTGGGAGCGGCCGATCCTGACAGATTCGGGCGGCTTTCAGGTGATGAGCCTGGCCGATCTGCGCAAGCTGACCGAGGAGGGGGTCACGTTTCGCAGCCATATCGACGGATCGAAGCACATGCTGTCGCCCGAGCGGTCGATGGAGATCCAGAAGCTGCTGGGGTCGGACATCGTCATGGCCTTTGACGAATGCCCCGCCTTGCCCGCCGATCGGGAGCGCATCGCCGAGAGCATGCGGCTGTCGATGCGGTGGGCGGCGCGGTCGCGCGAGGCCTTTGGCGACCGGCCGGGGCACATGCTGTTCGGCATCCAGCAGGGTGGGCTGGAACAGGATTTGCGCGGGGAATCGGCCGAGGCGCTGAAGGCGATCGGCTTTGACGGCTATGCGGTGGGGGGCCTTGCGGTGGGCGAGGGGCAGGAGGCGATGTTCGGCTGTCTGGATTATGCGCCGGACATGCTGCCCGAGGACAAGCCGCGCTACCTGATGGGCGTGGGCAAGCCCGACGACATCGTCGGCGCGGTCAAGCGCGGCATCGACATGATGGACTGCGTGCTGCCCTCGCGGTCGGGGCGGACCGGGCAGGCCTGGACGCGGCGCGGACAGGTCAACATCAAGAACGCGCGCCATGCCGACGATCCGCGCCCGCTGGACGCGGACTGCACTTGTCCGGCCTGCCGCAGCTATTCGCGCGCCTACCTGCACCACGTGTTCCGGGCCGGCGAGATGATTTCGGGGATGCTGCTGACCTGGCACAACCTGCATTATTATCAGGAATTGATGGCGGGGATGCGGGCGGCGATCGAGGCGGGGTCCTTTGCCGATTTCGAGGCGGCGTTTCACGCGCAGCGGGCAGAAGGCGACATCCCGCCGGTGTAGGGGGCGCTGCCCCCGTCGCCCATGAGGGCGACTCCACCGGGATGTTTTTCGACCAAAGATGGCCCCTGCGCCGCGCCGGCATTGATCGGGGCGGGTTCCGGCCCATAGCCTGCTTCAACTGGTGAAGGAGGGAGCGATGCGCGGGCTTGTTCTGGGTGGGCTGCTTGTGCTGGGAACCCCGGCGGCCGCGGATCTTCGACACCTCGAGACCTTTCCGGGCCTGCGGGCGGTGAGCCTGGCCTATGACGCGCAGGTCTGCGGCGTCTGGGTGGCGAGCGAGAGTTCCGAACTGGTGTTGCTGTCGACCGGCGGGCGCGAGATCCTGCGGTTTGAGACCGACATGGGTTATGTCCGCTCGGTCACCGTGGCCGAGCAGGGCGTGCTGATCGCCAACGGCTGGGGCGGTTTCCAGTGGGTCGACCGCAGGGGCCGACCGATGCAGGCGCCGTTTTCGCTGAGCCCGACGATCCGCGACACCGAGGGGATGCACCTGGACGCCGATGGCTCCTTTCTGGTGGTGGAGGACGATCCGGCGCGGCTGATGCGGGTGGCGCCGGACGGCACGGTGCTGATGGAATTGTGGGGCGACAGCTTTGACCCGCCCATGGTGGAGCCGCAGGGCGTGGAGCGGGACCCGTATTCGGGCAACATCCTGGTGGTGGACGACAACGAAGGGCTGAACGCGCTGTTCGAGCTGGCGCCGGACGGGCGGGTGATCTCGGTCACGCCGCTGTCGGCCTGGGGGTACGACGCCGAAGGGGTGGCCTTGCAGCCGGAGACGGAGACGCTGTTCATCGGATTTGACGGCGGGCAGGCGTTGGCGGTCTTTGACTGGTCGCCCACGGAAGTGACCATCGACCATCCGTTGGGGCCCGGGCCGCCCTGCGGGTTGATGTAACGGCCCGGGCGCCGGGCATCGCGGGTGGGCCCGTCACGCGCGGGGTGGCCAAGCGGTGTTTCGTGGCGCCGAGGCAGACGGCGGTGCGGACCCGTGGCGCGCCCCGGCAGGTCGCCGGACCGCGAGAGGTCCCCTGTGACCCTGGCGGTGTCCTGGCGCCCAGCTTGCCGGGAAGAGCGGTTCACCGCCGACGAAGAGGCGAGGATCCACGCGGCGACGCGCTTGGCGATGTGCGGTCACCCGCCGCCGGTCAGGGGCGGCGGGTCCGTCTCACTGTTTGAAGCGCAGGGTGATCGTCGCGGGGTAGCGGCGCCCCCCGGACGTGGTGCCGCCCAACGGCAGGTGGCGCAGGGCGGTGCGCGCCTCGCGCGGTCCGATGGCGGCGGTGCAGGAAATGTCGAGCGGGTCGGCCGGGCCATCGTGGATCGGGATGGCGACGTTGCGCGGGGTCGTGAAAGCCACCGACTGTGCCCCGCGCCGCAGCGCGCAGCGCGCGGTGTTCAGTTCCGCCAGCGAGGCGGAGGCCCCGGCGAGGAAGGCGCTGACAGTCACCGTTTCGGTGGCGATCACGCTGCGGCCGGGGGCCGGCGGCAACGCGACGGGGGTCTCGGGTGGATCGTGTTCGGGGGCGCAGGCGGACAGCAGCGCCAGCGCTGCCAGGGTCGCGGCGCGCCTCATTTCGCGCCCAGGACAACATGCACGGTGCCGGGATAGTTGAACTCGTCCTTCAGCGGGTCGCGCGCGGCCTTGGCTATGCCCTTGGCCGCCGCGGTCAGGGCGACGCCCAGCAGCCCGCCCGACGACGATGTCGACTGGTTCATCCGCGCCAACGTCATGTTGATCGGCGGCAGCGTTTCGGTCGCGCTGTCGGCCTTGTCGCCGCAGGTCACGCTGGCGGGGTCGGCGGCGCCCTTGTAGGCGGGCATCCTGAGGATCGCCGGGGTCACGAAGGACGCCTTGAACCCGTTGCCCTGCAGGGTGCAGCGCAGGCCGATCAACTCCTGGTCATCCCTTGTGCCCTTCGCGGTGCTGCGAAAGCTGCGAAAGATCGTGTCGGTGAACCCGGTGGCGGCACTCTGGGCACGGGCTTCGGTAAAGGTGACGGTCTGCGGCGGGGTGGTGATCTCGCTGTACTTGACGCAGGCGGTGAGGATCAGCGGGAGAGCCAGCAGGCAATGACGTGGTTTCATGATGCTCGGTCAAACCTTTGATTTACTGGGCGTTCGCCTAGGTTTGACGTGAAAGGGCGTCAAGTCCCGCCTGTCCGGCAGGGGCCGCGCGGACGGGGCTGTTGCGGTCGCGCCACGGTGATGCCGGGCCGCGCGCCCGGGGGAAAGCGGCATTCGACACGAAGTCCACTTGCACCGGCATCGTCGGAGGGTCATTCTGGCGTGACGCTGGGCCGCGCGGGCCGGTGCGCTTGAAAGCTGGCGCTCCCACCCCACATCTAGCCCCTATGACCGGAGACTGCCGTGGTTGCCGCGATCGGGGCCGGGCGGTCTTGCCAAGAACAGGACACGAGCATGAAACATCCCCTCAATCCCTCTTACCCGGTGCTGCCGCTGCGAGACATCGTGGTGTTTCCGCACATGATCGTGCCGCTCTTCGTGGGGCGGGAAAAGTCGGTGCGCGCGCTGGAAGAGGTGATGAACGACGACAAGCAGATCCTGCTTGCCAGCCAGATCGACCCGTCGATCGACGATCCCGGCACCGACGGCATCTACAAGGCGGGGGTGCTCGCCAACGTGTTGCAGCTGCTCAAGCTGCCTGACGGCACCGTCAAGGTGCTGGTCGAGGGCCAGACCCGCGTGCGGATCGAGGAATACATCCCGAACGACAACTACTTCGAGGCCAAGGCCGCGCACCTGACCGAGATGCCCGGCGATCCCGCCGCCATCGAGGCGCTGCTGCACACCGTGGCCGAAGAGTTCGAGCGTTACGCCAAGATCAAGAAGAACATCCCCGAAGAGGCGCTGTCCGCCGTGGGCGAGGCGACCGACCCGGCGCAGCTGGCCGATCTCGTGGCCGGCCACCTGGGCGTGGACGTTCAGAAAAAGCAGGACCTGCTGGAGACGCTTGCCATCAGCGAGCGGCTGGAAAAGGTCTATGGCCTGATGCAGGGGGAACTGTCGGTTCTCCAGGTCGAGAAAAAGATCAAGACCCGCGTCAAGAGCCAGATGGAGAAGACCCAGCGCGAGTACTACCTGAATGAGCAGATGAAGGCCATTCAGAAGGAGCTGGGCGACGGCGAGGAGGGCGAGGGCGAAATCGCCGAGCTGGAGGAAAAGATCTCCGGCACCAAGCTGTCCAAGGAAGCCAGGGAAAAGGCCGAAGCGGAGCTGAAGAAGCTGCGCAACATGAGCCCGATGAGTGCCGAGGCGACGGTGGTGCGCAACTACCTCGACTGGATGCTGTCGATCCCGTGGGGCGTGAAAAGCCGCGTCAAGAAGGACCTCAACAAGGCGCAGGAGATCCTCGACGAGGATCACTACAGCCTCGACAAGGTCAAGGAGCGCATCGTCGAGTATCTCGCCGTGCAGGCGCGCAGCCAGAAGCTGAAAGGCCCGATCCTGTGCCTTGTCGGCCCTCCGGGCGTCGGCAAGACCTCGCTGGGCAAGTCGGTGGCCAAGGCCACGGGGCGCGAGTTCATCCGCATTTCGCTGGGCGGCGTGCGCGATGAATCCGAGATCCGTGGCCACCGCCGGACCTACATCGGCTCCATGCCCGGCAAGATCATCCAGGCGCTGAAAAAGGCCAAGACCACGAACCCGCTCATCCTGCTCGACGAGATCGACAAGATGGGGCAGGACTTCCGTGGCGATCCGGCTTCGGCCATGCTGGAGGTGCTCGACCCTGAACAGAACGCGACCTTCGTCGACCACTATCTCGAGGTGGAATACGACCTGTCGAACGTGATGTTCGTGACCACGGCCAACAGCTACAACATGCCCAGCCCGTTGCTGGACCGGATGGAGATCATCTCGCTCTCGGGCTACACCGAGGACGAGAAGCTGGAGATCGCCAAGCGGCACCTGCTGTCCAAGGTCACCAAGAACCACGGTCTGAAGAAGACCGAGTTCACCGTCGAGGATGGCGCGATCACCGACATCATCCGCTACTACACGCGGGAGGCCGGGGTGCGGAACCTCGAACGCGAGATCGCCAAGCTGGCGCGCAAGGCGGTGACCAAGATCGTCAAGAAGGAGACCGAGAAGGTCGTGGTGAGTTCCGCGAACCTGGCGGATTTCCTGGGCGTGCGGAAATTCCGCTATGGCCTGGCCGAGGACGAACACCAGGTCGGTGTCGTCACCGGGCTGGCCTGGACCTCCGTGGGTGGCGACCTCTTGCACATCGAGGCGCTCAAGCTGCCGGGCAAGGGCCGGATGAAGACCACCGGCAAGCTGGGCGACGTGATGAAGGAGTCGATCGACGCGGCCTCCAGCTATGTCCGCTCGATCTCGCCCAAGATCGGGGTCAAGCCGCCGAAGTTCGACAAGATCGACATCCACGTCCACGTGCCGGACGGTGCGACGCCCAAGGACGGACCCTCGGCGGGCCTGGCCATGGTGACCTCGATCGTGTCGGTGCTGACCGGCATTCCGGTGCGCAAGGACATCGCCATGACCGGAGAGGTTTCGTTGCGCGGCAACGCGATGCCGATCGGCGGGCTGAAGGAAAAGCTGCTGGCGGCGCTGCGCGGCGGGATCAAGACCGTTCTCATCCCCGAAGAGAACGAGAAGGACCTGGCCGAACTGCCGGACAACGTGAAGAACGGGCTGGAGATCATCCCGGTCAAGCATGTCTCCGAGGTCCTGAAGATCGCGCTGGTGGCGACGCCGGAACCGATCGAATGGGATGAGGAAGCCGAGGAAGCGGCGGCGGCCGCGGCCAACAAGCAGGCCGAGGACTCGGTTGCCGGTGCCACGGCACACTGACTGTCCCGGGATGCCGGAAACGGAAAACGCGCGGTGCCTGGCACCGCGCGTTTTGCGTCTGTCGCCGCGGTTCCGCGGCACAAATCCGGGCTAGTATGGGTAGTAGTGATGGCCATGCCCGCCGCCGCCCGAGCTGACGGCGGCCGCGAGGACCACAATCAGCAGCAGCGGGATCAGCAGCCCCGCGCCGGACGAGGTGGCGGCCGATCCTTCGGCGATGTCGAAGGATTGCGTCGAGACGACCATGTCTTTGCGCAGTTGGTCCGGCGAAAGCCGCATCTTCTGATCGGCGGCGACGCCGGTGGCCATCGCGGCGCAGAGCGCCGTCGTCAATGCAAGGTGTTTCATGATTTCCCCCTTTGTGGTGTTCTGGCAGAACGAATTCCACACGGCGCAAAAAAATACCCACGCCCAGGATATAGGGTGTCAGAGGGGTTGACCTTGCGGCAAGTGAAATTTGCCGATCGGACGGTGAAAACGGGCCAAATCTGCGCTTTCTGACCGGCCTGGGCGGTTTCGGACATGCAAAGGGGCTGTCCGGCGTCAACCGGACAGCCCCTTCGATCTTTGTCCGTCTCGTCTCCGTCGCGTGACGCTGGTCCGGTTTGGCCGGACCGCGCGGATTACTGCGACGCGGCCACGCCGAAGACGACGATGGTCATCAGCGCAAGCAGCATGCCGGCGCTGCTGCTGGTCGCCTGTGTCTCTTCGACGATGACCGGGGGAGGGATCACCGGATCGCTGTAGCCGCCCGCAAGGGCGGCGGTCGATGTCGATGCGGCGATGGCAAGACTTGCGGCAGCAAGTGTCTTTCTCATGTGTGTCTCCAGCCCAGGTGGTGTGTGTATCGAAAATCGTGCAATGGGGATTCGTGACGAGTCAAGCAAGCGCTTGATGAACAGTGTTTTTCGCGTAACGGTGTGATGCCTGTGCCGCGATTTTCCGGGGCGGGGACGGCGCGATTTTTGCGTCCGGGGCCTCTTGCGCTATGGCGCCGCTGGCTTTAATAGACCCGCACCGGGTGATTAGCTCAGTGGTAGAGCGCTTCGTTCACATCGAAGATGTCGGGGGTTCAAATCCCTCATCACCCACCAGGTTTGCCTCGACGCGCCCCGATGCGGGCGCGTCTTGCATGTCCGGACGGCTGTTTTCGGGCGTCGGTCTTCGGGCTTGCACCCGACGCGGGCTTTGGCTATCTGCAACTCCGGTTCCGGGTGATTAGCTCAGTTGGTAGAGCGCTTCGTTTACACCGAAGATGTCGGGAGTTCGAGTCTCTCATCACCCACCACCCGTCCCAAAAGGAACGCGCAAGACACTGTCTTGGAAGGATTTTCACGCTCTTTCGGCACGGTGCGACCGGGTGCAGATCCGCCCGGGCGACCGGTCAAACGGTGATCCGGGGCGACAGCGCGGCAATGACGCCGCGCAGTTCGGCGAGCCCCTTCAACCGCCCGATCAGGGGGTAGCCCGGCTGAGTCCGGCGGCCCAGGTCGTCCAGGATGTCCTGCCCGTGATCGGGGCGGAAGGGGATCGACCAGTCGGCGCGCCCGGCGGCCTTGCGGCGCGCCTCTTGCTTCAGCGCGGCCTCGACCAGCGCGACCATGTCGGTGTCGCCGCCCAGGTGCTCGGCCTCGTGGAAGGATCCGCGAATGTTCGATGTCTCGCGCGTGACGTTGCGCAGGTGCAGGAAATGCACCCGGTCGCCCAGGCGGTCCATCATGCCGGGCAGATCGTTGTCCGGCCGCGCCCCCAGCGAGCCCGAGCACAGCGTGATGCCGTTGGCGGGCAGGTCCACCGCCTGCATCATGGTGCGGTACTGCGCCTCGGTCGACATGACGCGGGGCAGGCCGAGCAGGGGGAAGGGCGGGTCGTCCGGGTGGCAGCAGAGCCGCAGGCCCAGCGCCTGCGCCATGGGGGCGATTTCGGACAGGAAGTCGATGAGGTGGCCGCGCAGGGTGTCTTCGGTCATCGCGGCATATTGCGCCAGGTGCGCGCGCACGTCCTCCAGCGAAAAGTGTTCCGCCGCGCCGGGCAGGCCATGGACGACGTTGCCGGCCAGCGCCGCGCGTGCCTGCGCGGTCATCGCGGCAAAGCGGCGCGCGGCGGCCTCGCGTAGCGCCTCGTCGTAGTCGTGTTCGGCGCCGGGGCGTTGCAGGATGTGCAGGTCGAATATGACAAAATCGGTCAGGTCAAAGCGCATGCAGGTCGCGCCGTTGGGCAGCCGCCAGGCAAGGTTGGTGCGGGTCCAGTCGAGCACCGGCATGAAGTTGTAGCAGATCACCTCGATCCCCGCCGCGGCGAGGTTTTCCAGGCTGGTCTTGTAGTTGGCGATATGGTCGCGCCAGTCGCCCTGCTGCTTCTTGATGTCCTCGGAGACGGGCAGGCTTTCGACCACCGCCCAGTCAAGACCGGAGGGCGTGCCATCGCGCATCCGGGCGATCTCGGCCTGCCTTTGGGCGATCTCCTTGGGGGTCCAGACCGCGCCGCTGGGCAGGTGATGCAGGGCCGAGACGATGCCCTCGGCCCCCGCCTGGGCCACGTCGTCGGTGGTCACCGGGTCCTTTGGTCCGAACCAGCGCCAGGTCTGCTTCATGGTGTCCTCCCGAGTCGGTGTGGCCCGCCTTTCTTAGCAGCCCATCATCTTGCAAGCTAGTATGGTAGATCGGCGGGAGGACGGCGAATCATGACGATCAAGCGCAACGCGAGGTGGGCCCTGGACCAGGCGATGCCCATCACGCCGCAGATTTCCCGCATCCTGCGCGAACGCATCATCCGCAATGATCTGACACCGGGCGACCGGCTGTCCGAATCCGAGGTTGCGCGGGTCTACGACGTCAGCCGCCAGCCGGTGCGCGAGGCGTTCATCCGGTTGGCCGACCAGGGTCTGCTGGCGGTGCTGCCGCAGCGCGGGACCATCGTCACCCGGATCGGCTATGCCGCCGTGCTGGACGCGCGTTTCCTGCGCGAGGCGATCGAGGCCGACATCGCCAAGATCCTTGCCCGGGCTCCCGACGTCGCCGTGATCGCCGAGTTGCGCAGCCAGCTGGCGTGGCAGGAGGACGCCAGCCGTGGCGACCCCGCCGATTTCATCGAGATGGACGAGCTGTTCCACCGCACGTTGGCCGATGCGGCCGGAAAGGCCGGGGCCTGGAAACAGATCGAGGGGCTGAAGTCGCAGATGGACCGCGTGCGGTTCCTGTCGCTGGGCCAGTTCCCGCTGCGCAAGGTGATCGCGCAGCACGGCGATATCGTCGACCAGATCAAACGCGGCGCCATCGCCGGGGCCAACGCGGCGGTCCGCCTGCACCTGCGCGAGCTGCTGACAGACCTGCCAAGGATCGTGGCGGCCTATACCGCCTATTTCGACGTGCCGGAGGGCGATTTGCCGCCGCCGGTCAATGCGCCCATCCAGGGCGTTGAACAAGGCGGACCATCGGCCCCGCGGTGACAGGGCGGGCGGTTGCCATGGCGGCGGTCGGGCCGGACCGCCAGCGCGTCGGCACGACAGGCCCGCTGCGAATCGACCCGGATTTCGAAAACCTGCAGCTGCGCGCCCGGCCAAAACCCGCGACGGGATTGTTCCCGGTTGAGGAACACCTCTGCCGGGGCGCCGCCATTGGTCTCTGCCGGCCGGACAGTCCTGCCCTGAAAATTCCTTAATTCCTGGTTTCTCTGGAAAATGAGACTCAAAGCCGAAAGCTTCTCTCCTGATCCACGGCATCGGCGATGTGGAACGTCTGGCCGGAATTTCAAAACGGACGATTGGAGAGTCATATGAGCAAAATCAAAGAGACGGCCAAGGTCGCGAAGTCCAAGGAGGCGTCCGCGACGGGCGGCACCTCCGGTTCTGGCCACGAGGCGGCAAGCTCGGGCAAGGCCTACCACAATGGCGGCGTCGAGGGCGATTCCTTCGAGACCTGGTACGACGCGAACCTTGCGGGCGAGATGGACGCGCTGGGGGCGGATGCGCCGGACAGCGGGGCGCATGACCTCGTGCTGGACCTGTCGGACGCCGGGGCGGCCTTTGTCATCAACGTCGGCGTGAACCCCGAGACCGGGTTGCAGGGCGGCAGCGTCGAGTTTCTGGACGAGAACGGCCAGGCCGTGGGCTGGGGCCACTTCGACGGAGTGAGCGAGATCATTCTGCCGGAAGATCCGACCAGCTATTACTACACCATCAGCGATTTCGAGGTCATCGGAGAGCATGGCCCGGGCCTGCCACCGAAGGTGTCCCTGGACCCTTACCTCGTCAAGGACCCGATCGAGGACGATCCCGATGGCTCGGGCGGCACGATGGGTACTGGTTCGGGTGGTACGAAGGGGTCCGGTTCGGGCGGCACCAAGGGCAGCGGTTCGGGTGGCACGAAGGGCAGCGGCTCGGGTGGCACCAAGGGCTCCGGTTCGGGCGGCACCAAGGGCAGCGGTTCGGGTGGCACCAAGGGCAGCGGATCGGGCGGCACCAAGGGTTCCGGCTCGGGCGGCACGAAGGGCAGCGGTTCGGGTGGCACGAAGGGGTCCGGCTCGGGCGGCACCAAGGGCTCCGGCTCTGGTGGCACCAAGGGCAGCGGTTCGGGCGGCACCAAGGGCTCCGGCTCGGGTGGCACGAAGGGCTCCGGCTCGGGTGGCACGAAGGGCTCCGGTTCGGGTGGCACCAAGGGCTCCGGTTCGGGCGGCACCAAGGGCAGCGGTTCGGGTGGCACGAAGGGCAGCGGTTCGGGCGGCACCAAGGGCAGCGGTTCGGGTGGCACAAAGGGCAGCGGCTCTGGTGGCACCCAGGGCAGCGGTTCGGGTGGCACGAAGGGGTCCGGCTCGGGCGGCACCAAGGGCTCCGGCTCGGGCGGCACCAAGGGCAGCGGCACCACCGGCAGTTCCGGGCCGCATCACAGCTCGGCCGGGTTGCCCGCCTACCAGCCGCACACCGAGGACGTGATGGACCTGATGACCCAGGAGATCGACGGCGAAGCCTCGGGCGGGACCGTGTCCGGCGCGACCTCCGGCGGGACTTACGGCGACGTCTACTGATCGCCGGCACAGACGGCCCGGCCCATCTCTGGATGGGCCGGGTCCACACCATCGCCGTGGCCCGATGTGCCGGTTCGCACCGGGCGCGCACGGCACACCGAAACGGGGGAGATCACATTGGGAACCAGCAGCCGCCAGACCAGACGCGATCGCATCGTAACGGCCGCAGAGGCGCGCTTTGGCGCCAAGGTGCGCGAGGTCAGCACCCCGGGCGGCGACTCCCGATCCAGCTGCCGCCTCCACTTTGCCGACCGCACGGTCATCGCCACCCTGCGGCCGAATTTCCGCCGCGCCCACCTCGAGGCCTTTGTGCTGTCGCGGTTGCGGCCTTTCACCGAAGATGCTCCGGAATGCCTGGGCGTGGTCGGTGAGATCCTGTTCCAGTCCGACATCGGCGCGCGCCGCCTGAATGTCGAGATCGCGCGCGTGGGGCAGCGCCGGCGGCTGGAGCTGGCGACCGAGGCGGTGGACAAGATCCTGCGCATCCAGGCCGCCGCCCGCCAGGCTGGACTGGACCGGCAGTTGCCGCACCTGGGCGTGAACGACGACTGGATCGACAACTTCACCCAGGCGATCGACGCGCTGGCGCCGCTGTCGTCGGGGCGCTCGGCCCGGGTGGACCGCGCGGCGCTGGCCGAGGCGGTCCGCACCCCCGCGCGCCAGTTCGTGAAATGGGATTGCCGATCCGGCAATGCGGCGCTGGACGACAGCGACGCGCTGAAGTGGTTCGACTTCGAATATGCCGGCGTCCGCCACGGCGCCGAGGACCTGGCTTGGCTGATCGGTGACGAATCCTGGCCCTTGCCCCCGGCGACGATGGAACAGATCGTCAGCGACGCCTACGACCCCGGCACCGGGCACACGCGCGACGCCTATCTCGACTACCTCGCGCTCTATGTCACGCTGCATTGCGTGCAGCGGCTCAAGCTGATCGTCAAGGAGGCGCGCAAGCGTGGCTGGCTGTCCAAGACCCGCGTGCGCCGCTACGACGACGCCGGGGTCCACCCCGAGTTTGCCGCGCATCTCTGCCGCGTCGGGGCACATTTCGCCGCGCGCCGCGCCCTGACCGCGCCGATCGGGCGCGATTTCGAGGATGCCGCGCGGATGTTCGACCAGATGATCGCACAGGCGGCGTGATCGAGATGCTGCAAACCCCCGACAGATCCCGTTTCAGCGCCGACATGGACGTGTCGCTGGTCGACAGCCTGACCGGCTTTGACGCCCTTCGGGAGCCGTGGGAGGCGCTTGGCCGTCGCGATCTGGAGTCCAGTGTCTTTCTTTCCTGGGGATGGCTGCGGCGCAGTTTTTGCGACAACCCGGCGCGCTGGTCGGTGCTGACCGCCACCGCGCGCGGATCGCAGCAGCTGGCCGGCGCGCTACCGCTGAAATACCGCCTGCACTGGAGCCGGTCGCGCAACCGTCTCCAGACCGAGATCGAATGCGGCACCCGGCTGTCCCATGCGCCCTGCGGCGGGCTGCTCTGCGCGCCCGAGGTCGAGGACCAGGTGATCGACCGCTTTGCCCGCGCCCTGCAAACCATGCCGTGGAGCAAGTTCACCCTGGCTTACCTGCCGCAGGGCGGGCGGGTCGAGAAGATGGCGCAACGGCTGGCCGCGCAGGGCTGCCGCGTGACGGTCGAGGATCCTGCCTCCGCCCCGTCGGGCAAGCGTATGGTCGCGCGCGTGCTGCCCTTGCCGGACAGCATCGAGGAGCTGTTGGCCGGGCAGGTGAGCCGCGAGGTGGCGGCGCTGTGGGGGCACTGGCGCGCGCGGATGGGGCGCGGCGACCTGCATCTGCGCTTCGCCGCGGCGCAGGACCTGGACCCGGCACTGGCCGCGCTGGACGCGCTGGCCAAGGCCCGGGGCGACCGCCGCGCCCGCGACCGACTGAAAGAGGCGCGCCCGGCCCTGCGGATCGCGGCGGCGGAACAGTGCCTGGTGCTGCCGCACCTCTGGGCCGGCGAGACGTTGCTGGGCGGCCTCGCGCATGTGTTCGATCCGCTCGAAGGCACCCTGACGCACCTGGCCGGCGTGACCGGGCAGGACAGCGATGCGCGCGCGATGCTGACGCTGCTGGCGATGCAATGGGCGATCGAGAACGGCGGCCTGTTCTACGATTTCGGCCGCATCAGCAGCCGCTACAGCCGGGGTTTCGAGACCGAGAAGGAAGCCAGCTATACCCTGACCGCCACGCGCGACGCGGATGCCGACCTGTGCCTTGACCCTATCAACTCTGCCGCGGCCGTGCAGCGCATCGCGGACTTCGTCAAGGCCGGGGAGCCGGACAAGGCGATGCGCGCCTGCGATCAGCTGGCGAGGCTGTTGCAGACCTGAGCGCGGAGCGCGCCGGCCGGTCTGCGCGGCGCACAGGGGCCTGCGTGCCGGATCAGTAACGCGCGTTGCGCAGCGACAGGATGCCCGCAAAGATGGTCAGGCAGAGCACGAGCGACACCAGCAAGGTGGCAAAGCTGCGCGGGTACAGCGGCTGGTCGGCCGTGCCCGGGGGAACCACCACCTGGAAATGGCTGCGGTTCAGCGCGGCCTCTCGGGTGGTCTCGGCCTCGGTCTCGATCGCGGTGCGGACCGACTCGCGCGCGAGGTCCAGCGCGAGCGTCGCGCGTTCGTAGTCGATCAGCATGTTGTTGAGCGGCGTGGCCGAGCCGCCATCGGGCGAGACAAGCTGCGCGCGCTGCTGGCCGATCTGCGCCTCGAGGCTGAGCACCAGCGCCTCCAGCTGTTCGGTCTGGCGGCTGGAGCCGACCCCGGCGATCTGCAGCTTCTGGATCTCGTTGCGGGTGCGGTAGGCCTCGTCCTCCAGCTCGCGGATGCGGGCGTAGATGTTGGCGACACGCTGGCGCGGATCGACGTCCTGAAACCGCAGTTGCAGCGTCACCAGGTCGTCCTGCGCCTGCTTGACCTGGTCTTCGGCGGCGATCCGCATTGCGGCGGCGTCCGACAGGCGCTGGTCGAACAGGGCCTGGCCCAGCCTCGACACCTGCGCCTCGGCATGGCGCAGCACCGCCTCGGAGACCAGAACCGCCTTTTCGGGGCTTTGGGCGCGCACGTAGAGCGTCAGCAGACCGCTTTGCACGTCCACCGAGGATTGCACGAAGCGGTCAAACTGGTCGTGCTTGCTGATCGACAGGAAGGGGATGTCGCGCAGCCGCCGCAGCGGGTCGATTGCCTCGCCCGACAGGTCCGACACGAGGCCCAGGTCTTCCTCGAGCGAGTCCATCACGGCACGGCTCTTGATGAAGGTGTCGGCGCGAAACACGTCCTGGAGGTTGGCGGGCTTTTCGCCACCCAGCAGACCGGCCTGCACGCTGATCCCTGCGTCGCCGGTGCGAGTGATGGCGATCACCGACCGCGCCTCGTAGAGCGGGGTGGCGATCAGGGCGAGGTAGGCCGCCACCAGCAGCATCGGCAGCACGACCACCACCAGCGCCAGCCGCATCCGGCCCGTGGAGGCGTCCGGCGCGTCTTTGGCAAGGGCGTTGGGGGCCGAGGCACGCACGCTGTCAAGAAACAGCTCGGCGGGTGAACGGGTGACTTCGGGCGTCGGTGCCGGTTCGGGCGCCGTGGACTCGGCCTCGGGGGCGATCTTGGCGGCAGTTGGGGCAGGGCTTTCGGGCGCGGGGGCCTCGGGGGCCGGCGTCGATGCGGCGGGCGCATCGGGGGCGGGCGTTTCGGGGGCGGGGGCTGTGGCCTCTGCCGGGCCGGCGTCCTGTTCCGGGGCATCCGTGGCCGGAGCCACGGGGGCCATGTCCGCCGCGCCCTCCGGTGCCGTGACGGTGACGGCGTCCTTGTCGGTGTCCTGCGGCGCGGGCGCGGGGCGGCTGGCCCTCTCGCGCCGCTCGGCCTCGTCCGCGGCGGCGAGTTGCGCGCGCTGTTCCTTCCAGGCCGCGATGCGTTCCGCCTCGGTCTTGACTGGTTTGCTCATGCCGCACCTCGTCCCATGGCGTTTCGGTCCCGGGCGTCCAGTTCCAGCGCTCCCTGCGCCACGTCCACGTCCTCGCAGGGGATCAGCCGGCGGTCGATCAGCACCAGGAACCGGTCGCACCAGGCGCGCAGCAACCTCGGGCTGCGCGACAGGAAGATCAGACCGCCCTCGGTCAGACGTTCGGTCAGGACCTCGTTGCAGCGCTGCCGGTGCTGGTTCTCGCCGACCGAGATGACCTCGTCGGCGATCCAGGTCGCCGGTCCCGGCACCGCCAGCGCGCAGGCATAGGCCAGGATCGCGCGCTGCGTCGGCGTCAGCTGTTTCATGACCATCCCGGGCAGCCCGTCGATGCCCACGAAATCCTCGCAGAAGGTGGTCACCGCGCGCGGTGTCATCCCGACCAGCCGGGCAAAGGTCTCGAGGTTGGCGCGGACCGAGATCTCGGGGTGCAGGAAGCCGGCAAAGCCGATCGGCCAGCTGACGCGGCCCTCGCTCAGGACGGTGCCCCGGTCGGGCTGGTCGATCCCTGCCAGCAGCCGGGCCAGCGTGGACTTGCCGCTGCCTGGCATGGCAAGGATGCCCACCCGTTCGCGGCTCTCGAACCGCACGCTGGCGTCCCACACGATGGGCTGGCGGTGCAGCAGGCCCGGGGTCAGGGCGCTGACGTTGCGCAGCTCGATCATGTCATCCGCCGCAGCAGACGCCGGTCCGCGGCAAAGCGTTCCAGCGGCATGGAGGCCAGGTACAGCACCGCGCCCACCATCAGCGGGTACTGCGCATCGGCGAACTGCGAGGTGAAGGACAGGAAGTACCCCTCGCGCAGCAGCTCGGTCACGTGCAGGAAGGGGCTGTACCACAACAGTTCGCGCACCGGGCCGGGCAGCTCGGCGGCGACGTAGAACACCCCCGACAGCCAGAAGAACGGCCGCAGCGCCAGCGGGACAAAGCGCGCGAATGTGGGGCTGATCAGCCCTCCGATCGCCACGAAGCGGCCCACGCCGATGCCCAGGACCCAGGCCACCAGGAAGGCCGACAAGACCCCCGGCAGCGAGGCCGGCAGCGCCGAGCCGAACAACAGCGTGACCGAACCGAAGATCAGCAGCGCCGAGATCATCAGGTTGAACGCCTCCAGCAGCATCGCCGCCCAGAGGACCGAGTCGGTGGACACCCCCGGAAGGTAGCGCAGGTGACGATGCGCCGGCAGCACGCGGCTGAGCGCCGTCACGGTCTGGCGAAAGGCCACGTAGGGCAGCACCCCGGTCGTAACGAAGATCGCCAGTTCGGCGTCGATGGGCGGCGTGCGCCCGAGGTGGACAAACAGCCCGACGATCAGCGCGATCCAGACGATGGGGGTGATGTAGGCCCACAGGTAGCCCAGCACGCCACCCGCGAACCGCGTCCGCCGTTCACGGTCCAGCAGGATCAGGATCCTGCCGAAGGTGCCCGGGGGCGTGATCTGCGCGGTGGCCATCGTCATCCGCTAGACCCCGTGGTAGTCGCGATACCAGGCGACGAACCTGGCGATGCCCTCGGACACCGGCGTGTTTGGCCGGTAACCGGTCAGCCGCTCCAGCAGGTCGGTGTTGGCCCAGGTCGCGGGCACGTCACCTTTCTGCATCTCCATCATGTTCTTGGGGATCTCCATCCCCAGCGCCTTTTCGATCTCGGTGATGAAGTCCATCAGCGCGACCGAGGCGCCGTTGCCGATGTTGACCACCCGGAACGGCGCGACCGGAGACAGGCTGTCGCCCTCCAGAGGGTCGCCGCGGCCTTCGACCTGCGGCGGCGGCGTGTCGATCAGCAGGCGGATGGCGTGGACGAGGTCCTCGACATAGGTGAAGTCGCGGTACATCTGGCCGTGGTTGTAGACGTCGATCGCCTCTCCGGCCAGCGCGGCGCGCACGAACTTGAACAGCGCCAGGTCCGGCCGCCCGTAGGTGCCGTAGACCGTGAAGAAACGGAACATCGTCGTCGGGATGTGCCACAGGTGCGCGTAGCTGTGGGCCATGGCCTCGTTGGCCTTCTTGGTGGCGGCGTAGAGCGTCAGGGGGATGTCGGTCTTTTGCCTCTCGTCGAACGGCATCTCGGTGTTGCCGCCGTAGACCGAGGAGGTCGAGGCCATCAGCAGGTGGCCGACCGCGTGTTCGCGCGCGCATTCCATCACGTTGAAGGTGCCGGTCAGGTTCGAATCGACGTAGGCGCGCGGGTTCTCCAGGCTGTAGCGGACCCCGGCCTGCGCGGCGAGGTGGACGATGACGTCCGGCGCGGCATCGTCCACCGTGCGCGACAGCGACTCCATGTCCTCCAGCATGCCTTCGACGGCGCGAAACCGCGGATTTTGCGACAGGATCCCGTGCCGGCGCCGTTTCAGCGCGACATCGTAGTAATCGGTCATGCCGTCGTAGCCGACCACGTCAAAACCGTCCGCCAGCAGCTTGCCTGCGAGGTGAAAGCCGATGAACCCTGCGGTTCCGGTCACGAAAACGGTTGTCATGTCGGTCTGCCTGCTCGTTATTATTGTTTGGAGTGTGCCCTATTTTCCCACTGTCTTGAAGAGTTCGGTCGTGCGGTCAAGGATTGTCTCGACCGAGAAGCGATCGATCGAATGCACCATGGCGGTGGCGCCCAGCGCGGCCAGCGCCTCCGGGTGGTCCAGAAGGCGCGCCAGTTCGGCGTCCAGCTCGTCCTCGGGCAGCGTCTCGGCGTCGGACAGGATATGGCCGGTGATGCCGTGTTCGACCACCTCGTCGGTGCCGCCCGCCGGGGTCGCCAGCACCGGGGTGCCGACCTGCTGCGCCTCGATCAGCACGTTGGGCAGGCCCTCCATCTGCGCCAGGTGCATCAACAGGTCGGCGCGGTGCATGTAGAAGCCCACGTTGCTGCGGATGCCCAGGGCAAAGATGCGGTCCTGAAGACCCAGGCTGCGGATCAGCGCCTCGGCCTCGGCGAACAGCGTGCCGCCGCCCAGCATCACGAAACGGGTGTCGTCGCGCCGCGCCAGGTAGCGCGCCGCCGCCTCGATCCAGCGCAGCGGGCGCTTGTTCTCGTCAAAGCGAAAGACGCCGACGACGGTCCGTGTGCAGCCTTCCGAGCGGTCGAGGATGTCGAACCAGATCGCCCGGTCCGTCGCGTCGCCGTCAGGCGGCATGACGTTGACCGCGTTGGGGATCACCTGGACCGTGCCGGGCGCCAGGTCCAGCCAGTCCTCGTAGGCGGTGGCGGCCTTCCGGCTGTTCGCGGTCAGGGTGACATGCGGCATCCGCGCCAGCGCCTTGTAGAGCACCGGCAGTTCGTCGCGCCAGAAGTGCGGGCGCAGGTTGGGCGGCAGGCCGCGGAACGAGGTGACGATGCGCGGCACCCCGGCCAGCACGGCGGCGATGGCCGATTGCACGATGCCGCCGTCCTGCCAGAGATAGGCGACCTGGGTCCGGTGCGCGCGAAAGGCCTGCAACAGCTGGCAGGTGTGGCGGCGCACGTCGGGCGCCAGAAGGTCGAGCAAGGCGCGCTGTTCGTCGGTCAGGCCCTCCAGCGCCTCCGGCGGCACCTCCGGTTCCTCGGTGAAGACCCGGGTGGGCACACCGGCCTCGGCCAGCATGGGGCGGTAGAAATCCGCGCCGGTTGCCGGGTTGGCGTGTTTGACCCAGACCTCGGGCGCGGGTGCGCCGGTGCGCGCGGCGCTGTCCCGAAGGGCGCAGGCGATGCGGGTCATCTGGCGTTCGGCGCCGCCGGTGCCCAGTTGCCCGGAAAAGAAGACGACGCGCGTCGCATCCTCCAGCGGCCGGCGCGCCGGCGCACGGGCCAGCAGCGCGTCGATCGCCATCATGGCGTTGTCCAGTTCCAGCCGTGACATCATCGCCGCCTTGGCCTCGACCTCTTCCAGCAGATCCTGCGATGCCTTGCCCATGCGGTCGCGCCCCGGCACCGTCGCGGCGACCTTGGCCGCCTCGGGATAGCGGTGCTGCTCGACCAGCGCCTTGATGTACTCCATGCGAATCGTCCGGTCGCCGGTGTGCAGGACCGACAGGGTGGACCAGAGCTGGTCCAGTTCGGCCCAGGCCTTGAGCTCGAACAGGCCGGGAAGGGCGATGCGCGCCTGCGGCAGGCTGCGCCAGCAATCGGGGTAGAAGCGCGCGATCAGGTCCAGCCCTTCGGCCACGCGGCCGTCGCGGCGAAACCAGCGCATCACCATGCGCAGGGCGATGGGATCGTCGGGGAACTGCTCGAACAACTGCTTCCAGACGCCGCGCATGTCGAATTCGGTGCGCAGCTTTTCCATCAGCAGCCCGGAGGCGATGGCCAGGTTGCGGTCGGCGCGGTAGCTGTCCAGCAGCGGCTCCAGCCGGTCGAGGATCTGCGCCGCCTTTTCGGCGCAGGTCACCGTCTTGGACAGCTCGAAGATCTCGTCGGACACGCCCTGCGGCAGCGGCGGGGCGCCGTTTGAGAAATCCAGCCTGTTCGCAAGATTGGTCATCACCTCATACCTCGACGTTCAGGTTGCTCCGGACTTTCAGCGCCTCCGTCCGCAGTTTGCAAGTCTCGGATCCGGACAGCTGCACCACCTGCGCCGCGGCGCGGTCTGCCAGGGGTTTGTCGCCCGTTCTGGTAGCGGCGCGCATGAGCAGCACCCAGATGTTGATGTTGTCCGGCATTGCCTCGGCCGCCGCAAGGCCCGACGTGATGGCGTGATCATCGTTGCCGGCGGCGGCGTGCAGCCGGGCGCACCACAGGTCGAACTCGGCGCCGGCGGCGGGCAACAGCCGCACCTCGGGTTCGAGGGCCAGCAGCGCGGCCAGGTCCTGCGCCCTGCCCAGGGCGCGAATGCGGAAAACCAGGTCGCCTCTGGCGCCGCGCAGGGCGGCGCGCAGGCCCGGGTGGCGCGCGTCGGCGGTGCGCAGGACGGCCAGCGCCCTGGCCCGGTCCAGCGGGTCTGGCAGGGCCATGGCTTCGCCTGTCCAGCGGTCCAGCAGCGCGACCAGCGCGGGGTCACGGAGGCGGCCCTTGCCCTGCAAGGTGCGCCAGCGGGTCAGCGCCCTGGCGGCGGTCTTTGGCCCGGTCCGCTCGGCGATCCTGGCCATGCGGTCCCCGGGCAGGGCGGCGGCGATCAGCGTGCTGACCGGCGCGCGGGGGTGGGCCAGGGCCTCGGCGATCTGGGCATCTGTCAGCTGCGCCTGGATGCGGGCCAGCTCGTCCCGGGTCACCCGGCGCGCCAGCGCCAGCCCGTGATCGCTTGCCAGGTCCGCGAGGATCCGCAGCGGGCGCGGCGCCGTGCCGTTCGCGCGACAGGCCGCGATGGCAAGGGTGGCCGCCTGCGCCACCTCACCTGCATCGACGGCGGCAAGCGCAAGCTCGGTCAGGATCGGACAGGGCAGGGCATCGGTTCCGCCAGGCAACGAGTCCATGATTGCCGCGACTGTCTCGAAGGCGCCCAGCCGCGCGGCGCGGCGCAGCCGGTCCACCGGGTCTGTGCCGGTCTCGGCGGCGCATGCGGCCAGAGCCTTGGCCTGACTGTCGTTCAGGTCGCGGGTCAGGGTCGCGGTCTGCGGCGCGTCCTTGGGCAGAGCGGTGAGCCGGGCCTGCGCCTCGACCAGACGGGTTTCGGCGATGGCGGCGGCGACCTGGGCGGCCAGCGCCTCGGGCCGGGTGGCGGCCATCCGCGCGGTCCGCGGTGCCACGTGCTGCCGCATCCAGTCGGCCATCAGGGCGGCGCTGAACTCGGGGGTGAAATGGGCAAGGCTGGTGCTGTCATCCTCCAGCGCCGCCGCCTGGCCATACTCAACCATCAGCTCGGTCGGGTCGTAGCAGGGCAGGCCCAGCGCGCGGGTTTCCGCGCGCAGCATCCCGATCAGGGCCGAACGCGAGGCGATGACCTGCCCGTCCGGCGTGACGGCGTCGACGTGAGTGACAAAGACCACCTCGGTCAGCAGAGCGGCCAGCGTTTGCAGGTCGGCGCGCAGGCTGTCGGGGGTCACCAGTCGGCGGCGGATGCGCGACAGGGTCGCGGCCTCGGCGCGCTGCTTGCGATTTCGGCCCCAGGTCTTGGCCAGGAATTCTTCGGTCGCGGCGCTGTCGCCGGTCTCGGCCAGGTCCCAATAGCGCCGGGCGCGGTCGGTGTCGGCAAAGAACTCCGCAAAGCCTGCGCGCAGGTAGTTCAGCTGGATCGAAAACCCGTCGAGCGTCAGTTCCTTGGCCGAGGAGATCTCGACCAGGTAGAGGTCGGACTGGGCGTGTTCTTGCCCCGCCGTCTCGTCGCGGTCGCGCGAGCGCGAGACTAGCGGCCAGACCTCTGCCGGGATGTCCAGCTCGCCGCGCAGAAAGCGGGCCTGCTGCACCGCCTCGGCGGGTGAATGGCAGTAGCCGTAGCTGCGCCCGAGGTTCAGGCGCAACCCGTGCGAGGCTTGGCCCAGCTTCAGCGGCGTCGTGATCCGGCACGATCCGATCGGCGTGACTGTGTACATCGTGGCGGCCCCCACCCGAGCGGTTACAACGACCAGTAGGTCAGGTTTTCCGGCATCGGCACCTTGCGCAGCACCGCCTTGACGTCCATCAGCGCGCCGCCGTCGCGGATCCGGCCGACAAAGCCCTTGTCCTCGATGTATTCGCGGTGCGCCGTGGCCAGGATCATCATGTCCAGGTCGGTGAAATTCTCGTTCCGGGTCAGCTTGATCCCGTGGTTGGCGGCATCCCGGGCGTCGCAGTGCGGATCGTGCACGATCGGGTCCAGCCCGTAGCCGCGCAGCACCTCGATCAGCTCCAGCGTCTTGGAGTTGCGCAGGTCGGGCACGTCTTCCTTGAAGGTCACGCCGCAGACGCCCACGCGCTTGCCGACGATCTCGCCGCCCTGCTGGATCAGCAGGCGCAGCGCCGCGTCGGCGACGTGCCGCACCATCATTTCATTGGTGCGGCGTCCCGCCATGATCACCTGCGGGTTGTGGCCGATCCGTTCGGCCAGCGCGGCGAGGTAGTAGGGATCGACGCCGATGCAGTGCCCGCCCACCAGGCCGGGGGTCATGCGGACAAAGTTCCACTTGGTCGCGGCGGCATCGATCACGTCATGGGTGTTGATGCCGATCTTGTCGCAGATCAGCGACATCTCGTTCATCAGGGCGATGTTCACGTCGCGCTGGGTGTTTTCCAGCACCTTGGCGGCCTCGGCCACCTTGATGCTGGGTGCGGCGTGCAGGCCGGCGTCGATCACCGTTTCGTAGACCGCGCGCACCCGCGCCAGGGTGTCCGGGCTGTCGCCCGAGATCACCTTGACCACGTTGGTCACGGTGTTGACCTTGTCGCCGGGGTTGATCCGCTCGGGGCTGTAGCCGATGCCGAAGTCGACTCCCATCCGCAGGCCCGACAGGCGTTCGAGGATCGGCACGCAGATCTCTTCGGTGGCGCCGGGGTAGACGGTCGATTCAAAGACCACGATGTCGCCCGCCTTCAGGCAGGGGCCGACCACCTCGCAGGAGGAGACCAGCGGACCGAGGTCGGGCTTGCGCGCGTCGTCGATCGGGGTCGGCACCGTGACGATGTAAAAGCTGGCATCGGCGATGTCGGCGCAGGCGGTGCTGGCGGTCAGGCCGCTGCCGCGCAGGGTCAGCGGGTCGATCTCGTTGGTGGCGTCGTAGCCATCGTTGATCTGGTCCACCCGGCGTGCCGAGATGTCAAAGCCGGCAACCCGTTCGAAGCTGTGCGCCAGCCGCACCGCAAGCGGCAGGCCGACGTAGCCCAGGCCGATAACGGCGATGTCCTCGTGCCGCGCCTTGCCGGCCTGTTTGTCCGCAACGAGCCGCAGACGGGTGATCCGTGCGTCCCTGTTAAGGCGGGCGTCCTGAAGCGTTGTCGAAACCATTTGCCTGCTCTCCATTTCTTGGTTGACGCCGACAATGAAAGGCAATTGTGGCGAAAGTTTGCGCCTTTTTCGAAACATTAACGGCGGGTTAACCCGATTGGGCGGTCGGGGTGAACAATCCGGCCGGGAGGGGTGAGTTTGGATCGGGAACCACCTGAAAACGGGGGCCGGAAGCAGCCTGCGCGGTCAGGCAGCGTTTCCCAAAAACCTCGAACCCTGCGTCTTTTCACCAAATGTTTGCCACATTCGAACAGTTAACTCGCGATTAACGTTAACCGCACCGGCTTTGAACCGGGGGATCCTGCGGGCGGTCGTCACGGCGGCGCTATTCGTCAGCGCCCGACATGCCGCCCACCGGGAACTGCCTGGAAGACGAAAAAGCAGAGGAACTCGATACCGTGGCCAAGACCAGACCCCTCAAGACCAGCCTCTCGATCTCGCCCGAGGTCACCGTCACCACCGCCCCGGACACAGGTGGCGCGGTCAGGCACGCCATCTCCAAGGACATGCCGACCGTATTGAACCTTTCCGAAGAGGTTCCCGGTCACATCGACCTGTCCGGGGTCAAGTTCAACAGCCTCGGGTCCAAGAAGAACGTGCTGACGATCTTCGTCTCCACCAACTCGGGCACGCTCGACGCGGCCGCGGGTTCGGGTGTGGCGGTGTCCGGCGCGGGGACCGGCGTGCTGGCCCTCATGGGCAAGCTGTCGGACCTGATGACCTACCTCGGCAATCCGACGGCGCTGTCCTATACCGGCGCCAAGGACGTGTTCGGCATCGGAGCGGCCACCTTGTCCTTTGCCGTGCAAAGCGACAAGTACATCATGTCGCTGGGTGCGATCCCGGTGAACCTGGCGGACGTGACCGACACGGTGACGGGCACCGCGCTGGACGACACGTTGTACGGCGAGGCGGGGCGCAACGTCATGATCGGGATGTCGGGCAACGATTTTCTCGACGGCATGGCGGGCGATGACGTCATCTATGGCGATGCCGGCAACGACACGATCGTCGGCGGCCCGGGGGCGGACACGCTGTTCGGTGGAACGGGGGACGACGTCCTGTACTATCGCGGATCGTTCGCCGGGGTTGTCGTCGACCTGAACGCCGACGCCAGCGGCAATCAGAGCGCCTCGGGCGGCGAGGCGCAGGGCGACGTGATCTCGGGGTTCGAACATGTCTACGCCTCCGAATACGCCGACACCATCCGGGGCGACGCGGGCAAGAACATCCTGTTCGGCTATGGCGGCAACGACGTCATCCTGGGCTTTGGCGGCGATGACGTCATTCGCGGCGGTGCGGGGGCGGACACGCTGGACGGCGGCGACGGCCTCGACTGGGTGCGCTACCTTGGCTCGCCCACCGGGGTAACCGTCAGCCTGGTGGCGGGCGTGGTCGGGATCGGCGGCGATGCCGAGGGGGACGTGCTGACCGGGTTCGAGAACATCCAGGGCTCCGAGCACAGCGACCGTCTGTTTGGCGACGCGGGCGACAATTACATCTGGGGCTTTACCGGGTCGGATTACATCGACGGTGGCGCGGGCAACGATTCGATCCGCGGCGGCGAAGGGGCCGACACCATGCTGGGCGGCGATGGCATCGACACGCTGCAATACGTCGACCTGCCGGAAGGTGTGCGGATCGACCTGCGGGTCGGCGTGACCGGTTTCCAGAGCGCGTCGGGCGGCGAGGCGCAGGGCGACGTGATCTCGGGCTTCGAGAACGTGTTTGGCGGCGATGGCGACGACCATCTGACCGGCGACGCGGGGCGCAACTACCTGTACGGCTATGCCGGCAACGACACCCTCGCCGGCCGCGAGGGCAGGGACGTGTTGAAGGGATTCGCGGGCGCAGACCACTTTGTCTTTGACACCGCGCTGGCGGCGTCGAACGTGGACCGCATCCTGGACTTCGAGTCCGGGGTGGACACGATCGTGCTGAACCGCGCCATCTTTGGCGCGCTGGCGCTTGGCGATCTCGATGCGTCGGCCTTCCTGGCTAGCGACACGCCGGTCGCAACATCGGCCGACCATCGCATCCTCTACGAGACCGACACCGGCACGCTGTACTACGATGCCGACGGCTCCGGTGGCGCCGCCGCCGTTGCCTTTGCCCAGCTGACCAGCCTGCCGACGATCAGCGCGGACGATTTCCTCATCGTGTGACCCCTGCCAGGGCGACACGAGGCATGGGCGCGGGGCGGATCCATCCACCCCGCGCCCAGAGATGTGTCCAGAGATGTGTCCCGGATCAGCCGTCCTTTTCGGCTTCGGCGACATGCGCCTTGACCGCCAGGAAACTGTCCGGCGTGACCGAGATCGTGTCGATCCCGGCCTTGACCAGCAGCCGCGCGAAATCGGGATCGTTGCTGGGCGCCTGGCCGCAGAGGCCGATCTTGCGCCCGGCCTTGCGCGCCTTGGCGATCACCGTTTCGATCATCCACAGCACCGCCGGGTCGCGTTCGTCGAACAGCCCCGACAGCGCCTCGGAATCGCGGTCGATGCCCAGCGTCAGCTGGGTCAGGTCGTTGGAGCCGATGGAGAAACCGTCGAACCGTTCGGCCAAGGCCTCGGCCTGGATCACGTTCGACGGGATCTCGCACATCACGTAGACCTGCAGCCCGTTCTCGCCGCGTCTCAGCCCGTTGTCGGCCATGACCTCCAGCACGCGGTCGGCCTCCTGCACCGTGCGGCAAAAGGGGATCATGACCACCACGTTGTCGAATCCCATTCTCTCGCGCAGCCGGTGAATCGCCCGGCACTCCAGCGCGAACCCGTCGCGGTAGCCGTCCGAGTAGTAACGCGAGGCGCCGCGAAAGCCGATCATCGGGTTTTCCTCGGCCGGCTCGAACGCCCGCCCGCCCAGCAGGTCGGCGTATTCGTTGGTCTTGAAATCGCTCATCCGCACGATGGTCGGGTTCGGATACCAGGTCGCCGCGATGCGAGAGAGGCCCATGGCCAGGCTGTCGACGAAATACTCGGTCCGGTCCTTGTAACCCTGCGTCAGCCGGTCGATGGCATCGCGCGCCTCGCCCGGCTCCAGCTGGTCGTAGCGGGTCAGCGCCAGCGGGTGCACCTTGACCTCGTTCGAGACGACGAATTCCATCCGCGCCAGGCCCACGCCGTCCGCCGGCAAGCGCCACCAGCGCGCGGCGGCGGCCGGGTTGGCGATGTTCAGCATGACCTGGGTGCGGGTCTCGGGCACCGCGTCCAGGTGGGTTTCGGTGATGCTCACCTCGGCCGTGCCTTCGTAGATCGCGCCCTCGTCGCCTTCGGCGCAGGAGACGGTGATTTGCTGGCCGTCGTGCAGGACCTCGGTCGCGTTGCCGGTGCCGACGATGGCGGGCACGCCCAGCTCGCGGCTGATGATCGCTGCGTGCGAGGTGCGGCCGCCGTGGTCCGTCACGATGGCGGCGGCGCGCTTCATGATCGGCACCCAGTCCGGGTCGGTGGTCGAGGTGACAAGGACCGAGCCGTCGACGAAACGGTCGATCTCGGCGGCGGTCTCGATCAGGCAGACCTCGCCCGAGGCGACCGCGCCGCCGACGCTGAGGCCGGACAGCAGTTTCTCCCCGGTCTTGCCCAGCGTGTAGGTCCTGAACACGCCTACCTCTGACCGCGACTGCACCGTTTCCGGCCGGGCCTGCACGATGTAGACCAGCCCGGTTTCGCCGTCCTTGGCCCATTCCATGTCCATCGGCTGACCGTAGTGCTGCTCGATCAGCACGGCGGCGCGGGCGAGGTCGAGGATCTCGTCGTCCGACAGCACGAAGCGCGCGCGCTCGGCCTTGGAGGTGGGGACGTTGCGCGTGGGCGCGCCGTCGCCGCTGCCGTAGACCATCTTGATCTCTTTCGCCCCCAGGGCCTTGTGCAGGATCGGCACCGTGCCGGGCCGGTCGAGGAAGGGCTTGTAGACCTGGTATTCGTCCGGGCTGACCGCGCCCTGCACCACGTTTTCGCCCAGGCCCCAGGCGGCGTTGATCAGTACCAGCTTGTCAAAGCCGCTTTCCGTATCCAGCGAGAACATGACGCCCGAGCCGCCGATGTCCGACCGCACCATGAGCTGCACGCCGATCGACAGCGCAACCTCGAAATGGTCAAAGCCCTTCAATTGCCGGTAGGTGATCGCCCGGTCGGTGAAGAGCGAGGCATAGCAGCGCCGGCAGGCCGCCAGCAGCGCGGTTTCGCCGCGGATGTTCAGAAACGTCTCCTGCTGGCCGGCAAAGCTGGCGTCGGGCAGGTCCTCGGCGGTGGCCGATGACCGCACGGCGACAGAGGGTTCGGCCTGTCCCGTCTCCTCGGCCAGCCGGCGGTAGGCGGCGCGGATCTCGGCCTCGATGTCCTCGGGCCATTTGCCCCGGGTGATGCGCGCGCGGATCTCGCGCCCGGCCTCGGCCAGCGTCAGGTGGTGGCTGTCCATCTCGCCCAGCACCTGGGTCAGCACCTTGCCCAGGTCGTTGGCGGTGATGTAGCGGCGGTAGGCCTCGGCGGTGGTGGCAAAGCCGGGCGGCACGCGGATGCCGCGCGCGGTCAGGGCTTGCAGCATCTCGCCCAGCGAGGCGTTCTTGCCGCCCACACGCGCCACGTCGCCGCGCGCCAGCCGGTCCATCCAGATCAGGGTGTCGCTCTCGGCCTTGGTGTCCTTGGTCATCATGTCCTCCCGGTCTCCTGCCCGCGAAGATACCGGCGGCGGCGGGGGGCCGCGTTGATCACTGTCAAGGCGCGTCGCTGCGATGAACGGCTAGGCAGAGGGGCAGCAGCAGCGAGGGCGCAGGGTGACGGAACCGAAGGCTAAGGCATTTCATGCCATGGATGCGGATGAGGTCGCAGCCCAGCTGGGCGCTGCGCCCGGCACCGGGCTGACCACGCAGGAGGCTTTGGCCCGCAAGGCGCGCTTTGGCCCCAACCGGCTGCGCGCGCAAAAGGCGAAAAGTGCGGTTGTGATCCTGCTCCACCAGTTCCAGAGCCTGATCGTCTGGCTGCTGGCGGCGGCGGCGGTGTTCTCGGTCTACGTCGGCGACACGGTCGAGGCGGCGGCCATCGTCGTCGTGCTGGTCATCAACGCAGGCATCGGCTTTGTCACCGAGCTGAGGGCGGCGCGGTCGATGGAGGCGCTGCTGCACCTGGCCGAGGTCCACACCCGCGTGCGGCGCGACGGCCGGGTGGCGATGATCGACGCCCGCGACCTGGTGCCGGGCGACAGCGTGATCCTCGAAGCCGGGGATGTCATCACCGCCGACCTGCGGGTGATGCAGGCGTCGAACCTCTTCAGCGACGAATCGGTCCTGACCGGGGAATCCGCGCCGGTGGCCAAGACGCCCGGCCCGGTCGCCCCGGGCGCGCCCTTGGGCGACCGCAGCGGCATGGTGTTCAAGGGCACCGCCCTGACCCAGGGCGCGGGTGAGGCACTGGTCGTCGCCACCGGCATGTCGACCGAGCTGGGCCGCATCAGCCAGCTGGCGCAGGAGGCGGAAAGCGAGGTTTCGCCGCTGGAACGCCGGTTGGCGGCGCTGGGGCAAAAGCTGGTCTGGCTGACGCTGGTTCTGGCGGCGCTGACGGTGGGGGCGGGGCTGTTGCGCGGGCACGCGCTGGCCGACATGATCCAGACCGGCGTGGCGCTGGCGGTGGCGGCGATCCCCGAGGGGCTGCCGGTGGTCGCCACGCTGAGTCTCGCGCGTGGGATGCTGCGCATGGCCCGGCGCAACGCGCTGATCAGCCGGCTGTCGTCGGTCGAAACGCTGGGGGCAACCACGCTGATCCTGACCGACAAGACCGGCACCCTGACCGAAAACCGCATGACGGTGGTGCGTTACCTGCTGGCGGAGGGGGACGTGCGCTTTCCCGGTGTCGCGCCGGGGCTAGAGCACGCGGTGCAGGTGGGCGCGCTCTGCACCACCGCCGAACTGGGCAAGGACCGGGCCGACAGCGCGGGCGATCCGATGGAACTGGCACTGTTGGAGGCGGCGCGCGCCGCAGGTCTGTCACCGGAGACGGGCGCGCGGGTGGCCCAGCATGCCTTTGACCCCACCCGCCGCGCCATGGCCTCGGTCCACCGCGAGGGCGCGGGGTTCCTCTACGCGGTCAAGGGCGCGCCGGAAACGGTCATCGCCATGTGCGACAGCGTGCTTGGGCCAGAGGGGGTCAGTGCGCTGGATGCGGACGGACAAGGCGCCTGGATGCAACGCAATGCCGAAGCCGCCGCGCAGGGGCTGCGCACGCTGGCGCTGGCGATGAAGCAGGCCGATACGCCGGACGCCGACCCCTATGCCGGGCTGACGCTGGTGGGCGTGGTCTGCCTGGCCGATCCACTGCGCGCCGACGTGCCGGCCGCCATCGCCGCCTGCCGCGCGGCGGGCATCCGCGTCGTCATGGTGACCGGCGATCACGCCGCCACCGCCACCCGCATCGCGCGCGATGCGGGGCTGTTCGACGGGGACGCGCGGGTGATCGAGGGGGCAGAGCTGGAGGGATTGCCGCCCGGCGACATCCCTGACCCGCTGTGGCAGCAGGTGCGCGCCGCCGACGTGATCGCCCGCGTCGCGCCCGAGACCAAGCTGGCGCTGGTGGCCACCTACCAGCGCGACGGCCAGATCGTCGCCATGACCGGCGACGGGGTGAACGACGCGCCGGCGCTGAAAAAGGCCGACATCGGCGTGGCCATGGGGCTGCGCGGCACGCAGGTCGCGCGCGAGGCGGCGCACATGGTGCTGCGCGATGACAACTTTGCCACCATCGTCGACGCGGTCCACCAGGGGCGGGTGATCTTTGGCAACATCCGCAAGTTCGTGGTCTACCTGATGTCCTGCAACCTGTGCGAGGTGCTGGTGGTGGGCCTTGCGGTGGGCGCGGGACTGCCCGCGCCGCTGCTGCCCTTGCAGATCCTGTTCCTGAATCTTGTGACGGACGTCTTTCCGGCCTTCGCGCTGGGCATGGGCCGGGGTGACAGCCAGGAGATGCGCCGCCCGCCGCGCGACCCGCGCGAAGCCATCGTCGACCGCGCGCACTGGCTGTGGATCGCCGTGCTGGGCCTGATGCAGACCGCCGCGACGCTGGCGGGGTTCGGGCTGGCGCTGTTCCACCTGGGCTTGCCGCCCGACCAGGCGGTCAGTGTCGCCTTTGTCACGCTGGCGCTGGGGCAGCTGTGGAACGTGTTCAACGTGCGCAGCCCCGGCAGCGGGCTGGTGCGCAACGACGTGACGCGCAATCCCTTTGTCTGGGCGGCGTTGGCCTTTTGTGCCGGGCTGATCGCGCTGGCGATCTGGGTGCCGGGGCTGGCGGTGCTGCTGCACCTGCCGTTCCCGGGCTGGACCGCGCTGGCGCTGGCCGGGGCGCTCAGCCTGCTGCCGCTGGTGGCGGGGCAGGGTCTGCTGAGCCTTGCGCCCGCCCGCGCCACCTGACGCAGGGTTGATCAAGGTCAAGGCGGTTTGCCCGCAGCGGCCCGATGCTGGCACCGGGGAGGATCCGCCGATGACCTGGGATGTAATATCCAAGACGCCGTCCGAAAAGGCCGGCGCGGTGTTGCGCGATCCCGAGGAGGCCCGCGCGAGCTTTGACTGGGACACGGCGCGGGCGATGCTGGACGGGTTGCCGGGCGGCGGGATGAACATCGCGTACGAGGCGCTCGACCGGCATGTCGCAAGCGGACAGGGCGACAGGCTGGCGCTGCGCTGGTTCGGCAAGGACGGCGAGGTGCGGGATTTCAGCTATGCCGATCTGACCCGCCAGACCGCCCGCTTTGCCAACGTGCTGGCCGCGCAGGGGCTGGCGCGCGGTGATCGGGTCTATGCGCTGATGGGCCGCCGCCCCGAGCTGTATGTCGCGGCACTGGGCACGCTGAAGGCGGGGTTGGTGTTTTCGCCGCTGTTCTCGGCCTTCGGGCCAGAGCCGATCCGCACCCGCATGGAGATCGGCGAGGCCAATGCCGTCGTCACGACCGACGCCATCTACCGCAAGAAGATCGCCGCCTGGCGCGACCAGATCCCCTCGCTGAAGACCGTGTTCCTTGTCGATGTGGACGACGCGCCTGAGGGCTGCGTGGCGCTCGGCCCCGCCATGGCCGCCGCCCCGGACACCTGCGAGGTGGCCCAGACCGGACCCGAGGACATGGCGCTGATCCACTTCACCTCGGGCACCACCGGGCGACCCAAGGGCGCGGTGCATGTGCATGGCGCGGTGGTGGCCCACGTGGCCACGGGGCGCTACGCGCTGAACATGGCGCCGGGCAAGGTCTACTGGTGCACCGCCGATCCGGGTTGGGTGACGGGCACCTCCTACGGCATCATCTCGCCCTTGGTGAACGGGGTGACGATGCTGGTGGACGAGGCAAAATTCGACCTCGACCGCTGGTACGGGATGCTCCAGCGCGAGAGGGTGCAGATCTGGTACACCGCCCCCACCGCGATCCGCATGATGATGCGCGCTGGCAAGGAGGCGGCGAAACCCTACGATTTCTCGGCGCTTGAATTCCTCGCCAGCGTGGGTGAGCCGCTGAACCCCGAGGGCGTCGTCTGGGGCAGGGAGGTCTTTGGCCATGCCTTCCACGACAACTGGTGGCAGACCGAGACCGGCGGCATCATGATCGCCAACACCGCCGCGATGGACATCCGCCCCGGTTCGATGGGCAAACCCCTGCCGGGGATCACGGCGGGGGTGGTCGATACCGAGGGCGAGACGCTGCGCGAATGCAAGGACGGCGTGGTGGGCGAGCTGGCGCTGCGGCCCGGCTGGCCCTCGATGATGCGCGCCTACCTGCACGAGGAAAAGCGCTACGCCAAGGCGTTTCGGGATGGCTGGTACCTCTCGGGCGACCTCGCGATGCGCGACAAGGACGGTTATTTCTGGTTCGTCGGGCGGGCCGATGACCTGATCAAGTCGTCCGGCCACCTGATCGGCCCCTTCGAGGTGGAAAGCGCCCTGATCGAGCATCCGGCGGTCGCCGAGGCCGGTGTCATCGGCCTGCCGGACGAGACGGCGGGCGAAGTGGTGCGCGCCTATGTCTCGCTCAACCCCGGCTACGAGCCGTCGGAAGAGTTGGAAAGGGACATTCGCGGCCACGCGCGGAAAAAGCTGGGCCCGGCGGTCGCCCCGCGCGAGGTGGTGTTCCGCAAGACCCTGCCCAAGACACGCTCCGGCAAGATCATGCGCCGCCTGCTGAAGGCGCGCGAACTTGGCCTGCCGGAAGGCGACATTTCCACGCTGGAGACCGATGAATCATGAGCCGCCCTGACAAGATTCGCCTTTCGCGCGAGCATGTGCTGGAGATGCTGGCCTCGATGCTGCGCATCCGCAAGTTCGAGGACAAATGCGCCGAACTCTACACCCGCGAAAAGATCCGCGGCTTCCTGCACCTCTATGACGGTGAGGAGGCGATTGCCGCCGGGGTAGTCCGCCACCTGGCGCCTGAGGATCGCATCGTCGCCACCTACCGCGAGCATGGCCATGCCCTGGCGCGCGGCGTGCCGATGCCCGCCGTCATGGCCGAGATGTACGGCAAGGCCGCCGGCTGTTCCGGCGGGCGCGGCGGGTCGATGCACCTGTTCGACGCGGCGCGCAACTTCTACGGCGGCAACGCCATCGTCGGCGGCGGACTGCCATTGGCCGGGGGGCTTGCCCTCGCCGATGCGATGACCGGCAGCGGCGCCGTCACGGTCTGTTTCTTCGGCGAGGGCGCGGTGGCCGAGGGCGAGTTCCACGAGACCATGAACCTGGCCCAGCTGTGGAAGGTGCCGGTGCTGTTCGTCTGTGAGAACAACGGTTACGCCATGGGCACCGCGCTGTCCCGCTCCGAGGCGGAGACCGACATCCATGCCAAGGCGGCCAGCTACGGCATCCCGTCGGAGGTGGTCGACGGCATGGACGTGGTTGCGGTGGAAACCGCCGCGCGCCGTGCGCTGGCGGCGATCCGCGAAAGCGCGCATCCCTATTTCCTCGAATGCCGCACCTACCGCTTCCGCGCGCATTCGATGTTTGACGCCCAGCTTTACCGCGACAAGGACGAGGTCGAGACCTGGCGCAAGAAGGGACCCATCGTGCGTTTTCGCGACTGGGCGCAGTCGGCGGGCCTGTTGCATGACGGCGACATGGCCGCGCTGGAGGCGCAGATCGACGCCGAGATCGCCGAGGCGGTGGACTTCGCCGAAGGTGCGGACTGGGAGCCGGTCGAGGACCTGGCCCGCCACGTGATGGCCGAGGAGCGCCCCGCGCCGCCCGAGACGCCCGAACCCTCGGGCCAGACGGTCGAGATGACCTACCGCGAGGCGGTCAAGCAGGCGATCCGCGACGCCATGCTGCGCGACGACCGCGTGTTCCTGATGGGCGAGGACGTGGGCGCCTACGGCGGCTGCTACGCGGTGACCAAGGGGCTGATGGCCGAGTTCGGCGAGGACCGCATCCGCGACACGCCGCTGTCCGAGTCAGGCTTTACCGGCTTCGGCATCGGTGCGTCGGCCGTCGGGATGCGGCCCATCGTCGAGCTGATGACCGTGAACTTCAGCCTGCTGGCGCTGGATCAGATCATGAACACCGCCGCGACGCTGCGGCACATGTCCGGCGGGCAGTTCGGCGTGCCGCTGGTGATCCGCATGGCCACCGGCGCGGGCAAGCAGCTGGCCGCGCAGCATTCCCATTCGCTGGAAGGCTGGTATGCGCACATCCCCGGGCTGAAGGTGCTGGCCCCGGCCACGCTGGAGGACGCGCGCGGGATGCTCTGGACCGCTCTGGAGGACCCCGACCCGGTGCTGATCTTCGAGAACGTCATGCTCTACAATCGCAGCGGGGTGCTGGATACCGTCGCCGGTCCGGTGGACATCGACCGCGCGGCGATCCGCAGGCCGGGGCGCGACGTGACGCTGATCACCTACGGCGGCTCGCTCTACAAGACGCTGGAGGCGGCCGAGGTGCTGAGCACCGAGGGGATCGAGGCCGAGGTCATCGACCTGCGCGTGCTGCGCCCGCTGGACGACGCGACCATCATGGCCTCCGTCGGGCGCACCCGGCGGGCGGTGGTGGTGGACGAGGGCTGGCGCACGGGGTCGCTTTCCGCCGAGGTGTCCGCCCGGATCACCGAACAGGTGTTCTGGCGGCTGGACGCGCCGGTGGGGCGGGTCTGTTCCGCCGAGGTGCCGATCCCCTATCCCAAGCATCTCGAGGACGCCGCGATCCCGCAGGTGCCCGCCATCGTCGCCGCCGCCCGCGCGGCGCTGGGAAAGGGCTGACCCATGGCGGTCTTCAAGATGCCTTCGCTGGGCGCGGACATGGAGGACGGCACGCTGGTGGAATGGCTGGTCCACCCTGGCGACACCGTGCATCGCGGCGACGTGGTGGCCGTGGTCGAGACGCAGAAGGGCGCGATCGAGATCGAGATCTTCGAGGAGGGCGTGGTCGAACGGATCGAGGCGGCGCTGGGCCAAACCCTGCCGGTGGGCGCGCCGCTGGCGGTGATCCGGGGGGTGGGCGAGGCCGAGGCCGCTGTCAGCGCACCGGTTGCGGCTCCCGAACTCAAGGTCGAACCGACGATGGTACCCGCGCCCGAACCTGTCCCGGCCGCGCCCAAACCTGCGGTGCCGCCCGAACCCGTTCCGGCCCCTGCACCGGCACCTCCGCCCGAACCCGTTCCGGTCCCAGTCACATCGGGAGACCTCGCCGCATCCCCCGCCGCCCGCGTACGCGCGCGCGAGACCGGCGTCGACCTGGCGGCGCTCAGGGGCAGCGGTCCCGGCGGCGCCGTGCTGCTGCGCGACGTCGACGCCGCCGCCGGTCAGGGTGCGCCGAAACCTGGCAAGCAGGGGCTCGACCTCGACGCCATGCGGCAGGCCATCGCCGCCGCCATGACCCGCGCGAAACGCGAGATCCCGCATTACTACCTCGACCACGAGATCGACCTGCAAGCCGCGCAGGACTGGCTGGAGGCGCGCAACGCCGATGCCCCGCCAGACCAGCGCCTCCTGATGGGCGCGCTGCTGGTGCGCGCCGTGTCACTCGCGGCGGCGCAGGAAAGATCGCTCAACGGCCACTACGGCAAGGCCGGTTTCGAACCTTCGACCACGGTGAACACCGGCGTCGCCGTCGCCCTGCGCGGCGGCGGGCTGATTGCGCCCGCGATCATGGGGGCCGAGGTCAAGTCCCTGGCCGAAACCATGGCGGCGATGCGCGACCTCGTGCTGCGCGCCCGCGCCGGGCGGCTGAAAGGCTCGGAGATGACCGAGGGCACGATCACCGTCTCCAGCCTGGGTGAAAGCGGCGTCGACGGCATGACCGGCGTGATCTACCCGCCGCAGGTGGCGCTGGTGGGCTTTGGCTCACCCCGCCCGATCCCGCGCGTGGTGGACGGCGCCGTGACCCCCAGGACCTGCGTCAAGGTCACGCTTGCCGCCGATCACCGCGTCAGCGACGGCCGCACCGGGGCGCGCTTTCTCGGCCGCCTCGACCAACTCCTGAAGGACCCGGAGGCCCTATGACCCAAGACGACCTCAGACGCGCCTTTCTCGAAGAGATCACCCGCGTCGCGCCCGATCTCAATGCCGCCACCATCGGCGGCGGCGACCATATCCAGGACGACCTCGAGCTTGACTCGATGGACGTGCTGAACCTGGTGGCCGCGCTGCACAAGCGGCTGGGCGTGGACATTCCCGAACGCGATTACCCCCGGATCGAAACGACGGACAAGGCGGTGGCCTACCTGGCGGAACGGCTCGGCTGACGTTGTGGGCGGCAGAGCGCGCGGCCATTCCGGTCAGCGCGCCGCGCAGATCCGGGAATCTCATGGCCCTGTCACACAAATCCGCCGCCGGACAGACCTCGGCGCTGCATCACCCGCGCTGGCCGGTGATCGGCCGCATCCTGCTGCGCGAGGCGGGGGCTTTTGCCGTGCTGCTGGTGCCGCCGCTGGCCGTGGCCGCTCTGGAGGGGCAGGCCAGGCTGACCCTGTCGCTGGGCGCTGCGGCGGCGCTGGCGCTGCTGGCCACGGCGGTCGGGCGACGCGTGGCGCCGCCGCCCGCGGTGCGCCGGTCCGAGGCGGTGCTGTCGGTGGTCATGGTCTTCGTGCTGGGCATCCTGCTGACCGCGCCCGCCTTCATGGCGCTGGACCTCGGCCCGCTGGACGCGTTGTTCGAAGCGACCTCGGCGCTGACCACCACCGGCTTCAGCATGATCGCCGCGCCTGAGGCGCTGCCGCTTGCCGGGCACGTGTTGCGCGCCTGGAGCCAGTGGTGCGGCGGGCTGGTGATCGCGGTGGCGGCGCTGGCCTTCCTGATGGGGCGCGGGCCGGTGTCGCGCGCGCTGGGCACCGCCGACTTTGGCGAGGAACCGCAGGGGACCTCGGTGCGGCGACATGCGCGCGCGCTGTTGCTGGCCTACGCGGTGCTGACCCTCGTCGGCGTGGCGGGGGCCGTCGTGCTGATCCCGGGCACGGCAGAGGGGCCGCTGCTGGCCCTGGCGGCGGTGTCGACCGGGGGCATGGCGCCCCGGGGCGACAGCCTGGCCTCCTATTCCGTGGCCGCGCAGGGCTGGATCGTCGGGCTGTCCGCGCTGGGCGGGCTGTCGCTGGCGCTGCCCGTGCTGGCGCACCGCCACGGAACGGGCGCCGCGATGCGCGCGACGGGGCTGAAACCCGCGCTGGTCTTTGTGCTGGCCGGTGTGGCCACGGCGCTGCTGCTGGCCGCGCTGTCGGGCGCGCGCACAACGGGGGCGCTGTGGGGCGTCGCGCTGAACACGCTCAGCCTGCAATCGACCACCGGCTTTACCGTCGCGCCGCTCCCCGCCGCACCCCCGCTGCTGATCCTGCTGATCGCGTTGATGATGGTGGGCGGGCAGGCGGGCTCGACCGCCGGGGGGCTCAAGATCGAGCGGGTGCGCCTGCTGCTGGGCACCGTCCTGCTGGTGATCCGCCGCCTGCTCGGGCCGGCGCGGGCGGTGTTCTACCTGCGGCAGGACGGCGAGCTGGTCGAGGAGCCGCGCGTGACTTTCGCCGTGGCGCTGACGGTGGTCTATCTTCTCAGCGCGCTGGCGCTGTGGATCGCCTTTGCCCTGCACGGCTTGCCCGCGGCGGAGTCGCTGTTCGACATCACCGCCGCGCTGTCCACCGTGGGCGCGGGGACCGGCGTCATCGGGCCGGACCTGCCGCCGGACCTGAAGGCGCTGACCATCTGCGCCATGCTGCTGGGCCGGGTCGAATTCTTCGGCCTGCTGGTGCTGGCCTTCCCGTCGACCTGGATCAGAAAGGACTGACCCGACATGCGCGTGACCGTACTGGGCGCCTCCACCTTTGCCATCGCCACCATCCGCCAGCTGATCGAGCGGGGGCACGAGGTGGTGCTGATCGAACAGGACCGCGCCCGCCTGGACGCGCTGGCCGAGACGCTGGACTGCGGCATGATCCACGGCGACGGCAGCCTGCCGGGCACCCTGACCGAGGCCTTTGGCGACGGCGCCGATGCCTTTGTCGCGCTGACCGACACCGACAACGTCAACATCCTGGCCGCCGCTGTCGCGCGCTCGGTCGGCTATCCGCGCGTCATCACCCAGCTGACCCGGACCGAGCTGCGCCCGATCATCGACCAGCTGGACCTGGGCGAGACGATCACCCCGCACGAAAGCTTTGCCCGCGCGCTGGTGGACGGGCTGGAACGGCATGACCGGGTGTCGGCGGGTGACGTGCTGGGAAACGACCTGCGGCTGTTGGTGGTGACGCTGCCCGAGGCGGCAGAGGCGCGGGTCTGCTCGGACCTCGGCCTGCCGGACCGCGCCCGGCCGCTGGCCCGCATCCGGGGCGAGGAAGAAGTGATGTTGGACCCGGAGACAGAGCTGCGACCGGGTGACCGGCTGCTGCTGCTGGTGCGGGCGCGGGACCATGACCGCGTCCTTTCCCTGTTCAGTCCCCCCGACGCGGACTGAGCGGCCGGGTCAGCTCAGCCGCCCACGCTGCATCATCGGCGTGACGCCAAAGGCGGTGCGGTAGACGCGCGCGAAATGCCCGGGGCTTTCAAAGCCGCAGGCAAAGGCCACGTCGATCACCGACATCTCGGTCTGCAACAGCAGGTGGCGCGCCCGGTCCAGCCGCATTTCCATGAAGTATTTCTTGGGCGAGGTGTTGAGGTACTTGCCAAACAGCCGCTCCAACTGCCGCGCGGAAATGCCCAGGTCGGCGGCGATCTCGGAGGGCGACAGGCGGCAATCCAGGTGCTCGCGCATCATTCCGATGGCGCGGGCGAGGTGGGCATTGCGCATCCCGCTGCGCGACTGGAGCGAAACCTTCTGCGCCGATGTCGCGTCGCGCACCGCGTTGTAGACCATCTGGTCGGCCACCGCGACCGACAGGTCGTAGCCGTGGTCGCGTTCGATCAGGTGCAGCATCAGGTCGGCGGTGGCCGTCCCACCCGAAGCGGTGATGTATTTCTCGTCCGCCACAAAGACGTTGCGCACCAGGTTCACCTCGGGGAACTCCTCGGTAAAGCTGTCGTGGTAGTCCCAGTGCGTGGCCGCCCGCCGCCCGTTCAGCAGCCCGGCCAGCGCCAGCACATGTGCCCCGGAACACAGCGCGCCGATCCCGGCGCCGCCGTGCCGGTCCAGCCGCCGCAGCGCCGCGATCAGCACGCGGTGGTCCTTTTTCTCCATGTCGATGCCGGACAGGACAAACAGCCGGTCACAGGCGGGCAGGGCGTCGAACCGGTGGTGGGTCACGACCTGCGTGCCGTCCGAACTGCGCCCGGTCGCTCCGTCGAGCGAGGCATAGGACCATTGGTACAGCGTCTTGCCGCTGACGAGGTTGGCGATGCGCAGCGGGTCCACCGCGCAGGCAAAGGCGATGTGGGTGAAATCCTCGACCAGGGCAAAGACGAAATGCTGCGGTGTGGTCATGGTGTGGGGGGCTCCGGGTACACCTCCAGAAAGCACGAAACTTACGTGTAGACAATATGTCTTTTCTCGGACTACAACGCGCCGTAGACAGGGGTGGCGACTCGCCGCCTCGCATCGGAAAGGGGGGCCAGATGACCGAAGGACCGCAAAGCCGCAAGGCGCGCTGCCTTGACGACCTGCGCCGCCGCATCCTGACCCAGGCGCTGGAGCCGGGCGTCTACCTCGACGAGGTGGCGTTGGCCGAGACCTACGCCATGTCGCGCCCGCCGCTGCGCGAGGTGCTGAACCAGCTGGCGGGCGAAGGCTATGTCGTCCTGCATCAGAACCGGGGCGCGCAGGTCGCGCCGATGACGCACAAGACGCTGCGCAACTTTTTCGTCGCCGCCCCGATGATCTATGCCGCCGTGGCGCGGCTGGCGGCGCAGAACGCCCGGCCCGCGCAGATCATGCGGCTGAAGGACACCCAACTGCTGTTCCGCAAGGCGATCCGCGCGGGCCACACCGCGGAACGCGCTCTGCTGAACGAACGCTTTCACGCGCTGATCGGCGAGATGGCCGACAACGAATACCTGATGCCCAGCCTGCGCCGTCTGCTGATCGACCACACCCGCATCAGCATGACCTTTTACAACCCGCGCAACGCGGCCCTGGCGCGACAGCGCGAAGTGGCCGCCGACCACCACGACCGGTTCATCGCGCTGATCGAGGCCGGGGACGCCGATGCCGCCGCCGCGCTGGCCGTCGCGCATTGGGAGCTGTCCCGCGCCGAGATCGAAAGTTTCGCCACCCCCGAAGGCATGCAGATCCCGCTTGGCCATGCGCCGGGCGCGGTGTCGCAGAAAGGAGCCCCATGAAGTTCGAAGGTATCTACACCCCGGTCATCACCCCGCACCGCGAGGACGGCAGCATCGACCGCGACGCGCTGGCGGCGCAGATCGAGCACCTGGTCGCTGCCGGGGTACACGGCATCATCAGCGGCGGTTCGACCGGCGAATACTATGCCCAGTCGATGGACGAACGCCGCGAGATGGCGACGTTCGCGCACGACGTGATCGCGGGCCGGGTGCCGCTGATCGTCGGCACGGTGGCGATCCGTTTGCCCGACAGCATTGCCATGGCCGAACATGCCGCGCAGATCGGTGCCGCCGCGCTGCTGGTCGGCTCGCCGCCTTATGCGGTGCCGACGGAGCGGGAAAACGCATTGAACGCGCTGGCGATCGACCGCGCCGCCGGCCTGCCGATCATGCTCTACAACTACCCGGGCCGGATGGGCGTCAACATGGGGGCCGAGTTCCTCGACCTCGTCGGCGCCTCTGCCAACTTCTGCGCGGTCAAGGAAAGCTCGGGCGATATCAACCGGGTGCACCTGCTGGCCTGCGACTACCCGAATATTCAGCTGAGTTGCGGGATGGACGACCAGGCGCTGGAATTCTTCGCCTGGGGCGCGCGCAGCTGGGTCTGCGCCGGGTCCAACTTCCTGCCCGCCGAGCACATCGCGCTGTGGCAGGCCTGCGCGGTCGAGGGCGACTACGCCAAGGGCCGCCGCATCATGGCGGCGATGATGCCGCTGATGCGGGTGCTGGAGCAGGGCGGCAAGTTCATCCAGTGCGTCAAGCGGGGCTGCGAGATCGCCGGCTATCGCGCCGGGCCGCCGCGCCCGCCGTTGCAGGGCCTGGAGCCGGAGGAAGTCCGGCAATTGGACGAGGTCGTGCGGGAGCTCAAGACCCGTGTGGCCGAGATCATGGCGGAGGGCTGAACATGGGTTTGGTGCGCCGCCTGCCGGCCCTGCCGGGGCGGGCCGCGTGGAACGCGATCCTCGGGCCGCAACCGGCGCCCGTGCCGCTGGAGGGTGACACCACGTCGGATGTGGTGATCGTCGGCGGCGGCTTTGCCGGGCTGTCGGCGGCGCGGCGGCTGCGCCAGCTGGACCCGGCGGCGCGGGTGCTGGTGCTGGAGGCCGGGCGCATCGCCGAAGGCTCGGCCGGGCGCAACTCGGGCTTCATGATCGACCTGCCGCACGAGCTGACCTCGGACGACTACGCCGGCGCGGGCGATGACCGGGCGATGATCGCCCTCAACCGGCAGGCGCAGGCTTTTGCGCGCGCGGCGGTCGAGGATTACGGCATCGACCCGAACTTCTTTGACCCGGTGGGCAAGGTGAACGGCGCGGCCAGCCCTGCCGCCGAGGCGCACAACCGCAGCTACGCGGCGCACCTGGAGACGCTGGGCGAGGCGTCCGAGATGCTGGACCCGGAGCAGATGTACGAGCTGACCGGCTCGCGGCACTACATATCGGGGCTCTACACGCCGGGGACGGTGATGCTGCAACCGGCGGGGTATATCCGCGGTCTGGCGGTGGGGCTGCGGCGCGACGGGGTGATCCTGCACGAGGACACGCCGGTCACCGCGCTGGACCGCAAGGGCGCGGCCTGGGAACTGGCGACGCCCAAGGGCAAGGTCAGCGCAGGGCGGGTGATCCTGACGGTGAACGGGCATCTGGAAAGCTTTGGCTATGCGCAGGGGCGGCTGATGCAGCTGTTCCTCTACGCGGTGATGACGCCGGAGCTGGGGGCCGATGCCCTGCGCCAGCTGGGCGGACGCAGCCGCTGGGGGGTGACGCCTTCGGACCCGATGGGGACCACGGTGCGCCGGATCGACAGCGGACAAGGCGGCAACCGGATCGTGACGCGCACCTGTGCCACGCTGCGCCCGGGGTGTCGCGTCAGCCCGGGCGATGTGGCGCGGGCGGGACGGGTGATGCAGCGCAAGTTCGACCAGCGGTTTCCGCAGCTGGCGGGGATGAAGATGCAATACGCCTGGGCGGGGCACCTCTGCCTGACGCTGAACGGCGTGGCGGTGATGCGTCAACTGGACGACGGCCTGTATTCCGGTTGCGTGCAGAACGGCCTGGGCACGGCGCGGGGCACGCTGACCGGGATCGGCGCGGCGGAACTGGCCTGCGGGGTCGAAAGCGCGATCACCCGGCATTTCACCGCCGAGGCTGCGCCGAAGCGATTGCCGCCGCAGCCGTTTCGCCAGATCGGCGCAAACGCCGTGTTGCGCTGGCGCGAATGGAAGGCGCGGGACGACTGACCGGAATACGGCGGTGCGCCTGCGGCGCGCAGGTCGTCTCGTCGTCCGCCTGCGGCGTCCTCCTCGGGCGGGGGGCGCTGCCCCCGTCGCGCGATGCGCGTCACCCCGGGATAGTGTTGGACCAAAGATGCAGGCAGGCCGCGCGCACGGCCCGTGTGTGTCAGAACTCCTGGTTCAGGGCGTCGGCGGCCGGGATCTGGCGTTCGCGCCGGGCGATGTAGTCCAGCAGGGCCTCATCGGTGGCGGGGTCCAGGTCCGGTTGCTGGTACTCGGCCAGCAGTTTGCGCGCATGGTCCAGCGCGCGGGCGGTTATCTCCTTTGATCCTTCGGCCACCCATTGTTCGATCGAGTTGTTGTCGAAAAGCTCGGGCATGAAGAAGGCGGTCTGGAAATTGTCCTGGGTGTGCGGGTGGCCGAGGTAGTGCCCGCCTGGCCCGACGTCGCGCACCGCCGCCAGGGCGGCGTCGAAGACGTCCCATTTTGGCCCTTCGGCCATGCGGTAGGCCATGGCGCATTGTTCCGCGTCGACCACGAATTTCGCCACCGAACAGTGCATCCCGGCCTCGTTCCAGCCGGCCGAATGCCAGATGTAGTGGGCGCCCGCATGCAGGGTGGCCATCAGCGTTGTGGCGCTTTCATAGCCGGCCTGCGCGTCGAAAGTCTTGGCCCCGCCCAGCAGCGACGAGGTGCGCCAGGGCACGCGGTAGTGGCGCGCCATCTGGCCAATGAGGAAGTTCATCAGGCCGATTTCTGGCGTGCCCGCCATCGGCGCGCCTGAGCGCATCGAGACGGTCGACAGGTAATGGCCATAGATCGCCGGGCAGCCGCGTCTAATGACCTGCGTATAGGCCAGCGCGCTCAGCGCCTCGGCGTTCAGCTGCGCCACGGTGGCGGGGACCGAGGCGGGGGTGTTCGCCCCGCCCAGCACGAAGGGCGAGCACAGCACCGGCTGGTTGCGGCGGCAAAAGGCGCGCATGGCGCCCAGCATCGTCTCGTCCCAGACCAGCGGTGAATTGCCGTTGCAGTTGCCGGTGGTGACGGGATGGTCCTCCATGAAGTCAGCCCCGAAGAGGACGGCGCACATTTCCATCACGTCTTCGGCGTTCTTCGGGCTGGTGGTCATGCCCATGAAGGTCTTGTCCGAGTGTTTCATCGAGGAATAGGTGATGCGCAGGTGGCGCTGGCTGATCGGGTGGTCGTAGGGTTCGACGATGTGATGCGCGGTGGAGTGCAGCGCGGGCGACATGTGCGCCAGCTTGTGGAACATGGCGAGATCGTCGAGCGTGGGAGTGCGGCGGCGGTCGTCGAGGTCGCGCAGGTAAGGCGCGCCGGTCATCGGCACAAAGATCGAATGCCGCCCGCCCAGCGGCAGATTGTTGACCGGGTTGCGCGCGTGGTAGGTGAAATCCTCGGGGATGGTGGCGATGAGGTCGCGCACCAGCCCGCGGTCGAGGTGCACGCGTTCGCCGCGCACATCCGCCCCGGCGCGGCGCCAGTCGGCCAGCGCGATGGGATCGCGGAACACCACCCCGACCTCTTCGAGGATGTCCATCGAGGCCGCGTCGATCAACGCGACCTGTTCTCCGTCCATCAGCTCTGTCACCGGCAGGGCGCGGTTCAGGGCGGGCAGCATCCGGGTGTCGCGGATCGCCCGCAGGGCGCGGCGGGCGTCGCGTCCGCCGGCGCGGAGGCGGGGTCGGGCGAGGGGTTCGGTCATGGCGGGTCCTCCTGTTGGGGGGGATCATGACCGGGGCGCTGCGCGTGGACGTGCTGATTTCCGAAGCCCCGTTGCAGGAAGCGACATGCGGCCATGGCGCGTCATCGACGCCGTGTTAGGCTGCGGGCGGACCGCCGGATCGACGCGGCTTGACGGAAAGGACCTCGCCCATGCCGGACCCGACCCTGCGCCAGGCCACGCCGGAGGATACCGGCGCGCTGCTGGCGTTGATCGACATCGCCAGTTCGGGGTTTGTCCGCGCGCTGTTCGCCAGCTTTGCGCCGGAGGGGACGGCGGTGGACGACTTCATCGTGGCGCGGATGACCGCGCCGGATTCGGGGCCGGCGTTTTCGCGGCTCTGGGTGGCCGAGGTGCAGGGCAGGGTGGCAGGGTTCATCGCGCTGGACCGGACGCCTGCGGCCCCGGAGCCGATCCGGCCCGACGCGCCTGCGATGTTCCGGCCGCTGACGGAACTGGAGAACACGGCGCCCGGGTGTGGGCTGATCAACCTCGTGGCCACATTCCCGCAGCATCGCGGGCAGGGGGTGGGCCTGGCGCTGATGCGCCTTGCCGAGACGCGGCAGGGACCGAACGGGCTGTGCCTGACGGTGGGCGATACCAACCTGGGCGCGCAGGCGTTCTACCGCCGCCTGGGGTTCGCGGAGCGCGGGCGCAGGCCGGTGGTGCGCGGGGACTGGGACAGCCCCTATGCCGACTGGCTGCTGATGGTGAAGGACGCGCGCCGCGGCTGAGGCGGCGCGCCGGTTGTCAGGCCTCGATCTCGACCGCGCCGATCGGGCGCGAGCAGCAGGCGAGGATGAAGCCTGCCTCGATGTCGTCCTCGGAGATGCCGCCGTTGTGGACCATGTGGACCTGGCCCGAGGCCTTTTTCACCTTGCAGGTGCCGCAGACGCCGAAGGTGCAGCCCGAGGGGATGACGATGCCCGCGCCCTTGGCCACGGCCAGCACGGTGTCGGTCTCGGTGCAGTCGGCGGTGACATCGGAGGCGGTGAAGGTGACGCTGGCCACCGCCTGGTCATCGAGGATGACGTCTTCGGTCTCGGGCAGCTGGTCCTCGGTCTTGACCGGGGCGGCAAAGCTTTCCTGGTGATACCGCTCCATGTCGTAGCCCAGCGCGATCAGCATTTCGCGCACCGCGTTCATGAAGGGTTCGGGGCCGCAGCAGTAGACCTCGCGCTCCATGTAGTCGCCGGCGATCAGGCCGATCATGATCTGGTTCAGCCGGCCGCGGAAGCCGGTCCAGGCGTTGTAGGGCTCGTCTTCCTCGACGATGAAGTAGAGCTTGATCGAGGGCACGCGGGAGGCCATGTGCTCCAGCCGCCGGCGCGCGATGATCTCGGAGGGGCGTTTGGCACAGTTGACGAAGACGACGTCGGTGGTGGTGCCGCGGTCGAAGAGATAGGTGGTCATCGCCAGCGAGGGCGTGATGCCCGATCCCGCCGAGATGAACAGGTATTTCTTCTGTGTCCGCAGCGGCAGGGTAAAGATGCCCGCCGGGCCGGTGGCCTTGATCTTCATCCCCGGTTTCAGGTGGTCCAGCATCCAGCGGGTGCCCACGCTGCCCTCCTGCGCCTTGACCGTGACCGAGATCCCCAGCGGCCGCGAGGGCGAGGAAGAGATGGTGTAGGTCTTCCACAGGGTGCCGCCGGGCACCGGCAGTTCCAGTGTCAGGAACTGGCCTGGCTCGTAGCGGAACAGCGCGCCGCTGGGCGCGATGAAGCTGAAGGTCGCGGTGTTGGGCGCCTCGGGCACCACGGCGCAGCATTCCAGCGGTTCGGTGTCGCGCCAGATGGCATTGCCATCGGGCGCGGTCATGTCGGTGATCTTGCCCATTCCCGCGCTCACTCGGCGGCGACGGCGGCGGGGCCGGTGATGGCGTTGATCAGGCTCGAAGCGTACCAGTCGGTGAACTGGATCAGCGCGAATTCATGGATCGCCGAGTAGGGGCCGGGTTCGTAGGCGGGCGAGAGGATGCCGCGCTGGTTGTTCTCGACGACCTCGCGGTCCTCGGAGTTGGTCGCCATCCAGACCTCGGTCAGGCGCTTGAGGTCATAGTCCTTGCCCTCGACCGCGTCCTTGTGGACCAGCCACTTGGTGCTGACCTCGGTTTCCATCGGGCTGATGGGGGTAACGCGGAAGACGATCGAATGGTCCGACAGGAAGTGGTTCCAGGTGGTGGGGTAGTTGTACTTCAGCAGCGATCCGGCGTCGCGGAACGGGAAATTGCTGTTGGGCTTGGTCACCGCCACCTTGCCGTCCATGGTATAGCTTTCGCCCGCGCCCAGCAGCGGCGTGCGGACAAAGCGCCAGTGGCCGCGTTCGGACACAAGGAAGGCCGAGGGCGCGCCGACAGCCTCGCAGCGGGCCTCGTGTTTCACGGTGATGTCGGAGACGCCGCCGTCCTCGGTCGCGCCGATGAAGCGCGGATCCTCGGGGAAGGTGCGGCACAGAGACGGGTGGTTGCCGGCGCAGTGATAACACTCGCGGTTGTTCTCCCAGACCAGCTTCCAGTTGCCGTGCTCGATGATGGTGCTCTCAAAGGCGACCTTGGAATTCTCCAGGTCATGCGGCGCGAGGTAGCGCGCGGCGGCCTCGGCAAAGTCCTCGAAGGCGGGGGCGCGGTCGGCGAGGCAGATGTAGACAAGGCCCGCGACGGTGCGGCAGTGGACCTTTTTCAGCCCGTGTTTCGACGCGTCGAACTCCGGCCCCATGTCGCGCGCCCACAGCAGCTTGCCGTCCAGCTCGTAGGTCCACTGGTGGTAGGGGCAGACCAGCTTGGGGTTGGTGCCCTTCCTGGTCTTGCACAGCACCGATCCGCGGTGGCGGCAGGTGTTGTGAAAGGCGCGGATCTGGCCGTCCGTGCCGCGCACGATCACCACGGAATAGGCGCCGACATCGTAGACGACATAGCTGCCGGCCTTGGGGATTTCGCAGGCGGGAATGGCGAACAGCCATTCGCGGTGCCAGATCTGCTCCATGTCGACTTGGAACACACCCGCATCGGTGTAGAACGGCTGGGCCAGCGAATGGGCGGGCTTGCGGCGCATGAGCATCGAGAGGACGTCGGGTTCACGCAGCATCACGGCAACTCCTGTGGTGGGCCCCGGGGCGCGGCTCGGGGTGGAATGGGAAACCTGGGTGGGAGGGGGCGAGTCGGCGGTCGATCCGGTCCTCCCCTGTTGTGTCTCTCGTCGCACCGATCGCGCGCCCTCTCGCTGCGAATTGCGACATGCGCGATTTCCCTTGCGACGCGCGGAGATTTTCCGCCCGCCGGACCGGGGGCACGGGGCAATGTCGCCGTGTGGCGCACAATCCGGCTGCGCGCCGCCGCACTGTGGCGCGCGGCCCGCCGGGCTGTGACCCCTGTGCATAACATCCCCGCGATCAGGCCTGCGGGGCTTGCTTTCGGTAACCTGACGTTGTCATTTGTACCGATAAATGCCGGGGTCCGCCGCGAGGAGACGCAGCTGCGCGTTTTGCTGGCCCCGGATCCTGATTTTCCTTTGAGGGCAAAGGACTTGCCTTCCGGGACAACGCGAGAGGACAATCGTGCGACCCAAATCCTTGGTTAAAGACATCTCGGCCGGCGTGGCGCTGGCGCTCATGATTCAATCCGGACAGGCGATGGCAGATGCGGGCGGGGTCCTGGATCCGCAGACCCGGGCGCTGCAGATGGAGCAGTACCAGGAGGTGCGCCGCAAGAGCATTCTCGAGATCCAGCCGTTCCGCACCACGCAGACCGCGCAGGGCGCGGACGGCACCAGCTATGAGCTGGTCTCATTGAACCCCGGCGTGAACGCGTGGTTCGTGCTGACCGTCAGCTCGACGGGCTACTGGTCGACCACCCGGCAGTTCCACCTGGAACTGGCCGACCCGGAGAACACCACCATGCAGCTGGCGCCCGGCGACGAGCCCACGCTGGTGATCGGCGGCGAGGCGACCGAGATGCGCTGCGCGCCCTGGTCGGGGCGCCGCCCCGAGCTGGACGAGGCGCAGTACCGCGGGCTGCCCTACGCGCCGATCTGCGACGAACGCGTCTACCTGCGCAACGAGGTGCGCGGCAACTCGACCAACCGCGAGGCGGTGGCCGAATTCCTGCGCGATCACGTGGTGTTCGGCGAAAGCATCGTCGGGCTGATCAAGGGCACCTTCTACGAGGATGCCTTCATGAACTCCGGTCCGGTGATCGTCGGCGCGGACGCGGGTGAGACGGTGCAGGCGCTGGGCAAGGCGCAGCTGGACAGCGCGCCGGTGTTCCAGACCTATTTCAACTTCGACCTCGAAGGCGCCGAAGGCGGCCGCGTCGAGGCGGGCAGCTGGTACGCGGTCAAGGACGTGCCCGGGGTCTACGCCAGCGCGATGCAGCCTGGCATGATCGCCGGCGACATCCTCAGCCGCCCGGGCGAGACGCACGGGCTGGACGGGGTCGAGCGCCGCGCCGACGTGTACCTCGTGGCCTTCGACCTCGAACAGTTCGAGCTGGGGTTCGAGCCGGGGACCGAGCATCCGCGGCTGGAATGGTCGCAGCGCCCGGCGGCGGCGGGCGGGATCAACTACCGCATCCCGGGGCCGGACGGCTTTGACACCTCGGCGCCGCTGGTGCGTTCGGGCATGCTGAGCCCGTCCAAGACGGACCGCGTGGCAGCGACCTTTGCCGCCGGGTTCAAGCGCAGCCACGGCGCCTTTCGCGCGACCGAGATGGCCTCGACCTACGGCGGGCACCACTACGGCTTTGTCTCCGAAGGCGTGATCTTTTCCAAGCTGGTGCCGGACCTGGCCACCATCTTCGTGCTGGACGACGGGTCGATCCACATGCGGACCTGGACGGTCGAGGACGATGCCCTGTTGCCGCGCATCCGCTACGCCCGGCAGAACGGCGTGCCGCTGATCGAGAACGGCGTGCCCGGCGCGCAGGTGCGCAGCTGGCTGGGCGGCAACTGGTCCGGTTCGGCCGAGGCCGACCTGCGCACCCTGCGCGGCGGCACCTGCTTCAAGATGGCGGGCGGGCGGCCGTTCCTGATCTACGCCTATTTCTCGACCGTCACGCCGTCGGGCATGGCGCGGACCTTCCAGTCCTACGGCTGCGACTATGCCATGCTGCTGGACATGAACTCGCAGGAGCACACCTATATGGCGGTCTACACGCAGGAAAACGGCGACGTGATCCCGCACCACATCGTGCGCGGCATGGCCGAGATCGACTCGCGCCGCCGCGATGGCACGCCGATCCCGCGCTTTGTCGGCTTTTCCGACAACCGCGATTTCATCTACCTGCTGAGAAAGTGAGAGGGGTTCCCATGAAGCGAGCTGGTGTGCGTTGCGCGGCCCTGGCGGCGGTGCTGGCGGTCTGTGCGGGGGTGACCGGGGCGGCGGCCCAGACCCTGCAACAGAACAACGAGGCGATGTTCCGCCAGATGCAGGCGGCGCGCGGGGTGACCGACGCAGAGATCGCGAAGATTCGCCAGATCTTTGCCGCCGCGCCCTGGATGGGGCAGGGCAACCCGGCGATCACGCGTCACGCCCTGACCCCCGAACAGGCCCAGGCGCGGCTGCCCGCGCCGGCGCTGGAGTACTACCGCAACAAGGATTTCGAGAAGATCTGCGGCGAGAAATACATGGCGCCGCTGTACGATCCGGCGACGCAGAAGCCTTCGGACGCCAAGGTCTGCGCCGACATGTTCGAATGGCCCAACGTGCCGCTAGCCTACCCGGTGACCTGGGTCCGCGCCCGTGAGGCGGCGGAACTGTGCTGGGCCGAGGGCAAGCGGATCGGTGACGCGCATGAATGGGAAGGCGCCTCGCACGGGGCGCTGACGCCGCCGGACTATTTCTTTGGCATGAGCGTGCAGGCCGCGCGCGCGGCGCACAACGCCAAGTACCAGTCCAGCGCGCGCTACAGCATCGGGCCGCAGTGGAAGTCCGGTGTCTGCGCCACCGGCAGCTTCAAGAGCGGCAGCTGCGACGGTGGCAGCTTCAACGGGTGCGGGTCCAACACCTATCCCGCCGGCAGCTTTCCGGCGTGCAAGAGCCCGCTGGGTGTCTATGACCTGGACGGCAACGCGGCCGAGCACATGAACCTGCCGCTGTCGCCCGACCAGATGGCCAGCCGGGGCAGCAAGACGCTGGGCGTGACCGAGATGAAGGGCAGCTGGTTCATCTGGGACACGGTGCGCGCGCACACCCACTGGAGCCGCTGGCGTGCGCCGTTCTGGCACGGCGGAAAGGTCATGGCCAAGGACAGCCATCACAACTACCACCTTGGGTTCCGCTGCTTCAAGGACGTGAACTGACGCTCCACGTCGCGATCTGACACGAACACCCGCTCCGCAAACCGCGGGCGGGTGCTTCTGTTTGGTACGGATCGGCCGGGGCCAAGGCCCTTGCAAGGGCCTTGAACGCCTTTGCAAAGGCGTTGAAAGCGGTTTAAAAACCGCTTTCAAGCGGCGTCAGCGCCGCTTGGGTCCTGCTCAGTTGGCGCTGGCCAGTTGCAGCTGCGCGGCGCGGATCGGACCTTCGTCGCTGATCAGCGCGGCGTAGTCCGGATCGGCCATCAGGTCGGTCAGGCGCACCGGCTTGCCGTTCAGGTAGGCGGTCTGGCTGATCAGCCGGACGCCGTGGCTGTAGTCCGCATAGGTCGCGCCGTGGACGGTGCTGAGCGGCTGGATCGCCTGCCCGTTGGTGCGGTGCCAGCCGTAGATCGCCACGCGGCCGCGGTTGGACGACAGCCGGTTGGTCAGCACGAGGTCCTTCTTGTGGCCCGAAATCAGACGCCCCGCCACCGAGGCGCCGCGCACCTGTCCCTCAACGGTCTTGTTGTGGCGCACGAGGTAGTCGGTGGACGACATCTGCGGTCCGGGCGTCATCGGCATCGGTGCGACGCGCAGGTCCGCGGCGCGGTAGATCTGGTCGACCATCCGGCGCGTCGGCAGCAGCATGTCGAACCGTTCGGCGATCTGCATCGCCGCCGGCAATCCCATGGGCACACGCACGAAGTCGCGGTCGCTGCCCACGGCCAGGTAATCGGGCATGGCGCAGAAGGTGATCCGGATCGCCGAGCCGTCGCGCGCGCGGCCAGAGACCTCGACCGGGACCAGGTCCTGCAGGAACGAGGGCACGTTGCCCGCCATGATCTCGCGGGCGACGGCGCGGTCGCGGTCGGTTCCGCCGACACGCATCAGGCCGGACATGACCGAACTGCCGGCCGAGGCGCTGCCCTTGCGGCCGGGGATGGCGCGGGCGAGCCTGGTGTTGCAGGTCGGCCCCGAGACCGGGCGCTGGCTCTTGGGCGCCAATTGCGGGTCCAGCGCGGCCAGCGTGGTGGTGGGGACCTCCTGGGTCACCTTGTCGGCGAGGCGCGGGGTTTCGGGCACGTACAAACCCTCCGGACGGACCTGCGGGCGCAGCGAAACGGCCAGCGTGTTGATGGCGTTCAGATCAGGCGCGGCGGCGCTCGCGGGCGCCTCGGGCAGCGCCGGGCGGGCGCGCGGGCGCACCAGCGGCAACGCGCGCTCCGCCTGCGTCGGCATCAGCGACGCGAGACGCACTTCCGCCTGCGGCTCCGGCGAAACGGCGCGCGGCCGTGCGGCCAGCAGGGGCTCGGGCAGGGTGTCGGCCTTGGGCGCGGTGTCGATCTGCGGGCGCGCCAATTGTTGCGGCAGTACGCGCGGCAGGTCGGGCAGGGCGGCGTGGCTGGCCCCTTCGGGCAGCATGTGCGGCGGCCACCAGGTCTGGGCGGGCGGCAAGCGGTGCACCACCTCGCCCACGACCACGCTGTCCAGCGTGCCCTGCGGCGCCAGCGGCGCGACGGTCACCTTGGGGATGATCGCGGTCTGCGTCGGCGTGGGGGTCCACATCAGCACTGTCATGGCGGCGGCGGCGTTCACCGTCGAAAACGCCAGCGCGGCTGCGAGGAAACGCGGAGTCCGGACGATGTCGTCAAGTCTGGAAACCCAGCTCTTGCGCACGACGGGTCCATGAGGTTCGGAAAAGGGTGCCTGCATCATGCCAAGCCTCCTAGACGGGAAGCGTAAAGCGGACAATGCGGCCGCGCGCGCCCCCCCTCCGGACTGGCGGGAAGCCGCCGGTTGCGGGCGCGGCTCATCTGTTGCCGCCCGGCCGCAAAACAGGGCGCGCGCCCTCGGGTCCGCTGATAGGGTTTGATCTCATCCGCTTGGAATGAAAAGGTAACTCTGTATTTGAGTCAATTCGCATCGACATGGGGAGGAGGTTTTTCGCGATGGGGTGCAGGGTGGACACAACCTGTACCGGGATGTCGTGAAGAACCGCTTAAAAGTTGAAAGGAAGGCAGGGATGGCCCGTTCGGAACAGACCTTGACGAAGATGATTCTGGCCGGCGCGCTTGTGGCGCTGGCCACGCCCGCCCTGTCGCAAGGCAAGCAGGCCGCGGCGGAGGACTGCGTGCGACTGTCCGGACCGGCGACCGCGGCGGCACCCGTCAGCAAGCAGGCGGTGGACGACTATTTTCGTGGCCTGGTCGAGGCCCGTGCCGCCTGCGAGCGCGCGGTGATCGGACCGGAGCCGGATCCGCAGGCCCTGTTCCAGGTGGCGGTCCTGATGCAGCGCGACGCGCAGCACGCGCTGGCGCTGGAGGTGTTCGAACTGGCGGCCGAGGCGGGTATTGCCGCCGCGCACACCAAGATCGGCGACTACTACAACTTCGGCACGGGTGACGTGAAGGAGGACCACGCGCGCGCGGTGGCCGAGTACCGCACCGCCGCCGAGGCGGGCGACCTTCCCGCCAAGGCCACGCTGGCCATCATGTACCAGCTGGGTCGCGGCACCTCGCGCGATTTCCGCCAGATGGTGACGCTGCTGGAAGAGTCCGCCGACGCGGGCTATCACTTTGCCCAGCTGCGGCTGGCCGCGATCTACATGAACCCCACCAGCAGCATGCCGCGCGGCCTGGCCGACGAGTTGGGCCTGCCGGACGTGGTCAAGGCGGCAGAGATGCTGGAGCGCGCATCGGCCCAGGGCAACGAGGACGCCGCGCGCGCGCTCAAGCAGCTGTATTCCGAGGACGGCCCGGTCACCGATCCGGCGCAGCGCGCCGCCCTGATCCGCCGCTCGGCCGAGGGTGGAGACGGCACGGCGATCAATGCGCTGGGGTTCCTCTATGAACGCGGGCTGGGCGTGGATTACGATCCGGTGCTGGCGGCGTCCTACTATGTTCTGGCGCTGGAGACCGGCGCGGTCTCGGTCAACGAGATCCGCGGGCGGATCGACGGGCGCGCGGTCGACTGGGACCGGGACACGGCGGTGGAGTTCCAGCGGCTGTTGCAGGAACGGGGTCTCTACGACGGGCCGCTGGACGGCCTGGTCGGCGGCGGAACGCTGGGCGCGGCGCGGCGTCTCGCGCCGTAGTTGCACACGCCTGCCCACGTAACGGCGCGCTTGCCTGTAAGCGGGGAAGAGGGCGCTGCCCCCGCCGCGCCTTTGGCGCGACTCCCCCGGGAGTATTTGAACAGAGAAGAAGCCCGGGTCCGGGCAAGGCCCGCCGTGCCGCTCAGCCGAGCAGGCGTACGCCGCGGTCGATCCCTTCGAGTGTCATCGGCACCATGCGGTTGTCAAAGATCTCGCGGATCATCTGGATCGACTGGGTGTATTGCCAGTGTCGTTCGGGCACCGGGTTGATCCACAGGTGATCATGCCAATGCTCGCGGGCGCGGTGCAGCCAGACCTGGCCGGACTCGGCGTTCCAGTGCTCGTTCCCACCGCCGGGATAGGCGATCTCGTAGGGGGACATGCTGGCATCGCCGACAAAGATGCACTTGTAGTCCGACCCGTAGGTGTTCAGCACCTCCCAGGTTGGCGTCTGCGCATCCCAGCGGCGACGGTTGTCGCGCCATACGCCCTCGTAGAGGCAATTGTGGAAATAGTAGTGTTCGAGGTGCTTGAACTCGGCGCGGGCGGCCGAGAACAGCTCTTCGACGACCTTCACGAAGGGGTCCATCGAGCCGCCGGCATCGAGAAACAGCAGCACCTTGATGGCGTTGCGCCGTTCCGGCCGGGTGACCACGTCGAGGTAGCCGTGTTCGGCGGTGGCGCGGATGGTGCCGTTCAGGTCCAGTTCTTCCTCGGCGCCGTCGCGTACCCAGCGGCGCAGGCGTTTCAGCGCCACCTTGATGTTGCGGGTGCCCAGCTCGACCTGGTCGTCGAGGTTGCGGAACTCGCGCTTGTCCCAGACCTTGACCGCGCGCTGGTGTCGGCTTTCGTCCTGGCCGATGCGCACGCCTTCGGGGTTGTAGCCATAGGCGCCAAAGGGCGAGGTGCCGGCAGTGCCGATCCACTTGGACCCGCCCTGGTGGCGGCCCTGCTGTTCCTTGAGCCGCTGTTTCAGCGTCTCCATCAGCTTGTCAAAGCCACCCAGCGCCTCGATCTGCGCGCGCTCCTCGGCGGTCAGGTGCTTTTCGGCCTGCTTTTTCAGCCAGTCGGCGGGCAGGGCGATGGCCTCCATGACCTGCTCGGGGGTGATCGCCTCCAGCCCCTTGAAGGCCTCGGCAAAGGCGCGGTCGAACCGGTCGAGGTGGCGTTCGTCCTTCACCATCGCGCTGCGGGCGAGGTAGTAGAAGGCCTCGACGTCATAGGTGGCAAGGCCTGCCTTCACCGCCTGGAGAAAGGTCAGGTATTCGCGCAGGGTGACGGGGACGCCGGAGCGGCGCAGGGTTTCGAAGAAGGGGACGAACATGGCGTGACGCTAGCCTGTTTCGCGGGCCGAGGAAATGGCGGCCGGACGCGAATATCCGGGTCGGGCGCATCCGTCCGGCGGCGATCCGGTCGCCACCGGCAGAGGCGGCTCAGCTCAGCGACTTTTCGATCGCGATGGTGACGACCAGCCCCAGCAGCGCAAAGGCAATGGCATAGACCACGACGTATTGCGCCACGTCGACCCAGTTGCCCTTGCGCCGTTTCGCGGTCGCGCCGCCGATGATGGCGCCCATCAGCGCACCGAAGATGACGATCATAGCCTTCCCTGCCCTTGTCTTGCGGGATTCAGCCCGCCGATCTCGCGCAGTTTCGCGCGGACCGCCCAATCGGAGCCGAAGCCGTATCGCGCCCAGCCGAGCGAGTCCAGACGCACCGCGCCGCCTTCGGCAACGCGGCCGGACAGCTCCAGCGCCTCGGCGCGCAGCATCAGCAGGGTGGCCAGCAGGGCGGCGTTTTCATGCCGTGCGGCGGTGTCGAGATGCGGCGCGATCAGCGCCAGCGCCTGCTGCGGGTTGCCCGCGGCGATGGCATAGGCGGCCAGCTGCGAGGCCACGTAGGCGCGGTGCAGGGCGGTGTCCGGGCGCTGGCCGAAGAAACGCTGCGCCAGCACGAACTGATCCTGCGCTGCCTGCGGATCGGTCGCTTGCAGCAGCCGGCCCATGGCATAGTGCGAAAAGGCGCGGCGGTGATCGGTCCAGCCCATGGCACTGGCGATCTTCAGCGCCTCGATGGCGGCGGCGCGGCGTTGCGCGGGGCTGGTCCCGGGGCCCAGCGCGGTCTGCACCGCGTCGATCCAGACGCGCGGCGTCTTGGACAGGCGTTGCGGCGCGATGCCCTGTCCGCGCGGGTTGATCCGTGCGAGGATCCCCGGCAGCCGGTCGGCGACCTGCGCCTGGGTCATCCCGTTGCGCAGCGCCGGGTCGTAGTAGGCGCGCAGCACGGTCATGTCGTAGCCGGTCAGCACGGTGTGGACGTTGTCGTCGTTGAACACGCTGTCGGCCAGGCGGTAGAGGTCGTTCAGCGGACCGATGGCCTGGGCCAGTTCCTCGTGCAGGCAGTCGCGGGTTTCCTGCGGCGAGGAATCGTTGGGCAGGAAGATCGCCAGCCGTTCGCGCCGTTCCAGCGAGGACCAGCTGACCTCGCGCGAGCGGCGCTTGGACCGGTACTCGGCCAAGGATGAGACGTTGGGCACGACAAAGCAGGCGGCCTGCGGCAGCGCCTGGCGGATCTCGGCGCGGCTGACGGCCTGCACGGTGATCTGCGCGGCGCCGCCTTCGGCAAAACCGATGTCGATCCCCGCCTCCGTGCGCAGCCGGTGCATCAGGCGGCGCAGGTCAGGCACCAGCGAGGCGGGCGGCGCGCCGGTGACGCGCACGCGGATCGGTTGCTCGAAGCGGGTGAACACCCGCAGCGGCCGACCCGATTCGAGCGCAAAGGCCAGGTCGATGAAGTCCCGCGCCATGTCGGCGTTCGAGGCGACCGGCCTCTGCGGGCGCGGCGCGGCAAAGCTTTTCATCGCCGGCAGGGCGCTGCCGCTGTCCATCGGCGCGGCGCGGGTGGCCACCGTGTCGACGGGGGCTGACGGCGCGCAGGCGCCAAGCGCAAGGGTCAGGGGCAGCAGGAAGCGGCGGAACCGGCGCATCAGGCCCTCTGGTACTTGATGAAGGGCGTGACGGTGCCGATGCGGTCATAGAGCTGGCGGGCGGTGGCGTTGAAATCCTGTGTCAGCCAGTAGACGGAGGGGGCGCCGTGGGCGTCGGCGGCGGCATAGACCGCCTCGATCAGCGCGCGGCCGACCCCGGTGCCGCGCACCTCGGGGACGGCGTAGAGGTCCTGCAGGTAGCAGACCTCCTCGATCTTCCATCCGTGACGGTGGAACAGGTAGTGGGTCAGACCGACCAGCCGACCGTCTTGTTCCGCGACCAGCGCGCTGAAGTCGCGCGGATCGTCCCCCAAGAGGCGGGCAAAGGTCGAGACGTAGACCGGTTCGGGCACGGTGGCCTGGTAGAAGGCCAGGTAGGCCGTCCAGAGCGCGCGCCACTCAGCTTCGTCTTCGGCGCGCAGGGGGCGCACCGTCAGGGTGTTGTTCTGGGACACGGTCGTGACCTGCCTGCTGTCTGTCTGTCCGAAGTGCCCCAAGAACACCCGGTCTTTCTGTCCACGTTGGGGATACTATAGGGCAAAAGCGCGATGACTGAGCCGGGTGGAGGGGCTTGTGGACAATTATTTCCCGAAATCGGGAAAGCGTTAACGAGATTTTAGGAAAATCAGAGAGTTGTGCGGGCAAGGTGCGTCCGATTTGCCACTGTCACCGGGGCTGACGGGGCATCTGGATGGCCGCAAAGCGGGCAAATTTGCGGCGCTCAGGCCAGCCAGGCGAGCGAAAACAGCGACAGCAGGCTGGTCCAGACGATGACCGGGGCGATGGCGTCGGTGCGGACGCGGTGCAGCAGCGCCAGGGCAAAGGCCATGGCGCCCGATGGCCCCGCGGCGGTCAGGATGAACAACGTCTCCCAGTGCTCGGGCGGGGCGATGGCCCAGAGGGCGGCGGCGGCGAGCAGCGGGAAGGCCAGCAGCTTGAGCCCCGCGATGGTGGCGACCAGCGGGGTCGGTGTCAGCGCCTGCCCGGACAGGATCACCCCCAGCGCCAGCAGGGTGAGCGGGGCAGCGCCCGCCCCGGCGAAACGGCAGGCGGTCAGGATCGGTTCCGGCACGGTGAGACCGGCAAGGCTGACGGTCAGGCCAAGCGCTATGGCGATCAGCACCGGGTTCCCGGCGATGCGGCGCAATGCGCGGCCCGGCCCGGCGCCGGGGTTGGCCATGAGGTCGGTGGTGACGATGAAGAAGCTGAAGCTGACCGCCGAATCCCAGGCCGCGATGGCGGTGACGGGCAGGGCCAGCGCCTCGCCGTAGATCAGCACCGAGATCGGCCAGATGTAGAGCAGCGTGTTGACGAAGATCGTCGCCATGGCCAGCAACCAGGATTCCAGCGGTTCCCGGCCAAAGAGGCGGCGGCAGAGCAGGTAGGTGAGCGTGAACAGCACGACCTGCGCGAGCACGTAGCCGCCCAGCGCGTCGGCGCGAAAGGTCTGCCAGTCGATGGCCGAGATCAGTGTGAAGATCAGCGCCGGTTGCAGCACGAGAAAGGCCACGCGGTTGACCGTGGTGGCCTCGTCGCGCTGCACCCGGCCGGTACGGCCGAGGATCATGCCAAGCGCCAGCATCGAAAAGACCGGCAGGATGTCGTGGGTGAGGATGACGAGCATGACGCGGCCTTTTGCTGCCCGACGGTCAGATCACTTTGGGTGACAGGGTGCAAGGGGCGCAGCCTTCCGGCCGCTCCGGTCGCGCCCGTGTCGGGCGCAGCGGCCCGCCCTCCAGGCTACGCCTTCGACATTGCGCTGTGCGTCTGCGCTGCGTCGGCGTAATATGTCCGAAGTGCCTGTGCGGAGGACAGAGCGATGCCGATGTCGAAAGTGGCGACCTGCCTGTGGTTCGAAAAGGAAGGGCTGGAGGCGGCGCGGTTCTATTGCGCATTGATCCCGGAATCGGAGATCGCCGAGCCCGAGCGATTCGACAACATGCTGACCGGAGAGGTGGACGCGGTGTTGGTGATCGACTTCACCCTGGGCGGCGCACCGTTCCAGATCCTGCAGGCCGGGCCGCACCAGGCGCATACCGACATGGTCTCGATCAGCGTCACCACCGAGGACCAGGCCGAGACCGATCGGCTGTGGGCGGCGCTGACCGCCGATGGCGGGCAGGAGTCTCAATGCGGCTGGCTGATCGACCGCTGGGGCATTCGCTGGCAGATCACGCTCCGGCAATTGACCGAACTGACCGCGCGCGGCGACAAGCGCCGCACCAACGCCATGATGCAGGCCATGATGGGCATGACCAGGCTGGACATGGCCGCGCTGGAGGCGGCCTACGACGCCGGGTGAACCTCAGCGCTGCCGCCGCGCCATGAAGGCCAGCCGCTCGAACAGGTGCACGTCCTGTTCGTTCTTGAGCAGCGCGCCGTGCAGCCGGGGCAGGGCGCTGGCGCCGTCGCGTTTCAGATCCTCGGCGTCGAGATCCTCGGCCAGGAGCAGCTTGAGCCAGTCCAGCACCTCGGAGGTGGAGGGCTTTTTCTTCAGGCCCGGCTGGTCGCGCAGCTCGTAGAACTGGGTCAGCGCGGTGGTCAGCAGGGCGGGCTTGATGCCGGGGTGATGCACCTCGACGATCTTCTTCAGCGTTTCGGTGTCGGGAAACTTGATGTAGTGAAAGAAGCAGCGGCGCAGGAAGGCGTCCGGCAGTTCCTTTTCGTTGTTCGAGGTGATGATGACGATGGGGCGGTGCTTTGCCCGGATCGTCTCGCCGGTCTCGTAGACGTGGAATTCCATCCGGTCGAGTTCCTGCAACAGGTCGTTGGGGAACTCGATGTCGGCCTTGTCGATCTCGTCGATCAGCAGCACGACCTTGCCGTCGGCGTCGAAGGCCTGCCACAGCTTGCCCTTGCGGATGTAGTTGCGCACGTCGTTGACGCGCTCGTCGCCCAATTGGCTGTCGCGCAGCCGGCTGACCGCATCGTATTCGTACAGCCCCTGTTGCGCCTTGGTGGTGGATTTCACCGCCCATTCCAGCATCGGCAGCTGGAGCGCCTTGGCCACCTGGCGGGCCAGTTCCGTCTTGCCGGTGCCGGGCTCGCCCTTGACCAGCAGCGGACGTTCCAGCGTCACGGCGGCGTTGACCGCCATGGTCAGGTCGTCGGTCGAGACGTAGTCGTCGGTTCCGTCAAAACGCATCTGGCTCTCCCCAAGGTGCCCGTCGGCCAAAAGGGGTAGAGCGGGGCGCGCCCCTTTGCAAGTGCAGCACCCGCGCCCGGCCATCGGCGCGGTGTCGTCACAAATCATGCAGGTCGCGCCACGGCCGACTCAGCGGGACACATGGCGGGCCGCGCCTCTCGACAGGCGGGCAATTCTGCTGCCGGCGGACAGGGAGGGTGGTTGGCGGTCTTCGCCGCGGTCCGGCGCGGGCGTCAGGCATGGGCCATGCCGCAACAGTGCCTCACAACCGCCGAAAATGATCCCGCATTCGTCGCTAATGTGACGTGACAACCGTTCCGGGTTGGTTTAATGGCTCCCCGCAGGGATGCCAGATATCTGAGGAATTTCAATATGACGGGTATTGGCGTTGACAAGGGAGCAGAGATGAAGCCTGAGACCTTTCTGGCCGACGATTACCGACCGGCCGACGATGAACCGTTCATGAACGAGCGCCAGCTCGAATACTTTCGCCGCAAACTGCTGGCATGGAAGGCCGAGCTTTTGTCCGACAGCCGCGACACAATCGAAACGCTGCAGGAAGGCACGCGGAACATCCCCGACGTCACCGATCGCGCCAGCGAGGAAACCGACCGGGCGATCGAACTGCGCACGCGCGACCGTCAGCGCAAGCTGGTCAACAAGATCGACCAGGCTCTGCGCCGGATCGACGATGGCGAATACGGCTACTGCGAGGTGACCGGCGAGCCGATCAGCCTCAAGCGGCTGGATGCCCGTCCGATCGCCACCATGAGCCTCGAGGCGCAGGAGCGTCACGAGCGCCGCGAAAAGGTGCATCGCGACGACTGAGCCGTTGCCCGATGGACGGATCAAGAAAACGCCGGGGCCCTTGCCTCGGCGTTTCTCGTTTGTCATGGGAGACGCATGGACATGAACGACCTCAAGGTGACGATTGTCGGTGCGGGCATCGGCGGTCTGGCGGCGGCGCTGGCGCTGGAGACGCGCGGCGCCCGCGTGTGCCTGTTCGAACAGGCGGACGCGATCCGCGAGGTGGGCGCCGGCATCCAGGTCAGCCCCAACGGCCTGCGGGTGCTCGAGGCACTGGGCCTGGGCGAGGCGTTCCGCGCGATCTCGGTGGCCGGGCAGGCGGTCTCGCTGCGCGATTTCCGCGGCGCCGAGGTGTTGCGGCTGGACCTGACCGGGCTGCCCGACACCCAGAGTTACCGCTTTGTGCACCGCGCCGACCTGGTCGAACTGCTGGCGGCCGAGGCGCGCCGCCGCGACATCGCGGTGCGGCTGCTGCAAAAGGTCTGCCAGGTCGCACCGGGCGCGCCCGTGCGCCTCAACCTGTGCAACGGCGACCTGGCCGAGGCCGATCTGGTGGTCGGCGCGGACGGGTTGCATTCTGTTCTGCGGCCCGTGCTGAACGGCACGACAGAACCTTTTTTCACAGGCCAGGTCGCCTGGCGCGCGGTGGTGCCCAACGTGGTGGATCACCCGGCCGAGGCGCGGGTGCACATGGGGCCGGGGCGGCACCTGGTCAGCTATCCGCTGCGCGGCGGCGCCTTGGTCAATCTCGTCGCGGTCGAGGAACGGCGCGACTGGGCCGACGAAGGCTGGAGCCACGTCGACGACCCGGCCAACCTGCGGCGCGCCTTCGAGGGTTTTGGCGGAGTGGTGCCGGACCTGCTGAAACAGGTGGCCGATCCCGGTCTCTGGGGCCTGTTCCGGCACCCGGTGGCGCGCAGATGGCACGGCGCGGGCGTGGCCCTGCTGGGCGACGCGGCGCACCCGACGCTGCCGTTCCTGGCGCAGGGCGCGAACATGGCGCTGGAAGACGCCTGGGTGCTGGCCGATGCGGTGGGGCGCGCCACCGACCTCGACCAGGCGCTGGCCGCCTATCAGCACCGCCGCCGCGACCGGGTCTGCCGGGTGATCGCCGCCGCCAACGGCAACGCGCGCAAGTACCACCTGCGCAACCCCGTGGTGCGCGGCGTAGCGCACCTGGGGCTGGGCATGGTCGGTCGGCTGGCACCGGGAATGATGCTGCGGCAGTTCGACTGGCTCTATGCGCACGACGTGACGCGCGCCAGCTGATCCGCCGATGCGGCCCTTGAAAAGGGGCAGACAGCGGCGCGCGGCGTGCTACACATCTGGTTTCAGGGAGAGGGGGCCGCTCATGGACACTGTCGATGCAATTCCCGAAACGGCGCTGGCCTGGCATCGCGCGGGCAAGGGCGCAGTTCTGGCCACGGTGGTCGAAACCTGGGGCTCTGCCCCGCGACGCGTCGGCAGCCAGCTGGCGATTTCCGGCGAAGGCGAGATCGAGGGCTCGGTCTCGGGGGGCTGTGTCGAGGGCGCGGTCATCGTCGAGGCGATCGAGGCGCTGGAAAAGGGCGAAAAGCGCGAACTGGAGTTCGGCGTTTCGGACCAGGATGCCTTTACCGTGGGCCTCGCCTGCGGAGGCACCATCCGCGTGCTGGTGGAGCCGGTCGGCCCGGTGCTGCCCGAGGCACTGCTGGAGGACCTGGTGGCGGCCCGCGCGGCGCGTGAACCGGTGGCGTATGTCGTGGATCTCGACCGCAGCGACCGCTGGCTCGACCGTTCCGGTTTCGAGCAGCGGTTCCGCATGGATCGGTCCGGCTTCGAGCCGGACAGCCGGGTGTTCGTCGGCATCCACAACCCGCCCCTGCGGCTGATCGTGGTGGGCGCGGTGCACATCGCGCAGGCGCTGGTGCCGATGGCGCGGCTGGCGGGCTACGACCCGGCGGTGATCGACCCGCGCGAAACCTTCGCCTCCGAGGCGCGCTTTCCCGGCACGCGGTTGTCGCACGACTGGCCGGACGAGGCAGTGACGGCGCTGGGCCTGGACACCCGCACCGCGCTGGTGCTCCTGACCCACGACGCCAAGCTGGACGATCCGGCACTGGCTCTGGCTCTGCGCTCGGGCTGCTTCTACATCGGTGCGCTGGGATCGACACGGACGCATGGCAAACGCGTCGCGCGGCTGACCGAGGCCGGATTCACCGAGGCCGAGATCGACCGCATCCACGGCCCCATCGGGCTGGACATCGGCGCGGCCAGCCCGGCCGAGATCGCGGTGTCGATCCTGGCCGAGATGACCCGCGTGCTGCGGCGGGGGGACGGGGCATGAAGTTCGGCGCCGTTCCGCTGGACGAAGCCGGGGGCGCGGTGCTGGCCCATTCGGTCGCGCTGTCCAAGGGGCGGCTGCGCAAGGGGCGGGTGCTGACGGCAGAGGACCTGGAGACCCTTCGGGCCGAGGGGCTGACAGAGGTGATCGTCGCGCGGCTGGAACCTGGGGACATGGGCGAGGATGCGGCGGCGGCGCGGCTGGCTTCGGCGCTGGTGCCCGATCCGGCGCGCGCCGGTCTGAGGATCGGCAAGGCATCGACCGGGCGGGTGAACCTGCACGCCGAGGCGCCCGGCGTGATCGAGGTGCTGGCCGACCGCATCCATGCGCTGAACGCGCTGCATCCGATGATCACGGTCGCGACGGTGCCGCGCTGGCAGCGCGTGGCGGCGGGCGGCATGGTGGCGACGGTCAAGATCATCTCCTATGCGGTGCCCGAGGCGGCGCTGGAGGCCGCCTGCCTGGCCGGTCAGGGCGCGCTGCGCCTGCGCCCGGTGGTCTGCCGCACCGCGCAGCTGATCCAGACCGCGGTGGACGCGGGCGAGACCGGCGACAAGGGCCAGGCGGTGACGCAGGAGCGGCTGGACCGGCTGGGCGTGGAGATCGGCCCGCAGATGGTGGTGCCGCACCGGATCGGCCCGCTGGCCGAGGCGGTGGCGGCCTCTACCGCCGACGCGGTGCTGATTCTGACCGGCTCGGCCACCTCGGACCTGCACGATGTCGCGCCCGAGGCGGTGCGCCGGGCGGGCGGGACCGTCACGCATTTCGGCATGCCGGTGGACCCGGGCAACCTGTTGTTCTTTGGAGACTTGCAGGGGCGACCGGTGATCGGACTGCCCGGTTGTGCCCGGTCGCCCGCGCTGAACGGGGCGGACTGGGTGCTGGAGCGGCTGCTCTGCGGCGTGCCGGTGACCTCGGGCGACATTGCGGGCATGGGCGTGGGCGGGCTGCTCAAGGAAATCCCGGTGCGCGGGCGGCTGCGCGAGGCCTGAGTCCTTGGCTGGATCGTCTGGGTGCTGCCCGGCCCGACTCGCCGTCAGGCGGGGGCATCCGCGATCAGGTCGATCAACGCCGAGCGACCGGAATGGCCACGACCTTCGCTGAGGTTCTTCTCGTAGCTGTCGAGGCGCAGCAGCCGCAGGTCCGGAAACGACTCGCGTAACAGGTCTTCGGTGTACATGTTGGCGGGGTCGGACGGGCCGCCGGTGTCATAAGTGACCTGCTGCGGGGTGTAGCCGTGCAGCATCAGCCGTCCGCCGGGGGCCAGCGCGCGGCGCAGTCCGTCGAAGACCGGGGCACGCTCTGCCGGGGACAGGAACTGGAAGAAGACCGCGACCACGAGGTCGTAAGGCGCGGCGTCCCAGTCCCAGTCCTCGATTCGGGCCACCTCGAAGCGCGGCGCAACGCCGGCCTCTTTGGCCAACCGACGCGCCTTGGCGATGGCATTGGGCGAGACGTCGAAGGCTGTCACGGCGCAGCCTTGCGTGGCCAGCCAGACGCTGTTGCGGCCTTCCCCGTCGGCGATGCAGAGCGTGCGCGCGCCCGGCGGGATCAGCCCCGCATGCGCCGTCAGAAAGCCTGATGGCACCGTGCCAAAGACGTAATCCGGCGTTCCATAGCGCGTGTCCCAGTCCATCCGTCCGTCTCCCGGAAAAGGAAAAGCCCGCCGCGATGGCGGGCTTGTAAGCTTGCCTGCCCCGGCGGAGGCGTTACTTTGGCACCGGTCCGATCATCATGACCATCTGGCGGCCTTCCATCTTGGGCATGTTCTCGATCTTGCCGACTTCCTTGACGTCTTCGGCCACACGTTCCAGCAGGTCGCGGCCCAGGTTCTGGTGCGCCATCTCGCGGCCGCGGAACCGCAGCGTGACCTTCACCTTGTCGCCGTTCTCGAGGAACTTGAAGACGCTGCGCATCTTGACGTCGTAGTCATGGGTGTCCGTGTTGGGACGGAACTTCACTTCCTTGACTTCGATGATCTTCTGCTTCTTGCGCGCTTCGGCCTCGCGTTTCTGGGTCTCGTACTTGAACTTGCCGAAATCCATGATCTTGCACACCGGGGGGGTGGCATTGGGCGAAATCTCGACAAGGTCGAGACCGGCCTGTTCGGCCAGGTCCATGGCGCGCGCCGGCGTCACGACGCCGATGTTCTCGCCCTCGGCGCCGATGAGACGGATTTCGGGGGCCCGGATACGGTCATTGATCCGGGGGCCGGTGTCGCGCGTGGGTGGCGCGTTATGCGGTCTGCGGGCTATCGGAATGCTCCTAATGTGGTTTTTCGTCAAGGCGGCAAGGTAAACTTGCCCCGAGAGGCTTTCAAGCGGCAAATCTGTGCCGCTGCGCCGCAGCAGAGAGATTTCCCCCTTGTGGCTGCGCTGCGGCTACGCACATCCACCATGATGCGCGCCTGACCGGGCGCGGACAGACATGCGATGGAGGACATCATGAAGAACCTGATCGTGGCCGCGGTGGCCGTGGCAGCCGCCATCGGCGGTTATTTCTGGTACACGACACAGTCCCAGCAGGCCACTCCGGAGCCTGTCGCCCCGGCGCCAGTCGCCGTGACCGCCCCGGAGCCGGCAGCGGAGACCCCGCCGGAGGTGGCCGAGGAAGTGACGCCCGAGCCGGTGGAGGCTGTGGCCGAAGACCTGAAGGACGCTGCCGACACGCTGGCGGATGACGCGGCCGACGCCGTGGACAAGACCAAGGATGCCGCGGAAACCGCGCTGAAGGATGCGGTCCAGGGCCTGGCTGACGGCACTGTCAAGGTCGAGGATGCCCTGTCCGACGTGATGGACACGACCGTCGACGCTGCCCAGGATGCCGTGAAGGACGTGGTGGATGGCACCGTGGACACCGCCAAGGATGCCAAGGATGCGGCTCTGACCGCGGTCGAGGGCGCTGTCGATGCGGTTGTTCCTGACGCCCCGGCGGCCGATGCGCCGGCCGTGACGCCTGCGCCGGCGGCCGATTCCCCGGCGCCTGCCGCACCGGTTGTCACCGCGCCCCCGGCCGCGCCCGTGGCCCCGGTGGCCGATGCTGCGCCGGAAGCCCCCGCGATCGCCGATCTGCTGACGGTCGAGGGCTTCGACTACGACGCCTTGATCGCCTACATCGACGCGTCCGAGATTGATCCGCTGAAGAAGGAAGGCGCCAAGGCGCTCCTGACGCAGGCACGCAACAACCCGGCGATGCTGAAGACCGCGCTGGACACCGTGAAGGTGCAGTTGGGCCTTTGACCTGACCCGGACCGAGCATTCCTCAAAAACAAAGACCCCCGCCGGAGCCCGGCGGGGGTCTTTTCATTCCGATGGAAAAGCCTGTCAGTCGAGGAAGGCCTTTTCGACGACATAGTGCCTGGGGTCCGAATTGGCCCCTTCTTCCAGGCCGTATTCCTCGAGCATGGCCTTCAGTTCGAGGTTGAAGGCGAGGTTGCCGCAGATCATTGCGCGGTCGGTCTCGGGGGTCAGCGGCGGCACGCCGAGATCCTTGAACGCCTCGCCCGAACGCATCAGGTCGGTGATGCGGCCCATCTTGGGGCTCTCCTCGCGCGTGGTGGTCGGGTAGTACTTGATCTTCTTCCAGAAGCCCTCGCCGATCACCTCGGCCAGCAGTTCGTCGGTCTTGAGCGACTCGATGATCTCGCGGCCATAGGTCAGTTCGCCCACCTCGCGGCAGGTGTGGGTGATGATGATCTCGTCGTAGTCCTCGTAGGTCTGCGGCTCGCGCAGGAGCGAGGAGAAGGGGGCAAAGCCGGTGCCGGTGGCAAAGAACCACAGCCGCTTGCCCGGCAGCAGGGCGTCATGCACGAGGGTGCCCACCGGCTTGGGGCGCAGGATGATCTGGTCGCCCGGCTCGATGTGCTGGAGTTTCGAGGTCAGCGGGCCGTCCGGCACCTTGATCGAATAGAACTCCAGTTCCTCGTCCCAGGAGGGTGAGGCGATGGAATAGGCGCGCAGCAGGGGTTTCTGCTTGCCGGTCTTGGGGTCCGGGTCACCCATCAGGCCGATCATCACGAACTCGCCCGAGCGAAAGCGCAGCGAGGCCGGGCGCGTGCAGCGGAACGAGAACAGCCTGTCGGTGTAGTGCCGGACCTGGGTCACGGTCTGCGCGTCCGGTACGGCAAGGGCGCGCGGTGCGCGGGCGGGGTCTGCGGCGGTGGCGTCGGTCACGGGCATCATCTCTGTCATGTCTTGATCGCCGGTTGTGTAAACCGGTGCCTCATGTCTAGCGTTGATCTGTATCAGGTGAAACCTGCGCAAACGGCGCAGGCAAATTCCATGCGTGGAATTTGCAAAAGTTTTCGAAAAACTTTTGCCCGCCCGGTGTCAGGCGCCGCGCAGGCGGGCCTGGTAGTCGTGGCTCTGCCAGTCGGCGCGGAAACGCCACTCATCCTCGGGTTGCCGGCGGGCCTGCGCCTCGTCGATCTCGACCTCGTCGAAACCGGCGCGCCGCGCCATGGCGTACTGGTCCGAAATGACGTGTCCCCTGGCCCGCAGGCGCCCGCGATAGCCGCGCAGGCGCAAGAGCCGCGCGAGGGTAAAGCCGCGCCCGTCCGAAAAGCCGGGAAAAGCGATGCGGATCAGCCGGGTGCCTTCATCGAAGGCCAGGCTGGCCGGGTCGGTGTCGGATGCCAGGTCCAGCACTTCGGGGGCGTCAAAGCCCGCCGTCCAGTCCTCGGCGTGAAAGCCGTCGTCGCGCACGATGATGCTCATGCCTCTTCTCCTTGCTTGCGGCCCTGGCGAACGGCGCGGCCGTTCACGAAATGGATGCCGCATTCTTCCTTGTCCTGGCCGCGCCAGCGCCCGGCGCGGGGGTCTTCGCCCGGGGCCACCCGGGAGGTGCAGGGCGCGCAACCGATCGAGGGATACCCCTGCGCCACCAGCGGATGCCGGGGCAGGCGGTTTTCCTCCATGTAGGCGCGTACGTCCTCGGCCATCCAGTGTGCCAGCGGGTTCAGCTTGATCCGCCCGCTGCCGTCCTCCAGCTCGAAGAACTCCAGCGCCGCGCGGGTGCCGGACTGGTAGCGCTTGCGCCCGGTGATCCAGCCGTCGAACCCGGCCAGCGCGGTCTCGAGCGGTTCGCTCTTGCGCAGGGCACAGCAGGCATCGGGGTCCGACATCCTGAGCGCGCCGTAGGGATCGCGCCGCGCGACCGCCTCGTCGGTGGCGCGGATGATGCGCAGGTTTTCCAGCCGCAGCCGCTCGGCCACCTCCTGCTGGTAGGTCAGCGTCTCGGCGAACAGCATCTGCGTGTCGATGAACAGCACCGGCGTGCGCCGGTCGACCATCGCCACCAGGTGCAGCAGCGCCACCGATTCCGCCCCGAAGGACGACACCATGGCCAGCGACCCGACCTCCGGATCGCGCAGCGCGCCCTCCAGCACCGAGGTGGCGCTGTGGTGCCGGTAGCGGGCGTTGAGCGCCGCCACCTTGCGCGCCCGGTCGCTGTCCGCCGCATGGCGGCTGCCCTCGGAAGAGGGAGTTTCAGCCCGATCCAACATGATGTCAGGCCGCCTCGGACCGTTTGTCCTGCTTGTCGCCGTAGAGCGCCTCCTTGAAGGGGGCCATCCCGATGCGGCGGTAGCAGTGCAGGAAGCTCTCTTCGCGGCTTTCGCGGTTGTCGAGGTAGGCCTGGACGATGCGTTCGATGGCGGGCACGATCTCTTCGGCCGGAAAACCGGGGCCGGTGCGGTCGCCCAGCGCGGCGTTTTCGGTGTGATCGCCGCCCAGCGTGATCTGGTAATTCTCCACCCCCGCGCGGTCCAGCCCGAGGATGCCGATGTGGCCCACGTGGTGGTGACCGCAGGCGTTGATGCAGCCCGATATCTTGATCCTGAGTTCGCCGATGTCGTTTTCGATCTTGAGCTGGTCGAACCGGGTGGCGATCTCCTGCGCGATCGGGATCGACCGGGCGGTGGCCAGCGCGCAATAGTCCATCCCGGGGCAGGCGATGATGTCCGAGATCCGGCCGATGTTGGCGGTGGCCAGACCATGTGCCTTCAGCCGGGCGTGGATCTCGGGCAGGTCGGCCTTGTGGACATGCGGCAGGATGACGTTCTGCTCATGGCTGATGCGCAACTCGTCATGACCAAATGTTTCGGCGATGTCGGCGATGACGCGCATCTGGTCGGCGCTGGCGTCGCCCGGGGTCGCGCCATGCGCCTTGAGGCTGATCTGTGCGATGGCGTAACCGGGCGCGCGGTGTTCGGCCAGGTTGGTGTCGGCCCAGGAGCGGAACACCGGGTCGGCGTTGTAGGCGCGCTCGAAGGCGCCCAGCGGGCGGTGTGCGAAGGCGGGGGGCGCGAACTGCGCCTGGATCGCGTCGAACAGCGCGAGGTCGGCGCCGGTGAAGGCGGCCCTGGTCTCGGCAAAGCGTGCCTCGACCAGCGCGCGAATCTGGTCGATGCCGTGTTCATGCACTGTGATCTTGATCCGCGACTTGAACTTGTTGTCGCGCCGGCCCAGCAGGTTCCAGACCGAGACGACCGCCTCGACGTAGGGCAGCAGGTCCGCCTGCGGCACAAAATCGTTGACGATCTTGCCGATCATCGGCGTCCGGCCCAGCCCGCCGCCGATCAGCACGGCATAGCCGATCTCGCCGTTCCGCTCGACGATGCGCAGCGCAAGGTCGTGCGCGGCGGTCACCGCGCGGTCATTGGGTGAACCGGTGACGGCGACCTTGAACTTGCGCGGCAGGAACTGGAACTCGGGGTGGTCGGTGGACCACTGCCGCAGCAGTTCGGCCACCGGGCGGGGGTCTGCAATTTCATCTGCGGCGGCGCCGGCGAAATGATCAGCGGTCACGTTGCGGATGGTGTTTCCGGATGTCTGGATGGCGTGCATCTGCACCTCGGCCAGCGCGTCGAGCATGTCCGGCACATCGCGCAGCTGCGGCCAGTTGTACTGGATGTTCTGGCGGGTGGTGAAATGGCCATAGCCCTTGTCCCAGCGCTCGGCGATATAGGCCAGTTGGCGCATCTGCGCGCTGTTGAGCGTGCCGTAGGGGATGGCGACGCGCAGCATGTAGGCGTGCAGTTGCAGATAAAGCCCGTTCATCAGGCGAAGCGGCTTGAATTCGTCCTCGGTCAGGGCGCCCGAGATGCGGCGTTCGACCTGGGCGCGGAACTGGCGGTTGCGTGTCGCCACAAAGGCGGCGTCGAAGTCGGAATAGCTGTACATCGTTGGTCTCCGGGCAAATTCCATGCGTGGAATTTGCAAATCTTTTGGCAAAAGATTTGCGGGTGTCAGAGGTCGGCCTGCTTGCCGTGCGGATAGTTGGAGGGGCCGGTGCGCCGGAAGGCCTCGCGGAAGTGGGTGGGCTTGGGACCGCCGCTGCCCGCCGTCATGTCGGCCAGGTAGACGCCGACCACCTCGGCCTGCCGGGCGCTGGCCTCGACCAGGCGCAGCTGGGCGTGCGCCTCGTCGGTCAGCAATTCGGCCTCGCGCAGGTCCGGGCTCCAGGTGTCCTCGGCGGTCAGGTAGACGACATCGCCAGCGAGGAGGGCGTTTGCTGTGACGACTTTGGGAGTGAAGCTGCGGGCCATGGAAAAGCCTCCTGATCGAAACGGGTGACGGGAAGGCCGTCGCGCGGGGCGAGGCCGAAAAGCATGAGGGCGGGGCCGTCGAAATCGGCCTCGGCGAGGTCGGTGGACAGGCGGTCGAGCGTGGTGCCCAGCACGCGCTGGTCGGGGCGCGAGGCGTTCTCGACCACGGTCACGGGTGTCTCGGGTGCCGCCCCGTGCATCATCAGGCGACCTTGCAGAAAATGCGCGGCGCGCTTGCCCATGTAGATCGCGGCAACCTCGCCCGGGCGGGCCAGGCTGCGCCAGTCGTGGTCGGCAAAGCCCTGCATGTCGTGGCCGGTCAGCAGGCGCACCGATGCGTTGCGGCCGCGTTTCGTCAGCGACTGGCCGATGCCCGCCACGGCGGCCGAGGCGGCGGTGATGCCGGGGACGATGTCGTAGGACAGGCCGGCGGCGACGACGGCCTCGATCTCTTCGTCCAGCCGGCCGAAGACGGTGCAATCGCCGCCCTTGAGGCGCACCACCTGCGCGCCTTTCAGCCCGTGTTCGACGATCAGCGCGTCGATGTCCGCCTGCTTGGCGGAGGGTCCGAAACCTTCCTTGCCGACGTCGATCAGCACGGCCTCGCGGCGCGCCAGTTCAAGGATCGGTTGCGGCACCAGCCGGTCATGGATCACCACGTCGGCCACATCCAGCGCCTTGCGCGCCTTCAGCGTCAGCAGGTCCGGGTCGCCCGGACCCGCACCGACAAAGGAGACGTGGCCGGGGCGGACGCTGCGGTTCACGTGGCGGTCGAGCAGCCGGTCCAGCGCTGCCTCGACGCCATCCTCGCCCTGCGCCATGGCGCGCGGACCGGCGTTGAAATAGTAGTCCTGCCAGAAGTCGCGCCGGGCGCGGCCGAAGGGCAGCACCTCGGCCATCTTGCGAAACCCCTTGCCGATCCGGGCGAGCGGGCCCAGCGTGGCGGGCAGGCGTTCCTCGAGGTCGGCCTTGATGGCGCGGGCCAGCACGGGTGCCGCGCCCTCGGTGCCGATCGCCACGGTGACCGGGTCGCGGTCGACGATGGCGGGCGTGATGAACTGGCTGTCTTCCAGGTTGTCGACGATATTGACCAGCGCGCCGTCGGCGCGGGCGAGCGCGGCGGTGCGCGCATCCTCGGCGGCGTCCTCGTTGGCGGCGTAGAACAGCGCGGCGCAGAGTGCGTCGCCAGGTTCCGCCGCGCGCCGGACCAGGGTCAGGCGGCCCTGATTGGCCCAGTCCGCGACCTGGCGGTCGGGCGCCGTGGCAAAGACGGTGATCCGGGCTTCGGTCTTCAGCAGCAGGCGCAGCTTGGCCAGCGCCGCCGCGCCGCCGCCCGAGACGACGACCCGCCGTCCGGTGAGGGCGAGGAAGATCGGAAAGTGCTGCACGTCAGGCTCCTTCGTTCTGCCCTCAATAATAGGAAATTGTTCTGCCAGATTGCCATAGGGGTGGAAAAACAAGAACGCATGTTCTATCCGTTGGCCGAGGGTGGAGCGATTTCCCGAAAGTGGCGGTAACGGAGAACAGCCGATGCAGATCGACGACACGGACCGGAAAATCCTTGCGGAACTGCAACGCGATGCGGGGCAGTCGCTGGACGAGATCGCGCGCAAGGTGGGGTCATCCAAGACCCCGGTCTGGAACCGGATTCGCAAGCTGCGCGAGGCCGGTGTTCTGGGTCCGCAGACCGTGGTCCTGGATGCCGAAAAGCTGGGATTCGAGGCGACCTTCTTTGTGCTGATCCGCACGTCCGAGCACGAGGCCGACTGGCAGCGCCGCTTTCTCAAGGCGCTCCAGGACCGCCCCGAGGTGCAGGAGGCGCACCGGCTGGCCGGCGACATCGACTACATCCTCAAGGTCCGGGTGAAGAACGCGCGCGCCTATGACGCCTTCTACCAGGCGCTGATTTCAGAGGTGAAGGTGCACAACGTCACGGCGCTGTTGTCGATGGAAGAGATCAAGGCGACGACGGCGCTGCCCTTGTGAAGGGGCGCCTCAGGTCAATACGTCACGTCCAGCCGTTCCAGCCCGTGGAAATGGTAGAGGTTGGCGTAGCGCGGCTGCATGGCCAGACGCAGGCCCGGCAGCCTCTGGAACAGGACCGGCAGGGCGAGCTGCATCTCCAGCCGCGCCAGCGGCGCGCCAACGCAGAAATGCAGGCCCGCGCCAAAGCTGCTGTTGGCGATCACGGCGCGCGCCGGGTCGAAGCGGGCGGGATCGGGCCAGACATCCGGGTCGTGGTTGGCGGCAGCCAGCAACAGCGCGACGCGGTCGCCGCGCTGGAAGCTGTGGCCGAAAACCTGAACTTCTTCATAGGCGTAGCGGGTGAACATGTGCAGCGGCGGGTCATAGCGCAGGATCTCTTCGACCGTGGCTTCGGCGGTGTCCGGCGTGATCCCGTGCCCGGTTTCCAGCAGCGCCTTCACGCCGTTGCCCAGCGTGTGCACCGTCGCCTCGTGGCCCGCGTTCAGCAGCAGGATGCAGGTGGTGATCAGCTCGTCGGTGGAGAGCCGCGCGCCGTCTTCTTCGGCGGCGATCAGGTGTGTGATCAGGTCGTCGGCCGGGCGGGCGCGGCGGGTCTCGATGTAGCCCCTCAGGAAGTCCGCGAAGGCCTGCGCGGCGCGGGCGGCGTCGTCCTCGATGCCCCGGTCGCGCCGCGCCTGGTACATGGCGACCATGGCGTTGGACCAGGCCAGCAGCTGGTCGGCGTGGCTTTCGGGCACGCCCAGCAGGCGGCAGATCACGATCACCGGCAAGGGTTGGCAGAAGGCGGGCAGCAGGTCGACCTCGCCGGCGGGAAAGGCGTCGATCAACTGATGTGCCAGGGCCTCGATCTCGGGCGCCAGCGCCTTGATCCGGCGCGAGGTGAAGGCGCGCAGCACCAGCCCGCGCAGCCGGGTGTGGCGCGGCGGCTCAAGCTCCAGCATAGAATGCGCCTCGATGGCGTAGAAGGGGGCCAGGTGCGCGGGGATCTCCGTCGCCTGTTCGGGCGGCACTTCGCGGCCGAAACGGCGGTCGCGCAAGAGTGCGCTCACCGCCCGGTGCGACACCGCGCAGGGCAGGCCGTAGTCCTCCCACCAGGCAAGGTCTCCGGCGCCGCGCAGGCGGTCGTAGAAAGGGTAGGGGTCCTGCACGAACCCGGCTTCGGTGGGCGATTGGATAAAGCTGCGCATGACGCGACCCTTGCCCGACTTGTCGGACATGGCAAGAGGGCGCTAGACAGGGGCCATGAAGCAGAGACGCACCGCACGCGGCCCGATCGTGGGGCTTTTCCTGGCCGCCGTCACGCTGCTGGGCTGGGCGGTCTGGAGCTACAGCTATGCCGAGGCGCTGCGGCAGGTGAAGGCGCGCGGGGAATCGGACCTCGCGCTGGCGGCAGACCGGCTGGTCACCGGGTTGCAGCGGTTCCGCGCCCTGGCGGTGGTGATGGTCGAACATCCCTTGCTGGCCGCGTTGCATGACGGCGGCGACGCGGAGGCGGCGCAGACCATGCTGTTGCGCAGCACCGACCGCAGCGGCGCGCTGACCGCCTTTTATGCCGACCGCGAGGGGCGGGTGCTGGCCTCGGCCTTTGGCGAACGGCCCGGCGGCCTGCCGGACGAACAATGGTTTCGACGCGCCGTGAGCGGCGCGCTGGGGGTGGATCACGGCATCAGCCCGGGATCGGGCCGGCGGGCCTATTTCTATGCCACGCCCTCGTTCGGACCGGACGACAAGGTGCAGGGCGTGCTGGTGCTGATGGTCGACATCGAGGCGCTGGAGCGCGAATGGAGCGGCACGCGCCCGGCGGTCTTTTTCACCGATGCGCGCGACCGGATCTTTGTCACCAACCGGTCGGAACTGCTGTTCTGGCGGCGCACCTCCGAGGCGATGCTGGGGCCTGAAGGGCAGGTCGAACCACTGGCCGTCACCCGGCATGGCGATGAATTCGAACTCTGGCGCCAGAAACTCAGCCCCTACGTGCCGCAGACCGCGCTGCATCTGGTGCAACCGCTGCCGGTGATCGGCATGACCGGCGAGGCATTGGTGGACGCCGCGCCCGCGCTGCGGCTGGCCGGGTTGCAGACGGCGGTGGTGGTTGTGCTGTGCCTGTTCTTCGGCTCGCTGCTGTTCCTGGCGACGGAACGGCGGCGCGCGCTGAGCCTGGCCAACGCCCGGCTGGAAGAGCGGGTGCGGGCGCGGACCCGCGACCTGGAGGACGCCAACACCGCGCTGCGCCGCGAGGTGGCCGAGCGCGAAGAGGCCGAGGCGGCGCTGCGCCGGGCGCAGGCGGAACTGGTGCAGGCCGGCAAGCTGAGCGCGCTGGGGCAGATGTCGGCCGGCATCAGCCACGAGTTGAACCAGCCGCTGATGGCGATCCGGCAATATGCCGAGAACGGCGCGGCGCTGATGGCGCGCGGCCTGACCGTCAAGGCCGACGAGAATTTCACCCGCATCGCCGACCTGGCCACGCGGGCGGCGCGGATCATCAAGAACCTGCGCGCCTTTGCCCGCCACGAGGCGGAACCCATGGGCAAGGTCGACGTGGTGGGGGTGATCACCTCGGCGGTGGAACTGACTGAAAGCCGCCTGGGCCGGGACGGGGTCACGCTGCACTGGACGCCCGGGCCGGCGCCGGTCTGGGTCACGGGAGGCGAGGTGCGGCTGGGGCAGGTCTTTGTCAACCTGATCACCAATGCCGCCGACGCCATGATCGGGCAGCCGCGCAAGGAGATCACCATCACGCTGGAGCAGGGGCCGCAGCTGACGGTCAAGGTGCAGGACACCGGGCCGGGCATCGCCGATCCCGAACGGGTGTTCGAGCCGTTCTATTCCACCAAGGAGGTGGGCGCGGGCATGGGGCTGGGGCTGTCGATTTCCTATGGCTTGCTGCAGAGTTTCGGTGGCCGGATTCGCGGCTCCAACACGCGGGAGGGCGCGCTGTTCACGGTCGAGCTGGAATACTGGCGCGACGCCGAGGCCGCCGCATGAGGACGGTGGACGCCGCTCGCCCGCTGCGCGGACATCGCCCCGCCCGCCGTCCCACCGGGGCGCGCTCATGACCAACCGGGTGCTGCTGGTCGACGACGACAGCGCGGTGCGAGAGGCGCTGGGGCAGACTCTGGACCTGGCCGCGTTCGAGGCGCTGACCGCCGGGTCCTTTGTCGAGGCCAAGGACCTGATCGGGCCGGGGTTCGACGGTGTCATCGTCTCGGACATCCGCATGCCGGGCCGGGACGGGTTTCACCTGCTGGATTACGCCCGCCAGCAGGACCCGGAGCTGCCAGTCATCCTGCTGACGGGTGAGGGCGACATTCCCATGGCGGTCCGCGCCATGTCGCAGGGCGCCTTCGACTTCCTGGAAAAACCGTGCAGCCCGGCCGACCTGACCGCCGTCGTTGCCCGCGCGCTGAAAACCCGCGCGCTGGTGCTGGAGAACCGCCGCCTGAAGGCGCAGCTGGAGGCGGGCGACCCGGCGGCGCGGCTGCTGTTCGGCGTGTCGCCCGCGGCCGAACGGCTGCGCGTGGGGGTCCGGGCCGCCGCCAAGGCCGGGACCGAGGTGCTGGTCACCGGGGCGCCGGGCACCGGGATCTCCAAGGTGGCCGAGGTCATCCACCTGGCCTCTGCGCGCGCCAAGGCGCCGTTCGAAAAGCGCGCGGCCAGCGGGCTGGACCGGGCAGAGCTCGAGGCGCTGTGGGCGCGCTGCGCGTCGGGGACGCTGTTCCTGGACGGGATCGGCGCGCTGCCGCAGGACACGCAGCTGGCGCTGCTGGACCTGCTGGAGCGTGGCGGCACGGTGCTGATCGCCGGCAGCGCGCAGGACCTGGGGGTGGCGGCGCAGTCGGGTGCGCTGTCGAGCGAGCTGTATTACCGGCTCGAGGTCTGCCAGGTCCGCATCCCGTCGCTGTCCGAGCGGCCCGAGGACATCCCGGTGCTGTTCCGCCACTACGTCGCCCAGGCCGCCGAACAATCCGGCATCACGCCCCCCGAGATCACCGAAGAAGTCATTTCCGGGCTGATGGCGCGCGACTGGCCGGGCAACGCACGGGCGCTGATGAGCGTGGCCATGCGTTTTGTCCTGGGTCTGGGCGATACCCCGCCCGAGGAAGAGAACCTGGGCCTGGCCGAACGGCTGGCGCAGGTCGAGCGGTCCTTGCTGGTCGAGGCCTTGCGCAAGGCGGACGGACAGGCGCGCGTCGCGGCCGAGGCGCTGAAACTGCCGCGCAAGACCTTTTACGACAAGCTCGCGAAATACGGGCTGAAGCCCGAGAGCTTCCGCAGTTGAGGCAGCCGCCGCGCCCTTGGCTCCCGGGGGATTCGCAAACCGTCCGTCAACTGTGCGGATTTCCGCACTGGTAGCGGAAACGGGTGTGCGAAGATTCGCACAGCGGCGTGTCACCCGGCCGGAAAAGCCATGAACGCCTTTCTGCAAGCTGCTGAAAACAGGCCGGGAATCACGGTTTCTGGAAAAACCCGGTCACGATCCCTTGATCTGATTCGCGACTCCCGGTCTTGTACCGACATCCGGTGCCCCGGGAGAGTGGTGCCGCGAACGTAAAAGCACGTATCTGGGAGGATATCCATGAAGAAAGTCCTGATGACCGCTGCGGCGGCGGCGATTGCCATGAGCAGCGCCTCCGGCGCGCTTGCAGCCTGCGACGATGGCGAAATCGTCATCAAGTTCAGCCACGTCACCAACACCGACCGCCACCCCAAGGGGATTGCGGCCGCGCTGCTGGCCGAGCGTGTCAACACCGAGATGAACGGCAAGGCCTGCATGGAGGTTTTCCCGAACTCCACGCTCTACACCGACGAAAAGGTGATCGAGGCGATGCTGCAGGGTGACGTCCAACTGGCCGCGCCTTCGCTGTCGCTGTTCGAATCGATCACCAAGTCCTTCCGCCTGTTCGACCTGCCCTTCATGTTCAAGGACATCGCGGCGGTCGACGCCTTCCAGGCCTCGGAAGCCGGCGAGAAGCTGAAGAACTCGATGGCGCGTCGCGGCGTGGTCGGGCTCGAGTTCTGGCACAACGGCATGAAGCAGATCTCGGCCAACAAGCCGCTGATCTCGCCGGCTGACGCCAACGGCCTGAAATTCCGCGTGCAGCCGTCTGACGTGCTGGTCGCGCAGATGAACGCGCTTGGCGCCACCGCCCAGCCGATGGCCTTTGCCGAGGTCTACGGCGCATTGCAGACCGGCGTTGTCGACGGTCAGGAAAACACCTGGTCCAACATCTACGGTCAGAAGTTCTTTGAAGTGCAGGACGGCATCACCGAAACCAACCACGGCGTGATCGACTACCTGCTGGTGACCTCGGTCGACTGGTGGGACAGCCTGCCGGAAGACGTCCAGACCCAGTTGCGCACCATCATTGCCGAAGTGACCGCCGAGCGGAACGCCGCGGTGACCGACGTCGACCTCCAGGCGCGCCAGGCGATTCTGGATGCCGGCGGCACCATCCGTGAACTGACCGCAGAGCAGCGCCAGGCCTGGGTCGACGCGATGAAGCCGGTCTGGGACCAGTTCCGTGACGAGGTCGGCCAGGAAAACATCGACGCCGCTCAGGCCATCAACTCCTCGATGTAACCCGCAGAAAAGCAAGAAGACTGACACCGGCGCCCCTTGTGGCGCCGGTTGTCCAATGGGCATCCAGGTTCGGGAGAGGACAGTGGCCGTCTACAGATATAAACCGAAAACCATTCTGGGGACATTCATCAACGAGCTCGAGGAAACGCTGATCGCGGTTCTGCTCGGCCTGATGACCCTGCTGACCTTCACCAACGTCGTGCTGCGCTATGTCTTTGACTCGCTCCTGATCTGGAGCCTCGAGGTGGTGCTGATGATGTTCGCCTGGCTCGTGCTGCTGGGCACCAGCTATGCCTTCAAGGTGACCGCGCACCTGGGCGTCGACGTGCTGATCAACACCTTTGCTCCTCCGATGCGCAAGACCGTCGCGCTGATCGCCGGGGCGCTGTGCATCCTCTACGCGGTCATGCTGCTCAAGGGGGCCTGGGACTACTGGGCGCCCTTTGCCGGACTGTACGAGACGACGGGGCGCTGGTTCCCCACCGGCTTCAACGAGGCCACCCGCGACCGCGCCTTTTTCGAAACCGACCAGGTGCCGATGCTGAGCTGGCTGCGCTGGCTCGAAGACGCGGTGAACCAGGGCGAAAGCTATTCCAAGCTGCCGCGCCTCGTGCCCTACACCATCCTGCCTGTGGCCTGCCTGCTGATCCTGATCCGGGTCGTCGAGGTGACCATCCGGATCTTCCGCGGCGAACAGGAAAGCCTGATCGTCAGCCACGAAGCCGAAGAGGCGGTCGAAGACGCCGCCCGCGCACACGGAAAAGAGGAGCGCTGAACCATGGAGGTCCTTATCCTCTTTGTCATGATCATCGCGCTTCTGCTGATCGGCGTGCCGATCGCGGTGTCGCTGGGCCTGTCGTCGATGGTCTTCCTGCTGGCGCTGTCGGACACCTCGCTTGCGTCGGTCTCGGCGCAGTTCTACAACTCGATGGCCGGGCACTACACATTGCTGGCCATTCCCTACTTCATCCTTGCCTCCAGCTTCATGTCGACGGGCGGTGTGGCGCGGCGGATCATCCGCTTTTCCATCGCCATCGTCGGGCACCTGCCGGGCGGCCTGGCCATCGCCGGTGTCTTTGCCTGCATGATGTTCGCCGCGCTCTCGGGCTCTTCGCCCGCCACCGTGGTGGCCATCGGCTCGATCGTGATCGCCGGCATGCGGCAGGTGGGCTATTCCAAGGATTTCGCGGCGGGCGTCATCGCCAACGCGGGCACCCTGGGCATCCTGATCCCGCCGTCCATCGTGATGGTGGTCTACGCCTCGGCGACGGATGTGTCGGTCGGCCGGATGTTCCTTGCCGGCATCATCCCGGGCCTGATGGCCGGGTCCATGCTGATGCTGACCATCTATCTCATCGCCGTCTTCCGCAACCTGCCCAAGGGCGAATGGAAGGGCTGGGGCGAGGTCATCGCCTCCGGCGCCGATGCGGCCTGGGGCCTGCTGCTGATCGTCATCATCCTGGGCGGCATCTACGGCGGCGTCTTTACCCCGACCGAGGCGGCGGCGGTCGCGGCGGTCTACGCCTTCTTCGCGGCGTGCTTCATTTACCGTGACATGGGCCCGCTGGCGGGCAAGAACGGCGCGCCGAACCTGCCGCTGTGGCGCAAGCCCATCGCGCTGGTCACCGCCTTTTTCCACAAGGACACGCGCGACACGCTGTTCGAGGCGGGCAAGCTGACGGTCACGCTGATGTTCATCATCGCCAACGCGCTGATCCTCAAGCACGTGCTGACCGATGAGCAGATCCCGCAGCAGATCGCCGGGGCGATGATCTCGGCCGGGTTCGGGGCGGTGATGTTCCTGGTCATCGTGAACGTGATCCTGCTGATCGGCGGCCAGTTCATGGAGCCGTCGGGCCTGATCGTGATCGTCGCGCCGCTGGTGTTCCCGATCGCGCTGCAACTGGGCATCGACCCGATCCACCTGGGCATCATCATGGTGGTCAACATGGAGATCGGGATGATCACGCCGCCGGTGGGTCTGAACCTCTTCGTGACCTCCGGCGTGGCGGGGATGCCGATGATGCGGGTCGTGCGCGCGGCGCTGCCGTTCCTCGGCGTGCTCTTCGTCTTCCTGATCATGGTGACCTACATCCCGATCATCTCGACCTACATGCCGGACGCCTTCATGGGACCGCAGATCAACTGCGCCGGGGCGCCCCCGACAAACGAGCTGGAGCGTGCCTTCTGCGAGGCACGGGCGATCAACTGAGAACAAGGGCCGGGAGACCGGCCCTTTTTTCTTGTCCCTGGGTGTCCGGACCAATGCGTGACGGGCTGTGCGGTGGGGTAGCCTCCAGCCTACACGGCGTCCTGCGTCTGTCCGCGAAGTCATGGGCTTCGAAGGTCACGTGGCGGCAGGCGCCTCAAGCCTCCGGCGCGGCGGCGTTCAGAGCCTCGATGATCGGCACGAAATCCGCGGCCTTGAGGCTGGCCCCGCCGACCAGCGCGCCGTCGACGTTCGGCACGGCGAAGATCTCGGTCGCGTTCGACGGCTTGACCGAGCCGCCGTAGAGGATGCGGGTCGAGCGGCCGACGCCGGCGCCGAACCGGCGTTCCAGCCGGGCGCGGATGAAGTCGTGCACCTCGCCGATCTGGTCCGTCGTCGGCACCTTGCCGGTGCCGATCGCCCAGACCGGCTCGTAGGCCACCACCAGACGGTGCGCGGTGGCGCCGTCGGGGATCGACCCGGCCAGCTGGCCGCCGATGATGTCCAGCGTGTTGGCGTGGTCGCGCTGGTCCAGCGTCTCGCCGACGCAGACCACCGCCGTCAGCCCCGCGTCCCAGGCGGCACGGGTCTTTTCGCGGACCAGCGCGTCAGTCTCGCCATGGTCGGCGCGGCGCTCGGAGTGGCCGAGGATGACGTAGGTCGCGCCCGCGTCCTTGAGCATGGCGGCGGAGATGTCGCCGGTGTGCGCGCCGCTGGCCTTGGCGTGGCAGTCCTGCCCGCCGATGGCGAGGCCCGCGCCCTTGGCCACGGCGGCGGCGATCAGCGTCGCGGGCGGGCAGATCAGCACTTCGGCGCCGTTTTCCGTGGCGGCACCGGCAATCCCCGTGAGTTCCCCCAGCGCGGCCTGCGTGCCGTTCATCTTCCAGTTTCCGGCGGCCAGTTTGCGTCGCATCGTTTCCTCCGTGTCGGTGCCTTGCGGAGTGTCACCGCCCCGGGCGTGGCGTCAAGCCCGGTCGCGGAAAACGCGACCTCGTGACAAGGGAACCGTGTCTGACGAAGGCGCGAGGTGCTCCCCGGACCGGATGCCGCCAGGATCGCCGCGCGTGATTCTGCGATCTTGTGCGCTGGCGATCACCCGGCGCGGCGCTGCGACGAGACTTGACCGCATCTGAAGACAGTCTGAGTCCGGCAACGGCGCTCGTCGCGGCGTGCGCCGCAACATCGCCCCGCCCGCCGTCCCTGGCCACAAGAGCCTCAGAGGTGGCGCAGCGCCTCGCGTGCCAGTGCCACGGCCTCTTCGGGATCGTCCAGCGCGCTGCCGGGCAGGGTCCAGTAGGGCATCGCCGCGGTCTTGCCGGTGTCACGGGTGTAGGTCCAGCGGGTGCAGCCCATCGCCTCGAGCCGGTCGATAAAAGCGCCGGCGCCCTTGAGGTAGAGGCTGCCGTCCGAATGCATGAGCGCGAAGATCATGCCCTCGTGGTAGAGGCACAGCCCGCCCATCATCCGGCGGGTCGTGATGTCACCCAGGCCGGAGAAAAGATCGCGCGCAAAGGCGATCTCCTCGGCCGAGAGGCTCATGCCTCGCCGCGCTCGGCGGACAGTTCCTCGACGTCCTTGAACTTGATCGACTCGCCGCAACCACAGGCGTCCGCCACGTTGGGATTGCGGAACTTGAAGCCCGACTCGAGCAGCGAGGTCTGGTAGTCGATTTCGGTGCCAAAGAGGAACATCTGCGCCATCGGGGCGATCAGCACCCGCGCGCCGTCCTGTTCGATGACCTCGTCGTTCGGTTCGGGCGCGTCGACGTAGGCCATGGTGTACTCCATGCCCGCGCAGCCGCCCTTCTTGATGCCGATCTTGAGGCCATGGCGGCCCTCGCGGTCCATCAGCTTGCGGATCTGGGCCACCGCCTTGGGGGTTATGGTCACGGCCTGCTTGCCGGGGATGCTGAACATGTATCGGCTCCGTTGGTTATGCCTTCAACCTAGGGGTTCGCGAGGTCACTCTCAAGGGGGCGCAGCGCCGGCAGGGCGGCCAGCACCGACAGCAGCGCCAGCCCCCAGAGCAGCCAGAGCAGGCGGGCGGGATCGGGCACCGCGCCCAAGAGCGCGCCGGCCAGCCCAGTCATCGCCGCGCCGCAGCCCAGGGTCAGCGCGCCCGACAGCCCTGCCGCGCTGCCGGCCAGGTCCGGCCGCACCGACATCGCGCCGGCGGTGCCGGCCGGCGTGCTGAGACCGTTGGCGAGGCCGATGACCGGCATCAACAGGAAAAAGCTCCACGCGGCTTGCGGACCCAGCGTCCAGAGCAGCAGCGCGGCACCAATCCCGGCGGCAGACACCAGCCGTCCGGCCATGACCATGCGGGCGGGCGCGATCCGGTGACCCAGGCGGCGCGACAGGTAGGCGCCGCAGACAAAGCCCACCGGCGGCAGGCCGACCAGCAGGCCGGTGAGGCTTTCGGGCAGGTCAAAGACGCGGGCGGTCAGGATCGGCGTGCCGGTCAGGAAGGCAAAGAACATGCCGATCCCGAGACCGACGGAAAACGTGTAGGACCAGAAGCGCAGGTCCCCCAGCAGGTGCGGGTAGGCGCTGAAATGGGCGGCAAAGCCGCGCCCCCGGCTGGCGTTTGTCTCTCCCACATCGACCATGCAGAGCCAGAGCAGCCCGGCGCCGAAACCGAAGAAGCACCACAGCGTTGCCCGCCAGCCCAGCAGCTGGTCCAGCGTGCCGCCAATCACCGGAGCCACCATCGGCCCCAGCGCGATGGCCATGCCGATGGTGCCCAGCAGGCTGGTCGCCTCCTGCGCCGGGACCGTGTCGCGGACGATGGCGCGCGACAGCACGTTGCCCGCGATCACCGCCGCCTGAAGCACGCGAAAGACCATGAAGGTGGTGAAATCCGCCGCCAGCGCGGTGCCGAGCGAGGCCAGCGTGAAGATCGCCAGCGACCACAGCAGCACCGGGCGGCGCCCGTAGAGATCCGACAGCGGCCCGATCACGACCTGCAAGCCCGCCGTCACCAGCATGAAGAGCGAGATCGACAGGCTGGCCTGCGCGTAGGTGACGCCAAAGCCGCGCGCCATGTTCGCCAGGGATGGCAGGAACATGTTCACCGAGACGATCCCGAGGATCGTCATCAGGACAAGCGTCGTCAGCCTGGGTGGTCTGGTGGGGGCAGGGGGCATGGGCACCGCTTCGATGTGCCCATGGTGTATCTTTGTTTCGGCCGTCGGCGACAGCCTGACGCAGCGTTACATGAAGCCGAGTTCGAGCCGTGCCTCGTCGGACATCATGTCCATGCCCCACGGCGGCTCCCATGTCAGGTCGACGTCCACCTGCTTGACCCCCGGCAGCGGCTCCACCGCTTCGGCGACCCAGCCGGGCATCTCGCCGGCGACGGGGCAGCCCGGGGCGGTCAGCGTCATGACGATGCGGACCTCGGACTGGTCGCTGATCTCGATCGTGTAGACCAGGCCCAGGTCGTAGATGTTGACCGGGATCTCCGGGTCAAAGACCGTGCGACAGGCGTCCACCACGGAATCGTACAGAGGATGGTCCGTGCTGGAGGGCGCGATCAGCGGGGTGCCTTCCAGGTGCGGGTTCTGCTCGGTCATGGCGGATCCTTCTGCGAATACTTGAGAGAATATATAGGGAAAGTGCCGCACCGGGTAAAGGGCGGCCTGCGCCCCTTTGCGTCGCCTTTGACCGGCCGCAGGTCCCGGGGGTCGCCGCCCGCGTCGCCCTTGCGCGCTATTCCTCGTTCATGCGCCGTTTCGAGCGTACGGGGGCCGGGCGGACCTTGGCCTCGATATGCTCGTACAGGGTTGCCGCGATATTCTTTTTCGTCGCGGTCTCAATGCCTTCCAGCCCGGGGCTGGAGTTCACTTCCAGCACCTTGGGCCCCGACTCGGAGCGCAGCAGGTCGACCCCGGCCAGGTTCAGCCGAAAGGCACGCGCGGCGCGTACGGCGGCATCGCGCTCTTCCTTGGTGATGCGCACCATTTGTGCCGAGCCGCCGCGATGCAGGTTCGATCGGAAATCGCCCTCGGCCCCGGTGCGTTTCATCGAGGCGACCACCTTGCCGCCGACCACGAGGCAGCGGATGTCCTCGCCCGCCGCCTCCTTGACGAAGTCCTGCACGAGGAAGTTCGCCTTGAGCCCGCGAAAGGCGTCGATGACCGACTCGGCGGCCTTCTTGGTTTCGGCCAGCACCACGCCCTTGCCCTGCGTCGATTCCAGCAGCTTGACGATCAGCGGCGCGGCGCCGACCAGCCGCATCAGCGACTGGGTGTCCTTGGGCGAGGCGGCAAAGGCGGTGTTGGGCATCCCGATCTTGTGCCGGGCCATCAGTTGATGAGCGAACAGCTTGTCCCGCGAGGCGGCGATGCCCTCGGAGCCGTTCACGCAAAAGGTGCCGATGGTTTCGAACTGGCGGATGACGGCGGTGCCATAGGCGGTGATCGAGGCGCCGACACGCGGAATCACCGCGTCGTAGCGCGGCAACCGCTTGCCATCGTAATGCACCTCGGGCGCCATGGCATTGATCGCCATGTAGCAGCGGTTGGTGTCGATGACTTCGACCGTGTGGCCGCGCTTTTCGCCCTCTTCCACCAAGCGGCGGGTCGAATAGTTGTCCTCGCGCGACATGACGGCGATGCGCAGCGCGCGGTTCGGCGCGCTCGTGCGGACATGGGCGGTGGTGTAGACGTCGTAGCTGAGTTTCGGCTGCAAGAAACGGTCGGTGGCGACGATGGTGATGTGATCTTTCAGCGCCTCGCGCCCCAGCAGCATGCGCGAATTCATGGTCGAGCGATCCGAAAGGGTCATCTCGATCCGCCAGGCTTCGTCGTCCACGCGCAGGGTCGAGGCGATCACGTAGCGCAGTTCGGATTCGCCGTTCGACGAGGTGACGGTGCGGCGGTCGACGATGCGCGCCGAACAGGGGATCACCAGGTCTTCGCGCCCCGGGACGGGATGCACGGTAAAGCGGACCTTGGGCGCCGACACGGGTCCAAAGGTCTCGATGTCGAAGGCATGCAGCGCCGAGGTCCGTGCCCCGGTGTCGACCTTGGCGCGCAGCGCGGGCAGGCCGAGGTCGGGCAGGGAAACCCACTCCTCCCAGCCAAATCGTATCATGTCGGGTATCTGGTCCTGCCTGTCGGTCACGGTCACGGGGCCTTCCTCTGACGCGGGGCCACCCCTAACAACCTCCCCGGACGGCAACAAGGGGGCGGTGACGTCAGGCCCCGGCGCCCAGGTGGCGGCGCACGTCGTCCAGCCTTGAGCGGGCCACGGGAACGCGGGTGCCGTCCTCGAGCTCCAGCACGTGCCGGTTGCCGTCGTGGAGCAGGGCGCGCGCGGACCGCGATGCCACCCACCACGATCGGTGCGGCTGAAACCCGTCCTGCGGGCCGGTCTGCGCGACGATGTCGCCCAGACGGGCGCGAAAGGTCAGGGTCTGGCCGTCCAGAGTGACGTGCATGTGATGCTCGCGCGCCTCGATGTGGCGCAGGCGGGACAGCGGCACAGGTTCGGCGCCGATGACGATGCTGCGCTCGGCCGGCAGCGGGATCGCTTCGGCGACCGCGCCACGGAGGTCGACATGGGCGCGCACGTAGCGAAAGTAGATCAGGCCGAACATTTCGGCGATCAACCAGAAGAACAGCACGTCCGGCACGATCCGGAGCCCCAGCGGTTCCTGCGCGGCGAGGTAGAACAGGCCTTCTCCGGCGATGATCGCAGGCGTCAGCGCGGACAGCACGATCAACGGCCCCGGCCAGATCCGGGCGCCCGTCAGGCGCTGGAGCCGGGCCATGGCCGAAACGGTCAGCCAGACCGCTGCCAGGAAGGTTCCCATCACCACGCACCAGACCGCCAGAACCAACAGGATGTGGATCCTGCCCAGGATCGCCGGCGAATCCGTCGCCAACAGCAGGACGTAGACCGCAACGAGGTAAGTCTGCGTCGTTTTCGACCGCAGCAGGCCCACGAACTCCTCCGGCGCCAGCGTGAAGCGGCCACCAAGGATGTCAAAGAACGTCAGGGTCGGTGGTGAGGGTGCGGTCACGGCGGTTCTGTTCGACCTTCGTTGAGGAAACCCGGCTTGGCGGAAAACTATACATTCAGGTAGCAGGCCGCAGCCCGGTTTCACACCGGAATAGGTGACATGCCAACTTTTTTGAAGGCATCGCCGTTTCGCCGCCTGTTCAAAAAGAAACAGAATATGTCCGCCACGTGCGATTGTGTGCGAATACCTTTAGGCTATGCTTTCGGCAGAGCCAATCGGAGAACCTGACATGAGCTGGAATCCCGCCCTAGAGCCACATTGCCCCACAGGAGACGACGTGGACAGCATCGAGACTGTCATCGTCCCGCGCGCCCGCGACCTGGGCGGGTTCGAAGTGCGCCGCGCCTTGCCGGCGCCGCGGCGGCAGATGGTCGGGCCGTTCATCTTCTTCGACCAGATGGGTCCGGCCGAGCTGTTGCCGACACGCGGGCTGGACGTGCGGCCGCATCCGCACATCGGGCTGGCGACGATCAGCTATCTCTATCGCGGGCGGATGCACCACCGCGACAGCCTGGGCACCGACAAGTGGATCGAACCCGGCGCCGTCAACTGGATGGTGGCAGGCCGGGGGATCACCCATTCCGAGCGCACCGACGATGCCACCCAGACCGATCCCATGCCCTTCTTCGGCATCCAGACCTGGGTGGCGCTGCCCAAGGTCCGCGAGGACAGCGCGGCAGCCTTTCAACACGCCCCGCGTGAGGCGCTTCCGGAACTGGACGGCGAAGGCAAGACGGTGCGGCTGATCCTTGGGACGGCCTGGGGTGAACGGGCGCCGGTCGAGACGGCGTCGGAGATGTTCTATGCCGACGCGGTGTTGCAGGCCGGGGCCGCGATCCCGTTGCCGGACACGCATGAGGACCGCGGCGTCTACGTCGTCGAGGGCGATGTGGAGGTGGCGGGACAGCGCTTCGAGTCGGGGCGGATGATGGTCTTTCGCCCCGGCGACCGGGTCTCGGTCAAGGCCGGGCCGCAGGGCGCGCGGCTGATGCTGCTGGGGGGTGAGACACTGGAAGGCAGCCGCTACATCTGGTGGAATTTCGTCGCCTCGTCGCGCGAACGCATCGAAGAGGCCAAGGAAGCCTGGCGGCGGGGCGATTGGGAACACGGCCGTTTCCAGCTGCCGCCCGGCGATGATGCAGAGTTCATCCCGCTGCCGGACCGTTGAACGGACTTTGCCCCGGTCCGGACGGGGCGCCGCGGTGGCCTGTCAGTCCGGGCGCGCGGCGCCTGCGGTCAGCCGCCGGCGACCAGTTGTTCGAAGTCGCGGTTCTGCCAGAGCGGCCAGCCCATCATCTGGCTCATCGTGCCACACCAGTAGCCGCGCGCGGCCAGGCCGTCGAGCGTGCTGGGCATGGCGCGGACGGTGCCGCTCTGGATGTCGTGGGTCAGGATGATCGAGCCGGGGCGCGAATGCGACAGGATGCGGCTGGCGACGACGCTGGCCCCGGGACGGCGCCAGTCCTGCGGATCGACCGACCACAGGACCGTCGGCAACCCGCGGGCGTTGTGCAGCATGACGCGCTGCCGCTGGGTGAAGGCGCCGTAGGGCGGACGAAAGGTGACGGGCAGGCGGCCGGTGATCCTGTAGATCGCGTCCGAGGTGCGGTCGATCTGGTTCAGCACGTAAGAATCGGAATAACCTGCCAGGTTCGGGTGCGACCACGTGTGGTTGCCGATCTCGTGACCTTCGTCGGCGATCCGCTTGACAATATCCGGCCAGGTTACCACCCTGTTTCCGATCAGGTAGAACGTGGCGCGCTGGCCGCGCGCCCGGAGCAGATCAAGCAGGATCGGGGTCAGCGTCGGGTGCGGCCCGTCGTCGAAGGTCAGGCCGACAACCGGGGTCGAGGTTCTGACCGCCGTGACGGTCACCGGATCCGGCGTGAGGGCGTCGTCAGGCAAGGCAATGTCGGGTGCGGCCATCAGTTCGGCGGGTCGCGACAGGGCGATTGCGGCTGTGCCGACGGACAGGAACGCCCGACGCGAAAGAACTGACATGGCAAGACCTTGGCAGGAGGGGATAAGCAGACCCGTCAAGTCAAGCCGGGTCGAGGCCTGTTTTGCAAGGCGATTCCCGGATTCGGAAATTTTCCGAAGTCAATGCGTGACTAATGCGCCACGGCGGACCTTTGCGCACGTGTGAAAATTGCGCGGTTTCGAGGCAGGAAAAGCGCTTGACGGGGCTGGGGGCTGCGCATAGAAGGCCACTCACGCCAAGGCCAAGCGGTCTCGGCGGCAGCGATGCGGTTGTAGCTCAGTTGGTTAGAGTACCGGCCTGTCACGCCGGGGGTCGCGGGTTCGAGCCCCGTCAACCGCGCCATCACTGCCCCGAGGTCCAGCGGCCAGACGCGATAGCGCGGTTGTAGCTCAGTTGGTTAGAGTACCGGCCTGTCACGCCGGGGGTCGCGGGTTCGAGCCCCGTCAACCGCGCCACTTTTCCTCATCAGAATGACCTTGGGGCAGGTGGCGGAACCATTTCCGCCGCTTTGAGTTGTCTGGTTGAGCCGGCCGCAGCGGTTTGGTTCAAAACGTATGGAAAACCTGACTGTCCCGAGTCGGCGCTTTGTTGCACAAATGAAAAAGCGCCCCGAAAGGGACGCTGTGTGGGACATGATGCAGGAAGAGGGGGATTGATCAGCTGCCCCAGGTACGGACGGGGCCGCAGTCCATGTGGACAAAGTTGGATTTGGAGTACCTGCCGACACCGCCGGCGTTGCACGCTGCGGCGGCCTTGTACATCTGGTGAACCGAACGCGACGACAGCTGAAGATCCGCTGCCTGCCCCAGAAGGTGGCGCGAATTCTTGGCGACGCCCGAAGACCGGGCGCGCAGCATCGCATTGGTCGATGGGCTGCGATAGCCCGAGATCAGCATGTAAGGCTCGGACACGTCCAGCAGGTTGTGCGCCGCGGCCATGATGTCGATGGTCCGCGTGTCGATGGATTTGACCTCGTTCGACCGCCAGTCGCGCATGAAAAAATTGATCTCCTTGATCGCGTCGGCGAGGTAATCGCCTTCGATCCAGTAGATCATGTCGATGCGTTCACCCGTGCGGCCCGCGTACATGCGGATGCGGCGAACGTCGCCTGCGCCGCGGAGAAAGCCTGCTGCCTGCGAGTAGGTCGGAGCTGCAGTGATTGCCGATGCTGCAAACGCGCCAAGAAGTGCGCGGCGCGTGAAGCCGCCTGAAGTCGTCTCTGCCATGATAAGCGCCTGTCCCGTAGTCGCCGTGAGTTACCTGTGGGCGCATCGTTGTGCACCCGCTCTGCCATCTATCCCCAGATGTCTCCCGTTGTATTACACGAATCGACTTGGCCAAAAAGAGCGATTTATGATGATTTCTAATGATCAAGGGGGAATTGGCGAATTCCTGCGCATGCAGCCGGGACTGTGGCGAGAATGCGCATCGCGGATATCCTTTTGCCCCGGGCCTCTTCCTGTCATACTTGTGAGTGGACAGCGCGACGGCGGGTTCGCCAGGGTGGTATACGGGAAAACGGTTCAGATGAAGGATTTTGGTATGCATGGAAAGCAGGTCCGGAGGGTGGTGACGGCACTGGCCACGGCGGGCGCGGTCTGGCTGGCGGCATTTCCCGCCGCTGCCGCAGAGGACGGGCTGAACCTGAAGGTCACGACATTCAAGCAGGCGGTCGCCGAGAACATCGCCGACAACGAGGGCATGGCCGCCTTCTACCGGGCGCGGGATTTCGCCCCGATCTGGACCGGTGAGGGCGAGGATGCCCGCGCGCGGCGCCTTGCCCTGATCGAGGCCTTCGACATGGCCGACGACCACGGCCTGCCGCCGAACCGCTACCGCGCCGGCGACCTGTTGCGCCGGATGGCCCAGACGGCGGGCGACGGGCGGTCGCGCGGGCTGCTGGAGATCGAGCTGACCCGCACCTTCCTGCGCTTTGCCAACGACCTGAGTTCCGGCGTGCTGGAACCGGGCGAGGTGGTCGACCTGATCAAGCGCGACCTGCCGCGCCCCGACCCGCAGGTCCTGCTGACCCGCCTGGTCGACGAGGACCCCAGGGCGGTGTTCCTCAGCCTGGTGCCGAGCAGCCCGGAGTATTCGCGCCTGATGCGGGCCAAGCTGCGGCTGGAACACCGGATCCGGCAGGGCGGATGGGGCCCCATGGTCCAGAGCGGCCGGCTCGATCCGGGCCAGAGCAGCCCCGCCGTCGTCGCCCTGCGCAACCGGCTCGTTGCGATGGAATACATGACGCCGTCGCTGTCCTCGGCCTACGATGCCGAGCTGGAGGCCGCGGTGCGCGAATTCCAGGAGGATCACGCGCTGCCCGCCGACGGCGTTGCCGGCACCTCGACCATCCGGGCGATCAATGTCTCGCCGGAAGAGCGGCTGAAGTCGATCATGGTGGCGATGGAACGCGAGCGTTGGCTGAACCTGCCCGGCGGACGCGGCGAGCGGCACATCCTGGTCAACCTGGTCGATTTCCATGCCCGCATCATGGACAATGAAAAGGTCACCTTTGAAACCAAATCGGTGATCGGCGCGCAGGACCGCGACCGCCAGACGCCCGAGTTCTCGGACATCATGGAACACATGGTGATCAACCCCTACTGGTACGTGCCGCAGTCGATCATCAACGGGGAATACCTGCCGGCGCTGCGGTCGAACCCCTATGCCGCCGGGCACCTCGAGATCGTCGACTATCGCGGCCGCGTGGTCAGCCGCGACACGGCTTTTTCCTACGCCGCCTCGGGCAACTTCCCGTTCACCATGCGGCAGCCGCCGGGGCCGGGCAATGCGCTGGGATCGGTCAAGTTCATGTTCCCGAACCAGTACAACATCTACCTGCACGACACGCCCTCGCAGAACCTGTTCTCGCGCGAGGTGCGGACCTTCAGTCATGGCTGCATCCGTCTCGATGATCCGCACGAGTTTGCCTATGCGCTGCTGTCGAGGCAGATGGACAACCCGGTGGACTTCTTCCAGACCACCTGGAAATCGGGCGTGAACACCAAGGTCATGCTCGAGACGCCGGTGCCGGTGCACCTGATCTACCGCACCGCCTATACCACGGCGAAAGGCCAGGTGAACTACCGCGACGACGTCTATGGCCGCGACGCGATCCTGTGGCGCGCGCTCGAGAACGAAGGGGTGGCCCTGCGCACCGGGCGCAGCTAAACACCGCCGGGACACCTGATGCCGCCGCGTCCCGGAGATTGCATGACGTTCACCCTCGAAGACATCGCCAACGCCCTCGGCCTGATGGCCGAGGGTGATCTGTCTCTGGCCGTGACCGGCCTGGCCGAGCCGCAGGACGCGCGGCCCGACCAGATCGCCATGGCGACAAAGCCAGAGTATGCCGCGCGGTTGCCGGAGGGGCAGGCGCGCGCTGCGCTGTTGTGGCAGGGCGCGGACTGGCGGGCGATGGGCCTGGCGGCGGCGCTGCTGCCGGCGCGGCCGCGCTATGCCATGTCCGGCCTCACCGGCAAGATGGACCCGGGGCCGGGCTATCCGTCGGGCATCCACCCTGCGGCCCTGGTCGATCCCGGCGCGCGGCTGGGTGACGGCGTGTCGGTCGGGCCCTTCACCGTGATCGAGGCGGGGGCCGAGATCGGCCCCGGATCAGTCATCGGGCCGCAGTGCTACGTGGGCGCGGACACCCGGGTCGGCGCGGGGGCGCTGCTGCACGCGGGCGTGCGGATCATGGCGCGGGCGGTGATCGGCGACCGGTTCATCGCGCAGCCGGGCGTGGTGATCGGCGGTGACGGGTTTTCCTTTGTCACCCCCGAGGTGTCGGGCGTCGAGAAGGCGCGCGCCTCGCTGGGCGGCGAAGGCACGGCCGAGACGCAGGCCTGGGCGCGGATCGCCAGCCTGGGCGGCGTGACCATCGGCGACGATGTCGAGGTCGGCGCGGGCAGCACCATCGACAAGGGCACGATCCGCGACACGCGGGTCGGATCGGGCACCAAGATCGACAACCTCGTGCAGCTGGGCCACAACGTGGTGATCGGCCGCGACTGCCTGCTCTGTTCGCAGGTTGGGGTCGCCGGGTCGACGGTGGTGGGCGACGGCGTGGTGCTGGGCGGCAAGGTGGGCCTGTCGGACAACATCCGTGTCGGCGACCGGGCGATCCTCGGCGGGGCAACCATCGCCCTGGCCAACGTGCCGGCGGGCCGGGTGATGCTGGGTTACCCGGCGATGAAGATGGAAACTCACGTCGAGGCCTACAAGGCGCTGCGGCGTCTTCCTCGCCTGTTCCGTGAGGTCACAGAGCTCAAGAAAGCGGTTTCAAAGGACAGGGGAAACGACTAGATACCCGGCAATTCGGCAAGAAAGAGGCGCAAGCGATGGACGTCAGGCAACAGGTGTTCGAGATCATCGCCGAACAGGCGATGCTCGATGTCTCGGACGTGACGATGGAAAGCACGCCCGAAGAACTGGGGATCGACTCGCTGGGGCTGGTGGAGTCGATCTTTGCCATCGAGGAGCGGTTCGACATCTCCGTCCCCTTCAACGCCAATGACCCCAAAGGCTCTGACTTCGACATCTCCTCGGTGGCGAAGATCGTCGAGGGGATCGAAAAGCTGCTGGCCGAGCAGAAGACGTGAACCGAGTCGTCATCACCGGCGCGGGAACGATCAACGCGCTGGGGCAGGACGTGCCCAGCACGCTGGAGGCGATGCGCGAGGGGCGCTGCGGCATCTCCGAGTTGCAGTTCCGCGATGTCGAACGGCTGGCCATCCGCATCGGCGGGCAGGTCAAGGATTTCGACCCCGAGACGGTGTTCAACCGTCAACAGCTGGTGCTGTACGACCGTTTCACCCAGTTCACCCTGATCGCGGCGCGGCAGGCGATGGCGCAGTCGGGGCTGGATTTCTCCGGTGAGCTGGCCAACACCTCCGGCGTGGTGCTGGGCACCTCGGGCGGTGGGCTGATCACCCAGGACGACAATTACCGGGCGGTCTACGAAGAGGGCAAGAACCGGGTGCATCCTTTTGTCGTGCCCAAGCTGATGAACAACGCGGCCACCAGCCACGTCAGCATGGAGTTCAACGTCAAGGGACCGTGTTTCACGGTGGCGACCGCCTGCGCCAGCTCGAACCATGCCATGGGGCAGGCCTTTCAGATGATCCGTACGGGGATGTGTACCGCGGTGATCACCGGCGGCTCGGAATCCATGCTGTGCTTTGGCGGGGTGAAGGCCTGGGAAGGGCTGCGTGTCATGTCCAAGGACGCTTGCCGCCCGTTCAGCGCCACGCGCAACGGCATGGTGCAGGGCGAGGGCGCCGGCGTTTTTGTCTTCGAGGACTACGAGCACGCGCGGGCGCGCGGCGCCGAGATCCTGGGCGAGGTTCTGGGCTTTGCCATGACCTCGGACGCAGCCGACATCGTGATGCCCTCCAAGCAGGGCGCGGCGCGGGCGATTGCCGGCGCGCTGAAGGATGGCCGCATCGCCAAGACGCGCGTCGGCTACATCAACGCGCATGGCACCGGGACCGCGGCCAACGACAAGACGGAATGCGCGGCGGTGGCGGATGTCTTCGGCACCCATGCGGATGACCTGATGATTTCCTCGACCAAGTCGATGCACGGCCACCTGATCGGCGGCACCGGCGCGGTGGAACTGCTGGCCTGCCTGATGGCGCTGAAGGACGGCATCATCGCCCCGACCATCGGCTACGAGGAGCCGGACCCGGAATGCGCGCTGGACGTGGTGCCGAACGTGGCGCGCGAGGCGCAGGTCGACGTGGTGTTGTCGAATGCCTTCGCCTTTGGCGGGCTGAACGCGGTGCTGGCGCTGGGGAAGGTCTGAGACCCTTTTTCTCGTGATCCGATTGAGCGCCTGCGGCGCGCAGGTCATCTCGTCGTCCGCCTTTGGCGGTCGCCTCGGAGTGGGGGCGCTGCCCCCGTCCCGGACCGGGTCCGGGACTCCCCCGGGATATTTCCTGCCAGAAGAAACCGTGATGTGCTGGAGGATCAGCGGCCGCGCCAGATCCAGCCGCCGCCGTGGATGCGCGAGCCTTCCGGCGCGTAGAAGACGCAGGCCTGGCCGGGGCTGACGCCTTCCTCGGCGGCGAGCAACTCGACCTCGGCTTCGGTGTCCGAGACCGGCCGGACGATCGCCTCGCGCGGGGGGCGGGTGGAGCGGACCTTGACGCTGAGCGGCCATTCCGCGCGCGAGGTGAAGGGGACGTCACCCAGCCAGTTGATCTCGCGCACCGGGATGGTGCGTGTGGCGAGCATCTCCTTTGGGCCGACGATGACGCGGCGGTTGTCCACGTCGAGCCGGACCACGTAGAGCGGTTCGGTCAGTCCGCCGATGCCGAGCCCGCGGCGCTGACCGATGGTGTAGTGGATCACCCCGTGGTGCTGCCCGAGGACACGGCCGTCGGCGTGCACGATCTCGCCCGGTTCGGCGGAGCCGGGGCGCAGTTTCTCGATCACCGCGGCATAGTTGCCGTCGGGGACAAAGCAGATGTCCTGGCTGTCGGGCTTCTTCGCCACGCTGAGGCCGTATTTCGCGGCCAGCGCGCGGGTCGCGTCCTTGGACGGCAGATGGCCCAGAGGGAAGCGCAGGAAAGCCAGCTGCTCCGGGGTGGTTGAGAACAGGAAATAGCTCTGGTCGCGCGCGGCGTCCTCGGCGCAGTGCAGTTCCGGGCCGTTCTTGCCCATGAGACGCTGGATGTAATGCCCGGTGGCCATGCAGTCGGCCTCGAGGTCCTTGGCGGTTTCCAGCAGGTCCTTGAACTTGACCCGTTCGTTGCAGCGGATGCAGGGCACGGGCGTGGCGCCGCCGAGGTAGCTGTCGGCGAATTCGTCGATCACCGCCTCGCGGAAGATGTTCTCGTAGTCGAGGACGTAGTGCGGAAAGCCCATCGATTCGGCCACCCGGCGCGCATCGTGGATGTCGATCCCGGCGCAGCAGGCGCCTTTCTTGGCGAGCGCCGCGCCGTGGTCATAGAGTTGCAGCGTCACGCCGACCACGTCGTAGCCTTCGTCCTTGAGCATCGCGGCCACGACCGAACTGTCGACGCCGCCGGACATGGCGACGACGACGCGGGTTTCGGACGGCGGCTTGGGCAGGCCCAGCGAGTTCAGCGGGCGCGTGTCGAGGGGCATCGGGTCTCTCCTTGGAATGGCGGATAATATAGGAAAATCCGAAATACTCTCAAGGGGCTGTTTCAGCCGTCGTTAAACCGTGCGTGGCTTTATGCCCTGACCTTTAGTGAAGGAGGGCGCAGCATGTATCTCAAGAAGGTCGATGGTCCGCGCGCGGTCAGGCTTCCGGATGGCAGCACCATGACCCGGGCCGACCTGCCGCCGAGCGAAACCCGACGCTGGGTCGCCTCGCGCAAGGCCGCGGTGGTCAAGGCGGTGACCTTTGGTCTGATCACCCATGAGCAGGCCAAGGACCGCTATGCCTTGAGCGACGAGGAGCTGCTGGAATGGGTCAAGGCGGCCACGCAGCATGGCGAAGAGGCTCTGAAAGTCACCCGCGTGCAAAAGTTTCGGCAACCATGAGTTGAAATTCTTTCGTCTCAGGGTATGGTAAGGGGGCGTTAACCTTTTTCGACCACGTTACCTTCAACCGAATGACAGTGCCCGGAGACAGACATGCGTATCTTGCTGGTTGAAGACGATCCGACCACCTCGAAAAGCATCGAATTGATGCTGAGTCACGCCAACCTGAACGTCTACTCGACCGACATGGGCGAGGAGGGGATCGATCTGGCCAAGCTCTACGACTACGACCTGATCCTGCTGGACCTGAACCTGCCGGACATGAACGGGCACGAGGTTCTGCGCCAGTTGCGGGTGGCACGGATCGACACGCCGATCCTGATCCTGACCGGCGAGGACGACACCCAGTCCAAGATCAAGGGCTTCGGTTTCGGTGCCGACGATTACATGACCAAGCCGTTCCACCGCGACGAGCTGGTGGCGCGCATCCACGCGATCATCCGCCGCTCCAAAGGGCATTCGCAATCCGTGATCCGGACGGGCAAGGTCTCGGTCAACCTGGACGCGAAGACGGTCGAGGTGTCCGGCAAGCCGGTGCACCTGACCGGCAAGGAATACCAGATGCTGGAGCTTCTGAGCCTGCGCAAGGGCACCACGCTGACCAAGGAGATGTTCCTCAACCATCTCTACGGCGGCATGGACGAACCGGAACTGAAGATCATCGACGTTTTCATCTGCAAGCTGCGCAAGAAGCTGTCGGAAGCGACCGGCGACGACAACTACATCGAGACCGTCTGGGGCCGTGGCTACGTGTTGCGCGATCCCGAACCTTCGCAGAAGGAACAGAAGGCCATCGCCGCCACCGGCTGACCCTGCCCTCGGTCGGCGGAGCCGCTGGACCTCGCCCGGGCACGCGCCTATCACTCTGACAGGTGTCGATAGCGAGGGGCGGCGATGGCTGACAGACCGCAGGACGATCCCGAAAGAACCGGGGATCCGAGGAGCAAGGAGGTCGGGGATCTGACCGAACAAGAGGCGCGGGAGGAACTCGCGTCTCTTTCGCTTGTGCTGGCAGAGGCCGACCGGGCCTATCACGCCGAGGACGCCCCCGAGATTTCCGACGCGGAGTACGACCGCCTGAAACGGCGCAATGCCGAGATCGAGGCGCGGTTTCCATCCCTGAAACGCGAAGACAGCCCGACCGAGCAGGTTGGCGCGGCCCCGGCGGAGGGCTTTTCAAAGGTGCGGCACAGCGTGCGGATGCTGTCGCTGGCCAATGCCTTCGCCGACGAGGACATTGCCGATTTTGACAGGTCCATCCGGCGCTACCTGGGGTTGGGCGCGGAAGCCCCGCTGGCCTACACCGCCGAGCCGAAGATCGACGGCCTGTCGCTGTCGCTGCGCTACGAGAGCGGTGTGCTGGTGCAGGCCGCCACTCGGGGGGACGGGACGGAGGGCGAGAACGTGACCGCCAATTCCCGCACGATCGACGACATTCCGGAACGGCTGGACGGAGCACCGGAGATCCTCGAAGTGCGCGGCGAGGTCTACATGAGCCATGCCGACTTTGCCGCGCTGAACACCCGGCAGACCGAGCAGGGGGCCAAGACCTTTGCCAACCCGCGCAATGCCGCCGCCGGTTCGCTGCGCCAATTGGACCCGGCAATCACCCGCGCCCGCCCGCTGCGGTTCTTTGCCTATTCCTGGGGCGCGCTGTCGGAACCATTGGCCGAAACGCAAATGCAGGCGATAGAACGGCTGGGCGCGCTCGGCTTCCGGACCAACCCGCTCACCGAGCTTTGCAAAGGGCCGGAGGAAATGCTGGCGCATTATGCGCGGATCGAAGAGCAGCGTGCGACGCTGGGCTACGACATCGACGGCGTGGTCTACAAGGTCGATGACCTCGGGTTGCAGGAACGGCTGGGCTTTCGGTCGACCACACCCCGCTGGGCCATCGCGCACAAGTTCCCGGCCGAACTGGCCTGGACCCGGCTTGAGGCGATCGACATCCAGGTCGGCCGCACCGGGGCGCTCAGCCCGGTGGCGCGGCTCGCGCCCGTGACGGTCGGCGGGGTCGTGGTGTCCAACGCCACCCTGCACAACGAGGATTACATCGCCGGGCGCGACAACCTTGGCAATCCGATCCGCGGCGGCAAGGACATCCGCGTCGGCGACTGGGTGCAGGTCTACCGGGCCGGCGACGTGATCCCCAAGGTCGCCGAGGTGGACCTGTCGAAACGCCCCGAGGATACACGGCCTTACGCCTTTCCGACGACCTGCCCGCAATGCGGCAGCGATGCGATCCGTGAGGAGGGCGATGCCGTACGCCGCTGTACGGGTGGCCTGATCTGCCCCGCTCAGGCGGTTGAAAAGCTGAAACATTTCGTCTCGCGCGCCGCCTTCGACATCGAGGGGCTGGGCGCGAAACAGATCGAACAGTTCTATGCCGACGGCTGGATCCGCGAACCGGCGGATATCTTCACGCTGGAGGCGCGCTACGGCTCGGGCATCCAGCAGTTGAAGAACCGCGAAGGCTGGGGCGAGAAATCCGCCACCAACCTCTTTGCCGCGATCGCCGAACGCCGCAACATCGGCCTTGGACGGCTGCTTTTCGGCCTTGGCATCCGCCACGTCGGCGAGGTGGCCGCCAATGACCTCGCCCGCCACTTCGGCACCTTGGAGGCGCTGGTTGCCGCCATCGATTCGGCCCGCCCGGCTGCACGGGCGCACCGCGAGGCCGACGCCGCCGAAGAGGCCGAACGCCGCGCCGCCGCCAGCGAAAGCCGCCGCGCCCGCATCAAGGAAAGCCGCGAGGCTGCCTGGGCAGAGATCCCGCCCGAGGCGCGCGCCGCCTGGGACGAGATCACCGGCATCGACGGCATCGGCGCCACGGTCGCGGTCGCCCTGGTGACCAGCTTTGCGCAGGAGGCCGAACGCGCCTCGATCGACCGGCTGACCGCGCATCTGAACGTGCAGGCCGCCGAACGTCCCGCGACCGAAGGCTCGCCCATCGCCGGCAAGACCGTTGTCTTTACCGGCGCGCTCGAACGCATGACCCGGGCCGAGGCCAAGGCGCGGGCCGAGGCGATGGGCGCCAAGGTTGCCGGGTCTGTGTCGAAGAAAACCGACATCGTCGTCGCCGGGCCGGGGGCCGGCAGCAAGGAAACCAAGGCGCGCGAACTGGGCCTGATGGTCCTCGACGAGGACGGCTGGCTGGAGCTGATCGGCGGATGAGCGGACGGCCCGAAGCGCTCTGGCCGCTGTTTGCGGACCTGACCGGGCTGGACGGGATCGGCCCCAAGACGGCGCAGGCGCTGGAGGCCGCCGGGATCGAGACGCCGCGCGACCTGCTGTTCACGCTGCCCTATTCGGGGATCGACCGGCACCTGCGGGCCAGCGTGCTGGAGGCGGAATTGCCTGGGGTGGCCACGGTCGAGGCGGTGATCGGCCGTCACCGCCCGCCCGCACGCAAGGGCGGCGCCTACCGGGTCGAGGCGGACGATGCGCGTACGCGGTTCCAGGTGGTCTTTTTCCACGGCGGCGGCGACTACATCGCCAAGATGCTGCCCGCCGGCCAGCGGCGCATCCTGTCTGGGCGGGTCGAGCTGTTCGACGGTGTGCCGCAGATGGTCCACCCCGACCACATGCTGCGTCCCGATGAGGCCGAAGCCCTGCCGGGGTTCGAGCCGGTCTATCCGCTGACCGGCAACGTGACGCAGAAGCTGATGGCGCGGGCGGTGGCCGACGCGTTGACCCGGGTGCCGGACCTGCCGGAATGGATCGACGGGCCGCAAAAGGCGGCGGAGGCCTGGCCTGACTGGAACGAGGCGCTGCGTATTGCGCATGCACCGACCGGGGCGCCGGACCTGGCCCCGACCGCCCCGGCGCGCGCGCGGCTGGCCTATGACGAGCTGATGGCGCACCAGCTCACACTTGCGCTGGCCCGGGCGCGGCGGCGGCGCGCCAAGGGGTTCGAGACGCGCGGCGACGGGCGGCTGCGTCAGAAGGTGCTGGCCGCGCTGCCCTACCGGCCGACCGGGGCGCAGCACCTCGCGGTCGAGGAGATCGCCGAGGACATGGCGCGGCCGATGCGAATGAATCGCCTGCTGCAAGGGGATGTCGGTTCGGGCAAGACGCTGGTTGCCTTTCTCGCGCTGCTGATCGCGGTCGAGGCGGGCGGGCAGGGGGTCATGATGGCCCCGACCGAGATCCTCGCGCGCCAGCATCTCGAGGGGTTGCAGCCGCTGGCGGAAAGCGCGGGCGTGGTGCTGGAGCTGCTGACCGGGCGGGACAAGGGGGCGGAGCGCGCGGCGAAACTGGCGGCGCTGGCGCGTGGCGACATCCAGATCCTGGTGGGCACCCACGCGGTGTTCCAGGCGGACGTGGAGTTTTCCGACCTGCGGCTGGCGATCGTCGACGAACAGCACCGCTTTGGCGTGCGCCAGCGGATGGAGCTGGGAAAAAAGGGCGCGGCAGCGGACGTATTGGTCATGACGGCCACGCCGATCCCGCGCAGCCTGGCGCTGGCGCAATACGGCGACATGGAGGTTTCGGTGCTGGACGAGAAGCCGCCCGGCCGCAAGCCGATCAAGACCGCGCTGGTGTCGAACGAGCGCATGGAGGAGGTGGTGGACCACCTGCGCCGCGCCGTCGCCGAGGGGCGGCAGGCCTACTGGGTCTGCCCGCTGGTCGAGGAAAGCGAAAGCTCGGACCTGGTTGCGGCCGAGGCGCGCTTCAAGGTCCTGCGCGCGGCACTCGGTGAGGGCGTCGTGGGGCTGGTGCACGGCCAGATGCCCCCGGCCGAAAAGGACGCGGCCATGGCGCGCTTTGTCTCGGGCGAGACCGCGGTGCTGGTGGCGACCACGGTAATCGAGGTCGGCGTCAACGTGCCCAACGCGACGATCATGGTGGTCGAACGGGCCGAAAGCTTTGGCCTCGCGCAGTTGCACCAGTTGCGCGGACGCGTCGGGAGGGGTGAGGCGGCTTCGACCTGCCTGCTGATGTACCAGCCGCCCCTGTCCGAAAGCGGGATGCGGCGGCTGACCACGCTGCGCGAGACCGAGGACGGCTTTCGCATTGCCGAGGTGGACCTGGAGATGCGTGGTGCGGGGGACGTGATCGGCCTGGCGCAATCCGGCCTGCCAAGGTTCCGGGTGGCCGATCTGGAACGGCAGTCCGGGCTGATGGCCGTGGCGCAAAGCGACGCGCGGCGGCTGTTGGCCGAGGACCCGGAGCTGACCGGCCCGCGCGGCCAGGCGGCGCGGCAGCTGCTGTGGCTGATGCGGCAGGACGAAGCGATCCGGCTGATCGGGGTGGGCTGACACCCGACCCGGTGAGGGGGCACCGGGCCGGGGCCTGCATGGCTGTGATCTCAACGGGACTGTGTTCCGCCGATTCTCACAGTTTGTTCTCAAATGTTCTCACTTAGTTCTTTACATATGGTTAAGAATGTGAGAACAAAGGTGCAACAAACGGACAATTGGAGACGCGCCATGATCGACACTGTCAAAACCGCCCTTCACCGCCAGCACGCGACCCTCTGGCAGGACGTGCTGGGGGCCCTGTCCCTTGCCGTGATCCTGTTCGGTGCGCTGCACCTGCCGTCCGTCGTCTGAGTTTCTGCCTGCGTGTCCGTGACCGGGCCGGTCTGGCGCATCCCTGTCCCGATGTGCCGCCTGTCCCCAAGCCGGTTTGCCTGCCTGCAACCGAACCCGGCCCGGAACCCACGGATTGACACGCCCCTTGCCGCCGCCTCCTGTCCCGGAGCGCGGCGGTTTTTTTGTCAGAGGTGCGGGCCGCCCTCAGCTCCGGTAGGCCAGCCGCACTCCGCCCCGGTGCCGCCCGCGCAGCAGGATCGGTGCCCAGAGATCCTTCATCATGACGAAGGTGCCGCCGCCCATGTCGCGCCGGTAGACCTGAAGCAGGAAAGGCCTGGTGTTCCGCCCGGCTTTCAGCCCCACCCGATCGTCAAAGATCCGCCGGTTGCGGCAATGGGCGGCCCTCCAGACCGGATCCTCGCCCTGCGGATGCGAGAAATTGCGGTTGTGGGTCGGCAGGTAGCCGTTCTGGTCGACCGCCGCGCAGAACACGATCCGGTCATCCAGCATCAGCGCAGGCTCCTGGATCGGTGGCAGGATATCGTCCGTCAGGCGGGTAAACGGCGCCAGGACCTGTTTCAAATCGCTGTGGGGAATGGGGGCGTAGATCCGCGCGAACAGGGCGTCTTCGGTGATCCGACCGTCGGCCAGCGCCTGCTCCATGACCAGCGCCACCTGTCCGGAAAGGTCCTGGACACGGGTGATCATGACCCCGTCCTCGCCATTGCCGCCCAGGGCGACGGCGTGTTGCAGGATCGGCTCCGAGGTGTCGGTCAGCGTGAAACACCGGCGCGCTGCCTCGATCTTGGCGTTGACGGCAAGGATGTGCATCTGCCAGGCGATGTCGGAAATCAGCGTGTTGGAGGTCGGCACGGTGCGCAGCATGTCCTCGACCTCGGTGCCGCCGGCGTGGACCGCGCGCACCCATTCCGCCAGGGCCTGCGAGTTGTGACCGGCCTCACGGATCATCCGAACCGATCCCTGCACCTGCGCCAGGATGGCCTCTGCCATGTCGACCATGGCGTGGAGAGAAGCCTGCATGCGCACGCCGACCACGGACAGGTCCAGTGTCTGCTGGCCGACCTGTGACAATTCCCGCAGCTGCACGGAAGAGCGCGCGTCAAGATCCTGAAGAAACCCGCCGATATCGACGGTTTCCCGACACAGACCCGTCGCGGCACGCGTCAGCTGTGACAGCTGCCCGGACGTCTCGTCCGGACCGGAAAGCTCTGGACCGTGTTTCGCGGCCTGTCCCTGTTGCGGCTCCTCTTTAGCGGAGAAAGCCCCAACAGGCGATCAAGCCGAATGCGATTGACGGGCTTCCTGAACCGCCTCGCTGGCCGCTTCGAGCGCCAGCAGGATCGAGGCGTGGCGATTCTTGAACGCGGCGGCGGGGCGCAAGACCTCGAGGTCGTCAAAGGGGGCGGGCGGTGTCGGCCCATCTTCCTTGAGCATGGCGCGCAGCGCGTCGCGGGCCTCCAGGATCTGCTCGGGCGTGCAGCCGATGATGGCCCCGCCCACGACCGAGGCCGCCGCCTGTCCCAGCGCGCAGGCCTTCACGTCCTGCCCGAACGCGGCGACCTTGCCGTCCTTCATGGTCAGGTCCACGGTGACGGTCGATCCGCACAGCGGAGAGCGCTTTTTAACCGTTGCCTGCGGATGGTCCAGCCGGCTGTTGTGCGGGATGTCCGCGGCCAGCGCGAGGATTCGCCCGGAATAGAGCTTGATCAGGTCGGTTTCGCCGGACATGGCTTTCTCCTGCGTCGCGTTCCCCATACATAGGCGGTGGTCCTGCCGATGCAAAAGGTTTTTCCCATGCCCTTCGATCCCTCTAGCCTAAAGTATGATGACCGCGGCCTCGTTCCCTGCATCGCGCAGGATGAGGGCGGCGCGGTGCTGATGATGGCCTGGATGAACGCCGAGGCGGTGGCGCGCACGCTGGAGACGCGGCGCGTGACCTATTGGTCGCGCTCGCGGCAGGCCTTCTGGATCAAGGGCGAGTCGTCGGGGCATGTGCAGGAACTGGTCGACCTGCGCGTCGATTGTGACCGCGATTGCCTGCTGGCGGTGGTGCGGCAGACCGGGCCCGCGTGCCACACCAACCGGCGGTCGTGTTTCTACACGGCGGGGCGGGACGGCAAGGAAGTGGAACTGATGGCGCCTTTGGTTGGCTGAGGTGCTCTGCGAGCCCATTTATATTTCTAAGAAACAGCGGCTTGCAGGCCGACTTTCGCGCGGATATCCTGCGGTCTGAGCCCTTCGGCGCGGTAGAGGGCGATGGCGCGGGCATCGTCGCGCTTGGCAAGGCGGCGACCCTGGTCATCGCGGATCAGGCGGTGGTGCAGGTAGGTGGGGGTCGGCAGGTCCATCACGACCTGCAACAGGACGTGGATGCGGGTCGCCTCGAACAGGTCTTTGCCGCGGATCACGTGGGTGATCTGTTGGGTGGCGTCGTCAAGCACCACAGAGAGATGGTATGACCCCAGAAAGTCCTTTCGGGACAGGACGATATCTCCCACGGTTGATGTCAGGTCCCCCAGCGGGACGGGGCGGGGCGTGGAGCCGGTGGGACCGGTCTCGGTGAAGGCCATGGCGCGGGGGCCGATGGTGTCCAGCGCCGCCTGCATGTCGAGGCGCAGCGCCATGCCCTCGGGTGGCGCGGCGGTGTCGCGGGCAAAGCGGTGGCGACAGGTGCCGGGGTAGATCAGCCCGTCCGGTCCCTGCGGCGGCTCGGCGCCCTCCTGCGGGGCCGAGACGGCGGCGGCAATGTCGCGCCGGGTGCAGGTGCAGGGATAGAGCAGCCCACGCGACCAGAGGGTCTGCAAGGCGTCGCGGTAGGTGTCGGCGCGGTCGGACTGCCGCACCGGCGGCGCGTCCCAGGTGATGCCCAGCCAGGCGAGGTCGTCGTAGATCTGCCGCTCCCACTCGGGGCGCGAGCGGGTGGTGTCGATGTCCTCGATCCGCAGCAGGAAACGCCCCTGCGCGGCGCGCGCCAAGTCGTGCGCCAGCAGCGCCGAATAGGCATGGCCCAGATGCAGCGGACCGGTGGGCGACGGGGCAAAGCGGGTGATGAAGGTCACGCTTTTTCAAGCACGTAGACGGTGGAGCCGATGTTCTTGCCGGGCAGGTGGGGCCCGTGTTCGCGGAACAGCTGGCGCAGGGTGCCATCGGCGATCAGCGCATCGATGCGGCCCTCGAAGGCGGGGTCTTCCAACGTGTGGTCATTGAAGGAAAAGACACATTTCGCGCCCGGCGCCAGCGCGTCGAAGATCCGGTCGAGCGCCGCCAGCGGGGCCGCACCCGCGCCGATCACGCCGATGGCGGCGATGGCGGCATAGCCCTCGGGCACCGGATCGCCGGGACCGATCGGCGCGAGGCTGCGGTAGACGCCCTTGTCCCGCGCGCGGTCCAACATGCCCGGCGAGAGGTCGACGCCGTCGATCACGCTGAACCCCGCGAGCCTTAACGCCAGCCCGGAAAGCCCTGATCCACAACCGAAATCCAGGATCGGCGCCGCGCTGTCGGGCATCAGGGCACGCAGCGCCTGGGCGCAGCGGCCGGGGGTCGCATAGCCTTCGTCGGCCATGGCCTGTTCATAGGTCGCGGCCCAGCCGTCGTAGAGCGCGCGGGTCTCTTCCTCGCTGCGGGCCTTGTAGACCTTGTCGAAATACGGATCGCTCATGGCGACAGGGTTCTACTCTGCCGCCTGTCCGTCAACCCCCTGTTGCGCCAGCCAGACCTCCCAGACTGCCTTGGCGCGGTCGGTGTAGCCCTTGTAGCGGTCGCGCCGGCCCCTGCGGCCGCCCCGCAGGCCTTCGAGCGGGCGGAACAGGCCGAAGTTGACGTTCATCGGCTGGAAGGTCTTGGCCTCGGCGCCGCCGGTGATGTGGTGGATCAGGGCGCCGTGGGCGCTGTCCTGCGGCACTTCGGGCAAGGGTCGGCCGAGGATCTCGGACGCGGCCATGCGGCCGGCGAGCAGGCCCATGGCGGCGGATTCGACGTAGCCTTCGACGCCCGTCACCTGGCCGGCAAAGCGGATGTTGGGCCGGGAGCGCAGGCGCATCTGCGCGTCCAGCAGCGTCGGGCTGTTGAGAAAGGTGTTGCGGTGGATCCCGCCGAGGCGCGCGAAACTGGCATTCTCAAGTCCGGGGATCATCTTGAAAACAGAGGCTTGCGCGCCATACTTCATCTTGGTCTGGAAGCCGACGATGTTGTAGAGCGTGCCGAGCGCGTTGTCGCGGCGCAGCTGGACCACGGCGTAAGGCTTCTGCTCGGGCTTGTGCGCGTTGGTCAGGCCGACCGGCTTCATCGGGCCGTGGCGCAGGGTTTCGCGGCCGCGTTCGGCCATGACCTCGATCGGCAGGCAGCCGTCGAAGTAACCTGCTGTTTCTCCTTCATGAAATTCGGTTTTCTCGGCTGCGAGAAGCGCGTCGATGAAGGCTTCGTACTGGTCCTTGGTCATCGGGCAGTTGAGATAGGCCTTCTGTTCGGCGTCCGTTTCGCCCTTGTCATAGCGGGATTGCCGCCAAGCCACTGACATATCTATGCTTTCGGCGTAGACGATGGGCGCGATAGCGTCGAAGAAGGCCAACCGGTCCGCCCCGGTTTCGTGCTGGATCGCCTCGCCCAGGGCGGCGGAGGTCAGCGGGCCGGTGGCGAATATCCATTGGCCTTCGGACGGTAGTTCCGTGATTTCTTCGTTTGAAATCAAGATGTTGGGGTGGGCGGTCAGGGCGTCTGTGACGCTTTGGGCAAAGGCTTCGCGGTCCACGGCCAAGGCGCCGCCGGCGGGCAGGCGGTGGGTCTGGGCGGTCTGCATGATCAGGCCGCCGGCCTGCCTCATCTCCCAGTGCAGCAGGCCCACGGCGTTCTGTTCGGAATCGTCCGAGCGGAACGAGTTTGAACAGACCATTTCCCCAAAGTTTCCAGTCTGATGCGCAAAGGTCTTTACCTTGGGGCGCATCTCGTGGATCACCACGCGCACGCCCATGTTGGCCGCCTGCCAGGCGGCTTCGGAGCCGGCCATGCCGCCGCCGACGATATGCAATTCCTGTGTCATGCCGCGCATCTAGAGCATCCGGGCACGCCTGCCAAGGCGGCGCCGGAGTTTGTACGTTTTGTACGTCTTGTACGCGAAAAATGTCGTTTTGTACAAAACTCACGACGCCCGGATCCCGCCCGAGACAGACATGAGTCGATGTTGCGCCAAAATCGTCGTTGCGCCAGACTCGGTGTGCGGCCACTCGACATTGCCGGAGTGACGACCGCCGACGCCAGACCTGGCGTTGTCAAAACAGGGAGGACACGATGGCCAGCAAGTATCAGGGTGGATGCGACCACGTTCACGTGACGTCGAATGCCGAACCCATCGACAACCACGAATGCCACTGCAACGTCTGCAAGGCCGTCACCGGCCAGCAGCATACGCATGTGGCGTTTTTCAACTACGGCGACCTCAAGGTGGATCACCCCGAGAAGATCGCCCGGCAGCCGTTCAACAAGGACAACCCGAACGGGCCGCTGGAGCTGTGCACCTGCTCGGACTGCGGCGCGGCGCTGATGCTGGACGACAAGGTGAAGCGGATCCGCGTCGCCGTGCCGAATGTCATGGGCTACGACGATGCCGCATTCCCGGCCGCGACCTACCATGCGTTCTGGGACGAGAGCAAAGGCTATGCCAAGCCGTCGGACGGCCGTCCGGTCTACGACGCGCTGCGGCCCGATTTCGTCTGGCCCACCGGGGCCTGAGCTCGCGCGAACCGGATAAGATCGAGGGGCGGCATACGGGGAGCGTGTGCCGCCTGATGGGGCGTGTCAGTCGCCCTGGCGGTCCTGCCAGTCGGGCGCGCGTTTTTCCAGGAAGGCGGCGATGCCTTCGTTGGTGTCGCGCCACAGCATGTTGTCGACCATGTTGGCGCCGGTAAAGGCGTAGGCGGCGTCGAGATCCATGGTCATCTGCTCGTAAAAGGCGGATTTGCCGATCTTGACCGCCGCCGTCAGCTTGCCCGCAACCGTTTCGGCCAGCTCCTGCGTGGCCTGCGCCAGCTCGTCGGCGGGCACGACCTTGTTGACCAGCCCGGCGCGCTCGGCCTCCTCGGCGCTCAGGAAACGCCCGGTGGTCAGCATCTCGAAGGCCTTCTTGCGCGGGATGTTGCGGGTGAGCGCCACCATGGGGGTGGAGCAGAACAGGCCGATGTTGACGCCGTTCACGCCAAAGCGCGTGCCCTCGGCCGCCACGGCCATGTCGCAGGAGGCGACCATCTGGCAGCCCGCCGCCGTGGCGATGCCGTGGACCTGCGCGATCACCGGCTGGGGCAGGCGGGTCAGCCCGGTCATGACGCGGGCGCAGCGGGTGAAGAGATCGGCGAAATAGGCCTTGCCGCCGTCCTCGGCCTGCCGCCCGGCCTGCATCTGTTTCAGGTCGTGGCCGGCGCAGAACGCCTTGCCCGCGCCCGAGATCACCACCACGCGGATCGTGCGGTCCTGCGCCAGCGCATCGATCTGGGCCTGGAGGGCGGCCAGCATCTCGTCCGAGAGGGCATTCAGCCGCTCGGGCGCGTTCATGTGCAGGTGGGCGATGTGCCCGCTGTCGCAACGTTGCAAGAGTTCCATCTTGTCCTCCGGGTTTTGCGCAGATTACCTGCGCGCAGCAGAGGAGGAAAGCCGTTGACGTTGAAGATCCGGGCCGACGAGATGATGCCCTACCTGGACGAGATCTTTCCGCAGGTGCGGGGCATGTTCGGGATCGACCGGCTGGACGAGGAGCTGCTGGTGATGCGGCTGCTGAGTCAGGACGCGCACCTGCGCCCCGGCGGCACGGTGTCCGGCCCGGCGATGTTCAGCCTGGCGGACGTGTCGGCCTATGTCGCGACGCTGGCCCGCATCGGGCGCGAGCCGCTGACGGTGACGACGCATTGCTCGATCGACTTCATGCGCAAGCCGGCGGCCGGGGTCGACGTGCTGGCGGAGGCGCGGGTGCTGAAGCTGGGCCGGTCGCTGTCGGTGACGGACGTGCTGCTGTTCAGCGAGGGCGAGGCCAAGCCGCTGGCGCATGCCTCGCTGACCTACGCGATTCCGCCGCGCCGGGGGTAGGGGCGCGTTAACCACGCACGGCGAAAGCGGGGGGATGCCCCGGAGTTGCCCGATTCCCGGCCTATGTCTTGACGGACCGTTACCTGAGACCGGATCCGACCCATGCCTGCCGTGTTCAACCATGTCGCCCTGATGTCCCTGCCCGTGTCGTCGCAAGGCGAGGTCAAACCGGTGCGGCCGGTGCCGCCCGGGCAGGCGCAGATGGGCGGGACCACGTCCAGCGGCGCAGCCCCGTTTGGCGCCGGGGCGCCCCTGGCGACAGGCGCGGTGCTGCGGCCCACGGGGCAGCTGCCGATCCCGGCGCCGCCGCCGGTCGTCTCCACCAGCCAGACCGGGGCGCTAGTGGCCTCCGCGCTGAACGGGCTGAACCGCGAGCCGATGCCGCGCGAGCGTGAGGCGCCGGTGGTGCCTGTGCGCCCCTCGCTGGGCGCGCGGGGCGACGTGCCGGTGCCGCGCGGATTGCCGGGCGGGCCCGCGCCTGCGGCGCGGGGTGGAACGGCGGGAGAGGCGGCAAGGGGCTATCGCGCCCTGCGGTGACTTTACCTTGCCCGGCTTTCGCCTAAGGTGCGGCCCGCAGCCAGACGGGAGCGCCGCAGATGACCACCCCCTTTGACCCCATCCTTGCCGCCGCCGAGGCGGCCGACACCGAGGCCGCGCGCGCCATGCTGGCGCTGTCGGCGCTGGACTGGATGGCCTGCGGCATCGCCGGGCGGGACGAGCCGGTGGCGCGGCTGACCCGCGCGCTGGTCGAGGACGAGGGCGGCGCGGCGCAGGCGCAGGTGTTTGGCGGCGGGCGGGTGCCGATGCGGGCGGCGGCGCTGGTCAACGGCGCGGCCTCGCACGCGCTGGACTACGACGACACGCATTTCGCCCATATCGGCCACCCGTCGGTGGCGGTGTTGCCCGCAGCACTGGCGTTGGGGGAGCACCTGGACCTGCCCTTGCCCGAGATCCTCGCGGCAGCGCGGCTGGGGGCCGAAGCTTCGGTCCGGTTCGGGCTGCGCTTTGGCCGGGGGCATTACCAGGCGGGCTATCACCAGACGGCCACGGCGGGGGCCTTCGGCGCCTGCGTCGCGGCGGCGCGGCTGCTGAGTCTGGACGAAGGTCAGACGGGGCACGCACTGGGGCTGGTGTCGACGCGCGCCTCGGGGCTGAAGTCGCAGTTCGGCACCATGGGCAAGCCGTATAACGCCGGGATCGCGGCGGCCAACGGGGTCGAGGCGGCGCTGCTGGCGGCGCGCGGATTCGTGTCGAACCCGCTGGCGCTGGACGGGGTCAACGGATTTGTCCAGACGCATATGTGCGACGGGGCGGTGGCGCAGCCCGAAGGCGCGCTGTTGGAGAGCCTCAGCCACAAGTTCCACGCCTGCTGCCACGGGCTGCACGCGACGCTGGAGGCGCTGGCGACGATGACGGCGCCCGAGACGGTGCAGGCGGTGACGGTGCAGACGCATCCGCGCTGGCTGACGGTGTGCAACATTCCCGCGCCCGCCTCGGGGCTGGAGGCGAAGTTCAGCTATCGCATGGTGGTGGCGCTGGCGCTGCTGGGCCACGACACGGCGGCGCTGGAGACCTATTCGGACGCTCTGTGCGTCGATCCGGCAGTCGTGGCGCTGCGCGAGCGGGTGACGGTAGAGCCGCGCGACGACCTGAAGGAGACCGAGGCCGTGGTCACGGTGGACGGGCAACGCGCGGTGTTCGACCTGGAGGCGCCGATGACGCTGGAGGCGCGGACGGTGCGGCTGCGCGCCAAGGCGGCGGCGCTGATCGGCGCGGCGCGGGCCGAGGCGGTCTGGCAGGCGATCACGGGCGGGGACCGGGCGGGGTTTGTCGGTGTCATGGGATAGGGAGCGGAGGGGCGCGCCCGAGCCTGGGTGGGCGCTTTGGACGCGTTGGATTGGGTGGTGTGCTTTTCACGCCCTGTGACGGGCGTGCTGTCTACGACATCGCCAATGCGCCCTCCCGGGGGGAGGGTCGGGCGCGGCCCGGGCTGACGCCCGTGCCATCGGGCGGGTCATGAATAACGGGCCCGCAAGGGGGCCCGTTTTCGTGCCGGTCAAGGATGGATCAGCTCGCGTGGTCGTAGGCGCGTTCGCCGTGGACCGAGATGTCGAGGCCGTTGACCTCGGTCTCCTGGTCGACGCGCAGCGGCACGATCGCCTTGACCACGAAGATCAGCGCGATGGTCACCACCGTGGTGAAGACCCCCACCACCACCAGCGAACCCAGCTGCGCCGCCCAGGACCCCAGGCCAAAGACCGCGATCATCAGCGTGCCGAAGATGCCGCCGACGCCGTGCACGGCAAAGACGTCCAGCGTGTCGTCGATCTTGAAGGTGTTGCGGATCAGGTTGACCGCCTCCTGGCACAGGATGCCGGCCACGGCACCGATGATCAGCGCCTGCACCGGGCCGACAAAACCGGAGGCCGGGGTGATCGAGGCGAGGCCGGCGATGGTGCCGGTCACCAGGCCCACCAGCGAGGCGCGGCCGAACTTGATGCGTTCCCACAGCGCCCAGGTCAGCGAGGCGGCGGCGGCCGACAGATGCGTCACCGTGATCGCCATGGCCGCCCCGCCATCGGCCGCCAGCTGCGAGCCGCCGTTGAAGCCGAACCAGCCGACCCACAACATCGCCGCGCCGATCATCACGTAGCCGGGGTTGTGCGGCGGCGTGGTGCGGTGGCGGCGCGGGCCGAGGAAGATGGCCAGGATCAGCGCCGCGAGACCGGCGGTTTCATGCACCACGATGCCGCCGGCGAAGTCCCTGACCGCCGCGCCGAAAAGCGGCGCGTCTCCGGCCAGCAACCCGCCGCCCCAGACCCAATGCGCCACCGGCGCGTAGCACAGCAGCATCCAGAGCGAGGAAAAGATCAGCACAAAGCCAAAGCCGACCCGTTCGACATAGGCGCCGACGATCAGCGCCGGGGTGATGATGGCAAAGGTCATCTGGAAGGCAAAGAACAGCACCTCGGGCAGGGTGCCGAACAGGGTGTCGGCGTCGATGCCGTTGAGAAAGGCCTTGCCCAGCCCGCCCCAGAGCGCGCCCCCGTCGCCGAAGGCGATGGAATAGCCCGCCACCAGCCACAGCACGCTCATCAGGCAGGCGATGGCGTAGCAATGCATGAAGACGCTGAGCACGTTGCGCGCCCGCACGAGGCCGCCGTAAAACAGCGCCAGCCCCGGCAACGTCATGAACAGCACAAGCGCCGTTGCCACGATGATCCAGGCGGTATCCGCTCCGTTCATTTCCGATCTCCCTCCGTTGATAGCAGGGCAGAGAGCCGGAAATTGCTGCGGAAAAAAGCGGCAAGAGGCGTCGGGGCCGGACAGAAGGCGGGCATTTCGCGAACTGCCCTCAAATTGGGCGGGTAATCTCCGGAATGCGCAAATGGGCGGCGTTGCGCGAACGACTCTGGCGCGGCATCGGGTGGGGAGGCCGGTCTGGGCGTTGGGCGTGTGCCATGGCGTTCAGCGCAGCGCCGACAGCAGCAGGGTCAAGGCGTGCTCGGTCGCCGCTGCGCGGACCTGGGCGCGGCCCAATGCGCCGTGTTCGATGGTTTCAGTGGTCACTTTGTCGGCGGTGGCGAGGCCATAGCAGACGCGGCCTTCGGGCTTGAACTCCGATCCGCCGGGACCGGCGATGCCGGTGATGGCGACGGCGACGGTCGCGCCCGCCGCGCGGCGGGCCCCTGTCGCCATTTCGGCGGCGACCTGTTCGGATACCGCGCCGTGCGCCTCCAGCGTGGCGGGGGTGACGCCCAGCATCTCGGTCTTGGCCAGGTTCGAATAGGTCACGAAGCCGCGCTGGAAGATGTCGGAGGACCCGGCGATATCGGTGATCGCGGCGGCAACCTTGCCGCCGGTGCAGCTTTCGGCCGTGGTGACGGTGGCGCGTTTTTGCCGGGCGAGGTCAAGGAGTTGCGCGGCGAGGCTCACATCAGCACCCCATGCGCGAGGCCGGCGAGGACGATGGCCACGAGGGCGGCAAAGACCCCGGCCAGCACGTCGTCCAGCATCACCGACAGCGGCGTGTGCCAGCGGTCGACGCGGCCGATGATCCAGGGTTTCCAGATGTCGAACAGGCGGAACAGCACGAACCCCGCGACCCAGCCGGGCCACAGCCTCCAGACCTCGACCGACATGAGCATCGCGCCGTAACTGACGGGAAACAGGGCGATCCACTGGCCGACCAGTTCGTCGATCACGACCCAGGAGGGATCGTCGCCCGCGCCTTGGGCGGTGAGTTTCTGCACCGCCATCAGGCCGGTGATGAAGGCGAAGAAGGTTAGGTTCAGCAGCAGCCAGAAGCCGCCCAGCTGGTGGATGCCATAGGCCAGCGGCAGGGCGGCGAGCGACCCCCAGGTGCCCGGCGCGGGGCGCAGGTAGCCGACGCCGCCCAATGACGCGACCCACCTCATGACGCCACCAGCGTCGCGGTGGCCAGCGCCGCGATCCCCTCTTCGCGCCCGGTGAAACCGAGCCGTTCGGACGTGGTCGCCTTGACCGAGACGCGGCCCGGCTCCAGCCCCATGATGCGCGCCATCTCGGCCTGCATCGCGCTGGCATGGGGGCCGATCTTGGGGCGTTCGCAGATCAGCGTGAGGTCGACGTTGGAGATGGCGTAGCCGCGTGTACGGGCGAGGTCGACGGCGTGGCGCAGGAAGATCTCGCTGGCGGCCCCCTTCCACTGCGGGTCGGAGGGCGGGAAGTGGCGGCCAATGTCGCCCTCGGCCAGCGCGCCGTAGATCGCGTCGGTGACGGCGTGCATGCCGACATCGGCGTCGGAATGGCCCGTGAGCCTGCGATCGTGCGGCACGTGCACACCGCAGAGGATGACGGCGTCGCCCTCTTCGAAGGCGTGCACGTCAAAGCCGTTGCCAAGGCGTATGTCCATCTGTCCTCGCAGAAGCTGTTCGGCGCGGGCGAAGTCGCCCGGCGTGGTGATCTTGAGATTGCGTTCGTCGCCGGCAACGATGGCCACGTCCAGACCGGCGGCGCGGGCCACGGCCACGTCATCGGCCGCGGCGCCGGTGTTGGCGCGGTGGGCGGCCAGGATGCGGGCAAAGTCAAAGCCTTGCGGGGTCTGCGCGCGATACAGCCGGTCGCGGTCCTGGGTGCCGGAGACAAGCCCGGCCTCGCCGCGCCAGAGCGCATCGCTGACCGGCAGCGCGGGGGCCGCACCGGGGTGGCTGTCGAGCGCGGCGATGACGGCGTCGATGACGTGGGGCGGCACGCAGGGGCGGGCGACGTCGTGGATCAGCACGCGGTCGGGGGCCTGCGGCGCCAGCGCCTCGAGCCCCGCGCGGACCGAGGCGGCGCGGTCGGCGCCGCCGTGGACCAGCGTGACCTCCAGCCCGGCGCAGGCGTCCTGCGCGATGGCGCGGTCGTCGGGGTGAATCACCAGCGCCAAGGGGCCGCGCCCGGCAAAGGCCTCGAGCGTCCAGCGCGCCACGGGGCGGCCGGCGAGGTCGCGCCACTGTTTCGGCGTGCCGCCCCCGGCGCGCGTCCCGCGTCCGGCCGCAACGAATAGAAAGGCTGTGCGCATCGGTCCCCTGTCCCTGACAGGGCTGTTCATAGGCGCTGGCGCGGCGCGGCGCAATCTGGCGGGGGTGGTGCCCGATTTTTGGGCATTCGCCGACGTGGCGCTTGCAAAACCGGCGCGAAACATTGTGGACCACCGGGGTTCGGACTACTTCTGGCGGGCAAGGGATAACCTGTCGCCATCGCACAAGGACCGGGCATTTGGGCTTTGATCTTGGAGATCGGCGGATCACCGTACCCGTTTTGCTGGCGCCGCTGGCGGGAATCACCGATCTGCCCTTTCGTTCACTGGTGTCGCGTTTCGGCGCGGGTCTCGTCGTGTCCGAGATGATCGCCAGCGGCGAGTTCCTGACCGCGCGTCCCGGCACGCGGGAAAAGGCCGAGCTGGGCGCGCAGATCGAGAACACCTCGGTGCAGATCGCCGGGCGCGAGCCGGGGCCGATGGCCGAGGCGGCGCGGATGGTGGCCGACATGGGCGCGCGGGTGATCGACATCAACATGGGCTGCCCGGCCAAGAAGGTGACGGGCGGCTGGTCCGGCTCGGCCCTGATGCGGGCGCCGGACCACGCGCTGCGGCTGATCGAGGCGGTGGTGGCGGCGGTCGACCTGCCGGTGACGCTGAAGACGCGGCTGGGCTGGGACGACGACTGTCTGAACGCGCCCGATCTGGCGCGGCGGGCCGAGGGCGCGGGGGTGCGGATGGTGGTGATCCACGGCCGCACGCGCTGCCAGTTCTACAAGGGAGCGGCCGACTGGGCCGCCATTCGCAAGGTGAGGGACGCCGTGCAAGTGCCTGTGATTGCGAATGGAGATGTGGTTGACGCCACAAGCGCCCGCCGCGCGCTGGCGCAGTCGGGCGCGGCTGGCGTGATGATCGGGCGTGGCGCGCAGGGCGCGCCCTGGCGGCTGGCCGAGGTGGCGCATGCGCTCTATGGCACGCCCGCGCCGCAGGTGCCGACGGGCCGCGCGCTGGCCGACATGGTGGCGGGCCACTACGAGGCGATGCTGGGGTTCTACGGCCAGACGCTGGGCAACCGCGTCGCGCGCAAGCACCTGGGCTGGTACATGGACGCGGCGGGCACCGCCCCCGGCCTGCGCCAGCGCCTGCTGACCGAGCGCGACACCGGCCAGGTGCTGCGCCTGATCCCCGAGGCGATGACGGCACAGACGGTGGCGGCATGAGCCGGGGCGAGCTGGACAGGGACATCTGGTCGTCGCTGCCGGTGCCGGCGATCCTGATCGACGACCAGGACCGCATCGGCGACCTGAACCCCGCCGCCGAAGGCTTCATGAACAACTCGGCCAAGTGGCTGAAGGATCAGCCGCTGTGGGACCGGCTGGCGGTGGATGCGCCGCTGGAAGAAAGCTTTGCCCGCGCCCGCGAGTTCGGCACGCCGCTGTTCGTCAACGACGTGGACGTGGGCACGGGAGCGCGCGCGCCGCTGGTGTGCAACCTGCAGATTGCGCCGCTGGCGGGCAGGCCGGGCTGGATGGTCATGCTGATTTCCCCGCGCGAGCTGGCCGGGCGGATGACGCAGAGCCATTCGGCGAAATCCTCGGCCAAGTCGGCCATCGGCATGGCCGAGATGCTGGCGCACGAGATCAAGAACCCGCTCGCCGGCATCGCCGGGGCGGCGCAGCTGGTCAGCATGAGCCTTGGCCCCGAAGACCTTGAACTGACGGAACTTATCGTGGCCGAGACCCGGCGCATCGTGAAGCTGCTGGAGCAGGTCGAGCAGTTCGGCAACCTGTCGCCGCCGGAACTGCGCGAGGTCAACCTGCACGACGTGCTGGACCGCGCGCGGCGCTCTTCGCTGCTGGGATTCGGCGCGCACATGAAGATCATCGAGGATTACGACCCCTCGCTGCCGATGGCCCATGGCGATCCCGACCAGCTGTTGCAGGTGGTGCTGAACCTGATCAAGAACGCCTCGGAGGCGGCCAGCCCGCAGGAGGGCGGCACGATCCGGCTGCACACCTTCTACGAGCACAGTTTCCGCCTGCGCCGTGCCGATGGCAGCGGCCAGACACTGCCCTTGCAGATCGAGATCATCGACGACGGCCCGGGCCTGCCGCCGGACATCAAGGGCGACATATTCGACCCCTTCGTGTCGGGCAAGGAGAACGGCACCGGGCTGGGGCTGGCGCTGGTGAGCAAGATCATCTCGGACCATGGCGGCTGGATCTCGGTCGACAGCGTGCCGGGGCGCACGGTCTTTCGGATTTCCCTGCCACGGGCCCCCGTGGCGCAAAAGGAGAGCAGTTAAATGGATGGCACAGTCCTGGTCGCTGACGACGACCGCACGATCCGCACCGTTCTGACGCAGGCGCTGACCCGCGCGGGATGCAAGGTGCATGCCACCTCGAGCCTGACGACGCTGATGCGCTGGGTGGCCGAGGGCAAGGGTGACGTGGTCATTTCCGATGTCGTCATGCCGGATGGCAACGGATTGGAAATGCTGCCGAAAATCGCCGCCGACCGGCCCGGCCTGCCGGTGATCGTGATTTCGGCGCAGAACACCATCATGACGGCGATCCAGGCCGCCGAGGCGGCGGCCTACGATTACCTGCCCAAGCCGTTCGACCTGCCCGACCTGATGAAGCGCACCGCGCGGGCGCTGGAGAACCGCAACAAGCAGCCGCGACGCGACGAGAAGGTGGTGGGTGCGGACGAGCCGGACGAGCTGCCGCTGGTCGGCAAGACGCCGGTGATGCAGGGGCTGTACCGGCTGGTGGCCAAGGTGATGAACACCGACCTGCCGGTGCTGATCACCGGCGAGAGCGGCACCGGAAAATCGCTGATCGCCCGCGCGCTGCATGATTTCAGCGACCGGCGCACGCTGCCCTTTGTCACCGTGACGGCGGCGGACCTCGCGGACCTGGACGGACCGGCGCGGGTGCTGGCGCGGGTCAAGGGCGGTACGCTGATGATCGACGAGATCGCCGACATCCCGGACGAGATGCAGGCGCGCCTCGTGCGGATGATGGACGTGCCGGGGGACCATGCGCCGCGGTTCCTGGCGTCGTCGCAGCGCGACCCGCAAACGCTGATCGAGGACCGCCGCGTGCGGCAGGACCTGTTCTACCGGCTGGACGGCGCGGCGATCGCGGTGCCCAGCTTGCGCGAGCGGGTGGAGGACATCCCGCTGCTGGCGGAGCATTTCCTCAACCGGGCCGAGCGCGAGGGCGCGCCGAAACGCTGGCTGTCGAGTGGCGCGGCGGACCTGTTCCGGGTCTATTCCTGGCCGGGCAACGTGCGGCAGCTGGAAAACGCCATCCGCCGCCTGTCGCTGACCAGCCGCGCCGAGGAGATCACCCGCGCCGAGGTCGAGGCGGTGCTGGGCAGCCAGCCCGAGACCGGCCCCATGCTGCGCGGCGGCGACGGCGACAAGCTGGGCGAGAGCGTGAGCCGCCACCTGCGGCGCTACTTTGACCTGCACGGCGCGATGCTGCCGCCGGCGGGGCTGTATACGCGAATCCTGAAAGAGGTCGAAGGCCCGCTGATCGAGATCGCGCTGGAGGCGACGGGCGGAAACCAGGCCAAATGCGCCGACCTTCTGGGCATCAACCGCAATACCCTGCGCAAGAAAATCACCGACCTTGATATTCGCGTGACACGCCGCCGCAAGTTGATGTAAAAGGGCCACAGAACTGTGGCCCCGACGCCTCGGCGTTGTGAGAAGGCCACAATATCTGGCGGTTGCCGGGATCGGACCCCCGAATCCCAGCGCATTGACGAGGGTTGGCTGTGGCCACGCGGGCACGCTTTATGTTTGGGTCCCTGACCTGGGCGCAGATTACCCGACTGCGGCGCACGCGGTTGTTCCAGAATGTCGTGGCGTTGCTGCTGGTGGCGCTGGGGCCGGTGCTGGCCTTTGCCACCTTCATGGTGCTGGGCCCGCTGGACCAGGGCGCGGCGGCGCTGAGCCTGCGGCTGGTGCTGCTGGCGGACCTGGTCTACGTGCTGCTGCTGGCGGCGCTGGTGCTGGCGCGGGTGGCGCGCATGGTGGCCGACCGGCGGGCGCAATCGGCGGGGTCACGCCTGCACCTGCGGCTGACCGCGGCCTTTGCCATGATGGCGCTGCTGCCGACGGTGACGGTCGCCGTCTTTGCCGTGCTGACCATCAACATCGGTCTCGAGACCTGGTTTTCCAGCCGGGTGCAGAACGTGGTGGGCGCGTCGCTGGCCGCCGCCGAGGCCTACGAGGAGGAAAGTCGCGCCGGGCTGATCCAGGACGCGGTGGCACTTGGCGCCTTTCTGGACGCCAACCGCCGCGCCAACACGGTGATGGACGACGGCGAGCTGCGCCAGATCCTGAGCCAGGGCCAGAGCCAGATCCAGCGCGGGTTGCGCGAGGCCTTTGTCATCGACGGCGCGGGCGAGATCCGGGCGCGCGGCGAACGGTCCTACCTGTTCGATTTCGAGCGCCCCTCGCGGACCGATTTCCTGCGCGCCGACGCCGAGGGCGTGACCGTCATCCCCGACTGGGACAACAACGAATTCCGCGCCCTGCTGCCGCTGGACGCCTTTGCCGACCGTTACCTGTACGTCAGCCGCGACGTGGACGGGCAGATCCTCAACCTGCTGGACGAGACGCAGGAAACCGCGCGGTTCTACCAGCAGCAGGAGACCGAGCGCGGCCGGCGGCTGTTCGACTTTGCGCTGCTGTACCTGGGCTTTGCCATGCTGCTGATCCTGGCGGCGACCTGGGCGGGGCTGTGGTTTGCCGAGCGGCTGAGCCGCCCGGTGGGCCGGCTGACCGGGGCGGCGCAGCGCGTCGGCGGCGGCGACCTCGACGTGCAGGTGCAGGAGGAAGAGGGCGACGACGAGATTTCCATGCTGGGGCGCTACTTCAACCAGATGACCCGGCAGCTGAAGGCGCAGCGCGAAACGCTGCTGGAGAACACCCGCCAGATCGAGCGCCGCCAGCGGCTGTTCGATTCGGTGCTGTCCTCGGTCACTTCGGGGGTGGTGGGGCTGGACGCCGAAGGGCGCGTGACCTTTGTCAACCGCTCGGCCGAGCGGCTGCTGGGCTGGCACGAGACGCACCGCGCGGTGCCGCTGGGCGTGGCGGTGCCGGAGTTCGGCGCGCTGTTCGACCGGCTGCGGGCCGAGATGGTGGAGACCGCGCAGGAAGAGGTGAAGGTCAGCCGCGAAGGCCGGCTGGAACACCTGCTGGTGCGGGTCGCCACGCGGCGGCGCGAGGACCGGTCGCTGGAAGGCTACGTGGTGGCCTTTGACGACGTGACCAACCTGGTCAGCGCGCAGCGCATGGCGGCCTGGGGCGATGTCGCCCGGCGCATCGCGCACGAGATCAAGAACCCGCTGACGCCGATCAAGCTGTCGGCCGAGCGCATCCAGCGCACATTCGCCGGCAAGCTGGACGACAAGCAGGCCGAGAAGGTGATCGACCTGACCGACCGCATCGTGCGCCAGACCGAGACGCTGAAACGCATCGTCGACGAGTTTTCGCGCTTTGCCCGGATGCCCGAGCCGGACCGCAAGCCCGAGGACATCGGCCAGCTGCTGCGTCATGCCGTCAGCCTTCAGGAAAGTGGCCAGCCCGGCGTGCGCTTTGTCACCGAGATCCCCGAGACGCCGATGTGGGCCGACCTGGATGCCGACATGATCGGCGGGCAGGCGTTCCTGAACCTGATCAAGAACGCCGGCGAGGCGACCGAGACGCTGCGCGAGACCGGCGCGCCCGAGGGCTATGCCCCCGAGATCCGCATCACCGCCGGGATCGAGGACGGCCGCGCGGTGATCCGCATCATGGACAACGGCATCGGCCTGCCCGAGGACCGCGCGCGGCTGTTCGAACCCTACGTGACGACGCGGGACAAGGGCACCGGCCTGGGCCTGCCGATCGTCAAGAAGATCATCGAGGAACATGGCGGAACGCTGGCGCTGGAAGACGCGCCGGCCTTTGCCGAGGGCGCCCACCCGGGCGCCATGGCCGTCGTGCGGCTGCCGCTGACCCGCGCGGCGCCGCCCGAAGACCCGCCGCCGCAGGCGGCCGCACTGGAAGACGTTTGAGAACGAAGACATGACAGAGAGGCAGCAGAGATGAGCGACATCCTGATCGTAGACGACGAGCGTGACATCCGCGAACTGATCGGCGACATCCTCGAGGACGAGGGCTATGGCACGCGGCTGGCGGGCAACAGCCAGGAGGCCATGGCCGAGATCAACGCCGAGCCGCCCGCGCTGCTGATCCTGGATATCTGGCTGAAGGACAGCAAGATGGACGGGATCGACATCCTCAAGGCGGTCAAGCGCGACAACCCCGATATCCCGGTGGTCATCATCTCCGGCCACGGCAACATCGAGATCGCCGTGGCGGCGATCAAGCAGGGCGCCTACGATTTCATCGAGAAGCCGTTCAACATCGACCAGCTGCTGGTGGTGATCCGCCGGGCGATGGAGACCTCGATCCTGCGGCGCGAGAACCAGCAGCTGAAACGCGGCGAGGTCAAGGCGGCCGAGATGATCGGCGAAAGCGCGTCGTTCCGGGCGCTGCTGGGCCAGCTGGACAAGGTCACCAAATCCAACGGACGGGTGATGCTGACCGGCCCCGCGGGCAGCGGCAAGGAGGTCGCCGCGCGCTATATCCACGCCCAGTCGAACCGCGCCCGCGCTCCCTTTGTCACCGTCAACTGCGCCGGGGTCGAACCCGAGATGATGGAGGCCATGCTGTTCGGCCGCGAGACGTCGAAACGCGGGGTCGAGCCGGGGCTGCTGGAACAGGCGCACGGCGGGGTGATCTATTTCGACGAGGTCGCCGACATGCCGGTGGGGACCCAGTCCAAGATCCTGCGCGTGCTGGTCGACCAGCAGTTCACCCGGGTCGGCGGCAACGACAAGGTGCGGGTCGACCTGCGGGTGATCTCGTCCACCAACCGCGATTTGCAGACCGAGATTGCCGCCGGGCGGTTCCGCGAGGAACTGTATCACCGGCTGAACGTGGTGCCGATCGCCGTGCCGTCGCTGGCCGAGCGGCGCGAGGACATCCCGGTGCTGGCGGGGCATTTCATCGACCTCTGCCACCGCTCGCAGGGGCTGCCGGTGCGCAAGCTGACCGAGGAAGCGGTGGCGCTGATGCAGACCATGACCTGGCCGGGCAACGTGCGCCAGCTCAAGAACCTGGTGGAACGGGTGCTGATCTTGGGCGACGGCACCGGCCCGATCGAGGCGCGCGAACTGCCGCAGGACACCGGCCCGGGCGAGGGCGAGGAGGGCCGCGTGGTGCTGTCGGGCACGCTGGCGACGCTGCCGCTGCGCGAGGCGCGCGAAGCCTTCGAGCGCGAGTACCTGCTGACGCAGATCAACCGCTTTGGCGGCAACATCTCGCGCACCGCGTCGTTTGTCGGGATGGAGCGGTCGGCGCTGCACCGCAAGCTGAAGTCGCTGGGGGTCGTGACCTCGGCCAAGTCGGGCGCGCGCATCGCGCACCTGGACGACCAGTACATCGACGCGTCCTGAGGCCGGCCGATGCAGGGGGCGGGCACACTGACACGCAGGGCGGCGCTGCTGGGGTTTGCGGCGGCGGTGGCGGGCTGCGGGGCGCCAGCGCGCCAGCCGGGCAACAGCTTTGTCGCGGGGCAGGGCGCGGCCGGGCAGGCCGACAAGATCGCCGCCCTTGAGCGCGAAATCCTGGCGCTGGGGCCCGGGGTGTCGCCGCAGGAGGCGGCCACGGTCGCGCGGATCGCGGTTGAAGAGCCGCTGGTCTGGGCGCGGCTCTGGGGCGCGGTGGATGTGCCGCTGATCCACAACATCCAGGTGAACTCCGGGCGCAAGCCGCGCGGGCTGTGCAAGGACTGGGCCGACGACCTGGAGGCGCGGTTGCGGCAGGAGGGGCTGGCCACGCTGGACCTGCACCGCGCCATCGCCAATGCCGACACCCTGCTGATCGAACATTCCACGGTGATCGTGTCGCCCGCCGGCGCGGCGATGACCGAGGGGCTGGTGCTGGATCCCTGGCGGCTGGGTCAGGGGCGGCTGTGGTATGGCCGGGTGACCGAGGATCCGAAATATCGCTGGGTGCCGCGGGCCGAGGTCTTTGCCATGAAGCGCCGGCAGAAACGCCGCCGCGCGCTGCGCGACGGGGTCTGAGCCGAACGGCCGGGCAGAGGTGCGCGTGGCCGTGTCGGGGCGGATTTCCGTTGCGTGACCGCGCGTCGGGCGTCACTCTGACAGCACCCGCACCCAACCACCGCACCCGGAAGGAGGCCGCCATGACACCGATTGCGCAGGCAGGCGCCGCCGCGATCCTCGCCCTGGGCGCGGGGGCGGCCACGGTGTCGGTGATGCGCCCAGACGCGCCCGCCGTGGCCATCCCGGCCGCGCCCTGGGCCGCCGGTCACGCGCTGGACGGGCGGGTGTTCGAGACGGTCGACACGGTGGGCGATCCGGGCAAGGTGATGACCGACACGCTGCGCTTTGCCGACGGGAGGTTCCAGTCCGAGCGGTGCCAGGAGTACTGCGATTTCGGCTGGTCCACCTATCTCACCTGGTACGAGGGCGACACGATCCATTTCACCGTCACCACGACCTGCCCGGAGGCGCCGCACAGCGTGGTCTGGCATGGCACCGTGCAGGGCGGCACGCTGCGTCACGAGGCGACCTGGACCACCCGGCGCTGGTACTGGACGCGCCATATCGCCGCCACCGGGCAGGGGACCGAGGTGCCGCCGGCTGTGGGGGCCTCCGAGGGGTGACACCGCCGCCCCACCGCGCGGGCCGGCCGTGGGGCGTGGCGATCGGGCTGCGGGTCGCGGCGCTGATCGTGCTGGTGCTGCTGGCGACCTGGGGCGCGCACCTGGTGCGCGACGCGCTGGACATGACGCTGATGCCCGAAAACGAACAGGGCGTGCACCGCGCGATCATGCTGGGCGTCTCGGTCTACGTGGTGCTCCTGGCGCTGCCCTTCGTGCCGGGGGCCGAGATCGGCATCGCCCTGCTGACGGCCTTTGGCGCGGCCATCGCGCCGCTGGTCTACGGCGCCACGGTGCTGGCCATGCTGCTGGCCTATTGCGTCGGGCGTTTCCTGCCCGTCACCCTGCTGGCCCGGCTGCTGGCGCTGCTGTACCTGCGCCGCGCCGCCGCGCTGATCGAACGCGCCGCGCCGCTGCCGCGTGCCGAGCGCGCCGCGCTGCTGCTGGAGGGGGCGCCGCCGGGCGTTGTGGCGCTGGCGCTGCGGCACCGCTACCTGGCGCTGGCGCTGGCGCTGAACATCCCCGGCAACGTGGTGATCGGCGGCGGCGGCGGGATCATGATGCTGGCGGGGATCAGCGGGATATTCGCCCCGCTGCCGACCCTGCTGGCGGTGCTGGTGGCGGTGTCGCCGGTTCCGCTGGTCATCGCCCTGACGGGGATGTGACGGCGCGCGCGCGCCGCCCTGCGGCCGTTGACGCCGCCCTCCGGCCATGCGAAGCCGTAGGCGAAACCGCCGGGGACGGCGCAGGCACGGGCCAAGAGGCGCATGAAGGTCATCATTTGCGGGGCAGGGCAGGTCGGCTGGCAGATCGCCCGCCATCTTGCCGGAGAGCGCAACGACGTCACGGTCGTGGACAACAACCCCGACCTGGTGCGCCGTGCCACCGACACGCTGGATGTGCAGGGGATCGCGGGCTTTGCCTCCTACCCCGACGTGCTGGATCGGGCGGGCGCGCGCGATGCCGACATGGTGATCGCGGCGACCCATTCCGACGAAGTCAACATGGTGATCTGCCAGGTGGCGCATTCGGTGTTTTCCGTGCCGCGCAAGATCGCCCGGCTGCGCGCGCAAAGCTACCTGACGGCGATCTACTCGGACCTCTACCGCCGCGATCACATGCCGATCGACGTGGTGATCTCGCCCGAGCGCGAGGTCGCCGAGGCGGCCTTGCAGCGGCTGGCCGCACCTTCGGCCTTTGACACCGAGTCCTTTCTCGAGGGGCAGGCGCAGCTGCTGGGGCTGACGATCGACGAGGACTGCCCGATCGTGAACACCCCGCTCAAGCAGCTGACCGACCTGTTCTCGACCCTGCGGTCGGTCGTGGTGGGGGTGCGGCGCGAGGGGCAGCTGTTTGCCCCGGAAGCCAACGACCAGCTGTTCGAGGGCGACAGCTGTTACGTCATGGTCCATGCCGAGGACGTGCAGCGCACCATGGAAATCTTTGGCAAGGCGCACCGCAAGCAGGAGCGCGTGGTCATCGTCGGCGGCGGCAACGTCGGGCTGGCGGTCGCCCGCGCGCTGGAGACCGGCAAGATCCGCGTGCGCGCCAAGATGATCGAGCGCAACCGCAAGAACGCCGAGCGCGCCGCCGAGGAGCTGGAGCGCACCATCGTGCTGCACGGCGACGGGCTGGATGCAGCACTGCTGGCCGAGGCCGGGGTGGCGCGGGCCGATGCGGCGCTCTGCGTCACCGACGACGACAAGGTCAACATGCTGGCCGCGGTGCGCGCCAAGGCGGCCGGCTGCCCCATGGTGATCGCGCTGATCAACGACCCGACGCTGGTGCCGCTGATGGAGCCGCTGGGCATCGACGCCTACATCAACCCGCGTTCGACCACCGTCAGCTCGATCCTGCGCCACATCCGCCATGGCCGCGTGAGCCAGGTCTACTCGATCGGCGACGCCGAGGCCGAGGTGATCGAGGCCGAGGTGCTGTCGACCTCGCCGATCTCCGGCAGCCTGATCCGCGAGATCGACTTTCCCGAAGGCGTGCTGGTGGGCGCGGTGCGCAAGGCCGGCAAGGTGATGAAGCCCACCGGCAGCCTGCGCATCGAGGAGGGCGACAAGATCGTGCTGTTTGCGCTGGCGGGCGACGTGCCGGAGGTCGAGCGCCTGCTCCAGGTCTCGATCGACTTTTTCTGAGGCCATGTCCCGCGCCGCGCACACAGCGACAGCCGACACGGGGCACGCCGCAGGGGGCACGGGCCGATGAAGATGCTGTCCCGCCTGCCGCTGTTCCTGATGATGACCGGGCTGGGGTCGCTGGCGATGCTGCTGCCGGCGGCCTATGCGCTGGCGATCGAGGAATTCCACGACGCGCGCAGCTTTTTCTACAGCGCGGTGCTGGGCGTGGTGTTTACCCTGCTGGTGGGCCTCGCGCTGGACAACCGCGCGCACAACCGCAGCGCGCTGCGCCAGCTGGTGGCGCTGGCGGCGGGTTTTGTCCTGCTGCCGCTGCTGTTCACCGTGCCGTTCCACGAGGCGGTGCGCACCACCAGCTTTGTCAGCGCCTATTTCGAGATGGTGTCGAGCTTTACCACCACCGGCGCCACGCTGTTCGACGCGGGCCGGCTGTCGGGGCCGGAGCACCTGTGGCGGGCGCAGGTCGGCTGGATGGGCGGGCTGCTGATGTGGATTGCCGCTTCGGCCATCCTGGCGCCGCTGGCGCTGGGGGGCTTCGAGGTGACGGCCAGCGGCGAGCCGGGGCAGGCGGTGGCGGTGGGCGCGTCCAACACCGGGCCGTCGGACCCGATGCACCGGCTGGCGCGCAGCACGGAAATGCTGTTTCCGGTCTACCTCGGGCTGACGCTGGCGCTGACGGTGATGCTGCTGGTGGCGGGCGATCCGCCGCTGGTGGCGCTGAGCCACGCGATGTCGGTGATGTCGACCTCGGGCATCTCGCCGCTGGCGGAGCAGGGCACCGCGCCCAGCGGGCTGGCGGGCGAGATGATCCTGTTCATCTTCATGTTCTTCGCGCTGTCGCGGCTGACCTTTTCCGCCGACACCCGGCAGGTGCGCGGGCTGCTGAACGATCCGGAGTTCCGGCTGGGCGTGATCATCGTGGTGGCGGTGCCGCTGTTGCTGTTCGTGCGGCACTGGGCGGCGGCCTTTGACATCGGCGAGGAACAGGACTGGACCGCCGGGCTGCGCGCGCTCTGGGGCGGGTTGTTCACCGCGCTGTCGTTTCTCAGCACCACCGGGTTCGTCAGCGGCGACTGGGACACCGCGCAGGACTGGTCGGGGCTGTCGACGCCGGGGATCATCCTGATGGGGCTGGCGCTGGTCGGCGGCGGGGTGGCGACGACGGCGGGCGGGGTCAAGCTGCTGCGGGTCTACGCGCTGTACCTGAACGGCGCGCGCGAGATCGAGCGGCTGGTGCATCCCAACTCGGTCGGCCGCGCCGGGCCGCTGGGCCGGCGGGTGCGGCGCGAGGGGGCGTTCATCGCCTGGGTCTTTTTCATGTTCTTCGCGCTGACGCTGGCGGCGATGACGCTGATCCTGGGCCTCTACAACATCGATTTCGAACGCGCGACGACGCTGACCATCGCCACGCTGTCCAACACCGGGCCGCTGATCGAGATGGGGCCGGCCAGGCGGATCGACCTGCTGGGCTATGCCTGGGATCTCAAGCTGATCCTCTGCGCGGCGATGGTGCTGGGACGGCTTGAACTTCTGGCGATCATCGTCATGATCAGCCCTGACGTATGGCGCGAGTAGGGGCGGAAGGACCAGACCGGGGCCCCGGGCCCGGTCCGGGATCCAACTTTCGGCTGGAAACTCCGGCGGGGGCGCGACATACTCGGCAAAACGAGGGCAGCCCGGCGCGCGGGCTCGGAAAGAACAAAGGCAATTCAATGGCTTCCGATAGACAGAACTTGCAGGACGCTTTTCTCAACCATGTCCGCAAGACCAAGGTCCCGGTCACCGTCTTCCTGATCAACGGGGTCAAGTTGCAGGGTGTCATCACCTGGTTCGACAATTTCTGCGTGTTGTTGCGCCGCGACGGGCAGTCGCAGTTGGTCTACAAGCACGCGATTTCCACCATCATGCCCAGCCAGCCGATCAACCTGTATGACGGTGAAGAGGGCAATTGAAGGAACATGCCCCGCCGGTGACCCGCGCCTGGGTCCTGCATCCCGACATGAAGAACCAGCCCGACCGGCGCGACGCCAGGCTCGCGCTGGAAGAGGCGGTGTCGCTGGCACATGCGCTGCCCGGGCTTGACGTGGTCGGCGCCGAGGTGGTGCCGCTGCGCGATCCGCAGCCGGGCATGCTGTTCGGCTCGGGCAAGGTGGCCGAGCTGAAGGAGCGGCTGGGCGAGGCCGAGGTCGAGCTGGTGCTGGTGGACGGCCATGTCTCGCCGGTGCAGCAGCGCAACCTCGAGAAGGAGTGGAAGCTCAAGCTGCTGGACCGCACCGGGCTGATTCTCGAGATCTTCTCGGACCGCGCGGCGACGCGCGAGGGCGTGTTGCAGGTCGAGATGGCGGCGCTGTCCTACCAGCGCTCGCGCCTGGTGCGGGCCTGGACCCACCTGGAGCGGCAGCGCGGCGGGCTGGGCTTTGTTGGCGGCCCGGGCGAGACGCAGATCGAGGCGGACCGCCGGGCGATCGACGAACAGCTGGTGCGGCTGAAGCGGCAGCTGGAAAAGGTCGTCAAGACGCGCGAGCTGCACCGCAAGGCGCGGGCCAAGGTGCCCTATCCGATCGTGGCGCTGGTGGGCTACACCAACGCCGGCAAGTCGACGCTGTTCAACCGGCTGACCGGGGCCGAGGTCATGGCCAAGGACATGCTGTTCGCCACGCTGGACCCGACCATGCGGGCGGTGCACCTGCCGACCGGCGCGGACGTGATCCTGTCGGACACGGTGGGGTTCATCTCCAACCTGCCGACCGAGCTGGTCGCCGCCTTCCGCGCCACGCTGGAAGAGGTGCTGGCGGCGGACGTGGTGGTGCATGTGCGCGACATCTCGCACCCCGAGAGCGAGGCGCAGGCCGAGGACGTGCGGACGATCCTCGACAGCCTGGGGGTGGATGAGCAGACGCCGCAGATCGAGCTTTGGAACAAGATCGACCGGCTGGAACCCGACGAGATGGAGGCGATGCGCCTGCGCGCCACGCGGCTGGAGCGGGTGTACCCGGTTTCGGCGCTGACCGGCGACGGGCTGGACGGCTTCCTAGAGGCGGTGACGCAGGCGCTGGGGGACGAGCGGCGCCTCGAGGACCTGGTGCTGGGGTATTCCGACGGGCGCAAGCGGGCCTGGCTGTTCGAGAAGGGCCTGGTGGAGTCCGAACGGCAGGACGAGGACGGCTATCATCTGTCGGTGCGCTGGACGGCGCAGGACCGGGCCAGGTTCGAGGCGCTGGGGCAGGGGCGCTGACAAGGCCCTTCGAAGGGCCTTGGGGAACGCCTTTGAAAAAGGCGTTCTGAAGCGTTTTCGAAAACGCTTGGAAGCGGTTTGCAAACCGCTTGGGAAAGCCGCTTCGAAGCGGCTTTCGGCGCAGTGTCCGCAGGTCAGATCGCGGGTGTGTCGCGGCGCAGCAGCGCCTCGGCGACCTCCAGCCGGCGCGTTTGCCGGATGGAGGGGGTGAGGGGCGTGTTGGCCCAGACCCAGAGGCAGAAGCAGCCTTGCAGGGCCAGGCGCACCTGCGGATCGGTGCCGGTGTCGCCGTAGGCTTGGCTGAGCTGCGTCGCGGCCTGTTCGCCGTCACCCGGTCCCTGCGTCCGAAGGTCCAGCGCCAGGGTGAAGAGATCGCGCAGCGGTTCGTCCTCGCGGCTGTTCTCGAGGTCGATGCCCCAGACCGTGCCGTCGGTGTCCAGGATCAGGTTCGACAGGGTCATGTCGCGGTGGGTGACCGCGCGGACCGTCGCGTGGCCCGTCGCGGCCTGGGCCAGCGCCGTCACCCGCCGCGCGGCGGCGGTGAAGCCGGGCAGGTCGGGGATGGTCCGCGCGCCGCTTTCCCCTGCCGCGACCAGCCGCGCCAGCCAGTTCACCTGCCCCGTCGGGTCAAAGGCGCAGGTGCGGCGCGTCAGCCCGTGATAGGCGGCGAGCCAGCCGCCGGCGGCCTGCGGCGCGCGCGTGTCGCTGTCAGACCAGAGCGCGGCGAGGTCCTGCCCCGTGACCAGCGGCATCGCCAGGACTCGCGCCTCGGCATCGAAAAACGTCACCCCCGGCACGCGATACGGTCCGTCGCGCAAGCTGCGCGCCACCTGCCGCTGGCGCCGGGCTTGGCGGGCGGCGCGCTCGGCGGCGCTCTCGGGCCAGAGTTTCAGCAGAACAGGTCCCGCAGCGGTCTGGGCAGTGAAGAGATGCGCCTGTGCCGGACCTTCGCCCGCCCTTAGCAGTCGCAGCCCGGTGCCGCCGCCGTGCCGGGCCAGCGCGTCACCCGCGATCCGGAGTGCCGCGTCCGGCGTCAGCCTCACGGCTTGACCAGCCGCGTGATCCCGACCGAGGCGGCGCGCGCCAGGTCCACGTCCAGCGACATGGGGATGTATTCGCCGCGCCGCCAGAGCTGGCCGAGGTCGTCGTAATGGCGCGACAGCGGGTGACCGGACTGGCCGGTCGCCGTGATGAAGACCGAGCTGTCCGGGTCGGCGAAGTCATACACGCCGCGGTAGCCCGCGCCGTGCACGTTGGCGAAGGGCTCTGGCCCGTCGCCCGCCGTCACCCCGCGTTGCAGCGTGTGGTCGCCGCCCGAGGTGGTCTGGCGGATGTTGACGAAGTACTTCAGCAGGGGGATTTCGCCCAGCACCGGGTGTTCGTGTGTGACCATGTGCGCATCGCCCCAGCGCAGCGATTCCAGCGCGTCGCCGTAGGTCTCGCCGATCCAGACCAGCGCATCGTCCAGCGCCAGGCGGGAAATGTCGGTGCAGGTCTCGACCACGGCCGAGCGGATCACGTCGCACCAGGCGCTGGCGCCGTCCACGTCGCGGAACACCCGTTCGATGAACAGCGGCTCGACGTGGTCGAATTCCTCGGCCAGCGGGCCGAGATCGTCCTGGATCAGCCGGGTTTGCAGGGCGCGCAGCCAGGCTGCATAGATCAGCGGCTCGGGCATGTGCTCGTTCATCTCGCCGTTCCAGTTGGCCAGCAGGTCCAGCGCGCGCTGGCGCTGGCGCTCCGGCGTGCCCAGCGGGGCGGCCGACCCCGTGAACCACAGGTCGCGGCCGATCAGCGGCAGCAGGGTGCGCGCGGCGGGCGACACGGTGTCCAGCTGCGCCTCGATGAAGCTGTCGCGGGTGTGCACCTTGCGGCCCTGCATCAGTGTCTGCCAGCGCTGCACGCGCTGGCTGTCGCCCCAGTCATAGCTGACGTGCATCGGAAAGGGGCGGTCCACGGTCTTGTTGTTGGTGTTGCCGACGATGCCGCCCTCGGGGGCGAGGAATTCCGGGTTGGCGGATGCCGGCAGGATGCCCTGCCAGCGGTTCGTCGCGATCCAGCCGCGCGAGGGCAGGCGGCCCAGGCTTTCATGCGCCGGGTCGCGGCGGGGCATGGCGCCGACCAGCTTCATCGCCACGGTGGTCCTGTCGATCAGCGTCAGGTTCTGCGCCGGGGTCACGTAGAGCGGCGCGAGCGCCAGCGCCTCTTCGACCGAAGTGGCCATCATCAGCCCGATCGCCGCCGTGGCCGTGGTGTCCTGCTGCGACAGCGCGGTCCAGGCCAGCGAGACGACGTGCCCGGCCGGGGTGATGGTGTCGAGGTTGAACTGCGAGCCGGGCAGCACCGGGCCGTTGTCGGTCCAGCGCAGGGTCAGGGTGACGGGGGTCTCGTCCTTGATGCGGATGATCGACTGCCGCGTCTCGAAGGGTTTGAAGCCGTCGGGGGTGCGGTACTGCTCGGGCGTGGCAGGGTCGATCTCTTCGAAGTAGAGGTCCTGGTCGTCGAGGTAGGAGGAGGTCACACCCCAGGCGAGGTGTTCGGACCGGCCGATGACGATGTTCGGCGATCCGGGGATCGTGGCGCCGATCACCCCGCCCGAGGACAGCTGGAGCCGGGCGAGATACCACATCGTCGGCGCGGTGAAGCCGAGGTGCGGATCGTTGGCCAGCAGCGTGCCCTTGGAGGCCGAGCGGTCCGGCGCGGCGGCCCAGGCGTTGGACGCGCCGGCCAGGCCCACCGGGTTGACCGGCATCAGGAATTCGCCGCCGCGCGGCGTGCTTTCGGCATAGCGCGGCAGCGGGCCGGGGGCGAGGTCGGCAAAGGCGGGCAGGGCGGCGACGGGGTCGCCGGGCATGTCGGGCAGCAGGTCGCGCAGCCGCGCCTCGTCGCCCAGCAGCAGCGAGGTGCGGGCGCGCAGCACCTCGGTGCCGACCTGGCCGGAGAGTTCCAGCGCCATCAGCTTGAGCACCGCCAGCGAATCCGCCGGCTGCCAGGGCGCGATGTCGGCGTCGAACAGGAAGTATTCCGGCGCGCCGCGGCCCTGGCTTTCGGCGTTGATCTCGGCGATGCGGGCGTTGACGCCGGCGGCATAGGCCTCGAGCGCGTCGAGCGTGCGGGCGTCCTGGTGCGCGACCGAGGCCTGGGCGGCACTGTAGAGGTCCAGCCGGCGCAGCAGCGTGTCGGTGCGCAGGGTGCGGCGGCCGAATATCTCGGACAGGCGGCCCTGCACGGTGCGCCGCATCACCATCATCTGCCAGAGGCGGTCCTGCGCGTGGACGTAGCCCAGCCCGAAAAAGGCGTCGCGGTCCGACAGCGCCATGATGTGCGGCACGGCCGAGTTGTCGCGCACGATCTCGATGTCGGCGGTGATCCCGGCGACGGGGCGCGTCGCGTCATACTCGGGCAGGGAGCGCGAGGCGAGGTAGTAGACCAGCGTGCCGCCGACCACGATCACGAAGATCGCGGCGCTGGCAAGACGCAGGAGCCACTTGAACAGAACCGCCATTTCCCTCTCCGTCAACTTGGGCTAGGTCGGATCGCATCGCATTAACTTGCCGGGCCTGCAAAGCCAAGGGGCGGGCCGGACACGGAACGGGGAGGTTTCACATGGCAAAAGTCGCATTTCTGGGTCTCGGGGTGATGGGCTATCCGATGGCGGGCCACCTGGCCAAGGCGGGGCACGAGGTCACCGTCTACAACCGCACCTTTGCCAAGGCGGAGAAATGGGTGGCCGCGCATGGCGGGACCGCCGCGCGCACCCCGCGCGAGGCGGCGGCGGGCGCCGAGTTAGTCATGGCCTGCGTCGGCAACGACGACGACCTGCGCGGCGTCTGCATCGGCGCGGACGGCGCCTTTGCCGGGATGGCGGCGGGGGCGACATTCGTCGACCACACCACGGTGTCGGCGCAGGTCACGCGCGAGATGTACGCGGCGGCGGCAGAGGCGGGGCTGAGCTTTGTCGATGCGCCGGTGTCGGGCGGGCAGGCGGGGGCCGAGAACGGCCAGCTGGTGATCATGTGCGGCGGCGACGCGGCGCGCTATGATGCGGCCGAGCCGGTGATGATGGGCTATGCAAAGCTGTGCAAGCGGCTGGGCGAGAGCGGGTCGGGCCAGCTGTGCAAGATGGTCAACCAGATCTGCATCGCCGGGCTGGTGCAGGGCCTGTCCGAAGGGCTGCATTTCGCCGAGAAGGCGGGGCTGGACGGCGCGGCGGTGGTCGAGGTGATCGGTGGCGGCGCGGCCGGGTCGTGGCAGATGGTCAACCGCTACAAGACGATGATCGCCGACGAGTTCGAGCATGGCTTTGCGGTGGACTGGATGCGCAAGGACCTGAACATCTGCCTGCGCACCGCCGACGAGAACGGCGCCTCGCTGCCGGTCACGGCGCTGGTCGACCAGTTCTACAAGGACGTGCAGAAGATGGGCGGCGGGCGCTGGGACACCTCGTCGCTGCTCAAGCGGCTGCGGGCGCTGGACTGACCCTGGTCGAGGGGCGGGGAAACGCCTTTCGAAAGGCGTTTCAAAGCGGTTTCGAAACCGCTTTGGCGCCCCTGATCCCCGGGCGGACCGGATCCGGCCGGGGGAAAAACGCCCTTCGAAGGGCGTTTGGCGCGTCGTCGGGGGCGGCAGCGCACAACCGACGCGGGACGGACCTCCCGGCGGGGCGGACATGGCCTATTGTCATTCCCCTCCCGCTGCCGTTATGGTGCCGGTCAGGCCGCGCTCACTCGATATTGACCCGCGCCGTACAGTTTCGCTGACCTTGGATTCCCGAGACACGGGGTCCCGGGCAGACCGATCGGGCCACATGGCCAAATACACCGCCCGGACCGCGACAGGCGACGGGCTCAACACATTGGCGCCGATACGGGTTCAGGCCCGGCTTGTGCGTCGGAGAAGAACCGCGATGACGCGCGCGAACGACATGAGGCATGCGGCAGGGGGCAAACGCTCCCGCCATGCCACAGCGCACCATCTCGCCCAGACAAGACATGCCCCAACCGCCGGTCTCCCGCCAGGGAGGCCGGCGTTTCGCGCATGCATACGGACAACATGGCAAAGAAAATGCTCATCGACGCCACCCACGCGGAAGAAACCCGCGTCGTGGTGGTGGACGGAAACAAGGTCGAGGAATTCGACTTTGAATCCGAAAACAAGCGTCAGCTTGCAGGCAACATCTATCTAGCCAAGGTCACGAGGGTCGAACCCTCGTTGCAGGCGGCATTCGTCGATTACGGCGGCAACCGCCACGGCTTTCTGGCGTTCTCGGAGATTCATCCCGATTACTACCAGATCCCCATCGCCGACCGGAAGGCGCTGATGGAGGAAGAGGCCGAACTCGCCCGCGCCGCGGCCGAGGAAGAGGACAAGCCCAAGAAATCGCGCTCGCGCTCGCGCAAGAAATCCTCGTCGCGGTCGTCTTCGGCGGCGCCCGCCCCGCAGGACCGCGCACCGCGCGAACCCAGCGGGATGGAGACCATCGACCTGGACGACGACCTCGAGGCCGGCGATCCCGGCGAGGGGCTGTCGCCGATGGAGACGGTGCACGAGACCCCGGTCGAGGAACCGCAGGACGCCCCGGCCGAGACCGTGGCTGACGTTCCGGCAGAAGCGACCCCCGTGGACACCGCGCCCGAAGCGGTCGAATTGGCCGAAGCGGCGGCCCCCGAAGCGGCACCCGCCGAAGCCGGCCCGGTCGAAAACACCCCCGAGGCGGATGCCGAGGAGACCCCCGTCGCCGAGGCCGCGCAGGACGACGCCGCCCCCGAGGACGAGACGACCCCGCCGCGCCCGATCGCGCAGGACGCCGGTGACGACGACATGGTCGTCACGCAGGACCTCGACGAGGACGACGACGAGGACGAGGAAGACGAGGCCGACACCGGCGACTCCTCGATCGAATCCGTGGCCGACGACGACACCCAGGAAGACATCCGCCCGGTGCGCAAGCCGTCGCGTGCGCGGCGCTACAAGATCCAGGAAGTGATCAAGGTCCGGCAGATCATGCTGGTCCAGGTCGTCAAGGAAGAGCGCGGCAACAAGGGCGCGGCGCTGACCACCTACCTCAGCCTTGCCGGCCGCTACTGCGTGCTCATGCCCAACACCGCGCGTGGCGGCGGCATCAGCCGCAAGATCACCCAGGCCGCCGACCGTTCCAAGCTCAAGGAGATCGCCCAGTCGATCGACGTGCCCAAGGGCGCCGGGCTGATCATCCGCACCGCCGGCGCCAAGCGCACCAAGACCGAGATCAAGCGCGACTACGAGTACCTCCAGCGCCTCTGGGAGCAGATCCGCGAATTGACGCTGAAGAGCATCGCGCCGGCCAAGATCTACGAGGAAGGCGACCTCATCAAGCGGTCGATCCGCGACCTCTACAGCCGCGAGATCGACGAGGTTCTGGTCGAGGGCGAACGCGGCTACCGCGTGGCCAAGGACTTCATGAAGATGATCATGCCGTCCCACGCCAAGAACGTGAAACACTACCATGACCAGATGCCGCTGTTCGCGCGGCACCAGGTGGAAAGCTACCTGTCGGGCATGTTCAACCCGACCGTGCAGCTGAAATCCGGCGGCTACATCGTGATCGGCGTGACCGAGGCGCTGGTGGCGATCGACGTCAACTCGGGCCGCGCCACCAAGGAAGGCTCGATCGAGGAGACCGCGCTCAAGACCAACCTGGAGGCCGCCGAGGAGGTGGCCCGCCAGTTGCGCCTGCGCGACCTTGCGGGCCTGATCGTGATCGACTTCATCGACATGGACGAGCGCAAGAACAACGCCGCCGTGGAAAAGCGCCTGAAGGACAAGCTCAAGACCGACCGCGCCCGCATCCAGGTGGGCCGGATCTCGGGCTTTGGCCTGCTCGAGATGTCGCGCCAGCGCCTGCGCCCCGGCATGATCGAGGCGACGACGCAGCCCTGCAGCGCCTGCCACGGCACCGGGCTGATCCGTTCGGACGACAACATGGCGCTGGCGATCCTGCGCCAGATCGAGGAAGAGGGCACCCGCCGCCGGTCGCGCGAGGTGCTGGTGAAATGCCCGATCGGCATCGCCAACTACCTGATGAACCAGAAGCGCGAACACGTCGCCATGATCGAGGGACGCTACGGCATGTCCGTGCGCATCGAGGGCGACGCGCACCTGGTGGCGCCGGACTTCACCATGGAGAAGTTCAAGACCGCCACGCGCAACGTCCCCGAGGTCACGGCCCCGGTGGTCTCGGCCAGCGCGCTGCTGATGGACCAGGTCGACGAGGACGCCGAGACCGACGAAGACGAGGACGAGATCGAGGTCGAAGCCGAGGCCGAAGAGACCCAGGCCGAAGCACGTCCCGCCACCACCTCCGAGACCGGCGACGACGGCAAGCCCAAGAAGCGCCGTCGCCGGCGGCGGCGCAAGCCCAAGTCGAAGGACGGCAGCGATGCCGCCGAGAACGGCGACAGCGACAGCGACAACGGCGCGGCTGACGACGACCAGGACAACGGCGACGACAGCGAGGACGACCTGGCCCCCGACGAGGTGACCGAGGCCGCCGAAGCCCCGGCCGACGAGGACGCCGAGAAGCCCGAGAGCAAGCCCAAGACACGCTCCCGGTCGCGGTCCCGGTCGCGCTCGCGCAGCAAGACCTCGGACGAGGCAGATGCCGCCGAGACCCCGGCCGAGCAGCCGGAGGTGGCCGAGGCCGCTGCGGCCGCAGCGGTCGAGACCCCGGCCCCGGAGCCGGTCAGCGCCGAGCCGGTCGCGGCAGAGGCCGACGAAGCGCCCGCCGCCGACAGGCCCAAACGCGCCCGTACCCGCCGCAAGGCGTCGGACGTGATCGCCGCGGTGGTCGGCACCCCGGTCGCGGCCAGCGCGCCGGAACCGGAAGAGGCCGAAACGACCGAACCCGAGGCCGCCGCCGAGCCTGCCGAACCGGAGGAAGCCGTCGTCGCCGAGGCGCCCGTACCGGAACCGGCCGAGGAGCGCCCGGCGCCCGCGCCCGAGCCGGAACCCGCCGCACCCGTGCAACAGGCGGAACCGGCCGACACCGCCGACGACAAGCCCAAGCGTCGCGGCTGGTGGTCGCTGGGCGGCTGATCCGCGCACATGGTCAGACCAATGAAAAGCCCCGCACGCACGCGGGGCTTTTTCTTTTCGTGGCGCGGGGTGGCGATAACGACACAACAGCCCGGGCCGCCAGGGGCGGGCGGAGGGTACAAAACGAATGCTGCGGCCAGCATGGATGGCGGGCAACCGCAGGGCGCGGGATTTGCATGCTCTGGCAAGCCCCCGACAGCGAACATCCATGACTGGTGCGGCGAACTGGTGCTCCGAGCCCAAATCGACCGATGCCGCGCCGAAGATGAACGGCAGCAACGTGTGGATGGCGACCCTTGCGCCATGATCTGTCGTCGCCCCCGAACGCAGGCGCCCCGAAACCGACGCGCGCATAAATGGGGCGCTGCCACGCGGCACAGGCTTGGTTCAAATGGCTGCGGCAAACGGTAGACCACTGCGCCATCCTTTGGCTTTCCGAAAACCTGTCGCGCCTGACGGACGCGATCCTTCGTTCAGCCTCAGTTTCGTCGAGACCTCCGCCTATTATCAAATGCCAGTGGTGTCTTGATGAAGGATGGTGGGAATTTGTTATTCGTTTTCTATGCTCTGGGCCTGACGGTCTGGATCGGTATCCTGGTGATCGTTTTCCGCGTCCTGCACGAAATGCGCGCGGCCGCAGCGGTCGAGCGCGCGCTTTCGGATATCGGTTTCAACCCACGTGAGGTCTACAACGAAAGCCTCAAAGTGCTGGAAAGCCACTCGGGTGCCTGGAGGACTGCCGTGTCGGGCGGGAAACCAGGCAAGACCGAAGGCGACATGTCACAAGAGCCCCTCGCCGCCCTTTTCTTCTTTGTGAACCAAGCTGGTTCGGAGGGGCTGAGCGATTTGAAACCGGATTTTTTCGTGCGCCAGCGTCTCGAACCGGTCTCGGTCCTGCAGCTTCGCGCGATCCAGCTTTTCGTGGCGTCTGCCGAATTGCCTGAGGCGGAATATCAAGAAGTGCGCCGCCAGATGTCGCGTCGTCAGCGGAACTCGGCAGACAAAATCCGGTCAAGCTGGCACGGCCGCATTTCCGCCCGCATGAAGGGGGTTGCGCAGACAAAAGTGGCCCTCGAGGAACAAAGTCGCCAAGCCGATCTGTGGCGGCAAGAACGTGCAAACCCTGCCCTGGGCCAGAATCTGACCGACTGGTTATGCGCGCAGAGCCCGGACGTGTGGCACGAGCTATGCATCAGTATTGATTGGCCGGGGAGTGCAGCAGCCGAGCTTGTGCCCTTTGTCGAATGGCTGATCGCCCGGCCCGACGTCGACCGAGGGTCGGTTCTAGTGCTGTTGGCGCAAGCGGTCGGCGATGCGATCGACACCGAATCCTACGAGGTGCACGACTGCGCGCGCAACCGGGTCTGGATGAAGGCCGCGCACGATGGTCTTAGGAATGGGTTTTATGCCCCGATGCAGTTGGCGATCCCGCCGTTGGGCAGACAATTTGCAGAGATCTTGTTCGAGCCCGAAAGAGCATGCGCATGGGCGCTCCCGCAGATGGATCTGGACCAGACCCCAACGCGGCCACATCATTCCGAGTATGTCTTTATCGACAATCGACCGGTCGAAAGTCTTGAGACCTGGAAAGCCAAACGCTCCCCGTGAACTGAAACACTGACCTTGCCGGAAGCGCGCCTTGCCTTGAAAGCCGGCGCGCGACGAATATCGGCACATGGAGTGCGTCGCTCCGGCCGCATGCCTCAGCGGAGGTGCCGCACTTGCATCGGCACGCTTCCCGCCCGACCTGCATGCGCACCCTTGGCATGCGGCTCGGCAAATGTAGGTCGGCTCTGGTCTGACAGTGTTCATCGAAAGCTGCGGGGGCGGTCATCTTCGTCCGCATGTCCGCCGCTCGACTGACGCTGTGCGGAGGTCTGCTGTGACCAGCCCGGCCGATATGCTCCATGCCGGTGTCTCACCGGACGCGGATGGGGCCATTGCCGCGAAAGGGGCACCAAAGGCTTGCACAGTCGGCAGTCCGGGCGCCAAACCTCCGCAGAGGTCTTCGCGGCGCCGTCATGTCACGTGACCACCGGCGTTGCCAAGATGCCGATCCGGGGCCGTTCATTGACGACGACGGGCCGGACCCATGCGGGTTTTTCCGGTCTCTGCTGGCGGGGCGTTTCCTGTCCAATGGAAAATTCGCCTCTGCAAGCCATTGAAGACGCATCCTCAACTCGCTGACCGCGCGGGCATGACCGCACCGCTCACCCCTTGCGGATCGTCCAGGTGATGACCTTGCCCTCCGCGCTATGGCCCACCAGCACGTGCCCCGCCTCGGCGCAGAAATGCGGTACGTCGATCACCGCCGCCGGATCGTCGGTCATCAGGGTCAGCACCTCGCCCGGCGCCAGCGCGTGCAGCCGCTTGCGGGCCTTCAGGACGGGAAGCGGGCACAAGAGCCCGATGGCGTCGAGTTCATGGGTCATCATGCGCCCTGATCTAGCGCCGCGCGGGGCGCTTGAAAAGGGACCTGCCATACGAGGATGTGACAGTCAGGCCGCGTGACCTTGGCCGCGCTTTCGCCTATGTCCAGCTCATGTTCGGAATCGAGATCATCGACGCGTCGCTGCTGCCCGCCATGTTCGTGGCGCTGCTGGCCGGTTTCATATCCTTTCTCAGCCCCTGCGTGCTGCCGGTGGTGCCGCCCTATCTCGCCTACATGAGCGGTGTGTCGATGACCGACCTCGGCCAGTCCAGCCGCAAGGCGGTGCTGGCGGCGCTGTTCTTCGTGCTGGGGCTGTCCACGGTGTTCCTGCTGCTGGGCATGGCGGCCTCGGCGGCGGGGCGGGCGCTGCTGGCCTGGCAAGGCTGGTTCAACACCGGCGCCGGCCTCATCGTGATGATCTTCGGCGCGCATTTCGTCGGCCTCTACCGGATCGGCTTTCTCGACCGCGAGGCGCGGCTGGACGCGGGCGACCGGGGCGGCAGCGCCTTTGGCGCCTACGTGCTGGGCCTCGCCTTTGCCTTCGGCTGGACGCCCTGCATCGGCCCGCAGCTGGGCGCGATCCTGTCGCTGGCGGCCGCCGAGGCCTCGCTGCCGCGCGGCACGCTGCTGCTGGGGGTCTATGCCATGGGGCTGGGCATTCCCTTCCTGCTGGTCGCGGCCTTCCTGCCGCGCCTCACCGGCACCATGGCCTGGATGAAGCGCCACATGGAACAGATCGAGCGCGCCATGGGGCTGCTGCTCTGGACCATCGGCCTGTTGATGCTCACGGGCGGCTTTGCCGACTTCTCGTTCTGGCTGCTCGAGACCTTTCCGGCGCTGGCCACCCTGGGCTGAACCCCAAGGTTTCTTCTGGCTGGAAATATCCCGGGGGTGAATGGCCCCGGACAAGGTCCGGGGACAGAGGGGGCAGCGCCCCCTGACTACGCCGCCACCGCCCGAACCGCCTTACTCTTGCCGGAAACCCGCGTTACGCTGGGCGAAACGATGAGGCGCGCAAGATGGCGATTGATCAGGCCGAGGCATCGCAGGACGTCCGCAGGCGCCGGGTCTTCTACATTCCCGGCTATGACCCGATTCATCCGCGCCGCTACCGCGAGCTTTACCGCAAGGAAGGCGCGGCGCAGGCGGCGATCTCCGGCTATGACCTTGGGTTGAAGCCCAAGCGCACCGGCGGGCTCTATGGCTGGCACGTCGAAAGCACCATCGCCGGGCAGCAGACACAGGCCGATGTCGAGGTGCTGGTCTGGTCCGACATCGTGCGCGACAGCATGTCCAACACCATCCCGGCGACCTATGCCCAGCTGGTCCGCACCGCCTGGGAATACATCGCCACCGGGGCGCTGTTCCGGCTGATGCTTCTGCGCAAGGGGCCGGTGATCGCGGCGCTCTATCCCATCGGGATGCTGCTGGTGCAGCTGGCGGTCGCCCTGCTGCTGGGCTGGGCGGGCTTTGCCCTGGCCGGGCGGTTGGCCCCCTGGCTGGGCGGCGTGGCCACGGGTCTGGGCCTGATCGCCTGGGGCGGCATCGCCTGGGCCGTGCTGCGCTGGTTCCGACAGAAGGACGGCAAGTTTTTCGCCTACTACCTGATGCACGACTACGCCTATTCGGCGCGCTACCGCGGCGCCAACCCGCCCGAACTGGAAAAGCGGCTGGCGCAGTTCCGGGCGATCATCGCGAGGGCGCTGCGCGAGGACGTGGACGAGGTGCTGGTGGTTGGCCATTCCTCGGGCGCGCACCTGGCGGTGTCGATCCTGGCCGACCTGATCCGCGCGGGCGAGGCGCCGGTGCGGGGGCCGAAACTGGCCTTTCTCAGCCTTGGGCAGGTGGTGCCCATGGTCTCTTTCCTGCGCGATGCGCACCGGCTGCGGGCCGACCTGCGCTATCTCAGCGCGCGGCCCGAGCTGACCTGGGTCGACGTGACCGCGCCGGGGGACGGCTGCGCCTTTGCGCTGTGTGATCCGGTCGCGGTGTCGGGGGTCGCCCCGAAGGACAAGCGCTGGCCGCTGGTGTTTTCGGCGCAGTTCACGAAATCGCTGTCGCCGGAGCGCTGGAAGGAACTGCGGTGGAAGTTCTTCCGCCTGCATTTTCAGTACCTCTGCGCCTTCGACCGGCCGCTGGACTACGACTATTTCCAGATCACCGCCGGGCCGATCAGCCTGGCGGCGCGCTATGCCGGCCGTCCGGCCTCGGCCAGCCGGATCGACGTGGCGGTGTCGAAATACACGAGCATCGCCGCATGATCCCGCCGAAACCGGCGGCGCGGCCGGACCGGGTGTCGCTGTGGCGCTACGTCAAGCTGTTCCGGCAGGACATCCTTTCGGCCCAGCCCGCGCGCCTGTACCGCGCCAAGATGGCCGAGTTCCGCACGCCCTTCTTCCGTTCCTACCTGCTGAACCAGCCCGAGCTGGTGAAGCTGGTGCTGAAGGACCGGCCGATGGATTTCCCCAAGTCGGCCCGCATCAGCGAAGGATTGCGGCCGCTGCTGGGCTCTTCGGTCTTTCTGACCAACGGGGCGCAATGGCAGCGCCAGCGGCGGATCATCGACCCCGCGTTTGAAGGTGGGCGGCTGCGCGAGACCTACCCGGCCATGTGGCAGGCTGCACAGGCGGCGCGGGCGCGTCTGGCGGCGCGGGTAGGCGCGGCGGTCGAGATCGAGGAAGTCACCAGCCACGCGGCGGCGGACGTGATCTTTCGCACGCTGTTTTCCATCCCGATCGAGGACGAGATCGCGCAGGCGGTGTTTCACGAGTTCCGCGCCTACCAGCGGACCCAGCCGATCCTGAACCTGGCCGCCTTCATCCCTTTGCCGCGCTGGATGCCGCGATTCTTTCGCCGCGACACCCGTGCCGCCGCCGCCCGCATCCGCGCCCTGATCACAAGGCTGACCGAGGACCGGCAGGCCGCCATCGCGGCGGGCACCGCGCCGGACGACCTGGCCACCAAGATCATGACCACGCGCGACCCGCAGACCGGGGAGCGGTTCAGCGCGCAGGAGATGGTCGACCAGGTGGCGATCTTTTTCCTGGCCGGGCACGAAACCAGCGCCTCGGCCCTGGGTTGGGCGCTGTACCTGCTGGCGACGCATCCCGAGTGGCAGGACAAGGTGGCGTCTGAGGCGCAGCTGCTGGAGAGCGGCGATTTTGCCCTGGTGTCGAAACTGCGCGTCAGCCGCGACGTGTTCCGCGAGGCGCTGCGGTTGTACCCGCCGGTGCCGATGATGGTGCGCGAAAGCGCCTGCCCGGAGCGGCTGCGCGACCGCGACATTCCCAAGGGCTCGCAGATGGTGCTCAGCCCCTGGCACCTGCACCGCCACGAAGGGCTGTGGGACAACCCCGACGGCTTTGACCCCGCGCGCTGGCAGACCGAGAACGGCAAGACCTGCGGGCGCGAGGCCTACATTCCCTTTTCCGCCGGGCCGCGCGTCTGCACCGGGGCGGGGTTTGCCATGGTCGAAGGCGTGCTGCTGCTGTCGCTGCTGCTGCGCGACCTGCGGGTGTCGCCGGTCGAAGGCCGGGTGCCGGTGCCAGAGGCGCATCTGACGGTGCGGGCGCGGGACGGCATCTGGCTGAAGGTGGAGCAACGGTAAGACCTTGCCGGGCCACCGGCCCCTGCGTCACATTTAGCGTTAACAGCCGCAAGGCGCCCTATACCGGGGCCGTTTGCTGCGCTATCGAAGGTCGCAACCGCCATTTCATCGCAACACACGAGGGTCACATGGGACTGGATGCCGCCACCTTTGCCAAGCAAGCCGAACAGATGCGCACCGGCGCGGGTTTCATCGCCGCGCTGGACCAGTCCGGCGGCTCGACGCCCAAGGCGCTGCGCCTCTACGGCGTGACCGAGGACATGTACGAGGGCGAGGACGCCATGTTCGCCGAGATCCACGAGATGCGCACGCGGATCATCACCGCCCCCGATTTCACCAGCAAGAAGGTGATCGGCGCGATCCTGTTCGAACGCACCATGCGTGGCCAGGTCGAGGGCAAGCCCACCGCGCAGGCGCTGTGGGAAGATCGCGGCATCGTGCCCTTTCTGAAGATCGACAAGGGTCTGGAGGCCAAGGCCGACGGCGTGCAGCTGATGAAGCCGATCCCGGGCGTCGAGGAACTGCTGAAGGAAGCCGCCGAGTTCGGCATCTTCGGCACCAAGGAACGCTCGGTCATCTTCGATGCCAACCCCAAGGGCATCAAGGCCATCGTCGCGCAGCAGTTCGAGCTGGGCAAGACGGTGCTGAAGGCCGGGCTGGTGCCGATCCTGGAACCCGAGGTCGACATCAAGTCAGCCACCAAGGCCGAGGCCGAGGAAATCCTCAAGGCCGAGATCCTCGCCCATCTCGACCAGCTGGCCGAAGGGCAGGACATCATGCTGAAGCTGACCATTCCCACCGTCGACGGGCTGTACGACGCGCTGGCCGACCATCCGCGGGTGATCCGCGTGGTGGCGCTGTCGGGTGGTTATTCCACCGACGAGGCCTGCGAACGGCTGGCGCGCCAGCCCAAGATGATCGCGTCGTTCAGCCGGGCGCTGGCCGAGGGCCTGACCAAGCAGCAGTCGGACGCCGAGTTCAATGCGGCCCTGGGTGCCAACATCGACAAGATCTACCAGGCCTCGGCCTGACATCCCGCGATTCCGCAGGCTACCGGGCCCCGCTTTCCTGACGGACGCGGGGCCTTTTCACGTTTTTCGCAGCTGATTCAAGATTTATCTGACGCCAGTCCAAGGGGTTACGCCGGACTGGCGGTTTTCCTCACCTGCGCGGTCCAAGGATTCAGGGCTATCTGGCGTCAGAGATTTGACTGTCGGCCAACGCACCAAAGGAATCGCCAGACCGGATTTACCAGGACGACAGGCAGACCCCGACGACCCCATTCAACCCAAGGAACAGACCCATGAACACCTTTGCAAAAATCACCGCCATCGCCCTTGCCCTGACCGCCGGCGCCGCCGCCGCCGAACAGGGGGACAAGATCACCGCCCTGGGCTATGGCCACACCCAGCAGCAGGCCAAGATCATCACCATCCAGACCTGGACCGTGGCGGCGAACGATGCCTACGGCTACGCCGACTGGAACACCGCCTATATCGGCCACATGGAATGCATCCAGAATTACGCCGCCGCGACCTCGCAGTACTCGACGCTGTCGCGCGAGGTGATCAAGGTCGGCGGCGACCAGAACGCGCCCTGGTCCTGCATCGTGAGCGGCTACCAGGACGTCCGGACCGGATACGACACCGGCTACACCGGACAACAGTACATCACGCCTGACTACAAGGCGCCCGCCTACCAGCCGGCCCCGGCCCCCGTCCACCGGGCGCCGATCTACAAGAATTCGGGTCACACCTCCGGCTACGTGTCCAAGTACTGAATTCGGGCAGCCCCACGCGCGGTCCCGTCCCCATGATCCATCCCGGGGCCGCGCGTTGTCCCGATAGACCCCGGCGCCTTCTCCCGGCGCCGGGGTCGCCTCGATTCCGTCAGCCGGACTGCCGCCGCCAGTCGGCCAGTGTCTTGCCCGGCTCGTCGACAAACAGGCCGGGCAGGGGCGACAGCGTCTCGATCCGGTCGATGCGCAGGCTGAGGAACGCCGCATCGGTTTCGTCCCAGGCGACGCAGGTCCAGACCCGCCCGAAATAGTCGATGTGCAGCGGTCTTATGTCGTGGCTGCGTCCCGAAATGCCGATGCGCAGGCGCTGGCGGGCGCGGATCGCGGCGCGGATCACCGGCATGTGGGCAAAGCCGCGCGCCGCCTCGGCAAAGGCATCCGTGGCAAAGCCGAAGGGCGCAGGCGCAGGGCCGGCGTCCTCGGGCAGCACCGCCTCGATCTTGGCCGCGAGGCTGCGCGCGGCGCGCGCCTGTTCCGGCAGGTCCGACGCCCCCAGCGCCGCCAGCGCCAGGTGCAGCGCCTCAAGCTCGGCCTCGGTCAGGTTCAGCGGCGGCAGGGTGATCGCCGCCTGGACCGTGTAGCCGTAGCCGCGCGCGCCCTCGACCGGGACGCCGGAGGCGGCCAGCACTTCCATGTCGCGGTAGATCGTGCGCACCGAAACGCCCAGGTCCTGGGCCATCGCCTCGGCGGTGTGCAGCTTGCCGTCGCGCAGCCGCTGCATCAGGGCGTAAAGGCGGTCCTTGCGATTCATGAGCGCTCCTTTGCCCATCATACTGACAAAAACCTGACAACTGACAACCTCATGACAAATCCAGTCGGAATTCAGGTGCTTTCGGTCCTTTTCCGCGCTGCGGAGAGCCTATAGATAGCCCCAGTGGCATACATCGCGCGGGCCCATCCGGGCGCCGCCCCCCTGAGGAGAGACACCATGGGTATCGGAAACATCGGCCTTCCCGGCCTCCTGCTGATCGCCGTCGTCGTGCTGGTCCTGTTCGGACGCGGCAAGATCTCGTCGCTGATGGGCGAAGTGGGCAAGGGCATCACCGCCTTCAAGAAGGGCGTGAGCGAGAGCACGCAGGAACTGGAAGACCAGAAGGCCGAAGAGGCCAAGGACGTGTCGCCGTCCAAAGAAAAAGACACGGACAAGGTGTAACACATCATGTTCGATTTCGGCTTCGGCGAGCTGCTGCTGATCGGGATCGTGGCGCTGATTGTCGTCGGTCCCAAGGAGCTGCCGGTGCTGTTCCGCAACGTGGGCCGGTTCATGGGCAAGGCGCGCGGCATGGCCCGTGAATTCAGCCGGGCCATGAACGAGGCCGCGGACGAATCCGGCGTGCGGGATGTCGCCAAGACGATCAAGAACGCGGCCAACCCGGTCAACAGTGCCATGGACGGCGTCCGCGATGCGGCGCGGTCGATGACCAACCTCGACCCCAAGAGCGAGACCGGCAAGCTGGCCAAGGAACGCGAGGACGCCAAGAAGAAGATCGAGGCCAACGCCGCCCGCGCCGCCGCCGAGCGCAAGAAGCGCGAGGCCGACGAGGCGCTGCGCCGCGCCGACGCGCTTGAGGCCGCGATGAAGGCGGAGGCCGAGCCGGCGCCCGAACCCGCGCCCGGGGCCAGTGCAGAAGGACAGGACAAGGCATGAGCGATGCCAACGACGAGATCGAGGACAGCTCGGCGCCGCTGATCGAGCACCTGGCCGAGCTGCGCACGCGGCTGATCCATTCGGTGATCGCCTTCCTTGTGGGGGTGATCCTGGCCTTTCTGGTGGCCGAGCCGATCCTGCAATTCCTGCTGCACCCGATCGAGGAAACGCTGCGCAACCTGGGCGACCCGTCGCCGACGCTGCAATACACCAGCCCGCAGGAATACCTGTTCGTGCTGTTCCGCATCTCGATGGTGTTCGGCTTTGGCCTGGCGTTCCCGGTGATCTCCTACCAGCTCTGGCGCTTTGTCGCGCCGGGGCTGTACCGGTCGGAAAAGAACGCCTTCCTGCCGTTCATGATCGCGTCGCCGGTGATGTTCATTCTGGGCGCCAGCTTTGCCCATTTCGTGGTGACGCCGCTGGCGATGCAGTTCTTCCTGGGTTTTGCCGACGTCAGTTCGATCTTTGCCAACCTGCTGACCGGCGCGGTCGACGTGCCGGCGGCGGACGGGACCACGGCGGCCATGGTGCCGGCGACGGACAGCGGCCTGCGCATCACCTTCTTTGGCAAGGTCAACGAATCGCTGCACATCACGCTGGTCTTCATCATGGCCTTTGGCCTGTGTTTCCAGCTGCCGGTGCTGCTGACGCTGATGGGCAAGGCCGGGCTGGTGTCGGCCGAGGGGCTGGGCAACGTCCGCAAATACGCCATCGTCGGCATCCTGGTGCTGGCGGCGGTGGTCACGCCGCCCGACGTCATCACGCAGGTGATCCTGTTTGTCGTGGTCTATGGCCTTTACGAGATCTCGATCTTCCTGGTGCGCCGGGTCGAGACGAAGCGTGAAAAAGAGTTGCGCGCGCAGGGCCTGTGGTTCGAGGACGAACCGGACATGACCAACGATCCGCTGCTGGCCGAGTTCGACGAGGACGACAGGAAATGAAGCGACGGCTGGCTGCGCTGGAGCGCATCGCCGGGGCGCTGGAGCGGATGGCTCCGGCGCCGCAGGCGGCCCCGAGGTTCGACACCGCCGAGGCCTTTGTCTGGCACGTCGAGCCGGACCGGCTGGAACCCGTGCCGCAGGTGAGCCGGGTGGACCTGGGCCTGCTGGTGGGGATCGACCGCGCGCGCGACACGCTGCTGGAGAACACCCGGCAGTTCGCCCGCGGATTGCCCGCCAACAATGCCCTGCTCTGGGGTGCGCGCGGCATGGGAAAATCCAGCGTGGTCAAGGCGGTACACGCCGCAATTCAGGCAGAGGGTCTGGAGCTGAAGCTGGTCGAGTTGCAGCGCGAGGACCTGCCGTCGGTGGCGCGGCTGCTGAACGTGCTGCGCGGGTCGGACAGCCGCTTTGTTCTGTTCTGCGACGACCTGTCGTTCAGCCACGACGACCAGCATTACAAGAGTCTCAAGGCGGTGCTGGACGGCGGCATCGAGGGGCGGCCGGAGAATGTGATCTTTTACGCCACCTCCAACCGCCGCCACCTGATGCCGCGCGACATGATCGAGAACGAGCGCTCCAGCGCCATCAACCCCTCCGAGGCGGTCGAGGAAAAGGTCTCTCTGTCCGATCGGTTCGGGCTGTGGCTGGGGTTCCACGCCTGCACGCAGGACGAATACCTGGCGATGATCCGCGGCTATTGCGACGCCTGGGGCGTCAAGGTGAGCGACGAGGAGCTGCGCGCCGGGGCGATCGAGTGGCAGGCGACGCGCGGCGCGCGGTCGGGCCGGGTGGCCTGGCAGTTCTTTACCGATCTGGCCGGCCGCAAGGGCGTGGCGCTGCGCTGACCACGCCCCTCTTGCCGGGTTATTGCAGGTATTCCAAAGGGTCGACACTTGTGTTGGCGTCTTTATATACTCTGAAGTGCAAGTACGCCGAGGACCCGGGAGCAATACGGGCAATCTGATCGCCTTTGCGGACAGCTTGGCCGTCCTCGACGCTGATGTCCGCAATATTCTGGTACACGGAAAAGACTTTTTGGCTGGGATGCTGAATGAACAGAAAGCTCTGGCCGTCTGTTCGTTTGCTTACTTTAATTACTGTGCCATCCGCTGCGGCCACGACAGGCGTGCCTGGCGATCCGCCAATGTCGATGCCGGGGTTCGAGCCGGGGCTGTATTCGCGGATGATCGGGCCGGAAACGGGCATCGACATGCTGCCCTTGGCCTTGGCCGCGCTCTGGCCGATGTCGACAACGGGGGCCGCGGGTTTCTCCACGGCGGCGGTGCGCGGCGGCGGGGTCTGGTCGGGCAGCGGCGTCGCGGCGGAGGGCGGCACCGGCGTGGGTGATCCGGCGCCCGGCGCGGGCACCACGGCGGCAGTGCGGCGCGCGGTTTCGTCGGCCGCCGGGATCAGCAGGTACTGTCCTTCGCGGATCTTGAAGCTGCTGTCGAGGCCGTTCCAGTCCGCCAGGGCGCGCGGCGAGACGTTGTAGAGCCGGGCGATGGTAAAGGCGGTTTCGCCCCGCGCCACCTTGTGCCGGACCGGTTCGACCCCGGTCTGGGGCGCGCGGCTGGCGTCGCGGCGGATGCTGTCGGGGGCGCTGTCGATGGCGTTGGAGGCCAGCGTGGTCACGTCGACCGAAGACGCCGGGCGGATCGGGCCGGTGACGGCGGCGCCGGTGGCGGGCGAGGGTTCGGCCACGCGGCGGGGCAGGGCGACGATCTCGCCCTGGCGCAGCGGGTCGTTCGGGGCGATGCCGTTGTAGCGGCCCAGCTCGTTCGCCGGCAGGCCGATGCGCGAGGCGACATCGGCCAGCGTGTCGCCGCGCCGCGCCACGGCGACCTGGTAACTGGGGTAGGAGATGATGCCGCGGGTGTCCGGCGCGGGCCGATCGGCGGTGGCCTTCAGCGCTGCGTCCGAAGTGTCGACGGTGCCGCCGATGTCGTTGCGAAGGTCCAGGTCAAGCCCGCCGGCGCAGGCCGACAGCAGCGAGACAAGGGCAAGGGCCGTCATGGGGCGGAAGACTGAGTTCATCTCGATATCCTCGCATGCGCCCCTTGTGTCCGGGGCTTCACTGGGTGGGCGGCGCGCAGATCGACGCCACGCCCATGGGTCAATCCTTGCCCAGTCCTTCGACCAGCGGAACGAAGCGTACGGGCCGCAGTTCGTCGTATTCGAACCCGTCTTCGGTCCGCGTGACGCGGATCAGGTGCTGCACGGCATCGGACTGTCCCACCGGCACGACCATGATACCGCCAATCTTCAGTTGCGCCAATAGGGGGCCGGGGGGATCTTCGGCGGCGGCGGTCACAAGGATGCGGTCAAACGGCGCCTGATCGGGCAATCCGAACGATCCGTCGGCGGTGAAGGCGGTGATGTTGGCCAGTTCCAGCTGGTCGAAGATGGCGCGCGCCGCCATCACCAGCCGGCGGTGACGGTCCACCGTGTAGACCCGGCGGGCCAGCAGCGACAGGATCGCCGCCTGGTAGCCCGAGCCGGTGCCCACCTCGAGCACCTTGTCGCGCGGCCCGACCTTCAGCGCCTGGGTCATCAGCCCGACGACCGAGGGCTGCGAAATGGTCTGGCCGCAGGCGATCGGCAGGGGCATGTCATCATAGGCGCGTTCGGCGAAATAGCCCTGGATGAACAGGCCGCGGTCGATCCGCTCCATCGCGCCGAGCACGGTCTTGTCTGTCACGCCCTTGGACCGCAACGCATAGACGAACTGCATCTTGGCTTCGGCGTCGAAGCTCATCCAAGCGCGTCCCTCAGGGCTGTCAACGCGGCGTGGTCGGTCAGGTCGGCGCGCATCGGCGTGACGGTGATGTAGCCCTTGAGGTTCATGTCGGCGTCGCAGCCTGCCTCGGTCTCGGCGCGCTGGTCGCCGCCCTGGACCCAGAGAAAGCGGCGGCCCGAGGGGGAATGGGTGACTTCGACCGAAAAGCGCGTGTTGCGGCGCAGGCCCTGGGGTGCTGCCACCAGGCCACGCACGGCTGCGGCCGAAACGGGGGGGAAATTCACGTTGTAGAACAGCCGGTAGCCGGTCTGGCGCGGCGGTTCGGCGGCGAGGATGCGGCGGACCACTGCGGCGCCGTGGCGTTCGGCCGCGTCAAAGGGATTGTCGGCCAGCGCGTTGTCCGGCCCGTAATATTGCGACAGCGCCACGGCGGGCAGGCCCTGGAGCGCGGCCTCGAGCGCACCGCCCAGCGTGCCGGAATAGAGCGCGTTCTCGGCCGAGTTGTTGCCCCGGTTGACGCCCGACAGCACGAGGTCGGGCGGGGTGTCCTTGAGCACGTCATGCAGCCCGGCAAGGACGCAGTCGGCCGGGCTGCCCTCGGCGGCGAAGGTGTGATCGTCGAGCTTGGCGATCATCGTCGGGTGGGTGTAGGAGATGCAATGCCCGACGCCGGACTGCTCAAAGGCGGGGGCGACGGTCCAGACCTCGCCGTCCGGCCCGACCAGGTCGCGCGCGATCCGCGCGAGCACCTTGAGGCCTGGCGCGTTGATGCCGTCGTCGTTGGTGATGAGGATGCGCATGGACAGCCGCCTGATGTTGTTTCTCCCTCTCTAGTCAAAGGGGGACACCGGGGCAAGCGGCGGGCACGCCCTGCCGGGCACGGCCCCGTTGCGCCGGGCAGGGCGGGCGCGTTCGGCGGCGGTGGATCGTGTGGGCGGTGTGTGTCCCGGTCTCAGGCGAGGGTGGCCAGCAGCCTCTGCGCCTCGGCCTCGGGCGTGGCGAGCCGGTCGCGGTTTTCGCCGGGGTGAAAGCGCGCGCGGGTGGCGGTGGCCATGGGGTTCGGCGTCAGGACGCGGACCCGGGGGCCGGTGCGCGCGCTTTCGGCGGCCCAGCTGTGCGCCAGCGCGATCTGCGCGGCCTTGGTCGTGCCGTAGTAGCCGTAGAACTTTTCTCCGCCGCGCGGATCGTCGAAGAACAGCGCGGTGCCGGTCTCGCCCAGAAGCGGGGCGATGAAGGGGATCAGGTGGCCCATGGCATCGACGTTGGTGGCCAGCGCCTTGCGCCATTCCTTGGGCTCGATGTGCGGCGCGGGGGTCAGCGCGCTGGCATGAACGGCAGTATGCGCCCAGAGCGACAGGACGGCGTCGCCGGCGGCGATCTCGGGCGACCAGCGGTCATGGATCGAGCGGCAGAGATGGGCCATGGCGTCGCGGTCGCAGACATCCATCGGCGCCAGCGTGGCGCTGCCGCCCTTGGCCTGGATGCGGTCGTCGAGTTCCTCGAGACCACCCACGGTGCGGGCGACGGCGATGACGTGATGCGAGGGCGCAAGCGCCTCGGCCAGGGCGAAGCCGAGGCCGCGGGAGGCGCCGGTGATGAGGGCAAGCTGGGTCATGGCGGCTGATGTGCCGGGCTTTCGCGGCGCGGTCAAGCGGCGCGCGCGGTGTCAGTCTGCGACAAGATGCGGGCGGATGTCGTCGCCGAAGGCGGCGTAGAGGTCCAGGAGATCGTCGAAACTGAGGCCCTGCGCCTGCGCCTCGGCCAGCGGGCCGTCGGTGGCGGTGAACAGCGGGCGCTGCGCCGGGTCGGGCAGGGTGACAGTCAGCGGGGTGTCGGCGCTGTCGTCGAACCCGGGCAGGGTGTTGGCCAGCATTGCGTCGGCCGGGGCAAAGGGCTGCGTCGGGTCCTCGATGCTGGCGAGGCAGGCGCGGAATGCCGCTTCAGGCACCTCGGCCCAGGGACCGAAGGCGAAGTGCTCGTCGCTGCCGCGCAGGGGCAGCAGCAGCCCGCCGCGCAGGAAATAGCGGCCCTGCACGCGGGCAAACTCGGAGGCGAGGCGGTCGCCATCGGTCTCGACCTCGCCGCCTTCCGGGCGGGGGCTGTGGGGCCAGGCGTCGGGCGCGTCAAAGCCGATGTCGAAAATGCCGGGAAAGCGCCGCCCGCAGCAGGGGCAGGCGCGGTCGGGATCGTTGAAGCGCCGCCAGCGGCTGTCGAGGGCAAGAAGGCTCATGCGCGCGGTGTGCCGGGCCATGCGCCTGCGGTCAAGGGGGCTGGGCAGGCGCGGGGCGATGCGGCAGGATGGGGGCCTTGGCGGGGAGGGTCTGCAATGTGGGTACGGGTATTGGCGATCTGCCTGGCGCTGCTGCCGGGGCTGGCGGCGGCGGACGAGATCAGCGGCGAATGGTGCGGGCCCGACGGGCAGAGCCTGACGATCCGCGGCGCCCGGGTGCTGGCGCCTTCGGGGATCGAGACGGACGGGCAGTACAGCCGCCACCGCTATGAATTCACGATGCCCGAAGGTGGGCGCGACGCGGGGCAGGCGGTGGTGGTGCAGCAGCTGTCGGACGAAGAGGTGCTGGTCAGCTTTGACGGCGGCACGCCGGTCAGCTGGTCGCGCTGTCGCGCGGTCACCAGCTGACGCAGGGCCGTCTCAATTGGCCAGCGGCTGGCTGAGCCAGCGCGTCTCGCCGTTGCGGACAAGGCCGATGCGGCCTTCCTCGATCGCGACCACGGGCTCGCGGCCGATCTTGTCGCCGACCTTGAGCGCCACGACCTCGCCCTTGGCGGTGCGGATCAGCGCCCTGGGCGCTTCGCCCGAGCCGAAGGTGCCGAGCAGGATGAGCGTGTCGAGCCTGCCGGTTGCGGTCATTGTCGCGGCGGCGGTGACTTCCGCCGGTGTTTCGGTTTCCTGGGCCATGGATTCTCTGCCTCTGTGACTGGAGCGCGGGCGATACTGCGCTGCAGCATTGAGGGAAAGCGGGGGCAGGCGCGCGGGCCGGGGCGTCTGCGGCGGATTGCCGAAAGCAGGGGGTGGCGGGCAGGTGTCCGCCGGTTTTCCGGTTTGGTCGTCGGGTGGCTCTGTTCGGCCTGACGGCCGAAGGCGCCCACCCGCCGACCCCTGCGCAAGAAGGCGCCGGTCAGGCCGGGTGGATCAGGAAGCGCGGGCGGTTCCGGTGCCTACTCTGCCGCCTTCATCTGGAAACCCTTTTCGATCATGTCGGCGGGTTCCACCGGGTATTCGCCCGAGAAGCAGGCGTCGCAGTATTGCGGGCACTTGGCGTCGCGGCCCGAGGCCTCGCCCACGGCGCGGTAGAGCCCGTCGAGCGAGATGAACTTGAGGCTGTCGACGCCGAGATGCTCGCGCATCTCGTCCTCGGACATGGTGGCGGCCAGCAGCTTTTCCCGCTGCGGCGTGTCGACACCGTAGAAACAGGGCCAGGCGGTGGGCGGGCTGGCGATGCGGAAATGCACCTCGGCCGCGCCGGCATCGAGGATCATCTCCTTGATCTTGCGGCTGGTGGTGCCGCGCACGACCGAATCGTCGACCAGGATCACCTTCTTGCCCTGGATCAGCGCGCGGTTGACGTTTAGCTTGAGCCGCACGCCCATGTTGCGGATCTGCTCGGTCGGCTCGATGAAGGTGCGGCCCATGTACTGGTTGCGGATGATGCCCATGCCGTAGGGGATGCCCGATTCGTGGGCAAAGCCGATGGCGGCGGGGGTGCCGCTGTCGGGCACCGGGCACACCAGGTCGGCCTCGACCGGCGCCTCGCGCGCCAGTTCCACGCCGATCTGGCGGCGGGTCTCATAGACCGAGCGGCCGCCGATGATCGAATCGGGGCGCGAGAAATAGACGTGTTCAAAGATGCAGAAGCGCGGTTTCTGCGGCCGGAAGGGGCGGATCGATTCGACGCCCTTGTCGGCGGTGATCACCACCATCTCGCCCGGTTCGATCTCGCGCACGAAGTCGGCGCCGATGATGTCCAGCGCGCAGGTTTCCGACGACAGCACCCAGCCATCGCCCAGCTTGCCCAGCACCAGCGGGCGCACGCCCAGCGGGTCGCGCACCCCGATCAGCTTGGTCCGTGTCATGGCGACGACGGAAAACGCGCCCTCGACCCGGCGCAGCGCGTCCTCCATCCGGGCGGGAATGTCGCGCTGCAGCGAGCGGGCCATCAGGTGGATGATGCATTCGCTGTCCGAGGAGGACTGAAAGATCGAGCCCCGCTCGATCAACTCGCGGCGCAGCGCCTCGGCATTCGTTATGTTGCCGTTGTGCGCGATGGCCGCGCCGCCCATGCTGAATTCGCCAAAGAAGGGTTGCACGTCGCGGATCTGGGTCTGGCCCTTCGATCCGGCGGTGGAATAGCGCACGTGGCCGATGGCGATGCCGCCGGGCAGCGTTTCCATCAGCGACTGCTTGGTGAAGTTGTCGCGCACGTAGCCAAAGCGCCGCGCCGATGTGAATCCGTGGTCGGCGTGGTAGGACACGATGCCGCCCGCCTCCTGGCCGCGATGCTGGAGCGCATGCAGGCCGAGGGCGACGAAATTGGCGGCGTCGGTCATGCCGACCACGCCGAAGATGCCGCACTCTTCCTTCAGCTTGTCGTCGCTGTCCGGATCACGGACCGCGTCGAAGTCGAACGGATGGGCGGGAGGGAAATGGAGGTCGGACAAGAGGCAGCTCCGAATCCGCTGTGCAGGTGCAGCAAGGTCTAGTGCGGCGAGGCCCGCTTGTCACGAAACGATTCCATGAGCGCGGCGTCGGGCCGCGTCACGGTGCGTCGCAGATGCTCACAAGTTGTTCGTATTGCGCGGTGATCCAGCCCAGCGCCTGTTCGGGGTTCTGTTCCTCGATGCGGGTGGTGAAGCGGGCAAAGACCGCCGCCGAGCGCGAGTCGTTGATCATCGGGATGTCCTGCGCGGTGATCACCGTCTGGTAGACGAAGAAGGCGATCGCCACCAGCAGCACGCCGCGCGCCACGCCAAAGAGAAAGCCCAGCGCCTGGTCGAGCCCGCCCAGCGCCGAACGCTTGATGATCGAGGAGAACAGCGGCGTGAACAGCGACACCACCACCAGGGCCACGGTGAAGATCGCGGCAAAGCTGGCGATCACCGACAATTCGCAGCTGTCGGCCAGGAAATCGCCGATCACCGGGATCTCCTTGACCAGCGGTTGCACCTGTCCGGCGAACAGGAAGGCGACGATGGCCGCCGCGATCCAGCCAAGGATGGCCATGGCCTCGCGGACCAGGCCGCGGGCATAGGCCAGCAGCGCCGAGAGCAGGATGATGACCCCCACCACGCCGTCGACGATCGTAAATCCTTCCATCAGCCTCGCTCGCCTCTTTCAAACCGGCCGCGGGGGCCGTCCTGGTGCCTGTCGTTCCCCGGTCTCACCCGGCGCCGAAGATCGCGCCGGTGAAGGTGGCCAGGTCCGGCATCACCGACAGCGTCATGCCGTCCGCAGCCGTGGCCTTTCCCCCTTGCGGCAGGATCGCCGTGGAGAAACCAAGTTTGCGCGCCTCTTTCAATCGGTTTTCGGACTGGCCGACCGGACGCAGGCTCCCTGATAGGCTGATTTCGCCGAAAACGACAGTATCGGGGGGCAGCGCCGCGTCCTCGCGGGCGGAAAGTAGCGCAGCCGCCACAGCCAGATCGGCCGCCGGCTCGGTCACGCGCAGCCCGCCGGCGACGTTGAGATAGACATCGAGCCCGGCAAAGGGGATGCCGCAGCGCGATTCGAGCACGGCGAGGATCATAGCCAGCCGCCCGCCGTCCCAGCCCACGACCGAGCGCCGCGGCTGACTGTGCGGCGAGGGGGCGACCAGCGCCTGGAACTCCACCAGCACCGGCCGCGTGCCCTCGATCCCGGCAAAGACGACCGATCCAGGCGCCGGCTGGCCGCGCTCGGACAGGAACAGCGCCGAGGGGTTGGCCACCTCCGACAGCCCGCCGCCGGTCATCTCGAACACGCCGATCTCGTCGGTCGGGCCGAAACGGTTCTTGACGCTGCGCAGGATGCGGAACTGGTGGCCGCGCTCGCCCTCGAAATAGAGCACGGTGTCGACCATGTGCTCGACCACGCGGGGTCCTGCGATCTGGCCGTCCTTGGTGACATGGCCCACCAGCATGACGCTGCCGCCGCTGCGCTTGGCAAAGGTGGTCAGCTCGTGCGCGGCGCCGCGCACCTGGCTGACCGATCCCGGCGCGCTGTCCACCGTGTCGGCCCACATGGTCTGGATCGAATCGATGATGGTCAGGTCGGGGCGTTCCTCGTCCAGCGTGGTCAGGATGTCGCGCAGGTTGGTCTCGGTCGCGAGCTTCACCGGCGCGTCCGACAGGCCCAGCCGCTGCGCGCGCAGCCGCACCTGGGCGCTGGCCTCCTCGCCCGAGATGTAGACCGTCTTGAGCCCCGCGCGGGCAAAGGCGGCCGCCGCCTGCAACAACAGGGTGGATTTGCCGATGCCGGGATCACCGCCCACCAGCACCGCGCTGGCGGGCACCAGACCGCCGCCCAGCACCCGGTCGAACTCGTCCATCCCGCAGGCGGTGCGCGGCGGCGGCGCCTCGCGCGCCGACAGCGCGCTCAGCGCCAGCTTGCGCCCGCGCGCGCCGCCCAGCGACTTGCCCGCGGGCCCCTGGCTCAGCGGCGCCTCCTCGACGATGCAGTTCCATTCGCCGCAGGTCTCGCAGCGGCCGGCCCACTTGGTGCCGACGGCGCCGCAGGACTGGCAGACGAAACGGGTGGTGGCTTTGGCCATGGTCTCTCCGCGAACATCGGGTGACGGGCTTATGCCGCATCGCGCCGCCCGGGCCAATGGCGCGCGCGCGTTTCTTCTCTGCGCAAATACTCCCGGGGGGAATGGCGCCGCAGGCGCCAGGGGGGCAGCGCCCCCGACTTTCCAGCCGTCAGGCCGAGGGCGTGCGTTTCTCGGCGATCCCCAGCACGACCGAGGCCAGGATGCAGGCGGTGAACAGGTAGAACCCCCAGGCCACGTCGATCCGACCCACGCCCATGCCCTTGAACACGGTGATGTAGAGCGCCACGAGGAAGATGTCCGCCATCGCCAGCTTGCCGGTGATCTCCAGCGCGGGCAGGGTGCGGCGGTCCAAGAGGTCGAACTGCACCAAGGCCAGCCCCAGCGTCTTGATCAGCGGCGCAAACAGCGCCAGCAGCGTCACCACCAGCGCCAGCACCACGTCCGATTCCCACAGCGCCTGAAGCCCCGAGATCACGCTGATCTCGCTCATCCCGAACAGCGGCAGGAAGCCCGCGCGCAGCAGCGGCGCGAACCAGGACACCGGGTAGAGCACCAGCAGCGTCAGGTTGAGCCAGCGCAGGTGGCGCCGCAGGGCAGTCCGGTCGAGGGTCACGTGGTCCACCACCACAGGCCGAGGAAGACCAGCAGCATGGCGACGTGCACCCTGTCGATCCAGCGCCAGCGCGCGCCCGGGGCGAGCGCGCTGAGCAGCAACAGCGCCGAAGCCGTCAGCAGCGGCACCATGCCCGAGCCCAGCGACATGAAACGCGCGGCCGAGACGTAGAGCGGCCCCGAAGTCAGCCCCGCGGCGGGGGCGAGGATGGTGGCCACCCCCGCCAGCGCCGCCAGCAGCGCCAGCAGCGCGAACCCGCGCGCCGCGCCCCGCGCGGCAAGCACGCGGATCGCGGCCAGCACCGCCAACACTTCGAGGTAGACGAACTTCTTGGCGATGAGAAAGCCCAGCACCACCAGGTCGGGCTGAAAGAGCGGCATCATCGCACGGCCTCGATCGGCCCTTCGGCCCGGCCGGCGATGAACTGGTCGACGCAAGGGTCGCCGCTCTGGTCGAGGTCGCCGATCGGGCCGGTCCACTGGATGACGCCATCATGCAGCATCGCCACCCGGTCGGCGATGGCGCGCACGCTGGTCATGTCATGGGTGATGGTTATGGCGGTGACGCCCATCTCGGTCACGATCTTGCGGATCAGCTCGTTGATGACGCCGGCCATGATCGGGTCAAGACCGGTGGTGGGCTCGTCGAAAAAGATGATCTCCGGCTCGGCGGCGATGGCGCGGGCGAGGCCCACGCGTTTCTGCATGCCGCCCGACAGCTCGGCCGGAAGGCGGTCGGCGACCTCGGGCTTCAGGCCGACGCGGCGCAGCTTTTCGATAGCCCGCGCCTTCGCTTCCGCCTTGGGCAGAGGGTCGTGTCCCTGAAGCAGCCGAAAGGCGACGTTCTGCCAGACCGGCAGGCTGTCGAACAGCGCGCCGCCCTGGAACAGCATGCCAAAGCGCGCGAGAAAGGCGTCGCGGTCGGCCTTGGTTACATCCTCGCCATCCAGCGTGATGGTGCCGCCGTCGGGGCGGACAAGCCCGAGGATGCATTTCAGCAGCACGGATTTGCCGGTGCCCGAACCGCCGATGATGACCATCGAACTGCCCTTGTCGATCGTCAGATCGACGTCGCGCAACACGCGGTTGTCGCCAAAGGCCTTGGAGACGTGCGAAAGACCGATCATCCTGGACAGCCCCCCGGCAAGGGCGCAAGCGCGTTCGAACGCGCTTGGCAAGCGTCTTTGAAGACGCTTGGCCGCGAACCCGACGGACGTGCGCCGGCGGGCAACGTCTGCCCGGCGTCGGCGGTTCGCGCCAAAAGCGCGTTCGAACGCGCTTTGAAAGCGTCTTCGAAGACGCTTGGCGGCGCGGAACTTGAGGGCACGCACAGGCTCATAGCGAGAAAAACGCCCCCGTCAGCAGGAAGTTCGCCGCGAGGATCAGCACCGCGGCCGCCTCGACCGAGCCTTTGGTCGCGCGGCCCACGCCCTGCGCGCCGCGCCCCGAGGTCATGCCGAAATAGCAGCCCATCAGCGCCGCCAGCCCGCCGAACACGCAGCCCTTGACCAGCGAGGACACCACGTCCAGCGGTTCGAGGAAATCGACCGTGTTCTTGAGGTAGGCGGCCGGGTTGAACCCGAGCGATCCGGTCCCCACCGCGTAGCCGCCGAAGACGCCGATCACGTCGCCCACCGCCACCAGCAGCGGCACCACGATCAGCGCCGCCAGCACGCGCGGCGCCACCAGGTATTTCATCGGGTGGGTGGACAGCGTCACCAGCGCGTCGATCTGCTCGGTCACCTTCATGGTGGCGATCTCGGCGGCGATGCTCGAGGTCACGCGCGCGGCGATCATCAGGCCCACCAGCACCGGCCCCAACTCGCGCACCATGCCGATGGCGACGATCTGCGGCACCACCGCCTCGGCGTTGAAGCGCGCGCCGCCGGAGTAGATCTGCAAGGCCAGCGCGCCGCCGGTGAAGATCGCCGTCATGCCGACCACCGGCAGCGACAGCCAGCCGATCTGCATCAGCGCGATGCCGAATTCGCGGGCGTAGAAAGGCGGGCGCAGCACGTGGCTCAGCGCTTCGAGGCCAAACAGCGCCACCCGTCCCACGGCGGCCATCAGCGCCAGCGTGGCCCGTCCCAGCGCGCCAAGAGGGGCAAGGAGGGTCACGCGCCGGTATAGGCGCGCGCGTAGCGCGTCCCGAGCGAGGTCAGGATCTCGTAGCCGATGCTGCCGGCCCAGTCGGCCAGCGTATCGACGCTCTGATGCCTGCCGAGCAGTTCGAGGCTTTCCGGCTCACCCTCGACCGCGCTCACGTCGACACCGATCAGGTCCATCGAGATGCGGCCCAGCACCGGGCAGCGCGTCTCGCCCGCCCAGAGAAAGGCCTTGTGGCTCATGCTGCGCAGGATGCCGTCGGCATAACCGCCGGCGATGGTGGCGACGCGGGTGGGGCGCTCGGCGGTCCAGGTGTTGCCGTAGCCCACGGTTTCGCCGGGCAGCACATCGCGCAGCTGGATCACCGGGATGTCGACAAAGGCGACGGGCAGCGCGTCGAGGAAGGGCAACCCGCCGTAGATGCCGATGCCGGGGCGGGTGACGTCGAAGTGGTAGTCCGACCCCAGCAGCACGCCGCCGGTGGCCGCGAGCGAGCGCGGCGCGGCGATGCCGTCGGTCATCTCGCGGAAGACACGCAGCTGGTGATCGTTCATCGGGTGGCCCGGCTCGTCGGCGCAGGCCAGGTGGCTCATCACCAGGCTGGGGCGCTGCGCCAGGGCGATCTCGCGCAGGGCGCGCCATTCGGCGGGCTCCATCCCCAGCCGGTTCATGCCGCTGTCCAGCTGGATGCCGAAGGCATGACCGGGCAGCGCCTCGACATGGCGCAGCATCTGGTCGATGGAATTCAGCATCGGCGTCAGCTGGGCGTCGCGGATCAGCGTGGCATCGCCCGCCATGTGGCCGGAGAACACGCAGATCTCCGGCGCCGGGCCCAGGATGCCGCGCAGCCGGGCACCTTCTTCGGCGATGGCGACAAAGAACCGTCGCGCGCCCTCGGCGGCCAGCGCCGGGGCGACGGCGTCGATGCCGAGGCCATAGGCGTCCGCCTTGACCACGGCGCCGGCCTCGGCCTGCCCCATGTGCGCCAGGGCGCGCCAGTTGGCGCGCAGCGCCGCGAGATCGATGGTGAGTTTTGCCTGTGCCATGAGTCCTGTCTTTTTTCAGAGTGGCGGCAGGCGTCAAGCGCCAAATCGCCACGAGGCTGCCCTTGTCGGCGCCACATTGCCGCCTATGCTGGCACGACCACGGGCAGTCACGGGCAAGGGAGGGACGGGTGATGCAGGCGGCGCTGCGGCTGGAGGGCGAACTGTTCCTGCTGGCGGTGCAATACCTGACGCGCCTGCCGGTGCCGCGCAACCTGCCCAGCTCGGATGACCTGATGGTGCGCGCGGTCAAGTATCACCCGATGGTCGGCCTGCTGGTGGGCGCGATCGGCGCGCTGGTGCTGCTGTCCTGCGCGCAGGTGTTGCCCTGGACCGTGGCGGTGATCCTGTCGCTGTCCACGACGGTGCTGATCACGGCGGGATTCCACGAGGCGGGCCTGGCCGATGCCGCCGAGGGGCTGGCGGTGGGCCGCAACCGGACAGAGGTGCTGCGCGTCATGGACGGGCGCAAGCCCGGCACCTATGGCGCGCTGGCGCTCGGCCTGGTGATCGCGCTGAAACTCGCCGTTCTGGCGGACCTGTCGCCGGCGCTGGCGGCGGCGGTGCTGGTGACTGGCCACGTGGTCGGGCGGATGGCCTACATCCACGTCACCTGGTCGACGGTCCATGCCCGCAGCGAGGGGTTGCAGAAGGTCGTGCCCAAAGTGACGCTGGACGGCTACCGCGTGGCGCTGTCCACCACCCTGGTGGTGATGGCTGCGGCCATGTTCGTCGCCGGGCCGATGGCGGTGATCAGCGGCTTTGTCGGCGCCATCGTGCTGGCGCAGATCTTCCGCGCCTACGTGGCGGCGCGGATCGGCGGCTATACTGGTGATTGCCTGGGCGGGGTGATGCAGCTGGGCGAACTGGGGCTGTACCTGGGCGTGGCGCTCTGGGTCTGACGCCGGCGCCCGGGGGCGCGCATCAGTCGTCGTAATCGCCCTGCTGCCAGGGTTTGACGAGGTTGCCGAAGCGGGTGAACTGGCTTTCGAACGACAGCTCGACCGTGCCGATGGGGCCGTGGCGCTGCTTGCCGATGATGACCTCGGCCTTGCCGTGCAGGCGGCTCATGCGGTCCTGCCAGGCGGCCATCTCGTCCAGCCGCTCTTCGGACGGTTTCTCGCGCTCGACGTAATACTCTTCGCGGAACACGAACATGACCACGTCGGCGTCCTGCTCGATGGATCCCGATTCCCGCAGGTCCGACAGCTGCGGGCGCTTGTCCTCGCGGCTTTCCACCTGGCGCGACAGCTGCGACAGGGCGAGCACGGGGATGTTCAGCTCCTTGGCGATGGCCTTGAGACCCATCGAGATTTCGCCGATCTCCTGCACCCGGTTTTCGGCGGTGCCGCGCAGCAGCTGGAGGTAGTCGACGATCAGCAGGTCCAGCCCGTGCGTCCGCTTCAGCCGCCGCGCCCGCGCCGCGACCTGGGAGATCGGCAGCGCCGGGGTGTCGTCGATGAACAGCGGGCAGGCTTCGAGATCCTTGGCCGCCTGCACGAAGCGGCGGAACTCGCCCTCGTCCATGTCGCCCTGGCGGATCTTGTGGCTGGAGATCTCCGAGGCCTCGGCGAGGATCCGGCTGGCCAACTGTTCGGCGCTCATCTCGAGGCTGAAAAAGCCCACGACACCGCCCTCGATCGCGCCGGTGGAGCCGTCGGGGCGCTGCCCCTTGCGATAGGCCTTGGCGATGTTGAAGGCGAGGTTGGTGGCCAGCGAGGTCTTGCCCATCGACGGGCGCCCGGCGAGGATCAAGAGGTCGGACTTGTGCAGGCCGCCCAGCTTCTTGTCCATGTCGATCAGGCCGGTGGAGACGCCGGCCAGCCCGCCTTCGCGCTGGTAGGCGGCGTTGGCGACGTTCACGGCATCGGTCACGGCGCGCAGGAAGGAGACAAAACCCTTGTCGGTCTTGCCCTGCTCGGCCAGCTTGTACAGCGCCTGCTCGGCCTCGACGATCTGTTCGCGCGGCTCGTTCTTGACGTCGACCTGCGCGGCCTTGGCGCTGATGTTGCGCCCCAGCCGGATCAGGTCGCGGCGCACCGCGAGGTCATAGATCATCTGCGCGTAGTCGCGCACGGCAAAGGTCGACACCGCCGAGGCGGCAAGACGGGCGAGGTAGGCCGGGCCGCCCAGTTCCTTCAGCCCGTCGTCGTCCTCCATGAAGGCCTTGAGCGTGACCGGCGAGGCGAGCGCGTTCTTGGAGATGCGCGCGCTGGCGATCTCGAAGATGCGGGCGTGGACAGGGTCGTAGAAATGGTGCCCGCCGATGATCGCGGCGACGCGGTCGTAGATGTCGTTGTCGGTCAGGATCGCGCCCAGCAACTGCTGCTCGGCCTCGATCGAATGCGGCATCGTCTCTGCGGCCTGGATCTCGATTCCGGTCGGATTGATCGTCGTGATCTCGTTCATTTTCTCCCCCTCTGCTCAGGCCGGCGGCTTACCAAGCCGCTTGGGCGGGGCGCAAAATGTATATCTCTGTTGATAAGCTGTGAGCGCCTGTGACCACAACATCCTGCCATCCCGAGGGGGCTTTCGTCAACATCTTGACGTCGCGACTCGGGTCTGTGCTGCAAGTGCAACATGCAAGCTGGCGAATGTTGGCGCTGCCGCTGCGTCAGGTCCCGGCGCGGGCGGCGCGCCAGCCGTGCGGGTCGTGCAGGAACGACTCGACCTCCGACAGAACCCCCGCGTGTTTCGCCGGGGCCTCGGCCAGCACCTCCCACCAGGTGCAGAGGTGGTGCAGCTCGACGCCGTGGTCGCGCAGCGTGGGGATCGTTTCCGGGAAGATGCCGTAGTAAAAGATCACCGCCGTGTGGCCGCAGGTGGCGCCGGTGTCGCGGATGGCGTCGACAAAGGACAGTTTCGATCCGCCGTCGGTGGTCAGGTCCTCGACCAGCAGCACGCGCTGGCCTTCGGTCATCGCGCCCTCGATCCGGGCGTTGCGGCCATAGCCCTTGGGCTTTTTGCGGACGTAGGTCATCGGCAGGGCCATGCGTTCGGCCACCAGCGCGGCAAAGGGGATGCCGGCGGTTTCGCCCCCGGCGATGTTGTCGAAGGCCTCGTATCCTGCGTTGCGCATCACCGTGACGGTCAGGAAATCCATCAGGGTCGAGCGGATGCGCGGGTAGGAGATCAGCTTGCGGCAGTCGATGTAGACCGGCGCCTTTTGCCCCGAGGCAAAGGTGAACGGCTCGTCCTTCATGAAGTTCACGGCCTCGATCTCCCACAGCATGCGCGCGGTCAGGCGGGCCATTTCTTCGGCGGTGGGGTAGGTCGAGGGGATCATGGGCGGCGCTCCTGTCTGGGTTTGCGCCGCCTTAGCCGGTTTTGCGCGGGGTTTGAAGGCCGCGCGCGCCGCGCCTCAGCATCGCGCGTAGATCGCCGCCCAGAAATTGCGGTTGCCCAGCGGATCGGTGGTGCGTGTCTGGCGCAGGTAGCGCCCGCCCAGCCGGTAGGCCTCGGTCTCGCCGATGGCGGGGCATGGCCAGTTCTCGAAGGCGCCGCTCTTGCGCTGGACGTGGTGCACCAGCTCGTGCAGCAGGATCTCGCGGAACAGCGGGTTCTCGGTCGGGTCGTCGAAGTCCTCGGCGCCGAAGATGTCGGCGGCGCGCACCAGGTAGATCGTGCCGTGTGGGCCGTTGTTGAAGGCATAGAGCCCGTTCAGGCGTTCGTCGACGCCGTCGTCGGGGATCAGGTGCGCGAGGTCGGTGTAGAATTCGCGCGTCAGCTCGGCGGGGCTGACCTGCAGGACGATGGGGGGCGGGATGTCCGCGACGTCATAGTCGGTGTTGTCGCCGATCCAGGCCAGCAGGGCGTCTATCAGGATGTCCATGATCAAAGTCTCCGGTTTGAATGCAGAAATCCTGTGCGCCGCGGAGGCCCAAGTCCTGAAACCGGTCTGAAAAATCTCTGAAATGGACGGGAACTCTGGTATGATCCCCGTGGGAGCGAACCATTGCGCGAAGTCATTTCTACAGGAGAGGAGTCAGTGACGGCGCCCGGCGCGGGTGCAGAGCTGCGGCCGACAACGGCGGCGCTGCTGGCCTATCTTGAGACGCGCATGGGTGAGACCGTCAGCAAGTCTGACCTGATGGACGCCCTCTGGCCCGACACCCATGTCACCGAGAATTCGCTGTATCAGGTGGTGTCCGAACTGCGCCGCGCGCTGGCGGATCGGCCCGGGCTGGAACTGAAGACCGTGCCGCGCCGGGGCTACCGGCTGGTGCGGTCGCATGGGACGGTTCGGGGCGCGCCGTGGGGGTGGTTCCCGGATGTGCATCGGCGCGGGCTGCGGGTCGTCGCGGCGGCTCTCGTCGTCATGGCCGTCCTGGCCGGGGTTGCCCTGGTCCTGGCCCGGCCGCGCCCCGAGGTGCTGTCGATCCCGCCGTCGATTGCGGTGATTCCGTTCGAGGCGATGGATGACGATCCGAAATGGACACGGCTGGGAACCGGGCTGTCGGCCGAGATCGCCGGCACCCTCGCGCGGAACTCATGGCTTTACGTGACCGCGCCCGCCACTGCCGAGACGGCGCGGGACCTGCCCGAAGCGCAGGTGGGCCGGCACCTGGGCGTGCGTTTCGTGCTGGACGGGAGCATCCAGACCGAGGGCGACGCGCTGCGGGTTCACGCCACCCTGCGCGACGATGCGACCGCGCGGGTGGTGTGGACCAGGCGGTGGGACCGTCCGGCGGACCACCTGTTCGACATCCAGGACGAGATCGTCACCGCGATCGACGCGCAGTTCAGCTCGGTCTACAGCGGCACGCTGGCAGAATACGGCAAGGCGCGGGCGCGCAAGCGGCCGACCAGCGACCTCGACGCCTTCGACTATTTCCTGCTGGGCTCGGACGAAAAGCACAAGTTCACCGAGGAAGGGTATGACAACGCCCTGGTTTACTTGCGGCGGGCAGTCGTCCTCGACCCGAATTATGCGCAGGCCTGGATCACCCTGTCATTGGTGCTGGGCTTTCAGGCGGACATGGCCTCGCCCGAGGTGGCCGTCGGCCTGCGCGACCGGCAGATGACTACAGCGCTGAAAGCCTACGCATTGGACCCTGACGATGCTTCGGTCAACTGGGGCATGGCGCTGGCCGTGACATTGGCCCAGGGCGACCGGGCGCGCGGTGCGCGCCACCTGCGGCGCGCGCTGGACCTGGCGCCGAACGATGCCGACGTTCTGTTGATTGCCGGGTGGATAGCGCCCACCGTCGGGATCTTTGGCCCCGAGCCGCTGGCCTGGGCGGACCGGTCGGCGGTGCTGAACCCATCCGCCCCCGCCTGGCATACCATCGGGCATGGCGTCGCCGCCTTTGCCTCGGGCCAGTATGCCCGCAGCCTGGAAATCCTTGCCGAGGCTCCGGAAAGCGTCGAGACGCTGCTTTACCGCGCCCTTGCCCTGGCCCAGCTTGGCCGGGTGGACGAGGCGCGGCCGGTCCGGCACGCGCTGCTGGTGCTGGCGCCGGATTTCTCGCTGGAGGCGCTGCACGGGCCGATCCCGCCCGGCTCGGACGCGCTGGCGCCGCTTACCGAGCCGGCGCGCAGGCTGGATATCCCGATCAGGTTGGCCGAGGTCGCGGGCCGGATCAGTCCGCCACCCGCCAGTGCAGCGGCATCATCGGATCGAACACCGTGACCGGGCCGTCGCCGGTGGCGATCTTGGCCGGATAGCTGACGGGCGCGCCCCGGGTCAGGGTGATCCGCGCCTCGTTCGGCGGCAGGCGGTAGAAGGCGGGGCCGTTGAGCGAGGCGAAGGCCTCGAGCCGGTCCAGCGCGGCCTCCAGCTCGAACACCTCGGCGAGGATCGACAGGGTGTTGGTGGCGGTGAAGCATCCCGCGCAACCGCAGGCGTTTTCCTTCAGCGGGTCGATGTGCGGTGCGCTGTCGGTGCCCAGGAAATAGCTCGGGTTGCCCGAGGTCGCGGCCTTGCGCAGGGCCAGGCGGTGCTCCTCGCGCTTGGCCACCGGCAGGCAGTAGTAATGCGGCTTGATCCCGCCCACCAGGATGGCGTTGCGGTTGATCACTAGGTGATGCGTGGTGATCGTGGCGCCCAGGTCCGGCCCGCCCGAGGCCGCGTAATCCACGCCCTGCCGGGTGGTGATATGCTCCATCACCACGCGCAGCCCCGGGGTCCGGCGCCGCAGGGGATCGAGCACGCGGTCGATGAACACCGCCTCGCGGTCAAAGATGTCGATGTCGCTGTCCACCACCTCACCATGCACGCAGAGCGGGATGCCGGCCTCGGCCATCGCCTCGAGCACGCCGCGCACCTTGTCGAAGTCGCGCACGCCGGAGGCGGAGTTGGTCGTGGCGCCCGCCGGGTACAGCTTAACCGCCGTGATGATCCCCTCGCGGTGCGCGCGCACCACGTCGGCGGGATCGGTCTGCTCGGTCAGGTAGAGCGTCATCAGCGGGGTGAAGGCGCTGCCCTCGGGCAGGGCGGCGCGGATGCGGTCGCGGTAGGCCGCGGCCTGTGCGCCGATCACGACGGGGGGCACGAGGTTCGGCATGATGATGGCGCGGGCAAAGTGGCGCGCGCTTTCGGGGGCGATACCGGCCAGCATGGCGCCATCGCGCAGGTGCAGGTGCCAGTCGTCGGGGCGGCGGAGGGTCAGCGTATCCATGGCCGCGCGATTAGCATGGCGCGGGCCCCCGCGCCAGACGGATCACGCCTCGTCGTCGCCGGCCTCAAGCTGGGTCAGGCGGCGGCGAAAGCGCGGCGCCTGCATCCGCGCGACGACGTTCTGGCACAGCATGCGCGTCAGGTCCCGGTGGTTGGGCGTGTCCACCCGCGCCAGCAGGCGGCGCAGGTAGGGCGGATGATCCCGCCGCGCCCGCAGCATGGCGGCGAACAGGGCGGTATCCAGCCGGTTCTCGGCCGCCGCCGTGAGCAAACCGGGCAAGAGGTCCAGCGCCCGGAACTCGGCCTGCAACGCGCCGCCCATGAAGGGTGCGCGGAACCGCGTCACGTTGGGCCGGGCGAACAGCGCCGAATGCATCGCGTCCAGCCGTTCGCGCGGGTCGTAGATCAGGCAGGCGCGCTCAGCCGCCTCCAGCATCTCGGGGGCAAAGCCATAGCGCGAGGTGAAATCGCGGCGCCGTTCCTCGGTAAAGCGGTCGTCCCATTCGGCCACCCGCGGGTCCAGCGTGGCCTGCGGTTGCAGCATCAGCACGCGCGCGCCGGGCGAGGTCACGGAATAGGCCCCGGCGGCATAGCCGCAGGACCCGGCGCCGTAGAAAATGACGTTCTCGAACTCGTCAAAGAACCCGTCGTCCAGCATCTGATCGAAGAATTCATAGACCTTGGGATCGCGAAACCAGGTGTCGCCGTGGCTGAGCATGGAGAGTGACGACCAGCCGTTGGCCGCCACCATGTCGAACCCGATGGGGGTGCGCGTCTCGGACAGCGTCTCGATTCCCGACATGGTCTCGAAGGCGACCAGCAGCGTGTCGCCCTCCTCGACGAAGACGGCAGCGTGGCTCTTGCCCATGGGTTCGGCGAAACCGTACTCCTCGCCGATCTTGCGCAACGCGCCCAGCCATTCGCCGCGCGAATAGCTGCTGAGATCGGGGCCAAAGGTCTCTGACTGCGGGTCCATACCGGGCATTCCTCGTAAGCCGCGAACTTGAAGCGGATTTGATGGAAACAATGGCCGGTATTTCCGGCAGGATTGTGGTCAACGGATGACAATACGGTGGGCGGGCCAGGGGGCGCGGCCCCCCCTGTCGCCCGTGGCGCCATTCTCTCCGAGGTAGTTGTGTCAGAATAAGCGCGGGCGTCAGGTGTCGGTGTCGCCTGTCGTGTCGCGGGCGCGGGTGGCGTGGGCGGCCAGGAACCTGGCGGCGGACAGCGGCACCGGCTGCGAGGGCGGCGCCATCAGCAGGCGGGCAAAGAGGGCGCGGAACGGTTCGCGGGCCATCAGGGCATCAAACCGCGCCTTGCGCCAGGTGACGGCGGCCGCATGCAGGCGCGCCAGCTCCGGATCGGCGGCAAAGTCGGCGCGCCGCGCGGCGACGCCGGACAGGGTGAGGAGGCTGCGGTCCTCCTCCTGGCACCAGTTGCGCTCGACCCAGTAATCCATGCCAAGCGCGTGGTCGGCGTGCACGGCGCGGCCACGGTCGGCCTTGAGCACGTAGCTTTCCATCGACCCGAGCGCGTAGTGGTTCAGCTGCGCCAGCGCGTAGTTCGACCGACCGTAGGGGGAAAAGATGCGGCGGGTGCGGAATTGCGCATCCAGCGCGCGGCCCTCGCCGTCGAACCAGCGGGCCTGATCCAGCCGGGCCATGTCCGGGTCGCGCGGGCGGTGCACGCCCAGTTTGCAATAGATCCCGTCGTTGCGATACAGCGTCTTGAACATCGCCGCACGCCAGGGCCAGTTCAGGATGACGGGGGCGGCGCGGGTGAACTGCGCGGCGACCGGCTGGTCCTCGTAGCGCACGACGCCGGCATTGCCGAACAGGCGCCAGGTCAGGGTGATCGCCGTGGCCTCGGGCAGGGCGGCGATCAGCGCCGGCAGGCTGCGATCCCCGACATGGACATTGACAAATTCGTCGATGTCGAGCGCGACCAGCCAGTCCGCCGCCTGCACCGCCTCCGTCTGGTCGGCCAGCTTCAGCCCGGTGAACTGGATGCCGGCCTTGTCATAGGGGCCGTCGTTGCGGATGTGCGTGACCGGCGCCACCCGTGCCAGCCGGTCGAGCATCGCGTCGGTGCCGTCCTGGCAGTCGTTCGACAGGGCGACCACATGGGTCACGCCGCAGGCCAGGTGATGCGCCAGCCAGTCGAGCAGGAAGGCGCCCTCGTTGCGGACGCAGAGCACGGCGGTGATCTTCACGCGCCGCGCCCCTGCTTCTTTTCTGTCCAAATACCTCCGGGGGGGCCGCTCCGCAGGAGCGGCGGGGGCAGCGCCCCCGTCTTGCCGCCGTCTGGAAACCGATGCGACCCGTCGCGCCCCATCACCAGTCCTTGCGGAAGGTGACGACCTTGGCCTCGGACGCCCTGGGGAAATAGGTCAGCCCGGCGCGCTGCATGGCGTCGAACACCGCCTGCACCCCGCTCTGGCCGATCCACTGCGGGTGCAGTTCGATCACCGCCACCCGTAGCGAAGACCAGTCGCCCGCCGGCAGCAGATGCGCCTCGGCGCCCTCGATGTCGCAGACCAGCACGTCGGGGCGCACATCCTCCAGCACCGGGCCGATGGCGTGCCGCATGATCTGCACCTCTTCGGTCACCGTGTCGGGATCGGCGTCGCGGTCCATCGAGGAGGCGAGGAAGTTCCTGCGCACGTAGAACGGCACCGGGTCGCCCAGCTCGGGCGACAGCAGCGCGTTGCGCAGATCGACGTTCTCGACCCCGTTGGCCGCATGCATCGAGCGGATGTAGGGGATCAGCGCCGGGTTGGCCTCGTAGGAGACCACGCTGGCCACCTTCTTCTTGACCGACAGCAGCGTCGACATGTAGCCGATGCCGCCGCCCAGTTCGAGCACGCGGTCGCCCTCGCGCACCACGCGCAGCACGGCGTCGCATTCCTTGCGCTCGTAGCCGTCTTGTTTCAGCGCGGCGCGGGTGCGGCCGCGGGTGATCTGCGGGTGCTTGGGGATCTTCATCCCGCGCGAATGGAGGTAGGGATCGCGCTCCGGGGTTTCGCTGCCGTCCATCGTCAGGTCTCCATGTCCAGCGCCAGGGCATAGGCCACGCGCTCGGTTTCGGTCAGTTCCAGCGCCAGCGCCTGGCGGTAGAGATCGGCGAACTCGGGCATGCCGTGCAGTTCGGCGGCCTTGGCGCGGTGCCATTCCAGCGCCCGGTGATGCGCGGCGCGCAGGGCCTCGTCCTTCATCAGCCGGTCGACCTCGGCGCGGACGCGGGGGATGTTGCGCTTGATGGTGATGTCGCGGTGGACCGACCAGTCCATGCGGATCCAGTAGTTCAGCCCGATGTTGCGGTCGACGTGCAGGGCGCGGCCCCGCTGCCGCTTGATCAGGAAACTCTCGGCCGAACGCAGCGCGTAATGGTTGAGCTGGATCAGGTCATAGCCGATGGTCCGCTTGGAACTGCGCCAGCCGTTCTTGAGCGCGGCCGAGGTCATGTCCTTGCCCGAGCCGTTGACCCATTTCACCCGGTCCTCATAGCCCTCGGCCAGCTTGTTCGGCCGGTGGCAGCTGATCTTTTCGTAGGCGCCGATGTTGCGGAACAGCGTCTTGAAGCCCCAGACGGTGTGCGGCTTGGGGCAGTATTTAGGCGCGCAGGTGTCAAATTGCTCGATGACGAAACGGTCCTGCAACCGGCGCACGCCGTTGTGGCCGAACAGCCGCCAGGTCATGGCGATGTTGGTGGCCTCCGGCACCCGGTCAAAGACATCGGCCAGCGTGCCGTTGCCGCAGCGGATGTTGACGAATTCGTCCACGTCGATGTGCGCGATCCAGTCGGCGTTGCGGATCACGTCCTCTTCCAGGGCTGCGTCCAGCGCGTGTTGCTGCGGCGACTTGCCCGTCCACTTGCTGTTATCGCGGTGTTGCAGCACGCCCAACGCCTGCAACCGCTCCAGGATCTCGACCGTGCCGTCGGAACAGTCGTTGGTGTAGATCAGGAAATTGTCAAAGCCGACACAGCGGTGATAGGCGATCCATTCCAGGATGTAGGGGCCTTCGTTCTTCATGCAGCCGACGATGACATTGCCGGTGGCGCCTTCGGGCAGCACGCGGCGCGGGACGGGCGGGAAGGCGGCGGCCAGTTCTTCCTCGTTCACGCGACCCAGCTTGTTGTGCGGCGCGTAGGGAGAGCCTTGCAGGCGGACAAAGTTCTTCTGCGCTTGCGGTGGCAGGGTCTCTTGCGCGGCCTCGGTCAGCTCGACCGTGTCCTGCTCGGGCGGCTCGGTGCCGGTCAGGTCGGCGATCTCGGCCGGTTTGGCGGCGCGTTCTTCCTTGTCGGCGGCGGCGATGCGCCAGCGGAAGGCCATCAGGTACTGCGTCGCGCGGAAGCCGCGCGTCGGGTCGGCCTCTGTCCAGTCGCCGCAGATCGGGTCGGCCTCCATGTCCTCGGGGGTCATGCCGTCATGTTCGGCGCAGAGCGCGGCGATGTCGTCCTCGAAGCGCATCGACAGCGCCGACAGCGCGCCCGCGAGGATCGGGCCGCCGGGCACCTTGATCTCACCCAGCAGCTTGCGCCAGAGCGGGCGCGGCAACAGGATGTCCTGCCGGTCCAGCAGCCGCAGCACGGCGTCGTTGAACTGGCGGCAGCGGGTCAGCCAGGCGGCGGAGGGCAGCAGGGGCGGGTCCTCGGGTTCGGCCTTGCCGATCTGGGCGTCGATGCCGAAGGCGGCGCGCAGCTCGTCCGTCGCGTCCTCGGACCACAGCACATCGCGGTTGACGGACCGGTAGGCAACGCTGCCGGGGCCAAAGACTACCTCCCATTCCGCCTGCAACCGTCTGTAATCCAGCCAGAAGTTCGCGCCCTGCACCTCGGGGAACAGGCCTGCCAGCGGCGCGCTGGCGGGGCGGGTGTCCAGCGCCGCCTCCCAGAAATCACGCGCCTCCAGCAATCCCAGTTCCAGGTCCAGCGCGCGGGCGCGCCCGTCCAGCACCTGCGCGCCGTAGCGCGCGACCAGGGCGCGGGCCGGTTCGTCCAGCCAGCCCAAGATGCGGATGTCCTGAGAGATCGGTGCCAGCAGCGCCTTCAGCCGCTCCAGCTCGTCGCGCGAGGCCAGCGCGGTGCCCAGTTGGTGCGCCGACAGGATCAGCGTCTGCGGCTGCGCGCGCTCGACCTCCTGCGCCAGTTGGCGGGCGACTTCGTCACGCAGTTCGGCCTGTTTTTCCGGCAGATAGACGCCGCGGTTGAAGCGCAGGGCATCGGCGTTGTCCGGGTCGCTGACCGCCATGAACAGGCGCGTGTGGTTGCGCGACCCGGGGCTGCGGGCATACAGGACGCCCTCCTCGGCCAGGCGGTCGCGTTTTGCCTCGAGGATACGCTGTATCCGGTCGCTGGACGGGCCGTCGGGCCCGATGTGTAGGATGATCCGTGTCACGCTGCCCCTCGTGCCTTTTCGGCCTTGTTCTTTGTGCTCTTCCGCCTGCGGTGCGGCCCGTCCTTGGGCCGGTCCCCGGTCTTGCTCTTGGTCTTTGGTCGTTCTTGCGGCGTCTCGCCGGTGTTCTCGTTGAGTTTGCCCCACCACGGCAGGTCCAGCCCGGTGTGCGCGGCCAGAAGGTCGCGCGCGTCGTCCGCGCCGACCGGCAATTCCAGGTAGCGCGGGTCCTCGCCAAAGAGGTCACGCAGCATGGCGTAATGCCCTTCGATCCAGCGGATGCGCTGCGCATCGGTGTCGCCGTAGCCTTCGGGCAGGCCGGGGATCGCCCCGGCGGGCAGCCGGTCGGTGCCCAGGTTGCCCCAGCGGCGCATGCTGTCGGAAATCTCGGCCGCCGGGCGCCAGGTGGCGACGAACAGCATGCCGGGGCGGGCCAGGCGCATCGCCTTGATCAGCGCGTAGTCGCACTGCGGCCAGAGCGAGGCGGTCGGGTTCAGCACGCTGATCTCGGTCAGCGCGTCGTAGAGCCCGTCGAGATGGGCAAAGGGATCGCCGTTCTCAAAGTAGCCGTTGTAGAGCTGCCGCGCGATGGCGGTGCCGCCCAGCCCGGGGTCGCGCGCGTGGATGCGGCGCACCTTGTGATCGGCGGCGCGCCAGCCGGCCTGCACCAGCGCATGATGCAGCGTGGTGGTGCCCGTCTTGGGCAGCCCGAGGTTGACCAGCTTGACCCGGAGATCGCTCATAGCCCCAGCGCCTCGATCAATTCGGCCTCGCCGGGCGGCAGGGCGGGCAGGGCGGAGAGATGCGCGTACATCTGCGCGAACTCGGGCTGCAACATCAGCGCATCGCGCCGTTCGCGGTGCAGGCGCACGCAGTCGCCGTGCAGGCGGGCGATCTCGGGGTCCTGCTTCAGCGCCTCCAGCGCCCGGGTCAGCGCGGGCAGGTGACGCAGGATGCTGTCGTCCTGCCAGGCGGCGTCGTTGCGTTCGCGCCAGTAGGTGTCATCGAACACGCGCCCCTCGCGGTTGACGTCGCCCCGGTCGTTCTTGACGAGGTAGCTGTCGAGCGAGCGCAGGGCGTAGTGGTTCAGCGTGGCAAACTCGCGGGCACCGGCGGCGGGAAACTTGCGGATGCGGCGCGGGTTGTCGGCGGTCAGGAACTTCGGCGGGACCTTGCGCCCGGAGGCATCGGTCCAGACCGGGTGCCTATCGGGCGCCAGCTTCTTGCGAAAGAACGGCCGGTGCGCGCCGTAGTATTGCAGCGGAAAGTCGCGCCGGACCAGCGACTTGACCTCGATCGCCGTCTCGGCGCACCAGATGTCGGGATTGTGCGAGCGGGTGAACTGCGCGATCACCGGGCGGTCGACGAAGTCGCGCACGCCATCGTTGGCGAAGAACTGGAACGGGATCGAGATGGCCTGCGGATCGCCGCAGGCGTCGATCAGCGCGGAAATGCCGTGATCGCCGACGTGGATGTTCAGGAACTCGTCGACATCGGCGATCCAGACCCAGTCCGCCTCGCGCACCAGCGGTTGCCGGCCCGCATCCTTGAGCGCCTCCATCTGGTAGTTGCGCCCCTCGGCGGGGTTGGGCAGGTGCATCACGCGGCCGGCCTCGTGGCGCGGGCGGGCGGCCAGCGCGTCCAGCAGCCGGTCGGTGCCATCGGTGCAGTCGTTGGAATAGAACAGGAAATCCGTCACGCCCAGCAGACGGTGGAAGGCGATCCATTCCAGCAGGAACGGGCCTTCGTTCTTGACGCAAGTGACAGCGGTTATGCGCCTTCCGGCGCCCGCTTCGGTCGGTGACATCTCTGCTCGTCTGCCCATACGCCGGGTATGCTCCCGACTTTTATACCGCGAATCATGACATTTGGTGAGCACCCCGTCAATCCGCGGGCAGGTCAAGGGTGTCCGGCCGTGTCTTTCCGTCCGCCTTGGCGCGGCAGGTGAGGAATACCTCCGTTGCCGGGACTCGGTGATCGGGGTTTGATGACGTTGCGGAAAGGGACGTATCCCGCCCGGCGTCCCCGGTCCCCAAGGCCGGGTCACGACAAGGAAGCCGGCCGCCTTGCCCTCCGCGCGACATATTCGGAACGCCGTCCCTGCCTGATGGAAAGGACCAGTCCATGAAACGCTTCCTGCTTGCCACGGCCGCTCTTGGCGTCCTGTCGGCCACGCTTCCCGCCGCCCTCTCGGCCCAGAGCATCGACCTGCGGGTGCTGTGCGGTCCCGCGCTTGGCATCAAGTGCGACACCGACGCCCCCTCAAGAACCATCCAGACTGCGCCCGCCGTCAAGATCGCACCGCAGGTCAGCCCGACCCCGACGGTCCGGGTGGCGCCGCAGGTGCAGGTCATCAAGCCCGATGTCCAGGTCACCACGCCCCGGATCACCGTGCCCGCCCAAGTGATTGTTCCGAAACAGGTGACACCGCGTGTTGACGTGCCGGACGTGCGGGTCGTGACGCCCACGCCCAGCCCGGGCATCAAGATCGCGCCGCCGCGCATCGTGGTCAACCCGGGCACCACCACCGGGCCGCGCGTGGTGGTTACCCCGTCGACCGGGCCGAATCCGCCCGCCGGTGCCGTCAGCGTGGACGACCTGCGCAAGAAGCTGGCGGCAGAGCTGAATACGGTCGCCCCCGGTGCCGACGTGGTGCTCTTGCCGGCCAACCCGGGACGCCTGCCCGCCGGTCCGGTGGTCCGCCTCGATCCGGGGCAGGCGCAGGCCGACCTCGTGGCGCTGCGCGATGTCGCCGTTGCCGCCGCCAGCGCGGCCGGGCTGGGCGACGGCGCGGTCAAGGTGATCGACCAGACCCTGACCGAGGCCGATGTCCGCCTGTCGTCGCAAGACTTTGCCGGGCGGGTCGCCGGCGGTCCCGGTGCGATCGACTACAAGCGCGTCGACCTGGGCAAGGTGCTGAGCCCGGGCGACAGCGTCGTGAGCAACTTTGGCGACCGCATGGTGGTCGAGAACAACGGCGTGCTGCGCGTGCTGCGCAACGACGACGTGCTGATGGCGCGACCGGGCACGCAGGTGCAGAGCTTTCAGTTCCAGGACGGCTCGACCCGCAACATGATGATGTACCAGGACGGCACCCAGGTCGAAACCATCGTCGCGCCCGATGGCACGGTCATGCGCCGTTCCATGATCATGTCGGACGGGTCCGAGGTCGTGCTGTTCGACGACACCAGCCCCAGCCAGACGGTCATGGTCAACGAACTGCCGCCGGCTCCCGCCCGGCAGGTGGTGACCTACCGCAGCGACAGCGACATGTCCGAGGCGATGGCGATGCAGGCCTCGGTCGAGGCGGGGCGGACCTTTTCGCTGGCGCAGATCCGCGACATCGACGCGGTGCGCCAGCTGGTGCCCGAGATCAACATCGACAACATCCATTTCGCCAGCGGTTCCGCCGCGATCCGCCCCGAGGAGGCCGAGGAGCTGGCCGCGCTTGGCTACGCGATGATCGAGGCGATCTCGAAGAACCCGCGCGAGATGTTCCTGGTCGAGGGCCACACCGACGCGGTGGGCGATCGGGCCTACAACATGGGCCTGTCCGACCGGCGCGCGGAATCGGTGGCACTGGCGCTGATCGAATATTTCGGCGTGCCGCCGCAGAACATGGTTCTGCAAGGCTATGGCGAAGACGCGCTGCTGATCCCGACCGAGGCGGACGAACAGGCCAACCGCCGCGCTGCGGTGCGCCGCATCACGCCCCTGCTGACCGAGTTGTGATCCTGTCCCCAGCGGCAACCCGCCACAAACCGCCTGTCCCGCACCGGGGCAGGCGGTGTTTCGCCGAGCGGGGCGGCCGGGCTTGCAGGTGCTGCAACCTCTCGGCGCGCAAGACGTTATCATCGTGACTCGATTACGGGCAGAGCGAAAGGAAACCGCGATGAAACCCAGCAGATTGATGATTTCGGCCGGGGTCATGAGCCTCGTGCTTGGTGGCCAGGCGACCGCGCAGGAGGCCGGCGCTCTGGACGCCGAACAGCTGCAACAGTTGCGCCTTTTCCAGCAGGTCTGCGCAGTTGGTGGCACGCCGCCGACCGACATGGACTGCGACGCCATCGCGCGCGCGCTTGAGGCGGCCGGTGAGGACGCCGGGACCGATCTGGGCGCCAAGACCAAGGACAAGAACAAGAAGAAGGACAAGAAGAAGAAGGACGGCGAGCCCAAGGCCGACGAGATCACCGCAGACGACCTGCGCGACAAGCTGACGCCGCCCGTCGAGGCGCTCGATCCGGAGCCCACCGCCGAGATCCCGGCCCGGCCCCCCGCCGAGACGCCCAAGCCGGATGTGGCCGAGACCCCGGTGTCGCCGCCGGCCGAGGCGCCCCAGCCGGACGTGGCCGCCAATCCGCCGGTGACCGAGGCGCCCGATCCGCAGCCGACCGCCGTTCTGCCCGCCGCGCCCGAACCCGAGGCGCTGGACCCGCAGGCGCAGGCCGACGCGCTTCAGCGCCTGTTGCAGGCCCCGGCCGCCGCCGCGGCCGCCGGGCGTGGGGACGGTGAAAAGGTCGAGGAGACGGTCGACAGGGACGACGTGCGTCGCTCCAGCGAGGATTTCGACACCACGCTCACCGGCGAAGTGAAGAAGAAGGACAAAAAGAAGAAGAAGGCGGACAAGGACGACGGCGGCATCGACCCGCTGGCCGGTGTCGCGCTGCTGGGTCTTGGCGCGCTGGTGCTGGACCATGTCCTGTCGGATGGCGGCAAGGTGGTCAGCAACAGCGGCGACCGCGTGGTCGTCGAGGACCCGCAAGGCCAGGTCCGCGTGCTGCGCAACGACGACGTGCTGCTGCGCCGTCCGGGGGCGGAGGTGTCGACCATCCGCTTTGACGACGGCTCGACTCGCAACATCGTCACCTACGAGGACGGCACCGTGGTCGAGACCATCCGCGCCGCCGATGGCCGCGTGCTGCGCCGCAGCCGCCTGCTGCCGGGGGGCGACGAGGTCGTGCTGTTCGACGACACGCAGACCAGCGCCCCGGTGCAGGTCGACCTGCTTCCCGCGGCCCCTGACCGCAGCCGCGTGGACTATCGCAACGCGGAGGCCGAAGAGCTGGCCCGCGCTTTGCAGGCGCGCAACGTCACCGGGGTGAACCGGACCTTTTCGCTGGCGCAGATCCGCAACATCGACGCGGTGCGCCACCTGGTGCCCGAGATCACGGTCGACACCATTACCTTCGAGACGAACTCGGCCGCGATCCGGGCCGAGCAGGCCGAACAACTGGCCACGCTGGGCAACGCCCTGCGCAACGCGATCCTGCGCAACCCCGGCGAGGTCTTTCTGATCGAGGGCCACACCGATGCCGCCGGGGGTTATGCCTACAACCTGGCCCTGTCGGACCGGCGGGCCGAGTCGGTGGCACTGGCGCTGACCGAGTATTTCGACGTGCCGCCGGAGAACATGGTGTTGCAGGGGTACGGCGAAAGTGACCTGCTGATCCCGACGCAAGAGGCCGAACGCGCCAACCGCCGCGCCGCCGTGCGCCGCATCACGCCGCTGCTGAACGGCTGGTAAGCCACTAGGGGAGGCCGCCCGGCCTCCCCACTACCGCCTGCCGGGGGCCGATGGCCTGCCGGTCAGTCGACCAGCACGCCGTCAGTCAGAAAGACGGCGCGATAGGTTTCCGGGCTGTCGTCGAAATTCAGCGTACCGCGCACGGTGATCCGGGTCGCCTCGGGCACGTCGGGCATCGGGCGTTTCATGGCCACCTCCAGCGCCGGGCCATAACCATTCGTGCCGCAGAACGGGCAATCCGCCGGGTCGGGCACCAGCAGGTAGGTCGAGACATAGGCCTGCGCCTCGACCGGGACGTAGTAGCCGGTGATCTCGAAATCCCCCGCCATGGCGCGCAAGGCGTCGGGCACGGTCTTTTTGACCGACCACGATGTCTCGGTCTCGGTCTCCGAGTATTCGATCGCGGTGATCAGGTCCCAGGGATCGGCCAGGGCCGGTGTGGCCATGGCACAGGCAAGCAGGGCGGGGGCAAGGAGGCGCTGGATCATGCCCCGCAATATGGTGCAGCGCGATCCGCGCGCCAAGAGGCGCGGCGCCGCAGCGCGGCAATCCCGCCGAGGCCGGCGATCATCAGCCAGCCGGCGCCCGGCAGCGGCACGGGGGGAGGTGCGACGCCAGCCCGCCCGGCGGTGAAGAACGCGACGCCGTCGGCGTTGCTCAGGGCGCCAATGATCGAAGACTCGGGTTGGTAGCCGACAAAGCCGAAAAAGTCGTAGACCTTGGTCAGGCTCGGGATCGTGCCTTCGACGGCCCAGAACCAGTTGATCGTGTCATTGCCGCCCGAGGCGGTCAGAAAGTCGCCGAAGATGTTGGCAAAGCTGAGGTCGGTTCCTGTCGGCAGCCGGATGTAGCCGTTGACCAGCGTCGTGGTCCATGTCGCGGCTTCCAGCTTGATCCCGATGAAGCACGCCCTGGGGCTGCCCGGAATGGTGGTGCAGCCGTAGTAACCGTTGGACTCCGGGCCGAAGAGGTAGGGGTAGGTTCCGTTGTTCGACACGCCGAGGCCGATGAGATCCCCGTTGGTGGCGTTGTCGACATCGTAGACGAAACCGTCCAGCACGCTTTTTTCCGTGACCAGCACGGAGCCGGTAAAGCCGGCGGTTGACGACGGTGGCGTATAGACGGTGGAGATCGTTCCGGACTGTGCCGCCGTAGCAAACAAACCCGCTGCCAAGGCAGCGGAGGCCAGACGCCTGGTGATCATGATGATTCCTGGAAAAGGGTTTAACTTCAAAACGGTATCGGAAATTCGCCGTTCGGTCAATGTTGTCCTTGGTGGCGCGCAGTCCACCGCTGGTTTGGCGCCCGAACCGCCCTGGTCAGCCGATCCAATCCAGCGGTCTTCCGAGTTTGGTGCGTCTTCCTCCCCCGGAAGCGCGGTGGGAGTTCAGACCATCATCTCCTTGGTCGCGGTCAGCTTGACGTCCGGGTAGTCGCGCACCACGCGGTCGATGTCCCATTGCAGCCGCGTCAGGTAGACGACGTCGCCGTCGTTGTCGTAGCCGATGTGCTGCTTATTGGCGTTGACGAATTTCTCCATCGCCGCCTTGTCGCCGGAGACCCAGCGCGCCGAGGTGAACTGCGACGCCTCGAAGCGCACCGGCAGGCCGTATTCCAGCTCGATCCGGCTGCCCAGCACCTCGAACTGCAAGGCGCCCACGACGCCGACGATGAAGCCAGAGCCGATCATCGGCTTGAACACCTTGGCGGCGCCCTCCTCGGCGAACTGCATCAGCGCCTTTTCCAGGTGCTTGGCCTTCATCGGGTCGCCCGCGCGGACGCTCTGCAGCAGTTCCGGCGCAAAGGACGGGATGCCCGTCACCTTCAGCGCCTCGCCCTCGGTCAGCGTGTCGCCGATGCGCAGCTGGCCGTGGTTGGGGATGCCGATGATGTCGCCGGCCCAGGCCTCTTCCGCCAGCTCGCGGTCGGCGGCGAGGAACAGCACCGGGTTGGTGATCGCCATCGGCTTCTTGCTGCGCACGTGCGTCAGCTTCATGCCGCGTTCGAAATGCCCCGAGGCAAGCCGGACAAAGGCCACCCGGTCGCGGTGCTTGGGGTCCATGTTGGCCTGCACCTTGAAGACGAAGCCGGTGACCTTGTCCTCTTCGGGCGCGATCGCGCGCGGGGTGGCCCTCTGGACCTGCGGCTCGGGGCCGTAGGTGCCGATGCCGTCCATCAGTTCCTTGACGCCGAAGGAGTTAATCGCCGAGCCGAACCAGATCGGCGTCATGTGCCCCTCCAGCACCGACTGCGGGTCCAGCGTGGGCAGCAGCTCGCGCGCCATCGCCACCTCTTCGCGCAGACGCTCCAGCAGATGCGCGGGGACGTGTTTTTCCATCCGCGGATCGTCCAGACCCTCCAGCCGGATCGATTCCGCCACCTTGTTGCGGTCGGCGCGGTCCATCAGTTCCAGCCGGTCGTTCAGCATGTCGTAGCAGCCGAGGAAATCGCGCCCCATGCCGATCGGCCAGCTGGCCGGGGTGACGTCGATGGCCAGGTTTTCCTGGATCTCGTCGATGATCTCGAAGGTGTCGCGCGCCTCGCGGTCCATCTTGTTGCAGAAGGTCAGGATCGGCAGGTCGCGCAGGCGGCAGACCTCGAACAGCTTCTGCGTCTGGCTTTCCACGCCCTTGGCGCCGTCGATCACCATGACCGCCGCGTCCACCGCCGTCAGCGTGCGGTAGGTGTCTTCGGAAAAGTCCGAGTGGCCGGGCGTGTCCACCAGGTTGAAGCGGAACGCCTTGTAATCGAAGGACATCGCCGAGGCCGAGACCGAAATCCCCCGGTCCTTTTCCATCTGCATGAAGTCCGACCGCGTGCGCCGCGCCTCGCCCTTGGCGCGCACCTGTCCGGCCATCTGGATGGCGCCGCCATACAGCAGGAACTTTTCCGTCAGCGTCGTCTTGCCGGCGTCCGGGTGCGAGATGATCGCAAAGGTCCGGCGGCGGGCAATCTCGGGCGGCAGGGGGGGGCGATTGGTGTCCAGCATGGCGGGTCACTTAACCCGCCGCCCAGGGCCCCGCAATAGCGCGCCTGCGGTCAAGCGCCGCGGCGGCGGAACAAGCTGAAACCTGCAAGGCCGATGACAAGCAAAGGCAGCGTCGCGGGCAAGGGGATTGCCGGGGTCAGGAACCCGCGGATCTCGCCACCGCCAAAGGTTGTGGAGTGCAGGTTGAGATACGCCTTGCCGTCGGCCAGCGACTTTGCCAGCGCAAGCTCGGCGCCCGCCACCGTGCCGCCGCCGAAGTTGGTGATGAACGACGCGCTGTAACTGCTGGCCAAGGTAAGGTCGAAGGTGGCGTCGAAGCTGCCCGACGTCACTCCCAAGGGGGATCCCGGGAAAGTCGGGGTCGAGGTCATCACGCCGGCAGTGCCTAAGCCTGGGGTTGTCGTGGGGCCATGGATATGCGCGGCCGTGAGGGTCCCCGACAGGTCGGCAAAGCTGAACATCACCCGGAGCGTCCGGAGCTGATCGTCGTACACGACCAAGGCCGTGCCGCTGCCGGTGGTCGCGACGGGCGGAGCTTCTGCGGCCCCGGTCAGGAGCGCGCTGTATCTGAGGGTGGCCGCCTGGGATGCGGACGCGGCCACCACCATCGCGCCGGCCAGTGCCAAGGTACGCAGGTATCTCATCTGAGTCGCTCCATGGAATAACCAATCAGCCAACGTATCACGGGACGTGTTCGGGCAGTTGCGAAATCTTCGCCGTTGCTGCTTTCGGACAAATGTGGCAATGTAAGAACATTAAGTGAACAAATAGCGGGGGAACATCATGTCACTTGAAAAAGTTGCGAAGGAACTGGTCGCGGGCTGCCGCGAGGGGCGCGAGGTCGAGAACCTGGACAAGCTCTATGCCGAGGACGCGGTGTCGGTCGAGGCGACCGACCAGGGCGGCGGGCGCGAGGCGCGCGGCCGCGAGGCGATCCGCGCCAAGCATGCCTGGTGGAACGAGAACATGGAGATGACCGGCGGCACGGTCAGCGATCCGATGCTGCATGGCGATGACCGCTTTGCCGTGGTGTTCGAGGCCGAAGGCCGCGACAAGAACAGCGGCAAGGATTTCTCGATGAAGGAGGTCGCGGTCTACCACGTGCGCGACGGCCGGATCGTGCGCGAGGAGTTCTTTTACGCGATGTGATTTGGGCCCCGGACCGCTGCGGCGGTCCGGACCCCGGCCGGGGCGTCAGCCGCCCGAGGACTTGCGCAGCAGGTCGGCCGCGTCGGGGCGCGACAGCAGGTGTTCCTCGACTTCCAGCGCGCTGGGGTCGCTGCGGCGATGCCCGGGCAGCAGGTCGGCCAGTTCGGAGTCCAGTTCCTTGGGCAGGGCGGCGCGGGTGCGGGTGTCCACCAGCATCGACTCGGCGGCGATGCCTTCGGCGTAGATGATCTGGTGCGTGTCAAAGAGCATCTGGTAGTAGTCGACAAATCCGCCCTCGCGCCGCGCCACGCTGTCGCCGTTCACCAGGTGGCGCGCGCGGACCAGCAGTTCGGACCGGCCGGCGCCCAGGTGGTCGCGCCGCTGGTAGATGAACAGCCGGTGGTCGGGCGACACCAGCAGGTCACGGGTGTTGTTCAGCACGCCTTCGCGGATGCAGATCGGGGCAAAGGCGCCGACCGCGCGCAGCGTCTGGTGGCCGATCCAGCGGATCGGCTGCGGGCCGTCGTCGCGGGTCAGGATACGGTCGCCGACGGACAGTTCCTCGACCGCGCGCTGCGCGCCGCTGGCCAGGGTGATCATGGTGCCGGCGGTGAAGGACACGCAGGCGACCTGTGCGTAGCGTTGCAGCGCGCTCTCGGTGTCGACGCCGACAAGGACATAGTCCGCCCGCGCGTGCATCGGCGCCAGCGGTTGCAGGAAGACCTGTGCTGCGTCGCCCTCGGCGTCCGTCTCGACCAGCACCAGCGCCTCGGTGGTCTGGCCGTCGCCCGACATGAAGGTCACGCAGCAATCGAGGTGCAGGTCGGCCCCGGGCGTGCCGAGCGCGCTGCCCGGTGCGATGCGGAACGGTGGCGCGGCCCCCGTCACCACGCCCAGCGGAGACAGCGCGGCCAGCGGCGACAGGCGGTAGACATCGTCATGCACCAGCTCCTCGGCAAAGCTGATCGGGTCGCCCTGGTTGGCACCATTGACCACCCGCAGCGCATCGGCGCGGTAGACCTGGAGGCTGTGCGTGGCGCGCGAGGGATCTGTCTGGGGCATGAGGCGATCAACTGGAACAGGGTCAGGCATTACACGGCGCCCCCCATTGTATGCCAGAAGAATGTGTCTTCAAATGGTCGCAGAGCCGGTGTTTTGCCGGTACAGGCACGTTGGAACAACAGGGAGCGCAAGATGGATCTGGGAATTCGCGGCAAACGGGCACTGGTCTGCGCCTCGTCGAAAGGGCTGGGGCGCGGTTGCGCCGAGGCGCTGGCCGAAGCCGGGGTCGACCTGGTGATGAACGCACGCGGCAGCGAAGCGCTGGAGGCGACCGCGCAGGCGCTCCGCGACCGATTCCAGGTCTCGGTGACGACGGTGGCGGCGGACATCGTGGCCGAGGAGGGGCGCGCGCGGGTGCTGGAGGCGGCCGGGGACGTGGACATCCTGGTGACCAACGCGGGCGGTCCGCCGCCGGGCATGTGGTCGGACTGGACGCGCGAGGATTTCCTCAAGGCGCTGGACGGAAACATGCTGACGCCGATCGCGCTGATGACCGCGCTGATGCCGAAGATGATCGACAAGGGCTGGGGACGGGTGGTCAACATCACCTCGCAGTCGGTCAAGGCGCCGATCGCGGTGCTGGGCCTGTCGAACGCGGCGCGCACCGGGCTGACCGGCTATGTCGCGGGCACCTCGCGGCAGGTGGCGCCCTACGGCGTGATCGTCAACAACCTGCTGCCCGGCATCCATGACACCGACCGCGCCGTGGCGCTGGACGGCGGCGTGGTCAAGGCCGAGGGGATCACGCTGGACGAGGCGCGGGCGCGGCGTGCCGCGGCGATCCCGGCGCGCCGCTACGGTACGGCCGAGGAATTCGGCAAGACCTGCGCCTTTCTCTGCTCGCAGCACGCGGGCTTCATCGTGGGACAGAACATCCTGCTGGATGGCGGAGCCACCCTTGCGACGATCTGAACGGGGCGGGCAAAATTCACACATGAATTTTGCAAATTCCATGTGTGGAATTTGCGGCGCCCGTGGCGGGCGTCGGGCCTGACATCATGGCGCGCGGACCGGACGGGCAGGGCGGCGGGGCGGGGTTTTCCCTGGCCGATCAGCTGTTCAACGCAGCCACGCTGGCCGATCTCGCGCGCGAGTATGCGGTGCTGCCGGGGTTCGACGCGGGCCGCTTCCACGCAGAGGCGCTTGGTGGCCTGCAAGGGCGCGGGCTGCTGGAGCGGCTCGACTGGATCGCCACCTGCGTCGAGGCGCAACTGCCGCGCGGTTTTCCCGCCATGGCCGAGGCGCTGGAGGCGGCCTTGCCGCCGCCGCTGGACCACAGCCTGTCGGACGATGATTTCGGCCGCTTCATCCACGCGGTGCCCGGCATCCTGGCCGTGCGCCACGGGCTGGAGGACCATCGCGACCGCGCGCTCGACCTGCTGTATGCGGCCACGCAGCGTTTTTCGATGGAGTTCTACATCCGCCCCTTCCTGAACCGCTGGCCGGACGAGACCGTGGCACGGCTCGACGCCTGGGTGACGGACGACAACTACCACGTCCGCCGCCTGGTCAGCGAAGGCACCAGGCCGCGCCTGCCCTGGGCGGCGAACATCACGCTGGACCCCAGGGTGCCGCTGCGCTTTCTCGATGTGCTGCACGCGGACCCGACGCGCTATGTCACCCGATCGGTGGCCAACCACATGAACGACCTGTCCAAACTGATGGCTGACACCGTGGTGGACCACCTGCGGCGCTGGCGGGCGCAGGGCAGGCAGGACCCGCGCGAGATGGACTGGATCACGCGGCACGCCCTGCGCACGGCGGTCAAGCGCGGCGAGCGCGGCGCGCTGGACCTGTTGGGCTATCGCCCCGGCGCGGTGCGGGCGCGGATCGAAGGGCTGCCGCAGCGGCTGCGGATCGGCGAAACGCTGACCTTTGACGTGGTGCTGGAGGCGGACGAGGCCCTGCCGGTGCTGGTGGATTACCGTCTGCGCTTTGCCCGGCCGCGCGGCGACGCCGAGAAGGTGTTCAAGCTGAAGACCGCGAAGACGACCCCGGGCACGCCGCTGGTGCTGCGCAAGCGGCATGTTCTGAAGGGGGACGCAACGACGTATTCGCTGTTTCCCGGGCGACACGGCATCACGGTGCAGGTGAACGGGCAGGACGTGGCCGAGGCGGCGTTCGAACTGCTGGATGCGGAATAGGGGGCGCCGGCCCCGACGCGCGATGCGCGACTCCCCGGGATACTTCCGGACCAAAGGTGTTCTGGTGCCGGGGCCCTGTGTCAGGCCTTTTCCCAGCGCGCCTCCAGCGCCTCGAGGGCGCGAATGCGCTCTTCGGTCTTGGGGTGCGACATCAGCCAGGCGGGCATCGCGCCGGAGCGGGACTGGGTCAGGTCTTCGAGCTTGGCGAACAATGTCTTTTGCGGCTGAACGCCGATCCCGGCCTTGGTCAACAGGGCGGCGGCATAGGCGTCGGCCTCGTATTCGTCGGCGCGCGACAGCCGGGCGGCCAGCAGTGAGGTCAGGGCGTTGGCGATCATGACGCCGACCCCCGGCAGAAAGCGGCTGAGCACCAGCGCCAGCGCGGTGCGCAGCGCGTTCTGGCCGGAAAAGTCGATCATTCGCCGCCGGGTGTGGCCCAGCGCCACGTGTCCCAGCTCGTGCGCGATCACGCTGGCCAGTTCCTCGGCGGTGACTTCGCCGGCGCGGTACTTGGCGTAGAAGCCGCGGGTGATGAAGATGCGCCCGTCCGGCGCGGCGAGGCCGTTGATCGGCTCGATCTCGTAGATGTTGACGCGGATGCGGGGCAGGTCCAGCGCCGCGGCCAGGCGGTCAGTGAGCTTTTTGAGCTTGGCATCGGCCAGTTCGGTCGAGCGGGCGTCCAGCTCCTTCGCCGTCCGCCAGGCGGAGAAGCGGTAGAAGACCAAACCGTAGGCCACGGCAAGCAGGATCGGGGTCAGCTTCAACATGAGGGGAATATGGTTCGGTGCGCGCCCCGGGAAAAGGGGGCGCGCGTCAAATGCCGCGGCTGGCGGATCGGATCAGCCGAAAAGCTGCGGCAGCGTGGTGTCCGACAGCGCCTTGAGCTCGGCCAGCGGCGCCTGCGCGTTGCCAAAGCGCAGGGTGTCGCCGGTGAAACGGCCGATGCTGGTCAGGTGGACGCCCGCGCGCAGGGCCGCGCCCATCAGCGCCTCGGCCTGGTCGAAGTTGCAGGCGATCAGGTAGCGGCCCTGGTCTTCGCCAAACAGCGTGGCGGTGTCGTCGGTGTCGATCTGTGCGCCCACGCCCGAGGCGGCGGCCATCTCGAAGACCGCCAGCGCCAGGCCGCCATCCGACAGGTCGGTGCAGCTGCGGATCCAGTCACGGTGCGCGCGGACGAAATCGCCGGCCGCGCGTTCGGCGGCCAGGTCCACGGGCGGCGCATCGCCTTCTTCGCGGTGAAAGACCTCCGCCAGCAGGGCGGACTGGCCCAGGTGGCCTTTCGTCTCGCCCAGCAGCAGCGCCACGTGACCGTCGCGGGCGTAGCCCAGGATCGGTTCCTCGCCGGCGGCGATCAGGCCCACGGCGCCGATGGTCGGCGTCGGCAGGATGCCAACACCGTCGGTCTCGTTGTAGAGCGAGACGTTGCCCGACACGATCGGCATGTCGAGCGCGAGGCAGGCCTGGCCGATGCCCTCCAGCGCGCCGACGAACTGGCCCATGATCTCGGGCTTTTCGGGGTTGCCGAAGTTCAGGTTGTCGGTTGTGGCCAGCGGCCGTGCCCCCACGGCGCAAAGGTTGCGGAAAGCCTCGGCCACCGCCTGCTTGCCGCCCTCGACGGGGTTCGCCTTGACGTAGCGCGGGGTCACGTCGCTGGTGAAGGCCAGCATCTTGCCGGTGCCGTGCACGCGGATCACCCCGGCGCCAAAGCCCGGCACGCGCACGGTGTCGGCCATGACCTGGCTGTCGTACTGGTCGTAGATCCAGGCGCGCGAGCCATAGTTGGGGCTTTGCAGCAGGATCTGCAACGCGTCGATGGGGTCGACCTGCGGCACGTCCTCGAGCGGCGCGGCGGGGGCGGTGGGCTGCCAGGGGCGGTCATACTCGGGCGCGGAGGAGGAGAGCTTGGACAGCGGCAGGTCGGCCTTGCACTCGCCATTGTGCATGATCAGGAAACGATCCTCGGGGATCGTTTCGCCGACGATGGCAAAGTCGAGGTCCCACTTGTCGAAGACGGCCTTGGCCTCGGCCTCCCTGGCGGGGTCGAGCACCATCAGCATCCGTTCCTGCGACTCCGACAGCATCATCTCGTAGGCGGTCATGTGGGTTTCGCGCTGCGGCACCTTTTCCAGATCCAGCCGGATGCCCAGGCCGCCCTTGTCGCCCATCTCGACCGCCGAGCAGGTCAGCCCCGCCGCGCCCATGTCCTGAATGGAAATGACCGCGCCGGTTTGCATCAGCTCCAGGCAGGCCTCCATCAGGCGCTTTTCGGTGAAGGGGTCGCCGACCTGCACGGTGGGGCGCTTTTCCTCGATCGACTCGTCGAACTCGGCGCTGGCCATGGTCGCGCCGCCGACGCCGTCGCGCCCCGTCTTGGCGCCCAGGTAGACCACCGGACGGCCGACGCCGCTGGCGGCCGAGTAAAAGATCTTGTCGGCATCGGCGAGGCCCGCCGCGAAGGCGTTGACCAGGCAGTTGCCGTTGTAGGCGGGGTGAAACCGCACCTCGCCGCCCACGGTGGGCACGCCGAAGGCATTGCCGTAGCCGCCGATCCCCTCGACCACGCCATGCACCAGGCGGCGCGTCTTTGGGTGCGCCTTTTCGCCAAAGCTGAGCGCGTTCATCGCCGCGATGGGCCGCGCGCCCATGGTGAAGACGTCTCGCAGGATGCCGCCGACGCCGGTTGCCGCGCCCTGGTAGGGTTCGATGTAGGAGGGGTGGTTGTGGCTTTCCATCTTGAAGACCACGGCCTGCCCGTCGCCGATGTCCACCACGCCGGCGTTCTCGCCCGGGCCGCAGATGACCTGCGGGCCGGTGGTGGGCAGCTTGCGCAGGTGGATCTTGGACGACTTGTAGGAACAGTGCTCGTTCCACATGGCCGAAAAGATGCCCAGTTCGGTGAACGTGGGCTCGCGGTTCAGGATGCGCAGGATCTCGGCGTATTCGTCCGGCTTGATGCCGTGCGCCGCGATCAGTTCCTCGGTGATGGCCGGTTCCTGCATGTCGTCCCCCGTCTGGCGTGTCGAGGGGTCTTTACGCCATGGCCCGGGGCAGGAAAAGGGGGCGCCTGCCTGCCGGGGCAAGGTGTGTCCTTGACGGGCCATGCCGGACGGGGGGCCGCACGCGGCTGATCCCTGTCGCGGCGATGCTGCGATGCGGCATGTGCGAGGCGGGTTTCTGCGCTTGCGAAATAAAGCACCCGTTCCGGCCTGCGCCCGGCGCCAGTGGGCGCGCCGTTTTTCACTCCAAAGGAGAGTGCCTGATAGGCAAGACAGGTCAGGCGGGATTCGTTCCACGTGCCGGCGCACCGATCATGGCCGCTGGCACCCCCCGGCTGCCACCCGGGCGGTCGCTGTCGGTGCGGCGGCACCCGGTCACCCCCGTCTCCGTCGCATGCAGGTATTGGGGCCGGAGTGGGCGAAAACGCGATATCTGGGGCGGCTGGCCCTGACGCGCAGTTCGGCCAAAAAAAAGGCCGAGCACAAAGCTCGGCCGAAGTCCAACAGGGAGGTATGAAAGATGAGCCGCGATTAAGCATTTCATCGTTCATATGCCGAATATGTCATCAGTCTGCGTTCGATCAAGCCATTTCACGCCGCAGGTGCAGCATTCCCGCCATGCGTTGTGCGCATACCACAGTCTTGCAGGCGCGCGGGTCGCGGATTTCAGTCGTCGGCCAACGACCGGATGAGGCGGCGGTGAGCGATGATCTCTTCCTGAACGAAGTCGCGGAAGGCAGCTACGCGCTTGGATTGCCTCAATTCTTCTGGATATGCAAGGAATACCGGAACCTCGACCGACTCGACCTCGGGCAGCACCCGGACCACGCGCGGAAAGTCCTCGATGATGTAATCGGGCAGCACGCCGATTCCGAGGTTCGAGATCACGGCCTGCAACACACCGAAATAGTTGTTCACGGTCAGCGTCGCCGGCATCTCGTAGGTCAGCAGGTGCTGGACCAGGTCCTTGCCCGCGCCGACCTGCGCCGAGGTGGGATTCTGGCAGATCAGCCGGTGCTTCGTCATGTCCTCGAGCCGCTTGGGCTCGCCATGCGCGTTCAGGTACTCGGGCGAGGCATAGAGGCGCATCCGCACGCTCATCAGCCGCTTGCGGATCAGGTCGGCCTGGCTGGGCTCCTTCATGCGGATCGCCACGTCGGCCTCGCGCATGGGCAGGTCCAGCACCCGTTCCTCCAGCATCAGGTCGATGTTCAGTTCCGGGTACTTCTCGTAGAGCTTGGTCAGGCGGGGCGCCAGCCACAGCGCGCCAAAGCCGTGCGTCGTGGTGACCCGCAGCTTGCCAAAGACCTCTTCCTCGCTGTCGCGGATGCGCGCGGTGGCGGCGTCGATGCGCTTGATCATCGAACTGGTCGCGTCGAACAGCAGTTCGCCCTGTTCGGTCAGAATCAGGCCGCGCGCGTGGCGGTGGAACAGCGTGGTGTTCAGTGATTCCTCGAGCGCGCGAATCTGCCGCGACACCGCCGATTGCGACAGGTGCAGCGCATCCCCGGCATGGGTCAGGCTGCCCGCGTCGGCGACGGCGTGAAATATTCTTAGCTTGTCCCAGTCCATGGCGTCACGCTGTTTTGCTTCCTGTTCCATATAAGACTGAAAGCGTCGTTGATACCGTATCCTTTCGGAACACGACATTCCTGCAACATTTTCGCTGTTCGGGTCAGTAGTTGTGACCTATAATGAGTGTATCATGCCCATATCTTTAGCGTTGGGAGGCGCGCCATGAGCAAGCACCAGATTTCCTTGAGTGACCGGTTCGACCTCGAAAAGACCTCCGTCCTGCTGAACGGCACGCAGGCGCTGGTCCGGCTGATGCTGATGCAGAAGGCGCGTGACAGGGCCGCCGGCCTGAACACCGCCGGCTACGTCACCGGCTATCGCGGCTCGCCGCTGGGGGCGGTGGACATGCAGATGCGCCGCGCCGAAAAGCTGCTGACCCAGAGCGATATCCTGTTCAAGGAGGGCCTGAACGAGGATCTGGCTGTCACCGCGCTGTGGGGCGCGCAACAGGCCGAGTTGCGCGGCGAAGGGCGCTTCGACGGGGTCTTTGGCCTGTGGTACGGCAAGGGGCCGGGGATCGACCGGTCCGGCGACGCGATGCGCCATGCCAACATGGCGGGCACCTCGAAGCACGGCGGCGTGCTGATGGCGATGGGCGACGACCACACCGGCGAATCCTCGACCGTGCTGCACCAGTCCGAATGGGCGCTGGTGGATGCCTACATGCCCGTCGTCTCTCCGGCGGGCGTGCAGGAGATCCTGGATTATGGCCTGTACGGCTACGCGCTGTCGCGGTTTTCCGGGCTCTGGGTGGGCCTCAAGACGATGAAGGACACGGTCGAGGCGACGGCCGTGGTCGACGGCAGCCTGGACCGCATGCAGCTGATCTTGCCCGATTTCCCCTTGCCCGAGGGCGGGCTGAACATCCGACTCCAGGACACGCCGCACGCGCAGGAGGCGCGGATGATCGACCACAAGCGTTTCGCGGCAGAGGCGTTCAGCCGCGCCAACGGCATGGACAAGCGGGTCTGGGGCAAGCCGGGGGCGAAGATCGGTTTCGTTTCGGCGGGCAAGAACTGGCTCGACCTGGTGCACGCGCTGTCACTGCTGGGCATCGACGAGAGCGAGGCCGAGCGGCTGGGCATCACCACCTACAAGGTGGGGCAGGTGTTCCCCCTGGACATGCAGGGGTTCCACGACTGGGCCGAGGGGCTGGACCTGATCGTCATCGTCGAGGAAAAGCGCAAGCTGATCGAGATCCAGGTCAAGGAGGCGCTGTTCGACGACAACCGCTACCGCGTCTACGGTTGGTACAAGGGCGGTGCCGGCGGCATGCACCGCGAAGAGCTGTTCCCGACGCGCGGCGCGCTGGACCCCACCTGGATCGCCCGCAAACTGGGCGACATCCTGGTCGAGGAAGGCCGCGGCACCGACCGGATCAAGGCCGGCCTGACCCGGATCGAAGAGGCCGCCCGCGCCGACAACGCCCCCGAGATCGCCGCCCGCGTGCCCTATTTCTGCGCCGGCTGCCCGCACAATTCGTCGACCAAGGTGCCCGAGGGCAGCCGCGCCTATGCCGGCATCGGCTGTCACTACATGGTGCAGTGGATGGACCGTTCGACGCTGGGCTTTACCCACATGGGGGCCGAGGGCGCGAACTGGATCGGCGAGGCGCCGTTCTCGAAACGGCCGCATGTCTTTCAGAACCTGGGCGACGGCACTTACAACCATTCGGGCGTGCAGGCGATCCGCGCGGCGCTGCTGTCAGGCGTCAACATCACCTACAAGATCCTGTTCAATGACGCCGTCGCCATGACCGGCGGACAAAAGAACGACGGTGGGCTGACACCGCAGCAGATCGCCGCCGAGGTCAAGGCGATGGGGGTCAAGAACCTCGCCGTGGTCTACGACGCCAAGGAAGACGTCGACAAGGCGGCCTTTCCGGCCGGGGTTCCGATGTTCGAACGGGCCGAGCTGGAGACCGTGCAAAAGGACATGGCCACCAAGGAGGGCGTGTCGGTCATCGTCTACGTGCAGACCTGCGCCGCCGAGAAACGCCGCCGCCGCAAGCGTGGCCAGTTCCCCGACCCGGACCAGCGCGTGTTCATCAATACCGACGTCTGCGAGGGTTGCGGCGACTGCGGCGTGCAGTCGAACTGCGTGGCCATCGTGCCCGCCGAGACCGAGCTGGGCCGCAAGCGGGCCATCGACCAGAGCGCCTGCAACAAGGATTTCTCTTGCCTCAAGGGGTTTTGCCCCTCGTTCGTGACCTTGAAAGGTGCGCAGGTGAAAAAGGCACAGACCGCGTCGCTGGACCTGCCGCACCTGCCTGACCCGCAGCTGCCCGCGATCAAGGGCACGCATAACCTGGTCATCACCGGGGTCGGCGGCACCGGCGTGGTAACCATCGGCGCGGTGCTGGCGCAGGCCGCGCAGCTGGATGGCAAGGGCGCGGCGATGATGGAAATGGCGGGACTCGCGCAAAAGGGCGGCGCGGTGCACATCCACCTGCGGCTGGCCGAGAAACCGTCGGATATCTCGGCCGTGCGCGTCGCCACCGGCGAGGCGGATGCGCTGATCGGTGGCGACCTGGTGGTGTCGGCGGGGGCCAAGACGCTGGGCCTGACCCGCACGGGACGCACGGGGGCTGTGGTCAACAGCCACGAGATCATCACCGGCGAGTTCACCCGCAATACCGAATTCTCTCTGCCTACTGACCGTTTGCGCGTCGCTCTTGAGGCGCGGATGAAGGACCGGGTGGCGTTCTTCGACGCCTCGGAACTGGCGCGGGTGACGCTGGGGGATTCGATCTTTTCCAACATGATGATCCTCGGCGCGGCCTGGCAGCAGGGGCTGGTGCCGCTGTCGCACGAGGCCATCGCCGAAGCGGTCAAGCTGAACGGTGCCGCCGTCGACGGCAACCTGCGCGCCTTCGAGATCGGCCGCTGGGCCGTGCTGCATCCCGCCGACGCCGCAAAGCTGATCGCCCCCAAGGTGGTCAGCCTGCCCAAGTCGCTGGAGGACCGGATCGCCTATCGCGCCGACCACCTGACCCGCTACCAGGGCGCGCGGCTGGCCAAGCGCTACCGCAAATTGGTGGACGGCATCGCCGATCCGCGCCTGCGCGAAGCGGTGGCAAAAGGCTATCACAAGCTGTTGGCCTACAAGGATGAATACGAGGTCGCCCGCCTGCTGCTGGAGACCCGCGCCAAGGCGTCCGAGAGTTTTGACGGCGCGTTCGAGATGAATTTTCACCTCGCCCCGCCGATCCTGTCCAGGACCGGCGCCGACGGCCGCCCGGTCAAGAAAACCTATGGCGAGGGCATGCTACGCTGGTTCCGGCTGCTGGCGCGGCTGAAGGCGCTACGCGGCACGCCCTTTGACCCCTTCGGCCGGACCGAGGAGCGGCGGATGGAGCGTGCCCTGATCAAGCAGTACGAGGCCGACATGGCCGAATGGCTGCCCAAGGCCGCGCCGGCGACGATGGACGCGCTGGTGGCGCTGGCGGAACTGCCGCTCCAGATCCGCGGATTCGGCCCGGTCAAGGCGGCGAACGAGGCCAAGGCCGCCAAGCGGCGCGAGGAATTGCTGGCGGTGTTGCGCCAAGGCGGCGCGGGGATGCGGGCGGCGGCGGAATGACCGCCGCGGCCTGCGTCACGAAACCTTCATGACATTGTCACAAAACCCGGTCAGATAATCGGACCGACAGGACCCGCAGGTCGAGTCAGAAAAGGATCCGTCACCGATGCCAAACAGGCGTCATATCGCCCGAGACATCTCATACAGCTACTCCGCCACCACCCGTGGCGGCCGCGCCCTCATCCGCCTGATGGAAAACGCCACCGGGCGCATCAGCCTGATCCGGCGGGCCGAAGGCTATGAACACGAGGTCGCGCAGGGGCGTGATTTCTGGCAGGTCATGGTGGAACGCTACGGCCTGGGTCTGGAGGTGATCGGCGGCGCGCTGGACAACCTGCCCAAGGACGGCCCGCTGATCGTCATCGCCAATCACCCCTACGGCATCCTCGACGGGCTGATCCTGGGTCATATCCTGTCCGTCGTGCGCGGCGATTTCCGCATCCTGGCCAACAGCGTGTTCCGCAAGGCGCAGGAGTTGGACCGCATCATCCTGCCGGTCAGTTTTGACGAGACCAGGGAGGCGGTGCAGCTGAACCTGAACACCCGCAAGGTGGCGCTGGACTACCTCGCGGGTGGCGGCTGCATCGGCATCTTTCCCGGCGGCACCGTGGCCACCGCCGAGCGGCCCTTTGGCCGGCCGATGGACCCGGGCTGGCGCACCTTTACCGCCCGCATGATCGCCAAGTCGAACGCCACCGTGGTGCCGATCTACTTTGACGGCCACACCTCGCGGCTGTTCCAGCTGGCCAGCCACCTGCACACGACGCTGCGCATGGGCCTGCTGCTCAAGGAATTCCGCAAGCGGGTGGACACGCCGGTCCGCATCGCCATCGGCAAACCGATCCCGCAGGCGGAAATCGCCGCGCGGGCCAAGGACGCGCGCGTGCTGATGGATTTCCTGCGCAAAGCGACGTATGACCTCTCACCGACTCCCCTGCAGTCCTACGACTACGGGTTCGAGTTCGAGGACAAACACAAGGACAAGCCGAAGGCGCGCCACTGACAGACGCGCGCCGCGGCCGGAGGCAGAGCGCATGGCGGTAGGGGTTTTCGACAGCGGCCTGGGCGGGCTGACGGTGCTGGACGCGGTGTCGCGCCGGCTGCCCGAGGTGCCCTTTGTCTATTTCGGCGACAACAAGCACGCGCCCTACGGCGTGCGCGATGCCGATGACATCTTCAACCTGACCTGCGCCGCCACCGAACGGCTGTGGGACGAGGGCTGCAACCTGGTGATCCTGGCCTGCAACACCGCCTCTGCTGCCGCGCTGCGCCGGATGCAGGAAAGCTGGATCCCGCGCGACAAGCGGGTGCTGGGCGTCTTTGTGCCGCTGATCGAGGCGCTGACCGAAAGACAGTGGGGCGACAACTCGCCGCCGCGCGAAGTGGCGGTCAAACATGTGGCGCTGTTCGCCACCCCGGCCACGGTGCGCAGCCGCGCCTTTCAGCGCGAACTGGCGTTCCGCGCCATCGGCGTCGATGTCGAGGCGCAGGCCTGCGGCGGCCTGGTCGACGCCATCGAAGAGGGCGACATGATCCTGGCCGAGGCGCTGGTGCGCAGCCACGTCGATGCGCTGAAACGCAAGATGCCGCACCCCGAGGCGGCGATCCTGGGTTGCACGCATTACCCGCTGATGCAGGAGGTGTTCCAGGATGCGCTGGGGCCGGAGGTGACGGTCTATTCCCAGGCCAACCTGGTGGCCGAGTCGCTGGCCGATTACCTGACGCGGCACCCCACAATGTACGGCACCGGGACGCAGGGCGGGTTCCTGACCACCGGCAACCCGGTCAAGGTCTCGCAGCACGCGACCCAGTTCCTGCGGCGCAAGATCAGCTTTACCTCGGCTTGAGTCGGGCGCGCGGGGGCAGGGCGGTCAGGATTCGTCCCGTTCGCCCACGTCACCGCTCCACCAAGCGCGTTGGATGCCCTGGTAGATCGTGATCTTGTCCCCGGGTTTGTAGCCGTCCAGCGCGTCTTCCTTGTAGGCTAGGCTTTCGCCGATGCGGCCGCTGTCCTCGCGCCAGGTCAGGCGGTAGCGATGGCGGTTGTTCACCCGGTAGCTGGTCTGCTTGAGGCCGGTCACCACGGCCGTTTCGCGCCGACCATAGCGCCGGGCACGCGCGGCGGCCACCGCCTTGCGCCCCGGGACCCACAGCGCCGCCAGCATCAGCGCGCCGAACCCCAGCGCAATCCAGCGGGTGACGATCGAGGTGGTGCGGTTTTCGCCGCGTGACAGTTCGATCGTCCCGGGTTCGCTGTTCAGGTACCAGATCGGCACGCGGTCCCCCACGGCGGCGTCATTGTAGGTGCTCGAACCGACCGAGCGGGTGACCCCCACCGTATCGCCGCGCTGGGTGTCAAAGCGCAGCTCGAAGTAATAAGTCACCTCGCGGTCGCCGTCGCTGTCGGTGCTGACGCGCTCGTACTTGTCGGTCACCTCGGCGGTGGTTTCGCGCCCCTCGACGTCAAACCGCTGGGCCAGCGACAGCGTGCTCTGGCTGACCATCGTCAGGACCAGGACGATCACCACAAAGATCAGCATGACCCAGCCGCCCATCCGCCAGAAGAGCCGCCAGACCGGAACCGGATCGCTGCCTGCCACCTTTGCCATGGCGGCATCATGGCGCTGCGGTGTGCCGCGATCAAGCGGGCCTGACGGGGATTTCTGCATTGATTGCAGGGCGTGGGGCCGTTATCACCAAGCTCCGGAGGAGCCGTCATGTTCGCATCCCTTGCCCTGCACCTGCGACGATGAACCCGCCCTGCGGCAGTGCCTGCCGCGGCTTTCCTTTCCCCTTCCGTCATCCCGCGCCCCGGACCGCCGGGCGTGCCCCCTTCAAAAGGTGACCCTATGACCCATTCGATCGCCATCATTGGCGCCTCCGGCTATACCGGCGCGGAACTGATCCGCTTGATCGCCACCCATCCGTCCTGCGAAATCAAGGCGCTGGCGGCCAACTCCAAGGCCGGGCAGAGCCTGGCGCAGGCCTTTCCGCACCTGCGCCACCTGTCGCTGCCGGACCTGGTGACCTGGGAAGAGATCGACTTCACCGGCATCGATCTGTGTTTCTGCGCCCTGCCGCACAAGACCTCGCAGGAGGTCATATCGAAGCTGCCGAAGTCGCTGAAGATCGTCGACCTGTCGGCCGATTTCCGGCTGCGCGACCCGGCGGCCTACAAGCAGTGGTACGGCAACGACCATGCTGCGCTGGAGGTGCAGGCCGAGGCGGTCTACGGGTTGACCGAGTTCTACCGCGACGAGATCCGCGGCGCGCGGGTTGTCGCCGGGACCGGCTGCAACGCGGCCACCGGGCAATACATCCTGCGCCCGCTGATCACCGCCGGTGTCATCGACCTCGACGAGATCATTCTGGACCTGCAATGCGGGGTCAGCGGGGCGGGGCGGTCGCTCAAGGAGAACCTGCTGCATGCCGAGCTGAGCGAGGGCACCAACGCCTATTCCGTCGGCGGCACGCACCGCCACCTGGGCGAGTTCGACCAGGAGTTCAGCCTGCTGGCCGGCCGCCCGGTGCAGGTGCAGTTCACCCCGCACCTCGGCCCGTTCAACCGGGGCATCCTGGCCACCGCCTACCTCAAGGGCGACCCGCAGGCGATCCATGCCGCGCTGAAGGCGGCCTATGCCGATGAGCCCTTCATCGAGGTGCTGCCCTTTGGCGAGACGCCGTCGACCCACCATGTGCGCGGCTCGAACTTTTGCCACATCGGCATGACCGGCGACCGCCGGCCCGGGCGGGCCATCGTGGTGGCGACGCTGGACAACCTGACCAAGGGCAGCTCGGGCCAGGCGTTGCAGAACGCCAACCTGATGCTGGGCGAGGACGAGACCGCCGGGCTGATGCTGGCGCCCTGTTTCCCCTGAGGCGCGGGCGGGTGGGGCGGAGGGGGCTTTGCCCCCGCGCGCTGCGCGCGCGCCCCCAGGATATTTCCGGCCAGAAGAAACCGGGGGGCGCGGCAAAGTGATCGGGCCTCTCCCCAAGCCGCGTCGCGGTGTCTATATTGACCACGAACAGCGTGGCGCGCCGGGAGGATGGAATGGCTCTGAAATCGCTCAAGAAACAACGACGCATCCAGGTGGTGGCGCTGGCCATCGTGGCGCTGATCGTCTCGACCGGGCTGATCGGCACCGCCATGCGCGACGGGATCAACTTTTTCCGCTCTCCGAGCCAGGTCATGGCCGAGCCGCCGACACCGGCAGAGGTGTTCCGCATCGGCGGCCTGGTCGCCGAGGGCACGCTGGTGCGCGGCGAGGGCGAGCAGGTCCGGTTCAGCGTGACCGACGGCGGCGCGACGGTGCCGGTGGTCTATACCGGCGTGTTGCCCGACCTGTTCGAAGAGAACCAGGGCATGGTCGGCACCGGACGCTATGTCGACGGGGTTTTCGAGGCCAGCGAGATCCTCGCCAAGCACGACGAGACCTACATGCCCAAGGAAGTGGTGGACGCGCTCAAGGAGCAGGGCGTCTACAAGGAGCCGGGCAGCTGAGCCGTCACGGCAACTGCTGACTCGTCGGCGCTTCGGGCAGGAACAGCACCGCGCGCAGCCCGCCCTGGATGGCGGATTCCAGCCTGAGACCGCCACCGGACTGGCGGGCAAAGCCGGCCACCGCCGACAGGCCCAGCCCGCGTCCTTCGCTGGCGGATTTCGTGGTGTAGAACGGCTCGGCCAGCAGCGGCAGCGCCTCTGGGGCGACGCCGGGGCCGTCGTCCTCGACGATCAGGGCAATGCAGGACGGGGCGGTGATCTCCATCGGCGCCAGGGCCTGGATCGAGGTGCGCCTTTCGCAGGACAGCCGGATAAGGCCGTGCCCGCCCGTGGCGTCCTGCGCGTTCAGGCACAGCTGGATGACGCAGGTCTCCAGCATGTCGGCATCAGCCAGCACGGCCAGCGGATCCTCGAGCGGCACCACTTCGACGGTCATGCCCGGGTCCAGCAGGTCGGTCAGCACTTCGCCCAGTCCGTACAGGAAATCGCCCATCTGGATCGGCGCCGGATTGAGCCGCGTGCGGCCGCTCGAGGCCAGCAGTTGCTGCACCGTGCGCGCCGCGCGTTCGGCGGCCGAGCGGATCTCGTTCAGGGCGGCGCTGCGTTCGGCCGGGCTGTCGAGCGTTTCGAACAGGTCGAGAAAGCCGAGGATCGCGGTCAGCTGGTTGTTGAAGTCATGCGCCACGCCGCCGACGAACTGGCCCAGGGCGCGGGCCTTCTGCGAGGTGGCATAGCGTTGCTGCGCGTCGCGCAGGCTGCGTTCCTGCCGCCAGCCCGAGATCAGCGAGCCGACATAGTAGACCCCTAGCGCGATGATCAGCAGGATCACAGTCAGGCGGTCCGCCCAGCTGTCCAGCTGCGGCATCAGCACGATTGCCAGCGCTCCGCCCAGAATGCAGACCAGCACGCAGTCCACCGCCATCAGCCCCGGTTCGCGCTGTGAGCGTTGCAGCGAGTAGAGCAGTAGGCCGACGATTCCGGTGGCCCCGGCAAAGGCATGGGCGGTCTGCACGGGCGGCACGATCAGGTAGATCGGCAAGGTCATGAAACACAGGCCCGACATCAGGTAGATGCCCAGCGCCAGCCCGTAACGCAGCCGGGCGTTGCCGCCGGAGCCCAGAATCAGCACCGCGGCAAGGCTCGCTTCGAGCGTGCCGTAGGCGGCGGCCCAGCCCAGCGTGACGCGGGGGTCCAGTGTCAGCGTCAGGACCAGAACGGCGGCTGCCATGATGCCGTAACGGATCAGCAGTTCCCCGCGCGATCCGTATTCCGCGCGGCGCATTTCCTCGAGCCGGATATCGTAGGCATGACGGGGCATTTTCGAGTGCTGTATTCCAACCTCTGGATCACGGCACGGTGCGGACCCTCGGGCAAATTTTAATTTCATATATCGTTTTGATAGCCGTTCGCGGACCGCCCGTCACTTGGTCAAAGCCCCGGTCTACTCCAAAGAATAGGGCCGCCCGAGCGATTTGGGCGGCCCGATCCTGTTTTTATTCCAATGGGTTGTCAGCGAAGGATGCTGCGTCCCGCATAGGTTGCGGTGTCTTCCAGCATCTCCTCGATGCGGATCAGCTGATTGTATTTCGCCAGCCGGTCGGAGCGCGCCAGCGAGCCGGTCTTGATCTGTCCGCAGTTGGTGGCGACGGCCAGATCGGCAATGGTGGCGTCCTCGGTTTCGCCGGACCGGTGCGACATCACGTTGGTCATGCGGGCGCGGTGCGCCATGTCGACGGCTTGCAGCGTTTCGGTCAGGGTGCCGATCTGGTTGACCTTGACCAGCATCGAGTTGGCGCAGCCGCGCTCGATCCCCATGGCCAGGCGTGCCGGGTTGGTGACGAAGAGGTCGTCGCCGACCAGCTGGATCTTGTTGCCCAGCTTGTCGGTCAGCAGCTTCCAGCCTTCCCAGTCGTCCTCGGAACAGCCGTCCTCGATCGAGATGATCGGGTAGTCGGCGCAGAGTGCGGCCAGGTAGTCGACGTTTTCGGCGATGCTGAGCGATTTGCCTTCGCCCTTCATCTCGTACTTGCCATCCCGAAAATATTCGGTCGCGGCGCAATCCATCGCAAGGTAGATGTCCTGGCCCGGCTTGTAGCCGGCCTTTTCGATCGACTTGAGGATGAAATCCAGCGCGTCGCGGGTCGATTTCAGCTCAGGCGCAAAGCCGCCCTCGTCGCCCAGGCCGGTGGACATGCCCGCCGCCGACAGTTCCTTTTTCAGGGTGTGGAACACCTCGGAGCCCATGCGCACCGCGTCGCGGATGTTGTCCGCGGCGACCGGCATGATCATGAATTCCTGGATGTCGATCGGGTTGTCGGCGTGTTCGCCGCCGTTGATGATGTTCATCATCGGCACGGGCAGGGTGCGCGCCGAGGTGCCGCCGACGTAGCGATAGAGCGGCTGGCCGGTGAATTCGGCCGCGGCCTTGGCCACGGCCAGGCTGACACCGAGGATGGCGTTGGCGCCCAGCCGGCCCTTGTTTGCGGTGCCGTCGAGTTCGATCATGGTCATGTCGATGGCGACCTGTTCGGTCGCGTCGAAACCCAGGATCGCCTCGGCCAACTCGCCGTTCACGCTGGCCACGGCCTCGAGCACACCCTTGCCCATGTAGCGGCTCTTGTCGCCGTCGCGCTTTTCCACCGCCTCGTGGACGCCGGTCGACGCGCCCGACGGCACCGCGGCGCGGCCCATGGAGCCGTCCTCGAGGGTGACGTCGACCTCGACGGTCGGGTTGCCGCGGCTGTCAAGGATCTCGCGGGCGTGGATGTCGATGATGGTGCTCATGGGTCCTGTTCCTCCAGGCTGTCCGTTCGGCGCTGTCATAGCAGGCGCGGCGCAAAAGTAAACGCGACCGATAGCGCTAACGGTCATTTGCCGCAGGCGGTTGCGCCAAGGCCGCAGGGGAGGGGGCGAAACCCCTCCCGGGTCAGGCGGCCGCGCGCGCCAGACGGCGTTCGCGCAGAAAGGTGTAGAGCCCCGCCACCAGGATCAGCGCCGCACCGGCCAGGGTCCAGGCATCCGGCCGGTTGCCGAAGACGATCATGCCCAGCCCGGTGGTGAACACCAGTCGCGAATAGCGGAACGGCGCCACGATCGACGCGGGCGCCATGCGCATGGCCGAGGTGATGGCGAGATAGCCCGAGGTGGTCACGACGATCGCCCCGAGGATCGGCCAGAGCGCCGCGCCGGTGTAGTTCGACGCCTCCGAGGTCAGCCCCCAGAGCAGCAGCCCGGGCAGCAGCGTCGCGGCAAAGCCCCAGGTCGAGATCGCCAGCGCCGGGATCTGTGGCGGCGAGAGGCGGGTCACCAGGTCACGCGCCGACAGCGCCGTGATGCCGAGGACGGCGAACAGTTCCCACCCGCTGAAGGACGCGCCAAAGGGGCGTATCACCATCAGCATCCCGACAATCCCGACGGCCACCGCCGTCCAGCGGCGCCAGCCGACTTGCTCCTTGAGAAAGATCGCCGCGCCCAGCGTGACCACCAGCGGCCCGGTCTGGATGATCGCGGCGAAGACCGGGAGCGACACATGGCGCAACCCGATCACCATGCCCACCGCGCCGATGATCTCGAACAGGTTGCGCAGCATGATCATCCGGTGCAGCGCCATGCGCGTCCAGATCCGCACGCCCAGCACGCGGGCCAGCACCAGGAACAGCGCCGTTCCGCCAAGGCTGACCAGCACCATCACCTGCCCGATGGGCGCGGCGTTGGTGGCCAGCTTGAAAAACGCATCCGCCCCGGCCAGCAGGGCCATGGACAGGACCATCAGGGATATGGCGCGCAGGATCATGCGGGCGCCTGCGCGCGGCGGATGGGGGGCATCTGGGGAACTCCCGGTCAGGGGCTTTCCCTGCGTATCGCCCGCATGGAGGGGCGGGGCAAGACCCAAGCCGCCTCAGCCGTGCATCAACTCCGCCAGGTGCGCGGCACAGCCACGCAGCGCGGCGTAATCGTCGGTGACGAGGTCCACCGGAAATTGCGTCATGTAGGCGTTGAACCGGCCCTTGGCGGCAAAAGCCTCGGCAAAGCCCAGCGGCAGCAGGTGCGGACCCAGGTGCCGGATGACGCCGCCCACGAGGTAGATGCCGCCAAAGGGCAAGGTGATCAGCGCCAGGTCCCCGGCATAGCGCCCCAGGAACTGCACGAAGAGCCGCGCGGCGCGTTGCGCGCGGGCATCGCCCGCCTCGAACCCGGCCATGATCTCGGCCGCGCTCAGCGGCGCGCCGTCGCCTTCGTCGTGGCAGACCCAGGCGTAGAGCCGCTCCAGCCCGCGGCCCGACAGCACGTCCTCCAGCCCCGGCTGGGGGTGCTGGTCCGCCAGCCAGTCGATCAGCCGCAATTCGTCGACCGTTCGCGCCAGCAGCGACACATGACCTGCCTCGGCCGGAGGCACCAGCGTGCGTGTCCCTTGGGTGTAGACCGGCACAGCGTTCAGCCCGGTGCCCACGTTGATCACCAGCCGCACCGCGCCTTGGGGCGCGGGCCGCCCGGTCAGCACCGGGTGCAGGCTGTCATGGCCCAGGTGCGCCACGGCATAGCCCTGCGCCTGGAGGTCGTTGATCACCGCGACCTGCCGCGCGCCTGTTTCGGCCCGCAGCTCGGCGCTGTCGACGGTCCAGTCGAGGTTGGTCAGCGTGCCGACCCCGTCCTTGACCGGGCCGGCCATGTCGACGCAGACGCCAATGGGCGTCACATCCCGTTCGGACAGGTAGTTGCGCAGCACCGGGGCGATGCCGGCGTTCTCGGCGTTGCGGTAGCGGCGGATCGTGTCCTCCAGCACCTTGCCGTCGCGGCACAGCGCAACGCGGGTGTTGGTGCCGCCGATGTCCGCGACAACAGAGAGGTCATGCGTCATGGCGTGGGCCTTTCGGTCTTGAGGTCTTCAGCGGGTCAGGGCCTCGGCAAGCGCGTGATACGACGCCTTGGGCGTCCGTTCCAGCGTGTCGAAATCGACGTGGACCAGGCCAAAGCGCTTTTCGTAGCCCAGTGCCCATTCGAAATTGTCCAGCAGGGACCAGGTGAAATAGCCCTTCACCGGGACGCCTTCGTCGATCGCCTTGCGGACCCGCGACAGGTGCGCCTCAAGATAGCGCAGGCGCTCGGGATCGTCGACCGCGCCATCGGTGATCACGTCGGCCGAGGCCATGCCGTTTTCCGTGACGTAGATCGGCAGGTCGCCGGTGTAGTCTTGCGCGGTGCGTTTGAGGAAGTTGTAGAGCCCGTCGGGAAAGATCTCCCAGTTCATGAAGGTCTTGGGCAGCGGGCCCTCGACTTCGCGGTAGTCGGGCCAGGGTCGGCCGGCGGGGGCGATCAGCTTGCGCGTGTAATAGTTCAACCCGCACCAGTCGAGCGGCGCGCCGATGGTGGGGAAATCGTCCTGCCAGCCCTTGGGCAGGTGCGGCTCCAGCCCTTCGAGTGCCAGGGCGGGGTATTCCTGCTTGAACACACCGCCCAGATACCAGCGGTTGTAGAGCGCGTCATAGCGTTCGGCGGCGGCCTGCGCCTCGTGCGTGTCGTCGGCGGGGTCGGCCCATTCCATGTTGAACACGCCGCCCAGGTTGCCCATGCCGAGGCTGCGCATGACCTCGATGGCGCGGCCATGCGCCAGCAGGACATGGTGCATCGCGCGGGCGGCGGCGCGGATGTCGCGCACGCCGGGGGCGTGGTGGCCTTCGAAATGGCTCAGCCAGGCGACGCACCACGGCTCGTTGATCGGGGCGACGGAAAACATCCGGTCGCCGATCCGGCGCATGATGACCTCGGTGTAGTCGGCGAACCACTCGGCGATGTCACGGTTGCGCCAGCCGCCGAGGTCCAGCAGCGGCGAGGGCAGCTCCCAGTGGTAGAGCGTGGCGCAGGGCTTGATCCCGCGTTCCAGCAGCGCGTCGGTCAGCCGGTCGTAGTAGTCCAGCCCCTCGGTGTTGACCGCGCCGCGCCCCTCGGGCAGCACCCGCGCCCAGCTGAGCGAAAAGCGGTAGCAGTCGAACCCCGCCGCAGCCACCAGGTCGAAATCCGCGGCGTAGCGGTGGTAGTGGTCGCAGGCGCGGTCGCCGTTTTCGAACCGCACCACGTTGCCGGGGGTGGCGGCGAAATCATCCCACTGCGTGCGGCCCGCGCCGCCAAAGCCGTGCCCCTCGATCTGGTAACTCGAGGTGGCGCAGCCAAACTGGAAGCCGTCAGGGAAATCGGAGCGATTGAACATCATGTCATGCCTTCAATGTGCAGGACCGGTGGAATTGCCGATGATCAGTTCGGCCTCCATCAGGTGGGTGAGGGGCGGGCGGTCCGGTGTGCGGATCAGGTCCAGCAGCATCTCGGCTGCGCGCGCCCCGGCGGCCCGCACGGAAGAGCGCGTGGCGGTGAAGATCGGCACCTCGTGCCCGTTGCCGAGGTAGCCCAGGTCGTCGTCGTGGGTGATGACCGACACGTCGCGCCCCATCTCCAGCCCGGCCTCATGGATCGCCCGGCGGACGCCGATGGCGGTGATCATCGACGACACGAGAAAGGCGGTGGGCGGGTTGTCCATGGCCAGCATCTCGCGCGCCGAGCGGTAGCCGTAGATCTCGGTCATTTCCTCGGAGCGCATCAGCGCCGGGTCGGCCGTGATCCCGCGCTCGGCCAGCGCCTTGACATAGGCGCCGCGGCGGCGAAAGGCGAAGTCCATGAACTCCAGCCCGTTGACCAGCGCGATGCGGCGATGGCCGAGGTCCAGCAGAAAGCCGGTCGCACGGTGAAAGGCGCGGGCGTTGTTGGTGTCGAGCCAGCTGTAGGGGAGGTTGACCTGCGAGGCGCGGCCATGCACCACGAAGGGCAGGCCCAGTTCCGTCAGCAGGGCGATCCGCGAATCCGCCATGCGCGGGCCGTGCACGATGATCCCGTCGACGTTGCCCCGGCTGCGGATCGAGCGGTAGGCCTGCTCCTCGTCCTTGTCATCCACGAGCGAAATCACCACCTCGTAGCCCGCCCTGGCATAGGTCGAGCCCGCACCGGCGATGAAGTCGCCGAAGATCGGGTTCACCATATCGTGCTGGTGCCGGTCGGAGATCGGCAGCACGTGCCCGATCGCCTGGGCGCGCCCCGTCGCCAGCCCCTTGGCGCGGGCGTTCGGGCTGTAGTTCAGCTTCTGCGCCGCGCGCAGCACCCGCTCGCGGGTCTTTTCGCTGACCTCGGGGTAGCCGTTCAGCGCGCGGCTGACGGTTGTCTGGGACAGGCTGAGGTGTTCGGCGAGTTCTTTGAGGTTCATGCACCTATCGTTCAAAGCGCTTCGGATTTGTCAAGGGGTCGCGGATATCCGCGCTGTCCGGCGTCGGCGCGCTTGGCTGCGGTGCAGCATTGAAATATCGTGGTGAAAGCCGGTCACTGTTGACAGGGGCGCGCGACTCGCCGATAGTGACCCCACCCAAAGCGCTTTGGATTTGCGGGCGAGTACAATGGCGGCCATCGGGCCGGTGCGAAATATCTTCGGGAGGACTGACATGAAGAAGACCTATCTGATCGGGGTGGCGACTGCGGCGCTGTGCGCCGGGCAGGCCAGCGCGGACGAGATCACCGTATTCGGCCCATGGCTGTCGCCCGAGGCCGAGATCATTGCCGAGATCTTTGACGTCTTCGAGGCACGGACCGGCCACACCGTCAGCTACGTCGGCTCGGACAGTTTCGAGCAGCAGGTCGTCGTCGATGCCGAGGCCGGATCGGCCCCCAACATCGCGGTCTTCCCGCAGCCGGGCCTGGCCTCCGACATGGCGGCGCGCGGATTTCTGACGCCGCTCAAGCCGGAAGTGGCCGAGTGGGTCAAGGAAAACTACGCCGCCGGCCAGTCCTGGGTGGACCTGGGCAGCTACAAGGACGCCGCCGGTGCGACGCAGCACTTCGGCATGTTCTTCCGCGTCGACCTGAAATCGCTGGTCTGGTACTCGCCCGAGAACTTCGAGGATGCGGGCTACGAGATCCCCACCACCATGGAAGAGCTCAAGGCCCTGACCGAACAGATCGCCGCCGACGGCGAGACGCCCTGGTGCATCGGCCTGGGATCCGGCGCCGCCACTGGCTGGCCGGCGACCGACTGGGTCGAGGACATGATGCTGCGCACCGCCTCGCCCGAGACCTATGACCAGTGGGTCCGCAACGAGATCCCGTTCAACGATCCCGCCGTGATCACCGCGATCGAGGAATTCGGCTGGTTCGCGCGCAACGACGCCTACGTGGCGGGCGGCGCGGGTGCGGTGGCCACCACCGATTTCCGCGACAGCCCCAAGGGTCTCTTCGACACGCCGCCGCAGTGCTACATGCACCGCCAGGCGTCGTTCATCCCGGCCTTCTTCCCCGAGGGCACCGTGGTGGGCGAGGATGCGGACTTCTTCTACTTCCCCGCCTACGCCGAAAAGGACCTGGGCAGCCCGGTTCTGGGTGCGGGCACGCTGTTCGCCATCACCAACCCGTCGGATGCGGCGCATGAGCTGATCGCCTTCCTGCAGGATCCCGAGGCGCATGAGATCTGGATGTCCAAGGGCGGCTTTTTGACCCCGCACAAGGGCGTGGACCTGTCCAAGTTCGCCAACGACACCGGCCGCGGCATGAACGAAATCCTGCTGGGCGCGACCACCTTCCGCTTTGACGGCTCGGACCTGATGCCCGGCGGCGTCGGCGCAGGGTCGTTCTGGACCGGGATGGTCGACTACACCGGCGGCAAGTCGGCCGAAGACGTGACCACCGCGATCCAGCAAAGCTGGGACGCACTGAAGTAAGCCACGACTGACGTGCCTTCCCTGTCCCGGACCTGGTCCGGGGCAGGGGTCACGGGCCTGGGCGGACGCCGAGGGCCCATACACGACACAGAAACCGGGGGAGGAACACGCGATGCATCCGGCTTTCGCGGGTCTCGTGACCATCGTCATCGGCGTGGGCGGGTGCCTCGCCTATTTCTGGCTGTCGAACCAGTTCCTGGACAGGGTCCTGTTCCCGGCGCGCGGCCCCAACGCGGGGCGCAACATCAACCGCGCCAACATGGTCCGGCCCTGGCTGTTCCTGTTCCCGGCGCTGTTCGCGCTGTCGCTGTACCTGGCCTACCCGGTGGTCGAGACCATCCGCCTGTCGCTGACCGAGCGGATCACCCAGCCCGACGGCACGACCGTCTACCAGTTCGTCGGTCTGGACAACTACGCCCAGATGGCCGCCGATCCCAAGTTCTGGGAGGCGCTCTACAACAACATGTGGTGGCTGATCGTGGTGCCGGCGCTGTCGACCGCTTTCGGCCTGCTGGCCGCGCAGCTGACCGACCGGATCAGGTGGGGCAATATCGCCAAGTCGCTGATCTTCATGCCGATGGCGATTTCCTTTGTCGGCGCCGGCGTGATCTGGAAGCTGATCTACGACGCCCGCCCCGCCAACGCCGAGCAGATCGGCGTGGTCAACGCGATCTACACCGCGCTCAGCGGCAACGACCCGGTGCAGCTGCTGACGGTGCCGTTCTGGAACAACTTCTTCCTGATGATCGTGCTGATCTGGATCCAGACCGGCTTTGCCATGGTGATCCTCTCGGCCGCGCTGCGCGGCATCCCCGAGGAAACGATCGAGGCCGCCATCGTCGACGGCGCGAACCCGTTCCAGATTTTCTTCAAGATCAAGGTGCCGCAGATCATGGGCACCATCGTCGTGGTCTGGACCACGATCACGCTGGTGGTGCTCAAGATCTTCGACATCGTCTTTGCCATGACCAACGGGCAATGGGGCACGCAGGTGCTGGCCAACTACATGTTCAACCAGCTCTTTGTCGCGCGCGATTGGGGGGTGGGATCGGCCAGCGCCATGGTGATCATGCTCCTGGTGATGCCGATCCTGGTCTGGAACGTGCGCAACGCGCGCCGCGAGATGCGCTGAAGAAACGGCAGGGAGACAGATCATGGACAATATCGCAGGCAGCAAGTCCTCGCTCACCTGGCTGGTGCACATCTCGGTCGTGCTCCTGGTGGCGCTGTGGCTCTTTCCAACGGTGGGGCTGTTCGTGTCGTCCTTTCGGACGGCGGACCAGATCGCCAGCTCGGGCTGGTGGAAGGCGCTGTTCCCGACCGAACAGAACCTGACTCTGCGCACCGCCGCGCCAGAGACCCAGGTGCAGGACGGCGCGCTTTGGGTGATCGAGGGCAATCTCTTTGTCGAAGGCGGCGCGCCGGAGGCGTCGATCGCCACCTGGGGCACCTCGTCCCGCGCGCTGGACGCCTACGGACCCGGCGACAGCGCCGACATGGGCGATGGCATGACCATCACCGTGGAAGAGAACGGCGACTACCGGCTGGAGTCGGCCACCCAGATGACCGGATCGCGCGGCGAGCGGGTCTTTGTCGTGGCCGAGATCGCACCGGAATTCACGCTGGAGAACTACCGCACGGTGCTGATGTCCGAGGGCACCAGCGACAGCATGGGCAAGGCCTTCTTCAACACGCTGACGGTGACAATCCCGGCCACCATCATCCCGATCGTGATCGCCGCCTTTGCCGCCTATGCGCTGGCCTGGATGGATTTCCCCGGCCGCGCGCTGCTGATCGCCTGCGTCGTCGGGCTGCTGGTGGTGCCGCTGCAACTGGCGCTGATCCCGCTGCTGAAGCTGCACCTCGGCATCGGCATCGGCAAGGGCTACCTGGGCGTCTGGCTGGCGCATACCGGCTTTGGCCTGCCGCTGGCGATCTACTTGTTGCGCAACTATATGGTCGGCCTGCCGCGCGACATCATCGAGAATGCCCGGGTGGACGGCGCGACCGAGTTCCAGATCTTCACCAAGATCATCCTGCCGCTGTCCTTTCCGGCGCTGGCCAGTTTCGCGATCTTCCAGTTCCTGTGGACCTGGAACGACCTGCTGGTGGCCAAGGTCTTCCTGATCGACGCGACCGGGCAGACCACGGTGATGACCAACCAGATCGTCGAGATGCTGGGCACGAGAGGGGGCAACTGGGAGATCCTCGCCACCGCGGCCTTTGTCTCGATCTCGGTGCCGCTGGCGGTGTTCTTCGCCATGCAGCGCTACCTCGTGCGCGGCCTGCTGGCCGGCTCGGTCAAGTAAGTGAAACGCGCCCCGGGGCTGACCCGGGGCCTCTACCCAAGCGGGCCGCGGGGCATGACGCCCGGCCTTCGACAGGACATCGGAACCCATGAACGCACAGACCCAAAGCAGACCTGACCTGGCCGCCGACAAGGATTGGTGGCGTGGCGCGGTGATCTACCAGATCTATCCCCGCAGCTACCAGGACAGCAACGGCGACGGCATCGGCGACCTGAACGGCATCACCGCGCGGCTTCCTTACGTCGCCTCGCTGGGTGTCGACGCCATCTGGATCTCGCCCTTCTTCGCCTCGCCGATGAAGGACTTCGGCTATGACGTGTCGGACTACTGCGACGTCGACCCGATGTTCGGCACGCTGTCGGACTTCGACGTGCTGGTGGACACCGCGCACCGCCTCGGCGTGCGGGTGATGATCGACCTGGTGCTGTCGCACACCTCGGACCAGCACCCCTGGTTCAAGCAGAGCCGCGCCAGCCGCGACAACCCCAAGGCCGACTGGTACGTCTGGGCCGACCCCAAGCCCGATGGCAACCCGCCGAACAACTGGCTGTCGATCTTCGGCGGCCCGGCCTGGCAGTGGGATGCGCGGCGCGAGCAGTATTACCTGCACAACTTCCTGACCGAACAGCCGGACCTCAACTTCCACAACCCGGACGTGCAGGACGCGCTGCTGGACGTGGTGCGCTTCTGGCTGGACCGCGGCGTCGACGGCTTTCGCCTCGACACGATCAACTTCTACATTCATGACAAGCTGTTGCGGGACAACCCGCCGCTGCCGCCCGAGCTGCGGGACGCCTCCATCGCGCCGCGGGTGAACCCCTACAATCACCAGCTGCACCTCTACGACAAGAACCAGCCGGAAAACCTGGCCTTCTTGGAACGCTTTCGCGCGCTGCTGGACGAATACCCCGCCGCCACCGCCGTGGGCGAGGTGGGGGACGCCCAGAAGGGGCTGGAGATCATGGGCGAATACACCGCCGGCGATGACCGGGTTCACATGTGCTATTCGTTCGAGTTCCTGTCCGGCACCCAGCCCGACGCACAGCGCTTTGCCGACGTGATGGCGCGGGTGGATGACGTGGTCTCCGAGGGCTGGGCCTGCTGGGCCTTTTCCAACCACGACGTGGTGCGCCATGCCTCGCGCTGGGACCTCGGCCTGCCGGCGCAGAAGGCGCTGACGACGCTGCTGATGTGCCTGCGCGGCTCGGTCTGCATCTACCAGGGCGAGGAACTGGGCCTGCCCGAGGCCGACGTCGCCTTTGAGGATCTCCAGGACCCCTACGGCATCGAATTCTGGCCCGAGTTCAAGGGCCGCGACGGCTGCCGCACGCCGATGGTCTGGGAGAAGTCGAACCAGAACGGCGGCTTTACCACCGGCCATCCCTGGCTGCCGGTCAGCCATGTCCATCTCGACCACGCGGTCGCGGTGCAGGAGGCCGACCCGGGCGCGCTGATTCACCATTACCGCAAGGCCATCGCCTTTCGCGCCGCGCATCCCGCGCTGGTCAAGGGCGCGCACGACAAGGTGCAGGCCACCGGCTCCATCGTGCATTTCACCCGCATGTACGACGGCGAGGAAGTCTTTGTCGCCGTCAACCTGGGCCATGACCCGGCGGTGATGGAGATGCCGGCGGGCGACTGGATGCAGGTGGGTCAGGAACTGGGCAGCGCGACGGTCGCGCCCGACGGCAAGCTGCACCTCGGGCCCTGGCAGCCCGCCCTGGCGCGGCGCAAGGCATAGGAACGAGGGGGAGGACGGGACCATGGCGAACCTGAAACTGACCGGGGTCGAAAAGACCTATGGCGGCACCGTGCAGGTGCTGCGCGACATCGACCTCGACATCAAGCAGGGCGAGCTGATCGTCTTTGTCGGGCCGTCGGGCTGCGGCAAGTCCACGCTGCTGCGGATGATCGCCGGGCTGGAAAAGATCACCGGCGGCACGCTGGAGATCGACGGCCAGGTGGTCAACGACGTGCCGCCGGCGCAGCGCGGCATCGCCATGGTGTTCCAGTCCTATGCGCTCTACCCGCACATGACGGTGCGCGAGAACATGAGCTTTGCGCTCAAGCTGGCGGGCAAGTCCGCCTCCGAGATCGACGCGGCGGTGACGCGCGCGTCGAAGATGCTGCAACTGGAGCCCTATCTCGACCGCCTGCCCAAGGCGCTGTCGGGCGGGCAGCGGCAGCGGGTGGCGATCGGCCGGTCCATCGTGCGCGACCCCAAGGTCTATCTCTTCGACGAACCGCTGTCGAACCTCGACGCGGCGCTGCGCGTGGCGACGCGGATCGAGATCGCGCAGCTGAAGGAGTCTATGCCCGACCGCACCATGATCTACGTCACCCACGACCAGGTGGAGGCGATGACGCTGGCCACCCGGATTGTGGTGCTGGCCAACAAGGGGATCGCCCAGGTGGGCTCGCCGCTGGAGCTGTATGAACGGCCGAACAGTGAGTTTGTGGCACAGTTCATCGGCTCTCCGGCGATGAACCTGCTGCCCGGCGAGGTGGTCGAGACCGGCGAGCGCACCACGGTCCGGATGGAGGGCGGCGGTATCGCGGTGTCGCAGTATCCGACGACGGCCGCGGACAAGGGGCTGCGGGTGAACGTGGGCGTGCGGCCCGAGGATTTCCTCGCCACCGAGGGCGAGGCGATCTACACCGGCAAGGTCGGGATCACCGAGGCCCTGGGCGAGGTGACACTGCTGTACTTCGGCGGCGAAGGGGCGACCGCGCAGGTCACCGCCAAGCTGCCCGGCATCCACCGCGAGATGCGCGGCCGCACGGTATCGCTGGGGGCTGCGCCGGAAAAGGTGCACCTGTTCGCCGACGGGGTGTCACTGCTCTATCGTTGAGCCGGTTGCGAGGCGGGATGGGGGCGCTGCCCCCGTCGCCTCCGGCGACTCCCCCGAGATATTTCGGGCCAGAAGAAACCTTGGGTGTGGTGATTGACCGGGACGTGGTGCGTCCGGGACGGATGGCGGCGGGGGCTTGAACCGGGGCAGGGAGGCCGCCCCGGTCTTTCCCTCGCCTACTGCGCCGGCTTGTAGGTCAGTTCGACCGGCTTGCGGGCGATGACCTTGCGGTCCTGGCCCAGCACGTAGCGCAGCTCGTAGCGGCCGGGTCCTTCGGGCAGTTTCAGAACGACCGGGCTGTCTTCGCGCGTGTAGGCGTAGACCGCGTGGGTGTTGTCCGGATCGCCTTCGCGGGCCAGGGCGATGTAGTCGTTCTTGTAGTCCGGCCCGTCCCAGTTGACGCCCAGAACGCCGCCCGCCGGGATGCTGTCGGGGGCGTCGAGGGTCGCGGTGACCTCGGTCAGGGTGATCGGGCGCGTGCCGATCACGGTGCGCCCGTCGCTGGCGGCGACGTAACGGATCTCGTAGGTGCCGGGCTCCACCGGCATCTCGAGGATCAGCGGCGTGCCTTCGCGGACATAGGTGTAGGCGAGGTACTTGCCCGGTTCCATGCCCGGTTCGGCCACCGAGATGTAGTCGGGCTGGTAGCCGGGGCCGTCCCAGCCCACCAGCACCGGCGCGCCGGCGCGGGCCTCGTCGGGGGCGTCCAGCGTGGCGCTGACGCTGGTCACCTCGATGGTCTGCGTGGCCAGCACCCGTTTCTTCTGCCCCATGACGTAGCGCACCTCGAAGGTGCCCGGCTCGGCCGGCATGGTCAGCGTCAGCGGCGTGCCCTCGCGGGTGTAGGTGTAGGTGACATAGCCCTCGTCGCCGGGGACGGAGACGGTGATGTAGTCGCCCTGGTAGTCTGGGCCGGACCAGCCGACGGGGATGCCGGCACCGGCGGCGGCGCTGGCGGGCGCGTCCAGCGTGGCGCTGACCTCGGCGACGGTGATCGGCCGGGTGGCCAGCACGGTGCGGTCCTGCGCCATGACGTAGCGCAGTTCGTAATCGCCCGGTTCCGGCGGCATTTGCAGGTCGAGCGGCGCGCCATCGCGGGTGTAGGTGTAATTGACATAACCATCGTCGCCCGGGACGGAGACGGTGATGTAGTCGCCCTGGTAGTCCGGGCCGTCCCAGGTGACCGGGATGGTCGCCCCGGCGGGCGCCTCGGCGGCGGCCTCGAGGCTGGCCAGCGCCTCGGTCACGGCGATGGTCTGGGTGGCGAGGGTGACGCGGCCGTCGGCCAGGACGTAGCGCAATTCGTAGGTGCCGGGTTCCGGTGGCATGACCAGCGGGCCGGGGCTGCCTTCGCGCGTGTAGACGTAGTTCAGGTAGCCGGTGTCGTCGGGGACCGACACGGCAATGTAATCGCCCTTGGCGTCCGGACCTTCCCAGGTGATCGGGACGGTGGCGCCGGCGACGGCGCTTTCGGGGCCGCTGACGGCGGCGAGGGGCAGCGAGCTGGGCAGGACCAGGGTGACGGTCTGCCCGGCATCGACCACGTCAAAGGTTTTCTCGACGCTGGCCTCGTCCGCGGGGCGCAGCACCGAGACGGTGTAGGTCCCGGCGGTCAGGTCCAGCGCGATGGTCGGGTCGCGCTGGAAGTCGACCAGCACCTCCTCACCCCGGCTGAGGTTCCAGATCAGCGCGGAGTCGATCTGGCCGCCGTTCTCGCCGTCCTGTGCGACCAGCACGGTCGGATAGGTGGCCGCCGGCTGGGTCTGGGTCACTTCGCTGAGGGCGCTGCCCAGTTCGGTGGCGTTCGAGGCCATAAGGAACCTGCCGCCGGTCTCGTCGGCGATGCATTGCATCTGGCGCAGCGCCTCGGGTTCGCTGACGTCGAAGCCGACCACATGCACGGTCAGCGCCACGCCGGCGGCTTCCAGCGCGCGGGCGGCGGCGCAGGGGTCCGGGTTGCAGGTCTCGATGCCGTCGGAAACGAGGATCACGGTGGCGGGTTCGTCGGTGTATCTCAGCGCCTCGGCGGCCTGCACCACGGCATCGGTCATCGGTGTCTTGCCGCGCGGGCGCAGCTTGCCCACCTGGGCGGCGATCTCGTCGCGGGTGCCGGGGCCGGGGGCGACGATGGTCTGGATGTCGGTGCAGTCGCCCTTGGTGCGGTGGCCATAGGCGGTGAGGCCCAGTTCCTGCGTCTCGGGCAGGGCGCGCAGCAGGTCGGCAACGACGCCCTGCGCGATCTCGATCTTGGTCAGCCCGTCGATCTGCCCCCACATGGAGCCGGAGGCATCGAGCACGAGAATCGAGCGGGCATCCTCCTGCGCGGCGGCGAAACCGGGCAGCAGGCAAAGCGCGAGGGCGGCGCTGCGAATATTGGACATGATCAAACCCCGTTTTCAGCGGCAATGCCATACCCTGCAACGGGTCCGATGCCGGGGCAACGAGAGAATTGGCGTCAGGTCAGGAATACCCGACCCGCCGCCGCGGCCGCGGCACGGTCCGCAGAGGAAGCCCCGGCGCCGGTGCAGCGCGGCGTGGCAGCTTGTCTGGTCCGGAACTTGGCGCGGCGTTTTTCTGCATCCAGCGGGCGATGCCTCACTGGGCCTCTTTCGGCGCTTCCGACTTGACTAGGGTACTGAAATCGTTAACACGAAATTAACTGAGTCTTGTGTAAAGAGGCAAAAATGAAAGTTGTTCTCGCTGCGGTTGCGCTCATTGGTTTTCATGCTGCCGGAGACGCGCAGGCGGCAACATTCAATCTCCAGTTCCCTTCAGTCGCGAGCGCGGCAATCGCGAACAGCACCTACGGAGACAATGCGCACACAGATCTGTCTTATCGCGCAATTGATGCGACTGCGTTTGGCAATGTAACAACGACGGGCAGTCTCGCGGGATGGGGAACGGGTTATGGCGATCTGACATATGCTCTCTGGGGAACCCCCAATCCCAGCCACGCCGAAGTGAGGATCAATTCTCGCGTGGCAGGCGAAACGGTGACGTTGAACAGCTTCGAATTGGGTGGCTGGATCGCAGACGAAGCCGCTGAGTGGTATATTTTCGATCTGGCCTTTAACCTGCTTGGCTCAGGGAGCGGTATCGCACCGGACGCCGGTGCACACCTCGATGTGCTGCCGGCGATTTCTGCGCTGGACGGGCTGATCCTGCAATGGGGCTCAGACGCATGGGACGTGGGCCTGAACAACCTCAACTTCTCCGTTTCGGGTGATGGTATTTCCGCAGTTCCGCTGCCGGCCTCCGTGCTGCTGCTGCTGGGTGGGCTTGGCGCCCTGGGAGCGTTGCGCCGTCGGAACACTTGACGCGCCGGACAAGCAACGGATCGCAGACAAGGGCGTGGGGTTTTCCACGCCCTTTTCTTTTTCTGTGGATGTTCGCGGTATGTTCAAGTTTACCATTGGCGATAGGGCGACAATCCCCTATGTCTAACCGCTGACAAAGAGGTCAGCATGCCAGAGTTGAAAAGTATCGAAGTCCGCGGCGCGCGCGAGCACAACCTCAAGAACATCGACGTGGATATCCCGCGCGATCAACTGGTTGTCATCACCGGGCTGTCGGGGTCGGGCAAGTCCAGCCTCGCCTTTGACACGATCTATGCCGAGGGACAGCGCCGCTACGTCGAGTCGCTCAGCGCCTATGCGCGGCAGTTCCTGAACATGATGGAGAAGCCTGACGTCGACCACATCAGCGGGTTGTCGCCGGCCATTTCCATCGAGCAGAAGACGACGTCCAAGAACCCCCGTTCGACCGTCGGCACCGTGACCGAGATCTACGACTACATGCGGCTGCTGTTTGCCCGCGTCGGCACGCCCTATTCGCCCGCCACCGGCCTGCCGATCGAGGCGCAGCAAGTGCAGGACATGGTCGACCGCGTCATGACGATGGAGGAGGGCACGCGCGCTTACCTGCTGGCCCCCATCGTGCGCGACCGCAAGGGCGAGTACCGCAAGGAATTCCTGGAACTGCGTAAGCAGGGGTTCCAGCGGGTCAAGGTCAACGGCGAGTTCCACGAATTGGACAGCCCGCCGACGCTGGACAAGAAATTTCGCCACGACATCGACGTGGTGGTGGACCGCATCGTCGTGCGCGAAGGGATGGAGACGCGGCTGGCGGATTCCTTCCGCACCGCGCTGGACCTGGCCGACGGCATCGCCGTGCTGGAGACTGCACCGAGCGAGGGAGAGCCCGAGCGGATCACCTTCTCCGAGAAATTCGCCTGCCCGGTCAGCGGCTTCACCATTTCCGAGATCGAGCCGCGGCTGTTCTCGTTCAACGCGCCCTTCGGTGCCTGCCCGGAGTGCGATGGCCTGGGGGTCGAGCTGTTCTTTGACGAACGGCTGGTGGTGCCGGACCAGACGCTGAAGATCAGCGACGGCGCGCTGGCGCCCTGGCGCAAGGGCAAGAGCCCATATTTCCTGCAAACCATCGAGGCCATCGCCAAGCATTACGAGTTCGACAAGAAGGCCCGCTGGAAGGACCTGCCGGCGCATGTGCAGCAGGTGTTCCTGCATGGCTCCGGCGACGAGGAAATCCAGTTCCGTTATGACGAGGGCGGCCGCATCTACCAGGTCAGCCGCGTTTTCGAGGGGGTGATCCCCAACATGGAACGGCGCTACCGCGAGACGGACAGCAGCTGGATCCGCGAGGAGTTCGAGCGTTACCAGAACAACCGCCCCTGCGGTGCCTGCGGCGGCTACCGGCTCAAGCCCGAGGCGCTGGCGGTGCGCATCGCCGGTCTGCACGTGGGCCAGGTGGTCCAGATGTCGATCAAGCAGGCCTTCGACTGGTGCGAGACGGTGCCCGCCCAGCTGTCCAAGCAGAAGAACGAGATCGCCCGCGCCATCCTCAAGGAAATCCGCGAGCGGCTGGGGTTCCTGAATAACGTGGGACTTGAATATCTCACGCTAAGTCGTTCTGCCGGAACGCTTTCCGGCGGCGAGAGTCAGCGTATTCGGCTGGCCTCGCAGATCGGGTCCGGCCTGACGGGCGTGCTCTACGTGCTGGACGAACCTTCGATCGGGCTGCACCAGCGCGACAACTCGCGCCTGCTGGAGACGCTCAAGAACCTGCGCGACCAGGGCAACACCGTGCTGGTGGTCGAACACGACGAAGAGGCGATCCGCGAGGCCGATTACGTCTTTGACATCGGGCCCGGTGCGGGGGTGCACGGCGGCCAGGTGGTGGCCCAGGGCACGCCGGAGGAGGTCGCCGCCGATCCGGCCAGCCTGACCGGACAATACCTGTCGGGCACGCGCGAAATCCCCGTGCCGTCAGAGCGCCGCAAGGGCAGCAAGAAAAAGCTGCGCGTGGTCAAGGCGACGGGCAACAACCTCAAGGACGTGACCGCCGATTTCCCCTTGGGCAAGTTCGTCTGCGTGACGGGCGTTTCGGGCGGTGGCAAGTCCACGCTGACCATCGAAACGCTGTACAAGAACGCCGCCATGGCGCTGAATGGCGCGCGCGAGACACCTGCGCCCTGCGAGACGATCAAGGGGTTCGAACACCTCGACAAGGTGATCGACATCGACCAGCGCCCGATCGGCCGCACGCCGCGGTCGAACCCGGCGACCTATACCGGCGCCTTTACCCCGATCCGGGACTGGTTTGCCGGTCTGCCCGAGGCCAAGGCGCGCGGCTACAAGCCGGGGCGCTTCAGCTTCAACGTCAAGGGCGGGCGCTGCGAGGCCTGCCAGGGCGACGGTGTCATCAAGATCGAGATGCACTTCCTGCCCGATGTCTACGTCACCTGCGAGACCTGCAAGGGCAAGCGCTACAACCGCGAGACCCTGGAAATACTGTTCAAGGGCAAGAGCATAGCGGACGTTCTTGACATGACGGTTGAGGACGCGCAGGAGTTCTTCAAGGCGGTGCCGGCGATCCGTGAAAAGATGGATGCGCTGATGCGCGTGGGCCTGAGCTACATCAAGGTGGGCCAGCAGGCGACGACCCTGTCGGGCGGTGAGGCACAGCGCGTCAAGCTGTCCAAGGAACTGGCCCGGCGGTCGACCGGCCGCACGCTCTACATCCTCGACGAGCCGACCACCGGCCTGCATTTCGAGGACGTGCGCAAGCTGTTGGAAGTGCTGCACGAACTGGTGGAGCAGGGCAACACGGTGGTGGTGATCGAGCACAACCTGGACGTCATCAAGACCGCCGACTGGCTGATCGACATCGGCCCCGAGGGCGGTGACGGCGGCGGCGAGATCGTGGCCGAGGGCACGCCGGAGCAGGTGGCCGAGATCGAGCGGTCGCACACCGGGCGGTATCTCAAGCCGATGTTGCAGGCGCGAAAGGTGGCGGCCGAGTAGCGCGCGGGTTTTGTACAAAAGGTACGTCCTGTACGCCTTTTCTGTCGTTTTGTACAAGTTGCCGCGCAGGGGTGCCGAGGCGCGGCGAAGGCGCGTCGGGGAGAGGGCATGACGGCGACTCTGGGGATCGCGCTGGGATCGGGCGGTGCGCGCGGCTGGTGCCATATCGGCGTGCTGCGAAGCCTCGCCGCGCAGGGCGCCGTGCCGGACTGTGTCGCCGGCTGTTCCATGGGGGCGCTGGTCGGCGCCGCCTGGGCGGCGGGCAAGCTGGACGGGCTGGAGACCTGGGCGCGGGGGCTGACGCAGGCGCGGCTGCTGCACTACCTCGATCCGAGGATGGACCGCGGCGGGCTGATCGCCGGGGCGGCGGTGACGCGCGTCTTGCAGGAACTGGGCCTGCCCGAGCGGATCGAGGATTTGCCGAAACCCCTGCTCGTGGTGGCGACCGACATGGCGACGGGGCGCGAGGTCTGGCTGCGGGAAGGGCCGCTGATCCCGGCGGTGCGCGCCTCGATCTCGATTCCCGGGGTCTTTGCACCGCAGCGGCTGGACGGCCGCTGGCTGCTGGACGGGGGGCTGATCAACCCGGTGCCGACCTCGGCGGTGCGCGCCCTGGGGGCGCGCCGGACCATCGCGGTCAATCCCAACGCCAAGCACGGGCGCAAGCTGTGGGAGGGGCAGCCGCCGCAGGATGTCTGGCAGCGGTTCGGGGTCGAGGACTGGCGCGCCGGTCTGCCCGAGCCGCTGCGGGCGATGCTGCCGGAGGGGCGGCGCGAGGCGGTGCCGGCCTACATGGAGGTGGTGTCGGTGTCGATCGACATCCTGACCGAGTTCCTGCGCAAGGCGCGCGAGGCGGTGGACCCGGCGGACGTGATGCTGGAGGCGGACCTGTTGGAACTGTCGGTGATGGAACTGTTCCGCGCGGCGGAGGCCATCGACGAGGGCGCGCGCATCGCGCAGGCGGCGGCGGGGCGGATCGCCGCGCTGATCACCGCGTGAGGGGCGAAAGGCCCCCGCGGGGGCCTTTCGGTGGGCGCTGTCAGCGCTTCATCTTGCAGGTGTTGATGCCGAGCAGGGCGTAGGGCGGGCAGGTGCCCAGTGCGGCGGTGGCCAGCATCATGATGCCGACGATCAGCGCGATCCATTTCAGCACGCCGGTCAGGACGGTGAAGAAGAGGATCAGCGCGACGATGCCGACGAGGCCGCGGATCAGGCGGTCGGTGGAGCCGACGTTCTTGGAAATCATGGTGTAACCCTCCGGTTGATTCGGTGTGACAGAAGGTTAACGCGAGTCCCTGCCCGCTGTCGGTGACATGGTCACATAGCGCCGTCGCTTTCGGCGAGGCTGCGCAGCGTCGCCTCGTCGCAGAGCAGGACGGTGCCGCGCTCCAGCCGCACCAATCCGCGCCGCGCCAGCGCGTCCAGCCGGCGCGACACGACCTCGCGCGCCGAGCCGATCATCACGGCGAGTTCGGCGTGCGTCGCCTCGACCCGGCCCTCGGTGGCGCGCTCCAGCAGGCATTGTGCCAGCCGCGCCTCGACCCGAGTAAAGGCGACCCGTTCCAGCAGGTGCATCATGGACTGCATCCGGGTGGCGAAGGCCTGGAAGACAAAGGCGCGAAACCCCGCGTCGCTGTCCATCAGCCCCAGGAACAGGTCGCGCGGGATCAGCACCAGGCGCGAGTCGCTGCGGGTGATCGCCTCGCCCGAATAATCCTCGCCGCCCAGCAGGCCGAGGGTGGACTGCACGCAGCTTTGCCCCGGTTCGACCGCGTAGAGCAGGATGTCGCGCCCGGTGGGGCCGGTGAGGAAGACATCGACCCGGCCGTCGAGCACCACGACGAACCCCTGCACCGCGTCGCCCGGGTGGAACAGCGATGTGCCCTTGGGCACCTGCATCGGGTGCAGGGTGCGCAGCCGCGCCCGCGTCGCCGGGGCGAGCGCGGGCAGGCTGGCGTCGCCGGTCCAGTCGGTCACCGGGTCAGCCCCGGCCGCGTTTTTCGAAGCGCGGCAGCATGGCAGAAAAGTCGCGCCCCTTGCCATCCTCGTCCTCGACAAAGCGGCGGTAGAGGTCCAGGGCGGCCTGTCCCATCGGCGTGTCGGCGTCGGCCTCGGTCGCGGCCTGCTGCGACAGGCGCAGGTCCTTGAGCATGAGTTCGGCGGCGAAGCCGGGCTTGTAATCGTTGTCGGCGGGGGACTTGGGCCCGACGCCGGGGGCGGGGCAATAGGCGTTCATCGACCAGGAGTAGCCCGAGGAGGTCGAGACCACGTCGAACATCGCCTCGCGCGACAGGCCCAGCTTGTCGGCCAGGGCGAAGGCCTCGCAGGTGGCGATCATGGTGACGCCGAGGATCATGTTGTTGCAGATCTTGGCGGCCTGGCCGTTGCCGGCGGGGCCGCAGTGCACGGCCTTCTGGCCCATGATCTCGAACAGCGGCTTGGCCTTGGCAAAGGCCGCGTCGGGGCCGCCCACCATGAAGGTCAGCGTGCCGGCCGCAGCACCGCCGACGCCGCCGGACACCGGCGCGTCGAGCGCCTGGAGGCCGTGGTCCTCGGCCTGCTGCGCCACGGCGCGGGCCGAGGCGACATCGACGGTCGAGCAGTCGAGCAGCACGGCGCCCTTGTCCATGGCGGTCAGCACCTCGGCGGCGACCCGGCGCAGGATCTCGCCGTTGGGCAGCATGGTGATGACCACGTCGGCGCCTTCGGCCGCTTCGGCGGCGGAGGGGACGGGGGTCACGCCCTCGGCCGTGGTGCCGGCGGTGTCGAAGCCTTTGACGCTGTGGCCCGCGCGGGCAAGGTTGGCGGCCATGGGCGCGCCCATGTTGCCCAGTCCGATGAAACCGATCTGCATGGTTCTCTCCTTGAAGTCGAGCGTGTCGGCGCCGAGCGGCAGCAGCATCCTCGAGACGTCCACGGCGGGGACGGCGTCGAGCGCGTGGCGCCACTTTGGCGATCTGTCCTTGTCGATGATGGCCGCCCGGATGCCTTCGAGGAAGTCCCCATGTTGCATGATCCGGTGCGAGACGCGGTATTCCAGTTCCAGCGCCTTGCGAATGGTGAGCGAGGGGCCGCGCAGGCGGTGGATCATCTCCAGCGTGACGGCCATCGACAGGGGGGCGTTGCGCGCCATGGCCTTGAGCGCGCTGGCGGCGATGGCGCTGTCGCTGGCGCGCAGAAGGTTGAGCACGTCGCCGAGGCCCTCACCGGCAAACAGCGCGTCGATCTCGGGCTGCTGCGCGGCCAGCGGGCTGTCCGGTGGCGCAGGGGCGTCGCCGAGCGCGGCAATGTCGCCGGTGTCGATCAGCGCCTGTTTCAGCGCGGGCCAGTCCGCCTCGGGGTAAAAGCGGTCGGCGAAACCGGCGTGGATCGCGTCGCCGGGCCCCATGCGGGTGGCGGTCAACCCGAGGTATTCGCCCAGCCGCCCGGGCGCGCGGGCGAGGCTGTAGCTGCCGCCCACGTCGGGGACAAAGCCGATGCTGCATTCGGGCATGGAGATCTGCGTCGACCCGCCCACGATGCGGTGCGAGCAATGGCCCCCCAGGCCGACCCCGCCACCCATGACAAAGCCGTGCAGGAAGCTGACAATGGGCTTGGGGAATTCCGCCAGCTTGGCGTTCATGCGGTACTCGTCGCGCCAGAAGGCGCGGCCGTAGTCGAAATCGCCGGCGGTGCCGGTGCGGTACATCTCGGCGATGTCGCCGCCGGCGCAGAAGGCGCGGTCGCCCTCGGCGTCCAGGAGGATCAGCCTGACCCGGTCATCGGCGCGCCAGGCGTCGAGCGCCGCTTCGGTGGCCAGGCACATCTCCCAGGTCAGCGCGTTCAGCGCCTTGGGGCGGGTCAGGGTGATGCGGCCGGCGTGGCCTTCGGTGCGGATCTGGATGTCGGGCATGGGCGGGTCCGGTCGGGCTGGGCGCAAATTCCGGGGGCGGAATTTGCAAATTTCAGGGGTGAAATTTGCTCACCGCGCGAGGAGATGGCGCGCGGTGATCAGGCGCATGATCTCGTTGGTGCCTTCGAGGATCTGGTGTACCCGCAGGTCGCGGACCAGTTTCTCGATGCCGTAGTCGGCGAGGTAGCCGTAGCCGCCGTGCAGTTGCAGGCATTGGTCGACGACCTGGCTGCCGGCCTCGGTCACGAACTTCTTGGCCATGGCGCAGAACTTGGTCGCGTCCGGCGCGCCGGTGTCGAGCTTCCACGCCGCCTGGCGCAGGAAGGTCCGGGCGGCCTGCAATTCGATCTCCATGTCGGCGAGGCGGAATTGCAGCGCCTGGAACTGGTCGATCGGTTTGCCGAAGGCCTGGCGTTCGGACATGTATTGCAGCGTCAGGGTCAGCGCGGTCTGCGCTGCGCCCAGCGAGCAGGCCGAGATGTTCAGCCGCCCGCCGTCCAGCCCGGCCATGGCGTAGCTGAAGCCGCGCCCCTCCTCGCCGATCAGGTTGTCATGCGGCACGAGGCAATCGTCGAACTGCACCTGCCGGGTGGGCTGCGATTTCCAGCCCATCTTGTCCTCGAGCCCGCCAAAGGACAGCCCCGGCGCGCCGTCCTCGACGTAGACGGTCGAGATGCCCTTGGGCCCGTCGCCGCCGGTGCGGACCATGACCACGTAGGCATCCGAGTAGCCACCACCGGAGATGAAGGCCTTGGTCCCCGTCAGGCGGTAGCCTTCGTTGGTCTTTTCCGCGCGGGTCTTGAGCGCCGCGGCATCCGAGCCGGAGCCCGGTTCGGTCAGGCAGTAGGACAGCACCGTTTCCATGGTCAGCGCCCTGGGCAGGACGCGGGCCTTGAACTCCGCGCTGGCAAAGCTGTCGATCATCCGGGCGCACATGTTGTGGATCGACAGGAAGGCCGCGACCGAGGGGCAGGCCATGCTGAGCGCCTCGAACACCAGCGTCGCGTCGAGCCGCGACAGGCCGGAGCCGCCGGACTCTTCGCTGACATACAGGCCGCCAAAGCCCAGTTGCGCGATCTCGGGCCAGAGATCCTTGGGGATGGTGCCCTGCGCCTCCCAGGTGCGGGCGTGGGGCGCGATGCGCTCTTGCCCGAAGGCGTGGGCCATGTCGAAAATGGCGGTCTGTTCCTCTGAAAGCGCGAAATCCATGGTCGACCTCCCCCCGGGGTGAAATGAACGCTTGTTCAGATTGTCGCGCGAAGGGGGGCGCGGCGCAAGTGGGCGTGGTGCAATCCGGCTTTGCGATTCTGCAAAGCGTTCGGGCAGATTTGCTGGGGTGTCTTGCGTCAGCGCCGCGCGCAGGTGTCGCGGATGACCTCTTCGACCCTGGCAAGACCGATGGTGTTGTCGAATTTCGCCTCGGCGGTGGCGCGCGCGGCACGGGCCAGCGCGCTGCGGTCGGGCATGTCGAGGATACGGGTGATGCGTTCGGCAAAGCCGTCCTCGTCCCATTCGTCGACCAACAGGCCGTTGACACCATCGGTCACCGCCTCGGGGATGCCGGCGTGGCGGGTGGACAGCGTGATGCAGCCGCAGGCCAGCGCCTCCTGGATGGCGGTGGGCAGGCCCTCGGTGTTGCCATCGGGCGCGGTGACGGAGTGCTGAAGAAAGACCTCGGTCGTTTGCAGGTGGCGGCGCACCTGATCGTGGGGCAGGGCGCCGGTGAATGTGACCTGCCCGGCGATGCCCAGCTGCCGCGCCATGGCACGGCTGTCCTCCAGCAAGGGGCCGTCGCCGATGAAGGTCAGCTGCGCGTCGCGCCCCTGGGCGGCCTTGGCAAAGGCGCGCAGGGTCACCTGGGGGGCTTTCTTGGCCACCATGCGGCCCACGGCGAGAAAGCTGCCGGGGCGTTTTTCACCGGGGGTGAAGCGGCGGATGTCGACACCGGAGGGCACGACATGGGCGTTGGGATGCGACACGCCGTGGGCGGCGAGGGTATCCAGCAGGAACTGGCTGACCGAGAACATGCCCGCAAGGCGCGTCATCATCAGCCGGTAGGAGCGCACCCGCTGGCGCGAGCGCAGCGCGGCGGAGGCATCGGTGCCGCGCCAGTAGGTGAAGACCGGGATCCCGAGGTCATTGCCCAGCTTGGCCACCACCAGCGCCTGGGTGCCGAATTCGGCCAGGATCACCTCGACCCTCTGCTCCTGCAAGAAGGCGATCAATTTCCGGCGGTTGTCACCGAAGGGCAGGCGCGAGGTGCCGTAGAGCACCGCGCCGGACAGGGCGGCGAAGGGCGCGCGCAGCTTGTCGGCCAGCGTCAGCGGCGCGCGGCGGACGAACAGCGGCTTGCCCAAGGGATCCTGCCCGTTGTGCCGGCCGCAGAGAATGCAGGTGTCGCCGCCGAACAGGTGTTCGACGTGGCGGTTGATGAAGGTCTCGCCCGTCACGAAGTAATCGGAGGTGGCGATGGCGGTTCTCATAAGCGGCTCCGGTCTGGCCCCCGTCTCCTAGCGCGCGGCGCTGGGGGTGCCAAGGGCGGGCCGGTCTCAGAGATCGGCGTGGAATTCCTCGATCAGGTGGCTGACGATGGCGCGCATCCGGCCTTCGTGGTCGGCGCCTGCCGTCTCGGCCTGCGAATAGGCGTGGCGCTGGCGGTCGGCGGAGGTGCCGCCTGACACGATCTCATGCGCGCGGGCGGCCTCGGTCAGGCATTTCAGCGCGGCGGCATCCTCCTCGATCAGCTCGAGCAGTTCGGTCACGAGGTCGTCAAAGGGCACCACACGGGCGGCGCCAAAGTCGATCAGCCCTTCGGTCACGCCGTAGCGCTGCGCGCGCCAGCGGTTTTCGCCGATCAGGAAGCGGTCATAGAGCCGCCAGCGCTGGTTGCGGATGCGCAGCCGCCACAGCATCCGCATCACGCACTGGATCAGCGCCGCCAGCGTCAGCGCGTGTTCCAGCCGGGGCTGCACGTCCATGATGCGCGATTCCAGCGTGGGGAACTTGTCCGAGGGGCGCAGGTCCCACCAGATGCGGGTGCGGTCCTCGATCACGCCGGTGTCGATCAGCACCTGGGTGGAGCGTTCGTAGTCCTGCCAGCTGTCGAACTGCGGCGGCAGGCCGGTGCGCGGCAGGTTGTCAAAGACCGAGATGCGGTAGCTGGCCAGCCCCGTATCCTCGCCCTGCCAGAACGGCGAGGAAGTCGAGAGCGCCAGCAGGTGCGGCAGGAAGTAGCTGGCCTGCGCCATCAGGTCGGCGCGCAGCGGGTCGTCGTCCAGCCCGACATGGACGTGCATGCCGCAGATCAGCATGCGCCGGACCACGCCGCCCAGATCGCGGCTGAGGTCGTTGTAGCGCTGCTTGTCGGTGTGGTGCTGCTGTTTCCAGTCGGCCAGCGGGTGGCAGGAGGCGGCGATCGGCGACAGGCCGTGGGTCGCGGCGTGGCGCGACACCGCGGCGCGCAGGCGGCGCAGGTCCTCGCGCGCCTCGGCCACGCCGGCGCAGGGGCGGGTGCCGATCTCGATCTGGCATTGCAGGAATTCGGGGCTGACCTGGCCTTCGAGTTCGGCGGCGCAGGCCTGCATCAGGCCTTCGGGCGCCTCGACCAGCGCGCAGGTCTCGCGGTCGACCAGCAGGTATTCCTCTTCGATGCCGATGCTGAAGGCTGGGTCTGCCATGGTCTACACTCCCGCGGATCGTTCCGGCGAGCAAAGCAGAGGGGGCGGCGAAAAGAAAGCCGGTAATGCGCGGCTCAGCCGGGGCCGGCCCCGGCCGCAAGCGCGGTTTCCAGCGCGTCAAAGCCGGTCTCGGCCTGCCCGGCAAGGGCCAGCGCGGCGGCCTCGTCCCGTTCGATCGCGATGCGGAAGGGGCTGAACGGCTCGGCCACCTGCTGAAGGATGCGCGCCAGGCCAAAGTTCACGTCGCGCGGCGCGTGGATCACGCAGAGCGTGCCCTTGGGGAAGCGGTCGAACAGCTTGCGCGTGCGTTCAACCGCCCAGAGGATTCGCCGGAAATCGGCATCGACATGCACCAGGTCGCGGGTGTCGGTCAGCATGACAAAGGCCGGGTCGAACAGCGGGTGATCGACGTAGCTGACGAAGGTGTCGATGCACTCCTGCAACGCGACATCGCCGACCATGCGGAAATAGGCGAGTCCGCGCGCGGGGTGCAGGGAAAGCCGGAACCCCATTACGGCCGGGCCGACCAGTGGCTTGCCCGGGCGAGGCCGGGCGCGGCGGGGGGCTGTGTCATGTGTTGCGTCCAGCAGGTCACGTCCGGAAACCTGCGGAGCCCGAACCGAATGACCTTAAGCTGGCACGCGTGGCGGGCCCAGTCAATCGGCGACAAGAGCAGGAAAGGATTGAACCTTCTCGCGGATCCGGGGCCTGTGTGACGGATGCGGGGATGCGCCGGGATGGGCCACCGCGGCTGCCCCTGCGACCCCCGGATGTGCGGACCATGCAGGCAGGTCGGAAGGGGTGGCGGTTCGGTCTGCCGATGCATCGTGCTGCGGGTGTCACGGGCCGGTCAGGACCGACAGGCGAAGGCTGTGGCGTCGGGGCGCGGCGTCGATGGTTTTGCCTTGCACGCCAATCATCCGCGGGTTGAGCGTCTTGATCGGACCGATTCGCAATACCCTGGGACTGGCGGACGGTTTCTCCCGGATCGCGGCCGGGTTGGCCATCAAATAGGCGCATTTTTATGGCCTGCGTGGCGCGGGAACGGTTGATGTTTTGGCGTCGATCGCTCCCGGATGCCATGCCTGAAAAGACTATTTCGATTTTGGAAACAGAATTTCCGCGCGGGTCGCAGACCTATAGGTGGTGTTGATTCGGCAGAATTTGCCGAACTGTTGTTCATCCTGTGCCCAAACGTCAGGCATTTCCGGGGATTAAAGAGCACAGGCCAAAAGTGATTTTCCGAAATCGGGAATTTCGCCAGTTATTTGTCGAACTCCAGGACGTCCGCTGGCCAATCCGGAGACCCGGCAATCGTTAATTTTCTCTGTGAATTGGGGTCAAATCATGACAAACTTCAGCGTGGAGTTGGTTATTGATGGGTATTCAACCCAGAGGGGTATCACATGAAACAAAGCATTACCAAGACTATGGCTGTTGTCGCGCTGGCGTTTGGCATTGCCGCGCCCGCATCGGCGGCGACGGTCGTCACCGTGTCCGGCACGGCCATTACCGTCAGTTGCTCCGGGCCCCTGGCGTCCTCGGAGTGCAACGGGTTCATCGGTGGGTCGCTGACCTTCAACGCGTCGAACCCGGACAAGGACAATGTCAACGGCGGTACGGCCGGCAGCCTGTCCACCACGGCGGCCGATCTGTATGCTCTGAAAAAGAGCAATCCTGCCCAGGAAGGCGCCGCGATCGACGTGCTGCTGGATGGATCGCTTGACGGTGACATCACCGGCGGTGTCCAGACGCAGGTTGCGGCCGCAGACGACGCTTACCTGCAGTTCAACAGTTCGGCGCAGTACCTGGCGGTCAAGACGGGCAACCCGGTGGGAACCGACCAGAAATGGTTCTTCCTGAAACTGTTCGGGCCCGGACCGATCACGCTGATCTACGACAAGAACGGTCAATCCGGTGGCGGCTTCAGCCACTACACCGAGTTCGGCAGCATTCCCGACATGCCGACGATCCCGCTTCCGGCCGCAGGCTGGATGCTGATTGCCGGTCTTGGCGGGCTGGGTGTCATCCGGCGCCGGAAGAAATCGGCCTGACCCACGGGTCCGGTCCTGACGACGAAAAAGGGCGGCTTCATGCCGCCCTTTCTCATTTCCGCAGGCGCGTGACGGTCAGTCCATCGCCTTGAAATTGAACGCCGCGCCGTCCTTGATGCCCGAGAACCAGCGCGCCGTGACGGTCTTGGTCTTGGTGTAAAAGCGGAAGGCGTCGGGGCCGTACTGGTTCAGGTCGCCGAAGGCCGATTTCTTCCAGCCGCCGAAGGTGTGGTAGCTCAGCGGCACCGGGATCGGGAAGTTGATGCCGACCATGCCGACATTCACCCGGTGGGCAAAGTCGCGCGCGGTGTCGCCATCGGCGGTGTAGATCGCGGTTCCGTTGCCATAGGGGTTGTCGATGACGAGGTTCAGCGCCTCTTCGTAGCTGTCGGCGCGGACCTGGGACAGCACCGGGCCAAAGATCTCTTCGCGGTAGATGTCCATGTCCGGCGTGACGTTGTCGAACAGCGACGGACCGACGAAGAAGCCGTTTTCATAGCCCTGCATTTCAAAGCCGCGGCCGTCGATGACCAGCTTGGCGCCCTGGTTCACGCCGCTGTCGATCAGCCCTTCGATGCGCGACTTGGCGGTGGCGGTGATGACCGGGCCATAGTCCACGTCCTCGCCGGCGGTGTAGGGGCCGACCTTCAGCTTTTCGATCCGCGGCACCAGCTTTTCGATCAGCGCATCGGCGGTCTTCTGGCCGACCGGAACCGCGACCGAGATGGCCATGCAGCGTTCGCCCGCCGCACCGTAACCGGCCCCCACCAGCGCATCGGCCGCCTTGTCGAGGTCGGCGTCGGGCATGATGATCATGTGGTTCTTGGCGCCGCCAAAGCACTGCGCGCGCTTGCCGTTGGTTGCGGCGCGGCCATAGATGTACTGCGCGATCGGGGTCGAGCCGACAAAGCCGACACCGGCGATGGTTTCGTTGTCGAGGATCGCGTCGACCACTTCCTTGTCGCCGTTGACGACCTGGAGCACGCCGTCGGGCAGGCCGGCCTCCTGGATCAGTTCGGCCAGGCGCAGCGCGGTCGAGGGCACGCGCTCGGACGGCTTGAGGATCATGGCGTTGCCGCAGGCCAGCGCCGGGGCCATCTTCCACAGCGGGATCATGGCGGGGAAGTTGAACGGCGTGATGCCGGCCACCACGCCCAGCGGCTGGCGCATGGAATAGAGGTCGATCCCCGGGCCGCCATCGTCGGTGAACTCGCCCTTGAGCAGGCTGGGCGCGCCCATGCAGACCTCGACCACCTCCAGCCCGCGCTGCACGTCGCCGCGCGCGTCGGGCAGGGTCTTGCCGTGCTCGCGCGACAGCATCTCGGCCAGTTCGTCCATGTGCTTGTTGATGAGCGCACCAAAGGCCATCATCACGCGGGCGCGGCGCTGCGGGTTGGTGGCACCCCAGGCCTTTTGCGCCTCGGCGGCCTTGGCCACGGCGTCGTTCAGCTCGGCCGCGGTGGACAGCGGCGTTTTCGCCTGCACTTCGCCGGTGGCCGGGTTGTAGACATCGGCAAAGCGGCCGGACGTGCTCTTGACGCGCTGGCCGTTGATCCAGTTGGTGAGTTCGGTCATCGGATTCCCTCCATTTTCCCTTGGTGCCGACCCTACTCTTGCAAAAATGCCCTGAACAGGGACAATGTGGCAAAAGCGTTTTGCAATTCTGCAAAGGGATGGCGCAGTGGACAACTGGGACGACCTGCGGGTCTTCCTCGCGGTGGCGCGGGATGAAAGCCTGTCGGCGGCGGGGCGGCGGCTGCGGATGGACGCGGCGACCGTGGGCCGCCGGGTGGCGCGGCTGGAGGAATCGCTGGGCGCGCCGCTGTTCGCCAAGTCGCCGCAGGGCTATGCGCTGACCGAGGCGGGCACCCGGCTTGTCACCTTTGCCGAAGAGGCCGAGCAGGCCGCCAGCCAGGCGGCGGAGGCCTTGCAGGGCAGGGCAGAAGGGCTGTCGGGGCAGATCCGCATCGGCGCGCCGGACGGCTGCGCCAATTTCCTGCTGCCGCAGGTCTGCGCCGCCATCGCCGAGGGCAACCCGGATCTGGACGTGCAGATCGTGGCGCTGCCGCGCGTGGTCAACCTCAGCCGGCGCGAGGCCGACATGGCCATTGCCGTCTCGCCGCCCTCGGCCGGGCGGCTGGTGGTGCAGAAGATCACCGACTACCGCCTGCATCTGGCGGCCAGCGCCGATTACCTGGCCGGCCATCCGCCGATCCGCGGCCCGCAGGACCTGCGCGGCCACCGCATCGTCGGCTATATCCCCGACATGATCTTTGACAAGGAACTGGACTACCTGGCCGAACTGGGCCTGGACCGGGTGCCGCTGGCGTCGAACTCGGTCGCGGTGCAGTTCCACTGGCTGCGGCAGGGGGCTGGGCTGGGCATCGTCCATGATTTCGCGCTGCCCGCAGCACCAGGGCTGCGGCGGGTGCTGCCCGAGGTGATCTCGCTCAGCCGCAGCTTTTACCTGGTGCGGCACGCCGACGACCGGCGGCTGGAACGCCAGACCCGCTTTGCCGAGGCGCTGGTGAGCGGCATGCGCGGGGAACTGGCCCGGCTGGAGGCGCTGGCGCAAGGCGATTCAAGACTTTCAGGCACTTGACAGGTCGGCTCCGGTGGCGTCACGCTGGGGGGAACACCGTGTTTGAGGGAGTACACCGGATGCAGGTCCATCAGATTCTGAAGAGCAAGGGCACCGATGGCGTCTACACCGTCACCCCGGACACCAAGCTGGCCGAGGCGGCGCGGATCCTGGCCGACAAGCGGATCGGCACGGTGGTCATCTCGAACGACGGCAAGACCGCGCTGGGGATCCTGTCCGAACGCGACATCGTGCGCGAACTGGCCAAGCATGGCGGCGCCTGCCTCGATGGCGCGGTCGAGACCTACATGACCCCCGATCCCTATACCTGCACCCGCGACCAGTCCGCCGACGACATCCTGGCGCGCATGACCGAAGGCCGGTTCCGCCACATGCCCGTGGTCGAAAACGGCGAGATGGTCGGGCTGGTGACGCTGGGCGACGTGGTCAAGGCGCGGCTGACCGAACTGGCGGCCGAGAAGGACGCGCTGGAAGGCATGATCGCCAACCCCTGGTGACACCGTCGCCGCAGCGCGGCGGTTCGGCCTTGCATTCCGCCGGGCAATATTGTTGCGTGCGCGCAGACTGACGAGAAGGGATGTCGCCATGCGCATCGGCCTATACCCCGGAACCTTCGATCCGATCACGCACGGCCACCTGGACATCATCCGCCGGGGCGCGACACTGGTCGACCGCCTGGTGATCGGGGTTGCGATCAACCGCGACAAGGGTCCGCTGTTCTCGCTCGAGGAGCGGGTGACGATGATCGAGACGGAATGCCGTCTCTTGTCGGAACAGACCGGCACCGAGATCGTCGTGCATCCGTTTGAAAAGCTGCTGATCGACTGCGCCCGCGACGTGGGCGCGCAGATCATCATCCGCGGCCTGCGCGCGGTGGCGGATTTCGAGTACGAATTCCAGATGGTGGGCATGAACCGCGCGCTGGACAACAGCGTCGAGACGGTTTTCCTGATGGCCGAGGCGCGGCACCAGGCGATTGCCTCGAAACTGGTCAAGGAGATTGCCCGGCTGGGCGGCGACGTGACCAAGTTCGTGACGCCGGACGTCAAGGCGGCGCTGGTGGCGCGGTTCTCCGGTTGAACTTCATCCTGTGCCTCGCACGGCGCGGGGACTGATCCTTCTGCCTGCATTGCAGAACGGGAGTATTGGCTGCGACGCAGAGGCTTGGCGCGGTCATCGCCGCCGCGCCGATCGCCGGGTCGGCCGGGGCCGGGCCGGTCACCGGGTTCGTTGTCGCCTTTGGCAAGGTCGATGTCAGCTACCACACGGCGCTGCTCATGACCAACTCAGGCAACGCCCAAAAGTCCGAGACAAGTCTCGCGGCCTTTGGACAGGGCTGAGGCGCTCTTGCGCAGACCGATCGCACGGCACCGCCGCTGCACTGCGCGGGCGAACCGTTGTGGCCGGCCGCGCTGGACAAGATCGACACCCTGCTGGCCCAGGCGCGGGCCGAGTTGGGTGCCGGCACCCACGCCGGGGCGCATGAGACGCTGGGGGGCATCCGCGAGGTCGTCTCGGCCCGTTTCTGGCGGAGTTCGGCGCCTCGGTCGCGCGGTTCGAACAGGCGGCGCGCGATGGCGACCTCGAGGCTGCATAGGCGACGCTGGTGGGGCTCAGGAAATCCCATGCGTGCTGTTCCCGAAATTCGGGTGACCCCGGTCAGCCCTTGCAGGTGAAGCGCAGGACCTGGTCTTCGGCCGTATAGGTCCGGGTCTGCCTGTAGGGGCCATTGTCGAAGGTATCGGTGACGCGGCGGCGGTTCGACCGGTCCACCGACACGGTTGTGTAGGCCGTCTTGTTGCCGCAGCGGTTTTCCGCGGCGATGTCGCAGGTGCCATGCAGCGGGACGGTGCCCGTCCCGAACAGGCCTTTCTGGCCCGCGGTGCTGAGGTCGACGGTGCAGCGCGCCTCGTAGAGCGGCTGTCCGTTCAGCGAGCCGACTTGGGCGCCATCGCCATACAGTGGCGCGAGGCATCCGGCCAACAGGCCGAAACTTGCCAACAGACCAACGATTCGATGCATACCCGGCTCCCATTTACCCTTACAGGGGCGGGGCTTAGACCCTGTCGCGCAAGGATTCAAGCCATCCTGCGCGACAGGGCCACCGGCTCAGCCATAGACCGCTTGGCGGGCGATGCGCCGGACGTCCGAGGGCGCGATGTCGAGGTCGCGTGCGACGGCGCCGTCAAGCTTTTGCAGTTCGCGAACGGTCGCCCGGTACATGGCGCGTTTCTTCAGGGTAGAACGGATTTCTGTAACGAGGCTCATGGTTTGGCCCTTTCTGTCTGTGTTTCCGTTATCGCAAACATATGCTTGCTGCACTGCAGCACAACCGCCGTGATCGGCAGGGCGCCTTGCGTTCCTTGCAAGGCTCGGCTCCGGTGCGGCCGCCGCGACCTGGCCCGCCCTGGTTCGGGTTTCGCGGGCCTGCGGGGGTGCACCGGGTTGCCGTTTCTTCTGGCCGAAAATATCCCGGGGGAGCTTGCCGCCGGCAAGCGGGGGCAGAGCCCCCTGGGCCGGATCGCGCGGCGATCCGGCCCTTGGAAAAGGAAAAGGCCGCCGGAACGGCGGCCTTTCACAGTCCTGGCAGCGTGTCAGGTCAGAGGAACTTGCCCATCGCGACGGCGGTGTCGCTCATCCGGTTGGAGAAGCCCCATTCGTTGTCGTACCAGGTCAGCACCCGGCACAGGGTGCTGTCCATGACCTTGGTCTGGTCGGTGTGGAAGATCGAGGAATGCGGGTCGTGGTTGAAGTCCATCGACACCAGTTTGGCGTCGGTGTAGCCCAGCACGCCCTTCATCGGGCCATCGGCGGCCGCGCGGATCGCGGCGTTGATCTCGTCGACGCTGGTCGCGCGCGACGATTCAAAGGTCAGGTCGACGACCGACACGTTGGGCGTCGGCACGCGGATCGCCACGCCGTCCAGCTTGCCCTTGAGTTCGGGCAGCACCAGGCCCACCGCCTTGGCGGCGCCGGTCGAGGTCGGGATCATCGACATCGCCGCGGCGCGGGCGCGGTAGAGGTCCTTGTGCATGGTGTCCAGCGTCGGCTGGTCGCCGGTGTAGGAATGCACCGTGGTCATGAAGCCACGCTTGAGCCCGATGGTGTCGTTCAGCACCTTGGCCACCGGGGCCAGGCAGTTGGTCGTGCACGAGGCGTTCGACACGATGACGTCATTCGCGGTCAGCGTGTCGTGGTTGACGCCAAAGACGATGGTCTTGTCCGCGTCGGTGCCGGGGGCCGAGATCAGCACCCGCTTGGCGCCGGTCGACAGGTGCGGCTGGCATTTCTCCTTGGAGGTGAAGATGCCGGTGCATTCCATGATCACGTCGACATCGCCCCAGGGCAGGTCGCCCGGGTTGCGGATCGCGGTCACGCGGATCGGGCCGCGGCCGACGTCGATGCTGTCGTCGGTGTGGCTGACCTTCTGGGGAAAGCGGCCGTGCACGCTGTCGTATTGCAGCAGGTGCGCGTTGGTTTCCACCGGCCCCAGGTCGTTGATGGCGATCACCTCGATATCGGTGCGGCCGGATTCGACGATGGCGCGCAGCACGTTGCGGCCGATGCGTCCGAAACCGTTGATGGCGACTTTGACGGTCATTGGGAGGGTCCCTTCCGTGGCTGGGTCATGTGAAAATGAGTGCTTTCCTGTTAACGCTAACAATCACCCGGGACAGGCAATGTCAAGCCACCAGCGGGTGATGGGCGCCGGGCGGCAGGATGAGAATAGCAGAAAACACCGGGCTGTCTCGGGGGATGCGGGGGGTCAGCGCCAGAAAGCCAGCCAGTCGATCAGCACGAACAGCTTGCGCCCCAGGAACAGCAGCGCCGCGCCGCCGTTCAGCACGAGATCGGCCGCGATGGCGCCAAGGATGATGAGCCCGAGAAGGATGGCAAGCCGGTTGGTCATGGGCGGGGCCTCTGCTGCGGTACATCTCTCCTCATGCCAGAGCGTGGAGCCGGAAGCCAGAGCGTGGAGCCGGAAGCCAGAGCGTGGAGCCAGAGCGTGGCGCCGGGGTCAGGCCGCGGCGGGCGCTTCGGCCCCGGTCATCAGTTCCTCGATGAACAGGGCGACAAAGGCGCCGCGCCCGGTCACCCCGGCCTTGCGGTAGATCGCGCCCAGGTGCGCCTTGACCGTGCCTTCGGCGGTGCCGCGCAGCCTGGCGATCTCGGGGATGGCCATGCCCTTGAGGGTGAACAGCGCCACGTCCTGTTCGGACGGGGTCAGGCCCCAGCTTTCGAAGTGTTGCAGGACAATGTCGTGAAAGGCCCCGGCGGCGAGGCTCAGCTGCCGTTCCAGGTGCGCCTTGCGCCGCAGCAGCGCCATCAGGGCGCGCGTTTCGAACACGACCCCGGCGATCAGCGCCAGCACGGCGGCGGATTCGACCACGAAATGCCAATGCGTGAAAGGGGGCCAGCCCAGTTCGATGCCATCGCTGAGCACGTCGACCAGGAAGAAGGCCGCGCAGAGCAGCTGCGCGGCGATCAGCAGGACAAGGGGAATCGGGGTCTTGAAACTCATGGCTCCAGACGTACCGTGTCGGGCACGCGTTTCACACCGGTCACCATGGCGCGGGGCAGGTTGATGCCGGTGCGGCGGCTTTCCCAGAGCACGGCGGCGATATGCACCACGACCGAGATCTCGGCCCAGGTGACCAGCACCTCGTGCACCTCCTCGACCCAGTCGACGCCCCAGAAGGCATTGGTGGTCATGAGCCAGCCGGTGACGACGATGCCGGCCAGGGCGAACAGCAGGTTGAAGATCATCAGCGCGCCCAGCGGCGAATGGCCCAGGTGCGCGGATTTGCGGCCGCCGGCCATGTCGGTCAGCTGCGCGGTGACGCCGGCCGGTGTGGGGGCAAAGCTGGCAAAGCGGGCGGCGCGGGGGCCGATCAGGCCCCAGACCAGGCGCAGCAGCAGCAGCCCGCCGATGATGTAGCCCAGGGTTTCGTGCAGGTCGCCGTCGGGATCGGTCAGCACGGCGTTGGCGAAGAACAGGACCGCGACGCTCCAGTGAAAGAGGCGCAGCACCGGGTCCCAGATGCGATGGTCGGTCATGGCGGGGCTCCTGTGGCGAAGGGTAGGGCCGGACCCCGGGGCGGGGGTCCGGCCGGGGGCTCAGTCGTCGATCTTGGTGCGGACGATCTGGAGGGCGGCGTCGAGATACAGCTCGTAGCGCTTGCCGTCCTTGAGGGCGTAGACCTCGATCATGCCGTCTTCGCTGTCGATCTTGCGGACCTCGTAGCCCTGGGCCGTCAGCAGCGTGGTGATCTCGGCCTTGCGGGCGTCGTCGATCGCGGGACCGTCCGAAGCCAGCGCGGGCAGGGCGGTGAAGGCGGCCAGGGTGGCGGCGAGAAGGGTGCGTTTCATGTCGTGTCTCCGGGTTTGGCGGCGCCGCGGGATGCGGGCCGTGACACGACACATGGCGCGGAGGGCGCGGCAGGGGTATTGGCCGAAAGCGCGGTTTCGGGCGGCTATGACTTTGGTTTAGGGCCCGGGTCCGGGCGTTTGGACGCGCCTGGGCCGACGCCGCCGGGGGGCGGCGCGTGCCGGGTCAGGCGGGGTCAGCGCGTGGCGCGGATGGCCAGCACGAACAGCGCCGCGACGGCGGCCGAGGCGGCGATGTTGTAATTCGCCATCGACAGGCCGAACAGCGACCAGGGGATCGAATCGCAGGCCACCAGCGGCGCGTTCATGATCGCCTCCAGCGCCTGTTCCGGCGTCAGCCCGGTCAGCGACGGGGCCGAGCAGCTTTGCAGCCCCTCCCACCAGTGGCGTTCCACCCCGCTGTGGTAGACCGCGACGGCAGAACTGGATGCCGCCGCCAGCCCGCCGAGCGCCAGCAGCGCGCGCGACGGCAGCGCCAGCGCCAGCGCGCCGAACACCAGCGCGCCGACATGGCCGTAGCGCTGCCAGTAGCACAGCTTGCACGGGGCAAGATCGCGGACATACTGGAAGTAGAGCGCGCCCAGCAGCAGCCCGGCCGAGCCGAGCAGGGCGAGCAGCGTCAGTTGCTTGCGGGTCAGGGTCATAGGTATTTCACCAGCACGAAACCTCCGACGAGCAATACCACGAAGGCGGTGAAGACCCAACCGAGGTATTTCTCGATGAACACGCGGATCGGCGCGCCGAACATGCGCAGCAGGCCCGCCACCACGAAGAACCGCAGCGCCCGCGCGATGATCGAGGTGACGATGAAGGTGCCCAGCGGCATCGCCGTCCAGCCCGACATGATGGTGATCACCTTGTAGGGAAAGGGCGTGACCCCCGCGATCAGCACCGCCCAGAAGCCGACGCCGTTGAACCTGTCGTTGAAGGCGGCCATCGAGTCGGCCTTGCCCAGGCTTTCCAGGATCGGCTGGCCGATGCTTTCGTAGAAGAAATAGCCGATGCCGTAGCCCAGCATGCCGCCCAGCACCGAGGACACGGTGGCCACCAGCGCGATCAGCCAGGCGCGGTGCGGCGCGGCCAGCACCATCGGGATCATCAGCACATCGGGCGGAATCGGGAAGACCGAGCTTTCGATGAAGGCGACGGCGGCCAGCACCCAGAGGGCGTTCTTGCGTTCGGCCTGGGCCATGGTCCAGTCGTAGAGGCGGCGCAGCATTCGGGTCCCTCGCGTGGCGTCGCGGCTCTCAGAGCACGCAGGGCACGGAGCGTCAAGCCAGCGGGCGCCCACGAGGCGCCGCGCGTGACGCCGGTGCCCGCATGACGGGCGGCGGCGGGCGGTATTTGGCCCGCCGTCGCGGGACGCGCCGCGCATTTCGCCCCTTTACGCAGGCCGGATGGGCCGTTATCCAGTGCGCGCTGTGCCCAAGTGGCGGAATGGTAGACGCAGGGGATTCAAAATCCCCCGGCCTTACGGTCATGTCGGTTCGAGTCCGACCTTGGGTACCACCGGAACTTTCCTTTCTTTTCTCGGCGCAGATGCCGGCGCCTACACCTGCCGGGTTTCCGGGCGCTGGCGGCCGTGCGATGGTCGTCCGCCGCCGGGTGCGCGTTGCGCGGTACGACTCCGATTGTCGTGTCCGCGCGGAACGGCTATCAGCCCGATCTGGTGCAGGACCACTGACCCGTACCGCGCGCACAGGCTGGCCTGCGCGCCAAGGACCAGCGCAGCGGCGACGTTTCGCGGGACCGGGTCGGACCCTGTAGCGCGCTTTGCCGTCGGCGCCTTTCAGCACGGATGATGTCGGGTGGTCGGCATGCTCTTCGACCTTGGTGCCCTTGCTCCCTACGGGGCGATGCTGCTGGTGCTCGCGATCTTTGGCTTTTTCCTGAGCGAGCGGATCGCCACCGAGGTGGTGGCGCTGTGCGGCGTGTCGGTCGCGCTGGCGATCGGGCTGGTCGGGGTCGACGACGTGCTCAAGGCGCTGAGCAACCCGGCGCCCGCCACCATCGGCGCGATGTTCGTCATCAGCGCGGCGCTGGTACGGACCGGCGTGCTGGAGGCCGTGGCCGAGGGTCTGGGCCGCAGCCTGCTGACCCACCCCAGGCTGACGGTTGCCGGGTTCTTCGGGTTGGCGGCGCTGGCTTCGGCCTTCATGAACAACACGCCGGTGGTGATGGTGCTGATCCCGGTGGTCTTTGGCATGGCGCGGCAGCTGAACACCAGCGCCTCGCGCCTGCTGATGCCGCTCAGTTTCATCGTCATCCTGGGCGGGACCACCACGCTGATCGGCACCTCGACCAACCTGCTGGTCGACGGGGTGGCGCGCGACATCGGTATGGCGCCGTTCTCGCTGTTCGAGATCGCGCCGCTGGGCCTGGTGCTGGCGATTGTGGGCGGCGGGTTCCTGGCGCTGGCGGGGCCGCGCCTGCTGCCGCACCGCACCGCGCTGAGCGATGCGCCGGTGCTGGGCGCGCGCAAGTCCTGGACGGTGGAGCTGTTCGTGCCGCCGGGGTCCAGCCTGATCGGCCGCCGCATCCCCGAGGTGCCGGATTTCCGGCGCAGTTCGACCCGGGTGATCGACCTGGTGCGCGCCGACGTGTCCCTGCGCCACGACCTGGCGGGCGAGGTGCTGGCGGCGGGCGACCGGGTGGTGCTGCACACCTCCGACAGCGAAGTCATGGGCTTTCGCGCCATGGCGGCGCAGGGGCTGGAGATCGCCGGGGCGGAGCTGGCCGGGGCCAAGCGTCACCAGGTGATCGAGGCGCTGGTCACCTCGGCCAAGGGGCCGGTCGCCAACCTGGGCTGGCGGCGGCGCTACGGCGTCTATCCCATCGCGCTGCACCGGCGCGGCGTCTCGGTCGACCTGCGCGACAATGCCCTGCACCTGATCCCGGGCGACACCGTGCTGCTGGACGGTTCGCCCGAGAACATCGAACGCCTCGTCCGCGAAGAGGGGCTGATCCTGCTGGCACCAATGACGGCGCGCGCCTTCGTGCGGCGCAAGGCGCCCATCGCGCTGGCGGTGCTGGGCGCGGTGGTGGCGGGCGCGGCGCTGAACCTGGCGCCGATCCTGCCGCTGGCAATCATCGGCGTGGGTATCGTGCTGGCCACCCGCTGCGTCGAGCCGGACGAGGGGCTGGGCGCCATCGACGGCCGCCTGCTGATGCTGATCGTCAGCATGATGGTGCTGGGCACGGCAATGGAGAAATCCGGCGCCATGGCGCTGATCGTGACGTGGCTGTCGGCACCGATGGCCAGCCTCAGCCCGCTGCTGGCGCTGGCGCTTATCTACGCCGTGACCTCGATCTTGACGGAGATTGTGACCAACAACGCCGTCGCCGTCATCATGACGCCCATTGCGGTGGGGGTGGCGGTGCAGCTGGGCCTCGATCCGCGCGCCTTTGTCGTCGCCGTGATGTTCGGCGCCAGCGCCAGCTTTGCCACGCCCATCGGCTACCAGACCAACACCATGGTCTACAACGCTGGCGGCTACCGCTTCAGCGATTTCCTGCGGCTGGGCCTGCCGATGAACCTGCTGGCCGGTCTGGTCACGGTGCTGGTCGCGCCGCTGATCTGGCCGCTGGTGCCCTGAGGGTGCCCCGGCTGGCTGCCTGGCACCGGGCCTTTGCGACGGTGGCGGGGCTGACGCTGGTCAGCCGGGTGCTGGGGTTCGGGCGTGACCTGATCCTGGCCGCGGTGCTGGGCACGGGGCCGGTGGCGGTGGCCTTCATGCTGGCGTTCCGGCTGTCGAACCAGCTGCGCGCGCTGGTGGCCGAAGGCGCCTTTACCGCCGCCTTCCAGCCGATCGACGCGCGGCTGCCGCCCGACTCGGCTGAGGCGCAGAGGTTCCGGGCGGAGACGCTGGGCTGGCTGCTGCTGGGCAACCTGGTGCTGCTGGTCGTGGTGCTGGCGGTGCCGGGCGCGGTCTTGCGCCTGCTGGCGCCCGGCTTTGGCCCCGATGATCCGGTGCACCTGCTGGCGCGCGACCTGCTGCGGCTGACCTTTCCCTTTCTGCTGTGCATTTCGCTGGTGGCCTATTTCGGCGCGCGGCTGGGCAGCCAGGGGCGGTTCTGGGCCTTTGCCGCCGCGCCCAGCGTGATGAACCTGGTGCTGATCGCCGGTCTGCTGCTGGCCGGACTGTCCGACTGGCCGGGCCATGTCGCCGCGCTGGCGGTGCTGGTGTCGGGGGTGGCGCAGGTGGCGCTGGTGGGGTGGGCGATGCAGCGCGCGGGGCTGGCGCAGCCCTGGCCCCGGCTGGGCCTGTCCGGCCACACGCGGCGGTTCTTTCGCAATCTCGGCCCGGCGGTGCTGAGCGCCGGGGCGACGCAGGTGGCGGTGTTCATCGACACGGTGCTGGCCTCCTTCCTGCCGGGCGGGGCACTGGCGCATCTCTACTTTGCCGACCGGCTGTACCAGTTGCCCATCGGCCTGATCTCGGTCGCGCTGGGGACGGTCCTGCTGCCCGAGATCGCCCGGCGCAGCGCCGAAGGCGGCGACGGGCGCGCGCCGCTGCGGCAGGCGCTGGCGGTTTGTGCCGGGATCGGCGTGCCGATCGCGCTGGTGATGGGGCTGTGGGGGGCCGAGATCATCGCCCTGCTGTTCCAGCGCGGCAGTTTCACCTCTGAGGACACCGCGGCCACGGCGCAGATCCTGGCGGGCTATGCGCTGGGGGTGGTGCCGGCGCTGTTCGTGCGGCCGCTGGTGGTGCAGTTCCAGGGGCTGGGCGACACCGCCACGCCGTTCCGGCTGCTGCTGGCGGCGCTGGTGGTCAACCTGGGCTGCAAACTGGCCCTGGTGCCGGCACTGGGGGCGGTGGGACTGGCGCTGGGGACCTCGGCGGGGACTCTGGCCTATGTCCTGCTGCTGGGCTGGACGCTGCGCCGGCAAGGTTGAGCCTGTCAGGCCACCGGCACCGGGCCCAGCGACTCGCGTCGTTTCAGCGTGGCGTCGAGGCAGATGTTCGGCCCGCGCCCCGCGCCGTTGCGCATGTCCAGCAGCGCCCGCGCCGCGCGGCGGCCCATCTCGCGGTGCGGGACGTGGACGGTGGTCAGCGCGGGCGAGACGATCTCGGCGATGTCGATGTCGTCGAAACCGGTGATCGACACGTCCTGGGGCACCCGCAGGCCCATCTGCTGCGCCCGTTTCACCGCGCCGACGGCCAGAACGTCGTTGCCGCAGACGACGGCGGTGGGCCGGGGCGTGAGCGCCATCAGCTCGGCAAAGGCCTCGCCGCCCCTGGCGATGCCGTAGGTGGTTTCGCGGATGGCCAGGCTTTCCGGGTCCAGGCCGCGCGAGCGCATCGCGTCGCACAGCCCCTCGTAGCGGCCACGGGCGCGGTCGTTGCCGTCGCGCGCGGCGGTGATGAAGCCGATGGTGCGGTGGCCAAGGTCGATCACCTCCAGCGCCAGCGCCTTCATCGCCTGCCGGTTGTCAAAACCGATCGACATGCGGTCCAGCGCGGGATCGTAGGCCCAGGCGATCAGGTGCGGGATCTGGCGTTTCGCGAGGAAGGCATAGGATTCGGGCGTGCGGTCATGGCCGATCAGCAGCAGCGCGTCAGCGCCCCGGGCGACCAGCGCGCGGATCTGTTCCTCTTCCACGCTGGGCTTGTAGGAGGAACTGGCCACAAGCAGCGTCACGCCATGCGCGTGCAGCTCTTCCTGGAAGGCCTGCAAGCCACGGGCGAAGATGGCGTTCTCCATCGTCGGGATGATCGCGCCAAAGGTGTTGGTCCGCTTGCCCGCCAGCGTGCGCGCGCCGAAGTTGGGCGCATAGCCGAGGTCGCGCACCGCCGCCATGACCCGCTTGCGCGTTTCTTCGGACACGCGGTCAGGCGAGTTGAGACAGCGCGAGACCGTGGCCGTGGACACGCCGGACCGCGATGCCACGTCCTCGAGCGTGGGCAGGGCTGTGTCGGGCGGGCTCTGTCCTTCGGTCACGGTGAGTTTGCCTTTCCTGGCGCGCGGGCTGTCCCGGCGCCACCGCGATACCATCGTCTTGCTGGTTCCGGTAGCAATGTAAGCGCTTGCAGGAAGTCATGCAAGCGCTTACATTCACCCTCGAATCGACGTCTTTCGGGGAGGAAAGAATCGTGGCGCTGCTGATTTCGGCACTGTTGTTCGCGGGTTTCGTCGGTGATGTCGTGCTGGGCGCATTGACCGGCAAACCGGTCCTCAGCGACGTGCAGTCGATGCTGATGCTGTTCGGCGCCTCGATCGCCTTTGTCGTCGCCATCCTGCGACGCGAAAGACTGGCCAAAAAATAAACAAGGACTGGCTCAACAGGGAGGAGCTTACGATGAGGAAAGATCTGGATCTGGTATCCGAGGAACGCCGCAACTTTCTCAAGCTGACCGCGGGGGGCAGCTTTACCGCGGCGCTGGTCGTGGGGGCGGCCGGCATGCTGTGGTCGCAGGAAGCGGCCGCACAGACCCAAGCGGAAGAGCGCGAGCGCGAGCAGGCGGCAGAGCACGTCATGACGCTGGCCACCGCCTACGTGCTGGGCGCGTCGCGCAGCTACCCGATCATGCAGCTGGACCTCAAGGAGAACATCCAGAACGCCACCAACGGCAAGGTCTACGTCAAGCTTGCCCCCGGCGGCCAGCTGGGCGCGGGCGGTGCGCTGGTGCAGGCGGTGCAGACCGGCACGATCCAGTGCGCCCAGCATTCGCTGGCCAATTTCGCCCCCTTCGCCAGCGCCGCCGACCTCATCAACCTGCCGTATTTCTGCGGCTCCAACCAGCGGTTCACCAACCTGGTGACGTCGGACGCCTGGAAGAACGAGGTCCACCCCAAGGTCGAGGCGGCCGGCTTCAAGGCGCTGTTCTATGTCGTGATCGACCCGCGCGTGGTGGCGGTGCGCCAGGGCGGCAACGCGGTGATCACCCCGGCGGACCTCAAGGGCGTCAAGTTCCGCGTGCCCGGCTCGGCGATGTTGCAGCAGTACTACCGCATGGTCGGCGCGAACCCGACGCCGGTGGCCTGGGGCGAAACGCCGTCGGCGATCAAGCAGGGCGTGGCCGATGCGCTGGACCCGGCGGTCGGCGCGCTGTTCGTCTTCGGCTTCAAGGACATCCTGAGCCACGTCACCTTTACCCAGGCGGTGCCGGACAGTCAGGTCTACTCGGTGAACCTGGAATGGTTCAACAGCCTGCCCGCCGACGTGCAGGAAGGCATCGAATGGGCAGGCGAGATGACCGCGCACCAGAACCTGGCCAAGGTGCCCTCGGCCCGGACCTACGCGATGTCCGAACTGTCCAAGGCGGGCGTGCAGTTCCATTCGCTGACCGATGACCAGCTGGCCGAATGGCAGGCCACAGGCGGCTACCAGCTGCCCGACTGGGACCAGTTCAAGACCGAACTGGCCGGGTCCATGGATGTCTTTGCCCGCCTCGAGGAGGCCGCAGGCACCCAAGGCAAATACTACGTCCACGACGCCTGAACCACCTGTCGGGCCGGCAGTCCCGCTGCCGGCCCGCACCCCGGTTTCACGACATCGCCAGAGCCAATCGGCACGGACAGGGTCAGCCCCGGGTCCGGCAACGGGAGAGGTTTATGCACAAGGTACTCGACGCCCTTAACAGGAACGCGGAGCGGTGGGCGCTCCTGGTGTTTTACGTGATGCTGGTCGGCACGATGTTCATCGAGGTGCTGCGCCGCGAGGTGTTTTCCTACTCCTCGATATGGGGTGAGGAGATCGTGCGCTATTCGTTCATCTACCTCGCCTGGGTCGGCGCGGCGGCGGCGGTACGTGAACGCGGGCACATCCGCATCGACGTCATCCTCCAGTACGTCGGCCGGCGGGCCAAGGCGCTGTTCTACATCTTCGGCGACATCGTGATGTTCGGCGTCGCCCTCGTGGCGCTCTGGTACTCGTTCGAAACGGTGCTGGTGTCGCTCAAGTTCGGCTCTGTCACCCACGGGTTGCGCATCAGCCAGGCCTGGTTCCTGGCGGCGGTGCCCTTCGGTTTCGCGCTGGTCGTCTTCCGGCTGGTCCAATCCTTCATCCGCGATGTCACCGATCTTCGTAACGGGCGCCCCGTCTACGAAGGTGACAAGCTCTTCGACTGAGGAAACGGTCATGCTCTGGAACCAATTGCAGGAACAGACCGTCGAACTGGGCTGGGATTTCTACGGGCCGGTGCTGCTGTTCGTGGTGCTGGTGGCGCTGGCGGTGCCGGTCTGGGCGGCCATCGGCGCGGCGGCGATCATGATGCTGTATGTCTCGGGCGCGCTGCCGCTGTCGCTGGTCGGCGAAAGCCTGTTTCACGGCATCGACCACTTTGCCCTGACCGCCGTGCCGCTGTTCATCCTGACCGGCGACGTGCTGGTGCGCACCGGCCTGTCGCGCAAGTTCCTGGACGTGGCCGAGGCGCTGACCCAGTTTGCCAAGGGCGGATTCGGCTCGGCCACGGTGCTGGTCTGCGGCATGTTCGCGGCGATCTCCGGCTCGGACGCGGCGGGGGCCGCCGCCGTGGGCCGCATGACGATCGACCGGCTCGTGGAATCCGGCTACCCGCGCCCCTATGCCTGCGCGCTGGTCGCGGCGGGGGCCTGTACCGGCATCCTGATCCCGCCGTCGATTGCCTACATCATCATCGGTCTCGTCCTCGGCATCTCCGCCTCCACCCTGTTCCTGGCCGCGCTGATCCCCGGCATCGCGATCCTGTTGTCGATCCTGGCCACCAACATCATCATGAACCGGCTCTACGGCTGGGAGGGCGGCGGCAACATCAGTTTTGGGGAATGGGCCAGCCGGCTGGGCGTGGCGCTGAAGTCAGGCTGGTACGCCTTCATCGTGCCGGGCATCATCTTCTACGGCATCTTTTCCGGGCGTATGACCCCGACCGAGGCGGGCGCCACCGCCGTCGTCGTGACGATCATCATGGGCTTTATCCTCGGCACGCTGAAGCTGAGCGATTTCCCGGCGATGCTGGTCAGCTCGGCCAAGGTCAATGGGGTCATCCTGCCGATCATCGCCTTTTCGCTGCCGCTGGCGCAGGCGCTGGCGATCCTCGGCGTGCCGCAGGGCTTTGTCGCCGCCGCGACCTCGGTCAGCGATGAAACCTGGGTGCTGATACTGATGATGATCGGCATCCTGATCGCCGCCGGCTGCGTCATGGAGACGACGCCCAACATCGTGATCCTCGCGCCGATCCTGAAGCCGCTGGCCGACAACATCGGCATGAACGAGATCCAGTTCTGCATCATGATGATCACTGCCCTGGGCGTGGGTTTCATCACGCCGCCGCTGGGGCTGAACCTCTTCGTGGTCTCGGGCCTGACCGGCGAGTCGATCCTCAAGATCGCCTGGTGGGCCATCCCCTTCGTGTTCTTCATGCTCGTGGTCACGGTCTTCATCGCCTACGTGCCGGCGATCTCCACCACGCTGCTTCCCGACATCTACAAATAGGACCAAGCCGATGACGAGAGAGTATCTCAAGAAAGCGACGCTGACCCACAAGAGCGACGCCGCCGAAACCAAGAAGATCGTGCGCGGCATCCTGGATGACATCGAGGCCGGGCGGGACGAGAAGGCGCTGGAATATGCCCGCAAGTTCGACAAGTACGAGGGCGAGATCCTGCTGTCGGATGCCGCCATCGCGGCGGCGGCGGACCAGGTGTCGGAAAAGCTGAAACAGGACATCCGGTTCTCGCACGCCAATGTCCGCAAGTTCGCCGAGGCGCAGCTGGCCACGGTGGGCGACTTCGAGACCGAGATCGTGCCGGGCCTGGTCGCCGGGCAGAAGTCGATCCCGGTGCACGCGGCGGGCTGCTACGTGCCCGGCGGGCGCTACAGCCACATCGCCAGCGCGATCATGACCGTGACCACCGCCAAGGTGGCGGGCTGCAAGCACATCGTCGCCTGTTCGCCGCCGCGCCCCGACGTCGGCATCGCGCCCGCGATCATCTACGCCGCCCACGTCTGCGGCGCCGACAGGATCCTGGCGATGGGGGGCGTGCAGGGCGTTGCGGCGATGACATTCGGCCTGTTCGGCCTGCCCAAGGCCAACATCCTGGTCGGCCCCGGCAACCAGTTCGTCGCCGAGGCCAAGCGCATGCTGTTCGGCCGTGTCGGCATCGACATGATCGCCGGCCCGACCGACAGCCTGATCCTGGCCGATGGCACCGCGGATGCCGAGATCGTCGCCACCGACCTGGTGGGGCAGGCGGAACATGGCTACAACTCGCCGGTCTGGCTGGTCACCGACACCCGCGCGCTGGCCGAGGAGGTCATGCGGCTGGTGCCCAGGATGATCGACGCCCTGCCGGACGTGAACCGCGAGAACGCCGCCGCCGCCTGGCGCGACTATGCCGAGGTGATCGTCTGCGCCGACCGCGAGGAGATGGCCGCCACCTCGGACGACTACGCGCCCGAGCACCTGACCGTGCAGGCGCAGGACCTCGACTGGTGGCTGGACCGGCTCAGCTGCTACGGCTCGCTCTTCCTGGGTGAGGAAACCACCGTGGCCTTTGGCGACAAGGCGTCGGGCACCAACCACGTGCTGCCGACCTCGGGCGCGGCCAGCTACACCGGCGGTCTCAGCGTGCACAAGTACATGAAGATCGTCACCTGGCAGCGCGCCACCCGCGAAGGGGCCAAGCCGGTTGCCGAGGCCACCGCGCGGATTGCCCGCCTCGAAGGCATGGAGGGCCACGCGCGCACCGCCGACATCCGGCTGCGCAAGTATTTCCCCGATGAGACCTTTGACCTGAGCGCCGATGCCTGAGACTGGACACGATACCGGCGTCTTTTCGGTCGCGGGGCGGGTGGCCTGCGTGACCGGGGCCAGTTCCGGCCTGGGCCGCTGGTCCGCGTCGATCCTGGCGCGGGCCGGGGCGCGGGTGGTCGGCGTGGCGCGGCGGCGCGAGGCGCTGGAGGGCTGGTGCGCCGAGGACGGCGGCGCGCGGGCGGCGGTGGCGGGCGACGTGGCCGACCGGGCAGGGCTGGCCGATCTCTGCGCGCGCATCGCAGCCCCCTTTGGTCCGCCCGACATCCTGGTGAATGCCGCCGGGCTGAACACCCGCGAGCCCGCCGACGCCGTCACCGCCGAAGGCTGGGACGCGACGCTGGCGGTCAACCTGTCGGCGCCGTTCTTCCTGGCGCAAGCTTTGGTCCCGGCGATGCGGGCCAAGGGCTGGGGGCGGATCGTCAACTTTGCGTCGCTGCAATCGTTCCGCGCCTTTCCCGGCGGCATCGCCTACGGCGCCAGCAAGGGCGGTGTGGCGCAGATGACCCGCGCCATGGCCGAAGCCTGGTCGCCCTCGGGGATCATGGCCAACGCCATCGGTCCCGGCTTTTTCGAGACGGAACTGACGGCGGCGGTCTTTGCCGATCCGGAGCGGGCGGCGCGCAACGCGGCGCAGACCTGTATCGGCCGCAACGGCGCGCCGGAGGACCTGGAAGGGCCGCTGCTGTTTCTCTGCTCGGACGCGTCGCGTTACGTGACGGGGCAGATCCTGATGCTGGACGGGGGGTTCACCGCGAAATGAAGGCTTTGGTCTACACCGATCCCGAACACATGGAGATCCGCGAGGTTCCCGATCCGGTCCCCGGCACGGGCGAACGGCTGGTGACGGTCGACAGCGCGGGCATCTGCGGGTCCGACATGCACGCCTACCTGGGCCACGACAACCGCCGCCCGGCGCCGCTGATCCTCGGCCACGAGGCTTCGGGCACGCTGGAGGACGGCCGCCGCGTGACGCTCAATCCGCTGGTCACCTGCGGCACCTGTCCGGCCTGCACCACGGGGCGCGACAACCTGTGCCCGACGCGGCAGATCCTCTCGATGCAGCCGCGCGAGGGCGCCTTTGCCCAGGCCGTTGTGATCCCCGAGCGCAACCTGGTCACCGTGCCGGAGGGCTTTGCGCTGGACAAGGCCGCGCTGGCCGAACCGCTGTCGGTCAGCTGGCATTCCGCGCGGCTGGGGCTGGCGGCGATGCACCCGGCGGACGCGCGGCGCGCGCTGGTGATCGGCGGCGGGGCCATCGGCCTGGCGGCGGCGCTGGCGCTGAAGGCGATGGGGGCAGAGGACGTCGTCATCGCCGAGCCCAACGCCACGCGCCGCGCCTACCTGGCCGACCGCTGCGGCATCGACGCGCGCGAGACGGCGCAGGGCGCCTGGCCGCTGGTGATCGACGCGGTGGGCTATGCCGCGACACGCCAGGTCGCATCCGGCCTTGTGACCCCGGGCGGTGTGATCGTACACATTGGCCTGGGAGAAGACACCGGCGGGCTGGATGTGCGGCGCATGACCTTGCAGGAGATCACCTTCATCGGGACCTACACCTACACCGCGCAGGATTTCCGCGACTGCGCCGCCGCCATGTTCGAGGGGCGTCTCGGCCCGCTCGACTGGACCGAGACCAGACCCCTGAGCGAAGGCGCCCGCGCCTTTGCCGATATCCGGGCCGGCCGCGTCGCCGCGCCCAAGATCATCCTGAAACCTGACGCTTGAGGAAAGACCATGTCTGAAATTCCACATCTTCTCGTGCATGACCATGCGGACAACGTGGGCGTTGTCGTCGTCGAGGGGCTGACCGCCGGCACCGACATGCTGTGCTGCGTGACGCACGACAATTCGACCTTTCGCCTGAAAGCCGGGGCGGACGTGCCGATCGGCCACAAGATCGCGCTCAAGGACCTCAAGGCCGGCGACACCGCGATCAAGTACGGCGAGGACATCGGCAAGGTGATCGCCGACATCCCCAAGGGGGCCCACGTCCACACCCACAACGTCAAGACAAAGCGCTGGTAACCCGCGCTCAAGCAGCGCAGCGGTAGCGAACCAACAGGGACACAGATCATGGCATCGAAATATTCCAACATGACGGTCAAGGCCTTCCGGCGTGAAAACGGCCGCGTCGGCGTCCGCAACCACGTCGTCATCCTGCCGGTCGACGACATCTCGAACGCCGCCTGCGAGGCGGTGGCCAACAACGTCAAGGGCACGCTGGCGATCCCGCACGCCTATGGCCGGTTGCAGTTCGGCGAGGACCTCGACCTGCACTTCCGCACGATGATCGGCACCGGGGCCAACCCCAACGTCGCCGCCGTGGTGGTGATCGGGATCGAACCGGGCTGGACCAGGCGTATCGCCGACGGCATCCGCGCCACCGGCAAGCCGGTGGCCGAGTTCTCGATCGAGCAGAACGGCGACTTCGAGACCATCCGCGCGGCCAGCTGGGCGGCCAAGGAGTATGTCCACTGGGCGACCGAGCTCCAGCGCGAGGAATGTTCGATCTCCGAGCTGTGGGTGTCCACCAAGTGCGGCGAGTCCGACACCACCACAGGCCTCGGCTCCTGCCCGACGGTCGGCAACATGTACGACAAGCTGCTGCCAGAGGGCATCACCGGCTTCTTCGGGGAGACGTCGGAAATCACCGGCGCCGAGCACATCTGTCAGAAACGCGCGATCAACGAAGAGGTCGGCGCGCGCTGGTACAAGATGTGGAAGGCCTACCAGGACGACGTGATCTTTGCCCACCAGACCGACGACCTGTCCGACAGCCAGCCGACCAAGGGCAACATCCTGGGCGGCCTGACCACCATCGAGGAAAAGGCCCTGGGCAACCTGGAAAAGATCGGCCGCACCTCGCAATACATCGACATCCTCGGCCCGGCCGAGGCGCCGAACGCGGGCAACGGGCTGTATTTCATGGACAGCTCCTCGGCGGCGGCGGAATGCGTCACGCTGATGGCGGCGGGCGGGGCGGTGATCCACACCTTCCCGACCGGGCAGGGCAACGTGGTGGGCAACCCCATCGTGCCGGTGATCAAGATCACCGCCAACCCGCGCACCGTGCGCACCATGGGCGAACACATCGACGTGGATGTCTCCGGCATCCTGCGCCGCGAGATGACCATCGACGAGGCGGGTGACGCGCTGATCGAGATGATCTGCCGCACCGCCAACGGCCGCAACACCGCCGCCGAGGCGCTGGGGCATCGGGAATTCTCGATGACCAAGCTCTATCGCAGCGCGTAAGGAGACGGGCGGGCCGCGCACCCTGTGCGGCCCGCCGGGACGATCACAGTGACACAGACCCGCACCATCTCGCTGCCGGACGCGACACAGCTGCTGACACGGGCCTTCGTGGCCAACGGCGTGCCGCAGGGCACCGCGGCTTCCGTCGCCCGGGCGCTGGCCGCCGCCGAGGCCGAAGGCCAGGTCGGGCACGGGTTTTCCCGGCTCGCCGATTACGTCGCCCAGGTCCGCACGGGCAAGATCGACGCGCAGGCGCGGCCCGTGTGCCGCGCTGTGTCCGAAACGCTGCTGGCGATCGACGCGGGCAACGGCTTTGCCTTTCCGGCGCTGGACCTTGCGGTGCGCAACGGCGTGCTGCTGGCGCAGCGGACCGGCTGCGCGGTGATGGCGGTCAGCCGCTCGCATCATTCGGGCGCGCTGTCGGTGCAGGTCGACCGGATCGCGCGCGCCGGGCTGATCGGCCTGATGGTCGCCAACACCCCCGCCGCCATGGCGCCCTGGGGCGCCCGGACGCCGGTGTTCGGCACCAACCCCATCGCCTTTGCCGCGCCGCGCGCCGATGCCCCGCCGCTGGTCATCGACCTGTCGCTGAGCCGCGTGGCGCGTGGCAAGGTGATGAACGCCAAGAAATCCGGCAAGCCGATCCCCGAGGGCTGGGCGCTGGACGCCGAGGGCCGCCCGACGACGGACCCGGAGGCCGCGCTGTCAGGCTCCATGGTGCCCATCGGCGAGGCCAAGGGCACCGCGCTGGCGCTGATGGTCGAGATCCTGGCCGCCGTGTTTACCGGCGCGACGCTGAGCGCGGACATGCCGTCCTATTTCACCGCCGACGGGCCGCCGCCCGGATCGGGGCAGTTCCTGCTGGCGCTGAAGCCAGCAAGCGGTGCAGGCTTCGCCATGCAGATGGAGGCGCTGGTGGGCCAAATCCTTGCCGCCGAGGGTGCGCGGCTGCCCGGCGACCGCCGCCTGAAGGCGCTGGAGCGCGCGCAGCAGAACGGGCTGGACGTGCCGGTCCACTACCTCGACGGTGCCGAGGCGCTGGCCAATGGCTGATCTTAAAGGGCCGAAGGGCATGGCCGGCGCCGTGACGGACAAGGCGCGGCAGGTCGCCCCCGGCCTGCTGGTGGCGGTCATCATCGCGCTGGCCAGCCAGTTCATCGCCGAGCATTACGGCGCGCCGGCCATGCTGCTGGCGCTGCTGTTCGGCATGTCGCTGAACTTTCTCGGCAGCGAGGCGCGCAGCCGTCCCGGCATCGACTTTGGCTCGCGCCAGGTGCTGCGCTTTGGCGTGGCGCTGCTGGGCGTGCGGATCAGCGCCGAGATGATGAGCATCCTCGGCTGGGACGTGATCGGGCTGGTCGTGCTGGGGGTCGCCGCGACCATCGGGTTCGGCTTTGCCACCAGCCGCCTGTTCGGCTTTCGCTACCGCTTTGCCTTTCTCTCCTCCGGGGCGGTGGCGATCTGCGGCGCCTCGGCCGCCATGGCCATCGCCGCGATCCTGCCCAAGGACGAGAAATCCGAACAGCGGCTGATCTTTACCGTGGTGGGCGTCACGCTGCTGTCCACCCTCGCCATGATCCTTTACCCGATCCTTGCGGAACTGATGGGCATGGACGACCGCACCACCGGCATTTTCATCGGGGCCACGGTGCATGACGTGGCGCAGGTGGTCGGCGCGGGCTTTTCGGTGTCCGAGGAGACCGGCAATGTCGCCACGCTGGTCAAGCTGTTGCGCGTGCTGCTGCTGGCGCCGGTGGTGCTGATTGCCGCGCTGGTGATCCGCGCCGCCGCCGGGGCCGCCGGGGCGTCGCAGGAACGGCCGCCGCTGGTGCCGGTCTTCGTGCTGGGCTTCATCGTGCTGGCGGGGCTGTCGGTGGCGGGCCTGCTGCCGGGTGTCGTGACCGAAACCGCGTCGGTCCTGTCGCGCTGGCTGCTGCTGATCGCCATCGCCTCGGTCGGGCTCAAGACCCTGCCCAAGGACATCCTGAACCTTGGCCTGGCCCCGGCGCTGTTCGTGCTGGCCGAGACGGTGTTCCTGGCGCTGTTTGTCCTTGCGGGGCTCACGCTGGTCGTGACCACACCCACCCCCTGACCTGTCGCAAAGGAGCCCGCCCGTGCATCGCAACATCCTGATCCCCGTCGCGCTGGACCATGAAAAGATGGTGCCGCGCAAGCTGGCCCTGGCGCGGCACCTGCTGGAGCCGGGTGGCACGATCACGCTGATGACCGTGCTGGAAAGCGTGCCCGGTTTCGTCGCCGAGTTCGTGACCGTCAAGTCCGAGAACCACCTGGTGACCCGCATCCGCGACAGGCTGATCGAGGTGGCGGGCGGTGCGTCCGACGTCAGGATCGTGGTCGACACCGGAAAGGCCGGCGTGCGCCTCGCGCAATATGCCGAGGAAAACGGCATCGACCTGATCATCATCGGATCGCACCAGCCGGGGATCCAGGACTATTTTCTGGGCTCCACCGCCGCCCGCGTGGCCCGGCGCGCGCCCTGTTCGGTCTACATCCTGCGCTGACCGGGGGCGGGCAGGGCGATGGCGTCCGACGCCCGCGTTTCCGACATGTCCGGCCACAGACACGTCCGCTCTGGTCAATCCGGTCCTGCGGGGGGATAGTTGGCCCGATGCGGTGCAGTGCCCGCCACTGGCAGGCCGCTACACCCACCGCGAGGACAGACCGCCTTCAGGCGGCGCTTTGACAACGGGAGAGACGAGATGACCAAACCGACAAACCTGCTGACCGGCCTGGCCGTGCTGCCCCTGACGCTGGGGACCGCGCAGGCGCAGGAGGAGTTGAACGCGCTGGTTTGGTGCGACCACACCGACCCCGCGCTGATCGAGCCCTTTGAGCAGGCGCACAACGTCAAGGTCAACCTGCGCGAATACGAGGGCACCGGCGCGGCGCTGGCGCTGCTGGACCAGTCGCGCCCGGGCGACTGGGACGTGCTGGTGATCGACGGCATCGACGTGTTCCGCGCGGTCGATGCGGGCTACCTCGCCCCGCTGACCGAAGCCGAGCTGCCGATTGACGCCTTCTTTCCGCAGGTCGTCATGACGGACAACAACGTGGTCGACGGCACGACCTACGCGGTGACCGAGAAATTCGGCTACAACACCATCTCCTACAACGCGTCCAAGGTGGACGAGGCCGACATGCAGAGCCTGTCGACCGTCTGGTCCGAGAAATACGCCGGCCGCATCTCGATCTACGACTATTACCTGCCGGTGATGGGGCTGGCCGCGCTGGCCAAGGGCATCCCCACCGCCGAGATCGGCGCCGACGACCTGACGCCCATCGGCGAGGTGCTGACCGAAATGCGGTCGCGCGCCGCCTCGGTCGCGGGCGTGGTGGCGGCGCAGACTGCGCTGGCGACCGGCGAGGTCGACATCGTGGTGGGCGGTGGCGAATGGCTGACCGCCGTGCTGGCGGCCGAGCAGCCGGAGCTGACCTGGACCATCCCGGCCGAAGGCGCGGTCCGCTGGGCGCAGTCCATCGGCGTGGTCGCGGGCACCGAAAAGCCCGAGCTGGCGATGGAATTCGTCAAATACATCGTCAGCCCCGAAGGGCAGGCGCGGCTGGCGACCTCCTCGTGCTTCTGGGGGATGCCCGCCAACGCCGAGGCGGGCGCCTTCCTGACCGACGCGCAAAAGGCGGCGCTGCGCTGGGACCAGCAGGGTGACTACCTGACGCGCACGCAGCTGTATCCTGCGCCTGACGCCGATCTGGACATCGACATGCAGGACCTCTGGCTCGACGTGCTGCAACAGTGAGCGACCGCGCGCGGGGCTGGGGCTATGTCGCCCCGGCCCTGATATGGACTGTAGCCTTTTTCATCGTGCCCTTCGTGGTGATGGGCGCGATGAGCCTTGCCACGCTGGAGCGGCGCGAGGTGATCTGGGGCCTGTCGCTGGCCAACTACGCCGAACTGGCGGAAAAGGCCTATCTCTGGCGGGCGGTCGTCGTCTCGCTGGAGATTACCTTGACCGTCACCCTGGTGTCGGTGCTGCTGGCCTATCCGCTGGCCTGGATCATCGCCTTTCGCGTGCCGAAGCGCTGGCAGCGGCTGGCGCTGCTGCTGGCGATCCTGCCGTTCTGGACGTCTTACGTCGTGCGCTCCTACGCCTGGCTGCTGGTTCTGGCGAAGGAGGGCGTGGTGAACCAGTCCCTGATCGGCCTCGGCCTGATCGCGGAGCCGATCACGCTGGCCAACACGCGCTTTGCCACCATCACCGGCTTTGTGCATTTCTTCGTCATGCTGCTGACGCTGACGATCTACGCCAACCTCGTGCAGCTGTCGCCCAACTACCGCCGCGCCGCGATGGACCTGGGCGCCAGCGCCTTTCAGACGTTCCGCCATGTCATCCTGCCGCTGACCCTGCCGGGGATCGTCACCGGGGCCTTCCTGACCTTTGTGCTGTGCATCGGTGACTACGTCACGCCGCAGATCCTGGGCGGCAACACCGAACTGACCGTGCCGCAGGTGATCATGGTGCAGCTGGGGCGACGCGCGGATTTCCCGCTGGCCTCGGCGCTGGCGATCGTGCTGATGGGGATCGTGACGCTGGCCTATCTCGCCTGCGCGCGCTGGCTGAGGATCGACCGGCTATGAGGCACCTGGCCTGGCTCTACCTCGGCGTTGCGTTTGTCTTCATCTACCTGCCGGTGGCGGCGCTGGTTCTGTTCTCCTTTCAGGAGGGCAGCCTGCCGGTGCCGCCCTTCAACGGCCCCTCGCTGCGCTGGTACGCCGAGATCATGGGCGACCGCGACATGATGCAGGCGCTGCGCAACTCGGCGCTGGTGGGCATCGGATCGTCGCTGGTGGCGGTGGCGCTGGGGTTCCTCGCGGCCTACGGCCTCGCGCGCCATGTCCTGCCGGGGTCGGCGCTGGTGCGGGGGCTGCTGATCGCGCCCTTGACGGTCAGCTACCTGATCGTCGGGCTGGGCTTGCTGATCGTGCTGACGCGGGCTGGCCTGCCCTTGTCGCTGTGGACCGCCGGGATCGGGCATGTGGTCATCAACCTGCCGCTGGCCTTTGCCATCCTCTACGCCTCGATGGGTGGGCAGCAGATGTCCGCCGAACGCGCCGCGCGCGACCTCGGCGCAAATGAGCGTCAGGTCATCACGCTGATCACCCTGCCGATGCTGGCGCCCGCGCTGGCGGCGGCCTTCTTCCTGTCGGTCACGCTGTCCTGGGACGAATTCATCATCGCCTTTTTGCTGACCCGTTTCGACGTGACCCTGCCGGTGGAGATCTGGTCGCTGTTGCGCTCGGGCCTGTCGCCGCGTCTGAACGCCATCGGCAGCCTCGTCTTCCTCGTTTCGGTCAGCGCGGTGATCCTGCTCGAACTCCTTGTCTTTCGGAAACGCCCATGACCGCCCCTGTCAGCCTGCGCGCCATCGACCACCATTTCGGCCCGTACCACGCGCTGAAAGCCATCTCGCTGGAGATCGCCGCCGGGGAATACATCGCCCTGCTGGGGCCGTCCGGCTGTGGCAAGACCACGCTGCTGTCGGTGCTGGGCGGCTTCATCGCGCCGGACGCGGGCAGCGTGACCATCGGCGGCCGGGACATGACCCGCGTGCCGCCGGCCAAGCGCCCCACGACGACGATGTTCCAGGACTACGCCCTGTTCCCGCACATGTCCTTGCGCGACAACGTGGCCTTCGGCCTGCGCATGGCGGGCATGGGGCGGCGCGACCGGAGTGAGGCGGCGGAGGCCAAGCTGGCGCTGGTCGGGCTGACCGGGGCAGGGGACAAGCGCCCGCACGAGGTCTCCGGCGGACAGCGGCAGCGCGTGGCGCTGGCCCGCGCGCTGGCGGTAGAGCCGGACGTGCTGCTGCTGGACGAGCCCTTGGGCGCGCTCGATCTCAAGCTGCGCCGCGCCATGCAGGACGAGCTGAAGGCGATCCAGCGCAAGGTGGGCACCACGTTCGTGCACGTGACCCATGACCAGGAAGAGGCCATGGCCATCGCCGACCGAATCGTGGTGATGAACGCCGGGGCGATCGAGGATGTCGGCCCGCCGGACCGTGTCTACCGCCAGCCCGCCACGCTGTTCACCGCCGATTTCATGGGCGAGATGAACCACATGCCCGTGCAGGTGCGGGCGAATCGCGCCAATACGCCCTTTGGCGCCTTGCCCTGCCCGGCGCTGGCGCAGGGGCCGGCCGTGCTCTGCCTGCGCCCCGAGGCGATCCGCACCACCCCGGCGCCGGTGACCCTGGGTGCCGCCACGGTGCGTGACGCGGCGTTTTTCGGCACTCATGTGCGGGCGCATGTGGCGCTGGAGGATGGCACCCTGCTGACCGTGCACCTGCCGCCCGACCGCCTGCCGCAACCCGGTGAGCGCCTGACGCTCGCCACCGATCCCGATGCCCTGCGCCTTTTTCCCGGAGACAGACCATGACGACCCGCGCCCGCCCCGAAGACTGGTATCGTGTCCGCCGCAAAGGCGACGACGTGACCCTGATCGACGAGCCGTTCATCCAGGAATTCTACCGCTGCAACGTCTGGCACGTGCGCGGGCGCGACCGCGACATGCTGGTGGACAGCGGCATGGGGGTGGTCTCCTTGCGCAAATGGGTGCCGCTGGTCACCGAACGCGCGTTGACGGCGGTGGCCAGCCACACGCATTTCGACCACATCGGCTGTCACCACGAATTCGACGACCGCTGCGTGCACCGGCTGGAGGCGGAGATCCTCGCCGATCCGACCCGCGCCGCCACGCTGGCCGATCCCTGCGTCACGGACGGGATCTTCGACACCCTGCCGCCCTTGCCCTATGCCTCGGCGTCCTACGAGGTGAAATCCGCGCCGGCCACACGTCTGCTGGAGGACGGCGACATGGTCGACCTGGGCGACCGGCACTTCGAGGTGATCCACACCCCCGGCCATTCCCCCGGCGGCATCGCCCTGTGGGAGGCGGCGACCGGCATCCTGTTTTCCGGCGACATCGTCTATGACGGCCCGCTGATCGAGGACATCTATCATTCCGACGCCGCCGACTATCACCGTTCCATGGTGCGGCTGCATGACCTTCCGGTGCGGGTGGTGCATGGCGGGCATTTTCCCAGCTACGACGGCGCGCGCCACCGGCAGATCATCCGCGCCTGGCTGGACGAAAAGGAGCGCGCCTGAGCGACGACACTGGACCCCGGCCACCTTATGAGGGACAAGGGCGCTTGAAACAAGAACAGGAGCAGGACCATGAAACTGAGTGCACGCAACAAGCTGACCGGAACCGTGATGGGGATCGAGCGGGGCGCGGTGAATTCCACCGTCCAGATCGACCTGGGCGGCGCGGTCATCGTGACGGCCATGATCACCAATGCCTCGGTCGACGACCTTGGCCTGGCGGTGGGCAAGACGGCCCATGCGATCATCAAGGCCTCGGACGTGATGGTCGGCGCGGACTGATCTGCCGCCGAGTGGAAAAGCGGGCCGCGTCCGTTTGCCGGGCGCGGCCCGATTTATTGTGTGTGTCTCCGAAAATTATGCAGTCACTAGCCTGACGCGTCCGCCTCAGACTTTGGTCTAGGGTCAAGTTTTTCCGGCATGACTTGAAACCCGCTCCAATCCCCGCCTAGAGTGCGCTGCACAGGTTTCGGCGGGAGGGAGATTTTGCACAGTCTGGGAGACGCCTTCTCGCTCGCCATGGCGCTGGTGTTTTCCGGCGATGCCGACCTCGTGGAAATTGTCCTGCTGTCGCTGCGGGTCAGCATCACGGCGACGCTGCTGGCGCTGCTGCTGGGCCTGCCGGTGGGGGCGCTGGTGGCGATCGGCCGGTTCCGGGGGCGGGGCGCGGTGCTGGTGTTCATGAACGCGCTGATGGGGCTGCCGCCGGTCGTCGTTGGTCTGCTGGTCTACCTGCACCTGTCACGCTCCGGCCCGCTGGGGTTCCTGGGGCTGCTCTATACCCCGACCGCGATGATCATCGCCCAGACCATCCTGATCACCCCCATCGTCGCCGCACTGTCGCGGCAGGTGCTGGAGGACCTGCACACGGAATACGCCGAACAGTTCCGCTCGCTCTGCCTGACGCGCCGCCAGACCGTGCAGGCGCTGATCTGGGACGCGCGCTATTCGCTGCTGACCGTGGCGCTGGCCGGCTTTGGCCGCGCGGTGGCCGAGGTGGGGGCCGTCATCATCGTCGGTGGCAACATCGACCACCTGACGCGGGTGATGACCACCGCCATCGCGCTGGAAACCTCAAAGGGCGAACTGGCTCTCGCACTGGCCCTCGGCCTTGTGCTGCTGGTGATCGCGCTGGGGGTGAATGCCGCCGTCCAGAGCCTGCGGTTCAGCGCCACCCGACAGGCCTATGCCTGACCGATTCACTTCAAGGAGAAACCACATGATCAAGAAACTCGCCGGTTCTGTCGTCCTCGCCCTGTCGCTGACCGGCCCTTCATGGGCCGAGGATGTGTCGATCCTCGTGCAGTCCACCACCTCGACGGCCAACTCGGGGCTGTACGACTACCTGCTGCCGATCTTCAAGGACAAGACCGGGATCACCGTCAACGTGGTCGCCGTGGGCACCGGGCAGGCGATCAACAACGCGATGAACTGCGACGGCGACGTTCTGCTGGTGCATGCGAAACCCGCCGAGGAGAAGTTCGTCACCGAAGGCTACGGCACCGAACGCACCGACCTGATGTACAACGATTTCATCATCGTCGGCCCGGCCGGTGACCCGGCCGGCGTGGCGGGCATGACCGATGTGCAGGCAGCCATGGCGCAGATCGCCGCGGGTGGCGCGCTGTTTGCCTCGCGCGGAGACGATTCCGGCACCCACAAGAAGGAGCTGGAGCTGTGGACGTCCGCCGGCGTCGACCCGGCCACCGCCTCGGGCGACTGGTACCGCTCGACCGGATCGGGCATGGGCGCGACCCTGAACACCGGCATCGGCATGGGCGCCTATGTGCTGACCGACCGCGCCACCTGGATCAGCTTTGGCAACAAGCAGGACTATACGATCGCGGTTGAGGGCGACGAGGACCTGTTCAACCAGTACGGCGTGATCCCGATCAACCCGGCCAAATGTCCCTCGGTCAAGGCCGAACCGGCGCAGGCCTTTGCCGACTGGCTGGTGTCCGAAGAAGGCCAGGCCGCCATCGCCGGCTACAAGATCAACGATCAGCAGTTGTTCTTCCCCAACGCGCCGCAGGATTGATACTCTGTCCGGGGCGGCCCATAGTGGCCGCCCCGAGACAGGCAGCGCGATGACCGACACCCCCTTTCCCGATCACGAATACCTGACGGTCAAGGAACTGGCCGAGTTGCTGCGCCTGAAGGAACGCAAGGTCTATGACCTGGCCGCCTCGGGTCAGGTGCCCTGTTCGCGCGCCACCGGCAAGCTGCTGTTCCCGGCGGACGAGATCCGTGCCTGGATCGCGCAGGCGCAGTCCGGCGGTGTGCCGGGTGCGGCCGCCAGGGTGGATCGTCCCGCCGTCGTTCTGGGCAGCCATGACCCGCTGCTGGACTGGGCCATTCGGGAATCGCGCAGCGGCATGGCCAGCTATTTCGACGGTTCGCTGGACGGGCTGGAGCGGTTTGTCCGGGGCGAAGGCGTGGCCACCGGCCTGCACATCCGCGACGCGCGGCGCGGGGACTGGAACGTACCTGCGGTGAGCGCGGCGGCCTCGGATCAGAACGCCGTGCTGATCGCCTTTGCCCGGCGCCGCAGGGGGCTGGTTTATGCGTCCGGCGGGGCGGCACCGCAACGGCTGGCCGACCTGGCCGGGTTGCGCATGGTCCCGCGCCAGCCGGAATCCGGCACCCACGGGCTGCTGGCCGATCTCGCCCGCGCCGAGGGGCTGGATCTGTCCCGCGTCACCCTGACCGCCGTCGCCCGCACCGAGGATGACGCCGTGGGCGCGGTGCGGCGGGGCGAGGCGGACGTGGCTTTCGGGCTGGAGGCGGTGGCGCGCAGCTACGGGCTGGAGTTCGCGCCGGTGGTCGAGGAGGAGTTTGCCCTTCTGGTCGACCGCAAGGCCTGGTTCGACCCGCCGATGCGGCGGTTCATGGCCTTCTGCCAGGGCGAGGCCTTTCGCCACAAGGCGGCGGCCTATGGCGGCTATGACGTGGCCGACCTGGGCGAGGTGCGCTGGAACGCCTGACGCGCTTCAGACCATCAGTGCCAAGCGCGCATCCTCGCGGATCATGTCGGCGGCCTTTTCCGCGATCATGATGGTGGGCGAATTGGTGTTGCCGGAGGTGATGCGCGGCATGGCCGAGGCATCGACCACGCGCAGCCCGTCGATCCCCTTGACCCGCAGCCTGCCATCGACGACTGCGGCGTCGTCCGTGCCCATGCGGGCGGTGCTGACCGGGTGAAAGATGGTCGACGCGATCATGCCGGCCCCCTCCGCCAGCTCGGCGTCGCTCTGGAAGGTAGGGCCGGGCTTGAACTCTTCGGGGCGGTATTTTGCCAGCGGTTCTTGCGCCATGATGTGTCGGGTCAGACGGATGGCGCGGGCGGCGACCTGCCGGTCGCCTTCGGTCGACAGGTAGTTCGGCTGGATCTCGGGGTGGGCCAGCGGATCGGGCGAGGTGATGTGCACATGCCCCCGGCTTTCGGGGCGCAGGTTGCAGACGCTGGCGGTGATCGCCGGGAAATCATGCGGCGGCTGGCCGAAAGCGTCCAGCGTCACCGGCTGGACGTGGTATTCGAGGTCGGGCGTCGCCACGTCGGGCGAGGAATAGGCAAAGGCGCCCAGCTGGCTAGGGGCCATCGACATCGGCCCGGAGCGGGTCAGCAGGTATTCCAGCCCGATCTTTGCCTGCCCCCAGAGCGAATTCGCCATGGTGTTCAGCGTCTTTGCGCCCTGCACCTTGTAAGCGCAGCGGATCTGCAGGTGGTCCTGAAGGTTCGCGCCGACGCCTGCGCGGTCCAGCAGCACGTCGATCCCGTGCCGTTGCAGCAGCGCGCCGGGACCGATTCCGGACAGTTGCAGGATCTGCGGCGTGCCCACCGCGCCCGAGGAAAGGATCACCTCCTGCCGGGCGTGCACGGTAAAGGGGGCGTTGTCGCGGCGAAACCGCAGGCCGGTGGCGCGGCGGCCGTCGAACAGCAGCCGTTCGGCGCGGGCATGGGTCATCACGGTCAGGTTCTTGCGGCTGCGGACCGGCTTGAGAAAGCCCTTGGCCGTGCTCCAGCGCCAGCCGGACCGCTGGTTGACCTTGAAATAGCCGACGCCGAAATTGTCGCCCCGGTTGAAGTCGTCGCTGGCGGGGATGCCCGCCGCGATGGCAGCCTGCTTCCAGGCATCCAGGATCTCCCAGCGCACGCGCGGCTCCTCGACCCGCCATTCGCCGCCCTCGCCGTGCATCGCGTCGCCGCCGCCGTAGTAATCCTCGGACTTCATGAAGTAGGGCAGAACATCGTCCCAGCCCCAGCCGGTCAGCCCCATCTGCCGCCATAAATCGTAGTCCGCCGACTGGCCGCGCAGGTAGAGCATCCCGTTGATCGACGAACAGCCGCCCAGCACCTTGCCGCGCGGGTAGAGCAGAGAGCGGCCCTGCAAGCCCTCGCAGGGCGCGGTCCTGAAGCCCCAGTCGGTGCGCGGGTTGCCGATGCAGTAGAGATAGCCGACGGGGATGTGGATCCAGTGGTAATTGTCGCTGCCGCCGGCCTCCAGCAGCAGGACGCGGGTTTCCGGATCCTCGCTGAGACGATTGGCCAGCACGCAGCCCGCGCTGCCGGCGCCCACGATGACATAGTCATAGGTTCCCAGATCCGTCATGCCCGTCCTCCCCATCGTCCACTGAGGTTTTCGCAGGCGGGCGCGCGGCGAACAAGCGGCAATGCGGCGGCGGGGGTCAGACCTGCGGGCGGTGCCAGGAAATGACGACCGGGTGGCGCAGGCGTTCGGCGAAGAAGGCCAGCAACTCGGCCTGCAACTGGTCCATCAGCACCTGCCGGTTGGGGTGGTCGATCACCCAGAGAAAGCCGTTGGCCGTGCCACGCTGGCCCATCTCGGGAAAGAGGTAGGCGCAGCCCAGGTAGGTGCCGTCCTTGTCCCGCACGATCCACGCGAAGGAGCGCGCCAAATCGAATTCGCGGTCGTGCCAGGCGAGATCGTAGAGGTTGTCTTCCAGCGTCAGGCCCTGCGGCCAGTCGCCGAACAGCCCCTCCAGCACGTGGGCCGATCCCGTGACGGCGGCAAAATCTTCCTCGACCTCGGCCGGGGTCAGGGGCGCCAGGTCAAAGCCCGGCAGCGCGGCGCTGCGGGGCAGGGGGTTCGGCACGAAATCGGGGTGTCCGCGCATCTTAACCACGGTCTTTCGCGGCGCGCTTGCGGGGGTTGCCCTTGGGCACCTCGTCGTCGGGCGTCAGCGCGCGCTTGGCCCGCGCATCCGCCATGACATAGTTCGACATGCGCATCAGGTGCTCACCAGCTTTCATGGGCGGATATGTCTCCACGACCTCGGGGGCGGAACTTGTCCAGCGGCTCCACTTTGGCACCGTAGTCCAGACCGAAGATCAGGGGAAAGGGGTATCTTTCCCGCCCCGGGTTCGCGACGCGGTGCCGGGCGGACCTGAACCGCCCGCGCGGCCGGGTCTCGACGATGTCGCCGATGTCGACCACGAAACAGCCCGGGATCGGCGGTGCCACGGTCCAGACGTGCTGGGCAATGCTCATCCGGAGGCGAGGGGTGCCGTCCTGCGGCGTGATCCTGCCGGGCTGCCCGCGCACGGGCGCAAGTTCGGCTGGGTGTTCCGGAAATCTGCCCAGGTTTCTGTAGCTGACGGTGCGTGACGACGTCGCCCATGCGCTGCAGATATCGGGCGTATCCAGGACCCAGGCGGCCGGCGAGGCGATTGGCTGCATCGGTCAGCGGTCCGCCTGCCCGCGCCATCGCGCGGGCGTTGGCGCAGGCGCCGGAAGTTTCGAATGAATGAGCAGATGTCGGCGCTGACGGCCAAGCTGCGCGAAAGCTTGCAGGAGGAAATGCGCCTGCCGCCCGAGGCGCTGCGTCTTTTCTGATCCTGACCGGGGCGACCCCGTGCAGGGTGGCCATGGTATGACGGCGGTCGAGCGCGCAGCGTTGCGGCTGACACCGGGGCGGGGGCTGCCGTGGTTTTGGCCGCTGTTTTCCTGATGCCCTGGGTGGTGCCGTTCCTGCTGGCGCAGATGCGGCCGTCGCGTTTGGCTTGCCGCCAGGTCGGTGTTCCGGCTGTCCCACAGCTCAGGCCCGCCGGCGCTGCTCAAGTCGTCGTGAAGCGCGCGGTGATCGCGGCGGCCGTTGCTCGGCTGAACGCTGCTGTTGTGCGTCTGGCTTCCGGCACCTGCGCGGCGGTCCCGGTCTTTGCCGACCCGGCGCAGCACACCACCGCGGCGCCCGACTTTGGCGATTGCCCGCAGCTATGGACCGCACCAATGACCAGCCGCGCTGCACCTGCGGGCGGAGATGGCCGGCGTTTTGTCTTTGGTGTCGGTCGGGCGGAGGTGTCCAGCGCGCGCACCGGTCCGACCGGGCCGGTGGCGGGGTGGCGCAACCGGGATCCCCCGGCAAGTCCTTGCAGGTCCATGCCTTTGGTCCATGGGACGGCAGCGTGGGACGGGCCGACCGCCGCACCATACCGCCGCTGCGGCGCTGGACTGACATGCAGCGGACGTCTTCGGACGCTGGCCATCCCGCGCGGGAACGCTTTTGGAAAAGCGTTCAAGCGGCTTGCAAGCCGCTTTCAAGGGCCTTCCAAGGCCCTTTGTCCGCCTATACCCTCGCACAGCGCGAGGTACATATCGGTGATCTCGTGGCAGCGGGTCGGCACAGGCGGCAACATCCATGCCGGGACCCTCCCGGATCAGCGCCCCGTCATGGATCGCGCCGGCCCCAAGGGCGTACGACTGTCGGCGTGGCGGACTCTGCGGTTTTCCGGCGCCGCACAGCGCGCAACCCGTCACATCGTAGCCCGCGTGGGGCAGCGCGTCGATCCCCAGCGGTCGAGGCGGCGGCTTTTCCATCGGCGATGACACCGTCATCCTCAAGGGCAAAGGCAGGTTGACCGACCTGGGCGGCAAGCCGGTCAACCTGCTGGAACTGTCCGTCCCGCATTGCCTTCTGGCGCGAGCGTTGGATGGCGCAATTCTGCGGCAGGGGGGCCTGTCCGCCGTCATCACCCCCTCGGACGCCGACATGATCGCCGCCTTCACCGCCCTTGGCGCCGAGGCAGCGTTGGTCTCGTCCACCATGGAAGAGCCGGGACCCGTTCTGGCCACGGTGCTGGTGGCCGTGCCTGTCATCGCGGCGCGGGCCGCCCAAATGGTCGGCTCGGAAAGGTGGCTCTCCGTCCACCCGCAGGACCGGTTGTTGCCGGCGCCTTCGATCCTGCCGAACACCGCCGTCCGGCTGCTGACCGGGCCGGACAAGCCGTCCGGCGACACCCTGTTCTGGCTGGACATGCTGGCCGACTTGCAACGGCTGTTCCTGGGCGTGGTCGTTCGCAGGTGCTGCCGCGGCTGCCGGGATCGCTGCGGCTGTCGCCGGGATCGGTCTGGCTGTTCCCGATCGCCGCGGACCAGGGACGAAGCGGACACCGGGAAACACGCGGCCACCATCCCCGGTGACTTCGATGCCCGCGTCAACGCACCCCCGTACCAGACCTTACCAAAGTCGTTGTTCCTCGCCGATCCGTGCGGGGCAGGGCGGGAAAACCCCACTTTGCCCGAGCGGCCGGGGCGGCTATGACGGCCGAAAGGAGGATCCGCCATGTAATGCGCACGCCGATACGAACCGCCGCGACACCGCCCCTGTGGGGGGCTGGTGCCGGTTCGATGTGGCATGTGGTGCGCGGGATCTCCCGCGCTGCCCCGACAGGACATGGACAAATGGATATTCTGAAATACCCGCGGACACGCCATCTGGAAGGCTCGCGCCTCCAGGTGGGCGATCTGGCGGATGACAAACCTCTCAAGGACCTGGCCGGTGAGGCGCTGATCGTCGAGGAAAAGGTCGACGGCGCGAACAGCGGCGTCTCCTTTGACCGGGACGGCACCCTGCTGCTGCAAAGCCGCGGTCACTACCTGACCGGCGGCGGGCGCGAGCGCCACTTTGGCCTGTTCAAGACCTGGGCCGCGACCCATGCGCCCCGGCTGTGGGACCGGCTGGGCAGCCGTTACGTGATGTACGGCGAATGGCTGCTGGCCAAGCACACCCAGTTCTACGACGCGCTGCCGCACTACTTCATGGAGTTCGACGTCTATGACCGCGACGCCGGCGTCTTTCTCTCCACCGAGGGGCGGCGCGCGCTGCTGGGCGGGTTGCCGGTCATGCCGGTGCCGGTCCTGCACGTGGGCGAGTTGCACAGCGTCAAGCAGGTCGAGGGGTTGATCACCCGGTCGCTCTACCGCACGCCCGATTGGGAGGCGGCGTTGGAGCGCGCGGCCTGTGCCTCGGGCAGCCGGCTGGAGATGGTCGAAAAGCAGACCGAGCGCAGCGACCTGGCCGAAGGGCTGTATGTCAAGCTGGAGCGAGACGGCGTGGTGGCCGAGCGTTACAAATACGTGCGCGCGGGCTTCAAGCAGGCGATCGAGGCGTCGGACGGGCATTGGCATGACCGGCCGATCCTGGAAAACGGGCTGGCCGAGGGTGTCGACATCTTTGCCGATGTGCTGGGCCTGCCCGGCGCCTATGACGCGGAGGGGGTGTGATGCGTGGTCTCGTCTTCTCTGACCTGCTGTCGCTGGTTCCCGCGGCGCCGGACTGGCGGCTCGACTGGGCCGCCATCCGCATGCTCTGGCCCGAGCTTCGGGCGCTGGATGCCTGCCCGCAGGACCCCGTCCACCATGGCGAGGGCGACGTGGGCACGCATACCCGCATGGTGCTGGAGGCGCTGGTCGCCGATCCGGACTGGCGCGCCTTGCCCGATCCGGACCGGGACCTGCTGTTCTGGACCGCCGTCCTGCACGACGTGGGCAAGCCCGGCACCACCGTCACCGAGGACGGCCGCATCAAGGCCCCCGGCCATTCGCGCCGGGGCTCCCTGATGGCGCGGTCCCTGCTGCGCGACCTCGAGGCGCCGTTCGACTGGCGCGAGGCGCTGTGCGGTCTGATCGCCGTCCACCAGGTGCCGTTCTGGCTGATCGAGCGGGACGACCCGGCGCGCGAAGCGATCCGCCTGTCCTGGTGTTGCCGGCCGGACCTGCTGTGCCTGCACGCCCGGGCCGATGCACGCGGGCGCATCGCCGAGGACGTGGACAACATCGTGATGAACGCGGACCTGGCGCGCGAGATGTTTGCCGAGCAGGAGTGCCTGGCGCAGCCTTTCGCCTTTGCCAACGACGAAAGCCGCGTCGCCTTTTTCGAGCGGGACGACCGCGATCCGCACTTCGCCGCCTGGGAAGAGCCGAAATGCACCGTCACGCTGCTGTCGGGCCTGCCGGGATCGGGCAAGGACACCTGGATCGGCACGCATATGCCCGGCGTCCCGGTCATCAGCCTGGATGCCCTGCGCGACGAGATGGGCGTCAGCCCAACCGGCAATCAGGGCACGGTGATCGAGGCCGCGCGCGAACGCGCCAGGGAGCACCTGCGCGTCGGGCGGGACTTTGTCTGGAACGCCACCAACATCACCCGGCAGGTCCGCGCCAAGCCGCTGTCGCTGGCGCGCGCCTATGGCGCCCGGGTCGAGATCGTCTACCTGGAGGTGCCGCCCACGCGCCTGTCGCGCCAGAATCGCGACCGCGAGGCCGTGGTGCCGCAGGACGTGCTGGACAATCTCGCCCGCAAGCTCGAGCCGCCCGAAGCCTGGGAGGCGCACCGCATCCATTATGTTCTGCCGGAGACCACGCAGGCGGCCCCGGGCTGACCCAACCCGAAAAGGGAGCGGCGCCAGAAGGTCCCACCCGGCGGACGCGTGCCACACCGTGCGGCGCGCACCATCCGGACCTGTCCCGCCGGCAAGGCTGGCGCAGCCTGACGGTCGAGGTCGACTTGCCCGAGGGCAGCCGGAAGGAGGGGCGCCGCTGGCGCGGCACATCGGCCTGACCGGGGCCCACGGGATCGAGGACAAGTCTATCCCGATCTCCGCGCGGGGCGCGCTGGTGCATTGCGCGGGGATCAACAGCTTTCCCGGCGCGACCTGCGCCGAAGACGGGAAAGAGGTGGGCGATTCTGAGGCCACGGTCCCGGGCAGCCGCTTTGGCCCGCAGGCACTGCGGCGGGTCCCGGCGCTGCACACGCCTTGCACCTGCGCAAAGGCGGCGGACCTGCGCGAACAGATGACGCTGTGCATTGCGGGTGACGTCCATAGCACCTCGGCGAAGCTGGAAAAGCCGTTCAACCAGATTGGCCACGCGGTGGGGCACGTGTGCTCCTCCGGCTGGGTGCGGGTGATTGTCGTCGGGGATCCTTCCCTCGGCTGTGTCTGCGGGCGCGGGATCGTGGAATGCAGGTCGAATAACGATCGGGATCGAGGATATCGACCGCCGTGCCGACATCCATGAAAAGGTCCTGGACCAGCGGATGCCCTTCACGCCCGGATTCGACGCGACTCCGCTGCCCGTGGTGCCGGTCAAGAAACCGGGACACATAGGCCTCGGCAGCTGGCAGGTGTGGCGCGCCGAAGTGAAGGCCGCGCGCGAGTATCAGGGCAACCTCATCACCGTTTAAGGCTGGAGCGCAAGGCCATCGACACGACCGCCGAGAGGGCGCTGGCGCTGGTGTCCAAGGTGGCGGCCGAGATGGAACTGGTCGAGGATCCCAAATGGCAAGCTGGGCGCGCACAAGCGCCATTGCGACAAGCCGGTGAGCATCCCGCGCGGCGCGGACGCCGGGCGGCGCAGGCGGTGCACTGCCACATGGCATCGTGAACGGCCGGGTCGGCCACGCCGGACACCACCGCCCGCACAGCCCCCGCTCATCCACCTGCTGTCCGAGGTCGCGGCGGCGGTCCTGCAGGTGTGGGTGTCGCAATTCCTCGACGGTTTTGTCGAGGCGCGGGCAAGACCGCCCGCCTGCGGCTGGCCCGGGGACCTTCAAGCGGCCCGGTGCGGGCAGCGGGGCAGCACCGCAGCTGGTGGAGATGGGGCTGAAGACCGATTGGCAGGTTGGCACCGCCCCGTCCTCTTTCGCATCGCGCGAGCGGATGACCATGTCGCTGATCTAATGTCGCCGGGCGAAAGGGATCTGCTGCGCATCCGCCAGGTCCTGCGGGCGCGCCTGCCGGATCAGGGCGGGGCGGATGGACCGGGCGCCAAGCCGCTTCGAAGCGGCTTGGGTCAAGCGGTTTGCAAACCGCTTTCAAAACGCGCTTGCAAGTGCGTTGTCCAAGGCCTTTCGAAAGGCCTTGGCACCCGCCACCAGGGGCAGCGCTCAGACCATCAGGGCGAGGTCCGACACCTCGGTCATCGTGGTGCCTTGCAGCACCACGGTCACGCCCTCGTCGGCAAAGACCAGGTCATTGCCCGTTTGCAGGAAATGCGCGCGCGCCTCGGAGACGTCGGCATAGCCGAAACCGCGCAGGTCCAGCGTGTCCCAGCATTCGAAATCCTGCACCACGTGTCTGCCGTCCGAGTCCGGGCGGAACACGAAGGTGTCCGACATCTCGCCCCCGGTCAGCGTGGAGTTGCCCGCGCCGGGGTCCAGGATGTCATCCACGCCGCGCGCACGGATCCAGGCCTCTTGCGTACCAGCCGTCATGGCGCGGAATTCCGGGCTTTCGGCGAAGTGGGTCACCACGTATTCGCGCGACTGGCCATTGGCCAGGTGCCCCATCCAGACCGTCTTGCCGCTGGCGTCCGAGGCGCGGTCCAGCACGTTGTTGTACAGCAGTTCGACGAAATCGGCGTCGCTGAGCGGGCCGTAGACGGCGCGAAACTCGGGGCTGGTGACGAACCCGCCGACCACGTCGAAGAAATTCGCGCCCGCCTGCAGCTGCTCCGACCAGTAGTAGAAACCTTTCGCATCCGGCGCCCGGTCCAGCGTCGCCTGGTAGAGGCGGAAGGCCTGGCCGCAGGCGTAGGTCATGGTGGCACCGCCCACCTGGTCGCCGTGCAACTGGTCATCGCCGGCGCCACCCAGCAGGGTGTCGGCACCCGCCTGGCCGATCAGCGTGTCGTCGCCGCCGCCGCCCTCCAGCCAGTCCCGGCCGCGCGCGCCGTCGAGGCGGTTGGCGGCGCCGTTGCCGATCAGCCGGTTGTCCAGACCGTTGCCGATGCCGTCGATCGCCGCGCTGCCGGTGAGGATCAGGTCCTCGACCTCCGGCGCGTCCGCCCAGAGCCGGAAGGACACCGAGGAATGGATCAGGTCATGCCCTTCGCCGGCCCGTTCGATCACCACGTCCAGCTCGGAGTCGACATGGTAGACATCGTTGCCCGGACCACCCACCAGCGTGTCGTTGCCGCGCGTGTCCTGCAGCGTGTCGTCGCCCGCCATGCCGTACAGCACATCGTCCCCCCAGGCGCCGTTCAGCAGGTTGTTGCCGGCGTTGCCGGTCAGGATGTTGTTCACCCCGTTGCCGGTGCCATTGATGTTGCCGCGCCCTGTCAGGGTCAAATTCTCCAGCACCAGCCCGTAGTCGCGCAGCGAAAAGGAGATCGAGGACTGCACCAGGTCGATGCCGCCGTTCTCGGGCTCGATGATGGTGTCACCGGGGTGATCGACGACAAAGACATCGCTGCCGGGGGTGCCGACCAGCCTGTCCGCCCCGGCAGAGCCGATCGCGGTGAGCGTCCGCAGCGCAGCCACCAGCCCCTCGGCCAGGGCGATGCTGGCGGCGTCGGAGTAATGCAACCCGTCGGTGAACATCTGGCTGCCGGCGAGGCCCGCCGCCGTGGCCAGCGCGTCGGGCGACACGGTGACGATGCCCGGGTCCTCGGCGCCGAGGCGGATCAGTTCGGACTGGATCGCGCCCCAGTGTTGCCGCGTGGCGGCGGCCGGGGCGTTGCTCGACAGGCCCGAGATGACGATCGGCGCGGTGTCGATGCCCGTGGCGCGGCCGGGCAGTTGCGCGGCGACCCCGGCCCGCACCTCGGCAAAGAGCGCGCGAAAGTCGGCGACGTAGTCCGACGGCGTGCCGGAACTGTCGGTGTCGCCTTCGCCCTGCACCCAGATGATCCCGGCGACATAGCCGTCCGGCGTGGCCCGCAAGGCCGAAGCGGTGTCATCGACGATGCGCGTGCGCAATTCGCCAGGCGTTTCCCAGTCGTCCTTGCCGTCCCGCGCGCTGGTCAGCGGCGCGCCCGACGCCCAGGCCTTGACCAGCACGTAGTTACCGGCGCCGTAGGCCGTGTCCAGCGCATCGACGACTTCGCTTGAGATCCGGCCAGCGTTGCTTTGACCGGCCAGAATGACAATGGGCGTGCCCAAGTCCCACCTCCTGTCCTAACACGGGACAGACGGTGACGGTCGTTTCTTAATTCGGCCTTTGGGTCGGTCGGGTAATTCCGGAGGATTTGAGGGGCCTTGTCGATGTCGGCGCGCGGACGCCTCAGTCCAGCGCGGCGCGAATCCCGGACAGCAACTGCGCGCCCAGGGCCGCGTTGCCGTGCAGCACGTCGCCCACGTCCTGCTGCGAGCTGTCGCTGAGGCGGGGCGCGGCGCGCATGCAGCCCTCGGCGGTCAGGCAGCCGTGGCGCAGTGTGTCGGCGGGCTGCGACAGCACCGTGACGCCGGGCAGGGCGCCCAGCACGGCGGCATGTGCCCCGGCCAGGTCCTCGGCCAGCGCGCCGCCGTCGCCGCCCTGCGCGATGCGACGGAACACCGGGTACTTGCCATCGGTGGTCAGCACCGCCTCGGAGGGGTAGGGCTGCGGCACAAAGACGGCGGGCGCGTCCGAAACCGCCCTCAGGCCACGCAACAGCCGGGCGGCTAGCGAGGTTTCCGTCAGCGCCGCCAGCGCCGCGCGGTAGGCGGCGCGGCTCATCAAGGGCCGTTTCGGCGCCGCGACGTCGGGCTGCAAAGCGCGCGCCATGGCTGCCTGACCCGATGGCCAGCCGACGACGCTGTGCCCCTGCGCCAAGCGTACAGCGGCAAAGACGGAGGGCGCCAGCCCGGCGATCACCACGGCGTCGGCCTGCGCCAGGTCCACCTGCGGCGGCGTGCCCAGCAGGACCAGCCGCTCCGTCATCTCGGGTGAGGCGGCGCGCAGGACCGGGCCGTCCAGGACGATATCGTCCGCCTCCAGCCCCGGCTTGGCAAAGACGGTCAGCGTCTCGCCGCGCGGATCGGCGCGGTGGGCGGCGATCAGCATCGCGGCATGGGAATTGCCGATCAGGAGGATCTTCACGGGCGCGGCTCCGCGTAGGCGTCCAGCAGCGCCTCTTCGCAGATGTCGCCGCCGTCCTCGTCCAGCCTTGCGGCGGGGAGGGCGTGCAGGTTGTCCGGACGCGGCACGCCCCCCAACGCCGGATGCGCGCCGAAGAACACCGACATGACGGTCTGGACCCCCTCCGCGGTGACGGTGCGCAGGTTGTCGTTGTAGAACCGCGACCGGAACGGCGTGCCGGTGATGATCTCGTAGGAGGGCACGTAGTCGATGTCGGGATCGCGCGCGGCCAGGTCCCCCGCGACGGCACGCAGCACGGATTTGGACAAGGTCGTTGCCGTCAGAACGTGCTGTCCCGAGGCGGTGGCGGTCAGCGGCACCGGCGAGACGGTCAGCAGCACCTTCAGCCCCGGCGCCCAGCGGCGCATCCGGGCGATGGCCTCGGTCAGGTCCTCGTGGACCTCGGCGATCCCCTGGTTGACAAAGACGTGCCGGGCCGGGTCATAGCTGCCACCCAGCACGCCGGGGGCGACGGGAAAGACCCGGCCTGTCGCCCGGTCCGCCCAGCATTCGGTCAGGCCCAGGGTAAAGACAAAGACATCCATCGCGTCGAACATCGCCCGCACCCGGCGCAGGTGATCGCGGCGAAAGGCGCAGGCCTCTTCGAGGCTGGCAAAGCCCTCCGGCTCTACATTCGGGCGAAGCGCGTCGATCCAGCGGCCGTCGGGACGGGTCCAGAACGCCTCTTCGTGCAGGGCCGCGTCCTCGGCATCCTCCAGCAGCTGGCGCAGCTGGCGTGCGGTGTAGACATTGCCGTAGCGCGCCGAAAAGAGGCCGTAGCCATATCGGCGCGCGACTTCGGGCGGCATCAGCGCGGGGGCGGGCTCGGCCTCGACCAGGTGCAGGGACGAGGCGCGCACGTGGGTCGCGATGTTCTGGGCAAAGCAGCTGCCCGCCGTGGCCAGCCGCATTCCGGGCGTCAGGCGCACCCTGGGCGCATAGAGCGCGTCCAGCCGGAAATCGGCGGTTTCGCGGCAGGAGCGCCAGAAGGCTTGGGGCGGCAGATCGGAATAGGGCATGCCGGAACGATACCCATGCGCGGGCGCCAAACTAGGGCAATTCCGCAGAATTGCTGTGTCGCGGCCGGAAAGACGCGGGTGCGTCGGATTCGATCCGGTTTTGTCTCGAATGATTCGCGTCCCGTTCACCATTGTCTCAGCGAATTCGGGTCCCTGGCTTGGCCAATCCCGCAGAGGTTGCCGGATTGGTGAGCGCGCTTGGACAGTTCCTGCCACAATGCCCCCGGGCGCGGGCCGGCCAATCTGGGCAACCGTTGGGGGCGGGATTGTTGCCCGATCCGGAACAGTGTCGTGGGTCATCTTGCCGCGATTGCCTCTGGTGGGGCCCACGCGGCGAAAACCTACCAGATGTAGCAGGAGAGTGTTTCCGGATCGCGCCGAATGGACAGCTGCGGGCTGCCGGACTGTGCCACAATTCGTGGTAAATCCGGCGTTAACATGGCAGCCGGTGACGCGTTTATGCCATTTTCTCCTTCCCGGACGAATGGCTTCAAAGTATTAATTTCTGCAAGCCCATCTGGGGGGTGAAGACTGCTGGCCACGGGGGCGGCCGCTGAACAGCTCGTATCCATTGAGATGCGAAGTGAAGCGAGGACGGAGAATCCGTCCATGCCGCGATGGAGTTCTTCGTTCACGCAAGCCGTGGGCAAGAGGCGACGCGAACACTTCGCAATTCGACAGGCATGCCGGGCACGCGGATGAACGGGCAGTGCTGCGCGCATTGTCGGCGCGCAAGCGCAGGGGCATGCCCCTGATATTGGAGTGAAAGAGGGTCGAACATGGCTGATCTGGTATTGAATTGGGGTGCACTGGGTCCGTTCGGATCGACCTTGGTGGACGGAAACGGCGGCGTTTCCGCCACGGTGGACACCGGCGGCGTGGCCGTCGACATTTCCTACGACGCATTGGCGGCCGGGGCTTCGGCGTTTACCTTCAACGCACCGGGGTACGTGGCGCCGGGTGAACCCTTTCCGTCGAACTCCTTCCTGAAGCTGTTCGACGACGGCGAGGCCGCACCTTCCGACACCTCGGTTGCGACCTTCGACTTCCGCTCGACCGACTCCTCGCTCTACACCGACAGCGTGCAGAACGTGTCCTTCCGCATCAACGACATCGACACCGGCGCCGGCGGCGACCTGTTCGAGGCCGGCGGCGGCTTTGAGGACATCGTCCGCGTTGTCGCACTGGACGCGGGCGGCAATCCGGTGCCGGTCACCCTGACGCTCGGGTCGGCCGTGACGAACACCGCGGGCAACCTGACCGGCTCGGCCGAGACCGGATTCGAGGATGCGACCACCTCGGTCCTGGTCGAGATCGCGGGTCCGGTGTCCAGCATCCGGATCGAACACGCCAACGGTGGCGTCAGCCAGCAGGGCGTGATCATTTCCGACGTCGCGTTCTCGACCGTCGACGTCGAGGACGGCAGCCCGGACGCGGTGGACGACGCTGTCTCCACCACTGTCGGCACGCCGGTCACGCTTGACCCGACCAGCAACGACACGGACCCGGATGGCGACCCGCTGACCGTGACCGGCATCACCCCGGCGACCAACGGCACCGCCATGCTGAACGGCGACGGCACCGTGACCTACACCCCCAATGCCGGTTTCACCGGCACCGACACGATCACCTACACGATCACCGACGGCACCTCGACGGATACGGCGACGATCACCTTTACGGTGACGCCGCCCGCCAACATCCCGCCGACCGCCTTCGACGACAGCGCCACCACCGACGAAGACACAACCGTCACGATCGTGCCGCTGGCCAACGATGACGACCCGGACGGCGACAACGCGCTGCTGACCGTGGGCAGCATCACCGACCCGTCCAACGGCACCGCCGTCCTGAACGGCGACGGCACCGTCAGCTACACGCCGAACCCCGGTTTCATCGGCACCGACACCTTTACCTACCAGCTGGTCGACCCCGACGGCGGCAGCGACACCGGCGTGATCACCGTCACCGTGACCGAGGACGACGGCGTTCCGCGCATCGACACCGACGTGTTTCCGGTCGATCCTTCGTTGCAGGGGCTGGACCCGCTGGACGGGCTTGACGAGGATCCCGATCCGCTGGACGACCTCGACGACATCACCGGCACCAGCGGGGCCGACACCATCGAGACCGGCGACGACGCCGACACCATCCGCGCCGGCGGCGGCGACGACGTGGTGCGGCCGGGCATCGACAATGACCTGGTTTACCTGGGCGGCGGCAACGACACCGTGTTTGACGTGCAGGGCGCCGACACGATCTATGGCGGCTCGGGCGACGACAGCATCATCGCCGGCACCGACACCTTCTCGGACTACGAAGGCGACGATCCGGCCTTTGCGCCCGGCACCGTCCTGAACGGTCTCGGCTTTACCCGCGACCCGAACCAGGAGGACGGCCGCGATTATGTCGAGGGCAACCTGGGCAACGACTACATCGCCACGGGCGATGACCGTGACACCATCGACGGCGGCGGCGACAACGACACGCTGGACGGCGGCATCGACGACGACCTCATCATGGGCGGCCAGGGCGATGACCTGCTGATCGGCGGGCACGGCTCGGACACGCTGGACGGCGGGCAGGGCAACGACACGCTCGACGGCTCCAACGTTGCGGCGCTGGAACTGACCGACGACATCGACCCCAACACCGAAAACGACCGCGACCTGCTCCAGGGCTTCCTTGGCAACGACCTGCTGATCGGTGGCGACGACGACGACACGCTGATGGGCGGATCGGGTAACGACACGCTGGACGGCGGCATCGACGATGACCTCCTGATGGGTGGCGGCGACGATGACGTGCTGATGGGCGGGCAGGGCAACGACACCCTGAACGGCGGCGCCGGCATGGACAGCATCATGGGCGGGTCCGACCGCGACGTGATCATCGTCGACAGCGCGGCGCATGGGATCGGCGACACCGTCGACGGCGGTTCGGGCGGTTTCGTCGATCAGGCAAACCCCGAGGATCCGCCGAACCAGGACTACGACATCCTCGACCTGTCCGGAGTCGGCGCGCAGGACGTCGACTGGCGCATCGTCAACACGGTGACCGACAGCAACGGCAACGGCATCGACGGCACCATCGAGTTCCTGAACGCCGCGGGCGACGTGACCGGCACGATGGATTTCTTCGAAATCGAGGAAATCGTGCCCTGCTTTACCCCCGGCACGCTGATCGCCACCCCCGGAGGCGAACGGCTGGTCGAGGATCTCAAGGTCGGCGACCGGGTGATCACCCGCGACAACGGCATCCAGGAGATCAAGTGGGTCGGCCGCAAGGACCTGACCGGCTTTGACCTGGCGCGCAAGCCGCACTTCAAGCCGATCCTGATCCAGCAGGGCGCGCTGGGGAACAACCTCCCCGAGCATGACATGCTGGTGTCGCCGAACCACCGCGTGCTGGTGGCCAACGACAAGACCGCGCTCTACTTCGAAGAGCGCGAAGTCCTGGTCGCGGCCAAGCACCTGGTCGGGCTCGACGGTGTGGACGAGGTCGAGGTCAACGGCGTGGCCTACATCCACGTGATGTTCGACAGCCATGAGGTGATCCTGTCGAACGGCGCCTGGACCGAAAGCTTCCAGCCCGGCGACTACAGCCTCAAGGGCATCGGCAACGCGCAGCGGCAGGAAATCCTCGAGTTGTTCCCCGAGCTTGAGCACGCCGAAGGGATCAAGGCCTATGCCTCGGCCCGCCGCTCGCTGAAAAAGCACGAGGCGGCGCTGCTCACGAACTGAGCGCCTTGCCGGAACGGAATATGCAGCCCCGTTCCGGCGCAAAGACCCTTGCGCCCGGACCGGAGACAACGGAAACGGGGCGGCCCCATGGTCGCCCCGTTTTCATGTTTTTCGTGAATGGGTTACGACTTGAGGCAAATGCGCAGCTTTACCTTTTGGTAAGCCTGCGGTGCCAGTGTGCAGGCGAAACTGCTTGGGGTGCGTGCATGTCACGGGACAATGTCTGCCTGATCGTCGATGACGTGGAATTCGACCGCCGCATGATGCGGCGTGTCCTTGCCAGGACCTGTCCAGACATGCCGCTGGTGGTGGCCCGCACCCTGACCGAGGCGCGCGCCCGGCTGGCCGAGCGCAACGTCAGTATCCTGTTTCTCGACAACGCCTTGCCGGATGGCATGGGGATCGACCTGCTGGCCGAGATGACCGCAGACAGCCGGATGTGCCGCATTCCTGTTGTGCTGGTCAGCGATTTTCCCTCGCCCTTCATGTACGCCAAGGCACAGGCCGCCCAGGTCTGCGAGGTCTGGTCGAAACGCGAATTCGTGGGCGCGTCCGTCCGCCGGATCGTGCAGAAACACGCCTGCCTGCATTAGGCGGGCGTCTCGCGGCCGGATGGCGGTGGTCAGCCGGTCAGGCAGGCCTGCTGCGTTTCGCGCCAGGCGCTCCAGGCTTCGGGGGTGTCCAGATCGGTCAGCGCGCGGCGGCCCGGAAGCGGCACAAACCGCACGCGGTGGGCGTTGTCCCGCAGGATGTCGCGCGCGCCCTTGTCTCCGGTGAGAGTCTGAAGCGACATGAAACAATCCCTGGGGAACAGCACCGGATGACCCGGCGTGCCGTCCTCGGCGGTGGCCTGTTGCAACATCGGGATCGGCATGGCGGAAAACCCGTCGATCAGCCTGCGGATGTCCGCGGTTTCGATCTCGGGCATGTCGGCGGGCAGGATCAGCAGCGCCTTGATGTCCCGCGGCAAGTGACCGACGCCGCGCCGGATAGACGAGGACATGCCCTGATCGGCGTCGGGCACCTCGATCACCTGCACCGGCAGACCGGCCAGCACAGCGGCGCGGGGATGGTCATGGGCCGGCAGGGTGACGGCCACATGGGCCCCGGTCGCCATGGCGCGCTGCGCCTGGCGGCGCAACAGCGGCGTGCCGTCGACCTCCTCGACCAGTTTGTCACGTCCGCGCATCCGGGAAGAGGCGCCTGCGGCGGGGATGAGAATCGCAATATCCAGCATGGCGCAGACGATAGCACAGGTTGCGCAACCTTGTGTCATTTCTTGCTCCGGATGCGCAACTTTACGCACAGCATTTGCTGTATCCAGCAAGATGCTGCGGCGCGTCATTGCGGGTGCCGCATCACCCCCGCATCCGCGCGCCGTCGCCGTCGAACAGCGGTTCGGTGATCAGGGTCGCGCGCCGCCTCTGGCCCAGGATCTCGATCTCCGCTTCCAGGCCGGACAGAGCTTTATCATGGGGAATCAAGGCCATGGCGACAGATGTTCCGGTGAAATGCGCGAAACCGCCCGAGGTGCAGAAGCCTTCGACCTTGCCGTCGATCCAGACCGGCTCATAGGCCTGAACATCGGCATCCTCGGCCTCGACCTTGAAAACCGCCAGCGTCCGTTTCGGCGGTGCGGCACGTTCCGCCAGCGCCGCCTCGCGGCCGATGAACTCCGCCTTGTCCCAGGAAATGAAGCGGTCCAGCCCGGTTTCGGCGGAGGTATAGTCCGGCGAGAACTCGCGCCCCCAGGAGCCAAAGAACTTGTCCAGCCGCAGGCTCATCATCGCGCGCATGCCAAAAGGTTTCATGCCCAGCGGTTCGCCGGCGGCCCAGAGCACCGACCACAGCTGCCGCTGCGCCATCGGATCGCAGAAGATCTCGTATCCGAGGTCACCGGTGTAAGAGACCCGCTGCACCAGGCAATCTGTCATGCCCACGGTCATCCGCGCCACGTCCATGAAGCGCATCGCCGCCACATCGGCCCGCGTGCAGGCCTGGAGGATCTCGCGCGCCTTCGGCCCGGCGATCTGGAAGCCGGTGGAGGTATCGCTGATATTCTCGATGGTTACGCCAGGCTCTGCATGTTGCAGGAACCAGCGCATGTGCCAGGCCTGCGCGCCGTAGGAGGCGGTCAGGCGGAACTCGGTCTCGCTCAGGCAGCTGACGGTGAAATCGCCGATGATCCGCGCCGAAGGCGCGAGCATCGGGTTCAGCGCCAGCCGCCCGGGTTTCGGGATCCGCCCGGCCATGATCCGGTCCAGCCAGGCGCGCGCGTTCGGGCCGCTGACCCGGTACTTGCCGAAGTTGTGCACCTCGTTGATGCCGGCGACCTGGCGCACGGTCATGACCTCGCGCCGCGTCGCCTCGAAAGCGTTGGAGCGGCGGAAGGAGGGCGTTTCGTAGCGCGGTTCGCCCTCTTCGGCGAAGTAGTTGATCACCTCCAGCCCGTATTGCTGGCCCCAGACCGCGCCCATGCGGTCAAAGATGTCATACATCGGCGTTGTGCGGTTGGGCCGCGCGGCGGGCTTTTCCTCGTTCGGGTAGCTGACGGAGAACCGCGTCTGGTAGTTCTCGATCACCTTGGGCAGGGTGTAGCCGGGCGAGGTCCAGTCGCCAAAGCGGGCCACGTCCAGCGCGCGCGGGTCGCGTTCGCATTCGCCGTGCACCATCCACTGCGCCAGCATCAGGCCGACGCCGCCGCCCTGGCTGAACCCGGCCATGACGCCGCAGGCCGACCAGTAGCCGCGCATCCCCGGGATCGGCCCGACCAGCGGGTTGCCGTCCGGGGCAAAGGTGAAGGGGCCGTGGATGACGGACTTGATCCCCGCACGCTCCAGTACCGGGAAACGTTTGTAAGCGAATTCAATGCTGTGCTCGATCTTGTCAAAGTCGTCGGGAAGCAGTTCGTGGCCGAAATCCCAAGGCGTGCCGTTGACCGCCCAGGGCCGGCAGAACTGTTCGTAAAAGCCGATGCAGAGGCCGCGCCCCTCCTGCCGCAGGTAGCTTTCGCCGGCCGGGTCCATGACGTGGGGGTGTTCGGTGTCACGCTCGTAGATCTCGGGGGTTTCCTCTGTCACCAGGTACTGATGTTCCATCGGGTGCAGCGGCAGGTAGACGCCCGCCAGGGCGCCGACCTCGCGCGCCCAGAGGCCGCCGGCGTTGACGACGTGTTCGGTGTGGATGGTGCCCTTGTCCGTCACCACGTCCCAGGTGCCATCGGGGCGAGGGTTGGTCTCCAACACCTTGGTATGCAGGTGGATTTGTGCCCCGCCCATGCGCGCGGCCTTGGCGTAGGCGTGGGTCGTTCCCGAGGGGTCGAGGTGCCCGTCGAGCGGATCGTACAGCGCGCCGAGGATGCCGTCGGTGTTGACGATCGGCGCCATCTTGCGGATTTCCTCGGGGCCGACGATCTCGGTCTCCAGCCCCATGTAGCGATGCTTGGCCCGCTCGGCCAGCAGCATGTCAAAGCGGTCCTTGTTGTCGGCCAGGGTGATGCCGCCGACATGGTGCAGCCCGCAGGACATGCCGGTCAGCTCTTCCAGCTCGCGGTAGAGGCGGATGGTGTAGCCCTGAAGGGCGGCCATGTTGGTGTCGCCGTTCAGCGTGTGGAACCCGCCCGCCGCGTGCCAGGTGGAGCCGGAGGTCAGCTCTGACCGTTCCAGTAGCATCACGTCCGACCAGCCCAGTTTCGTCAGGTGGTAGAGGACCGAAGCGCCGACGACGCCGCCTCCGATCACGACAACGCGGGTGGTGGATTTCATGGCTGGCGCTCCCTGCGCGACGGGGTGATTTTTGCGTATTTGAAAAGAGAACAAGCCCGCATGACTTGCACCACGGCGACGCGACGTGTCGGGAACGGGCAATTCGGCGTCACGGCCGCGGTGCAGGCTGGAGGTCAATTCTGCGGAGGACCCCATGCGGAGCCATGCACAGGCCGTCGTCATCGGCGGCGGCGTCATCGGATGTTCGATTCTCTACCACCTGGCCAAGCTCGGCTGGACCGAGGTTGTCCTGCTGGAGCGCGACGAGCTGACCTCCGGGTCGACCTGGCATGCGGCGGCGAACATCCACGGGCTGCATGACAGCACCAACATCTCACGCCTGCAACACTACACCATGCGGCTTTACAAGGAGCTGGAGGCCGAGACGGGGCAAAGCTGCGGGGTGTTCCAGCCCGGAAGCCTGTACCTGGCGCAGACCCAGAACCGCGAGCACCAGCTGCGGCTACAGGCGGCCAAGGCCAAGCTTTACGGCATGAACTTTCACGAGGTCAGCCGGGATGAGGCCGAACGCCTGCACCCGCTGGTGGATTTCGACGGCATCCGCTGCATCATGTACGAGCCCGACGGCGGCAACGTCGATCCCTCCGGCGTGACGGCGGCCTACGCGGCAGGGGCGCGGGCGCGCGGGGCGGAGATCCACCGCTTTACCCCCGTCACCGCGACCGAACGGCAGGCGGACGGGTCGTGGATCGTGCGCACTCCCAAGGGCGACATCGCCACGCCCTGGATGGTCAACGCCGCCGGGCTCTGGGGCCGCGAGGTGGCGGCACTGGCGGGACTGACGCTGCCGCTGCAACCGACCGAGCACCAGTATTTCGTGACCGAGACGATTGCCCAGATCGCCGCCATGACCCGCCGCCTGCCGTCGGTCGCGGACCGCGACGGCGAGTATTACCTGCGCCAGGAGGGCAAGGGCCTGCTGATCGGCGCCTACGAGCGCGACGTGCGGCTCTGGGCCGAGGGCGGCACGCCGCTCGACTTTGCGCATGAGTTGTTCGCCGATGACCTGGAGCGGATCGAAGCCAACATGCTGCGCGCCATCGACCGGGTGCCGGTGGTCGGCACGGCGGGGATCAAGCGGGTGATCAACGGGCCGATGATCTGGTCGCCCGACGCCAACGTGCTGATGGGGCCGGTGCCGGAACTGCCGGGTTATTTCTGCTGCAACGGGATCATCCCCGGCTTTTCGCAGTCGGGCGGCATGGGGCTGATGGCGGCGCAGTGGATCGTCGAGGGCGAGATGATGTACGACATGTTCCCCTGGGACATGGCGCGGTTTGGCGCCTGGGCGGATTCCCGGTTCACCAAGGCGCGGGTGAGGAACCAGTACGCGCACCGCTTTTCCATCCATTTCCCGGGAGAGGAGCGCGAGGCCGGCCGCCCCGTCCGCACACGCCCCGTCTATCAGACGCAACAGGCGATGGGGGCAAAGTTCGGCCTCAACTACGGCTGGGAGCATCCCGCCTATTTCGACGCCGAGACGCCCGACACCGCCGGGTTCACCCGCCAGGGCTGGTGGCACAGCGTGGGGCGCGAGGCGCGGGCGCTGCGCGACAGCGGCGGGATCATCGACATCTCGAACTTTGCCAAGTACCGCGTGACCGGGCCGGGAGCAGAGGCCTGGCTGAACGCGGTCTTTGCCAACCGGATGCCGCGTGTCGTGGGCCGCTCCTGTCTGACGCCCTTGATCGGCAAGCGGGGCGGGATCGCCGGGGATTTCACCGTCACGCGGCTGGGTGATGAGGAATTCTGGGTGATCGGTTCGGGCATGGCCGAGCGTTACCATGCGCGGTTCTTCCGGCAGGTGCCGCTGCCCGAAGGCACAACGTTCGAGTCGATGACCGAGGCGATGTGCGGCTTCAACGTCGCCGGGCCGAAATCGCGCGAGGTGTTGCAGCGGCTGACCAATGCCGCGCTGGCGACGGCGGAGTTTCCGTTCATGGCGTCACGCTGGATCGACCTGGCGGGGGTGCGGGTGCTGGCGCTCCGCGTATCCTTTACCGGTGACCTGGGGTGGGAGCTGCATTGCGCGGCACAGGACCAGGCGCGGCTCTACGCGGCGCTGCTGGCCGAGGGGCAGGGCATGGGCATCGGCCCGGTGGGCAGCCGGGCGCTGATGTGCCTGCGCCTCGAAAAGGGCTATGGCTCGTGGAGCCGCGAGTATTCGCCCGAGTACTGGCCGCAGGAGGTGGGTCTGGCGCGGCTGTGCAAGCTGGACAAGGAATTCCTCAACAAGGACGCGCTGCTCAAGGTGATCGACCTGCCGGCGCGCGAGACGATAGTGATCCTGGCGCTGGACGAGGACGCGGTCATCGCCTCGGGTGCCGATGCCACCGGGGGCGAGCCGATCTTTCGCGGCGGGCAGGGCGTGGGGCGCGTCAGTTCGGGTGGCTACGGCTACTCGGTCGGCCGCAGCCTTGCGCTGGGTTTCGTCAAGGCGGGCATGGCCGAGCCGGGCGACCGGGTGCAGGTCATGGTGCTGGGCCGCCCGCACGGGGCCGAGATCCTGGCCGCGCCGCCGTTTGACCCGGAGGGGGTGCGCCTGCGGGCCTGAGCGTCACTGCATCGGCGGCCAGCCGATCGCCCGGCGCTGATCGGCGCATTGGTCGGTGCAGGGCATCCGGCAGTTGCGCGCCTGCCCGTCATGGGTGATGAAATCGCAGCGGCCCAGGGTGCCGTCCGGTTCGCAGAACGCTGCCACCTCTGTCCCGTCATCGCCGTAAAGGTGATATTCGCGGATCGCGCTGGCGGAATGATAGCGGCAGTCCGCGCCCGCCTGCCGCGATCCGCGCGTGTTGTGGATGTTGTCGAGGTGGTGCCCGCCGTCGAGGCTGAAATAGGCCGCGATGCCGGTTTCCTTGCCGTCCTCGTAGCGGACCTGCGCCTGTATCGGGCCGTCGTCGCCGGGGAAATAGGCGCAGGACAGGTAGCTGTCCCGGGCATCAGCGGGAATGCGGTGGGTGCGGCTGGCGGGGTCCGGGTTGCGCGGCGGGCAATTGGTGGCCGTGCCGTCCGCCGCCACGGGGCGCTGCCCGTCCGCGTTGCCCCCCAGGCGGCGTTCAAGCTGAGCGATGTCGGCGTCGAGCGTGGCCAGGTTGGCCCGCGCCTGGCGTTTCAGGCTTTCGGACTGCGCGAGGAGGGTCCGCGCGATGGCCGCGATCTCGCTGCGGAAGGTCTCGCTGTCGACGTCGGTCGAGGTGCCGGTCACGAAATAGGTGCCCATCACCTCCTGGATCAGCTCTTGCTTGGTCAGGACAAGCGGCCAGCCGGTGCCGTCCAGGTCGGGCAGCAGGAAGGTCTCCCCGTCGCTCAGCAGTCCCGACTGCCGCCTGCGGCTGTCGCGCAGGCGCTCCAGTTCGGCCTGCAACGCGGCGGTTTCGGCCTTGCGGCTGGCCGCCAGCCGGGGTTTCAGCGCCGCCAGCTCGTCAAAAAGCTGGTTGCGCCAGTCGTCGAGGTCGGCGATGCCCCGGGTCAGCGCCTGTTCGCGGTCGCGCCGCGCGTTGTAGGCGCGCAGCAGGTCCGCCATGGTGGTGCAGGGCGGGTCGCATTCTTCGATCCGCTGCCCGTCCAGCCGCTCCAGCCGGGCACGCTCGGCCAGCAGCGCGCGCATCTTGTCGTTCAGGTCGCGCGAGTTCTGATTGAACACGCCCATTCGCCGCAGCGCCTCGATTTCCGCCTGGTCGCGGCGGATCGCCGCCTCGTTGATGACCCAGGCGTTGATCCAGTCGTTGCGCGCCTGGCGGAGAAACTCGCGGACCGCGAAAAGCTCGACGTTGCGTTCCCCCATGAGGGCCTTGGCATCGTCGAGGTTCGCGCGGATCTGGCTGACCTGGCGTTCAAGCTCGGCCGCCGTCTCGGCCCGTGTGCCTGACGTGGAAAGGATCAGCAGCGCCAACGCCGCGCCGATCCCGAAAAGCATCCAGACCCGCATCAGCCGCCCTCCCGTGCAAAGGCGCAGACCGTCACCGGCTCGAGAAAGCGCAGGGTCAGGGCGCCGGTTTCGGCCTCGCGCGCCAGGATCAGCGTCAGCGGCCAGCCGCCCTCGGGGACCGGGGCGGTGCTGGCGGGCGGAGTGACCTGCGCGGCGTATTGCCGGGCAAAGCTGAAAAAGGCGCCGTCCTGAAGCGGATGCGGCGCACCCTGCCAGGGCTTGTCGGGCTGTGCTGCGATGCGGGTCACGACCTGCCTGCCGCTGCGCGCGTTCCGCCGCTGGAAAGTGCCCGCGTAGCCGCCGTCGGTGGCGGTCAGGTCAAGGTATTGCCCGGCGCACTGCGCGCCGACCCCGGTCCAGCGACCGGCCAGCGCGGTTTCGGCAAAGGGCAGGACGGGCGGCGCGGGCAGCAGCGGCGAGTCGGCGGCGGATTCGGCCTGCCACGGCGGCGCGCCGCGCAGCCTGTCCGTCAGGCCGGGATCGACCGGGGCAGGGACCGTGCGCTCCGGCGTATCGCCGGTGCCGCCGCGCAGCAGGTCGTTGATGTCCAGCCCCTGCGCCTGTGCGCTAGACGGGCCAAGTGCGGCACTCAGCACCGCCAGCCGCATTGCTCCGATCCAACCTCGTCTCACGGTTCCCCCCATCGCGGGCCGGGCGCGTCTCCTGATCCTCGATGACAGACAGGGTAGCAGGCAGGGGCGTCGCGGCCTTGAGACAGATCAAGGCAGGAGGAGGTGGTTCAGGACCGCGCCGGTGGCATGAGAACCGGCCGACAAGCCATTGATTTGAGTTTTATTTCATGGTGGGTCAGGGAAGGGCGGATGCCGGCACCGCCCCGGCGCCGCGCCGCAGTGCCTCGGGCAGTACGTCTTCGGACGGCCAACAGCCGCTCAGCAGCGCCCGGTCGTAGCCCTGCGTCAGCCCCGCCGCCCGCATCGCCGCCACTGCGGCCTCGGCATCGTAGGCCAGCCGCTCCAGGTGGACGGTGCCGTCCTCGTCGAGCAGGGCAAAGCGGGTGTCGCGCGCGCCGTCGTTCGGCGGCATGCCGATCGCCCCGGCGTTGACCCAGTCCATGCTGCCGACGCGCCGCGTGAAGGCCAGCCCGCTGTGCCCGGCCAGCACAAGGTCCAGCGGCCCGCAGAGCCGCTCCAGCACGGCGCGTTCGGCGGCGAATTCGTCCTCCGGCGACACCGGCCAGAGAAACCGCGCGATGTCGCTGGCTCCGCCGTGCAGCACCACGCAGCGCCGGTCGCCGTGCCGGAAGGTCACGAAATCGGGCAGCGTCGCCATCCAGCCCCGCGCCGCCGAATCGCAACCCGCATCCGCATGGGCGTACCAGCCGGCGGACAGCCGGTCGCAGGTGCTGCCCTCGTCAAAGCCGCAGCCGCAGTCCATCGCGCCTGCCGCCAGTTGCCGCTCGACGTTGCCCGCCACCACCGTCACGCCCCAGTCGCGCACCAGGTCGACACAGGCGGCCGGATCGGCGCCGTAGGCGACCACGTCGCCGGTGCAGATCACCTGCGCCGGGGCAATGCCCGCCGCGTCGGCATAGGCGCGCAAGGCGCGCAAGGCCTGGAGGTTCGAGTAGACCCCTCCGAACACCAGCAGCCTGCCGCTGATTCCGCCCAGTTCCGTGACGATCATTCCCGCCCCCTTGAATGCCGCCGCAGCGGCCCCCATAACCCAGCGGAGTGTAGAGGAATCCCGATCTCATGGAAGCAGATACAAGCACGCTGGACGCCGCCTTCTGGATCACGACCGCGTCGATCCTCGGCCTCATCATGCTGTCGGCCTTCTTCTCGGGGTCCGAAACCGCGCTGACCGCCGCCTCGCGCGGCAAGCTGCGCGCCGCGACGGACAAGGGATCGGTCGGGGCCAAACGCGCGCTCAAGATCACCGAGGACAACGAGCGGCTGATCGGCTCGGTCCTGCTGGGCAACAACATCGTCAACATCCTCGCCACCTCGCTGGCGACGGCGCTGTTCACCCGCGCGTTCGGCGAATCCGGCGTGGCGCTGGCGACGCTGGTGATGACCTGCGTCGTGCTGATCTTTGCCGAGGTGCTGCCCAAGACCTACGCCATCACCAACCCCGAAGACGCCGCCGCGAAGGTCTCTGGGCCGATCACCGTGATCGTGCTGGTGTTTTCGCCGGTGGTCACGGCGGTGCGGGTCCTGGTGCGCGCGGTGCTGAGCGTTTTCGGGGTCAAGACCGACCCCGACAGCCACATCCTGGCCGTGCGCGAGGAGATCGCAGGCGCGTTGCAGCTGGGCCATTCCGAGGGCGTGGTGCAGAAGGAGGACCGCGACCGCATCCTGGGCGCGCTCGACCTCGGCGAACGCACGGTCGAGGAGATCATGCTGCACCGATCCAAGATCGAGATGATCGACGCCAGGGCGCGGCCGCAGGAGATCCTCGAGCAATGCCTTGAAAGCAGCCACACCCGCCTGCCGGTGTTCCGCGACGACCCGGAGAACATCGTCGGCGTGATCCACGCCAAGGACCTGCTGCGCGCCATGTACAAGCTGGTGGACGAAGACCAGACCATGGCCGGTGCGATAGCCGGGTTCAACATCACCGATGTGGCGATGAAGCCCTACTTCATCCCCGACACCACCGCGCTGGACGAGCAGATGCGCCAATTCCTGCGCCGCCGGACGCATTTCGCGCTGGTTGTGGACGAATACGGCGCGCTTCAGGGGCTGATCACCCTCGAGGACATCCTCGAGGAGATCGTGGGCGAGATCACCGACGAGTTCGACCCCGATGCCGAACACCCGATCCGCAAGGCCGAGGACGGGCACTACCTGATCGACGGCCAGATGACGATCCGCGATTTCAACCGCGCGACCGACTGGTCGCTGCCCGACGACGAGGCGAACACTGTCGCCGGCCTGGTGATCCACGAGGCGCAGATGATCCCGACCGTGGGCCAGGTGTTCAGCTTTCACGGCTTCCGGTTCGAGGTCATGGCGCGCGAGAACAACCGCATCACCAAGCTGAAGGTGCGGCCACCCGCCTCCGAGGCGGCCTGAGACGTTTCAGTCGTCGCGCGCGAGCGGGTGGTGCTCCAGCACCAGGTCGCGCAGGCGCTCTTCCAGCACGTGGGTGTAGATCTCGGTCGTGGCAACGTCGGCATGGCCAAGCAGCGTCTGGATGGCGCGCAGGTCGGCGCCGTTGGCCAGCAGGTGAGTGGCAAAGGCGTGCCGCAGGGTGTGTGGTGTCACCTTGTCCGGGGATACCCCGGCGCCCACGGCGAATTCCTTGATCAGCATGTAGAAGGCGTGGCGCGAAAGGTGCCCGGCCTTGCCGCGCGACGGGAACAGGAAGGCCGAGGCCGGCTTGCCCTGGGTGCGCGCCGCGTCCTCCTGCGCCTGCCGCACCGCCAGCCAGGCCGCGAGAGCCACCCGCGCGGGCGGCGACAGCGGCACCATGCGTTCCTTGCCGCCCTTGCCGCGGATCAGCAGCATCCGCGGATCGCCCCGCGCCGCCGCCAGCGGCAGCGAGACCAGCTCGCTGACCCGCATGCCTGTGGCATAAAGCACCTGCATCAGGCAGGTGTTGCGCTGGCGGTCCGCCTCGGTCCGTCCATGGCCTTCGGCGGCCTCCAGCAGCCCGTCCACCTCCGGCACCGACAGCGTCTTGGGCAGGCGCTTGTCCCGGCCGGGGCCGGTGATCTGGATGGCGGGGTTGTCGCCGCGCAACCCTTCCTCGAAGGCAAAGCGGTAGAACTGTTTCAGCGCCGACAGGCGGCGCGCGCGGGTGGCGCGGGACAGGCCCTGCGCATCGCAGAACACCAGGTAGGATTCCAGGTCCGCCTGCGTGGCATCCGCCAGGTCCAGCCCCTTGCCCGACATCCAGTCCTGCACATGGGCCAGGTCGCGGTCGTAGGCGGCCAGCGTGTTGGCCGCGGCGCCGCGTTCGGCGGCCAGCGCCTCGAGGAACAGCGGCACCCAGCGGGACGGGGTCACCGCCGCGCCCTTTCGGCGTCGAGGATCATCAGCTCCAGCGCGGCGCGCCGCGCCAGGTCTTCCAGACCAAGGGTGCGAAAGGTGGCGATGGCGTCGGTCAGGTCCTGCCCGTTGCCCGCAGCCCCGCTGCCGAACAGCGCCATGGCGCGCAGGATGACCTCGCCCAGCTTGCCCTCGGCGAGGTAACCGCGCAGGTCCTGCGGCATCGCCGCGCCGGAAAAAGCGGCGGCCACCGCCTCGGCATGCGGCAGGTCGGCGATCCGCTCCGGGGTCTGCCCGCGCGCGATGGCGGTCAGGAACCGCGTTTCGGCGCTGTCGTCGGTCATGGCGGCGGCCAGGCTCTCGTAGGCGGGCGACAGGAAGGCGGTGCGCCGGGCCAGCCCCGCCGCGCGCCCCTCCAGCGGCAGCGCCGCCAGCGGTTCGGCAAACAGCTCGGCAAAGGGCACCAGCAGCCGCCCCGAGGCCATCTGTGGCCAGACCCGGACCAGTTCCTGCCCGGTGTTGGCGCTGCCCCGCGCCACCGCGCGTTCAAAGTCCTGCAAGGCCGCGACCCGGTCCCAGACCCCGCCCGACGCCGCCGGTTCGCGCAGCGTGTAGATGCCCAGCAGCCGGTTGGCCGGCAGGCTGCCGACCCTTGCCAGCCGTTCGGCCGACTGGACCTGCGCACGCCAGCCGTTGTCGCCGCCGAGGTCCAGCACCGCGTAATGCAGCGGCAGGGGGGCGGTGGGCAGCGGTTCTCCCAGCGCCTCGAACAGGCGGAATTCCAGCGGTGTCGGCCGCACCGGCGGCAACAGCGGCGCATCGGTCGCCAGTTCCGGGTCGAGGAAGCGTGTCAGCAGCTCCGCCTGCCGGCCGCGCAGGTCGCCCAGCGTCACCGCGCTTTGCAGGGTCAGCGCGGCGCGCGGCCAGTCGCCGCTGCGCGCGGCGCAGAAGATGCGCAAGGCCAGGTCGTCGCTCAGCGTGGGCTGTGTCTGAAGGGCGCGGCACACCGGCTCGACCTGGCCCAGCAACAGGGCGAGGTCGGACCAGGCGGCAAACAGGTGCGGATCCTGCACCCCGGTGATGTCCAGCAGCGCCAGCGCCTCTTCGACATGGCCCTGTTCCTTGAGCCAGGCCAGCCGCGAGGTCAGATGCGCCAGGTCACGGTCGCCCCTGGGCGGATCGGCCTCGGCCAGCATCATCACCCGCATCTGCGCGCGCAGGGCGGGGACCGGCAGGTCCAGCGTCCGGGTCAGGCTGTCCAGCGTGCGCGGCTCGGACGCGACCCAGAGCGAAAAGGGCAGGCCGGTCACCCGCGGCGACAAAAGACCCGCCGCGCCCGCGTTCATCGCCTCCAGCGGGGCCGCCTCGACCCGCGGCGGCGCGGCACTGGACGCAACCGGATCGGTCTGTGCATCGGCACCCATGGACCCCATGCCAAGCGCCGCCGCGACCAGCAGTCGCAGCGCCGAGCCTGTCATCGTCGCGCGCCCCTGCGTCCGCTCAACCGCCATCGAGCTCTACCGGGAGACGGCGTTCGGATTGCGGCGGGCTGAAGTCGGCGCCGAAGTAGGGGCCGACATAGGCATACGCCACAAGCACCAACCCGGCCAGGATCAGCAGATAGAACAGCCATTTGATCAACCAGCCCATGGTGGAATGCCCCTGCCTCAGTTTTTTGAACTTATACCTAGCCTTTTTCCCGCGTTCACGTCATTCACGCAACAGGTAAGAGATGGGCGAAGGATGGCCGACGCGGCGGTTCACAAGGGTTTGATCCTGCACAAGACTATCGTTTTTGTCGGCATGATGGGCGCCGGCAAGACAGCGGTCGGGCGGACTCTGGCGGCGCAGCTGGGCGTCGTGTTCCGCGATTCGGACCACGAGATCGAGGAAGCCGCCAACCGCACCATCGCCGAGATCTTCTCGCGCGATGGCGAGGCCTTTTTCCGCCGCAAGGAAAGCCAGGTGATCGAACGCCTGCTGGAGGGTGAACCGGGCGTGCTGTCCACCGGCGGCGGTGCCTTCGTGTCCGAGGCCAACCGCGCGATGATCTCGCGCATGGGGGTCTCGGTCTGGCTGAATGCCGACCTTGAATTGTTGTGGGAACGGGTCCGGCACAAGGACACCCGGCCCCTGCTGCGCACCCCCGATCCCAAGGGCACCCTGCGCGCGCTCTACGAGGCGCGGGTGCCGGTCTACGCCAAGGCGGATATCGAGGTCGTCTCGGTGCCGGGCCTGTCGCTGGACCAGATGGCGCGCCGCGTGTCCCAGGCCCTGCTGGCGCGGCGGCCCGATGTTCTGGAGAAAGTGGAATGATCGAAACGGTGTCGGTGCCCCTGCCGGGGCGCGAATACGATGTGCGCATCGGCGAGGGACTGCTGGCAAGGGCAGGGGCCGAGATCGCGCCGCTGCTGAAACGTCCGCGCGTCGCCGTGGTCACCGATGAAACGGTGGCCCGCGCGCATCTGCCCGCGCTCACCGCCGCGCTGGCGTCCGAAGGCATCGATTGCGTCGCGCTGACCCTGCCGCCGGGCGAATCCACCAAGGGCTGGCCGCAGTTCACCCGCACGGTGGAATGGCTGCTGGAACAGAAGGTCGAACGGCGCGACGTGGTGATAGCCCTTGGCGGCGGCGTGATCGGCGACCTTGTCGGCTTTGCCGCCGCCGTGCTGCGCCGGGGGGTGCGGTTCGTGCAGATCCCGACCTCGCTGTTGGCGCAGGTCGACAGTTCGGTCGGTGGCAAGACCGGGATCAACGCGCCGCAGGGCAAGAACCTGATCGGCGCCTTTCACCAGCCCGCGCTGGTGCTGGCCGACATCGGCGTGCTGGACACGCTTCCGCCGCGCGACTTTCTTGCTGGCTACGGCGAGGTGGTGAAATACGGGCTGCTGGGCGACGCGGCGTTCTTTGCCTGGCTCGAAGAGAACACCCCGAGGATCGCCGCCGGCGACCGGGCCGCGCGGGCACAGGCGGTGAAACGCTCGGTCGAGATGAAGGCCGAGATCGTGCTGCGCGACGAGACCGAGCAGGGCGACCGCGCGCTGCTGAACCTGGGCCATACCTTTTGCCACGCGCTGGAGACCGCCACCGGCTATTCCGACCGGCTGCTGCACGGCGAAGGGGTGGCGATCGGCTGCGCGCTGGCCTTTGAACTGTCGGCCCGGCTGGGCCTCTGTGCGCAGGAAGACCCCAGCCGCGTGCGCGCACTCCTGAAGGACAGCGGGATGCGCTGCGACCTGGCCGACATCCCCGGCGATCTGCCCGGCGCCGAGTCGCTGCTGGACCTCATGGGGCAGGACAAGAAGGTGATCGACGGGCAACTGCGCTTTATCCTGGCGCGCGGGATCGGCCAGGCCTTTGTCACCTCCGACGTGCCGCGTGAGGCCGTGTTGCGGCTGCTTTCGGATCAGCTGGCCGCCCGCTGATGGCGCGCGTCAGCGCCGACCGCGCAACAGCATCAGCTCGCCCAGGTTCTCGGCGGTGACATAGCCGATCACATGCCCGCCCGCGTCCGTCGCCGCGACGGCGGGCGCGCCTTGCAGCGCGTCCAGCGCCTGGGCCAGCGGCGCGGTCAGGGGCAGGGCGGGCACGCTCTCCATCGCCTCGGCCACGGGCAGGGTATTGTGGCCTTCGGCCATCGCCCGGAACAGCGCCGTCCGGGTCAGAAAGCCCAGCAGCCGACCGTCGCGGTCCAGCACCGGAAACTCGTGCTGCGTTGTGCGGATCAGGGTCTGCGCCGCGACATGCATCGGGTCCGTGGGCGCCAGCCGCTCGAAACTGGTGATCATCGCGTCGCGCACAAAGAGGCCGCGCGCAAAGTCGTGCGCCTCGACGTCGCGCGCCTCGGCGTGGGCCGCCATGAAGACGAACAGCGCGATCAGCAGCAGGATCAGGTTGCCCGAGGTCAGGCCGAGAAAGCCAAAGACAAAGGCCACGATCTGCCCCGCCGTGGCGGCGATGCGCGTGGCGCGCACGCGGTCCGTGCCCATCGCCAGCAACGCCCGCAGCACCCGCCCGCCGTCCATCGGAAAGGCCGGGATCAGGTTGAACACCGCCAGGAACAGGTTCACCGCCGCCAGCCGCCCCAGGAAGTCCTGCGGGTTCGACGGGTCGGCCAGCGCCTCCAGCTGTGTCGTGGCGCCAAAGCCGACCAGTACCGCCCAGATCACCACGTTGACGGCCGGCCCGGCCAGCGCCACGGCGATCTCCTGCGCGGGTTTCTCGGGCATCCGTTCCAACCGGGCCATGCCGCCGATCGGCAGCAGGGTGATGTCCGGCGTGCGGATGCCGTAGCGCCGCGCGGTCAGGGCGTGGCCGTATTCATGCGCCACCACGCAGGCGAACAGCGCCAGGATGAACAGCGTGTTGTCCAGCGCCGCCGCCGGGCCGCTTTCGGCCCAGGCCGCCGCGGCGACCCAGGCCAGCAGCAGGAAAAAGGTGGCGTGCACCCGCAGTTCCGAGCCCAGAAGCGTGCCGAGGCGAATGGTCCAGGTCATGCAGGGCCCTCCTGTCTGCGGGGTGACGTGTCGGACATAAGCCTTGTCGCGGCGCGGTGCTACCGGGCGCGGCAATCGGGCGCCCGATGGCCCATGGCGCGGCTGGAAGGCAAACGAACCGCCGGATCCTGCGATCCGACGGCCCGCGCCGTTGTTTCACTTGTCCCGCAAGGGGATCAGAACGGAATTTCGTCGTCGATGTCGCGCGCCGGGGCCCGCGACGGGCCCGAGCCGCCGCCGGACCGGCTGCTGCTGCCATAGTCGCGGTCATCGTAGCCGCCGCCCTGGCCCGGATCGTCATAGCCGCCCGAGGAGCCACCGCCAAAGCTGCCGCCGCCACCGCCGTCGCGGCTGTCGAGCAGGGTCAGCTCACTCCGGTAGGGCCGCAGCACCACCTCGGTGCTGTAGCGGTCCTGGCCGCTCTGGTCCTGCCACTTGCGGGTTTCCAGTTGGCCCTCGATGTAGACCTTGGACCCCTTCTTGAGGTACTGCTCGGCGATGCGGGCCAGCGGTTCCGAAAAAATGGCGACCGAGTGCCATTCCGTCCGCTCGCGGCGCTCCCCGGTGTTGCGGTCCTTCCAGTTTTCCGACGTGGCGATCCGCAGGTTGCAGACCTTGCCGCCGTTCTGGAACGTCCGCACCTCGGGGTCGCGGCCGAGGTTGCCCACCAGGATCACCTTGTTGACGGAACCTGCCATGTCTCTCCCTTTCGAATCTCAGCTTCGGCGCGTGTTCGCCGACCCTATACCATCCATGGAACCACGGTGAAGGGTCGCGGTCCGTGGGTCTGGCGATTTTCCTCCAATTGCGTATAGTGCGCGGGTCAGTCAGGAAATTGGACGACGGGGACAGTTTGATGAGACGCGGCTTTTTGCGCGGAACGGTGATCGTTCTGCTATCGGTTGGCTTGGCGCAAGGCGCCGCGGCCGAGGTTCTGTCCACCAAGAACCGGGCGCTGCTGTTTTCCAACCAGACCAAGGTGCTCGATAACCGCGCCGCCCGGCAGTACAAGGATTCGGTCCGGTTGCAGCCACCCAAGGTGGTGACACCCACCAAGTGGGGCACGACCGCGGACGGCGACCTGCCGGCCTATCGGGGCCGCTACAAGGGGCAATATGCCGACATGGCGCGCACCGCCGCGCGCAAGCATGGCATCCCCGAGGACCTGTTCCTGCGGCTGGTCAACCAGGAGTCGCGCTTCAACCCCAAGGCGCTGTCGCACAAGGGCGCCATCGGGCTGGCGCAGCTGATGCCGGACACCGCGCGCCTGCTGGGCGTCGATCCGCACGACCCGGTTCAGAACCTGGAAGGTGGCGCGCGCTATCTCAAGCAGCAATACCAGAAATTCGGCAGCTGGAAGCTCGCGCTCGCGGCCTACAACGCCGGGCCCGGCGCGGTCGAGAAACACGGCGGCGTACCGCCCTTCCGTGAAACCCGCAACTACGTCAAGACAATCTGGGGCGGCTGACGCACCGCCTTCGGGCGCCGTTTAAGCTTTGCTTATGCCTTTGCTGCAAGACTGCGCACCGTGATGCCCATGCACGGGAGCGGCGGCCATGTTCATGACTTCGTACCGGCGACGGGCGCGGGCCGAGCTGACCGCGCTGGCCGTGATGTGCGTTGTGTGCCTTGCCGCGCCGCGTGGGGTGCAGGCGCAGTCCTGCCAGGTCCCGGCGGACCTTATGTCGCTGGCCCGCACGCTGGCCGCCCTGCCGTCCGAAGGGGCCGATGTGCCTGCCGTCATGACGGACCGGCTGGCGGCGCAGATGGCCGGCCTGTCCGAAGCCCGAGTCGTCCGGACGCTGCATGACAACGGGTTGGACAGCGTCTCGACCATCGCCGTCGACCTGATGGCCGAGGCCGAGCGTATCGGAAGCGGCGGCAGCTACAACCCGGCACGGATCCGCGCCATGCTCAGCGAGTTCGACCAGCAAAGCACGCTGGCCTGCGTCGAAACCGGCTCTGCGATTTTCCAGCAAATCCAGCAAGGCCGGACAGGCGGGTTCCTATCCGGTTCGGGTTTCAATTGGTCCGAGGTCGAGCGCCGCGCCGAGGAGGACAAGCTGTTTGCCGCCGGGGCGGTCGTCGCCGTCATGACGGTGTTCATCGCCGTGCTGATGCTGATCGACACCGGCTACCGCTGGGCCATGGCGCTGCTCTACAACCGCAAGGCCTGCCGAATTCCGGCCTGCCTGCACGTCGGCAGCCGCCGAATCGACGGGCTGGTCCTGACCCTGGGCAAGGGCGGGTGCCGGTTCCATCCACTGAACGTGGTCGCCTTCGACGAGGCGCTGTCGGACCTGCGCGGCGGCGAAGCCCGGATCGAGGTGGAGGACACGGCGCTTTCGGTGCGGTGCAGCGGTATCTACGACACCGTCACCGATTTCCGGTTCGACCGGCCGCTGACCCTCAAGCAGCAGCGCGCCTTGCTGGAGCATTCGACGATTTCGCCCTACTACATCCGCAAGTCGCGCGATGGCGGGACGGCGGTGACGGACTCCATCGTGGGACAGGAACAGTGAGACCCGGTGGCGCAGTCACGCGTCACAGGCGCCGTGCCTACTACAGACCGTTCGGGTCTCAGAGGCTGCCGCAGCTTCGATGGTTTGGAGGTCGCCCGGGAAAAGCGCGGGCCTGACCAGACAAGCTGGCCGGCTGGGCCGCAGGGGCCATGACGTCCACCCGGGAGGCGGAAAATCAGGCCCTGTGCCACCCGAGGGCGCGACCTGCGCGCGGATCAAGATGGTCCGCCACCGGAAAGCCTCAGGACCCGATCCCGATCCCGGCCGCCTCCAGCGGTTCGAAGGCGGCCGTTTCCAGCGCGCCGGGCTCGCCAAACGGGTTCTATAAGGCAAAGATCACGTACATGATCAACCCGGCGAACCCGCCATGGACCGACACAAGCGCCAGGTGCAGCCGCGTCGGGGCGAAGATGAAGCAGGGCACCGTCACCAGCACGATGCCCGTCACCGCCGCGAACCAGAACAGCGGGCTGATGCGGTAGGGGGCGGTGTTCTCGCGCTCTTGCCGCAGTTCGGCGATCTTCTGCGCCTTGTCCAGCATATGCGCCCGCAATGACCCTTCGCGCGGGGCTTGCAGTAGGAGGTCCAGCACGGCAAGGTACCCGACCCCGCGCAGGCGCCAACCTTCGCCGCTCAGCGCGGCTCTGCGACAATTGCTGCCACTCCTCGTCGATCACCACCCGTGCCCAGGGCGACAGCGCGGTCTGGATCGCCTCCGGCCGGTCGGGATCGTATCGGTGGATGTCGTTGTAGATCTTGGCGATGGCGGACGCCTCTCGCACCAGGTTGCCCTGCAACTGGTTGTAATCCGGAACTTCCGGGAAAAGACGAGCGCCAGGATCAGCCCGTGCAGGGCCGCGCCCCCGGTCAGGCGCGGCGGCAGGTCACTCCGCGGCGACCTTGATCACCGGCTCCATGCTGGCCATGGCCTCGTCCGACAGGTGGCACTTGATCTGGTGGCCATCGGCCATCACGCGCACTGGCGGCACCTCCTTTTCGCACAGCCCGCCCGGCACCTGGTCCTTCCAGCGGCAGCGCGTCTGGAACGGGCAGCCCGACGGCGGGTTCATCGCCGAGGGGATGTCGCCCTCCAGCACGATGTGCTTTTTCTGCACCTTGGTGTCGGCGATCGGCACGGCCGACAGCAGCGCCTCGGTGTAGGGGTGGTAGGGCGGCGAGAACACCTGGTCGGTCGTGCCCAGTTCCACCACGTGGCCCAGGTACATCACCATGACCCGGTCACTGAGATAGCGCACGATGGACAGGTCGTGGCTGATGAACAGCAGCGTGGTCTTCTGCTCGCGCTGGCTTTCCATCAGCAGGTCGGTCACCGCCGCCTGCACCGACACGTCCAGCGCCGACACCGGCTCGTCCGCCACCACGATCCGCGCCCCGCCGGCAAAGGCCCGGGCGATGCCGACGCGCTGTTTCTGCCCGCCGGACAGCTGGCGCGGCATCCGCTCGGCAAAGGCGCGCGGCAGCTTGACCAGGTCCAGCAGGCGCAGCATTCGCTCGCGCCGCTCGTCCTCGGAGTTGCCTTCGCCGAAGATCTCCAGCGCGCGCATGATCTGCCGCCCCACGGTCATCGAGGGATTCAGCGTGTCAAAGGGGTTCTGGAACACCATCTGCACGTCGGCGATGGTCTTGGTATCGCGCTTTTCGATCGGGATCTGTTCGATGTTGCGGTTGTCGAGCAGGATCTGCCCGTCGGTCGCCGTCTCCAGCCCCATCAGCACCTTGGCAAAGGTCGACTTGCCGCAGCCGGATTCGCCGACGATGGCCAGTGTCTCGGATTCGCGCGCCTCGAAGCTCAGCGTCTCGTTGGCCTTGACCACCTTGGTCGCGCCGGACCGGCCAAACAGGGCGTTGGCCGAGACCTCGTAGTATTTCTTGAGGTTGTCGATCTTCAGCACGACGCGGCCCGGTTCGGACTTGAGGTTGGTCTTGACCGCCGCCAGCGGCGCGTTCCAATCAATCTCGTCGATCCTCAGGCAACGCGAGCGGTGCCGTTCGTTGCCGGCGATGTCCTGCATCGGGACACGCTCCACGGCGTCGCAGGTCCCGGCCTTGAAATAGTCGCAGCGCGGGCCGAAGTTGCAGCCATCCGGGCGTTCGTGGGGCAGGGGAAAGTTGCCGGGGATCGCCACCAGCGGGCGCGCGTTCTTGTCCGCGCCGGGCAGCGGGATCGAGCGGAACAGCGCCTGGGTGTAGGGGTGCTGCATCTTGTCAAAGACGTCCTCGATGCTGCCGGTTTCCACCGCCTCGCCGGAGTACATCACGCAGATCCGGTCACAGGTTTCCAGCACCAGCCCGAGGTTGTGCGAGATGAACAGCATCGAGGTGCCGTATTTCTTGCCCAGTTCCTTGACCAGGTCGACCACGGCGGCCTCGACCGTCACGTCCAGCGCGGTGGTCGGCTCATCCAGGATCAGCAGCGCCGGTTCGGCCATCAGCGCCATGGCGATTACGATGCGCTGCTGCTGGCCACCGGACAGCTGGTGCGGATAGGCGTCCAGGATACGCTTGGGGTCGGGCAGCTTGACGTCGGTGACCACCTGCAGCGCGCGGTCAAAGGCCTCCTTTTCCGACGATCCCTTGTGGATCATCGGCACTTCCATCAGCTGGCGGCCGATCTTCATCGCCGGGTTCAGCGAGGCCATCGGCTCCTGGTAGATCATGGCGATCTCGGAGCCGCGGATGTGGCGCAGCTGTTCCTGGCTCATCTCGTTGAGGTTGCGGCCCTTGAACTTGATCGAGCCGCCGACGATGCGGCCGTTCTTGCCCAGGTCCTGCATCACCCCCAGCGCCACGGTGGACTTGCCGCAGCCGGATTCGCCGACGAGGCCCACCGCCTCGCCCGGCCGCACCCTGACCGAGAAATCCATCACCGCCGGGATTTCCCGCAGCCGGGTGAAGAAGGAAATCGACAGGTTGTCGATCTCGAGGATCGGGCCTTCGTAGCCGTCTTTCATGTCGTCTCTCCCGTTCGGAGCGGCCGCGAACCGCTGATGGTTTCTTCTGGCCGAAAATACCTCGGGGTCCGGGGCAGCGCCCCGGTCCCGCAGTCAATCAATCGCGCAGCGATTCCTCGCGCAGCCCGTCCGCCAGCAGGTTCAGCCCCAGCACCAGCGTCAGCAGCGAGAAGGCCGGCACCAGCGCCGGGTGCAGGTAGATGCGCAGCAGGCGTCGGCCGTCGTTGATCGTGGTGCCCCAGTCCGGGCTTTCCGGCGGCAGGCCCAGGCCGAAGAAGCCCAGCGTTCCCAGCAGGATCGTCGTGTAGCCGATGCGCAGGCAGAAATCGACGATCAGCGGACCGCGCGCGTTGGGCAGGATCTCCCACAGCATGATGTACCACGGGCCCTCGCCGCGGGTCTGCGCGGCGGCGACGTAGTCGCGCGTCTTGATGTCCATGGTCAGGCCGCGCACGATGCGGAACACCGTGGGCGAGTTCACGAAGACCACGGAGACGAAGACCACCAGGATCCCGCCCGGCACGTCAAAGAGGTCGGCGAAGCCCGGGATCAGGTGCACCTTCGATCCCACCTCGGACACCAGCGACAGGTAGAGCCAGCCCAGCGTGCCAAGCACGCCGATCATCAGCGGCGTGCGCAGCCGGGGACGGGTGTGATAGCGCGAGTTCAGCATGACCGCGGCAAAGATCAGCGGAAAGACGAACAGGAAGGTCGCCATGTAGTTGGGGATGCCGGTGGCGATGATCTCGGGTGTCACCAGCAGGTAGAACAGCAGGATGACCGGGAAGGCGAGGATCAGGTTGGCCAGGAAACTCAGCGCCGTGTCCAGCTTGCCGCCGTAGAAGCCGGCCGGCAGGCCCAGCGTGATCCCCACCATGAAGGCAAAGACCGTGGCCAGCGGCGCGATCTGCACCACAACCCAGGCGCCGTCCACCATGCGCGAGAACACGTCGCGGCCCAGGTTGTCGCCGCCCAGCAGGTAATAGGGATACAGCCCCTCGGCCGCGCCGGAGATCGGCGTGCCCGGCGGCTTGTTCTTCATCCCGGCGATCTGGCTCAGGCTGTCGTGTGTGACGATCAGGTCGAAGGCGCCGTAGACGCCTGCAAAGACCCAGAACATCACCAGCGCAAAGCCGATCATGCCGATCAGGCTGTCGAACAGCTTGCCGTAGAGGCCCAGCCGCCGCTTGAACATGATCGAGACGACGAAGACCAGCACCAGCGAGATCCACACAGGCGTGAACTGGGCGAGGACGCGGAGGATGATGGCCCCCCAGGAGAGTTCTTCCATGTCGGCCTCCCTTTAGCTGACGCTGATGCGCGGGTTGAGATAGACGTAGCCGATGTCCGAGATCAGCTGGGTGATCAGCACGACAAAGACCGACACGACCGACACGCCGAGCAGCAGCTCGATGTCGTTGTTGCCCGCGGCCTGGACCAGCGTCCAGCCGAAGCCCTTGTAGTTGAACAGCGTCTCGACGATGACGACGCCGTTCAGCAGCCAGGGAAACTGCAACATGATCACGGTGAAGGGCGCGATCAGCGCGTTGCGCAGCGCGTGTTTCACCACGATGTTGCGAAAGCTGACGCCCTTGAGCCGCGCGGTGCGGATGTATTGCGCGGTCATGACCTCGGCCATGGAGGCCCGCGTCATCCGCGCGATGTAGCCCATCCCGTAGAGCGAGATGGTCAGCACCGGCAGAAAGAAGTTCTCGAAGTTGGCGCTGTCCATGGCCGAGGTGGCCGTGGCCTTGAACCATTGCAGCCCCACCGCCGTGGAGGCGAAGACCGCGATGAAGATGACGCCCGAGACGTATTCCGGCGTCGCCGTCGTGGTGATCGCCACGGTCGACAGCGCCCGGTCGGTGGCCGATCCCTCGCGCATCCCGGCCAGGACACCCAGGATCAGCGCCGAGGGCACCATCAGGACCATGACCCAGAACATCAGCTTGCCGGTCAGGGCCAGGCTTTCGCCGACCTTCTGGCCGACCGAGACCTTGAACACTGTCGACAGGCCCCATTTGCCCTGGAGCACGCCGCAGAAGGTCGGGGCCTCCTCGACCGGCTCGCCCGGCACCTGGCAGCGCGCCCGCACCGTGCCGTCCGTGCCCTCGATCACGTAGCCGGGAAGTACGCCCAGCCACTGGCCGTACTTGGAAAAGACGTTGGCGGTGTAGCCGCGGTTGCCCAGCCAGGTTTCCACCTGTTCGTCGGTCATCCGGAAGTTGCCTTCGGATTTCGCCAGTTTCTCGAGGTTGGGATAGAGGTTCGTCAGAAAGAAGACGATGAAGGTCAGGCACAGCGCGGTGAGCAGCATGACCCACAAACGCCGGAGTATGAACAGTCCCATGTCAGCCCCTGTCGTTCTCAAAGCGGGGTGGACCCCGTCTTCTTGCCGGTCCGGACGTGTCCGGAAAAAAGGGCCGCCGCGTCATCGCGGCGGCCCGGCGTCATCGGCTCAGGCGGCGAGGCCCAGCTTGTAGACGTGGATTTCGAACGAGGGGTGCATCTCGGCCCCGATCACACCCGGCCGGTAGTGGCGGTAGAGCGACCGCCAGTAGGGCTGGATGATCACCGCGTCGTCCTGCATGATCTTCTCGATCTCGGCCATCACCTCGCGCCGCTTGTCGGCGTCGGCGATCGACATGGCCTGGTTCAGCTTGGTGTCGAACTCGGGGTTGGCATAGCCGGCTTCGTTCCAGGCCTCACCCGAACGATAGGCCAGCGCCAGCACCTGCACACCCAGCGGACGGTGGTTCCACTCGGTGATCGACAGCGGATACTTGGCCCAGTCGTTCCAGAAGGTCGAGCCGGGCAGGACCGTCCGCTTGACGTTCAGGCCCGCGTCGCGCATCTGCGCCGCCGCCGCGTCGCCTGTGTTCTTGTTGAACCCGTCGTCGAGGGTGATCAGCTCATGCTCGAAGTCCGCCATGCCGGCCTCGGCCATCAGCGCCGCGGCACCCGCGGGATTGAACTCGGTCGGGCCGATGTCGGCGTACTCGGGGTGCACCGGGGCGACATGGTGGTTCTCGGCCACCACGCCCAGGCCGGCATATCCCAGCTCGAGGCAGACGCTGTTGTCGACCGCCATCTGCAGTGCCTTGCGCACGCGCACGTCGGCATAGGGGACGATGTCGCCGACCGGGGTCTGCTGGTTGCAGCGCAGCACGACGGTGGCGCCGGTCACGACCTCGGATTTCTCCCAGCCGATGGCGTCGCCGATCTCGATGAACTCGTTCACGTTCTGATAGAGCATGTCGACTTCTTCGGATTCGACCGCCGCGATCCACGAGGCGGGGTCGGTGCCGTAGTCGATGAACTCGATCCGGTCGAGGTAGGCTCCGCCAAAGCCCTCGGCCTCGGCGCCCCACCAGCTGTGGTTCGTGTTCTTGACCAGCACGGCCTTGACGCCGACTTCGACGGTCTCGGGCAGGTAGGGGCCGGTGCCGATCGGGTTGTCCAGCATGGTGGCCGGATCATGCGAGCCGTGCACCACGGCGGCCGGGTAGTCCGCCATGCCGACGATGATGGTGATGTCGGAGTTGGGCAGCATGACCTTGACGGTCAGGTCGTCGGTGGCCGTGACCGCGCCTTCGCGCAGCTTGTTGGTCTCCGGGTCGATCAGCGTGGCCATGCGGCCGGCCATCGAGTTGCCCTCGACGTTCTTGTCGCACCAGTATTCGAACATCCGCACCACGTCGGCCGAGGTGAAGGCGTCGCCGTTGTTCCAGGTCACGCCGGGACGCACGTTCAGCGTCAGCTCGGTGGCGTCGTCGTTGGCTTCCCAGCTTTCCAGCAGGACGCCGCGCAGGCTGCCGTCACGGTTGTATTCGACCATGTATTCCAGCCACCCGCGGGTGACGTTGGAAATCTGCGTCCAGTCAAAGGTGCGCGGGTCCTTGAGCGCGCGCACTTCCTGCTGGATGCGCAAGGTGCCGCCTGCCTGGGCATGTGCCGCAGCCTGCGCCGGGCTGCCGAGACCGCCCAGCGCGTAGGCCGTGGCGGCGGTGACGCCCAGCGCGGTGGTGCGCGTCAGGAATTCGCGGCGGTCCATCAGGCCCTGCTTGAATTCGCGCGCGTACATTTCTGCCGCCGGATGCACCGGCCGCATGTTGTCCATCGATGTCATTCGTTTCTCCCTGTGACATATCGTTGTCTTGCCGGGGCGAGGGCCCCGGTGTGATCGAGAGGTCCGGTCCGCGTTGCCGGACACCGCCTCTCGTTGATGGCCATTCCGCACGAGATGGCCTGTTCCGTCAACGTCCGCTTTCGCCGTATTGTGAACCGAAACCGACAGTTTCAGCATTCAAAAGCGACACGGCCCGGGATGCAAGTCACTTCCGCATGACATTCCCCGTCGTAACGGGTTCAGGGCCGGGTCGGAGAGGGCTGCGCCGCTGCCCGCAGGGCGGACGGCGAGGCCCCGGTGTGGGTCTGGATGAAGCGGGTGAAATAGGCCGGCGAGGAAAAGCCGAGTGACAGCGCGACATCCTTGACCGCCGGGCGCGGGCTTTCCAGCGCGATGCGCGCGGCGTGCAGCTTGCGTTCGGTCAGGATGTCGGCGGCGGTCTTGCCGCAGCAGATGCGGCAGGTGCGGCTGAGGTGGGTCGGCGTGACATCCAGCGCCTCGGCATAGTCCGCCATCGGCGCGGGGGTGCGGAAATCCCGCGACACCGCCTCGGCGAACCGCCGCACCAGCCGTTGCGCCGCGGTTTCGGGCGGCGTGTCGGCGGCCCCCGCGCGGACCTGCCGCTGCAACCAGACCGCGACCAGTGCGACATGCGCGGCGATCGCCTCCTGCGCCAGCGGCCGCGTGCCGTGTAACTCGCGGCTCATGTTGTCGATGTGGCCGGTCAGTTCCATCTGGGCATGGCTTTCGCGCACCCGCAGCAGCAGGGGCGACTGCGGCTGGTGCGGGTTCATGCCCTGCGGGCTGCGCAGGATCAGCGCCTGTGTCCCGGTCTGGGTCTCGACGGAAAACAGTGTTCCCGCAGGCAGATAGAGCGCGTTGTTCATGGAAAACCCGCGCCGGATGCCGTTCACGATCACCTTGCCCTGGCCGCGCGTGACCCAGATCAGCACGTCTTCCTCGCGGTCGTGCAGCAGGGTGAATTTCCACGGTGCGCCCTGCAATTCCAGCCCGTAGGAGCCGCAGCGCACAACGCCCTTGGGCCGCGCGGGGGCGGGCGGCATCGGGTTGCGCAGGAAACCGGGCCGGGTCATCGCGCCAGCGCCTCTGCCTGGACCGGCTGCCAGGCCGACATGCGAGCCTTGAACCAGGTGCGCTGGCGCTTGGCGAATTGCCGGGTCAGGATCGTGGCGCGGCTGATAACCTCCTCCAGCGTGATCTCTCCGTCCAGGTGGGCCATCAGCTCGGCCGCGCCGATTGCCTTGGCCGAGGGGCGGTCCGGGGTCCAGCCGGGCCGGTTGGCGCGCGCCTCGTCCAGCGCGCCGCCCGCCACCATGGCGCGAAAGCGGGTCTCGATGCGCGGGGTCAGCCAGGCCTTGGGCGCCTCGACGACCAGCGCGGTCGCCCGGGACAGCGGCAGCAGCGGCGGCGGCGTGTCGGCCTGCCAGTCGGCGATGCCGCGCCCGGTGGCGCGCTGCACCTCCCAGGCGCGCGCGACGCGGGCGGGGTTGTTCAGGTCGATGCGGGCGGCGGTGAGCGGGTCCAGTTCGGCCGTCAGCGCGGGCAGGCCGCGCGTCGCCAGCAGGGTTTCGCCCTCGGCACGAATCGCCGGCGGGGTGGGCGGGATCTCGGCCAGGCCTTCGGTCAGCGCGGTGAAATATAGCCCGGTGCCGCCGACGATGATCGGCCGCGCGTCACCCGACAGCAGCGGCGCCACATCGCGCAGCCAGTCGCCCACGCTGTAGGCCCGGTCGCCTGGCACATGGCCATAGAGGGCATGTGGCGCGCGCGCCTCGTCCGCTGCCGTGGGGCGGGCGGTCAGCACGCGCCAGTCACGATAGACCTGGATCGCGTCGGCGTTGACGATCACGCCGCCCTGCGCCTCGGCGATGGCCAGCGCCAGCGCCGACTTGCCGCAGGCGGTGGGCCCGGCGATCAGCACGGGGCGTGCCGGGTCGCAGGCCGCGAGGCATGCCGCGATCGCCGTGGTGTCCGTCATGCGCAGGGCCTGTCCCGGGTGCTGCCTCTTGGGCGGCCGATCGGGCGTTGCAGCCCAACCGGTTTTCCGCCACATATGCCCGCGATCATATCCCCCCCGTGACGGAGCGCAACATGACCGAGGCCGGTACCCCGAAGTCCACCTACAATCGCGTGATGCTCAAGATCTCGGGCGAGGCACTGATGGGCGACCAGGGCTTTGGCCTGCACCCGCCGACAGTGCAGCGCATCGCGCGCGAGGTTAAATCGGTGCACGACATGGGCGTCGAGATCTGCATGGTGATCGGCGGCGGCAACATCTTTCGCGGGCTGGCGGGCAGCGCGCAGGGGATGGAGCGGACCACGGCCGACTACATGGGCATGCTGGCCACGGTGATGAACGCGCTGGCAATGCAGTCGGCGCTGGAGGGACTGGGCGTCTTCACCCGGGTGATCAGCGCAATCCGCATGGACGAGGTGGCCGAGCCCTACATCCGCCGCCGCGCGGTGCGCCACCTGGAGAAAAAGCGCGTCTGCATCTTTGCCGCCGGCACCGGCAACCCCTATTTCACCACCGACACCGCCGCCACGCTGCGCGCGAACGAGATGGCCTGCGAGGCGATCTTCAAGGGCACCAAGGTCGATGGCGTCTACGACAAGGACCCGATGAAGCACACCGACGCCGTGCGTTACGACTGGGTGTCCTACGACGACTGCCTGGGCAAGAACCTCAAGGTGATGGATGCCTCGGCCATCGCGCTGGCGCGCGACAACGACCTGCCGATCATCGTCTTTTCGCTGGACGAACCGGGCGGCTTTCGCGGCATCCTGGCCGGGAAGGGGACCTATACCCGCGTGTCCGGCGATGCGCCGCGCCCGCACCTCGACCGCCCGGGCCCCGCGCGCACCTGAAACGCCGGCCGACAGGGCGCGGGGGCGCTGCCCCCGTCGCCTGCGGCGACTCCCCGGGGTATTTTCAGACCAGAGAAACCGGGCGGGACGAGCGGCCGACAGGGGCGCACGGCGGCCGGCCCTCTGGCCAATCGCGATTGATCTGCGCTAAAGGTCGGGCTAACCAGTGCTACCCGAGCACAGCTTATCAAAGAGGGGCCCCCAGATGTCCGCCGATTTCGAACTGGATACCGACGATCTTGAACGCCGCATGGATGGCGCGATGGCCAGTCTGCGCACCGAATTCGCCTCGCTGCGCACCGGGCGCGCCTCGGCCTCGATGCTCGAGCCGGTCATGGTCGACGCCTACGGGCAGATGACGCCGATCAACCAGGTGGGCACCGTCAACGTCCCCGAACCCCGCATGGTCACCATCAACGTCTGGGACCGTGGCCTGGTGGGCAAGGTCGAGAAGGCGATCCGCGAGTCGGGCTTGGGGATCAACCCGCAGCTCAACGGCACCATCATCATGCTGCCGATTCCCGAGCTGAACGAAGAGCGCCGCCGCGAACTGACCAAGGTCGCCGCGCAATATGCCGAGCACGCCCGCGTGTCGATCCGCAACATCCGCCGCGACGGCATGGACCAGATCAAGAAGGCCAAGGCCGACGGCATGTCCGAGGACGACCAGAAGCTCTGGGAAACCGAGGTCCAGGACATGACCAACAGGTTCATCAAGAAGGTGGACGAGGCGCTGGACGCCAAGCAGCAGGAAATCATGCAGGTCTGAAACCCGGCACGTCACGGAGCGGGGCCGCGGCAGCCGCCCGCGGCTTTGCGCCGGTCGGCTTTCGCTTATTGCCATCTTCGACTATGCCTTTATGTGAGACGATTGCCTTGGACCGCGGGTCGTGCTCAGCTAGTCATGGCGTGACCGCGCGCGTCGCTTCGGAAGGAAATGCATGACCCGCCCCATCCTTGACATCGCGGGCCCGAAGCATGTGGCCATCATCATGGATGGCAACGGCCGCTGGGCCACGATGCGCGGCCGGCCCCGCCTGTTCGGGCACCACGCCGGCGCGCGCCGGGTGCGCGAGGTCGTCGAGGCCTGCCCCGACTTCGGCGTCAAGTACCTGACCATCTTCGCCTTTTCGACGGAGAACTGGAAGCGCACGCAGGTCGAGGTGGCCGGGCTGATGAGCCTGTTCCGACGCTACATCATGAAGGAGATGCAAGGCTTCGTGAAGGAGAACGTGCGCGTCCGCTTCATCGGCGACCGGCCGCGGCTGGACCGCAAGCTTCAGGCGCTGATGGACGAGGCGGAGGATTTCACCAAGCATTGCACTGGCGTCAACCTGACCATCGCGCTGAACTACGGCGGCCGGGACGAGGTGGCGCGCGCCGCGCGGCGGCTGGCCGAGGACGTGCAGGCCGGCAAGCTGGATCCGGCGCAGGTCGACGTGGAAACCCTGCCGCGCTACCTCGACACCCACGTGCTGCCCGACCCGGACCTGGTGATCCGCACCAGCGGCGAGGCGCGGATCTCCAACTTCCTGCTCTGGCAATCCGCCTATTCGGAGTACGAGTTCGTGGACACGCTCTGGCCCGACTTCACGGCCGAGGAAATGGGACGGCTCTGCGCCGCCTTCGGGCGCCGCGACCGGCGCTATGGGGCCGTGAAGGCATGAGCGCGGGCGTCTGGGACGATCTGGCCCCGCGGCTGCTGTCGGCGGTCGCGATGATCGGCGTGGCGGCGCTGACGCTCTGGCTGGGCGGGCTGTGGTTCCACTTTGCCATTGCCGCGGTCTGCGGCGTGATGATCTGGGAGTTGGTCACCCTCTGCGACCCCGGCACGCCGCGCACGCCGATCCTGCTGGGCGCCGCGGGGTTCGTCGTGGCGATGCTGGCGATCGAGCTGCCGCCGGCCTTTGCGCTGCCGCTGCTGCTGTTGGTGCCGTTGCTGGGCCTGACGCAGATCCACGAAAAGGGCGTGACCTATGCCGTTTACGCGGCGCTGATCCTGCTGGCGGGCTACGCCATGATGGGGCTGCGCGACGATTTCGGCCTGGTCTGGATGCTGTGGCTGATCGTGACCGTGGTGGTCACCGACGTGGCGGGCTATTTCGCCGGACGGCTGATCGGCGGGCCGAAGTTCTGGCCGCGCGTCAGCCCGAAAAAGACCTGGTCCGGCACGGTGGCCGGCTGGATCGGCGCGGCCATTGTCGGCGCGATCTTTGCCGGGTTCACCGCGCAGGGGGCCGGGCTGATCGGCGTGTCGATCGCGGTCAGCATGGCCTCGCAGATCGGCGACATCGCCGAAAGCGCGCTGAAGCGGCGGGCCGGGGTCAAGGACAGCTCCAACCTGCTGCCCGGCCATGGCGGGCTGATGGACCGGTTCGACGGGATGCTCGGCGCGGCGGTCTTCATCGTGATCGCCGGCCAGGTGACCGGGTTCCCGGCGGGGGCGGGATGACGGCGGGCAGGCGGCGGGTCTCGATCTTTGGCGCCACCGGCTCGATCGGGCAGAACACCATCGACCTGATCGCGCGCGACCCGGACGCCTACGAGGTGATCGCCCTGACGGGCGGCGCCAACGTGGCGCAACTGGCGCGGGACGCGCGGCGGCTGAACGCCCGGCTGGCGGTGACGGCGGACGACACCCGGCTGGAGGACCTGCGCGCGGCGCTGGCCGGATCGGGCGTCGAGGCGGCGGCAGGCCGCGCCGCGCTGATCGAAGCGGCATCCCGCCCGGCGGACTGGGTGATGTCGGCCATCGTCGGCGCGGCGGGGCTGGAGCCCGGATTGCGCGCGCTGGAGCAGGGCGCGACCCTGGCGCTGGCCAACAAGGAAAGCATGGTCTGCGCCGGGGCGCTGATGCTGCGCACGGCGCGCGCCCACGATGCGACGATCCTGCCGGTGGACAGCGAACATTCCGCCGTCTTCCAGGCGCTGATCGGCGAGGATATCGCCGCGGTCGAACGGGTCATCATCACCGCCAGCGGCGGCGCCTTTCGCGACTGGCCGCTGGAGGATCTGGCCAGGGCGACCCCGGCGCAGGCCGCCACGCACCCCAACTGGGCGATGGGGCAGCGGATCACCATCGACTCTGCGTCGATGTTCAACAAGGCGCTGGAACTGATTGAGACCAAAGAGTTCTTTGGTCTCGACCCGGTCCGGATCGAGACCGTGGTACATCCCGAATCAATGATCCACGCGCTGGTGGGCTTTACGGACGGGGCGTTGATGGCGCATGTCGGCCCGCCGGACATGCGCCACGCCATCGGCTTTGCCCTGCATCACCCGTACCGCAAGCCGCTGCCGGTGGAACGGCTGGACCTGGTCAAGCTGGGCCAGCTGACCTTTCGCGCCCCGTGCGAGACGCGCTGGCCGGCGCTGCGGCTGGCGCGCGAGGTCATGGCGGCGGGCGGTTTGATGGGCGCGGTGTTCAACGCCGCCAAGGAACGCGCGCTCGATGCCTTCATCGAGGGGCGCATCCCGTTTACCCGCATGGCGGGTGTCGTCGAGGAGGTGCTCTCACGCCTTTCGTCGCAGGCGGGTCACAATGCTGCCGGGATTACCCTTGATATGGTCTCCCAGGCAGACCATCTGGCTCGGGGAGAGGCCGACCGGAGCATTCTCGGTTAACGAAAAAATAGAGGGGGCACGCGAGCCTTGGACCCACTGTCATTGATTCCGCAGTTCGGCGGCGCGCTCTGGACCGTTGTAGCCTTCGTGATCGCCCTGTCGGTGATCATCGCCGTGCACGAGTACGGCCATTACATCGTGGGCAAGAAATCCGGCATCTTCCCCGAGGTCTTTTCGCTGGGATTCGGGCCGGTGATCTGGTCGCGCGTCGACGGCGACGGCACGAAATGGCAGATCGCGGCGATTCCCTTTGGCGGCTACGTCAAGTTCCGCGGTGACGCCAATGCCTCGGGCGGGATCGACGAGGCGGCGTTGGCCGGGCTGAACGAGCGTCAGAAACGCTCGACGATGTCGGGCGCGCCGCTCTGGGCGCGCACCGCCACCGTTGCCGCCGGTCCGCTGTTCAACTTTGTCCTGTCCATCGCGATCTTTGCCGGCGTCATGATGGTGCGCGGCGAGATGGCCGAGCCGCTGACCGTGGGCGAACTGCGCCCGCTGCCGGTGGAACAGCAGATCCGGCCTGGCGACCGCATCCTGGGCATCGAGGGGCAGGCGCTGCCCGGCTCGGACGACCAGCAGACGCTGACCGCCTATTTCGCCGCCCTGCCGCGGCAGGCGCAGCTGGACTATACCGTCGAACGGGACGGGCAGGAAATCACCGTCGCCGGTCCCTTTACCTATCCGCCGCTGGCGACCCAGATCGCGCCGCGCTCAGCCGCGGGGGATGCCGGGTTGCAGGCGGGCGACGTCATCATCGAGGTCGACGGTGCGCCGATTCATGCCTTTGAACAGCTCAAGGAAAAGGTCGAAGGGTCGGACGGCGCCGCGCTGGCGCTGACCGTCTGGCGCGACGGCGAGATCCTGCAAAAGGAAATGACCCCGCGCCGCATCGACGAGCCGGTCGACGGCGGCGGGTTCCAGACCGTGTACCGCATCGGCATCGTCGGCGGCGTCGCCTTTGAGCCGGCGACCGAGTCGATGGGCTTTCTCGACGCGCTCGGCGGCGGGTTCACCCAGGTCGGCCGGATCATCGAAGGCTCGCTTTCGGGCCTGTGGCACATGGCCACCGGCGCGATCAGCACCTGCAACCTGTCCGGACCCATCGGCATCGCCGAAACCTCGGGCGACATGGCCAGCCAGGGCACCGCCAGCTTCATCTGGTTCATCGCGGTGCTGTCCACCGCCGTGGGCCTGCTGAACCTCTTTCCGGTTCCGGTGCTGGATGGCGGCCACCTTGTGTTCTACGCCTACGAGGCGGTGTCGGGCCGGCCGCCCAGCGACCGCGCGCTCAAGGTCATGATGTCGATCGGGCTGACTGTCGTGCTTTCGTTGATGGTCTTCGCGCTTTCGAACGATTTGTTCTGTCCCTGACACAATCACCGGGGCAGGGCGTCAAACTCCTGCCCGATTCATGCGCGATACCTTGGTCGACGACGCAACCGAGGACCGAATCCATGCAAACGCTTCAGGCAGGATACCGCAGCGTGAGCCTGCTGGTGACCATCAATTGGGACCGGCTTCTGTACATCTGCACCATCGTCTTCGCCCTGTTTTTCGGGGGCTGGCTGGGTGCGCTGATGAACTAGTCGCCGGCGTGCGACACTTGCCGTTTTTGACACCGCAGGCTTTTGACAAGCCGGGGCATTCCCGATACTGACGACTCTGGGATGTCAGATTGGATTGCGACAATGGCAAAGGTCATTTCCGCGCGAAAAGCGCAGAGCCGGACTCGGGGTAATGACACCGCGAATGCTGTGAGGGCCGTGTGCCTGAGCTTCGCCGTTGCGATGGGGGCAGGGGTCGCCACGATCCCTGATATTGCCTACGCGCAATCCTACCGATTCACCGCCGTCAGCATCGAGGGCAACCGCCGGGTCGAGCCGGGCACGATCCTGTCCTATGCCGGCATCGCGCGCGGCCAGACCGTCAGCGCGGCCGAACTGAACGACGCCTACCAGCGAATCCTGAACTCCGGCCTGTTCGAGACCGTCGAGATCATCCCGCAGGGGGGCACGCTGGTGATCCGGGTCGTCGAATACCCGACGATCAACCGCATCACCTTTGAGGGCAACAAGCGCATCAAGGACGATGATCTGGCCAAGATCGTGCAGTCGCAGTCGCGCCGGGTGTTCAGCCCGCGCGTCGCCGAGGCCGATGCCCAGCAGATTTCCCGCGCCTACGAGGTGCAGGGCCGTCTTGCCGCGCGCGTCGCCCCCAAGGTGATCCGCCGCAGCGACAACCGCGTCGACCTGGTGTTCGAGGTGTTCGAAGGCGGTGTCGCCGAGGTCGAGCGCATCGGCTTTGTCGGCAACTCCAAGTATTCCGATCGCCGCCTGCGCCGCGTGCTGGACACCAAGCAGGCCGGCCTGCTGCGCGCCATCATCCGCAAGGACACCTTCATCGAGGACCGGATCGAATTCGACAAGCAGCTGTTGCGCGACTTCTACGCCTCGCGCGGCTTTGTCGATTTCCGCATCACCGGCGTGAACGCCGAACTCAGCCAGGAGCGCGACGGCTATTTCCTGACGATCAACGTCGAGGAAGGCCAGCAGTTCCGCTTTGGCAACGTCGGTGTCACCTCCGAACTGCCAGAGGTCGATGCCGATCTGTTCCAGAGCAGGGTCAGGTTGCGCAAGGGGGTGGTCTATTCGCCCTCGCTGGTCGAGAACGAGATTTCGCGCCTTGAAAAGCTGGCCGTGAACGAAGGCCTGAACTTTGTCCGGGTCGAGCCGCGCGTCACCCGCAACGACCGCGACCTGACGCTGGACGTGGAATTTGCCCTGGTCCGCGGCGAGCGGATCTTTGTCGAACGCATCGACATCGAGGGCAACACCACCACGCTGGACCGCGTCATCCGCCGCCAGTTCGAAACCGTCGAAGGCGATCCGTTCAACCCGCGCGCCATCCGCGAAAGCGCCGAACGCATCCGCGCGCTGGGATATTTCAAGACCGCCGATGTCGATGCGCGTGAGGGCTCGACCCCGCAGCAGGTCATCGTCGAGGTCGACGTCGAGGAACAGCCCACCGGCTCGATCAGCTTCGGCGGGTCGTACTCCACCGCCAACGGCTTTGGCGCGGCCTTCTCCTTCTCCGAGCGGAACTTCCTCGGCCGGGGCCAGCAGTTCGGCTTTACCATCAACACCGCCGCCGAGGCGTCGCAGTACGGCTTCAGCTTTGTCGAGCCGGGGCTGTTCGGCCGCGACCTGGCCCTGGGCCTGCAACTGACCTACAGCGAGACCGACAACCAGAACGCGGTCTTTGACACCACCACCGGGGTGTTCCGCCCCTTCCTGGAATTCCCCACGGCGGAGCGCAGCCGCGTGCAGCTGCGCTACACGCTGGATTACGGCCTGATCACCGGGGTCGGCAAAAAGGCCAAGGATATCGGCGGCGTGGTCAAGGCCGAGGCGCTGGAAGGCGAACGGATCGACAGCTCTGTCGGCTACACCTACATCTTTGACACGCTCAGCACCGGGCTGGACCCGAACACCCGCTACCGGCTGGAGTTCGGCCAGGACTTTGCCGGCCTGGGTGGCGACAGCACCTTCATCAAGACCAACGTCAAGGCGGTTGCCCAGACCCGCATCATGAACGAGGAGGTCACGCTGCGGGCCACCCTTGAAGGCGGTGCGCTGAACTACACCACCGGCAGCAGCCGGGTGACCGACCGCTTCTTCACCAACCCGGACATCATGCGCGGCTTTACCAATGGCGGCATTGGTCCGCGCGAGGTCAGCAAGAAGGGCGACAAGGTCGACGATGCGCTGGGGGGCAACTTCTATGCGGTGGCGCGGTTCGAGGCGGAATTCCCGCTGGGCCTGCCGGAGGAATACGGCATTTCCGGCGGGTTGTTCTACGACATCGGCTCGGTCTGGGGGCTCGACGCCTCGACCAAGGGCAACGTCGGTACGGCCAACCGGATCGTGTCGTCCGGCTTTGAACCCCGGCAGGCGATCGGGTTCTCGATCCTGTGGGAAAGCGCGCTGGGGCCGCTCCGGCTGAACTTCTCCGAGCCGCTGCAAAAGAACAAGTACGACAAGGCGCAGAACTTCAACCTGACGATCTCGACCAAGTTCTGAGGCCGCTGTGCGACGGACCGCCCGGCTTGTCGCGCTCTGGTTCTCTCTGCTTGCGGGGAGCGTCTCGGCGCAGGGGCTGGGCAGCCCCTTTGCCACCGGCACACCGCAGAGCGAGATCCTGGTCATCGACTTCGAGCGCGTCTTTGCCGAAAGCGCTTTTGGCCAGCGCGTGAACGAGGAGATCGAGCGCGACGGCCGCGCCATTGCCGCCGAGAACCGCAAGATCGAGGCCGAGCTGATCGAGGAAGAGCGCGAACTGACCGAGCTGCGCCCGACCTTGGCGCCCGACGAGTTCCGCAAGCTGGCCGATGCCTTCGACGCCAAGGTGCAGCGCCTGCGCGACGAACAGGACGCCAAGGCCCGCGCCCTGGGGGTCCGCACCGACGAGGCGCGCCGGCGTTTCCTGGGCGTCGCCCAGCCGGTGCTGGAGGGGCTGTTGCGCGAAGCCGGGGCCGCGCTGATCCTTGAACGGCGCACCGTCCTTGTCGCCGCCGACGCGATCGACATCACCGAACGCGCGATCGAGCGGATTGACGTGCAGATCGGCAGCGGCACCCCGCCAGAGCCGGTCCAGCCAGAACCGACCCTACCGGAACCGACCCAGCCGGAACCGACCCAGCCGCCGGTCGGGCAGGACTGACGGCAGGCTTGCCCCCCGGGGCGGCGATTGCTAGGGGTTGCCGCAAAACGAGAAAGGCGCGTGCCCATGACCGAACCGTTGCTGAGCGCGGACATCCAGCTGATCCAGCGCATCCTGCCGCACCGTTATCCCTTTCTGCTGGTCGACCGGGTCGAACAGATCGACGGCACGCAATCGGCCATCGGCATCAAGAACGTCACCATGAACGAGCCGCATTTCCAGGGCCATTTCCCCGGCCTGCCGATCATGCCCGGCGTCACCATCGTCGAGGCCATGGCGCAGACCGCCGCCGTCATGGTCGGCACCGCGCTGGACATGGCCGACAAGGAAATGAAGGTCTATTTCATGGCCATCGACAACTGCAAGTTCCGCCGCAAGGTCACCCCCGGCGACCAGCTGCGCATGCAGCTGACCACCCTGCGCGGCAAACCCGGCGGCAAGGTGTGGAAGTTCTCCGGCGTCGCCGAGGTCGAGGGCGAGATGGCCGCCGAGGCCGAGTTCACCGCCATGATGGACCTGCCGTCTTGACCGAGACCGTGATTCACCCCTCGGCCGTGATCGAGGACGGGGCGCAGATCGGGCAGGGCTGCCGGATCGGCCCGTTCTGCCATGTCGGCCCCGACGCCGTGCTGGGCGACCGGGTGACGCTGAAATCGCATGTCGTCGTGACGGGCCAGACCACGGTCGGCCCCGAGACGGTGGTCTTTCCCTTTGCCGTCATCGGCGAGATCCCGCAGGATCTCAAGTTCAAGGGGGAGAAGACGCGGCTGGAGATCGGCGCGCGCAACCGCATCCGCGAACACGTCACCATGAACACCGGCACCGAGGGCGGCGGCGGCGTGACCCGCATCGGCGACGACGGGCTGTTCATGGCGGGCTGCCATGTCGCGCATGACGTGCAGGTGGGCAACCGGGTGATCCTGGTGAACAACGCGGCCTTGGCGGGCCATTGCGTGATCGAGGACGACGTCATCATCGGCGGCCTGTCGGGCGTACACCAGTGGGTGCGCATCGGCCGTGGCGCGATCATCGGCGCCGTCACCATGGTGACCAACGACGTGATCCCCTATGGCCTTGTGCAGGCGCCGCGCGGCCGGCTGGACGGGCTGAACCTGGTCGGGCTCAAGCGCAAGGGCGTCGCGCGGTCGGACATCACCGCGCTGCGGGCCGCCTTCCAGATGCTGGCACAGGGCGAAGGCGCCTTTCAGGACCGTGCCAAGCGCCTCGGCGACGAGACGCAAAGCGCCTATGTGCGCGAGATCGTCGACTTCATCCTCGGCGACACCGACCGTTCCTTCCTGACGCCGGGCTGAGTTGGGCGATGCTGGCACTGATCGCAGGTCGCGGTGCCTTGCCCAAGGCCGTCTCCGAGGGGCTGTCCGAGCCCTTCGTCACCTGCGGCCTGGCCCATTGCCCGCCTGACGAGATCGCTGCCGAGCATCTCTTTCGTCTTGAACGGCTGGGCGAGTTCCTGCGCTGGCTGCACCGGCGCGGGGTGACCCGCGTTTGCCTCTGCGGCGCCATCACCCGGCCCGATCTCTCGGTGTGGCGGCTTGGCCTGCGCACCCTTCCCTTGCTGCCGGACCTGCTGCGCGCGCTGCGGCGCGGCGACGACGGCGCGCTGCGCATCGCCATCGAGATCCTCGAAGGCGCGGGCCTCGGGGTGCTGGCGGCGCATGACCTCGCGCCGCATCTCCTGCCGCCCGCCGGGGTCCTGACCACGACCCACCCGCCGGACAGCGCCACGATCGATGCCCGCCTGGGCGACCGCGTGTCGCGCGAACAGGGCCGGCGCGACCTCGGCCAGGCCTGCGTCCTGCGTGACGGTGCGGTGATCGCCCGCGAAACCGTGGCCGGCACCGACGCCATGTTGCACGGCCTTGGCCCCGTGGCCCGGGGCGGGCTGCTCTACAAGGCGTCAAAGCCGGGGCAGGATCGCCGCGCCGACCTGCCGGTGATCGGCCTCCAGACCGCCGTGGCCGCCGTGGCCGCGGGCCTTTCCGGCATCGTCATCGAGGCCGGCGGCGTCATCGTGCTGGACCGGCGCGCAGTGGTCGAAATGCTCGACGACACGGGCCTGTTCCTCTGGATCCGCGAGCGGGGCGCCTGATGCGGGTCTTCATCACCGCAGGCGAACAATCCGGCGACAAGCTGGGCGCCGCCCTGATGGCCGGGCTGAAACAGCTAGTGCCGGGTGTCAGTTTTCGCGGCATCGGCGGGCCGCGCATGATCGCCGAAGGGCTCGACAGCCTGTTCGACATGGACGAGATCTCGATCATGGGGATCGCCGAGATCCTCAGGGAATACCGCCACCTCAAGGCGCGCATCCGCCAGACCGCCGACGCCGTGATCGCCGACCGCCCGGACGTGCTGATCACCATCGACCTGCCCGAGTTCTCCCTGCGGGTGAACCGGCTGGTCAAGGCGGTCTCGGACGTGCGGGTCGTCCACTACGTCGCGCCCACGGTCTGGGCCTGGCGGCCGAAGCGCGCGCAAAAGATGGCGGCACATGTCGACCAGGTGCTGGCCCTGCTGCCGTTCGAGCCGCCTTACATGCAGGCCGCCGGGATCGCCTGCGATTTTGTCGGCCACCCCGTGGTGACCGATCCCCAAGCCACCGAGGCCGAGGCGCAGGCCTTTCGCACCCGCCACGACATCACCGGCGAAATGGCCCTGGTCCTGCCCGGCTCGCGCCGGTCCGAGGTCGCCCGCCTGCTGCCGGTCTTCGAAGAGGCGACACGGCAGTTGCTTGCGCTGCGGCCCGGCCTGCGCCTCGTGCTGCCCGCCGCAGCGCCGGTGGCGCAGACAGTGCGCGAGGCGACCCGCAACTGGCCCGGTGCCCCGCTGGTGATCGACCCGCAGCAGGACCCGGATGGCGCGCAGAAACGCGCGGCCTTCCGCGCCGCCGACGTGGCGCTGGCGGCCTCGGGCACCGTGTCGCTGGAGCTTGCCGCCGCCGGCACGCCGATGGTCATCGCTTACGACATGAGCTGGCTTTCGCGCCAGATCATCGGCCGCATGCTGCTGGTCGACAGCCTGACGCTGGTCAACCTCGTGTCGGAGACCCGCGCCGTGCCGGAATTCATCGGCAACGCCTGCCGCCCCGGTCCGATCGCAGAGGCCGTGGCGCAGGTGCTCGACGCGCCGCAGGCCCAGGCCGAGGCGATGCGCCTGACGATGCAGCGGCTGGGGCAGGGCGGGGAGCCGCCCGGCCTGCGCGCCGCCCGCGCCGTGCTGGATGGGATTGGCCACGGCACAACCCGTCACTGATCGCTACGCCCCCCGGGGATGGCGCGCGCCCCGCGCGTTTCTTCTGGCCGAAAATATCCCGGGGGAGTCGCGCGGCACGCGCGACGGGGGCAGCGCCCCCTGCACCCTCACCACGCGCGCAGGTCAAGGCAAAGGGCCGGCCCCCCTGCAGGAACCGGCCCCAATCCCAGTCATCAGGCGATATAGCCTCAGAGCATGGCCTTGACCTGTTCGACCACCGCCTCGGCGGTGATGCCGAAGTGCTCGTACAGCACCTCCGCCGGGGCCGAGGCGCCAAAGCCGTGCATCCCGACGAATGCACCCTTCTCGCGCTTGCCGCGCTCGCCGTAGAGCCAGCGGTCCCAGCCGAAACGGACCGCCGCCTCGACCGCCACCCGCACCGGCCCGGCCGGCAGCACCTTGCGGCGATAGCTGTCGTCCTGTTCCTCGAACAGCTCCCAGCAGGGCATCGACACCACCCGCGTGCCGATCCCCTCGGCCTGCAACAGGTCGCGCGCCGCCAGGGCGATGGCCACTTCGGAGCCGGTCGCCATCAGGATCGCCTGGCGCTTGCCCTCGGCGTCGGCCAGCACGTAGGCGCCCTTTTCCACCAGGTTGGCGTTCTTGTGCTCGGTCCGCACGGTGGGCAGGTTCTGCCGGGTCAGCGACAGCACCGAGGGGGTCGCGGTCTGGCGCAACGCGATTTCCCAGGCTTCGGCCGTTTCCACCACGTCCGCCGGGCGGAACACCAGGGTGTTCGGCGTCGCGCGGCTGATCGCCAGGTGCTCGACCGGCTGGTGGGTCGGTCCGTCCTCGCCCAGGCCGATCGAGTCATGCGTCATGACGAACACGGTCGGGATCTGCATCAGCGCGGCCAGCCGCATCGACGGGCGGGCATAGTCGGTGAAGGCCATGAAGGTGCCGCCGTAGGGCCGCACGCCGCCATGCAGCGCCATGCCGTTCATCGCCGCCGCCATGCCGTGCTCGCGGATGCCGTAGTAGATGTAACGACCCTTGCGGTTGTCGGTGTCAAAGACTCCCATATCGCCGGTCTTGGTGTTGTTCGAGCCGGTCAGGTCGGCCGAGCCGCCGATCGTCTCGGGCATAACCGGGTTGATCACCTCCAGCGCCATTTCCGACGCCTTGCGTGTCGCCACGTCGGGCTTGCTGTCGGACACCTGCTTCTTGAAGGCCTTGATCACGGCGGACAGCTTCTTGGGGGTTTCACCGGCCATCACGCGGGCGAATTCCTTCTGGCGGGACTCGCTGGTCTCGGCGAGGCGGGCCTCCCAGGCGGTGCGTTCTTCGCCGCCGCGGGCGCCGGCCGCTTCCCACCAGGACTTGATGTCGGCGGGAATGTCAAAGGGCGCGGCGGTCCAGCCCCAGACCTCCTTGGCGGCGGTGTTCTGGTCGGCGTTGGTCAACGCACCGTGCCCCTTGGAGGTGTCCTGCGCCGCGTGGCCCAGGGCGATGTGCGTCTTGCAGGCGATCATCGACGGTTGCGCGCTGGCCTTGGCGGCGGTGATCGCCGCGTCGATGGCCTCGGGGTCGTGGCCGTCGATTTCCTGCACGTGCCAGCCGCAGGACTTGAAACGCGCGACCTGGTCGGTGCGGTCGGACAGATCGACCTTGCCGTCGATGGTGATGCCGTTGTTGTCCCAGAAGACGATCAGCCGGCCCAGTTCCTGCCGCCCGGCCAGGGTGATGGCCTCCTGGCTGACACCCTCCATCAGGCAACCGTCGCCGGCGATGACATAGGTATAGTGATCCACCAGCTTTTTGCCGAAGCGGGCGCGCAGGCTTTCCTCGGCGATGGCGAAGCCGACCGAGTTGGCGATGCCCTGGCCCAGCGGGCCGGTTGTCGTCTCGATGGCCTGGGCATGGAAATTCTCCGGGTGACCCGCGGTGCGCGCGCCCAGCTGGCGGAAATTCCTGATCTCGTCCAGCGTGATCTCCGGGTCGCCGCAGAGATAGAGCAGCGCATAGAGCAGCATCGAGCCGTGGCCGGCCGACAGGATGAAGCGGTCACGATCCGCCCAACCAGGCTGGCGCGCGTCGAACTTCAGGTGCCGGGAATAGAGCACGGTCGCCACGTCGGCCATGCCGATGGGCATGCCGGAATGGCCGGAATTGGCTGCGGCGACGGCGTCCAGCGCAAGCGCTCGGATCGCGGTGGCGCGCATCCAGTGATCGGGGTTGCGGGTGCGAAGCTCTTGGATATCCACCGGGTTTCCGTCCTTTGGCTGAGGGCTTTTGCGGGGTGAATAGCAGCCACGCGGCGAAGTGCAAGCATGGGCGCTGACCCCGGGTGAAGGCCGTCCTGTAAGGCCTTGGAACATAAGGGGGCGCAATTTCCGAAATCGCTTGGTAAACTTTGCGGTGCCGGGCACGGGACGATTCGTCCCGCGGTGCGGTACGGCCCGTGGAATGAGGCCGCGGGGACAGGCAAGAGGGCAAGATGAGCCAGATCGAAGAATTGCAGGCGCGCATCACCCGCGCGCTGGACCGTATCGGACAGAGGGTCGATGACTTTGCCCCCGGTCCGATACAGGCCGAGTTCGACGCGCTGTTGGGCCGGGCCGAGGCGGCCGAGGAGGCGCTTGCAGAGGTGCGGGCCGAGTTGGACGCGACAAGACGCGCGGCGCAGGCCGAGCTGGAAGGCGCGCTGGCCGCGGTACGCGCCGAAGCCGCCGAGGAAATGGAACGGCTGCGCGCCGAGACGCAGCAGGCGGCGCCCGAACCGGCGGCCGAGGACGCGGGCGAGGCGCTGGATGCCGCCGCGCTGCAAGAGGCGCTGGAAGAAGAAAAGATCGCCAACGCCCAGCTGGAAGAGCGCTTGCGCACGCTCAAGCAGCGTTTGAGCGAGGCCGAGGCCGCGGCACCGGTGGCTGCGCCGGTCCCGGTCGAGACTCCGGCCGGCCTGGCCGAGCTGGACGCCGAACTGCACCGGTTGCGCGCCGCCAACGAGGAACTGGCCGCCTCAAACGCCGCGCTGCGCGAAGCCAATGCGCAAGGCGTGGGTGAGCCGGAACTGATCAATCGGGGCCTTGAGGCGGAGCTGGCCGCGCTGCGCGCGATGCGCGCCGCCGATGCCGCCGAGGCGCAGGCCGTGCTGGGCGCGCTGACCCCGCTGCTGGCCGAAGCTGCCGAAGAGGGGGCGCACTGATGTCTCAGATCGAAGTCGAAATCAAGATCGGCGGCCGCAGCTTTGAAGTGGCCTGCCAGCAGGGCGAGGAACAGTACCTGTTGTCCGCCGCCCAGTTGCTGGACACCGAGGCGCAGGTTCTCGTGGGCCAGATCGGCCGGATGCCCGAGGCGCGGATGCTGCTGATGGCCGGTCTGATGCTGGCCGACAAGACGGCGGGGCTGGAGGAACGGCTGCGCGAGGCCGAGGAGAAGCTCAGGACCGCCGAAATGGAGCTGGCCGAGGTCAAGGCCCGCCCGGCGCCGGCGCCCGACAAGGTCGAGGTGCCGGTGATCCCGGACGACCTGACCGATGCGCTGGCCGAACTTGCCGCGCGGGCGGAATCGCTGGCCAATTCGCTGGACGAGGCGGCACAGGCGCGGGCCTGACACGCAAACGCCCCGGCGCGGGCCGGGGCGTCGGGTCTGTCCTGACCGCCGGGAATCAGTCGTTGCGCACGACCAGCCGCAGGTGGCCTTTTGTCGTCAGCGCCGGTTCGTCCCTGGCCGGGGACGTGGCCGGCGCGGCGCGCGGCACGTAGCGGGCCGGGTCCTCCTGCAAGGCGGGGGCGGGCAGCGGCGCATCGGTATCGCGATGGGTTTGCGTCACCTCGCGCTCGGCGCCCAGCGCCGGGATCACCTCGACGTGGCGCACGGTAAAGCGGCGCGGCGTGCGGCCGATGCGGCCATGGCTGACCAGCGCGCCCAGCGCGCGGGTCTGGTCGCCGAAATCCGACCGCAGCGGCAACAGCACCATGTTCGCCTCGAGCGCGGGCTTGCCAAAGCCGCCTTCGCCCGCGAGGTCGATCCGCACGATGGCGGGATCGGCGAACATCCGCGCGACCGCCTCGCCAAAGCGATCGCGGTCCTGCGGGGCGATCAGGCTGGACAGCGGCATCCCGGCGATCTGCATGCCCATCAGGTCGTTCAGATGCGTGCCGGCGACCCGGATCTTGGCCATGGTCGGCGCGATGCGTTCCATCAGAAAGGCGTTTTCCAGCGCATCCTGCATACCGCGCGGGTCGATCTGGCTGCGCAGCGGCACGGCATCGCTGGCGCAGAGCCCGTGCCAATAGGCCTCCACGTGGCGCAAGGGCGCCAGCCGTCGCATTTTTTCCCGATCCGTCATCGATACGATGTCCTGACCGTTGCCACCTTTGCCGAACATGCGCGTTCTCCACCCGGTCTACGCAGCATGGAGGGGCCCCCCGACCACCAGCCTGCTTAATCAAAGTTACGAATTCATTACTAGCAGAGCTTCGTCTCGAATTCGTCCCAATTCTTGTTCGAAGGTTAACGTTTGTGGCGGATACTTGCGCCGGACCGCCGCAGCCGATACCCCCCTTTCGACGATCGGAGGAACGTGATGCGGCAATCTATGACGGGGTTCGCCAGCCTTTCGGGGCAGGGCCTGGGGCGCAGCTGGACATGGGAGCTGCGCGGGGTCAACGGCAAGGGGCTGGACCTGCGGCTGCGGCTGCCGGACGGCATCGTCGGGCTGGAGGCCGAGGTGCGCGCCCGCGCCGCGGCGCGGCTGATCCGCGGCAACGTGCAGATCGGCCTGAAGCTGGCCGCCGAGGATTTCGCCGGCGGGCACCGGCTGGACGAGGCGCAGCTGACCGAGGTGCTCAAGGCGATGACGCTGATCGAGACCGAGGCGATGCACCGCGGGCTTTCGCTGGCGCCCTCCACCGCCGCCGACATCGTCGGCCTGCGCGGCGTCATGACCACCGAGGCGCCCGAGGCCGACGCCGAGGCGCTGCGCGCCGCCCTGCTGGCGGATTTCGACGCGGCCCTGGACAGTTTCCTGCAGATGCGCGCGGCCGAAGGCCAGGCGCTGGCCGCCGTGCTGACCCGCCAGCTGGACGAGATCGAAGCCCATGTGAGCGAGGCCGAGGCCGCCGTGGTCGAGCGCGCGCCGCAGCAGGCCGAGCGGCTGCGCCAGCAGCTGGTCCGCGTGATGGAGGCGGTCGACGGCGTGGACCAGGCCCGTATCGCCCAGGAACTGGCGCTGATCGCGGTCAAGTCCGACATCACCGAGGAGATCGACCGCCTGCGCACGCACGTCGCCGCCGCGCGCGACCTGCTGTCCGCCGAGGGCGCGGTAGGTCGCAAGTTCGACTTCCTGATGCAGGAGTTCAACCGCGAGGCCAACACGCTCTGTTCCAAGTCCGGCGATGCCCGGCTGACGCAGGCGGGCCTTGCCCTCAAGACCGTGATCGACCAGATGCGCGAGCAGGTCCAGAACGTGGAGTGACGCCGATGCAACGACGCGGATTGCTGATCATCCTTTCCTCGCCCTCGGGCGCGGGGAAATCGACGCTGGCGCGGCGGCTGCGCGACTGGGATCCGTCGATCCTATTCTCGGTCTCGGCCACCACGCGCGCGCCCCGACCCGGCGAGGTCAACGGCTCGGACTATCATTTCATGACCGAGAACGCCTTCAAGAAGGCGGTCAACAACGGCGAGATGCTGGAACATGCGCATGTCTTCGGCAATTTCTACGGCTCGCCCAAGGGGCCGGTGCGCGACGCGATCATCGATGGCAAGGACGTGCTCTTTGACATCGACTGGCAGGGCGCGCAGCAGATGACCAACTCGGAACTGGCGCTGCACACCTTGTCGATCTTCCTGCTGCCGCCCTCCATCGCCGAGCTGAAGCGCCGTCTGGAAAGCCGCGGCCAGGACGGCCCCGAGGTGATCGCCCGGCGGATGCAGAAGAGCTGGGACGAGATCAGCCACTGGGGCTCCTACGACTTCGTGCTGGTCAACGAAGACCTTGACCAGACCGAACAACGGCTGAAAAGCATCGTCACCGCGGCCCGCCTGCGCCGCACGCAGCAGCCCGGGCTGCTGGACCATGTCCGCGGTCTTCAGGCAGAATTCGAGGAGGGGGAATGATCTATTCACTGGACGGCATCGCGCCCGAGATTGCCACGGACGCCTGGGTCGCGCCGGACGCCAACCTGATCGGCAAGGTCGTGCTGGAAGCGCGCGCCTCGGTCTGGTTCGGCTGCACGCTGCGCGGCGACAACGAGGAAATCCGAGTCGGCGCAGGATCGAACGTGCAGGAGAATGTGGTCTGCCACACCGACTTGGGCTACCCGCTGGTGATCGGACCGGGCTGCACCATCGGCCACAAGGTCATGCTGCACGGCTGCACCATCGGCGCCAACACCCTGGTCGGCATGGGCGCGACCATCCTGAACGGGGCGAAGATCGGCGCCAACTGCCTGATCGGCGCGGGCGCCCTGATCACCGAAGGCAAGGAGATCCCCGACGGCAGCCTGGTGATGGGTGTGCCGGGCAAGTTGGTCCGCGCGCTGGACGAGGCCGCCATCGCGCGCCTGGAGAAATCGGCGCGGGGCTACCAGGGCAACGCCGCGCGCTTTGCCAAAGGGCTGAAGCCGGTCTGAGGTCAGGCGCGGCGGGTCACGCGGTCGGCGTGGATCGTCGGCAGGTCCTTGTCGCGCGACGCGGTGAACAGGCTGGATGACAGCCAGACACCGTCCGTCCAGGCAAGGGTCATCCGCGCGCAGTAGACCGGCAGCACGAGGGACGAGTTGCGCAGGATATAGGTCTTGTGCGCGCCGGTGATCCGGGTCCGGGCGGCGTCGTCAAAGCGCGCCTCGGTGCAGATGCGGTGGTACTCGGTCGCGCCGACCTGGACAAAGCTCTGCCGTGCCGCCCTTGCCAGCTCCAGCCATTCGTCGATCGTGTCGACCACGCGTTCGGCATCCAGCGAGCTGATGCGATTGGGCACGGAGATGCAGTCGCCCAGCGCCTGCCAGTCGCGCGCCCAGAAGTGCCGATTGATGCGGTCGAGCATGGCCTGGTAGTGCGCTTGCGCAAGCGGATCGGAGGGCTGCGGCGCGTCCTGCGCGCGACCCGTGTCGGTCTGCTCGTCCTTCATGACAGAAAACTCCGCTCGGCAAGGTGATGGGCACTGGTATCCCGGTTGTACGACGCTCATATACAGGGCTGACACCCAAATTGGGCAAACTGACCCTAGGTCGGCCGTTCTGTGCCTATCGACCTCCCCCGAGCGTTGCGGTAATCAACCGAAATCAGGCCGTTTTTCGCGAGGAGCGCACCATGAAACCGACATTGCAACGCCCGGCAGGATGGCCCTTGTCGGTCTCCACCCCCGTTGTGTCCCCCATCGCGCCCTCGGTCGTGTATGCGTCGCGCAGCCCGGACGAGCTTGACTCGCAGTACGAAGGCCGCGCCTCGGGGTACACCTACGCGCGCGAAGGCCACCCCAACGCCGACGTGCTGGCCCGCCGCGTCGACGCGTTGGAGGGGGCGACCGGCGGTGTCGTCCTTGGCTCGGGCATGGCGGCGGTGGCGGCGGTGCTGCTGGGCCTGTGCCAGAGCGGCGACCACGTGATCGGCGCCGATCAGCTTTATGGCCGGTCGCTGCGCATGATGAAGGAAGACCTGCCGCGGCTGGGCATCGCCACCTCGCTGGTGGATGCCACACGGACCGAGGCGGTGGCGGCGGCGCTGCGCCCCGAGACCCGCATGGTGCTGGTCGAGGTGGTGTCGAACCCGACGCTGCGGATCGCCGACCTCACCGGCATCGCCGCGCTCTGCGCCGAACGCGGCGTGCTGCTGGTGGTCGACAACACCTTTACCACGCCGCTGGGAATCCGGCCGTTCGAGCACGGTGCCGACATCGTGCTGCATTCGGTGACCAAGCTGCTGTCGGGCCATTCCGACGCCACGCTGGGCTGGGTCGCGGCAAAGGACCCGGCGCTGACCGACCGGATGCGCGTCTTTGCCGTCACCACCGGCTTGACCGCCAGCCCGTTCGACTGCTGGCTGGCCGAGCGTGGGCTTGCCACCTTTGCGCTGCGCTACGCGCGGGCGCAGGACAGCGCGCAGCGGCTGGGCGATTTCCTGGCCGGGCAGGACGGCGTGCGCCGGGTGCTTTATCCGACGCGGCCCGATCACCCCGAGGCGGCGCGCGCGCAATCGCTGTTGCAGGGGCGCGGCGGGCACCTGCTGAGTTTCGAGATCGAAGGTGGACGCGCTGCGGCCAATGCCTTTGCCGAGACGGCCAAGGGCATCGCCTTTGCGCCGACGCTGGGCGACGTGGGCACGACGTTGTCGCACCCCGCCTCCAGCTCGCACCGTGCGCTGACAGCCGAGGCGCGCACCGCGATGGGCGTGTCCGAAGGCTTCTTTCGGGTCTCCGTGGGGCTGGAAGAGCCCGAGGCGCTGATGGCGACCTTTGCCGAGGGGCTGGCGGCCGCGCGGGACGCCTGACATGGCGGGCGCCTTCGCGGGCTTTGTCGAGGCGGTGCCGATGCCGGCGCTGCTGATCCGCCGCGACGAACGCATCGAGGCCGCCAACGCGTCGGCGCTGACGCTGCTGGGGGGCGGCATCGTGGGGCGGCACTTCATCACCGCCCTGCGCCAGCCGCAACTGCTGGACGCGATCGAAAGCAGCCTGCGCGACCGGGCACCGCGCAGCTGCCCCTACATGACCAGCGAGGGGCGGCAGGACACCACCTTTCGCGTGTCGGTGCGCCCGGTCGAGCTGCCCGGCGGCACGGGCCTGCTGGTGTGTTTCGAGGACGTGACCCACGTCGAGCAGATGGGCCAGATGCGACGCGACTTCGTCGCCAATGTCAGCCACGAGTTGAAGACACCGTTGACCGCGCTGATCGGCTTCATCGAGACCTTGCAGGGGCCGGCACGCGACGATGCTGCTGGGCGGGCACGGTTTCTCGACATCATGGCGGCCGAGGCGCACCGCATGAACCGGCTGGTGGGCGACCTGCTGTCGCTGAGCCGGGTCGAGGCGGAGGAGCGCGTGCGCCCGACAGCAGCGGTCGAGCTGACCGAACTGGTCCGTTCGGTGCTGCGCGGGCTGGCGCGCATGGCCGAGACGGGCGGCGTCACGCTGGCCGCGGACCTGCCGGAGGCGCCGGTGGTGATCCCGGCGGATGCCGACCAGCTGCGCCAGGTGCTGACCAACCTTGTCGAGAACGGCATCAAGTACGCCGGAAAGGGCGCCCGCGTGACCGTGCGGCTGGACCCGCCGGACTACGCCCCACGGCTGCGCGCCCAGGCGGTGGTGCTGACGGTCGCGGACACCGGCCCGGGCATCGACCCGATCCACCTGCCGCGCCTGACGGAACGGTTCTACCGCGTCGACAGCCACCGCTCGCGCGAGATGGGCGGGACCGGGCTGGGCCTGGCCATCGTCAAGCACATCGTCAACCGCCATCGCGGACGGCTGCGCATCGAAAGTGACCAGGGCAAAGGCACGCGATTCCTCATCACCCTGCCCAGCGGGACGCCAGGCGGGGCCGGGTAGGGGGCCGCCGCCTTGGCGGGCGGTCGCCCGGCGATCGTGCGCGCCGCGGCTTTCCCGACGTCACGCGGAAAACCGCGCTGCCCGGCGCAGGGCTTCATAAAACTGTTACACGCCTGTCACAAAAGCATAGCGCGCCGCCTGTAGCGCTCCGCAGCAGAGGATCATCGTGGGGATGGTCGTGTCCAAATCCTGGGAGCTTTCCATGAAACTCGTCAAACTGACCGCCTCCACCCTGGCGATCGCCGCCGTTTCGGCCACGGCCGCCGCCGCGCGCGACAACGTGCAGGTGGCCGGCTCGTCGACCGTGCTGCCCTATGCCGCGATCGTCGCCGAAGCCTTTGGCGAAAACTTCGACTTTCGGACCCCAGTGGTGGAATCGGGCGGCTCTTCGGCCGGGCTCAAGCGGTTCTGCGAAGGCGTGGGCGAAAATACCATCGACATCGCCAACGCGTCGCGCGCGATGCGCGAGAATGAAGTGGCAGCCTGCGCCGCCAACGGCGTGACCGACATCATCGAGGTGCGCATCGGCTATGACGGCATCGTCTTTGCCAGCCAGATCGACGGCCCCGCCTACGACAACTTGACCCCGTCCGACCTGTTCAACGCGCTGGCCCCCAAGGTCGTCAGGGACGGCGCGCTGGTCGACAACCCCTACACCCGCTGGAACGAGGTCAACGCCGACCTGCCGGATGCCGAGATCCTGGCCTTCATCCCGGGCACCAAGCACGGCACCCGCGAGGTGTTCGAGGAAAAGGTGATCGCGGCGGGCTGCGAGGCCACCGGCGCGCTGGAGGCCATGGTTGCCGCCGGCATGTCCGAGGATGACGCCGAAGACGCCTGCCTGAAGGTCCGCACCGACGGCCGTTCGGTCGACATCGACGGCGACTACACCGAAACGCTGGCCTCGATCGACGCCAACGCCCATGCCATCGGCGTGTTCGGCCTCGCGTTCTACGAGAACAACACCGACAAGCTGAAGATCGCCACCATGTCCGGCGTCGAACCGACCACCGAGTCGATCGCCGCTGGCGAGTACCCGGTGTCGCGGCCGCTGTTCTTCTACATCAAGAAGGCGCACATCGGCGTGATCCCCGGCCTGAAGGAGTTCGCCGAGTTCTTCGTCGCCGACGAGATCGCCGGCCCCGATGGCCCGCTGGCCGAATACGGCCTGGTCTCCGACCCGGAGCTGGCCGATACGCAGGCGCTGGTGGCGGACGAGATCACTATGGGCCAAGGCATGTAAACGGGCCTTGATGGCCCACACTCCCGCGCGGGGCGGCCCTGTCTGCCGCCCCGTCCGTTCGGGCCCCGCGCCCGAGCCGTATTCCCCGAGGTGTCCATGCCCGTTCTCTGGCTACTCCTGATCCTGCTTGGCCTGGCCGCCGTGGGCTATGTGCAAGGCCGCCTGCGTGCCCTGCGTAGCGCCGTTGGCGACAGCCGCGCCCTGCATTCGCTGCCCGGCTACTATGGCGCCAACGTGGCGATCAAGGCGCTTGCGCCCGCGTTGCTGGTGCTGCTGCTCTGGCTGCTGGCACAGCCGCTGTACGTCAACAGCGTGGTCTCCAGCCTGATCCCCGAAAGTGCGGTCGCCGAAGGCTCCAGCCGCGGGCTGGTGCTGGCCGAGGTGCGCCGCGTGGCCGACGGGCTGGACAAGGCGGTGGCCGGCGGCGCGGTCAACGCCATTGCCGCCCGTGATGCGGGAATGACCCCGGACGACGCCACGCAGTTGCTGAAGGACGCGGGCCAGGTGCTGACCGCCGAGATCACCCAACCCATCCTGAACGCGGCGCAACGTTACCGCGCGCTGAACGCCACCGGCGGGATTGCGATGACGGTCCTTGTCTTGCTGGCGGCGGCGGGTGGGCTGCTCTGGGGGCTGAGCGAGACACACAAGGCGTTCCGCGCCCGCAACAGCGTCGAGAAAAGCGTGATGGTCCTGCTGGTCGGCGCCGCCTCGGTCGCGGTGCTGACCACCGTGGGCATCGTCTTTTCGCTGATCTTCAACACGGTCGAGTTCTTTCGCCTGTACCCGGCGGCCGAGTTCTTTGGCTCGCTCACCTGGTCGCCGTCCTTTGGCGGCGGCTCGCAGCTGGGTATCCTGCCGCTGCTCTGGGGCACGCTCTACATCTCGCTGATCGCGCTGCTGGTGGCGGTGCCGATCGGCCTGTTTGCCGCGGTCTACCTGTCGGAATATGCCGGACCCAAGACGCGCGCGCTGGCCAAGCCGGCGCTGGAGGTGCTGGCAGGGATCCCGACCATCGTCTACGGCCTGTTTGCCCTGCTGACCATCGGCCCGATGCTGCTGACCGTGTTCGGCCCGGACGGCGCCGGCTGGATGGGCGGGCAGCGTGCGGTGATGACCGCCGGCATCACCATGGGCATCATGCTGATCCCCTTCGTGTCGTCGCTGTCCGATGACATCATCAACGCGGTGCCGCAGTCGCTGCGCGACGGATCGTATGGCTTGGGTGCCACGAAATCCGAAACCATCAAGCAGGTGATCCTGCCCGCCGCCCTGCCGGGCATCGTCGGCGCGATCCTGCTGGCCACCTCGCGCGCCATCGGCGAGACGATGATCGTGGTGCTGGGGGCAGGAGCCGCGGCCCGGCTGTCGCTGAACCCTTTCGAGGCGATGACCACCGTCACCGCCAAGATCGTCAGCCAGCTGACCGGCGACAGCGATTTCGCCTCGCCCGAGGCGCTGGTGGCCTTTGCCCTGGGCATGACGCTGTTCGTCATGACGCTGGGGCTGAACGTCTTTGCGCTGTACATCGTGCGCAAGTACCGGGAGCAGTACGACTGATGACCGATCCGACAATCGACACGCCCGAACCGCGCCGCCGCATCTCGCTGACGGCCGAGGATGCGCGCACGAAACGCCGCAACGCCGCAGAAAAGCGGTTTCGCGCCTATGGCATCGCCGCCATCGCCACCGGGCTGTTCTTTCTCGTGGTGCTGCTGGGCGCGATCCTCAGCAACGGCGTCGGCGCCTTCCAGCAGACCTTCATCAAGACCGAGATCTTCCTCGACCCGGCAAAGCTGGACAAGAAGGGCAACCGCGACATCGAGGAGATCAAGAAAGTCTCGACCTTCGGCTACACGCCGCTGATCCAGGATGCGCTTTTTGCGCAGGTCACGGCACTGGGCATCCAGACGCCGCTGGACAGCAGCAAGGACATGAAGGCGCTGATCTCCGCCTCGGCCGCCGCCCAGGTGCGCGACGTGGTGATCGCCGACCCGGCGCTGATCGGCCAGACGGTGGAGTTCCGCCTGCTCGCCGCCTCGCGGGTGGACGGCTATCTCAAGGGCCGCGTGGTGCGCGAGGACGTGGCGCGGGACAAGAACATCGACGCCGAACACCTCGACCTGACCGATGCGCTGGTCAATACCGGCGTGATCGCCAAGGAATTCAACCTCGACTTCATCCTGGGCGCCGATGCCTCGGAAAGCCGGGCGGAACAGGCGGGCATGGGGGTGGCGATGCTGGGCTCGCTGTTCATGATGTTCGTGGTGCTGGCACTGTCGCTGCCCCTCGGTGTCGCGGCCTCCATCTACCTCGAGGAATTCGCCCCGAAAAACCGCTGGACCGACCTGATCGAGGTGAACATCTCGAACCTCGCCGCCGTGCCGTCCATCGTCTTTGGCATCCTGGGCCTGGCCGTGTTCATCCAGTTCGCGCACCTGCCGCAGTCCGCGCCGCTGGTCGGCGGGCTGGTGCTGACGCTGATGACGATGCCCACCATCATCATCTCGACCCGCGCCTCGCTCAAGGCGGTGCCGCCGTCGATCCGCGACGCCGCTCTGGGCATCGGCGCGTCGAAAATGCAGTCGGTGTTTCACCATGTCCTGCCGCTGGCGATGCCGGGCATCCTGACCGGCACCATCATCGGGCTGGCGCAGGCGCTGGGGGAAACCGCGCCGCTGCTGCTGATCGGCATGGTGGGCTACATCGCCACCAACTACCCCGACGGGATCGCCGCCGGCTTCCTTTCGCCGAACTCGGCCATGCCGGCGCAGATCTACGAATGGGCAAAACGCGCCGACCCGGCCTATTATGAACGCGCCTGGGGCGGTATCATCATCCTGCTGGTCTTTCTGTTGACCATGAACATCATCGCGATCCTGCTGCGCCGCCGCTTCGAGCGCCGCTGGTAAAGCCTGGAGCCGGGATCAACGACATGTACGACGCACCGCACTCGGAGAGAAACGTGACGCAGAACGCAACCAAGATCAGCGCCCGCAAGGTGCAGGTCTATTACGGCGCGAACCACGCCATCAAGGACGTGGACGTGGACATCGAGGACAACACCGTCACAGCCTTCATCGGGCCGTCGGGCTGCGGCAAGTCGACGTTTCTGCGCTGCCTCAACCGGATGAACGACACCATCGACATCTGCCGCGTCGAGGGCGACATCCGCATCGACGGCGAAGATATCTACGACAAGCGGGTGGACCCGGTTCAGCTGCGCGCCAAGGTCGGCATGGTCTTTCAAAAGCCGAACCCCTTCCCCAAGTCGATCTACGACAACATCGCCTACGGGCCGCGCATCCACGGCCTGGCCCGCACCAAGGCCGAGCTGGACGATATCGTCGAGAAATCCCTGCGTCGCGGCGCCATCTGGGACGAGGTCAAGGACCGACTGAACGCCCCCGGCACCGGGCTGTCGGGCGGCCAGCAGCAGCGCTTGTGCATTGCCCGCGCCATCGCCACCGAACCCGAGGTGCTGTTGATGGACGAGCCCTGTTCGGCGCTGGATCCCATCGCCACCAGCCAGGTCGAGGAACTGATTGACGAGCTGCGGCGTGACTATTCGGTGGTGATCGTCACCCACTCGATGCAGCAGGCCGCGCGGGTCAGCCAGAAGACCGCCTTTTTCCACCTCGGCCACCTGGTAGAGTACGGCGATACCGAAAACATCTTTACCAACCCGGTCGACAGCCGGACGGAAAGCTACATAACAGGACGGATCGGCTGATGTCAGACCTCAAGCACCATATCGCCAGCGCCTTTGACCGCGATCTCGAAGGCATCCAGGCCAAGATCATGAAGATGGGCGGGTTGGTCGAAGATTCGATCCAGCTGTCCACCAAGTCGCTGGAGAGCCGCGACGAGGAACTGGCCCAGAGCGTGCGCAGCGGCGACGCCACCATCGACGCATTGGAGGAAAGCCTCAACCAGGAGGTGGCAAGGGTCATCGCGCTGCGCGCGCCCACCGCCTCGGACCTGCGCATCGTGCTGTCGGTGATGCGCATGTCGGCCAACCTCGAACGCATGGGCGACCTGTCCAAGAACATCGCCAAGCGCACCACGGTGCTGGTGCAGATGCAGCCCATCGGCGACACCTCGCGGTCGATCCGCCGCATGGCGCGCGAGGTCGAACTGATGCTCAAGGACGCGCTCGATGCCTACATCCAGCGCGACGAGGCGCTGGCGCTGGACGTGATCGACCGCGACCGCGACATCGACCAGATGTACAACACGCTGTTCCGCGAGTTCCTGACCTTCATGCTGGAGGACCCGCGCAACATCACCGCCTGCATGCACCTGCATTTCATCGCCAAGAACATCGAACGCATGGGCGACCATGTCACCTCGATCGCCGAGCAGGTGGTCTTTCTCACCTCCGGTCGCAAGCCGTCCGAGATGCGCGTCAAGGCGGACCGCACCTCGACCGACGCCACGCTGGCGCCGGACATGCCCGACGCGGGCGGGGCCTGAGCCATGTCCGCGGATCGCCCCACGGTCCTGGTGGTCGAGGACGAGCCCGCGCAGCGCGAAATCCTGACCTACAACCTCGAGGCCGAGGGCTTTCGCGTCACCCGCGCCGAGAACGGCGAGGAGGCACTGATGCTTGTGGCCGAGGAAAGCCCGGACATCATCGTGCTGGACTGGATGCTGCCGAATGTCTGGGGGATCGAGGTCTGCCGCCAAATCAAGCCCCGCCCCGAGACGCGGCACACGCCGATCATCATGCTGTCGGCCCGCTCCGAAGAGGTGGACCGGGTGCGCGGGCTGGAAACCGGGGCCGACGACTATGTCGTGAAACCCTACTCGGTGATCGAGCTGATGGCGCGGGTGCGCGCGCAGCTGCGCCGCACGCGGCCCGCGGCGGCCGGGCTGGCGCTGGAGTATCAGGACATCCTGCTGGACAGCGAGACGCACCGCGTGACGCGTGCCGGCAAGGAGTTGAAGCTGGGCCCGACCGAGTTCCGCCTGCTGACCACCCTGATGGAAAAGCCGGGCCGGGTCTGGTCGCGCGAGATGCTGCTGGACCGGGTCTGGGGGCGCGACATCTATGTCGACACGCGCACGGTGGACGTGCATATCGGCCGTCTGCGCAAGGCGCTGTGCCAGTTCGGCGGCGACGATCCGCTGCGCACCGTCCGCGGCGCGGGGTATGCGCTGGGGTGAGCGGCGGTTCCGGCAACGCCGGATGAAAGCTCCGGTGGAGCTTTCAAGCGGCGAACGAGCGGAGCCCCGGGGTGCCGCACCGCGCGGAGCGCGGTGAACCCTCCGGTGGAGGGTTCGGGGAAATCACGGGCGGAGCCCAGGGGTCGCGGTTCAGGCAACGCCGGATGAAAGCTCCGGTGGAGCTTTCAAGCCGCGAACGACCGGAGCCCCGGGGTACCGCACCGCGCGGAGCGCGGTGAACCCTCCGGTGGAGGGTTCGGGGAAATCACGGGCGGAGCCCAGGGGTCGCGGTTCAGGCAACGCCGGATGAAAGCTCCGGTGGAGCTTTCAAGCCGCGAACGGGCGGAGCCCCGGGTCACATCGCGCTTCGAGGCCTTCGGTCATCGCGCCGGTCGAAAACCTGCTTGAACTCCTGCGCCCGCGCGTCATCTTTCCGTCCAGGCATTCGTCCAGACGAGGTTTCCCGATGTACCGTTTTCTTGCCGCGATCCTGACCGTCCTGCTGTCGCTCTCCGCCGCACAGGCGCACGAGGTGCGCCCCGCGATCGGGGACCTGACCGCGCCGGATGGCACCGTTTCGCTGGTGCTGCGGCTGAGCATGGAGCCGGTGATCGCCGGGGTCGACCTTGAAGGGCTGGACGACACCAACGAATCCGACAAGGCCGACCGCGTGGACGCGTTGCGCGCGCTCGACCCAGAGGCGCTGAAGGCCGAGATCGCCCGCGATCTGCCGCAGGTGCTGGCCCGGGTCGGCATCGCGGCGGACGGGCAGGCGGTGCCGCTGACCGTGACCGAGGTGCAGGTCGACGACATCGCCGACGTCACCCTGCCGCGCGAGTCCCGGCTGTTCCTGAGCGGCGCGCTGCCTCCGGGCACCGAGGCGCTGACCGTCAGCTGGCCCTCCGAGTACGGCACCCTGATCCTGCGGCAGATGGACGTCGAGGATGGCTTTACCGGATATCTCACCGGCGGCACCTCGGACCCGATCGCCATTGCCGGGGGCAACGCGATGACCGGGCTGGGCGCCTTTGCCTACTACGTGCCGGTCGGCTTTCAGCACATCGTGCCGATGGGGCTGGACCATATCCTGTTCGTGCTGGGCCTGTTCTTCCTGACGACGCGGCTAGGTCCGCTGCTGTGGCAGATCTCGGCCTTCACGCTGGCGCATACGGTGACGCTGGCGCTGGGCGCGCTGGGATACGTCAACATCCCCGGCAGCATCGTCGAGCCGATCATCGCCGCCTCGATCGTCTACGTCGCGGTCGAGAACATCGTTTCCGACAGGCTGCACCGCTGGCGGCCCGCCGTGATCTTTGCCTTCGGGCTGCTGCACGGGCTGGGGTTTGCCTCGGTGCTGGGCGAATTCGGCCTGCCGGCCGACCAGTTCGTGCCGGCGCTGATCGGTTTCAACGTCGGGGTCGAGATCGGCCAATTGTCGGTGATCGCGCTGGCCTTCCTGCTGGTGCTGCTGGCGCAGCGGGCCAACTCGGGGCGCACCGACCTGCGGGTTGCGCAGGTTGTCTACGGCGTGCTGGCGCTGGCCTTCGTGGGCCTCAGCTTTGCGCTGAACGGGCCGGGGTTCACCGCCATCATGGGGGCAGGGGCGCCGGTCTTTCTCTGGCCGCTGGCGGCGCTCTGCGGGCTGTGCCTGCTGGCCTCGACCTTTGTCGACAAGGTGGGCGCCTACCGCCACTTCGTGGCTGTGCCCGCCTCGCTGGCCATCGCCTGCGTGGGCGCCTGGTGGTTCGTGGAACGCGTGTTCCTATAACCGCAGCGCGGTAGCAGGGCGTCAATCCGGCGAGAAGAGGCTGTCTTCGAGGTAGCGCACCACGCAGGCCCGCCGGTCCGCCTGCGCCACGGGATCGGGCACCCGGGAGGGCGTGGTCAGGTCGAAGATGCCGATGCTGGCGTAGTCGATGTAGCGCGGCGGCCCGACTTCGCGCCGCAGGTCGGCGGCGAGCGTCTCGATCTGCTCGGAAAGACCGGCTTCGAGGTCCGCGCAGGTCGCGTTGCGCAGCACCGCCAGCCGTCGCATGTGCGCCATGTCATAGGCGCCATGGGTCGCGATCGCACAGGCGGCCTTCTGTTCCTGCCGGAAGTTGACGAAGGGCAGGGGGCTGTCGCTGGCCGTCTCGATGAGGTCCATTCGGCGCTCGTAGGTCATCAGGGCACGCCCGTCCATTGCACAGGGGGCTGAAGCCAGCCTGTCGCGGAATTCCGCCGCGAGGGCCGCGTGTGCCTCGGCCGGGGAAGGCTGGCCGGGCGGGGCTTCCGGCTCGGCCACGAGCCAGCGGCCCCGCGGCTGGACCATCGGCTCGACCAGCAGGCGGCCGGGCAGGGTCTGCACGCGGTCGGCGCCCTTGTGCTTGTAGGGCGTGGCGGTCGTGATGGTGATGCCGAAACCCTGGCGGGTCTTCTTGTCGCCCGAGCGTGACAACTCGACCCTCAAGGTCTGCTCGAGCGACGCGATCTGCCCTCCCAGCAAGCCGCCCACCTGGATCGCGGGGTTCTCCCGAGCTTTCCAGAACGCGCCGTATTCCTGCACGTCGAGGATTTCCATCACCTGCTGACCTGCAAAGGTGGTGTCGCGCAAGCGCACGCCCAACCCCGGGAAGACGACGCTGCCGTCGGCCAGGGGCACCGGTGCAAAGTCCCGCACCACGAGGCGGTCGGGCTGGCTGGGGCGATCGTAGTCCTTCAGCTTTTCCCAGGCGTCGAGGCCCAGCCGCAGATTGCGGGCGATCTCGCCCCTCGGCTGCGGCCCTGACATGGCATCCGGCAGCACCAGCTCGGCCAGCAGCAACGGCGGGACGCGGCCTTCCTCGGCAAGGGACACGGGGGCCAGCGCGCCCCAAAACAGGGCGGCGCCCATCACGGTTCTCAACGCAGGCATGACCGCACTCCTTCCCAGCTTTCCGGGGTCAGCGCCGCGCTCAACAGCACTTCCTCCCTGACGAAACGGTCCTCGACCCTGGCGACCCAGTCCTCCGGCAGATGCTCCCACATTTGCCGCGCCATGCAGCCGCAGGCGGCGTCGAGCGGCGTTCCAAGACGCGCTTCGAGGCCCGCCATGCCGGTGTCGAGGCAGCGTCTTTCCATTTCCGTCCGCTCGAGACCGCGCCGCTGCAGCGAAGGCCGGCCGCGCACGATCTCGGCGAGGTTCCGTTCGAACAGCTCCAGCCCGGCCGAGCCGCAGCCGTTGGCGCGAATGACGTCACGGCTTGCGACCGCCAACTCCTCGAACAGCGCGGTGACGTTCGGACCCATCGTCAGCACCAGTTCGGCGGGACTGGCGGCCAGTGCCCAGCCGTCGGAGAAGACGTCGACGTACTCCTGCCGGACCTGGATCGTCAGCGGCTCGCCCGCGACACGATCGGTTTCCTGACCGGTCAGCGCCTTGCGGGTCACCAGGTCGATCTGCTGGGAAAACCCGCGTGCCGGGCCGGTGATCGGGCACATGCCGTCGTAGACATCGTGGTAGAGCGCGACGAGGAGCTTGAGCCGCCGTGTCTGGTACGCGATGACATCGCGTTCGTTGCGCGTCGCGCCGCGGGCGATTTCAAACCGGCCCAGCGCGATTTCACGAAGCCAGCCGCCGTTTCCGCCTGCGGGGGCGATGAATTCTGCCCGCACGGGCATGGCCAGAAACGTGGCCAATCCGATTGCCAATACAGTCCTGATCATGGAACACCCCTCCGGCGCCGGTACCGTTCGGATGCCTGCGCCGCCCTCAAAGTCGGTTGCAACAATAGCGACGGATGCTAAGTCACGCGGGGGCATCGATCAACCCGGTTCGGCCCCTTGACGGCGAACGGCACGGCGGCCTCGGCCGTGGCATGATGGGCTTGCGCCCGCCGTCAAACCCCTGTAAGGCGCCCCCACGAACCCCGCAGGCGGGGGCGGGCGTATCGGGGGAGACATCCCCGGGCGTCCACCGGTTGTCACGGACCTGGTCCGCGATGATCCCCCGCCGAGGCATGAAACCGGAAAGGATAAAAGGCATGGCTCTTCCTGAGTTCACCATGCGTCAGCTGCTGGAAGCTGGCGTTCACTTCGGCCACCAGACGCAGCGCTGGAACCCCCGCATGGGCGAGTTCATCTACGGTGCGCGCAACGGCATCCACATCATGGACCTGACGCAGACCGTCCCGATGCTGGACGCCGCGCTGGTCGCGATCCGCGACAAGGTCGCCAAGGGCGGCCGCCTGCTGTTCGTCGGCACCAAGCGCCAGGCCGCGCAGCCGATCGCCGAAGCCGCCGAGAAGTGCGCCCAGTACTACATGAACCACCGCTGGCTGGGCGGTACGCTGACCAACTGGCAGACCGTGTCGCAGTCGATCAACCGCCTGCGCCAGATCGACGAGCTGATGGAAGGTGGCGCCGAGGGCCTCACCAAGAAAGAGCGTCTGAACATGGAACGCGACCAGGCCAAGCTGCAGGCGTCGCTGGGCGGCATCCGCGAAATGGGCGGCGTGCCGGACATGCTGTTCGTGATCGACGTCAAGAAAGAGGCGCTGGCTGTTCTCGAAGCCAACAAGCTGGGCATCCCGGTCGTCGCCATCGTCGACACCAACTGTTCGCCCGCCGGCATCGATTACATCATCCCCGGCAACGATGACGCCGCCCGCGCCATTGCGCTGTACTGCGACCTCGTCTCGCGCGCGGCCCTGGACGGCATGACCGGCCAGATGGAAGCCGCAGGCGTCGACCTGGGCGCGCTCGAGGACGCGCCGGCCGAGGAACTGCTGGCCGACGCCAGCGGCAAGGCCTGAACGCCTGAGGCGGACTGTCGTCCAGACGACACGACGCCGTGACATGGACGGGTGGCCGGGCCTGACGGCCCGTCTCCGGCAGGGGCCACCCGACTTCCTGCCAAAGATTATGAGGAGAGCCAAGAGATGGCGATCACTGCATCCCAGGTGAAAGAACTGCGCGAGATGACCGGCGCAGGCATGATGGACGCCAAGAAGGCGCTGGTCGAGACCGACGGCGACATGGAGGCCGCGGTCGACTGGCTGCGCACCAAGGGCCTTGCCAAGGCGGCCAAGAAGTCGGGCCGCACCGCGGCCGAGGGCCTCGTGGCCGTCAAGACCGAAGGCGGCAAGGGCGTCGCTGTCGAGGTGAACTCGGAAACCGACTTCGTCGCCAAGAACGCCGGCTTCCAGGACATGGTCGCGGGCATCGCCGAGGTCGCCCTGAACGTGTCTGACATCGAGGCGCTGAAAAACGCCGACATGGGCGGCAAGCCGGTGTCCGAATGCATCACCGACGCGGTCGCCAAGATCGGCGAGAACATGACCCTGCGCCGGATGGCCAAGCTGGAGGGCGAAATCGTCGCCTCCTACATCCACAACGCCGCGGCGCCCGGCATGGGCCAGATCGGCGTGATGGTCGCGCTCAAGGGCGGGTCCGAAGAGTTCGGCCGCCAGGTCGCGATGCACATCGCCGCCGCCAACCCGGCCTCGCTGAACGAGTCCGAGCTGGACCCGGCCATCGTCGAGAAGGAACGCCAGATCCAGATCGACATCGCGCGCGAGTCGGGCAAGCCCGATGCCGTGATCGAGAAGATGATCGTCGGCCGGATGAAGAAGTTCCTCGCCGAGGTGACGCTGGTGGGCCAGCAGTTCGCCCTGAACCCCGACATCACCGTCGAGCAGGCCGCCAAGGACGCCGGCGCCGAGATCCTCGGCTTTGTCCGGCTCCAGGTCGGTGAAGGCATCGAGAAGAAGGAAGAGGACTTCGCCGCCGAGGTGGCCAAGGCCGCGCAGGGCTGACACTCTGCGCCTCTTGCTGTCAACAGGACTGGACGCTCCGGGGGCAACTCCGGAGCGTTTTTCGTGGCCGCCATGCAAGGCGCTGCGCCGCGCGATCGGCGGGAAATGGAGCAAAAGGGTAGGTGGCGCGGTCATGCCTTGCGGGGTCAGGCCAAGCGGCTACTATCGGCCCGAATATCGTCTGAGGCGTTCCCGCCAAGGCGGACCCTGCCGCAAGGCGGAATTCGGGGCCCCCGGTCGAGACATTGGGGATGAGATCCAGGGACCCCGAAAGGTGCTGGCCGGCGGTGCGAGAATTGCACCGCCGAACCAGCGTCCGGCTTGCACCGGAGGAAACACCTGGCCCGAAAAATACCCGGGGTGCGTCTCCTGCGTTCCATGGCCAAAGCCACCACTCACGGAACACGCTCACAATCGCAATTAACCCTTCGTAAAGGAAGTCCGGTATTCCGGACCAAAGGATAAAAGCCGGAAAATTGCGCAGAATTCACGCAACCGTGAACGGAATACCCCCTTCGCTGAGCCAAGAGATTTCTTCGCCGGCGGGCTATTGTGCTTCGAGAATGTACATTTGGTTGTGAAAGGCCGCTTTGGCCACGGCCTGCGCCGTGGTCTCCACGTTCAGCGTCTCGCGGGCGAGTCGCAGATGCTTTTCGATCGTCGCCTGGGTCAGCCCCATGATCTGGGCGATGTCCTGCATGGTCTTGCCATCACCCACCCATTCCAGCGCCTCGCGCTGGCGCGGGGTCAGCTTCTGGTTGGTGAGGGGCAGGGGCAGGGTGAGGATCTTGAGGTGGACCACGTTGTTCAGCAGCACGATGTCCTGCCCGTGCTTGGCCCAGATTGCATCCGCGTCGTCCTGCGTCATCTCCGGCCGCGTGGTGAGCGAGATCGCCCCCTTGGCGCGGTGCGACACCGACTTGAAGCTGATCGTGTAACCGGCGTGCACCTTGTGTTGAAGGTTGAAGGCCACGACCTTCTGCGCCTTGTCGTCCAGCGTGCCCTTGTTGATCTGCTCGGCCAGCGCGCGCCAGCTGCAATGCCCCGCGTTCTCCAGCGCCCAGCGAACCATCGGCGCGTGGCGGTACAGCCCGTCCTCGACAAAGCCCTTGCGGTAGGCAGGCGTGTGGTTCGTCAGCACGATGAAGTCATTCGGATCGCCGAACGAAGTTGCCGTCAGGAACCGGGTAAAGCCGTAGAGCAGCCGATCGAAACCGTATTGTTCCATGCGCTGGCAGTGCCGTTCCCACAGCTCCTGCACGCTTTCGGTATTGGTCAGACCGATCAGGTCGTCTCTCATCTCTGGTGTCATCGCGGGGTCTCCAGATGGCCCAGAAGGGCGTCAATGGCCAACTTATACCCGTTTGCGCCAAATCCCGCTATGACCCCGATTGCGACAGGGCTGATATAGGAGTGGTGGCGAAAGCTTTCGCGGGCGTGCACGTTGGACAGGTGCAGTTCGACCGTGGGCATTTCGGTGCCCTTGATCGCGTCCATCAGCGCGACGGAGGTGTGGGTATAGGCGCCCGCGTTCAGGATCAGCCCGGCATGCACGCCGCGCGCCTCGTGGATATGGGTGACCAGCGCGCCTTCGTGGTTGGACTGGGCGCAATGCACCTCTACGCCGCGCGCAGCACCATGGCTGCGGCACATCTGCTCGACATCGGCCAGCGTGGTGCGGCCGTAGATCTCGGGCTGGCGGGTGCCCAGCAGGTTCAGGTTGGGGCCGTTGAGGACAAGGATCGAGGGCATGCGCGGTCTCCGGGTGTTTGCCAACGCCTAGAGGGGCTTGCCGTGCGCTGTCCAGCACGCAGCGGCCGCGGCGCCGGATTTCCGGGCCATCGTTGCGCCAGCGCCGCGCGGATCAGAACCGCTGTCGGCAGGCCGGGGGACGCTGCGACTCGGCCAGGTCCCAGGCGGAGGCGTAGCGCAGGCCGGGAATGCGTGGCGAAGCGGCGTCGAGGATATGCCGCGTCCTTTGCGCCGCGCAGGGACAATCGAGCGCCGGAGCGTTCGCCGCGCAGCCCCGGGCCGGCGCCGCGGCCGCCTGGACCGGCGCGGCCTGCATGATCCATGCGGCTCCACCGCCAAGCCCAAGCGAAAGCACAAAAACCGCCGCAAGGGCACAGGTGGTGAGATTGGATGACATGCACGTTTCCTGGGTGAACCTGCGGCCGATCTATCCTGCGCTTCGGCCCATAGGGCAACGCCGCGACCGGCCAGCCCAGGGGTGCAAAGGGCGACAGGCCCATCCGTTCGGATAGTGCTTTAATTTACATAATACTGATTATAAGATTTACGAACATGCCTTGCCCGTGCAACGGAGGCCGGGCATTTCGCCCGGCCCCTGGTTTCTTCTCTTTGAAAATACGCCCCTTCCGGCGCAACGGCGTCAGAAGAACGCCTGCAACCCGGTCTGCGCGCGGCCCAGGATCAGCGCGTGCACATCGTGCGTGCCCTCGTAGGTGTTCACCGTCTCGAGGTTCAGCATGTGCCGGATCACCTGGAACTCGGCCGAGATGCCGTTGCCGCCGTGCATGTCGCGCGCCATCCGCGCGATCTCCAGCGCCTTGCCGCAGTTGTTGCGCTTGAGGATCGAGATCATCTCGGGCGCGGCCTGCGCCTCGTCCATCAGCCGCCCGACCCGCAGGCAGCCCTGAAGCCCCAGCGCGATCTCGGTCTGCATGTCGGCCAGCTTTTTCTGGAACAGCTGCATGCCGGCGATCGGCTTGCCGAACTGCTTGCGGTCCAGGCCGTACTGCCGCGCTGCCATCCAGCAGAACTCGGCCGCTCCCAGCGCCCCCCAGGCAATCCCGTACCGGGCCCGGTTGAGACAGCCGAAAGGCCCCTTAAGCCCCTGCACATGCGGCAGAAGTGCATCTTCGCCCACCTCGACGCCATCCAGCACGATTTCCCCGGTGACAGAGGCACGCAGGCTCAATTTGTTGCCGACCTTGGGCGCGCTCAGGCCCTTCATGCCCTTTTCCAGAACGAACCCGCGGATCTTGCCGCCATGCGCGTCGGATTTCGCCCATACGACAAAGACATCGGCGATCGGGCTGTTGGAAATCCACATCTTGGAGCCGGTCAGCCGGTAACCGCCGTCCACCTTTTCGGCGCGGGTCTTCATGCTGCCCGGGTCGCTGCCGGCGTCCGGCTCGGTCAGGCCGAAACAGCCGATCCATTCACCGCTGGCCAGTTTCGGCAGGTATTTCTTGCGCTGATCTTCGGATCCGTAGGCGTAGATCGGGTACATCACCAGGCTCGACTGCACCGACATCATCGACCGATAGCCCGAATCCACCTTCTCGATCTCGCGTGCGACCAGGCCGTAGGACACGTAGGAACTGCCCAACCCGCCGTATTCCTCGGGCACGGTGATGCCCAGCAGGCCCATGCCGCCCATCTCGGCAAAGACCTCGGGCGCCACGGTTTCCTCGTTGAAGGCCTGCACGATGCGCGGCGCCAGCTTTTCCTGGGCAAAGCTGCGTGCGGCCTCGGCCAGCATGCGCTCCTCCTCGCTCAGCTGGTCCACCAGGCGGAACGGGTCCTGCCAGTCAAAGGCGCCCAGGTCCGGCGCGTCCTTGGGCTTCAGATGCGGTTTGGTCGGGGTCATCTCGTTCATGTCGCGCTCCTGTTGAAGGTTGGGCGCAGTATAGCTTGCACAAGCGGAATGGAAAAACGACATTATCGCAGGAATTCATGAGGGATCGTCATGCATCTGCCACCCCTTCCCGCCCTGCGCGCGCTCGAGGCGCTGGACCGGCTGGGCAGCGCCACCGCCGTGGCCGAGGAAATGAACCTGACGCAAAGCGCCGTCTCGCGCCAGCTCAAGACTCTCGAAGAACAGCTGGGCGTGGCGCTTTTCCTGCGTGGAAACAGGGCCTTGCGGCTCACACCTCAGGCACGGAGCTTTGCCGCCGCGGTGCGCGAGACACTGGACCGCCTGACCGAGGCGGCGATGGCGCTGCGGCTGGATCCGTCGGGCGGCGCGCTGAACCTGGCGATCCTGCCCAGCTTTGGCATGCGCTGGCTGGTGCCGCGCCTGCCCGATTTCACCCAGCGCCACCCCGAGGTGACGCTGAACATGACGACGCGGCTGCGGCCGTTCAACTTTGCCGCCGAACCGTTTGATGCTGCTCTACATTTCGGCGCAGCGGATTGGCCGGACACGCACCGTCTGCGGCTGATGACCGAAACGGTGCGGCCGCTGGCAGCGCCGTCATTGGTGCCCGATGCGCCGCTGACGCTGGACGCGCTGCGCCGCCTGCCGCTCTTGCACATCCAGACAAGGCCCGACGCCTGGGCGCGCTGGTTCACCGCGCAGGGCCTGACCCCGGGACCGCTGCCCGGCCCGACCTTCGACCAGTTCACCGCGATCCTCCAGGCCGCGCTGCACGGCCTTGGCGTGGCTTTGCTGCCCGACTACCTCAGCACCGCCGAACGCGCCGCCGGCACCCTGCGCCCGGTGCACGGCGCGGCGCCGGTCAGCCTGGGCGCCTACTACCTGGTCTGGCCGGCCGACCGCCCGGCCCCGCCCGCGCTGACCGCGTTCCGCGACTGGCTGGCGCAACATTCGGACGACGACGACATGCTGCCGCGCTGAACCCTGCGTATTGCGGCTTGCACGGGCGGGCGTCCCGCGCCAAAACGGGCGTCATGTCCGACACACCCGACATTCTCTGCATCGGCTCCGTCCTCTGGGACATCATCGGCCGTTGCGCCACGCCGATGGTGGCGGGCAACGACATGCCGGGCCGCATCACCCGGATTCCCGGCGGCGTCGCGCTGAACATTGCCATGACCTTGGCTCGGCTGGGCCTTCGGCCCGCGCTGCTGTCGGTCGTCGGGCAGGACGTGGAGGGCACGGCGCTGCTGGCCGAATGCGCCCGCCTGGGGCTGGACACGTCGCATGTGACGCGCGCCGGCGACCTGCCGACCGATGTCTACATGGCGATCGAGGCGCCCAACGGGCTGATCGCCGCCATCGCAGATGCGCATTCGCTGGAGTCGGCCGGCGACCGCATCCTGACGCCGCTGACCCGCGGGCCGCTGGGCAGCCCGCAGGCCCCCTATGCCGGGATGATCGCGCTGGACGGCAACCTGACCGCGGCACTTCTGGCCGACATCGCGCAAAGCCCGGCCTTTGCCGCCGCCGACCTGCGCATCGCGCCGGCCAGCCCCGGCAAGGCGTTGCGCCTCGATCCCTTTGTCCGGCAAGGGCGCGGCACGCTGTATGTCAATCTCGAAGAGGCCGGCCTGCTTTGCGGTGCCCGCTTTGCCAACGCGACCGAGGCGGCGCAGCGGCTTGTCGCGGTCGGGGCGCAGCGCGCGCTGGTCACCGATGGCGCGGGCGCCTGCTGCGACGCCGACGGCAACGAAGCCTTTACCGACTCCCCTCCCGCCGTCACCCTGCGCCGCGTCACCGGCGCGGGAGATACCTTCATGGCGGCGCATATCGTCGCCGAACGCGGCGGTGCCGCCCGCCCTGACGCGCTGCACCACGCCCTGCGCGCCGCCGCCGACTTTGTTTCCGGAGAGACCCCATGACCCTGCTCAGCCGTTCCGCCGCCGTGATCCAGGCCCTAGACGCGGGCAAGCCCGTCGTCGCGCTGGAAAGCACCATCGTCACCCATGGCATGCCCTGGCCACAGAACCTGGAGGTCGCGCGCGAGGTAGAGGCGACCGTGCGCGCCCAGGGCGCCACCCCCGCCACCATCGCGGTGATCGGCGGGCGACTGCACGTCGGGCTGGAGGATGACCAATTGGTGGCCCTGGCGCAGTCCAAACACGTGGCCAAGCTGTCGCGCGCCGACATGGCCGTGTGCATGGCACGCGGCGGCACCGGCGCCACCACCGTCGCCGCCACCATGATCGCCGCCCGCCTTGCGGGGATCGAATGTTTCGCCACCGGCGGCATCGGCGGCGTGCATCGCGGCGCCGAATCCTCCTTCGACATCTCGGCCGATTTGCAGGAACTGGCGCAGACAGCGGTGACGGTGGTCGCCGCCGGAGCCAAGGCCATCCTCGACCTGCCCAAGACGCTGGAGGTGCTGGAAACCCTGGGTGTTCCGGTGATCGCCTACGGCCAGGACCATCTGCCGGCCTTCTGGTCCCGCGAGGCCGGGCTGCGCGCGCCGCTGCGCGCCGACACACCCCGGGAGATCGCCGAAGCTCACCGTATGCGCGCCCGGCTTGGCCTGCCCGGCGGCCAGCTGATCGCCAACCCGATCCCGGTGGAGGCCGAGATCCCGCGCGCCACCCTGGCCCCGGTCATCGCCGAGGCCACCCGCGACGCAGAAAAGCACGGCATTTCCGGCAAGGCGCTGACGCCCTACCTGCTGCAACGCATCTACGAGCTGACCGAGGGCCGCTCGCTGACCGCGAACATCGCGCTGGTGCTGAACAACGCGCGACTGGCCGCCGGCATCGCGCAGGAATTGAGCGCCCTGCCCGCCTGAGCCGCGCGAAACCCCAGCGAGCCATTGTAGTACCCGCCGCCAGCGCCTACTTTCGAGGCAATCGCCACGGGACGCACGATGACCACACCTTTCGACACAGAGACCGCCGCGCCCAAGCGGCCGGGCCTGCTGGCCCGCCTGCGCAATTCGTTCCTGACGGGGATCGTGGTGATCGCGCCGGTCGGGCTGACGATCTGGCTGATCTGGACCGTGGTCGGCTGGGTCGATGGCTTTGTCTGGCCGTTCGTGCCCGACGCCTACCAGCCCAACGCCCTGCTCAATCGCTGGATGATGGGCCCGGACGGGCCGCGCATCCCCTGGCTGTTCGAGATCCTCGACAGCAACAACGACGGGCGGCTGGAAATCAACGTGCGCGGGCTGGGCGTCGTGGTCTTCCTGCTGTTCACCATCGCGGTCGGCTGGGTCGCCAAGGGGTTGATCGGCCGTTCGCTGATCTCCTTTGCCGAAGGGGTCGTGCAGCGCACGCCGGTGGTGCGGTCGATCTATTCGGGGCTGAAGCAACTGGCCGAGACGATTTTTGCCCAGAGCGAGCGCAGCTTTGAAAAGGCCTGCCTGATCGAGTATCCACGCAGGGGGATCTGGGTCATCGGCTTCATCTCGACCCCGGCCAGGGGCGAAATCGCCGCCCGCGCCGGAATAGACGAGCAGCTGTTGTCGATCTTCGTGCCGACCACGCCGAACCCGACCTCGGGCTTTTTGCTGTACCTGCCGCAGTCGGACGTGATCGAACTGGACATGACGCTGGAGGACGCGGCCAAGCTGGTGATCTCGGCCGGGCTGGTCTACCCCAACGGGCAGGACGCCAAGCAGGCGCTGGACGCGCAGTTCCGCAAGGCGTCCTGAGCCGGCCCCGTCAGTTGAACATCGTCCGCAGGTCCGCCGTCTGGCGCACGCCGATTTCCGCCTTGTTGGCGTCCAGGAACCCCTGCGCCGCCACCCGCCCGGCCGCCTTCAGCTGTGCCAGCACCGACGGCACCGGCACCACCTTTGTCGCCACCGACAGCGCGTTCATCAGCGCGTCGTCGGCGATCATGTGGACCCGCACATCCTTCATCGTGCCGGGCTGAAGCGCGCCGGACCGCAGCAACCGCTGGACGAACTCGATCGCCCGCAACTCGCGCAGCAGCGACGAGTTGAAGCTGATCTCGTTGATCCGGTTCTGGATCTCCGGCGGGCTTGAGGGCAGCTTGTCCCGCAACAGCGGGTTGATGTTCACCACCACCAGGTCATCGGGCAGATGCCGCGCGAACAGCGGGAACAAGGCCGGGTTGCCGGTATAGCCGCCGTCCCAGAACGCCTCGATCTTGCCGGTCTGCGGGTCCTCCAGCTCGACCGCCTGGAACAGCGTCGGCAGGCAGGCCGAGGCCAGGATCGCCTGCGTGGTGATCCGGTCCCCCTCGAAGATGCGGATCTTGCCGTCGCGCACCTGGGTGGCGCAAACGAACAGCTCCGGTCCGGTTTTCGCGCAGACCTTGTCGAAATCCAGCCGCTCCACCACCCGCTCCAGCGGGTTGCGATACAGCGGCCCCCAGGCATAGGGCGACACCATGCGCCCCACCGCATCGCCCACCGCGTAGGGCAGCGAATACTCCAGGCTCCTGCTCACCCAGTCCGGTCGCGGCAGCCAGGCGTGCAGCCACTCGGGCAGGGCCGCGTCCTCGAGCGCGCCGATCTGCCGCCAGACCCAGTCCAGCATCTCGCGCGCCGCCTCCGGCCCGCCCTGCACCAGCCCGGCCTTCACCGCCGCCCCGTTCAGGGCCCCCGCCGAGGTGCCCGAGATCGCGGCGATCTCCAGGTCCTCGTCCTCCAGCAGCCGGTCCAGCACGCCCCAGGTAAAGGCGCCATGCGCGCCGCCGCCCTGGAGAGCGAGGTTGATGCGCACCCGGTCAGCCATCGCTCTGCTGCGCCCGATAGGCGGCCAGCAAGTCGCTGACCGGGATGCCGTCGATGGTCATGCCCTCCAGATCCGCGTGGCGGATGCTCAGGCCCTTCAGCGTCGCCGCCTCGATCGTCGCCCCGGACAGGTTGACGTTGCGAAACCGCGCGCCGCTGAGGTTGGCATTCTCGAACGTCACGCCCGCGGCGTTCACGTCGTTGAACTCGGCCCCCATCAGGTGCGCGTCCCCGATGAACGAATCCTTGAGGCTGACCCGCGTCAGACGCGAGCCGCAGAGGTACATGTTGTCGATCTCCAGCCGGTCGCGCCCGGCCTCCGGTTCATCGCTCACAGCGCGGTCCAGCCGCCGTCGACGCTGATCGTGGTGCCGGTGATCTGCGCCGCCGCGTCCGAACACAGGAACACCGTGGTGCCGCCCATCTGCTCCACCGTGGCAAACTGCTTGGAGGGCTGGCGCGCCAGCATGACCTCGCGGATCACCGTCTCGCGGTCCATGTCGTATTTCTTCATGGTGTCCGGGATCTGCGCCTCGACCAGCGGGGTCAGAACGTAGCCCGGGCAGATCGCGTTGGCGGTGATCGGCTCCTCGGCGGTTTCCAGCGCGGTGGTCTTGGTCAGCCCGACGACGCCGTGCTTGGCGGCGATGTAGGCGCTCTTGTAGGGCGAGGCGGTCAGCCCGTGCGCCGAGGCGATGTTGACCACCCTGCCCCAGCCCGCGGTGCGCATCATCGGCAGCGCGGCCGCCGTGGTGTGAAAGGCCGAACTCAGGTTGATCGCGATGATCGCGTCCCATTTGTCGACCGGGAATGTGTCGATCGAGGCGACGTGCTGGATCCCGGCGTTGTTCACCAGGATGTCGCAGGCGCCGGCCTGTTCGATCAGCGCGCGGCACTCGTGGCCCTTGGACATGTCCGCCTTGATGTAGCGCGCGGTGACGCCGTGTTCTTCGGCGATCTTGCGCGCCAGCGCGTGGTCCTCGTCGCGGTCGGTGAAGGAATTGATCACCACCGAGGCGCCGGCCTTGGCCAGCGCCTGCGCGATGCCCAGCCCGATCCCCGAATTCGATCCCGTGATGACGGCGGTCTTGCCCTGAAGCGACATGTCTGCTCCCGATATCCATGTTGTTTTGCAGGTGCAGCATAAGGCCGGATGCGGCCTCATGCACCTGCACAATGGCGCGCAGGTGCAGAAAAACGCGTCATCCCTCGGCAGATTCCCGCGCAGGCCGCAGGCAGGCCTTGTGTCGCGGGGACAGCCCGATCACACGGCACAAAAAAACCCCGGCCGAAGCCGGGGTTCAGTTATTGAGGCAGGTTTCATACAGGCAAGAAACCTATCGAGCAGTGCCTCATGTATAAGCCTTTCGCCGCGTGAGTCCAAGCTAAAAGTTTGAAAAGGCGTAAAAGGAGCGATACGCTCCGGTCCAAGAAAACAAGGGCAGACGGGGATCGTTGTCAAAATGAGCATAAATTTTTTCCGGAATCGGAAGGCCAGGCTGATTGCGGCCGCCGCGATTCTCTCCGCCGGCAGCCTGGCCGCCGAGCCGCAGCATGGCATAGCTATGTACGGCGACCCGCAACTGCCACCCGATTTTGTGTCGCTGCCTTACGCCAATCGCGACGCGCCCACCGGCGGCATCGTCGTCACCGGCGAGCTTGGCAGCTACGACAGCCTCAATCCGCACATCCTCAAAGGCTCTTCGCCCTGGCAGCTGCGCTTCCTCGCGTACGAGACATTGATGGGCCGCAGCTGGGACGAACCCTTCTCGCTCTACGGTCTGCTGGCCGAATCGATCGAGGTCGGGCCGAATCGGGAATGGGCGGAATTCGTGCTGCGCCCCGAGGCGCGGTTTTCCGATGGCAGCCCGGTCACCGTCGAGGACGTGATGTGGACCTACGAGACGCTGGGCACCAAGGGGCACCCCCGCTACCTCAGCCTCTGGGGCAAGATCGCCAAGATGGAGCAGACCGGCGACCGCGCGATCCGCTTCACCTTCAACGAGGACAACCCGGAACTGGCGCTGCTGGTCGGCATGCGACCGATCCTGAAAAAGGCACAGTGGGAGGGCCGCGATTTCGCGAACTCCAGCCTCGACATCGTGCCGATCGCCACCGCCCCCTATGTCATTTCCAAGTACGAGGCGGGCCGTTACGTCGAGCTGAGCCGCGATCCGGACTACTGGGGCAAGGACGTGCCGATCCGGCGCGGCACCAACAACATCGACACCATCCGGCTGGAGTTCTTTGCCGACGACACCGCGCTGTTCGAGGCGTTCAAGGCCGGCATCGTCAACACCATCCGCGAGACCAATTCGGAGAAGTGGAAGACGCAGTACGATTTCCCGGCCGTCTCGATCGGCGAGATCGTCAAGTCAGAGATCGGCCACGCACGGCCGACCGGCATCTCCGGCTTTGTCATGAACACCCGGAGGCCCGAGTTCGCCGACTGGCGCGTGCGCGAGGCGATGCTGCACGCCTTCAACTTCGAATACATCAACGACACGTTGACCGGCGGCGCGCAGCCGCGCATCACCTCCTATTACGGCAATTCCCAGCTGGGCATGGGCGACGGTCCGGCCGAGGGCAAGGTGCGGGAACTGCTGGAGCCCTTCAAGGACGAACTGCTGCCCGGCGCGCTGGAGGCCTACAGCCTGCCCGTCTCCGACGGCACCGCGCGCAACCGCGCCAACCTGGCCAAGGCGATCGACCTGATGGCCGAGGCCGGCTGGACCGTGCAGGACGGCGTGATGAAGAACGCCGAGGGCGAACCCTTCAGCTTCGAGATCCTGCTGCAACAGGGCCAGGGCGAGAACGTGTCGATGGCCGAGATCTTCATCCAGTCGCTCGACCGCATGGGGATCGAGGCCAGCGTGACGATGATCGACCCGGCGCAGTACAAGGAGCGCACCAACACCTTCGACTTCGACATGACCAGCTACCGCCGCGGGCTGTCGCTGAGCCCGGGAAACGAGCAATACGATTACTGGAGCGCCAAGGCCGCCGAGACCGAGGGGTCGGCCAACTGGATGGGGATGAAGTCCCCCGCCGCCGAGGCGATGATCGACGCCCTGCTGGGCGCGCAGACGCGCGACGAGTTCCTGGCCGCGACACGGGCGCTGGACCGGGTGCTGACCACCGGGCGCTACGTGATCCCGGTGCAGGACCGCTACGCCGTCAGCCTGATCGCCCATGCGAAGGAGTTGAAGTATCCAGAGTATCTCCCGATCTACGGCGATTGGATCGAGTGGCATCCCGATGTATGGTGGTGGGAGGACTGAGACGGTCCTCCCGAAACGGCAACAAGACCGGACAAGAGGCAAAGATGAGAGCAGCAATCATGATCCTGCTGGTCACGGGACTGGCATCCTGTGGCACGGTCGAGGGTCTCGGCCAGGATATTTCGGCCGGGGCGCGGACCGTGCAGGGCTGGTTCTAGACCAGGCCCGGCGCTGGCCGCGCCGCGATGCGCGTGCGTGGAACGAGGCGGGAAAGGCCCTTCGAAGGGCCTTTTTCCGTTGCGCGTGGCGGTAGCCGGATGTCACCGACCGCGTGGCGCAAACAGCCCCGCCAGTGTGCGGGTTGACCTGTGCGCTGGAAAGGCCCTTCGAAGGGCCTTTCACCGTCGCGCGCGGCGGTTACAGCATGCCCTTGCACTTGCCCGGCGAAGACCCCTTTCCGATGTGGTGCGGGTTCAGAACGATGATCCAGCGGACCGGGTAGCCGGGCGCCTGGGTGCGGCGGTAGGTGCAGCCATCCTTCGTGGTCATGTAGTCGCCCTGCGGCCCCATGACGGCGCCTTGCGTCGCGACGTAGGGCTGCGCCTGCGCGAGATAAAGGTGTTTGGGCGCCTCCGCATCCGTGGCGGTCAGCGAGGCGAGGGTGAAGGCGGCGGCGGCGAAGCTGAGGATGGCCATGGCACGGCTCCCTTTGAGACTTGGGTTTCACGATCGGTTGGCGGCGCCGGCCCGTCGCGGGCGACACGCTGACCGACAAACTGCCGCACAAGCCTTTCCGGCCGGTGACCGCCAAGGGGCGAAACCTTGGCGCTTGCCGCGGATTTTAGGCAAAGCGGCGCCAGGCCGGCGTTCTCACAGCGCGATCACGATCTCGGCCCGGAGCCCGCCCAGGCTGTCGCTCTCGCCCATCCGCAGCACGCCGCCATGGGCGCGGGCGATGTCGGCGGCGATCGCCAGTCCCAGGCCCACCCCCGACCCGCGGTCCTGGTTGCGCGCCGGATCCAGCCGCACAAAGGGGCGCAGCGCGCTGTCCCGGCTCTCGGGCGGGATGCCGGGCCCGTCGTCCTCGACCCGCAGGCGCAGCGCGCTGGCGGTCAGCGACACCGACACCCGGCAATGATCGGCGTAACGCCCGGCATTCGCCACCAGGTTCTCCAGCGCCCGGCGCAGGGCCCGGGGCCGCAGCAGGACGGTCCCCCCCTCGCCCGCCATCTCGCCCAGTTCGACCGACTGCCCGCCGCGCTGCGCGTCCTCGACGATGCGGCGCACCAGGTCGAAGGGGTCGGTCGGCTCGGACAGCGCGTCCGCCGCATCGCCGCGGGCGAAATCCAGGAAGGTGTCGATCAGGTGCTGCATCTCCTCCACGTCGCGCTCCAACGGTTCGCGATCCTCGTCGTCCAGCAGCGACAGGCCCAGCCGCAGCCGGGTGATCGGCGTGCGCAGATCGTGGCTGACCCCGGAGAGCATCATGGTGCGCTGTTCGATGTGCCGCTCGATCCGGTCACGCATGTCGAGAAAGGCCTGCCCCGCCGCGCGCACCTCGGTGGCGCCGGACGGCGAATAGGGCACGACGTTGCCCTTGCCGAAGGCCTCGGCCGCCTCGGCCAGCCGGGTGATCGGCCGCAGCTGGTTGCGCAGGTAGAGAAAGGCGATCAGCGTCATCAGCGCGCCGAAGAAGACCATGTTGACGAACAGCTGGTGCGCATTGGTCGCCGAGGCGCGACGCCGGTCGACGATCGCCCGGTACAGATTGCCCTCGTGGCGCAGGTACAGCACCACCTCGCGGTCATTCGGCAGCGCCACACGCTCCAGCCCCGCGACCTTCGCGCCCAGTTCCCGGATCACCACGATGCCGGTGAAATCATACCATCGCCGCTCATTCACGGCCGGCAGGTCCGTGTCCCGCACCGCCACCGGACGGATGCCCAGCACCGGGGACAGGCTGCTGTCCGGCAGGCCGCTCACCGCCAGGTTCACCGCGCGGGCCAGTTCGCCGCTCATCTGCTGTGTCACGCCTTCGAAGTGGCGCTGGACAAAGACCACCGACACCACCAGTTGCAGCGTCACCACCGGCAGCACCAGGATCAGCGCCGCCCTGCCGAACAGCGTGCGCGGCATATATCGTTTGAGCCACTGGAAGAACATGCGCTACCCCTGATTGCGGCGCCCCGCCCCGCCATCTGCAAGAGGAACCCCGACGATGCAAGACCCGCAGCCCGATTTCCGCCCGCTTCCAGGCCAGGCCGAGGACCTCGGACCCGGGCTGCGCCGGGTGCTGGCGCCGAATCCCTCGGCCATGACCTTTCGGGGCACAAACACCTATCTCGTCGGCACGCGCGGTCTTGCGGTGATCGACCCCGGCCCGGACGATCCCGGACATCTCGAGGCCGTGCTGGCGGCGGTCGGACCCGGACAGCGCGTGACGCATATCCTGGTGACCCACGCCCACCTCGATCACGCCCCTTTGGCGCGGCGCCTGGCACAGGCCACAGGCGCGCCGGTCCTCGGCTTCGGCCCCGCCACGGCGGGGCGCCGCCCGGTGATGGAGCGGCTGGCGCGCCAAGGGCTGGTCGGCGGCGGCGAAGGTGTGGATCCGGATTTCCAGCCCGACACGGCGTTGGCCGACGGCGCGACAGTCGAGGGCGACGGTTGGCGGCTCGAGGCTTTGCACACGCCCGGCCACATGGCCAACCACCTCGCCTTTGCCTGGGACGACAAGCTGTTCACCGGCGACCTGGTGATGGGCTGGGCCAGCTCGCTGGTTTCTCCACCGGATGGCGATCTGACCGCCTTCATGGCCTCGCTCGAGCGCCTGCAGGCGCGGCACTGGTCGGTGTTCCACGCCGGGCACGGTGCGCCCGTCGCCGACCCGACGGCGCGTTTGGCCGAACTGCTGGCGCACCGCCGCGGCCGCGAGGCGGCGATCCTCGCCGCGCTCGCCGAGGCCCCGGCGACAGCCACGCAGCTCGCACAGCGCATCTACACCGACACCCCGACGGCGCTCCTGCCCGCCGCGGCCCGGAATGTCCTGGCGCACCTCGTTGATCTTGCGGAGAAATCCATCGTCGTTGCGGATGGCCCCCTGCGCGTCGACGCGGTTTTCACTCGCCGCTAGGGCATGATCGCGGGCCTGCGAATTATTGTGACAAAACCCTCTGGACGCCCGGAGTCGACGTTGCTATAGACGCCACGTGTTCCGGCGTAGCTCAGCGGTAGAGCAGTTGACTGTTAATCAATTGGTCGTAGGTTCGATCCCTACCGCCGGAGCCAAAAAACCAGCTACCCCCTGAAATCATTGGTTTTTCGAGGCTCGGAATCGGAGCTCGACGACGAGGTGCACAGTCTGCTGCACACGGTGGTGCACAACGTGTGCACAGGAGGGCATGTCCATGCCCCGGAATCGGAGCTTGCCGCCCCACCTCGAAATCCGCCGCGCCGGCTACTTCTGGCGCAGACGCCTACCCCGGTCCCTACGGGACCGGGGCGCGCCCTGGCCCGACCTGCCGGGAGAAGAAAACATGACGAGGCCCAAGAAAGTTTTTTTTGCGCTTCTCCCTTCGCAACCAAATCCTCCGCGACGCGAAGATCCTGGCCCGCCGCCTCACCGAGATGAGTGACCTGGTCTTCGCCGCAGACGCGGAGACGATGATGGCGATTGCGCCCGAAATTCAGGTCCGGATGCTGGAGAGCCTCGCTCGGTTCGAGATCGAGGCCTTCGAGCGTATGCGCGCCGTGGCCGCTCCCCGCAGTCCGGAGGCCGCCGCCCAGGATCTGCGGCGTGAAGAGGCGCTGCAGACGACCTTGCGACAAGCGATTTATCTCGGCGACCGGCAGGTCGCGCAGCGCCCGTTGCACCATGTTGCCGCGCACCTCGGCCTCGAACTGGACGAGCGCGACGAGGACTGGAGCGCGCTGGCCTACGAGGCGACCAAGGTCCTGCTCGACAAAAGCCAAGAGCGCTCCCGCCGTCAGCAAGGGATCTACGAACAGCCGACACTGTTCTTCCGCCGTGCGGTCAGAACGGCCGGAATAACCCCGCGCGAGGATCGAACCGCCCCAGCAGAGATCACCGTTGCACCGGCAGCCTTCGCGAGCGACGCGGTGATTGACGCACCTGTTGCACCTGCCCCGGCGTCGTTCGCAACCGACGACCGTGCCGACGCTCCCAAAGCATCCGCTGCAGCCGAGGCACCGACCGTGTCGGATCAGCCGCAAGACGACGCCGCCGAGGAAGAACCTTCGGCCGCCGTGTTGTCTCTCAGGAATTCGACATCCCTATCCCAGGCAATCGTGCCGGCCGGGTTCGACCTTCCCCACGGCTATGATGAGGAAACTTGGCAGAAAGCACGTGTCGCGGCGCGCCCGCCTTGCATTCTGGTCGATCGGAAGCTGCTGTCGGAAGAGTCCCGTGCGGCGCTCGACAAGCAGCGTGGGATAACCGTCACCGAGTCGATCGAACTCTATTTCGAGCTGCTGAGCTGGGGCTACAGGGCACCCTTCAACAAGCATCAGAAACGCAAAGGCATCCCGGAGAAGCTGAAAACCGCGTCTGTCGAGGAGCGCCTCTGCGAGGATCACAAGAGCAAGCGCCGGCTGGCGCTCGCTTTCTGGCCCGCCGTGCTCGGTGATGAACCGGTCGATGAGATCCATGTCGACGAGGTGAACGATGCTCTCGAATACTTCCGGCGGCTCCCGACAAACCATAGCAAGTCCGAGAAAGATCGTGAGAAATACACTGTCATGGAGCTGATCGAAAAGGCGGACGCTGCGCAGGTTCAGCTCGAGAGGGATATCGCGGCCGCAAAGGCGAGCGGCGCGAGCTCCGAGGAGATCGACAAGAAGCGCCTCGATGGTGAGAAAGCCCGGATCACGGTCACGACATACATCAAGCATGGGCGCGTCCTGCGCGGGGTTGGCGAGATGCTGATGGACATGCAGCTGATCGACCAGAACCCCTTCAGCATCTGCACGTGGAGCAACGACGACGAAAAGGACCTCAAGAGCACCGAGGGTCAGCGCAAACGGGAAGCCTGGGACGACCGAGTCTACGACCTTTGGGGATCCCCGATTTTCCAGGAGCCGCTCGAAGACATCGGAGATCCTCTGTTCTGGGCCCCGCTGATCGCACGGCACCAGGGGATGCGGATGGAGGAGATCCTTCAGCTCGGCCCGGAGGACTTCGGAACCGACAAGGGCATTCCGTAGAGCTTCAGACAGACGCTCTGTCGCGTCTTCGGTATCGAGAATATCGAGCATCAACCGGGTCCAGTCGATCTGTCCCGTCTCCACCTCCGTCACCTCGGGCGCCGCGCCGGCTGCGGCGAGCGACACCAGCAAGGCTCCGGCGGGCCGGTGCGGCTTGAAGCTGTCCGGCTCGGGCGTGCCGGAATACCAGGTATTCGCCGCCACCTCGATCCGGCCGTGCCAGTCGCCGAACCCGAGGTAATCGAGCCCCGCCCGCATGGCCCGGTCGGGTGCGATGACGGCGCCACCTTCGCCGCCCATCTCGTCCACCGATCGGAAATCGCGGATCGAGCCATGCCCAAGACCGATCCGGATCGCCTCGCCGGTCTCGGCGCCGTCCATCCATTCTGTCAGGTCACGGCCCGGATTGCGCGTCGTGCAGGGCGCGGGAAGAAGTATCGCGCCGTCCCCGAGTCTTGTAGGCTCGGGGGCGAGTGCGAGTGTCACGTTGTCTGGTCGCTCCCGCTCCAGCGTGCCCCAGATCTCTGCCGCGCTGAGGTGATCGTGATTGCCGGGCATCAGCACCCAGGTCAGGTCGTCATGTCCTGCCATGGCATTCATTGCCTGCCGCAGCGTGGCACGGGTCGGGGTCTCGGCGTCGAAGGTGTCGCCGGCTAGCAGGACATGGCTCGCGCCCCCGTCACGCGCGGCCTTGGCAAGCGCCCCGATGGACTCTTGGCGAGCCTGCCGAAGGCGGTGCCGCACCTCCTCGGGGAATCCGCCGAATGGCTTGCCAAGATGAAGGTCCGAGGCGTGGAGGAAATGGATCATCGCGACGTGGTCCTTTCGCGGTAGAGTTCGTCCGCGTGGGCGCGCGCCTCATCCACATGGTGAAACATCTCGGCGTGGCGCTGGCCGAGAACGGTCAGACGGAACACCTTCTTGCGGCTCGCCGTATGAGTGGCTGTGTACTCGATGCCAGCGACTTGATGGTCACCGTCGAAACCGCGCATCAGCCACTGTCCCTCATGCGGCTCCCAAGATAGCGCACCGATGGTGATACGTCGCTGGGCATAGAGTTCACGTTCGAAACAGGCGATATCTTCCAGGGCTTCGGCACCACGCTCGGCATCGGGTCCGCCGTCTTCGACCCATTGCGTCGCCCTTCGTCCGATCTCCCATCTTTTTTCCCCCGGCATGGTCGCCAGTCGCTCGGCCAGAGATTTCACCCGCGTCATGGACATTCCTCCGTCTCGTTTCGAATGTGCGTTGTCTGTTGTTCAGCAAGCGCGCAGAGCAGGTTCACCAAAGCCATCTGCTCGACGCTCGTGCATGTCGTATCCAGCAGGCGCGGCGATACGAAGACCAGCGCCAGACCCTTCGCACGGGAGACAGCGACATTGATCCGTTCCCGCGACAGAAGAAACTCCATGCCGCGCGGCATCTCCTCGCCGGAGGAGGCGGTCATCGAGACGAGGCAGACCGGCGCCTCCTGTCCCTGGAATTTGTCGACCGTTCCGACGCGGATCCCCGGCGGCAAGGCCCGGCGCAGGGCGTTGACCTGGAGGTTGTAGGACGCAACGACGATGATATCGGCCTCGGTCATCGGACGGGTGTAGCCCTCCCGATCAGTCCAGGTGCCGGTCAGCAGATCCGCCGCGGCGGCGCGGATCGCTGCCACCTCCTCCGGCGCGGATTGCGAGTTGCCCTCGTGTTCGACAGGGACCAGATGTGCGCCCGTGGCGGGCCATTCCGGCACCCCATCTAAGCGTTGTCGCGCAGTATCAGTGTGGCTCTCGAGCCGTCCTTCGTAGACGTGGTTCGAGATGAACCGGCAGACGTCCGGATGCATCCGCCGCGTGACGGGGAGGAAGATTCCCCTGTCGGATCGGATCGCGGCATCGCCGCCCTGCATCCAGTCGAGGCAGGACAAGTCGGCCGGGGCCGGATGCGCGCCCTGCTGCACCTGAGGCAACTGGCGCGGGTCTCCGACCAGGACGACATTCTCGGCGCAGGTCGACATGGCCAGCATGTTGACCAGCCCGACCTGCCCCGCCTCATCCACGAAGATGTGGTCGAAATGCCCCCGCAATCCCTCGCGCGAGAACAGCCAGGCGGTGCCGCCGACCACGTCCGCCACGCGGAACAAGTCCTCGTCATTCTTGTCCGTTCGCTGGATCGGGCAGTCTTCCGTGTAGGTGTCGTCGCTCAGCTTGTGCACAATGGTGAAGTCCGGATCGTCCCACTCGTGTGCGTCGAGGATACCCATCAGGACGTTCTTGACCGCCTCGTGACTGGTCGACGCCACGGCCACCTTCCTGCCCGCCCGGACCAGGGCGAGGATGGCGCGGGCCGTGACGTATGTCTTGCCGGTGCCGGGCGGCCCCTGGATGGGCAGGACTGTCCCGTCCATGTCCATCACCGCACCGATCGTGCCCTCCACCGGGTCGCGGCCGTTCAGGACGTCCGCGCGCGGCCCGCCCCGGAAACCGGGTGTGGCGCGGGTCAGAAGGGCGTCGGCGGCCCGCAGCACCTTGGGACCGCATTGATCGTCGATCACCGCATTGATCGCGTCCCGGATCGGCTTCGTGTTCAGGGGCGTTTCCGGATGCAACGCCGTCACACCTCCCAAAAGGCCGGCCTTCGCCTTTCCTATCTTCAGCGTTAGGGTTCCTGCGGCGGCGTCGAAGTCATGCAGAGCCGCCGTCGCGATGAACCCGTCTTCGTCATAGCCGATCGCGGGCCGGGCACCCTCCTTCAGTCGCGTCTCCTGCTGCGGGAACGTGAACCGCTGACCGACAGACTGCTTGATCGCCAAAGCTCCGCCCGCTCGAACCAGCCCACCCACGGCGTCGACGCTCTCGACAAGCTCGTCCTCCTCCTTCGCGATGCTGTCATGAATCGACCAGTAGACGGGCTTGTCCTCGCGCCAGTGATATTGCGCCAGGTCGAAGAGCAGTTGCTGGCGGTCCTCCGGCAGGTCCGACGCAGCCAGCTGCGCGCGGAGGGCCTCCGTCCGCTCGTCGGCCTCCGCCTCCTTCTCGCCGGCGCTCTCAGCGGCCAGCGCCGGCCAGGGTCCCTCGGGCCGGATCGAGACCAGCCAGTCGCGCAGTTCCTCGGTCGAGACACAATCGACCTCGTTATAGGCGCGGATCTCTTCGAGGATCGCGTCGTCACCTGTCCGGCGCCACTCCTCGTAGGCCACCACCGAACCGCCTGAAGTTGTGACGTCGCCCTCCCGCTTGCCCCGATAGAAGGCCTCCATCGACTTTATCGAGTAGTTCTTCTCCGAAGCCAGCAGTCCGCCGCGCACCACGGCGTAGAGGTCCACGAACCGGTGTTCCCTAAGCAGTCGGTCGAGAAAGGCCTCGCCGATCCCGTATTTCGCCGTCAGCCGCTTGAGCGCCGTCACCTCGTAGGCGGCGTAGTGATAGATGCGGGCGTGCGGGAAAGCTGCCAGGCGCTCCCGGAACCAGGAGAAGAGATCCGCAAGCGCCCGCGCCTCCTGCACGTGATCGTGGGCCCAGAAACCGGTGAAGGCGTCATCGGCCCAGAGCCCGTGGAGGTATTCCAACCCGCCCTCATAGTAGGGGTCGCCTTCGATATCGTAGAAGACGTCGCCAGATTGCGGCTGCGGCAGAAGGTCAAACCCCTTGCCGGGCGACGGTGCCCTGAGTTCGAAGGAAGGCGCGCCTTCCTTGCGGGCGTGCTGGAGCCGTGCCTGCGCGACGAACTTGTCCAGCGTCGCCGCCGCCATGTGCCGCACGGAGGCGTCGCGCGAGGCCAGCGCCTCCATGGTGCGGACGTCATCGGCTTCCAGCTTCGCGATCTGGCCGGTGCTGATGCCTGCGACGTTGTAGAGACTGTCGGTCTCGTCCCAGACGGCCTGACAGTGGTCCTGCCACCGACAGAGGGTGCAGGCGGCGCATCTCTCGGGCCGCGTTCCCGGCCGGGTTCGGACGAACTCCTCCAGCCGCAGGCGTGCGCGCCGGGCGTATGCGGCATAGTCGGCCAGCCTGAAACTCGCCCGTTCGCCGTTGCCAAGCTCGACATGAGCGGCGTCGGGAGCGACACCTTGGAGGTCGGCGAGCAAGTCCGAGTAGAGGACCAGCTAGAGAAGATGTTTCGGATCCGGTTTTCGCTTGAGCTTCGTGTCGGTGACCTCGTAGCTCCAGTCTCCCAGGTCCGAGGACCGCTCTACCCGTTCGAGGAAGTCGGACCACCCGCCCCATGAGCCGCCGTGGAGCGCGGCCTGGAAAATGACATCCGCTCCGGAGGCCAGCGCCTTCCTGGTTTCCGCCAGCCCGCTCTCCAGCGACAAACCCTCGCGCGGCACTTCCACGACGTGCCGTCCCAATGCCTTCAGGGCTTCGAGATGCGCCGCCTCGTGCGCGTCTCCCATCTCCTGCAGAAGCTTCGCCTCCTCGTCGTCCGCCCGCGGCTGCGGGCCATGCCCCTCGAGCCGGGCGAGATCGAGAAACGTCGCATGCGTGCAGCCGGAGAACCGCATCAGGTCTGATGCAGAGAACAGGAATTTGCCTTCAATCAATTGCACGGAATCCGGGCCTCCATTTCACACACGATTCGCTCGATTTTCGGCCCCGTATTCAGCATAACTCTGGTGCACGTCAAAAACGGTCATGGTCAAAGATGTCATTCACGAAAGCCCGGGATCTGATTGAACTCGCCAAAATGGCGCATGCACGACATGGAGGTGTCACGCTCGAGGAAATATGCGATCGGTTCCAGGTGCCGCACCGCACGGCGCAGAGAATGACCGTGGCACTCGAGGAGACGTTTTCCGGCATCGAAAATCCGACCAAGCCCGATCGCCGCAAGGCGTGGAAATTGCCGGATCCGGTCCCGGCGGCCCTGTCGCCGCCCGTCGATGATAGTATCGAAGCGCTCGACTTCGCCATCCGCGAGGCCCGGGACGCCGATCGTCACCGCCATGCCCGGACACTCATGCGGTTGCGCGACGATCTCCTGCAGCGGGTCCCCGGCGCCAGGGCCCGAGCGGCGGAGACCGATGCCGAAGCGATACTCCAATCGATGGGACGTGTCGCGCGCCCTGGTCCGCGAGGCCGAATTGATCCAGCGGTGGCAGACGCCGTCTACGACGCGCTCCGCGGCCCTTACCGCCTTCGAATGCGCTACCGTTCGCAGGGCGGCGACGTCCGCAAGCGTGATGTCGAGCCCTTGGGTGTTCTGCTCGGCCCCCGAAGCTACCTCGTTGCCCGCGTGCCCGAGGACACCGCCTTCCGCCATTTTCGCATGGACCGCATCCTCGCGGCGGAAAGCACCGACGAGTGGATCGCGCTCGATCCCGCGTTCGACATCAACGCCCATGCGAGTGAAGCCTTCGGCTCCTACCACGATCCCGCTCAGATCGGTCCGGTCGCATGGAAATTCACACCGCGCGCGGCGCAGGCCGCGTTGGAGTTTCTCTTTCATCCGGAACAGGAGCAGGAAACGCTCCCCGACGGCAGCCTGATCGTGCGCTTCAAGGCATGCGGATGGCTCGAGATGGCCTGGTTTCTCTACCAATGGGGTGAAGAGGTCGAAGTGCTCGAACCCGCCGGGCTGCGTGACCTCGTTCACCCGGGTCGGCGCGACTTCGGAATACTGCCGTGAGAAACCCGGGGTTATCCGCAAATTTGCCAAATTGACGTGTTTCGACGTGATCAGTGGAATTGGAGGAAGCAATGCCAGACCTGTCTTTCGACGATCTGAAGTCGAAACAACGCGCCATTCGCGACGGCTTCGAGCAGGATATGGGCCTTCGCGTGCATCGTGCGATATCCTGGATCGGCCGGGCGGAAAGGGAATCCGAAGACGCTGATGCGCGCTTCATCTTTCTCTGGATCGCCTTCAACGCCGCCTATGCCGACGAGAGCGATGCAGGCGGACGGTCCTTCGGCGCCGCACGGGAGGACTTCGAGAGCTTCTTCGCCCGCCTGATCCGCCTCGATGCGAATCATCGCATCTACAACGCGATCTGGACCCGCTTCTCGGGACCGATCCGCCTCCAGATGCAGAACCGCTACGTCTTCAATCCGTTCTGGTCACACCATAACGGCATCGCCGGGCACGAGGACTGGGAAGCCCGGTTTCAGCATTCGGCACGATTCTTCGGTGACGCCGTCACGCGGCGCGACACGACCGCCGTGCTGACCTGCGTCTTCGACCGGCTCTATGTCCTGCGGAACCAGATCATGCATGGCGGCGCCACCTGGAACGGCAGCGTGAACCGGGGCCAGGTCTCGGACGGAGCGGAGATCCTGGGATTCCTGCTCCCCGTCTTCGTGGACCTGATGATGGACAACCCCGCCGAAGGCTGGGGGCGCCCGTACTACCCGGTTGTCGATGATGGCCGTGCAAAAGCAGGAGGTCGGCACTAATGGTCCGCCCGCTGTATCTCCCGGTCGACTTGCTCGAGAAGGATATTTCTGGCCTCTTTGCAGACTACCGCCGGCATCGAGATCGAGGCACCAAACTTGCAAGCATCGACAGATCGAAGGCCATGGGTTTCAACGCTTTCAGCTGAATACTCGAAATTTCTGAATTGGGTGAGATAAGTTGTATTCAAGAGAATTCGGAAGATTTACGAGATAATGGGGAAAGCTTGGCACCAGAAGCAATCGGGCAGTTCAGTTCGCTCCTCTCTGGAGATTCGGGTCATGTCGAAATGACGCCGTCCGAGCGACTTGAAAAGCTTCTCACGGATCAGTTGGAGCACGCTGCGGCTGCGAAAGAAGGAATACGGCCGTATGAGAGCCTACGTGGTGTTGGAGATGCGATCAGCGGCGAATATGGAGATCGCGTCCTATTCGCGCTTTTCCAGAACGCGCACGATGCGCACACCGAACCCACTGAGCGCCGCCGGGCGGGGTCTCTTCAAGGAAATCGGTGCAGGGGCAACCCGACTGAAATTCGACATCGCACAATAGGATGCCTTAGACGCGAGCAAATCTAATGCCACGCGACGGCAGAGCTTGCGACCGTGATCCGCTGGCGGCCCCCTTCGATCCTGCCGCGGCGGATCCCTGTGCAGCGCTGGCTCATGAGGGTCTGCTGTCGTGTCCCAGATCGTTGCGGCGTTGCCGCACCCCTCGTTCGCCAGAAATGTGCAGATCGCGGTCCTCCTCGGGCGAAAGGACATGCATTCACACCATTCGCGACGCTGCGGACATGTGCACCGATTGACGACGTGCACAGGGTACGGCATTTCTGCTTACACACCGCCGGATTCGGTCCGGACTCGAAGCAAATTTTCCTTTGATTTCAGAGGTGTTTGCTGGCTGGCACCCGCCCCTACCGCCGGAGCCAAAAATTCCTCAGAGTAGCAATACGTTGCTAGCCTACTCGCAAGGTTGGCTCTTGGGGGAGTTTGGCACTAATAGGCAAATAGTAGGCTACTTGGCTCGGTTCTCTCGAACACGCCCCTGTATAGCAAAGCAATCGGTGGCTCGCGGGTGGGTCGGTTCGCGCTGAAATTGCCTGCCTGCTCCATCAGTTCAGCAGGAAGAAGAGCCTCGCCAAAGTGCGGCCGCCCTTGTGGAACATTTGGGGTTGACGCCGAGGCGCGGGCGGCGATGAAAGCCGTCGAGGCAGAGCGGCGGCGCTTCGGCTACCGTCGCCTCCACATCATGCTCGAACGAGAAGGCATCGTGATGAACCTGAAGAAGCTCAGGCGCCTCTACCGCGAAGAAAAGCTCCAGGTGCGCCGTCGGGGCGACCGGAAACTGACATTGGGAACGCGCAGGCCGATGCTGGTGCCAGATGCTCCCAATCGGCGCTGGAGCCTGGACTTCGTGAGTGACGCCCTTCGGATGGCACCATGTTCGCCATTCCCAAGCCCAAGGATGATGCCGGACGCGTAAGTTCTATCCATCTGGCAGACGACGTGCCTCAGTCAGGCCGCCGTGACGCGCCAGATGATGTCGCCCACGTCATCCGCCATCAGCAGCGACTTCCGGTCAGGTCCCAGGGCCACACCGACGGGCCGCCCGTAGGCCAGTTTTTCGTCCTCCGAAAGGAAGCCGGTCAGGATGTCCCGGGCCGGGCCGCTCGGCGCGCCGTCACGGAACGGCACGAAGATCAGCTTGTAGCCGCTCAGCGTCGACCGGTTCCACGACCCGTGCTGGCCGATCACCATGCCCGCGCCGAAGCCCGGCAGGGTGCCCTCGGGCATCCAGCACAGGCCCAGAGGGGCGGTGTGGCCACCGAGGGCAAAATCCGGCCGGATCGCCCGCGCGACCATTGCGGGATCCTGCGGCACCCGGTCGTCCACCGTCTTGCCCCAGTAGCAGTAGGGCCAGCCGTAGAACCCGCCGTCCTGAACGGAGGTCAGGTAGTCGGGCGGGGTTTCGTCGCCCAGGCCGTCGCGTTCGTTGACCACGGTCCAGAGCTTGCCGGTCACCGGCTCCCAGGCCATGCCGACGGCATTGCGCAGGCCCGAGGCAAAGATGCGGGCCTGCCCGGTGGCGACATCCAGCTCCCAGATCGCGGCGCGCCCTTCCTCGACCGCCATGCCCTGGTCGCCAATGTTGGACAGCGAACCGACGCCGGCGTAGATCTTCGTGCCATCGGGAGAGGCAAGCAGGCTGCGCGTCCAGTGCCCGTGCGGTTTGAAGTCCACCAGCTTTTCCCCCGCACCCGACAGCGCGGTGTCGCCCGGCGCATAGTCAAAGACCCGGATGCCGTCGGTATTGCCCAGGTAAAAGCGCTCTCCCACCAGCGCCATGCCGAACGGCTGATTCTGGTTTTCGACAAAGACCTTGCGGATCTCGGCAACGCCGTCTCCATCGGCGTCGCGCCACAGGGTCACGCGGTTTGCGCTCTTGCCGATCGCCTTGACCCGCCGCATCGTCGCCTGCGCGGCGTGGTCCATCAGGGTCTTCGGCGGACCGGCCTGCTCCTTCGATTCCGCCACGAGCACGTCACCGTTCGGCAGCACCTCGATCCAGCGCGGGTGGTCAAGGCCCGAGGCAAAGGCATTGACCGTCAGGCCGGGCGCGCAGATGGGCAGGCGGCCATTTTTCCAGCCTTCGGCAACGGGCATCTTGAGGGTCATGATGCCCTGCTTGCGCGCCTCGGGAATATCCGGCGCGGCGCCGAAGGCCTGGTGTGACGGCGCACTCATACGCCGCACGAACGCGACCGTGCCGCCCACCAGTGCCGTTGCTCTTGCGATCAGTTCCATGCCTGCACCCCTCTCCAGCGAGAACAGCTTATCGGAGCGGGCGGACCGGCGACAGCACCTTTGCCACCCCCCGCGACCGACCGGGCCGCATGCCCGAGGTGCCGTCGAGTCCGCCCCGCCAGGGCAAGGCTCTGCCATGGACAGCCGTGTCCGAACGCCCGGTTTGCCCGTGGCCACGGCACCGCATGCTTGTGCAGGTCGGAAACCTCCCCATATTCCCTCACGTCCCCACCGTGACGACCAGGAGACCAGGATGGGCTATGTGAAGACAGCGATGCTGATGGCCGCGATGACCGCGCTCTTCATGGGCGTGGGCTACCTGATCGGAGGATCCGGCGGCGCCCTGCTCGCGCTTGTCGTCGCGGCAGCGATGAACGCCTTTACCTGGTGGAACTCGGACCGCCTGGTGCTGCGGATGCACAACGCCCAGCCGGTGATCCGCGGCGACCGCCTCGGCCTGCACGCCCTGACCGCCGAACTTGCCCGCAACGCGGGCCTGCCCGAACCGGCGGTCTACCTGATCGACACGCCGCAGCCCAATGCCTTTGCCACCGGACGCAACCCTGCGAACGCGGCCGTCGCGGTGACCTCTGGCCTGGTCCGCAGCCTGACGCGCGAGGAGCTGGCCGGGGTGATCGCCCACGAACTGGCCCATATCCGCAACCACGACACCGCGATCATGACCGTCACCGCGACCTTTGCCGGTGCGATTTCGATGCTGGCCAACTTTGCGCTGTTCTTCGGCGGATCGCGCGAGCGGATGGGGCTGGTCGGGACACTCCTGATGATGTTCCTCGCCCCGATGGCGGCGGCGCTGGTTCAGATGGCGATCAGCCGGACGCGGGAATATGCCGCCGACAAGGCCGGTGCCGAGATCTGCGGGCAGCCGCTCTGGCTGGCCTCGGCCCTGGAAAAGATCGCCATGGGCGCGGCCCGGATCGACAACCACGCGGCCGAACGCAATCCGGCGACGGCGCACATGTTCATCGTCAACCCGCTGCACGCCCACAAGCACGACAATCTTTTCGCGACGCACCCCGCGACGGAAAACCGGGTGGCCGCGCTGCGCGCGATGGCATCGCAAGCCGGGCACACCTCGGGCGCGCGCCGCCAGCCCCTGTCCCCCAGCCGTGTTCCCAGGACACGGGATCGCACCAAATCCGGACCCTGGGCCTGAAGAACCGGGGTCTGACCGGCGTTGATGATGTGACCGCCCCCCGACGGCATCAACGTGCCAAGGTGGGTCTGCAACGATCCACAAAGGAGAGCGGTCATGTCGGAGATTATCACGGTCGGGCTCGATCTGGCGAAGAATGTCTTT
>NZ_FXYF01000022.1 GCF_900184945.1 Antarctobacter aquimaris | reverse complement strand
CGAGCGAGGTGATCGTCACGGATGTCGAGGCCTGGGATACGCTGGATTTCAGCGGCTTTGGCCTGAGCCAGACGCAGGTGCTGGCGGCGCTGGCGCAGGACGGCGAGGACGTGGTGTTCACCGCCGGCGTGGAAACCATCGTGTTCAAGGACACCGTGTTGGCGGGGATCACCCAGGACATGATCCTGGTGTGACGGGTCAGCCCGTCACGCCGATGGGCCAGGGCACGAATTCCTCGGCGCCGACGCCGAGGATCTCGCTTTTGGTCTTCTGTCCCGAGGCGGTGGCGAGGATGGCGTCAAAGACCTCTGCCCCCATCTCGTCGAGGCTGCGCAGCCCGTCGACCACCGGGCCACAGTCGATGTCCATGTCGCCCGCCATGCGGGTGAACATGGGCGTGTTCGAAGCCAGTTTCAGCGTCGGCGCGGGGTAGGAGCCAAAGCAGCTGCCGCGCCCGGTGGTGAAGCAGATCAGGTTCGCCCCGCCGGCGATCTGCCCGGTGGCGGAGACGGGGTCATATCCGGGCGTGTCCATCACCACGAGGCCGCGCGCGGTGACCGGTTCGGCGTATCGGTACACCGCCTCGATCCCCGTTGATCCGCCCTTGCGCGCTCCGCCCAGGGCCTTTTCGATGATATTGGCCAGCCCGCCCTCCTGGTTGCCGGGGCCGACCACGCCCTGCATCTGCACGTCGCGGCCCCGGGTGTATTCCAGCCACCAGTCGATCCGCTCCAGCAATCGCCGCCCCACGGTTTCGTCGCGCGCGCGGGCGGTCAGCGTGTGTTCGATGCCGTAAAGCTCGGGCGTCTCCGACAGGATCGCCGTGCCGCCGTTGGCCACCAGCCGGTCCATCGTGCGCCCCAAGGCGGGATTGGCCGAAAGGCCCGAGAACCCGTCCGAACCGCCGCATTGCAACCCGACGGTGATGTGTTCGGCCGAGACCGACTCACGCCTCGCGCGGTTGGCCTCCTCCAGCATGCCTCGGACCAGCGCCTTGCCCTCGGCCACGGCAGCGGCGGTGCCGCCGACGCTCTGCATCCTGAGGCCGTGCAGTTGCGTGCCGGTCTCCAGCGCGGTGGCGGCGAAGAAGCGTTCGAGGTTGTTGCGCTCACACCCCAGCCCGACGATCAGCGCGCCGGCGATGTTGGGATGCTGGATGTAGCCCTTGAGCGTGCGGTGCAAGAGGTTCATCGGTTCGCCGGTCTGTTCCATGCCGCAGCCCTGCGCGTGGATGAAGGGCACGACGGCGTCGACGTTGGGGTAGTCCGCCAGCCGCTCCTCGTCGAAATGGGCGGCGATCTTGCGCGCGACGGTGGCGGCGCAGTTCACCGTGATGAAGATGCCGATGACATTGCGCGTGCCGACGCGGCCATCGGCGCGGCGGTAGCCCAAAAAGCGGGCGCGTTCGCCTTGGGGCAGCAGGGGGGCAGGGCGATAGTCCCGGCCAAAGCGGTAATCCTTTTGCATCTCGCCGATCAGGACGTTGTGGCTGTGCAGGTGACCGCCCGGGGGGACGTCCTCGCCGGCAAAGCCGATCACCGTGGCGTATTTCAGCACCGCTTCGCCCCGCGCGATGGCGCGCGAGGCCAGCTTGTGCCCGGCCGGGATGAGGGCTTGCGCGACGATCCCCTCTTCGGGGATTTCGGTGCCCGGCGCGATGTCCCGCCGCGCGACGACCGCGTTGTCGGCGGGGTCGAGTCGGAGGGTCAGGCCGGGCACGGGTTCAGCGCCCGGTCTTCTTGCGCCACTCGGCGAAGGCGGCCAGGCTTTCCTCCCTGGTTGCCGGGTAGAGGCCGATGATGGCGGCGCCGTTCTTGACCTGTTCCAGCGCGAAATCCTCATAGGCGGTCATCTCGATGGCCTCGTCGGCCAGTTCGTCGGCGAGGTGCGCCGGCAGGACGATGACGCTGTCGTCGTCGCCCACCAGGATGTCACCGGGAAAGATCGGGGCATCGCCGCAGCCGATCGGCACGTTGATGTCGATCGCCTCGTTCGTGGTCAGGTTCGTCGGGCTGGACGGGCGGTTGTGGTAGGCCGGCATCTCGAGCTGAGCGATGTTCATCGCGTCGCGAAAGCCGCCGTCGGTCACCACGCCGGCCGCGCCGCGCATCATCAGCCGGGTGATCAGGATGTCACCGGCGCTGGCGGCGCGGGCGTCCTTGCGGCTGTCCATCACCAGGATGTGCCCTGGCGGGCAGGTCTCGATGGCGTGGCGCTGGGGGTGTTTCGGGTTGCGGAATTCGGCCAGCGTGTTGCGGTCCTCGCGCGCGGGCATGTAGCGCAGGGTAAAGGCGGGGCCCACCATGTTGCGGCCCTTGGGCGCGACGGGGCGCACGTCCTGGATCACCTGTTGGCGCAACCCGCGCTTGTACAGGGCGGTGGCGAGCGTGGCGACGGACACCTGTTCCAGCTTGGCCTTGGTTTCCGGTTTGAGGGGGAAGTCGGTCATGGTCATGTCCCTTGGGTGTGATCAGTGCGAAAAAGGCTTTTGCAAAAGCCTTTGAAACGCGTTTCGAAACGCGTTTGAAGCGGCTTCGAAGCCGCTTGCCCCCGCCCGTGGCTTGGCGGGCGCATCATGTCAGCAGGCCGTTCGCGGCCATGAAGCCGCGCAGCCGTGCCTGCTGGTCATCCGACAGGGGCCAGGCGGCGGGCGGGCGGGCCGCGCCGCAGTCCTCGCCCATCAGGGCCAGCGCGGCCTTGACGCCGGGCACGTTGGCGCCGCCCTGTTCCTCGGCGCGGATGTCCTCGAAGATTTGCATCCCGGCGATCAGGGCGCGCGCCGCTGCGTAGTCTCCGCCCTCCAGCGCGGCGTTGATCGCCACGGACCGCGCCGGCCAGAGGTTGATCAGGCCGGAGGTGAAGCCGCGCGCACCCACGGCGTAGAAGGCGGGCGCCCAGACCTCGGCCAGACCGCCGGTCCAGGTGATGTGATCGGGCGCGGCCTGCATCGCCGCCTTCAGCTTCATCGGGTTGGGGGTGGCCCATTTGACACCTGTGACTCCCTCGACGCGGCAGAGGGCGGCGATGGCCTCGGTGCCGATGGCGTCGTTGCGCAGGTAAAGCACCAGCGGCAGCCCGCCGCCCGCCTCGCGCACCGCCTCGACATAGGCGACGAGGCCGCGCGGCGCGACGAAGGGGTCGGGCGGTTGGTGGATCATCAGGGCGCTGGCACCGGCCCTGTGCGAAGCTTCGGCGAGGGTCTGCGCGTCGCGGACGCCGCGCCCGACGCCCGCCACCATGGGCACGCGTCCGGCGATATGCGCGCCGGAGGCGGTGACCATGGCGCAGGACTCGTCCAGCGTCAGGCTGTAGAACTCGCCGGTGTTGCCGTTGGCGGTCAGCACCTGCACACCGGCGGTCACGGCGCGGTCGACGATGGGTTTCTGCCGCTCCGGCGCGATCTCCCCGGCCGCGTCGAAGGGGGTGACGAGGATGCCGGAGACGCCGCGCAGCGCGGTGGCGAGGTCGGTCGTCATCGTGCCAACCCATCCCGGGCTTGACCCGGGGCGGGGTCTCTGGGCGCCATCAATTGATCTCCGGTTCCGGCACCGGCGCGCCGAACTCGGTGCGCAGGAAGTCGAAGTCGCAGCCCTTGTCGGCCTGCTCGACGTGCTTGGAGTACATCCAACCCCAGCCGCGTTCGAACCGCGGCGGCGGTGGGGTCCAGCCGGCGCGGCGCGCCTCCATCTCCGTGTCCGTCAGTTGCACGTTGAGCTTGCGGTTCGGCACGTCGATCTCGATGATGTCGCCGGACCGGATCAGCGCCAGCGGCCCGCCAATGAAGGCCTCGGGCGCGACGTGCAGGATGCAGGCACCGTAGGAGGTGCCCGACATGCGCGCGTCCGACAGGCGCAGCATGTCGCGGTGGCCCTGCTTCAAGAGCGCCTTGGGCATCGGGATCATGCCCCATTCCGGCATCCCCGGCCCGCCCTGCGGGCCTGCGTTGCGCAGCACCAGCACGCTGTCGGGCGTCATCGGGTAATCCTCGTCGTTGATGATCTCCTTGAGCTGCGCGTAGCTGTCGGCGACGATGGCGGGGCCGGAATGGACCTGGAACTTCGGGTCCATCGCGGCGGGCTTGATCACCGCGCCGTCGGGCGCGAGGTTGCCGCGCAGGACGGCCAGGCTGCCTTCGTGGTAGACCGGGTTCGACAGCGGGCGGATCACGTCGTCGTTGTAGTTGACGGCGCCTTCGATGTTCTCGCCCATCGTGCGACCGTTCACGGTCAGGGCCGAGAGGTCCAGCTTGTCACCCAGTTCCTTCATCAACGCCAAGAGGCCTCCGGCGTAGAAGAAGTCCTCCATCAGGTACTCCTTGCCGGAGGGGCGCAGGTTGGCCAGCACCGGCGTGGTGTGGCCGATGGCGTCGAGGTCATCCAGCCCCAAGGGCACGCCCGCGCGGCGCGCCATGGCGATCAGGTGGATGATCGCGTTGGTCGAACAGCCCGTCGCCATGGCGACGGTGACGGCGTTGCGGGTCGAGGCGGGGGTCATGATCTTGTCGGGGGTCAGGTCCTCCCAGACCATCTCGACAATGCGGCGCCCGCAGGCGGCCGACATCCGCTTGTGTCCCGCGTCCGGCGCGGGGATCGAGGAGGCGCCCGGCAGCGTCAGGCCCCAGCCATCGGCGATGCTCATCATCGTGCTGGCCGTGCCCATGGTCATGCAGGTGCCGTAGCTGCGCGCGATGCCGCCCTGCACGCCGTCCCACTGGTCCTTGGTGATGGTTCCGGCGCGGCGTTCGTCCCAGTATTTCCAGACGTCGGTGCCCGAGCCCAGCTTTTGCCCGGCGTAGTTGCCGCGCAGCATCGCGCCGGCGGGCAGGTAGATGAAGGGCAGGCCCATCGACACCGCGCCCATGATCAGCGCCGGCGTGGACTTGTCGCAGCCACCCAGCAGCACCGCGCCGTCGATCGGATGGCTGCGCAGCGTCTCCTCGACCTCGAGCGCGCCCATGTTGCGGTAGAGCATCGAGGTGGGTTTCAGGAACTGTTCGGAGAACGAGTGCACCGGCATTTCCACCGGCATCCCGCCGGCCTGGTACACGCCCTTCTTCACGAACTCGGCGCGGTCGCGCAAGTGGTGGTGACAAGGGGACAGGTCCGACCAGGTGTTGATCACGGCGATGACCGGCTTGCCTTCCCAGTCGGCGCCGTCCAGCCCCATCTGCATCGCGCGCGAGCGGTGGCCCATGCTGCGCAGGTCGTCAGGGGCGAACCAGCGGGCGGAACGAAGGTCTTCGGGTTTCTTTGTCATGGCGTGTCCCTCAGGAAATCGGTGCGGCCAGGCCGAACATCAGGCCAAGGATGATTGCCGCCAGAAGTACCCCGAAAACCCAGGGCCAGATACCGTAACCGTCAATATCTTCGCGTGAATCTCGTCCGATCATCGGGCTCTCCTCAATTCAGCAGTTCAGGCAGGAAAAGGGCGATCTGCGGGAAGAACATCACCAGCATCAGACCGATGACCTGCAGCCCGATGAAGGGCAGCACCGAGATGAAGATCTCTTGCAGGGTGATGTCCTTGGGCGCCACCGATTTCAGCCAGAAACAGGCCGGGCCAAAGGGCGGCGACAGGAAATAGATCTGGATGTTCATCACGAAGAGGATGCCGAACCAGATCTTGGCCTGGTCCGGGGTCAGGCCCAGTTCCGGCGCCAGCGTGATCACCACCGGGGCAAACACCGGCACGGTGATCAGCACGATGGCGATCCATTCCATGAAGGTGCCCAGCACCATCAGGATCAGCATCATCACCAGCACGGTGCCAAAGGCGCTGAGGCCCAGGTCCAGGAACAGCGAGCGCATGAATTCGCCGCCGCCGACCAGGTTGAAAATGCCGACAAAGCTGACCGCGCCCAGCACCAGCCAGATGATCGTGCCGACCGTCGCCATGGAGCCCATCAGCGCGGCCGAGATCACGACCCACTTGAACCGGTTGCGGATCGCCGCGACCACCAGCGAGCCGATGCAGCCGACGGCGGCTGCCTCGGTCACGCTGGCGACACCGCCGTAGATCGATCCCATGACCGAGCCGATCAGCAGGATGCACAGCACCACGGCAATCATCCGTTCGCGCGACAGCTTCTGCTCGGCTCCGCCCATCTGCGCCACCTCGGCGGCTGTGGGGGCTAGCGCGGGGTTCAGGTTGACCCGGATCAGCACGTAGCCGGCGTAGAAGACCGCCAGCATGATGCCGGGCAGGGCGCCGGCCATGAACAAATCGCCGATGCCCACCTCGGCCGACAGGCCGTAGACGATCATGATGATCGAGGGCGGGATCAGCGTGGCCAGGGCGCCGGCGGCGCAGATCAGGCCGATGGTGATCTTGCGGTCGTAGCCCAGCCGCAGCATCTGCGGCAGCGCCACCAGGCCCAGCATCACGATCTCGCCGCCCATCACGCCCGACATCGCCGCCAGGATCACGGCGACGACGGTGGTCTGCACCGCGACGCCGCCGCGCAGGTTTCCGGCAAAGATCGACATGGCGTCGAACAGGTCCTCGGCGATGCCCGCGCGTTCGAGGATCGAGGCCATGAGCACGAAGAAGGGGACAGCGACCAGCGAGTAATGCTCCAGCAGGCCGACCGCGTTGGACGATACCAGGAACAGCCCGCGCGGCCCGAAAAAGCCGATCGCCATGACCACCGAGACGATCAGCGTCACGATGCCCAGCGGCATTCCGGTCATCATCAGCGCGATCAGCATCACCACCATCAGCATCGAGATGGTGCCCAGGTCCATCTTCTTCAGTTGCAGCGCCTTGGAGGGGTCCAGCGCCTTGCCGATGTCGGTGATCCAGCCCGAGAAGGCCTCGGCTAGCGGGACCTCCAGCACATGCGCGGCAAAGGCGGAGAGGAAGTAGACCGCCAGGTAGGCGGCCAGCGCCTTGACCACCAAGCGCGCCCAGCGGCTATTGACGTGGCGGTGCAGGTTCACCGTCAGCTGCGCGAGGTACAGGAAGGCGCCGGTCACCATCAGCGTCTTCATCATCATCGGCAGCGGCGAGTTGAAGGCCGAGCCGGATTTCTCCACCCGCAGGATGCTGTCATAGGCACGGATCGAGGCATCGCTCAGCAGCATGAAAAGCGCGACGATGCCAACGAGGATGGCAAACAGGTCCAGCCACCAGCGCTGCGTCCGGCTGCACAGCGAATGGATCACGGTGATCGCGATATGGCGCTGTTTCATGGTGATGTAGCCGGAGGACAGCATCCAGGCGGCAGCGCAGAGCGTCATCACCGTCTCGAAGGCCCAGAAGGTCGGCGCGTTCAGCAGGTAGCGCGAGAACACTTCGTAGAGCGTGGCCAGCGCCGCGACCATGTAAAAGGTCGCCACGCCGATGCCGACGATGTGGCTGACGTGATCGACCGGCGTGTAGGCCGACCGGGGCACATCCGGCGCGTCGTGCAGCGGGTCCTGCGCGGCGATCTCGATTTCGGTGGCGTCCAGCGCCTCGTCATACTCGCGCGACATCGCCGCCACCCCCTCCGGGAACATTGCAGGGCATCCCGTCCAGCGCGGGTGCCGTCAGACCGCGCCTGGGGCGGCCGGTTGGGAGGCGCCGGAAACGGCACCTCCGCGCGGGAGTAAGGTCAGAGCAGACCCTGCGCCTTCATGAAGGCGATGTGCGCGTCGTAGACTTCGCGCGCCAGGTCGGACTGTGCCGCGAAATCCGCCCAGGCCTCCTGCGCGATGGCGCGGAACTTGTCGCGCTCGGCCTGCGGCCAGTCGATGATGGTGATCTCACCCGCCGCCTTGTCACGGGCCACCAGGCGCAGGTCCTCGGCGTCGGTCGCTTCGGTCAGGCCGGCGTAGGCCTGCTCGTACCAGCTTTCCAGCGCCTTGTGGTCGGCCTCGCTCAGGCTGTCCCAGACGTCCTGGTTCAGCGTGAACTGGAGGATCGGCATCGAATGGATGCCGGGATAGAGCGGGTAGCGCGCCACCTTGTGCATGCCGTTGGCATCGTTGTTGGCATAGGCCGAGTTATCGGCGGCGTCGATCACGCCCTTTTCCAGCGCGCCGTAGGTTTCCGACCCGGCCATCGAGACGGGGGCCGCGCCGGCCCGCTTGAACACGTCGGCGGCCAGCCCTTCGGGCGAGCGGATCTTGAGCCCTGCGAGGTCCGCCACGCCGTTGATCGGCACGGTCGAGACAAAGGCCTCCTTGGTGTAGGCGCCGCAGCCCACCACGTGCACGCCCGAGTAATGCGTGTCGTGCAGCTTTTGCAGGATCTCCTTGCCGCCGCCCTGCATGCAGAACTGCATGATCTGCTGCGGCGTGTCGTAACCGGCGATCAGGTCGCCCATCAGCGCATAGGCCGCGTCGACGCCGGAAAAGTAGCTGACCGCGGTCAGGTCGCCGTCCAGGATGCCCAGGCCGATGGCCTCGGGCGTTTCGCGGCGCGGCACCACGGATTCGATCGGCAACAGCTCGAGCGTCAGGTCGGCCTCCAGCATGTCGTTCAGCTTGGGCACCCAGGTCTCGTTCAGGTAGGCCAGCGAGAAGTGGCTGGCGTTCGCCGAGGTCTGGATTTTCAGGACCTGCGTTTCGGCAAAGCCCGGGGTGGCGGTGAGTCCCGCCGCGATGGCCAGGCCAACCGCTGCGCCAAGTGTCTTGAGTCTCATGGAAATCCTCCCGATTCCGTATCCTGCCGACGTGAGGAGACCTGCGCCGCCACCAGCCGTGACCTTGACAAATATATTAGTATACTAGTTCAATCAACCTAAGTTGTCGTCGAACGTCCGGTTGCCGTTCCAGGGCCGGACCGTTCCCAAACGGAGACAGCGTCGTGATCGACCAAGCCAGACCACCGCGCAGCGATGCGCCGGTGGCCATACCGGAGGCAGAGGGGCGGGCGATCCCGCAGTCCGTCTACGAGACGCTGCGCCGGCGCATCGTCAACGTCGAACTGCCGCCCGGAACCGCGCTGAGCCGCAAGGACCTGGCGGCCGAGTTCGGTGTCAGCCTGATGCCGATCCGCGAGGCGCTGCAACAGCTGGAACAGGACGGGCTGGTGCGCATCCGGCCGCAGTCGGGCACCGTCGTGACCCGGATCGACCAGGCGCAGCTGCGCGAGAACCAGTTCCTGCGCATGGCGGTCGAGATCGAGGTCGTGCGCAGCCTGGCGCAGACCCCGGACGCCGACGCGCTGGACCGCGCGCAGGCGGTTGTCGACATGCAGGCGGTGCTGGTCGGGGATGTCAGCCGGATGGACATGTTCCTGGACCTGGACCGGGCGTTTCACCGCACCCTGTTCGAAGGCGTCGGCATGGGGCGCCTGCACGCCATGGTGGGCCGGCGGCAGGGGCACCTGGCGCGGTGCCAGCGGCTGGAACTGCCGCGCGCGGGCAAGATGCAGGACATCGTCGCGGCGCACCGGGAGATCCTGCGGGCCATCCGCAGCCGCGACCCCGAGGCCGCCGCCGCGGCGATGCGGCGGCACCTGACCGGCACGATCCAGCGGGTCGAGTCATTGCGGCTGGAGCATCCGGGGTACTTCACCGGCCCGGACGTGTAGGGGCAGGGTGCGCCGATGCAGCGCCGCAGCGTTCGACGCGACGAAAAAGGCCGCCCGGGGGGCGGCCTTTTCCCGTGTCGCATGAGGCTGCCGATCAGACGAAGATCATGTCCTCGGTGATCTCGGCCAGGCTGGTGTTGAGGTGCGTGATCGTCACCCCGAGGTCGGCAAAGACCACGTCCGCGCCCACCTGGCTCATGTGGCCGCGCGCCTCGGCGGCGTCCGCATAGCCAAAGCCGGTGAACTGCAGCATGTCCCAGGCCTCGATCCCGACCACCTCGTCCGCGCCGGCATCCGCCGCGTCGAAGTGGAAGGTGTCGGACAGGATGCCGCCGAACAGCAGGTCATTGCCTTCGCCGCCGTCCAGCAGGTCGTCCTGGCCCAGCGCCTTCATGTGGTCGACAAGGTCATCGGCCAGCTTGGTCTTGGCCTCGGCGCTTTCCGACACCGCCACGACCAGTGCCTCGCGGGTCCAGGTGCCGCTGTCCAGTGCTGCTGCCCACACGCTCAGACTGCTCGCTGCGGGCGCCCTGTTCAGCACGGTCTGGAACAGCGTCTCGACGAACTGGGTGTTGTCCAGCGAACCGTAGAGCGCGGTGCCATCGGCCGACGCCAGCAGGTCGGCCGCAGCCTCGGCAAAGCTGTCGCCCTGCGCGAGATCCCGCGCCACGGCCGCCAGGTCGTCGGCGTCCGGTTCGGCGCCGGTCGTTGCCAGCAGCAGGCGGTACGCCTCGTCGGTGTACTCCTGCTGGTAGCCGGCGCGCGAGAATTCCAGCGAAACGGCGCTGGTGTTCTCGACGAACTCGGGGCTTTCCGAGACGCCGATCATGACCTGTGCGCGCGACACCGTGTTGCCGTCCAGCTGGGACACCCAGGTCGACAGCTCGGTGGCCGTGGGCGCGCGGTCCAGCGCGTTGGCATACATCAGCTCGACGAACTGGGTATTGGTCAGCACGCCGTTGAGCGCGGTGAACTCGGGCGAACCGATGAAGGCTCGGGCGACGCCCTCCATGACGACGGTCCCGGCCAGGAGCGCCTCGGTCCAGGCCGAGTGCCCGCCCCGGTTCGGCAGCCGGTCGAAAGCCGTCTGGTACATCCGGAAAACCTGCTCCGCCGCCGCGTCAAAGGCCGTCTCGACCGGCTCGGCCAGCAGTTCGTCGTCATCGGCGCCGCCCATGAGAACGTCTTCGCCGCCCTGGCCCAGGGCCGTATCGTTGCCTTCCATCCCGTCGAGCACGTCATCGCCCGCGGTGCCGACCAGCAGATCGTCGCCCGCGGTGCCGACATCGGTCGAGGGGAGCGGGAAGCGGTTGATCAGCAGGAAGTCCTCGTACTCCAGCGCCTCGGTCATGTTTTGCAGCAGGGCGATCTGGTCGCCATCCACCATGATGTGCAGGCCGGCCGCATCCACGACCTGCGTGACACGGGTGTAGAAGTTGCCTTCGGTGATGCCGAGGTCGAACAGGCCCAGCGCGTCTTCACCGGTCTCGAAGTCGGCGATGGTGCTGCTGAGGAAATCGTCGCCTTCCTCGGCGCCGTAGGACACCACAAAGAGATCGCTGCCGTCTCCGCCGACAAAGTAGTTCTTGCCCTGGCCGACCAGGTAGTCGGATTCGGCCGTGCCGACCTTGCCGCGTGCCACGTCAAAGATCTGGATTTCTTCGTACTCCAGCAGCAGCGTGGTGTTGTACAGCGTGGCGGGCTTGGTGTCGCCCTTGATGTAGAAGGCCACGTCGAATTCGTCGCTCATGTTCAGGCCGTTGACCGACACACCGCCGGTGTTGTTCTGCCAGCCGGCGCTGATCGACAGCGGCGACACATCGGTCTCCCAGTCGAGCAGGTTGATCACGGTGACATCATCGGCCCCGACCTCGTACTTGACCTCCGAGCTGGTGGTGGGCAGCGGATCGCTCGGGTCGATCGGCATCACCACGCTGGGCAGATCCTGCCCGTACTTGTCGGTTTGCAGCCGCCAACGCGGGCCGGAGATGTAGTCGCCGTTGCTGTCGAGACTGGCCTCGAAGGGCTCGCGGTCCATGGTGGTGAACCAGGCGTTGGTAAAGCCGTCCAGCAAGGCCTCGTCGACCCCGCCGATTGCGGCCAGCGGCGAGGCGGCGGCCTGCTGCGCCAGGAGTTCGTCCTTGAGGATCGTGCCCGCCGGATAGAGCGTGCCGTCGCCGGCATAATAATCGTCCGTGGTCACCCAGACTTCGCGCGGGCCGTTGCCGTCGAGGGTGTAGTCGGTGACGACGGTGTAGGTCGGCAGCGTGCCGATCGCGGCCTCGTTTTCAAAGTCCTCGGGGCGGATCTGGTCGTTGGGGTTGTTGGTGATCGTGTGCTCGGTCACCAGTTCGGCAGCGGTGATCCGGTAGAGCGGCCGCAGGTCGGTGGCCGGGTCGTCGCTGCTCCACTCGTCGGGCAGGTCCAGCGTCGCCTCCAGCCGGATGTCGTTGGGGCGCTTGATCTCGTTGCCCCAGCGGTACAGCAGCTTGCCATCGTCCTTCATCGTGACCGAGTAGTCCGAGCTGTAGGCGATGTCATAGGCGATGGTCGATTCGTTGGGGTTCAGCAGGTCCTGGATGTCGAGCGCGCCGTCGTTGTTCTTGTCGACCACGCCGTAGGTCACCGGATCGGTCAGAAGGTCGGCCACATGCTGGCCGTTCCAGTCCGGGTTCTGGCTGAGCAGGATCAGGTCATCGTCCAGCGGATAGACAGCGTCCGGATCGCCCGGGTACTTCTGGTCCGACAGCACGTTCTGCATGACCGCATAGTGTTCGGTCGATGCCTTGACGGTGTTGTCGCCCAGGCCGGCCAGCCAGGTGCCCAGGACGGCGGGGGTCTTGAAGGTGTCGGTCGGCGCATCGGAGACGACGATGCCCAGCTGTTCCCCGGCCGCTCCGGTGAGATCGCCAACCCAGCCTTCGGCGTAATCATAATCGCGGATCTTGTCCTCGGCGCCGACAAAATCGGTCACGTAGAAGCCGAATTCGCTGTCGACCGGGTACAGGCTGACCCCCTCCTTCGTGATCATCGGCGCCATGGAAAAGTTCACGATCGGCAGGTCGCCGGGAAGCAGCGTTCCCTGGGTCAGACCATCAAAGGTGCCGGTAACGTCATTGGTGCTGAAGACGTGCGTGGACGTGAATGTCGGATTGGTAATGTGTGGCGTGTCGGCCATGGAAGATCCCCACCTGAGCAGATTGTTACGTTTCGTGCCTTGGTAAACGTGAATGTTTTCACATATCACGAATCCCTTATGTGTGTGCCAAAACGGACTGACCTTGATCTGTGTCAAAACATGCAGGTTTTGGTATGTTTTTCCCGGAGGCCATGACCGCGACGCTTCGGCGTCGGATTCCGGACGGTGCCAATGCCCGGATATCCCGCAACTCCGACAGGAAGCCAGATAGACTATCAACATTTTTCAGTAGGTTGTCGGTCGCTCTTGTTGCTCTGGATCAAGATGGCCAGGCAAGCGCGCGTGCCGGGGCCGCGTGGTCAGGGGGCCGGGGTCTGCTTGATGTCGCCGGCTTCCAGGACGGGCGCGACGTCCAGGTCGTCGGCATCGAGCATCGCGGCCACCCGCTCCAGGCTGGCCATGAGCATGGCCTGTTCCCAGTCTTCCATGGTCTCGAACTTGCGAACAAAACGCTGTTGCAGGGGGTCGGGGGCCTCGGCCAGGGTTCTCAGCCCCTTGGGCGTGATGTGCACGTTGGTCTGGCGGCGGTCCTGTTCGGATTTCTCGCGCACGACCATGCCGTCGCGCACCAGCTTGTCCACCAGCGAGGTCATCGTGGCCTGCGACACGCGCATCCGGACCGAGATCTCCTTGGGTGTCGCCTGGCCCTTTTCTGCGATGATCTGCAACACGCGTAGCTGCACCGCCGTCACCCCGGCGGCCTGTTTCAGCTCGCGTCCGTAAAGGTCGGTTGCCCGCAGGATGCGGCGCAGGGCGATGAGGGCGGCGTCGACACGATCCATGGTCAGCTCACAGCTTAGCATGTCTAAGCGTATCCCTTGTCAGCCCATGCAGCAACAGGAATATGCTTTGAGTATCGAAGGGAATAACCGAAGTAAAATGTCTGAAACGTTAATAAGTTCCGCGATCTGAAAAAAATAAATTCCCCTGTTGAAGCGTGCGCCGTGCGGGGTTACTTAGCCGTACGAAGCAACAAGGAGCAGCAGACCAGATGCATCATTCAAGGGATTTCGTCCGTCAGTCCTTGCCCTCCCTGCGTGAGCCGACCGCAAGGGATGGCGCCGCGATCTGGGAACTCGTCCGGGCGTGCAAGCCGCTCGACGAGAACTCGATGTATTGCAACCTGGTGCAATGCGATCATTTCGCCGACACCTGTGTCGTGGCCGAACTGAACGGCGACATCGTCGGCTGGATCTCGGCCTATGTCCTGCCGAACGACCCCGACACCCTGTTTGTCTGGCAGGTCGCCGTGTCCGAAAAGGCGCGCGGCATGGGTCTGGGCGCGCTGATGCTGCGCCACCTGGTCAAGCGGCCCGCCTGCAAGGGCGCTACCCGCCTGCAGACCACCATCACCAGCGACAACGACGCCTCCTGGGCGCTGTTCCGCAAGTTTGCCCGCGCTCAGGGCAAGGATCTCGACTATCGGCCGCACTACACGCGCGGCCAGCATTTCGGGAACCGCCACGAGACCGAGAACCTGGTCACCATCAAGCTGGCCAAGGCGCTGGCCCGGGCCGCCTGACGGCAGGCCCGCCGCCCTTGTCCTGACACACCCTTTACCGAAAGAGTTCACATGTCCTCGCAGACCTTCAAACCGACCATCTTCAAACGACGTGAATCCGAGGCGCGCAGCTATTGCCGCGGCTTCGACACCGTCTTTACCACCGCGCTCGGCTCGGAAATGACCGATGCCGCCGGGAACAGCTACATCGACTTTCTCGCCGGCTGTTCCTCGCTGAACTACGGCCACAACGATCCGGACATGAAGGCCGCGCTGATGGCGCACCTGTCCGAGAACGGCATCGCGCATGGCCTTGACCTGCACACCGGCGCCAAGGCCCGCTTCATGGAGGCCTTCGAAGAGCAGATCCTGCGCAAGCGCGGCATGGATCACAAGATGATGTTCACCGGCCCGACCGGCGCCAACGCCGTCGAGGCGGCGATCAAGATCGCCCGCAAGGCGACCGGGCGCGAGAACGTCATCGCCTTTACCAACGGGTTTCACGGCGTGACCATGGGTGCGCTGGCCGCCACCGGCAACGGCTATCATCGCGGCGGGGCAGGGACCGCGCTGTCTGGCGTCAGCCGCGTGCCGTTTGACGATTACATGGATGGCGTCGACTCGGCCGATCTGTTGGCACAGATGTTGGGCGATCCGTCCTCGGGCATCGACGCCCCGGCGGCGATCCTGCTGGAGACCGTGCAGGGCGAAGGCGGGCTGAACGCCGCCAGCGCCGAGTTCGTCTCCAAGGTTGCGGAGCTCGCCAAGGACCATGGCGCGCTGCTGATCATCGACGACATCCAGGCCGGTTGCGGGCGCACCGGCGGCTTCTTTTCCTTCGAGGAGATGGGCGTCACGCCGGATATCGTCACGATGGCCAAGTCGCTGTCGGGCTTTGGCCTGCCCTTTGCCATGGTGCTGGTGCGTCCGCAGCATGACGTCATGGGCCCGGCCGAGCACAACGGCACCTTCCGCGGCAACACCCATGCCTTTGTCACCGCCCGCGTCGCGATCGAGAAGTTCTGGTCCGACGATGCCCTGAAGACGGATATCGCGCGGCGTGGCCGCACGGTGGAACATGCGCTGGACACCATCGCCGCGATGGTGCCGGGCGCGCAGCTGAAGGGGCGCGGCATGATGCGCGGTGTCGATGTCGGTTCGGGCGAGCTGGCCGGCGCGATCTGCGCCGAGGCCTTCCGCAACGGGCTGATCATCGAGACTTCGGGCCCCGAGGACGAGGTGGTCAAGGTTCTGGCGCCGCTGACGACTCCGGACGAGACCCTGAAACAGGGTCTCGACATCCTGACCGCGGCCGCCCGCCGCGTCCTGTCCACGCAAAAGATGGCAGCGGAGTAACCCGGCATGATCGTACGCGACTTTGACCAGATCTCGAAAACCCAGCCGGACCGCGTCGTGTCGGACGCGCAGTGGACCAGCGTGCGCATGCTGCTGGCCGATGACGGGATGGGGTTTTCCTTTCACATCACCTTTCTCGAGGAAGGTTCGGAGCATACCTTCGAGTACAAGAACCACTTCGAGAGCGTCTATTGCATCCAGGGCACCGGGTCGATCACCGACCTGGCCACCGGCGAGGTGCACCGCATCAAGCCCGGCGTGATGTACGCGCTGGACCAGCACGACCGCCACACGCTGAAGGCGGACGAAGAGCTGGTCATGGCCTGCTGCTTCAACCCGCCCGTGACCGGCAAGGAGGTGCACCGCGCCGACGGCTCCTATGCCGCGCCCGAAGAGGTGGAGGCCTGACCTCATGAACCATACCGTGGAAAAGATCGGCGGGACGTCCATGTCCCGCCTCGCGGACCTGCGCGACACTCTGTTCCTCAGGGATGGCAAGCCGGTCTATGGCCGGGTGTTCGTGGTGTCGGCCTTTGGCGGCATCACCAACCTGCTGCTGGAACACAAGAAGACCGGCGAGGCCGGGGTCTACGCCCATTTTGCCGATGGCGAGGATGATCACGGCTGGCACGAAGCCTTGGCCCGCACCGCCCGCGCCATGATCGAAGCGCACGAGTCCGTGCTGGACCATCCCGGCGATGTCGAACAGGCGACCCGTTTCGTCCAGGATCGCATCGAGGGCGCGCGCAACTGCCTGATCGACCTTCAGCGCCTGTGCTCCTACGGGCATTTCCGGCTGAACGCGCACCTGTTGCACATCCGCGAACTGCTGTCCGGGTTGGGCGAAGCACATTCCGCGCTGGTGGCCACGCTGATGCTGCAACGCGCCGGTGTGAACGCGCGGCTGGTGGACCTGACCGGCTGGCGCGACGAAGGCGAGGTGACGCTGCAAGAGCGGCTGGCGCAGGGCATGGCGGGGATCGACCCCGACACCGAGATGCCCATCGTCACCGGCTATGCCCAGTGCCGCGAAGGGCTGATGCGCGAATTCGACCGGGGCTATTCCGAGGTGACGTTTTCGCGGCTGGCAGCAGAGACCGGCGCGCGCGAGGCGATCATCCACAAGGAATTCCACCTGTCCTCGGCCGACCCCAAGATCGTCGGCGCCGACAAGGTGCGCAAGCTGGGCCGGACCAACTACGACGTGGCCGACCAGATGGCGAACCTCGGGATGGAGGCGATCCACCCCTCGGCGGCCAAGACGCTGCGTCAGGCGGGCGTGCCCCTGCGGGTGACAAACGCCTTTGATCCCGGCGATCCGGGCACGCTGATCGACGACCAGCCGGCCGAGGCGCCGGCGGTCGAGATCGTGACCGGGCTCGATATCGTTGCGCTCGAGGTGTTCGAGCAGGACATGGTGGGGGTCAAGGGCTACGACGCCACGATCCTCGACGCGCTCACGCGGCACAACGTGCGCATCGTCTCCAAGGTGTCGAACGCCAACACGGTGACCCATTACGTGGACGCCTCGCTGAAGGTGCTGCGGCGTGTGGAAAAGGACCTGGCCGAGCACTATCCGCAGGCCGAGATCCAGGCGCGCAAGCTGTCGCTGGTGTCGGTCATCGGGCGTGACCTGAGCGGGCTGGCGGTGTTGCAGCGCGGCCTGCAAGCCTTTGACCGCGCTGGCATCTATTCCGTCGGCGCCAGCCAGGGGCCGCGCAACGTGGACACGCTGTACATCCTGGAACGCGGCGACATGCAGAAGGCCATCAAGGCGCTGCACGACGCGTTTTTCGACGGCGAAAACAAGGTCGCGCTGGCCGCCTGAAGACGCGCCCGCGACAACAACAGACCGCCACAGGCGGCATTACAGGCCCTGGGCCGGTCCTTCGGGGCCGGCCTTTTCTCAGGCCGGAAGCAACCCGCGATAGAGCGTTACGACCGGATCGTCCTTCAGGTCCACGTCCGAAAGGCGCAGCATCTCGCCGCGCGCCAGGTCGCGCCTCAGCGCCACCCCCTGCGCCAGCCCGATCGGCAGGGCATCGCCCGCCCGCGTGACCGGCTGCGCCTTGCCCCAGACCGTGTAGCCGCCTTCGCCGTCCAGCATCTCGCCGGCCTTGAGGTCCCGCTTGGCTATGGCGGCGACGGTGCCGCGCATCTCGCGCGCCTGCCCGGTGGCCTCGCCGCGCAAGGCGGCGCTGAGGACGGAAATCGACAGCTCCAGCCCGATCAGGTGAAACGGCTTGTACATGGCGGCAAAGCGGCCGGTGGAATCGGTGGGCAGGCCATATTGGCGGAAACAGGCGGCGGCGTAGTCGTTGGGCGCTTCCAGCACGACATAGACGCCCCAGCGCAGGTCGCGGAACACCGGCCGTCCGTCGCGCTCGACCGAGGAGACTGTCTCGACCATGCCGCGCCCCTCCAGCTGGCCGCCCATGTCGCGCGGTCGCAGGACGTGGGACAGGTCGTCGACCCCGCAGGGCGGGAAGGACAGGCCTTGGGTGGGCACCGACAGGCCACAGGCATTGGCGATGGCGACCATCTCGATGGCGCTTTTCGTGCCGTCGAGAAAACTGTTGAACATCTGCGGGTTCATGCCCGCGCGGGCGGCTTCGTCTGGCGTCAGGCCGTAGTGGGTCCAGACGTCGTCGGGCGTGACCTCGTGGTAGGCGGGCAGGTACTTGGTCCCCTTGCCCGCGGCGGTGACGTGGAAACCGGCCGCACGCGCCCAGTCGACCAGTTCCGCCACCAGCGCGGGCTGGTCGCCGTAGGCCATCGAATAGACCACGCCCGCCGCGCGTGCCTCCGCGGCAAGCGCGGGTCCGACCAGCACGTCCGCCTCGACGTTGACCATGACGACGTGTTTGCCATTGGCGATGGCGGCGCGGGCATGGCGGATGCCGGCGCGGGGATGGCCTGTCGCCTCGATCACCACGTCGACATCGTCGCGCGCGGCCAGCGCCGCGCCGTCCTCGACAAAGGTCGTCGCGGAGATGCGCGTGTCTTCCCAGCCCACGGCGGCGCAGGCGGCGCGGGCGCGCTGCACGTCGAGATCGGCGATGGCGGTGACCTCCAGCCCGGCGATGCTGGGCACCTGGCTCAGGAACATCGAGCCGAACTTGCCCGCGCCGATCAGGCCCGCGCGCACCGGGGTGCCACGCTCTGCCGCCTCGGCGGCCAGTCTTGCCAGGTTCATCTGTTTCCTCCCGTCTTGCGTGACATCACAGACCGGGGCGGGGCCGAGTGCAAGGGGCTTTGCGCCGGTGGGCAAGGGGGAGGGGGCGATGCCCCCGTCTCTCGCGCCGGGAGACTCCCCCGGGATATTTCGGGCCAGAAGAAATCCCGGGGCGTGGTCCAGGATCCTCCGCGCGCCGGGAGGGAAGGGCGGGACACTCGCGCGGGGCCCAATCCGGGGGAAAGGCGCCCCTGGCCTCAGGTCGCGTTCCATGTAGACCGGCCAGTCGCGCATCGGGTCCGGCGCGGCGTGGGGGGCGGCCTGCCCGACGCGAGCGCTTCGGGCGCGGAGGGCAATGACACAGGGTCCTGAACAGGCAGGCGCCCGCGATTGCCCTAGAAAAGACCCGACTCGTGCGCCACCAATGCCGCCTGCGTGCGGTTGTTGACCTCCAGCTTGCGGTACAGCGTCTTCATGTGCAGCTTGATCGTCGGTTCGGTCAGACCCAGGTCGCGGGCGATCTCCTTGTTGGATTTGCCCTCGCCCAACCCTTTCAGCACCTCCATTTCGCGCGGCGTCAGGCGCTGCGCCAGCGGGTGGCTTTCGCTGGGATCGGGCGCGGTCATGAAATCGAGCGGGGCGTATTTCTCGCCCATGGCCATGAAGCGGATGGCGTTTACCAGCGACTTGGCCGGCAGGGTCTTGGGCACGAAACCGGCGGCGCCCATGTCCAGCGCCTTTTCCGCGATCTCGCGCGTGGCCTCGCCCGAGATCAGCGCCACGCGCTGTCCGCCCTCCATGTCCAGCGCCTCGCGCAGGCTGTCGAGCCCCCGCATCCCCGGCATCTTGTAATCCAGCAGGACAAGGTCATAGCGCGCGTCCTCGCGGATGCGCGTGCAGGCGTCGGCAAAGCTGGCGGCGGTGCCGACCTCGAAGCCCTGGGCCGCGCCGAGGAAGGCGACCAGCGTGTCGCGCAGAAGATCGTGATCGTCGGCGATGAGGATGCGCATGGCGTTCCGTCGTTGCAGCTGTGCCGCGACCATAGTCTGTCGGCGGAGGCGGATCAAACCGGCATATCCTGAAACTCCGGCGAAGAAAGTTTCGGGCCCATTTGCGGCGACAGTCGGACTGTTCCTCGGGGCCGCAGGGCGGCGCTGCGGCATTGTCCGATGGCGGCGCACCCTGACCGGGGCAGCCCTTGCGGGCGGCGGTCCGAGCCAAGACACGGACACCGCCGACACCGGAGAATCCGGTCGTGAAACCCTGTATCGCCCCGGCCTTTGACACCGCCGCCGCCGTCACGCGGCCTTTGCCACGTTTTCGAACCCGGGGTGCATCGCCCGGCGCGTCCGTTTCCGGAACGCATAGTGCCAGCACCCGCGCCCCCAGGCCGGACCCGTTACCGCGCTGGACCGGGCCGGCATGGTGCCGCCCGACCGCATCGCTGCCGATCTGGCCGTCCCGCTGGCGATGACGGCGCAGGCGGTGGCCCCAAGACGCGGAGCCCGCTGACGCCAGGCAATGACCAGAAGCGCCCTATCCATTCGTATAGGCCCACCCCTACCTTTCGCCTCGGTGATTTTTTCGCCAATTCGATGTTAAGACCTACATGCCATCAGTCTGTCCGAAGTCCAGGAACCCTTTATGCCAAATGCGATGCTGAACATTGTCATTCTTTCCGCGATTGCTCTGGGCCTTGGGCCGCATGTCACGGTACTCGCGGGGGAATTGCCGCAACCGCAGGGAACGGTCCTGCTGACCGTGACGGGGGACATCACCAACACCAATGGCGATGGTGCCGCGCGGCTGGACATCGACATGCTGCGCGCGATCGGCGAAACCTCTTTCGAAACGGACACCATCTGGACCGCCGAACCCGCCACCTACACCGGGGTCGAACTGGACGACCTGCTGGCCTATGTCGGCGCCACCGGCAGCCAGGTCGATGCCCGCGCGATAAACGACTATGCCGTCGTGGTGCCTGCCAGCGATGGCGTGGACGGCGGGCCCGTCGTCGCCTACGAGATGAACGGCCAGCCGATGTCGCGCCGGGACAAGGGACCGCTGTGGCTGATCTACCCCTACGCATCGTCAAGCAGCTACCGCACCGAGGTGATCTACGCCCGCAGCATCTGGCAGCTTGACCGGATGCACGTCCACGACTGAGCGGCGGATGACCCGGCAACAGCCGCGCAGGGCGCTGCCGCGCCACATCGGCGGCCGGTCCCTGCTGCTGGGTCTTGCGCTGCTGTGCCTCGGCGCCATCGCCTACCTGGTGACCGAGATCGTGCGCGATCTGCGTCTGCTGAACACCGCCGATTCGGACAACGTGCAATGGACCCTGTCGCAGGCCGAGGTCGAGTTCCTCGAGTTCCAGCACGCGCTGGACGTCGCGCGCTCCGGCGCGGACGGCAGCCTGGACAGCCTGGTCGAGGAATACGACATCTTCTTCAGCCGGATCGCCACGCTGGCCGAAGGCTCGCTCTACGAAGGGGTTCGGGCGGAACCGGGCTTTGACGACGCCCTGCGAAGTGTCCGCAACAAGATGATGGCGCTGGTCCCGCTGATCGACGGCCCGCGCGAGGACCTCGCCGCCCGCATCGACGAGATGGCGGCGTCGCTGGACAACATGCGGCAGGACGTGCGGGCGCTGTCGACCTCGGGGCTGTCCTACTTCGCGTCGAAATCCGACGCGCAGCGCACCTCTGTCGCCGTCACTCTGACGCGGCTGGCGTTGCTGACCGGGCTGCTGGTGCTGGCCTTGCTGTATCTCCTGCGCCATGCCCGCCAGGCCTCCCGCCAGACGGAACGCCGGGGGCGCGAACTGGCCGCCGCCTATGCGCGGCTGAACACCATCCTCGACACCTCGCTGGACGGGGTCATCGTGGCCGATCCGGGCGGCCGGGTCCTGCAGTTCAGCCCCGCCGCGGAACGCATTTTCCGCTACGCCGCGCAGGAGGCCATCGGCCGCAACATCGGCGATCTGATCGTGCCGGACCACCTGCGCGCCGCGCATCAGGCTGGCATGGCGCGGATGCATGCGACGGGCGAAAAGCGCGTGGTCGGTCATGGCCGCGTGCGGCTGGAGGCGATGCGCGCCGGCGGCGAGGTCTTTCCGGTCGAAATGGCGCTGGAGATGGCGCAGACCGGCGACGAGGAAATGGTGATCGGCTTCCTGCGTGACATCTCGCACCGGGTCGCGGCCGAGAACGAGCTTGTGGAGGCGCGCGACCGCGCGCTCGCCGGGGAAAAGGCCAAGGCGGATTTCCTGGCCATGATGACACATGAGATTCGCACCCCGCTGAACGGCGTGCTGGGCAACCTGTCGCTGCTGACCGAAACACCGCTGACGGCCCACCAGGAGCGGCTGGTGCGGAACATGGGCATTTCGGGCGACCTGCTGATGCAGCACGTCGACGCGGTGCTGGACGTGGCCCGGTTCGAAGCGGGCGCATCGGTGTCGCCCGCTGAGGTGGTGCACCTGGGCCGGCTGGTGCAGGACCTTGTCGACAGCCAGGCCAGCGCCGCTTCGGCACATGGCAACCGGCTGGAATGGGGCTGGGTCGGCGCGCCGATGGACTGGGTGGCGGTGGACGCCTCGCGCCTGAAGCAGGTGCTGCTGAACCTTGTCGGCAACGCCCTCAAGTTCACCCGGCAGGGCCGCGTCTCGATCGAGCTGGAACGGCAGGATGGCGCCGGCGCTCCCGTCGTCGAGTTCCGCATCATCGACACCGGCGTCGGCATCGCCGAGGACGATATCGAACGCGTCTTCGGCGACTTCCAGACCGGCTCCGCGCCGCTCGCGCACGCGGTGCCCGGCACCGGGCTGGGTCTGGGCATCGCGCGGCGCTTTGTCCAGGCCATGGGCGGCGAGATCGGGGCCGAAAGCACGCTGGGCGAAGGCAGCGTGTTCTGGGTGCATCTGCCCGTCACGCCCTACGAGGAACCGGCAGAGCCTGAGCCGGGACAGGACATGTCCCCCGCCGCGGCGCAGCCCCCCTGCGCGATCCTGCTGGTCGAAGACAACGAGATCAACATGCAGCTGGCGCGCGACATGCTGCACCTGCTGGGGCATCAGGTGACGGTGGCGGTCAATGGCCTGGAAGGTGTGCAGGCAGCGGCCCAGCGGCGGTTCGACCTGATCCTGATGGACATCCGCATGCCGGTGATGGACGGGCTGGCCGCGACCCGGGCGATCCGCGAAGGGCAGGGGCCGAACCAGGCGACACCCATCGTCGCGCTGTCGGCCAACGTGTTGCCCGAGGCCAAGGACCGCTTCATCTCCGGGGGCATGTCGGATTTTCTGGGCAAGCCGCTGAGCAAGACCGAGCTGGCCGAACTGATCGCGCGGTGCTGCCGGCCCATGCCGACTGACCACACCCCCTTGCCGCAGGCCTCGCCTCCGGCGGCCGAGACCGACCCGATGGCGGCGCTGATGGCGCGATACATGGCCGAGGGCGCGCAGCTGCTGGACTGGCTGGAGACACGGCCCGAGGACATGACCGAGATCGCCGAGCGCGCACACCGCATCGCGGGCAGCGCCGCGGCCTTTGGCCAGCCGGACCTGCGCATGGCCTTGCTGAAGGTCGAGGCCGCCGCCGAACAGGACGATGCCGCGGCGCTGTCCGTGGCCATCACGCAGGCCCGTGCCGCCTGGGACACGGCGCCCGCGCCCAGCCTGGGCTGAGGCTTTGCCGGCAGCGCCGCACCGCGCCCACCACCCGCGCCACGTCGGCCATGTCGGTCACGCCGCTGTCATGGCAGGCGATGCCATCGCCGGGCAGCAGGTAGGGGCAATACCGCCGCGGTCGGCGCGGTGCCGCCCTCTCCCGGGCCGGCCCGGCCGAGGGCGACGAAGCGGGTTCTGCCGCCGGCCGGGCAGGGATGATCGACCGCCAGCCCGGAGTACAAGACAGGCACGCAAGGACCCCCTGACACTCTCGACCTCCGCGCCAAATCGGCGCAATAAGGGCGCATGATCCATTTGGCCATCACCCATGGAAGGGGAGCAGGGACATGAATATCGCGTGTTGGTCCGGTCCCCGGAACCTTTCGACTGCGCTCATGTATTCGTTCGGGGCCCGCAGCGACTGCGGTGTCTGGGACGAACCGTTTTACGCCGCGTATCTCGACCGCACCGGGATCGTGCATCCCATGCGGGACGAGATCCTTGCGGCGGGCGAGAGGGATTTTGCCTCGGTCGCCCGCCGCTGCGCCGCCCCCGCGCCGGGTGGGCAGCCGCATTTCTACCTCAAGCTGATGACGCATCACGTGCTGGAGGGCGACGGGATCGACTGGGCCGCCGAGGCGGTGCATGTCTTCCTGATCCGCAATCCGGCCCGCGTGCTGGCCAGCTACTCGGTCAAGCGCGAGAACCCCGCGCTGACCGACATCGGCTTTGTCCAGCAGGGTGCGATCTTTGATGAGGTGGTGCGGCGCGGCTGGCGGCACGCGGTGATTGACAGTTACGACATCCGCCGGGCGCCCGAACCCGCGATGCGCGCGCTCTGCGGTGCCATCGGGTTGCCCTTTGACCCGGCCATGCTGTCCTGGCCCGCGGGCGGGCACAAGGACGACGGTGTCTGGGCGGCGCACTGGTACGACGCGGTGCACAGGTCGACCGGATTTGCCGGGGCCGAGGGGCCGCTGCCCAAGGTGGACCCGGCGCTGCGCGCGGTCCACGACGCCGCCTTGCCGCATTATGAGCGGCTGCACGCGGCATCGCTGCGGATTGCGGCCTGAATCCCGCTTGCGCCGGGCGGCGACGGGCAATAGAAGGTGCCAAATTCGCACAGGGCGCCCCGGACTCCGGGGCGCTTGACCATTCCGAGGGAAGAGACATGCAGGTCACCGAGACGCTGAAAGAGGGGCTCAAGCGCGGCTACGCCATCACCGTGACGGCGGCCGAGCTTGACGACAAGGTCACCGAGAAGCTGAAAGAAGCACAGCCCGACATCGAGATGAAGGGTTTCCGCAAGGGCAAGGTGCCGCTGCCGCTGCTCAAGAAGCAGTTCGGCCAGCGCATGCTGGGCGAGACCATGCAGGAAGTCATCGACGGCGCGATGTCCAAGCATTTCGAGGACTCGGGTGACCGTCCGGCGCTGCAGCCGCAGGTCAAGATGGCCAACGAGGACTGGAAGGAAGGCGACGACGTGCAGGTCGAGATGACCTACGAGGCGCTGCCCGAGGTCCCCGAACTGGACATGGCCGGCGTCACGCTGGAGCGCCTTGTGGTCAAGGCCGACGACGCCTCCGTCGACGAGGCACTGGCCTCGCTCGCCGCCACTGCGCAGGACTTCGACGACAAGGACGGCGCGGCCGAGGACGGTGACCAGGTGGTGATCGACTTCGTCGGAAAGGTCGACGGCGAAGCCTTCGAGGGCGGCGCGGCCGAGGATTACCCGCTGACGCTGGGCTCGGGGTCGTTCATCCCCGGCTTCGAAGAGCAGCTGGTCGGCGTCTCGACGGGCGACGAAAAGGCCGTGGAGGTCTCCTTCCCCGAGGAATACGGCGCTGAGCACCTGGCCGGCAAGTCCGCGGTGTTTGACGTGACCGTAAAGGGCGTGAAGTCCCCCAAGGCCGCCGAGATCAACGACGAGCTGGCGCAGAAGTTCGGCGCCGAGGACCTCGCGTCGCTCAAGACGCAGATCCGCGAGCGGCTTGAGGCTGAATACGCCGGCGCCGCGCGCCAGGTGCTCAAGCGCGCCCTGCTGGACAAGCTGGACGGCATGGTCAGCTTCGAACTTCCGCCGACCCTGGTCGAAGCCGAGGCCAAGCAGATCGCGCACCAGCTGTGGCACGAGGAAAACCCGGACGTCCACGATCACAACCACCCCGATATCGAGACCACCGAGGAGCACACCAAGCTGGCCGAGCGCCGCGTGCGCTTGGGCCTGCTGCTGGCTGATATGGGCCAGAAGGCCGAGGTCGAGGTGTCCGACGCCGAGATGACCCAGGCGATCATGAACCAGGCCCGCCAGTACCCGGGCCAGGAGCGCCAGTTCTTCGAATACGTCCGTCAGAACGTCGGCATGCAGCAGCAGCTGCGCGCGCCGATCTTCGAGGACAAGGTCGTGGATCACATCGTGAGCAAGGCCGAAGTCACCGAGAAGGAAGTGACCAAGGAAGAGCTTCAGAAGGCGGTCGAGTCGCTCGACGACGAGTGACCTGACCTTCGATCCGTGTCAGGATTTCGGGGCCGCCTGCCAGGGCGGCCCCTTTTCGTTTTCGCGAACGCTGGGTTGGGTCATGACATGGTTCGAAACGCTGGCCGGGGTGCCCGAGGGATCCCCTGACGCGGCGCGCGCGGCCTTTGATTGCGACGGGGAATTCCTGATCGCACGCAAGACCGGCCGGCGGATGCGCGCGGGCCGGCTGTCCCTGCCGTCGCTGGCCGAGTTGCGCGCCGACGCGCCGCCTGCGTGCGACGTACCATCGACCTTCCGGCAGGTGGTGGCGGACGTTCGGGCGCTGCACAAGGACCCGGCCAACACCGGGGCGCTGTTCCAGGTCGCGTCGCAATTCAACCTGCTGGAGATGGTCGGTCCCTCGGTCACGCCGTCGGACGGCGTGACGCGCTATGCCCTTGATCCCACGCAAGGGCCGGCCTGCGCCATCGCCTGCGGTGCCGGCACGATCTGGCGCAACTACTTCACGCCGCTGTCGGGCGGGCTGGGCCAGACCGAGGTGCAGATCGACACGCTGGCGGATCTGGGCGCAGCCTTCGGCAACGGGCAGGGGGCGCTTTGGCAGATGCGCAACGGCTATGCCTTGCCGCGGCCCGGGGATCTTGCCGCGGTGGCGGGACAGTTGCGCGGGCTGGATGCTGGGGGCAAGGACCACCTGCGCGGTCTCCTTCGGATCGGCCTGCACGAGGACTGCGAGGTCACGATCGCGCCGACCGGCCATGTCGTCAGCCAGGTCTATTGCAGCGCCTTGCCGGTGGCCTACGGCGGCGGCGCGCTGTCGGAGTGGGAGCTCTTTGCCCGGCTGGTGCTGGAGGCGGCCTACGAGGCGACGATGCTCTGCGCCCTGCGGAACGCGGCCCGCGGGGCGTCGAACCGGGTGTTCCTGACCCTGCTGGGCGGCGGCGCCTTCGGCAATGGCAAGGGCTGGATTCTGGACGCGGTGGCGCGGGCGCTGGGCCTGGTGCGCGATCACGGCCTGGAGGTCCGCGTGGTCAGCTACGGGCGGCCGGATGCCGAGGTGACGCGCATGCTTAAGTCCATCCCCTCACGGTAAGGCGTGCCGCGCCGCACCTTGGATCTGGACGGGTCTGGCGCCGGAAACGGCAGTTCGGTGCACGCCGGTCATCACCCGATTGACGATGCAGGACGGAGGCGACCGTTTGACCGTGAACATGGCACGGGTCGAAGGGCGGGCACGTGTCCCGGCATGAAAAAACCGCGCGGGACACTGTCCCGCGCGGTTCTTGTCAGGGCTGACGCCTGGGTGGCGCTCAGTTGTCTTCGTCGTCGGCCGCCGGACGGGCGGGGGCATCGCCCTCGTCGTCGGAGGCGGCACCGCCGATGTCGTCGAACAGCTGCGACACTTCGAATTCGGCCTGGGCCTCTTCCTCGGCGGCGAGTTCCTGGATCGACTTGCCGGAGGCCTGAAGCTCGGCCTCTTCGGGCGAACGCGCGACGTTCAGCAGGATCGTGACCACGACCTCGGGGTGCAGGTGCACCTCGACTTCGTGCAGGCCCAGTTCCTTGATCGGCTGGCGGATGATCACCTGCTTGCGGTCGACCGAAAAGCCGTTCTCGGTGGCGACCACGGACGCGTCACGGGTGGTGACGGAGCCGTACAGGTTGCCGCCGTCCGAAGCGGAGCGAATCACGACGAACTTCTGTCCGTCGAGCCGCGCGGCCAGGGCTTCGGCTTCGGTCTTGGTCTCGAGGTTGCGCGCCTCGAGCTGGGCTTTCTGCTCTTCGAAGCGGGCGATGTTCTCTTTCGAGGCGGTCAGCGCCTTGCCCTGCAGCAGCAGGTAGTTGCGCGCGAAGCCGGGCTTGACGTCGACGACATCGCCCATCTGGCCCAGCTTGGCCACGCGTTCGAGAAGGATGACTTGCATGGGTCGTACTCCTTACTTCACGGCGTAGGGCAGCAGGGCGAGGAAGCGGGCGCGCTTGATCGCGCGGGCCAGTTCACGCTGCTTCTTGGCCGAGACGGCGGTGATGCGCGAGGGGACGATCTTGCCGCGCTCGGAAATGTAGCGCTGCAGCAGACGGGTGTCCTTGTAGTCGATCGCAGGTGCATTGTCGCCCGAGAAGGGGCAGACCTTGCGGCGGCGGAAAAACGGTTTTGCGGCCATGGTTTAGCTCTCCTTCCTGGGGTCAGCGGTCGTCGCGCGGACGGCGTTCGCGGCGGTCGCCACGATCTCCGCGGTCACCGCGATCGCCACGGTCACCACGTTCGTCCCTCTTCTGCATCTGGACCGAAGGGCCCTCTTCGTGGGCGTCGACCTTGATGGTCAGGACGCGCATCACGTCGTCATGCAGGCGCATCAGGCGCTCCATTTCCTGCACGGCCGAGGCGGGCGCGTCGGTGCGGAGGAAGGCGTAGTGGCCCTTGCGGTTCTTGTTGATCTTGTAGGCCATCGTCTTGACGCCCCAGTACTCGCTTTCGACGACCTTGCCGCCGTTGTCCGCGAGGACGGTGCCGAAATGTTCGACAAGACCTTCGGCCTGCGCGTTGGACAAGTCCTGACGCGAGATGAATACATGCTCATACAGCGGCATGCGGGCTCCATTTCTATCAAGGCGCATTTCATAGGGCAGGGGCCTTGGGCTCTTCGCGCCCTGCCCACGAGAGCCTGCGCGGGTAAACGTCGTTGCGAAGAGAGCGCCCCGTATACACGGATCGCCGCGTTGCGCAAGGGGGCCGGATCCGGCCCGGGATTGCCCCGGATGCGCCCAATTGCGGGCACAATCCAGAGTTTAATTCATCGTTAACAACAGACCGGAGTAATGTGACATGGCCCTCATCGAGATCGTCCCCACCGCCACCCGTGACAATGCCCGCGCCCATGACGGCGAACGCTCGACCAGCCTCGCACCTCTTGTGCAGTTGCTGGTCGGCGGTGCGCTGGTGCTGGCGACCTTCGCGCTGTGGCTGGTGCCCGCCGCGACCGTCTCGCCCTCGCTGATGCTGTTCAAGCTGGGGCTGTCCGTCGCCATGCTGACCGGCGGGCTGGGGCTGTTCTCGGGCGCGCTCCACCGCAAGGTCTGAGCGCACCCACCCCCGCGCGACCGGTCCCGACGCGCGGGGAAAGATTGCGGATCGGCGTTCCGGGCTGTAAGGGCTTGCGGAAAGCAGATCACGGCAAGGAGAGGGGCATGACCCGCGCGTTCATCTTTCCCGGGCAGGGGGCTCAGACCATCGGCATGGGCAGGGACCTGGCCGAGGCCTACCCGGCGGCGCGCGCCGTCTTCGACGAGGTCGACGCGGCGCTGGGTGAAAAACTCTCGGCGCTGATCTGGGACGGCGATATCGAGACCCTCACACTGACCGAAAACGCGCAGCCCGCGCTGATGGCGACCTCGATGGCCGCCATGCGCGCTCTCGAGACCGAAGGCGTCGCCGTGACCTCGGCGGCCTTTGTCGCCGGGCATTCGCTGGGCGAATACTCGGCACTCACGGCGGCGGGCGCGCTCAGCCTGGCCGATGCGGCGCGCCTGTTGCGCACGCGCGGGCAGGCGATGCAGGCGGCGGTGCCTGTGGGCGTCGGGGCCATGGCGGCGCTGCTGGGGCTGGACCTGGAGGCCGTGCGCAAGGTGGCCGAGGAGGCCGCGCAGGGTGAGGTCGTGGCCGCGGCCAACGACAACGATCCGGCGCAGGTGGTGATCTCGGGACACAAGGCGGCGGTAGAACGCGCGGTGGAACTGGCCAAGGCGGCCGGGGCCAAGCGCGCGGTGATGCTGCCGGTATCGGCCCCGTTCCACTGCGCCCTGATGCAGCCAGCCGCCGAGGCCATGGCCGCGGCGCTGGACGCCGTGCAGATCAAGGCGCCCCTGGTGCCGGTGGTGGCCAATGTCGAGGCGGCGCCGGTCAGCGATCCCGACACCATCCGCGCGTTGCTCAAGGCGCAGATCTGTGGCGCGGTCCGCTGGCGCGAGTCGGTGGCGCTGATGGCGCAGGAGGGCGTGACCGAGTTCTGGGAGATCGGCGCGGGCAAGGCGCTGTCCGGAATGGTGCGCCGCATCCACCGCGAGGCAGCCGTGCGCACTGTCGGCACGGCGGCGGATGTCGCCGCGGCCGTCGAGGCATCCGCCGGCTGAGCCGGGCGCACAAATTTTGTCGACAAAATTTGCAAATTCCGCACACGGAATTTGCACCGCGAGAGGAGAACGAGGACAATGTTCGATCTGACGGGAAAGACCGCCCTGATCACCGGCGCGTCGGGCGGCATTGGCGGGTCCATCGCCAGGGCGCTGCACGGCGCGGGGGCCACCGTGGGCCTGTCGGGCACCCGGGTTGCGCCGCTCGAGGAACTGGCCGCCGCCCTGGGCGACCGCGCCCACGTCCTGCCCTGCAACCTGGGCGATGCCGAGGCCGTCACCGCGCTGCCCAAGCAGGCCGCCGAGGCGATGGGCAGCGTCGACATCCTGGTCAACAACGCCGGCATCACCCGCGACAACCTCTTCATGCGGATGTCGGACGACGAGTGGCAGAGCGTCATCGACGTGAACCTCACCTCGACCTTCCGCCTCTGCAAGGGCGTGCTGCGCGGCATGATGAAGGCGCGCTGGGGTCGCATCGTGAACATCTCCTCGGTGGTGGGCGCGACGGGCAACCCGGGGCAGGGCAACTATGCCGCCGCCAAGGCCGGCATGGTCGGCATGTCCAAGTCGCTGGCCTACGAGGTCGCCAGCCGCGGCATCACCGTGAACGCCATCGCCCCCGGCTTCATCGAGACGGCGATGACCGACAAGCTGACCGATGACCAGAAATCCGCGATCCTGACCCAGATCCCCACGGGGCGCATGGGCAGCCCGGAGGAGATTGCCGCCGGCGTGCTCTACCTGGCCAGCCCCGAGGCGGCCTATGTCACCGGCACCACGTTGCACATCAATGGCGGCATGGCCATGCTTTGACAGGCAAAGCGGCTGTTGCAGTGCAGCATGGGAAAGCGTTTGCCATCACCGCCGCCTGTGCTATAGGCCGCGCAGATTCCAGCCGGTTGCCCGCGTTGCGGGCCGCCGGTGCGCCCGGAGGGCCGGGAGATCGAGCCGCCCGTGAGGGCACCAGACGCCACGCCGCGGGGCAGGGCAAAATGGGCCGAAGGGTCCGACAGACTTGTGAGGAACAGACATGAGCGACATCGCAGATCGGGTTAAGAAGATTGTGGTCGAGCACCTGAGCGTTGAAGAAGAGAAGGTGACGGAATCGGCCTCGTTCATCGACGATCTCGGCGCTGACAGCCTTGACACCGTGGAACTGGTCATGGCCTTCGAGGAAGAGTTCGGCATCGAGATCCCGGACGACGCGGCCGAAACCATCCAGACCTTCGGCGATGCGGTGAAGTTCATCACCGACGCACAATAAGCGTCCCCGTCGGACGACCAGACAGGAACGGCGTGCCCCCGGCGCGCCGTTTTCATTTGTGCGGTGCGACCTTGACCCGCATCAAGGTCCGGGTCTTCGCGCTTCGGCAGGCTGAGGGCTGGTCTTGGCGGTTCGCGGGGAGAGCCCGGACCATGATGTCGAGAAGGGCCCTGATGGGATCGGTCTTCGCACTCGTGGCGCTGGCCGAGCGGCCCCCGTCGACGGCCTACCGCCCCTTGTGCCGGCGCATCGCGGCGCGGTGCTGGGCGGGTTCCCGGAAAACGCGTTGCCCTGGACCCACCCCGGCATCGTGCCTGGCATCGACGGGGTGCAGGTCAATCCGCAGCTGACCACGGACGGGCAGTAGGTCCCGATGCGCGACCAAATGCTGAACCGGATGACCGATGCCGAAACGGTCTTTCCGGCGGGGCCGCCCGGGGGGCGGACACGTGCGGCGCGGGGCGGCAAGGATTTCATCCGCAACGACCGGCTTGCGGTTATCCGCTAGCTGCGGCTCGGGCCCGGCCCGGACGGCGTGGCCCACCCGGTGCCGACGCTTGGCGCGGCGCTCGATCTCGTCGGGGGAGGGATGCTGGTCAGCCTTGGTCTCAAGACCTATGAGGTGGACAGTCTTGCGGCCGCCCCGGCAGGGCATGACGCGGACTGTTCCAGCTCCATGATCCGGGCACCGACCAGAGCAAACTGCGTGCGCTGGTCGAGGCGACGAGTCTGGGCGTGGGGGTGGCGCTGCAGCGGTCGCGCGATGTCCTGTCCGATCTAGATGCGGTCGCGGCGCAGCTGGGGCCTCACCCGAAGATGGTCATGCTGAAGTCCCGCGAAGCGACCCCCGAGGTGCTTGCCCGGGCAAGGGCGTTGGACCTGGCGGTGGTGATCTCGGGCTGGGCATTGGGCGAGGATTTCGCGCTGGTCGAAAGGGGCGATCCGGCGCCTTGGCGGGCGATCCTCGACCAGGGGTTGTCGGGGCTCACCGATCACCCCGAGGCCCTGCTTGCCTTCATCGGCCGCCAGGACGAGTCCCCTCGCTCAGCCCGCCGCCTTTTCCGCCGCCTTGGCTGCGTCCCACAGCGCGTCCATCTCGGCCAGGTCGCTGTCCTCGGGGCGCCGCCCCTGGGCGGCCAGCGCCGCCTCGATCGACCGGAACCGTCGGGTGAACTTGGCGTTCGCGGCCCGCAGCGCGGCCTCCGGGTCGATCCCCATGTGCCGGCCCAGGTTGGCCATGACGAACAGCAGGTCGCCGAATTCCTCGAACCGCGCCGCGTCGTCGGGTGCCTGGCGCAGCTCGTCCATTTCCTCGCGCAGCTTGTCCATGACCTCGTCGGTGCTGGGCCAGTCAAAGCCCACCCGCGCCGCGCGCTTTTGCAATTTCACCGCCCGCAGCAGCGCCGGCAGCCCCTGCGCGACGCCGTCCAGCACGCCCTGCTGCGCCTTTTCGGCGCGCTCGGTCGCCTTGATCGCTTCCCAGTCGCGGGTCTGCTGCTCGGCCGACTTGTCGCGGCTCTCGTCGCCAAAGACATGCGGATGCCGCGCCACCATCTTGTCGGACATCCCATCCGCCACCTCGTCGAAGGTGAACAGCCCCGCCTCCGTCGCCATCTGCGCGTGAAAGACCGACTGGAACAGCAGGTCGCCCAGCTCGCCCTTCAGTTCGTCCCAGGCCTCGCGCTCGATCGCGTCGGCGACCTCGTAGGCCTCTTCGATGGTGTAGGGCGCGATGCTGGCAAAGTCCTGTTCCAGGTCCCAGGGGCATCCCCCTTCGGGATCACGCAGCCGGCGCATGATCTCCAGCAGGCGCGGCATGCCGCCGTTCGGGTCGTGGATCAGATCGTCGCTCATCGCGCCATGCTCCCTTGCGTCGGGGCACAGGGATGCAGGAACCCGCCGCCGGAGTCCAGCGGCGGCGGGCGTCGTCGCGGGTCCTGCGGGTCGTGTCGCGCAAGACAAGGGCGGGGCCGGCCCGGGTGGCATCCGGGTTTCTCGGGTCGCACGGTCCGGGGCGGATTGCGCGAGGCAGGGCGTCGACCTATCTCGAGCCTGTGTTTGACCCGGAGGCTGCCCTGCCGCCCGGTCCTATCCATGCTGCCCGCACCAGGGCGCAATGCGAACCGCGAGGACGATTCAGATGCCGATCATCAATTCCATTGCCGACATGGCCGACGAGATGGCCGGCTGGCGCCGTCACCTGCACAGGCACCCCGAACTGAGCCTCGACTGCCACGAGACGGCGCGCTTTGTCGCCGAAAGGCTGCGGGGTTTCGGTGTCGACGAGATCCACGAGGGCATCGCCACCAGCGGCCTGGTCGCCGTGATCGCGGGGCAGGGGCCGGGGCCGGTGACGGGCCTGCGCGCCGACATGGACGCGCTGCCGATGACAGAGGAGACGGGCGCGCCCTGGGCCAGCACGGTGCCGGGCCGGATGCACGCCTGCGGTCACGACGGCCATACCGCGATGCTGCTGGGCGCGGCCAAGTACCTGTGCGAGACGCGCCGCTTTACCGGCCGCGCCGTGCTGATCTTCCAGCCGGCCGAGGAAACCATCGGTGGCGGCCGCATCATGGTCGAGGAAGGCATCATGGAGCGCTTCGGCATCGAGGAGGTCTATGCCCTGCACACCGATCCCTTTGGCACGCTGGGCGAGTTCCGAACCTGCCCGGGGCCGATCATGGCCGCGGTGGACGATTTCGAGATGGTGGTGAAGGGCAAGGGCGGGCACGCCGCCTACCCGCATGCCTGTGTCGACCCGATGCCCTGCGCGCTGGCCATCGGTCAGGCGCTGCAAACGGTCGTCTCGCGCAACGCCGACCCGCTGGGATCGCTGGTCGTCTCGCTGACCATGATCCACGGCGGTACCGCCTTCAACATCATCCCCGAGAGCGTCCGCCTTGCCGGCACCGTGCGCAGCCTGACACCGGAGGTGCGCGACATGGCCGAACGGCGCATCGCCGAGATCGTGGCGGGGCAGGCGGCCTCCTACGGGGTGACGGTCGACCTCGACTACCGGCGCAACTACCCCTCCACCATCAACCACGCCGCACAGACCGGCTTTGCCGCCGCCGTCGCGCGCGAGGTGTCGCCGGACGTGATCGAGGATCTGCCGCCGGAAATGGGGGCCGAGGATTTCTCCTACATGCTGGAAAAGCGCCCCGGCGCCTTCCTGTTCCTGGGCCAGGGAATCGGGCCGTCGGTGCACCACCCGGCCTTCGACTTTAACGACGCCGCCGCGCCCTATGGCGCCAGCTTCTTTTCCCGGCTGATCGAAACACGGCACGCCCGCTGACATCCGGCGTTTCAGGGGTATTTATCCAGAGAAGAAACAGGGGCGCGCGCCATCAGTCCGCCGTCGGCTTGGGCCCTTTCCTTCGCCTGTCCGAAAAGGCAGTCTGCGCGCAAAGGAGACTGTGCCATGCCCATCGTGAATTCCATTGCCGCGCTCGAACCGGAGATGACCGCCTGGCGGCGGCACCTGCACCAGCACCCGGAACTGGGGTTGGAGTGCCACAAGACGGCGGCCTTCGTGGTGGACAAGCTCAAGAGCTTCGGCATCACCGAGATCCACACCGGCCTTGCCCGCACCGGCGTCGTCGCCATCGTCGAGGGCCGCGCCCCGGGCAAGACCATCGGCTTGCGCGCCGACATGGACGCGCTGCCGATGCAGGACCTGTCGGGCACCGAGCACGCCTCGACCGTACGGGGCATGGCGCACACCTGCGGCCATGATGGCCACACCACCATGCTGCTGGGCGCCGCGAAATACCTGGCCGAGACGCGCAATTTCTCGGGTCGCGTCGCGCTGATCTTCCAGCCGGCCGAAGAGAACGAGGGCGGCGGGCGCATCATGGTCGAAGAGGGCATGATGGACCGCTTTGCCATCGACGAGGTCTACGGCATCCACAACTCGCCCGGCCAGCCGGTGGGCCACCTGTTGACCAACCGCGGCGCGCTGCTGGCCGGCGTGGACGAATTCACCATCCACATCAAGGGCCGCGGCGGCCATGGCGCGGTGCCCTTCCAGACCCGCGACCCGGTGGTCTGCGCCGCCGCCATGGTGCAGGCGCTGCAGACCATCGTCAGCCGCAACATCGACGCGCTGGACCGGGCGGTGGTCAGCGTGACGCAGATCCACACCGGATCGGCCATGAACATCGTGCCCGACAGCGCCATGCTGAACGGCACGGTCCGTTACTACGACAAGGCGGTGCAGGCAGTGGTCAAGGAGCGCATGGCCGAGATCGCCGAATACCAGGCCAGGAGCTTTGGCATGACCGCCACGCTCGACTACGCCGAGGGCTACCCGCCCACCGTCAACCACCCCGCGCAGGCGGAATTCGCAGCCTCTGTGGCCGAAGAGGTGGTCGGCGCCGACGCCGTGTCGATCGACTGCCCGCCGATCATGCCGGGCGAGGATTTCGCCTACATGCTCGAGGCGCGGCCGGGCGCCTATCTCTTCCTCGGTCAGGGCGATACGCCGGTCTGCCACCACCCGCAGTACGACTTCAACGACGCCATCGCCCCCGTGGGGGCCAGCTTCTTTGCCCGCCTCGTCGAAAAGGCGCTGCCGCTGCCTGGCTGACCGGCGCCCCGTGTTTCTTCTGGCCAGAAATATCCCGGGGGTGAATTGGCCGCAGGCCAAGAGGGGGCAGCGCCCCCTTGCCCCGTTTCCACAAGGACCTGATCCATGAGTCTCGAAGACGCCAAGCAGCAGATCGACCACGCCTTCACCCGGACCGACCTCAAGGGGTCCTCGTTCGAGAACGTCTTTGCCGGCGCCGCCTCCTTCCTGCGCCGCAAGTACACCAAGGACCTGGCCGGGGTGGATGTCGCCGTGACCGGGCTGCCCTTTGACCAGGCGGTGACCAACCGGCCCGGCACCCGGCTGGGGCCGAGGGCGATCCGCGAGGCTTCCCTGCTGCAACCCTGCGACGCGCCCTACGGCTGGGGCTATGACGTTCTGAGCGAATTCGCCATCGCCGACTATGGCGACATGCCCTTTGACTATGCCCGCCCGGCCGAGGTCTGGGACCGGATCACCGACCACGTGGGCGGAATCCTCGATGCGGGCGCGGCCTGTGTCGTGCTGGGCGGCGACCATTCGGTGACCTTCGGCTGCCTGAAGGCCCATGCCGAACGGCACGGCCCGCTCAGCGTGATCCAGTTCGACGCGCATTCCGACACCTGGACCGATGACGACATGACCCGCATCGACCACGGCACCTTTCTCTACAAGGCGGCCAAGCTGGGGTTCGTCGACCCCGAGCGGTCGGTCCAGATCGGCATCCGCACCGACAATCCCGACACCCACGGCTTCAACATCCTCGACGCCCGCGCCGTCCACCGCAACGGACCGGAGTGGGTGGCTGAACGGGTGCACGAGATCGTGGGCCAGCGGCCCTGCTACCTGACCTTCGACATCGACGCGCTGGACCCGGCCTTTGCGCCCGGCACCGGGACGCCGGTCTGGGGCGGGCTCAGCAGCCACCAGGCGGCGGTGATCCTGCGCCACCTTGCGGGCATCGACCTCAAGGGCGGCGACGTGGTCGAGGTCTCGCCGCCGTTCGACACCACGGGGGCCACGGCCATCGCTGCCGCCCATGTGGCGACGGAAATCCTCTGCCTCTGGGGCTGGACCCGGCGCAAGGGATGAGCGCGCGGCGCTCTTGCGATACCTTGGCTTTCAGAATCGGGGCCGGGCATGGCATGCCCGGTCCATGTCCCGCCCCGGCTGAAAGAGGTTCCCCTTGCGCATGCTCTTGCTGATCGTTGTCCTGCTTGCCGCCGCCGGCCTGGCCTGGATCCGTCTGGCACCTTCGGACCCGGCGCGCTGGCACGTCGATCCGAAGGTCACCGCCGACCAGGACCTGGCCGACGGGGTGCGGCGGCGCATTCCGGGCGGCGAGGGCGTGTTTGACCGCCTGAACGCCATCGTCCTGGCCACCCCGCGCACCGAGGTGCTGGCCGGCAGCCCCGCCGAAGGGCTGGTGACCTACATCACCCGCTCCAGGTGGATGGGCTTTCCCGATTACACCACGGTCAAGGATAGCGGCGAGGTGCTGGAACTCTGGGCGCGGGCGCGTTTCGGCCAGTCCGACATGGGCGTGAATCGCGCGCGGGTCGAAGGCTGGCTGGGCGAACTGGGACAGGAGTGAGGGCGGGCGGGGCGCTCAGACCTCGCCGCCGGCGATCTGGATCGCCTGGCCATTGACGCTGGCCGAATTCGGGTGGCAGAGCCAGACTGCGGCCTGCGCCACTTCCTCGGGCGCGATCAGGCGGCCATGCGGGTTGACGTCCACCATGACGGCGCGGGCCTCGGCCTCGGACCAGCCGGTGCGCTCCATGATCGAGCCGACGTTGTTGGTGACGATGTCGGTGTCCACGTAGGCCGGGCAGAGCGCGTTGAAGGTGTAGGGCTTTTTCGCGTAGTCCGCCGCCAGCCCCCGGATCAGCCCGATCAGCGCGTGTTTCGACGCGGTATAGGTCGGCGCGCCTTTCAGCCCGCGCAGCCCGGCGATCGAGGACACCGCGATCACCCGGCCCCAGTCCGTGCCGGACATCGAGCGCAGGCATTCGCGGATCGTCAGGAAGGCACCGTCGAGGTTCGTCGCCATCATCGTCCGCCAGAAGGCCATGTCGGTCTTGAGCAGCGCGCGGCCCTCGGCGATGCCGGCGTTGGGCACGCAGATCTGGATCGGCCCGCGCTCGGCCACCGCCTCGGCGACGCCGTGGCAGACCGAGGTTTCGTCCATCACGTCCATCGACAGCGGAAAGATGTGCGGCCCGCGCGCCGCCTCCAGCCGGTCGACGTTGCGCCCGGTGATCGTGACCGTGGCGCCCTCGGCCGCCAGCGCCCGCGCGATGGCAAGACCGATGCCGCTTCCGCCGCCGGTGACCAGCGCGTGTTTTCCGTCCAGCATGAAACCCTCCCGTGTTGTCCGCAGCCTACAGGCGCGGCGGGCTGTGACAAGTGGTCCGCGAAGGCCGCTTGGCAATGCTATTCACGCATGCGAATATGTCCCTGTTTTTCTGGGAGGAACTCCATGACACGCATTTCCCTGGTTCCGGGTCTCGCGCTTGTCCTTGCCGCCACCGTGGCGGTACAGGCCAGCGAGGACATCGCCGACAAATACCCGCAATCCGAGCTTTACGACAAACCCTACGAGGTGATCCCGCATGTCTTTTCGGCGATCGGCGCGACCGCGCCGCCGACCTACGAGAACTCGGGCCACAACAACAACCTGAGCTTTGTCGTGACCGACGAAGGCGTGGTGGTCATCAATGGCGGTGCCTCTGCCCGCCTGGCGGCCGCGCTGCACGACGAGATCAAGGCTGTCACCGATTTGCCGGTCAAGCTGGTGATCAACGAGAACGGCCAGGGGCACGCGATCCTCGGCAATTCCTACTGGGCCGACCTGGGGGTCGATATCCTGGCCCACGTGGAGGCCATCGAGGAGATCGAGACCAACGGCGATTTCATCTTGCAAGGGATGCGCGGCTATAACCAGGACAAGGCCGAGGGCACGCGCGTCGTGGTGCCCAACATGTCGTTCGAGGACGAATACGCCTTTACCCTGGGCGGGGTCGATTTCCACGTCCTGCACCTGGGGCCCGCGCACGGGCCGGGCGACACGCAGGTCTGGATCCCGCAATGGGGCATCGTGATCGCCGGTGACATCGCCTTTCACGAGCGGATGCCGCCGATCTTTGGCGACACCTGCACCAGTTGCTGGATCGAGACCTTTGACGGCCCCTTCACCGGGCTGGGCGCGACCTACGTGATCCCGGGCCATGGACATCCGACCAACATGGCGCAGGTGACGCGCTATACCACGGACTACCTCAAGGACCTGCGGGAGAAGATCCGGGTGCATATCGACGATGGCGGCGACCTGGCCGGAGCCTACTACGTCGACCAGTCGCAGTGGGCGCACCTGGACACCTTCGAGGAACTGGCGACCAAGAACGCCGGCCGCGTCTTCGAGGAGATGGAGTGGGAATGACTTCGCGAAGGCGAAGTCATTCCGGTGGGCAAAGGTGCCTTTGCAAAGCAAAGGTCACCAGCCCACACGGTGCAATTCCGGGTGCTCAGGCTCAACGCAAGCTCCGTCTTGCGCGGCCGGTGGGCAAGGGTGTCTTTCGCGCAGCGAAAGATCACTGGCCCACGCGGTGCCATTCCGGGTGAGAACGGTGAAGGCGCAAGCCCCGGACAGCGTGGCCTGAACGGTTTCGGGAGAGGGGGGCGCTGCCCCCGCCGCCCCTTGCGGGGCGCCTCCCCCGAGGTATTTTGAAAACCAAAGAAGCAGGAAGCCGCGCAGATGCTGAAATGGATCGACATGCCGCCGGTCTGGCTGGCCGGAGCGCTTGCGCTCGCATGGGTGCAGAAGACGCGGTACGGGTTCGGGCTGGGCTTTGGCCCGGTCTGGGCGGACCTGCTGGGCGGCCTTCTGGTGGGCGGCGGGCTGATCCTGCTTGCGCTGGCCATCTACGAGATGCGCCGCCACCGCACCACGGTCGTTCCGCACATGGAGGCCGATCGGCTGGTGACCAGCGGCATCTTCAAGCGCACGCGCAACCCGATCTACCTGGGCGATTCGATGATCCTGCTGGGGATGATCCTGTACTGGGACGCGGTGTTGGCGCTCGCGCTTGTGCCGGTCTTTGTCTGGGTGATCGAAAAACGCTTCATAGAGCCGGAAGAAGCGCGGTTGCGGCGCAAGTTTGTTGCCGAATTCGCGCGGTACTCGCAACAAACGCGAAGATGGCTTTGAAAACCTCCAAAGCTGTGGTTTAGAACCGCTCGTCGAGGTTGTCGGGCTTAGGTCAGCCCTGTAGACCCATCGCCAAGTCGGTGCCGTCAGGGCATCGGGCACGGAATTCCTGAATAAGGGGGATGAGAAACGTGAAAATCGGGACACCAATGGAGGTCGAGGCCGGGGAAAATCGCGTCGCGATGACTCCGGACTCGGCGCGCCAGCTCCAGAAGCTGGGCTACGAGTGCCTCATCGAAACCGGCGCCGGCAAGAAAGCGGGCTTTTCCGATGCCGACTACCAGGCCGCGGGCGTCACCGTGGCAGAGTCCGCCGCCGATCTCTGGGCGCAGTCGGACATCATCGCCAAGGTCCGCATTCCCACGCTGGACGAGCTGGACCACCTGTCGCCTGAAAAGACGCTGATCACCTTCTTCAACCCGGGCGGCAACCAGGAAGGCCTGGACAAGGCCAAGGAGAAGGGCGCCAACGTCATCGCCATGGAGATGGTGCCGCGGATCAGCCGCGCGCAGAAGATGGACGCGCTGTCGTCGATGGCCAACATCGCCGGCTACCGCGCGGTGATCGAGGCGGGCAACAACTTTGGCCGATTCTTCACCGGGCAGATCACGGCGGCGGGCAAGGTGCCCCCGGCCAAGGTGCTGGTGGTCGGCGCCGGTGTCGCGGGTCTGGCCGCAATCGGCACCTCGACCTCGCTGGGCGCCATCACCTACGCCTTTGACGTGCGTCCCGAGGTGGCCGAACAGGTCGAGTCGATGGGCGCCGAGTTCGTCTACCTCGATTTCAAGGAAGAGCAGCAGGACGGCGCGGCCACCGGCGGCTATGCTTCGGTCTCCAGCCCGGAATTCCGCGAAGCACAGCTGAAGAAGTTCCGCGAACTCGCCCCGGAGATGGACATCGTCATCACCACCGCGCTGATCCCCAACCGCCCCGCGCCCAAGCTGTGGCTCGAGGACATGGTCAAGGCGATGAAGCCCGGCTCGGTGATCATCGACCTCGCGGCCGAACGCGGCGGCAACGTCGAAGGCACCGTCAAGGACGAGAAGGTGGTGACCGAGAACGGTGTGACCATCATCGGCTACACCGACTTCCCGTCGCGCATGGCCTCGCAGGCCTCGACGCTGTACGCCACCAACATCCGTCACATGCTGACCGACCTGACGCCCGCCAAGGACGGCAAGGTCAACCACAACATGGAAGACGACGTGATCCGTGGCGCGACCGTCGCCTATCAGGGCGAGATCACCTTTCCGCCGCCGCCGCCGAAGGTCCAGGCCATCGCCGCGGTCAAGCGCGAGAAGCCCAAGGAACTGACACCGGAAGAAAAGCGCGCCAAGGAAATCGCCGCGTTCAAGGCGCAGACCCGGCAGCAGGTCACGCTGCTGACGATCGGCGGCGGCCTCCTGCTGCTGGTGGGCCTCGTCGCCCCGGCCAGCTTCATGCAGCACTTCATCGTGTTCGTGCTGTCGGTCTTTGTCGGCTTCCAGGTGATCTGGAATGTCAGCCACTCGTTGCACACCCCGCTGATGGCGATCACCAACGCCATTTCGTCGATCATCATCCTGGGCGCGCTGATGCAGATCGGCTCGGGCAGCGGGCTGGTGATCGTGCTGGCCGCGCTCTCGGTGTTCATGGCCGGGATCAACATCTTCGGCGGCTTCCTCGTGACGCGGCGCATGCTCGCCATGTTCCAGAAATCGTGAAGGGGTAGGGAATTATGGACTTCGGATTCACGACAGCGGCCTATGTGGTCGCAGCCGTCCTCTTCATCTTGTCGCTGGGCGGCCTCTCGGGCCAGGAAAGCGCCAAGCGCGCGGTCTGGTACGGCATCTTCGGCATGGGGCTGGCGGTCTTTGCCACGCTGATCGGGCCGGGCTCCGGCCTCTGGGTGCTTTCGGTCATCCTCGTCGCCGCAGGCGGCGTGATCGGCTACATCGTCGCCAAGCGCGTCCAGATGACCGAGATGCCGCAGCTGGTCGCCGCGATGCACTCGCTGGTCGGCCTCGCGGCGGTCTTTGTCGGCTACAACGCGCACTTCGAACTGGGCCGCGTCATGGCCATGGACGACACCGCGCGCCAGGCGCTGCACGGCTTTGCCGAGCTTCTGGCGCACAAGACCGGCGTCGAGCAGAACATCCTGCGGGTCGAACTGTCGCTGGGCATCTGGATCGGTGCGGTGACCTTCACCGGCTCGATCGTCGCCTTCGGCAAGCTGGCGGGCAAGCTGACCTCGGCCGCGACCAAGCTGCCGGGCGGGCACATGCTGAACGCCGGCGCGGCGCTGATCTCGGCGCTCTGCCTGTTCTGGTATCTCGGCTCGGGTGGTTTCTTCCCGCTGCTGATCCTGACGATCATGGCGCTGTTCATCGGCTATCACCTGATCATGGGCATCGGCGGCGCCGACATGCCGGTGGTGGTCTCGATGCTGAACAGCTACTCGGGCTGGGCGGCGGCGGCGATCGGCTTCAGCCTGGGCAATGACCTCCTGATCGTGGTCGGCGCGCTGGTCGGTTCCTCGGGTGCGATCCTGTCGTACATCATGTGCAAGGCGATGAACCGGTCGTTCGTCAGCGTCATCCTGGGCGGCTTTGGCGGCACCGGCGGACCGGCGATGGAAGTCACCGGCGAGCAGATCGCCATCGACGCCGACGGCGTCGCCTCGGCGCTGGAAGAGGCCGACAGCATCATCATCATCCCGGGCTACGGCATGGCGGTGGCGCAGGCGCAGCAGAACGTGGCGGAACTGACCCGCCGCCTGCGCGCCAAGGGCAAGGACGTGCGTTTCGCCATCCACCCGGTGGCCGGCCGCCTGCCGGGCCACATGAACGTGCTGCTGGCCGAGGCAAAGGTCCCGTACGACATCGTCATGGAAATGGACGAGATCAACGAGGATTTCCCGGACACCGACGTGGCCATCGTCATCGGCTCGAACGACATCGTGAACCCGGCAGCCCAAGAGGACCCAAACTCGCCCATCGCGGGCATGCCGGTCCTCGAGTGCTGGAAGGCCAAGCAGGTCTTCGTCTCCAAGCGCGGCCAGGGCACCGGTTATTCGGGCATCGAGAACCCGCTGTTCTACAAGGACAACACGCGGATGTTCTACGGTGACGCCAAGGCATCACTGGGCGAGCTCCTGAACCGCATCTCCTAGGGCGGTGGCGGGTTTCCGCCACCCATTCGACGCTGACAGAATCAAGGGCTCGCCGGACCGGCGGGCCCTTTCTAGTCTGCAGGGAAACAATCGGGGGACAGCGTATGGAACCGGCGCTTCAGATCAATTCGGTGTTCCGGGGGGCGGGATGGCAGATCGTCAAGCCGCTGGAGCCGCTCGCCCCTTCGGCGCTGGCCGAGGATCTGGCCCAATATGCCAAGGGACCGATGGTGGTGGCCTTCGGGTATTTCGACGACGGCACGGGGGACCGGGACAGCGGTGAATTCCGCATCTGCGCGGTGCGCGGGCAGGCGTGGCAGACGCCCGTCGCAGCGCTCAGCCTGCGTGACGCCAACATGGCGCTGGACCTGTTGCGGCAGATGCCGGGGTTATTGGGCCGGCTTGGGCACCTGTAACCCTGCCGGCCGGTGCGCAGCGTCCGGCAGGACGTCGGCGTGGCGTGCGACGCAGCGCGCGATCAGGCACCCGATGGACGGGTCGGACAAGCCGTGAAACCCCAGCGTCTCTTTTTCGGTCCTGTATACTTCCGCCTGTATGCCATCGTCCGCTTCGGCCAGGTTCTGATAGATCCGCGCATATCCAAAGGCCAGGTCGCCCGGCGCGTAGACGCTGACCGTCTTGCGGTACGAATACGAGGTGTTCTTTTCCCGCACGACGCTGCGCATGTTGCCAAAATCCAGCTGCAAATCCTCGATATCGCTCAGATCGGCGATCTCGTGCATGTCGGGCCGGTACAGCGGATCGCCAAGATGGGAGGCCAGGTGTTGGCTGATTGAAGTTCTGCAAATCACGCCCGAAAAAACCGAGACGACGAGAGAGCTGTCGCGCATGTAGTACCTGTCGATGGACATGGCGTTCCTCCAGCCGGGAAACCGGCCTTTACCTTTGGAGCCGTACTGAACCGGGTCCCCTTTGCCCGATCAAGCGGTTTCTCCGGGGAATTATTTGTGTCCAGGGTACATGACGTCCGCCGATGCGGCAAACGGCGTCGCCCCCAAGGGGGGTGGGTGCCGCGCGACCGCGTCGATTGGGGAGGCGTCATTCAGGGTTTGCAAATGAGGAGGTTAGCTGACTTTGCACATCTTCTCAAAGCGCCCTTGCGGCGGCGCAGCAAGTCGGGCAAAACAGACAGGGCAGACAGATGACAAGGGGGGACCCCATGAACCTGACGATGAACCGCTCCGTGCTGGTCGAGGCTTTTGGCGCCAACGAGGGCGCGGCGCTGCGCCTCAAGCAGGTGGCGCTGGTGGCCTTCGGCATCCTGATGCTGGCCGTGGCGGCCAAGATCAAGGTGCCGATGTGGCCGGTCCCGATCACCATGGGCACCTTTGCGGTGCTGACCATCGGCGCGGCTTATGGCGCACGCCTGGGTCTGGTGACCATCCTTGGCTACATGATCGTCGGCGCGCTGGGCTATGACGTCTTCGCCGGCTCCTCGGCCGAGAAGGTCGGGCTGGAATACATGATGGGCGGCACCGGCGGGTACCTCGTGGGCTACGTGGCGGCCACCGTTGCGCTGGGCCTTTTGGCGCGCGCCGGCTGGGACCGCACCGCGCCGAAGATAGCCGGCGCCCTGCTGATCGGCAACGCGCTGATCTACGTGCCGGGCCTGATCTGGCTGGGCATGCTCTACGGGTGGGACAAGCCGATCCTGGCCTGGGGCCTGACCCCTTTCCTGCTGGGCGACGCGATCAAGCTGGCGCTGGCCGCCGTGCTGCTGCCGCTGGCGTGGAAGGCCGTGGGCCGCGCGCGCGGCTGATCCTCTCCGGGAACGCATCAGAAAGGCCGGGCCCCGCGCCCGGCCTTTTCATTTGCGGTAGAGCCAGCCCAGGCAGAGCGGCGTCAGGAACATCGGGAATTGGTAGGCCGCAAGGAAGGGCAGCAGGGGCGCGGCCTGCTGCGGCGACAACGCGGCAAAGAACAGCGCGAGGTTGCGATTCCCGGCGATCAGCGCGATGGCCCCGGCCTCGGCCCGCACACCGCGCCGTTTCAGCCAGAACCAGGTGCCGATCTGCGACAGGTAGTTCAGCACAAAGGCAAAGGTGATCCAGCCCAGGATCACCCCCGGCCGGTCGGCCAAGTCGTCGCGCAGCGCGGGCATCAGCCCGATGACAAAGACGCCCAGCGCCAGCGCCGACAGCCCGTCCAGCTGCTGCAACGTCCGCGCGCCCGGGCTTGGCATCACCGCGCGGCGGACCAGCAGGCCAAGGCCCCCCGCCACCGCGATGATGAGCGCCAGCCGCAGCGCTGCCCAGACGATGGGGCCGATGCCCGAGGTGCCGAACAGCAGCACCAGCGCGGGCAGGGAACTGAGCGGCACCAGCGCGGTGCCCCAGATCATCAGCCGCATTGCCGTGGCCGAATCCAGCCCCAGCAGCGCCGCGACGTTCGGGCTGGAGACGATCGACGGCGCGCTGAGCACCAGCACCATCGCCAGCGCCCAGAGGTGGACGATCTGCCCGGTCAACGTCAGCACCAGCGCCGCCAACAACGGCATCGCCAGTTGCAACGTCAGCGCCTGCCGCACCGACCGACCCGGCCGGTGCAGGATGCGCGCCGTTTCCTCCGGGCTCAGCCGCAGCGCGCCGAGGAACATCAGCATCATGATCAGCGGCACCAGCCCGTGCGACAGCCATTTGGCCAGCCCCGGCAGCAGCGCCGCCACCACGAGGCCCCCGGCCATGACCCACTTGGCATGGCGCCCGGCCAGGATCAGCGGGTCCATCAGGGGCGTTGCCGGATCGTTTCGGGCAGCCAGGTGGCCAGCTCGGGCCAGACCACCAGGATCACCACCATGACCAGCATCAGCCCCACCATCGGCACCGCCGTCTTGGCGATGTAGCCGATCTGGTGGTTGGTCATGCCCTGCAACACGAAGAGGTTGAAGCCGATGGGCGGCGTCACCTGCGCCATTTCCACCACCACGACGATGAAGATGCCGAACCAGATCACGTCGATCCCGGCCTGGCGGATCATCGGCTCGACGATGGCCATGGTCAGCACCACGGACGAGATGCCGTCAAGGAACATGCCGAGGATGATGTAGAACACCGTCAGCGCCGCGATCAGCGTGATGGGTGACAGCTCCATCCTGTCGATCCAGCCCGCCAGCGCCCGCGGCAGCCCGGTAAAGCCCATCGCCAGCGACAGGAAGGCCGCGCCCATCAGGATCAGCGCGATCATCGCCGAGGTGCGCGTGGCGCCCATCAGGCTCTCGAAAAAGGTGCTGCTGTTGAGCGAGCCTTGCAGCCCCGCCAGCAGCAGCGCGCCGATCACGCCCACCGCCGCCGCCTCGGTCGCCGTGGCCCAGCCGAAGTACATCGAGCCGATGACCGCAAAGACGAGCAACAGCACCGGGATCAGGAAGCGGCTTTCGGCCAGCATCTCGCCGAACGACATCTTTGGTTCGCGCGCCGCGCGCTCTTGCGGGCGCAGGTAGTGCCAGCCGATGATGTAGCTCATGAACAACAGCGCCAGCACGAGGCCGGGCAGGATGCCGGCCATGAACAGCTGGGTGATCGATTCGTTGATCGACACCCCGTAGACGATCAGCGTCAGCGAGGGAGGGATCATCAGGCCCAGCGTCGCCGCGCCCGCCAGCGTGCCGATGATCATGTACTCCGGGTAGCCGCGCGCGCGCAGTTCCGGGATCGACATCTTGCCCACCGTGGTCAGCGTCGCGGCAGAGGACCCCGAGACTGCGGCAAAGACCGTGCAACCGGCGATGTTGGTGTGCAGCAGCCCGCCGGGCAGGCCGCGCATCCAGGGCGCGAGGCCGCGGAACATGTCCTCGGACAGGCGCGTGCGGTACAGGATCTCGCCCATCCAGATGAACAGCGGCAGGGCGGTCAGCGTCCAGCTGGAGGACGAGGCCCAGATCGTCGTCAGCATGGCGTCGCCGGCGGGGCGGGTGGTGAACAACTCCATCCCGATCCAGGCCACCCCCATCAGCGCAAGGCCGACCCAGACGGAGGAGCCCAGCAGCGCGAACAGCGCAAACAGGAAGATCAGCGTCGCGCCCAGTTCGGTCATTCCACCGCCTCCGATACGATGGCGGTCTGCCCGGTCACGACCAGCCGCGAAAGATGATCCCACAGGCACAGGGCCAGCAGGATGGTGCCCACCGCCATCGGCAACTGCGGCAGCCAGAGAGGGGTAAAGACCCAGCCGGTGCCGCGTGTCGCCCAGACCTCGGCCCAGTGCCACGGCCAGGTGCCCAGCATCGACACCGCCGCCAGCAGCCATTCCGGCACCTTGTCCTGGCCCTGGGTGCGGTCGTTCAACATGACCGAAAAGCCGATCGCCTTGATCGCGTAGCGGGCAAAGAAGGTCGCCGTCAGCGCGCCGATCAGCATGGCGAAGGCGTCCAGCCAGAAGGCGGTAAACCGGTTCATGTTGAGAAAGACCGACACCCGGATATGCCCGCCCCGCGTCAGCGTGTAGGCCAGCGCAAAGAACGAGGTCGCCGCCATGGCGTAACCGGCATAGGCGGTGGAGCCGGGAAAGGCGATCGAACTCCAGCGCGCGATCATCTGCCCGACGATCAGCAGCAGAATGGTGATCATGCCCACGGCGGCGATCATCCCGCCGGCCAGGTACACCCGGTCCAGCAGCCGCCAGACCGGCCGCAGCAACGGCTCGGCCTGTTGGCGGAACAGCCCCGCCAGGATCACCGTGACGGTCGGAAGGACAAAGAGCCACAGCCACAGGGGCAGGCCCAGGTAGGGTCCGAAATCGCGCATGCCGGTCCTCGTGCACAAGTGCCCCGGCCCGCGACGGGCGGACCGGGGAGAGCGGTCAGGCCGCGCTTACTGGTTGTAGGCGTCGAGGATCGCCTGACCGGCGTCGCCGGTCTGGGCCAGCCAGTCATTCAGCATGCCGCTGCCGATTTCCTTCAGTTCGGCCACGAACTCGGGGCTGGCCTCGGTCACCGACATGCCGTTCTCGGCCAGCTGGTCGTGATACCAGTCGGCCAGCTCTTCGGATTTGGCGGCGCAGGCGGCGCCGGTCTCGTCGGCGGCCTTCTGGATGGCGGCCTGGGTGTCGGCGTCCAGCCCGTCCCACACGCCCTTGTTCACCATGACGTAGTTGCGCGGCAGCCAGGCGTTGACCTTGTAGTAGTGGCTCAGGTGCTCCCACACCTTGCGGTCATAGCCGGTGGACCCGGACGAGATGAAGGCCTCGGCCACGCCGGTGGCCAGCGCCTGGCTCAGTTCGGCGGCCTCGACCTGCACCGGGATCATGCCCAGCTTTTCCGCGATGGTGGCGGTGGCGGCGTTGTAGGAGCGGAACTTGACCCCCTGGGTGTCGGCGGAGCCGTTCACCTCCTTGTTGAAGTAGAAGCCCTGTCCCGGCCAGGGGCAGGTGTAGAGCGTGACCAGGTTCTGGCCTTCCAGCGCCTCGCCCACCGCGCCCTTGGCCGCCTGCCACAGCTTTTCGTTGTCGGCGTAGCTGGAGGCGATGAAGGGCAGGTTGTCCCAGGCAAACAGCGGGTCCTCGTTGGCGTGGCTCGACATCAGGCGTTCACCGATCGGCACCTGGCCGGTCTGGATCGCGCGCTTGATGTCGCCGCCGCCGAACAGCGACCCGCCGGGGTGCACGGTGATGTCGATGCTGCCGCCGGTGTAGTCGCGCACCTTGTCGGCAAAGACCACGCCGAACTCCGAATGATAGTTCGAGGCGGCATAGGCCATCGGCATGTCCCAGCTTTCGGCCTTGGCGGCGGTCGCGGCGCCAAGGGTCAGCGCGGCTACGGCGGTGAGGGTGGTGAACTTCATTTCTCTGTCTCCCTGTTTTCTTTTTCGGCAGGTCCTACACCCGGCGGTCGGCAGCGTACGGGGACAGGTCCTCGTTCACGGTCGCGCCGGTCATCATCTGCGCCAACCAGCGTCCCGTTTTTGGCCCGCCCGTCAAGCCCACGTGATGATGACCGTAGCCCAGCCAGACATTCGGCAGGCGCGGCGCGGGTCCGATGACCGGCAGCGAATCTGCCGTGGCCGGGCGGTGGCCCATCCATTCCGTCGTGTGGCTGTAGGTCAGGTCGGGAAAGATCCGCGCCACGCTGCGGCGCATCAGGTCAAAGGGCGCGCGCGAGGGCGTCGCCTTCAGCCCGCCGAATTCGACGATGCCCGCCGCCCGCAAACGTCCCTGCATCGGGGTCGCCACGAACTTGCCCGCCGCCACCATGACCGGCCCGCGCAGGGTGAGGTTGGGGTCGTGAAACTCGACGTGGTAGCCGCGCTCGCTTTCCAGCGGCACGGTGATGCCCAGGTCACGGGCGATGGCGCCCGACCAGGCCCCCAGCGTCAGCGCGAATCCATCCGCCGCGATCTCGCCCTGATCGGTCAATGCCGCGACGGCGCGGCCGCCCTCGGCGCGAAAGCCGCTGACCGTGGCGGTGACTTGTGTGCCGCCGCTCTCGGTGAAATGGGCCGCCAGCGCGCGGACATAGGCGCCGGGATCGGTGATGAACCCGAGCCCGGTACAATTCACCCCGAACCCAAAGCGTCCCGTCAGCGCGGGATCGAAGGCGGCCAGCGCCTCGGCGTCCATCTCGTGAAAGGGCAGGCCGCGCCGCCGCTTCAGCTCCCAGCCAAAGGCGTCCTGTTCATAGGCTGCGCGCGACTCGTAGCCGTAGACGTAGCTGCCGGGCCGGATGTACTCCGCCGCCGCCGTCCCCGCCGCCAGGGCCGCGTGCTGGTCCGGGCTGTCGTGCAGCAGCGTGGTCAGCCCTTGCGAGATGCGCTCTACCCGGTCGGCTCGGCCATAGGGCAGATAGCGGGCGAGGAACGGCAGCAGGCGGGGCAGGTAGCCCCATTTCAGGAACAGCGGCTGGTTCGGGTCGAACAGCATTCCCGGCGCCTTGCGCAGCAGCCCGGGCACCGGCACCGGCACCACCGCGATGCTGGCCAGCACGCCGCCGTTGCCCTGCGAGGCACCCGCCGCCGGGCCTTCGCGGTCGATCAGCGTCACCCGGACGCCCCGCCGTTGCAGCCAGAGCGCCGTCGAGACGCCGACCATGCCCGCGCCGATCACCGCAACATGCTGAGGGTCCGCCATCTTTCTCTCCCCGAGTGTCAGGCGGAGACTGGACCTGATACGCCCCCCTGCGCAAGATGCCGTATGCGCCCCGCGCGCAGGGAGACCCCATGACCCAGACACCCGCCCCGGTCGGCATCCTGATGCTCGACACGCGGTTTCCGCGCATCCCCGGCGACATCGGCAACCCGGCGTCCTGGCCGTTTCCGATCCTGACGCGCAAGGTGGCCCGCGCCTCGCCCGACCGCGTGGTGCGGCGCGATCCGGCCGCGCTGCTGCCAGACTTCATCGCGGCGGGGCAGGCGCTGGTGACCGACGGCGCGGTGCTGGTCACCACCTCCTGCGGGTTCCTGTCGGTCTTCCAGCACGATCTGGCCGCCGCGCTGCCCGTCCCGGTGCTGACCTCGGCGCTGTTGCAGGTGGAGACCGTGAACCGCCTGCTGCCGCCGGGCCGGCGCGCGGGGATCCTCACCATCTCGGCCAGCACCCTGTCGCCGCGCCACCTGGCCCTGGCGGGTGTGCCCGAGGGCACACCCATCGGCAGCACCGAGGGCGGGTCGGAGTTCACCCGCGCCATCCTGGACGATGAGGCACAGCTGGACGTGGTCAAGGCGCGGGCCGACCTGCTGGACGCGGCGACCGCGCTCAGGGCGGATCATCCGGACCTGGGGGCCATCGTGCTGGAATGCACCAACATGGGGCCCTACGCGGCGGACATCCGGGCGGCCACCGGGCTGCCGGTGTTCTCGATCCTGACCTTCGTGTCCTGGCTGCACATGGGGGTGCAGCCGCCGGCGTTCTGACCCGTCAGGCCAGTTCCGTCTCGATCCGTGCGCCCTGTTCCAGCGTGCGGTGCACCGGGCATTTGTCGGCGATCTCCAGCAGCCGCGCGCGCTGGCTGTCGTCCAGGTCACCCTCCAGCGTGATGCGCCGGATGAAGCGGTCCAGCCGCCCGTCGCCGGACCCCGCCGCGTCCTGCGCGTGGACCTTGTCATGGGTGACGTCCACGCTGATCCCGGTCAGCGGCCAGCCCTTGCGCCGCGCGTACATGCGGAGCGTCATCGAAGTGCAGGCCCCCAGCCCCGAGGCGACAAAACCGTAAGGCGACATGCCCCGGTTCGTGCCGCCGTAAGCCTCCGGTTCGTCCGCCAGCGCGTGATGATAGGGGCCGTTCTGCACGTCCTGCAGAAAGCCGTCGGGCGAGGATTCGCGCACCCGCACCACACCCTCGGGCGCGCCGACGGGCGGGGCGGGGGGCTTGAGGTCCAGATAGCGCCCGGCCCAGGCGGCGATCACCTCGGCCACGTACTCGGCGTCCTGCGGATCGGATACCAGGTGGTCGGCGTCGTCGAGGGTGACAAAGCTCTTGGGGTGTTTCGCGGCGGTGAAGATGCGGGTGGCGTTGGAGATATCGACCACCGCGTCGCGCGGCGCGTGCAGCACCAGCAGCGCCTTTTTCAGCGATGCAATCACCGGCGCCAGTTCCTGCGCCTGCACGTCCTCGACAAAGTCGCGCCCGACCGTGAAGGGGCGTCCGCCCAGATCGACCTGTGCCTCGCCCTCCGTCGCGATGGTCTCGAGCGCGGTGCCGAAATGCCGGGTGACGTGCTCGGGGTCGAACGGCGCGCCGATGGTCACCACGGCCCGGGCCGACGGGATCTGCGGCGCTGCCCGCAAAATGGCCGCGCCGCCCAGCGAGTGGCCGATCAGCAGGCTGGGGGCCATGCCGCGATCCTCGAGGTACGCCGCCGCCTCGCGCAGGTCGGCGACATTGGTGCAGAAGGTGGTGTTGGCGAATTCGCCCCCCGAATGCCCAAGCCCGGTGAAGTCAAAGCGCAGCACGGCGATGCCCATGGCGGACAGCCGCTGGGCGATGCGCCGCGCGGCGGCGATGTCCTTGCCGCAGGTAAAGCAATGGGCGAAGAGGGCGGTGGCCAGGTGCGGCCCGTCCGGCAGGTCAAGCCGGGCGGCCAGCGTGTGGCCGGAATGGCCGGGAAAGCTGATGCGTTCGGTGGGCATGGGGGCATCCTTTGTCTGTCGACTCCAGAATGGGACCCGGGGCAGGGTGCCACAAGCCGGGTGTCAGTGGCGTCACGGGATGGTGAGCGGGTTGGACAGGTTGGTGAAGAGTGTTGCAGCCGGGCTGGCCTTGCTGGCCCTGGCGAGCTGGGCAGGGCCGCTGCACCCGGCGGCGGACGCGCTGGCCGTGCTGCGGGTGCCGCTCTTGGTGCTGGCCGCGCTGGCGGTGATCTGGACAAGCTGGCCGCGCCGCCTGCGCTGGCCGGTCGCCGGTCTGTGCCTGCTGGCGCTGGGGCAGGTCGGCGGAATGAAACTCTACGCGCCCGCGCCGGGCCCCTTTGTCGTGTACCAGAAGAACCTCTGGGGCGGGAACCCGCAGGCCGAGGCCATGGCGGCGGAAATCACCGCACAGGCGCCGGACGTGGTGACCTTGCAGGAGGTTTCGACCCGCAACCGGCACCTGCTGGACCTGCTGCGTCCGGGCTATCCGCACCAGTACCTCTGCGCCGGCGTGGCGGTCCTGTCGCGGCACCCGGTGGTCCAAGGCGAAACGCTGTGCGTGAAGGGCGGGGGGCTGGCGGGCTTGCGTGTCTCGCTGCCCGAAGGGCCGGTCTGGGTGCTGTCGGTGCACCTGTTCTGGCCCTGGCCGCATGACCAGCGCCCGCAGGCCGAGCGGATCGAGGCTCTGGTGACCGGGTTGCCGGGGCCGGTGGTGCTGGCGGGAGATTTCAACATGACGCCCTGGGGCAGCGACGTGCGTCGGCTGGTGCGCGCCACGGGGGTGCGCCGGGCCGGGCCCATGTTCCCGACGTTCTGGCTGCGTCCCTCGGGCCTGCCGCTGGCGGTGCCGCTGCCACTGGACCAGGTTTATGCCACCGGGGGTGGCGCGGCGCGGGTGCGGCCGCTGTTGGGATCGGACCACGCGGGGGTGCTGGCGGGGGTGTTTCTGGATGCGGATTGAGGGGATCGGCGCCTTCGCGCCGCGCGATGCGCGCGACGCGGAGGAATGGGCGCGGCTGGCGGCGTTCTGCGCGCAGCATGGCCTGGCGGCGTTTTCGCGCGATCCGTGGATCGGCGGGCATGTCACCGCCTCGGGCGCGGTGTTGTCGCCCGATGGCGGGGCGCTGGTGCTGCTGCATCACCGCAAGCTGGACCGCTGGTTGCAACCGGGCGGGCATTGCGACGGCATCGCCGACGCCCGTTTCGTGGCGCTGAGGGAGGTCTGCGAGGAGACCGGGCTGGCGCGCGTGCGGCTGTTGTCCGAGGCGGTCTACGACATCGACATCCACGAGATCCCCGCGCGCGGGGACGAGCCGGCGCATCTGCACTACGACGTGCGCTTTCTCATGCAGGCCGAGGCGGGGAACCTGACGGTCTCGGACGAGTCGCACGCGGTGGCCTGGGTGCGCTTGACCGAGCTTGAACGCCACACCCGGGCCGAGTCCGTGCTGCGCCTGCGGGCGCGCCTCTGAGCGGCGTGGGGCCGCGGCGCGGCGACGCTCCCGCCCACCCACCCCGCGCCGCCGCGCCGCGGGCGGTCACTGTCCCATCAGGCGCGCATCGAAGGGGTAGCTGGTCAGGTTCTCGTAGCCGTCCTCGGTGATCAGCACCTGCTCTTCCAGCTTGATCGAGAAATCGCCGCCCTCGGGCGAGACCAGTACCTCGACGCAGAGTGTCATGCCCGGCTCCAGCGCGTAGTCGAAGGCACCTTCGACCATCCTGTCGGGGTAGGCCACCAGGGGCCACTCGTCGCACAGGCCGACGCCGTGCATCAGGCAGCCGTACTTGCCCTTCTGGTACTCGGGCCGCAGCACGTGGGTGTTGCGCGACAGGTCCTCGATGTTCACGCCGGGGCGCAGCATCGCCATGTTGGTCATGATGTGTTCGTACCCGTGTTTCATCGCGTCGATCATGTCCGGACGCGGCGCCCGGTCGCCGATCCACCAGGTGCGCGAGATGTCGACGCAGATGCCGTAGGCGCCCACCAGGTCGGTGTCGAAGGCGACGATCTCGTTGTTCTGCACAATGCGCGGGCCGCATTCCTGGAACCAGGGGTTGGTGCGCGGGCCGGAGGTCAAGAGCCGCGTCTCGATCCATTCGCCGCCGCGACGGATGTTGCCGGCGTGCAGCTCGGCCCAGATGTCATCCTCGGACACCTCGCCGCCCGGCACGTTCTGTCGGGCGAAACGCTCCATCTCGGCCATGGCCATCTCGCAGGAATGCATCGCGCAGCGCATCGCCTTGATTTCGTCCGGGCCCTTGATGGACCGCGCCTTTTCGGTCAGTTCCTCGCCCGGGATCACCTCCAGCCGCTGTGCCTCGAGCGCGCGCAGCCCGTGCAGCATGATCTTGTCCACCGCCAGACGTTTGTTGCCGGGGGCGTGCTGCGTCAACAGGTCCGCCACCTCGCGCGAGAAGGTGTCGGCGGCATCGCCGATCCGGTCGCCGCGGTCGAAGTAGAACAGGTCCGCGCCCGAGCGCGCCTCGCACACCAAGGGGTTGAAGGCGGACAGGAAGGGCGAGTTCTTGTAGTCCCAGATCACCATGTAGCCGTCGGCGCAGACCAGCAGCGCGCGGAACGGGTTGTGGGTGTTCCACAGCTGCATGTTGGTCGAGTCGGTGGCATAGCGGATGTTGAGCGGGTCGAACATCAGCACCCCGGCCAGGTCGCGCGCGACGACGTGGGACACCAGCCGTTCCCAGCGAAAGCGGCGCAGCGCCTGAAGGTCGGGCAGTTCCAGCCCGACAGCGGCCCATTCGGCCAGCGCCAGCCGCGTCGGCCCGATCTCGACCCGGTCCATGTCGTTGGGGGTGTTGTCGCCGGTCAGGGCGCCACGGGTAGGGTCGATCTTGCGGGTGTCGCGGTAGAAGGTGTCCATCGGGCTCTCGGGGTTCTGGGGTCTGGCGCGAGGGTGGACGCTCCGGCCCGGTGACGCGCGCCGTTTTGCGACCTGCAACCGGGGCTTTTTCGACCTGCGTCGCCGTCTTTCACCCGCCGGGGCGGCGGTCTAGTGTGCCGCCATGATCCTGCAAACGCACCTTCCCTACGACCCCGCCGAAGCCCCGCCGCTGCCGGGCGTCCGCCCGCTGGACCCGGCCGACTGGCTGCTCGTCGACGAGGCCTACGCCGGGCAGATGGCCGAGCGTCGCCGCCTGCTGGCGACCCGCCGCCCCGAGGTGCTGGCACTGCCGCCCGAGGCGCTGCCGGCAGCGCGGGAGCTTCTGGAGGTGGCGCTGGCGGCGGCCCCGGCGGGGTTTGCCCGTGAGGACGACACTATTCTTTGTCCTGACGGCGCGCGGGTGCCCCGTGACGACACCGACCCGCTGGCCACGCTGGGGCAGGTGTTCCAGGAGGATTTCTGCCTCCTGGAGAAACGCGGCGACCAGCACGTCCTGACCGGTGCGGTGCTGTGCTTTCCGGCCAGCTGGCGGCTGGACGAAAAGTTTCTGCGCCCGCTGACCGGCATCCACGATCCGGTGAAGGACTACGACGACACGCTGGCCCGCCGGGTACAGCGGCTGTTCGACGGGGTGCAGGAGGGCCGCCCGCTGTGGCGGTTCAACGCGCTGCGCTATGCCAGCGCCGCGCTGTTCCACCCGCGGTCGGTCAGGGATCCGCGGACCCCGGTCGACCCGAGCGCAGCCCCCTTCCTGCGGTCGGAGCGGCAATGCATCCTGAGACTGCCGCAGACCCGCGCCGTGGTGTTTTCGATCCACACCTACGTGCTGGCCTGCGCGCCCCTTACGACGTGAGTCACGGCACCAGCGGACCCAGCAACCCGCCGATCTGACTGCTCGAGGTCAGCACGGTGAACAGGCATGTGACCGCCGCGATATGGCCGGTCCGGCGCAGTCCCAGCCCGCCGCCGATCCGCGACAAGAACCCCTTGAACTTCGAGCGTTTCGGTTGGACCTCCTGCACGATCACGTCGTCCGGCACGACGGGGTAGAGCGCGCCGCAGATACCCTGCGCGGCGTTGACGCTTTCGAACAGCGCATCCTCGATCCGGCTGTCCATCTCGGCGATCTTCGCGGGCGAGACAAAGTTGCGCAGGCGGATGAAATCCTCGCGGTCGATCAGCACGTCGGGGCGATACCATTCCAGGATGTCGGCCGATGAGTGGTTCAGCGCCTCCCGCACGGTGTCAGACAGCAGGCGCGCGGCCTCGCCCTCGTCCGGCGGGCTGTCCGTGTCGGTCACGACCTCCAGCACCACGCGCGGGCCATAGTCGCTCTGCTCTTCGGGGATCACCGCGATGCCCATCGTCCGGCCCATCACGCGGCTGTCCTGGACCTGCGTCGGCGCTCCCCTTTCGGGGCGGGGGTCCAGCCGGGCCAGCACGCGCGCGGCGCTGGCCAGGTAGGGTTCGGGCGACAGGTCCCGCACATCGGGCAGGATCAGGCCGGCATAAGGGTGATCAAAAGCCATGCTGCTCTCCTTTCGCGGTCATCAGGCCGCACAAGGAGAGGTTGCGCACGAATCGTGGTCGCAATCGGGCGAATTCGGGAAAATTAAAGGATTATTAATCCTTTGTTTCCGATACCGGTTTAGCGGTGGATGCGTTCCGCCACGGCGGCGATGGCCTGTTGATAGACGGTTGCCGCGTTCCATTCGTTCAGCACCGCAAAGTTGTGCGTGCCGGGGCCCCAGGGCTGGCCGGCCTTCCAGCCCTTCTGGCGCAGGAAATTGGCGGTGGAGGCCAGCGCGTCGGACATGTTATAGAAATCGACCCGCCCGTCGCCGTTGGCGTCCACGCCATAGCGCATGGCGTTGCCGGGCAGGAACTGGGTATGGCCCAGCTCGCCGTGAAACGCGCCTTTCTGGTTGGGCGCCAGCATCCCGCGATCCACCATCTTGAGCGCGGCGATGGCGTGCGGGCGGAACAGATCCGGGCGGCGGCAGTCGTAGGCGACGGTGAGGATGGAGTTCACCACCGGCTCGGTGCCCATGGTCTTGCCATAGGCGGTTTCCATCCCGTGGATGGCGACGATGATCCCGGCGGGCACGCCGAACTGCCTTTCGAGCGAATCGTAGAAGGCCTGGTTGGCCTGGATGCGCTTGCGCGCGGTGGCGGCAAAGCCGTCGATGGACCCCAGCCGGATCTGCACAAAGCGTTCAAAGCTGTACTTCACGCCCTTCTGGTTGCGGTCCGCGCCGATCGTGCGGCTGGAATAGCTGGCCGCCATCAGCGCGGCGATGCCGCGGTCGCCCACCCCGGCGGCGCGGGCTTCCTGGGCAAATTCGCCCTTCCAGGCGTCAAAGCCCTGGCCGGTGTTGCCGCAGCCGGCGGCAAGCGCGGGGGCGGCGGTGAACAGGGTCAGGGCAAGGGCGGTGGCAAGGCGGCGCATGGGCAGTCTCCGGCAGGATGTGGCGTCGGGGTCGCCCGAAGACTAGCGGGATAATCCCGCGTGGGCCATGGCTTTTGCCCCGTGCGGCAGCGGTTTTCGGCGGTGCCTTGCCCAGTCCGGGCCGCGGCCGATGTCGGACCGGGGTTGGGTGGCGCGAGGACAGGGCGCGCGCCGGTGCAGGGCCGGCGCCCAGGGGGCCGCGCACGAAAACGGGGCGCTCCTGGGAGCGCCCCGCGAAAAGTCTGCCAGCCGAGAAGGCTCAGCAGCTGTAGTACATCGCGAATTCGACCGGGTGCGGCGTCATCTCGTAGTTTTCGAGCTCTTCCATCTTGAGGTCGATGTAGCCTTCGATCTGGCTCTTGGTGAAGACGTCACCGGCCAGCAGGAAGGCGTGATCGGCGCGCAGGGCGTCCAGCGCCTCGCGCAGCGAACCGCAGACGGTCGGGATGCCGGCCAGCTCTTCGGCGGGCAGGTCGTACAGGTTCTTGTCCATGGCTTCGCCCGGATCGATCTTGTTCCGGATGCCGTCGAGGCCGGCCATCAGCAGGGCCGCGAAGCACAGGTAGGGGTTCGCGGACGGATCGGGGAAACGGGCCTCGACGCGCTTCGCCTTCGGCGACATGGTCCACGGAATGCGGATGCAGCCGGACCGGTTGCGGGCCGAATAGGCGCGCAGGACGGGGGCCTCGTAGCCGGGGACCAGGCGCTTGTAGGAGTTGGTCGACGGGTTGGTGAAGGCGTTCAGGGTCTTGGCGTGCTTCAGCAGGCCGCCGATGTACCACAGGGCCTCCTGCGACAGGTCGGCGTACTTGTCACCGGCGAACAGCGGCTTGCCGTCCTTCCAGATCGACATGTTGACATGCATCCCCGAGCCGTTGTCGCCCTTGATCGGCTTCGGCATGAAGGTGGCCGAACGGCCATAGGCCTGCGCGACGTTGTGGATGATGTACTTGTACTTCTGCATCTCGTCGGCCTGGGTGGTCAGGGTTCCGAAGATCAGGCCCAGTTCGTGCTGGCTGGTCGCCACCTCGTGGTGGTGCTTGTCGACCTTCATGCCGATGCGCTTCATCGTCGACAGCATCTCGGACCGGATGTCCTGGCCGTCGTCGGCCGGGTTCACCGGGAAATAGCCGCCCTTGTAGCCCGGGCGATGGCCCAGGTTGCCCATCTCGAACTCGGCGTCGGTGTTCCAGGCCGCGTGGTCGGCGTCGACCTCGTAGGACACCTTGTTCGGGGTGACCGAATACCTGACATCGTCGAACAGGAAGAACTCTGCCTCGGGGCCGAAATAGGCCACGTCGCCGATACCGGAGGACTTGAGGTAGGACTCGGCCTTTTCGGCGGTGCCGCGCGGGTCGCGGTCATAGGCTTCGCCGGTGTCCGGCTCGACGACGGAGCAATGGACGCACAGGGTCTTTTCCGCGTAGAACGGGTCGATGTACACGCTGTCGGTGTCGGGCATCAGCTTCATGTCCGATGCTTCGATCGACTTCCACCCGGCGATCGACGAGCCGTCGAACATGAAACCTTCGTCGAGGAAATCCTCGTCGACCAGGTCCGCCACCACGGTCACATGCTGAAGCTTTCCGCGCGGATCCGTGAAGCGGATGTCGACGTAGGCGACGTCCTCTTCCTTCATCAGCGCGAGAACTGCGTCCTTGCTCATTCTATTGTCCTTCTCTTGCGATTGTTGGTTCGCCGCGCACCCCCCGGTGACGCGGTCGCACGAATCAGATGGCGTCCGGGCCGGTTTCGCCCGTGCGGATGCGGACGGCCTGTTCGATGTGGCTGACAAAGATCTTGCCGTCGCCGATCTTGTCGGTCTTGGCCGCACCGATAATGGCCTCGATGGCGCCGTCGACCTGGTCGTCGTCCAGCACGATCTCGATCTTCACCTTGGGCAGGAAGTCGACGACATATTCGGCGCCCCGATACAATTCGGTGTGCCCCTTCTGCCGGCCAAAACCCTTGACCTCGACCACGGACAAGCCCTGGATGCCCGCTTCCTGCAAAGCTTCCTTAACTTCATCGAGCTTGAATGGCTTGATGATTGCCTCGATCTTTTTCATGGACCTGACCTCTCCCTTGCGCTCCGTGTGGCACTGGCAGATCATTTCTCCCTGCCAGCCACAATCGCATAGCCCCTTCGCCGGCGATCTGGAACAGGTGAAAAATTAGGCGAGGTGAAAAATTGATCACTTCGCACACTAAAGAGGCAAAATTGAATCGCTCCTTCTCCCACGCCCCGCTCCTGACCGCCACCGAGATGCGCGCCGCCGAACAGGCGGCCATGGCCGGCGGAGGGGTCACGGGACTCGACCTGATGGAGCGTGCGGGTGCCGGGGTTGTCGCTGCGGCGCTGGCCGAATGGCCGGACCTGGAGGAGGGAGCGCAGCGCGCCGTGGTGCTGTGCGGGCCAGGCAACAACGGCGGGGATGGTTTCGTCATCGCGCGGCTGCTGCACGCGCGGGGCTGGCGGGTCGATGTCTTTCTGCTTGGCGATGCAGAGCGGCTGCCGCCCGATGCGCGCCACAACTTCCTGCGTTGGCAGGAGATCGGTCAAGTGGACCCTCTGACCGACGACGCGCTCGACCGCTTTGCAGGGGCTGAGGGCGTGGCGCTTGTGGTCGACGCGCTGTTCGGCACCGGGCTGACGCGGCCCTTTCTTGACCTCGGCGCCGTGCGGGGCAGGCTGGCGGCATGGCAGGCGGCCGCGCAGCCGCGCATCGTTGCCGTGGACGTGCCCAGCGGGCTGTGTTCCGACAGCGGGCGATACCTGGGCCATGACGACAGCGCCGCCCTCGACACCGCCATCAAGGCCGATCTGACGGTGAGCTTTCACAGCGCCAAGCCGGGCCACTACCTGGCGCAGGGGCCGGAGGGTTGCGGCAAGCTGGTGGTCTGCGACATCGGCCTGGACCGGGCCGAGGCGCCGACCTGGCTGGCGCAGGCGCCCCTTGCCGGACGCCTGTCCAAGGCGGGACCCTCGCACAAGTATGCCCACGGCCATGCCGTCGTGCTGTCCGGTCCGCCGGGCAAGGGCGGCGCGGCGCGGCTGGCGGCGCGTGGCGCGTTGCGGGTGGGGGCGGGGCTGGTCACGGTCGGCTGCCCGCTGCGCGCCGTGGCCGAGCATGCGGGGCGGCTGGACGCGATCATGGTGCATGGGCTGGACGGCACCGCCGGTCTGGCCGAGATGCTGGAGGACATGCGCTACACCGGTTTGTGCCTGGGTCCCGGGCTGGGCCTGGGTCCGGCCACCGGAGAGCTGGTGCGCACGGCCCTGGCGGCGCGGCGCGGCACGGTGCTGGACGCCGACGCGCTGTCGCGCTTCCAGCGCGATCCTGCGGTACTGTTCGGCATGCTGCACGAGGCCTGCGTGCTGACCCCGCACATGGGCGAATTCGCGCGGCTGTTTCCCGACCTGGCCGAGCAATTGCGCGCCGAGGCGACCCGCGGCCCCGCCTTTTCCAAAGTCGACGCGTGCCGCGCCGCGGCGGCGCGGGCGGGCTGCGTCGTTTTGCTGAAGGGGCGCGACACGGTGATCGCGGCGCCCGACGGACAGGTGGCCATCCATGCCGCCGCATACGAGCGCGCGGCGCCCTGGCTGGCCACGGCGGGCGCAGGCGACGTGCTGGCGGGCATGATTTGCGGATTGCTGGCGCGCGGGGTCGATCCGCTCGGGGCGGCCGTGACGGCGGCCTGGCTGCACGTCGAGGCGGCGCGCAGCTATGGCCCCGGGCTGATTGCCGAGGACCTGCCCGAGGCGCTGCCCCGGGTGTTCCGGGGCATGGGGCTTTAGGCCGGTTCCGTCACCGGCGCGGCGGCGGCCAATTCCAGGCCGTCGGCATAGAGGATGTGCGGGCGGTCAAAGCGCAGCTCGAAAAGGCTGAACTCGACCTCGCCGACCTCGCGGATATGGGTGCCGTCGGCCAGGCGCGCGACCGGAACAAGCGCGCGGGAGGCGCCAAAGAGCGCCGCGGCGCGCCAGTCACGGACCAGGATTTCCTGCGCCGCGGGCAGCGTAATTTCGTGGCCGGGGCGCATGTGGCCCAGGCTGCCGGGCGCAATGGCGACCGCGGGCAGGCGGGCGCGGCGATGGTTGACCGCGCGCAGCGTGGCGGTGCCGCTGTCGCGGGTGATCACCCGGTCTCCGGGGGTCAGGAATTCGACCGGCAGCGCGCCGTCGAGCGTCAGTACGATGCTGCCGGCCACCAGCGCGTTGCAAGGCGTTTCGGGGGCGATGTGGCGCGCGGCAAGGCCGCCGCGGTCAAGCCGGGCCTTCGGGGTCATCACTGCTCGTCCTTTTGTTTTTCTCCCTCTGTTCTTGTCCTCGAATGCGGCAACAATCCGTTCACATCCGGGGCATTTGTTTGCCCATTTTAAGGAAAATTCTGCTCGCCTCGTGCCCGCGGCTTTGCTATTGAGCGCGTCGTTGCGGGTGTGGCGAAATTGGTAGACGCACCAGATTTAGGTTCTGGCGCCTATGGCGTGGGGGTTCAAGTCCCTCCACCCGCACCATCTCAAGTATCTGGAATCAAAGAAGGCTCTTGCAAACAAGGGCCTTTGCCCATTCTTTGGTTACAGTCGGGGGTGTTGCATGGCGGGCAAGGTGAGGCACTTGGTCAACCGTTCCGGGCGGTATCATGCGCGGCTGGTGGTCCCCAATAACCTGCGCGGGATCATCGGCAAGACGGAGTTGCGCACACCCCTTGGCGGAGACTACAGGACCGCGATCAAGCTGCTGCCCGGTGCGGTCGCGCGGCTACAGGCAGAGATTCTGGACGCAGAACGGCGATCGGGGCAGAGAAGACCAGCTGCGCCTGCGCGATACCCTATGGCCGCGGATCAGATGGCGCTCTCGCTCTACACACGGCGGCTGCTTCTGGACGATGAATTGCGCAACGATCCTCGCTGGGCCAGCGTGAGCATAAATGACCTGCTGGTAAGCAGGTTGCGCGAGGCGGTCGCGGGACGCGCCAGTGACGCTGTGTTGACCGCGCTGGTCGGCAACGAGATCGAGCAGTTCCGAGCCTCCGGCAATCTCGATGCCCAGCCAGGCAGCATGGAGTGGCGCGCGATCGCTCGTGCGCTCTGCCACGGCGAGTTGGAAGCTCTGGCGCACATGGCAGAGCGCGATGAAGGCGACTTCACCGGAGTCCCGGCGTCCCCGATTATCGTGAACGCGCAGCCGCCCGAAACCGCCCGGCAGCCGGTGAGCCTTGAGCGGCTGTGGGACGACTATGTCAGGAGCCGCCTGCAGATCGGAGCGATGCGCGATGGTGGAAAACGCCAGGCGCCGGTGATCAAGAACCTGCGGGCGTTCCTGCGCCACGATGACGCGACGCGCGTCGCCAAGAAGGATCTGCTCGCTTGGCGCGAGCACTTGCTGAACCAGATGTCGGCGAAGACGGTAAGCGACATCTATCTGTCGACAGTCAGGTCATTGTTCACCTGGGCGGTCGAGAATGATCGTCTTCCCGAGAATGTGGCCGCGACTGTCAAGCAGCCCAAGCCGAAAAGGATCTACGGTCGAGAACGTGGGTTTACCACAGCGGAAGCCCTGCGGGTTCTGCGCGCCTCACGGGCCTACGAGCCGACGCCAGATGGCACTGGTCGCGTGCGCGAGGGCGAGAAGTCGGTGGGCATGAAGCGACGGGTGCCGCTGATCTGCGCCTTCACGGGCGCCCGCGTCGGCGAGATCGTCCAACTGCGAAAGGAGGATGTTCGCGAGATCGACGGAAGATGGGTGTTGCGCATCACGCCTGACGCCGGGACCGTCAAGGCCGGCGACTTTCGCGACGTGCCGTTGCATCACCAGGTCATCGAGAAGGGGTTTGTCGACTTCGTGCGGGCTGCTGCGGATGGGCCATTGTTCCACAACGAGAGCGACCCGAAGAAATACTGGCGCGCGGTGAAGATCGTCGGCAACAAGCTGTCTGACTGGCTGCGCAAGAGTGAGCTGACGCCGGAGGGCTTGCAGCCGAACCACGCATGGCGCCACGCCTTCAAGACCCGGTGCCGTGAGTTGGGTAAGGATTGCCGCCGCCGCCCCCCGATACGGAGCGGTTGCCGAAGGCCGATCAGCCAATCGGCACGGCCCCATCACCAGCCGTGCTGGAACAGCAGGCCGGCCCGTCCGTGGCCTTGCTGCACGATATGCGCCGTCGTGCCGCGACCGGACTGGAACAGGCCGAAACTGTGGCCGCGCCCCGTCTGGGTCAG
>NZ_FXYF01000001.1 GCF_900184945.1 Antarctobacter aquimaris | reverse complement strand
GAGCTCACCGCCCCGACCGTCCCGGCCGTCCCGCCGTGCGCCTCAGCGCCGCCGGTGAAGGGCTATCTAAGGAACACCGCCAACCTCCGCAAGCAGTTTTTACGACATCATGCGATTTTTTTCCGAATAGATGAATAAGTTAGCAATATCAGATAGTTGGTTAGGCGTGGTTGGGCGGCTCGCCAGTTTTCCTGCCCGGGAATCGCCGCGGCGCAGCATGGCGCGACTCTACATGTGGAGTTACCCACAGGGTTATCCCCCAAATCAGCCGGGTTTCCGAAGCGACTCGCGCTACGAAACACCGATGAGACGCGTCTTCCGGGGCCGCCGCGGCAGGGCAAAAGGACGACTCGCCCCTTTCAGGCCCTCTCCATGACCTGGTTTAGCCAGGTCACGCCATGCGAATCCGGACCGATTTGGGCAGGCGAGTCGCCAGCAACCCCAGGATCACCGCCATGTAGACCAGCGGTTCGATCTGGAACCCCTTGGCCAGCATCACGAAGTGCAGCCCGCCCAGCGCCACCGCCGGATAGGTCAGCCGGTGCAATCGCCGCCAGGCGGCCCCCATCCGGCGCACGGACCAGTTGTTCGACGTGACCGCCAGCGGGATCATCAGCGCAAAACCCACCATGCCCACCGTGATGTAAGGACGTTTCACGATGTCCGCCCAGATCTGGCCGGGCAGTTGCACGTCCAGCACCAGCCAGACCAGCAGATGCGTCGCCACGTAGAAGAAGGTCATGAGTCCGATCGCCCGGCGGAACTTGAGCAGGTTCACCCCGGCAAGGCGGCGCAGCGGCGTCACCGCCAGGCCGACGATCGCCAGTTGCAAGGCGAATTCGCCCAGCGCGTGTTCCAGTGCCTTGATCGGCTCCACGCCCAGCCCGCCGGTCGCACCCTGGTACAGGTACCAGGGTGCCGGCAACGCGAGGGCCAGGTAGACAACCCAGGTCGGCACCCCACGCAATGCCGTGTTGAGCCTGTCACGCAGGGCAGTCATGCGCAGCACCCGTCACCGGCCTGGATCGACGGGCAGGGCACCGTGCCATATGAACAGAAGACGCAGCAGTCCCCCGGCTTCGGCCGCACAACGATGTGACAGCCCGGGCATTCCCAGAAGAACTGGCAGCTGTCCTGCGGCATCGTTTCGGTTTCGACCTGCCCGCAGGCGGGGCAGGTCAGGACCGACTGGAGGATCACCGTGCTCAAAAGTTCTGCCGCAGGTCCATGCCGTCATACAGCGCGGCGACCTCGTCCTCGTATCCGTTGAACATCAGCGTCGGAACGCGCCGCGCAAAGAGGCCGCCGCCGATGCGCCGCTCGGTCGCCTGGCTCCAGCGGGGATGATCCACGTTCGGATTCACGTTGGAATAGAACCCGTATTCACGCGGACCGGCCACGTTCCACGAGGTCGGCGGCTGGCTGTCGGTCAGCGTGATCCGCACGATCGACTTGATCGACTTGAAGCCGTACTTCCATGGCACCACCAGCCGGATCGGCGCGCCGTTCTGGTTGGGGATGGTCTTGCCGTAGATGCCCGTCGCCATGATCGTCAGAGGATGTTGCGCCTCGTCCAGCCGCAGCCCCTCGACATAAGGCCAGTCGAGCACGGGGTAGCGGGTGCCGGGCATCTCCTCGGGGCGATAGACCGTCTCGAAGGCGACATAGCGCGCCTCGGGCTTTACCCCCGCCAGCGCCAGCAGGTCGGCCAGTTCGAACCCGTTCCAGGGCACCACCATCGACCAGGCCTCGACACAGCGGAACCGATAGATCCGCTCCTCGATGGTCATCTGGCCCAGGATGTCGTCCAGCGCATAGTCCCCCGGCTTTTCGACCAGCCCGTCGATGGTGATCGACCAGGGTGCCGTGGTCAGCAGGTGGGCGTTCCGCGCGGGGTCATCCTTGTTCGTGCCGAACTCGTAATAATTGCAGTAGGAGGTGATTTCTTCCCAGGCGTTCGGCTCCAGCGCATCGGCGTCCTGCGCCTGCACCGCGCCGGGCATTCCCGACAGTGCCAGCCCGCCCAGCCCGGCGGCCGCGCCGGCCCCAAGGCCAAGGCCCGCCAGAACCTTGCGGCGGTTCAGGAAGACATTCTCCGGCGTGACGTCGGCGCGGGTCAGCTTGTTCGTCCAGCGGTTGGCCATGATCTCTCCTCGGCGTTTCTGGACGGAAAGATAGGTGATCCGCGCCGCTCAACAAACCAACGGCTTTTCACGTTGGTGTAAACGTCGTGTAACACTGCCTGCCGACACCGCCGCGCGGAACCCGCCCGCCATTTGATAGCGCGAACCAAAGGGTCAATGGGCGGGCGATGCGCCCCAAGGCGCGAGCGTCACCCCGACCCGCGACGGTCATGGCGGCCGCGAATCCGCCTGCATCCGCCGCGACGCTCTAATAATATGCGGGTCGCGCAGACACGGCCGCCCTCATCCGCCAACCGGACCGAGGGATGATCGCGTTCATCTGCACTCGGACTCCGTCATCCTTGACCACCGGCTCGTGCCGCCACCGCATCATCACCGGCCCACGTCGCCCGGCACGATCAGCTTGCCGCCGGCGATGATGCGGTCGCGCGGCCCGGCAAGGTCGCGCAAGTCGATCAGCAACATTGGCGCTGCGCGCGCGATATCCACGCGCATCAAAAAGACGAAAATCAGCGCCAGGTCCTGTACAGTGGTCATCGCCCAAGTCATATTCTGCCTCGGGAATGTTTGATTTGCCTCAAGGCAAATCGCGGATCGTGCCAATATGATACATGCATCATGGATGATGCGCGGCACGTCTGCGTATTTCGTGAAAGGGAGAAGACATGAAAAGACTTCTGTGCGCCGCGGCGCTGGCTTTTGGCGCCACCGGCGCTCTGGCCGCAGACGGGATCATCACATACGACTCCGAGGACAGCTTCGACGATGTCGTCTTCGGGCTCGAGAACGCGATCCTCGATGCCGGGCTGGTCATCGACGCCGTGAGCCATGTCGGCGACATGCTGGAACGCACCAAGGCCGATGTCGGCTCGGAGGTGACGATCTTTGACAAGGCGGACGTCTTCAGCTTCTGTTCGGCCAAGGTCTCGCGCGAGGTCATGGAGGCGGACCCGATGAACCTCGTGTACTGCCCCTACGACATCTTCGTCGTCACCCGTCCCGAGACGCCGGACGTCACCACCATCGGCTTTCGGACCTATCCCGAGGGCGAGATGAAAAAGGTCGAAGCCCTGCTCGACGGGATCGCCCGCAAGGCGATCGGATTGGACTAGAAACGCCGCGCCCCGGACCGGGCGCGGGATCTCCACCTGACGTGATAACCGGCCCCGGATCACATCCGGGGCCGTTCTTGGTGCGTGCCGCGGCTTTGGAACTCCACGTGCAGCCGACTGGATTTCAAAGGGTTTGCCGATTTCCGATCACAAAGATGTCACTGGAAAACGCCTTTCGCCGTGGCTTAGGCGCGGCGCGAAATCTGTCAAGCGGCGGTGGCAGAAATCCCCGGTGAACCAGTCCACGATCCGGGGCGTAGAATTTTCAGATGTGAACGGCACATCGCCACTCAGAAACACTCAGGAGGACATTCCATGTTCCGCAAGACCATCCTCGCCGCCACCACCGCCCTCACCTTTGCAGCCCCCGCCTTCGCAGGCAGCCACTCGATGGACATCGTCGACACCGCGGCAGGCGCCGGCACCTTCGAAACCCTGCTTGCCGCAGCCACCGCAGCCGGCCTCGTCGACACGCTGAAGAGCGAAGGCCCCTTCACCGTCTTCGCACCGACCGATGCAGCCTTTGCCGCGCTGCCGGCCGGCACCGTCGAAGACCTGCTCAAGCCCGAGAACAAGGACAAGCTCGTGGCAATCCTGACCTACCACGTCGTGGCAGGCAAGGTCATGTCGACCGACCTCGTCGATGACATGAAGGCGGCCACCGTCGAAGGGTCGGAGATCACCATCGACCTCGACAACGGCGTCATGGTGGACGAAGCCAGCGTCGTCACCGCGGACATCGAAGCCTCGAACGGCGTGATCCACGTCATCGACAAGGTGATCATGCCCGGCATGTAATTCGGCGTCCGGGCCAGTTCCCGGCCCGATCGCAGAACGGAAAGGGGGGTCGCCTTGCGGCCCCCTTTTTCCTGTCCGGCCCCCATACCGAAGACGCGTCTCAGCCCTTGAGAAAGGCGTTGCGGTCCACCAGGAACCTGTCCGACAGCGGCAGGCTGGCCGCGCCCAGCGCACGGGCATCGCGCCCGATGGTGCCTTCGCGGATCTCCGGCACTTCGATCCCGGCGACACTGATAAGCGCCAGCCGCCGCGCGGTCCGCTCGACAAGGCCGGCCCGCACCGGTTCGGGCAGCCAGCCGTCGATCAGCACCGCCTCGAAATCGATCAGGCAGGAAGACGACAGGATCGCATAGGCAAGCCCGTCCGCCGCCTTGTCCATCCAGGCGTCCAGCACCCCCTCGGGCAAGGACCAGTGGGCAGGATCGTCCCAGATCATGTCTCGGGTTCCACCCGCGGCGATCACCTGCTGTTCCAGCGTCACGATCGACGCGACATCGACCAGCTGGCTGATCCTGGTGCCCTCGATCCCGATCGGGATCGACCCCAGCGCCGCGGCGTTGCCGGATTGGCCCGTGAACAGCGTGTTGTCGATCACCAGCCCGCCGCCGACAAAGAAGCCGATGAAGAAATACAGGAAATCCCGCGGCTTGTTCTGGTCGCCAAAGACCAGTTCCGCGCCGCAGGCCGCGGATCCGTCGTTGCGCATGTAGACCGGAAAATCCCAGGACCGCGCGATCTCGGCGGCGATGTCGCGGTGGCGCCAGGCCTCCATGTCCTCGGGCCTGACCTCAAGCGTCCCTGCCCAATCCCACAGACGGAACGGCAGGGCGATCCCCAGTCCGGCCACCCGCGCCCGTTGTGCATCGGTCAACTGGTCCAGCAGCTGCGCGATGGCGGCGTTGGCAAAGCGCACCGCGCTGTCCGGGGTAGGATAGCGGTGTGACAGGTGCACCCGCCCTTCGACCCGGCCGAAGAAATCCGTCAGGATCAGGTCAAGCGACCGTCGCCCCACCTTCAACCCGAAAAAGTAGGCGCCTTGCCGGGCCAGGTTCATCGGCACGGAGGGTTGGCCGACCTTGCCGCGCACCGGGTCGCCCTTTTCCAGCAGGCCTTCCTTTTCCAGCGCCCGCATGATGACCGACACGGTCTGCGCCGAAAGCCCCGTCAGGCGCGCGATCTCGGCCTTGGCCAGCGGGCCGACCTGGCGGATCAGCGTCAGCACCAGCCGTTCGTTGTGCGCGCGCACGCCGCTCTGGTTCGAGCCCCTGACACTGTCGGGCGGTAGGGCCGCCGCCTCTCCGCTCCCTTGCGTGCTGTCCATGACCCTGTACCGGCCTTTGTCTTGTTGAGACTTCTTGAACAACACCCTCCCTCTTTCAGCGCCCCCTGTCAATAATAAATAAACCGGATTTATTAATGTTGACAGGAGACGCCGAATCGGTTTTTTAGAAGGAGAAGGGTGGTAGAACCGACCCTTGGGCTTTCTGACAACCGCGCCGAGCCCCGCGACAGTCGAATGACTTTTTGGGAGGATACCATGAAAAAACTCATGACAGGCACCGCAATTGCCCTGACCGCAGCCGCGCTGGCCACCGGCGCTTCGGCAGGCAGCCACGCGATCACCGCCTGCCTGATCACCAAGACCGACACCAACCCCTTCTTCGTCAAGATGAAGGAAGGTGCCACCGCCAAGGCCGAAGAGCTGGGCATCGAGCTCAAGAGCTTTGCCGGCAAGGTGGACGGCGACCACGAGACCCAGGTTCAGGCCATCGAGACCTGCATCCTCGACGGCGCCAAGGGCATCCTGCTGACCGCCTCGGACACCTCGTCGATCGTTCCCGCCGTGCAGCAGGCGCGCGACGCCGGCATCCTGGTGATCGCGCTGGACACCCCGCTGGACCCGGTCGATGCCGCCGACGCGACCTTTGCCACCGACAACTACCTCGCCGGACTGCTGATCGGCCAGTGGGCCAAGGCCAAGATGGGTGACGCCGCCGCCGACGCCAAGATCGCGACGCTGGACCTGAACGTCAGCCAGCCCACCGTGGACGTGCTGCGCAACCAGGGCTTCCTCGCCGGTTTCGGCGTCGATCTCGCCGACCCGAACATCATCGGCGACGAAACCGATCCGCGCCTTGTCGGCTCGGACGTGACCGACGGCAACGAGGAAGGCGGCCGCCGCGCGATGGAAAACCTGTTGGCCCGTGACCCGACGATCAACGTCGTGCACACCATCAACGAGCCCGCCGCCGCCGGCGCCTACGAGGCGCTCAAGGCAGTTGGCCGTGAGAACGACGTGCTGATCGTGTCCGTCGACGGCGGCTGCCCCGGCGTGCAAAACGTCGCGGACGGCGTCATCGGCGCCACCTCGCAGCAGTACCCGCTGCTGATGGCCTCGCTGGGCATCGAGGCAATCGCCAAGTGGGCCGCCGAAGGCGTGAAGCCGGAGCCGACCGAAGGCAAGGACTTCACCGACACCGGCGTGGCCCTGGTCACCGACCAGCCCGTTGACGGCGTCGAGTCGATCTCGGTCGCCGAAGGCATGGAAAAGTGCTGGGGCTGATCCCGGCCTGAAAAGACTGCGAAGGGGCGGACACCGCCCCTTCGTCGTGGACGCGCGAACGGCCTTTGCACTAGGCTGGTTTCACATGCGCACCAGAACGCACTCACACATCCGGGAGGACCCCAATGTCTGATTCTGCTCCAAAGGGGCAGGACTTCGAGAACTCGTTGTCCAAGGCCACCCAGTCCGTGGCCGAATTCGAGAAACGCGAAGGCCTCGTTCCCAAGATACAGCACACCCTGCACACGAACCCGGCGATGGTGCCGCTCATCGTCCTGGTGATTTCGGTTGCCGTGTTCGGCCTCCTGCTGGGGTCCAAGTTCTTTTCCCCGTTTGCGCTGACGCTTATCCTGCAGCAGGTGCAGATCGTCGGGATCGTCGCGGTGGCGCAATCGCTGGTGATCCTGACCGCCGGGATCGACCTTTCGGTCGGCGCGATCATGGTGATGTCCTCCGTCGTCATGGGGCAGTTCACCTTCCGCTATGGCATCCCGGCCCCGGTCTCGATCGCCTGCGGCCTGGCCGTCGGCACGCTGATCGGCTTCATCAACGGCTGGCTCGTCGCCAAGGTGAAGCTGCCGCCCTTCATCGTGACGCTGGGCATGTGGCAGATCGTTCTGGCCACCAACTTCCTCTACTCCGCGAACGAGACCATCCGCTCGCAGGACATCGCCGAAAAGGCGCCCAGCCTCCAGTTCTTCGGCACGACCATCAAGATGGGCGGCGCGACGCTGACCTATGGCGCGATCTTCATGGTGCTGCTGTTCTTCGTCGTGGCCTACATGCTCAAACAGACCGCCTGGGGCAGGCATGTCTACGCCGTGGGCGATGACAAGGAAGCGGCCGAGCTTTCGGGCATCGAGGCCAACAAGGTGCTGATCTCGGTCTACATGGCCTCGGGGCTGATCTGCGGCTTTGCCGGCTGGGCCCTGATCGGCCGCATCGGCTCGGTCTCGCCCACTTCGGGCCAGTTGGCCAACATCGAAAGCATCACCGCCGTGGTGATCGGGGGAATCTCGCTGTTCGGTGGGCGCGGCGCGGTGATGGGGTCGCTGTTCGGGGCGCTGATCGTGGGCGTGTTCACCCTGGGCCTGCGCCTGATGGGGGCCGACGCCCAGTGGACCTACCTGCTGATCGGCCTGCTCATCATCGGCGCCGTCGCTGTCGACCAGTGGATCCGGAAGGTGTCCGGATGACCCGCCACATGACCCGCCTCGTTCAACTCAACCCCCTCCCGGCAGGACACAGGCCTGCCGGCGCGCCGGCCACCCCGGCGCAGATCAGAAAGGTGACAGGATGATGTCCGTGCAACCGATCGTTCAAGGCCGCGGAATCGTGAAGCGCTATGGCCACGTGACCGCCATCGACCACTCCGACTTCGATCTCTTCCCCGGCGAGGTGCTGGCAGTGATCGGCGACAACGGCGCCGGCAAGTCCTCGATCGTCAAGGCGATCTGCGGCGCCGTCCAGGCGGACGAGGGCGAGATCCGCATCGAAGGCAAGCCGGTGCATTTCACCTCGCCGATCCAGGCGCGCGAAATGGGGATCGAGATCGTCTACCAGCAGCTGGCCCTGTCGCCCGCCCTGTCGATCGCCGACAACATGTTCGCCGGACGCGAGATCCGCAAACCCGGCATCATGGGCACGGTGTTCCGCCAGCTCGACAAGAAGGCGATGGAGAAATTCGCCCGCGACAAGCTGACCGAACTGGGCCTGATGACCGTGCAGTCGATCAACCAGGCGGTCGAGACGCTGTCCGGCGGTCAGCGCCAGGGTGTCGCCGTGGCCCGCGCCGCCGCCTTCGCCCGCAAGTTCATCATCATGGACGAGCCGACCGCCGCCCTGGGTGTCAAGGAAAGCCGCCGGGTGCTGGAGCTGATCCAGGACGTGCGCGCCAAGGGCATCCCGATCATCCTGATCAGCCACAACATGCCGCATGTCTTCGAGGTGGCGGACCGCGTCCACATCCACCGCCTGGGCAAGCGGCACGCGGTGGTCGACCCCAAGAAGATCACCATGTCCGATGCGGTGGCGATCATGACCGGCGCCATGGATCCGCCGCCGATCGAGGAACAGCAGCTGACGCCCAAGGCCGCCGCGTAGGCCCTTAGGCCCTGCCTCTTCGGTAACAAGAGGCAGGGCAAGACCGAGACACGCTTGCAACATTGCAGGACACAGTTAACGATGGCGGGGACCGGGGATGGTCATTGCCACGCCAGTGATGTTAGCGGAAACAATCACGTCATCCTGCCAGGCCCCGCGACCCGGCCAAGGGGGGTGTGACCCGTGAGACAGAATGGGAGCGACCCGATGAAAGACGAAATCCTCGCGCATCTGCGCTATTCGCTTGGCAAGGACGCCGGACACGCCTCTGTCTACGATTGGCGGATGGCCCTGTCGCTCAGCCTGCGCGACCGCATGGTCGACCCGTGGTTTCGCAGCACGCAGGCCTCCTACGAAAAGCGCGTCAAGCGCGTGTACTACCTGTCGATGGAATTCCTGATCGGCCGCCTGGTCGAGGACATCGCCGCCAACCTCGGCCTGGTCGACGAGGCCCGCGCCGCGATGGCCGACCTGGGCCAGGACTACGACCTGCTGGTCAAGGACGAACCCGACGCCGCGCTGGGCAACGGCGGACTGGGCCGGCTGGCGGCCTGCTTCATGGACAGCCTCGCCACGCTGGGCATTCCGGCCATGGGCTACGGCATCCGCTACGAACACGGGTTGTTCGAGCAGGATTTCGTCGAGGGCAAGCAGGTCGAGAAGGCCGAGACCTGGCTGGCACAGCGCCACGCCTGGGAGTTCGAACGCCCCGAAGTCAGCTACCAGATCAATTTTGGCGGCCATGTCCAGCACCAGGATGGCAAGGCCAAATGGCACCCGCATGAAACCGTCCTTGCCACCGCCTACGACACGCCGGTGATCGGCTGGCAGGGCAAATGGGCCAACACGCTGCGGCTGTGGTCGGCCCGCCCGCAAACGGAATTCGACCTCGCCAGCTTCAACCGCGGTGACTACCTCGCCGCCAGCCGGTCCGAGGCGCTGGCCCGCACCATCAGCCGCGTGCTTTATCCCGACGACACCACCGAGACCGGCAAGGAACTGCGCCTCAAGCAGGAGTATTTCTTTACCGCCGCCTCGCTCCAGGACCTTCTGCGCCGCTTCCTGTCGGACCACGACAACATCCGCGACCTGCCGGAATTCGCCGCGATCCAGCTGAACGACACGCATCCCGCCATCGCCGGGCCGGAACTGATCCGCATCCTGGTCGACCGGCACGGCCTGGGCATGGTCGAGTCGATCGAGCTGGCCCGCCGCTGCCTGGGCTACACCAACCACACCCTGCTGCCCGAGGCGCTGGAGCGCTGGCCCGAATGGCTGCTGGGCCGCGTGCTGCCCCGGCACCTGGAGATCATCCGCGCCATCGAGGACAGCCAGCAGGGCCAGCACCCCGGCAGCCCGCGCATCCTGGACCACGGCAACGTCAACATGGGCGAACTGGCCTTCATCATGGCGCACAAGGTCAACGGCGTCTCGGCGCTGCACACCGACCTGGTGAAATCCACCGTCTTTGCCGACCTGCACCGCATCCACCCGACGCGCATCGTCAACCAGACCAACGGCATCACGCCGCGCCGCTGGCTGCACGGCTGCAACCCGGCGCTCAGCACGCTGATCACCCGCGAGATCGGTGACGCCTGGCCCGCCGATCTGGACCAGCTGCGCGGCCTGCGCAGCCTGGCCGGTGACAAGGGTTTCCTCACGGAGTTCCGCGCCGCCAAACGCACCAACAAGGAACGGCTGTCGAACTGGGTGAGCGAGCACTGCGGCGTCGCGATCGACCCCGACGCCATGTTCGACATCCAGATCAAGCGCATCCACGAATACAAGCGCCAGCACATGAACATCCTGGAGACCATCGCGCTCTGGAACGACATGCACGCCAACCCGACCGCGGGCTGGACGCCGCGGGTCAAGATCTTTGGCGGCAAGGCCGCGCCCGGCTACCACGTCGCCAAGGAGATCATCCACCTGATCAACGACGTCGCCCGCGTCATCAACACCGACCCGGTGACCAGGGACCTGCTCAAGATCGTCTATCCGCCGAACTACAACGTGACCATGGCCGAGATGCTGATCCCCGCGGCGGACCTGTCCGAACAGATCTCGACCGCCGGCAAGGAGGCCAGCGGCACCGGCAACATGAAGTTCGCCCTGAACGGCGCGTTGACCATCGGCACGCTGGACGGGGCCAACGTCGAGATCCGCGAACACGTGGGCGCCGAGAACTTCTTTCTCTTCGGCCTCACCGCCGAAGAGGTGGTCGAGCGCCGCAAGCACCCCGGCTATGCCCGCGCCGCCATCGAACAAAGCCCGCGCCTGCAAAAGGTCCTGGCGCAGATCGCCGAAGGGCGTTTTGCACCGCAGGACCCGGGGCGCTATCATGGGCTGGTGGGCAATCTCTGGGATCATGACCATTTCCTCGTGTCCTGCGACTTCGACAGCTACTTCGACACCCAGCGCCGCGCCGACGAGGCCTTCAAGAATCCGGCGACATGGTCGGCCATGGCGCTGCACAACACCGCAAACGTCGGCTGGTTTTCTTCGGACCGGACGGTCCAGGGCTACGCGCGCGACATCTGGCACGTGCGTTCGGCACTTGGGGCGACACTGGAGCAAAGCGCATGACAGCCTCCCTGGATCACTGGACCGCGCGGCAGCTCGCCGAAGGGCGCCACGGTGACCCGTTTGCCGTTCTCGGCCAACACACCCTGCCGGACGGGCGCGTCTGCGTGCGTGTCTTCTACCCGCACATCGACCGGGTCGAGGTCCTGGCCCGCGACACCGGCGCGCCGCTGGCGACGCTGGCGCGGGTCGATGGTGCCGACGGGCTCTACGAAGGCGCCCTGCCCGGAGTGACCGGGCGCCAGGACTACCGCCTGCGGCTGACCCGCGGCCCGGACACCTGGGAAGAGGACGACGCCTACGCCTATGGCCCCGTGCTGGGCGACCTCGACGAATACCTGCTGGGCGAAGGCACGCACGGCGAGCTTTGGCGCGCGCTGGGGGCGCATGTCCTCACGCACGGCGGCACCCTGGGGGCGCATTTCGCGGTCTGGGCGCCCAATGCCTCGCGCGTGTCGGTGGTGGGCAGCTTCAACGGCTGGGACGGACGGCGCCACGCGATGCGGCGGCGCGGATCGACCGGGGTCTACGAGATCTTCATTCCCGGCGTGCAGGACGGCGCGATCTACAAGTACGAACTGCTGGACCAGCACGGCCGTCTCTTGCCGCTCAAGGCGGACCCGGTCGGCTTTGGCTCGGAGGCGCCGCCGCGCACCGCCTCGGTGGTGCGTGACCTGTCGCAGTACACCTGGCAGGATGGCGACTGGATGCAAAAGCGCGGTGCGCTGCACCGCATCGACAAGCCGATCTCGGTCTACGAGGTGCACCTGGAAAGCTGGCGGCGCGTCCCCGAGGACGGCAACCGCTCGCTCAGCTACCGCGAACACGCCGAACAGCTGGTCGGCTACGCCGCCGACATGGGATTCACGCATATCGAGCTGACGCCGATCTCGGAATACCCCTTCGGCGGTTCCTGGGGCTATCAGCCGGTGGGCCTCTATGCCCCCACCGCCCGCTTTGGCACGCCCGAGGATTTCCGCGCGCTGGTCGAGGCGACGCACGCGGCCGGAATGGGCCTGATCATCGACTGGGTGCCCGGCCATTTCCCGACCGACGCGCACGGTCTGGCGCAGTTCGACGGCACCGCGCTGTATGAGCACGGCGACCCGAAAGAGGGGTTTCACCCCGACTGGAACACGCTGGTCTACAACTACGGCCGCGTCGAGGTGGCGAATTTCCTGATCGCCAACGCCCGCTACTGGCTGGAGGAATTCCACATCGACGGGCTGCGCGTCGATGCCGTGGCCTCGATGCTCTACCGCGACTATTCGCGGAAAGAGGGCGAATGGGTGCCCAACATCCACGGCGGGCGCGAGAACCTCGAAGCCATCGCCTTTCTGCGGCAGATGAACGAAAAGGTCTACGCCGCACACCCTGACATCATGACCGTGGCCGAGGAAAGCACCGCCTTTCCGGGCGTGAGCGCCCCCACCGATACCGGCGGGCTGGGGTTCGGCTTCAAGTGGAACATGGGGTGGATGAACGACACCCTGCGGTACATGTCCGAAGACCCGATCAACCGCAAATACCACCACGACAAGATGACCTTTGGCCTGCACTACGCCTTTTCCGAGAACTTCGTGCTGCCGATCAGCCATGACGAGGTGGTGCACGGCAAGGGATCCTTGCTGGGGCGGATGCCGGGCGACGACTGGCAGCGTTTTGCCAACCTGCGTGCCTACTTCGGCTTCATGTTCGGCCACCCGGGCAAGAAGCTGATGTTCATGGGCTGCGAAATGGCCCAGCCGGGTGAATGGAACCACAACAGCAGCCTCGACTGGCACCTGCTGGACCACGCACCGCACAAGGGCATGCAGAGCCTCGTGCGCGATCTCAACCGCGTCTACCGCGACACGCCCGCGCTCTACCAGCTGGACAGCAAGCCCGAGGGCTTTCGCTGGATCGACGGCGGCAACGCGGACGAATCGATCTTTTCCTGGTTGCGGATGGGACAGGACGGCGCGCCGCCGGTCCTCGTGGTGTCGAACTTCACGCCGGTCACGCGCACCGGCTACCGGATCGGCGTGCCGCATGCGGGCCGCTGGCACGAAGTGCTGAACACCGACGCACCGGACTACGGCGGCAGCGGGCAGATGAACATCGGCGGCGTCGACTCCGCCGAGGTGGCCGCGCATGGCTGCGCGCAGTCTATCGAGATCACCGTGCCCCCTTTGGCGACGGTGTTCATCCAATTGTCCGGGAACTAACCCGGCTTTCGCAAACGGGGGGAGGAATCACATGGAAAACGACAGGTACAAGCTGACCCAGCAGACAATGGCCTTTGTCCTGGCCGGCGGACGGGGATCCCGGCTGAAGGAAATGACCGATGTCCGGGCAAAGCCGGCGGTCTATTTCGGCGGCAAGACACGCATCATCGACTTTGCACTGTCGAATGCGGTCAACTCGGGCATCCGCCGGATCGGCGTGGCGACGCAATACAAGGCGCACAGCCTGATCCGCCACCTTCAGCGCGGCTGGTCCTTCTTCCGGGCCGAGCGCAACGAGGGTCTCGACATCCTGCCCGCCTCGCAGCAGGTGAGCGAAGAGAACTGGTACAAGGGCACCGCCGACGCCGTGACCCAGAACATCTCGATCATCCGCGGCTACGGGCCCAAGTACATCCTGATCCTTGCCGGGGACCACATCTACAAGCAGGATTACTCCTACATGATCGAGCAGCACGTCACCTCGGGCGCGAAGGTGACCGTGGGCTGCATCGAGGTCCCGCGCGAAGAGGCCAAGGGCTTTGGCGTGATGGCGGTGGACGCCAGCGACAAGATCCTGGATTTCGTCGAAAAGCCCGACGATCCGCCCGCCATGCCCGGCGATCCCACCCGCTCGCTTGCCTCCATGGGCATCTACGTCTTCGAGACCGAATTCCTGTGCGACCTGCTGGAAAAGGACGCCAACGACCCGAATTCCAGCCACGATTTCGGCAAGGACATCATTCCCGGGCTTGTCGCCTCGGGTGATGCCGTCGCGCATCCCTTTGGCCGCTCCTGCGTGATGTCGGGACTGGAGACCAAGCCCTACTGGCGCGACGTGGGGACGCTGGACGCCTACTGGCAGGCCAACATCGACCTGACCGACTTCAAGCCCGAACTGGACATCTACGCCACCGACTGGCCGATCTGGACCTATTCCGAGCTGACCGCCCCCGCCAAGTTCATCCACAACGAAGAGGGCCGGCGCGGCCAGGCGGTGTCCTCGATGGTCTCGGGCGGCTGCATCGTCTCGGGCTCGTCGCTGTACCGCTGCCTGCTGTTCACCGGGGTCAAGACGCACTCCTATTCGCAGCTCGAAGGCGTGGTCGCCCTGCCCTACTCCGAGGTCGGTCGCCGCGCCCACATCAAGAACGCGATCATCGACCGGGGTGTGCAGATCCCCCCGGGCCTTGTCGTGGGTGAGGATCCCAAACTGGACGCCAAGCGTTTTCGCCGCACGGAAAACGGCATCTGCCTGATCACCCGCAAGATGATCGAAGCGCTGGAGTGATCGAATGAAGGTGCTGATGGTCACCTCGGAGTGTGCGCCTTTCGTCAAGACAGGGGGCCTGGCCGACGTGGCCGGGGCCCTGCCCGGGGCGCTCGCGCCGCTGGGGGTCGAGACAAAGGTCGTCCTGCCCGCCTATCCGGCGCTGTTTCCGCTGTTGCCGAAGGGCAAGGAAGTGGCCAGCTTCGGCGATCTGCCCGGCGGCTCCGGGCGGCTGGTCGAGGTCAAGGCGCAGGGCATCACCCTGCTGCTGCTGGACGCGCCGCAGCTGTTCGACCGGCCCGGCGCACCCTACACCGGGCCGGATGGCCACGACTGGCCGGACAACCACCTGCGGTTCGGCGCGCTCGGCCAGGCCGCCGCGCGCATCTGCTTTGACGGGCTCGAAGGCTGGGTGCCCGACATCCTGCACGCGCACGACTGGCAGGCGGGCCTTGCCCCCGTCTACCTGAAACAGGATGGCCGACCGCCGCCGCGCTCGGTCATCACGATTCACAACATCGCCTTCCAGGGCCGCTATGGCCCGCATGTGCTGGGCCAACTCCAGCTGCGCAGCGACTGGTTTCATCCCGGCGGGCTGGAATACTACGGTGACGTCAGCTTTCTGAAGTCGGCGCTGGTCTTTGCCGATCACATCACCACGGTCAGCCCCACCTACGCACGCGAAATCCTGACCCCCGCCTTCGGCATGGGCCTGGAAGGCATCCTGGGCAACCGGACCGGGGCGCTGACCGGCATCCTGAACGGCATCGACACCGAGGCCTGGGACCCGGCCAACGACCCCGCGCTGGCCGCGCCCTATGACACCCGCAGGCTGAAGGCCAAGGCCCACAACCGCACCGCACTGGCCGACCGGCTGGGGCTGGAGGCCGAACACGACGGGCCGCTCTACTGCGTTGTCAGCCGGCTGACCCTGCAAAAGGGGCTGGACGCGCTGGCAGGCGCCCTGCCCGCGCTGGTCGACAGCGGCGGTCAGCTGGCCCTTCTGGGATCGGGCGAACCGGGCCTGGAACAGGCGTTCCGCGACGCCGCCAGCCGCTATCCCGGGCGGATCGGCGTGCACATCGGCTATGACGAGGGGCTGTCGCACCTGGTGCAGGCCGGGTCGGACGCCATCCTGATCCCCTCGCGATTCGAACCCTGCGGGCTGACCCAGCTGTACGGGCTGCGCTACGGCACCTTGCCGGTGGTGGCCAGGACCGGCGGGCTGGCCGACACGGTGATCGACGCCAACCACGCGGCCCTGGCCGCCGGCGTCGCCACCGGCTTTGTCTTTGACGATGTCTCGGTCGCGGGGATCGAGGGCGTGCTTGGCCGCGTTGCGGCGGCCTGGACCGACCGCGCGCAGTGGGCCAAGATGCAGAAAGCCGCGATGCGGCATCCCGTGGGCTGGGAAAGCTCGGCCCGCGCCTATGTCCAGACATACGAGTCGCTGCTCACATGACGGTCAGGGTCCGTGCCCAGCAGGACGTCGGCGCCGGAACGCCTCACCGCCTTGGCGCGCGTTTTGACAATGAAGGCGTGAACTTCGCGCTGTTCTCGGAGCACGCGCACAAAGTCGAGGTCTGCCTCTTTTCGCCCGACGGCCGGACCGAAACGCAGCGGTTGACCCTGCCCGAGCGCACCGGCCCGGTCTGGCACGGCTTCGTGCCCGGTCTGCGTCCCGGCGCGCTCTACGGCTACCGCGTGCACGGCCCCTATGCGCCCGAACGCGGGCACCGCTTCAATCCGCACAAGCTGCTGCTGGATCCCTACACCCGCGCGCTGCACGGCGGGTTCACCACGCATGCCGCGACCTTCGGCTATACCCACGGCGCGCCCGAGGCCGACCTGTCCTTCGACACCCGCGACAGCGCCCCGCATGTGCCGAGATCGGTGGTCTGGGACCCGGCCGACCACACCGAAGAGGGCCGCCCCCTGCGGCGCGGCTGGGACGGCGCGCTGATCTACGAAGCACACGTGCGCGGTGCCACGATGCTGCACCCACGGGTGCCGGACCCGTTGCGCGGCACCTACGAGGGACTCGCCTCGGACCCGATGCTGGACCACCTGACCCGGCTGGGCATCACGGCGGTCGAACTCCTGCCCGTTCAGGCGATCCGGGCGGAAAACGCCCTGACGACGCGCGGCATGGTGAATTACTGGGGCTACAACACCGCCGCCTTCTTTGCGCCCGAACCGCGCTACCTCGGCCCCGCCGGGGTGGACGGGTTTCGCGCCATGGTCGACCGGTTTCATGCCGCCGGGATCGAGGTCCTTCTGGACGTGGTCTACAACCACTCGGCCGAGGGCGACCACATGGGGCCAACCTTCAGCTTTCGCGGCATCGACAACGCCTCGTACTACCGCCTGCCCGAAGGCCAGCCGCGATACTACGTCAACGACACCGGCACCGGCAACACGCTGAACACCAGCCACCCCTACGTGCTGCGGCTGATCCTCGATTCGCTGCGCTACTGGGTGCAGACCATGGGCGTCGACGGTTTCCGCTTTGACCTCGCCACCACGCTGGGCCGCGAGGCGCATGGTTTCGACCCCAACGGCGGCTTCATGGACGCGCTGCGGCAGGACCCTGTTCTGAGCGGCGTCAAGCTGATCGCCGAACCCTGGGACCTGGGCCCCGGCGGCTACCGGCTGGGCCATTTCCCGCCCGAGTTCGCCGAATGGAACGACCGCTTCCGCGACACGGTGCGGCGGTTCTGGCGCGGCGACGGCCACGCGGCGCAGGACCTCGGCTCGGCCCTGCTGGGCACCGCCGACCTGTTCGACACGCGCGGGCGGCGGGCCTGGTCCTCGGTCAACTTTGCCGCCGCGCATGACGGCTTTACCCTGGCCGACGTGACCGCCTATTCCCAGCGCCGCAACGAGGCCAACGGCGAATGCAACCGCGACGGCCACCATGCCAACCACTCCGACAACCTTGGCGAGGAGGGCGAGACCGACGACCCCGACATCCTTGCCGCGCGCCGTTGCCGGGTGCGCAACATGCTGGCCACCGTCCTGTTTTCCCAAGGCACGCCGATGCTGCTGGCCGGCGACGAGGGCGGCAACACCCAGCACGGCAACAACAACGCCTATTGCCAGGACAACGAGATCAGCTGGCTGGACTGGCAGGCGATGGACCAGGACCTGGTCGGCTTTACCGCCGCATTGGCGCAATTCCGCAAGGCGCATCCGGTGCTGCGGCAAACCCATTTCCTGCATGGCGCGGAACGTCCCGACGGCCAGCCCGACGTGGAGTGGCGCGCCTTCGACGGGTCCGAGCTGAACTGGCGCGATCCCGGCCTGTCCAGCCTCTGCCTGCTGCTGCGCGGCTGCGCCGAAAGCCGCGAGGGCCGCGCCGACCCCCAGGAGGTTCTGCTGGCCTTCAACCGCGAGGCGCTGCCGCAGGAGCTGCACCTGCCCGACCCCGAAGCCGGCCGTTGGCGGCGCGAGATCGACACCGCCGCGGCACGGCAGACACCCGAAACGATCTGGACCGGGGCCGTGACCGTCGCGGCCTTCAGCGTGACGGCCTTCAGCCGGACCCCGGGGAACGGCGCATGAGCGCGGCGGACGACCAGCTGCGCCAGCTGGCCGGGGCTTATGGCGTGCACCTCGGCTTTCACGACCTCAAGGGGCAGGAGCACCCGGCCAGCCCCGACACGCTGCGGGCGCTGCTGCGCGGCATGGGCGTCGACGCCGCGACCGCCGCTGCCGTGCGCGACGCGCTGGAGGCCACCACCGCCCGCAAGGCGGACAGCCCGCTGCCGCCCGAACTCATCGCCTGCGCCGGCAGCCGCATCGCGCTGCCGCTCGCAACGCCCTGCCGCTGGTCCGTGCTGGACGAGGCCGGGCAGGAGATCGCGGCCGGCCGCGCCGAGGACGACCTGTCCATCGCCCCCTTGCCGCCGGGCTATTTCACCCTCCAGGCCCGGGGTCAGGACTGGCAGGCGGCTACGCTGATCCTGTCCACACCCGCGCGGGCTCCGTCGATGACCGACCTGACCGGCCGGGCCAGGGGCTGGGGCGTCTGCGGCGCGCTCTACGGGCTGCGATCCGCGCGCAACGGGGGGCTGGGCAGCTACGCCGACCTGCCCGCGCTGCTGTCTGCGCTGGGCGGGGCCGGGGCGCAGTTCTTTGGCCTGAACCCGATCCACGCGCTGGGCTGGGCGGCCGAGGAGATGACCAGCCCCTATTCACCGACGCACCGCGGGTACTTTGCCACCGATCACATCGCGCCCGCCGCCGGGCTGGGGCCGACTCCGGCCGACGAGTTGATCGACTACACCGCGTTCCGCCGCCGCCAGCGCGCCGCCCTGCGCGCCGACTATGCGGGGTTTTCCCTTGCGCCTCAGTCAGAACAGCGGGCGTTCAAGGCGTTCCGCGCGACAGGCGGCGCGGCGCTGGACACCTTTGCCCAGTTCGAGGCGCTGAGCGCCCGGCACGGCGAGGATTTCCGCAGCTGGCCCGCCGCCCTGCGCCGCCCCGGACCCGAGGCCGCCCGCGCGGCGGCCGAGGACCTGGGCTTTCACCAGTGGCTGCAATGGCGCGCCGAAACGCAGATCGACGCAGCGCAGGCGGCGGCGCTCCAGTCGGGCATGGACTTTGGCCTGTATCTCGACCTCGCGGTCGGGGCGCGCCCCGGCGGGGCCGAGGCCTGGATGCACCGCGACACCATCGCCGAGGGCGTTACCATCGGTGCCCCGCCCGATCACCTCAGCCCCGAGGGCCAGTCCTGGAACCTGGCGGCGCACGCCCCTGCCCGCCTGCGCGCCGCGCATTACGGCCCCCTGCGCGCCATGCTGCGCAAGCTGATGGCCAAGGCCGGCATCCTGCGCATCGACCATGCGCTGGGCCTGCTGCGCAGCTTCTGGATTCCCGATGACGGCAGCCCGGGCGGCTATGTCTCGCAGCCCTTCGACAGCCTGTTGGCGGTGATCGCCATCGAGGCCGACCGCGCCCGCTGCCTGGTGGTGGGTGAGGACCTGGGCCTGGTCCCCGACGGGTTCCGCGACAAGCTGAACGGCGCCGGGCTGCTCAGCTACGCGGTCTGGCAGTACGAGAACGCGCAGGACGGCACGCTGTTGCCGCCCGAGGCGCTGCGCCCCTTTGCGCTGGCCTGTTTCGGAACCCATGACACCCCCACGCTGCAAGGTTTCTGGTACGGGCAGGACATCGCCTGGTGGCAGCGCGTCGGCTGGCTGTCCGGCGGCGCGGCAAAGGCCCGCCATGACGAGCGGTCGCGCCAGCGCGCCGGATTGCGGGCGCAATGCGCCCTGCCACCGAATGCCCCCGCCGACCGCATCACCGACGCCCTGCACGCCCGCCTGGCCACCGCCCCTTCGGCTCTGGTGGCGCTGCAACTCGATGACATCATCGGCGTTGTCGAGGCGCAGAACCTGCCCGGCACGGTGAACGAACACCCCAACTGGCGCCGCCGCCTGCCGGTGGACGTTGCGGCGCTGCACACCGCCCCGGCCCTGCGCCGCCTGCCAGACATCATGCCCGCGGACCGCACCCGCGGCCCCGATCAGAAAGGACCGACCCCATGACCGTGATCACGCGTCCCCTGACGCCCTTCGAGGGCCAGAAGCCCGGCACCTCGGGCCTGCGCAAGAAGACCCGCGTCTTCATGCAGCCGGGCTATCTCGAGGCCTTTGTCCAGTCGATCTTCAACGCCATCGAAGGCGTGCAGGGCAAGACCCTCGTCATCGGCGGCGACGGGCGTTTCTTCAACGCCGAAGCGATCCAGACGATCCTGCGCATGGCCGCCGCCCAGGGGGCGGCGCGCGCCATCGTCGGACAGGGCGGCCTGCTGTCGACCCCCGCCGCCTCCAACCTGATCCGCCAGCGCGAGGCGAACGGCGGCCTGGTGCTGTCGGCCAGCCACAACCCGGGCGGCATCGACGAGGATTTCGGCCTGAAATACAACATCGCCAACGGCGGCCCCGCCCCCGAGGGCGTGACCGAGGCGATCTACGCCGCCACGCAACACCTGACCGAGTATCACACGCTGGATACACCGGACATCGACCTGACGGCGCTGGGCGAGTCGGAGCTGAACGGCATGGTGGTCGAGGTGGTCGACCCGGTGACGGACTATGCCGCGTTGATGCAGCAACTGTTTGATTTCAATGCCATCCGCGCGCTGATCAAGGGCGGTTTCAGCCTGCGTTTTGACGCGATGCACGCGGTGACCGGCCCCTACGCCAAGACGATTCTCGAAGGCATGCTGGGCGCCCCGGCGGGCACAGTGATGAACGGCACGCCCAAGGTCGACTTTGGCAAGGGGCACCCGGACCCGAACCCGATCTGGGCCAAGCCGCTGGTCGACATGGTGATGAGCGACGGCGGGCCGGATTTCGCCGCCGCCTCGGACGGGGACGGCGACCGCAACATGATCCTCGGGCGCGGCGTCTACGTGACGCCGTCGGACAGCCTGGCCGTGCTGGCGGCGAACGCCCACCTCGCGCCCGGCTACGCGCGCGGGCTGGCGGGCGTGGCCCGGTCGATGCCGACCAGCCGCGCCGCCGACCGGGTGGCCGCAAAGCTGGGCATCGAATGCTTTGAGACGCCAACCGGTTGGAAATTCTTCGGAAATCTGCTGGACGCGGGGCGCGCGACGCTGTGTGGCGAGGAAAGCGCAGGGACCGGCAGCGACCATGTCCGCGAAAAGGACGGCCTTTGGGCGGTGCTGCTGTGGCTCAACATCCTCGCCGTGCGCAAGGTCTCGGTGAAGGAGATCCTGATGGATCACTGGCAGACCTACGGGCGCAACTACTACTCGCGGCACGATTACGAGGCGGTCGATTCGGCTGCGGCCTCGGCGCTGATGAAGGACCTGGACGCGCGGCTCGACTCGCTGCCGGGGACCAAGGCGGGCGGGCTGACCGTCGCCGCCGCGGACCAATTTTCCTATCTGGATCCAGTAGATGGCTCGGTCAGCCACAACCAGGGCCTGCGCATTCTCTTCAAGGATGACAGCCGCGCGGTGCTGCGCCTGTCGGGCACCGGCACCGAGGGCGCGACGATCCGGGTCTACCTGGAACGCTATGAGCCCGCCGGCGGCAACCTGGAGATCGAGACCCAGACCGCGCTGAAGGATCTCGCCGCCGCCGTGGATGCGCTGAGCGGCCTGGCAGAGCGGACCGGGCGCAGCGCACCGGACGTGATGACCTGAGGCGGACTTGTCCGTTTTGTACGAATTGTACGCGAAAAATGTCTTTTTGTACAAAGCGGTAAGGTTCTGGTAATCCCTGCCGCGCGCGCCCTTTCCGCAGGGGCGCGCAACGCGTCGGACGGCCCACCCGGCGAATCTGCTTGCACGACCTGTCCTGCTCGCCTATATGCGGTTCAACAGCGGCGCGCTGGGGTCCAAACCCGGTGCCCAACGATGTTTCGACAACGGGCCGCTGGCCCGTTTTTTTGTGTCCGAAAGGCAGGACAGACATGACCGACATGATCGCCAAGACTGGCATGGACAAGCGGATCGCCGAGATCGTCCAGCCGGTGATCGAAGACATGGGGTTCGAACTGGTCCGCATCCGGCTGATGGGCGGGCAGATCCCGACCCTTCAGATCATGGCCGAACGCCCCGAAGGCGGGATCGAGGTGGACCAGTGCGCCCAGATCTCGACCGCCGTCAGCGCCGTGCTGGACGTTGAGGACCCGATCGTCGAGGCCTACACGCTGGAAGTCTCGAGCCCCGGCATCGACCGCCCGCTGACCCGGCTGAAGGACTTCGACACCTTTGAGGGCTACGAGGCGCGGCTGGAAACCGACGAGCTGATCGACGGGCGCAAGCGGTTCCGCGGCGTGCTGGCCGGGGTCGAGGACGACGAGATCCTGGTCAACATGGACGAGGGCACCATCGGACTGAAGTTCGACTGGCTGTCTGACGCCAAGCTGATCCTGACCGACGAGTTGATCAAGGAAATGCTGAAGGGCCGCAAGGCCGCCGCCAACGCACCCGGCGACGACACCGCCGATCCGGACCAAGCCGATGCGGTCCTGGACGAAACCAAGTTTGACGAGATCGAGACCGACACGGCTCGCGAGGAGGAGTAGGAAGAATGGCAATCACGTCAGCAAACCAGCTGGAGCTCTTGCAGACCGCCGAGGCGGTCGCCCGCGAGAAGATGATCGACCCGTCGCTGGTGGTCGAGGCCATGGAAGAGAGCCTCGCCCGCGCGGCGAAGTCCCGCTACGGCGCCGAGATGGACATCCGCGTCAAGATCGACCGCAAGACCGGCCGGGCGACCTTTACCCGCGTGCGCACCGTGGTCGAGGACGAAGAGCTTGAGAACTACCAGGCCGAGATGACCGTCCAGCAGGCCAAGCAGTACATGGCCGAGCCGAAGGTCGGCGACACCTTTGTCGAGGAAGTGCCGCCGGTCGAGCTGGGCCGGATCGCCGCGCAGTCGGCCAAGCAGGTGATTCTGCAGAAGGTCCGCGAAGCCGAGCGCGACCGCCAGTACGACGAGTTCAAGGACCGCGCCGGCACCATCATCAACGGCACCGTCAAGCGCGAGGAATACGGCAACGTCATCGTCGACGTGGGCCGCGGCGAGGCGATCCTGCGCCGCAACGAGAAGATCGGCCGCGAATCGTATCGCCCCGGCGACCGCATCCGCTGCTTCATCAAGGACGTGCGCCGCGAGACCCGCGGCCCGCAGATCTTCCTGTCGCGGACCGCGCCCGAGTTCATGGCCGAGCTGTTCAAGATGGAAGTGCCCGAGATCTACGACGGCATCATCGAGATCAAGGCCGTCGCCCGTGACCCGGGCAGCCGCGCCAAGATCGCCGTCATCTCCTACGACAGCGGCATCGACCCGGTCGGCGCCTGCGTCGGCATGCGCGGCAGCCGCGTGCAGGCCGTGGTGAACGAGTTGCAGGGCGAAAAGATCGACATCATCCCGTGGAACGAGGACATGCCGACCTTCCTGGTGAACGCGCTGCAACCGGCCGAGGTGACCAAGGTCGTCCTGGACGAGGACGCCGAGCGCATCGAGGTCGTGGTGCCGGACGAGCAGCTGAGCCTGGCCATCGGCCGGCGCGGCCAGAACGTGCGGCTTGCCTCGCAGCTGACCGGCCTCGACATCGACATCATGACCGAGGAAGAGGAATCCAAGCGCCGCCAGAAGGAATTCGAAGAGCGCACGCAGCTGTTCATGGACACGCTGGACCTCGACGAATTCTTTGCCCAGCTGCTGGTTTCCGAAGGTTTCACCAACCTCGAGGAAGTCGCCTATGTCGAGCAGGACGAACTGCTGGTCATCGACGGCGTCGACGAGGACACCGCCCGCGAACTGCAGACCCGGGCACGCGAGCACCTGGAAGAGCAGGCGCGCAAGGCGCTGGAAAAGGCCCGCGAGATGGGCGTCGACGACAGCCTTGTGAGCTTTGAGGGCCTGACGCCGCAGATGCTGGTGGCGCTGGCCGAGGACGGCATCAAGACGCTGGAAGACTTTGCCACCTGCGCCGACTGGGAACTGGCCGGCGGCTGGACCACGGTCGACGGGCAGCGCGTCAAGGACGAAGGGCTGCTGGAAAAGTTCGAGGTCGACCTCGAAGAAGCGCAGAACCTGGTGATGACCGCGCGCGTCCTGTTGGGCTGGGTCGATCCGACCGCGACCGAAGACGAGTCGGACGAAGAGCTGGCCGTCGAAGGCGACGACGCGGAGGAAGAAGACAAGGCATGACTCGCGGCGGACACGACACGGACACGACGGACGGACCCGAGCGGAAGTGCATCGCCACCGGCGAAGTGCAGCCGAAAGACGGGCTGATCCGCTTTGTTCTGGGGCCGGATGGCCGCGTCGTGCCCGATCTGGCTGGTAAATTGCCCGGACGCGGCGTATATGTGTCGGCCAATCGGGAGGCCGTTGAAAAGGCGGCCTCCAAAGGGTTGTTCTCGCGGGCATTGAAACAGCCGGTGAAGGTGCCGGACGGTCTGCCCGATCTGATCGAGCAGATGCTGGTCAAGCGGGTGGTCGATCTGATCTCGCTGGCCCGCAAGTCCGGTGAGGCCGTTGCCGGTTATGAGAAGGTAAAGTCGTGGCTCCAGACAGAGGAGGCCACGGTGCTGATCCAGGCCGAGGACGGGTCGGGGCGTGGCAAGTCGAAACTGTCGACGCCCTACGGTGGCCGCTATATCGGCTGGTTGACGGCAGATGAACTGGGCGCGGCCTTTGGCCGACAAACTGTCATACATGCGGCGCTAGGCTCTGGCGGACTCGTGCCGCGTATTGTAGAGGAAGCCCAACGCTTGAAGGGTGTACGCGTCGGGTTTGACGCGGATCGCGGTGGCAGGGGCCACCGGAAAGGATGAAGTAGCTTGATGAGCGATGACGACGGCAAGAAGACTTTGGGCGTACGTGGCGGGGCCCGTTCGGGCAGCGTGAAGCAGAGCTTCAGCCATGGACGGACCAAGAACGTCGTGGTGGAGACCAAGCGCAAGCGCGTCGTGGTGCCGAAGCCGGGCGTGGCTGCGGCCACCGGCGGTGGCGGCGGCAAGGGCGGTTCGGTTGGCGGTTCGGGCGGCAAGCGTCCGGCCGGCATTTCCGATGCGGAAATGGAACGGCGCCTGAAGGCCCTGCAGGCCGCGAAGGCCCGCGAGGTCGAGGAAACCGCGCAGCGCGAGGCCGATGAAAAGGCCCGCGCCGAAGAGCGCGAGCGCATGCGCGCCGAGAAGGAACTGAAGGAGCGCGAGCAGCGCGAGGCCGAAGAGGCCATGCGCCGCAAGCTCGAGGAAGAAGAGCGCAAGGTCCGCGAAGCCGAGGAAGCCGCCAAGGCGGCGGCCGTGGCGGCGTCTCAGCCCGCGCCCAAGGCCGAGGACCAGTCCCGCGCCAAGCCCAAGAAGACCAAGGAAGCCGAAGAGGCTCCGCGCCGCGCCCCCGTCGCCGATCGCGACAGCCGCGATGACGCAGGCCGTGGCCGTGGCCGGGTCCGCGAGGACGGCAACCGCCGCGCAGGCAAGCTGACGCTGAACCAGGCGCTGTCCGGTGGCGAAGGCGGCCGGCAGAAGTCGATGGCGGCGATGAAGCGCAAGCAGGAGCGTGCCCGGCAGAAGGCCATGGGCGGCGCCGCGAGCCGCGAGAAGGTGGTGCGCGACGTCAAGCTGCCCGAGGCGATCACCGTGGCCGAACTGGCCAACCGGATGGCCGAGCGCGTGGCCGACGTGGTCAAGTCGCTGATGCAGAGCGGCATCATGGCGACACAGAACCAGACCATCGACGCCGACACCGCGGAACTGATCATCGAGGAATTCGGCCACCGGGTGACGCGCGTCTCCGACGCCGACGTCGAGGACGTGATCCACGAGGTCGCCGATGCGCCCGAGGATCTCAAGCCGCGGCCGCCGGTGATCACGATCATGGGTCACGTCGACCACGGCAAGACCTCGCTGCTGGACGCGATCCGCAACACCAAGGTGACCGCGGGCGAAGCCGGCGGCATCACCCAGCACATCGGCGCCTACCAGGTGGAAACCGACAGCGGGGCCGTGCTGACCTTCCTCGACACGCCGGGCCACGCCGCCTTTACCTCGATGCGGTCGCGCGGGGCGCAGGTGACGGACATCGTCGTGCTGGTGGTGGCGGCGGATGACGCCGTGATGCCGCAGACCGTCGAGGCGATCAACCACGCCAAGGCGGCCAAGGTGCCGATGATCGTGGCGATCAACAAGATCGACAAGCATTCGGCCAACCCGACCAAGGTGCGCACCGACCTGTTGCAGCACGAGGTCGTGGTCGAGGAAATGTCCGGCGACGTGCAGGACGTCGAGGTCTCTGCCCTGACCGGCAAGGGCCTGGACAACCTGCTGGAGGCCATCGCGCTTCAGGCGGAAATCCTGGAACTCAAGGCCAACCCCGACCGCGCCGCCGAAGGCGCCGTGATCGAGGCGCAGCTGGACGTGGGCCGCGGCCCCGTGGCCACCGTGCTGGTGCGGACCGGCACGCTGCGGCAGGGCGACATCTTTGTCGTGGGCGAGCAGTACGGCAAGGTCCGCGCGTTGATCAACGACAAGGGCGAGCGCATCGCCGAGGCCGGACCGTCGGTCCCGGTCGAGGTGCTGGGGCTCAACGGCACGCCCGAGGCCGGTGACGTGCTGAACGTCGTCGCGACCGAGGCGCAGGCCCGCGAGATCGCGGAATACCGCGCCAACCTGGCCAAGGAAAAGCGCGCCGCGGCCGGTGCCGCCACCACGCTGGACCAGCTGTTGCAGAAGGCCAAGGACGACAAGAACGTCAGCGAGCTGCCGATCGTCGTCAAGGCGGACGTGCAGGGTTCGGCCGAGGCCATCGTCCAGGCGATGGAGAAGATCGGCAACGAGGAAGTGCGCGTGCGCGTCATCCACTACGGCGTGGGTGCGATCACCGAGACCGACGTCGGCCTGGCCGAAGCCTCGGGGTGCCCGGTGATCGGCTTCAACGTCCGCGCCAACGCGACCGCCCGCAACGCGGCCAACCAGAAGGGCGTGGAGATCCGTTACTACTCGGTGATCTACGACCTCGTGGACGACGTGAAGGCGGCGGCCTCGGGCCTGCTGTCGAACGAGATCCGCGAGAACTTTATCGGCTATGCCACGATCAAGGAGGTCTTCAAGGTCTCCAACGTGGGCAAGGTCGCGGGCTGCCTGGTGACCGAGGGCGTTGCCCGCCGGTCCGCCGGTGTGCGCCTGCTGCGCGACGACGTGGTTGTCCACGAAGGCACGCTGAAGACACTGAAGCGGTTCAAGGACGAGGTCGCCGAGGTCCAGTCGGGCCAGGAATGCGGCATGGCCTTCGAGAACTACGACGACATCCGCCCCGGCGACGTCATCGAGATTTTCGAGCGCGAAGAGATCGAGCGCAAGCTCAGCTGATCTGGCCGGCACATGGAAACGAAAAAGACCCCCGAAGCGGGGGTCTTTTTTTTGGGCCCTGTGGCAAACGGTGTGGTGTGGCTGGCCGAAGGTCGCGGGTCAGGCCCGGGACGCGCGGACCGCTCAGGCGGCGTTGACGGGCAGGCCGACGAACACCCGGTCCCCAACCCGGACCGAGATTCGCCCGTCTGGAAACGTCCGTTCCAGCAGGCCCTGCACGGATACACAGCTGCCGATGATGATGGTCCGCAACATGAAGGCATCTCCCAATGTCCATCTGTTGCAATAATTAGGCCGTCCGCGGCAACAGTTCCACTGAAATACGTCACGAAAATGCCGTTTTTCCCCTCAGACGCGACCAAAGTCTGAACATTTCTCGCCAAATGCCCAAGACCGGCGCCGCGCCGCGGCACAAAGCGGCTTGTCTACAACCAGTCTCTCAGGATCGGAATCAGCGGAATGTCGGCCGGCGGCATGGGATAGTCGCGCAACTGGTCCTTGCGCACCCATTTCAGCGCCTGCCCTTCCTTCGACTGCGGGATGCCGCCCCATTTGCGGCAGGCAAAGAGCGGCATCAGCAGGTGGAAATCGTCGTAGCCGTGCGAGGCAAAGGTCAGCGGCGCGAGGCAACTGGACCAGGTTTCGATTCCCAACTCCTCGTGCAGTTCGCGAATCAGCGCGGCCTCGGGCGTTTCCTGCGGTTCGACCTTGCCGCCGGGGAATTCCCACAGGCCGGCCATGCTCTTGCCCTGCGGACGCTGGGCCAGCAGCACGCGGCCATCGGCGTCGATCAGGGCGACGGCGGAAACGAGGATGATCTTCATCGGGTGGGGTCTCCGAGGGAGGGAGCGCCGCAGAGGGGGCTCTGCCCCCGCGCCTGCGGCGCCCCCCCCGGGATATTTTCAGCCAGAAGAAACCTGGCGGTCAGGAGCGGTAGTCGGCGTTGATCGAGATGTAGCCGTGGGTCAGGTCGCAGGTCCAGACCGTGGCCATGCCCTCGCCGATGCCGAGGTCGACGTTGATGTCGATCTCGGGGCTCTTGAAGTAGCCCGCGCCGTCGGCTTCCTTGTAGCTTTGCGCCACCCAGCCCTTTTCCGCGACGAGGATCTCGCCGAAGCGGATCGAGATCAGGTCGCGCTCGGCCCTGGCGCCGGATTTGCCGATCGCCATGACGATGCGGCCCCAGTTCGGGTCCTCGCCGGCAAGCGCCGTCTTGACCAGCGGCGAATTGGCGATCGACAGCGCGTGGGTGCGGGCATCGGCGTCCGAGGCCGCGCCGGTGACATGCACGGTGACGAACTTGGTCGCGCCCTCGCCGTCGCGCACCACCTGGTGGGCGAGATCCAGCATCACGTCGTAGAGCGCCTGGGTGAACTCGGCGTTCCAGGTCACATCGACGCCCGAGGCCCCGGTGGCCGCCATCAGCAGCGTGTCCGAGGTCGAGGTGTCGCTGTCGACGGTGATGTTGTTGAAGGTCTTGTCGCTGATCTCGGAGACCAGCGATTGCAGGGCGTCCCGGCCGATCCTTGCATCGGTGAAGATGTAGACCAGCATGGTCGCCATGTCGGGCGCGACCATGCCGGAGCCCTTGGCGATGCCGGCGATGCGGACGGTCTTGCCGTCGACGTCGATCTCGGCGGTCGCCGCCTTGGGGAAGGTGTCGGTGGTCATGATCGCGCGGGCGGCGTCGGGCAGGGCGTTGGGCGACAGCTTGTCCTTCAGCTCCGCCAGCTTGGCGGTGATGCGGTCGTGCGGCAGCCGTTCGCCGATCACCCCGGTGGAGCTGGTGAAGACGCGGTACTCGGGCACGCCGGTGATCTCGGCCACGGCCTTGCAGATGGCGTTGACCGAGTCTTCGCCGGCGCGGCCGGTGAAGGCGTTGGAATTGCCCGAGTTGACCAGGATCGCCGCGCCCTTGCCGCCGTCGTCGCCGGTGATCTTGCGCTGGCAGTCCAGCACGCAGGCCGAGCGGGTGGCCGACCGGGTGAAGACGCCGGTCATGACGGTGCCCGGATCGAGCACCGCCAGCATCACGTCGGGGCGGTTCTTGTACCGCACCCCGGCTTCGACATAGGCGAAGCGGGCGCCGCCGATGACCGGAAGCTCGGGGAAGGCGTCAGGGGCCAGGGGGGAACGCGGGGGCATCTGGTCAGTCTCCCAGCAGGCCGAGGTTGTTGATCACCGAGGTGTCGATCTCGGCGCGGTCCATGCGCGTCACTTCGCCGCCATCGACCAGATCGTCGATGAAGGCCTGCACCGCGTCGCGCTGGACCTGCTGGCTGAGCGCGTCGCGGACCTGGTCCAGCGGCGGGGCGTCGATGGCGCGGGTTTCGTTCAGGCGGATCACGTGCCAGCCGAACTGCGTCTGCACCGGGTCCGAGATCGTGCCCGGCTCCATCGCCACGACGGCCTCTTCGAAGGGGGCCACCATGCGGCCCTTGCCGAACCAGCCGAGCGCGCCGCCGCTGGGGCCCGAGGGGCCGGTCGATTTGGCCTGCGCGGTCTCGGTGAAATCGGCGCCGCCGCGCAGTTCCTCGGCGATGGCCTTGGCCTCTTCCTCGGTCTCGACCAGGATGTGCGAGGCGTTGTATTCAACGCCCAGGTCACCCTCGACGTATTGTGCCTGGTAGGCGGCGGCGATGGCCTCGTCGGTGGCGGCGGCCTTGGCCACGGCATTGATCGCCTCGGCGGCCAGCAGCGAGCGGCGTTCGTTGATCAGGGCCAGTTCGACGCGCTTGCTCTCGATCGCCTTGTCGGACTGGGCCAGCGCCTCCTGCTGGATCAGCTGTTCCAGCAGGCCGTCCCACAGCTGTTCGCTCGGGGCGCCCTGAAACCGTTCGGGCAGCGCGGCGCGGGCCAGCAGCATCTGGCCAAAGGTGATCTCGGTCCCGTTCACCGTGGCGACGACCGTGTCCGGCGTGACCTCGTCCTGCGCCAGGGCGGGCAGGGCGGTACAGATCGCGAAGGCCGCGACCGAGAGTTTCATGAGGGTTTTCGACATCGGTTGGTCCTCTTCATCGGTGCCGCGTCCGTAGGCGGCGTTGACACTTTTGGGCCGCCCCCTTACATGCCGCAAAGGCTCTGCGAGGCCGGTTCTTTCGTTCCGTCATATGGCTCATGTGCGAGGCGGGCAAGCAGATGCCGCACAAGAAGCTGGGAACAGGTGCATCAGACCATGCTGGGAAAAATCGCGCGCAAGGTGTTCGGGTCGCCGAACGACCGCAAGATCAAGGCCGTCCGTCCGCTGGTGGAAAAGATCAACGCGCTGGAACCAGAGTTCGCGAAGCTCGACGATGACGGCCTGATCGCCAAGAGCAAGGAATTCAAGGAGCGGATCGAGAAAGGCGAAAGCCTGGAGGCGATCCTGCCCGAGGCCTTTGCCAACTGCCGCGAGGCGGCAAGGAGGGCGCTGGGGCTGCGCGCCTTTGACGTGCAGCTGATGGGCGGCATCTTTCTGCACCAGGGCAACATCGCCGAGATGAAGACCGGCGAGGGCAAGACCCTGGTCGCCACCTTCCCCGCCTATCTCAACGCGCTGACCGGCAAGGGCGTGCACATCGTCACCGTGAACGACTACCTCGCCCGCCGCGACGCCGAGTGGATGAGCAACGTTTTCGGTGCGCTGGGCCTGTCGACCGGTGTCGTCTACCCGCGCCAGCCCGACGCCGAGAAAAAGCAGGCCTATGCCTGCGACATCACCTATGCCACGAACAACGAACTGGGCTTTGACTACCTGCGCGACAACATGAAGTCCGAGCTGAACCAGATGTTCCAGCGCGACCACTACTACGCCATCGTCGACGAAGTGGACTCGATCCTGATCGACGAGGCGCGGACGCCGCTGATCATCTCCGGCCCGTCGCAGGACCGGTCCGAGCTGTATGTCGCCGTCGACAAGCTGATCCCGGAGCTGGTCGAAGAACACTATGCCGTCGACGAAAAGACCCGCAACGTCAGCTTTACCGACGAGGGCAACGAGTACCTCGAGGAACAGCTGCACGCCCGCGGCCTGCTGCCCGAGGGTCAGAGCCTGTATGACCCGGAAAGCACGACCATCGTGCACCACGTCAACCAGGCGATACGCGCGCACAAGCTGTTCCTGAAGGACAAGGATTACATCGTCCGCGACGGCGAGGTGATGCTGATCGACGAGTTCACCGGCCGGATGATGCACGGCCGCCGCCTGTCGGACGGGTTGCACCAGGCCATCGAGGCCAAGGAAGGCTGCGACATCCAGCCCGAGAACGTGACCCTGGCCAGCGTGACCTTCCAGAACTATTTCCGCCTGTATGACAAGCTGTCCGGCATGACCGGCACCGCCGCCACCGAGGCCGCCGAATTCAGCGAGATCTACGGCCTGGGCGTCGTCGAGGTGCCGACCAACAAGCCGATCACCCGGATCGACGAGGACGACGCGGTCTACCGCACGGGGCGCGAGAAATACGCCGCCATCGTCGAGGAGATCCGCAAGGCGCACGACAAGGGCCAGCCGGTTCTGGTGGGCACGACCTCGATCGAGAAATCCGAGATGCTGAGCCAGATGCTCAAGGAGGCCAAGCTGAAGCACAACGTGCTGAACGCGCGCCAGCACGAGCAGGAGGCGCAGATCGTCGCCGACGCCGGCAAGCTGGGCGCGATCACCATCGCCACCAACATGGCCGGCCGCGGCACCGACATCAAGCTGGGCGGCAACGTCGAGTTCAAGGTCATGGAGGCCATCGCCGCCAGCCCCGACCGTCACCCCGACGAGATCCGCGCCGAGATCGAGCATCAGCACGAGGCCGACGAACAGGCGGTCAAGGACGCGGGCGGGCTGTTCGTGCTGGCCACCGAACGGCACGAATCGCGCCGCATCGACAACCAGTTGCGCGGCCGGTCGGGCCGGCAGGGCGACCCGGGGCGGTCGTCCTTCTTCCTCTCGCTCGAAGATGACCTGATGCGCATCTTCGGCTCCGAGCGGCTGGAAAAGGTGCTGTCGGGCCTCGGCATGAAAGAGGGCGAGGCCATCGTTCACCCCTGGGTGAACAAGAGCCTGGAGCGCGCGCAGGCCAAGGTCGAGGGGCGCAACTTCGACATCCGCAAGCAACTGCTGAAATTCGACGACGTGATGAACGACCAGCGCAAGGTGATCTTCAGCCAGCGCCGCGAGATCATGGAGGCCAAGGACGTCTCCGAGATCACCATGGACATGCGCCACGAGGTGATCGACGACCTGGTCGACATCTACGCGCCGCCCAAGGCCTATGCCGACCAGTGGAACATGCAGGGGCTTTATGCCGCCGTGCTGGAAAAGCTGGGCATGGACCTGCCGCTGATCGCCTGGGCCGATGAGGACGGGGTCGACCAGGACGTGATCCGCGAACGGCTCGAAGAGGCCAGCGACGAGATGATGGCCGAAAAGACCGCCGCCTTTGGCCCCGACACCATGCGCCAGGTCGAAAAGCAGGTGCTGTTGCAGGCCATCGACGGCAAGTGGCGCGAACACCTGCTGACGCTGGAACACCTGCGGTCGGTCGTGGGCTTCCGCAGCTACGCGCAGCGCGACCCGCTGAACGAGTACAAGAACGAGGCCTTCCAGCTGTTCCAGAACATGCTGGACGGCCTGCGCTCGACCGTGACCGAGCAGCTCAGCAAGATCCGCCCGATGACCGAGGAAGAACAGCGGGCGATGATCGAAGAGATGCGCCGCCAGCAGGCCGCGATGCAGCGCAAGATGGAAGAGGCCGCCGCCAAGGCCAGCGGTGCCGCTGCCCCCGCCCCTGCCCCTGCGCCGGCGCTGGAAGGCGCCGCCACGGCGGCGGCCGGTGCCGGTGCCGTCGCGGCCGAAGGCTTTGACGAGACCGATCCGACAACCTGGGGCAACCCGGGCCGGAACGACCCCTGCCCCTGCGGATCGGGCAACAAGTTCAAGCATTGCCACGGCCGCCTCAGCTGAACGACCCGCGGTGCCCCGAAGTGTGACGACACGCTCCGGGGCATCGCCGAATTGCCAAAATGACTCCGCCGACGCGCCCCATGCGCGCCATCTTTGCCCGTCAGGGTCAAGGTTGGACGAAAAGCACAGGAGTCCGACCATGGCCCGGCTAACCAGTTACATTATCGGCGGCGCGACGCTGGTTTGCGCGCTTGGCACCGGCTACGTGATGCAATACGGGTTCGGCGCGCCGACCAGGGCACCGCAGGCGGCAGAGAGGCTGGAACTGTCCGGCGTCGTGCCGGCCACCTCGGCGGTCTTTGCCCCGCTGGCCGCCTCCGCCAGTCCCGAGATGCCCGCCGACCTCGTGCTCGAGATGGAGCTGCCCGAAGCGCCGATGATCGTGCAGGCCGCCGCCGAGGTCGACCTGCCCATCGAGGACCTGCCCCAGGCACCCGGCGCGACGGGCTTTGCCTGCGACATCACCATGACGGCAGAGCCGACCGCCGGCGCGATGGTCAACGTGGTGCTGACCGCGCCCTGCCGCGCCAGCGAGCGCGTGACCCTGCACCACCAGGGCCTGATGTTCACCGAGATCATGCAGCCCGACGGCACGCTCAGCGTCAGCGTCCCCGCGCTGGCCGAACAGGCGGCCTTCATCGCCTCCTTCCCGGGCGGCGACGGCGCCATGGCCAGCGCCGAGGTGGCCTCGCTGCCGTTCTACGACCGCGTCGCGGTGCAGTGGAAAGGCGACGCCGGGCTGCAACTGCACGCCCGCGAGTTTTCCGCCGAGTACTTTGCCGAGGGCCACATCTGGGCCGCCGCCGCCGGGGACCTGACCGCCGCCGCCAAGGGCGAAGGCGGTTTCCTGACCCGGCTCGGCCGCACCGACACACCCGAGGCGCTGATGGCCGAGATCTACTCCTTCCCCTCCGGCACCGCGCGCAAGACCGGCACGGTGCTGCTGTCGGTCGAGGCCGAGGTCACGGAGGCGAACTGCGGCGCGCCGGTGGAGGCGCAGACGCTGGAAATCCGCGGTGGCGGGTCGCTGCGGACGCGGGACCTGTCGGTCGCGATGCCGGCCTGCGACGCTGTCGGCGACTTTCTGGTGTTGAAAAACCTCGTCGAAGACCTGACTATCGCCTCCAGGTGACGCGGGGCTGGCGAGGAATTCATGACGATTGTGCGTGCGGCGGTTTTCGCCGCACTTTTCCTTTGCTCGCTGGCCGCCGCGGCTTTTGCACAGGACGTGACCCTGCGGTCGCGGGACGGGTCGATCGCGCTCAGTGGCACGCTGCTTGGCTTTGACGGTGAATTCTACCGCGTCCAGACCCGCTACGGCGAACTCACGGTGGATGGCTCCGGCGTCAGCTGCACCGGTGTCGGCTGCCCCTCGCTGACCGACTACGTGGCCGATGTGACGATCTCGGGCTCGGCCACCATCGGCCGGGTGCTGATGCCCGCGCTGATCGAGGGGTTTGCCCGACGCGGCGGGATGACGGCGCACCGGTCCGGGGAGGTCTCTGGCGCCGTCGTCTACGAGGTTCGCGACGGTGGGTCCGACCGGTTGCTGGGCCGCTTTCACCTGCGGATCAGCGACACGGACGGTGGTTTTGCCGACCTGCTGGCGGACGAGGCCGACATGGCCATGGCCCTGCGCGAGATCCGGCCTGTCGAGGCTGCCGCCGCGCGCGAGGCGGGCCTGGGCGACCTGCTGGAGCCCAGCCGGTCCCGCGTGCTGGCGCTGGACGCGGCGGTGCCCGTGGTCGCCCCCGGAAACCCGGTCGACGTGGTGTCGATCGAAGAGCTTGTCGCGGTGCTGTCCGGGCAGGTGACAAACTGGCAGGCCCTGGGCGGGCCGGATGCGCCGATCACCGTGCACCTGCGCGACAGCGGCTCGGGCGCGATGCAGGGGCTGGAGGACCGTATTCTCGCGCCGGTGCGGCAGAGCGTGACCGAGAGCGCGGTGCGCCACGCCGGGAACCTGGAGCTGGTCGACGCCGTGGTGCGGGACCCCTTCGGCCTCGGCATCGCCAGCTATGCCGAGATCGGGGCGGCAAAACCGCTGACGCTGCAAGGCAGCTGCGGCTTTCAGCTGCGCGCCGCCCGACGCAGCATCAAGACCGAGGACTACCCGCTGACCGCGCCGATGTTCCTGTATGTGCCCGCCCGCCGACTGCCGAAGCTGGCCCGCGACTTCCTGGCCTTTTCGCTCAGCCCGCCGGCGCAGACCGTGATCCGCGAGGCGGGATTTGTCGACCAGGACCCCGAGGAGGTCAGCCGCGACCTGCAGGGCGACCGGCTGGCCAACGCGGTCATGGTCGCCGGGGAGGCGGGCGGCCTTGGGACCTTGCAGGACATGACGCGGACCCTGTCGGCGATGCAGCGGCTGACCGCGACCTTCCGCTTCGAGACCGGATCGACGCGGCTGGATGCGCAATCGCGGTCCAACGTGCTGGCGCTGGCCCGCGCGCTGGAGGGGGGTGATTACGACGGCCGGCGGCTGGTCTTTGTCGGGTTCTCGGACGGCGTGGGACCGGCCCCGGCGAACCTGGAGATCGCGCGCCGACGCGCCGAGGCCGTGCGCGCCGCGGTTGCGACCGAGGCCAAGAGTGCCGACCTGGAACAAGTGGAGATCGCGGTCGAGGCCTTTGGCGAGGCGATGCCCATGGCCTGCGACGACAGTGCCTGGGGCCGGCAGGTGAACCGGCGTGTCGAGATCTGGGTCCGGTGATCCGGCGGCGCGCGCTGACGCGCGCACAGGCCTTCTCACCCCTCGGCCTGCGGCCTCCGGGTTCGGGTCGGGGGCGCTGCCCCCGTCGCGCGGTGCGCGACTCCCCCGGGATATTTTGGGCCAGAAGAAACTCGTGCGCCGTCAGAGCAGGCCTTCGGACCGGAAGCTGAGCTCGCGCGATTTGCCGATCACCAGGTGATCGTGCAGGGTGATGCCCAGGGCGTCGGCCGCCTGCTGGATCTGCAGGGTCATGTCGATGTCCGCCTGGCTGGGCGTCGGGTCCCCCGAGGGGTGGTTGTGCACCAGGATGAAGGCCGAGGCGTTGAGTTCCAGGGCGCGTTTCACCACCTCGCGGGGGTAGACCGGCACGTGGTCGACGGTGCCGCGCGCCTGCGCCTCGTCGGCGATGAGGACGTTCTTGCGGTCGAGGAAGAGAATGCGGAACTGCTCGGTCTCGCGGTGCGCCATGGCGGTCTGGCAGTACTCAAGCAGCGCGTCCCAGCTGCTGACCACGTGTTTGCGCAGCACCCGGGACCTGGCGAGGCGGTGCGCGGCGGCCTCGACGATCTTGAGCTCGGTCACGACGGCATCGCCGACGCCGTTGATTTCCCTGAGCCGGGGCACCGGCGCCGAGAGCACGGCGTTGAAGTCACCGAAGGTTTCGAGCAGGTGCCGGGCGAGGGGTTTGACGTCGCGGCGCGGGATGGCGCGAAAGAGGACCAGTTCGAGCAGCTCGTAGTCCGGCAGGGCGTCGGCGCCGCCGATGACAAAGCGTTCGCGCAGGCGGGCGCGGTGATCGCGGATGTAGGAGGGCAGCTTGTCGCCGCCGCTGGCGGGGCGCGCGGTTGCCTCGTCGATGTCGAAGAGGGCTGCCTGGGAATCTGAGAAATGCGGGCCACGGGTCATGCCCGAATCCTGCGCCCGGATGGTGAACAGGTGGTTAACGCCATTCGATCTGCGAGACGCCTGTCAGCGCCCCGCCAGATCTGTTGCCGGGCACAGGTCCGTCAGATGCCTGCGGCCCGGGGCTCCGCCCGTGATCTGACCGGACTGTCCACTGGACAGTCCGCCCGCTGCGCGGGTTCGTCAGATGCCTGCGGCCCGGGGCTTTCGCCCGTGATCTGACCGGACTGTCCACTGGACAGTCCGCCCGCTGCGCGGGTTCGTCAGATCACCCCTTCATCGAGTCCCAGAAGTTCTTGACCGACTTGAAGAAACTCGAAGATTCCGGGTTGTTGTCCTCGGCCAGCGAATCGAACTCGCGCAGCAATTCCTTTTGCCGCGAGGTCAGGTTGACCGGGGTTTCGACCGCCAGTTCGATGAACATGTCGCCCGTCGCCCCACCGCGGAGCGAGCGCATGCCCTTGCCGCGCAGGCGCATCTGGCGGCCCGACTGGCTGCCGCCCGGGATCTTGACGCGCGAGCGGCCGCCGTCGATCGTCGGCACCTCGATGTCGCCGCCCAGCGCAGCCACGGTCATCGACACCGGCACCCGGCAGTGCAGTTCCGCGCCTTCGCGTTCGAAGATCGGATGCGGCTCCACCTCGATGAAGATGTAGAGATCCCCCGGAGGGCCGCCGCGCATCCCGGCCTCGCCTTCGCCGGCGAGGCGGATCCGCGTGCCCGTCTCGACCCCGGAGGGGATGTTGACCGACAGCGCGCGTTCCTTCTGCACCCGGCCCGCGCCGCTGCAGACCTTGCAGGGGTTCTTGATGATCTGGCCCAGGCCGGAACAGGTCGGGCAGGTCCGTTCGACCGTGAAGAAACCCTGGGTCGCGCGCACCTTGCCCAGGCCCGAGCAGGTCGGGCAGGTGGTGGGTTCGGCGCCGCCTTCGGCGCCTGAGCCGTTGCATTCGCCGCACTGGATCGAGGTCGGCACCTTGATCGTCTTCTGGAGGCCATTGTAGGCCTCTTCCAGCGTCACGCGCAGGTTGTAGCGCAGGTCGGCCCCGCGCGAGGCGCGTTGCCGCCCGCCCTGCCGGCCGCCCATGAAATCGCCGAACAGATCGTCGAACACGTCGGAAAAGGCGCTGGCGAAATCGGCGTTGCCGCCCATGCCGCCGCCGCCGGGGCGCGGCCCGCCGCCCATGCCGCCGTCAAAGGCCGCGTGGCCAAAGCGGTCGTAGGCCGCCTTCTTGTCAGGGTCCTTGAGGCAGTCGTAGGCCTCGTTCACGTCCTTGAACATGGCCTCTGCATCCGGCTTGTCCGCGTTGCGGTCGGGGTGCAGTTCCTTGGCCTTGGCGCGGTAGGCTTTCTTGATCTCTTCGGCAGAAGCACCGCGCGCGAGGCCGAGCACGTCGTAGTAATCACGTTTGGACATCAGCGTCCTCCTCTGGTCGGAACGTCATGAGGCCGGCCCGGTGTCCGGACCGGCCCCAGATTGGTTCCGAGGGCGATGGCCTTACGCCCGCTTGTTGTCGTCGAGATCCTCGAAGTCCGCGTCGACGATGCTGTCGTCGTCGGCACCGCCACGGGCGCCGTCCGGGTCACGCATGTCGGGCGCACCTTCGTCGGCCTGGGCCTTGTAGATCGCCTCGCCCAGCCGCATCGCCGCCTCGGTCACGTTCTGGATGCCCGACTTCAGCTTGTCAGCCGAGATGTCGGATTTCTCCAGATCGTCCTTGAGCGAGGCCACGGCCAGCTCGATCGCCTCGACGGTCGAGGGATCGACCTTTTCGCCATGCTCCTCGATCGACTTCTCGGTCGAGTGGATGAGGCTTTCGGCCTGGTTGCGGGCCTCGACGAGTTCGCGACGCTTCTTGTCGGACTCGGCGTTGTCCTCGGCTTCCTTGACCATGCGCTCGATGTCGTCGTCCGAGAGGCCGCCCGAGGCCTGGATGGTGATCTTCTGTTCCTTGTTGGTGCCCTTGTCCTTGGCCCCGACGGACACGATGCCGTTGGCGTCGATGTCGAAGGTCACCTCGATCTGCGGCATGCCGCGCGGCGCCGGCGGGATCTGTTCCAGGTTGAACTGGCCCAGCATCTTGTTGTCGGCCGCCATCTCGCGTTCGCCCTGGAAGACGCGGATCGTCACGGCCGACTGGTTGTCCTCGGCGGTGGAGAAGATCTGCGACTTCTTGGTCGGGATCGTGGTGTTGCGGTCGATCAGGCGGGTGAACACGCCGCCCAGCGTCTCGATGCCCAGGCTCAGCGGGGTCACGTCCAGCAGGACCACGTCCTTGACGTCACCCTGCAGCACGCCGGCCTGGATGGCGGCGCCCATGGCCACCACTTCGTCCGGGTTCACACCCTTGTGCGGCTCCTTGCCGAAGAACTTGGTCACCTCTTCGATGACCTTCGGCATCCGCGTCTGACCGCCGACCAGCACGACCTCGTCGATGTCGGAGGTGGTCAGCCCGGCATCCTTGAGCGCGGCCTGGCACGGCTTGATCGAGGCCTTGATCAGGTCCCCGACCAGGCTTTCCAGCTTGGCGCGGGTCAGCTTCATCACCATGTGCAGCGGCTGGCCGTTCGACCCCATCGAGATGAACGGCTGGTTGATCTCGGTCTGGGTGGCGCTGGACAGTTCGATCTTGGCCTTTTCGGCGGCTTCCTTCAGGCGCTGAAGCGCCATCTTGTCCTTGGTCAGGTCGACGCCGTGCGCCTTCTTGAACTCGTCCGCCAGGTAGTTGACGATCCGCATGTCAAAGTCTTCACCGCCGAGGAAGGTGTCCCCGTTGGTGGACTTCACTTCGAACAGGCCGTCGTCGATTTCCAGGATGGTGACATCGAAGGTGCCGCCGCCGAGGTCGTAGACCGCGATGGTCTTGGCCTCTTTCTTGTCGAGACCGTAGGCCAGCGCGGCGGCAGTCGGCTCGTTGATGATGCGCAGCACTTCGAGACCGGCGATCTTGCCGGCGTCCTTGGTGGCCTGACGCTGGGCGTCGTTGAAGTAGGCCGGAACGGTGATGACCGCCTGCGTGACCTCTTCGCCAAGATAGCTCTCGGCGGTTTCCTTCATCTTTTGCAGCGTGAAGGCGGAGATCTGCGAGGGCGAGTATTTCTCGCCGCGGATCTCGACCCAGGCGTCGCCGTTGCCGCCATCGACGATCTTGTACGGAACGATGTCCTTGTCCTTGGTCACCTCCGCGTCGGTGACGCGGCGGCCGATCAGACGCTTGACGGCGAAGATGGTGTTTTCCGGGTTGGTCACGGCCTGGCGCTTGGCCGGCTGGCCGACAAGCCGTTCGTCGTCGGTAAAGGCGACGATGGAGGGGGTGGTGCGTGCACCTTCGGAGTTCTCGATCACCCGTGCCGCGCTGCCGTCCATGATGGCGACGCAAGAGTTGGTGGTTCCGAGGTCGATACCGATCACTTTACCCATGTTCGATCCCTTTCATTCTCAAGGCGATGTCACGAGGCGGTGGACCCGTTGCGGCATCCTGCCCCGTATGGTTGGAACCGGGCACGGTGAGAGGCGTTCCCGGCGTTCGGAGGACATATAAGGAGGGGGTGGGAAGCCTGCAAGCGTCGTGATGTGAGCAATTCCTGCGTTTTGCGCGATCCTTGCTTGGCTTCTAAGGCCCATTGGTTGACAACCCGCTTATGACGACGCGCCTCACGCGACAGGGGTTCGACATCTACCCCGGCTTTCTCGACCGCCCGGCGCAGGAGGCGCTGGTCGATCGGCTGCGGTCGGTGCTGGCGGTTGCGCCGCTGGTCACGCCGGTGACGCGGCGCGGGCCGATGTCGGTGCGGATGAGTGCCGCGGGCCGGTTCGGCTGGATCAGCGACGCGCGCGGCTACCGCTACGAGGAACGCCATCCGAGCGGCGTGGCCTGGCCGCCGATCCCGGACGAGGTGCTGGCGATCTGGCGCGCGGTGTCGGGCTGCGCCCGCCTGCCGGAGTGCTGCCTGATCAACTGGTACGGCGAGGGCGCGCGGATGGGCCTGCACCGCGACGAGGACGAGGGGGATTTCTCCTGCCCCGTGGTTTCGGTCTCGCTGGGGGATGAGGGGCTGTTCCGCATGGGCAACCCCGAACGCGGCGGCAGGACCGAGTCGGTCTGGCTGAAATCCGGCGACGTGGTGGTGATGGGCGGCGCGGCGCGGCTGGCCTACCACGGGGTGGACCGCATCCGCTACGGGTCCTCCACGCTGTTGCCCAACGGCGGGCGGATCAACCTGACACTGCGGGTGGTGACCTGACCGCAGCGGCGCTAGTCCCTCAACCGGCAGCAGCCGGAAAAGACATAGCCCTCCGGTCCCGTCACGATCAGCGTTGCGTCAAAGCCGTATTCGTTGTCGGACATGCCGTTGTCGCAGTAGGTGCGGGCCACGACCATGGACAGGGTGCGCGGGCCGTCGCTGCCTTGCAGCAGCCATTTTTGCAGCGGGTTGTAGACCCGTTGCAGCAGGCCCACCGAATAGGTTTCGCCCGGATCGTAGTTCATCGGCGTCTTGACCGTGGCCACCTGCCCGGGACGCGCGTCGATGCCCCAGAACGGTTCCGTCCCGCCGCAGACCAGCCGCCCGACATTGCCGATGTCGCCGTCCACGCGCGGCGCGAGGAATCGCATCGACGCCCAGCCGGCCTGTTCGTAGACGTTGACCTGGCCCCAGCCTCCTTCGACCCGGACCACCTCGACCGCGCGGGCGTCATGCGCCAGCTCGCCGATGACCGGATGGCCAGGCCCCGGTCCGGCGCGCACGTTCAGCACATCGTTCGCCGCCACGCCCGTCACGTCGTGCAGGTGCGGAAACGCGTCCTGGGCGGCAGCGCCGCCACAGGCCAGGATCAGCGCCAGAGCAAGGCGCAACATCGCCCCGCTCACTGCATCGCCAGCGAGCAGCAGCCGCTGTAAACCTGCGTGTCATAGCCGCCGATCACCGCCGCCCCGGAGAAGCCGAAGGTGTAGTCGGTCATCCCGTCGCTGCACAGTTCCTGCGTCACGACCAGGGTGATGTTCTCGCCCAGCTTGGAACCCAGCAGCGCATGCGGATGTTCGCGGCTGCTGGCAGTGGCCAGCTGGCCCACGGTGAATGCCTTGTCGTCGTCGTCGGGGCGGGTAAAGGTCAGCGTATCGCCCTGGATCACCGTCGCGCTCCAGAACGGTTCGGTGCCGAAGCATTTGAACTGGTAGCCGTCGGGCAGTTCGGTGCCCTCCTGGCGTTCCAAGAACTCCAGCGAGACCCAGCCCGACAGGCCATCGGTGTTCACCCGGCCCCAGCCCTTTTTCTCCTCGACCACTTCGACATGCTTGGCGTCGAACGGCAGGGAGCCGATCACCGTGCCCAGGTCCGTGGGCCGGGTCCGCATGTTCAGGACATCGCCTTCGTTCACGTCCTTGACGTTGAACAGGGCGGGGAACTCCTGCGCCGAGGCCGCCCCGGCGAAGCAGATCAGAATTGCTGCAAATCTATTCATTACTCTCGTCCTTCTGACCGCGCCGCGACCGAAGGGGAAAGCGTCCGGATCAGCGGCGCGCGCTCCACGAGGCCGAGGCGTGTTTGCGGGTGTAGAACTCACCCATGAGACCAATCATCACGAGAACGATACTCAGATACAAAGCATATTCCCAGTCGGAATTCCGGGGGTTGTAATCCACGAAAGCGTACCCACGCGACTGGTCGATGGTGTGGAACAGGGGATTCCAGTCGAACATCACCAGCATCGACGAGGGCAGCGCATTGGCCACGAACATCTTGCCCGAGGCGATCATGTTGGCGCGCTGGTAGACCGTCGACAGGATGCTGACCGGGGTCGGGAACCACGGTTTCGCCGCCAGGAACACCAGCCCGATCGCCGCGCCCGAGAACCACGACAACAGCAGCATCGCCATGCAGCCGATCGGATCGTGGATCTCCAGCATGACGAAGGGATTGAAGGCCACGTCGTAGACGAACAGGATCGCGAACAGCGACAGCACCTGGATGTACAGCGTCGACACCATGGCCGAGGCGATGGCGATGGCGGTGTTCATCGGCGCGTGCTGCATCATCGGGCTGGCCGGCCCTTCGGACCCGGCCACGGCGCCCAGCGTCTTGGCATGGGTCATGAACAGGAACACCCCGGTCATGATGTAGATCAGGAAGTCGCCGCGCAGGGCCGCGCTGCGCATGCCGAGGATCTTGAACATGAAGTAGAAGGCCAGGACAAAGATGATCGTCTGAAGCATGTTCATGAAGATCGCCATGAAGGCGTTGCCATGCGTCTTGCGCACCGCCCGGACCGAGTTGTGGTAGATCAGTTCGAGGATGTAGACGAAGGACTCCAGCCGCGACCGGGGTTTGGTGACCTGAAACATCGAGACTGCTCCGGAGGCGTGCCCGTGACGGGCCGCACACTTGCCGTTTATTGTTTCCGGCAGCATAAGACAGATGACGTTTCAAATCAATAAATCCGCGCGGGTGGCGCGGTCAGGAGCCTTGTGATGAACTATTCGGACCTCACCCCCGTTCTGCGCCGCCTCGCCCTTCAGGCCGGCGAGAAGATCATGGAGATCTACCAGTCCGACGAGTTCGAGGTCATGGTCAAATCGGACAACAGCCCGGTGACGGTGGCCGACGAGGCCGCCGATGCGCTGATTTCCGAAGGCCTGCGCGCGGCCTTTCCCGATGTCGCCCTGGTGACCGAGGAACAGGCCGCCAGCCACGGCATCGACGCGATGACCTTTCTGATCGTCGATCCGCTGGACGGGACCAAGGAATTCATCCAGCGGCGCGGCGATTTCACCGTGAACATCGCGCTGGTGGAAAACGGGTTGCCGACGCGCGGCGTGGTCTATGCCCCGGCCAAGGGGCGCATGTTCTACACCGACAGCGTCGGCCACTCGGTCGAGGAAACCGGACCCTTCGACCTCGACACCCCCGGAGAAACCACGCCGCTCAAGGTCAGCACCCCCGACAATGACGCGCTGATGGTGGTGGCGTCGAAGTCGCACCGCGACCAGGCGACCGACGACTACATCGCCAAGTACGAGGTCAAGGACATGACCAGCGCGGGGTCCTCGCTGAAGTTCTGCCTGGTCGCCACCGGCGAGGCCGACCTCTATCCGCGCCTGGGCCGCACGATGGAATGGGACACCGCCGCCGGTCAGGCGGTGTTGCAGGGCGCGGGCGGGCGCGTGGTGCGGTTTGACGACCATACCCCGCTGACCTACGGCAAGCACGGCTTTGCCAACCCCTTCTTCATCGCCTACGCGCCGGGCGTGGACCTCAAACAGGCCTGATCGCGCCGTGACCCCGCCGGTCAGCATCGTCATCGTCAGCCGGGGCCGCCCGGAGGCGCTGATGCGGTGCCTGACCGGGGTCGCACAGCTGGACTATGCGCCGTTCGAGGTGGTCGTCGTCGCCTGCCCCGCCGGGTCCGCCGCCGTGGCGGCGCGGCCCGATTCGGCGCAGATCCGGCTGGTCCGCTTCGACGAGCCGAACATCTCGGCCGCCCGCAATCATGGCATCGCCGTGGCGGCGGGCGAGGTCGTCGCCTTCATCGACGATGACGCCGTGCCCGAACCGCTGTGGCTGTCTCACCTGGTCCAGCCCTTTGCCGACCCGCGCGTCGCCTGCGCCGGCGGCTACGTGATCGGCCGCAACGGCATCTCCTTTCAGTGGCGCGCGCGCACGGTGGACCGCAGCGGCACCGCGCATGACCTGGGCCTTGAGGGCGACGCGCCGGTGATCCCCGCGCCGCCCGCGGGCCAGGCCGTCAAGACCGAGGGCACCAACATGGCGCTGCGCCGCGACGTGCTGGCGGGACTGGGCGGCTTTGACCCCGCGTTCCGGTTCTACCTGGATGAGACCGACCTGAACCTGCGGCTGGCCGGGGCCGGGCACCTGACCGCGCTCGTGCCATTGGCGCAGGTGCACCACGGGTTTGCCGAAAGCGACCGCCGCGCCCGCGACCGCAGCCCGCGCGACCTGACCCAGATCGCAGCGTCGCAGCAGGTTTTCCTGCGCAAACACTGCCCCGAAGAGGACCGCAAAGCCGCCTGGCGCGCCTTTGTCGCCGCCCAGCGCACCCGCCTGCTGAGGGTCCTGCAACGCGGGCCGCTGGACCCGGCCGACCTGCTGCACCTGATGCGCGGCCTGCGGCGTGGCAGAGCGGAGGGCGCAACCCGCCCCTTCGGGCTGACCCCGCCGCTCCCAGCCTCCGCCGCCGCCTTTCTGCCCTACCCCGGACGTCCCGGCGCCCCGCGCGTCCACCTGGCCGGCCGCCCCTGGCAGGCCGCCCGCCTGCGCGCCGAAGCCGCGCAACGGGTGCGCGACGGGGCCATCGTCAGCCTGTTTGTCTTTTCACCCACGGCGCGCCGCCATCGCGTGCGCCTGACATCCGACGGAATATGGCTCCAGACCGGCGGGCTTTTTGGTCAAAGCCTTCGGGAGGGGGCGCAATTCCGCTGGTGGACCTTTTCATCTCGTCTCGCATGCGAAATGATGCGATTGCAGAAAGTGCGCGGATAATGGACCACTGCGGGCCAAAGGCCCGAACCGACAGATTGGGAACACAACTTTACCAAGGTTTTCGCACACCCCCGGGATAAGATGCAGCCAACGCATCGCGGCGAAACCAGACGGAGACTGAAATGACGAAGAAGGTCACCAAGGCGATCTTTCCGGTGGCGGGTCTGGGAACCCGCTTTCTACCCGCTACGAAATCCGTGCCCAAGGAAATCATGACGCTGGTGGACAGGCCACTGGTGCAATACGCGATCGACGAGGCGCGCGCCGCCGGGATCACCGAGTTCATCTTTGTTACCTCGCGCGGCAAGGGCGCGCTCGAGGATTATTTCGACCATGCCCCGCAGCTGGAAGAAGAGCTGCGCCGCAAGGACAAGAAGAAGCTGCTCGAGATCCTCCAGACCACCAACATGGATTCCGGGGAGATCGCCTATATCCGCCAGCACAGGGCGCTGGGCCTCGGCCATGCCATCTGGTGCGCGCGGCGGCTGGTCAGCCACGACGAACCCTTTGCCGTCATGCTGCCAGACGACGTGATCGCCGCCGAAAAGCCCTGCCTGCAACAGATGGTCGAGGCCTACGAGAACACCGGCGGCTGCATGGTCGCCGCGATGGAGGTGCCGCGCGACAAGGTCAGCGCCTACGGCGTGCTGGACGTGTCCGAGGACATGGGCCAGCTGGTCAAGGTGCAGGGCATGGTGGAAAAGCCGGCCGCCGACAAGGCGCCGTCAAACCTGGCCGTGATCGGCCGCTACATCCTGTCGCCCAAGATCTTCGAGCACCTCGAACACCCGGAAACCGGCGCCGGCGGAGAGATCCAGCTGACCGACGCCATCGCCAAGGAAATCCACACCGGCGGCGTCTATGGCTACCGCTTTCGCGGCCAGCGCTTTGACTGCGGCTCCAAGGCCGGGTTCCTCCAGGCGACCGTGGCCTTTGGCCTGGCGCGCGAAGAACTGCGCGACGACCTCGAAGGTTACCTTCAGGCGCTGATGCTGACGCGCAAGTCGGCGGAATAGGGCCTTGGCGACCGTCCTGGTCACCGGGGGCGCGGGCTACATCGGCAGCCACGCCTGCAAGGCGCTGAAGGCGTCGGGCCATACGCCCGTCACCTATGACAACCTGGTGACCGGCTGGCAGGACGCGGTCAAGTTCGGGCCCTTCGAACAGGGCGCCCTGTCGGACCGCGCGCGGCTGGACGAGGTCTTTGGCCGCTGGCAGCCCTCCGCCGTCATGCATTTCGCAGCGCTGAGCCAGGTGGGCGAGGCCATGGCCAAGCCCGGCCTCTACTGGCGCAACAACGTCGAAGGCTCGCTGACGCTGATCGAGGCGGCGGTGGCGGCGGGCTGCATGGACTTTGTCTTTTCCTCGACCTGCGCCACCTACGGCGAGCATGACAACGTGGTGCTGGACGAGACCACCCCGCAGCTGCCGCTGAACGCCTACGGCGCGTCGAAACGCGCGGTGGAAAACATCCTGCGCGACTTCGAGGCCGCCTATGGCCTGAAATCGGTGATCTTTCGCTATTTCAACGTGGCCGGTGCCGACCCCGAGGGCGAGGTGGGCGAACACCACCGCCCCGAGACGCACCTGATCCCGGTCATGCTGGAGGCGATCGACGGCAAGCGCCCCGGCCTGACCATCCACGGCACCGACTACGACACCGACGACGGCACCTGCATCCGCGACTACGTGCATGTCATGGACCTGGTCGAGGCGCATGTGCTGGGGTTGCAGTGGCTGGAGGCGGGCAAGGGCAGCCGGGTGTTCAACCTGGGCACCGGGCGCGGCTTTTCCGTGCGCGAGGTGATCGAGGCGGCGGGCCATGTCACCAACCGCCCCGTGCCCTGCACCGACGGCCCCCGCCGCGCCGGTGACGCGACCAAGCTGGTCTCCGGCTCGACCCGCGCCAGCGAGGAGCTGGGATGGGAGCCGCGCCGCTCGACCATGCCGCAGATGATCACCGACGCCTGGCGCTGGCACGTGAACGGGCATTATGAGCGGTGACCGCCTGCTGGACCTGTCGCGGCTGATCAGCCGGGCGGGTCGCCCCATGACCGGCGTCGACCGGGTCGAATTCGCCTATCTCACCCACCTGATGCAGGCCGGCCCGCTCTGGGGGCTGGTGCGCACCTCGCTGGGCTATGTCCTGCTGGACCCTTCGGGCTGCGCCCGCCTGCGCGACCGTCTGCAAGCGCAGGACTGGGGCCCGGCGGACCGGCTGTCGCGCATCGTGCGCGACATCGACCCGATGCGCGCCCGGGCCGAGGCCGACCTGCGCCGCCTCTGCCGCGCGCGCTGTCTGCCCTTGCGCCTGCCTGCCATGCTGCGCCGCCACCTGCCGCGCGGCGTGACCTACCTCAACACCGGCCACACCAACCTGACCGAACGGGTGCTGGCCGCGCTGCGGGGCGTCGGCGCGCGCGTCTCGGTGTTCATCCACGACACCATCCCGCTGGATCATCCGCAGTTCCAGCGCCCCGGCACCGTGGACCGCTTTCGCAGCTTCCTGGCCCGCGCCGCCCGCGCCGACCTGCTGATCTGCAATTCGCGTCAGACCGAGGGCGATCTGGCCCGCCACCTAGGCGCGCGCCTGCCGCAGACCGTCGCCGCGCCGCTGGGCCTGGACCTGACCACGCCGACCGAAGCCCCCAAGGGCCCGTGGACAGACCCCTATTTCGTCACCCTGGGCACCATCGAGCCACGCAAGAACCACGGTTTCCTGCTGGATCTCTGGGACGACATCCCCGACGCCCACCTGCTGATCTGCGGCAGCCGGGGCTGGGAAAACCACGCCACCTTTGCCCGGCTCGACGCCCGCCCGCCGCGCATCCACGAACTGGCGGGCCTGGACGATAGCCAGGTCGCCGCCCTGCTGACAGGCTCTGCCGGCTTGCTGTTTCCCTCGCTCGCCGAAGGCTATGGCCTGCCGCCGGTCGAGGCCGCCGCGCTGGGCGTGCCGGTGCTGGTCAACGACCTGCCGATCTACCGCGAAGTGCTTGGCGACATTCCCGTTTACGCACCCGTCAGCGACGGTTATCTTTGGCGCCAAGAAATCAACCGCATGGCAGGGCATCATCGGGCTGGACGGACCCGCGCGGACCAGGCGCCGCGCTTTGCGCCCCCCACCTGGGAGGCGCATTTCAAGACGGTCTTAACCATGACCTGATAGCTGCCATGGGCAAGAAGCGCCGCGCGCGCGACAAGAGGCACTTTTTTGGGCATCTGGCAGGCATATCGGCTGAGGCTCCAGCGCAAGCGCTGGCGCATTCGCGCCTTCCGCAAGCGGCGAGAGCTGCGCCCTGTCGCCGACCGAACGTCGGACATCCGCCCCTCGGACCTCTTGCTGTTCTCGACCCAGCGCAACGAGGGCGTGCGCCTGCCCTGGTTCCTGCGCCACTACCGCGAGATGGGGGTCAACCACTTCTTCTTCGTCGACAACGACTCGACCGATGGCTCGCTCGACTACCTCGCGCGGCAGCCGGATGTCTCGGTCTGGACCACCCGCGCCAGTTACAAGCGCGCGCGCTTTGGCATGGACTGGATGAACTGGCTGCTGATGCAACACGCCCACGGCCACTGGGCGCTGACCGTCGATCCCGATGAGCTGTTCCTTTACCCGTTCTGCGACACCCGCCCGCTGCGCGCGCTGACCGACTGGCTGGATGCCTCCTCGATCAAGTCGTTCTCGGCTATGCTGCTGGACATGTACCCCAAGGGCCGGATCGACGCGCAGCCGTATCAGCCCGGGCAGGACCCGCTGGACATCGTCAACTGGTTCGACGCGGGCAACTACGCCATCAAGAAGAACCCCGCCTTCGGCAACCTCTGGATCCAGGGCGGCCCGCGCGCCCGCGTGTTCTTTGCCGACCGGCCGGAACTGGCCCCGGCGCTGAACAAGATCCCGCTGGTGAAATGGGACCGGCGCTATGCCTATGTCTCCTCCACCCACAACCTGCTGCCGCGCGGGCTGAACCAGGTCTACGATGCCTGGGGCGGCGAAAAGGCCAGCGGCATCCTGCTGCACACGAAATTCCTGTCGACTTTCACCCAGAAGGCCGAAGAGGAACTGACCCGCGGCCAGCACTACGGCGGCAGCCGCGAATACATCGCCTATGCCGATGGCGTGAAGGACGACCCGGACCTGTGGTGCAAGTGGTCCGAACGCTACATCAATTGGCGCCAGCTGGAAATCCTCGGCCTGATGTCCAAGGGGAACTGGGCATGAGCGTCGGGGTCATCATGCTGGTCCACACCGCCTTTGACCGCGCCGAACAGGTGGCGCGGCACTGGGCCGGAGGCGGCTGCCCGGTGGTGATCCACGTTGACGCCAAGGTCCCCAGCGAGCAGCTCCGCCGCTTTCGCGAGGCGCTGTCAGACCTGCCCGACGTGCTGTTCAGCAAGCGTCACCGCTGCGAATGGGGCACCTGGGGGCTGGTCGCCGCCAGCCAGGACGCCGCCACGCTGATGCTGGAACGCTTTGCCGAGGTCCGGCACGTCTACCTCACATCCGGATCCTGCCTGCCGTTGCGCCCCGTCGAGGAACTGCAAGCCTACCTCGCGGAGCGCCCGCGCACCGATTTCATCGAAAGCGCCACCACGGCGGATGTGCCCTGGACGGTCGGCGGGCTGGACCACGAACGCTTTACCCTGCAATTCCCGTTCAGCTGGCGCAACCAGCGCTACCTGTTCGACAAATTCGTCGAGATGCAGCGCGCGGTCGGCTATGCCCGCCGCATCCCCGAGGGGCTGACCCCGCACATGGGCAGCCAGTGGTGGTGCCTGACTCGCCGCACCCTGACCGCCATCCTGCAAGACCCCAACCGCGCCCGGCAAGACCGCTACTTTCGCCGCGTCTGGATCCCCGACGAAAGCTATTTCCAGACCCTCGCCCGGCTCTATTCCACCCAGATCGAAAGCCGCTCGCTGACGCTGTCCAAGTTCGATTTCCAGGGCAAGCCGCACATCTTCTACGACGATCACCTGCAATTGCTGCGCCGGTCGGATTGCTTTGTCGCGCGCAAGATCTGGCCGCACGCCGACCGCCTCTACGAGGTGTTCCTGGGCGATCCGGCGCGCGTGCACCGACCGCAGGAACCGACCCCGGGCAAGATCGACCGCATCTTTGCCCGCGCGGTGGAACGGCGGACCCGCGGCCGCCCCGGTCTCTACATGCAAAGCCGTTTCCCGCAGCACGGCTGGGAAAACGGCGTGACGGCGGGGAAATACTCGGTGTTCCAGGGGTTCGCCGAGCTGTTCGAGGATTTCGAGGGCTGGCTGGCGCGCACCACCGGGGTGCAGGTCCACGGCCATCTCTACGCCCCCGAACGGGCCGAGTTCGCCGGCGGCGTGCGGATCGGTGCCGGGGCTCTGCCGGACAATGCCGCCCTGCGAGACGCCAACCCAAAGGCCTTTCTGACCAACCTGCTGTGGAACACCCGGGGCGAACGGCAGTGCTTTCAGTACGGCCCGCGCGACAATCCGAAAATCCTGTGGCACATGGCGCGCGACCCCAATGCCCAGATCAGCGTGATTTCCGGCGCATGGGCGGTCTCGCTGTTCCGGTCGCAGGCCGATTTCGCCGAGATCCGGGTCCAGGCCGCGCGGCTGCAAAAGGCCGAAGCCAAGATGCTGGACGAACTGCGCAAGCCCGACGTCAAGGCGCGCATCCGGGTCTGGACCATGGCCGATTTCATCGAGGCGCCGATGGAGCCGCTCCAGACCCTGATCGACGAGATCGGGCAAAAGGGCAACCGCCGCCTTGCTGAAGCGCCGCGCCTGGTGCCGCTGGCGGGCTTTGGCCAATTCCTGCAAAACCTCAAGAACCAGGGGATGCACCCCTACTTGATGGGCGATTTTCCCGTCCACTCGGCCCCCTCTCGCGCGCAGGGCCGCGCCCGCAGACCCTACCTTGTCCGGAAATAGGCCCGCCTGATGTCCCAGAAATTCGACTGTTTCGTGATCTTCGCAGAGATGCGCACCGGGTCGAACTTTCTCGAGGCGAACCTGAACGCCTTTGACGGGCTCACCTGCCACGGCGAGGCGTTCAACCCGCATTTCATCGGCTACCCCAACAGCACCGAGATCCTCGACATCCCGCAGGCCGAACGGGACCGCGACCCGCAGCGCCTGCTGGACCGGATCCGAAGCGCGCCCGGCGGGTTGCACGGCTTTCGCTTTTTCCACGACCACGATCCGCGCGTGCTGGACGCGCTGCTGGGCGACCCAAAGATCGCCAAGATCGTGCTGACCCGCAACCCGGTCGACAGCTACATCAGCTGGAAGATCGCCCAGGCCACCGGCCAGTGGAAGCTGACCAACGTCAAGAAGCGCAAGGAAGGATCGGCGGTCTTCGACGCCGAGGAGTTCGAGACGCACCTGTCCGAGTTGCAGGACTTCCAGCTCCGCCTGCAAGCGGCCTTGCAGACCTCGGGCCAGACGGCGTTTTACGTCGCCTACGAGGATCTCCAGGAGGTGGCCGTGATGAACGGGCTGGCGCAGTGGCTGGGTAGTTCGGCGCGGCTGGACAGCCTGAACACCGCGCTCAAACGGCAGAACCCGGAACCCGCCTCGGAGAAGGTCGAGAACTACGCCGAGATGGTGCAGGCGCTGGCGCGGCTGGACCGGTTCAACCTGGCCCGCACCCCCAATTTCGAGCCGCGCCGCGGCCCGGTGGTGCCGACCTACATCGCCGCCCAGGCCACGCCGCTGCTCTACATGCCGGTGCGGTCCGGCCCGGAACGCGCGGTCAAGGACTGGCTGGCCGCGCTCGACGGGGTGGGTTGGGGCAAGCTGGAGAGCGATTTCACCCAAGGTTCGCTACGGGCGTGGAAGCGCGACCGCCCCGGCCACCGCAGCTTTACCGTGATCCGGCACCCGCTGGCGCGGGCGCATGACGCCTTTTGCGCAAAGATCCTGACCACCGGCAAGGGCAGCTTTCAGGGGATCCGCAAGGTGCTGCGCCGCGCGCACAACCTGCCCATCCCCGAAGGCGAGCCGGGGCCGGAGTACGACGTGGCCGCGCACCGCGCCGCCTTTACCGCCTGGCTGGACTGGGTCCGGGCCAACCTCGCCGGGCAGACCGCGCTGCGGGTCGACGGGCACTGGGCGACGCAGGCGCAATGCATCCAGGGCATGGCCGAGTTCACCCTGCCCGACATGATCGTCCGCGAAGAGGAGATGGCCGCCTACCTGCCCGCGCTGGCCTTGCAGGTCGGCCACCCGAACCCGCCCGACCCGGAGCCGGTGGCCAACAGCGCGCCGTTTTCACTCGCCGAGATCTACGACGACGAAGTCGAGCGGCTGGGCCGCGAGGCCTACCAGCGCGATTACGTCATGTTCGGTTTCGGCGACTGGGCCTGAAAAGGGGGGGCGCTGCCCCCGCCGCCCCTGCGGGGCGACTCCCCGGAGGTATTTTCACAGAGAAGAAGCCCGGAAGGGCGGTTCAGGCAGGGCGCGCGCGTCGGCCTCTGTCTGTGCCCGTGATGATACCTTCGCCGGACGGCGGTTTCCGGGGCCCATGCCGCGGGACGACACATGCGGGATCATGTCCGGCCCTCCCTTGCGCAGGTCTTGAAGGTGATCAGCGGCTCCAGCGCCAGGATCGGCGCGGCAAGCCCGAAACTGGCCAGGTCCGCGACAACCTGCGCGGGGTCCTTGTAGGCGCTGCCCGCCTCCTCGATCAGCAGGTCGCGGTCGGTGCAGACCACGCGGCCGCCGAACGCGGTCTGGCGCATCGCCTCCTGCGTCGATTTCACCCTTGGGATGCGGCCGTGCATGGCGGCGCGGTCAAAGCGGCGGCCCGCCCCGTGCGAGACCGAGCCGAGCGCCTGCGCCGGGCCTTTGGGCACCGTGAGCAGGTAGCTGAGGCTCTCGCGCGACCCCGCCAGCGGCGCCAGCCCGCGGTCCGGGGCGGCCGCGCCCTTGCGGTGCAGCCAGCCCGCGCCGTGCCGCGCCAGGTGGTTGTGCGGCGCGTCGCAGAGCAGGCGCAGGTCGCAGCGCAGCGCCTCGGCGGCGCGGTCCGCCAGCACCCGCCGGTTGACCCGCGCCCAGGCCTGCGCCGCCGCGTGCAGCGCCAGGTAGTCCTGCGCCGCGTCGCTGTCCGGGGTCAGCCCCACCGACCAGCGCGCCTCTATCCCGGTGAAGATCCCGGCGCCGTGGCCGCGCGATCCGCTGTGCACCAGCAGGCAGAGGTCACCCCGGGCCAGGCCAAGCGCGGCCGCGCGGGCGGGATCGCTGATCCCGGCCACCGCCTGCACCTCGCAGAAGTGGTTGCCGCCGCCCAGCGTGCCCAGGCCGTGCGGACCCAGGGGTGCGCCCGGAGTCCCGGCCAGCGCCATCGCGGCCTCGTCCGGCGTCGCGCCGTCCTGCAGCACCTCCAGACGGCGCACCGCCTTGTCCAGCTTCAGCCTGCGCCGCGGCAGGTCGAGCCGGAACAGCGCCATGCCGCAGCCGATATCCGGCCCGATCAGTTGCGGATAGATCCGGTCGGCCAGGAAGGCCGCGCCCACCGGGCCGTGACGGCCGGGGTGCAGGTCCGGGAAGGCCGCGATGGCGGTCATGCCGGGCCAGGCGGCGACCTCGTTCAACTGGTCGACCGCGCGCCCTTCGATCCAGGCGGCGTCCGAGTAGAATGGACACACCTCAGCGCGTGCCCCGATGGGAGGATTGCCCATGGCTCCGTCTTTCTCGTGACGTGAGAAGCAGCCGCACAAGCGGCCGCGAAAGATCGGATCGTCAGGCGGAAAGGACGCCCCGCAAAGGGGGGCAGGCGATCAGCGGCCCGAACGATCCAGGAAGGAAGCGGCGCGACGATATCCGGTCATGTGTGGCCCTCCTGTCCTGTCGGGGTGATCAATGAACCTCAGATACCCCGCTGGCGCGCTGGCGCCAACGGGGGAATTCCTGACCCCGGCCGGATGTGGCCGCAGCGCCTCAGGCGGCCTTTTCGGCCTCGGTCGCGGTCAGAAGGGTGTAGAGCGTCGAGGGCACCGGGTTGGCCCGCAACTTGGCGCACAGCCCGGCATCCCGCAGGCTGCGGGACACCAGCGCCAGCGCCTTGAGGTGCTCGACCCCGGCCTCTTCGGGTGCGAAGAGGCCGAAGACGATGTCCACCGGCTGACGGTCGACCGAGTCGAAGTCGATCGGGCGTTCCAGCAGGATGAAGACGCCGACAACCCGCTCCAGCCCGCTGATGCGCGCATGCGGCAGGGCGACACCGTGGCCCACACCCGTGGGCCCCAGCGTCTCACGCTCCATCAAGGCTTCGAGCGTCTGCGGACCGTTCAGACCATAGGCCCCTTCGGCCAGGTCGGCGACGTCGTGCATCAGGCGCTTCTTGCTGGAGGTGGACGTGATGACTTTCACAGCCGAGGGCCTGATGAGATCGACGAACTTCATGCCTTTTGCCTGTCGCTGCGGCGCGCGGGTCGGAAACGGTCCGGAGGGGGGATTGGGATGACCAGCCAAACCTTACGGGTCGATCCAGCCGATGTTGCCATCTTCCCTGCGGTACACGACGTTCACGCCATCCTTTTTTTCATTTCGAAAAACCAGTACGGGCGCACCGGCCAGCTCCATCTGCATCACGGCCTCCCCGACCGAGAGAGACGGAATCTTGGTTTCCATCTCGGCCACGATGATCGGTTGCAGGCTCTCGGGCTCTTCACCGCCCGAATCCACTTCTTGCGCGAGGATATACGAGGCCGCCCCGAAATGTTCAACCGGTTCGCTCCGGTCGCGGTGGTGATCTTTCAGCCGCCGCTTGTACCGGCGGAGCTGCTTGTCCATCTTTTCGGCGCAGGCTTCGAAAGCTGCGTAGATCTCGGTCGCATGGCCCTTGGCGGCGGCGTTCAACCCGCTGGACAGGTGGACGATGGTTTCGCAGACGTACTCGTGTGCCGACTTCGAGAAAATCACGGTCGCGTCGGTGGGACGCTGGCTGTACTTGTCCAGGACAGTGCCCAGCTCGGTCTTGACGTGGACCTGGAGGGCGTCGCCGATGTCGATGTGTTTACCCGTGATCTGGTAGCGCATGATTTGTCCTTTTTCTTGTGGACCCGCGAGTCAGCAGGGCCGAGGGGACCCTTGGCTGCGTTGCGGGTTCAGGAGAGGCCCCCCGCCGCGGAAAAAGCCCTGTCCGCCTCGAAACCGAGGATCCCGTCCAGTTGCCATGCCGCGATACAGAGCACCATGAGTTCATTTGAGTTGGAAACCCCCGGTTCTGTCAATGGAAACCGGACGGCGATCACAACCGCGTACGCGACAAACTGTCAGTATCGCGCGCACGTCACACTCAACCAAAGCGAAAGTTCTCGCCCAGATAGACACGTCTGACGTTTTCGTTCTGCACCACTTCCTGCGGTGTGCCGGACATCAGCACGCGGCCGTCGTGCAGGATGTAGGCGCGGTCGACGATCTCCAGCGTTTCGCGCACGTTGTGGTCGGTGATCAGCACGCCGATGCCGCGCGTCTTGAGATCCGCCACCAGGTGCCGGATGTCGCCCACGCTGATCGGGTCGACCCCGGCAAAGGGTTCGTCCAGCAGCAGATACTTGGGGTCGGCGGCCAGGCAGCGCGCGATCTCGACCCGCCGCCGTTCGCCGCCGGACAGCGCCAGCGCGGGGGCGCGGCGCAGGTGTTCGATGGAAAACTCGCCCAGCAGTTCCTCCAGCCGCTCGCGGCGGCGGTGGATGTTCTTTTCGGCGATGTCCAGCACCGCGCCGATGTTGTCCTCGACGCTGAGGCCGCGAAAGATCGACATTTCCTGCGGCAGGTAGCCGATGCCCAGCCGCGCACGGCGGTACATCGGCAGGTAGGTGGCATCGACCCCGTCGATCAGCACCTGCCCGCCCTCCGGGTTCACCAGCCCGGCGATGGCATAGAACGAGGTCGTCTTGCCCGACCCGTTGGGCCCCAGCAGCGCCACCACCTCGCCGCGGTCCAGCCGCAAGGTGACGTCGCGGATGACCACCCGCTTGCGATAGCTCTTGCGCAGGTGGTTGACCAGCAAGCCGCTGTCGCCTTCGGTCACGGTCAGCTGCGGGCGGTCCATCACGGCTGGCCTTGCGGCGCGGGGCTGTCGGCCTGCTGCAACACGGTGCGCACCCGGCCCGACATCTGCGCCGTGCCGTCGCGCAGGTTGACCACCATGCGTTCCGCCGTCAGCGCGCTGGGCCCCTGGGTCAACAGCACGTTGCCGGACATGATCACCTGCCCGCCCTCGATGTCATAGTCGGCGCGCTCGGCCTCGGCCGCCTCGGTGCCGCTGACCAGGGTGACGCCGCCGGTGGCCTCCAGCCGCTTGATGCGGCCGACGTCCTTGGCGTAGACCACCAGCACGCGGGGCGCGGCCAGCCGCATCTGCCCCTGCGCGATCACCACGTTGCCGGTGTAGAGCGCGGTGCCGTCCGACTGGTTGACCGACAGCGCGTCGGCGGTCACCTCGACCGGCGCGCGCGTGTCCTGCTGCATCCCGCCAAAGGCCACCTGCGCGCCCTGCTGCGCCGCCGCGGCAAGCGGCATCAGGGCAAGCAGGGTGAGAAAGGTCAAAAGGCGGATCATTCGGACGTGCTTTCGTTGTCTGGCGGTTGATATACCAGCTTTACGCCGCCGGAAAACAGCAATTGCACCTCGCCGTCCGCCTCGGCGGGCAGGATCTTCAGGTGCCCGGCCTCGAAATGGCCCATGGGCCCCACCCCCTGCACCGGCCCCGTGCTTTCGGCCGCGACCTTGTCGAGGTGCGACACCAGCCCCTCGGTGGTCAGCACATAGCCTTGCGAGCTTTCGATCCGCACCCCGCCGGACAGCAGCGCCTTGTGCTCGCGGTCGCGCAGCAGCGCTTCGGTCGCGTCCAGCCGGATCTCGCTGCCGTCGGACAGGCGCATCCGCGCCTCCAGCCTGTCGGCGACGATGCTGCCGCCCTCCTGCGGACGGGCGGTGCGGGCGGTCATGGTCAGCATGTCGCCCCGCTCGGTCGTGCCGGCATAGTAGGGCGCCGTCACCTTCTGGTCGGCCGCGCCCGAGCTCAGCGCATCGGCAAAGGGCGCGTTCTGCAACGGCTCGCGCGGGCGCGACAGCAGGAACATGGTCGACAACAGGGCCAGCGCGGCCAGCGGCAGAAGGATCTTCAGCCAGGCGATCACCCGTGAATACAACCCGCCCGCGCGCGCCATGGCTCAACCGTGCTCAGGCATGGGCAAAGATGTCCGTCTCGGGCCAGCCTTGCAGGTCCAGCATCGCCCGCACCGGCAGAAAGTCGAAACAGCTCTGCGCGATCTCCATCCGGCCTTCGCGCACCAGCATGGCGTTCAGCGCGTCGCGCAGGCGGTGCAGGTGCAGCACGTCCGAGGCGGCATAGTCTAGCTGCGCGTCGGTCAGCGCGGTCGCGCCCCAGTCGCTGGACTGCTGCTGCTTGGAAATGTCGACACCCAGCAGTTCCTGCGTCAGCACCTTGAGCCCGTGCCGGTCGGTGAAGGTGCGCACCAGGCGGCTGGCGATCTTGGTGCAGTAGACCGGCGCAGCCAGCGCGCCAAAGGCGTGGTACATGGCGGCGATGTCGAAGCGCCCGAAGTGGAACAGCTTGAGCACCTCCGGGTCGGTCAGCAGCCGCTCGAGGTTGGGCGCCGAGATCTGGCCCTTGGCGATCTGCACCAGGTGCGCGTTGCCATCGCCGCCGGACAGCTGCACCACGCACAGCCGGTCGCGGTGCGGGTTCAGGCCCATGGTCTCGCAGTCGATGGCGACGACGGGACCCAGGTTCAGCCCGTCGGGCAGGTCTCTCTTGTAGAGATGATTGGTCACGGGCGGCCTCTTTGTTGCGGTCGTGGTCATGCGGTCGGATCGGTTGGACATATCCGCCGGGCCAACCGCTTTCAACTCCGCCCCGGCGGGGCGGCGCGCCATATTTCGCCGAGTTGCGGCGAAAATCGGGCAGGATTGCGGCGACAGGCGTCGATTCGATGGCGTAGATTTGTCCCGATTCGGGCCGAAATTCGGCAAGCACCTCGCGTTTTCCTAAACTCTGAAACAATTCGTGAGGACCCGGACTCCCCTCCTGATTGTCCGGGACCCTGACGACCGAACGTCTTGACGTTACGTACACTTCCGCCGGGGATCGGCGGCGCCCGGCCGTGGGAGCAACCGCGACAGGCGCACACCCCCGGATATCATTGTTTCCGACAGAAATTAACGAATCGCGCGTTTCCAAGGCAGCCCACGGGTCAATCCGGTTCGCGGAAAGACCTGTCCCGATCTTTTTCCGATACTGTTTCCGATTTCCGGACAATGCCCGCCAATTGGCCGAGGATTTGTTTCCAATCCGGTGCGGCAATCGGGGCCGCATTCCGGGCCCGCCCATCCGGTCGCAGCCCCGGGGCCGTCAGGCGGCAGCCTCGATGGCCGGGCGTCGTCCGCGGCGCGCAGCCTGGGCCGGGCCACCTGGGCACCCGGATCGGCCAGGCACAGGTTTCAGCCAAAGGTTGCAGCAAGAACAGGACATTGACGTGCCCTGCGTCGCTGCGCGATAAACACCGGGTCGAGCAAGTGCAACAAAGTTTCGTCGTATTTGCCTTTAACCGGCACTGGGGGGTTGGTGCTTCCACTCGGGAGTTGCTTGGTACGTTCGCTGCGGTCTGCGCGCAGAAAAAACATGCACATTTCGGCTTGGCCCACGGGCGGGCTTCGATTGGCGCGCTATTCCGCGCCGGGGCGGAGCTTTGTCACGAGCCTCTGGAATGGAACGTAGTTAACCACGCTCTCGTCAACGAATGACTGTTAGGAGGTCATCTTGACACTGCATTTGCGCCGGCCGCTGCCTACGGCGAGGATCGAAACCCTGATCGACGAGGCGCTTGGCCCGCAGGCCAGACCGACCCTCTATCGCGATGTCTTCAAGCGCGTTCTCGATGTTGTCCTGGTGGTTCTGGGCGGGCTTCCGGCCCTGCTCATCGTCGGCTTCTTTGCGCTGCTGATCGCGCTGGACGGCCACTCGCCGTTCTATTTCCAGAAGCGCCTGGGGCGGAACGGCCGGATGTTCTACATCTGGAAGCTGCGCAGCATGGTGCCCGATGCGGACAGCCGCCTGCACGCCTACCTGGCGCAGAACCCGGATGCCCGGGCCGAATGGGACCTGACGCAGAAACTGCGCCACGACCCCCGCATCACCGCCGTGGGGCGGCTGATCCGCAAGACCTCGATCGACGAACTGCCGCAGCTGTGGAACGTGCTGCGCGGGGACATGTCGCTGGTCGGTCCGCGCCCGATGATGCCCTGCCAGCAGGACCTGTATCCCGGCACCGCCTATTACGCGCTGCGGCCCGGGATCACCGGCTACTGGCAGGTGTCGGTGCGCAACGAGTCCTCCTTTGCCGAGCGCGCCGGCTTTGACACCGCCTATCTCCACCAGCTGTCGCTGCTGAACGACCTGCGGGTCATGGCCAGGACGGTGCGCGTGGTGCTGCGCGGCACCGGCTGCTGACGCGCCCGGGCGGGGTCGCTCAGACCTCGACCGTCGCCGTCATGCACTGGCGGCCGTCCGGCCCCCGCACCCACATCTTGGGCCCCTTGCGGCACAGCGTGGCCACCTCGTCATGCATCAGCGGCGCGGTGGCGCGAAACCGGAACCCGCGTACCGGCGCCTGTTCGGACGCCATCAATAGCAGCCCCTGCGCCAGCAGCGGACCATGCACCACCAGCCCGGCGTAGCCTTCGACCGTCCTGGCATAGCCGATGTCGTAATGGATGCGGTGGCCGTTGAAGGTCAGCGCCGAATAGCGGAACAGCAGCGTCGGCGAAAACGCCCAGTCGCGCCGCGTCTCTTCGTCGGTCGGTGCGGTCGGCGGGACGGGGCGCGGGGCTGCCGGGTCCGGGTCCTCGCGGTAGACCAGGTCCTGCCGTTCGGTCACGCAGAGCTGCCCGCCCTGCCAGATCTCGTGCGCCAGCGTGACAAAGCCCAGCGGCCCGGTGCGGCCGGTCTTTTTCTGCGTGTCGGCAACCCGGGAATGCCGTTCCGCCATGTAGCCCGCGCGCAAGGGCGCGTGGAACTGCAACGCACCGCCCGCCCACATCCGCCGCGGCAGGCCCAGGTCGGGGATCAGCCCGGTCCCCACCCTGGGGTGCCCGTCCCGGCCCAGGTGGTGCGGCGGCCGGGCCTCCCAGAAATAGATCTGATGAAAGAACGGCGGCAGCGGATCGCCGATGTCGATGCCGCCCGGCAGGTCCAGCGCCGCGGCCAGCGCGGCGGCGCGGTCCGGGTCCATCACATCGGTTTGACGCCGCTCCGCCCGCTTGACACCCTGCATCCGACTCTCCCTCCTGAATTGTCCGGGGTTATTCCAGCCATGCCGCCTGCCGTCCAGTCGCTCGACCATCTTGTCCTGACCGTGGCCGACATCGCCGCGACCTGCGCCTTTTACCAGGCCGCGCTGGGCATGACGGCGAACCAATTCACCCCGGCAGGCGGCGCGCCGCGCTGGGCGCTGTCCTTTGGCGCGCAGAAGATCAACCTGCACCTGGCAGGGCACGAGTTCGAACCCAAGGCGCGCCAGCCCCTGCCCGGCTCGGCCGACCTGTGTTTTCTCAGCGAAACGCCCCTGGCCGAGTGGCAGGCGCACCTGGCCTCACTCGGGGTCGACATCGAGGACGGGCCGGTCCGGCGCACCGGGGCCAGCGGACCGATCCTGTCGCTCTACCTGCGCGACCCGGACGGCAGCCTCATCGAGGTCTCGAACCGGCTCTAGAGGGGTATTTTCACAGAGAAGAAACCAGGGGTGCGGTGCTCAGCCCCGCATCCGCAGCACGTCGCGTTTCAGCTCGTCCATCAGCTCTTGCAGAAAGCCGGCGGCGCGCTCATCGGTCAGGTGGCCGTTTTCGTCGAACTGGCTGCGGCTTTGCGCCAGCATCACCTCCGGCCCGGCCAGCAGGCGCGGGCGGAACGGGTTGAGGCAGAGCCGCGCCATGCTGTGCGCGCGTTCTCCGCCAGCGCGGCCGGTCGAGGCGGACAGCAGCGCCACCGGCTTGTCGCGCCAGGGCTGGCCTTCGACCCGGCTGATCCAGTCCAGCGCGTTCTTCAGCACGCCGGTGATCCCCTTGTTGTATTCCGGGGTGCTGACGATCACCGCATCTGCCGCCTTGATCCGGGCCGCGGCGTCGCGGACCATGTCGGGGATGCCCTCGGCCTCTTGCAGGTCGGCGTCGAACAGCGGAAAGCGCAGGTCGATCTCGTGAAAGCTGGCGGGGGCAAAGAGGCGCGCGGCCTCCTGCATCAGCTTGCGGTTGCTCGACTCGCGGCGCAGCGCGCCGCAGAGGCCGACAAGGGTCATGTCGCTCATATCCGTCTCCTGTTCCGTTACCCCAGACCTACAACGCAAGAGCGCCGCGGCAAGGCGCGGCGCTCTTCGTTTCGTCCCGAACGGGGCACGAGGCCCCGCAAGCGGTCAGCGGTTGGGCAGGATGATGATCTCGACCCGGCGGTTCTGCGCCTTGCCCTCGAAGGTCAGGTTGGACGCGATCGGCTGATCCTCGCCCCGGCCGATGACCGCGACGCGGCCGCGCGGCACGCCTTCGCTGTAGAGCACGTTGGCCACGGACTGCGCCCGGCGCTGCGAGAGGTTCAGGTTGTAGGCGGCTTCGCCGTCGCTGTCGGTGTGGCCGATCACCTGCACGGTGGTGTTCGGGTAGGCCAGCAGCGACTGGCCGACGTCGCGCAGGTCCGACACCAGGGTCGGGCGCAGGTCGGCGCTGTCCTTGGCGAACAGGATGTCCTGCGGCATGGTGACGATCAGCCGGTCGCCGGTGTTGCGGATGGTGACGTCGTCGCCCAGTTGCTGGCGCAGTTCGGCTTCCTGCTTGTCCAGTTGGTTGCCGATGGCGGCACCGGCGGCGGCGCCGACCAGAGCACCTGCCAGGGTGGCGCGGTTGCGCTCGCCCACGTCACTGCCGCCGGCCAGCCGGCCAGCCACGGCGCCGACACCGGCGCCGATCAGCGCGCCCTGCTTGGCCTTGGCATTGGGATCGTCGGGCGGAAGGGTACAGCCGGCAAGGCCGATGGCCAGGACGGAGAACAGGAGAATCGGGGATTTCGCACGGATCATGATGTGCCTCTTTCTGGGATTTGCCCCCATTCGTGGGGTCAATTGCTGCTGATATGCAATAACATGGCGGCAAACCCCAGCCTTGTCATGGGGCAAATCGGCAAAGCTCCGCGCATCGGCCCCGCCGCCCAGGTGTTTCGCGTGCGAAACATGGCGTGTTTACAGGGTGTTGACCCTTCAAGCCTCGAGCCGCGCCGCCTCCCAGGCAAGGATCGCGCGTTTCACCGGCAGACCCCAGTGATAGCCGCCCAGCCCGCCCGACTTGCGCAGCGCCCGGTGGCAGGGGATCAGGTAGCTGATCGGGTTGCGCCCCACCGCTGTGCCCACCGCGCGCACGGCCCGGGGATGGTCGATGCAGTCGGCGATCTCGGAATAGGTGGTGACATGCCCCGAGGGGATCTGCATCAGCGCCTCCCAGACCTTGATCTGGAACGGCGCGCCGATCAGGAACAGCGGCACCGGCCCTTCGGATTTCACCCCGAAGGCGGTCAGCACCCAGGGCCGCAGCCGCATCGGATCCTCGATGAACTCGGCGCGCGGCCAGCGCCCGAGCATGTCCTGCATGGCCGCCTCTTCGGTGCTTTCGGCGGAAAAGGCGATGCCGCAGATGCCCTTGTCCGTGCCCATGACCAGCGCGGGGCCAAACGGGCTTTCGAATTTGCCCCAATAGATCGTCAGCCCGTCACCGGCGCGGGCATAGTCGCCCGGGCTCATCGCCTCCCAGCGCAGGAACAGGTCATGCAGCCGCCCGCCGCCGGACAGGCCGGTGGCATGCGCCGTTTCCAGCGTGGTAAAGCGCTCGGCCAGCAGCGCCTTGGCATGGCCCAGCGCCAGGTATTGCTGGTAACGCTTGGGCGAGACACCGGCCCATTGCGTGAACAGGCGCTGGAAATGCGCCGGGCTCATGCCCATCTCGCGCGCGGTCTGCTCCAGCGTGGCCTGCGGCCCCAGCCGGTCGACCGTGTCGATGGCGCGGCGCATGACATGGTAGTGATAGCTTTGATCGTCGTCTTTGGGCATGGTCGTGGCCTCCTTGCCGCCTGTCTACCCGCTCTGCGGCGGCGGTGCGATCCGATCCTTGCGCATTGAGCCGACCGGCGGCGCAGGGTGGGGGCGCTGCCCCCGTCTCGCTTCGCTCGACTCCCCCGGGAATATTTTCACAGAGAAGAAGCGCAAGGCCGGACTTGCAGCCCCGCAAGGGAGCGGGCAATAGGAGCGCATGGCCAGGCAGCTCGATTATCACACGATCCGCGAGATCTTTACCCGGTTCCATGCGGCAGAGCCGGAGCCAAAGGGCGAATTGCACCACGTCAACGCCTATACCCTGGTGGTGGCCGTGGCGCTGTCGGCGCAGGCGACCGACGCGGGGGTGAACAAGGCCACCGAAAAGCTGTTCGAGATCGCCGATACGCCGGACAAGATGCTGGCGCTGGGCGAAGAGGGCGTGATCGAGCATATCAAGACGATCGGCCTGTTTCGCAACAAGGCCAGGAACGTCATCAAGTTGTCGCGCATCCTGGTGGACGACTACGGCGGCGAGGTGCCCAACAGCCGCGCCGCGCTGGAAAGCCTGCCCGGCGTGGGCCGCAAGACCGCCAACGTGGTGCTGAACATGTGGTGGCACTACCCGGCGCAGGCGGTGGACACGCATATCTTTCGCGTCGGCAACCGCACCGGCATCTGCCCCGGCAAGGACGTGGTCGCCGTGGAACGCGCGATCGAGGACAACATCCCGGTCGATTTCCAGCAGCACGCCCATCACTGGCTGATCCTGCACGGGCGCTACATCTGCGTGGCGCGCAAACCCAAGTGCAAGGCCTGCCTGATCAACGACCTTTGCCCGTTCGAGGAAAAGACATCATGAAAAAGTACCAGGTTGTCGGCATCGGCAACGCCATCGTCGACGTTCTGACCCGCGCCGAGGACAGCTTCCTTGACCACATGGGCATCCAGAAGGGCATCATGCAGCTGGTCGACCGCGCCCGCGCCGAAACGCTGTACGGCGCGATGCGGGACCGGATCGAGGCGCCCGGCGGCTCGGTCGCCAACACCATGGCCGGGATCGGCAACCTCGGGCTGCGCTCGGCCTTCATCGGGCGGGTCCATGACGACGCGCTGGGGCGGTTCTACGCCGGGTCGATGGCCGGGGACGGCACCGATTTCGTCAATCCCCCGGTGGCGGGCGGCGACCTGCCGACCTCGCGTTCGATGATCTTTGTCTCGCCCGATGGCGAACGGTCGATGAACACCTACCTCGGCATCTCGGCCGAGCTGGGCCCCGAGGACGTGTCCGAGGACGTCGCCGGCCAGGCCGACTTCCTGTTCCTCGAAGGCTACCTGTTCGACAAGGACAAGGGGAAAGAGGCCTTTCTCAAGGCCGCGCGCGCCTGCAAGGCGGCCGGCGGCAAGCCCGGCATCGCCATCTCCGACCCGTTCTGCGTCGAACGCCACCGCGCCGATTTCCTCAAGCTGATCGAACACGACATGGATTTCGTGATCGGCAACGAAGACGAAATCCGCTCGCTCTACCAGAACGACGACCTCGAGGCCGACCTGCGCGCGGTGGGCGCGATCTGCCCGCTGGTGGTCTGCACCCGCTCGGGTGACGGCGTGTCGGTCCTGCACGAGGGCACGCGGATCGACGTGCCGGTGGACAAGATCGTGCCGGTCGATGCCACCGGCGCGGGCGACCAGTTTGCCGCCGGATTCCTCTACGGTCTGGCCACCGGCGCGGACATGGAAACATCCGCCCGCATGGGCAGCTGCGCCGCGCGCGAGGTGATCACCCACATGGGCCCGCGCCCCGAAACCAGCCTGCCCGAACTGTTCAAGGCGCAAGGGCTGCTCTGACGTCGCGCCCCGCACCCCCGGTTTCTTCTGGCTGAAAATATCCCGGGGGAGTCGACCGAAGGGAGACGGGGGCAGCGCCCCCGGCATGACGCCGCCTCCCCGGACGGCCCGGCCTCAGTGCGCCTCGGCCCAGTTCGCCCCCTGCCCGGCATCCACCACCAGCGGCACGTCCAGTTGCAGCACCGGCGCGCAGGCGCTCTCCATGACCTGCCGCGCCACGCCGATCAGGTCCTTGGCGGCGCCCTCCTCGACCTCGAACAGCAGTTCGTCGTGCACCTGCAACAGCATCTTGGCGGGCAGGCCCTGGATCGCTTCGGGCATGCGGATCATGGCGCGGCGGATGATGTCGGCCGCCGTGCCCTGGATCGGAGCGTTGATCGCCGCGCGTTTCGCAAAGCCCGCGCGCGGCCCGCTGGCGGCGATCTCGGGCGTCTGGATCTGCCGGCCGAACAGCGTCTCGACCCGCTTGTGTTCCTTGGCGAACTCCACCGTCGCATCCATGTAGCCCCGGATTCCGGGGAAACGCTCAAAATAGCGGTCGATGAAACCCTGCGCCTCGGCCCGCGGAATCCGCAGGTTGCGCGCCAGGCCAAAGCCCGAGATGCCGTAGATCACGCCAAAGTTGATCGCCTTGGCCTGCCGCCGGATGTCCGGCGTCATCTGGTCCAGCGGCACGTTGAACATCTCGGACGCGGTCATGGCGTGGATGTCGTGGCCATCGCGAAAGGCCTGCTTCAGCGCCGGGATATCGGCGATGTGGGCGAGGATGCGCAATTCGATCTGGCTGTAGTCGAGCGAGACCAGCACATGCCCCTCGGGCGCGACAAAGGCGGTGCGGATGCGCCGCCCCTCCTCGGTCCGGACCGGGATGTTCTGCAGGTTGGGATCGTTCGAGGCCAGCCGCCCGGTGTTCGCCCCGGCGATGGAGTACGAGGTGTGCACCCGCCCCGTGTCGGGGTTGATGTGCTCCTGGAGCGCATCCGTGTAGGTCGATTTCAGCTTGGAGATCTGCCGCCAGTCCAGCACGCGGCGCGGCAGTTCATGCTCGGTCGCCAGGTCCTCCAGGATGTCGGCCCCGGTGGCATAGGCGCCGGTCTTGCCCTTCTTGCCGCCGTCGATCCCCATCTTGTCGAACAGGATCTCGCCCAGCTGCTTTGGGGAGCCTACGTTGAATTTCTCGCCCGCCAGCTCGTGGATTTCCTCCTCCAGCTGCGCCATCTTCTGGGCAAAGACGTTGGACATCCGCGACAGTACCTCGCGGTCGACGCGGATGCCGGTCATTTCCATTTCGGCCAGCACCGGCACCATGGGCCGTTCCAGCCCCTCGTAGACGCGGGTGACGCGGGTGCGGTGCAGTTGCGGTTTCAGCACGCGGGCCAGCCGCAGGGTGACGTCGGCATCCTCGGCGGCGTAGCGCGTCGCCTTGTCGATGGGCACCCGGTCGAATGTGATCTGGCCCTTGCCGCTGCCCAGCAGCTCCTTGATCGGGATCGGCGTGTGGCTGAGATAGCGCTCGGACAGCGCGTCCATGCCGTGCCCGTGCAGGCCGGCGTTCATCGCGTAGGACATCAGCATGGTGTCGTCGATCGGCGCGATGTGGATGCCGTAGCGCGCCATGACCTTGGCATCGTACTTCATGTTCTGGCCGATCTTCATCACCGCCGGATCCTCCAGCAGCGGCTTCAGCGCGTCCAGCGCCTGTTGCAGCGGGATCTGCCCCTCGGCCAGCTCGTCCGAGCCGAACAGCCCCTCGCCGGCCTCCTTGCGGTGGGTCAGCGGGATGTAGCAGGCCCGCCCCGGATCGACGCAGAGCGAGATGCCGACAAGATCGCAGGTCATCTCGTTCAGACCCGTCGTCTCGGTGTCGAATGCGACGGTGCCGCGCTCGTTCGCCCGCGCGATCCAGCGTTCTAGCGCGGCCATGTCGGCGACCGTCTCGTAGCGCTCGGGGTCGATGGCGGGCCAGTCCGGGTCCTCTTCCTTGGGGTTCGCGCCCTCGGGCGTGGTGTCGGGGATCGCCGGTGCCTCGACGCCCAGGCCGTCGGCGATCCGCTTGGTCAGGGTGCGGAACTCCATCTCCTTGAGAAAGCCCAGCAGGGTCTCGGGATCGGGTTCGCGCACCTCAAGGTCGTCCAGCGAGAAGGGCAGCTCCATGTCGCAATCCAGCTGCACCAGCTTCTTGGACAGCTCGATCTGGTCGCGTTTCTCGATCAGCACCTCGCGGCGTTTGGGCTGCTTGATCTCTTCGGCGCGGTTCAGCAGCTCTTCGAGGCTGCCGAACTCGTTGATCAGCAGCGCGGCGGTCTTCAGCCCGATGCCCGGCGCGCCCGGCACGTTGTCGACCGAGTCGCCGGCCAGCGCCTGCACATCGACCACCCGTTCGGGCGGGACGCCGAATTTCTCCAGGACACCGTCGCGGTCGATGCGCTTGTTCTTCATCGGGTCCAGCATCTCGACCCCGTCGCCGACCAGCTGCATCAGGTCCTTGTCGCTGGACAGGATCGTCACCCGCCCGCCGGCCTCGCGCGCCTGGCAGGCCAGCGTGGCGATGATGTCGTCCGCCTCGAACCCCTCGATCTCCTTGCAGGCGATGTTGAAGGCCTCGGTGGCGCGCCGGGTCAGCGGGATCTGCGGGCGCAGGTCCTCGGGCATGGCCTCGCGGTTGGCCTTGTAGGCGTCGTAAAGGTCGTTGCGAAAGGTGTGGCTGCCCTTGTCGAAGATCACCGCCACGTGGGTCGGTGCGTTCGACCCGTTGTTGCCGTCGATATAGCGCTGCAGCATGTTGCAGAACCCGCTGACCGCGCCGATGGGCAGCCCGTCGGACTTGCGCGTCAGCGGCGGCAGCGCGTGAAAGGCGCGAAAGATGTAGGCCGATCCGTCGATCAGGTGCAGATGGCATCCCTTGCCAAAGGTCATGTCGTCTTTCCTCGTGCTGCGGTGAGCGGACAATGCCGCAGGACTCCCGCGAAGGCCAGCCTTCGCATCAGCACGCAGCGGGCCGGGATCGCGCAAGCTGGATCAGCCGATCCATGCCCGCCCGGTCCACACGGCCAAGCACGGCGACGCTGCCGACGACAAGCGCCGGGGTGCCCAGAAATCCAAAGCGCCGCGCCAGCGAAGCGGTGTCGCGCAGCTGGCGGTCGACGGCCGGGCCATGCATGTCCTGCAACAGGCGTTCTGCGTCGATCCCGGCCTGCCGCGACAGGTCCCGCAGGAATTCCGGCGTGGCCAGAACCGGCGTTTCCGCCAGTCTTTTCTGAAAGAAGGCATAAGCGTCTTGCTGCCCAGCGGCGAGCGCGGCGCGTGCCGCCTGTTCGGACATCGGACCCAACAGCGGCAACTCGTGCCATCGCATGGCGATGTCGGGCCTTGCGTCCAGTTCGGTCATCAGCGGGCTCATGACCCGGCAGATCGCACAGCGGGCATCCGTGAAATAGGCGATCGCGGTCTGGTCCGGTCGGCGGTCGGCCCGGAACAACGCGTCGCAAAGGCCGGTCGACAGCGGCCCTGGCCCGGGTTCCGTTTCAAGGCCCAGCAAGACCGGATTGCCCCGCGTCACCTGCGCCGAAGCGCTGCGAAGAAATCCGGGCGCGTCGGGCACCGGTTCAAAGCTGTCCAGCGCGGTCGCATTGCGTCGCCGCAACAACGCGGACACCCCGGCGCTGCCCGAAACCAATGCCAGCAGAACACCCAGCTTCAGAAGCCCGCGGCGGGTTGCTCCCGCATGCTCTTGCGCGTCTCTCTTCATGCGTTACCCGATGCCGTCGATCATCCGCCGCAAACCCCAGGACCACCCGGCCGCCATCCTGTCCGGGTCGCGGTGCCCCGCTGGGCCTCGGAGCGCGCTGTCACCGGAACGGAGGCGCCGTCTGAACCCTGGCCGACCCGGTCATCGCGCGGCAAACACCTCGGTCGGCACCGCCGCGACAAGGAACACCGCCACGAAGAACACGATCGAGGCCGCCACCACCATGCCGTGCCAGATCGCGTTGTGGAACCGCAGCCGCGAGGCCATCAGGAACGGTGTCCCGGCGGAATACAGCACCCCGCCCACCAGCATCAGCACGCAGACCGACAGCGGCAGCGTTGCCAGCAGGTCCCAGCCGCCGATCACAACTGCCCAGCCGGTTACCAGGCACATCGCCACCGCCAGCCCCGCCGGCAGCCGGCTTTTGAACAGCGTCAGCGCCGCCGCGGCCGCCGCCGCGCTCCAGACAGCCGCCAGAAGGCCGCCGCCCGCCCCGGACAGCAGCGCGAACGGCGTGTAGGTGCCGGCGATCTTGAGATGGATGGCGGACATGTCGATCCGCCGGAACAGCGCGGTAAATCGCGGGTGCGGCACGTGGTTGTAGACCAGCGAGGCGGTCAGCATCAGGATCAGCGTCCCGCCGTAGACCGACACGCCGACGATGCCCGCCGCATCGCCCCGCCACACCGCCGTCAGCGTGATCAGCACCGGCACCGCCGCCAGCGCAAGCACCAGCGCGGCGATATGGACGATCATGTCGGTCGCCAGCTCGGCCCGGCTATAGTCCCGGTCCGCGCCTTCGACCGGCCGCATCAGGGGTTCCGCTGTCGACGACATATTCAAAAACTATACCGTCGTGACCGCAATGCAAGCGGCCCGTGATCACAAGCCCGTCGCCTTGGCGGATGCCCTTGCGGCAGTCGACCGCGCTGCCCCGGGCCTTGACCCGGGGCCTCGGACCCACCCAGACGGGGCTTCAGTGCGCGGGCTTGATGAAGGTCCCGTTGCGCAGGTCCTTCATCGCCTGCATCAGCTCGGCCTGCGTGTTCATCACGATCGGCCCGTGCCAGGCGACCGGCTCCTGGATCGGCCGCCCGGCGACCAGCAGGAAACGCACGCCCTCCGGACCGGCCGTCACCTTGACCTCGTCGCCGTTGCCGAACTTCACCAGCGTCCGGTTGCCCGACATGTCGCGGATGTTCACTTCCTTGCCGCCGAACTCCTTCTCGACGCGTACGCCGATGGGGTCCGAGGCCTCGGCAAACCGCCCCGACCCGGCAAAGACATAGGCAAAGGCATTGGACCGGGTGTCCACCGGCAGCGATTTCGTCACCCCCGGCGGCACCGACACGTCCAGGTACAGCGGATCGGCGGCGATGCCGTCCACCGGCCCGCGCTTGCCCCAGAACGCGCCGGTGATGATCTTGACCCGCGTGCCGTCATCGTCGGTGATCACCGGGATATCCTTGCCCTGCACATCCTGGTAGCGCGGCGCGGTCATCTTCAGCGAGGACGGCAGGTTGGCCCACAGCTGAAAGCCGTGCATCTGCCCCTGTGCGTTGCCGCGCGGCATCTCCTGGTGCAGGATCCCCGACCCGGCGGTCATCCACTGCACCGACCCCGCGCCCAGCACCCCCTCGTTGCCCAGCGAATCGCCGTGCGTGACCTCGCCCTCCAGCACGTAGGTGATGGTCTCGATCCCGCGGTGCGGGTGCCAGGGAAAGCCCTTCTGGTACTTGGCCGGGTCGTCGTTGCGAAAATCGTCCATCATCAGAAACGGATCGGTCTCGCCCGGATCGCCAAAGCCAAAGACGCGGTGCAGGTGGACCCCCGCGCCCTCCATGGTGGGCTGCGCGCGGGATTGGGATCGGACAGGTCGAAAGGTCATGTCAAGCTCCAGCTCATGTTTGCCAAGAGATAGAGCACCCACGCACACAACCCAAGCCGCAGGCCCGCACAGACCCTGTGAGCGCCGTCACAGCCGCGCGGGGTCAGACCTTGCCGGCGAAATCCTTGTGGACGTATTTCGCGTCGCAATAGGGGCATTCGACCCAGCCCGCGTCATGCGGCAGCGACAGCCAGACGCGCGGATGCCCCAGAGCCCCTTCGCCGCCGTCGCAGGACACGCGGTAGCTGTCGACAATCTTGGTCTCGGGCGCCTCGGTGGTCATCTGGTTCCCTTTCGCGATGCTCTGGCCTATCTGCCTTATGACCAATGCCGCGAGGGGGAGCAAGATGCCCGGACCGACACAGAGCGACGCAGCCATCCGCATCGAGAAGCTGACCAAGACCTATGCCGGCGGCAAGCAGGCGCTGAAAGGCGTCGACCTGACGGTGCCCGCCGGGTCGGTCTTCGGCCTGCTGGGGCCGAACGGCGCGGGCAAGTCGACGCTGATCAACATCCTCGCCGGGCTGGTGATCAAGACCTCCGGCAAGGTCGGGATCTGGGGCTGGGACCAGGACCGCAACCCGCGCCAAAGCCGCGCCGCGATCGGCGTGATGCCGCAGGAGCTGAACCTCGACCCCTTCTTCACCCCGCGCGCCGCGCTGGAGGTGCAGGCCGGGCTCTACGGTGTGCCCAAGGCGCAGCGCCGGACCGACGATATCCTGAAGATGGTCGGCCTGACGGACAAGGCCGAAGCCTACGCCCGCACCCTGTCGGGCGGGATGCGGCGCAGGCTGCTGCTGGCCAAGGCGCTGGTGCATCACCCGCAGGTGCTGGTGCTGGACGAACCCACCGCCGGGGTCGACATCGAACTGCGCCAGATGCTGTGGGAAAACGTCCGCAAGCTGAACCGCGAGCGCGGCATGACCATCATCCTGACCACCCACTACCTCGAAGAGGCCGAGGAGATGTGCGACGAGATCGCCATCATCAACCACGGCCAGGTCGTCACCCAGGACAGCACCGCCAACCTGCTCGGGCGGCTCGACGCCCGCACCATGGTCATCCTCCCCGACACCGCCCCGGACCACCTGCCAGAGGCCCCCGGGATCGAGGCCACGATGCGGAGCGATGGCAGCCTCTCCCTGACCTACCGCGCGACGCAGACCAGCGCCGAACAGGTGCTCGACGCGGTCCGCGCCAGCGGCATCCGCATCCGCGAGCTGCGCACCGAGGAGCCGGACCTCGAGGATGTCTTCCTCGCCCTGACCCGCAGCCCGGCGGCCTGACGCCAGGCCACGACCCGGGCGCCTGTCACGAAGGATGCATTGGGGTATTTTTCCAGAGAAGAAGCCCGAAGTGTTTCTTCTCTGTCGAAATACCCCGCCCTGCACGGGCCGCGTCACCCCATCCGGGGCAGGGGCGTCACCCCGCCACCGCCCCCGAGCCCGGCGGCCGCAGGCCGACGGGCGAGACACCCTGTGCGCCGCAGGCGCGCCGCCGGATCACGGCTTGGACAGCATCCGGCCCAGCGGCAGGCCGGCCAGGATGTGGACGTGCAGGTGCGGCACATCCTGCACCCCGGTGACGCCGGCGTTGGCGATCAGGCGGAACCCCTCGGCCTCCAGCCCTTCCTTGCGGCAGATCTCGCCGATCGCCCGGGTGAAATCCACGATCTCGGCGTCTGTCGCCTCGCGGGCGAAGTGATCGAAGTTCACGTAGGGCCCTTTCGGGATCACCAGAACGTGCACCGGCGCCTGCGGGTAGATGTCGCGAAAGGCCAGCGTGTGCTCGGTCTCCAGCACCGTCTTCTTGGGGATCTCGCCCTTCAGGATCTTGGCAAAGATGTTGTCGGGGTCGTAGCTGTACGCCATCCTGTCCTCGCTTGCGAAACATGCCCGGGCCGGTCCGCGCCGGCCCGCGGTCAGGCATAGCTTTTTCACCGGCGAACGCCACCGGTTTCTTGGATCACCGCAGTCGTGGCTTGCCGGGCTCTGAGGTATTGAGCGCCCCGATCAGTCCGCGAACAGGTGGTCGTGCGACAGGACCTCTTCCGCCACCGGCTCGGACACCGACAGCAGGCTGGTTACCGCCTGCACCTGCGCCGCGCGCGGGTCGGTCTCGCGCAGGCGGACGTGGTGGTCGAACTTGGCGTCGCGGATGCGGTCGCTTTCGTGCATCAGGTCGTTGCGCACCGTCGGCAGCAGGCGGGCCATCGTCTCGGCCGGGGTGCGCTCTCCCGCCAGCCCCGAGCGGATCGCATGGCCGACCAGGTAGTCGTCGGAGAACTGGCACTCGATCTCCAGCATCCGGGTCTGGGCGCGGTCGCGGGCGAAATCCTCCAGCAGGTCCAGGCTGCCCGGGTCCATGCAGATCACCAGCCGGTCGCTGTCGTGGTAGTCGTAGAGCATCCGCATCAGCGCGCGCCGGTGGCGGTGCCGCTTGGCCATGCTGGCCTGGATGCCGCCCAGGTCCGGCAGCGGGCAGGCCTCCTCGTTGAACAGGTACTCGATGCAGGGCACGCCCGTCACCTGGTGGATGCGCTCCACCAGCCGCTTGGCCACGTGCCATTTCTTGCAGATCACGATCATCAGCTCGCGCTCGCGCCCCAGCGAGCTTTCGGTCTCCCAGAAGCGCGGCGCAAAGCGGCGCCCGGTGCGGCCGCGCTCGGTCAGGAAGCGGAACAGCGACCGCCCCTCGTTCGACACGCGGAACTTGGCCCCCTCGGCGGCATAGAGCACCCCCAGCCGGCGGCGCAGGTCGCCCGCCTCGGGGCTGATCTTGCGCGCAAAGAGGTAGTCCTGCGCCAGCAGCAGGTCGTAGTGATCGTTGTAGAAATTCGCCGGCATCCCGTAGTCGGTGAACAGCAGGAAGGTCAGCGTGCGGCATTCGATCTGGCGTTCCGGCACCAGGTGGCGGACCAGGGTCTGAAAGAATGTCTCGTCCGGGATCCAGGTGGTGGAGAAGAACCGCACCACGTCCGGCCGCGCCTTGATCAGATCCAGCACCGCCTCCACCGTGCGGCGGCGCAGGCACCACCACTGGCTGCCGATCATCACCTCCAGGTCCTCGGGGATCTTGCGCGTCAGGCCCAGCCGCTTTTGCAGCTCGAACATGGCGTAGAACAGCCGTTTCTGGGTGCGTTCGTTGAACCAGTGGCGGTAGATCAGCCGCTCGGCCTTCCAGCCGGTCTTGATCCAGTCGGACTGGAAGTAGTCAAAGCTCTCGATGTAGTCGCAGTCGCGCCGGTCGAGAAAGGCATGGGTGTATTCCGCCGACTTGATCGCCATGCAGTCGCCCGACAGCATGTAGAAATGCGTCGCGCGCGGAAAGGCGTCCACCGCCGCCTCGACCGCGTTCAGCGTGGCGCGCACCAGGCTCCATTCGCCCCAGCCGCATTTGATCCGCTTGGCGAAGGCGACGTTCGGGTTGTCCTTCAGCGCGCTGCGGATGCGGGCGAATCCCTCCGCCGGGGCGCGCGCGTCGAAATGGATGGCGATGTAATCGCCCACGGCGGTCAGGCTCTGCGCCTGCTTGATGACGGCGTCAGGGTCCTTGTGACACAATAGGATGAAGGCAATTTTTGCCATTCAGGAAACCGTTCGCCCCATTTTCGCCTGATTGTTTATGTTGATAGAGATAAATTCTGGTTGAATAAACCTGCTTTGGCGGGAACTTTCCCGCGCCGGGGAATCGCGCCGGGAACACGTGACGAGGGACATGAGAGATGGGATTTCCGGGCACCTGGATGACCGAAAGCGAAAGCGTCGTGTACCGCGTGGTGCCGAAATGCGCCTGTTCGACCATCGGCCAGATCCTCTACTACTCCGACCACGGCACGTTCTTTGACGGCGACATCCACGACGCCAAGACCGGGCTGCACAAATGGGCGCAGGAGGACAGCCAGCAGCTGATCCGCGCCAACATCAAGACACGCTCGGCCTATGCCTTCACCTGCGTGCGCAACCCCTACACGCGCGTCCTGTCCAGCTTTTTCGACAAGATCTGCGGCATCCAGCGCAATGGCAAGCGCTATCGCGGCAACCTCGTGCCGCTGCTGATGCAGAAATACGGGATCGAGGTGGGCGACCCCGAAAACGGGTTCGAATTCGACCAGGTCCGCAGCTTTCGCCGTTTTTTGCTGTTCGCCCGCGACACCATCCGCTGGCGCCGCCCGATGGAACCGGACATTCACTGGTCGGCCATGTCGGGCCATGTCTCGACCTTCATCGTCAACGGCGGGCGCTACAACGGCATCTTCTGGACGGAAAAGTTCAACGAGGGCATGCAGCAGGTGCTGGACAGCATCACCACGCCGCACCCGGTGGACCTGGCCACGATCCCGCGCTTCAACGAATCCGAAGGTCACGGGCCCAGCCGCGCCCACCCGGTCGAGGATTATTTCGACGACCTGTCGATGCACCTGATGAAAGAGATCTACGGCCGGGATTTCGAGCTGTTCAAATACGACTTCGACAACCCCGCCAACAAGCTGCCGATCGGCGAGATCGACCTGGCCGAGGTCCACGCCAAGCTGGGCGACTGACGCCTCAGCGCGGCTTGCGTTCGGCCACCGGCCCGCCCGCCGCCTTCCAGCCGGTGAACCCGTCGCGGATGTGCGCGACGTTTTCCAGCCCCATCTCCTGCGCCACCCGCGCCGAGAGGGCCGAGCGCCAGCCCGACGCGCAGTAGAACACGAACCGGTTGCCGGACTGAAAGACCTCCTTGGCATAGGGGCTGTCCGGGTCGATCCAGAATTCCAGCATGCCGCGCGGGCAGTGAAACGCGCCGGGGATCATCCCGTCGCGGTCCAGTTCGCGCGGGTCGCGCAGGTCGACAAAGGTCACGCCCTCGGTCCCGTGTTGCGCCAGCAGGTCCGCCGCCGGCGCGTGCGCGACCAGTTCGTTGGCCTCGGCCACCATGTCCTTGACCCGTTTCATGCGTCCCCCTCCGGTTGATCGCTCCGGGGTCTTGGGTGCCACGCCGCGCCGCGCGGGGAAAGCCCCTGTCGACGGCGCGCCACAAAACCGCGCAATTGCACGGAAAAATCACCGCCCGCCCGGTCCGTTCGCGACACGCTGTCGAAAACGGGCAAGACGGCGCGCGTGACCCGGCCCATCGCTGGCGGACCGCGCGGGCGATTTCACAGCCCCGCGCGGCCCTTTAGACCTCGATCCATGCAGGAGGACGCCGGTGACCCAGGCGCCCGAACCGATGCTGTCGCCCGACCTGGGCGCGCGCAAGACGCTGGCCACCGGCAATGCCTTTGCCGTGGCCTCGATGCTGGCGTGGTCGGCGGGCTTTCCCGCGGCCGACATCCTGCTGGACACCTGGTCGCCCACGGCGCTGATCACCGCGCGGCTGGGCATGGCGCTGCTGATGCTGATGCCGCTCTGGATCCTGCTCGACGGGCCGCGCGCCGTGATCACCGCGCGCTGGGGCCGTGGCCTGCTGGTGGGCGGGCTGGCCTTTGGCCTGGGCACCTGGCTGCTGGTAGTGGCGCAGTCGCTGACCGATGCGGTCACCGTGGCGATCATCGCCTCGGCCTGCCCGGTAGCCGCCGTCATCGTCGAGATGATCTGGCAGGGGCGCAGGCTGTCGCGCGGCTTTGCGCTGGGGCTGGTGGCGACGCTGGCGGGCGGCGTCATCGCCACCGGCGGCGGCGGCGTGGCGCTGGGCCTGGGCGCGCTGGCGGCGATCGGGTCGTGTTTCCTGTTCAGCTGGGGCAGCCTGCTGGCGGTGCGGGACTTTCCGCTGCTGACGCCCTTGGGCCGCGCCACGGTGACCTTTGCCGGCGGCTTTGTCGCCATGGCGGCGGTGACCCTGGGGGCGGAAACGCTGGGCTGGTCGCTGGCGCCCTCGGCGCCGATCGACATGGACCAGCTGGGCCTGCTGGCGATCTACGCCTTTGCCGGCATGGCGCTGAGCCAGGTGCTGTTCCTGGCCGCGGTGGGCAAGATGGGGGTGGCGCTGACCTCGTTCCACATCAACCTCGCACCATTCTACGTGATGCTGATCCTGCTGGCGCTGGGCGGCGGCTGGGACTGGCAGGCGGCGGCGGGCGCCTTTGTCGTGGCGCTGGGGGTGCTGGCGGCGCAGCGCGGCTGAGGCGCGCGGCCCCGCACGGGTCTTTCCGGAATATTCACCCCTCCCGGGGCAATCTGCGGCCACATGCGCCGCCACAGGTCCGACCTTTGCGGCAATCGGAACGCGAAGGGCACCCCATGGCCACCTATACCATCGTCAGCGCCACCAAGCAGGTTCTCGGCCCCGGCGAGATCCGCGCCGGAACGACGATCAACCCGGCCGAGGGCGATGTCTTCATCATCTCGTCGGGCGCGAATTCGAACGTCAATTTCAGTTCCACGAACAGCACACCGCCGAAATTCACCATCCAGGTCAACGACAGCAACGCCAACCATTTCCAGATCAACGTCGGCAACGGTTTGACGCCCAAGGTTGTCGTCGCCGACAATGTGAACATGTCGCATGTCGATTTTTTCGCGTCCAACTCCAACCCGGTCACGCTGGTTGCGGGCAACGGCGTGACCATGGGCAAATTCGACGGCTCGCAGTATGGCGACACCATCCGGCTGGGCGACAATTTCAAGGCCACCGGCGACTGGAACCTGCTGGGCGGCAACGATTCCTTTGTTGCCGGTGACAACGCCGACTTCACCGCCAGCAAGCTCAAGGGCGGCGCGGGCAACGACACCATCAAGTTCGGCAAGGGCGCCCGGTTCGGCGAGATCGACGCCGAAGGCGGCCACGACAAGATCACCCTGGACGACCACGCGACCGGTCAGAAAATCGTCGGCGGCAGCGGAAACGACAGCATCTGGATCGGCTCGCAGTCCCGGATCACCACGGTGGACGGCGGCAGCGGCGACGACACGCTGACCACGCAGACCGGCAACCTGAACGCCACGAACGTCGAAAATCACGAGGTGATCTGCTTTGCCCGCGGCACCCGGATCGCCACCGCCACGGGCTGGACGCCGGTCGAACTGCTGCGCCCGGGCATGGCGGTGCACAGCCGCGACCACGGGCTTGTCCCGCTGCTCTGGACCGGGGTCGAGGAGGTGGCGGCAGAGGTGCTGCGCCGCGAGCACAGGTTGCGGCCGATCCGGATCACCGCCGGCGCGCTGGGCCCCGGCATCCCGCAGCGCGACCTGATCGTTTCGCCGCAGCACCGGATCCTGGTCGCCTCGGACATCGCGATGCGGCTGTTCGGCGTGGCCGAGATCCTCGTGCCCGCGAAAAAGCTGCTCCCGCTGCCCGGCATCCGCCGCGAACCGGCCCGCGACGGCGCGCGCTACTACCACCTGCTGTTCGCGCGGCACGAAATCCTGCTGGCCGAACACGCCGCCACCGAAAGCCTGCTGGTCACGCAGCGCTATCTTGGCGTCGCCGCCGACTGGATGCGCGAGGAAATCCAGCAGGCGCTGCACGGACAGCCCGGCCTGCCGGCCCCGGCGCGGCGGATCGTGCAACGGAAATCGGACCTGCACGAGCTGTTGAAATGGCACCGCAAGACGGCAAAGCCGATCCAGACGGTTCCGCACGATGCGGCTTTGCCAGCCTGGCCGGCGGTGCCCGCACCGCTGCACGGAGCGGCGGCCGCGCGCGCGGCGGCGGCGGTCCTGATCGCTCAGTCGGGCAGCTGATCCGACGGGATGATCGGAAAGAACTGCCCCGAGGACCAGACCCCGAACCAGCCATCGTGATGCGCGCCGCGCTCGACCAGCCGGTAAAAGCTCTTGCGGTCGATCAGCGCCTCCAGGTTGGCGCGGATCAGGACGTAGGGCGACGGCTCGCCGGTCTCGGGGTCGCGTTCGACGCGGATCGGATGGTCCGGCCCGGCCACGGCGCGGTCGCCGACATGGGTCTCGAAGGTCAGCACCTGCGACTCACCCGCGCCCTCCGCTGCGAAATCCACCGCCACGAAGGGCGCGTCGTCGACGGTGATTCCGACCTTTTCGACCGGAGTGACCAGAAAATAGGCATCGCCGTCCTTGCGAATGATCGACGAGAACAGCCGCACCAGCTCGAACCTGCCGATCGGCGTGCCGAGGTAGAACCAGGTCCCGTCCCGCGCGATCCGCATGTCCAGATCGCCGCAAAAGGGCGGATTCCACAGGTGAACCGGCGGCGGCCCCTTTGAGCGCTTTGCCGCCCGCGCCGAAGCGGCAATGCCCTCGGCCGAAGGTGTCACGATATTTTGTCCGCTCATTGTTTTTGCCATCCCGATGCAAGACGATACATAAACATCGTGTAACATAGCATTCAATGGAGAGACGACATGGCCGTTCAGGCGGGTACGACCGAGGACCTGGTCGCCGAGATCGAGGCGCTGGAAGACAAGCTGGCCGAGGCCAAGCGGTCGATCACCGCCCGCTTCATCGGGCAGGAGCGTGTCGTCGATCTCACGCTGTCGGCCCTGCTGTGCGGCGGGCACGCGCTGCTGATCGGCCTGCCGGGCCTGGGCAAGACGCGGCTGGTGGAAACGCTGTCCACCGTCATGGGCCTGAACGGCAACCGCGTGCAGTTCACGCCGGACCTGATGCCCGCCGACATCCTGGGCAGTGAGGTGCTGGAAACCGGCCTCAGCGGCGAACGCGCCTTCAAGTTCATCGAGGGCCCGATCTTCTGCCAGCTCTTGATGGCGGACGAGATCAACCGCGCCTCGCCCCGGACGCAGTCGGCGCTGTTGCAGGCGATGCAGGAAAAGCAGGTCACCGTCGCCGGTCAGACCCGCACGCTGGACCTGCCGTTCCATGTGCTGGCCACCCAGAACCCGATCGAACAGGAGGGCACCTATCCGCTGCCCGAGGCGCAGCTTGACCGTTTCCTGGTGCAGATCGACGTGGCCTACCCCGACCGCAAGACCGAAAAGGACATCCTGCTGGCCACCACCGGCACCGAAGAGGCGCAGGCGCATGGCGTGTTCACCGCGGCCGAGCTGATCGCCGCCCAGCACCTGTTGCGGCGGATGCCGGTGGGCGACGCGGTGGTCGAGATGATCCTTGACCTGGTGCGCGCCTTCCGCCCCGACGATCCGACCTCACCCGAACGGGTGCGCGAACTGGTCGCCTGGGGCCCCGGCCCGCGCGCGGCTCAGGCGCTGATGCTGACGGTGCGCGCCCGCGCGCTGTTGCAGGGGCGCCTGGCCCCCGCGCCCGAGGACGTGCTGGACATGGCCAAGCCGGTGTTGGTGCACCGCATGGCGCTGTCCTTCTCGGCCCGCGCCCGGGGCGAATCCCTGGGCCAGCTCATCGACGAGGTCGCGGCCGGCCTGCGCCGGACCGAGGCCGCAGCGTGAGCGCCACCGTCGCCCAGCTACGCACCCGCGCCCAGGAAGAGGCCAGCCGCTTTCCGGCCCTGCTTGCCCGGGCCGAACACCTGGCGGGGACCATGCTGCTGGGCGAACACGGGCGGCGGCGCTCCGGCATGGGCGACGATTTCTGGCAATACCGCCCGCTGCGCGCGGGCGACACCTACCGTTCCATCGACTGGCGCCGCTCGGCGCGCGGGGATGAGCAATACGTGCGCGAACGCGAATGGCAGATCGCGCAGTCGGTGCAGGTCTGGGTCGATCCCGGCGCCTCGATGCGCTTTTCCAGCCACAAGAACCTGCCGACAAAGGCCGACCGCGCGCGGCTGGTGGCGCTGGCCGCCTCGATCCTGCTGATCCGGGGCGGTGAACGTGTGGGCCTGACCGGCTGGCGCCTGCCGCCGCAGCGCGGCGACCTCCAGACCCTGCGGCTGGCCGAATTGTTCGCCGAGGACGGCGAGGACGACTACGCCGAACCCGAGGCGCGCGGCATGCTGCCCAACGCCAAGGCGCTGTTCGTGTCCGATTTCCTCGGCGACATCGCTCCGGTCGAGGCCGCGCTGACCAAGGCGGCGGACCGCGGCGTGCGCGGCGTGCTGCTGCAGGTGCTCGACCCCTCCGAAGAGGCGTTTCCCTTCGACGGGCGCACCATCTTCGAAAGCGTGAACAAGACCCTGCGCCATGAGACCTTGAAGGCCGGCGACCTGCGTGCGACCTATCTTCAGCGCCTGGCCGAGCGCAAGGCGCGGCTGGACGCGATCTGCCGGCTGACCAGCTGGCAGCACTTCACCCATCACACGGACCAGACCGCGCAGTCCGCCCTTCTCTGGGTCTATCGCGCGCTGGACGGGAGCCACGGATGACGCTTTTCGGCCTGATCGGTTTCACGACGCCCTGGCTGCTGCTGGGGCTTCTGGCCCTGCCCATCCTGTGGATCATCCTGCGCGCCGTGCCGCCCGCGCCGATCCGCCGGCTGTTTCCCGGGGTTGTCCTGCTGCTGGGCCTCAAGGATGAGGAACAGGTCACCGACCGCACGCCCTGGTGGCTGCTGCTGATCCGCCTGCTGGCGGTGGCGGCGGTGATCATCGGCCTTGCCGGGCCGATCCTGAACCCCGACGACCGGACCGAAACGGCCGGCAACGGCCCGCTGCTGGTGGTGATGGATGCCTCCTGGGCCTCGGCCACCGACTGGCGCGTGCGGATGAACGCGCTGGACGGGCTGCTGTCCGAGGCGGGGCGCGATTCCCGCACCGTCGCGGTGCTGAGGCTGACCGATCCCAATGCCGTGCAGTTCCTTTCTGCCGATGTCCTGCGCACCCGCCTCACCGGGATTCAGCCCGAACCCTGGGAGCCCAGCGCCGAGTCGGTCGCCCGCGCCATCGAATTGCTGCCCGAGACCGGCTTTGACAGCTACTGGATGTCGGACGGGCTGGCGCGTGACAGCCGGACCGGGCTGCTGGCTGCATTGGAGGCACGCGGCCGCGTGACGGTCTTCGAGGCGCCGCACACGGTCTACGCGCTGGAACCGGCGCAGGTCTCCGACGGCAACCTGCTGCTGACCGCCCGCCGCCTGAACGACGGCCCGCAGGTCGAGCTGACCCTTGCCGGCCACGGCCGCGACCCGGCCGGCAACCCCGCCGTGCTCAGCCGCACGCCGCTGACCTTCGAGGCGGGGATGACCGAGGCGACCTCGGAAATCGCCCTTCCGGCCGAGCTGCGCGCCCGCATCGAACGGTTCGAGATCGAGGGCGCGCGCAGCGCCGGCGCCGTGACCCTGCCCGACGACAGCCTGCGCCGCCGCGAGGTCGCGCTGATCGCCGGCAGCACCGACCGCGAGGGGCTGGAGCTGCTCTCGCCCCTGCACTACCTGCACAAGGCGCTGATCCCCACCGCCGACCTGCTGGACGGCGCGCTGCTGGACATCCTGCCCGCCAACCCGGACGTGATCATCCTTGCCGACGTCGCCACGCTTTCGGCGGCCGAGGAAGAGGCCGTGCTGGAATGGCTCGACAAGGGCGGGATGCTGCTGCGTTTCGCCGGGCCGCGCCTCGCCGCCTCCGACATCAGCCGTGACCGCGAAGACCCGCTCATGCCGGTGCGCCTGCGCGCCGGCGGCCGCACCGTGGGCGGCGCGATGAGCTGGGGCGAGCCCAAGGCGCTGGCCCCCTTCGATGAGGACAGCCCCTTCTTCGGCCTCGCCATCCCCGCCGATGTCAGCGTCAACAGCCAGGTCATGGCGCAGCCGGACCCCACGCTGGCCTCCCGCGTGATCGCCCAGCTGACCGACGGCACGCCGCTGGTCACCCGCAAGGCCGTGGGCCAGGGGCAGGTCGTGCTGGTCCACGTCACCGCCAATGCCGAATGGTCGAGCCTGCCGCTGTCGGGTCTCTTCGTGCAGATGCTCGAACGGCTGGCCGTCTCCTCCGCCACCACCCAGCCCGAGATCGCCGACATGGAAGGCACCGTCTGGCAGCCGGTCCGCGTGCTCGATGCCTTTGGCCGCCCGCGCGAGGCAGGCACCCTGCCCGGCGTCGACGGCCCCGCGCTGATCGAGGCACCGCTGGGCCCCAACCTGCGCCCCGGCCTCTACCAGGGCGAGGACCGCAGCCTGGCCCGCAACGTCGTGACCGCCGACACCGTGCTGACCCCGGTCGCGTGGCCCGAGCGTATCCGCGTCGAAGGCATCAGCCTGCCGCGTGAAAAGCCGCTGGCCGGATGGCTTCTGGCCGGGGCCATCGCGCTGCTGCTGGCCGACGTGATCGCCTCGCTGGCGCTGTCGGGGCGGCTGCGCGGGCCGGTGTCCGCCGCCGCGATCCTGGCGGCGCTGATGCTGCTGCCGCAGGACGGCCAGGCCCAGACCGCCGAGGACCGCATCGCCATCGAGGCCACCGCCGAGGTCGCGCTGGCCTATGTCATCACCGGAGACAAATCCGTGGATGACCTGTCGCGCGCCGGTCTGCGCGGACTGGCCGATACGCTCTACTTCCGCACCTCGGTAGAGCCGGGCGCGCCGCGCGGCGTCGACCTTGAGGCCGACGAACTGGCCTTTTACCCGATGCTCTACTGGCCGATCACCCAGGGCCAGCCGACCCCCTCGCGCGAGGCCTATGCCAAGCTGAACACCTACATGCGCACCGGCGGCATGATCGTGTTCGACACCCGCGACGCCGACATCGCAGGCTTTGGCACCGCCACGCCGAACGGCCGCCGCCTGCGCGACCTGGCCGCGCCGCTGGACATCCCGCCGCTGGAGCCGGTGCCCGCCGACCACGTGCTGACCCGCACCTTCTACCTGCTCCAGGACTTCCCCGGCCGCTATGCCGGCCGCGAAGTCTGGGTCGAGGCCGCGCCGCCGGACGCCGAGCTGATCGAGGGCATGCCGTTCCGCGACCTCAACGACAACGTGACGCCGGTGGTGATCGGCGGCAACGACTGGGCCGCCGCCTGGGCCACGGATGAGCAGGGCAACCCGCTGGTACAGCTGGGCAGCGGCTTTACCGGCGAACGCCAGCGCGAGATTGCCTACCGGTTCGGGGTAAACCTCGTGATGCATGTGCTGACCGGCAACTACAAGTCCGACCAGGTCCACGTCCCCGCCCTGCTTGACCGCCTGGGCCAATAAGCGAGCGCTGAGATGAACGGACAGATCGTATTCGACCCGCTGCTGCCCTGGCCCGTGATCGCGGTGCTGGCGGCGCTGGCGCTGCTGGGCACCGGCCTCGCGCTGTGGCGCGGGCTGTCGGGCTGGGCGCTGCGCTTTCTTGCCGGCGTGGTGCTGGTGGGCGCGCTGGCGCAGCCGTCCTATCAGGTCGAGGACCGCGCGGCGCTGGCCGACATCGTGCTGATGCTGGTCGACGAGACCGCCTCGCAGATGCTGGCCGAGCGGGCGCAGGTCACGTCGGACGCCGCCGACACCATGCAGGCCCGCCTGCTGGCCCGCCCCAACACCGAGGTGCGGCGCATCCCCGTCCCCGATGGCGAGGGCGACGCCGGAACCCTGCTGATGACCGCGCTGTCCAACGCGCTGGCCGAAGAGCCGCGCGGCCGCATCGCCGGCGTCGTGCTGCTGTCGGACGGCCGGTTGCACGACCTCGACCGCCTGCCCGATCTGCCCGCGCCGATGCACCTGCTGCTGACCGGGCGCCAGGACGACTGGGACCGCCGCCTGATCGTGCGCAACGCCCCCGCCTTTGCCATCCTCGGCGAAGAGGTCGAACTGACCCTGCGGATCGAGGATGACGGCGCCGCCCCCGGCGACCTCAGCACCGAGATCCTGATTTCCGTCGATGGCGCCGAGGCCAACCGCTACACAGTGCCCATCGGCGAGGATCTGAGCCTGCCGATCACCCTGCCGCACGGCGGGCTGAACGTGATCGAATTCACCGTGCCCACGGCCGAGGGCGAACTGACCGACCGCAACAACAAGGCGCTGATCCAGATCAACGGCGTGCGCGACCGGCTGCGCGTGCTGCTGGTGTCGGGTGAGCCGCACGCCGGCGGCCGCACCTGGCGCAACCTGCTGAAGTCGGACTCATCCGTCGACCTCGTGCATTTCACCATCCTGCGCCCGCCAGAGAAACAGGACGGCGTGCCGGTCAACGAGTTGTCGCTGATCGCCTTCCCCACGCGAGAGCTGTTCCTGGAAAAGATCAACGACTTCGACCTGATCATCTTCGACCGCTACAAGCGGCGCGGCATCCTGCCGGCGATCTACCTCGACAACGTGCGCAGCTACGTCGAACAGGGCGGCGCGCTGCTGGTGGCGGCGGGGCCGGATTTCGCCTCGGCGGATTCGCTCTACCGCTCGCCACTGGCCGAGATCATGCCGGCCGAGCCGACCGCGCGGGTGGTCGACCAGGGTTACCGCCCGGCGGTGACCGACCTTGGCCTGCGCCACCCGGTGACCTCCGGCCTGCAAAGCCCCGAGGACTGGGGCCGCTGGCTGCGCCAGGTCGAGGTGCTGCCGATCAAGGGCGACGTGGTGATGTCCGGCGTGGACGACCGGCCGCTGCTGGTGCTGGACCGCGTCGGCGAGGGCCGCGTGGCGCTGCTGGCCTCGGACCAGGCCTGGCTCTGGAGCCGCGGATACGAGGGCGGCGGCCCGCAGCTGGAACTGCTGCGCCGGCTGGCGCACTGGATGATGAAGGAGCCGGAACTGGAGGAAGAGGCGCTCTGGGCCGAACCCGCCGGGCAGAGCATGCGCATCATCCGCCGCACGCTGAACGAATTTGTCGGCCCGGTTATCATCACCGCCCCGGACGGCAGCACGGTCGAGGTGCCGCTGACCGAGGTCAGCCCGGGCCGCTACGAAGCCATCTACGATGGCCCGGAAATCGGTCTTTACCGGCTGGAGGAAAACGCGCTGTCGGCGGTGGTGGGCCTTGGCCCCGCCGCGCCGCGCGAGTTCGTCCAGACCATCGCCAGCGCCGAGGCGCTGACCCCGGCGGTCGAGTCGCTGCGCGGCGGCGTGGTGCGGGTGGAGGACGGCCTGCCCTCGATCCGCGACGTGCGCGCCGGGCGCCCTGCTGCCGGGCGCGGCTGGCTGGGCCTGACCCCGCGCGAGGCCTACGAGACGCTGGACATCCGCCAGACCCCGCTGGCGCCGGCCTGGCTGGTGCTGCTGCTGGCCTCGGCGATGATCGTCGGAGCCTGGCTGCGCGAGGGGCGGTCGTAAGGGCGGCGGGGAACCCCGCCCTACGGCAAGGTATAGACCGTCGCCGCGTCCGACCAGCCATCCACAAGGCAGCGGGCGCGGACCACGACACGCTCCGTGCCGTCGGGAATGACGATGCCGCCCTGCGACCGGGTAAAGGGCTGCTCGGTCTCGTGCGGATGCACCAGCACCCGGGTGCCCAGCACCGTGCCGTCCTCCAGCTCGATCCGCCAGGCGTCGGCGTAGTGGTCCCAGCCGGTGTCGGGGTGCCGCAGCGTGACGGCGAACCGCCAGCCGTTGCCGGCGTCTTGCGCCTCCACCCCCTCGATCTGCGGCGGGTCGGCGAACAGGGGCGGGGCGATCAGCAGGAGCGGGATGAGATATTTCATCCCGCCAGCCTAGCAGATCGCCTTCCCTCCGTCCGATCACGTTGGCCAGAGCAGGCGGGTTTCAGCCCGTCCCGGGCCGGTCGCTGGGGTCCAGCAGCACGTCGCGCGAAACCGAGGTGAACTCGCGCCGCAGGATCACCGCCAGCGTGACCAGCACCGCCGCCATCAGCGCCCAGGGGCCGATCAGCCAGGCCGCCGACCCGATGCCAAAGTAGACCGACCGCAGGCCGCGGTTGTAGGCCCGCCCGCCGGCGACGTTGATCTCGCCGGCCTTGCGCGCGCGGGGCAGCGCCCTGGGGTCCGCGGGATCGTTCGGCACCGCCGCCATCAGCACCGAGGCATAGCCGAACAGCCGGTGCGACCAGACGAATTTCAGGAACGCGTTGGCGGCGAACATCAGCAGCACCAGCAGCTTGATCTCGAACACCACCACCGGGTCGACACTGCTGCCCAGGTCCTGCGCCACGCCGCGCAGCCGGTCGGCATTGCCCAGCAGGGCAAAGCCGCCGCCGATGGCGATCATGCTGGCCGAGGCGAAAAAGGCGGTGCCCTGGCGCAGGCTGGCGACGATCTGCGAATCGAAGATGCGCGGGTCGCGCTGGACAAAGACCTCCATCCAGGCGCGGCGATAGTCGGCCATCAGGCTGGAGGTGGAGGGATAGCGCTTCGGCGGATGCTCGATCACCCAGGTGCTGCCCGCCCAGGCCAGCACCAGCAGACCCAGCGCCGCGGCGTCCCACAGGGCAAAGCTGGCAAGGATCCCGGCCCAGTCCATCAGAACGGCTGCACCACCACGACCCAGAGGATCGCGATGGCGCCGATCACGCTGACCTCGTTGAAGATGCGCAGGAACATGTCGCTCTCGGTAAAGATGCCCTGCTGCGCCCGCCGCACCAGCCGCCCGGTCCAGGCGTAGTGCCCGGCCAGCAGCACCACCAGCGCCAGCTTGACATGGGTCCAGACCGGAAAGCCGAAGGTCCAGGCCAGCCACAGCCCCGTCAGCACGGCGATCACCGCCAGCCCGGCGGAAAACCGGTACAGGCGAAAGGTCAGGTCGCCCAGCGGGCCGTTCTCGTTCAGCCTGGCGAATTCGCGCTTCCAGTAGATCAGCGCGCGCGGCACGGCAAAGATGGAGGTCATCCAGCCCATGACGCACAGAATGTGTATGATCTTGACCCAGGCCATCGGAATTCCCGCATTTTGCGCGCTGCACCTGACCCCCCGGGGCAAAAAAGTGCAAGATGCCGCGGGACCGCGACACGAATATGCTTGGCCTGACGGCCAATTTGGTTATATCTTTTTACCAATTCACCCGGATCGTGCCCGGTGCGGCGCGCAAGAGGAGGACGACCCATGCAGATGCCGGAGCCGAACCCCGCCATTCTCAAGCGCAAGGCGCGCATCGTCGAACGCCTGCGCAGCGTGCTGCCCGCCGACGCGGTGATCGACGACATCTCCGAGACGCGCGCCTATGAATGCGACGCGCTGACCGCCTACCGCTGTCCGCCGCTGGCCGCCGTGCTGCCGTCCTCGACCGAGGAAGTCTCGGCGGTGCTCAGGGTCTGCTTTGAAGAGGGGGTGCCGGTGGTGCCGCGCGGCTCGGGCACCTCGCTGGCAGGGGGCGCGCTGCCGACGGCGGATTCGGTGATCCTGGGCGTGGCGCGGATGAACCAGGTGCTGGAAACGGACTACGCCGACCGCATCATCCGGGTGCAGACCGGCCGCACGAACCTGTCCGTCACCGGCGCGGTCGAGGAAGAGGAGTTCTTTTACGCGCCGGACCCGTCGTCGCAGCTGGCCTGCGCCATCGCCGGCAACATCGCGATGAACTCCGGGGGCGCGCATTGCCTTAAATACGGCGTCACCACCAACAACCTGCTGGGTGTGACCCTGGTGCAGATGGACGGCACCGTGGTCGAGATCGGCGGCGCCCACCTGGACGCGGGCGGGCTGGACCTGCTGGGGGTGATCTGCGGCTCCGAGGGCCAGCTGGGCGTCGTGACCGAGGCCACGCTGCGCATCCTGCGCAAGCCCGAGGGCGCGCGGCCGGTGCTGATGGGCTTCGATTCCAACGAGGTCGCGGGCGCCTGCGTCTCCGACATCATCAAGGCCGGCGTGCTGCCGGTGGCGATCGAATTCATGGACCGCCCCTGCATCGAGGCGACCGAGGCCTTTGCCCAGGCCGGCTACCCGATGTGCGAGGCGCTGCTGATCGTCGAGGTCGAAGGCTCTGCCGCCGAGATCGACGAGCAGCTGGGCCTCATCCTCCAGATCGCCCGGCGGCACAACCCGGTGGAGCTGCGCGAGGCCAAGGACGCCGACGAGGCGGCGCGTATCTGGCTGGGCCGCAAGTCGGCCTTTGGCGCGATGGGCAACATCAACGACTACATGTGCCTCGACGGCACCATCCCGGTGTCCGAACTGCCCCACGTCCTGCGCCGCATCGGCGAGATGTCCAAGCAGTACGGGCTGGACGTGGCCAACGTGTTCCACGCCGGGGACGGCAACATGCACCCGCTGATCCTGTTCGACGCCAACAAGCCCGGCGACCTCGAGCTGTGCGAGGCCTTTGGCGCGGATATCCTCAAGCTGTGCGTCGAGGTCGGCGGCTGCCTAACCGGCGAGCATGGCGTGGGAATCGAAAAGCGCGACCTGATGGTCGACCAGTACGCCCCGGCGGACCTGGAGGCGCAGATGGCGGTCAAGGACGTGTTCGACCCGACCTGGCTGCTGAACCCGGCCAAGGTCTTTCCGCTGGCCTCGAGCGAGGCCCGGCGGACGGCGCGGATGGCGGCCGAGTAGGTGGGGGGCCAGCCCCCCACACCCCCCGGAGGTATTTGGACCAAGAAGAAACACGAGGCGCAGGACATGAGACCCGAGACCGAGGCCGAGCTGGCCGAGACGATCAAGACGGCGGCGGGGCCGCTGATGATCCGCGGCGGCGGCACCCGCGGCATGGCGCCGGTGGGTGCCGTGCTGGAGACCGGCGGTTTGTCGGGCATCACCCTGTACGAGCCCGGATCGCTGACCCTGGTGGCGCGGGCGGGGACTCCGCTGGCCGAGATCGAGGCGGCGCTGGCGGCGGAGGGGCAAAGGCTGGCGTTCGAGCCGATGGACCATCGCGGGCTGCTGGGCACCTCCGGAGAGCCGACCATCGGCGGCGTGGTCGCGGGCAATATCTCGGGGCCGCGGCGGGTGCAGGCGGGGGCCTGCCGGGACTTCATGCTGGGTGTGCGTTTCGTCGACGGCAGCGGCAACGTGGTCAAGAACGGCGGCCGGGTGATGAAGAACGTCACCGGCTATGACCTGGTCAAGCTGATGACCGGCTGCTGGGGCACCCTGGGCGTGCTGACCGAGGTCAGCCTCAAGGTGCTGCCAAAGCCCGACACCGCCGCCTGCGTGATGATCGACGGGCTGACCGAGGCGCAAGCGGTGAACGCGATGAGCCGGGCGCTGACCTCGCCCTTCGAGGTCACTGGCGCGGCGCATGATCCGGACGGCGACAGCGGCCCGGTGACGCTGCTGCGGCTGGAGGGATTCGCCGGGTCGGTCGCCTATCGCACCGGGCGGGTGCAGGCGCTGTTCCCCGGCCATGTCCTGCGGGTCGAAAGTGATCCGGACAAGGTGGCCGCCCTTTGGCGCGACGTGCGGGACGTGGCACCGATGACGGGCACCGCGGGCGATGTCTGGCGCTTTTCGGTGCGGCCCAGCGCGGCACCGGCGCTGGTGGCGGAGCTGCGCGCGCGGCATGACATCGCGCGGGTGATGTACGACTGGGGCGGCGGGCTGGTCTGGATCGAGGCGGCGGCGGGCGGCGACCTGCGCCCCAGGGGCTTGCAGGGCCATGCCACGCTGGTGCGCGCGGCGGATGCCACGCGGCGGCGCGTGTCGGTGTTCCAGCCCGAGCCGCCCGCCGTGGCGGCGCTGACGAAAGGCATCCGCGACCGCTTTGACCCCAGGGGCCTGCTGAACGCCGGGATCATGGCCTGATGGCCGCCCTTCTGGCCTTTGTCCTGGCCTTTGCCGCCGGTCCGGCGCTTGTGCTGGCGCTGTTGCGTCTGCCGCCGCGCCTGCCGGTGCTGACCCTACAGGCCGGCGGCGTGTTTGCCGCGATGGTCGGCGCGCTGCTCCTGCAGGGGCGCAGCGCCCCCGGCCTGCTGGCCGCGCTCTGGCTGGGCTGGCTATTGGCGGTCGCTCTTGTGGCGCAGGCCCTGCGCCGCCGCCTTCCTGGCCCCCACACCCGCCGTTGGACGGCGCTGGGCGCGGCACTTGCCGCCCCGCTGCCCTGGTTCGGCCTTGCCACCGCACAATTGATGGACTGACATGCAGACCAATTTCACCCAAGAGCAACTGAAGGACGCGGGCACCGCGCGCGCCAACCAGATCCTGCGCACCTGCGTGCACTGTGGCTTCTGCACCGCCACCTGCCCCACCTACCAGGTGCTGGGCGACGAACTGGACAGCCCGCGCGGCCGCATCTACCTGATCAAGGACATGCTCGAGAACGAGCGCAAACCCGACGCCAAGACCGTCAAGCACATCGACCGCTGCCTGTCCTGCCTGGCCTGCATGACGACCTGCCCCTCGGGCGTGCATTACATGCACCTGGTCGACCACGCCCGCGAATACATCGAGAAACACTACGACCGGCCCTGGCACGACAAGGCGCTGCGCTGGATGCTGGCGCGGATCCTGCCCTACCCGACCCGCTTTCGCGTGGCGCTGCTGCTGGCCAAGATCGGCAAGCCCTTTCGCGGGCTGATCCCCGACCCGCGCCTGCGCGCCATGCTGGAGATGGCGCCCAAGCATATCCCCCCGGTCAGCCGCAACGACGACCCGCAGAGCTTTGCCCCCAAGGGCGCGCGGCGGATGCGCGTCGCGCTGATGACCGGCTGCGCGCAAAAGGCGCTGAACACCGACATCAACGACGCCACCATCCGCCTGCTGACCCGGCTGGGCTGCGAGGTGGTGGTGGCCCGGGGCGCGGGCTGCTGCGGGGCGCTGACCCACCACATGGGCAAGACCGACGAGAGCCATGGCACCGCGGCCAGGAACATCCGCGCCTGGACGCGCGAGATGGACAGGGACGGGCTCGACGCCATCGTCATCAACACCTCCGGCTGCGGCACCACGGTCAAGGACTACGGCCACATGTTCGCCCAGACCGACATGGCCGAGGACGCCAAGCGCGTGGCCGGTATCGCCCTGGACGTCAGCGAACTGCTGACCCGGCTGGAGATCCCCGAGGGCGCCGCCAAGGGGCTGCGCGTGGCCTATCACTCGGCCTGTTCGCTCCAGCACGGCCAGAAGGTCAAGACCGCGCCCAAGACGCTGCTGAAACGCGCCGGATTCGAGGTGGTTGAGCCCGCCGACCCGCACCTGTGCTGCGGCAGCGCGGGCACCTACAACCTGATGCAGCCGGAGATTTCCCAGCAGCTCAAGGCGCGCAAGGTCAAGACGCTGGAGGCGAAACAGCCCGACGTGATCGCCGCCGGCAACATCGGCTGCATGATGCAGATCGGCGGCGGCACAAGTGTGCCCATCGTGCATACGGTCGAGCTGCTGGACTGGGCGACCGGCGGGCCGAAACCGCGATCGTTGAACTGATGGCAACACTGTGTCCTTGGGGCGGTTTTGCCGCAATTTTGCCCAGATGTCGTGCGAATTGGCACAAAAACCCAAGGAACGGCGTGTGCGGTATCTGTTGATCTTCTGTTTCTGGCTTCTGGGCAGCGCCGTGGGCGCGCAGGGCCTGTTTTCCATGGAATCGGCCCAGGATGGCCGCCGCTGGGAGGGCGTCGGCCGGCTGGAGCTGGCGGGCAAGGGCTTTTGCACCGGCGCGCTGATCGCGCCACGCATGGTGCTGACGGCGGCGCATTGCCTTTTTGACCCCGCCACCGGGGCGCGGCTGCCGGTCGAGCAGATGCAGTTCCTGGCCGGCTGGCGCAACGGGCGCGCGGCGGCCTACCGCTACGTGCGGCGCGCGGTGCCGCATCCCGATTTTGTCTACCGCGGCCCGTTGAACCCCGACCGCGTCCAGCTGGACCTAGCGCTGCTCGAATTGCAGCACCCGATCCGCAACACCTCGATCCAGCCCTTTGCCACCGATCACGGCCCGGCGCAGGGCGCGCGGGTGGGCGTGGTGTCCTACGCGCATGACCGCTCCGAAGCGCCCTCCCTGCAGGAGCTGTGCGAGGTGCTGGCCCGGCAGGAAGGCATGGTGGTGCTGTCCTGCGCGGTGGACTTCGGCGCCTCCGGCTCACCCGTGTTTGCGCTCGACGGTGACGGCGCGCCGCGGATCGTGTCGGTGGTGTCGTCCAAGGCCGAGGCCAACGGCGCCCCCGTGGCGCTGGCCACCGATCTCGATGGCCCCTTGCAGGAGCTGATCGCCGCGCTCGAGGCAAAACAGGACGCGGGCGCGGGGCTGGAACGGCTGTCCGCCGGCGACCGGCGCGCCACCGGGGCCAAGTTCGTCCGGCCCTGAGGGTCTTGAAACCGCGCAAATCCTTTCCCAAGTGATCTGTACCGGGACGCCTGTGACAGGGTCCCGGAAGTCCAGCCGCCTGTCCCGCAGCAGGGAAGGCGCATCCACACAGGTATCGCTCAACGGAGGATTCCATGCGACATTTCGATTTTGCCCCGCTCTACCGTGCCACGGTCGGCTTTGACCAGATCGCCGACCTGATGGACCGTGTCCTGGCCAGCGACACCGCGCAGGCCGGCTATCCGCCCTACAACATCGAAAAGACCGCCGACGACACCTACCGCATCTCGATCGCGGTGGCCGGTTTCTCGGACGAAGACCTGTCGGTCGACGTCAAGGACCAGGCGCTGGTCGTCTCCGCCCGCAAGGCCGAGGGCGAGGACGGCAAGACCTACCTGCACCGCGGCATCGCCACCCGCGCCTTCGAGCGCCGCTTCCACCTGGCCGATCATGTCCGCGTGGAGGGCGCGCTGCATGAAAACGGCATGCTGCACATCGACCTCAAGCGCGAGATCCCCGAGGCGCTGAAACCGCGCCGGATCGAGATCGCCAAGCCTTCGTCGCCCGTGGCCATCGAAAAGGACGTGGTCGACGCCGAGACGGTGAACTAAGGCGGGTTTGCCCCGGCAAACCCGCCTGGTCGGCAAGGGTGCCTTTCCGCAGGAAAGGCCACCAGCCGACACGGTGACATGCCGGGCGCAACGCCACAGGGACGGTGGGCGGGGCGACGTGGCCCGCAGGGACACGAGCGTCGTCCCATCGTCCCAAACCAGAGGCCCCCACACCGGGGGCCTTTTCCGTTTCCGGTTGACAATCCATCCCCACAGCCCATGCAATTCCGCATGGACTGGCGCTCTGTCACCTTCGACTGGAACCGCGCGCGGGCCTTTCTCGTCACCGCCGAGGAAGGCTCGCTGTCCGCCGCCGCCCGCGCCCTGGGCATGACCCAGCCGACGCTGGGCCGCCAGGTGACCGCGCTGGAGGAAGAACTGGGCGTCGTCCTGTTCGAACGGGTCGGCCGTGGCCTTGTCCTGACCCAGGCCGGCACCCAGCTGATGACCCATGTCCGCGCCATGGGCGAGGCGGCGATGGGCGTCTCGCTGGCCGCCTCCGGGCAGGCGCAGGCCGCATCGGGGCATGTCGCCGTCACCGCCTCCGAGATCTACTCCGCCTGGCTGATGCCGCGCATCGCCCGCGCCCTGCGCGACACCGCGCCGGGCATCACGCTGGAGATTGTCGCCTCGAACGAGATCCGCGACCTGCGCCGCCGCGAGGCCGACATCGCCATCCGCAACGCCCGCCCGGACGATGACGACCTGATCGGCAAGCTGGTGGGCGAGGACGAGGGCACGTTCTACGCCACCCCGGACTACCTCGCCCGGCTGGGGCCGATCACCGGCCCGGCCGACCTGGCCCGCGCCTCCTTCATCGGCTTTGCCGACAACGCCAATTTCATCGCCGCGCTGCACCAGCGCGACATCCCCGTCACCCCGGCACAGTTCCCGGTCACCGCCTCCTCGCACCTCGCGCATTGGGAAATGGCCCGCGCCGGACTGGGGCTGGGCACCGTGCCCTGCGGGCTGGGCGACGGCGACCCCACCATGCGCCGCGTGCTGCCCGAGGTGACGTTCCGCTTTCCGGTCTGGCTGGTGGCGCACCGCGAATTGCGCACCAGCCCCCGGGTGCGCATCGTCTGGGACCTGCTGGCCGCGATGCTGCCGGGGATGCTGGGCGCGCAGGCGGGGACGGCCACCACACGGGACTAGCCCCCCGCAGAGGCTGCGGAGGGCGCGTTTCCCTTTTGACGAGAGGCCCCGGGTCAGGCCAAGCGTCACGCCCGGGGCGCGTGGCTCACTTTTGCAGGCTCTCGGCCAGCCGCATCAGCGTGATCGCCTCCTGCCGGTAGCCATAGGCATCCTCGCCGCGCGCCGTCTGCGCCAGCGCGATGGCATCGCCCATGCTCCAGTCACCGATCAGGTCCGACCCGCGCAACAACTGGCCAAAGCCGGCGATGGCCAGCGCCCAGTCGGCCTCGCGCAGCGGTGCGGCATCGGTCCGGATCGGCGTCTCGATCAGCTGGCTGGTGTCCTCGCCGGGCGTCTTGTAGCGCAGCCGCAGGAACCCCAGCTCGCCGCTCTCGTCGGCCACCGGTTCCGCCCCGCCATAGCGCAGCGGGTCGGTCATCCGCGCGGGAGAGCCGACCGGCGTGATCTCGTAGAGCGCCGTCACCTGCACCCCGGCACCGATCTCGCCCGCGTCCACCTTGTCGTTGTTGAAATCCTCGCGCTTCAGCGCGCGGGTCTCGTAGCCGATCAGCCGGTATTCGGCGACCAGCGCGGGGTTCCATTCCACCTGGATCTTGACGTCGTTGGCGATGGGGACCAGCGCGCCGGTCAGCTGGTCCACCAGCACCTTCTGCGCCTCGGACAGCGTGTCGATGTAGGACGCGATGCCGTTGCCGGTCTGCGCCAGCGCCTGCATCGTCGCATCGTCCAGATTGCCCCGGCCAAAGCCCAGGACGGACAGGTAGGTGCCCTCGTCCCGCTTGTCGGCGATGAAGTCCTTCAGGTCCTGCGGATCGCTGATGCCGACGTTGAAATCGCCGTCGGTGGCCAGGATCACCCGGCTGACCGCGCCCTCCGGCCCGTCCTTGGCCATCTTCGCCGCCGTGGCATAGGCCTGTTGCAGGCCCGCCTGCCCGGCGGTGGACCCGCCCGCGTGCAGCGCCTCCAGCGCGCTCAGGATGGTGTCACGCTCGCTCGCCCTGGTCGGCTCCAGCGCGAGGCCCGCGCTGCCCGCGTAGGTGACAATCGCCACGGTGTCGTCCTCGGACAACTGGCCCAGCATCAGGCGAAAGCTCTGGATCAAGAGCGGCAGCTTGGCCGGATCGTTCATCGACCCGGAGGTGTCGATCAGGAACACCAGGTTCATCGGCGGCCGTTCGTCCGGCATCATGCCCTGAAGGCCGATGTGCACGATCCGCGTGCCCGCGCGCCACGGGCTGTCCATCACGCCGACATGGGTGGCAAAGGGGGCATCGCCCTCCGGCGCCGGGTAATCATAGGTGAAATAGTTCACCATCTCCTCGATCCGCACCGCCCCTTCGGGCGGCAGTTGCCCGCGCCGCAGCGAGTTGCGCACCATCGCCCACGACGCGGTGTCCACGTCGATGGAAAAGGTCGACACCGGCGCCTCGGCCGTGACCTTGATCGGGTTGTCCTCGGCCTCGGGAAAGGCCTCGGTGTCGCCCTCGGGGGCGATCAGCACCGGGTCGGCGGGGCGCGGCGGCACGTAGGACGGGCTGTGCGACAGGTTCAGCACCCCGGATTCGAAACTCATGGCAGCGTCTGCCCCCGGCGCGCCGCTGTACTGGTTCAGGATCGGCTGAGACGGCGGCATGGAGGTCAACTGCCCGCGCGCCATCGGCGCGGGCGTGGGCGACGGCGCGGGCGCCGCGTCCATCGCCACGACCGGCGCGTCGCGGGTCAGCTTGGCCGCGGGCGCTGCGGGCGGGGTGACAGCGGGTTCAGGCTCGGGCGCGACGCGCTCCCGTGCGACCACGGGCGCCTCCTCGGCCACCGGCAGCGGCGACACCTGCGGCGGCTTGCTGTCGTTCAGGACGGGGATCAGCGCCACCATGGCAACGGCGGCAAGGGCGGTGGTGGCGGTCAGAAATCCGCGATGGGACAAATTGGCAAACATCATCTTGAGTCCTCTGAATACGCCCCCCTCTCGGGTGGGCTCAGAGGTCTGACGCGGCTGCCTCGCGGTTTCTTGGCCAGCATCCTGGAGATCGTCAAAGTTTTTCATCGCCAGCGCGATGGCCTCGGCGCGCCGGCCGGCGTCCGCCTTGGGCAGGCCCGCGTCGAATGCGCGCTTCAGATCGTCCAGATCGTCGCTCATGCCTCGGCCTCCTTCATCGCCTTCAACCTCTTCTTCGCCTCCGAGACCCGCCAGCTGACGGTGCCCTCCGAGATCTCGAGGATCTGCGCCGCCTCGGCATGGGTCACCCCGTCGAGGATCAGCGTCACGGTCTCGCGCAGATCGGCCGACAGGTCCCGCAGGGCGGTCCCCAGCCAGTCGCTGCGCTCGGCCGCCTCGGTGATCTCGGCCTGGCGGGCCAGTTCCCAGTCGCCCCAGCCGTCGGCGGCGCGGGCGTGGGTGCTGGCGCGCCGGAACCGGTCCCGGGCGGCATTCACCGTGATGCGATATAGCCAGGTCGTCAGCTTGGCCTCGCCGCGGTAGCTCTTCAGCTTGGCGGGCAGGGCGGCGCAGATGTCCTGCGCCAGGTCCTCGGCCTCGGTCCGGTTGCCGGTCAGGCGCACGGCATAGGCATAGACCCTGTCGTACACCCGCCCCACCAGCAAGGCAAAGGCCTCCCGGTCACCATTGGCCGCCGCGCGGGCGAGGGATTCGTCACTGACTTCCATGCGCATCACATGAGTGGGACGCAGCCGCAGGCGCAATTCTTGGAAACCTTACCTGTTTTTTTCAGTTCACCCCGCACAAGGCCCGGAAATCGCCCCCGCTCACAGCCGCAGGGCCACCCGCGCCGCCAGCCAGCTGACCCCGATCATCAGCAGGTCGACCGGCAGCAGCGCGGCGATGGCGGCGCTGTCCTCGGGGCCGAATGGCAGCTGCCGCAGCGCCAGCCCCGACATGTCCCCGCCCAGCGAGATCACCGCAAAGGCGAGGAAATTGTTGGCGAAATGCAGCGCGATCGCCGGCCCCAGGTTGCCCGCCCGCGCCGTCAGGTCCCCGGCGGCCAGGCCAAAGGCGACGCTCCACAGCGCCACCGCCAGCGCGTTGTCGCCGTAAACCTCGGGCATGTAGTGGCCCAGCCCGAAGGCGAGCGAGGGCACCCCCAGCCAGATCGCCCGGTGCCGCAGCCGCGCCGCCAGCTGTGACTGGAAATAGCCGCGAAAGAACAGCTCTTCCGCCCCGGTCTGGAGCAGCACCGCCATCAGCGTCGTGGGCAGGAACAGCAGCCAGGTGTTCAGCGCCAGCCCTGCCTGCGTCTCGCCATACAGGTCCCAGGGCGGCAACAGCAGCACCACCAGGTTCAGCGCCGCCACCGCGCCCAGCACGCGCAGGAAATCGCGCCGGAACAATGGCCAGGGGCCGAACAGGCTGTGCGCCGGTCGGCCGTGCAGCGTCTCGCTCACCAGCAGCACGCCCAGCCCCAGCGTCCCGGTCAGCGCCAGCACCAGCAGCAGCGCGCCGGGGGTCGTCCCGGTCTGAAGCCGCGCCAGCAGGTCCATGTAGGCATCCGCCTGCATCACGCTGCCCAGCACCGCGATCACCCCGCGCGCCAGCCCGAACCACACGACAAGGCACAGCACCAGCCCGACCACCAGCCGCCACAGCTCGGCGCTGGGCCGGGCCGGGTCGGTCATCAGGCGGTGCCGGGCGTAGCTCATGCCGCGCGCCCGCCGGACGCGCGCACCGCCCCGGCGGGATTCGGACCCGGCCGGGGGACGGGCGGGCAAGACGGGTCAGGGGCGGGAACAGGCATCAGGCGAAAGGCTCCAGCAGGGCGGCAAGGCGCAGCAAACAGGGGTTCGGCCGCCCCGGCAAGGGGCACGCGCGCCGCGCAGGGCGAAACCTTGCGAACGCCCGCCCTGCCGCCGGGCCAGCGCCCCGCCCGGAACACCGGCAGCCCGCGCTGTCATCGGCGCCTTTTTTCGGGTCATCCGGCAAGGATCCGCCGCATTGGTGGACCTGATCAACCTCAGCGCCGGCCCGCGCCCTGAAAAGGTTGCGTTTCACCTATATTGACGGCAGGCTCGGCGTCACTTGCGTTACCTCGCGTCAGGTCAGCCGAGAGGTCAGGTCATGTTCAAACCGCTCGACACGACCCGAGGCCTTTCGGATCGCCTGCGTGATCTCTATTTCCACTGGCAGCGCGCCCATCACCGGGGCACGCCGCCAAGCCTGGACAGGTTCGGCCTGCACCGCGTCGCCGCCGGGCTGGATTGCGTGGTGGTTACGGAAATCCTGCGCAGCGCCGAAGGCATCCCCGAGGATTTCGCATTCCTGTATATCGGCCGCACGGTCAACGGCGTGCTGCGGCAGGAGCTGACCGGCCATCGCATGTCGGAAAACCCGGAAAAGCGGCCCGGCTCGCAGATCTGGGCGGCCTACATGGCCATCGCCCAGGACCCGCGCCCCCTGCTGGTCAGCCTGCCCTACATTGGCCCGGACCCGCGCTATTCCTGCACCCAGGAGGTGTTCCTGCCGGTCCATGACGATGCCGGCCGGCACCGTTTCATCGTCGCCGGAATCGAACTCTGCCCGGTGGGTCATCCCGCCTGCCCGGACCAGCCCGCCCCGCGGGCCACGGCCTGAGCCGCCGCGCTCCGCCACAGGCGGCGATTGACCCCGCCGGTTCCCGTGTTAATGCAGCGGCATGCTGGACATCTTCCTCAAGACCCTGCCCTTCTTCGGCCTCATCGGCCTGGGCTACGGCGCGGCCAAATCGCGCTTCTTCTCCGAGGAAGCCTCGGCCAGCCTGACGAAATTCGTCTTCTACTTCGCCCTCTCGGCGATGCTGTTCCGCTTTTCCGCGAACCTGCGATTTGACGAGATCTTTGAACCGCGCCTCGCCGCCGCCTATCTCTGGGGCACCGCCTTTACCTGGGCCATCGGCATGCTGATCGCCTTTGCGCGCGGGCTGGACCTGCCCACCGCCTCGATCGAGGCGCAATGCGCCGCCATCGGCAACACCGGCTTTCTCGGCGTGCCGATGCTGGCGCTGCTCCTGGGGCAAGAGGCGGTCGGCCCGATCATCCTGATCCTGTCGATCGACCTGATCGTGTTTTCCTCGTTGCTGACGCTGCTGGTGACCGGCGCGCGCGAAGGCCGGATGCATGTCTCGATCCTGTGGAAACTGCTGCTGGGCCTGCTCAAGAACCCGATGATCGTCTCCATCGCGCTCGGCCTCGCGGTCTCGGCCTCCGGGCTGCCGGTGCCCGAGGTGGTCAACAGCTTTGTCACGACGCTCGGCAATGCCGCGACTCCGGGCGCGCTGTTCGCCATCGGCGCCTCGCTGGCGTCGAAATCTGCCGAACGGTTGCAGATCGCCGTCTGGCTCAGCTTTGCCAAGCTGATCCTGCACCCGCTGTTCGTCGGCCTCGGCGTCTATCTCTTCTTCCCAGTCGATGCCTACCGCGCCGCCGTCGCGGTGTCCGCTGCCGCGCTGCCGGTGGCGGGCAACGTCTTCATCCTGGCGCAGCACTACAACATCGCGCCGCAGCGCGTGTCGGCCTCGATCCTGATCTCCACCGCGATCAGCATCCTGACCGTCAGCGCGGTGATCGCGACGGTGACGGGCTGGACGGGCTAGGCGGCGGGCCAGAGCGCGCCACCAAAGTCCCCGTCCCCCTGCAAAGACCCTTCGGGTCAGGCCGTCTTGTTCTGGGCCTTCTTGCCGGTCTTGCTTGGCCGCTGGGCGTGTTGCCCGGCCGCGCCGTTGAGCGATTGATACCAGGCGGGCTGCTTGACCGGGTTGGCGGCGGGGCGTTTGACCTTGGGCTTCTTGGACTTGGGCATGCGGTATCCTTTCAGGATCTCGGCACGGCTATAGGCGGTTTGTGACCGGATGGGAACAGATCACGCAGAGCCCGTGTCTGACGCGTGATCCCGGCCCGGCGTCCCTGGCCCCGATCCTGCCGCACCGGCACGCAGGGTACAGGGCGAGGACCGCCCCCCAAGCTCACTCCATCCGCCGGAAAACCGGCCTCTCAGCTTTCGTTGGCGCCGCGCATCTGCCGGATGCTGCCGCGGATCCTGCGCCAGGTCTCGGCCTCTTGCTCGTCTCCGGTTTCCCGGTAGTGGCGCTCTTTCTGCGCGGCCTCGACCTCGGCCTTGTCGCCACGCGCCCGGTACAGGGCGTGGGCAATCTCGATGACCTTGGTGACGTCCATGGGCTGGCCTCCCTCTGTGCAGCGATGCAGCGCGCGTCCGAACCGGCGGCCGCCAACTCCCCAAGGGGGTGCGAACGGTCCTTGGTGGATCGGTACTGCGCCGTCGGCAGGTGTCCAAGACGGGGCCGGCGGCGCAACCGCCAGGTCTCCTGCCTTCGACGATACACCTTCGACGGCAGCGGATCAAACCCGCCGGGACATCCGCCGCCGGGGCGGCGGCGGCGCGCTCAGTCGACGCGGCGCACCAGCAGCTGGTTGCCGGTGCTGCTGCGCTTGGTCTCGAACACCTTCAGTTCCGCCACCAGGTCCGACAGCTTGCGCTTGCCAAAGCTGCGGGTGTCGAAATCCGGGTTGGCGGCGGTGATCACCTGGCCGATATCGCCCAGGCGATACCATTCGTCGTCCTGATCGATCGATTCCATCGCCTTGAAGATCAGGTCGCGCACCTGCGTCAGGTCGGTCTGCTTGGCCGGTTTGCCGCCCGACACCTTTTCCGGCACGGACTCGAGGTTTTCCAGGAAAATGAACCGCTTGCAGGCCTTGCGAAAGGCGTCCGGCGTCTTTTGCATGCCCATGCCGTAGACCTGCAACCCCTGCTCGCGGATGCGGCTCGACAGGCGGGTGAAATCGCTGTCCGAGCTGACCAGCACGAACCCGTCGAACCGGCCGGTGTGCATCAGGTCCATCGCGTCGATCACCAGCGCGATGTCGCTGGCGTTCTTGCCCACGGTATTGGCCGGCGAATGGTGCGGCACGATGCCGAACTCGGCCTGCACCTTGTTCCAGCCGGCCATCTGCTGGCTGGAAAAGTCGCCGTAGCAGCGCCGCACCGAAGCCTCGCCCAGCGTCGCGATCTCGTCAAAGATCGCCTTGGCGTATTTCGGCGAGGTGTTGTCAGCGTCGATCAGCACGGCAAACAGCGGGGTGTCACTCATGGGGCCTCTCCTTTGGTGCCGGTCCTGCCGTTCTGCGCGGGCAGGCAGTCCGGAGATGACAGCTATCGGTCGGGTGGCTACTCTGCCAGCATTTTCGGCACGCAACCACCCAGGAATCCATGCAGTTCACCGAACAATCGCCGATCGAGACCGGTTTCGCCGAGATCTTTGCCCGCGAGATCGCGCCGCGGCTCGATGAACTGGAGGCGCAGCGCCAGGCGCTCAGCCGCAAGGGCTGGCTGTGGTTTGCCGTGGTGGTCGCGGTCTTCGTCGGCATCGCGGCGGTGGCCTGGCCCGCGCTCGGCGGCTTTGGCGCGGTGTTCTTCCTGATCTTCGGCGCCATCGCCGGGCTGATCGCCCGCGGCCTCCAGGGCAACAAGTGGACCGGCGCGGTGGCCGAAACGGTGATGCCGCATGTCTGCGCCTTTCTCGGCGAAACCCGCTATGACCGCAGCGCCGCGACGCGCTTTCCGCTCGACCGGGTGGAAAGCATCGGCCTCATCGGCAGCCATGACAGCGCCCGGCTCGAAGACCAGGTCGTCGGCCGCTGGCAGGGCGTGGACTACACCCTGGTCGAGGCGCGCCTGACCCGCTCGTCCAACAGCAAGGACAAGAAGACCTCGGACACCGTGTTTTCCGGCCTGCTGTTCCGCATCGGCCTGCCGCACCCCGCGCCCACGCGCATCGTCATCCTGCGCAACTACGGCCGCACGCTGAACGCGGTGGCCGGGTTCCTGTCGCGCGGCAAGGGCCGCGGCCTGCCCCGGGTCGACACCGGGCACGCCGGCTTTGAAAAGGATTTCGAGCTGCACGCGGCCGACCCCGACGCCGCGCTCGACTACCTGCCGGCGGCCTTTCTGGACAACCTCGTCGCCATCGGCGAGACGGAATCGGACAAGGGCACCAAGGGCATGCGCGCCGCCTTCGACGGCGAGGATTTCTGGCTGGCGCTGGACCGGACCAAGCCGTTCATGGAAATGGCCAGCCTGGGCAAGCCGGTCAGCAACATCACCGAGGACCTGCACCGCGTGTTCGACGACATGGCGCTGATCCGCCGCATCATCGAGTGGCTCAGGGCCTAGACCCCCTCCAGCGCGCGGTACATCACCAGCGCGTCGACATAGCCCTGCTGCGGGTGGCGAAAGGCCCCCGGCAGCCGGCCCACCACCTCGAACCCGGCGCGCTGCCAAGTCTCCACCGCGCGGGTGTTGGTGCTGACCACGAAATTGTACTGCATCGCCCGGAACCCCAGCCGCGGCGCCAGTTCCAGCGAATGCGCCAGCATCTGCCGCGCCACGCCCCGCCCGCGCGCCGCCGGCGCGGTGACATAGCCGCAGTTGCAGACATGCGACCCGCCGCCCTTCTGGTTGCGCACGATGTAATAGGTGCCCAGCCTCTCGCCGCCGTCCTCGGCCACGAACACCCGCCGTTCCGGGCCAAACCAGTAGGTCAGCGCCGCCTCGCGCCCGATGTCCGGGTCCACCGTGTAGGTGTCTCCGGCGCGAAACACCGGCTCCAGCATCGCCCAGACCGCATCGCGATCCGCCTCTTCCGCCGCGCGTATCTTCATGTGCCGCCTTCCGTCACGATATGAACCACCTCGCCGCAATGCTTGCAGTGCACCGCGTCCGCGTCATGCAGCACCAGCCCGCAGCGCGTGCATTCGTGGCGCACCTTGTTGGGCCGGATCAGCACCTGCACCAGCCGCAGGAACAGCGTCACGCCAAAGATCATCACCAGCACCGAAATCAGCCGCCCCGTGGTACCCGGCAGCGTGATGTCGCCGAACCCCGTGGTCGTCAGCGCGGTGACGGTGAAATACAGCGCGTCGGCATAGTTCCCGATCTGCGGGTTGACGGTGTACTGCGTGGCATAGACCAGCCCGGTCATCACGAAGATGAACACCCCCAGGTTCAGCACCGCGATGATCACGTCCTCCTGCCGCCGGAAAAAGACAAAGTCGCGTTTCAGCTGTTGCGACAGGTGGTAGGTCCGCAGCAGCCGCAGCGTGCGCAGCACCCGCAGGAACCCCAGCCCCTCGCCCGCCAGCGGCGCCAGAAAGGACACGATGGCGATGATGTCGGCCAGATTCACCAGACGGGTAAAGAACCGCAGCTTGTTGGCGCTGATCCACAGCCGCGCGCTGAACTCGGCCAGGATGACCACGCCGAACACCGCGTCCACCGCCTCGACCACCGGGCCGTGATGGCTGAACGAGGTGGCGATCACGAACAGGATCGTCACCACGTCAAAGATCAGGATGCCATAGCGGAACCGCCGCGCCCGGACGCTTTCGCCTTTGTAGAGCTCCCGCACGGTGTTGCGCATGATCTTCCCCGCCTGAGGCCTCCGGGATAGACGATCCGCGCCACCCCGCCAAGGCATCCCGCCGTCACAGCGCCTCGCGCCAGAACGCGCCCGAGAACAGCACAAAGACCGTCATCATCTCCAGCCGCCCGGCGAACATGCCGAAACACAACAGCCACTTGGCCCCCTCCGGCAGCGACTGGAAGGTGCCCGCCGGGCCGATCACGTCGCCGATCCCCGGGCCGACGTTCGCCACCGCCGTCAGCGCCCCGCTGAACGAGGTCGTCAGGTCCAGCCCGTAGAGGTCCAGCGCCATGGCCAGCGCCAGGATCGTCGTGCCGTACAGCACGAAAAAGACCGCGACGCCGGTGCCCACGTCGTCCTGCACGATGCGGCCGTCATAGCGCGTGACCCGCACCAGCGACGGATGGCGGATGCGCGCCAGCCGCTGCCGCGTCACCCGGAAAAACACGATCCACCGCATCATCTTGGCGCCTCCCGAGGTCGATCCGCTGCACCCGCCCAGCGCCGTCAGCATCAGGAAGGCCGCCGCCGCAAAGGGCCCCCAGGTGGTATAGTCCGTCGTGGCATAGCCCGTCGTCGTGACAACCGACACGACGTTGAACGCCACCTGCCGCAGGCTTTCCTCGACGCCCGCCGCGCTGGTCCAGACCCGCCAGGCGGTCAGCCCGGCGATGCTGACCGCGAAAAGGATCAGCAGCGCGCGCACCTGCTCGTTTTGCAGGCCCTTGCCGGTCAGCATCCGGATGTACCAGGCAAAGGGCACCGCGCCCGCCAGCATGAAGAATGTCCCCGCCCATTGCAGGAACGCGCTGTCGAACTGCCCGAATGAGGCATCCGAGGTGGAATAGCCGCCGGTCGACAGGGTGGTCAGCGCATGCACTAGCGCCTCGAACCGGGTCATGCCGCCGGCGCGGTACACCACCAGGCAGATCACCGTCAGCACCAGGTAGACCCAGAAGGTCGCGCTGGCAAAGCGCGCCGCCGTCGCCATCTCCTTTTCGCCCCGCTCCGAGCTTTCGGTGCGAAACAGCTGCATCCCGCCGACCCGCAGGATCGGCAGCACCGCGATGCCCGCGACGATGAAGCCGATCCCGCCCAGCCATTGCAGGATCGCCCGCCACAGCAACAGCCCCTTCGGCGTGTCGTCCAGCCCCGTCATCACGGTCGATCCGGTGGTTGTGATGCCCGACATCGCCTCGAAAAAGGCATCCACCGGCACCAGGCCCCACAGCCACAGCGGCAGCGCCCCGGCCGCCGCGCCGCAGACCCAGATGCTGCTGGTCAGCAGGAAACTGTGCACAAGGCGAAAGGCGTCCTTGCGGTTGGCCACCGCCAGCGCCACCAGACCGCCGACCAGCCCGGACAACAGCGCCGCGTCAAGGAACACCTCGCGCGTGTCGGCAAACAGCGCCGCGATCAGCGCCATCAGCACCGACATGCCCAGCAGCAGGACTCCGTTCGCCAGGATCACAAGGCTCATGCGCGCCCGTCCCGGCGGGAGGTCACGCGACACGAGGAAGGGGCGGGGGGCACGGTGCGGGCACTCTGATGCAGTCGCGCGCACCATGCCGCGCCGCGCGGCGAAGGTCCAGACACCCGAAAGGTCAGCGACAGCGGCCGGCCATGTTCAGCCGGCCCCGTCTGCCCGGGGCGGAGTTTGCACCGCGCGCCCGTTCACCGACACATACCTGCACGGTTCCGGCAGTGTTCCCCACCTGACGTAAGATTCCCATCTGTGGTCTGGCATGCCATTGTCGGGTCATGAGACGCGATGACATCTGCCTGTATCTGAGCCCCGCTGACCGTGCACAGCTTGAAGCCCTGGTCACCGACCGTAACACACCGCGAAAGCTGGTTTGGCGGGCCGAAATCGTGCTGGCGACGGCGGACGGCTATGGGACCTTCGAAATCATGCGGCGCGCGAACACGTCGAAGCCGACCGTCTGGCGCTGGCAGGAGCGCTACCTTGACGAAGGGGTGGCCGGGCTCAAGCGCGACAAGACCCGGCCGTCGCGGGTGCCGCCGCTGCCTCGGGAAACGCGGCTCAAGGTGATCGCGAAGACGGTGCAGGAGAGCCCGCCCAACGCCACCCAATGGAGCCGCTCTACCATGGCCGAGGCCATGGGCATCTCGCCGTCGAGCGTGGGCCGCATATGGGCCGAGGCGGGTCTGAAGCCGCACCTGACGAAGGGCTTCAAGGTCTCCAACGATCCGATGTTCGAAGAGAAGGTCACCGATATCGTCGGGCTTTACCTCGACTCTCCAGAGCGGGCGGTGGTGCTCTGCGTCGACGAAAAATCCCAGATCCAGGCCCTTGATCGGACCCAGCCGGGACTGCCGCTCAAGAAGGGCCGCGCGGCCACCATGACCCACGACTACAAGCGCCATGGCACGACCACGCTGTTCGCCGCGCTCGACATGAAATCGGGCATGGTGATAGGCGACTGCATGCCGCGCCACCGGGCGAAGGAGTTCCTGAAGTTCCTCCGCCGCATCGACCGGGCCGTGCCGGGGAAGCGCGAAGTGCACCTGATCCTCGACAACTACGCCACCCACAAGACGCCTGACGTCAAGGCCTGGCTGGAGAAGCACCCGCGCTTCAAGTTGCACTTTACACCCACCAGCGCGTCATGGCTGAACCTGGTCGAACGGTTCTTTGCCGAGATCACCTCGAAGCGCATCCGGCGCGGCAGCTATACCAGCGTCGACGATCTGGAGAGCGCCATCTACGACTACCTGCTGCTGCACAACGCAAAACCGAAACCTTTCGTCTGGACCAAAACGGCTGACGATATCCTAACCCGAGAACGCCGCGCCCTGAACGCACTCGATGAAATCAGAGGAAGAAGGTAACATGCGTCAGACTCGGAACACTAGTCTGATCGCCGAATCGTGGTAACGTACTCGGGGTAGACAAGCTTATTTGGCTTACGAGTTTCCTTAGAACTGAACAAGAAATGCGTTTCTGCGTCGCACATTATCGTGGGCGAAAGGGAGGAAAAATGGCGATAATCACACTTAACGGCGTTGAGAAGGAGTTTGAAGAAGATCCTACGATGCCGCTGCTTTGGGCCTTGCGAGACATAGCCGGACTCAATGGCACGAAATACGGTTGTGGTGTCGGACTTTGCGGCGCTTGCACGGTGCATGTGGATGGGAAGGCGGAGCGTTCTTGTCTGGTCACCCTCGGCGATGTTGACGGCAAGTCTGTAACCACCATCGAAGGGCTCCACCCGTCCGGCGATCACGCAGTACAGGTCGCGTGGCGTGATCTCAATGTGCCACAATGCGGGTTCTGCCAGACAGGTCAGATCATGCAGGCCGCGTCGTTGCTGGCCGAAAACCCGAAACCCTCAGACGACGAAATCCTTGCAAGCATGTCCGGGAATGTGTGCCGCTGCGGGTGCTATCAGCGCATCGTCGATGCCGTTCGTCTCGCAAGCACAGGAATCTGAATCATGTTGAAGTATATCGATTCTGCAGTGCCCGTCATGTTGGAGACCGTACGGATCACCAAGGTCAGTCGCCGCGGTTTCCTCGGCACCACCGGCGCCTTTGCAATTGCTGCCTATGCGGCTCCTGCTCGCGCCTTCGACACCTATGCCACCGGCGCCGGGGATATGCCGCATGGGCTTGTCGACAATCCGCTGGTCTTCGTGTCTATCGACGCGGATGGCACGGTCACGCTCGTCGCACATCGCTCGGAAATGGGCACGGGCAGCCGTACATCGCTGCCGATGGTCATAGCCGACGAGATGGAGGCTGACTGGAGCCGGGTGAAGATCATCCAGGCGCCGGGCGACGAGCCGAAATACGGCAACCAGGACACGGACGGCTCGCGTTCGTTGCGTCACCACATCCAAGCGGCCCGCAAGATAGGAGGATCCGTCCGGACGATGCTCGCGCGCGCGGCGGCGACGGAATGGGGTGTCGAGCCGTCCGCCGTCACCGTTGAGATGCACGAAGTGAAAGGACCGTCAGGCCAGGTTTTGGGCTTCGGCGAACTTGCAGAGGCGGCGATGGCGTTGCCTGTGCCCTCACATGAGGAAATTGCCTACAAGTCTGAGGATCAATTCCGCTACATCGGAAAGGGCGAGGTTCAGATCACCGATTTGCGTGACATCACGACAGGCCAGGCGGTCTATGGTGCGGACGTCGTTCTGGACGGCATGAAGTTTGCGGTCATCGCTCGGCCGCCTGTCGTGGGCGGCAGAGCTACTTCATATGATGCAACCGAAGCGCTGGCTGTGCCGGGCGTGGTTAGCGTCCATGAGATACCGTATGGTGGCCTTGCGATGAAGTTCGCACCTCTGGGCGGGATCGCCGTCGTCGCGACGAATACCTGGGCGGCAATCCGGGGGCGGGAGAGGCTCAAGATCGAGTGGGAAGCTGGCCCGCACGGCGACTACACGTCCGAGAGATACATGGCCGAGATGGTTGCCACTTCGGCGCAGCCAGGCTCGGTTTCACGAGATCAGGGCAATGTAGATGATGCCTTTGCGAACGCCGCGAAGACCTTTGCCCAGACTTACACCCAGGCCCACATGGCGCACATTCCGATGGAGCCGCCTGCGGCGATCGCAAACTACACCGGCGCGGGCCTCGAGATCTGGGCGCCGGTCCAAAGCCCCTACACCACGCGCACCGACACGGCGGAGGCACTCGGGCTCGACCCCGCCAAAGTCACTGTGAATGTCACACTGCTGGGTGGCGGGTTTGGTCGGAAGTCGAAGGCGGATTATGTGACCGAGGCAGCGCTTCTATCGCGGGAAGTGGGCGCTCCTGTTCGGGTGCAATGGACGCGGGAAGACGATGTCCGTCATTCCTTCTATCACACGACCTCGGCCGAGCGGATCGAAGTCGCGATGGACGAGTCTGGCAAGGTGACGGGCTGGTTGCATCGATCCGTGGCACCTTCGATCCTGTCGACCTTCGCGCCGGACGAGGGTAACGTCCTGCCGCTGGAGCAGTGCATGGGTATGACAGATGTTCCATTCGACATCCCGAACATCCGTTGCGAAAGCGGGAAGGCTCTCGCCCATACCAGGATCGGCTGGTTCCGCGCGGTCTCCAACATTCCCCATGCTTGGGCCATCGGATCCTTTGTTGGCGAGTTGGCCAACGAGCTTGGCAAGAACCAGAAGGAGATGTGGCTTGAGTTGATCGGAGCGCCGCGCAGCCTTGATCCGGTAGCGTCAGCTTTCCCCGACAGTTTTTGGAACTATGGCGAACCGCTTGATGAGTTCCCCATCGAGACAGGACGTCTCGCCAATGTTCTGACACTGGCGGCCGATGGAATAGGCTACGGAAAAGAGCTGCCCGAGGGGGAAGGCATCGGACTCGCTGTTCACCGGAGCTTCGTATCGTACGTGGCCTGCGCCGCGCATGTGAAGGTATCGAACGGCCGCATCACGGTGCCCGAAATGCATATGGCGATCGATTGCGGGTTCGCGGCCAACCCGGAGCGTATCGAAAGCCAGATGCAAGGCGCTGCAGTCATGGGCATGACGGTCGCCCTGCATTCGGGTGTCACGTTCGAAAACGGCGCGGTCGTTCAGTCGAACTTCTACGACTACGACACGGTGCGGTCGGACAATTTCCCCGTCGTCGTGACACACATCGTGCCGCATCCCTTCGAAGTCCACGCGACCGGCGTAGGAGAACCAGGCGTTCCGCCGGTAGCTCCGGCTATCGCCAACGGCCTTTTTGCGGCGACCGGTGACCGGCGTCGCGCGCTTCCTCTCGGAACCGAAGCTTGAGGGTTCTGGGTCCTGCGTGATCGGCTGATCGCGCAGGACCTTCGCGAACGTCAAAGAAAGACGAATGGATAGGACCCAAAATGATGCGCTTGCAGTAAAGATTGGGATCGCACCGCGTTTTGTCTCTTCTCGGGTCCCGATGAAGGTCAGGTGTCGACGTTTCGGTCCAGGAGCCGGGTGGCAGTGACCTGCCACAGGATTCTTCCTCCACCTGCGATTAGAGTCCGGTCCAACTTCATCTGATCCCCGAAAACTGGACCGTTTGAAGCTGGAGTTTTTCGCTACGCTTTCCTGGCTGGGAGAGGAGCGGAATCGCATGAAGGCGAGCGAGTTTTCAGGCGCGCGGAAGGCGTTCATCCTGAAGCAGGGCGAGGAAGCAACGCCGGTCGCGGAGATCTGCCGCAAGGCGGGGATCGGCCAGGCGACCTACTTCAGCTGGAAGTAGAAGTATGCGGGCCTGCTGCCCGACGAGATGCGGCGGCTGAAACAGCTCGAGGACCAGAATACGCGGCTGAAGAAGCTCGGCGGACCTCACCCTCGATCGCGAGATGCTGCAGGATGTGATCCGCCGAAAGCACTAAAGCCTGGTAAGATGCGCGAGTTCGTCCGCGGGATGTGCAGCGATTGTGGGCCGTTTTGCTGCCAGCCAAGCGGTAGGTTCATCGGCAGTTTCGTCCCGCACTGCCGACCCTTGGATGAGCGTAATGCTGCGGCTTGCATGAATGACCGGTTCGGTGACGCTGCGATGCGGCGCTGAGCCGATCGACGAAAGGCAGCAAAGGGCCGGTCGCGACCGGCGCGCCCATGCTGCAACTGCGAAGCCTTCCACGGCCAACGCGGTCACTCTGGGCTCTTAGTAGTCATCTGACAGTTTGCGTCAGGTATGGTGGAGCCGTGCCTGACACCCTGCCTCCATCGGGAATCTTGTGTCAGGTGGTGAACACTAGCTGTCACATCCCGCGTGATTGTAGACGCGCTTCCTGAACAGCTCTGGCCTCTGTCGTTTCCATTCCTTGAGCGCCCTGATGGGCGTTTGGCCCTTCAGAGCTGATTGCGGCAACTGGCTGTTATAGAGGTGGACGTAGCGCAGGATGGTCTGCTCCAAGTCCTCGCCGCTCTGGAAGCGGTGGCTCTGGAGGACGTCCTCGATCCGGCCGTTGAAGCGTTCGACCATGCCGTTCGTCTGTGGGTGCATCGGCGGGGTCAGGCGGTGCTCGATGCCCAGCTCGGCGCAGAGGAAGGCAGCGCCCAGCTCGGCGATCAGCTCCTCCATGGCATAGGCCTCGTCGCCAAGCCGCCCAGCAGACCCCAGCCGTTGAGGACTATTCCACCGGTTCACTGACCCATTTTGCTCCGGGATTGACACAAGGCCATATTCTTCTAGGACGACGATCGCGCGGTGCACGGTTTTGGTGCTGACGCTCAGGGGCTCGGCGATGGCTTTTTGTGACGGCCAAGGCATCGCCTCGGGTTGCCACCAGTGATCGATCAAGTGGACCAAAACGGCGATCTCGTTCGGGCCGATCGAGCTTGGCCGCGAAGAATGGTGCTTGGACCGGGCCGGATACACAAAGTTCACGACACTCCCAGACGCCGGCATAGGCGATAGCACGGTTGCCGTCCATGTTCACGCCAAATCACCTCCCCTGCCACCTTCGCCGTTGCGCTGCTGAAATGCGACCTATGCCTGCAGATGTTTTCGGTCCTGTGCTCTTGCCCCCATGAATTGGACAGCGTGTCCTTCCTGGGACAGAAAGTGTTCGACACTGACCGCCCTCTCTTGTCCGCGCGCCACAGACTGTTTGCCGAGGTTTTTCGGCATCCTCTTCCGCAGCCTCTGCTGCCCAAAAGACATCCAGATCGCAAATCCTGCGCAAGCGGTTCGGAATGCCATGACTGACGACGAATGCTTCCTTGCGTGTTTCCCAGTAACTTATGGCGTGGCGCCCACATCCCAGATGAGCCGCAAGTTCGTCCTGAGAAAGACCAAGTGACTTACGCGACTTGCGGAAATGCCAACTCGTTGTGTACGGACCTTTCAACCATGGTGCTCGGAATTTGATCTTCATAGGAACGACTCCGGTTTTGCGACACATGATAAGACCCTCCCGATCTTTCGAGACAAATATGTCAGCATAGCTGCCTTTTTTCAAAGCGGACAATAGCCGGCCCCCGTACCTTCCCCCCGCACTGCAGAGAAAGGACCTACAAGTTCGTATCCACGCGCTGCCCGTTTCGTGGGCCAGCCGCTTCCCCTCTGGCTTTTCACCAGACCCAGATGGTCATCCTGGTCCCCGATCCACCTGAACTGTTCTTGCGTCCAGGTGGCCGGTGGGCGTCGAAGCGCGTTTCTTTGCGGACCTAGTAGGTACCCGATCCGGCAAGGGCTGGGGTCATCCCCGAACTTCCTCGATTTGTGGCCGGGACGAGGGACCGTGGCGACCGTTTTTGTGGCGAACAGTCGGGCGAAACCAGCGCCTGGAGACAAGGAGCAGCATGGCTTGCCCTCAAAGCTCTTGGCGTGGCAGGCCCATGCCACACCTCTGATACGCTGTGCGGCGAAACTTCTTTCGCGGACTGGGATATGGCCCGCTTGCGTCCACCGCGTCGTGGCACACCCGCTGCGATCCAGCGCAAAATATGCAGCGCTTCTACCGCCTGTCCGTGCAGCCCGGTCTGTTCGGGGGCTTCGCCTTGGTGCGCGAATGGGACCGCATCGGCAGCGGCGGTCAGATGAATACCGACTGGTTCGATAGTGAAGCCGACGCCAAGGACGCCCGCTTCAGCACATGCTGAAAGCCCGGCGCGGGTGCGAGTAGGTCGGGGCGCGCGGGTTGCCGAGGCGCTGGATCGAACGCCGGTTCAGGTTCCGGCCGATGCTCAGTGGCTGCAGCCCCGGCTTGCGCGCATTGCGCCGGCCGCCTTGGGGATCACCGAAAAGACATGGCAGAACACCGTCAGCAACGCACGCAGTGCCATGGTTGCCTGTGGGATCGTCACGAAGCGTCATCGCCAGGTCTCCGATCTCTCGCCGGCCTGGCAGAATCTCTGGGAGATTGTGCGCGCCTCAAAGGACAAGAGCCTGTTGAGCGTCCTGCCCCGGTTCATCTTCTTTCTCGACCGGATCGGTGTCGCACCTGGGCATGTCCGGAGTGACCATGCCCTGCTCTACCTGGAAGCGGTCGAGCAGAATGAGATCTGCAAGGCCCCCCTGACGACCTACATCGAAGCTGTGATGGGATGGAACCGGGCCGTGGACCGGCTCCCGGCGTGGCCGCGCCAGCGCCTGGAGCGGCCATCCCGGGAGCGGCGGGTGATGTTGCGCGAGACAGCCCATTTCCCTGGCTTCATCGCGGATATCGACGGGTATCTCGAAATGCGCATGCGGCCGGACCTGTTGGCGCTTGATGCCACGCTCCGGCCGATCACGGCCTCTTCTGCGGCGACCTATCGGTACATGCTGCTGCGGTTCGCAAGCCATGTGGTGGAGGCCGGGGTACCGGTCGAAGAGCTGATATCATTGGAGGACCTGGTGGCCCCCGCGCGCGTGGAACGTGGTCTGCGGCGCATGCTGGAGCGGACCGGCGGCAAGACCGGCCCCTCGATCAGCGATACTGCCAGGCTGCTCCTGACGATCGCAGCACACCGCGGCCTGCCCGAAACACAGCGGACCGCCCTCGCGCGTTTCAAGGACCGCCTCGCCGTACATGGCACGGGCGGCATGACGACAAAGAACCGGGACCGCCTGCGGGCGTTGAGGGCGACCGGCGTTCTGCGGCGCCTGTTGCGTCTTCCCGAGCAGATGATGGAGCGCCCCCTCGGCGAACATCGCACCAGAGCGCTGCGTGCCCGTGAGGACGCGATCGCCATCGGCATCCTGCTCTATTGCCCGCTGCGGGTCTCGAACCTCTCGACACTGGAGTTCGACCGGCACCTCCACCGCCCGGGCAAGGGGCAGATGTTCATCGTGATCCCGGCCCACGAGGTGAAGAACAACCGCCCGCTTGAGTTCGAACTGCCCCCGCATCTGGTCGCGATGATCGACCGGCATCTTGCCGAGCGAGCACCTCTCCTTTGCGCCCCCGACTGCCGCTATCTCTTTCCGGCGGCACGGACCGCCGGTCCTACTGCGGCAAACTCGCTTGCCGAGCGTATCAAGAAGCGGGTCCGCACCGAGATCGGCATTGATATGAACGCGCATCTCTTCCGGCACCTTGCCGTGATGATCTATCTCGACGCCAACCCGGGCGGCTACGAGGTCGCACGCCAGATGCTGGGGCACTCCTCGGTCAGCCACACGATCAGCGTTTATTCCGGTCTGGAGACGATCAGCGCGACACAGGCCTTTGCCGCCGTCGTGGACACCCTACGGGAGCGCTCGTGATGGGGAAACCGTTGCCGCTGACCCACTGGCCCGTTGCTGACCGCATGGCCTTCGCCGCGCTTTTTGCGGAAGGCGGACTCCTCGATGACCGGGGACCTCTCGCCCATTGGCGGGCGCCCTCCCGTGACACGATGCAACGCCAGTACGGCCTCTGGCTGCACTGGGTGTCGATGGCGGCGCCCGAGGTGCTGCTCCTCGATCCCGTCCAGCGGGCGACCGCCGATCGGTTGCGCGCCTGGCTTGCCAGCATGGACGGGCTCGCACCGGCAACCCTGCTCGGGTACGTCGGAGCCATTCTGCGCCTGTGCCGGTCGATCGCGCCGGACAGGGGCTGGACGGCGCAACAGGCCATCCTGTCTGCCCTGCACCGCGACGCAAAGCGTCGCGGCGCGCCGCGCAAGAACGGCCGCATCCTCTCCAGCGACGTCTTGTTCAAGGCTGGGGCGCGCCTCGTACAGGACAACGCCGGGCCGATCATACACCCCGATCAGGCCGTACGGATCCGTGACGGCGCCATGATCTGCCTGCTGGCGCTCATGCCGATGCGGCGCCGGGCCCTGTCCGAGCTAGTTCTCGGCACATCCCTGCGTGTTGCGGAGGGGCAGATGATGATCTGTCTGGACGGCTCGATGACGAAGAATGGCCAGCCCTGGGAAGCGACGGTCCCGGATGCGGCCTGCGAGATCCTTGCCGACTATTTGTGGAGGGCGCGTCCGGTGCTCGCGGCCCGCAAAGCCGGCGATCAGACCGCCGTCTGGCTTGGGCGCCACGGCGCCCCCTTGGGGCTCAACCAGTTCACACGTGCGATCACCGTTCGAACCGGACAACTACTAGGCACTCCGGTCTCGCCGCACCTCTTCCGCGATGCTGCGGCGACAACACTTGCCCGCGCATCATCCACCTCGGCGCGCCTGATCAAGCCGATCCTCGGGCACTCGACCACGCGGATCGCCGAGGGCCACTACATACGGGCAGATACGATTGCAGCCGGACGCGGACTTGCCAGTGCCCTCGAAGCTCTGAAGCGGCAAAAGGCCTGATCCTCTCCGCGGGTTTATGCGCTTTCCATGTCTGGCCCTGTTCAGAGCGCCAGTTTCAGCTGCGTGGTGGGCGCTCGGAGGGGCTCATAGAGCGGATTAGGATCGAAGCGGCCCGCGAACAGCGCATCGTGGCGGTAGTCGAGCTTGCGCAACCTGCGGCTGGGCTCGCCGCTGGCACGGATCATGACCTCGTCGCGCGTCAGGCCGAACAGGGTTTCGGCGGAGACATCGCCAAAGCCCTGTTCGGCCAGCTGGCGTGCCATGGAGAAGGCGGTGTGCCGCCCCATGGTGATGAGCGAGCAGTTCTCGATGATGGTGTCATGGGCAGTGCCGTAGGCATGGCGCAGCTGGGCGAGGCTCTGCACCAGCAGTGCGGCGCGGATGCCAAAGCCGCGCCCGAGGGTAATGGCGGCGCTGAGCGCCGGTATCGGCCCGAGCTGGGCGGCTTCATCGACCAGGAGAAGGGTGGGATGCGCCGGACGATGAAGGCGGCGCAGCAGGCGCTGGAGCAGCGCCGTGAGCGCGATACGGATCAGCCCGCTATGGGAGCCGAGCCGGTCAGGGGGCAGCACCAGGTAGAGGGTGCAGGGCGTTCCGGCGCTGAGAATGTCCGGATCCATGCTGTTGCTGGCAAAGCTCTTGCGCACCCCCTGCCCTGCCAGCATGCGCAGCTGCTGGTTGACCGTGGCCCTGACGCCGCCGCGCGTCACGTCTGGCAGCTCCAGGTAGCCCCCGATCTTGTCCAGGGTGAAGGGATGGGGATTGCCGTTATCGAGCATCACCGCCAGTTTGTAGTTCGGATCTTCGCCATGGAATTTCTCATAGACCGCGCCGAGGGTACGCTCAGCGGGATCCTTGTCGCGTACTGCCTGCACGATCAGCGCAGCGATGACATCCTGTCCGGATTCATCCCAGAAGCGGTCATTCTGGGATGAATGGCTTTGCGCGGGGCCATAGCCAAACAGGCTGGCCAGGGTGTAGGCGTCATCGACCAGGCCAGGATCATCGGCAGACAGATGGCTGAGGGGATTGAAGGCCCCTTCGCTGCCGCCGACCTGCTCGAAGGGATCGAGGATCAGCACCTCACCCAGCGTGCGGCGATAGCGGGCCGTGGTGTTGGCCAGCTCGCCTTTGACATCCACGACGATCATCGAGCCCGGATAGGTCAGCAGCTGGGGGATGGCGAAGGAGGCGGATTTTCCGGTGCCGGTGGGCGCAACGCAAAGCCAGTGGCCCTCCTTGTTCGGGTCCCGGTAGGGACGCCGCCGCGCGTCTTCTGGCGCGCGGCGGCCAAAGCCGACAGGCTGGGGAGTTTCAAGGGGGTCAGTCCAGCCGAGCAGCAGGGTCATGGGGTTCTCCCAGGCGGAATCCAGACGCGCCCGCACAAATGTTCGGGGCGTTTATCGCGGTGTTGGTGAGGTCGAGCCCGGCCAACATGGCAAGGTGGATTCCCGCTGCAAACCCTATTTTTGTGTCATCTTCCGGGGCGCTTTTTCAGGCTGAAACCGGGCAGATGCGCTTTTTGGTGTCAGCCTGGCAGCTGCCTGTGAACCGCTTGTCAGGGCGATCATTTTTTGCCAGCGGCAGGCCTCCGGCCTGCCGCGTGAAGCACTGCTTTTCTCAGAGAGGGCCTTGAAGCGGCGGGCAGTGACCTTCCTGTCCGCCATTTGGGGCTGCCCGTCAGCGCCCGCCGCGCGGGCATTGTCACCTTTCCAAAGGCTCGATGCCTCATTCGTAAAGCGTCCTGCCCTTTGGGCAGATTAGGGGCGGTGTCTTCGTTCCCTTTCCTTTCGGTGAGCGTGAGCTCGCCCTTACCGTGCGCGAGCGGGTAGCGAGCGCAGGCGTATGGTCATCGCCCGTGGGGCGATGCTTTTTCTCAGCATACTCGTCCGCCGACCAGGCGGACGCTGTTTAGCTGCCCGCAGGGCAGCGTCAAATGGGGCAACTTTTCAGTCGATCCGGCGCAAAAGCCGTGTGTTATATAAGTTAAATAGAGTGTTAGTAAGTTACGCACTGTGGAAAACGCGAATTTGCAAGATAAACCAATCCGCTACGGGTGAGGCCGGTTCCCAAAGGGGCGAAGATGGGTTCCCAGAGGGGCGAAGACCCGGTTCCCAAAGGGGCGAAGATGGGTTCCCAAAGGGGCGAATCTGCGAAGCCGATTTTCGGGTGTGTGTGAAAAGCGACAGGTTCCCAGATCGACGAGTAAAACCCGCACTCACCGGTTCCTAGAACGACGAAACAAGTTCCCAGAACGACGAATGAACGCTAGACTGTGGCCATGGGAAACCTGTTACCAGATCGCCATCCGAATCGAGACTTCTTCATCCTGGACGTGTCTGATGCCGCGCCAAAGGACGACATGGCGTCGATGGAGCACCCGATCTTTTCCCTGTCGGTCAAGCCGGACATGCGCGAGCTGGATTATCGGCATGACGGCAAGCGCATCATGGTTGTGCCAAGCGGCAAGGGCCTGGCGACGATCATGGACAAGGATATCCTGCTCTACTGCATCAGCAAGCTGGTGCATCAGCTGAACGCCGGTGATGAAATCAGCCCTTGGGTGGAACTGACGGCACATGAGGTGATGGTTGCCACCAACTGGCGCACCAACCGCGAGAGCTATCAGCGCTTCGAAGATGCGCTTGACCGGCTGCGCGGCACGACCATCAAGACGGATATTCCCACGGGGGAACATCGCCAGACGCGCGGGTTCGGTCTGATCGACGCGTATGAGATCACGCGGCGCGACGAAGACGGCGAGGAAAGCGCGTTTGGCCGCATGACGCGGGTTCGGGTCAAGATCTCGGACTGGACCTTTCGCGCGGTGCAGGGCATGGAAGTGCTGACCATCAATCCGCATTATTTCCGCCTGCGCAGGCCGCTGGAGCGGCGCATCTACGAGCTGGCACGCAAGCATGTCGGTGATCAGGGAAGGCCGTTCCGCATCGGCCTGGACAAGTTGCAAAAGAAGGTCGGCAGCAACTCCCCTGAGAAAAAGTTCAAGTTCTTTCTCAAGCAGATCGCGCAGGACGGGCATATCCCCGACTATGATATTGAGATCGATGGCGCGAATGTGGTGTTCAACGCCAAGCGCGCAGGCTTTTCGCGCGGACAGATCGAGATGGCCCTCGGGATACCGGCCACCCCCTCCCCTGCCCTCATCGACAAAGCCCGCCGCGCTGCGCCAGGTTTTGATGTCTACATGCTCTATGAAGAGTGGCGCGGCTTTGCGAGCGCCCAGAAAGAGCCACCGCGCAACTTCGACGCGGCGTTTCTCGGCTTCTGCAAGAAGCGCGCAAAGCAAGAATGAGTATCCGGTATTTTTAATTACCGGATAATAAAAATCAGCCTTCGGTTTCGAGCCCGCGATCGGTGCAGTACAGCGCCCAGGCTTCCTCGATCAGGACACCTTGCTGAACGCCGCGCCGCTTGGCTTCGCTGGCAATCTCCTCGGAGACATGCGGCAGCACCTTGGCATGAACCTGGCCGGTGCGCGGACTGGCGGGACGGCCTCGTTTTTTCTTCGGGCTGCGATCGACAAAGCCGAGCGCTTCCCCTGCCCGGTCGATCTTTTCAACCACCTCGGGCGTGCGATCCTTGTTGCGGCTTTTCAGGCCGCCGAGATCAACGCTGAATGCGGGCTTGCCCTCACTCATGCTGCGGCCTCCTTGGCGCTAAGGCGCTCATAAACGGCCTGCGCGAAGGCACCGGCATTCTCCAGCGCCCCGTCCATGCGTCCTTGCGCGGGCATCGAGCGCAGATCTCCGCCAAACTCGAACAGAGCCGAGAAGGCTGAGCGCTCCATGAGCGGCGGGGTGATGACATCGACCCCCTGCTCTTTCAGGCTGCTTTCGATTCCGGAATGTTGCTTGGAGCGAATGGCGCGGGTCATCGTAAAGACCACGGCGTGACGAATGTTCCTGCCGAGCTGCTCTTCTTCCTCGGCGATCAGCGCCAGTGCCCGCACCCCGATCGTGGCATCGAGCGTTGTGGCGCGCATGGGCGTGATGACTAGATCAGCCTGCGAAATGGCCCGCGAGACCAAACGCGAGGCGACCCCTTCCAGATCGACGATCACCACGCTGCCGTCTTGGTCGTGGGTGCGGATCTTCTTGATGATCTCGCTTTCACCCACATCGGAGAGCACCTGGATGCGCGGCGGTAGTTTGCCGCGTTCAGCCCAGAGGCTCAGCGAGCCGTTCGGGTCACAGTCCAGGAAGGTGACATTGGCACCGGCATGGGCAAGTTCGGTTCCCAGCAGCACGGCAGTGGTGGATTTTCCGGCACCGCCCTTGGGCGACGCGATGACGATGACTGGCATGGGTTCTGCTCGTTTGGTTGTTTTATCTGGTGAGCAGTTTAACCGGCTTTCTCAAAAAATCCAATAATCTGACTTACCCGGTGGACAGTTTTATCGGATAATAAAACATACCGGATAATTTTTATTATCCGGTTAGACGACGATCCGCTTGGCCTTGCGCGCTTCGGCGGCATAGACCGACAACGGCGCGATGGCCGTGAAAGCGGGATCATGTTCGATCGGTAGACCCGATGGCCCTTCGATCTCCAACAGTTCTGACAAGGAGACGATGCCGACTTCCGGTGCACCGAAACCGAGGTCGCACAGGCCATAGAACTGCTGCTTGTCGGGGTCGGATTCACTGAGCAGCCAGGCGGCGTCGGCATCCGGTGTGAACAGCATCACGACCGGATGGTGATCAAGCCGCTTGCCCGCCGATTTGCTTTCACGACAGTTGCGAACCAGTTGATCGCGCGCCGAATTTGGAAAGGGGATGCATTTCATCGCTGCATGATACAACCTCCGCAAACGCCCTGCGAGACTTCGGTTGCAGCCTGTGGAAGATGTTTGTGGACAGTGCATGTGGGGCAGGGCGGGACGCGGCATAACTCCTCAGAACAGGCAGCCCTGGCGATCGCGCTCCTGCTGCGCCTGCCATGCGGGATCGCCCGCAGCATCCTCCAGCCAGGCCGCAACGAATGCCAGCGGATCGAATTCCTCCGGCGGGTTCCGCAGGAAATCGCTGCTATAGCCAGTCTGCGTGAAGGGCAGGGGTGAGGCGCAACGGATTTCCAGATGCGCGGCACGGTAGTTGCCGGCGGCGAACCAAACGGACGTGTAGCGCAGGGCAAGGGGCTGCCCCTGCCAGTGCAGAGACAGCTCGCGGTAAGGCAGGGCGGGGATCATGATCGCACCTGCGCCGCCGCCAAAGCGGGAGCAATGCGGGCGACCTCGAAGCTCAGCGCCACATGATCCCAGTCACTGGTGGAGATCAGCTGCGCCAGAAGATACTGGCACAGTTGATCGGGCAGGGCAGGCGAGCATGCTCCGGAATGATGCTCCAGCCAGTCGCGCAACGATGCTGCGCCGCTGGCAGGGTCGAGCGTCACCTCAAGGGTGACGCTCCATTGCTGCAAGATCGCCGCGCTCATGACGCCGCCTCCTCGCGCGCTCGTACATACAGCACGCCGTCCCAGGTGGCGGGCACAGTATCGAGCTTGAGGCGGGTAATCGCGCCGCTTTCGTCGGACCAGGCGGCACCGATCACGCCGTAGACATGTTTGGTCTGACCGTCCTCGCCGCTATAGGCACGCGCCTTGTAGATAAGATTGTGGGTGGGGTTGCTCATGGTGAGCCTCCTTTTGTCTGGATGTGGACGGCACGCCCTTCGCACCGTCTGCCGCCCCAAAGACGCCGCTGGCGCGGCGCTGTCGGCTGGAGGCACTGCCTCAAAGCCCGGCCTGCGAAAGCAGAGTCCGCAGGGCTTGCCCCTGGACAGCCCGAGCCGCGCAGCGGTGTCAGGAAAGGCAGCAAAAACGGGAGCGAAAGGCAGGGGAAGGACACAGGTGAAGAAAGGCTTTCAGGAACAACCTCATCCGTCACCGTCGACTATTTTCGGGAGATAACTCAGTTAAAGCGAACTTATTCATCCCAGATGCTCACATTTCTCCTCGGAGATGCGCTTTGTTTGTGGCAAGATCGGAGGAGAGGAATTTTCAGGACGAGGCGCGGATGTGCTGATCCATCTTCACAAGCAAGCGACAACGACACCCAAGAAGCGTGCGGCGATCCCGGTGCGCGATGAGATCGGCAAATTGCTCGCCGAGTCCTTCGGGGTGGAGCCGCAAAAGAATTTCCTGGTATCGCATGATGACCTGCATGCCGCGCTGCGCGAGTTCCTAACGCCGCCCGACTATCTCTCGGGATGTGACAGATACCCTACGGCTACTTCCATATGAATATCTCTGACGTCGCAATTGCCAAGGGAAGACGTTCGATCAAAAGATGGTTGCGTGCCCGAGAGGATTCCGCGATCATGGCGCAACCCTACAACCCTTAACCTTGATAGCTTGTCAAAAATAATATAGATGGTATGCCCCTTAAGATTATTCACGTTTTTTTCTTTGTCGCGCTCTCAGCAACGTCGGCAAATGGATCACCTGAAATGAACATCAAATGCATTGAGGGCACTATCAAAAATAGCCACCTTTTTGGCAAGTCTTTGGCCATCGGTGCCGACTGGATTGCGATTGGAGACCCTGGCGCTGGCTTGGTCCATATCTTTGACAAAAGGCCACCGCATCTAGAGATAGAAGTAATTAAATCTCCTGAACTCGGCGAAAAGGGGTTTGGGTTCACACTTTCTGCAGGCGCCAACGCGCTATTTATTGGGGCTTACAGTAAAGATGGTTCTATCGAAAGCGGCGCCGTTTATCGATATGAATTTTATGGACAAATACATGAGATCGCACGTTCCGATACGAAAGATGTCATTGGCTTCTCACTTGCAGCCGAGCAAGAAAGGGTGGTCTTCGGAAGGCGGAGCATTGGTGAGCGCTTTGTGGCAGACGGTACGGTAACAGTTATCGGTCCGACCGGGCGTCATGACTACTTACCAGATGGATACAAAGACTATTTCGGACAATCAGTCGATGTATCGGGCGACGTTCTCGTAAGCGCTGCGCCAGCGATTGGTGTTCTTGGATCTCTCTGGTTGGCCGAGATTAAGGGCGGTGAGACCCAAGGCCGGTTGCTGACTGTTCCCGAAGAGTTTTCAGAGCTCTTGCAGCGCAGAGACGGCCCTGTTGCCCTGTCGGAAAAGGCCTGCGTGCTTTCAGGTGACAGTGGCGTCTTGCCTTCGCAATCCATGGCATGGATCGGCTGCGACCCCGAGCGCACCCAGTTGCTTGATGCGCAGGGTGACGTTGATGCCGCCGAAATGTTTGTGGTTTTTTCTGGCGTGAATGGAAGCTACCCGGATTGGGGACTGGAGCATTCAATTCGTCTCTTCAGGCTCAACGACGCAGAAGACGGCTTTGAATTCGTCGATCTGGCGAACCGGCACATCAAAGCATCACCCGGTCGAAGCGTCGCACTCTCGCCGGACATGCTTTTGATAGGTGCATATGCCGGACAACGAGGATCCAGAGTCTATGTGATGGATCCCAGAGAGATTAACCTGTCGGAAACAGAAATTACACTTTCTTGCAACTAATCCTGGGGAGGGGAGCGAATGTCGATCCAAGGTACGGACAACCGCACACTGATCACCAATTTTTCTGGTGCAGGCTTTAGCTCAATCGTATCAGTCGATTCTGTTCGAACTGATCCAACGGCCACTTTGGGGCAAGCGCCGAATGGCCTTAATGGCTCTGGCATACTTCTCGCACCCAATTTCGTTCTGACGGCTGGGCACAATGTCTTTGTCGCCGGTTCTGACGTTGCCTCTGGCCGCATTACTCCGGGTGCAAGTGTTGGCTCTCTTGGTCCGAGAATTACAACGGAACTCTTTCCCGGTGATATTAACTTCGACGATACAGGTGTCACTTACCCGGATGGCTATGATCAGAGTGCTTCACATGCTCATGATATGGCGCTGATCCAGACGGCCGGAAACATCGCCGGCACCGCCATTGGCATGGTCGTGTTCATGAATCCGAATGACGCCAAAGGCTACAGCATCACAACCGGAGGCTTTCCTGGGAAAATCGTTGACGGTTCAGGAAGCATAAATGCCGGGAATGAAGATACGAATTTCCCCCAGCAACCGGGTGTGAAATTTACAGAAGCGATTTTGGGATACTCTGCGACCGGGACCATTGCATCGGCAAAATCGAATGGACGCTTCTTTTACTCAAACTTAATTGATACCGAGGCTGGACAAAGTGGAAGCGGCGTTTGGACCACTATTGACGATGGGTCTGGCACGCAGGTCGCAGCGGTGGTAGGAGTTCATACCCACGGCGTCCTTACAATAACAGGAGTTCAAATTCCGCTCGGTGCCAACGGCGGCCATCTGATTACCAAGAACGAGTACGATGCGATTATCGCGGCCATGGATGGAAACCTCGGGGCCGGAAACGGGGCGAACCTTCCCTACAACATCATCATCGGGAGCGATCCGGGTTTTTTCTCGTTCCTGACGGGATCCGGCGATGATTTTATCGATGGCTCTTACCGGAGGGAGTTCATTCAAGGCAAGGACGGTAACGACAGCCTTCTGGGTGCCGGAAGCGATGACCGTCTGGACGGCGGCGATGGCGTGGACCAGGCGCTTTTTTCTGGCAAGATCGCGGATTACACCATCACGATCACTGACGGCTCTGACCCGGACAATCCAGAAGTCGAGATTGCCCATACCGGCGGGACGATGGCGAACGGAAAGGACGCGATCAAGAACGTCGAGTTCGCCGTCTTCGAGTTCGAAGATGGCCAAAGCAGGGGGGATAGCGGGTTCGGCGTCGACGATGACGGCAAGCAGCTTTTCGTTCCATTGCTTGCCGATCCCGATGATCCCACAAAGCTGCGCGACGGTGAGCTTCTGAACGTCGGCCAGGACGTGAAGGATGTGAACGATGATCTTATCGGGTCCTTGTCCGTCGAGATCCCGGCATTCATGTTCGACGGCGATGTGGAATACACGCTCATGATCGGTGCCGAAGAGAACATCCTCTATAATTTTGTCTACATCGTCGACTCCTCGGGATCGATGAGCGGAGGCAATATTGCCGAGACGAAAGCGGCCTATGCAGCACTGACACAGTCATTGATCGATCAGGGTGTTGCGGACAGAAGCCAGTTTGCGGTCGTGGATTTTGACAGTTCAGCACGGCTCTTCGCGAATCTCGATGCACAGGGCGCGATCGCTGCCGTGAATGGCCTCGTTGCTGGTGGCGGAACGAATTTCGGACCGGCATTGATTACTGCCGAGAACTGGTTTGAATCTCTACAGAACGTGACCGCAGCCACCAACATCGCCTACTTCTTGTCGGATGGGTTCGGTGGTGGCGCAAGCGATAGCCTCCAAGTCGTGAACGAGGGGCCCGACCAGGCCATCGTTGATGTCCGCGCGTTCGGTATCGGAAGCGGGGCCGACCTGAACAGCCTCAACACCATCGACAGCGGAAATGCGGTTCTTCTTGTCAATCCGTCCGATTTGACGGACGCCTTCTCTGTTTCGGGGTTCGACAAATCCAAAATCGATCGCATTGACGTCAAGCTGGATGGCAACGTCGTCGATACGATCGCCCCTAACCAACTGGTGGACAGTCCGCTGGGGCTTACGTTCGAGGGCACACTGCAAGGGCTTGAAGTTTCGATAGACGCTGAGAATATCGTCACGTTTGATCTGGTCTTTAACGATGGCACGCCCACAGCGACAATCAAGACCAAGATTACGACGGGCCAGACCGAATTGCGTCAAGCGACAAATGACGGGACCGTGGACACGGTCGCGCTGGCTGTGAACCAGGACGATTACATCCTGATCGGCCAAAAGGAGTCGGTTTTCGCCAACGGTCTCGACAATACGATTACGATCAATTCCGGAAGTCATTCGATTGAAGGTAAAGCCGGAGATGACACGTTCATAGTGAATGGCGGCCAAACCGTGATCGACGGTGGAGACGGTATCGATACCGCGATCTTTGCGGTCGATCAGACCACAGCGGGTGGCGTGTCGAAGGTTGGAAATGTGGTCGTGGTTGGAAACGGTCATACATTCTTGAATGTGGAATACATCCAATTCTCGGATACGCGCATCGAGACGGCCAGCCTCTCCGAAGTTCCTGTAGCAACGATCGATCAGAACTCTGTAACGATCTCAGAGTCGTCTGCCGGGACGCTCAAGGCGGAATTCACAGTTTCGCTGTCCACCGCCGCCGCCGGTCCGGTCGGGATGACTTTCGCTACTCGGGATGGCTCGGCGACAAGTGGCGCTGATTACACACCCGTGTCAGCGGGCAGCGTGATATTCGCTGCCGGCGAAACACAAAAGACCATTTCTTTCGACATTCTGGATGATGGTACAATCGAAGGGTTCGAAGGCTTCTTTGTCGACCTCTCAATCGATGCAGGCGTGACCTTCGCGGACAATTCCACGACGCAAACCGTCGCCGTTGGAATCGAAGATGATGACAGTGCAGTTTCGTTGGCACTGGTTGCCGATGACACCAGGATCACGGAGGGAAATTCTGGCGGCACGAATTCGGTGACGCTCACGCTCGACAGGTCAGGTGATCTAAGCTCGGAAGAAGTCATCAGCTGGTCAGTGGCAGCGACCGGAACGTCCAGTGTCGATGCGGCTGACTTCGTCGGCGGCCTTCCGTCTGGCCAAGTGACCTTTGCCTTGGGCGAAAGCACGGCTTCCATCACGCTTGATATCGCCGCCGACACAATTTTTGAAGGTGACGAAACGTTCAGTATTTCTTTTGCCAGTGTGTCCGGAAGCGCGACCCTGAACCTTCCGACCACCACCTTTACGATTGTTGATGACGAACAAACGCCATCAGGCCCGATTGAGGGAACGGCGAATGCGGATGTGCTTGTCGGTACATCCTTTGATGATATGATCGACGCGCTGGAAGGCAATGATACAGTCTCCGGCGGCCCAGGTGCCGACACGATCACGCTTGGTGCGGGGCGCGATACTCTGCGTGACACGCTTAACAACTTCTTCGGGGACAGGGTTCGGGATTTCGGCCTCAATGACCGGATGTTCTTTGAAGGAGTTCAACTGACGCGCGACGCCATCAACGTTAGGCTTGGCTCAGCGATCCTGGATATCGACGGGGATGGTGACGGGAATTCGGACGGATCCTTCACGCTCGAAGGGGACTTCACAGGCGGCGACTTCATGGCTGCCCGCCTTGAAACCGGCACGCAGGTGACGTTCGAAAACTTCCTCGCCTCGCTGCGCAACAAGCAAGCGGTCAGCAGCAGCGACATCAATGGCATCGTGAACGCTGAGTTCCTGAACGGTCACAATGTCACCGACATGTCGGTGACATTCGAAGCCAACGCGCGTGCCGGCTTCGACAACACGGTGGGCTACTATGAGATCGACCCAACCGGACAGTTGGTCAATGTCACGATCCTGGCGGCCAATGCCAAGACCGTCTCAGGACCGATCGGTATCACGGTCAGCGATCCTGACAACGATATCGGTTTCTTCCTGGTGCAGGATGGGGCTGATCGCATCGATCCGGCTGAATTCACCGCAGATGATTTCGAGTTCGTGAGCGATGGGGCAGGGGGCTTCGATCTGGCGAGCCAGGGCGCGGTCCTTGACGGCCTCAACGTCTTTTTCTCGCACGACGCTTCCTTGAACCCGGATGGCATGCAGCATGTGCTGTCCGGCGTTTCGAACGACGGAGAGGGTGCGCTGCGCATCGGGTTCGAGGACCTGCTGCGCAGCCCGTCGCAGGGCAACAGTGCTCTGCCGGGGCACGTGCTGGAGTATCTGAACACGATTGGCAGCAAGAATGGCAGCGACGACGACTTCGATGATGTCGTCCTCTATGTGGACATCCTTTGACGCCAGACGCCATAGGTGTCCTGAAAATACGAGATGGCTCTCACGTTGGAGCCATCTCGATCGGCTCCGTCGAACACGCACTCCCGCAGCGCATGCACGCCGTCGTTGGACGCGCGCTTGCAGATTTCCTGGCGCGCTGGCAGCCAGATCGGGATGCCACGGCGCGCCAGATGGCCGGACAGCCAGATATCATCAACCATCCAGATGTCATCGGGGATATCAAAGAAGGCCTCGTCCACGAAGTGCGGGAGCATGAGGGCTCCGGCGTAGCCTTGCAGCAAATCGATATATCCCGAACGGGCAACAAGCCGGCGCGCCGGCTTTTCGCCTTGGGTGCGCAGTCTCTGTTCGCGCCATTGCTGAAGCAAACGCTGATAGCGATAGCAGGGATCGAAATATTGCTTTCCGACCTTCGCCCGGTGTTTGCTGCGTAGGGCGACGGTTCCCGGCAAGACATCGGACAAATGGCGGCCGATCACCGCGACACACTCTTCAGGGCGTGCCGCATGCGTTTTCAGCAGGCCGCTGGCCCAGTTTCGCGGATAGATACGGTCGTCGTCGCAAAACAGGATCGGAACGTTCCTCCCGGAAAGATCTCGGGCAGCATGCAGAACCTTGGATGCCGGCCCCAGATCATCAGCCACGGTGATGACGTTCACCCCTTGAGGGACAGCAGGAAGCGGGCCTGACCAGTCGGGAAAACGACGATAGGTCTTCGGGATGTAAAGGCGGATTTCCGCAATGGGCACGGTCTGGGCAAGCAGACTTTCAAGGACGGGAGCGAGCCCCTGAAAACGAGGGGGAACAGATGTCAGGGAAACAATTGCCATCCGCTATCACGGTACTCACTGAAATGCTTGCCTAAGGGGTTGTGACCTGATCGGTAATGCCCGTCAAACCTACTCATACCCCCGCTTGGCTTTTTTCATGTGCAGGGTAAAGCGGGCGTCTTTGGCATCAGCCTCAGTCTCGAACCAGTCGGTCTTCATCTGGCCAGCCCTGCCGATGCGGCCCCATTCCCGCACCAGGGCGGCATCACCAAACAAACCTGGCTGCACCGAGATCCGGTAAAAGCGGCGCATATTGGCGGTTTCGTCAATGCGGGTGAGGGTAAGGATGCTCATTGGGGCTCTCCCTTGGTGATGCTGCGCGCGGCGGGCAAGTGCTTGTAGAGTGTAGAGACGCTCACGCCCATGCGCGCCGCAACCTGTTTGACGGTAATCTCGGAATTCGCCAACAGCGCCTTGGCCTGCGCCAGGTCGGCGGCAGCGAGGGCAGGGGGCCTGCCGCCGATGCGGCCACGGGCGCGCGCGGCGGACAGCCCCGCCGTAGTGCGCTCTCGTATGATGCCGCGCTCGAACTCGGCCAGGGCTGCGAAGATGTGAAACACCAGCTTGCCGCCGCTGGTCGTCGTGTCGATCGCCTCGGTGAGCGAACGAAACCCGATGCCGCTTTCTTCCAGCATCTCGACCGTCTCGATCAGCTGCTTGAGCGAGCGCGCCAGGCGGTCGAGCTTCCAGACGACCAGCGTGTCGCCCTGGCGCATGTAGTCGAGTGCCGCCATGAGCTGCGGGCGATCACGCTGCGCACCCGAGGCTTTCTCCTCGAAGATCTTGTCGCAGCCCGCAGCGGCAAGCGCATCACGCTGCAGGGCAGGGCTCTGATCCTGGGTAGAGACGCGGGCATATCCGACAAGCATCTAGGCTCCCCCTTTCAGGCGCTTCGCCAGACGGGCAGGCAGGTCCATGCGCTCATGCAGCACGGCGATGACCACCACCTCGGACCTGGACGGCACGTAGAAAATGAAATGCCGCCCACAATGGAGGTAGCGCACGTCCGGCTTGCCCTCGACCACCGAGGTGACGGCTTCGCCATCGGCGATGCGCTGACAAGCGGCATGCAATTCATCCTGGTAGCGGTCGGCCTGATCCTCCCCCCAGCGTTCATCACCATAGAGCCAGATCGAGAGAAGATCCTCGATGGCATCGCGCGTAAATCTGTAAGAGACGCTCATGCCCCTCCGTAACGAAGCGCACGGGCGCGGGCTTTGATGTCGGCAGAACTGGCGCTGACGGTTTCACCGCTGCGAACCTGCTGGAGTCGCTGCTCCAGGAAGTCATGTAGCGCAAGCAAGGCCTGCTCTTCGCTGAGCGTATCGTTTTCCTGCGGCGCGCGGAACGCACGGCTGAGCACATAATCCTTGATGCTCTGGCCAGTTAGCGCAGCGCTGATCTTGAGCTGCTGATGTTGCTGCTCGGTAATGTCGATCGACAATCGCGGCATGATCGACCTCCTTTCCTCAGCATATATCATACACCCACATACACACATTACAACATTTGTTGTCACAGCGCACGCTGCTTATTCCGAAAACTCATATACACCATACCTTTTCGGAGGTTATATTACAAGAAACAGTTTTCGGAAACTCACAGGCCTGTTTTCGGAAGGTTGGGGGCAGAAGGTCCACAGCTTCCGAAAAACGAGGGTTTTTCGGAAGCCGCCGGATGGACCCACAAAAAAGGTTATGGGACTATTTTTGGGAGAAGCGAAGAGGACGGGTTAGAGAAGGAAAGGGACGGCATGTCAGGGGAGGGTTGGCCCTTTGTCCCCCGCGATGAATGCGCGGGCGCCGAGCGTGCGGATCGCTTTCTGCGCTTCGACGAGAGCAGCAAAGTCGGACGCGAAGGTTTCGTCCCAGACGTGGGACGTGTTGTCTTCATCGACGACCTCGAGCGTCCAGGTCGCTTCCTCTTCCAGCCGGAAGATCAGGATCTCGGTAAGCATCCGGCGAAGGCCGTAGTCAGGCGGCTTGGCGGACTTCCAAGGGCTTCCAGTTCCACGGGAGCAGGGTCGGCACCTGGGAGGCGGTCATTTCCGGCAGCCGGGCGAGGACATCGGCGAGCCAGCCCTGGGGATCGATGTCGTTCATCTTAGCCGTGACGATCAGCGAATACATGAAGGCGGCGCGATCGCCGCCGCGCTCGGAGCCAGCGAAGAGCCATGACTTCCGGCCGAGGGCGACACCGCGCAGGGCCCGTTCGGCCGCGTTGTTCGTCAGGCAGATCCGGCCATCTTCGAGGAAGCGCGTGAACGCGTTCCAGCGATCGGCCTTGAACATGTAGGCTATCGCCTTGGCGACGGAGTTGTGCCTCGACATCGTGCCCTGTTCGGCGCGCATCCAGTCGTGAAGTTTGCCGACCAGTGGCCGCACGAGGCGCTGCCGTGCTTCGAGCCGCGCGACGGCGTCTAGGCCGTTGATCTCGCGTTCGACATCGAAGATCGCATCGATCCGCGTCACGGCCTCCAGCGCGACGGGGGAGATTTCATGGGCCGGCTTCCGCTTGCGAGCCTTCTCCCTGATGTCGGCGAGTTCGAAGAACTTCCGGCGGGCATGGCTCCAGCAGAGCGCAGCCTCGACCGGCCCGGGATTGCGGTCGGCCCGGTAGAGGTCGTTGTAGCCCCCATAGGCATCGGCTTGCAGAATGCCCTGCCAACCGGCGAGATGCCGGTTGGGATTGGCCATGCCGCGGTCGCGCGAGAAGTGGAACAGCGCGGCTGGGGGCACCCCGCCACCAAAGGGCCGGTCATCTCTGACATAGGTCCAGAGCCGGGCCGTCTGCGTCCCTCCCTTCGCCAGGAGGGGAACCGTGGTGTCGTCAGCATGCAGGCGGTTGCCATCGAGGACATGGTTGCGGATCAGGGCGTGGATCGGCGCCAAGGCTGCGGTGCAGGCCCCGACCTGGTCGGCCAGCGTCGAGAGGCTGAGATCGACGCCTTCCTTCGCGTAGCGCTCGGCCTGACGGTTCAGGGGCTGATGCTGCCCGAACTTCTCGAACAGAACCATCGCCAGCAGGTTCGGCCCCGCCCACCCTCAGCCAGGTGAGCAGGGCATCGCCCTCCTGAGTGCAGGAAAAGTTCTTGCGGATCGTCGTCCCTGTCAAAGCGGTGTCCTCCGTCGCCTCGCGTTACGGCATCTTTCCCCTTGCCCCGGTATCCTGGCACGAAACACCACGGCCCGGCAGTGCGGCCCGAAATTAAAAAAGCCGCTCTGTGAGCGGCTTTTTCAGTTACAGCATGTGATGAAATGCGAGTGCGATATACAGCGCTGCCATTGCAAAATAAACTAACGTTACCATTGTCTTGCCTCCTTCTTGTTGTTGCTTTTAAGCAGGGCTCTTGCCTGCAAAGCTATTTATGCGACGGCGACGTCAGGCTCTGACGGGTAAGCGGAAAATTGCCTGTCTCCGGACTGGTGAAGAGGCCGGCTCCCGGGGACACAAACGGTCGTTTTTGTCCCCATGCCGTACCCCACGCGAAACCAACGGCTTGAGCGGGACAAAACCCCCGTGACAAAATCTTTTGAGTTTTGGGACGTTTATGGCACCATTGGTCCATGATTTTCGGATATGCCCGCGTCTCGACAGACGATCAGCTCCTCGATGCACAGACCGACGCACTGGAAGCAGCAGGCGCGGAGCGCGTCTTTGCGGACAAGATCAGCGGCTCGACCAGGAAGCGCCCCCAGCTCGATCAGCTCCTCGATCAACTCCGCCCAGGAGACGTGATCGTTGTGACGAAGTACGACCGTCTTGCACGTTCGCTGCGTGACCTTCTCGACATCGTGGAGGCCATCAAAGAGCGCGGTGGCGGGTTTCGGTCGCTGGCCGAGGACATCGACACCACCACGCCCGCAGGCCGTCTGATCTTCCACGTCTTCGCATCCATCGCTCAGTTTGAGCGCGAGCGTATCTCAGAGCGCACCAAGGAGGGGCTGGAGGCCGCGAAGAAGCGCGGTAGGGTCGGAGGTCGTCCGCCTGCCCTCTCAGCCGCTCAGCGCGACGAGGTTCGCCGCATGAGGGACGAGGAAGGCCGCAGGCTGTCTGAGATCGCGCAGCTCTTCCGTGTGAGTGTGAAGACCGTACGGCGTGTTTAGCGCACGCCATTTTCACGGCACAAGGCCTTGATATCATTGTTCTTCGAGCCGTATCCAAAAGCCGTGATACTCGTGCGACTGAACTTCTATGTATCATCTCGTCGTGCTGGGTAGGACCAATGGTGCGCATGTGGTAAATCTACCTAGCGTTCCAAACATGGGGGCTGAACTGACGCCCCTCCTTCTTTTGCAGGAAGGCTAAATATGAACCATAGCAAATTGATCTTGGCACTATCCGCCTTGCTGCTCGTAGTAGTCGCAGGGCTCACTATATTACTTGCTTCGGGTGTGCTTCAGTTTGGTTTCCAAGGCCCCGTCATATTTGTTTTGTATATCATCTCAGGCGTTTTTGTAGCCTTGTCATGCTTTGGGATACTTACAAGCACGGGAGAACTTGCCGGGGAGCCGTATGGCATAAACGTCCGCCTCGGAGGTGCAATTGTCGGGCTTGTAGTGGTCGTGGCGGGTGGAGGTATTTACGAGCTATTTATTCGAAACAGTGAATCTACAAAGCTACAAATTGTCATGTACGTTGGCAGTCGAAATAATATACCTGAGATTGATGCGGAGTTAACTCTTATTCTCGACGCTACAACTGTTTCTAAGGCAGTCAATGGAAGAGGTATTGTCGTTTTCGACAATCTTCCTCCATCGTGGCTTGGACGAGATGCCGCGTTAATATTCAATGGGAGAGAGCACGAGATCGCAGAAGACGAAGGTATCGAAGTCACGATCTCAGAGGGTACAAGCTATATCGAGGTCAGGAAGAAAGCGGCATTCTCATCCTATGATGAGAGCAAGTTATTGATATTGCCGCAGAATGCCTTCAGCGAACCGATGGTCTCAGGCGAACAGACACTGACGGTGTGGGCATCGGTCGTTTCACGATCAGAACGACCTGTCCCAATTCGAACCTATGGAGAGATCTCGCTAACGCAGGCAGGTTTGGAACTACGAACGATATCAAGCAATGTAAATGTGGCTGGCGTGAGCGATTTCATATTGCTCCGGCCTAATGAGCCAAGAGATATTGCCTTTGACGCGCTGCTTCCAGAGGATTGGGAATTCCTAATTCAACGAGATCCTGACGCAGTATTGAGCGTTTTTTATCACGACTTTGAAGACACGACGCGGAGAAAAGTTTTTCACTCCGAGCCGTTCAGTTTCAACAAGGAATTTGTAGAATTTTCGCAATAGTGTCGGCGAGTCAGTTTTAATTTTGGCAGTTACTACAGCTTATGGTATAGCACTGGCTTACACAAGTCTGATACTGAACAGTTGAGGTCGTGCTGTTGTAGCAATTATCCCGGCAGTTTTGCCAGCACACGCTGCAAATTTGCTGAGCCAATATAATTGGCTGGTCGTCACGGTGCGCCTCAAATGTGGCGCACATCTTTGATGCCGCTGGCACATCATTGCCTGTAAATGCAATCAACTTGGGTGACGCAAATGCATTGCCTGAAAAGAGAAATAGCGTGGCACCTAAAGCGGCGAAAGCCTTGAAACTTTGCATTTTACCCTCGTAATCAGATCAGTTAGGGACTCCAAGGTAGCAGATTCCGCCTCTAAAGCCTAGTGTTCTCCACCTGACGCAAGATTCCCATCTGTGGTCTGGCATGCCATTGTCGGGTCATGAGACGCGATGACATCTGCCTGTATCTGAGCCCCGCTGACCGTGCACAGCTTGAAGCCCTGGTCATCGATCGTAACACACCGCGAAAGCTGGTCTGGCGGGCCGAAATCGTGCTGGCGACGGCGGACGGCTATGGGACCTTCGAAATCATGCGGCGCGCGAACACGTCGAAGCCGACCGTCTGGCGCTGGCAGGAGCGCTACCTTGACGAAGGGGTGGCCGGGCTCAAGCGCGACAAGACCCGGCCGTCGCGGGTGCCGCCGCTGCCTCGGGAAACGCGGCTCAAGGTGATCGCGAAGACGGTGCAGGAGAGCCCGCCCAACGCCACCCAATGGAGCCGCTCTACCATGGCCGAGGCCATGGGCATCTCGCCGTCGAGCGTGGGCCGCATATGGGCCGAGGCGGGTCTGAAGCCGCACCTGACGAAGGGCTTCAAGGTCTCCAACGATCCGATGTTCGAAGAGAAGGTCACCGATATCGTCGGGCTTTACCTCGACTCTCCAGAGCGGGCGGTGGTGCTCTGCGTCGACGAAAAATCCCAGATCCAGGCCCTTGATCGGACCCAGCCGGGACTGCCGCTCAAGAAGGGCCGCGCGGCCACCATGACCCACGACTACAAGCGCCATGGCACGACCACGCTGTTCGCCGCGCTCGACATGAAATCGGGCATGGTGATAGGCGACTGCATGCCGCGCCACCGGGCGAAGGAGTTCCTGAAGTTCCTCCGCCGCATCGACCGGGCCGTGCCGGGGAAGCGCGAAGTGCACCTGATCCTCGACAACTACGCCACCCACAAGACGCCTGACGTCAAGGCCTGGCTGGAGAAGCACCCGCGCTTCAAGTTGCACTTTACACCCACCAGCGCGTCATGGCTGAACCTGGTCGAACGGTTCTTTGCCGAGATCACCTCGAAGCGCATCCGGCGCGGCAGCTATACCAGCGTCGACGATCTGGAGAGCGCCATCTACGACTACCTGCTGCTGCACAACGCAAAACCGAAACCTTTCGTCTGGACCAAAACGGCTGACGATATCCTAACCCGAGAACGCCGCGCCCTGAACGCACTCGATGAAATCAGAGGAAGAAGGTAACATGCGTCAGACTCGGAACAGTAGGGTGGGGTTTCACCCCACCGTCACGATCCCAGGCACACACCAGCGCGATCCCCGTAGGGTGGGGTTTTACCCCACCGCCCAGATCAGTACACCACGACCGACCGGATCGATTCGCCCGCGTGCATCAGGTCGAACCCCTTGTTGATCTCGTCCAGCGTCAGCGTGTGCGTGATCATCGGGTCGATCTCGATCTTGCCGTCCATGTACCAGTCGACGATCTTGGGCACATCGGTCCGGCCGCGCGCGCCGCCGAATGCCGTGCCCTTCCACACCCGCCCGGTGACCAGCTGGAACGGACGGGTGGCGATCTCGGCCCCCGCAGGTGCGACGCCGATGATGATCGACTCGCCCCAGCCCTTGTGCGCGGCCTCCAGCGCGGTGCGCATCACCTTGACGTTGCCGGTGGCGTCGAATGTGTAGTCCGCCCCGCCCTTGGTCAGGTTCACCAGGTGGGCCACCAGGTCGCCCTCCACCTCGGACGGGTTGACGAAATCGGTCATGCCGAAATGCTCGGCCATGGCCTTCTTGTCGTTGTTCAGGTCGACGCCGACGATCTGGTCGGCCCCCGCCAGCCGCAGCCCCTGCAACACGTTCAGCCCGATCCCGCCCAGGCCAAAGACGATGGCGCGCGACCCGATCTCGACCTTGGCGGTGTTGATGACGGCACCGATCCCGGTGGTGACACCGCAGCCGATGTAACAGACCTTGTCGAAGGGTGCCTCGGGGTTGATCTTGGCCAGCGCGATCTCCGGCAGCACCGTGTGGTTCGAAAAGGTCGAACAGCCCATGTAATGCAGGATCGGCGTGCCATCGAGCATGGAAAAGCGCGAGGTGCCGTCCGGCATCAAACCCTTGCCCTGCGTGGTGCGGATCGCCTGGCAGAGGTTCGTCTTGGGGTTGAGGCAGTATTCGCACTGCCGGCACTCGGGGGTATACAGCGGGATCACGTGATCCCCCGGCTTCAGGCTGGTCACGCCCGGCCCGACCTCCAGCACGACGCCCGCGCCCTCGTGGCCCAGGATCGCCGGGAACAGCCCCTCGGGGTCGGCGCCCGACAGGGTGAATTCATCGGTATGGCAGATGCCGGTCGCCTTGATTTCGACCAGGACCTCGCCGGCCTTCGGCCCTTCGAGGTTCACTTCCATGACTTCCAGCGGCTTGCCCGCCTCCAATGCCACCGCGGCCCGTGTGCGCATGTCCTGTCCCTCCCGTGGAATGCTTTGGCGGGAGACTGCGACAATCGGGGGGGCGGTGCAAGGTCGGGCAGCACCGCGCCGGGGCGCAGTCCCGCCTCAGGACCTGCGCCGCAGCAGGCCCAGCAGGCCGAGCGCGGCCAGCAGCAACAGCGCCGGCGCCGGCAGCGGCACCGCGGCAAGCGCAAGCGGCGCGCCGTTCCTCAGCACCTGCATCCTGACCGCCACGGCGTCAGGAGACCCCGCGATCCCGGCGTTTTCCAGGTTGAAGACCGCGTCCAGCGACAGCGGGTCGGCACTCTGCGAGGCGACCGTGGACCGCATCGGCGTCCCGTCCGGGAAAAACAGCGTAAAGGACAGCGTCAGCGTCTCGCCGCCGGTGCGCAGCAGCACCTCGAACATGTTCGACACCGGCCTGATCGGGTCCGGCGGGACAAGCAGCCCCTCGCTGACGCCCAGCGACAGCAGGAACGGCTGCGGCGAAACCCCGGGCGTGCCGGCCGGCTGGAACGGCGTGGGCGAAATCCCCGAAACCTGTGCCACCACGTCGAACGGGTTGACCTGCTGGTCCAGGACAAAGGCAAAGGGGGGCGGTTCGGGCTGCGGGTTGAACCCCAGGGTGATCACCGGATCGAACCCGTCGATCCCGACCGGGGCGGCAATGGCGGCAGGCGCGGCAAGCAAGAGGCCCAGCGCCAGGGCAATTTTTCTGAACATGTCGGGCCTCCTGTGGACGGGAAAGCACGCCAGCAGACTACCAGAAATCGCGCCAATTCGCAACGAAACGGCCACCCGCGCCGGACGCCCGGCCGCCCCCACCCGCCATATCGTGTTGTGGTCCCTGCCGGTGTTGCGCTAGGAACCGACCATTCCTACAGGAAAAGCGGCCCCCCCGATGAGAATGCGCGACACCTTCCTCAAACCGATGCACCCGGAAGGGCGGCGGTTCGTCGCCATCTTCGCGCTCGCCACGGTCGCCCTGTTCATGATCACCCCCATCCTGGGCTGGATCGGCGTCGGCCTGACCGTCTGGTGCTACTACTTCTTCCGCGATCCGAAACGCGTGACCCCCATCCGCGACGGGCTGATCGTCAGCCCCGCCGACGGCATCGTGTCGCTGATCGAACAGGCCGTGCCGCCGCCGGAACTGGGCATGGCCGACTTGCCCCTGACACGTGTCAGCGTCTTCATGAACGTGTTCAACTGCCACGTGAACCGCGCGCCCGTGGCGGGCCGGATCTCGGCCATCGCCTACCGTCCGGGCAAGTTCTTCAACGCCTCGCTTGACAAGGCCAGCGCCGACAACGAACGCAACAGCCTGTGCATCGACATGGCCGACGGGCGGCAGATCGCCGTGGTCCAGATCGCCGGGCTGGTGGCGCGGCGCATCGTCTGCTTCGGCACCCAGGGCGATGCCGTGCAGACCGGCGAACGGTTCGGCCTGATCCGCTTCGGCTCGCGGCTGGACGTCTACCTGCCGGACGGCGTGGCGCCGCTGGTTGCGCTGGGCCAGACCATGGTCGCCGGCGAAACGGTCCTGGCCGACCTCGCCTCGCACGAAGCCGCCCGGCCCGGACGGACAGACTGAGCCATGTCCAACCCTCAGCCCGACAGGAAACGGCAGATCAACGTCTTTCAGCTGTTGCCGAACCTGCTGACCGTCTCGGCCATCTGCGCCGGGCTCTCGGCGATCCGCTTTGGCTTTGAAGGCAACTTCGAACTGGCCGTGCAGCTCATCCTGGCGGCCTGCGTGCTCGACGGGCTGGACGGCAGGCTGGCGCGGCTGATGAAGACCGAATCGCAGATCGGCGCAGAGCTCGACTCGCTGGCCGATTTCCTGAATTTCGGCGTCGCCCCGGTCCTGATCATGTACCACTGGGCGCTGCGCGATTTCTCGGGCGCGGGCTGGATCGCGGTGCTCAGCTACACCATCTGCTGCGTCCTGCGGCTGGCGCGCTTCAACGTCGACAGCCGGGCCGACACCGAACGCCTGGGAACCGACTACTTCGTCGGCGTGCCCTCGCCGGCAGGCGCCGTGCTGGTGATGTTGCCCATGGTGGTCTCCTTCGTGTTCTCCGATCTGCCGCTGGCCCCGCCGGCGATCATCGCCGCACACATCTGCCTGATCGGCCTGATGATGATCAGCCGCCTGCCGACCTATTCGTTCAAGAAGATCTCGATCGACCGCCGCAACGCCGGCTACGTCCTGCTCGGGGTGGTGCTCATGGCTGTCGCGTTGCTGACATATCTCTGGGCGACACTGGCCGTCGTGACCTTTGCCTACATCGGCAGCCTGATCTGGGCCTTCATCACCACACGCAAGTCCAACAAGGCCGGAGGCTGACAGCTTGGAACCCGAAAAGATCAAGACCTCCTACACCAGGTGGGCGCCGGTCTACGACTTCAGCTTTGGCGCGGTCACAAAGGTCGGGCGCCGCGCCACGGTCGACTACATCAACAGCCAGGGCGGCACGTCCGTGCTCGAGGTCGGCGTCGGCACCGGGCTTGCCCTGCGCCACTACCGCCCGGACCTGCGCGTCACCGGCATCGACTTCAGCCAAGAGATGCTGGGCAAGGCGCAGGAAAAGGTCGCGCGCCTCGGGCTGCGCCACGTCACGGACCTGAGGCAGATGGATGCCCGCAACCTCGATTTCCCGGACGACCATTTCGACACCGTCGCCGCGATGCACATCCTCTCCGTCGTCCCTGAACCGGAACGCGTGATGGCCGAAATGGCGCGGGTCTGCAAACCCGGCGGCAAGATCGTGATCACCAACCATTTCGCCCGCGAAACCGGGTTCCTGGCCCGGGTCGAACGGTTCTTTGCCCCCTTTTCCGATATCCTCGGCTGGCATTCGGATTTCGAGATCGACGCCGTGCTGCAACACCCGAAACTGAGCACCGCCGAAAACCGGGTGCTGCCGCCCATGGGCATGATGACCTTCCTCGTGCTGAACAAGGAGCCGGGATTCGCCTGATCGCGCTCCGCTCCGGCACCGGCCGGTCGGCGGCGTCAGGACGGCAGCCTGCGCAGGAACAGGTGGCCCTTGCGCGCCGTCTCCACCTGCCATGCCGCGCCCCGCCCGGCGGCGACGCGCCGGAACCCGGCGATGTTGCGCGGTTCGTCGGCGATCAGACACCACCCGCCCGGCACAACCTGGTCCAGCAGCTTGCCCAGCACGACCGGGCGCACCGCATCACCCAGCATGTGCAGCGTCCGGTCGGCCAGCACGACGTCAAAGCGCTCTTCCGGCAGGTCTCTGGTGATGTCGGCGACGATGCCCAGGACGTCCAGACCTTCCGCCCGGGCCGCGGCATCGAGATCGCGAATGCCGCACGGCGCCAGGTCGATGCCCAGGACGCTGTGACCGGCGCGGCCGATGAACAGCGCGTCGCGCCCCTGGCCACAGCCGACATCCAGCACCCGCAACCGGCCTCCTGCCTGCCTGGCAAAGAAGTCCACGAACACCCGTGTCGGCGCCCCGAGCGCCTCCCGCGTCGACCGATAGAGGCGGTCGTAATCGTATCCCATGCAGTCCCCCCTGGCGCGCCCTGCCCTCCTGCCCCCCGCTCCGGCCCGGACCCGGTCGCAGGCGGCTCTGACAGGGCCGTGGACCGTCCCGGCAGGCCCCGCCTCCCCCGCGGCAAAAGCGCCCGTTAATCAGCTTTTCCCGCTCCGGCGGCGTTTTGCGCCAGGACCCGCGCCGCGACTTGTACGTTTTGACCTGAAACACAGGTCAAAACGTACCTTTGGTACGATTCGCCCCGGCGACCGCCTGTGCCCACCCGGCCCGCGCCTTGTGGGTCGCGCCCCGCGCACCCACTGCATCTTGTGTTGCGTTGTGACCGCACGCCCCGGAACCCCACCGCGCGCCCCGTTCACGCCGCTCAGTAGCCGCCCGGCTTGTGGCCAAAGAACACCTTGGTCAGGTCGGCGTCGATCTCCCAGGTCACCCGCGCGCCGTCGCGCAGAAAGTGGCTCACCCCCGGCCTCAGTTCCGTGACTTGCCCGCTGGCATGGTCGATCACCCGCCCCCGGCCCGCCAGCACCACCATCAGCTCGTCGCCCTGCTCGGTGCAGTCCAGCGCGCCCGCCGTGCAGCGCCACATGCCGTGCCGCGTCGGATGCCCCGCACCCCCCGCGTCGATCCGGCCGGAGGTGCGCGGATCGCCCTTGCGGATCGCGTAGGCGCTGGCCGGGTTGTCCAGCGGCCAGGGCTCCAGCGGCCCCACGTCATCGCCCGGTGCATAGGTGAACATCGCATCCCTCCCCTGTCTCTCCGCCCCATCCTGCCCCGAAGCGGCCCGCAGGAACAGGGGCCCTGCGGACTCGACTCCGCCCCTCGTCCGAACTAGAACAAAAAGCGAACAAGCTGCCGCTGACCCTCATGCCCACCCGCCGAATCCTCTCGCTCTGGTTTCCCCGCCTCGGCGCGGAACGGCTCATCCGGGCCGAACCGCACCTGGCCGACGTGCCCTTCGCCACCGTGGCGCAGGACGGCCCGGCACAGGTGCTGGCCTCGCTGTCGCTGCGCGCCGCACAGGCCGGGCTGCACCGCGGCCAGCCGCTGCGCGACGCCCACGCCATGTGCGCCGGTCTCCTGACCCGCGCCGCGCAGCCGCACCGCGAGGACGCCTTTCTCGGCGCGCTGCACCGCTGGGCGGGCAAATTCTCGCCCTGGGTCGCGGCGGACCTGCCCGACGGGCTGGTGATCGACCTGACCGGCTGCGCGCATCTCTTTGGCGGAGAAGCGAAATTGGCCGACCAGGTGACGCAGGACTGCGCCGATCTCGGGCTGTCCGTCCGGCTCGGCATCGCCGACACGCTGGGCGCGGCCTGGGCGCTGGCGCGGTTCTCGCGGCAGGACACGCCGCAGGGCGGACGCAGCGGCGACGCGATCGAACAGGAGGCCCCCGCCACCCGCGCCAAGGCGGGCAAGCGGCGACACTGGGAACGCGGCGGCGCGGCCCCCGGCACCGCCGCCGGCCCGGCGGCCCAGCCCTGCATCGCGCCCCCCGGCCAGACCTGGACCGCGCTTTCGCCGCTGCCCGTCGCGGCGCTGCGGCTCGATCCGCAGACCGCGCAGGAGCTGGCCCGCCTCGGGTTGCGCCGCATCGGCGACCTGCTCGGCCAGCCGCGCGCCCCGCTCGCCCGCCGCTTCGGCCGCGCCCTCGTCGACCGCCTCGACCAGGCCACCGGCGCCGCGCCCGAGCCGGTCTCGCCCACCCCGCCGCCCGAACGCTTTGCCATCCGCATGTCCTTCCCCGATCCCATCGGGCTCGAGGACGACGTGGCCGAGGCGCTCGCACGCATGACCGGCAGGCTCTGCGAGACGCTCAAGGCACGCGGCCGCGGCGCCCGCACCCTGCGCATCGAGGCGCACCGCTGCGACCACCTCATGCAATGGCAGACCGTCACCAGCGCCACGGCGACGGATCAGCCGCACCGCCTGACGCCGCTGATCCGGCTGAAACTGCCCGGCATCGACGCCGGCCCCGGCATCGACATGCTGCGGCTGGAGGCGCTGCACCACGAACCCCGGCACGCCCGCACCCGCGCCGGCCATCTCGAGGCCGCGCAGCACGGCAGCCGCCGCCTGCAAGGCGGCGCCGCGCTCGAGGACCTGGTCGGCCGCCTCGGTGCGCGGCTGGGGATGGAGGCGATCACCCGCCGCCACCCCGCCGACAGCCATATCCCTGAAAAAGCGGCACAAACCCTCGCCGCCGCCTGGTCCGAACCGGCGCATGACTGGCCCGCGCCCCCCGCGCCGCGCCCGCTGGTCCTGTGGCGGCCCGAACCGGTCACCGCCGCCGACAGCCACGACCCGCCCGCCCGCTTCCGCTGGCGCGGGCGCGACTGGCACACCACCGGCCAGACCGGCCCGGAACGCATCGCCCCGGAATGGTGGCTCGACGATCCCGACTGGCGCTCCGGCCCGCGCGACTACTGGCGCCTCGACACCGACCGGGGCGAACGGCTCTGGCTGTTCTACGCCCACGGCGGCGACACCTCGCCCGGCTGGTTCTGCCAGGGCGCCTTTGCCTGACCGATCCCCGGGCTTCTTCTCTGTGAAAATACTCCCGGGGGAGTCGACCGAAGGGAGACGGGGGCAGCGCCCCCTTCCCCACTGGCCAAGCCCGCCACGCCATGCCAAAAGCGCCCCGCCAACAGGAGGGCCCGCCCATGCTCATCGCCTCGCTCATCGCCCAGCCCGGCCACCTCGACCCCGCGCTCGCCGACAGCCTGCGCAACGCGCTGGGCGGCGGCACCGTCACCTGGCTCGCCCCGGACGAGGCGGCGGAATTCCCGCTCGACACCGCCCCCGCGCACCTCGAGGAGATCCGCGCCTCCATCGCCGACCGGGCGGACCTGAACCTGCTGCCCGCGGCCAACCGCCGCAAGAAGATGCTGCTGGCCGACATGGACAGCACCATGATCCAGCAGGAATGCATCGACGAACTGGCCGATGTCGCCGGCGTCGGCGCAAGGGTCAAGGAGATCACCGCCCGCGCCATGAACGGCGAGCTGGACTTCGAAGGCGCGCTGATCGAACGCGTCAGCCTGCTCAAGGGCCTGCCCGACACGGTGATCGACCAAGTCGTGGCCGAACGCATCACCCTGATGCCCGGCGGCCCCGAACTGATCGCCACGATGAAGCGCGAAGGCGCCTGGTGCACCCTGGTCTCCGGCGGCTTCACCGCCTTCACCGCGCGCGTTTCGGCCCTGCTCGGCTTTGACGAGAACCGCGCCAACACCCTGCTGATCGAAAATGCAAAGCTGACCGGCGAGGTCGCCCGCCCGATCCTCGGCCGCGAGGCCAAGGTGCAGGCGCTTGAGGAAATCACCCGGCAGCAGGGCATCACCGAAGCGGACGTGATCGCCGTGGGGGATGGCGCCAACGACCTCGGCATGCTGGGCCGCGCCGGCATGGGCGTGGCGCTGCACGCCAAACCCAGCGTGCAGGCGCAATGCGCGCTGCGGGTCAACCACGGCGACCTCACCGCCCTGCTCTACCTGCAAGGCGTCGCGAAAACCGACTTCGCCACGGCCTGACCGTCAGCGCGCCCCCTTGCTTCTTTGGTTTTCCAAATACCCTCGGGGGAGTCGACCGCAGAGAGACGGGGGCAGAGCCCCCTGCCCGCTATCCAGCCAGTCCGGCCACCGGGCGGATCTCGCCGGTCACCAGCCCGTCCCAATTGCGAATCGGCGGGTTGAGAAACCGCGCCACGTCCGGATGCGCCGGATCCAGCACCCCCAGCCGCACCAGCAGCGCCGCGATGGCGCATTCGGCGGCCCGCGTCGCCCCGTCGGCGATCTTCAGCGCAATGCCCATCCCGCGTTGCGGCAGGATCGCGACGAAATACCCCTCGGCCCCGGTCTTCAGCGCCACCGGCTCCTGCGCCGCGCGCATCAGCAGCGTGCAGGCGCGCCCTTCGCCGGCCACCAGCAACGGGTGTCCGATCATCGCCGCCACCAGCACCGCCGCCGCGCGCGACTGCACGTCGGACCGGCCCTGCGCCGTCGCGAAAAACCCCATCGCGCGGGCCATGCCGGCCATCGTGGTGGCGAAATTGGGCGCCGAACAGCCGTCGATGCCAAAGCCCGGGCTGGCCTCGCCGGTGACCTCCTCGAAGGCCGCGCGGCAGGCCAGCTGCACCGGGTGCGCCGGGTCGACATAGTCCGGTCCTGCGCCGAGGTGCCGCGCCAATGTCAGGAATCCCGTGTGTTTGCCCGAGCAATTGTTCAGCACGCGGCCCGGCCACTCGCGGTCGCGGATCATCGCCAGGCGCAGGTCCTTGTCGCGCGAGGGTTGCGGCCCGCAGCACAGATCACCCTCGCTCCGGCCGATCTCGGCCAGCCAGGTGCGCACCATGCTGGCGTGTACCGGCGCGCCCTGGTGCGAGGCGCAGGCCAGCGCCAGCCGCCCGGCGTCCAACCCCGCCGCGCGCGCGGCACCGGAGGCCACCAGCGGCAGCGCCTGGATCATCTTGGCCGAGCTGCGCGGCAGCACCACGGCCTGCGGATCGCCCCAGGACTGCACGATCCGACCCGTACCGTCACAGATCACCGCATGCCCCGAATGGACACTTTCGACCACCGGACCGCGGTGGATTTCGACCATGGGAACTGCCGTCATGCCTGCCCTCTCCAAAGCTTGAGCGATAATCTGCCACCGGGGCTTTTCGCCCCCGGTTTTTTCAGGCTATTGTCCCGCCGTCGAGACAAAAAGCCCATAAGGCGTCAAGGGCATCGGGACATGCCCCGGACGTCGGGCACTTGGGGTAGAGACAGCTGGAGGCTGCTGGAATGATGTCATGTCTGGGTCGGGGTTTGGGCGCGCTGGCGCTTGTGCTCGGGGCGTCTGTTGCGGGCGCGCAGGATAGCAGCACCGCGCGCGTGGACGCCATGACGGACTGGTCGGTTTTCGAAGAGGCAAGCCCGCGCGAATGCTGGGCGGTGACGACCTACAAGGAAAGCGTGAACACCAAGGACGGCCGCGTGGTCGCCGTGACGCGGGGCGAGATCCTGCTGATGGTCTTCTACCGTCCCGAGGCGGGCGTGATGGGCCAGCTGGCGTTCACCGGCGGCTATCCCTTTGCCAAGGGGTCGACCGTCAAGGTGGCGATCGGCGACACCGAATTCGACCTCTACACCGAGGGCGAATGGGCCTGGCCGGCGACACCGCAGGACGACGTCAAGCTGATCAACGCGATGAAGCGCGGCGCCGACGCCGTGCTGACCGCCGTGTCGAGCCGTGGCACCCAGACCAAGGATACCTTTTCGCTGCTGGGCTTCACCGCCGCGATCGAGGACGCCGAAAAGCGCTGTTCCTGAGCGGATCGGACGGCCTGCGGCCGTTTTGGGGTATTTGGACAGAGAAGAAGCAGGGGGCCGCGTGACGGGATGTCATTCGGTCCTTTGGCTTTTGCCGCGAATCCTGTATGAGGCGGGCTTCGCGCCAGACAGGAGCCTTTTCGCATGACCGCGACAACGCCCATCACCCAGGATCTCTTGACCCTTCCGCGCAAGCTGCCGGAGGGGCCGGTCAACCTTGTCGGGCTGACCCGGCCACAGCTACGCGACGCGCTGCTGGCCGCCGGCACGCCGGAAAAGCAGGTCAAGATGCGGGTCAACCAGGTCTGGCAGTGGCTCTATCACTGGGGCGTGCGCGACTTTGACGCCATGACCAACCTGGCCAAACCCTATCGCGCCCTGCTGGCCGAGCACTTCGTGATCGCGCTGCCCGAGGTGGTGACGCGGCAGGTCTCGGCCGACGGCACGCGCAAGTACCTGGTGCGGATCGCCGGCGGGCACGAGGTCGAGATCGTCTACATCCCCGAGGAGGATCGCGGCACGCTGTGCATTTCCTCCCAGGTGGGCTGCACGCTGACCTGTTCGTTCTGCCACACCGGCACGCAGAAGCTGGTGCGCAACCTGACGTCCGGAGAGATCGTCGGCCAGATCATGCTGGCGCGCGACGACCTGGGCGAATGGCCCGCACCGGGCACCGGCACCGGCGTCGATGGTCCGCGCCTCTTGTCCAACATCGTGCTGATGGGCATGGGCGAGCCGCTCTACAACTTTGACAACGTGCGCGACGCGATGAAGATCGCCATGGACGGCGAGGGCATCGCCCTGTCGCGCCGCCGCATCACCCTGTCCACCTCGGGCGTGGTGCCGGAGATCACCCGCTGCGCCGAGGAAATCGGCTGCCAGCTGGCGGTGTCCTTTCACGCCACCACCGACGACGTGCGCGACAGGCTGGTGCCGATCAACAAGCGCTGGAACATCGAGATGCTGCTGAACACGCTGCGCGAGTATCCCAAGCTGTCGAACTCCGAGCGGATCACCTTTGAATACGTGATGTTGAAGGACGTGAACGACAGCGATGCCGATGCGCGGCGGCTGGTCGACCTGATCAAGGGCATCCCGGCCAAGATCAACCTGATCCCGTTCAACGAATGGCCCGGCGCGCCCTACCAGCGCAGCGACTGGAGCCGGATCGAGCGATTCGCCGACATCATCTACAAGGCCGGCTATGCCTCGCCGATCCGCACGCCGCGCGGCGAGGACATCATGGCCGCCTGCGGACAGCTGAAATCGGCCACCGAGCGCGCCCGCAAGTCGCGCGCCGAGATCGCGCGCGAGGCCGGGATCGACTGACGCGGACGCCGCTGGCACAAACTGCCGCAGAATTGCCTCTTTACCTTCCCGTGACTGGAACCCCTATATCAGCAGGGCCAGGAGGGAAGACTCATGACTCAGATGCGTTTCGAAGTGACCGGAATGACCTGCGGCGGCTGTGCCGGACGGGCGCAACGTGCCTTGCAGGCTGTCGAGGGCGTGACCGAGGCCAGCGTCAACCTTGCCACTCGCACCGCGCAGGTCGACAGCGGCGTCGGTGCCGAGGCGCTGCAATCGGCACTGAAGACCGCCGGCTATCCGGCCGCCGAATCGCGTGTCCGCCTGGAGATCGAAGGGATGAGTTGCGCCTCCTGCGTCGGCCGGGTGGAAAAGGCGCTGGCCGCCGTGCCCGGCGTGCTGGAGGCGCGGGTGAACCTGACCGCGCAGAGCGCCGATGTGCGCATCCTGTCGGGCAGCGTGACGCCCGAGGCGCTGGCCGAGACCGTCACCGGGGCCGGCTATCCCGCGACCCCGGTGATGGGGGATGCCGCGCCGGACGCAGGCGAACGCCAGGCCGCCGAGGCCGCGGCCTTTCGCCGTGACGCGCTGATCGCCGGGGCGCTGACCCTGCCGGTATTCCTGGGCGAGATGGGCGGCCACCTGGTCCCGGCGCTGCATCACTGGATCATGGCCACGCTGGGCCAGGGCCTGTGGTGGTCGGTGCAGTTCGTGCTGACGACGCTGGTGCTGATCGGGCCAGGGCGGCGGTTCTTCCGCATCGGCCTGCCGCTGCTGGCCAAGGGCGCGCCGGACATGAACTCGCTGGTGGCGCTCGGCACGCTGGCGGCCTGGGTCTATTCGACCATCGCGCTGTTTGCCCCCGCGCTGTTGCCCGACAGCGCCCGCGCCGTCTATTTCGAGGCGGCAGCGGTGATCGTGACGCTGATCCTCGTCGGCCGCTGGCTGGAGGCGCGCGCCAAGGGCCGCACCGGCGCGGCCATCCGCCACCTGCTGGACCTGCGCCCCGAGGTGGCCCGCGTGGAGCGCGACGGCAGCACCGTCGAGGTCGCCTTTGCCGAGCTGCGCAAGGGCGACATCCTCCAGGTACGCCCCGGTGAACGCATCGCCACCGATGGCGTGGTGCTGACCGGCCGCTCCTTTGTCGAGGAGAGCATGGTGACGGGTGAACCCGCGCCGGTAGAGAAATCCGAGGGCGCGCAGGTCATCGGCGGCACGGTGAACGGCGCGGGCGCGCTGCGTGTTCAGGCGCAGGCCGTGGGGGCCGACACCGTGCTGGCGCGCATCGTCGCGCTGGTGGAACAGGCGCAGGGCGCGAAACTGCCGATCCAGGCGCTGGCGGACAAGGTGGTGTTGTGGTTCGTGCCAGCGGTGCTGGCGGTTGCCGCGGTGACGGTGCTGGCCTGGCTGGTGTTCGGGCCGGGGCTGACCTTTGCGCTGGTGGCCGGGGTGTCGGTGCTGATCATCGCCTGCCCCTGCGCGATGGGCCTTGCGACGCCGGTCTCGATCATGGTGGGCACCGGCCGCGCCGCCGAACTGGGCGTGCTGTTCCGCAAGGGCGAGGCGCTGCAACGGCTGGAGGACGTGCGCGTCATGGCCTTTGACAAGACCGGCACGCTGACCGAGGGCAAGCCCGCCTTGGTGCGGTCGGTCGCAGCACCTGGGTTCGTGGCTGATGAGGTGCTACGCATCGCCGCCAGTGCCGAGCAAGGCTCCGAACATCCGATCGCCCGCGCGCTGGAGGCGGCGGCAGGTGAGGTGCCTGCGGCCGAGAGTGTCGAGGCCGTGCCCGGCAACGGCCTGCGCGCGGTGGTCGAGGGGCGCAAGGTGCTGGTCGGGCACGCCCGCTTTCTGGCGCGTGAAGGGCTGGACATGGCCGCGCTGTCGGACACACTGGCCGAGATGGAGCGCGCAGCACAAACCCCCGTGGTGGTGGCCATCGACGGGAAGCTGGCCGGCGCCTTTGCCGTGGCCGACCGGATCAAGCCGGGCGCGCGCGCCGCCGTGGCGGCGCTGAAACAGGCGGGTGTCCAGGTGGCCATGATCTCGGGCGATTCGCGTGCCGTGGCCCGCGCCATCGCCGATGAACTGGGCATCGACCACGTCGAAGCCGAGGTGCTGCCCGAAGGCAAGGTCGATGCCGTCCGCCACCTGCGCGAGGAATTCGGCGCGGTCGCCTTTGTCGGTGACGGCATCAACGACGCCCCCGCCCTGGCCGAGGCCGAGGTGGGCCTGGCCATCGGCACCGGCACCGATGTCGCCATCGAAAGCGCCGACGTGGTGCTGTCCTCCGGCGCGGTGGCGGGCGCGGTCAATGCCCTGCACGTCAGCCGCAACGTGATGCGCAACATCCGGCAAAACCTGGTCTGGGCCTTTGGCTACAACGTGGCGCTGATCCCTGTGGCCGCCGGGGTGCTCTACCCTGTCACCGGGCTGATGCTGTCGCCGATGCTGGCGGCGGGGGCCATGGCGCTGTCCTCGGTCTTTGTGCTGACCAACGCGCTGCGGCTGCGCGGGATGCAGGGTTCGCTGGACGAACCCGCCGCCCAAGCCACAGCCACCCAGAAGGAGGCCCTCGCATGAACATCGGAGAGGTGGCCGACCGCGCGGGCCTGCCCGCCAAGACGATCCGCTACTACGAGGAAATCGGCCTGGTGCGGCCGCCGCGCGACGCCAACGGCTATCGCGCCTTCCGCGAGACCGACCTGCACAAACTGGCCTTTCTCGCCCGCGCCCGCGCACTGGGCTTTTCCATCGAGGACTGCCGCGTCCTGCTGGCGCTTTACGAAGACGACCGCCGCGCCAGCGCCGACGTCAAGCGCGTGGCCGAGGAACACCTGGCCCGGATCGACGAAAAGATCGCCCAGTTGCAGGGGATGCGGACGACACTGTCCTCGCTGGTGCATGCCTGCCACGGCGACGACCGGCCCGATTGTCCGATCCTGCAGGACCTCGCGGCACAGGACGCGGACTGAGCGGCGCGCTCAGACCTGCGGCACCGGCGCGATGTCGTGCGGTACCGGGTCGGGGGTCAGCGCGCGGGTGATCTCATCCTGCGACAGTGACCAATGCGCCAGCGCCACGGCGACTGCCTCTTCGGGGTCCTGCGACTCGATGGCGACAATCAGCGCCTCGTGCTGTTGCAGGGCCTTCTTCAGCAGCTTGCGCGCCTTCTTGGTCTCGGGGCGGTACAGCCCCTGCCCCAGTCGCGTGAGATCGACCAGCATCCGGTCCAGCGCCTGCGCCAGGTAGGCGTTGCCGGCCATCTCGCCGACCAGCGTGTGAAACCCGTGATCCTCCAGCGCGGCACGCGGCGCATCCTCGGCCGCGATGGCCTGCGCCAGGGCCCGTTGCACGGATTTCAGTGCCGCGATCTGCCCGGCCGTGCGGTTCTGCGCCGCAAGCCGCGCAGTGCCGGCCAGGATCAGCGGCGCCGCCTGGAACAACCCGCGCAGGACCTCTGTGTCCAGTGCCGCCACCCGCGTGCCCCGGTTTGACTGCAGGCTCAGGTAGCCCTGCCCGGCCAGCGCCCGGAACACCTCGCGCAGCGGCGTGCGCGACAGGCCATAGTCGCCGGCCAGCCGGGTTTCGTCCAGCTCTGCCCCAGGCGCCAGGTCACCGCGCAGGATGCGGGCCCTCAGGTCCTCCCGGCAGAGCGTCTTTTTCGGCGGCGCGGCGGTGTCATTCGGCATGCTTCATGCATACCGCATGCATACACCTCGCGACAACCCGCGCCGGATCAGCGCGAGCAGGCCCAGACCGCCGTGCGGCACCCGCCCGAACGCGTGTACTGGGCGCAGGTCTGGGTGGCATAATACTCGGCCAGTTCCCGTGTATCGCCCCAGCCCGAGCCCCAGGCCCCGTCCGCCGCCTGCGCGATGGCGCCGCAGGCGTTCACGAAGGTGTAGGTCGAATTGCAGCTGGGACATTCGGCATACATGCGGTTCAGCGCGCCGTTCTCCGAGCTGTAGTTGAACGAATAGCCCGCCGCGCCGTGCGGCCCGATCCCGACCGCGCCCCAGCAGTTGGCATAGCCACACGACCCGGCCTGCGCCGCCGACCCAAGCGCCAGAACCGCAATCAATCCCGCAAACAAACGTTTCATTTCTTAATCTCCAGGTGTTCGTGGACATGAGAATAGCAGATGACAGGAAAATACGGCGGAAATTCGCCGATGCCAGTCTGGAGATCCAGACCATGCGCCCGGGGTCAGTGCGCGTGGTTGGCGTGGCTGTGGGCGCGGGCGTCCTCCGGCTCGATCATCACCTCCAGCGCGATGTCCCCGGCCGAGGTCCGCAGGATCACGTCCCAGTGCCCGCCCTCGACCAGCGGCGCGGTCAGCCCGTCAAAGCGGATGGCCAGCCCGTCAGGGGCAAAGTCGATGTGCCCGCCGGGGGCCACCGGGATCGCCGGGAGGGGATCGAACCCCATCTCGCCCGCCTTCATGCGAAAGCCGACAATCTGCCCCTCGGCACCCTCCGGCAGGCGGGCGCCGAGGATCTCGACCACCTCCGCCCCCTCGTTGTGCACCTCCATGAACAGCGCCGCGTGGTCGTGGCGGGTGGCATTGGCCCAGGGATGCAGGATCTCCAGCCCGCCGAGGCCAAAGACATGGCGCTGGTCGCTCTCTTCCGCCAGCACGGGCGCGGCACACAGGATCAGGGCGGACAGCAGTCGTTTCATTTCTGCAGGTTCTCCACGATGGGGCGCAGCAGGACGGCCAGCGCCGGGACAAGTGACAGCATTGAGGTGAAGGACAAAAAGGCCAGCGCCAGCGTGACCTCGTCCCAGGTGATGGTGGCGGTGACCAGGATGTCGGTCCGCGCGGTCACGATCCGCGACAGCGCCGACGCCGCGGCAAGGCCCAGCGCCAGCCCCAGCGCCGTGCCCGCCGCCAGCAGCGCGACGCCGTAGCCCCAGACCACCGCCATGACAAAACGGCGCGGCGCGCCCAGCGCGCGCAGCATGGCCAGCTGCCGTTGGAACAGCCGCGACAGGATGAACAGCCCCAGCAGAACCGAGGCCGCCACCAACCCCTGCGTCACGGTCGACATTACCTGCATGGCCTGCCGCACGTCACCCATGACGCGGTAGAGATCGGCCAGCACCGTGCCGGGGAAAAACGCCATGCTTTGCCCCGCCTCGGTGAACTCGGCGCGCAGCGCGTAGTTGGCCCAGAGCTCATTCGCACGGACGATGACCGCCGGGGTGCCGGGAAACAGCGCCGGGTCAAAGGGCGGGCCGATCCGGTCGCCGTCCTCGAAGGGATGGCCATTGGCGAGGCCATGCACCTCCCAGACGGTTTCGAGCGGGATCAGGATCGCCCGGTCCCAGGGCGTTCCGGTGCGTCCCATGCGGCCCACCACCTCGATCTGAAACCCGTCGTGCGCGTCGTCCTCTGCCGCGCTGCCCGTACCGTGGGCGGGGGTGAACCGCGCGCCGATCTCCAGCGCCATGGCCGCACCGATCACCGCCTCGCCCGAGCGCTGGAACAGCCGCCCCTCGATCCGGCCGTCCGACAGGTGGATCACAAAATCGGCGATGGTGCCGACCACCGGCGCACCGTCGTAGCTGTCGCCAAAGGCGATGGGCGCGGCAATCTGCACCCGCTCATGACTTGCGATCCGGTCATAGGCGGCGCCGTCCAGCAGCGGCACGGCGGAGGGTTGCAGGAACACCGCCGCCAGCATCATGGTCAGCTCGGACCCCGGCGCGGACACCACCAGGTCGAACTTGTCCGCCGCCTGCGCGCTGCCGACACGCAGGCCGCGCTCCTGCGCGATCAGGCCGATGCCCATGCCGGTCGACACCGCGATCAGCAACACGAACATCAGGTTCGCCCAGCGGAACCGCCACAGCAGCGCGCCCACCAGCGGCCAGGGCCGGAACCCGCGCAGCAGCACCAGCGCCATGACCAGCAGCGGCAGCAGCAGCGCCAGTGCAACCAGCAGGTCCTGCGCCAACACCGGCAGGCTGTCCCACAGCGCGCTCATGTGGTGCCTCCGTCGCTCAGGACGCCATCCTCGATGGTCAGCACGCGGTCCATGCGGTCCAGCAGGTGGCTGTCGTGGCTGACCGCGATCAGCGTCTTGCCGGTCTGGCGGACCAGCGCGGTCAGGTCCTCGATCAGCCGGTCGGCCGAGGGGCGGTCAAGGCTGGCGGTCGGCTCGTCCGCCAGCAGGATCGACGGGTTGGTGGCCAGCGCGCGGGCCACCGCCACCCGCTGCCGTTCCCCGCCGGAAAAACTGGCCACCGCCCGCCGGTCCTCCGGCACCTTCAGGCGGTCCAGGCTTGCGGCGGCGCGCGCCTGCACGTCGGCCCGCACCCGCTGCGGCGCGAACAGGGCGGCCAGCCCGGCATTGCCCAGCGGCGAAAGCTCGTCGAACAGCAGGAAGTCCTGAAAGATCATGCCCATCCGCGCCGCCCGAAACCCCGCGCGGCCCTCCGCCGACAGCGCGCCAAGGTCGGTGCCGCCCCAGCGCACCGCACCCCGGAACGCGACCAGCCCGCTCAGCGCGTGCAGAAAGGTCGACTTTCCCGCACCCGACGGCCCCCGCACCCCCACCAGCGCACCGCCCGGCACCTCCAGCCGCGCAACGGACAGCAGCCGCCGCCCCCTGGGCGCGGCGACCTCCAACCCGGTGACGGACAGCGGCAGCGCCATGCCTCTCAGGCTCTTTCGTGCGTAGCGCCCACCCGACCGAAGGCGGGCGCGGACGACCGGAGGCCAGGAAAGGTGCAACGGCGCATGGCGGGTTCCCTCATGTGGACGGTCCGAACACCTGGGTGATGTAGGCGCTGCAGCGCCTCAGACCATGTCCCAGGCCGCGACCAGCTCGGCCGCGCGGGCGGCGATCTCGGCCACCGGGCGGCCTGGCTTGTACAGCTGCGAGCCGATGCCAAAGCCGGTAATCCCCGCCTTGCGCCAGGCGGCGAAATCCTCGGGGCCGACCCCGCCCACCGCGTAGGTGCGGGCCTCTGACGGCAGAACCGCCTTGAGCGCCGCATAGCCGTCGAGGCCCAGCTTGAACGCAGGAAAGAACTTCAGCCCGTCCGCGCCGTTGCGCAGCGCGGTAAAGGCCTCGGTCGCGGTAAAGACGCCGGGATAGGAGAGCATCCCGGCCTGTTTCGCCGCCACGATCACGCGCGGGTTGCAGTCGGGCGACACCACCATGCCCGCGCCGATCTGCTGCAACCGGCCCACGTCGGCCGGGTCCAGCACCGTCCCCGCGCCCACCACCGCGCGCGCGCCGCAATGGCGCACCATGCGGCCGATGCTGTCGAACGGCTGCGGCGAATTCAGCGGCACCTCGATCAGGGTGATCCCGGCCTCCAGCAAGGCTTCGGCGACCGGCTCGGCCTCGGGCGGGGTCAGGCCGCGCAGGATGGCGATGATCTCTCGGGTCATGTGTGGTTCCTCATGTGGCGCATGGCGGCGGTCAGCCCGGCCAGCGTGATGTCCTCGGTCGGCAACAGGCGCGCGGTGACGCCCTGCGCGGCCAGCGCGGCCTGGTAGGCGCGCGCCATCGCGCCCTCGCCCAGCACCGCCACCTGCTGGCCCAGCCAGTAGGGCCGCGCGGCGGCCAGTTCGGCGCCGATCAGCAGGCCGGACAGCCGCGCCCGGCAGACCGCCGGGCCGGTCCCGTGCAACAGCGAGTCCGCCCGCAGGCCGAACAGCGCCCCGGCCAGCGTCGCGGGGCGCGACAGCGTGTCGGCCGCCGCCTCGGCAAAGGCGGCCTCGTCCCAGCCCTCGCCCGCCAGCGAATGCCGCAGCACTGACTGGCCGCCGATCAGCGCGAACAGCTCGCCGGTCATGAAGGTGCGGAACGACACCAGTTCGCGCGCGCTGAGGTGCACCCACTTGGTATGCGTCCCGGGCAGGCAGAGCACCCCGTCAAAGCCCGACTCCCGCGCCAGGAAGCCGCCGATCTGGGTCTCTTCGCCGCGCATGACGTCGGCCGGGCGGTCCTGCCGCACGCCGGGCAGGATGGTGACCTCAAGGCGCGGATCGGCAGTGGGCACGCGCACGCCGGTGACGGGTGGTGCGCAGGGCACGGCGACATAGGGCGCCTCGGCCCAGCCCTGCCGCGCGCCGGCCATGCCGCAGACCACGACCGGGACCGGCCTCTCGGGCAGGTGCGCGCCGATCAGCTCCAGCAGCACCGGCTCGAACTCGGCCCTTGTCAGCCGGCCCATGCCGCGATCGGACTCGAACCGCTGCAATGGACGGTCGTCGCCGGACATTGCCCATGCGCGCAGGTTGGACGTGCCCCAGTCCACGGCGATCCATGATATCGGCTGTGTCGGCATGTCCGGCCCTTCGCGCGTTCGTTCCGCCCCCAGAAACAGCCTCGCGCCGCTCTTGGCAAGGCCCGCCGCGGCCCGGTGGGCGTGTCGGGGCGGACGGGTTGACATCGCGCACCGTATCAGCGCGCTATCGGGGACAAAAGACAGTCGGAGGATCCCCATGCAGCTCTTTTCCCTCGCCGGCCGGCGCGCGCTGGTCACAGGCTCGTCGCAGGGCATCGGCCTGGCGCTGGCGCGGGGTCTCGCCCAGGCGGGCGCGGCGGTCGTGCTGAACGGCCGCGACACCGCCAAGCTGGCCGACGCCGCCGCCGCGCTGCGCGCCGAAGGGCACGAGGTGGCGGAACTGCCGTTCGACGCCACCGACCATGACGCCGTGCGCGCCGCCGTGGACGGCTTTGAGTCCACGCAGGGCGCGATCGACATCCTGGTGAACAACGCCGGAATGCAGCACCGCACCCCGCTGGAGGATTTCCCGGCGGAGATGTTCGAAAAGCTGCTCCAGACCAACGTCGCCAGCGTGTTCCACGTCGGCCAGGCCTGCGCGCGGCACATGATTTCGCGCGGGCGCGGCAAGATCATCAACATCGCCTCGGTGCAGACCGCGCTGGCCCGCCCCGGCATCGCCCCCTACACCACGACCAAGGGCGCGGTCGGCAACCTGACCAAGGGCATGGCGACCGACTGGGCAAAACATGGCCTGCAATGCAACGCCATCGCGCCGGGCTATTTCGACACCCCGCTGAACGCCGCGCTGGTCAACGACCCGGCGTTTTCGGCCTGGCTGGAGAAACGCACCCCCGCCGGCCGCTGGGGCAAGGTCGAGGAACTGGTGGGTGCCTGCATCTTCCTGTCGTCCGAGGCGTCGAGCTTTGTCAACGGGCACATCCTCTACGTCGACGGCGGGATCACGGCCTCGCTCTGAGGTCGCGCCTCAGCGGTACTGCGCCGAGGTGATGAACTCGCCAAAGGCCTCGCACCAGATCAGCACCGTGGTATAGTCCTCGATGTTCACGCCCTCGGGGATCCTGACCACCGCGCCGCCAAAGCTCCTGACCTCGCCGACCTGGACCGAGGACGCCTTGAGCGGCAGGAACTCGTCCTCGTGCTCGACGTAGGCGGGCACGAGGTACATGCGGTAGTCGGGTCCGGGGGCCAGCTTGCCCTCGTGCACGATCATGGTGGCGCTCAGGCTGACGATCCCCTCGCCCCAGTGCAGGAAATCGCTGCCGCGCCGGTCACGGGTAGAGCTCGCGGTATAGGTCGCATCCCGCGCCATCTGCTGCAACTCCGCTGCATCGGGCGAGGCGGGGGCCGTCAGGATCGGCAAGAGGTAGATGCCAAGGGCAAAGCCTGTCCCGACACAGGCCGCGTGGCTGACGATCAGAAAGAACCGGCGCATCTTCAACTCCCCCCCTTGTGAATGGGGACGAGGATGGCAGGGCGGGACCACGGTGCAACCCTAAATCGCCTGGGCGAGGGCACGCCGCGCTGGACAGGCGCGCGGCTTTGGCAAAGATGGCAAGGCGCCAGGCCGTTGCCGGGACCGCGCCCCCGCAAGGGGCAACGACGACACGGAAAGGACCGCCGATGACACTTGCCCAGACCTTTGCAGATGCCCTGATCGAGGCGCACCGCAGCGGCACCCGCGCCGATGCCGCCGCGCTCCAGGCCCCGGACTACGCGCAGGCGCTTGAGATCCAGCGCCGCGTGCAGGCCACGCTGGGCCCGGTGGGCGGCTTCAAGGTCGGCACCCGGCCCGAGGGCGCGCCGATGATGGCCCCGATCAGCGCCGCCAAGGTGGCCCGCTCCGGCGCCGCCCGGACCGTCAACGGCCGGATGGGGATCGAACTGGAGGTCGGGCTGGAGCTGCTGACGGACCCCGTGCCGGACATGATGGCAAACCCGCAGCGCCACTTCCGACCCTGCGTGTTGATCGAGATCGTCGACACCCGGCTGACCGGGGCGGATGACAACGCGGCGATGAAACTGGCCGACATGCAGATCAACGACGGGATGGTCGTCGGCCCGGCGCTGGACGATTGGGACGGCAGCGATTTCGGCACAGCCACCGCGCGCCTGACCTGCGGCGAAACCACGGTGGTCGACGGCCCGGTCTCCGTTCCCGGCGGCTCCGCGCTGAAGAACCTCGCGCTGCTGCTGGACAATCTCGGCGACCACTGCGGCGGGCTGGCGAAAGGCCAGATCGTGATCACCGGGTCGGTGTCGGGCCTGGCCTGGTTCCCCGCCGGCACCGACGTCGATGGCTGGATCGAAGGGCTTGGCGCAGTCTCCTGCCGCCTCGTCTGACCCGGCCCGCGCCAGCTCCCGCGTGGTCTTGCCGGATCGGCCCGCGTTCGGCACATGCGGCGACATACAGCAGGCGACCGGAACGAAGTGAATATCCATGCGTCATGCCCCCATGCGGTCTCATCTCACCTGCGCGCGGCAGTCCCTTTTGACATGGAAGGCAATCCGGTGCCCGGTTCGGGTCACGAGAGGAAATGGCATACCATCCGCGCGGACTCGCGCAACCGCATGACCGGCTGCACCCCGGAGTCCCCGCAGGAGGGGTTTGGGGCCACCGGCTGGCCGGTCCGCACACTGTTGCGCGGCCAGGGCGCCCCCGTTGGCGGGGCCACGCAGCGATCCAGGCGCCTTGGGTCGCCACCACCTCGCGCGACTGGAGATTGTCGAAGGCTTTGGCGGGGCGCTCGGCGATGCCGTCCGACATGCGCCGTGCCAGGCACGTCGGCGCCGGCGTGGTGCCGATGACAAAGACCGCCACCAGCAGCACCAGCCCCCAAGAGCGCCGCAATCGGCGGGTCGTTCAGGCCCCTGACGTGGTGCAGCGCCTTGATCGGCGGGCCCCGCTCAGAGCGTCATCGGCTAGACGAACCGCTCCGTCCACGCGCCGATTGGCGGCGACAAAGGTCCCGTCGCGCGTATGGATCGGCACACCTGCAACGTAGTCCGAGCCCCGACTTGGGAGCACCGCATGCGCTCCATAGGCACAGCGGCGGCGCGCAGGACCGGCATGCCAGATATGTCTCGTAGCCTTGTCGGCGTGGGAGGGGCCGAACCGGTCTTGCGGCGCACCAGCGCCCCGATGGCTCGCCTGTCACACCGAAAGATAGGCGTCGCGGATCTCGGGGTGGGCTTTCAGCTTGGCCAGGGTGCCGTAGAATTTCTGCGCCCCGCCTTCGATGATCACCGCCACGTCGGCCACGGCGCGGGCGAAATGCAGGTTCTGTTCGGACAGCAGCACCGTCAGCCCCTCGGATTTCAGTTGCAGGATCACGCGGGCCATCTGTTCGACGATCACCGGGGCGATGCCTTCGCTGGGTTCGTCCAGCAGCACGAAGCTGGGGTTGCCCATCAGCGTGCGGGCGATGGTCAGCATCTGCTGCTCGCCGCCCGACATCTCCTTGCCGCGGTTGTTGCGCCGCTCGGCCAGGTTGGGAAACAGGTCAAAGAGCATGTCGCGGGTCCAGGTCACGGTCCCGTCGCGCGGCGGCTGGCGCCCGACCTCGAGGTTTTCCAGCACCGTGAGATCGGTGAAGATGCGCCGGTCCTCGGGCACGTAACCCAGGCCCAGCTTGGCCACCCGATGCGGGGCGAGGCCCACCAGTTCCTTGCCCATGAAGCGGATCGAACCGCTGCGCGGCACGATCAGCTGCATGATGGATTTCATCGTCGTGGACTTGCCCGCGCCGTTGCGCCCCAGCAGCGCCGCCACCTGCCCGCGCTGGACGTCAAAGCTGAGATCGCTCAGCACCTGGGCCTTGCCGTAGAAACTGTTGACTGCCGCGATCTCAAGCATGGGCGTCCTCCCCGGCGTCGATCAGGGTGCCGCCACCCAGGTAGACCTCCTGCACGCGCGGATCGTTGCGGATATCCTCGACCGTGCCGTTGGCGATCAATCGGCCGCGGTTCAGCACCATGACCCGGTGGGCATGGGCAAAGACCACGTCCATGTCATGTTCGGTAAACAGCACGCTCACGCCCTGGTCGCGCACGATGTCGGCGGTCAACTGCATCAGGGCGATGCGCTCGCGCGGGGCCATGCCGGCGGTAGGTTCGTCCATCAGCAGCAGGCTGGGTTCATGCGCCAGCGCTATCGCCAGTTCCAGCCGCTTGAGATCGCCGTAGGCCAGCACCGCGCAATGCCGTTCGCCCTGGTCGGCCATGCCGACAAGCGCCAGCAGCTCCAGCGCCTTGTCCCGGAACAGCCGGTGCGCGTAGGGCAGGATAGAAAAGACCCGGTGGTGGTGCGAGATCAGCGCCATCTGGACGTTTTCGGCGACCGTCATCGAGGCATAGGTGCCGGTGATCTGAAAGGTCCGCCCCACCCCCAGGCGCCAGATCTGCCGCGGGCCGAGACCGGCCAGGTTCTGCCCGTTCAGCCAGACCGTGCCGGCGCTGGGTTTCAGCTGGCCCATCAGCATGTTGAAACAGGTGCTCTTGCCCGCGCCATTGGGGCCGATCATCGCCAGCAGCTCGCCCTTGTTCAGGGCAAAGGACACCTCCGACACGGCCTTGATCGCGCCAAAGGATTTCGACAGGCCCTTGGCCTCCAGAACAACCGTCATTTGCCGTCCTCCGCGCCGCGCAGCAGGCCCCAGCGTTCGCTCAGCTTGCGGGCGGTGCCGACCAGGCCATCGGGGGCGACGATCACCACCGCGATGATCAGCACGCCCAGTGCCAGGCGCCAGTATTCGAAGCGGGTCAGGATGTCCTTGGCCCCCTCCAGCGCGGCGCCGCCCACGACACCGCCTGCCAGCGTCTTGACCCCGCCCAGAAAGACCACGATCAGTGCATCAAAGCTGCGCGCGATCTCCAGCTCGTTGGGAAAGACGCTGCCCTTGGAAAAGACGAACAGCCCCCCCGCGACGCCCGCCATCGCGCCCGCCAGCGCAAAGGCCACCCATTGCACGCGCCTGGTGTCGATGCCTGTCGCCTCGGCCTGGCGCGCGCTGTCGCGGGCGGCGCGCAGCGCATAGCCAAAGGGCGAATGGGCGGCGTGGCGCAGGAAAAGAATGCCGCCCGTGCAGATCAACAGCGTCAGGTAGAAATAGACCATGGTCCCCGAGGCCCAGGCCGAGGGCCAGATGTTGACCAGCCCGTCATCGCCGCGCGTCACCTCGCCCCACTGGAACACGAGGCTCCACAGCAGCTGCGAAAAGGCCAGCGTCAGCATGGCGAAATAGACGCCCGTCAGCCGCAGGCAGACCCAGCCGATGATGATCGCGGCGAACCCCGCGCCCAGCGGCGCCAGCAGCATCGCCAGTTCCATCGGCGTTTCGGCATAGGTCACCAGAAGGGCCGCCACATAGGCCCCGCCGCCGAAAAAGGCCGCGTGGCCAAAGCTGACCAGACCGCCAAGGCCAAGGATGAAGTGCAGGCTGGCGGCGAACAGGCAGAAGATCAGGATATCCGTCGCCAGGACCAGCGCGAAGTTCGATCCGTAGAGCGGCAGCAGGGCCAGCAGCGCAAGGCCGGCCGCCACGATCATCCGGCCGCGCGGACCTGCCGGTTTGATCGGGCGTTCCGGCTCGCCCACCTGGCCATGCTCGCCGGCCACCTCGGGCCGGCCGAACAGGCCATAGGGCCGGATCATCAGCACCAGCACCATGATCACGAACATCAAGACCAGCGTGCTTTGCGGCATGTAGGTCACGCCGAACACGCCCAGGACCGAGATCAGCACGGCGGCCAGGTAGGCCCCCGGCAGGGACCCCATGCCGCCGATCACCACGACCACGAAGACCGCCGTGAGGATGTTGAAATCCATCAGCAGGTCCGCGCCGCCCTTGGGCAGTTGCAGCGCCCCGCCCAGGCCCGCCAGCGCGCAACCCAGGAAAAAGACGCCGGTGAACAGCCAGGACTGGTTGACGCCCAGCGCGCCCACCATCTCGCGGTCCTGCGTGGCGGCGCGCACCAGCACGCCGACGCGCGTGCGGGTGATCAGGTACCACAGCCCCAGCGCCACGAAAGGCGTGATCACGAGCAGGGCAAGATCGTATTTCGGCACCGGTTCGCCCAGGATCCGCACCACGCCGGTCAGGCCCGGCGCGCGCGGTCCCAGCACGTCTTCGGCCCCCCAGGTCATCAGGGTCAGGTCCTGGATCACCAGGATCACCCCGAACGTGGCGACAAGCTGGAACAGTTCGGGCGCGCGGTAGACCGGGCGCAGCACGCAGATTTCCACGATCACGCCGATCAGCCCAACGATCACCCCGGCCAGAACGATCGACCCCCAGAACCCGACGGACCCCGGCAGGACCTGCATCAGCGAATACCCGACATAGGCGCCCAGCATGTAGAACGACCCATGGGCGAAATTCACGATCCGGGTGACGCCGAAAATCAGCGACAGGCCCGAGGCGACCATGAACAGCGCGCCGGCATTGGCAAGCCCCGTCAGAAGCTGTGCGATGAAGAAACCCATGTGATTGGTCCTGGATGTCTTGGAGAATGCTCAGGCCGAAGCCGGGGTTGGCCTGGATGGCGAAACCCGCCAGCACAGCGCAACGCGGGCGGCAGACTGGCTGCCGCCCGCAATCATGTCGCGCAGGCTCAGTTGGCCGGGCGCAGCTTCATGACTTGCTCGTCGGAGGGCAGGTAATCGGCACCGTTCTTGTAAGTCCAATCCACCATCAGGCCCTTGCCGTCCTCCATCGCGATGGTGCCGACAAAGGCGCCCATCGTCGCCTGGTGGTCGATCGCGCGATAGGTGATCGGGCCGACGGGTGTATCCACTTCCAGCCCCTTGAAGGCCATCTTCAGCGCTTCGGTGTCGGTGCTTCCGGCCTTTTCCAGCGCGGCCGCGATGGATTGCACGGTCATGTACCCCACCAGCGATCCGATGCGCGGATAGTCGTTGTAGCGGGCCTGGTAGGCGTCGACAAAAGCCTTGTTGGAGGCGTCCGTCACGTCATACCAGGGATAGCCGGTGACGACCCAACCCACCGGCGCCTCATCGGCCAGGGGGTCAAGGTACTCGGGCTCGCCCGTCAGCATCCCGTAGACCTTGCGACCGTCGAACAGGCCCCGCGTGGTGCCTTCGCGCACGAATTTCGCAAGGTCGGTGCCGAAGGTCACGTTGAACACCGCGTCAGGCTTGCTGCGTTCCAGCGCCTGCACCTCGGCGCCGGCGTCGATCTTGAACAGGGCGGGCCACTGTTCGGTCACGAACTCCACCTCGGGCTTGAGCTGGGTCAGGACCGTCTTGAAGGCCTCGACCGCCTCCTTGCCGTAGGCATAGTTGGGCGCGATGGTGGCATAGCGGATCGCGTCGGACTTGGCGGCCTCTTCCGCCAGCATCGCGGCCTGCATGTAGGTCGATGTGCGCAGGCGGAAGGTGTAATCGTTGCCGCTGGCCCAGACGATGGAATCCGCCAGCGGTTCGGACGCGAGGTAGAGGTATTTCTTTTCGGCCGCCAGGGACGAGATCGCCAGCCCGACGTTGCTGAGAATGGTGCCAGTCAGCATCACCGCGCCATCGCGCGTCATCAGTTCCTCGGCGATCTTGATGGCCTCGCCGGGATCGCCCTGGTCGTCGCGGAAGATGAATTCCAGCGGCTTGCCTAGCACGCCGCCCGCGGCATTCACCTCGTCCAGCGCCAGTTCGATCCCCATCTTGTAGGGTTCGGCAAAGGCGGCCATGCGCTTGTAATGGTTGATCTCGCCGATCTTGATCGTGTCTTGTGCCAGGGCCGGAAGCCCCGTTAGGGCAAGCGCCGCAGCACCTGCCAGCCCTGTCAGAAACGTCTTGCGATGCATTGAGGTATCCTCTCCGTTGGGGGTCCTTAGTCGTGCTGGACGAAGGTTGATCTTACAGGTTCTCCAAGGTCTTCGGTTGCCTCGGCTTCGATCAGGTCGCGTATCCGTTTGCGGAACACGTTCGGGCCCTTGTCAATGGCTATCCGAATGGGCTTGCGCTTGTGCGGGCGCTGTTCCTCGATGTGGATCGCCTCGAGGATCTCCTTGTCCTCGGCAAAGGCGATGCGGAACATCGCGTCCATCTGCGCCGAGGCCGCATCGTCGCCCACGGCCGCGTTGCGGATGTGCATCCAGTGGTCGATGGTGTAGTCCTCGGTCACGGGGGTCACGAAATGCAGCGCAAAGATGCGCACGCCTTTCTGACGCTCGTCCTCGGGCAGGTTCAGGGCCGCGTCGGCGCTGCCGAAATCGATCACCGCCGTGCTGGGCAGGTAGAGATGGTAATAGTGCCAGCGGTCCACATTGCCGGTGAAGCCGCCGAATTTCTGAAAGAACCCCACCGGCGGCGCATTGCGGATCCAGCGCCAGGCGGTGATCGTCTTGCCCTTGGTGCTGACATGCACCGGCACGTTTTCCGAGGCCGAACTGCCCAGCGTCGTGGGATGCACAAAGCTGACATGCGCCGGATCCACGAGGTTTTCGGCCACGTTCAGGTAATTGGCCCGCAGATGCAGCGCGTCGCCATGGTGCAGGTGCCAGGCCGGGTCGCTGAATTCGGGCAGGTCGAATATGGTCGCGGGATCGGCGCGGTCAGGGTCGCCCATCCAGACCCAGACGATCCCGTGGCGTTCCTCGACCGGGAAGGCATCCACATAGGCGCTGGCGGGCAGGTTGTCCTGCCCCGGCACACGGACGCAGGCGCCGGTCCGGTCAAAGGTCATGCCGTGATAGCCGCACTGGATCGTGTCGCCGATCCGCTTGCCCTTTGACAGCGGCAGCTGACGATGCGGGCAGCGGTCCTCCAGCGCGACAAGCGTGCCGTCGCCGGCCCGAAACATCGCCAAGGTCTGGTCAACGATGGTCAGGGCACGGATCTCGGCACCGAAATCACGCGACCATCCGGCCACGTACCAGGCGTTTCTGACGAACGGCATCGTCTTTCCCTCCTGTTGCGTCGCCCGCTGCACGGGCGATCCATCCGGCTTGGTCCGACAGGGCGATGGATGAACCAGCGCCGCGCGGCTTGACCTTTGTGGCATTCCGCACCAAAAACTTGTTAGCTGTCAAACAATTTGTTGGCCCAATCAGGAAATGGACCACAGGCGCCCTTCGTGAAAGACTGAAGCCCGAAAGGTGGGCGCCAAGGCGATCGCCAAAAGGGTCCACCCCGCAGGAAAAACGCCGGATGGATACAGACAACCGCGACACCCTGGCCTACCGGCTGGAAGAGCAGATCGGCTTCAAGCTGCGTCTGGCAAACCAGAAACACCTCGAAGTCTTTCTGCGGATGATGCCCGACGTCACGCCCACGCAATTCGCCGTTCTGGCCAAGCTGCTGGACGAGGGCGCGATCTCGCAGAACCAGCTGGGCCGGCTGGTGGGCATGGACGCGGCCACCACCAAGGGCGTCGTCGACCGGCTGCGCGCCAAGGGCCATGTCCAGCGCACCAAAAGCACCTCGGACATGCGGCGGCTGGATATCTCCCTGACGCCCGAGGGGCGCGCATTTGCCGAGCAGGCGGTGCAGACCGCCGCCACGATATCGGCGGCCACGGCGCAGAATCTGACCCGCCGCGAGCTGGAGCGGCTGCTGGAACTGCTGGACAAGCTGTAGGGCCGCGCCTCAGCGCAGCCCGTCCTTGCCTTCCGCCTGGTCATGGGTCAACCCGCCCACCCGGGGCAGCGGGCGGCCGCTGTCGGTCACCGCCACGGCCACCATGATCTCGCCGGCGCGCGGGGCATCGTTCAGCCGCACCTCGACACCGTCGAAATGGCTGCGCACGTAGGCCGCGTCCTTGTGGCCCAGAGGCACGTCCAGAACCTGTCCGGGACCGCCCATCTTTTTCGACGAGGGCACCAGCGCCGCGCCCTTTTCCACCGCCGCGCGCAGCGGCGCGCCCAGCTTGGGATGCAGGATGGCGGCGGCATGTTCCAGTTCGCCCGCCTCACCCACCATGGCGGCCTTGCCATAGCTTTGCGCCTGTGCGGGGTCGATCCCCAGGGCCGCAACGCAGCGCTGCCCCAAAAGCCCGCCCAGTTCGGCGCCGATCTCGATCAGCTCGGACAGATCTTCGGCATAGCGCCCGGCAAAGGGGTTGGCGATGACGGCCACGGCCACTGCCTTGCGGGTGGCGGGGCTGATGGGCTTGCCCATCTCGGTATGGGTTTCCTCGATCCAGACGGCCAGTTTGCGAATGTCGGCACTCATCTCAGCCCGTCCTTTCCCGTGATCTTGTCGGCGGCCAGTCCGCCCGCGCGGCTGTGGACCCGCGCCCCGGTGGTCATCACCAGCATCAGCGCCATTTCATCGGCGCGCGGCGCGTCGTTCAGGCCCAGTTCCATCGAGTCGAAATGGCTGCGCACGTATGAGGCGTTGATATGGGTGATCGGCACGTCCAGGCGTGTCCCCGGTCCGCCCACCTTCTTGGTCGAGGGCACGATCGCCATGGCATCGCCCAGCACCTCGCGCATGGCATAGCCGCCCGGCGCATGCCACAGCGCGCCATGCTCCAGTTCTCCGGCGGCGCCCACGATGGCGCCCTTGCCATAGCCTTCGACCACCGCAGGATCCCCGCCCAGCAGGTCGACCAGCCGGTGCGCCATGGTCAGGCCAAGCGGCTTGAGGTCTTCCATGAAGGGCTGGATGTCTTCGACGTAAGACCCTGCAAACGGGTTGCGGATCACCGCGATCACCGCGGCGCGGCGCAGCGGCACGGCGGCGCGGGGGCCGCCTTCGTGGAAGATCTCTTCGACTACGCTGGCGAATTTGCGTATCTCGACCTCAGGCATGCTGCAGGCTCCTTTCCGTTCGGGCCGTGGCCCTGTCTTCGAATTGTCCCACCGTGACGCCCCGACCTTGCAGAACCAGCGCGGCGGCGGCAATGGCGCCTGCGTCGATCAACCTTTGCGCGCGGGCGGCACCGTCTGACAGGGCGCGGGCAATGTCGGCAGGCGACAACGCGGCGACATGGGTGACGACCAGACGCGCGCCGAGATCGCTGTCGGGAAAGATGTCCCGGGCGGGTGTGCGGCTGATCGCGGGGTGGCCGGGCAGGTCCACCGCGTTTGCGATCAGCGTGGCGGCCGCGTCGGCCGTGGCGGCGTTGCGCGCCAGCACCGTGACCGACGAGGCGATGCCAAGGCTCAGGCTGCGCCCGCCCTGCCCGCTGGTGGCCACGCCGCCGATGTCGTCATCGGCGCCAAGGGTGATGCGCCCCGCCAGTTGCCCGTCCAGCCCGGCGATTGCCGCGCGGTATTCGGCACCCGGCGCAAGGTACAGGGCAATGTCGCCGCCGTTGTTCACATGGGCGCGGGTCAGCGACCCCGCCGCCACCATCGCGGCCAGCACCTCGTCCGCGACCGATCCGGCCACCGCCGCCATCGGCGTGATGAAATCGCCCTGCGCGACCTCTATGCAAGCGCGGTGCATCCGGCGGGCGATCCGGCCCTGCGGTTGTGCGCCCAGGGGCTGGCGCAGCAGGGGCAGTTCGGCGACGATTTCCTCCAGCACCGTCTTGAAACGGTCGCGCGCCGCGCGATAGGCGGTCCGCCGCGCCTCCTCGGCCGCGACCGGGCCGGTGCCGTCCTGCTCGGCGCCGATCACCAGGTCGATGGGGCCGTGTTGCAGATGCAACCGGCCATCGCCCAGCAAGGCGGCAACAGGCCCCATCAGCGCCGATCCTTCCGGTCGGGCCGCCAGCGGTAGTTCTGCGGATCATGCGGATCGGGCTGGCTGATATTCGGCAGGACCTTGCGGATCGCGGGCGTCAGCACATCACCGACCGGTCGGACGTGGTCCACATGCCCGCCCAGCGCCGCGTAATCTGCCAGCCGCAGCGTGAACTCGATCGGCGCGACAAGCGCGGGTGTGGGCACATAGCCAAAGGAATTGGTGGGCATGTCCATCACGTCGGCCATCACCGTGATGCCGCCACCCGGCCAGACATAGGCCTCGGCCCCGCCGCAGGACACGTAGGTCAGCGCATCCTTGACCGAGCGGGTCAGGCGCACCGGGTTTTCCGTGACACCGGCCCGCAGGCTGCCGCCCGCGCCGCCCATGAACAGGACCGAACACAGCGAGGGTTCGCAGTTCTCCGCGATCCGTTCGGCAGTCGACAGAAGCGGCGGCGTGATCTCGGCCGGTCGCGGAACCAGCTGATCGTCAAGGACGTAATAGGCCCATTGTTCGCCCGTGGTCGAGATCATCAGCAGCCGCAGACCGGGCCAGGCGCGTTTGGGATCGGCGGGTTTGAGGATGGTCAGCGGATCCTCGACATCCGTGCCGCCCCAGCCGATGCCCGGCTCGGCCACCTGGAAATAGCGCCCCGGCGTGGACCGCCTGCCCCGGATGCGGATGCCCGAAGGCTCCATGCCCAGGCCCTTGCCGGCCTCGTGTTCGCTGAGCACCCCGGTGATGTGGTCATCGACCACGACCACGTCGTCGACATGGCCGTGCCACTGCTTGGCAAACATTCCGATGGTGGCCGACCCACAGCCGACGCGCATCAGCTTTTCCGGCACCCCGTTGATGATCGGCGCATGCCCGGCCTGCACGACGACGCTCACGCCGTCGTCGATCTGCATCTCGACAGGCGCGCGGTTGCACAGGCGCATCAGCGCATCGCAGGTGATGCGGCCTTCCTTCTTGGAGCCGCCGGTGAGGTGTTCGACCCCGCCCAGCGACAGCATCTTGGAGCCGTATTCGGCGGTCATGACATGGCCGATCGCCTCGCCCTCGACCCGGACGATGGCGCGCTCGGGGCCGATGTGGCGGTCGGTGTCGATCTTCACCTTGACGCCGCAGTAGCTGAAGATGCCCTCGGTGACGACAGTGACCATGTCGACGCCGTCGACCTGCTGGCTGACGATGAAGGGGGCGGGCTTGTAGTCGGGATAGGTGGTGCCCGCGCCGACGGCGGTGACAAACGTGCGGTTGCCCTGGATCACGTCGCCGTCCCAGTCCTGCGCGTTCTCGCCCTGGTCGAGAAAGGCCACCGCCTGCGCGCCGCCCTGGATCACCGTCAGCGGATCCAGTCGCACCAGGTCGCCGCCGTGATTGGCGTAGCGGTCGCAGGCGCCGGCCTTGCCGTCGGCGATGTAGCACATCACCGGACAGGCATCGCAGCGGATCTTTTCGGATACGGTTTTGGGGGCGTTGTCGTCAGGCATGTCCAGCCTCCTTGAGCGCGGCACGCACCCGCGCGGGCGTGGCGGGCAGGCGGCGGATCCGCGCGCCCGTGGCACGTTTGATGGCATTCAGGATCGCCGGGGCGGTGGGGATCAGGACATGCTCGCCCAGCCCCTTGGCCCCGTAAGGTCCGTGCGCATCCGGCACCTCGACGATCAGCGTCTCGATCGGTGGCACGTCGCCGATGGTGGGGATCAGGTAGTCATGCAGGTTCTCGGTGCGATGGGGAATGTATTCTTCCATCAGCGCCATCCCCATGCCCTGGGCGATCCCGCCATGCACCTGCCCTTCGACCAGCAGCGGGTTGATGGCCTGGCCCACGTCATGGGCGGCGACAAAGCGCAAGGGGCGCACGCGCCCCAGCGCCAGGTCGACCTCGACCACGACAAGGTGCGCGGCATAGCCGTACTGGGCATAGGGTTCGCCCTGGCCGTTGCTGTCCAGCGGCTTTGTCGGCGGGTCGTAGGTTTCGACGACCTCGAGCACGTAGCCCGCAGCATTGGGCGTCAGCCGCGCCAGGTCAAAGGCGAAGTCGCGCGCGCCATCGGTGACGGTGATCGCGCCAGGCCCAAGGGCGATGGTCGCGTCGGGGCCGGCGTTGACCAGCGACAGCACCTCGCGGCGCAGCGCCTCGCCGGCCAGCCGCGCGGCATTGCCGGTCACAAAGGTCTGGCGGCTGGCCGATGTCTTGCCCGCGTCCGGCGTCACGTCGGTGTCCGCCCCGACAAGGTCCACCTGGTGCACCGGCACCCCGAAGGCGCGGGCAAAGATCTGCGGGATCACCGTGTTGGAGCCCTGCCCGATGTCCATCGCGCCCTGGTGCAGCACCACGGCGCCATCGGCGCGCAGACCGGCGCGGATGGTGGAGGGGTTGGGCATCGAGGTGTTGCCGCAGCCATACCACCCCGCCGCCAGTCCGACACCGCGCCTGGACGCGCTGTTGGCGGCATTGAACGCCGCGCAGTCCGCCTGCGCCGCAGCCCATGCGGGGCGCAGCGCCTCGAGGCAGGGCTTGATGCCGACGCCCTGCGCAAAGACCTGCCCGCAGACCGTGGGCACGCCGTTGTCGAGCGCGTTCAGGATGCGGAATTCCAGCGGGTCCATGCCCAGCGTGTCGGCCAGGTCGTCGAACAGGCTTTCCTGCGCGACAGCCGATTGCGGCACGCCAAAGCCGCGAAAGGCCCCGGCGGGAACGCAGGTGGTGTTCACCGCCCGCGACGTGGCGCGGTAATCGGCGACCCTGTAGGGGCCGGAGGCATGGATCGGCACCCGGTTGGCAACGGTGGGCCCCCAGGACGCATAGGCCCCGGTGTTGAAATCCCCGTCAAAGGTCATGCCGCAGAGCCGCCCGTCAGGGTCGGCGCCGATCCGCATGGTGATGCTGGCCGGGTGGCGCTTTGTCGTGGATTGCATGGTTTCGACCCGCTCGTAGGTCATCCTGACCGCGCGGCCCGTCTTCATCGCGGCAATCGCCAGGAACGGTTGCAGCGACAGGTCGATCTTGGAGCCAAAGCCGCCGCCCACGGCGGTGGGCACGATGCGGATACGCTCGCGCGGCAGCGCCAGGATCTGCATGAGCGCGTCCTGGTCCATCACCGGGGCCTGCGTGCAGGCCTGAACGACAACGCGATCGCCCTCCATCGTGGCAAACCCTGCCTCGGGCTCGATATAGGCATGTTCGACAAAGCTGGTGTCAAACCGGCCCTCGACCGTCACCGCGGCGCGGCCCAGCGCGGCCTCGGCATCGCCGCAGGCCACATTGCCGCCGCACATGATGTTGTTGGCCCGGCCCGGATGCAGCTGCGGCGCCCCGTCGGCCAGCGCCGCCTCGACCTCCATCACCGCGTCACGGACCTGCCATGTCACGGGGAAATCGGCCGGATCGAAACGGGCCATCGCCTGAGCCTCGCCCACCACGGCGGCCACCGCATCGCCACGAAACAGCACGCGATCCACGGCAAAGACCGGCTGGTCGATGAACCCGGGGATCACGCCAAAGGCATTGAGCCCCGGCACATCGGCGGCGGTCAGCACCGCGACGATCCCGGGGTGGGCCGCGCGGAAGGCATCCAGATCGCCAAGGGTGAACCCGGCATGCGCATGAGGCGACCGGATCACCCGCAGCACCAGTGCATCCGCCGGCGCCACGTCATCGCCGAATGCCTCGGTGCCCGTCACCTTGGGCAGGCCGTCCAGGCGGCGGATGGCGGTGCCGACATCGCCCGACCCTTCGGCCGGCAGCGCACCGCCCGCGCCGGCATCGACCACGGCGTCGATGATCTTGCGATAGCCGGTGCAGCGGCACAGCACCCCGCCCAGCGCGTCCTGCACCTGCGCCGCATCGGGGGCCGCGACCATGCGCAGCAGCGCCACGGCGGACACCATCATGCCCGGCGTGCAGATCCCGCATTGCGCGGCCTGATGCGCCTGGAAACTGCTGACCAGCCGTTCGCCATGCGGATCGGTCCTGGCCAGCCCGGCCAGCGTTTCGACCGTCGCACCGGCCGCCTGCTGCACCGGCATCAGGCAGGCACAGACCGGCGCGCCATCGACCAGGACCGTGCAGGCGCCGCAATCGCCCGCGTTGCAGCCGACCTTGACGTCCCTGGCCCCCAGCCTTTCGCGCAGGGCGTGCGACAGGCGTTCGCCGGGATCGGCCGCCACTTCGACGGCCCGGCCATTCAGGTGAAAGGCGGTCAGGCCCAGCGCCGTGTGCCTATTCATGACCCTGGTTCCCTCGTGTCAAAGCCAGCTTCACCGCGCGGGCACAGAGCGTCGCCGCCGCCTCCATCCGGTAATCCGCGCTGCCGCGCACGTCTGCGATGGGCGCCAGTGGCGCCAGATGCGCGGGGGTGACAAAGCCGGACCCCGCCGCCAGCAGGTCGGCAACGCGGCGGCCTGCCAGTTCCGCCTCCAGCGCGGGCAGCCGCTGCGCCGTGGCCGAACAGGACCCGACCGCCACCGCAGCCTGCGCGACACGGCCCCGATCGACCGTGACAACGGCGGCGACCATCGCGATGGAAATCACGAGGTAGTGCCGCGCGCCCAGCTTGAGGAACGCGCCCTGCGCAGCGGCGGGCAGATCGGGGATGACCAGCGCGGTCAGCACCTCGCCGGGCTGGCGGGCGGTCTGGCGCGGGCCGATCAGGAAGTCCGCCAGCGGCATCCGCCGCGTTCCACCTGTCGAGGCCAGCTCCACCACCGCCCCCAGGGTCAACAGCGGCGGCACGCCATCGGCCGCGGGGGAGGCGTTGCACAGGTTGCCCGCGATGGTGCCGGCATTCTGGATCTGGATCGACCCCACCTCGCGCGCGGCCGCCTTGAGCCCGTCGAAGGCGGGCGGCAGGTTGGCGCGGATCACGTCGGTCCAGGTGGTCGCCCCGCCGATGCGCCAGCCGCCCGTGTCGCGCGCGATGCCGCGCAGCCCCGGGACGCGCGTGATATCGACCAGATCGCCCCTTGGCAGCCTGGACCCCTGCGCGGGAAACCAGTCCGTCCCGCCCGCGATCACGGCGGCAGCCGGTTCACCCAGCGCCTCCAGCGCCTCGGACAATGATGCGGCAACAAGATAACCCATCGCAGCGTCCCCGTTGTCGACCACCTCTGCGGGTGGCTTCAATTTTGTTTGCACACGAATAAGAAATCGCCACCTGCCCGGCTGTCAAATCAAATGTGCGGCTCACCCGACGAAAGCGGAAGGACGACGGCCAGGTGATGCGAAAGCGAAAGAAGCGGTCGGTGCAATGCCGCACATCGGTCACGGTCTTGGCGAACATGCCGCCCGGGTTGGCAAAGGGGCCGTCTGCGGAACCCGGGTAACGGGTATGTGGCCTCCTTCGGTCAGAATCTCTGATCGCAATTTTGTTAGTATGAAAACAAATATTCTGCCGACGACCTTGCACCGGCCGGCGCATGTTGTCCTCTTGATCGGTGCAAGGTTTCTGTTAGCGTTCTAACAAGTCAGAGGAGAGAGCCCATGGCAGACACAGCCCCCCAAACGCTTGATTCGACCCACAAGCTTGTCATCCGCAACATCGGCCTGATGCTGTCGGGCAAGATCGAGAACCCGATCCTTGACGCCGATTGCCTGATCGCCGTCGGCGGCAAGATCACCGCCTGGGGACGCGAGGCCGACATGGACACCGAAGGCACCGATACGCTGATCGACGCCAACGGCTGCACCCTGGCCCCCGGCCTGATCGACAGCCATGTGCATCCGGTCGTGGGCGACTACACCCCGCGCCAGCAGCAGTTGCACTGGATCGATTCCACCCTGCACGGCGGTGTGACCACGCTGATTTCGGCCGGCGAAGTGCATATGCCGGGGCGGCCAAAGGACATCGTCGGGCTGAAGGCGATGGCGATCGCCTCGCAGCGCTGGTACGAGAATTTCCGCCCCTCCGGCGTCAAGGTCCATGCCGGCGCGCCGGTCATCGAACACGGGATGGTCGAAGAGGATTTCGCCGACCTGGCCAAGGCCGGGGTGAAACTCCTGGGCGAAGTCGGCCTTGGCACCGTCAAGGACGGCAAGACCGCGCGGCAGATGGTCGACTGGGCGCGCAAGTACGGCATCCAGAGCACGATTCACACCGGCGGGCCGTCGATCCCCGGATCGGGCCTGATCGACGCCGACATGGTGATGGAGACCGGAACGGACGTGGTGGGCCATATCAACGGCGGGCACTCCGCCCTGCCCGACGACCAGATCATCTGCCTGTGCGAAGGCTGCAAGGCCGGGCTGGAGATCGTGCACAACGGCAATGAGCGTGCCGCCCTCCTGACGCTGAACACCACGCGCGAACTGGGCAAGCTGGACCAGGTGATCCTGGGCACCGATGGCCCCGCCGGATCGGGTGTGCAGCCGCTGGGCATCCTGCGGATGATCGCCATGCTGTCGAGCCTTGGCAACGTGCCCGCCGAGGTGGCGTTCTGCTTTGGCACCGGCAACACCGCGCGCCAGCGAGAGCTGGATACAGGCATGATCGAGACCGGCATGTGTGCCGATTTCGTCCTGATGGACCAGGCCCAGCACGCGCCGGGCAAGACGATCCTGGAATCGGTCCAGCTGGGCAACCTGCCCGGCGTGGGGATGACCATCATCGACGGGCGGGTGACCAGCCAGCGCAGCCGCAACACCCCGCCTGCGGGGCGGATTCCCGAGGTTGTCAGGCAATAGCCCTTGGGGCGACGGCGGAAAACGGACGCGCCGACGCGGCGCACGATGACGGCCACACATGCAATAATTGCGAATTGTGTTTCGCATCTTTGGTGACAATTTCGGCAAGAGTGGTTACCTGATCCTCTGAATGTCGAGTTCAGAGTGCCAAAGAAACGGAGTTTTCGTGCAGAGACTGTCAAGCGTCCCAAGCCGCACGGAACAGGTCTACCATTCCGTGCGCGAAAGCATCTGCGACTGCATCCTCGAACCGGGAACGCACCTGGTCCAGGAAGAGCTTGCTGCAACTCTGGGCGTTTCCCGCCAGCCCATTCAACAGGCGATGCTGCTGCTCAAGAATGACGGCCTGGTGGTCGAAAGCGGCGGGCGCGGTCTGTTTGTGGCGCCGATCGACCGGGCGGGGATGGAACATCACTACCAGATCCGACTGGTTTTGGACCAGTTGGCCACGCGGCTTGTGGCGGAACGCGCGCGGTCGGATCCCGGTTTCCAGTCGCGTCTGCGGCGGGAAGGGGATGCAATCCTTGCCGTCGGCAAGGGAGCGGAGAAGTCCGGCAGCGCGGCCGAGGCCGTGCGCCACGACGTGGCCTTTCATACCTTCATCTACGACATGTCCGGCAATCCGCTGATCCAACCCACCGCCGAGGCGCACTGGCTGTTCCTGAGGCGGGTCATGATCGGGGTTCTGCTGCACGCAAGGCGCGGCCCGCTGGTCTGGGCGCAGCACCAGCACATCCTCGATGCGCTGGTGGCCGGTGATGTCGAGGGCGCGGTGTCGCTTGCCACCGAGCATGTGACCGGCGCGCAGAACGCGCTGCTTCAGTCGATGGCTTCGGGCGCGGCCGATCATCTGTTCGGCACGAAGTCCGCTTTCTGACGCCGGCTTCTGGCCTTGGTCGTCGGTTCGGCGTCCCGCGCGATCAGCGACGGGGCGACCACCGGCAACCGCCGCACGCCCCGGAGCAGGCGCACATCGGCGTGCAGCGCCCAGCGGGAGTTCCAGTTCAAGGCGCGTCCAGACTGACGATCATCGTCCGCGCCGGGGCCGTACATGTTGATTTCCATGCCGCAGCGGATCTCGCGGGCGACGGGCTTGTTCCAGGCCATGCCCCCTTCTTGGATGGCAATATCGGAATACTGAATTCAGGATTCAACGTAAAAGGCGCGAACCATGATCGGCGCCTGGATGGCTTCAAACACGTGATTCGTCGCCGCCACTTTCTGTAAGATTCTGTTCTTACGATGCAAAGTGCCAGCAATTATGCTTGCTTGACAGGATGTGGTCACTCCGAGATATTGAATTCAGAATTCCGACTGCAGCGTTCGGAACTGGAGGACCATCATGCTGCCCAGCACGACCGCGCTGATTTCAGCGTCCGCTATCGCCTTGTCCGTCGCCCTGATGGGCCTGCCGCAAGGCGGCGCCGCTGCCGAGGATGCCCTGGTCGCCGTCGACACCGCGGTCCCCTCCGAAGTGCTCGCCCAGGGTGAGGCGCTCTACCTGAAGAATTGCCGCCTCTGCCACGGGACCAAGGGCAAGTCCGGCAAGCCGCTGGCCGGCAACGACATGCTGGAGGACGCCGAGTACGTGGCCAGCGTGATCCTTGTCGGACCCGGCTACATGGCCGCCTTCGAAGACCACCTCAGCGACGACGAGATCGCGCTGATCGTGACCTACGTCCGCAACGCCTGGGGCCATGCCTATGGCCCAGTCGACGCAAGCATCGTGGCGCCGCTGCGCTGAGACTGTCCGGGCTGAGGAGACCCGGATTTTTTGTGGATGCCCACCGGCCGCAAGCCAAGGGCAAACGAGGGAGACTGAAATGAAACGCACATCCTGGCTTCTGGCCACGTCCCTGGCGGCGCTGACCGCTGCGCTGCCGGTACAGGCGACCGAGATCGCCGACTACGCGCCGGTGACCGCCGAGCGGCTCCGGGCGCCCGAGGCCGGCAACTGGCTGCTGACCCGCCGCACCTATGACGGTCAGGCGCACAGCCCGCTGTCCCAGATCACCAGGGACAACGTGGCCGACCTCAAGGTCGCGTGGAGCCTGCCCACCGGCCCCTACGTGAAGCTGTCGGACTTCGCGGCGCTTCCGGCGCGCCCCGCGCACCAGTCCCCGGCGCTGGTGAACAACGGCGTGATGTTCATGACCACGCCCGATCAGCAGATCATCGCGCTCGACGCGGCGACCGGCGCAGAGCACTGGCGTTTCCGCCACGAGCTGCCGTCGGAGATCATCCCCGTTCACCCGACGAACCGTGGCGTGGCGCTCTGGGAAGACAAGCTCTTCATGGCGACGCTGGACGCCAAGGTCGTGGCCGTCGACGCCAAGACCGGCGCAAAGCTCTGGGAAGCCACGATGGAGGACTGGCAGAACGGCTATTACAGCACGCTGGCACCGCTTGTGGTCGACGGCGTGGTGATGGCCGGCGTCTCGGGCGGCGAATTCGGCATTCGCGGCTTCGTCCAGGGCTTTGACGCCAACACCGGCGACAGCCTGTGGAAGACCTTCACCATCCCCGCCCCGGGCGAGCCGGGGTCCGACACCTGGCCGGGCGACACCTGGAAGACCGGTGGTGGTCCGGTCTGGATCACCGGCAACTACGACGTCAAGAACGGGCTGGCCATGTGGGGCGTGGGCAACGCCGCGCCCTGGATCGGCGACATGCGCCCGGGCGACAACCTCTACACCACCTCGACCATCGGGCTGGACCCGAAGAGCGGCGAGATCAAGACCCACTTCCAGTATCACTGGAACGACAGCTGGGACTGGGACGAGGTCGTGCCGCCGACGCTGCTGACGCTGGACGGCAAGGATCTCGCCGTGCGTTTCGCGCGCAATGGCTGGATCTACAAGCTTGACCGCACCGGCGGCACCTTCGACTTCATCGAGGGCAAGCCCTACGTGTTCCAGAACGTCTTCACCGGTCTCGATGAGAACGGCCGCCCGTCCTACGACCCCGAGCATGTCGCCGGCACCGGCAAGCGCGCCGATTTCTGCCCCTCGGCCTGGGGCGGGCGCGACTGGCCGGCCGAAGCCTACAATCCCAACCTCGCCACCGTCTTCATCTCGGTGAACGAGAACCACTGCGGATCCGCCGAAGGCAGCCCGGTCGAATACGAGCCGGGCGTGCTGTACCTTGGCTCCGGCCTGGAAATGGCGCCGACCGAAGCGGCCAAGGACCATATCGGCGCGCTTCAGGCCTGGGACATCCGCACCCTGGAGAAGAAGTGGCAGGTCAACTTCAAGTCGCCCAACTGGGGCCCGGTCCTGTCCACCGAGGGCGGCCTGGTCTTTGTCGGCGGCACCGGAGACTCGATGTTCCGCGCCTTCGACGCCGAGACGGGCGAAGTGCTCTTCGAACACCAGGTCGATGGCGGGATCATCGCGCCGCCCACCAGCTTTGAGGTCGATGGCAAGCAGTACATCGCCGTGACCACCGGCTGGGGTGTCGATGGCGACCGTTTCCAGGGCTACATCGATGCCGGCATGGGCACTGAGACGAAGATCCCGCAGGGCGGCACCATCTGGGTGTTCGCGCTCTGATCCTCCCCGGCGGGCGCGGCTGACGCGCTCGCCCCCCAATCCTCCCTGTCCGACTGCGCCCCGAGGAGACCGGCCATGTTCCGCAAACTCGCCATCCCGATGCTGACGCTCGCGCTTGCCGCGCCGGCCGCGGCGTGGGAGTTTGCGGTCTGCGCCGATCCCTCGGGGCTTCCCTATTCGTCGCGCCTCGGGACCAGCTACGACAATCGCATCGCCACGATCATCGCCGAGGAGCTTGGTGCAGACCTGCGGTTTGTCTGGCTGCCGGACCATCGCAGCCGCACGGCGCGCGGCTTTCTGCACGAAGGTGCCTGCGATGCGATCATGGGCGTGATCGACGGCCAGAACGGCACCCTGACCAGCCACGCCTACTACCGCACGACCTATGTCTTCGTCAGCCGCGATGGCGCGGTGACGTCGCTGGAGGATCCGGCCCTGGCCGGGATGCGGATCGGTGTGCCCGGCGGCGCGCGCCGCACGACGCCGCCGTCGGTCGCGCTGGTGCGGCGCGGCCATATCGAAAGACTGGTGCATTTCGGCGCGTCCGCCACCGCCGGCGAGACCGAGGCGCGGATCGTCGATGCGCTTTTGTCCGACGAGATCGACCTGGCCATTCTCTGGGGGCCGATGGCCGGCGACCTGACGCACGAGGATCTCGTGGCCACGCCCGTCAGCCCCGAGATCGACATTCCCTTTCTGCCGATGTTCGCGGCCCTGACCATCGGCGTCCGGCCGCATGACGAGGCGCTGCGCGACGCGATCGACCACGCGCTGGCCGTACGCTGGGACGAGGTCCAGGCGGTGCTGGCGGACGCGCACGTGCCGCTGCTGCCCCTGCCGCGGCCGCTGTTGACCCAGGAGATCGGCCAATGACCCGCCTGACCCGTCGCGCCCTGCTGGGGGCCGCATTGGCCACCCCGGCGCTGCTGTCGCCGCTCGGCGCCACCACCGGCCATGACCTGCGGATCGGCGCGGTGCTGCCGCTGGGCGGCCCGTCCCGCCCCGAGGAGGCCGCCAACCTCGACGACATCGCCGAGATCGCCCGCCAGGGCGCGGTGTTCGGCGAAGAGGAAATGAGCCGCAACGGCGCGCTTTTCGGCCACCGGGTCACGCTGTTCACCGCCAACGCACCGGGCGGCGCGGCCGCCGAACGCGCCGCGCGTCGGCTGGTGGCGCTGAACGGGGTGCAGGTCCTGATCGGCGGCTTTGCCGAGGACGAGGCCCGCGCTCTGGCTCGGGTGGCCGAGGAGACCGGCACGCTGTTTCTCAACATCGCCGCCACCAGCGACAGCCTGCGGTCCGACTGTGGCGCGCAAAGCTTTCACGTCGAGGCCAGCGCCGCGATGTACCTCGACGCGCTGGCGGGCTGGTACGTGCGCGCAGGCCATCGCCGCTGGGTCGTGCTGCACGGTCCCGACACCGAAGGCGTGGCCCGGCTGGAACGTGCCCGCGAAAGCCTGGGCAAACGTCACTGGGGCGCAAGGATCGTCGCCGAGGTGGCGGTGTCACAGCGCGATTTCGCCGGGGCGCTGGACGCCGTTCGGGACGAAAAACCCGACGCGGTTCTGCTGCTGACCGACTGGGTCACGCAGCTCGATTTCCTCGCCCGCTATGCCGCCGAGGGACTGGATACCCCCGTCGCGGCCTTTCCCGAGGCGGCCACCCAGACCCGCAGTTTCTATGCCGCCGCCATGGCCGCCGCGCCCGTCGCCGGGGCCGGCCATCGCGCAACCTTGTGGGAGCCGGCGCTGGATGCCTACGGCGCCCGCGAGCTGAACGCCCGCGCCGCCGCGCGCTGGGGCAGGCCGATGGAGTCGACCGGCTGGGCCGCCTACCAGGCGATGAAGATCGCCTTTGACGCGGCGCAGTTCTCCGGCTCGGACAAGGGCACCGACATGGCGGCCTGGCTGGCGCGCAAGGACACGGTGCTCGACCTGCACAAGGGGATCGGCGTCAGTTTCCGCCCCTGGGATCACCAGCTGCGCCAGTCGCTGTTCCTTGTGTCGCTCAACCCCGGTGCGGGCACCGGGCGCGACCTGGCCTCGGTGCGCGACCGCGCGCGTCTCGTGGGGGAATCGCCCGCCATCTACATGCCCGGAACCGATCCGGTGGACCGGCTCGACCAGCTGGGCGACATCACGCCGCGCGGCCGGTGCGGTCGTTAGGGAGGAAAACAGATGCATCGCAAGGCACTGACACTGCTGGCAGTCCTTCTGGGAACCGCCGCTTCGGCTTCGGAAAGTTACCGCCTGTTCGTGTCCAACGAATACGGCGCGAACCTGTCCGTGATCGCAGACGGCGCCGCGCCACAGGCCGAGGTTTCGATCTCCGGCCGCCCGGGGGACGTGCGGCCGCGCGGCATGGCGCTGTCGCCGGACGGGCGCATCGTCTACGTCGCCGTCAGCGACTTCCTGCCCCAGTCCGAAAAGCCCGAGGATGCCATTGTCGCCATCGACGTCGCCACGGGTGAAATCCTGCGCCGCTACCGCGCCGGCGGCAACCCCGAGCGCATCGCCATCAGCCCGGACGGCACGCAGATCTGGGCCGCGCTGGAGGCCGTCGCGCAGGCCGTGGGCATCGACGCCGAGACCGGCGCGGAACTGGGCCGCTTTCCCACCGGCGTGGAACCGGAGGGCGTGGATGTCAGCCCCGATGGCCGCTGGGTCTATGTCACCGGCGAGACCAGCCATACCGTGACCGTGATCGACGCACAGGCGTTGCAGTTGGTGACCCACATGCTGGTGGGCAACCGGCCGCGCGACGTGGTGTTTTCGCCTGACAGCACCCGCGCCTATGCCAGCGCCGAGATCGGCGGCACGATCTCGGTGATCGACGTGACCCGGCACCGGGTGATCGACACCATTTCGCTGGGGCTCGACTCGCGCCCCGTCGAGGTCGACCTCAGCCCCGATGGCCGCCTGCTGTATGTCGCCGGCGGCGGCACCAGCGCCGTCTACGTGGTGGACACGGAACAGGGCGCGGTCGCCCATGTGATCAAGGAAAAGATGGGCCGCCGCCCCTGGGGCGTGACGGTCAGCCCGGACGGCGGCACTGTCTACACCGCCAACGGACTCAGCGACAGCGTCAGCGTGATTGACACGTCTTGCATGTGCGTCACCGGCGAAATCGCCGCCGGTCGCGGCGCCCATTCCATCGAGGTGGGCCATGTGGACTGATCGCATTGCGCTGGGCGCTGCCCTTTCGGCGCTGATGACGCCGGCCCTGGCAAGCTATGCCAACATGCCGTTCCATGACCGGCCCTTCGCGGTCGCGGACCTGGCGCTGCGCGTGCTCGACGGCGAGGCGGTGGCCCTTCCCACCGAGGACCTGCCGCTGGTGGCCGCGGTGGCCTCCCTGCTGCTGGTGTCCGAACTTGGCGTGGCCGAAGCCTACGAGGAGGCCGTCGAAGACGGCGACGACGGGGATGACACCGAGGGCGATGCCTACGCCGCGGCTTACGCCCTGTTCCAGACCGTTCGGCCCTGGATCGACGCGGTGCCGCAGGACGCCGAACTGGCCGATCTGGTGGCGCGTCTCGACGCGCTGATGCCGACGGCACAGCGTCCGCAAGCGCTGGACGCAGACCCCGAAGCGGCCGAGGTGATCGCCCAGGCACTGGTCGGCCGGCTGGAGCGCGCGGCGAATGCCGATCTCTACCTCGGCCGCGACCTGCCCCGCGCGCTGGAGACCGTGGCGCAGCTGGCCGCGCAGGGCTGCGCTCAGGTCGAAGATGCGCAGCCGCGCTGGTTCCGCGTCGCGGCGCTGTATTTCGAGGATGCGCTTGAGGCGCCAATGTCGGTCATGGCCGCAGATCAGGCCGAGCGGATCGAAGACGGGTTCGAGGCGCTGCTGGACGGCGATCTGACGGCCTGTGCCACGGTCAGCCTGGCGTTCACCGAAACACGGGAAAGGCTGTTCCCATGACCACGTCCCCCCTTCTCGAAGCGCATGCCCTCGGCCGCCGGTTCGGCGGGCGCGAGGTGGTGTCCGGCCTCAGCCTCGCGCTGGCCGAAGGCCAATCCCTGGCCCTGATCGGCCCCAACGGCGCGGGCAAGTCGACCACGCTGGGCATGCTGACAACGGCGCTGCGCCCGGATACCGGCCGGATTACCATTGGCGGCCTCGACGCGCTGAAGGATACGCGCCGGGTGCGGGCGATGCTGGGGGTGCTGTTCCAGTACCCGGCGCTGGACGACGGCATGACCCCGCGCAACACTTTGCGCCTGCACGCGGCGCTCTACGCCCTGCCGCGCCGCGACGTGCCGGCCCTGATCGCCGACGCGCTGGACAACGCCGGCCTGACCGAGGCCGCCGACAGGGCCATCCGGGGCTTTTCCGGCGGCATGAAGCGACGGCTGGAACTGGCGCGCGCGCTGATGCACCGGCCACGCCTTCTGGTGCTGGACGAACCGACGCTGGGGCTCGACCCGCAGGGGCGGCTGGACCTCTGGGCGCGCATCGCGGCGCTGCGCAGCAGTGGCATGGCCGTCCTGATGACCACGCATGTGCTGACCGAGGCCGAGAGCTTTGACCGCGTCGGCATCATCGACAAGGGCCGCCTGGTGGCGCTCGACAGCCCCGAGGGGCTGAAGCGCCGCTACACCGGGTCGCCCGACACCAGCCTCGACGGGGTGTTCTTCAACCTGACGGGCAAGGCGCTGCGCGACAGTGCGCAGCCTCTGCGGCCCGCGCTGATCCGGAGGCGGGCATGATCGCCGTGGCACATCTCCCGGGCGCGCCTGACCTGCGCGTGACTGCGGCGCTGTGGCGGCGCGAGGTCACTGCCTGCCTGTGCGACCGGGCGCAGATCTTCGGCGGGGTCTCCCGCACCGTCCTGTGGCTGGTGATCCTCGGCTTTGGCCTGGGCGCGACCCTGCGCGAGATCGAGGGCTATACCTATTCGCAATACATCCTGCCCGGCGTCATGGTGCTGAACGTGCTCTTTGCGTCGATGCAATCGGCCTTTGCGCTGATCTACGACCGCAAGCACGGGCTCTTGCGCCAGGTGCTGGTCTCGCCGGCCGGGCTGGTGTCGGTCACGCTGGGCAAGCTGCTGGGCGGGGCGACAATTGCCGTTCTCCAGGGCTCGATCCCGCTGCTGTTCGCCCCCGTCATCGGCGTCCCCCTCAGCCTGCCGGGGCTTCTGGCCGCCTGGGCGGTGATGTTCGCCATGGGCTTTGCCCTGACCGGGGTGGGGGTGGTGATCGCCACGCGGCTCAAGGGGCTGCGCGGTTTTGGCAGCCTGTCCAACGGGGTGATCCAGCCGCTCTATTTCCTGTCCGGGTCGATCTTTCCGCTCAAGGGGATCGTCGGCGGCATCGGCTTTCTCGACATCCCGCAGGCCCTGCGCGATCAGCTACGCCAGCACGGCATCCATGCCATCGGCGGCGGCTGGGTGGTGGAATTGCCGCTGTGGCTCGAGGCGATCGTGCGGGCCAACCCGATCAGCTACCAGCTCGACCTGATGCGCCAGGCCCTTCTGGGCTATCACCAGTTGCCCCAGGCGCTGGGACTGGCGGTCTGTCTCGCCTTTCCCCTGATCGCCTTGGCCGCCGCTCACTGGAGCCTCGGACGGCTGACCCGGGAGTAACAAATGACAAAACTGAATTCGGAATTCACAAAGGGGGCAAACGTGACCAAATCCCTGTTGACCTTTGGCCAGATACTGGACGGCTTTGCCCGCCTGCGGCCCGATGAGCTTGGCGCGCGCGACCTTGAGCGCAACCTGACCTTCGGCCAGTGGAACGACCGGGCGCGGCGGCTGGGCAATGCCCTGCTGGGCCTCGGCCTGCACAAGGGCGACCGCGTCGCCGTGCTGGCCTACAACCGGCTCGAATGGGCCGAGATCTACGCCGCGACGGCCAAGGCCGGACTGATCGCCGTGCCGCTGAACTTCCGCCTCAGCGCAATCGAGATGCGCTATATCATCAAGGACTGTTCAGCCTCTGCCATCCTGTCCGAACACGGCCTGCACACCCTGATCGAAGAGGTGCGCGCCGACCTGGACATCGCCGAGACCCGGCACGTGATCTTTGGCGGGCAGGCGGCGGGTTGGCAGGACTACGAGGACCTGCTGCTGCGCGCGTCGTCGGCGGCACCCGCCATCGCGGTGGCGGACACCGACCCCTGGGCGCTGATGTACACCTCGGGCACGACGGGCAAGCCCAAGGGCGTGATCCGCAGCCATCGCAGCCAGGCCCTGCTGGCCTTCGGCACCGAGATCGAACTGGGCATCGGCGCGCGCGACGACGCGCTGCTGGTCATGCCGATGTGCCATGCCAACTCGCTGAACTTCTTCTGTTCGTTCAGCTACCGGGGCGGGGTGACGTCGATCTATTCGCGCGCCTCCTTCGACGCGCGCGAGGCATTGGACGTGATGGAACGCTCCGGCGCGACCTTCACCTCCCTGGTGCCCACGCATTACATCATGATGCTGGAACAAGCCCGCTCCGAGGCGCGCAGCCGCGACCTTGGCCGCATGACCAAGCTGATGATCTCCTCCGCCCCGGCGCGCGCCGACACCAAGCGCGCCGTGATGGAGATGTTCCCCAACTCCGGCCTGTTCGAGCTGTACGGCTCGTCCGAGGCCGGCTGGGTGACGATGCTGCATCCGGACGAACAGTTCACCCATCTCGGCACGGTCGGGCGGGAATGCGTGGGTACCGCGCCGATCCGCCTGCTGGACGACGACGGAAACGAGGTGCCCGACGGTGTGCCGGGCGAGATCTTCCACAACACGCCCTACACCTTCGACGGCTACTGGAACCTGCCGGAAAAGACGGCCGAGGCCTTCCGGGGCGATTACTGCACCGTGGGCGACATGGCGCTGCGGGATGCGCATGGCTTCATCAAGCTGATCGACCGCAAGAAGAACATGATCATCTCGGGCGGCGAAAACATCTACCCGACCGAGGTCGAGGCGGTGATCGGCGCCGCGCCGCAGGTGCGTGATGTGGCGGTGATCGGCCTGCCCGACGACAAGTGGGGCGAGAGAGTGCACGCCGTGGTGGTGCTGGCCGAGGGCGCCAAGGCCTCCGAGGCCGAGGTCATCGGCTGGTGCGGCGACCAGATCGCCCGATTCAAGCGCCCGCGTGGCGTGTCCTTCGTCGCCGCCGAGGACATCCCCCGCACCGCGACCGGCAAGATCCAGCACGGACTTCTCAAGGAAAAGCTCCTGAGCGGAGCTTTCAACACCGCACAGATGGCAGGAGCAGCGCAATGACACAGGACCTCAACAGCGACGGGCTCTCCGTCGCGGCATGGATCGCCCGGTTTCTGGAGGCGCGCGGGATCGACCGCATCTTTGGCCTGCAAGGCGGGCACATCCAGCCGATCTGGGATTTCGCCGCGCAGCGGGGAATCCGCATCGTCGACGTGCGCCATGAATGCGCCGCCGTGCACATGGCCCACGCCCACGCGGAACTGACCGGCGGCCTTGGCGTGGCGATGGTCACGGCGGGCCCTGGCGTCACGAACACCGTCACCGCCATCGCCAATGCCTCGCTCGCGCGGATGCCGGTGCTGGTGATCGGCGGCTGCACCTCGCGCCCGCAGGCCAACATGGGGCCGCTCCAGGACATCCCGCATGTGGACATCATCAAGCCGGTGGCGCGGCTGTCGCGCACCGCGCGCGTGGCCGAACAGGTGATCCGCGAGCTGGACGAGGCCGTGGCCCGCGCCATGGGCGACGGCGGCGAACCGGGGCCGGTCTACGTCGAGATCCCCACCGACGTGCTGCGCCAGCACGTCCCGGAACACCTGGTGCTCGATGACTGGATGACGCCCAAGGCGCCGCGCGTCCTGCCGCCCGATCCCGGCGCGGTGGCCGAGGCCGCGCAGGCGCTCTGGTCCGCGAAACGCCCCGTGATCGTCGCCGGGCGCGGCGCCAACGGCGCAAAGGACGCGCTCAACCGGCTGCTGGATGCCTCCGGCGCGCTCTATCTCGACACCCAGGAGGCCCGCGGCCTCGTGTCGGGCGATCACCCGTCCTTTGTCGGCGCGATGCGCGGCCAGGTGATGCAGGAGGCCGATCTGGTCATCACCGTCGGCCGCCGACTGGACTACCAGCTGGGCTACGGCTCGCCGGCGGTGTTCCCCCACGCGCGGTTCGTGCGGATTTCGGACACCGCCTCTGAACTGATCGACAACCGGCGCGGCACGCCCGAGCTGCTGGCCACCCCCGCGCTGGCGCTGGACGCCATTGCCGAGGCCGGGGCGGCGCTGGGGGCACCCGCGCTGGATCGCACCTGGGCCGACGGCACGCGCGCCAAACATGTCTCCCGCGCGCAGGGCGGCAACCGCGAGACGCCGCAGACCGGCAAGGATGGCAAGATCCACCCGATGGCGATCTTTGACGCGCTCAAGGCCGTGGCGGAACCGGATTACATCGCCGTCGCCGACGGCGGCGATTTCCTCAGCTTTGCGCGGGTCGGGCTGGAGGCAAGGACCTACCTCGACGCGGGCGCCTTCGGCTGTCTGGGCGTGGGCGTGCCCTATGCCAACGCGGCCAGCCTCGCCTTCCCCGACCGGCAGGTGATCTGCGTCACCGGCGACGGCGCCTATGGCCTGAACGCCATGGAGATCGACACCGCCGTGCGGCAGGGCGCCAAGCCCGTCATCATCGTGTCGAACAACGCCGCCTGGAACATCGAGCGGTTCGACCAGTCCGACAACTACGGCGGCCGCGTCGTCGGCACCCTGTTGCGGCATTCCGACTACGCCGGCATGGCCACCGCGCTGGGCCTGCACGGCGAGCGGGTCGAGGATCCGGCCGACCTGAAGGACGCCATCGCGCGGGCGCTGGCCAACGCGCCGGCGGTGGTCGACGTGATCACCTCGCAGGATGCCGTATCTTCGGATGCGAAAAAGGGGCTGGGCTTTGTCCCCGACTACCAGCCGCTGACCGTCTGGGACGATGCCGAACGCAAACGCCGGGGGCTGGCATGACGCTGGACATGGCACAGGCCTTGCCGTCCCACGCGGACCGTTTCTCGCTCGCCGGCCGGCGCGCGCTGGTCACCGGGGCCTCCGGCGTTCTGGGCGCGCGCTTTGCCCAGGTGGTCGCCGGTGCCGGGGCACGGGTGATGCTGGCCGCGCGCCGGACCGGGGCGATGGAGGCGCTGCGCGACTCCATCCGCGAGGATGGCGGGCAGGCCGAGGTCGCCGCACTCGACCTCGCGCGGCCCGACACCATCGCCGCCGCCTTCGACCGCGCCGAGGCCGCCTTTGGCGGGCCGGTCGACCTGGTGGTGAACAATTCCGGGATCGCCACGCCGGGCCTGCTGCTGGACCAGCCCGAAGACGACTGGGCCGCGCTGATGGCGGTCAATCTCGACGGCGCGCGCCGCGTCGCCAATGAGGTCGCGCGGCGCCTGGTGGCGGCGGGCGCGGGCGGCAGCATCGTCAACGTCGCCTCCATCCTCGGGCTGCGGCAGGGGGCCGGGGTCGCGGCCTATGCCACCTCCAAGGCGGCGCTGGTGCAGCTGACGAAACAGCAGGCGCTGGAATGGGCGCGCCACGGCATCCGGGTCAACGCCCTATGCCCGGGCTACATCGAGACCGACCTGAACCGCGCGTTCTTTGCCTCTGATGCCGGCAAGGCGCAGGTCCGCCGCATCCCGATGCGCCGGCTGGGCCGTCCGTCCGAACTCGACGGCGCGCTGCTGCTGCTGGCGTCCGAGGCGGGCAGCTTCATCACCGGCACGGCGCTGGTGGCCGATGGTGGCCACCTGGTCAGCGCGCTGTAGGGGGCCGGGATGCAGGAGTACGCAATCGTCGCCACGCGGCCCGGAGGCTCTGACGTGCTGGAGCGTCGGGCGATCTCGACGCCCCGGCCAGGCGCGGGGGAGGTCCTGGTGCGCCACGCGGCCATCGGGCTCAACTTCCTCGACATCTACCATCGCAGCGGGCTGTATCCCTGGGCCGTGCCGGCCGACCTGGTCCCCGGATCGGAGGCGGCGGGCGTCATCGAGGCGGTGGGCGACGGCGTCACCGGGCTGACCGTGGGCGACCGCGTGGCCTATACCCATCCGCTGGGGGCTTATGCCTCGGTCCGGGTCATCGCCGCCGACCGGCTTTTGCGGCTGCCCGAGGGCGTCTCGGCCGAGGTCGCCGCAGGTGTGCTCCTGAAGGGGCTGACCGCGCACTACCTGATCCACGACAGCTACAAGGTTGCCAAGGGCGACACGGTTCTGGTGCACGCGGCGGCGGGCGGCGTTGGCCTCCTGCTGGGCCAATGGCTGACGGCGAAAGGCGTGCGCGCCATCGGCACGGCGGGCGGGCCCGACAAGGCCGCGCTGGCCCGGGCACACGGCTATGACGCGGTGATCGACTACCGCGCTGCGGACTTCGTGGCGCAGGTCGCGGACCTGACCGGCGGCGAGGGCGTGCAGGCGGTCTACGACAGCGTCGGCGCGGAGACCTGGCGCGGCTCGCTCGACTGTCTGCGCCCGCACGGCAGCTTTGTGAACTTCGGCCAGTCGTCCGGGCCGATCACGGGCTTCACCTTCTCCGACCTGGCCAGGAAGTCGCTGCACGCGACGCGGCCGACGCTGTTCCATTTCATCGCCGATCCGGCAGATCTGCAACGCCGTGGCGCGGCGCTGTTCGCCGCGCTCGAGGACGGCACGCTGCGGTCGGATGTCCGCACCCGGTTCCCGCTGCACGACGCGGCCAAGGCGCACGACGCGCTGGAAAGCCGCGCGACAACCGGCACCACCATCCTCATTCCCTGAAAGGCTCGACCCATGACACCCATCTACGCAACCTCCTGCACCGCAACGCACGAAGCGCGCAACGGCTCGGTGCGCTCGGCGGATGGCGCTCTCGACGTGAAACTCGCCATGCCCAGGGAACTGGGCGGACCGGGCGGGGCGACCAACCCCGAACAGCTGTTCGCCGCCGGCTATGCCGCCTGCTTCACCTCTGCCCTGCTGCTGGTGGCGCGCGAAAGCACCGCGCAGATCGGCAAACCCGCCGTCACCGTCAAGTCGGGCCTGCGCTCGGACGGACCGGGCCGCTTTGCGCTGTTCGCCGAGGTCCATGTCGCGCTGCCCGACCTGGACCGCGACGCGGCGCTGCGCCTTGCCCGGGGCGCGCACCAGGTCTGCCCCTTCTCCAAGGCCGTGGGTCATAGCCTTGGCGTCACCGTGACCCTGACCGACTGGCACGGCGCGCGCACGGGCGAGACGCTGGGCCTGGAAGTGGCCTGAACCATGGATTTCACGCTTTCGCCCCGCATCGAGGACTTTCGCGCCCGCATCGCGCGCTTTGTCGCGGATGAGATCCTGCCGGTCGAAGAGGATCGCGCCAACTGGGACGCGCATGGCAACATCGCGTCGCACGCGCTCGAACCGCTGCGACAGAAGGCCCGCACCGAAGGCCTCTGGTGCCTCCAGCTGAAGCCGGAAACCGGCGGCCAGGGGCTGGGCAAGGTCGGCATGGCGGTCTGCTACGAAGAGATGAACCGCTCGATCTTCGGCCCGGTCGTGTTCAACTCTGCCGCACCCGACGATGGCAACATGATGGTGCTGGAACAGGCCGCGACCGACGCGCAGAAAGAGCGTTGGTTGCAACCCATCGTTGAGGGCGAGGTCCGGTCGGCCTTTGCCATGACCGAACCGCATCCGGGCGGCGGCTCCGATCCGGGCATGATGCTGACCACGGCCACGCGGCAGGGCGACAGCTACGTCATTCGCGGCCGCAAATGGTTCATCACCGGCGCGGCAGAGGCCGCGCATTTCATCCTGTTGGCGCGCACCTCGGACGATCCGCGGCGCGGACTGACGGCCTTTCTGCATCACCGCGACGAACCCGGCTGGCGCATCGACCGGCGCATTCCGATCATGGGACCCGAGGAGCACGGCGGCCATTGCGAACTGGTCTACGCCGGGATGGAGCTGGCCGCCGACCGCGTCCTGCTGGGCGAGGGGCTGGGGCTCAAGGTGACACAGATGCGGCTGGGACCGGCGCGTCTGACCCATTGCATGCGCTGGCTGGGCCTGGCCAAGCGGTGCACCGAGATCGCGCAGGAATACGCCCGCAACCGGCACGGTTTCGGCATCCGGCTGTCAGACCGTGAAAGCATCCAGATCAAGATGGGCGACCTGGCGATGGGGATCGAAATCGGCCGCCTGCTGGTGATGAAGGCGGCCTGGGCGCTCGACCAGGGCAGCTTTGCCCGCAAGGAGGTGTCGATGGCCAAGATCCACGTGGCGAACCTGCTGCACAAGGCCGCCGATGTCGCGATCCAGGTCAACGGCGCGCGCGGCTACAGCTGCGACACGGTGCTGGAATGGATCTATCGCTACGCGCGGCAGGCGCGGCTGGTCGACGGCGCGGACGAGGTTCACCAGATGGTGCTGAACCGCTTCCTTGGCGACGAGGGGCGCGGCTTCTGGACGTGGCAGACCGCCGGGAGCGCTGCACGGGAGGCGGCGGAATGAGCGATCTGGACCTTTCCGCGCTTGAAACCTGGCTCACCGGCAAGCTGCCGGGCGGCCCGCTGCGGACCGAACGCATCGGCGGTGGCCAGTCCAATCCCACCTGGTTCGTGGATTGGGGGCCGCACCGCTATGTCCTGCGCGAGAAACCGGCCGGGCCGATCCTGCCGGGGGCGCACGCCATCGAACGGGAATTCCGCGTCCTCCGGGCGCTGGAGCAGACCGATGTGCCGGTGCCCCGGGCGCTCTGGCTGGAAGAGGACACGGCCATCCTCGGCACACCCTTCTACCTCATGGAGCGGCTGGAGGGCCGGGTGTTCACCGACTGCACCCTGCCGGGGATGGACCCGCAAGACCGGCGCGCGGTCTATCTCGACATGGCGCGCACGCTGGCGCGGCTGCACGCGGTGCGGCCCGACGCGGTGGGGCTGGCCGATTACGGCAAGCCCGGCAACTACTTTCAGCGCCAGATTGCGCGCTGGGGCCGGCAGTACCGCGACAGTCCCGGCGGCGCGGTTCCCGCGCTGGACCGGCTGCTGGACTGGCTGACGGCGCACATGCCCGCCGATGATGGCGCGGTTTCCATCGCGCACGGCGATTTCCGGCTGGGCAACATGCTGTTCCACCCGACACAGCCGCGCGTCATCGGCGTGCTGGACTGGGAGCTTTCGACCCTTGGCCATCCCCTGGCCGACCTCGGCTTCTGCGTGATGCCCTGGCACACCGCACCAGCGGAATACGGCGGCATCATGGGCACGGGCTGGCAGGCGGCAGGTATCCCGACCCGCGCCGAGTTCGAGGCTGAATACCATGCCCACGCGCGTCCGACGGCGCCGCTGGGGGCGTTCCACGTGGCCTTTGCGCTGTTCCGCTTCGCGGTGATCTTCGTCGGCATCGCCGACCGGGCGCGGGCGGGCAACGCAGCCTCGGACGAGGCGGCCACGCTGGCGCCGCTGGCCGCGCGGTTCGCCGAACGCGCGCTGGAGGTTGTCGGCGAAGAGGCGGCTTCGGCCCCTGTCGAGACGCTGCTTTCATGAGCCGCACCGTGACCAGTCGCTTCATGCCGAAATCTGAATTCAGAACTCGGCATTTCGAATTTCGTGACGGCCGGGGTGGCTTTCACGGTCTGCGCATCGCGCTCGGCGATGCCAATTCTCTGGAGGAGAACCCATGACACTGCATCAGAACTTCATCGACGGCCGTTTCATCGCGGCCGCGGGGACCGAGAGCATTCCGGTGCTGAACCCGGCGCGCAACACCGTGATCTCGGAAATCACCGACTCCACGGTCGACAACGTGAACGAGGCCGTCTTTGCGGCCAAGCGCGCGCAGGGCGCCTGGGAGAAACTGCCCGCCATCGAGCGGGCCGGCCACCTGCGCAAGATCGCGGCCAAAATCCGCGAAAACGCCGACGAGATCGGCCGCGTCATCGCCGAGGAGCAGGGCAAGGTCCTGCCGCTGGCCACCGTCGAGGCGCATTTCACCGCCAACTACATCGACTACATGGCGGAATGGGCGCGCCGGATCGAGGGCGAGATCGTCCAGAGCGACCGTCCCGGCGAGAACATCTTCGTGTTCCGCCAGGCCATCGGCGTCTGTGCCGGCATCCTGCCGTGGAACTTCCCGTTCTTCCTGATCGCCCGCAAGATGGCGCCGGCGCTGATCACCGGCAACACCATCGTGATCAAGCCCTCCGAGGAGACGCCGAACAATGCGGCCCTCTTCGCCCGCCTCGTGACCGAAACCGACCTGCCCAAGGGCGTCTTCAACATCGTCTACGGTCGCGGCGAAACCACCGGCCGCGCGCTGACGCTGCACGAGGATGTGCGGATGATGAGCTTTACCGGCAGCGTGGAAACCGGCGCCAGGATCATGGCCGACGCCGCGCGCAACATCACCAAGGTCAACCTCGAACTGGGCGGCAAGGCGCCGGCCATCGTCGCGGCCGACGCCGATCTCGACCTTGCGGCACGGACGATCAAGGCCGGGCGCGTGCTGAACACCGGCGCCGCCTGCAACGCGCCCGAACGCATCTACGTCGACAAGAAGGTGGCCGAGGAATTCACCGCCAAGCTGATCGCCGAGATGCGGGCGACGCGCTACGGCGATCCGCTGGGCAACGACGAGCTGGACATGGGTCCGGTCATCAACAAGGCGCAGGTCGACAAGATGAAGGGCTTTGTCGATCGGTCCGTGGCAGCCGGAGCCGAAGCGGTGCTGGGCGGCAAGGTCGCCGACATGGAGATGGGCAACCACTACGAACCCACGGTCCTCGTGAACGTCCGCCAGGACATGGACGTGATCAAGCACGAGACCTTTGGCCCGATCCTGCCGATCGTGACCTTCGACGACCTGGACCAGGCCATCGCCTACTCCAACGACACCTCCTACGGCCTGACCTCGTCGATCTACACGAAGGATCTCAACACCGCCCTGCGCGCCTGCAACGAACTGCGCTTTGGCGAAACCTACGTCAACCGCGAGAACTTCGAGGCCATGCAGGGCTTCCACGCCGGGCGCGGCAAGTCCGGGATCGGCGGCGCCGACGGCAAGCACGGCGTCTACGAATACACCGAAACCCACCTGGCCTACATCCAGACCTGACGGGACCGGCGGCAGGACTGCCGCCGCTTCTTTCACCGGCAGGCGGGCGGGCCCATCGTGCCTGTCCGCCTGCCGGACCCGCCTTTCCCCCAATGCAGACCCCTCCGAGGACTCCATGCGAAACAGTGCCATCGTTTCCGCCGCACGCAGCACCATCGGAGGTTTCGGCGGGCGCCCCAAACGCACAGGTCCGACAGCACCTGACAGTCTGACCGCCGGTATCGCCCCCGACGACGCGGGGCGGGCCGATTGCGCCGACATCACGCACACCGAACCGCGCGACACGGACCTGTCGCGCAGCATCGCGATGGCGGCCTGACCGATGGCGCCATTCTCCCTGCACATCCCCCGGGCGCAGATCGACGACCTGCACTTGCGTCTGTCCCGCACCCGCTTTGCCGACCGCACGCCCGGGCCGGACTGGGCCTATGGCACCGATCCGGACTGGCTGGCCGATCTGGTCGCCTATTGGCGGGACGGTTTCGACTGGCGCGCGCAAGAGGCGGCGCTGAACGCGTTCCAGCAGGTCACGCTGCCCCTGCACGGGATCGACCTGCACGCGATCAGGGCCGCAGGGAAGGGGCCGGCGCCCAGGCCCCTGCTGCTGTTGCACGGCTGGCCCGGTTCGGTGTTCGAGTTTCTCGACATCCTGCCGATGCTGACCGATCCCGCCCGGTTCGGCGGCGATCCAGAGGATGCCTTCACGGTGATCGCCCCCTCTCTGCCGGGCTTCGGGCTGTCCTTTGCGCCGGGGCAAAGACGGTTCTCCGCCGGGGACATGGCGGATGTCCTTGCCGACCTGATGACGGCGCTGGGACATGACCGGTTCGGTGTGCAGGGCGGGGACTGGGGCGCCTTTGCCGGATCGGCGCTGGCACTGCGCCACCCCTCCCGCGTGACGGGGCTGCACCTGAATTACCTGCCGCTCCGGCCCCAGCCGTCGGAGTTCGAGCGCGAGGAAACTGCCTATGCCATCATCCAGGGCACCAAGCCGCAGACCCTGGCCTTTGCGCTGACCGACTCGCCGGCCGGCCTGGCGGCCTGGATCGGCGAGAAATTCCACCGCTGGACCGACCACGCCGGTGATCCCTTCACCGCCGTCAGCCGCGACCGGATGCTCGCCAATATCTCGCTCTACTGGTTCACCGGGGCGATCGGGTCATCGTTTTGGCCCTATTACGCACGCCTGCACGGTGACTGGCCGGTGCCGGACGAGTCCCAGGTGCGGGTGCCGATGGGCCATGCCGCGTTCCCGCGCGAAATCCGCCGCCCGGGCCGCGCCGCGGCAGAGCGCATGTTTCCCGATATCCGCCGCTGGACCGAGATGGCGGCCGGCGGGCATTTCGCCGCCATGGAGCAGCCTGCGGCGCTGGCGCAGGAGATCCGGGCCTTCTTTCGGCCCTTGCAGGGCGCGGCCACCGGGGCCGGTCCGAGGTCCGTTTGATCGAGGAAAGACGGATACCGGGCCCGGAAATGACGGCGACCAAGCAGCTTCCGCGGCGCAGGCTCGCCGTTATGGTCGGCAAACAGATCGCCGTATCGGTCACGCGGGCGTTCACCCGGGCCTGACCCGGTCTCGCGCAATAGCCCGAGACGATCTTCGACGTCCAGAGACGGCTGGCGCTGCGGTCGATGCCCGCCCGGGCGTCACTCTGGTCCAGAAACCAAGGCAGCATCGCGAACCCTCGCTCTGGTGGTGACAGCCGGGAAAAAGGATCCGGCAGCCGCTTGATACAGGCGCCCCTCGCGCTGGAGCGCGCCACCGGCGAGCGCATGAATTCCGGCGACTTCACCTCAAAGGGTCATTTCGACGAACCCGCGGCGTGGCTGGCTGCGGCGGAGTACACCAGGGCCTCGTGGTGGTCGCATTGGTCCAGCGGGCTCGATGCCCAAGGCGGCCGCGACCAGGTGCCAGCGCGCAAGCCGGGCGATAGAGACCTGCGCCTACCGGAGGACGCGCCGGGCGGCCACTTCAGGGCGTTCTGAAGAAGACCGGGACAGCGCCGCCCGTCGACCGAAAAGCGCGGGACCAGCGCGGCCACATCATCAATACCCCCCGCAAACGCGGATGAGACGCGCGTTCATGGGACCAGCACACGCCACATCGGGGCTGCAAGATTTTGAGAAAACTGGTCGGAGTGAGAGGATTCGAACCTCCGGCCCCTGCCTCCCGAAGACAGTGCTCTACCAGGCTGAGCTACACTCCGACCGTGGCGGGCGGGATAGCCCAGCCGCCGGTCTTTGGCAAGGCTCAATCGTTGCTGGCGCCGGTGACTTTCGCCTCGTCCCGCGCGTCGCCCCGGAAAAACCGGACGCGCGGGATGATGCCGGTCTCGAACCGGGGCCGCGACCGCAGAACCGGGCTGGTGCTCCGCGACTTGCCGCGCTCGCGCAGCACGATGTACATGCCGCTGCCGATGATGATCGCCGCGCCCGCCACGGTCCAGGCATCGGGGTATTCGTCGAAAAACACCGCCCCGGTGAACACCGCCCAGAGGATCTGCGAATACTGCATCGGCGCGACCACCACCGCCTCACCGGCGCGGTAGGCCTGGATGATCAGCGTCGCCGCGACAAAGGCCATGGCCGACATCAGCGCCAGCGCGCCCAGGTCCACCGCCGGCATCGGCACATAGACAAAGGGCAACAGCGCCCCCATCACCACGAAGTTGGCGAGAATCGGGTACAGCAGCATGACCACGCTGCGCTCTTCGCGTCCGATCTTGCGCGCGATCACCGACACCAGCGAGCTCATCAGCGCCGCGACGACCGCCGCGAGATGGCCCAGGCTGAGGTCGGTCCCGCCGGGGCGCAGCACCACCAGCACGCCGCACAGCCCGACGACCACCGCCGCCCAGCGCCGCGGCCCCACCACCTCGCCCAGCAGCGGAATCGCCAGGATGGTGATCAGCAGCGGCGCGGCAAACAGGATCGCGTAGGTCTGCGCCAGCGGCAGCACGGAAAACGCGTAAAAGGCGGCAAAGCCGGTGATGACCGCCGAAACGGTCCGCACCGCCATCCACCAGGGATGCACCGGGCGCAGGGTGCCGGGCTGTGATTCGCGGATCAGGATCAGGGTCGCCAGCGGAAAGGCGAACAGCCCGCTGAAGAACACGATCTGAACCGGGCTGTAGAACCCGCCCAGGTATTTCACGATGACATCGTGCAGCGCGTAAATGGCGAAGGAGAGAAGCGCCAGAAGGGCGCCTTGGGCATTGGGAGGCATGGGGAACCACGGGGCTGAGTCGAAGCGGCGACGCGTTATCGCTAATCAAGTGGCCGCAGGCGGGAAATGCAAGATGGACGGGACGGACCCGAAGTGTCACTCTTGATTGACACTCACGGTCGCGGGCAACGGTATGACGGTTCTACTGGCAGGGGCAAGCGGCACGATCGGACAGGCCGTGGCGCGGCGGCTATTGGCCGAGGGGCACAGGGTGCTCTGCCCGCTGCGCCCCGGGGCCGCGCCGCCCGTCGCGGGGTGCAAGCCCTTGACCTGCAACCTTTCCGATGCCGACAGCCTGCGCAGCGCCCTGGCCGGAGAGCGTATCGAGACGGTGATATCCTGCATCGCCTCGCGCAGCGGCACGCCCCGCGATGCCTGGGCCGTGGACCATGATGCGCAGGTCAGGCTGCTGGACACCGCGCGCGCGGCCGGCGCACGCCGCTTTGTGCTGCTGTCCGCCATCTGCGTGCAAAAGCCGCGGCTGCCGTTCCAGTTCGCCAAGCTCGCCTTCGAGGCGCGGCTGCGGGACAGCGGGCTGGACTGGAGCATCGTGCGGCCCACCGCCTTTTTCAAATCGCTGTCGGGCCAGGTGGCGCGGGTCCAGGCGGGCAAGCCGTTCCTGCTGTTCGGCGACGGCCTGCAAACGGCGTGCAAGCCGATCTCGGACGCCGACCTGGCGCGCTACATCGTCGGCTGTCTCGACGATCCGGCGCGGCGCAACCGCATCCTGCCGATCGGCGGCCCCGGCCCGGCGATCACCCCGCGCGATCAGGGCGAACGGCTGTTTGCCATGCTGGGCCGTCCGGCCCGTTTCCGGCAGGTGCCCTTTGCGCTGATGGACGGCATCGCCGCCACGCTGGGCGCGCTCGGCCGCGTCAGCCCGCGCCTCGCCGCCAAGGCGGACCTGGCCCGGATCGGCCGCTATTACGCCACCGAATCGATGTTGCACTGGGACGAGGATGCAGGCCGCTACGATGCCGCGGCGACGCCGGAATTCGGCACCGACACGCTGTGGGATCACTACGCGCGGATGATCCGGGGCGAGGTCACGGCGGACCTCGGCGCCCACGCGGTGTTCTGACGGCGCCGGGGCAGGCCACCCCGGCGCCTGTCCGGATTACAGCGACGCGTCCAGCTTGGCGATCACCGCATCGCCCATCTCGCTGGTCGTGACGGGCTGAACGCCCTCCTGGCCCAGCAGATCGGCGGTGCGGATCCCGTCGGCCAGGACCGCGTTGACCGCCTGCTCCAGCCGGTCGGCCTCGGCGCCCGCGTCAAAGCTGTAGCGCAGCGCCATGGCAAAGCTCAGGATGCAGGCGATCGGGTTCGCCTTGCCCTGCCCGGCGATGTCCGGGGCAGAGCCGTGCACCGGCTCGTACAGCGCCTTGGGGCGGCCGTTCTCCATCGGCGCGCCCAGACTGGCCGAGGGCAGCATGCCGAGGCTGCCGGTCAGCATCGCGGCGAGGTCGGACAGCAGGTCGCCGAACAGGTTGTCGGTGACGATCACGTCGAACTGCTTGGGCCAGCGGGTCAGCTGCATCGCGCCGGCGTCGGCGTACATGTGGCTCAGCTCGACATCCGGGTACTCGGCGTCGTGGATTTCCTGCACCACGTCGCGCCACAGCACGCCCGATTCCATCACGTTGGCCTTCTCCATCGAGCAGACCTTGTTGCCGCGTTTGCGCGCCAGTTCAAAGGCCGACCGCGCCACGCGGGCGATCTCGGACTCGGTGTAGCGCTGGGTGTTGATGCCGACCCGCTCGTTGCCCTCGCGGATGATGCCGCGCGGCTCGCCAAAGTAGACGCCCGAGGTCAGCTCGCGGATGATCATGATGTCGAGACCCGCAACGACCTCGGTCTTGAGCGAGGAGAAGTCCGCCAGCGCGTCAAAGCACTGCGCCGGGCGCAGGTTGGCATAGAGGTCCATCTCCTTGCGCAGGCGCAGGAGGCCGCGCTCGGGCTTCACGCTGAAATCCAGCTTGTCGTATTTCGGGCCGCCCACGGCGCCCAGCAGCACGGCGTCCACCGCCTGCGCCCTGGCCATGGTCGCGTCGGTCAGCGGGGTGCCGTGCGCGTCGTAGGCGGCACCGCCCACCAGGTCCTCGGAGACGTCAAAGACCATGCCGCGCTTGGCGCCATACCAGTCGATGACCTTGCGGACCTCGGCCATGACTTCGGGGCCGATGCCGTCGCCGGGCAGGATGAGAAGCGAAGGGTTGGTCATGGGCGGACTCTCCTAAAGGTGACGCAAGGCCCCTAGCGCGCGCGCCCCGGAGCGTCAATATCGACCACTGGTCGGCGAACCCGCCACAAGCCCCGCCAGCCCCGCCGCCAGCGCGTCCCAGACCCGGCGGATGCGCGGTGTGTGGCGCACCGCCTCGTGCGCGGCCAGCCACAGCGGCAGGTCGGGCAGCGGCAGGTCCGGCAGGACACGCTCGACCTGCGGGTCGGCGTCACCCACCGCGCGCTGGCCAAAGCCGATGCCACAGCCGGCGCGGACCAGTTCCCAGTAGACCGCCTGCTGGTCGGTGCGGGTGGCGAACCACTCGCGCTGCGCGGCGATCCCCTTGTCGCGCATGCCGCGCAGGATCTGGTCGGACCGGTCGTAGCCCACCAGGTCGTGCGCGAAAAACTCGTCCAGGGTCGCGGGTGTGCCGCGCCGCGCGATGTAGGTTTTCGCGGCATACAGGCCCAGCGGCAGGTCGCCCAGGTGGCGGCTGACGATGTCCAGCTGTTCGCTTTGGTACATGCGCACGGCGATGTCGGCCTCGCGGTACAGCAGGTTTTCCAGCCGGTCCGTGGGCACCAGGTCGATGTCGATCTCCGGCTCTTCCGCGCGCAGCCGGGCCAGGATCGGCGGCAGGTGGTGGTGGGCGACATAGACGCTGGCGGTGATGCGCACCGGACCGGCCAGCCGCCCGGAGCGTCCCGCGGCCGCAAGGCGCAGCGCCGACAGGCCCTCGGCCATCCGGCGGGCATGCGGCAGCAGCGCCGCCCCCGCCTCGGTCAGCGCCAGCCCGCGCGGCTGGCGCTGGAACAGTTCCAGATCCAGCGCCGCCTCGATCTGCCGGATCTGCCGCCCGGCGGTGGGCTGCGACATGGCCAGCCGCCGCGCCGCCTCGGACAGCGACCCGGTCTCGGCCACCGCCAGGAAGGTCTGCACCAGCGACCAGTCGAGCTTGGATATCCCCTTGTCCATTCACCCATGAATACGTGATCTGCGATTTTTGGCAATTCCGCAAAGCTTGTGAATGGCACAATCTGCGGCCATGCCACATTGCAAGGACATGAACATGACAGGCACGGCACTGATATTGGGCGGACATGGCCGCTTTGGCCGCAACGCGGCCGCGGCGTTCCGCGACGCGGGCTGGCAGGTCCGGCTGCATGACCGCGCCGGCGGCAACCTGGCGGATGCGGCCATGGGGGCCGACATCATCGTCAACGGCTGGAACCCGCCCTATCCCGATTGGGCGGCGCAGGTGCCGGGGCAGACCGCGCAGGTGATCGCGGCAGCGCGCGCCTCGGGGGCGACGGTGATCGTCCCGGGCAACGTCTACGTCTTTGGCGCGGATGCGCCCGAGGGCTTTGGCCCCGACATTCCGCAGCGCGCGGCCAACCCGCTGGGCCGCATCCGCATCGCGATGGAGCGCAGCTACCGCGATGCAGGCGTGCGGGTGATCCTGCTGCGGGCCGGGGATTTCCTCGACACCGAAGCCTCCGGCAACTGGTTCGACCTGCAGATCGCGCCGTCGCTGAAAAAGGGCATCCTGACCTATCCCGGCGACCCGGCGGTGCCGCATGCCTGGGCCTGGCTGCCGGACATGGCGCGCGCCGCCGTCGCGCTGGCGGAACGGCGCCACAGCCTGCCGCCCTATGCCGAGATCAACTTTCCCGGCTACACGCTGACCGGCACGGAACTGGCCGCGCTCTGCGGTCGGGTGCTGGGGTGCGAGGTTCGGGTAAGGCGCATGGCGTGGTGGCCGCTGCATCTGGCCCGGCCGTTCTGGCGCGTGGCGCGGTCCCTGCTGGAAATGCGCTATCTCTGGTCCAAGCCGCACCGCCTGACGCGCGCCAGCCTTGACGCCGTGCTGCCCGGCTTTGTCGACACCGATCCGGCCAAGGCACTTGCCGTCGCCCTGGCCCCGGTGCTCAGCCCGGGCGCAGGTCGACCCAGACCAGCCCATGCCGGCCGGTCTCCGGCGCGGGCGGGATGACACCGGCGCCGATCACCGTCAGCGCACGGTCCGGCAGGACGTAGCTGGTCCGCATCGGCCCGGTGCTGTCCCACTGGACTGTCGCCGCCCCCGGCAAGGGGTCCTGCAATCGCGGATGCGCCAGCACCCGCGCCGCTGCCTCGCGCAGCCCCTCGCCCCGGTCGGGGTCCAGGTTGAGGTTGCCCAGCAGCACCACCGGCCCCTCCGGCACCGCGCCCAGCGCGCCGTCCAGCACATGCGCCCACAGCAGCACCTCGTCGCGGTTGCGCCGCCCGTTGCGGTCCTCCGGCCCGTCGAACACCGGCGGCGTGGCGGCCAGCGTCAGCAGGGTCAGCGGCGCATCCGGCGCCTGCACCGTCACCGCCCAATGCGCTGCGGACGACAGCCGCTGCACGGCCAGCGCCGGATCGTCCGGAGCGATGGCGCTGTCCGGCGCGTCCTTCCACAGCAGCGCGCTGTGATCGGCCTCAAGGTGCAGCGGATAGCGCGACAGCACCACCAGCCCGCCCTGCCCCGAGAACCAGCCAAAGCCCTGCGCATCGCGCGGGCCGCCGCGCCGGCCGTCGCCGTCGATGTCCAGCCCTGTGGGCATCCCGGTGTTGGGCCGCGCGGCCAGGACATGCGGATACTCCAGCCCCTGCCCCGCCAGCAACGCGCGCAGCTTGTCCACGGCGACGAGCCCGGCATCATAGTCGAAATCCGTCAGCAGCAGCACGTCGGGCCCCGCCGACAGGATCGGCGCCAGGTCGGGCGGTGCCTTGTCGAGATCGGCCAGCAGCAGCCCCGGCCCCTTGCGGCTGAAATCGCCGTGCCAGGTGGCGATTCGCAGCGGGTCTGCAGAGGCGGCGAAGGCGACCAGCAGGTAGCTGGCCAGCAGGATCAGACGGCCTGCAAGTCGGCCTGCGCGTAGGCGCGCCGACGCTTTTCCTCGATCAGCACGGCGATCCTCATCAGCGCGATCCCCCGCATGAACAAGCTCGCCGGCAGAAAGGCCCATATGCTCAACATCCAGATCGTCGTCTGCGGGTCGGCCCGCGACACCAGCGTCGCATCGACCGAGGCCGCGCTCAGCGCCGCCGGGATCAAGAATGGCAGAAGGAATCCTAAGGCGAGGTTAACCTGGCTGTCGCGCCGCAGCCGCAGCAGGATGTCGCCGCCGGCGGTGGGGTCGTAGAGCGGCAGGTTGATCCAGAAATTGAACGCCCCCGCGTTGAGCGGCCAGTCGAAGAAGCGGACCGCCAGCGCGAAGATCAGAATCGTGCCCACCGAAACCGCATTTGCCATCCCGGCCAGCGGGCGGACCTGATCGGCCATGTCGGGCGCCGTCAGGACGACCAGGTGGACCGGCGAGAACGGGAAATCCAGCGCGCGGCCGATCAGCGCCGCGACGCCGGTCAGCGCCTCGGTCAGGGGGGTGGGCAGGCTCTCGCCCCGGCACATCAGCGTCAGCAGCAGCACCGTCGCCGCGATCGAGACAAAGCGGATGCGGTTGTACGGCGGCGCGGCGCGGAACTCGATCAGCGAGGGTGAGGGCGAGACATATTCGACAAGGGTCAGGACGGCCCCGACAAGGGCGGCCAGCAGGATCACCTGGGTGGTTTCGATCCGCGTGCCGGGCAACAGCAGCGCCGGTGTCACCACCAGCACAGCCACAAGGAACGCCCGCGCGGAGGCGGCCACCATTCGCGTGATCACGGTTCTGCCCTTTCGATCCGGACGGCCGCGATACGATGCCGCGCCCTTGTTCCATCCCGAGCCCGCGCATTGTGGCGGGGTGCCTCAATCTTGCCCAAGTTTTGCCCCTTTTCCGCGAAGCGCTCAACCATCCTTCGGAGGCTGGCGCAGGTTCATGGCGCTTTCGCGGTGCCAGTGGTGCGGGAATGCATCAATTCCCGGGCATAAATTGGGCGCCTGAGGAACAGGGCGCAATATATTGAGGATAATGGAATTTCAGACACAAGAGCCTGCCTGCCCCCGGCAGGGAAGTTCATCTCTCGTCAATCTGTATGGCGTTGACGCCTGCGCAAATGACAAGGCCCCCGCCCTTTCGGGACAGGGGCCTTTCGCATTCGCAGCGCGATCAGACCCAGGGACGGGCCTGCGCGGCCTTTGCCTCGTAGGCGTCGATGGCGGGCGCCTTTTCCATCGACAGGCCGATGTCGTCCAGCCCGTTGATCAGGCAATGCTTCTTGAACGGGTCGACCTCGAAGGCAAAGCTTTCGCCGTCCGAACTGGTGACGGTCTGCGCCTCCAGGTCGACGATCATCCGCGCGTTCGACCCCTTTTCGGCGTCCTTCATCAGCACCTCGACCGCCTCTTGCGGCAGCACGATCGGCAGGATGCCGTTCTTGAAGCAGTTGTTGTAGAAGATGTCGGCAAAGCTGGTCGAGATGACCGACTTGATGCCGAAATCCTTCAGCGCCCAGGGCGCGTGTTCCCGCGACGATCCGCAGCCAAAGTTGTCGCCGGCGACGATGATCTCGGCGTCGCGGTACTGCGGCTTGTTCAGCACGAAATCGGGGATCTCGTTGCCCTCGCGGTCATAGCGCATCTCGTCGAACAGGTTCACCCCCAGGCCCGATCGCTTGATCGTCTTCAGGAACTGCTTGGGGATGATCATGTCGGTGTCGATGTTGACCAGCGGCATGGGCGCCGCGATCCCGGTCAGGGTGGTAAACTTGTCCATGGCGTAGTCCTCTCCGGCAATCGCTGCAGGCCGAAGCCTGACCTTCGGCTAACAGGTCTTAGCGATTTTGGCGCCATGTGCAATGTCGTGCCGCAAAAGAACGGGCCCCTCTCGGGGCCCGCGTGTCATGACTTGGTCCTGCGCGACTCAGGCTGCCTTGCGGCGTTTTCCCGCCGCGGCCAGCGCACCCAGTGCCCCCAGCAACAGGAAGGCCGCACCCGGCAGCGGGATCGGCGGCGGATCGATCTCGCGCAGCAGCTTGGCGTTGATCGCGGCGGCGAAACCGGTGAAGTCTTCCTCGAAGTCGGCAAAGGCCCCCGGTCCGCCGATCATGTTGGTCTGTGCGTAGGGCACGGCCTGGATGATGTCGGCGGGATCGTTGCCAAAGAAGTTCCGGTCATCCAGCAACAGCGCGTTGATCGTGTCGATCTCACCCGCCAGCACGGTGTCGCGGGCCTGCTGCAAGGGCGCGCAGACCGGCTGGTTGAAACTGCACCCTGACACGTCCTGCGCGCCTTCGGTCACGATGTCGATGACGTTGCGCGTGCCTTCGTACCCGTTGCCGATAAAGAACCCCTCAGCGGCCAGCAGGGCGACCGAGGTGTTGTCGCTGCTCCCCACCGCTGGCCGGATTGCGTTTTCCACCGCAACGGCAAAGGCTTCGGCCGTGGCGCTGTCGCTGATCAGGGTCCAGGGGATCGACTGGACGATACTGTCGGCAAAGAAGGCGACCGAAACCGCGATCTGGCCGATGGCGCCGTTCTGGATCTTCTGCAGGACCGCGGCATCGCGGAAGGCCGCGGCGATGCCCTGGAGCTGGAAGTTGAAGTCGGCCGCCGTGATGCTGCCCGAGACGTCGTTCATGAGAAGCAGTTCAAGATCGACGGTGACAGCGTTCGAGGGTGTCGCGGTGGCAAGCACCCCCGAGAGCGCAAGAGCGCTCAAACTTAGCTTGTTGCAAGGCATGGTCAGCACCCACTGAAAATGGTTTCAATACTCACTGAAAACAGGTCACCAATTACACAAGTGTACCATTTAGACGCTTTCGGACCTCCTCTGGAGGCACGCCCTGAATAGTCGGGCGACTCGCCGATACACTTAATAGTTAATACCACACCCGATTGTGATTTGCTATCGGCGCCTATCGGCACGGGCTTTTTTGAAACAACCTGTGAACATTCCGTCGCCGGGTGCGATCCGGGCGCCACCGGCACGTCGGCGGCACCCCTGTGTCTGTCGGTCGGGGCCCGGTCCCCGGCGACCCGGCCCGCGTGGGTCCGCAGGGCGGTGCCGGAGCCCATTGCGCACGGGGTTGGCTGGAAAAGTCGGTCAGGACCGCTTGCGCCGCCGTGCCATTGCCGCACCGGCGCCCAGCGCCGACAGCAACAGCAGTCCGGCCGCCGGAACGGGGACCGGGGACATCGTCACCAGCGACTGGCTGCGCGGATTGCCGGTCGCCTCGTAAAAGGTCAGGTCATAGGCCTTGGGGCCGGTATAGCCTTGGGCGTTCGCCAGGAAGGTGGCCGCAAAGGCGTTGACGCTGGCGTCGTCCGAATGCGCCTGAAAGGCACCCGCCGTCAGGTCCCAGTCGGTGTCATAGATCACGTTCCAGAGGGCGATCTGCAAGGCGGCGCTTTCCGCCGCGGTGTCGACGGCGGCATAGTTCGCGTCAAAGATCGACTGCACGCGGGCCACCGATGTCCCGAGGGGATTAAAGGACCACGGCGTGTCCGTCTCGACGTAGTCCGCACTCGACAGCAGCTGCTTGGTGATGTCCAGGCAATAGGCGACGAACTGGCGCGCCGAGTCCGACATCAGAAAGCCGCCGGCCAGCGCCGGGTTGAACCGGGGCGTCACGGGCGAGGCGTCAAAGTGAACGGTGCGAAACCCGTGGGCGGTGCCATCGTAGGTCAGCGTCGCGGCGTGCGACGCCCCGCCGAACAGGGAAAACCCACAAAATGCTGCCAAGGCAAAATACTTTTTCATACGACCCCACCGAAAACGCTGACCACGATACATCAAGGAAATCTACAGGGCGGGCGCAGTCAGTCAACAACAGCGGCGAAAATATGGCCGAAAACGCGTGGAGAAAACGGTTTGGCACGCAGATTGAAACAATGGCGCCCGCCAAGGTTGTGACCCGCGGCATATCAAACAATTCATCCGTTTAATTCAATATTTCCCGGCCCGGCCGGTGTGAAACGAACCGGTTTGGCTGCGAATCGATTCGGCCCCTTGTGACGGCTTCGTTCCCGCCGGTCGGGCAGCCTGGCCCCCTCGCGCAGCGGGCGTCCCCAGCGCCTGCCCCGCAGTTGACGGGGCCGGACCGCCGCAGCAGGACGCGAGAGCCTGTCATTTCTCGGCGAAACCGGGCGGCGAAACGCACCAGGCAATTCACCAAATACGAGTTTTCACGTTAATTGGCTCTACCTTTTCGGGAATCGCTCCCAAGCCCTACGGTCGCCAGAGCCGCCAATGCGGCGGCCAACCGGCTTTTTTGGGAATTCAAAATGCAGGTCCTATTTGCATCCGCCATTCCTGCCCTGACTGCCACCTCTGCATTTGCCGGCGGCCACATGGCTGCCAGCACCTTCCAGAACACTTGCTCGAACATCACCTTGGGATACGGGGCGGACGGCGGCACCATGATCTCGGCGACCTGCCTGAAGGCCGACGGAATGCCCAACGCCACCAGCATCGCCGTGCCCGCCATCGGCAGCACCGACGGCACGCTGAGCAACTGATCCGACGCGTCGCCTGATCCGCCACGCGCTGCCGGGCGCGTGGATGGGCGCGCGGCGAAAACCGCCGCCGCGCGCCCGCGTCAGCCCTCAGGCCATCTCGTTCATCATCTCGCGCACATCCGTCAGACGCCCGGTCACCGCCGCCGCCGCCGCCATCGCGGGCGACATCAGGTGGGTCCGCCCGCCGCGGCCCTGTCGGCCCTCGAAGTTGCGGTTCGACGTGGCGGCGCAGCGTTCGCCCGGCGACAGTTGGTCGGGGTTCATGGCCAGGCACATCGAGCAACCCGCAAGCCGCCATTCGAACCCGGCCGCCTTGAAGATGTCGGCCAGCCCCTCTTCCTCGGCCTGCGCGCGGACCAGGCCGGAGCCCGGCACCACCATGGCGCGGATGCCTTCCTTGACCTTGCGGCCCTTCAGGATCTCGGCCGCGGCGCGCAGGTCCTCGATCCGGCCGTTGGTGCACGACCCGATAAAGACGGTGTCGATGGCGATGTCCGACAGCTTCTGCCCCGGGGTCAGGCCCATGTAGTCCAGCGAGCGCCGGGCCGCCTCGACCTTGCCGCCCTTGAAGTCCTCGGGCGCGGGCACGGTGCCGGTGATCGGCAGCACGTCCTCGGGCGAGGTGCCCCAGGTCACGACAGGGGCGATGTCCTCGCCCTTGAGCGTGACGACCTTGTCCCAATGCGCGTCGGCGTCGGAAAACAGCGTCTTCCACCAGGTCAGCGCGGCTTCCCACTGGGCGCCCTTGGGCGCGTGCGGGCGGCCCTTGACGTATTCATAGGTCTTTTCGTCCGGCGCGATCAGCCCGGCGCGCGCGCCGCCTTCGATCGCCATGTTGCAGACGGTCATGCGGCCTTCCATCGACAACTCGCGGATCGCCTCGCCGCAATACTCGATGACATAGCCGGTGCCGCCCGCCGTGCCGGTCGCGCCGATGACGGACAGGGTGATGTCCTTGGCGGTCACACCGGGGCGCAGCTTGCCGGTGATCTCGACCTTCATGTTCCTGGACTTCTTCTGGATCAGCGTCTGGGTGGCCAGCACATGCTCGACCTCCGAGGTGCCGATGCCATGCGCCAGCGCGCCGAATGCGCCGTGCGTCGCGGTGTGGCTGTCACCGCAGACCACCGTCATGCCCGGCAGGGTCCAGCCCTGCTCGGGCCCGACGATATGCACGATGCCCTGGCGGATGTCCGACACCGGGTAATAGTGGATGCCGAAATCCTTGGCGTTCTTGTCCAGCGCGGCCACCTGGATGCGGCTTTCCTCGGGCATCTGGTCGGGGTTCTCGCGGCCCGGCGTGGTGGGCACGTTGTGGTCCGGCACGGCGATGGTCTTGTCCGGCGCGCGCACGGCGCGGCCGGCCATGCGCAGCCCTTCAAAGGCCTGCGGGCTGGTCACCTCGTGCACCAGGTGACGGTCGATATACAGCAGGCAGGTGCCGTCGGCGTCTTCGTGGACGACATGGGCATCCCAGATCTTGTCATAGAGGGTCTTGGGGGACATCGGTCCTCTCCCGTTTGTTTGGCGAAGGAATGGCAGGCGCGGCAACAGGGCGCGCGCCTATAGCCGGGCCAGCACCGTGTGCGTGGCGCCGTGGAAACGTTCGCGCAGGCGGGCGCGGTCGGTCCGGTCGACGTGCGGTTTCATGACCCGCGCTGATACAGCCTCGGGCAGATTCCCGCAAGACCGCCGCGCGGCCGGACAAACTGACGCGCCCACTTGTCCCGGCGGCCTCGCGGGGTCATCTGCACGCCTCTGCCCGGTGTCCCGACGAACCCCGGGCAGGGGCAAAGTGATCCGGGGGCAGCCGCCGCCGCGTATCAAGGGAAACGGAACAGGAAGTGTCATGCGCAGTCTGCTGAACGTGGTCAACATCGCCCTGATCGTGGTGCTCATCGCCGCGGCGATCAGCGTGCAGGCCCGCGTCGACGCCTCGGGCACGCTCCAGCCGTTCAGCGCACTGGTGCAGTGACCGGCGGCCAGAGGTCGGTCGACAGGTACTTCAGCCCGCTATCGCACAGCACGATGGCCACCGTCCGGCCCCGCTCCGCCCCCTGCGACAGCTGCACCGCCGCCGCCAGGTTCGCCCCCGCCGAATAGCCCGCGAACAGCCCTTCGTGCCGCGCCAGCAGCCGCGCGTGATCGCGCGCCGCCGTGCCGCTGACCGCAAGGTAGCCCGCCAAGGGCACATCCCGCAGGTGGGTCAGCGCCGCCATGGCATAGCCGCCGCCCTGGATCGGATGGTCCGGGCGGGCCATGTCGCCGCCCGCCAGCGCCTCGGCCCCTTCCGGCTCGACCGCGTAGCAGGCCACGCCGCGGGGCGAAAGGAACCGCGCCGCCCCGGCCAGCGTCCCGCCCGAGCCGACGAAATCGGCAAACACCTCGACGCTGCCGCCCGACTGGTCCCAGATCTCCGGCCCGGTCCCGGTCTCATGCGCCGCCGGGTTGCCCGGATGGGCGAATTGGTCGGCACGAAAGGCCCCGCGTGCGGCGGTCAGCCGCTGCGCCTCGGCCTCGACCAGCGCCAGGTCCGCGCCCGACACCTGCCCCGGCACGCCGCCCGGCGCCTGGTCCACCAGCACCACCTCCGCGCCCAGCGCCACCATCATCCGCGCCCGCTCGACCGAGTTGCCCCGGCTCATCACCGCGATGAAGGGATGGCCCAGAATGCCGCAGACAATCGCCAGCCCGGTGCCCATGTTGCCCGAGGTCAGTTCGACCACCGGCTGACCCGGCGCCAGGCTGCCATCGGCGCGCGCCGCCTCGACGATGGCGCGCGCGGCGCGGTCCTTCTTGGAGAACCCCGGCAGCAGGTAATCCAGCTTGGCCAGGATGCGCCCCTCCAGCCCCAGCGCCGCGGTGATGCGGGACAGGTCGATCAGGGGCGTGTTTCCGATGGCGTCGATGGCAGAGGGCAGGATCATGGCGCAACGCTGCGGCCGCCGCCCCGCGCTGTCAAGCGGCCCCCGCAACGCAACGATCCCGGAGGCTTGCGCGGCGACGGCATTGCAATAGACTGGGCCGTCACGATGGACGCAAGCCCGGGAAAGGCGCGATGGACCCACAGGAGACGCTGCCGCTGGACCCCGAGGCGCTGATCGGCATCTGGCAATTCCTGCTCGCCGAAGGCCAGCTTCTGTGGCGCGCGGCGCTGCGGCCCTGGACCACCTACCAGATCGGCATCATCATCGGCCTGTTCCTGCTGGCCTGGGGCCTGCGCAGCGTGATCCGGCCGCGCTATTCCGAATGGCTGCGCACGCGCGAAAACTGGCCGAAATGGCGGCTCCGCTTCGGGGTGATCGTGCTGCGCCGGATGCGGATGATCCTGTTTGTCGCGATGATCTGGGTCGTCTACCTGGTGATGAACGAGATGACCTTTACCTACCGCAGCCTGCTGCTGCGGGTGGTGGCCAACCTCTCGGCCGCCTGGCTGTTCATCGCCTTCGCCACGCGGCTGATCGCCAACCCGGCGCTGGGCGTCGTGGTGCGCTACGGCGCCTGGACCTGGGCGACGCTGTCGATCCTCGGCTGGACCGACGAGACCGAAAGCACGCTCGACTCGATGGCGCTGACCATGGGCGACACCCGCCTGTCGCTCTGGCTGATCATCAAGGCGGTGGTGATCATGACGGTGATGCTGGCGCTGGCGCGGCTCACCGCGGGGGCCTCGGCGGCCTCGATCCGGCGCAACAAGGACATCAGCCCCTCGATGAAGGTGCTGGCGGTCAAGGTGCTGCAGGTGGTGCTGTTCGGCACCGCCTTCTTCCTTGCGCTGAAATCGGTCGGCGTGGACCTGACCGGCCTCGCCGTGCTGTCCGGCGCCATCGGCGTCGGCCTCGGCTTCGGCCTGCAAAAGGTGGTGTCGAACCTGGTGTCCGGCATCATCATCCTGCTCGACAAGTCGATCAAGCCGGGCGACGTCATCAGCCTGGGCGACACCTTCGGCTGGATCGAGGCGCTGGGCGCGCGCTATGTCAGCGTGGTCACCCGCGACGGCAAGGAATTCCTGATCCCGAACGAGGACCTGATCACCGGGCAGGTGGTGAACTGGTCGCATTCCAACGAATTCGTGCGGCTCGACATCCACTTTGGCACCTCCTACCACGACGATCCGCACACCGTGCGCCGGATCGCCATCGCCGCCGCACGGGGCGTCGACCGCGTGCTCGGCTTCAAGCCGCCGGTCTGCCACATCACCGGCTTTGGCGATTCATCGGTGGACTACGTGCTGCGCTTCTGGATCAAGGACCCCACCGGCGGCCTGACCAACATCCGCGGCGACGTGTTCCTGGCGCTGTGGGACGCGTTCAAGGAAAACGGCATCTCGATCCCCTTCCCGCAGCGCGAGGTGCGCCTGCTCAAGAACGAAACCACGCCACAGGCAGAGGTCCTGCCGGGCGCCGACTGACACGGCCGGCGCCCGGCGCGGTCACAGCCTCAGCCGATCACATCGCCGATCAGCATCTGCGGCTTGCAGTTGGTAAAGTTGGGGATGTCCTCCAGCAGCGGCCCGGCCTTGCCCATCGCCTCCTGGCGCGCGTCGGCATCGGGGAACACCAGCGTCGCGACGGCATGGAACCCGGGCGGCGTGTCCGGCCCCCCGGCCACCCCCCTGGTCACCACGGTATGCTCCAGCAGCTCGCCCCAGGTCTCGCCGACCATGGCAAGGTGGGTGTTCACGTAATAGTCATAGTCGAAATGGGTGCCCTCGGCGTTGGGATACAGCACTTGCAGACTTGCGGACATCTTGGTTCCTCCCTGATGAGACTCGGCTTTACCACAAACGGGGTGTCGTTTGGTCTCAATTTGCAAACCCAGCTTCGCGGCTGACAAAGTGATGCTGCACGTGCATAGTCCGCCGCAACCATAGGAGGGGACCATGAGCGAAGATATCGTCATCCTGAGCGGCGCACGCACCGCCATCGGCACTTTCGGCGGCAGCCTGGCAGGCACCCCGCCGATCGACCTCGGCACCGTCGCCGCCAAGGCCGCGCTGGAACGTGCCGGCGTCGAAGGCGCACAGATCGGCCAGGTGGTCTTTGGCCACGTCATCAACACCGAACCGCGCGACATGTACCTCAGCCGCGTCGCGGCGATGCAGGCCGGCATCCCGGACACCACGCCGGCGATGAACGTCAACCGGCTCTGCGGCTCCGGCGCGCAGGCAGTCATCTCCGCCGTGCAGTCGCTGATGCTGGGCGACGCCGATTTCGCGCTGGCCGGCGGGGCCGAGGGCATGTCCCGCTCGCCTTTCGCGATCACCGATCAGCGCTGGGGCGCCAAGATGGGCGACATCAAGACGCTCGACATGATGGTCGGCGCGCTCAGCTGCCCCTTCGGCACCGGCCACATGGGCGTGACGGCCGAGAACGTCGCCGCCGAACATGACATCAGCCGCGAGGCACAGGATGCCTTCGCGCTGGAAAGCCAGCAACGCGCCGCCAAGGCCATCGCCGAAGGCCGCTTTGCCGAACAGATCGTGCCGGTCCAGGTCCGCGTGAAACGCGACATGGTCGACTTCGCCACCGACGAACACCCCAAGGCGACGACGATGGAGGCCCTCGGCGGCCTGCGCGCCGTGTTCAAGAAGGACGGAACGGTCACCGCGGGCAACGCCTCGGGCATCAACGACGGCGCGGCCGCCGTGGTGCTGGCGCGCGCCGGTGCCGCCGAAAAGGCCGGGCTGAAACCCCGCGCCCGGGTGCTGGGCTACGCCCTCGCCGGCGTCCGCCCCGAGGTCATGGGCATCGGCCCGGTCCCCGCGGTCGAGGCGCTGCTGAAGCGCACCGGCCTGTCCGCCTCCGACTTCGACGTGATCGAATCGAACGAGGCCTTTGCCGCCCAGGCCCTGGCGGTGAACAAGGGGCTCGGCCTCGACCCGGCCAAGGTCAACCCGAACGGCGGCGCCATCGCCCTGGGCCACCCGGTCGGCGCCACCGGCGCGATCCTCGTGGTCAAGGCGCTCTACGAGCTCGAGCGGATCGGCGGCTCCAAGGCGCTGATCACCATGTGCATCGGCGGCGGCCAGGGCATTGCGCTGGCGATCGAACGGGTCTGACACCAGCGCTCAAATCCGGCCCGCCGCACCCCGTGGCGGGCCTTTTTTTTCGAGTATTTTGACCAAGAAGAAACCCTGCGCGCGCGTGTTGCTTCTTCTTGGTCTAAATACTCAATCCGCACCCGGCCAGACTCATGCGGCCGGGGTAAAGCGCTGCGCATTCACAGGCGTAGGGCGGGGGTCACCCCGCCGCCCCTCACTTCTCGACCGGCGGAGGGTTCTTCGCGATCTCGGGGTTCAGCCGCCAGACCGACAGGTTCAGCGCGCCCGCAACCGAGACCCAGGCCAGGTAGGGCACAAACAGCAGGCCGGCGATCCAGTCGACCGCCCACAGCGCCACGCAGGTCGCCGCGACTGACAGCCAGAGCCCGCAGAGCACGACAAAGCCCGTCCTGATCCGCCGCAGGCCAAAGAACACCGGCGTCCACAGCCCGTTCAGCGCGATCTGCAAGGCCCAGAGCGCCAGCGGCAGACCGGCCTCGGGCGTCATGGCAACGCGCGCGCCCGCCCCGGCCATGCACAGGTACAGGGTGCTCCAGGCCACCGGGAACAGCCAGTTGGGCGGCGTCCAGGATGGCTTGGACAGCGTGCGATACCACGCGCCGGGCGGGAACAGCCCGCCGGTCATGCCCGCGGCCGCGCAGGCGGCCAGAAAGATCGCGAAATACAGCCAGAACATGACGGTCACGTAGACCGCCGCGCCGGGTCGATCAAGGCGGCACGCCGCATCCTGTCCCGTTCGGCGAGTTGCGCAAAGGTCGACAGCAGCCGGTCGGACCAGTCGGCCTGGAGCCGGGGCCGGGCGGCGGCCTCCACCAGAAAGGCGGTTTCCGGCAGCGGCGCCGCGTAATAGAGCGGCGAGCGCGGCAGCACCAGCGTCGCCGAGGTCCGCGCCAATGCCAGGCCCAGGCGCGTCAGTTTTTGCCCCCGGCTGGTCCGCGCCCGCCGGGTGACCGAATCGTAGCCCTGCCGCCGCAACTGCGTGCCGATGGCGGCATAGATGTAACGCGCGGCAAAGATGCCGGGCCGGGCGGCGGCGGGCAGCGCCTGCACCCCCGCCTCGGACCTTGCATACAAGACCTCGGCCTCGCGGATCAGCGCGCGCACCATGCGCGTGACACTGGCGTCCGGCTTTGGATCGCTGAGAAATGCCTCCGGCTCCATCCCGAGCGAATCCAGCCAGTCCAGCGGCAGGTAAAGCCGCCCTTCGCGCGCGTCCTCGCCCAGGTCGCGGGCGATGTTGGTCAGCTGCATCGCCACGCCCAGGTCGCAGGCCCGCGCCAGCGCCTGCGGATCGCGCACCCGCATCAGCACGCACATCATTGCGCCCACCGCGCTGGCCACCCGGGCCGCGTAGCCGTGCAGCTCCTGCATCGTGCGATAGCGCCGCCCCTCGGCATCCCAGGCGAGCCCTTCCAGCAGCGCCTCGGGCAGGGCGCGGGGCATCTCGAAGGTCTCGACCACGGCGGCAAAGGCGCGGTCGCAGGGCGTGTTGCGCGGCCGCCCGGCATAGACCAGGTCCAGCCGATCGCGCAGCCGCAGTACCGCCGCCGCCTTTTCCTGCGTCAGGTCCACCGCGTCATCCGCCACCCGGCAAAACGCATACAGCACCAGCGCCGGATCGCGCACCCGCGCCGGCAGCAGCCTGGACGCCGCGTGAAAGCTGAGCGAGCCATGCCGGATCGCCTCGCGGCAATGCGCCATGTCGGACGCGGCGATCATCGCACCACCGCCGCGTCGGGCACCAGCTGCGCCAGCACCTCGGCGCTGGAGATCACGCCGGGCAGCCCCGCGCCGGGATGTGTGCCCGCACCGACCAGGTACAGCCCCCTGGCCTCTTCGCTGACGTTGTGCGGCCGGAACCAGGCGCTTTGCAGGATGCGCGGCTCGATCGAGAATCCGCTGCCCAGCGGCGACAGATACCGGTCGCGGAAGGTCTCCGGCGTGAACACCTCGGACGCGGTCAGATGTCCGCCAAGGCCGGGCAGCAGCCGCTCCTCCAGCACCTTTTGCACCTTTTGCCGGTAGCGTTCGCCCTCCTGCGCCCAGTCGACGCCGTTGTCATGGCCCAGGTGCGGCACCGGCGACAGCGCATAGAAGGTGTCCCCGCCGCGCGGCGCAACCCCCGGATCGGTGACCGAGGGGCGGTGGACATAGAGGCTCATGTCCTCGGACAGCTTGCCCTTGATGAAAATGTCGTCGACCAGCCCCTTGTAGCGCGGGCCGTTCAGGATGGTGTGGTGGCCCACGTCGCGCCACATCTCGCGCGTGCCCCGCGTGCCGAAGTACCAGACGAACAGCCCCATCGACCAGCGCGTGCGGTCCAGCCGCGCGGGCGTCCAGCGCCGCCGGGGCGTGTTGCGCAGCAGGCGCGTGTAGGTGTGGCCCGCGTCCGCGTTCGACACCACCAGGTCGGCCTGGACCACCTCGCCGCCGGTCAGCCGCACGCCGTGGCAGCGGTTGTCCCTGACCAGGATCTCGTCGACCTCGGTCTCCATCCGCAGCACGCCGCCCTGCGACTGGATCACCTTGGCCATGGCCTCGGCGATCGCCGCGACTCCGCCGATGGCGTAATGCACGCCGAACGCCTTTTCCAGGTGGCTGACCAGGATGTACATCGAGGTCACGCGGAACGGATCGCCGCCGATGAACAGCGGGTGAAAGGAAAACGCCATGCGCAGCCGTTCGTCGCGGAACCGCCGCGCCGCATGGCCATAGACGGACCGGTCCGCCCGCAGCAGGCCAAAGCGCGGCAGCACCTTGATCAGCTCCCAGAGCTGGTGCATCGACCGCCGCCCCAGGTCCTCGAAGCCGAATTCGTAGCGCGCCTCGGCGTCGCGCAGGAAGTCGTCATAGCCCGCCACGTCGCGCGGCGACAGGCGGGCGATCTCGGCCCGCATCCGCGCGGTATCGCCCGACGCCTCAAAGCGCGACCCATCCGGCCAGCGGATCTCGTAGAAGGGGTCCATCGGGCGCAGGTCAACTTCCGCGTCGAACTCCCGCCCGCAGGCGCGCCAGAGTTCGCGGAACACCTGCGGCACGGTGACGATGGTGGGACCGAGGTCGAATCGGTGGCCGTCCCTCCACAGGGCCGAGCCGCGCCCGCCGGGCACGTCCAGCCGGTCCACCAGCGTGACGCGATAGCCCTTGGCGCCAAGGCGCATCGCCGCGGCCAGCCCGCCGAGTCCTGCACCGATCACCACGGCATGAGGCGCGGTCATCCGCGCGGCGAGAGTCGGGAGGGTGGGATCGACGCGTGTCATCATGGCTTGAGGCTACACATGTCAGGTAAAGTTGACAATCTGTATGATAGCCCCTTTTCACATTGCACCCAGAATGTCAGACTAGGTTGACACATCCTGCGGGGAGTCGCCCTGGTGCAATGCGTGACGCTCAGTCTGTTCCGGTTTCGCGGGCCTGTTGCCCGCCTCTGGGCCTTTGCCATGATGGGCGGGGCGCGGCTGATACTGCCGCGCGTGCGCGACCTCGGCTTCTGGAAGCTGTGCGGCTCCGGCACCGGGCACGGCTTTACCCCCCGGCTGAACCCGGACGTCTACGCGATCCTCTGCACCTGGCCCGACCGCGCCACCGCCGAGGCGCGGCTGGCGCAGGAACGCCTCTTTGCCCTGTACCGCGCCCGCGCGGTCGAAAGCTGGACGCTGTTCCTCGCCCCGGTCACGGCGCGCGGGGCCTGGTCCGGCGTCGCCCCCTTTGCCCCAGAGGGCGAGATGCCGCGCGGCGCGCTGGCCGCGCTGACCCGCGCCACCCTGCGGCCGCGCATCCTGCCGCGCTTCTGGGGCCGGGTGCCCGACATCCAGGACGTGATCGGCGACGATCCCAACGTGCTGTTCAAGATCGGACTGGGCGAAGTGCCGCTGCTGCACCAGGTCACCTTTTCGATCTGGCCCGACACCGCCAGCATGGCCGCCTTCGCCCGCGCCGACGGCCCGCACGCCCGCGCCATCCGCGCCGTGCGCGATGAAAACTGGTTCCGGGAAGAGCTCTACGCGCGGTTCCGCATCCTGGGCGAACGCGGCACATGGGGCGGCACCAGCCCGCTGGCCGCGCAGGACCGACAGACAGAAAGGGCGTCCGCATGAACAAGGCCTGTCCCAAGCCCGCAAGGGCAGACCACAAAGCCGCCAACACCGCCCCCGCCAGCAAGGCCTTTCCCTTCTCCGCCATCGTCGGCCAGCAGGGCATGAAGACGGCGATGATCCTGACCGCGGTCGAGCCGCGGCTGGGCGGCGTGCTGGTCTTTGGCGACCGAGGCACCGGCAAATCCACCGCCGTGCGCGCGCTGGCCGCCCTCCTGCCGCCGATCCGCGCGGTGCGCGGCTGCCCGGTCAACGCCCCCTCGCTGGCCGAAAGCCCCGACTGGGCCGAACTCGACACAGAGGTGATCGTCACCCGCCCGACCCCCGTGGTCGACCTGCCGCTGGGCGTGACCGAGGACCGCGTGACCGGCGCGCTGGATATCGAACGCGCGCTGGTGCAGGGCGAAAAGGCATTCCAGCCCGGACTTCTGGCGCAGGCCAACCGGGGTTACCTCTATATCGACGAGGTCAACCTGCTCGAGGATCACATCGTCGACCTGCTGCTCGACGTGGCGCAATCGGGCGAAAACGTGGTCGAACGTGACGGGCTGTCGATCCGCCATGCCGCGCGCTTTGTCCTCGTCGGCTCGGGCAACCCCGAAGAGGGCGAGTTGCGGCCGCAACTGCTGGACCGCTTCGGCCTCTCGGTCGAGGTCCGCTCGCCCACCGATATCGAGGAGCGGATCGAGGTGGTGCGCCGCCGCGACGCCTTCGAGACCGATCCGCAGCGCTTCCTCGCGGACTGGGCGCCCGCCGACGCAAAGGTGCGCAGCCGCATCCTGACCGCCCGCGCCGCACTGGCCACGATCGACACGCCGGACGACATCCTGCGCGACTGCGCGCGGCTCTGCGTGGCACTGGGCGCCGATGGCCTGCGGGGCGAGTTGACGCTGCTGCGCGCGGGCCGTGCCCTGGCCGCCTACGAGGGGGCGCAGGCGCTGGGCCGCAACCACCTGCGCCGCGTCGCGCCGCTGGCGCTGGCGCACCGGCTGCGGCGTGACCCGCTGGACGAGGCCGGGACCGCCGTGCGCGTGGACCGCGCGGTGGCCGAGGTCCTGGGATGACCGAGGGCGCGCAGGTCTGGCAGCGCGCCACGCTGGCCCTGCGCCTCTTGGGCCGCGATGCCGCAGGGCTGGGCGGGCTGGTGCTGCGCGCCCGCTCCGGCCCGGTGCGCGACCTCTTTCTTGACGCGCTGACCGCCCTTGGCCTGCCGCTGATCCGCCTGCACCCGGCGATGAGCGCCGAAACCCTGCTGGGCGGGCTGGACCTGGCCGCCACCTTGCAGAGCGGCCACCGCGTCGACACCCCGGCGCTGGTGGACCGACCCGGGGTCTATGTCCTCGCCATGGCCGAACGCTGCCCGCCCGACCTCGCTGCCCTGCTGGCGCAGGCGCTGGACCGGGGCCGGATGCACCCGCTGGTCCTGCTGGACGAAGGCGCCGAAGGTGACGAACATGTGCCCGCCTGCCTTTCTGAACGGCTCGCCTTTCACGCCGACCTGACCGGCCTCTGCCTGTCCGACACCCGCGCCTTGCCCGACGACATGGATACCGAGGCCGAGCGTGTCGACGACCCCGCACTGGCCCTGACCCTGCTCGCCGCGCGTTTCGGCATCGACTCGCTGCGCGCCCCGCGCCTCGCGCTGCGCACCGCGCGCGCCCTGGCCACCGACCCCGGCGCGCTGACCACTGCCGACATCCGCCTTGCCGCCGAACTGGTCTACCCGCACCGTGCCACGATGATGCCGCAGCCCGAGGAGCCGCCGTCAGAGACCCCGGACACCCCGCCCCCCGACCCGCAGGACAGCGACCCCGGCACCGACAGCCTCGACCTGCCCGAGGACCTGCTGATCGAGGCGGTCCGCGCCCTCTTGCCGGCGGGCCTGCTGGCCGGCCTGCGCCCCCCGGAGGCCGGGCGCCCGGGCGCCGGATCGGGGGCCGGACAGCGGCGCAAGGGCAACCGGCGCGGCCGCCCCCTGCCCGCCCGGCGCGGCCGGCTGGACGGGCGCGCGCGGATCGACCTTGTCGCCACCCTGCGCGCCGCCGCCCCCTGGCAAAAGCTGCGCAAGGCGCAGGCCGGGCGCATCGCCATCTGGCCCTCCGACATCCACGTCAAACGCTATGAGGACCGCTCGGACCGGCTGCTGGTCTTTGCCGTCGATGCCTCCGGTTCCGCCGCGCTGGCCCGCCTGGCCGAGGCCAAGGGCGCGGTCGAACTGCTGCTGGCGCAGGCCTACTCCAGCCGCGACCACGTTGCCCTGATCGCCTTTCGCGGCGACAGGGCGGACCTGCTGCTGCCGCCCACCCGCTCGCTGGTGCAGACGAAACGCCGGCTCGCCGCGCTGCCCGGCGGCGGCGGCACGCCCCTTGCCGCCGCGCTGCTCAGCGCCGGGCAGGTAGCGCAATCGGCCCTGTCGCACGGGCTGACCCCGGTCATCGCCCTGCTGACCGATGGCAAGGCCAACATCGCGCTGGACGGCCGCGCCGACCGCGCCACCGCCCAGGCGGATGCGGAACGGCAGGCGCGCTGGCTGCGCGGCGCGGGCTTTGCCGGCATCGTGCTGGACGTGGGCCGCCGCCCGCACGCGCCCTTGCAGACCCTCGCTGCCACCATGGGCGCGCAGTACCTGCCCCTGCCCCGCGCGGACGCCAGGGGCATCGGCAACGCGCTCCGGGGCGCGCTGGGCTGAGCCGATGGACTGGCCGCCCGACCCCGCGACCTGGCCCCATGCCCGCCATTCGCGTCAGATCCCGCTGTCGCCGCACCGCTGGCACGTCCAGGTCCTGGGTGACGGCCCGGACCTGGTGCTGCTGCACGGCGCGGGCGGGGCGCTGCACAGCTGGCGCGGGCTGATCCCCCTTCTGGCGGACCGCTACCGCGTCATCGCCGTCGACCTGCCCGGCCACGGCTACACCCGCTCTCCCGGCGGCGCGCGCTCCGGTCTCGACGCCATGACACAGGACCTCTCGCTGCTGATCGCCGCGCAGGGCTGGCGCCCCGCCGCCCTGATCGGCCATTCCGCCGGCGGCGCGCTGGCGCTGCGGCTGGCCGGGCGGCTGGACCCCATGCCCGCCGTGGTGGGGATCAACGCCGCGCTGACGCCGTTTGACGGTGTGGCCGGCTGGCTGTTCCCGCTGCTGGCGCGGATGCTGGCCGCCAACCCGTTGACGCCGCTCCTGTTCACGCTGGGCCGCTCTGGCACAGGGCAGGCGCGCAAGCTGGTCGAGGGCACCGGCTCATGCCTCGATGAGCAGGGCTATGCGCTCTACGCCCGGCTGATGGCCGACCGGCGGCACGTCAACGGCGCGTTGCAGATGATGGCGCGCTGGTCGCTGGACGACCTGTTGCGCGACCTGCCCCGGATCACAGCGCAGACGCTGCTGATCACCGGCGACCGGGATCGCGCGGTGGCCCCGTCTGTGGCCGTCGCAGCGGCGGACCGGATGCCCGACGCCCGGGTGTTGCCGCTGACCGGCCTCGGCCACCTCGCGCACGAGGAAGACCCCGCCGCCGTCGCCGCCGCCATGGCCCCCTTCCTGGCCGCCCATTGCCCGGCGACTTGAAAACCCGCCTGCGCCCGCTCACCTACTGAGGTGCGCATCGCATACCGGGCAAAGGGTGAACAATCCCGCGATTTCGGACTTATTCTGGCCAGATTTGGCTGGTTTAAGACGGGGGCGGACCTGGGGGATTGCCGCCCGGTCCGGCACGGAACGACCCGCACGGCGATCCCTCCGGGACGATGCGGCGCATTGGGCGCCGCACAGGGGGCATCGCGGTGCGCACAGCCATGGAGCGAGGGGCATGAACATGATGGACGGCCCGAAATTCCGGCGCAAACACAGATCGGCCGCGGGCAAACCCCGGCCGGCGCCCGAATCCGTGCCCGAAACCCTGCCCGAAACCCTGCCCGAATCCGTGCCCAAGAACCTGCCCGAGATTGCCCCCGAAACGGCACCCGAACCGCCTGTCCCGGACCCCGAGGCCGGCGCACGTCGCACCGCCGAGGCGCAGGCGCGCGCCGAGGAAAAGGCCCGCCGCAAGGCCGAATTCGAACGCATCGCCCGCGAAGAGGCCCTGCGCCGCGTCGCCGCCGCCCGCGCACGCCGCGAAGCCGAAGCCCGGCAAAAGGCCGAGGCAGAGGCCGCCGAAAAGGCCCGCACCGAGGCGGAAGACGCCGCGCGCAAGGCCGAAGAAGCCCGCCTCGCCGAGGAACGCCGCAAGGCCGAGGACGCCGCCCGCAAGGCCGAGGAAGCCCGCCTCGCAGAGGAACGTCGCAAGGTCGAGGACGCCGCCCGCAAGGCCGAAGAAGCCCGCCTCGCCGAGGAACGCCGCAAGGCCGAGGACGCCGCCCGCAAGGCACAAGAAGCCCGCCAAGCCGAGGAACGCCGCAAGGCCGAGGACGCCGCCCGCAAGGCACAAGAAGCCCGCCTCGCCGAGGAACGCCGCAAGGCCGAGGACGCCGCCCGCAAGGCACAAGAGGCCCGCCTCGCCGACGAACGCCGCAAGGCCGAAGCCGCCCGCAAATCCGAAACCGCTGCCGCCGCGACCGCCGCCCCCTACCGGCTGACCGGCGAGGACGCCGTGGCGCCGTCACCCTCCCCGTCACCCGACGCACCCCCCGTCGATGACACCTGGGCGCAGTTACAGGAGATCACCGTCGACGCCGCCCACCTGCGGCGCAACCGCATCGTCACCGGAGACCGCGACGACCCGGCCCATACCGTGTTCGACGTGTTGCGCACCCGGCTGCTCCAGGGGTTGCACGACAACGGCTGGAAACGCGTGGCGATCACCTCGCCCGGCAAGGACTGCGGCAAGACCTTCACCGCCGCCAACCTCGCCATCAGCCTGTCGCGGCAGGAAAACTGCCGCACCCTGCTGATGGACTTCGACATGCGCCGCCCCAACCTGCACAAGATCCTGGGCATCGAGCGGCCCGGCTCGGTCGGCGACATGCTGCGCGGCCAGACCGCGCCCGAGGACCACCTGCGCCGCATGGGCCAAAACCCCGTCAACGCCGGCCGCAACATCGCCTTTGCCCTGAACGACACCACCGAGGCCTATGCCTCGGAGCTGTTGCAGGACCCGCGGACAGAGGAGACGCTGCAACGGATCGAACAGCACCTCGCGCCCGACGTGATGCTGTTCGACCTGCCGCCCGCGCTGTTTTACGACGATGTCATCGCCTTCCGCCCGCTGTTCGACGGCGTGCTGCTGGTGATCGGCGGCGGGCTGACCACGCAAAAGGAAATCGCCGAGGTCGAGCGCCGGCTGGGCGACAGCACGCCGCTGCTCGGGCTGGTGCTGAACAAGGCCGAAGGCACCGAGCTGGAACGCTACAGCTACTGACCGCGCGGCCCCCGGTCAGCTCCGCGCCACGCGCGGCAGGAACCGCCCGGCAAACTCGGCCAGCGCCGGCGACCGCTCCCATGTCAGCCGCAGCCCGGCGGCCAGCAGGGCCAGCACCCCGGTCAGCTTGGCCGCCAGCTTCAGTCCCCGCGTCCAGCGGTCACGCGGCGTGCGGATCACCGGGATCGCCACCACCGGCTGCAACCCCAGGACACGCTCCATCTGCGCCGCGCTGCGGATCACCGGGTTCATCACCTCGACGGCAAAGGCCAACCCCAGCCCCGCCACCAGGCTCACGACAGCGCCCATCAGCGCCAGCTTCTTGCGGCTGCGCGAAATTGCGTACTCGGGCGGCAGCGCGGTTTCCAGCACCTCGAAACGGTCGGTCGCCTGGCGGTCCTCCAGCATCTGGCCCAGCTCGGCCTCGGCCTGGCGGCGGGTGATGACCTCGTACTGCTCCTGCAACTTGGACATCTCGCGCTCCAGCCCGTTGAGCGCGCGCTCGACCTCGGGTGCGCCGGAAATCAGCGTCTCGATCTGGCCGATGCGCGTGGCGATCAGCGCCTTCTGTTCGGTCAGCGCGGCGGCCTGGCGCTGGCGCACCTCGTCGCGGGTGCGGTCGGTCGCGGTCTCCAGTGCCAGCAGCTGTTGATCCAGGTCCAGATCGGTGTCGCGCAGGCTGGACAGCTGGCTGCGCAGGTCGGCCAGCCCCGAGGGCAGCTGATCGGCGTTGGCGCGCTTGAATTCCGCGATCCGCCCTTCCAGCGCCTCGATCTCGGCCCGCACCCGCGCCTCTTCGGCGGCGAAAAAGGCAAAGGTGTCGCGCGCCCGACTGGCGTTGCGGTCGCGCGACTGGTCGATCACCGAGGTCATCAGCCAGTTGGCCACATCCGCCGCCTTCTGCGGGTCGTCCAGCTGGACAGAGATCAGCAGCCCCGAAGGCACGTTGCCGCCGGGCGCGAACTGCTGTGCTGCGTTGATCAGCGGGGTGATCCGCACCGCATCGCGCATCCGGCCGATGCGTTCGCCCTGCGTCATCGACGGGTCCGCCGTGAACAGCGCGTAGCGGTCCATGACGCGCAGCAGGTTGTCCCGCGCCATCAGGCGCTGTTCGATCAGCCGCAGCCGGCGCGCGGCATCGGTGTTGGCGGCCAGCGCCCCGGCCATCTGGTCGGGCACCTGGGCGTCCTCGATCTGGACCACCGCCGTCGCCTCGTAGATCCGTGTCTGGCCCAGCGCGTAGTTGAGCGACAGCAGGCAGCCGAGAAAGGTCACCGTCAGGATCAGGACAAGGCGCCGCCGCAGCGCGGACAGCACTTCACCGAATGACTGGAACTGGTTCATCTCGATACTCCCGCAAAGTTGCCCCCAATGCGGAGATGTCGACCGGCCCACCTCGACCCAATGTCGCCACCTGCATGCCACAATCTATCGAAAGTGCCCCAATTTTGCCATGTCTTTGCTTGGTTAATGCCGGAAACAATGCGTCTCCACCTGGGGAACCAGCGCCATGTTTTCGCCACATTTTCAGAAAGATACAGCTGCGCACCGGGCAAATGTGGCAGCTTTGTGTCCTAGCGGAGAGAGGCAGGCGCCGGAACGGCGCTCAGCGACAGCACATGGCCTCCGCCGACGGCCTGCCACAGCAGCAGATCGGCGCGGGAATCGGGCGGAAATGAGGCAACCTCGGGGTGATCGGTGAACCGCGCGCGCCCCTGCGCCAGGTCGACCGACAGCCCGTGAAAGCCATAGATGCGGCGGACCAGCGGGTAATGCGCCTTGTAGGCGGCTTCCTTGGCGGAAAACAGCCGCGTGGCCTGCATCCCGCGCGCCTCGGGCGGCACAGCGGCCAGTTCCTCGGGGCGGCAGATCTCGGCGATCAGGTCGGCGTCCAGCGGGGCGTCGTGTTCGAGGTCCACGCCCAGGCTACGGAACGTCCCGGCGCGGGCCACCACGGCCACGCCAAGCGCCCCGGCATGGCTGATGCTGCCGACCACGCCGCCCGGCCAGGCGGGCGCACGGTCCGCGCCCATGGGGATCGCAGCGGCAGGCAGACCCAGCTGCGCCATGGCCTGCCGCGCCGCGCGCCGCCCGGCGGCGAATTCGGCGCGGCGCCGCGACACGGCCCGCGCCATCGCCAAGTTTTCCTCGGGGAACAGATCATCCGCGCCGCCCACGTCCACCACCGCCCAGGCCAGCCCCGGCGGCGGCGTCAGCTGCCGAATCATGGCGCGCACCACGTCGGCGGGCAGGTCAGGCACGGCGCCGGGCGCGCATCTCGCGCCGCCGCGCCATCGCCTCGCTGCGCGACTGCGCGCGCGAGGAGGCGGGGACCGGCTCGACCGTCTGGTCCGGCACCTTCACCGGCCCGTCGATCAGCCCCGCCACCCGCGCCGCGAGATCCGCCAGCACCGGGAACCGAAAGATATCGGTGATCGACAGCTTGGCCGCGCCCAGTTCCTCGCGGATCGCACGATGCGCCTGCACCGCCAGCAGCGAATGCCCCCCGAGGTCAAAGAAACTGTCCCGCCCGGACGGCACCACCCCCAGCGTGCGCTGCCAGATCGCGGCAATCGCCGCCTCGACCTGCGCGGCCTCGCCGCTGCCGTTCACAGCCACCGGCGCGGGCTGCGGCCGCTCGGCGGGTTTCGCCACCGCGGCCTGCGGCGCGGGCAGTCCGGCGCGGTCCACCTTCCGGTTCGGGGTCAGCGGAAACGCCGCCAGGTGGACAAACCGCCCCGGCACCATGAACCCCGGCAGGTCACGGCCCATCGCGACCTTCAGCGCCGCCTCGTCCTGCGCCCGTCCGGTGTAATAACCCACCAGCCGCACGTCGCCCGGCACATCCTCGCGCGCCAGCACCACCGCCTGCGTCACGCCGCCTTGCGCCGCCAACAGCGCCTCGATCTCACCCAGCTCGATGCGGAAACCGCGCAGTTTCACCTGATGGTCGACCCGGCCGACAAAGTCGATCCGCCCATCGACCCGCCGCCGCACCAGGTCGCCCGTGCGGTACATCCGCCCCGCGTGGAACGGGTTCGGCACGAATCGCTCCGCCGTCAGCTCCGGCCGGTTCCAGTAGCCGCGCGTCACGCCCTCGCCGCCGATCCACAGCTCACCCTCCTGGCCCAGGCCCACCGGCTGACCCTCCGCATCCAGCACGTAGAGCTGCTGGTTGGCCAGCGGCAGGCCGATGTTGACGGTCGTCTCCCCCGCCTCGGCCCGCGTACAGGACGACCAGATCGTCGTCTCCGTCGGCCCGTACATGTTCGTCACCGTGGCCCCGGTGATCTGCGCAAACTCGGCCACCAGCGCGCCGGGCAAAGGTTCGCCGCCGATGTATACATGCTGCACACCGGACAGGGCATAGCGCGCCTCTTCGTTCATGGCGATCATCCGCGCCATCGACGGCGTGCATTGCAGGTGCGTCACCCCATGCCGCACGATCTGCGCCGCGATGCTGAAATCGTCGGCCTCCAATTCCGGCACACCGCCCGCACGCGCCACCACCTCGGCCAGCGGCTTCAGCCCGTCCATCACGGTCTGCCGGTCGATGCCATAGTCGATCAGGCAGGCAATCTCGGTCACGCCGATGGCCTTGACCTCCTCGACCCGCGCCAGCGCATCCTCGACCGTGCCGAACAGGCCGCTGTCGTTGAAATACCGCTCAAAGGCAAAGTCCAGGATCGCGTCCAGCTCTTCCGGCTCCAGCCCGTCCAGTTGCAGGTCAAAGGCGTTCGACACCCCCTCGGGCCGCTTGAAGGCCGGAAAGGCCCAGGCGTATTGCTTGATCAGCCCGGCGGCCGAGCGCAGGTAGTCCTTCATCGGCTCCCGCGCGATCTCGCGCGCGTGCTCGCGGCTGTCCGACAGGAAACTGTGCAGCATCAGCGTGACGGTAAAGTCCCTGGGATCGTGCCCCGCCTCGCGCAGCGCCTGGTGGTACAGCCTGATCTTGCCGCCCACCTCCTCGACCGTCTGGCCCAGCAGGTGCGTCAGCACGTGGCAGCCCAGCTGCCCCGCCTCCTTCCAGGTCTGCGGGTTGCCCGCCGTGGTCACCCAGACCGGCAATTCCTTGGACACCGGGCGGGGTTGCGTCACCACCTCGTGCAGCGAGCCGTCCTTGCGCGGGAACGCCACCGCCTCGCCGCGCCACAGTTTGCGCACCGTCTCGATGTCGCGCAGCATCGCCGGCTTGTTCTCGGGCGGGGAGTTCTCGGGGCGCAGCACGAAATCGTCCGGCTGCCAGCCGCTTGCGATCGCCATGCCCGCGCGCCCGTTCGTCAGGTTGTCGATCACCGCCCATTCCTCGGCGATCCGCGCCGGGTGGTGCAAGGGCGCCACGACCGATCCGGCCCGCACGCCGATGTTCCTTGTCACGCCCGCCACGGCCGCCCCCGTGACCGAAGGATTCGGATAGGGGCCACCGAAGGCGTGGAAATGCCGCTCCGGCGTCCAGACGGCGACAAAGCCGTTTTCGTCGGCGAATTGCGCGCCCTCCAGCAGCAGGCGGTACTTGTCCCGCCCCGCGCCGTCATCGTTGCCCCAGTAGTACAGCGAAAACTCCATGCCGCCGCCGCGCGGCATCGGCCCCTTGGAGATCAGCGCGCGGTCTTCGTCGCCGGTCAGCACCACGGTCAGCCCGCGCGCCGTGGTCCAGAACAGCTCCAGCACCGAGATGTCGAAACTCAGCGACGTGACGGCCAGCCAGACGCCGCCCTCCTGCGGGATATGCGTATCCATCCCTGTATAAAAATTGCATACATTGCGATGCTCGACCATCACACCCTTGGGCTTGCCGGTCGATCCGCTGGTGTAGATGAGATAGGCGAGGTCCTCGGGTCCGCTTTGCGGCGCGGGGTTTTCCACTGGCATCCCGTCCAGGCGCGGCTCCGCGTCCAGCACCAGCAGTTGCGCGTCATGCCTGGGCAGGGACGGCTCCACCCCCGCCTGCGTGACAATCACCCGCGCGCCGCTGTCCTGCGCAAAATGGTCCAGCCGCTGCACCGGATAAGTCGGGTCCATCGGCAGATAGGCCCCGCCCGCCTTGAGGATCGCCAGAGCGCCGACCATCAGGTCGACCGACCGGCGGCAGCACAGGCCCACCACCTGCCCCCGTTCGACCCCCATCTGCCGCAGCAGATGCGCAGCCCGGTTGGCGCGCGCGTTCAGCTCGGCATAGCTCAGCCGGGTGTCCTCGAAGATCAGCGCCACAGCCTCGGGCGTTTTCGCCACCTGCGCCTCAAACGCCGCCTGCATGGTCAGGGCGCGGTCATGCTCCGTCCCGGTGGCGTTCCAGCGGCTGAGCACTATGTCGCGCTCTGCCTCGGGCAGGCCCTCGCCCCCCTGCGCGGCAAATTCCAGCCGCGCGGCCAGCAGTTCGGCCTGCGCCGGGTCCAGCCGCCCGGCATCAAAGCTGAAGACCGGCTTGTCGCCGAGGATCACGGTGATCGCGGTGCCGGGAATGTGCCCCGCGCCCGCCACAGCCAGCCCAATCTGCGGCACCTGCGGCCAGTCCAGCTCGGGCGCGCGGGCGAACAGGTCGCTCGCCACGGGATGCGGCGTCACCGCGCCCACGTCGCTCACCCGCAGCGGCGACCACGGCAGGATCAGCCCCGCCATCTCCGCCCAAGCGCCATCGGCCCAGGCAAGGTCCACCCCGTCGCGCCCCGCCAGCTGCCGCGCCCAGCGCGCCACGGCCTGCGCCCCATCGCCGGGCAAGGACACGTCCCGCCTTTGCAGGTCTGCGACACCCTCGCGCAGGCCCGACAGGCTCACCGGGTCCAGCTCCGCCATCCTCCGGCGCATCGCGCCCTCGTGCCGCGCCACCCCGGCCATCCCGGCATCGACATGCGCCAGCGCCGACGCGTCCAGCAGCGGCAGCACCTCGCCCGTCCGCGCGATCTCGTCCACATCCACCGGCGCGCCGCAGATCCGCCGCAACCCGCCCAGCACCAGAGCATGCGCGCCGCAGGCCACCGTCAGCCGGTCCTTGCCCACCTCCAGCACCGTCCCCGGCGCGGCAAAGCTTTCGGTCAGCCGCGCCGACCCCACCAGCCACAGCGCCTCCCGCGCCCGCAGCTTGGCCGCGCACAAAGGGTTCCAGTAGCCGCCAAAATCCAGTGCCCGCACCAGCCGTTCCAGCTCCACCGCCGGGCGGCGGAAATCCAGCAGGCCAAAGCCCGAGGGCCGCTGCACCCGCCCGTGATAGCTGCGCAGCGCCAGGTCCTGCGGCTGGCGCTGCAACACGCCGCTTTCCAACTGGTCGAGCAGCGCAGGGAACGACTCCATCGCCGCCTCGTAGGCCCTGGTGTTCAGCGTCAGCGCCGTGTCCTGCGCCGTGATGTAGAACGCAGCCGAGACCAGCACATCGCCCTTGTCCACCCCACCCTCGATCAGGTGCCAACTGATGCCATGCGTGCTCTCACCTTCGAACAGCGCCCAGACCGGGGCATTCAGCCCGGCGTGGCGCGGCAGGGGGCCATCGTGAAAGTTGACCGCGCCCTTGGTCGGCAGCGCCAGCACGTCCTCGGGGAGGATCGCCAGGTTGGCGATGGACAGCAGCCAGTCCACCCCCTTCGGCAGCCGCGCCGCCAGCCCCGCCCCCGGCGCCACGACCGGCAGACCGCGCCCCTCGGCCCAGCGCGCGACATCGGCGTTCTCCGTCACCACCGCGGCGACGCGATTGCCGCGTGCCAAAGCCATCTCGGCGCAGTGCACCAGCAGCGATTCGTTGCCCATCACGATGCAGGAAAATGCCATCTCGGTTACTCCGCTTCGAGTTCGGGGGCGGCCCGCACACGGGCCGTGGTGCGCGGTCGCGGCAGGGGCCGGACCAGCGCCTTGAGGTCATGGATCAGCAGGTCACGCAGGAAATGCGGCGGATCGGCGGGGCGCTTGCCCTGCACCCGCATCCGCAGCCGCCAGAAGGCACCGCCCAGCGCGTGCATCAGCGTGGCCAGCGCCGCGTAGCCGCGCCCGTGGTTCTTGCTGAAATAGTGCCAGCGGCTGTCCAGCCAGTAGCCGGGAATGCGCGCCCAGGTCTTCATCCCCGTCGAGACGGACCCGATATGCGCCACGTGGCTGTCGCGCACGTAATGCGTCTGATACCCGGCGCGGGCGGCGCGCAGGCACAGGTCCGTCTCCTCGAAATACAGAAAGAACGTCTCGTCAAAGAGGCCGATCCGGTCCAGCACGCCTTGCCGCATCATGATCGACGCCCCGGCCAGCCAGTCCACCCGCCGCGTCGCCTGTGGCACCCCGATCGGCACCTTGCGGTTGCGCAACAGACGCGAAACCGGGCCAAACCGCGCCGCCCCCTCGAATTCCGACCAGAGAGAGGGAAAGCGGAACGCCGTCATGTGCGCCGCGCCGTCCTCGCCGTGGATGTAGCTGCCGGCAAACCCGGCCTCGGGGTGCGCCTCCAGATGATCGTGCAGCCGCCGGATCGCGTCCGGCGCGGGAAAGGCGTCGGAGTTCAGCAGGTAGACGTAATCGGGCGCCGATCCATCCGCCATCCGCGCCCGGATGCCCACATTGTTGCCCGCGCCAAAGCCGCCGTTGTGCCCGGACGGCACCACGCGCACCTGCGCCCAGCCCTCGCTCCGCACCGCCTGAACGATCCGCTCACAGGACCCGTCGCCGCTGGCGTTGTCGACGATCACCAGTTCCGCCTCCAGCCCCTGCATCGCCGCCAGCGCCGCGCGCACGGACCGCAGCGTCATCTCCGCCGTGCGGTAGTTCAATGAGACGACCAGGATCCGCGCCATACCCCCTACTCCGCCGCATGCGAGGGGAAGGCCACGACCTGCCCCTTGCCGCCCGATGCTGCCTCCGCCTCTTCGATCGCTGCGCGCATCAGCGCCGCCAGCACCCGCACGTTCGGCTCCAGCACCATGCTGTCATGATCGCCCGGCACCTCGTGCACCTCGACCCCCGGCACCATGGTGCCCCAGTCGTTGTCATGCGTCACGTAAGTCCGTTCCGAGTTCACCAGCGCCCCGCCCGACACCGTCCACTTGCCCGACAGCGGCGGACGGTACAGCACCACGCGCCCGTCCCAGGGCCGCACCCTGTAGCCCGCGATGGCGCGGTAGAACGCCGCCTCGATCTCGGCGTTGTGAAAGGCGTGCTCGGTCCCCGTCCCGGCGACCTGGCGGCGCCTGGCGAACTCCCAGGCGATGCGGTTCCTGACCCACAGCAAGGGATACAGAACCCCCTTCTCGCGCGCCTGATGCCACTGGATGATCAGCCGGTCCCTGCGCGACAGTGGACGGCGCCGCGGCAAGGGCGTGTCCAGCATGACCACCAGCGATACCTCCTCGCCGGCGATCTCCAGCTGCCGCGCCACCTCGTAGGCGGTGATCCCGCCGCCGGAAAAGCCGCCCACCATGTAGGGCCCCTGCGGCTGCACCTGCCGCATCTCGGCGATGTAGTCCCGCGCCGCCTCCTCGATGCTGTCGTGCGGCGCGGCGCCGCCGTACAGCCCGCGCGCCTGCAAGCCATAGAACGGCCGGTCCGCGCCCAGCAGGTGCGCCAGGTGGCGCAGGTTCAGCACGTTGCCGAACATCCCCGCGATCAGGAAGAACGGCCGCAGCGGCCCGCCGTCGCCATCGTGCATCGGCACCAGGTGGGTGAACCGCCGCTCCGGCACCTTGCGCTCGGGCGCGTCACCGGACACCGGCCCGATCTCCGCCTCGATCAGCGCCGCGCAGGCGCGGATCGTCGGCGCTTCGAACAGCACCGAGATCGGGAAATCCACCTTGAACGCCTTCCTGATCATGGCGAACAGCCGCACCGCGATCAGCGAATGCCCGCCAAGGTCAAAGAAACTGTCGCAGACGCCCACGTTCTGCACCCCCAGCAGGTCAGCCCAGAAGCCCGCCAGCCGCGTCTCGATCTCGCCCTCGGGCGGCACGAAATCGCTGTCCAGCTGCGGCCGGTCAAAGCTCTGCCCAGACGCCGCCTCTACGACAGACGCCGCCGCCTGCCGCGTCAGCGCATCCAGGTCCAGCGACGACACGACCACCTGCGTCGCGCCCAGCGCCAGCGCCCGGTGAAACGCCTCCACCCCCTCGGACGGCAGGATGCCCTGCGACAGGTTGTGCGCCAGCCGCTCTTCGGCCGCCGACAGGGGCTGCGTCGCCCCGCCCTCGTCCAGCTCCAGTTCGGCGGCGGTCAGGCGCGGCGCGGCCTTCAGGATGTCGGCGCTGTCCAGCTTGCGGATGGTAAAGCCCGAGATTTCCACCACCACCTTGCCGCGCGGATCGCACAGCGTGATGTCGAAACTCGCGGTCTCGCGGTCCGCCCGGTTGTCGGCGGCATTGCGCACCCAGGACACCAGCCGGTCGGGCAGCGGGCCATGCACCCGCACCCGGCCATAGCGCACCGGCACCCACAGGTGGGTCGGTTGCCAGCCCTCGATCAGCTCCATCGCCCAGCCGGTCGCAATGTCCATCAGCGCCGGATGCAGCGGCATGTCGGGGGCGTCGGCCCCGACGGGCAGGGACAGATCGGCGATCCCCTCGCCCCGGCCCAGCGCGCGGGCATCCAGCACCTTCCAGCTGCGGCCAAAGCTCAGCTGCACCTCCTGCGCGGCGGTCAGCTTGCCGCCCTCGGCCCTGACCGGCGCGCCGCAGCGCGCCCGGATCGCCGCCAGGTCCAGCGGCGCGGGCCGCGCCATCGGCAGCAGCGCCAGCGCGCCCTGTGCGCACAGCGCAAACCCATGCCGCCCGTTCAGTGTCGCATCCGCCAGCACGTCGAACCCATAGCCCTCGTCGCTGCGCCGCAGCCGCACGCGCACGTCCCGCGCACCGCCCTCGGCCACCCGCAGGGGCCGCAGGAAACTCAGGTCGCGGATCTCGAACCCGCCGCGCTCGCCGTGCCCGGCCAGCGCCTGCGCCGCCAGCGACAGGTGGCCCGTCCCCGGCAGCAGCGCATCGCCCGCCTTGGTCCGATGCTGGTCGATGAACCAGTCGGTCGTGTCATATCGCGCCTTGAACACCCGGTTGCCCTGGGCGTCGAAACTGGCCTGCGCCAGCATCTCCTGCTGCACCGGCACAACCGGCGCGCGGGGCACCTCGCCCCGCCGCTGCGCCACCGCCTCGGCGGCCATGCCGACCTCGTTCCAGATGCCCCAGTTGATCGCCACGACGCGCGTCTTGCCGGTGCGCGCCCGCGCATAGGCGTTGAGGAACTCGTTGGCCGCGACGTAATCCACCTGCCCCGCCGGGGCCGTCACGGTGGAGGACGACGCAAATAGCACCATCCAGTCCAGCACGCCATCGGGGAACACCTGGCCCAGTACCTCGGTGCCGTGGATCTTGGGGGTGAACACGTCCTCGACACTGGCCGGGGTCTTGGCCAGCAGCGGCGCATCGGCGATCACGCCCGCGCCGTGGATCACGCCGGTGACGGGGCCAAAGCGGTCCTCGACGACACGCCGCGCCGCCTGCATCTGGCCCAGGTTGCAGACGTCCGCTGCCAGCACCATGACCTCGGCGCCCGCCTCCTCCAGCGCCAGCACCGCGCGGATGCGCCGCGCCATGCGGTCCTGCGGCGCGTGGCGGCGCAGGTAGGTCTCCCAGGTCGCGCGCTCCGGCAGCGGCTTGCGCGCCAGCAGCGCCAGTTTCGCCCCGCGCCGCGCGAAATCCTGCGCCAGCGTCAGCCCGATGCCGCCAAAGCCGCCGGTGATCAGGATCACCCCGCCCGGCGTCACCTCCGGCGCCTCGGGCAGCGCCACCGGCTTCACCGCGCATTCATAGCGCCGCCCGCCCCGCAGCGCGGCCACCCGGTCGCCCTGCTCGGCCAGCAGCTCTTCGAGAACCTCCAGCGCCAGCGCCTCCAGCGCCGCGTCCCGCGCCGCCTCCGCCTTGCCCTTCGTCCAGAAGGACGCCTGCACGGCCTCCGGCAAGGCCACGTCCAGCGTCGCCACGGTGACCCCCGGCAGTTCGCGCGGGATCACCCGCGCCGGGCCCGCCACGGTCGCCTTGGCCGGGCAGGTCAGCCCCTCGCCCCGCACCTGCGCCGCGCCATTGGTGACAACCGTAATCTGGATCGGCCGCGGAAGCCCCTCGGCCTCGATCGCCTGCGCCAGGAACATCAGCGCATAAAACCCCTGCTCCTGCACCCGGTGGAAGAAACTCGACCCCGGCCGATGCCCCTCGCCCTCGGTCAGCAGCCAGAAATGCCCGATCCGCGACGGCACGATCCCCCGCGCGCCCAGGTCCTGCAACAAGAGGTCATAACCCTCGCGGCCCCGCTCCGGCGCCAGCACATAGCCCTCGCCGACACGGGCAAAGGCATCGCCCGGCCGCACCTCGACCACATCATGCCCGGCCGCCCGCAACCGCGCGGCACAGCGCGCCGCCACCCCGGCCTCGTCCATGAACATCAGCCAGACCTGCGGCGCGGCATCGCCCAGCCCGCCCGCCACGTCCACCTCCACCGGAGCCGAGCGTGGCCGCCAGACCGGCTGCCAGCCCCAGGCGGCAATCTCGTCACTGCGCATCAGCCAGGCCGACGCGCCCTCCGCCACGCCTTTCCCCGGCGCAATGAAATAAGGACTGCGCTGAAAGGCATAGGAGGGCAGCACCACCCGGTGCCGCACCGCCTCGCCCCACACCTGACCCCAGTCGAAATCGACGCCCAGCGCCCAGAGCCGCCCCAGCACCTCGAACATGTGCCGGTCGTCGGCGATCTCCTCGTCCGGATGGCGCAGCGACGACAACACCTGGTTGCCGTCCACCTCCCCGTGCTGCCGCGCAAGCGACGCCAGCGCCTTGCCCGGCCCCACCTCCAGGAACACCCGGTTCGGCCGCGCCAGCGCGCCGATGCACTCGGCAAACAGCACCGTCCCGCGCAGATGCCCCACCCAATACTCCGGATCCACCGCCTGCTCGGGCGTCATCAGCGTCCCGGTCAGGTTCGAGGTCAGCGGCAACACCGGCGCCTTCAACTCGATCGACCGCAGGTAGCCGCCGAACTGCTCCAGGATCGGCTCCAGCATCCGACTGTGCGCCGCGATGTCGATGCCGATGCGGCGGCAGTCCACCCCGCGCGCCGCCAACACCGCCTCCAAGGCGTCCAACGCCGCCTGCGGCCCCGAGGCCACCGACAACCCCGGCGCGTTCACCGCGCCGAGGTCCAGCGCGTCCCCCAGCAAGGGCCGCAATTCCTCGGCCGGCAAAGCCACCGACAGCATCCCGCCCGCCGGCACCGTGTCGAACAGCCGCCCGCGCAGATGCACCAGCCCGATGCAATCCTCGAACGACATCACCCCCGCCACGCAGGCGGCGGTGTTCTCACCCATCGAATGCCCGGTCAGGGCGGCAGGCTGAATACCCCAGCTCATCCACAGCTGCGCCAGCGCATACTCGGTGATCATGATCAGCGGCAGCTGCAACGACGGCCGCAGCAGCGCGGCATCCGCCGCCGCCTCCGCCCCGCGCTCCGGCAGCCACAACTCCCGAACCCCGGGTTTCTTCTCTGGCGAAATACCCCCCGCAACAGCGCCGCCCGCGATCCGCTCGAGGTGCTCCAGCCCCCGGTCCATCCACTCGGCAAAGACCGGCTCGGTCTCGTACAGATCGCGCGCCATCCCGGCGTATTGCGCCCCGCCGCCGGGGAACATGAACACCACCTCGGGCCGGTCCAGCGCGGAATGGGTGAACACCCGCCGCACCTCGGCCCCGTCCAGCAAACGCGCCGCCTCGCGGTGATCGCCGGCGACCACCACCCGCCGCTTCTCGAAGGCGCGCCGCCCTTCCTTCAGCGTGTACGCCACGTCGGCCAGGTCCTGCTCGGGATGCGCCCGCAGATGCGCCGCCAGCCGCGCGGCATTGGCGTCCAGCGCCGCCTTCGACTTGCCCGAGACACAGAGGATCTGGAACGGCCAGTCCGACTCCGCGCTCGCCCCGCGCTCCGGCGCCTCTTCCAGCACCACATGCGCGTTGGTCCCGCCCACGCCCAGCGAATTCACCCCGGCGCGGCGCGGATGCCCCGCGCGCGGCCAGTCGCTCAGCCGGTCATTGACGCGGAACGGCGAGGTTTCGAAATCAATCGCCGGGTTCGGCGCCTCAAACCCCAGCGACGGCGGCATCTGCCGGTGATGCAGCGCCAGGGACGCCTTGATCAGCGAAGCCACCCCCGCCGCCGTGTCCAGATGCCCGATGTTGGTCTTGACCGACCCGATGCGGCAATGCCCTACCGCGGCCGACGTCTCGGCAAAGGCCTCGGTCAGCGCCGCCACCTCGATGGGATCGCCCAGGTAGGTGCCCGTGCCGTGGCATTCGACGTAATCCACCGTGTCGGCCGTCACCCCCGCCACCGCCTGCGCCTCGGCCACCGCCGCCGCCTGCCCCTCGACCGAGGGCGCAAGATACCCGGCCTTCTGCGCGCCGTCGTTGTTGACCGCCGATCCCTTGATCACCGCCCAGATGTGATCGCCGTCCGCCACCGCATCCGCCAGCCGCCGCAGCACCACGACCCCCGCGCCCGAGCCGAACACCGTGCCCTGCGCGCGATGGTCAAAGGCATGGCAGGCGCCATCCGGCGACAGGATCTCGTTCTCCTTGTAGAGATAGCCGCGCCCCTGCGGCAGCTCGATGGTCACGCCGCCGGCAATCGCCATGTCGCATTCGCCGGTCAGCAGCGCCTGGCAGGCGTAATGCGTCGCCACCAGCGAGGTGCTGCACGCGGTTTGCAGGTTGATCGACGGCCCGTGCAGGTCCAACACGTGGCTCAGCCGCGTGGTCATGAAATCCTTGTCGTTGCCGGTGTGGCGCAACAGGAACATGCCGGTGCTGTCCACCAGGTCCGGGTTCGAACAGACATTGAAGTAGAAATACGACCCCATTCCGCAGCCGGCAAAGACACCGACCTGCCCGTCGAAGGATTCCGGCACATGCCCCGCGCTTTCCAGCGCCTCCCAGGCGCATTCCAGGAACTGCCGGTGCTGCGGGTCCATGATCGCCGCTTCCTTGGGGCTGAAGCCAAAGAACTCGGCGTCGAAGTGGGCAAAATCCTCCAGCGGCGCGGCAAAGGGCACGTAGTCGCGGTGGCGCATCAGGCCGGGGTCTTCGCCTGCCGCGCGCAGTTCGTCCTCGCTCAGCCGGCGGATCGACGACACACCGTCGCGCAGGTTGCGCCAATAGGCGGCGATGTCCGCCGCCCCCGGCAGATGCGCCGCCATGCCGACAATCGCGATGTCGTTCTCACCAATGCGGCCTGCGTCATCCGTCATGCCTGACCTCGCATGTCTGCGCCGCCACCCGCCGCCACATTTGGCGGTGAATTGCGGCAATTTTTAGGAGGTTTCGCCAAAATTGGTCCCAAACGGGCGCTCGAAACGGCATCGCGCCGGGCTGGCCGCGACAATGCCCCGACCTGTTCGGGATTGTCCCGGACCGCGCCGCGATCCGCGTCCGCACCGTGCTGGAAAGGCAGGAAAAGGGCCAGCATCCGCCTATATCTCCACGATTGTCAGAATCGAGGACCAGTTCAACCACAGCGCGCAAGAGGCCAGCGCCAGGCCGATCCCCGCCATCACCATGTCATGCAGCGGGTCCCAGGCGCCCATGCGGCGCGCCAGCCAGACCACCGCCGGATAGGCCAGCAGGTAGGCCGCCGCCTGCCCGGTCAGCGCCCCGGTCAGCCCGTCGCTGGACAGCCCGGCCATCACGCAGCCCACCATCAGCACGGCGCGCACCAGCGCCAGCACAAAGTAGCGCCGCGAATCCCCCGCCGCCAGCGCCGCCTGATCATAGGTCATCACGATCAGCATGGGGATCTGCGCGCAGGCCAGCACCACCGCCACCGCGCCCGCCTCGGCATAGCGGTCGTCGTAGAGCATCTGCACCAGCCAGTCGCCCAGCAGCGCGAAGATGCCGACAAAGCCGATCAGCAGGGCCGACACGGCAAAGCGCATCTTGCGCAGCTTGACGAAATTGGCGCGGCTCTCGGTCGGCGGTGTCTCGCGGTAGACCGGGATCAGGATCTTGTGCGTGACCAGGTTGCCCAGCATCAGCGGGAACGAGGCCCAGAAAAAGCCGATGTTGTAGATGCCGAAGTGGTCCAGCGCGATGAACTTGCCGATCAGCATCTTGTCGGCCTGGGTAAAGAAAAACCCGCAGACGGTGGCGAGAAAGACCCATTTGCCGAAGCCGATCAGCTCGTGCGCGGCGGCGGATTCCCAGCGCAGGCGGTTCGGCTCGCCGGGCAGGTAGCGCCAGTTGAGCCAGACCTCGATCAGCGCGCCGATCACGCCCGACACCACCAGCGCCCAGACCGACCCCCACCACCAGGCCAGCCCGATCGCCACCAGCACCCCGGCCAGCTGCGTGCCGATGTCCAGCACCGTCACCCGGCCCAGCATCAGGTGCCGGTTGGCCGTCACCATCCGCGTCGGCCGGAACCCGGTGATCAGCAGCGTCAGCGCCGACACCGGCAGGATCTGCGTCAGGATCGGCTGGCCGTAGACCCAGGCCATGGGAAAGGCCAGCGCGCAGGCGACGATCCACAGGCCAAAGCCGCGCACCACCTGGATCGTCCAGGCGGTGTTGAGGAAATCGCGGTCGTCGCCGCGCCGTGACTGCATGATCGCCGGGGTCACGCCGACGTCGGAAAACTGCCCCAGCCCCATCAGGAACACCATGACCAGCGCCATCAGGCCGAACGCCTCGGGGAACAGCAGCCGCGTCAGGATCAGGTTGGACGCCAGCCGCACCATCTGGCCAAAGCCGAAGCTGCCCACCGTCAGCAACGATGAGCGCATCACGCGCGCGGTCAGCGACCCGCCGCGCAGCATGGTCAGCGTGCTCATCGGCCCCGGCTCCAGTCCTGGCGCTTGCGCGGGGTCAGCCGGACCGCCAGCGCGACCCCCGCGTAGACAGCAAAGCCCAGGGGATCGCCCAGCGCCAGCGCCAGCTTGTCGCGCAGGGCAAAGGCCGGCTTGTCGTCGTTGGGACGCAATTCCGGAAACCGCGCCGCGACCTCCGCGACCCCCGCGTCCTGCCGCCGCCGCACCCGGACCAGGTTGCCCCAGCCCTCGGCGATGGGCCAGCGGTAGGACGCCGGCACGCCCATCCGCTCACCGGGGCGGAACTGCAACCGCACATAGATGTCGTCCGAGATGATCTCGGGAAAGGTATCCCAGCGCGCGCGCCCCGCCGCGTTGACCGCGAACAGCCCGCAGCCCGGCACCACCTTGCGCATGAAGGGCACCCGCCGCCAGACCCGCGCGTAGGCCCGGCTGACGGCGCTTTGCGCTGCGATCTCGACCCGCCCGCTGGCATAGCGCGGCGCCCCGGTGTCCAGCGCCTGCACCAGCTGCCCCAGCAGCGCCGGCGCCACCGTCACGTCCGCGTCCAGGTAGACCCGCACCGCGCCGCGCGCCGCGGCATCCCCGGCGTTCAGCGCGCCCGGCTTGCTGCCCTCGGCCCGCTCGATCACCTCCAGCCTCCAGCCGCGCGCCGCATACCCGGCCTGAAACCCCCGCGCAATCGCCGCCGTCTCGTCGCGGCAGCCGTTGGCCACCACGAACACCTCGACGGCACCGTCACCCAGCCCCGCGGACATCAGCAGCGCCGAAAGGCAGCCGCCGATCAGCGCCGCCTCGTTGCTGGCCGGCACGATGACCGAAACCTGCGGTCCTCCCGCCTGCGTGCTGGGGTTCATCTGCAAAAGCCGCTACCCGTACCCATGGGGCCACACATGAGAAAAATCCACCGGCCCCGGCGCTGAAAACTCTTCCGGAACTGTGGCCAAACCATGGAATCGCATAGCTTATACCAAGACCATTCGCCTCTGCGGCGCAGCTGCCATCTCAAGGACCTTTCAGGTGACGCAAGGCTTGCGTATCGGGTACATTGTCCCACAATTCCCGGGACAGACACATATTTTCTTCTGGCGCGAACTTCAGGCCCTGGAAGCGATGGGGCACGAGGTCCACGTATTCTCCACCCGCAAGCCGCCCAAGCGGCTGATCTCGCACGACTGGTCGGATGAGGCCATCGCCCGCACCACCTACCTCGGCCATGTCGACCCGCTGCCCGCCGCCATGGCCTGGGCGCGGCTGACCGCGCAGGGCCTGCCCTGGTGGATGCTGCGCGAGGGGCCGGGATTCACCCGCGACGCGCTGCTGACGCTGGCCGCCGCCGAACGCCTGCGGCGCGAGGCGGCAGAGCGCGGGCTGGACCACGTCCACGCCCATTCCTGCGGCCGCGCCGCGCTGATCGCCTGTTTCGCGCATCTCATGGGCGGCCCGACCTACTCGCTCACGCTGCACGGCCCGCTGTCCGACTACGGCCCCGGCCAGCGGATCAAGTGGCGCAACGCCAGCTTTGCCACCGTCATCACCCGCAAGATCCTGGCCGAGATCGAGGAAACCCTCGCCGGTTCCCTGCCGGACCGGGTGCTGGTCCGCCCCATGGGCGTCGACACCGAGGCGCTGAAACGCGCCGCCCCCTACAAGCCGCCCGAACATGGCCGGCCGATCCGGCTGTTTTCCTGCGGCCGGCTGAACATCGTCAAGGGCCACCAGGACCTGATGGCCGCCACCCGGCAGCTGCTGGACCAGGGCGTCGACGTGCGGCTGGAGATCGCCGGCGAGGATGACGACGGCGGCACCGGCTACCGGCGCGAGCTGGAGGACTTGCTGAAAAAGCTGCGCCTCCAGGATCATGTGAAACTGCTGGGCGCGATCGACGCCAACGCCGTCAAGGCCAAGCTCGAAGAGGCGCATCTCTTCGTCCTTGCCTCCTGGCACGAACCGCTGGGCGTCGCCTACATGGAGGCCATGGCCATGGGCGTGCCGACCATCGGCACCAACGCGGGCGGCGTGGCCGAGCTGATCACCGACGGCTCCACCGGCTACCTGGTCGAGCCGAAGAACCCCGGCCAGCTGACCCGCACCATCCGCGCGCTGGTGAACGACTCCGACGCGCTCTTGCGCCTGTCCGAGGCGGGCCGCGCCCATGTGGCCGAACATTTCCGCTCGTCCCTGGGCGCCGAGGTGCTGGTGTCCGAGATCGCGCGCCTGCGTTGACGACCCTCTGCCCGAAGTCACCCGCACAGGCTTGCACACCGACCGGCGCGCGGGCAGTCTGGCCTCCGTTGTGTGTGCTGCGGAGGGTTTCATGCGGATAGTGTCACTGGTTTTTTGCGGTCTGCTGATTGCGCTCACCGGGCAGGCCCAGGCGGGCACCTGGAAACGGCTCTGGCCGCAGGATCCCGACGACTGCGGCTACCTGTTCACCGGGACAATCGAAAAGGGCGACCTGGTCGATTTCTTCAACAGCGGTGACCTGAAGGGCGTGAACCGCATCTGCCTGCACAGCCCGGGCGGCAGCCTCAACGAGGCCTTCCAGTTCCTCAAGCTGGTGCGCGGCGAGGATTCGTTCGGCACGCGGGTGCGGTCGGGCGACAGCTGCGTTTCGGCCTGCGCGCTGGTCTTCATGTTCGGCCAGCGCTGGGGCGCCAACAGCCCCTATCCCAGCCGCGAACTGGAACCGGGCGCGCAGCTGGGCTTTCACACGCCGTTCCCGAACCTCGACAAGGACGCCCAGGGCAACCTCGCGGCGGCGTTCGACGTCGCGCTCAAGGTCTCGCGCCTGCTGGTCAACAGCTCCTACACCGCGTTTTCCAGCAAGGGGCCGTCGATCCCGCCGGAAATCGTCGCCGTGATGCTGGAGACCCCCGCCGACAAGATGACCTACATCGACACCGTGGGCGAACTTCAGTTGCTGGGCATCGACACGACCCGGCGGCCGGAAGACGGTTTTGCCATGCGCAACGATTACGTCGAAGCGCGCAACGTGGTCCGCCGCGTCTGCGCCAGCACCTATGTCACCCGGTTCCGCCAGCATTCGGTCAGCGACGGCTACAAGTATTCCGAACTTCTCCAGGAGGTCGACGCCCTGAACAAGCAGCACGGCAAGGACGACCTGCTGCACCTCAAGGTGCTCACCGACAAGGGCGTGACATCCGTCTTCGGCGTCACCACGGGCGGCTATCATTACCCCGGCTTGTTCAGCAATGCGGCGCTGCTCTATTGCCGGGCCGAGTTCCACGTCACCGAGAAGGACAAGACCTTCACCGTCTCCAGCTACCGGGTCGATTTCGGCCCGATGCGGCCCGAGGTGAAACAGCGCCTGCCCACAGTCGACGAGACGACGATTCACACCGAAGCCTTCGGCCTGATCCCGATGGACCGGAAATACTGACCGCCCCGCGCCCCAATGCCGCAGCTCACCCAGGCGTGAGGCGCGATTTTGCGCCCGGCGGGCGGGTTTTGTACAAAACGACATAAAAGACGTACAAGACGTACCTTTTGTACGATTCGCGGCCTTCGCCGGCCCCGGCCTGCCGGGATCAGAGCGGGAACGAAGGACGCACGAATGCCGAACGAAATCCGGGCCTTGGCGCCGATCCGCCCCGGTAAACGCCCCGCGCGCCGCGTTACCGCAGCAGGTCGCCGATGGCCGTCACGCTGTCCGGCGCGGCCTCAAAGGCGATTTCCTCCACCGCCCTCATCCGCACCTCGCCGCCCGCGAAACGCGCCGACACGATCCCGTTTTCCTCAACGAACTCATAGTCTTGAAGCGACCCGGTCAGCACCACCCGGTCCCGTCCCGGCCCGCCGTGGATCACGTCCGCCCCGCCGCGCGCAAAGATCACCTCGTCGCCCGGACCGGCGACCAGGTAATCCTCCTGCGGGGTGCCATCCAGCCGCCCCAGGTCCTCATCCCCCAACACCCTGATTCCATTGTCAAAAGCAGCCTCATCGCGGCGTTCCCACCCGTTCGGCCCGGTGGCGTTGTAGGCCATCAGCATGTCCCACCGCGCGGTCTGGTCGTCGACATGCCGCAGCGCCCCCCAACTGCCCCACATCGTCGCCGGGGCGATGTCGACAAAGGCGTTGAACAGGCTGCCCCCGGCCTCCGCCCAGCCGGCCAGAAGACCCTCATAAAGTTTCGCCATTTCAGGGGTATAGCTGAATTCGACAAAGAACTGCGTCAGTCGTTCATCGTTCACCCGCGCGCCGTGCCCGACCAGGTGACTGCCGCCCTCGTACATGATCAGCCGCAACCCATTCCGCCGCGCCGCCCCGGCGTGATAGGGAAAGACCTCCCCCACTAGCTGCCGCAACGATCCCGCCTCCAGCGCCCGCGCCACCGGCACGATCGCCCCCTCGAATCGCCGTTCCTTGACGTATTCCCGCAGCGCCACCCGCTGTAGCCCCTCCGCCTCACCCGCCACCCGCGCCGCCGCCTCGGACGCGTCCAGCCAGCCGTCCAGCCGCTGCGCCATCTCCTCGCTGCCCATCTCGTAGCCGAAGTAGCCGGTCACCGCGTAGGCGTCGAAACTCTCGACCGGCATCTTGCCCAGCCGCAGGAAGGCCAGCGGCGCCTGCAGGATCTGCGCCTCCAGCTCGGGCCAGCCGGTGTGCGTCGCCACCACCCGCACCAGCCGGTTTTCCGCATCATCGCCAAAGACTTGGGTCCAGATGTCCATCACCTGCGCCGCCCGCAGCCCGTAGAACTGCGCCCAGCCCAGGTCGGACTCGCCCCACAAGGCGGTAGCTTGTTCGCGCGCCCAGCCCGCCTGCGGGAACCCGGCGTTCCAGACCTCGTTGGAGAACTCGACATAGGCCTTCAGGCGCGGGTCCAGGTCGCGTTTGACCACCTCGGCAAAGCGGCGGACATAATCGTCGTCGGCGCGGTGGGGCATGTTGAACCAGGGGTCCGCCCCGATCAGGTTGGCCAGCCGCACCATGACCTCGACCGGCACGCCCCATTCGCCCCAGCTGGCCGTCTGCATCACCGGCCGCTGGTCCCAGGTGGACACCGGAGAGCCGTTGGTCACCATCCAGTCCATGAAGCGCACCGCGCGCACATCCTCGATCCGCGCCAGCCAGTCGGGGTTGAAGATCGCCCCCGCCTCGTACAGCGGAACATGCTCGGCGCGCAGGATGACGATGTCGCGGATCGGGTCGTCCGGGTCGATGGCGGTGATCGAGATCGCCACCAGCCCCTCGCCCGGCTCGTAGGAAAAGGTGAGCCTCCCCTCCTCGGTGCGTACGCGCCTGGCCCGCCCGACCAGCTTCAGCTCTGCCTTGCCCTGCCATGTCATGACGTAATCGCCGCGCAGCGAGGTTGCCTCGGCGGGCTGTTCGGTCAGGATCACGGTTTCCAGCGCATCGACGCCTTCGGGGATCCGCAGCGGCCAGTCGTTTTCATCGAGGTGGCCACCGGCGCGCAGCTCTTCGGTGCGGACCGCACCCCAGGTGTCGCCGATGTTGCCGACCCAGCCGCGCGAGGATTTCATCAGGTTCAGAAAGGGATGCTGCGTCGACCAGTCGGAAATGCCGTTCAGCCCGATCGCCAGCGCGGGCAACCCTTCGGGCCGCTGTCCGGGCGGCGGCAGGGCGACGGGCTGGCGCTCTGGCAGGGGGGTCGGCGCGGCCACGGCGGGGGCGGGCGCGGCCGCTGCGGGTGCGGCCGTGCCGGCGGGAGCGGCGGCCTGGCCTGAAACCGTCGCCCAGATCCTGGCGGCAATCTCGGGGTATTTCTCCACCACGTCCGGGTGCAGCGTCACAGGCGGGGCAAAGCCCGCGGGCGGCGGCGCCTCGTAGAGGTAGGCATAGCTCACCATGGCCGCCAGCAGGTACAGCGTGGGCGTGCCGTGCGGCGCGTCGTCGACATACAGCGCCTCGACCGGCACATCCTCCAGCACCCCGCCGGGACCGAACAGCTCGGCCAGGGTCGCCGCCACCGGGATCAGCGTCACCGGCACGTTCGGGCGCGTGACCGCGAGCACGTTCACCAGGTCCTTGTACCACTGGTGATACTCACCGGCGTTGTAGGCGTGGTAGGCCACCGTCTCGGCCGCATCGGGCGGAAAGCGGGCGGCGTGGCCGTCCATCGCCGACCAGCCCTCGTAGATGAACAGGCGCGAGTCCGGGCTGTTGGCGCTCACCCAATCCAGCAGTCGCTGCACCGCGCCCAGCGGGCTTTCCTTGGTGGGATTGCCGCCGTCATAGGGCACGTCGGGCAGCTGGTACTGGATGAAGTTGGCGGGCGTGATGACCACGGCGTCAAAGCGGCCATCGCGAAAGCCGCCCTGACCGGGCGACCAGGCCCCGGCCACGCCGGGAAAGGACCAGTTGGCCGTCGGCGGCAACCCGTCGGCAAAGTTGCGCAGGAATCCCCACTGGCCGTCCAGCGCCAGCGTCTTTCCATCCGCCCTGGCCATCTCGTTCAGCCAGTGCGGGACGTTTGTGTGCCCCTCCGTCTCGCCCAGGTGATGCACCAGAGAATTGCCAAAGACGTAGACGCGGGACGCATCGCGCCCCTCCGCCGCCGCGACGGTCGTGCACAGCGCAAAGAGCACCGCCAGCCAAGCTTTCATGTCGTGCCTCGTTGTCCTGCCTCAGGTCCAAGTATGCCCGATGCGGCCAACGGGGCAAGCGTGGAGCGGCCCGCCTTGCCCCCGCGCCTCCGCAGTCGGCGCGGCTCTGCCTGCAAAAGACGGGTTTTCATTTGCGATTTGCGGCGTATAGTTCCGCCCATGATGACCGCTCGCCATATCGCCCCTGTTGCGCCTTTTCCGGCGCCGATGGCCATTGGCGCGGCTCTACTGCTAACTCGCCTCTGAGCGTGGCCCCTTCGGCGCGCGTGCTCAGAGGAGATGTGTGACGCGCCGACCCACTTCACGCACGAGTTAGGAAGCTCTCATGACAGCGATCGGACCGATTGACCGGCACAGGTCCGTCCCCTGCGGGACGTCCCCCAGCCGCCTCCGTCCCCGCGGGAGCCGCCCTGCCCCCCGGCCCCATTTCTGAGGAAAGACCGATGACCACCCAAGACAAGGACCGTGTCCTCATTTTCGACACCACGCTCCGTGACGGCGAACAGTCCCCCGGCGCGACCATGACCCACGAGGAAAAGCTCGAGATCGCCGAACTGCTGGACGAGATGGGCGTCGACATCATCGAGGCGGGCTTTCCCATCGCCTCCGAAGGCGATTTCCGCGCGGTGAGCGAGATCGCAAAGCGGTCGAAGGACGCGGTGATCTGCGGCCTTGCCCGCGCGCAGCTGCCCGACATCGACCGCTGCTGGGAGGCGGTCAAGCACGCCAACCGCCCACGCATCCACACCTTCATCGGCACCTCGCCGCTGCACCGCGCCATTCCGAATCTGACCATGGACGAGATGGCCGAGCGGATCGAACAGACCGTGACCCACGCCCGCAACCTCTGCGACAACGTGCAGTGGTCGCCGATGGACGCGACCCGGACCGAGTGGGATTACCTCTGCCGCGTGGTCGAGATCGCCATCAATGCGGGCGCCACCACGATCAACATCCCCGATACCGTGGGCTACACCGCCCCGGTCGAATCCGCCGACCTGATCCGCCGCCTGATCGAAACGGTGCCGGGCGCGGACGAGGTGGTGTTCGCCACCCATTGCCACAATGACCTGGGCATGGCGACGGCGAACGCGCTGGCCGCCGTGGCCGGTGGCGCGCGGCAGATCGAATGCACCATCAACGGGCTGGGCGAACGCGCCGGCAACACCGCGCTCGAAGAGGTGGTCATGGCGCTCAAGGTGCGGGGGGACATCATGCCCTACTACACCGAGATCGACACGAAGAAGATCATGCATATCTCACGCCGCGTCTCGACGGTGTCGGGCTTCCCGGTGCAGTTCAACAAGGCGATCGTCGGCAAGAACGCCTTTGCCCATGAATCGGGCATCCACCAGGACGGGATGCTCAAGAACGCCGAGACCTTCGAGATCATGCGCCCCGAGGACGTGGGCCTGTCCGGCACGTCGCTGCCGCTGGGCAAGCATTCCGGCCGCGCCGCGCTGCGTGCCAAGCTGCGCGAGCTCGGCGTCGAGGTCGGGGACAACCAGCTGAAGGACATCTTTGTCCGGTTCAAGGACCTCGCCGACCGCAAGAAGGAGGTCTACGACGACGACATCCTCGCGCTTGTGACGGCCACCACGGATGGCCCGCAGAACCGGCTGGAGCTGGTGAACCTCAAGGTGATCTGCGGCACCGGCGGCCCGGCCACGGCCGAGCTGGAGATGGAGATTGACGGCGTCGAAAAGGCGGCGACCTGCCAGGGCGACGGCCCGGTCGATGCCACCTTCAAGGCGGTGCGCGACCTGCACCCCAACAAGGCGCGGCTGCAACTCTACCAGGTCAACGCGGTGACCGAAGGCACGGATGCGCAGGCCACCGTTTCCGTCCGGCTGGAAGAGGACGGCATCATCGCCACCGGGCAGTCGGCCGACACCGACACCGTCGTCGCCTCGGCCCGGGCCTACATCAACGCGCTGAACCGCCTGCTGGTCCGCCGCGACAAGACCGGCAAAGACGTCAAGGAAATCAGCTACAAGGACGTCCACTGACGAACAAGGGACCGGCGCCGGACACTCGGCGCCGGTCCCCCCTGCCGGGCCGGACGGAATTTCGCCCTCGCGATATTTGTTTACCCCAAATTAAGGATTTGTCGGTTAACCCTTTGTCAACAATGACTGACGAGGTCTTGCCGCCGATGAATGAAACCAGACCGCAGGCCAACCCCACAGCACTGACCGCCGACGCGTTCTTTGCCGAGCTGATCGGCTCCCTGTCCGGAACATTGCAGGAGGTCGTGGGGGTCGAGGACACCTGCGCCTTCATCGCCCGCGTCGGCGACGACATGGGCCGCGGCATCGCCGACCGATACCGCCAGCCGGACGGCACCCTGCCGCATGAGCCCGAACAGATCGGCCGGATCCTGTGCGATCTCAAGGCGCGCATCGGCGGCCATTTCGAAATGACCGAGGCCAGCCCCGAGCGGATCGTGTTCACCGCCTCGCGCTGCCCCTTTGGCAAGCAGGTCGAGGGGCGGCCGTCGCTGTGCATGATGACGACCAACGTCTTTGGCCGGATCGCCGCCGAGGCCACCGGCTATGCCAGCGTGCGGATCGACGAGGCGCTGTCGCTGGGTCATTCGCGCTGTCGCGTGACCGTCCACCTGACCCGCAGCACCGGGTCCGAACTGCATGAATTCTTTGGCTGACCCGCGCGCGACGCCACACAAGACAGGGATGCCGTCCTCCCCGCAGGCCCCATGCCCCAGGAACTGACCCAGAACCTTGCCCTCGACGTGCTCGCGCTCTCGCTGGAGCGGGCGCCGCGCGCCATGGTCGTGCTGGACCGGCACTGGCAGGTGCGCGTGGCGAACCGCCTGGCGCGCGACCTGCCGGGGCTGAGCCTCGGCACCACCTTTCCGGCCCTGGTTCAGACCCCGCCAGAGCAGACCGTGCATGGCCTGAAGCAGGCGCTGACCACCTCGCGCAACGTGCCTTTGCGGCTGTCGATCGGAGAGGATGAGCTGACCTTCCAGGCCTGGCGGATCGACCCGCTGCCCGGACTGGACGAACCGCTGGTCATGCTGAAGGCCGCCCCGTCGAATTATTTCGCGGCGCGCCTGAACAGTCTCGAACGCGCCCAGGAACAGACCCGCCAGCGCCTGTCACAGACCGAACGGGAACGCGACCGCCTGCGCAAGGACGCCCGCAGGCTGTCGGCCCTAGCGATGACGGACCAGCTGACCGGCCTTCTGAATGCCCGCAGCTTCCGCGAGGCGGGTTATCGGCTGCTGTCCGATCCGGCAACATCCGTCGGTGTCCTCTTCATGGACCTCAACGGGTTCAAGCCGGTGAACGACCGCTTTGGCCACCATGCCGGCGACCACCTGCTGCGGACCATCGCACGACGCATGTCGGACTCCCTGCGCCATCAGGACATCTGCGCGCGCCTGGGTGGCGACGAATTCGCCGTCTGGCTGCCCGGCGCCACGACCGACACCCTGGAGCGGCGCAAGCACCACCTGCGGGCGCAGCTGTCCCGCCCGATCTGGTGGCAGGTCGACGGCGGGCCATCCATCCTGCTGCCCCGGGTCGAGGCCGCCATCGGCGCGGCCAGCGCACCCGTGGACGGCAGCGACGTCGAAACCCTGCTGGCCTGCGCCGATCAGCGCATGTACGCCGACAAACCGGCGCCCGACGCCGCGACGCGGCGCTCGGGCTGACGTGACAGGCCGGGTCAGTCGCCCAGCGCAATCCCCTCGCGGCGGGGATCGGCGCCGCCTTGCAGCCCCTCCGCACCGATGGCGATGGCGTGCAGGCCCGAGGTCAGGCCGGTCACGCTGACCTCGTAGCCCAGCGCCTCCAGCGGTGCCTGAAGGTCGGTCATCGCCGTGCCGGACTCCAGGTCGAAGGTGCCGAAGCGGTTCACGCCATGCGGCATGGCCACCGCCGCCTGCACGTCCATCCCCCAGTCAAGATGCGCCACGATGGCCTGCGTCACATAGCCGATGATCCGCGACCCGCCCGGAGAGCCGACCACCAGCACCGGCGCGCCGTCCTTGCGCACGATGGTCGGCGCCATCGAGGACCGCGGCCGCTTGCCCGGCGCCACGGCATTGGCGATGGGCACGCCGTCGGCATGGCTGCGGAAGGAGAAATCCGTCAGCTCGTTGTTCAGCAGGAAACCGTTGGTCATCAACCGCGAGCCAAAGCCGTTCTCGATGGTCGTCGTCATCGACAGCGCGTTGCCGTACTGGTCGACGATGGAGATATGCGAGGTCGACGGCAGCTCCAGGCTCTCGTCATCGGCCAGCAGCATCGCGTGATCCCAGGCGGGGGTGCCGGGCGCGACCTCGGGCAGGGCGTCGTCGCCGTCCAGCAGCGCCGCGCGCTGCGCCAGGTAGGCGGGATCGAGCAGCCCCCTGGTCGGCATCGGCACAAAATCGCTGTCCGCCATGTAGCGGCCCCGGTCCGCAAAGGCGAGCCGCGAGGCATCGCCGATCCGCCGCCATGTGTCCGCATCGTCCGGCGCGCCGGGTGCCGTGGCGTCCAGCATCCCCAGGATCTGCCCCACGGTCAGCGCGCCCGAGGACGGCGGCCCCATGCCGCAAACTTCGTGGCCGCGAAACGCGCCGCAGACCGCCGGGCGCTCCTTGACCTCATACTGCGCGAGGTCGCGCAGGCTCAGGACGCCGGGATTGGCGTCAAAGCCCGTCACCGTGTCGACGATGTCCTGCGCGATCTGCCCTTCGTAGATCGCCCCGGCGCCCTCGGCCGCCATGCGCCGCATGACCTGCGCGTAATCCGGGTTCTTCAGCAGGTCGCCCGCTGCCAGCGGCTGACCGCCGGGCAGGAAATAGGCGGCGGTCGCCGGGTGACGGCCCAGCCGCTCGGCGTCGCCCTCGACCAGCCCGGCCAGCCTTGGCGACACTGCAAATCCTTCGTCCGCCAGCCGCGTGGCGGCGTCAAACAGCCCGGCCCACTCGGATTTGCCCCAGCGGTCGTGCGCCGCCTGCATCAGTGCGGGCGTGCCCGGCACGCCGACCGACCGGCCGCCAACCACCGCGTCGAAGAACTTCAGCGGCTCACCCGCCGCGTCCTGGAACAGCCGGGGCGTCGCCGCCAGCGGCGCAGTCTCGCGCCCGTCCAGCGTGGTGATCTCGCCGCTGGCGCCGTCGTGCCAGACGAGGAAGGCCCCGCCGCCGATGCCCGAGCTTTGCGGCTCGACCAGGCCAAGGACGGTCTGCACGGCCACCATGGCATCCGCCGCCGATCCCCCGGCGCGCAGCACCTCGGCGCCGGCCTGCACCGCGTGCGGATTGGCCGCGACGACCATCCAGTCCTGTGCCGCGACCGGCGTTCCGGCGGCCTTGGCGGCCAGCGCGTCGGCAACCTCGGGCGACAGCGCGGCAAAACCGGCGTCATTGACAACCGTCTGTTCCGGATCGACGGCATCGGTGGCCTGCTGGGCAAACGATGCCCCCGCAAGACCCAGGCCCAGGGCCAGGGCAAGACTCGGAATGAAACGCATCTGATCAACTCCCTATTGCACGAATCTCTGGACAGTCTTGCAGCCATACGGCGAGTGTCCAAGCCTCTTTTGCCCGCATTGCGGAACGACCCGTCCAGGGCGGCTGCATTTCTTTCTGACGGGGACTGCCGCCGCCACGGCAGTCACAGCGTCAAACGCCTGATTGCGCCGCAGCGTTCAAGGGGCGGACAGACGCGCCGGCCGGGAACCGGACCGCCGCGGCGCAGGGTTCAAGGACCCGCGATCACAGCATCGCGGGCAGCACCTGGTCCGGCGGCCGGTGGCCATCGGCAAAGGTCTTGACGTTGATGATGACCTTTTCGCCCATCTCGACCCGGCCTTCGACCGTGGCCGATCCCATGTGCGGCAGCATCACCACGTTGGGCATGTTGCGCAGGTCCGGATTGGCCTGCGAGCCGTGTTCGTAGACGTCCAGCCCCGCACCGCCCAGCTGCCCCGCCTTGAGCATCCGGGTCAGCGCGTTCTCGTCGATCACTTCGCCGCGCGAGGTGTTCACGATCACCGCCGAAGGCTTCATCAGCTGCAACCGGCGCGCGTTCAGCAGGTGATAGGTGCTGGGGGTCGAGGGGCAGTTCACGCTGAGCATGTCCATCCGCGCGACCATCTGGTCGAGGCTTTCCCAGTAGGTGGCCTGCAACGCGTCCTCGATCTCGGGGCGCAGGCGGTGGCGGTTGTGGTAATGCACCTGCATGCCAAAGGCGGCGGCGCGGCGTGCCACGGCCTGGCCGATCCGGCCCATGCCCAGGATACCCAGCCGCTTGCCGCTCATCCGCGCGCCCAGGAAGGCGGTCGGCGCCCAGCCCTGCCAGCTGCCGTCCTGCATCACGGCCAGCCCCTCCTGGATGCGGCGGGTGACGCCCAGCATCAGCGCCATGACCATGTCGGCGGTGTCCTCGGTCACCACGCCCGGGGTGTTGGAGACGAGGATCCCGCGCGACCGCGCCGTCGCCACGTCGATATGGTCGAACCCGGCGCCGTAGTTGGCGATCAGCTTCAGCCGTTCCCCCGCCTGCCCGATCAGCCCGGCGTCGATCCGGTCGGTCACGGTGGGCACCAGCACGTCGGCCTCCTGGACCGCGTCGACAAGCTCGCCCCGGCTCATCGGCGTGTCGTCGGCACGCAGGCGGACGGTGAACAATTCCGTCAGGCGCGTCTCGACCACCTCTGGCAAGCGTCGCGTCACGACAACACTCAGACGTTTTGATGGCATGCAGCCTCTCCCAAACTTCCCCACCGGGGCCCTCGGGGCGTAGACTGCGTCAGGAAGGGACGGGGCACAAGAACCCCGCCGGAAAAACCTGAGCAGGACGCAACCCATGTTCAAGAAAGCGATCGCCCTGGCGATGGCCGTTGTCGTGATGACCGGGCCGACCGGCGCCGCCGAAGAGCGGCGCGGATCGGTGACCACCCTGCCCTTGCCGCGGTTCGTCTCGCTCAAGGCGTCGGAAAGCAACGTGCGCCGCGGGCCGTCGATGACGCACCGCATCGACTGGGTCTACACCCGGCGCGAAATGCCGCTGGAGATCACCGCCGAATACGGCCACTGGCGGCAGGTGCGCGACCGTGACGGCGCGGGCGGCTGGGTGCATTACTCGATGCTGTCGGGTGTGCGCACCGTGATCGTCGAGACCGATATGCTGAGCCTCTACCAGCGGCCCGACCTGAACAGCCCGGTGACCGCGCGGCTGGAGGCGGGCGTGATCGCGCGGCTGGGCGACTGCGATCCGGACTGGTGCCGCCTGAGCGTGGCGGGCTACCGCGGCTGGGCGCAGAAATCCGCCCTCTGGGGCGTGCGTCCGGACGAGATCCGCGACTGACGCGGCGGCGGTGAGGGCGCGATGCGAGGGGCCAGCCCCTCGCGCTCTCCGGGATAATTATCGGCCGAGGAAAGACCGGCGCGGCGCTCTGTTCGTCAGGCGGCGTCGTGCATCAGGATCGCCGCCTCGGAGCGCGACAGGTTGCGTCGCGCGTAGTCGCCGTAGCCCTGCGGATCGGCCAGCGCCCCCGGCAGCACCTGCACCAGACGCGCGCGGTCATCGTCGGTCAGCGAGGTCAGCGCGGTGTTGGCGGGGTGAAAGCTTTCGGTCTCCAGCCCTTCGGCAAACAGCACCTCGTGGCGCGGCAGCAGCAGGTGGATGTAGGTCACCTCGGGCACGCGCAGGTCCTGAACGACGCTGTCACCATTGATCAGGTCGCGGGCTGCGACCAGCACCTCGGGCGTGTTGAACAGCGCCTGCGCGGCGCGGCCCTTGATCAGCATCCGGTGATCGGGTGACACCAGCAGGTCACGCTCGGGGTGGCCGATGCCGAAGGCGCCGGCGCGCAGGCGGATCGGGCGCAGCGCCGGTGAGGTGAAGAGGCGCGCGCCGCTCATCCTGCGGCTGCCGGTCCAGCAGACCGGCTGGGCGCCGTTGTCCTTGGTCTGCACCAGGTCGCCTTCGCGCAGCTGCTCCACCGGGATGGCGCCCGTCGGCGTCAGGATGTGGGTGCCCGGCGTGAAACAGATCACGCTGCCGGCCGCCTCGGGTCCCGCCGAAGTGGCGGCCAGCGCGCGGGCGTGGTGCACGACCCAGAGATCGGTGCCGGCGGGCGGCACCTCGTCGACGAACATCAGCAGCGGCGGCGCCCGGTGTCCGGCCGGGATCACCGTCACGCTGTAGCCCCGCCGCCCGTCGGTCACCACAAAGCCGAAATCGCCACGCTGCATCGAGTCGGGTGCGTCTTCGCCCGCGCGCGCCGCAGGGGCGGGGGGCAACCCGACCAGCCGCCGCACCATCCGCGCCGCGCGGCTGCGGATGTCGTCCTGTCCATCCGGATCCCCCAGCAACAACACTGTCGACGGGCCGTCGACCCGCACCGGCTGCCCCTCCCAGGACCAGCTGGCCCCGACCTGAAGCGCCGGCAGCGGCGCGTCGCGCTGCCCGTCGATCTGTGTCTGTGCCCAGGAGATGACGAACGTGCCGCGAAAGCCCGTTCCCATGCCTGTCTGCCTGCTTTCTTGTTATCGTTGCCGGAATCCTAGCGCGAAAGCCGGCTTTCGCAAAGGCGCGGCTGCACCGGCCGCCCGCGCCGCCGAGAAACCCCGCGCCGCTGTGGCGCGGCGGTCACGTTGCCGGCGCTCAGCCTTCGGTGTAGCCCTTGCGGCCGATGCTGTCGTAGGCGGTAAAACCGGCGGCGCGGGCGGTTTCGGCGGTGTAGATGTTGCGCAGGTCGGCCAGCGCGGGGCGCGCCATGGTCCCGGCCAGGCGCGACAGGTCCAGCGCGCGGAACTCGTTCCACTCGGTCAGGATCACCAGCAGGTCGGCGCCCTGCGCCGCGGCATAGGGGTCCTCCATCCAGGTCACGCCGGGCAGCAGCTGTTCACCCTCGCGGCGGCCTTGTGGGTCGACCGCGCGCACCGCTGCCCCGCCGCCCACCAGCGCCGGCACGATGGTCAGCGCGGGCGCGTCGCGCATGTCGTCTGTGTTGGGCTTGAAGGTCACCCCCAGCACCGCCACCGTCCGCCCGTTGAAGCTGCCGCCGCAGAGGTCGGCCAGCTTGTCGATCATCCGCCGCTTGACCTCCTCGTTGACCTTGATGACGGTCTCGACGATCGACACAGGCGCTGCGAAATCCTGGCCGATGCGGGCCAGCGCCTTGGTATCCTTGGGGAAACACGACCCGCCGTAGCCCGGGCCCGCGTGCAGGAACTTATTGCCGATGCGGCCGTCCAGCCCCATGCCCCGGCTCACCTGCTTGACGTCGGCGCCGGTCTTTTCGCACAGCGCTGCGATCTCGTTGATGAAGGTGATCTTGGTCGCAAGGAATGCGTTGGCGGCGTACTTGATCATCTCGGCCGATTCCAGGTCGGTGCTGATGATCGGGAAATCGCGCAGGTAGAGCGGGCGGTAGATCTCGGCCATGACCTTGGCGGCGCGCTCGGTCTCGACGCCCACGACCACGCGGTCGGGCTTCATGAAATCGTCGATCGCAGCGCCCTCGCGCAGGAACTCGGGGTTGGAGGCGACGTCAAAGTCGAGCTCCGGCTTTGCCGCCGCGATCGCCGCCTTGACCGCGCGGTTGGTGCCCACTGGCACGGTCGACTTGGTCACCACCACCATGTAGCCGGTCGCGGCGCGGGCGATCTCCTCGGCGGCGGCCATGACATAGCTGAGGTCGGCATGGCCGTCGCCGCGCCGGGTCGGCGTGCCCACGGCGATGAACACCGCCTCGGCGCCGTCGATCGCCGCCGCCAGATCGAGGGTAAAGCTCAGCCGCCCGGCCTCGACGTTGCGCGCCATCAGCGTGTCCAGCCCCGGCTCGTAGATCGGCACCTCGCCGCGCTCCAGCATGGCGATCTTGCGCGGGTCCTTGTCCACGCAGACCACCTCGTGCCCGAAATCCGAAAAGCAGACCCCCGATACCAGGCCCACGTAGCCCGTCCCGATCATGGCGATTTTCACACTGGCACTCCTCTTCACGGCGTTGTGTCGTGCCTGTCTTGGGCCGCGACGCGGGAAAATGTCAACGCGGCGGCGCGCGGCGATGGCAAACTGTTGCGCGGTTGGACAAGCCCTGTCAGAGCCGCTAAAGCACCCGCCACGGACAAGAGCCAAGTGGACCCCATGAGTCAGACGCCCACAGAGGTCGCCCGCGGCGTCCTTGCCATCGAGAGCGCCGCGCTGAACCGGCTGGCCGAGGAACTGCCCGCCAGTTTCGACGCCGTGGTGGCGCGGCTGTTGCAGGTGCAGGGGCGCGTCATCGTGTCGGGCATGGGCAAGTCTGGGCACGTGGCCAGCAAGATCGCCGCCACCTTTGCCTCGACCGGGACCCCGGCGCAGACCGTCCACCCGGGCGAGGCGAGCCATGGCGACCTGGGCATGATCACCCCCGCCGACGCGGTGATCCTGATCTCGAACTCGGGCGAGACGCGCGAACTGGCCGACATGATCGCCCATTGCGCGCGGTTTTCCATCCCGCTGGTCGCGATGACCAAGAAGGCCGACAGCACCCTGGCGCGCGCCGCCGACTTCGTGCTGCTGATGCCCGACGCGCCGGAGGCTTGCGCCATCGGCATGGCGCCGACAACCTCGACCACCATGGCCATGGCGCTTGGCGACGCGCTGGCGGTGGCGATGATGCAGCACCGCGGGTTCGACCGGGCGCGCTTTGCCGCCTTCCATCCCGGCGGCACGCTGGGCGCGCAGCTGCTGCGGGTCTCGGCGGTGATGCACCGGGGCGAGGAACTGCCCGTCGTGGCCCCCGACACGCCGATGTCGGAATGCCTGCTGGTGATGAGCCGCAAGGGGTTCGGCGTGGCCGCGCTGATCGAGGACGGCAAGCTGGCCGGGATCATCACCGACGGCGATCTGCGCCGCAACATGGAGGGGCTGATGACCCGCAGCGCCGGCCAGGTCGCCACGCGCGGACCGCTGGTCACCGCCCCCGACACCCTGCTGATCGAGGCCCTGGGCATCATGAACAAGACCAAACGCACCGTGCTGCTGGTGACCGAGGGTGAGACCCTGGTGGGCCTGCTGCACATCCATGACGCGCTGCGGGCGGGTGTCGCATGAGCGCCGTCATCTTCATCCCCGCGCGCTACGCCTCGACCCGCTACCCGGGCAAGCCGCTGGTGCCGCTGACCGGCGCCACCGGCGTGGCCAAACCGCTGATCCAGCGCAGCTGGGAGGCGGCGCAGGCGGTGCGGGGCGCGGACGCGGTCTATGTCCTGACCGACGACGCCCGCATCGCCGAGGCGGCGCGCGGCTTTGGCGCTGACGTTCTGATGACTTCCGACCAGGCGCGCAACGGCACCGAACGCTGCGCCGAGGCGGTAGCGCAGCTGCCGAAGGCGCCGGATTGCGTGGTGAACCTGCAAGGCGACGCACCGCTGACCCCGCCCTGGTTCGTCGAGGCGCTGATTGCCCGGATGGCGGACCCGCAGGTGCAGATGGCCACGCCGATCCTGCGCTGTGATACCGAAACACTGACCAACCTCGTCACCGACCGCCAGAACGGCCGCGTCGGCGGCACCACCGCCGTTTGCCGCGCCGACAGCACCGCGCTCTACTTCTCCAAGGAAGTGCTGCCTTTTGTGGCCTCGCTGGAGCAACCGCCCGAGGTCTGGCACCACGTCGGCGTCTACGCCTACCGGCCCACGGCGCTGAGCGCCTACATGGGCTGGCCCGAAGGCGCGCTGGAAAGGGCCGAGGGGCTGGAACAGCTGCGCTTTCTCGAACACGGCGTGCCGGTGACCTGCGTGCCGGTCGAGGCAAAGGGCCGGGTGTTCTGGGAACTCAACAACCCCGTCGACGTGGCCCGCATCGAGGCCGTTCTGCAAAAGGAAGGCATCACATGACCGACGTTCCCATCGGCGACCTGACGGTCTCCAACGCCGCCCCCGTCACCCTGATCGCCGGCCCCTGCCAGATCGAATCGCTGGACCACGCCCGCATGCTGGCGACCCGCATTGCCGAGGCGGCCGAGGCCGCCGGCGTCGCCTGGATCTTCAAGGGCAGCTACGACAAGGCCAACCGCTCCTCGCTCACGGGCAAGCGCGGCATCGGCATGGAGGAAGGGCTGCACGTCCTCTCGACCATCCGCCAGGAGTTCGGCGTGCCGGTGCTGACCGACGTGCACGGCCCCGAGCAATGCGCGACGGTGGCCTCGGCGGTGGACGTGCTGCAGATCCCCGCCTTCCTGTCGCGCCAGACCGACTTGCTGCTGGCGGCAGGCGAGACGGGCGCGGCGATCAACGTCAAAAAAGGGCAGTTCCTGGCACCCTGGGACATGGCAAACGTCGCCGACAAGATCGCCTCGACTGGCAACCGGCGGATCCTGCTGTGCGAGCGCGGCGCGACCTTCGGCTACAACATGCTGGTGTCGGACATGCGCGCGCTGCCGATCATGGCTGAAACCGGCTACCCGGTGGTGTTCGACGCGACCCATTCAGTGCAGTTGCCGGGTGGCCAGGGGACATCGTCGGGCGGCCAGCGAAAATATGTCGAGCCGCTGGCCCGCGCCGCCGTCGCCGTGGGATGCGCCGCCGTCTTCATCGAGACCCATGACGATCCGGACAACGCGCCCAGCGACGGGCCCAACATGGTGCCGATCGACGACCTAGGGCGCCTGCTGACCGGCCTGCGCGCCATCGACCGGCTGACCAAGGGGCGCTGACTTTCGAACGGCTAACCCCGTTTTTCCGTCGAAGTTGAGTATTCCAGACCAGAAGAAGCCGCGACCTGTGCTTCTTCTTGGTCAAAATACTCATGCGGCGGTCGGTCCGGGTGGGTCGCTCAGGCAGACAGCGTCACGCGCAGCTTTTGTAAATAGTGCGTCAGCAGAGCAGTCGCGACCTCACGCGACTCCGCCTCGGCGTAGCAGCGGAATTCGGGTGCATTGCCCGAGGGGCGCAGGTGAACGACGGCGCCGCTTTCAAAGGTGACGCGCAGGCCGTCGGTCTCGTCCAGAGCGGCTTCGCGGCCGGTGTCGGCAAAGAACCCCGCGCGGGCCGTCGCATCGGACGACAGGTTTTCGATGAAGGCCCGGGAGGAATCCGTCTCGATGCCCTGGATCCGGTCGGCGGCGGTAAAGCGCGGCGGCAGCGCGTCCAGCAATTGCGACAGCGGTTGGCCGGCCGCGCGGGCTGCCGTCAGCGGCGCCAGGATCGGCAGCAGGCAATCGCGGGTCATCAGGGGCGCCAGCGGACCGGCGGGAGCCTCCGCGGCGAACCCCAGCAGGAAGCCGCCGTTGGCCTCGTAGCCCACCACGCGCGCCACCGGATCGGCCTTGAGGACCTCTTCCATGGCGGCAATCACGAAGGGTGAGCCGATCTTCGTGCGGTGGATCGCGGTGAAGGGGAAACCGCCCTGGGCCTCGATCATGGTGTTGGAGGACACCGGCGTGCAGACGGTCCGCGCGTCCAGCGCCCGGGCGGTGACCGCGCCCAGCACGTCGCCCGGGACCACGCGCATCGTGTCGTCCACCAGCATCGGGCGGTCGGCGTCGCCGTCTGTGGAGATCAGCACGTCCAGCCGGTGCTCGGCGAACCACCCGGCAAAGAGGGTCTGCGTCTCGGGGTCCAGCGCCTCGGTATCAACGGGGATGAAGCTGTCGGAGCGGGCGATGGGCAGCGCGGTGGCGCCCAGCGCCTCGACCACCTCGACCATGATGTCGCGCGCGACGGAACTGTGCTGGTAGACGCCGACGCGCAGGCCGCCCAGCGCCTGTGGACCGAAGGCATCGGTGTAGCGGGCGACATAGGCGGCGCGGGCGTCGGCCTGCGACCGGGCGCCGGGCGCGCCGCGCAGCGTGTCGGCGCCAAGCCGGACGTTGATCCGGATCTCGTCCTCCTTGGAAATCTCGCCGGTGGGCACGTAGAACTTCAGCCCGTTGCGGTCGGCGGGGATGTGGCTGCCGGTGACCATGACCGCCGCGGAAGCGGACTGAAGCGAGGACAGCGCCAGCGCCGGGGTCGGCACCACGCCGCAATCGACCGCGTCAATGCCGTTGTCCAGAATGGCCTCGATCACCCATTCGGCGATCTGCGGCGATGAGGGGCGCAGGTCGCGCCCGACATGGACCGCGCCGCCGTGCGGGCAGGCTTGCAGGAAGGCGGTGACATAGTCCTTGACCAGGTCTTCGGTCAGGTCCTCCACAAGGCCACGAAGGCCGCTTGTGCCGAATTTGGGGGCCATGTCTGCAATCCCTGTTCCTGGAATGCCCGGGCGCCGCTGGGGCTGCGGCCCTTTTCCCCAGTCTCGTCCCGGAAGGCAAGAGCGGCTTCCGCCGCGCGGCGCGGAGGCCTATCCTGCGGCCATGAAACGTGCGCTTGTCCTGTTGTTGATGCTGCTCGCCACCCCGCCGGGTGCCGCGCCCTATGCCGAGCATCAGGCAAGGCGGCCGGACCTGTTCGACCCGCAGACCGGCTATCGCATCGGCCGGCAACGCGCGCCGACGCCGGACGACATTCCGGGGCCCGCGCTGCTGGTCTCGCCGCTGGAGGCGCGGGACTTGCTGGCGGCGGGGGCGGTGGCGCTGGATGTCTTTGCGGCGCAGCAGTCCCGGTTCGACGAGTTGGACGGCACCTGGCTGGTGTCGGAGGCGCGGCTGAGCCTGCCGGGGGCCGTCTGGCTGCCGGAGGTCGGGCGCGGGGTGCTGTCGGAGGACATGACGCGTTACCTGGGTGACAACCTGGAGCGGTTGACCGGCGGCGACAGGACGCGCCCGCTGGTGGTGTTCTGCGTGGCGGATTGCTGGATGAGCTGGAACGCCGCGCAGCGGATCGCGGCGATGGGGTATCTCCGGGTCTACTGGTTCCGGCTGGGCACGGATGGCTGGCTGGATATCGGCGGTGACTTGGCGCCGGTCGACCCGGTGCCTGTGGCAGTGGAGTGAGGGGGCGTCATGCCGGAGGTCCTTGGCGAGAGAAGACGCGCACGGCCGGGTCAGTTGCCGCGCGGCAGTTCCTGAAGTTCGATCCCGGGGAACAGGTGCGCGACCGACCGGCGGTATTCCTGCGGCTGCGCCCCCATGGCGGCGAAACGTTCGGGCAGCGGGGTTTCGATCAGCTCGACCATGTCCAGCCCCTGGCGCGCGCCGTTGCGCAGCGTGTCCTCGAGCCAGGTGAGGTAGTCGCGCGTCTGGCGCAGCGATTCGCCGGTGGGGTCGGCGGGGCCGTGGCCGGGAATGATCAGGGCCGGGCGTTCCGCGGCCAGCGCATCCAGCGAGGCGTGCCAGCGCGGCAGGTCGGCGTTGGGCGTTGTCGGCGCACGGTTGAGAAAGGCGAGGTCGCCGGTGACCAGCGTGCCGGCGGTGCGGTCGAGCAGGGCGAGGTCCGCCCCGGTGTGCCCGCCCAGCGGCAGCGCGGTGAAGTCGCGGCCGTCCAGCGTCAGGTCCCCGCCTGCGACCACTTGCGTCGGCGGCATCACCTCGGTGCCGCGCATCCAGTCGCCCAGCAGGCGGTACATGTTGTCGGCCAGCGCATCGCCCTGCTCTTGCACCGCTTGCAGGGTGCCGCCCAGCGCGTGAATCGGCCGGTCGGCAAAGACCTGGTTGCCAAAGAAATGGTCCGGGTGGTGGTGGGTGTTCACCACCGCCGAAATGCCCCGGATGTCGAGGTGGCGCGCGGCGGTGGCCAGCGCCTCGCCGTAGCGGCGCGACGATCCGGTGTCGATCAGGATCAGCCCGGTATCGCCCTGCATAAGGATGACGTTGACGATGGCGCCGCCGTTCTCCATTGAGAAATACTCGGTCGCGCCCTCGATCATCCAGATGCCATCGACCAGCGGTTTCGGCACGAGGTCATAGCTGAGGCGGGCCTGCGCCCAGGCCCTGGGGGCAAGTGGGAGGGAGGCCAGCAGGCCCAGCGCCGCGCGGCGGGTCAGCATCAGTGGGTTTCGCCTTCAGTCAGCAGGCCGCGGATGCGGTTGCCGTTGTTGTCGCGTCCGACCACCTGCACCGTGCCGGGCAGCGCACCCTCGGCAAAGTAGAAGGTGAAGGCCGGGTCCTCGTTCACCGGCTCGTGCAGTTCCACGCGGGCCAGTTCGGTGCCGTCCTCGGCCTGCAAGGCCAGGTCCTGGATGATGAAGACCGGGATGCCGTCGGCGAGGCCGGTGTCCATCGGGTGATCGACAATCACCCGCGCGCGCCCCGAGGCCGACCAGAGGCGGCCGTGGATCTCGCCCAGCTTTTCCTCCCAGTCGTCCGAGGCATAGGCATGCGACGGCGCGGTGCAGCCGCCGCCCGCCGCGTCGATGTAGACCGAACCGACGTGCCAGGTGCCGCTGTGCGTCTCGACGCTGGCGCGGACCGCTGTCGCCTGGTCGATCTTGAACCGCAGCGCCAGCTTTGCCGCGGCCTGTTCGGGGTAATAGGTCAGGATGTGCGGAATCGGGCCGTAATCGGCGCTGACCACGATTCGTTTCACATCCGGGATGGCGGTGGCGTCGACCAGGACGGGGACGTTCAGGCTGTCCTCGGCGCTGTCGGGGGCGCGCAGGATCACCCGGTCATCGAAACGGATGTCGGCGGGATCGCCCAGCAATTTCTTCTGGTGGTAGTCCCACATGCCGGATTGCATCGGATCGCTCAGCGGCGTCTGCGGATCGTCCAGCGCCAGCGCGGCTGTGGCGGCGGTCAGGGCGACGGCGGCAAGCGCGGTACGAAATAGCATGACGGGTCCTCCCAGACGTGTCGCGGCGCATGGAGGCTAGCACGGAGAGGGCGGCGATTCACCCCGCCTAAGGTCGTAGACGGGGTGCGCCTGTCAGCCGGCGGCGGCGACGGCCCGGCGGGTCATCACGCCGACCAGGTGCGCGCGGTAGGCGCCCGAGCCGTGCACGTCCGAGATCATGCCCTCGGCCGGGACGGACAGGCCGGCCAGCGCCCCTGGCGTGAAATCTGCTGACAGCGCCGCCTCAGCCTCGGTCCAGCGGAACACGCCGCCCTCGGAGGCGCCGGTCACCGCGACGCGCACGCCGCTTGGGTATTTCGCCACGAAGACCGCCGTGAGGGCAAAGCGCGAGGCGGGCTGGTCGAACTTGGCGTAGGCCGCGACCTGCGGCACCGGAAAGCGGACCATGGTGACGATCTCGCCATCGTGCAGAGCGGTGGCGAACATGCCCTGGAAATAGTCGTCCGCCGCGATCTGCCGGGTGTTGGTGACCACGGTCGCGCCCGAAGCCAGAGCCGCCGCCGGGTAGCAGGCGGAGGGGTCGTTGTTGGCGAGGCTGCCGCCGATGGTGCCCCGGTTGCGCACCGCCGGATCGCCGATGCCACCGGCCAGCGCGGCCAGCGCGGGGTAGATCGCCGCCGCCTCGCGCGCGACGTCGGCATGGGTGGTGCCGCCGCCAATCGACAGGTCGCCGTTGTCCTCGCGGCAGACGCCTTTCAGCTCGGCGATGCCGGTCAGGCTGACCAGCACGGCGGGGCTGGCGAGGCGCTGTTTCAGCGTCGGGATCAGGGTCTGCCCGCCGCCGAGGATCTGCGCCTCTTCATGGCCCAGCGCCTCGACCGCGTCGGCAAGGCTGGTGGGGCGAAGGATTTCGAACGAATACATGTGCCTGTCCTCCTGCCGTCACTCGGCCGCGACGGCGCTGACGTCCTGCCCGGACGCGGCGAGGATCGCCTTGACGATGTTGTGGTAGCCGGTGCAGCGGCAGATGTTGCCTTCAAGGTAGTGGCGCACTTCGGCCTCGGTCGGCTTGGGGGTCTCTTTCAGCAGCGCGGCTGTCGCCATGATCATGCCCGGCGTGCAGAACCCGCACTGCAACCCGTGGTGATCCTGGAACGCCTGCTGGATCGCGTTGAGCGAGCCATCCGCGTTGGCCTGCCCTTCGATGGTGGCGACCTCGGCGCCGTCGGCCTCGACCACGAACAGGGTGCAGGCCTTCACCAGCGCGCCGTTCACATGGATGCTGCACGCGCCACACTGCGAGGTGTCGCAGCCGACATGGGTGCCGGTCAGGCGCAGGTCCTCGCGCAGGAAATCGGTCATCAGCGTGTTCGGCTTGACCGATCTGATCACGGTTTGGCCGTTCACGGTCAGGGTGATGTCTACCATGGGTGTTCTCTCGCCGTCTTGGGGTGTGCCTGGGCCGGTTGGGCGGCTCAGGTCTTGAGGATCCGCTTGAACCAGCCCTTCTTGGGGGCGTCCTCGCCGCCTTCGACCGGCCCATCGGCGACAGCCTCGGCCTCGGCGGGGTCGGCGGGGCCTTCGACCGCGTCCTGGAAGTTCTGAAAGAACTGGTCGGCCATCTTCTTGGCAAAGCCGTCGATGATCCGGCTGCCCAGTTGAGCCAGCTTGCCGCCGACCTTGGCCTCGACCTCGTAGGTCAGCAGGGTGCCGCCCGAGTCGCCGTCCGACAGCAGGACGCGGGCATCGCCCTTGGCAAAGCCGGCCGCGCCGCCCTTGCCTTCGCCGGTCAGGGTCACGGCGTTGGGCGCGTCCATCTCGGTCAGGGTGACCTGGCCCTTGAAGGTGGCCTTCACCGGGCCGACCTTCTGAACGACGGTCGCCTCGAAGCCCTCTTCGGCCGAGCCGCTCATCTCGGTGCAGCCCGGCACGCAGGCCTTGAGCACCTCCGGGTTCAGGATCGCGGCCCAGACCACGTCGCGCGGGGCCGCGATCTCGCGGCTGTCGTTCATCTGCATGTGAGTCCCTCATCCCATTGCAAAAGGCCCGGGGGCGTCGCCCGCCGCCCGGTGCCCGTTCACAATTGGACACTCAACGCTCTGGCGGCGCGAAACTCAACCCGTAGTCTGCAAAAATAGCGGCGATGCGCCCGTCGGCCAGTGCCGCCGCAATGGCATCGTCCACCGCGTAGCCCAGCGGACGATAGGCAAAATGCACGCCCACCCCCACGGTCCACGACCCGACCGAAAAGCCGGGCAGCGGCGGCTGGTGCACCTCCAGATCCGGCGTCAGGCCAAAGTCGAGCTGCGCGCGCGGGCCCATGGCGGCCTTGACCTCGCCCGCCGCCAGCGCGGCCATGGCCTGCTGCATCGTCGGAAACCGGCGTATGTTGGCGTTCAGCTGCCCGCCCGCCAGCGAGGTGAGGTAGAAATCGGCGATCGAATCGTTCTCGACCGCCACGGTGTCAAAGCGGAAATAGGCCGGCACCGGCTTGTCCTCGGGGTAGGCGTCCTTGCGGTAGGCGATGGCGATGCTCTCTTTCGCGTATTGCCCGGTAAAGACCACCTGCTCGACCCGGCAGGTGAAATTGCTGTCGTAGGGCACGCGCAGCATCACGTTGGACACCGCCCCGCCGACAACCGGGCCCTGCCAGATCGTATTGCGCAGGTCGGCATCCAGGTTTTCACCGGCGGCGACGAACTTGAACCGCGGCTCGACTCCGAGATCCTCGGCGATCAGTCGGCCGACCTCGATGTCGACACCACGCGGCTGCCCGCCCTCCTCGAATGAGTAGGGCGGGTAATCCTCGTAGACCGCGAATTCGATCCAGCCGCGCTCGATGATCACGTCCAGCTCCTGGCCGACGATGTCGCGGCTGGCGTTCTGCGGCTTGGGCTGGGGTTTCCAGTCCTCGCAGCGCGCCTGCACCCCGACCGCCAGCCCGGCCCAGAGGCCGAGCGTCAGGCAAAGCGTCAGCAGACGGCGCGCCGCGGTCGTCATCAATGCGCGGCCGACAGGCCGATGGTCAGCGCCTCGGCGGCATGGCGATAGCCGACCTCGGTGCCGTCGATCAGCGCCGAGGCGCGGAACGGCGCGCTGTCGGCGATGGGGGCGCCGCTCAGCGTCTCGATCCCTGCGGCAATCTCGTCCAGCTGCGCCTTCATGCCGTCCGGATCGGCGGCCGAGGGATCCTCGGCCCAGGCGGCCAGCTGGTCGCGCAGCACCTTCAGGTCATCCGTGGCATCGGCGATCTGGGCATCATCCGGGCGCGCCTCGACGTAGGTGCGGATCGCCCAGGCGGCCTTCTGGCCCAAGAGGTCACCAAAGGCCGGCATCTTGGTGGTGCCGTTCTGGGTATAGCCGTGGCGGAACCGCTCCATGAACCATTCGTCGCCATATTCCTCCGCCTCGAGAAAGCGCAGGTCGGGCGCCAGCCCGCCCGAGATCACCTCGAGCCCGTGGCAGCGCGCGCAGTTCTGGTTGTAGCCCGAGGCGCCGATCTCCACCGCGGCCTGCCAGACTTCGACCCCCTGGTCGCGGTAGGGGTTCTCGGTCAGCCACTCCTCGCCCACGTCGGGCAGGGCATCGGTGTTGACGGGCTGCGGCGCGACATCGCCGTGCGACAGCGCGGAGGTGGCGGCCATCACCAAGGCGAGGGTCCAAAGGGTCGTCTTGCGGGTCATTGCAGTTCCTCCTCTAGCGGTTGGCCCGTTCTTACGAGCGCAACCGCCCCTTGGGCTATTGGACCTAAGTCCAAATCGGCGGGGAACTTCGACCAAGGTCTAATTCCCTGTCCCCCGCGCCTGCCTAGTGTGGCGTCATGAGAGAGATATCACGCCTTTTGTCCTGCGCAACGCTGGCTGTCGGCCTGGCCGCAGGTGCCGCCGTGGCCGATGTGTCGGTCACCGTCCACTACCTGCGCCAGCTGGTGGACCTGCCCCCCGTGTTGTCGAACCTCGACCCCGTGCCCGACGACCTGGGCCTCGCCGGGGCGCAGCTGGGCCTGAACGACAACACCACGACAGGCCGATTCCTGGGCCAGGGCTACGCGCTGGAGGTGACCGAGGTGCCGGTGGGCGGCGACCTGCTGGAGGCCGCGCGCGCGGCCCTGGGCGCCACCGACCTCGTGGTGATCGACGCGCCGGCCGACGCGCTGCTGGCCATCGCCGACTTGCCCGAGGCGCAAGACGCGCTGCTGTTCAACGCCACCGCGCCCGACGAACGCCTGCGCAGTGCCGACTGCCGCGCCAACCTGCTGCACACGGCCGCCAGCAACGCCATGCGCACCGACGCGCTGGCGCAGTTCCTGGTGATGCGCCGCTGGGACCAGCTGGCGCTGATCCAGGGCACCCACCCGCAGGACAGGGTCTTTGCCGACAGCCTGCGCGCCAGCCTGGCCAAGTTCGGGCTGAAGCTGCGCTCGGAAAAGACCTGGGCCTTCGACGCCGACATGCGCCGCAACGCCGCGCAGGAGGTGCCGCTGTTCACCCAGGACCTCAAGGACCACGACATCCTGCTGATCGCCGACGAGCTGCACGATTTCGGCCGCTACATCGCCTACAACACCTGGCAGCCGCGCCCCGTCGCCGGATCCGAGGGACTGGTGCCGCAGGCCTGGGCGCCGGTCGTGGAACAGTGGGGCGCGGCGCAGCTGCAATCGCGCTTCACAGATCTCGCGGCGCGCGACATGCGCCCCGAGGACTACGCCGCCTGGGCTGCCCTGCGCGTCATCGGCGAGGCGGTGACCCGCACCAACTCGGGCGACACCGCCACCCTGCGCGCCTACCTGCTGGGCCCCGAGTTCGAGCTGGCCGCCTTTCTCGGCCGCCCGCTGTCGTTCCGCGACTGGAACGGCCAGCTGCGCCAGCCGATCCCGCTGGTGACCGAACGCGCGCTGGTCGCGCAGGCCCCGCTCGAGGGCTTCCTGCACCAGGTCAACGAGCTCGACACGCTTGGCCTCGACCGGCCCGATTCCGCCTGCACCGCCTTCGGCAACTGAGGACGCCCCATGTTTCTTCTCTGGAAAAATACCCCACTTGCCGCCCTGGCCGTCCTCGTGACGCTGGGCCTTCCGGGCGCCTCGGCACAGGCCGAGGAAATCTGGGTCACCAACGAAAAGGACGACACCGTCAGCGTGATCGACGTTGCCACGCTGGAGGTCGTCCGCACCATCCCCACCGGCGAACGGCCGCGCGGCATCACCTTTTCGCTCGATCACAAGGTGGTCTACATCTGCGCCTCGGACAGCGACACGGTGCAGGTCATGGACCCGGAAACCGGCAAGATCCTGCATGACTTGCCCTCGGGCGAGGACCCCGAGCAGTTCATCCTGCACCCCGGCAACCGCCACCTCTACATCGCTAACGAGGACGACGCGATCACCACCGTGGTCGACGTCGAGACCCGGCGCGTGGTGGCGCAGATCGACGTCGGCATCGAACCCGAGGGCATGGCCGTCTCGCCCGATGGCAGATACGTCATCACCACCTCCGAGACGACCAACATGGCGCACTGGATCGACACGACGACACAGGAACTGGTCGCCAACACGCTGGTCGATTCGCGCCCGCGTCACGCCGAGTTCGTGCATGGCGGGACCGAGCTCTGGGTCTCGGCCGAGATCGGCGGCACGGTGTCGGTCTTCGACGTCGAGACCAAGGCCGAGAAGGCAAAAATCAGCTTCGAGATCAAGGGTGTGCACCAGGACAAGATCCAACCCGTGGGGTTCGAGGTGGCGGGCGACGAAAAGACCGTCTTTCTCGCCTTGGGCCCCGCCAACCACGTCGCGGTGATCGACGCGCAGACCTACGAGGTTCTGGAGTACATCCTGGTCGGACGGCGGGTCTGGCACATGGCCTTCAACAGCGACAAGACGCTGCTGTTCACCACCAACGGGGTGTCGGGAGACGTGACGGTGATCGACGTGGCCAGCCGCAAGCCGCTGAAGACCATCAAGGTCGGCCGCTACCCCTGGGGCGCGGCGCTGCGGCCGTGATGCAGACAGGAGTCGCGGCTGGGTTCGGCGACGATCCGTGCTATGCTTGGCTCAGGGAGGACCACCATGTTTCGAACTGCCATCGCCCTTGCGGGCCTGATCGCGCTGCCGGCCCTGGCCGACGAAGACCTTGGTGCGCTCAACCCGCCCGAGATGGGCATGGACCGGGTGATGGACAACATCCGCCGCGGCCAGACCGACATGACGACCTGCGCCGCCGGCTACTACTTCACCAAGAAGGGTGACCACGGCGATGCCCGTGACATCTTCGAGCTCTGCGCCACCAAGGGCGGCTACACCGCCGCGATGACCTGGATGGGGCAGCTGGACAACAACGGCCTGGGCGGCGAATACGACCCCGACGCCGCTGCCGACTGGGACCGCCGCGCCGCCGAGGCGGGCGACCCGGTGGGTCAGTTCAACTATGGCCTGGCGCTGATCCGCGGCCACGGCGTGGCGCGGGACGAGACCGAGGGCCGGCGCTACGTCGACATGGCCGCCGCGGCGGGTCTCGACATCGCGCAGCGGATGCAGGGCGCGGACTACGACCCCGACGAGGTCACCCCGGACGCCGACACCTGGAAATACGCGCCGCTGTTCTGAACGGCGGAGCGGGTGGATGGCGCGCGAGGGGGCGCTGCCCCCGCCGCCCTGCGGGCGACTCCCCCGGGAGTATTTTTCCAGAGAAGAAGCCCCTGGGGACGGCACCCGCGACAAAGGGCGCGCGTACGACCAAAGCACGGGATGGATTTTGCAGCCCGCGGGGACAGGATCGCGCCACAGGACACAGGACTCGCGCTTCCCTCGGGAGAGACAAAATGAAGATCGCCACCCTTCTCGCGGCCGCGTTGATCGCCGGCCCGGCGTATGCCGACACGTTTGCAGAGGTCAAGATATCCGCCGGCAAGGCGCTGTACGAGGCCGAGTGCCGCCGCTGCCACGCCGTGGACGCCAAGGACCCGTCCTATGGCCCGCCGCTGGAAAACGTCGTCGGCCGCGCCGCCGGCAGCTATCCGGACTACGACTATTCCATCGCGCTGGAGGCGTCGGGCATCGTCTGGACCCCGGCCGCGCTGCGCGCATGGATGGAAGACAACGACGGCTTCATGCCGGGCACCAAGATGCGCCATGTCGGCATCGAGGACCGCACGGTTCAGGACTTTATCCTGGCCTACCTGTCCAGCATCACCACGCAGGACAATTCCGCGATCTCGAAATAGGGCCTCCTCGATGACCGGGTCGGGCAGCCAGTGGCTGTCCGGATCCGCCTCTTCGAGGTCGAACTCGGGCGCCGGACGGGTCACCCGGTGCCGGCGGCGCCGACAGGATGTCCTTGTCCATCTCGTGCAGCCGCCGACCAGCCTGTCGCCCTCGGGCGTGAGGCGGTCGTCGGCGCCATTCCTCATGTTGATGCCGCAGGCCCCGGCGCCTTTCCACAGGAAGAGAAAGCCATGCTCCAGGGCGGTCAGATCGTCGTCACCGACCTGCCGCGCCGGCGCGTAGGGATAGGACAGGAGGCCCCAGTACCATCCGGGTCCCTCGATGCCGCGGAACGGGCGCAGCGACAGGACATGGTCACGGCATAGCGGCCGTCCGGATCAAAGCGGATGTCGGCGATGTGGATGCGCGTGCCGTCGCTGTCCAGGAGACAGGCGGCACGATCGCCGACGGGCGGGTCCGCGGCCGCCCCGAGGGGCAGCACCAGGGCAAGCGCCGGGAAGGCGGCAACGCGAGTCATTGCGCAGACCGGGTGCGAACCCGCCGACTCAGGCATACGACCTTGGTCGAAGGGACGGGTAGCGCGCTGGAAACGCACGACATTGCCCCCGATGCCCATTGCGTACGACCTTGGTGCAATACCTCTTTACCGGTGTTCCCGGAATACTGATGGCTGCGCCCGGGAGGGGCGCGTGCACTCACGCCGCCTGGGCGAAATAGGGAGGGATCTCATGAACCGATTCATTCTGGCAGCGACTGCCAGCATCCTGCTGGCAGGCACCGCCGCCACCGCACAAGTGACCGAAGCCGACCTGGCGAACGATCAGACCATCACCACGCAGATCGTGACAAACGGCATGGGCCGCAATCTTCAGCGCTACAGCCCGCTGGACATCCTGAACAAGGACAACGTCAAGTACCTGCAGGCGGTCTGGGCCTTCAGCCTTGGCGGCGAAAAGCAGCGTGGACAGGAAACCCAGCCGCTGATCAAGGACGGCGTCATGTACATCACCGGGTCGTATTCCCGGATCTATGCCATCGACGTCATGACCGGCGATGAACTGTGGCAGTACGACGCCCGCCTGCCCGAAGGCATCCTGCCCTGCTGCGACGTGATCAACCGTGGCGCCGCGCTGTACGGCGACCTGGTGATCTTCGGCACGCTCGACGCGCGCATCGTGGCGCTGAACGCCAAGACCGGCGATGTCGTCTGGCGCGACAAGATCGCCGACTACAAGGCCGGCTATTCCTACACCGCCGCACCGCTGATCGTGAACGGGCTGGTCATCACCGGCAACTCGGGCGGTGAATTCGGCATCATCGGCGAAGTGCAGGCGCGCAACGCCGAAAACGGCGAAATGGTCTGGACCCGCCCGGTGATCGAAGGCCACATGGGCACCCTGAACGGTCAGGAATCCACCATGACCGGCACGCTGAACGCGACCTGGCCGGGCGACATGTGGAAGACCGGCGGCGGCGCGACCTGGCTGGGCGGATCCTACGACGACCGCACCGACACGCTGATCTTTGGCGCCGGCAACCCCGCGCCCTGGAACAGCTGGCTGCGCGACGCGGGTCAGGACAACACCGGCAAGGGCGACAACCTCTATGCCGCCTCGCGGATCGGCATCGACCCGGCAACCGGCGAGATCAAGTGGCACTTTCAGACCACCCCGCGCGAAGGCTGGGACTATGACGGCGTGAACGAAGTGGTCGCCTACAATGACCGCGACGGCAACATGCGTCTTGCCACTGCTGACCGGAACGGTTTCTTCTACGTGCTGAACGCCGAGGACGGCAAGTTCGTGCGCGGCGTGCCCTTCGTCAAGGACATCACCTGGGCCACCGGCCTGGATGAGAACGGCCGCCCGATCTACAACGAGGCCAACCGCCCCGGCGACCCGACCGCCGCCGCGGACGGCAAGAAGGGTGAGGTGATCTTTGCCTCGCCGTCCTTCCTGGGGGGCAAGAACTGGATGCCGATGGCGTTCAGCCAGAAGACCGGCAACTTCTACGTGCCCTCCAACGAATGGGGCATGGACATCTGGAACGAGCCGATCACCTACAAGAAGGGCGCCGCCTACCTGGGCGCCGGCTTTACCATCAAGCCGAACTACGAGGACCACATCGGGTCGCTCAAGGCGATCGACCCCGACACCGGCGAGCTGAAGTGGGAATACAAGAACACCGCCCCGCTGTGGGGTGGCGTTATGACCACCGCCGGCGGCCTGGTGTTCACCGGGACCCCGGAAGGCAAGTTCATCGCCTTCGACGACGAGACCGGCGAAATCCTGTGGTCGTTCCAGACCGGTTCGGGGATCGTCGGCCAGCCGGTGACCTGGGACATGGACGGCGAACAGTATGTCTCGATCATCTCCGGCTGGGGCGGCGCGGTTCCGCTCTGGGGCGGCGAAGTGGCCAGCAAGGTGAACTACCTCAACCAGGGTGGCACCCTCTGGACCTTCAAGCTGCCCAAGGAACTGGCCAGCCTCAACTGACGCCTGTCCTTGACGAGTGCGAGGGCGCCCTTCGGGGCGCCCTTTTTCGTGGGTGCGCGATCGCGGCGCGGGGGAAAGGATGGAGTCGGCCCAGGAACATCACTGGCCGAGGAGGCGCATGCCGCGCGACGACACCCCCAGACCGGCTTTTCCGTCATCGCGCGGCGGTTTCACGGATCGGATGACGGCCGTGCGGACCAAGTCGCCCCTGATCCTTGCCCGGAGGCAGGAAAGTCCACATGAATCCGATTGCCATCCGGATCGCGGACAAACACCAGAATGATGTCCAATGCCTCGAATGGAACAAGCTTGTAGGGCACGCCGCACCCATCGAGGTGCTCGAGGAAGGGCGCCATTGCTTCGGCCCGAAACGCGATGTGCTCCATCCGAAGACTCTCCCCGTCCGAATGAACCATCGGTGGGGGATCGGCCCCGATCAGGTGCAGGACGCAGGTCTCACCCAGGTAGAGCCAGGCGCCGGGCACAGGGAATTCGGGCCGCGCGCCGGACCTGAGCCCGAGCACCTGTTCGTACCAGGCGACCATCCTGTCCAGGTGGACAGTGCGGATGTTGACGTGATCAAAGGCCAGAAGCGGCATGGCTCGGGCTCCTTTGTTGCATTCCCGTGGATGTCGCCTGTGATCAGGCAGTGGCCGGTTCGCCCCCGAACAGGGCCCAGAATTCCGCGCGGGCATTGCTGCGCGGGAAATTGCCCGACGGGACGGGCACGCCAAGGAACCGGCACAGCGGCTCCCAGCCATCGGCAGGCGTGAACACCAGCAACCTGTCTGCCGGGATCGTGTCGCGCACCTTTTCGTTGTTGCGCCGGTAGGCGGCGATGGCAGCGTCGCGGTCGGTGCCGCCGACCAGGTCCTGCACGAGGATCTGGTCCATCGTTTCGAAGATTGCGGCGATCGGCGGAGGCAGGTCGATCTGCCCACGATGCCGCCAGAACTTGTTGATCGTGGCCGAGTAGCTTTGCCACCAGTCCTCGACCGGGCGCTCGGTATGAATGACCTTGGCCTCCGGAAAGGCGATCGAGAGTTCGTGCCAGACCGCGGCGCCAGGGAAATCCACCTGCGCCTGGTATCCTGCAAAGACCTCGGCCCAGTCGACCTCCTCGCCCGCCGCATGGGCCTGCCAATGTGCTGGCTGGGCCGGATTCCCCATGACCTCGACCATGTGATGACAGGGACCGAAGCCGAGCTGTTCCAGCGCGATCTTCGTCGACATGGTGCCGGTCCGTCCAAAACCTGATCCGATGACTTTCAAGGACATGACGTTTCTCCTGTGCTGCTGTTCGTCGTTGTCGTGATGGGTTAGAGTGTGAACAGAATTCACCACAATCAAAGCGAAACGATTTCATGCATCATGAGTGAAATTCAGCTGCACCGCCTCGACCTCAATCTGCTTGTCACGTTCGAGGTGCTCATGGACGAGGGCAGCGTCGCCCGCGCGGCCGAGAAACTCGGCAAGACGCCCTCGGCAGTCAGTCATGCGCTGGCGCGACTCCGCGAACAGGTGGGCGATCCGCTGATGGTCAAGGTCGGTGGCAAGATGCAGCCGAGTCCCTTTGCCCTCACCCTGATCGAGGAGGTGCGCCCGATCCTGCGCAGCATCCAGCGCGTGGTGGCGCCGCCGAAAACTTTCGACCCGGCGACCAGCACACGCACGTTCCGGATCGCCGTGCCGGCAATCCCCAGCCTGATCAACGCGGTGTTTGCCCGCCTCTCCGAAGATGCGCCGGGGGTCTCTCTCGAATGGGTGGGACTGGGCCCGCATGTCTACGCCGCGGTCGCCGACGAACGGATCGACCTGGGGTTTCTCGGCGCGGACAAGCAATTGCCTGAGGGGTTGGTAGAGCACGTCATGCCGCCCTTGACGCGCTACACCTTCATGCGGCGTGGCCACCCCGCGCTCGGGAACTGGGGCAAGAAGGCCTGGCTTGATTGGCCGCATGTCGTCGTGGGCCTGTCGGACGCCGCCCGCCAGACCGTCGAGGACAGCATCAAGCGCGACGGCCTGAATCGTCGCATTGGCGCGCACATCCCGGAGTTCTCGGGCATCGGCCCTCTCCTGTCGGGCTCGAACATGCTGGCGACGAACTTGAAACCCTTTCTCGGCGCCGATATCACGACCTACGGCCTTGTCTGGCGCCCTCCACCCGTCGATCTGCCGACGATCACGTTCCGCTTCTTCTGGAGCGCACGCCTGACGGCAGACCCGGGCAACAGATGGCTGCGGGAGATCGTCATCGGCGCCTTCGAGGCGCTCTGCGACGATGCCAAGGGCCTCCATGACGGCTGACGACGGGGCCCAGGACGGCTGGACGTCTCTTGGTCCCGGGATTACCGGACCGGCCCGAAACGGGGCTGCGGCAAGTCGGGGACCGGGCAGCCACACCGGGGCACCTGTCGGCCCTTTGTTCATCGCGCAACGTTTTCAGCGATCGGATGACGGCGTTGCGGGACTGGGCCGGCGTACTCGCGCCTTGTCCTTGTGCCCCACCTGATGCAAGCTGGTTGGCGCAGGAGGGATGTCCGTTTCACCGTTCGCTCCGTTGGAAAATGGTCCCGCGCGCGTCCATGACTTGGGAGGACTGTGTCATGACATCCAGGGCGTCGGGGCCCAAACCACCGGACAAGCTGACGCCGCCGCAGGGGGCGTCGCCCAAGGTCAACAGGGTGACTGCGGACGATATCACCGCGTCGCTGAAGGCCGGGTTCTCCGATTTCATGGCGCGCCCTGTCATGAGCGGCTTTTTCGGCCTGTTCTACGCGGTGTTCGGTCTCCTGCTTGTTTGGGGCGCGGTCTGGCTGGGCGCGATCTGGATGATCTTTCCGGCCGCTTTGGGCTTTCCGCTGGTCGCGCCTTTCGCCGCTGCCGGGCTATACGAAATGTCCCGCCGGTTGCAGCACGGAGAGCGTTTCGGCTGGTCCGAAATCCTCACCGTCATGGCCAATCAACGCAAGCGCGAGATGGGCTGGATGGCCTTTGTCACCCTGTTCGTCTTGTGGATATGGTTTTACCAGTTCCGGACCGTGCTGGTGATCGTCCTGAAGGATTCGTCCTTTTCTGACCTGGACGGGTTCCTGAACACGGTCTTCTTTACGCCGGAGGGCTGGACCTTTCTGGCCATCGGCACCTGCGTCGGCGCGCTGCTGTCCTTGGTTCTGTTCTCTGTCACCGTCGTCGCCATGCCGTTGCTGCTGGACCGGGACGTCGATTTCGTGACCGCCATGATTACCTCGGTGCGCGTTGTCACGGAAAACCCGGTGGTGATGATCACCTGGGCGGCGGTCATCTCACTCACCATGCTGGTGTCGCTGGTGCCGGCGTTCCTGGGCCTGATCTTCACCCTGCCGATCCTGGGCCACGCCACATGGCACCTCTACCAGCGGGCTGTGGCACCGGCGAAGGGGTGATCCATCGAACCATGCCCTGAGCGTTTCTCAACCGAAGGCATGAAACCCCGGGCTATGGTCCGGATGTCCCGACGCCGGGCTCTTGTACGGCGTGTGCTTTTCGCCAAGACCGCCGCCGCTCAGCCGTCCACGGCGTCGCGCATCCAGCGCTGCAAATGCAGGATCGAATGTTCCGAATTCACGCCGCAAGCCGGGTCGATCACCAGCGGGCCGGGCACGTAGCCGCGTGAGCCTAGCCCGCGCTGCACCGATTCCACCAGCCGTATGTCTTCCTCGACCGTGGTGGCACGGTCCTGGATCGCCATGCGCCGCACTGTCTCGTTGTCCTGCCCATCGACGGAATACCAGCCGCGCCAGACCACCACGCGCCCCGCATCCACCGCCCGCCAGTGGTAGGTGTTCAGCAGGTTGCCCGGGTAGACCTGGAACGAAAACATCGGCCAGAGGAACCATGACGAATAGCGGTCGTTGTTCGGATAGCCGCTGGCGATGTCGTAGGTCATCCGGCTGAGGTCATTGCACTCGGTCGTGTGGCGCAGGCAGTAGCCCTGGGGCTGGATGTCGTAGGTTTCGGGACGGATCACGCCGGTGGAAAAGGTCGGGTGGTTCAGGCTGCAATGGTAACATTCCGAATAGTTCTCGACCGAGACCTTCCAGTTGCAGGCCTCGGGGATCTCGACCCATTCCAGCGGCTTCAGCGTGGCCCAGTGCGGCACAAACTGCTCCAGTTCGCCGCGCACCCTGGGGAACCAGTCGTCCATCGGCGCGGCATCGCGGTCGAGGTTGACGAAGACAAAGCCCAGAAAGACCTCGGTCCGCACCTCGGTCAGGCAGATCGTCTTGCGGTCGAAGCCCGGCACGGCCTTGGTGTTCGGCCCGGCGCGCAGGGCGCCGGTCAGCTCGTAGGTCCAGGCGTGGTAGGGGCAGACCACCACCCGCGTCGAGCCCGCCCCCTGCACCAGCTGGTGCGCGCGATGCTGGCAGACGTTGTAGAAGGTGCGGATGACGCCATCCTGCCCCTTGATGCAGAACAGGCTTTCGCCGACGAGATCGAAGGCAAAGTAGTCGCCGGGGTTTTCCAGCTGGCTGGCGTGGCCGGCGAACTGCCAGGTCCGGGACAACAGACCCGCCTTCTCGATCTCGAAGACCTGCGGATCGGTGTAGTAGCGCGCGGCAAGTGAGCGGACGGGAGCGGGATGCACGGTCATTCGGGATCGTCCATGTAGAGGCCGAACTGGTGGCGGCGGCGGTGAAAGCGGTCGACGCGGTCAACGATCTCTTCGCTGGCGACCGCGATGACGAAACTCAGCAGGGTTTCCAGGACGGCGATGGTCGCCACGGAGGACGGGAAGAACTGCGGCGTGTCGGCGGCCACGACGAACCCGTGCTGTGCGGCGCGGATGATCGGGCTGGCCGGGCTGTCGGACAGGGCGATCACGGTCAGCCCCTGGTCACGCGCGACGCGCACCGCCTCGACCACCTCGGTGCGGTAGGGGCGGCAGGTCATGGCGATCAGCACGTCGCGACCATCGGCCCAGGCCAGGTCGTCGATGGCGGTGGACCCCTGCGCCGGGATCGTGTGGAAATCCGTCATGCCGGTGGAGGCGAGGTAGGTGAAGTTGCGCGCGTTGGCGCTGTTCACCCCGACCCCCAGCACGTAGACCTTGCGCGAGGCCCAGACCGCCTCGGCCGCCGCCTTCAATGCATCGGCCTCGATCCCGGCAAAAGTGTCCTCCAGGTTGCGCATCGCCGCCTCGGCCATGTCGGCATAGAGCCCGCCCAGGTCGCCCGATTTGCGGATGTCCTGCAACCAACGGGCGCGGTCGGGAAAGCTGACGCCGCCTTGCCTTATCGCCTCGCGGAAGGGGGCGCGGAAATCCTCGTAGCCGTCAAAGCCCACCTGGCGGGCCATGCGGACAAAGGTGTTGGGCTTCACGTTCGCCGCCTCGGCAATCTCGCGCACGGTCGAGACGCCCACGTCCTGAGGGTTTTCCAGCACGTAGCGCGCCGCCTTCTGCGCCTCGGGCGTCAGCGCGTCCCATTCGGACCGCAGGCGGCCCAGGACCGCATATGAAACATCTGTGCCATTCATGATTGACAGTGGTACATCTGTCCTCTTAGCCTGTCGAGCAGAAATCCTCTCCCCTGCCCGCTTCGCAAAGGAACGTACATGACCGGCAAGGCCTTTCCCGACCACGCGCGCGTGGTCATCGTCGGCGGTGGTGTCATGGGCGTCGGCATGGCCTATCACCTGGGGCACGAGGGCTGGGGCCCGGAGACCGTGCTGCTGGAAAAGGCCGAGCTGACCTCGGGCAGCACCTGGCACGCGGCGGGGCAGATCACCCATTCCACCTCCAGCTTCAGCCTGGGCAAATGCGTCGACTACAACATCGGGCTTTATTCCGGCGGGCTGGAGCGGGAGACCGGGCAGGCGGTCACTTGGCACGGCTGCGGGTCGTTCCGGCTGGCCTATACCCCGGACGAGATGGACTGGCTGCGCCACACCCTGTCGGTGGGCCGCGCGCTGAAATTCAACATGGAGCTGGTCGGCCCGGACCGCATCGCCCAACTGCACCCCTTCTACAACCTCGACGGCGTGTTGGGCGGGCTGCACACGCCGGATGACGGCCATGTCGACCCGACCAACGTCACCATGGCGCTGGCGGCGGGGGCGCGGGCCAAAGGCGTGCGAATCTTCCGCCGCTGCCGCGCGACAAACATCACCCAGGCGCCCTCGGGCGCATGGATCGTCGAGACCGAGCAGGGCACGATCACCTGCGAGCATGTGGTGAACGCTGGCGGCACCTATGCGCGGCAGATGGGCGAATGGTCCGGCCTGCAGCTGCCGATGACCTCGATGACGCACCACTACTTTGTCACCGAACCGGTGCCGCAGTTCCAGGACCTCGACCGCGAACTGCCGGTGATCCGCGATGACCGCAAGGTGTCCGGCTACATCCGGATGGAGCAGAAGCGCGGGCTGATCGGCATCTATGAAAAGACCAACCCCAACACCGTGTGGGAGGATCACTGCCCCTGGGAGGCCGAGAACGAGCTGTTCGACGCCGACTATGACCGCGTGATGCCCTGGCTGGAGGAGGCGATGGTGCGGATGCCAGTCTTTGCCGACCTCGGCATCCAGCGCGAGGTGCACGGCGCGATCAGCCACCCGCCGGACGGCAACCCGCTGATCGGCCCGGCGCCGGGGGTGTCCAACTACTGGTGCTGCTGCGGCACGCAGATCGGCATCGGCTGGGGGCCGGGCCTGACCCGCGAACTGGCGCGCTGGATGGTCCACGGCGCGGCCGACATCAACATGCGCGACTACGACCCGCGCCGCTTTGGTGGCTATGCCACCAGGGACTGGCAGGTGGTGAAGGCCAAGGAGGATTACTGCCTGCGGCACGAGATCCCCTTTCCGCATCTGAACCGCTTGGCCGGGCGGCCGGTCAAACCCTCGCCGCTGCACGAGATCCTGAAGGCAAAGGGCGCGGTGCACGAAGAGGTCTACGGCTTTGAGCGGCCGCGCTTCTTTGCCCGCGAGGGTGTGGAGCAGCGCGACCACTACGGGTTTCGCCGCACGGCAGTGCATGACCTTGTCGGCGCCGAGGTGCGCGCAGTGCGCGAGCGGGTGGGCGTGATGGATGTCACCGGCTTTGCCAAGGTGCTGGTCGAGGGGCCGGGGGCCTATGCCTTGCTCGACGGGCTGACGGCGAACCGGATGCCGCAAAGGGTGGGGGCGATCACCCTGACCCACATGCTGAACCGGCGCGGCCGGATCGAGCTGGAATGCACCGTGGTCCGGATGGCCGAGGACCGGTATTACCTGGTCTGCGCGGCCTTCTTCGAACAGCGCCTGCTGGACAACCTGCGCGCGGCCAAATTCCTCGGAGAGGAATTTGCAAATCTCTTCGCAAGAGATTTGGTCCGCATCACTCCGCTGTCGGACACATGGGGGGCGCTTGCGCTGAACGGACCGCGCGCACGCGACGTGCTCGCGGCGGTCACCGATGCCCGGCTGGACAATGCCGCGTTCCGCTGGTTGTCCGCGCAGGAGATCACCGTGGCGGGGCATAAGGTCTGGGCGCTGCGGTTGTCCTACGCCGGGGAACTGGGGTGGGAGTTGCACATGCCCTTTGCCGCCATGGTCGACGTCTACTCGGCGCTGATGGCGGCGGGCGCGGTGCACGGCATCGCCGACTACGGCAGCTTTGCGATGAACGTTCTGCGGATGGAAAAGGGCTTCAAGGGCGCGTCGGAGCTGACCAACGAGGTCACGCTGGCCGAAGCGGACGTGACGCGCTTTGCCCGCCCCGACAAGGACTACCTCGGCAAGGCCCACACCCAGAACAGCGATCTGCCCTGGGTCTGCGCCTACCTCGAGATCGACCCCGACGGCGACGCGGATGGCCACGGCGGCGAGGCGGTGCTGATAGATGGGCGCGTGGTCGGCTCCACCTCCTCGGTGGTCTACGGTCACACGGTCGGCACGGGGTTGGCCTTTGCCTACCTGAAACCCGGTGCCGCCGCCCCCGGCACCGCGCTCCAGGTGGTGATCCTGGGCCAGCCGCGCGACGCCCGCGTGCTGGGCGCGCCGGCCTACGATCCCGACAGCCTGAAACCCCGGACCGACGCCCCGATGGAGACAACGCCATGACCCTGCCCGACACGATGCGCGCCATGGTCACGATGGGCCACGGCGACATGGACCAGCTTGTCTTCCGCACCGACTGGCCGCGCCCCGACCCCGCCCCGGGCGAGGTGCTGGTCCGCGTCCTCGCCTGCGGGCTGAACAACACCGACATCAACACGCGCACCGGTTGGTATTCCAAGACGGTCACCAGCGCCACCACCGGCGGCATCTATGACAAGGTCGGTCAGGAGGACCCCGCCTGGGGCGGCGCGCCCATCGCCTTTCCGCGCATCCAGGGCGCGGACGCCTGCGGCGAGATCGTCGCCGTGGGCGACGGCGTGGACCCCGCGCGCATCGGCCAGCGCGTCATCACCGACAACTGGCTGCGCGACCCGCAGGCTCCCTTGGACAAGTCCAAGGCAGGCTACTTTGGCTCCGAGCGGGACGGCGGCTTTGCCGAGTACACCACGATGCCGTCGCAGAACGCGCTGGCCATCGACTCGCCCCTGTCGGATGCCGAACTGGCCACCTTCTCCTGCTCCTACTCCACCGCCGAGGGCATGCTGACCCGCGCGCATGTCGACACCTCGGACACCGTGCTGGTGCCCGGCGCCTCGGGCGGGGTGGGCGGCGCGCTGGTGCAGCTGGCCAAGCGGCGCGGCGCGCGGGTGATCGCGCTGGCCTCCGAGCCTAAGCACGCCGATGTGACGGCTCTGGGGGCCGACCGCGTCCTGCCCCGCGCACCGGACAACCTGCGGGCCGCGCTAGGCGATGACCGGATCACCGTCGTTGCCGATGTGGTCGGCGGCCCCTACTGGTCGACCCTGATCGACGTGCTGGAGCGCGGCGGGCGCTACACCTGTTCCGGCGCCATCGCCGGGCCGATGGTCGAGCTGGACCTGCGCACGCTCTACCTGCGCGACCTGACCTTCACCGGCTCCACCGTGATCGGACCCCGAGGTGATGCCCAACCTGATCCGCTACATCGAAGACGGAGAGATCAGGCCCGCGCTGGCCGCGACCTACCCGCTGGAAGAGTTGCGCGCCGCGCAGACCGCCTTTGTCGCCAAGCGACACACCGGCAACATCGTCGTGCTGCCGTGACCCCGACAGGCGCGCGATGAAAATCACCCGCATCCGCCTCTACCGCACCGGCCTGCCTTACGTCGGCGGCGCCTACCGCTGGGGTGCGGGCAACGTCATCGAGACGGCGCAGGCCAGCGTCGTGGTGATCGACACCGATGCGGGGCTGCAAGGCTGCGGCGAGTTCACGCCCTGCGGTGAAAATTACATGGTCGCCCATTCCGAGGGGGTCGCCGCTCTGGCCCGGCTGGTCGCGCCACGCCTGCTGGGCGAGGACCCGCGCCAGCTGGCCTGGATCGAGGGTCTCATGGACGCCACCGTGCAGGGCCACGGCTATGCCAAGGCACCGTTTGACGCCGCCTGCTGGGACATCCTCGGCCAGGCCTGCGGGCAACCTATCTGGGTGCTGATGGGCGGCAAGCTGACCGATGGCGCACCGATGTACCGCGTCGCGCCGCAAAAGCCGGTCAAGGAGACCGAGGCGGAAATGCGCGGCTACCGCGCGCAGGGCTACCGGCAGTTCCAGATCAAGGTGGGCGCCGACTGGTCTGGCGACATCGACCGCATCCATGCCGGGGTGGCCCTGCTGGAGCCGGGCGAAAAGGCCATGGCCGACGCCAACCAGGGCTGGCGGGTGGACAACGCGATCCGCGTGGCGCGGGCAACGCGGGCGCTCGACTACATCCTGGAACAGCCCTGCCGCACCTACGAGGAGTGCCAGCAGGTGCGCCGGGTGGCCGAACAGCCGATGAAGCTGGACGAATGCGTGACCGGCATGTTGGCCGCGCAGCGCATCGTGGCCGACCGGGGGGCCGAGATCTGCTGTCTCAAGATCTCCAACCTCGGCGGCCTGTCCAAGGCGCGACGGGTGCGCGACTTTCTCATCGACAACCGCATCCCGGTGGTCTCCGAGGACAGTTGGGGCGGCGAGATCGCCTCGGCCGCCGTCGCGCATTTCGCCGCCTCCACACCGGCCGAGTACCTTCAGAACACCACCGACCTGATGAACTACAACACCCGTTCGACGGGCCTTGGCGGTCCCATGGCGCGGGAGGGTCGCCTGTACGCCACCGATACGCCCGGCCTGGGCGTCACACCCGATTTCGACAGCCTTGGCCCCGCGATTGCAGAGTATGGCGCATGAAGATCACCCGCCTCAGCCTGTGGCACGTCCCGCTGACCAGCCACGCCGCCTACTACATGGCCGAAGGCAAGACCTGCGACACGGTGGAAACCGTGGTCCTCGCGCTGGACACCGACAGCGGCCTGACCGGCTGGGGCGAGGTCTGCCCGATCCCGCACTACCTGCCCGCCTACGCGCGCGGCGTCGCCCCCGCACTGGCCGACCTGGCCCCGGTCCTGCTGGGGGCGGACCCGGTGGGGCCGGAGGCGCTGATGGCCCGCGCCGACGCCTATCTGCCCGGTCATGTCTACGCGAAGTCCGCGCTGGACATTGCCCTGTGGGACCTCTGCGGGCAGGTCGCGGGGCTGCCGCTTTATGCGCTTCTTGGCGGACGCAGGCAGGCGGATATGCCGCTGTACCACTCCATCACCTGCGTCGCCCCGGAGGAAATGGCGCGCATCGCGCGAGAGGCGCAGGCCGAGGGCATCACCCAGTTCCAGGTCAAGCTGGGCGCCTCGGGCGACTGGCAGACGGACGTGGAGCGCCTGACAAGGGTGCGCGAAACAGTCGGCCCCGGACCGCTGGTCTACGGCGACTGGAACTGCGGCGCCACCAGCCTGGCGGCGACACGGGTGGGTCGCGCCGTGGCGCACCTGGACATCATGCTGGAACAGCCCTGCGCCACGCTGGCCGATTGCGCCCGTGTCCGCGCCGCCACCGGCCTGCCGATGAAGCTGGACGAGCTGGTGCATGACACCGCCAGCCTGCTGGAGGCGCACCGACTGGGCATCATGGACGCGCTGGCGTTGAAGCTGTCCAAGTTCGGCGGGCTGTCGCCGTTGCGCCGGGCGCGCGACCTCTGCCTGCACCTTGGCCCGCAGATGTGCATCGAATGCACCTGGGGGTCGGACATCGTCACCGCCGCCGCCCTGCACCTGGGGGCCGCGACCGACCCGGCCCGCCTGCTGAACGTCTGCGACCTGTCGGGCTATGTCGCCCCCCGCCTTGCGCCCGAGGCGCCGACCCGCCGCAACGGCCGCATCGCCCCGCCCGAAGGCCCCGGCCTGGGCATCATCCCCGACCGCGCGGCACTGGGCGCGCCCGACCTGACCCTGGAGTGAGACGATGAACAGACTGCACAGCCAGGCCGAATGGATCGCCCGCGCCCGCGCCGTGCTGCCCGCTGGCGGCTTTGGCAACTTCGATCCCGGCATCGTCATCGCACGCGGCCAGGGATCGCGCGTCTGGGATGAGGACGGCACCGAGTATGTCGACTACCTGATCGGCTCCGGTCCCATGCTGCTGGGCCACGGCCACCCCGAGGTCATGGAAGCGGTGCTGGAACAGCTGCCCCTTGGCATGACCTTTTTCGCCAACAACGCGCGCGGGATCGAACTGGCGGAGGCGATTGTCGCCGCTGTGCCCTGCTGCGAACAGGTGCGCTTTGTCGCCTCGGGCGGCGAGGCGGACATGTACGCGATGCGCCTTGCCCGCGCCTATACCGGCAAGCCGAAGATCCTGAAGTTCGAAGGCGGCTACCACGGCATGTCCGCCGAGGCGCAGATGAGCCTCGCCCCCGCGCGCGAGGTCAACTTTCCGACCCCTGTCCCCGACAGCGCCGGCATTCCGCAGGGCGTGGCGGACGAAATGCTGATCGCGCCGTTCAACGATCTCGACGCCGTCGCCTCCCTGTTGTCCGAACACGGTGACATCGCCGCCATCATCGTGGAGCCGCTGCAACGGATCATCCCGCCGCGCCCCGGCTACCTGCAAGGCCTGCGCGACCTCTGCACCCGGCACGGCGTGCTGCTGATCTTCGACGAGATCGTGACCGGCTTTCGCCTCGCCTATGGCGGCGCGCAGGAACGCTATGGCGTGGTGCCGGACATCGTCACCCTGGGCAAGATCATCGGCGGCGGCTTTCCCCTCGCCGCGCTGGGCGCATCCACAGAGATCATGGCACATTTCGACAAGGCCTTGGTGGGGGCCGACCGCTGGCTGATGCAGCTGGGCACGCTGTCGGGCAACCCGGTGGCCGCCGTGGCCGGGCTGAAGACCATGGAAGTGCTGCGCCGCCCCGGCCAGTATGACAGGCTGCGCGCCCTGGGCCAGCGGCTGATGGACATGCAGAGCGCCGCGCTGACAGAGGCCGGCATCGCGTACCGCGTCTGCGGCGACCCCACGCTGTTCGATCTGTATTTCACCGACGCCGATCCGGTCGACTACCGCAGCGCGCGGCACCGCGACCCGCAGGCCAGCGCCCTCTGGAACGCCACGCTGCGGGAAAACGGCGTGTTCAAGTCGCCGGGCAAGCTCTACCCCTCGCTCGCCCTGACCGAGGATGACCTGGACCTCACCGAAGCCGCCGTGCGCAAGGCCGCGCAGGCGATTGCCGCGCGCTAGGCGTCACTTCGCCGCGCGCAGGTAGTCCAGCATGGTCTCGGCCCCCGAAACCTTGACCGGGACGCCGGGCGGGTTGTCGCCAAACCCCGGCTCGGCGAACAGCTGCACGATCTGCCGGTCCTCGACCAGCATCGAATAGCGCCAGCTGCGCATCCCCATGCCGGTGGCGGAGCGGTCCACCAGCATCCCCATCTTGCGGGTGAATTCGCCGTTGCCGTCGGGCAGCATCCGCACCTTCTGGATGCCCAGCGCCTTGGCCCACTGGTACATGACAAAGGCATCGTTGACCGACAGGCAGATCACCTCGTCGACCTCCTGTGCCCAGAAATCGTCGTGCAGGCGCTCATACCCGGGCAGATGGCTTTCCGAACAGGCCGGGGTATAGGCGCCGGGCAGGGCAAACAGCACCACGCGGCGTCCGGCAAAGATCTCGTTGCTGGTGACGTCCTTCCATTCGAAGGGGTTGTCGCCTTCCAGTTCGGGGTTGCGCACCCTCGTGTGAAAGACGGCGTCGGGCACGGTCTGCGGGGTCATGCGGGATCTCCTGCGGGGCTGGCTCGACGCCACCATAAACGGCCGGAGCCGGCGGTAAAGCCGTCCTCTGGCGTCCTCAGCCGTCCTCGACCATCACCGGCGGCGTGATCTCGGGCGGGATCGGGCAGGCATAGGGCGTCTCATTGAGGTGCTCGCGGTGGGTCCGCGCCGCCGCCTCGGCCAGCGCGGGGTTCTGCATGACCGCGCGCGCCGTGGCCGCCATGACCTTGGCCGCGTAGACCATGCCCTTGTGCGCGGCGGGCGTCTTGCCCTGCGCCACGGTCTGCCAGGTATGGAACGGCGTGCCCACCGCGCAGGTCGTCACCCGCGCCTGCACCGTCGGCACCGCCCAGCTGACATCGCCCACGTCGGTCGACCCATCGCCGCCCTCGTGCGTGCGATCCAGCGGCGCGATGAAGTCGCACAGCGCCAGCGAGGGGTCCGGCTTCATGCCGATCCGGCGAAAGGTGGCGCGGATCTCCTCCGGGGTCAGCGTCTTCTGTATCTCGCGGGCAAAGGCGCGGTCGTCCTCGTCGAAGGGGACCGGCCCCAGCCGCTCGAGTTCCGCCTGCATCGCCTCTTCCAGCGGGCGGTTGCCCAGCAGGTTCGACACGCCGGAATAGACATGCGAGGTGACGCGCGTTTCGGTCATCAGCGACGCCCCTTCGGCGATCTTGCGCACGCGGGCCACCAGCCCCTGGAGGTCCGGCAGGTGGCGCGCGCGGATCAGCTGGCGCACCGTGGCGCGGGCCTGCACCACGTTGGGCGCGACGCCGCCGGCATCGAGATATGCATAGTGTATACGCGCATCGTCGGGCATGTGCTCGCGCATGTAGTTCACGCCGACGTTCATCAGCTCGACCGCGTCAAGCGCGCTGCGGCCCAGTTCCGGCGCACCCGCCGCATGCGCCGCCTTGCCGTGAAAGGTAAAGTCGATGCGCGTGTTCGCCAGCGACCGCGCCTCGTTCACGGCGGTAAACGTGGCCGGGTGCCAGCTGATCGCGGCGGTCACGTCGTCGAACAGCCCCTCGCGCACCATGTAGGTCTTGGCCGCGCCGCCCTCTTCGGCGGGGCAGCCGTAGTAGCGCACACGGGCCTTGATGCCCGCCGTCTCCAACCAGTCCTTGACCGCCGTCGCCGCCAGCAGGGCCGCCGCGCCCAGCAGGTTGTGGCCGCAGCCGTGGCCGTTGCCGCCCTGCTCCAGCGGCCTGTGCTCGGCGACGCCGGGCGCCTGGCTGAGGCCGGGCAGCGCGTCGTATTCGCCCAGGATGGCGATCACCGGGCCTTCGTCACCCGCCTCTCCCAGGATCGCCGTGGGGATGCCCGCAGGTCCCTCGGTGACGCGAAAGCCCATCTCGTGCAGCGCCTGCCGGTGCTCGGCGACCGAACGGTATTCGCGGTACAGCGTTTCCGGCGTGTCAAAGACCCGGTCGGCCAGGTCGATGAAGCGATCCTTGCGGGCATCGACGAGTTCCCAGAGGGGGTTGGCGTTCTGCATGGGGTTCTCCTTGTTTCAGCCGGCGAGTGCCGCGCCGGAATAGGCAGGGTCGGCGGCGGCCTCACAGGTGCCATCCGCGCGACGGCCCGCCGCCTGCACGATCCCGAGGTGGTCCACCGGCCCGCGCCCGGTAAAGCTGAGCGGCGCGCCTGCTGCGGCCAGCCGCTGTTCCAGCCCGCGTGGGGCATCGACATGGGCGCGCACCGTGTCGCCGACCCAGTTGACGCGCGGCGCGCAGATCGCGTCACGCAGGCCCCGCCCCTCCAGCAGCCCGCAGATCACCGCTGTGACGGCGCCCGGGATCCGCTCGCTGCCCGCGCCGCCCAGCGCGTAGCGCGCCGCGCCGATGTCCAGCAGGCAGGGGCACTGTTCGGTGACGTCGCGCGCGCCGGGGGCGGGAGCCTCGGCCATGCGGTAGGAATGGGCGATCAGGATGCCGGTGTCGGGGTCGGCCACCCGCGCGCCGAAATGCGGGCCGATGGACTGCGTCAGCGCCACGCGCATCCCGTCCCCGTCGATCACCGACAGGTGGGTGGTGTCGCGGTCCTCGGCATGGGACGCACTGAGGCGGCTCACCGCCGCGTGCAGTTCGCGCGGGGTCTCGGCCAGGCCGGGCAGCGGGTCACGCAGACGCGATTCCAGGTCCCCCCAGGGCAGCGGATCGGGCAAGGGGCTGAGCGAGCGCAGGTGCTCGGGTCGCTCCTCGAAGGCGCGCAGGATCGCCAGCAGGTGCGCAAGAGCGGCCTCCAGCAGATCGCCGGTGCGCTGCGCGCTCAGCCCGGCGATGCGCAGCAGCGTATGGCCCCAGCCCTGCCGCCCGATGCTGGTCAGCCGCCAGCCATCGCGGTCCAGCGTCACCGTCTCCCCCTCCGGCGGGTCGGCGGAGAGCAGGTCCTCGGCGGTCCAGAACGCGCCCTTGTCGGCCATGCGCGCGGCAAAGGCCCCGGCATAGTCCGGGTCGGCAAAGGGGTCATGGCCGGTCTCGATCAGGTGATCGAAGAACCCGGCCAGCCCCGGCTGGGCAAAGGTCTCACCCGCCTTGGGCGCGCGGCCGCCGGGCAGGTAGCAGCGCCGTGCGTCCGGGTCGCGCAGCTCGGGCGCGCGCCAGGCCCAGATCCGCGCCAGCTCCGGCGGCACGGCAAACCCCTCCCGCGCAAGGTCCCGCGCGGGACCGACAACATCTCGCAGCGGCAGCCTGCCCGCCTCGGCGCTCAGCCGCAGGATCGCCCGCACCGCGCCGGGAATGGGCAGCGATTGGGCATCGGGCAGGTGGTGCACCCCCTCGGGCAGGGTCGCAGGTGCAAAAGTCGCCCCGTCAATGGCGCGCGCCTCTTGTCCACAACCTGCATACAAGATGTGCGCGCGTCCTGCGGGCGAGGCATTGGGCGGATCGGCCACCATCATGGCCAGCGCCGCCCCTGCCGCCGCATCCGCCGCGTTGCCACCCGCGCGCAACAGGTCGGCCCCGATCCGCGCCGCGTGGGGCGACCCGCAGGCAATGGCAAACCCCGGCCCCGAGGCGTGCAGCGCCTGCCCCGCCGGGCGCGCCGCGGCCAACGCATCAGCGACAGACCCGAAGCCAGGCAGCCCCAGCCACTCGGCGCGGCGCTCTGCCGCCGGAACCTCGCCCAGCAGGATGCGGTGCAGCGCGCTCATGCCACTTCCCCGGTCGCGCGCAGGCAGGCAGCCAGCCGTCCTTCAGGTCCCGGCTTCAACGCGGGCAAACGCTGCGCACACAGGGGCGCGGCCACCGGGCAGCGCGGGTGAAAGGCGCAGCCCGAAGGTGGGTTCAGCGGCGAAGGGATCTCGCCCTTGATCGGGGTGTAGTCCTGCGCGCGGCGGTCCAGACGGGGGGCCTCGTCCAGCAGGACGCGGGTGTAGGGGTGGCGCGGGTCGGAAAACACCTCGTCCGCTGTGCCGATCTCGACCAGCCGGCCCAGGTACATGATCGCCACCCGGTCGGCCACATGCGCCACCGCGCCCAGGTCATGGCTGATGAAGAGGTAGGCAAAGCCGAACTCGGCCCGCAGGTCCTCGAACAGGTTCAGCACCTGCGCCTGGATCGACACGTCGAGCGCAGAGATCGCCTCGTCGCAGACGATCAGGCGCGGCTTCAGCGCCAAAGCCCGCGCGATGCCCACCCGCTGCCGCTGCCCGCCGGAAAACTGGTGCGGATAGCGCGTCATCACGTCCGGCGACAGCCCGACCTTGCCCAGCAGGTCCGCCACGTAATCGCGCCGCTCGGACGCGCGGATCAGTCCGTGCGCCACCGGCGCCTCACCGACGATCTTTTCCACCCGCATCCGCGGATTGAGCGAGGCGAAGGGATCCTGAAAGATCATCTGAACCTGAAGCTGCCAGGCCCGGCGCTGGGCCGGGCTCATGTCCTCCAGCCGCGCGCCCAGGTAGGACAGCGACCCGCCGCTGGGCGACTCGACCCCGGCCACCATGCGCCCCAGCGTGGATTTCCCGCAGCCGGATTCGCCCACCAGCCCCAGCACCTCGCCCGGGGCGATGTCGAAACTCACGCGGTCGACGGCGTGCACGCGGGTCTCGGCGCGGCCCGCGCCGATCAGCCCGGCCATCCGCTCGGCGAAATCGGGGCTGTTGACGTAGGTCTGGCTGATCTCGTGCAGCGACAGGAGCGCCGTCATGCCACGCCCTCCAGCGGGTGATGACAGCGCAGCGCGCGCCCGCCGCCCGTCTCCACCATGCCGGGCACCGTGCCGCAGGCGGCATCCGCATAGGCGCAGCGGGGGGCAAAGGCGCAACCCGTGGGCAGGTTCAGCAGGCTGGGCGTCATGCCCTTGATCGGGTTCAGCCGCTGGCCGCGCGCCGTCGCCGAGGGGATCGAGGAGATCAGACCCCGCGTGTAGGGATGCGCCGGGGCGTCCAGCAGCGCGTCCACCGGCCCGATCTCGACGATCCGTCCAGCATACATCACCGCCACCCGCTGCGCGAGACCGGCCACCACCGTCAGGTCATGGGTGATCCAGATCAGCGCGGTGTCGCGCTCGGCCATCAGCTTTTGCATCTCGTAGAGGATCTGGCTCTGGATCGTCACGTCCAGCGCCGTCGTCGGCTCATCGGCGATGATCAGGTCGGGCTCCAGCATCAGCGCAGCGGCGATCACCACGCGCTGCCGCATCCCGCCCGACATCTCGTGCGGGTAGGCGCGCAGCCTCTCGTCCGGGGCGGGGATGCCCACCTGCGCCAGCGCGTCGCGCGCCATCTCGCGGGCACGCGCCTTGGACACGTCGCGGTGCGCGCGGATCGTCTCGATCAGCTGGGTGTCGACGCGCAGCACCGGGTTCAGCGTCATCATCGGGTCCTGAAAGATCATGGCGATGCGGTCGCCGCGCAGCCGGCGCAGCGCCTCCGGCCCCAGCCCGCGCAGGTCCTGCCCCTTGAGCAGCACCTGACCCGACCGGATCACCCCCGGCGGGTCGATCAGCCCCAGGATGGAAAACCCGGTGATCGTCTTGCCCGAGCCGCTCTCGCCCACCAGCCCCAGCACCTCGCCGGGGCCGACGTCAAACGACACGTCGTTCACCGCCCGCACCGTCCCGGCGCGGGTCTCGAACTCGGTCACCAGGTTCTTGACCGACAGCACCGGCGCGCTCATCGCTGCATCCTCGGGTTCAGGATGTCGCGGACGTGGTCGCCGACGACATTGATGCAGACCAGCGTGATCAGCAGGGCGACGCCCGGGTAGAAGCTGATCCAGTACCGCCCCGACAGCAGGTAATCGAAGCCGTTGGCAATGAGCAGGCCCAGCGACGGTTCGGTGATCGGCACGCCGACACCCAGAAACGAGAGCGAAGCCTCGATGGCGATGGCGTTGGCCACCTGCACCGTGGCGATCACGATCACCGGCGGCAGCACGTTGGGCAGCAGGTGCCCGAACAGGATGCGCCATCCCGGCAGGGCCAATGAGCGCGCCGCCACCACGTAATCCTTGCGGATCTCGACCAGCGCGGCACCCCGCACCGTGCGCGCGAAATAGGCCCATTGCACCAGGATCAGCGCCAGGATCACCTTGTCCACGCCCTTGCCCAGCGCCGCCAGCAAGAGAAGCGCCACCAGCAGCGCCGGAAAGCTCAGCTGGATGTCCACCACCCGCATGATCACCGTCTCGATCCAGCCACCGCGCCAGGCCGCCAGCAGGCCCAGCGTCAGCCCGATCAACACGGCCGATCCCACGGCGATGAAGCTCACCAAAAGCGAGATGCGCAGCCCGTAGATCATGGCCGAGAACATGTCGCGCCCCTGCTCGTCGGTGCCCAGCAGGTAGGTGTTGCCGGCAAAGCCCTCGGTCCCCGGTGGAAGCGATCCGTCCAGGATGTCGATCTGCATCAGGTCATAGGGGTTCTGCGGCGTGACGTAGCCCGCAAAAACAGCCGACAGCACGATGACCAGCAGGCCGATGGCGGCGGCCACCGCGACCGGGCTCTTGAGAAAATCGCCGGCAAAGCGGGCGGCGGGGCTGGCCTCGGCCACGCTCATTTTCCACCCCCCTTCACCCGCACGCGCGGATCCAGCAGCGAATAGGCCACGTCCACGGCAAAGTTGATCATGACAAACAGGAAGACGGTCAGCATCAGGTAGGCGACCACCACGGGCCGGTCCAGCAGCCCGATGGAATCGATCAAGAGCTTGCCGATGCCGGGCCAGGCAAAGACCGTTTCCGTCACCACGGCAAAGGCGATCACGTTGCCGGTCTCCAGCCCCAGCACCGTCACCACCGGGATCAGGATGTTCTTGAGCACATGCACCCCCACCACCCGGGTCGGCGACAGCCCGCGCGCGCGGGCGTATTTCACATAGTCCTGCAAGGCGACTTCGGCAGTCCCCGCCCGCGCCAGCCGGATCACCAGCGACATCTTGTAGATCGCCAGGTTCAGCGCCGGCAGGATCAGGTGGCTCAGCCCGTCCCAGGTCAGGAAACTGACGGGAATGCCGAAGACGTCCACCGTGTCGCCACGCCCGCCGGCGGGCAGCACGCCCCAGAATACGGCAAACAGCATGATCAGCATCAGCCCCTGCCAGAAATTCGGCGTCGAAAAACCCACGACCGAGGCCGCCATGATCACCCGGCTGGACGGCGCGTTGGGCCGCAGCCCCGCCATCATGCCCAGCGGCACGCCCAGCAGCACCGCCAGGATCATCGCCAGGAAGGCCAGCTCCAGCGTTGCCGGCAGCCGCGACAGGATCAGGTCCAGCGCCGGACGGTTGTGCACAAAGGAGGTGCCCAGGTCGCCCTGCACCAGCCCCGACAGGAAATAGCCGAACTGCACGTGGATCGGCTTGTCCAGCCCCAGCCGAGCCATCGCCGCCTCCTGCGCGGCCAGGTCGTCCTCGGGGTTGATCAGCAGGTCCACCGGGTTGCCCACGGTGTAGAGGCCAAAGAACACGATGGTCGCCATGACCGCCATGACGACAAGCGCCTGGCCAAGACGGCGGATCAGATAGGCTGTCATCGGGGCAAACCGGCCTTTCCGGGTTTCTTCTCTGGAAAAATCCCCCGGGGGAGCCCCGGACTTGATCCGGGGCGGGGGCAGCGCCCCCAACCCCGTCGATCATGGACGCGGCAGCCGGGTGAGGGACCCCCGGCCGCCGCCGCCGGTCACTCGATCGGCCGCACCGTGGTCAGCACCGTGTGCTGGTCGGCGCGCGGCAGCATGGTCAGACCGGCCCGCAGCGCCCAGGGTGTCACCTCGAAGTGCAACGGCAGGATCGCCACGTCATCGACCACGATCCGCGACGCCTTGCGCAGCAGTTCGTCGTGCTTGCCCGGCTCGACCGTGGCCAGCGCCTCTTCGATCACCGCATCCAGGTCCGGGTTGGAATAGCGCCCGCGGTTGGTGCCACCCAGGCCCTTGTCCTTGTCCTGCGAGGCGACCAGCGCCCGCAGCGGCGAGGCCATGCCCGCCCCCGACGCGCCCCAGCCCGCCAGGTAGACCGAGAACTCGTAGGCGTTGCGCCGCGAGAAGAAGACCGAGGCCGTCATCGCGTCGACCTCCGTCTTGATGCCGATGCGGGTCAGCATCTGCGCCACCGCCTGCGCGATCTTGCTGTCGTTGATGTAGCGGTCGTTCGGCGTGCCGATCACCAGGGTAAAGCCGTCGGGATACCCCGCCTCGGCCAGCAGCGCCTTGGCCTTTTCGACATCCGGCTCTTCCAGCGCGATGTCGGGGTCGGTGCCGCGCATGAAGTCGGGCACCAGCTGGCGCGCCGGCACGGCGAGGCCGCCCATGATGCGGTCGACGATGAGCGGCCGGTTGATCGCCAGCGAAATCGCCTGTCGCACGCGCACGTCCTTCAGGGGATTCTTGCCGTCGGTGCCGTCGATCCCGGGCGACGGTTCGCCAACGTGGTCGAAGTGCAGGTAGATCACCCGGCTCGATGGGCCCTGCACGACGTTGACGTTGGGATCGCCGCGCAGCCGCTCGAGATCCTGCACCGGGGGTTTTTCGATCACGTCCACGTCACCCGCCAGCAGCGCCGCGACACGCGCGCCGTCGTTGGTGATCGGGCGGATGGTGATGTCCTCCCAGTGCGGTTTGTCGCCCCAGTAGTCGTCAAAGCGCGCCAGCTTGACGCTTTCGCCGGGGGTGAAGCTGACGAACTTGTACGGCCCGGTGCCGATCGTCGCTGTGCCGTCGTTGTAGGCGTTCGAATCGAGGTAGCTGTCGATGCCCGGGCAGCCCTCGGCGGTGTAGGTCACCGGACCGTCATGGCCATTGGCCGCAGCCGAGACGATGCCGAAGCTGGCGAAATCCGTCAGCAGCAGCGGGTAGGGCGCGGCGGTGGTGATCTGGATCGTCATGTCGTCCGGCGCGGTGATCGTCTCGGCCGACTTGATGAAACCGGCCATGGACGAGGGCGAATTCGGCACGTTCGGAATGCGGCAGGCGGTATACAGCACGTCGCGCGCGGTGAAATCGCCGCCGTCGTGGAACTTGACCCCCGGCCGCAGCTTGAAGGTCCAGGTCAGCCCGTCGTCCGAGGTTTCCCAGCTTTCGGCCAGCTCGGCCACGATGCCCAGGTTCTCGTCCTCGCCGACCAGCGATTCGAACATGTGCTTGCGGGTGGCGTTGTTGGGACCAAGGTTGTGGTACAGCGGATCGACCGAGCTGGGTTCCGAGGCGAAACCGGCGGTCAGCGACTGCGCCGCAAGGGGCTGGGCGGAAATGGCCGTCGCCACCAGCGCCGCAAGGGCGGTGGACATCTGTTTCATGGATTATGCTCCCTGTTGATGCTGCGACTGTCGACGCTGGCAAGGGGCGGCACAATCTTATTAGGCTTGGGACTGACCCTATTCCGGATCGGAATGCCCCTGCCGCAGGTCCACCGCCACCACCCCGCGCCGCGCCGCCGTGTCGCGGATGTCCTCGGCCAGGCAGTCGAGGAACTCCCAGATGTGATCGGGCCGGTCGCGCCCGGTGGGTTCGACAAAGGCCAGCGTGTGGTGAATGCGCGGCTCGAACGGCAGGATCACCAGGTCCTCGTCGCTGGCGTAGCTGGCCATCAGCCCGTTGACCACGCTGATGCCCAGGCCGCGCGCGGTGCAGCGGCAGGCGGTGATGACGTTGGCCGTCTCGATCGCGATGTTGGGCAGCACGCCGGCGCGGGCAAAGGCCTCTTCGATCAGCTTGCGGGTCGGCTGGCGGCGGTGAAGAAAGATCAGCCGTTCGTCGCGCAGGTCGCGCGCGGTGATCCTGTCGCGCGTGGCCAGCGGGTGATCGCGGCGCAGGATGCAGCAGCTGGTGGAGCGGTACAGCGGCGTGACCGTCAGCGTCGGATGCGAGACCGGCAGCGCCACAATGGCAAAATCCGCCTGCCGCCGCACCGTCGCCTCCACGGCGTTTTCGGTGGTGCGCACGTCAAAGGCGTAGCGCGTGCCGGGCCGCCGCTCCAGGTAGGCGCTCAGGACCGAAGGCAGCAGCGCATGGGCCAGGCTGGGCACGGTGACAAAGCGCAGCAGGTCCTCGCGCCGGGTGACCGCATCGGCCCGCATGTCGCGCAGCCCGGCGACCGAGGCCAGCACCTCGCGCACATGCACCAGCACCGCTTCGGCGCGGCTGGTCGATGCCAGCCGGCCGTTGGTGCGCTGGAACAGCTCATACCCGATCTCCGTCTCGAACCGGGCGAGGATGCGGCTGACGGCCGATTGCGTCATGCCCAGTTCGCGCGCGGCGGCCGACACGGTGCCGGACCGCATGATTGCCTCGAACACCTCCATCTGCTTGATATCCATCATGTGCCTGTGTCCCCGCCGATGCCATGTCCACAACTGCACCCCGGATTGGCCGCTTTGACAACCGCCAAGGCGCGTCACGCTGCCGTGAAATCCACCGCGGAGTCGGCGGGAAACCCGAGACAAACACTGATCCGGGCCTATGGTATGTCGGGCACGGGCGCATTTCCGACGCGCGACAGGGAGAAGAGAAACCACCATGACACCGCAAACCCTCAGCACGACGCGGCCGCGCACCCGCCGCCTGGGCGCGCTGCTGGCGCTGGCGCTGGCGATGCCGGTCAGCGCGGCACTGGCGCAGGCCGTCCCGGTCGAGACACAGCGCCTGAAGGCCGAAAAGGTCATGGCCTCGGACACCTTCTTTGGCACCGTGCAGGCCAGCAACATCGCCGGGCTGTCCTACGAGGCGCGCGGCTGCGTCATCGAGGTATCGGAAGAGGCCAAGCGCGAGCGGGTGGCCAGCGCCGGGCAGGTGCTGGTGCGGCTGGACGACAAGCGCACGATGCTGGCGCTGCGCACCGCCGAGGCGCGGCTGGCCGAACTGGAGGCCCAGGTGCTGGAACGCGAACTGGCGATCCAGTCCGCCACCGCCGACGACACGCGCCGCCGCCAGGAACTGGACCTGACCAAGGCCGAGTACGAGCGCAACAGCACCATGCTGGGCCGCGGCCTGATCAACGAGACGACGATGGAGGGGGTCGAGCGCCGTTTCATGGACGCGCGCTTTGCCGCCGATCGGGCGCAGGAGGCCATCGCCACCGCCGAGGCCGCCAAGCGCCGCGCCGAGATCGCCCACGAGATCGGCAAGCTGGACGTGCAGACCGCGCAACTGTCGCTGGAGATGCTGGTGCTGACCGCGCCCTTTGACGGGGTGCTGGTGGGCTTTGACACCAATGTGGGCGACTGCGTGCAGGAAGGCGAGCGCGCGGCACAGATCTACGCGCCCTCGGAGAAATCGGTCGAGGTATTCATCCTGATCCGGCGGCTGGCCGAAACCGGCCCCACCGGCATCACCCGCGGCACCGCGGTGCAGGTCACCCGCGTCAACGGCCAGACCTGCGGCGGCACCATCACCCGTTTCGACACCGAGGCCGACCTGGAAAACCAGTTCGTCAAGGCGACCATCGCGGTGGACACGGCCTGCGCGCCGGACCTGTTCCTGAACGAGGCGGTCGAGGTCGAGGCGCTGCTGGAGACCGGCGACGACACCTACGAGATCCCCACCGGGGCGCTGACCGATGACGACCGCGTCTACCTGGTCGACGAATCCGCGATGACCTTGCAGGCCGTCGCGGTCGAGATCCTGCACCTGGGCACGCGGGAAACCATTGCCCGTATTCCCGGCGGCGACGGGCGGCTGCTGGTCACCGACCTGCGCGCCGACCTGGCCGAGGGGCAGGCGGTGGCTCTGCCATAGCGGGCGCCTACTGCGTCGGCAGCCCGCTGCGCATGGCGGCGGTGTAGAGAAAAACCTCCAGTGCCTCGGTGTCGATCGGCTTGGTCATCAGGCCCACCTGCACCTGCTCGCACAGCGCCTGGAGATCGGATGAGCGGTCCGCCGACATCACCCGCGCCGGCAGCCCGGCATTGCGGGCGCGCAACTGCCGCACCAGGTCCACGCCGGTCTGCCCCTTGCCCAGGTGGTAATCGGCCAGCAGCACATCCGGCAGGATGCCGATGTCGTGCAGCAGCGCCTGCGCCTCCTCGACGCTGCCGGCGTCCAGCACGCTGCCACCCCAGCGTTCGATCAGCAGGCCCAGCGCGCGGCGCAGTTCCTCGTCGTTTTCCACCAGCAGCACGATCAGCCCGCTGTCCAGCAACCGCTGCCGCGACACCGGCGCCTTGGGCAGCGTTGTCACCGGCTTCTGCCCGTCCACCCGCTGCGCGCTGAAGAAAAAGCGCGTGCCCTTGCCCACGACCGAGCTGACCCCCAGCGGGTGATGCAGCTGCGCGCAGGCCCGTTCGACGATGGCAAGGCCCAGGCCCAGCCCCTCGCTCACGCTGCCGTGGCGGTCCAGCCGCTCGAACTCGCGAAAGATCCGCTCCTGGTCGGCCTCGGCGATGCCCGGCCCGGTGTCCAGCACTTCGAAACGCACCGATCCGCCCTGGCGCCGGACGCCCACCAGCACCCGCCCGCTCTGGGTATAGCGGATCGAGTTGGCGATCAGGTTCTGCAGGATGCGCCGCAGAAAGCCCGGGTCGCTGGCCACCGCGCCGCTGGCGGGCAGGATCTTGAGGTCCAGCCCCTTGAGCGCGGCCATCGGCGCGAATTCGTCGCGCAGGCCGGAGAACAGCCGTTCGATTGAAACGGCAGTGATATCGAGGCTGGCCGCCCCGGAATCCAGCTTGGAGATGTCCAGCAGCGCGTCGATGATCGACTCGACGCTGCCCAGCGCGTTCAGCGCCTTGGTGGCGGATTGCACCGTCTCGGCGCTGTCGCCGCTTTCCGAGATCGCCGACATGTAGAGCTTGGCCGCCGACAGCGGTTGCAGCAGGTCATGGCTGGCCGCCGCGACAAAGCGCGACTTGGACGCATTCGCCCGCTCGGCCGTGACCAGCGCGTCTTCCAGTTCCAGCGTGCGTTCCAGCACCCGCCGTTCCAGCAGTTCGTTGGCCTCGGCCAACGCCCGCGCCGCCTGCCGTTCCGCCGACACGTCGGTGAACGAGATCACAAAGCCGCGGTCGGGCATCTCCTGGGCAAAGACGTCCAGCGTGACGCCGGTGCGGGTGTGGATCTCGAAGCGCAGCGGCTTGCGCCCGCCCTCCTGGTAGGCGAGGTCGCGCAGGTCCTGCGCGGTGATGGTGTCGGCGCGAAAGCGTGCTTCCAGTTCCTCGATCAGCCGGCTGAAGCTGACGCCGATGCGCAGGATCGCCACCGGCAGCGACAGCATCTCGGCAGTCTTGGTGTTCCAGCCGACCAGCCGCGCATCGCGGTCAAAGATGCAGACCCCCTGGTTGAGGTGGTCCAGCGTCGCCCGCAGCATCCGCGCCTGGGTGTCCAGCAGCTTGTCGCGCTCCTGCCGCTCCAGCCGCATGATGTCGGTCACGTCGGTCTGCAACACCACGGTGCCGCCGTCCGGCGTGCGATGTTCGCTGACCTGGATCCAGCGGTCCCAGACCAGCCGCACGTTGAAGATCGCGTGCTGGTCCTTGTGCCGCCGCCGCCGCTGTTCCGCCCACTGGTCGGCGGTGACGTGTTCCGGCAGTTCCAGAAAGCGGCTGCGGCTGACCTCCTGGACGAATACATCGAAGGGCAGGCCGACGGTCAGGGTCTTCTGCACGTCGTGCAGCTGCCGGCTGAAGCGGCTGTTCCACATCACCAGTTTGTCGCGCTGGTCGAACAGGGCAAAGCCCTCGTGCACCGCCTCGATGGCATTGGCCAGGTTCTTGCGCGCGTCCTCGGCCTCGTGCTTGGCCTTGGCCAGCGCAGCGTTCGACTGGTTCAGCAGGTCCAGCGTGTATTCCAGGTCCCGCGTGCGGGTGCGGACCTGGTCCTCGAGCATGGCGGCACGTTCGAACTGCGCATAGGCGGCGCCGGTCTGGTCGGTGTACTGCTCGACGCGGCGCATCAGCGCTTCGGAGATCTGCAGCAGCTTTTCGTTCTGCCGCTCGACCGGGTCGGCCGGGTCGATCAGGTAGTGCGTCATGTCTCTTTGCACGGTCCACCGTCCGGGGGGTAGATCGCCACGCCGGTCATGGTCTGGTTGACATGCATGCCGTTGATCTGTTCGCCGTAGGTCGAAAAGCCGGTCACCCGGTGCCGCGCCAGCACCGTGTCCAGCCCGCGTTTCTGCTGTTTCTTCTCGGCCTCGATCCGCCGCAGGACACAGTCGCAGGCAAGGATCGCCGCCGGCGCGCCGTTGGCCGACAGCTTGGACAGTTCGGCGTCCAGGTGTTCGGTGATCGGGGCGGCCTCGGCCAGGGTCAGCACCAGCCCTTCGTCGATGGCGGAAAAGAACTCCAGGTCGCCGTCTTCGGTCACACGCTTGATGGCGCGGACATGGTGGCTGCCGCCCAGCCGAACCACCATCGGATTGTCGGCAAAGGTGAAGGTGTCGATCTGGTTCGGGTCCTTGCCCAGCAGGCGCCCCAGTTCGCGCGCGGCCGGTTCGGCGTTGATCTGGTGGACGAGGCGGCGCGAGGGGTCGGCACTGGTCACCACCATGCGCAGATCGGTGGGGGTGAAATGATTGAGCGTGAACACGCGCACCCGGCAGCGGCTGCGCACCAGCGCCAGCACCGCGGCGCGTTCGTGCACCTGCCCGTTCAGCCCGACATAGGTGTGTTCGAACCGCACCCCGTCCCCGGCCGACCCGCCGAACAGCTGGGTCGCCCCCAGTCCCGCCGTCAAAGACGAGGCCAGCTTGTCCTCCTGCATCGACAGCCCGTCGACCATCAGGAAAGCGAATTCATGCGGCATGTCCGGCGCGCGGTCGGTCAGCCCGGCGCGGACACGGATCGTCCGTTCGACAAGATCCTCGCTGGTGAAGTGGTCCAGATCATCGAACAGCAGCACCTCGGCCTCGAAGCAGAGGCACGGCAGCGCGACGGCCACCAGGGTGCCCTCGCAATAGCCGGCGCCCATGGCGATCTCTCCGGCGGTGGTGCAGGCCATCACCTGCGCCCCGGCCAGCCGGGCCTGCGCCTGGGCGATCAGGTCCGGAAAGCGCGCAGTGGGGCTGCAAAACAGCGCGACGAGCGCGAAAGGCCCGGTTCCCAGCGCATCCACGAGCGTGTCGATCGGGTCCGGCGCGTCGAGATCGACGCAGGCGGTCCGCAGTATGGCGTCGTCCCAGACGCCGCCCGCGGACGGAGTGCCGTTTCCGTCCATCGGGTCTCCTCCCCGGGATTTTCCCTTATGTCTGGAGGGCGATTATGAAGGGTCGGCCTGTTTTGGCAAGAGGTTCGAAAAGCTCGCCTCACCGGCCAGCAGGACGGCCTGCGTCCGGCTCTGGACGCCCAGCTTGCGCATGATGGCGGTGACATGCGCCTTGACCGTGGTTTCGGCGATCGACAGGTCATAGGCGATCTGCTTGTTCAGCTTGCCCTCGCAGATCAGTTGCAGGATCCGCGCCTGCTGGTTGGTCAGCGTCGACAGCCGCGACACCGCGTCGTCCGGCGTGTCGCCGGGAAAGCCGGCGTCGGCCACGTCGACGAATCCCTCGGGCAGGAACACCTCGTTGCGCGACAGCGCGTCAAAGGCCTGGCGGAAGATGCCGCGCTGGCTGTGCTTGGGGACAAAGCCGCGCGCGCCCGCCCGCATGACCGAACTGACCATCCGGTTGTCCGCCATCGACGAAACGACCACGACCGGCGTGCCCCCGGCGGCGGTCTTGAGCCGGATCAGCCCGTCCAGCCCGTTCACGTCGGGCAGGTTGAGGTCCAGTACGATGACATCCGGGTGCGCGCCTTCGTCCAGCGCGTCCAGCGCGTCCGACAGCAGGCTGGCGGTCTCGATCTCCTCGATCCCGGCGACGGTCTTGAGCGTCATGGCAAGCGCGTCGCAGAACAGCGGATGATCATCGACGATCAGCGCGGAGGCGAAACGCCGATGATGGTCTGGCTCTGGCAACGCTCCCCTCCCCTGAACCGCCTGAAGTCGTGTCAGATGATCCTAGCAAAGGCAAGGTGGCGCCACACTTGTCCTAAGGTCTTAGACGGCGGCGGCGGAGAGAGAGGGCCGCGACGCGCGGGCAAAAAGGGCACGTGGCCGCCCATGTCCGCTGAGACCAGCGCCGTGTCGGGCCCCCGAGAGGGAAGCGCCAAGGGCTTTCCGGGAGAAGTGGTGCCGGTGAAGGGACTCGAACCCCCGACCCCATCATTACGAATGACGTGCTCTACCAGCTGAGCTACACCGGCACTGGTGCGCGGGCTATTAGCAAACGGCCCGCGCGAGGAAAAGCGTTATTTTGCGCCTTCCCGGGCAGGTTGGTCCACGTTGATGACTTCGGCGTCCTCCGGCTCGGGCCGGCCGGGTCTCGCGCCGGCCGCCGCGGTGGAGGACGTCGACTTGGGACCGATGTCGATGATGTCGGCGGTTTCCTCCTTGGCGTCGGAGGCCTTGTCCTCCAGCGCGCCGACGATCAGCGGCAGCATGTTGGCCCCGGCGGGCAGAACGACCTCGGACTGCGGCGGTGTCGTCCAGCTGAGCGTGTCGAAGGCCGAGCAGTTCGAGCAGATCGGCCGCCATTCGGCGTGGATGGTGTTGCACTTGTCGCAGACCCACTGCGGGCCGCGCGGCGCGGTCAGCGCCTTGGCCAGCCAGCCGCGGATCACCCGGTCCGGCGCGCCTTCGCCCTTTTCGATCGCCGCCATGATCGCCAGCACGCGGGCATCCGGATCCTTTTCCACAAGGTCGCCCAGCGCACGCCGCGCCTCGGGGAAGTTCTCGGCCGCGAGGTTCAACTCGGCCTTCAGCAGTCGCGTCTCGCGGTGCTCGGGCTGGATGCGGGTCAGCTGGATGAAGCGGTTGACGCGGGCCTCGGGGGTCTCGTCCGGCTCGATGGCGGCAAAGGCCGCGGCAAGATCCGGGTGCGGATGCGATTCCCAGGCCTTCTTGAGCACCTTGATCGCGTTGCGCTTGCGCCCCTGCTCGGAAAAGGCGCGGGCGGCGATGGCGGCGGCGGGCACCAGGTCGGGCGAGGCGCGGTTGGCCTCGATCGCGCTCTCGGCGGCCTTGCCGCTGGCCTCGATGTCGTCGATCTCGGTGGCGGCGGACAAGGCCAGCACCGCGTCGCGGCGCCTGTAGACGTCGCGTGGCAGGGTGCCGTGCTTGAGCTTGGCGGCCAGCGTCTTGCGCGCGCCGGCCCAGTCGTGCTTTTCGGCCTGAAGCTGGAGCAGCGTGTCCTGCACCTCGCTGTGCTTGGGCTTGATCGCAAAGGCGCGCTCGGCCAGTTGCAGCGCGGTGGTGGTGTCGCCCGAGGCCAGCTTTTGCTTCATGATGCCGCGGATGCCGACAAAACGTGTGGCGTCGTCCTTGAGCAGGCGCTTGTAGACTTCCTCGGCCTTCTTGGTGTCGCCCACCATCTCGGCCGCCTGGGCGGTGATCAGGTCGGTCAGCTGGGGCTTGTGCAGGTATTTCTCGGCCTTGGTCGCCTTGGCGATGGCCAGGCGTCCTTCGCCGGAGGCCAGCGCCATCATGCCTTCGGACAGCGCCTCGTAGCCCTTGCGTTCGCGGTTGCGGTCAAAGTAGCGGCTGAGCGCGGTGTCGTCGCCGTTGATGAATTTCAGCGTCGCGATGATCAGGCCGAACAGCTTGAAGAAGACCCAGACCAGCAGCACAATGATGACCGCGGCGATGACCGATTGCAGCGGCCCCAGGTTGTATTCCATCCCGGCGACGGTGATCTTCGCGCCACCCTCGCTTTCGAGCAGGTAGCCGGCGCCAAGGGTCAGAGCCGCGACCAGCGCGACGAACACAAAGATCTTGATGAGTGACCAAAGCATGGTTCGGACCCTTATTCCTGGTTCAGTTCCTGGGTGAGTTCAGCCGCGGCGGCGAGCGCGTCGCGCCGCAGCTGGGCCTGGGCCACCCAATCGGACATTACGGTTTGTGCCGCCTCCGGCAGGCTGGCGAGCTCGGACAGCGTGGTGTCCAGGTCGCCGCCGCGCAGCGCCGCCTCGGCGCGCGACAGCACCGCGTCGGGATCGTCGCCGTCGCGCGGCGTGACCGACCGAGCGCCCAGTTGCCTCTGCAGGAAACCGGTGACGGACCCCGGCTCGGCCCCGCCTTCGCCAGCGGCGCGGGCGGCGGTCAGGGCGCCGCGGGCAACGTCGGGAAAGGTCGAGATCAGCTGCGCGGTCGTCGGCAGGCCCTCGGCCGCGCCCTCGGCCAGCGGGGCGGGCACGGCGACGCCGTTCGCCGTCAACACCGCCAGCGGCTCGGCATAGGGGCGGCCGTCGCGGGCGCGCGTGGTCAGGTCCGCCAGCGCGGCGCGGCTGGCGGCCAGCGTGGCGCGATCGCTGGCGCTGGCCTCGGCCTGGCGGGCGCGGGCGGCGATGGCCTCGATCTCGGCCCGGGCCGCCTCGAGCGTGTCCAGCTGCGCCTTTTGCGCGGCGGCGATGGCGGCCTGCTGCGCGGCGACGTCGGTCTTGAGCGCGTCGATCTCGCGTTCGTAGGCGGCGATCGCCTCGGGCGCGACGGCATCCTTGAGCGGCTGTTTCTCGACCTCGGTCAGGCGTGCATCCAGCGCGGTCAACTGCGCCGACAGGCCGGCGACCGACGCGTCCAGAGCATCGACCGTGGCGCCGATCTCGCCCAGCGCGCCCTGGATCTGGGTCACAGACGCCGTGATCGGCGCAAGGTCGATGGTGGCGACGGCGGCGGCGGTCTCGTCGGCGCGCCCGGACAGCGCCGCGATCTGTTCGGCCTGAGCCAGTAGCGCGGCGTTGGTTTCGGCCACGAAGGGGTCTTCGACCGCCTCGGCGGGCGCCATGAAGGGCAGGTCGGGATAGGCCCCTGCGACATAGCCCAGGCCGGCGGCCACGACACCGCCCAGCAGCATCGGCACAAAGCCGCCCTTGCGCTGCACCACGGTTTCGCGGATCACCTGCGGCTCGGGTGCGGCGGCAAATACGGCGCGCTCGGTCTCCGGCTCGGGCGAAGCTCCGGGCGGGACCGTGTCGGCCCCCAGGGTGTCGTCCGCCTCGGCCGAAGCCACGTCGGCGCCGTCATCCGGCGCATTGTCGGGCGGGATGTCCGCGGGGTCAGCCGCATCTGGCGTGTCCTCGGGGGCAATCGAATCAGCCTCCGCCGCCAGCGTGTCGGGCGCGTCCGCGACCGTCTCGGGCGTGTCGGACGGGGTGTCCGGGTTCAGCGTTTCGGCCTCCGGCACCTTGTCCTCGGCCGTGTCCTTGTCTGCGGACTTATCCTGTTTCGACTTCGCCACGTGGTCACACCCCCCTCAAGCCTCTACGGTCCCGGCAAGTGGACCGGATCAATATTTGCCCGTCGCCGCCCGGTCGAGAAGATCGCACACGACATCCGTCATGGCCTCCGACTCGGGCCGCAGGGCCACTTTCAGTTCCCGTTTATGCAGGGATGCGAGCGCCTTGACCACAGCTTCACTCATGGCCGCGACAAGAAGAGGCGCTTTGACCGGCTGATCTGCCAGCAATTTCCCCGTGCGCGGCGAAAACACCGGGGCCACGACGGGCGCAATCCCGGCCAGCGCGGCGTGTGCTTCGGCGGTCAGCGGCTGCGCGGGCTGGTCGTAGATCACCGCCGAGGTACAGGGCAAACCGGCCTCGGTCAGCCGGTCGGCGACGGCGCCGCGCGCATTGCTGCCGTGCAGGTGCAACAGCGGTGCAGGCGGCCGCGACCGCGACAGCCAGGCGACGAGGTCGTCGGCGGTGCCTCCGGCGCTCTGCGCCGTCATCCCGGCGGCCCGGGCGGCGGCGGCGGTGGCGTCGCCCACACACCAGACCGGCAGATCCGTGCGTCCGCCCAGCGCGCGCCAGGACTCGACCCCGTTGGCGGAGGTGAAGATCAGGCCACGCATCGCCGAGGCATCGGGCAAAGGCCCCTGCACCGCGATCGAGAACAGCGGAGAAATAACGGCGCGAAACCGCTGGCCCCGCGCCTCCAGCACCCGCGCGAACCGCTCCGAGGTGTCCCTTGGCCGGGTCAGAAGGAGCACGGGCAGCGGGTCGGGCATCCGGTCTCCGGGATTGTGAGGCGCGCGCTGCGGTGGTACCTGCTGCCGCCATGCAACGCAACGGAAACGCATGATGACCGCGCCGCTGATCCTGGGTATCGAGAGCAGCTGCGACGACAGCGCCGCCGCCCTGCTGCGTGGGCGCGAGGTGCTGGCCTCTGTCGTGCGCGGGCAGGCGGCGCTGCACGATTCCTTTGGCGGGGTGGTCCCCGAGATCGCCGCGCGCGCCCATGCCGAGGTGCTGGCCCTCTGCGTCGAAGAGGCGTTGGAGACGGCCGGGGTGGCGTTGTCCGAGGTCGATGCCGTGGCGGTGACCGCCGGTCCGGGGCTGATCGGCGGGGTGCTGTCGGGCGTGATGCTGGCCAAGGGGCTGGCCACGGGCCTGCGCGTGCCGCTGGTGGGCGTGAACCACCTGGCCGGGCACGCGCTGACACCGCGCCTGACCGACGACCTGCCTTTTCCCTACCTGATGCTGCTGGTCTCGGGCGGGCACTGCCAGTTCCTGGTGGTGCGCGGACCGCAGGATTTCACCCGCCTCGGCGGCACCATCGACGATGCGCCGGGAGAGGCCTTTGACAAGACCGCGCGCCTGCTGGGCCTGCCGCAGCCCGGCGGCCCCTCGGTCGAGGCCGCGGCGCGCGAGGGCGATGAACGCCGCTTCCGTTTTCCCCGGCCGCTGCTGGACCGCCCCGGCTGTGACCTGTCCTTTTCCGGCCTCAAGACCGCGCTGTTGCGCCAGCGCGACCAACTGGCCGCGGCGCAGGGCGGGCTGCACCGACAGGACGTGGCCGACCTTTGCGCCGGGTTCCAGGCGGCGGTGCGCGACGTGCTGACGGAAAAGGCGCGGCGGGCGGTTGCCCTCTACCTCGACGAATCCCCCGATGCCCCGGCGCTGGCCGTGGCGGGCGGCGTTGCGGCCAATACGCCCCTGCGTATGGCGCTGGAGACACTGTGCGTTGAGACCGGCCTGCGCTTTACCGCGCCGCCGCTGAAGTTGTGCACCGACAACGCCGCGATGATCGCCTATGCCGGGGGTGAGCTTCTGGCGGCGGGCGTGTCCCACGACATGACCCTGTCCGCCCGCCCGCGCTGGCCGCTGGACCGCGACGCGGCACCGCTGATCGGCTCTGGCAAGAAGGGGGCCAAAGCATGAGCGTCACGGTCCTGGGCGGCGGCGCCTTTGGCACCGCGCTGGCGGTGGCGCTGGGGCGCAAGGGGCCGGTGACGCTCTGGGCGCGCGATGTTTCCGCGCTGGCCGAGACACGGCAGAGCCCGCGCCTGCCCGGCGTGACCCTGCCCGACCCGGTGTCGCTGGAGGCCGACCTGGAGACCGCCGCCCGTCACGACACCCTGCTTCTGGCGGTGCCGATGCAGCAGCTCTCGTCCCTGTTGGACGTGATCGACGCGCCGCTGACCGGGCAGGCGCTGGTCGCCTGCTGCAAGGGCATCGACCTGAGCGAGACCGTCGGCCCCTGTGCCCTGATCGCCCGGCACAAGCCCGCGGCCCTGCCCGCCATCCTGACCGGCCCCAGCTTTGCCGCGGACATCGCGCGTGGCCTGCCCACGGCGCTGACGCTGGCCTGCGGCGATGAGGCGACCGGGCGCGCCTTGCAGGAACAGCTGTCCACCCCGGTGCTGCGGCTCTACCGCAGCGACGACACCGCCGGCGCGGAACTGGGCGGCGCGCTGAAGAACGTGATCGCCATCGCCTGCGGTGTCTGCATCGGCGCCGGGCTGGGCGACAGCGCCCGCGCCGCGCTTATGACCCGCGGCTTTGCCGAGATGGTGCGCCTTGCCGCGCGGCTGGGCGCGAAACCGGAGACGCTGATGGGCCTTTCGGGCCTCGGCGACCTGACGCTGACCTGCACCTCGGACCTGTCGCGCAATTACCGCTTCGGGCTGGCGCTGGGCCGGGGCGAAGGCTTTGACCCCGCCGTGACGGTCGAGGGCGCCGCCACCGCCCGCGCCGCAGCGCAGCTCGCGCGCGACCTGGACCTGCCGCTGCCGGTCTGCACCGCCGTGTCCGACCTGACCCAGGGTCGCCTGACGGTCCGGCAGGCGATGGACACCCTTCTTTCCCGCCCCCTCAAGGATGAATGACATGCTGATTGCCCTGATCGCCCACGACAAACCCGGCGCGCTCCAGATCCGCAAGGACACCCGCGACGCGCATCTCGACTACATCAAGGCGACCGGCGTCGTCGCACAGGCCGGTCCGCTGCTGGACGATGCGGGCGAGATGAAGGGATCGCTGATCATCCTCGACGTGACCGACATTGCCGCCGCCCAAGACTGGGCCGCAAACGACCCCTACGCCAAGGCCGGGCTGTTCGACAGCGTCACGCTGACCGCGTGGAAACGGGTGATCGGATGACCTACTGGCTGTTCAAATCCGAGCCGGCGGAATGGTCGTGGGACGACCAGGTCGCCCGGGGCGACAAGGGCGAGGAATGGACCGGCGTGCGCAACTACCAGGCGCGCAACTTCATGCGCGACATGGCGGTGGGTGATCGCGGGTTCTTTTACCATTCGCAAAAGGACAAGGCGGTGGTCGGCACGGTCGAGGTGATCGCCACCGCGCATCCCGACAGCACCACCGACGATCCGCGCTGGGAGTGCGTCGACATCAAGGCGCTGACCCCGGCCCGGACCCCCGTCACGCTGGACCAGATCAAGGCCGAGCCGCAACTGGCGAACATGGTGCTGGTGCGCAATTCGCGCCTGTCCGTGCAGCCGGTGACCGAGGCGGAGTGGCGGCTGGTCTGCGACATGGCCGGAATCGAGACCTGAACGGGCGAATGGCTGCGTTCAGCGGGCTTGGGGTCTGCGCAGACTGTCCCCTATACTGAGCGCCAGCAAGAGCCGGGCGCAGCAGCCGTGCCGGCCGGACAGGGGAGGACTGCCATGCTGGAACTCATCAACGTGATCGTCGCCGCGGGCGTCGGATTCGCCGCCGGGGCGGTGTGGTACATGGTGCTGGCCGAGCCGTGGATGGTTGCCGCCGGAATCAACCGGGATGCCGACGGCAAGCCGGAGGGTGGCCAGAGCCCGGCGATCTTTGCCACGACCTTCGTCATGCAGCTGATCGTGGCCGGGATGATGCGGCACATCTTCGGGGCGGCCGGGATCGTGACTTTGGGTGCGGGGCTGGTGTCCGGGGCCGGGATCGGGCTGTTCCTGATCTCGCCCTGGGTGGCGATCAACAATCTCTACGGAATGCGGCCCTGGCGGCTGACGCTGATCGACGGCGGCTATGCGACGCTGGCCTGCGCGCTGATGGGAGTCGTTCTGACCCTGTTCTAGCGGCCGTTGCCCGATAAAAAACGGGGGCTCCGGCCACTGACCAGAACCCCCGTCCACCCCGCGTGCTCCCTACACACCACACGCGAAACGAAATCTCGGAGTTCGGCCATTCTGGCACTCTGTCATGACATTACCGCGCATCGCGCGGCAAGGACAGCGAATTGCCCGAGGCATTTGAGCCAAAACCGCCGGACCCGTCCAGGCCCCGTCCCGGCAATGCAAAAGGCGCCCCGCTCCCCGAGGCGCCTTTGCATCCGGTCGCAGGCAGGTCAGCCGTAGACGGCTTCCTTGCCGAAATGCTTGGTCAGCATGTAGTAGACCACGGCGCGGTGCTTGTTGCGCTCGGACTTGCCGTAGGTCTCGACGACCTTGTTGATGGCCTCCATCAGCTCCGGCCCGTCGGCCAGGCCCAGCTTCTTGATCAGGAACTTTTCCTTGACCGTCTCGATCTCGGACGGCTGCGAGGCCGCGACGGTCGAGGAATCCGCGTTGTAGATCGCGGGGCCGCAGCCGATCGTGACCTTGGTCAGCAGGTCCATGTCGGGTTCCATCCCGCATTTCTTGCGCAGATCATCTGCATATTGTGCGATCAACTCGTCGCGACGTCCCATGGTCACTCCCTCGTGTCTTGCGCCCGGCCTTCGGGCGCCTGTCTTGTCCGGTCTGTCCGGCGGGAGCATGGTGGCCGCAGACCCGCGACTTTGGCAAGGGAAATGCACCGCGTCTTTCCCCCCAACCGCACCGGAAACGACCGCGCGCGGTCGGTATCGCGACAGATCGCCGGGGCCGATGCGGCCCAGCCTGTCCGCAGATCGCCCACCCCTGCGGAGCCGGACATGCTGACCGACGACCAGAAAGCCGCCTATGCCCGCGATGGCTTTGTCGCGGGGCTCACCGCCTTTTCCCCGGACGAGGCCGCCGAATGGCGCGCCCGGGTCGAGACGCTGGAACGCGACCACGCCGAGGGCGCCGGCGGCCACCGGCTGGGCCAGCTGTTCCGCGTCAACGGGCAGCTGGTGATCCCGCTGCTGGCACAGATCGCCCGCACCCCGGCGGTGCTGGACGCGGTGTCGTGCATCCTTGGCCCCGATCTGCTGGTCTGGAGCGTCGAGCTGTTCATCAAGGAGCCAGGCAGCAACGCGGTCGTCAGCTGGCACCAGGACCTGACCTACTGGGGCATGGGCGAGACCGACGAGGAACTGACCGCCTGGATCGCGCTGACCGATGTCTCGGTTCAGGCGGGCTGCATGCGGTTCCTCCCCGGCAGCCACGCCGGGCGCATCGTCGATCACCAGGACACCTTTGCCGCCGACAACCTGCTGTCGCGCGGCCAGGAGATCGCCGGCGTGGACGAGGGCGCCGCGGTCCATGGCCCGTTGAAGCCCGGCCAGATGTCGTTCCACCACGGGCGCTGCTTTCATGCCTCGGGGCCGAACCGATCCGCCGACCGGCGCATCGGTGTCGCCATCCGCTACGTCACGCCCGAGGTGAAGCAGTCCGAGCTTGGGCGCGACTACGCCATGCCGGTGCGCGGCCGCGACACCTCGCGCGGGTGGATCGCGGTGGCCGGGGCGACCCGGCTCTTTGACCCGCACGACCTGGCGCTTTACGATGAGGTGCTGGCGCACCAGTCCACCACGCTCGCGGCGGGTGCGATGGGCAAGGTTGGCCTGTACGCCGGCAAGGGAGGCACCGCATGACCGAGACACGCAAAGTCAGCTTTACCCAGATGAAGGACGGCACGAAGGAAGATTACCAGCTGCTCGAGGAGCTGGAAAAGCCCTACCTGTCGCTGACGCCCGACCGGGTGCTGGACGAGCTGCGCCGCCAGGGCGAGGTTTCGCTCGAAGGGTATCGGATCACCCGGCTGACCCACGGGCTGCAATCGGCCACGCGGGCGGAACGCGACGGCGCCGATATCGACTGGATCGTCGGCGCGCTGTTGCATGACGTCGGCGACGGGCTGGCACCGCAGAACCATGACCGGTTCTCCGCCGAAGTGATCCGCCCCTTTGTTCGCTGGGACGTGGCCTGGGTGGTCGAACATCACGGCATCTTCCAGATGCTGTATTACGGCCACCACTACGGCTGGGACCGCAACGCGCGCGACCGTTTCCGCGACCATCCCTGCTATGACAGCTGCGCCGCCTTCTGCGAACGCTGGGACCAGTCGAGTTTCGATCCCGACTACGACAGCCTGCCGCTGGAACATTTCGAGCCGATGGTGCGCGAGGTCTTTGCCCGCAAGGCCTATGATCCGGCGGTCCTGCGCGAAGGCTACGTTTCGCCACTGACCGCCTGAGCCGATGGGCGGCCCGTCGGCCCACCCCTCCGGCTGAGCGGGCACACCGCCCAAGGCGGCCCTTCGTCTGTCATCCGCATCCAAAGCGCTTGAAGCCCGGCCCGCGGGATGCGACTGTCCGCGTGTTTCAAGAACCGGAATGCCAGCCCATGACACCACGTCCCGCCCTGATTGCCAGCCCCTTCATCCTGATGGCGCTCGGCGCCTGCGAACCGGTTCCCGGCAGCAGCGGCAGCGGCCCCACCGCGCCCGTGCCCGAAGCCGTCGCCGAGATTGCCGCGCCTTTCCAGGACCTGAGCAGCGCGCGTGTCCGGTCCGATGACGGGTGTTACTGGTATACCCACAAGGGCCCGGTCGAGACGACGGACCTGCCGCTGCGCACCACGGCCGGCAACCCGATCTGCACCCGGCCCCAATCCTGAAGCCTTAGCCCCGGACCCGGACCCGCGGTGTCACGATGTCAGTCGGCCGCCATTGGTCGGGTAGAGGTAGGCCGTCACGCCGGTATCGACTTCCTCGTAGAGGTGGTTGATATGCGGCATCACCATGCGCACGCAGCCCGAACTGGCCCGCGTGCCGATGGACCGCGGCGCGGGCGTGCCGTGGATGCGCAGGTAGGTGTCACGGCTGCCCTGGAAGAGGTACAGCGCCCGCGACCCCAGGGCATTGTCGGGACCGGGCGGCTGACCGCCCGCCCAGGCGGCGTATTTCTCCGGCTCGCGGCTGATCATGGCGGCGGTCGGCGTCCAGGACGGCCACTTTGCCTTGCGCCCGACCCTGTAGATGCCCGGCGAATAGAGGCCGTCGCGCCCGATGGCCACGCCGTAGCGCATGGCCGTACCGTCGCCCTGGATGTGGTAGAGGTAGCGTGCAACCGCATCGACGTGAATGTCGCCCGGCTTCAGCCCGGGATTGGCCTGCACGCGGCGCGGCAACAGGCGCGGATGCAGACCCCAGGGGTTCGATGTCCCGAGGTCGAAACCGGGCGGCGTCACCTGCGCGTCCCAGGACGCCCAGTCCCCCGATGCGGCATGGGCGGGCCGCGCGATGGCCGGCATGGCAAGAGCGGCAAGCGAGGCCATCAACTGGCGTCTGGTAAACATTCGAACCCTTTCCGACGATGGCAAGAGGGGCGCAGCACCCCGCCTCATCAAACTTCAAACCGGTTCGGACTCAAACCGTTTCATCGACGCCGCGGAATTTTTTTCCGGGGCCGTGCCGATCCGGTGTCAAGCAAGCGGACCGCCAGCCTTGCGGCCGACGGTCCCCCTCATGGTCATTCGCGCCACGCGGTCAGTAGCGGTAGTGCTCGGGCTTGAACGGACCCTCGGACTTGACGCCGATATAGTCCGCCTGCTCGGGCGACAGTTCGCTCAGACGCACGCCGATCCGGTCGAGGTGCAGCCGGGCGACCTTTTCATCCAGGTGCTTGGGCAGGATGTAGACCTTGTTCTCGTACTGGCCGCCGTTCTTCCACAGTTCGATCTGCGCCAGGACCTGGTTGGTGAAGGACGCGGACATCACGAAGGACGGGTGGCCGGTGGCGTTGCCGAGGTTCAGCAGACGGCCTTCGGACAGCAGGATGATGCGATTGCCGTTCGGCATCTCGATCATGTCCACCTGTTCCTTGATGTTGGTCCACTTGTGGTTCTTCAGCGCGGCGACCTGGATTTCGTTGTCGAAGTGGCCGATGTTGCCGACGATGGCCATGTCCTTCATCGCGCGCATGTGCTCGATGCGGATCACGTCCTTGTTGCCGGTGGTGGTGATGAAGATGTCGGCGGTTTCCACCGCATCCTCGAGCCGCACAACCTCGTAGCCGTCCATCGCCGCCTGCAACGCGCAGATCGGGTCGATCTCGGTCACTTTCACGCGCGCGCCGGCGCCGCTGAGCGAGGCGGCCGAGCCCTTGCCCACGTCGCCGTAGCCGCAGACCACGGCGACCTTGCCGGCCATCATGGTGTCCGTCGCGCGGCGGATGCCGTCGACCAGCGATTCCTTGCAGCCGTACTTGTTGTCGAACTTCGACTTGGTGACCGAGTCGTTGACGTTGATGGCGGGGAACGGCAGGTGGCCCTTTTCCATCATCTTGTAGAGACGGTGCACGCCGGTGGTGGTCTCTTCGGACACGCCCTTGATCGCATGGCGCTGCTTGACGAACCAGCCGGGGGTTTCCTTGATCCGCTTGCGGATCTGGTTGAACAGGCAGACCTCTTCGTCCGAGGTCGGCACCGCGATCAGGTCTTCTTCACCCTCTTCGACACGCGCACCCATCAGGATGTACAGCGTGGCGTCGCCGCCGTCGTCGAGGATCATGTTCGCCGTGCCCTCGGAGAACTGGAAGATCTTGTCGGTGTAGGTCCAGTAGTCCTCCAGCGTCTCGCCCTTGACGGCAAAGACCGGGGTGCCGCCGGCGGCGATGGCCGCGGCCGCGTGGTCCTGGGTCGAGAAGATGTTGCACGAGGCCCAGCGCACGTCGGCGCCCAGCGCCGCCAGCGTCTCGATCAGCACGGCGGTCTGGATGGTCATGTGCAGCGACCCGGCGATGCGCGCGCCCTTGAGCGGCTGCGCCTCGCCGTATTCGGCGCGCAGCGCCATCAGGCCCGGCATCTCGGTCTCGGCGATATCGAGTTCCTTGCGGCCATAATCGGCCAGCTTGATGTCCTTGACGATGTAGTCCTGAGTCATCTTGATTCCCTACGAATGCATATCCTTGCCCAAAACGCCGGAGGCGGGGCCGTTTCCCGCGTGCAGGTAGCATCGGCGGGTGCCACGCGCAACGTCGGAGTGCGCGGCGCCCACGGCAGACCGGGGCAGCGGCGGCGGGTGCCCCGTTGCGCGCCGATTTACATGCGCCGCGTTGCGGCCTAGGTGAGGGTCTGGACGCAGACATCCGGGGGACACGATGGCCAAGCAGGTCCGCGCCTGGCAACGCATGCTTTCGGGCCGCAGGCTGGACCTGCTGGACCCGACGCCTGTCGATATCGAGATCGAGGACATCGCGCATGGCCTGGCCTTCGTCGCGCGGTGGAACGGGCAGACACGGGGCGACTACGCCTATTCGGTGGCCGAGCATTCGCTGCTGGTCGAGGTGATCTTTGGCCGCCTCTGTCCGCAGGCCCCGGCGCGGGAGTGCCTGACCGCGCTGCTGCACGACGCGCCGGAATACGTGATCGGCGACATGATCTCGCCGGTGAAGGCCGCCGTGGGGCCGGGCTACGAGGAGCTGGACAAGCGCCTGTCCGCAGCGATCCACATCCGCTTTGGCCTGCCCGCGCTCACGCCGCCCAAGCTCAAGAAACTGATCAAGAAGGCCGACCGCATCAGCGCCTGGATGGAGGCGACGCAGATCGCCGGATTTTCACGGGAAGAGGCGGATCGTTTCTTTGGCGCGCCGGACCTGGACATGATCGCCGACCTGGCGATTCACCTGCGCGCGCCGGTCGAGGTGCGCAAGGAGTTCACCGCCCGCCACGCGGCGCTGTTGAAGCAGATGTAGACACCGGACCGCGACCGGGCCGGATGGCCCTCAATCTATGATCTGGCTGTTGACGGCCGTCGGGAAAGCGGCGTCGGCCTCTGTCGGGTCAAGGTCCACATAGGTCGCGACGATCACCCCGATCACCAGCCCGACACCGCCGAAGACAAGCCTTCCCAACATCTCCAGTCCCTCTCATGCCACCGGGCGAACGCCACCCATGCCCTGCCCCGTTTGGGGCAGGCCGCCAGACAGAGGTTCTCCGACAATAAAGACGTCAGCGCGGCGAGCGCTTGGCCAAAATGCGTTGCAGGGTGCGGCGGTGCATGTTCAGGCGGCGCGCCGTCTCGGACACGTTGCGATCACACAGCTCGTAGACCCGCTGGATATGCTCCCACCGGACGCGGTCCGCGCTCATCGGGTTCTCCGGCGGCGGCGGCAGTTCGTCGGTCTTGGACAGCAGGGCGTTGGTGATGTCGGTGGCGTCGGCGGGCTTGGACAGGTAGTCCGTCGCGCCGATCTTGACCGCGGCGACCGCCGTCGCGATGGCGCCGTAGCCGGTCAGCACGACCACGCGGCTGTCGGGGCGCTTTTCGCGCAGCACCTCGACCACGTCCAGCCCGTTGCCGTCCTCCAGCCGCAGGTCGACCACGGCATAGGCCGGCGGGCGCGCGGTGGCGATGGCGGTCCCGGCGGCGACCGATCCGGCCATCTCGACCTCGAAGCCGCGCTTTTCCATCGCCTTGGCCAGGCGTCTCAGGAACGGCTCGTCATCGTCGACCAAAAGCAGCGACCGGTCATCCCCGAGTTCGTCCAAGCCGCGATCCGTCAAATGCCGTCCTCCCCAACGCACAAGATGTCGTGGAGGCAAGTATTAGCGGGCCAACTACACGCGGTCAAACGCATCTGGTCGAGTCAAGAGGCCCCGATGAAGCAGGCCACGCGATCGGCCATCTGTTCGGGTGTGACTTCGCGCCGGAAGAAGTCGACAAAGCCCACCTCGGGCAGGACGAGGTAGGTAAAGGTCGAGTGATCGACGAGGTAGTACTCCGGGTCGCCGTCCTGCTTGCGGTAGTAGGTGCGATAGGCCTGGCTGGCGGCCTTGACCTGCTCGGGCGATCCGGTCAGGCCGACCATCTTTTCGTGCAGGTTGGAGGCGAAATCGGCCACCACCTCGGGGGTGTCGCGGTCCGGGTCGATCGAGATGAAGACCGGCGTCGCGCTGATGCCGCGTTCGTCCAGCAGGTCGATGGCCTCGGCGTTGCGCGCGACGTCGAATGGGCAGACATCCGGGCAGTAGGTGTAGCCGAAATAGACCAGGCTGGGCTCTGTGATCACATCCGTGTCGGTGACCGTCTCGCCCTGACCGTTGACGAGGGTGAAGGGTCCGCCGATCTGATCCTGCCCGCCGGCGATCTGGGACGTGCGGCAGGCGGCATAGGCGTCATCCGACGCCGGGCGCTGCGTGATGTACCAGACACCCGCGCTAAGCCCGACCAGGGCGGCGAAACCGGCGATTGCGGCAACACGTTGCATGACTTTCCCTCCGAGGAATGCTTTCCTCCTAGCTAACCTCTGGGGACGGGGCCGCAATTGAGACGAAAGGGCGCAGATGGCGCAGGGAGAGCTGGGACTGATCAGCGAAGAGCAGCGCAGCAACTGGATCCGGCTGCGCACCATGATCGTGCTGCGCTGGTTCGCCATCGTCGGCCAGCTGGTCGCGATCACGCTGGCGCAACGGCTCTACAACCTCCAGCTGGAGCTGGGGCTGTGTTACCTGGCCGTCGGCGTGTCCATCGTCGGCAACCTCATCGCGATCTCGATCTTTCCCGAGAACAAGCGCCTGAGCGAGACCGAGAATTTCCTGATGGTGATGTTCGACCTCTTGCAGCTGTGTTTCCTGCTGTACCTCACCGGCGGCTTGCACAACCCGTTTTCGCTGCTGGTGCTGGGCCCGGTGACCGTCTCGGCGGCGGTGCTCAGCCTGCGGTCGACCTTCATCCTGGGGCTGACGGCCTTTCTGCTGGTGACCGGGATGGTCTATTACCACCTGCCGCTGCGCACAGAACAGGGGTTCATCCTGCGCATCCCCGACATCTTTGTCTACGGCCAATGGGTGGCGATCAGCATCGCGCTGGTCTTCATCTCGGTCTATTCCCGCCGCATCACGCGCGAGATGAACTCGATGTCCGACGCGCTGGCCGCGACGCAGATGGCGCTGGCCCGCGCGCAAAAGCTGAACGACCTCGGCGGCGTGGTGGCGGCGGCGGCGCATGAACTGGGAACGCCGCTGGCGACGATCAAGCTGACCTCGGCCGAGCTGGCCGAAGAACTGGACGATTTCCCCGAGCTGAAGGAAGACGCCCTGCTGATCCGCGAACAGGCCGACCGCTGCCGCGACATCCTGCGCAGCATGGGCCGCGCCGGCAAGGATGACCTGCACATGCGCCAGGCGCCGCTGGTCGAGGTGATCCGCGAGGCCGCCGAGCCGCACCAGGACCGTGGCAAGGAGATCCTGATCGAGGACGGCCCCGGCCCCGGCGGCGAGTTCACCCAGCCGCAGATCCTGCGCCGCCCCGAGATCATCCACGGGCTGCGCAACCTCGTGCAGAACGCGGTCGATTTTGCCCGCACCAAGGTCTGGGTCGAGGCGATGTGGACCGACGACGTGATCTCGGTCCGCATCCTCGACGATGGTCGCGGCTTTCCGGCCCACCTGATCGGCCGCATCGGCGACCCCTTCATGCGCCGCCGCCGCACCGAAAGCGAAAAGCGCGCGCGCCCGGAATACGAAGGCATGGGCCTGGGCCTGTTCATCGCCAAGACCCTGCTGGAACGCACCGGGGCGGAACTGAGCTTTGCCAACGGCGCGGACCCCTACACGCCGTTGATCGACCAGTCCGAACGCCGCGGCGCCATCGTCGAAGTGGTCTGGCCCCGCAGCAAGATCGTGGCAGAGCCGGTCAAGCCGGGAACCCCGCTGGGAGAGAACCGTTTGATCGAGATCTGAAACGGGTTCTTAACAAACTGACGCTGATTAACGCCAAATTAACTAAAATGAATGTAGCAATGACTGCATCACGCAGCTGAATCAGGAAGAGGCGGGGAGTGGAGGACTTTCTCATTCTGGCGATCGGCGCTGGCGTCGGATCAGCGGTGCTTGCGGGTCTCCTGGTCCTTCTCAGCACGCGGCCGCGCCGCAGTGCCGGCCTGCATGCCGGTACGCCGGACACCGTCCTGCTGTTCCGACGCGGAGAGGTGGTGGATCACACGCCGGACGCCCGCGCACTGTTCGACCGCACGGTGCTGACCGGCATGGGGTGGGAAGAAGTGCGCGAGGCGCTGGTTCCGGCCTTTCCCGATCTTCCCATGGTCTTGCCCGACGGTCCTGCGCGGTGGACCTCTGTCAGCGTGCCGCTGGCCGAACTGGAGGCTGAAACCTCGGGCAGCCGCCTGCACCTGCGGTTGCGCTACGCCCCCGATGGCGCGGCCAGCCTGTTCCGCGCCGCCCGGATCAACCGCGACTATGACCGGCTGGTCGAGATGTCGCGGCATTCCCCCGACGCGATCTGGCAGACCGATCCGGCGGGCAAGATGACCTGGTGCAACGAGTCCGCCGAGCGGCTGGTCGCAGAGTCGGGCAAAACAGCGCCCGATGCCGCCCCGCTCGACATCACTCCACCCGCCACGCGGAGCGAGCGGACCACCCGCGTCAGCCAGCGCACCAGCGCCGACAAGAACCTGTGGTTCGAGGTGGTCTCGCGTCCGGTCGACAATGGCTGGGTGCACTACGCCACCAGCATCGACAGCCTGGTCAACGCCGAGATGGCGCAGCGCAACTTTGTCCAGACGCTGACCAAGACCTTTGCCCACCTGCCCATCGGCCTCGCGGTGTTCGACCGCGACCGGCAGCTGGTGCTGTTCAACCCGGCGCTGGTGGACCTGACGCACCTGCCGGTGGATTTCCTGTCGGCCAAGCCCAACCTGCTGTCCTTCTTTGACCACATGCGGGAAAACCGCATGATGCCGGAGCCCAAGAACTATGCCTCCTGGCGCGACAAGCTGTACGACGTGGTCAGCGCCGCGCGCGAGGACCGCTACTGCGAGACCTGGAACCTGCCCTCCGGCCTGACCTACAAGATCACCGGCCGGCCGCATCCCGACGGCGCCGTCGCCTTCCTGATCGAGGACATCAGCGCCGAGATCTCGCTCACCCGCCGCTTCCGCTCGGAGCTGGAACTCACGCAGTCGGTGCTGGACTGTTTCGACGATTCGGTCGCCGTCTTCTCGCGTCTCGGGGTGCTGACCTTCTCGAATTCCGCCTACCGGACGCGGTGGAATTGCGATCCGGACAGCGCCTTTGCCGAGATCACCATCGTCGACGCGACGAAGGACTGGCAACAGGCCTGCGATCCCAGCCCGATCTGGCCCGATCTGCGCGAATTCGTTCTGACCCTGCGCGACCGGCAGACCTGGACGGCGGACCTGACCCTCAAGTCCGGTGGCCGGATACGTTGCACGGTCCAGCCCGTCGCCGCCGGGGCGACGATGGTCCGTTTCAGCGCCATGGCCGCCCTCTTCGACACGCTGGGCGAGGATTCGCAGGCTTCCGAAACGGACCTGCCGGACCGCAAGCACGCGGTGAACTGAACCGGCTTGCAGCGGCGCGCGGCGCTTGTATCCTCGCGCCCATGACAGCCCGCCACACCGTCCTGCCCCTGCCCTCGCCCGAGGCGACCGCGGCCTTTGCCCGGCGCATCGGCTCGGGCCTGCGGCCCGGCGACGTGCTGCTGCTGTCCGGCGGCATCGGCGCCGGCAAGACCCATTTCGCCCGCAGCCTGATCCAGTCCTTGATGGACGTGCCCGAGGACGTGCCCTCGCCCACCTTCACGCTGGTCCAGGTCTACGACACGCGGGCGGGTGAGCTCTGGCACGCCGATCTCTACCGCCTGGCCGGCCCGGACGACTGTGTCGAACTGGGCCTGGCCGAGGCTTTTGACACGGCGATCTGCCTGGTCGAATGGCCGGACCGCCTGGCCGACCTGACCCCGGCGGAGGCGCTGCATCTCAATTTCGCGGATGGCGCGGACGAAGACGCCCGGCACCTCACGCTGGACTGGATCGCGCCGCGCTGGGACGCGCTTCTGGCGGAACACGCCGCGTGAGCGCGCTGCTGCATCAGGCCGGTTGGGACAACGCCCGGGTTGAGCCGCTGGCCGGCGATGCCTCGGCCCGCCGCTACTGGCGCCTGTTCCGCGACGGCGGCACCGCGATCCACATGATCGACCCAGAAGGCGACACCGCGCTGTTTGCCCGCCTCGCACGGCACCTGTGCGGGATTGGCCTCAGCGCACCGCGCATCCTGGCCGAGGCCCCAGGTGAGTTGCTGATCGAGGATCTTGGCGACGGGCTGATCGCCCGCCTTGCCACCGATCCAACAACCGAGGCGGACCTCTACCAGCTTGCCACCGACGCGCTGGTCGCGCTGCACCGCTTTCCGCCGCCCAAGGGCCTGCCGCTGGCCAGCCCCGAGCGGCTGGCCACGATGACCGACCTGGCCTTCATCCACTACACGCGGGCGCCCGACCTGCTGCCCCGGGTCGCCGAAGCCTTTGTCCCGCTGCTAATGGCGCACGCCCTGCCCGCCGATGTCATGGTGCTGCGCGACTACCACGCCGAGAACATCCTGTTTCTGCCCGACCGCAGCGGCGCGGCCCAAGCCGGGCTGCTGGATTTCCAGGACGCTCTGCAAGGCCACCGCGCCTATGACCTGGTGTCCCTGCTGGAGGACGCGCGGCGCGACGTGTCACCGGACACGCGCGAGGCCTGCATCGCCCATTACCTTGCCGCCACCGATCTGCCCGAGGCGCCGTTCCGTGCCTCGCTTTGCGTGCTGGGCGCCCAGCGCAACCTGCGCATTCTCGGCGTCTTTGCCCGCCTCGCCGCGACCCGGGGCAAACCGCGCTACATCGACCTCATCCCCCGCGTCTGGGGTCACCTGCAAACCGACCTGGCCCATCCCGCGTTGTCCCCGATCAGGAACCTTCTGACGGACCTGCCGCCCCCTGACGCCAACCACTTGGAAAGACTGAAAGCCTCATGCCCGACGCCGTGATGCTGTTTGCCGCCGGCTTTGGCACCCGCATGGGGGCGCTGACCATTGACCGTCCGAAACCCTTGATCAAGGTCGCGGGGCGTGCGCTGTTGGACCATGCGCTCGACCTGACCCGAGGCATCCCCACGCGTGTCGTCAACGCCCACTACCACGCCGACCAGATCGTCGCGCACCTGCACGGCACCGATGTGCGTGTGTCGGTCGAACAACCCGAGATCCTGGATACCGGCGGCGGCTTGCGCAACGCCCTGCCGTTGCTGGGCACAGTTCCTGTATACACCCTGAATACCGATGCGATCTGGAAGGGACCGAACCCGCTGGACCTGCTGCGCGCGGCCTGGCGGCCGGACCAGATGGACGCGCTGCTGCTCTGCGTGCCGCTGGAGCGCGCCATCGGACGGCAGGGCGGTGGCGACTTCAGCCTCGATGCCGAAGGACGCCTGCACCGGGGCGGCGACCTCGTCTACTCCGGCGCGCAGATCCTGCGGACCGAAGGGCTGGCCCAGATCCCCGACCCGGTGTTTTCGCTGAACCGCCTGTGGAACGCGCAGGCCGACAAGGGCCGCCTCTACGGCCTGCCCTACCCCGGACAATGGTGCGACGTGGGCCGCCCCGAGGGGATCGCGCTGGCCGAGAGGATGCTGGATGTTTGACACCCCCGGACCGCGCGTCTTTGCCCTGCCGCCCGGTGTCGATTTCGGCGCCGAAGTCGTGGCGGGCCTGCGTGCGCGCATGGGTGACGCCCCGCCCGAGGCGCTCGCCCGGGTCGAGATCCACGTCAACGCCGACCGCATGGCGCGCCGACTGCGCGCGGTGTTCGACGCGGGGCCGGCCTGCCTGCTGCCGCAGATCCGCCTTGTGACCGACCTGGCCGATCCGCTGACCCGCGCCGCCCTGCCCGCGCCGATCCCGCCGCTGCGGCGACGGCTGGAGCTGACGCAGCTGGTCTCCGGCCTGCTCGACAAGGCACCCGAGCTTGCGCCGCGCGCCGCGCTGTTTGACCTGGCCGACAGCCTGGCCGGGCTCTTGGAGGAAATGCAGGGCGAGGCGGTGCCGCCCGAACGGATCATGACGTTGGATGTCAGCGACCAGTCCGGCCACTGGCAACGTGCGCTGGCCTTTCTCAAGATCGTGCAGATCTTCTTCGAGGCGGACAGCGCGCCCGATCCGCAGGCCTTTGCCCGCCGCGCGCTGGAGCATCGGCTGGCGCTGTGGGCGCAGACCCCGCCCGCGCATCCGATCCTCGTCGCCGGCTCCACCGGATCGCGCGGCACGACCGCCGCCTTCATGGCCGCCGTCGCGCAGCTGCCGCAGGGGGCGGTGATCCTGCCCGGCTTCGATTTCGACACACCACAGGCGGTCTGGGAGCAGCTCGACGATCCGCTGACCGGCGAGGATCATCCGCAGTTCCGCTTTACCCGGCTGCTGCGGGCGCTGGACCTGCGCCCGGAGGATGTCCGTCCCTGGACCGACACGTCGCCGCCCAGCCCGGCGCGCAACCGCACCCTGTCGCTGGCGCTGCGCCCCGCGCCCGTGACGCACCAGTGGCTGTCCGAAGGCCCCGGCCTCCCGCCGCTGCCGCAGGCGATGCAGGACGTCACCCTGCTGGAGGCCCCCACCCAGCGCGACGAGGCGCTGGCCATCGCCCTGCGCCTGCGCCAGGCGGTCGAGGACGGGGTACGCGCCGCCGTCATCACGCCGGACCGGATGCTGACACGGCGCGTCACCTCGGCGCTGGACCGCTGGGGCATCCTGCCCGACGACAGCGCCGGCACCCCCGCGCAGCTGACGCCACCGGGCCGCCTACTGCGCCATGTGGCCGAGCTGTTCTCCACGCCCCTCAGCGCCGAGATGCTGTTGACCCTGCTCAAGCATCCGCTGTGCCATTCCGGCGCCGACCGTGGCCCGCACCTGCTGGCCACGCGCGAGCTGGAGCTGTTCATCCGCAAGACCGGGATGCCCTACCCGCAGCCCGGCACCCTACAGGCCTGGGCCGCGACGGTCGGACGTGGCGACTGGGCGGAGTGGGTGGCCGGGCATCTTTGCGACCGAAACCGCGCCGGGACGCGGCCGCTGGCCGACTGGGTCGCGGACCTGCTGCACCTGGCCGAGGCGATCTGCGCCGGTCCGGGGGCCGACGGATCGGGCGGGCTGTGGCAGGAGGCGGCCGGGCGCAAGTTGAACGGCACGCTGCAAGGGCTGGCGCGCGAGGCAGCGCACGGCGCCGACATGACCGCCCGCGACTTTGCCGACCTGCTGGGCGCGCTCATGTCGCGCGAGGAGGTCCGCGACCGCGACGCGCCGCATCCCGACATCCTGATCTGGGGCACGCTCGAGGCGCGGGTGATGGATGCGGACCTGCTGATCCTGGGCAGCCTGAACGAAGGCAGCTGGCCGGAACTGCCCGGCGCGGACCCCTGGCTGAACCGGCAGATGAGGGCCAAGGCGGGGCTGTTGCTGCCGGAACGGCGGATCGGCCTGTCCGCGCACGACTTCCAGCAGGCCGCAGGCGCGCGCGAAGTCTGGTTCACCCGCGCGCTGAAATCCGACGAGGCGGAAACCGTGCCCTCGCGCTGGCTGAACCGGCTGACGAACCTGATGCAGGGCCTGCCCGGCCGCGAGGGGCCAGAGGCGCTGGACCAGATGCGCGCGCGCGGCGACCGCTGGCTGGCGCTGGCAGGGGTGTCCGAGACGCCGATCGCCGCGCCGCCCGCGCCGCGCCCCTCCCCCGCGCCCCCGACCGAGGTGCGGCCCAGGCGCCTCTCGGTGACCGAGATCAAGCGCCTGATCCGCGACCCCTACGCGATCTACGCCAAACACGTCCTCGGGCTGCGCCCGCTCGATCCGCTGATGCAGGCGCCGGACGCGCTGATGCGCGGCATCCTCACCCACGAGGTGCTGGAGACCTTCGTCAAGGCCACGCTGGAGGACCCCGCCCGCCTGACGCCCGACGCGCTGCTGGACATCACCCGCAACATCATCGGCGACGCGGGCAACGTGCCCTTCCCCACCATCCGCGCGCTGTGGCAGGCCCGCATGGCACGCATAAGCGACTGGTTCGTCGACACAGAACACGCGCGCCAGGCGCTCGCCGTCGCAAACCATTTCGAGATCAAAGGCAAGACCGACCTGCCCGGGCTGGGTTTCATCCTGACCGCCAAGGCCGACCGCATCGACCTTGACGCGCAGGGCCACGCGCATCTCTACGACTACAAGACCGGCGCCGCGCCGTCGAAGAAGGAACAGACCAGCTTTGACAAGCAGTTGCTGCTGGAGGCGGCGATGCTGCTGCGCGGCGGCTTTGCCCCGCTGGCGCCGAAACACGTGGCGCGGGCGGTCTTCATCTCCTTGCAGCCCAGCAAACCCGACGAGGTCGACGCCCCGCTGGACGAGGAAACGCCCGACGAGGTCTGGGAAAAGTTCACCCGCCTGATCGCCCGCTATGCCCAGGCCGAAACGGGTTACAGCGCCCGCCGCGCCCTGCAAAAGGACAGTGACACCGCCGATTATGATCACCTGTCGCGCCACGGCGAATGGGAGGTCACCGACCCGCCGGTGAAACAGGAGCTGACATGAGAGACGAGGCCACCCAGCGGCAGGTCGACGCCGCAGCGCCCTGGCATTCCACCTGGCTGGCGGCCAACGCCGGATCGGGCAAGACGCGGGTTCTTACCGACCGGGTGGCGCGGCTGCTGCTGGACGGGGTCGACCCCTCGCACATCCTGTGCCTGACCTACACCAAGGCCGCCGCGACCGAGATGCAGAACCGGCTGTTCCGGCGGCTGGGCAGCTGGGCCATGCTAGACGCATCGGTCCTGCACGACGAATTGCAGGCGCTGGGCGTGGAAAAGCAGCTGGACCCCGCGTTCCTGCGCGAGGCGCGCACCCTGTTCGCCCGCGCGATCGAGACGCCGGGCGGGTTGCGGATCCAGACCATCCATTCCTTCTGCGCCTCGCTGCTGCGGCGGTTCCCGCTGGAGGCGCGGGTCAGCCCGCAGTTCACCGAGATGGAAGAGCGCGCCGCCGAACTGCTGCGCGCCGAGGTGCTGGACCGCATCGCCGAAGGGCCGGACGCGCGCCTGTTGCAGGCCATCGCGCCCTACGTGTCGGGCGAGGACACCGAGACGCTGACCGCGCAGGTCTGCCGACGGCGCGACGCCTTTCTGCCGCCACGCAGCGAGGGCGATATTCGCGCCGCCTATGGCCTGTCGCCGGGCGAGGATGAGGCCGCCCTGCTGGGACGTGTCTTTCTCGGGTCCGAGGCGGCGCTGATCGGCGCGCTGGTTCCCGTGCTGAAAGAGGGCACCACGACCGACGTTTCGCTGGCCGAGAAACTGGGACTGGTCACGGGACCGGACATTGCCGGTCTGGGCCTGCTGCAAGACGCGGTGTTGACCAAGACCGGCACGGTGCTCAAGCGGTTGGGGACAAAGAAATCCCGCGAAGCCGCGCCCGCCGCTTTCGACCAGCTCGACCAGCTGGCCGCGCGGGTCGAGGAGTCGGTCGAGATGCAGCGCCGGCTGGACGCGGTGCGCCGCGACATCGCCCTGCACGCCTTTGCCGAGGTCTTCCTTGCTGCCTATGACAGCGAAAAGGAGCGGCGCGGCTGGCTGGACTTTGACGACCTGATCACCCGCGCCCGTGACCTGCTGAACGACGCGGGCGTCGCGGAATGGGTGCTGTACCGGCTGGACGGCGGCATCGACCATATCCTGGTGGACGAGGCGCAGGACACCTCGCCGGTGCAATGGCAGGTGATCGACCGGCTGGCGCAGGAGTTCACCTCGGGCCAGGGCGCGCGGGCGGACACCCGGCGCACGATCTTTGTCGTCGGGGACAAGAAACAGTCGATCTATTCCTTCCAGGGCGCGGACCCGTCCGAGTTTGACCGGATGCGCGAGGACTTCGCCGCGCGGCTGGCCCGGACCGACGCGCCGCTGGTGTCGATGGGGCTGGAGTACAGTTTCCGCTCGGCCGAGCCGATCCTGCGGCTGGTGGACACCACCTTTGACGGCGCGCAGGAGTCGGGTTTCGTCGATCAGAAGCACCGTGCCTTCAAGGAAAGGATGCCGGGGCGCGTGGACCTCTGGCCCGTGGTCGAGCCGGTGAAGGACGAGGAAGACAGCCCCTGGGACGAACCGGTGGACCGCCCCGGCGCGCGGCATCATACGGTTGTCCTTGCCGCCCGCATCGCGCGGTTCATCCGCCAGACGATTCAAGCGCGGACTCCGCTGCCCGAGGAGATCGGGCACAGCGGCACCTACCGCGCCCGACCCGTGCAGGCCGGCGATTTCCTGATCCTGGTGCAGAAACGCCAGCGCCTGTTCAAGGAGATCATCCGCGCCTGCAAACAGGAGGGCCTGCCCATCGCCGGGGCGGACGTGCTGAAGGTCATGGCCGAACTCGCCGTGCGGGACATCGTGGCGCTGCTGAACTTTCTCGCCACGCCCGAGGACGACCTGTCGCTGGCGACCGCGCTGCGTTCACCGCTGTTCGGGCTGACCGAGCAGGAGCTTTACACCCTCGCACAGGGACGCGGAAAGAAATACCTCTGGGAGGTGCTGCGCGCCCGGCGCGAGGTGCATCCGCAGGTGCTGGCGGTGCTGGATGACCTGCGCGGGCAGACCGATTTCCTGCGCCCCTACGACCTGATCGAACGCATCCTGACCCGCCACGACGGCCGCCGCCGCCTGATCGGACAGCTGGGACCGGAGGCCGAGGACGGCGTGAACGCGCTCTTGCAACAGGCGCTGGCCTACGAGCAGACCGCCGTGCCCTCGCTGACCGGCTTTTTGGAATGGGCACGCTCGGACAACCTGCGGATCAAGCGTGCGCCCGACAGCGCCGGGCAGACGCTGCGGGTGATGACCGTGCACGGGGCCAAGGGGCTGGAGGCGCCCATCGTGCTGCTGCCGGACTGCGGCGCGCCGGATACCAAGATCCGCGACAGCCTGCTGACCGACGAGGCCGGCGCGGTCTGGAAGGCCCCCGGCGACGCCCAGCCGCACCGTCAGCGCGACGCGCTGGAGGCGGCCAAGGCGAAGGCCGCGCAGGAAAAAGACCGGCTGCTCTACGTCGCCATGACCCGGGCCGAGAAATGGCTGATCGTCACGGCGGCGGGGGACCTGGGATCCTCGGGCGAGGCCTGGTACGACAAGGTCGCGCGCGGGATGACCGGGGCCGGGGCAGAGCGCGAAGCCTACGACTTCGGCGATCTGGGCGGTGGTATCGGGATGCGTTTGGGCGAGGCGGACTGGTCCGCGCTGCCCTTCGAGGACCGCGCGCGCCCTGCGCAGGCGTCGCCGGTCCTGCCGGAGCCGCTGACCCGCGCCGCCCCTGAGCCGATGCCTGCGGTCAAGCCCCGCACGCCTTCGGACCTTGGCGGCGCCAAGGCACTTCCCGGAGCCGAGGGCGACACCACCGAGCGCGCCACCGCCCGGGGGACCGCGCTGCATCACCTGCTGGAAAACCTCGCCCCCCTGCCCGAGGCGCGCCGCGCCGAAGCCGCCCGTGCGCTGGTGGATCAACTTGCGCAGGACCCGGATCTTGCCGCCGTGACCGACCTGCTGCCGACGATCCGCGACGAGGCGTTGACCGTGCTGACCGCGCTGCCACAGGTCTTTGCCCCCGATGCGCTGGCCGAGGTGCCCGTCTCCGCCGACCTGCCCGGGCTGGGCCGCATTCACGGCATCATCGACCGGCTGATCGTCACCCCCGACAGGGTGACGGCGGTCGACTTCAAGTCCAACCGCACGGTGCCCGCCACGCCCGACGAGGTCCCCGAGGGGCTGTTGCGACAGATGGGGGCCTACGCCGCCGCGCTGGCACAGGTCTACCCGGGTCGCAGGATCGACACCGCGCTGGTCTGGACGGCAACCGCCCACTACATGCCGCTGTCGCACGATCTTGTGACACAAGCGCTCGGTCTGACACCCGCATCTTGACGGGGTCGAGGGGCGCCCATACGTTCCTGTCCCTGACACGCTGCCCCAACGCTCAGGAGAATCCCATGGCCACCGTTGCCGTCACCGATGCCACCTTCGACGCCGAAGTGAAGAATTCCGACATTCCCGTCGTCGTCGACTTCTGGGCCGAATGGTGCGGTCCCTGCCGCCAGATCGGCCCCGCCCTCGAAGAAATCGCCGAAGAGATGAAGGGCAAGGTCAAGATCGTGAAGGTGGACGTGGACAGCAACCCGAACACCCCGGCCCAGATGGGCGTGCGCGGCATCCCGGCGCTGTTCATCTTCAAGGACGGCAAGGCCGTGTCCAACCTCGCCGGCGCCCGCCCCAAGGCCGCGCTGCAGAGCTGGATCAACGATTCGATCTGACGCCTCTGGCGGGATGCGATGCACTTGGGCGCCTGCGGGCGCCCTTGTCGTTTGTGCCGTCAGGGTCCATATCCGGGGACAACCGGAAAGGAGCGCGCTCATGTCCAACGAATTTCCCGGCTGGCACGGCACCACGATCATCGGCGTCCGCAAGGGCGGACAGGTGGTCATCGCCGGTGACGGGCAGGTCAGCCTGGGTCAGACGGTCATCAAGGGCACCGCGCGCAAGGTGCGCCGCCTGTCCCCCGGCGGGCAAGAGGTGCTGTGCGGTTTCGCCGGATCGACGGCCGACGCCTTCACCCTTCTGGAACGGCTGGAGAAAAAGCTGGAGGCCGCGCCGGGTCAGTTGCAGCGCGCCAGTGTCGAGCTGGCCAAGGACTGGCGCACCGACAAATACCTGCAAAAGCTGGAGGCCATGCTGATCGTCACCGACGGGCGCGAGCTCTACGTGATCACCGGCGCGGGCGACGTTCTGGAGCCCGAGCATGACGTGGCGGCCATCGGATCGGGCGGCAACTTTGCCCTCGCCGCCGCGCGCGCGATGATGGACAGCGAGCGCAGCGCCGAAGAGATCGCCCGCCGCGCCATGGCCATCGCCGCCGACATCTGCGTCTATACCAATGGAAATCTGACCGTCGAAACCCTCGGCGGGTAAGAATTTTCGAAAATTCTTACCAAAATTCCCCCCGGAATTTTGGGCACCAGGATCAACCGACATGACAGACCTCACCCCCCGCGAAATCGTCTCGGAGCTTGACCGCTACATCATCGGCCAGTCGGACGCCAAGCGCGCCGTCGCCGTTGCCCTGCGCAACCGCTGGCGGCGCAAGCAGCTGGCCGACGACCTGCGCGACGAGGTCTACCCGAAGAACATCCTGATGATCGGCCCCACCGGCGTCGGCAAGACCGAGATCAGCCGCCGCCTGGCCAAGCTGGCCAAGGCGCCCTTCATCAAGGTCGAGGCGACCAAGTTCACCGAGGTCGGCTATGTCGGCCGGGATGTCGAACAGATCATCCGCGACCTGGTGGACACCGCGATCCTCGACACCCGCAACCAGATGCGCGAGGACGTGAAGGCCCGCGCCCACAAGGCCGCCGAGGAGCGGGTCGTGACCGCCATCGCCGGGACCGATGCCCGCGAGGCCACGCGCGAGATGTTCCGCCGCAAGCTGAAGTCCGGGGAACTGGACGACACGGTGATCGAGCTGGAAGTGGCGGAAACCGCCTCGCCCTTTCCGATGATGGACATTCCCGGCCAGCCCGGTGGCGGCATGGGGATGATGAACCTCGGCGATCTCTTCGGCAAAGCCTTTGGCCAGCGCACCACCCGCAAGCGATTGACCGTCGCGGAAAGCTACGAGGTGCTGATCCAGGAAGAGGCCGACAAGCTGCTGGATGACGAGCAGGTCAAGGCGGCGGCGCTGGAGGCGGTCGAGCAGAACGGCATCGTCTTCCTCGACGAGATCGACAAGGTGGCAAGCCGCCAGGACGTCCGCGGCGGCGATGTCAGCCGCGAAGGCGTGCAGCGCGACCTGCTGCCGCTGATCGAAGGCACGACCGTCAGCACCAAGCACGGGCCGGTCAAGACCGACCATATCCTGTTCATCGCCTCGGGCGCCTTTCACATCGCCAAGCCGTCGGACCTGCTGCCGGAATTGCAGGGCCGCCTGCCGATCCGGGTGAACCTGCGCGCGCTGACGGAGGACGATTTTGTCCGCATCCTGACCGAGACGGACAATGCCCTGACCCGCCAGTACACCGCGCTGATGGCGACCGAGGAGGTCACCGTCGGCTTTACCGAGGACGGCATCGCCGCGCTGGCCAAGATCGCCGCCGAGGTGAACACCAGCGTCGAGAACATCGGCGCGCGGCGTCTCTACACGGTGATGGAGCGGGTGTTCGAAGAGTTGAGCTTTGAAGCACCGGACCGCGCCGGCGCCAAGGTCACGGTAGATGCCGAGTTCGTCGAGAAACACCTGGGCGAGTTGACCCGCTCCACGGATCTCAGCCGCTACGTGCTCTGACAACGGGCGCAGGCGAGGGGCCAGCCCCTCGCGCTCCCCGAGGTATTTGGAAAACCAAAGAAGGGAGGGGTTCGCCGCCCCTGCCGGACCGGGATGCGGGCCGGTGTCATGGTGGCCATGGCCGGCAGACGACGGATTGACACGGGCATGGGGCGGGGTTCATTCCGTCGCTCAAGACAAACGCCCCGCACATCGTGCGGGGCGTTTCCGATTTCGCGAGGTCCCGGGACAGGCCCGGGACGGGATGGCTCAGGCCATCCACCACCGCTCGGCCATGCGGGCGTTGTCCATCTGCCAGAGGTTGCCCACCTTGTCGGGCGAGACCACCTTGTTCGAAACCGCCTGCACGTAGTTGGCGAACATCGGGATGATGACGCCGCCATCGTCGCGCAGGATCATCTGCATCTCGGTGTACATCTCGCGACGCTTGGCGGTGTCCAGCTCGGCCCGGGCGGTCAGCAGCAGTTCCTGGAAGCGCGCGCTGTCGTCGCTGTCCCATTGGCTGTCGTTCCACGGCACGCCGGCCTCGTAGGCGATCGAGAACATCCAGTCCTCGGTGGCGCGGCCGGAATAGTAGGATGCGCAGAACGGTTTCTTCAGCCAGACGTTCGACCAGTAGCCGTCCGCCGGCTCCTGGACCACGTTGATGTTGATGCCGGCGACCTTGGCCGAGGCCTGGTAGAGCTGTGCACCGTCCACCGCGCCCTCGAAGGCCGCGTTGGATACCGACAGGTTGATGTCCAGCGAGTCCATGCCCGCTTCCTTGAGGTGGAACTTGGCCTTGTCGGGATCGTAGGTCAGCTGTTCGAGGTCGGCGGCGTAGTACTGGTTGGCGGGGCCGATCGGCGTGTCGTTGCCCGCGATGCCGTGCCCTTGCAGGATCTTGTCGACCATCTCCTGGCGGTTGATCGCGTATTTCAGCGCGCGGCGCACGTTGACGTTGTCGTAGGGCGGGACGTTGGTCAGCATCGGGAAGGTGTAGTGCTGGTTGCCCGTCACTTCCTGGATGCGCACCATCGGGTTGGCCTTGAGCAGGGCCTCGGTCTTGAAGTCGATCCGGTTGATCGCGTCGACCTGGCCGGTCAGCAGGGCGTTCATCCGGGCGGTGTTGTCGTTCACCGCGATGTACTCGATCTCGTCGAAGTAGCCGGCGGCATCGCCCTTGTAGTGGCTGTCCACCCGCTTGGCGACCATGCGCACGCCCGGCTCGAAGCTGACCACGCTGAAGAGGCCGGTGCCGATGCCCTTGGCGATGGCTTCCTCGATCTGGCCGGCCGGGTACATCAGCAGGTGATAGTCCGACAGCAGGTAGGGGAAGTCGGCGTTGCCGGCCTCGAGAGTGAACTGCACCTGGTGATCGGTGACCTTCTTCATTTCGGTGATCGCGGACACGATCGGCTTGGCCGCCGATTTCGCGCCTTCCGCGACGTGCAGTTGCAGCGATTCGATCACGTCATCCGCGCCGAAGGCCTTGCCGTTGTGGAAGGTCACGCCCTGGCGCAGGTTGAAGGTCCAGACCTTGGCGTCGGGGCTGGCTTCCCAGTCGGTCGCCAGTTCGCCGACCAGCGTGCCCCCGGCGGTGACCTCGGTCAGGCTGTCGAAAACCGCGCCCTGCGCAGAGGCGATCATGAACAGGTCGGAATGGGTCCGGCCATCCCAGCTGTCCGAGGTGTTGGCGCCCGACAGCGCCGCCCGCAGCCGTCCGCCGCGCTTGGCCTGGGCGCGCAGCGGCAGGCCGCTGGCGGCCAGAACACCGGCGGCGGCGCCGGTGGTGAGAAGTCCGCGTCTGCTAATCCGTGTCATCATGGTCAGTCTCCCTTGTTGTTCGTCTGCCGCGTCGTTCTTGCCCGGCAGGTCGTTTTCCTTGTGTCGGTGTCTTACGACATTTTTCCGACCGCGGCATCGCCTATGTTTTCAACTCCGCGTTCCTGCAGGAGTGTCGTCAGCCAATCCGGGTCCATTTCCGGGACCGAGGACAGCAGCAGGTCGGTGTAGGGGTGGTGCGGCGGCTTGAACATCTCGCGCTTGGGTCCCTGTTCCACCACATTGCCGTCCTTCATCACGACCACCTCGTCGGCGATGGCCTTCACCGTGGCAAGGTCGTGGGTGATGAACATGTAGCTCAGCTTCAGCTGGTCCTGGAGGCGGGCCAGCAGCTTGAGGATGCCCTCGGCGACCAGCTGGTCCAGCGCCGACGTGACCTCGTCGCAGATGATGAACTTGGGCTCGGCCGCCAGCGCGCGAGCGATGCCGATGCGCTGCTTCTGCCCGCCGGACAGCTCTGACGGCAGCCGATCGTAGTATTGATCGGCCGGCATCTCGATCTCGTCCAGCAGCTCCTCGACCCGCTTGCGCCTGGCCGCGCCGGTCAGGCCCATGTAGAACTCCACCGGGCGACCGATGATCTCGCCGATGCGCTTGCGCGGGTTCAGCGCGGTGTCGGCCATCTGGTAGATCATCTGCACCTGGCGCAGCTGGTCCTTGGACCGCTTGCGGTAGTCCAGCGGCAACGCCTGGCCGTCCAGCTCGACCCGGCCGATGCGCGGCGGCAGCAGCCCGGTGATGACCCGCGCCGTCGTCGACTTGCCCGACCCCGATTCACCCACCACGGCAACGGTGCGCCCCTCGTGGATGTCGAAACTGACGTCGTGCAGCACGTCCACCGAACCATAGGCCGCGGTCACCCCCTGCACCGAGATCACCGGCACCGAGTCGGTTGCCACCGGCGGCTTGGTCGGCCGTTCGAAGGCGCGGACCGCCCAGAGGCTCTTGGTATAGTCCTCCTTCGGCTGCGTCAGCATGGTGCGGGTGTCGGCCTCTTCGACCTCGTCGCCCTTGAGCAGCACCTTGATCCGGTCCGCCATCTGCGCGACGACGGCAAGATCGTGGGTGATGTAGATCGCGGCGGTGTCGAACTCGTCCACGATCTCGCGGATCGCGGCCAGCACCTCGATCTGGGTGGTCACGTCCAGCGCGGTGGTCGGCTCGTCGAAGATGATCAGGTCCGGGCGGCAGGCCATGGCCATGGCCGTCATCGCGCGCTGCAACTGCCCGCCGGAAACCTGGTGCGGGTAGCGGAAGCCGATCTCTTCGGGGTTGGGCAGGCGCAGCTTGCGGTACAGTTCCATGCCGTCCTTGGCCGACTCGGCCTTGCCCGCGACGCCGTGCTGAACCGGCGCCTCGGTGTGCTGGTCGATCAGCTTGTGCGCCGGGTTGAAACTGGCGGCGGCGGACTGCGCCACGTAGGCGATCCGCTTGCCCAGCAGGCGGCGCTTCTGGTCGGCGCTGGCGGACAGCAGGTCGATGCCGTCAAATTTGACCGATCCGCCGGAGATCCGCACGCCATCGCGGCAGAACCCCATCGCGGCCAGGCCCAGCGTCGACTTGCCCGCCCCCGATTCGCCGATCAGGCCCAGCACTTCGCCGCGCTTGAGGGTCAGGTCGACGCCGTTGATGATGGGCATCCAGGTTTCGTCGGACCGGCCCTCGATCCGCACGTCGCGCATTTCGACCAGCAGATCAGACATGGCTCACTCCTTCAGCCCCGACGACCGCTGCAACATCCAGTCCACCACGAAGTTCACCGCCACGGTCAGCAACGCGATGGCACCGGCGGCCAGCAGCGGCACGCTTGCCGCCAGCGGGGCAAAGCTGGCGTAGTTGATGAAGGCCGACAGGTCCTTGACCATGGTGCCCCAGTCCGCCAGCGGCGGCTGGATGCCGAGGCCGAGAAAGCTGAGCGCCGAGATCGTGAGGAAGACAAAACAGAAGCGCAGCCCGAATTCCGCCAGCAGCGGCGCGGTGGCGTTGGGCAGGACCTCGCGGAAGATGAGATAGGGCAGCCCCTCGCCGCGCAGCTTGGCCGCCTCGATGTAGTCCATCACCACGATGTTCATGCCGACGGCACGCGCCAGGCGGAACACGCGGGTCGAATCGATCACCGCGATGATCAGCACCATGGCCACCGTCAGGCCAAGACCCGACACCCAGGCCGAGGCGACCGTGATCAGCAGCAGCGAGAAGATCAGCGAGGGGATCGCCATCAGCACGTCCACCGCGCGGCTCAGCACCTGGTCCATCCAGCCGCGCAGCGTCGCGGCCAGGAACCCCAGCGAGCCACCGAGGAAAAAGGCAATCAGCGTGGTCGCAAAGGCGATGCCCACGGTGTTCTGCGCGCCGTAGATCAGGCGCGACAGGATATCGCGTCCGATCTGGTCGGTGCCCAGCGGGAAATCCGGGTTGCCGCCCAGCGCCGGGTTGCCACCCGGCACCACGTTGGCCTGGGCAAAGACCTGTTCCTGACCGTGAGGCGCCAGGATCGGGGCAAAGACCGCGAGGACGGCATAGACCAGGATCACCAACAGACCAAAGGCGGCGGTCAGCGGCATCTGGCGGAACAGCTTGCGGCTGCCGGCGGTTCCGGCGTGCCGCCCCAGCAGGCGGAACGCGTAGGCCGCGGCCGTGCTCAGGACGATGCCCTGCACCGCCCAGCGGAAGAACTGCACCGAGGCGACCGGCATGCCCTGCTCGGTCACCGCCGGCTGGAAATAGAACCAGACGCCGAACACCACCACCGCCGCGCCCAGCACGTAGCCAAAGGCCACGGCCAGCGGCATGTCGCGGAACTGCGGCTTGTTCCCGGTCGCCTTCTGCCCGACGAAACGCAGGATCCAGCCCGCGGCAAGACAGGCGGCCAGACCGGCGACAATCCACAAGAGCGTGTTCATTTGGGATGCCTCAGCCGCGGGTTCGACAGGATGGACAGGATGTCCGCGGTCAGGTTCAGCAGGATGTAGGCGGCCGCAAAGATCAGGCAGCAGGCCTGCACCACGGGGATGTCACGGATCTTGACGCTGTCGACGAACAGCTGCCCGATCCCCGGGTAGACAAAGACCACCTCGACCACGACGACGCCGGTGATCAGGTAGGCCAGGTTCAGCGCGATCACGTTGATGATCGGCGCCAGCGCGTTGGGCAGCGCGTGGTGCACGATCACGCGCATCGGCTTGATCCCCTTCAGCCGCGCCATCTCGATGTAGGGGCTGGCCAGCAGGTTGATGATCGCGGCGCGCGTCATCCGCATCATGTGCGCCGTCACGACCAGCGTCAGGGTCAGTGCCGGCAACAGCGTCTTTTCCAGCCGCTCGCCGAAACTCATGCCGTCGTAGATGTTCGACAGCGAGGGCAGAACCGGGTTCAGCACCGCGAGGAACAGGATCAGGATGTAGGCGAGAAAGAATTCGGGCGAAGAGATCGAGGTCAGCGTCGTCACGTTGGCGACCCGGTCAAAGACCGAGTTGCGGTAGAGCGCCGCCAGCACTCCCAGCGTGACCGCAAAGGGCACCGCGATCGCCGCCGTGACCCCTGCCAGGAACATGGTGTTGGCAAAGCGCGGCGCGATCTGCTGCGCCACCGAGGTCCGCACCCCCGAGTCGTTGCCGACGAAGCTGGCAAAGTTGGCCTGGGCAAAGGAATTGCCCAGGTCGCCGCGCAAGGCTCCGGCGAGCCAGTCCAGGTAGCGCGTCACCGGATGCTGATCGAGACCGAGGTCCCGCCTTATCGACGCCACCGCTTCGGGCGTGGCGCCCTGCCCCAGGATCGCCTCGGCGAAATCCCCCGGCAGCATGTTCACCGCCGTGAAGATCACGATCGACACGATGAACAACGTCAAAAGGCCCAGCGCAAGCCGCTGGAGGATGATTTTGAGAACTGGCGTCAAGATCCCTGTCGATCCATTATTGGCTTTCAGTCACGTTAACGCCTGATTTCCGTGTGTAAAGCGAAGGTTTGGGCGGTAACGGCCCCGGCTCACGCAATGGTTGCAGCGAGGTCGTCCATCACGCGGACCAGTTCGGCGCTGATGCCCGGTTCCGACAGGGCGTGCCCGGCGTTGCGGATCATGCGCAGATCCGCCCCGGGCCAGTTCTGCGCCAGCTCCCAGGCCCGCCGCGGCGGGCAGATCATGTCATAGCGCCCCTGCACGATCACGCCCGGCGTGTCGGCCAGGCGATGCACGTTCTTGAGGATCCAGCCGTCCTCATCGAGAAAACCGTCGTTGATGAAATAATGGTTCTCCAGCCGGGCAAAGGCGCGGGCATAGTCGCCCGGCGCCTCGCCGCCGTGCCCGTTCGAATAGACCGAGGCCAACGCGTTTTCCCAGGCCGACCAGGCCTGGGCATAGCGGGTCTCGGTCGCGAAATCGCCGCTGAACAGCCGCTTGTGATAGGCGGCGATCAGGTCGTCGCGCTCATTCTCGGGGATCATGTCGGCAAAACGCGCCCAGGGCTCCGGCCAGAACTGCCCCGCGCCGCCGCCGTAGAACCATTTCAGCTCGGCCCGGGTCATCAGGAAGACGCCCCGCAGCACCAGCTGGCGCACCCGGTCGGGATGGGAAATCGCGTAGACCAGCGCCAGCGTCGCGCCCCAGCTGCCGCCAAAGACCACCGCCTCGTCGATCTCCAGCGCCTCGCGGATCCGCTCGATGTCGGCAACCAGGTCCCAGGTGGTGTTGTGCGTGACGCTGGCATGCGGCCGCGACCGCCCGCAGCCACGCTGATCGAACAGCACCACGCGATAGGCCTGCGGATCGAAATACCGCCGCATCGCCGGGCTGCAGCCGCCCCCCGGACCGCCGTGCAGCACGATGACCGGCTGTCCCTTGGGATTGCCGCACTGCTCGACATACAGGGTATGGCCGCCCTCGACCGGCAACATGCGCTGATCGAAAGGGTCAACCGCGGGGTATAGATACTGCACTGCGCGCTTTTGGCCCGGGATTTTGTCCATGCCCTACCTATATTGCCCCAAAAGGGCAAAAGACCATGGGGAAGTTCATGACCATCACCGTCGATGCATCCGAGATCGCCAAGTTCGAAGCCATGGCCGCCGAGTGGTGGGATCCGAACGGCAAGTTCAAGCCCCTGCACATGCTGAACCCCTGCCGCCTGGACTATATCACGAGTCAGATCGCCGCCGAATACGACCGTGACCTGACGGCGTCGCGCCCCTTCGAGGGGCTGCGCCTGCTCGACATCGGCTGCGGCGGCGGGCTGCTGTCGGAACCCATGGCAAGGCTGGGCGCCGAGGTGGTGGGCGTGGACGCCGCCCCGCGCAACATCCCCGTGGCGCAGACCCACGCCGCGCAGTCCGGGCTGGAAATCGACTACCGTTTCACCACCGCCGAGGCGATGGCCGAAGCGGGCGAACAGTTCGACGTGGTGCTGAACATGGAGGTGGTCGAACACGTGGCCGACCCGCTGGCCTACCTGACCGCCTGCCGCCAGCTGCTGAAGCCGGGCGGGCTGCACGTCTGCTCGACGATCAACCGCAATGCGAAAAGCTTTGCCATGGCCATCGTCGGGGCGGAATACGTCATGCGCTGGCTGCCCAAGGGCACGCATGAATGGTCCAAGTTCATCACGCCCGATGAGCTCTATGGCCTGCTGCAACAGGCCGGGCTGAACCCGGTGGACCGCAAGGGCTTTGTCTTCAACCCGGTCAGCTGGTCGTGGCGCCTGTCGGACCGCGACCTGAGCGTGAACTACGTCACCGCCGCGCTGAAACCGGCCTGAAGACGGGGGGTGAGGCCGCAGGCCGAGGGGGCAGAGCCCCCTACTGGCCCTCCAGCCGCAGCCGCAACTCGCGCAGGACGGGCAGGACTGCTTTCACCCGGTCCTCGCCCAGGTCGCCCATCATTTCCTCGATCAGCGGCGTGATCGCCGCCAGCGCCGCAGTGCGCGCGGCGATCCCCGCGGGCGAGATCGAAACCAGCTTCTTGCGGGCATCGTCCCAGTCGGGGCGGATGTGCACGTAGCCGGCGATCTCCAGCTTGGACAGCGTGTTGGTCATCGCGCCCCGTGTGACGTGAAAGGCGCGCGCCAGCTGGGCGGGTGTCTTTTCGCCGCCCCGTGCGAGGTGGTTCAGCACCGAGAAATGCGAGATCTCCATGCGGTTCGGAAGCACCCGTGTCAGGCGCGCGCGCAGCAGCTGGTCCGCGGTCAGAAGCTCGCTGAACAGCGAGATCGCCAGCGCATGCGCGTCGCTCATGCGGCGGGCCCCGTGAAGGCGCGGTCATGCGATAGCGCGGGCACCTTGCGCCGTGCCTCCCTTACCTGGCCCAGGTCGAGATCGACGCAGAAGACGCCCGGCGCGGTGCCAGCATCCAGCAGCACCTCGCCCCAGGGCGAAATCACCATCGAATGCCCCCAGGTGCGGCGCGGACGGCCCGTGCTGGCACGGTGTTCGCCGGTCTGCGCGGGCGCCAGCACGTAGCAGCCCGTCTCGATCGCGCGGGCCTGCAACAGCGGCTGCCAGTGCGCCGGGCCGGTACCGGGCGAAAAGGCCGACGGGACGGTCAGCACCTCTGCCCCGGCCTGCGCCAGGGCGCGGTAGAGATAGGCAAAGCGCACATCGTAGCAGACCGTCATGCCGATCGCCCCCAGCGGCGTGCGCGCCAGCACCGCCTGCGATCCGGGCGCATAGCCCGTGGATTCGCGGTAAGTCTCGGTCTCGGACACCTGCACGTCGAACATGTGCATCTTGTCGTAGCGCGCGGCAATCCCGCCGTCCGGGCCGATCAGGACCGAGCGGTTGACAAAACGCGTCTCCGGCGGCGCGGCCTTCAGCGCCAGCGACCCCGCCAGCACCCAGAGGTCCAGTGCCTGCGCCGTCTCGCGCAGGCCGGCCAGCACCGGGTCTTCGGCCTCGGGGCGCAGGACCGCATGCTGGTGATCGCGGTCCATCGACACGCAGTTGCACACCTCCGGTGACAGCGCGAAAACCGCGCCCGCCGCCCTGGCCTCGGCCAGCATGGCGCGCAGCGTGGCGAGGTTCTCGGCCGGGTCGTCCGACGAGGTCATCTGGAGGAGGGCGACCCGCATCAGCCCGCCAGCAAGGCGTCCAGCTTGCCCGCCCGTTCCAGCGCGTATAGATCGTCATAGCCGCCGACATGGGTTTCGCCGATGAAGATCTGCGGCAAGGTGTGGCGGCCGCGCGCGCGGTCCATCATCTCGGACCGGCGCTGCGGTTCGCGCATCACGTCGATCTCGGAATAGTCGACGCCCTTGCCGTCCAGCAGGCGCTTGGCCGCGTGGCAGTACCCGCACAGCGGGGATGTGTAGATTTCGACCGGTTTCACCTCGGTCCTCCGGAATGGCTTCGGTTGACCATGGATTTAGGTGTCTTTGGCCGCGCGCGCCAGCACGCAGACGAAAACCTCTGTTGCGCCGGCGTCAAGACAGGCCTCGGTTGCCGCCGCAAGCGTCGCGCCCGTGGTCATGACGTCATCGACGATCAGCACCGGGCGGCCGGCGATCAGGTCGCGCCGCCCCGCGCGCGGCGTGATTCGCCCCGACAGCGTGGCAAACCGCGCCTCGCGGCCGTGTCCTTCCAGCGGTGGGGTCGGCGTGGGCCGCACCAGCGCGTCGGGGCACCAGGGGCAGTCCAGTTCCGCGGCCAGCGCTTCGGCCAGCAGCGCGGCCTGGTTGTAGCGCCGTTTCAGGTGGCGGGTGACGTGCAGCGGCACCGGCACCAGCAGCAGGTCGTCGCGCCGCAGGTCACGCGCCGCCCGCGCAATCCAGCGCGCCGCCGGGCGGGCGATGTCGTGCCGGTCGCCGTGTTTCAGCGCCAGCACCATGCGCCGGCCCCGGTCGCGGTAGACCAGCGCGGCGCGGCCATGCGCCCAGGGGCGGGCGATGGTCAGGCAGTCGTCACACAGTTCGGCGCGGTCGGACTGGCCGGGCAGCGGCACGCCGCAGAGGTCGCAGGCCAGCCCCGAGATGAACGGCGTTTCGCGCCAGCAGGGACCGCAGAGGCCGAAATCCGTCTCGACCAGGCCGCCGCAGCCCAGGCAGCGCGGCGGATACACCAGCTGCACGAGGGTTTGCATCCCCGCCGACCAGAGCCTATGAGCCAGCATATGACCACGCCTCCCCGTCTCACCGACCGGCACGCCCTGGACCTGCGCCGCGCCCGCGCACGCCCCGAGGCGCTGTTCCTGCACGAAACCGCCGCCGACGATGCACAGGATCGGCTGGCCATGGTTAACAGGACGTTTACGGATGTGGCGGTGGTCACGCCTTTCCCGCAGGTCTGGGCGCCGCGCTTTCCCGAGGCGACGATGGTCCCCGAGGCTGAAGTGCTGGACCTGACCGAAGGCGCGCTCGACCTCGTCATTCACGGTCTCTGCCTGCACTGGGTCGATGACCCGGTGGGCCAGCTGATCCAGTGCCGCCGCGCGCTGCGGCCTGACGGGGTCTGCCTGGCGCTGACGCTGGGCGGGCAGACGCTGCACGAATTGCGCGCCGCCCTCGCGCAGGCCGAGACCGAGGTCACCTGCGGCCTGTCGCCCCGCGTCGCGCCGATGGCCGAGATCCGCGACCTGGGTGCGCTGTTGCAACGCGCGGGCTTTGCCCTGCCGGTGGCCGAATCGGCGCCGCTGACGGTGAGCTATGCCAGCGCCCTGCACCTGATGCGCGACCTGCGCGCCATGGGTGAGACGAACGCGCTGCACGCCCGCCTGCGCCGCCCCACCCGCCGCGCCGTGCTTCTGCGTGCGGCACAGATCTACAGCGAGAACTTCGCCCTGCCCGACGGACGCGTGTCGGCGACTTTCGAGATCATCACCCTGACCGGCTGGGCGCCCGACGCCTCGCAGCCAAAGCCCTTACGCCCCGGATCGGCCGCGCAGAGGCTGGCCGATGCGCTGGGCACCTCCGAAACTCCGCTGAAAGATTGACGCGATGCAGAAAAGCCATACCTACGGGAAAAGAGAAGATCCCGGGACCAACTCCATGCTCGACGTCACGAAAACGGCCGTGCGGCCGGCCCACGCCCCCGCCGACCACCCCAAGATCGCGCCCGGCCGCGTCGGCATCCTGCTGGCCAACCTCGGGACGCCCGACAACTACGATTACTGGTCGATGCGGCGCTACCTGAACGAGTTCCTGTCGGACCGCCGGGTGATCGACTATTCGCCCTGGCTCTGGCAGCCGCTGCTGCAACTGGTCATCCTGACCAAGCGGCCGTTCAGCTCAGGTAAGAATTACAAGTCGATCTGGAACGAGGAGGCCGGCGAAAGCCCCCTCATGACGATCACCAGGAACCAGACCGCCAAGATCGCCTGGCAGATGTCGGAACGCTACGGCGACCAGGTCATGGTCGATTTCTGCATGCGCTACGGCAACCCCTCGACCCAGTCCAAGGTCCGCGCGATGACCGAGGCCGGTTGCCGCAAGATCCTGTTCTTTCCGCTGTATCCGCATTACGCCGGGGCCACATCGGCCACCGCGAACGACCAGTTCTTTCGCGCGCTGATGCAGGAGAAATGGCAGCCGACCGCCCGCGTCGTCGACCCCTACTATGCCCACCCGATGTACATCGAGGCGCTGGCCCAGTCGATCGAACGCGCCTATGCCTCGGCCGAGTCACGGCCCGAGATCCTGGTCTGTTCCTACCACGGCGTGCCGAAACGCTACCTGATGGAGGGCGACCCGTACCACTGCCAGTGCCAGAAGACGACTCGCCTGCTGCGTGAGCGGCTGGGCTGGGACGAGACGCAGATCACCACCACCTTCCAGAGCCGATTCGGCCCCGAGGAATGGCTGAAACCCTACACGGTGGAAGAGGTTGCGCGCCTCGCCCGCGAGGACGGCAAGAAGCACATCGCCGTCTGCGCCCCGGCCTTTTCGGCCGACTGTATCGAGACGCTCGAAGAGATCAACGAAGAGATCAAGGAAAGCTTTGAAGAGGCAGGCGGCGAACACTTCACCTACATCCCCTGCCTGAACGACGACGCCGCCCACATCGACGCGCTGTCACAGGTGATCGAGGAAAACCTGTCGGGCTGGGTGGCCTGACAGCGCTAACACCGCGCTTTCGTTAACCAAAAAAACCCCGGCAGCCCCCCAAGGGCGCAGCTGGAGCAAATAAAAAAGGCGGTGCCGTCGCACCGCCTTTTTCTTTGGTCTGAGACGTCGACGTATCAGTCGGCGACCGCTGCTGCGATGACGGCGATCAGGAGCAGCGGGATCAGGAGACCGGCAGAGGACGATGCCTTTGCGGTTTCTTCAACGACCACGACGGGCTCCATGACCACATCGTCCTTGGCATAGGAGCCGGCAAATGCGGTGGTGGCTGCGCCAGTGAACACGGCTGCGAGAGCGAGTTTCTTCATGTTATCCTCCAGATATTCGCCTGCCATGGCCATAAGCGTACGCACAGCAGGCACCCAAGACTTACCTCGTGACTCTCTCTAAGCAGCATTTCAGGACCTTTGCAATTGCTGTTTAGACGGCCGAAATTGCGGCTCATGCGCGTGTGGTCAAATAAGCAACACCTGTGTCCCGACGTAGGCCATTTCGTACAGTTGCTCGATATGTTCGTTGTACAGACCGATGCAGCCGTTCGATGATCGCCGCCCGATCTTGCGGGTGTCGTGGGTGCCGTGGATGCGGTAGTAGGTCCAGCCCAGGTGCAGCGCCCGGGTGCCCAGCGGGTTGTCCGGACCGGGCGGCACATAGTCCGGCCACTCCGGGTTGCGGACCTTCATGGCAGGGGTCGGACGCCAGTCGGGGTTGGGGTCCTTCAGCACCACGCTGGTGCGGCCGCGCCGGGTCAGGTCTTCGGTCAGCGGCACCGACGACGGGTACAAGTAATAGATCCCGTCCTCGCGCCAGTAGTGCAGCGCCCGCGACGAGATATCGACCAGGATCGCGCCCTTGGTGAGGTTGCTGAAGTAATCCTGCCAGACCAGGGTCCGAAAGCTCGAGACGTTCCGCCGCACGATGTTGTTCACTTCGCGGTCGATCTCGGTTGTGCCGGTGTTGACGTTCTGGGCCAGGGCAGGCGTACCGATGAGTGCCGCCGAGGCTGCCAGAAAGCCGCGGCGGGTGAATGGTTTTCCAGCCGAATGGGTCATGCGCATCTTCCTTTGGCAAGACAGCTCAAGTTGTCCATAATATGACCCGAAAGCCTCAGTCGCAATTCAAACAGGCGTCAACACGCCGGCTCACGCCGATGTGGGTTTGATTGGCAACGCCTCCTTGGGTAAGCCATTGTGACATGCAAAGTCGAAGAGCAGTCCGAATGAACCGTCGTGCCTTGATCGCCCTGTCCGCCGCCGCCGCCATGGCGGCCTGCACCACCACGCCCAGCTCGACCCCCGAGACGCGGCTTGGTCCGGATGGCAAGCCACTGCCGAGGGTCTACCGCATCTCGGCTGTGGAACGCGGGCGGATCCAGTACCGGATGCTTGATTCGATCAACGCGCTGCGCCAGTCGGCCGGGGCGGCCGCGTTGCAGCTGGATTCGAACCTGAACGCCGCCGCGGCGACTCATGCCAACGACATGGCGTTGCAGAACCGCCCCTGGCACTTCGGCTCGGACGGGTCCTCGCCGATCGACCGGGCGCGCCGGGTCGGCTACCAGGGCCGCGTCGTCGGCGAGACGATCTCGGAAACCTACGAGACCGAGCTTGAGACCCTTGCCGCCTGGATGGAGGAATCCGTCACCCGGAACGTGATCCTCGATCCCGCGGCACGCGACATGGGCTTTGCCTGGCACCAGGAAGACAACGGCAAGATCTGGTGGACCCTCGTCCTGGGCGCACCGGGCAGCGGTCCGGTGCCCAGCGCGACGCCACTCGCCGCTTCCTGAGACCCTGACATCCGACATGGCAGGCGGCAGGGGATCCCCCGGCCGCCGCCGCACATGCCGCGCCCCGCTCACTGGGTGATCGTGATCGGCGTGCCGTCCTTCACCATCGAATAGATCTGCCGCATCTCGCGGTTCGTCACGGCGATGCAACCCGCCGTCCAGTCGCGCGGCGCGTCGCGATACTCGCGCGGCTTGCCGTGGATGAAGATGTCGCCGCCCGGGCTCTTGCCCTGCGAAGAGGCAAAGGCCCGGTCGTCGGGATTTGGATAGGACACCCCGATGCTGAGGTAGAACTTGCTGTTCGGGTTGCGCCGGTCGATCAGGTAGGTGCCCTCGGGCGTCTTGCCGTCGCCCTCGAACGCCTTGTGTCCCTCGGGCGCGAAGCCCAGGCCGATATCGTAATCCTCCAGCACCTTGTCGTGGTGCAAAAGATACATCCGCCGCGCGCCCTTGTTGACCACCACCTGGGTGACTTCCGGGCCATTGTAAGTCGGGAACTTGTTGGCGCATCCGGCCAATCCGAACCCGAGCGTCATCATGAGCAGAACGCCGAGAATCCGCATGTCGTTTCACTGCCTCGTCTGTTTTTTGGCAGTCTACCTCAATCTCGCGCCCTTGCGTAGCTCACGTTTTCGCCAGCAGCCGGGCGTTCGGCTAGGCGCCGCTCGATCGCCTCCAGCCGGGCCAGCACCTCGTCGCGGTAGGCATCGGTCCGCACGTTGTCCTCGGCCGCGTGGGCATCCTGCATCGAGTTCACGATGAGACCCACCAGCAGGTTCACCACAGCAAAGGTCGTGACCATGATGAAGGGCACGAAGAACACCCAGGCATAGGGATAGACCTCCATCACCGGGCGCACGATCCCCATGGACCAGGATTCCAGCGTCATGATCTGGAACAGCGAATAGGCTGACCGGCCGAGGTCGCCGAACCACTCCGGAAAGCTGGCGGCAAACAGCTTGGTCGCCATGACCGCGCCGATGTAGAAGATGATCGCCATCAGCAGGAACACGCTGCCCATGCCCGGCAGCGCGGTGACAAAGCCCTCGACCACCCGGCGCAGCCGCGGCGCGACCGAAATGACCCGCAGCACCCGCAGGATGCGCAGCGCCCGCAGGACAGAGAAGCCCTGCGCCGCCGGCACCAGGGCGATCCCCACGATCACGAAATCGAACAGGTTCCAGCCGCTGCGAAAGAATCGCCCGCCCCGCGCGATCAGCTTGGCCAGAATCTCGATCACGAAGACGGCCAGGCAGGCGGTGTCCACGGCCACGATCAGCGTCCCCCATGAGGCCATCACGGTCTCCGAGGTCTCCAGCCCCAGCACCACGGCGTTCAGCAGGATCACCCCGATGATGAAGTTTTGCACCCGGGGTTGATCCAGAAAGGCGCCGATCCGCGCGCGAAAGTCCATGCCTCACTCCTCCAGCTGCAATGCGGCGACCTGCTCCACATGGGTAGACCAGCGGAACTGGTCAACCACCTGCACCCAGTACAGCCGGTAACCCGCCGACACCAGCAGCGCGCAGTCGCGGGCAAAACTCACCGGGTTGCACGACACATGCGCGATGCGCGGCACGCGCGCGCGCGCCAGCTCGGCCACCTGCGCCTCCGCCCCGGCGCGGGGCGGGTCGATCACCACCCCGTCAAAGCGCCGCAACTCGTCCGGCAACAGCGGGTTGCGGAACAGGTCGCGTGCCTCATGGGTGACATGGCGCATGCCTTGTGCCTCGCGCCAGCCCTTGTCCAGCGCCTTGAGCATGGCGGCATCGCTTTCGACCGCATGAACCCGCGCCCGCGCCGCCAGCGGCAGGGCAAAGGTGCCGCACCCGGCAAAGAGATCGGCGATATGCGTGCATCCGGCCAAAGCCTCCTCGACCGCCGCCAGCAGGGCGGCCTGCCCGGCGGCCGTCGCCTGGAGAAAGGCGCCCGGTGGCGGCACCACCGCCGCCGCGCCGAACTGCTGGAACGGCGGCTTGAAGGTCAGCACCTCGTCGTCCCAGGCCAGTCGCGCCAGCCCGGCCTCCTGCGCGATCCCGGCCAATTCGATCCGCAAGGCATCGTCAACCGGCTTGCCGCCCTTCACCGTCAGGTCGAGCCCCGAGCCGCTCTCGGTCACCAGTACCGACACTTCGCCCTTGCGCGAGGCCCCCGCCACCGCCAGCCGCTCGACCAGCGGCAGCGCCCCGGCAAGGGATGGCGTCACCAGCCGGCACTCCGGCACCGCGACCAGCACGTCAGAGCCCTTCATGTGAAACCCGGCCATCGCCCCCTTCTTGGTCCGCCGCACCGAAAACGCCGCCCGCCGCCGCGACCGCTCCGGCGAGGTCACCGTGGCGCGCATCGGGCACACCAGCCCATGCGCCTCCAGCGCGCGGCGCACCACGTTCTCCTTCCAGCCGGTGACGAACCCGTCCGAGGCGTGCTGCAACTGGCAACCGCCGCAGGACTTCGCGTGCCGACAGGGCGGCGATACACGCTGATCCGAGGGCGTGACGATCTTCGGCGCTACCATCAGACCGCGCTCGATCACCCCCGTGACCACCTCGCCCGGCAGGACGCCGGGCACGTAGACCGGCCCCTCGGCGATGCCGTCGCCGTGATGGCCCAGCCGCTCGATGACCACCTGCTGCGCACCCTCGGTCATGGGCTCACTCCCGCTGTTTCTTCTCTGTGAAAATACCCAATAGCCGCAGGACCTGACCGGCGCCAGCGCCCGGGGACTACTCGGCCGCCTCGGCGCCCAGGAACCCACCCGACTGCCGCGCCCAGTAGCGCGCATAGAGGCCCCCCTGCGCCAGCAGCGCCTCGTGCGGGCCTTCTTCCACGATGCGGCCGTCGTCCATCACCACGATCCGGTCCATCTGCGCGATGGTCGACAGCCGGTGCGCGATGGCCAGCACCGTCTTGCCCCGCATCACCGTGCCCAGCGCCTGCTGGATCTCGGCCTCGACCTCGCTGTCCAGCGCGCTGGTCGCCTCGTCCAGCACCAGCACCGGCGCGTCCTTCAGGATGGCGCGGGCCAGGGCGATGCGCTGCCGCTGCCCGCCGGACAGCTTGACCCCGCGCTCGCCCAGCCGCGCGGCATAGCCGATGTTGCCCTTGTGGTCGCGCAGCTCCAGGATGAAGTCATGCGCCGAAGCCCGCCGCGCGGCCTCGAACACCTCTTCGTCGCTGGCGCCGGGGCGGCCGTAGCGGATGTTTTCCAGCGCCGAGCGGTTGAACATCGCGGTTTCCTGCCGCACCACCGCCACCTGCCGGCGCAGCGCCTGCTGCGTCAGGTCGCGGATGTCCACGCCGCCCAGCAGGATGCGCCCCTGTTCGACATCATAGAGCCGCAGCAGCAGCGACACGGCGGTCGATTTCCCCGCTCCGGAAGCCCCGACCAAAGCCACCTTTTCCCCCTCGCCCACCGTCAGGTCGAAACCGCGCAGCGCGTGCCCCTCGCCGCCATAGGCAAAGCCCACCTTGTCGAACCGCACCTCGCCCCGCAACGCGCGCGACGCCGCCTGCGGGTGGTCGCGGATCTCGTGCGGCGGGGTCAGGGTGCCCAGGCCGTCCTCCATCTCGCCGATGTTGGTAAAGATCGACATGGCGGTGCGGCCCAGCCGATTGGTCAGCATCGACAGCCGCGTGGTCACCATGGCCGTCACGGCGATGTCGCCGGGGCTGGCGGTGCCGACGCTCCACAGGTAGAGCGCGCCCAGGATCGACACCACCGGCAGGATGCCCCCCAGCGTCATCAGCACCATGCGGAAGATCGCCGAGAGATCGCCGAAATCCAGCGCCCGCAGCCGGTAGCTTTCCAGCGCGGCGCGGGTGGCGGCGTCTTCGTCGTCGTCGCGGGCGAACAGCTTGACCGTGGCGATGTTGGAATAGGTGTCGACGATCTGCCCGGTGACGGCGGTGCGCGCGCCCGCCCGCGCCTTGGCCCGGACCTGCACGCGCGGGATGAAGTAGCGCAGCGCCAGCGCGTAGAGCACCGCCCAGACCACAAAGACGCCCAGCAGGCGCGGGTCGATCGCCGCCAGCAGAAAGAGCGCCCCGGCGAACATCGCCAGCGCATAGACCACCACGTCCGTCGTTTCGAGCACCAGGTCGGTCAGCGCGCGCGCCACCTGCAACGCCTTCTGGCTGAGCCGCCCGGCGAAATCGTTCTCGAAGAACCGCATGGAATGGCCCAGAACGTGCCGGTTCAGCCGTTGCAGCACCATGGGAAACAGGTTCGGCCCCAGCATCACGCCGGACACGCCCGCGTCAAAGACAAAGAGGATCGGGCGGATCAGCAGGAAGAACACCAGGCCAAAGACGATGATCGGCCAGAACGGCCCCCAGAAGGCACCGGGCCCGGTCACCTCGGCGCTGTCGATCACCCAGCCGGTAAAGCGCGCCGCCACCAGCTCGGACACGCCGGTCAGGAAGGTCACGCCGACGGCCAGCGCGATCGCCCGCTCCGATCCGCGCAGCGACCAGCGCGCAAAGGCCCAGAGCGATTTCGGCGGCGGTCCTTCGGCCGGCTGGAACGGGTCGATCTGCGGCAGGAAACGGCGGATCATTCGGCCGCCTCCGCCACGTCCTCACCCAGAAAACCGCCCGATTGCCGCTCCCAGTAGCGGGCATAGAGCCCGCCCTGCGCCAGCAGCGCGTCGTGGGTGCCCTGCTCGGCAATCCGCCCTGCGTGCAGCACCACGATGCGGTCCATGCTGGAGATGGTCGACAGCCGGTGCGCGATGGCCAGGACCGTCTTGCCCTCCATCACCCGCGCCAGCGCCTGCTGGATCGCCGCCTCGACCTCCGAATCCAGCGCGCTGGTGGCCTCGTCCAGCACCAGGATCGGCGCGTCCTTGAGGATGGCACGGGCCAGGGCGATGCGCTGGCGTTGTCCACCGGACAGCTTGACCCCGCGTTCACCCAGGTGGGCGTCATAGCCCTTGCGGCCGCGGAAATCCTCCAGTTGCAGGATGAACTCATGCGCCTCGGCGCGCTTTGCGGCGGCGATCACCTGTTCGGGCGTCGCGTCCGGGCGGCCATAGCGGATGTTCTCCAGCGCCGAGCGGTTGAACATCGCGGTTTCCTGCGTGACCATGCCGATCCGCCGGCGCAGGCTTTCCTGCGCGACATCCCTGACATCCTGCCCGTCGATCGTCACCTTGCCGGTCTCGCTGTCGTAGAGCCGCAGCAGCAACGCCACCAGCGTCGACTTGCCCGCGCCCGAAGCCCCGACGATGCCCAGCTTTTCGCCCGGCGCGATGGTCAGGTCGATGTCCTGCACCCCGCCGGTGTCGCGGCCATAGGCAAAGCCGACGCCGTCGAAGCGCACTTCGCCGCGCGTCACCTTCAGTTCCGGCGCGTCCGGCGCATCCACCAGCGTTTGCGCCGGGGTCAGGGTGCGCATGCCGTCCTCGACCTCGCCGATGTCGGCGTAGAGACCCATCAGGGTAAAGCTGACCCAGCCGGTCATCTGCGCCAGCCGCAGGCTGACCGCGCCGGTGGCGGCGATATCGCCCGCGCTGACCAGCCCGCGCGACCAGTACCACAGCGCCCCGCCAACCAGCAGCACCGGCAGCACCCCGGCCAGCGCCATCAGCCAGAACCGGAACGCCGCCGAGACGCGGCCATAGTCCAGCGTGCGGTCACGCAGTTTCGCCATGGCGCCCAGCGCCGCGCGGTCCTCGTGATCGGCATGGGCGAACAGCTTGACCGTCTTGATGTTGCTGACGGTGTCGACGATCTGGCCCGTCACGTTGGCCCGCGCCGCCGCCCGCTCGGTCGAGAACTTGCGGATGCGCGGCATGTAGTGGCGGATGATCAAGAAATAGACCGCCAGCCACAGCACCAGCCCGGCGGCGATCCGCCCGTCCACCGTGCCCAGCAGGAACACCGCCCCCGCGACAGAGGCGAGCGCAAACAGCACCGTCTGAAGCGTTTCCACCACCACGTCCGTCAGCGCGCGGGCGGTCTGCATTTCCTTCTGCGCGATGCGCCCGGCGAAATCGTTGTCGAAAAAGGTGACAGACTGGCCCAGCGTGAAGCGGTGCAGGCGTTGCAGCACCAGGTTCAGGACGTTGGGCGCCACGACGATGTTCTGCATCACCGCGTTGCCGCCAAAGAACAGCGGCCGCGCCAGCAGAAAGAACGCCAGCGCAAAGACCAGCGTGCCGACATTGCCGGAAAACACCGCCTCGGGCGGGCTGTTCAGCGCCGCGTCCACGACCCAGCCCAGCACCAGCGCCGCCAGCACCTCGACGATTCCGGCGGCGATCGAGATCAGCCCGGCGAAAACCAGCGCAGGGCCAGAGCCGCGCAGCGCCCAGACCAGGAAGGGCCGCAGCTGCCGGGGCGGCGGGCCTTCGGCAGGGGCAAAGGCGTTTATCCAGTCCGACATCTTCATTCGGCAGCATCCGCATCGAGAAACCCGCCGGATTGCCGGGTCCAGAACCGTGCATATAGCCCGCCCTTGGCCAAAAGCGCCTCATGCGTGCCCTGTTCGACGATCCGTCCTTCGTCCAGCACCAGGATCCGGTCCATCGCGGCGATGGTCGACAGGCGGTGCGCGATGGCGATCACCGTCTTGCCCTCCATCATGCCGTAAAGCGTGTCCTGGATCGCCGCCTCGACCTCGCTGTCCAGCGCGCTGGTCGCCTCGTCCAGCAGCAGGATCGGCGCGTTTTTCAGGATCACGCGCGCCAGCGTCACCCGCTGCCGCTGCCCGCCGGACAGCTTGACTCCGCGTTCGCCGACATGGGCATCGTAGCCGCGCCGCCCCTGCGGGTCCTCCAGCCCCAGGATGAACTCATGCGCCTGCGCCTGTTTGGCGGCGGCGATGACCTGCGCCTCTGTCGCCTCGCGATGGCCATAGAGGATGTTGTCCCGCACCGACCGATGCAGCAGCGCCGAATCCTGCTGCACCATGCCGATGTTCAGCCGCAGGCTGTCCTGCGTGACGCCCGCGATGTCCTGCCCGTCCAGCAGGATGCGCCCGCTCTCGACGTCGTAGAACCGCAACAGCAGCTTGACCAGGGTCGACTTGCCCGCGCCCGAGCGCCCGACAAGGCCCACCTTTTCGCCCGGGGCGATGGTCAGCGACACGCGGTCAAGACCCCCCTCCCCGCGCCCGTAGTGGTGCGACACACCTTCGATGCGGATCTCTCCCCGCGTCAGGCGCAGCGGTTTCGCGTCCGACGCATCGACCAGGTCGATCGGCTGGGCGATGGTCTCCATCCCCTCGGCCACGACCCCCAGCTGGCGAAAGAAGGTGGTCAGCGCCCACATGATCCAGCCGGTCATCCCGTTCAGCCGCAGCGTCAGCGCCGTTGCCGCCGCCACCGCCCCGGTCGAGGCCGCGCCCTGCATCCACAGCGCGATGGCCCAGCCCACCACGCCGACGATCAGCAGGCCGTTCAGCGTCACCAGCGCAACGTCCATCAGCGTGTACAGCCGCATTTCCACCTGGAAGGTGCGCCGCGTTTCGTCGATCGCTTCCTTGGCATAGTCCAGTTCGCGCGAGTGATGGGCAAACATCTTGACCGAATGGATGTTGGTATAGGCATCCACCACCCGCCCGGTGAGCATGCTGCGCGCGTCCGAGGCCGCCTGCGACGCCGGGCCGACCCGCCGGATGACCCAGCGCATCAGGATCACGTAGAGCCCGAACCAGACCGCCAGCGGGATCATCAGCCGCGGGTCGGCATCGCCCAGCAGCACCGCCGCGCCGATCAGGTAGGCCAGCGCAAAGGTGATCGCGTCAAACACCTGGAACACCGCCTCGCCCGCCGCCGGGGGCGTCTGCATGATGCGGTTGGCAATACGCCCGGCAAAATCGTTTTCGAACCAGCCGACCGACTGCCGCAACACATGCGCATGCGCCCGCCAGCGGATCAACGTGCCAAAATTCGGCATGATCGCGTTGTTCAGCAGCAGCACGTCCAGCGCCTGGATCGCCGGCCGCAGCAGCAGGATGAAGGCCGCCAGCGCCAGCAGCGCATTGCCGTGCCGCTCCCACACCTGCGAGGGATCGCCCGACAGCACGTCGACCACCCAGCCCATGATGAAGAACAGCCAGACCTCGACCGCCGCCACCACCGCCGACATCAGCCCGGTCATCACGAACAGCCGGCGGAACGGCCGGGCGTACTCCATCAGGAACGGCAGCAGCTTGCGCGGCGGCGAGTCCTTTTGGGGATAGGGGGTGTACGGGTCTACGAGGTTTTCAAAAAAACGGAACATTCCGGCTGCTCCTGCGAGCGTAACGACTTGGGATAGGTAGAAGCGGGTCGGGCCAGGGCCAACCCACACGCAGGGATCGGCTCAGGCCAGGCTGAATTCAATCCTGTTGCGCACCATCCCGTCTCCCCGGAAGCGTTGAGTCCGGTTTTTCCTACGACAGAAATCCGCCGGAGTCACCCCTCGTCGAGAGCGGCCAGCAGCGCGGCTTTGTCCAGCGCAAAGCCGGACTCGATCCAGGCCGCTTCGGCCCGGCGCAGGGCCGCGCCCAGGTCCGGCCCCTGGTATCTCGGCATCAGGTCCCGTGCCTTCAGCGGAAACACCGCCTGAGCGCCCTGATCGACCTGCGCGGCAAGGTCGGTGGCCAAGGGCGTGCCAAGGCTGGCCGCCCGCAGCGCGGCGACGGTGCGCGCCACCTCGGCGCCATGGCGAAAGGCCAGGGCGGCGGGCCCATCCGGTGCGCCGATCAACTCCAGGTACAGCGCCAGCCGCGCCTGCTGCGCCTTCGACAGGCGCAACCGCGCGGCATCGTCAAAGCCCAGCGCCGCCATGCGCGCCATGGCATCGGGCGGCAGATTCAGCGCGGTCTCGTGGTGCAGGTACGGCCCCAGCATCTGCGGATGCGCGCCCGGCATGACATGCGCCAGCACCCCCACCTGCGCCATGACCGACACCGCCACTAGCGGATCGGGCGCGTTCAGCAGCTTGACCAGCTCCGCACCCACCCGCTCTTGCGACAGCACGTCGAGCCCGTCCAGGTTCTGCGCGATGGCCGAAAGCGCATCGGCGTCCATGCCCTGCGCCGGGTCGCCGTACCAGGCGTTAAAGCGGAAGAACCGCAGGATTCGCAGGTAATCCTCGCGGATGCGCGTGTCGGCATCCTCGATGAACCGAAAGCGCCGTGCCGCAAGGTCTGCCAGCCCGCCCAGCGGATCGACCAGCGCGCCGCGCCGGTCGGCATAGAGCGCGTTCATGGTGAAATCGCGCCGCACCGCGTCCTCGTGCACGTCATCGGCATAGCGCACCACGGCGCGGCGGCCGTCGGTTTCGACATCGGCGCGAAAGGTGGTGACCTCGTAGCCCTCGTCGCCGACCACCACCGTCACGGTGCCGTGGTCGATGCCGGTGGGGACCACTTTCAGCCCAGCCGCCTTGGCCAGTTCCATCACCCGTTCCGGGCGCGCGTCGGTCGAGATGTCCACGTCCGACACCGGCACCCCCAGCAGCGCGTTGCGCACGCAGCCACCCACCACGTAGGCTAGGTGGCCGCCGTCCTCGAGCAGGGCCATGACGCGCTGGGTGCCGGGGGCCTCCAGCCAGGGGCCGGTGACGCGGGTCATGGCGCGACGCGCTCGGCCAGCGCGCGCAGCATCCGGGCCGTCGCGCCCCAGATGTAATAGGAGCCATAGGGCACGGTGAAATACAGCCGCCGCTGCCCGCGCCAGCGCCGCCCCTGTACCGAATATCGCGAGCCGTCCATCACGTGGGCGTAAGGCACGGCAAAGACCTCGTCCACCTCGCCCGGTTCGGGGATGGGTCGGAAATCGCCCTGCACGAGGCCCAGAACGGGCGTGACCAGGAACCCTGTCACCGTTTCGTGCGGCGGCAAGGTGCCCAGCACCTCAACCTGCGCGGGGTCCAGCGCAACCTCTTCCTGCGCCTCGCGCAGGGCGGCAGCGGTCTCGTCGGCGTCGCCCGGGTCCACCTTGCCACCGGGAAAGGCGATCTGGCCGGGGTGATGCTTCAGCCGGCTGGAGCGCTTGGTCAACACCAGCTCCAGCCCGGTCGCGCCGTGCTGAAAGGCCATCAGCACGCCGGCCGGGCGCAGCTTGCGCCCTTCGGGCAGCACCACGGCCGGGTTCAGGTCAAAGTCCGAAGACGGCGTGCCAGGCGCGCGGAGCGCCCGGCGCAGCGCCGCTTCCTGCTCAGCCGTTGCCATTGTCCGCCTCGAAGCCGACCGTCGAAGGCTCGAGTTCGTAATGCGCGCCGCAGAACTGGCAGTCGGCGGTGACAAGCCCGTCGTCCGTGGTCATCCGGGCGATGTCCTTGGCCGAGTAGATCGACAGGCTCTGCCGCACGCGGTCCTCGGAACAGGTGCAGCCAAAACGCACCGGCTGGCTGTCGAATACGCGCGGCCCTTCCTCGTGGAACAGCCGGATCAGCAGTTCCGTCGGCGGCACCGAGGGGCCGATCAGTTCCAACTGTTCGACCGTCTGGAGGTGGCTGTTGACCCGCGTCCAGTTCTCCTTGCTGTCATCGCTGACCAGGTCCTGCGCCAGCAACAGCCCCTCTTCGCCCGATCCGCCGCCGGTGGCAAAGGGCGACGCCTTGGGCATGTGTTGCAGCATGATGCCGCCGGCGCGCCAGTGTTCCGGCATGCCCGGTTCCTTGGATCGGCCGTAGGACAGCGCAAAGGTGGTGGGCAGCTGTTCGGATTGCGCGAAATAGGCGGCGGCGCAATCGGACAGGTTGTTCCCGGCGATTGGTGTGATGCCCTGGTAGGGCGTCATGCCTTGGCCCTGGTCGATCAGGATGGCGAAATAGCCGCTGCCGATCTGCTGGAACGGCGGCGCGTCGGTGATCCGGTCGCGGTCAAAGCTGGCATAGGCGCGGATGCGGGCCGGCTGACCCTCCTTGTCCGGACCATAATAATCGGTCGCGATCATCCGCACCGGGCCGTTGGTCTGCACCTGCAGCGACAGCTTCCAGCGCAGCTTGATTGTCTGGCCGATCAACGCGGTCAGCAGGGTCATTTCGGCCACCAGCGCCTCGACCGGGGCGGGATAGTCGTGCTGTTTCAGGACGCCCGACAGCACGCCGTCCAACCGCGCCACGCGGCCGCGCATGTCGGAGCGGTCAAGCTGAAATGGCAGGACTGTATCGTCCCAGGCGAGTTTGTTGCCGATGCTCATGGGGTTTCCTTGTGTGCCGCAGACTGGCATATCGCGGTTCATATAAGGCGAAACCGCCGGGACGCAAAGGGGGCCGGGCATGACACCCAGATTCGGCGCGCCGCCGCAGGACGGACGGCGCTACACGCTGCGCCCCGGCGTCTACGCGATCCTGCCACGGGCCGGGCGCCTGTTGCTGACGCACCAGGCCGAACCCTTGCCCGAAACGCAGCTGCCCGGCGGCGGCATCGACCCCGGTGAGCACCCGATCACCGCGCTGCACCGCGAAGTCCTGGAAGAAACCGGCTGGCGGATCGCCGCACCGCGCCGGCTGGGCGCCTTCCGGCGGTTCACCTACATGCCGGAATACGATCTGTGGGCCGAAAAGCTGTGTATCGTCTTTGTCGCCACGCCGGTGCGGCCGCTCGGCCCGCCGACGGAACCGGGGCACCGCGCGCTCTGGCTGGACGCACCGGCGGCGGCCCGGATGCTGGGCAACCCCGGCGACAGCGCCTTTGTGCGGCGTCACTGCCTCTAGCGAGGATCGCCTGGCCTAGGGACCCCTGGGGGCCAGAATGTCGTATTCCAGCAGGGCAGCGGAAACGTCATCGCCCAGCTTTTCGGGGTTTTCCATGATCGCGGTCAGCCGCCAGAACATGTCCTCCAGCAGGTCTGGGCCCGTGCCGCAGCGGGCGCTTTCGCGGAAGATCTCGACCAGTCCCTCGTCTCCCAGCATCTCACCGCTGCGGGTCACCGCCTCGGTAAAGCCGTCTGAATAGAGCAGCAGCAGGTCGCCCTTGCTCAGCGTCAGCTCATGCTGGTCATAGCTGACCTCGTCCACCAGACCGATGGGCAGACCGCCATCACCGATGAAAAGGTGAGTTCCATCCGGGCGCAACAGCAGCGCCGGGGAATGGCCCGCCTGCACCAGTTTGACGCGACCGGTGATGAGGTCGGCCGCCACGTAGGCCATGGTCAGGTATTCCTCGACCCCCGGATCCGCGGCGAGGCGCTGGTTCAGCATCTGCGCCGTCTCGGCCGGTTCGCGCATGGCGTAGAACTGGTCGAATCGCCGGTCCAACGCGATATTCTGGTCCGGAAAGGTGCTGGACAGGTAGCCGGCGACCCGCGCTGTGACCATGGCCGAGGTGATGCCATGGCCGGACACGTCGATGCTGTAGAGCCCCAGCCGTCCGAAACCCGGCCTGAACATCCCCACGAGATCACCGCCGACGTGTCCGCAGGGCCGCAACAGCAGGCTGACGCGTGAGGTGTTCACCTCGCAGACCCGTTCGGGCACCAGCGATTGCTGGATCGTCCGCGCCTGCCGCAGGTCGTTGTCGATGGCCATGTGGATTTCGCGCAGTTCCTCCAGCGCCTCGGACACCTGCCGGTTCTTCTCGGACAGCTGGCGCTCCATCGACACGACCCGTTCCCCGGCGGTGATGCGCGCGCGCAGTTCGTGTGAATTCACCGGCTTCGTCAGGAAGTCATCGGCCCCGGCGTCCAGCCCCTCGGCGATGTCGTCCTTGTCGCTCTTGGAGGTGAGCAGGATGAAATAGCCATACCCCTCGCGCGGCAGGTTGCGGAAATGGCGGCAGAATTCCAGCCCGGTCATGCCGGGCATCATCCAGTCCGACAGGACAAGGTCCGGCGGGTGCCGTTCGCAGACTGCCAGCGCCTCGGCCCCGGAATCGGCGGTCAGCACCTCAAAGCCCCAGCGCTGCATCATCATGCTGAGCATCTTGAGCTGCGCCCGGCTGTCGTCCACCAGAAGGACACGCTGGATCGCACCGGTCAGCTCGGTCGGGCTGTCTCGTCTCTGGGTATGCAAACCGCGTCCTTCCGGGCTGGCACCGTTCTTGTCGGCACCTTCCGTATCCGGTCGCCCTTAACAGGGGCTGAAAAATAAAATGCGTGACAACTCCGCCAGTCCGGCCCCCCTGGCGGAAAGCTGGCCTTTACGTTGGCGGCGTAGAAATCGCGTGAAGGAGGTGCCGCATGATTGACTGGTCCCGTGTTGACGAACTTGTAGATGAAATTGGCGCCGAGGATTTCGGCGAGGTGGTCGAGCTGTTCCTGGACGAGGTCGAAACCGCCATCGGCCAGCTGGAGGCCTGCGCGGCCAACCCCGTCGTGACCGAAGAGCAGATGCATTTCCTGAAGGGCGCGGCGCTGAACATCGGGTTCGCGACGCTGGCAAAGCTCTGCCAGACGGGTGAGAAATCCGCCGCCGAAGGCAAGCCGGAAACCGTCAGCCCGCAGGAAGTGCGCGACTGCTACGAAGCCTCGCGCGCGCAGTTTCAGCAGGACCTGCCCGGCCGCCTGGCTGCGTGACGCGTCAGATCAGCCGGTTCAGCGCGGTCAGGTCCGCAGGCACGCCATCGGCAAAGGCCTTGCGCCGCAGGCGGCGCATGCCGTCGATCCAGCGGTCCATGTCGGTGGCCCGGCGCTGAAAGAACACGCCCGCCTCGGGGTGCGGCAGGATCAGGAACCGCCCGTCACGCAGACCGGACAGGATGACTTCGGCCACCTCTTCGGCCGTCAGGACGCGGTCATTGGGCCGCGAGTTCCCGGCTGTGTCGTCGTAGCCCAGCAGCGGCGTCGCCACGTAGAGCGGGCAGACGACAGAGACGTGAATGCCTTCGTCGCCATGCTCGATGGCCAGGGACTGCGCCAGGCTGACCGCCGCGTGTTTGCTGGCGGAATAGGCCGCGTCGCCGATCTGGCTGAGCAGCCCCGCCGCAGAGGCGACGTTGACCAGCCAGCCTTCGCCGCGCGCCCGCATCTCGGGCAGCAACAGGCGGGCGGCGCGCAGATGTGCCATGACATGCACGTCCCAGCTGTCCTGCCACAGGTCGTCGGACGCGCTGCACGGCCCTTGCATGGCGCCACGGGCAAACCCGGCGTTCGAGATCAGCTTGTCGATTCCGCCCAGCGCCGCCTGCGCCTGCGCGACCATCTGCGCCACCTGCGCCGGATCGCGCAGGTCGGCGGGTACAGCTACTGCACCCAGCGTCTCGGCAACCGCCGCCAGCCCCGGGCCGGGCAGGTCGGACAGGCACAGCCGCGCGCCCTCGGCCGCCAGCGCCTGCGCCAGCGCGCGGCCGATCCCCTGCGCCGCCCCAGTCAGCAGGACCCGCTTGCCCGCCAGCATCAGATCACGAACTGCGCGAGGATCTCGTCCTCGGTGATGTCCTGATAGGTGAACCCGTGCGAATCGAGTTCGCCGAACAGGCGGCGGAAATTCTCGGGCGCGGTCGTCTCGATGCCGATCAGGACAGAGCCGAAGTTGCGCGCCGATTTCTTGAGATACTCGAACCGCGCGATATCATCCTCGGGGCCGAGAAGCGCCAGAAAATCCTTCAGCGCGCCGGGCCGCTGCGGCAGCCGCAGGATGAAGTATTTCTTTACCCCGGCGTAGCGCTGGGCGCGTTCCTTGACTTCGGGCAGGCGCTCGAAATCGAAATTGCCGCCCGAGGTGATGCAGACCACCGTCCGCCCGGCGATCCCCTGCCCCAGATCCTGCAACGCATCGACCGAAAGCGCCCCGGCCGGTTCCAGAACGATGCCCTCGACGTTCAGCATCTCGAGGATGGTCAGGCACAACCGGTCCTCGTCGATGGTCAGCGAATTGGCGAGGCCCACGCCCTTCAGCCGCTCGAAGGTACGCTCGCCGATCCGGGCCACCGCCGCGCCGTCGGCGAAGGTGTTGACCTTGGGCAGCGCCACCGGCCGCCCCGCCTGCAAGGCCGCGCGCAGACAGGCGCCGCCGGCCGGCTCGACAAAGGTATATTGGACGGCGGTGCGGAAATAGCTGAGCACCCCGGCCGACAGCCCGCCGCCGCCCACCGGGATCACAAGGTGATCGGGCGCCTGGCCCAGCTGCTGTTCGATCTCCACGGCGACCGAGGCCTGCCCCTCGATCACGTCCTCATCGTCGAAGGGTGACAGGAAATGCCCGCCCTCCTGCGCGCAGAACGCCTGCGCCGCCTTCAGGCAGTCGTCGAAATAGTCGCCGACCAGCCGGATCTCGATGTTGGCGCCGCCGAACATCCGGGTCTTCTGGATCTTTTGCTGCGGCGTCGTCACCGGCATGAAGATCACGCCCTTCACGTCGAAGTGGCGGCACATGTAGGCCACGCCCTGCGCGTGGTTGCCCGCGCTGGCGCACACGAACAGCCGGTCTCCGCTGGCCTTGCGCATCGCATTGAAGGCGCCGCGCAGCTTGTAGCTGCGCACCGGGCTCAGATCCTCGCGCTTCAGCAGGATCTCGGCGCCATAGCGGTCGGACAGGTGGGCGTTCCGCAACAGCGGCGTGGGGGGAAAGACCGCGCGCATCGCCTCTTCGGCGGCGCGGGCCCGCTGGATGAAATCACTCATGGCTCAGCCTTGGCCCAAGCCCGCGCAGCGCGCAAGTCAGTCGATGCTGCGCTGTTCGACGCAGATGCCAAACAGCGAGGTCAGCAGCGACGCGCCCACCATCGTCGCCACCCAGCCAAAGATCAGCCCGAAGATCCCGGCCACGGACGGCGACATGGACTGCGTCACGATCGACAGGATGAACATGACGGACATGATCCCCACCACGACCAGCGCGAGGCCCAGGATCGCGCCCTGCTCCCGCCCCGTTGCCTGCCAGGCTGCCTGCAGCGTGATCCGCTGACCGATCGCCCCCGCCGGCAGGATCACCCCCAGCCGGAAGAACAGGTAGAGCGCGGCGTAGAGGCAGGCCAGCAGCAGCGGGATCGTCGCAAAGGGCATCGCGGTCATCAGCATCCCCGCGGGAATCGCCGCCGTGACCAGCGCCAGCAGCATGAGCAGGCCCAGCAGCACCGACCGCCCCAGGTAGCCCAGCACCAGGTCGCCGCGAAACACCGGCACCCATCCCTTGCCCATTTCCTCGGTCAGAACGTAGCGGTGCCACGCGACCGCGATCCACAGGCTGGCCACCAGCGAGGCGATCTGCAGCACGAAAAAGACGGTGTAGGTCAGCGGTTCGACCTGCGGCAGCTCACCGCCCAGCTCGGTCGGCATGGCCACCAGTTCCGGATGCCCGGCCAGCCAGGCCTGCGACAGGATATGCGCCCCGAAGGGCAACAGCGAGATGCGCAGCGCCGCGTCGAAGTTGCGGAACACCAGCCCGGCCGAATGTGTGAAAATCTTCCAGCCTCGCATGGTCCGTCTCCTGAAACCCTGAACCGATGGCTAGCACGTCCCGCCCCGGCGTCAACGGGCGCGCCTTGCCGAACGGCGGAAAACCCGTTAATCCGCCGGCCGTACCATAGAGGACCAAACCAATGACCGCGCCCAAGAAAGTTGTCCTCGCCTACTCCGGCGGCCTCGACACCTCGATCATCCTGAAATGGCTGCAAACCGAATATGGTTGCGAGGTGGTGACCTTTACCGCCGACCTCGGCCAGGGAGAGGAGCTGGAGCCCGCCCGCGAAAAAGCGCTGCTGCTGGGGATCAAGCCGGAAAACGTCTACATCGAGGACGTGCGCGAGGAATTCGTGCGCGATTTCGTGTTCCCGATGTTCCGCGCCAACGCGGTCTACGAGGGGCTGTACCTGCTGGGCACCTCGATCGCCCGCCCGCTGATCTCCAAGCGGCTGGTCGAGATCGCCGAGGAAACCGGCGCCGACGCCGTCGCCCATGGCGCGACCGGCAAGGGCAACGACCAGGTGCGGTTCGAACTGTCGGCCGCCGCGCTGAACCCCGACATCAAAGTGATCGCGCCCTGGCGGATCTGGAACCTCAGCTCGCGCACCTCGCTAATCGATTTCGCCGAAAAGAACCAGATCCCGATCGCCAAGGACAAGCGCGGCGAGGCGCCTTTCAGCGTCGATGCGAACCTGCTGCACACCTCGTCCGAGGGCAAGGTGCTGGAGGATCCCGCCCAGGAAGCGCCCGACTACGTCTATGCCCGGACCGTCCACCCCGAGGACGCGCCCGACACCCCCGAGGTGATCGAGGTGACCTTTGAAAAGGGCGACGCGGTGGCGATCAATGGCAAGGCGCTGTCGCCCGCCACGATCCTGACGCAGCTGAACGAATATGGCCGCAAACACGGCATCGGGCGGCTGGACTTCGTGGAGAACCGTTTTGTCGGCATGAAATCGCGCGGCATCTACGAAACCCCCGGCGGCACCATCCTGCTCGAGGCGCATCGCGGCATCGAGCAGATCACGCTGGACAGCGGCGCTGGCCACCTCAAGGACAGCCTGATGCCGCGCTATGCGGAACTGATCTACAACGGCTTCTGGTTCTCGCCGGAACGCGAGATGCTTCAGGCGCTGATCGACAAGTCGCAGGAACATGTCTCGGGCACCGTGCGGCTGAAGCTTTACAAGGGCTCGGTCCGCTGCATCGGCCGCTGGTCGGATGCCTCGCTGTATTCCGAGGCGCATGTGACCTTCGAGGACGACGCCGGCGCCTATGACCAGAAGGACGCCAAGGGCTTCATCACGCTGAACGCTCTGCGGCTGCGCCTGCTGGCCTCGCGCAAGCGGCGGCTTGGCTAAGTCCTTGTTTTCGATTCGTTTTCTGGCGCCATGAATCTCCACACGATTCCAACAACTTAAGCTTGATAAATAGTACCAATGGTACTATATTCGAGGTGCGAGGAATGCGGTAAAGCCCACGTCCGCAGATAGCCGCAAGGCTGATCGTAAGGGGGAGGTGTGGGTCCCCCCCTCGCTACTCCTTGAAGTATCTATGCGGGCTTTGCGCCAGCAATGAGCGCGCTCCTTTCATTTTTGATCTCGACAATTTCGAGTTGTAGTAGAATGTTCTTATAAACAGACCGGTATCTTCAATGTTCCTCGCCAAGACGAGGAAATATGCACGTTTCGGTTCAGGTTCGTGGAGAACGATCTCAATTTGAAGATCTGAACCACGTTTTCTTGATTGGTAGTAGTCCCCAAATTTGATAACCAACGGCAAAGCCAAACCCTTCTCTGCGTTCATACCATGCATCGGGTGGTGCCGGATCTTTTGAGCGTCTGCGCTCGAAATAAACACTTTTCGAGCGGTCCATCCAAGAAAGTCCGCGACGGACAAAGGAATGTTTGCAACGTGAAGATGTTTCGAGCGGAGACTACCTCCGTTCAGTAACTTGAAGAGTTGGAATTCATGTTCTGTTGGTTCCATGTTGCGGACAAGCTATCTTCAAGGTGAATCGTCACAAAGCAAATTATTGGTACTTTTAGATGAATCTGTTCGAAGAATTCGTGACGTCCCAGGCCCCGGTCTGGGACGACGTCCTGCGCGAGTTGCGCACGGGCCGGAAGGTCACGAACTGGATCTGGTGGGTCTTTCCGCAGTTGGAGGCCCTGGGCCGGTCCCCCCGCGCGCGGCACTTTGGCCTGGGCGGCGTCGACGAAGCGGCGGACTACCTGGCGCATCCCGTTCTGGGCCCGCGCCTGGAGCAAACCGCCGGCCTGCTGCTGGACCACGCGGGCACCGACCCCGAGGATATCCTCGGCCCCGTCGATGCGCTCAAGGTGCGGTCCTGCATGACCCTGTTCGAAGCGGTGCCCGACGCGCCGCCGGTCTTTGCCGAAGTGCTGGGCCAAATGTACGGCGGCACCCGCTGCCCGGTGACGCAGGGCGCCCTGGGCAGCGGGACCAACAAGTCCACTCGTTAACAACAGGTGGCCGCCCTGCGGAGCGGGGTTGGCGCACCCGCAGGACCGCCCGCTTTCGCCCGGACCTTGGGGATCGGCCTTGGCCCGGGCGGTCGCGTCACTGCGCGGTGATGGTGGCCATCACAAGGGCGTCGTCCAGCCGCACAGGGCCGTCCTCCTTGGCGCCCAGCGTGTATTCGAATGTGCCCGCCGCCATACCTCCGTCTTCGCCGTGGACCATCAGCATCAGCATGTCCCCGGGGGCGACCGCTTCGGTCAGGATGGCGACGACATCCATGTTCTCTCCCATGCGCAGGGGCGCATAACCGACCACGGGGCCGGGCTTCATCTCGGCGCCGGTGCGATGCACGACCATCCAGCCATTGGCGGGCGCGATGATCTTGGACGCGGTCACGGTGCCGTCGGCAACGCTTTGGTCGGTCGCTTCGACCATCGGCGCCATGGCGTGGCCACCCGCCTGTGCGGTGGCGGCGGCGGCAATCAGGGCGATGGTCAGGATACCGGTTTTCATGAGTAGTCTCCCAGTCAGGTGATCGTGCGGGGCCCCAATGGCCCGCGCTTGTGATCCCATTCACGATGCGGTTCGGGAAAAGTTTCACTGCCGAGGACTCTTTGTGTTCAGGCGGCGCTCACCTTCAGGTGAACCCCCGTCGCGGACGATTGCCAGAACTCCGCTTACCGGGCAGCCTGACGGGCAAAGGAGATCCCCCATGTCCCGCCTCGCCCGCCTTCACCTGATTGCCCTTGCTGCCCTGCTGGCCCTGCCGCTGACCGCCATGCGCGCCGCCGCAGATGACATCATCGTTGCCGGCGGCTGCTTCTGGTGCGTCGAGGCGGATTTCGAAAAGGTCCCCGGCGTGCGCGGGGCGGTGTCGGGCTATACCGGCGGCAAGACCGCCAACCCGACCTACAAGCAGGTCACGCGCGGCGGCACCGGCCATTACGAGGCGGTCAAGATCACCTTTGACGGCGGGCGTGTGTCGCCGCGCCAGCTGTATGACCTGTTCTTCCGCTCGGTCGATCCGCTGGACGCGGGCGGGCAGTTCTGCGACCGGGGCGACAGCTATCGCACCGCCATCTTCTACACCGACGCCGGGCAGAAGGCCGCCGCCGAGGCCGCCAAGGCCGCCGCGGAAAAGGCGCTGGGCCAGAAGATCGTCACGCCGATCCTGCCGGCGAAACCGTTTTACCTGGCCGAGGATTACCACCAAGACTACTACAAGGGCGACAGCCGGGTGGTGACGCGCTTTGGCATCATCACGCAGAGCGACGCCTACAAGCGCTACCGCAAGGGCTGTGGCCGCGACGCGCGGGTCAAGCAGCTCTGGGGCAATGCGGCGCCCTTCGTGAATTGACGTCCAACTCCGGTCAAAGCGTTACCATCCCATGACCTGCCGTTTCGTTTTGCCGGTGGCAACGCGCCGCCGCCGGGTCGGAAGGGCTGTTTTTGCTTCTGTCGGGGGGAATGTAACAAGTTGCGCCGTTTTGTCGGCGTCGTTACCGTTTTCTTAAGCGAATCTGCGGGCCCGGGCAGACCTGCGGAAATATCTTTAAAACAATATGTTAGTCGCGCAAACCCGCGGCAACCCACGGGTCGCGTGAGAACTGCGCATCCTGACAGGGGAAACAGTCATGGCTGATTTTGGAATTGCTGGGTTTTCAACCTTAGGAAGAGTTTTGAACGGAGGCGAAAGCGGCTTACTTAGTCGTGACGGCGTCCTTTACGTTGACGGCAGTGATGCAATCACAGCCACACCGGGCACAAACTGGGTGTTCAATCATGGCCTGATCTACACCTACAACGGTGGTTTCTCGGCCATCGACGCTGACGGCGATGTCTTCGAACTGCTCAATGGCGAGGATGGCGTGATCGATGCCGAAAACCCCACCGGCGGCACGATCGACCTGGACCTCAGCTTTGCCGCACGGCTGGTCAATCATGGAGTGATCCACTCGACCAACTCCAATGCCATCGATTTTGCCAGTTCCGACAGTGGAGCCGAATTTCGTCTGCACAACACCGGCGAAATCACTGCCAATGATACGACCGCGTTGGACATCAATACGGGAACAGGGACTTCCCGGATCACCAACGCGGGTTTTATTGCATCCGCAGGCCATACGATCAATGTCCACGCTGACACCTTGTCCATGGGCAATCATATTCTGATCAACTCCGGCCACATCGTTGGCACCGGCGACGACGGCATAAACTACAACATTGGGGATGCCGGTGGGCTTCAGATCGCGAACAGCGGGACAATCACTGGCTGGTCCCAGGCGATCCAGACCAGCCGCTCCACGTCGGTGCGTATTCTGAATACCGGCATTCTGGAAAGCATCGGGACCGGGAGTTTCAGAATAGCGGTCGAAATCGAAGGTGGGAACGATCTCATCCGCAACGCCGGCCTGATCGTGGGCAATGTCGAAATGGGCGCGGGCACCGACTCATTTGATGGCACAGGCGGTGTGGTCAATGGCGCCGTTTTTGGCGAAGCCGGCAACGACACGCTGGCCGGCGGCGAATCGGCGGATGTCCTGGTGGGCGGTGCCGACAACGATACTCTTTTCGGGCGAGGCGGCGATGACAACCTGAGCGGCGACTCCGGTTCGGATTTCATCCTCGGCGGCGCCGGCAATGACTCGATGTCGGGCGGAACCGAAAACGACACGTTGAACGGCAATGCCGGCGACGACACCCTGCTTGGCGAGGCCGGCAACGACGTCCTGGTCGGCCAGGACGGCAGCGACTTTCTCGACGGCGGCGCCGACAACGACACGATGGATGGCGGCAACGGCGACGATCGGCTCGAAGGCGGCAGCGGCAACGACATCCTGCGCGGTCGCGCCGGCGAGGACGACCTTGCCGGCGGCGAGGGGATGGACCTGCTGACCGGCGGTCAGGGCGCGGACAACTTTGTCTTTCGCAGTGCCGCTGAGGCAGGCCTTGGCGCTACGCGGGACCAGATCCTCGACTTTGAACAGGGGTCGGACCTGATCATCGTCGCCGGCCTGCACCCGGGCGTCTTCGAGTTCCGCGGCACGGCGGGGTTCGCACCCTCCGGCAACCCGGAGCTGCGGCTGTTCGAGACGCCGAACGGATCAACCATCGTGCAGATGGACGTGGACGGCAACGGCAGCGTGGATGCCGAGATCCGCGCGGCCGCTGTCATCGGGCTGACGGCGGACGATTTCGTGCTGTAATCGCGGCGCCGTCTGCGCGGCGATCGCCGTCGCCGCGCGGGTAATACGCCTTTGCGCCGTCGGACAAGGCATCGCCGACGCGCGCCATGGCAGGGACCGCGGCCGGAACACAGGTGAACCAGCCTTGCGGCGGTGCAGACCCTTTCGTGAACTGACGTCGGCCGCGTTCCGCGATCAGGCCAAAGACCCCCAGCGCTGGCCGGACCCTTTTGGTCTTGCCACTGGCATTTCTTGAATCCGGCTTTTCTTGATACCCTCCGGGTCGGAGCAAGGCGGCAGGCCTGCTCCGGCAAATCCATTTCTCGGGGGCAAGATCATGGCCATCAATTACCTGTTCGGCAGCGCGGCGACTGTCACCATTTCAAACGGCGACCATACCTTTCTGATGCCCGACAGCAGCATCCGGGCTGGGTCCGACGGCGTGCACCTTCTGTCGCCCGGAACATTTGTGACGACATTCCACAACCTGGGCACCGTTCTGGCGGGAAGTGATGGCGTCGAGGTGTTTTCCGCATACAGCCGGATCGTGAACTTCGGTGTCATCAACAGCATTTTCAATGGCATCAGGATCAACAGCTCGGATGCCTTCGCAAGCCACAGGATCGTGAATTACGGGTCCATCACCGCGTTGCTGCCGATCACCACGGCAGCCTCGGCGGCCTATGACCTGTCGGTGACGAATTCTGGCAGCCTGGTGTCCATCAACGATGCCCATATCCTGCTGGACAACGCGAACCTGGGCAACATCGAGGTGGTCAACAGCGGCTACATGAAGGGCGGCGAACTGGGGATGAGCGCGACGGGCCTTGCCACCTTGATCAACACGGGCAGCATCATCACGACGCTAATCGATGCGGATTCCGGGTCCAGCGCGCGGATTTCCAACTCGGGAGAGATCGTCGATGCGCTCGGCGATGCTGGCGGCCTCGTTCTGCGCACGGGCGACTCGGGTGATACCGTCACCAACTCGGGCTCGATCATAGGCAGCGTCGACCTCAACGCCGGTGCAGACCTCTATCGCGGCATGGGCAGCGGCTTTGTCACGCTGGGTGTCGATGGCGATGTCGGCAACGACACCCTGATCGGCGCGGCCGGCAAGGACCATTTCGATGGCGGCGGAAACAACGATCTTCTGGTCGGCCACGGGGACGACGACACGCTGCTGGGCGATGCGGGTTTCGACACGCTGCTGGGTGGCGAAGGCAACGACTCGCTCGACGGCGGAAACAACGCAGACACGATGAACGGCAACGCCGGATCGGACACCCTGCGGGGCGGCTTTGGCAACGATCTCCTTGTCGGTCAGGAAGGGGACGATTTGCTGGACGGCGGACCCGGCAACGACATCATGGACGGCGGCAGCGGCGATGACGTCCTCGAGGGCGGGACCAGCAACGACATCCTGCGCGGTCGCGCGGGCGAGGATGACCTGGCCGGAGGCGAGGGGCTGGACCTGCTGACCGGCGGTCAGGGCGCGGACAACTTTGTCTTTCGCAGTGTCGCCGATGCAGGCCTGGGCGCGACGCGGGACCAGATCCTCGATTTTGAACAGGGGTCGGACCTGATCATCGTCGCCGGCCTGCATCCGGGCGTGTTCGAATTCCGCGGCACGGCGGGGTTCGCGCCCTCCGGCAACCCGGAGCTGCGACTGTTCGAGACGCCGACCGGATCAACCATCGTGCAGATGGACGCGGACGGCAACGGCAGCGTGGATGCCGAGATCCGCGTGGCCGCTGTCATCGGGCTGACCGAGGCGGACTTCGTGCTTTAGCCTTGTGCCGGGAAATCCTGCACGTCGCGCAGGTCCGGGATCACATCCGCGGTGCCCTGCCGCGTGACCATGATGGCGGCGGCGATCATCGCCTGACCGATGGCCTGCGACATGGGCAGCCCCCGGTCCAGCCCGGCCAGCACGTAGCCGGTAAAGGTGTCCCCTGCCCCGGTGGTGTCCACCGGCGTGACCTTGACCGCCGGGAACGCGCGCACTTCGCCGGTGTCGGTGTTGTGCCAGCGCGCGCCCTCGGCCCCCAGGGTCACGATGACGTCGCGCACCGGCAGTGCCTCGGGCGGCAGGCCGGTCGCCTCCTGCAACTGGCGCGCCTCGACCTCGTTCAGGAACAGCAGGTCCAGCAGCGGCAGCACGTCCTGCACCGCCTGCGCGTCAAAGGGCGCGGCGGCATAGGCCACCCGCATCCCCTTGGCCGAGGCGATCTCGGCCGCCTCGCGTTGCAGATTGGTTTCGTTCTGGGTGAGAAAGATGTCAGCTGCACCCGCGTCGTCCAACGCTGTACGAACATGCTCCAGCGGGATGTCCCGGTTGGCGCCGGGATAGAGGATAATGTTGTTCTCGCCCGCGTCGTCGATGGCGATCAGCGCATTGCCGGTATCGGTGTCCGATGTGACGATGTGTTGTGTATACACACCGTATTCCATCAGCCGCTGCACCGCCCAGGCGCCATCCTGCCCGACCGCACCGATATGCACGCAGCGCGCCGCCGCCCGCGCCGCGGCGACGGACATGTTCGCCCCCTTGCCGCCCAGCCCGCGGGCAAAGCTGGTGGCGGCCAGCGTCTCACCCGGCGCGGGCAGATGCGGCACCCGGTAGAACAGGTCGGCGTTGATCGAGCCAAGGTTGAAGATCGCCATGCCGCTACTTCTCTTTCCAGTTGCGTCCTTGCGCGTGCCGCCTTGACCCTTCGTCAATCGATGTTGCTGGCGGCCAGCACGGACATGTTGAGGATGTCATTGGCGGTCATCGCGGTCGAACAGATCTGGATCGACTTGTCGACACCCGCCAGGATCGGCCCGATCACCGTGGCGCCGGCCATCTCCTGTATCAGCTTGACCGAGATCGAAGCCGAGTGCCGCGCGGGAACGACCAGGATGTTGGCCGGGCCGGTCAGGCGCTGGAACGGGTAATGCTCCTGCGCCTTGGGGTTCAGCGCCACGTCGACGGTCATCTCGCCTTCATATTCGAAATCCACGCCGCGCCTGTCCAGAACCTTGGGCGCCTCGTGCATCTTGGCCGCGCGTTCCGACACCGGGTAGCCGAAGGTCGAGAACGACACAAAGGCCACGCGCGGCTCCAGCCCGAGGTGCCGCGCCACGCCGGCCGCGCGTTCGGCGATGGTGGCCAGGTCTTCCTCGTCCGGCCATTCGTGCACCAGCGTGTCGGCGATCATGACGATCCGCCCCTTGTGCAGCAGCGCCGTGACCCCCGCCGCGCCATGCGCCGCATCGGCGTCAAAGACGTGGTTGATCAGCTCCAGCACATGCGCCGACTTGCGCGTCGCGCCGGTGACCAGCCCGTCGCCATGGCCATGCGCCAGCATCAGCGCGGCAAAGACGTGCCGGTCACGCGCCGCGAGGCGGTGAATGTCCTGCCGGTCCATCCCCTTGCGCTGAAGACGGTCGTAGAGGAATTGCTTGTAGGTGTTCAAGTGGCGGGTGTTGGCGGCGTTCACCACCTCCAGTTCGCGCACCGCATCGGCAAGGCCCGCGGCCTCCAGCTTGTCCTTGACGTCGCCGTCGCGGCCGACGACCAGCGCCTTGCCCAGGCCGGACCGCTGGTACATCACCGCCGCGCGCAGCACGCGGGGATCGTCCCCCTCGGCAAAGATCATCCGCGCCTGCGCCGCCCGCGCCCGCGCGTTGATCGACCGCAGGATCGAGGCGGTGGGGTCCATTCGCCCCTTGAGCCGGTGTTCGTAGGCCTCCATGTCGATGATCGGCCGCCGCGCCGCGCCGGTGTCCATGCCCGCCCGCGCAACGGCCGGGGGAATGCGGTGGATCAGCCGGGGATCGAATGGCGTGGGAATGATGTAATCGCGGCCAAAGGTCAGCGACTTCCCATAGGCCAGCGCCACCTCGTCCGGCACGTCCTCGCGCGCCAGCGCCGCCAGCGCCTCGGCGCAGGCGATCTTCATCTCGTCGTTGATGGCGCGGGCGTGGATGTCCAGCGCGCCGCGGAAGAGGTAGGGAAAGCCCAGGACGTTGTTGACCTGGTTGGGATAGTCGCTGCGCCCGGTGGCGACGATGGCATCCACCCGCACTTCATGCGCCTCTTCGGGCGTGATCTCGGGGTCGGGGTTGGCCATGGCAAAGATCACCGGGTTGTCGGCCATGCTGGCCACCATGTCCTGCGTGACCGCGCCCTTGGCCGAGACGCCCAGGAAGACGTCCGCGCCCTTCATCGCCTCCTCCAGCGTGCGCATTTCGGTGCTGACCGCGTGGGCCGATTTCCACTGGTTCATGCCCTTGGTGCGGCCCTGGTAGATCACGCCCTTGGTGTCGCACATGATGCAGTTTTCATGCCGCGCGCCCATGCGTTTCAGCAGTTCGAGACAGGCGATGCCCGCCGCCCCTGCCCCGTTCAGGACGATCCTCACATCCTCGATCTTCTTGCCGGACAGGTGCAGCGCGTTGATCAGCCCCGCCGCGCAGATCACCGCGGTGCCGTGCTGGTCATCGTGGAAGACGGGGATATCCATCTCTTCCTTGAGCCGCTGCTCGATGATGAAGCATTCGGGCGCCTTGATATCCTCGAGGTTGATGCCGCCGAAAGTCGGCCCCATCAGCCGCACCGCCTTGCAGAACTCGTCCGGGTCCTCGGTATCCAGCTCGATGTCGATGGAGTTCACGTCAGCGAAACGCTTGAACAGCACCGACTTGCCCTCCATCACCGGCTTGGACCCCAGCGCGCCGAGGTTGCCAAGGCCCAGCACGGCGGTGCCGTTCGAGATCACGGCGACGAGGTTGCCCTTGTTGGTGTAATCGTAGGCGCATTCGGGGTTGGCGGCGATCTCCTCGCAGGGGACGGCGACACCGGGCGAATAGGCCAGCGACAGGTCCCGCTGGGTGGTCATGGGGACGGTAGCCGTCACCTCCCACTTGCCCGGCGTCGGCTCCAGGTGAAAGGCCAGGGCCTCTTCGCGGGTGAATCTGCGTTTGGACATGACCCCTCCATCCGGCGTTTTGCGGTTTTCCCCGCGGTTTGCCCGCCTTAATGTCACGCGAAACCGCCGGGGGGAAGGTTCGTGAACGCTAACACAAGCGGAAAGAAGGCATCGTTGGATACCGCCGTGACGCCGATGATGGCGCAGTACCTGGAAATCAAGGCGCAGTACCCCGACGCGCTGCTGTTCTACCGCATGGGCGATTTCTACGAACTGTTCTTTGACGACGCGGTGGCTGCCAGCGCGGCGCTGGACATCGCCCTGACCAAGCGTGGCAAGCACGCGGGCGACGATATCCCGATGTGCGGCGTCCCGGTACATGCCGCCGAGGGCTACCTGCTGACGCTGATCCGCAAGGGGTTTCGCGTGGCGGTGGGCGAACAGCTGGAAAGCCCGGAAGAAGCCAAGAAACGTGGATCGAAGTCGGTGGTCAAACGCGACGTGGTGCGCCTTGTCACCCCCGGCACGCTGACCGAGGAATCGCTGCTGGAGGCGCGGCGGCACAACTTCCTGGCCGCCCTTGGCCGGGTGCGGGACGACTGGGCGCTGGCCTGGGCGGATATCTCGACGGGCGCGTTTCACGTGATGCCATTGACCCGCGCGCGGATCGGCGCGGAACTGGCCCGGCTCGCCCCGTCCGAGGTGCTGACGACCGAAGGCGTGGAGGACAGCCTGCGCGAGGTGCTGGGCGACCTAGGGCTGGAGGCGACCGTGCTGGGCGCAGCCTCGTTTGATTCCGGCGCGGCCGAGGGGCGGCTTTCGACGCTTTTCGGGGTGCAGGGGCTGAGCGGATTCGGCGACTTCGGGCGGGCGGAACTGTCGGCCATGGGCGCGCTGGTCGATTACCTGGACATCACGCAGAAAGGCCGCCTGCCCTTGCTGCGTCCGCCGCGACAAGAGCAGGTCTCGCGCATCCTGCAAATCGACGCGGCCACCCGGCGCAACCTGGAACTGACCGAAAGCCTGCAAGGCGGGCGCAAGGGATCGCTGCTGTCGGTGATCGACCGCACGGTAACTTCAGCCGGGGCACGGCTGTTGGAACGGCGCGTGTCTTCTCCCTCGCGCGATCTGGCGGTGATCCGCGAGCGGCTGGAGGCGGTGCGCTGGGGGGTCGAGGGCGCGCTGTCGGACACGCTGCGCGACATGCTGCGGCGGGTGCCGGACCTGGACCGCGCGCTGTCGCGGCTGGGGCTGGACCGAGGCGGACCGCGTGACCTCGCTGCCGTGCGGTCGGCGCTGACGCAGGCCGGGGCGATCCATGAGCGGCTGACGGGCAAGGAGCTGCCGGAGTTGCTGGGCCGGTCTGTCGTGGCACTGGAGGGGCACGAGGAGCTGTTGTCGTTTCTCGACGCGGCGCTGGTCGCCGAGCCGCCTTTGCGCGTCAGCGATGGTGGATTCGTCGCCGCCGGGCACGATCCGGCGCTGGATGACGCCCGGACGCTGCGCGACGAAGGCCGCGGCGTGATTGCCCGGATGCAAGCCGACTATGCCCGCGAAACCGGCATCACCTCTTTGAAAATTAAGCACAACAACGTCCTTGGCTACTTTGTCGAGACAACTGCCCTGCACGCCGACAAGATGTTCGCCCTGACCGATCGCTTCATCCACCGCCAGACCACCGCCAACCAGGTGCGGTTCACCACGGTGGACCTGTCGGACATGGAACGCCGCATCCTGAACGCCGGGAACGAGGCGCTGGAGATCGAGCGGCGGATCTTTGAAGAGCTGCGCGCCTCGATCCTGTCCGCGGCCCCTGCCCTATCGGACCTCGCGCTGGCGCTGGCCGAAATCGACCTGACGCTGGGCCTGGCGGAACTGGCGCGGCAGCGCGACTGGTGCCTGCCGCAGGTGGACGAAAGCCGCAGCTTTGCCGTCACCGGCGGGCGGCACCCGGTGGTCGAGGCCGCGCTGGAGGCCAGCGGCGCGCCCTTCATCGCCAATGACTGCGACCTGAGTGCCGATGACACGGGTGCGGCGATCACCCTGCTGACCGGCCCCAACATGGCCGGCAAATCCACCTTTCTGCGGCAAAACGCGCTGATTGCGCTGCTGGCGCAGATGGGCGCCTACGTGCCGGCGCAATCGGCGCATGTGGGGCTGGTGAGCCAGATCTTCAGCCGCGTCGGCGCCAGTGACGACCTCGCGCGCGGGCGGTCGACCTTCATGGTCGAGATGGTGGAAACCGCCGCGATCCTGAACCAGGCCGATGCGCGTGCGCTGGTGATCCTCGATGAGATCGGGCGCGGCACCGCCACCTACGACGGGCTGTCCATCGCCTGGGCGACGCTGGAACATCTCCAGGCGGTCAACCGGGTGCGCGGTCTCTTTGCCACCCATTACCACGAGTTGACCGCGCTGGCGGGCAAGCTGGACGGGGTGCGCAACGCGACCGTGGCGGTCAAGGAATGGAACGGCGAGGTGATTTTCCTGCACGAGGTGCACGAGGGCGCGGCGGACCGGTCCTATGGCGTGCAGGTGGCGCAACTGGCGGGCTTGCCACCGGCGGTGATCGAGCGCGCCCGCGACGTGCTGGAGGCGCTGGAGCAGGGGGAGCGGGAACGCACCTCGCCCAAGGCGCTGATCGACGACCTGCCGCTGTTTTCGGCCGCCGCCCGCACGGCACCCAGGAAGGTTTCGCGTGAACCCTCGGCCGTCGAGGAGAAACTGCGCGATATCCTGCCCGACGAGCTGACGCCGCGCGAGGCGTTGCAGGCGCTCTACGACCTCAAGGAGGCGCTAACCAAGACGTGATCCGCACAATGCGACATGACCCTCCCGAGGACGAGAGGGTCATGGGCGCTGACGCTGTGCACAAGGGGTAGGGTGGGGTTTCACCCCACCGCGCCGAGCCGGGATTTACGCGGAGGGCATCGAGCTGACGCCGACCTGCGCGGGGCGCAGCAGGCGGTCGTACAGCAGGAAGCCTTCGGCCGAGACCTGGATGATGTCGCCGGCGCGGGTGCCGGGCACCGGAGCCTCGAACATCGCCTCGTGCTGCTGCGGGTCGAAGCGGTCGCCGATTTGCGGGATGATCCGGGTCATGCCGTGGCGTTCAAAGACCTTCAGCAGCTCTTTCAGCGTCAGTTCCACGCCTTCGACCAGCGCGACAGAGGCCTGGCTGCCTTCTTCATTCGCGGCGGCCAGCGCGCGGTTCAGGTTGTCGTAGACCGGCAACAGGTCCCGCGCGATGCGGGTGCCACCATAGGCCTGCGCTTCGCGGCGGTCCTTTTCGGCCCGCTTGCGCGCGTTCTCGGCATCCGCGAGGGCGCGCATGAAACGGTCCTTGAAATCGTCCCGCTCGGCGCGCAGGGACTCCAGTTCGAGGGCTATGTCGTCGATCTCCTCGGTCAATCCGGCCTGCTCTTCCGCTTCGGCCGCGTCGATGTCATCAAGAAAATCGTCCTTGTTCTGGTCTGCCATGCCTTCACCTCTACCTGCGGTCGGCGATCATCCGGCCGACCAGCTGGGCTGTATAGTCGACGATCGGAACGATCCGACCGTAGTTAAGGCGGGTGGGGCCGATGACGCCCACCGCGCCAATGATCTTTCGGTCCGCGTTCATATATGGAGAGACCACCAGAGAGGAACCCGAAAGTGAGAAAAGTTTGTTCTCCGAGCCGATAAAAATGCGCACCCCTTCGCCCTTGTCCGTCAGTTCGAGGAACTCGGCGATGTCCCGCTTGCGTTCGAGATCGTCGAAAAGGGAGCGGATGCGGTCCAGCTCGTCCTGGGCGGAATCGTCGCCCAGCAGATTCGCCCGGCCGCGCACGATCAGCCGTTCGCCGCTGTCGCCGGAGCCGTCCCAGACGGCGATGCCCGCGTCGATCAGCTGCGCGGCGATGCCGTCGATCTCCTGGCGGCGGCGGACAATTTCCGTCTGCATGGCCTTGCGCAGTTCGGACAGGGTGCGGCCTTCGACCAGCGCATTGGTGAAATTCGCCGCCTCGCGCATGGCGCTGGGGGTCAGGCCCGGCGGCGGGGTGAACAGGCGGTTCTCGACATGACCGTCTGCAAAGACGATCACCACCAGCGCGCGGTCCTGGGCGAGGCTGACGAACTCGATATGTTTGAGCGGGGCCTCGTGTTTCGGGGTCAGCACCAGCGAGGCGCCGTGCGTCACGCCCGACAACGCCGAGCCGACCGCATCCAGCAGGCCCGAGACATCGGTGGAGTTGCTGCCGAGCGTCGCGTCCAGCTTTTCCCGGTCCTGCGCGTCAAGGTCGCGCACCTCGAGCAGCCCGTCGACAAACATCCGCAGGCCCAGCTGGGTGGGAATGCGCCCGGCGGAAACATGCGGGCTGTCGAGTAGGCCGAGGTACTCCAGGTCCTGCATGACGTTGCGGATCGTCGCGGCGGACACCTTTTCCGACAGGCTGCGGGTCAGGGTGCGCGACCCGACAGGTTCACCGCTGGTCAGATAGCTTTCGACCACGCGGCGAAAGACTTCGCGCGAGCGATCGTTCATCTGCGAGAGCAGTTCTGTTGCCTCTGTCATCTCTTGCCCCTTCGGGAGCCATTAAAGAGCGCATGGCCGGAACGTCAATCGGGCTTGCATAACCGCGCTGCGGCTGTCTATCCCGGGCATGACCAAAATCGGAGTGGACCATGCGACCGTCGGGACGAAATCTAAGCGAAATGCGCGCCGTTTCAATCGAAACCGGGGTGACGAAACACGCCGAGGGGTCATGCCTGATCAAGGTGGGCGATACCCATGTGCTGTGCACCGCCTCGCTGGAGGAGCGGGTGCCGCCGTTCATCAAGGGTTCCGGGCAAGGCTGGGTGACGGCGGAATACGGCATGCTGCCGCGGTCGACCTCCACCCGGATGCGGCGCGAGGCGCAGGCCGGCAAGCAGGGCGGGCGCACGGTGGAGATCCAGCGCCTGATCGGCCGGGCGCTACGCGCCGGGGTTGACCGCAACGCGCTGGGTGAGCGGCAGATCACAGTGGACTGCGACGTGATCCAGGCGGATGGTGGCACGCGCTGTGCGGCGATCACCGGCGGCTGGGTTGCGCTGCGGCTGGCGGTGAACAAGCTGATGAAGGCCGGCGACATCATCAGCGATCCGCTGATGTCCGAGGTGGCGGCGGTGAGCTGTGGCATCTATGCCGGTCAGCCGGTGCTGGACCTGGATTACCCCGAGGATTCCGAAGCCGGCGTGGACGGCAACTTCATCCTGCGCGGCGACGGGCGGCTGATCGAGGTGCAGATGAGCGCCGAGGGATCGACCTTCACCCGCGACCAGATGAACACGCTGATGGGGCTGGCCGAGCAGGGCGTTGACGAGCTGGTGGCCATCCAGAGGGCGGCGGTCGCATGACACGGCGCTTTGACGGCGACCGGCTGCTGGTGGCGACGCACAACAGCGGCAAGCTGGAGGAAATCGCGGCCCTGCTGGAGCCGTTCGGAGTGAGTTGCGTCGGTGCCGCCGAAATGGGTCTGCCGGAACCCGAGGAAACCGGGACCACCTTCGTGGAAAATGCGCAGATCAAGGCGCATGCGGCGGCCCGGGCGACCGGGCTGCCGGCGCTGGCGGATGATTCCGGCATCGAAATCGACGCGCTGGACAAGGCGCCGGGCGTCTACACCGCCGATTGGGCAGAGACCGGGCAAGGCCGGGATTTCGTCATGGCGATGGAAAAGGCGCACCGATTGCTGCTGGAACGGCGCGCGGCCGAACCCTGGACCGCGCGGTTCTGCTGCACGCTGGTGCTGGCCTGGCCGGATGGCGAGGACGCGGTGTTTCCCGGCGTGATGGAGGGCAGGGTGGTCTGGCCGATGCGAGGATCGCAGGGGCATGGCTATGACCCGATCTTTCAGCCCGAGGGGCATCACGTGACCTTTGGCGAGATGGATCGCTGGGAAAAGAACCGGATTTCGCATCGCGCGGACGCGTTCCGCAAGTTCGTGGCCGGGTGCTTTGGCGACTGAGGGACCCGAAGACTGGCAACGCGGGGGCTTTGGCCTCTACGTGCACTGGCCGTTCTGCGAGGCCAAGTGCCCATATTGCGATTTCAACAGCCACGTGGTGTCCCAGGTGGATCAGGCGCGCTGGGCGCGGGCGCTGGCATCGGAGGTGCGGTGCGCGGGTGAGCAGACGCAGGGCAGGGTGTTGTCATCGATCTTTTTCGGCGGGGGCACGCCCTCGTTGATGGCGCCGGAGACGGTGGCGGCGGTGATCGAGGCCGCTCGGGACAGCTGGACCTTTGCCAATGACATCGAGGTGACGCTGGAGGCCAATCCGCGATCGGTCGAGGCGGGGCGGTTCGTCGGATACGCGCGGGCGGGTGTCAACCGCGTGTCGTTGGGCGTTCAGAGCCTTCGCGGCGCCGATCTGCGACGGTTGGGGCGGCTGCATGACGTGGACGAGGCGCGCAAGGCGCTGTCGGTGGCGCGGGACTGCTTTGACCGGGTCAGTTTCGATCTGATTTATGCGCGGCAGGACCAGAGCTTGCAGGACTGGCGCGAGGAGCTGGAAGAGGCACTGGAACTGGCTGTCGATCACCTGTCGCTGTACCAGCTGACCGTGGAGGAAGGCACCGCCTTCTGGAACCGGGCGAGGGCAGGGGGGTTGCGCGGTCTGCCGGGCGAAGACCTGGCGGCTGACATGTACGAGCTGACGCAGGAGATCTGTTCGGCCGCTGGCTATGACGCCTACGAGGTGTCCAACCACGCGCGTCCGGGGGCGCAGTCCCGGCACAATCTGGTGTACTGGCGCTACGGCGATTGGGTGGGTGTCGGACCCGGAGCACACGGGCGGATCAGCCAGGGGCCGGTCCGCGAGGCGACGGTGGCCTGGCGCATGCCGGGCGCGTGGATCGCCCAGGCCGAAGCCGGGTCCGGGATGGAGAGCCGCGAGATCCTGTCGGCAGAAGATCAGGCGTCGGAATACCTCATGATGGGGTTGCGGCTGTCTGAAGGACTATATCTTGATCGTCTTCATGCCCTGGATCCGGCGATTGCGCCAGAGTCAAAGATCGCAGAGCTGTCTGCCCTGGGGCTGATCGAGTCCCGGGACGGCGTGTTGCGGACGACGGGCGCCGGACGGCTTGTGCTGAATTCGGTGATTGCCGCGCTGCTGCCGTGACGCTCAGCGCGCGGTGCCGAGGATCGCGCAGAGCGAATCGAGCTGCTCCAGCGTGTCGTAGGAGATCGTCACGCGGCCGGAGTCCTGGCCCGGGGGATGATCGATGCGGACCTTCATGCCCAGCGCCGCGCTGAGATCCCCTTCGAGGGCGCGGGTGTCGGCGTCCTTGTCAGCCTGGAAGCCGCCGTCGACGGGTTTGCGGCGGGGTTTCGGGCTGGTGTCCTTGGCCAGCTTTTCGGTGTCGCGGACCGAGAGGCCGCGGGAGACCACAGTCTGGGCGAGGGCAGCCGGATCCGGCGCCGTGATCAGCGCGCGTGCATGGCCGGCGCTGAGGGTGCCCGCGGTGACCAGCTCCTGCACGGTTTCCGGCAGGTTCAGCAGGCGCATCAGGTTGGCGATGTGGCTGCGGCTCTTGCCCAGTGCCTCGGCCAGTTTTTCCTGCGTGTGGCCGAACTTGAACATCAGCTGCTTGTAGCCTGCGGCCTCTTCGATGGCGTTCAGGTCGGCGCGCTGGATGTTCTCGATGATCGCCACCTCGAGCACTTCGGTATCGTCGAAATCCCGGATGAGGACGGGGACGCTGTGAAGTTGCGCCATCTGGGCGGCGCGCCAGCGCCGTTCGCCGGCGACGATCTCATACTTTCCCTCGTTGCGCGGGTCGGGGCGCACGATGAGCGGCTGAATGATGCCCTTGGTGCGGATCGACGCTGCGAGTTCATCAAGCTGCGCCTGGGTGAAAGTGCGGCGCGGCTGATCGGGGTTGGGCACCAGCGATTCGACCGGCAGCACCCGGTCCGGGCGGCGGGCGCTTTCGGATTGCGCCGGCTCCGCAGCCTGTCCGACATCCGCCATCAGGGCGGAGAGTCCACGGCCAAGGCCGCGACGAACGTCTTTCCTCGGTTTTTCTGACATGCCTGTCCTCTTTCCGATCGGGCCACTTAGGCGGCGCGTTTGTCGTTCTTCCTGAGCAGTTCCTCGGCGAGCGCGCGATACGCCTGGGCGCCCTTGGACGCGCTGTCATAGGCGAGCACGGGCAGGGCGTAGGAGGGCGCCTCGGACACGCGGACGTTGCGGGGAATCACGGTGGTGAACACCAGATCGCCCAGGTTGGCGCGGGCATCGGCCTCTACATGTTGGGAGAGGTTGTTGCGCGCGTCATACATGGTGAGGACGATGCCTTCGATCCGGAGGTTCGGATTCGCGGTCTGGCGGACCTCGCGGATGGTCAGCATGAGTTGCGACAACCCTTCGAGCGCGAAGAATTCGCTTTGCAGCGGCACCAGGACGGAATGTGCGGCGACCATCGCGTTGACCGTCAGAAGGTTCAGCGAGGGCGGGCAATCGATCAGGATGACGTCGAAACCAAAACCGTCCATGTCCGGCTGCCGCAGGGCATCGTGCAGCAGAAAGCTACGCTTTTCGTTGGAATACAGTTCGATGTCGGCGGAGCTGAGATCGACGTTGGACGGAATGAGGGAGAGCCCCTCTGTCGCGGTTTTCAGGACAACCTCTTGCAGGGTGACATCGCCAAGCAGAAGATCATAGGTGGTGTATTCGCGATCTTCGGTTTCGATCCCGAGGCCGGTGGAGGCATTGCCCTGGGGATCAAGGTCGATGACCAGCACCTTGTGACCTTGTTCGCACAGGGCCGCGCCAAGATTGATGGTGGTCGTCGTCTTGCCGACGCCGCCTTTCTGGTTGGCGATGGCGATGATTTTCGGACCCGGGGGGCGTGTCGGATCAGACATGGGCGAGGTCTCCGATTTCCAGAACGACGGCTGTCGCGTTTGTCGTACTTGTATGCGGCGTGCAGGAGAATTGCCATTCCATCCGCGCGTCATCCAGCTCTTTTCCCCAACTTTCACCCTTGGGAAACAGTCCTGTGCCGTCTGGGTGTAAATGGCGCTGCGCGAAAGCCAGAAGCTTTGGCAGAGGGGCGAGCGCCCGTGCGGAAACCACGTCGGCGTTCTGCGGCGCGGCCTCCTCGATGCGCTGCGCCAGCACCTGGGCCGCGATACCCGTTTCGCGTAGGACAGTGCGCAGAAAGGTTGCCTTGCGGGTGTCCGATTCGATCATGGTGACCCGGCAGGCGGGGTCTCGTTCGGCCAAAAGGATGGCCACGACAAGCCCCGGAAATCCGCCACCGCTGCCAAGGTCCACCCAGTGTTTGAGCGGGGCAGGGGCCAAGGTCACCAATTGGGCGGAGTCGCGCAGGTGCCGGAGCGATGCGTCCTCCAGCGTGGACCGCGAGACGAGGTTGATCCTGGGGTTCCACTTGCGCAGCAGGGCAAGGTGCTGCTCCAGCCGCGCACATGTTTCACGTGAAACATCGATTCCCAGGGTTTCCGGCGAAATCATACCGCGTCTTTGCGCATCTGCTGGCGCAGTTTGGCAAGGATCAGCGTCAGAGCGGCCGGCGTCATCCCGTCAATCCTGCTGGCCTGGGCGATGGTTTCAGGACGCACGCGCCCCAGCTTGCCCTTAAGCTCATTCGAAAGACCGGGAAGGATGTCAAAGCTGAAATCCCCTGGTATTTCAAGGGACTCGTCCTTCCGCAGGATCTCGACATCTCTCGCCTGACGTTCGATGTAATTGGCGTACAACGCCTCACGCTCCAGCTGTGTGGCGATCTCTGGTGACAGGGAGGCAAGGGCGGGATCCAGAGGCACAAGGGCGTCCACCGTCACGTCCTTGAAGGACAGAAGCTGAAAGGCTGTACGGCGCGTGCCGTCCTGGTTGACCTCGATCCCGATTGCACGGACGGACGTCGGACTATGCTCGGATGCGGTCAACAGGGCACGGCCCTGTTCCAGCGCCTCCATCTTGGCGTCAAACTGCGCCTTGCGGCCTTCGGAGACTGTTCCCAGGGACAACGCCTTGGGCGTCAGGCGTTGGTCAGCATTGTCGGCCCGCAAGGACAGACGGAATTCCGCTCGGCTGGTGAACATCCTGTAAGGCTCCGTCACACCGCGCGTCGTCAGGTCATCCAGCATCACGCCGATATAGCTGTCGGTCCGTGAGAACTTGACGGGCTCACGATCCTGCGCCGCCGCTGCCGCGTTCAGACCGGCAACCAGCCCCTGGGCGGCTGCCTCCTCATACCCCGTGGTGCCGTTGATCTGGCCTGCCAGGTAGAGACCCGGCACGTCGCGCACCGAAAGGGTCGCCGTCAACGCCCGCGGATCGACGTAGTCATATTCGATGGCGTATCCGGGTTGCGTAATTACCACAGACTCGAGACCGGGAATGCTGCGCACGTAGGTCTCCTGCACGTCTTCGGGCAGCGAGGTCGAAATCCCGTTGGGATAGATGGTTGGCACGTCGAGACCTTCGGGCTCCAGAAAGATCTGGTGCGAGGTCTTGTCGGCAAAGCGCACCACCTTGTCCTCGATCGAGGGACAGTAGCGCGGGCCAACGCCTTCGATATGACCGCCATACATGGCGGAGCGACTCAGGTTTTCGCGAATGATGTCATGCGTGCGTTCGGTTGTATGGGTGATGCCGCAGGCGATCTGCCGCGCCTTGGGCGCACGGGACAGGAAAGAAAACAACACCGGCTCATCGTCGCCCGGCTGCCGTTCCAGCCCCTCCCAGTTGATGGTCCGGCCATCGAGACGGGGAGGCGTGCCGGTTTTCAGCCGCCCAAGCGGCAAGGCCATCTCCTGGATCCGATCCGCCAGCCGCACGGAGGGACGATCCCCCATTCGGCCGCCCGGTCGTCGCACGTCGCCAATGTGGATCACCCCCCGCAGGAACGTACCGCTTGTCAAAACGACCGCACGCGCCGCGACTTCGGAACCATCGGTAAGGACGATGCCGCCAACAGACCCGTCTCTCAGCAGGAAATCGACGACTTCGCCTTCGATCAGCGTCAGTCCTGCGGTTCCGGCAACTTCGGATTGCATGGCCTCGGCATAGAGCTTGCGGTCCGCTTGCGCCCGCGGCCCCTGCACGGCCGGGCCCTTGCGTCGATTCAGAAGGCGAAACTGGATTCCGGCGGCATCGGCAATGCGCCCCATGATGCCGTCCATGGCATCAATCTCACGTACCAGATGCCCCTTGCCCAGGCCACCGATGGCCGGATTGCAGGACATGACGCCAAGATCCTGTCGCCGCAGGGTCACCAGGGCAGTCTGCGCGCCCATTCTGGCAGCGGCGGCCGCTGCCTCGGCACCGGCATGACCGCCACCCACCACGATGACATCGAACCCGTCATGTTTCACGTGAAACACTCCCTACTTGCCGACACAAAAGCTGGCGAAGATCTCATCCAGAACATGCTCCACATCAACATGTCCCACCAGCTGTTCCAGTCTCCGCGCGGCGATCCTGATTTCTTCACTCGTCACATCGTAAAGGTCAGGACCACTCTGCAACAGGACACGCGCCTCCTGCAAATGGGTCAACCCGTCACGCAAGGCAAGCCTGTGCCGCTCGCGACTGGCCAGGCCGGCGCCTTGCACCCTGGACGACAGCGTGACCTCGATCTGCCGCAGCAACTCTGGCACACCTGACCCGGTCAGACCGGATACCCCGGAGGACCCGCAAACATCCGCCTTGGCACCCACGACGATATCCCCTTGCTGGACGGCCAAAAGCGGACCTTCTCCCTCAGGCACAAGATGCACCCGGAGGTCAGCCGCCTCGGCCCGTTCGCGCGCCCGGGCGACGCCGATCCGCTCGATGCTGTCCTCGGACTCCCGCAACCCGGCTGTGTCCAGCAAGGTGACGGCCAAGCCGCCGATCTCCATCCGGACTTCGATGATATCCCGCGTCGTACCCGCGATTTCCGAAGTAATCGCCGCGTCCCGACCCGCAAGGTAGTTCAGAAGCGTGGACTTGCCTGCATTCGGCGGCCCGACGATCGCCACTTCGAACCCCAGTCGCACGCGTTCGGCCGAAGCCAAGCCGCGCAACTCCTGCTCCAAGGCCCGCGCCACCCGGTCCAGCAAGCCATCCACCTCGTCCGACACATCGACAGGCACCTCTTCATCGACAAAATCGATGGTCGCCTCCAGCAACGACACAGCGCGGACGATATCCTTTCGCCAGGACAGCACGCGTTGCCCAAGCGCCCCCGACAACAGTTTCAAGGCTTGGCGACGTTGCTGTTCCGTCTCCGCTTCGATCAGATCTGCAAGGGCTTCGACCTGCGTCAGGTCCAGTCGCCCGTTGTTCATCGCCCGGCGAGTGAACTCCCCCGCCTCGGCAGGACGCAGACCGGGCATGGCGTGCAGGGAGCGCAGCAAGACCTGGACCACCGCGATACTGCCATGAACCTGGAACTCGGCGACTTTCTCGCCGGTAAAGCTGGCGCCCGCCTCGAACACCAGCACCAGCGCTTCATCCAGGTGATCGCCGTCTTCCGACACCAGCCGCCGGACAGCCGCCACGCGCGGACGGGGCAGGGACCCCGCCAGCCGCTCGACAGCGCTCCAGGCCTCCGGTCCGGACACCCGCACCACGGACACGCCAGCCTTCCCCGCGGCGCTCGCCAGGGCAAAGATCGTGTCCATGTCCCGGTCAGCTGTTCATGGAGTCAAAGAACTCGGCGTTGGACTTCGTCTGTTTCAACTTCGAGATCAGGAACTCGACCGCGTCCGTCGTGCCCATGGGGTTCAGGATACGCCGCAGCACAAAGGTCTTTTGCAGATCACCTTTCTCAACAAGAAGCTCTTCCTTCCGCGTGCCGGACTTCAGGATGTCCATCGCCGGGAAGACCCGCTTGTCCGCCACCTTGCGGTCCAGCACGATCTCGGAGTTGCCGGTGCCCTTGAACTCTTCAAAGATCACCTCGTCCATGCGCGACCCTGTGTCGATCAGCGCCGTGGCGATGATCGTCAGCGATCCGCCTTCCTCGATGTTCCGCGCGGCACCAAAGAACCGCTTCGGCCGTTGCAGCGCGTTCGCATCCACGCCACCGGTCAGAACCTTGCCCGAAGATGGCACCACGGTGTTGAAGGCTCTACCAAGTCTTGTGATAGAGTCGAGAAGGATAACAACATCTCGCTTATGCTCTACCAGGCGCTTAGCCTTTTCGATGACCATCTCGGACACCGCCACGTGCCGCGTCGCCGGTTCGTCGAAAGTCGAAGACACGACCTCGCCCTTCACCGACCGCTGCATGTCCGTCACCTCTTCGGGACGCTCGTCGATCAGCAGGACGATCAGGTAACATTCCGGGTGGTTGGTTTCGATGGAGTTCGCGATGTTCTGCAGCAGCACGGTCTTGCCTGTCCGAGGCGGCGCAACGATCAGGGCACGCTGTCCCTTGCCGATCGGCGCCACCAGGTCGATGATCCGCGCCGAGCGATCCTTGATCGTCGGGTCCTCGATCTCCATCTTCAGTCGCTGGTCCGGATAGAGCGGCGTCAGGTTGTCAAAGGCGATCTTGTGCCGCGCCTTCTCGGGGTCCTCGAAGTTGATCAGGGACACCGTCACCAACGCGAAATACCGCTCTTCGCCGTCCGGCGCCCGGATTTCTCCATCGACGGAATCTCCGGTGCGCAGCGAGTATTTCCGGATCATCTCGGGTGAGACATAGATATCGTCCGGACCCGGCAGGTAGTTCGCTTCCGGAGAGCGCAGAAAGCCAAAGCCGTCCTGCAGCACTTCCAGCACACCGTCGCCATAGATCTCCCAGCCTTCGTCCGCGCGCTCGCGCAGGATCTGGAACATCATCTCGCCCTTGCGCATGGTCGAGGCGTTCTCGATCTCAAGCTCCTCCGCCATGGCCAGAAGGTCCTTCGGGCTTTTGGCTTTCAGATCGGCGAGATTAAGCTTTTCTTCACTCATGGCATGCACCGTAGACCCGTCGGGCCCACTTGTCCTTTGTCTCACGGGAGGTCTCCCTCCGGACGGAGGGTGTGCACCGCCTAACGCAAAGCCGGCTGTCGAGTCAACGCGGTTCCGTCGGGCTCTCTTTTCTTAAAAGAAAGAAAGATAAAGAAGGATGATGAAGAGGGTTGGGACGCCCCTTCTTGTGGATTAACGATCCGCCCACAAGCTTCCCAACATGCCCCAGGTCTCGGGATATCTTCGGGGACAGATACTGGGTGAAACCGGACAAGTAAAAAACTCCTCAATTTTTTCCATGAGTTGAACCATGGTTCCGCCGGTCGACCGCCGTGGAACAACTCTGACGACAATCCTTGGATCGCGTTGTCTGTCCCGGCCGGGGTCTTGTTCCACCCCACAGGTTGACGAAAGCCCTGACCCGCAGGACAGGTAAGGCTTTCACCCCCAAGCTTGCAACCGCCGGGCTTTTTCCGCAGAAACATGCCCAAGCCTGCGCACAGACCTTTCCTCACATTCATCCCCATGGCCGCTGACATACTTCTCGCCTCCAGCTCGAATACCCGCGCCGAAATGCTCCGCGCCGCCGGTCTCGTCATCGAGACCGAATCGCCACGCGTGGACGAAGACGGTCTCAAGGCCGCGCTCCTGGCCGAAGGGGCCAGCCCGCGCGACATCGCCGACGCGCTGGCCGAGGCCAAGGCGCGCAAGCTTGCGCTTCGCCATCCCTCCGCCCGGGTGCTGGGCTGTGACCAGGTGCTGGACCTGGATGGCGACCTGCTTTCCAAGCCGCAAAGCCGCGACGAGGCCGCAGAGCACCTGCGCCGCCTGCGCGGCAAGACCCACCGCTTGCTGTCCGCCGCCGTTCTTTATGAAAGCGCCGAACCGGCGTGGCGCCACGTCGGCACCGCGCGCCTGACCATGCGCGAGTTCTCGGACAGTTACCTCGACAGCTACCTTGACCGGAACTGGCCCGATGTCGCCACGTCGGTCGGCGGCTACAAGCTGGAATCCGAAGGCGTGCGCCTGTTTGCGCGTGTCGAAGGCAGCCATTTCACCATTCTGGGCCTGCCCTTGCTGGAACTGTTGACCTATCTCTCGATCAGAGGAACCATCCCCGCATGAGCCTTGCGCGCATCCCCCTCGCAGCGGTCATCGGGTCGCCCATAGCGCACTCCCGATCCCCGCGGCTTTTTGCCCATTGGCTGAAGACCTACGACCTGCCCGGCCACTACATCCCGATGGAAATTCCGGCCGACCGCCTGGCCGACGCCATCCGGATGCTGCCGGAGCTGGGTTTTGTCGGGCTGAACGTGACGGTGCCCTACAAGGAATCGGTGATGCAGATCGCCGACCTCGTGTCTGACAGGGCGACGCTGATCGGTGCGGCCAACACGTTGATTTTCCGACAGGACGGCCGCATCCACGCCGACAATACGGACGGTTTCGGCTTCATGGAAAACCTGCGCCACACCGCGCCGGACTGGAACCCGGCCGCCGGGCCGGCAACGGTGTTCGGGGCAGGGGGCGCGGCGCGGGCCGTGTTGGCCTCGCTTCTTGATGTCGGCGTGCCCGAGATTCGCATCACCAATCGGACCCGTCTGCGCGCCGATAAACTGCGCGCCGATTTCGGCAACAGGGTGCAGGTCTACGACTGGGTGCAGGCCGGCAATATCATCGAAGGGTGCGCCACGGTTGTGAACACCACCTCGCTGGGCATGACCGGCAAACCACCCTTGCGCGTGCCGCTCGATGCGCTGGCGCCCGGGATGCTGGTCACCGATCTGGTCTATGCCCCGCTGGAAACCCGCCTGCTGCACGAGGCACGCGCGGCGGGCTGCCAGGTGGTCGACGGTTTGGGCATGTTGCTGCACCAGGCGGTTCCCGGGTTCGAACGCTGGTTCGGTCGCCGCCCCGAGGTCGACGAAGCGACCCGGCAGGCCGTCCTGGGATGAGGTTCAGGCTGGGCCTGACCGGCTCCATCGGCATGGGCAAGTCGACCACGGCACAGATGTTCGCGGACGCGGGATGCGCCGTCTGGGATGCCGATGCGGCGGTGCACCGGCTCTACGCCCGCGGGGGTGCCGCCGTGGTACCCCTTGCCGCTGCATTTCCGGCGGCGATCGAAGACGGCGCAGTCTCGCGCAGCGCCTTGCGCGACATCATCGCCCGCGATCCCGCCGCGCTGGCCCGGATCGAATCCATCGTGCACCCGCTGGTTTCCCAGGATCGTGCCGATTTCATCGCCGCCCACCCCAATGCCATCGGCGTGTTCGATATCCCGCTGCTGTTCGAGACCGGCGCGGACGCGACGATGGACGCCACCGCCTGTGTTTCGGCTTCACGTGAAACGCAACGCGCGCGGGTCCTGTCACGGGGCACCATGAGCGGCGGGGATCTCGACCGGATCCTTGCCCGGCAGATGCCGAACGAAGAGAAATGCGCCCGCGCGACCTGGGTCATCGAGACCGACACCCTTGAGCATGCCCGCGCGCAGGTGCAGGATGTGCTGAAAGCCATCGAACAGAGGCTGAAACATGCGTGAAATCGTCCTCGACACCGAAACCACCGGCTTTGACCCCGAAAGCGGCGACCGTATCGTCGAGATTGGCGCGGTCGAGCTGTTCAACCACGTGCCGACCGGCCGGCACTACCACCAGTACATCAACCCGGAACGCGACATGCCGGATGATGCCTTTGGTGTGCATGGCATTGGCCCCGATCTTCTGACCCCGCCGCGCCCGGCCAAGGAGGGCGAGGTCACCCTGCGGGACAAGCCCGTCTTCGCCAAGGTCGTGGACGATTTCCGCGCCTTCATCGGGGACGCGAAACTGGTGATCCACAACGCCGCCTTTGACATGAAGTTCCTGAACGCCGAACTGCGCTGGTGCGGCCGCCCGCCACTGGCCGCCAAGAGTGCCATCGACACGCTGGACATCGCCCGGCGCAAGTATCCCGGCTCACCCGCCTCGCTGGACGCGCTCTGCCGGCGCTTTTCGATCGACAATACCAGCCGCACGCTGCACGGCGCGCTGCTCGACTCCGAGATCCTGGCCGAAGTCTATCTGGAACTGATCGGCGGCAAACAGCCCGATTTCGGCCTGACCAGCACGGCGTCGACCACCGGGGGACAAGCCAGCGTAGATCCGGAGTGGCGCCCACGGCCGCGCCCGGCGCCCTTGCCATCCCGGCTGAGCGAAAAGGAAAAGGCGGCTCACGCCGCCTTTGTCGAGAAACTCGGGGCCGAAGCCCTCTGGATCAAGCCCTGAAACGACCGGCTCAGGACACCTGCGTCGGGGCGGCCTGCTGCGCGGCCTGACGGCGCGCGATCTCGTTGCGGTACAGTGCCAGGAAGTCGATGGTTTCCAGGTTAAGCGGCGGGAAGCCACCGTCGCGCGACACATCCGACACGATGCGGCGCACGAAGGGGAACAGCATGCGCGGGCATTCGATCAGCAGGAAGGGATGCAGCTGGTCCTCGGGCACGTTCTCGATCGTGAACACACCGGCATAGTCCAGCTCCATCAGGAACAGCACATCGCCCGATCCCTTGGCCTTGGACTCGATCTTCAGCTTCAGCACCACTTCGTACTGGTTCTCGGCCGAACGCTTCTTGGCGTCCAGGTTCACCTGGACCTGCACGTCCGGCTGGACCTCGCCGCTGACGCCCTTCTGAGACAGGATGTTCTCGAAGGAAAGGTCGCGGACGAACTGGGCCAGAATGCTCATCTTGGGCGGCTGGGGAGCTTGCCCTGCGCCGTTGTTCTCTGCCATGGAATGGTCTCCCGATTAAATCTCCGCCGGAGGCATACCAGCGCCAGAGCGTGCGCTCAATGCCTCGTCCACCCCGAGCCGGGGTGATTGGGCGCCTTGCCCTGGGGAATCTCGTTGAATTCACCCTCGATCACATCGCCCGGGCCGTCCGTCGGGCGCGGATCACGCGAAAACGGCTGGTTCGGGGTCGGTCCCATCTCGAACCGGGCGACCTTGATCCGCTTGCGCACCCAGTGAAATACCGCCGACCGCACCGGCGGCGCCAGCAGCGCAAAGCCCACCCCATCGGTGAAAAACCCCGGTGTCAGCAGCAGCACCCCGGCGACAAGGATCATCGCACCATGCGCCAGGGGTTCGCTGGGATCGTTCAGCGCGGAAAAGCTGCGCCGCAGGTTTTCCATGGCCAGCCGGCCCTGTGTGCGCACCAGCCAGGTGCCGATCACGGCCGTCAGGACCACCACGCCCAGTGTCGGCCACAGGCCGATCAGGCCGCCAACCTGGATGAACAGGGCGATCTCGATCAAGGGAACCGCCAGAAAGGCAAGAAACACCCACATGCAAAGCACCTCCATCTCCTGTGCGCAGGTAGACTAACCCCCGCACCTCACCTACATAAGGGTGCGACCGTGATCTTTAAATGCTGGCCGCAAAGAGGTGCCGATGAACTCTCCCATCCTCCAACTTCTGGTCCTTGCCGGAATTGCCATCTTTCTCGTTCTGCGCCTGCGGAGCGTGCTTGGCACTCGGGACGGGTTCGAAAAACCTGCAATTCCGGCGTCTCAGGCCGAGGAACGCCGCCGCGCCGCGCGCGATTTCGAAGTGATCGAAGGGGGTCCTGACCTCGACATCACCGATCACGTCGCGGAAGACAGCGAGGCCGCCAAGGCGCTGGCCGCGATGAAACGGATCGAACCCAGCTTTTCTGTCTCGGAATTCCTCTCCGGCGCTCGCGGCGCCTACGAGATGATCCTGATGGGCTTCGAGCGCGGCGCCATCGCCGATCTGAAGCCGTTCCTGGCAGACGATGTCTACGAGACCTTCGCCGAGGTCGTCGCCCAGCGCGAGGCGCAGGGCCTGACCATCCAGGCGGAATTCGTCGGCGTGCGGGAACTGACCCTGGCCGATGCCCGCTATGACGAGGACAGCGGCCTGGCCGAGATCACCGTGCGCTACGTCGGGGAACTGACCTCGGTGGTCAAGAATGCCGCAGGCGAGGTGATCGAAGGCTCTCCGACCGCGGTCAAGCGGCAAAAGGACATCTGGACCTACGCCCGCACCATGGGCAGTTCCAACCCCAACTGGCAGCTTGTCGCCACGGACGAATGACACGACTGGTCCTTGCATTCCTCATGGCCATATTCCCGATGACCGGCCCCGCCTCCTCCGAGACGGGGCCGACTTATGACATCCTCGGCTTTGATGACCTGCAAGGATGGGCAGACGACGATCATGCCCAGGCGCTTGCCGTGTTCCGTGAAACCTGTGCCTTGCAGGACGATCCGGACTGGGCCGCGCTGTGCGGGCTGGCGCGCGACACCGACGACGCGCGCAGTTTCTTTGAACTTCTGTTCCGGCCCGTCCTGATCCGCGACGGCAAGGACATGCTGTTCACCGGCTACTTCGAACCGGAACTGGACGGCGCGCCCTATCCCACATCGACCTACCGCTATCCGGTCTACAGCATGCCGCCCGAGGCGCGGGCGAACCGGCCCTGGCTGACCCGGCGGCAGATCCTGACCTCGGGGGTGATGCAGGGCAGGGGGCTGGAAATCGCCTGGGTCGATGACCCGGTCGAGCTGTTCTTCCTGCAGATCCAGGGTTCTGGCCGCATCCGCTTTCCCGACGGGCGGGTGATCCGCGTCGGCTACGCCGGGGCGAATGGACATGAGTACCGTTCCATCGGCCAGGAACTGGTGCGTCGCGGCATCTACGCCGCGCACCAGGTGTCGATGCAGGTGATCCAGTCCTGGGTGCGGCGGAACCCGACCGCCGGACAGGACCTGCTGTATCACAACGCTGCTTTCGTCTTTTTCCGTGAAGTGACCGAAGTCCCATCGCACAAGGGCCCGCTGGGCGCGATGAACCGCTCGATCACCACCCTGCGCTCGATCGCCGTCGATCCCGCCTACACGCCGCTGGGCGCGCCGGTCTGGATCGAAAAACAGGGCGCAGAGCCAATGAACCGCCTGATGATCGCGCAGGACACCGGCTCGGCCATCAAGGGCGCCCAGCGCGCCGACATCTTCTATGGCACCGGCGAAGAGGCGGGGCGCGTCGCCGGACGGACCAAGGACACCGGCCGCATGATTGTCCTGATGCCGATCCAGCGCGCCTATGCACTGCTCCCCGAAGATCTGCAATGACCCGGCGGCGCAGGCTCCGCCCCGAAGAGCACGAGCTCTGGCAACAGGTCGCCCGCAGCACGGACCCCTTGCATCCGCGGCCAAAGCGCGGCGACGCGGTGATGACAAAGCCGCAGCCTCTTGCCGCCGAGGAAAATCCGACGCCCGTACCCCGCGCGGCAATTTCGCCTTTCGCGGTGGGGGACCGGGCCTTGCCGGCGACGGAAACCCATGTGTTTCCCCGGACGACCTCGGACCGTCTGCACGCCGCGCCGCTGCGCATGGACGCCAAGGCCTTTACCCGCCTGAAACGCGGCAAGCTGGACCCCGAGAGCCGCATCGACCTGCACGGCATGACAATGGACCGTGCGCATGGCGCTCTGACGCATTTCATCCTGAACGCGCAGGCCTCTGGCCTGCGTCTTGTCTTGGTGATCACCGGCAAGGGCCTGCGCGAAGACCCCTATGACCCGATGCCCCGCCGCCGCGGCGTGCTGAAATCGCAGGTGCCCCAATGGTTGCAGATGCCTCAGCTGGCGCAAGGGGTGTTGCAGATCTCGCCTGCGCATCGCAGGCACGGCGGAGATGGGGCCTACTACGTGTATCTTCGCCGTCGGCGATGACGGGGTCGGCGCCCAAGATCAGAATATCCGTCGCGCGCGCCGGACACCGATCCACATCATCGTGGATGAGAACACGAAGTAGACCGCCACCCCCATGTACTGTGTTTCGATCCCGATCTCCAGGTCGATCAATACGCCGGTGATCCCCGGCCCCAGCGCCGACCCCAGCACCATGACCGAGGCCGCCATCGCCTTGATCGCGCCCAGGCTGCGGGTTCCATAGAACTCTGCCCAGAAGGCGCTGGGCAAGGTTTGCTGCGCCCCCGTCGTCAGCGCCACGAAGAGCAGGCCCAGAAGGGCAACCCCAAGGTTTCCGGCCAGCGCAAAGCAGAGAAACCCGGCCACCATCGGCAGTTGCGACCAGGGGATCAGCCGCCCGGTGCCCAGCCGGTCCAGCAGCCCGCCGAACACCACCATCGCGCCGACCGCTGTCGCCGTGTAGATCGGAAACAGCGAGGCCAGCTCGAGGTGGGTCCAGCCCTTCACCTCGGCGAAATGCACCTGCTGGAAAAAGAACGCCGTGTTGAAGGCCGACGGCCCCAGCAGCGCGGGCACCATGAACCAGAACAGCCAGTGGCGCAGCACCTCGCGCCGGGCCCAGTGGCGCTGTTCCATGCCGACCGAATGATCGGTCTCGGCGTGGCTTTGCGGGGTGCGTTCCTGTGACAGCAACAGCAGCAGGACGGGAATGGCGGCCAGGCTGACGCAGGCCGCCGCGACCCACAGCCAGCGCCAGTCCACCACCAGCATCAGCGACACGAAACTCACCGGCAGCACGGCTTCGCCCAACGCAAATCCCAGGCCGGCGACGGTCAGCGCCTTGCCCCGCGTCGCGACGAACCAGCGCGACATCGACACCAGCGCGACATGGCTGGCCATGCCCTGGCCGCAGAATCGCAGCGCAAAGATCACCAGCGGCAGCAGCGCCGCCCATGTGTTCAACGCCATGAACAGGCAGGCCCCGGCCAGCAAGACCAGCACCGCCGCGCCGATTGCCCGCGAGCGGAACCGATCCGTCAGACCGCCGGCCCAGAGCATCACCACCGCCGACGCGGCTGTGCCCAGCGTGTAGATGCCGCCCCATTGGCCATGGCTGAGGCCAAAGCCTTCGCGGATTTCTCCGGCGAAGATCGAGATGAAGAAGGTCTGTCCGAAACTGGACAGGAACGTCAGCAGCGCGCCGGCGGCCAGCCAGCGCGCGTTTCCAGCCAGAAAGCGCAAGAGACTCATGCCGGTCCGGATCCTGAAAAGGTTCGTGTCACCGCCGCGGGGGCATCATGCCGCTGGCAAGCACGTCAGTTTGAGAGCGCGTTGGCCTGTGCCGACACCCCGATCACCGCGCCGACAAGGCCAAAGATGGTCTGCGCCGCCGTCACCGGGCTTTCGGTGGCCAGCACGGTGTCGCCGGGCTGGATGTAGAAATTGCGGGCCGCGAACAGGCCGTCGGCCGACGTCAGGTCCAGCGTAAAGACAACCTGCCGCATCTTCGGCCCATAGCCATCGGCACGCATTGCCGAGGCCGGGTATTCGCGCAGCACCAGCACGCCCTTGGGATCGGCGCGGGTGTCGGTCAGGCCGCCCATCAGCGACATCGCCTCAAGCGCGGTGACGAAATCCTTGGGGAAATAGATCAGGCTTTCCTTGCCGCTCGCGCCCAGCGCGGTAAAGCTGCGGTCGTCCTGCTCGACCACCACGGTATCGCGCGGTTGCAGCAGCGCGTTACGCGACCCGTCCGACAGCAGCGCGTCGGCCGAGATCTCGTAGGTGTTGGAGCCGCGCAGCAGGCGTACGCGCGGATTGCGCAGCTCGGGCATGATGCCGCCGGCATCGGCCAGCACGTTCAGGATCTTGTAGTTGCGCGAGGGCATCGGGTAGGCACCGGGCTTGCCCACGCCGCCGACCACGTCGATTGCATGGTCGCGACCCTGGCGCAGCGACAGCTGAACCTGCGCCGAGGGCAGGATCGGCTCCAGCCGCTGCTGAATCTTGGAGCGTGCGTCCGTCGCCGTCAGGCCGCGAATGCCGACCTGGTTGACGTAGGGCAGGAAGACGGATCCCTGCGAATCCACCTCGACGCTCTTGATTTCGGTGAACCGCTGGCCCGGGTTGGTCAGCAGGGAATTGTCCTGGCTGTCCCAGATCGTGACGTCGATGATGTCGCCGGTGCGTATGATCGACGAGGAGGCGCCGCTGGACGTTCCCGGCCAGCGATAGTCGCCGTGCCAACCGGACGGCGTCCAGGATGCGATGCCGGGCACGTTCGACCGGGTGACCTGAACCACCTGGAAGGTCGGGTTCGCGGCATCCTGTTCCTTGAGGACTTCGGACTGCAAGGCCGCGCCACGCGGCAGGGCGCAGGCGCCAAGAAGCGCCGCCGCAACCAACAGGGTGATGAATCTCAGTTTGATAGCCACTCCGATCCCCCAACCGGCCTTTCCAACTTTCTAGCGCCTGTTTCCGCTGATAGACAGTCTGGCGGCCAATGGAAAGAAACTTGAGGGGCAGACCGTGGCAGGAACACTGCAATCTTGCGAGGTTCTCGTTCTGGGCGCAAGTGGCAAGCTGGGCGGGATGCTGTGCCGGCTCTGGCGGCCGGAGGGTTGGCGACTGGTTCCGGTCGTGCGGCGCGACCGTGGTCTGCCGGGCGCGTTGACCTGGGAGCCGGGTTTTCCACCACCCGATTTGCACGGTGTAAAGGCGATTGTCGCGCTCTGGGGGGTGACCCCCGGCGCGGGCCGCAACCTGAGCGACAACGCACGGCTGGCCAAGGCGGCCGTCGACCTTGGCGCGTCGCTGAAGGCCGAAACGATCGTGCATTGTTCCAGCGGCGCGGTCTATCGGCCCACGGCGGGCCCGGTGCCGGAAACCACGCCTGCGGATCCGCAAAGCGCCTACGGCGTTGCGAAACGTGAGATGGAAGAGGTGATCGAGGCCACACGCGAGGCCGGTGGCGCGCGCCAGATCGTCCTGCGGATCGGCAACGTGGCCGGGGCCGACAGCCTGTTTGCGAATCTGCACCGCGGCGGGCGTGTCGTTCTGGACGATTTCGGGCATCATGACGGACCCTCGCGCAGCTATATCGCGCCGCAGGACCTGGCGCGGGTGATCGAAGCGTTGATCCGTGACCCTGGTGCGCAGGGCATCTTCAACGTCGCGGCACCAAGGCCGACGCGGATGGCCGACCTGGGCCGGGCGGGCGGCGCCACGATCAGCTGGCGCCCCGCACCTGACACAGCCTTTCCCATGATGTGGCTGGAAACCACGCGGCTGTCGCGCCATGTCCGACTGCCCGAGCGCAGCGCCGATGCCGACTGGCTGGTTGCGGCGGCAGCAGAAGCGGGCGCATTCGCATGACCCTGCAACGCCGCCTGCTGCATCTGCTCGATTTTCTCTACGCGGTGGGCATGACCGTCCTGCTGTCACCGCTGCTGGTCTACGTTGCCGTGCTTGTCTGGTGGAACGACGGGTGGCCGGTGATCTACCGCTCGGAGCGCATGAAAAGCCCGGATCGCGCCTTCATGCTGTGGAAGTTCCGCACCATGACCAATGCGGCATCGGACTCCGGCGTGACCGGGCCGGCGAAATCGGCGCGCATCACGCCGACCGGGGCCTGGCTGCGACGCAAGCGGCTGGACGAGCTGCCGCAGCTGTGGAACATCCTGCGCGGCGACATGGGGTTTGTCGGGCCACGCGCGCCGCTCCGCCGCTATGTCGAGAAGTATCCGGAAATCTACGCCGAGGTCCTGAAGGAACGTCCCGGCATCACCGGCCTGGCGTCGATGGCCTATCACAAGACCGAGGAACGCCTGCTGGCGCAGACGTCATCGGCGGAAGAGACCGAAGAGGTCTATTGCCGCCGCTGCATTCCGCGCAAGGCGCGGCTGGACCTCCTGTACGCCCGGCGGCGCAACCCCTGCACCGACCAGCGGCTGATGTGGGCCACGGTGTTCAGGCGTGTCTCGATGCACCGCCGGCCGAAAACCTAAGGCTCAGCGGCGCAGGACCTGAGTGATCAGGTGGCCGATGAACGGGCCGGCCCACTGTTTGGCACTGAGCACGTAGCCGTCCTGGGACACGGCATAAGTATTTGTGAAGTCAGGAGAAACGCCGTCCGCCGCAGTACAGGCGGCGGTCACCACATAGCCGGTGGTCTGGACCAGGCCGCCGGAAATCGGGGTTGTCCCGCCGGTCGTGACCCGGCAGGTGTAGCGCCGCACGATGGTCACATCCTCGGGTGTCAGGAACCGCTGGTCATAGCTGACGGTGCCTTCGGCGCGGGCGCGGACGCGGCTGTGCAGGCCGTCCTCCTCGGAGGACATCAGGTCACCGCCCAGGCCACGCGTGGACGTGATCATCCCGTCCCGCATGACGACGACATTGCGCGCCGCGTTGCCATAGGTCTGGTACGGGCCGTTGCGCTGGACATCCTGTAGCAGGACTTGCGACTTGTTCCTCTCAAGCTCGACCAGAAACAGCGAGGCGGTCGACGACGACAGCGCCGTGGCGATCTGCTGAGGGGTCACCGGCCTTGGTTCCGGCTTCTTGCCCAGCAGGAGGTTTGGCAGCTGTTTCAGCAACGCCGTGCCTTCCGGGTTGGCGTTGCCGCAGGCGGAGAAGGTCAGCGCTGCTGCCAGAAGCAGGCCGATGCGAGTGATGCTGCGCCGTGTCATCGCCAGAATCTTCCCCAAGAATTGACTGCGTCCGGTTCGTGGTAGTCGCGCACCTGGTCGTAGAGCCGGTCATTGACGTCAAGCCGCGCGCCGCCGTCCCGCGACAGCGACTGGATCGTGATCTCGTTCTTGCGACGCGAAGGCTGGCCGTTGAAGCTGGCCAGGGGCAGCGTGAAACGGATGCCCTTGTCGAACGAGCCTTCGCCGAAGTCGTCGAAGGAGGCGTTGGTGAAGGTGGCATAGGCCCCGACGCGCCAGCCGTTGGCGAACTCGCGGTCCAGCGACACGGTCGCGCCGTAGTCCCCGGCCAGGTAGCGGCCCACATCCAGTTGCCCGTGGAACCCGTTGTTGAAGGCGTAATAGGCCGACACATGGCCGTTGACGTTCGGGATTTCACGCTTGGCGCCGGTCACCGGGTCGACGGTGGTCATCGACTGGAAGCCGAACAGCTGGTCGAAGTCACGGCGCTGGATGTAGTTGACCTCGGCCCCCAGGGCGAACCGGCTGCTGACCGGTTTCCACAGGACTTCGGCCGAGATGCCGCCGTACATCTTCTCAAGATAGCCCACGGTGACGCGGGAATAGATGTTCTTGGCCGGACGGCCGTAGTGCGCCAGTTGCAGGTACTCGATGGCAGGATCGCCTTCGGATGCGTAGCGCGCGTTGTCGGTCCGGACACGGGGCAGGCTGGATTCGTCCTGCCGCTTGACCTTGTCCAGGTTGCCGTCGAGCCGCTTGGCCACCGATCCGCTGAGGATCAGGCTCGGCGTGATTTCCAGCTCTGCCGACGCCCGCAGGCCGACATCGGCCCGGACCGGGTTGTCCGGGTCAAAGACCGACAGTTGCAGGTAAGGCCCAAGCGACCAGGTGAATTTCGGGTAGAGCCCAGGGTCAACGGCGGGCGCCCGCCCGTAGGCGTCCACGAAAGTGGTCTGGGCAAGGATCTCGTTGGCTGCCTCGTGCTCCAGCCGCTCGAGGTCGGACCGGCGGAAGATCACCGCCGACATGGGCATGCCGTTGACGACGGGGATGATCTCGAACACCTCGACCGAGGCGGGCAGGGATCGGGTCATCGCCCGGGCGATCCGGCCAAAGGCCTGCGACGGCGCACCAAAGCGGGGGTTGATCAGCCGGACGGTGGCCTTGTTGGCGTCGAGCGTCAGGGCCTCGACCAGCAGGCCTTCCTTGGAGGCGAGGTCGACGAGGGTCGCCTTGGCCGACTGGCTGCGCGCCGGGTCGGAGGTCCAGCCCAGATCGGCGGCCGAACCGGGCGCCCGGGGCGCAACCGGAAGACCGGCCGGCTCGACACCGCCGGGGATACCGGCGGTTTTCGGGTTGGTCACAAAGGTCAGCTGCGCGCCGATCTCGTTGCCGAGGACATGGTAAAGCGACAGCTGCCCGCCGTTTCGCAACCGGTAGTCCAGACCGATGTTCCACGGGCTGGATTTCTTGACCCCGCCGGCTGCCTCGCGCAGGTAGCCGTCCGACGAATACTCGAGCTTGACGTTGATCTTGTCGTTCGGGGCGTAGGAAATGCCGCCGAACGCCGCCACGTCGCCGCGAAAGAAACGCTCGATCTCGGGCAGGCCGCCCTGGCCGGTAAAGGCCTCTTTCCGGGTCCCCATGGTCGCAAAGGAATTGTAGGACCCGTAGCGGCCCCAACCGACACCCCCCGTGACCGTCAAGCCGGGCATGACCGTCTTGGACGCAACGACGTATTCGCCGCTGTAGATGCCGGTCCCGATGAAGTCCTGAATGCCGACCACGACTGATGGCCTCAGGTCGGTCTCGGTCAGCAGCTGGTAGCGGAGGTCAAAGCTCCTGTCGTAGAGGGTGCCGCCCGTGGGACCGCCGAATTTCTCGATCGCGGAGTAACGGAAAGTCCCTGACAGGCGTGGCAGGATCTGGAAGTACAGCGTCGATCGGGTCGTCCCGCCGATCGCAGCCAGCGTCCCCGTCAGCGTTGCGTCCGGAGGCACCTGCGCTGTCGGCATGTCGATCAGCCCCGGCACCCCGAACAGGTTGTACGACAGTCGGTTACGAGGATTGTCCTGGGCCAGCGCGACACCCGCAAGCGCCGTCAGACAGGTGCCCGCGAGCGCAAGCCGCCGAACGAAGCCCGATTTTCCCCTCTGGGAACCCGGCATGGTCTCACCTCTCCGCCACCACTGTTTCAGCGACATTGCTAATCGCATCGTCGTCCGGTGTCTATTCGCGGAGCAGTTCAATCGGTCCATTGTGGGAAAATCGGCACGTTCCCGGCGCGCGCCGGGTGGCAACCACAGGCGGCGTTTTAACGGGACATTTTTAATCGTTAATCGCGTGGTAAGCGGCCTTGGCCTACACCGGTCTCGGGTGAGAGAAAGGTGGGAACGATGAGTGGTGACAGCAATGTCGCGCCAATCATCATCAAACGTAAAAAGGTTATTGCCGGCGGTGGGCACCATGGGGGCGCCTGGAAGGTGGCCTATGCTGACTTCGTGACCGCCATGATGGCCTTTTTCATGTTGATGTGGCTGCTGAACGCGACGACGGAAAAGCAACGCAAGGGGATCGCGGACTACTTCAGTCCGACGATCGCGATGGCCCGGGTGTCCGGGGGCGGCGATGGCGCGCTTGGCGGGGACTCGGTCTTTGCCGAAAACACGCTTCCCCGGGTCGGGACCGGGGCCACGAGCCTGCGGCCGCAAGCGCCGACAACCGAACAGGACATGCCCCTGCAGCCCAAGGACGACGCCCGCGACGCCGAACAGGAAGCGTTCAAGCAGGTCGAAGAGCTGCTGATGGGGCGCGGCGGCGAAAGCATGGTGGCCGACGACCTGCTGCAACACATCGTGACGGAGGTCACCGACGAAGGCCTGGTGATCGAGTTCTTCGAGACCGACCGGGGGCGTCTGTTCGACGACTCGGCACGACCGACGGCGCTGCTCGAGGACCTCACGCTGGTGCTGGCGCGCGCGTCGGAAGTGGTCACGAACCCGGTGGCGATCGAAGCCCACACAGTGGCCTACCCGATTGTCCTTGCGAACAATCCCGCCTGGATGCTGTCGCAGGACAGGGCCGATGTGGTCCGTGACCTGCTGATCGGCAAGGGGCTCGACGAAAAGCGTGTGCGACGAGTGACGGCCTACGCCGACCGAGAGCCGAAACACGCAAACCTGATGGACCAGCGCAACAGCCGGATCGAAGTCGTCTTTCTCCGCCGGAGATGACGCAGTTTGTGACGGATTTTACCTGTTAGCCCTGCGTTAAGCCCGCGGCCTTATCTGTTGTCCGGACTTCGAGTGAGACAGCAGAAAGGCTAGTCGATGACGATATCCTCCTCCCTGAACGCGGGCGTTTCGGGTCTCTCGGCCAATGCGACCCGACTGGGTACCATTTCCGACAACATCGCGAACTCGGCGACCAAGGGCTACAAACGGGTCGAGACCGATTTCACCGCGATGGTGATGCAGGGCAACGGTGGCAGCTACACCGCAGGCGGGGTGCGCAGCTCCACCCAGCGCATCATCGACGAAAGCGGCGCGCTGGTCACCACCAACAACGCGACGGATCTCGCGGTCCGGGGCAAGGGCTTCCTCCCGGTCGCGATGGAGACACAGGTCAAGGCGGGCTCCGGCGATCCGCAGATGTTCCTCACCACGACGGGTTCGTTCCGGGTCGATGCCAACGGCTATCTCAAGACCGACTCCGGCCTGATGCTGCTGGGCTGGAAGGCCAATCCCGACGGCACCATCCCGAGCAACGCGCGTGACACCTCGGACGGGCTGGAACCGGTGCAGATCGCGCTGAACCAATATCTCAGCGAACCCACCACCGCGATCACCCTGGGCGCAAACCTGCCGGCGACCCGGACGACCGTCGGCGATGCCTTCGCCGGTGTGCCGGTGACCCTGCCGATCGAGTATTTCGACAACCTCGGCCGCTCCGAAACGCTGACGGTGACCTTCACCCCGACGGTTCCGGCCAGCGGGTCTTCGAACGAATGGACGGTCGAGATCACCGACAGCGCCAGTGGCGGCGCCCTGGTGGGCGACTACACCGTGACCTTCGACAACACGCCCACCGCCGGCGGCACGATTTCATCTGTCTCCGCGCCTATCTCGACCGGTGGCGCCTATGACACCTCCACAGGGGCCGTGATCGTCACCACCGCCGGCGGCCCAATCGAGATCAACATCGGCCGGCCGCTGACCAACGACGGGCTGACCCAGCGTTCGGACAAGTTCGCACCGCTCAACATCGCCAAGGACGGCTCGCCGGCGGGCAACATGACCTCGGTCGAGATCGACGCGAACGGCTTTGTCTACGCCTTCTTCGACACCGGCATCACCTCGATCATCTACCAGGTGCCGCTGGTCGACGTGCCCAACCCCAACGGCATGGTCGCCCTGGACAAGCAGGTCTACATGCCTTCGCCCGAAAGCGGCAGCTTCTTCCTCTGGGATGCAGGTGACGGTCCGACCGGCGACGTGGTGAGCTTTGCCCGCGAAGAAAGCACGACCGATGTCGCCAGCGAACTGACCGACATGATCCAGACGCAGCGGGCCTATTCGTCGAACGCCAAGGTCATCCAGACCGTCGACGAGATGCTGCAGGAAACCACCAACATCAAGCGCTGACCTGACGTTCGTCAGCTAATCCAGGGGGTCGTCAGATGTCTCTTTCCGGCGCGCTATACAATGCGTTCAGTGGTCTGAAGGCCAATTCCCGTGCCGCGGGGCTGGTGTCGACCAACATCTCCAACGCCACCACCGAAGGTTACGGCCGGCGGACACTGGGTCTGGTGCCCGGGGCCGCCGGCACCACCGGCGGGGTGCGGATGACCGGGACCATCCGGTTTTCCGATCCTGTTCTGACCGGCGACCGCATGGTGTCGGACGCGCATCTGGGCCAGGCGTCGATCGGTCTCGACTTCGCCAAGCGGCTCGAACGCCTGGTCGGCGACTCCGGTGTTCCCGGCTCGTTGACCGACCGGATCAACGTGTTCGAGAACGCCTTGCTGACCGCCTCCGCCAACCCGGCCTCGAATCAGCGGCTCGAACTTGTCGCCACGTCGGCTGACGGGCTGGCGCGGGCACTGAATGCCCTGTCGGACGAGGTGCAGGAGGCACGTCAGTCCGCCGACACCGGGATCGGCGCCCAGGTCGACAAGCTGAACGCCACCATCGCTCGGCTTGACGAGGTAAACGGTAACATCGTTGCGGCCCGGGCCACCGGAACGGATACGGCGAGTTTCCTCGACGAACGACAGCGCCTGCTTGACGACATCGCCGAGATCGTGCCGCTCCGCGTGGTGGAGCGCGACAAGGGCGACATCGCCGTGTTCACCCGCGGTGGTGCTGTCCTGCTCGACGGCTCACCGGTCGAAGTCGGGTTCCAGCGGACGAATTCCATCGGCCCGGGGATGACCATGGCGGGCGGGCAGCTGAGCGGGCTGACGCTCAAGGGCTCGCCGGTGGACAAGGCGATGTTCGCCGGTGGCACGCTTGCCGCCCAGTTCGAGGTCCGCGGTGGCGCCGCCGTCGAACGGCAGGCGCAACTGGACGGCATTGCGCGGGACCTGATCGAACGCCTCGGCGCCGGCGGGCCCGACACGACCCTCGGGGCCGCTGATCCGGGCCTGTTCACCGATGGGGGGGCTGCCTTTGCCACGGCCAACGAAACGGGAATCGCCGGACGGATCGCGCTGAACGCGCTGGTCGCACCCGGCAGCGGTGGCGCCTGGCGCCTGCGCGACGGTCTGGGTGCCGTGAGCCAGGGCGAAGTGGGCGATGCGCGGCTGCTCCAGGCGATCAGCGACGCCCTGGGCGCGGCAACCGTGCCAGGCTCGACCAACCTCGGCCCGGTGGCGCGCAATTTTGCGAACCACATCGCCGAATTCGCCTCGACCGTGTCGGGCGAACGGGTGCGGTCGGAAAACGCGCAGATGTTCGTGTCGATCCAGAACGGCGCGCTCAAGGAACTCGAGCTGTCGAAAGGCGTCGACACCGACCAGGAGCTGCAACGCCTGATGCAGATCGAACAGCACTACACCGCCAATGCCAAGGTCATGTCGACGATCGACGACCTGCTTGAGCGGCTGATGTCCATCTAAGGAGGAGCTGACATGGAAGTCATCGGGGACATGGCGCGCTCGCTGGTCCTGCGCGCCAACCAGGTGCGTCTGCGCCAGGAAATGGACCAACTCGCTGTCGAAGTGGCCACGGGTTTCGTCAAGGACTCCGCGCAGCACCTGCACGGCGACCTGACCGGCCTGCTGTCGGTCGACCGCGCCCTGTCGAAACTGGACACCTACCGGGTGAACACGACCGAGGCGACCTTTCTGTCGGGGTCGATGCAGACCGCGCTGGACGAGATCCAGGGCCGCAGCGAAAGGTTGTCGCAGTCTCTCATCGCGGCGGAACTCACGCCGAACTCGGCCCTCCTGAAAACGATGTCGGAGGATGCGCAAAACGCGCTGGGCCAGGTGATGAACGGCCTCAACCGATCCGTCGCCGGGCGCTTTCTGTTCTCCGGCACAGCCACGGACCGGCAAGCCGTGCAGGATTCCACGTCACTCCTGAACGACGTGCGGACGGCGCTCAGCGGCCAGACGACCATGGCCGGGATCGAAGCCGCGCTGGACACCTTCTTTGGCAGCGGCGGGACCTTCGAGACGACGACCTACACCGGGTCCAACACCGGTCTCGCGGCGCTCAAGCTGAGCGAGACCGAAAGCGCCAGTCTCGACATTCGCGCGACGGACCCGGTGTTCCGCGCGGTCCTCCGCCCGATGGTGATGGCGGCGCTCGCCACGGACGGGACGCTGGGCCTGCCGCAGAGCCTGCAGATCGAAATGCTGACGACGGCGGGTCAGGATCTGCTGGCCGCACAGCAGGACGTGGTCGAACTGCGCGCCGGACTGGGCGCCCTGGAGGCGCGGGTCGAGGAGACCACGGCGCGCAACTCGGCCGAGTACACCGCCACCAACATCGCGCGGCTCGATCTGGTGGGAACCGACCAGTACTACACGGCCTCCCGCTACGAAAACATCCGGGGTCAGCTTGAAAGCCTCTATGCCATCACCGCGCGGTCCCAGCGGCTGTCGCTCGCGGAGTATCTCTGATGTTCACAAGACTTCTGACCGCCGTTTTCCTCTGCCTGGCCTTTGCCTTGCCGGCCAAGGCGCAGTCCGTCCGGATCAAGGACCTCGTCGAAGTCGATGGGGTGCGTTCGAACGACCTCGTGGGCTATGGCCTCGTCGTCGGTTTGAACGGCACCGGCGACGGGCTGCGCAACTCTCCCTTCACCGAAGAGATCATGTCCAACATCCTCGAGCGCCTGGGGGTCAACGTGACCGGCGAACAGTTCCGGCCGCGCAACGTGGCCGCCGTGCTGGTCACCGGCAGCCTGCCACCGTTCGCAAGGATCGGCAGCCAGATCGACATCACGGTTTCGGCGATCGGTGATGCCAAGAGCCTGCTGGGCGGAACGCTGATCATGACCCCGCTGAACGCGGCGGACGGTCAGATCTACGCGGTGGCGCAAGGCACCATCATCGCCGGCGGGGTCGAGGCCGAAGCCGAGGCGGCGCGCGTCGTGCAGGGTGTGCCGACGGCGGGGGTGATCCCTTCCGGCGCGCGGGTCGAACGCGAAGTCCCCTTCGACTTCACCCAGCTCGAAACGCTGCGCCTGGCGCTGCGTCAACCCGATTTCACGACGGCTGCGCGGATCGAGGACGTGATCAACCGGACGTTGGGCCGTAACGCGGCGACCATGCTGGACGCGGGTACGATCAGTGTCGATCTGCAGCGCGCAGGCACGAGGTCTCCGGCCCGTGCCATCGTCGCGATCGAGAACCTGGCCGTCGAACCCGAACGCAAGGCGCGTGTCGTGGTCGATCAGCGTTCCGGCACCATCGTCATGGGTGCGGACGTGCGGATTTCCCGGGTCGCCGTCTCGCAGGGCAACCTGACCTTGCGGATCGAGGAAGCCCCGCTCGCCGTTCAGCCGAATCCCTTCAGCGACGGTGAGACCGTCGTGGTGCCGCGGTCCGGCGTGCAGATCGAGGAGGAGCCGGGCATCGGCCTCGCCGAGGTTCCGACCGGCACCAGCCTGTCAGAGGTCATCGCCGGCCTGAACGCCCTGGGCGTGAGCCCGCGCGACATGATCGACATCCTCAAGAGCATCAAGGCCGCCGGCGCGCTGCATGCCGATTTCGTGGTGATGTGAGGCCGCGGACAGGCTTTCTTAACGGCTGGCTGGCAGGCTGGCAGCGCTATTGCATCGGAGAGCGACATGCTTGGAATCATTGGTATCGTGGTGATTTTCGCCATGGTGTTCGGCGGCTACCTGGCCGCTGGCGGCAAGCTGGGGATCATTCTCAAGGCGCTGCCGTTCGAATTCATGATGATCGGCGGTGCGGCGGCGGGCGCCTTCATGATCAGCAACGACGGGGCCACGGTCAAGAAATCGCTCAAGGACATCGGCAAGGTCTTCAAGGGCGCCAAGTGGAAACCGCAGGACTACCGCGATCTGCTGTGCCTGTTGTTCGAGCTGATCCGCCTGGCACGGCAGAACCCCGTTGCGATCGAGGAACACGTGGAGACGCCGTCGGAGTCCAACATCTTCGGCAAGTACCCCAAGATCCTCGCGGACAGGTACGCGATCGAGTTGATCTGCGACACCATGCGGTCTGTCTCGATGAACTACGACGACCCGCACCAGGTCGAGGAGGTGCTAGACAAGCGGCTGGAGGCGATGCAGCACCACGCGCTGCATTCCAGCCACGCGCTGCAGTCCATGGCGGACGCGCTGCCGGCTCTCGGGATTGTTGCCGCCGTGCTGGGCGTAATCAAGACCATGGCCTCGATCGACCAGCCCCCGGAGGTCCTGGGCAAGCTGATCGGCGGCGCCCTGGTGGGTACCTTCCTTGGCGTATTCCTGGCCTATGGCCTGGTCGGCCCCTTCTCGGCCAAGGTCAAGACCGTCGCCGAGGAGGACCTGCACTTCTATCACCTGATCCGGGAGGTTCTGGTGGCCAATCTGCACAACCATGCAACCAACATCTGCATCGAGGTCGGGCGGCAGAATACGCCGGATCATTACCGCCCCAGCTTCGAAGACCTCGAGGAGGCGCTGAAGTCGGTCAAACAGGAGGCCGCATGATGACCCGCTGGATCGCTCTTGCAGTCCTCTGCCTGTGGCCGGCAAGCCTCGTGGCGCAGTCCGTCCCGGTGCGCAGCGGCGAGCACGGGAGGTTTACCAGGCTTGTCCTCACGATTCCGCCCGGCACGGAGTGGAACCTGGCGTCTGACCATTCCGCGCGAAAGCTCGCCTTGACGTTCGGCTCCGACAAGCTGGTCTTCGACACGTCGAGCGTGTTCGAACGGATCGGGACGGAGCGGATCGCCGGCCTGGCACCGGCCAAGGACGGCCATGGACTGGAGATCTCGTTGGCCTGCCATTGCGATGCCGAGGCCTTTGTCCTGCAGCGCAACATGCTGGTGATCGATGTCGCCCCATCGGATCGCCCGCTCGAACCTGCGGAGGTGACACGGTTGCCGGACGGAGCGAAACAGGACATCGCCCCGCCATCGCAACTGGTCGGAGATTTCACGGACGTCCGCATCGGCGCGTTCCCTGGTCTTGGTCCCGAGCCTGTTCGGGACCCTTCGCTTCCGCTGCTGTCTGGCCAGATCGACGCCGAGGATCCCGCCGGGGCGATCGCGGCGCGTCCTGATCCGGGATCGATGCAAGCGGCGGCGCTTGGCGGACAGATCGCGGCGGATCTCGCCATTGCGGCGACGGTCGGCCTGCTCGATCCCGCGGTCCGGCCCGTGCCGGTATCCGCGCCGGACCGGGACCCGCAAGAGACCACGGAGCCTCCCCGCGAGGATGATCAACCGGAGGACGGCAGCCTGGCACGCCAGTTGGCCGCCGGCCTCTCGTCGCTCGATCATCAAACTCTTCAAGACGGGCATATTTCCATCGGCTCTGACAGCTGTCTGCCGGGGCAGATGTTGTCGCTGTCTGAGTGGGTCGATGCCGATGCATCGCCAAGCAAGGTCCTGGCGCATCGCCGCGGTGCGGTCTTCGGCGAATTCGACCGGATCGATGAAAGTGCCGTGGAAGACTACGCGCGCGCCCTCGTCCATTTCGGGTTTGGCGCCGAAGCGCGCGCCGTACTGGCGCTCGGCTCCGATGCGCCGGACACTACCCTGCGTGCCCTGACATACCTGGTCGAAGGCGGAGCCGATCCGGATCACGTGTTCGCCGGACAGTCGGAGTGTGACAGCGCGGCCGCCCTCTGGTCGGCGCTTTCCGCGCAACAACGCTCGGACATCTCGCTCTTGAACGAACCAGCCCTGTTGCGCAGCTTCGAAGCCCTGCCCAAGCACTTGCGCTCCTTCCTCGGACCCGTCCTTGCCGAACAACTGTCGGCCTACGGGTATCCGAATGCGGCCCGCGAAGTCCTGCGGCGACTGCAGCGGATGGAAGGGCGGGAAACCGATGAAATCGCTCTTGGAAAGGCGCAGTTGGCCCTGAAAGACGGGGATCTCGATGAGGCGAGCCGGCGGTTGCACGACCTTTCGGTCAACGGTGGCCCAGAAGCCGCCTTGGCCGTCGCTGCTTCCGTCGATCTTGCGGACGCCAGCGACACGCGGGTCCCGCAACGAATCGTGGAACTGTCCGAGGCTTTTGCCACGGAACTTCGCAACAGCGACGACGGCCGGAAGCTCTGGGAAGCGCATGTTCGATCGCAACTGGTGAACGGCGATTTCGATGCCGCCTTTGCGGACCTGGGGACTGCTGAGGGCATTCCCGAGGTTCTGGTGAAGGCAACGCAACAGACGGCCTTGAAGGCACTGGTCGAACGGGCTGACGATGTCACCTTCCTGCGGCATTCTACCCGGTCGATCCGGGAGGGCGTACTGCCGGAAAACGAGACGCTGGTGGTGCAATCCGCGCGGCGGCTGACCGGCCTTGGACTGCCGGAGGTTTCCCTTGATCTTCTGGCGTCCTTCGCGGAGCCGGGAAATCCGTCCGACATGCGCATCGCGCGCGCCGAGGCGCTTCTTTCGCTCGGCCGTCCCGAAGAGGCGGAGATCATCCTGATCGGACAACGTGGCGATGCTGTGTCCCTGCTGCGCGCCGAGGCCAGAAAGCAGATGGGCGATCACGCGTTTTCAAAGGGTCTCTACTCTCGTCTTGGCGATCGTGAGGAAGCGTTGAATGCGGCGTGGCTGTCAGGTGACTGGGCCGACATCGCCCAGACCGAAAGCGCCTTCGCGCCCGCGGCGGACCTCATGACTCGGGAAGACACCGTGCCAGACCCGAGAACCGAGGGGCTTGGCGCGGTGGACCTGCTGTCCGAAGCGAGCGCGGAAACGAGGGAAACGCTGCGCGCCTTGTTGGACGCAACGGCGATCCCGGAAGACTGAAGGTGGTTACGCTTTCTAAACCATTGGGACCTATCCAGAAGACACTCGCAGAACGTGTGAAGAGGCCAAGAAATGGCAATGTTTCCCGGTGACCGGACGGGTGGTCCGGTATCGATCAGACGCGTGCGCTGGCTGGATGTCGCGGAACGGTTGACCGACAGGGTTGATACACGCGACGCCGCGCCACAATGTCTTCTGTTCGCGTCCTGCCTTGAGCAAAGATCATGAAGACATCGGCCCTGTTCCAGCCGACGGTCCTGATGGCCTTTGCCCTTATGGCCGTCATCGTCATGATGATTCTGCCGATGCCGTCCTGGGTCCTCGACGTCGGTCTCGCGGTGTCTTTCGGTCTCGCCATCCTGATCTTCACCGTCACGTTGTTCATCGAACGGCCGCTCGACTTCTCGGCCTTCCCGACGATCCTTCTCACCTCGCTGATGCTGCGGCTGTCGCTGAACGTCAGTTCGACCAAGCTGATCATCGGCCAGGGACATACCGGAACGGGCGCAGCCGGCGAAGTCATCGAGGGCTTTGCAAGTTTCGTGATGGATGGAAGTATCTTCCTCGGCCTCGTCGTCTTTGGCGTGCTGATGATCGTGAACTTCGCCGTGATCACCAAGGGCTCCGCCCGAATGGCAGAGGTCTCTGCCCGGTTCGCGCTGGACGGGATGCCCGGAAAACAGCTGGCGATCGACGCCGACATGTCGGCCGGCGCCATCGACCACGCCGAAGCCAAGCGTCGGCGCGAGATCGAACAGCAGGAAACCACCTTTTTCGGGTCACTCGACGGGGCGTCGAAGTTTGTCAAGGGTGATGCCGTTGCCGGCTTGCTGATCACCGCGCTCAACCTCGTCATGGGCATCATCATGGGCGCGGTCGTGCACGACATGCCGCTGTACGATGCTTTTGAAACCTACGCGATTCTCACGGTGGGCGACGGTCTGGTCACGCAGATCCCCGCGGTGATCATCTCGATCGCGGCGGGTCTGCTGCTGGCGCGCGGTGGCGCGACGGGCGCCACAGATGTCGCGCTTGCCACACAGCTGGGACGGTATCCGCCGGCGCTGATGGCGGTCGCGATCCTGATGGGCCTGTTCGCCCTTGTGCCCGGTTTGCCCTTCCTGCCGTTCATCCTGGGGGCAGGCATCCTGGGAGCAACGGCCTGGTGGCTTGCCAGGCGCCCGGAGCCGAAAGACGATCACGAAACGGATGAGGCCGAGGAAACACGCCCGAAACCCCAGCACATGGGAGACGTGCTGGATCTCGATGACATCCATGTCGAGTTCGCGCCCGATCTCGTCAACATGGTCCTGGACCCGGGGACCGGGCTGGACGTGCGGATTGCCAACATGCGCAACCACATCGCGTCTCATTTCGGCCTGATCCTGCCCGAAATCCGGCTGACCGACGCACCCGCGCTGCCGACCGGAACCTACGTGATCCGGATTCACGGGGTCGAAATGGCGCGTGGCGATCTCAACCCGGACTTCGTGCTGGCCCTGATGCCGGAAATCAGCGGCAGCCTGCCGCAGGGGCGCGACGTGACCGAACCGGTCTACGGCGCACCGGCCCGCTGGATCCGCCCCGAGGACCAGGAAAAGGCCTCGATCACCGGCGCCACCATCGTCACCCCGACCGAAGTGCTTGCCACCCATCTGCTGGAGATCATCCGCCGCAACTTTGGCCGCTTGCTGACGCTCAAGGCGCTGCGCCGCCTGCTGGACGAACTGGTGTCCCTGAGCAACGTCGCGCGCGCCGAGGCGAACCGCAAACTGCTTGACGAGCTCATCCCCGACAAGGTGCAGATCGACACGCTGCACCAGGTGCTGCGCCTGCTGCTCGACGAACAGGTCTCCATCCGCAACGTCCCGCTGATCCTCGAGACCATCGCCGAGATGCGCGGTCAGCAGAACCAGCCTGAGGCGATCTGCGAACACGTCCGTCAGCGGCTGGGTTTCCAGTTGGTGGCCGGCCTGCGCCGCGACGACGGAACGATCCCGCTGGTGCAACTTGCGCCGGAGTGGGAGGAGACCTTCCTCGCCTATCAGGTCGAGGGCAGCCACGGCGCGCTGGACGTGGCGCTTCCGCCGGACAAGTTCGAGACGCTGACCCGTGGCCTGGCCAAGACGATCGGCGAGGCCGGCAACCGCGGCGTGTCTCCGGCCATCATCACATCGTCTCGCCGGCGACGCTTCCTGCGCACGGTCATGGTGGCCAAGGGGTTGACGACACCGGTCATGTCCTACGAGGAAATCGGCCTCGAAGCCCGCCCGGCGCTGGTCGGCGTGGTTGCAGCATGATCGCCCTGCAACCGGTGATCGACCTGCTCTCCGACAGCCTCTGGGCCAGTCTCGTGGTGTTCCTGCGGATCGGCGCCGCGCTTGCGGCTCTTCCGGGGTTCGGGGAAAAGTTGATCTCGGTGCGCGTACAACTCGTCCTCGCCATCCTGTTGACGGTCGTCGTCACCCCCGCGGTGGCCGCCGATCTCCAGCTTCCGCCGCCCGGACTGGGCAGCTTTCTCCTGGCGCTGGGCACCGAAACCCTGACCGGCCTTTTCCTCGGAATCGCCCTGCGGTTCTTCATCATCGCGATCCAGACGGCCGGGGCGATCGCGGCGCAGTCCACGTCGCTGTCGCAGCTGCTGGGCCAGTCCGGGCTCGACCCCTTGCCGGCGATCGGCCACATCCTGACGATGGCCGCCCTCGCGCTCCTGATGGCGACCGGTTTCCACGTGAAGGCCGCGGCGTTCCTCGTTCTGTCCTACGAGCTGATGCCCGCCCTGCAGTTCCCCAATCCCGCCGACATCGCCGAGGCCGGCAGGGACCAGATCTCCCGGTCCTTTGCGCTGGCCTTCAGCCTGGCCGCGCCCTTTGTCATCCTGTCGGTGGTCTACAACCTGACCCTGGGCGTCATCAACAAGGCGATGCCACAACTCATGGTCGCCTTTGTCGGCGCCCCGGTGATCACCTTCGGCGCGATCGCGCTGTTGCTGGTGTCGGCGCCAATCATGCTGTCGGCCTGGTTGCAGGCCTTCGAGGCCTTCCTCGCCGTCCCGTTCCGGTAACAGACCATGTCGGACCAGGACGAAGCCGCCGAAAAGAGCCACGAACCATCCCAGCGCAAGCTGGACGAGGCGCGCAAGAAAGGCGAAATCCCGCGCGCCACCGACCTGCTGACCGCCATGACCTACCTGGGTCTGCTGCTCACCATGGCTGCGGTCGGGGGTCTGAGCCTCACCCACTTCGGCGAGGCGCTGCTGCCCCTGATCGAACAACCGGACCGCCTCGAGGCGCTCTTTTTTCACGAACCGGCGTCGGCTGCCGCAGGGTCGGTCATCGCGGCCGGACTGACACCGGCGATGCCCTTTCTTCTGGCCCCGGGTCTGCTCGTCCTGGTGACGCTGTTCGCCTCCCGGGGCCTCGCCTTTACCGGGTCCAAGCTGGCGCCAAAAGCCTCGCGGATCAACCCGATCGAGAACGCCAAGAACAAGTTCGGCCGCAAGGGGCTGTTCGAGTTCCTGAAAAGCTTCGTCAAGCTGTGTGTCTACTCGATCCTGCTGGCCGTCTTCCTGCGCGGGCAGTTGGATGTGATCACCGGGTCCATCCTGGGCACCCCCTCCGAAGCCATCCTGCTCATGCTCGACCTGATGCAGCATTTCCTGCTGATCGTGGTGCTGATCGCCGTGGTGATCGGCGGCATCGACGTCTTCTGGCAGCGCGCGGAACACATCCGCAAGAACCGCATGACCATGAAGGAGCTTCGGGACGAGATGAAGGAGTCCGAGGGCGACCCCTATCTCAAGCAGCATCGCCGGATGCGCGCCCAGGAACTGGCGCTCAACCAGATGATGACCGATGTCCCCAAGGCCGACGTGATCATCGTGAACCCGACGCATTTCGCCGTTGCCCTGCAGTGGAGCCGGATGCCCGGGTCCGCCCCGGTCTGCGTGGCCAAGGGGCAGGACGAGGCCGCCGCCCGGATCCGTGCCAAGGCGCAGGAAGCCGGCGTGCCGATCCACTCCGATCCGCCGACGGCACGCGCCCTTTATGCCACGACACGGATCGGCCAGGAGATCTCGGCCGATCACTATCGCCCGGTGGCCGCCGCGATCCGGTTTGCCGACAAGATGCGCAAGAAAGCCGAAAGGAAGAGATGGTGAAAACCCGGTACGACGACCTTGCCGAGGCCTCGGACCTTCTGCTCGAGCGGGATCTCGAAGCACACCGCCGCAACCTCGCGGAAAGCGCCCGGCTCGCGGCCGAGCTGGCCGGGATCGACGATCTGCGACGTGCCGCGCAGGCCGATGCGGGAGCCATCGGGGCCCGCCAGGTCCTGGGTGCCGATGCGCTGTGGCAGGGCTGGCTGGTGGCAAAGCGGGCGGACATCCTGCGTCGCACCGCCATGGCGCGGGCGCAGCAGGCCGACAGCCTGGCGCGAGCCCGGACCGCCTTTTCCCGCTCCGAAGCGGCGCGCAGCCTGGTCGAGGACGAAACCCGGCAGAAGCGCCTGCGCAGGCTCAAGGCCGAGGCGGATGCCATCGAAGCGATCGGGGTTCTGCGGACCGGGCGGGATCAGGGACTGTTGTAACCCGTCAACCGGGTGGCCAACGGCCAGGCAAACGCAAAGGCCATCCCGCAAAAGCGGGATGGCAAGGGGGGCTTGGCGCGCGGGGTCCGGGAGATCGTGGTGAAATCAGGCGGCGTCCTGCCGGGCGATCTCGGTGATCAGCACGTCCTTCACGTCCGCGCCCAACACCGACCTCGCCGCATCCAGCAACGCGCTGCGCAGGATGTCCATTCGCTCCCCGGCGGTAAAGGACCCCTCGAAACCGCCGATATTGGCGTGATCGAACATGACCTGGAGAAACACGTCGCGGAGTTTCGGTTCGCGCTGGTAGACGGTTTGCGACTTGCCGACCGTGACCTCGACGCTGAGAGAGGCCACGACCAGGGCTTCGACGCGTTTCGACCCCATGATCGGAATCACGAACTGGTTGTTCAGCTTGACGTATTCGTTGGTGTCGCCATCGTGGTCGTCCGATTTCGCCGGTTCAGCGGCGGCATGCGGGTCGGCCTTGTCGGTCTCGGCGTGCGGATCGTCATGCGTCTCGGACGCGACATGGCTTTCCTCGCCCTTGGGCATCAGGAAAAGCCCGGCGCCGACACCGGCTCCGGTGCCGACAAGCGCGAGCAGAATTGGAAGCAGTTTGCGTAACATACCCTGTCCTCAGAACGGCAGGACCATGTCCAGCGCTTGCTGGCCGATCCTGGGTTGCTGGACGTCGGTGATCTGCCCACGGCCGCCATAGGAGATCCGGGCCGACGCGATCTTGTCGTAGGTGATCTCGTTCTGGCGCGAGATATCCTGCGGCCTCACGTAGCCCGTGATCAGCAGCTCGCGCAGTTCGAAGTTGACCCGAACCTCCTGGCTGCCTTCGATCGACAGGACGCCGTTCGGCAGAACATCGGTCACGGTGGCCGCGATGCGCAGGGTCAGGCTCTCGCTCCGCCGTACCGATCCATCGCCGCTGGAGTCGCTCGAGGACTTGATCGACACCGCGTCATCCAGGCTGGCGCCATCAGTGATCCCCTGGTTGATCCGCTGCGGGATCCCGAAAAGAGCCGGAATGCCAAGGCTTTCGGACCCGGACCGCGACCGCGCGGTCTTGTTCTTGATCTCCGCGCTTTCGTCGATCTCGATGACGACCGTCATGATGTCGCCCCGCTTGACCGCACGCCGGTCACCCAGAAGCGAAGTCTGCCCCCCGCTCCACAGCGAGGCGCGATCGGAGCTGCGGCGCGGCGTGGTGTCCTGGGGCAGGCCGGAGGCGATCATCGCCACGCGTTCCGGGCTGCTCGTGTCCGGCGTGAAGTCCGGCGTCTTGCCCAGGTGATCGACCCGCCCACAGGCGACGGAGACCAAAAGCAAACCGGTCACACAGAATTTTCTCAGCATTCCTGTCCTCATCTGCTCACCATGATGCTGCCGTTCGAGGCGACCGTGCCGAACAGCACGGTGCGCGAATCCGAGTTCATCACGCGGATCCGCTCGCCCACCGCGCCGCGAGCCAGCGCGCGGCCTTCGGCCCGGATCGTCAGGCCGCCGACCTCGTAGATCAGCTCGACCGCCTGGTTGCGGTCCACCAGGGCCGGCTCGCCGACCGATCCGCGCAGGACCACGCGGCCGGGATAGATCGCGACCCGAGCCTCCTGTCCGACCACGGCGTCGAGCGTGGCATAAGCGCCGTTGACCTGGGTGGGGTCGAGCCGGACCGCATCGGCGGAGATGATTTCCTGCGGTCGGATCGTCCGCGTCGCCACGACGCTTTCGGACAGGGCTGCCGTCGGCAGCAGGGCCAGGGCCAGGATCCAGCGCATCAGCGCACCTGTACCGTGGCGCCCATCATCTGGTCCGCCGCCGAGATCACCTTGGAGTTCAGCTCATAGCCGCGCTGCGCCTCGATCAGGTCGGTGATTTCCCGGACCGCATCGACCGAACTGTCCTCGAGATACCCTTGCCTGACCGTGCCAAGCCCGTCCTGCCCAGGGGTCGACTGGATCGCCGGGCCGGAGGCCTCGGTTTCGACGAAGAGGTTCGAGCCGATCGCCTCAAGCCCCTTGGGATTCGAGAACCCGGCCATCGTGAACTGGCCTAAAAGCTGCGCCTCGGGCTGGTCGGCGAAATAGGCGTAGACCTCGCCATCGGCATTGATCGAGATGCTGCGCGCATCCTCGGGGATGACGATTTCGGGCGAGACGGGGAAACCCTCGGAGGTGACGATCAGCCCGTCGCCAGTGCGTTTCAGTCCACCGTCGCGGGTGTAGCCCAACTGACCGGAGGGCAGCGTGACCTCGAGATACCCGTTGCCCTCGATCGCCAGGTCAAGATCGCCGCCGGTTGCCGACAGCGCGCCCTGTTGCAGTTGCATCGACACGGCGGCCGGCCGGACGCCCAGGCCCAGCTGGATGCCCGTCGGCAGGACGGTGCCATCGGCCGCGCTGACCGTGCCGGCGCGCGCCATCTGCTGGTAGTGCAAGTCGGCAAACTCCGCGCGGCGGGCGTTGTAGCCCGTGGTGCTCATGTTCGAGAGGTTGTTCGAGATGACCTCGACCCGCATTTGCTGGGCGCTCATCCCGGTGGCAGCGATCTTCAGGGCACGCATGATACGCTCCTATTTGACGAATGTTTTCAGAGCGGCGCGGATACGGTCATCCTCGCGCTCCATGAAGCTCTGGCCCAGTTCGTAAGCCCTCTGGACCTCGACCATGCGGGCAACCTGCAGGATCGGATCGACGTTCGAGCCTTCGACGAAACCCTGCATGATGCGGGGTTCCTCGACCGGTTCAAAGCCGTTGTCGCTGCGGAACATCTGCCCGCCTTCGCGCACGAGTTGCAGTGGATCGAAAGGCCGTACGACGCCGATTCTGCCGATGGCGAGTCCGTCGCTGCTGATGGTGCCGTCCCGGGCCACGGCCAGGTCCAGCGCCTGTGGCGGCACGAAGATCGGTGCGCCGCTTTCGTCCAGCACCGGGTAGCCGTCCGGCGTGACCAGCGTGCCCTCGGCGCTGGGCGAGAAGGCCCCGGCGCGGGTCAGGCGCTGGCCGTCCGGGGACTCGATCAGGAAAAAGCCTTCGCCTTCGATGGCCAGGTCGTAAAGACCGCCGGTCTGCTCCAACGTGCCCTGCGCAAAGGAGGTGGTCCCGATCCGGCCGGTCGCCATGGCCACTGACGCCATGCCATCCCCCCGGGAGACGTATTCCGAAAACAGCACGCCCTCCTGCCGATAGCCGGTGGTGCTGGCATTGGCGATGTTGTTGGCGATCACCTGCATTTCGCGCATCAGGCTCGATTGGCGGGAGAGGGCGGTATAGCCTGCGGTTTCCATGTCAACCTCCGGTGATGACGGGAATGATCTGCGACTGGAAGAAGTCCACGAGCGTCTGCGTCATGAAGCCCATCGACATCCAGAACACGGCCACGATGGCCAGCAGCTTGGGCACGAAGGTCAGGGTCATTTCCTGGATCGAGGTGAGCGCCTGGAACAGGCCCACCCCGACGCCCATCACGAGGGCGGCGGCCAGGATCGGGACCGAGGTGACCACGGCGATCCACAGCCCCATGCGCAGGGTGTCGTAAAAGACGACTTCGGTGAGCATGGGATCAGACCGGCATCCGCAGGATTTCCTGGTAGGCTTCGACCACCTTGTTGCGCACGGCGACCACGGTTTCCACCGCGAGTTCGGACTGCGCCAGCGCCTCGACCAGGGCATGTGGATCGGCGTCGCTGGTCATCGCGACCTTGGCGGTTTCCTCGGCCTTGTAGAGCTGGCTGGAGAAATCCTGGACGACGCGCGCGGCCTCCTTTTCCAGCGGGACGGCGGCAACCGGATCGGGTTGCAGGGCAGGGCGGGTCGCCGCGTATTTCTGTGCGGCAAAAAGCGAACGGACATCCATCGCGTGTTCCTTTCAACTAGATAAACAGGGGGGTTACCGGCGCAGCAGGTCCAGCAGGCCGGAGGACATCTCGCGGGTTTGCTGGAACACCTTGAGGTTGGCCTCGTAGGACCGCTGCGCCTCGCGGGCGTCGGCGATCTCTATGATCAGGTCCACGTTCGAGCCGCGGTAATCGCCCTTGGCATCGGCCAGCGGATGCGCCGGGTCGTGGATCAGCGTCAGCTCACGACGGTCAAGCCGCACGTCGCCCATCTTGACCCCGGTGACCTCTGGCCCGGTCTGGTCCATCTCGAAGGAAACCGTCTTGCGGCGGTAGCCGGGGGTGTCGGCGTTGGCGATGTTCTCGGACAGCAGTCGCAGGCGCGCGGCCTGGGCCTCCAGCCCGGTGGTCGTGACACTCAGGGCGTCTGAAAATGCACTCATCAGGACCTCCTGTTACCCGCGGCCAAGGCTGGCGCGCAGAATGTTGAGATTGCTGCGATAAATGGCGAGCGCGCGGTCATGCTGGCTTTTCGCGCGGACCGATTTCACCATTTCCTGCTCCAGCGACACGGTGTTGCCGTTGGGATCCAGCACCTGCCGGCGTTCGACGCCTTCGGCGCTGCGGCTGGTGCCGCCGTTCAGGTGCGCCGCACGCGTCGCGCGCTGGCCCATCAGCCCGTCGCGCAGCCCGCTGGCGAAATCCGGCATTTCCTTGGCCCGGTAACCGGGCGTATCGGCGTGTGCGATATTCTCGGCGCTGTAGGCCTGTTGCTGACCTGCGTGCCGCGCCATGGCCATCGCCGTTCTGAAGACGTCCAGTTTCTGGAACATCGGGGCTTCTCCCTCGATTGCTTCAATCAAGGCTTAACGCTGATTCCTTTAGATATGGTTTGCGGAGAATGAACGGAGCGAACGATGGACGACGACATTACGGGACTCAGGGCGCGGATCGCGCAGATGCAACCGGTGCGCGCCGTCGGGCGGGTCCAGGCCGTGGACGGCACGATCATCTGGGTGCGCGGGCTGGCCGAAACCGCCTGCATAGGCGACCGCCTGCGCCTGATGCACCCCGGGGCGGTGTTGGGGGGCGAAGTCCTGCGGATCCGCGACGACCTGGTGGCCATGCTGCCGGACGAGATGGCCGAGGGGGTATCGCGCGGGGATCGGGTCGCGGTCCTCGGGCCGCCGACGCTGGCGCCGTGCGACAGCTGGATCGGCCGGGTGGTCGATGCCTACGGTCGGCCACTGGACGGCGCGCCGCTTGGCCCCGGGGAACGCCGCCGCCCGTTCCGCGCCAGCCCGCCGCCCGCCGCGGCCCGCCGCCGCCTCGGTGCCCGCCTGTCGACCGGGCTCGCGGTATTCGACACGCTGTTGCCCATCGTGAAGGGTCAGCGCATCGGTCTGTTTGCCGGATCAGGCGTCGGCAAATCCCGCTTGCTGGCGCAATTGGCGCAGGGCATGCAGGCGGATGTCGTGGTGCTGGCCCTCGTGGGGGAGCGGGGTCGCGAAGTCCTGGATTTCGTGACCTCGGTGCTTGGCCCGGAGGGGATGGCGCGCAGCGTTGTCGTCGCCGCGACGTCGGACCGGTCACCGCTGGAGCGTCGGCGCTGTCCGCTAGCCGCGATGACCATCGCCGAGCATTTCCGCGACCAGGGGCAGCACGTGCTCTACCTGGCCGATTCGATCACCCGCTTCGCCGAAGCGCATCGCGAGGTCGCCATCGCCTCCGGCGAACTGCCGGCCCTGCGGGGGCACCCGCCGTCCGTGGCGCACCAGATCATGCGGCTGGCCGAACGGGCCGGCCCGGGTCTCGAAGGAACCGGAGACATCACCGCGGTGTTCAGCGTGCTGGTTGCCGGGTCGGACATGGACGAACCGGTGGCGGACATCCTGCGGGGCGTGCTCGACGGTCATGTCGTGCTGGACCGCCAGATCGCGGAACGCGGGCGATTCCCGGCCATCGACCTCTTGCGCTCGGTCTCGCGCAGCCTGCCCGAAGCGGCGAACGATCATGAAAACGGCCTGATCCAGCGCGCCCGCAGCCTGATGGGAGCCTATGCGCGCTCCGAGACCATGGTACGGGCAGGCTTGTATCGTGAAGGCGAAGACCTGCTGCTCGACCAGGCGATCAAGGTCTGGTCGGAACTCGACGCCTTCCTGTCCGAGAAATCGACCGCAGGTCCTGAAAGGGCGTTCCAGAGGCTGGAGCTGATTCTCCGGCGGGCACAGGCGGGCCCGCAGCCACGGCCTGCGCCCTCCAACAGGCCGGTTGCGCTGCAACGGCGCAGCTGAACGCCGCGGCTTCCTTCAGCGAAGGAGCGACAGGCGGGGAATCGATTGCAGCAGGGTCAGTGCAAGCTGACCCGAGCCGATCGCGCTGCTCTCCTTGATCTGATTCTGGAGCAGGTAGGTCTGGATGACGCGTCCCATCACTTCGGGTTCTGCGATCTCGTCGATTTCCGAGACACCAAAGCGCGACTGCATCTTGTCTCGAAACATCTCGAGCTGCTTGTCGATGTCCAGCTGACCGAAGCCCTTCGGCAGGCCCAGCGCAGTTTCCAGCACCGTCCGCAGCGGCGATGTCCCCATGACGCGGAACCACTTGGTGTCATCGGCGCTGCTTGTCGCCGCGATTTCCGGCAGTGCCCGCTCCAGGTTCAGGGACAGGCGCAGGCTTTCATCCTGGTTCCCGACGGCGACCTCGAACTCCTGCGCACGAAAGCGCGCCACGATGGACTTGGCAAAGCCACTGCCCTGCGTTGCGGGCCCAAGCGGCGAGTCGAAGGCAAAGGCCTTGGCCATTGCCTTGTATCGGTCGTCGGACATCTTGTTGGCCAACGAGTCCTGATTCAATGTTCCTTCGTCCAGGATCTTGCGGATGAAGAAGATGTTGTCGATGTCGTCCTGGAGGCCGAAGGCACCCAGGGCCACGCGGCGCAATCTCCGGTCGGCGACCAGGTCTTCGGCACTGGTGATCTTGCCGATGTTGGCTTCGAAATACTCCGTGTCGCGGGTCAAGCTCGCGGATTTGTCAAAGACCGTGCGCTGTGTGTCCTGAGTGGATTTCAGGAACTGCCACCCGACCAGGCCGCTGCCGACGATGACAGGCTGGTAGGTCATTGCGACCTCGTTGCCAGCAGCCGGTCTTCGCGCGGGATCAAGGCCCTGAGTGCCTTGAGACATTGATAGAACTGATCGCCCAGAAGCGCGTCGGTCGCCTGGGTCAGCAAGCGGCGACTGTCCGGATCAACGAGGATCTGGCTCAGCTCCTCGATCCGCGGCAGCAGCTTGGTCCGCGCTTCTTCCGAACTGGCGTCTCCGGTCAGAATCAATTGCGCGTGGTAGCACAGCCGACGCACCGGAGTGCGCGCCTCCTCGGGATGGATCGCATCGCGCAGACGAAGGACGTTTGCATTCGGGGTGACGATGGACAACCGGCTGCGCCGATCGCCGTTTTCGATCACCGCACCATTGATCAGCACGCGCTCTCGCGGGCCGAGCTTGAGAACAAGTCCGCTCATTTCTGTGGGCTCCTGCCGCTCAATCCGCGCAGGATGGCAGCGTTGATTTCCAGAAGTGGCCGCAGTCCCGCCTTTTTGGTCAGCACTTTCGACGTGTGCTGCTGCACGAACTCCGCAAGATAGAAGATACGTGCCCGCAGGTCCGCCGGAAGGGCGTTGTCTTTGTCCGCCACGTCCACCGCAAGCGCGGTCCAGAGACGCTGGTTGTCGGAAAGGGCTTCGACAAGCCTCGGGTAGGATCCGGGTCCTGCCTCGGCCGCAGCCTTGATCCGATGCGTGACCTTGGCGATCAGCTCGTATTCGGTGCCGCGCGGTGTCTGCGTCGAGCGGGCGTTCTGGGAATAGGCCTTGTGGGCGAGTGTCTGGGCGTTCACTTCAGAACCTTCTGGTTTTGTTGCTCAAAAATTGGGTGACCGGAGGGCCGGTGAACCGGCCCTCCGATGTTCCGGATCAGCGGAACAGCGACAGCAGCGACTGCGGCGCCTGGTTGGCGATCGACAGCGCCTGCACGCCCAGCTGCTGCTGGACCTGAAGTGCCTGCAGCCGGGCTGAGGCCTCTTCCATGTCGGCATCGACCATCGAACCGATGCCCGACTTCAGCGCGTCGGTCAGCGATGACACGAAGTCGAGCTGGGTCGAGATCCGGCCCTGGACCGAACCGAAGGAGGCGGCCGAGTCGATGGCGGTCTGGATCAGGTCCTCGATTTCGGTGAGGGCACTGTCCACCCCGGCCTGGGTCGTGACGTCGATGTTGCCCAGGGCTTCCAGCCGGCCACCAATGGTGGTGTCGGTGGTGGCATAGCTGCGCACCTGGACCGAGAAGTTGTCGCCGGTGTTGTTGGCGCCGGTGAAGTTGATCTGGTTTGCGCTGGTGCCGCTGACCGCCGCCGCGATGCCCAGACCGTCGGTGATGGACGAATTGTCCGAGACGTACTTGTTGAAGGCCGCGACCAGGCCCGCGGCCACGTCCGACTCCGTATCGCCGTCGCGGGCGACATAGGTGATCTCCTGCGCGCCGGCGGTTGCGGTGGTGTTGAAGGTGGCAAGCCCACCTGCGCCCGCCGAGATCTCGATCGAGAAACCGGTGCCGGCGGCAACCGCCGCGGTGCCCGCGCCCGCCGCCTGGCCGACGACGGCCAGCGTGGTGGGCTGCACGGCCGCACCTGTCAGCGCGACGGCCGCGGTGTTGGCCGCACCCGACAGCGCGTCAGTACCGACCGCCACCGCCGAGGCCGAGGCCACGTTGATCGAGCCCGCGGAGGTTCCAAGGTCCTGTTTCGCGACACCGATATCCGAAGCGGTCACGCCGCTGGCGGAGCGGTCGAGCGACGCCAGGACGTTGATGCTGCCCGATCCCGCGGTCTTTGCGGTGTTCGACAGCAGGTTCAGGCCGTTGAACTGCGCCGCGCCGACGACGGCGGCGATCTGGTTGCGCAGGGCGTCGATGTCGGTCTGGATCTTGCCACGGTCGACGTTCTCTTCCTGCGCGGCGACGATCTTTCCCTTGATGTCGGTCAAGAGGTCGGTGGTCGTCTCGGCGGCCTGGCGGGCGACGGCGACGGTGGACTGGCCCAGGTTGAGGCTGTCGGAGATGCCCTTGAAGCCCTTCACGTCCGCTTCCATCACCTTGGAAATGGCCCACACGGCCGAGTTGTCCATGGCGTTCGAAACGCGCTTGCCGGTGGAGATTTCCTTCTGCGTGTCGGCGAGGCTGGAGTTGATCGACTTCAGCGTTTGCAGCGCCACCATGGCGCCGTTGTTCGTCAGGATGCTAGACATAAGGTGTCCTTGCTATTCAAAAGGCGCTTTGCGCCGGTTGCATTTGCCGCGGGCGGCATCTCTGACGCCTTTCTGACGTATGCAGTCCGGACCCTTTGCCGGCCTGCGCCACCTTGTGGGGTGCGAGGCCAACTTCGCCTGTGAATACTAATGGAGCCCTAATGTGCCTCCCGACGTTCCAGCGCTTTTGTCACAAATGCTCAGGCTCTGCGTTCGAGCCGGTTCGCGGCGGGGGTATCGATGGTCTGGCGCCGGCCTTTCGCATCGTAAGTGTCCGTCGCCCGGCGCACCCGGTTGAGATCGCCAAGGCGGGCTGCCACGTTGCGCAGCCCAGCCATTGCATGGTCGAACAGTTCCTGGTTGCGACGCAGACCGTCCCGCAGCGGTTGCAGTTCACCCTGGGTAAGCGGCCGGTTCGCAAGCTCTTCCGCGATTCCCTGCTTTTCATCCATCAGGTCGGAAAGACGGTCGAAGTCGCCTTTCAGAAGCGCCTCGCGTTCCGCCGCGATCAGGATCTTGAGCCGTTCGGTGATTGCACTGTCAGTCATTCATTCTCTCCTTGAGGGCGTGATACAGCGATTCCGCGAGCCCGATGCCGCCGCCCTCGGCCATCCGGCGCGCCTGTTCGAGACGCATGAAAGAGGCGAACTGCTCTTCGCCTTCGCCGCCGCCAAAGGATGTGGGCGTTTCGCCGACACGCGCGGCCTTCAGCATCTCGGCGAGAAAACTGGCCTCGAGCTCCTGGGCAGCCTGGCGCAAGGCCGTGTCCTGGCGGGACTCCATCCCGGCCCCGACCGTGGAAATCTCCATGTCAATCTCTCCAATTCGACTCGCTCTGTCCGATTTGGCCCTATCGCGGTAAAGAACTGGTAACGAGCAGCGATCTAAGGTGCCCCCGTGGAAGAATTCCCGGAGCACACATGCTGAGCCAGTTGAGCAACCTGTTGGGTTTCGGCCTTGCGATGACGGCACCCGAAACAAAGCCTGGTCAGAAGCCGACCACCGACTTCGCAACCCTCTTCGCCGAGACCGAGGCCGACGAGCGACCGCAAGCCGGCAAAGGCACGGACCTGCCCGACGTGGACGATCCGGACGGTGTCGCCGTAGACGCACCCGAGGCCGAACAGGGACCGGATGAGATCGGCGACATGTCCCCGGCGCGGTCCGCTGACGATCCCGAAACGCCCGAAATCGCGGGGCCGGTCGATGTGCCTGACACGGGCAGACTGTCCTCGAAAGCGCAGGACACCAACCATCCAATGTCCGACACCACCGCCAAGGAGCCGGTGCTGGGGGCAGGACCGGACCCGCTGCCCGGGCAGGCAACTGGCAAGCAATGGCAAAACCGGGTGGACGCGCCCCTGTTTGCCGGCACGGGCGGCGCCGCGCCGCACCGGATCGGGGGCACGCCTGTCGATGCACACCCGTCGGGTCCAGCCGGAGTCAGCATTGCGCAACCCGTGTTGCCGCTGAACCGTGCCGCCACACGCACCAAACCGGCGCAGCTCTCCATTGATCCCGGCGTCGGAGCGGGCCGGAACACGCCCGCCGTGGGCGCCCCTGACCCGCTTGTTTCCACACCTCTCGGGCGCGAAGCGCGAGAGCCGGGTCCAGCGCCGGCCGGACTCACGCCGCCCCCGGAGCCCGGGAAGACGACCCAGACCCCGGCGCCAGTGGCGTCGGATACGCTTGGCCTGGGCAGGACGGATATGGCAGGAGAGCGCGCGATTCGGTCTCCGGCGGACGGTCGGGCGCCGGAGGCACCTGAAATCCGGACATTGCCCCCCGTGGCCCGTCCGCCGGCCGTGTCTCGCCCGGCAAAGGCAACCGGTCCGGAAATGCCGATCTTCCGTCTCCGGATACGCGAGTTGTCCGCGCATGAAACCCTGCCGCCGACGCATTCGGGTGCTGTACAGGTACGGGCGGGCACGCGAACACCCGGTGCTGCCGCTCCGACGGTCATTGGTCCCGTCGAAGGTCTTGCAAACCGGGCGCCGGAAGCCCGGCTGCCTGAAGGCACCCAAGTTCCTGCACACTCCATGAAACGAGGGGACTCCATCGCGCCGCAGCGCGTGCCGGACGTCCCTGTTGCGCCCGCTCTGTCGGGTCCGGCATCTCCTCGGAACGCAGGCATGACACCTGGACTTGACGAGGCTTCCGAGATGGATTCGGGCGAACGGCTCCGTCTTCTTGCGCAGGCTCCTTTCCGCCAGACCGACATCGGGCCCACGGAACGCTCTGAACGCATGCTGCCGAACCGAATTACCCCCGACGTCCCGCCGACAGATGTTCCGGTCGCGCATGTAGAACCTGATGAGACCCCCCAGCGGCCCCTGCCGGAGTTGTCTTCGCAGGGTGTCGCTGCCCCGTCTGGTTTGCTGACGCCCGTTGTGCCCAAGCCGCCGCACGTCACCGGCCATAAGGCCAGTGAGCAAGTTGAACCCTTCGAGGTGCGCTTGTCGAAGCCTGTGCCGTTGGATCGGACGGTCGAACTGGAAGCCCCCCCGCCCAAGGCCAGGCCAGGCCCCGAGCACGCCCCGAGCGTGGTCCATCCAACGTCCCCGACGCGTGCGGCGGATGTTCTTGGCCATGTCCGGGTGATCGGGACTCGATCTGACGCACCGCCAGTCGAGGGGGACTCCGATCAATACGCCGTCCGAGCGCCAGGGGATGGTGCCGCGACGGTCACCCCGGTGGCGGCCCCGGCTGCGCCTCTTGCGTCCCTTGGTATATCACCCCAACAGCTCAGGATGGAGGCGGCCCGGCGCGACCGCGCAGCGCCGTCCGAACGCCAAGTCGAAACAGCCCCCGATCCTTCCGCGCTGACCGAGGCTGCCCGGACGAAACCGGCCGATGCACAAGCTCTGGCCCTCCCACTTCAGGGTGTAACGCCTGCCTTTGACCGCCCAGCGATGTCGCGAGTGACATCGCCTTTGCTGGCCGATCTCCTGGAGGATCCGAAGGTCACCCAGGGGCTGACGGCCGAGGGTCTTCCGGAGTTGCGCGCACACGCAACCGGGACGGCGGTCCACACCGCGGCGCCGATGGCCCGGCCGGATCCCCAGCCCGTGCTGCGCCAGATTGCCGACGGAGTCGCGCGGATGCGCGATGGCGGGATCGAGTTGCAGCTTGCGCCAGAAGAACTGGGCCGGGTCCGCATGCAGATGGTGCCGGGGGAGAGCGGGCTCGCGGTCCACATCACGGCGGATCGGCCCGAAACGCTCGATCTCATGCGTCGCAACATTGAGCAGCTGGCGCGCGATCTGGCGGACGCCGGCTACGGCGGCGCGGCATTCACCTTTGGCGACAGCGGGGGCGGCAACGAAGACAGGACACCGCGTGGCGGCTCCGGCGCGCTCACCAGGGAACCGGCCGAGCGCGCGATACCCGAACCGGCAGAAACAACGCCCGTCACCGACGGGCTCGACATCAGGATCTAGGAGCCACCATGGCAGATATCGCCTCCCCCCCGCCTCTCTACGGCAACACACCCACGGCGTCGGTCGCCTCGCGGCTCACGGCCGAGGAAGCCAAGGACAGCAAGGCGGTCCTGAGTTCGGACTTCGACACCTTTCTCAAGATGCTGACCGTCCAGGTCCAGAACCAGGACCCCCTGAACCCCGTCGATTCGACGGACTATGCCACCCAGCTGGCGACCTTTTCGTCGGTGGAGCAGCAGGTGTTGACCAACGACCTGCTGCGCGAAGTCAACGCGAGCCTCAGCGGCAGCATGCTCCAGGAACTCAGCAGCTGGATCGGAATGGAGGCGCTGGTGCGCGCGCCTGCCCATTTCAGCGGATCCCCCGTCGCGATTCGGCCGGACTATGCCACTGGCGCCGACGCGGCGACCCTGTTGGTGCGCGATGCGCAGGGCGTCGTCGTCCAATCTTTCGACCTCGCGCCCGGCCAGGAAGAGGTGCTTTGGGCCGGGGTGGATGACACCGGAGAGTTGATGCCGACCGGGTCGTACCGGTTCGAAGTCCAGAGCTACAAGAACGAGGCGCTGATCGACACGCGGCAGGCGCAGACCTACAGCCGGATCGAGGAAGTCCGCAAGGACGGCAGCGGCGTGGTCCTTCGTCTGGCCGGAGGCGCCACGGCGGACCCGGAGTTGATTGACGGTCTGCGTGCTCCCCAATTCTGACAATGGCACCTGCCTGGGGGGTGCGTGCCGCACCGTGCCAGGGAGCGGGATCGCGACTCTCGGCCCTCTGGCTATCGCGTTCGGCGATCAAGTCGGCGCCCCTGGGCATGGCGCTCGGGGGCCTGTTCCACGAAGCCGCGGCGCGGGGCGCCGGTATCGACGTTGTGTTGCTACCGCCTGGAGAATGGCGTTTCACACAGCTGAACCGCCGGTGTCGGGACGTCAGCCAACCGGCCGATTGGTCCTTCGAATCCTGTTGTAGACCTCCAGCAGGATGTCGCGCGTCATGCAGCGGCTCCGACGCCGGCGCTGTTCGACACCCGGAACAACATTCTGCGTGTTCTCTCCAGACAAGATGCGCCGCCGAAGACGTCGGTCTGCACGCGTCTTGACCCGCCAAGCCCAGGACAGGCAGGCGATATCGGTCAGTCACCGCTGGCGAAGGAGTCTTCAACAAGGTCGCGGAGGTGACATGTGACGGCCGAGGCGCGGACATGTCTCGGGCTCGAGCCGCCCCTTGCCCGACCGGCAACGCACGACCGATCCGTTCGACTTTGCTCAAGACGACGAGGACGAGGGCAAAGGGAAAGCCTGCATGTCGGACGTTGGCGATTTTGCAGAGGCGATACGAAACAATTTCATGTCTGACGTGTCCCGCACCCTTCGGCCTGTTCCGGAGCTGTTGACAGCATGTACACAAACACGGAAGCCGTAGGATCATTTCGGTTTCGCGGGCACCTTGGCCCGGTTGGCGGCCAAAAGCTCGTGGAACGGCGCAATGATGGGCGACAACCTGCAGGCGCTCGGTGCAAAACTCGGCGAAGTCGCGTTGATCGACACCCGCCGGTCAGGCCACATCAAGCAGATCAACTCCGACAGACCAGGCTTGCCCGGCGGCAGGCCGGTGTGGCGAGGCTGACGTGGTCAACGGTATCCGGGCGCCGCGCGCCTATTTCCTGGATGCCCCGCGCCATCCGGAGAAACGGAATCGGACGGAGCGACCTTGGTCCGCGGTTGCCGACGGGGGCGGGCGATCTTGCCCGGTCAGCTTCGATAGCTTGGAAAACGAGCCCTTGGCGAATCGTTGCCGACATGTCCTCAATCCGGGCTCGCCCCGGAAAGGACCTGCAATTTAGTTATAACCAATTGAAAATAGACAAAGAAAAGCCATATTTCGCAGGCGGTGCCGGCGAGGAGGCACCGGGACGTGATGCGTTTTACCCGCGGTGTTGCTGATTTGACGCGCATCGATGCGCTTGCAGCGATGATTTGGATGCAGGCCGTGATTTGCCATTTGAACGGGAAACGAATTCTGTGTAGGTTGCAAATGGTCGGGCGCGACGCGTCCAATCCTGTACAGTTTTGGAGACAACCATGAAAAAGCTTATGATCATTGCTGCGGCCGCAGCGATCACTGCTACCGCAGCCGCCCCGGTGGCCGCTCAGCAGACCACCGCAGACCCCTTCATCGCCACCCAGACGGCTGAACAAGTTCTTCCGCTGGTGATCATCGGTACGGTCGTCGGTGTCGTGGCAATCGCCGCGGCTTCGGGCACCGACTGACTCGAAGACAGATTTCTGTAAGAAACGGCGGCCCCGGGGTCGCCGTTTTTTATTGCGCTCATAGTTGCGCGAGCACCTGCCATCCCACGAGCGCGCAGGCGCCTGCCACCGCACCAAGCCCGCTCCACAGCAGTCGGGCGGGCCACTTCGAGGGCGGGTGCTGAACCAACGGTTGACCTTGGCGGATCAGCGCGGCTTCGACGAGACCGGGCAGCCTGGGTCCGAACCGCGCCAATACCTGAAGGGTTTTCCACAGGTCCGAGGCCGCCGCCCGAGGGCCGATCGAGTCCTTGATGTAGGCCTCGACCACGGGCTCAGCCACCTTCCAGATGTTCATGCGCGGATCGAGCGAGCGCGCGACACCCTCGACCACCACCATGGTGCGTTGCAGCAGGATCAGCTCGGTCCGGGTTTCCATGCCAAAGCGTTCGGTCACCTCGAAGAGGTAGGCCAGCAGCTTGCCCATCGAGATCCGCGTGGCGTCCATGCCGAAGATCGGCTCGCCCACGGCGCGCAGCGCGCGGGCGAATTCATCGACGTCGCGGTCGGCGGGCACATAGCCGGCTTCGAAATGCACCTCGGCCACCCGCTTGTAGTCGCGCCGGATGAAACCGAACAGGATCTCGGCATAAACGCGACGCGTGTATTCGTCGATGTGCCCCATGATGCCGAAGTCATAGGCGATGATGTCGCCGTTTGGCGCGACCTTGAGGTTGCCCTGGTGCATGTCGGCGTGGAAGAAACCGTCGCGCAGGGCGTGGTTCAGGAACAGTTGCAGCACGCGCTCGGACAGCGCCACGCGGTTGTGGCCCGCCGCGTCCAGTGCTGCGTTGTCGCCCAGCGGCACGCCTTCGGCCCAGGTCATCGTCATGACGCGGCGCCCGGAGTAGGGCCATTTCACCTGCGGCAGGGCAAAGCCGGTGTCCCCGGCCGTGTTGGCGGCGAACTCGCTGGCCGCCGCCATTTCCAGCCGCAGGTCCAGTTCACCCATCACCACGCCTTCGAAATGCGCGATCACCTCCTGCGGGCGCAGCCGGCGCGACGAGGGCGACAGCAGCTCGATCACCGAGGCGGCAAAGTAGAAGGCGTCGATGTCCTTGCGAAAGGCGCGTTCGATCCCCGGGCGCAGCACCTTGACGGCCACCGTTTCGCCGGTGTCCTTCAGCCGCGCCTTGTGCACCTGCGCGATCGAGGCGGCGGCGACAGGCTCGCTGAAATCGTCAAAGACGGCGTCGATCGACAGGCCCAGCTCGTCCTCGATCTGGCGCTTGGCTCCGGAGACGGAAAACGGCGGCAGCTTGTCCTGCAGGACGCGCAGTTCGGTCGCCATGGCGTCGCCCACCACGTCGGGGCGGGTGGACAGGATCTGGCCGAACTTGATGTAGGCCGGGCCCAGCGCGGTCAGCGCACGGACCACGGGGGGCATGGCGGGGTCGCCTTCGTCCCCCAGCCAGCGGAACGGCCAGCCCAACACCCGCGCCGCCACGCGCAGGGGGGCGGGCGCCTCCAGCGCATCCAGGACGGCGCGCATGGCGCCGGTGCGCTCCAGGGTGGCGCCGGTGCGGATCAGGCGCCAGATATTGTGCGGACCCCGCACCTCAGAGCTTCCAGCCGGAGTGCAGGCAGGCGACGCCCATGCTGAGGTTGCGGTACTTGGCGTTGCCGAAACCGGCGGTCTGCACCATGCCGAGGAAGGTCTCCTGGTCGGGAAACTTGCGGATCGATTCGACAAGGTACTGATAGCTGTCGCGGTCCTGCGCGATCACCTGCCCCATGCGCGGGATGATGTTGAAGGAATAGAGGTCGTAGGCCCACTGCATCAGGTCGTTGGGGATCTGGGAGAACTCCAGCACCATCAGCCGCCCGCCGGGGCGCAGCACGCGGTAGGCCTCGTTCAGCGCCTGCTGCGGGCGAGTCACGTTCCGGATGCCAAAGGAAATGGTGTAGACGTCAAAGCTGTTGTCGGCAAAGGGCAGCGCCATCGCGTCGCCCACCACCCAGTCGAGCGAGGAACCCAATGCCTCGGCCTCGGCGCGCTTGCGGCCTTCGACCAGCATGGGTTCGGTCAGGTCCAGCACCGTGGCGTGCCCGCTGCCCGCCCGTTTGAGGAAGCGAAAGGAAATGTCGCCGGTGCCGCCCGCCACGTCCAGCAGGCGCTGGCCGGGCCGCGGAGCCAGCCAGTCCATCATCGCATCCTTCCACAGACGGTGGATGCCAAAGGACATGACATCGTTCATGATGTCGTACTTGGAGGCCACGGAGCGGAACACGCCCTGCACCCGTCCGGCCTTTTCGTTCTCGGGGACATCGGTGAAACCGAAATGCGTTGTTTTCCCGGTGTCTTCGCTCATGGGTCTTGCCGTCCTGTCCTGTCTCGCTTTCTTATAGAGCGCCCCCCGGGCGTTACAATGTGAAGGACCCCGCGTGATGCCCGAATTGCCCGAAGTCGAGACAGTCCGTCGCGGGCTGGCCCCCGTGATGGAGGGCCAGGTGATCGCAACAGCGCAGGTCAATCGCCCCGATCTGCGCTGGCCTTTCCCCGACCGCATGGCCGAAAGGCTGACCGGCGCGCGGGTCGAACGGCTGCGGCGGCGGTCGAAATACATCCTCGCGGACCTGTCGACGGGGGAATCGCTGCTGATCCATCTTGGCATGTCCGGGCGGATGCTGGTGTCCGGCGACCAGCTGGGTCGATTCGTGCATGAGCACCCCGCGCCGGAAAAACACGACCATGTCGTGCTGGACATGGCGGGCGGCGCGCGCATCACCTTCAACGATCCGCGCCGCTTTGGCGCGATGGACCTGATGCCCACCGCGACGGCCGAACAGCATCCGCTGCTGGCCGCGCTGGGGCCCGAGCCGCTGGGAAACACGTTTCACGAGGCCTACCTGGTCGCCGCCCTGCGCGGGCGCAACACGCCGATCAAGGCGGCCTTGCTGGATCAGAAGATCGTCGCCGGTCTGGGCAATATCTATGTGTGTGAAACGCTCTACCGCGCGCGCATCCATCCCGCGCGCCGCGCGAGACGTATCTCGGATCACCGGCTGGCGTCGCTGGTGCCGATCGTCCGCGTCGTCCTGGGGGAGGCGATCGCCGCCGGCGGCTCCAGCCTGCGGGATTTCCGGCAGGCGGACGGCGAACTGGGTTACTTCCAGCACAGCTTTGACGTCTACGGGCGCGAAGGCGACTCCTGCCGGACCGAAGGGTGTACCGACACGGTCCGCCGCATCGTCCAGGGGGGGCGATCCTCGTTCTATTGCGCCAGCTGTCAAAGATAGCTTGAACCACCGGCATGAAATGCTAAGGCTTGGCCCCTGACGGAACCGGACGGAGCCCAAAGCCCATGGCCTATGAGACGATCATCGTCGAAATAGAAGACCACGTCGCCACGATCAAACTGAACCGCCCCGACGCCCTGAACGCGCTGAATTCCCACCTGCTGGGGGAACTCGCGGACGCGCTGGCCGATGCGGACAGGAACGACAAGGTCCGCTGCATCATCATCACCGGCTCGCCCAAGGCCTTTGCCGCCGGTGCCGACATCAAGGAGATGTCGGAAAAGAGCTATGTCGAGATGTTCCTGTCGGACTTCTTCGGCCGCGAGGGCAACGCCATCACCGCGACCCGCAAGCCGATCATCGCGGCGGTGTCCGGCTATGCGCTGGGCGGCGGCTGCGAACTGGCGATGATGTGCGATTTCATCATCGCCGCCGACACCGCCAAGTTCGGCCAGCCCGAGATCAACCTGGGCGTCATGCCCGGCCTGGGCGGCACGCAGCGCCTGACCCGCTTCATCGGCAAGTCCAAGGCGATGGACATGAACCTGACCGGCCGCTTCATGGACGCCGAAGAGGCGGAACGCGCCGGTCTGGTGAGTCGTGTCGTGCCGGCCAAGCAGCTGATGGAAGAGGCGCGCAACGCCGCCGAAAAGGTCGCGGAAAAGTCGATGATCTCGGCCATGGCGGTCAAGGAGGCGGTCAACCGCGCCTACGAGACGACCCTGTCCGAAGGCTTGCTGTATGAGCGCCGCCTGTTCCACGCGCTGTTCTCGACCGAGGACCAGAAGGAAGGCATGGCGGCCTTCATGGACAAGCGGACCGCACAGTTCCGCGACCGCTGAACCGCCAGACCCTCGGTGCGGGCAGAAACGCCTTGCCGGGGGACGGGACCTCTGGTAGAGGCGCCCGTCATACATGCGCGTGATGCCCGCTTGGCAAGAGATGGTCCGGACAGCTGAGTCGGGATGCCAGGGCGTTGCGCGTCGATTGAACACGAACACCGTCGGCAGACGACACAAGAAGGACCGGATCACATGGCCAATACGCCGCAGTCGAAAAAACGCGCCCGTCAGAGCGAAAAGCGCTTTGCTGTCAACAAGGCACGCCGCTCGCGCATCCGCACCTACCTGCGCAAGGTCGAAGAGGCCATCGCCTCGGGCGACCAGGACGCCGCAACCGCCGCCCTGAAAGCCGCCCAGCCCGAGCTGATGCGCGGTGTTACCAAGGGCGTTTTCCACAAGAATACCGCGTCGCGGAAGATCTCGCGCCTGGCATCGCGGGTCAAATCGCTGGCCTGACCCCTCTCTACATCTAGTGTGATTGCCAAAAGGCGCTACATTATGTGGCGCCTTTTTTGCGCCTATAACTATTTGAGCACACACGGGATTCTTTTTCGATTCTCTCCGAGTCAAGCAGTAGTTTCGGTTGCCGCCTCTTCAAGAAGGTTGGTAATTTCACCAAGCGAGTCACATCGCAGGGGGGACAAGGCTGCCGGTTGGCTGGTGTCGTTCATGACGACGCCGACAATCACTTGTACATGCGCGCAAGCGCGGATTACGAGTTCTTCGGGGATCAACCCCGGCCCTGTCCATTGAGACATTATGCAGGTCGCCAGAACGGCGCGCCGGACGGGACACCGGGGCGCTGGGCGACTTACCGGTAGGGGTCACTCCCTCGCTCTTGCTGCTGCGCAAGGGACGATGCTGCTGTCTTTGCCTGAACCTGTGGCCGCCGCCGAGAGTCATCTCGGCACGGGGAATGAGAACGAGGACAGAACGGCAGATGACCAAAGAACAGTGGGGGGCGTTGCAAGACCAGATTTGCAAGGCCGTCGGGCAGAATAACTACAAGATCTGGATCGAACCTCTCCGCTTTGCGGGAACCCGCGACGGAGGCGTGGTCATTCTGCACGCGCCGACCAACTTCTTTCGCAACTACGTGACGCAGAATTACGGCGACCTGCTGCTGAATCACCTGACCAAGACCGCCGCCAACGTGCGCCGCCTGGATGTCCGTGTGGCCAGCTCCGCGCCCGAGACCGATGCCGATGCCCTCCCGGCGACCGCCGCCGCACCGGTGCCGCCGCCGGAAACCCATCGCCCCATGGCCCAGCCTGCCGCGCCGCGGGACAACCTGCCGGGCGCGCCGCTGGATGCGCGCTTTACCTTCGACACCTTCGTCGTCGGCAAACCGAACGAACTGGCCCATGCCGCCGCCAAGCGCGTGGCCGAAGGCGGCCCGGTGTCGTTCAACCCGCTGTTCCTCTACGGCGGCGTGGGTCTGGGCAAGACGCACCTGATGCACGCGATCGCCTGGGAACTGACCCAGCGCAATCCGCACCTTGCCGTGCTGTACCTGTCGGCCGAACAGTTCATGTACCGCTTCGTGCAGGCGCTGCGCGAACGCAAGATGATGGATTTCAAGGAGATGTTCCGCTCGGTCGACGTGCTGATGGTCGACGACGTGCAGTTCATCGCCGGCAAGGACAGCACGCAGGAAGAGTTCTTTCACACCTTCAACGCGCTGGTGGACCAGAACAAGCAGATCATCATTTCGGCCGACCGTGCCCCGGACGAGATCAAGGACCTGGAAAACCGCATCCGTTCGCGGCTGCAATCCGGCCTCGTGGTGGACCTGCATCCAACCGACTACGAGCTGCGCCTGGGCATCCTTCAGACCAAGGTCGAGAGCTACCGCGCGCAGTACAAGGATCTGGTGATCGAGGACGGCGTGCTGGAATTCCTCGCCCACCGGATCAGCACCAACGTCCGCGTGCTCGAAGGGGCGCTGACCCGGCTGTTCGCCTTTGCCTCGCTGGTGGGCAAGCCGATCAACATGGACCTGGTGCAGGACAGCCTGGCCGACGTGCTGCGCGCGTCCGAGCGCAAGATCTCGATCGACGAGATCCAGCGCAAGGTGGCCGAGCACTACAACATCCGCCTGTCGGACATGATCGGGCCCAAGCGGGTGCGCAACTTTGCCCGGCCGCGACAGGTGGCGATGTACCTGTGCAAGCAGCTGACCTCGCGGTCGCTGCCCGAGATCGGCCGCCGTTTTGGCGGGCGCGACCACACCACCGTGATGCACGGCGTCAAGCGCATCGAGGAACTGCGCCAGCAGGATGGGCAGATCGACGAGGATGTCGAGATGCTGCGCCGCGCCCTGGAGGCCTGAGCGCCTGTGGAAAAAATGCGGCGCGTCGGGAACGGCGCGCCGCAACGCCTTGACGCCTAGGAAAAAGCACGGAACAAATCGGTAAAAACCGGCTTGGAGTACAGACCAGCGCGGGCTAGTCTGCGCGTCCCGGCAGTGCGGAGAGGGTAGGGCGATGAAATTCAGCATGGAGAGGGCCGCGCTGTTGCGCGCGGTCGCACAGGCGCAATCGGTGGTGGAGCGGCGCAACACCATTCCGATCCTGGCCAACGTGCTGATCGAGGCCGAGGGCGAGACCGTGACCTTTCGCGCGACCGACCTCGACATCGAGGTGCTGGACCGCGCGGTGGCCCAGGTCGAAAAGGCCGGCGGCACCACCGTCTCGGCCGTGACCCTGCACGAGATCGTCCGCAAGCTGCCCGATGGCGCGCTGGTGGAACTGGCCGCCGATCCCGGCAGCGGACGCGTGTCGGTCTCGGCCGGGCGGTCGCACTTCTCGCTCGCCACGCTGCCCAAGGAAGATTTCCCGGTCATGGCCTCGTCCGAGTACGAGTGCAATTTCACCGCCAAGGCCGAAGTCCTGCGCCGCCTCTTCGACAAATCGAAGTTCGCCATCTCGACCGAGGAAACCCGCTATTACCTGAACGGCGTCTACATGCACACCGCCGATGCCGAGGACGGCAAGGTGCTGCGCTGCGTCGCCACCGACGGACACCGCCTGGCCCGGATCGACGCGCCACTGCCGCCCGGGGCCGAGACAATGCCCGGCGTGATCGTCCCGCGCAAGACCGTGGGCGAGATGCGCAAGCTCTTGGACCAGGACGACATGGACATCGCCGTGTCGGTGTCCGAGACCAAGGTCCGTTTTGCCACGCCCGACATCACGCTGACCTCCAAGGTGATCGACGGCACCTTCCCGGACTACACCCGCGTGATCCCGCATGGGAACACCCGGCAGATGGAGGTGGATGCCTCCGAGTTTGCCAAGGCCGTGGACCGGGTGGCCACGGTGTCCTCGGAACGCTCGCGCGCGGTCAAGCTGCAGATGGACGATGATCGGCTGATCCTGTCGGTCAACGCGCCCGACAGCGGCGCCGCCGAGGAAGAGCTGGCCGTGGCCTATGCCGATGAACGGCTGGAGATCGGTTTCAACGCAAAGTACCTGCTGGAGATCGCCAGCCAGGTCGACCGCGAGAACGCGGTGTTCCTGTTCAACTCGTCCGGCGACCCGACCCTGATGCGCGAGGGCAATGACCTGAGCGCCGTCTACGTCGTGATGCCGATGCGGGTGTGACGATTTTTCCAGGAAAAATCGTGCCTCCGGCGGGGGGTATTTTTGCAGAAAAGAAGGCCTGAGTCGTGCATCTGACGCAGCTCGCGCTTTCGCATTTCCGGTCGCACCTTCGGGCGCGGCTGGACGTCGATGCGCGCCCGGTGGCCATTTTCGGCCCCAACGGCGCCGGCAAGACCAACCTGATCGAGGCGGTGTCATTGTTTTCGCCGGGGCGGGGGCTGCGGCGGGCCTCGGCGGCCGAGATGGCGCGGCGACGCGAGGCGCTGGGCTGGAAGATTACCGGCCATCTGGACGGCCCGGAGGGCGCGCACGAGATCGCCTTTGCCTCCGAGGAGGGGGCGGCGCGCAGCGTCACCATCGACGACAAGCCCGCCAGCCAGATTGCCCTGGGCCGCATTGCCCGCTGCGTCTGGCTGGTGCCGGCGATGGACCGGCTGTGGATCGAGGGGGCCGAGGGGCGGCGGCGGTTTCTCGATCGGATGACCCTGTCGTTCTTTCCCGATCATGCGCAGGCGGCGCTGGACTATGAAAAGGCCATGCGCGAACGCAACCGCCTGCTGAAGGACAGTGTCCGCGACGCCCATTGGTATCACGCGCTGGAGGGGCAGATGGCCAAATCCGGCGCCCTGCTGACGGCGAACCGGCAGGAGGCGGTCGCGCGCTTGCAGGCGGCGCAGGCGGCGGCGGAGACGGCCTTTCCGGTGGCCGAACTGGATCTCGTGCAGTCCGAGGGATCCTTGCCGGAGAGCGAGGCCGACCTGCGCGCGGCGCTGGCCGAAAGCCGGTTTCGCGACATGGCGGCGGGCCGCGCGCTGGTGGGGCCACACCGGACCGACCTTTACGGCGTCTTCGCGGCCAAGGGCGTGCCGGCATCGGACTGTTCGACCGGGGAGCAGAAGGCGCTGCTGATCTCGCTCATCCTGTCGAACGCGCGGGCGCTGGCACAGGACTTCGGCGCGGCGCCGATCCTGCTGCTGGACGAGGTGGCGGCACACCTGGATGCGGGTCGCCGCGCGGCGCTCTATGACGAGATCTGCATCCTGGGCGCGCAGGCCTGGATGACCGGCACCGGACCGGAGCTGTTCGCCGAACTGGGCGCGCGGGCGCAGCATTTCGAGGTCACCGAGGAGGGCGGGGATTCCCGCGTCGTGCGGCATGATTGAGGCGATTCCCGAACATGTGCTGACCGAGGCGGACGAGACGCAGATCGCCGCGCTGTTGCGTCAGTGTTTTCCCACCAACTTTGGCGGGCGCAGTTTCTACCAGCAGCGGCCCACGCTGCGCCTGGTCTGGCGTGAGGGCGGCATCCTCGGCCATGTGGCGCTGTTCTGCCGTGCGGTGCGCCTGGATGGTGAATTAACGGACATCCTGGGGCTGGGCGACATCGCCACCGATCCGCAGGCGCGGGGCTGGGGCATCGGCACGGCGCTGGTGCAACGCGCGCTGGAGACGGGAAGCGCGCCCTTTGCCGTGCTGTTCGGCGCGCGCACGCTGTACGATCGGGCGGGGTTCAAGCCGGTCGCCAATCCCTACCTGCACGTCGACATGACCGGCGCGCGGACGCAGGCGGTCGTGCGCAGGAACAGCCAATTCCTCAAGGTCCGCGCGCGCGCGGACAGGCCCTGGCCCGAGGGTGCAGAGGTGGATTTCCTGGGTTCGCTGTTCTGAACCCGCGGCCTTGCGGTGCGCCGCTGCGCAAACCCCCAAATATTGTGTCTCTTGCGTGACATTCCCGCCCCGAGTCTCTATAAATCGGGCCGAAACGACCAAGGATCAGTCAATGACCGACCAGCCCGCGGTGCCCGAAGAGTATGGCGCCGATTCCATCAAGGTTCTCAAAGGCTTGGAGGCCGTGCGCAAGCGCCCCGGCATGTACATCGGTGACACCGACGACGGCTCGGGCCTGCATCACATGGTCTACGAGGTGGTCGACAACGGCATCGACGAGGCTTTGGCCAAGCATGCCGACTACGTGCACGTGAAGATTCACGCCGACAGCAGCGTGTCGGTGCGCGACAACGGGCGCGGAATCCCGGTCGACATTCACGCCGGCGAAGGCGTCTCGGCGGCCGAGGTCATCATGACCCAGCTGCACGCGGGCGGGAAGTTCGACCAGAACTCCTACAAGGTCTCGGGCGGCCTGCACGGCGTCGGCGTGTCCGTCGTCAATGCGCTGTCGGTCTGGCTGGATCTGCGGATCTGGCGCAACGGCAAGGAGCATTACGCCCGCTTCGAACATGGCGAGACGGTCGAACACCTGCGCGAAGTCGGCCCGGCCAACGGCGAGCGCGGCACCGAGGTGCGCTTTCTCGCCTCGACCAAGACCTTCTCGAACCTGGAATACCACTTTGAAACGCTGGAAAAGCGCCTGCGCGAACTGGCCTTCCTGAACTCCGGCGTGCGCATCATCCTCGAGGACGAACGCCCGGCCGAGCCGGTGCGCTCCGAGCTGTTCTTCGAAGGCGGCGTGCGCGAGTTCGTGAAATACCTCGACCGGCACAAGCAGGCCGTCATGCCAGACCCCATCTACATGGAAGGCGAAAAGGACGGCATCGGCGTCGAAGTGGCGATGTGGTGGAACGACAGCTACCACGAGAACGTGCTGCCCTTTACCAACAACATCCCGCAGCGCGACGGCGGCACGCACCTGGCCGGTTTCCGCGGTGCGCTGACCCGGACAATTCAGAAGTACGCGCAGGAATCCGGGATCGCCAAGCGCGAGAAGATCAACTTTACCGGCGACGACGCGCGCGAAGGCCTGACTGCGGTGCTGTCGGTCAAGGTGCCGGACCCCAAGTTCAGCTCGCAGACCAAGGACAAGCTGGTGTCCTCCGAGGTGCGCCCGGCGGTCGAGGGGCTGATGAACGAAAAGCTCTGGGAGTGGTTCGAGGAGAACCCGCAGCAGGCCAAGAGCATCGTCGGCAAGATCATCGAGGCGGCGCTGGCGCGCGAGGCGGCGCGCAAGGCGCGCGAGCTGACCCGGCGCAAGACGGCGATGGACGTCAGCTTCAACGCGGCCAAGCTGAAGGACTGTTCGGAAAAGGATCCCGCCCTGACCGAGCTGTTCCTGGTCGAGGGCGATTCGGCCGGTGGGTCGGCGCAGACGGGGCGTGATCGGCGCACCCAGGCGATCCTGCCCCTGCGCGGCAAGATCCTGAACGTCGAGCGCGCGCGCTTTGACCGGATGCTGGGCAGCCAGGAGATCGGCAACCTGGTGATGGCGCTGGGCACCGGCATCGGGCGGGACGAATTCGACGTCTCCAAGATCCGCTATCACAAGATCATCATCATGACGGACGCCGACGTGGACGGCGCGCACATCCGCACGCTCTTGCTGACGTTCTTCTATCGGCAGATGCCGGCGCTGATCGAAAAGGGCTATCTCTACATCGCGCAGCCGCCCCTGTACAAAGTCGCGCGCGGCAAGTCCGAGGTCTACCTCAAGGACCAGACCGCGCTGGACGACTACCTGATCCAGCAGGGCATCGAGGGTGCGCAGCTGCGGTTGGGCCATGGCGAGGTGATCGTCGGGCAGGACCTGGTGCGCGTGGTCGAAGAGGCGCGGTCGCTGCGCCGCGTGCTGGACGCCTTCCCGACGCATTACCCGCGCCACATCCTGGAACAGGCGGCCATCGCCGGGGCTTTTGTGCCCGGTGCGGTGGAGGCCAACCTGCAAGGCGTCGCCGACACCGTCGCGGCGCGGCTGGACCTGATCGCGCTGGAGTATGAACGCGGCTGGACCGGCCGCATCACCCAGGACAAGGGCATCCGCCTGGCGCGCATCCTGCGCGGGGTCGAGGAGGTGCGCACGCTGGACGGGCCGATGCTGCGGTCGGGCGAGGCGCGCAAGACTGGCACCTTTACCGAGAGCCTGCAAAACGTCTACGACACCGCTGCCACGCTGGAACGCAAGGACCGCCGGCAGCTGATCCACGGCCCGCTCGACCTGCTCAAGGCGATCCTGGACGAGGGCGAAAAGGGCCTGACCTTGCAACGCTACAAGGGGTTGGGCGAGATGAACCCGGGGCAGCTGTGGGAAACCACGCTGGACCCGAACGCGCGCACCCTGTTGCGGGTCACGATCGACGACATGGCCGAGGCGGACGACCTGTTCACCAAGCTGATGGGCGACGTGGTCGAACCGCGCCGCGAGTTCATCCAGCAGAACGCGCTGACGGTGGAAAACCTCGACTTCTGAGGTTTTCCCGGTACATCAAGACCGGGTTCAGCAACGGGGGTGCCAATCCATCCCCGCAGCTAGGCCACCAGTAGCAGGCTCCGCGCGGAAATGCCGATCTCGACCCGCGTGCCCCAGTCGAAGGGCAGGTAATCCTGCTCCAGTCCATCGGCAAAGATCACGCCGCCCTCGTTGATGCGGGACAGGATCTGCACGGTCTTGTCCCGGCCGATCTGCCCGCTGCGCAGGCGATCCCCGGAGGTCCGGCTGGGCCAGGGTTCGCGCGCAAAGAAGGCGGCGGCCGGGTCTACGGCGGAAAAATCGTAGTCCGCCCCGGTCGCCGTCATGATCGACCGCGCCCAACCCGATAGCCCGGTGCCCGTGGCCACCACGACGCCGCTGGAGGACTGGAACTCCTCGGCCTCACCATAGCGCAGGTCGTAGCGCGCGCTCTGGTGCGACCTATGCCCGATGAACAGGTCATTGAGCCCCAGCAGCGCGCCCCCGGCATTGACCCGCGCCTCGATCATGGTGCGTCGTTCGCCATCCATGTCGCGCGCGGCTACCCGCGGCAACAGCCCCGGCAGCGTCGCCGCGCCATGGCGGACCAGCACACCTTCGGAGGATTCGGGATCGGGTGTGACCCCGATCACCGGCTGGCCGTCGAGGTACTTGGCCAGGTTCGCCACCAGCCCGTCCTGCCCGACCGCCACGACGACGTCGTTGGGAAAGAACAGGAAGCGGTCCAGATCCCCGCGCGCCACCTGCGCCAGCGACCATTCGGCGGGAACCGCGGTCTTGACCGCATCGACGGCGCGGCGCTGGGCCTGCGCGCGGCTCTCGATCTGCGCGATTTGCTGACCGCGCGAGGCCAGGTAGAACTCGGCCTGCCCGCGCGTGCCAAGACGCGCGAGCAGGGCTTCGAGTTCGGTTTCACGCGTGACGATGACCACGCGGGGTTTGAGGCTGCTCATGGCGTTCACCCCTTGGGCAGCTGTTTGACGCCCTGTGCCAGGCCAAGCTGACGCATCAGCCCGCTGACCATGTCCGGGGTGACGGTCAGCGAGTCGATCCGCTCCAGCTTGGACGCGAAATCGCGGGCGGCCAGGGCAAACAGCTGCGTCGCGTCCAGCTGGGCAATGGTTGCCATGCGCGCGGCCTCCATGTCGGCGCTGGCCTGCTCGACCGCGCGGATGCGCGCGGCTTCGGCCTCGGCGGCGATCTTCTTGGTCGCGGCATCGCCTTCGGCCTCGATGCGCCGGGCGGCGGCGGTGGCTTCGGCCTCGGACCGGGCGTTGTCGCCATCGCGGGCGATCAGATCGGCGCGGCGGCTGGCCAGTTCGATGCGGTTGGCCAGCTCGTTCTCGGCGATGGCGCGTTCCTTGTCGACGGCCAGCGCCCGGCGGGCAAAGGTCGCCTCGTCCGCCTTTTGTTGCAGGCTTTCGAAGGTCGGCGCCTGGAGCGCGCGGGCAAGTTCGGAACTGGGGCTGAGACCTGCGACCCGGACCGCCACGACCGCAAGACCCATCTGTTCCAGCGTCGGCTCGGCCGCCAGCCCGGCCATGATGCGCGCCTGCAAGGGGGCAAGCCCCGCCTCCAGCGCGGCGCGGACGCCCAGCGGCTTGACGTAGCTGTCGGCGAATTCGCGGACCAGCCCGTTCAGCACGGTCGCGACGCGGTCATCGGGTTTGCCCAGGTGCAGGCCGGTCTTGAGATCGACGGCGAAATCGACCCGGTCCGCCAGCTTGGCCACGTCGGCCACGGACCACAGGACGGTGCCCTGCACCGCGAGGTCCTGAAAGTCGGCGGTCTGCGATTTGACGAGGAAGGTCAGTTCGCGCGTGGCCAGCGGCACCTCGGCAATCGAGACGCTGTTCGGGTCGAACCAGAAGGCCAGGCCGCGCCCCTCGCGCACCAGGGTGCCGCGCCGGTACAGGCGCACGGCGCTGGATGCCTCGGCCCGAAAGTGGCGGCGGAGCGGGTAAAGCGAAATCTGGGCCATGGTTACATCTCCTGTGCAGGATCGCGTTCGTAGAGTTCGGCGGGACGAAAGGCGCCGCCCGTCTCAAGCGTGCCGGTCGGGTGCAACGGATGCCGGTCCAGCAGCTTGCGCCGGAAGGCGGGCTTGGTCAGCGGACGGCCCAGGATGGCCTCATGGACCTCCTGCACCGCGCGCAGGGTGAATCGCGGCGGCACAAAGCCGAAACCGATCGGGCTGTAATCGATCTTGCCGCGCAGGCGCTTGACCGCGTCACCCAGGATCGCGGCGTGATCGAAGGCAAGCCGCAGCGGCTGACCATCGGCGCCAAGCGCCTGCGCCGGTCCGCCGGTTTCGCCCGGCCAGTCGACGATGACGGGGGCCAGGCAGAGGTCCGGGTTCGCGGTGACCTTGTCCAGCAGCAGGGCATGGGGCGCGATGGCCATCCAGGCGACCGACACGACATGGCCGCGCGGGTCGCGCGCGGGATCGCCATAGGTGGCCAGCTGTTCCAGGTGCAGCGCGCCCAGCCCGGCCTTGATCTGCGCGGCGCGGGCGACGGCCTCTTCGACCGGTTTGCCGTGGTGAACCACCGCGCCCGGAAAGGCCCAGTCGCCGCCGACCAGCGCGGCGTCGTCGCGCCGCAGCAGCAGGCAGTGCAGCCGCGTGTCCGCGACGCTCAGCGCCACGATGTCCACGGCCAGGGTCGGGTTTGGGAAATCGGCGAATCTCGACATCGGGGTCTCCTTATGATCGAAACAGTTATTACTGCCGTGAGCATTAGTCAAGACCACCCACACCCAGCAGCAACATCACCACCGCGCAGCAGTCGCACTTGATGCACATCACGGCGATCCTCGCGGAATCGCGTATGGCTGAAACGCGCATCGGAAACGGAACACGGTGCGCGTCTCTCCATGCTCCCGTTCAAGCGAAGCGAGGTCGCATGCCGTCACGTGCCATGGTCCCCTTTCTCATCATGACCTTCCTGATCAGCTGGGGGGTTCTCGGGCTCTACGTGCTCGCCCCCGGTCTTGCGGCGGGCTGGTTCGGCGAACTCAGCGGGTCGCACCCCCTGTTCTTTGTCGCGACATGGGCGCCCGCCATCGCGGCGCTGATCCTTGTCCTGACACATGCCGGCATGGCGGGCCTGAGACGCTTCCTGACGCGCCTGCTGATCTGGCGCGCGCCGGTGGGTTGGGTTGTCTTTGTCCTCGTCGTCCTGCCGCTGGTCTTCATGGCCGGATCGCTGGTCAAGGGCGGCCCCCTCCTGGCGCCGCTGCCCCCCGAAGGGGCGGGGCCGATGATCGCCATCCTGTTCATGATGCTGTTTCTCGGCCCGGTGGAAGAGCTTGGCTGGCGCGGCGTGCTGCAACCGCTGCTGCAACGCCACGTGGCGCCGGTCTGGGCCGGGCTGCTGGTCGGCGCGGTCTGGGGGATCTGGCACCTGCCTGCCTTTGCCCTTGCTGGGACGGTGTTCGCCAGCTGGAACTTCCTGCCCTTCTTCGTGGGCAACGTGGTGCTTGCCGTGCTGGTGACGCCGATCCTAAACCGGACCGGCGGCAGCCTGCTGTGGCCGATGCTGTTCCACTGGCAGCTGATCAACCCGTTCTGGCCCGATGCGCAGCCGTGGGATACCTGGATCCTCGTCGGGGTCGCGCTGGTCGTCGTCTGGTGGAACCGGGACACGATGTTCACCCGCGATGGCGCGGTGACCGAGGTCATTCCCGCGCCCCTCCGACACGGGCAAGCCAGGTGACGGCGCGCCGCACCGTCCTGAAAGGCCTCGGCGGGCTGGCCCTGCTGGGCGGCGCCTATGCGACGGGTGCCTACCGCAGCACGATGGCAGCGGCCGATGCGCGCCTCGCCCGCAACAGCAGCCTGATCGAGACGGAATTCGGCCCGCTGGAGTACGCCGTGGCCGGGGATGGCCCGCCGCTGATGATGATCCACGGCACCGGCGGCGGCTTTGACCAGGGGCTGCTGTTCGCCCACCAGATCCGCGAAACCGGGTTCCGGATCGTCGCGCCGTCGCGCTTTGGCTACCTGCGCAGCGCCTTTCCCGACGATGCCTCGCCCAGGCACCAGGCCGACGTGCTGGTGGCGCTTCTTGATCAGCTGGGGATCGCCCGGCTGCCCGTTGTGGGCGGATCTGCAGGGGCGCTGAGCGCCGCCGAATTCGCCCTGCGGCACCCGGACAGATGCTCGCATCTGGTCCTGCTGGTGCCGGCCGCCAACCTGACCGGCCGGGATCCGGTGGAATTCACCGCGCTTCAGCGCATGGCCGTGGGGCTGGTGCTGGGGTCTGACCTTGCCTTCTGGTCGCTGGCGCGGATGGCGCCGGGGCAGATGCTGCGCACCCTGCTGGCCACCGATCCGGCCCTGTTGGCACAGGTGTCAAAGGACGAACAGAGGCGCGCACAGTTGATCCTGGACGGGCTCCTGCCGATCAGCCGCAAGGCGAACGGCCTGCGGACCGATGGTTTCTGGGCCGGCACGCCGTTCCCCACCGCCTACCAGGACATCACGGTGCCGACGCTGATCCTGTCCTGCGAGGACGATCTGTTCGGCACCGCCGACACCGCGCGGCGCCTGGCCGACAGGATCCCGGGTGCGGTGCTCAAGACTTGGCCCGAGGGCGGGCACATCTGGCTGGGTCACGACGCAGATGTCGCCCGGGAGTTCCGGATGTTCGTGGCGCGCACCTGATGGATAGGGAAAACACTGACATGACGTGGAAAAAGATCGTTCTGACCGGCTTTGGCGGCGCGGAAAACTTGGAGATGACCAAGCTTCAGACCCTGCCCCAGCCGCAGGGGACCCAGGTGCGCATCCGCGTGCTGGTGACCAGCGCCGCCTTCACCGACGTGATGATCCGCAAGGGGCTGTATCCCGATGTGACGGAAAAACCGCCCTTTACCCCCGGTTACGACATGGTCGGCGTGGTGGACGCCATCGGCCCCGAAGCGTCCCGCTTTCGCCTCGGGGACCGGGTGGCGGACCTGACCACCATCGGCGCCTATGCCGAGTATCTCTGCCTGCCCGAGGACCGCCTGACCCCGGTGCCGAACGGCCTGTCCGAGGTCGACGCGCTGGGCATGATCCTGTCGGCGGTGACGCCCTGGCAGATGCTGCACCGCGTGGCCAAGGCGCGGGCAGGGCAGTCGCTTCTGATCCACGGCGCGGGCGGCGCGGTCGGCACGGCGTTGCTGCAACTGGCGCGGATCGCCGGGATCGTCGCCTATGGCACCGATGTCGCGGCCAAGCACGATCTGATCCGCAGCCTGGGCGCCACGCCGCTTGCGGCCGACGCACCGGAGGAGGTGCTGCAAGAGGCCACCGGCGGTGGTGTCGATTTCGTCTTTGACCCGCTGGGCGGTGACAGCCTGTCCCGCTCGCTCCACGCGCTGAAACCGGGCGGGATGCTTGTCGCCTTCGGTTTCCAGAACGAGGTGCTGGGGCGCGGCGGGTCGATCCCGCTGGATTTCGTCAAGCTCAAGCTGTGGGACTGGCTGCCCAATGGCCATGCCACCGCCTTCTACTCCATCGGCGCGATGCGGCGAAAGCACCCCGAATGGTTCCGTGAGGACCTGGCGCATCTCTTCACGCTGCTGGCGGAACAGCAGATCACGCCGGTGATCGCCGAGGTGATGCCGCTGGACGACGTGCGCCGCGCCCATATGCGGCTCGAGGCCGGGGAAGCCGCCGGCAAGCTTGTCCTGAGGGTAACGGCACCATGAAACCGCCTGTCTTGAGGATGATCGCCCTTGCGCTGACCCTTCTCGCCGGGGTGGAGGCGCGGGCCGAGACAACGCTGCTGACCGACGTGACGATTGTCGATGTCGAGGCCGGATCGCTGCGGCCCGGCCAATCGCTTCTGATCCGGGACGGCGTGATCGCCGAGATTGGCACAGACGTTGCGGCAGCCGATGCCGTGGTCCTTGATGCCGGGGGGCGGTTCCTGATCCCGGGCCTGTGGGACAGCCATGTCGACATATTTTCCTCGCAGGAGGAACCCGACACCGCGCTGCTGCTCTACCTGATCAACGGGATCACCGGCATCCGCGACATGGGCGCGCTCTGGCCCATCGCGGTGCAGCAGGCGCTACAGGCGCAGATCGAAACCGGCGAGGTCACGGGCCCGCGCCTGGTGCTGTCCGGCGCCTGGGTCGACGCGCGGCCGGGGTCCTGGCCCGGCATGTTCCTGGCCGATACCCCGGAGGAGGCGCGCGCCATCGTGGCGCAGGTGGCCGCCGAAGGCTGGGCCACGGTCAAATCCTACTCGATGCTGGACGAGGCGACTTACTTGGGCCTGGCCGAAGCCGCGACAGCGCAGGGCCTGCCGCTGGTCGGCCACATCCCGGAACAGGTGGCGCTGGGCACGGCCATCGCGGCCGGGCAATCCGGGATGGAGCATTTCGGCCGCGTCGCCATGGCCTGTTCAACCGCCGAGGCGCAGATGATCGTGGATCTGCGCGCCGCCGTGGCCGAGGCTGCCGAAACGGCGCGCCTGTTCCAGATCATGGCCGGGCGCAACCGCATCATCCTTGAAACCTGGGACGCGGGGCTGTGCGACCGGGTGCTGGCCCGAATGGCGCAGGCGGGGATGCACGTCAGCCCGACCCTTGTCGTTGCGGATTTCTACATCGGCAACTGGCCCGCGCCCGATGCGCCGCGGATGCGCATGATCCCGGCGCAGCTGCGCGAGGCCTGGGGGCGGCCGGATTTCCGGCTGGACGCCATGACGGACGAGGTCCGCGCCCTGGCGGCGCAGACCATCGCGCTGGACCGGCGCACCTTTCTGATGGCGCACAGGGCGGGCATTCCGATCCTGGCTTCCAGTGACGCGTCCTTTGCAAACCCTTACCTGTTTCACGGCTTTTCGTTGCTGGATGAACTCGACCTTTATGTCGAGATCGGCCTGTCCCCGCGTGAGGCGCTGTATACCGCGACGGTGGCGCCGCCGCGCTTCTTCGGGCTGGCGGATCAGGACGGCACCATCGCGCCGGGCCGCCGCGCCGACGTGGTGCTGCTGGACGCCAACCCGCTGGACGGGCTGGCACCGCTGCGCCGCCCGGCGGCCGTCATCATCCGGGGGCGTGTGCTGGACCGCGCCGCGCTGAACGCGATCGAGGCGCAGCTGCTGGAGGCTGGCCGGTAGTCATGCCTGGCAAACAGAAAGGAGCGGCAGAATGGGCGGCACCCGGACACCCCGCGCTCTCAGGCGGGTCAGGCGCACCATGACGGTCGCGCTTATCCTGCTCGCGGCGGTTCTGATGCTGAGCCTGGGCGCGCTCTGGCTGGTCAGCCCGGGCCGGCTGTCACCGCTGCGCGATGGTGCGGGCAAGGTGATCCCCGGCAGCCTGTCCAAGCGTGTGACCCTCCGGATCGGCGGCATCCCCCAGGGCATGTTCATCCAGAGCGCCGACCCGACAAACCCGGTGCTGCTGTTCCTGCACGGCGGCCCCGGCATGGTCGAATTCTTCATGGAACAGGACTATCCCACTGGCCTCGCGCGTCATTTCACCGTGGTCTGGTGGGAACAGCGCGGCGCGGGCATGTCCTTTTCCACCGACATTCCGCCCGAGACGATGACCATGGCGCAGATGATCGCCGACACCATCGAGGTCACCGACTACCTGCGCAGGCGCTTTGGCCAGGACAGGATCGTCCTGCTGGGCCATTCCTGGGGTGCCTACCTGGGCATCCAGGTCGCGGCGCAGGCGCCCGGGCGCTACACCGCCTATGTCGGCATGGCGCAGATCGCGCACCAGCTGCGCTCCGAGGTCATGGCGCGCGATTACCTGCTGGCCGAATACCGGCGGCGCGGCGACGCGGCAATGGTCCGGCGGCTGGAGGCCGCGCCGGTCAGTCTGGAGCAGGGCACATCACCGGCCTGGATGCGGCTGCGCGACCGGGCGATGCACGGCGTCGGCGTGGGCCACATGCACGACATGGACTCCGTCATCACGGGCGTCTTCTTGCCGATGTGGCGCGTGCGCGCCTATACCCTGGCCGAAAAGGTCAATATCTGGCGTGGCAAGCTCTGGTCGCGGCCGTTCTTTTGGGAGCAGTTGCTGCGCGACGACCTGTCCGCGCGGCTGACCGATTTCGCGCTCCCGGTCTATTTCTTCAGCGGCGCGCACGACTACACTGCCAACGCGGACCTCTCCCGCGTCTATTTCGACGCGATCAAGGCCCCGGTGAAAGGCTTCTACCTGTTCCGCGACTCGGCCCACAGCCCGCTTTTCGAGGAACCGGACCGTGCGGTGGACATCCTGTTGCAGGACGTGTTGCAGGGTGAAACCGCGCTGGCGGACGCTGCGAGCGTCAACGCGCCTGCCGAAGGACAGTAGGCCGGGTCAAGTCTTCAGCAGACGGTGCAGCCCATCCTGCGCGTGGGCGCGACGACCTGCGCCTCGGCTTCGCGCGCCAGCCGGATCATGCCGCCGGCCACGTCCACCACCTCGCGGTCAAGCAGGGCGGCCAGCGCCCGCGCCGCGCTGCTGGAGCGGTTGCCCGAGCGGCAGAGAATCAGGATCTCGTCCGCCTTGGCGATCTCGTCCCGGAACGCCTCGGCAAAGCCTTCGGCCGAGCGCCACGGATGCAGCCGCGCACCGGGCAGGACGCCGGTCTGCTGCCACTCCATCGGTTCGCGGATATCCACCAGCAGCCGCCCGTCGCGCGGGGCAAGGTCGGCAGAGGCGCGCGCCTCTGACACGGCCTTGGTCCGCGCGCCGCCGGTCATGTAGGCAAAGGCAGAGGTGGCGGTTGCGGCGGCCAGCCCGCCAAGCAGCATGCGTCGGCTCATCATCGGGTCCTCGGTCATGGAATCGGGGTCTATAGATATTCTGCATATGGAATATAATTGAAACCAAGCCAACCCCCGGCTGGATTTTTTCCGCGTGTCACCCGTGGAGGCCATGGGACACGCAACGGAACCGGGCCGACCGGCGGTGCACGGCGGAAAGACCGGATGCGACACTGTATACTGCTGCATACTGTAGACGCGGCCGCGCGCTTGGCCTATGGAGGGGCCAAACAGCGACCCGATTTCAGAAAGGCTGGATCCATGTCCGACAAGACCCCCGACATCATCTACACAAAGGTTGACGAAGCACCTGAGCTGGCCTCGGCCTCGCTGCTGCCGATCCTCCGCAAGTTCGCCGCAGCCGCCAACGTGACCATCGGCACGCGCGACATCAGCCTTGCCGGCCGCATCATCGCGACCTTCCCCGAGTACCTGATCGACGCGCAGCGCCAGACCGACGACCTTGCCGTGCTGGGCGAACTGGTCAAGCAGCCCGACGCCAACGTCGTCAAGCTGCCGAACATCTCGGCCTCGGTGCCGCAGCTGGTGGCGGCGATCAAGGAGCTTCAGTCGCAGGGTTACGCGCTGCCCGACTACCCCGAAGCGCCCGCCACCGACGAGGAAAAGGCCGTCCGCGCCAAGTACGATACCATCAAGGGGTCGGCCGTGAACCCGGTGCTGCGCGAAGGCAACTCGGACCGCCGTGCCGCCAAGGCGGTGAAGTCCTACGCCCAGAAGAACCCGCACCGCATGGGCGACTGGAGCGCCGACAGCAAGACGCGCGTCGCCTCGATGCCCGGCAACGATTTCCGCGCGACCGAAATCTCGGCCACCCTGCCCGCCGCCGCCAAGGCCAGGATCGTGCTGGAAACCGCCGGCGGTGAAACCGTGCTGAAGGACGGCGTGTCCTATCCCGCCGGCACCGTCGTCGACGCGGCCTTCATGTCGGCAAAGGTTCTGGGCGACTTCCTGGCCAGGGAAATCGACCGGGTGAAGGCCGACGGCACGCTGTTCTCACTGCACCTGAAGGCGACGATGATGAAGGTCTCGGACCCGATCATCTTTGGCCACGCGGTCAAGGCGTGGCTGGCGCCGGTGTTCGACCAGTACGGCGAACAGATGGCCGCGCTGGGCGTGAACCCGAACTCGGGCCTGGGCGACCTGCTGGACCGGGTGAAGGACGACGCCGCCATCATGGCCGCCATCGAAAAGGTCATGGCCGAGCGCCCGCCGCTCTACATGGTCGATTCGGACCGCGGCATCACCAACCTGCATGTGCCGTCGGACGTGATCGTCGACGCCTCGATGCCGGCGCTGATCCGCGCGGGCGGCAAGGGCTGGGGCCCGGACGGCAAGGAGCACGACACCACCTGCGTGATCCCCGACAACTGCTATGCCTCGGTCTATGACGAGGCGATCAACTTCTTCAAGACCAACGGCAAGCTGAACCCGGCCACCGCCGGCACGGTGCAGAACCTGGGCCTGATGGCGCAGAAGGCGGAGGAATACGGCAGCCACCCCACCACCTTCGAGATCCCCGCCGACGGCAAGGTCAAGATGGTGCTGGAGGACGGCACTGTCCTGCACGCGCAGAAGGTGCAGGCCGGGGACATCTGGCGGTCGGCCAGCACCCGCAAGGCGCCGATCGAGGACTGGGTGAACCTGGCCATCGAACGGCAGAAGGCAACCGGCTACCGCTCGATCTTCTGGCTGGACGAGACGCGGGCGCACGACGCGCAGCTGATCAACTACGTCAAGCCGATCCTCGAAGCCAAGGGCGTGGCCGACAAGTTCGAGATCATGGCGCCGCGCGAAGCGACCCGCGCGTCGCTGGAAACCATCACCAAGGGCGAGAACACGATTGCCATCACCGGCAACGTGCTGCGCGACTACCTGACCGACCTGTTCCCGATCCTCGAACTGGCCACCTCGGCCAAGATGCTGTCCATCGTCAAGCTGATGCAGGGCGGCGGGCTGTTCGAGACCGGCGCCGGCGGTTCGGCCCCCAAGCACGTCCAGCAGTTGCAGGCGGAAAACCACCTGCGCTGGGACAGCCTGGGCGAATTCTGCGCGCTGGGCGAAAGCTTTCGTTTCCTCGCGGACGCCAAGGGCAATGCCAAGGCGCGCGTGCTGGGTGACGCGGTGGACGCGGCGACGCAGGGCATCCTGGACAATGACCGCAGCCCGAGCCGCAAGGTGGGTGAGCCGGACAACCGCGACAGCCACTACTGGTTCGCCCGCTACTGGGCCGAGGCACTGGCCACGCAGACCGACGACGCGGAGATGGCCGCGCATTTTGCCCCCATCGCCAAGGCGCTGGCCGATGGCGAGGCGGCGATTGTCGGTGAACTGGCCGCAGCACAGGGCAAGCCCGCCGACCTGGGCGGCTACTACCACACCGACACGGCCAAGACCGCTGCGGTGATGCGCCCCTCGGCCACGCTGAACGCGATCATCGGCTGATCTGGCGGACTGCAAAAGGAAACGCCCGCCGGGGAAACCTGGCGGGCGTTTTTTGTTGTGCGCTGCGGGGCGTCAGGCCTTTTCGGCCGCCTCGGACGGTTCCTGTACCGGCGGCTTGTCGTAGATCGACCAGCCGTGTTCGCCCGCCGGTTCCGGCAGGTCCTTGCGACGCAGGTTCATCAGGATATGCGTCTGCGCTATGAAAAGGGCCGTGATCGGCGCCGTCAGGAACAGGAACAGCGTGATCATCAGCTCATGGAAGGAAAAGCTTTCCTTCACCAGGTAGAAGTAGAGCATCGAGGCGATCAATACGCCGCCGACCCCAAGGGTCGAGGCCTTGGTCGGGGCGTGCAGCCGCTGCATGGTGTCCTGAAGCTTGAGCAGGCCGAACGACCCGACTAGGCCGAACACGCCCGCGATGACCAGGAAGGCCGATATGAGGATTTCCGCCAGCATCTGTGTCTCCTTCACTCGATGATGTCGCCGCGCAGAAGAAAGCGGCAATAGGCGACGGTGGAGACGAAGCCGACCATGGCGACCAGCATGGAGGCTTCGAAGTAGATCGCGGTCTCTTGCAGGATGCCGTACAGGACCAGCAGCGAGATCACGTTGATGACCATGGTGTCGAGCGCGAGCACGCGGTCCGCCTGGCCCGGTCCCTGGTAAATCCGCCAGAGATTGAACAGCAGCGCCAGGCCAAAGCAGCCGAAGGCAAAGTAGAGCGCATAGGTGATCATCCGAAAATCTCCTTGAGCCGGGCCTCGTAACGGGACTTGATGTCATCGCGGACGCCGTCGGGGTCATCCGTGTGCAGGCAATGCACCAGCAGCGAGGTGCCATCGGCCGAGACCAGCGCCGAAACGGTGCCCGGCGTCATGGTGATGGTCCCGGCCAGCACGGTGATCGCCTCGGCCGAGGTCAGGTCCAGCGGTACCAGCACCCACTGCGAATGGATCTGCGCGCGCGGCTTGAACAGGATGATCAGGGCGACCTGCACGTTCGCCACGACGATGTCCCAGATCACCAGCAGCACGTAGGGCACCGCCAGGAACGGCCGTTTCAGCTGCGGCCGCCCGGGCCAGTAGGGTGCGGTGAGGGACGGCACCAGGATGGCCAGGAAGCCGCCCAGCAAAAGGTTGCCGACCGTGACCTTGTTGACCAGCATCAGCCAGACCACCAGCAGGGTCAGGCTGAGCAGCGGATGGGCGAAGAGACGCTTCAGCATGGCTCAGTGATCCTTGTCCTTGGCGGCGTCGGCCGCGTGCGGGTCGGCGTGGGCGTCGGCTTCGGGCTCGTCCTTGGGCTTTTCGACCGGGGCAAGCACGGTGTCGATGTATTGCTGCGGTTCGAACAGCTGGGCCGAGGCGTCGCGCATGTAGCCTGTCACCGGGCCGGCCGCGGCCGCCAGCGCCACCAGCAGCGCGACCAGCACCAGGCTGGGCGCGATCTCGGACCCGGTGGCGTTGGGCGGCAGGGGGTCGGCGTCGATCGGGCCGGTGCCCTCGGGCACGGCGGCGGCGGTGCTTTTCCAGAACAGGATGCTGCCCGCGCGGGAAAAGCCGACGATGGTCACCAGCGAGCCGGCGAGGATACCGCTCCAGGCCCAGGGCATCAGCGCGGGGTCGCGCAGCGCGTCGAGGATCAGCAGCTTGCCCAGAAAGCCCGACAGCGGCGGCATCCCCACCATGGCGATGGCTGCGGCAAAGAACAGCGCCGCGAACAGCCCGTTCTGCACCACCGGCGGCATCACGGTCAGCACGTCCGACCCGCGCCGCGTGATCACCAGGTCCGCCATCAGAAACAGCGCCGCCGCAGAAAAGGTGGAATGCACCAGGTAATACAGCGCGGTTTCCATCGCGTAGGCCTCCATCGCGCCCACGGCCAGCATCAGTGTCCCCATCGACCCGATGACCGAAAAGGCGATCAGCGGCATCAGCCGCCGCGCCGCCAGCACGCCGAAAGCGCCCAGCGCCACGGTGACAAGCGCCGCCGGGAACAGCCATTCGGACACCATCCCTTCGGTCGCGCCGCCGGAAAAGGCGATGGTGTGCACGCGGATGATCGCATAGGCGCCCACCTTGGTCATGATGGCGAACAGCGCCGCGACGGGCGCGGGGGCGTTGGAATAGGTGCCGGGCAGCCAGAACTGCACCGGGAACAGCGAGGCCTTGATCATGAAGACGATCAGCAGCAGCACCGCGGCGACGCGCACCATCGCCGCATCGCCCGGACTCAGTTGCGGCACCTTCACCGCGAGGTCGGCGATGTTGAGCGTGCCTGTGGTGGCGTACATGGTGCCAAGCGCGAACAGGAACAGGGTCGATCCGCCCAGGTTCATCACCAGGTATTGCAGGCCCGCCCGCACCCGCTGTTCGCCGCCCGAATGGACCATCAGGCCATAGGAGGCGATCAGCAGCACCTCGAAGAACACGAACAGGTTAAAGGCGTCGCCGGTCAGGAAGGCGCCGCAGATCCCCATCAGCTGGAACTGGTAGAGCGCGTGGAAATGCCGCCCCTTCGCGTCCCATCCGGTGGCGATGGCGTGCCACAGCACGATCAGCGCCAGCGCGCAGGTCAGCAGCACCATCATGGCCGACAGCCGGTCCAGCACCAGCACGATGCCAAAGGGCGCCGGCCAGTCGCCCAGCCGGTAGACATGGGTGTCGCCGTCCATGGCCAGCACGGTCAGGCCGAAGGCGATCAGCGTCAGAGCCACCGTGGAGGCGACCGAGGCCACCCGCGCCAGCACGATGTCGTGGCGCATGACGTAGCCGATCAACGGCGCCATCAGCGCGGGCAGCACGACGGGGGCGATGATCCAGTGATTCATGCCGTGTCGTCCTTTTCTGCGGTCTCGGTCATGTCGATCTTGTCATGTCCCGCCTCGAGGTAGGCCCCCAGCGCGAACATCACCAGCACGGCGGTCATGCCGAATGAGATCACGATGGCGGTCAGCACCAGCGCCTGCGGCAGCGGGTCGGTGTAAGTGACTTCGGCGTATTTATTCAGCACCGGCGGGGCGTTGACGGTCAGCCGCCCGGTCGACACCAGGAAGACGTTGACCGCATAGGACAGCAGCGACAGGCCCAGGATCACCGGGAAGGCGCGCAGGCGGAGGATCAGGTAGACCCCGCCCGCGGTCAGCGCGCCGACGGCGCTTGCGACGACGAATTCCATCTCAGGCCTCTCCTTTCCCGATCAGTTTCGCGGGGCGCGACGGGTCGTAGTCCATCGGTTCGGGGTTCACCGTCTCTCCGGCGTGGCGGGCCATGCGGCTGAGGCTGAACAGCATCAGCATCACCGCGCCCAGCACGGTCAGGAACACGCCCAGGTCGAACAGCGCCGCGGTGGCCAGTTCGAATTCCTCGATCGGCGGGATGTGCACATAGCCATAGGCCGAGGTCAGGAACGGCGTGCCCGACAGCCAGGCCCCCGCGCCGGTCAACCCGGCGATGACGACCCCCCAGCCGATCATGGCGTGATACTCGATCCTCTGCCGCCGCGTCGTCCAGGCAAAGCCCGAGGCCATGTACTGCATCAGCAACGCGATGGAGACCACAAGTCCTGCGACGAACCCGCCGCCCGGCTGGTTGTGCCCGCGCAGGAAGATGTAGATGCCGACCATGATGGCGATGGGCATCATCACCCGCGTCGCCACCACCATCATCAGCGGATGACGGTCGGCGGAGCGGTCCCAGTTGTAGCCGGAGTTGCGCAGCCGCGCCCCGGCCGGTCCGGACAGCAGCGCCTCCATCAGGGCAAAGATGGCGAGGCCCGCGATGCCCAGCACGATGATTTCGCCGTAGGTGTCATAGCCCCGGAAGTCGACGAGGATCACGTTCACCACGTTGGTGCCACCGCCTTCCTTGTAGGAATTGGCCAGGTGATAGCCCGAGATCGAGTCGAAATCGCGCGTCATGAAGGCAAAGCACAGCGCCGCCACGCCGAGACCGGCGGCGATGGCGATGCCGCCGTCCAGCGCGCGCCGCCCGGCCGAGCTTTCGACCGGCGTCGTCTTGGGCAGGAAGTGCAGCGCCAGCAGCAGCAGCATGATGGTCACCGTCTCGACCGAGATCTGCGTCAGCGCCAGGTCGGGCGCCGAGATATAGACGAACCCGGCCGACACCATCAGCCCGATGACCCCGATCACCACCAGCGAACGATAGCGCTGGTGATGCTGGAAGGTGACCAGCGCCGTGGCGGTCAGCATCAGCACCCAGCCGACCCAGACCACCGGCGGCACCGGCGTCAGTTCGCGCGTCTGCGGGCCCAGCTCGCCGCCGCTGAAGGCGATGAAGCCCGCCGCCAGCGTCGCGGCGACAAAGATCGCCAGGTATCGGCTGAGCGCGCCATCATGCAACGTGTCCGAGATGCCGCGCGACAGGCGCACCGCCCCGGCGATGACCGCGTCAAAGGCGGTCTTGGCGTAGAACGGCCCGGCCTTGATCCAGGCGGCATCCAGCGGACGGTGCAGCAGCAGGATGACCGCGCCGGCGACCACCGCGATGATGGACATGTAAAGCGCGGGCGTCAGGCCGTGCCACAGCTTCAGATGCGCGTGGGTCTGGTGCCCGGTGACGGCGGTCGCCGCCATGTTCACCACCGGCTCGGCCAGGAAGGGCGCGACACCGATCAGCACCACGAAGATGCACAGGAACGCGGGCGACAGCCACATGCCGGCGGGCGGATCGTGCGGCTTGTGCGGGTAGTCGTCACGCACCGGGCCGCCAAAGACGTGAAAGATGAAGCGGAACGAGTAGGCCACCGAGAACACCGCGCCCAGCGTCGCCAGCGCGGGCACGATCCAGGGGTTTTCCCACCAGACGGTGTGCGACGCTTCCTCCAGCATCAATTCCTTGGACAGGAAGCCGTTGAACAGCGGGATGCCGGCCATCGACAGCGCCGCGACCACGCCGATCACCGCCGTGATGGGCATCAGTTTCGCCAGCCCGCCCAGCCGCTTGATGTCGCGGGTGTGGGCCTCGTGGTCGATGATGCCGGCGGTCATGAAGAGCGCCGCCTTGAAGGTCAGGTGGTTGAGGATGTGAAACACCGCCGCGATCGCCGCCGCCTCGGTGCCAAAGCCCAGCAGCATGGTCAGCAGGCCCAGGTGCGACACGGTGGAAAACGCCAAGAGGCCCTTCAGGTCATCCTTGAACAGCGCGATGATCGCCGCCATGACCATGGTGATCAGGCCGGTGGTGGCCACCAGGTAGAACCACATGTCCGTGCCCGCCAGCGCGGGCCACATGCGCGCCATCAGGAAGACGCCCGCCTTCACCATGGTGGCCGAGTGCAGGTAGGCCGACACCGGCGTGGGCGCGGCCATGGCGTGCGGCAACCAGAAGTGGAACGGGAACTGCGCCGACTTGGTGAAGGCGCCCAGCAGGATCAGGATCAGCGCAGGCGTGTACCATTCGGACGCCTTGATCGCGTCGCCTGCGGCGAGGATGTCGGTCAGGTTGTAGCTGCCGGCGATGTTGCCCAGGATCAGCATCCCGCCGATCATCGCCAGACCCCCGGCGCCGGTCACGGTCAGCGCCATGCGCGCGCCCTGGCGGCCTTCGGGCAGGTGTTTCCAATAGCCGATCAGCAGGAAGGACGACAGCGAGGTCAGTTCCCAGAACACCAGCAAAAGCAGGATGTTGTCCGAAATCACGATGCCCAGCATCGCGCCCTGGAACAGCAGCAGGTAGGTGTAGAACTGGCCCACCGGATCCTCGCCCGACAGGTAGTAGCGGGCATAGAGCGTGATCAGCAGGCCGACGCCCAGGATCATGCAGGCAAACATCAGACCCAGCCCGTCGAGGAAGAACGCCGCCTCCAGCCCCAGTTGCGGCAACCAGGGCATGGACCAGGTGTAGACCGTGCCCTCCATCACCCCCGGCGTCAGCGTGCCCAGCATCACCAGCGCCAGGACCGTCGGCACGGCGGTGAAACTGGCGGTGGCGTTGCGTCCTGCCCGGATCATGATCCCGGGGACAAGGGCGCCGAGGAAGGGCAGCAGCGCGATGATGGGGAGAAGACTGCTCTCAGTGGTCATACGCGTCTCCGCTGGATCGAAACATTAAGGGTTTGTCCGAAAAGCCGGACCGGATTGCAACGAGCTTTGCACAAAGGCCGCGCGTCTGGCGCGGTGGCACAACAGCAGGATGCCGGCGATTCAACGCCGTCGCAGCGATGTCCAGGGATCGCGGAGGCCGCAGGGACAGAAGCGGAACAGGCCGAACGAGGTTCGGTTCATGCGCTGCGCGCGTCCACTTGTGATGATCGTCGGATGCGTCACGACGCGGCTGTGTCCCTGTCCCTCGCGCGGTGTTCCGCGCGTTTCCGCCCTAATAGTGGGGTGCGGGGCGCTGGCCGCAAGGTCAAACCTGATAATTTCGCACTGGTTTAGCGCCAACATGACCCAAACATGGGGCGGAAAGGGCCGTTCGGGCTGCGTTCTGTGCCCCTGACGCCCTCGCGCCGGGCGCCACGGCATTCGCGTTTGCCACTGGCCCCGGCTTGCGTCTAGGGTCCGGGCGGACACCGGGGGAGGACGATCCATGGACCTGAAGAAGAACGCCTTCAAGGCGGCGATTCGCGAGGGGCGGTTGCAGCGCGGCATCTGGTGCAGCCTGTCCGATCCGCTGGCGGCCGAGATGATGGCAGGCTGCGGCTTTGACTGGTTGCTGTTCGACTGCGAGCATTCGCCGATCGACCCGATCCGCGTGCTGCCCCTGGCGCAGGCGGTGGCGCCCTATCCGGTTTCCGCGCTGGCGCGGCCGTCCTGCCTGAATGCGGCCGAGATCAAGCGCCTGCTGGACATCGGCATCCAGACGCTGGTGGTTCCCTACGTCCAGAACGAGGACGAAGCCGCCCAGGCCGCCCAGGCGGTGGACTATCCACCAAGGGGCATCCGCGGCGTGGCGGGCATGACGCGGGCCACCGGGTTCACCCGGATCGAAGGCTACCACGCCCGCGCGCGCGATGAGATTTGCCTGATCATCCAGGCCGAGACCGCTGAGGCGCTGGGCCGGCTGGAGGCGATGGCGGCGGTGCCGGGCATCGACGGCATCTTCATCGGGCCAGCGGACCTTGCCGCCTCGATGGGCTATCCAGGTCAGCCGTCGCACCCCGAGGTGATCGCCGCCGTGCTGGACGGCATCCGCCGCATCCGCGCGGCGGGGCTTCCGGCCGGGTTGCTGACGCTGGACCGCGACTTTGGCGCAAGGGCGGTGGAGGCCGGGGCAAGCTTCATCACCGAGGACCTGGACCTCGTGGCGCTGAAGCGGGGCCTCTCGCGCGGCTGAAAATTTCCTCGCGCCGTCCTTTTCCGCCGCTAAGCTGGGCGAAAATCCAGGGGAGGAGACGGAGATGTGCGCAGGCGTCATCGGTATTGGCGACATGGGGTCGGGTCTGGCCAAGAACCTGGCCAAGGCGGGGTTCGAGACCTGCGGCTATGACCTGATCACGCAACGCACGGCCTCGCTGGCCGGGATGGGCGCCCAGCCCAAGGCCGGAAGGGGCGATGTCGGGCGCGCCTCCGACGTGGTCTTTGTCATGGTGATGACGGGGGCCGAGGCCAGGGACGTGATCCTGGGCCCTGACGGGCTGCGCGACACCCTGCCCAGGGGCGGCTGCGTGATCCTGAGCGCCACGGTGAAACCGATCGACGCGCGCGAGATCGGCGCGGCGATGGAGGGCAGCGGCGTGCATCTGATCGACAGCCCGGTGTCGGGCGGCTACCCCGGCGCGCAATCCGGGACTTTGACTATGATGGCCGCCGCACCGGGTGACGTGCTGGACCGCTTTGCCCCGGCGATGCAGGCGGTCAGCGCCAACATCCACCGCGTCGGCACCCGCCCGGGTGAGGGCCAGACCGTCAAGGCCTGCCTGCAATCGCTGCTGGGGTCGATGTTCTCGGCCACCTTCGAGGCGGCGGCGCTGGCGGCCAAGGCGGGGGTGCCGGGGCAGGTGATCCTCGACGTCTTCTCGACCTCCTCCGGCGGCTGCGGCGTGGTGAACAACGCGCTGGAAAAGATCATCGACCGCCGTTTCGAGGGCACCGGCAGCCACATCAACACCATGCACAAGGACCTGACCATCTCGATGGACCTGGGCGAGGAACTGGGCGTGCCGCTGCACACCGCCGCCGCCGCGATGCAGATCTTTACCGCCGGGCGGACAAGGTATCCGCAAGGCGACAACTGGATCTGCACCAGGGTCATCGAGGAGATCGTCGGCGCGGAACTGCACCGGGCCGAGGCCAAGCGCCGTGACTGAGGGGCGCGCGGCATGAAACTGGGCGTCATCTGCGACGGGATCAGCCGGGACCTGACGCATACCCTTGATGTCATGGATGAATTCGGCATCACATATGCCGAGTTGCAGTTCGTCTGGGATGCCGAGGTGGGCGACCACAGCCCGCAGCAGGTTCGCGAGATGGACGCGCTGCTGCGCGGGCGGGGGGTGCCGGTGTGCTGCCTGTCGCGGCACATCTTTGCCGGGATGACCAAGGACAATGTTCCGGGCGACGCGCTGCATGTCAGGCACATGGAGGCGCTGAAGCGGGTGATCGGCATGGCGCAGGTGCTCGGTTCCCCGTTGGTGCGGATCATGACGCCGCGCAAGGAGCAGATCCTCTGGGGCTCGCACGGCGCGGAAAAGTGGAACGTGGCGCACGGCGCCTGGGACGCGATGCTGCCGCTGATCGCCCCGGCGGTGGACCTGGCGCGGGCCGAGGGCGTGACGCTGGTGGTGGAGACCGGCAACGGCACGATGGTCAATTCCGCCTGGACGGCGCGGCGGCTGATCGACGACCTGGGGGCCAGGGACGTGCTGAAGGTGCTGTGGGATCCGGCGAACGCCTGCTGGTGCCATGAGGCTTGTTTTCCAGAGGGTTACGAGGTGCTCCGGGACGGCTACATCGGTCATGTCCACATCAAGGACGTGATGGTGGACACGCCGAAGGCCACGCTGGAGGTGCGGCCGATGGGGCAGGGGCAGCTGGCCGGCCAGTACCCGCAGCTGGCGGAGGCGCTGCGGGCGGAGGACTATGCCGGGGTGGTGTCGTTCGAAAGCGTCTATCACCCTGGGGATGGCGATTTCGAGGCCGGGTTTCGGCAGAACGTCGGGCTGTTCCGCGAGATCTTCGGGTAGAGGGGGCGCTGCCCCCGTCTCCCTGCGGGAGACTCCCCCGGAGGTATTTTGGCCAAGAAGAAGCTGCGGGCGCGGGGTGGTGCCGCTTGAAGCCTTGGGCTGCACCGCTAGCTCCGGGTCATGGAACAGGCATTGATCATCGGGGACAGTGGCGGGATCGGCGGCGCGCTGGCCGCGCGGCTGCGGGCGCAGGGGGTTGCCGTGACCGGGCTGTCACGGTCGCGCGGCGGGTTCGACGTGACCGACGAGGCCTGCGTGCGCGACGGGCTGCGGCGGCTGGAGGGGCCGTATGAGTTGGTCTTCGTCGCCACCGGCGCGCTGGAGATTGGCGGGGCGAAACCGGAGAAGACGTTGAAATCATTGAGCGCGCAGGCGCTGATGGACCAGTACCTGCTGAACGCCGTGGGGCCGATGCTGGTGTTGAAACACGCCGTGTCGCTGTTGCCGCGCGACCGGCGGGCGGTGTTCGCGGCCTTGTCGGCGCGGGTCGGGTCGATCGGGGACAACCGGCTGGGCGGCTGGTACAGCTACCGCGCGGCCAAGGCGGGGGTGAACCAGCTGCTGCACACGGCGGCGGTGGAGTTGGCGCGCACGCATCGGCAGCTGGCCTGCGTCTGCCTGCATCCGGGCACGGTGGAAACCGCCTTTACCCGCAAGTACGCGGATCGGCATCCCACCGTGACGGCGGACGAAGCCGCCGCACGGCTGGTGGAGGTGATGCGGGGGCTGTCGGCGCGCGATACCGGGCGGTTTCTTGACTATGCCGGGCAGGAGATTCCCTGGTGAGCCGGCTGGTGCTGGTGCTGGGGGACCAGCTATCGGACGGGGTGTCGGCGCTGAAGGCGGCGGACAAGACACAAGATATTGTGGTCATGGCCGAGGTCACAGACGAAACCGGCTATGTCCCGCATCATCCCAAGAAGATCGCGCTGATCCTGGCGGCGATGCGCAAGTTCGCCGCGCTTCTGCGAGCCGAGGGCTGGGACGTGCGCTATGCCGAGCTGGACGACACCGAAAACGCCGGGTCGATCTGCGGTGAGCTGTTGCGGCGGGCGGAGGAGACGGGAGCCTCCGAGGTGATCGCCACGGAACCCGGAGAATGGCGTCTTATCAATGCTTTGCGGCACTGCCCCCTGAAAGTGAAGCTGCTGGAAGATGACCGCTTCATCGCCTCGCACCGCGCGTTCGACGGTTGGGCCGAGGGGCGCAAGGCCTTGAGAATGGAGTATTTCTACCGCGAGATGCGGCGCAGGACCGGGCTGTTGATGGAGGGGGACGATCCGGCGGGGGGCCAGTGGAACTATGACCACGACAATCGCAAGCCGGCCAGGGAGGGGATCACACATGAACCGCTCTGGTTCGAACCGGACGCGGTGACGGAGGAGGTGCTGACACTGGTCGAGGCGAAATTTTGCAACAATTTCGGGAGCTTGCGGCCATTCGGATTTGCCACGGAGCGTGGGCAGGCGCTGGAAGTGCTGGCGCATTTCGTCGACCATGCGCTGCCGAAGTTCGGCGATTTTCAGGATGCGATGCTGGACGGGAACCGCTTTCTCTACCACTCGCTGCTGTCGGCCTACCTGAACATCGGCTTGCTGACGCCGTTGGAAGTGTGCGAAACCGTTGAAAAGGCGTATGAAAAAGGCGATGTGCCGATCAACGCGGCCGAGGGATTCATCCGCCAGATCATCGGCTGGCGCGAGTATGTGCGCGGCATCTATTTTCGCGAAGGGCCGGAGTATCCGAAGCGCAACGTACTGAAACACAACAGGAAATTGCCGGAGGTCTACTGGGGCGGCCCGACCGGGATGCGCTGCATGGAGCAGGCCGTGGCGCAGACGCGGGAGGAGGCCTATGCCCACCATATTCAGCGGCTGATGGTGACCGGGAACTTTGGTTTGCTGGCGGGGATCGACCCGCATGCGCTGCATGAGTGGTACTTGAGCGTCTATATAGACGCGTTTGAATGGGTCGAGGCCCCAAATACGGTAGGGATGAGCCAGTTTGCCGATGGCGGGATCATCGCGTCCAAGCCCTATGTGTCGTCCGGGAACTACATCGACAGGATGTCGGACCACTGCAAGAAGTGCAGCTATGACGTGAAGGCCAAGACCGGGGAAAAAGCCTGTCCTTTCAACCTGTTGTACTGGCACTTCATGGACCGGCACCGCGATCGTTTCGAAGGCAACCCGCGCATGGCGCAGATGTACCGGACCTTTGACCGGATGGACGCGGACAGGCGCGATACGGTGCTGCGCGAGGCGGGCGACCTGCTGGCCCGGCTGGACGCGGGCGAGGCGGTCTGAGTTTTGTACAAAAGGTACGTCTTGTACGCGAAAAAAGTCTTTTTGTACAAAACTGGCCGGGGGGATGACCCGCCCCGGCCCTGGCGCCGGGGCCTCCTGTCCGCAGAGCGGCCCCGGCGAGGTCCCGGCGCGGCGGCCGGGACGGGAATCGCTCAGGGCTTGATGTAGGTGAAGCCCTCGATCTGGAGCTTGGACAGTTCGGCCACGCCGGAGGGGACGATGTCGTCTTCCCAGACGTCGTAGAGGTCGTTCGAGTAGTCGATGTTCCGGCCGGTGAGGGTGTTGTTGCAGACGTTGAACTTGACCTTCTGTTCCTTCAGGCCCGACACCACGGTCTGCATGGTCGGGTCGCCCTTGGCGGCCTGCAACAGGCCGACTCCGTTGCCGTGCAGGACCACGCGGACCTCCATGTTGTCGGCGCCGACGGCGTCGATGTGGTTCTGGATGTTGCGCATCGCGCCGGTGTAGGCCTTGTTGTCGTCACCGCCGGTGTAGTTGATGTGGTAGACGACCTTTTGCTGGCCGTAGCCTTCGGCGAGCGTCTTGCCCGGCATGGCAAGGACGGCGACGGCCACGCCGAGCAGCGCGAAAAGCTGGATGAAACGGGTCATTGTGTGGATCTCCTCCCAGTGGGTGCGGGGTGTTCCCCTGCGTGACCTGAGCATGGCGCATCGCGTGAACGTCTGCCCACCCGGCGAAACCATGTGTTTCCTGCCGGTTTCGACCCCGGGAAAACCCTAGGTTTCGGGTCCGGGGGTGGAAACCTGGTGTCCGGCGCGGGCGATCAGCTGGGCGGAACTGCGCGCCTCGAACTTGCGCAGCAGGTTGGCGCGGTGGAATTCGACCGTCTTGGGGCTGATGCCCAGGGTGGCGGCGATTTCCTTGGTGGAGCGTCCGGCGCCGATCTGGGCGAGGATCTGACTTTCGCGCCGGGTCAGGGGCACGTCGTCCAGCGCGGTGTCTGGGGGCGGAGGCGGCGCGCGGCGTTGCCGCAGGACCAGCGCGGCGCCCAGCAGGGCCAGCAGCACGACGGCCAGCGCGACGGGCCAGCCGAAGCGCGCGGCGGCGGCGTCCGTGTCGCCCGGCGGCGCCTCGCGGGCCGAGAAGGCGGCGATCAGCGCGCGCGCCTCGTGGTAGCTGACCGGCGCGCCCCAGAGGTCCGCCAGCCCGCTGTCGCCGCTTTGCAGCAGGGCCAGCGCCACCGCGTCGCGCAGGTCAGGGTCCGTCCCGGCGAGGGCGAGGAAGGGCCATTCCGGGTAAAGCCGGGTGCTGACCGCCTCGGGGTGGGTGTAGGTCACGTTGGCGTTGAGCGCGCGCAGCGCCCCCGGCGGCACGCTGCCCTCGGCCACCAGCCGTTCGAGCAACCCGCTGCGGACGATCCCGGCCTCGATCCGGCCGTCCAGCACCGCCTGCACGATGGCGTCCTGGGGAAAGCCGTAGAACACCAGTTCGGAGGGGTCGCGGAACAGGTCGACGCCTCGCGAGAGCGCCTCGAACCAGGCGATCTGAAAGCCGCCGAAAGCCTGCGGATCGACCGCGCCCAGTCGCGCGCCGCGCAGGTCCGACAGGGTATCCAGGCGGCTGTCCGACCGCACCAGCACGGCCGAGCCGAATTGCAGCGTGTGGCTGCCGTCCGGCAGGGCGCGTTTGCGCGTGGCCAGCACGCTGAGCGGGTAGGTGCGGGCAAGGTCGATGTAGTGGCCCGGGTTGGTCACCAGGAATTCCAGCCCGCCGACATTCACCAGCGACCCGGCCGAGGTCAGCGTCACCGGGACAAAGCGCACGGTGCGGCCGGGCAGGCGCTGTTGCAGGTAGGCGGCGAGGTCGGTCCAGGGGCTGTCGGCCCCGGTCCAGCCGCGATGGGCGAGGATGCCGACGCGGACGATGGCGCCGTCTGCCTCCTGCGCGCGGGCGGGCGGGGTGAGGATGAACAGGACCAGCCACAGCGCGGCGAGGGCCGCGCGGGCAAGGGTCGTCAGTCGCGTGTCTGCGGGATCGGAGCGCTGCGACCGCGCGGTCAATTGTCCGCCGGCGGTGCGGCCGGGTCGGCTTCGGGCTGCGGCGCGGGATCGGCGGCGGGGGTGGAGCGCAGCGCGCCGCCGACCCAGTCGCCCGAAGCCTCTTCGCCCGAGGCATAGCGCATGGTGCCCTGGCCCTGGCGCTTGCCCTCCTTGAAGGTGCCTTCGTAGATGTCGCCGTTGGCGTAGACGGCGATGCCCTGGCCGTTGATCTCGCCGCGCTCCCAGTCGCCTTCGTAGCGGAAACCGGAGGCCATCACGATGGTGCCCTTGCCGTGGCGCTGGCCCTCGCGGAACTGGCCCTCGTAGACGGTGCCGTCGGGGTAGGTGGCCTTGCCTTCGCCGTGGCGCTGGCCGTCCTGCCACATGCCTTCGTAGCGGTAGCCGTCGGGGTAGGTCATCACGCCGAGCCCGTCGTTGCGGGCGTTGACGAACTGGCCTTCGTAGACGAGGCCGTTGGGATAGGTGGCGCGGCCCTTGCCCTGGATCACGCCATCGACCCACTCGCCCTCATACGTCGCGCCGTCGGGGTAGGTGATCTTGCCCATGCCGTTGGCGAGGTCGCCCTTGAATTCGCCCTCGTAGACCGAGCCGTCGGGGTAGGTGACCTTGCCCTGGCCTTCGATCTGGCCGGTGACCCAATTGCCTTCGTAGCGGTAGCCGTCCTTGCCGACAAAGCTGCCCTGGCCATGGCGCTGGTCGTTGTTGAACTGGCCTTCGTAGATGTCGCCGTTGGCGTAGGTGACCTTGCCGCGGCCTTCGCGGCGGCCGTCGACCAGCTGGCCGGCGTAGACGTCGCCGTTGGGCTGGATCAGCTTGCCCTCGCCGTCGATCTGGCCTTCGCGCCAGGTGCCTTCGTAGATCAGCCCGTCCGGCATGGTCAGCTTGCCGCTGCCGTCGCGTTCGCCGTCCGCCACGCGGCCCTCGTAGACCGATTTGTCGGGGTAGACGATCTTGGCGGTGCCTTCCTTGACGCCGTTCACCCACTGGCCGTCGTAGACATAGCCGTTGGGCGCGGTCATCACGCCCTTGCCGTGGTGCAGCGCGTTGCGGAACGAGCCTTCGTAGCGCACGCCGTTGGCGTAGAGCGCGATGCCGGTGCCGGTGATCTTGCCGTCCAGCCACTGGCCCTCATAGGTGCCGCCGTCGGCAAAGACGATGCGGCCCATGCCCTCGGGCTTGCCCTTGGCGAAGTCGCCTTCGTAGACCGACCCGTTGGGGAAGCGCGCGACGCCCTGGCCGCGAATTTCGCCCTCGACCCATGCGCCGGTGTATTCGTAGCCGTTGGGCAGGCGGTAGGTGCCCTGGCCGTGCTGCAAGCCGTTCAGGAAGGTGCCCTCGTAGACGCCGCCGTCGTCGTATTGCTTGGTCACGACCTGTTCGTCCTGCGCCAGCGCGGGGCCGGCCAGGGCAAGGATCGCAACGAGGAGGAAACTGCCTGCGGATTTCATGCGCTTGCCTGTTTATTGGTCTGGGTGGGTCCCGTCTGGCGGGAAATTAAAGGAGGCGGCGCGTGGGGGCAATGTCTAATGCCGGGGCGGTCCCGGCAGGATCCTGCCGTGCGGCCTGTGGCTTCCCCTCGGGCGTGGGTCTGCTATGTCAGCGGGGAAGCGAAGGAAAGGGCAGCGCGATGGGCGATCGGTTTCGCGTGACACTGGCACAGCTGAACCCCGTGGTGGGGGACCTGGAGGGCAACGCCGCCCGGGCAAAATCCGCCTGGGAGCAGGGCCGCGACCAGGGCGCCGACCTGGTGGCGCTGCCGGAGATGTTCATCGCCGGTTACAACGCGCAGGACCTGGTGCGCAAACATGCCTTTCACACTGAGGCGATGCAGGTGATCGACCGGCTGGCGGCGGACTGCGCCGACGGCCCGGCGCTGGCCATCGGCGGGCCCTATGTCGAGGGCACCGAGCTGTTCAACGCCTATTTCATCTGCAACGGCGGGCGCGTCGTGACCCGCGTGCTGAAGCACGAGTTGCCGAACGAGACCGTGTTCGACGAGGTGCGGATCTTTGACAGCGGTCCCATTGGCGGGCCCTATGCCGTGGGCAACACGCGCATCGGATCACCGATCTGCGAGGACGCCTGGCACCCGGACGTGGCCGAGACGCTGGCCGAGACGGGGGCCGAGTTCCTGCTGGTGCCCAACGGGTCGCCCTACTACCGCAACAAGTATGAAACCCGGCTGAACCACATGGTGGCGCGGGTGGTCGAGACCGACCTGCCACTGATCTACCTGAACATGGTGGGCGGGCAGGACGACCAGGTGTTCGACGGCGGCAGCTTCGTGCTGAACCCGGGCGGCAGGATCGCCGTGCAGCTGCCGGTGTTCGACGAATGCGTGGTGCCGGTGGACATGGTGCGCGGGCCGGACGGCTGGCGCTGCGAGGACGGGATGTTCGAAAGGCATCCGGACGAATGGGAGCAGGATTACCGGGTGATGGTCGAGTCGGTGCGCGACTACCTGCGCAAGACCGGGTTTGCCAAGGTGCTGCTGGGCATGTCGGGCGGGATCGATTCGGCGCTGGTCGCGACCATCGCCGTGGATGCGCTGGGGCCTGAGAACGTGCGCTGCGTGATGCTGCCGTCGGAATACACCTCTGGGCATTCGCTGGAGGATGCCGAGGCCTGCGCCAGGGCCTTGGGGTGCCGATATGACTATGTGCCGATCTCGGGACCGCGCGATGCGGTGACAGAGGCGCTGGCGCCGCTGTTCGAAGGCACAAAGCCGGACCTGACCGAGGAGAACATCCAGTCGCGGCTGCGCGGCCTGCTGCTGATGGCGCTGTCGAACAAGTTCGGCGAGATGCTGCTGACCACCGGCAACAAGTCCGAGGTGGCGGTGGGCTATGCCACGATCTACGGCGACATGGCGGGCGGCTACAACCCGATCAAGGATCTCTACAAGATGCGGGTGTTCGAGACCTGCCGCTGGCGCAACGCGCATCACCGGCCGTGGATGAAGGGACCGGAGGGCGCGGTGATCCCCGAGCGGATCATCACCAAGCCGCCTTCGGCCGAGCTGCGCGCCGACCAGAAGGACAGCGATTCGCTGCCCGACTACCCGGTGCTGGACGCGATCCTGGAGATCCTGGTGGACAAGGACGGCAGCATCGCCGACTGCGTGGCGGCGGGCTATGACCGCACCGATGCCAAGAAGGTCGAGCACCTGCTTTACATCAGCGAATACAAGCGGTTCCAGTCCGCGCCCGGCGTGCGGCTGACGAAAAAGGCGTTCTGGCTGGACCGGCGCTATCCCATCGTCAACCGCTGGCGCGATCCCAGCTGAGGGGGCGGGTGGGCCGGCCTATGGCCGGACGCTGTTTCGCCTGCGGCGAAAGGCGCCCCACCCGCCGGCCCAACAGGCCAGGATCGTTGGATACCTAATTGGTCTCAAAAGGGGTTTTCCATGAATGACTTCGGTCCACTACCCGCGGTCCGGTTCGAGCTGCGCCTGTCCGGTGACGACCGGGTGATGGCGAGTTTCCGGGAGGTTTCGGGACTCGAGGCCGATCTGACCGAGGTGCCGTTCCGCGAAGGTGGGGAAAACGCTTATGTTCACCGGCTGCCCGCCGCCGATCGCTATCGCGACCTTGTCTGCAAGCGCGGCCTGATCGGGTCCGTGACGAGCGATCTGGGCCAGTGGCTGAAGAACACGCTCGTGAGCGGTTTTTCCGGCAAGATCCAAACCAAGGACCTCGAGCTTTCGCTGGTCGGACCCGAGGCGACACCGGTGATGGCCTGGGTCATCACCGGGGCCTGGCCGGTCAAATGGAAAGTCGCGCCCTTTGATGCGGTGGGGGATGGGGACGCGCTGGCGGTCCAGACGCTGGAGTTTGCCTATCAGACCGTGGTGCGCGTGGCGGACGGGCAGTAGCGGGAGCTTGTGCCGGGGCGTGGGGTGATGTTGCGCCTGGGATGGAGGGGTGTGGCTGGTGAACTTTCCTGCGGAAACATGACCCTGCCCCGGGGCGCTGCCCGTTCGGGCCTTGCCCCTGCCACTGGCAGGGGCACCGCGTTGCGGACCGGCTCTCACCCGGTCGCCCGCGCTGGGACGCGGGGTGATGTTGTGCCTGGGATGGAGGGGTGTGGGCGGTCACGTTTCCTGTGGAAACATGACCCTGCCCACTGGTCGCCCGCGCTGGGACGCGGGCGACCTGCTATTCCCACCACCTGTCTATCGTGGCGATGTCGTCGTCGGACCAGCCGAAATGATGCGCGAATTCGTGGACGGTGACATGGGCGATCAGGTCGTCGAGCGCGATGTCGCCGCGGTCGCGCCATTCGTCGAGGATCGGCTTGCGGAACAGCCAGACGGTGTCGGGCCAGGGGGCCGGGTCGGACAGGCTTTTTTCCGTCATCGGCACGCCGTCATACAGCCCGGTCAGATCGCGCGGGTCGTCGATCTCCATCTCGTCGAGGATGTCGTCGGGCGGCCAGTCGACCACCTGGAGGACCACCGCCTGCGCCAGCTTGCGGAACGGTTCGGGGAAGCTGTCGACGGTGCGGCGGGCGACGTCGTGGAAGTGGTCGAGGCTTTTCATGCGGTCAGCGGATAGCGGGCGAGTTCGTCGTGCACCGCGCCGTCGCGGTGCAGGGTCGAGGCGAACAGCGCGAAATCGGTGCAGAGGTAGGGGCCGAGGGTGACGCCGGTCAGGGCGGTCAGCAGTGGCGCGGCGTCGGCGTGGCCCTTGAGCCGGGACAGCGTGACATGCGGGCGAAAGCGGCGGCGGTCCGGCAGCACGCCGGCGCCGCGCAGGCGGGCGTGGATGCGGTCGTGCAGCTCGCGCAGCTCGGCGCTGGCGGGGGCCTCGATGGCGACGGCCTGGCCGTGGCGGCCGCCGTAGACCGTGCCTTGGGTCAGGGTCAGCGAAAAGGCCGGGGCGCGCAGGGTCTCCAGCGCGTCGTGCACCGCCTCGGCGGTGGATTCGGTCTGGTCGCCGAGAAAGGCAAGCGTCAGGTGCAGGTTGTCCCAGGGCACCGGGCGGCCGGCCGGCAGGCGGGATTGCAGCGATTCGAGATCGTCGCGGGCGAGATCGGGCAGGCAGAGGGCGATGAAGAGGCGCATGGTCAGAGCGGCTCCAGCGCGGTGCGGGGCAGCAGGGCGGCGTAGTCCTGCGGCAGGCAGAGCTGGGTGCCGGGGCTGAGGACCGCCGCGGCCGCGGCCGCGGTACCCTTGCGCAGCGCCTCGGGGGCGGGGTCCCCCGCCGCCAGCGCCATGACGAAGCCGCCGACAAAGCTGTCGCCCGCGCCGATGGCGCTGACCACGGTGTCATTGGCGGCGGAAGCGAACCAGCGGCCCTGCGGCGTGGCGATGACCGAGCCGTCCTTGCCGCGGGCGATGATGACCATGTCGGCCGCGCCGCGCTGGCGCAGGGTTTCGGCGAAATCGGCGCTGTCGGTGCGGGTGGTCAGGGCGCTGCCGGACAGCTCGCGCGCCTCGGCGCTGTCCATGCGCAGGACGTGCGGCGCGGGCTGGGGCGCGGTGGCCTGATGGTGCAAATGCGCGCCGGAGGTATCGACCACCACGCGCCGCCCGGACAGCCGGGCGCAGGCGCGTGGAATCCAGCCCGGAGCGCAGCCCGGCGGCATGCTGCCCGAAAGCACGATGAAGGCGCCTTCGGGGGCTTCCTGCGCCAGGTGATCCAGCACGGCGTCCAGTTGCGCCGCGCTCCACTGTGGCCCGGACAGGACAAAGCGGTACTGCTGGCCGGTGGTCTCGTCGGTGACGGAAAAGCTGTGGCGGGTGTCGCCGGGGGCGTCATGGCGCACGAGGTCGAGGCCGCGCTCTTCCAGCAGCCGGCCAAGCGTGTCGCCATTGGGGCCACCCAGCGCCACCAACGCGCGCGCCTGCCCGCCCAGCTGATGGATGGCGCGGGCGACGTTGACGCCGCCGCCGCCCGGCTCGGCCGTTTCCGGGCCGCAGCGCAGCTTGGGCCCCGGCACCACCGATTTGCACGAGGTGGCGAGGTCGAGCGCCGGGTTGAGGGTGACGGTGAGGATCTGGGTCATTGGGCGCGCTCCGTTTCTGGCGCCAGCATGGCGTGCGCGCGCGGCCCGGGAACTGGACAAATCGCCCCGCCTGTGAAAACACCGCGGCCTGACAGGAGGCCAGATCCATGACCGTCACCCGTTTCGCGCCCTCGCCCACCGGTTATATCCACGTGGGCAACCTGCGCACCGCGCTGTTCAACTACCTGATCGCCCGCAAGACCGGCGGCCAATTCATCCTGCGCATCGACGACACCGATCCGGAGCGGTCGAAGGAAGCCTATGTCGACGCGCTGAAGCAGGACCTGGAGTGGCTGGGGCTGACATGGGATCGGGTCGAGCGGCAGTCGCTGCGGCTGGACCGTTACGCCGAGGCGGCCGACACGCTGCGCGCGCAGGGGCGGTTCTACGAGGCCTTCGAGACGCCCACGGAACTGGACCTCAAGCGCAAGAAGCTGCTGAACATGGGCAAGCCGCCGGTCTACGACCGCGCCGCGCTGGCGCTGAGCGAACAGCAGAAATCCAGGCTGCGGCAGGAGCGCGGGCACGGGGTCTGGCGGTTCAAGCTGGACCAGGAGCGGATCGTCTGGCAGGACGGCATCCTGGGCGAGGTGTCGATCGACGCGGCCTCGGTGTCGGACCCGGTGCTGATCCGGGCGGACGGGCAGTTCCTGTATACGCTGGCCTCGGTGGTGGACGACGTGGAGATGGGCGTGACCCACGTTGTGCGCGGCAACGACCACGTCACCAACACCGCGACGCAGATCCAGATGATCCGCGCGCTGGGCGGCGAGCCGCCGGAATTTGCCCACCATTCGCTGCTGACCGGGCCGCAGGGCGAGTCGCTGTCCAAGCGGCTGGGCACGCTGTCGCTGCGCGACCTGCGCGCCGCCGGGATCGAGCCGGAGGCGCTGCTGTCGCTGATGGCGCGGCTGGGATCGTCGCAGCCGGTGGAACTGCGGATGTCGCTGGAGGAGATCGCCGAGGGGTTCGACCTGTCGACCTTCGGCTCGGCGCCGACCAAGTTCGACGTCGAGGACCTGTACCCGCTGACCGCGAAGAAGCTGCACGGGCTGCCGCTGTCCGAGGTTGCGGAAGAGCTGCGCGCGCTGGGTGTGCCGGACGCGCTGGCCGAACGGTTCTGGACCGTGGTGCGCGAGAACATCGTGACGCGCAAGGACATCGCCGAGTGGTGGGCGCTGTGCCGTGACGGTGCCGCGCCCGTGGTCGACGCCGAGGACGAGGGTTTCGTCGCGCAGGCCTTTGCCCTGCTGGGCGCGCCGCCCTACGACGCGGCGACCTGGGGCACCTGGACCGCGGCGGTCAAGGAGGCCACAGGGCGCAAGGGCAAGGGGCTGTTCATGCCGCTGCGCAAGGCGGTGACGGGCCGCGAGCGCGGGCCGGAGATGGGCGACCTGATGCCGCTGTTGCAGGTCAAGCCGGGCGGCGCGGGTCCGGCAGGGTAAACTCTGTCCTGTGGCGTGGATGTTCGGGGGCTCTGCCCCCGCCCCGGACCAGGTCCGGGGCTCCCCCGGAGGTATTTTGACCAAGAAGAAGCCCCGGGGCGCGGCTCAGGCGGCCACGATGATGCGGCTGCCCAGGGCGCTCAGGCCGGCGTCGGTCAGGGTGCGGATCTCGTCCGTCAGCGGGCGGGCGCGGCTGTAGCGCGGCGCGGCGCGGTCGTCGAGGATGGGCGCCTGCCAGCCGGTGGTGGTGCGGAAGAACTCGGCCGGGCCCTCGGGGCCGTATTCCGCGAGGAAACCGGCGATCACCACGTCGAGATAGCTGAGCAGGATCGGGTTGTCCGGGCCGGGGTCGAACTGGCGGTCCGGGTCGATGGCGTAGACCACCACCTCTTGCGCATCCGATGCGTGGGTCAGCGCGTGGGTGGCCGGGTGGCGGCGGTAGGCGGCTTCGCGGCGGTCAAGCTCGGCCCAGCTGTCGCCGGGGACCGGGGCGATCAGCCCCTGGATGCTGGCCTGGGCGTCGGCGACGGCGGTCAGGTAGCACAGCGCGCGGTCCGGCGTGGCGCGCCAGGCGCGCCGCCAGCCGTGCAGCGTGGCGCGGTGCACCGGTGCGTGCCCATGGGTGGTGCGGTTGACGAGCGAGCCGTAGCCGAAAAAATATATATGCTGCATATGGCAAATATCTCGCGGAATTGATGTGAGTCAAACTTTCGATTACGGAAACGTGGCATCAAGATCGCAGAGGAATTCCGCCCGGAGGCTACCATGCGCGTCACCAAGAGAACCAACATCGCCATGCGCGTGCTGATGTTTTGCGCCGGGAATCCCGGGCGGCTGGTCACCAAGCACGAGATCGCGCAGCGCTGCAACGCCTCGGAGAATCACCTGGCGCAGGTCATCAACCAGCTTGCGCAGCTGGGGTTCCTGCACACCCAGCGTGGCCGCAACGGCGGGCTGGAGCTGGGCCGTCCGGCGGACCAGATCATCATCGGCGACGTGTTCCGCGCGCTGGAGCAGCCGGTGCCGCTGGCCGAGTGTTTCGCCGACGTGGACAACACCTGTCCGCTGACCGAGGCCTGCCGGCTGCGCACCGCGCTGAGCGATGCGGCGAACGCGTTTTACAACATGCTGGACCCGATCACGCTGGACGCGCTGGTCTGCGACAACCCGGTGTTGATGAGCATCATCGCCCCGGAAACCTGCCGCACCGCCAGCGCCGCGGCGCCGCTTGTCAATTCCGAAACGATCAACTAGCGTCGGGATATCTTCGACGGGAGAACCGGCAGGGCCCTGGCCCCAGGCCGGTGCCGAAGGCGCAACCGCCCCGGAATCGCTCAGGCCACAGGACCGCGAGGAGATGTGACTCTGGAGAGAGGCGCCGCAGGGCGTCCGCCGAAGGGATAATGATCTCAGGCCAAGGGACAGAGGGGGCAGGGAAGGCGCGGTACGGGTCCGCGCCGGGGCTGTCCGAACGCCACGCGCGTCGGGGAAAGGATGCGCATGGCGGACGATGATCTGACCGAGCCGAGAACCACCGTCCTGAACGCGCTGCATCATGCGCTGGGCGGCAAGATGGTCAGCTTTGCCGGCTACGAGATGCCGGTGCAGTACAAGCTGGGCGTTCTCAAGGAACATCTGCACACGCGGGAGCAGGCTGGCCTGTTCGACGTCAGCCACATGGGCCAGGTCGTGCTGCGCGGGCCGGGTGTGGCCGCCGCGCTGGAGCGGCTGGTGCCGGTCGACGTGATCGGGCTGGCCGAGGGGCGGCAGCGCTACGCGCTGTTCACCAACGAGGCGGGCGGGATCGAGGACGACCTGATGATCGCCAACCGCGGCGATCACCTGCTGCTGGTGGTCAACGCCGCCTGCAAGGAGGCCGATGTGGCGCGGCTGCGCGCCGCGCTGGAGCCCGAGGGCATCACCGTCAAGCTGCTGGAGAGCCGCGCGCTGATCGCGCTGCAGGGGCCGGCGGCAGAGGACGTGCTGGCCGAGCACTGCCCGGACGTGCGCGAGATGAAGTTCATGGACATTGCGACGCTGCCGATCGCGGGTGCGGAATGCTGGGTCTCGCGCTCGGGCTACACCGGCGAGGACGGGTTCGAGATCTCGGTGCCGAACGCGGCCGCGGTGGACCTGGCGAAATCGCTGCTGTCGGACCGGCGGGTCGAGGCGATCGGCCTGGGCGCGCGGGACAGCCTGCGGCTGGAGGGCGGATTGTGCCTCTATGGCCAGGACCTGGACCCGGCGATCTCGCCCATCGAGGCGGGGCTGAACTGGGCGATCCAGAAGGTGCGCCGGACGGGCGGCGCGCGGGCGGGCGGCTTTCCGGGCGCGGAACGGATCCTGGGCGAGTTGGCGGAGGGTCCGGCGCGCAGGCGCGTTGGGCTGCTGCCGGAAGGCCGGGCGCCGCTGCGCGCGGGCGTGGTGCTGTTTGACGCCGAGTCCGGTGGCGCGGAGGTCGGGCAGGTGACATCGGGCGGGTTCGGGCCGTCGGTGGGTGGGCCGGTGTCGATGGGATATGTCGCGGCCGCGTCGGCGACGGAGGGCACGACCCTCTGGGCCGAGCTGCGCGGCAAGCGGGTTCCGGTGCGGGTGGCGGCGCTGCCCTTCGTGCCGGCGGGTTTCAAACGGTGAGACAGGGAGTTCGGCATGAAATTCACCGAAGAGCATGAGTGGTTGCTGGTCGAGGACGACGTCGTTGTCGTGGGCATCACCGCCCACGCGGCAGAGCAGCTGGGCGACATCGTCTTTGTCGAACTGCCCGAGGAGGGCCGCGAGGTGTCCAAGGACGACGAGGTGGTGGTGATCGAATCGGTCAAGGCCGCGTCGGACATCCTGGCCCCGCTGGACGGCGAGATCGTCGAGGTCAACGCGGCGCTGGTCGAGGACCCGGGCAAGATCAACGAGGACCCCGAGGGGGCGGCCTGGTTCTTCAAGATGAAGATCGAGGACCTGTCGGCGCTGGACGATTACATGGACGAGAAGGAATACAAGGACTTCATTTCCTGAGGATCCTTGCGGCGGGGCAGACCCGCCCGGCACCCGTGCCCGGCCGTGGCGCGGGCCGCTTGCGGCGGGGGGGGGCGCTGCCCCCGTCCCGGACCCTGTCCGGGACTCCCCCGGAGGTATTTGGACCAAGAAGAAGCCCTGACGCGGTGTTCCGGAGAGGTGTGCGATGAGCTACGAACCGATCGACTATCTGCCCTATGATTTTGCCAACCGGCGGCACATCGGCCCTTCGCCCGAGGAAATGGCGAAGATGTTCGAGGTGATGGGGGTCCGGGGGCTGGACCAGCTGATGGACGAGACGGTGCCGAAGGCGATCCGGCAGGAGGCGCCGCTGAAATTCGGCAAGCCGCTGTCCGAGCGCGAGCTGATCTACCGGCTGCGCGAGGTGGCCGACCAGAACAAGGTGCTGACCTCGTTGATCGGGCAGGGCTATCACGGCACGGTGACGCCGCCGGCGATCCAGCGCAACATCCTGGAGAACCCGGCCTGGTACACCGCCTACACGCCCTACCAGCCGGAGATTTCGCAGGGCCGGCTGGAGGCGCTGCTGAACTTCCAGACCATGGTCTGCGACCTGACGGGCCTGGAGATTGCCAACGCCTCGTTGCTGGACGAGGCGACCGCCTGCGCCGAGGCGATGACCATGGCGCAGCGGGTGGCCAAGTCGAAGGCCGTGGCGTTCTTTGTCGACGAAAACTGCCATCCGCAGAACATCGCCCTGATGAAGACCCGGGCCGAGCCGCTGGGGATCGAGGTGATCGTCGGCGCGCCCGAGGCGCTGGAGGCGGACAAGGTGTTTGGCGCGATCTTCCAGTATCCCGGCACCTATGGCCACGTGCGCGATCTGACGCCGCAGATGGAGGCGCTGCACGCGGCGGGGGCCATCGGCGTGGTCAGCGCCGACCCGATGGCGCTGTGCCTGCTCAAGGAGCCGGCCGCCATGGGCGCGGACATCGCCGTGGGATCGACCCAGCGATTTGGCGTGCCGGTGGGTTATGGCGGGCCGCACGCCGCCTACATGGCCTGCCGCGACGACTACAAGCGCGCGATGCCGGGGCGGATCGTCGGCATTTCCATCGATTCGCATGGCAACCGGGCCTACCGGCTGTCGTTGCAGACCCGCGAGCAGCACATCCGCCGCGAGAAGGCGACCAGCAACGTCTGCACGGCGCAGGCGCTGCTGGCGGTCATGGCGGGATTCTACGCGGTGTTCCACGGGCCCAAGGGGCTGCGCGCCATCGCCCAGCGCATCCACCGCAAGACCGCGCGGCTGGCCAAGGGGCTGGAAGCGGCGGGCTTCAAGGTGGAGCCGAAGCAGTATTTCGACACCATCACCGTGGACGTGGGGCTGCTCCAGCGCGGGGTGTTGCAGGCCGCCGTGCAGCAGGGGCTGAACCTGCGCAAGGTGGGCAAGACCCGCGTCGGCATCACGCTGGACGAACGCACCCGGCCGCAGACCATCGAGGCGGTCTGGCGTGCCTTTGGCCTGGTCCGCAAGGACGATCCGGCCGACTCCGAGTACCGGCTGCCCGAGGGGCTGATCCGGCAGAGCGCCTATCTGCAGCACGACGTGTTCCACATGAACCGGGCCGAGACCGAGATGATGCGCTACATGCGCCGTCTGGCCGACCGCGACCTGGCGCTGGACCGGGCGATGATCCCGCTGGGGTCCTGCACGATGAAGCTGAACTCGGCCGCCGAGATGATGCCGGTCAGCTGGCGCGAATTCTCGATGATCCATCCCTATGTGCCCAAGGACCAGGCCAAGGGTTATACCATGATGATCGACGACCTGAGCGCCAAGCTGTGCCAGATCACCGGCTACGACGCGTTTTCCATGCAGCCGAATTCCGGCGCGCAGGGGGAATACGCGGGGCTGCTGACAATCCGGAAATGGCAGGTGGCGCGCGGCGAGGGGCAGCGCAATGTCTGCCTGATCCCGGTCAACGCGCATGGCACCAACCCGGCCTCGGCGCAGATGGTGGGCTGGAAGGTGGTCGCGGTGAAATGCGACGATCACGGCTCCATCGACGTGGCGGATTTCCGCGCCAAGGCGGAAAAGCATTCGGGCGCGCTGGCGGCCTGCATGATCACCTATCCGTCCACGCATGGGGTGTTCGAGGAGACGGTGAGGGAGGTCTGCGAGATCACCCATGAGCACGGCGGGCAGGTCTACATCGACGGGGCCAACATGAACGCCATGGTGGGGCTGTCGCGGCCCGGCGACCTGGGCGGCGATGTCAGCCACCTGAACCTGCACAAGACCTTCTGCATTCCGCATGGCGGCGGCGGTCCGGGCATGGGGCCGATCGGGGTCAAGGAACACCTGGTGCCCTACCTGCCGGGCGATCCGCAGGCAGCCGACGGCGGCGCGGTGAGCGCGGCGGCGTTCGGCTCACCCTCTCTGCTGCCGATCTCGTGGTCCTACATCCTGATGATGGGCGGCGAGGGGCTGACGCAGGCGACGCGGGTGGCGATCCTGAACGCCAACTACATCGCCAAGCGGCTGGAGGGGGCCTATGACGTCCTCTACCGGGGCAAGAACGGCTGGGTGGCGCATGAGTGCATCCTGGACACGCGGCCGTTCGAGAAATCGGCGGGCGTGACGGTGGAGGACATCGCCAAGCGGCTGATCGACGCCGGGTTCCACGCGCCGACGATGAGCTGGCCGGTGGCGGGCACGCTGATGGTGGAGCCGACCGAGTCCGAGACCAAGGCCGAGCTGGACCGGTTCTGCGACGCGATGCTGGCGATCCGCGAGGAGATCCGCGCGATCGAGGAAGGCCGGATGGACCGCGAGGTGAACCCGCTGAAGCTGGCGCCCCACACGATGGAGGACCTGGTGCGCGACTGGGACCGGCCCTATTCGCGCGAGCAGGGCTGTTTCCCGCCGGGCGCCTTCCGGGTGGACAAGTACTGGCCGCCGGTCAACCGGGTCGACAACGTCTACGGCGACCGGCACCTGGTCTGCACCTGCCCGCCGATGTCGAGCTACCAGGAGGCGGCGGAGTAGCGGCGGCGGGGGCTTGGAGACGGTTTTACCAGGCGGTTCCGGCAAAACCGTTCGGACAGGCTGTGGTCAGCCCGTCAGGTGACGTGCCCCTGGCCGGTGCAATGACCGGCCAGGGAGCCGCGGTGCCGTGTTGGCGTCCCGTGTTCCGAATAGCGGGGATCCCCTGTCCCTGAGCGCCTTTTCGACGCGCCACCGAACCGCGCCCACCGCCAGGCATTCCCGGGCGGGGGGGCCGTTCAGGGCGGCGTCGGGCGCCGGGGCTGCGCCGAACAGGGCGGTGACGGCGCGACGCTGCGGCGCGGCCATGCCCTTGACCACCATCGGACCCAGCAACAGCGATTCCGACAGGCAGCTGTTGGCGAAGACAACCTCGTGCCGGTCGCAGGCGAAATGGATCCAGGTGATTGCCGTCTTGCCCATCATGTGGCGGATGCCGGGCAGGCGGGTCAGTGACTTGGCCGGGGCAAACGATTCGGTCCGCGCCAGGCCGGGCAATTGCGAGTGTCCGCCGACCAGGATCCTGTGCTGCGGCGAGACCACCAGATCCTGCGCCGGAACACCGTCGCCCAGCGCGCCGGCGGCGATCAGCACCGGCCTGGCATCGGCCGCGGCATCGTCCAGCGGATGGTCGGCGCTGTGGATCCAGCGGATCGCCTGGGGTCCGTGATCCAGGTTCATCACCGGATCGCCGGGGTGCAGCGTTTCCACCGGGCGCGGGCCCAGGGGGGTGGCGATCAGCGTGCCGGGAGCGTAACACACGGCCAGGTCCGAGAATTCGGAATAGTTGACGGTGCCGTCCCCGCTTTGATTGGAGATCGCGTAGTTGACGCCGGGAATCATGGGGGTGTCCGAGACCAGCGCGTAATTCAGCGTGTTCATCGGCGAGAAATCGTCGTTTGGCGTCGTTTTCTCGAACACCACGTAGACGGTGAACGGCGGATCGCCGTTGTCGGGCGTCACGTCGAACTTGTGCCGCGAGGCGACCACCGCGTTGTCGGTGAAAATCGTCGATTGCGGGGCGACCACCTGGTTTGTGTCGTCGGGATTGTAGTCGTCGAACACCGCGTCATCGTCGATGACACGGAAGGTTTCTTCGGCGCCGGGCGAAAAGGTGAACGAATGGGTTCCGGGCGGGTCGCTCCACAGGTCCTCCATCGTTGCGGAGAGCGTGGTATTGGTCGTCAGAACTGCGAATGCCATGGGTCAGCCGTTGTCAGAAATCCGGTTGGCACCATGGTTGCGGGGTCCGGACTGAGACGAAGTTAGCGGACCGGCGGCAGGCCGGGCAAAAATGCATGTGATTTTAAGCGCTTCGGCGCATAGAGCGGGCCCATCGCGCGACGCGGGAGGATGGAGCTGTCCCGGCACGAACGGACCGGGAGAGGCCACCCGTTCCGTGGCGCGCGGCGACTGCGTCCGGCTCAGGCGTCGCTGTCGACGGCGGTTTCGCCGGGGAAGGCATTGCGCTCGGGCGCGGGGGTCGATTTCACCGGGGTGTCGACGAGGAAGGAAAACACCTCGGCCACGCGGTTCCAGGTTTCCTGGTCGCTGGCGGCCAGAAGGTAGCCGGATTTCGTGTCGCCGCGATATTCGGAGCCGTCCAGCATCGCCACGTGGCCACCCGCCTGCCGGGTCACGATGACGCCGGCGGGCTGATCCCAGGCGGTCAGCTTGGGGAACAGGACAAAGTCGATCTCGCCCTGGGCGAGGGTGCGGAATTCGTGGCAGGCGCAGCGCAGCGACCAGACCCGGTCGAACAGCGGCAGCTTGGAGGCCGCCTCGGCGCGTTTGTCCGGCGGCAGCAGGAACAGCGCGACAAATCCGTTCAGCTGGTTCAGCGGGCGGTGCTGGTCATGCGCGGTCAGCACGCTGCGGCTGGTGCGCTGCGGCAGCTGCATGCGGGCGCTGTGGTCGGTGTCGGCCCAGATGATGTCGTTCAGCACCGGGTCGTAGAGCAGGCCCAGGACCGGGCGGCCAAAGCGCAGCACCGAGACCATGACGCCGAACAGCGGCAGGCCCTTGGCGTAGTTCCAGGTGCCGTCGATCGGGTCGATGGTGAAGCACAGCTCGGCCCCGGCGATCTTGTCGATCATCTCGGGGTGGGCCGAGGCGGCCTCTTCGCCGACGATCAGCGCGTGCGGGAACATGATCTGCAAGCCGCGGGTGATCATCGCCTCGGAGGCCTTGTCGGCCTCTGTCACCAGGTCGTGCGGGCCGGTCTTTTCGCCGATCTGGTGGGTGCCGAGCTTGCGAAAGCGGGGCATGATCTCGGTCCGGGCGGCGCGGCGCACGAGGTTGAACAGCTGCATGCGCTGGGCCGGGCTGAGGGGCGCCGTGACCGGCATCGGCAGGGAATCACTCATGGGTCTCACCTTCCGGGTTCTGAACCTGTCACAGGGTGTTGCCAGCCCGGGCGCCGGGGCGCAAGGCGGCAGCCTGTCCGGGGCGGTGTCATTCGCGGGCGCGCAGCACTCCGGCGGGGCGCGCGGCCAGCGGGCGCCAGGCAAAGGCGAGGCCGGCCAAAAGGGTCGCCAGCACGCCGCCGGTGACGATGGCCAGCGCGTTGGGCCAGATCACGGCAAAGTCGGTCTCCATCACGTAGGTCATGACCCCCCAGGCCCCGGCGATGCCGGCGAACAGCGCGATGGCCCCCGCCGCGCCGCCCAGCAGGACCGAGCGCAGGGCAAAGCTGCGCAGGATGCGGGCGCGGCTGGCGCCGAGGGTCTTGAGCACCGCCGCCTCGTAGGTGCGCGCGCCTTCGCCCGCCGCCGCCGCGCCGATCAGCACCAGAAAGCCGGTCAGCAGGGTCGCCGCCGCGCCCCAGCGGATCGCCTGGCCGATGCCGTCCAGCAGTTCGGACACGCGGTCGATGGCGTCGCGGACGCGGATCGCGGTGATGTTGGGGTAGGCATTGGCGAGGTCGCGCAGGATCTGCGCCTCGGCCTGCGGTTCGGCGTAGACGGTCGAGATGAAGGTGTGCGGCGCAGCCTGAAGCGCGGCGGGGTTCATCGTCATGACAAAGCCGATGCCGGCGGTGGAAAAATCGACCTCGCGGAAGGAGGTGATGGTGGCGACGATGTCGCGGCCGAGCACGTTGACGGTGATCTCGTCGCCCAGTTTCAGGCCCATCTCCTCGGCCTCTTCGGCGGCAAAGCTGATCTGCGGCGGGCCGGTGTAATCCTCGGGCCACCAGGTGCCTTCGGTCACGGTGGTGCGGCTGTCGGGTTTCGCGGCGTAGGTCACGCCCCGGTCGCCGCGCAGCACCCAGTGTTCGCCCACCGCCTCGACCGCGGGGACGCCGTTGATCCGGGTCAGGATGCCGCGCAGCATCGGCGCGCTGTCGATGCGGCTGACGGCGGGGTCGCTTTCCAGCCGGTCGAGGTAGCCGGGCATCTGGTCCTTCTGGATGTCGACGAAGAAGTAGGAGGGCGCGACCTCGGGCAGGTCGCGCTGGATCGCGGTCTGGAGGTTGCCGTCGATCTGGCCGATCGCGGCAAGGACCGTCAGGCCCAGGCCCAGCGACAGCACCACCGATCCGGCGCTTTCGCGCGGCCCGCCGATGGCGCCCAGCGCCCAGCGCAGCACCGGGCGGCCGCGCGCGGCGGGGGTGGCGCGGCGGGCCAGCCAGCGGATCAGCACGGCGGCCAGCGCCAGCGTGACCAGCGCCCCGGCGATGCCGCCCGCGGTCCAGAGCGTCAGCCTGGCATTGCCCGAGAACAGCACCGCCGAGCCGACCAGCAGGGCGATCAGCAGCAGGGTGGCGACGACGTAGCGCGCCGCCGGCAGGCTGCGGGCGCTGTCCAGCGCGTCGCGGAACAGGGTCGCGGCGCGCACCTCCTCGGCCCGGGCCAGCGGCCAGAGGGTGAAGAGCAGCGCGGTGAGCGTGCCGTAGAGCGCCGCCTCGGCCAGCGGGCCGGGGTGCAGGGCGAAGAGCGCCGGGACCGGCAGCGCCTGGGTGATCAATGGCGCAAACAGCAGCGGGATGGCCGCGCCAAGGATGAGGCCCAGCGCGATGCCCAGCAGGCTGAGTGCGCCGATTTGCAGGAAATAGGTCTGGAAGATGATGGCGCGGGTGGCGCCCAGCGTGCGCAGGGTGGCGATGACGCTGGTCTTGCGCGCAAGGTAGGCGCGCACGGCGGCGGACACGCCGATTCCGCCCACCGCGAGGCCGGAGAGGCCGACAAGGACCAGGAAATTGCCCAACCGCTCGACAAAGCGGGCGATGCCGGGGGCGCCGTTGCGGGCGTCGCGCCAGCTGAGGCCGTGCGCCTCAAAGCGGGCCAGCGCCTCGGCGCGGGCGGTGTCGAGATCGGTGCCGGGGGGCAGCAGCAGGCGATACTCGGTCTCGTAAAGCGAGCCCTGCGAGAGCAGGCCGGACCCGGCGAGATCCCGGGTCAGCACGATGGTGCGCGGGCCGAGGCCGAAACCGTCGCCGGCATCGTCCGGTTCGGTCTGGATGGTGGCGCGCAGGGTGAAATCGCGGGTGCCCAGGCGAAAGCTGTCGCCCGGGTGCAGGCCCAGCCGGTCCGCCAGAACCGGGGCCATGACCGCGCCGCCGTCCTTCAGCGCCTGCCCCAGCGGCATGGGCGGATCGAGCACCATGTCGCCCAGCAGGGGGTAGGCATCGTCGACCGATTTCACCTGTGTCAGGCCGCGTTCGGTGTCGCCGTCGCGGGTGACGGTGGCCATGGAGCGGAAATCCGTCACCTCGGACACGCGGGTGGCGATGGAGTCGAGCCAGGCGCGCTCTTCCTCGGTGGCAAAGCGGTAGGTGAATTCGACCTGCGCGTCGCCGCCCAGCAGCACCGCGCCCTGGTCCTGCAACCCCGCCTGGATCGCCGCGCGGACCGAGCCGACCCCGGCGATGGCGGCGACGCCCAGCGCGAGGCAGGCGAGGAAGATGCGAAAGCCGCGCAGGCCGCCGCGCAATTCGCGCCGCGCGAAGCGGGCCGAGGTGGCAAGACTCATTCGGCGGCCCTCAGCTCCGTTGCGTCGACCTGGCCGTCGCGCAGGTGGACCACGCGGTCGCAGAGCGCGGCAAGGTCGGGCGCGTGGGTGACCAGCACCAAGGTCGCGCCGTGTTCGCGCGAAAGGCCGAACAGCAGGTCGACGATGGCGGCGCCGTTGGCGCCGTCGAGGTTGCCGGTGGGTTCGTCCGCCAGCAGGATGTCCGGCTCGGGCGCCAGCGCGCGGGCCAGCGCGACGCGCTGCTGTTCACCGCCCGACAGCTGGGCCGGGTAATGATCGGCGCGCGGCCCGAGGCCGACGCGCTCCAGCATGGCGCGGGCGCGCGTGAAGGCCTGCCGGTCGCCCGCCAGTTCCAGCGGGGTGGCGACGTTTTCCAGCGCGGTCATGGTGGGAATCAGGTGAAAGGATTGGAACACCACGCCCATGTGATCGCGGCGAAACCGCGCCAGCGCGTCTTCGTCCATGGCGGTCAGGTCCTGGCCCAGCGCGTGCACCTGGCCGGCGCTGGCGCGTTCGAGCCCGCCCATGACCATCAGCAGCGAGGATTTGCCGGATCCGGAGGGGCCGACCAGGCCCAGCGTCTCGCCGCGCGCGACATCGAGCGAGATTCCGTGCAGGATTTCCACAAGGCCGGCATTGCCCCTGAGGCTGAGGGTGACATCTTGGAGGGACAATACGGCGTCGGGCAAAGGAGTCTCCGGATTATGATGCATTGGGTCAGATATGGGCTGTCATCCCTGCGCAGCAAGGCATTTGCGGCATTGCTGGTGATTCTGGCGACCTCGGCCTCGGCGGAAAGGCTGCATATTCTGGCGCTGGGCGACAGCCTGACGCAGGGGTATGGGCTGCTCGACCACGAGGGATTCGTGCCGCAGCTGCGCGATTGGCTGGCGGCGCGCGGCCACGATGTGCGCATCGTCAACGGCGGCGTGTCGGGCGATACCACGGCGGGCGGGCTGGCGCGGGTCGAATGGTCGCTCTCGCCCGAGATCCAGGGGATGATCGTGGCGCTGGGCGGCAACGACCTGCTGCGCGGGATCGACCCGACGGTGTCGCGCGCCAATCTCGACGGTATCCTGAAGGTGGCCGAGGCGCGCGGGCTGGAGGTGCTGCTGATCGGGATGCAGGCGCCGGGCAACTACGGGCCCGAGTACAAGGCGCAGTTCGACGCGATGTACCCCGAGTTGGCGGAGATGTATGGCACGCTGTACCAGGAAAGCTTTTTCGCGGGGCTGATGCAGGACGGCGCCGATCCCGCGGCGCTGGGCGCTTTCATGCAGTCGGACGGCATTCATCCGAACTCGGCGGGGGTGGCGCGGATCGTCGAGGTTGTCGGGCCGAACGTCGAAGCGCTGCTGGCGCGGATCGACCCGTGACGGCCTGCGGTCAGGCCTTGACCCGCTCGGTGTCGGTCTCCAGCGGCATGTTGGCGAGGACCAGGAAGAACCCGACCGTGAAATTCAACGTGAAGTAGAGCCCGGCCCCGGCCAGAAAGCTCATGTCATAGGCGACCCAGCCAAAGATGGCGCAGAACAAGCCCACGATACTGCCGAACAAAAAGGCGAAAACAGCCATCACACCCTCCGTATCCGGGAAAGGATATGGCCGGAAGTCCTAACAAAGGCTTAAAGCACTTTCCCGTCATGCGGGCATTTTTCGACGGATTGTCACGATCCGCTGATGGCCCGCCAGGCAAAACCGGGCAGCCGCGTGGCCATCTTTCGCATCAGCGCGCCGTACTCCGTCTCGCCGGCCATCAGGCGCAGGTATTCGCCACGCAGGGTGCGCGAGTTGCGGAAACTGCGGATGAAGGCGGGGCGCAGGCGTTCGCGGAACATGATGTTGCGCAGCAGGCGGGCCTGGCGCAGCCCGCGATGGATCGGCCGGATCGCCTGTTGGTAGCGCTCCAGCGCGTCGTCGGGCCTGCCCGCGGCCAGTGCGGCGATGGCCGCCTCGGCGGCGCAGGTGCCGCTGTCCAGCGCATGGGCGATGCCCTCGCCGGTGATCGGATCGACCAGCCCGGCGGCGTCCCCGGCCAGCAGGACGCGGCCCTTGCCCGGAACGGCGCGGAAATCGCCGAAGGGCAGGAACTGGCCCTTGACATTCAGCCTGTCGGGCACGTCCAGGACGGCGAGGTAACGGCGCAGCGCGGCCTTCATGTCGGAATTGCGGGCGTGCACCCCGCCGACGCCGATGGTGGTGCCCTGCGGTTTCGGGAACTGCCAGCCATAGCCCCAGTCGGCGGCGCCGAAGTCGATCCGCAGCGGGCGGTCGGGGTCGGCGCCGGGAAGCTCGACCTCCAGCGCAAAGCCGATCCGCGCCGGGTCATAGGCGGCGCCGAACAGCGCCCGCGCGGTCGGGCTGTTCACCCCATCCGCGGCGATGATCAGCGGCGCCTCGAGCCGCTGGTCGGGCAGGTCCAGCGCCGGGGCGTCGGGATCAAGCGCACCGCTGTGCCCGGTGAAGTCCTTCGCCCCCCGGGCCAGCGCCTGCCGCACCAGATCGGCATCCAGCTGGAACCGCATCCCGAGGTGCAGCGGCGGCGCGTCTGTGCTGCGGCCGAGATCCTGCCCGTGGGCGTGAAAGACAAAATCCGATCGCCGCTCCAGCGGGACCGGGGGCAGATCGCCGCCGAAACAGCGCCGGTACTGGGTGATGGCGCGGCCGGTGAGGCCGCCGCCGCAGAGCTTGTCGCGCGGAAACAGGGCCTTGTCGACCAGCGCGACAGTCAGGCCGGCGGTCGCGGCCTTCATCGCGGCTGCGGCGCCAGCGGGGCCGGCGCCGAGAACGATCAGGTCAAAGCGCCGCGTCCTGCGCCCGGGGGCACCCGTCACAGAACGGTGACTTTGGTTCCCGGCTGCACGCGCTCGTACAGGTCGATCACGTGGTCGTTGATCATGCGGACGCAGCCGTTGGAGACCGACCGGCCGATCGACTTGGGCGCGGTGGTGCCATGGATCGCGTTGAAGGTGTAGCGGCCATTGCGGTAGAGGTAGAGCGCGCGCGCGCCCAGCGGGTTGCCCGGCCCGCCCGGCTGCACGTAATCGTTGTCGATGAACTTCGAGTAGGCCGCGGGTTCGCGCTCGATCATCGCATCGGTTGGACGCCAGGTCGGCCATTTCTTCTTGCCGCCCACGTCGTAGGTGCCCGATATCGCCTGACCGGCCTTGCCGAGGCCGACGCCGTACCGGCGGGCCTGGCCGGGCGCCTCGACCAGGTAGAGAAAATGCGCCCTGGTCAGGATCAGGATCTGGTTGGGCGCCAGGTCCTTCTTGATGGCCACGGTCTGCGGCAGGTAGATCGGCTCGACCGCGAAGGCCAGCGCAGGCGCGGGCAGCGCGGAGACCGCGGCAGTCGCGGCGGCAGCGGTGACGAAGTTTCGGCGAGTGATCATGGCAGCCCTCGTGCGGTCGGTCTCGAATTCAGGCAAGACATGTGGCTCAGGATGCGAAAAAATGCAATGGCGGCATAGCCGACCCGGGTTTCAATTTGCCGTGTGACGGCCGATCGTGGCGCCGGCCTGTTGTGCTTTTGTCACTCCTTCGGCACGTCGGCGTTGCGCCCGGCGAGAATCACGCTGGTCAGGTAGGCGGCCTGCGGGGTCATGCCGGCCATGATCGCCGCGGCGGCATCCGGCCGCATCCGGCCCAGGAATCCGGCCGCGAATTCCGGGTCCATCTCCTCGAACAGCGCGGCCGCCTGTTTCGGTTTCATGCTGGCGTAGACGTTGGTCAGCTTGGCGATGTCGTCCTCGGCGGCGGTGCGGGCCAGGGTGAGGGTCCGCTTGAGGCTGTCCTCGGCCTCGGCCAGGGCGGCGAGCTTGCTGTCGATCTCGTGCTCGGCGACGGTGAGCGCCTGCATCCGCACCTCGATCGCCGCCTCGCGCTTGCGAATCCGCTCTTCGCGGGCGTTGAGCGCGTCGATCAGCGGGGCCAGATCGGCCTCGGCGACCATGTAGGCCGCGGGCGCATCGGGATCCGCCCCCTGTGCCGCCTGCGGCGCGGCCGCTGCCTTGGCCGGCGCCGGCGCCTGGGGCGCGGCGACGGGATCCTCGCGGGCGATCGCCTCGCTCGCGCCGACGGCGGCGCGCAGCAGGGCGGAGGTCACCAGCAGGGCGCAGATCGCCGCCAGGGCGCCGCGCGGTTTGCGGCGCGGCCTGCGCTTCGCCGGCTTGGCGGCCGGCGTCTTCGGTGCGGGAGCTTGTGCTTTTGCCATGCTGTTTCCTCGATGATGGGCGGCGCTGCCCGGTCAGGCGATTCAGGCGCGCGGATGGCGCATGAAGACGTTGTCCTTGATCTCGGGCTTGGGCGGGGCGGCGGTTTGCGGCAGGTCGTGCATCGAGGCGACGAGTAGTTCCAGCCGCCGCGCCACGTCCTCGGCCCGGTCGGTGAGTTCGCCCAGCGACTTGTTCGATTCGCCCGCCGTCTGCTGCGCGCTGGCCAGCGTGCGCGTCAGGTCATCGACCTGCGCGGACAGCACCGCCACGGCGCCGCCGACGCCGTTCTCCAGGTCGGTGAAGCGCGACAGCCGCCGCGCCAGGATGAAACAGTAGAACCCGGCGCCCAGCGCCCCGGCCACCAGCAGGATATCCGCGATCATCTCCATTGCCATCTCCCTCAGTTCAATACGAATTCCAGCACCAGGAGGTCGCGCACGCGGCCCTCTCCGGCGACCAGCTTGACCCGGCGCAGCATCTGCCCGCGCAGCCGGATGAGCGCGCCCTGCGCCTCGATGTCCTTGGCCTCTAGCGCGCGCAGGTAGCTGTTGAGCACATCCTGGATGCGCGGCAGGATCCTTTCGACCTCTGCCTGGTATTCCGACGGCACCTCGAGACTGGCGCGAAAGCGCAGGTGTTGCGCCTGCGCGCCCGGCCCCAGCGAGATCGTCAGCGGCGGCACCTCGATGAATGTCACGTCGGGCAGCGCCTTGGTCGCCACGTGCGGATCGCCGTGCCCGGTGTCCGCCTGCGCCGCGTCCGGGGCGGCCCCGGACCCGCCGATCAGGCCGGACTGCACGGCGTAGAATCCACCGCCCCCGCCCGCGAGCGCCAGCACAAGACCGATGACGAGAGGCAGCTTCGACGGTTTCTTTTCGGCGGGTTCGTCGGCATCCACGGTGGTGTCAGACATTCCTAACCTCTTTCTTGACGTGAAACCGTTATAGGAAAAATGGGCTAACTGATTGTTAAGGCGATTGGGTCAACCTCCGACCAACCGAACAGAATGTTTGGAGCGGAGGTTCGTCTTGCAGCAGCTACTCTCGGTCTGGAATGCCCTTGGCGGGCGGCAGAGGATGATCGTCGTCGGTGCAACCCTTGCGGTCATGCTCGCCGTCCTGGGCCTGACACGGCTTGCGTCGGCCCCCAACCAGGTCCTTCTCTATGCGGGGCTGGAAAACGGCGCCGCCGGCGACGTGGTCAAGGCGCTGGAGGCGCGCGGCGTCACCTATGACGTGCGCGGCGGCGCGATCTTCGTGCCCGAGGCGCAGCGCGACACGCTGCGACTCACCCTTGCCAGCGAGGGGCTGCCGGCAAACGGCGGCCAGGGCTACGAGCTGCTGGACGGGCTGTCGGGATTCGGCACCACCAGCCAGATGTTCGACGCCGCCTACTGGCGCGCCAAGGAGGGCGAGCTGGCGCGCACGATCGTGGCGAATCCGCAGTTCACCGGCGCCCGCGTGCACATCGCGAATTCCAGCGCGAATCCCTTTCAGCGCGACGTGACGCCGACCGCCTCGATCTCGATCACCACGACGGGCGCCGCGATCAACGCGGTGCAGGCGCGGGCGCTGAAGTACCTCGTCGCCTCCGCCGTGCCGGGCCTGGTGCCCGAGAACGTCGCCGTGATCGACGGCAAGGCCGGGCTGATCGGCGCCGAGGACGAAAACGGCGCAGGCCCCACCGCCGACGACAAGGCCGCCCTTCTGCGCGACCGGGTGCAGCGCCTGATGGAGGCGCGCGTCGGCGCGGGCAACGCGGTGGTCGAGGTCAGCGTCGACACCGTCACCGAGAGCGAGCTGATTCGCGAACGCAGCTTTGACCCGGAAAGCCGCGTGGTGATCTCCACCGACACCGAGGAACGGACCGACACCTCGGAGAATGTCGGCGGCGGCGGCGATGTCACCGTGGCCTCGAACCTGCCCGATGGCGCGGCCGGCGGCGGGCCGGACCAATCCTCCTCCGCCAAGGCCGAGACGCGCGAGCGGGTCAACTATGAGGTGTCCGAGACCACGCGCGAGATCACCCGCCAGCCGGGCGCGATCAAGCGGCTGACCGTGGCAGTGCTGGTCAACGGCACCTACCAGGCGGCGGCCGACGGCAGCCAGCAGTTCGTCCCGCTCGAAGCCACCGAGCTGGAGGCGCTGCGCGAGCTGGTCGCCTCGGCGGTGGGCTACGACGAGGCCCGCGGCGACCAGATCACCCTGCGCTCGCTGCCGTTCGAGCGGCCCGAGGGGCTGGGCACCGGACCGATCGAACCCTCGATCTTTGCCGGGTCGATCGACACCATGCGGCTGATCCAGATGGCGGTGCTGGCGGTGGTGGCGCTGATCCTCGGCCTGTTCGTGCTGCGCCCGATCCTGGCGCGCGGCGGGTCGGCCGGCAGCCTGGCCAGTGCCGGCGCCCTGCCGTCGCCGCGCGCGGACGGCCCGGTGCTGGACGGCGAGATCGACGAGGACGACGACCGGTTCGACAACCTGCCGGTGCTGGCCAACAACGCCGATTTCGGCGGCATGGGCATGGTCGACTTCGACGCCCCGCCCGAGGAGGACCCGGTCGAACGGCTGCGCAACCTGATCGAGGCGCGCAAGACCGAGACCGTGGAGATCCTGCGCAGCTGGCTCGAGGAAGACAAGGAAGACGCCCGATGAGCGCGCTGCAGGACCTGCTGGAGGATTTCGGCGGCGCGCCCCTGGCCCGGGGATCTGCCACGCGGGCCGAGGCCGCGCCGCAGCAACCCGCCTTCAACGAGGCCGACCTGGAAGGCAAGAAGCTGGAAGCCTTTGAAAAGGGCTATCGCGCCGGCTGGGACGATTCGGTCAAGTCGCAGTCCGACGACCGGACCCGGATCTCGAGCGCCTTCGGTCAACATTTGCAGGACCTCAGCTTTACCTACCACGAGGCCTACACCCAGGTGATGAACGCGGTGACCCCGCTGCTGAACGAGATGGTGAACGCGCTGATGCCGGCGCTCGCGCGGGAAACCCTGGGCCATCACATCGTCGACCAGCTCAAGGCGATGAGCCGCGAGATCGGCCAGATGGAGGTGGTGATCGCCGTGGCGCCGACCCGGGTGGAGGCGGTGACGCCGCTGCTGAAGAGCGATTTCGCCTTTCCCATCCAGCTGGTGCCCGACGACACGCTGGCCGAGGAGCAGGCCGACATCCGTTTCGGCGAGACCGAACGCCAGATCGACCTGAGCGACCTGATCGCCTCCGTGGCCGAGGCCGTGGAGGGCTTTGCCCATGACAACCGGAGGAAGATGACCCATGGATAGCGCGCAATCCGCCCCCCGCGGCGACGCGGGCACGGCTTTCACCTCGGTCCCGATCGAGATCACCGTCTCGGTCGGCCGGGCCCGCCCGCTGGTGCGGGAGCTGCTGCAACTGAGCGAAGGCTCGGTTCTGGCGCTGGACAAGCAGCTGGACGACCCGGTCGAGCTGTTCGTCGGCGAAAAGCTGATCGGCATCGGCGTGCTGGAGGTCATCGAGGGCGAAGGATCGGGGCAGCTGGCGGTGCGCATCACCGAGGTGCTCGACCTGCGTTCGCCGGTCTGAGCGATGCGCCTTTTCCTGACGATGCTGGGGCTGTGCCTGCTGCTGCCGGGTGTGGCGGCGGCGCAGTCCATCGCCATCGACCTGGGCGAGGGCGGGTCGATCTCGGCCACCTCGATCCAGCTGATCCTGGCGATCACCCTGCTCAGCCTGGCGCCGGGCATCGCGATCATGGTGACCTGCTTTCCCTTCATGGTCACCGTGCTGGCGATCCTGCGGCAGGCGGTGGGCCTGCAGCAATCGCCGCCCAACATGCTGATCGTCAGCCTGGCGCTGTTCCTGACCTACTTCGTCATGGAGCCGGTGTTCACCGAGGCCTGGACCAACGGCGTGCAGCCGCTGCTGGACGAGCAGATCGAGGTCGAGGAAGCCGCCGTGCTGACCATCGAGCCGTTCCGCGGCTTCATGGTGGGGCGGGTCGACCCGGACACCTACCGCGCCATGGCCGACCTGCGGCCCGACGCGGCGGGAACCGAACTGTCGCCCGAGGCGCCGCTGTCGGTGCTGGTGCCCAGCTTCATGCTGTCCGAGGTCGCGCGGGCCTTCCAGGTCGGATTCCTGATCTTCCTGCCGTTCCTGATCATCGACCTGGTGGTGGCGGCGATCCTGATGTCGATGGGCATGATGATGGTGCCGCCGGCGATCGTCTCATTGCCGTTCAAGCTGGCGTTCTTCGTGGTGGCTGACGGCTGGTCGCTGCTGGCCGGCAGCCTGGTGCGGGGGTATTTCTGACCGTCGCGGCCTCAGCGCGGCGCGATATCGATGGTCGTCACCTGGCGGTAGGGGGTGTCCGGCGTCACGACGATCGGGGGAAAGCCCGGCGTGTTCAACGCGTTGGGAAAGCCCTGCGCCTCGAGGCAGATGCCGCCCCAGGGGCCGTGCGCCACGCCGGGCCAGGGCTGCGCAAACGGCGCGAGCGACGTGGAGGTATAGAGTTGCAGGCCGGGCTGGTCGGTCCAGAGGCGCAGGGTCATGCCATCGGGCGCCACCAGTTCGGCGGCCGGGCCAGTGCCGCCGTCCAGCGCGAAGTTCAGATCATAGCCGGCGCCCTGCGGGTCAGCCTCGGCCAGGGAGCGCGCGGCAAGGAAATCGTAGCGGCTGCCCGTCACCGGCAGCACCTCGCCCGTGGGCACAAGGTCCGGGCCGGCGGGGGTGTAGCGGGAGGCGTTCAGCCGCAGGACATGATCGCGCACCGTGCCCGCCCCGGCGAGGTTGAAATAGAGGTGCTGCGCCAGGTTCACCGGGGTCGGCCGGTCGGGGCGGGCGGTCATCTCCCAGGTCAGGGCGCTGCCGTCCAGCGTGAGGCGCACCTCAAAGTCCACCGCGCCGGGATACCCCTGGTCCAAGTGCGGCGAGGACAGACGCAGCACCGCGCCGCGGGGCCCGTCGGGGGTCAGCGCCCAGTTGCGTTTGCCCAGTCCGTTCGGCCCCCCGTGCAGGTGATGCCCGCCGGGGCCGACTGGCAATTGCCAGTCCGTGCCATCCAGCGTGAAGCGCCCCTGCGCGGTGCGATTGGCGACGCGGCCGACGACGATGCCCATGGAGCGAGGGTTGTCGCGGTAGGCCTCGGGGTCATCGTAGCCCAGCACCACGCGCCGCCCGGCCACCTGCCAGTCCTGCACCGCGCAGCCCAGGGACAGCACGGTGACGGCGGTGTCGCCGTCGGCAAGGACGTGGGAGGTGATGGTGTCGGTCATGGCGGCCCCCTGCTGGACTGTCCCGATCCTTAGCAGAGCGGGCGCGGGCGACACAGCGTCAATCCTCGTCGAGGATGTCGGCGTGCAGGTGGCGTTCGCCGCGCGCGCGGGCCAGCGCGATCTGCCGCTGCCGTTCGCGAAAGCACGCCTTGTCGTCGTCCGAGGTCTCGGTCAGGCAATGGTGGCAGGAGACGCCATGTTCGTACTCCGGTCGGGCGCGGTCCTTGGGCAGGATCGGGCGGCGGCAGGCGTGGCAGAGGTCATGCGGCCCCTCTCGCAGGCCGTGGCCGACCGATACGCGCCCGTCGAAGACAAAGCATTCGCCCTGCCAGGTGCTGTCCGCCTCGGGCACTTCCTCGAGGTATTTCAGGATGCCGCCCTTGAGGTGGTAGACCTCTTCGACGCCCTGCGACAGCAGCCAGTTGGTCGACTTCTCGCAGCGGATGCCGCCGGTGCAGAACATGGCGATGCGCTTGTTGTGAAAGCGGGCCTTGTTGGCCTCCCACCAGGCGGGAAAGTCGCGAAAGCTGGCGGTGCCAGGGTCCACCGCGCCCTCGAAGGTGCCGATGGCGACCTCGTAGTCGTTGCGGGTGTCGATCACCGCCACGTCGGGCGCGCGGATCAGCGCGTTCCAGTCCTGCGGCGCGACGTAGTGGCCGACGCGGGCGCGCGGGTCCACGTCGGGCAAACCCATGGTCACGATCTCCTTTTTCAGCCGTACCTTCATGCGGGCAAAGGGGCGGTCGGCGGCGGTCGACAGCTTCCATTCGAGATCGGCGCAGCCGGGCAGGGCGCGCAGATGCGCCAGCAGCCGGTCGATGCCCGGCGCCGGGCCAGCCACGGTGCCGTTGATCCCCTCAGAGGCCAGCAGCAGGGTGCCGGTGATCTTTTCGTCCCGGCAGAGGTCCAGCAGCGGCCCGCGCAGGGCGGCGGGATCGGCGAAGCGGGTGAAGTGGTAGAGCGCGCAGACGGTGAACATGGAGGATGCGATACGACCCGCGCGCGCCCCGGGCAACCTGCTATTCTGCCGCAATCGCCAGGCCGTGCACCACGGCGGTAAACACCTCGGTGTCCACCGGCGCGGCCTGCGGCAGCGCGCGGGTCATCGCCTGACGGACCCCGCCCAGCAGGCTGGAGCCGCCGACATAGACCACCTGGTCGACGCTGGCCGGGGCAACGCCGGCGGCGGCAACGGTGTCCAGCGCACAGGTCGCGATCTCGGCGCCAAAGCCGTCCAGTGCCGAGTCCAGCAGGGCGCGGGACAGCGGCACGGACAGGCCCCGTTCGACCACGCGCAGCGCGATTTCGCCCGCCGCGTCGTCGTTGGCGGCGATCTTGGCGGCCTCGACCGCGTAGGCGATGTCGTGGCCCAGGTGCGATTCCAGCACCGAGGCCAGCCGTTCGAACAGGCGTGGCTGCGGCGCGAGGCGGATCCAGCGCTGCACCTCGCGCAGCAGGGCGGCGTCGTAGACGAAGGGGATCTTTTCCCAGCTGGCCAGGTCGTGGAACAGGGCGCGCGGCGCGGCGTGGGTCTTTGAGCCCAGTTCCGCGCCGATCTGCGCGCCGTAGCCCAGCAGCGGCATGGCATGGGCGAGGCTCAGCGCCTTGTCGAAGTCAGTCCCGCCCAGCCGGATGCCGCCGCTGGCCAACACCTGCGTGGTGCCATCCTGCCGCTCACAGAGGGTGAAATCCGAGGTGCCGCCGCCGATGTCGACGATCAGCATGCGGCCCGCGCCATCGACCGCCAACGCCGCGGCCTCCGGCTCGGGCAGGAAATCGACGCTTTTGAACCCGGCGAGGCGGTAGGCCTCGGCCAGGTCCTCCAGCGCCTGGGCGTCGCGTTCGGCCGAGGCGGAATGAAAGCGCACCGGGCGGCCGGACAGCGCACTGTCGAATCGCAGGCCGGTGTGCGCCTCGGCGCGGGCCCGGATCTCGATCAGAAAGCGGGCGATGACCTCGATCAGGGTCAGCCGTTCGTTCAGCAGGCGGCGCGGTTCGCGGGCCAGCGGAGTGCCCAGGATGCTTTTCAACGCGCGCATGAAGCGGCCTTCGGCGCCCTCCATCATCGCCCGCGCCGCCGCGCTGCCATAGAGCGTTTGCCGCTCGGCGAAATCGACAAAGACGGCGGTGGGCAGGGTGGCCATGCCCGGCTCAAGCGGGATCGCGTAGGGGCGCCCGGCGGCCATGACCGCCGCGCCCGTGTTGGAGGTGCCGAAATCGACGCCAAGCCGTGCCATGATCGCGACTCCCTGTCCCGGAAAGCCGCGACGCCTAGCAGCCGCAGCGCAGCATTTCAATTCCCGGATCGCGCGCCTATGCTGCGGCGCAAACCACAGGGAGAGTACCGATGCACGCCCTCATCGTGATCGATGTCCAGACCGATTTCTGCCCCGGCGGCGCGCTGGCCGTGGCGGGCGGCGACGAGATCGTCCAGCCGATCAACGCGCTGATGGCCGAGGTGGACGCGGTGGTGCTGACGCAGGACTGGCACCCGGCGGGGCATTCGTCCTTTGCCTCGCAGCACGCGGGCAAGGCGCCGTTCGAGCTGATCGAGATGCCGTATGGCCCGCAGGTGCTGTGGCCGGATCATTGCGTGCAGGGCTCCCCGGGCGCGCAATTCCACCCCGACCTGGAGGTCGACCGGGCCGAGCTGATCATCCGCAAGGGCTTTCGCCCGCAAATCGACAGCTATTCCGCCTTCTTCGAGAATGACCATCAGACCCCGACCGGGCTGGAGGGCTACCTGCGCACGCGCGGGATCGACCGGCTGACGCTGGTGGGGCTGGCGACGGATTACTGCGTGAACTTCTCGGCGGTGGATGCGGCGAAGCTGGGCTTCAACGTGACCGTGCGGCAGGAGCTGTGCCGGGCGATCGACCTGAACGGCTCGCTGGCGGCGGCGCGGGACGGGATGGCTGCTGCGGGCGTCACGCTTGCCTGAGCGACACGCCTGCGGTTACACCTGACTGCCGAACGGACGGAGTACCCCCATGGTTGATATCGCCACCCGGGTCTGGAACCACAAGTGGAAGATCGACCCGATCGTCCGGTCCCTGATCGACACGGATTTCTACAAGTTGCTGATGTGCCAGTCGGTGTTCCGCAACAAGCCGGACACCGAGGTGCGGTTTTCGCTGATCAACCGGACCAAGTCGGTGCCACTGGCGCAGCTGATCGACGAGGGCGAGCTGCGCGAGCAGCTGGACCACATCCGTTCGCTGTCCTTGGCGCGGGGCGAAAGCACCTGGCTGCGCGGCAACACGTTTTACGGCAAGCGCCAGATGTTCCGCCCGGATTTCATGGAGTGGTTCGAGGCGCTGCGGCTGCCCGCCTACCACCTGGAGCGGGTGGGCGATCAGTACGAGCTGACCTTTGAGGGCAAGTGGCCCGAGGTGATGATGTGGGAAATCCCGGCGCTGGCGGTGCTGATGGAGCTGCGCGGCCGCGCGGTGCTGCATGACATGGGCCGGTTCGAGTTGCAGGTGCTGTATGCCCGCGCGATGACCAAGCTGTGGCAGAAGGTCGAACGGCTGCGCGGCGTGCCCGAGCTGCGCATCGCCGATTTCGGCACCCGGCGGCGGCATTCGTTCCTGTGGCAGGACTGGTGCGTGCAGGCCATGGTCGAGGGGCTGGGGCCGAATTTTGTCGGCACCTCGAACTGCCTGATCGCCAAGAACCGCGACCTGGAGGCCATCGGCACCAACGCGCACGAGCTGCCGATGGTCTATGCCGCGCTGGCCAGGGACGACGCGGCGCTGGCGCAGGCGCCCTACGACGTGCTGGCCGACTGGCACGAGGAGCACGACGGCAACCTGCGGATCATCCTGCCCGACACCTATGGCACCGAAGGCTTTCTCAAGCGTGCGCCGGATTGGCTGGCCGGCTGGACCGGCATCCGCATCGACAGCGGCGACCCGGCGACCGGCGCCGAGGTGGCGATCGACTGGTGGAAAAGCCGCGGCGAGGACCCACGGCAGAAGCTGATCATCTTCTCGGACGGGCTGGACGAGGAAAAGATCCTGGAACTGCATGCCCGGTTCAAGGGCCGCGCGCGGGTGTCGTTCGGCTGGGGCACGCTGCTGACGAACGATTTTCGCGGGCTGACGCAGGACGACCGGCTGGCGCCCTTTTCACTGGTCTGCAAGGCGGTCAGCGCCAACGGCAAGCCCACGGTCAAGCTGTCGGACAACCCCAACAAGGCGATGGGACCGGCCGAGGAAATCGCCCGCTACAAGCGGGTGTTCCGGGTCGGCGACCAGGAGGCGCAGGACATCCTGGTCTGATGTGTGACCGTCGGGACGGGAACGGCGCTCGTGCCCTGCGGGCACATCGCCCCGCCCACCGTCCCCGGCCGCAAGACCCCCGCCTGCAAGACCCCTGCCGGAGCGCGCTGTCCTGCGACTGTTTGAGGGTTTTCTAAGGCTTGTCGCGGCGCTATGCACGGGTGTCTTTTGGAGAACGACATGACAGCGATCAAGCCGCAGCCCGGGATCATGGACATCGCCCTGTACGTGGGCGGCAAGAGCCACGTGGAGGGTGTGACCCAGGTGGTCAAGCTGAGCTCGAACGAGAACCCGTTCGGGCCGTCGCCCGCCGCGCAGGAGGCGGTCAAGCGCGCGGTCCACGAGATGCATCGCTATCCCCCGACCGACCACGCCAACCTGCGCGCCGCCATCGCCGAGGTGCACAAGCTGGACGCCGAGCGGATCATCTGCGGCGTCGGGTCGGACGAGATCATCGCCTTTCTCTGCCAGGCCTATGCCGGGCCGGGCACCGAGGTGCTGCACACCGAGCACGGTTTCGGCATGTACCGGATCAGCGCGCTGGCCGCCGGGGCGACCCCGGTCGAGGTGCGCGAGCGCGAGCGGGTGACCGACGTGGACGCGATCCTGGCCGGCTGCACCGAGCGCACGCGGCTGGTGTTCATCGCCAACCCCAACAACCCCACCGGCACGATGATCGGCCTGGCCGAGATCGAGCGGCTGGCCGAGGGCATCCCGCCGGAGTGCCTGCTGGTGCTGGACGGCGCCTATGCCGAGTACGTCGAAGGCTATGACGGCGGCGCCAAGCTGGTCGAGCACCGCGACAACGTGGTGATGACGCGCACCTTTTCCAAGCTCTACGGGCTGGGCGGGCTGCGCGTCGGCTGGGGCTATGCGCCCGCCGAGGTGATCGAGGTGCTGAACCGGGTGCGGGGGCCCTTCAACCTGTCCAACATCGCGCTGGCGGCGGCCGAGGCGGCGGTGCGTGACAGCGCCTACATCGAGAAGTGCCGGTCCGAGAACGCGCGGATGCGGGCCTGGCTGTCGGATGCGCTGGCCGAACACGGCGTGCCGTGCGACACCTCGACCGCGAATTTCGTGCTGGCGCGCTTTGCCGACCAGGCCGAGGCCGAGGCCTGTGATCTCTACCTGCAGAAGCAGGGGCTGATCGTGCGCCGGGTCGCGGGCTACAAGCTGCCCAACTGCCTGCGGATCACGGTCGGCGATGAGCCGTCGTGCCGCCAGGTGGCGCACAACATCGGGCTGTTCAAGGCGGGGGCGCGATGAGCGTGATCTACGAGCGGGTCGCGCTGATCGGGCTGGGGCTGATCGCGTCGTCGATGTTCTGGGCGATGAAGCGCGGCGGGCTGGCCGGTCATGTGACCGGCTACGCGCGGTCCGAGGCGACGCGCGACACCGCGCGGCGGATCGGGCTGTGCGACCGCGTCGTCGACAGCGCCGAAGCGGCTGTGAAGGACGCCGACCTGGTGGTGCTGGCGGTGCCGGTGGGGGTCATGGGCGCGCTGGCCGAGGCGATCGCGCCGCATCTGAAGCCGGGGGCGACGGTGATCGACGTCGGCTCGGTCAAGCAGACGGTGATCGACGAGGTCGGCCCGCACATCCCCGAGGGCGTGCATTTCGTGCCCTGCCACCCGATGGCAGGGACCGAGCATTCCGGCCCCGAGTCGGGCTTTGAGTCGCTGTTCGACAACCGCTGGTGCCTGGTGGTGCCGTCGGAGGGCAGCGACGAGGACGCGGTGTTGCGGGTGCGGGCCTACTGGCGCGCGCTGGGGTCGAACACCGAGGTGATGGAGCCGGGCCATCACGACCTGGTCTGCGCCGTGGTCAGCCACGTGCCGCACCTGATCGCCTATACCATGGTCGGCGTCGCCGACGACCTGCGGCGGGTCTCCGACCAGGAGGTGATCAAGTTCTCGGCCGCCGGTTTCCGCGATTTCACCCGCATCGCGGCCAGCGATCCGACCATGTGGCGCGACGTCTTTTTGACCAACAAGGAGGCGACGCTGGAGATCCTCGGGCGCTTTACCGAAGAGCTGTTTGCCCTGCAACGGGCCATCCGGACCGGCGACGGTGAGCAGCTTCATGCCTATTTCACCCATACCCGGGCCATCCGGCGTGGCATTCTGGAGGCAGGTCAGGATACCAATGAACCAGACTTTGGCCGCGTGAAGGTGAAACGGTGAAACGACTGACCCTTGCCCTGTGCTGTCTTGCCATGCTCGGTGCCTGTGGTGCCCGTGAGCGGGTGAGCGGGGCCCTGGGCAACGCCTTTGCCAGCAGCGCGGGGGGCAGCGGCGGGTTGTGCGGCGATCCCGCGCTGGTCGGGTCGCCGGTGGGCAAGGTGCCGGGCGAGTTGCCGGGCTGCGGCCTCGACGATGCGGTGCGCTTGCAGTCCGTCGCCGGGGTGCAGCTGACACAGGGTGCGGTGATCGACTGCACCACCGCCAAGGCGCTGAAGACCTGGGTGACCAAGTCGGCCAAGCCGGCGGTGGGCCGCCAGGGCGGCGGCCTGGAAGGGCTGCGCGTGGCGGCGCATTATTCCTGCCGCACCCGCAACAACCAGCCCGGCGCGCCGATATCCGAGCACGGCCGCGGCAAGGCGATCGACATCTCGGCGTTCCTGCTGGCCGACGGATCGGAGATCACCGTGCTGGACGGCTGGGGCAAGGGCCGCGAGGGCAAGGCGCTGGGCAAGATGCGCAAGGCCGCCTGCGCCATGTTCGGCACCGTGCTGGGCCCGGGATCGGACGGGTTCCACAAGGACCATTTCCACCTCGACACCCGCTGGCATCGCGGCGCGACCTACTGCCGTTGATCGTGGCGAGCTGACGGGAGAGGGGGCGCTGCCCCCGCCGCGCGTGCCGCGCGACTCCCCCGGGATATTTCCAGCCAGAAGAAACCGGGGCGGGGCCTCGGGCGAGGTGCTGCCCCGGGTTTTGTCTCAGGCCTCTGGTTCGGGATCCTTGGCGGCCTTGGGGTCCTTGGGGGTCTTGGTGGCGCTTTCGGCGGGTGTGGCGGGCAGCGCCGGCTTGCCGCCCATCAGCCCCTCGATGCTGCCGTCCATCGACAGGCCCAGTTCCTCGCCCAGCTTGCGCAGGGCGGGCATCTGCACCGCCATGCCCAGGATCGAATCCAGCGCCTGGTTGACCGGGGGTTTGTCGCCCGCGCCGCCCATGCCGCCCGATCCGCCCGCGCCGTTCAGGCCCGAGACGTGGTGGATGCGGATCGAGTCGATCTTTTCGGCCGGTTTCACCGCCTCGGCCAGCACCTTGGGCAGCGCCTCGAGGCGGGCGAGGTCGACCTTCATGGCGATCAACTCGGCCGAGAGGACGTTTTCGGCGTCGGCGATGGCGCGCTTGCCCTCGGCCTCGGCCAGCAGGTCCAACTTCTTGGCCTCGGCGCGGATGGTGATGGCGTCGGCGTCGGCCTGCGCCTCTTCGCGGCGGGCAGCGGCGCGGTCGACGGCGGCGTCGCGGTCGGCGGCGGCGGCGAGGCGGATCTTGGTCGCCTCGCGCTCGGCCTCGCGGGAGGCCTCGATCAGGGCGATCTGCTTGGTCCGCTCGGCCTCGGCGACCTCCTTGGCGGTGATCACCGCCTCCATCGCCTTGGTCGCCTCGGCGCGGGCGAGGTCGGCACTGGCGCGGGCGCGGCTTTCTTCCTCGGACTTCTGGGCGATGATGATCTGGCGTTCCTGCTCGGCCACTTCGAGCTGACGCTCCTTGGCGATCTCGGCTTCGCGGATCTTGCGCTCGCGTTCGATCTCGGCGGCGCGCACCGATTCCTCGCGGGCGATGCGCGACCGCTCGGTCTCGCGCTTGCTATCCTCGGTGCGGGCGGCGATCTCGGCCTCCTGCGCCATGCGCATGGTCTGGATGCGCTGCACCTGCTCGATGCGGGCCTGTTCCTCGTCCTGCTCGATGGCGATCTTCTGGCGCGAGGCTTCCATTTCGGCGCGGCGCACGGCGACCTCGGCTTCGGCCTCGATGTTGGCGCGTTCCTTGCGCGACTTGGTGATCACCTCGGCGAGGCGGCGCATGCCGACGGCGTTGAAGGCGTTGTTTTCGTCCAGCGCCTCGAACGGGGTCTGGTCGAGCGCGGTCAGCGACACCGATTCCAGCGACAGGCCGTTCTTGGTCAGGTCCTCGGAGACGGTGTTCTGCACCTCCTGGACGAACTCGGCGCGGTTCTCGTGCAGCTGGTCCATGGTCATCTGCGCGGCGACGGAGCGCAGGCTGTCGATCAGCTTGCCCTCGATCATCTCGCGCAGCTGGTCGATGTAGAAGGTGCGGTTGCCCAGGGTCTGGGCGGCGCGGGCGATGCCCTCTTCGGTGGGCATCACCGAGACGTAGAACTCGACGCCGACGTCGACGCGCATCCGGTCCTGGGTGATCAGCGCGGCCTCGCCGTTGCGCTGCACCTCCAGGCGCAGGGTCTTCATGTTGACCGGGCTGACCTCGTGGAACAGCGGGATGACGATGACGCCGCCGTCCATGATGACGCGTTTGCCGCCGGCGCCGGTCTTGACGAGGCTGACCTCGCGCGTGGCGCGGCGGTAGAGCCGCGCGAGGACAAGCATGATCAGCACGAGGAAGGCCAGGACGGCCCCGACGATAATCAGGTATGGCATCAATTGGTCCATTTCGATCCCCTTGAGAATGGAATGTCAGGTCAGTGCAACGAGCAGGTAGCCGCGTTCGTGCCGGTGGCGCAGCACCATCACCTCGGTGCCCTGCGGAATCAGGACATCGTCGCGCAGCGGTTCGGCCCGCAGGTAGTGGAAATTGCCAAAGCGGTCGGTGACGCGCACCTCGGCCGGGCGGCCGCGCGCGGCGGTGCCCTGGGTGACGATGCCGGTGCGGCGGCCCAGGTGGCGTTCGGACAGCGCCTCGGTCTCCATCTTCGGCAGCAGCCGGGCAAACAGCGCGCCGAACTGCCGGGCAAAGCCGACGGAGAGCGCGGCGCAGGGCAGGGCGGCCAGCCAGGCGGGCAGCAGAATGCCGAACAGGCCGTTGACGAGGTTTTGCAGGATCAGCCCGGACAGGCCGAAGGACAGGCACACGGCGGCCAGCCAGATCAGCGCCGGCATCCGGCCAAAGCCGAGCCAGGCGGCCAGTGTCCCCAGCCCGCCGGGGGCGCCGTCGGGGGGGACGGGATCGGCGCCCGGGGCATCGGCATCGAGGTCGGCCAGTTCGAGATCCGTCAGGTCGATGTCGCTGCCGTCGAGACCCAGGTCCATGTCGCCAAGGTCAGGCAGGTCGACATCCGGCGCATCGAGGTCCGGCCCGTCCGCGCCGGCGCCCAGAAGCGTGCCGCCCAACAGGCCGAACACCACTTCGAGCCCGAGCAGGCCGAACAGCAGGGCCAGGGCAAGGGTGAAGGGGAACATGCCGTCGGTGAGGAGCAGGTCGAACATCAGGTTTCCGAAATCGGTGTATGCGAAGGTATACTGAACATGTGGAGGCGTCACGACGGCGTTACAAGCGGTCGGTCCGCCGCCTGAGCCGCAGTGTAACAGCCACGGGACAGGCTGTGCCATGCTCATTGAATAAGAAAGTGGGGATTACCCTGCCTTTTGACCCGGGGGTGTCGTGGGGCGATACGCGAACCGCCACCGCGCGGGGCGCACGATTCGTAGGGTTGCGGGCGGAAACGGGGCGAAATGTGGCGGCGAAATCGGCGGTTTCGGAAACAGCGCCCATTCCGTCAGCGGACTGTCGCGCCGAGCCGAAGCAATTCTGCGGGAAACGGGGCAAAGGGTTGCGCGCCGCCCTGCTTTTGCCCATTTTCAGTTTTGTCGGTGGGGGCCGAGAAACCGGAGCAAACGAACGTGTTCATGACGTTTTCTGCCCTTTGTCTGCTGGCCCTCTGGGCCGCGTCGTTGCAGGTCCGCCGTGGGCAGGCGCCCGCGCTGCAACCCGCCCTGGCAGCGGTGAAACGGCCCCCGACCGGCACGAGGCGCTAGGCCTCCCGCGAATTTCTCTCTCTCTCTCCGTGGAAACCCCCGTCCGGCAGCCGCCCGGCGGGGGATTTCCGTTCCCGGCCCTGCTACATCCCCTGCGCGTCGCCCATCAGCGCCCTGAGCACCGCGCGCGCCGCGTCCGAGGACCAGTCGGCATCGCCGGTCAGGCGGGCCACCTCCTGCCCCTCTGGGTTCAGGATCACCGTCACGGGCAGGCCCAGCACGCCCATCTGCCGCGCCAGCAGCGATTTCGGATCGCGGTGCAGCGGCAGGTTGTCGACGCCGATCTCGTCGAAGAAGGCCTTCATCTTGGGCGGCGGATTGCGCGAGGTGGCCACGGTGACCACCTCGAAGGTTTCGCTGCCGAGGTCGCGCTGGAGTTGGGCGAGCTGCGGCATCTCCTTGCGGCAGGGCGCGCACCAGGTGGCCCAGAAGTTCAGGACCACCCATTTGCCCTGCCAGTCGGACAGGTTCAGCGGCGCCTCGTCGAAGGTCATGAAATCCACGTCCCCCGCCGGCTGCGGCGTGTCGTGGAACACCAGCTTGCGCATGTCGCCATCGGCGGCGGCGCGGGCGGCATCGACATCGGCCAGCAGCGGATTTGCAAGCGACAGGGCAGCGGTATAGAGAACCGCGAGCGTGAGACGTTTCATTTGACCTCCGAAGGACAGCCTATGTCGGACACGACCTCGAACCGGATGTGGGGCGGCCGCTTTGCCGCCGGGCCCGATGCCATCATGGAGGCAATTAACGCCTCGATCGGCTTTGACAAGCGGATGGCGGCGCAGGATATCGCCGGGTCGAGGGCCCATGCCGCCATGCTGGCGGCCACGGGTATCCTGAGTGATAGCGATGCCGAGGCGATCCGGGAAGGTTTGCTCACGGTCTTGTCAGAGATCGAGGGCGGCACGTTCCAGTTTTCCACCGCGCTGGAAGACATCCACATGAACGTGGAGGCGCGGCTGAAGGAGGTGATCGGCGCTCCGGCCGGGCGGCTGCACACCGGGCGGTCGCGCAATGACCAGGTGGCGACCGATTTCCGCCTCTGGGTGCGCGATCAGCTGGACGCGGCCGAAGGCGGCCTTCAGGCGCTGATGCAGGCGCTGCTGGCGCAGGCCGAGGTGGGGGCGGACTGGGTCATGCCCGGCTTTACCCATTTGCAGACCGCGCAGCCGGTCACCTGGGGCCATCACATGATGGCCTATGTCGAGATGTTCGGGCGCGACCTGAGCCGCGTCCGCGACGCCCGCGTGCGGATGAACGAATCGCCGCTGGGCGCCGCCGCGCTGGCGGGCACCGGCTTTCCCATCGACCGGCACATGACGGCTCAGGCGCTGGGCTTTGACCGGCCGATGGCGAACAGCCTCGACGCCGTGTCGGCGCGCGATTTCGCGCTGGAGTTCCTCTCGGTCGCCTCGATCAGCGCAATGCACCTGTCGCGCTTTGCCGAAGAGCTGGTGATCTGGTCCTCGGCCCAGTTCCGCTTTGTCACCCTGTCGGACCGGTTCAGCACCGGGTCCAGCATCATGCCGCAAAAGAAGAACCCCGATGCGGCGGAACTGATCCGCGCCAAGATCGGCCGCATCTTTGGCGCGAACGTGGCGCTGATGATGGTGATGAAGGGGCTGCCGCTGGCCTATTCCAAGGACATGCAGGAGGACAAGGAGCAGGTCTTTGACGCCGCCGACAACTGGATGCTGGCGCTGGCGGCGATGGAGGGCATGGTTCGCGACATGACCGCGAATGTCGCCGTGCTGGAAAAGGCGGCGGCGCACGGGTTTTCCACCGCGACGGACCTGGCCGACTGGCTGGTGCGCGAAACCGGCCTGCCGTTCCGCGACGCGCACCATGTCACGGGCAGCCTGGTGGCGCTGGCCGAAAAGAAGGGCTGCGACCTGCCGGACCTGACCCTGGACGAAATGCAGGCCGTGCATGGCCGAATCGACGCGTCGGTCTATGATGTCCTGGGCGTGCACAACTCGGTACGCTCGCGCACCAGCTATGGCGGCACCGCGCCCGCCCGGGTGCGCGAACAGGTCGCGGCATGGAAGGAACGACTGGCATGAGAGCACTGTCCATCCTCGCCCTGCTGGCCCTGGCCGCCTGCGGCGCCGACGGCGAGCCGGAAAAGCCGGCCGCCAAGAGCGGCCCCGGCGTCACCGTCAGCGTGACCGGCAAGGCCGAGATCGGGATCGCCCGCTGATGCTGCGCGCGCTCTGGCTGGCCCTGGCGGCCTGGGGCGCGGTGCATCCGATGTATTATTTCGTGAGTTACCTGGCGGCGAACGGCTGGGATTTCGGCGCGATGATCGACGCCTGGTACGTCAACGACAGCACGCGCGGGCTGACCTGGGACCTGACCATCGCCGCCGTGACGCTGACGCTGTGGATCCTGGCCGAGGTGGCGGTGCGGCGCAACTGGGTCGCCCTGCTGGCGATCCCGGCCACCTTCTGCATCGGGGTCAGCTGCGGCCTGCCGCTGTACCTTTGGTTCCGTTCGCGCCGGGTCTGAGGGGGCCACTTTGGCGCGGGCTGCAAGCCCGGGCCGCGCCCGACCCTCCCCCCGGGAGGGCGCATCGAAACCTCGTCGCGGGCACAGGGTGTCAGTCGCTTTTCGAGGCCAAAGCAGACCGCGGGAGTAGGCAAGCGCCCACCCAGGGTCGGGCGCGACCCTCAGTGCGAAACGTTCGCCGTCGCGATCAGGCCGGGCAGAGGGGTAGCGGCCTCAGGCCCCGCGCACCGTGTCGATCATCAGCTGAACGTTCTCCGGGTCGGCGTCCGGGGTGATCCCGTGACCCAGGTTGAAGATGTGCGGCCCCTTGGAAAACGCCTGCACCACGCGCCGCGTTTCGCGCACCAGGTCGTCGCCGCCCGTCACCATGTGGGACGAGGCGAGGTTGCCCTGCACGCAGCCGGCGGTCTGGACGTGCTCGGCCGCCCATTCCGGCGTGACGCTGTCATCGATCGCGACGCAGTCCGCCCCCGTCGCCGCGTGGAAACCGATGTACTTGTCCCCCGCCTGGCGCGGAAAGGCGATGACCGGCAGGCCGGGAAAGCGGCGTTTCAGCTCCTGCGTGATGGTGCGGGCCGGGGCGGTGCAGTAGCGGTCGAAATCCTCGCCCTGAAGCGAGCCGGCCCAGCTGTCGAACAGCTTCACCACCTCGGCCCCGGCCTTCACCTGTTCCGACAGGTAGTCGATGGTGGATTCGGTCAGCCGGTCGATCAGTTTTTCGAACAGCGGGCGGTTTTCGGCTTTCAGCGCGTGGGCCGGGCCCTGGTCCTTGGTTCCCTGCCCGGCGATCATGTAGGTCGCCACCGTCCAGGGCGCGCCGGCAAAGCCGATCAGCGTGGTCTCCGGCGGCAACTGCGCGCTCAGGTTGCGCACCGTCTGGTAGACCGGGTTCAGCGTGTCGTGGATCATCTCCCCCCGACCCAGCCTGTCGAACTCGGCCTCGGTGGTCACGGTCGACATGCGGGGGCCTTCGCCGGTGACGAACCACAGGTCCACGCCCAGCGCCTGCGGCAACAGCAGGATGTCGGCGAACAGGATCGCGGCATCAAAGCCGTAGCGCCGGATCGGCTGCAAGGTCACCTCGGTCGCAAGCTCCGGGTTGTAGCACAGCGACAGGAAGTCCCCGGCCTCGCCCCGCGTCGCGCGATACTCAGGCAGGTAGCGCCCGGCCTGACGCATCATCCAGATCGGCGGCGTCGGAAGCACCTCGCCCGCAAGGGCGCGCAGGATCGTCTTGGTCATGGGGATGTCTTCCTCCTTGTCTTGCCCGAGGGATCGGACGCCCCGACCCTGGTGTCAAGTCATCATGGACTGTCAAGTTGAGTTGACGCATTGTCGGCGCACAGAATTCGGATTCCCTTTGCCAGAACACAACGCTATGCCGGTGCCCATGACAGACATGCCCTCGCCCTCCGCCCCGTTGAAGATCGGCACCCGTGGGTCGCCGCTGGCCCTCGCCCAGGCGCATGAGACCCGTGCCCGGCTGTCCGCCGCCTTCGACCTGCCCGAGGCGGCGTTCGAGATCTGTGTCATCAAGACCACCGGCGACGACCGCAGCCTGATCGACGCGGACCGCCCGCTGAAGGAGATCGGCAACAAGGGCCTGTTCACCAAGGAGATCGAGGAAGCCTTGCTGGAGGGGCGCATCGACATCGCGGTGCACTCGATGAAGGACATGCCGACCTTTCAGCCCGAGGGGCTGATCCTGGACTGCAACCTGCCGCGCGAGGATGTGCGCGATGCCTTCATCTGCCCGGCGTATCGCAGCCTGCACGACCTGCCGCAGGGCGCGGTTGTCGGCACCTCGTCGCTGCGGCGGCGGGCGCAACTGCTGCACCGGCGTCCCGACCTCAAGGTCGTCGAGTTCCGCGGCAACCTGCAAACCCGACTGAAAAAGCTGGGTGACGGGGTGGCGGCGGCGACGTTCCTGGCCTGCGCCGGGTTGAACCGCCTGGGCATGACCGAGGTGCCCGCCGCGCCGATCGCGACCGAGGACATGCTGCCCGCCGTGGCGCAGGGCGCCATCGGGATCGAGCGGCGCAGCGACGACGCGCGCACGCAGAGGATGCTGGCGTCAGTCCACGATGCGCCCACCGGCGACCGCCTGGCCGCCGAGCGCGCCTTTCTTGCCGCGCTGGACGGCTCCTGCGAGACGCCCATCGCCGGCCTGGCCGAGATCGACGGCGACCAGTTGCGTCTGCGCGGCGAGATCCTCAAGACCGATGGCTCCGCCGCCTTTGCCGGCGAGATCCGCGGCCCGGTGGCCGAAGGCGCGGACCTGGGCCGAAGGCTGGCGGCGGATCTGCTGGGCCGTGCCGGACCGGGGTTCCTGGCCCACAAGGCGTGATGCGCGCCGGAAAAAACCGCCTCGCGGCAGCGTGATAGCCAAACCTGCGTTTTTGTGCTACCTTTTGACGCATAACGCGTCTGACCGGCCCGGCCGTCCTGACGCCACATCCGGGCCGGTTGGCGCGTCCCCTTGCCAGGAGGACCACACACATGCCCCGAACCATCGGAAACCCCGGAACATGGCTGGCCGAGGCCATCGGCCTGACCGGCCGTCACGTGGCGGATTCGGCCCAGCGACTCGGCGGCGAGGTGGACGAAGCCCCGCCCCGGACCCGCAAGCTGACCACCGACGACCTGCGCGAGGCGCTGGACGCCGGTTGGGAGGATTTCAAGGCCTGCCGGACGGACGTGATGTTCATCGTGCTGCTGTACCCGATCATCGGCATCGCGCTGGCTGTCGGCGCGCTCCACACGTCGTTTCTGCCGCTGATCTTTCCGATGATCGCCGGATTTGCCCTGCTGGGGCCGGTCACGGCGGTGGGCGTCTACGAGATCAGCCGCCGCCGCGAGGCCGGGGAGCCGGCCAACTGGCTTTCGGCGCTCAAGGTGGTGGAGCGGCCGCGCTTTGCCGCCATCGTGGTGATGGGCCTGTACCTGGCGACGGTGTTCTGTCTCTGGCTGGTGGTCGCGGGCCATCTCTACGGCGCGACGCTGGGGCCGGAGGCGCCCGTCTCGATCGGCGCCTTTGTCGACGCGGCGCTGACCACCTCCGCCGGCTGGGTGATGATCGTGCTGGGCTGCGCCATCGGCTTTGTCTTTGCCCTGGCGGTGCTGGCGACTTCGGTCGTGTCGTTCCCGCTGCTGCTGGACCGGCGCGTCGGCCTGCCGGTGGCGGTCCTGACCTCGGTCCGGGTGACGCGGGAAAATCCGCAGGTGATCCTGACCTGGGGCCTGATCGTGGCCTGCGGGCTGGTGCTGGGCAGCCTGCCGTTCCTGCTGGGCCTGGTGATCGTGCTGCCGGTGCTGGGCCACGCCACCTGGCACCTGTATCGCCGCGCCGTAATCTGACGCGGTCTGCCGGGCGGAGGATGTCTCCCGCCCGGCGATCCATTAGCCGACCGTGATGACGGTCTGGCCGGTGGTCTTGCGGCCCTCCAGCGCGCGGTGCGCATCGGCCACCTGCGCCAGCGGGAACTTCTGTTCGATGGTGATTTCGACCGCGCCGGACGACACCTTGTCGAACAGGTGCCTGGCCATCGCCTGGCAGGTCTCGTGGTCGGCGATGTGGGTGAACAGTGTCGGCCGCGTCACCTTGAGCGAGCCCTTGGCGGCCAGCGTCGCCAGGTTGAACGGCGGCACCGGACCCGAGGCATTGCCAAAGGAAATCAGCATCCCCAGCGGCCGCAGGCAGTCCAGCGAGCCGTCAAAGGTGTCCTTGCCCACGGCGTCCATCACCACGTCCACCCCCTTGCCCCCGGTCAGCGCGCGCACCTGCGCCACCCAGTCGGGCGAGCGGTAGTTGATGCAGGCCTCGGCGCCGTGATCCAGCGCCAGCTGGCACTTTTCATCCGACCCGGCGGTGCCGATCAGGCGGATGCCTTCGGAGCGCGCCCACTGGCAGGCCATCAGCCCGACCCCGCCGGCGGCGGCGTGGAACAGGACAGAATCGCCCTTCTGGATCGGCGTGGTGCGGTGAAACAGGTACTCCACCGTCATCCCCTTGAGCATCATCGCCGCGCCCTGCTCAAAGCTGAGTCCATCGGGCAGCGGGCAGACCTGCGCGGCGGGCATCACCCGCGCCTCGCAATAGGCGCCCGGCGGCATCGAGGCATAGGCGGCGCGGTCGCCCGGCTTCAGATGCTTTACCCCTTCGCCCACGGCCTCGATCACGCCGGCGCCCTCCATGCCCATCGCGTGCGGCAGCTGCATCGGGTAGAGGCCCGACCGCTGGTAGACGTCGATGAAGTTCAGCCCGCAGGCGTGGTGCCGGATGCGGACCTGGCCCGGTCCCGGGCCGCCCACCTCGCGGTCGACCAGCTTGAACTGTTCGGGCCCGCCGTGTTGCTCGATGATGATGGTCTTGACCATGGTCCACTCCCCTCGTGTGTGTGTCGCGTCATGTAGGGCAGGGTCTGAGCCCGCCAGCCCCTTCAGGCCACCTTCAGGACGATCTTGCCGATATGGCCCGAGCTTTCCATGCGCGCATGGGCGACCTCGGCCTCTTCCAGCGGGTATTCCGAATCCATCACCGGGGCGATCTTGCCCGCGTCCAGCAACGGCCAAACCTGCGCACGCAGGGCATCGGCGATGCGCGCCTTGGCCAGGTCGCTCTGCGGCCGCAGCGTGCTGCCGGTGATGGTCAGCCGGCGCATCATGACCTCGGCAAAGTTCAGCGTCACCTTGGGCCCCTGCAGAAAGGCGATCTGCACCAGCCGCCCGTCGTTGGCCAGCGCCTTCACGTTGCGCGGCAGGTAGTCGCCACCCACCATGTCCAGGATCAGGTGCGCGCCGCCCTCGGACTTCATCACCTCGACGAAATCCTCCTCGCGGTAGTTGATCGCACGCTCCGCGCCCAGCGAAAGGCAGGCCGCGCACTTGTCATCGGACCCGGCGGTGACAAAGACCCGCGCGCCGAAATGCGCCGCCAGCTGGATCGCCGTGGTGCCGATGCCGCTGGAGCCGCCATGCACCAGGAACCGCTCGCCTGCCTCCAGTCCGCCACGTTGGAACACGTTGGACCAGACGGTGAAAAAGGTCTCCGGCAGGCAGGCGGCCTCTCTCAGGCCCATGCCCCGGGGCACCGGCAGGCAGTGCGCCGCCGGGGTCGCCACGTATTCCGCATACCCGCCGCCCGGCAGCAGGGCGCAGACCCTGTCACCCAGTTTCAGCCCGTCGACCCCCGCGCCCAGCGCCACGACCTCGCCCGAGGCCTCCAGCCCCGGCAGGTCCGAGGCACCGGCGGGCGGCGCGTAGCTGCCCGCGCGCTGCAACGCGTCGGGGCGGTTCACCCCGGCATAGGCGACCTTCAGCACCACCTGCCCGGCACCGGGTTGCGGCACCGGGCGAGTTGTCGGCTTCAGGACCTCCGGTCCCCCCGGTTCGCTGATCTCGACGGCGCGCATGGTGTCCGGCATGACGGGTCCTCCCTGTGATGTCCGGCACGTGGTATCAAGCGGCGCGGCAAGGGCAAAGCGGTTTTCCCCGGCCCATCCCGGCAGGGCGCGCCGCTTGTCATCTTTGGTCGGTCAAATATCCCTGGGGTCCGGGGGCAGTGCCCCCGGCCGGTCGCCTTGACACCGTCACGGCGAAACCGCTCCTGTCGTCAGCGCGGGGTGGTCTGGCTGCCCGGCAGGTCGTCCGCGTGCGCTGGCGCCTTCACCCGGCTCAGCAGGTGCGCCGGCCCGGCCAGCAGCCCGCTCAGCAGACGGTTGTCGCGCACCTGCGCCTTGACCTTCTCGATCCGCATCACGTCCTCGATCCGCCGGTCGAGAAAGGCCCAGGTCGCCTCGTTGCCGGGCGAATCGTCGCCCAGCCAGTACAGCACGGTGGCCGAGTAGACCCCCGACAGCGTCGCCCGCTTGGTGTACCAGTTGATATCTCGCGAGGTGTCGCCCAGCGCGGTCCAGATCGCGTCGGCGGTGTCCCAGATCAGCCGGGCGCCATCGGGTGCGTAGATCGGCAGGGCAAACAGCGTGGTGCCGCGCCGCACCGCCTCGCGGTCCTCCGCCGCCTCGATCCGCGCCCGCACGGCAAAGGCGACGCGGTCGCGGAACCGCATCTCCGACAGGTCGGCCCTGGCGAGGCGGTCCAGCATCTCGGCATCGCCGCGCCGGTGGTAGGCGACGGCCAGGTCGACCGCGCCGCGCGGGTACAGCCCGCGGGCCACCACCGGGTCCACCCCGGCCTCGGCCACGGCGGCGCGAAAGCTCGTTTCCGACCAGCCGTCAAACGGCACATGCATCAGCGCGGCGTCCAGGATCTTGTCTGCGGTCTCGGTCATCGGGGGGGTCCTTTCGGTCTGGCAACAGCCTAGACAAATAGTCCGACCCTTGCTATAGGGCCACTTCCTGCAAACTTCCTTGCAACTCAAACTTAGAAAGGTGGTGAAAACCACATGCAGGTTAGTGTTCGCGACAACAACGTCGATCAGGCGCTTCGTGCCCTGAAGAAAAAGCTGCAGCGCGAAGGCGTGTTCCGTGAAATGAAGCTCAAGCAGCATTTCGAGAAACCGTCCGAGAAGAAAGCCCGCGAAAAGGCCGAGGCGATTCGCCGCGCCCGCAAGCTGGCGCGCAAGAAGGCCCAGCGCGAAGGCATGCTGTAAGCAACCGAACGCACAGCGAGACATGCGACCCCCGCGGCCCGGCCTCGGGGGTCGTTTTGCATGGGGCGCAACGCCGCGCCTGTCATCCCCCGGAATACCCCACCTTGCCCGCGCCGTGGGAGCGCGCATAATCAGACAGTTGAAAAAGTGTTTGAAGCGAGGATTCCATGACGATCATTCACCGATCCCTGGTCATGGTCATCGGCATGGCCCTGACCGCGCTGCCCCAGGCCGGGCAGGCGCAGGACATCAGCCGTGTCATCGCGCTGGACACGCTGGCCGCGAGTGATCCGTTCCAGGCGCTGCAACAGGTCGACATCGCGCTGCGCGATCCGCGCGTGCTGGGCACCCCGCCCGAAATGCGCATCCTGACCGACCTGATGCAGATGCGCGCCGACCTGCTGGAGGCGCTGGGCTACGTGCAGGCCAGCGACGCCTGGGCCGATCTGGCCCGCACCCGCGCCTTTGCCCGCGCCGAGCTGGGCGAAGACCCGGTGCCGGCCTTCCTCAAGGCCGCCGAGATCTACGAGGCGCAGGGCGCGCTGACCTCGGCCCGCACCATGATCGAGGCCGCCATCACCGCCGAGACGGAGACCGGGCGCGACGACGACACGCTGCGCGACCTCTACGCCGAGCTTGCCCGCCTGGCCACCAAGATGGGCGACACAGAGGCCGCCGAGACCGCGCAGGCGGCGGCCTCGGCGCTGGGCGCGACGGCCTTTGAGACGCTTGCCGTGCCGGCCGGAGAAGGCTTTCACGCGGTCGAGGTCTATTACGCCACCGACCGCGCCCGCACCGGCGCCACGCATCCCGCGCGCTTTTACGGCAGCGACCGGGGCGCGCGGCTGGAACTGGGCGTCGCGACCGTCACGATTCCCAACACCCACGTCGCCGGGCGGGTCGAGCAGCCGTCGATCTGGCGGCTGGAGTTCCGCGCCAGCGAATCCAAGCACGTCCTGCTGAAATCGGTCGAACCGATGGACCCGGAGACCTATTTCGGCCGCTTGCAGGGCGAGTTCGCCGACGATCCGGGGCGCGACCTGCTGCTGTATATCCACGGCTACAACCACAGCTTCGAATACGCCTCGCAGCGCGCCGCGCAGATCGTGCACGACATGGGCAACGGCACCGTGCCGGTGCTGTTCTCCTGGCCGTCGCGCGACAGCACCGTGGGCTACAACGCCGACGCCGCCGTGGTGCGGCTGTCGGGTCGCCGGCTGGCGCGGTTCATCGAGGACCTCGTGCTGCGCTCGGGCGCGCAGTCGATCAACGTGGTGGCGCATTCCATGGGCAACCAGGCGCTGACCGACGCGCTGGAGATCCTGGCGCTGAAGCGGGATGCACGGCCCGGCGACGCGCCGATCCTGGACCAGGTGATGTTCGCCGCGCCGGACGTGGACGCCGAGCTGTTCGCCGCCATGGCCCGGACCTTTGCGCCGCTGGCGCGCCGCATGACGCTGTACGCCTCGTCGAACGACTGGGCGCTGGTGTCCTCGCAAAAGCTGCACGGATCGGCGCCGCGCGCCGGGCTGGGGGGTGACATCCTGCTGGTCAGCGACAGCTTTGACAGCATCGACATGTCCTCGCTGGGCGACGACATGCTGGCGCACAACTACTTTTCGAACGACAGTTCGGCGCTGGTCGACATGATGACGCTGTTCTGGCAGGACGTGCCGCCGCAGAACCGCTGCGGGTTGCAGCCGAGTGCGGCGGGGGCGACCACCGCCTTTGTCTACCGCGAGGGGGTCTGCCCGTCGAACGACCTGATCGGCGTGCTGTCGAACGCCCAGACCAGGCACCTGCGCACCGATGACGAGATCCGTTCGCTGGTGATCGACCTGCTGGGCGATCAAAGCCGGGTCGAACGGGTGCTGAGCGTGCTGGACCTGATGTTCGCCGCGCTCAGGCGCTGAGGCGCCGGGCGGCAGGGTCAGGGCCGGGTCAGCCCGGCCCGACCATGAAGCAGTTGATCTGACGCGCCTGCAACCGGCGGCAGGCCAGTTCGGCGCTGTCGCGGTTCATGCCCATGAAGGTGGCGTCAAAGCCGCTCTTGCTCTTGACGATCTTGCGGTTGGCGCCGTTCAGCGTGGCATCCTCGGCCAGCGCGACCTTCAGCAGGGCTTTCTGCGCGGCGTATTCGGACGGGAAGCGGCCGATGTTGATGCCCCAATGCTTGCCGCCCGAGGTCGACAGCCGCGTCACCACCTCGGCCTCGCGCGCGGGGCTGGGCGTGTCCTTGAAGGCGATGGTGGCTTCGGCAATGGCGGCGGGCCGGATGACCGGCTTGGCCGAAACGGCAGGGGCGGCCGGCGCTTCGGGCACCGCGGCCGCGATCCTGACGGGCGCCGGAGCCGCAGCGGGCGCCGGGTCCGGCGCCGCCTTTGGCACCAGCGAGGCCGCCGCGGTATCCGAGATCTGCGCCACCTCCTGCAATTCCCTGACGATGTCGTCGCTGACCGAGGCCACGATCGGCGCGACCAGCGCCGGATCGGCGGTGGAATTCGGGCGGGCGACCGGGCGCAGGCTGCGCGTGACCGCACCCGAGGCGACGCGAATCGACTTGGCCCGCGTGCCCGGCATCGGGTCCGACGTGCTGGCCACCAGGACATCGACCGCGCCCGGACCCTTGCCCATGTAGGGCGGCGCCTTGGGCTTGCGGGCGCTCACCCAGGACGGCGATTCCCTGAACCCGAGGTCCAGGAGTTCCGCCACGCGGGCGTTGCGCGCCGCGCCGGACCGGCCGCCGAACACCGTGGCGATGACCCGTTCGCCGCCGCGCTCGGCCGAGGCGACAAGGTTGAAGCCCGCCGCGCGGGTGTAGCCGGTCTTGATGCCGTCCGCGCCCTGGTAGGACGACAGCAGCCGCGAATTGGTGTGGTTGACCGTGCGCACCCCGGCATCCGCCGTCTTGCGCGAGAACAGGTTGTAGTACTGCGGGTAGTCGTAGATCAGGTGCCAGCCCAGGATGGTCATGTCGCGGGCGGTGGACAGGTGGCCCTCTTCGGTGAGGCCATGCGCGTTCTTGAAGGTGGTGCGGGTCATGCCCATCGCCTTGGCGGTGCGGTTCATCCGGCGGGCAAAGGCCGCCTCCGATCCCTCGATCGCCTCGCCGATGGCGGTGGCCGCGTCATTGGCCGATTTGACCGCCGCCGCGCGCACCAGGTAGCGCAGCGCGATTTTCTGGCCCGGCTTCAGGCCCAGCCGCGAGGGTTCCTCGTTCGCGGCCTTGGCCGAGATCGTGACCAGCGAATCCATGCTGATCTCGCCGTTCTGCACCGCCTCGAAGGCGATGTAGAGCGTCATCATCTTGGTCAGCGAGGCCGGATGCAGCCGGGTGTCGGCGTTGTCGGAATGGATCACCTTGCCGTTGCGCGCGTCCATCACCAGCTCGGCCTGCGGAGCGGCGGACACGCTGAGCGGCAAGAACACCACCAGCCAGATGAACATGAAGAGATACAGGCCCAAACGGCCCGACTGCCTGCGACGTCCCGTCACGATACACTGCCTTTCTGCCTCATTCCCCCCGATTTTTCGGTTAGGGTACTGCCTTGTCCCGGCACCATTGTTCGCGCGCCGTGGTTAATACAATGCTAACATGATCAAAGGATCAGGAGAAGCCTCCAATCTACTGAAATGCAATGGTTTTTGTGGAGAATTTCGCGCAACATCTTGGGGTTCGGCCAAAACGGGCCCCTAGACCGGCCAATGTGGCGGGAACAAGGCGGATTGTGGCCGAATTGTGGCGAATCCGGGCGCCGAAATCAGCCGATGTCGGCGATCAGACCGGGCAGGTCGCCAAGGTCCGCCAGCTCGCGGAATCGCGGCGCGTCCGGGGTCTCGGCGTGTTCCAGCGCCCAGGCCAGATCCTGCGGCACGTGCACGCCCCAGGCGCCGACCTCGATGGCGGGCACGACGTCGGACTTCATCGAGTTGCCGATCATCATCGCCGCCTCGGCCCCCCCGGGAAAGGCGCCGAAGATCCGCCCGTAGGTGAGGGGCGTCTTGTCGGACACGATCTCGACCGCGTGGAACAGCTCGCCCAGCCCGGACTGCGCCAGCTTGCGTTCCTGGTGCAGCAGGTCGCCCTTGGTGATCAGGACGACGCGGTGCCGGTCGGCGGCGGCCTCGACCGCCGCGCGCGCATGGGGCAGCAGTTCGATCGGGTGGGCCAGCATGTCCCGCCCCGCCGCGATCAGCTCGGCGATGACCGGGGCCGGCACCCGGCCCTCTGTCACCTCGATGGCGGTTTCGATCATCGACAGGACAAAGCCCTTTACGCCAAAGCCGTAGTGCCCGATGTTGCGCCGCTCGGCCGCGAACAGCCGTTCGGAGAGGTGGTCGCGGTTCGCATGGTCGCGCAGAAGGTCGGTAAATCGCTCTTGTGTCAGGACAAAAAAGCGTTCGTTGTGCCACAGGGTGTCGTCCGCGTCGAAACCGATGGTTTGAAGATTTCCGGTCATCCTGTATGCAGCCCCCCAATCGTCCCTTTTCGGCAGGGACCGTGAGCCTATATAATGCTGCCAATGCCTGAAACCCAATGCGCGAAAGCCTCGATGACGGACGCTCTCTTCACATGGACGATGACCGACACGCCGCCCAAGGACGGGCGTGGCGAAACCGGCATCGCGGTGCAGACCAAGCCGAAGACCAAGCGCCCCCCGCTCTACAAGGTCCTGCTGCTGAACGATGACTACACGCCGATGGAGTTCGTCGTGCACGTGCTGGAACGGTTTTTCGGCATGAGCCACGCGCAGGCCTTCGAGGTCATGCTGACCGTCCACAAGAAGGGGGTCGCCGTGGTCGGCGTGTTCAGCCACGAGATCGCCGAGACAAAGGTGGGCCAGGTGATGGACTTTGCCCGCCGCCACCAGCACCCGCTGCAATGCACGATGGAGAAGGAATAGGCGCGCGCGCCCTTCCGCCCGATGTCCCAGGACCGCCTGAACCACGCTCTGACCGCCGGGGGTCTGATGCTGCCCGCAGAGGGTTGCATTGCGCTGGTCGGCGCGCCCGGGGACATGGACCTCGGCGGGCTTGACCCGGCGCGCTGCGAGGTCATCCAGACCTTCTATCCCGACCACGCGACCTGGGACCGCCGCGGCCTGGCCGTGAAGACGGTGCTGGACGGCGCCTATGCCGCCGCCATCGTCACGCTGCCCCGCGCCCGCGACCTGGCCGAGGACCGCATCGCCCGGGCCAGCGTGCAGGCCGGACTGGTGGTGGTCGACGGGGCCAAGACCGACGGGGTCGACAGCCTGCTCAAGGCCCTGCGCGGGCGCGTGACTCTGGACGGGCAGGTGTCCAAGGCGCATGGCAAGGTGTTCTGGTTCGCCGGCGGGGCCGACCTGTCCGACTGGCGGCGCGAACCCTCCACGCTGGCATCGGGCGACGTGACCGCGCCGGGCGTCTTTTCGGCCGATGCGCCGGACCCGGCGTCGCAGGCGCTGGCCGCGGCGCTGCCGGTTTCGCTGAAGGGCCGCTTTGCCGACCTTGGCGCCGGCTGGGGCTGGCTGGGGCGCGAGGTGCTGCGCCGCGAGGGCGTGACGCAGCTGCACCTGGTCGAGGCCGACGACACCGCGCTGGACTGCGCGCGCCGCAACGTCACCGACCCGCGCGCCGTCTTTCACTGGGCGGACGCCACCGACTGGACTCCGCCCGCCGCGCTGGACGGGGTGGTGATGAATCCGCCGTTCCACGCCGGGCGCAAGGCCGATCCGCAGATCGGCCGCGCCTTCATCGCCGCCGCCGCCCGCGTCCTTGCCCCGCACGGCCAGCTCTGGCTGGTCGCCAACCGCCACCTGCCCTACGAATCCGCGCTGACCGACAGCTTTCGCCAGCTGACCGAGGCGGGGGGCGATTCGCGGTTCAAGATCCTGCACGCCGCACGTCCAACTCGTCACCGGCGCTGAGAGGCGCTAGGCTGCGCCGACACCGCCAAGAGGTCTCACATGAGCTTTTCCATCGAAGGCAAGACGGCCATCGTCACGGGCGCCGCCAATGGCGTGGGTCTCGCCATCGCCCGGCATTTCGCCAACAAGGGCGCCAATGTCATGCTGGCCGACATGGACGAACCCAAGCTGGTCAAGGAATGCGGCGACACCTCCGACGAAAGCACGCTGCGCTACTTTGCCGGCGATCTGCGCGAACGGCTGACCATGGCCAACCTGATCTCGGCCACGCTGGATGCCTTTGACCGGGTCGATATCCTGGTCAATGGCTCGCGCCAGCTGCTGACCACGGACCCGCTGGACCTGGAGGACGACTCGGTCGAACAGCTGCTGTCGCAGAACCTGACGACCGCCTACCGCATGTCGCAACTGGCGGCGCGGCGGATGATCAAGCAGGCCGAGGACCAGGCCGAAGGCCAGGTCGGCGCGATCATCAACCTGTCGTCCATCGCCGCGCGCCGCACCCATCCCGACCTGCTGGGCTACTCGGTGTCCTGTGCCGCGCTGGACCAGATGACCCGGTCGATGGCGGTCGCGCTGGCGCCGCACCGCATCCGGGTGAACGCGGTGGCCTTTGGATCGGTGATGTCGGCCAGTCTGGCGGACAGCCTCAAGGAAAACCGCGACTACCGCTCGGAAATCGAACACCACACCCCGCTGGGCCGCATCGCCGCGCCGGGCGAGCTGGCCGAGGCGGTGCAGTTCCTGGCCAGCGACGGGGCGGGGTTTGTCACCGGGCAGGTCATGACGGTCGACGGCGGGCGCACCCTGCTGGACCCGGCGGCCGCCCCGGCGCATTGACGCAAGCCACGGCAGGGGCCTTGCGCGCCTGCCGTTCTTGTGCCTGAGTGTCAACCGGACTGGACAGATTGGCGGCAGAGGAGAGGGGATCATGGACGGACAGCAGCAGACGATGGACGCCGAAAAGACCCGGGCCAGCGCCTGGTTCCGCGCCCTGCGCGACGAGATCGTCGCCGCCTTCGAAGGGCTGGAGGACAGCCATGCGCAGGGCCCCTTTGCCGAGGCCGCGCCCGGCCGCTTTGAGGTGACCGAGACGAAGCGCGCCTCGGACGACGGCTCTGATGCGGGCGGCGGGCTGATGAGCGTGATGCGCGGCGGACGGGTGTTCGAAAAGGTCGGCGTGAACGTCTCGACCGTCTACGGCACGCTGGGCGCCGCAGCGCAAAAGGCGATGGCCGCGCGCGGTGTGCCCGGAATGGACAGCGCCCCACGCTTCTGGGCCTCGGGCATCAGCCTCGTGGCGCACATGCAGAACCCGCATTGCCCGGCGGTGCACATGAACACGCGGATGTTCTGGACCCCGGGGGCCTGGTGGTTCGGCGGCGGCTCGGACCTGAACCCCTGCCTGGAGTACGACGCGGACACCGCGCATTTCCACGCGACGCAGAAATCGCAGCTCGATCCGCATGGTGAGACCCTCTACCCCGAGTTGAAGGCCTGGGCGGACGAGTATTTCTACATCCCGCACCGCAACCGGGCGCGCGGCGTCGGCGGCATCTTCATGGATGACCGCAACAGCGGCGACTGGGAGGCTGACTTTGCCCTGACCCAGGACATCGGCCGCGCCTTCCTGCCGGCCTTCGTGCCACTGGTGGAAAAGCGGCGTGTGATGCCCTTCGGCCCGGCCGAGAAGGACGCGCAACTGGTGCACCGCGGTCTCTATGCCGAATACAACCTGGTCTACGACCGGGGGACAAAGTTCGGCCTGGCCACCGGGCACGATGCCAACGCGGTGCTGATGAGCCTGCCGCCGCTGGCGAAATGGGTCTGAGCGGTCAGGACTTCAGCCATTCGGCAAAGGCCTTGGCATAGTCCGGATGCCAGCGCGACAGCGGCGCGCGGTTCTCGGTGATGTCCTGCGCGGCCCAGAGAATGCGCTTGGCGTCGGTCGCCCGGTCGACGTCGTTGTCGGGACACAGGATGTAGAAATCGTCGCGTCCAAGGGCGGTCAGCAGGTAATCCACCACCTGTTCCGGCGTCCAGGCGCCTTCCGGTTTCTCGCTGCGCCCGCGCGCGGTCAGCGGTGTGTGCACCCAGCCGGGAATGAACAGCCGCGCCTCGGTCCGGCAGCCGTCGATGCTGCGCAGTTCGTGCTGCAAGGCCTCGGTAAAGGCCTTTACCCCGGTCTTGGACACGTTGTAGGCCGGATCGCCCGGCGGCGTGGTGATGCCCTGCTTGGACCCGGTGTTGACGATCAGCCCGGGCCGCCCGGAGGCCGCCATGTCGGGCGCAAAGATCTGCGAGGCGCGCACCACCCCCCAGAGATTGACGGCGATGACCCGCTCCCAGGTGCCCTCGGTGTCGAAGATCGAGCTGCCGGGCTGGATCCCGGCGTTGTTCATCAGCAGATCGACGGGGCCAAGCATCTCCGTGACCTCGCGTTTCAGGCGGTGCAGCTGGTCGGTGTCGGACACGTCCGTCGCCACCCCCAGCGCCGCACCTGTATCCATTACGGCCCGTTCCAGCGTCTCGCCCGGCAGATCGGCGATGCAGACCCGCATCCCCTCGGCCGCCAACCGCCGCGCCATCTCGTGCCCGATGCCCGAGGCGCCGCCGGTGATCACCGCGACATTGCCCGGCTTGATGGTCTGGTGCATGGCCTCTCCCCCTCTTCGATGCTCCCGGCAAGACTAGGGGCGCCTGCGCCATAGGTGCAAGAGGGGGCGCTGCCCCCGTCTCCCTTCGGTCGACTCCCCCGGGAGTATTTGGACAGAGAAGAAGCCAGGGGCGCGCGCCCTTGTTTCTCCTTTGGTCAAATACTCCGGGGGTGAATTGGGTCCGGACCTGGTCCGGGACCAAGAGGGGGCTGGCCCCCTTTCGCGCCGTGGGCTAAAGCGCGCACATGGATCATTTTGTGTATCGCGACGGGCAGCTCTATGCCGAAGATGTTCCGGTTGCCGAGATCGCGGCCGCCGTGGGCACGCCGTTCTATGTCTATTCCTCGGCGACCCTCGTCCGGCACTACCGGCTGTTCGACGAGGCGCTGTCCTGGGGGCCGCACCTGGTGTGCTACGCCATGAAAGCGGCGTCCAACCAGGCGATCCTGCGCACGCTGGCGGCCGAGGGTGCGGGCATGGACGTGGTGTCGGGCGGCGAATACGCGCGCGCCAGGGCAGCAGGCGTGCCGGGTGAGCGGATCGTGTTTTCCGGCGTCGGCAAGACGCGGGCCGAGGTGCGCGCGGCGCTGGAGGGCGGGATTCGCCAGTTCAACGTCGAGAGCGAGCCCGAGATGCGGGTGATCTCGGAGGTGGCGTCGGCCATGGGCGTTGTCGCGCCGATCACCATTCGGGTCAATCCCGACGTCGACGCCAGGACCCACGCCAAGATCGCCACCGGCAAGTCGGAGAACAAGTTCGGCATTCCCATCGCGCGGGCGCGCGAGGTCTATGCCGAGGCGGCGGCGCTGCCCGGGCTGAAGGTCGTCGGCATCGACGTGCACATCGGCTCGCAGCTGACGCAGCTCGAACCGTTCGAACAGGCCTATCTCAAGGTCGCGGACCTGACGGAGGTCCTGCGCGCCGACGGACACGAGATCACGCGGCTGGATCTGGGCGGGGGCCTGGGCATTCCCTACACCCGCTCGAACGAGGCGCCGCCGCTGCCGTCGGACTACGGCGCGTTGATCCAGCGCACCCTTGGCCACCTGGGCTGCGAGGTCGAGATCGAGCCGGGCCGCCTGATCATCGGCAATGCCGGGCTGCTGGTCAGCGAGGTGATCTACCTCAAGCATGGCGAGGGGCGCGACTTCCTGATTCTGGATGCGGCGATGAACGACCTCATCCGCCCGGCCATGTACGACGCGCACCACGAGATCGTGCCAGTGAAAGAGGCAGAGGCGGCGGCCGAGTTGCACCCGCATGACATTGTCGGCCCGGTGTGTGAAACCGGCGACACCTTTGCCAAGGGCCGGCTGATGCCGCCGCTGGACTCCGGTGACCTGGTGGCGTTCCGCTCGGCCGGGGCCTATGGCGCGGTGATGGCGAGCGAGTACAACAGCCGCCCGCTGGTGCCCGAAGTGCTGGTGAAGGGCGATCAATTCGCTGTCATCCGGGCACGGCCTTCCTTTGACGACATGATAAATCGCGATACCATTCCGGAATGGCTGTAGGGTATCCTCCTTGCAGTACGACGCTGCGAGGAGCGACATGGCCCCCAACCGGTCCGACATCCCCGAGATATTCCGCACCCTGCGCTGGCCGCTGGCCCTGACCCGTTTCGGGATGGCGGCCGAGCGCGTGGCGCGCGCCTTCTGGCCGCTCTGGTCCATCGCGATCTTCACTCTGGCACTGTTGATGCTGGGGGTGCAGGACGAGGTGGCGGTGGAATGGGTCTGGGCCGCGGGCGCGGTTCTGGGCGCGGGGGCGGTCTGGGCACTGTGGTTCGGCGCGCGGCGATTCCGCTGGCCCAGCCGCGAGGCGGCGATCCTGCGGCTGGACGGGACGCTGAAGGGCAACCCGATCCAGGCGGCGCTGGACACCCAGGCGATCGGCGCGGGCGATCCCGCTTCGCTGGCGGTCTGGCGCGCGCACCAGGCGCGGATGCGGGACCGCCTGGCCACGGCGCGCGCGGTCGAGCCTGACCTGCGGGTGTCGCGCAACGATCCCATGGCGCTGCGCTACGTCGCGCTGCTGGCGCTGTCGGTGGCGCTGCTGTTCGGCTCCTTCGTCCGGGTGCAGTCGGTCACCGGCATGGGCGCCGGCGGCCCTGACCTGGCGCAGGGACCGGCCTGGGAAGGCTGGATGCAACCGCCCGCCTATACCCGCCTGCCATCGGTCTACCTCAACGACATCACCGCCGAAGGAATCGAGGCGCCGGAGGGGGCCGAGATCACCCTGCGCATGTACGGCGAGGTGGGCGCGCTCAGCATCCGCGAAAATGTGTCGGGGCGCGAGCTGACGCCTGAGGCGGCGCAGGAGACGGCGCAGGACTTTGCCGTTCTGCGCTCGGGTGAGCTGGCGGTGGACGGGCCGGGCGGCCGGGTCTGGCAGATCGCCATGATCCCCGATGCCGCGCCCGATGTCGCCCGCGCCGGCGACATCGACGTGACCTACGAGGGCGAGGCGACCATTCCCTACACCGCCAGCGACGACCACGGCGTCGTGATGGGCAAGGCGCGCGTCACTTTGGACCTGGCCGCGGTCGACCGCCGCTATGGCCGCGCCATCGAGCCCGAGGCGCGCGCCACCATCGAGGTGCCGCTGCCGATGCCGGTGGCCGGAAGCCGCGATGCCTTCAAGGAGGCGCTGGTGGCCAACTTCTCGTTGCACCCCTGGGCGAACCTGCCGGTGAAGCTGGAGCTTGAGGTCGAGGACGGGCGCGGCCAGCGCGGCCTGTCCCAGCCCGAGGCGCTGGTCCTGCCGGGGCGGCGCTTTTTCGACCCGGTGGCCGCGGCGCTGATCGAGCAGCGCCAGTCGCTGCTGTGGAACCGCGACAATGCGGCGATGATCGTGCAGGTGCTGAAGGCGGTGATGAACGAACCCGATGACCTGTTCCGCAAGCAGGTGGAATACCAGCGCCTGCGCCGGTTGACCGACCGGATCGAGGTGCTGGCCACTTACGGTGCGATCAGCGACGACAAGCAGGACGAGATCGCGCAGGCGATGTGGGATCTGGCGCTGGCGATGGAAGAGGGCGACTTGCAGGACGCGCTGGAGCGACTGCAGCGCGCTCAGGAGCGGCTGGAAGAGGCGATGAAGAACGGCGCCTCGGACCAGGAGATCGCCGAGCTGATGCAGGAGTTGCGCGAGGCGACGCAGGATTATCTGCGCCAGCTGGCGCAGCAGCAGGCGCAGCAGAATCCCGATGGCCAGCAGCAGGGCAACCCGCAGGACATGATGCAGATGTCGCAGGACGACATCCAGCGCATGATGGACCGCATCCAGGAGCTGATGGAGCAGGGCCGCATGGCCGAGGCGCAGGAAGCCATGCGCCAGCTCCAGGAGATGCTGGAGAACATGCAGGTCACCCAGGGTCAGGGCCAGGGCGGCCAGTCGCCGGGCGAACAGGCGATGGAAGGGCTGGCCGACACGCTGCGCGAGCAGCAGGAGCTGTCGGACGAGGCGTTCCGCGACCTGAACCAGGGGCAGCCGGGCCAGCAGGGTCAGCCGCGCCAGCCGGGGCAGGGCCAGCAGGGTCAGAACGACCCCGGCCAGCAGCCGGGCCAGCAGGGGCGCGAGCCCGGACAGGGCGACAGCGGCGACCTGGCCGGCGACCTGGCCGAGCGGCAGCGTGCCCTGCGGAACGAGTTGAACCGCCAGCGCCAGGCGCTGCCGGGGCAGGGGACGGAGCCGGGCGAACGCGCCGCCGAGGCGCTGCGCGACGCGGAACGGTCGATGGACGGGGCCGAGCGCGCGCTGCGCGAGGGTGACCTGGCCGAGGCGATCGACCAGCAGTCGCGCGCCATGGAAGCGCTGCGCGAAGGCATGCGCAACCTGGGCGAAGCGCTGGCACAACAGCAGCAGCAACGCGGCGGCGAACAGGGTTTTGCCGAGGGCGGCGACCCGCGCGAGCAGCGCGATCCGCTGGGCCGCAACGCCGGCAACACCGGCCGCGTCGGCACCGACGAGGGCATGTTGCAGGGCGAAGACGTCTATCGCCGCGCCGAGGAATTGCTGGGCGAGCTGCGCAAGCGGTCGGGCGAGCTGGACCGGCCCGAGGAAGAGCGGCAGTACCTGGATCGTCTGCTCGAACGGTTCTGAAGCCGGGCTGCGTGGGTCAGCAGGCTGAGTTGGCCGCGCGCGGCAACCTCTGAGGCGGGCGCTGGAAAGGGCTTTGGAAAGCCCTTTCAACGCGCTTCCAAGCGCGTTGCGTCGCGCAGGCGTCCAAGTCAGGTCTGAAAATCAGTCCGGATCGACCTTGCCGCGCAGCGACTTGACCTCGCCGCGCTGCTTCTTGCCCTCCAGCCGCCGCCGTTTCGACCCCAGCGTCGGCCGCGTCGGCACCCGCCGCTTGGGCTTTTCCAGCGCCTTGACGATCAGCTCGGCCAGCCGGGCGCGGGCGATCTCGCGGTTGCGGGCCTGGCTGCGGGTGTCCTCGACCTGGATCACCACCGCACCGTCCTTGGTCCAGCGCCGCCCGGCCAGCTTGCGCAGGCGGGTCTTGACCGGCGCGGGCAGGTTCGGCGAGCGTTCCGCCTCGAACCGCAGTTCGACCGCCGTCGACACCTTGTTCACGTTCTGGCCGCCGGGGCCGGAGGAGCGGACGAACTGTTCGGTCAGTTCCCAGTCCTCGATTGCGATATGATCGGTGATGCGCAGCATGGGGCGAACTCTACCGGACAATGAAAAGGGCCGCCAGACAGGCTGGCGACCCTTCGAGAATCAGGAGGCGGGGCCGGTTAGGGCTGCGCCAATTCGGGATGAACAGGCCCTAGGGTTTGCCCCGGGCTGCGACCTCCCGAACTGTTCCGACACCTCTCTCCAATGCTTCTCTCGACACTGGATCACCTCCTTTCAGCTGTTGAAAACGCAAGATGATGGTGCCACGCCCATGTGGAACCACAAAGTCTTTTTTGCGTCTCAGGCTGTTTTTTGGTTTGGCGTTGCCCAGGAAACGATCAGGCGGAAGGGAACGAGGGCCAGCAGGGCCAATCCCAGCTTCACGCTCCAGTCCGCGACGGCCAATGAGACCCAGAGTGCAGCATCGGGGCCGAAGCCCAGGAAGGGCAGCCCTTCGTTGGCCCAGGACACGTCGTTTCCGGCCTCCAGCCAGCTGAGCTGCGCCGAGAAGGCGATGGAAAAGAACAGCGCGGTGTCCAGCGTGGAGCCGACCAGCGTGGAGGCCAGCGGCGCGCGCCACCAGCGGCCCTGACGCAGCCGGTCAAAGATCGCCACGTCGACCAGCTGCGCGGTGAGGAAGGCGACGCCCGAGCCCAGCGCGATGCGCACCGTGACCGCCGGATAGGTGTAGCCGTCGCCCTGCAGCATGATCTGCGTGCCGATCAGCGAACAGAAGACGCCCACGACAAAGCCGGCAAAGACCACCTGGCGGGCGGGGCCCGGACCGTAGATCCGGTTCATCAGGTCGGTGACCAGAAAGGCCAGCGGATAGGTGAAGGCACCCCAGGTCAGCCACTGGCCGAACAGGAACTGGACGAGGATGTTGGAGGCCAGAACGATGGCCGCCATGGCAAGGATGCCGGGAAGATGGGCGCGTGACATGTGTGGACCCGTTTTTTCCAAGGTTGCGGGGACTTGATCCGGTCAGGCCGGATGGCGGGGGCATAGTGCAGCCTGCGTTGCGGCGTCAAGCGCGAACCCGCGTCAGTCCGCCACGCGGTACTCGACGAACTCGCTGCGCTGGAAACCGCGGAAATTGTCGTCCGACAGCAGGGTCAGCCGGATCGCCCCGGCGCTGTCGCGCCAGGCGGCGATGCCTTCGAGGTTGCCGTGACGGTGCGCGGGCGTTTCCAGCAGGGTTTCCTCGGACAGCACGCGGTCTTCGCCCAGGTCAAAGCGGCGGATGCGCGTGCGGAAGGCAAATCCGGTGAACTCCCGCTCCAGCAGGTAGAAAAGCCCGTCCGGGCCGAAATCCGAGCCCACCGGCAGGAACCCCCCGCTGCGCGAGATCGAGAACGGTTGGGTCCAGGACCCGCGATCGTAGCGCCAGACCGGAAACGGGCGGGTCAGCCGGCCCGAGCGTTCCGGCAGGGTGACCAGCCGCCCCTGCGGGTCGATGGCCAGCGCCTCGAATCCGGAATTGCCGATCATCCGGTCAAAGGCGGTGGCGCGCACCAGATCGGCGGCGTGCAGCGCCGTGTCATAGGCGGTGACGCGGTGGAACCCCTCGAACGAGATGTAGAGCCGGCCGTCGGCATCCATCGCCAGCCCTTCGGCATCCATCGGAAACACGTCCACGTCGGCCCAGTCGCCTTCCTTTGGCCGGGTCAGGTCATCGGGCAGCACCAGCGGCGGGTCCTGGGTCACGCCGACCAGGGTGTCGCCGTCGCGCAGCAGCTGTCCGCGCACCAGCCCGCCGCGATCCGAGATCGCGACAAAGGCGGTGCCGTCGGCCGAGACTTCGAGCCCGGAAAAACCGCCCAGGTGATGCGCCGAGCGCGGCCAGTCGATCCGGCCCACGAAGTCGGCACGGGGCGCGACCTCGGCGGCGCAGGCGCCAAGCGCGACCATCGCCGCGCAGGCGGCAAGGCCCGCGCGCAGGCGTTTCAGGCAGACGATCATGCCAGGCGGGTCAGTTCGCGGCCAGCACGTCGGCGCATTGCCGGGGCAGGTCGCCCAGCGTCAGCTCGCGCTTGGGCGGCGCGGGCTTGGCGTTGGGGTCCGGCGGCGGCGGGTTGAGGATGCGGGCGACCCATTCCTCGGCCTCCTTGCAGCCGTCGCCGGCGGGCGGGGCGGCCTGGTCGACGCAGTCCCTGGCGCCCTTGGGGCAGCTCAGCCGGACGTGGAAATGGTAGTGGTGGCCGTACCACGGGCGCACCTTGGACAGCCAGGCACGGTCGCCCTTTTCATCCTTGCACATCTGCACCTTGGCCCCGGCAAAGATGAAGATGCGCGCGACGCGCGGGTCGCTGGCGGCGGCCTTGAGGATCTCGTGGTGGGCGCGGGTCCACTTGTCGTTGACATAAGCGCCCGAGGCGCGCTGCATCGAGATCGACGAGATGTTCTCGCGCGCCTGGACGCTCAGGCTGAGGTTGTCGGCGGGCAGCAGCCAGATGTCGGCATCGAGGCCGATCTGGTGGCTGGCGTGGCCGGTCAGCATCGGACCGCCGCGCGGCTGGCTGAAATCGCCGAAGTACAGCCCCTTCCAGCCCGGTTGCTGCGCGGCCTTGCGGCTGAGGGTCTGCACGTAGTCGATCAACTCCGGGTGGCCCCAGTTGCGGTTGCGCGACAGGCGCATCGCCTGCCAGGTCGGCCCGGTCTCGGCCAGCTGCACACCTCCGGCCATGCACCCCTTGGCGTAGCTGCCATAGGACTGGGCCGGGGCGGTGGAGGGCGCGTCCTTGGCGCCGAACAGCTGCTTGGCCTGTTTCGACGACAGCACCGGATCCAGCGGCCGCGCCGGGGCGCTGCGGTCCCCCGAGATGTCGCGGCTGCCGGTGTTGCAGGCGGCAAGGGTCAGGCCCAGGGCAAGGGCAATCAGCAAACGGATCATGAAACGCGGTCTCCCATCGGGTTGACCCAGACTAGCAGAACCAGCCCGGCGGCGAAAAGGCCGATCACCGGAAGAAAGCCCAGCTGGTTCGACTGTGTCACGATCGTGAACAGGGTGATCAGCGCCGGGGCAAGGAAAGCCGTCGCCTTGCCCGCCAGCGCGAACAGGCCGAACCCTTCGGCCGGGCGGGCAGGGTTGCAGTGCCGTACCATCATCGAGCGCGAGGCAGAATAGAGCGCGCCGCCCGCGCCGCCGATCGCCGCACCGCAGGCGTAGAAGATCAGGTCCGGGAGCACCGAGCCGGGGGCCAGGGGCTGGCCGAACAGGCTTTCGCGCGACATGCCGATGATGATGCAGCCGACGACGATCAGCACCCAGATGCAGAAGACGATCACCGGCTTTGGCCCCAGCCGTTCATCCGCGATCCCCCCGGCCCAGGACAGCACGGCGGCGGCGACAGCGGCGATGATGCCGAAGACGCCGATCTGCGTCACCTGCCAATCCAGCACCAGCGTGGCATAGATGCCGCCATAGGCATAAAGCGCGGTCAGCGCGTCGCGGTAGAACAGCGAGGCCAGCAGGAAATTGCGGCAGGACTTGCGGTGCGACACGCGGACGATGGAGGCCCAGAGATCGGACAGCACGCGGGTCACGCTTTCGGGCTTCTTGCGCTCCAGCGGATCGTCGCGGTTCCACAGGAAGAAGGGCACCAGGAAGATCCCGAACCAGAGCGCGATGAAGGGGCCGACAAAACGCGTGCCCTCGCGCGCGTCCGGGTCCAGCCCGAAGGCCGGGTCGAGGCCGATCAGCGTCTTGCCGGTCTCGTTCTCGGCGAAGAACAGCAGCATCAGGAACAGCGCCAGAACCCCGCCCCAATAGCCAAAGGCGGTGGCGGTGCCCGAGATGCGGCCCACCTCTTCCTGCGTGCCGAGGCTGGGCAGGATCGCGTTGTTCAGGTTGAAGGCGGATTCCGAGGCGACGAAGCCGATCCAGAACAGCGCCAGCACCGCGATCAGCCCCGTGCCGTCCGGTTCCAGGAACCACAGCGAAAAGGCGCAGAGGATGGCGAGGATCGTGAACAGCCAGAACCAGGGCCGTTTGCGCCCGGTGGCGTCGGCCCAGGCGCCCAGCAGCGGCGCCGAAAAGGCGATGGCCAGCCCGGCGACGGTCTGCGCCGAGGACCACAGGCTTTGCGCATTGGCCTTGGCGCCGTCCAGCGGCACGCCCTGCGCCACGAAATACCCCGCCGCGACGGCGGCGAAATAGGGGCTGAAGATGAAGGTCAGGCCCAGCGTCGCATAGGGCTGTTGCGCCCAGTCAAAGAACATCCAGCCCCAGATGCGCTGTCTCTTGGTTGGATGTGACATGGCTGCCCCTTTGCGGAATGGCGCGATAGAACAGGCCGGGTGGTGCGGTGGCAAGGGGGATGCACGGCGATTGCGGCCTTGCCGGAAAAAAGGGGGCTCTGCCCCCGTCTCCCTGCGGTCGACTCCCCCGAGATATTTGCGGCCAGAAGAAACCTGGGGTCCGTCAGCCGTGCCGTTCCGGGGGCCAGGGGCGCAGGTCCTCGGCATCCGACCAGGCCTGAACCCAGGCCGGCAGCGGCGGGCTGTCCGGCGCGACACTCATGGCGGCGGCGATCCGGTCCGTGGTCACGATTCCGGCATCGTCGGTCAGGGCGGCGCGGAACACCGCCTGGCTGGTGCAGGTGCCGTCCGGCCGCCACATCGACTGGTCTATGTAGAAAAAGCGGCGGTCCCAGCCCAGCACGCGCGAGTGGATCCGGATCCTGTCCCACATCCGCACGCGGCGACGGTAGCGCACCACCGAGCCGGCGATGGTCAGGCCCCAGCGGCGGCGGCGCATGAGGTCGATCAGGCCGGTGCGCTGGGCCAGCGGGATGCGGCCCAGGTCATAGAGCGTCAGGGTGCGGCCGTTGTTGAGCTCCATCCACAGGTCGAGATCCCAGGGCAGGCACAGGTGGTCCGAGACATGGGTTTCGAACAGGCCGAGCCTGGGCGCGCGGCGGGCGGCGCGCATGTTGTTGGCAAGACGCAGGAAGGGGTACATCGGGGGCTCCTTTGCGGGCCGTGATGTGCGCGCGGGCGGCCAGCGTCAATCACGACCTTGCGGCACACTTGTCCTTGCCGGCGCAAGCGCATAGGTCTGGTCCGGTCGTCGCAGAAAAAGGTTCCTGGCCATGGTGTCGCTCTTTCAGATCCTGAACATGATCCTCAGCATCGTGGTCTTTGTCATCGTCGCGCATGTGATCATGAGCTGGCTGATCAACTTCCAGGTGCTGAACCTGCGCCAGCCGCTGGTGGCGCAGATCTGGCACGGGCTGAACCGGTTGCTGGATCCGCTGTATTCGCGCATCCGCCGCCTGCTGCCGGCGATGGGCGGGCTGGACCTGGCGCCGCTGGTCGCGCTGATCGGGGTCTATGCCTTGCAGATCATCCTTCGCAACAACGCCGGTTTCTTCTACGGCTTCTGACGCGGCTTTGCCCGGGGCCGGTTTCGCCTGAAACAGGGCGTTGATCGCATATTTTGTGGTCATGAGGGCTTGATCAACCGAATCCGGGTATGAGACTGTCACGTCAAGAGCAGTCCAGACAGATCCGACAGGACAGACCCATGCCGCGCGATGCCGGGGGCGCCGAGGCGCTTTTGCAGGAAATCTTTGGTTTCGAGACCTTTCGCCCCGGCCAGGGCGAGATCGTCGAGGCCGTGGCGGCGGGTGAGAACGTGCTGGCCATCATGCCCACTGGCGGTGGCAAATCCCTGTGTTTCCAGCTGCCTGCGCTGATCCGGGAGGGGGTGACGGTGGTGATTTCGCCGCTGATCGCCCTTATGCGCGACCAAGTGCGCGGCTTGCGCGAGGCCGGGGTGGCGGCCGGCGCGCTGACCTCGGGCAATACGCCCGAAGAGACCGACGCCGTCTGGGACATGCTGCATTCCGGCGCGCTGAAGCTGCTCTACCTCGCGCCCGAGCGGCTGGCCAACGCCGGCACGCAGCGGATGCTGGCGCAGGCCGGTGTCTCGCTGATCGCGGTGGACGAGGCGCATTGCGTCAGCCAGTGGGGGCATGATTTCCGCCCCGACTACCTGCGCATCGGCGAGCTGCGGCGCGCGCTGGGCGTGCCGCTGGCGGCCTTTACCGCGACGGCGGACGAGGAAACCCGCGAGGAGATGGTGACGCGGCTGTTCGACGGCGTGGTGCCGACGACCTTCCTGCGCGGGTTTGACCGGCCGAACATCCACCTGGCCTTTCAGCCCAAGGACGGGCCGCGCGCGCAGATCCTCAGCTTTGCCGCGGCGCGGCGCGGGCAGTCCGGCATCGTCTATTGCGGCACCCGGGCCAAGACCGAGGGCATCGCGCGGGCGCTGCGCGAGGAGGGGCATTCCGCCTGCCACTACCACGGCGGGATGGAGGCGGACGACCGCCGTCATGTCGAGGAACGCTTTGCCACCGAGGACGGGCTGATCGTGGTGGCGACGGTGGCCTTTGGCATGGGGGTGGACAAGCCCGACATCCGCTGGGTCGCCCATGCCGACCTGCCCAAGTCGATCGAGTCCTATTACCAGGAGATCGGCCGCGCCGGGCGCGACGGTGCGCCCGCCGAGACGCTGACCCTGTACGGCGCCGAGGACATCCGCCTGCGCCGGTCGCAGATCGACGAGGGGCTGGCGCCGCCGGAACGCCGCGCCGCCGATCACGGGCGGCTGAACGCGCTGCTGGGGCTGGCCGAGGCGCAGGGCTGCCGGCGCAAGGCGCTGCTGGCCTATTTTGGCGAAGCGGCGGGCAATTGCGGCAACTGCGATCTCTGCGACGCGCCGCCAGAGCTGTTCGACGGGACCGAGGCGGTGCGCAAGGCGCTGTCGGCGGCGCTGCGCACCGACGAAAGCTTTGGCATGGGGCACCTGATCGACATCCTGCTGGGCAACGAGACCGACAAGGTGCTGAGCCGTGGCCATGACAAGCTGCCCACCTTCGGCGTCGGCAAGGACCTGAAGAAGGGCCAGTGGCAGGCGGTGTTCCGGCAGATGATGGGCCATGACCTGATGCGCCCGGATTCCGAGCGGCACGGCGCGCTGGTCATGACCGACCGCGCCCTGCCGATCCTGCGCGGCGAGCAGGAGATCGCGCTGCGCCGCGACGCGATGACCAACGCGACCGAGCGGCGCCCGGCGGTCAAGGCGCTGGTCAGCGAGGAACATGCGCCGATGTTCTCGGCCCTCAAGGCGCTGCGCACTTCGCTGGCCAAGGAGGCCCGGCTGCCGCCCTACATGATCTTCAACGACAAGACGTTGATCGAGATGGCGGAACGGCGACCTGCCACGCTGGACGACATGGCGCGGATCAACGGCGTCGGCGCGAAAAAGCTGGAAGGGTATGGCCGCGCCTTTCTCGAAGTGTTGAACGGCAGCGCCGAGGAGATGCACCCGCGCCGCCGCAAGCTGGCGGCCAGTGGCACCGGCGCGGTCTACGATGCCCTGCTGGAAGCGCAGGCGGCGCTGGTGCGCGGCGCGGACGGCACGGAAAAACCGCTGTCCTGCACGGCGGCCATGCTGGCGAAACTGGCCGAACGCCCGCCCGTGGACCGCGAAGACCTGGACCGGGTCCTGGGCGACCGGCGCGCCGAACGCTTTGGCGCGGCCTTCCACGAGGTGCTGCGCGAGGCGGCACAGGGCTGAGGCGGGTGGACCTTGGCCCTGTCCGGCCCTAGATCGGGTGGCAAGAGGACAAGCGGAGGCAACCCATGCTGGTGGTGATTTCCCCGGCCAAGCGGCTGGATTGGCAGGAGCGGCAGGTCGAGATGACCGCGCCGGAGTTCGAGGCGGACGCGCAGCGGCTGGCCAGGACCGCGCGCAACCTGACCCTGACGGACCTCAAGGGGCTGATGGACCTCTCGGATGACCTTGCCCGCCTGAACCGCGACAGGTTCCGCGCCTTTTCGGACACGCCCGGCCCTGAGGACCTGCGCCCCGCCGCGCTGGCCTTTGCCGGCGACACCTACATGGGGCTGGAGGCCGGGTCGCTGGACGCGGACGAGATGGCCTGGGCGCAGGATCACCTGCGGATCCTGTCGGGCCTCTATGGCCTGTTGCGACCGCTGGACGCGATCCAGGCCTACCGGCTGGAGATGGGATCGCGGCTGAAGACGCGGCGGGGGGCGAGCCTCTATGACTACTGGCGCGACCAGATCGCCAAGGCGCTGAACGCGCAGGGGCAGGCGCTGGGCAGCGGCGTGCTGGTGAACTGCGCCAGCCAGGAATATTTCGGCGCGGTGCCGGACAAGGCGCTGAAGCTGCGGGTGATCACGCCGCAGTTCATGGAGGACAAGCCGGCCGGTCCGAAGATCGTCAGCTTTTTCGCCAAGCGGGCGCGGGGCGCCATGGCGCGCTACATCGTCCAGCGTCGTCTGACCGACCCGGCGGGCCTGCTGGAGTTCGACCTGGGCGGCTACCGCTTTGAGCCTGACCTGTCCGAGCCCGACCGTCCCGCCTTTCTGCGTCCGGCCGAGGCACAGGCGCTGTCGGCCTGATCCACCAAGCGCCCCGTCATTCGGCGGCCTGCCCGGCCGTCCGGCGGTTGTAGAGGTCGATCTTTTCGGCCAGCGATGCCTTGCGCAGCGGTTTTGTCAGGTAGTCCGTCAGCCCGGCCTCCAGGATGCTTTCGCGGTCGCCGGACATGGCGTGCGCGGTGACGGCGATAATCGGCACCGGCGGGCCGCCCGCCTCCAGCGCGCGGATCTCGCGCGTGGCCTGTTTGCCGTCCATCTGCGGCATCGAGATGTCCATGAAGATCATCTCGGGGCGTTTCTTCTGGAACTCGGCCACCGCCTCCAGCCCGTTGTTGGCAAACCGCAGCGTGACGTTGAAATCCTTGGCCATCTTGCGGAACACTAGCTGGTTGGTCTTGTTGTCCTCGGCCACCAGCACGTCCAGCGGGGCATTCGGGTCGATCGGCACGGGCGGCTCTGCCTCCGCCGGGGCGGGGGCATCGACGGGGTCGGCCGGGGCGGGAATGGCGGGCGTCGCGCCGTAGTAGGCCGCGCCGACCTTTTCCAGCGCGGCGAACAGCGCCCGCCGCGGCACCGGTTTTTGCAACACCGCGGCGATGGCGACATCCGGGCGCGGGCGCACCTGCGCGGGGTTGTCGGCCAACAGGATCACCGGAATGCTCTGCGTGCCGCTGCCGACCTGCGCGGCAAGGTCCTGGCCGGTCATGTCGGGCAGATCGCATTCGATGATCAGCAGGTCCGGGCGATCGCAGATGCGGTCGATCGCCTCCGACCCGGTCTTGCAGAAACCGGCCTTCAGCCCGAGGATCTCCAGCTGCTTGGACAGGATCGCGCGGTTGGCGCTGTGGTCGTCCACCACCAGCACGTTCTTGAGGTGCGGCGGCAGCTGCGCGGTCTCGAACACCGCCGGTTCCTCGGCCGGAAGCAGGATGCGCATGCCGAAACAGCTGCCCTTGCCCAGCTCCGAATCGACCCAGACCTCGCCGCCCATCAGCTCGACCAGCTTGCGGGTGATGGCAAGGCCAAGCCCGGTGCCCTCGAACTTGCGGTTGCGTTCGTCCTCGACCTGGTTGAATTCGCCGAAGATGTCCTGGACCTTGTCCTCGGGGATGCCGATGCCGGTGTCCTCGACGGTGATGTGGATGGCCGAGGAATTCTCGCCCTCGGGGATCCCCACCACGCGCACCAGCACATGCCCCTGCACGGTGAATTTCACCGCGTTGCCCAGGAGATTGGTCAAGATCTGCCGGACCCGGCCGGCGTCGCCGATGAACCGCGTCGGCAGGAACATGTCGTAGTCGATCAGCAGCGAGATGTCCTTGTCCCGCGCGGTCGGCTGCAACAGCATGACCACCTCGTGGATCGCGCGTTCGAGGTCGAAAGGCTCGGGGTGCAGCTTGAGCTTGTCGGCCTCGATCTTGGAGTAGTCGAGGATGTCGTTGATGATGACCAGCAGCGCCTCGCCGGAACTGCGGATGGTGTCCGCATACAGCTGCTGTTCCTCGGACAGCTGGGTGTCCATCAGCAGGTCGGCCATGCCGACGACGCCGTTCATCGGCGTGCGGATCTCGTGGCTCATGTTGGCCAGGAAGGACGACTTGGCCCGGTTCGCCGCCTCGGCGCGGATCATCGCCTCTTTCAGGCGCTTCTGGTCCTCCTTGATCTGGGTGATGTCGACACGCAGGCCGACCCGCCCGCCGTCGCGGGTGGCCCTCTCGTAGACCCGCAGCCAGCGACCGTCCTCCAGCTGCTGCTCCAGCTCGGTCTCGGTCCGGCGGTGCGCCTCCAGCCGTTCCTCGAGCCACTCCTCCTCTCGGCCCACGGCTTCGGCGTACTGCCCGTGCGCCAGCCCGTAGCGCAGGATCTGCTCGAAGGTATTGCCCTGTTCCAGGGCTGGCGCGCTGGCCTTGTAGACGTCGCGGTACTGCTGGTTGCACATCAGCAGGCGGTCGTCGGCATCGTACATGACAAAGCCGTCGGGCATTTCCTCGACCGCGGCCCACATGCGCATCAGGTCGGTGATGTCGACACCCAGGCTGACGATGCCGCCGTCGGGCAGGCGGCGGTCGCGCAGCTTGACAAAGCGGTTGTTCCACAGGCGCAGGGTCTCGTGCGGGATCGGGTCCAGCTCCCAGCGGTTCAGCATGCGCGAAATCCAGGCGTTGGGCGCCTCGCCCTGGAGATCGACGATCCCCTCCTGGACCAGGATTTCGAGCACGTGGCGGTACGACGCGCCGGGCGCGATGGTCTCGACCCCCTCGAAGACATGCAGGTAGGCCGGGTTCGCCAGTTCGAGATTGTACTGCTCATCCCACATGGCAAAGCCGTCGCGGATGGTTTCCAGCGCGCTCCACAGCTGTTCGGTCACCACCTCGATCTTTTGCGTGGCTTCGCCCAGCTGGTGCATGACGCGCTGGTTCTCGTCGCGGACGACCTTGACCTCGGTGCGGGTCTCCTGGATCTCGTTGCGCAGCTGCATCGCATGACGGCCCAGCTTGCGGTTCGCCTCGAAGAGCTCGGCCTGTTTCTGCTCCAGCAAACGTTCCGCGGCGAGGCGCGCGCGCCGCTCCTCTGCCAGGCGTTCGGCCAGGTTCATTCAAAGCCCTCCGTCAGACTCGTCCGACTCTTGCAGCGTCAAGGTGAACATCCTGTAAATCCCTCCCATGCGACGCTGGGGCGGGGTCGGGTATCCCGGACCTGCCGAATCGTTGTTTTGCGACATGTCGCATGACAAGATGGGAGGCATTGATCCGAAGGGAGCTTTTGATGCGTCGTTTTGCTCTGGGCCTTGCACTGGCCATTGTCGGTCTGTCTTCCGTTCATGCCGAGGAAGCGGTGCCCGACAGGCGTTTCGTGGTGACCCGTGACATCGATTACACCGGGAATGACCTGCAAAGCCTTTTTGACAGCTCCTACGATGCCTGTCAGCAGACCTGCCTGAACCGGCCCGACTGCATCGCCTTCACCTTCAACAGCCGGACCAATGCCTGTTTCCCGAAGTCAGCCGTGACGGACCGCGCTGCCTACGAAGGCGCGATCTCGGGGCGGGCGGTGGACGTGCCACAGACGCTGCGCGACCTGGCGCAGACCCGGCGGGCCGAGCTGGATTTCCTGTCCGACGACGACATCGCACTGGCCCGCAAGGAAGCGATGGACATCGCCATCCGCCACGCCGGCGGCCGCTACACGGTGGCCGCGCTGCTGGATGCCGCGACGCAGGCGCGCGAATCGGGCAACCTGCGCGATGCCATCCACTGGACCGGCTCCGCGCTGGCGCAGAACGACGACCCGGCGCTGTGGGTGCAGTATGGCCAGTGGAACGCCCTGTACGCCAAGCGCGAGCAGGGCGCGGACAAGGCCCGCTCGGAAACCCGGGCGATGCTGGCGGCGATCAACGGCTACCTGCGCGCCGAGGATGACGCGTTGCGCATCACCGCGCTGTACGATCTGGCCCTTGCGCTGGAGATCGAGAACCGCGGCCGCGACATGATCCCGGCCCTGCGCCTGGCCGAGACGCTGGGCGGCCGTGCCGACGTGACCGAACTGCTGGACGACGCGGTGGGCAAATACGGCTTTCGCGTCGAGGAACACGTGGTCGAGGCCGACACCGCCGCGCCGCGCATCTGTGCCACCTTCAACGAACCGCTGGTGCGGGCGGGGCAGGACTACGCGCCCTACGTCAAGCTGCCCGATGCCCGCCTGGCCGTGGTGCAGGAAAGCCAGCGGCTTTGCGTGACCGGGGTCGAACACGGGTCGCGCTATACCATCACCTTCCGCTCGGGCCTGCCCGCGCAGTCGGGCGAGGAAATGGTGCGCGACATTCCGATCACCGCCTATGTCAGCGACCGCACCCCCAGGGTCAGCTTTCCGGGCCGCGCCTACGTGCTGCCGCGCACCGCCGATGCGGGCCTGCCGATCGAGACGGTCAACCTCGAAGAGGTCGACCTGGTGCTGCGCCGCGTCACCGACCGCAATCTGGTGGCGGCGATCCGCGACGATTATTTCGGCCGCCCGCTGGGCCGCTACGACGAGGATTACTTTGCCGAGACGCTGGCCGAAGAGGTCTGGCGCGGCACCGGCGTCGTCGAGAACCGCCTGAACGCCGACATGCTGACCCGCCTGCCGCTGGGCGAGGCGCTGGGCGACCTGCCCGCCGGGATCTATGCGCTGACCGCCGCCGTGCCGGACCCGAAGAACGGCGACGACGACCGCGCGACGCAGTGGTTCATCCTGTCCGACATCGGCCTGACCACGCTCCAGGGCACCGACGGGCTGACCGTCTTTGCCCGCAACCTGGGCGATGCCACGCCGATGGCGGGGCTGGAGGTGTCGCTGCTGGCCTCGGCCAACCGCATCCTCGAGACGGTGACCACCGATGCCGAGGGCGTGGCGCGCTTTGCGCCGGGCCTGCTGCGCGGCACCGCGGGCACCGCCCCCGCGCTGGTCATGGCCAAGCGCGGCGAGGAGGACCTTGCCTTTCTGTCGCTCAAGGACCCGGCCTTTGACCTGTCCGACCGGGGCGTCGCCGGCCGCGCGCCCGCCGGTCCGCTGGATGCCTTCATCGCCACCGACCGCGGCGCCTATCGCGCCGGCGAAGAGATCAACGTCACCGCCCTGCTGCGCGACGCCCGCGCCGATGCCGTGACGGACGTGCCGCTGACCGTGGTGCTGACCCGGCCCGATGGCGTGGAATACTCGCGCCACATCTCGGACGGCGGCACCTCGGGCGGGCATGTGTTCACCCTGCCGCTGGCGCCCTCGGTGCCGCGCGGCACCTGGCGCGTGGCCGTCTACGCCGACCCCAAGGGCGCGGCGCTGAGCTCGGAAACCGTGCTGGTCGAGGACTTCGTGCCCGAGAGGATCGACTTTGCGCTCGACCTGCCGGATGGTCCGATCAACCCGCTGTCGCCGCCGCTGCTGAACGTCGATGCGCGCTACCTGTTCGGTGCGCCGGGCGCGGACCTGCGGATCGAGGGCGAGCTGCGGCTGGCCACCCGGACTGTGATCGACACCTTCCCCGGCTACCGCTTTGGCCGCCATGACGACGACAGCGACGTGCGGATCGAAAGCTTTCCGCCCGACCTGACCACCGATGTCACCGGCAACGCGCAGCTGGCCCTGCCGATGCCCGACATCGACCCGAACGGCCGCCCGATGGAGGCCGCCATTACCCTGCGCCTGTCCGAAGCCTCGGGCCGCCCGGTGGAACGCCAGATCGTCCGGCCGGTCGCCTCGCCGACGCCAATGATCGGCATCAAGCCCGCGGCCGAGGATTTCGCCGAAGGGGCCGAGGCGCGGTTCAGCGTGATCGCCGTGGGGCCGGACCTCAAGGCGCAGGAGATGGAGATCGCCTGGCAGGTCAACCGCGTGAACACCCGCTACCAGTGGTATCAGAGCTACGGCAGTTGGTACTGGGAGCCGGTGACCAGCCGCGAAACCGTGGCGCGTGGCGACGGCACGCTGGGGGTCGACCCCTTCGTGATCGCCGCCGACGTGGACTGGGGCAGCTACGAGGTGGTGGTCGAACGCAAGGACGGCGCCTACCTGTCGTCCTCGATGGCCTTCTCGGCCGGTTGGTACGCCCCGGCGGATGCCGCCGATGCGCCCGACATGCTGGAAATGTCGCTGGACAAGCCCGCCTATGCCGAGGGCGAGACGGCAACCCTGCGCATGGTGCCGCGCTACGCCGGCAAGGCGCTGGTGACGGTGCTGGCCGACCGCGTGATCTCGATGCAGGCCGTCGACGTGACCGAGGGCGAGACCACGCTGGCCCTGCCGGTGACGGCGGACTGGGGCGCGGGGGTCTACGTGACCGCGCAGGTGATCCGCCCGATGGACGTGAATGCCGGGCAGAACCCGGCCCGTGCGCTGGGCCTGACCCATGCCGCCGTCGATCCGGGCGACGCAAAGCTGAACGTCGCCTTCGACGCGCCCGAGGAAATCGCACCGCGCAGCCCGCTGACCGCCAAGGTGATGATCGACAACGTCGCCCCGGGCGAAACCGCCTATGTCACGGTCGCCGCCGTGGACCTGGGCATCCTGAACCTGACCGGCTTCGACACGCCGGACCCGGCGGGCTACTACTTTGGCCAGCGCCGGCTGGGTGTCGAGATGCGCGACATCTATGGCCGCCTGATCGACGGCATGAACGGCGCGATGGGGTCCATCCGGTCGGGCGGTGACGGCGACGCCGGCATGCGCCTGCAATCGCCCCCGCCGACCGAGGCCATGGTCGCCTTCTTCTCGGGCCTCGTGCCCGTGGGCGAGGACGGCAGCGCCGAGGTGTCGTTCGACATCCCCGACTTCAACGGCACCGTGCGGCTGATGGCCGTGGCCTGGTCGCCCAAGGGCGTCGGCTCGGCCGAGGCGGATGTGCTGGTGCGCGACCCGGTGGTGATCTCGGCCTCCTTGCCGCGTTTCCTGGCCCCCGGGGACCAGAGCCGCCTGCTGCTGGAATTCACCCACGTCAAGGGCGACGCCGGCGCGATGCCGCTGGAGGTGACCACCGATGGCGTGACCCTCGACACCGCGATCCTGCCCGCCGCCGTGACCCTGGCCAAGGGCGAGAAACAGGCGCTGGAGCTGCCGCTGACCGCCGACACGGTCGGCGACCACAAGATCGAGATTGCGCTGACCGCGCCCGACGGCCAGCGCCTGACCAAGACGCTGACCCTGGGCGTGCGGGCCAACGATCCCGACATCGGCACCACCCGCCGTCTGGAACTGGCCGCCGGGCAGACCTTTACCCTCGACACCGAGGTGTTTGCCGGGCTGCGGGCCGAAAGTGCCTCGGCGCTGGTCTCGGCCGGGCCGCTGGCGCGCTTTGACGTGCCGGGGATGATGGCCTCGCTTGACGCCTATCCTTACGGTTGCACCGAACAGGTGACCTCCAAGGCGCTGCCGCTTCTGTACCTGTCGGCCATCGCCGAACCGCTGGGCCTGGGCGGCAAGGACCGCATCGACCTGCGGATCGAACAGTCGATCACCCAGGTGCTGACACGGCAGGCCTCCAACGGTGCCTTCGGGCTGTGGGGGGCGTGGTCGGGCGACTTCTGGCTGGACGCCTATGTCACCGACTTCCTGGGCCGCGCCCGGGCGGCGGGCCACGAAGTGCCGGAGATTGCCTGGCGTAACGCGCTGGACAACCTGCGCAACCGGATCGCGTATGCGCCCGATTTCGACAAGGGCGGTGAGGACATCGCCTATGCGCTGATGGTGCTGGCCCGCGAGGGCGCGGCAGCCATGGGCGACCTGCGCTACTACGCCGACGAACGGGCCGAAGCCTTTGCCACCCCGCTGGCGCAGGCGCAACTGGGCGCGGCGCTGGCCAGCTACGGCGACCAGCCGCGCGCCGACGCGATGTTCGGCCGCGCCGCCGCCCGCCTTGCGGCGATCCCGGCGTCGCAGGTCGACGGCTACCGCGAGGACTACGGCAGCACCCTGCGCGACGCCGCCGGGATGCTGGCGCTGGCGGTCGAGGCACGCTCGGACCGGCTGGACCGCAACGACATCGTGCGCCGCATCTCGGCCGTCTCGCGCCCGCTGTCGACGCAGGAAAAGGCCTGGGCCCTGCTGGCGGCGCACGCCATGGTGCAGGATCCCACCGTCTCGGGCCTGGCGCTGAACGGCGAGGCGCTCAGCGGGCCCTTCGTGCGCCGGATGGGGGCCGCCGACCTGACCGACCCGGTCACGCTGACCAACACCTCGGACAAGCCGACCGACATCACGCTGACCACCCTGGGCAAGCCGTCGGGCGCGACCGAGGCGACCGGCTACGGCTACGCCCTGACGCGCGACTACTACACGCTGACGGGCGACCCGGTGACCGAGATCCGCGCCGGTGACCGGCTGGTCACGGTGCTGACGGTCCTGCCCTCGGACAAGGAAAACGCGCGGCTGATCGTCGACGATGCGCTGCCGGCGGGCTTTGAGATCGACAACCCGAACCTGCTGCGCGCGGGCGATGTCCGGGCGCTGGACTGGCTGACCCTGGCCGATGCCACCCATACCGAGTTCCGCTCGGACCGCTTCCTTGCGGCGCTCGACCGGGGGGACCAGGGCAGCCTGCAACTGGCCTACATCGTGCGCGCCGTCTCGCCGGGGACATTCCACCACCCGGCGGCGCTGGTCGAGGACATGTATCGTCCCGAATACCGGGCGAACACCGCGTCGGGCAGCGTGACGATCCTGCCATGACGGGAGAGACAGTCGCGACGATTCACTGGCGTGCGCTGGACCGGGACGGCGAGGACAAGTGCCGTCTCGCCCGGATCGGCGCAGGCTGGATGCTGGTCGGGCACGCCCGGTTCCGCGATGCGCAGGGCTGGGCCGCGCTGGACTACGTCATTCGCACCGGCGCTGACTGGCGCACCTCCAGCGCCGACATCACCGGCGAACACGCCGGCGCGCCGGTGGCGTTGCGCCTTGCACGCGGCGCCGAGGGCTGGACGCTGAATGGCGCCGCCCGTCCGGACCTGGACGGCGCCGAGGACATCGACCTGGGCTTTACCCCGGCCACCAACCTGCTGCCGATCAATCGCCTGCCCGAGGTCGGCCGGATGGAGACGACATCGGCCTGGCTGCGCTTTCCCGGCCCCGACGTGACGCCGCTGCGGCAGACCTACACGCGCGAACGGGGCGGGCTGGTGCGCTACACCGCCGTCGAAACCGGCTACGAAACGCACCTGGCCGTGGACACCAACGGCTTTGTCACGCTGTACCCCGGCCTTTGGGAAGCGGCGCCGTGAAACGCCTGCTCGGCCTGGTGGTGGTGCTCTGGGCCGCCGCCTTTTCGCGTGACCGCTTTGACGCCTTCATCGACGCGACCGAAATCCCGGTGCTGGTCCACACCACCTCCTCCGAGGTGCGCGACCGCAACGGCGACCTGCTGCGCGCCTACACCATCGACGATGGCATCTGGCGCATGGCGGTCTCGCCCGACCAGGTGGACCCGCTGTTCTTTCGCATGCTGATCGCCTACGAGGACAAGCGGTTCTACAGCCACCACGGCGTCGACCTGCGCGCCACCCTGCGCGCCGTGGCCCAGGCCCTGCGGCATGGCGAGGTCGTGTCGGGCGCCTCGACGCTGACGATGCAGGTCGCGCGGCTGCTGGAGGACGGCACCACCGGCCAGTGGCAGGGCAAGCTGCGCCAGATGCGGCTGGCCCTGGCACTGGAACGCCGCCTGACCAAGGACGAGATCCTGGCGCTGTACCTGCGGCTCGCGCCCTATGGCGGCAACGTCGAAGGCGTGCGCGCCGCGACGCTGATCTGGCTGGGCAAGGAACCGGCCCGCCTGACCCCGGCCGAGGCGGCGCTGCTGGTGGCCCTGCCGCAGGCCCCCACCAGCCGCCGCCCCGACCGCTATCCCGAGGCCGCCCGCATCGCCCGCAACCGCGTGCTGGAGCGGATGGCCAACGCCGGCGTGATCCCGATGGACTCCGCCCGCACCGATCAACTGGACCCCGCCCCGCTGGGCCGCCAGCTGATGCCGCAACTGGCCCCGCACATGGCCGACCGCGCCCTGGCCGAAGGGCCGGGCCGGCACGACCTGACCCTGGAAAAGACCCTTCAGGCCAGCCTCGAGGACCTCGCCCGCCGCTACATGGCCGGCCGAAACGAGAGGCTGTCGCTGGCCATCGTGCTGGCCGACCACCAGACGGGCGAGATCCTCGCCTCCGTCGGCTCACCCGACTACACCGACACCATGGCGCAAGGTTTCGTCGACATGACCCGCGCGCAACGCTCGCCCGGCTCGACGCTGAAACCGCTGGTCTACGGCCTCGCCTTCGACCGGGGACTCGCGCATCCCGAAACGCTGATCCTCGACACGCCGGTGCAGTTCGGCAGCTACGCGCCGCAGAACTTCGACGGCGAATTCCGCGGCGAGATCTCGGTGCGCCGGGCGCTGCAACTGTCGCTGAACATCCCCGTGGTGCGCCTGACCGAGGCGCTGGGCCCCGCGCACCTGATGGCCGCGCTGCAAAGCGCCGGGGTGAAACCGGGCATCCAGGGCGGCGCGCCCGGCCTCGCGCTGGCGCTGGGCGGGGTCGGCCTGACGCTCGAGGAGATGGTGCAGGTCTACGCCGCCATCGCCCGCGGCGGCGAGGCGATCCCGCTGAAATGGCGCGCCGACCGCGACATATCGGACGCCGCGCTGCCGCCGCGCCGTATCCTCGGCCGGGCCAGCGCCTGGCAGGTCGGCGACATCCTGTCCGGCCTGACGCCGCCCGCCTCCGCCGGCCCGCCGGGGCGCATCGCCTACAAGACCGGCACTTCCTACGGCCACCGCGACGCCTGGGCGCTGGGCTGGACGGGCCGCCACGTGGCCGGTGTCTGGATCGGCCGCCCGGACGGCACGCCTGTCCCCGGCGCCTTTGGCGGCGACCTCGCCGCGCCGCTCCTGTTCGAGACGCTGGGCCGGGCCGAACCCCGGTTGGAGCCGCTGCCGCCACCGCCACCCGAAACCCTGCTGGTCCCGCGCGCGCAACTGCCCGAGCAACTGCAACGCTTCGGCCCGCGCGCAAGCGCGCCGGACCTGCACCTGACCTTCCCGCCCGAAGGCGCGCGGCTGGCCGTCAGTGATGCGGGCATCCCGGTCAAGCTGCGCGGCGGCGTGCCGTCCTATACGGTGATGGCGGACGGCACCGTGCTCGCCACCGGCCTGCGCCGCCCCGAATTCCTGGCCCCGGTCACCGGGCCGGGCTTTACCACGCTGTCGGTGATCGACGCGCTGGGCGCCTCTGGCCGCGTCTCGATCGAACTGCAATAGCCTGCCCGCGCGCGGCCCAGGCTTCTTCTCTGTTCAAATACTCCCGGGGGAGTCGCCCCGCAGGGGCGGCGGGGGCAGCGCCCCCTGCCACGCCCGGATCAGGTCAGACCGGCACCGCGTCGCGGAACGTCCAGCGCGCCCGCCGGGGCACCCGGACCGCCAGCATCGGCTTGATCAGCGGCGAGCGAAAGCGTCGCAGGTCCAGCGCCTCGTGCACGCCGACCGTTTCCTCACCCTCCAGACAGGTCTGCACGGCGGACCGGGTGTAGAACGGCGCATCCAGCATCCCCAGCACCTGCCGGGGCCGGTAGCCTTCATCCGCCCGCGTTTCGCGCCGCACCGCCCAGAGACTGCGCGCCAGCCGGGCACGCGGCGGCAGGTCCATGACCTCGGCCGCGCCGGAGCGGTCGAACCGTAACGCCTGCGCCAGCACGCTGCCGTCCATCCGCACCGCGTCATAGAAACAGGCCGCGCCACCGGACAGGGGATAGCGGCCCCAGGTCCAGTAGGAAAAATCCTCCTCAAGCGCCCGCACCCCGAAATTTGCGTCGAAATACCCGTGCCCGGACCATTGCCAGCCAGTGCCCTCCAGGTCGACGTCGATGTCCGCCACCGGGGCAAAGGGTCGCCAGACATGCGCGCCGTCGCCGGTCAAGGGCAGCTCCACCCCGGTCAAGGCCACTGGCTTGACCACGATCCGCCCCACCAGCCGCCCGATCTGCGGCGGTGCGGCGCGTTCGTTCACCTCGATCTCCAGCCGCGTGCCACACCAGCGCAACGACGACGGCCCGACAGTGAACCCGTTCTGCGTCTGCCGCAGCGCCCTGCGCCCCCGGTCCGTCATGCAGAACCTGCCCCCCGGCCCGTAAGTCACCACGTTGATGCAGACGTGGTTGTCCGGGTCACGGCGCCCGGACCAGCGATACCAGGGCGAAAACACCGAGCCGATGAAGGCGATGACCGACACCGCCCGCCTGCCGCAGTCCGAGATCCCGTCGACATACCACCAGGCATAGCCGTTCGGCGGCACCCTCAGGTCAAAGCGAGGTCCAGCGAGATCGCCTCGGCCGCGTGCCGCGCGGAGAGCGTGGCCATCGGCACCCCCGCCCCCGGATGCGCCCCACCCCCTACAAGGTAGAGACCGCGCACCTCCGTCCGCGCCCTGGGCCGCCGCAACCCCGCCGTCAGCCCATGCGGGCTCTGCCCGTAGAGGGATCCGGCCGTCGCCGGGAACAGGTGGTCGAAGCCCTCCGGTGTCGTCAGGCTCTCCGGCCCCGGCTCGGGATCGAAGCGCAGGCCGAAACGGGCCAGTGTCCGAAAGGTCCGTCGGTGACATGTGATCGCCTCCTCGTGGGGGTCGATGGCCCGGGCCGTGGTCAGCGGGGCCGCGTTCAGGATGATTTCGAACCGCTCGACGCCGCCGGGCAGGGCCTCGGCCCCGCGATCCTCGGCGCAGACATAGAGCGTGGGCTCCGCCGGCATCCTCCCCCGGGCAAGGTCGCGGAATTCCGACCGGGGATCTGCGGCGAAAAAGACGTTGTGATGCTTCAGCGGCGCGCCCGAGGTGCGGGCGGCAAAGCTCCAGACATGGGCCGACAGGCTGCGTGCGTCCTTGGCCGTGCGACGCGCCACCCGCGTCACGCCGGGGCCAAGGCACCCCGTCGCCAGCGCCCGCGGGTCGCCGTTGAAGACCACGGTGGGCGCCGACATCCGTGTGCCGTCCGCCAGCGTCACCCCACGGACAGCGCCATCCGTGACGGTGATCCCGGCGACATGGCAGCCGGTCCGCAGCACGCCCCCCAGCCGGGTGAACAGCCGCGCCATCGCCTCGGCCAGCCTGTGCATCCCGCCGGCGACGTACCAGACGCCGCGCGCCTCGGCCTGCCAGATCAGCGACAGCAGCGCCGGGGCCTCGTAGGGCGAACCGCCGACATAGGTGGCGTAGCGCCCGAACAGCTGCGCAAGCCGGGGATCGGAAAAGCGCCGCGCCAGCTGTTGCGCCAGGGTCGCGCGCGGCGCCATGGCGCGCAGCAGCGAGGGTTGCCGCAGCACCTCGGCCGCAAGGGTCAGCTGCGACGGCTCTGCGGCGCGGATCATCGGGCCGTCGAAGGTGTCGAACAGCCGTTCCGTCTCGGTCCAGAAGCGTTCGAACTCGGCACGCGCGCCTTTGCCGCACAGGTCCTGCACCGCCAGCGCGCTGCGCCGCGGATCGGCATACAGGTCCAGCGTGCTGCCATCGGTCCAGAAGTGCCGCGCAAGCACCTCTTGCCGGATCAGCGTGACATGGTCGGACAGCCGCGTGCCGCAGGCTGCGAACAGGTCCTCGAACACCGGCCGCAGGGTCAGCACTGTCGGCCCTGCGTCCACCGGCCCGGCGGCGGAGGGCAGGGTGCGCATCTTGCCGCCCGGCGTCGCGTGACGCTCCAGCACCGTGACCTGCATTCCCGCCGCCTGAAGCCGCAGCGCACAGGCAAGCCCGCCCACACCGGCGCCGATCACCAGCACCTGCCGTCTGTCGAATGTCGCTGGGGCCACGGGCTTCATATCCGAATTCTTGACTCGTTCCGGAAATGTGTCCAGTCTAATTTACACAACGGCGTCATGTTGAGATGACAAAACGGCGCAAACCGGCGAGGACCTGGGCGATGAGCTTGACGAAACGGATCGACATGGCGGTGATGCGGGCCATAACGCTGGGCCAGGGGACGGGCGCCGCGCCGCGGCAGCTGTCCGAGGCGCTGGAATATGCCTGCACGCCGGGGGGCGCGCGAATCCGGCCGACGATCCTGATGTCGGTGGCCATGGCCTGCGGCGACGACCGCCCGCAGGTGGCCGATGCCGCTGCCGCCTCGCTGGAATTGATTCATTGCGCCAGCCTCGTGCACGACGATCTGCCCTGTTTCGACGACGCCGAGATTCGCCGGGGCAAGCCTTCGGTCCACCGCGCCTACGGAGAGTCGCTGGCGGTGCTGACCGGCGACAGCCTGATCGTGCTGGCCTTCGAGGTGCTGGGCCGGGCGGCGGCGGTCGATCCGATGCGCGCCGCGCAGCTGGTCGTGACGCTGGCGCAGCGCACCGGGATGCCGGGCGGGATCTGCGCCGGGCAGGGTTGGGAGAGCGAGGCCAAGATCGACCTCACCGCCTATCACCGCTCCAAGACCGGCGCGCTGTTCATCGCCGCGACACAGATGGGGGCGATTGCCGCCGGGCAGGACGCCGAGCCCTGGTTCGACCTGGGCGACCGCATCGGTGAGGCCTTCCAGGTGGCGGACGACCTGCGCGACGCGCTGTGTTCCGAGGCCGAACTGGGCAAGCCGGTGGGCCAGGACGACCGCCATGGCCGCCCCAGCGCGGTGGCGCAGCTGGGCGTCGGCGGCGCGACGGAGCGGCTGAAGAACATCCTGGCCGGGGCGATCTCGTCGATCCCGTCCTGTCCGGGCGAGGCGTCGCTGGCGCAGATGGTCACCCTGACCGCGAAAAAGATCATGCCGCAGCCCACCGCCGCGCAGCGGGCCTGACCCGTGGCCGACACCACGCCAGAGCTGGGGCGCAAACGCTGGGCGGGCTGGCTGAACCGGCTGATCGCTTCGCCCGGCTTTCAGCGCCGCGCCAGCCGCTGGCCGATCGCGCGGGGCGTGGCCCGGCGCGATGGCGCGATGATTTTCGATCTGGTTCAGGGGTTTGTCCGGTCTCAGGCGCTGCTGGCGCTGGTTCATCTGAACCTGCCGCGCCGCCTGCTGAACGGCCCCGAAGAGGTCTCTGCCCTCGCGCGCTACTGCGGTCTCCCAGAAGAGCGGATGCGCCTGCTGTTGCAGGCAGGCGCCGCCATGGGCCTCATGCGCCGCAAGCGCGGCGACCGTTTTGCGCTGACCCGCCAGGGGGCCGCGCTGACCGGGGTGCCGGGGCTGGAGGCGATGATCCGCCATCACGGCGCGTTCTACCGCGACATGGGCGACCCCGTCGCCCTGCTGCGTGGCGAGACGCAGACCGAACTGGCGGCGTTCTGGCCCTATGTCTTTGGCGCGGCGGGGGCGGTGGACCCGGAGGTCACCGCCACCTATTCCGACCTGATGGCCCAGTCGCAGCGCCTGGTGGCGCAGGACACGCTGGCGCAGGTGCCGCTGAAGGACACCTGCTGCCTGATGGACGTGGGCGGCGGCACCGGGGTCTTTTTGGTCGAGGCGGCGCGCGCCGCCCCGCAGGCGCGGCTGGTGCTGTTCGACCTGCCCGCTGTCGTCACCGGGGCGCAGGCGCGCCTTGCCGAGGCGGGGCTGACAGCGCGCGTGACGATCCAGCCGGGATCGTTCCGCGATGACCCTCTGCCGCGCGGGGCTGACACCATCTCATTGGTGCGGGTGCTCTACGATCATGCCGACGAGACCGTGGTCAAGCTGCTGCGCGCGGTGCACGACGCGCTGCCCCCGGGCGGCCGCCTGATCGTGTCCGAGCCGATGTCCGGCGGCGCCCGCCCCGATCCACAGACCGATGTCTATTTCGCCTTCTACACGCTGGCCATGCGCACCGGGCGCACCCGGTCGCAGGCCGAGATCGCGGCGCTGTGCAGGGCGGCGGGGTTCCAGGAGATCCGGCAGCCCCGCGCGCGCCGCCCCTACGTGACCGCCGTGGTGGTGGCTGTCAGGTCTTCCTGACAGTATCGGGTAACGATATGTCAGTATTGATTGACAACTAGAAGTGTAAGGCTAGACTTACAGAGGCAGACGACGCGGCGTCACCCAGCTTGGGGACGATTCGAGTTGCAGGACCGGGAGGTGACGACATGGACACGACAGCCGTCCTCTTGAACGGCCCCAGGGACCTCGGTCTTGACCGCCTGTTCCTGACCGATCCCGGTCCGAATGACCTCGTGGTCGAGATCAGCCATTCCGGCATCTCCACCGGCACGGAAAAGCTGTTCTGGTCCGGCCAGATGCCGCCTTTTCCGGGCATGGGCTACCCGCTGGTGCCGGGCTACGAATCCTTTGGCGAGGTGGTCGAGGCCGGTGCCGAGAGCGGCTTTGCCGTCGGTGAGACGGTCTTTGTCCCCGGTGCCAACTGTTATGACGGCGCGCATGGCCTGTTCGGTGGTGCTGCCCGCGGCATGGTCACCGATGCCGGCCGGGTCGTCCGGGTCGACGGCGGCATGGGCGCCGAAGGCGCGCTGCTGGCGCTGGCCGCCACCGCCCGTCACGCCATGGCCGGGATCGACCGTGCGGTGCCGGACCTGATCGTCGGCCACGGTGTCCTGGGCCGCCTGCTGGCACGGCTGACCCTGGCCAGCGGCGCACCCGCGCCCACCGTCTGGGAGATTGACGCCAGCCGCATGTCCGGCGCGACGGGCTACGAGGTGATCCGCCCCGACACCGACACGCGCCGCGATTACCGCGCCATCTACGACGCCTCCGGCAACGGCGGCCTGCTGAACGACCTCGTGACCCGCATCGCCAGGGGCGGCGAGATCGTGCTGGCCGGGTTCTACACCCAGCCGCTCAGCTTTGCCTTTCCGCCGGCCTTCATGAAGGAGGCCCGCTTTCGCATCGCCGCCGAATGGAACCGCAGCGACCTGGCCGCCACCCGCGCGCTGATCGACGCAGGCGCGCTGTCGCTGAAGGGGCTCATCACCCACACCGCCGGGGCCAGTGACGCGCCGTCCGCCTATGCGACGGCCTTCGAGGACCCGACCTGCCTGAAAATGATCCTGGACTGGAGGAACGTCGCATGAAGGACGAAGTGACCGGCAAGGAGGCGCCCAGCCTCAAGGCCTTCGACCAGCGGTTGCGCGACGAGGCCCACGCGGATCTCGCCGACATCCAGCACGCAGAGCCGACGAAAAAGACGCAGATCATCGCGATCTACGGCAAGGGTGGCATCGGCAAGTCCTTCACCCTGGCCAACCTCAGCTGCATGATGGCCGAGCAGGGCAAGCGCGTGCTGCTGATCGGCTGCGATCCGAAATCCGACACCACCTCGCTGCTGTTCGGCGGCAAGGCCTGCCCGACGATCATCGAGACCTCGACCCGCAAGAAGCTGGCGGGTGAGGAGGTGCAGATCGGCGATGTCTGCTTCAAGCGCAATGGCGTCTTTGCGATGGAACTGGGCGGTCCGGAGGTCGGTCGCGGCTGCGGCGGGCGCGGCATCATCCATGGCTTTGAACTGCTGGAAAAGCTGGGCTTTCACGATTGGGATTTCGACTACGTGCTGCTCGATTTCCTGGGTGACGTGGTTTGCGGCGGCTTTGGCCTGCCGATCGCGCGGGACATGGCGCAGAAGGTGATTCTGGTCGGCTCGAACGACCTGCAATCGCTGTATGTCGCCAACAACGTCTGCTCGGCGGTGGAGTACTTCCGCAAGCTGGGCGGTAACGTCGGCATCGCCGGGCTGGTCATCAACAAGGACGACGGTTCCGGCGAGGCGCAGGCCTTTGCCGCGGCGGCTGGCATCCCGGTGCTGGCCTCCATCCCCGCCGATGACGAGTTGCGCAAGAAATCGGCGAACTACCAGATTGTCGGCACCGCGCAGAGCAAGTGGGGCGCGCTGTTCGCCGAACTGGGCATGAACGCCGCCGCAGCACCACCGGTGCGGCCGCGCCCGCTGGATCAGGACGGGTTGCTGGGGTTGTTCGACGGCTCCGACACCGGCGCGGGTGTGGTGCTGGAACCGGCGACCGACACCGACATGCGCGGCAAGTACGCCAAGTCGAAGGAAAGCCTGGAGGTTGTCTATGACGACGCCTGACACCCCCCGGCGAGAGATCCGCAGGATGCTGGACCGGGCGACGCCCGACCCGCTGCGGCGTCTTCTCGAGGATAGCAAGAACTCCAGGGACGACGGGCGGACAGCGACATGAGCGAACAGGTCTACGACGATGCGGGCGAAGTGGAGGTTCTGAAAGCGGAGGGCCGCGCCGACCCGCTGCCCGCCACGGAAGAGGCGCCCGGCCTCGGCTGTCATTCCGGATCGGAGATGGAACAGGCGGCCCGCATGGCCGGCCAGTCCGAACTGCTGGACCAGTTCGCGCGCGACTACCCGCAAGGCCCGCACGACAAGCCGCAAAGCATGTGCCCGGCCTTCGGCTCTTTGCGCGTGGGTCTCAGGATGCGCCGCGTGGCGACCGTGCTCTCGGGTTCGGCCTGCTGCGTCTACGGCCTGACCTTCGTGTCGCATTTCTACGGCGCGCGCCGGTCGGTGGGTTACGTGCCCTTCAACTCCGAGACGCTGGTCACCGGCAAGCTCTTCGAGGACATCCGCGAGGCTGTCCACCAGCTGGCCGACCCCGACAAGTACGACGCCATCGTCGTCACCAACCTCTGCGTGCCGACCGCCTCGGGCGTGCCGCTGCGGCTGTTGCCGGACGAGATCGACGGCGTGCGCATCGTCGGCATCGACGTGCCCGGTTTCGGCGTGCCGACCCATGCGGAGGCCAAGGACGTGCTGGCCGGGGCGATGCTGAACTACGCCCGCAAGGAGATCGAGGCCGGCCCCGTCGCCGCCCCCGAAGGCGGGCGGTCCGACCGGCCCACCGTGACCCTGCTGGGCGAGATGTTCCCGGCCGACCCGATGATGATCGGCGCGATGCTGGCGCCCATGGGCCTGGCCGCCGGGCCTGTCGTGCCCTGCCGCGAATGGCGCGAGCTTTATGCCGCGCTCGATTGCGGCGCCGTGGCGGCGATCCACCCGTTCTACACCGCCGCGATCCGCGAGTTCAAAGCCGCTGGCCGCCCGGTCGTCGGTTCGGCCCCCGTGGGGGTGGACGGCACCGCCGACTGGCTGGCAGGCATCGGCGAGACCTTCGGCATCGCGGCCGAACGGGTGGCCGCGGCGCAGAACGCCTTCCTGCCCGCCATCAAGGGCGCGCTGGCAGGTGCGCGGATCGACGGCACGATCACCCTGTCGGGCTACGAAGGCTCCGAGCTTCTGGTCGCGCGGCTGCTGATCGAAAGCGGCGCGCAGGTGCCCTACGTCGGCACGGCCTGCCCCAGGACGCCGTACAATGCGCATGACGCCGCCTGGCTGGAGGCGCATGGCGTCAAGGTGAAGTACCGCGCCTCGCTCGAGGATGATTGCGCCGCGATGGAGGCGATCAAGCCTGACCTCGCCATCGGCACCACGCCCGTGGTGCAGAAGGCCAAGACGCTGGGCCTGCCCGGCCTGTATTTCACCAACCTGATCTCGGCCCGGCCGCTGATGGGCCCCGCCGGGGCCGGGAGCCTTGCGCAGGTGGTCAATGCGGCCATCGGCAACAAGGGCCGGATGGAGGGCATGAAGGCCTTTTTCGAGGGCGTCGGCGAAGGCGAGACCGCCGGCATCTGGGAAGGTGAACCGAACCGCCAGCCGGAGTTCCGCGCCCGCTACCTCAAGAAACTGGAAAAGCAGGCGCGCGCGGCCCAAGCGGAGCGGATGATATGAGGGCGCTTCCGGTGACACCCCGCGGAACAAGGCGCTTTGAAGCGCCTTGGAAAGGGCTTTCCAAAGCCCTTTCTGGCACCCGGACCAGAGGGGGCGCCTCATGCTGATCCAGGATCATGACCGCGCCGGCGGCTATTGGGGCGCCATCTATGCCTTCACCGCCGTGAAGGGCCTGCAAGTGGTGATCGACGGCCCGGTGGGCTGCGAGAACCTGCCGGTGACCTCGGTGCTGCACTACACCGACGCGCTGCCGCCGCACGAGCTTCCGATCGTCGTGACCGGCCTTGGCGAAGAGGAAATGGGCAAGGGCACCGAAGACGCGATGGCCCGCGCGTGGAAGTCGCTGGACCCGGCGCTGCCCGCCGTTGTCGTCACCGGCTCCATTGCCGAGATGATCGGCGGGGGTGTCACGCCGCAGGGCACCAACATCCAGCGTTTCCTGCCGCGGACCATCGACGAGGACCAGTGGGAAGCGGCGGACCGCGCCATGACCTGGATCTTCACCGAGTTCGGCATGACCAAGGGCCGGATGCCCAAGGAGACCAGGCGCCCCGACGACGCCAGGCCGCGCGTCAACATCCTGGGGCCGATGTACGGCGTGTTCAACATGCCCTCGGACCTGGCCGAGATCCGCCGCCTGGTCGAAGGGATCGGCGCCGAGGTCAACATGGTGATGCCGCTGGGCGCGCACCTGAACGAGATGCGCCACCTGGTCGATGCGGACGTCAACATCTGCATGTACCGCGAGTTCGGACGCGGCCTCGCCGAGGTGCTGGGCAAGCCCTACCTGCAAGCGCCCATCGGCATCGACTCGACCACCAGGTTCCTGCGCAAGCTGGGCGAGATGCTGGGGCTGGACCCCGAGCCCTTCATCGCGCGCGAGAAGCATTCGACCATCAAGCCGGTCTGGGACCTCTGGCGTTCGGTCACGCAGGACTTTTTTGCCACCGCCAGTTTCGGCATCGTCGCGAACGAGACCTATGCCCGTGGCGTGCGGCACTATCTTGAGGGCGACCTGGGCCTGCCCTGCGCCTTTGCCGTGGCGCGATGCGCCGGGGCCAAGACCGACAACGACCGCACCCGCGCGCTGATGGCCGAACACCGACCGCTGATCGTCATGGGGTCGATCAACGAAAAGATGTACCTGGCCGAGCTCAAGGCCGGTCACGGCCCGGCGCCGGCCTTCATCCCGGCCAGCTTTCCGGGCGCCACGATCCGCCGCCACACCGGCACGCCCTTCATGGGCTACGGCGGCGCCACCTACATCCTTCAGGAGGTCTGCAACGGCCTCTTCGACGCGCTGTTCCACATCCTGCCGCTGGGCACCCAGATGGACGCGGCCTCGGCCACGCCGACGCGCCTGCGCCGCGACATGCCCTGGGACGCCGACGCGCAGATGGAACTGGACCGCATCGTCTCGCAGCACCCCGTTCTCACCCGCATCTCGGCGGCCAAGCAGTTGCGCGATGCCGCCGAGAAAGTCGCCCTTGAACAGGGGGCGGACCGGGTCGTCGTCGAGACGGTCCAGGCGCTGAACAGCGCCCCAAGGAAACCGACGCCGGCCCGCACCGGCGCACACAGTTCACCAGAGGAGGTCTGATCCATGGCCGACGTCACGTCGAACACCCCGCGTCCCCACCACCACGCACCGCGCCGGCGGGGGGCCGAGTTCTACACCTATTTCGCGCTGATCTTCATCGCGGCGCTGCCCTTTGCGGCGGTCGACTGGATCCTCGAGATCGCCCGGCGGCACACGCTGAACCTGCGCGGCCCGCTGGCCCGCGCCTGGGCCGAGGCCGACCGGATCACGCCGCTTCTGTTTTCGCTCTGATCGCAGGCCGATCGGACCGACACGACCTGCCCGCCCCCGTGGCGGACAGACCGGCGGGCGCATGCCTGTCGACCCCGGCCGCAGGGGGTGCGGCGTCAGACGACACGTTCCGGAGGAAAGTACATGTCTGATAATGGTGACCTGTCCTTCACAGGTCTTACCGATGAGCAGGCCCAGGAACTGCATTCCGTCTACATGAGCGGCCTCTGGCTGTTCTCGGCGGTCGCAGTGGTTGCCCACCTGGCAACCTACATCTGGGCACCGTGGTTCTGAGGAGACGGATATGGCAAAATTCTACAAGATTTGGCTCGTATTCGATCCGCGCCGTGTGTTCGTGGCACAGGGTGTCTTCCTCTTCCTGCTCGCAGTGATGATCCACCTGGTGGTGCTCTCGAACGGTGTGAACTGGTTCGAGAACGCCGCCGCGGCACGCGCCGCAGCATCCGATTGAGCCACGGGCCTCACGCTCTTTCACAAAGACTGCTGCGGGCGGCCCGTTTCGCCCGCGGCAAATCCAACTGACACGACGGCTTGAGGACCAGGGTCACGCACCCACCGCCGAACGAGCCGCCAAACGCGGAGAGACAAGAAGATGGCGTTGCTCAGCTTCGAAAAAAAGTATCGCGTCCGCGGGGGGACGCTGATCGGCGGCGATCTGTTCGACTTCTGGGTGGGCCCTTTCTACGTGGGCTTTTTCGGGGTCACGACCGCCTTTTTTGCCTCATTGGGCACAATCCTGATTTTCTGGGGAGCGGCCCAGCAGGGCACCTTCAACCCCTGGCTCATCAATATCGCGCCGCCCGACCTGTCCTACGGGCTGGGCATCGCGCCGCTGAACGAGGGCGGGCTGTGGCAGTTCATCACGATCTGCGCCACCGCCTCGTTCGTCAGCTGGGCGCTGCGCGAGGTCGAAATCTGCCGCAAGCTTGGCATGGGCTATCATGTGCCCTTCGCCTTCAGCTTTGCGATCCTGGCCTATGTCACGCTGGTGATCTTCCGGCCGCTGCTGATGGGCGCCTGGGGGCACGGATTCCCCTACGGCATCTTCAGCCACCTCGACTGGGTCAGCAACACCGGCTACGCCTACCTGCACTTCCACTACAACCCGGCGCACATGCTGGCGGTGACGCTGTTCTTCACCACCACGCTGGCGCTGTCGCTGCACGGTGGCCTGATCCTGTCGGCGGCGAACCCCGAGAAGGGCGAGATCATGCTCACGCCCGACCACGAGGACACCTTCTTTCGCGACTTCATCGGCTACTCGGTCGGCACGCTGGGCATCCATCGGCTCGGCTTTCTGCTGGCGATCAACGCGGTCTTCTTCTCGGCGGTTTGCATCATCATCTCGGGGCCGGTCTGGACCAAGGGATGGCCGGAATGGTGGAACTGGTGGCTCGAACTGCCCATCTGGGGCTCCAACCTGGGGATGTGATCCATGTTTAGCATCGAATATCAGAACATCTTTACCCAGGTGCAGGTCCGCGGCGAGCCCGAGATGGGCACCGACGACCACGGCACCCTGATGGCGGATCGCGCCGGCAAGCCCTGGTTCCTGAACCTGGCCGGCTGGCTGGGCAACGCGCAGATCGGACCGATCAACATCGGCATGGCCGGTGTCGTGTCCATCGCCAGCGGCATCATCTGGCTCAACATCATCGGCATCAACATGCTGGCGCAGGTCGACTGGTCGATCCCGGAATTCCTGCGGCAGCTGTTCTGGCTGGCGCTGGAGCCGCCCAGCCCGGAATACGGGCTGCGCATGCCGCCCTTGCAGGACGGCGGCTGGTACATCATCGCCAGCTTTTTCCTGCTGTTTTCGGTCATGGCCTGGTGGTACCGTAGCTGGCAGCTGGCGGCGGAACAGAAGATGGGCAAGCACGTCTTCTGGGCCTTCGGCGCGGCGATCTGGCTGTTCCTGGTGCTGGGCCTGTTCCGGCCGATACTGATGGGATCCTGGTCCGAGGCGGTGCCCTATGGCATCTTCCCGCACCTCGACTGGACCACGGCGTTCAGCATCCGCTACGGCAACCTCTACTACAACCCGTTCCACTGCCTTTCGATCGTGTTCCTATACGGTTCGGTCCTGCTGTTCGCCATGCACGGCGCGACAATCCTGGCCGTGACCCGCTATGGCGGCGACCGCGAGCTGGAACAGATCGTGGACCGCGGCACCGCCACGGAACGCGCCGCGCTGTTCTGGCGCTGGACCATGGGGTTCAACGCCACGATGGAGGGCATCCACCGCTGGGCCTGGTGGTTCGCCGTGCTGACGCCGATCACCGGCGGCATCGGCATCCTGCTGACCGGCACCGTCGTCGACAACTGGTTCATCTGGGCCCAGGAGCACCACTTCGCGCCCATGTATGACGGCAGCTACGGCTACGAGGCCTTCGGGTCCTACGAAGCCTTCATCGGACAGGAGTGAGGCCCATGCTACCCAAGTGGTTCAACGACTGGAACAGCAAGAACCCGGTCGATATCTACGGCCCCGCCATCCTGGTGGGGGCGCTGGGGGCGGCGGTCCTCGTGGCGGCGGCGCTGGTCAGCCTGGGCCAGCCCTATGCCACCGACAGCCTTCAGACCGGCCCGCGCGGCACCGGCATGAGCGTGCCGGAGTTCGTCGCGGACCTGGCGGTGCCCGATCCGGACATCGCCGAGGTCTATGAGGATCCGCCGCTGATCCCCGAGGCGGGCGAGGCGCTGGCCAGGGACATCTACCAGAACGTCGAGGTGCTGGGCGACCTGACCGAGGCGAACTTTCTGCGCGTCATGAACGCCATGACGCTCTGGGTGTCACCCGAGCAGGGCTGCGCCTACTGCCACGGCGATGGCGATGTCGAAACCTACGGCGCCGATGACCTCTATACCAAGGTCGTCGCGCGGCGGATGATCGAGATGACCCAGAACATCAACGAAAGCTGGGACGGCCACGTCAACGCCAACAAGCAGGTGGGCGTGACCTGTTTCACCTGCCACCGCGGCCAGAACGTGCCGTCTGACATCTGGTTCAAGATCGCGCCGGTCAACATGGCGGCCGAAGGCTGGTCAGCCATCCAGAACCGGGCGACGCTGCGGTCGCAGTACACCTCGCTGCCCGCCGATGCGCTGGAGCACTACCTGCTCGACTACAACCGCATCGGTGTCCACAACCTGGAAAGCCGCGTTTCGGAGCGGGTCAGCGACCCCGACGTGCCGGCGATCCAGGACGCCGAGCGGACCTATTCGCTGATGAACTACGTGGCCAACTCGCTGGGCGTGAACTGCGTGTTCTGCCACAACAGCCGCGCCTTCTACGACGGCGGGCAGGTCACGCCGCAATGGGCGACCGCCACCCTGGGCATCGCCATGGTGCAGGAGCTGAACAACGACTACCTCGTGCCATTGGCGGACGTCTACCCGGCAAACCGCCTGGGCCCGATCCACGGCGATGCGCCCAAGGCCGCCTGCCGCACCTGCCACAAGGGCTATCAGCAGCCGTTGCAGGGCACCAACGTGATCCGGGATTACCCGGAACTCGCCACCACCGGCGCCCCGGTCTACGAGGCTCCGACGCAATGACGCGGGCGGGCGGCGCCGCTGTGCGCCGCCCCCCGACGCGCCAAGTTCCCGTCCGCTTGGTCCCATGAGCGGACGGGAAGCGGGGCCCAACATCCCCGTCCCTTCCTGTTGGCGACAGGAACCTGGCGCCACGTTCCCAGGGTTCCCTCCCAAAGAGCGTGGCGCCAATCGCCCCACCCCCATGGAGGACCCGTCATGACCCGCCCCGACACCCCGCTGCTGGACCGCATCGCCGGCCCCTCCGACCTCAAGGGCCTCAGCGACCGCGAGCTGGCCCAGGTGGCGCGCGAATTGCGCGCCGAGGTGATCTCGGCGGTGTCGGAAACCGGCGGGCATCTCGGGTCCTCGCTGGGCGTGGTCGAACTGACCGTCGCCATCCACGCGGTGTTCAACACGCCGATGGACAAGCTGATCTGGGACGTGGGCCACCAGTGCTATCCGCACAAGGTGCTGACCGGCAGGCGCGACCGCATCCGCACGCTGCGCCAGAAGGACGGCCTGTCCGGCTTTACCAGGCGTGACGAGAGCGAATACGATCCCTTCGGCGCGGCGCATTCCTCGACCTCGATCAGCGCGGCGCTGGGCTTTGCGGTGGGTCGCGACATGGGTCGCCCGACGGGCGACGCCATCGCCGTCATCGGGGACGGCAGCATCAGCGCGGGCATGGCCTACGAGGCGCTGAACAACGCCGGTGCAGAGGGCCGCCGCCTGATCGTCATCCTCAACGACAACGAGATGAGCATCGCGCCCCCGGTGGGCGCCATGTCGACCTATCTCTCCCGCCTCTACGCCTCGGAGCCCATGGCGCAGATGAAGACCCTGGCCGACAGCTTTGAGAAACTGATGCCGCCGCCGATGCGCGAAGGCGCGCGCCGTGCGCGCCAGCTGGTGACGGGGCAGGGCGGGTCTTCGACCCTGTTCGACGAGCTGGGTTTCGACTACATGGGGCCAATCAACGGCCATGACATGCACCAGCTGCTGACCGTGCTGCGCGCGGCGCAGACGCTGGCCAACGGGCCGGTGCTGATCCATTGCTGCACGGTCAAGGGCAAGGGCTATGCCCCGGCCGAGAACAGCGCCGACAAGTACCACGGCGTGTCCAAGTTCAACCTCGAGACGGGCGCACAGGCCAAGTCCAGGCCCAACGCCCCCAGCTACACCTCGGTCTTTGGCAGGGCGCTGACCGAAGAGGCGGCGCGCGATCCGCGGGTCGTCGCCGTCACAGCGGCCATGCCCGAAGGCACCGGCGTCAACCTGATGGCGCAGCGGTTCCCCAAGCGCGTCTTTGACGTGGGCATCGCCGAACAGCACGGCGTGACCTTTGCCGCCGGCATGGCGGCCAGTGGGCTGCGGCCCTTCTGCGCGATCTATTCGACCTTCCTGCAACGCGGCTATGACCAGATCGTGCACGACGTGGCGCTGCAACGCCTGCCGGTGCGCTTTGCCATCGACCGGGCCGGGCTGGTGGGGGCAGATGGCGCCACCCATGCCGGGTCCTTCGACATCGCCTACCTGTCCAACCTGCCGGGCTTTACCGTCATGGCAGCGGCGGACGAGGCGGAACTGGTCCACATGGTCGCCACCGCCGCCGCGCATGACGAAGGCCCGATCGCCTTCCGCTATCCGCGCGGCAACGGCATCGGGGTGCAACTGCCCGAGCGCGGGGAGGTGCTGCCGCTGGGCAAGGGTCGGGTGATCCGCGAAGGCAGCGACCTCGCCATTCTCAGCTATGGCAGCCTGTTGCCGCAGGCGCTGGAGGCAGCCGCCCTGCTGGAGGCCGAAGGCCACAGCGTCACCGTCGCCGATGCCCGCTTTGCCAAGCCGCTGGACCTCGACCTGGTCCGCCAGCTGGCGCGGCACCATCGCGGGCTGATCACGCTGGAGCCGGGGGCGGAGGGCGGGTTCGGGTCGGTCGTGCTGCACGCGCTGGCGCGCGAGGGGCTGCTGGACCGGGGCCTGGCCGTGCGGCCGATGACCTTGCCGGACCGTTTCATCCACCAGGCCAGCCCGGACGAGATGTATGCCGACGCCGGCCTTACGGTGGAACACATCCGCGCCACGGCGCTGGGCATCCTGGGCAGGAACGCGCAGGTCTACACCTTCCCGGAACGTGCCTGACCCGTACGCCGCAGCCTGCCGTCGCGGCGGTTTCATCCCCGGCCGCCACCCGATTCGGCAATCACGCGCCGCAGCGCCCGGAAGGGCATTTCCCCGCCCACAAACCGGTTTTGCCGTGCTAGTCTTTGCTCAAAAGGCCCGGGCAGACGGAGAAGGACATGAAACAGGTGCTTGGGCGGCTGGCGATGGCCGCCACCCTTTGGACACTGGCAGGCGCCGCGCAGGCGGCCACCATCACCGGTTCGGACGGGCAGGGCATGGGGTGCTTTGCCCGCATCGACGGCCCGATCGGGCTGTGGGATGCGCGCGCCTTCACCGCGCTGCTGGCCGAACTGCCCGAACCCGATCCCGCCAGCCCGGTCGGCCGCCGCATCTGCCTGGACAGCATCGGCGGCACCCTGGCCGAAGCGGTGCGCATGGCCGACGAGATCACGCGCCGTTCGCTCGGCACCGCCGTGCCCGAGGGTGCCACCTGCGAAAGCGCCTGCGCGGTGCTGTTCCTGGCCGGACGCTTCAGCCACATCGTCGGTGAAACCGCCGTCCTGCCGGACCGCCTGCTGCACCCGCGCGGCACGCTGGGCTTTCATTCCCCCGCGCTGGTGACCGAGGACCGCCCCTATGCCCGCGAAGAGGTGAACACCGCCCATTCCCTGGCCCTGTCGACCCTGGGCGAGGTGCTGAGGATGCGGTCCGAAACCGGGACGCAGATCGCGGATTCGCTGCTGCTGACCATGCTCAACACCCCGGCCAACGACATGACCTACGTCGAGACCGTCGAGCAGGCCGCGCAATGGCAGATCGAGGTCGCGCCGGTGGCCCTGACCGCCGTCGATATCGAGTCCGCGCTGCGCTACGCCTGCCTGAACGCAGATGGCGGGATGCTGGATCAGCGGCCCTCGGACACCTACCTGTACGGCTCGGCCAACCTGCCGTTTTCCTATGCCAACCTTGGCCCGGACCGCGCGCAGGCCACCTCGCTGGGCGGGTTCCGGGCCGAGGCCGCGGCCGAATGCGAGCTGACCCTGGCCGCCACGGGCGACCCGCTGGGACCGATCGGCTACCTGACCATCGAGGGCGGTCTCGCCAACGAGGACACCCGCAGCGAGGTCTACGCCTACCAGTTCCACGACCCCCGCCTGCCGCTGGAGGCGCTGCCGGTCGCCGACAGCCCCGCCGCCATCGGCGAAAAACCGTTCTTTGCCGCGATCCAGGCGGCCGCGCGGCGCGAACTGTCCGAGGTCGAGATCCGGTCCTGCTGGCTGCTCTCGCCCGAGGCACGGATCGTCAACGTCCGGGAATACGTCAACCTGCGCGACGGTCCCGGCTTTGGCTCGTCGGTGGTGCGGCAGGTGCCGCTGGGCGAACGCGTCCGCGTGATCGCCACGCAGGACCTTCAGACCCCCGAGGGCGGCGACAGGGCACGCACCTGCCTCAAGGCGTGCAACGACCTCGCGCTCGACACCGCGAACGAAGGCCTGCGCGCGCAGGTCAACGCCTGCATCGAGGACAACGTCTTCTGGTACGAGATCCGCGACGGCAGCGGGCAGGCGGGTTACATCAGCCGCCAGTTCCTGGACGAGTGAGGGCGCTTTCCGGCGTACGCCACGGTCCGCACCGGAAAAGGCCCTGGCGGCCGATCCGCCTTTGTCGAGGCGGGCGGCCATGTTAGCCTTGGCCCGGACATTTTCAGAAAGAGACATGACATGCCCGTTTTTCCGCGCGCCATCCTGGTGGCCCTGAGCCTGATTTTTTCCACCCTCGCCGCCGGTTCGGAGGCGGCCGAGATCCGGCTGGGCGGCTCCGAGGAGATGGGCTGCCGCATCGAGATCACGGGCCAGATCGCCGCCGGAGACACCGACACGCTGCGGGCGCTGTTCGAACAACTGGGCTATCCCACCGGCTATTCGCCCATCGGGCGCCGCATCTGCCTGGATTCGCCCGGCGGCTTGCTGAGCGAGGGCCTGCTGCTTGCCGACCTGATCGCCGAATGGAACTACGGCACCGCCATCGCCGACGGTGCCGCGTGTGAGAGTGCCTGCGCCGTGGCATTCATGGCCGGACGCTTCAACAACCCCGAGGCCGGCGGCGCCTTTGGCACCGACCGGCTGTTGCACCCGCGGGGCAAGCTGGGGTTCCACGCGCCCTCGCTGCTGCTGGGCGACCGCAGCTATTCCCGGTCAGAGGTCGACACGGCCTATGCCATCGCTCTGGTCAGCATGGCCGGGATCCTGGAACACCGGGCGAACTGGGGCACGGCGATCCCGGATTCGCTGTTCCTGAAGCTGCTGGGCACCCCGCCGTTCGAGATGTCCTATGTCGAAACGGTGGGCCAGGCCGCGCGCTGGCAGATCGACGTGGCGCCGGTCGAGATGCCGAAGATCGACGTGAAGCAGGCGCTGACCAATGCCTGCCGGCACGTCGACTCGGGCTTGCTGGATTATGCGCCCTATTTCGACAGTCCGCCGTTGGAGTTCAGCTTCGAGGAAATCACCGACGAGGGTCTGACCGCCTTCAGCACGCGGGATTTCCGTTACGAAGGCTCGGCGCAATGCGAGGTGCGGCTTTACGCATCGGGCAGCTTCAACGACTACAGCCCGGTCGTGGCCTCGGGAGGCGCGCAGTATACCGGCGGCGCCACCGATCAGGACGTCAGCGGTTTGATCTACCCCTACATGCTGTATCCCACCGATCAGAAGATCGCGTCGCTGCCAGTTGCGCAGGCGGGTGATCGGGCGCAGGCGCAGGCGTTTTTCCGGGCGGCGCGGTCGCCGGGGGCGGCGGGCCAGGTCGGCGGGTTCAACTCGTGCCGCCTGATCGGGGCGGATGCGCGGATCGTCAACGTCAACGAATTCGTCAACATCCGCGCGGCGCCGGGCCTGCGGGCGCCGGTGGTCGGCCAGGTGCGGCTGGCCGAGCGGGTCCAGGTGCCCGACACCGGTCGCCTGCTGCCGCTGCGCGACAATGACCGCGCCCGGACCTGCCTGTCGATCTGCGAGGTGCTGACCGAGAGCCCGTCGGCCGCTGGCGTCGCGGACGAGGCACAGGGCTGCGTCGATGAAAACATGCTCTGGTACGAGATCATCGGTCAGAACGGGACCACGGGCTACATCAGCCGCAAGTTCCTGAGCAACTGACCGGGGGGTTGCCGGACTTGCAGAGCGGGCCGCGCCGGGGTTTTCTGGCGCGACCCGACCCTTGCCGGAGCGAATGACGATGTGGACACGGATTAGCCTCGGCGCGCTCTGCGCCACCCTCGCGGCGCTTGCCGCCGATGCCGAGCCTCTGCGTGGGACGCAGGGCCCGATTCCGGACGACACCTGGCAGAACATGCAGGGCGTCAGCTGGCACGCCGACCTGCCCTGCCCCCAGCGGGACGCATTGCGCCTGCTGCGGGTGCCTTACGTCGATTTCGAAGGAAAGACCCGGACCGGAGAGATGATCGTCGCTGCGGAGGTGGCCGGCGACATGCTGGACATCTTTGCCGAGATCCACGCCGCCGGTTTCCCGATCCAGAGCATCAAGCCGGTCTACATGTTCCGCGGCGACGACGGGTTTTCCATGGCGGCGAACAACACCAGCGCGTTCAACTGCCGGGTGGTGGCGGGCACCTCGCGGCTGTCGCAGCACGCGCTGGGCAAGGCGATCGACATCAACCCGGTGCAGAACCCCTATGTGCAGGGGCGGCGGACCTCGCCCTCGGCCGGGGTGGATTATGATGAGCCGCACGAGCGGCGGGCCGAGGTCAAGGGCGTGATCGTGGCGGATGACGCCGTGGTGCGGGCGTTCAAGAAGCGCGGCTGGGGCTGGGGCGGCGACTGGACGTCGTCGAAGGACTACCAGCATTTTTCCGCGACTGGAAACTGAGGGAACATCCGTCCCCGGCCTGACCCGGGACCTCTTGCCACCTCACAGGATCTGGCTGAGGAATTCCTGCGTCCGCGGGTCCTTGGCCTCGGTGAAGAAGGTCGCCGGGGGGCCGTGTTCGACGATCACGCCGCGGTCGGTGAAATAGATGTGGTCGGCGACCTCGCGGGCAAAGCCCATCTCGTGCGTCACCAGGATGCAGGTCATGCCCTCGGCCGCCAGGTCCTTGATGGTGACCAGCACCTCCTTGACCGTCTCGGGGTCCAGCGCCGCCGTCACCTCGTCGAACAGCATCACGTCGGGACGCATGGCAAGGCTCCGCGCAATCGCCACCCGCTGTTGCTGTCCGCCCGACAGCTCACCCGGATAGCTGTTTTCCTTGCCCTCCAACCGGACCTTGGCAATCAGCGCGAGGGCCCGCTTTTCGACCTCCTTTGGGTCTTCCTTCAGCACCTTGACCGGCGCCATCATGACGTTTTCCAGCGCCGTCTTGTGCGGAAACAGGTTGTACTGCTGGAACACCATGCCGACCTTCTTGCGCAGCGCCAGCTTGTCCAGCTTGGGCACATGCACCTCCTGGCCCTCGACGGTGATGGACCCGCCCTGGATGTCGTTCAGCGCGTTGATGCAGCGGATCAACGTCGACTTGCCCGAACCGGAGGGCCCGATGATGCAGATCACCTCACCCTTCATCACGTTCAGGCTGACGCCCTTCAGCACCTCGGTGTCGCCATAGCTTTTGCGGACGTCCTTGAGGGCGACGATGGGTTGATCGGGGGTCCAGCTCATGAGGGCCTCACAGTTTGACCGAATAGCGCCGTTCCAACGCGATGGTCACACGCGCGATCGGGTAGCAGTAGACGAAGAACAGCAGCAGCGCGTAGCCATAGAACGGCATCAGCAGTTCGGGGTGGTTGTTCTCGGCCTCCATGGCCTGGCGCGAATAGGTGATGATCTCGCCCACGCCCAGCAGCGAACACAGCGGCGTCGCCATGGTCAGGATCGCGTACCAGTTCATCCACGGCGGGATCATCCGCTTGACCACCTGCGGCAGGATGATCTGCCACAGCGTCTGCGTGCGGGTGAAGGACAGCGATTCCGCCGCCTCCCACTGTGCCGAGGGGACCGAGTTCACCGCCCCGCGCACGATTTCGGCGATGTTGGCCATGATCGGCAGCGACAGGCCGATCACCGCCTTGACCCAGCCCGGGATCGGGATGGTCACGCCGAAGATCGTGACCTGGAACGGAAAGGCCAGCAGCACCACGAAGAGCAGCACCAGCCAGGGGGAATTGCGGAACAGCTGGGTGATCGCCCAGGCGATGCGCCGCAGCCAGCGGCGGTGCGACACCTGCCCCAGCCCCAGCACCGCGCCCAGCAGCGTGCCGATCAGCATGGCAAAGAGCGAGATCAGCACGTTGAACAGAAAGCCCTGGAAGGTCAGGAACGGCAGCCAGCGCCACAGTGCGGCAAAGGCGTCCACCGTGCCAAAGCTGGCCGACTGCGCAAAGGCGGCGGCGGGCCAGGCCGCCAGCAGGACAAGTATGCTCCACGGCGGCAGCGAGGCCAGCCAGCGGACCAGGTACATTTCGTCGTAGCAGTGTCCGCGCAGGACGTAGGGTTTCATCACCGGCAGGTCGGTGGAACCGTGCAACCTACTGGCCATAACCGGGGATCCTCATCTTGCGTTCCCAGCGGTTCATGCCCAGCACCAGGATGCCGACCAGCACGATGTAGGTCACGAACAGCAGCAGCATGGTGGGGTTCTGGGCCGAGGGGAAATCGTTCCAGACCGACACGCTTTCATACAGCAGTTCGGGCACGGCGATGGCGTAGGCCTGCGTCGTCGTCTTGACCAGGTTCACCAGGTTGTTGTTCAGCGACGGCAGCGAGACCCGCAGCGCCAGCGGAAACACAACCTCGCGGTAGGTCTGCGTCCGCGTCATGCCCAGCGATTCCGCCGCCTCGACGGTGCTGTCCGGCACCGCCTCGATCCCGGCGCGGAAGATTTCCACGTTGAAGGCCCCGGCGAAGAACGACAGCGAGATGATCGCCCAGCCGACGTTCGAGATGATCGGCACCTCGAGCCAGCCGTCGGGGCTGTAGGAGGGCGTGAACTGCCCCAGCGCGAAATAGAAGAACAGCAGCTGCACCAGCGGCGGCGTGTTGCGAAAGAACTGGATGTAACCCTGCACGACGGCGCGCAGGAAACGGTTGGGCGCGCCCTGCGCCCAGGCGCCCAGCACGCCGATGATCACCGAAAGGATCACGCAGGCAATGCTGAGCTGGATGGTCATCCACAGGCCGGACAGGATGCGTCCGGCCTGCTTGGCGTCATACAGCCAGATGAAGTTCCACCGCACATGCTCGGCGGCAAGCTCACGGAAGAACTCCTCAAAGCCGGTCATGCGCTCGTCACTCGGAGAACGACGGCGTGGTCTGCTTGATCAGATCGTGCTGCTTTTGCAGGAAGGCGGTGGGCTTGATGCCCCATTTTTCCTCCAGCGCGATCAGCGAGCCGTCAAGGTGCCACTGGTACTGCATGCCCTTCATGAAGGTGCCGAACACGCAGTTTTCCTCGGCCTTGGGGACGGCCAGACCCCAGGGGCTGTCGTCCTCGGAGGGCAGGGCCATCTCGAAATCGTCCCAGTTGCCCGAGGCAAGGTCCGACCCGTGCGAGCTGTCGTCGTAGACGAAGGCCACGCATTTCTTGTCGCGCAGCGCCTGCTTGGCCTCGGCAGTACCGGCAAAGGCGACGATCTGCGCGCCGTAGCGGTCCTCGACGATCTGGTTGTAGAAGGCCCCCTGCACGCCGCAGACCGGCTTGCCGCGCAGCTCTTCCCACTGGGTGAATCCCAGCGCCTTGGGCGTCAGCGCGTTGGTGCCCGAGGTGTAATAGTTGGGGCCGACGATGCCCACCAGCTCGCGCCGGTCGGGGCGGTCGGTCATGGTGGCGATCATCAGGTCGATCTGGCCCTGCTCGAGAAACTGCATCCGGTTGGAGCTGACCACGGCGACCAGTTCCAGATCGACACCCATGGTATCGGCCACGGCCTGCGCCATGTCGGCTTCCATGCCGATGATGTTGCCGTCGGTGTCGCGGTAGCCCCAGGGCTTGTAGTCGGCCTTGATGCCCACGGTCAGCTTGCCGCTGTCCATGACCTTTTTCCAGACGTCGTTGGTGCATTCCTGAGCGGTGGCCGCCAAGGGCGCAAGTATTGTGGCCAGGGCTGTCGCCCCAGCAAGAAGTCGGTTCATGGTGTCACTCCCTGACAGGTTATTATGTGGGCAGCCTAACGGCCTGCGGCTGTGGATCAAGCCTTGGCGTAGGGTAGGTGGCGCGGGATTGTGTGTTTTCGTCGGGCAATGGGCAGCCGAACGGCACTTGCACCGCCAGGCATCGGGTTTTGCAGGCTCGGGCCGTTGGCTCTGTCCGCGCCCAGATCGTGGATACACGCCGCTCTGCTCCCGCCGTGTTCCGATGCGGGCCATGATGCGGGTGGCTGGCGCGCTGATCCGCACGGCAGGACAGCGTCAAAGATTTCACACCGGGTTCTTGGTCCAAACCCGGCATGTGACCGTATCCACTATGACAAGGGCGCGCACATGTCGGGCCGCCCTGCCGGACCGATGGGGAGAAGAGGTGCCATGAGCAACCGACTGGACGAAGCCACCCTGCGCGCGCGCTATGAGGCCGGGGTAAAGGCGCACAAGCGTCAGCAACAGCAGCGCCGCGGCGAGGTCACCGCGCTGGTGATCGCGGTGTCGACCTACGACGAACTGGCCCGCACGCGCCGCGTCGAAAAGATGGCGCACGCCGCGCAGCTGTTCTGCATCGCCGCCGCCTTTGTCATTCCGAACCTGCTGTTCATGGCCTACGCGCTCTGAGCGTCGCCAAAGATCAGGTCGGCATGGTCTGACAGGTAGATGCGCAGCCAGGGGGTGAACCGCTCGGGCTGCGTCCTCGTTTCCTCGCGCAGGCGGGCGCGGGACACCCAGCGCGTGTCCATGACCTCTGCTGGGTTGGGGTCCAGCGTCATGGCGGGTGTTTCCCCGGCGACGAAGATCTCGACCACTTCGTGTTCCACCAGCCCGCCACCGACATTGGCGCGGTACTCCACGCGGCCCATGTGGCGCGGTGTGATCCCGGTGATCCCCAGCTCTTCGTCCAGCCGCCGCAGTGCGCAGCTCTCGGCGCCTTCGTCCCAGTCGGGATGCGTGCAGCAGGTGTTCGCCCAGAGGCCCGGCGTGTGATACTTGCCCAGCGCGCGGCGCTGGATCAGGATCTGGTCCCCGCGGGTGACAAAGACCGACACGGCCTTGTGCCGCAGGCCGCGCTGGTGCGCCTCCAGCTTTTCGACCGGTTGCAGGGTCCCGTCGACCCAGGCGGGGATCATGATCTTCATACGTGTTCGGGCCTCACCAGCCCCGTCAGGTGCATCAGGTTCTTGAAACCGATCTTGATATGCGCGAGCGGGCGCGCCTTGACCAGCTTCTTGTTCATGTAGGCTTCGAACGTCAGCTTTTGAACATCCACATCGTGGCACAGGCTGACAAAGCGTTCGCGCCGCACATCGGACCGGTAATAGGCGTCCTGCATCTGGCCCAGCACGCGGAACACGGTCTTGTGCTCCTTCATGAACAGCTTGCGCGCCAGGGCGAGGTTGGTGATCTGGCCGGTCTCCAAGGTGCGGATCGCCGCCGTCGCCGCCGCGCGGCCGCCGATCATGGCATAATAGATGCCTTCGCCCGACGATGGCGCGACCACGCCCGCCGCGTCCCCTGCCAGCACCACGTCGCGGGCGTTGTCCCAGAACTTCAGCGGTTTCAGCGGGATCGGCGCGCCTTCCCTGCGCAGCGTCTCGCACTGGGCAAGGCCGCTGGCGGCGCGCAGGTCGGCGGTGGCCTGCTTGAGGTCAACGTCGCCGTGGTAGGTGCCCATGCCGACCGAGCAGCTGTTGCCGTGAGGGAACACCCAGCCGTAGAAATCCGGGCTGATCGCGCCGTCATAGATCACGTCGCAGCGCAGCGGGTCATAACGGTCGTTGGCCTCGGGGGCGGCAATGATCTCGTGGTAGGCAAAGACCAGCGGCACCTTGGTGCCGCCCGGGATCTCCTGCGCCGCGACGCGCGATTTCGCGCCATCCGCGCCGACGATCAGCCGGGTTTGCAGCCTGCGCTCCTCACCCGTCTCCTTGTCGCGGTAGACGACCCAGCGTTTCTTGCCCTCACGCTCGATCCGCAGATAGGTGCCGGTAACGCGTTCGGCCCCGGCCGCCACGGCGCGGGCGCGCAGGAAGGGGTCAAAATCCTTGCGGTCGACCATGCCGACAAAGCCGTTTTCGATCGGGATATCCACCTTGCGCCCGGTGGGCGAGATCATCCGCGCGGTGGTGACGCGCGCGATCAGCTGGTCGTCGGGAATGTCGAAGTCCTGGATCAGGCGCGGCGGGATTGCGCCGCCGCAGGGCTTGATCCGGCCTTCGCGGTCCAGCAGGGCAACGCGGTGTCCGGCGCGGGCCAGGTCTTCGGCGGCAGTGGCACCGGACGGTCCTCCGCCCACGACGACGACATCATAGACGACATCATACATGCACTTATTTCCCCAGAACCAGGTGGGCCGCAGCGGCCGGTTTCTCTGTTGTGTCGAGCGACAGGGCCAGGACCGCGGCGGCCAGGAACACCAGCCCTTCGGCGGCAAAGACGCTGCCATAGGCCAGCGCGTCCGAGGCCAACAGCCCGCGCATCACGTCCGCCGCCGCCGTGCCCAGGAACGACCCCAGGCCAAAGGCAATCGCCTGTGCCGCGCCGAACAGCCCCATGCGGACGCCTTCGCGGCTTTCGTCCCCTTCGCGGGCCAGCCCCATCATGGCGCCGATGGCGGCCACGGCAAAGGCGCCGTTGGCCAGCCCCAGCGTGAACACGTTCATCGCCAGTGGCCAGGTCTCGGGGCGGGTGCCGCCGATGGCCATGCCGACCAGCGCGGCCCCGGACAAGAGGCATCCGCCGACGATCCAGACCCGGATCGGCACCGCCACCCAGCGGGCAATCAGGGTGCCCGACAGCAGCACCGCCAGCATCCCCACCAGCGCACCGGCATGATGCATCCCGCCCAGCTGCGTGCTTTCGCCCACGGTCATGCCAAAGACATGGCCGGCAAAGGGTTCCAGGATCAGGTCCTGCAGGTTGTAGGCCAGCATCGAGGCAAAGACGAAGATCGTGAAGCGGCGCACGCGCGTGTCGGCCCACAACTCGCGCGCCACCTGGCGGAAGGCCAGGCTGCGGTTCTCGCGCGGCTTGACCGGCGCAGGGGTGCGCTCCTGGCCCCAGACGCCGATCAGCGTCAGCGCCAGCGCGATGCCCGAGACACCCGCGGACACGGCCAGCAGCCGCGCGGGGCTGTAGGGGTCCAGCAGCAGGCCCGCGGTGATCCCCGTCGCCGCGAGGCCAAAGATCATCATGATCCAGACCGCCGAACCCGCCGCCGCCTGCCGCCCCTCGCCGACGCGCGCGGCCAGCAGGGCCAGCGTATTCGTGCCGCCCGCGCCGATGCCGAGGCCGATCAGCAGGAACGAGGGCACGGCGCAGGCGATGCCCAGCGTGGTGCTGCGCTCCATCAGCCCGACCGACGCCGCCGCGCCCATCGCGCCCAGGCCCAGCACGGCGACACCGCCGACGATCCAGGGCGTGCGCCGCCCGCCGCCGTCCGCACCATGGCCAAAGTGCGGCCGCAGGAACTGCGTGGCATAGTAGAGCGAGACCAGCAGCCCCGGCAGGATCGCCGGCAGGGCCAGTTCGACCACCATCACCCGGTTCATCGTCGCCGTGGTCAGCACCACGATCATCCCCAGCGCCATCTGCACCAGGCCCAGCCGCAGGATGTTGACCCAACTCAGCGTCATTGTCTCAGCCTCCCAGGCCACTCAGCGCGGTGGCCGTGACCATCATCCCGGAAATGTACATCAGCACGCCAGTGCCGTTGTACCAGGGTGCCTTGCCCTTGGGGTCCTTCAGCAGGACGGACATCGCCCAGACCTGGCCCAGGCCCAGCAGCAACACCGCCGTGCCGTGCAGCGGCTTGCCCCATTCGGCCAGCGACAGGATCACCAGAACCTGCGGCACCAGCATGACCCAGCAGGCCACCCGCGCCGCCCGTTCCGGCCCCAGCGTGACGGGCAGAGAGTTGACACCCGTCTGGCGGTCGCCCTGCAAGGCTTTGAAATCGTTCAGTGTCATGATGCCGTGCGCGCCGATGCCATACAGCACGGCGATCCATACGGTCTCCCAGCCGGGGGCGCCCGCGCTCAGCACCGCAGCGCCGGTGAACCAGGGCAGCGATTCGTAGCTGAGCCCGACAAGGCCGGGGCCAAGGATACCCGAGCGTTTCAGGCGCACCGGCTCGGCCGAGTAGGCCCAGGCGGCGGCAACGCCGATCAGCGTGGCGCCAAAGCCCCAGGGGCCCAGTTGCCAGCCGATGACCAGCGACAGAACCGACATCGCCAGCGCGATCCACAGGCCCCAGCGACCGGGGATGCGGCCGGAGGGGATCGGGCGGTCCGGTTCGTTTATGGCGTCGACGTGGCGGTCGCACCAGTCGTTCGCCGCCTGGCTCATGCCGCAGACCACCGGGCCGGCCAGAACGACGCCCAGCAGCACCAGCGGCCACTGGTCCAGCGGCGACACTCCGGCGGAGATCGTGCCGCAGAGATAGGCCCACATCGGCGGAAACCACGTGATCGGCTTGATCAACCGCAGCATGGCGGCCGGTTCGGGCAGGCTGCGCGCCTGAATCTTGTCAGCGACACTCATGTGTCAACTTTGACTGACACGCGTGAGTCGCGCAAGCGCCGAGAGGGCGAACTGTCAACCTGGCAAGACGTTTTTTTGCCTCCTACCCACGGTGTCAACTTGGGAGGTGTCAAGAGAAAGGCCGCCTAGCGCGGCCCTTGTCCCGCGCGTTGACCAGCAATCAGTCGTCGTCGTCCTTTTTCAGCAGGCCGTACTTGCGCAGTTTGACGTAGAGGCTCTGGCGCGACAGGCCCAGCATCTCGGCCGCTGCGGCGCGGTTGTTGCGCGTCAGCTCGACCGCTGTCTCGATGCACATCTTCTCGATCACGTCGTTCGTCTCGGCGACGATTTCTTTCAGCGTGGCCGACCCGACCAGCTCGGCCACGTTGTGATCGACGGCGGCGGGACCGACCGGGCTGTTGGCGGCGCTGCGGATCGCCTCGACCCGGCTGGCATCGCGCATGATGAAGCCGATGGTGGGTTTGGCGCTGTTGTTGAGGTAGACCACCGACATCTCGACCGGCGTGCGCGTGCCGTATTCGTTGGTCAGCTTGGTCGCGTAGATCCGCATGTGCCCGGAGCGCAGGGCGTTTTCCAGCACCACGCTGAGGTCGATCTGTCCGCGCGCCATGAAATCCGCCAGCGAGCGGCCCTTGACGTCCGACGGGTTGGCCGCGTCGACCAGTTCGAGGTAGGCCTCGTTGGCGATCTCGATCACGCCCTTGGTGTCGGCAAAGACAACGGCGTCCGTGCTCTTGTTGAACAGCAGGGCCAGGTTGTGCGTCAGGCGATCGTTGACCTGGTGCTGGTCGCTGTCCGGGGTCAGCCGGCAGATGATCAGCCGTTCGCCCGCCGCGCGGAACACGGTCGGCGTGATCAGCACATCCTTGCGCGACCGCCGCGTCTGCACGGCAAGATCCGAGGACACTTCGGACACCGCCAGCGTGACCAGGTTCTCGACGAACTCGCCACGGCGGCGGTCCTTGAATTCCTGGGCGATCGGCGCGCCGGTCAGTTCCTCGCGCGTGCCGCCCAGCAGGCTGGCGGCCGGGGCGTTCAGGTCGCGGATGCGCCCGTCCGAGGCCGAGACAAAGATGAAGGCATCCGAGGTCGAGGCCAGCAGCATCCGGTAGCGCGCATCGAACTCGCGCCGTTCCTCGTAGCCGCGCTCCAGCGCGATCTGCGCCTGGACCAGTTGCTGCTGCGTTTCCGCCACCTGCCGCAGGTCGCGGCCCAGCATCAGGATATCGCCGTCGCTGCCGACGCGGTGGACCGTGTAGCGCACGGGATAGGGCCACATCTTCTCTTCGGCGTGGTTCAGTTCGACCGGCATGTCGAAGCGGCCGGCGTCCGCCACCCTGGTCAGGATATCGTCGAACTTGCCCACGCTGTCGCTGGCCAGGAAATCGCGCATCGAATGGCTGACCCAGTGTGACAGGGACCGGCCTTCAGGCTCGGCGTCGTCGACCAGCACGGTCAGGATCACGCCGGTCTTCGACACCACGAAGGCAATGTCGGAGGTCGCCGCCAGGATCTCGGGCAGATGGTCTGGTTCGATCATGGGGATCGGACCCATGGGCCATTGTGGTCCGCCGGTACGCATCATTCGGCCACCCTGGGCAAGGCGTGCTCGGCACTGCGCCCGATCAGGCTGAGCGCGGCGTTGATGTCGTTGGTGGCCAATGTCACGCCTGTCTTTTCCTTGATGCCATCGGCCTCGTGCAGAACTGCACCACCCAGAACGATAGGCACCTGTATGCAGCCGCGGCTTCTAAGCTGTTTAACCGCTTCGCCAATGTTTTCAAGACTGCGAATCTGGGCGCAGGACAGCAACAGCCCGTCAAAACTGCCGACATCCAGCAATTCCAGCAGGTCCTCGGCGCTGGCGCGCGTCTTGATTCGCACGGAGTGGCCGATGCGGCGCAGGCGGTAGGCCAGCACGGCGGTGCCGATCATGTGGTCCTCGACGTCGAGTGTCGCCAGCAGGATCGACAGCCCCTCTTCCGGCGCGGTACTGGCCGGCCAGTCGGGGTTGCGCAGGTGGCACAGGCCGAACAGCCGGGCCGAGCCGACGGTGACCTGCGCAAACCCAAGCTCGTTGCACATCCAGCGCTGGCCCAGCAGTCCGGCGGCAAACGGCACGCAATGCAGGATCAGGTCGTCGGTGGTCAGCCGGGCGCGGTCCAGCGACTCCAGCACGGCATCCTGGTCGAAAGGGGCAAGCGAGGCCACCGTTTTGGCCAGCCAGAGGGCAAAGGCATCGCGGCGCGCGGTCTTGCTCTGGCCGGGTCGCTGGCTGACCTCGCCCAGGACGTGGCGGGCAAAAAACGTCACCCGGGGCGCGTCTGCGCCGTGCCGGTCGTAGGTGCGTTCACCGCCACTCATGTCCATACCCTCGCTGCGGTCGCGTACCGTTGAGCCATCCTGCCGGCGTGAAGACGATATCGACCTGTCCAGTGTCATGGACTGGGTCGAAAATGTCAAAGAGATTAGACAGATCGGGCGGAGCTGAGGGTCTGCAAGCCCAGATGGAAATAATATCTTTATAAATCAATGCCTGAATTCCTGGCGCGGAAGTCTGCACCGCAGAATCGTGCAGTATCTGTCAGCCTCACACTGTAAATTATAATTGACACTTTGCCGGCCCGACCCATACTCTCGAGGCAACAGGAGGTGGGAGTCGGACATGGGACAGCACCGCAGGGACCCGGGGCAAGGCGCCTCTCTCTACACGCCCGAACAGCGCGCGCGCCGCGACGCCAGCATCTGGACAACGGTTCAGGGGGTGCTGGCCCCGCTCCAGTTCCTCGCCTTCCTGGTGTCGGTCGTGCTGGTCCTGCGCTATCTCGAGACCGGGTCCGGATACGAGGCAGCGACCGTCTCGATCCTGGTCAAGACCGGGTTCCTGTACCTCATCATGATCACCGGCGCGATCTGGGAAAAGGTGGTCTTTGGACAGTACCTCCTGGCCCCCGCCTTCTTCTGGGAGGACGTGGTCAGCTTCCTGGTTATCGCCCTGCATTCCTTCTACATTTACGCGCTTCTTGCGCCCGGCTTTGCGCCGCGCACGCAGATGGGACTCGCGCTGGCGGCCTATGTTGTCTACGTCATGAATGCCGGTCAGTTCCTGTGGAAGCTGCGCGTCGCGCGGTTGCAGTCCGGGGTGCCGGCATGACCGTCCGGACCGGCTGCGCCGACACCCCCCTGCTGCGCGAGCGCGGCCAGCGCGAGGTTTTCTGCGGCCTGACCTCGATCATCTGGCTGCACCGCAAGATGCAGGATGCCTTCTTTCTGGTCGTCGGCTCCCGCACCTGCGCGCACCTGCTGCAAAGCGCGGCGGGCGTGATGATCTTTGCCGAGCCACGCTTTGGCACGGCGATTCTCGAAGAGACCGACCTGGCAGGCCTGGCTGACGCCCAGGACGAACTGGACCGTGAAGTCGCGAAACTCTTGTCACGCCGGACTGACATCCGTCAGCTTTTCCTTGTCGGGTCCTGCCCGTCCGAGGTCATCAAGCTGGACCTCGAAAAGGCCGCCGAGCGCCTCAGCCGCCAGTTCGCCCCACGCGTGCGGGTCATCAACTTTTCCGGGTCCGGGATCGAGACGACCTTTACCCAGGGCGAGGACGCCTGCCTGGCCGCCATCGTTCCGACCCTGCCCGAAACCGACCGCCGCCAACTGTTGCTGGCGGGCGCGCTGCCGGACGTGGTGCAGGACCAGATGCTGGCGCTGCTCGACGGGCTGGGAATCGGCCCGGTCACCGTGCTGCCCGCCGCCCGCGCCGACGATCCGGTCTCGGTCGGCCCGAACACGGTGTTTGCTTTGGTCCAGCCGTTTCTGGGTGACACGCTGGCCGCGCTGGAACGGCGCGGCGCGCGGCACCTGCCGGCGCTGTTCCCCTTTGGCGAGGAGGGCACGACCGAGTGGCTGCGCGCCATTGCCGAGGAATTCGGGGTCAGCGAAGAGCGGTTCGAAAGGGTGACAGAGGTGCCGCGCGCCCGCGCGCGCAAGGCCGTGGCCCAGGCCGCCGCGACGCTGCGCGACAAGTCGGTGTTCTTCTTCCCCGACAGCCAGCTGGAAATCCCGCTGGCGCGGTTCCTGACCCGCGAATGCGGCATGGATGCTCTGGAGGTCGGCGCGCCCTATGTACATCGCCGCATCGTCGGCCCGGACATGGCCATGATGGCTCCGGGCCCGGTGTTTTCCGAAGGCCAGGACGTGGACCTGCAACTGGACCGCGCCCGCGCCGCGCGCCCGGACCTGACCGTCTGCGGCCTGGGCCTGGCCAACCCGCTGGAGGCCGAGGGCCTGACCACCAAGTGGGCGATCGAGCTGGTCTTCACCCCGGTGCATTTCTACGAGCAGGCCGGCGACCTCGCCGGTCTCTTCTCGCGCCCGCTGCGCCGCCGCGCGGCTCTGAAAGTCGGAGAAACAGCCTGATGTTTCTTCTCTCTGCAAAAACTCGCTTTTCCGGAGACCGGCCATGAAGCTCGCGGTCTGGACCTACGAAGGCCCGCCCCATGTCGGCGCGATGCGCGTGGCCACCGCCATGAAGGGCCTGCACTACGTGCTGCACGCCCCCCAGGGCGACACCTACGCCGACCTGCTGTTCACCATGATCGAACGGCGCAACCACCGCCCGCCGGTGACCTACACCACCTTCCAGGCGCAGGACCTGGGCGCGGACACCGCCAACCTGTTCAAGCGCGCCGCCCAGGAGGCCTATGACCGCTTCCAGCCGCAGGCGATCATTGTCGGTGCCTCCTGCACCGCCGAGCTGATCCAGGACGACCCCGGCGGCATGGCCGAGACCATGGGCCTGCCGATCCCGGTGATCCCGCTGGACCTGCCCAGCTACCAGCGCAAGGAAAACTTCGGCGCGGACGAAACCTTCTTCCAGATTTGCCGCACACTGGCCAAGCCTTGCGAAAAGACCGCCCGGCCTACCGCCAACCTGATCGGCGCGACGGCGCTGGGCTTTCGCCACCGCGACGACATCACCGAGATCGAGGCGCTGCTGTCGGACATGGGGATCGGCGTCAACGTGACCGCGCCCTATGGCGCCACGCCGCGCGACATTGCCCGGCTGGGGGCCGCGCATTTCAACGTGCTGATGTACCCCGAGACGGGCGAAAGCGCCTGCCGCTGGATGGAGCGGGATCTCGGCCTGCCATTCACCAAGACGGTGCCGATTGGCGTCGGCGCCACGCGCGATTTCGTGTCGGAGATCGCCGGCATCACCGGGCGTGACCTGGTGCTGGACGAAAGCCGCCTGCGCCTGCCGTGGTATTCCAGCTCGGTCGACAGCACCTATCTGACGGGCAAGCGCGTGTTCCTGTTCGGCGACGGCACCCATGTTGCCGCCGCCGCCCGCATCGCGCGCGACGAGATGGGTTTCGAGGTGGTGGGCCTGGGCTGCTACAACCGCGAACAGGCCCGACCGATCCGCGCCCTGGCCAAGGATTACGGCGTCGAGGCGCTGGTCACCGACGATTACCTCGAGGTCGAACAGAAGATCGAGGAGCTGGCGCCCGAGATGATCCTCGGCACCCAGATGGAGCGCCACATTGGCAAGCGCCTGGGCATCCCCTGCGCGGTGATCTCGGCCCCGGTCCATGTGCAGGACTTCCCCGCGCGCTACTCGCCGCAGATGGGTATCGAAGGCGCCAACGTGATCTTCGACACCTGGGTGCATCCGCTGGTCATGGGTCTCGAAGAGCACCTGCTCACCATGTTCCGCGAGGACTTCGAGTTTCACGACGCGGCGGGCGCCAGCCACCATGGCGGCAAGGCCGACCTGCGGTCGCTGGACGACACCCGTCCCGGCCATGAGCCGGGACCTCTGGCCGTGGCGGGTGAGGCCCTGGATAACGTTCGGGGCGCGACCGCCGCGACCATCGAGGTTCTCTGGCTGCCCTGCGCCGAGAAGGAGTTGAAGAAGATCCCCTTCTTCGTGCGTGGCAAGGCCCGCCGCAACACCGAAAGCTTTGCCACCCAGCGCGGCGTCCAAAAGATCAGCATCGACACGCTCTACGAGGCCAAGGCCCATTATGCGCGGTGATCAGGTCACATCGGGTGCAGAGCCCTACAACATCGTGATCATCACGCTGGACAGCCACGCGGCCGGCCCGGTGATGCGCGTCGCGGGCAGGCTTGCGCGGGATTTCCCCGGCCTTTCGGTCAGTGTCCACGCCGCCGCCGAATGGGCCGAAACGCCCAACGCCCTGGCCGAGACCCGCGCCCGCATCGCGCAGGCCGACATGGTCATGGCCAACCTGCTGTTCCTCGAGGAACACATCGCGCCGATCCTGCCGGACCTCAAGCGGGTGCGCGACAAGGTCGACGGCATGATCGGCGTCATCGCCGACGCGCAGATCGTCAAGCTGACACGGATGGGCAAGCTGGACATGGCGGCCCCCGCCTCGGGCATGATGCAGCTGATGAAGCGGCTGCGCGGCTCGTCCCAGCCCTCGACCGAGGACGGCGCCAAGAAGATGCGCATGCTGCGCCGCCTGCCCAAGATCCTCAAGCTGATCCCGGGCAAGGCGCAGGACCTGCGCAGCTGGTTCCTGGTGATGCAGTACTGGCTGGGCGGATCGGACGACAACATCGAGGCGCTGGTGCGTTACCTGCTGGGCCGCTACGCCAAGGCACGGCCCGAGTGGCTGGGCGCCGAGGCCCCCGCCCCGGTCGACTACCCCGATGTCGGCCTCTACCACCCGGACCTTGACGGCCGAATCACCACCGACCCCGACGCCTTGCCCGCGCCGAAAAACCCGGTCGGCACTGTCGGCCTGCTGATGATGCGCTCTTACGTCCTGTCGGCCGACACCGCGCATTACGATGCCGTGATCCGCGCGCTGGAGGCCAAGGGCCTGCGCGTGCTGCCCGCCTTTGCCGGCGGGCTGGACGGGCGTCCGGCGATCGAGGGGTTCTTTCGCGACGAGAGCGGCCCGCAGATCGACGCGCTGCTGTCGCTGACCGGCTTCAGCCTGGTCGGCGGACCGGCCTACAACGACAACGCCGCCGCCATCAAGGTGCTGGCGGAGCTGGATGTTCCCTACATCGCCGCGCATCCGCTGGAGTTCCAGACCCTGGGTCAGTGGGCCGGCTCGGGGCAAGGGCTGGGCCCGATCGAGACCACCATGCTGATCGCCCTGCCGGAGCTGGACGGCGCCACCGCGCCCACCGTTTTTGGCGGGCGGCACGGACCCGAGGGCTGCAACGGCTGCGCCCACGGCTGCCATGTCCAGTCCGACTGCAAGGCCATGTCGCCCTGCCTGGAGCGCATCGACAGCCTGGCGGAAAAGGTCCTGCGCCGAGTGACGCTGCGGCGCAAGAAACTGGCCGATACCAAGGTGGCCATCGTGCTCTTCGGCTTTCCGCCGAATGCCGGGGCGGCCGGGACGGCGGCCTATCTCAACGTGTTCGAGAGCCTGCACAACACATTGCTGGCGATGCAGGCGCGCGGCTATGACCTGGACGTGCCTGCCACGGTCGCCGACCTGCGCGCCGCCGTGCTGCAGGGCAACGCGCGCCAGTACGGGCAGGAGGCCAACGTCGCCGCCCATGTCAGCGCAGAAAGCATCGTTGCCAACACCCCGCCGCTGAAGGCTATCGAAGCGGTATGGGGCCCGGCGCCGGGCAAGGTCATGTCCGACGGGCGCGGCGTCTTCGTGCTGGGCAAGCAGTTCGGCAAGGTCTTTGTCGGCGTCCAGCCGGGTTTCGGCTACGAGGGCGATCCCATGCGGCTGCTGTTCGAACGCGGCTTTGCCCCGACCCACGCCTTTGCCCAGTTCTACCTCTACCTGCGCAACACCTTTGCCGCCGACGTGGTGCTGCATTTTGGCATGCACGGCGCGCTGGAGTTCATGCCGGGCAAGCAGGCGGGCCTGGGCGCGCGCGACTGGCCCGACCGGCTGATCGGCGAGATGCCCAACGTCTATCTCTACGCCGCCAACAACCCCTCCGAGGCGAGCCTGGCCAAGCGCCGCTCGGGCGCCGTTACCGTGACGCACCTGACCCCGCCGCTGGCCGCCGCCGGCCTCTACAAGGGTTTGAGCGAGCTCAAGGACAGCCTGTCGCGCTGGCGCAGCCTCGGCGACGAGGACCCGCAGCGCGCCGACCTGGAGGCGCTGATCGCCGAGCAGGCGGACGCGGTGGACCTGAAGGGCAAGCCAGAGACGCTGTGGCTGCGCCTGCTGGAAACCGAAGAGGCGCTGATCCCCGAGGGGCTGCATGTCGTCGGCAAGCGGCTGAGCGAGGCGACCCGCCACGCCTATGCCGACGCGATGGGCGCCGTGCCGGAGGAGACCCGCTCGCGGGTGCTGGCGGCGCTGGCACAGGACAGCGAGATCCCCGCCATCCTGCATGCGCTCGGGGGTGGCTATACCCCGCCGGTGCCGGGCGGCGACCTGATCCGTTCGCCCGACATCCTGCCCACCGGGCGCAACATCCACGCCTTCGACCCGTTCCGGATGCCGACCGAATACGCCTGCCGCGACGGCGCGAAACAGGCGCAGCTGCTGCTGGACACCCACGCCTCGCTGCCGCGCTCCGTCGCGCTGGTGCTCTGGGGGTCGGACAACATCAAGTCCGACGGCGGTCCGATCGGCCAGGCGCTGGCGCTGATGGGCGCGCGGCCGCGGTTCGACAGCTTTGGCCGGCTGTCCGGGGCGGAACTGATCCCCCTGCGCGAGTTGGGTCGGCCGCGGATCGACGTGATGATGACCCTCTCGGGCATCTTCCGCGACCTGCTGCCGCTGCAGACCCGGCTGCTGGCCGAGGCGGCGCTGATGGCCGCGCAGGCGGACGAACCGCTGACGCAGAACTTCATCCGGGCCCACGCGCTGGCGCACATGGAGACCACCGGCTGCGGCATCGAGGAGGCTGCGCTGCGGGTCTTTTCCAACGCCGAAGGCGCCTACGGGGCCAACGTCAACCAGCTGGTCGACAGCTCGGCCTTTGGCGACGAGGACGAGCTGGCCGACGCCTACGAGGCGCGCAAGAGCTTTGCCTACGGCGTCAACGGCAAGGCTTCGGCCAACCCCAAGGTCCTGCAGGCCACGCTGAAGCGGGTCGAGGTCGCCTACCAGAATCTCGAATCGGTCGAGCTGGGGGTGACCACGGTCGACCACTACTTTGACACGCTGGGCGGCATCAGCCGCGCGGTCAAGCGGGCGCGCGGCGAAGAGGCAGCGGTCTACATCAGCGATCAGACGCGCGGTTCGGGCAGGATCCGCACGCTGGCCGACCAGGTGACGCTGGAGACCCGCGCGCGGTCGCTGAACCCCAGGTTCTACGAGGCGCTGCTGGCGCATGGCGCCGAGGGCGTCCGCCAGATCGAGGCGCAGGTGACCAACACGCTGGGCTGGTCCGCGACCACCGGCAAGGTCGAACCCTGGATCTACCAGCGCATCTCCGAGACCTTCGTGCTGGATGAGGCGATGCGCAACCGGCTGGCCGCGCTGAACCCGGTGGCCTCGAGCCGCATGGCCAACCGCCTGCTCGAAGCCTCGGACCGCAACTACTGGACCCCCGACGCGGCAACCCTGGCGGCGCTGCAGGATGCGGCGGACGCGCTGGAGGACCGGATGGAAGGGGTGGCCGCCGAATGACGACGACCTGTGCACATGGCCGGTGCCGGAGCGGGGGCCAGCCCCCGCACCCCCGGGATATTTCCGGCCAGAAGAAACCCGGGGCGATCCGCCCTGAACGGAGGACGCGATGAGCCCGAGAGACGACATTCCGCAACTGCGGCGCGGCGACGACGGCGAAGGCTCGGTGCAGGTGCATCAGGACGCCGGGGTAAGGATCGAGGGGGCGCAGGTCTTTGCGGTCTACGGCAAGGGGGGCATCGGCAAGTCGACCACCTCGTCGAACCTGTCGGCGGCCTTTGCCAAGATGGGCAAGCGGGTGTTGCAGATCGGCTGCGATCCCAAGCATGACAGCACCTTCACGCTGACCGGTCGGTTGCAGCCCACGGTGATCGACATCCTGAAGGAGGTGGATTTCCACCCCGAGGAACTGCGCCCCGAGGATTTTGTCGCCGAGGGCTGGGGCGGGGTGAAATGCGTCGAGGCGGGCGGGCCGCCGGCGGGCACCGGCTGCGGCGGCTATGTCGTGGGCCAGACCGTCAAGCTGCTCAAGCAGCACCACATGCTGGAGGACACCGACGTGGTGATCTTTGACGTGCTGGGCGACGTGGTCTGCGGCGGGTTCGCAGCCCCCCTGCAACACGCCGACCGGGCGGTGATCGTGACCGCCAACGATTTCGACTCGATCTACGCGATGAACCGGATCATCGCTGCCGTGCAGGCCAAGAGCGCCAACTACAAGGTGCGGCTGGCGGGCTGCGTGGCCAACCGCTCCCGGGACACCAACGAGGTGGACCGCTACTGCGATACGGTCGGTTTCAGGCGCATCGCCCACATGCCGGACGTGGATTCGATCCGCCGCTCGCGGCTGAAGAAAAAGACCCTCTTCGAGATGCCCGACGAGGAGGACATCGTCATGGCGCGGGCCGAATACATCCGCCTGGCCGAGACGCTGTGGCGCGGCACCGATCCGCTGGCGCCCGCACCGATGGAAGACCGGGCGATCTTTGAACTTCTGGGGTTCGATTGATGACGACGCTGGCAACACGGTCCGACCGGGCGCCGCACGCATTTGCTGCGCAAACGCGTTCGCGCGCTCGGTGCCTCCTGCGGAGACACCGGAGATGACCTACGAAGTCACCAGATCGCGGGTCGAGACCTATTTCGACCGGACCGCCACCCAGGTGTGGGAGCGGCTGACCTCCGACGCGCCGGTGAGCCGGATCCGCGAGACGGTGCGCAAGGGCCGCGACGAGATGCGCGCCCGGATGATGGCCCGCCTGCCGACGGACCTGCGCGGCGCGCGGGTGCTGGATGCGGGCTGCGGCACCGGGCTTATGACCGCCGAACTGGCCGCGCGCGGCGCCGAGGTGGTGGCGGTGGACATCTCCCCCTCGCTGATCGAGATCGCCGGCCGACGGCTGCCCGAGGCGCTGGCGCACAAGGTGCGCTTTGTCGCCGGGGACATGCTGTCCCGCGATCTAGGTCAGTTCGATCACGTCATGGCGATGGACAGCCTGATCTACTACGCGGAGGACGACATCCGCCGCGCCATCGACATTCTGGCCCTGCGCACCGCGCGCAGCATCGTCTTTACCGTGCCGCCGCGCACCCCGCTGCTGATGGCGATGTGGCAGACCGGCAAGCTGTTTCCGCGTGCCGACCGGTCGCCCGTCATGGTGCCGCAGGGCACCCGCCGCCTGGCGCGAGCGCTGTCGGATACCGGCACTGTCTCGGACCTCGGCCGGGTCTCGGTCGGGTTCTACATCTCGCACGCGCTGGAGGTGGCGGCATGATCCTGGGCGCGTCTCGGATCAAGAAGCTGTCGGCCCGCGTCCTGCCCTTTTCGGACGCGGCGAGCGAAGACCTGCCGCTGGGCCAGCTGCTTCGGCTGTCGCTGTTCCAGGTCTCGGTCGGCATGGCCTCGGTGCTGCTGCTGGGCACGCTGAACCGGGTGATGATCGTCGAGATGGGGATCGCCGCGACGCTCGTGGCCTTCATGATCGCGCTGCCGGTGCTGATCGCGCCGTTCCGCGCGCTGCTGGGGTTCCGGTCGGACACCCACCGCTCGGCCATCGGGTGGAAGCGCATTCCCTACCTCTGGTTCGGCTCGCTCTGGCAGATGGGCGGGCTGGCGGTGATGCCGATGGCGCTGTTGGTGCTGGAGGGCAACACTGTCCACGACGTGCCCTTTGCCGGCGAGGTGCTGGCGGCCCTGGCCTTCCTGATGACCGGCCTCGGGATGCACATGACACAGACCGCCGGGCTGGCGCTGGCCGCTGACCGCGCCACGGACGAGACGCGCCCGCGTGTTGTCGCGCTGCTGTACGTGATGTTCCTGGTCGGCATGGGGATCTCCTCCATCGTGATCGGCTGGCTGTTGCAGGACTTCGAACCCATCCTGCTGATCCGCGTCGTGCAGGGCGCCGCCGCCACGGGCATCGTGCTGAACCTGGTCGCCCTCTGGCGGCAGGAGCGCGTGCGCCCGATGTCACGAGAAGAGCGCGAGGCGCCGCGCCCGCAGTTCCGCGACGCCTGGGCCGACCTGGCCTCGGGCGGAGAGGCAGGGCGGCTGCTGGTTGTCGTCTTCCTGGGCACCATGGCCTTCAACATGCAGGACGTTCTGCTGGAGCCCTACGGCGGCGAGATTCTCGGCCTGTCGGTGTCCTCGACCACGCTGTTGACGGCGATGTGGGCCAGCGGCGCGCTGATCGGCTTTGCGCTGGCGGCGCGGCTGCTGGCGCGCAAGGTGAACCCCTACCGCATGGGCGGCACCGCCTTGCTGATCGGGCTGGCCGCGTTTTCATCCGTGATCTTTGCCGCGCCGCTGGGCTCGCCCGCGCTGTTCTTCCTTGGCGCGGCGCTGATCGGGCTGGGCGGCGGGCTGTTCTCGGTCGCCACCCTGACCGCCGCGATGACCATGCCGGCCGAAGGGCTGGCAGGCCGTGGCCTGGCGCTGGGGGCCTGGGGAGCAAGCCAGGCCACGGCCGCAGGCCTCTCCATCGTCATCGGCGGCACGCTGCGCGACACTGTCAACGCCACCGCGATGAGCGGCCAGTGGGGCGAGGCCATGGCCAGCGCCGCCACCGGCTACTCCTTTGTCTACCATACCGAGATCGCGCTGATCTTCCTGACGCTGATCGCGCTTGGCCCGCTGGTCAACCGGCGCGGCGGGCGCGCGGCGCGTCCCACCCATGACACCCGGATCGGCCTTGCCGATTTCCCAACCTGACCCGGAGGACACACCCATGTCAGACCCCTTCTTCGGCAATTTCGACCTGGCGAGCCTGACGTTGTGGCTGTTCTGGGTCTTCTTCGCCCTGCTGATCTTTTACATCCAGCGCGAAAACATGCGCGAGGGCTATCCGCTTGTCGATGAACACGGCAAGGCGGCCGCCAACCAGGGGCCGTTCCCGGTGCCCGAGGACAAGACCTTTCTGTTGCCGCATGGCCGGGGCGAACTGACCGTGCCGTCGGGGCAGGCGCCGGACCGTCCCGACAGCAGCCTGGCGCTGGCGCGGACCAATGCGGCCAACGGTTTTCCCTTTGACCCGACGGGCAATCCGCTGGTCGATGGTGTCGGCCCCGCCTCCTGGGCGCCACGCCGCGACGAGGCCGAGCTGGACGCCCATGGCCACCCCAAGATCCGCCCGATGGCGAGCCTGGACGGCTTTATCCATGCCTCGGGGCGCGATCCGCGCGGCCTGCCGGTGATTTCCGGCGATGGCGAGGTCATGGGCATGGTGACCGACATGTGGGTCGACGTGCCGGAACAGATGGTGCGCTACCTCGAATACAAGCTGGACAGCGACGGGACCACGCGGCTGGTGCCGATGACCATGGCGCGGATCTGGGGCCCCAAGGTGATCGTCAAGTCGATCTACGCCCACCAGTTCGCCGAGGTGCCGACCATCGCCAGCACCGCGCAGATCACCAAGCTCGAGGAAGACAAGGTCTCGGGCTACTACGGCGGCGGCTATCTCTATGCCTCCAAGGCGCGGCTCGAACCGCAACTGTGACCCCCTTTCGCCCCCGCCGCGGTGGCGGGGGCGGCCCAAGACGACGCGCCGGGAGATGACGATGCACGACGATTTCGCAGTAGAACCGGTCCGGGGCTTGCCCGAGACGCCGCCCGAGGGCGAGCACATCCTCTGGCAGGGCAAGCCGGACTGGTGGGCGCTGACCAAGGCGTCGCTCGGGTTCTGGTGGATCATGGGGTATTTCGCCTTTCTCGCGCTCTGGCGGTTCACCACGGTGATGGACCAGATGCCGCTGGGGCAGGCGATCGGCGCCTCGCTGCCGTTTGCCGTGCTGGCGGCGATCGTGGCGGCGCTGCTGATGCTGACCGCCTGGATCCAGGCCAGCTGCACCGTCTACACCGTGACCAACCGCCGGGTGGCGATGCGGATCGGCGCGGCGCTGACCGTGACGCTGAACCTGCCCTACACCCAGATCGGCAGCGCCGACCTGGACCTGCGCAAGGGCGGCACCGGCACCATCGCCTTTCGTACCCTGGGCGACACGCGGCTCTCCTACCTGGTGTGCTGGCCGCATGTCCGGCCCTGGCGGTTCCGCACCCAGCCGGCGCTGCGCTGCATCCCGGATGCCGCCCGGGTCGCGCAGCTGCTGGCCATCCAGGCCGAAGAGCGCGTGGGCCTCGCCGAGAGCGCGCCGCGCGTGACGCGGGCCGCGATGGCGGCCGAGTGAGGACAGAGCCATGACACACAGCACCGACGCCCCCCGCTTTCACACCGACGAGGCCAACCGCGTCCCGCGCCTGATGGTGCGCGCGGTGCTGGCGCTGATCCTGTCCACGCTGGCGCTGGTCAGCTGGTCGGTGATGACGCGCCAGCCGCTGGACAGCCTGCCGCCGATCTCGCCACTCAAGGCGCAGCGCGCCTTTTCCCTCGACAGCGACCTGACCGGCGCGGTGCGGGTGTTCGACGCCACGGGCGCCCTGCTGGCCGACCTGACGCCGGAACAGGGCGGATTCATCGCCGGGGTCCACCGGGTGATCCTGCACGAACGCGGCAAGGCACGGTTGCCCGAGGACGGGCCCGTCCTGCTGCAAGCCTATGAAAATGGCCGCATGGCCATCATCGACCCCGCCACGGGGTGGCGCGCCGACCTGATGGGGTTCGGCGCCGACAATGCCAGAGCCTTCGCCAGGCTGCTGGCTCAACCGCGCACCGCCTCCCCGGGTCAGACCCCGGACGCGGCCCCCACTGCGCAGCCCTGACCCTGTTTGCCAGGAAGGACAACGACCATGGGACTACTGACACGCGACATCGAACGGGCGCCCTGCACCGTCGAGATTTCCCACAAGTTCGAAAGCCTGCACGCCCACGTGCGGTTCAACAACGGCGCCGTGGTCTATCCCGGTGACGAGGTGCAGGTGAAGGGCCCCGAGATCATGGCGCCCTTTGGCGAGATCGTGATCGAGGACCGCGAGGCGATCATCACCCGCGCGAGCAAGCTGGAGCGCCTCTGGACCCGCCTGACCGGCGATCTCGGGGTCATGGAGCTGTGCGAATTCTCCTTCTCCGAGGAGGTCAAGCTGTGAACGTCCAGAACACGCCGCTGACCGGCACCGCAACCCACACCGCCGACGCCACCACCGCCGAGGAAAGTCTGGCCATCCAGGAGGCCCAGGCCAAGCTGGACAGCACCTTCGCCACCGAGGTGGCGATGCAGAACACGCTGCTGACGCCGCGGTTCTACACCACCGATTTTGACGAGCTGGACGCGATCGACGTGTCGGGCATCCGCGACGAGTGGGACCCGCTGATCGCCGAGATGCTGGCCGACCCGAACAAGGGCCATTTCCGCAAGACCGCCGAATGGGACCATGTCGACTGGGACGGCATGGAGCCGGAGCTGAAGAAGGAATTCATCGACTTCCTGATTTCCTCCTGCACGGCCGAATTCTCGGGCTGCGTGCTGTATAAGGAGATGAAGCGGCGCGGCGCCAACAAGGAGATCACCCAGCTGTTCCAGCTGATGGCGCGGGACGAGGCGCGGCATGCCGGTTTCATCAACGATGCGCTGCGCGAGGCGGGTGTCGCGGTGAACCTGGGCTTTCTGACGCAGAAGAAGAAGTACACCTACTTCCGGCCCAAGTTCATCTACTACGCCACCTACCTGTCGGAAAAGATCGGCTACGCGCGCTACATCACGATCTTTCGTCATTTGCAGGCGCATCCCGAGCACCGCTTTCACCCGATCTTCAAGTGGTTCGAGGAGTGGTGCAACGACGAGTTCCGGCACGGCGAGGCCTTTGCCATGCTGATGAAGACGGACCCCAAGCTGACCTCGGGCGTCAACGTGCTGTGGATCAAGTTCTTTCTGACGGCGGTCTATGCCACAATGTACGTGCGCGACCACCAGCGCCCGGCCTTTCACAAGGCGCTGGGTGTGGATCCCGACTGGTACGCGCACGAGGTCTATACCAAGACCTCGAAACTGTCCGAGCAGATCTTTCCGATCACGCTGGACATCGACCACCCGCGCTGGCAGCGCAACCTGGAGCGGCTGCAACGGGCCAACGTGCAGATCGCCGAGGCCAGGGCGCGCGGCGGGCTGTCGGGCCTTGTCGGAAACCTCGCGGGCAGCGCCAAGGCCGCGCTGGCCTTTGTGTCGCTCTACACGATCCCGGCCAGAAAGCACCGTGTACCCGCGGTGACACGGCTGCAACCGTCGTACTGACACCGGCCTTCCGAGTGGGGGCGCTGCCCCCACACCCCCGGGCGTATTTGGACAGAGAAGAAGGACAGACGCGTGGTGTCAGACCCCTGGATCGCAGCCCTGACGGCGGTATTCCTCTGGTGGTTTTCCACCGGGGCGATCCTGCTGGTCGTGCGGGTGGCGGACCGGCGCGGGGTGCGGGTGGCGCGCGCGGTGACGCTGCTGGCCTTGCCCCTGCTGGTCTGGGGCGGCTGGACCTACCTGAAGACGCTGGAGGTGCTGTCGGTCGGCAGTGCCTTCTTGGGGTTTGTCGCCGCGCTGGCGGTCTGGGGCTGGATCGAGCTGGCCTTTCTGACCGGCGTGGTGACGGGGCCGGTGACCCGGCCTCTGCCCAGCGACGTGTCCGAGGGGGAGCGGTTCATCCGCGCCTGGGGCACCGTGGCCTACCACGAGATGGCGCTGCTGGCGGCGATCCTGGTGCTGGGCGTCGTTGGCTGGGAGGCGGAGAACCCGGTGGGGCTCTGGACCTTTGTCGTGCTGTACTTTGCCCGCATCTCGGCCAAGCTGAACCTCTACCTGGGGGTTCCGCGCATCAATACCGAATTCATTCCCGGCGCGCTGGCGCATCTGCCCAGCCATTTCCGCATCCGCAAGCTGAACTGGCTGTTCCCGTTTTCCGTCAGCGCGCTGGCCTTTGCCTGCGCCTGCTGGCTGGAGCGCCTGGTCGCCGCCGAGACGGCGGGCGGGCAGGTGGGCTTTGCCCTGCTGGCCGCGATCACCGCCCTGGCCCTGGTCGAGCACTGGCTGATGGTGCTGCCCTTGCCGGACGCGAAACTCTGGCGCTGGATGCTGCCCGCGCCCCAACACACCAAAAGCAAGACTCCGGAGGGACCCCATGGATTTTGACGCCATGTTCACGGCGCAGCTGAATGCGCTGAAAAAGGAAGGCAACTACCGCATTTTCGCGGAACTGGAACGCAAGTGCGGCGCCTTTCCGCGCGCCCGGAGCCACAGCGACCACACGCCGGAGCAGGTGACCGTCTGGTGCTCCAACGACTACCTGGGCATGGGCCAGCACGAGACGGTGCGCGAGCGCATGAAGGAGGTCGTGGACAGCTGCGGCACCGGCGCCGGCGGGACGCGCAACATCTCGGGGACCAACTGCCACCACGTGGCGCTGGAGGCGGAACTGGCCGACCTGCACGGCAAGGAGGCGGCGCTGCTGTTCACCTCCGGCTACGTGTCGAACTGGGCGGCCCTGTCGACGTTGGGGTCGCGGCTGCCCGACGCGGTGATCCTGTCGGACGCGCTGAACCATGCTTCGATGATCGAGGGGATGCGTCATTCGCGCGCCAAGACCGTGATCTGGAAGCACAACGACCCCGAGGACCTGGACCGCAAGCTGTCGCAGTTGCCGGCCAATGCGCCCCGGATCGTGGCCTTTGAGTCCGTCTACTCGATGGACGGTGACATCTGCCCGATGGAGGAGATCGTCGAGATCGCCGAAAAGCACGGCGCGATGACCTACCTCGACGAGGTGCATGCGGTGGGCCTGTATGGTCCGCGCGGCGGCGGCGTCTCCGAGGAGCGGGGCCTGGCGCACCGGATCGACCTGATCGAAGGTACGCTGGGCAAGGCCTACGGCTGCATGGGCGGCTACATCACCGGCAGCCATGCGCTGTGCGATTTCATCCGGTCGTTTGCCTCGGGCTTCATCTTTACCACGGCGCTGCCCCCGGCGGTCGCGGCGGCGGCGCAGACCTCGATCGCGCACCTGAAGGTGTCCGACGTGGAGCGCCAGCAGCAGCGCCGGCAGGTGGCGCGCCTGCGCGCCGAACTGGACAAGCGCGGCATCCCGCACATGGACAACGACAGCCACATCATCCCGGTGATGATCAAGGACCCGGTCAAGTGCCGCATGCTGGCCGACATCCTGATGCGCGACTGGGGCATCTACGTGCAGCCTATCAACTATCCCACCGTGCCCAAGGGGACCGAGCGGCTGCGCTTTACCCCCGGACCGCTGCACAGCGATGCCGACATCGATCACCTGGTCGATGCGCTGACCGTGCTGTGGAAGCAGTGCGCGATTGCCCACGCCGTCGCCTGACGGGTTTTGACCTGTCTTGGAGGCGCGCGGATCGGCGCGCGCCCTTTTTTCGCCGGGTCAGAAACCGAAGAGGTTGGCCCGGGTGATCGCCTCTTCGACAAAGCGCGCCTTGTCCGCCTCGGGGCGCCAGCCCAGCACCTGCTTGGACCGGGTGTTCACGAAGGGTGAGAAATGCGCCCGGCTCTTCCAGTCGGCCAGCGAGGGGCGGATCACCCCGGTCCGGCGCAGGGCGTGTTTCTTCAGCAGGTATTTCAGCGCATCCGCCACGTAGAAGGCATGCAGGTTGCCCGGCACCACGCGGATCCGCGCACCCAGCGCCTGGTGGATGGCGTTGAAATAGCCCCGCGCCGACAGCATCGGTTCACCCACCAGGTTGAAGCTTTGTCCCGTCACCGGCGCGTCGATCATCCGCACCAGCCCGTCGACCACGTCGTCGATCAGCACGAAGGGCAGGATGTTGTTGCCGTGGCCCCAGATCCGCACCGCGCCCGCGCCATGCCAGCGCCCGATCCCCCAGTGTTGCAGCGGACCGCCCGCGCCCACCACGATGCCGGGCCGCGCGATCACCAGCGGCAGGCCGCGCGCCTTGTGCAGCTCCGTCAGCTTGCGTTCGCATTCGGCCTTGGACCTTGCGTAGAGGTTGCGGTCACTCATGTCGGCGGCAAAGGGGGTGTCCTCGGTGATCTTCTGCGCCGGGTCGGACATGTCGTAGCTGGCGATGGTGCCGGTGTAGACCAGTCGTTTCACTCCCGCCTTCTCGGAGGCCATGGCGATGCGCAGGGCGACGCCCACGTCGTTTTTCAGGCAGTCGGCCCAGGTCTTGTCCAGAGAGCGGGCGAGGTTGAAGACCACGTCGATCCCCTGCATCGCCCCTGTCAGCCCGTCGAGGTCTTGCAATGAGACGGGCACCGTTTCCACCTGGTCGGGCAGGTCGGGAAAGGGCCCGTGGCGGCCGCGCGACAGCACGCGCACGTCGCGGCCCTCGGCCACCAGGCGCCGGGTCAGCGCGCGGCCGATGAAGCCGGTGCCGCCGATCACCATGGCGGTCGGTTTCGGCGTGCGGCTGCGGACGGCGGGGGCGGCGACGGTCAGCGTCTCGGGCGGCAGTTTCGCGATCATGGCGTCGAGGGTCTGCATGACCGCCAGCGCGGTTTCGCCGGAAAAGCGCGGGTCCTGCGGCCGCCCGTTGGCCAGCGCGCCGTAGACCGCCGCGTTCATGCCGCGAAAGCTGAGGGCATAGGGGTTGCGCGCGTTCAGCGAGCGGACCTGGGTCCAGGCGTTCGACCAGCCTTCGCGCCGGTGCTGGCGGGCGAGTTCGCGCTGTTTGTGCAGGGGGTTCAGCACGAGGTCGGCGGCGTTTTCGCGCTCAACCGTCAGCACGTCGGCGGCAAAGTCCAGCCGCGCCCGCGCCGAGGACCCGCGCAAGGTGACCGAGCGGTCATCGACCGTCTCGACCATCGCCAGCGAAAACGTGATTTCGACCTGCCCCGCGCGGGCGAGTATGCGAAAGCTTTGCGGGCGCGGATCGTCGCCCGGAAGCAGCACGGGATGCCCGGCATGGGCGTGCAGGATCTCCATCGGACCGAACAGGTCCTGCGCAAAGGCCACCAGGTGCGGACCGAGTTCCAGCAGCAGGTTCTGCGGGCGGCGCAGCAGCCATAGGTTGAACGGACCGGAGCGCAGCGGCGCCAGCGGCAGCGCCCAGGTGATCTCGGCCGAGGAGACGCGGCCATACTCGCCCGCCATCATCGCCGCCTTCATCCGTTCGTAGCCCGGCAGGCCGAGGAAATTGTGCCCGGCGTGGAACCGGCGGCCCGCCTTGTGCGCGGCGGCGAGGATCTCGGCGGTCTCGTCGCCGGATTCAGCCACAGGCTTTTCCACAAGCACATGAAGTCCCGCGGCGAGACATTCGGTCGCGATATCCTTATGTATATATGGCGGCGTGAGGATATGGACAGCGTCACACAGGTCTGCCGCAACCATGTCGGGCAAAGTTGTCAACACCCGCGCGCCCAGCGGGTCGGCGATGGTGCGGGCGGCCTCTGCGTTCGGATCACAGACGGCAGTGACGGTGACGCCGGGGGTGGATTTAAGCGCCTCGGCGTGCCAGCCGGCGATGTATCCGGCCCCGATCAGGCCGACGCGGATGGGTTGGGACATCGGGACGACCTCACTTGTATTCGATGATTCGCATGTCGGCGCCGCGCAGGCGCCGCGCGTGAAACCGGGCCATGCCGACCAGGTTGGGAAACTTGGACAGGGTCAGCAGAAGGGCCAGCCGATGCGCGGCGCCGGCGCTCAGCCCATCGGCCCGCAACCCCCGGATCGAGCGCAGGTGGCTGACCGCGTAGAGCGCCAGCACCAGCAGGCTCAGCCAGGGCGCGGCCAGCAGGCCGATGACGAAGAGCAGGGGCAGGGCCAGCGCAAAGACCACCACGCGCCGCCGTTCGGTGCGGAAATACTCGGGGTGCAGGTGGCCGACCTGGGCAAAGCCGTGCCCGGTGCGCACCGCCCGCTGCCACCACTGGCCGAACCGGGTCATGGCGGCGTCGTGGCGGGTCATCTGCTGCGGGATGCGCTTCAGCCGCCAGCCCGCCTTGCGCAGGCGGGTGCAGAATTCGTCATCCTCGGCGGCGATGACGGCGGGGTTCATGCCCTGCACGCTGCGCCACGCCTCGGCGCGCACCGTCATGTCGCCGCCACAGGCGAGGATCGGACCGGCGGGGCGGTGCCATTCCCAGTCGCAGATCGCGTTGTAGACTGAGGCGTCGGGAAACATCTCCGTGCGCCAGCCGGTGACAAGGCCCAGCCGCGGGTCGGCCTCCAGATGCGCGCGGGCGGCGTCCAGGTAGCCGGGGACCAGCGTGCAGTCACCGTCGATGAACTGGACAATCCCGGGCGCGTCCAGCGCGTCGAACCCGGCGTTGCGGGCGCGGGCGGCGGTGAAGGGCTGGGCCATGTCCAACTGCACGATCTTCGCGCCCGCCTTGCGCGCGGCGTCAAGGCTGCCGTCGGTCGAACCGCTGTCGACATAGACGATCTGCCGTGCCCGTCCCCGCACCGACTCGAGCGCCGCGACCAGTCGCGCTCCTTCGTTGCGGCCGATCAGGACCACGTCCACCGGGGTCATGTGCGCGGCTCCGGGCGTTTCTCACGCGGCGGCTGGCCGGTTGCGTAACCTTCGAACAGGCGCGACAGGCGGGCGGCCTCGATGTGCACGTTGAAATCCTCGCGCACCTTGGCGCGCCCGACCGCGCCCATGTCGCGGCGAGTCCCGTCGAACGGCAGTTCCGCCGCGATCGCCTCGGCCAGCGCCTTGGCATCGCCCGGCGGCACCAGCCGCCCGGTGCCATTCTCCGTCACCAGTTCCGGCACCCCGGCGATCTGCGTCGTGATGACCGGCACACCGGCAGCCAGCGCCTCCATCAGCACCACGGGAAGACCTTCGGCAAAGCTGGGCAACACGAACAGGTCGGTATGCGCCAGTTGGTCGGCGACCTCGGCCTGGCTTCGGTAGCCCAGAAAGGCGGTGATGTCGGTGATCCCAAGGGCCTGCGCCTGCGCCTCCAGCGCGGCGCGGTCCGGCCCGTCGCCGATCAGCGTCAGCCGCATGTCGGGGAACCGGTCGCGCAGCGTGGCCACCGCCTCCAGCAGCAGCGGCACGCCCTTCACCCCGGCCAGCCGCCCGACGAACAGCAGCTCGTGCCCGTCGTGGGCAGAGGCGGCATAGGCGTCCGGGTCCACGCCGCAATGGATGATGTGCAGCCTGGGCCAATGCTCCTGCGCGGCGAAACACATCAGCTGCGACCGGCAGAACTCGGAGATGCAGGCGACAAAGCGGGCGCGCGCGGTCTTTTCGTCGATCCGCCAGTGGTGCGGTTCGAAAAAGATGTCGGGTCCGTGGATCGTGAAACTATAGGGCAGGCCCGACAGCGTGCCCGCCAGCATCGCCACCGTGCAGGATGCCTTGGCGATGTGGTTGTGCAGGTGGTCGACCCCGTTGTCCGCCAGGTGCGCCGCCAGGACCCCGGCCTCAAGGAAGTAGATCAGGTTGTAGAGCCGGCCCTTTAGCCCCTTGGGCGCGGTGCGCCAGGCCAGCGCCAGCGCGCTCAGGTAGCGCACGGGGTTGCGCATCCAGCGCAGGTGGGCGCGCAGCAGGGTCACGGGGTTCTTCGCGGCGTCCAGCACCTTGAAGGTCCGCGCGTGTTCCGCGCGTTGTTCCGGTCCCACCAGGTGTTCCGCGCCGGTGGTGCGGATCGAGCAGGTCAAGACCTCGTGCCCCAGAGCGCGCAGGGCGGCGACCTCACGCTGGATGAAGGTGTCCGAGGCGCGGGGGTATTCGCCCGTCAGGTAGGCCAGTTTCGGCAGGGTCATGGCCCGGTCTCCAGGCTGCGCGACAGCATGCCTTCGAAGGTATCCATGTCCTCGCCGCCCAGGGTGTGGCGCAGCGCGGTGTTCGGCCATGTCAGCGGCATCAGCCGGGCGCGCACGACGGGTTCGCGCAGCAGGCCGGGCAGGCGGGCCGAGACGGGGCTCAGCAGCCGGACAAGGGTGATCCATAATCCGTAGGGCAGGGGCAGGACCAGCCTTGGCCAGCCGGTCATCCGCCGGTGGGCGCGCAAAAAGCGCGCGCGGGTCGGCCTGTCGTCATCCAGCAGGTTCAGCACCGGCGTGCCCTGCGGCGGGCGCGCAGCCGCCTCGACCAGCGCCCAGGCGGTGTGGGTCACATGGGTCAGCGGCAGTTCCCCGGCCGAATTGACCTGCACATGCAATTTCGACGCCCAGAAGCCCAGCAGAGCGTGCCAACTGCGCCCCGGTCCGTAGATCGCGCCCGGCCGCAGGATCCACAGCGGCAGGCCAGAGGCGTGGCACAGCATCTCCTGCCGCAGCTTGGCCCCGGCATAGGCGTCGCGCGGATGGTCGGGGGATTCGAGCGGCGCGGATTCGTCCAGCACCCCGCCCGCCGGGACGCGCATCGTGTCATAGACCGCGATCGAGCTGACCAGCACCAGCCGCGCCCGGGTCCCCGCCATCGCCGCCAGCAGCGTTTTGGTGCCGCGCAGCGTGTCGGTGGCATGGGCGTTTGCGTCACCGCCCAGGTGGGCGGCGGCGTGGATCACCGCCTGACAGCCGGCAATCGCCGCGTGCAGGGCAGGGACAGCCGTGGCGTCCGACAGGTCGGCGCACAGCGGCAGGATGCCGGGATCGGCGGCCCATTCGGGCAGGGGCGCGCGGCGGTAGACGGCGACCACCTCGACACCGCGCGCGCGCGCCTCGGCCAGGCAGGCGCGGCCGACAAAGCCGGTGGAACCGGTGATCAGCAGGCGGGTCAGATCGCCCATGGCATCGGCTCCATCCGGTCGCACCGGGTTGTCATGCGCTGCGCGCCGCTGGTTTCGCCCGCGTTCTGGATGGCCAGGGTGACCTCCGTCAGGTGCAGGGCGAAATCGTTGGACATGCGGCAGGGACGGCCATCGCGCAGCGCCTCCAGCACCTCGGCGGGGCCGAGCATGAAGTTCATCGCCGCCGCACCCCAGCGTTTCACCTTGGGGTGGGTCGGCTGCTTCAGCCGCAACCGGCGGGGAAACGGATGCTCCATCAGCCTGCGGCGCAGGGTCAGGCGGCGGGCAAAGCGCACCCTGGCGGCGTTGTCCCAGGCGGCATCACAGCTGAGCACGCCCTTGTCGCCGATGATGCGGATGCCGTGATTGTGCGGCGCGACGATGGAGCATGTCAGCCGCGCGACCGGCCCGTCCTCGAAGAACAGCGTGGCGACGGACAGGTCGGGGGCAAAGGGGCCCTCGCCCTCCTTGTCGGGGATCGTCTCGGCCGAGGCGGCGACGACGGTGCGCACCGGTCCGAACCAGGAGATGAGCCAGGTCAGGTAGTAGCCCGCGTGTTCCAGCGTGCAACCGGTGCGGAATTCATCCGCAAACGGCCAGGGTGCGCCGCTCTCGGACAGCCACTTGCAGTAGGCGGCCTGCGGGACGTAGCCATCGTCGAGCTCGGCATAGACGACGCGGGGTGTCCCGGCGATGCCGTGGCGCAGGGCTTGGCCCAATGTCTGCGCCGCCTCGCCCAGCGCCGAACAGGGGGCGGAGGCCAGCGTCAGCCCGCGTGCCCGGGCCAGCGCGTGCAGCGCCTTGGCGTCCTGGGCCGTCATGGCCAGCGGCTTTTCGGAATAGACGTGGCGCCCCGCCTCCAGGCAGGCGCGCGTGGTGGCGTAATGCGCGCCGGGATTGGTCAGGTTCAGGACCAGCGCATCGGGCGCCTCATCCAGCAGCGCCGCGAACGATGAGCGCGCCGGCACCTGCCAGTGCGCGCAGAAGGTTTGCAGCCGCGCCGCGTCGGTGTCGTAGACCCCGGCCACCTCGATGCCCGGCATGGCGGCGGCAGAGCGCATGTAGAGATCGGCGACAAAGCCGCAGCCCAGCAGCACGACCCGACCGCTGGCGCGGGGGTCCGCCCCGGCCTGCCTCTGCCCGCCTGTCCTGTCCAAATCGCCACCCATGGCCTGCCTGCAATTCCCTGCGATCTTGATCGAACAAAAGCGGCCAGATTTCGACCCCCTCTCGGCTTTTAGCGGCAGTGCGGCATCAGTGGCCCCGAAAATGTGAATGTGTGGTCGAAAGGGCACTCAACAATTGACAAAAGCGCGGTATGCCTGCCCGCGGGGGAGCAGGTGCTGCAATGGACTTCCGGATTGGCGACGACACGATCACCGTGAACGTGCCGACATGGGCTGTGTTGGAGGCGCGGGTGCGGGAACGCTTTGCCCGCCGCTCGGGCTTTGCCCTGGCCACCATCAACCTCGATCACGTCGTCAAGCTGCGAAACTCCGAGAGATTCCGCGCCATCTACCAGGCGCAGGACCTTGTCGTGGCCGATGGCAACCCGATCGTCTGGCTGTCATGGCTGGCCGGCCGGCCCGTGGCGCTGATCCCCGGCTCCGAGGCGATCCTGCCGCTGTCGCGGATCGCCGCCGGGCAGGGGGTGACGGTGGCGCTGTTCGGCTCCAGCGCGGCGGTGCTGGAGGCCGCGGCCGAGTACCTGGAACGCGAGGTGCGCGACCTCGACGTAGTCTGCCGGATTGCCCCGCCGATGGGGTTCGACCCCTCCGGACAGCAGGCCGAGTCGATGCTGCGCGAGATCGCGGCCTCCGGCGCGCGGCTGTGCTTTGTCGCGCTGGGCGCGCCCAAGCAGGAGACCTTTGCCGCGACGGGCCGGCGGATCGCGCCCGAGGTCGGCTTTGCTTCGATCGGGGCAGGGCTGGATTTCTTTGCCGGGACGCAGAAACGCGCGCCGATGTGGATGCGCAGGCTGGCGCTGGAATGGGTCTGGCGGATGATGTCCGATCCCCGCCGCCTGGCCCTGCGCTACCTGAAATGCGGGCTGATCCTGCCCGAGCTGACGATCCGCGCCCTGCTGCTGCGGTTCAGCGAAAGGCGCAACTGACGGTCACAGTCGCCGGGGCCGCGGGCGGCGCAGCATCAGCGCATCCTTCAGCTTGCGCTTCAGCCCGCGCGGCGGCAGCAGTTCCATGTCGCGCTCGAATACGGTGCCGTTCAGCGCCGGGTCGCGCATCAGCGCCAGTTTGACGCCCCAGCGGGCGGCATCCTCGGGCTTCAGCCCTTCGGGAATACCCATCTGCGTGGCCAATGCGCCGGGCAGCCAGTCGCCGATGACGATGCCGGGAAAACGGTCGAACAGGTCGGCCGCCATGGCCCGCGTCAGCACCCGCGCCGCGCCCTTGGACACCGAATATGCGGCCGAGGCGGGCAGCGGGGCAATGTCGGCGTAGCTGGCCACGTTCAGGATGCGCCCCTCGCCGCGCGGCGCCATGTTCTGAAGCGCGTGCCATGAGCAGGCGTAGACCCCGCCCAGGTTGATCGCCATGCCCTGCCAGAAGCTCTCCGGCGTCTCGGCCAGCAGGTCGCGCCTTGGGTAGACGGCGGCGTTGTTGATGAGCAGCGCCAGCGGTCCGTGGCGTTCGATAAGCGCGGCAAAGCCCCGCGCCACCGCGTCGAAATCCGCCACATCCATCTGGATCGGATCAAACCCTGCGCCGCACAGGTCCGCCGTTTCCGCCAGCGCCTGGGCGCGGCGGCCGGTGCCGGCCACGGTAAAGCCCTGTTGGCACAGCTGCACCGCCAGCGCCCGGCCCAGACCCGATCCGGCCCCGGTCACGATGACGAAACCGTCCTGCGGCGTGATCAAGGTCATCCACGGTCCTCCAGCATCAGGTGCGCCACCCGCAGCGCGTGGGCGGCGATGGTCAGGCTGGGGTTCACCCCCATCGAGGTCGGCATGAAGGACGCATCGGCCACCCAGAGGTTATCGACCTCGTGCGCCCGCCCGTCCGCGCGTGTGACCGAGGTCGTAGGGTCATGCCCAAAGCGCAGCGTGCCGCAGGGATGGCCCCAGTTCAGCTCTGGCGTCATCGACAGGAACAGGTGGCGGTGCCCGCGCAGGGCGCGGCGCAGCACCTTGCGGAACGCCTTGCGCCGACTGCGCAATTCGTCCGACAGGGTGTAGGTGACGGCCAGCCGGTGCGGCTGCGCCGGGTCGTGCAGCACGCGGTTGTGGGCATAGGGGAAGTCCTCCATCAGCCCGACGAAGATATGGGCGTGGCCCAGCAGCCCATGCGCCACGGCGGCGGCGGGCCGCGTCAGCAGGTCGAATCGTGACAGCCCGCGCAGCGCCAGCATCCGTTTCAAAAAATGCACCATCTCGCCATAGTTCGCCCGGATGCCCATGGCCTGGACCGACCCCAGGCGCATGTCCTCGCGGTGGTAGAAATCGCGAAAGGCGATGGCCTTGGTCGCCCCGGTGTCCGGCGTGCCACGTTTCGGCCAGAGGGCAAACCGTTCGTCCACGTGCAGCATCAGGTTGCACCCGACGAGGCCCGAGCCATTGGCAAGACCGTTCGGAGATTCCTCGCAAGCGGAGGCCAGCAGCAGGCGCGGCGAATGCAGCGCCCCGGCAGCGAGGACATAGCGGCGCGCCCGGAGCTGCCGGGTCTCACCGCCGATGCGCACCTCGGCATGGGTGATCTGGCGGCCGTCGGTCACCAGCCGCGTGACCTCGGCCCCGGTCAGAAGATGGGCATTGCCGGTGGCCAGCGCCGGCTCCACCCCGGCGGACCGGCCGTCCATCTTGCACACCTTCGGGCACTTGCGGCCCAGGCAATTCTCGCAGCCTTCGACATGGGCGATGCCGGTGTGGCTGCGGTAGGGATGCAGCCCGGCGGCGCGCAGGCTGTCGGTCAGCGCGGCCTCGGCCGGTTTCAGCGGCGGCGGTTCGCGCAGCGGCATCGGCGGTTCGGGTGACAGCGGGTCGGGCGTGCCGCTGACTTTGAACAGGTGCGCGGCGGCATCGTACCAGGGGCGCATTGCGTCATAGCTCACCGGCCAGCCGCCGGTGGGGTGCGGCTGTCCGGGCAGGTCGTCCAGGTCGTGCCGCGCCGGGCGCTCCAGCGTCGCGGCGTAGAACACCGAACTGCCCCCCGGCCCGGTGCCCAGCGGCGGGAAAAAGCTGCTTTCGACCCCGTCCAGCGTGACGTGCAGCGGATCGGGCCAGAGACCGCGCACCGCGCGCGCCTCGGGGACGAATATCTCGGACAGCCCGTTGCGTTCGCTGCGCAGGCCCTCCGGCCCCTTCTCGACGAACAGCACCTGCATGCCCGCCTCGGCCAGCGCGCGGCCCAGCGTGCCGCCGCCCATGCCGGCGCCGATGACGACGGCATCCCACGTGGTCTCGAAAAGGGAGGTCATCGGTCAGAGGCCCCGCTGTGCGCCGTCTCATTCGGCAACGGGGCGAACACCGGGCGCAGCACATCGCGGATGCGCAGGGCGGCGGCATTGGTCAGGTGGTTGTTGTCGAAATACTGGCCCACGCCGTCATGCACGACGGAACAAGTGCCCTCGGCGCAGAGGAACGGCCAGGTATCCAGGAAGGTGATCTGCCCCTCCTCGGCCAGCGGCACCCAGGGTGCGTCCGACAGCGCGGCGCGCAGCACGATGGCGTCGGCAGGCACCGCGCTCTCTGTCACTGGAACAGCGGCCAGGGGCATGCCGACATGCGCCGCCTCGCGCGCGGCGCGGCGGCTGTCATAGAGCGGGATCTCGGGCGGCTGGCGCAGCACGATCACCCGGTCGACCCACTGGTGCAGCTCGGCCACCGTGGCGCGCGCGGCGGCTGTCAGCAATTGCGCCTGTTGCTGCTGGGCGTTCACCGGCCCGGTCGTCGGATGCAGGGCGATGCGGTCATGGGCGTTCAGCCCGACCCCCATGCCGGTGGCATAATAGCTCCACCGGCCGATCAGCAGCACGGATTCGACGCTGTCCAGCCGGGGCAGCGCCTGGCGGATTTGCAGGTTGGCCTGGGTACAGGCGGCATCCTGCGCGGGGGTGGCAGCGTTTTCCACCTTGCGGAGGTCGAACAGCGGCGGGCAACCCGCGCGCCACAGAATGATGCCAGGCACCCCGGCCTCCTGCGCGGCGAGGTCCAGCCCCTCCTTCATGGCGCGGACGTGGCTGTCGCCCCAGACCAGCACGCGCGGCGGGCCGTCCGGTCCGATCGGGCAGACCTCCAGCCCGTCCAGCGGCAGGCTTTGCGCGATGTGGCAGCGGCTGAAATCCTGCAGGAAGTCGCCCGATGCGGCGATGTGGACCCGCGCCTCGGGTCCAAAGCGGCCGGGCAGCCCGTCCTTGACGTAGAGCCAGCCGCCAACCGCCAGCGCCGCGCCGGAGGCCAGCACCATGCCGCCCAGCACCATGGCGGGCCGCAGGCTGCGCGCATGGCGCACCGGCTGTTCGACAAAGCGCCACGACAGCCAGGCCAGCAGGACGGACAGCGCCATCCACAGCGGGGTTTCCAACGGGTCCAGCGCGCCGCGCAGGTAGGTGGCCAGCGTGTAGACCGGCCAGTGCCAGAGGTAGAGCGAATAGGAGATCAGCCCGAAAAAGCGCATCGCGGGCAGCGTCAGCAGCCGGTTGACCGCGTTGGCCCCCGTGCCTGACGACAGCAACAGCAGCGTGCCCAGCACCGGCGGGATCGCGAGCACCCCGGGAAACGTCGGCCCCGCCGGGATGAACAGCAGCGAGGCACCGACCATCACCAGCCCGACCGAGGACAGCGCCGGGTGGCCGCGCCACCTGGTCCCCGTCTCATGCCCCCAGATCGCCAGCAGAACGCCGGACAGCAGTTCCCACGCGCGGAAGGGGAACAGGTAGAAGGTGGCGGTGGGCGAATGCGGCGTCACCAGGATGCAGGCGGCCAGCGACAGCGCCCAGCCCGCGCCCAGCGCGCCGACCAGCCCCCAGCGCCAGCGCGCCAGCAGGACCATCAGCACCGGCACGACGATGTAGAACTGCTCCTCCACCGCCAGTGACCAGGTGTGCAGCAGCGGCTTGTCCTCGGACACGGTGTCGAAATAGCCGGCCTGGCGGAAGAACAGCACGTTGGACAGGTAGACCGTGGCGGCGATGACACCCTTACCGTATTCGCGGAATTCGAACGGCAGCAGGATCATCCAGGCGGCGGCGGTGGTCACCAGCAGCATGGTGAAGAAGGCCGGGGCGAGGCGGCGGAACCGGCGCAGGTAGAAGTTGGCCAAGCTGACGCGCCCGGTCGCATCGTATTCGCGCCAGAGGATGCCGCCGATCAGGAAGCCGGAAATGACAAAGAAGACATCGACCCCGGCAAAGCCGCCCGACAGCGGCAGGCCGAAATGATAAAGCACCACCGCCAGGACGGCGATGGCGCGCAGCCCGTCGATGTCGCCCCGGTACGGGAGCGGACTGTGCGGCGGCGCGGTCATGGCTTGCGATGTCCTCGTCCGGCGGGCGGGGCCGTCATCTGTGTCCTTCCGGGTTCTCCGGGGTCTTGGGCCGTCCGGTTTCCGGGCGGTCTGGTTTTGGGATAGTCTGATCTCAGAGTGTTGCCAATTTCCTTAGGATACCGCATTTCGGGGCAGGAATATGGCAGTTTGCAGACAATGGACGCGGAATGGTGGACACGGAGATTTCGGCCAGCGTTCCGGACTGGTCGCGCGAGCGGATCGAGCGGTTCTGGGAGCCGGGCAAGAAGATGATCCGCGCGGTGCGGCGCTACCAGGCGTGGCGCGGGCGCGGGCCGGTGGGGCGGTTCGTGGCGCGCTACTGGGTGCTCAATCACCGGTTCTGGTCGCTGATGTGCCAGAGCGAACTGCACCTGACAACGGAGATCGGCGGCGGGCTGCGGCTGACCCATCCGACGGGGATCATCGTTCACCCCGATGCCAGGATCGGCGTGAACTGCATGTTGTTCCATCAGGTGACGCTGGCCGGGCCGGTGATGCTGGGGGGGCATGTGGACGTTGGCGCGGGGGCCAAGCTGATCGGGCCGCTGACGGTGGGCGATCACGCGGTGATTGGTGCCAACGCGGTGGTGACGCGCGACGTGCCCGCCGGGGCGACGGTGGCGGGGGTTCCGGCGCGGGTGATTTCGGGCGGGTGAGTCGTGCGCCTGACGGCAGGTCCCGCTTCGGGAGTCACCAGCAAACAGACCCGTGCCTGTCCCGGCGGACGCGTCAATCGGATCACAGGGACAGGTGGAAGCGGAGCAGGCCCTTGTCGGGCTGGTCTTTGTCGGAGCGGAACCCGGACTTGCGCAGTACGCGGGCCGAGGCGGGGTTTCCCGTGGTGACGCTGGCGCGCAGGGTGAGCGGCGCCTGCGGGCGCAACTGGGCAAGCAGGCCGGACAGAAGTTCGGTGGCATAGCCCTGGCCCCAGGCCTCTTCGGCGAACAGATAGCCCAGGTGCAGGTCCGTCGAGGCGGGATCGGGGCGGAACAGGAACAGCAGGCCGATCAGGTCGGCATCGCGCTCGACCACGAAGACCTGCGCACGGGCGCGGCGTGTCGCGATCCAGTCGCCCATGGCGTTCGGGCCGTGACCGGGCGGGAAGTCTGATGGCAGGTGCGCAAGGACGAGGGGAGTCAGCATCCGGGCGAGGCGGGTTTCCAGCGAGGGGCGCAGGGCGGGATCGTCCAGCATCTGTTCCCAGGGCCGGACAGTCAGCCGGGATGTCGTGAAGCCGGTCAATAGCCCAGCCCGTCCAGCGTCCGGCCCGCCAGCAGCGCCTCGTAGACCGCCAGCGTCTTTTCGCCCTTGCGAGACCAGGGGTAATTGTCGTCGGCGTAGGTCTTGGCGCGGGTCGCGGGTGCGGCCATGTCGGCGGGATGTTCGGCGCAGGTCTCCATCTGCCGGCGAAAGCCGTCCACCATGGTGTCGAAGGGGGCCAGCGGGATACACGCGCCGCGCCCCTCGGCGGCCAGGTCGCCCGGCGCGCCGTAGTCGGCCACCAGCATCAGCATGCCGCAGGCCATGGCCTCGATCACCACGCCGGCCCCCAGCTCGCGGATCGAGGGAAAGACGAAGGCGTCGCAGGCGCGCATCATGTCGGCCACATCGGCCTGCGACTTGCGGCCATGCATTGTGACGCAGCCGGACAGGTCGTGCTGGGCGATCACCGTCTCCATGCGGGCGCGTTCGGGGCCGTCGCCCACCACGTGCAGGTGGTGGCGGCGCAGGGTCTCGGAGGCGGCGAAGGCGCGCAGCGGCAGCTCCGGCAGCTTGTAGGGGACAAGGCGGCCTGCGTAGAGAAAATGCCGCTTGCCATCCGGCCCACGCTGACCCGCGGGGGCCGCGCCCTCGGCATGGAAGATCGCCGGGTCAAAACCGATCTCGGGAAAGGACACGATACGCGCGTCCTCGACCCGGGGCAGGTCTGCCCGGGTGTGGGAAAACGCGCAGAGCACGGCCGCCGCGTCATCGTAGGTGCTGCGGGCATAGGGCAGATACTTGTAGAAGGCGCGCAGTCGGCGCAGGCCTTCCTTTTCGCGCGCCTGTTCGGCGGCAAAGGCGGCGGGCCAGTCGAGGTTGCCGTTCAGCGGGCCGATGACGAAGGGCTGCGGCACCTTGTGCGCCAGCCACGAGGGCAGCGTGGGCGACATCGGCGTGATGCGATGGACGATGTCGAAATCGCCGCCGCGCAGCCGGTCGCGGAAGCGGGTCCAGACGCCGCGTTCGAAGGCGAGGTAGGGCAGGTAGTTGAACATCATCGAAGTGGACCAGCCCACCTCGTCGCCGCCGCGGATCATCCGGGCCAGCCGGTACATCGGCGCGGCGACCCATTCGGTGTCGATGTAGTCAAAGGGTACCGTGGGCCCGGCCTTTTCGATGTTCTCGCGGTTGCGGACATGGGTGGCGACCGTGACATCCGCCAGCTTGCCGATCTCCAGCGCGTACTTGTACCCGACGATGGGCAGCGACGGCCATTCCGGGTTGCATTCGTCCGCCACCAGCAAGACGCGGGGTCTGGTCCTCATGGCGGTCCTTCCTAGATGACCGGGCGCCAGCGCAGGTGCGTTGCAGAGCGGGACCCGGCCTGCCTGTTGCGGCGGCGCAGCAGTTCGGCATAGCCCGTCAGCGCCCCGGCGACGAGCCAGGTCAGCGGAGTCAGCGTCGCATTGGGCAAAAGGTCCAGCACGTTGATCGCCAGCAGCAGGCAGAGCGGACCGACCAGCGGCGAAACCTTGTCCGTGCCGGCCTGCCGCATCGCGCCGGCGATCAGCACGAGGGGGGACAGCAGCAGCCCGAACATGGCCAGGAAGCCGACCCAGCCATAGGTGCCGATGACGATGATCCAGTAGCCGTCCGTCACCGTCAGGATGGTGCCGTTGACCGGGTCCAGGATGTGGTTGCGCCCCCAGCTGCCCCAGCCGAACACCGGCTTGATGTAGGCGCGGTCCAGCAGTGTGTCCTCGTTCATGAAGCGGAACCGGAGCGAGCCGGCGCGGTCCGGGTCGATCCGTTCGGCCTGCGCCAGCATCTGTTCCTGCGGCACCAGGTGCGCGCCCTTGAGCAGCGGGTAGCCGATGGCCAGCGCACCGATCAGCAGCGCGACCCGGACCTGCGCGCGGATCGGCAGCAGCACCACCAGCGGCACGAGCAGCGCCATGAAGATCAGCGCGCCCAGCGATTTCGCCAGCACAAGGACCACGGTCAGGATCAGTGCCGCGGCCAGGACCCAGGCCCGCCGTCCGCCGCCGCGCCAGCGCCACAGCGCGTAGGCCGCAACCACGGACATCATCAGGAAGAAGGCGACCCAGATGCCATGGTACAGGAACACGATGGGCCGGTAGCCGCCAAAACGGATCGTCTGCGCGAAATAGTGCTGGAAATAGCCGTAGACCCAGTTGTTCAGCTGCGGCGACAGGCGGATTTCGATCAACATCAGCGGCGCGTAGATCAGCCCGCCGATCATCAGCGCGCGCAGCAGTTCGCGCTGCGAGCCTTCGTGCGACAGGTGCTGGTGAGCCAGCAGGAAGGGCAGGACCAGCAGGAATTGCTCCAGCGTCAGCGCGGCGGCGTCCTTCAGGCCCAGCGCCGGCAGGCCGACCAGGCCGAACCAGACCGGTTCGCCGTTGGTCATCACCGTCAGGACGGGGGAGAAGACGAAGACCAGCAGCAGAACGCGCAGCAGGAGCGACTGCGGCAGCAGGTTGCCCTCGGTGCCGTAGCGGCGCAGCGAGATCATGAAGGCGGCCAGCGCGGGAATGTTGTGCTTGTCCAGCGGCGGCAGCATCGGCAGGTCAAAGACCGCCGGCCGCTCGGGCAGGAAGAGGTAGCACAGCATAAGCGACCAGATCACGGACGTGTCCGTTCGCAGCCGTGACATCATCACGGCCACGAAAATCGGGCTTATCGCCAGCGCGAGAAAGGCGATCTGGTTCGGCATCGTCGCTCGGGTCTGCGGGCGCCTTGCGGGCCCCGGGTGGCGCAGGGATAGCAGCGCGATGCGGCAAAGTCGCGGCTGCAATGCAGCAAAAGGGTGAAATCCCCCCGGTTTGTCCACAATGACCACGGAGTCGATCCGGTTGCGGACGGGTCTGCCGCAATCTCGCCGGGTTTCGATTGCAATAAGGCTGCCGCAAGGGAAACAGTGCGGACAGATGAAACCGAAACCGCTGCGCATCGCCTATCTGTGCGACCTGTCCCCGCTGGACCGGAGCCTCTATTCCGGCGGCAACGCGCGGATTCATGACGCCTTGCAGGAACACGCGGGCGAGGTGACAGTCCTGCCCCGACGCTGGGGCCTGGCCGAGCCGGTGCGGCGGCTGATCCGGGCGATGCCCGAGTCGGTGGCGCTGCGGGCGCGCTGGCGGGCGCATTTCGCGCTGCGCCGGGTGATCGCCTCGGCGGTGCACCGGCATCTCGCCGAAGGCGGCTTTGACGTGTTGTTTGGCGCCTATGCGTTGCATGCCATGGCCGGGCTGCGGGCGCCGGAGGGGATGGTCACCGCCTATACCTCGGACGCGACGCAGACCGTCTACCGGCTGTCCGAGGTCGGGCAGGCGCATGGGCGGCACTTTGCGCTGGGCCATCTGCTGGACGACTGGGTGGAACGCCGCGAACGCGCCACCCTGCGCCGGATGGACCTGCTGCTGTGGCCGTCAAGCTGGTTGCAGGACGCCGCCGAGGAACGCTATGGCCTCGATCCGGCGCGCAGCCACATGGTGCCCTGGGGCGCCAACATCCGCACGCCGCCATCGGCCGGGCCACGGACGCTGACGCCCGGAGGGCCGATCGACCTGCTGGTCGTCGGGCGCAACTGGCACGCCAAGGGCGGGCCGGTGGCCTTTTACACGATGCAGGTCCTACGCGCCCGCGGCGTCGATGCCCGGCTGACGGTGATCGGCTGCCTGCCGCCCGACAATCACCGCAACGCCCATGTCACCGTGCACCGCCAGCTGAACAAGGCGGTGCCCGGGGAACTGGCCATCTTCGAGGCGGCGCTGAAGGCCGCGCACTTCATGGTGATGCCGTCGTTTGAATCCTACGGCTTTGCCTTCTGCGAGGCGGCGGCCTACGGGCTGCCGGCGCTCTGCCTGCGGGTTGGCGGCGTGCCGGTGCGCGACGGGCTGACCGGGCACGCCTTGCCGCCGGGCGCGGATGCCGAGGATTTCGCCGCGCAGATTCAGGGCTACCTGGCTGATCCGGCGGCTTACAGCCGCCTCAGCCTGTCGGCGCGGCGCGAGTTCGAGGCGCGTCTGAACTGGGATGCCTGGGGTTCCGCGACGGCCGACCTGCTGCACGAGGCGGTCGCCCGCAAACAGCACGTCGCAACCCGCCGGCTGGCCTGACAAGGGCGCGCCGTGCTGCGACGCAGCGTCGCAGTGAATCGTTGACCTGTGCCGGCAAGTGGGGCCTACTGCCCGCAATCCGCGTCGCCAATCGCAAGGTTTTTCAGCCCTTTGGGGCTGTCTGCACAATTTGGAGGAGGAAAAGCGATGAATGAGACATTCCGACCCGACCCGACGTTTCATCCGACGGCCCGCATGGCCATGCAGGCGCCCCCGGAAAACCTGGCCTTCACCCTGATGCTCAGCCCCGACTTCTCGCAGCCGGACGGGCTGGCGGTGGTGGACGTCAAGCCCGGGTCGAAGACCTACGGCCAGATCGTCCACCAGGTGATCATGCCCAACACGGGCGACGAGTTTCACCACTTCGGCTGGAACGCCTGTTCTTCGTCGTTGTCGCCGCTGAGCGGGCACGCCTTTCTGGAACGGCGCTACCTGATCATCCCCGGCATCCGGTCGTCGCGGATCTACATCATCGACGTCAAGGAACCGCTGAAGGCCAAGATCCACAAGATCATCGAGCCGGAAGAGGTCTTTGCCAAGACCGGCTATTCGCGCCCCCACACCATCCATTGCGGCCCCGAGGGCATCTACGTCAGCACCCTGGGCGGCGGCGGCAAGGACGGGACCGACGGCCCTCCGGGCATCTTCATCCTGGACTGCGAGACCTTCGAGATCCTCGGCCGCTACGAGATGGACCGTGGCAAGCAGGACAAGCACTACGATTTCTGGTGGAACCTGCCGCGCGACTACATGGTGTCGTCGGAATGGGCGCTGCCGCCGCAGTTCGAGAACGGCATCGTCGCCGAGGACCTGCTGTCCAACAAGTACGGCCATTCGATCCACTTCTGGAACCTGCGTCAGCGCAAGAACGTGCAAACCATCGACCTGGGCGCCAACCACCAGATGGCGCTGGAGATCCGCCCGGCGCACGACCCGGCGAAAAAGCACGGTTTCTGTGGCGTGGTGGTGGACACCACCAACCTGCAAGGCGCGATCTTCACCTGGTGGCAAAAGGACGACGGCACCTTCGAGGCCAAGAAGACCATCACCATCGACCCGCAGCCGGCCGACGCCGCGGACCTGCCCGACCTGCTGAAGGGCTTCGGCGCGGTGCCGCCGCTGGTGACGGACATCGACCTCAGCCTGGATGACCGTTTCCTCTACGTTGCCTGCTGGGGCACCGGCGAGATGCATCAATACGATGTGTCCGACCCGATGAACCCGAAACTTGCCGGCAAGGTCGAGATCGGCGGCATCGTCCGCAAGACCCCGCATCCCTCGGGCAAGCCATTTGGCTACGGTCCGCAGATGGTCGAGATCAGCCGCGACGGCAAGCGGGTCTACTGGACCAACTCGCTGTATTCGACCTGGGACGACCAGTTCTATCCCGGCGATCGGGGTGCTGCCATGGTCATGGCGCACGCGGGCGAGAACGGTGGGTTGACGCTGGACGACGGTTTCTGCGTCGACTTCCCCAAGGGCTACCGCAGCCACCAGATCCGGCTGGAAGGCGGCGACTGCTCGACCGACAGTTTCTGCTATCCCAACGTCTGAGGCCCTTGTCCCGGCGGCGGTCCTTTGTGGCCGCCGTCGCGGTGGGTATTTTTCCAGAGAAGAAACGAGCAGGTACAGTTGACCCGTAGGACGGTGCGCGCGTGAGCGGCGAGACGGCATCGGCGCTGTGGGGCGCGGTGCTGCTGGCCGGGGTCTATCACGGGGTGAACCCGGGGATGGGCTGGCCGCTGGCCGTCTCTGCGGCGCTGATGGAGCGGAAGCGGCGCGCGCTGTGGCGGGCGCTGGGCCTGCTCGCGCTGGGGCATCTCCTGGCCATGACGGCGATCCTGCTGCCGTTTTCGGCCATGACGGCGCTGGTCACGTGGGAGCGCGAGATCCGCTTCGGTGCGGGTCTCCTCGTGATGGGTGTGGGCGTCTGGCTGCTGTTCAACCGGCGGCATCCAAGGTTCCTGGCCCGGGTACACCCGGCGCGGCTGGCGCTGTGGTCCTTTCTTGCGGCGATGGCGCATGGCGCGGGGCTGATGCTGGTGCCGATCTACCTGGGCCTGTGTGGCGAGGACGTGGAGGCCGGGCACGCGGCGGCGGGCGCGCTGATGGCGGCCAACGCGGGCACCGCGCTGGCGGTGGCGCTGGTGCACACCACCGCCATGGCGCTGACCGGCGGGGCCATCGCCTGGGGCGTCCATGCCTGGCTAGGGCTGAAGTTCCTTACCCGTAGCTGGTTCAACCTGGATGTGTTCTGGGCAGCAAGCCTGATGCTGGTCGGGGCGATCGGGGTCTGGGCGGCCTGGTAGGCGCTTGGCCCCGGAGCGCCGGCCCCGGGGCTTGTCAGGTGGCGGGTCAATCGTCACGGACAGTGGCGGACCGGGGTCTCGGCCCGACGTCAGGCCCCGATGTCCGCGCTGATTGCCGGCCGGGACCGAATCTTGTTTGGGCAAATCTTGAATGATACCCTCGCGCCGCGAATTGGATGAGCCTTTGTGGCACGAAACAGGATATCTGGAGCTTTTTCATGTTCATGTCGATGCGCCGCATGGTGGCGGTCGGGCTTGGCCTGATCCTGCTGTCCCCGGCCCATGCCGATTTCCTCGGCAAACCGGAACCGAACACGCGGGTGATGGAGGGTCAACATCTCTCGCAGTGGTTGCGGGGCGACATTCGAGAGCCTTTTGGCGAGGTGATGGTTGTCTTTCCGGCCCGGAAGGACGTCTCCTTTTGCGAGAGCCTGGTGTTCGAGAGGAACGAGAAATACTCGATGAAAGGCCAGTGGGAAATTCTCGAGGCGACCTTCGGCAACCGCAAGGTCTCGTTCGAGCTGGAGGCGCATGTCGATTCCAAGTCCGACGCCCGGTATTCCACGCCCTCATCGACAGACGGGGCCATGCTGACCATCGAATTCGCCGAGCCGGTCTGGAAGAAATGGCCGCACGGACGGTATTACGAGGCACAGGCCAGACGAGTCTGCAAGAGCCTGCATAGCCCGATGCACTGTGAAAGCGCCGAGCGCGTGCGGGCACCATCGCTCTACGTCGTCGGCCTCCGCAAGGACAGCGCCGTGCCGCGCGAATACATCTGCGCCTATTTCATCCTGAACGCCGCGCCCGATCAGTCAAGGTGACCTGACGGCCGCGCGCCGGGCGGGGTCAGGCAGCGCGACCGCCGCACCGGGGCCGGTCGGCACGCGGGGGCAACGCGGGCAAACGGCACGGGCGCGGGCGCCAGGTCCGCCATACTGGCGCTAAAGCGCCGGTCGAACTGGCCCTATCTGCCGCTTCGCCCCGCCGGTAGATTGCCCGCTGACCGCCGGCCTCCCCTGTGCCGGCGCCTTTGCCTTTGGGAGAGACGCCGATGAAGATGACCACCGAAGAAGCCTTTGTGAAAGTGCTTCAGCGCCACGGGATCCAGCACGCCTTCGGGATCATCGGGTCGGCGATGATGCCGATCTCGGACCTGTTCCCCAAGGCGGGGATCACCTTCTGGGACTGCGCGCACGAGGGCAGCGCCGGCATGATGGCCGATGGCTACACCCGCGCGACCGGCAAGATGAGCATGATGGTGGCGCAGAACGGCCCCGGCATCACCAATTTCGTCACCGCGGTGAAGACTGCGTACTGGAATCACACGCCGCTGTTGCTGGTCACGCCGCAGGCGGCGAACAAGACCATCGGCATGGGCGGGTTCCAGGAAGTCGAGCAGATGAAACTGTTCGAGGACATGGTCGCCTACCAGGAAGAGGTGCGTGACCCGTCGCGCATGGCCGAGGTGCTGACCCGTGTCATCGCCAAGGCGAAGCGCGCAAGCGCCCCGGCGCAGATCAACGTGCCGCGCGACTACTGGACCCAGGTGATCGACATCGAGATCCCCGAGCCGATCGAGTTCGAGCATTCGCCGGGCGGCGAGCATTCGGTCGCGCAGGCGGCAAAGCTCCTGAGCGAGGCGAAGAACCCGGTGATCCTGAACGGCGCCGGTGTGGTGCTGTCGGCCGGCGGCATCGCCGCCAGCCAGGCGCTGGCCGAGCGGCTGGATGCGCCGGTCTGCGTCGGCTACCAGCACAACGATGCCTTTCCGGGCGGCCACCCGCTGTTCGCCGGCCCGCTGGGCTACAACGGGTCCAAGGCGGCGATGGACCTGATCAAGGAGGCCGATGTGGTGCTGGCGCTCGGCACCCGGCTAAACCCGTTCTCGACCCTGCCGGGCTACGGCATGGAGTACTGGCCCAAGGACGCCAAGGTGATCCAGGTCGATCTCAACCCCGACCGCATCGGCCTGACCAAGAAGGTCAGCGTCGGCATCGTCGGTGACGCGGCCAAGGTGGCGCAGGGCATCCTCGCGCAGCTGTCCGACAGCGCGGGGGACGAAGGCCGCGCCGAACGCAGGGCGCGCATCGCCGAGACCCGCTCGCGCTGGGCGCAGCAGCTGTCCAGCATGGACCACGAGGACGACGATCCTGGCACCACCTGGAACCAGCGCGCCCGCGCCGCCAAGCCCGACTGGATGAGCCCGCGCATGGCCTGGCGCGCGATCCAGAGCGCGCTGCCGCGCGAGGCGATCATCTCTTCGGACATCGGCAACAACTGTGCCATCGGCAATGCCTATCCCACCTTCGACGCCCCCCGCAAATACCTGGCCCCCGGCCTCTTTGGCCCCTGCGGCTATGGCCTGCCCGCCGTCGTCGGCGCCAAGATCGGCTGCCCGGAGGTGCCTGTGGTCGGCTTTGCCGGGGACGGCGCCTTCGGCATTGCGGTCAACGAGCTGACCGCCATCGGCCGGGGCGAATGGCCGGCGGTGACGCAGGTCGTGTTCCGCAACTACCAATGGGGTGCGGAAAAGCGCAACTCGACCCTGTGGTTCGACGACAACTTTGTCGGCACGGAACTGAGCGAGGAAGTCTCCTACGCCGGGATCGCCAAGGCCTGCGGGCTGAAAGGGGTCGTGGCGCGCAGCATGGACGAGTTGACCGCAGCGCTGGCGCAGGCGGTCAAGGACCAGATGGAAAACGGCATCACCACGCTGATCGAAGCGATGATCAACCAGGAACTGGGCGAACCCTTCCGCCGCGACGCGATGAAAAAGCCGGTCGCCGTGGCGGGCATCGACGCGGCGGACATGCGGCCGCAGACCGTCGCCCAGGCGGCGGAGTAACGCATGGCAGAAGCCACGGGCGAGGTCCTGGTCCTCAATGTCGGGTCCTCGTCGATCAAGCTGGCGCTCTACGATGCCGATCTGCGCGAGGTGCTGCGCGGCAGCGTCTCGGGCATCGGGGCGCAGGCCGTCCTGAAGATGGGCGAGGCGCGCGAAACCGCCGCCTTGCCCGATCATCGCGCGGCGCTGGACGCGGTGTTGCGGGCGCTGGAGGCGCGCGGCGTCAAGGCTTCGGACCTGCGCGCCGTGGCGCACCGCGTGGTGCACGGCGGCGCTGACCTGATCGCGCCGCAGCGGGTCACGCCCGAGGTGCGCGACGCCATCGCCGCCTGTGTCCCGCTGGCCCCGCTGCACAACCCGCACCAATTGGCCGCCATCGACGCGCTGACCGCGCTGGCGCCGGACTTGCCGCAAGTTGCCTGTTTCGACACCGCCTTTCACGCCACCAACCCCGAGGTCGCCACGCGCTACGCCCTGCCTGACGCCTGTGCCGGGGCGGGGATACGGCGGTACGGCTTTCACGGGCTCAGCTTTACCGGGCTGGTCGAGCGGCTGGCCACCCTTGCCGGGGACTTGCCGGACCGGGTGCTGGCCTTTCACCTGGGCAACGGCGCTTCGGCCTGCGCGATCCGTGGCGGGCAGAGCGTGGCCACGACGATGGGCTATTCGCCCACCGACGGGCTGACCATGGGCACGCGTTCGGGCACGATCGACCCGATGGTGGTGCTGCGGCTGGCGGGCGAGTTGGGGATCGACGGTGCCGCGCACCTGCTGAACCACGAGTCCGGCCTGGCCGGCCTGTCCGGCGGCATCTCGGACATGCGCGCGCTGGAGGCCAGCCCCGACCCGGCCAGCGCCTTTGCCATCGCGCATTTCACCTACTGGGCGCGCCGCCACGGCGGCAGCCTGATCGCGGCGATGGAGGGGGTCGACGCCATCGTCTTTACCGGCGGCATCGGCGAGAACGCCCCGGCGATCCGCGCGGCCATCTGCGACGGCTTCGGCTGGCTGGGTGCGCGGCTGGATCCGGCGAAGAACGCCCGCAACGCGCCGCGCCTCCAGGCCGAGGGGTCGTCCGTCACGCTGTGGGTCATCCCGGCCGAGGAAGAGCGCGTCATCGCCGAGGCCGCGCTGCGCGTCGTGGCTGCGGCATGAGCGGGGCGGCGGTGTTCCGTTTTCCTTGTCCCGAAGCGGACAAATGTGGTCATCTGGTCCCGTGACAGGAACGGCATTGCGCAGGACCGCTCTTTGGCGTGACAACCATCCTTCGGGACACCGGGCCGTGCGCATTGCCTTCGAGCGATATTGATCTACAAAAGTTGCACAAAAACACGACGCGGCGCGAAAACAGGCTGCGCGGGAGGACTGACAGGATGGGAGTGACGCAACCGCAAGTCGACACGTCGCCACGGGTCTCGGACGAGGTCCGCAAGACCACCTGTTACATGTGCGCCTGCCGCTGCGGCATCAACGTCCACATGAAAGCCGGCCCCGATGGAAAGAAACGTGTCGCCTACATCGAGGGCAACCGCGACCATCCCGTGAACAAGGGCGTGCTTTGCGCCAAGGGCAGCGCCGGCATCATGCAGCACAACGCCCCCTCGCGCCTGCGCGCGCCGCTGCGCCGGGTCGGCCCGCGCGGATCGGGCGAATTTGAGGAGATCAGCTGGGACGAGGCGCTGGAAACGGCGGTGTCCTGGCTGAAACCGCTGCGCGAGACGGCGCCGGAAAAGCTGGCCTTCTTCACCGGGCGCGACCAGTCGCAAAGCTTTACCGGCTGGTGGGCACAGCAGTACGGCACGCCGAATTTCGCTGCGCATGGCGGATTCTGCTCGGTCAACATGGCGGCGGGCGGCATCTACACGATGGGTGGGGCCTTCTGGGAGTTCGGCACGCCCGACTGGGACCATGCCAAGCTGTTCCTGTTGTTCGGCGTGGCCGAGGATCACGACAGCAACCCGATCAAGATGGGGCTGGGCAAGCTGAAGGCGCGTGGCGCCAAGGTGATCGGGGTGAACCCGATCCGGTCGGGCTACAACGCGGTGGCGGATGACTGGATCGGCATCACGCCGGGCACGGATGGGCTGCTGATCCTCAGCCTGGTGCATTGTCTGCTGAAGGCAGGGCGCATCGACGTCGACTACCTCGCGCGCTACACCAACGCGCCGGTCCTGCTGAACGGCGACCCGAAATCGCCCGACTACGGGTTGTTCCTGCGCGACGACGACGGCAAGCCGCAGGTCATCGACCGCACCACTGGCCAGCTGGCCGCCTGGGACGCGCCGGGGATCAAACCCGACCTCACAGGCCACATCCGCCGCGCCGGGATCACCCATTCCAGCGTGATGCACCGCCTCGCCGAACGCTACCTCGCGCCCGACTACGCCCCCGAGGCGGTGGCCGGGCGCTGCGGCGTCAGCGCCGAGCGCATCCGCGCGCTGGCAGGCGAACTGGCGCGCGCTGCCTTTGACGACCCGGTGGTGCTGGACCGCCCCTGGACCGATTTCCGTGGCGAGAGGCATCAGACCATGACCGGCCGCCCGGTGGCGATCCACGCCATGCGCGGCATCTCGGCCCATGCCAACGGGTTCCAGACCTGCCGCGCGCTGCATGTGTTGCAGATCCTGCTGGGCGCGGTGGAAACCCCCGGCGGGATGCGGTTCAAACCGCCCTATCCCAAGCCGGCCGAGCTCCACCCCCGCCCGCACGCGCAGTCGACCCCGGGCCAGCCGCTGGACGGCCCGCACCTGGGCTACCCGATGGGCCCGCAGGACCTGGCCATCGACAACGACGGCAAGCCGCTGCGCATCGACAAGGCCTTTACCTGGGACAACCCGCTGTCGGTGCACGGGCTGATGCACATGGTGATCTCCAACGCCCATGCCGGCGATCCCTACAGGATCGACACGCTGTTCCTCTACATGGCGAACATGGCGTGGAATTCGTCGATGAACACGCGCGGCGTCATGCAGATGCTGACCGACACGGACGACAACGGCGACTATGTCATTCCGCGCATCATCTATTCAGACGCCTATTCGTCGGAAATGGTCGCCTATGCCGACCTGATCCTGCCCGACACCACCTACCTGGAACGGCACGACTGCATCTCGCTGCTCGACCGGCCGATCTCCGAACCGGACGCCGCCGCCGACGCGATCCGCTGGCCGGTGGTGGAGCCGGATCGTGACGTGCGCGGTTTCCAGTCGGTGCTGTTGGACCTCGGCGCGCGGCTGGGCTTGCCCGGCATGGTCGAGGCCGATGGCAGCCCGACATACGCCGATTACGCCGACTACATCCAGACGCACCAGCGCAAGCCCGGCATCGGGCCGCTGGCGGGCTGGCGGCTGGGCGATACCGGCCTGACCCACGGACGGGGCGAGCCGAACGCGGCGCAGGTCGACAGCTACATCGCCAACGGCGGCTTCTGCACGATCCACGTCCCCGAGGAGGCGCAGTATTTCAAACCCTGGAACGCCGCCTACCAGAACTGGGCGGTTCAGACCGGCCTCTACGACGCGGCCGCCCCCTACCTGTTCCAGCTCTACGCCGAACCGCTGCGCCGCTTCCAGCTAGCCGCCGAAGGCCACGGCGACAGCCAGCCGCCCGAACATCTGCGCGCCCGCATCGCCGAAAAGCTCGACCCGCTGCCGCTGTGGTACGCGCCCGACGCGGGCGACCCCGACAGCTACCCTGTCCACGCCCTGACCCAGCGTCCGATGGCAATGTACCACAGCTGGGGCACGCAGAACGCCTGGCTGCGGCAGCTGCACGGCCACAACCCGATGTACCTGCCCACCCGCCTGATGCGCGAACACGGGCTGAAGGACGGCGACTGGGCCTGCATCAGCTCGCCGCACGGCAGCATCACCGTCCCGGTGGCGGAAATGGCGGCGCTGAACCCCAACACGATCTGGACCTGGAATGCCATCGGCAAGCGCAAGGGCGCCTGGGCGCTCAAGCCCGACGCCCCCGAGGCGACCAGGGGCTTCCTGCTCAATCACCTGATCCACGAACTTCTGCCGCCCAGGGGCGACGGCCTGAGGTGGTCCAACTCGGACCCGGTCACCGGGCAGGCGGCCTGGTTCGACCTGCGCGTCTCGATCCGCAAGGTCGACGCCCCCGCCGAAAGCCAGCCCGCGCTGCCGCCATTGCGCTCGCCCGTCGGGCAGGGGCCGGATCAGCTGGCCTGGAAAACCGACAGCTGATGCTTCTTCTCTGTGAAAATACGCCCGGGGGAGTCGACCGAAGGGAGACGGGGGCAGCGCCCCCAGCGCCGCGTCCCAATAATCCCGCCCCGCCGCACGATGGAGACACCGCATGAACCGCGCCATGAAACTCACCCTCGCCGCGATCGCCCTGTTCTTCCTGCTGACGGCGGGCACCTTCATCTGGTTCGTCGCCACCTGGGACCCCGAAAAGGAACAGCCGGTGGTGCTGCACCTGCCGCGTGACACCGCCCCGCCCGGAGGGGCCGCATGACCATCCTGCCTGACAGCACGACCCGCAGCCTGGGTCTGGTGATCGACCTCGACACCTGCGTCGGCTGCCACGCCTGCGTGATCTCCTGCAAGGGTTGGAACACCGAGAACTACGGCGCGCCCCTCAGTGACCAGGACCCCTACGGCGCCGATCCATCCGGCACCTTCCTCAACCGCGTGCACAGTTACGAGGTCCAGCCGCAGGATGCCCTCGCCCAATTGGTGCATTTCCCGAAATCCTGCCTGCACTGCGACGACGCGCCCTGCGTCACCGTCTGCCCGACCGGCGCCAGCTACAAGCGGGTCGAGGACGGCATCGTGCTGGTCAACGAATCCGATTGCATCGGCTGCGGCCTCTGCGCCTGGGCCTGCCCCTATGGCGCGCGCGAATTGGACCTGGCCGCCGGGGTGATGAAGAAATGCACCCTCTGCGTCGACCGCATCTACAACGAGAACCTGCCGGAGGAGGACCGCGTGCCCGCCTGTGTGCGCACCTGCCCGGCGGGCGCGCGCCACTTCGGCGACCTTGCGGACCCCGACAGCGCGGTGTCGCGGCTGGTGGCGGACCGCGGCGGCATCGACCTGATGCCCGAACAGGGCACCAAGCCTGTCAACAAGTACCTGCCGCCGCGCCCCAAGGACACGTGGCAGGCAGAGGTCGACGTGCTCGCCCCCTTCCTCGCGCCGGTGGCCGATGAGCCGCGCGGCTTGCTCGCCTGGCTCGACAAGACGCTGGAGAAGCTCTGATGCATCCGGCCCCGTCCATCATCGCCTTCACCACGCTGTCGGGTCTCGGCTTTGGCCTGCTGTTCTGGCTGGGGGTGGACCCGGATCCGGCGCGCGGCTGGGTGGCATTCGTGTTCTACGCCATCGCCTTTGCGCTGGCGGGGGGCGGGCTGATGGCCTCTGCCTTTCACCTCGGCCGACCGGAACGGGCGCTCAAGGCCTTCAGCCAGTGGCGGTCCAGCTGGCTGTCGCGCGAGGCCTGGGCGGCTGCGGCGGCGCTGGTGGTCATGGGGCTGCACGGCGCGGCGCTGATCCTGTTCGACATTCACCTGTCCGCGCTGGCCTGGCCCGGTGCGGCGCTCAGCCTGTTCGCGGTCTTCGCCACCTCGATGATCTACACCCAGCTGAAATCGGTGCCGCGCTGGCACCACTGGTCGACGCCGGTGCTCTTCCTGCTCTACGCGCTGGGTGGCGGGGCGCTGCTGTCCGGACGGGTTGGCATCGGCATGGCGCTGATCGCGCTGGCCGCGCTGGCGCAGGCGTACTGGTGGTGGGACGGCGATAGGCGGTTTGCCCGGTCCGGCACGACCATGGCCAGCGCCACGGGCCTGGGACCGATCGGCAGCGTCCGCGCCTTTGAGCCGCCGCACACCGGGTCCAACTACCTGCTGCGCGAGATGGTGCATGTCGTGGGCCGCAAGCACGCGCAAAAGCTGCGGGTGATCGCGCTGCTGCTGATCGCCGTGGTCCCGGCGTTTTTCCTGCTGCTGCCCTTCGGACATCTCTTTGCACTGGTCGCGGTGATCGCGCATATTGCCGGTGTGCTGGTCGCCCGGTGGTTGTTCTTTGCCGAGGCCGAGCACGTGGTTGGCCTGTATTACGGAAAACGCTGAAAATGTCCTTTCTTCCCGGTTTCGACGAGACGTGGACCGATGCGTCGGACTACGTTCTGGGCATCACGCGCGAGATCTGGGACGAACGGCGGATGGAGCGGCTGGCGCGCTATTGCGCCGAGGATGTGGTGCAGCGGACGCCCCTTGCGTTGCACGAGGGGCGGCGCGCGGTGGCTGCGGCGGTGCAGGGCGCGCTGGCCGAGTTCCCCGATGGCGAGATGCTGGGCGAAGACGTGATCTGGAGCCAGACCGGGGACAAGTCCTTTTTCGCCTCGCACCGGACGCTGACAACGGCGCGGCACGGCGGTCCGGGTCTGTTCGGCCCGGCGACCCGGCGGCCGGTGACCTTTCGCACCATGACCGACAGCTGGTGCCGGGGCAACGCGGTGGCCGAGCAATGGGTGGTGCGCGACCAGTCGGCGATCCTGCGGCAACTCGGCCTGGACGCAGAGGACTGGACGCGCGACCTGATCGCCTGGGAGGGCGGGCCCGAGGCCTGCACCCGTCCCCTGACGCCCGCAACCGACGTGCCCGCCCGCTACGAGGGGCTGGGCAATGACAGCGACTGGGGCCAGCACCTGGCCGACCTGCAAAACCGCATGATGGCGGGCGAGATCGCCGCCATCGTCGATTGCTATGACCGGGCGGCAGAACTGGCCTACCCGAGTCAGGACACCGGCGCGGGCTGGCCCGATGCGGAACGCTTCTGGATGGCATTGCGCGCGGCGTTCCCCTCGGCCCGCTTTGGCGTGCGCCATGCGGTCGGGCTGGAAGAGCCTTTGTGCCCGCCACGCGCGGCGGTGCGCTGGGAGCTGTCCGGACGGCACGATGGCTGGGGCCTGTTCGGTGCGCCGACCGGGGCGGATGTCTTTGTCATGGGGATCACCCATGCCGAGTTTGGCCCGCGCGGGTTGCGCCGCGAGTGGACCCTGTATGACGAGACGGCGGTCTGGAAGCAGATCCTGCTGGCCACCGGCGCGGTCTGATTGCAAGGCGTTGCAGAGGCGGGCGGGGTCCCGGGTCAAGCCCGGGACGGGACTGCGCGGGGCGGCCTCTGCCGCGCTTACAGCACGAAATCCACCGCCGTCAGCCCAGTGACATTGGCCACCCGGATCTCCGCATCGACGCTGCCGTTGCCGTCGGCATCCATCTGCACGATGGTCGATCCGGTCGCCGTCTCGAACAGCCGCAGCTCCGGGTTGCCGGAGGGGGCAAAGGGCAGGGTGCCGCGAAATTCGAACACGCCGGGATGCAGGCCCGCGACGATGATCAGGTCCTGGCCCTTCTGAAAGTCGAGGATCTGGTCGCGGTTCACGCCGACGACGGTTTCGGCCAGCGAGCGGAACACGAAGTTGTCGGCCCCCAGTCCGCCGG
>NZ_FXYF01000013.1 GCF_900184945.1 Antarctobacter aquimaris | reverse complement strand
GGGCAGGGGCAGGGGGAACCGCGCCCTGCGGGCGGCGGGGGGGGGGTGCAAGAAGAAAGAAAAGGAGAAACTGAATGACAGGAGGGGCGGGATCGGGAGGATAGGGCGGGGGGGCGGGAAAGGAGGGATCGGGCGCCGGGGGGGAGGGGGGGGGGGAAAGGCAGGGGGGGGGCGCCCCCCCCCCCGCCGGGTTGGCGGGGGGCGGGCATCACCCCGCCGCCACGCGCATGTGCCGTATCAGTCGATCCGGTACCAGTCGGCGACGTTCCACAGCTCGCTGTCCCAGACGTTCAGGACAACGCCGCCCAGCGTGTTGGAATGCGCCGAAAGACGACCGCGGTGCACCAGCGGGATCATGGCGCCGTTCTCGATCGCCATCGCGCTCAGTTCGCGGCCGATGCGCTGGCGTTCCGCCATGTCGGCGGTGGCGCTCAGCTCGGCGTGCAGCGCGTCGTATTCCGGCATGCAGAAGCGCGAGATGTTCTCGCCCTGCCACTGGGTTTCCGGACGCGGAGCCTTGTCGCACAGGCCGTTGCCCAGGTAGGCCTGCGGGTCGGTGCCGTTGAAGGTGTTGGCGTACATCTCGACGTCGGCATAGAACTTCTGGAAGGTGTCGGGCGAACCCGCGTCACCGCCGAAGAACACCGAAGCGTCGATCGAGCGCAGTTCGACCTTCATGCCGATCTGTTCCCACCAATCCTTGATCAGCGCCTGGAAGTCCTGGCGGACGGCGTTGACCGAGGTCTGGTAGACGATCGACAGCGGCACGCCGTCCTTTTCACGCACGCCGTCGCCGTCGGTGTCGACGATGCCGGCGGCATCCAGCATCGCCTTGGCGCCTTCCAGGTCCTGCACGTCGCAGCCTTCGAAGGTCGAGGCAAAGGCCTCGGGCGCGGGCACCCAGGAGCAGCCGACCTTGCCGGCCTGGCCGTAGCCGATTTCAACCAGCAGCGGACGGTCGATCGCCATCGACATGGCCTTGTAGACCGCCGGATCCTGCAGGAAGGGGTGCGGACGGATCACGGACCGCTCGTCCGGGCCGAGGTTCGGATCGGGGTTGGTGTGGTTCAGCATGATCCGCTCGAGCAGCGGGCCGAAGCCTGCCACCGGGACACCCTTGCCGCCGGCTTCCATCTTGGCGATGACGTCGGGTGCCAGCTGAAGGTTCCAGGCGTAGTCGAATTCGCCGGTCTCCATGACCGCGGTGCCCGCCGCCGCCGCGTCGCCGCCGCCCTTGAAGGTCACGGTGGCAAAGGCCGGCTTGGCCGGGTCGCGGTAGTTGTCGTTGGCCTTCATGGTGATCACGTCGTTCGGCTTGAACTCGGTGACGACAAAGGGGCCGGTGCCGATCGGATTGAAGTTCTGCTCGGTGCAGGTCGAGGCCGCGGCGCCGAGGCAGTTCTCGAACTGCGCCTTCTGGAGGATCGGGCTCTCGCCGCCGACGAAGGGACCGTAGGGGTTCGGCGTCGGGCTGGCGAAGGTGACGACAACGGTGGTGTCGTCCGGGGTGTCGACCGAGGCCACGCCTTCGAACTTGGTCAGCTGCGCGCAGCCGCCTTCGGGATGGGTGCAGTATTCATAGGTGAACTTCACGTCTGCCGAGGTGAACGGCGAACCATCGGACCACAGCAGGCCGGGGGTGAGTTTCCAGGTGATCGAGGTCAGATCCTCGGACACGCCGCCATTGGCCACGGTCGGGATCTCATCCACCAGCCAGGGCACCAGGTCGCCCTTTTCGTTGTAGCGGGCCAGCGGCTCGATGATCATCGAGGACGCTTCGACGTCCTTGGTGCCGCCCGACAGGAACGGGTTCAGGATCGAGGGGGCCTGCCAGTAGATGATCTTTACATCGCCGTCCGAGGCGCGCTCGGCGAAAGCTGCCGGCGCCAGGGCGGCCAAGGCAACTGCCCCAAGCATCAGGGACTTGAGTTTCATGAGTTCACTCCATGTTGGTCGAAACCGGCTGAGTCCGGTTCCATGTTTGTGGCGGGGAGGGTCGGACAGTCGGCACCGGAGTGCAAGCACTTCGCGCCGAAAAAATCCCCCTGACCCCACTCCGTCCCCATCGAAAGCAGAACATGCGCAAATTGCAAGCGTTGCCTGAGGTAAAAGCATTCGCCCCCTTTACATGCAGGCGTCGCAAACCCTAGCCTTCGGCTTCAGACAGCGGGGAGCGCGACATGCTGGACACTGCACCGGAGCCGACACAGCGGCCGATTGCCCGGATCGAAAAGCTGCGGGTCGAGTTCCAGACCAAGGATGGCCCGGTCCTGGGCGTCGAGGACGTGAGTTTCGACATCGGCCCGGGAGAAACCGTCTGCGTGGTCGGCGAATCGGGTTCGGGCAAATCGGTGTCGTCGCTGTCGCTGATGCGGCTGGTGGAATACGGCGGCGGCGACATCGCCGGCGGCCGCCTGCTGTTCGACCGCAAGGAAGGCGGCCAGGTCGATCTGCGCACGCTCGACCAGAAGCACATGCGCCACATCCGCGGCAACGAGATCGGCATGATCTTCCAGGAGCCGATGACCGCGCTGAACCCGGTCTTTACCGTCGGCAAGCAGCTGACCGAAGGGCTGCGCGTGCACCGCGGCATGAGCCGCAAGCAGGCCGAGGCACGCGCCATCGAACTCTTGCGCGAGGTGCGCATCCCCGAGCCGGAGCGCCGCCTGACGCAGTACCCGCACGAATTGTCGGGCGGCATGCGGCAGCGCGTGGTGATCGCCATGGCCATGGCCTGCAAACCCCGCCTGCTGATCGCCGACGAGCCGACAACCGCGCTGGACGTGACCATCCAGGCCGAGATCCTCGCCCTGATGGACCGGCTCAAGCGCGAGACCGGCACCGCGGTGATGTTCATCACGCACGACATGGCCGTGGTGGCGCAGATGGCCGACCGCGTCGTCGTGATGTTCCGCGGCAACAAGGTCGAGGAGGGGCCGGTCGAGCAGATCTTCGAACGCCCGCAGCATCCCTATACCCGCGCCCTGCTGGCGGCCGTGCCCAAGCTGGGCGAGATGACCGGCAAGGACCTGCCCGAACCGATGAAGCTGGTCGGCCGCACCGACCAGGACCTGCGCCCGATCCCCGGCACGAACAAGCCTCTGCTCACGGTCGAGGGGCTGACCACGCGCTTTCCGGTCAAGGGCGGATTTTTCCGCCGGACAGTGGCCAACGTGCACGCGGTCGAGAACGTGTCCTTTGTCCTGAACAAGGGACAGACGCTGAGCCTGGTGGGCGAATCGGGCTGTGGCAAATCCTCGGCCGGGCGGTCCATCCTGCGTCTGGTGGAGCCGCTGAAAGGCAAGATCGACCTGGCCGGAAAGGACATCATGAGCCTCGGCACCGAGGCCCTGCGCGAGGCGCGGCGCGAGATGCAGATGATCTTTCAGGATCCCTTTGCCTCGCTGAACCCGCAGCTGCAACTGGCCGACCAGGTGGCCGAGCCGATCCACAACTACCGCATCGAGACCGGCAGCGCGGTGATGGACCACGTGGGCCAGCTGTTCGACCGGGTCGAACTGCCGCGCAGCTTCATGCGCCGCTACCCGCACGAGCTGTCGGGCGGCCAGCGCCAGCGCATCGCCATCGCCCGCGCCCTGGCGCTGCGGCCCAGCCTGATCGTCGCGGACGAGGCGGTCAGCGCGCTGGACGTGTCGGTGCAGGCGCAGGTGATCAACCTGATGATGGAACTTCAGGCCGACATGGGGCTGGGCTATCTCTTCATCAGCCATGACATGGCGGTGGTCGAACGGGTCAGCCACCGCGTCGGCGTGATGTACCTGGGCCGGATCGTCGAACTGGGGCCGCGCCGCGCCGTCTTCGAGGACCCGCGCCACCCCTACACGCAGGCGCTGATGAAGGCGGTGCCCATCGCCGACCCGCGCCAGCGCAAGTCCGAAAAGGACCTCAACTTCAAGCCGATCCCCTCGCCGATCCACCCGGTCGGCTACGAGCCGGAACCCTCGCGTTACGACGAGGTCAGCCCCGGCCACTTCGTGCTGACCACCGACAGCGGGTACTGACGGGGCGGCGGCGTGGCGAGCTTGCTGCAGATCTGGCGCTTCGACGGGCCGCGGCCGTCCTCGCCGGACGATCCCTGCCTCGATGGGTCGCCCTGGCTGGAGGGGCTGGTGGAACGGAACCCGGCGGTGCCCTTCGGCCCCCCCGCCGAGTTGCGGGCGGTGTTCGACCGGCATGTGCCCCGCCTCTACTGGAACGCTGAGGGCACCGGCGGATTCGCCCGGCAAGACAAGTTCCAGTTTCATGTCCTGCTGGCATCGGGCATCGACCTCAGCATCAGCCTGGCCATCGACGAATGGCAGCGCACCGCCGAGGTGCTGCGCGCCATCGAGGCCGAACAACCCGACTGGCACGTCACCTGGACCGATGGTCGCTGGCTGCGCGACGTGCCTGACGGCGTCTGACAGGGGGACTGGGCTTTCGCTCGGCGGCCTGCTTGGCCTTGCGCTGCTGGCCGCCTGTGGCACGCCGCACCTGGCGGTGGGCAAGCCGGTGATCGTGCCGGGCGACACCAAACCGCTGCCCTCTGGCGCAGCCTGCGCCTGCTGTTGGCGGTGGCTCGCCGCCCTCTGCGACACCACCGTTCATTTCAACCGCGGCCTGCGCATCCTCGGCCGGATCGACCGTGTCGCCCATGACCCGCAGGTCCGCACCCTGACCGGCCCCAGGACCCTGCGGCGGCGCGTCAACGACGACTGGCCGTCGGACCATTGCCCGGTGGTTGCGGAGCGGGTGTCGCCGTGAGAAGGATGTTTGCACAATCCGAAAGACAGGAGAACGCCCATGCCGGAGCCGCTTTCGCCCCGCGCCCTGCTTGACGCGCTGGTCGGCTTTCCGACCGTCAGCCGGGACAGCAACCTGCCGCTGATCGACTGGGTGCAGGACTACCTGGCCGCCCACGGCATCACCGCCCACCGCCATGTCAAGCCGGACGAGCCGGGCAAGGCCGCGCTGTTTGCCCATGTCGGCCCTCCGGTCGAGGGCGGGGTGATCCTGTCGGGCCATACCGACGTTGTGCCGGTCGACGGCCAGGACTGGACCTGCGATCCCTGGCGCGTGACCGAACGCGACGGTCGCCTGTTTGGCCGCGGCACGACCGACATGAAGGGATTCGACGCTCTGGCGATCTGGGCGCTGGTCGAGGCGCAGCGGCGCGGCGTCTCGCGCCCCTTGCAGATCGCGCTGTCCTACGACGAGGAGATCGGCTGCGCCGGCGCGCCGCCGCTGATCGAGGCGATGCAGGTCCTGCCCAGGGCGGCGGACGTGATCGTGGGCGAGCCGACGATGATGAAGGCGGTGACCGGCCACAAGGGCGGGCTGACCTACTGGATCCACGTGCATGGCTTCGAGGTGCACAGCGCCCTGTTGCACACCGGCGTCAGCGCGATCATGTGGGGCGCCAGGATGATCGACTGGGCCAACCGGATGAATGAGCGCCTCGCTGCCGCCGAGCCGCAGGGCATGGCCGGGCTGTTCGATCCGCCCTACACCAACCTGCACGTCGGCATGATCAAGGGCGGCACCGCGCACAACATCGCCGCCAAGGACTGCGAGTTCGGCTTTGGCTACCGCGTGGTGCCCGGCGAAACCCCGGACCAGTGGCGCCGTGTCACCGAGGAAAAGGTGGCCGAACTGACCGCAGGCATGCAGAAGATCCGCCCCGAGGCCTGGATCGAGATCACCGAACGCTTTTGCCTGCCGCCCTTTGCGCCCGAACCCGACAACACCGCCGAGGCGCTGGTCCGCCGGATCACCGGCGACAACTCCGAGAACTTCGTCAGTTACGGCACCGAGGCCAGCCATTTTCAGGCGGCGGGCTACAAGGCGGTGGTCTGTGGCCCCGGCAGCATCACCGTCGCGCACCAGCCGGACGAATACATCACCGTGGCGCAGTTCGAGGAAGGCCGGCGTTTCATGATGCGGCTGCTGGAGCGGCTGGCGTGATCTGTCGCTGTCGCGCTGGCGGGGCCGGGGCAGGGGGCGCTGCCCCCTCCTGGCCTGGCGGCCAGTTCACCCCCGGGAGTATTTGGACAGAGAAGAAGCACTGGGGCGCTCTTGCAGCGTTTTCTCTTTCCAGAGACGCGCCTGTGCCGCTTTGGCGGGGCGCGCGGGTAGTCGGCAAGGGCTGCCTATGACCTTTCCGTTCACCGACAGCGGGCCTGTCGCCTTTGGCGGCGATCTGCCGGGGCGGGCCGATCTCGTCGTGATCGGCGGTGGGGTGATCGGCGTCTCGACCGCGCTGTTCGCGGCGCGGCAGGGGCTGTCGGTGGCGCTGCTGGAAAAGGGGCGCATCGCGGCCGAGCAGAGCGCGCGCAACTGGGGCTGGATCCGGGTGCAGGGCCGGGACCTCGACGAGGTGCCGATCGCGCTGGAGGCGCAGACGCTGTGGCGGGCGCTGGACGCCGAATGTGGCGGGCGGCTGGGTGTGCGGCAGGTGGGCGTCACCTACCTCGCGCGGTCCGAACGCGATATGGCGGGTTTCGCGGACTGGCTGGCGCAGGCGCAGCCGCTGGGCGTGTCGTCGCAGATGCTGGACCGCGCCGGGATGCGGGCCATGCTGAACGGGCCGGATGCGCCCTGGGTGGGCGCGCTGCACACCCCCACCGACCTGAAGGGCGAGCCCTGGGTGGCCGTGCCGGAACTGGCGCGACTGGCGCAGGCGGCGGGGGCGGCGATCCGCGAGCGGTGTGCGGTACGCGGGCTGGACCTGGAGGGTGGAAGGGTCACCGGGGTCATCACCGAGGCGGGCCGGATCCGCTGTGGCGCCGTGGTGCTGGCGGGCGGGGCCTGGTCGTCGATGTTCCTGCGGCGGCACGGGGTCGACACTCCGCAGCTTTCGGTCCGTTCGACCGTGCTGGCCACCGGCCCCTTGCCGCAAGTGGTGGCGACGGCTGCGGTGGACGACAAGCTGGCCTTTCGGCCGCGCGCCGACGGCGGCTATATGCTCGCCCCCGCCGCCTATGCCGAACTGTACCTTGGACCGGACGTGTTGCGGCACCTGAAATACTACCTGCCGCTGGCGCTGTCGGGCGCGTTCGACACGCATTTGCGCGGTCCACAGCCCGCGGGCTGGCCCGATGCCTTTTCGACGCCGCGCAGGTGGTCCGGGGCGGAGGTCAGCCCCTTCGAGCGGATGCGCATTCTCGATCCCGGGCCGAACATGGCCAAGGTGTCGGAGATCACCCGCCGCTTTCACGGGCTCTATCCGCAGGTGGGGCGGATCGCGCGGCAGGCCGCCTGGGGTGGGATGATCGACGTGCTGCCGGACGTGGTGCCGGTGGTGGACCGGGTGCCGCAACTGCCGGGGCTGACGGTGGTCACCGGCATGTGCGGGCACGGTTTCGGCATCGGGCCCGCCTTTGGCCGCATCGCGGTGGACCTGGCCACGGGGGCCGATCCGGGGCATGACCTGACCCGGTTTCGCATCGGGCGCTTTTCCGACGGATCGAAGCTGCGGCGCGGGCCGAACCTCTAGCGCGGCTTGCCGTGCCGCGCCGCGGGTGGCAGGCTGGGCGGGCACAGAGGGAGGCGCCCATGCCCGTCAAGAACCGCATCGCCGAATGGCAGGACGAATTGACCGCCTTCCGCCAGGACCTGCACCGCCACCCCGAGCTGCGATTCGAGGAGCACCGCACCGCTGCGCTGGTGGCGGACCGGCTGCGTGCCATGGGATGCGACGCGGTGCGCGAGGGAGTCGGGCGGACCGGTGTCGTCGCGGTGATCCGCGGGCGCGGCACGTCGCGGCGCGTGGTGGGCTTTCGCGCCGACATGGACGCGCTGCCGATCCTTGAGCAGACCGGCGCGGATCATGCCTCGACCATCGCGGGCAGGATGCATGCCTGCGGTCATGACGGGCACACGACCATGCTGCTGGGCGCGCTGCGCTACCTGGCCGAGACGCGCAATTTCGACGGCACGGTGGTGGCGCTGTTCCAGCCGGCCGAGGAGGGCGGCGGCGGCGCCAAGGCGATGCTGGCCGAGGGGGTGTTCGAGGAATTCGGAGTCGAGGAGGTCTACGCCCTGCACAACTGGCCCGGCGTTCCGCTGGGTGCCTTCCGCACCCGTCCCGGGCCGTTCCTGGCCGCCGCGGACAAGTTCGAGATCACCGTGACCGGCAAGGGCGGGCATGGCGCGATGCCGCACCTGGCGGTGGACTGCAACCTGGCCGCCGCGCAGATCGTCGTGACATTGCAGAGCATCGCGTCACGGGTGATCGACGCGCAGCAGCCCGTGGTGGTGACGGTGGGCGGCATCCGCTCGGGCAGCTTTACCTACAACGTCTTGCCCGACACGGTGTCGATCATCGGCACCGTGCGCACCTACCGCGAGGAGGACCGCCAGACGATCCGGCACCGGCTGTCGCAGATCGCGGCCGCGACCGCGACCGCCCATGGCGCGCAGGCGACCTGCGCCTATTCGGTGGGGGTCGAGGCGCTGGTCAACGCGCCGGACCACGCCGCCTTTGCCGCCGACGTGGCCGAAGGCGTGTCGGGGTCGGTGGTGCGCGATGCGGCCCCCGTCATGGGCAGCGAGGATTTCGGCGACATGCTGGCGGCCCGGCCGGGCGCCTTCCTGTTCCTTGGCAACGGCGAGGACAGCGCCGACCTGCACAACCCGGGGTACGACTTCAACGATGCGCTGATTCCCGTGGGAGCCAGTTTCTTTGCCGAGATGGCGGAGCGGCGGATGCCGGCGGGCTGAGGCGGCGCTGGGGGCTGGAATTTTGACCGCGCGGTAAAGAATTGATCGCGGCGGGAGGACGGCGGGCTTGCACCTGCTCCGGCGCGCTGGCAGTGTCCTGCGATCAAGACATCAAGGGGAGTGCGCAAGATGCCGGTCAAGAACCGCTTTGCAGAATTGCAGGACGAGATCACCGCCTGGCGGCGGGACATTCACGAGAACCCCGAGCTGCTGTTCGACACGCATCGGACCTCGGCGCTGGTGGCCGAAAAGCTGGCCGAATTCGGCTGCGACGAGGTGGTGACCGGGATCGGCCGCACCGGGGTCGTCGGCGTCATCAAGGGGCGCGGCAACGGCTCGGGCAAGGTGATCGGGCTGCGCGCCGACATGGACGCGCTGCCGATCCACGAGCAGACCGGCGTCGGCTATGCGTCCAGGACGCCGGGCGCGATGCACGCTTGCGGCCATGACGGCCATACCGCCATGCTGCTGGGCGCGGCGAAATACCTGTCGGAGACTCGCAACTTCGACGGCACGGTGGTGGTGATCTTCCAGCCCGCCGAAGAGGGCGGCGGCGGCGGCAAGGAGATGTGCGACGACGGCATGATGGACCGCTGGGGCATCCAGGAGGTCTATGGCATGCACAACTGGCCGGGCAAGCCTGTGGGCAGCTTTGCCATCCGCGAGGGCGCCTTCTTTGCCGCCACCGACCAGTTCGAGATCCATCTCGAGGGGCGCGGCGGCCATGCGGCCAAGCCGCACGAGACGGTGGACACCACGGTCATGGCGGCGCAGCTGGTGCTGGCGATGCAGACCATCGCTGCGCGCAACGCCGACCCGGTGGACCAGGTGGTGGTCTCGGTGACCTCGTTCGAGACCTCGTCGAAGGCCTTCAACGTGATCCCGCAGCGGGTGCACATCAAGGGCACCGTGCGCACCCAGTCCAAGGAGATGCGCGCGCTGGCCGAGGCCCGGATCAAGGCGATTGCCGCCGGCGTCGCGGCGACCTTTGGCGGCACGGCCGAGGTCGTCTATCACAAGGGCTACCCGGTGATGGTCAACCACCCCGAGCAGACCGAATTTGCCCGCGACGTGGCGCGCGCGGTGTCGGGCGGGGTCGAGGAGGCGCCGATCGTTATGGGCGGCGAGGATTTTGCCTACATGCTGGAGGAACGGCCCGGGGCCTATATCCTTGTGGGCAACGGCGATACGGCGATGGTGCATCACCCGGAGTACAACTTCAACGACGAGGCGATCCCGGCGGGCTGTTCGTGGTGGGCCGAGATCGTCGAACGGCGGATGCCGCTGGCGTCGTGAGAGTTTGGGGACGGTGGGTGACGCTGTTTCGGCTGCGCCGAAAGGCGCCCCACCCACCGTCCCTTGGCGCCGCGCTTCGGCGACGGCCGGGGTGACGCGGGGGTCTTGGTTGAAATCATTCTCCTTTTCAGTCCCTTGCCTGCGTGTCTAGACTGCGTGGGCAGGACCGGGAGGGCGCATGGTTTCGAGGATTTCCGGCAGGACGCGGGTGATCGGGCTGTTCGGCTCACCCATCGGGCACAGCCGCTCGCCGTTGATGCAGAACACCGTGTTTGCGGCGATGGGTCTCGATTTCGTCTATGTCCCGTTTGATACCGGGGCGCGGGATGCGGCCGAAGTGGTGCAAGCGATGCGGGTTCTGAACCTGAGTGGCGCCAATGTCACCATGCCCTTGAAGCGCGCGATCCTGCCGCATCTCGATCATCTGTCGCCCGCGGCCGACCTGGCCGGTGCGGTGAATGTCATCGTCAACGACGGCGGTGTCCTGACCGGGCACCTGACTGACGGTGAAGGCTTCATGTCGTCGCTGGCCGAGGCGGGGGTGCCCTACGCGGGGCGGCGCATGGTTCTGCTGGGGGCGGGCGGCGCGGGAATGGCCGTGGCGGTGCAGGCGGCGCTGGAGGGCGTGTCGGCGATCACCCTGGTCAACCGGCGCGACGGGTTCTTCGAGGCTGCCGGGGCGATGGTGGCCCGCGTGCGCAACCGCCTGGGCTGCGGCATCACCTTGCAGGATCTCGATGGCCGGGAGGCCCTGGCCGAGGCCATTGGCGCTGCCAATATCCTGGTCAACGCGACGCCGGTGGGGATGCACGGTGCCGAGCCGGGCATGGCGCTGCACGATGCAGGCCTGTTGCGGCCGGGCCTCGTGGTCTGCGACCTGATCTATGTCCCGCGCGAAACGCCGCTGCTGGCTCAGGCGGCGCGGCGCGGCTGTGTCACCGTCTCGGGGCTGGGGATGCAGCTCTACCAGGCGGTGCCCGCGTTCCGGATGTGGACGGGGCAGGAGATGGACGTGGAACTGGCTCGCCGCGTGCTGTTCGAGGGGGCGGAATGACGGGGCGGTACGGCTTCCTTGCGATCTGGTGCGACATGGCCCCCGGGGACCTCGACGATTACCGCGCCTGGCTGACGCAGGAGCACATCGCCGACCGCACCTTTTCCCCCGGTTTCCTGGGTGTCCGGCTGTTCGAAGCGCTGGACGATCCCTGTTCGCATTTCATCCTCTATGCCACCGAGGGGCTGGAGGTGTTGCAAGGTCCCGCCTACAAGGCGATCCTCGATGCGCCGTCCGCCTGGACGCAACGCATCATGCCGCGCTTTGGACCGTTCGACCGGGCGCTGGGCGCGCAGGTGCTGAAGCTGGGCAATGGCTTTGGCGCACACGTGGTGGTTTGGCGGATCGCGGCGGGCCTTCGCCCCGACCTGAACACGCTCGCCGCAGCACTGGCGCCGCATGTCGGCGTGGACGGCGTTGTCAGCCTGCGGCTTTATCGGGTGGACCGGGGCATCACGGACCGGCACAGTGTCGAAAAGACCATGCGCGGCGGGGCAGAGGGGGCGTTCGACTGGCTGCTCTGCGCCGAAGCGCTGTCCGAGGATGCGGCGCGGCGCGCCGAAACCCGGCTGGGGGCCGCTCTGGAGGGCCTATTTCCGGGGCTGCAAGGGGCGGACGCCTCGTGCCGCAGGATGATCTATGGCGAGGCCCCGCATGAGGGGCCGACCACACGCGGGTGACCGCGCAACCAGAGAAGACCGGGCGCAGGCCAATAGAACGGTCCGGACGGGGGCTGCCCGGCCCGCCGGACCATCGCAAGGGAGGAAAGCGATGTTTGGGAACTTGAGGATGGCCATCCGCACGGCCGCGCTGACGGCGGCTGTTGCGCTGGCACCGGGGCTGGCCGCGGCCGAGAGCGTGGCGCCGCTGGACCCGCCGGAAAAGGTGACGGTCGCCTACGTGCCGATCATGAAGTTCGCGGCGATGTATGTCGCCGAACAGCGCGGCCTATTCGACAAAAACGGCCTCGACGTGGAACTGGAGCGGGTGAAGTCGGGCACCGAGGCCATCGCCTTTCTGACCCAGGGCAGCATCGACGTGGGCGGCATCGCCATCGTCACGTCGCTGTGGAGCGGCTGGGACCGCGGGCTGGACATTCGCGTGATCGCCCCCGGCGCGCTGGAGCCGATGGAGAACAGCCCGACCAAGCTGGTGGTGCGCAGCGCGCTGGCCGATGACGGATCGGTCAAGTCGGCGGCGGACCTCAAGGGCAAGCGCGTGGCGGTGGCCGGCGGCCCCGGCAGCGGCGGCGAATACCTGGTGTCCAAGGGCCTCGCGCGCGGCGACCTGACGATCCGCGACGTGGAACTGATGAACGTGTCGAACCCGGACATGGCCACGGCCATCGCCAACGGGTCGGTCGACGCGGCGCTGGTGGGCTCGCCCTACGCCGACGAGATCATCAACGCCGGCACCGGCAAGGTGCTGGAGTCGGACCTGACGCCGGGCCTGATGACGGTGGCCTTTGTCGGCTCGGGCAAGTTCGTCAATGAGCGGCCCGAGGTCGCCGAACGCTTTGTGCTGGCCCTGACCGAGGCGGCGCGCATGATGCAGGGCGACGACTATCTCGCGCCCGAGAACATTGAGGCCTACCTTGTCTACACCAACTCCACCGAGGAGGCGATCCGGTCGGGCAGCCCGCTGGTCTATGACCCGATGATGCAGATCCCGGTGGCCGGGCTGGCGGACATGGAAAAGGTCCAGCGCGAGAATGGCCGGACCGAGTATACCGACCCGCTCGACCTGTCGAACGTGGTGGACTCGCGCTTTGTCGAAAAGGCCATCGCCGACCTCGACGGCTGAGGGCCCCTGCGGCGCGCCCGGACCCATGGGCGCGCCGGTTTTCCGCACATGGAGTATGCCGACCGTGGACACGCGCCTTGCCACGCCGAAGATCCGCGCCCGCCAGGTGCGCAAGGTCTACGACACCGCCAGCGGGCCTTTCGTGGCCGTCGACAGCTTTGACCTCGACGTGGCGGACGGCGAATTCGTCGCCATCGTCGGCCCGTCCGGCTGTGGCAAGTCGACCTTCCTGCGCATGGTCGCGGGGCTGGAGGGCATCTCTTCGGGCAGCATCGAGATCGCCCGCAGCCTGGACGCGGACCGCCCGCTGAACAGCGTGGTGTTCCAGGAATACGCGATCTTTCCGTGGAAGACGGTGATCGAGAACGTGACCTTTGGCCTGCGGATGCGCGGCGTGGCCCCGGCGCTGCGCGAGGAAACCGCGCGCTACTGGCTGGACCGGGTGGGTCTGGCCAGGTTCGCCGATCACTACCCGCACCAGATTTCCGGCGGGATGAAGCAGCGTGTCAGCATCATCCGCGCGCTGGCCAACGATCCCGAGGTGCTGCTGATGGACGAACCGCTGGGTGCGCTCGACGCGCAGACCCGGGTGGTGCTTCAGGAGGAACTGCTGCGCATCTGGGAAGAGACCCGCAAGACGGTGCTCTACATCACCCATTCGCTGGAAGAGGCGGTGCTGCTGGGCGACCGCGTGGTGCTGATGAGCGCGCAGCCGGGCCGCATTCTCGACATCTACCAGATCGACCTGCCGCGCCCGCGCAGCTTCGAGACGACGAACCTGCCGCAATTCTCGGAGTACCGCGCGATGATCTGGGACAAGCTCAGCGCCGAGGTGACGCGCGCGATGGAGATGGAGACATGAGCCCCGATACCCATCGCCGCGCGGTGCTGATGCTGGCGGGCGCGCTGGTGGCGCTGCATGTGACACTTGCCGCGCTGGGCGTCTGGCGCGCCTGGGCCTGGCCCGCCATGACGCTCAGCTTTGTCCTGCTGGTGATGATCTGTGAACGCATCGGCCGCGTGGTCCCGGCGCGGGCACGCGGCGGCTATGAACGCGCGCTGGCGCTGGGCTTTCCGCTGCTGGTGCTGGGGCTGTGGCAGATGGGCGGCCATTTCGGCCTGATCAACCGGCTGTGGTTCCCGCCGCCAAGCGAGATCGCCAAGGCGCTCTGGGACGTGTCGGTGACCTACAACCGCTTTTCCGAGACCAGCCTGCTGGGCCGTCCCTGGCTGATCCCGCAGACCTTCGCCGAAGGCGGGCTGGCCGCTGTGGGCACCCTCTTGGGCGAAAGCCACCTGCTGGCCACGGTCGGCCGGGTGCTGGCGGGATTCGTGCTGGGCGCGGTGCCCGGCATCCTGGTGGGCGTCGTCATGGGGGTGAACCAGACAGTGCGGCTGATGCTGGATACCACGCTGTCGGCGATCTACGTCCTGCCCAAGATCGCGATCTTTCCCATCGTCATGCTGATGTTCGGCGACCCCTTCGGCGAGGGGCCAAAGATCGTCGTGGTGGCGCTGGCGGTCTTCATCCTGATGGCGATCAACACCATGGCCGGGGTCCGGCAGATCGACCCGGTGTACCTGATGGCCGCGCGCAACTACGGCGCGGGGCCCTGGCAGATGCTGCGCCACGTCATCCTGCCGGGCGCGCTGCCGGTGATCTTTGCCGGGCTGCGGATCGCGCTGGGCACGGCGATGATCGTCATCATCTCGGTCGAGTTCCTGCGCGCCAAGCAGGGCGTCGGCTACATGACCTTCTACTACTGGGAGGTGCTGGTGCCGGAAAAGATGTACGCCGGGCTGGTCGTCGTCATGGCGATGGGCGTCACCTTCACCGCGCTCTTGTCCTGGCTGCAACGGCGGCTGATGCCGTGGCAGCGCTGATGGACCGGTATGACGTCGTCGTCGCCGGAGGCGGCAGCGCCGGGGTGGCGGCGGCGGTGGGTGCTGCGGACTGTGGCGCGCGGGTGCTGCTGGTGGAACGCGCGGGTTTCCTCGGCGGGGCGGCGACGCTGGGGCAGGTGCTGGCCTGGTGCGGCTTCTACCCGCAGGTCGCGGGGGCGATGCCCGATCCGGCGGTGGCGGGGGTCGGGCGGCGGGCGCTGGACCACCTTGCGGCCCTTGGGCTGGACGTGGTGCCCTATTTCTCGGCCTCCGGCAACTGGCCGATCCGGCTGAACCCGGAGGCGGTCAAGCTGGCCTTGGACCGGCTGCTGGCCGAGAGCGGCGCAGAGGTGGTGCTGCACAGCGACCTGGCCGGGGTCACGGTGAACGATGGTCGGATCGAAAGCGTGACCCTGCGCGACCCGCGCGGGCTGCGCGAGGTATCGGTATCGGCTTTCGTCGATGCGACGGGGGACGCGGAGCTGGCCTTTCTGGCGGGGGCGACGCCCTGTCCGCTGCACGACGGTCATGTGATCCAGCCCGCCTCGCTGCCGGTGCGGATCGGTGGCGTCGCGCCCGGAGCCTCGCTGGACAAACCCGCGCGCGCCGCCGTGCTGGCGGGGATGGCGCTGCGGCACGGGCGGGCCGAGCTGCGCGCGGACGGTGGCATCCTGACGACCCTGCCGGGCATGGCGGACCTGTGGTGGCTGGCCATCGACGTCGAGACCAATGGCTTGGACGGTGCCGACCTCGCGCAGGCCGAGCGGGACGGGCGCGAACTGGCCTGGGCGGCGGTGGACCGGTTGCGCGCGCTGCCGGGCTACGCGGCGGCGCATGTGTCGGTGACCGGGCCGAAGGTCGGCATCCGCGAGACCCGCCATGCCCGCAGCCTGGCCCCCCTGCGCGAGGACATCCTGCTTGAAGGCAAGCGGCCGGAGGACAGCATCGCGCTGGGCGCCTGGCCGATGGAGATCCTGCACGGGCCGGGACGGGCCGAGTATCGGCGGATCGGCGGCGACGGCCTCTACGGTGTGCCGCTGGGTGCGCTGCGGTCGCACGACCTGGGCAACCTGATGCTGGCGGGGCGCTGTCTGGGGGCCGATCCGGCGGCCTATGCCTCGGCGCGCGTGATGGGCACGGCCTTTGCCACCGGGCAGGCGGCGGGGGTGGCGGCGGCCCTCGGCACGGCCGATGCCGCCGCCGTCCGGCGCGAACTGCTGCGGCAGGGCGCGCTGGTGTGACTCAGCCGGCGCGGTCCAGGTCGTCGCCCGCCGTCACGCCGCTGATGAACTCGTAGGACAGCAGGCCCGTCATCCGCGCGGGATCGCGGATCAGCGGGCGCAGGTGGTTGCGCAGCGTGGCGATGCGGCGGCGCTCCCTGGTGTCGGCCTCGGCCCCGGCCTCGATGGTCAGGAACTCGAACCGCAGCTGTGCTCCCGGCACCGCCTGCGCGACGCGCGGCAGGTCGGCGGCGATCACCGTGCCGATCCGGGGATAGCCGCCGGTGGTCTGGCATTCGCTCAGCAGGACGAACGGCGTGCCGTCGCCCGTCACCTGGATGTCGCCGGGCACCACCACTTCGGACAGGATGGACAGCCCCGCATCGGTGGCAAAGGCCTCGCCCCCGGGAACAAAGCGCACGCCCATCCGGTTGCCCCGCGTGTCGCGGCGAAATGTTTCGGCGGCGAATCGGTCGAGTTCCGCAGGCGCAAAAAAGCGTGTCTGCGGGCCGGGCACCACGCGCACCTTGCCGCCTTCGAAACGCGGGTCGGGGTCGAGGCACAGGCCGGTCTGGGTCCCCTTGTCGGCGCCGATGGGCAGGGTCTGGCCCGCCGTCACCGCCGCGCCGATGCCCGCCGCGAGGTGCGCCGCGCGCGAACCAAGGATGGACACCGTCTCGATCCCGCCGCCGACGTGCAGGTAGCCGTAGCTGCCCGAGGTGGCGCCGCCGATCGACAGCCGCGCGCCCCTGGGCAAAAGGTGGCTGGCGTCCCAGGCGGCGCGGGTGCCGTCGATGCTGGCCTGCATCGGCGCGCCGGTCAGGGCGATGCACAGGTCCTCGGTCGCTTCGAACTCGCCGCCGAAGCCGGCCATTTCCAGCGCCGCATTGCTCGCGGGCTGGCCCAGCAGAGCGGCCCCCTCGTACAGCGCCAGCCGGTCGGCGGCGCCGCCGCGCGACAGGCCAAAGCCCATGTAGCCGGGGCGACCGAGGTCCTGCACCGTCACGCCCGGCCCGGCGCGCAGCACCTTCAGCGTCACGCTCATGACAAAGGCTCGCAGGTTGCGCCGCCGTCCGGGCCCTGGTCGGCGAGGCCCGCGTAGGCCTCGGCGGGGACGGGGTCAAAGACCACCTCGTCACCCACGCGCAGCACGAAGGGCGTGTCGCTGTCCGGGCGGAAGGCGCGAAAGGCAGTCTGGCCGATGTGGCGCCAGCCGGTCGGCGTCGAGACCGAGAACAGCACCAGCTGCCGGATCGCGACGGTCAGCGCCCCGATCGGCACCCGTTCGGTCAGCGTGCTCTGGCGGGGAATGTTCCAGCAGGGGTCCAGCTCGCCCAGGTAGGGCTGGCCGGGGGCAAAGCCGATGGTCTGCACCCGCACCCGCGCCTCCGAGATCGAGCGGATAGCCGCGTCCGGCGTCAGCCCCGCCGCATGGGCGGCCTCGGACAGTTGCGGCGCAAGGTCGGTGCCAAAGACGGTGGGGATGCGCCACAGACGCCGCCCCTCGGGGAGCGCGGCGGCGAACCAGTCCTCGCGGGCCAGCAGCGCCTGCACCTCGGCCTCCATCGTGGCATGGTCCAGCCCGTCGGGGTCAAACCGCAGGTAGGCCGAGGCCAGCGTGCTGGAGGTTTCCGCCAGCCCGTCCAGCGCGGCGGCCTCAGCCGCCGCGCGAAACGACAGCGCGGCGCGGTTGGCCGTCTCGCTCAGCCGGTCGCCAAAGCTGACCAGCAGCCCGTCGGTGCCCACCGGGGCGACGCGCGGGAAACCCTCGGGCCCTTGGGTCATTGCAGCGCGTCCGGCAGGAACAGGGCGATCTGCGGAAAGGCGATCAGCGCGGCCGCCATGGCCAGCATCATCGCAAGATAGGGCAGGGTTCCCAGCATGACTTCGCTCATGTGGCCACTCTGCCGCGCGCCTTGGACGACGTAAAGGTTCAACCCCACCGGCGGCGTGATCAAGGCCATTTCGATCAGCACGATCATCAGGATGCCGAACCAGATCGGGTCAAACCCCTGCTGCACCACCAGCGGCACGACGATGGGGATGGTGACGACCATCAGCGACAGCGTCTCGATGAAGAAGCCCAGCACGATGTAGACCAGCACGATCACCAGCATGAAGGACAAGGGCGACAGGCCCAGCCCTTCGAGGAAGGATTGCAACTCGCGGCCGATGCCGGCGGAGGCGAGGGTGAAATTGAGGAAGGACGCGCCGATCACGACGAGCATGATCATCGAGGTGATCTTGACCGTGCCCAGAATCGCTTCGCGGAACATGCCGAGGTTGACCGTGCCAAAGAAGGCGGCGATCACGATGGCGCCGCCCACGCCGACGGCGGCGGCCTCGGTCGGGGTGGCCCAGCCCTTGTAGATGGTGCCGATGATGACGGTGAACAGCAGGATGATCGGGATCAGCTGCACCAGCGCGCGCAGCATCTCGGGGAACGGGAAGACCCGGCGCTGACCGCCGAGGCTGGGGCGGATGGCGCAGATGATCACGGTGATCAGCACAAAGGCCAGCGCCAGCGCGATGCCGGGCACGAGGCCGGCCAGGAACAGTCGCGGGATCGAGGTCTGGGTGAGAAAGCCGTAGACGATCAGGTTGATCGAGGGCGGGATCATGATGCCCAGCGTGCCGCCCGCGGCGATGGCACCGGAAAACAGCTTGGGGTCGTAGCCCAGCTTTTCCGCCTGCGGCATGGCCACGGTGGCCACGGTCGCGGCGGTCGCCACGGACGACCCCGATGTGGCCGAGAACATCGTCGCCGTGGCAATGTTGGCATGCACCAGCCCGCCCGGCAGCCAGCTGACCCAGCGGTCGAGCGCGGCATAGGTGCGCGTGGCAATCCCTGAGCGGACCAGGATCTCGCCCAGCAGCACGAAGAATGGGATGGCGATCAGCGTCGCGTTGTTGGAGGTGGACCAGACCAGGTTGCCCAGGCCCTTGGTCAGCGGAAAGGGGCTGTAGAAGGCGTCGATGCCGAAGCCCAGCAGGAACAGCACGATGCCGACCGGGATCGACAAGCACAGCAGGCCCAGCAGGCCAAAGGTGATGGAACCGATCATTTCAGCGCATCCAGTTCGCCAAAGGTGCCGATGGCGGCTTCGGATTCGGTGAACTTGCCGCGGGCCAGCAGCATCACGGCAGCGGCGAAGGTGGCCCAGGCGACGAGGGCGAACCAGATCCAGCCGGCGAACCAGGGCGCCTGCACCAGCGCCAGCGGCGTCTCCAGCGGCGTGTTGGCGTGCGAGTTGTTCTTGAGCGAGCGCGCCAGCACCGGCCAGCCCTTGATGGCGATCATCGTCACCGTCATCGACAGCGCGAGCATGGCGGCGAGGTCAAAGAAGGCGCGGGCGCGCGATCCGGCGCGGCTGCGCAGCAGGTCGATGCGCACATGGCCCAGCTCGATCAGCGTGTAGCCCATGCCCCAGGCGGTGGCGATGGCCATGACATAGCCGCTGATCTCGTCGGTGCCGCCCAGCGACGACCCGATCTGGCGCAACACGATATCGGCCAGCACGAAGGCCGCGCAGCCCATCAGCAGCACGCCGACAAGCAGGGCGATCAGCCGGTTCAGTCGTCGCAGGGTAAGCAGGATCGTCTCGGCCATTCCGGGCGTCTCCGAATGCAGGGTGATGCGGCGCCCGTTTTCCGGGCGCCGCGGGGTCTCACGGGGTCACTGTCTCAAGCTCACTGTGCGATGGTCACGCCGACGGTCTTGCCGACCGAGTCGTTCCAGCGCTGCGCCCAGTCGCCGCCGGCGCGCTCGGCCCAGTCGGGCAGGACCTTGGTCACCAGCACGTCGCGCGCCTTGGCGAAATCGGCATCCGACACCGCGACCAGCGTCATCGAGCGTGCATCCCCCGAGGCGCAGGCGCCGTTGCCGGTCAGGCAGGCGACGTCATTGTCGAGCGCACCCTGCGCCGCGGCCCAGGCGGGGTCTTCGAAGTTGGTCTTGATCTGCTCGGAGATCAGCGTCTTGGTGGCGTCGTCGAGGCTGTTCCACTTGTCCAGGTTGATCGCGGTCACGACCGAATCCCAGCCGCCCAGCGGGATCGGCAGCAGGTGGGTGGACACCTCCCACCAGCCGGCCGAGTAGCCCGAGCCGGCGCCGGTGATGGCGCAATCCACGACGCCCTTCTGCAAGGCCCCCGGCACCTCGGCAAAGGAGACGTTCACGCCCTCGGCGCCCAGCGCCTCGAGGAACAGCGTCGTCATCCGGCCCGAGCCGCGCACCTTCTTGCCCGCGAGGTCATCGAGGCTGTTGATCTCGCCATTGCAGAAAACGACCTGCGGCGGATAGGGCGCGATGGCGAGGACGTGGCTGTTGAAGCGGTCATGGAAGATATCGGTGACCATCGGGCGGGCCGCGTCGACCATGGCGCGCGCCTCGTCCGCCGTCAGCGCCAGCAGCGGCACGTCGAGGCCTTCGAGTTCGGGCGCGTCGGCCACCGCATAGTCGGCCACGGTCATGCCCACGTCATAGACGCCGTCACCCAGCAGGGCATAGACATCGCCGACGCCCAGGTTCATCTGGTTGTGCGTGGTCAGGGCCACGTTGATGGTGCCGCCCGAGGCGGCGGGCAGGGTCTCGCTCCAGAACGGGGCTTCAAAATCCTTGTGCAGCGGCAGGCCGGACCAACTGCCGACGACCGAGAGGTCCTCGGCGACAGCCGAGCCGGCGATCAGGGCTGTGGTGGCGAGCAGCGTCAGGGTGGTTTTCATGTCGTGTCTCCTTGTCGGGTGGATCGTGTCTGTGAGTGGTGGGGTCGGCTTGAAAAAATCAGCGGGCGAGGGGCGGCAGGACCGGCACCTCGGCGTCTTCGGGGATTTCGGTCAGCAGCATGTGGCCGGGCTTGTGCGTGATGCACAGGGGCACGCCCGCCGCCTCGATCGCAACCTGGGGGGTCACGCCGCAGGCCCAGAACATCGGCACCTGGCCGGGGCCGACCGGCGCGGGGTCGCCCCAGTCGGGGCGGCTGACGTCGGCGATGCCGATGGCGGCGGGGTCGCCGATGTGCACCGGCGCGCCATGCGCCAGCGGAAAGCGGCGCGAAATCTCGGTGGCCAGGTCCACGTGCGCGGCGTCGATGCTGCGCATGCTGACCACCATCTTGCCCCGGAACGGACCGGCGGGCACCGTGTCGATGCTGGACCGGAACATCGGCACCGTGGTGTCGTTCTCGATGTGCCAGACCGGGATGCCCGCCTCGACCAACGCGCGTTCGAAGGTGAACGAACAGCCCAGCGCAAAGGCGACCATCTCGTCGCTCCAGATATCGGTGATCTCGGTCTGGCTGCGCGCCAGCTTGCCGTCGACATAGACGTTGTAGGCGGGCACGTCGGTGCGGATGTCGAGGTCACGCCCCAGCGTGAACATCATCGGGTTGCCGGTGTCCGACACGCCGACCAGCGGGCAGGGCTTGGGGTTGCGCTGGCAGTAGCGCATGAAGTCGAGCGCCACGGCGCGCGGCAGAATCGCCAGGTTCGTCTGCAGGTATCCCAGGCCCAGACCGGCGGTGTGCGAGCGGTAGCGGCCAGCCCGGATTTCGGCCAGCACATCGGCCAGAGGTCTGTCCATGAGCGCGTGATGATCGGTGGCCACGTTTCTGTCTCCCCGTTTTGCGGTCACGCTGCCACCGGGGGTCAATAAAATCCAATCAATAATTTTACGCTTATTGCATAGAGATAATTTATGCGTTGACGTACTCCCGCGCCGCCTCCAGCGCCAGCTCCGCCGCGCTTTCGATCAGCGGGCTGGGCGGTTCGGCCAGGTAGGAGGCGGTGAAGTGCAGCGGCGGCGGCACCCAGCCGGGGTCGAACTCGCGGATCGTGCCGCGTGCCACGTACTCGCGTCCCAGCGCGCGGGGCAGGGCGGCGACGCCCAGCTCGGCCTCGACCAGCCGGAAGCAGGCCGACAGCGAGGAAGACGGAAACAGCGCCACATCCGGGTCCACCCGGTCCTGCAACAGCTTTTTCAGCTCGCGAAAGGGGCGGGTCTGGCGCGCGTAGGTCAACACCGGGCGACGGAAATGGTCGGCCGGATCGTCGGGCTCCGGCGTGCGCGCGGCGACGTACCAGGCCAGGTCAAAGTCCGGCAGGTCGATGTTGGTGACCGAGTATTCCGAGATCGGGCCCAGCAGCACCGCCAGGTCCAGCCCTCGGTCCAGCAGCGCGGCGCGCAAATTGATCGAGATGTCGACGTTGAACTCGATTTCCAGGTTCGGATAGCGCCCGTGCAGCCGGGTGATCAGGTCCGGCAGCCAGCATTGCGCGATGGTTTCGGACACGCCGATCCTCAGGCGTCCCTCCAGGCTTTCGGGGGCGACGATGTCGCGCTGCACCAGCCCGTCGAGCCGCTCGAAACGTTCTGCGTAGGTCAGCAGCATCTCGCCCTTGCGCGTCAGCCGCAACCCGCCCGCGCTGCGGTCGAACAGCTCGGTTCCCAGCGCGGATTGCAGGTTGCGCAGCCGGGCGGTGATGGCCGGCTGCGTCAGGTGCAGAGCGTCCGCCGCCTTGGTCACGCTGCCCAGGCGGACGACGTGCAGGAAGGCGCTCAGCTGGTCGAGGTTCAGGCGGGTCATGGTGCCAGTCTTGGCACGGTTCGGGGTCTTAGGCCATCGCCCTGTCAGGCCTCTGGTCCGTCCACCCGCGCCAGCAGATCCAGCGTGGCCTGCCGCGCCAGCCGCAGCCGCTGTGCTACCGGCATGCCTTCGCGCGCGGCGTCGGGGATCTCCAGCCCGATGGGTTGGCCTGCGGGCAATGCCGCCAGGATCGCGGCGAGGTCGATGGCGCCTTCGCCGGGGATCAGGCGTTGCCGCCGCGCGGTGTCCAGCAGCTCTTCGGTGGTGTAGCTGTCCTGTCTCGGCGCATCGGCGAGGTGCAGGAAGGGGAAGCGGTCCGCCGGGATCCGCGCGATGTCGGCGAGGGTCGAGCCGGAGCGGTCGAAATGCAGCGTGTCCAGCAGGATGCCGGGCAGGGGGCCGGCCTGTTGCACCACCTGCCAGCAGGTTGCGAGGTCAGGCACGGACGTCCATGGAAAGAACTCCAGCACCGCGCGCATCCCGTGTCGGTCGGCGGCTTCGGCCACGGTGGACAGGCTGTCGGACAGGCGCGACAGGTCATCGTCATAGGGCGCGGTGATCAGGTGGCGCGCGCCCAGTTCGGCCCCCACCTCCAGCAGGGCCGCGATCTCCGACAGCTGGAACTCCGGCGTGATCCGCAGGAACTCCACGTCCGCCACCTTCAGCCCGGTGGCCTGTAGCGCGTGCCGGGTGGCTTGCAGGTCGGCGCGCGCCGTCAGCGGGTAGCCGGGGCTGTCGGGCGTGACGCGCAACAGGCGCAGGCCGACCCCGTCGAGGCCGGCCTCGGCGGCGGCTTCGATCAGCGCGGGCGGGGGCAGGTCGATGGCGGTCAGGTGGGCGACACTCAGCTTGCGGGTCATGGCGTGGCTCCTGCGGCGTCCCGCCCGGCGACAAAGCCGAAGGTCAGGGCGGGTCCAAGGTTGATGCCCCCGGCGGGGTAGAACCCGCCAAAGGGGCTGGCGGCATCGGTGCCTGCCGCCCAGAGGCCGTGGATCGGCGCACCGGTGTCGTTCAGCACCTGCGCCCGGCCATTGCAGGCAAGCCCCGCAAAGGTGCCAAAACTGCCCGGCCTGACCTCGACCGCGCAAAAGGGCGCGCGCGTGATCGGCGCGACGCAGGGGTTGGGCTGCTGCTCGGGGTCGCCCTGAAGGCGCATGTAGGGGGTGGTGCCGCGCTGGAACTGCGGATCCTCGCCCTGGGCGGCGAGTGTGTTCCAGTCGTCCACCGTGGCCCTCAGACCGCCTGCGTCGATGCCGCAGGCGCGGGCGAGGTCCTCGACCGTGCGCCCGGTCTTGAGGTAGCCGCGCCTTGCCCAGCCGCGCCAGGGCACCGGCTGCGGGCGCACGACGCCCAGCCCGTAGCGGCGCAGGAATCGGATATCGCAGACCAGCCAGGACCGCGCGGGCGCGCCCTCGGGCACCGCGTCCAGCAGCGCCTCGACGTAGTCGTGATAGCCCAGCCCCTCGTTGCAGAAGCGCCGCCCGTCCGCCAGCACGCCGATCACCCCCGGCTTGCCGCGCTCGATGATGTGCGGGAACAGGCCTCTGCGCCCGTCCGGCCAGGGCACCTCGGACACCGGGCAATAGGCGGCAGGGCGGCGCAGGTCAGTGCGCAGGGCCGCGCCGACCGCGCGCGCCAGGGTGATGCCGTCGCCGGTCGCCTCGGGTACGGCCAGCGTGCGGTGTTCCTTGTCACGCGGAAAGGTCTGCTGTCGCAGCGCACTGTCATGGGCAAAGCCGCCGGTCGCCAGAACGACGCCATTGCGGCAGGTGAGGCGGCCGCCGTCCGACAGGCGCAGGCCGGTGACACGGCCCGCCGATTGCTCCAGCGCCGTGACCGTGACGCCGGTGCGAATGTCGACGCCCAGGTCCAGCGCCGAGCGCAGCAGCCGCGCCACCAGCGCGGCGCCGTTGCGCAGGTCCATCCCGCGCCCGTGCAAGGCAAGGTCGCGCAGGTGGCGCAGCACCCGGCGGCTGGCGTGCAGAAAGGCGCGGGGCGAACGGGTCATCGTCATGAAGGCGCGCAGGTCCGGCCCGGCCTGGATCGTCATGCCGTGAAAGGTGGTCTCGCGCAGCGGTTGGCGCAGCAGGGCCAGGGCCTTGCCCAGCCTTCGCGCGTCATAGGGCTGCGCGATCACAGACCGCCCTCCGGTGCCCGCGCCGGGCAGGTGGCCGTAGGTGTCGGGAATGGCGGTGCCGCCTTCGAACTGCAAGGCGGTTTGGTCCTCGAAGAACCCCACCATCTGCGGCGCGGCGGCCAGAAAGGCGTCCACCCGCTCGGTGTCGAAATGATTGCCCAGCAGGGCCTCTAGGTAGGTCCGCGGCGCCTGCGCATCCTCGACGATCCCGGCGCGCCGCGCGACCGGGTTGCCCGGCGCCCAGATCCAGCCGCCGGACCAGGCGGTGGTGCCGCCCAGCACCGCCGATTTCTCCAGCAGCGTCACCCGCAGCCCCATCGCCGCCGCCGTCACCGCCGCAGCCAGCCCGCCGGCGCCAGAGCCGATCACGGCAAGGTCGGTCGTCTGGTCCATGGCGGGTCCTCCTGCTGCCGTCCGGGATCTCGCCGCCAAGAGGGCTTAACGTCAATGACATTTCATGCGATGAAAGCAACATCATGTTATCCGAGGGGCTGCCAGATGCGCGAAATCACCCTGCGCCAGGTCGAGGTCATCCGCGCCGTCATGCTGCGCGGCACCATCAGCGGCGCGGCGGAATTGCTGGGTGTCTCGGCGCCCGGCGTGTCGCGCCTGGTCAAGCATACCGAGGAATCTCTGGGCCTGCGCCTGTTCGAACGGCGGGCGGGGCTGTTTGTCCCCTCGGTCGAGGCGAGCCGCGTCTTTGACCAGATCCGCGAGGTCTACAAGGGCGTCGAGAACCTGCAAAGCGCGCTCGACTCGCTGCAAAAGGGCGAGGAGGTGCAGCTGGCCTTTGCCTCGGCCCCCTCGGTCGCGCAGTTCATCGCGGCGCGGGCGATCCGCAGCATCCGCGCCCGTTACCCTGATCTCTACATCGACCTGAACATCCTCAAGATCGAGGAAACCGCCGATTACCTTCTGCTGGAGCGCGGCGAGTTCGTCATCATGAGCTCGCCCATCCACAACCCCGGCCTCCACAGCGAAAAGCTGGCCCATGGCCGCGTGATCGCCATCCTGCCCGAAGGCCACCCGCTGGCCGACCGCGCGACGCTGTCGGTCCACGACCTGGTGGGTGAGCCGCTGGTGGGGGTCGATCCCGCCGATCCCTACGGCCGCATCATCTCGCGTCCCTTCCGCGAGGCGGGGCTGGAGGTGCGCCACTCGATGCGCGGGCGCTTTGCCCAGACGCTGGTCAGCCTCGTGCGGCACGGGCTGGGGGTGGCGCTGATCGACGAATTCTCGGTCGCCGAGGTCTACATGCCCGGCGTCGTGCGCAAGCCGATCGCCGAGGAAACCTATATCGACATCTATGCCGTCACCAAGAAGGACCGCGGCCTGTCCAACTTTGCCGAGTTCAGCATCCGCCAGTTCCGCAAGCAACTGGCCGAGGCGGGGCGCAGCTGGGCTTGATCGTAACATCAGGTTACGTCCGGCGCGTTTTTCGTATTTGACGTTAAGGCGCTTGATGCCTCATACCGTGGCCCAACGGACGCGGGGAGGATCGCGTCCGGCTGCTTTCAAAGGGAGGACACTCATGAAGCGTTTCATTCTCGGCGCCGCCTCGGCGCTTGTGCTGGCCGCGACCGCCGCCACCGCGCAGGATTACCCGGCCAAGGAAATCCAGGGCATCATCCAGTGGGGCGCGGGCGGGTCGACCGACACGGTCATGCGCTCGGTCACGCCGCACGCGGAGGCCGCGTTGGGCGGCACCATCGTCATGCAGAACATGACCGGCGCCGTAGGCGCGATCGCGCTGAACTACGTGGCCGACGCGGAGGCCGACGGCTACACCCTGCTGATGGGCGCGGAAAACCCGCTGCTCTACAAGGTCATGGGCCTGGGCGACAAGGATTACGCGGACTTCACCCCGGTCGCGATCCTGGCGCGCGGCACACCGATGCTGGTGGCCAACAAGGACGCGCCCTTTGACGACTATGCCGGCATGATGGCCTACATCAAGGAGCACCCGGGCGAGGTGCGTTTCGGCGCCACCGGCCCCGGCGGCCTGCCGTCGGTCATCACCGCGATGATCCAGACCGTCGAAGGCGGGCTGGACGTGATCGCGGTTCCCTATGACGGCGACGGCCCAGCGCTGACCGCGCTGCAAGGCGGTGCCGTGGACGTAATGCCCGCCGTGCTGGGTGCCGCCATCGAAGGCATTCGCGCCGGCAACATGAAGCCTCTGGCGGTCTTCGACGTGGTCGAGAATGAAAAGCTGCCGGGCGTGCCGACGATCACCTCCTTCAACGATGCCTACAACACCTACCTGCCCTGGGGCCCGTTCTTTGGCGTTTTCGTCAAGAACGGCACGCCGGACGACGTGGTGGCCAAGCTTGCCGCCGCCTATGCGGAAGGCGCGCAGCACCCGGATTTCGTGGCGCTGATGGACAACCGCGGTTTCCAGCTGATGGGCATCTCCGGCGACGAGGCGCAGGCCTTCCTGTCCAAGTGGCAGCAGGGCACCACCTGGCTGCTGCAGGACGCCGGCCTGACCAAAGCCTCGCCCGAGGACTTCGGCATCGCCCGCCCGGCGCAGTAACGCACCACAAGGCGCCCCGCGACAGGGGCGCCCGCCGGACGCGATCTCGCCATGAGGCACGAGCAGACTCGGCGCCGCCTTCCCCCGTGAAGCGCGGCGCCGTTTCATAAAGCGCAGCCGATCCCCGGAGGAGGACCCCCGATGACCACACCCGAAACTGAGCATCACGATGGCACCTCGGACGCCACGCCGGGCGGCTACGACAGTGCGCGCCGGCCCGGCGAACTGGGTTTTGCCGTCTTTCTCTTTGTTGTCAGCCTCGTCCTGTTGTGGAACGCCTACGGCATCTCGGGCTTTGACAAGCTGTCCTCGCCCGGCAGCATCCCGATGGCGACATCGCTGGTCATGGCGGTGACGGCGGGCATCGTCCTGCTGCGCACCCTGCGTCTGCCGCGCGTCTCGAGCGAGACGCTGATGAAGGACATCCTGCCGCCGGTCGCCATCCTCTTTGCCGCGCTGCTGGTGGGCTACGCGATGTTGCTGAAGCCGCTGGGTTTCCTGCCCACGTCGGTCCTGTTCCTGGTCGTCGCCATCAAGGTGCTGTCACGGCGCAGCTGGGCCTTTACCCTGATCGTGTCGCTGGGCAGCCTGGTGGTGATCTGGCTGATCTTCCGCATCGTGTTCACCGTGCTGATGCCCGCCGGGATCGTCCCCGAGGCCGAATTCGTCCAGCTGTTCCGCGACCTGTTCGGAGGATCGGCGAAATGACCGCCTTGATGGATTTCCTGACCGTCTTCACGCATCCGCACCTGTTGCTTCTGGTGGGCCTGGGCACCTTTGCCGGGGTCTATGTCGGCGCCATTCCCGGCCTGTCGGTGACCATGGCGGTGTCGATCCTGATCTCCTTCACCTTTTCCTGGGACGTCCACCCGGCCATTGCGCTGATGATCGGCATCTACATGGGCGGCGTCTATGGCGGCTCGCGCACGGCGATCCTGCTGAACATCCCCGGCGCGCCCTCGGCCATCGCCACGGCGCTGGACGGCTATCCCATGGCGCAGCGCGGCGAGGCGGGCACCGCGATCGGCGTGACCACCGTCATGTCCTTTATCGGCGGGTTTGTCGGCATCGCCGTGCTGGCCGTGGCGGCACCGCTGGTGTCGGACTTTGCGCTGCGGTTCCAGCCGCGCGACTACATGCTGTTGGCGCTGCTGGGCATCCTGCTGGTCGGCTCATTGTCCACCGGCAGCCTGGTCAAGGGTATCTTTGCCGGCGCGCTGGGCATCGCCATCGGCGCGGTGGGCCGCGACCCGCTGACCTTTACCGAACGCTTTACCTTTGACCTGACCTTCATGCAGGGCGGGATCTCCTTCATCGCCGTGATGATCGGCATGTTCGGCGTGTCCGAGGCGCTGCAACAGCTGCACCACGTCGACAAGGATGCCGTGCGGCAAAAGATCAGCCGCATCGTGCCGTCCTTTGCCACGGTGAAAAAACACCTGCCTCTGTCGATGCAGACCTCGACCATCGGCGTCGTGATCGGCGCTTTGCCCGGCACGGGTGGCGACATCGCCGCCCTCATGGCCTACGACCACGCCAAGCGCGTGACCAAGAACCCCAAGGTGCCCTTTGGCAAGGGCGCGATGGAGGGGCTGGTGGCGCCCGAGACCGCCAACAACGCCGCCGTCGGCGGGGCCTTCATCCCGATGATGACGCTGGGCATTCCCGGCGACGCAGTGACCGCCATCATGATCGGCGCGCTGTTCATCCACGGGCTGAACCCCGGCCCGATGCTGATGATCGACCAGCCGGACATGTTCTGGTTCATCGTCGGCGCGCTGGTCATGGCGAACTGCTTCATGCTGCTGTTCGGCCTGACGGGGATCAAGCTGTTCACCCGGATCGTCGAGATGCCGCGCTCGGTGCTGATCCCGCTCATCATGCTGCTGTCCATCGTCGGCGCCTTTGCGGTCAACAACTCGATCACCGATGTCTACTGGATGCTCGGCTTTGGCGTGTTCGGCTACTTCATGCGGCACTACGGTTATCCGCTGGGTCCGGTGATCCTGGGCGTGATCCTGTCGCGCCTGCTGGACGACAACTGGCGCCGCGCGATCATCTCGGAACGCGAAGACCTGGGCCGCTTCTTTGGCGGTTTGTTCTCCAGCCCGCTGTCCACGGTGCTGTTCGTCTCGGTGATCCTGATCTTTGTCTCGCAAACGCCGCTCTGGACCTGGGGCAAGCGCAAGATCTTCGGGGAGGCACGGACATGACCGAAGGAAAGACGCTGAAGCTGGGCTTGATCGGCGACAACATCGCGCGCTCGCGCTCGCCGCTCCTGCACCGGCTTGCCGGGGATCAGAACGGCATCGCCGTGACCTATGAGCGGCTGGTGCCAAAGGACATGGGCGAAAGCTTTGAACAGGTGTTCGACCGCTGCCGGACCGGCGGCTACCGCGGCATCAACGTGACCTACCCCTACAAGGAGCGGGTGACGGCACAGCTGCGGGTCGACGATCCGCTGGTGCGCGCCATGGGCGCCTGCAACACCGTGATCTTCGAGGCGGACGGGCCGCGCGGCTTCAACACCGATTACTCGGGCTTTGTCGCGGCCTATGAAACCGTGCGCGGCAAGATGGCCACCGGCCCGGTGCTGATGATCGGCACCGGCGGGGTGGGGCGGGCGGTGGCCTTTGGCCTGGCGCGGCTGGGCTGCACCGAACTGCGGCTGGTGGACCGCGACCCGGCCAAGGCCGAGGCGCTGGCCGACGCGTTGCATTCGGTCGTGCCCGACATGGACATCAGCATCTGGATCGACGCCGAGAATGCGGCGCAGGGCGCCAGCGGCCTGATCAACTGCACGCCGGTCGGCATGGTGGGTTACGACGGCACGCCGCTGCGGGCCGGGGCCATCTTTGGATCGGACTGGGCGTTTGACGCGGTCTACACGCCGACGGACACGCAGTTCCTGACCGATGCGGCTGCGGCGGGGCTGTCGATCATCTCCGGGTGGGAGCTGTTCTTTTTCCAGGGGGTGCATGCCTGGACGCTGTTCTCGGGGCTGGGGCTGGACCAGGCGGCGCTGCGGGCGCGGCTGCTGGCGGACGACGCGGCGGCCTGAAGGCCATGCATGGGGTCCAGGGGGCCAGCCGCCGGATGCCGGCGGCTGGCCTTTTCATGGGCCTGTCAGAGCACGAAGTCCTCGGCCGTCAGGCCGGTGACATTGGCCACCCGGATCTCGGCGTCGATGGTGCCGTTGCCGTCCACGTCGAACTGCACGATGGTCGATCCGGTCGCCGTCTCGTTCAGGCGCAGTTCGGGGTTGCCGGAGGGGGCAAAGGGATTGGTGCCGCGGAACTCGAACACGCCCGGCGACAGGCCCGCGACGATGATCAGGTCAACCCCCTGTTCGAAATCCAGGATCTGGTCGCGTGTCGCGCCGATCCCGGCATCGGCCACGCTGCGGAAGACAAAGTTGTCCGCGCCCTGGCCGCCAGTCAGCAGGTCCAGCCCGAGACCCCCGGCCAGGTCGTCCTCACCGTTGCGGCCGCGCAGGATGTCGTTGCCGTTGCCACCTTCGAGCAGGTCGTCGCCGTTGCCGCCATCCATGGTGTCGTTGGCGTCGCCACCATCCAGCGTGTCAGACCCGTCCTGGCCGATCAGCAGGTCGTTGCCCAGGCCGCCAAGGATCTGGTCGTTGCCGTTGCCGCCGTTCAGCACGTCGCCCTCGGTGCCGCCAGAGAGGCTGTCGTCGCCCGCGCCGCCCAGCAGCGTGTCGGCGGCCTCGCCGCCGATCAGCGTGTCGTTGCCGTCATGGCCGACCAGCAGGTCGGCGTCGTTGCCGCCGTTCAGGTTGTCGTTGCCGGCGCCGCCGATCAGCGTATCGGTTCCGCCTTCGCCGAAGACCACGCCATTGACCACGCCGGTGCCCATGTTGCGGTGCAGGTCGGCGCCGCTGTCCAAGTTGACATCGCCGACGATCACGCCGGAGTTGGCGATGATCTGTACCCCGGTATCCCCCTGCACGTCGCCGACCAGGCTGCCGGTGTTGACCAGCATCGCCTCGGATCCGGTGGCGTTCTCGAAGTGCACGGACTGGATCCCGCCGCGGACCGCCCCGTGGTTGATGATCAGGGCGTTCTCGTCGCTATCGTTGAGCCAGATGCCGTAGTCTTCGCCATCGATCACCCCGGAGGCGGTGTTCATGACATTGGTGTTCGTGGTGTTGGCGTTTGCGACGACATAAATGCCCGTCTGGCCGTTCAGCACGCCGGAGTTCACGACCTCGTCGCCGCCGATCGCCCGGATCGCATCCGCCAACGAGTTGACCTCGCCGGAGTTGGTGATCCGAAACTCACCGGGCCCGCCGACACGGTAGATGCCGATGCTGTTCGCGGTGATGGAGCCGGCGTTCAGGATGCTGCCGAATTCGGAAGCCGAGTAGACGCCATAAACCGATGCGGTGACCGATCCAGTGTTGGTCACGATCCCGTTGTCGTTCCGGATCTCAATGCCGGTGCTGGCCAGCGACACCACCTCGCCCGAGTTGTCGATGCGGCCGTTGATCGTGCTGCCGCCCATGTAGATGGATGTCGTCCGGGAATTGATGACGCCCGAGTTCAAGGCGGCCCCGCCATCGGTGAAGAAGATGCCCTCGTCATCCGTTGTGACCGTGCCGGTATTGGTGATCATGCCGTTGGTCCCGTCGACCCAGATTCCGGTATCGCGCGAGTCGATGTCACCGGAATTCGACACGATGCCGCCGGCACCGTCGATCCAGACGCCGCGCGCGGAGACGGACATGATCTTGCCCGCGTTGTCGACCATGCCGTCGAAACCTTCGAGGTAGACCGCGGCTTGAGACTGACTGGCGATGATGCCGGTGTTCAGCACCTGCTGACGACCTGCGCCTGTCGCCAGACCATCGACCGAGGTGGCATAGATCCCGTAGGTCGCGCCAGAGATCGACCCGGCGTTGGTCACCACAAGCTCGTTTTCGCCCCGGATGCCTTCGAAGGCCTCGCCGACGATGGTGCCATGATTGACCACGGTGGTGTCTTCATCGGTGAACTCGATGCCGGTGCCGCCGGTGATCGAGCCCGAGTTGCTGATCCGCGTGTTGGTGCCCTGCGCGTAGATGCCGTCATCCGCCCCGGCGACCACCCCCGCGTTGTCAAAGGTGGAATTGTCGGTCAGGTTTTGCAGTTCGAGCCCGCGGCTCTGGCCGATGATCGATCCGGTGTTGGACCCGGTGAAGTTTGCCCCCTGGACCTGCACACCGTCGTCATCGGCGTTGATCGTGCCCGAGTTGATCAGCACGGAGTTGCCGTTGGTGCCGTCGTAGTTGCCGAAGTGAATCCCGTCGGTATGCGAAGAGAGCGACCCGGTGTTCGTCACCCGGCCGCCATCAGACAGGAATATCGTGTCGGCGGCAGAGGTCATCGACCCGTTGTTCACCACAACCGGCTCGGACGTCAGGCCGCCGCCGCTGAGCGAGACCGCGTTGCTGCCTGCGACGATGGCGCCGTCGTTGGTCACCATGATGGTGGTGCCGGTGCCGGCGATCCCGTCGGACCCGGCCGCGATCATGCCATTCATGCCGATGGTGATCTCGTGGTTCGATGTGTCGTTGAGTTCCAGCGCATCGTTATCGTCGCTGCCGAGGTAGCCGTCGATCAGGATGGTATGCGCGTTCGAGTTGGTGTTGATGTCGATCGCATTGTTGCTCCCGCCGTCTGCCAGCAGGAAGACCCCGTCGCGGACGATGATGGTAGAGTTGGTCTGTGCAGCGGTGACAGTGAGTGCGTCGCCCGCAGCGGTGTTGACGCTGTTGGGAAGAATGATGGCCATCGTTCTGGCTCCTTTGGATAAATTTCTTGTTCAATGACTCCGGACTCGCAAAAACGAACCGTGAAAAAATAGCGACCGAGAAAATGCAAAGCCCCGGAGACCGCCCGAAAGGTAACACAGTTGTCACAATCTGTAATTGTTTTTTGGGGGGAATAACGGGCGTCGCTGCGCACGACCCGGCCTGCATTCGGTCGCCCGCCGGCGGATGGTCTGTCGCGCACGCGCCTCGATGTCCCCGTTTCCGTTGGCCATTCGGCCAGGAGCCGCGCTGCCGCAGGGGGCGGAGTTCCGGCTGGTGCCACCGTGCGGCGCCGCCATGGAGTTATCCGATCAGAGCATGAAATCGCGCGCGCCCTGCGCCCGTCGCGGTTAGACTGGCCGGGAGGTGAGACGGATGGATCCGGCCTTCGCAGGTTTCCTGATCCGCGCCGACACGACCCGAGAGAGGATTATGGACGACCTGAAGTTCGGCACCCGCGACAAGCGTGGCAATTACACCCCCAACACCCCGGCCGGCACCGCGCCGCTGTTTGTCTGGCCGCCGCGCCCGCGCGCGTTTCTGGCCTGGCTGCCGGGGTACTTCTTTCCGTACAACGTCCTGTTTTTCCTGTCGGCGCTGGCCTGGTGGGCCTGGGTGATCCCGCCGGTCGAGGTGATGCAAAGCCTCGCCTGGGGCTGGGTGCTGAGGTTGCTGGCGGTCAACGCGGTGGCCGTCTTCCTGTGGTACTTTGCCTTTGAGTTGCACCTGTACATCCGCCGCGCGCAGGGCAACCGGTTCAAGTACAACGGCAAGTTCCCCGCCGATCACCCTTCGGACGTCTTCTGGTTCAGGCGCCAGAACCTCGACAACATGCTGCGCAGCTTCCTGTCCGGCGTGCCGATCTGGACCGGGGTGCAGGTGCTGGTGCTCTGGGCCTTTGCCAACGGCTACGCGCCCTGGCTGTCATGGTCGGACAACTCGCTGTGGCTGGCGGTCCTGTGCCTGATTGTGCCGGTGATCCACGAGATCCACTTCTTCTGCATCCACCGGCTGATCCACACGCCGTTCCTCTACAAGTGGGTGCATTCGGTGCACCACAACTCGAACAACCCGTCGCCCTGGTCGTCGCTGTCGATGCACCCGGTCGAGCACCTGCTGTATTTCTCGACGATGTTCTACCATCTCGTCCTGCCGTCGCACCCGATGATCGCGCTCTACCAGCTGCATGTCGCGGGCTTTGGCGCGGTGCCGGGGCACGTGGGGTTCGACAAGGTCGAGATCACCGAAGACATGGCAATCGACAGCCATGCCTACATCCACTACCTGCACCACAAGTATTTCGAGGTCAATTACGGCGACGGGCTGATCCCGATCGACAGGTGGCTCGGCACCTTTCACGATGGGTCGAAGGATGGCGACGCGCGGATGAAGGCGCGCTTCGAGGCCAAGAAGGCCCGGCTGAACGCCCCGAAGGCTTCGTCCTGACCTGGGGCCGCCTGCTGCGGCATCTGTCGTCTTGCGCTTGTGCAGCGGCGCGCCGCACAGTCGGCGCGGATTCCTCCTGTCCGGACCCTGTGCCATGGCCAAGCCGACCTATGCCGACATTGCCACCCGTGCCGGCGTCGGCACCGCCACGGTCGAGCGGGTGCTGAACGGGCGCGGCGGCGTGACGCCCGAGACCGCGCAAAAGGTGGTGCTGGCGGCGCGGGCGCTGGACTGGCCCGGACGACTGCCCGAAAGGCACCGCGGGTTGTTTCGCATCGAGGTCATCCTTGTCCGCCCCGAAACCGGCTTCTTTTCGCGCCTCGCGGCGGCCTTCCGGCGGATCGGGCGGACGCTGGACCGCTCCGTGCAACTGCACGTGTCGTTCATGGACGAAGCCGACCCGGCGGCGCTGGCCCACCACATCGCGCGGCCTCCGGTGCACCGCGCGGGCCTGATCGTCGCCGCACCCGATGTGCCGGCCGTGCGCGCCGCGCTGGAGCAGGTGCAGGGGCAGGGGCTGCCGGTGGTGCAGGTGATGAACCGTATCCTGCACGGAGCGGATTACGTGGGCATCGACAACATGGCCGCCGGGCGCACGGCGGGGCTGATGCTGGCGCGGCTGGGCGCGGTGCGGAGCAGCGTGCTGGCGGTCTGCCATAGTCCGCTCTACCGCGTGCACCGCGACCGGCTGCGCGGCTTTTCCGACTACCTGGCCGACCATCCGCACCCAGGGCTGGCGTTTCGCCGCGTCGTCTTTGGCGGCGACGACCGGCACCGCAACGCCGCGCTGGTGGCTGACGCGCTGCGCGACTGGCCCGACCTTTCCGGCGTCTACAACGCGGGCGGCGGCAACTCCGGCGTGCTGCACGCGCTGGAGCGGGCAGGGCGCGCGGTGTTCTTCGTCGGGCACGAGTTGACCGGGACCACCAGCGCGGCTTTGCAGGTGGGCCGCGCGCATGTCATCCTGGACCAGCTGCCCGAAACCCAGGCGCGGCGCGCGGTGGACCTGATGCTGCGGCGGCTGGAGCTGACCGAGGACGAGGTCGACAACCCGCCGATCCGCTTTGCCACCATCACGCGCGAGAACCTCTGAGCGCGCTCAGAGCCGCTTGCCGGCCTTGTCAAAGCGCATCTCGACGGCCGGGTCCCAGGCCAGCGCGGACTCCGCGCCCTCATGCGGGATGGGGTCGGCCGCGTCCTGACGGACGGTGATCTGTGTGCCGTCCTGGGTGCGCAGGTGGACCAGAGTCTCGGCCCCCAGCGCCTCGGCGTAGACCACGCGCGCGGTCAGCCTGCCGGTCGCGGCCAGGCTGAGATGCTCGGGCCGGATGCCGACCAGCGCCGCGCCCGCGTTTTCGCCCAGCAGCGCGGACTTGAGGAAATTCGTTGGCGGCGAGCCGATGAAGCCCGCGACAAAGGTGGTGCGCGGGTTCGAATAGACTTCCAGCGGCGCGCCGATCTGGTCCGCCACCCCGGCATTCATGACGATCATGCGGTCGGCCAGCGTCATCGCCTCGACCTGGTCATGGGTCACGTACAGCGCCGTCACCCCCAGTTCGCGTTGCAGCGCCTTGATTTCCAGCCGCATCTGCACCCGCAGCTTGGCGTCGAGGTTCGACAGCGGTTCGTCGAACAGGAAGACGGCCGGCTTGCGCACGATGGCGCGGCCCATGGCGACACGCTGGCGCTGGCCGCCCGACAGCTCGCGCGGGCGGCGTTTCAGGTAGGGCTCCAGTTGCAGCATCTTCGCGGCGGTGGCGACGCGGCTCTCGATCTCGGGTTTGGGCGTGCCGGCGATCTTCAGCCCGTAGGCCATGTTGTCGAAGACCGACATGTGCGGGTAGAGCGCGTAGTTCTGGAACACCATGGCGATGTCGCGGTCCATCGGCTCGACCTCGTTCACGCGCTTGCCCTCGATGCGGATCTCGCCCGCGCTGACGGTCTCCAGCCCGGCAACCATGCGCAAGAGCGTGGACTTGCCGCAGCCCGAGGGGCCGACGATCACGATGAATTCGCCGTCCGTGATGTCGATGTTCACGTCGTGGATCACCTCGGTCTTGCCGAAGGATTTCTTGACGTTGTCGAGAGAGAGGGTTGCCATCTAGTGCCTGTCCTGTCGTTTTGTCCCGCCCGGGCGCCCGCCGGCCCGCCCTGCGCCCCGTGCGACATGCCTCATTTCTCGCTGTCCACGAGTCCGCGGATGAACAATCGCTGCATGCCCACCACCACGATCACCGGCGGCACCATGGCCAGGATCGAGGTCGCCATGATCACCGGCCAGTCGGCGAGGTCGTCGCCCGAGGGGAACATCTGCTTGATGCCCATGACGATGGTGTTCATCGACGGGTCCGTGGTGATCAGCAGCGGCCAGAGGTACTGGTTCCAGCCGTAGATGAACAGGATCACGAAGAGTGCTGCGATGTTCGTCCGGCTCATCGGCAGCAGGATGTCGAAGAAGAACCGCATCGGCCGCGCGCCGTCGATCCGCGCGGCCTCGGCCAACTCGTCCGGGACGGTCATGAAGAATTGCCGGAACAGGAAGGTGGCAGTGGCCGAGGCCACCAGCGGCAGGATCAACCCGGAATAGCTGTTCAGCATGCCGAAGTTGGCGATCACCTCGTAGGTCGGCACGATGCGCACCTCGACCGGCAGCATCAGCGTCAGGAAGATCAGCCAGAAGAACAGCTTGCGCCCCGGAAAGCGGAAATAGACGATGGCAAAGGCCGACAGCAGCGATATGGCGATCTTGCCGACCGCGATGCCGATGGCCATGATCATCGAATTCATCAGCATGGTGGCGACAGGCGCGTTCACGCCCGACCGCAGCGCCCTCGAGTAGTTCTCCCACATCTGGTCGCCGGGCAGCAGCGGCATCGGCGGGCGGACGATGTCCGGCTGGCTGACGGTCGAGGCGACAAAGGCCAGCCAGATCGGAAAGAAGATGAACAGCACGCCGACGATCAGCCCGAGGTGCGTCAGCCAGTGACCGGCGCCGCGTCTTTCCACCATGCCTGTCCGCCCGGCCATCAGTAATGCACCCTGCGTTCGATGAACTTGAACTGCACCACCGTCAGAAGCGAGACCAGCACCAGCAGGATGACCGACTGCGCCGCCGAAGATCCCAGGTCCTGCCCGACGAAACCGTCGGCATAGACCTTGTAGACCAGGATCGTGGTGGCCTGTTGCGGCCCTCCGCTGGTGATGGTGTGGATCACGCCGAAGGTCTCGAAGAAGGCGTAGATGATGTTGACCACCATCAGGAAGAAGGTGGTGGGCGACAGCAGCGGCCAGACGATGGTGCTGAACCGCGTCCAGAAGCGCGCGCCGTCGATGGCGGCGGCCTCGATCACGCTGCGCGGGATGGCCTGAAGCCCGGCCAGGAAGAACAGGAAGTTGTAGCTGATCCGCCCCCAGGCGGAGGCGATCACGACAAGGCCCATCGCCTCGCCCTCGTTCAGCACATGGTTCCAGTCATAGCCCAGGAGGCCCAGATACCAGGTCACCACGCCGACGCGGGTGTTGAACATGAACAGCCACAGCACGCCCGCCACGGCCGGAGCCACGGCATAGGGCCAGATCAGCAGGGTGCGGTAGGCGCCGGATCCCTTGATCAGCCGGTCGGCCAGCACGGCGAGGTACAGCGCCACGCCCATCGACACCAGCGTCACAAGGACCGAAAAGACCGCCGTGGTGACGAAACTCGCGCGGTAATAGCGGTCGCCCAGCAGGTATTCGAAGTTGCCCAGGCCCACCCATTGCATCGACAGGCCGAACGGGTCGGGAATGAACAGCGATTGCCAGATCGCCTCGCCCGCCGGGTAGAAGAAGAACACCGCGGTGATGACGATCTGCGGCAGGACCAGCAGCAGCGGCAGCCAGAGGCCCTTGAAGGTGACGCGCTTTTCCATCGGTTCCCGATCCGGCGAAACCCGTCCCGGACATGCTCCGGGACCTCCGCGCCGCTGGGGCGGCAGAGGTCCCGGGTCAGGCCCGGGACGGGCATTTCAGGCGATCAGCGGTTGGCTTGCTCGAAGCGGCGCAGCAACTGGTTGCCGCGCTCGACGGCGGTGTCCAGTGCGGCCTGCGCGTCCTTGTCGCCGGCCCAGACGGCCTCGAGTTCCTCGTCGATGATCGTGCGGATCTGGTCGAAGTTGCCCAGCCGCAGGCCCTTGGAGTTCTCGGTCGGCTCCTTGGCGGTCATCTGGATCACCGCGATGTCGGTGCCCGGGTTGGCGTCATAGAAGCCCTGGGCGCGGGTCAGTTCCCCGGCCTCCGAGGTGATCGGCAGGTAGCCGGTGTCCTGGTGCCACTTGGCCTGGATCTCGGGCGAGGACAGGAAGTCCATGAAGGCGGCGACGCCTTGGTATTCCTCGTCCGACTGGCCCGCCATCACCCACAGCGACGCGCCGCCGATGATGGTGTTCTGCGGCTCGGCCACGACGGCCTCCCAGTAGGGCAGCGGGCGCACCTCGAAGGCGAACTGTGCCTCGGCCTTGATGCCCGCGTAGCCGGCCGAGGATTCGGTGAACAGCGCGCATTCGCCGGCGCGGAAGTTGGCCCCGCCCTCGTTGCGGCGGCCGGCGTACATGAACTTGCCGTCCTTGGCCCACTGGCCCATGGCCGAGATATGCGCGACCTGTGCCGGACCGTTGAAGGCCAGTTCGGTGTCGAGCCCGCCAAAGCCGTTTTCCTTCGTGGCGAAGGGCACGTTGTGGTAGGCCGACAGGTTTTCCAGGTGGATCCAGCTCTGCCAGGCGGTGGTCAGCGGGCAGGAGACGCCGGCCTCCTTCAGCTGGTCCAGCACGGTGCCGACCTTTTCCCAGGTGCTCAGGTCGGTGTCGGGGTCGATCCCGGCCTCCTGCAGCTTGTCGCGGTTCACCCACAGGACGGGCGTGGACGAGTTGAACGGCAGCGACAGCATGTTGCCGTCGGGCGCGGTGTAGTAGCCCTTGACCGAACCGATGTATTTCGACTGGTCAAAACCCTCGCCCATCACCTCGTAGACCGGGACAATGGCTCCCTTGGCGGCCATCATGGTGGCGGTGCCGACCTCGAAGACCATCAGGATGTCGGGCTGTTCCCCGGCGCGGAAGGCGGCGATGCCGGCGTTCAACGTTTCCGAGTAGTTGCCCTTGTGCGTGGCCACGACCATGTAGTCGGACTGGCTGGAATTGAAGGTCGCGACCTGTTCGGCCACAAGATCGCCGAGGCGGCCGGTGAAGGCGTGCCAGAAATCGACCTGCGTCTGGGCCTGCGCGGCCTGCGCGCTGGCCAGTGCGGCGCCAAGCGCGACGACGGACAAAGTATGTTTCATGACTCTTCTCCCTGATGTGTCGGCGGGGGATATCCCACGCGCGGGTCCGGATGCTCTGTTGGTCCGGTTGGTATTAACTGTTTGTAACTGTTTCTTATCAACGACGCGCGCGTCAAGCACCTTGTGGGCACGACATCGGGTCACCCTGTGGGCAGTCCCATGCGCTTGCCCATGGCGGCGCCGCGTCCTACGGTCAGCCGGTTGCCGCGCCGCCGGAGAAAGCCGTGATCCGTAGTCAGCACATCAGGACCCCCGGGGCCGGGGCGCAGGGGCGCGTCGCATGACCGACGCGGCAGAGACCTCCGCGACCGGCGGCATCGGCCTGTCCTCGGCGGTGTTCATCCTGGCCGCCGTCGCGGCGACCGCCGCCTCGCTGACGGGGGTGAAGGCGCTGACCGTGCTGGCCTCATCCGCGCTGGTGCTGTTCGTGGCGCTGGAGGTGCATCGCGTCCCCCTGGCGCAGAAGATCGCCGCCGGGGCGCTGGTGGCGACCGCCATCGTGCTGGCCGTCCGGGCCGGCACCCTGCGCGAAACCTTCGTGCTGGGGGTCGAACGGACGCTGCCCTTTCTGCTGATCTTCGCGTCGATCGGCTGGCTGCGCTCGGGTGCGGGCGAAAGCCCCTCGGTCCACCGGTTGCGGGCGGCGCTGTCGGGGATGGGTCCGGGGCGCCGCTTTGCGGCCCTCAGCCTGTCGTCGCACGGTCTGGGCGCGGCCTTCAACCTGGCGGGCATGGCGCTGCTGGCGCCGATGCTGGACGACAGCCGCGACAGCCCGCGCGATGGCCAGCGGCTGCGCTGCGCGATCCTCTGGGGCTTCAGCGCGGCGACCTGCTGGTCGCCCTTCTACGTCGGCACGGCGGCGGTGCTGGCGGCGCTGCCGGGGCTGTCCTGGGTGCAGATCGTGCCCTACGGCCTGTTGCTGGCGGCGGGTTTCCTGCTGTGGGCCACGCTCTATGACCGGGTCCGGCGACCGCGCCGCGCCGCGGTGGCGCCGCTGCCTGGGGGCGCGCTGGCGGCACCGCTGCGGCGGCTCTCCGTGGCGGTCGTGGTGCTCTACGCGCTGGTGCTGTCGCTGGTCGAAGGGCTGGGCCTGCCGCTGACCACGGCCATCGCGCTGGCGGGGCCAAGCTATGCGCTGGGCTGGATGGCGCTGGTGCATGGGCGGACCGATCCGGGCCGGGTGACGCGCATCGCCGGATCGGTGCTGGCGGGCTATCGCGGGATGCGGACCGAGACGACGCTGTTCACCGCCGCCAACGTCTTTGGCGTGGCGATCGCCGGCGCACTGCCGCACCTGGACGAAGGCGCGGGGCTGATGGCGCTGTCCACCGGCAGCGTCTTTGCCGACGCGCTGCTGCTGATCTGGGGCTACATGGCGATCTGCGCGCTGGGCATCCACCCGGTCGTGCTGCTGGTGGTCTTTACCACGGTGACAGACCCGGCCAGCCTGGGCCTGCCCCTGCCGCTGATGGGGGCGGCGATGATGGCGCTCTGGGGCATGGGCACGGCGGTGTCGCCGCTGTCCGGCACGACGCTCTACATGTCGCAGATGTCGCAGGTCTCGTCCTTTGCCATCGCGTGGAGGTGGAACGGGCTGTTCTACGCCCTGGGCGCGGTCTGGCTGGCGGCGGTCATCGCGCTGGCGGCCTGAGCCTTGCCCCGCCGTGCCGGTTGACGGCACTGGCCCAAGGCGTGCAACTGGCGGCGTATGTGTCGCGGGAGGGGATCATGTCGCGGATCGAGGGCATTGCGGACCAGGGCCGGACCAGCCGGCTGTTCTACCAGACGCGGCTGGCGCGGCCCCGGCTGGACCGGGCCGAGGGCATCTACATGTGGGACATCCACGGGCGGCGCGTCATCGACGGCTCCTCCGGTGCGATGGTCAGCAACATCGGCCATTCCAACCCGCGCGTGCTGGCGGCGATGCAGGCGCAGATGCAGCGCGCGACCTTCGGCTACCGCCTGCATTTCGAAACCGAAAGCGCCGAGGCGCTGGCCGATCGCGCCGCCGCGCTGGCGCCCGAGGGGCTGGAACGGGTGTTCTTTGTCTCGGGCGGCTCCGAGGCGGTGGAAAGCGCGATCAAGCTGGCGCGGCAGTACACCTTGGCGCGGGGCGAGGCGCAACGTTACAAGGTGATCTCGCGGATGCCGTCCTACCACGGGGCGACGCTGGGCGCGCTGGCGCTCACCGGCTACACGCCGATGACCGCGCCCTTTGACCCGATGATGCGCGCCATGCCCAAGATCCCCGCGCCGCGCGCCTACCTCGACGGGCTGGACCCGGCCGACCCGGCCACCGGCCTGCACTACGCGAGGATGCTGGAGGCGAAGATCCTCGACGAAGGGCCGCAGACCGTGCTGGCCTTCATCGTCGAGCCGGTGGGCGGCGCCTCGACCGGGGCGCTGGTGCCGCCCGCGGGCTACATGGCCGAGATCCGCGCGATCTGCGACCGCCACGGCGTGTTGCTGATCCATGACGAGGTGATGTCGGGCGGCGGGCGCACCGGGCGCTTTCTGGGGGCGGACCACTGGGGCGTGGCACCCGACCTTGTCTGCCTGTCCAAGGGCTTTGGCGGCGGCTACGTGCCGTTGGGCGCGGTGATTGCGCGCGACGACATCGTCGAGGCGGTGCTGGACGACGGCGGTTTCATCCACGGCCACACCTATGCGGGCAACCCGCTGGCCTGCGCGGCGGGGCTGGCGGTGCTGGACGAGATTGCGGCGCAGGACCTGATCGGCAACGCCGCCCGCATGGGCGCGCTGCTGGAGGCACGGCTGCGCGGCCTGATGGACCGCTACCCGGTGATCGGCGACGTGCGCGGCAAGGGGCTGCTGCTGGCGTTCGAGCTGATGGCCGACCGGACCACCAAGGTGCCGCTGGACCCGGACCTGGAGGCCTTCGAGCTGTTCGTCGAGATCGCCTATCGCAACGGGTTGATCGTCTACTCGCGGCGTTCGCGTGGCGGCGATGCGGGCGACCATGTCCTTGTCTGCCCGCCGATGATCGTCACCGAGCCGCAGGTTGACGAGATCGCGGCACTGCTGGACAAATCCCTGACGGAATTCATGGCGGCGCTGCCCGCCGGTGCCGTCACCACCGACTGAAGGATCCGCCATGCCCAAGACCATCATCTCCTGCGCGATCACCGGCTCGATCCACACACCGTCGATGTCGCCTTACCTGCCGTGGCGGCCCGAGGACATCGCCGCGCAGGCCATCGGCGCGGCCGAAGCGGGCGCGACGATCCTTCACCTGCACGCGCGCGATCCGCAGAACGGTCATCCCTCGGGCGACCCCGAGCATTTCCGCGCCTTCCTGCCGATGATCGCGCAGGGCTGTGACGCGGTGATCAACCTGACCACCGGCGGCAGCGCCATCATGACGCTGGACGACCGCCTGCGCGCCGCGCTGACGTTTGAGCCGGAAATGTGCTCGCTCAACATGGGGTCGATGAACTTTGCGCTCTACCCCATGGCGGACAAACCGCGCGAGTGGCTGTTCGACTGGGAACTGCCCTTCCTTCAGGGCTCCGACGACCTGGTGTTCAAGAACACGCCGCGCGACATCGCCGGCATCCTCAGCCGCATGGGGCAGGAGCGCCGCGCGCGCTTCGAGTTCGAGTGCTACGACATCAGCCACCTCTACATGCTGCGGCACTTCGTCGACCGGGGCCTGGTGCAGCGGCCGATCTTCGTGCAGTTCGTCTTTGGCGTGCTGGGCGGCATGGGCGCGGACCCGGACACGCTGGACCACATGATCGCGCTCAAGGACAAGCTGCTGGGCGAGGACACGCTGTTTTCCGTGCTGGCGGCGGGGCGGCACCAGGTGCCGATGGCGCTGCGCGGGGCGCGGCGTGGCGGGCATGTGCGCGTCGGGCTGGAGGACAACCTCTACAGGACCAAGGGCGAGCTGGCCGAGAGCAACGCCGAGCAGGTGCGCACCATCCGGGGCCTGCTGGAGGAGATGGGGCACGAGATCGCCACCCCGGCCGAGGCACGCGCCATGCTGGGGCTGAAGGGCGCCGACCGGACGGCGATCTGATGCGCATCGACGAGGTCACGCCTGCGACGCTGCCGCTGCTGGAGCAGGGATTGCGCGCGCTGGCGGATGACCTGGGCGATGCCTATGCGCTGACCTCCGGGGCGCTGCGCGCGGGGCTGTTCGGGCCGCGCCCCGCCTGCCGGGGGCTGGTCGCCGCTGACGGGGACGCTGTGGGGGGCGTGGTGCTGTTCTCGCCGCTCATGTCCACCAGCCTGGGCGGGCCGGGGGCCTATGTCTCGGACCTCTGGGTGTCGGCGGCGCGGCGCGGCACCGGGCTGGGCAGGGCGCTGCTGGCCGAGGTGGCGCGGCACGGCGGGGCGCGGTTCCTGCGCGTCGCGGTCTACGACGACAGCCCCGGTGCGGCGCGCTTTTACGCGCGGCTGGGGTTTGCGCCCAAGCCGGGCGAGGGCATGCTGTTCATGACTGGCACGGCGCTGGACGCGCTGAGGGAGGAAAGATGAAAGCCTATTTCGATGATCGCCAGTGGGCGCACGATCCGCAGCACTTCATGGCCAACGGTGCGGTATTGCCCAACCCCGAGCAGCCCGAACGCATCGCCCGGCTGCGTGCCGGGGCGCAGGCGGCGGGGTGCGTCTTCGAGGCGCCGGAGGATGCCGGGATCGGGCCGATCGCGGCGATCCATACCGCCGAATACCTGGTGTTCCTCCAGACGATCCATACCCGCTGGTCGCGGACCGAGGGCGCGGGGGCCGAGGTGATCCCCAACATCCACCCCGCCAACCGGACCGACAGCTATCCCAAATCGGCCGTGGGGCAGGCGGGCTGGCACCAGGCCGATACTGCCTGTCCGATCGGTTCAGGCACCTGGGAGGCGGCCTACTGGTCGGCGCAGAGCGCCATCGCCGGGGCGGATGCCTTGGCGGAGGGCGCGCGCGCGGCCTATGTCCTGTCACGCCCGCCGGGGCACCATGCCTATGGTGATCTCGCGGGCGGCTTCTGTTTTCTCAACAATTCCGCCATTGCCGCCGAACGGCTGCGCGCCGCCGGATACCGCGTCGCCGTTCTGGACGTGGACGTGCACCATGGCAACGGCACGCAAGGCATCTTTTACGCGCGGGGCGACGTGCTGACCGTGTCCCTGCACGCCGATCCGGCGCGCTTCTACCCGTTCTTCTGGGGCCATGCGCACGAACGGGGCGAAGGCCCGGGGCTGGGGGCGAACCTGAACCTGCCCCTGCCGCGCGGCATGGGCGATGCGGACTACCTCCAGGAACTGGAGGTGGCGCTGGCCCGTATCCGCGCCTTTGGCTGCACCGCGCTGGTGGTGGCCTTGGGCCTGGACGCCTACGCGGGCGACCCGTTCCAGGGGCTGGCGATCACCACCCCCGGCTTTGCCCGCATCGGCGCGGCCATTGCCGGGCTGGGGCTGCCCATGCTCATGGTGCAAGAGGGCGGCTATCTCTGCGATGCGCTGGGCGACAACCTGGCCAGCTTTCTGAGCGGGGTTCAGTCGGCGTGAACACGGCAGAGGTCCTCGTCATCGGCGGCGGCATTGCCGGGATCAGCGCGGCGGCCGAACTGGCGCGGGATGCATCCGTTGTGGTGCTCGAGGCCGAGCCGCAGATCGGCTACCATTCGACCGGGCGCAGCGCGGCGGTCTTCATCCTGAACTACGGCAATGCCACGCTGCGGGCGCTGAACCAGCTGGCGCTGCCAGAGTTGAGCGGGGGATTGTTGGGCGACACCGTGCTGTCGCCGCGGGGCGAATTGCTGCTGGCGGACGAAAGCGCGCTGGCTGCGCTGGAGGCCTATGTCGAGGGCAGCACCGGGCTGCAAAGGCTGACGGCAGGGGAGGCCTGCGCGCTGGTCCCCGTGCTGCGGCGCGACCGGATCGCCGCAGCGGTGCTGGAACCGCAGGCGCTGGACATCGACGTGGACCGGCTTTTGCAGGGCTATGCGCGGCTGTTGCGCGGGCGCGGCGGGCGGATCGAGACCGGCCAGCGGGTGCAGGCCATCGCGCGGCGGGGCGGGGCCTGGCGGGTGGAGACAGCGCAGGGCGCGTTTGAGGCGCCGGTGCTGGTCAACGCGGCGGGTGCCTGGGCCGAAGTTGTCGCGGAAATGGCCGGGGTGGCGCGCGTGGGCTTGCAGCCGTTGCGCCGCTCGGCGGTGATGATGGCGCTGCCTGCGGAGGTCGACAGCACGGGCTGGCCGCTGTTCGCCTCGGCGGCCGACGACTGGTATGCCAAACCCGAAGGCGCGCGGCTGATGATCTCCCCGGCCGACGAGGACCCGGTAGACCCGCAGGACGCCTGGCCCGACGACATGGTGCTGGCCGAGGGGCTGGACCGGTTTTCGCAGATGGTGGATGTGCCTCTGGTGCGCCCCTCGCACAGCTGGGCCGGGCTGCGCAGCTTCGTGCCAGATCGGACGCCCGTGGTAGGGTTCGCGCCGGAGGCACAGGGCTTTTTCTGGCTGGCGGGGCAGGGCGGCTACGGCGTGCAGACCGCGCCCGCGCTGGCGGCGATCACCCGGCGGCTGGTCGCCGGCGGCGGCGCGGCGGTGGATGCGGCGCTGCTGGCGGCGCTGAGCCCGGCGCGGTTTGACGGGTAGGTCGGCCTGGTGCGAAGGGCCGCGCCCGAGCCTGGGAGGGCGCATTCAAGTCGTTTGAGCCCTGTGTGACTCTTCAAGGCCTGAAAGACGGTCGGGTTGGGCAAGACAACGACAAAGCGCCCTCCCGGGGGGAGGGTCGGGCGCGGCCCGGGCTGACGCCCGTGCCAAGGCATGGGGTTGTTGTCGCCTTACCGCGTCGCTTCGCGATACCACGCCACAAGCAGCGCACGGGTCTCACCGTCCATCGGCAGTTGGGCTCCGGGGGGCGGCATGGCGTGGCTCAGGCCCGCCTGCACGTAGATCTGGTCGGCGTGGCGCGCGACATCGCCCTCGGTCTCCAGCACCACGCCCTTGGGCGGCCAGAGCAGGCCCGGCCAGACGGGTTCGCGCGCGTGGCACATCGAACAGTTGCCCACCACGGCGTCATAGGCGTCGGGGAAACTCTCGGCCGAGGCAAAGACCTGCTCGTAGGGGGTGAGGGGCCGCGCGGCGGCTTCGTCGTAGGTTTCGCGCATCGGCACGCTCGACAGCCAGGCGATCAGGATGAACAGGATCACGGTGACGGCCCAGGTCCAGTAAGGCTGGCCCTTGCGCGCGTGCATCGAGTTGAAGAAATGCCGGATGGTGACACCCATCAGGAACACCAGGCAGGCGATGATCCAGGCGTAATCGGTGGCAAAGGCCAGCGGGTAGTGGTTCGACAGCATCAGGAAGACGACCGGCAGCGTCAGGTAGTTGTTGTGGGTCGAGCGCAGCTTGGCAATCTTGCCGTACTTCGGGTCCGGCGTGCGGCCCTCCTGAAGGTCCTTCACCACGACACGCTGGTTCGGCATGATGATGAAGAAGACGTTGGCCGTCATGATCGTCGCCGTGAAGGCGCCAAGGTGCAACAGCGCCGCGCGTCCGGTAAAGACCTGGTTCAGACCCCAGCTCATCACCACGATGATGGCAAAGAGGACAACCATCATCAGCGTCGGATGATCGCCCAGCGTGGACTTGCACAGCGTGTCGTACAGCAGCCAGCCCACGGCGATCGTCGCGGCCGAAATGGCGATGCCCTGCCACAGCGCAAGCTCCGCCTTGGACGGGTCGAGCAGGAACAGCTCACCGCCGACCCAGTAGACGATCATCAACAGCGCCGCGCCGGACAGCCAGGTCGAATAGCTTTCCCATTTGAACCAGGTCAGGTGGTCCGGCATCTCGGCCGGGGCGACCAGGTACTTGCGGATGTGGTAGAAGCCGCCGCCATGCACCTGCCATTCCTCGCCATGCGCGCCGGCCGGCAGGTCCGCCGCCTTGCGCAGACCCAGGTCCAGGGCGATGAAATAGAAGGACGAGCCGATCCAGGCGATCGCCGTGATCACGTGCAGCCAGCGCACGGCGAAGGCGATCCACTCCCAAAGAACTGCGAAATCATACATGGCGTCCCTCCGGTCTGTCTGCCTGCGCAGCACCCTATGCCGCGCAGGATTGTTCTGCTATCCAGTGCAAAGGCAAGGCTGCATCAAAAATTTCCGAAGAATGTCCTATCTCGAGAATATCCGAACCTTTGTGCGTGTCTACGAACTGGGCAGCATGTCCGCCGCGGGGCGCGACCTGCGCATTTCGCCGGCCGTGACCTCGGCCCGGATCTCGCAGCTTGAGGAACATCTCAGCGTGCGGCTGTTCCAGCGCACCACGCGCAACCTGACCCCGACAGAGCAGGGCAAGGCGTTCTACGGTGGCGCCTGCGCGGTGCTGGAGGCGGTCGAGGAGGCCGAGGCGCAGGTGGTCGACATCACCGAAAACCCCAAGGGCGCGCTGTTCGTGGCGGCTCCGCTGGGGGTGGGGCGGCGGCTGATCGCGCCGCAGGTGCCGGGCTTCCTGGCGGCCTACCCGGAGGTCAGCGTGCGCCTGCGCCTGACCGACCGCAAGGTGGACCTGACGACCGAGGGGCTGGACCTGGCGTTCTTCCTCGGCCAGCCCGAGGACAGCACGCTGCGGATTCGCAAGATCGCCGACGTGGCGCGGGTGCTCTGCGCCTCGCCCGCCTACATCGCGGACCGCGGGATGCCGGAGACTGGCGAGGATCTGGTCAAGGACGGGCACGAATGCCTGAACCTGCGCTTTCCCGGCGCGACGGAATTCCAGTGGCGGCTGGTGACGCCCGAGGGCGTGCGGCGCTTTCGCGTCGCGGGGCGCTACGAATCCGATGACGGCGACGTGCTGACCGACTGGGCGCTGGCCGGGCACGGCATCGCGCTGAAACCGGTGTTCGAGGTGGCCGAGTACCTCCAGACCGGGCGGCTGGTGCCGGTGGCACTGGACACTCCGCCCGAGCCGATCCAGATGGCGTGCCTGTTCACCCACCGTCGTCGGCAGGACCCCAAGACGCGCCTGTTCATGGACTGGATGATCGAGCAGATCGAAACGGTGGTCAAGGCGGCGGACCGCGCCGGTCAGCTGCCCCGGTAGGTGGAATAGCCGTAAGGCGACAGCAGCAGCGGCACGTGGTAATGCGCCTCGGCGTCGTTCATGCCAAAGCGGATCGGCACCTGGTCCAGAAACAGGATCTCTTCGCTGACCTGCCCGGTAGCGCGCAGGTAGTCGCCGGCAAAAAACACCAGTTCGTAGGTGCCGGTCTTGTAGGCCGTCTGCGGCAGGATCGGCGCATCGGTGCGGCCGTCGGCGTTGGTCACCGTCTCGGCGATCATCTTGTGCGAATTGCCCGACACGCGATACAGCGCGATGCGGATGCCTTCGGCCGGGCAGCCGCGCGCGGTGTCCAGAACGTGGGTCGTCAGATAGCCTGCCATGGTCGTCTCCTGATCTCTGGCCTTCCTTATCCCGCGAACGGATGCCGGCGTCCAATGTTGCGTGCTTGAGGCAGCTTCAAAAACAATTTGAAAAACTCCGGGATTATTCTGGATTACAAAGAGCCCCGACGCGACGGGAGGGTCAGGGTGAACAGGTATCCACGGGACTTGACGGGCCATGGTGCGCAGCCGCCGGCGGCGGACTGGCCGGGCGGGGCAAAGATCGCCGTGCAGATCGTGCTGAACTACGAGGAAGGCGGCGAAAACAACGTGCTGCATGGCGATGCCGCCTCCGAGGCCTTTCTGTCCGAGATCACCGGTGCGCAGCCCTGGCACGGGCAGCGGCACTGGAACATGGAATCGCTCTACGAATACGGCGCGCGGGCCGGGTTCTGGCGGGTGCACCGGCTGCTGAAGGATCTGCCGGTCACGGTCTACGGCGTGGCCACCGCGCTGGCGCGGGCGCCCGAGCAGGTCAAGGCGATGCAGGCCGCGGGCTGGGAGATCGCCAGCCACGGGCTGAAGTGGATCGAGCACAAGGACATGCCCGAGGCCGAAGAGCGCGCCCAGATCGCCGAGGCGATCCGCCTGCATGCGCTGGTGACGGGCGAGGCGCCGCGCGGCTGGTACACCGGGCGCTGCTCGATGAACACGGTGCGGCTGGCGGCCGAGACCGGGCAGTTTGCCTATGTCGCCGACAGCTATGCCGACGATCTGCCTTACTGGATGCGCCTGGGCGACCGGGACCAGCTGATCGTGCCCTACACGATGGACTGCAACGACATGCGCTTTGCCATACAGGCGGGATTCGCCGAGGGCGCGCAGTTCGAACGGTTGCTCCGCGACAGTTTCGACATGCTCTATGCCGAAGGCTGTGACGGCGCGCCCAGGATGCTGTCGATCGGGCTGCACTGCCGGCTGATCGGCCGCCCGGGCCGGGCGCTGGCGCTGAAACGGGCGCTGGACCACATGCGCGGGCACGACGGCGTCTGGTTCGCCACCCGGCTGGAGATCGCGCAGCACTGGGCGCAGCGGCATCCGCCGGTGACGCGCTTGCGCCCGTCGGACATGGACCGCGAGACCTTTGTCCGCGCCTACGGCGGTGTCTTTGAACATTCGCCCTGGGTGGCCGAGGGCGCCTGGGACCTGGACCTGGGGCCGACGCATGACACCGCCACGGGGGTGCATTCGGCGCTGGCGCGGGTGTTCCGTGCGGCCCCCCCCGAGCGGCGGATGGAAGTCCTGCGCGCGCACCCGGACCTGGCCGGGAAACTGGCACAGGCGCAGCGCCTGACAGCGGAGTCGACGGCCGAGCAGGCCTCGGTCGGGCTGGACGCGCTGACGGACGAGATGCGCGGCGAATTTACCCGCCTCAACGACGCGTATGCCGCGCGCTTCGGCTTTCCCTTCATCATCGCGGTGCGGGACAACACGCAGGCGTCGATCCTCGCGGCCTTCCAGCGCCGCCTGGAGAACGACCGCGACACCGAATTCGCCGAGGCCTGCCGCCAGGTCGAACGCATCGCCGAATTGCGCCTGGCCGACATGTTCGGCGCCTGACGCCGCGACCGGCAAGGCCATCGCCCGCCGTGCAGGGCGCGAGACAAGAGAAAAACGGGAGGAACCACAATGACCATGTCATCCATCGGGACGCCAGAGCAGCTGCGCGACCCGGACTATACCCCGGCGCTGCACCGCGCCATACCGCTGGGCATCCAGCACGTGCTGGCGATGTTCGTGTCGAACGTCACGCCGGCGATCATCGTCGCGGGCGCGGCGGGCTTCGGCTTTGGCTCGAACAGCCCGGATTTCCCGGAACTGCTGTACCTGATCCAGATGTCGATGCTGTTCGCCGGGGTGGCGACATTGTTGCAGACAATCACCATCGGCCCGGTGGGCGCGGCGCTGCCGATCGTGCAGGGCACCTCCTTTGCCTTCATCCCGATCATGATCCCGCTGGTGGCGGGCAAGGGCGTGGACGGGCTGGCCGCGCTGTTCGGCGGCGTGGTGATCGGCGGCATCTTTCACGCTCTGCTGGGCACGGTGATCGGCAAGATCCGTTTTGCCTTGCCGCCGCTGGTGACCGGCCTCGTGGTGACGATGATCGGCCTTGCGCTGGTCAAGGTGGGGATCGAATACGCCGCCGGCGGCGTGCCGGCCAAGGCGTCGGGCTCGGACGCCTACGGATCGCTGCAAAGCTGGTCGGTCGCGCTGATCGTGGTCTTTGTCACGCTGGGGCTGAAGTTCTTTGCCCGCGGCATGCTGGCGGTTTCGGCGGTGCTGGTGGGCATCCTTGTCGGCTATGTCTACTGCATCGTGATCGGCAAGCTGCCGCTGGACGCGATCACCGGCTCCTGGGAACGCTCAGCCGCCTTTGCCCTGCCGATGCCGTTCAAGTACGGCTTTGAATTCTCCATCGCGGCGATCATCGGTTTCTGCCTGATGGCCTTCGTCTCGGCGGTGGAAACGGTGGGCGACGTGTCCGGGATCACCAAGGGCGGCGCGGGCCGCGAGGCGACCGACAAGGAGATCCAGGGCGCGACCTACGCTGACGGCCTCGGCACCGCCGTCGCGGGCATCTTCGGCGGCTTTCCCAACACCTCGTTCAGCCAGAACGTCGGCCTGATCGCCATGACCGGCGTCATGAGCCGCCATGTCGTGACCATCGGCGCGATCTTCCTGATCGTCTGCGGGCTGGTGCCCAAGGTCGGCGGGGTGATCCGCACGGTGCCCATCGAGGTGCTGGGCGGCGGCGTGATCGTGATGTTCGGCATGGTGGTCGCGGCAGGCATCTCGATGCTGTCGGACGTGGTCTGGAACCGGCGCAACATGGTGATCTTTGCGGTGGCGCTGTCGGTTGGCCTGGGGCTGCAACTGGAGGTGATGAACACCGCGCCGGGCGCGGCCAACGCGCTCCAGCACCTGCCCGAGACGCTGCGCATCCTCGGCTCGTCGGGCATCCTGCCTTCAGCGCTGATCGCCATCGTGCTGAACCTTGTGCTGCCCGAGCACCTGTCGGACGAGTCGACCGAAGAAGTCAGCGGCGGCATGTCGGGGCACGGCAAGGGCGCGCTGTCGGGAAACTCCAGGACCTGATCGCGCTGCCATGACCGGAAAGGCCCGCCCGAAAGGCGCGGGCCTTTTTCGTTGGCAGGGGCGACCGGCGGCGCGCTGGCCATGACGTCAGAATTACAGACCGGTTTCGGACAGGCCGTGTTAGTGTCGCCTCTCAACATCATGGAAAGCAGGTCAGCATGTCAGACACGCACAAGGGTCAGTGTTTTTGTGGCGCCGTCGAGATCGAGGTCACCGGAGAGCCGGCCGGCATGGGCTATTGCCATTGCGAAAGCTGCCGGCACTGGTCGGCCGGGCCGGTCAACGCCTTCACGCTGTGGGAGCCGGGCAAGGTCCGGGTGGTCAGGGGCGAAGAGCACCTGCGCCAGTACAACAAGACCGAAAGCAGCGACCGCAAGTGGTGCGCCCAATGCGGCGGCCACGTCATGTCGGGGCATCCCGGCCTGAAGCTGGTCGATGTCTACGCCGCGATCATCCCGAGCGTTGCCTTCAAGCCCGGCCTGCACGTGAACTATGCCGAGACGGTTCTGCCGATGAAGGACGGGTTGCCGAAGATGAAGGATTTCCCCTCCGAATTCGGCGGATCGGGAGAACTGCTGCCCGAGTGACCGTGTTCCCGCTGCCTCGCATCCTGCGCGCCGGGTAACGGGCGGTCTTTCCATGCACCGCGCCTAATTGGCAATGCAAAGTACCCGCCTTTCACAAGACGGGTACTTCGGGTACTTCGGGTTCGGAGACCGCTCAGCCGCCGAAGGGGCGCAGCGGCATGTGGCGGTTGACGTCCTTGTACAGCAGGTAGCGGAACCGGCCCGGTCCGCCGGCATAGCAGGCCTGCGGGCAGAAGGCGCGCAGCCACATGTAGTCGCCGGCCTCGACCTCGACCCAGTCGGCGTTCAGCCGGTAGACTGCCTTGCCCTCCAGCACGTAGAGCCCGTGCTCCATGACATGCGTTTCGGCAAAGGGGATCACCGCGCCGGGCTGGAAGGTGACGACGGTGACATGCATGTCGTGGCGCAGGTCGGCGGGGTCGACAAAGCGCGTCGTTGCCCATTTGCCATCGGTGCCCGGCATCGGTGTCGGCGCGACCTGCGCCTCGTTGGTGACGATCGGCTCGGGCAGGGGCAGGCCCTCGACCGGCTGGAACAGCTTGCGGATCCAGTGGAACCGCAGGACCGAATCGTCGCGGTTGTGCAGTGTCCAGGCGGTGCCGGGCGGGATGTAGGCATAGCCGCCCGCGGTCATCTGGTGCGCGGTGCCCTCGATGGTCAGCGAGGCCACGCCGTCGACCACGAACAGCACGCCCTCGGCCCCGGCCTCGGTCTCCGGCCGGTCGGACCCGCCGCCGGGCGACACCTCCATGATGTACTGCGAAAAGGTCTCGGCAAAGCCCGACAGCGGGCGCGACAGGACCCACAGGCGGGTGCGGTCCCAGAACGGCAGAAAGCTGGTGACGATGTCACGCATCGTGCCGCGCGGGATCACTGCGTAGGCTTCGGTGAACACGGCGCGGTCGGTCAGGAGCTGGTCCTGTCCCGGGTGCCCGCCGCGCGGGGCGTAATAACTGGCGGTCATGGCGACTCCTGCAAACTGCTGAACTCATGACAGAATGGGCCGGTCCGGGCGCGCGCGCCAGCGCTGTTTCCCGAACAGCTGTTTTCGGATTCATTTGACAGTGCGGGGGATTGCCGGGCGTTTGCCGAAAGATCAGGCAAAGAGCGGGCCGGGACAGCCGCATCGGGGCGATACGGGCCGCGCAGGTCGTCCGGGCCGTGCGGCTGCCACGCGCGTACACTGTCGGCCCTGCTGTCGGTGCTGGGGCGGTGCTGCCGGCGGGCCCGGCCCCCTGTCCCGTGTCCGGCTGCCGCCGTGGCGCTGCGATGACGGTGTCATGAGCAAGGCGAAGGCCATCGACACCTTCGAGGAGGGGCCTACGTTAGATCGCGATCGCGGGCTGACCCAGGTTCATCGAGGTCGAGGAGGTCGAGACCCTGCCCGATACCCTCCGCATCTTCACCTTGATCGCGCTGGGCGATCCCGGGTCCACGGGCGAGGATATGGAACAGGTCAAGACGGCGGTGCTGCAATCGCTGGACAGCTCGGCGCACCGGCGGGACCAGTCCCCGACCTGCCGCGCGCCAGACGCCGAACACTGAGCGGCGAACCCTTCCTGGTCGGGTTCAGCCGCGGGCGAGCAGGGCCAGTGGCTCGGTTGCCTGCAAGGCAAACCCCGCCCGCCGCGCCATGTCCCAGGCCAGCGCTAGGTTGCTGCCAAAGACCGGCACGCCCAGGTCGGCCTCGAGCGGTCCCATCAGGTCCAGCGTCTTGAGGTTGGTGCAGGACAGGAACACCGCCTGCGCCCCCGATCCGTCCACCGCCGCGCGCGCCGCCTCGCAGACGCTTTCGGGCGAGATGCGGGCGACGTTGGCCTCGATCTCCTCGCCGAAATGGAGGGCGCGCACCACCTCGACCCCGGCCGTGCCGAGTGCGGCGCAGAGCGGCTCCGCGATGCTGGCGGTGTAGGGCGAGACGACCGCCAGCCGCGTGATCCCCAGTGCGGCACAGGCCGCCTGCGCGGCGTTGAGCGGGTTGCAGACCGCATCGGTGCGGCATGCGCCTGCGACCAGCGCCGCCACCCGCTCCGCGCCGATCAGCGTGGTGCCCGAGGTGCAGGCATAGCCCACGGCGGCATAGACGGGCACCTGCGGCAGCAGCGCGGCCGCGCGGGGCAGGTCATGCGCCATCTGCGCGATGGTCTCGGGCGTCAGTTCCGCGCCCGAGGGGATGCGGCTGACATAAAGCGGTCTGTCGGCGGGCAGCAGGCGGCGGAAATCGCTCTCGATGGTCTCGTCGACCTGCAGGACGATCAGGCCGAGGGGTGCAGGGCCTTCAGGCATCAGGGTATAGGGAAAGCTCATGATACGATCACCGGCAGGTCAGAGGGCGCGCGGCGCGACAGCAGCTCCGGCCCCGAGGCGCGCAGCACGATGTTTTCCTCGTGGACGATGATGCGCCCTGCACCGATCTCCACCCCCGGTTCCAGCGTCAGCACCATGCCTTCGCGCAGTTCGGTGGTGTCGCGGTCGGTGAAGGACGGCCATTCGGTCAGCGTCACGCCCAGCCCGTGGCCCAGCCGCCCGCCGCCCGGAACCGCGCCCTGCGCGCGCAGCGCATCGCAGAGGATGCGGTGGACATCACAGGCCAGCATCCCCGGGCGCAGCGTTTCCAGCGCGGTTTCGGTCGCGGACCAGAGCGCGGCATGGGCGCGGCGCGACTCCTCGGGGGCTTTGCCGATCGCCCAGTTGCGGTCGAAGTCGCAGAAATAGCCGTCGCGCACCGCGCCGGTGTCCAGCATCAGCACATCGCCGCGCTGCAACGGCGTGCGCGGCGCGGGCGAGATCACGTCGCCATAGCCGCCCGGACCGGCGCCGCCCGCAACGTAGCTGACCCAGTCCGCGCCTTGCTCCAGCAGCACCGACTGAAAGCGCCGGAACACGGCGTCGAGGCCGGTGCCTTCGGTCGCGAACTCGGGCACGCGGTGATAGGCGGCGTCGGCGATGCCGCAGATCGTGCGGATCCTGGCGATCTCGGCCTCGGACTTGATCTCGCGCACGCGCTGGACGGTGTGCGTGGCATCGACAAAGGCGCGGGGTGCGAGGCGTGTCATCACCCGGGCGTAGTCGGCCACCGGCATCCGCAGGCAGGTCTCCAGCCCCATCGGCAGGCCGATCCGGCCGTTCTCGGGCACCAGCGCGGCCAGCGTGTCCGACAGCAGCGATACGCCATCGTCCTGCGGGTCGGGGGCGGGCCAGGTGCGGATCTCGCCGGTCCAGCAGCGCGCCATCAGCGCCTCGCCGATGGCGGGGATCACCGCGACCGGGCGGGCGTTGGCCGGGATCACGACGAACCAGGGCCGCGCCGGGCTTTCCCAGAAGCGGGTGAGAAAGCCGGTGACATAGAAGATGTCGGCCGGAGAGGTCAGCAGCAGCGCGTCCATCCCCTCGGCCTTCATGCCCGCCTGCAAGGCGGCGCAGCGCCGGGCGAACTCCGCATCGGCCAAGCCGCTGGGATTGTCAGCCATTCTCGGGCCCTTCGCTGAGGATCGTCAGCACGCGGGCCTCGGGCCCCATCCCTGGCAGCCCGGCGATCAGCGCGGCAAGGCCCGCGCCGCCCGACGGCGTGGTGGCAAAGCCGTGCTGGGACAGGGTGGCAACGCCGTCCTCGGCCTCGGCCTCGGAAATCGTGACAAAGCTGTCGGCGTCCTGCGACAACCCGCGCAACGCGACCATCGAAGGTGTCTTGCAGTCCAGCCGCCCCATGTTCGACACCGGCCCGGTGGAAGTCACCAGTTCCCCGGCGCGGATGCTGTCGTAGAGCGCGGGCGCGGCCTCGGGTTCGACGACGATGATCTGCGGTGCGTCGCCCCAGGCGGCACGGAAATGCCCCGCCAGCGCGGCAGCAAGCCCGCCGACCCCGGCCTGCAACAGCACATGTGTGGGCGGCGCGGGCATCTGCACCACGCATTCGGCGGCCATCTGGAGATAGCCCTCCATCACCGCCGAGGGCAGGTCGGTGTAGCCGGGCCAGGAACTGTCCGACAGCAGCGTCCAGCCGTTATCCTGCGCGGCCCGTTCGGCGGCTTCCATGCTGTCCTCGTAGGTGGCACCCGCGCGCACCACCTCGGCGCCCTTGGCGCGCAGGCGGGTGGCAAAGGCCTCGGGCACCGTGTCGGACAGGTAGATCACCGCACGCGCGCCAAAGACGGCGGCCCCGGCGGCGACGGACAGCCCGTGGTTGCCGGCGCTGGCGGCGACATAGGTGCGGCCCTTGGCTGAGGGCGTCTCGGCCGAAACGCGCGCCGCATCCCGCGCGATGGCAAAGGCGGCCCCCAGCGCCTTGAAGCTGCCCAGCCCCATGCGCGTGCTCTCGTCCTTGATCCAGACCTCGGCCACACCGCAGGTGCGGGCCAGGTCCGGGGCCTGCCGCAGCGGTGTGGCGGCATGTTTCGGACAGCGCGCCAGCAGGGCCGAGACGCCCGAGGCGTCCGAAACGGGGCGCAGGGCGCCGGGCGACAGGCCGGGTCCGCGGTGCGGGTTGGTCAGGACATGGGGCACGCGGGCAGGCTCCTTTTCGACGGCTGCGCCTGAGCCTAGGCGCTTTGTTTCCCGCGTGCAAACGGCGGACGCCTGGCCCAGTTCCAGCGTCATCACCCGGTGACAAGCGGTGCGGGTCTTTCCGGCCCCCGGCGCACAGCTGCCGCGACAACGGATCGTCCGCCCCGGCCGGGCAGATCCGGAGCGGGCATAATTCGCCTGCTGGTCCGGCATCCGGTCCAGCCCTACGGAGCGCGTCCCCGCATGGCGCAGCACCGCCTGCCACAGCGCAAAGCCGTGCCCCTGGCCGCGAAACTCCGGCCGGGAGAGGTAGAAACCCCGGAAGGCGTTTGCCGCGTCGGGATTGACGACCGAGATGGCAGCGGCCGGGCGGCCGTCGACCTTGGTCAGGAAATCCCTCTGCGGATCGGCGGCCTGCCCGTTGCCGCGCCGCAGCGCCTCAAGCAGGGCAAGGTCGGTCGCCGTCGCCCGGTCTGCCGCGCGCCGCGCCAGCGCGTGCAGCGCGGGGCGGATGATGGGGCGCAAGACGCCGTAGATCTCGGCCAGACCGTCCTCGCCGAGCTTGGTGCCTGGGGCGTCGTCGCGGCGCGGGGTGTCAGAGGCTGGTTTCACGTCGTCCCATCCCTGGCAGTGCGCCAGTGAGGGAACAAGCGAAACGGATCCGGCAGGGGTCTGCACGCAAGCAGGGGTCTGCACGCAAGAGTGTATCCAATCCTGTGCCCGGAAATGTGGCATTCCCCGCCAGAGCCGACAGGCAAACGGGCATCGGTGAATTCCCCCTCCGCCCCGACCGCGGGAAACCGTTCCCCAACGCCCGGAATCAGGCACCTGATGCCCATGACACGCGATGGGGCGGGAATGTCGGACAGCGGCAAGGAACTGGAACTGGTCAAGATGACCAAGCGAAATGGCCTCACCAAGGCCGTGGATGCCGTGAGCCATCATTTCAAACACGCGACCTGTGCCTGCCTGCTGGGGCTGTCCAGTTGCGGCAAAAGCTCGACCCTGCGGATGATCGCCGATGCCGATGCCGCCAAAATTGAGCAGCCAAGAAGCCCGGGCGGTGCAGGCGGCGTGACCTGGGGCGCCGATTTCTGATGCGCCAGGGCGGCTGCTCGGCGGTTCCGGAGACCTCGAAGGCCTACATGAGCGAGAACGAGGGGGGCCAGATGGTTCGAGGCCAAGCCCGGGACCGAGGTCATCACAACCCCCTTCGGCGACCCGATGGTGCGGGTCGGCGAGACCCGCGACGGCGGCTCCGTCGACCACCGGATGGGCGCGGCGGACTGCTGGAACGCGGTCATGGACGAGACCCAGAACATGGTCCGCAAGTGCAACGCGTTCATCGCGGCTTGAGCCACGACGGGCGCCGTGCGGCCCAGCGTCGTGAGCCAGTGGAGTGGGGGGCGGACCGCCCCCCACGCCGGATCTTTGCGGTGGGGGGCTGTCTGCCCCCCACACCCCCCGAAGGTATTTGAAAAACCAAAGAAGACAGGGTGACGGCGGATGAACAGAAGTGTGAAGAGCTGGCTGATGGTGTCGCCGCTGGCCGGTGTCATGCTGGTTTTCCTGGTGTTGCCGATCGCGATGATCGTCGTGCTCAGCTTCTGGCGGGCGACCGAATCTTCCGTCGTGCCGGACTTCGTGTTCGAGGAGTCCGAGTTCCTGTTCGGCTCGCCTCTCACCTGCAAGGTGTTTCTCAACACCTTCGAATGTGCGCTGGTCATCTGGGTGCGGACCCCGCTGATCGGCTTTTCGGGGGCCTGTGTCCTGGCCTTGCGCGTGCGCAGCCTGACCTGGCAGATTGTGCTGTTCCTGCTGTGGACGATCCCGTTCAGGACCTCGAACACCGTCGGGATGATTTCCCGGATCCCCTTCCTGGGGCGCAACGGCATCGCCAATTCCTCGCTGATCTCCATGGCGGTGATCGACGCGCCGCTGGTCTGGCTGCTGTTCTCCGACTTCGCGGTGATCCCGGCCTTTGTGCATCTCTACACGCTGTTCGTGGTGGTGCAGATCTTCGATACCATGATGCGGATCGACCGGTCGCTGATCGAGGCGGCGCAGATCCTGTGGAACGTCATCGTGCCGCTGACCAAGCCCGGTATCATGATCGGAACCTTTTTCGTGATGACGCTGGTGATGGGCGATTTCATCACCGTGCGGTGCATGTCCGGGTCACAGTCGGCCAACGCGGGGCGGCTGATCTCCAATGACATCGCGCTGTTGCAGTACCCCTCGGCGGCGGCGACGGCGGTGATCCTGCTGGTCTCCGTGCTGCTGGTGATCGGCGTCCTGCTGCGCTTTGTCGGCATCCGCAAGGTTTTGTAACGTGATGCGACAGGTCCCTTGCGTGCCGCGCCGGTCGGGTGAAACCCCACCTTGCCACATCCTCGACCGGAGGACCTGAAACATGGAACCGCGCCCGCGCTCCTTCTACATTCTCGCGGCCTTCTTCGGGCTGTTTCTGCTGTTTCTCTACGGGCCGACGCTGACCATCGCGGTGCTGTCGTTCCAGGGGCCGCGCGGCGGGCTGACCTTTGCGATGAACGGTGTCTCGCTGCACTGGTTCCATGACCTGTTCGAGCAGCGGGCGGTGGGCGACATCTGGGGCAGTTTCGTTCTGGGCTTCATGGTCATGGTGACCACGGTCGTGGTCTCGGTCTCGGTCTCGGTCATGGGCGGGCTGGCGTTTCGGGGCCGCTTTCCCGGCTCGGACCTGCTGTTCTACCTGGTCATCACCGCGCTGGTGATCCCGTCGATCCTGGTCTCGCTGGGGGTGGGGCTGTTGTTCAGCCGCTCGGGGCTGGAGGTGCTCCTCGGCGACCTCCGGCGTTGGCGCGCAGCTGACCCGGACGCTGCCCTTTGGCCTGCTGATCATGTTCGCGGTCTTCAACCGCTTCGACAAGAGCTACGAGGAGGCGGCGCGCGACCAGGGGGCGACCTCCTGGCAGACCATCCGCCATGTCGTCCTGCCGATCTTCGCGCCCTCGCTGATCGGGGTGGCTCTGTTCGGCTTTCCGCTGTCGTATGACGAGTTCGCGCGGGCCCTGCTGACCTCGGGCAGCTACACCACCCTGCCGCTGGAGATCTTTGGCATGACGATCAACGTCACTACGCCGGTACTCTATGCCCTTGGCACGCTGACGACGCTGTTTTCCTTCCTGCTGATCGGGGTTTTTTTGCTGTTGGCCTGGGTCAATGCGCGCAAGCGGGCCAAGGCCGGGTCGGACGCCGGGAAGGGCATGGTAGGATCGTCCTGATCAACCCCAACTCCACCGCGTCGATGACCGAGGAGATGCGCGCCACGGCGCAGGCGGTGGCCGGGGCGGTGCCTCTTGCCGGATGGACCTGCGACGACGGGCCGCCGTCGATCAAGGGGCCGGAGGACGGCGCGTTGGCCGTGCCGCCTTTGCCGGAGCTGGTGCGGCGCGCCTCGGACGAGGGGGCGCGCGCGATCCTGATCGGCTGTTTCGACGACACCGGCCTGGCCGGGGCGCAGGCCATCGCGCTGCCCGGTGATCGGCATCGGCCAGGCGGCCCATCACCTGGCGGTCATGCCGGGGGGCCTGTTCTCGGTGGTCACGACAAGGCCGGTCTCGGTCCCGATGCTGGAGGAGAACATCCGCGCCTATGGGCTGGGCGCGCACCTGGGCCGGGTGCGCGACGAGATCGTCGCGGCGGAGCGTGAGGACGGCGTGTCCACGGTGGTGCTGGGCTGCGTGCGGCGGCATGGTCCACCTGTCAGAGCGCGCGCCCGCAGCGGGCTGCGCCTGATCGACGGCGTGCGCGCGGCGACGGGCGTGACGCTGGGGCTGATCCAAACCCGTCCCCCGAACATGGACATCCGGCCCGTTGGCGGCGTAGATGACGACATGACGCCTGACCGCCGCCCGGCGGCAGGCCGGTTGCCCCGCAGTGCCGGGGCCTGTCCAGGGGGAAACATACATGCTCGACAAATCCGTTTTCACGCCGCACGGCAAACATCTGATCGCCGGCGACTGGGTGGCCGGCGAGGCCACCTTTGCCTCCGAGCCCGCGCATGGCCCGGCGCATGACTTCAGCATGGGCACGCCCGCGCTGGTGGACCGCGCCTGCGTGGCGGCGGAAGAGGCGTTCTGGACCTACGCCTATTCGACGCGTGAAGAGCGCGCCGCCTTTCTCAACGCCATCGCAGACGAGATCGAGGCCCGCGCCGAGGCGATCACCGAGATCGGCACGCAGGAGAGCGGCCTGCCGGAAGCACGGCTTCAGGGCGAACGCGGGCGCACGACCGGGCAGCTGCGGCTGTTCGCCTCGCATATCCTGAAGGGCGATTACCTCGACCGCCGTCACGACGTGGCGCTGCCCGACCGCGCGCCGGCGCCGCGCCCGGACCTGAAGATGGTGCAGCGCCCGATCGGGCCGGTGGCTGTCTTTGGTGCGTCGAACTTTCCGCTCGCCTTCTCGACCGCGGGCGGCGACACGGCCAGCGCTCTGGCGGCGGGCTGCCCGGTGGTGGTCAAGGGCCATTCGGCCCATCCCGGCACCGCCGAGATCGTCGCCGAGGCGATCCATGCCGCCATCGCGAAATGCGGTGTGCATCCCGGCGTCTTCAGCCTGATCCAGGGCGGCAAGCGCGACGTGGGCACCGCGCTGGTCCAGCATCCGCTGATCAAGGCGGTGGGCTTTACCGGATCGCTGGGCGGCGGGCGCGCGCTGTTCGACCTCTGCGCCGCGCGGCCGGAACCGATCCCCTTCTTTGGCGAGTTGGGCAGCGTGAACCCGATGTTCCTGCTGCCCGAGGCGACAAAGGCGCGCGGCGGTGAGATCGCCAAGGGCTGGGCCGGGTCGCTGACCATGGGGGCAGGGCAGTTCTGCACCAACCCCGGCATTGCCGTGGTGATCGAGGGGCCAGAGGCCGATGCCTTCATCGAAGCGTCGACCAAGGCGCTGGAGCCGGTCGGCGCGCAGACCATGCTGACCGACGGCATCGCCGCCGCCTACCGCGCCGGGCGCGACCGGGTGGCAGGGGCCGCGGGGGTGCAGGCGCTGCTGACCTCCATGTGTGACCTGCGCAACGCCACGCCCTACCTCTTTGCCACCACCGGCAAGGAGTGGCTGGCGAACGCGGCGCTGGGGGAAGAGGTATTCGGCCCGCTCGGGCTGATCGTGCGGGTTTCGGACGTGGACGAGATGGAGCAGGTGGCGCGGTCCTTGCACGGCCAGCTGACCTGCACGCTGCACCTGGACGCCGGCGACACCGCGCTGGGCCAGCGGCTGATGCCGGTGCTGGAGCGCAAGGCGGGCCGCGTGCTGGCCAACGGCTTTCCGACCGGCGTGGAGGTCTGCGAGTCGATGGTGCATGGCGGGCCTTACCCGGCCTCGACCAACTTTGGCGCGACCTCGGTCGGCACGCTGGCGATCCGCCGCTTCCTGCGGCCGGTCTGTTACCAGAACATGCCCGACGCGCTGCTGCCGGGCGACCTGCGCTGAGGCCCGGCCACGCGGCGGGGCAGGGCGCGCGGGGCGGGCGCTGAAACCCGGTCCGCCGCGCCGGACGGGTCTTGCGCGTTGCCGCCAGAGCCCTTTTAACTGGCGACGGGCTGGCCCCATGGGCCGCCGCCGCAACCCGATGGAGGACCCATGGCCCTGACCCGCCGCCCCGACGCCGACCGCCTGCCGATCAGCCAGCGCATCGACCAGCGGATGCCGAACCCCAAGCGCCGCCAGATGCGCCCGACCGACTGGGCGATCAAGGGCGAGCTGTTCCTCAACTGCTCGTGCGAGGTGTTCTGCCCCTGTGTCGTCAGCCTGGGCAAGCACGCGCCGACCGAGGGCACCTGCAAGGCCTGGATGGCCATCGCCATCGACGAGGGCCATTTCGAGGGCGAGGACCTCACCGGCATCAACGTCGGCCTGATGGTCGAGATCCCCGGCAAGATGGCCGAGGGTGACTGGAAGGTCGCCGCCTACATCGACGACAGCGCCACGCCCCGCGCCTACAACGGCTTGCTCAAGATCCTGTCGGGCGAGGCGGGTGGCACCACCGGCCTGTTCACCCTGCTGGTGTCGGAGATCATCGGGCACGAGCGCGAGAAGGTCGAGATCGTGCGCGAGGGGACGAAGCGTGGCCTCTACATCGGGCGCAAGATTCAGGGCGAGATCGAGATGGTGCAGGGCGCCAAGCCGGACGAGCCGATCCTGATCCAGAACACGAAATACTGGATGGGGCCGGACATCGTCGTGGCCAAGGGTCTGAAAAGCAAGGTGCGCGATTACGGCCGTGTCTGGGACTTTACCGGCAAGTCGGGCGAGATCTGCGCGATCGACTGGAAAGGCCCCGGCAAATGAAGCTGACGCCCGACTACTGTGTGATGATGGCGCGCTACAACGCGTGGCAGAACCGCCAGTTGAAGGCGTCCTTTGCCACGCTGGACGCGGCCGCGCTGAATGCCGACCGGGGGGCCTTTTTCGGCTCGATCCTGGGCACGGCGAACCACCTGCTGTGGGGCGACCGGATGTGGATGGCGCGCTTTGCCGGGACACCCGCGCCCACGGCGGGCATCCCCGACAGCCCCGGCTTGACCGCCTCGCGCGCCGACTGGGAGGTGGAGCGGTTCCGCACCGATGGCGACATCCTGCTCTGGGCCGAGCGGGTGCGCGCGGTCGACCTGGCCGGGGATCTGCGCTGGCACTCCGGCGCGCTGGGGCGCGAGGTGTCCAAGCCGATGGCCGTCTGCGTCGTGCACATGTTCAACCACCAGACTCACCATCGCGGCCAGATCCATGCCATGCTGACGGCGGCGGGGGCCAAGGCGCCGGTCAGCGACCTGGCCTTCATGCCGGAACACGGACCCTGGCTGTAGGTCCGCCACTGATAAGAAAAGCGAAGGAGACAGGATGTTCAAGGCACTGATCGTCGACAAGGACGAGGACAGCGGCAAGACCGCGGCCACGGTGAAGGAGATCGGTCTCGATGATCTGCCCGAGGCCGAGGTCACGGTGGCCGTCGAGTTTTCGACGGTGAACTACAAGGACGGGCTCTGCATCGGTCCGGGCGCGGGGCTGGTGCGCAAGTATCCGCACGTGCCGGGCATCGACTTTGCCGGCACGGTCGAGGCGTCCTCGGACGACCGCTACAAGCCGGGGGACAAGGTGGTGCTGACCGGCTGGCGTGTGGGCGAGGCGCATTGGGGCGGCTACGCGCAAAAGGCGCGGGTCAAGGCCGACTGGCTGGTGCCGCTGCCCGAGGGGCTGGACGCGCGCGCCGCCATGGCGGTGGGCACGGCGGGGCTGACGGCGATGCTGGCGGTCATGGCGCTGGAGGATCACGGGCTGGTGCCGGGGCACGGGCCGGTGCTGGTGACCGGGGCGGCGGGCGGCGTCGGCTCGGTCGCGGTGGCGCTCTTGGCCAAGCTGGGGCACGAGGTGGCGGCCGTCACCGGGCGGCCGGAGCAGGCGGACTACCTCAAGGGCCTCGGCGCATCCGAGATCGTCGCCCGCGAAGAGCTGACCGAGGTGACGAAGAAACCGCTGGAGGGCGAACGCTGGGCCGGCTGCGTCGACGCGGTGGCCGGCGCAATGCTGGGCCGGGTGCTGAAGCAGATGAAATACGGCACTTCGGTTGCTGCGATCGGCCTGGCCGGGGGCGCGGCGATCGAAGGCGCGCTCATCACGCCCTTCATCCTGCGCGGCGTGAACCTGCTGGGCATCGACAGCGTGATGCAGCCCTATGCCAACCGTGTCCGTGCCTGGCAGCGCATCGCGCAGGACCTGCCGATGGACAAGCTGGAAACGATGATCCAGGCGGCGACGCTGGCGGACCTGCCGCAGCTGGGCCGCGACATTCTCAAGGGCCAGGTCAAGGGCCGCGTGGTGGTGGATGTGAACGCATGAGCTATGACGACCAGAACATTTTCGCCAGGATCCTGCGGGGCGAGATCCCGTCGACCCGGGTCTACGAAGACGACCATACCCTGTGCTTCATGGACATCTTCCCGCGCGCCGACGGGCATTGCCTGGTGATCCCGAAAACTCCCTGCCGCAACCTGCTGGATGCCTCGCAAGAGCAGCTTTCGGTGGTCATGGCGACGACGCAGAAGGTGGCGCAGGCGGCGATGAGCGCGCTTGCGGCGGACGGCGTGACGATCCAGCAGTTCAACGAGGGGCCGGGCGGGCAGGAGGTGTTCCACCTGCATTTCCACATCCTGCCGCGCTGGGAAGGGGTCAGGCTGCGCCCGCCGGGACAGGCCGGAGACATGGCGCAGATCGCCGAGATCGCGGCCAAGTTGCGCGCGGCGCTGGGCTGACCGACAGCACCAGCGCCCGTTTCACCGCGGTTCGAAAGGGACCCCCGCTGCCCCGACAGGCAGCGGGGGTCTGCTTTGGGGCAGGAAAAATCCGGCATCTGGTGTCGGTTTCTTTGCACGGATCGTCCGACAGGTTTGTTTCGCGGCCCGTTTCCGCGTAGGCTTGTCCAGTCGGGAAAGGCGGACGCCCGGCGCTGACATCGCCGGGAGGGCCGGTCCGTCACCCCGAGACACCCCCCGGCGGAAACAACCAAAGGGAGTGGGACGTGTTCAAACGCATATTGGTGCCGGTTGACCTTGCGCATGCCGGGCGGCTGGAAAAGGCGCTGGGATGCGCGGCCGACCTTGCGCGACACCACAAGGCGACGGTGATCTACGTCGGAGTCGCGGCCAACACGCCGGGGCCGGTGGCGCACACGCCGAAGGAATTCGCCGCCAAGCTGGACGCCTTTGCCAAGGCCCAGGCCGAGGAGCGGGGCATCACAACGGAGGCCCACGCGGTCACCAGCCACGACCCCTCGATCGATCTCGATCCGACGCTGCTGAAGGCGGTGGACGAGACCGGCGCGGACCTCGTGGTCATGGCGAGCCATGTTCCGAACATCACCGACTACGTCTGGCCGTCGAACGGCGGCACCGTCGCCGGCCACGCCAAGGTTTCGGTCATGGTGGTCCGGTGAGGCGGCAGGCGCCGCGGGCCATCGCGCGCCCGGCCAAACAGGGAAACGACAAAACAGGAGGCCAGACACATGTCTGACACCACAAACGGTCAGGGCATCCCCGAGCCCGAAGGCATCTCGGATCTGATCCAGACCGACTACGAGATCGGGCAGGACAACATCGAGACCAGACTGGGCCCGATCCCGGTCGACATCCACAACCCGGTGTTCCTGATCTCGGGTCTGTCGATCGTCGCCTTCGTGGTCTACGCGCTGGCGGCCCCGGAACAGGCGGGCGCCTTTTTCGGCTGGCTGCGCCCGGCGCTGACATCGACCTTTGACTGGTTCTTTCTGCTGGCGGCCAACGTCTTTGTGCTGTTCTGCCTGCTGCTGATCGTCTCGCCGATGGGATCGGTCCGGCTGGGCGGCGCGGATGCGACGCCCGACTACGGCTATCCGGGCTGGTTCGCCATGCTGTTCGCCGCCGGCATGGGCATCGGGCTGATGTTCTTCGGCGTGCTGGAACCGGCCTATTATTTCGGCACGCCCTGGGGCGACGCGCCGCTGGGCACGGTGCGGCCCTTTGCCGAGGATGGCAGCCTGATCGCGGCCAATGTCGATGAGGCGCGGCGCATGGCCCTGGCGGCGACATCCTACCACTGGGCGCTGCACCCCTGGGCGATCTACGCCGTCGTCGCGCTGGCGCTGGCGCTGTTCAGCTACAACAAGGGCCTGCCGCTTTCGATCCGGTCGGCCTTCTACCCGATCCTTGGGGACCGGATCTGGGGCTGGTGGGGCCATGTCATCGACACGCTTGCGGTCTTTGCCACGCTGTTCGGGCTGGCGACCTCGCTGGGCGTCGGGGCGCAACAGGCGAACGCCGGGCTGGACTATGTCTATGGTATTCCCAACACCATCACCGTGCAGGTGATCCTGATCGTCGTCATCACCGCGATCGCGCTCATTTCGGTTCTGCGCGGACTTGATGGCGGGGTGAAGATCCTGTCGGAGATCAACATGGTGATCGCGGCGGCGCTGTTGCTGTTCGTGCTCTTCGCCGCCGGTGCGGGCGCCATCCTGTCCGAGTTCGTGTCCGGTCTGGGCGCCTACGCGCAGAACGTCATCCCGCTGTCGAACCCGTTCGGCCGCGAGGACACCGGCTACATGCAGGGCTGGACGGCCTTCTACTGGGCCTGGTGGATCAGCTGGTCGCCCTTCGTTGGGATGTTCATCGCCCGCGTCAGCCGGGGCCGCACGGTGCGCGAATTCCTGATCTGCGTGCTGATCATCCCGTCGATGGTCTGCGTGCTGTGGATGACGGTGTTCGGCGGCACGGCGATCAGCGACATGATCGCCAACCCCGAAAGCTCGGTCGTCAAGGCCAACGTGATCGACGCCTACCGGCCCGAACTGTCGTTGTTTGCCATGCTGGAGGGCCTGCCGTTCACGGCGATCACCTCGACCATCGGGATCATCCTGGTGATCGTGTTCTTTGTCACCTCGTCGGATTCGGGGTCGCTGGTGATCGACACGATCACTGCGGGCGGCAAGGTGGATGCGCCGGTGCCGCAGCGGGTGTTCTGGTGCACCTTCGAAGGGCTGGTGGCGATCGCGCTGCTGATCGGCGGCGGATTGACCTCGTTGCAGGCCATGGTGATCTCGACCGGCCTGCCGTTCACCGTGGTGCTGTTGCTGATGTGCTGGGCCATCTGGAAAGGCCTCGCGGCCGAGCGCAAGCTGCACTGAGCCTTTGGTCCGCAGGGCATGAGAGGGTCCGGTTCACGCCGGGCCCTCTTTTTGCTGGCGCGGACAGGCCTTCCTTGGCTTGACGCCGGGCGCAACAGGGGCATTGTCTGCCCCGGGGATCAAACAGGGTGGGCTAGATGCTGGATGTCGATTTCGTGCGGGCGCAATTTCCCGCCTTTTCCGAACCTTCGTTGCAGGGGCAGGCGTTTTTCGAGAATGCCGGGGGGTCCCATGCCTGCGGCCCGGTGATCGACCGGCTGACGCGGTTCTACCGCGAACGCAAGGTGCAACCCTATGGACCCTACGCCGCCAGCCAGGCGGGCGGGGCCGAGATGGACGAGGCGCGCACACGGCTTGCCGCGCTGCTGGGCGTCGACTCCGACGAGCTGAGCTTTGGCCCGTCCACGACCCAGAACACCTATGTGCTGGCCCGCGCCTTTCGCCAGTTCATGTCCGAGGGCGAGGCCATCGTCGTCACCAACCAGGACCACGAAGCCAACTCCGGCCCCTGGCGGCGGCTGGCGCAGGAGGGCATCGAGATCCGCGAATGGAAGATCGACCCCGAGACCGGCAGCCTGGACCCGGAAGACCTGGAAAAGCTGCTGGACGAAAAGGTGCGGCTGGTCTGTTTCCCGCATTGCTCCAACGTGGTGGGCGAGATCAACCCGGTGGTCGAGATCACCGCGCGGGCCCATGCGGCGGGGGCCTTTGTCTGCGTTGACGGGGTCAGCTATGCGCCGCACGGCTTTCCCAACGTGGGTGAGATGGGCCCCGACATCTACCTGTTTTCCACCTACAAGACATACGGGCCGCACCAGGGCATCATGGTGATGCGCCGCGCGCTGGCCGAGACGCTGCCGAACCAGGGGCACTACTTCAACGGTAAGGCGCTGACCAAGCGGTTTACCCCCGCCGGGCCGGACCACGCGCAGATCGCCGCCTGCGCCGGCATGGTGGACTATGTCGAGGCGCTGGCCGCGCACCACGACGTTTCCCCGCACGAGGTGCATGACCTGATGCGCGCGCACGAGGTGCGGCTGTTGCAGCCCTTGCTGGACGCGGTCGCGGGGCGCAACGCCGTCCGCCTGCTGGGGCCGTCGCGCGCCGAGGGACGCGCGCCCACGGTGGCGCTGGCGCTGAATCGCCCGGGCGAGGAGGTTGCGGCCAGGCTGGCGGCGCACGGGATCATGGCGGGCGGCGGCGATTTCTACGCGGTGCGTCCGCTGCACGCGCTGGGGGTGGACCCGGACCACGGCGTGCTGCGGCTTTCCTTTGTCCATTACACGACCGAGGCCGAGGTGGCGCAGCTGATCGAGGCGCTCGACGCGGTGCTGTGACGCGCGGGGCTTGTTCTCTGGCGTTGCGGGCTATCTGCCCTCAGGGCAAGTGACTGACAGGAGGACGCCGTGTCCGACCGATCCCCGATCCTCGTCTGGTTCCGGCGCGACCTGCGCCTGTCCGACCATGCCGCGCTGAGCGCCGCCGCCGAGAGCGGGCGGCCGGTGATCCCGGTCTGCCTGCGCGACGGGTTGGTCGACGGGCTGGGGGCCGCGCCGAAATGGCGCTGGGGGCTGGGTGTCGGCCACCTGGCCGGGCGGCTGGAGGGCATGGGGTCGCGGCTGGTGCTGCGCTCGGGCGAGGCGGTCGAGGTGCTGACGGCGCTGGCGCAGGAGACGGGGGCGGGTGCGGTGCACTGGATGCGCGCCTATGACCCGGACAGCGTGGCGCGCGACACAGACGTGAAGGCGGCGCTGAAGGAGGCGGGGATCGAGGCGCGCAGCTTTGCCGGGCACGTGATGTTCGAACCCTGGACCGTGGAGACCGGGCAGGGCGGCTACTACAAGGTCTACACCCCCTACTGGAAATCGGTGCGCGGGCGCGACGTGGCGACGCCGCTGGCCGCACCATCCAGGCTGCCCGCGCCAGACACCTGGCCCAAGAGCGAGGCGCTGGACGATTGGCACCTGGGCCGGGCGATGCAGCGCGGCGCGGCCGTGGTGCGGCCCTGGGTCCGGCTGGGCGAAGAGGCGGCGCAGGACCGGCTGGGCCATTTCCTGGAGGACATCGTCGCCCGCTACGACGAGACGCGCGACTTGCCGTGGACCGACGGCACCTCCTGCCTGAGCGAAAACCTCGCCGTGGGCGAAATATCTCCGGCGCAATGCTGGCACGCGGGGCGGCGCGCGCTGGAGGATGGCAAGCAGGGGGCCGAGACCTTTCTCAAGGAGCTGGTCTGGCGCGAGTTCGCCTACCACCTGATGTGGCACACGCCCCGCATCCTCGATGCCAACTGGCGCGAGGAATGGGAGGCTTTCCCGTGGAACACCGACGAGCGGCTGAAGGAGGTGCGCGACTGGAAGCGGGGCCGCACCGGCATGTCCTTTGTCGATGCCGGACTGCGCGAGATGTACGTTACCGGGCGGATGCACAACCGCGCGCGGATGATCACCGCCTCCTACCTGACGAAACACCTGCTCTGTCACTGGAAAATTGGCCAAAAGTGGTTCGAGGATTGCCTGATCGACTGGGACCCGGCCTCGAACGCCATGGGCTGGCAGTGGTCGGCGGGGTCGGGGCCGGATGCGACGCCCTATTTCCGGGTCTTCAACCCGGTCTCCCAGCGCGAGAAGTTCGACCCCAAGCGGCGCTATGTCGACCGCTGGATCGCGGAAGGCCACCGCGCGCCCTCCGACGAGGCGCTGAGCTATTTCGAGGCGATCCCCAAGAGCTGGGGCATGTCACCCAAAGATCCCTACCCCGAGCCGGTGGTCGGCGCGGACACGGGCCGCAAGCGGGCCCTGGAGGCCTATCGGAACCGCGGGTTCTGAGCGGCGGCTCAGTTGGTCACGCCACCCATGCGGTCCATCCTGACCCAGCCTGTCGCGCTTCCGGCGTAGGCGATCTTGCAGACCGGCTCGGCGTCCGAGCAGGTTTCGATGTAGCCGCCTTCGCCCGGTGCCAGCGTGCCGACCTTCTGCGTGAAGGCCGCGTCGCTGTAGACCGCGACCGGCAGCGGCGACATGTTGAAATAGGGGATATCGCGCGCGAGGTTCTTTTCCCACGACCCGTTGGCAACCGCCTGCGGCGCGGGCTGCACCGTGCGCACCGGCTCGGACAGGGTGACGGCCGGCGCCCGCGCCACGGGCGCGATGGTCTCCCCCTTTTCCAATCCCACAAACGACAACATCTTTCCGCACCCGGAAGTGGCAAGCGCCAGAAGGCACAGAACCGCAAATTTCTTGTTCATCTGAAATCTCCCGTTCAGAGGGAACGTTTCGCCCCGGAGTGACACCAGAAAACACCAAGTTCGTCATTTTCCAAAGCACAAATCCTTGTCAGAGGGGCCTTGCGCCATAAACTCCTTTGTTATCCGCACCCTTGGAAAGACAGTTGATGCACCTGACGGACACACATGGCCACACCGACCTGCCGCGATATTTCGGCCGCGTCTTTGACATGGCGCGCGGAATGGAGCGCGGGCGCCTCGATTTCGTGCTGCAGGACGGGCGGGTCTTTCGCGCCGAAGGCCGCGCACCGGGGCCGGTGGCCGAACTGCGCCTGCACAACGACGACATCTTTGCCCGCCTGATCCGCGAGGGCGACCTGGGCTTTTGCGAGGCCTACCTGGACGAATGGTGGTCCACCCCGGACCTGATGGCCTTTCTCGACCTGGTGCATGCCAACGAGGAGATGTTCGACGGCTACCCGGGCGGCGGGCTGGTGCGCGCCTTCGAGCGGTTCCGCTTCTGGCTGCAATCCAACTCCAGGCGGCAGGCGCGCAAGAACATCGCGCACCATTACGACCTGGGCAACGACTTCTACCGGCTCTGGCTGGACGAGACGATGACCTATTCCTCGGCGCTGTTCGTGACCGGGCAGGAAAGCCTGGAAAAGGCGCAAGAGCTGAAATACGCGTCGATGATCGACCAGATGGGCGCGGTTCCGGGTGACCACGTGCTGGAAATCGGCTGCGGCTGGGGCGGATTTGCCGAATACGCGGCGCGCGAACGCGGGTTGCGGGTGACCGGGCTGACCATCAGCCGCGAACAGTTCACCTACGCGCAGGAGCGTATCGCGCGGGCCGGACTTTCGAACCGGGTGGATTTCAAGCTGCAGGACTACCGCGACGAAACGGGCAGCTATGACGGCATCGCCTCTATCGAGATGTTCGAGGCGGTGGGCGAACGCTACTGGCCGACCTACTTCGAGACGGTCAAGGCGCGGCTGAAACCCGGTCGGCAGGCCACGTTGCAGATCATCACGGTGCAGCACAAGCGCTGGGAGATCTACCGCAAGGGCGTGGATTTCATCCAGAAATACATCTTTCCCGGCGGCATGCTGCCGTCCCCCGTGGTGCTGCGCCACGAGGTCGAGCGGGCAGGGTTGCAAGTGGTGCGCAGCTTTGAGTTCGGCGAAAGCTATTCGCAAACGCTGCGCCGCTGGCACGAAACCTTCAACGAACGCTGGGACGAGGTGGCGCAGCTGGGCTTTGACGAGCGGTTCCGGAGGATGTGGAATTTCTACCTCGCCTCTTGCGCCGCGACCTTTCACAGCGGTAACTGTGACGTGACACAGATCACGATTGCCAGACCTGCCTGAGAAAGACCGCCCGCCGAGATGCCCACAGCCTCCAAACTCCTTGCCGCGCTGTCGTTGGCGGCGCTTGGGTGGATCGCCTCCGAGATGATCAAGCCGCTGGTGCCGTTCAGCACACAGTGGGGCTGGTTCAACCAAGTCAACGCGATCGTCGGCTTTGTCGTCGGGTGGATGTTCCTGGGGTCACGGGCCGGCGGTGGATTGACCTCGGCAATCAACAACGGCGTGACCAGCGCATTCGCCATGGCGGTGATCGGCGTGCTGGTGCAGGCGACAAACGAGATGGTGCGCTTGTCTTTTGCGCGCCGCTACGACTCGCCGTTCGAGGCCGTCACCGCGATCTTTGAAATCAGTATCGACTATGCCGAGATCCTGCTGGACGTGCCGTTGCTCTTGACGCTGCTGATCGGCGGGGTGATTGCCGCCATCCTTGTCGAGGTGGTTGGCAAGTACTGGAGGTAACCCCCTGTCAGACCTGTTCTTCTACGGTACGCTCCAGTACCGGCCGCTGCTTGAGCTGATCCTTGGGCGGGTGCCCGAGATGCTGCCGGCGCGGTTGCCGGGACATGCCGCCGTCTGGGCAGAGGGGCAGGCCTTTCCGATGATCGTGCCGCGCGCGGGCGCGGCGGCCGAGGGGGTGGTGGTGCGCAGCCTCAGCGACGCGGACCGCGCAGCGCTGGATTATTACGAGGGCGGCTTTGTCTTTGCCCTGCGGTCGCTCACGGTCGAGACGGCCGGAGGGCCGGTCGCGGCGCAGGTCTATTTCGCCGAAGAAGGCCGCTGGACACCGGGCGCGCCCTGGTCGCTGGAGGCCTGGGCGGAACGCTGGGGCGCGATCACCCTGGGCGCGGCGCGCGAATTGATGGACCGGCGCGGGCGCTACAGCGCGGCCGAGGCGGCCGGGATGCTGCCGTTCTTCCGCGCGCGGGCCTGGGCCGGGCAGATCGCCGCGACACCGGCGCCGCAGACGCTGCGCCGCGCCAGCGGCATGGAGGACATCGATTACCACGGCCTGCGCGGTCACCCGTTCAAGGGGTTCTTCCGCATCGACCCGTTTCGCCTGCGCTACCGCCGCTTTGACGGGGAATGGAGCGCGCCGCTGGAGCGCGAGTGCTTTATCGCCTTCGACGTGGCGCTGGTGCTGCCCTACGATCCGGTCACCGACCAGGTGCTGCTGATCGAGCAGATGCGCTTTGGCCCGATCCACCGGGGCGACCCGGCGCCCTGGGTGCTGGAGGCCGTGGCGGGCGTGGTCGACGCGGGTGAAAGCCCGGAGGCGGCGGCACGGCGCGAGGCGGTGGAGGAGGCGGGGGTCGAGGTGACGCAGCTGCTGCCCGCTGCGCGCGGCTATGCCTCGCCGGGCTATACGACCGAATTCTATCACGCCTTCGTGGGGATCTGTGACCTGTCCGGCCGCGACAAGGACATGGGCGGGCTGGACGAGGAACACGAGGACATCCGCAGCCACGTGGTGCCCTTCGACCTGGCGATGGATCTGGTGGAGACGGGTGAGATCAACGCCCTGCCGCTGGCCATGCTGATCAACTGGGTGGCGGCGCGGCGTCCGTCGCTGCGCGGGGCCTGATCCTGTATCATCAAGGGCTTGCGCCGGGATCTTCGTGTCTTGTGTCAATTCTGCGGGGATGGTGGACGACGCGCGTTCACGCCCTTGCGTCGCGGCGGGCGGCTTGACGCGGCAGGGCGGGAACCACGCGACCGGTTGCGGCGTTGGCGTCTGACGCGGGCGGTCCGCCTGCTGCGCTGCATGGCGCGCGTGCGGCGGCGGGCCGACCTGCACCGGCTTGAGTTTGCGCCCTGACGGACCTAAACCGGCGGGAACCATGTTTCGGAAAGGACACACCGCCATGCGCACTTCGCAGGACCTTGCCCAGGCTGTCGGACAGACGCCGCTGATCCGGCTCAGGAAGGCGTCCGAGCTGACGGGCTGCGAGATCTGGGGCAAGGCGGAGTTCATGAACCCGGGCCAGTCGGTCAAGGACCGCGCGGCGCTCTACATCATCAAGGACGCCATCGCCAGGGGCCAGCTGGAGCCCGGCGGCACCATCGTCGAGGGCACGGCCGGCAACACCGGCATCGGGCTGGCGTTGGTCGGCGCGTCGATGGGCTTCAAGACGGTGATCGTGATGCCCGAGACGCAGAGCCAGGAAAAGAAGGACATGCTGCGGCTGGCCGGGGCCGAACTGGTGCTGGTGCCCGCCGCGCCCTACAAGAACCCCAACAACTACGTGCGCTATTCCGGCCGGCTGGCCGAGGAGATGGCAAAGACCGCGCCGCACGGGGTGATCTGGGCCAACCAGTTCGACAACGTCGCCAACCGCCAGTCGCATGTCGAGACGACCGGCCCCGAGATCTGGGAACAGACCGGCGGCAAGGTCGACGGCTTCATCTGCGCGGTGGGCTCTGGCGGCACGGCGGCGGGTGTCGGCATGGCGCTGCAACCGCGGGGCGTGAAATGCGGCATCGCCGATCCCATGGGGTCCGGCATCTACACGCTGTATACCGAGGGCGCGGCCAACGCGCAGGGCAATTCGATCACCGAGGGCATCGGCCAGGGGCGGATCACCGCCAACCTCGAAGGCTTCCAGCCCGATTTCCTGACCCAGGTGACCGACGAGGAAGCGCTGCCCATCGTTTTTGACCTGCTGGCCGAAGAGGGGCTGTGCATGGGCGGATCGACCGGGATCAACGTGGCGGGCGCCATGCATATGGCGCGCGAGATGGGACCGGGGCACACCATCGTCACGATCCTGTGCGACTATGGCACGCGCTACCAGTCCAAGCTCTTCAACCCCGATTTCCTGCGCGACAAGGGCCTGCCGACGCCGCCGTGGATGACCCGCGGCCCGGCCAGCATTCCCGGAGTGTTCGAAGACGCATGACCCGACAGATCGACGCATTCAGCCGGGCGCTGGTCGCCCTGATCCTTGTTGTCGTGCTCTGGACCGGGGCCGCGCTGGCCCAGCAGGCGTCAACGCCCGACTACACCGCCTGGGAAACCCTGGCCACCCGAGCCGAGTCCATGGTGGACACGGAGCGCGCCGATGACGCGCGGCTCGAGACGATCCGCACGCAGGTCGCGGAATACCGCGAGCAGTTCCTGGCCGCCCGCAACGCCAACACCGCGCGCATCGAGGCGCTCCAGGCGCAACTCGACGCGCTGGGCGCGCCGCCCGAGGACGGCTCCGAGTCGCCCGAGATCTCGGAGCAGCGCGCGGCGCTGACCAAGCAGCTGGCCGACGTCAGGGCGCCCGTGGTCCGGGCCGAGACGGCCTATTCGCGGGCCAATGCCATCATCACCGGGATCGACCGGATCATTCGCGAACGCCAGGCCGATGCCCTGCTGGAATTCGGCCCTTCGGGGCTGAACCCGGTACATTGGCCCAAGGCCATCGCCGACGTCACCCAGACCTTTTCCAACCTGTGGACCGAGGTTTCGGACAACGTCACCTCGCAGTCCTACCGGACGCGGGCGATGCAGAACGCGCCCGTGATCCTGTTTTACCTGGTGCTGGGGATTGCCCTGATCGCGCGGGGTCGGCCGCTGGCGCACAAGGGCATCGAGATGCTCAGCAGCGGCACGCGGCGCGGCACCGGGGTGTTCCGCTTCCTGCTGTCGCTGGGGCTGATCCTGCTGCCGTACCTCGGCGTCGTGTGCCTGGTGCAGGGCCTGAATGCCACCGGCTTTACAGTCGACGAATGGAACGTCCTGCTGGCCAGGCTGCCGCTCTGGGCCGCGATGCTGTTCGGCATCCTGTGGCTTGCCGACCAGGCCTTCAACGACGATGACGAGATCGCCGCCCTGCCGCTGCCCAAGGCCGAGCGCCCCCGGGCGCGCCGGATCTCGAACGCGCTGGCCTGGCTCTACGTGCTGGAATCGCTGGTCGGCACGCTGATCGAGCTGGACAACTACCCGACCGAGACGGTCGCCGTGGTGCAGTTCCCGATCCTGCTTCTGTCGGGGTTCTTCCTGTTCCGCCTGGGCCGTGTGCGCAACGACGCGGCCATGGTCGGCTCGCGCGAGGCGCGCGATGCCGGGCCGGGCGACTTTCGCCTGCGCTTTGCGCGGCTGCTGGGGCGGTCGATCCAGATCCTGGGCGTGCTGGGCCCGTTGCTGGCCGCGATCGGCTATTTCCGCGTCGGCGAGGCGCTGGTCTATCCGGCGGTCGCGACACTGGCGCTGGTCGGCCTTGTCATGGTGCTGCAGAAGTTCCTGATCAGCCTCTACGAAATGGTGACGGGCCGCCATTCCAAGGGCAACGACAGCCTGCTGCCGGTGCTGGGCGGCTTTGCCCTGGCGCTGTTGGCGATGCCCTTCCTGGCGCTGATCTGGGGCGCGCGCGAGGCCGACCTGACCGAGATCTGGACCCGCATCCAGGAGGGCGTCAGCATCGGCGACGCCCGCATCACGCCGATGAGCTTCTTTGTCGTGCTGGCGGTCTTTGCCACCGGCTACATGCTGACACGGCTGTTGCAGGGGGCGCTGCGCACCTCGGTCCTGCCCAAGACCAAGATCGACCAGGGCGGGCAGAACGCCATTGTTTCGGGCGTGGGCTATGTCGGGGTCATCACCGCGGTGATCGTCGCGGTGACGACCGGCGGGCTGGACCTGTCGTCGCTGGCCATCGTCGCCGGTGCGCTGTCGGTCGGCATCGGTTTCGGCTTGCAGAACATCGTGTCGAACTTTGTCTCTGGGATCATCCTGCTGATCGAACGGCCGATCGGCGAGGGCGACTGGATCGAGGTGAACGGCACCCACGGCATCGTCAAGGACATCTCGGTCCGCTCCACCCGGCTGGAAACCTTCGACAAGTACGACATGATCATCCCCAACGCGGACCTGGTGTCGGGGACGGTGTCGAACTACACGCGCGGCAATTCGCTGGGCCGGATCATCGTCGAGGTGGGCGTGGCCTATGGCACCGACACCCGCAAGGTGGAACGCATCCTGCTGAACATCGCGCGCGAACACGAGGCGGTGCTGATGAACCCGGCGCCGGCGGTGGATTTCATGGGCTTTGGGGCGGATTCGCTGGATTTCCGCATCCGCGCCGTGCTGCACGACATCGGGCTGGGTGTCGCGGTGCGCACCGAGATGCGGCACCAGATCGTCGAACGCTTTACCAAGGAGGGGATCGAGATCCCCTTTGCCCAGCGCGATGTCTGGCTGCGCAACCCCGAGGCGCTGGCCGAGGCGATGGACAAGCGCAACGAACCACCCGCCGCGCCGGAGGCCATAGCACCGGAAAAGCCGCGCAGCACCGCGCCGCGTCCGCTGGTGTCGGATCCGTCGTCCGTGGAACCGGAGGACTGAGCCATGTCGGAGGCGCTCTATCGCGACGATGCCTACCTGCGCGACGCCCCGGCCGAGGTGATCGGCCTGACGGCGGAGGGCGGCGTCGTGCTGTCGCACGCGCTGTTCTATCCCACCGGCGGCGGCCAGCCGGGCGACAGCGGTCGGCTGGAGTGGGGCGGCCAGAGCCTGACCGTGGCCACCACGGTCAAGGGCGAGGGCGGCGTGTCGGTGCTGGTGCCGGCGGAACCGGCCGCGCTGCCGCCGGTGGGCACGCAGGTCAGGCAGGTGCTGGACTGGGAGCGGCGGCACAGGCACATGCGGGTGCACACCGCGCTGCACCTGCTGAGCGTGGTGATCCCCCTGCCGGTCACCGGCGGGCAGATCGGTGCCGGGACCGGGCGGCTGGACTTCCTCATGCCCGAACCGCCCTCGGACCGCGACGCGCTGGAGCAGGCGTTGAACCTCTTTGTCGCGCGTGATCTTGCGGTCACCGAGACCTGGATATCCGAAGCGGAACTGGACGCGCAGCCGGACCTGGTCAAGACCATGTCGGTGCAGCCGCCGCGCGGGGCCGGGCGCATCCGGCTTGTGCGGATCGGCACCGCGACCGAGCAGGTGGACCTGCAACCCTGCGGCGGCACCCACGTCGCCTGGACCGGCGAGATCGGCCGGGTGAAGATCGGCAAGATCGAGAACAAGGGCAAGCAGAACCGCCGCGTGAACATCTCGCTGGCCTGAAGACGGCGGGCTGGGACGGCGCCAAGTTTGCCGCTAGACTGGCCGGGGTGTCACCGACCGGAGGATGTTCCGATGCGCCTTGCCGTTGTCCTTTGCGCGGGTCTTGCCGCCTCTGCGGGCCTGGCAGACACCTCGACCGAGGCCTTTCTGGAAAGCTGCCGCGCGCTGCACGAGGGCCGCGAGGGCGGCGCCACCTGCGAAGCCATGCTGGAGGGCGCCCTGGGGGCTTTCGGGCTGCTGGGCAAGGATTATTCGCCGATCTCGTCCGCGCTTGGCTATTGCCTCGACCCCTTCATGACACCGGCCGAGGCGGCGGCGGTGATCGTGCGCTATGCCGAGACGGACCCGGACTGCGCCCGGCTGGCGCATTTCTCGATGTGCATGAACCTGGCCTTCCAGGAGACCCGGGCCGGGTCCTGCTGAGGGGGCGGGATCCAAAGGAGCGCTGCCGCGCGCTGGATGTCGCCTGTGGCGGCGTGACGCTCTTGTCGGGTGGTCGTCCCGAGGCGCGGGCGGTGGCCGCTTCCGGAGTCACCGGAACGAAGACCGGCGGATCGCGGTGGCGCGCGGTCAGCGCTTCTTGATCGGGACGCCGTAGAGCTCCATGCGGTGGCCCTTGAGCCGGTAGCCGAGTTTCTCGGCGATCTTTTCCTGCAGCGCCTCGATCTCGGGATCGACGAATTCGATCACCGCGCCGGTGGTGAGGTCGATCAGGTGGTCGTGGTGTTCGCGCTCGGCGTCCTCGTAGCGGGCGCGGCCGTCGCCGAAATCGACGCGGTCGAGGATGCCGGCCTCCTCGAACAGCTTTACCGTGCGGTAAACCGTGGCGAGCGAGATGTTCGGGTCGCGCGCGGAGGCGCGGGCGTAGAGGTCCTCCACGTCCGGGTGATCGGTGGCGCGATCCAGCACCTCGGCGATGGTGCGGCGCTGGTCGGTCATGCGCAGCCCCCGGGCGGCGCAGCGGTCTGCGATGGTGTCGGTCATGGGCCCGGCGTCGTTGTTTCGGGGGGTGTTGTAGGCAAGGGCGGGACCGAGGCCAAGCGCTCTCGGCGCCGCGGCCGCAGGACGTAGATGGCCAGTGTCACCACCACCACGGCGCCGCCGGCCAGCATCCGGCCGGTCGGCGCCTCGCCGAGGGCGAGCCAGACCCAGAGCGGCGCCAGCACGGTTTCCAGCAGCATCAGCAGGCTGACGTTGGCCGCGGCGGTGTAGCGCGAGGCGAGGCTGAGCAGGAAGAAGGCGGTGGGCAGGATCAGCAGCGCGGTGAAGAGGATGGCGGGGACGTTGCCCTGGGTCATCCGGGCCGGGCCGGCGAAGATCCAGCCGGCGCAGCCGGCGATGAAGGCGCCGAGTCCGATCGCCAGCAGCAGCGGCACCTGCGGGTTGTGGCGCAGGGTGACGAAGTTCACCGCCAGCGCCAGCGCGACGCCCAGCCCGCAGGCCGCACCGGTGAGCGCGCCCGCGTCAAGCGCCGCGTCGCCGTGGTCGGTCACCGCCAGGGCGATCCCGGCCAGCACCAGCGCGATGGCGGTCCAGGTGGCGGCCGAGGCGCGTTCGCCGTGCAGCACCCGGGCCAGCAGCGCCGACCAGACCGGCACGGTGGCCACGCCCAGCAGCACCGGCGTGACCGGGGCCAGCGCGATGCCCAGCGGGAACAGCGTCGCGTTGCCGGCCTGGCAGAGCACGACGAGCGGCGCGGCACCGCCGGCCAGCGCGGCGAGGTCGCTCTTGCGGGTGCGGCTGGTCAGGCCCCAGGCGAGGACGAAGACCAGCGCCATGCAGAGGCCGCGCCAGCCCAGCATCTGCGCGGCGGACATGCCGGACCAGCGCATGAACACCACGTCCGGGGTCAGGATCAATGCACCGGCCAGGGCCAGGCCGATGCCGAAGGCACTGCCGCGCGCCATGGGATCAGGCGTAGAGCGGCTGCAGGCCCATTTGCAGGTGCAGCACGTTCACCGTCGCCTCGTCCAGTTCGAGCGTGCGGGCGAGCTGGTCCAGGTACTCGGCCTCGGCCTGGGTGTCGACGCGGATGGTCATCAGCGAGGCCGAGTAGACCTGCATCCGCATCGGCTGCGGCGTGTCGGCGGCCAGCGCTTCGGGATCGACCGGCGCGGCCAGCTGGGCCTTGACAAAGGCGCGGTCCTCGGCATCGGCGTCGTCGCCCAGGGTTTCGAGGATCTTGGCCTGTTCGGCCTTGTCGATGCCGCCGTCGCTTTTCGCGGCCATGATCATGGCGCGCAGCATCAGGCCGGCGGCCTTGTCGGCCTCGGGCGCGCTTTCCTGCGTCTTGAAGGCGTCGAGCATGGCGCCCGCGCCCTGTGCCTGCGCGGCGGCGGCGGTGCCGGCCATGGCCGACATCATGCCGGCCAGCCCGGTGCCGCCGCTGCCCAGTTGCGACAGCAGTCCGCCGCCGTCGGACTTGCCCGCGCGGCCCATGATGGCGGACAGGTCCATGCCGCCGGACTGCATGGATTTCATGAGCTCCGCCATGGGGTTGGCCGCCCCGGTGGCACCGCCTTGCAGGGCCTTCATCATGTCGGCCATGCCGCCGCCCTCGGGCATCTTGCCGCCGACCAGGTCCTTCATCTTGTCCTGCATCGCCGAGGCGGAGGTGCGGCCCTTGACCTGCGCGCCGCCGCCCAGCAGCGTGCCCAGCCCCTGGCCGCCGGACATCCGGTCCACGCCACGCGCCGCCGCGTAGCCGATTGCCAGTTTCGCAAGCGTTCCCATGAGACTCATTGGCTGTCCTTTCGTTCCGGTTCTGGTTCTTCCCTCCCGACCATGACAGATGCGGGCCGCTTCGCACAGGGGAAGGCTGCGCAGGATTGACCTTGACGCGGGCAGGGTGTCCAAGGGGGGCATGATGCGCAAGGACTCCATGGACCTGGCGGGCGTCGTCGGCATGGTCGTCTTTGCCAACGTTCTGGCCTTCAACCAGGTCACGATCAAGTTCACCAACGCCGGGTTTTCGCCGGTCTTCGCGGCGGGCGTCCGGTCGGGGCTGGCGCTGCTGGTGCTGGGGCTGTGGGTGCTGCTGACCGGGCGCAAGATCACCGGGCTGCGCGCGACGCTGTGGCCGGGGCTGTTGCTGGGTCTCGTGTTCAGCTCCGAATTCCTGTTTCTTTTCACGGCCCTGGACATGACCAGCGTGTCGCGCGCCTCGGTGGTGTTTTACTCGATGCCGGTCTGGCTGGCGGCGATCGCGCATTTTGTCCTGCCGGGCGAGCGGCTGTCGGCGCGGCGCGCGCTGGGGCTGGTGCTGGCGATGGCGGGGGTGGCGCTGGCGCTGTCGGACCCGCAGAGCCGGGGCGCGGGCGACCTGCGGGGCGACGTGCTGGCGGTGCTGGCCTCGCTCAGCTGGGCGGGAATCGCGCTGATCGTGCGGCTGACGAAGGTGTCGACCCTGCCGCCGGAGGGGCAGCTGTTCTGGCAGATCACGGTGTCGGCGGTGGTGCTGACGGGGCTCGCGCCGCTGTTCGGGCCGCTGCTGCGCGAGGTGGACCTGCTGAGCCTGTTCGGGCTGGGCTATGGCACGCTGGTGGCGTCGATGGGATTCCTGTTCTGGTTGCGGGTGATGACGATCTACCCGGCGTCGGACATCGCGTCGTTCAGTTTCCTGTCGCCGGTGATGGCGGTGGCCTTTGGCTGGCTGATCTTCGACGAGCCGGTGGGGATCAAGTTCCTCGGCGCGCTGGGGCTGGTGGCGGTGGGGGTCGTGCTGATCAACCGCAGATCGCGCAAACGGGTCAAACCCGTCGAAAACGGGCGTCCGCCCGGTTAACCCCGGGCAATCAAGCGGTTATTAACCGGGAGTCGGTCAGGTTTCCTGACCGCTTCGGCGGGTTTGGACGGTCTGCGCGTGCCGCGCGCGCCGGGGCGAATCGTACAAAAGGTACGTCTTGTACGCGAAAAATGTCGTTTGGTACAAAACCCGGGGTCGACGACCCTCGGACGGCCAGAAGCGCCGGTCACAAGGGCGTGAGCGGGGCAAATATTCCGGCGGCGGGGGCGGCTCAGGTGCCGCAGAAGGTGGCGCGCACGCGTTCGTCCGGCTTTGGCGGCTGGCGCAGGTCGTCCTGCGCGGGGTCCGCGTCGAAGGGGCGGGCGAGCGCCGCGTTCAGCCGGTGGAAGGGGGCGTCGTCGCCGGCGACGGCGGCCTCGATCATCTGTTCGATGCGGTGGTTGCGCGGGATCAGCACCGGGTTCACGCGGGCCATGAGCGCCTGCGGGTCGCCCTCGGATTCTAGCCGCCGCTGCCAGCGCGACTCCCACTCGGCATAGGCCTGCCGGTCGGCGATCTGGTCGCGGGCGCTGCCCTCGGCCAGCGCGCGGAAGGTGTTGGTGAAGTCCGAGCCGCCCGCCTGCATCAGCGACAGCAGGTCGCCGATCAGGGCGAAGTCGTCCGGGGTGGGGGCCGACAGGCCGATCTTGGCACCGAAGCGGGCCAGCCATTCGCCGCGCAGCAGGTCCGGCATGGCGTGGACGGCGGCGGTGAAATCCGTGATCGCCTTGTCGGTGTCGGGCATCAGGGGGACCAGCGCGGTGGCCAGCTGCGCCATGTTCCAGGCGATGATGTCGGCCTGCGCGGCATAGCCGTAGCGGCCATAGCGGTCGATGGAGGAAAACACCGTGTCCGGGTCGTAGGCATCCATGAAGGCACAGGGGCCGTAGTCGATGGTTTCGCCCGACAGCGTGCAGTTGTCGGTGTTCATCACGCCGTGGATGAAGCCGATGGACATCCACTGCGCCACCAGCGCGGCCTGCCGCTTGATCACCTGTTCGAGCAGGTCGAGCGGGTCCGTGACGCCGGGGTAGTGGCGGTCGGCGGTGTAGTCGAAGAGGGTGCGCAGGTGGTCGGTTTCGCGGCGGGCGGCAAAGACCTGGAAGGTGCCGACGCGGATGTGGCTTTGCGCGACGCGGGTCAGCACGGCGCCGGGCAGGGGGCGTTCGCGGATCACCTCCTCACCCGTGCGGACGGCGGCCAGCGCGCGGGTGGTGGGCACGCCAAGCGCGTGCATCGCCTCGGACACCACGTATTCGCGCAGCACGGGGCCGAGCCAGGCGCGGCCGTCGCCCATGCGGGAATAGGGGGTGGGGCCGGAGCCCTTCAACTGGATGTCGCGGCGGATGCCGTCGGTGCCGATCACCTCACCCAGCAGCAGCGCGCGGCCATCGCCGAGCTGCGGGTTGAACTGGCCGAACTGGTGGCCGGCGTAGAGCTGGGCCAGCGGCTCGGCCCCCTCGGGGACGGTGTTGCCGGCGAATTGCGCGGCCAGCGTGGGGTCGTCCGCGCCGGTGATGCCCAACGTTTCGGCCAGAGCGTGGTTGAAGGCGATGGTCTGCGGCGCCTTGACCGGGGTCGGGCCCTGGCGCGTGTAGAAACGGCCGGGCAGGCGGGCATAGGAGTTGTCAAAGGGGATGTGCAGGGTCATGCGCCGGATATAGGGCGCGCGGGGCCGTCGCGCCAGCGGGTTCGCGTGTCTGGCGGCAGGCTGCGGGGCGAAGTGTTCAGAGCGTGCGGCTCATGAAGATGTAGTTTTCACGCGGGCGGAACAGCGCCTTGGCGTAGAGGCGGCGGGCGTTGTCGTCGGTGCTGTCGACCTCGAGATGCAGGGCGCGCACGCCGGCGGATTTCATCGACTTGGCGATGCCGTCGAGCGCCTCGAGCCCCATGCCGCGGCCGCGCACGGCGGGGCGGATGTAGATCTCGTCGACGATGGCGTCGAGCCCGCCGAATTCCAGCGACCAGCCGAAGGTCAGCACGATGTAGCCCACCGGGGCGCGGCGCGGGCCGATCAGCCAGGCGGCGCCGTGCGGCGAGCCCGAGAGCAGCGGGGCGAGGGCGGCGGTGCGGTGGGCTTCGTCGGTGTCAAAGCCCATCTCGGCATGGAAGGCGGCGACCATCGGCAGCAGCTTGTCGGCGTCGTCCTCGGTGGCGAGGTGCAGCGATTTCATAGCCGGGCCAGCCGTTCGGTCAGCAGCGCGAAAAAGCCGTCGGCATCGACCGCGCCCATGAACATGGCGTTGGGCGCGCGGTCGGTGACGCCCCACCAGTCGGCGACGGTCATGCCGCGGGTGAGCGGCGAGCCGGTTTCGATCTCGACGTTGACGTGGCGGCCGGTGAACAGCTCGGGGCGGATCAGGTAGGCGGTGACGCAGGGATCGTGCAGGGGGGCGCCGAGCGAGCCGTATTTCTCCTTGTCGTAGCGTTCGAAGAACTCGGTCATCTGGGCGACGGCGACGCCGACCGGGGTGCCGAGGCGGCGGAAGGCGTCGTTGCGCGGGGCGGTGACCAGCGCCTTGTGCGTGACGTCGAGCGGCATCACGGTCAGCGGCGCGCCGGATCTGAACACGATGTCAGCGGCTTCGGGGTCAACGTAGATGTTGAATTCGGCCGCCGGGGTGATGTTGCCGACCTCGAAATAGGCGCCGCCCATCAGCACGATCTCGGCGATGCGGGGGGCAATGTCGGGGGCGCGCTGCAGCGCGGTGGCGATGTTGGTGAGCGGGCCGAGCGGGCAGAGCGTGACGCTGCCGGAGGGGTGCGCGCGCAGGGTGTCGATGAGGAAATCGACGGCGTGGGTGTCCTGCAGCGGCATGGTGGGTTCGGGCAGGTCGGGGCCGTCGAGCCCGGTCTTGCCGTGGACATGCTCGGCCGTCACCAGCGTGTGCGCCAGCGGCCGGTCGCAGCCGGCAAACACGGGGGTGTCACGCTTGCCGGCCAGTTCGCAGACCATGCGAGCGTTGCGCTGGGTCAAGGGCAGCGGCACGTTGCCGGCGACGGCGGTGATGCCCAGCACCTCAAGCTCATCCGGGGAGGCGAGTGCCAGCAGGATGGCGACGGCGTCGTCCTGACCGGGGTCGGTGTCGATGATGATCTTTCTGCGGGTCATGCCTGCCTCCTGTCCGGTCGCTGGCGCGGGTGGCAGAGCAGTCGCACGGGGGCGTCGCGGGTGCAAGTTGGCAGGTGGTGTCGGCAAAGACTTGCCGCCCATCGCGGACGTGGGTCAGCCGGAGCAGCTGGCCCCGCCCAGCACGCAGAACTTGGCGCAATGGGGGTGGTTGAGCGGCACCGGGCGTTCGGCCTGTTCCAGCGTTTCGCCCAGGTCGAACTCGGCCTCGTAGGGCAGGAGGGTGCAGGCGACGACGGAGGGGCTGGCGGCGCCGCGACGTTTCACCACCATGCGCGAGGAGGCGCACATCACCTCGTCGGGCGATTTGTCCAGGATGTCCCAGCAGGCGGTGGTGATCTCGGGCACCTCGACGGTGACGTCCATTTCCGGGAAGAGCACGCAGGCGCCCGGGTCGGCGGCGTCGATGGCAAAGCCTTCGGCCGCGAAGAGGCGGGCAAAGCCGGCGCGGGCCTCGGTCTCGGTCTCGCCCCAGAGGGAGCGGCCGGCGACGGTCATGGTCACGCCGGCGTCGCGCAGGAAGCGCATGCCTTGCAGCGTCTTGTCGAAGGTGCCGGTGCCGCGTTCGGCGTCGTGCTGCGCGGCGGACCAGTGATCGAGCGAAATGCGCAGGGTGAGTTCGTCGCCGTAGTCGGCCACCAGCGCCTGGAGCCCCTGGCGCATGGCGGGGCGCATCATCGGGCGCATGGCGTTGGTCAGGATCAGCACCCGGTAGCCGCGCGCGAGGCTGCGGCGGGCCATCTCGATCATCTGCGGGTTCATGAATGGCTCGCCGCCGGTAAAGCCGATCTCGGTCACGCCCCAGGCGCGGTCGGCGAGCTGGTCGAGGTAGGACGACACCTCGTCGGCGGTGATGTAGACCAGGCGGTCGTTCTCGGGCGAGCTTTCGATGTAGCAGTTCACGCAGGTGATGTTGCACAGGGTGCCGGTGTTGAACCACAGCGTGGTGGGGTTGGTCAGGGCCACCTGCGCGCGCGGCTCGCCCTTGGCGGTCAGCTGGGGATTCTCGAACTTGCCGATGTTCGCGGCGACGGCGTCTTTCATGCGGGTGTCCTCACGGTGTCGGATCAAGGCGTAGTGCGGCCTCCGGGACCGGACCACCCCCAAAGATTTTTCCTGACGCCATTGTGAAGCATGCGATGGGTGTTAGACTTTCGTTCGGACATGGGTTATCCGGGGGCCGAAAAACCCGTTAGCGCTAACGGGTCCAGAATCGGACCCGACGGCGCGGCGCGGAGCGGAAAAGGCAGAAGACTCATGGTTTCACGCGTAATTCCCGTCGATCCTTTCGACCTTGTCATCTTTGGCGCCACCGGCGACCTGGCGCGGCGCAAGATCCTGCCGGGGCTGTTCCGGCGATTCTGCAGCGGGCAGATGCCCGAGGGCGCGCGCATCGTCGGCGCGGCGCGCAGCGACATGGACGATGCCGGGTTCCGCGCCATGGTGGCCGAGTCCATCGCCGAGTTCGGCGGCGGCCGCAGCTGCGAGGCCGGCACGCTGGACGCCTTTCTGGAGCGGCTGGGCTACGAGGCGGTCGACGCCAAGGGCGAGGGCGGCTGGGAAGCGCTGAAGGCGCGGCTGCGGCCGGACACGGTGCGGGCGTTCTACTTCTCGGTCGCGCCCTCGCTGTTCGGCGCGCTGGCGGAACGGCTCAAGGGGTTCGGCCTGGCCGACGACGAGTCGCGCGTGGTGGTCGAAAAGCCGTTTGGCCACGACCTGGAAAGCGCCAAGGCGCTGAACGACACGCTGCGCCGGCATTTCGACGAGACGCAGATCTACCGGATCGACCATTACCTGGGCAAGGAAACGGTCCAGAACCTGATGGCGGTCCGCTTTGGCAACATGCTGTTCGAGCCGCTGTGGAACGCGCAATACGTCGACCACATCCAGATCACCGTGGCCGAGACGGTCGACGTGGGCGGGCGCGGCGGCTACTACGACACCTCGGGCGCGATGCGGGACATGGTGCAGAACCACCTGATGCAGCTGTTGTGCCTGATCGCCATGGAGCCGCCCGCGCGGTTCGAGCCGGACGCGGTGCGCGACGAAAAGCTGAAGGTGATCCGGGCGCTGGACCCGGTGGAATACCATCACATCGTGCGCGGGCAATACGCCGCCGACGACAGCCAGCCGGGCTATCGCGCGCATGTGGAAAACCCGCGGTCGACCACCGAGAGCTTTATCGCGCTGAAGTGCCATATCTCGAACTGGCGCTGGGCCGGGACGCCGTTCTACCTGCGCACCGGCAAGAAGCTGAAGACGCGCGCCTCGGAAATCGCGGTGGTGTTCAAGGACGCGCCGCATTCGATCTTTGGCGCCGACGCGGGGCGGCACCGCAACGTGCTGTCGATCCGGTTGCAGCCGAACGAGGGCATGACGCTGGACGTGACCATCAAGGAGCCGGGGCCGGGCGGCATGCGGCTGGTCGACGTGCCGCTGGACATGAGCTTTGCCGAGGCGCTGGGGCCGGAAGCCGAGGAGGTGCCCGACGCCTACGAGCGGCTGATCATGGACGTGATCCGGGGCAACCAGACATTGTTCATGCGCGGCGACGAGGTCGAGGCGGCCTGGGCCTGGACCGATCCGATCATCGCCGGCTGGCAGAGCCGGGGCGAGGTGCCCAAGCCCTACGAGCCGCGGTCCGTCGGGCCGGAAGAGGCGCAGATCCTGATGCACAAGGACGGGCGCCGCTGGCGGGAGCTGAAATCGTGACCTACGAACTGATCGAGTACCAGGACCGCGAGATGCTGGCCATCGACCTGGCCAACCAGTTGGCCGGCGAGCTGCGCAGCGCGCTGGCGCAGCGCGAGCGGGTGGCCTTTGCGGTGCCGGGCGGGACCTCTCCGGGGCCGGTGTTCGACGATCTCTGCGCGGTCGACCTGGACTGGGCGCGGGTGGACGTGCTGCTGACTGACGAACGCTGGGTGCCGGCGGATCACCCGCGGTCGAACACCGCGCTGTTGCGCCGGCGGCTGCTGGTCGAACGGGCGGCGGCGGCGGGCTACCTGCCGCTCTATGCCGATGTGCCGGACCCGGACGATGCCATGGCGGCGCTGGCCAAGCCGATCGAGGCGGAACTGCCGCTGGCGGTGGCGCTGATGGGGATGGGGGCGGACCTGCACACCGCGTCGCTGTTTCCCGGCGCCGACCGGCTGGAAGAGGCACTGTCGCGCGATGCGCCGGTGCTGCTGCCGATGCGCGCGCCGGGCGCGCCCGAGCCGCGCATCACGCTGTCCGCGCGGGTGCTGGATGACGCCATGTCCAAGCACGTGCTGATCTTTGGCGCGGAAAAGCGCAAGGCGTTGGAGGCCGCGCGCGGGCTGCCGGCCTCGGAGGCGCCGATCAACGCGGTGCTGTCGGACGCGCGGGTGCATTGGGCGCTGTAGCGCCCGCCCCCTCATGCGCCCCGTGGGGGGCGGATCACGCTATAAAAAAATGCCATCCGTGGATGGCGAAGGAGACGCAGGATGTTCGATGATCTGAAGGCATTGGCGGCGGGCATGGGCGACCGCCGGATCGAGTCGCTGTTCGACCACGCCGGGCGGGCGGAAGCGTTCAGCCTGGAGGCCGAGGGGCTGCTGTTCGACTACTCCAAGACGCAGATCGACGCGCAGGTGCTGGCCGCCCTTCTGGCGCTGGCCGAGCGGCGGCAGGTGGCGGCGCGGCGCGACGCGATGTTCGGCGGCGCAAAGATCAACGAGACTGAGGGCCGCGCGGTGCTGCACACCGCCCTGCGCAATCTTGACGGGTCGGAGGTGCGGGTGGATGGCGTGGACGTCATGCCGCCGGTGCTGGAAACGCTGGGCCGGATGGAGGCGCTGGCGCGCGAGATCCGCGCCTCGGGCGTTCGGGATGTGGTCAACATCGGCATCGGCGGGTCCGACCTGGGGCCGGTGATGGCGGTGCTGGCGCTGGCGCCCTACCACGACGGGCCGGCGACGCATTTCGTGTCCAACGTGGACGGCGCGGACATCGCCGACACTCTGGCGCGGTGCAACCCGGAGACGACGCTGTTCATCGTCGCCTCCAAGACCTTTACCACCATCGAGACGATGACCAACGCGCAGACCGCCAAGACCTGGCTGGCGGACAAGGGCGTGTCGGACGACGGCAAGTTCATTGCACTGTCGTCCAACGTCGCGAAGGCCGGCGCCTTTGGCATCCCGGCGGACCGGGTGTTCGGCTTTGAGGACTGGGTCGGCGGGCGCTATTCGGTCTGGGGGCCGATCGGCCTGTCGGTGATGCTGGCGGTGGGGCCGGAGCAGTTCCGCGCCTTCCTGACCGGCGCGATGAAGATGGACCGGCATTTCCAGGCCGCGCCCTTTGCGCAGAACCTGCCGGTGCTGCTGGCGCTGGTGGGGATCTGGCACAACCAGGTGCTGGGTCATGCCTCGCGCGCGGTGCTGCCCTATGACAACCGGCTGATGCGGCTGCCCGCCTACCTGCAACAGCTGGAGATGGAATCGAACGGCAAGGGCGTCAGCATGGACGGCGCGGACCTGCCCTATCATTCCGGCCCGGTGGTCTGGGGTGAGCCGGGCACCAACGGCCAGCACGCGTTCTACCAGCTGATCCACCAGGGCACGCGGGTGATCCCGGCCGAGTTCCTGGTCGCCGCCAAGGGCCACGAGCCCGAGTTGCAGCACCATCACGCGCTGCTGGTGGCCAACTGCCTGGCGCAGTCCGAGGCGCTGATGCGCGGCCGGTCGCTGGACGAGGCGCGCGGCAAGGTGGCGGGCCAGTTCGAGGGCGCCGAGCTGGAGCGGCAGGCGCGGCACCGGGTGTTCCCGGGCAACCGGCCGTCCACCACGCTGATCTACCCGATGCTCGACCCCGAGACGCTGGGCAAGATCGTGGCGCTGTACGAGCACCGGGTGTTTGTCGAGGGGGTGATCCTGGGAATCAACTCGTTCGACCAGTGGGGCGTGGAGCTGGGCAAGGAACTGGCCACCGCGCTGGGGCCGATGGTGACGGGCGCGCAGCCGGTGACCGGCAAGGACGGGTCGACCGCGCAGCTGCTCAAGTATGTGCATACGCACGGACGCGGCTGAAGTTCCCGGAAACGCGAAAAATAAAGGCTGGAACGGAGGGGCGGACAGAGAGGTTGTCAGGGCAGAAGAAACGGAAAAAAGGAGACCGTTATGAAACGCCTGACAATGACCGTTGCTGCCGCTGCCCTCGTTCCCGCCGTGGCCTTTGCCGAAAGCCATGCCGCCGATCCGGCGATGGAACCGAAGCCCATGGAACAGGCCCAGCCGGCCGATACCGTGGTGCCGATGGACGCCAACCCGGTCGGCAGCGAGATGGCCAAGACCGACGTGGAGGGGGCGGATCCCACCGCGGATGTCCTGTTCCACGGTCCGGTGAAGCTGTCCGCCATCGCCGGCTCGCCGATCTACACCATTTCGGCCGAGACCGGCGCGGATTGGGACCTGACGGTGGACTACACCAAGGTGGCCGACAACTGGGAGCGCATCGGCTCGGTCGAGGACGTGGTCCTGTCGGCTGACGGCCGGATCGAAGGGGTGCTGGCCGAGGTCGGCGGCTTCCTCGGCATCGGCGACAAGCTGGTCCTGCTGCCGGTCGAGGACATGAAGACCGTGCTGGTGGACGAAGCGAGCTATTCGGTGGTGACGCGCTACACCTCGGAGCAGCTGACCGGCATGGACGCCTACGAAGACACCGCAGCCTACTAACCGGTTTGACTGACGACGACGCGCCCGGGGGGAGACCCCCGGGCGTTTTGCTATGTCGGGATGTCGAAGCCGGGCGCGGCCAGTTCGAAGCCGTCAAAGCGGAACCCCGGCGAGACGGTGCAGCCCACCAGAGTCCAGTCGCCCAGGGATTGCGCGGCCTGCCAGTGGCCCGGTTCCACGATGCCCTGCGGACGCTGCCCGGCAGCGAGGTCCGGCCCGAGGATGATGTCGTCGCGTGGGCCAGTGTCCGTGGCCGCGCGCATCAGGCGCAGGGGCGCGCCGGCGTAGAAATGCCAGATCTCGCCCGCGTCGACGCGGTGCCAATGGCTGCGCTCGCCTGCCTTCAGCAGGAAATAGATGCAGGTGCCGGGCGGCCGGTCGCCCTCGGCCGGGGCGGCCCAGGTCTGGCGGTAATGCCCGCCCTCGGGATGCGGGGAAAGGTCCAGCAGGGCGATGATCTCATCGGCGGTCATGCAACGTACGCTCCCCTGAGGTTTGGTTAACGGCTGCGGCGCAGGCTCTGTCGCATCGTCACACCACCAAGCAGGAGGGCCCGCGATGTCGACACTCACAAGCCGTGTCCGGCAGATGGCCGAAGAAATCGTTGCCCGCGAGGGCGGTTATGTCAACGACCCCGACGATCCCGGCGGGGCGACGAACCACGGCGTCACCATCCACACCATGCGGCGGCTGGGGCTGGACCTGACCGGCGACGGCAAGGTCGACGCCGAGGACGTGCGCCGGATCACCCGCGAACAGGCGGTGACCATCTTCCTGACGCACTACTTTCTCAAGCCGCGCATCGCCGAGCTGCCCGAACCGCTGCACGCCACGGTCTTTGACATGTACGTCAACGCCGGCGGCAACGCGGTGAAGATCCTGCAACGGCTGCTGAACGACATGGGCGAACGGGTCTCGGTCGACGGGGCGATCGGGCCGCAGACCATCGGCGCCGCGGCGCGCGCCTATTCCAAGGCCCCCGGTCACATGGTCGACGCCTACGGCATCGCCCGGCGCAACTACTATTTCCGCATCGCCGACAACCGCCCGGCCTCGCGCAAATACGCACGCACCCGGGCGGGCGGCAAGGGCGGCTGGATCAAGCGGGCCGAGGAATTCATCGCGCCCCGGTATCACCTGTCGGAGGCCGAGTTCCAGGCGCGGGTGTCCTCATGGGGCTGATCGGTCAGATCCTCGGCGCGCTGTTCGGCTCGGGCCGCAACGTGGTGGCCGAGACGGCGGAGGTGTTCCGCGTCAACGCCGAGGCGCAGGCGCAGCGCGGCTTTGACGCGCAGTCCGACGCGCTGGCGCAGATGGCGGGCGAGTTCAAGATCGTCCGGCGCGGCTGGTTCGACCGGCTGATGGACGCGCTGAACCGCGTGCCGCGCCCGGCGATGGCGCTGGGCACGCTGGGGCTGTTCGTGGCGGCGATGGTGGACCCGATCTGGTTTGCCGCGCGCATGGCGGGCATCGCGCTGGTGCCGGAACCGCTGTGGTGGCTGCTGGCGGCGATCGTCAGCTTCTACTTCGGCGCGCGCCACCAGGCCAAGGGGCAGGATTTCCAGCGCGAACTGGCGACGACGCTGGCGGCGGTGCCGCAGGTGGTGCAGACCGTGCGCGACGTCGAGTCGCTGCGGGGCCTGCCGGAAGACGCGCCCGAGCCGGTCGAGACGCGCGACTATGACGCGCCCGCGGACAACCCGGCGCTGGCCGACTGGCGCCGCCGCGCGTCCTGAAGACCGGGCCCCCTGGGCCCGGGCCCGGGCCGTGTAGTGCAAGAGAGAGGAAGCCCGGCGCGCGCCCGTGGCTTCTTTTCTGCAAAAATACCCCTGCAACGCCGGGGCGCGGCGCCACGCACGAACAAGGGCGCGGCCCCCCTTGCGACATTGTGATCTGACGCGCCGACCGATTTCGATTGGCCCGCTATTTCGCCGGCCCTATAGTTCGCGTCATGATCACAGAACTCGGACATTTCGCCCTCATCCTGGCCTTCCTGGTCTCCCTGGTGCAGATGGTCGTGCCGATGATCGGCGCGCAGCGGCGCTGGCCGGGGTGGATGGCCGTGGCCGAACCCGCCGCGACGGCGCAATTCATCCTGGTCGCGGCGAGCTTTGCCGCCCTGACCCATGCCTTTGTCGTGTCGGACTTTTCCCTGCGGCTGGTCTACGAGAACAGCCATTCGGACAAGCCGATGCTCTACAAGATCTCGGGCGTCTGGGGCAACCACGAGGGCTCGATGCTGCTCTGGGTGCTGATCCTGGCGCTGTTCGGCGCCTGCGCGGCCTGGTTCGGGGCCAACCTGCCGCCGACGCTGCGGGCGCGGGTGCTGGCGGTGCAGTCGTCGATCTCGGCGGCGTTCTACGCCTTCATCCTGTTCACCTCGAACCCCTTCGACCGGCTGGGCATGGCGCCGATCAACGGCACCGACCTCAACCCGCTGTTGCAGGACCCGGGCCTGGCCTTCCATCCGCCGTTCCTCTACCTCGGCTATGTCGGGCTTTCGATCTGTTTCAGCTTTGCCGTTGCGGCGCTGATCGAGGGGCGTGTGGACGCGGCCTGGGGCCGCTGGGTGCGGCCCTGGACGCTGGCGGCCTGGATCTTTCTGACCGTCGGCATCGCGCTGGGATCGTGGTGGGCCTACTACGAACTCGGCTGGGGCGGTTTCTGGTTCTGGGACCCGGTGGAAAACGCGTCGTTCATGCCCTGGCTGTTTGCCGCGGCCCTGCTGCATTCCGCCATCGTGGTGGAAAAGCGCGAGTCGCTGAAAAGCTGGACCATCCTGCTGGCGATCCTCGCCTTCGGCTTTTCGCTGATCGGCACCTTCATCGTGCGCTCGGGGCTGCTGACCTCGGTGCATGCCTTTGCCAACGACCCGGTGCGCGGCCAGTTCATCCTGTATATCCTGGTGTTCTTCACCGGCGGGGCGCTGACGCTGTTCGCGGCGCGGGCGCATGCGATGGAGGCCAAGGGCGTGTTCAGCGTGGTCAGCCGCGAAAGCGCGCTGGTGGTCAACAACATCCTGCTGGCGGTCTCCAGCTTTGTCGTCTTTGTCGGCACCATGTGGCCGTTTGTGGCCGAGATGCTGTTCGACCGCAAACTGTCGGTCGGCGCGCCCTTCTTCAACATGGCCTTCACGCCCTTCATGGTGGTGCTGGGGCTGATCCTGCCGGTCGGCGCGATGATCAGCTGGAAGCGCGGCAAGCTGGACAAGGTGCTGCGCGCGCTGGCGCCGGCCTTTGTCCTGGCCGTGGCGCTGATGGGGTTGGTCTGGGCGATGCAGTCCGGCCGCAGCCTGATGGGGCCGATCGGCGTCTTTCTGGGCACCTGGCTGGTGGCCGGGTCGGTGACCGACCTGATCGGCCGCACCGGGCAGTCGCGCGACCTGAGCCGCCTGCTGCGCCTGCCGCGCGCCGACTGGGGCAAGAGCGTGGCGCACAGCGGGCTGGGCATCACCATGCTGGGCATCGCCGCGATGCTGGCCTGGCAACAGGAGGACATCCGCGTCGCCAAGGTGGGTGAGCCGTTCACCGTGGGCGCCTACGAACTGGTGCTGACCGACGTCAAGCGGGTGCAGGGGCCGAACTATACCTCGACCATGGGCGAGATCGCCGTGTCCAAGGGCGGGCAGGAGGTGGCCGTGCTGTACCCGGAAAAGCGGATGTATCCGGTGGCGGGCATGCCCACCACCGAGGCGGCGATCGACTATCGGGTGATGCGCGACGTCTACGTCGTGATCGGCGATCCGCAGGGCGAAGGCGGCTGGGTGGTCCGCACCTACATCAAGCCGCTGGCCAACTGGATCTGGGCCGGCTGCATCATCATGGCGCTGGGCGGTTGTCTGAGCCTGTCGGACCGCCGTTACCGCATCGCCGCGGGCGCGCGCAAGGCCGCGCCCGTGCAGGGGGTGCCGGCGGAATGAGCAGGATGGCGACGGCGCGGTGGGGTGGAACCCCACCCTACATCCTGGGGCTGGTGCTGGCGCTGCTGGCCAGCGTGGCGCTGGCGGTGCAGCCGGACGAGGTGCTGGACGATCCGGCGCTGGAGGCGCGGGCGCGCGACATCTCGGCCGGGCTGCGCTGCCTGGTCTGCCAGAACGAGAGCATCGACGAGAGCAACGCCTCATTGGCGCGCGACCTGCGCCTCTTGGTGCGCGAGCGGCTGGTGGCGGGTGACACCGACGAGGAGGCCGTTGCCTTCATCGTCGCCCGCTACGGCGAGTTCGTGCTGCTGAAGCCGACCACCGGCGGCTGGAACTGGCTGCTCTGGGCCACCGGGCCGGGGCTGTTCGTGATCGCGCTGGGGCTGGGGATCGTCTACGTGCGGCGGCGGTCGACGGCCTCCTCGGCCTCGGACACGGCGCTCAGCGCGGACGAGAAGAAGCGCCTGGAAGAACTGATGAAGGGCGAGGGCTGAGACCCCAAGGCGGCGGTCGCGATGCGTGGCCGCGCCGCACGCCGCCCGGTCAAGCCGGGGCGTCCATTTGCCGTGCGACGAACCATTGCGTGCCGCAGGGCGCGCGAAAGCCGCCGCGGCGGTCGCCATCGCCCTTGTCTGTCATCGGCTGCATCTCTTCCGCGCCCAGCGACAAGGCCCGGGCAAAGGCGGTGTCCGGGTCCGGCAGGTAGAGGTGCAGCATGGCAGGCCCGCCGCCCGGCGCCCCGCCGATCATCAGCACCGTGTCGCCGATCCGGCATTCGGCGTGCATGATCCTGTCGCCGTCGTGGAACACGCGCAGGCGCTCTGCGTCGAACACCGCTTCGCAGAACCGCAGCACCGCGTCCGGGTCTTCGACGACCAGGTAGGGGGCGAGATCGGTGTAACCGTCGGGTTTGTAGGCCATGGTCCGAGCGTGACAGAGCCGGCAGGCCCGGGTCAAGCGCCGCGCGCCCTGGAGGTCGCCGGGGCGGGGGCGCCCGTGACGCGGCGTTTGCCTTTGCCTTTCCGGCGCGCTCTGTGTTTGATGCGCGCCAAGAACAAGGGAGCCCCAGATGCAGTACGAGATGATCACCTACCAGCTGGCCGACCGGGTCGCCACGGTCACGCTGAACCGGCCCGACGTGATGAACGCGCTCAACACCCAGATGCGCGCCGAGATCACCCACGCGGTGACACGCGGCGGCACCGAGGCGCGGGTGGTGGTGCTGACCGGGGCGGGGCGGGCGTTCTGCTCGGGTCAGGACCTGGGCGACCGCGCCAATGCCGCCAACCTGGACCTGGAGCGCACGCTGCGCGACGAATACGTGCCGATGCTGCGGGCGATCTTTGACTGCCCGGTGCCGACGATCAGCGCGGTGAACGGCGCCGCGGCGGGGGCGGGGGCCAACCTGGCGCTGGCCGCCGACGTGGTGATCGCCACCGAGTCGGCCTTTTTCCTTCAGGCCTTTGCCCGGATCGGGCTGATCCCGGACGCCGGCGGCACCTGGTTCCTGCCGCGCCAGATGGGCCTGGCCAAGGCGATGGGGGCGGCGCTGTTCGCGGAAAAGATCACCGCCCGGCAGGCGGACGACTGGGGCATGATCTGGGAGGCGGTGCCGGACGACGGCTTTGCCGCGCATGTGCAGGCCCGCGCCGCCCACCTGGCCAAGGGGCCGACGGCGGCCTATGCCCGCGTCAAGCAGGCCCTGCGCGGGTCGTTCGACAACGACCTGGAACAGCAGCTGGCGGTCGAGTCGCGGTTGCAGGGCGAATGCGGCAAGACGCGCGATTTCAAGGAGGGCGTCGTGGCCTTCATGGAAAAGCGCCCGGCGGTCTACGAGGGGCGCTGAAGCCCCTGCGCGGACAGAGGGCGAGTCCCGAAGACAAAAGGCCCGGCGTTGTGCCGGGCCTTTGCTGTTGTGCGGGGGAGCCGGTTCAGCGGCTTTCGATGTCGACGTAGTCGCGCATGGTCTCGCCCTGATACAGCTGGCGCGGGCGGCCGATCTTCATCTGCGGGTCGGCCAGCTGTTCCTTCCACTGCGACACCCAGCCGACGGTGCGCGACAGCGCGAAGATCGGCGTGAACATCGAGGTCGGGAAGCCCATCGCCTCGAGGATGATGCCGGAGTAGAAGTCGACGTTGGGGAACAGCTTTTTCTCGGCGAAATAGGGATCCTCGAGCGCCTGGCGTTCCAGTTCCTTGGCGGTGGCAAGGATCGGGTTGTTTTCGATCCCCATCAGTTCCAGCACCTCGTCGGCGGACTGCTTCATCACCTTGGCGCGCGGGTCGAAGTTCTTGTAGACGCGGTGGCCGAAGCCCATCAGGCGGAACGGGTCGTTCTTGTCCTTGGCGCGGGCGATGTATTCGGGGATGCGGTCGGGGGTGCCGATCTCCTTGAGCATCTCGAGGCAGGCCTGGTTGGCGCCGCCGTGCGCGGGACCCCAGAGGCAGGCGATGCCGGCGGCGATGCAGGCAAAGGGGTTGGCGCCCGAGGAGGAGGCCAGCCGCACCGTCGAGGTCGAGGCGTTCTGTTCGTGGTCGGCGTGCAGGGTAAAAATCCGGTCCATCGCGCGGCTCAGGATCGGGTCGACGACATATTCCTCGGCCGGGACGGCAAAGCACATGTGCAGGAAATTCGCCGCGTAATCGAGATCGTTGCGCGGGTACACGAAGGGCTGGCCGATCGAATACTTGTAGGCCCAGGCGGCGATGGTCGGCACCTTGGCGATCAGCCGGTGCGACGCGATCTCGCGCTGGCGTTCGTCGTTGATGTCGGTGCTGTCGTGGTAGAAGGCCGCCATCGCGCCGACCACGCCGACCATGGTGGCCATGGGATGCGCGTCGCGGCGGAAGCCGCGGAAGAAATACTGCATCTGTTCGTGCAGCATGGTGTGGCGGGGGATGGTGTTTTCGAAGTGCTCCAGGTCCTTGGCCTTGGGCAGGTAGCCATAGAGCAGCAGGAAGCAGACCTCGAGGTAGTGCGACTTGGCGGCCAGCTGGTCGATCGGATAGCCGCGGTGCAACAGCACGCCTTCTTCGCCGTCGATGAAGGTGATGGTCGAGTCGCAGGCCGCGGTCGAGGTAAAGCCCGGGTCGTAGGTGAAGACGCCGGCCTGGCCGTAAAGCTTGCGGATGTCGATCACGTCCGGACCCACGGTCGGCGAGTGGATCGGCAGTTCGTAGCTCTTGCCGTCGATTGTCAGCGTCGCGGTCTTGCTGGTCTCAGCCATGCTTGTCGTCCCTCTGGTGTCGTGGGGCGGGGCCGGTTCGCGGCCCTGCCGATTGAAGTCACATGGCCGAGGCGGGGCTGGATCAGCCCCCGTTTGCGGCCGCGGCCCGGGTCAGCCGCGCAAGGCTTTGCTCGCGGCCCAGGACCAGCATCATGTCAAAGACCGACGGCGTGACCATGCGTCCGGCCAGCGCCGCCCGCAGCGGACCCGCGAGCTTGCCGAACTTGGTGCCCTGATCTTCGGCGAAGCGGTTGAGCACCGCCTCCAGATTTTCCCGTTCCCAGCTAGCATCTTGCAGGTGCGGCGTCAACGCAGCCAGTATACCACGGGATACCGTATCCAGCTGCGCGGCCGCCTTTCCGTCCGGTTCCGGGGGCGATTCCGCAAGAATAAAGTGTGCCTTTTCAGCCAGTTCCGGAAACGTCTTGGCCCGCTCCTTGAGGCAATACATCGCACGTGCCATGCCGTCCTGCTGCGCCTCTGTCAGATCCGGCGCGCCGGTTGCGGCCAGGTAGTCCCGGAATTCTTGCAGCAGTGCAGCATCGTCCGCAACGGCGATGTGCTGGCCGCAGAGGTTTTCCAGTTTCTTCAGGTCAAAGCGGGCCGGGGACTTGCCGATTCCGTCGAGGTCGAACCACTCTTGTGCCTGCGCATCGGTAAAGAATTCATCATCGCCATGGCTCCAGCCGAGCCGGGCGAGGTAGTTGCGCATGCCGGCGGCGGGGTAGCCCATCTTCTGGTATTCGTCGGCCCCCAGCGCACCGTGCCTTTTCGACAGCTTCTTGCCATCCGGGCCGTGGATCAGCGGGATATGCGCGTAGACCGGCAGCGGCCAGCCCATCGCGGTGTAGATGCCCATCTGGCGGGCGGCGTTGTTGAGGTGGTCGTCGCCGCGGATCACGTGGGTGACGCCCATGTCGAAATCGTCGACCACCACGGCCAGCATGTAGACCGGCGTGCCGTCGGAGCGCAGCAGCACCATGTCGTCGAGCTGGTCGTTGCGGATCACCACGCGGCCCTGCACGCGGTCCTCGATCACCGTCTCGCCGTCCTGCGGCGTCCTGAGCCGGATCACGAAAGGCGCGTCGGGGTGGGTCGCCGGGTCGGCGTCGCGCCAGGGGCTCTGGTAGAGGGTCGAGCGGCCCTCGGCGCGGGCGGCCTCGCGCGCGGCCTCGATCTCGTCCTGGGTGGCGAAACACTTGTAGGCCTTGCCGCTGGCGAGCAATTCATGCGCCACCTCGGCGTGGCGCGGGGCGCGGTCGAACTGCGAGATCACCTCGCCGTCGTGGTCCAGCCCCAGCCAGTCGAGCCCGCGCAGGATCGCCTGCGTCGCCTCGGGGGTGGAGCGGGCGCGGTCGGTGTCCTCGATCCGCAACAGGAACCTGCCGCCCCGGCCGCGGGCATAGAGCCAGTTGAACAGCGCGGTGCGCGCGCCGCCGATGTGCAGGTATCCGGTGGGCGAGGGGGCAAAGCGGGTAACGACCTGGGTCTCGGACATCGTGGTTAACCTTTTCCTAACGGCGCGGGGCCTAAGCTTGGCCGTTCCTTAACCAGCCACCCAACGGGGGGCAAGCATGGGCCTGGTATTCTCGTGGCTGGCGGCGGGCCTGCTGGGCCAGCGCGGGCACCTGTTTCCCTGGACGCCGGTCTTTCTGGCGGTCGGGATCGGTGCCTATTTTGCCCTGCGGGTCGAACCGCCGGTGGCGTTGCTGTGGGCCTGCGGGTCCATCGGCATTCTGGCGGTGCTGCAACAACGTGCGGGGCCGGTGTTCGGCCCGGTGCTGGCGGGCTGCGCGCTGGTCTTTCTGGGCTTTGCGCTGGCCGGGCTGCGGGCGCACACGGTGGCCGGGCCGGTGCTGGATTTCCGCTATTACGGCCCGGTCGAGGGGCGGGTGGTCGATATCGACCGTTCGGCCTCGGACGCGCTGCGGCTGACGCTGGACCGCGTGGTGCTGGAGCGGATGGACCCGGACGACACGCCGCGCCGCGTGCGCGTGTCGCTGCATGGCACGCAGGGGTATCTGGAGCCACGTCCGGGGCAGGTGGTGATCCTGACCGGCCACCTGTCGGCCCCCGGCGGCGCGGTGGAGCCGGGCGGGTTCGATTTCCGCCGCCACGCCTGGTTCCTGGGGCTGGGCGCCGTGGGCTACACCCGCACGCCGGTGCTGTTGCTGGAGGACCCGCAAGAGGGGCTGGCGGTGGCGCGGATGCGGCTGTGGCTGTCGGCGCGGGTGCAGGCGGCGCTGCCCGGTGAGCGCGGCGCCTTTGCCGCCGCCGTGATGACCGGCGACCGGTCCGGCATGGGGCAGGAGACCTTGCAGGACCTGCGCGACAGCAACCTGGCGCATCTGCTGGCCATTTCCGGGCTGCACATGGGGCTGCTGGCGGGCTTTGTCTTTGCCGCGCTGCGGCTGGGGCTGCTGCTTCATCCGCACCCGCGCCACCACTGGCCGGTCAAGAAACTGGCCGCCGGGGGCGCGCTGCTGGCGGCGGCGGGCTATCTGGCGCTGTCGGGCGGCAACGTGGCGACCGAGCGCGCCTTTATCATGGTCGCCGTGGCGCTGTGTGCGCTGATGCTGGACCGCCGCGCGCTGTCGCTGCGCAGCGTGGCGATGGCGGCGCTGATCGTGCTGCTGATGCAGCCCGAGGCGCTGCTGGGGCCGGGGTTCCAGATGTCCTTTGCCGCCACCACGGCGCTGGTGGCGGTGTTCGAGGCGGTGAGCCTGTGGCAGCGTGAACACCGCCTGCCGCGCTGGCTGGCGCCGGTGCTGTCGGTGGCGCTGTCATCCTTCGTGGCGGGGGTGGCGACGGCGCCGGTGGGCATGGCGCATTTCAACCAGGTGTCGCACTACGGGCTGCTGGCCAACCTCGTCGCGGTGCCGGTGATGGGGCTGGTGGTGGTGCCGATGGCGGTGCTGGCGGCGCTGCTGATGCCCTTCGGGCTGGACTGGATCGCGTTGTGGCTGATGGCGCCGGGGCTGGGCTGGATCCTGGGCGTGGCGGGGGCGGTGGCGGGCTGGGACGGATCGGTGGGGCACGTTGTGGCGCCGGGGCCCTGGGTGCTGCCGCTGATCGCGCTTGGCGGGCTGGTGCTGTGCCTGTGGCGCGGGCGCGGGCGGGTGGCGGGGCTGGTGCCGCTGGCGCTGGCTGTTGCGCTGTGGTCGGGGACTGAGCGGCCGCCGGTGCTGATCGCCGACACCGGGACGCTGGTGGGGGTGATGACCCCCGAGGGGCGCGGGCTGTCGCGCGACCGGGGGTCGGGCTTTGTCGCCGAGGTCTGGCTGGAGAACGACGGCGCGGGCCGGGATCAGGCGGCGGCGGCGGGGCTCTGGCCCGGATCGGTGGCGGACCGGCTGGCGCGGGTGACGCTGGGCGGGCTGGAGATCCTGCACGTGCAGGGCAAGGTGGCGGCGCGGGGCTTGGCGCGCTGCGCACCGGGGCAGGTGGTGGTGTCGAGCGTCGACCTGGCCCTGCCCGGCGGCTGCGAGGTCTTTGACCCCGCGCGCCTGCGCGACAGCGGGTCCGTCGCGCTGTGGCCCGGTGAAGGATCGCTGCGCATCGTCACCAATCGCGACGTGGCGGGATGGCGGCTCTGGCACGGCGCCGCACCGGGGGTGGTGCGGCTGGCGTTCTGGGATCAGTTAGGTGCGGATCAGTAGGTGCGGATCAGTAGGTGCGGATCAGCCCGACCAGCCGGCCCTGTACGGTGACCGCGCCCTGCGGCAGCACGCGCGATTCGTAGGCCGGGTTCGCCGCCTCCAGCACGATCATCTCGCCCTTGCGGCGGAACCGCTTGAGCGTGGCCTCGTAGCCTTCGATCTGCGCCACGACGATGTCGCCGTCCTGCGCGTGCGAGGTTTCGCGGATCACCACCACGTCGCCGTCGTTGATCCCGGCGTCGATCATCGAGTCGCCCTTGACCTCGAGCGCGTAGTGCCGCCCCTGGCCGCGCAGCATCTGGCCGGGCACCGCGACGCCCGGCGGCATGTCGTTGATCGCCTCGATCGGCTGGCCGGCGGCGATGCGGCCCATCAGCGGCAGTTCGGTCAGGTTGGCCGGGCCGAGGTCGAAGGCATCGGACGGGCGGCCGGCGGGGCGGTCGCCCTCGATCACCCGTGGCGTGAAGCCGGTGGCGGGGCCGCCGAGGCTTTCGGGCAGCTTGACGATCTCGATGGCGCGGGCGCGATGGGCGAGGCGGCGGATGAAGCCGCGCTCTTCCAGCGCGGTGATCAGGCGATGGATGCCGGACTTGGACCGAAGGTCGAGCGCGTCTTTCATTTCGTCGAAACTCGGCGGCACGCCGTCGCGGGACATGCGCTTGTTGATGAAGTTCAGAAGGTCGAGTTGTTTCTTGGTCAGCATGCCGCCGCTCCGTTGCCTGTTAACTTTTGTTCTACGGGCGTTCACGGTTTGTGTCAACGGGCCTGTCGGTAAATCAGGCGCGAGAGGCGCGTGGGGGACACGGCCCCGGGGGCGCTGCCCCCTTACAGCGGCAGGTAGTCGACCTGCTCGCCGATGGCGCGGGCGGGATCGTCCACCGGGCGGACCAGCAGGGCGTTGGCCGCGCCCAGCACGCTGAGCAGGCTGGAGTCCTGCCGGTCGAGCGCGGCGATGCCGTCATCTGTCAGCTGCGCGCGCATGTAGTGTTCACGCTTGCCGTTTGGCTCCAGCGGCGCGGTCAGCGTGGCGCGGCGGCGCGGGGCGGGCGCGGCGCCGAGGCCCAGCATGGCGCGGATCACCGGCGCCACGAAGACGTGGCCGCAGACCATGGCCGAGACCGGGTTGCCCGGCAGGCCGATCATCATGGCGTCGCGCAGGCGGCCGGACATCAGCGGCTTGCCCGGGCGCATGGCGACCTTGTGAAAGGCGCGCTCCATGCCCAGCTCGGCCGCGACGCGGGCCACCAGGTCATGGTCTCCGACCGATGCGCCGCCGATGGTGATCACCAGGTCCGCATCCTCGACCAGGTCGAAGGCGTGGGTCAGCGAGGCGGCGGTGTCGCGGGCGATGGGCAGGATGCGCGGTGCGGCCCCGATGTCGCGCAGGAGCGCGTGCAGGCCGAAGGTGTTCGAGGCGATGATCTGGTCGGGGCCGGGGGTGTCGCCGGGCATCACCAGCTCGTCCCCGGTGGAGATCAGGGCGACGCGCGGTTTGCGGGTGACGGGCACCTCGGCGATGTTCATCGCCGCCAGCAGGGCCACGTCGCGGGAGGACAGCAGGCGCGGGGCGGCGACGGTGTCGCCGATGCGGAAGTCGGTGCCGGCGGGGCGGATGTAGGGGTTGTCGTCCAGCGTGTCGCGCAGGGTGATCGTGTCGCCCTCGCGCATCGTGTCCTCCTGGATGACGATGCGGGTGGCGCCCTGCGGCACCGGCGCGCCGGTGAAGATGCGCACCGCCTGGCCGGGGCCGACCGGACCGTCAAAGCGGCTGCCGGCGGCGCTTTCGCCGATCACGGTGAAGCGCGCGCCCGGCGTGGCCTGAGGCACCGCGTAGCCGTCCATGGCCGATGCCGGGAAGGGCGGCTGGTCACGCCGCGCGGTGACGGGACGGGCCAGAACGCGGCCGGCGGCGGCGCTGAGCGGCACGGTCTCGGCCTCGAGCGGGCGGGCGAGGGCGAACAGCTGGTCGAGGGCCTGCGCGACGGTGATCATTTCGCCTCGTACCGTCCCGATTTGCCGCCGTCCTTGAGCAGGACGCGGATGCCGCCGATGGTCATGCCCTTGTCCACCGCCTTGACCATGTCGTAGACCGTCAGAGCGGCGGTCGAGACGGCGGTCAGCGCCTCCATCTCGACCCCGGTCTGGCCGGAGGTCTTGACCGTGGCGGTGATCCTGAGGCCGGGCAGATCCGGGTCGGGCGCCAGGTCCACCGTGACCTTGGTCACGGGCAGCGGGTGGCAGAGCGGGATCAGTTCGGGGGTCTTTTTCGCCCCCATGATTCCGGCGAGGCGCGCGACGCCGATCACGTCGCCCTTTTTCGCGCGGCCCTCGGTGATCAGGACAAAGGTTTCGGACGCCATGGTGACGAAACCTTCGGCGGTGGCGATGCGGTCGGTCACCGGCTTGTCCGAGACATCGACCATGTGCGCGTTGCCGGCGGCGTCGAAATGGGTCAGTCCAGTCATGCGGGCACCGGGTTTTTCAGCAGGGCCTGGGTGGCGGCGGTCACGTCGGCCTGGCGCATCAGGCTTTCGCCGATCAGGAAGGCGCGGGCGCCGTGGGCCGCCATGTCGGCCAGGTCGGCGGGGGTGTTGAGGCCGGATTCGGAGATCAGGAAGCGGCCTGCGGGGATGCGTTTCGAGAGCTGGCGGGTGCAGTCGAGCGTGGTCTCGAAGGTCTTGAGGTTGCGGTTGTTGACGCCGATCAGCGGGCTGTTCAGCGCCAGCGCGCGGTCAAGCTCGGGCGCGTCGTGCACCTCGACCAGCGCGTCCATGCCCCAGTGGGTGGCGCAATCCTCGAGTTCCGCCGCCTGCGCGTCCGAGACGGAGGCCATGATGATCAGGATGCAGTCGGCCCCCAGCGCGCGCGCCTCGGCGACCTGGTAGGGGTCGTACATGAAATCCTTGCGCAGGCAGGGCAAGTCGCAGGCATTGCGGGCCTGTTGCAGGAAGGGTTTCGCGCCCTGGAAGGAGGGCGTGTCGGTCAGCACAGACAGGCATGTGGCGCCGCCGGCCTCGTAGGCGCGGGCCAGCGTGGCGGGGTCGAAATCGGCCCTGATCAGGCCCTTGGAGGGCGAGGCCTTCTTGATCTCGGCGATGAGGCCGTAGCCGGAGGCGGCGGCCTGCGTCAGGGCGCGGGCAAAGGGGCGCACGGGGGCGGCCGCGCGGGCGGCCTCTTCGACCTGCGCCAGGGGGCGGGTCGCCTTGTCGGCGGCGACCTCCTCCAGCTTGTAGGCCTTGATCTTGTCGAGGATGGTCAGGGTCATGGGGCGGCTCCCTCGGGCGTCGTCCAGTTGATCGGCGTCTGGCCCTTGTCCTTAAGCCAGTCGTTGACGCGGGAAAAGGGCCGCGATCCGAAAAAGCCGCGCCGGGCCGAGAGCGGCGAGGGATGCGCGCTGTTCAGGATCAGGTGGCCGGGGCCGCTGATGTGCGGCGCAAAGCCCTGCGCATGGTTGCCCCAGAGGACAAAGGCGCGCGGGCGGTCCGAGAGCGCGGCAAGCACCTGTTCGGTCAGGCGCGACCAGCCGAGGTTCGCATGGACCCCGGCGCGGCCGGCCTCGACCGTCAGCGCGGTGTTCAGCAGCAGCACGCCCTGGGTGGCCCAGAAGCGCAGGTCGCCGTCGGGGGGGCGGGCGCCGAGGTCGTCCTGCATCTCCTTGAAGATATTGGTCAGCGAGCGCGGCAGCGGGCGGACCTGGGGGGCGACCGAGAAGGCGAAGCCGTGCGCGTGGCCGGGGGTCGGGTAGGGGTCCTGGCCAAGGATGACGACGCGGGTGGCCTCGGGCGGGCAGGCGTCGAGCGCGGCAAAGACATGGGGGGCGGGTGGCAGGACCTGGGCGGTGCTGGTGGCGAGCGCGGCCGCGATCCGCGGCAGGTCCTGCGCGAAGAAGGGGAGATGCGCCCAGGAGCGGGGCGGGACGAGGGCCGTCATGCGGGCAAATTCCACACACGGAATTTGCAAATTCCATGTGTGGAATTTGCCCGCCAGGCTGCGCCGGTTCGCATCGGCTCAGGCGGCCTGCGTGGCCCGGGCGAGCGCCTGCACCTTGCCCAGGGCCGCGCCGCTGTCGATGCTGTCGCGCGCCAAGCCGACGCCCTCGCGCAGGTCGGCCGCCTTGCCGGCGATGGTCAGCGCGGCGGCGGCGTTCAGCAGCACCGCGTCGCGGTAGGCCGAGGGCGCGCCGTCGAGCAGGGCGCGGAAGGCGCGGCCGTTGTCCTCGGGGGTGCCGCCGACGATCGCCTCGAAGGGGTGGACCGGCAGGCCGGCGTCCTCGGGGTGCAGTTCGGCCTCGCGGATCTGGCCGTCCTCTTCCAGCGCGGCGATCCAGCTGACGCCGGTGATGGTCAGCTCGTCCGTGCCGTCCGAGCCGTGCACCAGCCAGGCGCGTTCGCTGCCCAGCTGTGCCAGCGTTTCGGCCATCGGGCGGATCAGCGCGCGGGTGAAGGCGCCGGTCAGCTGACGCTTGACCCCCGCCGGGTTGGTCAGCGGGCCGAGGATGTTGAAGATCGTCCGCGTGCCGAGTTCGGCCCGGACCGGGCCGACATGGGCCATGGCCGGGTGATGCATGGGCGCCATCATGAAGCAGATGCCGACCGATTCCAGTGCTTTTTCAACGGCTTTCGCGCCGATCATCACGTTGATGCCGAGCTGGCCCAGGGCATCCGCCGCGCCGGATTTCGACGACAGGTTGCGGTTGCCGTGCTTGGCCACCGGCACGCCGGACCCGGCCACGACAAAGGCGGTGGCGGTCGAGATGTTCAGCGTGCCCTTGCCGTCGCCCCCCGTTCCGACGATGTCCATGGCGCCGGCGGGGGCCGCGACCTTGTGGCATTTGGCGCGCATCACGGCGGCGGCGGCGGCGTATTCGTCCACCGTCTCGCCCCGCGTGCGCAGGGCCATCAGCAGGCCGCCGATCTGGGCCGGCGTCGCCTCGCCGGCGAAGAGGATGCCAAAGGCGTCCTCGGCCTCGGCCCGGGACAGCGGGCGGTCGGCGGCGGCGCCGATCAGTGGGCGCAGGTCGTCGCTCATGCCGGCACCTTCAGCACGTCGAGGAAGTTGCGCAGCATGTCGTGGCCATGTTCCGAGGCGATGGATTCGGGGTGGAACTGCACGCCGTGAATGGGCAGGTCGCGGTGCATCAGGCCCATGATGGTGCCGTCCTCCAGCGTCGCCGTCACCTTGAGGCAGTCGGGCAGGTCCGAGCGGCGGACCACGAGGCTGTGATAGCGGGTCGCCTTGATCGGCGAGGGCAGGCCCTTGAAGACGCTTTCGCCCTGGTGGTGCATTTGCCCCATCTTGCCGTGCACGATCTCGTCATGCCGCACCACGGTGCCGCCAAAGGCCTGGCCGATGGTCTGGTGGCCGAGGCAGACGCCCAGCAGCGGGGTCTTCGTCTCGGCGGCGGCGGCGGTCAGGGCAAGGCAGATGCCGGCCTGGTCCGGGTCGCAGGGGCCGGGGGACAGCACGATCCCCGCGGGGTTCAGCGCCATGGCCTGCTGCACGTCCAGCGCGTCGTTGCGCCAGACCTGCACCTCGGCCCCCAGTTCGCCCAGGTAGTGCACGAGGTTGTAGGTGAAACTGTCGTAGTTGTCGATCAGCAGCAGCATGGCACGTCAATTCCGGCGCAGGGTTAACGGGGGCTGGCGGGCAGGGCCAACGTCGCGGTATACATGCGCAGGCAGGCCGGGTGGCGTCAACCCCGGCACGGCCGTGGAAACACGGGGGCACAGGCGCCGGGACAGGCGCGAGAAACAGGTCGGAGTGAGCAGCATGGCACGGGGATTTCTGTCGGGCGTGATCTGGGGCGTGGTGTTTTCGGGCGCCGGGGTGGCGGCGCTGTCGCTCTCGGCGCCGTTGCCAGACCGGGTGGCGCCGTTGTCCGATCCGGTGGGACAGGTGGACAGCGCGCCGCTGGCCGATGCGCCCGAGACCGCGGAACCGGAGACCGCGGAGCCGGAGGTCCCGGAACCGGACACTCCTGAACCGGAGGCCCCGGAACCGGAGGCCACGGCCGCCCCGGCCCCGCAGGATGCGACCGCACCGCTGGTCGCGCGCGCGCCCGCGCCCGACACGGTGCCCGAGCCGGCCCCCGACCTGTCGCAGCCCGGCCGCAGGCCGGAGCCGGAGACCGGCGTGGACCGGCCCGCCGCGCCCGCGGGCAGCCTGGCCGCGCCCAGTGACCCTGTGGTGAGCGGCGCCGACACCGTGCCGCCGGCCCCGCCGGTGGTGGGCGCCGCCCCCGATGCGCCGGAAGGCGCCGCACCGGCCCTAGCGGGCGCGCCGGTCCGCGTCACCGGCGAAGCGCCGCTGCAACCGCCGCTGCCGTCGCCCGCGCCCGGCGCGCCCCGGCCCGAGGCGCGGCCGGTCATCGTCACCGGACCGGCCCAGCCGCCCGAGCCCGTGGTGCCTGCCGCCGACAGCGCGCTGGCGCCCGAAGCCGCCCCTGAACCGGCCCCCGAACCCGCCCCGGTGCCCGAGGTGGCGGACGCCCCCGCCGTGGCCGACGCGACCCTGGAGGCCGCAGGTCCGGAACCGGAGGCAGACCCCCCCGCTGCCGCGCCGGAGGCGGACACGCCGCCCGTGGCCGCCCTGCCGCAGGTCGATCCGCCCGAGACCGCCGATGTCGTGGCGCCCAGCCGCCCCGCCGTGGGCACGCCCGCGCGGTCGCTGGTGACGCGCCCGGCGACCGCCCCGGCCGAGGCCGACCCGCTGCCCGGGGACGACAGCCCGCTGCCCGCCGCGCTGGCCGCGCTGCCGCCGGACAGCCCGCTGGTCCGCTTTGCCGCCGATGTCGAGGTGCCGGCCGACGTGCCGCGCATGGCGATCGTGCTGATCGACGAAGGCACCGGGCCGCTGGGCCCCGAGGGGCTGGAATCCTTCCCCTTCCCGGTCAGCTTTGCGATCCCGCCCAGCCATCCGAAGGCCGCCGAGGCCGCCGCAGGCTATCGCAGGCTGGGCTTCGAGGTGCTGGCGCTGGCCGCGCTGCCCGAGGGGGCGACCGCCGGCGATGTCGAGGTGACGCTGGCCGGGGTGGTGGGCGCGGTGCCCGAGGCGGTGGCGGTGCTGGAGGACCCGGCGGGCGGGTTGCAGGAAAACCGCGAGGTGTCCGACCAGGTGGCGACCTATCTCGGGGCCTCGGGGCATGGTCTTGTCATGCAGCCCAAGGGGCTGAACACGGCGCAGAAGCTGGCGCTGAAGGACGGCGTTCCGGCGGTCACGCTGTTCCGCGATTTCGACGGCGAGGGGCAGGACACGGGCGCCATCCGCCGCACGCTGGACCAGGCGTCGTTTCGCGCCCGGCAGGAGGGCGGCGTGGTGATGCTGGGCCGTCTGCGGGCCGACACGATCTCGGCGCTGGTGCTGTGGGGTTTGCAGGACCGCAGCGGGACCATCACGCTGGTCCCGGTGTCGACCGTGCTGTCGGAGACTTTGGCGGCGCGCTAGGGGCTGCCGGACCGGGCCGTCTGGCGGAAAATCCGGCCGGCAGTCAGGCCCAGCGTTCCAGCGCTGTTGCAAGGTCGCCGTAGCCGGTAAAGCGCCGTTCGAACACCAGGCCCATGCGTTCGGCGCAGGCCTCGGCCCGGGCGGTCAGGTCGGCATCCTCGGTCTGCGCCAGGTAGACCAACTTTTCATAGTGGCCGAAGTACATGTCGCGCAGCTGCGGGTGGCGGTCCAGTCCGAGCGGCCGCCAGACGAAGGCATCGAACTGCCGGCACAGGAAGTCGGTCAGGTAGAAGGCGGTGATCTCGTCGCGCGCCTCGAACTGCGCCAGCCCGTCGAAGAAGGCGTAGCAGTGCGGGCCGGCCACCATCTCGACCCCCATCTCGGCGCAGGCGGCCTGCAACAGCCCGCCGGTGCCGCAATCGGCGTAGACGATGCAGATGCGGCCATAGTCGGCTCGGTGCTTGTCCACCGCCTCGCGCACGGCGCCGGTGATCTTTTCGGGATGGTTGTGCAGGATCGCCGGCAGGCAGGCGAGGTCCATGTGATCCCAGCCATTCAACCGGATCAGCGCCAGGATCTCGCGCGCCAGCGCGCCGCAGGCCAGCAACAGCACGCGGCCATCCCCGGAGGGGGCAAGCCCCTGTTCGGTCAGGCGGGTGTCCGTGAGGCTGGGGTCAGGTGCGGCTGTCGTCATGCGGCACATGCGCCATGGCCCAGCGGGCGAGCAACGCAAGCGCGAGGAGGATGGGCAGCACAGTCAGGATTCCGAAGGAGGACATGGCCCAGACCGTCAGCGCGGCGGCCAGAACAACGGAACAGACCAGCAAGGCAAAGATGGTCACCGGCATGCGTTTCTCCTTCCTCCCTCATAGTATGGGTCAAAGGTTGAAAAAGAAAAAGCCGAATCCGATGGCGGACCCGCAAAACGCGATCAATTGCCAATCACTTCAGCTTGACCGCGGTGCCGTAGGTGACGATTTCCGAGGCGCCCTTGGCGATCGCCGAGGTCTGGAGACGCATGCAGACAACGGCGTCGGCGCCGAGGCGCTCTGCTTCGGCGGTCATGCGGTCCAGCGCCTGTTCGCGCGCGCCCGCCATGAGCGAAGAATAGCCGGTCAGCTCGCCGCCCACGAGTTGCTTGAGCGCGGCGACGATGTCGGTGCCCAGGTGCTTGGCCCGCACGGTGGCGCCGCGCACCAGGCCCAGGGAGGTGGCGATCTCGCGCCCGGCGACGGTTTCGGTGGTGACGATCAGCATCAGTGGTCCATCCGGTCGTAGTGGTCTTCCTCGGCATTGCCGACGCGTTCGGCGATGACCCGTTAGACGATAAAGCCCACCAGCGCGGCGGGCAGAAGGGCGAGCCAGGCAAAGGGCACCTGGATCGCGGCAAGGATCAGGATCGACAGCCAGGTGGTGGCCGCGACGGCGGCGACCACGCAGACGATCGTCAGGACGAGGGTATCGAGCTTCATGGCGGTCTCCCTGACTGAAGGTTGGGGGTTGGGGGGCGCGGTTCAAGGGCGGCGGGGCCGCGGCCATCGAGATTCGTTATCTTGGGTGTTCTTGGAAAGCGGCATTGAGTTGGGACGAGGGGATCGCGGGTGCGTTTTCGGCCCTTAGCAGACGTCCAAAGGAAGTGCTCCGAACGTCTGAAGGCAGCCGAAAAATAGCCTTCAGTCAGCTGGCAAAACGAGGTTCATCAATTACACCATTCCTGACTTTCCTGTATGAATCTGATCAATCTTCTGTGACGATCGAAGGTAAAACATGAAGTAGGGGTTGGTAACCTCGAGCTTGTCGTCGTCCCATTCAAGGACGGGAGCGTCCTTTCTGATATCTTTTGCGATACCATCCATTTGCTTGAGGGCGAGCTGGACGCTGGAACCCACAGGGGAGTCTCCAGTGCAGACTTGTTTTATCCTATCCATGATTTCATCGTAATCAAAGCTCAGCCTTGGCGGATTTTCGATGAGGGCGAGAAGAATTGCGCGGTATACGTCGCCCGTCGAGCCATCTTTTAGCTTGAACTCTTTCCGCTGCGTTCCGCGCTCTTTGGCTCCTGTGTGAAGTTTTTCAACCGTCCTCGAATAATCAGTTTGAAGTGTAGTTCGCTCTAAGGCAGCACGATAGTCCGCGTCAGAAACTTCAGTTCTCTTCTCCAAGGCTTGCTTATTTCTGATGCCCTTTTCAAGACACAAACTCAAGCACAGAGACTGCATTAGCTGTGGTGAACCAAGCGATTCGGTCGCAAGCCTCTTCATTACTGCAGGTGCTATATCAACGCCGAGAGCCGAAAAGCCGTTCTTGGCAATAATTTCCAACTCCTGAACGGTCCAATAGTCAAACAATATCGATATTATGCGGCCCGTCAATTCATCATTCGCACGAACCATATCATCTGATTTGTGAGGCACCGAAGCAATGCAAACGCGAACGCCGCGTTCAGCAATCGCCTTGATGGACTTGGCAATGTCGATCTGCGCCTCTTCGGCAATATAGTGAAAGTCATCTAAGAAAACGACAAAATCGCTTCCGCTGAGCTCTTTCACTACAGCCTCAAAAAACTCAATGCCGTATTTCTCTGATGTCGCTGTTGTGATCTCAATGCCGCCGTTTATTTCTCCTTCAGCCTTTCCTTTGGCAAAAATGACTCCCGCTTCGGCAGTTGTCTTGCCTGCTGCACCTGCTTTTAGCACCCTCTCTTTGATCTTTTCGATTTCTTCCGGACCACCGATCCATCGCATAACTGATTGCCACAGGTCGTTTGAGGAGCGGAGCGAGTGGCCCGTAACGGGGATTATCCGTTCTGCTGTTAGGAGAGTGTCGACCAAGGCTGTCTTACCTGTCTTGGAGGGGCCGGATATGGAGATCACCATTTTCGGCATGTCGAGGGCAGCAGCGAGCTTTTCCTCGTTCTTTTCTTCGGCTCTCGTCACGTAAGTATGAGTAGGCGTTCCGTTTGGGACAAAAACATCGAAAACAAAATCAGCCATCTGTCGCCTTCCAAAGTGAAATGTGAAGAACTGAGCGCCGTCGCTGGGCGGTAGGACTTCGATGTCATCGATTAAGTCAGAAGATGCCCGATGCAACAAGAGGCATCACGGTGTTAGGCTCTTGGCTGTGTCTAGAAGTAATTGCGCATCGCGCTCACGTATCTTCGCAGCTGAAATTCTGCGCGGTGCCGCCATTCGTGCCTGGCGCAGCGAACGACCGCTCCCCGCCCACACCACCCCACACCATTACCTCCCCCTCAAACGAAAAAGCCCCGCCGGTGAGGGCGGGGCAGGTCAGACAGTGGGGCGTGGTTCAGCCCGCCGCCATCTGGTTGTGCTTGCGGGCGATGAACTTCTTGGCGGTCTCGACCGCCACCGCCGCGTCGCGGCAGTAGGCGTCGGCGCCGATCGCCTTGCCGAATTCCTCGTTCAGCGGCGCGCCGCCGACCAGGACGATGTAATCGTCGCGGATGCCCATTTCCTTCATCGTGTCGATCACCACCTTCATGTACGGCATGGTGGTGGTCAGCAGCGCCGACATGCCGAGGATGTCCGCCTCTTCGGCCTTGAGCGCGTCGATGTACTTGTCGACCGGGTTGTTGATGCCCAGGTCGACGATCTCGAAACCCGCGCCCTCCATCATCATGCCGACGAGGTTCTTGCCGATGTCGTGGATGTCGCCCTTGACGGTGCCGATCACCATCTTGCCCATGCGCGGCGCGCCGGTCTGCACCAGCAGCGGCTTGAGGATGGCCATGCCGCCCTTCATCGCGTTGGCGGCCAGCAGCACCTCGGGGACGAACAGGATGCCGTCGCGGAAGTCGTTGCCGACGATGGTCATGCCGCCGACCAGCGCCTTGGTCAGTACGTCGTAGGGGGTCCAGCCGCGTTCGAGCAGGATGTTCACGCCTTCCTCGATCTCTTCCTTGAGACCGTCGTAGAGGTCGTCGAACATCTGCTGGACGAGTTCGTCGTCGTCGAGTTCGGACAGGATGATGTCTGCGTCTTCGTCGGACATGGCGCGTTTCCTTGACACTGGTTCGGCGGGGCACGCCGAAGTTGGGGGGACTATTCGTTCTTTTTGGTCGGGTTCAATTGGCAAATTGCGACATGGGGCGCTGCGGGACCGACCTTGCGTCTTCCATTGTGCGTAATCTTGCAAATGTTCTTGTTTGGTTCTAACGTGCGGGCATGTCTCCCGCCCGCCCCGTCGATCCCGCCCTGGCCCGTGGCCGCGCCGCGCTCAGCCGCGACAGCGGGCGCTACGAACGTCTTCAGCGGGTGGATGAAAGCGACGGCTGGGACATCCCCGAGGAGGCCGGCGTGATCCGCACCGAGGTCACGGAGGAGGTGCCGCGTTCGGTCATCAATTACGTGCGTTCGCCCGACCTGCCGTTCGACCGGACGCTGAACCCCTATCGCGGCTGCGAACACGGCTGCATCTACTGCTTTGCCCGCCCGACGCATGCCTGGCTGGGCCTGTCGCCGGGGCTGGATTTCGAGACGCGGCTGGTGGCGCGGCCCGCCGCGCCACAGGTGCTGGCACGTGAGCTGCGGGTGAAGGGCTACAGTGTCGCGCCGCTGGCCATCGGCACCAACACCGACCCTTACCAGCCGGTCGAGCGGGACCGCGACATCATGCGCGCCTGCCTGGAGGTGCTGCGCGAGTTTCGCCACCCGGTCGCCGTGGTGACCAAGGGCGCGCTGATCGAGCGTGACATCGACATCCTGTCCGACATGGCGGCGCAGGGGCTGGTGCGGGTGGGCATTTCGGTCACCACGCTGGACGAGAAGCTGTCGCGCCGGATGGAGCCGCGCGCGCCGGGGCCCAAGCGCCGGCTGGCGACGATCCGGCGGTTGAGGGAGGCAGGGGTTCCCGTGCGTGTCATGGCCTCGCCCATGATCCCGACACTGACCGATCCCGAGCTGGAGTCGATCCTGACAGCCGGGGCCGAGGCGGGGGCGACTTCGGCCAGCTGGATCATGCTGCGCCTGCCGCTGGAGGTGGCGCCGCTGTTCCAGGACTGGCTGGCGACGCATTACCCCGACCGGGCCAGGCGCATCCTCGGCCACCTGCGCGACATGCACGGCGGCGAGGTCTATTCGGCGACCTGGTTCCGGAGGATGCGCGGGGAAGGTCCCTATGCCGACCTGGTCGGAGCGCGGTTCCGGCGTGCCGCCGCCGCGCTGGGACTGGACCGGGACCAGCCGCCGCTGCGCTGCGACCTGTTCCGGGTGCCGCCGCGGGTGGGGGACCAGCTCGCGTTGTTTTAGGCGGACAAATTCCGTATGCGGAATTTGCAAATTCCACACATGGAATTTGCTCGCCCGGGTCAGAGGTCGTTCATCGCAGGATGCGCACCGGCTCGGTGTTGCAGAAGATGACGATCTGTCCGCCGTTCTCGACCGCGCGGTAGCCGCGGCGCTGCAGCTCGGCCAGGAAACGGTCACGCCCGACGATGCGTTCGACATCGCGGACCTTGCGCCGGATGACGCCGCCCTCGGCCACGGCGCGGGCGGAAAAGATCCGGCGAAGCCAGTCATCGGGACGAATCCGGGGCGGAAGGGGCTGCATGTCATCAGGCTAGCCACTCTTGGTTAACAGCGTCTTGCGGGTGCCAGGGACGGGTGGCGCGGCGTGACCCGGGCTGTGCCGGGACGTTGGCGGGCCTCAGCCCTCGGAGCCGCGGCGTCGGCGTCCCCGGCGTTCGCGGCCGGCGCCGTCGTCGTCGCCGGTGCCGTCGCTGCTGGAGGAAAACCCGCCCAGTGCGGCGGCGATCTCTTCGAGCGTCGGGCGCGGGCCGGGCTCATGCGATTCCAGCGCGGCGCGCATGGCGCGCAGGTGGTCGGGCATGGTGCCGCAGCAGCCGCCGATGATCCGCGCGCCGGCGTTGTGCGCCATCACCGCGTATTCCGCCATCAGCTGCGGCGTGCCGTCATAGTGGATGTGACCGTCGTGGTATTTCGGGATGCCGGCGTTGCCCTTGGCGATGATCGGCCGCTCGCTGCCCTGGGCGGCAAAGCCCAGCACGGTGCGCAAGAGGTCCGACGCGCCGACGCCGCAGTTGGCGCCGAAGGCGATCGGCGGGTTGGGCAGCTCCTCGACCATCTTGACCATGTCGGCGGAGGTCACGCCCATCATGGTGCGCCCGGCGGTGTCAAAGCTCATGGTGCCGCACCAGGGCGCGTTGATGTTGCCGAAGGCCTCGGCGGCGGCGCGGTACTCCTCGGGAGACGAGATCGTCTCGACCCAGAGCACATCGGCGCCGCCGTCCATCAGGCCCTTGGCGGTTTCCTCGAACATCTCGACGGCGCGTTCATGGCTCAGCGTCCCGGCCGCGCCCATGATCTCGCCCGTCGGGCCGACCGAACCGGCGACGATCACCTCGCGCCCGGAGGCATCGGCGATCTCGCGCCCCAGTTCGGCGGCGAGCTTGGACAGCTCGTAGGCGCGGTGTGCGGCATCGTGCAGCTTGAGCCGCGAGGCATTGGCGCCAAAGGAGTTGGTCAGGAACAGGTCCGATCCGGCTTCGACCGCGCCGCGGTAAAGGGTGCGGATCTTGTCCGGCTCGGTTTCGTTCCAGAATTCGGGTGCATCGCCCGACATCAGGCCCATGTTGAACAGGTTGGTGCCCGTGGCCCCGTCCGCCAGCAGCCAGTCGCGCTGAGCCAGGGCCCGGGAAAGTGCGTCGCTCATCTAATTGCCTTTCCGGAACTGTTGGCGCCCGGTCTTTCACATCTGCCGACTACAGGCAAATTCATAATAATAATGATTAACATGAGGCGGGTTGGCCGGCGATCCGGCCTGGATCGGCGGCATCCGGGGCGTGCCGGGGTCAGATGAGCAGCGCCTGCGGCAATCGCTGTTCCAGGCCCAGGGTTTCGGCGGTCAGCCACAGCCCGGCCCGCAGGATGTTGACACCCCAGGCCGCCGTTTCGCGCAGCGGCACGAGGGGCCGCAGGTAGATCGGACGCCATGGCGCGGAGCTGGCGCAGACCTCGGCGGGCAGGCCGGCCCAGGCGAAGGACGCGCGGGCGCGCCAGCCATGGAAGGCCTCGGTGACGATCAGCAGGCGCGCGCCGGGCGGCAGGTCCGGGCGGGAAAACAGCGCGTTCTGCAGGGTCGAGAGCGAGCGGCTTTCGAGGCTGAGCCGGTCGTCCGGCACGCCTTCGTCCCGGGCCAGCCGGGCCAGAAGGGCTGCATTGGCGCTGCGGCCGTCCGGTCCGCCGCCGGTCAGGTGCAGGTGGGCGACCTTGCCTTCGTGGTAGAGGCGGGTCGCGGCGTGGATGCGTCCGGTGCGCTCACGCTGCGTCCGCCGGTCCGCTTCGCTGCCGCCGCCCAGCACCACGGCGATGTCGTATTGTGCATCGACGGATGCGCAGGGCGGGGTCATCAGGGTGGACCCGAGCGTCAGGGCGGCGCAGAACGCCGCGTAGAGGGCAGCCGCCCGGAAAGCCCAGCGCCGCGCCCGGCCTATTCCCACTCGATGGTGCCCGGAGGCTTGGACGTCACGTCATAGGTGACGCGGTTGATGCCCTTGACCTCGTTGATGATCCTTGTGGCGGTTTCGCCCAGGAAGTCATGGCTGAAGGGGTAGTAGTCCGCCGTCATGCCATCGACCGAGGTCACCGCGCGCAGGGCGCAGGCATAGTCGTAGGTCCGCCCGTCGCCCATCACGCCGACCGTGCGCACCGGCAGGATCGCCACGAAGGCCTGCCAGATCTCGTCATAAAGCCCGTGCTTGCGGATCTGGTCGATGTAGACGGCATCGGCCTTGCGCAGGATTTCCAGCTTTTCGCGGCTGATCTCGCCCGGGCAGCGGATGGCGAGGCCGGGGCCGGGAAAGGGGTGGCGGCCGATGAAGCTGGCCGGCAGGCCCAGCTCGTGGCCCAGCGCGCGGACCTCGTCCTTGAAGAGTTCGCGCAGCGGTTCGACCAGCTTCAGGCCCATCTTTTCCGGCAGGCCGCCGACGTTGTGGTGGCTCTTGATGGTGACGCTGGGGCCGCCGCTGAACGACACGCTCTCGATCACGTCCGGGTACAGCGTGCCCTGGGCGAGGAACTCGGCCCCTTCGATCTCGTTGGCGTATTTCTGGAACACGTCGATGAACAGCCGACCGATGGTCTTGCGCTTGACCTCGGGGTCGCTGATGCCCTCCAGCTCGCCCAGGAACAGCTCGGACTCGTCGGCGTGGATCAGCGGGATGTTGTAGTGGTCGCGGAACATGCTGACCACTTCCTCGGCCTCGTGCAGGCGCAAGAGGCCGTGATCGACAAAGACGCAGGTCAGCTGGTCGCCGATCGCCTCGTGGATCAGCACGGCGGCGACGGAGCTGTCGACCCCGCCCGACAGGCCGCAGATCACCCGCTTGTCGCCGACCTGCTCGCGGATCTTGCGGATCGCCTCCTCGCGGTAGGCGCCCATGGTCCAGTCGCCCTTGAAGCCGGCCTCGCGCACGAAGTTCTCGTACAGCGTGGCGCCGTTGGGGGTGTGGTGGACCTCGGGGTGGAACTGCACGGCGTAGAAGCGGCGGGACAGGTCCGCGGTGATGGCAAAGGGCGCGCCCGGCGAGGTGCCGTAGACCTCGAAGCCCGGCGCGATCTCGGAGACGTGGTCGCCGTGGCTCATCCAGACCTGTTCGCGGCCCGATCCGTCGAGGAACCAGCCGTTCAGCAGGTTCGGGCGCTTGCCCATGGGCGAGACATAGGCGCGGCCGAATTCGGACGTGCCCTCGCCGGCCACGACGCGGCCGCCGAGGTCCTGCATCATGACCTGCTGGCCATAGCAGATGCCCAGGATCGGCACGCCGAGCGCGTAGACCGATTTCGGCGGGCGCGGGCTGCCGGCGCGGGTCACCGAATCGGGGCCGCCGGAGAAGATCACCGCCATCGGAGCGAACTCCTCAAGAAAGGCGTCGGTGACCTTCTGGTAGGGGTGGATTTCGCAATAGACGTTCAGCTCGCGCAGGCGGCGCGCGATCAGCTGCGTCACCTGGCTGCCGAAGTCGATGATGAGGAGGCGGTCGTGCTGGGTCTCTGTCATGCCTTCCTCTAGGCAGGACTCGCGAAAATGGCAATCGGGCGCGTGCGTGTCAGCCGCTCAGAAAGGCCTCTGCGCGGCGCAGCGCCTCTTCCCAGGCCGGGTCCTGCGGCAACAGCATGTGGCTGCGGGAGTTCAGGCGGACGAACTGCGCGTCTTCGAGGTGCGCCGCCAGCTTCTGGCCCTGGCTGACCGGGTGGATCGCGTCGCCCTCGGCGTGCAGGATCAGCGCGGGCACCGTCACGCGGGCGAGGTCGGCGGTCACGTCGAAACGGTCGATCAGGCGGCGCAGGGTGACGGCGGTTTCGGGGCTGGCGGACATCAGCTGGACCCGTACCAGCTCGGCCCGCTGCGCCCGCGTGGCATCCGGCGCAAAGAGCGCCGCAAAGGCCGACATGAAGGGGCTGTCGGCCTTGCCCCAGCCGGCGCGGACCATCGCCAGCATCGTGTCCTCGTCCAGGATGCCGGGATCGGCGGGGCGGTGGACGCGGCCCTGCACGTAGCCGCCGAGGATCACCATGCGGCGCAACCGGTCCGGCCAGCGCGCGGCGAAGCGGACCGCCACCGGCCCGGCCTGCGAGGCGGCGAAGACGTCGAAACGGTCCAGCCCGGCGGCATCGGCGACGGCGGCCATGTCGTCGGCAAAGGCGTCGATCCCGGTCAGCGGCGCGTCGCGCGCCGAGAGGCCGGTGCCGCGCAGGTCGTAGCGGACCAGCCGGTGCCGCGTGGCCAGGCGGTCGATCAGGGGGCCCCAGAGGGCGCCGCCGGTGTCCAGCTCCAGATGCGACAGCCAGTGCCCGATCCGCATCAGCGGCGGACCCGCGCCCTGCGCGGTCCAGGCGATGGCGCTGCCGTCGGCGGAGAGGGCGTAGGACACCCTTGGCCCCGCGACGGGTGCCGGGGCGGGACGGTCGGGCTGCGCCCCGGTGACCTCTGCGACAAAGGCAAAGCCGCGCTTGGGGACGGTGCGCAGCAGGCTCTGCGCCTTGCCTGAATCGCCGATCGCGCTGCGGGCCGCGCTGATGCGCGCGCTGATGGTGGCGTCGGAGACGGCCAGCCCGTTCCAGACCACCCTGACCAGGTCTTCCTTGCTGACCACGCGGCCGTCGCTTTGCGCCATGAACGCGATCAGGTCAAAGACCTGGGGTTCGACATGCACCTCGGTGCCGCCGCGCGTCAGCCGGCGACGGTCGAGATCCAGGGCGATGTCGCTGAAGGTGAGGATCATGCCGACAGTGTCACCCCGGGCGCTGCGAAAGGGAACGGTTTTTCCCGGGAGCGGGCGAAACAGAAGGGTTTCACAAGACAATCAGAAGGCGGTCTTCAAGCGCCACGGCGGTATTGGTGGTGAACTGGGTCCATCGACACAATCACCGGAGTGAGGACCATGACCCAGCAGACCGACACCATCCGCACCCGCGCCGACGGGTCCATCGACACCGCCTATTACATGCAGCGCGGCCGCCGCCTGCGGTCCGAGGCGGCCCATGCGCTGATCCGCCCCGACGCCGACACGCCGCGCCAGCGCCGCGGGCTGGGACGGCTGTTCGGGCGTACCCTCTGACGTGCCGGCCGGCGTCAGACGGCCCCGCGTGCCGAAAATGGCCTTGCCATTCTGCGGCGCGCGGGGTCCCCTTGCCGGGTGATCGACAGGGGGGGCGGAATGCAGGTACTGACGGAATTCGGACTGGGGACGTCGCTGCGGCGGGGCGACTACACCGAGGCAGCGGCGCGGGCCCTGCGGGACGCGCTGTGGAAATGCTCGATCAACGCGGCCGAGTGGCTGGGGCGCGAGAAATCCGACATGCGCCTGGTGGTGCAGGTGGCGGTGCAACAGCCCGACAAGGTGGACAAGGCCAGGCTGGCCGAGGTCTTTCCCTATGGCGAGGCGGATATTACGGTCGGCTTCGGCGGGCTGGACGTGCCGCGCCCCGAGGGGGAGGGCAACCCCACCGTCATGGCGCATGTCGCCATCACCGTGCGTTTTGCGGAGGCTGCGGCATGAGGCGGCGGCTGATCGTGCAGATGGGCATGGGGGTGGGCGACACGGCCGGGCAGGCGGCGGAGCGGGCGCTGGCGGATGCGCAGGCGCGCGCGCGCCTGCATGTGGACGTGGAGTGCCAGGTGGTGGTCACGCTGGGCGTGCCGGTGCCGTCGGAACTGGATGCGAGCGGGCTGAACCGGGCCTTCGGGGCCGGGGACATGGACCTGCGCGTGGTGCCGGGCGGCATGGCGGTGGCCCTGCCGGGGGGCGCATCGCTGGTCGTGGCAAGCGCGGCGATCGAGGTCTTTCCGCTCGGCTGAGCTGGGTCAAGGCCCTTCGAAGGGCCTTGAATGCCTTTGCAAAGGCATTCAAGCGTTTTGGAAAAACGCTTCAAGCGGCTTCGAAGCCGCTTGGCCGCCCGGGGCGACGATGCGCCTCAGCCCATCGCGCTGCCCCGGCTGCCGCGCTGCTTGGCCCGGCGATAGTCGCTGGCCCAGCTCCAGACCGCGATGCCGAAGAACCCCAGCAGGTACAGCCCGATGAAGGCGACCGTCACGCCGCCCGGCAGCGGCCCGATGGCCGAGCGTTCCCAGATCTGCGCGACGCTGGTCAGGGCGGTCGGGTGCACCGCGATCTTGCCGAAGAAGGCGGTCGTCTGGATGGTCAGGATCCACAGGTAGTTGCGCCGGATCCGCCGTCCCATCGCCATGACAAAGCCGATGTGGTAGTTCGGCGCGAGGTAGTCCTGCGCCAGGACATCCTGCCAGTTGTCTTCGAGGTGCAGGTCGCCCTCGGTCAGCATGGGGGCGTAGAAATGCCGCTCCATGTAGCGGCAGCGCGCCCGCCAGACGTTGAAATAGCGGTAGCGGCGCGCCTCCAGCACCAGGAACAGCAGGATCAGCACCCCGACCAGCACCAGCGGCAGCGGCGAGGCGCCGGGTGAGGCGAAGGCGATCGACAGCGCGATCCCCAGCGTGACCACCGCCCAGTTCGTCGTCGTGTCCAGCCGGGTGCGCCAGATCGTGCTGCGGTAGACCTCGCCGCGCCACAGGTGGGCGATGGCGCCGATCTCGGCCTGCGTGAAATCGCGGCGCTTGGGCTCTCCGGGCGCTTCGATTTCCTGCCGCACGTGCTGTCCTCCTGCCGTCGCCTGCGGGGCATGATGGCCGAGCGCGGCGCTTGCGTAAACCCGCTGTGCCGGGGAATGCGCAGCGGCGCGATCCGCGCGGATGTCGCTTTTCCCCCCCACCTGCCGGAAAAGACCGATGTCGGCCCGGCGGAGCGGAGTAGAACGGAGACTGATCCGGCGGGCCGAGGGTGGCGCCGCCAACGGATATCAAGGGCGAACGACATGGCAGAAGCAGAAGCGCGCAGACGCGCCCGCGGGGGCGGCGGTGCCGCGCGCCGGGCAGAGCGGACCTCCGTCCAGGTGGAGTCCGCGAAATACATCGAGCGCAACATCCCCAACTTCGAGATCCTCAACGAGGAGGCGCTCGAGATGATCGAGGACCGCGCCGAGCAGGTCCTTGAGGAAATCGGCGTCAACTTTGCCAACAACCCGGACGCCCTGGCGCTGTGGACGGCGGCCGGCGCGACGGTCACCGGCGAGCGCGTGCGGATCCCGCGCGGCCTGGCGCGGGAGTTGATCAAGACCGCGCCTTCGACCTTTACCCAGCACGCGCGCAACCCCGCCCGCAACGTCGAGATCGGCGGCCGCAACCTGGTGCTGGCGCCGGTCTACGGCCCGCCCTTCGTGCGCGACGGCGACAGCGGCCGCCGCTATGCCACGATCGAGGATTTCCGCAAGTTCGTGAAGCTGGGCCAGATGTCCAGGTGGCTGCACCACTCGGGCGGTACGGTCTGCGAACCGACCGACGTGCCGGTGAACAAGCGTCACCTCGACATGCTGCTGGCGCACATGACGCTGTCGGACAAGCCCTTCATGGGGTCTGTGACCGAACCCAGCCGGGCGCAGGACAGCGTGGAGATGTGCGAAGTGCTGTTCGGCAAGGAGTTCGTCCAGCAGAACACGGTGATGACTTCGCTGATCAATATCAACTCGCCGATGACCTTCGACGACGTGATGATGGGCGCGCTCGAAGTCTATGCGCGCAACAACCAGGCCTGCATCGTCTCGCCGTTCATCGTCGGTGGCGCGATGGCGCCGGTCTCGGTCGCGGGGACGCTGGTGCAGGTGCTGGCCGAGGTGCTGGCGGGCGTGGCCTATGCGCAGCTGGTGCGCAAGGGCGCGCCGGTCATCGCCGGGGCCTTTGTGACCTCGATCGACATGAACTCGGGTGCGCCCACATTCGGCACCCCGGAGGCGTCGCAGATCACCTATGGCGCGGGCCAGCTGGTGCGGCGGCTCGGGCTGCCCTACCGCTCGGCCGGGTCGTTCTGCGGGTCCAAGCTGCCGGACGCGCAGGCCGCCTACGAGACGGCGAATTCGCTGAACATGGGCCTTCTGTCGGGCGTGAACTTCATGCTGCACGCCTGCGGCTGGCTGGAGGGCGGGCTGGTCTCGTCGTTCGAGAAGTTCGTGATGGACGCCGACCAGCTGGGCGCGCTGCACAAGATGGCGCGGGGCGTCCAGGTCGACGACGACACGCTGGCCATGGACGCGATCCGCGAGGTGGGGCCGGGCGGCCACTACCTGGGCTGCGCGCACACGCAGGCCAACTTCAAGTCCGCCTTCTGGCGCTCCGAGCTGTTCGACTACAAGCCCTACGAGCAGTGGTCCGAGGAAGGCGCGCGCGACACCGTCACGCTGGCCAGTGCCCGGGTCAAGCACCTGCTGGACACCTACCAGCAGCCGGCCATGGATCCGGGCGTCCACGAGGCGTTGCACGCCTATGTCGCGCAGAAGAAAGCCTCGATGCCCGACGCCTTTGCCTGACCTCTGACCCCGTGCGGGGCGGCCTCAGCCGGCCGCCTCGCGCAGCAGACGGGCCTCGCCCATCATGGCAGTCAGCACCTCGACGTGGCGGCTTACCGAGTAGGCGGCATCTTCGGCGCGGCGCTTGTCGTCCAGGTCCACCTCGATCTCCATCAGCTGGATCAGCGCCGATCCCGGGCGCGGCAGGCCGCCGTAGCCCAGCAGCCGGTGCAGGTGCGGGTTGCGGCGGTAGTCCTGCGCGCCGATCCGTGCGGCCCGGATCAGCAGGCGCGGGCGGCGCAGATCGTTCAGCAAACCAAGAATGTCTTTCATCGTCCTGTCCCTCGCGGTTTTGCGAATATGACCTGACTATGCACACGTTCGCCGGGTGTTGCGTTATGCCCGTTCGCGCCGTTCGGCGGGTTTAGCGCTGGTTTAACTTTCTAATTAATAGTCGATTTTGCACTGTTTTGTTAACGTATCAGTAACGAGCACACGCGTAGGTTGCGAACATGGACACTGGGGATAGATCTGTGGAAAGAAGCCCTCAATCGGAAGTTGTGCATGCCTGACCTGCGTGCGGACACCCTGGCAGATGATCTGCCGAAGTGGGTGCCGGACTCGGCACGGTACTACCTTGCGCATACCGAACAGGGACAGTCGATCAGGGAACTGGCGCGGCAAGCTGGGTGCCACGCCTCGACCGTACTGCGCCAGGTGCGCAGGATCGAGACCCGCAGGGACGACCCCCTTGTCGATGCGGCTTTGTGCAACCTGGGGGCTGCCGGGGCGGAGGTTCCGCCGCTGGATACCAGAAAGGACAAGGAACCGATGAACGCTGCCATGACTCCAACTCCGCCGGATGAGCAGACGCTTGTCCGCGAGGCGCGCCGCGTCTTGCGGCGCCTGTGCGAAAGCGGCGCGGTGCTGGCTGTCGCCGCCGAGATGGACAAGGCCGTCGTTGTCCGGGACACCGGCGACGGCGGCAGCGCCCGCACCGCCGTGGTCGATGTCTCCGTGGCACAGGCGATGGCGCTGAAGGACTGGATCGCCTGCGATGCACCGGCGCGGATCTCGCGCTATCGCATCACCTCGGCGGGCCGGTCGGCGCTGAACCGCATGGTCGCGGAGCAGGAAAACCGCGTGCGCGGCTTTGCCGAGGCGCAGGCCGGGTTCGACACCGGCCGCGCGGCCGAGGCGGCCCTGGACGAGGTCGACCGCGATCCGCGCGCCCGCAAGGGGCGCTACATGCTGGCCGAAAGCCCGCTGACCGCGCTGTCGCGGCGGCGCGAAAAGGACGGCGAGCCCTTCCTGTCCGAAGAGCTGGTGGCCGCCGGCGAGCGGCTGCGCGAGGATTTCGAGCTGGCGCAGATGGGGCCGCGCACGACGCAGAACTGGGACCAGTTCCTGACCGCCGGTGTCTCCACTGCCGCGGCGGGCGGGGCGGGCGGCGGCGCGGCCGAGGCGCAGACCCGCCTGCAGTCCGCGCTGCGCGACCTGGGCCCGGGCCTGGGCGATGTGGCGCTGCGCTGCTGCTGCTACCTCGAAGGGCTGGAGACCACCGAAAAGCGGCTGGGCTGGTCGGCGCGGTCGGGCAAGATCGTGCTGCGCATCGCGCTCCAGCGCCTGCGCCGCCACTACGAGGAGCGCGCCCAGGCGGGCGGCGACCTGATCCGCTGAGCGGCGCAGCCCTGAGCTGAGCGCAAACCGACCGGGCGCAAGATGCATGACCCCGGAGCGACGACAGGTCGCTCCGGGGTTTAACGTTTTGATACACATGGGAAAGGTGCAGAGGGGACTCGTTACGCTTGGGGATCTGCCGCGTTGTGCGCGGCACGGGACACTGGAAACACCCCCCGCATTCCGGTAATAGAGGGCAACCGCCTGCGGTATGAGGGGAAAATTCCGTGCGTGATCTCAAATTGCCCGCCGGGCGCCACCCGGAAAAGGCCCATCGCCCCGACAACGTCCAGCCGAAAAAGCCGGACTGGATCCGGGTCAAGGCGCCGGGCGGCGAAGGCTATGCCGAAACCCGCCGGATCATGCGCGAGCACAAGCTGGTCACCGTCTGCGAAGAGGCGGGGTGCCCCAACGCCAGCGAATGCTGGAACCAGGGCCACGCGACCATGATGATCATGGGCGAGATCTGCACCCGCGGCTGCACCTTCTGCAACGTCGCCACCGGACGGCCCGACGCACTGGACGTGTTCGAGCCGGGGCGGGTGGCCGATGCGGTGCAGAAACTGGGGCTGAACCACGTGGTCATCACCAGCGTCGACCGCGATGACCTGGACGACGGCGGGGCCGAGCATTTTGCCCAGACGATTCGCGCCGTGCGGCACCGCGCGCCCGCCACCACGATCGAGATCCTGACGCCGGATTTCCTGAAATGCGGCCCCGAGGCGCTGGAAACCGTCGTCGCGGCCAAGCCGGACGTGTTCAACCACAACCTGGAAACCGTGCCCGGCCTCTACCCCGAGGTGCGGCCCGGCGCGCGCTATTTCCATTCGCTGCGGCTGTTGCAGCGGGTCAAGGAACTGGACCCGTCGATCTTTACCAAGTCGGGTATCATGGTGGGCCTGGGCGAGGACGCGCAGGGGGTGCGGCAGGTCATGGACGACATGCGCGCCGCCGATGTCGATTTCCTGACCGTGGGCCAGTACCTGCAACCGACACCCAAGCATCACGGGGTGGCCCGATTCGTCACGCCCGAAGAATTCGCCGCCTACGAGAAAGCGGCCTATGGCAAGGGCTTCCTGATGGTGTCGGCGACGCCGCTGACGCGGTCGTCCTACCACGCGGGGGACGATTTTGCCCGCCTGCGCGCGGCGCGCGAGGCGAAACTGGCGCGCGGCTGAGGTCGATCTAGGCCAGGTCCAGTGCGATCGAGAATGCCCCGGCGATCAGCCGGGTGCCGTCGAAAACCGGATCTTCCGTCAAGGTGGCCGCGATTCGCGGGTCATGGGCCACGGCGGCCATGGCGCGGTCGCGCACGGCGCGGTTCGGCCATTCGATCAGCGATACGACGACCGTCTCGTCCTCCGTGGCGCCTGCCTGCCGGCGCAGGTCGGGCAAGCTGCCCAGGGCATAGCCCTCCATTGCGGCGGAGGCATGGTAGTCCGCGTCTTCGCCCGCTGCGCGTTCGTGCCAGAAATCGACGACCCGCAGCGCGCCGTGTTCGCGGTATATCGCGCCGATGCGGCGCGAGAAGGCGACGTAGTCTGCCTTGTTCCGCGACGGCACGGGCACAATGGTGATGTCGGCGAAAGCGATGTCCGGGTCCCCGATCATTGTCTCGCGGCCGCAGCGGGCAAGGCGTTTCGGGAGAAAGCCATGCCCGCTGCGTGGTTCCGTCCGGTCAGTTGCCCAGTGCGGGCAGCGCCTTGACGTAGGCCGCCACGGCCCTGCGGTCTTCGGCCGGCAGCTGCGAGAAGTTCTCGACCACCTCGGCCATGTGTCCGCCCACCGCGTCGAAGCTGGGGGTGAACCCGGTTTCGAGGTAGTAGGCCACGTCATCCGCCGACCAGTCGAACTTGTCCGGGGTCAGGCGCGGGATCGTGCCCTTTCCGGACGGGTTGGGCGCGCCGCCCATCCAGCGCGACTTGTCCAGCGCACCGACCGGGTTGCGCGGGGTGTGGCACTCGGCGCAATGCGCCAGCGCCTCGACGAGGTAACGGCCGCGCTCCAGATCAGGCGGGACGTCCATCACGTAGGCGTCTGACATGAACAGGAACTTCCATCCCCCCACCGACCGGCGGATGTTGAACGGAAAGCCCACGTCATGCGGTTTGCTGGCGACATCGCTGGGCGGCAGGGTCTGGATGTAGGCCCAGAGATCGACGACGTCCTGGTCCTTCATCTTGGTATAGGCGGTGTAGGGGAAGGCCGGGTAATAATGCTGGCCCTCGGGCGACACGCCGCGCGTCACCGCGTTGGCGAAATCATCGAACGTCCACCCGCCGATCCCCGCCGGAGAGGGCGAAATGTTGGGCGCGTAGAAGGTGCCAAAGTCAGAAACGAACTCCATGCCGCCGGTCAGCACCAGCTTGTTCTCGTCCCCCTTGGTGTGGTGGCACGAGGCGCAGCCTGCGGCGGTGAACACGGCCTGGCCGCGCGTGGTGTCGGCGGTCAGCCCGGCAAACCGGGCGGGATCGACGCGATCGGGGGCCGTGACCCAGAGGCCGATCCCGGCGGCGACAATCGCCGCCAGGACCACCAGCTTCAGAAAGAAGCGCATGCCGTGTTACTCGGGCGCGCGGTAGGTGTCGTGGCAGGCCTTGCAGGCCCCGCCGATGGCGCCCAGGTTCGGGCCCAGCGCGTCCTTGCCGGTGCCGGCGACCTCGGCCATCTTGACGGCCGCTTCGCCCAGCGCGGCCCACTTGGCCATCACGTCGTCGGTCTTTTCCCAGATCACCGGCAGCGCGCGGCTGCCGTCGATGGACATCTGGTCGGACCCGGCCGGCCACAGGTTTGACTGGTCCAGCTTGGTGACATGCACGATCGAATCGGCGGCGGCCTGTGCGGCGGCGGCGTCATAGTCGACAGTGCCACGGGCCATGCCGCCCAGCACGCCGAGGTTCAGGGCGAGGATGTTGAACTGACCTTTCCGCGCCTTCACGGCGCCGGAAACGTCCTGGGCGAGGGCGGGGGTAGCAAGAACAGCGATGGCTGCGAGGGCGGCAAAGGCAGTTTTCATGGGTATCTCCCTGTGATGAATGGTCCCACCATAGTATTTCAGCGCCTTGTGACAATTACATTCTTGCTTTTGCGGACGGCTTTGGAGTCACATTATGTGTGCATTCCTGCATGGTCTGGCCAGCCGGTCGATTGACACCCGTGTGGCCTGGCCCTGATCGCGCGCGGTTGCGGATTTGAATGACGCGAGAATAGGGGATACCGCCATGAAACCCAGCCTTTCGACGCTGTGCGCCGCCCTGGTCACCGCCTTCTGGCCGCTGGGTCTGGGCGCGCAAGGCACGCTGGACGCGCCCGTTTCCCCCGCCCTGGCGGAGGCACGGCAGGCCTGGCTGGACGGCCGTTACGACGGCATCTGGGCGGTCGTGCGCGCCGAGGCCGAGGCCGGCAGCCCTGTGGCGCAGAACATGCTGGGCGTGGGGCTGACGGAACAGGATGGCGGGCAGGGCATCGCCTATGACCCGGCCGCCGGGCTGATGTGGTATCAGCGCGCCGCCGACCAGGGCTTCGCCCGTGCGGTGTTCAACATGGCGCTGTTCTGGCAGAACGATCACGCCGGTCATGGTCTCGACTACGCCAGGGCCCGCGCGTTGGCCGAACAGGCGGTGGCGATGGGCTACCCGGAGGCCTGGAACATCCTCGGCGACCTGCACCACCACGGCCGCGGCGTGCCCGAGGACAAGGCCGAAGCGCTGGCCATGTACCGCAAGGGCGCGGATGCCGGCACCTTCAACGGGCTGCGCGAGGTCGGCTATGCCTATTACCACGGCCATGGCGTGACGCCGGACGTGGACCTGGCGCGGCTTTACCTGGAACGCGCGGTCGCGGCGGGAGACCGCAAGTCGATCCCCGACCTGGCCTGGCTCTACGAGGGCAACGACGGCGTCGCACAGGACCTGCTGAAGTCCTGGCTGCTGTACCGCCTGGGGGTCGAACGGGGCGTGGCCCGCGCGGCCTACGAACTGGGGCTTTTCGTGGCCTGGGAGGACTACGCCGGCGTCTGGCACGACAAGGTGCAGGGCTACGGCTATTGCCTGCTGGCGATCGACTGGGGCCACAGCCTGGCCGAGGGCGACATCGCGGCGGAATGCGAGGACCTGTCCGAAGGGCTGGACCCGGCGCAGCGCGCCGCCGCCCGCGCCTTTGCCGAGGCGCAGAAGGGGCGCTGAGCTTCAGTCGGTAAAGCGCACCTTGCCGATGTAGGGCAGGTTGCGGTTGCGCTGGGCAAAGTCGATGCCGTAGCCGACCACGAATTCGTCCGGGATCTCGAAACCGGTCCAGTCCGCCTTGATCCCCACCTCGCGGCGCGACGGCTTGTCCAGCAGGGCGATGACCTTCAGCTTGCGCGGGTTGCGGGCCTTCAGCAGGTGGACCACGTGGCGCATGGTGAACCCGGTGTCGATGATGTCCTCGACCACCAGCACGTCGCGCCCCTCGATGCCGGAACGCAGGTCCTTGAGGATGCGCACCTCGCGGCTCGATTCCATGCCGTCGCCGTAGGAGGAGGCCTCGAGGAAATCCACCTCGACCGGCAGTTCCAGCTCGCGTACCAGGTCGGCGATAAAGACGAAACTGCCGCGCAACAGGCCCACCACGACCAGCTTGTCGGTGCCGGCAAACTCCTGCCCGATCTCGCGCGCCAGCGATTCGATTCGTGCGGCGATGGCCTTGGCCGAGATCATCTCGTCTACGACATATGGACGCTCTGTCATGGCTTTCCCTTGAATTCCCCGGCCGAGCATACGAAATCCCGGCCCATTGTCAGTCCCGAACAGCAGCGACATGCCGACCCACCAAGAAACCCGAGTCCTGCCCTACAGCGCCCAGCAGATGTATGATCTGGTGGCCGATGTCGCGTCCTATCCGCAGTTCCTGCCCTGGACCGCCGCCGCGCGCATCCGGTCGCGCCATGACCGCGGCGACCACGAGGTGATGCTTGCGGACCTGGTGATCTCGTTCAAGGTCTTCCGCGAGAAGTTCGGCAGCCGCGTGACGCTCTGGCCCGAGGCCCGGCGGATCGAGACCGAGTACCTGGACGGGCCGTTCAGCCACATGCAATCGAGGTGGGAGTTCCGCGATGTCGCGGGAGGGGTCGAGGTGGCCTTTTTCGTCGACTTCGAGTTCCGCAACCGCATCCTGCAGGGCGCGGCGGGGATGTTCTTTTACGACGCCATGCAGCGCATCGTGCGCGCCTTTGAACGGCGCGCCGCGCAGCTTTACGGCTGAGCGGGCAGGGCGGCCGCGATCCAGTGCCGCGTTTTTGGGGTATCCTGATACCGTCATTTTAAGTCACTGAAATCGTTACGTGAATATTTGCATGTCGCGCTTGACCTGTCCGAACTGCCCTGTATAACCGCCCAATCGAATTCAGGGCCGGGGCGATGTTCCCGGCCTTCTCAATCGAACGGACAAGAGCCTGATGAAAACCTTTTCTGCGACTCCGGCAGACATCGACAAGAAATGGATCGTGATCGACGCCGAGGGCGTCGTTCTCGGCCGTCTCGCCTCGATCGTCGCCATGCGGCTGCGCGGCAAGCACAAGCCCTCCTTCACCCCCCACATGGACATGGGTGACAACGTCATCATCGTGAACGCCGACAAGATCCAGCTGACCGGCAAGAAGCGCGAAGAGCACTTCTACTGGCACTCGGGCCACCCCGGCGGGATCAAGTCGCGCACCAAGGCGCAGATCCTCGAGGGTGACTACCCCGAGCGCGTGGTGTTCCAGGCCGTCAAGCGCATGCTGCCCGGCAACCGCCTGGCGCGCCAGATGCTGACCAACCTGCGCATCTACGCGGGTGCCGCGCATCCGCACGAGGCCCAGAACCCCGAGGTTCTGGACGTCAAATCCATGAATTCCAAGAACACCCGGGTGGCGAAATAATGGCTGAGCAGATCAACACTCTGGAAGCTCTGGGCGCCGCTGCCGGCTTGGAAGCCGCCGTCGTCGTTGAGGAAGAGCCGCGCGAGCCGGTCCGTGACGAACTGGGCCGCTCCTATGCCACCGGCAAGCGGAAGGACGCGGTCGCCCGCGTCTGGATCAAGCCGGGTTCGGGCAAGGTCGTGGTCAACGGCAAGGACATGAGCAAGTACTTTGCCCGTCCGGTGCTGCAGCTGATCCTGCGCCAGCCCTTCCAGGTGGCCGGCGTCGAGGGTGAGTTCGACGTCATGGCGACCGTCAAGGGCGGCGGCCTGACCGGCCAGGCCGGCGCGGTCAAGCACGGCATCTCGAAGGCGCTGCAGCTTTACGATCCGTCGCTGCGCTCGCCGTTGAAGGCGGCCGGGTTCCTGACCCGCGACAGCCGCGTGGTGGAACGCAAGAAGTTCGGCAAGCGCAAGGCGCGCCGGAGCTTCCAGTTCTCCAAGCGCTGACCGTTTCACGGTTTTCGAATTGCAGGGGCCCTTCGGGGCCCCTTCTGTTTTGGCGGGCGCCCCTGTGCGGGGCGCCGGTGGGGGCGCTGCCCCCACGCTTGCCTGCGGCAAGCCCCCCGGGATATTTGGGGCCAGAAGAAACCATCGGGGCGGGAACGGGTGGAGTCGGTCGGGATCGAAGACGCGGGGCGGCTGGCACGGGTGGTGTCGGGTTTGGTCGATCCGGCGCGGCTGACGCTGTTTTCCACCATGAAGAACGAGATGGGGTTCCTGCCGGCCTGGCTGGCGCATCACCGCGACATCGGCTTTGAACAGTTCCTGATCTGGGACGATGCCAGCGACGACGGGTCATTCGACTACCTCTGCGCGCAGCCGGACGTGGTGGTGATGCGCTCGGACCTGGGGTTCGGGGCGCGGCTGCACTACCGCGATCCGGCGGGCGCGGTGCGCGAGGAGCGCGTTGGGACCTACTTCAAGATCGCCCTGCCGCACCTGTTCCTTGACGGCGTCTTTGTCGGCTATGTCGACGCCGACGAGTTCCTGATCCTGCCGCCGGGCGTGGCCTCGATGGCCGAGGTGGTGGCGCGGCTGGCGGCGGAGGGCGCGCCCTCGGCGGTGGCCTCGGTGGTGGAGTTCTTTCCGGCCTCGGCGGAGGAGTTGGCGGGGGAGTTGCCGCAGAGCTTCGCGGGGCTGCTGGCGGCCTATCCGTATTTCCAGGCCGAGCGGCTGGTCGAGGTTTTGCCCGGTCAATCACGTCCCAGGCTGCACGGCCTGTCAAAGACCGCGCTTCTCTACCAGCGATACGATGTCCGTCCGCCCCTTGTGCGCCGTGGGTGGCACCGCCTGTGGTTGCCCGCCTCGGTGCGCCGGGCGCAGGAGGCGCAGACATCGCCGCGCCACAAGACCCCGCTGCTGCGGCGCGATGCCCAAAGCTGGCAAGTGGGCAGCCACAACGGCAATCTGCCGCCGTCCGGGACGGTTCTGCTGACGGTGGCGCATTTCGTTTTCACGGCGCAGTTCGCCGACAAGATCGCCCGCGCGATCCGGCAGGGCAGCCACGCCCATGGTGGGCGCAAGTACCACGGCTATGCGCAGCTGCTGCGGGCCATGCAGGGGCGGCCGGAGGGCTTTCTCGACGCGGACAGCCGGCGCTACACCGGGCCGCAGCAGCTGGTGGACCTGGGGCTCATGCGCTGGTGAGCACGCGGTCGAAGGTATAGCCGAAGGTCGAAATCTCGCGTTCGTAGAGGCGGCCGACCGTATCGCGCAGTTCTGGCGTGTAGAAACGGAACGGGTCCGCCTTGGCGCCGGTCTTGGGCCGATGACTGCCCTTGGCCCGGGGCAGCCAGCCGTCGAAGGGGATGCCGAGCCTTGCGCAGGTGTCGGTCAGTCCCGGCACCAGGGTTTCGAAGCGGATGACGTGATCGGCCACGATCTGGTTGTCGATGGTGTAGAGCGGCCAATTGTCGTGGTAGCGCGGGCGCACGATGTCGCCCATCGGATCACCGCGCTCGATCGCGCGGACGAACTCGGCAAAGCTGAGCGGGGTGGAGAGGTTCTTTGTCCGCCAGAAGTAGTCGGAGACCGTCTTGGTCCAGGGATTGCGCACGACGCAGAACTTGGCGAAACTGGCCCATTCCTCGGGCAGGGCGGAAGCAAGGGTTTTGGCGTAGGCGTGCTGGGGCTGGGGTTCGTTCCAGGCGGTGCGATAGCGTTCGAGCACGAGCTTCTTGGTCACGTGATCCTTCAGCTTGCGGCCGCGCAGGCCGCGTAGCGCCAGGCTGTTGCGCAGACGCGGGACATCGCGCAGCTGCGCCGCAGCGTCCCGGTGCGTTCGTTTGGTGAGCCGGATGCCCTCGGCCTGGGTTTCGGACAGTCCGGAGAGTTGCAGGTCGTCCGGCCCGAGGTCCCGCGCCAGTGAGACGGCGATCGAACTGCCGGCGGTCTTGCGGCAATGCAGGAAAATGTAGCGGTACTTGTAACTGATGATCATTTTGATCCTGACTTTTTCGGTGTGACATGGGGCAACCCGCTGAGACGCAGGATGCACGGTTGCGGTGCTAGGCGGCGGAAAACACATATGAAATGCGGCATGTGTTCCCGGCTGACCGGGGGGCTGCGCCTTCTGGGCGGGTCCACCCGCGCCCAGGCACGATTCGCGGAACCGGTTGCCTTTCGTTTGGCCTGCCTTGACCCGTCTTTGCCTGCGCGGGGTTGCCTGCTCCGCGCCCGGCAGAGTAGCGTGACGCCGGTCACAAGCAGGGGGCGGGCAGCGTTGAAAACGGTCGGGATCGAGGAGGCCGGACAACTGGCACGGGTGGTGTCGGGCGCGGTCGATCCGGCGCGGCTGACGCTGTTTTCCACCATGAAGAACGAGATGGGGTTCCTGCCGGCCTGGCTGGCGCATCACCGCGACATCGGCTTTGAACAGTTCCTGATCTGGGACGATGCCAGCGACGACGGGTCGTTCGACTACCTCTGCGCGCAGCCGGACGTGGTGGTGATGCGGTCGGACCTGGGGTATGGCGCGCGGCTGCACTACCGCGATCCGGAGGGCGTGGTGCGCGAGGAGCGCGTTGGGACCTACTTCAAGATCGCCCTGCCGCACCTGTTCCTTGACGGCGCTTATGTCGGCTATGTCGACGCCGACGAGTTCCTGATCCTGCCGCCGGGCGTGACCTCGATGGCCGAGGTGGTGGCGCGGCTGGCGGCGGAGGGCGCGCCCTCGGCGGTGGCCTCGGTGGTGGAGTTCTTTCCGGCTTCGGCGGAGGGGTTGGCGGGGGCGTTGCCGCAGAGCTTCGAGGGGCTGCTGGCGGCCTATCCGTATTTCCAGGCCGAGCGGCTGGTCGAATTGCGGCCGGGGGCCCAGCCGGACCTGATGGGAAAGTCCAAGACAGCACGCCTTTTCAAGATGTTCGGGGTTGATCCTAAAGTGGAACGCAAGGGGTGGCACCGGGTCTGGATGCCGTCGGCCGCCAAAAAGGCGCAGCAGTTCCAGAAGTCGCCGCGCCACAAGGTGCCGCTGGTGCGGCGCGATGCGCAGAGCCGGCTGACCGGGTCGCACTATGGCAACCTGCCACCGTCATCGGAGGTCCTGCTGACGGTGGCGCATTTTGTCTTTACCGCGCAGTTCGCCGACAAGATCGCCCGCGCCACGGCCTGGGGGGCGCATGCCAACGCGGCCGCGAAATACCGCTACTACGCGGAACTGCTGGAGCGGATGCGCGGGGTGCCGGACGGGTTTCTGGACGACAAGTCAGAGCGTTACGAGGGGCCGGCGCAGTTGCTGGCCTGCGGGCTCATGCGGTGGTGAGCACGTGGCGGGCCGAGGGCCAGACCTCGGCCACCTGAGGCAGTCGGCGGGCGACGGCCTGGTAGACCGGGGCGTAGTGCCGGGCAATCTCGGCCTCGAGGTCCTCGGACACGCCGCTGCCCTTGGCCCGCGCGTTGACCGCTCGCATGCCGGCCTGCGGATCGACCGGGACGTCGGCAAAGCGTGACAGTTCGGCGATGCCGTGGGCGGTGAACAGGGTCTCGAAGGTGGTAACGAAACGGTCCTGCGGGGCAAAGACCGCCTCGAGCGCGTCGAGCGTGGTGTCGTAGCGGGTGCGCGCCTCGGCCTCGGGGCCGGCATAGAAGGCGGCGAGCGGGGTGTCGTTGTCCGTGCTGGGCGGCAGGCGGCCCTTGTCCATTTCCATGCGCATGTGAGAGCGGATGCGGTCAACGGGATCACGCATGGAAAACAGCACCTTGACGGTCATTCCTCGTGTTGAAAGGCGGTCGCGCAGGTCGGCCAGCCGTGCCGCGGGAAGGGCCGCGTAAGAGGGCGAGATGTCGCCGGTGCGGGTGATCCCGGGGCGGTCCAGCAACCCGGCGAAATAGTCGAAATAGGCGTCACCGTCCTGTTGCAGGCGCCAGCGCAGGTGGGCGGCGGGTTCGGGGGCGCCCAGCGCCACCTTGGTGCGGGCGCGCAGTTTCGCCAGCAGCGAGGGTTCCGGCGCGCGGTAGCGGGCAAAGACGCCGCCCAAGTGGTGCTCCCAGGCCTGGTATTCGCCGAGGCGGCCGAAGTCTGACCCGGTTTGGCGCGCGAGGTAGGACTGGATCCAGGTTGAGCCGCATTTCTGGCCGCCGAGGCCCAGGAAGAAGGTCTTGGTCATGGGATCCCCCGCCGCGTGCCGGGGGCGCTGCCCCGGTCGATTCCTGCGCATCGACTCCCCCAGGATATTGCTGGACCAAAGATGGCCATGGGTCGCGTCCTATTTGTCCATCGGCAGCAGGCCGAGCCCGCGCAGGTAGACGCCGATGCCGGTTTCCAGCAGGTCCTCGGGCGGGAAGGGCGACTGGGTGCCGGGCGAGTTGCGGGCGAACAGCTCGACCACGCCGTGGGAGAGCGCCCAGATGTGGGCCGAAAACATCGCCGGCGGCGGGCGTTTTTCCGGCGGGATGTGCTGTGACAGCTGCTCGGCGGCGCGTTCCAGCACGCCGCGCGCGCGGGCCGAGACGGCCGCGAGGTCGGGCGAGTGGTTGACCGAGATGCCGGATTCGAACATCGCGATGTAGTGGCCGGGGTACTTGCGGGCAAAGGCGAGATAGGCGCGGCCCGTCGCCTCGAAGGCGGCCAGCGCCGAGGGCTGGCCCTTTTCATAGGCGTAGTCCATCACGTCGGCGAAGATCTCGTAGCCCTGGCGGGCGGCCTCGGCGATCAGGTCCTCGCGGCCCGAGAAGTGGCGGTAGACGGCGGCCGGGGTGACGCCGGCCTGCTTGGCCGCCTCCGATAGGGTAAAGCCGGTGGGGCCCTTTTCCTCGATCAAGAGGAGCGCGGCGTCGACCAGTGCCTGGCGCAGGTTGCCGTGGTGATATCCGCGTTTCTTGATCATGGGGTGCGGGGGCTTCAGGCCGCCCAGATCTCGGGGCCGCCGGTGATGCGGGTGTCCTCGTCGCCCAGCGCCTTGGGATCCTTGCGGGCGTAGTCGAGGCGGTGCAGCACGTGGCGGATGGCGGCGAGGCGGGCGCGCTTCTTGTCGTCCGAGCGGATCACCGTCCAGGGCGCTTCGGGCGTGTGGCTGCGGCGCAGGGTCTCCTGGATGGCGTCCGAGTAGGCCTCCCATTTCGCCAGCCCCTCGACGTCGATGCGGCTGAGTTTCCACTGTTTCAGCGGGTCGCTTTCGCGTTGCAGGAAGCGGCGCAGTTGTTCGGCGCGGCCGACGTTGAGCCAGATCTTGAACAGGTGGATGCCCTCTTCGACCAGCATCTTTTCAAAGTCGGGCACCTGGGCAAAGAAATGTTCGCGCTGCGCGTCGTCGCAGAAGCCGAACACGTGCTCGACCACGCCGCGATTGTACCAGGAGCGGTCAAAGAACACGATTTCCCCGGCGGCGGGCAGGTGCTGGATGTAGCGCTGAAAATACCACTGCGTCGCCTCGGTGTCCGAAGGTTTGGACAGCGCCACCACGCGCGCGCCGCGCGGGTTCAGGTTCATGCGAAAGCGTTCGATCGTGCCGCCCTTGCCGGCGGCGTCGCGCCCCTCGAACACCAGGGCGATGCGCGCGCCGCTGTCCCTGGCCCAGGCCTGCATCTTGACCAGTTCGATTTGCAGGTCGTCCATCTGCCGGTCGTAGTCTTTCGACTTCATCTGCTCCTTGTAGGGATAGGAGCGGTCGAGGATGTCGTCCTTGTCACCCTCGTCGATGGCCTCGCGCACCGATTTTGGCGCGTCTTTTTCATGGAACCGGGAGATCGCGCCGTCAAAGGGGAGCATGGGGGCCTCGTCAGATGGTCTGGCGCACTATGCGGATTCCGCGCGGCAGTGCAAACCCCCGCGCGGCGGGGCGCCTAGCGCAGGCCCGCCCGTTGCGCCGCGCGGCGGATCGCCTCCAGCACCGCGCCGGGGCGGGCGTGCTGCGGCATGTGGCCGACGCCTTCCAGCCGCGTGACATGCGCGTTGGGCAGCAGTTTTGCCGCGGCAACAGTGTGGATCTCGTAGCCCACGGTGGTGTCGGCGCTGCCGTGCACCAGCTCCACCGGGATGGTCAGCGTGGGATAGCGTTTCGACATCTCGACCAGCGCCGGGCGCAGGGCGGCGACCTGGCGGCCGTTGGCACGGATCGTGTCGCGGCGCAGGCTGAGGCCGGGACCGATGTGATCGAGGTAGCCCTCGGGCACGGACTGCGGGGCAAAGATGCCGGAGACGGCCTCGCGCACCCGCGCCTCGTCGTAGAAGGCGGAGACGAACTGCGGCACGATGGCCCCGCCCAGCGCGCTGCCCAGCACCTGGTACTGCGCGTCCAGCGAGCCGGGCCAGGGCATGATCGCCCCGCCCAAGCTGACCACCGCCGCGGCGTTCTGGTCCAGCCCCCAGGCCATGGCGACCGAGCCGCCGTAGGAATGGCCCACCACGACGGGCCGGGTCACGCCCAGCTGCGCCGCCGCCCTGGCCAGGATTGCCGCCTGGTCCTGTGGCGTCTCGGCCCGCGTGTTGAAGGCCCCGGCAAAGCGCGCGTCGCGCGTGGTGTAGCCCAAGCCCGGCCGGTCAAAGGCGGTCACCCGGTAGTCGCGCGCCAAGAGGTCTACGAGTTGAAAGGTGAAGTCGCGCAGGTTGCCGCTGGCGCCGTGCAGCAGAACCACGTCCGGGCCGCGCCCCTTCTGCACGTAATGCACGCGCAGCCCGTCGACCTCGACAAAACGGCCCACCGGCGGCCAGCGCGCCTCGGCGTCGCTTTCGGTGCGGTCGGCGCGGATCTGCGTCACCGCGCAGCCGCCGAGGATCGCCAGCGCGATGAGGGCGCCCAGTAGTCGCACGTATCTCTCCCGGTCTTGGTCAGGCCCGCACGGGGGCCGTTCCGATCAAGGATAGGTCGAAAGCGGTCGTCTGGTAGATCTCGTTGATCCAGTTGCCGTAGAGCAGGTGCGCGTGGCTGCGCCAGCGGTTCTGCGGCGGCAGGGCCGGGTTGTCATTCGGGTAGTAGTTGGCGGGCACGTTGATCGGCTTGCCGGAGGCGACGTCGCGGTCATACTCTTCCTTGAGGGTGCCGCTGTCGTATTCGAAGTGGTTGAAGATATAGAGCGCCCGGTGACAGGGGTCCTCGATCAGGCAGGGGCCGGTCTCGGGCGAGTCGATCAGAATCGGCAGGCCGGCCTTGTCCACGTCCTCGCGGCGGATCTCGGTCCAGCGCGACACCGGGATCACCATGTCGTCGGAAAACCCGCGCAAATAGGGCGAGGCGGGGGCCAGGTTGTGGTGCCGCACGGCGCCAAAGGCCTTGGCCTCCAGCATGTGCTTGGGCACGCCGTGGAAATGGTAGATCATCGCCATCCCGCCCCAGCACACGCCAAAGGTGGAATGCACGTGGCTCTGGGTCCAGTCGAAGACCTGGGTCAGCTCGTCCCAATAGGTGACCTCCTCGTAGGGCAGGTGCTCGATCGGGGCGCCGGTGATGATCAGCCCGTCGAACTTTTCGCCCGTGTCGGCCACCTCGGCGAAGGGGCGATAGAAATTCTCCATGTGCTCGGCGGCGGTGTTCTTGGTCTGGTGCTCGGACATCCGGATCAGGCTGAACTCGATCTGCAAGGGCGTCGCGCCGATCAGCCGGGCAAACTGGTTCTCGGTCTGGATCTTCTTCGGCATCAGGTTCAGCAGGCCGATCCGCAGCGGGCGGATATCCTGCCGCGCCGCCGCGTCCTCGGACATGACCATGACGCCCTCGCCGGTGAGTACGTCGAAGGCGGGCAGGTCGGCAGGCAGTTTGATCGGCATGGGTCGGTCCTTTTACGAGGCGGCGTCCAGATAGGCGCGGGGCGGGCAGGCGGCAAGAGGTCAGTCCGGCAGCGCCGCGGCGATCAGGTCGGTGAAATCCGCCTCGGATCGGACGCGGGCCATATCGCCCGCCTCGACAGTCACGCCCCAGTTGCGCGCCATCGCCTGATACAGCGGTTGGCGATGCGCCAGCGCCTGCGCATAGGTCCAGCGGATAAAGGCGTCCGGGTCCACCCGGTTCTCGGCCACGTCCTTTTCGGACAGGTAGCGCGCCCAGGCATCGGCGAGGAAATCGGCGCGGTAGGCCATCGGCTTGGGCGCCTTGTCGAACCGGCGGATCAGCTCCTCGGTGTGTTCCTCGCTGCCGCGGATCCAGACCATCAGCGCCTGCTGGCTGAGCTCGGTCAGGATCTCGTCCTGAGGGTTCTCCGGGTCGACCCATTCGCAGATGCTGCCGCCGGTGTCGCAGACGAAATGCGGGTAGCCGTAGAGGTCCTGCGCCCGGCTGATGAAATAGCCGGTGTCCAGCAGCGCCTGCCGTTCGGCCCGTTCGAACTGGCCCTGCCGGCGGCGGTATTCCTGCATCGGCAGGCCGCCCTTGTCCGGGTTGCCGGGCTTGCCCAGGTAGGTGGAGACCGGCGTCAGGTTGTGGAACGACAGGTTGGAGCCGATGTAGATCGAATCCGACAGCAGCAGGTCGCGCAGAAAGGGCACCTGCATGGCGTGGCGCTTGGCGTTGTCGGCGATGTATTCGCCCATGTAGCGGGTGCCGATGCGGTAATCGATCGAGTAGTGGAACCAGTCGCCGCAGTCGCGCAGCAGGTTCGAGACATGGGTCTTGCCCAGGCCCGACATGGCGTAGAGCACCACTCGTTTCGACGGCGCGTCGCGCCAGGCGGAGGCAGTGGGGTATAGCATCGCGGGCCCGGTCCTGATTGCGGTTGCGCGATCAAGTACGCGGCTCGCGCGCCGCCGTCAAACCCCGCGCCTGTGCTTCTTCTTGGTGAAAATACCTCCGGGGGAGTCCCGGACCTGGTCCGGGACGGGGGCAGCTGTTAGTATTCACATAGTCTGTCCTACGGTTTCAGAGGGTTTGATACCGGACTACCCTCGCAGTGCCCGGACTATCTCGGACCGGATTTCGCCGCGAGGGTGTCGCGGTGCTTCTGCCACCAGGCGTGGATTGCACTCTTGCGCACGCGGCGTTCCGACGGGAATGCCTTGGCCACTTCGCCTTCGAGCTGGGGGAAGGTCAAGGCGTCGATACGGGCGAGGATGAAGGCGCGAAGCTCCGCGTCGGCGTCGATCCGGGCGGGAAGGCCGGGGCGGTGCGCGCGG
>NZ_FXYF01000015.1 GCF_900184945.1 Antarctobacter aquimaris | reverse complement strand
GAGCGACAACACGCTCCCGAATGTCCATTGATAGCGATTTGCCCATGATCCACCTCCACACATGGTGAATCACAGAATCAGACCCGTGGGAATCCACTCGGTTCAGATTTCAAGGACGCCGCGCTAGTTCGGTCGGCGAAGCCGCTCTGCCATCTCCTTGAACCCCCGCGCCTCGGCGTGCCGAAGCGGCGTGACGCCATCGCGGTCGGCCAGCGACCGGTCAGCCCCTGCGGACAGGAGTGCATCGAGCACGGCCAGGTGATCCGGACCGCCGTCGCCCAAAACCACCGCCTCCATCACGGCAGTCCAATGCAGGTTGTTGACGTGATCGAGCGGCGCCCCCGCCGCGATCAGCCGCCGCACCACCTCGGCATGGCCAAGGTGCGCCGCGGCGATCAGCGCGGTGCCATCGTAGGGGCTGGTGACAAGCCCCGGATCGTTGCCCAGGTCGATGGCGAGCGACATCAGTTCGGGATCGTCCGCCACCGCGGCAATCGTCACGGCATCGTAGGCCCGATGTTCCAGCGCATTCATGTCGGCACCGGCCTCGGCCAGCGCCCGAAGCGCGTCATCCTCGGAGGCGAAGGCGGCCACGTGCACCGGTGTGCGGCCCCTTGAATCGCGGGCATCGACGTCGGCGCCTTCGGCGACCAGCTGCTCGATCATGGCGACATCGCCCTCATGCGCGGCACGGAAAAGGCCGTCATAGGCCGCGACTTCGCGTGCCGACGGAGCGGTTTGCGCCCAGACCGGGCTGGCAAACCCGACGAGTAGGGCAATCAGGGGGAAGTGGCGCATGGGTCTGCCTTTCTTGTGGCGTTCACGATGAAGGGTCCGCGCCCGAAACGCGGGCTCCAGAATGCCTTATTCGGCGGCGATCGCATCCAGACCGACACGGGCGCAATCTGCGTCGGTCGGCCCCCGACGGTGCACCACCAACGCCAATGCCAGCCACCAGCGCCCCACCGAACCGGATCGGCAGGCCGCCGGTTTGTTGGACAGGAAGAAAACATCGTGACGCCGACGCAGACCAGCAGATGAAGAGACGAACCTTCGGCAAGGAGTTCAAGATCGAGGCCGTGAGGCTGGTGACCGGGCGCGGCGTGGCCGTGGTCGAGGCCAGTCGGAAGCTCGATGTCGCCGAGAGCGTCATGAGACGCTGGATCACCACGGCTTTCTCCGGCAGTGGCCTACAGCGCGCAAACCCGGCCGAGATCGCGGCCCTGAAGGAGGTCGCCAAGCTCAAGGCGGGGCGTGACGTACCGAGCAGGACGGCGGCCTTATTGGCGCGGGAGTCGACAGGACGTTCGCTATCGTGCACTGTCCGGCCGGGCATTGCGCAGCAATGTCCCGAGAGGTGCCAGCGGGCGCCGTCCGAGGCGGGCAATTGGATCCACCAAGGCAGCCCTATACCTGTCGATCCGATACACCGAGCGGCTGGCAAAGGCCGGGACCGACACCTCGGGCGGCAGCGTCGGCGACAGCCACGGCAACGCCCTGGCAGAACGCATCATCGGGCTCTTCAAGACCGAGGCGATCAAGGTCCTCGGCCCTTGGAAATCGGCCGGCCAGGTCGAATGGGAGACCTTGAAATGGGTCGACTGGTACAACACCGGCACCGACACAGCGCCATCGGCTACGTCGCGTCGAACGAAGCAGAGGAGGATTTCCACAAAAATTCAAGCGCCGCAGAAAAACCCGCCCAGTCGTCGAACCAACATCTCTCCGGTAAACTTGGGGCGGTTCAGAACGCCTTTGCATGCGCATTTGCGGACGTCGTCATGTTCTGGGAATGATCTCTGACGTGAGCCAAGCCCGAAAGACGGAGAGAGGCCAAAGGCGACGCATGCCCGGGTGCGGCGCCATTGGCATCGTCGTTCGCTGACAGTCCCGCCATGTGGGTGGCGGGGCTGCCGCACGGCGGTCTCGCTGGTTGTGCCGCGTCAGACCAGCCGGCAGTCGCGCAGCTGCCCGACGACCTTTGTGGCCTCCGCCTCGTCCAGCAGGCAAAGCCCGGTCGAAAGCCCGTCGGCGAGGGCCGCGGTCGGCGCGGTTACGGACACGGTCCGCCCGGACACCCGCGCCGGCAGGCCGGTCCTGGGGTCCAGGATGTGACCGACCGTTCCCTGCTGGTCGAAGGATGTCCCAAGCGCCGCCGAGGTCGCCAGGGCACGGTCGCGCAGCCCGACCGCGCGCGTGTTCTCGATGCTCACCGGCCATGCACCGCCATCCTGCATCCCGCCCAGGGCGCGGAATTCCCCCGTGTCGATCAGGATCCGGTCAAGCCCCTGCATTTGCAGCAGCTTCGCGACGCGGTCGGCGACATAGCCCTGTGCGATGCCGTTCAGAGTGAGGGCCATGCCCGGCCGCGCGAACCCGATCCTTGACGGCATGACCTCGACCCCCGACCAGCCGACCAGGCGCCGCGCTTCGGCCAGCATCTCGGCGGTCGGCGCATGACCTGCTGCATGAGCCGTGGCATAGGCGTCCCAGAGCGGCTGCACCGTCGGATCGAAGGCACCCCCGGTGGCGGCATGGACAACCCCCGCCACCCCCAGGCATTCCACCAATTCGAACGGCGGCGCGTCGAGCGCCCCGTCACGGTTCAGCCGCATCAGGGCCGATCCGGTGCGATAGAGGCTGAAGATATCTTCGAGACGGTCGATTTCCTTTTGCACCCCGGCGACGATGCGCGCCGCGTCGGGATGGGACAGGGTGATCGACGCGTGCGCGCCCAGCGCAACGCCGGTCCAGTGCCTGGCCGGTGCGCCAAGGGCTGGACCGCCTGCCAAGACGGCAGCAGAGGCAGAGATCGCGATGAAACGGCGGCGGGAAAGGGTCGGCATCCTGTGCTCCTAGTCGATGACCGCCCCTTCGGGCGGGATGAAATTGCCCTCGGCGTCAAGCTCGAACTCGACCGGGGTCAGAACCGTGTCGTCGGGGACGGCAGCCAGGGACAGGATCTCGCCGCCATTGTCAGCGACAAAGGCCTCGGCGGCGCTGCGGTCGGCGAAGGGGACCAGTTCAGGCGCGCCCATGCCGCCGTTGATGCTGGCCCCGACGACGAACACGGCACTTTCCGCCGCGATCCAGTTGTCGGCGCCCGGGCTTTGCCAGCTGGGCGCGACGCCCATGTCGCTGACGTAGATCGCGGCGATGGCGTGGCTCTGTTCCGGCATGCGCTGGTAGGCGATGGCATCGCGCACCTGGCTGAAGAACAGCGGATCGGGCAACCCGTCCAGGTGGACCTGCGCCTTGGGGCCGGGATGCTCCAGCAGGTCCATCTGGCAATAGTGGCCCACGGCCTCGGCCGTCATCGACACCGGAAGCGGCCGTTCGGCCACCTCCTTCTTGCAGGCACCCAGGGCCAGCGCGAGTAGCGCAAGAACGATCAGACGGGTCATGGCCGCACCCGCCGGAACGCGAGGATGGCCAGCGCGAAACCGCCCGCCACCCACAGGATCAGCGAGGACAGCGCCCAATACGGCGGAATGGTTTCCGCCGCCCCCGCGACCCCGGCGGCGGCTCCCGCCGCCTCGGACGCCGCGAGGTTGTAGAGCCGGAAGGCGTCGGCCGGATTGGCCAGCAGCAGCCAGGGAAAGACCTGCGTCGTGAACACACCGCCGCTGTCGGCGACCACGGCCGCCAGCAGGCCCAGGTCATAGAGCACGACGCAGACCAGCCAGAGGCCGATGGCCGCGCCCGCCGCCGATCCCGGCCGCCGCGCCAGCGCCGAGACGGCGTAGCCGACGCCAAGGAAGGCCGCGCCCAGCAGCAGCGAGGTCAGCAGCAGCCGCGCCAGGGCCGGAAGCCCCGCCGCCGCGCCGGGATCAAAGGCAAAGGCGGCGCCTGCGGCCACGCCGTAGCCCACCACGATGGCAAGCCCCAGCACCGCCAGGTGGGCCAGGAACTTGCCCGCGAGGATCTCGCTCCGGCTGACCGGGTAGGTCAGGATCAGCGACAGGGTGCCGCGCTCGATCTCTCCCGCGACCGCGTCGAAGGACATCAGCAGCGCCAGCAGCGGCACCAGGTAGACGGCAAGCGAGGTCAGGCTTGCCACCGTGACCGACAGCCTGTCCGCCCCGACCTGCCCGGTGGGCGCGCTGCCCGCCGCCGACAGCACAAGCGCGAACAGCGCCATCATCACGACCGCGATCGCGACCCAGCGGTTGCGCAGGGCGATGCGCATCTCGGCGCCTGCGCCGGCCATCACGCGTGTCATTGTCCGGCCCTCCGGCTGAAATGGGTGTATAGGTCCTCGAGGCTGGGCGGGATCACCTCGACATCGTCAATCATCGCGCCAAGGCCGGCGATCTGGCCAAGGCGGGCCAGCTTGTCGCCATGCGCGCAGGTCAGGTCCACCCGGACGCCGTTCACCCGCGTCCCGGCCAGCCGCTCGGCCACGTCCCCCACCGTATCTGGCCGCGCGGCGACCTGGATGTGGATCGGCAGCCCGGCCTCGCGGCGCAGGCTGGCCAGCGTGTCGTTGGCGACGAGCCGACCCTTCGACAGGATGGCGATGCGGTCGGTGCGGGCCTCGACCTCGGTCAGGGCGTGCGAGGACAGCAGGATCGCCGCACCCTCGCGCGCCAGGTCGTCGAGGATGGCGTAGAAGTCGCGCCGCGACACGGGGTCGAGCCCGCTTGTCGGTTCGTCCAGCACCATCAGCCGCGGACGGCCGATCAGCGCCTGCGCCAGTCCCACGCGCTGGCGCATCCCCTTGGAGTAGGTGCCGATCCGGCGGTCGGCGGCATGGTCCAGCCCGACCCGTTCGAGCAGGCCGCCCGCCTTGGCCGCCGGTTCGCCGCGCAGGCGCAGGTACAGCGCGATCTGTTCGCGTCCGGTGAGCGCGGGGTGAAAGGCCGCGTTCTCGGGCAGATAGGCGGCGGCTTCGCGCGCGGCGCGGCTGCCCGGGGCTGCCTCCGCCACGCGGACCTCGCCCGAGGTCGCGGCGATCAGGCCCAGCACGATCTTCATCAAGGTCGACTTGCCCGCCCCGTTGTGGCCCAGCAGCGCCACGCGCTCGCCTTCAGCCACCGAAAGGCTGACATCCTTCAGCGCCTCGACGGCGCCGAATGTCCTAGTGACCCGAGAGCAGGTCAGCATCGCTCATCTCCTGTCTGTCCTGTCTGGCGGCGGCCCGGGCCCGGGCCTCGGCTTCCATCGCCGCGATGTTCGCCGGCACCGCGATCTGCGGCGCCACCATCAGCGGCGCGCTGTCGAGCACCCCGCCGGGCAGTGTCGCAGGAAAGGCGGCCTGGCTCCAGCGGACAAGCTGCACGGCGGGCGATCCCAGCAGCAGCTTGGCCGAGGGTTGCGACCACAGGATGTGGTCCATCAGGTCGTTCGGCCGGAACACGCCATCGGCGATGCCGTCGCCATCAAGGTCGAAGGCCGGATGGTCCGACCAGAAATTGCCGCGGCCCTCCGCGCTCCACTCCATGTGGCGCGTGCCGACGTATTTGACCTGGGTCCGGTTGCCGATGAAGGCATTGCCGGTGATCTGGTTGCGTTCGGACCCGGCGGTGAAATGGATGCCGATCTCGCATCCCTCGAAACGGTTGCCCTCGATCCGGTTCTTGTGGGCGTTGTAGATGAAGGTGCATTTCTCATGCGTGCCACCGCGCACGAGGTTTCCCGTGATCGTCGCGTTGTTGGCGTAGTTCAGCATGATGCCATGCGTGCGGTCGCCCAGCGACAGGTTGTCCCGCACCTCGATGCGGTTCGAGAACATCAGCGCAAAGCCCAGCGTGTTGCCCACCGAGACGTTGCCGATGACCTGGGAATTGTTGGTGTACATGTAGTGGACGGCAAACCGCAGGTCGCGGAAGGTGTTGTTGCGAAAGATGTTGTCCTTGGACGCATTGGCAAAGATGCCGTCGCGGCCCCAGATCACGTCGTTGCCCTCGACCAGGGTGCCGGGCGCGTTCCAGACATAGATGCCGTTGCCACGGTCGTTGACCCGCCGGTCCCGGCGGCCTTCGACCAGGTTGCCGCGCACGATGCTGTCGCGTGCGCCGTGGACGGTGATGCCATGCAGGTTGCCGGTCAGATGGTTGCCCTCGACCAACGCGTTGGTCGCCGTACGGGCCAGCTTGACGCCCGAGTCGATCTCGGCCCCGTCATTGCCGGACCCGAGGATCTGCAGCCCGCGGACAACCGCGCCATCGCCCGTCACGGTCACCACGCTGCCGGTGCCGTCGCCTTGCAGGACGGCGCCGGGCCGTCCTTCCAGCGTCAGGGGCATGTCTAGCGATACCGGGCCCTGGTGCAGGCCCGGCATCAGGATGAGCACGTCGCCGGGGCTGGCCCCGGCGACGGCGGATTTCAGCGCGCCCGGCACGGGATCGACCGTCACGGTTTCCGCGGCCGCCCCGGTGCACAGGACGACAGCGACGATCGACAAGAGGTGCCGGACGCGCGACATGCTCAGGCGCCCTGCGGTTCGACAAACATGCGGCCGCGCATCTCCATGTGGAGCGCGTGGCAGAACCACTGGCAGTAGTACCAGTAGACGCCCGGCTGCGCCGCCGTGAAGGTCACGGACGCGGTCTGCTGTGGCCCGACCTCCATCGCGACGCCGTGGTTGCCCATGGTGAAGCCGTGGGTCAGGTCGTCGATGTCGTCCATGTTGGTGACATAGACCGTCACCTCGTCGCCCTGCTTGACGGTGAACTTCTCCATGCTGAACTGCGGCGCGACGGAGGACATGTAGACCCGCACCTTGTTGCCGTCGCGGATCACCTCGTCGTGGCCCCAGTCAAGGTCCACACCATCCGCGGCGGCCTGCTGCCGCGCGTCTTCCCACGACGGGTCCTCGCGGTCCCAGACGTGTACCGGATTGACCTTCGAACGATGCACGAGGATCGAGTCGTGCGGTTCGGCAAAGGTCGGACCGTCGTGAAGCAGGGTCAGGTTGTCACCCTCGATGAGGAAGAGCTGCTCGTTCTCGGGCTTGAGCGGACCGACGTTGAGGAAGCGATCCTTCGAGAACTTGTTCATCGAGATGTAGTATTTCGCCGATGCGTCCAGCGTTTCGCCTTCGGCGGTCGAGTTGTGGCCCGGCTGGTAATGCACGTCCGTCTTGGAGATGATCGGATCCGCGCTTTCGCCGGCGTAGGCCTTGATCGCGTTGTCGATGTTCCATTTCACGACCTGGCTGTCGAGGAACAGGGTGGTGAAGGCATTGCCCTGCCCGTCAAAGCAGGTGTGCAGCGGTCCGAGGCCCAGTTCGGGTTCGGCCACCACGCAGGAACGCGGCTCTGCGCCGTCGTAGAACACGGCGTCCAGCTTGCGCACGTCGATCACGCTGACCGTCGGCGACAGCTTGCCCCCGATGCACAGGTGCACCTTGTCCGGCGCCATGTTGCAGCCATGCGGGTTGTTCGGGATCGGGATGTAGCGGACATAGTTCTTTTCCGCCCCCTTGCGCCCGTCAATCACCTTGACGCCGTTCAGTTCGATGAAATCGCCGGCTTCGATGCCCTTCTCGATCTCGGCGATGTTGTAGACCACCACGTGATCCATGTCCGCCGCCGTCATGTCGGCCAGCGTCATCCCCATTTCCGAGTTGTAAGAGGTCGAGAAGGCGTATTTGCCTTCGTAGTCCGCATCGGTGTTGTCGAGGTTGCCGGTCACCATGACCTGCCAGGCGATGGTCATGTCGTCGGCGTTGATGGCGGTGTAGAAGTTCACGTATTTCGACGGATCGTCGAGGATCTGACCGTCGTTGACCATCGGCGCCTCATCCTCGCCATTGGCAAAGACGTAGTTGGTGCGCGGCCATTTCTGCGGGCGCAGACCGTGGATGCCCTTGGCGTTGGGGATCTCGATGATCTTGTCGCATTTCATGACGTCGCAGCGCACCCGCGCGACGCGCGTGTTGGCCTTGTCGTTCATGAACAGGAAGCGGCCGTCGTACTTGCCCTCGGTAAAGGACATGTGGACGTGGTGCAGGTCGCCGTTGCGCGGGAATTCCAGCCCGTTGGCGGCAAGATAGGCCTTGGTTTTCTCGGTCAGGCCTTCGGTCAGGATCTTCTTGGATTCGTTGGTGATCCCCCAGCCGGTGGCCGAGCAGATGTTGAACACCGGCACGCGCATCAGTTCGCGCATCGACGGGACGCCGAGGATCCGCATCTCGCCGGTCTGGCCCGAGGACCAGAAGCCGTAGTATTCGTCCAGGTCGCCGGGGGCCACGTGACCATCGGCCGTGGCGGCCAGCGCCGGTTTGGCCGATCCCAGGAACGCGCCGCCCGCGACGCCCATCATCATGGCCGTGCCGGATACACCCAGCGTGCCCAGTGCGGCCCCGCCGGCCGTCGCGCCCAGCAGGCCGCGGCGGCTGATGCCGCCTTTCCCCATTTCGTCAGACATTTCAGGTCTCCTTTCTGTTGGGGTGATTGGTCAGAACCCTGTCGAGCGCCGCGGCACCGGCCGAGGCTGTGGCGCGGCGTTTCTCGCGGCGCTGGACGACAGGGCATTTCGTTTTCGACCGGTAGAGCACCTGGCAGTTGAGGCAGTTCAGGCACTCGTTGGGATTGATTTCCCCGGTCGGATGGATCGCCTGGACCATGCAGTCGTTGGCGCAGGTCTGGCAGGGATTGCCGCATTCCCGGTATCGCTTGAGCCAGTCGAACATCCGGATGCGCGCCGGGATGGCCAGGGCCGCGCCAAGCGGGCACAGGTAGCGGCAGTAGAACCGTTCGATGAACAGGCCGACGAACAGCAGGACGCCGACATACAGGACAAAGGGCCACGCACGGTCGAACTTGAGGACGATCGCGGTCTTGAAGGGCTCGATCTCGGCCAGTTGTTCGGCCTGGTCGATCGACGCCAGCGAGACGCCGAACAGACCCAGGAACAGGATGTACTTGAGCGGCCACAGCCGTTCATGCAGACCCCAGGGCAGGTGCCACTGCGGGATGTGGAACAGCTTGGCGATCCGGTTGGTCAGTTCCTGCAGCGCGCCGAACGGGCAGAGCCAGCCGCAGTAGGCACCACGTCCCCAGAAGATCAGCGCGGCGGCGACCGAGAACCACAGGATGAAGGTCAGCGGATCCAGCAGGAACGCCTCCCACGTGAAATCGGTGACCAGGGAGTGCGCCAGCGCCATCAGGTTCACGACAGAAAGCTGCGCGTTCGCGTACCATCCCAGAAAGACCAGCGTCACCGTCAGAAAGCCCATGCGGAACCACAGCGTCGCCTTGGCCGAGCGGGTCACGAAGTCCTGAAAGAAGAACACGATCGTGAGGAGACCCAGCATCGCGGCAAGGACGCCGATCTCGACCTTCTTGTCCCGCCAGATGCGCTGCCAGAGCGCTGTCTTGGCGGCGGCCTCGTCCGTTTCGGCCAGCAGGGCGGCGGCGGGCGCGGCTTGCGGTGCGATCTCGGTCAGGAACGCCGCGGGCGGCTGCCAGCCCATCTCGAAGGTCGTGTAGACGCGTTCGATGGCACCGACGTCGCGCTGCACCAGCAGTTGAAGGCGGAAGGGCTGTGTCGGATCGAAGCCGACATCGGCCGGAATGCGGAACATGTCCATTTCCGACAGCGAGGGCGCACCCTCGGCGGCAATTGCGCCGACGCGGCGATGCTCGCGGTCGCGGAAGCGGACAGAGATGTCGCCCTGGATCAGCTGAATGCGGTCAAAGATGCCGCCGCGGACATAGCCCGATCCCTTGAACGAATATTGCCCCCGCCCCGCGACAAGCAGCGCTTGTTCGCCTTCGGCCAGCCAGTCGCGCAGGTTCTGCGCCTCGCCGGGCTCCAGCAGCGCATCGGTGATACCGGGAATCGACACCAGCGTGGCGTAGAGGTCGATGAAGGTCTCGTCCTCTGGGCCGCTGATCGGACGCTGGGCCGCGCGGGGGTCCTCGACCTGTTCAAAGGCGCGGTTGACCTGGCCGACATCCAGCGACAGCCGCCGTACGGTGCCATCCCCGACAAGGGTGTGCCAGTCGTCGGCCGCCGTGGCGCCCGCGTTGATCTCGAACCGCGGGCCTTCGGGCGCCGCTTCGACGACCAGCCCGCCCAGGCCCAGCGCGCGGGCGACCCGGATCGAAGACCGCACGACGGAATCGTCGATCACCATGATCGTGACAGTGGCGCCGGAGATGATGTTCAGATCGTGCGCCGCGCCGCCCTGCGCGGCTTCGGCCGCGATGTCGAGGCCGGCATAGGAGGCGGTCAACGCCTTGACCTTCGCTTCGGGGATGCCGATCAGGACGATCGGTTCGGAATGCTTGACCAGCGTCACCGACTGCAGGACGGCGTCCGGCCCGATGGCGACCATGACATGAATGGGTTTGCCGGAATACCCGGTGGTGCCGACGAAATCCGACGTGACAAAGGCCCATCCGACGGTTTCGCTGCCGCGCAGGATCGGCGCAACCGGCAGGTCGGCACGGATCGGGCCAAAACCATCGGCCCCTTCGACAAGATCGGCTGCTGCCAGCTCGCCGATGAACTGGTTGAGGATCGGCGTCTGCGCCGCTGCCGGTGCGGCGACAAGGGTCAGCAGGATCAGGACACGGGAAACGAAACGGAACAGGGACATCATGATTCTTTCTCGAACGGGGGTCCGCGCGGGACAGGGCGACGTCCACGTTCATAGGCAAGGACCGTCGATTTCAGCGGCGGGCAGACAAGGGCCGAAGATTCCGCGGGCAGGCATTGTCCTGTCGCCGCGGGCGCCAGGAAGGGGGTGGCCAGGGTCGGGCAGCAGGCACACAGGCACGCGCAGTCGCCGTCGTCGGGCATCTTGACCGGATTGCCCTGATGGTCGAGCATGACCGACACCGGCCCGTCGCTGGAACAGATGACCATTTCGATGCCAGAGACAGCCAAGCCCGCCTGGGCGCGGCCATCGACGGCGACGCCGGTCGCCATGGCCACAGCCGCCAGAATCGCCAGAACACGGGCGATGCAGACCCCGAAGGACCACAGCCGTTCCAGCGGTTTATGGCAACCGATTCTAGGCATTCCGTTCTTTCGACATTTGGATCATCTGAAATCACCCTTTTCTGGCTGCCTTGTTGCACTTGGCGCGGACCGGCACATTGATTGAGATCAAGAGCGCCATGCAGAATTGGTGGTTAACTCGCCCCGTTCGCCGGTGCGGCCGCGGGAACGGGGTCCGGCGCGGGTGACGCGGTGTATTGACATGACCGGGGGGGCGGACGGTGCGGCTGACGAAGTTCACGGACTATGCGCTGCGCCTCCTGCTGCTCGCGGCCAGCAAACAGGGGCGGAACGTGACCATCGAAGAGGCGGCCGCGCTTTACGGCATCTCGGCGCCTCATCTCAAGAAGGTGGTCCGAACCTTGTGCGACGCGGGGTTTCTTGCCGCCCAGCGCGGCCCGCAGGGTGGGTTCCGGCTCAACGCGCCACCCGATGAAATCAACCTGGGCCAGGTCATCAGGGTGACCGAACCGGATTTTTCCCTGGTCGAGTGCTACCGCCAGGACAACGCGTGCGTCATCACGCAATCATGCGCCTTGCCCAGGGTCTTTGACCAAGCCCTGGCCGCGATGTTAGGCATTTTTGACAGCTACTGCCTCGCCGATCTGGTCGTCGATGACGCCACGTTCCGGGCGCTGATGCCGGATTCGAACTCCGCTTAGCTTGGGCGTTGTTGCCGCCCTCTGTTCGCGCAGACGTCACATCGGGATTCCAGTCGGCTGACCGGGTCGGATGAGCAAACAGGCACCCCCGGTATCGCTGTGTGGACGGGACCGGCCCATGAGCCAGATCGCAGGGCAGAAACCCGGATAACGGTTGAGGGCGCGTTCGGCAGAACACCCCGGCAGCAGCCTGCCAAGCCATGTCATGCCATAGCCGAGCGAAATATGCCTTTTCGCTACAAAGTCGCGCTTCCCCCAGAGGTGAACGTGATCTGGGCGCGGGTTTTCCGTGGTCAACCGCATGCTCTTGCCCAAGGCGTTTCGGACCAGCGTCGAAGAGAATTGCAGGCACCTGCGCCAACATGCACAGGGCTGGGACGTGTCGTGCCAGCGGCAGGCGCAGATCCGGGGGCCGGACGCCGCCGCGCTGGTGCATTGAATGGCCCTACGCATCATCGGCCAGGCGCGGGTGGGCGACGGGCTCTACGTTCCGATGATCGCGCCGAGTCATGGCAGCCGTTCCAGCCGGTGTCCGGGCATAGCCGCGACGGCAAGACGCGCGGGCGCGGTTTCAGCCCTGCCCCGTTTCGCCGGCGACCGTCGCGGGATCCTGTCCAGCCCGAACGGCCGCACCCAAAGGGAAGCAGTCGTCAACACCGATTGAGATTAATCGACTCACCGTGCAGTGATCTCAGGCAGGACAATTTCCCAGGCGTCCTGGCGCAGCTTGGACCGATGGTCCTCGCCGCTTTCGTGGGCAAAGCGCGTGACGATCGCGCCGATCTGAGCGGATAATCCCACATTGCCCTTGGGTGGGGTCCAGCCGGACTTCATCGCACCGATCCTGCGCCCCTTCGTATCGGTTATCCACCATCGCCCAGCATCGCTGTACAGGGTGACGGCATCGCCGGTCCGGGCCTCGGCGATGGCGCGGGCGATCGCGGAATTCGCCGCTTGCCGTCCCCCCCAGTCGATGAAGACTTCGGACAGGCTGGGCATCCGGTACTCGGTCGTCAGCACGGACCCCATCACGTCCCCTGGCGGGGCATGTCGCCGCAGGATGTTGTCTCCGCCTGCGGGAACGAAGGGATGCGTGCCTTGGGTCAGCACCGCCAGGCTGCGGCGGGCACGGGTCATGGCCACGTAGAACAGGCGGCGGGGGGCGTCGACATCCTCGCCCTTGGATGGCCGGTCCCAGCCGCCGTCAAGGATCACGATATCGTCGAACTCCAGCCCCTTTGCGCGATGCGCCGTCATCAGCAGCAGGCCGTGCTGCTCCCCCCGCGCGTCATGCGACCATTCCCCGAACCATTCGACGAGGTCGGGCACGGCAACCCCACCCATGCCGACCTCCTGCGCCAAGGCCGCGACACCTTCGGCCAGCAGGTTCGACCAACGGTTGGCTGGCAGGCCGTTCACGATGTCCAGCAGGTCGCCCACGTTGAACAGCCGCGCGCGATCCGCGCTCAGCTCTCCGATGAATTGCCGCATCTCGCGCATCCGCCAGAGACTGGGGATTTCCTCGTTGGCCATCTCGACCGGGATGCCTTGGGCTTCGGCATAGGCACGCACCGGGGTCAGCTGCCGCCAGTTGCGGGCGATGATCGCCGTGCGGGCCCAGTTCCAGCCGGGGCACAATGTCGCCAGCCGTTGCAGTTCCGTCACCGCCGCGACGGCCTGGGCAACGTCACCGGGCGGACAGTGCAGCAACTGCACGCGGCCTTGGCCAACCGGGTCGATGCCCGCCATTTCCCCGCCCGGGGCGGCAGCCGCCCGTTTTCGGTCCACGGTGATGGGATGGCCGGTCTTCATGCGGTCCGACGCGCCGGCAATCACCGTGTTCGATGCTTCGACGATGTGCCGGGTCGAGCGGTAGTTCTCTACCAGGTACTCGGGCTTGGCGCGGTAATCCTGTTCGAACTGCCGGATGTAGCGAATCGAGGCCCCGGCAAAGGCATAGATGTTCTGATCATCGTCGCCGACGGCAAAAAGGCTCAGCCGCGCATCTTCGTCTTCGACCGAACGCCCCGCCACGGCGGCGATCAGCGCATATTCCTCCGGACCGATGTCCTGGTATTCGTCCACGAGGATCCAGCGGTAGCCCTGGATCAGGGTTTCGCGCTGCGCCTCGGCCTCGGCCTTTGCCAGGCCCTCGCCGTTCAATTGCCGGACGGCTTCGCGAACGATGCCGTCGAAATCCTGGCTCCCGGCGCGTTCCCCTGCAAAGCTCGCCCCGACCAGCCGCATCGCAAGCGCGTGGCAGGTCGATACAGTGACCCCCAGCGCGTCGTCGCCGACCAGGTGGCGCAAACGGGCGCGGATCTCGACCGCTGCGTGGCGATTGTAACTCATGACGAGGATGCTGCGAGGGTCCTCGCGGCGCACCCGGATCAGGTAGGCGATGCGATGGACCAACACCCGGGTTTTTCCCGACCCCGGTCCCGCCAGCACCAGCACATTGGTCGCGTCGCGATCGTCCGCGACGATTTTCTGTTGCACCGGGTTGTCCAGCGCCTCGACCACCGCGGCCCAGGATTTTCCCGTCGTCTGGCGCTTGACCTCGGTCGTGCGTCCCTTCATCCAGCGACCCATGAAGGCCTCCTGGTCGAGGGTGAAATAATCTTGCGTCAGGGCCTCGGCCTTCTGCATGGAGATCAGGCCCGTCTCGGCGTAGGCCGCCATGACATGCGTCTGCACCGTCTGCTCGGCGTAATGGTCCTCCAGCGGCGCGAAATCCTTGACCAGGAAACGCCCCTTGCCGGGGGCAAGCGCCACCGTCATGGCCGGGCGAAAGACCGTCATCCCCTTGCCCAGCGTGACCACCTCCTGTTCGTGCAGCCACATCAGGGCGCGATCCATCAGGCGGGTCATCTCCTTGACCCGATCGCGCAGAAAGGCATCGCCGTTCAGGCTGGCCAAGAGATCGCCAAGCGTGGTTTCGACCTGCAGGTCCTTGCCGCGCTGTCCCTTGTCCAGGCGCCCCAGCAGATGGGTCAACAGCGCCTCTCCCGCCTGTCGGCGGAGATCGGCAGAGTGCTCCAAGACGTCCCAGGACCGGTTCAGGGCCACCGAAAGGCTGTTGCGCGCCCTCTTGTGCAGGCGAATGTTGCCCTTGCCGCCATCCAGATCCCGGCCATCGCGCGTCATGCCGCGCAACAGCTTTTCCACGATATCGGGACGCACCTGCGCATGTCCCTTGTCGCGCAGCTGCTGGCATGCGGGTTGCAGGTTCAAGGGCTGTGCCGTGCCGTCCTCGGCATCGGGCACAAGCTCGCGCATCAGGGCGACCAGATCGGTCTCCAGAGCCGCCGCCTGCGACAACCGCGCCCGGGAATCCTCCGAGAACCCGGAATGCACGAACACCGTCACGGCCGTGTCGTTCCGCGCGATCCCCAGCGTTTCCAGGTCCGCCAGCGCCCTTGTCAGCTGCCCGCCGGTCAATCCGCTGGCGCCGGTGAGATCATCGGTGGAAATCCCCTCGTCGGGCGGAGCGTTCACAAGGTGGCGCACCACGTCCATCAACTGCCTGCGACGCGTGTCGGTGAGGTCTTTCGCCTTTGCCAGCAGCGTGTTTGCCTCATCGAGGCTGCGCACCCGCAACGACGACGGGAAGACCTGGACACGGTTCTCTTCGCGGCGCAGCAGGTTTGCCTCTTCGAGCCAGGACAGCGCCGTCTTGACGCGCGTGTCGTCCGTCTCCTCTTCGCGCTGAAATTCGCGATCCAGCTCGGACCGCACGATCTCGCCCGAGGTTGCGACGACCACGCCGGTATTGCGGGTCTTGGCGTCGATCCGGCGCACCGCCTTCAGGATCGCCGCGATCTCGTGGCGCGCCAGCCGCGACCGCGCCGACATCTTGAACTGGCGTTCGACGTCATCGCCCGAGAACAGCAACACGCAGGTCGCCGGATCGCGATCCCGACCGGCTCGACCGGCCTCCTGAAGGTAATTCTCCAGCGAACCGGGGATATCGCCATGGACCACGAGCCGGATGTCCGGCTTGTCGATCCCCATGCCAAAGGCATTGGTTGCCGCAATCACCCGCAGCTCGCCGATGCGGAACCGCTCCTGGATCGTCTTCTTTTCGTCGGGTTTGAGCCCGGCATGGTAATGCGCCGCAGACAGGCCCTGCTGTTGCAGGAAATGCGCCACGTCCTCGGTCGCTTTCCGCGTCGCACAGTAGACCACCGCGCCGGACACGCCCTGCTCGGGAAGCCGCTCTTCGATGACCGACAGGATATCGCCCAGCTTTGTCCGCTTGCCCGTGGCGCGCACCTCGAAGCTGAGGTTGGTCCGCGCGGCACCACCGTCCAGCAACAGAAGCTCCGCCCCCAGCCGTTGCCGGAAGTGATCGCGGATGTCGCGCACCACCTCGGGCTTGGCGGTCGCGGTCAGGCAAATGACCGGGGCGGGTTCCGCGTCGCCCGCCGTCTCCTTGATGAAGCGCGAGACGTAGCGATAGTCGGGCCGGAAATCGTGGCCCCATTTTGACACGCAATGCGCCTCGTCCAACACCCAAAGCCCGATTTCGCGCTGCTTCAACACCGAACGCACCGAAACACTGCGCAATTGTTCCGGCGAGATCAGCAGCATCGCCGCCTCGCCCAAGCGCACCCGCTCCAGCGCCTCCTGGCGTTCGGGCACCGACAGCATCCCGTTGACTGTCACCGCCGAGGATATTCCCGCCCGCTCCATCCCCGCGACCTGATCGGCCATCAGCGCCACGAGCGGCGAGATGACGACCGTCAGCGCGCCGGTCCGGTCGAACTTTGCCAGTGCGGGGACCTGGTAGCAGACGGATTTCCCGGTGCCGGTCGGCAGGATGCCCAACAGGCTCTGCCCCCGCATCCCTTCGTCGACGATACGCTCCTGCAAGGGGCGGCCGTGCGCGTCTACTGGCGCGGGGCGGTACGCGTCGAAGCCGAACCAGCGCGACAACGCCTTGTTTGGATCGCCCTTTTCCCGGCACCACGCGCAACCGGGTGCGTCGCAGTTCGTGTCGCGCAGCCGTTTCACCATCCGCGCCGCATCAGGGAACTGCATCCTAACCCAAGGCGGCATGACAGAGTCGCCCCCCGCGACCGAGATCCAGGCCAGGGCATAGGCCAGCGGCCAGCCGGCCCCCGGCGTACCGATCTGCTCGACCAATCGGGCCACCGCCGCTCCGCAGGCCTCGTCCTTCAACAAGCCCCGCAAGACCTGTTGCGCCTCGGCCATCTGCGGCGCCGGCTTGCCCCGCACCGCACGGAACACCGCATCGAACCCGCCGTTGCCTTCGCCGCGAGTCGTCAGGAAATGGTAGGCAGCCAGCAGATCCGCCTGCCCTTCGGCCATCTTGCGGAAGGAATCGAGCTGGTTCTCCAGGACGTCGAAAACCAGCCGCGCATCCGCTTCGGGATTGTTCACGTGCCCCGACTGCAGGCGTCCGTCGTGATAATGTTTCACCAGCCGGTGGTAGGGATTGCGTGGAAAGGCCAGCGGGTTGAGCCAGAGCGTATCAATCGGTGCCTGCGCCAGTTCCGCGAGGCGAGGCCGCGCCGCCGCCAAATGCGGGAGGTCGTGGCGCAGGATGTTGTGGCCGATGATATGCGCCGCGTCAGCAAGCGCCGCCTCCAGCCGGTCGAGCGCGGCCGCCATGTCGCCGTTGCGGCAGCGATTTGACCGATCATCGTCCTTCCGGACTGCCGCCAGGTCAAACACCCTAGCCGTCCTGGGATCGACTTCCAGGTCAATCGACAGGCAGGAGCGAAGGAAACCGGACCACGACGCCAGATCGCCCGAAAGGCTTTCGGGCTCAGTCTCAGGCCGCGCCTTCGACAGCGAATTCAACAATGAGCGTAACAGGGCTGCTCCACGACGGTGGCAAAATCATACATTATATCAGGACTTTCCCCAATCATCGTCAAGATCCGCGCGCCCTCATCCGGTCAAAACACTTCGTCCGTGTCCCACCCGGCACGGTGCATCTCAGGCCGAACACGCCATGCCTTGCGCTCTTTCACGGGCTGATCTGCGATTGCCAAGGGGACCGCGCGTCCGTCTTGAAACACGCCTGGCAGTGCTCTCTTGTCGAGCGTTGTCCGGAGAATCATGTCCTTCCTCGCCTCGACAGTATCAATGCACTGGTTTCAGGAGCCCGAGCCTTGCGCGGACGCACGCTCCGTTTCACGACAAATCGTGCCGGCCTATGCTCCGGTTCCGCGGTCATGCTTTCGCCGCGCCACTTCACCGCCCTGCCACGATATCGGCGGGCCTCGCCGGGGGACAGCACCTCTTGATGCCGGTCCAATTGACTTGGGACTGTGCTGGCAGGCCGGGACAAGATGATGCTGCCCCCTTTGGAGATTGTTCCGATGGCTCAACGCTGGGTTCGAGGAACTGGTACGGCGCCCACGGATGTGGCACAGGATTTTCATGAACCAGGAAGCCTCCAACAAGACACTGCCGCGGCTGGACGAAAGCCTGCTGTCTCACCTGCCGCCGTTTTCGCGGCTGGACCGGCGTCAGATCCGCTCGGTTCTGGATCTGGCCAGTTCACGGCGGTACCACGCGGGGACGCACATCTTCAACGAAGGCGATCCGGCGGACCGGTTCTTCATGTTGCTGGATGGTTATGTCCGCGTCATGCGCGTCACCGCCACCGGAGAGCAGGTCACCGTGTTGCACATTCCGTGCGGCCAGCTTTTGGGGATCGCCCGGGCGCTGGGACGCGACACCTATCCGGCAACAGCGGTGACGGCGGCCGAATCCATCGCGCTCAGCTGGCCCACACGGCTGTGGGACAGTTTCGTGGCGGACTACGATGGGTTTGCCACCGAAACCTACAAGACCGTCGGTTTCCGGGTTGGCGAGATGAACAACCGGATCGTCGAAATGGCGACACAACAGGTCGAACAGCGGGTGGCGAACGCGTTGCTGCGGCTGGCCAACCAGGCCGGGCGCAAGGTCGAGGACGGCATCGAGATCAACTTTCCGATCACCCGCCAGGACCTGTCGGAACTGACGGCCACCACGCTGCATACGGTCAGCCGCCTTCTCAGCGGATGGGAAAAGCAGGGATTGGTGCAAAGCAGGCGCAAGCGCATCACGGTCTGTGATCCGCATGCGCTGGTCGTTCTCAGTCAGGCCTGACACACGCCCCCTAACTCACGGCTTTTCATTGATCGCCTCGCGAAGCTCGGCGACAAAGGCATTCACGTCGAGGTGATACTCGGCGCAGGCGTCCGTGATCGTGTGAAACGGCGCGATCAGGCATCCCACGCAGAGCATCCCGTGGCGCATGAACACCGCCGCCGTCGCGGGCCAGCGGACCATGAGGTCCGACAGGGGCAGCTTGGGATCGTCAAACCGTGGTCCGCGCATGGCAAATCCTTTCATGGGTATGATCCATACCGTTCCGGCCCGAACGTTGTTCTGGCGCAAATTTCCGCATTCGGCGCCGCGCTATGCGTGGACGACCTGAATGACAAGGAGGCCGGACATGGCTGAATTCCTAACCAAGTCACGGGCGCGCAACGTTTTCTACGGAGGGTCGATCTTTTTCGTGGTCGTCTTCATCGCGTTGACCGTGCAAAGCCACAACTACGTGGTGACGACATCGACGGCCGGCATGCCTCTTTCCGAAGAGGTGGTTCTGGGCAAACACGTGTGGGAGCGGCATTCCTGCATCAACTGCCATTCGCTGCACGGCGAAGGCGCGTATTTCGCCCCCGAGGTCGGCAACGTCATGACCCGCTGGGGTGTGCTGGACGACCCCGAAGGCGCCTACGAAGTGCTGGATGGCTGGATGAACGCACAGCCTTCGGGCATCGAGGGCCGCCGCCAGATGCCGTACTTCGAACTCACCGAAGAAGAGATGCGCGGGCTGGCGGAATTCCTGCGCTGGGCCGATCAGACCGACACGCAGGGCTGGCCGCCCAACGATGCCGGCTAAGGAGAAAAAACCATGAAGTACAAATCACAAAAGGTGGCGCAAGCCTACTTCATCTGCGCAATGGCCCTGTTCGGCATTCAGGTGCTGGGGGGATTGCTGGCGGGCTGGGTCTATATCTCGCCCAACTTCCTGTCGGAGCTTCTGCCGTTCAACATCATTCGCATGATCCATACCAACGCGCTGATCGTCTGGCTGCTGCTGGGCTTCTTCGGGGCGGCCTATTTCCTGATCCCGGAAGAGTCGGAACGTGAGATCTATTCGGTCAAACTGGCCTATCTTCAGTTGATCATCCTGATGGTCGGCACGCTTGGCGCGGTCGGATCGTATCTTGTCGGCATCCACGGCGGGCGCGAGTTCCTGGAACAGCCCCTGTGGGTCAAGTTCGGCATCCTTGTCGCCGCGCTGATCTTCCTGTTCAATATTTCGATGACCGTTCTTGCGGGCAAGAAAACCGCCATCACAAACGTGCTGCTGATGGGGCTGTGGCTGTTGTCGCTGCTCTGGATCTTTGCCTTCATCAACCCGGACAACCTGTCGCTGGACAAGATGTACTGGTGGTTCGTCGTTCACCTGTGGGTCGAGGCGACCTGGGAACTGGTCATGGCGTCGATCCTGGCCTTCCTGTTGCTCAAGCTGACCGGCGTGGACCGCGAAGTGGTCGAGAAATGGCTGTATGTCATTGTCGCCACGGCGCTTTTCTCGGGCATCCTTGGCACCGGGCACCATTTCTACTGGATCGGTCTGCCGGGCTACTGGCAGTGGGTCGGCTCGATCTTCTCGACTTTCGAGGTGATCCCCTTCTTCCTGATGATGAGCTTTGCCTTTGTCATGGTCTGGAAAGGCCGCAAGAACCACCCCAACAAGGCTGCCCTGCTGTGGTCGCTGGGGGCCAGCACGGTTGCCTTCTTCGGCGCCGGTGTCTGGGGGTTCCTGCACACGCTGCACGGGGTCAACTTCTACAGCCACGGCACGCAGATCACCGCCGCCCACGGGCACCTGTCCTTTTACGGGGCTTACGTGGCGCTGAACCTGGCGATGTTCACCTACGCGATGCCGATGCTGCGCAACCGCGAGCCCTATAACCAGGTGCTCAACATGGCATCGTTCTGGCTGATGACCGGCGGGATGGCCTTCATGACCTTTGTGCTGACCTTTGCCGGCACCATCCAGACGCATATGCAACGCGTCGTGGGGGACTATTACATGGACGTCCAGGACGGCCTGACGCTGTTCTACATAATGCGCTTTGGGGCGGGTGCCGCTGTCGTCGTCGGTGCGCTGCTGTTCATCTATTCGCTGCTGGTGGTGCGCAAGCGCGAGATCATCACCCCCGGCGCGGCCAACCCCGCTCTTGGAGGCTGAGATGAACATGCACGTCAATCCCACCCTGCCGTTCTACCAGCCGACAGCGCAGGAATGCGCGCTGTTCGAGACGGCCTATGACCACGGTTTGCCCCTTCTTCTGAAGGGGCCGACCGGCTGCGGCAAGACCCGCTTTGTCGAACACATGGCGGCGCGACTGGGCAAGCCGCTGTACACCGTGGCCTGCCATGACGACCTGTCGGCCGCCGACCTGATCGGACGCTACCTGCTGAAGGGCGGCGAAACGGTCTGGGTGGACGGGCCGTTGACCCGCGCGGTGCGCGAGGGCGGCATCTGCTACCTCGATGAGGTCGTGGAGGCCCGCAAGGACGTGACCGTGGTGCTGCACCCACTCACCGACACGCGGCGTACCCTCATGATCGACCGCACCGGAGAGGAACTGGTGGCGCCCAAAGGCTTCATGCTGGTGGCCTCCTACAACCCGGGCTACCAGAACGTGCTGAAACGGCTGAAGCCGTCGACGCGCCAGCGGTTCCTGTCGATTGCCTTCGATTTTCCGGCGGAAGAGGCCGAAATCGCGGTCGTGGCGCGCGAAAGCGGGCTGGAACCGGGGCGCGTCGCCCCTCTGGTCCGGCTTGCCGGGCGTATCCGGAAGCTGTCCGGCATGGATCTGGAGGAAGGCGTCTCGACCCGCCTGCTGATCTACGCCGCCACCCTGATGGCGGGGGGCATGGGCGTCGACCAGGCGCTGGAAGCCGCCATCGTGCAGCCTCTCAGCGACGAGCCCGACGTGGGCGTTGCACTGCGTGACCTTATCGCGACAATCTACGGATGATAAAGATGCGCCTGTCCGATCTCATGGAACCGGAAGAAACCGTCGGAAATCTCTGGCACGACATGGCCAGCGGGATCGGACAGGCCGTCACCTATCCTGAGGCGGGCGTACCGCTTGCCTCCGTCCGGCCCAGCCTGTCGGTGCTGTTCCGCGCCCTGGGCGGGGCGGCGGGGGTGGAGTTGTCCGAAACCCCGGCAACCCTTGTCCGTCACCGCCAGCTCCTGCGCCGCAAGCTGGGGGCGGAACGCGACCGCGAATGGGTGGCGCAGTATGATGGCGAACGGCTGTCCCTGCCCCCGTTCATCGCCGCCTTTCCCGAGGCGCGGCTGAACCGCGCCGCCTATTTCTGGCTGACCGCGCTGGCGGCTGTCAGCGATCCCGCCACGCTGGGTCTGGCCGGCGAAGGCCCCGCGCTGGACGGCGCCCAGATCCGCGCCAATGCCGCCGCCTCTGATGCCGCTTATGCGCTGTGCCCCGGCCTGCGTGAGGATTATGCCGAAATGGCGCGCCTTTGCGCCGCTACACGGACCGATCTGGCGCGCCCCGCGCAAGAGGCCATCTTTGAAACCGCCATCCGCGACCAACTCTGCGGGGGCACCCCTGTCGTCGCCTGTTCCGGCACGCCGCGCGGCTACATGCCCTTTGCGCCGGTGCCGATCTGGCTGCGCTTTGCCGTACCCGGTTCGGGCAGTGCCGCGACCGAAGAACAGGCCGATCCCGCCGCCCCGCCGCCCACTGCCGCGCTGACCAGTCGCAAGCTGGGCATGCGCAAGGATCAGGATCAACAGAACCGCAAGGACAGCTTTATCATCCACCGGTTCGAGTCGATCCTGTCGTGGGTCGAGTCAATGAACATCAACCGCAGCGTCGACGATGACGACGATGAAAACGCCCAGAAGGCCGCCGACGATCAGGACAACATCACCCTGTCCAAACACGACCGCAAGGCCGCGACCCGGCTGCGCCTGCATCTGGATCTGTCCCCCGCCGATGCTGACCACGAGGCGCTGGCCGGCGAACACACCTATCCGGAATGGAACCACCGTTCACGCAGTTACATGGACGGCCATTGCCGGGTGCTGGATGCCCCCGCGCAGCCCGACGCCGCGCATCCCTACCGCGCCGATGAGCGTCGCATTCGCGAGGTGCGCCGCCAATTCGAGGCGCTGCGCCCGCGCCGCATCCTGCAACCGCGGCAGGTGGACGGGACGGAACTGGACCTGGATGCGCTGCTGACCGCACGCGCCGATCTGGTCGCCACCGGGCGCGGATCGGATCGCATCTGGCAGGCCGCGCGCCAGACCGAACGCGACCTGTCGGTCGCCTTCCTGATCGACACGTCGCGGTCGACAGAGGCCGCGATCGGCGACACCTCCGTGATCGAAGTCGCACGCGAGGCCATGGCCGCGCTGGCCGCCGGGATCGACGCCGCCGGCGACCGTCTGGGGATCTGGGGTTTTTCCTCGTTGCGCCGGGACCGCGTGTTCCTGACCCGCTGCAAGGATTTCGATGCGCCGATGAACGCGGCGATCACCGCCAATATCGGCGCCCTGAAACCTGGTCACTACACCCGTCTCGGCGCCGCCATCCGCCATGCCAGCGCGCAGCTGGCGGCCGAACCCTCGGCCCGCAAGCTGCTGATCGTGCTGACCGACGGCAAGCCCAACGACCTCGACCACTACGAGGGCCAGCATGGCATCGAGGACAGCCACATGGCCGTGCGCGAGGCCCGCCTTGCCGGTCACGCCCTGCACGGCGTCATCATCGACGAGGACGGGCAGGACTGGTTTGCCCGCATCTTCGGGCGCGGCGGCTTTACACTGTTGCCCAACCCCGAGCGCCTGACCCGCGCCCTGCCCGACATCTACCGCAGACTCACTCAGGAGACCTGACATGCGCTATATCCGTTTCCTCCCCGCCCTTCTTGTGACCCCCGCATGGGCCGAAGGCTTTGACCGCCCGATCCCGCAGGCGCAATCGGCCACGGCCGAGTTCTGGTACGCCCTCGCCTGCATCGCGCTGATCGTGTCGATGATCGCCGTGCACCGGCTGGTGTCCCGGCGATGACCCGCCAGGGCTGGTCGACGGCGCGGATTGCCCTGGTCCTGTATCCGTTCGGAGCAGGCGCGATGGGCGTCAACGTTTTCTTCGCCGCGCTCATCTTCAGCTGGGTTGGCGGGCCGGTGCTGTCGACCGGATGGGCCATTGCGATCGGCTGTTTGATCGGCGTTCCGGCAACCTGGACCTTTGCCCGCCATATCCGCCACCTGATGGATAAATCCGACACGCAAGCGGCAGACGAAGGAGCCTCACACGGCACGGACTTCGGCTGAGTAGATGCGCGCATGGCCGGGACCGGCGCCGTTCGGGTTGCGCCGGTTATTTTCTGTTCACCGCGCTTTGAGCGTCGTTTGCCATGGCCCTGCGGATCATCGCATTGGCGGGTGCGCTGGATTTGCCGACACGGGGTCACCAGTCAATGCCGATCCACTCCAAGAACGCCTCGTGGGCGAGCCAACCCGACTCCTGAACCTGCTCCGGTGCCCGACAAGGCTGACTGCGCGGGAGTTCGGTGATCCTTGCTGGACCGCAGCGGAATTTCCAGCTTTGTCGCGCAACAGCCGAAAAGGACTCATCGCGGACCCCAGCGTGGCAGCTGTTGGGCACAAGCAAACCCGATCCGCCAACCCACAAGACCAGAACCTGGGAAACCTGCAACGAAGCCGCGAAGCTGCGTGGCTCCCCGACGATCCATTGCCCGGCGGTCGCTGCTCGCAACGATGCAAGGGAGGGTCGAGCCGGATACGGTCCGGGTGCCGCCACCGACCGGCTAGCGCCGCCGACATCCTAACTACGGTGATGCCATGATCCGGAAGGGTGGCAAAGCCTGGCGAGCGTGACGGTGCAACTGCCTGTGGTCCCCGATGGAGACGACCCTGGGTATTCCTTCGAGAGACATGGTTTTCAGCGGTGGGATTGCCCAATGTCACAGGCCGCCGACTTGCCAGCTAGTGCAAGCGGGCCCTGACAATATACGCATCCACAGAGGTCTCCCCCAGGATGCGAAGAGCTTCCAGCCGATGCAGCCCCTCCACCAGTACGTAACTGGTGCCGTCCGCGCGCACTTGAATCGGCGTAAGTTGACCGTCCTCGATGATGCTCTCGGCGATCAGTTGTACCTTTGCCTCATCCAGCGTCTTCTTCCGCTTGAGCGGCACACGGACATCTTCGATCGCGACGCTTTGCTTTACCAACATTCCAAGAGCATGCTTCAGTTGCGGCCAACAAGCCAGCGTGCAATTCAGGACAGCCTGATGAGCCGGTGGGACCACTTGGGCGTTCCGCTCACTCTCAATCGGGGCCGCGCTTGGGGCAACGGCTCCGAAGTGGCCTTCAGCGACAGCTTGCAAAGCAAGACGTCATGAGCGGATCAAGGAACTGGCTGGGGTGGTAGGATTCGAACCTACGGTACGCGGTACCAAAAACCGTTGCCTTACCACTTGGCTACACCCCAACCGTGGCGCGGTGAATACGCCGAGCGAAAGGCAGGATCAAGACCAAACTTGCCAGAAATTTACCGGCCTTCGACACGTGCTTCTGCCCCTCCCGAGGCTGCCGGATCGTAGAAACTGTACTGCGCGCGTCCTGACCGTTTCGAGGCATAAAGCGCCTCGTCCGCGCGTTCGAGCAGCTGCGCGGGATCGGCCGCGCCGTCATGCGACGTGGCGATTCCGATGCTCGCAGAGACGTGGCAGAGGTGCCCGTCGTAGGTGAGCGGCTCCTCGATGCGGCGGATCAGGCGCGCGGCGATCTCTCCCAGGCGGCCCGGATTCGCCAGGTTGGCGAAAATGATGACGAATTCGTCCCCCCCGACCCGCGCTGCGGTGTCTTCCTTGCGGGTGATTTCTCCCAGCACCCGGGCGACATGCCGCAGGACCATGTCACCGGCCGCATGACCCATCGTGTCGTTCACCTGCTTGAAGAAATCGAGGTCGATGTGCATCAGCGCGTAGACCTCTCCGCTGCGGCGCAGCCGGTCCAGCACCGCCTCCAGCGCGCGGCGGTTGCGCAACCCGGTCAGCGTGTCGGTATAGGCACGTTCCTCGGCGGCGACCATGGCGCCCTGCAACCGGGTGTTGAGGTTGCGCGACGATTCCATCGCGGCTGACTTCGCCTCCACCAGGTACAGCATTTCGACGGCCAGGTCGGTGGGCGCAAAATCCGTGCTGGTCAGGGCATAGTCGCGCACCGCGTCGACGACATAGATTCCGAACGACAGGTTGATGACCGCCCCGCCCTTGCCGTCGGACAGCAGGACGCCGTACAGCATGGTGCGCATCCCGCTGCGCAGGCGTAGGCGGATCTTGCGCCCCTCGGTTTGCAGCAGTTGCTCCATGCTGGCCACGGTGCGCGGGCGGTAGACTTCGAAGATTTCGAGAAAGCGCGCGCCCTCCAACCGCTCGCGGCTGAGCTTGTGGAGAGTCGGGCCGGCCTGTCGTATCTTTCCCTGCGGGTCCAGCACCACGTGCATCGGGCACAAGTGGTGCAGGATTTCTTCTGGTATGGTGCTCATTCCCCCACTCCTGCGCCCTTGCTGGCGGCAAGCTCGAATTCCCGGCCTTCGGCATAAGCCGTTTCGATCACCGTGATCTCCAGGACCTGTTCACCACGCTGCCCGCTCTCGGCGTCCAGAAGCGCGAGCGCGCCGTAGTCATCGGCCATGGCGCGCAGGACCCCCATCATCACGTAACCGAAGCCCGGCAATCCGACGCCGACGCGGAGACGGAACCGGTTGGCCCCGGTCTCGCTCAACTCCAGGTCGGGCAAGACCAGGTCTGCCACAGCCAGGCGCGTCCGGTCCGGCAGATCGTCCAGGGAATGCAGGAACTCGATGAAATCGACGCCGCCAAAGCGCAGCAGTCGGCGCAGCCCTTCGCTGTTGGGATGCGAGACAAGGTAGGTCCCCACGTCCTCCCAAATCGTTTCGGCGGGTTTGTTGAGCTGCCGTTCCGTGGCCCCGATCAGGGCCGTATAGGTCTGTGCATCGTAGTTGAGCATGGCCTCGAAGTCAGGGACCTCGAGATTTGCCCGCTGGGCGATGTCGGACCAGACCGCAGGCCCGTATGTATCCTCGACAAAGACCTGGAAGGTCCTCAGGATCAACCCATGCATATCACCAACCTCATCCTTGCGAGAAGCATGGCGGCGGGCGATTAAAAATCATGTAACAGGAAAAATTGTGAGGGTTTTGGCCGGGCGCGATCCGGCCGAGAACCCGGCGTTCGCAGCCAATTGGCGACACCCATCCAGCATCGGTCGCACCGCCCCCCGCGGGGCGCGGTTCAGAAATCGGTGGGCGCGCCGCCTTCTTCCTTGCGCTTGGCCACGAAGGCTTCGAGTTCCTCGCGAATGGCCGGGTCCATCGGCGGCTCCTCGAACTCGGCAATGATGCGCTTGAACTGCGCATGCGCCCGTTCCGGCGTCCAGAGCCCGCCGGAGGCCTCCCAGGCCTCGAAATTCTTCCAGTCCGACAGGAACGGTTGGTAAAACGCCGTCTCGTAACGGTCCTGGGTGTGCTGCACGCCGAAGAAATGCCCGTTCGGGCCCACTTCGCGGATCGTCTCGACCGCCAGCGCATCGTCCGAGACATCGCAGATCTCGGGCTCCATGTAGCGCTGCAATTGCTGCAACACTTCGCAATCCATGATGAATTTCTCTGGACAGGCGATCAGCCCGCCCTCCAGCCAGCCCGCGGCGTGGTAGACCATGTTGGTCCCCGACTGGATCGCCGCCCAGAGCGAATGCTCGGTTTCCCACATCGCCTGCCCGTCGGGCACGTTGGCCGCGCAGACGCCCGATGAGCGCAGCGGCAGACCGTAGTAGCGCGCCATCTGCCCGGTCATCTGTGTCGCGCGCATGTATTCCGGCGTACCAAAGGCCGGTGCGCCGGTCTTCATGTCCACGTTGGAGGTAAAAGTGCCGATCACGCAGGGCACGCCCGGGTTGATGATCTGCGCCAGCACCACCGCCACCAGCGCCTCGGCCAGCGACTGAGCCACGGCGCCCGCCATGGTCACCGGCGCCATTGCGCCCGCCAGCGTGAAGGGCGTCACCACCAGCGCTTGGCCCCGCCGCGCCAGCCGCATCCAGCCGTCCATCATCGGGAAGTCATGCTTGAGCGGCGAGGTCGAGTTGATGTTGGTGTACATCCGCGGCGTCGCATCGAACTCCTCGTGCGTGAGGCCGCCGGCGATGCGGACCATCTCCATCACGTCCTCGACCCGCTCCCTGCCCAGCGAATAGGCGTGCATCACCTTGTCCGACAGCGTCAGCTTGTCGAACAGCACGTCCAGGTGGCGCACGCTGGGGTGGATGTCGACCGGCTCTACCGGGTAGCCGCCGGCGAAATGGATGCAGTTGAAGAACTGTGTCAGCTTCAGCAGGTTGCGGCACTGCTCGCGCGTGCCGGACACCTTCTTGCCGATCTCGAGGTCGTAGTAGTTGGGCGGGGACGACACGTTGCCGAACAGGATGTGACCACCGCCGATCACCAGTTGGCGGTCCGGGTTGCGCGGGGTCAGGGTGAACTGCGCGGGCGCCTTGGCGACGTAGTCCATCACCATGTCGCGGCCCATGCGGACGTTGTCCCCCTTCACGGTGCAACCCGCCGCGCGCAGGATCTCCAGCGCCTCGGGGTTCAGGAACTCGATCCCGATCTCCTCGAGGATGCGCATGGTCGCCTCGTGCATCCGCGCCACGCCTTCCTCGGTCAGGGGCTCGGTCGGGCGGTCGATGTTCACCGGAAGGCGCCAGGGCATCTGGTCGATCACCGAGCCACCCCGGCGCGTGTTGCCGGAACGTCCCCCGGTGCGGCGGCGTTTGGGGGCGATGATCTGCTCTGCGGCGTCGGACATGGTGACCCTCCGTGTCATGTAGCGCCCATGACACCGTGCCCGCATCGGCGTTTCGCCGCCGTTTCCGACGAAATCCGTCGCAATCGAAGTGTCACTTGGGCGGCCGTCAAGGCGATAGGTGACTGTCGCCCATCGCCGCGGGTCCGTCTGATCCGTTTGCGCCCCGCGTCTTGCCTTTCAGCGACGCGCCGCCTGGCTCAGCCAGCCGGTCAGGTGGCCGATATCGGGCAGCACCACATCCGCCAGCGGCGCGAGCACGTCGGCCGAGGCCATCCCTGTCAGCACGCCGGCGGTCCACATGCCCGCGGCCCGCCCCGCGGCAAGATCGTGCAGGCTGTCGCCCACCATCACCACCCGGTCGGGCCGGTGCCCGGTGGCCCTGGCAAAGGCAAGGAGAGGCAGGGGCGATGGCTTGGCGCCGTGGCCGCTGTCCGCCCCGGCAACAAAGTCGAACATGCCCTCGATGCCCGCCGTGCGCAGGTGCGCGCGCGCCACGCTTTCGCTGTCGTTGGTCATCACGCCCAGCGTCAGCCCGCGCGCCGCCAGCCCGGCGAGGAACGGCACCAGCGCCACCGCTTCGCGCAGCGGTGCGGTGGCCGCCTCGCGCACAATCAGCGCCTCCAGCGCGCCAACCTCCCGCCCGGGCAGCACCCGGGCCAGCAGTTCGGCCACTTCGCGGTTGGTTCCCGCGATCACCGGGCTGTGCGGCAGGAAACTGCCGGTCTCTAGGTCGAAGACCAGCGCCTCGGCCAGCGCCCGCCGCCGGCCGGCATCGCCTTCGGCGAGGTGCTCGATCAGACCGGCAGCAAAGGCGTTCCAGGTGGCGCCGAAGTCGAACAGGGTGCCATCCTTGTCAAAGAGAACAGCCTCGATCCGCGGTCCGATCATGTCCAGTGGACCGTTTCGCCGCCCGGCAGATGGGCACGCGCCAGCATCGGCAGGAGCGGCTCCAGATCCTGTTCGGAACAAAAGGCCGTGATCCAGGCATCGTCCATCAAAAGGAAGTCCAGAACCGCTCCCTGAAAGGCCGGGTCTTGCAGGCTGGCGCGAAAGTCCGCCTCCGACGCGCCCGTCGCGCCCAGGAAGACCGGCAGCAGGTCATCGTTCGCCGCCAGCCAGGCCACCGCCTGCAAACCGACCGTTTCGGCGACTTCCCGCGACAGAGTCATTTTGATCACTTTCCGAAAGGGTTTCTTAACCAATCTTCATCAAATCTGAGGTTATGTGAAAGTGCAAGCAGCCTGCTTGCTGACGCGCCGCACGCAGCGGGGGGTTCGGAAGATGTCAGGACGAATACTTGTTGTGGACGCAGTGCCCACGAATCGCATCATCTTGCGTGTCAAACTCTCTGCCGCCTACTACGAAGTGATTCAGGCCGACAGCGGCGCCAACGCGCTGGACCTGGCGGCCCGCGCCTCGCCCGACCTCGTGATCATCGCCGCAGACCTGCCGGACATGAGCGGGCGCGAACTCTGTGCCCTGCTCGACGAACAATCGCCCGACCTGCACATTCCCGTGATCATCGTCCACGCCGAGGACGATCCGGGCGAACGGCTGGCCTCGCTGGCCGCCGGGGCCGACGACGTGCTGGCGCGCCCGGTCGACGACATGGTGATGCTGGCGCGGCTGCGCTCCTTGCTGCGGGCCCGCGACGCCGAGGCCGAGCTTCAGCTGCGTGACGACACGCGGCGCGCCTTGGGCCTGGCCGAACAGGGCGCCGATTTCGTCGCGCCGGCACTGGTGCGGCTGGTCGCGCCGCCAAAGCACCCGGCCACGCGTGCGCTCTTGGACGGGCTGAAGACGCGGATTTCCGACCGGATCGAGCTTGTGGACCCGGACGACGCCCTGCGCGAACAGAACCGCCCGCCCGATGTCGTGATCATCGCCGAGGCGCCGGGCAGTCTGGGCGAGGGCCTGACCCTGCTGCCGCAGTTGCGCGCCAGCCGGCACACCCGGCACTCGGCGTTGATCTACATCGCCCAGCCGCACCAGCGGCGCGAAGCGGCCAGCGCGCTCGACATGGGGGCGAATGACCTGCTGTCGTCCGGGCTCGACCTTGACGAACTGGCGATCCGCCTGAAAAAGCAGATCGACCGCAAACGCACCAATGACCGCCTGCGCGCCAACATGCGCGACGGCCTGCGCGCGGCGGTCTGCGATCCGCTGACCGGGCTCTACAACCGCCGCTATGCCGTGCCGCACATCTCGCGCCTGGCCGAGCGGGCGGCGCAGAAGAACCGTCCCTATGCCCTGCTGCTGGCCGATCTCGATTTCTTCAAGCGGGTGAACGATGTGCATGGCCACGCGGCGGGCGACGCGGTGCTGGTCACGCTGGCGCAGCGCCTGAAGGACAACCTGCGTGCCGCCGACCTGATCTCGCGCTGGGGGGGCGAGGAGTTCCTTGTCGCGATGCCCGACGCGGAACGCACCGCCGCCAAGCACACCGCTGAACGTCTTTGCCGGATCATGGCACGCCATCCGGTCACCCTGCCCGACGGCAAGCAACTGACGATCACCCTGTCGATCGGCGTCGCCATCGGCACCCCTGGCTCGGGCGCCGGTCCGCTCGACCTGATCGAACGGGCCGACCGGGCGCTGTACGCGGCCAAGCATGGCGGCCGCAACATGGTGGTCATGGCGGACACGGTCCACCCTTTGCCAGCCCGCGACAAGTCCAGGGTTCTGCGGGCGACCCGTAACACCGAACTGCCGCCGTCACCGCGCCGCGCGGGCCTGACCTGACCTGACCTGAGGATATGTGTCAGTCGCGCCCGGGTGCGCCGCGGTGGCGGTCTTCGCCGCCCCCGCGCCGGTGCATCTTGCCGATTTCCTGCTCGAGCCGATCAGCGTAGGCCCGCCGCGCCTCGGGGTCCATCGCGGCAAGATAGGCGCTCAGCACCTTCTGGCCGCGCGCGCGCACTTCGGCGCCCCGCGCCGCCTGCGCCGCCAGCAGCGCCTCCATCCGCGCCGGGTCGTAGGGGTCGGCCCGCAGGATTTCCAGCGCCGTGCGATAATCCTCAAGGTAGCCCTCGCGCAGCGGCGCGCCTTCGCGCGGCAGGCCGCTGCGCAGGTCGCGCCACAGCGCGTGCCGCTGGTCTTCGTCGAAGGCGCGCGTGTAGGGCAGCACGGGATCGGCCCGGTCGCCCCGCACCAGCTGCGGACCCTTGAGCACAAAGCCCGTCACAGCGCCCACCACCAAGAGGTTGAGCGCCAGCGACACGAACAGCAGGACCCGCACCCAGCGGCGCGGACCACCCTTGATGTCATGACTTTCGGTCATCGGCTCACCCTTCCAGCAGCGACAGGTCGAACCCGCCGAGCGGATCCACGCCCAGCGTTCCCAGCCCGGCCGCATCCACGCCCCAGTAGTCCGACAGGCTGTCCGGCGGGCTGACCCCGATCCAGATTCCCGCAGCACAGGCGGCAGCCAGGCCCGCCATGCCGATCCAGCCGCCCAGCGCTTCGCGCAGCTGGCGGACCAGCCCGGCGCGGCGTGGCGTCACCGGACCCGTCGTCGGGCGAGCCGCCGGTTGTTCGGCCAGCGCCAACGCCTCCATCCGGGCCAGGAAATCCCCGCCCGGCTGCGGCGTCGTGGCCCGCGCGGCGGCGAAAAAGCCGTCAAGCGCGGCCTCATCCCCGCCAAAAGGGGCAAACAGGCCGTTCCGGTTGTCCTTGCGCTCAGTCATCGTCCCGATACCCCAGTTCATCGCGCCGACCCAGCAGCGCGTCCTCCAATGCCCGTTTGCCGCGCGCCACCAGACTCTCCACGGCGCGGGGCCCGATGTCCATGATCTCGGCGATCTCCGGGTTCGAGAGCCCCTCGATGTGCCGCAGGATCACCGCCTGGCGTTGCCGGTCCGGCAAACCGTCCAGCGCGCCCTGCAACGCCTCGGCGCGCGCCTGCTGTTGCAGGCCCTCCGCGGCCGAGGGGGACTCGTCCGCCGGTTCCGGCACCGCGTCCAGGTCGGTCCCGCCGCGCCGCCGCCGCATCCGGTCGATGCAGAGGTTGGCCGTCACCCGGTAGAGCCAGGTGGTGACCTTCGCCTCGCCCCGGCGCCAGCCGGGGGCCGCGCGCCAGAGCCGCAGCAGCGCCTCCTGCGCCACGTCCTCGGCCTCGGCCCGGTCGCCGCCCAGCATCCTTGCCGCATGGGCAAAGACGCGCGGTGCCAGGCGCTGCGTCAGCGCCCGCGCCGCGGCGGCGTCGCCGGCGGCATAGGCGGCCAGCAGGTCCTCGTCCGCATCGGCGCTCATGGCTTCGAAAGGCATCTGCAATCCATCGTTCCGCGCTACCCCGGCAAGGCGCCGCGTGCAACGGTCCGGGCGACCGTTCGCGCCGCCCGGACCTCATGGTCAGCCGTCGTCCGACATGTCGGGCTTGCCGAAGAACGGAAAGCCGTGATGCCCGCCGCGGTGCCCGCCCTCGCGGTGGTGATCACCACGGTCGCCACCAAAGCGGCCCATGCCGCGTTCCCGGCCGAAGGCGCCGCGCGCCTGCTGCATCTCTTCCAGCGTCAGCGCACCGTCGCCATCGGCGTCAAGCCGGTCGAACATCGGCTCCGGGCCGCGCGCTGCCTGCGGTTGACCCGCGGCCAGTTCCTCGGCGCTCAGCAGGCCGTCACCGTCGGTGTCCATCCGCGTGACCATGGCCTGCACCCGCTCCATGCGCCGGGCATCGCGGGCGGCTGCCATCTCGTCCTGCGACAGCTTGCCGTCGCCGTCGGTGTCGGCCGCGGCAAAGCGCGCCGCGCGAAAGGCCTCGATCTCGTCCTTGGTCACCTTGCCATCGCTGTCGGCGTCGATCTGCGCGAACATTTCTTCCATCATCGGCGCCCCGGCGCCGCGGTCGCCGTAGCCCTTGCCGTGGGCCATCGCGATCCCGGCCGTGCCCATTGTCACCACCAGTGCGCCCGTCATCCAGAGTGCAGTGCGTTTCATGTCGTGTCCTTCCAGAGGTTGTCTCAGGGTTGCGATCCGCCCTCGCTTGGGGCGTTTCTGTAGGCTTTCACGGCCCGGCCCGCGCATTCCGTCGAAAAAATCGCCCCGCTCGGGTCACGCTGCCGTGATCTGTGACATCCGGCCGCAAGGACGTTTTGCGCCCTTCCGGCCGACCCAAGCAGCCGCCATTTTCGGGCACGGACAAGCGAGGCAAGACATGACAGAAACGCAACACAGCGAGGGGCGCGACCCCCTCTGGCCGACGCTTTGGCGCGGCTGGCGCCGGCGTTGCCCGAAATGCGGCAGCGGACAGATGCTGACCGGCTACCTGACAGTGCGCGACAAATGCCCGGTCTGCCGCGAGGACCTGCATCACCACCGCGCCGATGACGGCCCCGCCTACCTGACGATCCTGATCGTCGGCCACATCATGGCGCCGCTGCTGCTGATCGTGTTCACCACCTGGCGGCCGGAACCGCTGGTGCTGTTCACGATCTTTGCCGTTGGCTGCATTGCACTCTCGCTCTACCTTCTGCCAAGATTGAAAGGGGTGATCGTGGCCTTCCAGTGGGTTCGCGGCATGCACGGCTTCGCGCCCCACAGTTGAGGGTGCCTATGACCGACAAGACCATGGACAAGACCGCGATCCGCGATGCCGCCACCGTCATCGTCCTGCGGGACCGCGAAACGCGGCCCCGCGTCCTGATGGGACAACGCGGCGCCAAGGCGGCCTTCATGCCGAACAAGTTCGTCTTTCCCGGCGGCGCGGTCGATGCGGCCGACGCGGCGGTGCCGCTGGCCCGCCCGCTGCCGGCGATCTGTGCCGCCCGCCTGGCCGAAGACGCCGCGCGCGACATGACGCATGCGCTGGCCGTCGCCGCGGTGCGCGAACTCTGGGAAGAGACCGGCCAGGTGCTGGGCCTGCCCGGTCCCTGGCCCGGCGCCATCCCGGGCGACTGGCTGAACTTCGCCGGCACTGGCCACCGGCCCACGGCCGACGCGCTGCAATTCGTGTTCCGCGCCATCACGCCACCGGGCCGCCCGCGCCGGTTCGACGCCCGCTTCTTCCTGCTGGATGCCGATGCACTCGCCTCCGATCCCGACGACTTCGACGCCGCCGCGGACGAGCTGTCGCACCTCCAGTGGATCGCCATCGACGAGATCCGCAACTACGACCTGCCGTTCATCACCGAAGTCGTCCTGGCCGAGGTCGCGGCGCGCGCCACCGACACGACACCGCCCACCTCGGTGCCGTTCTTCCGCAACGACGAGGAGGAGAGCCTGTTTCTCCGCCTGCGTGGCGCCCCCATGGTCGAAGACTGATCGCGGACCGGGTTCGCCTGGTGGCGTCCACCGTCCCGAGGCTGCACGTGAGACAGAGATGCTGAACACGCTTTCATATGGAACGCCCGGCGGCACGCCCCTGCTCATCGTGCATGGCCTGTATGGCTCGGGCCGCAACTGGGGGGTGATCGCCAAGCGCCTGTCAGAGCGCTGGCACGTTCTCACGCCGGACATGCGCAACCACGGCGACAGCCCGTGGAGCGACACCCACGCCTACCCCGACCTCGCCGCCGACCTGGCCGAGGTCATCGACGCCTACGGCGGCCGCGCCCATGTGGTCGGGCATTCGATGGGCGGCAAGGCGGCGATGGTGCTGGCGCTCAGCCAGCCCGACAGGGTCGCCTCGCTGCTGGTCGCCGACATCGCGCCGGTCGGCTACACGCACAGCCAGATCCAGTTCATCGAGGCGATGCGCGCGGTCGACCTGGCGCGGGTCGACAAGCGGGCGGACGCGGTGGCGCAGCTGGCGCATCACGTCCCGGACAAGACGCTGCAAAGCTTCTTTACCCAGTCTCTGGACCTCAAGGAAAAGCGCTGGAAGCTGAACCTCGACACTCTCGCCGCCGAGATGCCGAAGATCCTGGGCTTTCCCGAGATCGAAGGCAGCTACGACGGCCCCACCCTGTTCCTGTCGGGGGGGCTGTCGGACTACGTGCGCCCCGAACACCGCGACCGCATCCGCGCCTTGCTCCCCCGCGCGCGCCATGCCCGGATGCCGAACGCCGGGCACTGGCTGCACGCCGACGACCCGCGTGGATTCGAAGCCTCGGTCCGCGCCTTTGTCGACCACGTCTCTCGGCCCTAGGGCGGGGACATCCCCGCCACCCGCCGAGATTCCGATTTCCTGAAACTGCCGGATTTCCTTCCGAAATCCGCGCGCGGACCGTGGACAGGCGCAGCCGCTGGGGCAATCTGGCGGCATGCGACAGGATCAGGACTCTCCGGCACGCAGAGGGCGCGCGCCGTCAGGTCTCCAACACCCTCAGTTCCCCGTCCAGCCAGGGCAGCTTGGTCAGCGCAGGCGCGATGACCATGTCGCTGACCAGCATCCGCATCGTGCGCGCCACGTCACGCGGCACGCGGTCGGCCCAGTCGGTCCCGGCAAACAGCGAAATGGTCCGCGAAAAGGGTTTGAAGGGCACCGGGTGCGCCTCCATCTGCTCGTGGTAGCGCCCCGCCCGCATGAACCCCAGCGGCGTGGTGATCGTCCAGCCCATGCCGCGCGCGACCAGCGTCATCAGCGACAGGTGCGCGCCGATCTCGAAGCGTTCGGCAAAGGTCAGTTTCTGCCGCGCCAGATGCGCCTCGATCTGCCGCCCGATCAGCTGCGCGCGGTCGTAGCGCAGGATCGGCAGGCTCTCCATCATCTGGCGCACGCCCCCCGCCGCCTCCACCGCACCGCGCGCGCACACCAGGATGTAGGGATCGCGCACCAGCGGGTATTCGATGATCTCGTCCATGACCTCGCCGCTGGAGGCGGCGATGGCCAGGTGCAGACGCCGCGCCCGGATCTCCTCGGTGATCTCGTGGCTGGGGGCGGTGATCAGCTTGAACCGGCAGCGCGTCATGCTGTCGGCCAGGATCGTCACCAGCCGCGGCGTCAGGTCATTGTCGAAATCGTCGATCACGCCCAGGCTGAGGGTCGACAGATGCGTCAGGTCCATGACGGTCAGTTCGTTCTGCGCCAGCCGCAGCTGCCGCAGGATCGCCTGTGTGCGCAGCAGGAAAGACCGCCCCGCCGGCGTCAGCTGCATCGGCCGGCGGCCATGGTCCAGCAAGTCCGCGCCCAAGGCGGTCTCGAGGTTGCGCATCTGCTGGCTGACGGCCGGTTGGCTCAGCCCGGTCAGTTCGGCCGCCCGCGCGACCGAGCCGGTTTCGGCCAGCGCCTCGAAGACTTCCAGACCCCGCAGGGTCACACCTTTCATCATCATGGCTTTACCTTGCACCGCGCCCTTCAAGTTCTTGGTATTCCGGCCTCCCGCGTCAAGGAAAACGCATGTCACACCGTCTGATCAAATCCGCAGAGGGCCTGGCGCCTCAGGCGCAGGCAGATATCGTCGACACCGTCCAGATCATGCTTGCCCGTCTCCGCACGGGACGCGAGGCGGCGGCGCAGGATTATGCCCACCAGCTGGACGGCTGGTCCGGCGCCATCGTGGTGCCGCCCGAAGAGGCCGCCGCCGTGCGGGTGCCCGACGCCCTGCGTGAGGCGCTGGACTACGCGCACGCCAACATCCGTCGCTTTGCCGAGGCACAGCGCGCTTCGCTGACGGATTTCGAGACCGAGCTGCGCCCCGGGCTCTTTGCCGGGCAGAAGAGCCTGCCGGTCCGCGCCGCCGGTGCCTATGTGCCAGGTGGGCGCTATGCGCATATCGCCTCGGCCTTGATGACCATCGTCACCGCCAAGGCCGCCGGGGTGCCGCATGTGACCGCCTGCGCGCCGCCGCGCCGCGCCGCTGACGGCACCGCGCTGGGGATCGACCCAGCGACGCTCTACACCATGCACCTGGCCGGGGCGGACACCATCCTGTGCCTGGGCGGCGTGCAGGGCGTGGCGGCGCTGGCCTACGGCATGTTCGGCACCCCGCCCTGCGATATCCTGACCGGCCCCGGCAACGCCTATGTCGCCGAGGCGAAACGCCAGCTGTTCGGCCCGGTCGGTATCGACATGTTCGCCGGCCCGACCGACGTGCTGATCTTGGCCGACGCCACCGCGGACCCCGCGCTGGTCGCGCTGGACCTGGCCGGGCAGGCCGAACACGGGCCCACCTCTCCCTGCTGGCTGATCACCGATCACGAACCGCTGGCCCGCCGCGTGCGCGACCTGATGCCCGAGACCTGCGCCCGGATCGGCGGCGACAACGGCCGGACCGCGCTGGAGGCCTGGGAGGCCATGGGCGAGATCGTCCTGTGCGACTCGCGCGAGGAGATGGCCGCCGAGGCCGACCGCTACGCGCCCGAGCACCTGCACGTGAACTGCGCCGACCTGCCCTGGTGGCAGGCACGGCTGACGGCCTATGGCTCGCTCTTCCTCGGGTCAGAGACGACGGTGGCCTTTGGCGACAAGGCATCGGGGCCGAACCACGTGCTGCCTACGGGTGGTGCGGCGCGCTACACCGGCGGGCTGTCGGTGCACAAGTTCCTCAAGACGGTGACCTGGCAGCGGGCCGAGGCGGAGGCGCTGCCCGCATTGGCGCACGCCACCTCGGTTATCTCGCGCGCCGAAGGCATGGTTGGCCATGCCATGACCGCAGAGGCGCGCCTGGCCGGACTGGCGCCGCGGGCCACGCTGGTGCGACAAGGCTGAGGTGAGGCAGCGTCAGACGCCGCGGCAGACCTGTTCGGCCCGCTCGGCAAATGCCTTGTAGCGCTGCCAGAAAGCCTCATGCCGCGGGTTGTCCGACTGGCGGATCACCTGCGCCTGGTGCGGATCGGCAAAGAAACTGACCGCAAGCCTCTGGTCCGCGGACGACAGGCCCTGATCGGCGACCCCCTGCACGCAGCCGCACAGCTGCCGCGTCGCCCCCTTGCGCCCCGCCCGCAGGCAGGCGTCCGCGATCGGGCCGGAGGCAAGCCGCACCTGTGATCCCGACGGGCCGCGCTCGGTCCTGTTGCCGCCACCGCAGGCCGCGACGGCCAGGCACGCGGCCAATATCACTGCTCTTTTCATAACCACCTGTCTCTCGTTGCCCGGACGCGGATTTCCCGTCTCTCCCGGCACTGCCCTCGGGCGGCATGATGCGTCAATTGCGCGGCGGCTTCAAGAATCCTCGGGCAACCGGCGCGCCGCCGTGTCCCCGGCACCGCAGCCTCCTGTTGCACGGGTCCAACACCCAGGCGCCCCTGCGCCTCGGCAAAGGTTGAGTCCTGCGCCCCACGTGGCATCCTGCCCGGCCATGACAAGAAGGACAGCAGCGATGCGTCCAGCCGCATGCCTCTTTTGGATCTGCACCAGCCTGATGCTTGCGGGCTGCGCGGTGGACAATGGCAGCCTGGAGCGCGCGCGCCAGAATTACGGCGTCACGAAACCCCGGCCCGAGGCCTTCAAGGTCTGCGGCGGCCACGACTGCCGCAAACGGCTGGATGTCTCGCTGACGGCCGCCGAATGGCGCTCTGTCCGGGCCGCCTTTTCACCCCGCCCCGGGACACCGGGCCAGGAACGCCGGGCGCTGGCCGAGGCGCTGCGCCGGCTGGAGGTGATCGTCGGGCACAAGACCGGCTACACCTCGGACCTGGCCTATTCGACGCTGCAACTGGCGGGCAAGGCGCAGGACTGCGTCGACGAGATGGTCAACACCGCCGTCTACCTCAAGATGCTGGACGACGCCGGCCTGCTGCGCCTGCACCGCCCCGGCCCGCGCGTCACTCTGGGCTTCATGACCCGCCGCTTCTGGACGCACACCGTGGCCTCCATCGTGCAGAAGGACAGCGGGCAGCACTTCATCATCGACACCTGGGCGGTGAAGTTCGGCGAGACACCCTACATCATGGACCGCACCGCCTGGGCCGAGAACGAGCCGTTCCGGCGGGATTTCTGAGCGGCGCATGCTCTGCCGAAGAGGCGGGGCACGACCTATGGCCGACGCGCGAGAAGGTCAAAAGCCGACGCTTCTTGGGCAAGATCCATCTCAAGGGGTTCCAACATCGGCCCCAACGTCCGGCTTCATCAGTTCTTTCGCCGCTTGCCCCGGCTTCATCTGGTTGACAATGAGCCCTCCGACTGCCGCGCCCGCCAAAGGCGAACCCATCATTGCCCCAACGCCCGTCGCCCCCAAAATAATCGCAGTCGGCACGGTGGCTTCACCGACATTCTCCGGCGACGAATAGTGCGCCAATTTCGTCATCAAGACCGTGCGGTAGCCACGAAGCCATAAGGCAAGCCGATTGCTGCGTTCTTCGCCGACCGCTTCGCCAGGCGGCGGGAGGTCATGCAACAAGGCTTCCAGTTGACCGCGAAAGTGATCCACAAATCCCAGGATTTCGTCGCGCAAGTCCTGATCCAGCGCGTTCATACCTCGAACGCGTTCTCGGAACGCGTCCAACTGTTCCAGCAGAGATGCGGAGGATACCGCCAATGCATCTCGATTGAGTGACACCCGCTGGGTGACAACAGCCAACTCTTTCTCTGTGACCGGCGCGGATGTTTCTCCTCCAGCCCGCTCAGCCCCCCAAGCCGCCTCGATCTGCGCAATCGCCTCGGCCACGGCATCCACCCCGGTCTCCCAGGTGTCTGGCGGGATCAGCGCGACACGGCGCTGCAACTCCCAGTCCAGCGGCTGCCCCCGCACCATGCCGTCATACCAACGCCGGAAGAAGTCAAAACGCGGGTCGGTGTCCAGCGGGGTCGGGCCGATATCCTCCGGCGTCAGCTTCTCGGGCGGTCCGGGATCGTGCCAGAGCCGCGTGGACATCATCGCGATAGGGGTTAGAGCCGCATCGGCACAGGCGGCGTCGGCGGCGAAGGCGGCGGCGGCGGCATAGGCGGCGTCAGCGGCCAAGGCGGCGAAGGTGGCGTTGGTGGCGTTGGTGGCGGCGATCGCTGCGGCGTCGGCGGCATTGGCGGCGTTGGTGGCGGCGTTCGCTGCGGCGTTGGCGGCGTTGGTGGCGGCGTTCGCTGCGGCGTTGGCGGCGTTGGCGGCGTTGGCGTTGGCGGCTCCGGCGGCGGCGTTGGCGTTGGCACCGAAAGCGGCGGCGTGGGTAGCGGCGTTCGCTGCGATTCCTATTTCGGGGGTTGGATTTGTGCTCGTAACCCCCGAAATCAGATTACACCGCGCTGTCAAGAGGACAAGGCTCTGCTGAACCTTGCGCGCTTCGTCCGTCGCTTTCCAGAATCTCGGCGCCACAATAAAAAGCCAGACCCGCAGCGCCGCCCGCGTCGCAATCGCCACGCAGACCTCCTGGCTCTGTTCCTTCAGCCAAGCCTCGAACGCCTTTCTATCCTCGAACTCCACCGCACCCTCACACACCCGCCCGCCTCACAGTACACAGGCCCGCGCACCCGGCAACCCGTACCCGCCCCAGCGCGCCACAGTCCCGCCACGCATCGCCGCCCAACCCGCAACCAACCCTTGACCAAACCCCACTTCCACAGCATATCCCGCCCCATGACCACACCCCGTTCGCGCATCCGCAACTTCTCCATCGTCGCCCACATCGACCACGGGAAATCCACCCTGGCCGACCGGCTGATCCAACTCACCGGCACTGTCGCCGAACGCGACATGAAGGAGCAGTTGCTCGATGCCATGGACATCGAGCGCGAGCGCGGCATCACCATCAAGGCGAACACCGTCCGCATCGACTACCCGGCCAAGGACGGGCACACCTACGTGCTCAACCTGATCGACACGCCCGGACACGTCGACTTTGCCTACGAGGTCTCCCGCTCCATGCGCGCGGTCGAGGGATCGTTGTTGGTGGTCGACGCCACGCAGGGGGTCGAGGCGCAGACCCTGGCCAACGTCTACACCGCCATCGAGGCCGACCACGAGATCGTGCCGGTGCTGAACAAGATCGACCTGCCCGCCGCCGAGCCCGAGCGCGTGGCCGAGCAGATCGAGGACGTGATCGGCATCGACGCCTCCAACGCCTGCCTGATCTCGGCCAAGACCGGCATCGGCATCCCCGATGTGCTGGAAGCCATCGTCACCCGCCTGCCCGCGCCCAAGTCGGGCGATCCCGACGCGCCGCTCAAGGCGATGCTGGTCGACTCCAAGTACGACCAGTACCTGGGCGTGATCTGTATCGTGCGGATCATCGACGGCACCCTGAAAAAGGGCGACCGCATCCGCATGATGAAGACCGGCGGCACCTATGACGTGGACGACGTCGGCGTCTACCGCCCCGTGATGACCGCCGTCGAAAGCCTGGGCCCCGGCGAGATCGGCTATCTCAACGCCTCGATCAAGCAGGTCCGCGACACCCGCGTCGGCGACACCATCACGCACGAACGCCGCCCCTGCTCCGAGCCGCTGCCGGGCTTCAAGCCGTCCATTCCCGTCGTCTTCTGCGGCCTCTTCCCGGTCGACAGCTCGGAGTTCGAGGACCTGCGCGACGCCATCGAAAAGCTGGCGCTGAACGACGCCTCCTTCACCTACGAGATGGAAACCTCGGCAGCACTCGGCTTCGGCTTTCGCTGCGGGTTCCTGGGGCTCTTGCACCTCGAGGTGGTCCGCGACCGGATCGAGCGCGAGTATGACATCGACCTGATCACCACCGCGCCTTCGGTGATCTACCACCTCTTCATGCGCGACGGTGAGCGGATCGACCTGCACAACCCCGCCGACATGCCCGACATGTCCAAGGTCGACCACATCGAAGAGCCGCGCATCAAGGCGACGATCATGGTGCCGGACGACTACCTGGGCGCGGTGCTCAAGCTCTGCGAGGACCGCCGCGGCATCCAGATGGACCTGACCTATGTCGGCGGCCGCGCGATGACGGTCTACGACCTGCCGCTGAACGAGGTGGTCTTTGACTTCTACGACCGGCTGAAATCGGTGACCAAGGGCTATGCCTCGTTCGACTACCACCTCATGGGCTACCGCGAGGACAGCCTGGTCAAGATGCAGATCCTGGTGAACGACGAGCCGGTGGACGCGCTGTCGATGATGGTGCACCGCGACCGGGCCGAGATGCGCGGCCGCGCCATGTGCGGCAAGCTCAAGGACCTGATCCCGCGCCAGATGTTCAAGATCCCGATCCAGGCGGCCATCGGCGGCAAGGTGATCGCGCGCGAAACCTTGAGCGCGCTGCGCAAGGACGTGACGGCCAAGTGCTACGGCGGCGACGCGACGCGCAAGAAGAAGCTGCTGGAAAAGCAGAAGGCCGGCAAGAAGAAGATGCGCCAGTTCGGCAAGGTCGAGATCCCGCAAGAGGCGTTTATCTCGGCGTTGAAGATGGATGAATAGTTCAGGTTGAGTGGCGGTGGGTGAAAGCGTCTTCTGACGAGGCCTCGTTTCGGACGTTCAGGCGAGGACCAGAAAAAAACGTCGATAACGTGCCAAAACACTCAAGCACGTCAACCGCATGTATTGATTCGGAGTTTCCTTTTTGGCGCCGATCTACAGAACGACAAATAGTTTCAGATCTCCAATTTGGCCAAGCAGAATGAGACTTTGAAACACATTTCACTCTCCGCCGCCCCATAATATTAGCATGCGCATGTGACGTCACGGGGTTAGTTAAAGAGAGCTCGAGCAGCACCCCACAGTTCATACGACACCCCTGCAACAATCAACTCCAGAGCTATCAAAGAAACATAGATTAAGGCCTTTCTAACTGTTATCCTATTTTTTCTCCTTACACTTTCGTTTCTTATTGAATCACCTCTCGTGAAAACGAAATTGAGCGGAGACTTATGTGATTCTAAGCTCCTTGAAACTCTCCGACCCAACTCATTACCCAAGGCGCTGAAAATGACAAACGACACACCATAGAAAAATAGGTATGTGCCAGCCTCACTGAATGCTGGAAAAAATGCGCTAAAGGAATCCCCCAACCTAAATGCAAACACGAGGCCTGCAACTGAGCCCACCGTTTTTCCAATATGCGGGAAGCGATTTGATAATCGCGAGACCGTTTTTCGAAAGCTCGACTCTTCTTTCTCTAGCGCCCCCTCCCAATCCTCTATTGTAGACATTATATTTTTTCCCAGAACGTAATTAATATACTTAACGTTTGCCTGCATGGATACAGTCGGAGAGACATCGATCTCACCAGACGAAATTCGTATCGGACCAAAAGAAATCGCGATTTCCTTCATTATATTGAAAACGGAAATCTCCACCTCATAACGCTCCGGAAGCTCTTGCTCCACTCTAATCACATCAAGAATTATCTCGATGGAAACTGAATGGGTCCAAAACTTTTGACTACTGTCAAACTCTTCAAATTCGCGCCAATTTCGGAAATCATAGCGCTGATTATTCGAAAAGTGTATTGTTACAGATGCTGTTTGAGAAAGGATGACGCAGGAATGGAACTCCTCCACAACTTTCTCTACAAGCTCCCGCAAGTCCGATACCTTAATTGAGTAAATCCCGCGAAAGTTTTTTCCAACCTTTTGGCTTCGCTCGTTTAATTTTGATATTATCGCCTTTAACGCCCCTTTGGGAAGGCCCTCGAGATCAACAGAGTGCCGCGAGTCGTCGGGACCGATGATATCACTAGATTTTGACACTTCTATTCTCTCCAAATGTGCTTTCAACAAGATTGCACAGCCCATTGGAGAATTGCAAGCCGGCTTGAAGCTGGCTTGCTAACCGTTAGCAAGCGTAGGGTGCGTGCTCGCACGCACCACTCCCACCGCTACCATCGGTGCGTGAAATCACGCACCCTGCGCCAGATCCATCCCCGGCCTGAACCACGCATCTCGATGCGCCGAGGAAAACGGCCAATCCTCCGGCCGCTCCACCAACCACACTCATACCCCCCCAAACGAAAAAAGGGGCGCAGACCCTGCGCCCCTCCTCCCATCCGTCACGACAAGATCACAACCGGCTGTCGAGGGTCAGCACCGTGCCTTCGGGGTCGCGGGCTTCGGGCTTGGTCGCCTTGATGGCGGCGGTCACGTCGACCGAGTCCACGCCGTCATGCACCGGCAGCGCCGGGTTCAGCGCCTGATCGGCGTACTTGGCCGGATCCTTGGCCGGGTAGGTCTCGATGGCCATGTATTCCGCCAGCTCGCGCATCATCAGCTTCTTGCGGCCCCATTCGTCATCGGCGTGCAGCTGCTGTTCGCCGGTCAGCACGCAGCGCAGGGCGACGCGGGGCACGTGCATGTCCTTGTTCTCGCCGTACATGTACTGGCCGGCGTTGACGTAGGACACGTCGAGGATCCTGAACCCCAGGTAACGCAGCGTGTAGTCCAGCCAGCCGGTCGACACCTGGTAGTAGTTGGTGAAGGAATAGAAGCGCCCGGCGTTGTTGAACTGCATCAGGCACTCGGAGTCGGTCACCGCCGAGGTCTCGATCACGAAGGTCGAGCCCACCGCCATCATGCAGCGCGCGTAGTAGAGGAACAGCAGCGGGTCGATGGTGTGGTACAGCACGCCCGACATCACGACGATGTCGAACGGCGCCAGCTTGTCCGCCTGTGCCTGCTTGGCGAAGTTGTGAAAGGTCTTGCCGCCGTAGTAGTCAAAGCTGGCGTTCTGCGTTTCCTTGACCAGGCCGATCTTGTCGGTCCAGTCGACGCGGTCATAGCCGACGACCTTGGCGCCCTCGCGCTCCATCAGCACCGACAGCGCCCCCTCCATCACGCCGATGTCCAGCAGGTAGGCATCCTTGAGATGGCACGAGCGCAGCAGCTTCTTGGTCGGGACGACGTTCTGGTAGTTGTAGCCCGGCGTGACTATCCCGTCCCCCAGGTCGATCTTGTAGTACCACTGGACAGTATCGAAATTCTCTTTCGAAAGCTTCTTCATGACAATCGGGCCTTTCAGATCAGGGTCACGGCGAATCACGTTTAGGGTGTGCCAAAATTCGCCCCACGCGCCAAGCCCCGGCAAGCGCGGCAGGAGGACAAGCGCCGCCCTCCTGCCCCCCGCATTGCCCTGCACGGCAAGACGGCCTAGGCTGCCGTGTCCATAAACAAGACGTGCAGATGATCCGAACAGTCCTCATCCCGGCCGCCCTTCTTGGCCTGCCGCAGTCGCTTGCCGCGCAACAGGGCGAGGAATGCCTTGGCTACGACCTGACGCATCCTGACCGGTCCATCCCCATGGACCCGGCCACGGACGCCTGGTCGCTCTACAACCTGGGACCGGGGCGCGTGGTCATCCGTTCCAGCACCGGCGAAACCCTGCCGGGGCCGGCGCCCAGCAGCCAACCTCGGCCGACCGCCTTTCAGGGCGACACCGACAAGAGCTATGCGATCACGCTGGAAGGACCCGGCCTGGCGATCGTCTACATCTGCCCCGAGGACTGACCGCTTACTCCAGCGACAGGATGTAGGCCGTCACGTCCGCGACCTGGCCCATGTCCAGAAACGTCCCCCACTGCGGCATGGATGTGTGCAGGTCCGGAAAGATGATCCTTGCGCGGATCTGCTCCTCGGATCGGAAAAGCGCGATCGAGTCAAAGCTCGGCGGATAGGTCTTCATCGCGCCGCCGTCTTCGATGTCATGGCAGCGGGCGCAGAACTCCTCGGCCAGCGCCCGGCCCTCGGCCACGTCCTGCGCCTGAGCCGCTCCGGCGAGCGCAAGCACAAGGGCCGCTGTCATCATCCATCGGGTCATGGTCTCTCCTCCTTGCGCTGGCAGAGCCCTGTCCGCGCCCTAGCTGGCGCCCCGGGCGGCATCGGGGTGCTCCTTGAGGAAGTGGTGCAGCACGCCGTAAAGCTCCCGCACGTGCGTCTTGTCCCCCCGGTGCAAGGCCGCGCGGATGTCCTCGCAGATCATCTCCTGCACCCGCGCCGGCCCGTGGTGCTGATGCATGATGTAGTCGGCCAGGCAGGCCGCGTTGACCTCGGGCAGATGGCCCAGTTCGGCCACGGCCTCGATCTCTTCGCGTGTGAGACAGGTCATGTCCTCGATATCGTCCAGCGTGATCATCGCTCCCCCCCAAAGGCCTGAAATCAGCATGGGTTCAGGGTAACCCGGCGCGTACCGACCCCGCCTTGATCCGGATCAGCTTTGCGGAGTTTAAGCCAACCGGCGCTCCACCTACGGGGATCCGCCACCGTGAGTTGCGGGGGACGGGAGGCGCTGATCAGACCGTTTTCTGTTCGAAATCAGGGCAATGGGTCGAGACACCCGGAAGTCCGCCACTGGATCCGCAAATCGACGCGCAGCCAGATGCCCCACCCCGGCAGACCGCCGCACCCAGGCGTGGGCAGGGCCTGGCAGCTCGGGTGGGCGGGATATCACGACCGTTTCAAGAGATGGCCGAAGTCCAGCCTTTGCATGTCCACCCGCAGGCTCATGCTGGTCGAACTCGACCTTGACCCGGGCGCAGTGCCCCCTGGCCCGCGAGCTGCACGGCCCCTTGCTGAGAGGCGCGCGCCGCCCGTGTCCGCTGGCCGGCGCCACATGGACTGCGCTGATTGCTGCCCGCGCGGCTTGACCGTCGCAACGACGCCTGACCACCAATCCCGCGCGCGCCCTGCGCGGACCGGACCTCAGATCGAGCCGGGCGATCCGGGGTTGCCCACCGCGCCCGCCGCCGGAGCAAGACCGCCCACTCCGCCGCCTTCGTGCCCTTCTTCTGGGGTCGGGGGCTGATAGGTCCACGCGCCATTCTCGTCATCGACCAGGCCAAAGGTCTCTTCCAGCATGCGGCGCTCCTCGGTCTCGAGAAAGCGGATCAATCGCGGCAGGCTGGGCCGGTTGCCCTCGATATAGGCCTTGGCCCTGCGCATGGCCTCCTGCATGCGCCAGACCGGCACCCGCTCCAGCTGGTTGACATAGGCCACGCCCCGCCCCGCCGCCTGGCCCTGGGTCGACACGACCGCGCCGGAGGGTTCGGCCCAGCGCGGACCGCCCAGCCAGACCGCCGCGAACATGATCTTGGCGCGGACTTCGTCCGTGCCTCCGACAATCAGGCCGTCATAGAACATGACGTGCACATCCTGCCACTTGGCGCGCCGGAAGTTCGGCCCCTTCTCGTTGCCGACGCCGCAATAGGCATCGTGCACCGCAGCCGCGTTGATGTAGTTGGGCGAGGTCGGATCGCCGACGATGGCCACGAAGATCGTGGGGATCGAGGCGCCGTCGGTCAGTGTCCGGGCGGGCGCGGTCCAGTCGACGCCCTGCGCATCGACAAAGCGCAGCGGCTCTGCCGTGGGAAAGAACTTGTACGGGCGCTTGGGGATTTCGACCGGCTCGTTCAGGACACGCAGCGGCGACAGGCTGAAGGTACAGCCGCCTTGCGGCCGGGTCAGACAGGAAATCTCGGGCGCCTCAGAGCGGCTGCTCTGGGCCAGATATTGCGTCGTGTCGCAGGCCGCGACGGCCAGTGCGCAGACCGACAGGAAAACGACGTTGCGCATCTGTGATCCAATGGTTTGAGGAAGATGGTGTGACACTACGTGACACCCGCGATACGATCAAGGATTGGCTGACCTGGATCAAGGCCGACCCATTCCGATTCCCCTATGCGACTGGCAAAGGACAACCTGACGGGAGAGCCCCATGTTCCGGCTTGCCAGCATTCTCTATTCGTTGATTTCCACCTCGCTCGCCGGGTCGGCGATCATCGCGGTTCTGGTCGCAGGGTATGACACCCTGACGCCGATCCTGATCGCCGCCGCCCTCGGCTTTGTCGTCGCCGCGCCGGTGTCCTGGGTCATCGCACGCAAGCTCTACAGCTGATCCAGCAAACCCTCGGCGCAAGCCTCGATCAGGTCCAGCGCGCCGTCAAAGTCCCGTGTGTAATACGGGTCAGGCACGTGGTCGGCGCCGGTCTGCGGCGCGTAGTCGGTGAACAGGCGCAGCGATGCGCCCCCGGTCCTTGCCAGGCGGCGCAGGTCGGCCAGGTTCTGCCCGTCCATCGCGACGATCAGGTCGAACCGCCCGAAATCCGCCCGGCTCACCTGCCGCGCCCGGAGCGGCGACAGGTCGTAACCGCGCGCAGCGCCGGCCTGCTGCATCGGCCCGTAAGGCGGGCTGCCGATGTGCCAGTCGCCGGTCCCCGCGCTGTCGAGATCGAGCGCGACGCCACGCGCGGCGGCCTTGCTGCGCACCACCGCCTCGGCGGCGGGTGAGCGGCAGATGTTGCCCAGGCAGACAAAGAGGATACGGTAGGCCATGCCCCTGCTGTAAACCGCCGGGGCGCAACAGGACAAGCGGGGACAGATGGCCGACAAGATCGTGATCCTGACCGGCGCCGGGCTTTCGGCGGAAAGCGGGCTGGGAACCTTCCGCGATGCAGGCGGGCTGTGGTCCCAGCACCGGATCGAAGACGTGGCGACACCCGAAGGCTTTGCCCGCGACCCGGCGCTGGTCCATGCCTTCTACAACGCCCGCCGAAAACAGGCGGCCAAAGCGGTGCCCAATGCCGCCCACGCGGCGCTGGCGCGGCTGCAACGGGATTGGCCCGGCGAGGTGGTGATCGTCACCCAGAACGTGGACGGACTGCACGAAAAGGCCGGCGCGCGGGCGTTGCACATGCATGGGATCCTGGCCGGCGCGCTCTGCGCTGCCTGCGACCACCGCTGGGACGCGCCGCTGGAGATGACGCCCGCGGACCCCTGCCCGGCCTGCGCCGCCCCCGCGACGCGCCCCGATGTCGTCTGGTTCGGCGAGATGCCCTACCAGATGGACGCGATCGCCGACCACCTCGGCAGCTGCGCGATCTTCGCCGCGATCGGCACCTCGGGGCAGGTCTATCCGGCGGCGGGATTCGTGGTCGAGGCGGCGATGGCCGGGGCCGAAACGGTGGAGCTGAACTTGGAGCGCACCGATGTCTCGCGCGCCTTCACCCGGCACCACATCGGCCCGGCGACCGAGGTCGTCCCCGCCTGGGTCGATGCGCTGCTGACAGGCGGCGCGCGCCGCCTGTCGTTCCGGTAGGGCGGGGTTCACCCCCGCCGCCCGCCCCTCAGTTCGACGCGCCCATGCCGTGGCCCATGCCCTGCCCGGGCATACGGTCCAGGTCGACGGGGATCTCCACCACGATCTCGCCCGCCTTCTCGAAGGTCAGGGTGACGGTCACGGTCTCGCCCTCCAGCATGGGCGAGGTCAGGCCCATGAACATCACGTGGTCGCCGCCGCGCATCAGTTCGTGCGTGCCGCCGGTCGGGATGGCAAAGCCTTCCTCGACCTGCATCATCCGCATCACGCCTTCGCCCATGTCCTTGTGGGTGTGCAACTCGACGCGCACCGCCTTGTCCGAGGCGGCGGCGACAAGGCGATCGTCCTCGCTTCCGGTGTTCTCGATCACCATGAAGGCGGCACCGGCCTTGGCCATGGGGCCGGAGCTGCGGGCATAGGCGTCCTTGACGAGGATGTCGGCAAACGCAGGGGTGGAAAGTGCCAGCGCACAGGCGCCGGCCAGAAGGGTCTTCAGTGTCATGATCTTGTCCTTTGGGTCTCTGTCAGTCTGGGTCGTCGAACTGTCAGAGCACCACCGGAGGCCCCCGCGCCCGCGCCGCCTGCCCCCACTGCGCAACTCCCACACTGTCCGCCCCCGGCCAGGCGATCGCGTCCCAGGCCACGGCACGAGACACCAGCGGAGCCGCGTCCCCCACATGGACGAACAGCGCCAGCGCCGCGTCCGGGCAGACGTGCGCCTGTTCGACTGGCTGGCCTTCCGCGTCGACCAGGATGGTCACCACGGTCAGCCCCTGGCAGATCACCAAGGCGCCCGCCGGCCCCGCCTGGCCGCGCGCCTGCGCGACAGACAGGCCCGTCACGGCCAGCACGGCCGCGAGCAAAACACCTGCGAATGATCGAATGTATTGTCTCATCGTTGCGCATATAGGCGCGCCACACGCGCCACCGCAAGCGACAAAAGGAAACAGCCCCACACCCTGCGGTGCGAGGCTGCCCTCACGGTCCCTCGGAAGGCGATCAGGCCTCGGCCTGTGCCTTCTTGATCTCTTTCTTGACCTTCAGCGCGCGGTCGGACAGCTCGATGTCCTTCGCCTTGGCCAGGAACTTGTCCAGCCCACCGCGGTGATCGACCGACCGCAGCGCGTGCGCGGAGATGCGCAGCTTGACGCCACGGCCCAGCGTCTCGGACTGCAGGGTCACATCGTTCAGGTTCGGCAAATACCGACGCCGGGTCTTGTTGTTGGCGTGGCTCACGTTGTTGCCCGTCATCGGGCCTTTGCCGGTCAGTTCACAGACACGCGACATCGCTTCGTCCTCATCCACTGGTGGCAAGGCTTGCACCCCGCCGGTCTCATCCTTGCAAGACCGCAGGCAGCCTTGCCAATATCAAAGGGCGCCGCCCGTTTTCAACGAATTGGGGGCGCCCGGAATCTGGTTCGACGGTGCATATGCACATGCGCCGGAGTCGTCAAGTCCCCGATGCAAACTCTCACGCCCCTCGCGCTCACCCCATCTGGAGATGATCGCGCAGGAATTCCTCGGCCGCCGCCGAAGGCGTCAGCCCCCCCGCCTCGACCTGTCGCGCCAGCGCCTGCATCGCGCCCTTGACCGGTTCGCGGGTCAGGCGGGCCAACAGGCGCTCGCGCACCTCCGCCTCGAACCAGTGCCGCGCCTGCTCGGCCCGGCGCGCCGCGAAATACCCGGTCTCGCGCCGCCAGGCCGCCAGCGCCTGCATTTCCTCCCAGGCCCGCGCCAGCCCGTCCTCGGACTTGGCCGAAACGGTCATCGCCTTGGGAAACCCCTCCGGGTCCTGCGGCCGCTTGCGCAGCAGCCGCATGGCGCCGGCATAGTCCGCACAGGTCCGGATCGCCGTTGCCTTGAGGTCGCCATCGGCCTTGTTGACCAGCAGGATGTCGGCCATCTCCATGATGCCGCGCTTGACGCCCTGCAACTCGTCGCCGCCCGCTGGCGCGAGCAGCAACAGGAACAGGTCCGACATCTCGGCGACCATGGTCTCGGACTGCCCGACGCCGACCGTCTCGATCAGCACCACGTCAAACCCCGCCGCCTCGCAGAGGTCGATCGCCTCGCGCGTGCGCCGCGCCACCCCGCCCAGTTGCGATTGCGACGGCGAGGGTCGGATAAAGGCATTCGGATCGCGCGACAGCCGCTCCATCCGCGTCTTGTCGCCCAGGATCGACCCGCCGGACCGCGCGGAGGACGGATCGACCGCCAGCACCGCCACCTTCAGCCCCTGCGCCGTCAGCATCATGCCGAAGGCCTCGATAAAGGTCGACTTGCCCACCCCCGGCGTTCCCGACAGGCCCACCCGCAGCGCCTCGCGCCCGTGGCCCTTCAGCCCTTCCAGCAGCGCCAGCGCCTGCGCGCGATGATCCGCGCGCCCGCTTTCGACCAGCGTGATCGCCCGCGCCAGCGCCCGCCGTTCGCCCGCCAGAATGCGGGTCCTGAGATCGTCGATATCCATGCGCCTGTCTTCCCGCGCCCCCGCGCAAAAGTCCAGACCGGCCCGGGCTTCTTTGGTTTGCAAAATACCTCGGGGAGCGCGAGGGGCTGGCCCCTCGCTCCGGCTTCCCAAACCGCGCGCCCTGCCGCATAACGCGCGCCATGACCACGCTGCCCATCGACGACGCCCTGCCTGACTTGATCGCCGCATTGCGCAGCCACGGCCGCGCCGTCCTGCAAGCGCCCCCCGGCGCGGGCAAGACGACGCGCGTCCCGCTCGCCCTGCTCGAAGCGGATCTCACCAGGGGCCGCATCGTCATGCTGGAGCCGCGCCGCTTGGCCGCCCGCGCCGCCGCCCAGCGCCTGGCCGAACAGCTGGGTGAAGAACCGGGTAAGACCGTCGGCTACCGCATCCGGGGCGAATCGAAGACCTCCAGGGCGACCCGGATCGAGGTCGTGACCGAGGGCATCCTCACCCGCATGATCCAGTCCGACCCCGAGTTGACAGGCATCGGCGCGGTGCTGTTCGACGAGTTCCACGAACGCTCGCTCAACGCCGACCTTGGCCTTGCGCTCTGCCTCGAGATCGCCGGTGCCCTGCGCGACGACCTGGTCCTGCTGGTCATGTCCGCAACGCTGGATGCCCAGCCGGTTGCCGACCTTATATCAGCCCCGGTTGTCACGTCCGAAGGCCGCGCCTACCCGGTTGACACCCGCTGGTTGTCCCGGCCGGTGCCAAAAGGCGCCCGTTTCGACGCAGCCATGGCCGAGCTGATCCTCACGGCTCACGCCGAAACCGACGGCGGCATCCTCGCCTTCCTTCCGGGCGAGGGCGAGATCCGCCGCACCGAGGCCTTGCTGCGGCCCCGCCTGCCGCCCGACACCCACCTGCGCCCGCTGTTCGGCGCCATGGACCTTGCCGCCCAGCGCGCCGCCATCCGCCCGAAGGCATCAGGCCGCAAGCTGGTACTCGCCACCTCGATCGCCGAAACCTCGCTCACCATCGAGGACATCCGCGTGGTGGTGGACGGCGGCCGCGCCCGCCGCGCGCGGTTCGATCCCGGCTCCGGCATGTCCCGGCTGGTGACCGAGCGTGTGACCCGCGCCGAGGCGACGCAGCGCGCCGGACGTGCCGGCCGGGTCGCGCCGGGCACCGCCTACCGGCTTTGGACAAAGGGTGAAGAAGGCGGCCTAAGCCCTTTCCCACCCGCGGAAATCGAATCCGCCGACCTGGCGAACCTGGCGCTGGAACTGGCGCTCTGGGGCGCGGAACCGGGGCAGATCCCGTTCCTGACGCCGCCACCCGAAGGCGCCTTCGCCGAAGCGCAGGCTTTGCTGAGAATGCTTGGCGCGCTGGACACAGACAACCGGATCACGCCGCATGGACGCGAGTTGTCCGCCCTGCCGCTGCACCCGAGACTTGCCCATATGATGCAAATCGGTGGCCCAAAGGCCGTAAACCTGGCCGCGATCTTGTCCGATCGCGATCCACTCACAGGTGCATCCACAGACTTGTCCCTGCGGCTCGAGGCGGTTGCCGATCCGCGCCGGTTTGCCGAGCGCCACAGCGCCCAGATCAACCGCGCCGCGCTCGACCGCATCCGCACCGAGGCGCGCCGCCTGACGCAGGCTATCAACACACGCGGCCAAGCCTCTGAAAATAAATCACCTCTCTCCTCTGCTGAACTTGCGGCGCTCGCCTACCCGGACCGCATCGGCCTGCGCCGCAAGGGCGAGGCCGCGCGCTACCAGTTGTCCGGCGGCAAGGGCGCGGTGATGGACGATCACGACCCGCTCGCCGGCGAACGCCTGATCGTGGTCACGGACACCGACGGCAACCCGCGTGAGGCCAGGATCCGCCAGGCCATCGCCATCTCGCTCGCCGAGATCCGCGACCTCTTCGCCGACCAGATCCAGTGGCAGGACCTCTGCGAATGGTCGAAACGCGACCGCCGGGTGATCGCCCGTCAGCAGGAACGGTTCGGCGCGCTCGCCCTCGATGACCGCATCTGGAAGGACGCCCCGGAGGATGCCGTGGCCCGCGCCATGCTCGACGGGGTGCGCGACCTCGGCCTGACCCTGTCGGATGCCGCGCGCCGCTTCACCGCCCGCGTCGCGCTGGCGCGCGAGGCCGGGCAGGACCTGCCCGACATGGCGCCCGAGGCTCTGCTCGACAGCATCGAGGACTGGCTGCTGCCCTACCTCGGCGGCGTGAAGACCGCCGCCGACTGGAAACGCTTCGACCTGCTGCAACCGCTGCGCGCGCGGCTCGACTGGGGCCAGATGCAGGCGCTCGACGCAGGCGTCCCGGCGCAGTTCACCACGCCGCTCGGCCGACAGATCCCGATCGATTATTCCGGCGACCACCCGGAGATCAGCCTGCGCCTGCAGGAGATGTTCGGCCAGACCACGCACCCGATGGTGGGCCGCACGCCGCTGCGGGTCACCCTGCTGTCGCCGGCGCAGCGGCCGGTGCAGACCACCCTGGACCTGCCGGGGTTCTGGGCCGGCTCCTACGCCGATGTGCGCAAGGACATGCGCGCGCAGTACCCGCGCCATCCCTGGCCCGAGGACCCGACCCAGGCTGATCCGACGCTGCGGGCCAAGCCGCGCGGCACCTGATCCGCGGCCGTGGCTGGAGGGCGGGCCGCTGCGGGACGCATGTCCCGCAGTCGGGGCGCGCGGAAGCCGGCCGTCAGACGCCCAGGCACCAGCGCATGATCGCCTTTTGCGCGTGCAACCGGTTCTCGGCCTCGTCCCAGATGACCGAGTTCGGCCCGTCCATCACCTCGGAGGTCACTTCCTCTTCGCGGTGCGCGGGCAGGCAATGCATGAACAGCGCATCCGGCCGGGCCGCCTCCATCAGCCTTGCGTTCACCTGGTAGGGACGCAGCATGTTGTGCCGCCGCTCGCGCGACGACTGCGCGTCATGCATCGACACCCAGGTGTCGGTGACCACCAGGTCGGCATCCTGCACCGCCGTCATCGCGTCGCGCTCGATGGTGACGGTGCTGCCCGCGTTGCGCGCCCACCCGACCGCCTCCATCTCGGGGTCCAGCTGCACCGGCCCGGAAAAGGTCAGGTCAAAGCCGAACTGCCCCGCCGCGTGCAGGAAGCTGGTGCAGACGTTGTTGCCGTCGCCGCACCACACCACCTTTTTCCCGGCGATGGGCCCGCGATGCTCTTCAAAGGTCATCACGTCGGCCATGATCTGGCAGGGGTGGCTGCGGTCGGTCAGCCCGTTGATCACCGGCACCGAGGCGTATTCCGACATCTCCTCCAGCACCGACTCGTCGAAGGTGCGGATCATGATGAGGTCGACGTAGCGCGACAGCACGCGGGCGGTGTCGGCGATGGTCTCGCCGTGGCCCAACTGCATGTCCTGCCCGGACAGCACCATGGTCTCGCCGCCCATCTGGCGCACGCCCACGTCAAATGAGACGCGGGTCCGGGTCGAGGGTTTCTCGAAGATCAGCGCCACCATGCGGCCCGCCAGTGGCGGGTTGTCGTCCGGGGCGGCGCGGGGACGGCCGTTGCGGGCGATCTTCATGGTGCGGGCGGAGTCGATGATGGACCGCAGCGCCGCCTTGTCGGTCTTGTGGATATCCAGGAAATGCTTCATGTCGTCGTTCTTTTTTTCGTGGGGGGAGCCCGGGGGCTCTGCCCCCGTCGCGGCGCGGCCGCGACTCCCCCGGGATATTTTCAGCCAGAAGAAACTCTCAGGCCGGTTGCGTCTCCAGTGCCGTCGCGGCCGCATCGAGGCGCTTGACCGCCTCTTCGATCTCGGCCTCGGTGATGGTCAGGGGCGGCAACAGGCGGACGATGTTGTCCGCCGCCGGCACCGTGATGACGAGGGCGGCATAGCCGGCCTTGACCACGTCGGCGGGCGCGCGCTTGCACCTCAGGCCCAGGATCAGACCGCTGCCGCGCACGCCTTCGAAGACGTCCGGATGCGCCGCGACCAACCCCTCCAGCTTTTGCCGCAGGAAGCCCGCGCGCGCGGAGACCCCTTCGAGAAAGCCCGGCGCGGTCATGATCTGCATCACCTTCAGCCCCACCGCGCAGCCCAGCGGGTTGCCGCCGTAGGTCGAACCATGGGTGCCCGCCACCATGCCGCTGGCGGCCTCCTCGGTGGCCAGCACTGCGCCCAGCGGAAAGCCCCCGCCGATGCCCTTGGCCGACATCATGATGTCCGGCGTCACCCCGGCCCATTCGTGCGCAAACAGCCGCCCGGTCCGGCCCATGCCGCATTGCACCTCGTCGAAGATCAGCAAGATGCCTTTCTCGTCGCAGAGCTTGCGCAGGCCTTTCAGGCACTGGTCCGGCACCGGGCGCACGCCGCCTTCACCCTGCACCGGCTCGATCAGGATCGCGCCCACGGTTTCGTCCTCGACGGCGGCATTCAGCGCCTCGTGATCGGCCCAGGGCAGCGTGCGAAAGCCGGGCAGCAGCGGGGCAAAGCCCTTGACCATCTTTTCCGCCCCGGAGGCGGCGATGGCCGCGCTGGAACGGCCGTGAAAGCAGCCTTCGAAGGTCAGGATCGTGGTCTTTTCCGGCTGGCCTTTCTCGTACCAGTATTTCCGCGCCATCTTGACCGCCAGTTCGCAGGCCTCGGTGCCGGAATTGGTGAAAAAGACCGTGTCGGCAAAGGTCTCGGCCACCAGCTTGTCGGCCAGGGCCTGCTGCTGCGGGATCTCGTAGAGGTTCGAGACGTGCCACAGCCTGTTCGCCTGCTCGGTCAGCGCCGCCACCAGGTCGGGGTTGGCATGGCCCAGCGCGTTGACCGCGATGCCGGCCCCCAGGTCGAGGAAACGGCGGCCATCCTCCTCCGTCAGCCAGCAGCCCTCGCCCTTCACGAAGTGCAGGGGCGCGCGGTTATAGGTCGGCAGAACGGAGGGGATCATGGATGCTGTCCTCGGTAATGGAGGCCCGATTGGTGGCAAGTGCCGCAGGCCAAGTCAAGTTTTCGCAGGGGGATGGGACGCAAAAGGCCGGGCCGCGCGCCAAGGCGCGGGCAAGGAAGAGCTCAGGCTCGTCGGATCTGGACCGTTTGTGTCATGGCGCGAGGTGATACAGCATTTCCGCACCCGTGCAAGTGGCCATTGCGCGGCCCTGCCCGCGCCGCTAGCGTTCACTCATGCGCGCGCCCCTGATCGACAACCTGCAATACTGCAACTTCTCGGAAAAGATCTTTCGCCAGCTGCGGGCGGGAGGCGTGGACGCGATCCATGTCACCATCGCCTACCACGAAAGCTTTCGCGAGATGGTGCTGAACCTCGAACGCTGGAACCGCTGGTTCGAACGCTTTCCCGACCTGCTGATGCGCGGCACCGAGGCGCGCCACGTCCGCGAGGCGCAGTCCAGCCAACGCACCGCCGTCTTCTTCGGTTTCCAGAACCCCTCGCCCATCGAGGACGACATCGGGCTGGTGGAGATCTGCCACCAGCTGGGCGTGCGTTTCATGCAGCTCACCTACAACAACCAGTCGCTGCTGGCGACCGGCTGTTACGAGGAAGAGGACACCGGCCTGACCCGCATGGGCCGCGCCGTGGTGTCCGAGATGAACCGCGTGGGCCTCGTCATCGACATGAGCCATTCGGCCGAACGCTCGACCCTTGAGGCGATCGACCATTCGACCCGCCCCATCGCCATCACCCATGCCAACCCGGACTGGTGGCACCCGGCGCTGCGCAACAAGTCCGACGAGGTGCTGCGCGCGCTGACCAACTCCGGCGGGATGCTGGGGTTCTCGCTCTATCCGCATCACCTTGCCGGGGGAACCAACTGCACGCTCAGCGGCTTTTGCGAGATGGTGGCCGAGGCGGCGGACCGCTACGGCGCCGAGAACCTCGGCATCGGCACCGACCTCTGCCAGGACCAGCCGGACTCCGTGGTCGAGTGGATGCGCAGCGGTCGCTGGACCAAGGACGTGGACTATGGCGAAGGCTCGGCCTCCGCCCCCGGCTTCCCGCCGATGCCGGACTGGTTTCGCGACAACCGCGACTGGGACAACATCCGCGACGGGCTGCGCGAAATCGGCTTTTCCCGCGAAGAGGCGGACGGGCTGCTGGGCGGCAACTGGCTGCGCTTTTACGAACAGGGCTTTGGCCCCGCCTGACAGGACCCCCGATGAAAGCCATGCTCTACGAGGCCTTCAAGGTCACGCCGCAGATCACCACCCTGCCCGATCCCGCACCCGCCCCCGGCGGCGTGGTGCTCAAGGTCGAGGCGACGGGCCTCTGCCGCAGCGACTGGCATGGCTGGATGGGGCACGATCCCGACATCAAGCTGCCGCATGTGCCGGGGCATGAATTCGCCGGGACCGTCGCGGCGGTGGGCGCCGGTGTCATCCGCTGGAAGGAGGGCGACCGCGTCACCGCACCCTTCATCTGCGCCTGCGGGAGCTGCCCGGAATGCCACGCCGGGCACCAGCAGGTCTGCGATTTCCAGTTCCAGCCCGGCTTCACCCACTGGGGCAGCTTTGCCGAATACGTCGCCCTGCCGCAGGCCGACATGAACCTGATCGCCCTGCCCGAAGGCATGGGGTTCGACACCGCCGCCAGCCTGGGCTGCCGCTTTGCCACCAGCTTTCGCGCCGTGGTGGACCAGGGGCGGGTCAGGGGCGGTGAATGGGTGGCGGTGCATGGCTGCGGCGGCGTCGGCCTTTCGGCGATCATGATCGCGCGGGCAATGGGGGCGCAGGTGATCGCCGTGGACATCGACGCGGCCAAGCTGGAGCTGGCGCGCCGCATGGGGGCGGCGGCCGTGGTCGATGCGCGCGCGGGCAAGGTGCCCGAGGCGGTGCGCGATCTGACACGCGGCGGCGCGCACCTGTCGATCGACGCGCTGGGCCACCCCGAGACCTGCGCCAACTCGATCCTGTCGCTGCGCAAGCGCGGGCGGCATGTGCAGATCGGCCTGCTGCTGGCCGAGCAGAGCCGCCCGCCGCTGCCGATGGACCGGGTGATCGGCTGGGAACTGGAGATCCTCGGCAGCCACGGCATGCAGGCGCACCGCTACGGCGCGATGCTGGCGATGATCGACAGCGGCGCGCTGGCGCCCGCACAGCTGGTCGGCGCGCGGATCGACCTTGCGACGGCGGTGCCGGCGCTGATGGCCATGGACCAGTTCGAGATGCAGGGCGCGACGGTGATCACGGCCTTCTGACCCGCGCGCCGCTTGTCGCCGGATGGCGGCAGGGGGCTCTGCCCCCTCTGCGCGTGTCACGCGCATTCACCCCCGAGGTATTTTGCAAACCAAAGAAGGCGAAGCGCGCATTCCGCGTCTTTGGTTTTCCAAATACCTCGGGGGAGTCGACCGCAAGTCGACGGGGGCAGCGCCCCCAGCACAGTGAACAAGTGCGTGCTAAGCCCCGGATGCAGCCTGTCCGGAAAAGACCTCGACCGCGCGCAGGAAGATCCCCGCCCCGATGCCGATCAGCGCGTCGGGAAAATCGTAGTCCGGCGCGTGCAGCGGCGGGCATGTCTCCCCGGCGCCCAGGAACAGCATCGCCGCTGGCATCCCGTGCCCGAACAGCCCGAAATCCTCGGAGGCGCGCATCGGCAGTCCCTGATCCGTCATCTCCAGCCCGGTGCAGGCCGCCCGGAGCAGCGCCACCGCCTCCGGCGCGTTCACGCAATGGCCAAAGGCCTCGTGCACCGTGATTTCGCAGCCAAGGCCTTCGGTCGCCCCGGCCACCAGCGTGCGCGCCTCGGCCTCCAGCGCGGCCATCTGACCGTCCAGAAGCGTGCGCAGGGTGACAAGGACCTCGGCCTCACCCGGCGCGACGCCGAAGGTGGGCACCCCCAGCCGCGCATGGGTGACGGTGGCGAGGCGAAAGCCGGGGTCGGCGGTGGGCAGGTCCCGGCCCAGCGCGCCCAGCGCCGGGATCAGCCTGGACAGCGCCATGCCCGGCGACTGCCCCTTTTCCGGCTCGGACGCGTGCGCGGTCCGCCCCGTCAGCCGCACGCGCAGCCCGCGCGAAGCGCAGTTCACCGGGCCGTCGCGCAGCGCCACCGCGCCCAGCGGCAGCCCCGGCAGGTTGTGCAGCGACACCGCCATGTCGGCCCCGAGATCGGCAAAGCGTGGGTCCTCCAGCACCGCCCGCGCCCCCGCGCCGGTCTCCTCGGCCGGCTGGAACAGCAGGATGATCCGGCACCCCGGATCGCGCCCCGCCAGCCCGCGTGCGACGGCATGGAGGATCGCCATGTGGCCGTCATGCCCGCACAGATGCGCCACCCCCGGTCGCCCGGACCGCCAGTCAGGCGTTCCAGTCTCAACAATCGGCAGCGCATCCAGCTCGCAGCGGATCAGGACACCCCGGGCGCCCGACCCAAAGCTCGCCGCGACGCCGGTTCCGCCCAGACCGGTGACCACCCGCGCGCCCAGCCCGCGCATCAGCTCGGCCAGGCGCGCCGCCGTCTCCTGTTCCTGCCCCGAAAGCTCGGGCGCGCGGTGCAGGGCGTGCCGCAGCGCGACCGCCTCTGACAGAACCCTCTCGTCGATACCCAGACCCATGTCCGCTCCCTCGCCTGCCGGGGCCAGAGTTTCACGCCGCGTTCAGCCGCGCAACTCCGCACGCACCTGCATCAGGATCGCCCCAAGGCTGTTCAGCCCCGTCTCGTCCGGGCCGCAGCCCCAGTAGGCGTCCATCGGCGCATTCTCGACGATCCACGCCTCGCCCGTCGACAGCAGCAGCGCGCGCGGCTTGGGATAGGTGGCGAACTTGACCCGCACCGCGTCCAGCATCACCGTATCCTTGGCCTCTTCCCAGTCCGGCCGCAACGGGACAGCCCGCGTCATGCCCAGCGCCTTGGCCTGTTTGGGTTTCGCGCACTGACGGATCCTCTCGCGGTGGGCCGCGTCGTGGAACTTCATCGCCTGGAAATAATGCTCGACCGTGCGCCACCAAAGGCCCCCCATCTCGACCCCGAAAGGGGCGAAATCGGAGAACGCGGCATAGGCGTCGGTCTGCGCGTAGAAATAGATCGTTTCCGTCATGTGGCCATGAAACCCGGACGGCCCGCACGGCCAAGTCCGGATATCCCGCCCACCGCCGGAAAAACGCCGCAGGCCCGCCGCGCCCCCTTTCACGAGCCGACGTCCGGTGGCACACTCCGCGCCATGAACGATCTTGCCCCCCATGCCGACCTGCGTCGCCCCTCCCAGGTCATGCGTCTTGCCCGCATGGGCGCGGCCTTTCCGACCCGTCTCAGCTTTCTGAGGGTGCTCACGCGCCGCATGGGGGCCGAGGGCGCGCGCCTGTCGCGCCCTCACTGGCAGATCGACGCCGAAGGCCACGGCGAGGCGGTCTATTCCATCGCGTTGGGCGGCCACACCTACAGCCTTGTGGCGGTGTCGCGCCACCTGCCCGACGATCAACGCACCGACCGGGTGATCGCCACCGCCTGGGACACCGCCTATGTCCTCTACGACGGCGTGCCCGACGCCGAGGAAATCGCCCGCATCGCCCGCGAGGCGCCGAAACAGGAGGCCGGCCGCTTTACCGAGCGGGACCTGGTGCTGTCGCGCGCCAACAAGTCCGTGCGCCTCTTTGCCCACGTGGTCGACCGGCTGCGCGCGGGCCAGCAGCCCGATGCCACGCTGATCAACGACGTCGGTTACCTGATGCGCACCACGGCAGTCTACGGCAACGGCAAGTTCGGCATCGCCGACCGCGGGTTGATCGAGGACCGCCCCGGCATCGAGGGCCCCTTTGCCGCGGAAATGCTGACCGTCTGGATGATCCGCAGCTTTACCCACGACCTGGCCGAACACCTGGGCGGCCGGGCGATCGCGCCACATCTCAAGCGGCACCTGGGGATCGGCAATTCCACCGGGCTTGGCATGGCGCCCTTCCTGGTGTCGCACCCGGTGCTGTTGAACAACTGGATCGAAGCGCGCGAAACCGCGCTGGCGCGGGTCAGGGGCCTGTCCGCGATCACCGTCGATGACCGCGACCGCCTGCGCGCCCTCGCGCAACGCGCGGCCAATCACCTGGCCGAATGGCGGGTGCCCTCGGCCCCGCACCAGGCCCGGATCGACACGTTGCGCGCGGAATGGCCCAGCGTGCAGGCCGCGTTGGAAACTGCGGGCGGCGACCGCCCGCTCGACGCGGTCATCGCGGCCAGCGCGCCGCTGTCGCTGGACGCACAGGAACTGACCGTCGCCCTGCTGCTGGAGGCGTTTCCGCAGCTGACCGATGACCTGGCCGCCCGGATGATCGCGCCCGAAGGGCCGCACCCGCAACCCTTTGCCAATGTCGCAGCGCTGCGCGACGCCATCTCGGTGCATTTCGGCTGGGCACTGGGCGTCGATTTCGACGATCCCGACCAGCAGCGCCGCTTCTGGTACGTGTCCGAGGAAAAGCTCGAACCCCGCCTCGGCGACCGCTTTGCCGAACCGGGCGCGGACCGCGAAAGCCCGCTGGACATCGCCCGCCGCGTGCAGGCCCTGCACGCCGCGCTGGACGGGGTGACGGACCTGCGCGCCTTCCGCTCGGCCTGCCCCGAGCACGAGCTGGCGCTGATGCGGGTGGCGACGGTCGCCCGGCACCCCTATGCCGAGATCCGCGACAACCTGATCGCCGACAGCTGCCTGCCGATCGACATGCTGCGCTGCAAGCTGGCCTTTTTCGGCGCCACCAAGTTCGATCCGAAATCCGACCGCTGGACGCGCATTACCCTGGCGCAGGGCGCCCCGCTTCCCGAAGACCTGGGCACATCGCGGGCCGATGACTGGTGGCTCGCGGGTCTCACCGCATGACCTACTCCGCGAACGAGATCGCCGGTCTTTCGCAAAAAGCCGCCCGCGGCGCCGGTTTCCCCCCCGCGCAGGCAGAGATCTTTGGCCGCGCCGCCGCCGTGCACCTGGGCACCGGCGGCGCGGCCGAGGCGCTGATCGAGGCGCTGCGGACAGCGTCGGACAGCCCGATCCTGCGCCTGCCGCTGCTGATGGACGACATCCTGCGCGGCCTGACGCTGGCCGGGCCGACGATCACGCTGACGCTGCAACCCGGGGACGAGGCGCTGGCCCCCGCCTATGCCCGCCTGCTCCAGGTCCGCCTGACCGACTGCCAGGTGACGCGCAGCGGCGATGGCCTGCCTCAGATCACCCTGAGCGGCGATACCACGGTCCGGGCGCGATTGGCCCTGCCGCCGCGCATCCCCGCGCCCACCGGCCTGATCGACCGCCTGACCCGGCTGGCCGCCGCCACCTACGTGCCCGCAACCGCCGCCTCGCGCGCCGGGGCCGGGGCGGGCAACATCGACAACGACTGAGACGGGCCCGAGCGCCCGGGCCCTCGTTCCGCAAGGCGACTCGCCGTACGGTCGGGAATAACACTCTTGCGCGCCGAGTGATCCGACGTGTTGCCGCATGACCCAGAACATAACAGCGCCTCTGTCCATCTGCGCCAAAGTTCCGGGCCCACGAGAACCAGCGCCTCGAAGGCGACCGCCATACCCGGTCCGGGCAGCGCCCCCTTGCACGCGGCCCGGTCGCATGGTTCCTTGCCGCCCAGACAGGAGCCCGCCATGACACATCCCCTTGTGACCGCTGACGACATCGACACCTTCCAGCGCGACGGCGTTGTCGTGGTCCGTGGCCTCTGGGCCGACCATGTCGAAACACTGCGCGCCGGGATCGCCCGCAACATGGCCGAGCCCGGCCCCTACGCCGCCGAGAACCTCAAGGCCGGCGAGAGCGGGCGCTTCTTCGACGACTACTGCAACTGGCAGCGCATCCTCGAGTTCGAAGAGGTGATCCGCAGTTCCGCCGTGGCCGAGGTGGCCGCCGACCTGATGCGTTCGCAGACCGCGCAGCTGTTCCACGACCACGTGCTGGTCAAGGAGCCGGGCACCTCAAAACCGACCCCCTGGCACCAGGACGGCCCCTATTACTTCGTCTCGGGCGGGCAGAGCGTCAGCTTCTGGAGCCCGCTCGACCCGGTGACAACGGCGACCCTGCGCTGCGTGGCCGGATCCCACCGCTGGGAGAAACCCGTGCTGCCGACCCGCTGGCTGTCCGAGGAGAATTTCTACCCCGACGCCGAGGCCTACATGCCGGTGCCGGACCCGGACGCCGAGGGTATGCAGATCCGCGAATGGGCGATGGCCCCAAGTGACGCGGTGGCCTTCAACTTCGACGTGCTGCACGGGGCACGCGGCAACGACAGCCCCTCGCGCCGCCGCGCCTTTTCGCTGCGGCTGGTGGGCGACGATGCACGCTACACCACCCGGCCCGGCCGCACCTCGCCGCCCTTTCCCGGGCACGACATGCAGCAGGGCCAGCGCCTGCGCGAGGACTGGTTCCCCGTCCTGTTCCGCCGCGCCATGGCCTGAGCATCACCCGCCGGAGGGCCTGTTTTCTGGTGAGCCTTGAAGCAGATCCCCCCGCGTTCAGGCGAAGGGATCCTCGGGATAGCCCACCCCCATCAGGCTCAGCCCGTCCGGCGGACAGACCGGCCCGCAGGCCGCGCGGTCGCGCGCGTCGAGCGCGTGCTTGACGTCCTCCGGCGCCCAGGCCCCCGCGCCTACCCGCTCCAGCGTGCCGACGATGGAGCGCACCTGATTGTGCAGGAAGGACCGCGCGCGCAGGTGGAACTGCACCTCCGGCCCGGCCAGCCCCTCGACCGCCTCGATGCGGATCTCGTCCAGCGTCTTGACCGGCGATTTCGCCTGGCACAGGGACGCGCGGAACGTCGTGAAATCATGCAGGCCGACCAGGTTCGCCGCCCCGGCGCGCATCGCATCGACGTCCAGCGCGTGATTGACCCGCCAGACCTGCCCGGCCTCCAGCGTCGCCGGCGCGCGCCGCATCAGCAGGCGGAACAGGTAGCGCCGTTCGACCGCCGAAAAGCGCGCGTGCCAGTCGTCAGCCACCCGAGCCACGGCGCGGATCGCCACCGGCAAGGGCTTCAGATGGTGGTTCAGCGCCTCCGACAGGCGGAACGGCGCCCAGTCCTTGGCCATGTCGCAATGCGCCACCTGCCCGCGCGCATGAACCCCGGTATCGGTGCGCCCGGCGGCGGCGATGGTGTGCGCGCGCGGCTCCAGCCGCGCCAGGGCGTCCTCGATGGCGCCCTGCACCGACGGCAGGTCGGCCTGCCGCTGCCAGCCCGCAAAGGGCCGTCCGTCGTATTCCACCAAGAGCGCGTACCTGGGCATGCGCCGCGTCCTATCCGCGTGTCGGCGCCAGTTCAATCCCGTCGCGCGCCGCGCGCGGGGCGCAACATCGGCCAGATTCCCCCCTGCCCGACACTGGCCCCCCGCCGCCGCAATGACTAGGTTAGCCCCGAACCGCAGGACAAGGCCCCAGCCGCATGGTCATTGGCACGATCGCCGACACGCTCGCCCGCAGCGTTGAAAACGTCACCGGCACGCTGTCGGAAACCTTCTTCGAGCCGACCCTGCGTCTTGGCGTCACCGGGCTGTCGCGCGCCGGCAAGACGGTGTTCATCACCTCGCTGGTGGCCAACCTGATGGACCGGGACCGCATGCCCCAGCTGGTCGCGCAGGGCGAAGGCCGCATCCTGTCGGCCTTCCTGCAACCGCAGCCCGACGACACGCTGCCGCGTTTCGACTACGAAACCCATCTCGCCGCGCTCACCGCGCGCGTGCCGCACTGGCCCGACAGCACCCGCGCCGTGTCCGAGCTGCGCCTGTCGCTGCGCATCCGCCCGGCCGGGCTGCTGGCGGGCCTGCAAGGGCCACGCACGCTGCACCTCGACATCGTCGACTACCCGGGCGAATGGCTGCTGGACCTCTCGCTGCTGGATAAATCCTATGCCGACTGGTCCAAGGACATGCTGACCCGCCTGCCGCTGCGTCCCGGCGGTGCGGACCTGCTGGCACAGTTGCAGGCCGAGGACAGCGGCCAGGATCTCGACGAAACCCGCGCGCGCGCGCTGGCGCAGGCCTACACCGCATCGCTGCACGCCGCGCGCAAGGCGGGCTTTTCGGACTGCTCGCCGGGCCGGTTCCTGCTGCCGGGCGAGCTTGAAGGCTCACCCGTGCTGACCTTTGCCCCATTGCCACCGAACCCCGGCGCTGGTCGGCGCGCGCTGTGGCGCGAGTTCGAGCGACGCTTTGACAGCTACAAGGCGCGCGTGGTCAAACCCTTCTTTCGCGACCATTTCAGCCGTATCGACCGGCAGATCGTGCTGGTCGATGCGCTGGGCGCGATCCATGCCGGGCCACGCGCCGTGGAGGACCTGCGCCAGACGCTGGCCGACATCCTCGCCGCCTTCCGGCCGGGCGCCAATGCCTTCCTGACCAGCCTTTTCCTGGGCAAGCGGGTGGAAAAGATCCTCTTTGCCGCCACCAAGGCCGACCACCTGCACCACCTCCAGCACGGCAGACTGACCGCCATCATGGAGGCGCTGACGCGTGACGCGCGCGAACGCGCGCGCTTTGCCGGGGCACAGACCCAGGCGATGTCCATCGCCGCGCTGCGCGCCACCACGGAACAGACCCTGCAACATGGCGGGCAGGACCTGCCCTGCGTGCGCGGCACCCTGCTGGACAGCGGCAAGCAGGCGGCCTTCTACCCCGGCGAACTGCCCGAAGACCCCGCGCACCTGCTGGGACCGGCCCGAGCGGGGCAGGAAAGCTGGCTGGACCAGGATTACGGCGTGATGAACTTTGCCCCCGCGCAGCTGACCCTGAAACCGGGCGAAGGGCCGCCGCACATCCGGCTGGACCGCGCCGCGCAGTTCCTGATCGGGGACCGGCTGTGAGCGCGCCGGTCATAGCCCTGCGCAGGGCCGATCCCGCCGACGCCGGCAAGCTGGGCGCGATGATCACCGAGGCCGTCACCGCCCGCGCCTGGAAACCGCGCCTGCATTCCGGCGCCGAGGACATCGCCCATGCCGGCCTGCTGATCGACCGGGGCTGGGTCACGGTGGCGGACTGCGACGAGGAAACCCGCGGTTTCATCGCCCGCGAGGGCGACTTCATCCATGCGCTGTTCGTTGCCAGCCGGTTCCAGCGGCGCGGCCTGGGGGCGGCGCTGCTGCGCGATGCCCAGGCCCGGTGCCCAAGGCTGGACCTCTGGACCTTCGAGAGGAACCTTGGCGCGCAGCGGTTCTACCTGCGCCACGGCTTTGTCGAGGTCGACCGCACCCGCGGCGACAACGAGGAAGGCCTGCCCGACATCCACTATCGCTGGCAGCGGCCCGGCGTGGCCGCCTCGGCCGCGCACACCCACGCCGCATCCTTCCAGGAGTCCCAGACATGAGCACCCCCCCGAAGGGTCCCGTCCTGATCGAATTGCAGGACGACGGCACCGAGGCGCCCAGCCCGGCCACCGCGCCGCCGGTGCCCGAACCGCACCTGCCGCCGCCGCAGGGCGCGGCGATGACAACCGCCGCGGTGCTGGCCGCGCGTCCCGGATCGCCGCTGGCGCGCTGGTTCTGGCGGCTGCTGCTGGCGCTGGTGGGCACGCTGGCGTCGATCGCGGCCTGGAACTTCGTCACCGGGTTGATCGCCAGTTCGCCGGTGCTGGGCTGGGCGGTGGCTGCGCTCTTTGCGCTGTTCGTGCTGGTCTGCATACTGATCGCAATAAAGGAGTTGGCCGTCTTTTCGCGCCTGACGCGGATCGATGCGCTGCACCATGCCGCCGCGACCGCGCTGGCCGACGAGGATCTCGGCGCCGCGCGCAAGCTGACCGATGACCTGGTAAAGCTCTACAAGGGGCGCGAGGACACCCGCTGGGGGCGCGAGCGGCTGGAAGAGCGCAAGGGCGATATCTTTGACGCGGCGGGACTGCTGACCCATGCCGAGACCGAGCTTCTGGCCCCGCTCGACGCCGCCGCGCGGCGCGAGGTGGAGGCGGCGGCGCGGCAGGTGGCGACGGTGACCGCGCTGGTGCCGCTGGCGCTGGCGGACGTGGCGGCCGCCCTGACCGCGAACCTGCGGATGATCCGCCGCATCGCCGAGATCTACGGCGGGCGGTCCGGCACGCTGGGCAGCTGGCGGCTGACGCGGGTGGTGATGTCCCATCTGGTCGCCACCGGGGCGGTGGCCATCGGCGATGACATGCTGGAGCCGATCCTGGGCGGCGGCCTGCTGGGCAAGCTGTCGCGCCGGTTCGGCGAGGGCATGGTGAACGGCGCCCTGACCGCGCGGGTGGGCGTCGCCGCGATGGAGGTCTGCCGACCGCTGCCCTTTGGCAAGGGACGCCGCCCCTCGGTCCGGGCGATCATCCGGACCAGCCTGAGCGGTCTGATCATGCAGGACAAGGGCTGACCCGGCCTACATCTTGCGGGGTCGCGGTCCGGCCCGAGTGACGCGCCGCGCATGTGCGAAGTGGGTAAAACCCCACCTGTGTTTTCGCCACGCGCCCGCGTAGAGTGCAAAAAACGCGTTCGGAGTCCGCACATTCATGGAAGCGCTGATTGTCTTGCTGGGCCTTGCGGTCCTGGCCATTCCGGTTGCCGTGATCATCCTGATCATCGGCCACGCCCGTCTGAGCCGGGAGGTTCGCGAGTTGCGCGTCATCACGGATGCGCTGCAACGGGAGGCCAGACCGCGCCCCGCGCCCGACACCCGGCCGCAAACCGCGCCGGCCCCCATGCCGGAGAGCGCGCCCGCCGTGCCCGAGGTCGAGACGGCCGCGCCCGCCGCGCCACCGGCCTGGCCGGACGCGGTGGCGGCCCGCGCAGCAGCGCCCACCCCGCCGCCCGCGCCCAGCGGCCCCAGCGCAGTTGACCGGCTGGCGGGCTGGCTGCGGGACAACTGGTTCTACGCCGTCGCCGCCGTCTCGCTGGCGCTGTCGGGCATCTTTCTCGTGCAATACGGCATCGAGACGGGGCTGCTGACGCCGCGCGCCCGGGTCATCGCCGCGCTGCTGTTCGGCGGTGCGCTGATCGGCGGGGGCGAATGGATCCGCCGGCGCTATGGCGATGACGTGGAGAGCGCCACGGCCTACCTGCCCTCGGTGCTGTCCGGCGCGGGCCTCGTGTCGCTGATGGGCGGAGTATTGGCCGCGCGGCTGCTCTATGACCTCGTTGCCCCCGGCCCGGCGCTGGCCGCGCTGTTTGGCATCGCGCTCTTTGCGCTGTGGCTGGGCTGGCGGCATGGTCCGCTGCTGGCGGCCATCGGCATCGTCGGCGGCATGGCAGCACCCTTCCTCGTGGGCGGTGAAAGCGATCAGCCGCAGTGGCTGCTGGTGTACTTCGCCGTGCTGACCGGGCTGGGGCTGGGCATCGACACGCTGCGGCGCTGGGCCTGGGTCAGCGTGCTGTCGGTGGTCGGCGGTGGCCTGACCGGTGTCCTGCTGCGGCTGGTGGAGCCGGGCAACGAGACGCTGACCGCCGCCTTTGCCCTCTATGCCGTGGCGCTGGTGCTGATGGTGGTGCTGATCCCCGCGCGGGCGCTGTTTCCCGACCAGGACGGCCCCTGCGTGACCGAAGCCGTTGCCGGGACGCAGGACGTGGGGCGGCCGATCTTTCCGGTGATCCTGGCGGCGGGGACGCTGCTCGCGGCCTGCCTTGCGCTGGGTTGGGCGGCGCAGATGTCGCCGCTGACCTGGCGGCTGGCGCTGGGGCTGGACGCGGGCCTGGCGGTGCTGTTGATCCTGTGGTCACGCGGGGCGCCCGCCTTGCAGGATTTGGCGGCGCTGCCGCTGCTGACCCTGCTGGCACTGGTCGCCGCGCCGGAGTTGAACGTGCAGGGGCTGGTCCCGCTGGCGGAGCGGCTGACAGCGCAGGAAGGGCTGACCGAACAGCGGATGCCGCTGGACTTTACCCTGATCCTGCTGGCTGCGGTAATCCCGGGCCTGGCCGCAGCCTGGCGCAGCCTGCAACCGGGCCGCTTTGCCGTGGCCTGGGCGGCCGTCGCGGCGCTGATCGCCCCGGTCATGGGCCTGCTGCTGGAATTCGCCTGGGGCGCAAGCGATGTCCTGGGCGCCTGGCCCTGGGCGCTGCACGCCCTGGCGCTGGCGGCGCTGATGGTAGGCCTGGCGGCGCGCTTTGCCCGCGCGGACGGCACGGACCGGCTGCGCCCGGCGCTGGCCACCGTCTCGGCGCTGGCCTGTCTCGCCTTTGCGATGACGGTGCTGCTGACCGATGCGGCGTTGACGCTGGCGCTGGCGGCGGTGGTGGTGGCGGCCTCGGCGCTGGACCGGCGCTTTGACCTGCCGGCGATGACGGGCTTTGTCGCCGCGGGGATCGTGGCGCTGGGCTACCGGCTGGTGGTCGATCCCGGGCTGGACTGGGCGACCGACGCGCCGGTGCTGGAGATGCTGGCGGCCTACGGCGGCACGCTGGCGGCGCTGCTGCTGGCGCTGTGGCTGAGCGCGGCGCGGCCCCGGCCCCGTGCCCGCGTGTTCCTGGAAAGCGCGGCCTGGTCGGTCGGCGGCATGACCGTCAGCCTGACCCTGTTCCACGCGATCGAGGCGCTGGTCGGCTCCGCCGACGACGAGGCGCACTGGGCGCTGGGCCTCTACGCGACCATCTGGCTGGGCACCATGCTGGCGCAGCTGGAACGGATCCGGCTGGGCGGGACGCTGTACTGGCTGCGCGCCGCGCTGGCGGTGCTGTTCGGGCTGATCGGCCTGGGCATGGTCGGGCTGTCGCTGAGCTTTGGCAACCCGCTGCTGGAGGCGCAGACCGTGCACGGGCCCGTGCTGCTCAACACGCTGGCCCCGGCCTACCTGATGCCGGGCGTCGTGCTGATGCTGGGGGCCTGGCGCCTGGCGCATCTGCGGCGCGGGCTGCGGATCGCCCTTGGCGGCGCTGGCGGCGCGCTGGCGCTGTTCTGGCTGGGGATGGTGATCCGCCACGCCTGGCAGGGCGGCGCGGCGATGCAGGCCGACTATGGCATCTCGCAGCCCGAACTTTACAGCTATACCGTGGCCTTGCTGCTGGCGGGGGCGGGTCTGTTCTATCAGGCGCTCGCACGGCGGTCGAACGGGCTGCGCCGGGCCGGGGTGCTGGTGATCGGGGTGGCGGTGGCCAAGGTGTTCCTGATCGACATCTCGGGGCTGGCCGGGTTGGTGCGGGTGTTCTCCTTCCTGCTGCTGGGGCTGTCGCTGGCCGGGCTGGCCTGGCTCAACCGCTGGATCCAGGTGCGCGCCGCGCGCCACGCCGGAGGCGCGGCCCCGCCGGAGTGACCCGGACGGGGCGGCGGTCTGTCTGCGCAGGGCGTCAGAACGGCAGCGAGCCCAGCGGCGGCAACAGGTCGCCGCAGACCAGCCGGGTCAGGATGCGCGGTAGCGGCCCGACGGTGGAAACCGGGTACAGCACGCGGTCGCGCAGCAACGGCAGGACGCGGCTGTCGGACTGGTATTGAGGCCTGAAAAGGCGACTCATCAGCTGGTAGCCGCGCACGTGCCAGCGCCGCGCCTGGCCATACCACTGGGCCGCCACCTGGGCGTCGCCCTGCGCCCGCTCGTAGGCCGTGGCAAAGGCCCAGGCGTCCAGCAGCGCCATGTTGGCCCCCTGCCCCAGCTGCGGGCTGGCACGGTGCGCCGAATCGCCGATGTAGACGATGCCGTCGCCCCAGGGCCGGCGCAGGGTGCCATGGGCATAGCGCGCCATGGTCATCTGCTCGGGCCGCGTGATCTGCGCGGTGAAGGGCGCGAATTCGGGCCAATGCGCCTCGGCCTCGGCGCGCCAGGCGTCCAGCCCGCGATCCAGCCAGGCGGCGTGGCCATCGGACGGCAGCGACCAGAAGACCGCCGCCTTGAACCCGCGCTGCCCGGGCAGCCGCCCGACCGGCAGCACGCCCAGCATGCGGTCGGCGCGGCGGTAGGCCTGGCGCAGCTCGTTGCGCGGCAGGCGGGTGTCGTCGGGCCAGTCAACGGTGGACCAGAGCGCGCCGTAGCCCAGCGGCCGCGCCCGCATCGGCGACAGCGGCGAGCCGGTGCCCGTGGCGTCGATGATCAGGCGAAAGGGGCCCTCGCGGCCCGACTCAAACACCAGATGCGCGCCGTCCCGCCCCACCACCCGGTGTCCGGGGACGATGCGCACGCCGGCGGCCTGCGCGGCATCATAGAGCACCTGGAACAGCGCGGCGCGGTGGATGGCCAGACCAAAGCGCGGATCGCCGGGCGCGTCGTAGGCGACGTCCAGCACCGGGCGGCCGCTCTCTGCCTCGTGGCCCAGCATGCGGTGGATGCGGTTGCCCAGCTTCATCGCCGCGTCCAGCGCGCCGATCCGGTCCAGAACCTGCAAACCCACCGGCTGCACGACGAGGCCGGAACCCACGGGCGCGGGGCGGTCGAACTGGTCATAGACCACCACCCGTTGCCCCGCCTGGCACAATGCCGTGGCCACCGCCAGGCCGCCCATGCCGGCCCCGGCTACCGCAATCTCCATCGCTTCGCCCTCTCGTCTCCCGCGGACAGGGAAACCAAGACAGCTTCGATGGCGCAAGGGACGCACTGACGCAGGCCCGGACGGGGGCGCGGCCTGTCCGGGCCTGCGGGCCGGGCTCAGTCCGCCGGCGTGGCCGCGTCGTTTGCGGCCGGATCGGCCGTTTCGGAGGGCGCCGGCGCGTCATCGACGGTGGGCGCGGCCGGAGCCGGAGCCTCGATCGTCACCTCCGGCCCGGTGGCCGGGTCTGCCACCCGGTCGGTGGTGAACGAGGGGCCGATCGCGATCAGCGCAATGACCGCCACGGCAAGCACCAGCGCCACCGCGGCGCCGACCGCCGCGGCGCCCGTGCCCCGGGTCGTTTCGATGCGGATATCGGTCCGGCGCGCGGTGCCATTGTCGGTGCCGTGCCGTCTTGTCGAGTCCTGGGTTTCATAGGCCATGGTCGTTTCCTTTCCTGCTGTCGCGCCCGTTTCATCGGGGCGCCTGACCTGACACGTGGGGCCGCGGCGCCGGGCGCCAAGAGCCCGCAGTTGCGCGCGCCCCGCATCGGTAAACTGTTGCCATTTCGGCCGATTCCCGTCGGCGGGTTCCCCCGGCGCAGCCCGCGCGCCGGCAGGATGCGGGCCATTTGCCGCCGAACCGCCGCGCGCACGACGCGGGTTCCCGCCGAAGGCCGGGGATACTTTACCTGACCCGATTGCGGGCCTATAAGGCGCGCAAGATGACGTATCACGTGATCCTCATTCGAATTACATGCCCGGCGCTCTGAGGATACGAGCCGCCGGGACAAGGCGTATGAGACGTCGCGCCGCCCCCTCCTCCTGACCAAGACGACTTTTGAAGGACGCCCGAGATGTGCGCCGATACGACCGACACCACCCTTCCCGACTACAAGGACACCCTGTCCCTGCCGCAAACCGATTTCCCGATGCGCGCGGGCCTGCCCAAGCGCGAACCCGAGTGGCTGGCGCGCTGGGAAGAGATCGGCGTCTATGACCGCCTGCGGGAAAAGAAGGGCCGCCCCGTCTTTACCCTGCACGACGGCCCGCCCTACGCCAACGGCCACCTGCACATCGGCCACGCGCTGAACAAGGTGCTGAAGGACTTCATCGTCCGCAGCCAGCAGATGATGGGCAAGGACGCCCGGTACATCCCCGGTTGGGACTGTCACGGCCTGCCGATCGAATGGAAGATCGAGCAGCAGTACCGCGAGAAGGGCCAGAACAAGGACGAGGTCGACGTGGTCGACTTTCGCCAGGAGTGCCGCAAGTTCGCCGAGGGCTGGATCGACATCCAGCGCGCGGAGTTCAAGCGCCTGGGCGTGACCGGCAACTGGGCCTACCCCTACCTGACGATGGACTACCACGCCGAACGCGTGATCGCCGAGGAATTCCAGAAGTTCCTGATGACCGGGACCTTGTACCAGGGGTCCAAGCCGGTGATGTGGTCGCCGGTGGAAAAGACCGCCCTGGCCGAGGCCGAGGTCGAGTACCACGACCACAAGTCGCACACGATCTGGGTGATGTTCCGGGTGGTTGATGCGTTTTCTAGAGACTACTTGGAAGGCACAGGCAACGAAGAACTTGATGCCGAGAGGCGAGCAGAGGCAGAAGCAGCCTCCGAAAAGCGGGAAGCGGAACTGAGATCGGCCAAGGTCGTCATCTGGACCACCACCCCCTGGACCATCCCGTCGAACAAGGCGGTCGCCTACAACCCCGAGATCTCTTACGGGCTCTACGAGGTGACGGGCACGCCGGACGAATGCTGGGCCACGGTCGGCGACAAATACGTGCTGGCCGACAAGCTGGCCGAAGAGGTGCTGGTCAAGGCGCGTCTGTCGGACGGCCAGTGGACGCGCGTGCGCGATGTCTCGACCGATGAACTGGGGGCTCTGACGCTGGCCCACCCGCTGCGCGGGGCCGAGAGGGCGAACGGCTTCTGGGACTACGACGTGCCGATGATCGACGGCGACCATGTCACCGACGAGGCGGGCACCGGCTTTGTCCACACCGCGCCCAGCCACGGCCAGGAAGACTATGACGCCTTCGCCAAGCGCAACTGGATGGACCGGATGACCCACAACGTGGGCGAGGAGTCCGAGTTCCTGCCGCATGTGCCGCTGTTCGCGGGGCTGCGCGTGCTGGACCAGAAGGGCAAGGAGGGCAAGGCCAACACCGCCGTGATCGACGCGCTGGTCGCTGCCGGCGGGCTGTTGGCGCGTGGCCGGATGACCCACAGCTACCCGCATTCCTGGCGCTCCAAAGCGCCGGTGATCTACCGCAACACGCCGCAGTGGTTCGCCGCCATCGACCGCGCCGTCGGCGACGGCCAGGACACCTATGGCCAGACGATCCGCGAACGCGCGCTGACCTCGATCAACGAGTTGGTCAAGTTCACGCCGGTATCGGGCCAGAACCGCCTGCGTTCGATGATGGAGGTGCGCCCGGACTGGGTGCTGTCGCGCCAGCGCGCCTGGGGCGTGCCGCTCACCTGCTTCACGAAAAAGGGCGCGCTGCCGACCGACCCCGACTTCCTGCTGAAGGACGCAAAGGTCAACGCGCGGATCAACGAGGCCTTCGAGGCCGAGGGCGCGGACGCCTGGTACAAGCCCGGCGCCAAGGAACGCTTCCTGGGCAACGACTATGACCCGACCGAGTGGGAGCAGGTGTTCGACATCCTCGACGTTTGGTTCGACAGCGGCTCGACCCATGCCTTTGTCCTGCGCGACCGGCCGGACGGCTCGGACGACGGCATCGCGGACCTATACCTCGAAGGCACCGACCAGCACCGGGGATGGTTTCATTCCTCGATGTTGCAGGCCTGCGGCACGATGGGGCGCGCGCCCTATCGCGGTGTGCTGACCCACGGCTTCACGCTGGACGAGAAGGGCAACAAGATGTCCAAGTCGCTCGGCAACACCGTGGCGCCCGAGGACGTGACCAAGCAGTATGGCGCCGATATCCTGCGGCTCTGGGTGGCGCAGGCGGACTATACCGCCGACCTGCGGATCGGGGCGGAGATCCTGAAAGGCACCGCCGACGGCTATCGCCGGTTGCGCAACACCATGCGCTACCTGCTGGGCGCGGTGGCGCATTTCACCGAAGATCAGCGCGTGACCCCGCAGGACATGCCGGAACTGGAACGCTACATCCTGCACCGGCTGGCCGAACTGGATCACGCAGTGCGCGAAGGCTATGCCGCCTATGACTTCCAGGGCGTGTTCCAGCAGCTGTTCAACTTCTGCACCGTGGAACTGTCGGCCTTCTACTTCGACATCCGCAAGGACGCGCTGTATTGCGACGGCGACACGCCGCGCCGCCGCGCCGCGCGGACGGTCATGGACCTGCTGTTCCACCGGCTGACCACCTGGCTGGCGCCGATCCTGGTGTTCACCATGGAAGAGGTCTGGCTGGAGCGGTTCCCGGGCGACAGCTCTTCGGTGCATTTGCAGGACATCCCCGACACGCCCAAGGACTGGCTGGACGAGCCGCTGTCGGCCAAATGGCAGATGGTGCGGCGGGCGCGCCGCGCGGTGACGGCGGCGCTGGAGGTGCAGCGCACCGACAAGGTGATCGGCGCCTCGCTGGAGGCCGCGCCGGTGGTGCATGTGCGCGACCCGGAGATGCTGAAGGCGCTCAAGGCGGTGGCCTTCGAGGACGTCTGCATCACCTCCGACATCGTGCTGACCGGCGACCCGATGCCGAACGAGGCCTTCCGCATGCCCGAGATCGAGGGTGTCGGCGTGGTCTTTGAAAAGGCCGAGGGCGAGAAGTGCCAGCGCTGCTGGAAGATCCTGCCGGACGTGGGCACCCACGCCCACCCCGGCACCTGCAAGCGCTGCAACGAGGCGCTGGGCTGACCCCGCGTTCTTCGCAGGCCCACACGCTGGTGGGCCTGCGTCGCGCGGCCTGTGCGCACCCTTTCCTGAAACAGGGTTGCCCCGGGTGATGACATTTGCCCGCGGCAGACCGCCCGGCGTCAATCGAACCGGACGGTCACGATCCCGGTCTTTTGCCCGGTCTCCACGTAGCGGAAGGCCTCGACGATCCCTTCCAGCGGGTAGCTGCGGTCAAAGACCCCCTGGAACTGTCCGTTGGCCATCAGCCCGGCGAGGAAACGAACGAACCCCGGCGCATCCTCGGGAAAGGGGATCGTGACCCGCTTGCTCCCGGTCAGTCCGAGCCAGGCGCCCAGCAGGATGTTGGACCAGCCCGGCCCAAGATCGGTCGCGGAATAGACGGCCCCCTCGCCCAGCAGGGGCCGGCAGGCGAACCATGACGTTTTGCCGACGGCGTCGAAAACCAGGTCGAACCTCTCGCCGAGCGCGGTGAAATCCCCGATCTCGTGGTTCCCGACCCGGTCCGCCCCGAGGCGCTGCGCCAACTCGAGGTGACGGGAGCCGACAACCGCCACCACATGCGCACCGCGACCCTTGGCAAGCTGGACAGCCGCCGTCCCGATCGCCCCGGACGCGCCATAGACCAGGCACCGCTGTCCCGCGCTCAGCAGCCTTGTGGTGCCGTGTGCATACCACGCGCCCTCGCCGACAACGGCCTGGTCAAACGCCAGGCCCTCGGGTATCCGCGCGATGGCGCCTTGGTCAGGCACGCAGAGATAGTCGGCATGCGCACCGAAACGGTCTGGTGACATGCCAAAGACGCGGTCGCCGCGCGCGAATCCCGTGACGCCCGCACCCATGGCATCCACGACCCCGGCGAAATCCATGCCCAGTATCCGCATCCTGGGGCGCAGCAGACCCGTCATCGCCCGAGCAAAGAAAGGGTGTCCCCGCAGTGTGGCGGTGTCCGTGCGGCCAACGGTGGCGGCGGCAACCCTCACCCGGACGTCGCCCGGTCCCGGCTCCGGGACCGGCACCCTTTCCAGCGACAAACGCTCTGGACCACCGTAGCGACCGAATACGACCGCGCGCATGAGTCCTGCCTTGGTCATCCACCCAAGCTAACAGTCCGGGGGTCACTTCGTGAGATATTTTCCGATCATGCGCCTCTCTGCGTGATCCGCGCACATCGGCGCGCCACTCAAGGGACTGACAGGAAAACTCGGTTGGCGAGACGGGGCAATTGGCATTGATCTCCAGCGGATCCCATTGGACCCTGCCGATCTGGCGGACGACCCGGCAATCGGATTTGCACAGAATGGCGGTGGAGAAGCCGGATCGCAGTCCGGGACGCGCCGAAGTCTCTCAGACCAGCCCGCGGTCCCGCGCGATCATCGCCGCATGGGTCCGGTTGCGGGCGTCCAGCTTGCGCGAGAGCGTCTTGACGTGCAGCTTGACGGTGACTTCCTGAAGATCGAGGTCGCGGGCGATTTCCTTGTTGGACTTGCCCTCGCAGATCCCGGCCAGCACTTCCTGCTCGCGCCGGGTCAGCATGCCCTGACCTTCGTTGGCGGTGTTCATGAAGTCGATGGGGGTATAGACCTCGCCCGCCGCCATGAAGCGCGCGGCGCTCAGCAGCGAACGCGCGCTCATCGTCTTGGGGATGAAACCCTGCGCCCCGGCCTTGAGCGCGGCGGTCGCCACCTCGGGCGAGGCGCTGCCGGACAGGATCGCCACGGGCCGCCCATCGTTCGCGGCGCGCATCCGGTGCAGGCCGTCCAGGCCGTTCATCCCGGGCATGTTGTAGTCCAGCAGGACCAGGTCGAAACTGCCGCTGTCGCGGGCCAGTGACACCGCGTCCTGCAAGGTGGCGACGGTGCGCACCTCGTCCACGTCTGCGCCATCCAGGTAGGCGGCAATCGTGTCCCGCACGAGGTCATGATCGTCGGCCACCAGAATGCGCATCCAGAATTCCTCGTTTCCGGCCCCGTCAGGGCCGTTTCCCCGCCGGCATTTTGGCCCTGTGGCACGACAATACAAGGCGAAACGTGAAAAGAACCTCTTGATTGCGCCACGTCACCCTACATAAGCGGCGGCAAACAGACGGATACGGCGGCCGACTTGTTGCGCGACACCGCGCGCCCTATCATGTCGCCCGGAGGAGAACCAACCCCCTTGGCATGGCTTTCGGTCAAACCTGGCGCCGCCCCAACCCCGCGGCAAGACGGCCGATGGGGCTGGGCCTTTGTGGTCATGCGCAACTGGCTGGCCGGCGTCACCATCGTGCTGATCCTGATCGCCATCGCCGTTCTGGTCCTGGATCTGCGGCGCCAGACGGAACGGCTGTCTGCCTCGGCCGCCGACAACATGCAATGGACGCTGGGCCAGGCCGAGGTCGAACTGATGGCGCTCGAGATCGCGGCGATACGGGTGCTCGACGGGCTTGACCCGCTGAGCGAGGTGCGGCTGCGCTACGACATCTTCTACAGCCGGATCGAGACGCTTGTCGCCAGCCACCGGTTCGAGGTCCTGATCAACGTCGGGGACCTGCAGCAGCGGATCGACGAGATCGTGCGGTTCCGAACCCGCTGGCTGCCGCTGATCGACGGACCGGACGAGGAATTGCTGGCGGGCCTGCCGCTGCTGGTCAGCGAATCCGAGGCATTGCGCGTCGCCGTTCGGGACTTCGTGCTGGTCGGGATCACCCATTTTTCCGAGGTCAGCTTTGAACAGCGCGACAGCCTGGGAAAAAGCATGGTGCGGATCGGGCTGTTGACCGTGGCGCTGATCGCCATGCTGGCGGTGCTGGCCTTTGCGCTGTTCCGGCTGGCGCGCAAGAGCGATGCCGAGGCAACCGCCAACCGCGAGACCCGCGAGCGGATCGAGACGATCCTGTCGACGGCCCTGGACGCGGTGATCGTTTCGGACGACGCGGGCCTGATCGTCGAGTACAACGGCGCGGCCGAACGCCTGTTCGGCTATTCCCGGGCCGAGGCGATCGGTGCCGACATGGCCGACCTGATCATTCCCGACCATTACCGCGAGGCGCACCGGCGCGGCATGAAGCATTTTCACGCCGACAGGGCGCCGCGGGTGATCGGCAAGGGCGCGGTGCGGCTGGACGCACGGCGGCGCGACGGCAGCGTGTTCCCGGTCGATGTCTCGCTGGCCAATGCGCAAAGCCCCGCGGGCGAGATCTTCATCGCCTTCATCCGCGACATCTCGGACCGGGTGCGCAACGAAGCGGCGCTGAAACGCGCGCGCGACCGCGCCATCGCCGGCGAAAAGCAGAAGACCGACCTGCTGGCGGTGATGAGCCACGAGATGCGCACGCCGCTCAACGGCATGCTGGGCACGCTGGAGCTGTTCGACGAAGGGCGGCTGGACCCGCGCCACCAGCGCTACCTGCGGATCGTGCGCAATTCGGGCAAGGTCCTGCTGGGGCACGTGAACGACGTGCTCGACATCTCGCGGCTGGATGCGGGCAAGATGAGCCTGCGCAAGGTGCGGTTCGACCTTGTCAGTCTGCTCGAAGAGATCGTCGACAACCAGGCCCCGCGCGCCAGCGCCCGTGGCAACACTCTGGAGCTGACCCCGCCCAACCCGGGCCTGCACGAGGTCTACAGCGACCCGGACCGCCTGCGGCAGATCCTGCTGAACCTGGTGTCGAACGCGATCAAGTTCACCTGGAACGGGCGCATCACCATCGAGGCGGACCGGGCCGACGGTTCGGACGAGGTCGAGATCCGGATCACCGACACCGGCATCGGGATATCCGAGGCCGATCTGGACCGGATCTTTGACGATTTCGTCACCATCGACAGCTCTTACGCGCGCAGCACCTCGGGCACCGGCCTGGGCCTTGGCATCTCGCAGCGGCTGGCGGCGGCGCTGGGCGGCGAGTTGGGCGCCGAGAGCGAGCCGGGCGACGGCAGCGTGTTCTGGCTGCGCCTGCCCATGGCGCCGCCGCCGGCGCTGAAGACGGCCCAGCCCGACGACATGCCGGTGGCCGAGGTCCGGCCGGTGTCTGGACCGCCGCCCGTGGCCATCCTTCTGGTCGAGGACAACGAGATCAACCGGATCGTCGCGCGCGAACTGCTGGAACGCGACGGCCACAGCGTCGAGGCGGCCACCGATGGCACCAGCGCGCTGCGCAAGGCCGAAAGCCGGCGTTTTGACGTGATCCTGCTGGACATCTCCATGCCCGGCGTGGATGGCCTCCGGGTGGCGCAGGAGCTGCGGGGCGGCAACGGTCCCAACGCCTTGACGCCAATCGTGGCGACCACGGCCCATGCCCTGCCACACGAGGTCCAGGCCTTCTACGAGGCCGGCATGCAGAACGTCCTGATCAAGCCGCTGAACACCGAGGCGATCCGACGCGCGCTGGCCGAGGCCCTGAGCGGCGAGGACGTCCAGGCCCCGCTGTCGTCCACGGGTCTGTCGATGCTGATCGACGAGGCGCACCTGGCCGAGATGCGCCGCGAGCTGGCCCCAGCGCGTTTCGAACAGGTGCACACCACCTTTGCCGCCGAGATGCACGAGTTCCTGAACGCGATGCCCGGCTTGATCAGCGACGGCGAGGACGGCCTGGCGGCCCTTGCGTCCGAAGCGCACCGCATGGCCGGATCGGCTGGCGTGATGGGCGCGATGCGGCTGACCAACCTGCTGCGCGAGGTCCACGCCGATACGCAGGACGGCGACGCGGTGGCCCTGCGCTGCAAGCTCGACCGGCTGCGGGCCTGCTGGACCGCGACCGCCAAGGCGCTGACACGGCTCTGCGCGCCGCCCTCCCCCACGATCTGAAGGATGGGTGTCAGGAGGACACGCCGGGCTTGGCGCGGGCCTGAACGGCGTAGGAACAGCGGTAAGGCTTGATGTCCAGCAGCGGCGTGCCGTTCAGGCAGTCGAGGCCGCGCACGGTCAGCCGGGTGCCGTCACGCGCGACCAGCCGGACGATGGAGGTGCCGATGGGATTGGGCCGCAGCGGCGAGCGCAACGAGAACGTGCCACGCGTGCGGCCATCGGCCTTGGGGCTCTGGGTCAGCATGTCACGCCGCGCCTCGTGCAGCCAGTAAAGCACCTCGATAAATTCGAACGGGTCGATCCCCTCGAGCGCGGGCGCGTAGACCGGATCGAGGTGCAGCGTGCAGTCCGGGCCATTCTCCGTGTCACCCTGCCGCGGGCAGTCCGCGCGGACGATGTAGGGCGTCTCGACCCGGCCGATGAAGCGCAGGCCCGCGTCGGTGGCGGGCGGCAGGTCGGCGTATGTCTCGCCGGGGCGGATCTGGTCGCGATGAACGGAACTGGACATGGGGCAGAGAGTGCCCGCAGTGCGGCGCCGGGACCAGAGGATTTTTGGCCGCAGGTGGGTGCCGGCACAGCTGTGGCGGGGCATCGGCGAAACCCGGTCGCGGGCGGGGCAAAATGGCTTTCGAAAGCCATTTTTGGCGCACAAATCTAAGCGGGGATCCCGGATTGACACCGGAACCAGTGCCACCAGGTGCTTGAGAACGGACACCGGGCGCGACACGGGGGCCGGGGCCAAAGGGCTTTCGAAAGCCCTTTGCAGAACCTGGCCCACGCGCTCAGATGACCACGCGCGGCTCCGCCCTGCCCTTGATGTCGAGGTCAAAGACAAAGGTGTTGCCCGCTGCTCCATCCTCGTCCGGGCGGCCTTCGGCGGCGGAGGTGACCATCAGCCGGCTCAGGTCCGGCCCGCCGAAGGCCGGGCAGGTGATCTGCGGCGTGGGCAGCGGAAGGCTGGTCAGGAACCGGCCGTCATGCCCGTAGCAGGCGACGCGGCTGGCGTTCCACTGGGCGTTCCAGAAGTTGCCCGCGTCGTCCGTCACCGCGCCATCCGGGTTCAGCCCCTCGGGGTTGAGGTCCAGCCAGTCCTCCGGTTCACCCTCGGGCCAGCCGTGGGCGTCCAGCGCCACGCGCCGGATCATCCGCGTCGGCGTGTCGGTGAAATAGGAGAACTGCCCGTTGGGTGAAAAGCAGATCGCGTTGGGGATGGTGATCGGCGCGTAGAGGCGGCGCAGCTCGCCCCTGTACCAGCGGTAGATGGCGCCGGCGTCCTGTTCCAGCTTGTACCCCATTGTGCCGATCCAGAAACCGCCCTGCGGGTCGGCCCGGCCGTCGTTGGAGCGGGTCGCCGGGATGTCGGCCTCGAGGTCACAGACATGTGCCTCGCTCCCGGTGGTGAGGTCGAACACGAACAGGTCGCGCGCCGAGGCGATCAGCAGCCGGTCACGCGTGACCCAGCCCGCCGCCGACACGGCGCGGTCGAACTGCCAGACACGCTGATGCACGCCGTCGTGCTCGTAGAGCCGGTGGCCGAGGATGTCGAACCAGAAGAAGCTGCCGCGCTCGGGGTGCCAGAGCGCGCCTTCGCCCAGAATGCAGCGGGTGGCGGAGAGGGTCGTGGCAGGTGTCATGCGGGGCTCCTCAGGCGGCGACGGTGACGACGCCGCCATCGACGGCCATGCATTGCCCGGTCATGCCGGCGCTGGCGCGCGAGGCCAGGAACAGCACCGGCGCGGCGATGTCCTCGGGGACAAGGTGGCGGCCAAGACACTGTTTCGGCAAGAACTCCTCCAGCGCCTCCGGGCTGGCCCAAAGCCGCAGCTGGCGTTCGGTCAGCACCCAGCCGGGGGCGATGGCGTTGACGCGGATGTTGTCGCGGCCGAATTCGCGGGCATGGCCCCGCGTCATCGCGGTGATCGCGCCGTTGGCAGTGGTGTAGGCCGTCATGTTGGACATGCCGAGCATGTAGCTGATCGAGCTGAAATTCACGATGGCCCCGCCGCCCGCCGCCTGCATCATCGGCACGATAGCCTGCGTGGTCAGGAAGTAGGACTTCAGGTTCACGGCGATGGCGCGGTCCCAGCCTTCGGAGGACAGCGTCAGCGTGTCGTGCCGCGTGTCGTCGGCGGCGTTGTTGACCAGCACGGTGATCGGGCCGTGCGCCTCGGCCGCCCTGGCGATGGCGGCGCGCAGGGCCGGCTCATCGGTGATGTCGCAGGGGATGAACAGCGGGCGGGCGCCATATGTGGCCTCCAGCCGGTCACAGAGCGCAGTGGCGTCGGAGCGCTGGACAAAGGCCACCCGCGCGCCCTGCGCGACAAAACCCTCGGTCAGCGCCGCGCCGATCCCGGCGCCGCCGCCGGTGACGAAGACCGAGCCCCCTTTGAGGTCCGGAAACACGCAAGTCTGTTCAGGTCGATCGTTCATCGGGTTCCTCCCCTGGTGCCGTGGCGGCCAGTCTCGCCTTGGCCGGGCCTGCGCGCAAGGGCGTTCAAAGGGCTGGAATCGCGGCGCGATATGGGCTCTAGTCGGGGCAGTTCGGCAAGGAGGCTTTCATGAACTGCGTCTTCGTCCAGATCCGATGCAAACCCGGCACGGCCTACCGGGTGGCTGGCGACATCGCGCTGCGCGAGATCCATTCCGAGCTCTATTCGACCAGCGGCGAATACGACCTGCTCCTGAAGATGTACATTCCAAAGGAAGAGGACGTGGGCAAGTTCATCAACGACCACCTGCTGGACATCGACGGCATCGAACGCACGCTGACGACACTGACGTTCCGCGCGTTCTGACGCGCCCTTTCAGGCTGCGCCGTCCGGAACAAACAAAAAAGACATCCCAGGGAGACAACCATGACATTCAAGACACTGGGCCTGACACTGGGCCTGAGCGCCGCGCTCTGCGCCGCGCTGACCACGGCCGCTGCCGCCGAGATCAAGGTGGGCATGATCACCACGCTGTCGGGCGGCGGCGCGGGCCTTGGCATCGACGTGCGCGACGGATTCCTGCTGGCGATCGAACGCTCGGGGCGCGACGACATCGAGGTGGTGATCGAGGACGACCAGCAAAAGCCCGACGTGGCGGTGCAGCTGGCCGACAAGATGGTGCAGTCGGAAAAGGTCGACGTGCTGACCGGCATCATCTGGTCGAACCTCGCCATGGCGGTGGTCCCCTCGGTGACCGCGCAGGGCAAGTTCTACCTGTCGCCGAATGCCGGCCCCTCGGCCCTGGCGGGGGCCGGCTGCCATCCGAACTATTTCAATGTCAGCTGGCAGAACGACGCGTTCTACGAGGCTGCCGGCGGCTGGGCCTCTGAAAACGGCATCGGCTCGGTCATGCTGATGGCGCCGAACTACCCGGCCGGCGTGGACGGGATCACCGGCTTCAAGCGGTTCTTCAAGGGCGAGGTCAAGGACGAGATCTACACGACGCTGGGCCAGACCGACTATGCCGCCGAGATCGCCCAGGTGAAGGCCTCGGACGCCGAGATGCTGTTCTACTTCCTGCCGGGCGGCATGGGGATTTCCTTCATGAAGCAATATGCCGGGTCGGGCGCGGACAAGCCGCTTATGGGGCCGGCGTTCAGCTTTGACCAGGGCATCCTGGGGGCGATCGGTGACGCCGCGCTGGGGGTCAAGAACACCGCTCATTGGTCCAAGGACCTGGATGCGCCGGGCAACGCCGAGTTCGTGGCCGCCTTCTCCGAGAAATACGGCCGCCTGCCCTCGCTCTATGCGGCGCAGGGCTATGACACCGGGCTGCTGCTGGCCTCGGCGGCGGCCAAGGCCGATGTCGACGATGCGGACGCCTTTCGCGCGGCACTGATGGAAGCCGATTTCCAGTCGGTGCGCGGCGCGTTCAGGTTCGCCCCGAACCATCACCCGATCCAGACCATCTACATGCGCGAAGTGGTCAAGGAAGGCGACGTGGTTACCAACCGCATCATCGGCACCGCCGCCACCGAGCATACCGACGTCTACGGCGCCGACTGCAAGATGTGAGCGGGCGCAAATTCCGTACCACGGAATTTGCAAATTTCATCAATGAAATTTGTCCCGCCGGGTGACCGGCGGGGCGCAAGCACAACGGACTCCCATGTCGCTGATCCTGGTCGCCGAGCAGATCCTGAACGGTCTGCAGTTCGGCATCATGCTGTTCCTGATGGCCGCCGGCCTGACGCTGATCTTCGGCGTCATGGGGCTGATCAACCTAGCGCATGGCTCGCTCTACATGGTGGGCGCCTTCTGCGCGGCGGCGGTCTCGGCGGCGACCGGGTCTTTCCTGCTGGCGCTGGTGGCCGCGCTGGCGGGGGCCGCGGCGGCGGGGGCGCTGATCGAACTGGCGGTGATCCGGCGGCTATACGCGCGCGACCACCTGGACCAGGTGCTGGCGACCTTTGCGCTGATCCTGATCTTTTCCGAGAGCACGCGCTGGCTGTTCGGGTCCTTTCCGCTCTACCTCGACGTGCCTGCGGCGCTGTCGGGGCCAATCACCCTGCCCGGCGGCATCCAGTACCCGCTCTACCGGCTGACGCTGATCCTTGTCGGCCTCACCGTGGCGGCGGGTCTGTTCCTGCTGATCGCGCGCACCCGCATCGGCGTGCGGATCCGCGCGGGCGAGAACGACCGCGAGATGATTGCCGCGCTGGGCGTCGACATCGACCGGCTCTACACCTTCGTCTTTGCCTTGGGCGCCGCGCTGGCGGGGCTGGCGGGCGCGCTGGTGGGGGCGATCCAGTCGGTGCAGGTGGGCATGGGTGAGCCGGTGCTGATCCTGGCCTTTGTCACCATCGTGATCGGCGGCATCGGCAGCATCAAGGGCGCGCTGGTGGGCGCGCTGCTGGTGGGGTTGACCGACACGCTGGGGTCGATCTTTCTGCCGCAGCTGTTCAAGCTGTTCATGGCGCCGGCAGCGGCGACGCAGACCGGGGCCTCGCTGGCCTCGATGGCGATCTACATCCTGATGGCCGCGGTGCTGATCTGGCGGCCCACCGGGCTGTACGGGGTCCGGGCATGAGCGGGGCGGCGCGCAGAAGGGGCGCTGCCCCCACCGCCCTGCGGGCGGCTCCCTTGGGATATTTCGGGACCAAAGATGCCATCGGTTCGGTGCGTCGGCGGAGGGCGCGCGGATGAGGCGCGAGGCCCTGGTCAACGCGCTGGTCACGCTGGGGCTGGTGGCGGTGCCGCTTTACGCGCTGGTGGTGGATGAGCCCTTTACCATCACGCTGGCGACGCGGGCGGTGATCCTGGCGCTGGCCGCCGTGGGGTTGAACATCGCGCTGGGAATTGGTGGGCTGGTCAGCCTGGGGCACGCCGTGTTCTTCGGCGTCGGCGGCTATGCCATGGGCATCCTCGCCTTTCACGCGCAGACCTATACTCCGCTGCTGGAGGTGCCTTTCACGATCGCGGGGACCAAGTCCATGCCGGTGATCTGGCTGGTGGCGGTGATCGCCTCGGCGCTGGCGGCACTGGTGATCGGGCTCTTGTCGCTGCGCACCAGCGGCGTCTATTTCATCATGATCACCCTCGCCTTCGGGCAGATGTTCTACTACTTCGCGATCTCCTGGTCGACCTATGGCGGCGAGGACGGCATGTCGATCTACCTGCGCAACGGTTTTCCCGGGCTGAACACGCTGGTGCCGATCCAGTTCTACGGCATCTGCCTGGTGGCGCTCTGCCTTGCGCTGGCGTTCCACGCGGTGCTGGCGCGCTCGCCCTTCGGACTGGCGCTGAACGCGGCGCGGCAGGTGCCCGAGCGGGCGCGCGCGGTGGGGTTGGACCCGTTCCGCCTGCGCCTCGTGGCCTTCGTGATCTCGGGGGCGATCACCGGGCTGGCGGGCGCGCTCTTTGCCGATCTCAACCGCTTTGTCAGCCCGTCGATGTTCAGCTGGCAGCTGTCGGGCGAGTTCGTCGTCTTCATCATCATCGGCGGCACGGCGCGGCTGTTCGGCCCCGTGGTGGGCGCGGTGCTGTTCGTGCTCTTGGAGCACCTGCTGGGGGGCATTTCCGACTACTGGCACATCTGGTTCGGGCTGCTGTTGCTGCTGATCGTGCTGTTTGGCCGTGGCGGGGTGATCGGGCTGGTTGCGGGGCGGGCGCGGAGCCATGACTGAGGCGGTGCTGGAGACGCGCGGGCTGCGCAAGAGTTTCGGCGCCTTGAAGGCGACCGACGATGTCTCGATCACGCTGCGGCAGGGCGAGATCCACGCCATCATCGGGCCGAACGGCGCCGGAAAATCGACGCTGATCGCGCAGATCTCGGGCGCCCTGGCGCCGGATGCCGGGCAGGTGCTGCTGGGCGGGCGCGACGTGACCGCGCTGCCGGTCCAGGCGCGGGCGCGGGCCGGGCTGGCGCGGACCTTTCAGATCAGCCAGCTGGCGATGGAGGACACCGTGTTGCAGAACGCGACGCTGGGCGCGCTGGGGGCTTCCGGGCGGCCGTGGCGGATGTTGCGCCCGGTGCTGGGCGACCGGGACCTGCGCGCGCTGGCCGAGGCGGCGCTGGACCGGGTCGGGCTGGCCGACCAGCGGGCGATGCGCACGGCCGAGCTGTCACACGGGCAGCGGCGGCAGCTGGAGGTGGCGGTGGCGCTGACCCTGCGCCCGCGTGCCTTTGTCATGGACGAACCGATGGCGGGGCTGGGCACCTCGGGCTCGGCCCGGTTGACGCGGCTGCTGGACGGGCTGCGCGCCGAGGCGCCGATCCTGCTGGTCGAGCATGACATGGACGCGGTCTTTGCGCTGGCGGACCGGGTCAGCGTGCTGGTCTACGGCCAGGTGATCGCCACCGGCACGGTGGAGGAGATCCGCCGCGATCCCGCCGTGCGCGAGGCCTACCTGGGAGACGCAGCATGAGCGCGCTGTTGCATCTGCGCGGGGTGCAGGCGGGTTATGGCGACAGCCAGGCGCTGTTCGGCGTGGACCTGGACGTGGCGGCGGGCGAGGTCGTGGCGCTGATGGGCCGCAACGGCATGGGCAAGAGCACGACGGTGAAATGCATCTGCCGGATGCTGCGCGGCACGGGCGAGATGCGGTTCGACGGGCAAGACCTGGCGCGGCTGCCGTCGCACCGCGCGGCGCGGCTGGGCATCGGGCTGGTGCCCGAGGGGCGGCGCTGCTTTGCCGACCTGACGGTGCAGGAAAACCTGACCGCCGCCGCGCGGCCCGGGGCCTGGGACCTGGACAAGGTTGGGGCGATGTTTCCCCGGCTGGCCGAGCGGCGGAGCCAGGTGGCGCGCTCGCTGTCGGGGGGCGAGCAGCAGATGCTGGCCATCGGGCGCGCGCTGATGACCAATCCGCGCCTGCTGATCCTCGACGAGGCGACCGAGGGGCTGGCGCCGCTGATCCGGGCCGAGATCTGGCAGGTCATCGGCCGGCTGAAGCGCGAGACCGGGCTGGCCATCCTGATCATCGACAAGAGCCTGAAGGAATTGTCGGCGATCTCGGACCGGGCAGTGATCCTGAACCGGGGCAAATCGGTCTGGACCGGGCGGATCGACGCCCTGGAGCCGGACCTGGCGCACCGCTACCTGGGGGTGTGACCGGCCCCAATCAGGCCCGGAGCGCGCCGTTTCAGACAACAGCCGGAGTCACTCCACCCCGGCGGGCCGGATCACGCCGTTCCAATTCTCCAGCGCGGGCACCCGGACATAGCGCGCGCTGGCCCAGCCGCTGACGCCGCCCGAGGCGACCTGATACCAGACCCCCTGCCCGTCGGCGGCGAGCGTGCAGCCCTGCACCTCGACCGAGGTGCCCTCGTTCCAGCGGGCGACCACGTCACCCCCCGGCGCCGAGCGGATGTTGAGGTTCGACGCGAGGCGCGCGCCGCTCCAGTCGAGGAATCGTTTCGGCACGTCCGGGTCCGTCTCGCCCGACCAGCGGTAGCGGTCCGGCTCTTCCTCTTCGAGAAAGGCGTTGGACCAGTCCCAGGCATAGTAGGCGCGGGTCAGCACGCCGCCGTGACAGCCCAGGCTGTCGCCCAGCAGCGCGCCGGTGGCGGCAGGCAGGAACGGATCGAACTCGGCCTTGGGCGCGGCGCACCAGCCGGCACCCGCCGACTCGGCCCCGCAACTGCCCGAGGCCTGAATGCCCAGCGTGTCATCGTCGTGCCATTCGATCGAGCAGCCCTCGACCGCCAGCCGCCAGGCACCGATCTCGCCAAAGACCTCGGTCAGCATCCGGTCGCCCGGTTCCTCGCCGAAGGCGTTGTAGGGCCACCATTCATATTCGTCCGCCGTCATCCGGCTGCCGCGCGAATAGGCCAGCACCTGGCACATGCTCAGCGCGTCACGTTCGCGCAGCCCCTCCAGCGCCAGCGGTGTCGCGGCCTCCGGCCCGCCCACCGGCACGAAGTCCATGAAGCGTGTCATCAGCCCGCCGCGCAGCAGGAAGAAATCCTGCGGACGGCGATAGTGCAGCGAATTCTGCACCAGCGCGGTGGGCGCGATGCCGTTGGCGATCAGCTGGATGTACTCGGACATGATGCGATAGGTCAGGTCCATGGCCTGCGCCACCTCGGCCTGCACCGCCTGCTGGTCGACCGGGACAAAGGGCATGTGAAAGCCCAGCTCGGCACCCCGTTCGACATAGCGCACCGAAACCCCGGAATCGCGCGGCAGCGCCGACAGGGCAAAGGCGACCGCGCAGGCCGACATGCAGCTCTCGCCCGCCAGCACCAGCACCCCGGCCAGCGCCGGATCGCCGTTGCCGCCCCGGAAGGGTTGCAGCAGCTTGCCCAGCTTCACCCCTTCGAGAAAGTTGCCGCCGGGGCTGTCCAGCACCAGGACAAAGTGCTGCACGCTGTCCTCGGGGCCGATCAGCGCGGCGAGGCGGTCGGCATCGCCAGGCTCGATCGTGCCGCTGAGGCCAAGGATCCGCACCCCCTGCTCGGTCGGCAGCAGGATCGGACCGTGGTCCACCCGGTTGGTCAGGCTGCCATAGAGCGAGGTCAGCTGTTGCAGGCGCGGGCGCAGGTCCTCGCGCAGGCCGATCTCGGCCGCCATGCCGGCCTGCCCCGCCGACACCAACGCCAGCGCAGTCAGGCCGCGTCGCAGAGCGCCCTTCATTCGATCACGTAGGTGGTGAAGGCATAGGTCACGGTGCCGCCGGCGACCTCGACCTTGCCATCCATCTTGCCCTGTGCCAGTGCGCCGACCACGCCGCGCAGCGCGTCCTTCAGCTGCGCCGGTTCGGTCAGCCCCGCCGGGCTGCACAAGGCACCCAGCTTGTGTTCGCCCTTCTCGTCCTCTTCCAGCACGACGATCTTGTAGTTGCTGGTCACGGTGACCTGGTAACGGGCCTGGATCTCGCTCAGCGGGACCTTTTCGAAGATCTCCAGCGGGATCGGCGTCAGGTTCTGAGTCGGCGAGATGTCGATTATGGCCGGGACGCAGTCGCCAGGCACATCCGCCACGACCGAAATCTCCTGCCCGACACCGACGCGCCGGGGAAACACGGTGGCGACCATGGGCAAAGGCTGCTTTTCCGCCGGGGGCGCGGCCTTGAGCACCTTGGAGGTCTTCAGGATCGTCGCCATGGGAATGCCGAAGTTGACGCCGACGTTGCGGTCGCCCGAGTTGTGCAGGCCGATCACCTGCCGCGCAGAACTGTCGATGATCGGCGAGCCCGAGTTGCCGCCCAGCGTGTCGCAGGTGTGGCGCAGGCGGTCGCCGGTCTGCGGCGCGGGCGCGGGTTCCATCGACGGGCGCGCGGCGCGGCAGCCTTCGCGGCTGATGTGCTGCGATTTGCCCAGCGGGTGGCCGATGATCCAGAACGGCGTGCCCTCGACCGGGATATCCGCCGACAGCGGCAGCGGCGGGAACTGGTCCACCGGAATGCCCTTGACCTCGAGCACGGTGTAATCCAGCTCGGCCGAGGTCTCGACCGGGACCGGGTTGACCTCGTAGCGCTGCGCCTCGTCCTCGCGGCCCAGCTCAAGGTAGCCGGCGAGGAAGCTGACGCTCTCGATCTTCGTCGCCTTGATCTGCGGGTTGTCGAGGATCCCCGGCACGCAATGGTGGTTGGTCAGCAGGTGCGTGGGATCGACCAGGAAAGCGGTGCAGGGAAAGGTCCCGCCGTCCGTCGTCATGCTCAGCATGCCGACACCGCGCCCCAGCTTGCGGAAATCGGCGGTGGCGGAATAGCTGTTGATCGGCTCGTTGTTGTAACCCTCGACGGCGACCTCGTTCTCGATCCCGGCCTGGAATTGCTGGGCGGCGGGCGCGGTGGCGCAGACCGCCGCAGCCACGGCAAGCGCGGAAACACGGGGGACAAATGACATGGCGATCCTCGGACAATCCTGAATGTGCGGCGACCATAACAAATCCGGTCAGGGCTGCTTGGAAAAAATGCCGTGTCTGGAAAACGAACTATGACTAGACTATGCTCCTGTCAGTTTTCGGAGGCCGACATGACCAGATCCTTTCTCATCGCCTGTACCGTCCTGTGGCTGCCTGCCGTTGCCCTTGCGCAGTCCACCGTGACGCTCGACTCATTCAAGCTCGACGATCCGCCCAAGCCTGACGCCGCCGCGACCGAAATGCGCGACTGCCTGCTGAACCCAGACGCCTGCGAAAGCGCCGAGTTCAAGAGCGGGGCCAGCATCACGCTGGATGACGTCGTCAACCTGGGCGTGGTCGAGCGCAAGCCCGAGCCCGTCGCCGTGCCCGGCCAGCCGACGACCAGCATTGCCGTGGTCGACCGCGAGCCGCCCAAGCCGTTGCCGACGATCGACCTCGAGATCCTGTTTGCCTACGACTCCTTCGACCTGACGCCGGAGGCGCGGATCAAGCTGTCGAGCCTGGCCAGCGCGTTGCAGGACCCGAGTTTCAAGGACCGCACACTGATCTTCATCGGCCACACCGACGCGGTGGGCAGCGCCGCCTACAACCGGCTGCTGTCGCAGAGGCGGGCGGACGCGGTTGCCCAATACGTGCGCCAGACGATGAACCTGCCGACCAGCAAGATCCAGTCGGTGGGTGTCGGTTTTGACAAGCTGAAGAATGTCTACCGCCCCGACGCGGCCGAGAACCGCCGCGTGCAGGTGGTGGTGTTTGATCCGAATACCTGACGGGCCGACTCCGGCGGACCTGACAATCTTTGACTCCGGCGTGCGGTGCGCGCCCTGACAGGCGGCCCGATGGGCCGCCTGCATGTCTTTCGGGCGTCCGTTTGTGACCCCAGCAGATTTCTGCGCCGGACAAAATTTTACCGTTTGATAAAATTCCGGACTGTGGCAGGCTGAGGAAAACGACAACCTCACAGGGAGAGGCCATGACCAGCCCGCAGACCCCCGGCATCGCGGCCGGGCGCCTCAGCCAGGATCAGCTGGCGCGGAATTTCGACGATCTTCACGCCCCCTACGACCCGCACGAGGCGGCGGTGGCGGCGGATCGCTGTTACTTCTGCCACGACGCGCCCTGCGTGACCGCCTGCCCCACCGCCATCGACATCCCGCTGTTCATCCGCCAGATCGCCACCGGCATGCCCGAGGCGGCGGCGCGGACGATCCTGGAACAGAACATCCTGGGCGGCATGTGCGCCCGCGTCTGCCCGACCGAGACGCTGTGCGAAGAGGCCTGCGTGCGCGAGACCGCAGAGGGCAAGCCGGTCGAGATCGGCCGCCTTCAGCGCCACGCCACCGACAGCCTGATGACGCGGCAGGGGCATCCCTTTGTCCGCGCGTCCGAGACCGGCAAGCGGGTTGCCGTTGTCGGTGCCGGTCCGGCGGGGCTGGCCTGCGCGCACCGGCTGGCGATGAAGGGCCACGATGTCACGATCTACGAGGCCAGGCCCAAGCCGGGCGGCCTGAACGAATACGGCATCGCGGCCTACAAGACGACCGATGATTTCGCCGCGCGCGAGGTCGCATGGCTGCTGGGCATCGGCGGCATCACCATCGAGTACGGCCACACGCTGGGCACCGAGATCTCGCTGGCCGGGCTGCGCGAGAACTTTGACGCGGTGTTCGTGGGCGTCGGCCTTGCCGGCGTCAACGCGCTCGAGATCGAGGGCGCGACCCGCGCGGGGGTCGAGGACGCCGTCAGCTTCATCGGCGCGCTGCGCCAGGCCGAGGACCTGGCGACGCTGCCGGTGGGGCGCAACGTGGTGGTGATCGGTGGCGGCATGACCGCGATCGACGCGGCGGTGCAGTCGAAACTGCTGGGCGCCGAGTCGGTGACCGTCGCCTATCGCCGGCCGCAAGCGCAGATGCCGGCCAGCCGCTTTGAACAGGACCTGGCGACCTCCAAGGGCGTGCGCATCCTGTCGGGCGTGATGCCGGTGGCGATACACGGCAACGGTGCGGCGACCGAGATCGAGCTGGAATACACCGCCGAGGGGCCGGAGGGCCTGCGAGGCACCGGCGAGACCTTCCGCCTGCCCGCCGACCAGGTGTTCCGCGCCATCGGCCAGACCCTGTCCCCGGTCGAAGGGCTGGAGCTGGACGGACGCAAGATCAAGGTGACGGGCGCCGGGCGCACCTCTGTCCCCGGCGTCTGGGCCGGGGGCGACTGCACGCCCGGCAAGGATCTGACCGTGGTCGCCGTCGCCGAAGGGCGCGATGCGGCAGAGGACATTCACGCGGCCTTGATGGGGGCGGCCCCATGAGCAAGTTGAGCCCAGCCGAACGGACAGCGCTGGACACGATTTCAACCATTTCCGACCCAGACAAGCTCAGAAATTTCATTGCCAATTCTCGGCGCGTCGGTTCTCAGACTGTCGAAAGGGCTGCCTTCGCTAGGCTTTGCGAAGTTCAACCGTCGGCCGAACCAGGCACCGTCGAGCATGATGTTTGGCAATCGATTCATGCTCTTGAAGAGATGCTGAAAGACGAACGTGGAAAAACTGTCCGCCTTGCACGGACCCGGCAAAAGATTCAGCGAGATGGAGAAGCAAAGACTGCGGCAGACCTGACCCTGAAGCCCGATGAATCCGCCGGCTTCAGGGATCTAATAGACCGTGGGCACCCTGAACTCACATTCGAGGCAGTGGTCCTGCGCCATCCCGGCGTCTTCGACGAAGAGACAAGAAATGCAGCCTCCGCCCGTCTTATCGGGGCGGGGATCAATCCCGGCAAACTCCAGTAAAGCAGGAGGTGCAAGACCATGGCTGACCTGACGACCGATTTCGTGGGCATCAAGAGCCCGAACCCCTTCTGGCTGGCCTCCGCGCCGCCGACCGACAAGGAATACAACGTCCGCCGCGCCTTTGACGCGGGCTGGGGCGGCGTGGTCTGGAAGACGCTGGGCGAGGAAGGCCCCCCCGTTGTCAACGTCAACGGGCCACGTTACGGCGTGGTCTACGGTGTCGACCGCCGCGTGCTGGGGATCAACAACATCGAGCTGATCACCGACCGCCCGCTTGAGGTGAACCTGGAGGAAATGGCGCGGGTCAAGGCCGACTACCCGGACCGCGCGCTGATCGCCTCGATCATGGTGCCCTGTGACGAAGCCTCGTGGAAACGCATCCTGCCGCGCGTGGCCGAGACTGGCTGCGACGGGATCGAGCTGAACTTCGGCTGCCCGCACGGCATGTCCGAGCGCGGCATGGGCAGCGCCGTGGGCCAGGTGCCGGAATACATCGAGATGGTCACCCGCTGGTGCAAGCAGTACTACGACAAGCCGGTGATCGTGAAGCTGACGCCCAACATCACCGACATCCGCCACCCGGCGCGGGCGGCGAAGAACGGCGGCGCTGACGCGGTGTCGCTGATCAACACGGTGTCGTCGATCACCTCGGTGAACCTCGACAGTTTCAGCCCCGAGCCGTCGATCGACGGCAAGGGATCCCACGGCGGCTACTGCGGCCCGGCGGTCAAGCCGATCGCGCTGAACATGGTGGCCGAGATCGCCCGCGATCCGCAGACCCGCGGCCTGCCGATCAGCGGCATCGGCGGCGTCACCACCTGGCGCGACGCGGCCGAGTTCCTGGCCCTGGGGGCCGGCAACGTGCAGGTCTGCACCGCCGCCATGACCTACGGCTTCAAGATCGTCGAGGAGATGAAGCGCGGGCTGTCGGCCTGGATGGACGAGAAGGGTTTTGCCAACGTCTCCGAAATCGTCGGCCGCGCGGTGCCCAACGTCACCGACTGGCAGTACCTGAATCTCAACTTCGTCACCAAGGCGCGGATCGACCAGGACGCCTGCATCAAGTGCGGCCGCTGCTTTGCCGCCTGCGAGGACACCAGCCACCAGGCGATCTGGATGAAGCCGGGCCGGGTGTTCGAGGTGAACGACGCCGAATGCGTCGCCTGCAACCTCTGCGTGGACGTCTGCCCGGTGGAGAACTGCATCACCATGGAGCGGCTGCCGGCGGGCGCGGTGGACCCGCGGACGGGGCGGACCGTGTCGGACGACTATGCCAACTGGACAACGCATCCGAACAACCCGATGGCAAAGGCGGCCGAGTAAGGCAAAAGGGGGCGCTGCCCCCCGGTCGCCTGCGGCGCCCTCCCCCCGGGCGTATTTGACCAGAGAAGAAACCCGGGGCGTGCCGCAAGCGCGCCCCGCTTGCCTGCCGAACCGGGCGCAGGCATGCTGCGGCCATGGCCCTGTTCGACCTCACCCGCTGGCCGGCGCTGCTGGTCTTTGCGCTCGCTGGGGCGGTGGCGACCTGTTTCGCCTTCGTCTCGGTCAACCTGTTCGTGCAGGCCATGGCGGGGGCCGCGTTCCTTCAGCGGCATGGCTGGACGGCGGTCCGCTACGGTGCGCTGTACCAGGTGGCGGAACTGGCGTTCTGGGGCGCGCTGGCGCTGGCCTGCTGGCTGGTCTTCAAGGTCTGCGAGGCCGAGTTGACGGACCGATACCGGCGCTGGTGCGCGCGGCGGCGGGGGCCGGATCAGGACGGGCGCTGAGGCGTCAGCCAGCGGCGGAACAGCGTTTCGAGGTGCGCCTCGGCACCGTCGAAGTCCTGCCCGCCCAGCACTGCCTGCACCTGCACGTCGAAATCGGCGTAATGCTGGGTCAGCGACCAGATCGAGAAAAGCAGGTGGCGCGCATCGACCGGGGCAAGGCGGCCCTCGGCGATCCAGCCGTCGAACACCCGTGCGGTCTGGTCCACAAGGTCGCGCAACGCGCCCTCCAGCACCGGGCGGATCTGCGGCGCGCCCTGGAGGATCTCGTTCGCGAACAGCCGGCTTTCGCGCGGATAGTCGCGCGACATCTGCAGCTTGCGCACCACGTAAGCAAGGATCTCGTCGACCGGCTCGCCTTTGGGGTCGAGATCGCGCAGGGGGTCGAGCCAGGTTTGCAGAAGGTCTTGCAGGAGCGCGTCGTAGATCGCCTCCTTGGAGGGGTAGTAGTAAAGCAGGTTGGGCTTTGACAGCCCGGCCTCGGTGGCGATGCGGTCCAGCGTGGCGCCGGGGAAACCGGCCTCGGCAAAGACGGTCAGCCCGGCCTCGAGGATGGCCTCGCGCTTGGCCTTCTGGATGCGGGTCTGCGGGGGTGCGCCTGCCGCTGGTTCCGGTGCCGCTTTTCCCGTCATGGCCCCTCGCCGACTGCCTCATTCCGGTGCACCTGCCGGAATCGACGGCACGGCGCTTGACTGACCTTTCCCCTCTGGTAGCGTGCTTTTGACCGGATGGTCAAATCGGAAAGCGCCCGCACCGGACGGGTTCAGCACGGGGAGACACGCCATGGCCGCACCTGCCGCAAACATGACCGTCAACGGGGACCGGCTGTGGGACAGCCTGATGGAGATGGCCAGGATCGGACCGGGCGTGGCGGGCGGCAACAACCGCCAGACCCTGACGGATGCCGATGGCGAGGGGCGCGCGCTGTTCCAGAAATGGTGTCTTGAGGCCGGCTGTACCATGGGGCTGGACCAGATGGGCAACATGTTCGCCCGGCGCGAGGGCACCGACCCGGATGCCCTGCCGGTCTACGTCGGCTCGCACCTCGACACGCAGCCCACGGGGGGCAAGTACGACGGCGTGCTGGGCGTGCTGGGCGGGCTGGAGGTGATCCGCTCGCTGAACGATCTCGGGATCAAGACCAGGCACCCGATCGTGGTGACCAACTGGACCAACGAGGAAGGCACGCGCTATGCCCCGGCGATGCTGTCGTCGGGCGTCTTTGCCGGGGTGCACACGCAGGACTGGGCCTACGCGCGCAAGGATGCCGAGGGCAAGGCGTTTGGCGACGAGTTGCAGCGGATCGGCTGGCGCGGTGACGAAGAAGTGGGCGCGCGCAAGATGCACGCCTTTTTCGAGCTGCACATCGAGCAGGGGCCGATCCTCGAGGCCGAGGGCGTCGATATCGGCGTGGTCACCCATGGGCAGGGGCTGTCCTGGACGCAGCTGACGGTGACCGGCAAGGACGCGCACACCGGCTCGACCCCGATGCCGATGCGGCGCAACGCGGGCCTCGGTATGGCGCGCATCCTGGAAAAGGTCGAGGAAATCGCGCTGTCGCACGCGCCCCACGCGGTGGGTGCTGCGGGGCACATCGACGTCTACCCCAACTCGCGCAACGTGATCCCCGGCAAGGTGGTGTTCACGGTCGACTTCCGTTCGCCCGAGCTGGCGGTGATCCGCGACATGGAGGCGCGGCTGAAGGTGGCGGCCGAGGAGATCTGCGCCGACATGGGCCTGACGGTGGAGTTCGAGAAGGTCGGCGGGTTCGACCCGGTGGAGTTCGACGCGGGCTGCGTCGGCGCGATCCGGGACGCGGCGGAACGGCTGGGGTACACGCACCGCAACATCATCTCGGGCGCGGGGCACGACGCCTGCTGGATCAACCGGGTGGCGCCGACGGCCATGGTGATGTGCCCCTGCGTCGACGGGCTGTCGCACAACGAGGCCGAGGAGATCAGCAAGGACTGGGCCAAGGCGGGGGCGGACGTGCTGTTCCACGCGGTGGTGGAGACGGCGGAGATCGTGGAGTGAGACGCGTGACGATGGGGGGCTCATGTCCGGTCTTTTGACGTTCGGCAATATCGCCTCCGCGATCGGCTGCCTTGCTGCCGGATTCGCGTTGGGGCAAGCACTGACAGGCAGCACGCGGTACGATGAAGGCGTTTCGGAAGGGCGTGCGCAACTTGCAGTGGCCGAAGACGCTCTGGCCAAACTGAACCAGGTCATCGCCGAACCCTCGGTCACAGCCGTCTTTTCCGAGGAAAGCCGCGCGAAACTGGCTGAGTTGTCTGAGGCCGTCGCGACCCGTGACTATGACCGGATCGATGCCTTGTTGCCTTTCGCGCTGGAGGTTGCGGGCGGTGCGGGCTGCGTGCCCAACGGCACGAGTTTCACGGTCACCGCGCAGGACAACGTCAAGCAGAACTGCGAAACGGGCGTAACATCCGTGTTCGTCGTCGTGAACCCAAACCGGATCGACACGACACTCGGCACGGAAATGAAATCGCTGGTGCAGGGAAACCCGAAGACCTGGGCATTGCGCGATGGCGGGGAATGCACCGTTCTGGTCTCACGCGCATCGGTTCCGGATACAGGCCCGACGGCCGACATACTGTTTCAGAATTGCAAGGGGAGCTGAGCCATGACCACAGTCATCAAGAACGGCACCGTCGTCACGGCGGATCTGAGCTGGAAGGCCGACGTCCTGATCGACGGCGGCAAGATCGTCGAGATCGGCGACAACCTCAAGGGAGACGAGACGCTCGACGCCACCGGATGCTATGTCATGCCGGGCGGCATCGACCCGCACACGCACCTGGAGATGCCCTTCATGGGCACCTATTCCAGCGACGATTTCGACTCCGGCACGCGCGCGGCGCTTTCGGGCGGGACCACCATGGTGGTCGACTTCGCCCTGCCCTCCCCCGGCCAGGGGCTGCTCGACGCGCTGCAGATGTGGGACAACAAGTCGACCCGCGCGCATTGCGACTACAGCTTTCACATGGCGGTGACCTGGTGGGGCGAGCAGGTCTTCAACGAGATGAAGACGGTGATCGAGGATCGCGGCATCACCACCTTCAAGCACTTCATGGCCTACAAGGGCGCGCTGATGGTGCAGGACGACGAGATGTTCGCCAGCTTCAAGCGCCTGGCCGAGTTGGGCGGCATCGCCATGGTCCACGCCGAGAATGGCGATGTCGTCGCCGAACTGCAGGCCAAGCTGATGGCCGAGGGCAACACCGGCCCCGAGGCGCACGCCTATTCCCGCCCGCCGCAGGTCGAGGGCGAGGCCGCCAACCGCGCCATCATGATCGCCGACATGGCGGGCGTGCCGCTTTATATCGTGCACGTATCCTGCGAGGAGGCGCACGAGGCCATCCGCCGCGCCCGCCAGCAGGGCAAGCGCGTCTGGGGCGAGCCGCTGATCCAGCACCTGACGCTGGACGACAGCGAATACATGAACAAGGACTGGGACCATGCCGCGCGCCGCGTGATGTCCCCGCCCTTCCGCAATGCCAAGCATCAAGAGAGCCTCTGGGCCGGGCTGATGTCCGGGTCCTTGAGCGTCGTGGCGACGGACCACTGCGCCTTTACCACCGAGCAAAAGCGCTATGGCGTCGGCGATTTCACCAAGATCCCGAACGGCACCGGGGGCCTCGAGGACCGGATGCCGATGCTCTGGACGCATGGCGTGGCGACCGGGCGGCTGACGCCCGAGGAGTTCGTCGCCGTGACCTCGACCAATATCGCCAAGGTGCTGAACTGCTACCCGCGCAAAGGCGCGATTCGGGTCGGGTCTGACGCCGATATCGTGGTCTGGGACCCCGAGAAGGAAAAGACCATCACCGCGGCCAAACAGGTCTCGGCCATCGACTACAACGTCTTCGAAGGGCACAAGGTGAAGGGCCTGCCGCGCTTTACCCTGACGCGCGGACACGTGGCGGTGCTTGACGGCGAGCTGCGGAGCCGCGAGGGACACGGCCAGTTCGTGGCGCGCAAGGGCGCGACGCCGACCAACAGGGCGCTGAGCACCTGGAAAGAGCTGACCGCGCCGCGCCCGGTGGAACGGACCGGCATCCCGGCCAGCGGGGTGTGACAGCCGGAACGACGCAGCGAGGATCGCGGCCATGGGGCTGACAGACGAGGAACGGCGCGCGATGGAGGCGGCGGGACGGCGGGCGGTGGCCTTTCGTGCCGGGCTGCACCGCGCGCCGGCGATCCCTGCCCTGCGCCCCGATGCCATCGCGGGCCGGTTCCAGGGCGATCTGCCGGACCACGGCAGCCCCGCCGATGCGGTGCTGACCCGGATGGTCGACGATGCCGAACCCGGGGTGCACGCCCATGCCTCCGGCCGGTTCTTCGGCTATGTCTGCGGCGGGTCGATGCCGGTGGGCGTGGCCGCCGATTTCATGGTCTCCGCCTGGGGGCAGAACAGCGCCTCGTCCTGGGAATCGCCGTCGGTGGCGGCGATGGAACAATGCGTCTGCCACTGGTGCCTGGACCTGCTGGATCTGCCGCGCGATGCCGGGGTCGGCATCGTTTCGGGCGCGACGGTGGCCAACACTCAGGCCATCATGGCCGCGCGCCACGCCCTGCTTGCGGCGCAAGGATGGGATGTCGAGGACAAGGGGCTGTTCGGCGCGCCGGAGTTCCCGGTGCTGATCGGCGAAGATGCGCATTCCGCCCCGTTGGCCGGGCTGCGCTATGCCGGGCTGGGGGCCGGGCGAGCCACCCGGATCGCGACCGACGCCGAGGGCCGCATCAAGGTCGACGCGCTGCTGGCGTCGCTGGAGGACTGCGCGGCGCCCCCCCTCGTCATCCTGCAAGCCGGGCAGATCAACACCGGCGCCTTCGATCCCTTCGCCGAGATCATCCCAGCCGTCCACGCCAAGGGCGGCTGGGTGCATGTCGACGGCGCATTCGGCCTGTGGCTGCGGGCGGTGCCCGCCCTGCGCGACCGGCTGGAAGGTGTCGAGGCGGCGGACAGCTGGGCGGTCGACCTGCACAAGTGGCTGAGCGCGCCCTATGATGCGGGGCTGTGCATCGTGCGGCGGCGCGACACGCTGGTCGAGGCGATGACCGCGCGCGGCGCCTACCTGCCGGACCAGTCCGACACCTGGGAGCCATCGGATTCCACGCTGGAACTCAGCCGCCGGGCGCGCGGCGTGCCCAGCTACGCGATCCTGCGCCACCTGGGGCGTGCCGGCGTGCGCGCCCTGGTTCAGGGCCATTGCGACCTGGCCAGGCATGTCGCGTCCCGCCTCACCGCAAGCCCCGGCATCGAGGTGCTGAACAGCGTGGTGTCGAACCAGGTTGCCGTGTCCTGCGGCAGCGACGACCTGACAAAGGCCACGCTGGCCCGGGTGCAGGCCAACGGGCGGGTCTATCCCAGCCACGGCACCTGGCAGGGCCGCCAGATCATCCGCATCTCGATCAGCAACTACGCCACCACCCGGGACGACGTCGACCTGCTGTGCGACGAGATCATCGCCGCCCGGAGGGCCGTCGCATGAGCCGGTCAGCGCGGAACCAGCGCCTCCAGCTCGGGCAGCAGGACCACCGACTCTTGCTCGTGCGGGTCGGTGCGGGCGATGACCGCGACGGCCGGCACGTCGCCGTCGTTGAACGGCAGGTGCGGCACGTCGGCGGGGATGTAAATCATGTCCCCGGCACCGATCTCCATGCAATGCTCCAGCCGGTCGCCCCAGTACATCCTGGCGGCGCCGGAAATCACGTAGATCGCGGTTTCATGCGTCTCGTGCTTGTGCGCCCTGGCGCGGCCGCCCGGCGGCACGGTCAGAAGGTGCATGCAGACACCGGACGACCCCACCGTCTCCTTCGCAATCCCCTCGAAATAGGAAAAGCCCTGCTTGCCCTGGTACGTTCCCTCGGGCCGCAGCTTGACACAGTCCGCCATGAATTCACTCCCCGTCATGAATGACACCAGCCTAGCCCAGGACACTGCCCCGGTCATCCGCGCCGACCACCTGGACCTGACGTTCCAGACCGGCGACGGCCCGGTGCACGCGCTGAAGGGCATCACGCTGGACATCGCCAGGGGGTCCTTTGTCAGCTTCATCGGGCCGTCGGGCTGCGGCAAGACCACATTTTTGCGGTGCATCGCGGCGCTGGAGCATCCCACCGGCGGCACGCTGACCGTCAACGGCATGACACCCGACGAGGCGCGGCGCAAACGCGCCTATGGCTACGTGTTCCAGGCGGCGGGGCTGTATCCCTGGCGCACCATCGGGCGCAACATCGCGCTGCCGCTGGAGATCATGGGCTTTTCCCGGGCCGAGCAGAATGACCGCATCGCGCGGGTGCTGGAGCTGGTGGAACTCTCGGGCTTTGAAAACAAGTTTCCCTGGCAGCTGTCGGGCGGGATGCAGCAGCGTGCGTCCATTGCCCGCGCGCTGGCCTTTGACGCCGACCTGCTGCTGATGGACGAACCCTTTGGCGCGCTGGACGAGATCGTGCGCGACCGGCTGAACGAGGAACTGCTGCGGCTTTGGCGGCGGACGGAAAAGACCATCGGCTTTGTCACCCACTCGATCCCCGAGGCGGTATACCTGTCCACGCACATCGTGGTGATGTCGCCGCGCCCCGGCCGGATCACCGACGTGATCGAAAGCCCCCTGCCCAGGGAACGCCCGCTGGACATCCGCGACACGCCCGAATTCATCGAGATCGCCCACCGCGTGCGCGAGGGGCTGCGCGCGGGGTATCAGGAATGAGACGCACGGCGATGCTGGTGCTGCTGGTGTTCGCCGCCGCGCAGATCGTGCCGTTCGGCGCGGCGCTGGGTGAAACGCAGACCCCTGAGTGCCGCCAGTTCCGCTATGAAGGCACCTGCCCCGCCGCGCGCCGGGTGATGTGGATCACCGGGGCGCTGGCCCTGCTGGCGCTGGCGGGGGCCTGGCGGCTGAGCCGGAGACAGACCGCATGACCCCGCCCATCCGCCGCGCCACCCCCGACGACCTTCCCGCCTGCACCCGGATCGTCTGCGACTGGGAGCGCGAGACGCCCTACATGCCGGGCCACGCCACCGAGGACAGGGTCCTGCCGATGATGCAGGAGGTGTTTGACGCCCGCGAAATCTGGGTCGTGGGCGACCCGGTCGAGGGCTACATGTCCATCGACCCGGCCGAGCGCAAGATCGGCGCGATCTACCTGACGCGACGGGGCAAGGGGATCGGGCGGGCGTTGATGGACCTGGCCAAGCAGGGGCGCAATTTCCTCTGGCTGACGGTCTTTGTCCCCAACATCCGCGCGCAGGCCTTTTATCTGCGCGAGGGTTTTGCGGTCGTCGACCGCCTTCCGCCTCCCAGCATCGGCGAACCGGAGATGCTGCGCATGGAATGGCGCCGCGCTGGAGGCGAGGCATGACGAGACGCCGCTACCTGTTGCCCCCCGTCCTGGGCGTGATCCTGGCGCTGATCGCGCTGTGGTACGTCGCCGTGGTGCCGATGAACGTCAAGGAAGTGCTGACGCAGGCCGAACGGGCGGGGGCCGAAATCTCGCCCCCCTCGGCGGTCGAACGGCGCGACATGGGCCACTGGGCGCTGGTGCTGCGCAACCCGGGCGCGCTGGGCGACAGCTGGAGCCTGGAACGCGCCAAGCTGCCCGCACCGCACCAGGTGCTGGCGGAACTCTACGACTCGACCATCGGCGAAGAGCTCTACGGAAGGCGCGGCATCGTGCAGTCGGGCAGTCTGTCGAACCGGTCGCTGGTCTACCACGCGGTGGTGACGCTGAACGCGACCTTCGTGGGTTTCCTGATCGGCACCGGGCTGGGCATCCTGCTGGCCGTCGGCATCGTGCACAGCCGCGTCATGGACATGAGCGTGATGCCCTGGGCCATCGTCAGCCAGACCATCCCCATCGTCGCGCTGGCGCCGATGATCATCGTGGTGCTCTATTCCATCGGCGTGCAGGGGCTGATCCCCAAGGCGGTGATCTCGGCCTACCTGTCGTTCTTTCCGGTGGTGGTGGGCATGGTGAAGGGGCTGCGCGCGCCGGACGCCATGCAGATGGACCTGATGCGCACCTACAGCGCGCCGACCTCCTCGGTGCTGTGGAAGCTGCGCCTGCCCTCGTCGATCCCCTACCTGTTCGCCTCGCTCAAGATCGGCATCGCGGCCAGCCTGGTCGGCGCCATCGTCGGCGAATTGCCGGTGCAGAAGGGCGGCCTGGGCGCGCGGATGCTGGCGGGCAGCTACTATGGACAGACCTCGCAGATCTGGGCCGCGCTGCTGATGGCGGCGGCGCTGGCGGCGGTGCTGGTCTACCTGATCGCCTGGATCGAGCGGCGGACGCTGCGCAAGATGGGGATGATGCCATGACGCTGGTGATCCTTGCCCTACTGCTCTGGGTTGCCGGCTGGGGGCTGAACGTGGTGCTGGCGAACGGGCCCGCGCGCGACACCGGCGCCGTGAAGCTGGCCGTACCGCTGATCTTTGGCGCGACGGTGCTGGGGGTCTGGGAACTGGTGGTGCGCGGGCTGGCGGTGCCGACGGTGATCCTGCCGCCGCCCTCGCAGATCGCGGCCAGCTTTGCCGCCAACCTGCCGCTGCTGTGGGGCGATTTCGTGCAGACCATCCTCAAGGGCGCGGTGTCGGGCTACGTGATCGGCTGCGGCGCGGCCTTCCTGACCGCGCTGCTGGTCGACCGGTCCGAGTACCTGCGCCGAGGCCTGCTCCCGTTGGGCAACTTCATGGCGGCGCTGCCCATCGTCGGCACCGCGCCGATCCTGGTGATGTGGTTCGGATTTGGCTGGCAGTCCAAGGCGGCGGTGGTCGTTCTGATGGTGTTCTTTCCCATGCTGGTGAACACCGTGGCGGGGCTGTCGGACACCAAGGCGATGCAGCGCGACCTGATGCGCACCTATGCCGCGTCATGGGGTCAGACGCTGCTGAAACTGCGGCTGCCTGCCGCCCTGCCCTTCATCTTCAACGGGCTCAAGATTTCCTCGACGCTGGCGCTGATCGGGGCCATCGTGGCGGAATTCTTCGGCAGCCCGACTCTGGGCCTGGGGTTCCGCATCTCGACCAGCATCGGGCAGCTTGACCTCGGGATGGTCTGGTCGGCCATCCTGGTGGCGGCGCTGTCGGGGACGGCGTTCTATGGCCTCGTCGCCCTGGCCGAGCGCCGCATGACATTCTGGCACGCCTCGTTCCGGGGCGGCCGATAACCGGCCCGGGGAAACCGGGCGATACGACAAGACACCAAGGAGGTACTGAGATGAAACAGACATGGATCGCCGCCGTGACGGCCCTGGGACTCGCGTCCCCGGCACTGGCGGCGGACGAAGTGACCCTGCAACTGAAATGGGTCACCCAGGCGCAGTTCGCGGGCTACTACGTGGCGCTCGAGAACGGATACTACGACGAAGCCGGGCTGGACGTGACGATCCTGCCGGGCGGCCCGGACATCGCGCCGACGCAGGTGATCGCCGGCGGCGGCGCCGACGTTGTCGTGGAATGGATGCCGGCGGCTCTGGCCGCGCGGGAAAACGGCCTGCCGTTGGTCAACATCGCGCAACCGTTCAAGTCGTCGGGCATGATGCTGACCTGCTGGAAGGACGCCGGGATCGAGACCCCCGCCGACCTCGACAACCGCACGCTGGGCGTGTGGTTCTTCGGCAACGAGTATCCCTTCCTGTCGTGGATGAGCAGCCTCGGCATCAAGACCGAGGGCAAGATGGAGGGGTCGGTCGAGGTGCTCAAGCAGGGCTTCAACGTCGACCCGCTGATCCAGCGCCAGGCGGATTGCATCAGCACCATGACCTACAACGAGTACTGGCAGGTGATCGACGCCGGCGTGACGCCGGAGGAACTGGTGACCTTCAAGTACCAGGACCAGGGCGTGGCGACGATGGAGGACGGGCTCTACGTTCTGGAACAGAACCTGTCGGACCCGGCCTTTGTCGAGAAGATGAGCCGCTTTGTCGCGGCCTCGATGAAGGGCTGGAAATGGGCCGAGGAGAACCCGACCGACGCGGCGATGATCGTGCTGGACTATGACGAGACCGGCGCGCAGACCGAGGCGCACCAGGTGCGGATGATGGGCGAGGTGGCCAAGCTGACCGCCGGTTCGAACGGCGCGCTGGACCCGGCCGACTACCAGCGCACTGTCGACACGCTGCTGGCGGGCGGTTCGGACCCGGTGATCACCAAGGCCCCGGAAGGCGCCTGGACACATGCGATCACGGATGCGGCGCTGAACTGATCGCCTTTTTGACAGGTCTTGAAAGATCGGGAAAAGCCGCGGTGACGCGGCTTTTCTCATTCCGGTGCGGGGGGCGCTGCCCCCATCGCCCTGCGGGCGACTCCCCCGGAGGTATTTTTACAGAGAAGAAGCCGGAGGCGCGCTCTAGAGCGTGTTGCAGGTTATCCGATTCAGGATTCCCAGATTGATGGCGATGTGGTTCCCTGCTGTTGAGGCAGATATGGGGGTCACCGATGGGCAAACCACATCCGATAGAGCTCCGAACGCGGGTTGTCGCGTATGTAGACGAGGGTCACGGGCACCGCGAGGCGGCGCGGCACTTCCGGCTGTCGCCGAAATTCGTCAACGAGTTGGTCAAGCTGCGCCGCGAAACCGGGTCTCTGGCACCACGGCGGCAGGGGAATGGCGGCGGGCATGGCAAGCTGGCGGGCGTAACCGGTTGGATCGAGGCCCGCGTCGCCGCCAGGGGTGAGATCACGCTCGACGAACTGACCGTGGAACTGGCCGAGGTCCATGGCATCGACGTTCACCGCGGCACCGTCTGGCGCGCCCTGCATGGGCTCGGGATGACGCACAAGAAAAGACCTTCAGGCGCTTGAGCAGACGCGCAAAGATGTGGCCGGGCAGCGCCACGTCTGGATCGCAAGGCGCCAACCCTTCATGGCCAACCACCTGGAACGGCTGGCATTTGTCGACGAAACCTCGGTCAAGACCAACATGGCCAAGACCACCGGCCGGGCCCCGCGCGGGCAGCGCCTGGTCGATCACGCACCGTTCGGCCACTGGCGCACCCAGACCTTCGTCGCGGCCTTGCGGCACGACCGGTTCGCCAAGGCTATCGCGACGACCCTCGTCTCCTTGGTTGCCAGCTTCCGCGACGGCCAGTCCGTTCCCGGATGGCGGCTCCTGCGCCGGACCATGATCTGGGCCATGGCGCCCAAATACGGCA
>NZ_FXYF01000003.1 GCF_900184945.1 Antarctobacter aquimaris | reverse complement strand
GAGCGACAACACGCTCCCGAATGTCCATTGATAGCGATTTGCCCATGATCCACCTCCACACATGGTGAATCACAGAATCAGACCCGTGGGAATCCACTCGGTTCAGATTTCAAGGACGCCGCGCTAGCGGCGGGTGAAGGTGACCACGCGGCTGAGGTCGCCGGCGTGCGGGCCGGTGGCGCCGGGGCCGTATATCGGCAGGTCGCGGGTGGCGAGGTCGGCGATCCGGTCACCCAGCGCGGCGAACCGCGCGGCAAAGCCCTGCGCCTGCCAGTGTTCGGCATTGACCGACAGCGCGACGATGCCGCCCGGGCGCACCACGCGCAGCACCTCGTCCAGCGCCTGCGCGCCGACGTGACCGTGGGTGAAGGTGCCGGAACTGACCGCGCCGGCGTAGGCGCCGTCTTCGACCGGCAGGCGGTCCAGCAGGTTGCCGGTGAAGAGCCGCGCGTAGATGTCCTTGCGCGCGGCGACGTCCAGCATCTGTTGCGACAGGTCGGTGGCTTCGACCGGGGCGATGCCCAGCACCCGCAGCGCTGCGCCGCAGAGGCCGGTGCCGGCGCCGAGGTCGATCACCGGGGCCTGCCCGCCGGCCTGAACGTAGGCCTCGGCCACGCGCAGCGGCAGGACGTAGTGGTGGCTGTCGGCAAAGCCGCTGTCGTAGGTTTCCGCCCAGGCCGCGTAGAGCCGCAGGTTGTCCTCGGGGGTTTGCAGGGCGTAGGCGGAATCGAGATCGGGCGTGTCCATGCGGCACAGGCTAGGCCAGCATCGGCGCCGGGGAAAGCCCCCCGGGACAGCCTCAGCCCGAGCGCAGGCCGGTTTCGACCAGCAGGCCCCGGCGCTTGGCCTCGTAGTAATAGCCCTTGGCGTACCACATGATCGAGCGATCCCAGTCGCCGTCGCCGACGATGTAGGCGCCCTTGAGGTATTTCAGGCCGTATTTCAGATTGGTGTCGGCATCCAGCAAATCGCTGTTCTTGCCCTGAAAGCCCATGGTCCGCGCGGTCTGCGGCAGGATCTGCAACAGGCCCCAGTAGGGGCCGCTGCGCGCCTTTGGGTTGTGGGTGCTTTCGCGGATTGCCAGCCGGTGGACAAGGCCGCGCGGCAGTTCGTAGTGATCCGCCCACTTGTTGATCTTGGCGCGCAGTTCGGGTGTCTCGTTGAGGTGCAGCGGCGGGTCGCCGGGGGCGGGTCCGGCCTGCGGGCTCTTGGGGCCGGCGGCGCAGCCGGCCAGCAGGGCGGCGGCGGAAATCAGGAATGTACGGCGGGCCAGCATGGGCGCTTCTCCGGAAAAACTGGCTATGTCCTAGAGCGACAACGCCCATCACGCGAGTCCGCCCTGCGCGGATCGGCAAAAGACCGCCAGAGGGCGGCCCTGTCCCGCCGAGGCGGCGGGCGTGTCGAGGCTTGCATATCGGCGCGCCAGCAGCCACCTAAGAGCGCATGACGCGCACCCTGCTTTCCCTTGGTCACGGCTATTCCGCGCGCGCGCTGGCGCCGCGCCTGCTGGCCGAAGGCTGGCAGGTGATCGGCACCACGCGCGACCCGGCCAGGCTGGAGCGACTGGCCGCCACCGGCATCACGCCGATCCTCTGGGAGGCCGGCGCGGTGACCGCGGCGCTGGGCCGCGCCACCCACCTGCTGACCTCCGCCGCCCCCGATTCGGACGGCGACCCGGCGCTGCGGCTGGCAGGCGATGCGATCGCGCGGCGCGCGCCGCACCTCGCCTGGGCCGGCTACCTGTCCACGACCGGCGTCTACGGCGACCACCAGGGCGGCTGGGTCGACGAGGACACGGCCCTGGCGCCCAGCTCGCGCCGGGGGCGGCTGCGCGTCGCCGCCGAGGACGCCTGGGCAGCGATCCCCGGGCTGCCGCTGCACATCTTTCGCCTGGCCGGCATCTACGGGCCGGGGCGCGGCCCCTTCGCCAAGGTGCGCAACGGCACCGCGCGGCGGATCATCAAGGAAAACCAGGTGTTTTCGCGCATCCACGTCGAGGATATCGCGCGGATCCTGAAAGCCTCGATCGACCGGCCGAACCCCGGCAGGGTCTACAACCTGTGTGACGACGACCCCGCACCGCCACAGGACGTCATCGCCTGCGCGGCCGAGCTGCTGGGGATGCCGGTGCCGCCGGCGGTGCCCTTTGAGGAGGCCGACCTCAGCCCGATGGCGCGCAGCTTTTACGGCGAGAGCAAGCGCGTGTCCAACATCCGGATCAAGCAGGAGCTGGGCGTCACCCTGCGCTACCCGGATTACCGCAGCGCGCTGACGGCGATGCTGGCGGCAGAGACGTCGGACGACGACGAGGCGGACGCGGGATGACCTCCGAACCGGAGGTGCCGGGAGAGGCTCCCAAGGCACCAAGGACCCCGCGCAGCCTGGGTGAACTGCTCGAGGCGATGCGCCCGCTGGACGGCGACACGCGCGTGTCGGTCGGCGACGTGCTGGGCCGCGTCGGGGACCAATCCTTTGCCGCGGTGATCCTGGTGCCGGCGGTGGTGCTGGTCTCGCCCATCTCGGGCATACCCGGCAGCCCGACCATCGGCGCGCTGATCACCATCCTGGTGTCGGTGCAGGCGCTGATGGGACGGCGGCATCTGTGGCTGCCGGGGTTCCTGTGCCGCCGCAGCATCACCGCGGACAGGATGAACCGCGCGCTCGACTGGCTGAGCCGCCCCGCACGCTGGATGGACCGCTGGAGCAGCGACCGGCTGAGCCTGCTGAGCTCGCGCGCCTTCCGCCCGCTGGCCTACGCGGCGGTGACGCTGATCGCGCTGTCCTGGCCGGTGCTGGAGCTGCTGCCCTTCGTGACCTCGTTCTTTGCCGGGGCGGTGGCGATGCTGATGTACGGCATCATGACGCGCGACGGGCTGTTCATGCTCTGGGGCTATATCCAGGCGGGCGGGTTGACGCTGCTGCTGGTCTCGATCTGGTCGGGGCTGATCTGACAGTCGAACCGGGCGCTGGAACGCTTTTCGAAAAGCGTTCCTTAACGGCTTTGAAAGCCGTTGACCACGCGGTTTGGAAACCGCTTCAAAACGCGCGTCGCGCGTTTTGAAAGGCCCTTCGAAGGGCCTTTCCCGCCCCACACGTCAGGCGCGCTTGTCCAGCACCTCGACGCCCAGCACCTTGAGCACCCTGGCCACGATGTCCTCGGCGTTCAGCCGGGCCACGGCGTACATGTCGCGCGGGCTGGCCTGGTCGATGAAGGTGTCGGGCAGCACCATGGACCGGTACTTCAGCCCGCGGTCGAACACCCCTTCCTCGGCCAGCAGCTGCGCCACGTGGCTGCCGAAACCGCCCACCGCGCCCTCCTCGATGGTGATCAGCGCGTCATGCTCGCGCGCCAACCGCAGGATCAGGTCGCGGTCCAGCGGCTTGGCAAAGCGCGCATCCGCCACGGTGGGCGACACGCCGCGCGCCTCCAGCGCCTCGCAGGCCTTCAGCACCTCGCCCAGCCGGGTGCCGAACGACAGGATCGCCACGCCCGACCCTTCGCGGATCATCCGGCCCTTGCCGATCTCCAGCACCTGCCCCCGCTCGGGCATCTCCACGCCCTCGCCCTCGCCCCGCGGATAGCGAAAGGCGATGGGACCCTCGTCATGCGCCGCCGCGGTGGCGACCATGTGCTTCAGCTCGGCCTCGTCCGCCGCCGCCATCACCACGAAGCCCGGCAGGTTCGCCAGGTAGGCGACATCGTAGCTGCCCGCGTGGGTCGCACCGTCCGCGCCCACCAGCCCGGCCCGATCGATGGCAAAGCGCACCGGCAGGCGCTGGATCGCCACGTCATGCACCACCTGGTCATAGCCGCGCTGCAAGAAGGTCGAATACATCGCGCAGAAGGGCCGCATTCCTCCCGCCGCCAACCCGGCGCAAAAGGTCACGCCGTGCTGCTCGGCGATGCCCACGTCGAAACAGCGCGAGGGGTAGCGTTCGGCGAACAGGTCCAGCCCGGTGCCGTCCGGCATCGCCGCCGTCACCGCGCAGATGCGTGGGTCGTCGGCGGCCTGCTGCAACAGCGCCTCGGCAAAGACCTTGGTATAGGACGGCGCGTTCGACGGCGCCTTTTTCTGCTTGCCGGTGATCACGTCAAAGGTCGCCCGCGCGTGGCCCTTGTCCGGCGCGTGCTCGGCATGGGAATAGCCCTTGCCCTTCTTGGTCAGCACGTGGATCAGGATCGGCCCGGTCGCGCGTTGGCGCACCGTGCGCAGCACCGGCAACAGCTGGTGCAGGTCGTGCCCGTCCAGCGGCCCGAGGTAGGAAAACCCCAGTTCCTCGAACAGCGTGCCGCCCACGGTCATGCCCTTGAGCATCTCCCTGGCGCGCTTGGCGCCCTCGCGGAACGGCTCCGGCAGCAGCGACACCGCGCCCTTGGCGGCGGCCTTGAGGTCCTGGAACGGCGCCTCGGCATAGAGCCGGCTGAGATAGGACGACAACGCCCCGGTGGGCGGCGCGATGCTCATCTTGTTGTCGTTCAGGATGACGATCAGGCGCTTTTTCAGATGGCCCGCGTTGTTCATCGCCTCAAAGGCCATGCCCGCGCTCATCGACCCGTCGCCGATCACCGCAATCGCGTCGCCATGCCCGGTGTCGCAGACCCCGCCCAGGTCGCGCGCCACGGCAAAGCCGAGCGCCGCGCTGATCGAGGTCGAACTGTGCGCCGCCCCGAACGGGTCATAGGGCGACTCCGACCGCTTGGTGAAACCGCTCAGCCCGTCCTTCTGGCGCAGGGTGCGCATGCGGTCGCGCCGCCCGGTCAGGATCTTGTGCGGGTAACACTGGTGACTGACGTCCCAGACGATCTTGTCGCGCGGCGCGTCGAACACCGCGTGCAGCGCCACGGTCAGCTCGACCACGCCCAGCCCCGCGCCCAGGTGGCCGCCGGTTTCGGACACGGCCGAAATCGTCTCGGCGCGCACCTCCTGCGCCAGCCGCTCCAGCTCGGCGTCGGAGAAGTGTTTCATGTCCGCCGGGCTGCGCACCCGGTCGAGCAAGGGGGTCTGGGGCCGGTCGCTCATCGGGCGCCCTCCGTTGGGTCAGGTCCGGCGCGAGATAGCGAACCGCGCCGCCTCCTGCAAGTTTCGTGCCTCGGCACCGTAAACAGATAGGCAGTCGCAGGCCTCCGTCACCAGGGTTTCGGCGCGGCGTTTCGCCCCGTCCAGCCCCAGCAGCGACACGAATGTCGCCTTGCCGCGCCCGGCATCCTTGCCCACCGCCTTGCCCATCTGCGCCGCATCCCCCTCGACATCCAGGATGTCGTCGGCGATCTGAAAGGCCAGGCCCAGCCGCTGCGCATACCCGGTCATCGGCGCCACCTCGGCCCGCGCCATCCGCGCCCCCGCCTCCGCCGCCCAGCCGATCAGCGCGCCGGTCTTGCCCGCCTGAAGCGCGGTGATCTGGTCCAGCGTCAGGGGCGCCTCGGCCTGCTCGGCCGCCATGTCCAGCGCCTGGCCCAACACCATGCCGCGCGCCCCCGAGGCCCGCGCCAGGCTCAGGCACAGGTCCGCGCGCACACCCGCGTCCGGGTGGCATTCGTCCCGCGCCACCAGTTCAAAGCCCAAGCTCTGCAAGGCATCCCCGGCCAGCACGGCGGTCGCCTCGTCCCATTTGCGATGCACCGTGGGCAACCCGCGCCGCAGGTCGTCGTCGTCCATGCAGGGCAGATCGTCATGCACCAGGCTGTAGGCATGGATCGCCTCGATGGCCGTGGCAGGCCACAGCGCCTGTTCCGCCGCCACGCCGTGCAGCCGCGCGCCCTCCAGTACCAGGTAACCGCGCAGCCGCTTGCCACCGCCGGCGGCATAGCCCATGGCCTCGACCACCGGCAGCGCCGGATGCTCGGCCAGCACGCGCCGCAAATGCCCCTCGATGGCCCGCGCCGCCTGCGCCAGCCCGTCCGCGAAACTCATCAGAGTCCCTCGACCGCTTTCGTCCCGGTCGGGTTGCCCTCGGCGTCCAGCGTGATCTGGGCGACCTTCTCCTCGGCTTCCTTCAGCTTCTTCTCGCAGCGCGCGCGCAGCTTGGCGCCGCGGTCATAGAGCGCGATGGAGTCCTCCAGCGCCACGTCGCCGCGCTCCAGCATGCCCACCACCTTTTCCAGCTCGGCCATGGCCTGCTCGAAACTCATCTCCTCGACCGGCGTCTCGCTCATGCCCCTGCCTCCATCAACACTTCCACATGCGCCTTGCCGCTGGCGCTCAGCGCGGCCAGATCATAGCCGCCCTCCAGACAGGACACCACGCGCCCGCCGCAGACATCGCGCGCCATCTTGCACAACTCGCGGGTGATCCAGCGGAAATCCTCGACCGACCACTCCAGCTGCGCCAGCGGATCGTCCTGATGCGCGTCGAACCCGGCCGAGATGATCAGCAGTTCCGGCTCGAAGGCGCGCAGCCGCGAAATCGCCGGCGCCCAGGCCGCGCGCATCTCGGCCCCGCCCGATCCCGGCGCCAGGGGCAGGTTCAGCACGTTGTCATGCGCGCCGCGCTCGTCCGGCCGCCCGGTGCCGGGCCACAGCGGCATCTGGTGGCTGCCGATGAACAGCGTGCGCGCCTCGTTCCACAGCAGGTCCTGCGTGCCGTTGCCGTGATGCACGTCGAAATCCACCACCGCCACGCGGCTCAACCCATGCGCCTCCAGCGCGTGTTTCGCCGCGATGGCGACGTTGCCGAACAGGCAGAACCCCATCGGCGTCTCGGTCTCGGCATGGTGCCCCGGCGGCCGCATGGCGCAAAAGGCATTGGCCACCCGCCCCTCCAGCACCGCGTCCACCGCCGCCACGGCCGCCCCGGCGGCGCGCGACGCGGCGCGGAACGACCCCGGCGACAGCCAGGTGTCGGCATCCAGCTGCACCTGCCCGCTGGCCGGCACGCCGGCGCGGATCCGGTCGATGTAGCGCTGCGGATGGCACAGCCGCAGCTGCGCGTCCTCCGCCTCGGGCGCCGCCTCGCGCACCAGGTCCAGCCCGGCCAGCGCGTGCAGCAGGTGTTCCAGCCGCGCCACCCGCTCCGGGTGGCCCTCCGGCGTCACGTGATCCAGCCCGTCCGCGTGGGTAAAGAGTGCCGTCGCCATCGCGCCCCCTGCTTCTTTTCTGCAAAAATACCCGAAACGCGCCCGCAGGGCGCGACTCCCCGGTGACCAAAACGCGAATCCGCCGCCGCCGCAAGGTGTCAGTCGGGCGCCAGCATGTAACCGGACCCGCGCACCGTCTGCAGGTAGCGCGGCTGTTTCGGGTCGGCCTCCAGCTTGCGCCGCAGCCGGGTGATCTGCACGTCCACCGCGCGCTCCTGCGCCTGGCCTTTGTCGCGGCCCAGTTCCTCGACCAGCTTGGACCGGCTCAGCGCCTCGCCGGGTCGGGCGGAAAAGATCCGCATCAGCTGGCTTTCGGTCGCGGTCAGTCGGATCAGGTCCTCGCCGCGCCACATCTCGCCGCGCTCGATGTCATAGCGGAAATCGCCCAGCGTCAGCAGCTTGGGCGCGCTGTCCTCGGGTTTCGGCTCGGGCATCCGCCGCAGGATGGCGTTGATCCGCAGCAGCAGCTCCTTGGGTTCGAATGGCTTGGCCAGGTAATCGTCCGCCCCCGCCTCCAGCCCCTTGATGCGGTCCTCGGTCTCGGACCGCGCGGTCAGCAGCAGCACCGGCGTGGTCCGCGTCTCGCGGATGCCGCGCGTCAGGCTCACGCCGTCTTCGCCCGGCATCATCACGTCCAGCACGATCAGGTCAAAGTCGAGCCCCGCCAGCAGCCGCCGCGCATGCGCCGCGTCGCGTGCCGCGCTGACCAGAAAGCCGTTGCGCATCAGGAACTTCTGCAACAGCCCCCGGATCCGCTCGTCATCGTCGACGATCAGCAGGTGGGCATCGTTTTCGCTCATCCCCGGCCCTCCCTCAGCTTGTGGTACTGCCGGCGCAACTCCGGGTCCATCATCGCCTCCAGCACCCGGCGAAAGCCCGCCACCGCCTCGGGGCCCGCCTCGCGGTAGGCCGCGCGCATGCGCAGGCGCTGCGCGTCCGACAGCCGGCGCTCGAGGTCCTCGCCCGCCTGTGTCAGGTACAGGTGCCGCTCGCGCTTGTCGACCCGCCCGACACGGCTCTCCACCAGCCCGTCCTCGATCAGCGTGCGCAGCACCCGGTTCAGCGATTGCTTGGTCACGCCGAGGATGGTCAGCAGGTTGTTGACCGTGGTGCCCGGCGCGCCATGAATGAAGTGCAGCGCCCGATGGTGCGCCCGGCCATAGCTGAGCCCGCCCAGGATGCGGTCCGGGTCAGCGGTAAAGCCCCGGTAGGCAAAGAACATCGCCTCCGCGCCCTGGCGCAGCTGTTCGTCCGTAAGGTAGAGCAGGGTCTCGCCCTGCGTGCCGCGCCCCTCTGACATCTTCGCCCGTATCCCCTTCCGATTTGCCCCATTTTAAGTCAGCCTTGTTGACATTCCAAGATCAAACTGGTAGCGAGTCGCAGATTTGGCGCAATATTATGTCCGCCCCGGACGTTTTTGGCGCAACTTTCGGAAAACTGGCCTGCTGCACGCAAGGGAGAGACGAGATGGCAGATGGAGCGTATGACGACCGCGACGGCAAGATCTGGCTGGATGGCCAGCTGGTGGACTGGCGGGCGGCGAATGTACATGTACTGAGCCACGCGCTGCACTATGCCAGCTCCGTCTTCGAGGGCGAACGCTGCTACAACGGCAAGATCTTCCTGTCGCGCAAGCATTCCGAGCGGCTGCATTTCTCCGCCCGCGAACTGGACTTCGAGATCCCCTATACCGTGGACGAGATCGAGGCCGCCAAGCAGGCGGTGCTGGCGGCCAACGGCCTGACCGACGCCTACGTGCGGGCGGTGGCCTGGCGCGGCGCGGGTCCGGACATGGGTGTCGCCTCGGCGCGCAACCCGGTGCGGATGGCGGTCGCGGCCTGGTCCTGGGGCAACTACTACGGCGATGCCAAGATGAAGGGCGCCAAGCTCGACATCTCCAAGTGGAAGCGCCCCTCGCCCGAGACGATCCCCGTGCATGCCAAGGCCGCCGGCCTCTACATGATCTGCACCACGTCGAAACACGCGGCCGAGGCCAAGGGCTGTTCCGACGCGCTGTTCATGGATTACCGCGGCTACGTGGCCGAGGCGACCGGCGCCAACATCTTCTTCGTCAAGGACGGCGAGGTCCACACGCCCAAGCCGGACTGCTTCCTCAACGGGCTGACCCGCCAGACCGTGATCGGCATGTTGCAGGACAAGCAGATCAAGGTGCACGAACGCCACATCATGCCCGAGGAGATGGAAGGCTTTGAGCAGTGCTGGCTGACCGGCACCGCCGCCGAGGTCACGCCCGTCGGCCAGATCGGCAGCTTCAACTTCGAGGTCGGCGCGCTGACGCGCGACATCTCACAAAGCTACGAAAAGCTGGTCCGCAGCTGAGCGGACCGGACCGGGGTCCGCCGCGCCGCCCGCGCGACGGACCACCCCCGGCATCAGGCCGGGGTCACGCCGCGCGGCGGCCCCGGAGCATCGACCGCAATTGCGCGGTGTTGCCCTGGATGACCGCGTTCAGCTCCACCATCCGCGCCAGCCGCTGCTCGATTTCCTTCTGGCAGGCATCCAGCTGTTCGACGATGCCCACCAGCGCGGTGCCCGAGTTCGACAGCGCCGCGCTTTCGATCTTGCACATCATGCGGGTCGAGCTGAGCCCGGTGACATAGCGCTTCATGTCCAGCACGCTGCGGGCAAACCGCTTGGCCTCGGCCTCCACGCTGTCGAGCGAGGTCGCCGTCTCCTCGAGGAACGTCCGGCGATGCGACTCGATCTCGGCGATCTCGGCATCGACGTCGATCCGCTCCGGGCAGGCCGCGGCACGGGTGCCGAAACCGGCGATCATCTCGGACTCGAGCGCGGTGGAAAAGCTCAGGAACTGCCCCTTGAGGATGGCATCGCGGATGCGGGCAAAGACGCAGGCCTCGCCGTCGACAAAGGTCCTGACCCAGGTGGTCATCTCCTCCAGCATCTGGCTGTAGTTGACCGAAATCGCGCTGATCGGCCCGCCGGCATTCTCCAGCCGCGAGGCGATGATGCGCATGTTCATCGGCACCGTGCGGATCGCCTTGAACGCCTCGGTCATGTCCGTCGTCTCGACCCCGACCTGGGCGATCGCCCCGGCCATGTCGCGGAACCTGCGTTGCAGCGCGTCGATCTCGCCGCCGGTCTGCTGGGCGCGCGACGCGTATTCGGTGGCCAGCGCGTGGCTCTGAAAGGCGTCGTAGGTGGAAAACCCCCTGGCCTTGATGGCGGCCTGAAGCGCCTCGGCGCTGTCGCGCGGCGACAGGCCTTCGGATTTCTCGCGCTGCAACAGGTCCGCGTAGAGCGCGGAGACGGTGCCGAACAGCTCGGAACTGGGCTTCAGCCGGGTCGAGATGTAGCCGCCCTCGGCCGGGGCGATCAGCGCAAAGACCCAGTAGTAGCGCCCGGACTTGCAGCGGTTCTTGACGTAGGCGCCGGTCGGCTTGCCGGCTTTCAGGCGGTCCCAGAGCAGCTGGAACACGCCCTTGGGCATGTCCGGGTGGCGGATCAGCTTGTGCGGCGCGCCCAGCATCTCCTCCCACTCGTAGCCGGCGACGCGCTGGAACACGCAGTTGCCGGCCTTGATGACGCCGCGCGGATCGGTGCGCGAATAGAACAGCTCGGACAGGTGGAACGTCGCTTCCGAACCGGCATAGCTGCTGTCCGCGGTAAAGCTGGGGGTCGGTTGGGTCATGGGTGCTCCTGCTGGGGCCGGGGGCCGCGCGATATCCGTCCGGGCGGCGTCACATCATCGAGCGCAGCATCGCGGTGTTGTTCTGGATCACGGCGTTCAACTCCTCGATCCGGGCCAGCCGCGCCTCGATCTCGTCCTGGCAGTTGTCCAGCTGTTCGACGATCCCGCTCAGCGCGGTGCCCGAGCTCGACAGCGTGGCACTTTCGATCTTGCACATCATCCGCGTCGAACTGAGCCCGGTGACATAGCGCTTCATGTCCAGCACGCTGCCGGCAAACCGCTGTGCCCCGCGCTGTACCGCGCGCAGCGAGGTGACGGTCTGTTCGTGAAAGCGGGTGGCGTGGCCGCTGACCTCGGCGGTCTCCCGCGCCAGGTCCACGCTGTCGGGATAGCTGTCCCCCGGCTTGCGGAAACTGGCCATCATCTCCTGTTCCACCGCCTCGGAGAAGGCCAGGAACTGGCCGGTGAGGATGGCGTCGCGGATCTGGGCAAAGACGCAATCGCCCCCCTCGATGAACTTGCCCACCCAGGCGGTCATCTCTTCCAGCATCTGGCTGTAGTTGACCGAAATGGCACTGATCGGCCCGCCGGCATTCTCCAGCCGCGAGGCGATGATGCGCATGTTCATCGGCACGGTGCGGATCGACTTGAAAGCCTCGGTCATGCAGCCGGTCTCGTCCGAGACCTGGGCGATGGCGCGGGACATGTCGACAAAGCGTTTCAGCATCGGGTCCAGCGGCAGTCCCAGCTGCCGCGCGCGGGCCTCGAATTCGGAGGCGAGCGCGTGGCTCTGGAAGGTGTCGTAGCTGCCAAAGCCCCGGTCGCGCACCCAGGTTTCCAGCGCGGCGGCGCTCTGCGCCGGGGTCAGCCCCTCGTCCTGTTCGCGCCTGAGCAGCGCGGCATACTGTTCCTCGACGGCATCGCGCAGCGGCGAGGTCGGCTTGATCCGGGTCGAGATATAGCCCTCCCCGGTTGGCGAGACGAGCGCGAAGACCCAGTAGAACCGCCCGCAGGCGCGGCGGTTCTTGATGTAGGCGCCGGTCGGCTTGCCCTGCTTGATGCGCTCCCACATCAGGTGGAACACGCCCTTGGGCATGTCGGGATGGCGGATCAGCTTGTGCGGGGCGCCGATCAGCCGGTCCCAGTCATGCCCCGCGACCCGCTGGAACACGTCGTTGCCGGCCAGGATCACGCCGCGCGCATCGGTGCGCGAATAAAACGTCTCCGACAGCTTGAAAACCTGCTCTGATCCCGCGGCGCTGGCGGCAAATTCCGGACTTAGCTCTGACATGCGCGACTCCTCGTTGCCGCGACACTAGGGCCAAACCCCTTTGCGAAAGCTGAACGCCGCCGGGATTGCGGTCCGGCGGCGTTCGGATATTTCGGAAAAATCCGGCAGGTCAGCCCGGGCTGAGGCCGCGCATCCGCTCGGACCGGCGGCGCAGGATCTCGACCGTCGTCAGCAGCGCGATGGAGATCACCACCAGCAGCGTCGCCACGGCCAGGATCGTCGGGCTGATCTGTTCGCGCAGGCCGGTGAACATCTGCCAGGGCAGCGTCTGCTGGCGGGCCGAGCCGACAAAGATCACCACCACCACCTCGTCAAAGGAGGTGATGAAGGCGAACAGCCCGCCCGAGATCACCCCCGGCAGGATCAGCGGCATCTGCACGCGAAAGAAGGTGGTGACCGGGTCCGCACCCATGTTCGCCGCCGCGCGGGTCAAGGAGCGGTCGAACCCCACCAGCGTCGCCGTCACGGTGATGATGACGAACGGGATGCCCAGCGCCGCATGCGCCAGCACCACGCCCATCAGCGTCCCCTGCAACCCGATCCGGCTGTAGAAGAAATACATCCCCGCGGCCGAGATGATCAGCGGCACGATCATCGGCGAAATCAGGATCGCCATGATCGCCCGGCGAAACGGCACGTGCTCGGACGACAGGCCGATCGCCGCGAGCGTGCCAAAGCTGACCGACAGCAGCGTCGCCAGCGGCGCGATGATCAGCGAGTTGCGCAGCGCCCCCTGCCATTCCGAAGAGGAAAAGAAATCCCTGTAGTGCTTGAGGCTGTAGCCGTCGGGATCAAAGCGCAGCATCTCGGGGGTGAAGGTAAAGAAGTCCTGCGCGTTGAACGACAGCGGCATCACCACCAGGATCGGGGTGATCAGAAAGACAAAGATCGCGCCGCAGAGCACGCGGAAACCGTAGTGCCACAGCACCTGCCCCGCGGTCAGGTAGGGCGCCAGCGGCACCCGGTAGCGCCCCAGCCCGATCCAGTAGGCGAACCAGCCAAAGAACCAGCCGAACAGCGCCCCGACGACCAGCCCCGGCGCTCCGGCCCACAACAGCCCGGCCAGCGCCATCAGCCCGATCAGCGCCCATTTCGCCGGCTTTTCCAGGCCGGGGGACAGCACCTTCAGCAGCACCAGGGTGATCACCGCCAGCAGGACAAACCCACCGACGATCCCCAGCGGGACCGACCCGTTGGCCGCGCCCACGAATATCCCGGCAAAGGCGCCCGAGGCCCCCACCACCGGCGCGGCGAAGGAGATCGGCTTCTTGACGGCTACGGTTTCGACTGCCATGGCTCAGTGCTCCTGAGGTATCTGTGGGCGCCGGGCCGCCTGGGCCCGCGCCGTGTCGATGGCGGCCTGCATCATCTGCGGCCGGAATTCGGTGTCGTTGTTGAGGCGATAGGCCGTCCACATCGGATCGCCCGGCTCTCCCTGCAACGGCATGGATCAGCCCCCGAGCTTGACGTTGTCGATGCCGACGATCTTGTCGTAGGCCCAGTAGAGGATCAGCACCGCCGCCAGCAGGATCGTCCCCAGCGCGGCCGCCAGGCCCCAGTTCAGCGAAGACGAGATGTGGTAGGCGATCCGGTTCGAGATGAACGTACCCGTCGTGCCGCCCACCAGTTCCGGCGTGATGTAGTAGCCGATGGCCAGGATGAAGACGAGGATCGAGCCCGCGCCGATGCCCGGCACCGACTGCGGGAAATAGACCCGCCAGAAGGCCGTCCAGTTCGTCGCACCCAGCGATTTCGCCGCGCGCACGTAGTAGGGCGGGATCGTCGACATCACCGAATACATCGGCAGGATCATGAAGGGCAGCAGGATGTGGGTCATCGCGATGATGGTGCCCAGCTGGTTGTTGATCATCACCAGCCGCGCATCATCCGCCACCAGCCCCAGCCAGACCAGCGTGTCGTTGATCACCCCTTGCTGTTGCAGCATCACCTTCCAGGCCGAGGTCCGCACCAGCAGCGAGGTCCAGAACGGCAGCAGCACCAGGATCATCAGCAGGTTCGCGGTGCGCATCGGCAGGTTCGCCAGCAGGAAGGCCACCGGGTAGGCCAGCATGATGCAGCTGAAGGTGATCATCAGCGACATGAACATGGTGCGCTTGAACAGCAATCCGTAGATCTGTTCGGTCTCGGGGCGCATCTCGATGCCCTGCGGCGTCTTCTGCATGTCGACGGCGTTCAGGAAGTAGCCCGAGGTATAGGCCGGGCTGTAGGCCTTGATCGTCTGCCACAGCTTGAAGTCCAGCCAGCCCTTGTCGATCTCGCCAAAGCCGTCCTTGACGGAGATGGTCTTGAAATCGGCGCTGTCGACCAGCGCGTCGGCGGCTTTCAGCATCTCGGCGCGCGGCCCCGCGTAGGCGGACATGTCGCCGGCCTTGAGATCCTCGTAGAGCCGGGTGTGGACGATCGACCACGGCTCTTCCTTCAGCAGGCTCTTTTCCTCTTCCTCGATCTGGAAATCGGCGAATGTCCGGTAGATCGCCGCCGTGCGCGGCAACAGGTCCTCGATCCCCTCGCGCAGCTCGAACGCCGGCAGGTCGTCGTCCTTTTCCCAAGCCCTCATCTCGGCCAGCCAGTCGTCCGAGCCCATCAGCTCGGCCCAGGGTTCGCCCTCGTCCCAGTCCTTGTCCAGGTCCTTGAACTGGTCGAGATAGACCTCGCCGATGTCGTCCAGCCCGCGCCCCGACTTGCGGAACAGCGACGACACGCCGGTCATCTCGTAGTTCAGACGCGATCCGACCCGCGTGTGCTGCTTGCGCTCGGCGGCCAGGAACAGGTCGGTGTAGGCGGCGTCGAACACCGCGGGGCCGGGCAACTCACCGGTGGTCGAGTCCCAGTCCTTCAGCGCCTCCGCGGTCAGCGGCATGGTGCCGTGGACCGTGCCGACCTGGCTGTCGTCGACCGAACGGAACAGCATGTCGGCAATCGGCGCGATGAAGGTCACCAGCACAAAGATCAGCAGCGGCGCGATCAGCGCCAGCGCCCGCATCTTCTGCGCCCGCAATGCCCGTGCAAGGCTGCGCTTCAGCGGCGTGCCGTCGGCGGCGAGCATCGGCCCGGCTTTCTTCGTCGGTCCCGAATTCGTCGCGTCGCTCATGCTGCACCCTCCACAAGAATGATGGTTCCGTCGGAATGGTCGCGGCGGATCTGCGCGACCTCCTGGTAGGCAGGATCGTGGTAGGCCGCCTTTGCGGCCGCGTAGCCGGGATAGGCGATCACCACGTGCCGCGCGCCCAGCGTGCCCTCCAGCACCTCTGACCGGCCGCCGCGCACGATGTAGCGCGCGCCATGGCCGCGCATGATCGGCGTGTTGCCTGTCACGTAGGGCGCATAGCTGTCGGGGTCGTGCACCGTGACATGGGCGATCAGGTAGCCCAGCGGGGCCGCGCCCGCCGGATCGGGCAGCGCCTCGTCGTTGCCCTCGGCCACCATGATCGTGCTTGTGGCACTGGCGCGGCGGATCTGCGCGACCTCCTGGTAGGCGGGATCGTGGTAGGCCGCCCGCGCCCTGTCGTAGCTGTCGAATTCAAAGACGACGTGCCGGTCCTCGGCCGCGCCCTCGACCACCTCGGCCTGCCCGCCCCGCACCAGGAAACGCCCCCCGAGGCCCAGCAGGATCGGCGTGTCCCGCGCGACGTACGTCTTGTACGCCTCGGGATCGTGCACCGTGATGTGACCGATGATGTAGCCCTTGGGCATGTCGTGTCCCTGTCCCATTTGGGTCTTGTTGGTCCGTGGCGGGCGGTGTCGCCCGCCACGGACAGTGCCATGGCGCCGGGCGCGGCTCTGACCCCGCGCCCGGATGCCGGATTACTGCGCGATCCAGGCCTGGAACTTGGCGTCCAGGTCGTCACGGTAGTCTGCCCACCAGTTGTAGTTGTTCACGAAGGTGTTCTTCGCGTTGCTCGGATCGGTCGGCATGTGCGGTGCCATCTCGATGCCCAGGTCGGCATGGGTCGACACCAGCGGCGCCGAGCTTTCACGCGCCGGCCCGTACGAGATGTATTTGGCCTGGTCGGCCAGGCGCTGCGTGTCGGTCGCGAACACCAGGAAATCCATCACGCGGGCCAGGCGGTCTTCGGCCAGGCCCTCGGGGATCACCCAGCCGTCGATGTCGAACATCTGCCATTCCCAGGCCATGCCGATCGGCTGGTTCTGCTCGACGATGGCCGAGAACAGGCGGCCGTTGTAGGCCGAGCCCATGAAGACCTCGCCGTCGGCAAGCCACTGGATCGGCTCGGCCGAAGCAGACCACCACAGGGTCTGGTCCTTGATGGTGTCCAGCTTGGCAAAGGCGCGGGCGACGCCCTCGTCGGTCTCGAGCGTGTCGTAGATGTCCTCGTAGGCCACGCCGTCGCACAGCAGCGCCCATTCCATGTTGGCGGTCGGCTGCTTGTTCAGCGCGCGCTTGCCCGGGTACTTTTCCAGGTCGAACACGTCGCAGGCACCGGTCGGCGGCTCGACACCGGCAGGCACCTGGTCGGTGCGGTAGCCGAAGGTGGTCGAAAAGACGATCTGCGGGATGAAGCAGTCGGACACCAGCAGGTCGCCAAAGTCGTCCGAGGCCGGGGTGCCATCGGGTGCGGCGGCCAGGATCTCGTCGTGGTCGACTTCCATCGCCAGGCCTTCGTCGCACAGGCGGATGGCGTCGGCGGCCTCCACGTCGACCAGGTCCCAGGTGATGTTGTTGGCTTCGTTCATGGCGCGCAGCTTGGCCACCGCCTCGGACGAGCTTTCGTCCCAGGTGGCCGAGACACCGGCGTTCGCCGCCAGGTAGGGCTCGACGTAGGCCTTCTGCTGCGACGCCTGGTAGGCGCCGCCCCAGCTGACCAGCGTCATGTCCATCGCCATGTTGCCATGGCTTTCGGCAAAGGCGCCGGTTGCCGCCAGGGTCAGCGCCGTGGTCGCCAGCAGGATCTTGGTGGAATTCATATCATACTCCCTATGATTACCCGTTCGTCTTGGCGGGGCGGGTTTCGGGTTTGCACGCCGCCCCAAAGGACGCATCCCGCACACGCTCACCGGCGCGGGACGCGACGTTCCGACCTACCCGGCGTCCAGCGCCCGGCAGTCCTGCGGCACCCAGCCGATCTTGACCGAGGTGCCCGGTTCCAGGCGCACCTGCCCGGGGGCGTTGCGTGTCTTGACGATGAAATTGTCGTTGCCGGCCACCCGCAGCCGGGTGCGAAAGATGTCGCCCATGTAGATGAACTCCAGCACCTCGGCGTTCAGCGTGTGGGCGCCGGCGTGCAGCCGGTCGGTGTTGAACTCGACCCGCTCGGGGCGGATCGACACGCGGGTCCGCTCGCCCACCTTGGCCACGTTGACCGGGGTGGCGTCCAGCTCCTCGCCGTCGTCCAGCCGCACCACGCAGGTGTCACCCTGGATCTGCGTCACCACGCCTTCCAGCGTGTTGTTCTCGCCGATGAACTGCGCGACAAAGCTGTTCTGCGGCTTTTCGTACAATTCGTCCGGCGGGGCCAGTTGCTGGATCCGGCCATCGTTGAACACCGCGACGCGGTCCGACATGGTCAGCGCCTCGGTCTGGTCGTGGGTCACGTAGACCACGGTGATCCCCAGGCTGTGCGCCAGGTTGGTGATCTCGAACTGCATGTGCTCGCGCAGCTGCTTGTCCAGCGCGCCCAGCGGTTCGTCCATCAGCACCAGTTCGGGTTCGAACACCAGCGCGCGCGCCAGCGCGATCCGCTGCTGCTGGCCCCCCGACAGCTGCGCCGGGCGGCGGCCGCCAAAGGCGCCCATCTGCACCATGTCCAGCGCCCGCTTGACCTTGGTCTCGCGGTCGGACTTGCCCATCTTGCGCACTTCCAGCGGGAACGACAGGTTCTCCGCCACCGTCATGTGCGGGAACAGCGCGTAGTTCTGGAACACCATGCCGATGCCGCGCTTGTGCGGCGGGATGTTGTTGATGCTGACCCCGTCCAGCTTGATCTCGCCATAGGTGGCGGTCTCGAAGCCCGCCAGCATCATCAGGCAGGTCGTCTTGCCCGACCCGGACGGCCCGAGCATGGTCAGGAACTCACCCTTGGGCATGCTCAGGTTCAGATCCTTGACGACGAGAGTCTCGCCGTCATAGCTCTTCTGCACGCGCTCGAAGGCGACAAAAGCGTCGCCACTTGATCCATCAGCCACGTCAGGCTCCCCGTCTTGTTCGGCGCGGATGTATCTCCGCTTGTTGACCCCAGACTAAAGCCTGAGAGGCCGTGCGTTGCAAGCATCACACGGGGGTCTATGCAAAAGATGCACGAATCCGGCACATCTGGCCACTATTTCGGCGCCTTGCAGGCCAGACGTCTGGCAGACCGGCGGAATTCGGGCGGTTGGACCACCGCCCCTCGCGGCGAATGCGCCCATGCCATGCAATTTACACGGGAAATCCGGCCTGGGAGCCAACCGTGACCACCGACTCCCTACCGGCCCGCCAGCGGCTCCGGGACGATCAGCCGGGTCGCGTAGGTGATCCGCCGGGCGATCGCGGCCAGGTGATCCGGCCGGAACGCCAGGCACCCCTCGGTCGCAAACCCCGGCCACCGCCAGCGGTGCAGAAAGATCGCCGAACCGCGTCCCCGCTCCGCCCGCGGCCAGTTCCAGTCGGTCAGGATCACGAGGTCGTACAGCCGGTCGCCGCGCCGCAGCCGCTCGTGGCTGCCGGCGTAGGGCGCCCGGACCATCAGGTTGTAGTCCTCGCAGGCCGGGTCGTCCGACCACAGGTCCGACGGCCGGATCGGCAGCGCCCAGTCCACCGGCCGCGCCATCCGGTCCGGCCGGTAGAGCAGCCCGACGATCCGGTGCACCCCCGCCGGTGTCGCGCCGTCGCCCTCGCGCTTGTCCAGCCGCACCCCGCCGCGCCCGACCGAACAGGGCCACATCCGCCCGGCAAAGCGCAGCCCCGTCGGCGTCAGCACCATGTCCTCGGGCGTCATCCGGTCTGCGTCTCCAGCGCCGCACCCTGCCCCAGGCCCGCCATCGCCCCGGCGGCAATCTCGAAGGACCGCAGCCGCGCGCCGTGGTCCCAGATCTGCCCGGTCAGGATCACCTCGTCCGGCTGGTATCGCGCGATCAGGTCGCGCAACTGCGCCGCCACCTGCGCCGGGTCGCCCACCGCGCTCACCTGCAAGGCCGCGTCCAGCGCCGGCATCGCCCCCGCCGGCACCACGGCGGACAGGTCATCGACCGGCGCCGGCAGCTTGCCCGGCATGCCCGTCCGCAGCCGGTAGAACGCCTGCTGCATGGTGGTCCGCAGACGCCGCGCCTCTGCCTCCGTCTCGGCGGCAAAGACGTTGATGGCCATCATCGCATGCGGCCGCTCCAGCGCCTCCGAAGGCCGGAAATAGCGCCGGTAGACCTCAAAGGCCTGCTCCAGCATCTGCGGCGCGAAATGCGAGGCAAAGGCATAGGGCAGCCCCAGCATGGCCGCCACCTGCGCCCCGTGCAATGACGACCCGAGGATCCACAGCGGCACCGCCGTCCCCTCGCCCGGCAAGGCCCGCACCGCCCGCCCCGCGACCTGCGGGCCCAGCAGTTCGCGCAGCTCCGCCACCTCGACGTGAAACTGCTCGCCCCGCTCCGGCAGCACGCCCAGCGCCCGCATTACCGCCCCGTCGCCGCCCGGCGCGCGCCCCAGGCCAAGGTCGATCCGCCCGGGGTACAGCGTCGCCAGCGTGCCAAAGGCCTCCGCCACCGCCAGCGGCGCATGGTTGGGCAGCATGATGCCCCCCGCGCCCACCCGCATCCGCTGCGTCAGCCCCGCGACATGCCCCACCAGCACCGCCGTCGCCGCCGAGGCGATGCCCGGCATGTTGTGATGCTCCGCCAGCCAGTAGCGGTGATAGCCCCAGGCTTCGGCATGGCGCGCCAGGTCGCCGGTGTTGCGCAGGGCGTCCGCCGCCGTGAAACCCTCGGGCACCGGCGCAAGGTCGAGCAGGGAATACCGCATGGTCCGTCTCCTTTACCTGCAAGGGTATGCACGCCCGCCCCCCGTTCAAGGCCCGGCGCCCGCGTTTCTTCTGGCCGGAAATATCCCGGGGGAGTCGCCCGCAGGGCGGCGGGGGCAGAGCCCCCTTTTCTCAGCCCTCCGCCCGCCGACCTACAACAGATGCCCCGACTTCGCCGCCTTCACCGCCAGGTAACGGGCGTTGAACTCGGTCTCGCCCACCTTCAGCGGAACCCGCTCGGCCACCTGCACGCCGCTGGTCTCCATCATCCGCACCTTGGCCGGGTTGTTGGTCATCAGCCGCACCGCCGCAAAGCCCATCTTGCGCAGGATCTGCGCCCCCAGCCGGAAATCGCGCTCGTCGTCCTCGAACCCCAGCCGGTGATTGGCCTCGACCGTGTCGAATCCCTGATCCTGCAAGGCATAGGCGCGCATCTTGTTGGCGAGACCAATGCCGCGCCCCTCCTGTTGCAGGTACAAAAGCACCCCCGCGCCCTCCTGCCCCATCTGCATCAGGGCCGCGTTCAGCTGCGGGCCGCAGTCGCATTTCAGCGACCCCAACAGATCGCCGGTGAAACAGGCCGAATGCAGCCGCGCCAGCACCGGTGCGGCGCGGTCCGGCCGGCCGACCTCGATCGCGTAATGCTCGTCCGACCCGTCCGCCGGCCGCCAGACGTGCAGCCGCGCAGTCTCGGTCGCGCGCAGCGGCACCCGCGCCGACACCACGTGGCCCAGCTCCGGCAGCGCCGCCAGCAGCGGCGCCGCGGCATCGGCGTCGATCACGCCCAGCCCCGCGGCCTCGGCAAATCCCTCCGCCACCGGCACCACCAGCGCCGCCGGCAACAGCCGCGCGCCCTTGCACAGGTCCAGCGCCAGCCGGTGCAGCGCGGCGGACCCCTCGCGCCGGGTCTTCAGCGGCCCCTTCATCGGGTTGGCCAGGTCGTCCGCCGGATCGGCCAGCTCCTGCACCCAGGACAGCCGTGCATCCTCCGGCACCACCACCCGCGCCACGTCGCCGTCGTAGGGCCGCGCCTTCAGCGTCGCCGCGCGCCGCCCGGTCAGCGCCAGGTCCAGCGGCCCCAGCGCCATCAAGGCGCGCAGCCGCGCCGCGCCCACCGTCTCGGCCGAGGCGACCAGCACGTTGCCCGCCGCGCCGCGCAAGCCCACCGGCACGCCCATGCGCAGGTCCGCCCGCGCCCGCGCAAGCCGCTCGTTCAGGTCCGGCCCAAGTCCCAAGAGACACCCTTTCGGCAGACAACACCCCGACATTCTGTAACATTTGCGCCCCCGGCACACGAGGGCGTGAATGCGTTGCAGCAAAACTTGCCGGCGGCGCACATTGTCCACATCTGCCTAGGAACGCAACACAAAGGGGCGACGACCATGGCGCAACTGAAAAACATCCTGCTGGTCGACGACGACGAGGACCTGCGCGAAGCGCTGGCCGAGCAGCTGATCATGACCGAGGACTTCGAGGTCTTCGAAGCCGATGCCGGGGCCACCGCCATGGCGCGGATCAAGGAACAGATCTACGACCTGGTGATCCTCGACGTCGGCCTGCCCGACACCGACGGCCGCGAGTTGTGCCGCCTGATGCGCAAGCAGGGGGTCAAGTCGCCGATCATCATGCTGACCGGGCATGATTCGGACGCCGACACGATCCTCGGGCTGGACGCCGGCGCCAACGACTACGTGACCAAGCCGTTCAAGTTCCCCGTCCTGCTGGCCCGCATCCGCGCCCAGCTGCGCCAACACGAACAGTCCGAGGACGCGGTGTTCACCGTCGGCCCCTACACCTTCAAGCCGGCGATGAAGATGCTGGTCACCGAGGACGAGAAAAAGATCCGCCTGACGGAAAAGGAAACCAACATCCTGAAATTTCTCTACCGCTCGGCCGAAGGTGTCGTCCCGCGCGACACCCTGCTGCACGAGGTCTGGGGCTACAACGCCGGGGTCACCACCCACACGCTGGAAACCCACATCTACCGCCTGCGGCAAAAGATCGAGCCGGATCCCTCGAACGCCCGCCTTCTGGTCACCGAATCCGGGGGCTACCGGCTGGTCAGCTGATCCCCGGACACCCCCTGCTTATGTCGCATTGTTCGGAAATCCCGCCCGATGCTACACAACAAGGGTAAGAAATCTTGACGCAGATCAAAGTCGCATGGCGCGAACACCTTTAGCGTCGGTTCCATGAGTTCCCGTCGCATGTGCGGGTCATCGCATGCACCTCCCTGTTGGACCTGACCGGGCCTCGTGCCCGGTCTTTTTTTGCCTGCGCCTCAGCACATGGGGTGTGACCCGCGCGCCCGGCGCCCCCTTGGTGGGCAACGGGCGTTGAGCCGTCCGGCCCGCTGCCGTTCGCGGGGCCAACACCCGGCGGGATCCGCAATCAGCAGGCCTGTCCTTCGGGGTCGTCAGGATCGTCAGGATCGTCGCGCAGCCGGTCGCGCAAGGCCAGCACCTCGTCACGCAGGCGCACGGCCTCGGGCATATCCAGGCCGGTCATGTCCAGAAAACAGCGCGCGACCTCGGCGCTTTTGTCCTGCAAGGCGCGGCCCGCGTCGGTCAGCCGGATGCGCAGCTGGCGTTCGTCCTGCGGGTCGCGCTGGCGCGTGACCAGCCGCTTGGCCTCCAGCCGCTTGACCAGCGGCGTCAGCGTGTTGGAGGCCAGCTGCATCTGGATCGCCAGCGCCCCCAGCGTGCGACCGTCCTCGGCCCAGAGCGCCGACAGCACCAAGTACTGCGGATAGGTCAGGCCAAGCGGGTCCAGCAGCGGCTTGTAGGCCTGCTGCATGGCGTGCCCGGCCGAGTAGAGGGCAAAGCACAGCATGTCCTGCGGGGTAAGCGAGCGTGTCATGCCGCCCTGATTATGTCGCGCACGAACAGATCGCAAGCCTTGACAATCCTGGCGCGAAATGATCACTTCGTACGCGATCTTATCGTACAGGAAAGGAAATGCCATGTCCGTGGACACGAAATACTGGACCGAGGCCTGGGCCACCGGCGGCGGCCGCAACGGCAGCGCCGGGCTGGCGTCCGGGATGCTGACCATCACCATGACCAGCCCCACCGAACTGGGCGGCTCGGGCAAGGGCCACAACCCCGAAGAGCTGTTCGCCACCGGCTACGCGGCCTGCTACCTGGGCGCGATGCGCTTTGCCGCGCAGAGCGAAAAGCTGGGCACGGTGCCTGAGGATGCCCGCGTCACCGCCCATGTCGGCATCGGCCCGCGCAGCGACGGCGGCTTTGGCCTGAAGGTCAAGCTGGCGGTCTCCATGCCGGGGGTCGAACGTGCCGTGGCCGAAAAGATCGCCGAGCGCGGCCATTTCATCTGCCCCTACTCGCACGCGACCAAGGGCAACATCGAGGTCGAGACCGAAGTGGTCTGACCCCTCCGGCCCGCACGACGCAAGGCGTTTCGAAACGCCTTGCCCCCGCCCTGTCCAAGCGACCGCCACACCCCGCCACCTGCGCGCGTGGCCGGGCCAGCGGCGCCCGGCCACCACCGGCGCCCCCCAAGCGCGTTCGAACGCGCTTGGCCCAGCTCAACCGTCGCGCGCCTCGAGAAACCGGCGCACCGCCTCCTGCACGTGGCGGAACCGGTCGCCACCCAGATGCTTGCCGCCGTACCAGCGCGTCACCACGACGATGGTGTCGTGCACCGCCGCGCGCTCCAGCATCCGCAGGATCACCATCCCCGCCCCGCTCTCGCCGTCGTCGTTCTTCAACGGCCCGTCCGCCGTCAGGCAGGCCCAGGTGTTGTGCGTGGCCCTGGCGAACTTCTTGTGGCGTTTCAGCTCTTTCAGGAAGGCGGCCGCATCTTCGGCGCTGCCGCACGGCCCGCCCGACACAGCGTAGCGCGATCCGCGGTCGGAAAGGATGTTCTCGAGGATCAACATGCGCCCGACCTAGCCCTGCACCGCCCCGGCAACAACCGCAGCCGAGCCGTCAGCCCGGCGTCTCGTTCAGGCTGCACATCCGGATGCGCCACCCGTCGCCCTGCCGGTGCAACACGTTCAGCGACACGCCGCCCCCCGCCGCCCCTTCGGCAAAGCCCACCAGGCACCACGCCATGTCCCCGGACCGCCCCGCCGAAAGCACCGTCATCGTCTTGGCCCCCGTCCCCGCCCCTTCCGATGTCCACTCGGCATGGGTTTCGGCAATCGCCTGCCGCCCCCGCGCAGGGGGGCCGAAGGGCGAATACAGCTCCGCGTCCGCGGTGAACAGCGCGGCGCATCCCTCGGCATCCCCGACCCGATAGGCCGCGACGTAAAGGTCGATCAGCGCCTGTGCCTCTGCCTCGATCATCTCCGGGGCTCTCCTGTCGCCTGTCTTCGCCCAGCCTGACCGCCGCGCCCGTCCCGCACAACGAAAAAGGGCGCGCCAACCGGCGCGCCCTTTCCTGTCTCGGGTCGAAACCGCCGGTATCAGTCGGCGCTCTCTTCTTCCTTCTTGGTGATCTCCGCACCAGTCTCCTGGTCGACCATCTTCATGGCCAGACGCACCTTGCCGCGGTCGTCAAAGCCCAGCAGCTTGACGTAGACCTCCTGGCCTTCCTTCAGCACGTCCGACGGATGGTTCAGGCGCTTGTTCTCGATCTGGGACACGTGCACCAGGCCGTCGCGCTTGCCAAAGAAGTTCACGAAGGCGCCGAAATCGACGATCTTCACGACCTTGCCCTTGTAGACCTTGCCCTCTTCCGGCTCGGCCACGATCGAATAGATCATGTCGTAGGCCCGCTGGATGGCTTCCCCGTTCGGCGAGGCGATCTTGATGATGCCGTCGTCGTTGATGTCCACCTTGGCGCCCGAGGTCTCGACGATCTCGCGGATCACCTTGCCGCCCGAACCGATCACTTCGCGGATCTTGTCGGTCGGGATCTGCATGGTCTCGATGCGCGGCGCGTGCACGCTGAACTCGCCCGGGGCGGTGATCGCCTTGGACATCTCGCTCAGGATGTGCAGGCGGCCGTCCCGCGCCTGGGCCAGCGCGGCCTTCATGATCTCCGGCGTGATGCCGGCGACCTTGATGTCCATCTGCAACGAGGTGATGCCCTTCTCGGTCCCGGCGACCTTGAAGTCCATGTCGCCAAGGTGATCCTCGTCGCCCAGGATGTCGGACAGGATGCCGTAAGAGCCGTCCTCTTCCAGCACCAGGCCCATGGCCACACCCGCCACCGGCGCCTTCAGCGGCACACCGGCGTCCATCATCGACAGCGATCCGCCGCAGACCGAAGCCATCGAGCTCGAGCCGTTGGATTCGGTGATCTCGGACACCACGCGGATGGTGTAGGGGAAATCCGTCCCCGCCGGCAGCACCGCCTGCAACGCGCGCCAGGCCAGCTTGCCATGGCCGATCTCACGACGGCCCGGCCCGCTGACGCGGCCCACCTCGCCCACCGAGTAGGGCGGGAAGTTGTAGTGCAGCAGGAAGTTGGAGCGGAAGTTGCCGTGCAGCGCGTCGATGATCTGCTCGTCGTCGCCGGTGCCCAGCGTGGTCACGACCAGCGCCTGGGTTTCCCCGCGGGTGAACAGCGCCGACCCGTGGGTCCGCGGCAGCAGGCCGGTTTCCGACACGATGGGGCGGATCTGGTCCAGCGCGCGGCCGTCGATGCGGCGGCCGTTCTTGACCACGTCACCGCGCAGCACCATCGATTCCAGCTTCTTCATCGCCGCGCCAAGGTTGGCGTCGGCCAGCTGCTCTTCGCTGAGGCCGGCCTTGATCTCTTCCTTCAGGGCGGCGACCGCGGTCACGCGCTGCTGCTTGTCCGAGATCGCGTAGGCGGCGCGCATCTTGTCTTCGCCGATCGCCTTGACCGCCTCGAACAGCGCCGAGTAGTCGGGCGCCTGGAAGTCGAAGGGCTCCTTGGCGGCGTCCTCGGCCAGGTCGATGATCAGGTCGATCACCGGCTGGATCGATTCATGCGCGAACAGCACCGCGCCCAGCATCTCGTCCTCGGTCAGCTCGTAGGCCTCGGACTCCACCATCATGACGGCGTCCTTGGTGCCGGCCACCACCAGGTCCAGGCGCTGGTCGGGGTTGTTGCGCAGCTGGTCCATGTCCTCGACCGTCGGGTTCAGGACGTATTCGCCATCCTCGAAACCGACGCGGCAGCCGGCGATCGGGCCGCGGAACGGCACGCCGGAGATGGTCAGCGCGGCCGAGGCGGCGATCATCGCCACGATGTCGGGGTCGTTGACCAGGTCGTGCGACAGCACGGTGCACATCACCAGCACTTCATGCTTGAAGCCGGGGACGAACAGCGGGCGGATCGGACGGTCGATCAGGCGCGCGGTCAGCGTTTCCTTTTCGGTCGGCCGGGCCTCGCGCTTGAAGAAGCCGCCCGGCACCTTGCCCGCGGCGTAATACTTTTCCTGGTAGTGCACGGTCAGGGGAAAGAAATCCTGATCCGGCTTCGCTTCCTTGGCAAAGGTCACGTTCGCCATGACGCTGGTCTCTCCCAGCGTGGCGACGACGGTGCCATCGGCCTGACGGGCAATCTTGCCCGTTTCCAGTGTGAGCGTTTCCTCGCCCCACTGCATCGACTTCTTCACTTCTTTGAACATCCGTAATCCTCTTGGAGGCACTCCCGGGCGCTCCCGGGTCCTCCGTTGTCATAGCGGCCCCATTGCCGCCGACCCCTTCATCATCCCATGCGCCGGGGTCAGTGCGTCACGTCTCAGATAGCGCGCCTGTACAGCAGATCGGGCGAAAAGAAAAGCGGTTCGGGTGCCGCGACACGCCGTGTCGTCCGCGATTGCGGGCCGGACGGGCCACCCCGAACAGGGGCGCCGCGCCCCGTCCGGACGGGCGGCGGATGGTCGATACGCCACGGAGCACCCGCGCCCGATGCGAGAACGTTTGATTTTCGATTTGCACTGTGTGTCAGTGTGTCGGCAACGGTCATCGCAGCGGTATGGGTGAGGAGCGGTCATGGAGCCTCGCAAGGGTCAGGAACGACAGATCGTCCAGGGCGTCGCCGATTTCCTGATGTCCAACGGACCGCCGCCGCCCTCCTATGGCCAGATCGCGGACAGCAGCGGGGTCTCGCGCCAGCTGATCCGGTATTACTTCGACGACCCGGATACGCTGATGTGCCAGGTCTGCGACCTGCTGGCCGAGGCCTACCGCATGTCGCTCGTGCAGGGCGTGGAGACGCTCAAGGGGCCGAAACGGCTTCAGTTCATCTTCGATTTCTATTTCGATCTCGCGCAGGACATCCGCAAGCCACGCGATGACCAGTCCTACGACGCGATGATGGCCTTTGCCGCCGGGTCGGATCGCATCCGCACCAATCTGCGCGGCCAGTACACGCTGCTCGGTCAGGTGCTGCAACTCGAGATCAAGATGCAGTACCCGCACCTGAGCCTCGAAGACTGCGCCGAGATCGGCTACCTCTTTGTCTGCGTGATGTATGGCCACTGGAAGATGGTCGCCTCGCTTGGCGTCGCCGAAGGGCACAACGTCATCGCGCGCCGGGCAATCGACCGAATCATCGCCTCCTACGAAGCCGGCCAGGCGCCGACGGCACCCAGGATGCGCGTCTGGGAGACCTGAGCCGCCCTTTCGCCCCGAAAAACTGCAAGCTCCCGATGCCCTGTTTCCATGGGACCCGCCGCCGTGGCCCCCACCCTTGGCATTTTCGCTTTGAAAAGCGCCGTTAATCTTCGTTGACAGCCTCCAGAGACCGGTTCTTTCCTTAACAAGAACAAGTCCTTGTAGTTATCCATGTTAGGGAGCACCCAATGAAAAGCGCTTTTTCTGCCGCCTTGTGCGCGGCCTGTCTTGCCCTTTCCGCGCCGGCCGCATCGGCCGCAACGGTGGTGCTGCAAACGACGGCGGACGGCGCTGTGGCCAACGGCGGCGGACCGGTGGTCGCGGTCACGAACTCGAACACAATCACCGCCCTCAGGTATTCGTCGACCGTTCAGAGTTTTGCGATCTTCGAATTCGACCTGTCCGGGATCGCTGACACCAGCACGATCGACTCGGCGGTCTTCGGCTATGTCAATGGCAGCATCGGCGCGGCATTCGGCGGCCTTGCCAGCTACCAGGTCGACGCCTTCCTCGGCGATGGTACGGTCGACGTAGCCGATTTCTCGACGCCCGGGGTAAGCGTCGGCACCGGCCAGGTTGCGGTCGGCCCGGGCGTCCTCGGCACCTCCGACACCATGACGCTCACCGCGGGTCCGATCTTTCAGAGCGCGCTTGCCGGCAACCTTCTGACGCTGCGGATCGGGACGACGGTTCCGTTCCAGCAGATCCAGTTCGCCGCGCTGGAGTCCACGATCTATGCCAACGCGACGCTGACCCTGGGGACAACGCCTTTTGTCCCGCCGCCCCAGCCCGGTCTGGTCCCTCTGCCTGCGGGGCTTCCGCTGCTGCTGTCGGGTCTGGGGGTGATCGGCCTGCTGCGCCGCCGCCGCGGGACGCGCGCCTGACCGTCGGCCTGACCATCAGTCGGACCGGATCGCCGGGTCAGCCCGGCGCAATCATCCGGCAGCGACCCGAAAACAAGGTGACCCGAAAACAAAAGGGGCCGCGCAATGCGGCCCCTTCGACGTCTTGCGACAGCGGATCCTCAGCGGCGAATGCCGAGCCGGGCGATCAGCGACTTGTACCGCTCTTCGTCCTTGGCCTTGAGGTAATCCAGAAGCTTGCGGCGCTGCGCGACCATCATCAGAAGGCCACGGCGCGAGTGGTTGTCCTTCTTGTGGGTCTTGAAGTGCTCGGTCAGCGTCGAGATGCGCGAGGTCAGGATGGCCACCTGCACTTCGGGCGAACCGGTGTCGCCCGGCTTGGTGGCGTATTCCGTCATCAGACGGTTCTTTTCTTCGACAGTGATCGACATCGGGGTCTCCTTTTCAGGTCATAGGGTCATGGCACAAGCCGGGATGTCGTCCAGCAGGGCCCGTGGAGAGCTCCGCGAGCGCGGATGCGTGCGCTTACGCGATAAACCCCGGGGAGGCAAGAGCCGCCGCCGCGCTTTCCCCCAGCAGAAAGATCGCCGACAGCGGCGGCGCGCCGGCGGTCGGCAGGCTGGCCAGCACGCGGCCGCCCACGACGATCTCGGTGATGGCGGGATCATCGGCGCGCGGCACCAGCGCCAGCTGCGGATCCTCGCCCTGTCCGGTGTCGTCGTAGATCACGACCAGGTGCTCCTCATCGGCGTCGTAGTCCAGCCAGGGGGAGGGGTCCGCCGCACCCCCCGGCGCGCAGGACACCGCGCCCTGCGGCACCGCCGGGGCGGCCAGAGGCTCGGGCCAGGGCATGTCGACCAGGCCCATGCGGGCAAACAGCGTGTCGCCTTCGCCGCGCATCGGAAACGGACCGGGATCGTCGTCTTCGTCATCCGGCGGCGCGTCCTCCGGCAAGACCGAAAACCCGGCCAGCGTCACCGACGCCAGCGCCATCAGCCCGAAGAAACCGGCAAGCAGGTACATGGGGTCAACCCTGTTTCAGCCCCAGTCCCGCACCCGCGCACAGGATGCGGCCAAGGCCCCGTTCAGGGCAACGGCTTTCGCCAATCAGGGTAAAGCGGCGGTTACTGCCCGGTATCGAGGGTGTCGATTTCCTGGATGATCGAGGTCGCCAGCTCGCCCAGGATCGGGATGAACTCGATCTGGCTCAGCAGCAGCACCGCGACCGACACCAGCGCCGTCGCCCCCAGCGCCGTGCCCAGGCCCAGCATCAGCCCGCGCACCAGGTTGACCCCGGCCAGCCGCCAGAACCGGTTGCGCCGGTTCCAGATCTTCATCTGTTCGCTCAGCCGGTCGACGGCCTGCGCCAGCGAGTCGCTGTCTTCATCACGCGGCATAACGCGCCTCCTTCGGCCAGGGCTGCGGCTGCACCGCATAACTCACGTAGAGCGGATGGCGCGGATGGCCCTCCCGGGTCAACCCCAGGTGGCGCACATCGCCCTCCAGCAGCCCGGCCACCCGCGGCCCGGCATCGCGCAACGCGCCATGCACCCCCCAGGCCGCCAGCGTCACAGCGGCCGCGCCGGACCAGGCCCGCAAGAGATCCGCGTTCTCCGGCCCCTCCGGGTCCTCGGCAGACTTCAGATCCGCCGGCCGGGTGGCGCGCCAGGCAAACAGGTTGGCGATGCGGATCCCGCCAAACCCCAGCGCCGCCGCGCGCCGCTGGCAGCGCTCGATGGTGGCATCGTTCTGCGCCTCGGTCGCGGTCGAGGGGTTCAGCATGACGTACATCATCTCCCCCGCCCCCGCGTCCCAGACCCGCCGCAGCCCGTAGCGATAGCCGCCGCAGGGCGAATACCAGGCGGTGCTGCGCACCCCGTCCCGTTCTGCGTGTTTCTCGATCATCCCCGCAAGCTGCCCGCCAAGCCCCGGAGGTTCAAGACCAATTGACAAATCCCCGGCGCTGCGGCCCCCTGCCCCCGCAGACAGGAGAGGCGCCATGGACATCCAGATGATCGAAGCCGCGGCCCGGCGGGCCCAGGGCGTCACCCGCCGCACCCCGCTCTTGTGGTCCCCCCTGCTCGACGACCTCGCCGGGCGCCGCGTCCTGGTCAAGCCGGAGTGCCTGCAACTCACCGGCAGCTTCAAGTTCCGCGGCGCCTGGTCCGCCCTGACCGCCCTGCCCGAGGACCAGCGCGCCCGCGGCGTGCTGGCCTATTCCTCCGGCAACCATGCGCAGGGCGTGGCCTACGCCGCGCGGCGCCTCGGCGTGCCGGCGGTGATCCTGATGCCCGCCGACGCCCCCGCCGCCAAGATCGACGGCACCCGCGCCTACGGCGCCGAGGTGGTGCTCTACGACCGCGCCGGCGAAAGCCGCGAAGAGATCGGCACCCGCCTCGCCACCCAGCGCGGCCTGACCCTGGTCAAACCCTACGACGAGCCGCAGGTCATCGCCGGACAGGGCACCTGCGGGCTGGAGATCGCCGAACAGGCCGCCGAGCTGGGCGTGACGCAGGCCGATGTCCTCATCTGCTGCGGCGGCGGCGGGCTGACCGCCGGCATCGCCCTGGCGCTCGAGGCCCGCGCCCCCGGCCTGCGCCCCCGCCCGGCCGAGCCCCGGGACTACGACGACACCGCCCGTTCGCTGCGCTCCGGCAGCCGCGAACGCAACGCGAGCGAGGCAGGCGGGCTCTGCGACGCGATCCTGACGCCGATGCCGGGCGAGATCACCTTCCCGATCAACGCCCGCCTCTGCGGCCCCGGCCTGACCGTCAGCGACGGTGAGGTGCTGCGCGCCATGGCGCTCGCCGTGCGACACCTGAAGCTGGTGGCCGAACCGGGCGGTGCCGTGGCGCTGGCCGCCGCCCTGTTCCGCGGCGACCAGATCGCCAGCGACACGGTGATCTGCACCATCTCCGGCGGCAACCTCGACCCGGCGACGCTCGCCCGCGCCCTGACCGCCTGACCGCCCCCAGGGCTTCTTCTTGGTCCAAATACCTCCGGGGGAGTCGCGCATCGCGCGACGGGGGCAGCGCCCCCCTGCCCCGCTCCAGGGTCAGGAATACCGCCCGACCCTTCCGTCGCGGTCTGTGCTAGGCTGGGCCATCGCAACCCCTCCAGCCCCCCCCGTGAGGCCCCATGCGCCCGCTTTTCGCCCTGTCCGCCCTCCTGCTTGCCGCCGGCCCCGCGCTGGCGCAGGACACCGTCGGTTTCGACCTGTCGTCCTTTGGCAAGGTGGTGCTGTCGCGCAACCAGGTGGCGGCCGGCGACATCGTTAACGAGGTCGCCTTCGAAGCCTACAACAACGAATTCATCTCGGCCTATTCGCCCAATTCCTTCTTTGCCCGCATCGGCCGCTCGGTCGGGCGGCTGGATGTCGCCACCGACACGGGCGTGTTTCCCTGCACCGCCTTCCTCGTCGATGACGACCTGATCATGACCAACAACCACTGCGTGCCCGGCATCCTCGACAACCCCAAGGCCAAGGCCACCACCATCGTCGGGGTGCAGTTCGTGCTGGGCTACACCCACGAAGGCGTGACCGAAGGCACCCGCCGCTACACCGTCGACCCGACCCCGGTGGAGACGTCCAAAGACCTCGATTACACCCTCCTGCGGGTGCTGGGCGACAAGCCGGGGCAGGACTTCGGCACCCTGGCGCTCGCCGCACTGACGCCCAACGACAATGATCCCTACCTCATCATCGGCCACCCGATGGGCGAATCGCAGCGCATCAGCCGCGAGAAATGCCGCGCCAATTCCCCCGCGCTGTCGGACGGCCAGCTGCTGCACACCTGCGACACGCTGCCGGGCAACTCCGGCTCGCCGGTGATCGACGCCGACACCCGCCGGGTGATCGGGCTGCACCACGCCGGCTCGGCCAACAACAGCGTCAACTACGCCATCCCGATGACCCGCATCCTGGCCAACAGCGCCCTGCTCGCAGCCCTCGTGCCGCCCGCCGACACCGGCCCGGCGACCACCGCGCCCGATCCAGAGGCGCAGGCCATCACCCGGCTGTCGCAGGCGCTTGCGATCCTCGACACCGACGAACGCCTGATCGCGCTCGAAACGCTTGTGCTGGAGGTTCCCGGCACCTCGGCCGCGCGCACCGCCGGGCAGCTGATCGCCGCCCTGCAAAAGCCGAACCCCGAACCGGAACAGCCGCGCGGCCCCGCCGCACTGGCCGATCGCATGGCCGAAAACGCCGAGGTGCAGGCCTGCGACCGGATCGCCGGCGACATGTACCACCCCGACCGCGCCGCCGGGCTGATGCTGCAACCGGGCGTGCGGTTCGACGACATCGACGCCGAGCCCGGGATTGCCGCCTGCCTCGCGGCGCTCGACGCCTTCCCGAACCACCCGCGCCTGACCGCCTTTCTCGCCGAGGCGCTGACCGCCGCCAAACGCTACGACGAGGCGCTGCCGATCTACCGCGCCGCCGCCGAGGCGGGCGACCCGATCGGCCAGGCCGGGCTGGGCGTCGCCTACCTCCAGGGCAACGGGGTCGACATCGACTATGCCGCCGCGCATGACTGGCTGAGCCGCGCCACCGATCTGGGCTACCCCATCGCCGAATCCGGCCTGGGCGAGATCTACCGCCACGGCCTGGGCGTGCCCGCCTCCGAAACGCTGGCGCTGGCGCATATCATGGCCGCCGCCGAACGCGACTACTACTATGCGCAGAAACAGCTGGGCGACATGTACGCCCGCGGCGAGATCGTCGAGAAATCGCCGGAAACCGCCGCCTACTGGTACGCCAAGTCCGCCGCGCAGAACTTTGCCGAGGCGCAGTATGCCCTCGGCACGCTCTACGCCGAAGGACTGGGCGTCACCCGCTCGGACGCCGCCGCGGCCGAACTGTTTCGCCTCGCCGCCGAACAGGGCCATGCCCCGGCGCAGCTGATGCTGGCCAACATCCACGTCTCGGGGCGCGGCGTGGTCAAATCCTACGAGACCGCCGCGAAATGGTTCACCGCCGCCGCCGACCAGGGCGACCCCGCCGCGCAGTACAACCTGGCCAACCTGCACGCCGCCGGGCTGGGCGTCGACAAGTCGCTGGAAACCGCCGTCGCGCTCTACACCCAGTCCGCCGAGCAGGGCTATGCCTTTGCGCAGGAGGCGCTGGGCACGCATTACCTCCAGGGCCTGGGCGTCGCCCAGTCCGACAGCGACGCCGCGCTGTGGTATGGCCGCGCCGCCGCACAGGGGCTCAAAAACTCGCTGGTCACCCTGGGCTGGATGCATGAGACCGGGCGCGGCATGGACAAGGACGCCGACAAGGCGGCGGACTTCTACCTGCGCAGCCTCGCCGCCGGCAGCCCCTGGGCCGCCGAACGCCGCGCCGGGGACTGGCCGCGCGACACCGTCTTTGCGCTGCAACGCGCCCTGTCGGCCAAGGGGGTCTACAGCGGCGGGATCACCGGCCAGGTCGGCCCGCAGACCCAGGAGGCGATGCGCGCCCTGCTGCCAAGGTGAGGCGGGCCCGGTGCCGCCCCCTTCTTCGTGCAATGAAACCGCCCCCATGCTAGGCTCACCCGACATTTCGAACAGGGATCGGGAGTGACATGCATTTCAGGGCCACGCTCATTTCCGCCGTCCTCGCCGCCACCCCCGCCCTGTCGCAGGACCTGATCGGCTTTGACCTGTCGTCCTTCGGCAAGACCGTGCTGTCGACCACCCAGTCGGCCGGGGACATCACGCTCGAGGCCGCCTTCGGCGCCTACAACAACGAATTCATCGCCACCTATTCGCCCAACTCGGTGTTTGCCCGGATGGGCCGTGCCGTCGGGCGGCTGGACGTGGCCACCGATGCCGGCGTTTTTCCCTGCACCGCCTTCCTGGTCGACGACGACCTGTTGATGACCAATCACCACTGCGTGCCCGGCATCCTCGAAAACCCGCGCGCAAAGGCCACCGCCATCGTCGGGGTGCAGTTCGTGGCCGGCTACCTGAACGAGGGCATCGAGGAAGGCAGCGAGAGGTTCATCGTCAACCCGGTCCCGGTCGAAACCAGCAAGCCGCTGGACTACACGCTGTTGCGCATCGTCGGCGCGAAACCGGGGCAGACCTACGGCACCCTCGCACTGGTCGCGGACGCGCCCGACGACAACGCGCCGTTCTGGATCATCGGCCACCCGATGGGCGAGGCGCAGCGCATCAGCCGCGAGAAGTGCCGCGCCAATGCCCCCGCCCTGTCCGACGACCGCGTGCTGCACACCTGCGACACCCTGCCGGGCAACTCCGGCTCGCCGGTGATCGACGCCAGCAGTCAAAAGGTGGTTGCCCTGCACCACGCCGGGTCGGCCCGCAACAGCGTCAACTACGCGGTGCCCATGGCCGACATCCTGCGCAACAGCGGCGTGCTCAAGGCGGCCGCGCCCGCCGCCGAACCGGACCGCGAAACCCGGGCCGACCGCGCACTGGCGCGGCTGTTCGGCCTGCCGGACGACGCGGCACTGGAAACCGGGCTGGACCGGCTGATCGCCGAATTCCCCGGCACCTCCGCCGCGCGCAGCGCCCAGGCCCGGCTGGACCGGATGCGCGAGGCCCGGCAACAGGCCGACGGGCTGGCCCGCGAGGCCCGCGCCAACCAGGCGCTCATGGCCGCGCTGGTCGTCACGGAACCGGACGCGCAAAAGGCCGCGCTGGACCGCCTGATCGCAAATTTCCCCGACACCGCCGCCGCATCCGCCGCCCGCGCCACGCTCAGGTCCCGCGTCCAGCCCGTGCCAACGGAGGACAAACCCGACCCGGACCCCGACGCCTACCCCGCCGGAACACGGGTGCTGGTGAAATCGGTCGAGATCCGCGCGCGCCCGTCCCAGGAGGCGCCGGTGATCTCCCTGTCGCGCGGCATCGTGGAGCTTGGCGCGCATGTCTCGGGCCGCTGGTATCGCACCGGCTACAACGAAAACCGCTATCTCCTGCTGCCACCGGACGCCCGCCTGGTCCGAACGACACCCGCCCCGGCCGCCGGCACCTACGCCCCCGGCACGGTCCTGCGGATCGGCCTGCTACCGATCTACCCACAACCGCTGAACTACGTGCAACCCGTCAGCCGGATGACCGGCGAAATCCGGGTCGGCAAACACATCGGCGGCGAATGGTACACGCCGCACGGCCACGACGACCAGTTCGTCAAGCTGCCGCCCGGCCTGAAAACCCTGTCGCCCTAGCGCCCCGGCTCAGTCCAGCCGCCGCGCCTCGTCCTGCAACATCACCGGGATGCCGTCGCGGATCGGGTAGGCCAGCCCGGCCGCCCGGCTGATCAGCTCCTGCTTGTCGGCGTCATAGCGCAGCCCGGTCTGGGTGACCGGGCAGACCAGCGCCTCCAGCATCCGGCGGTCGAATTGGGGGGTCATTGGATCAGGTCCTCCTCGCCGCCGCGCAGCGCGTATTCGATCAGCGTCACCAGCGTCTCGCGCCGGGTGCTGAGCGACGGCGCCTCCAGCAGCGCCTGCTTGTCCTCGGGGGTGAACTCCAGCAGCATCGACAGCGAATTCAGCAGCAATTCGTCGTCCGCCTCCTGCAAGGTCGGCCAGTCCGCCGACAGGTCCTTGGACGAGAAATAGCGGTCCAGCAGGTTCATGAACCGGCCCCGGTCAAAGCTGTCGTCGGTCTCGGCGCCTTGCAGGTCGCGCTCAAAGCCCTCCCAGCTCACCTCGCAGCGCCGGTAGGGGGTGAACCCGTCGACCTCCCTCAGCACGCGAAAGCGCGAGATGCCGGTCAGCGTGACCATGTAGCGCCCGTCCTCCGTCTCGGAGAACTGCGTGATGCGGCCCGCGCAGCCGATCCGGTGCAGGCCCTTGGCCTCGCGCCCGGGCACGGCATTGGGTTGCAGCATCCCGATCAGCCGCGTCTCCGTCTTCAGGCTGTCGTCGAGCATCGCCAGATAGCGCGGCTCGAAGATGTGCAGAGGCAGGCGGGCTCTCGGCAGGAGAAGCGCGCCCGGCAGGGGGAAGACCGGGATCGTGCCCGGCAGATCTTTGAGCCTTGTCATGCCGGTGAACCTAGGCTGACCCGGGGCTCAGGCAAATATCATCGAGCTCAGTTTCCGCCGCCCGTGCAGCGCCACCGGGTCGTTCGGCTTCAGCGCCTCGAAGATGGTGAACAGCTGGGTTTTCGCCGCCCCGTCGTTCCACTCGCGATCGCGCCGGAAGATGTCCAGCAGCTGGTCCACCGCCGCGCCGGCGTCGCCCTTGGCATAGAGCGCCTGCGCCAGGTCGAACCGCGCCTGATGATCGTCCGGGTTGGCCTCGACCGCGGCGGTCAACTCGGCGATCGGGCCGGCCTTGGTCGCCTGCCGCGCCAGCAGCAGTTGCGCATGCGCCGCCTCCAGTTCCGCCGCCTTGGAAATCTCGGCCGGCGCGCCGTTCAGGATCGCCTCGGCCTGGTCCAGCTCGCCCATGGCGATATAGGACCGCACCAGGCCGCCATAGGCGCCCGCATGGGCCGGCTCTTCCTCCAGGATGGCGGCAAAGGTCTGCGCCGCGTCCACCGCCTCGCCCTGGTCCAGCATCTCTTCGGCCGCGGCCACCGCGTCGTCCAGCCCGCCCGAGGCATCGCCGCCCGCCGCCTTGATCACCCGCTCGACAAAGGCCTTGATCTCGGACGCCGGCAACGCGCCCTGAAAGCCGTCCACCGGCTGGCCCTTGAAGAAGGCATAGACCGTCGGGATCGACTGGATGCGCAATTGCCCGGCGATGGCCTGCGCCTCGTCGACGTTGACCTTGACCATGCGCACCGCGCCCTTGGCCGCCTTCACCGCGTCCTCCAGCAACGGGCCCAGCGTCTTGCACGGGCCGCACCAGGGCGCCCAGAAATCGACGATGACCGGCACCTCCTTGGACCCGTCCACGACCTCTGCCATGAACTCCGCTTCCGAGATATCCTTGACCAAATTCATGGCCGCTTTCTGGCCGCCGCCCAGTTCCAGCATCTCGTCCCCTCAAGGTTGTCTTTCCACCATGGCGTAGATGGCGCAGCGGCGGCGAGGATGCAAGGGGCGGGCGGCGCGGCCTCGCCTCCTGCGGTCTGCCGGAACGATTTATAGGGGTGACACGCCGAAACCATATCTGGTAAACGATTTCTTGACCTCACCCAGATGTATGCTGGTCCAGTGCAACCTGACAGCGGGAACGCGCCACAATGTTCAAAGACCTCACGGGCCGCAAGTTTGGGACGATCATGGCCGATCCTCCATGGCAGTTCCAGAACAAGACCGGCAAGGTCGCGCCGGAACACAGGCGCCTGAACCGCTATGCCACCATGACGCTCGACGACATCTGCGCGATGCCGGTCGCCGACCTGGCCGATGACCCTGCGCACCTGTACCTCTGGGTGCCGAACGCGCTCCTGCCGGAGGGGTTGCAGGTGATGGCCGCCTGGGGGTTTCAGTACAAATCGAACATCGTCTGGGAAAAGATCCGCAAGGATCGCGGTCCCGACGGGCGCGGCGTCGGTTTCTATTTCCGCAACGTGACGGAACTGCTGCTGTTCGGCGTTCGTGGCAAGAACGCCCGCACCCTGGCCCCCGGACGCTCGCAGGTGAACTTCATCGAAGGCACCGAACCAGACGGTGATCTGATCAAGACCCGCAAGCGGGAACACTCCCGCAAACCGGACGAGCAATACGAGATCATCGAAAGCTGCTCCTGGGGCCCGTATCTGGAATTGTTCGCGCGTGGCGCCCGCGAGAACTGGACAGTCTGGGGCAACCAGGCCGACGCCTCCTACGAGCCGGACTGGAAGACCTACAAATACAATTCCTCGGTGACCGCCGCCGAATGACAGGGTCCGGGGACATCCGGGATGACGATGTCTCCACCGGGCTCATAGCCGACCCCCGCGCCGGTTGTGTCGAATGCCATTCCTGCCGACATCCTGTCCCGGTTCGAAGTCTTCAGCTACCGAAACGCCGCTTCCATCCTCAAGCTGAGCCACCACCGGCAATTCGACGAAATCTGCTCCGCGTTGCGACGGTTCGCCATCACGACAGACCAGATCCGCACCCCTGGCGGCAGCAAGGGCCCGATCGCCCGATATGTCGATACGTTGTTTCCCGACACCTGGGCCGAGACACGGATCAGCGCAGACCTGAACGTGCGGCTGGTGGCCGCCACAGGTGGCGAAGTGATCACCGAATACACCCGGCACGGCTATCTGGACGGCCACCGGATTGATTTCGTCAATGGCCGTGTTGCGCTGGACCTGGAATGGAACAGCAAGGACCAGACCTACGACCGGGACCTTTATGCCTTCTCTGCGTTTTACGAGGCCGGCGCAATCGACGTCGGCGTGATCATCACGCGAGGTACGTCGCTGGACACCGCGTTCTTCCGTTCGCTCGGCAAAGTGCTGGAAAAGGACGGCAGCCCGGGGCGCGGTGACGTCTACAAGAAGTTCGGAGCATCGACCACCTGGATGGGAAAGCTCTTGTATCGGCTGGATGCCGGCCGGAACGGCGGCTGTCCGGTGCTGGCCATCGGCATCACCCCGGGTTGTGTGTCGGACTGGGCGCCGACCTGAGGCGTCACGCCGGGGGCGGCGGTCGGATCACGTGCGATGCCAAAGGGGCGCCCCCCCAGTTTGTACAAAACGACATTTTTCGCGTACAAGACGTACCTTTTGTACAAATCTCACAGGTCGAAGGTCGCAAAGACCGGGACGTGGTCGGACGGTTTTTCCCAGCCCCGCGCGTCCCTCAGGATGCGGCTGGAATGCGCCGCGCCAGAGATGTCCGGCGTCGCCCAGACGTGGTCCAGCCGGCGGCCCCGGTCGGCCTCGTCCCAGTCGCGCGCGCGGTAGGACCACCAGCTGTAGAGCTTGCCCACCGGCAGATCCTGGCGCGTCACGTCCACCCATTTCCCGGCGTCCTGCGCCGCGCCATAGGCCTCGATCTCGACCGGCGTGTGCGACACGATCTTGAGCATTTTCTTGTGGTCCCAGACGTCGTCCTCACGCGGGGCGATGTTCAGATCGCCCACCAGGATCGCCTTCCCGGGCCGCTCACCGTGGAACCAGTCGCGCATTTCCGTCACGAAATCAAGCTTTTGGCCAAACTTCACGTTGACATCGCGGTCCGGCACATCGCCGCCCGCCGGGACGTAGAAATTGTGGATGGTGACGCCGTTCTCCAGCCGCGCCGCGACGTGGCGCGCCTGCCCGAGGTCGGCAAAGTCACGGTCGCCGGCGTCCTCCAGCGGCAGCTTCGACAGGATGGCGACGCCGTTGTAACCCTTCTCGCCGCGCGCCACCATGTGGCCATAGCCCAGCGCGGCGAACTGTTCGTGCGGGATCTTGTCGACGGGGGACTTGCACTCCTGCAGGCACAGGATGTCCGGCCCCTCGTCACGCAGCAGCCTCTCGACCAGCCCCGCCCGCAAGCGAACCGAATTGATGTTCCAGGTGGCAAGGGTGAAAGGCATGTCTCATCTCCGCTGCGTTGCGCCGGCGACACTGCCAAGCACAGCCGCCCGGTGCAACCGGGTTTCCCCGCCGGGGCCGCCAGGTCAGATGATCTCGTCCTCGTCGAACAGCGGCAGCGCTTCCATTTCCGCCTCGAATCGCCCCACCGCGGCGGCCGCCTTCATCGGCTCCACCGGCTCGGCGATGTGGAACAGGGCGTCGCCCTCGTTGACGATGGGCAGGTCGGACCGGCCGATCAGGATGCCCGTGGCCTCGGCCACCACCTCGGCCTCGCGCACGCCGAAGGGGTCCGACACCACCCCCAGAACCTGCCCCTTCTGGACAAAATCTCCGCGTCTTTTCAATGTCCTGAGCAGTCCGCCCGAGGGCGCGCGCACCCAGGACGACTGCTTGCAGATCACCGACTGACCGCGCGCGCGCGGCACGCCGCGCCCCGAGATCATGCCCAGCTGCGCCATCACCCGCAGGATCCCCGAGACCCCCGCCCGCGCCGCGTGTTCGTCAAAGCGCAGCCCCTCGCCGGCCTCGTAGAGCAGCACGTCGACCCCGGCGCCCTCGGCCACCAGCCGGAGCGACCCGTCGCGCGTCTTGGACATCAGCGTGACCGGCGCGGCAAAGGCATCGCCCAGCGCGCGCAGCCGCGGGTTGCCCGGCGTCAGGCGGATCTGCGGCAGGTTGGTGCGGCCCACGGCCGCGGAATGCAGGTCGATCCCCACCTCGCAGCGCGACACGACCTCGGTCAGGAACAGGTCCGCCAGCCGTGCCGCCAACGATCCCTGGGCCGATCCCGGAAAGCTGCGGTTCAGGTCGCGGCGGTCCGGCAGGTAGCGCGATTTGTTGATGAATCCGAATGAGTTGACGATCGGCACCGCCAGCAGCGTGCCCGACAGCCGCGCCAGCGGGGCGGTGCGCAGCAGGCGGCGCACGATCTCGACGCCGATCACCTCGTCGCCGTGAACCGCAGCCGAGACGAACATCACCGGCCCCGGCCGCCTGCCGTGCACCACGTGGGCCGACAGCGTGACCGGCGTGTGGTCCGATAGCACCGACACCGGCAGGTCGACCGTGCGGCGCGTGCCCGGGTCGATGATTTCCGTGCCGATCTGAAAGGGTTCCCGCATGTTCCCGACTCCTTTGCGCCAAGGAGTAGACCGCCGCGCCGCCGCTGGAAACGGTCATGTCACGCGCGCGACACGTTTTTTTCGGGGCCGCGTGCAAAACGGGCGCCCGCGCGGGGCGCCCATTCTTCGGAACACCGCCGGTGTGTCAGGCCGGCATCGCGGTCGTGCGCAGGTAGGGCAGCACCACGTCCACCTTGCCGAACTTTTCGCGCGCCTGATCGTCGGTCAGCGACAGCGCGACGATCACGTCCTGCCCCACCGTCCAGTTGGCCGGGGTGGCGATCGGCGTCTGCCAGGTGGCCTGCAACGCGTCGAGCGCGCGCAGCACCTCGGCAAAGTTGCGGCCCACCGACATCGGGTAGGTCATCATTAGCTGCACCTTCTTGTCCGGCGAGATGATGAAGACCGACCGGACCGAGGCGCTGTCTGCCGCCGTGCGACCGTCCGGCAGGTAGGCGTCGGCCGGCAGCATGTCGAGCGCCTTGGACACCGCCAGGTCTTCGTCCGCGATGATCGGGAACCGCGCCGGGCAACCCGAGGTTTTTTCGATGTCGCCTTTCCACTGCTTGTGCTCTTCGACGCCGTCGACAGAGATGCCCATCACCTTGGTGCCGCGCTTGTCCCACTCGGCGGCCAGCTGCGCGACCGCGCCGAATTCCGTGGTGCAGACGGGGGTGAAATCCTTGGGGTGCGAAAACAGGATCGCCCAGCTGTCGCCGATCCAGTCGTGCAGCTTGTATTCACCCAGGTCGGTGGTGACGGTGAGGTTTGGAAGCTCGTCGTTGATGCGCAGTGACACTGGTATATTCCTTTTCTGAGTCAGGTATGGATCACCCGTTACAGGGCTTCAGTTATATTCCGAAATCATGATGTAAAGGCCCGCCTTGCGCCTTTCCGGCCGGGGTGACAGAGTGCCGCGAAATACCCGACCGACCAATCGGGAAACTCCTTCGCCGGGGCGGTGCGGGAGCCTTTAACGCGGGAGGACGCGATGATCGACAGACGCGAATTCTACATCAACGGCGCCTGGGTGCAGCCGCTCGAAGGCAGTTCCTACGAGGTGATCGACCCTTCGACCGAAGAGCCCTGCGCGGTGATTTCGCTGGGTGGCCAGGCCGATACCGATGCCGCCGTCGCCGCCGCCAAGGCCGCCTTGCCCGGCTGGATGGCAACCCCGGTAAGCGAACGTATCGCCGCGCTGGAGCGCGTGCTGGAGGCCTACAACGATCGCGCCGAGGACCTGGCCCAGGCCATGTCCATGACCATGGGCGCGCCCATCGACATGGCCCGCCGCGACCAGGTCGGCGCGGGCGGCTGGCACCTGAAGAACTTCATCACCGCGGCCAAGGCCTTTCCCTGGGAAGCACCGCTGGGCGACCATGCCCCGAACGACCGCATCATCCACGAGGCGGTGGGCGTCTGCGCCCTGATCACGCCGTGGAACTGGCCGATGAACCAGATCACGCTGAAGGTCGGCGCGGCGCTGGTGGCGGGCAACACCATGGTGCTGAAGCCCTCCGAGGAAAGCCCGCTGGACGCGATGATCTTTGCCGAGATCATGCACGCCGCCGGCACCCCGGCGGGGGTGTTCAACCTGGTCAACGGCGATGGCGCGGGCGTCGGTTCGCAGCTGTCCCGGCACGTCGACGTGGACATGGTCAGCTTTACCGGCTCGACCCGCGCCGGGCGGCTGATCTCGATCGCCGCCGCCGACACGCTGAAGCGCGTGCACCTGGAACTGGGCGGCAAGGGCGCCAACCTGATCTTTGCCGACGCCGATGAAAAGGCGGTCAAGCGCGGCGTGCTGCACATGATGGAGAACACCGGCCAGTCCTGCAACGCGCCGTCGCGCATGATGGTCGAGGCCTCGGTCTATGACCGCGTGGTCGATGAGGCCGCCGCCATCGCGCAGAAGATCGAGGTGGGTCCGGCCAGCAAGGAAGGCCGCCACATCGGCCCCGTGGTGAACGCCAGCCAGTGGGACAAGATCCAGGGCCTGATCCAGAAGGGCATCGACGAGGGCGCGCGGCTGGTCGCCGGCGGCACCGGGCGGCCGGAGGGCTTCAACAAGGGGTTCTTCGTGCGGCCCACGGTCTTTGCCGACGTGACCAGCGACATGACCATCGCCCGCGAGGAGATCTTTGGCCCCGTCCTGTCGATCATGAAGTTCGAGTCCGAGGACGAGGCGGTGCGCATCGCCAACGACACGCCGTACGGCCTGACCAACTACGTCCAGAGCGCCGACGGCGCGCGGCGCAACCGGCTGGCGCGGCAATTGCGCTCGGGCATGGTGCAGATGAACGGCCAGAGCCGCGGCGCCGGATCGCCCTTTGGCGGCATGAAGATGTCCGGCAATGGCCGCGAGGGCGGGTCCTGGGGCATCCACGACTTTGTCGAGGTCAAGGCGGTGTCCGGCTGGTCGAACGACTGACCGAAGCTGGCTGGGGGGGCTGCCCCCGGCTCTGCGAGCCTCCGCCCGGGAAATTTCCCGACCAAAGATGCGGCGGGCCGGGTCTAGAACGGCGCAGGGGCGCGAAACTTCATGCCCTTGCCGCTTTCGGGGTGGCTGAGGCGCAGTTCCTCGGCGTGCAGCATCATGCGCGGGTACTGCGCAGCGGTGTCCGGCGCGTAGAGCATGTCGCCCAGGATCGGGTGGCCGAGGGCCAGCGTGTGCACGCGCAGCTGGTGGCTGCGGCCGGTGTGCGGGAAGAGGCGGACGCGTGTCTCTGACTCGTCGGCGCTCAGCACCTTCCAGCCGGTCAGCGCGGGTTTGCCCGTCTCGTGGCAGACCATCTGGCGCGGTCGGTTGGGCCAATCGACGATCAGCGGCAGGTCGATCTCGCCTGTCGCCGGTTCGAGGCGGCCGTGCAGCCGGGCGAGGTAGGTCTTTTTCGTCTTGCGGGTCTCGAACTGGTTGCCCAGGTGGCGCTGCGCGTGCGGCGTCAGGGCAAAAACCATCACGCCCGAGGTGTCGCGATCCAGCCGGTGCACCAGCCGGACGGTGGGAAAGGCGCGCTCCAGCCTGCTCAGCAGGCAGTCCTGAAGGTCTTCGCCCTTGCCCGGGACGGACAGCAGACCCTCGGGCTTGTCGACGACCAGCAGGTCGTTGTCTTCGTGCAGGATCGGGATGTCGCCGGTGGGGGGGCTGTAGCTGGACATGCCGTCTGGTGCCAGAGGCCGCGACCGGCCGCAAGCAGAACGCGCCCGGCGCCCGGTTACTTCCCCGGCGCCCCGCCGACCGTGCGGAATGGCCGGTGCGAGGCGCAGTCCTTCAGCACCGCCGAGAAATGCCCCGTGTCCGCCTTGAAGGTGATGGTCACGAGGCCCCAGCCGGGGGGTGCCGGTCCCCGCGACGCCGGCGGCGACTCCGGGGGCCTGCCCGTCACCGTGCCCCAAAGGGCCGCGTCATGCACGGACCCTCTCGGATTTCGGATCGTACAAGGGCTTCAGCGACGCGGTTGCCTGGACCCGCGTGCCGGCGACGTCGATCTCGAAGCTGGAGGCAAGCAGTTGCTCGGCGCTCTCGCCCTTGCACGGCACGTAGCCCAGGCCGATGGCCCCGCCGAGGTGGTGGCCGTAGGCGCCGGAGGACAGGTGGCCGACGATCTGCCCGTCGCGCAGGATCGGCTCGTTGTGGTAGAGCAGCGGGCCGGGGTCCGTCAGCAGGAACTGGACCAGGCGCCGGTCGAGACCGGCCTCGCGCTTGCGCAGCACCGCGTCGCGGCCGATGAAGTCCGGTTTCGACGTCTTGACGGCGAACCCCAGGCCCGCCTCCAGAACGTGATCCTCGCAGGTGATGTCGTGGCCGAAGTGGCGAAACGCCTTTTCGGCGCGGCAGCTGTCCATGGTGTGCATCCCGCACAGCGTCAGCCCGTGGTCCTGACCCGCCTGCCAGAGCGTGTCAAAGACGTGATGCGCCATGTCGGCGCTCACGTAGACCTCCCACCCCAGTTCGCCGACGTAGGACACGCGGTGCACGCGCGCCTCGCCCATGCCGATCTCGATCCGCTGGGCGGTGCCGAAGGGGTTGGCGTCGTTCGAGAAATCATCCGGTGAGACCGCCGTCATCAGCTCGCGGGCGCGCGGCCCCATGACGGCCAGCACGCCCTCACCCGCGGTCACATCGGTAATCACCACGTTCCGCTCGCCCACATGGCGGCGCAGCCAGGTCTCATCGGCGCGGCGGGTCGCGGCGGGGGTGACGACAAGGTAGGCGGTGTCGGACAGGCGGGTGACGGTGACGTCGGCCTCGATCCCGCCCCTGGCGTTCAGGAACTGCGTGTAGGCGATGCGGCCGACCGGCACCGAGAGGTCCGCGCCGCAGACGTGGTTGAGAAACGCCTCGGCATCGCGCCCCTCGACCCGCAGCTTGCCGAAGGAGGACATGTCGTACATGCCGACGCCGGTGCGCAGCGCCATGTGCTCGGCGCGCTGGTTGTCGAACCAGTTCTGCCGACCCCAGCTGTAGCGATATTCGCGCTCTTGCCCCTCGCGGGCGTACCAGTTGGCGCGCTCCCAGCCGGAAAGCTCGCCAAAGACCGCGCCGCGTTCGGCCAGCCGGTCATGGAAGGGCGAGCGGCGGACGCCGCGCGCGGTGGCCTTTTGCCGGTAGGGGTAGTGGTCGGCATAGAGCAGGCCCAGGGTTTCCGAGACGCGCGAGGCCAGGTAGCTGCGGTTGGTCTGGAAGCCCTGCGCGCGGGCGATGTCCACGTCGCCCAGATCAAACGGCTTGTCGCCGTCGTGCATCCACTGCGCCAGCGCCATGCCCGCGCCGCCCGCCGACTGGATGCCGATGGAGTTGAAGCCGGCCGCGACCCAGACATTCTCGCGCCCCGGGCAGAGGCCCATGTAATAGGCGTTGTCGGGGGTAAAGCTTTCCGGTCCGTTGAAGAAGGTGTGGATGCCGGCCTGCCCCAGCATCGGCATCCGGTTGACCGCCTTTTCCAGGATCGGCTCGAAGTGGTCGAAATCCTCGGGCAGCTGGTCGAACTCGAAGTCCTTCGGGATGCCGTTCAGCGCCCAGGGCTTGGCCCCCGGCTCGAAGGCGCCCAGCATCAGCTTGCCCGCATCCTCCTTGTAGTAGGCGCATTCATCCGGCACGCGCAGCACCGGAAGCGCGGTCAGCCCGGCGATCGGCTCGGACACGATGTAGAAGTGTTCGCAGGCTTGCAGGGGCACATCGGTGCCCAACATCTGCCCCACCTCGCGGCCCCACATGCCGCCGCAGTTGACCACGTGGTCGGCCTCGATGCTGCCCGATGTGCCGTCCTCGGCCTGCCAGTGGACGTGGCTGATGCGGTTGCCCTGCGTGGTGACATGGGTGGCCCTGGTGCGCTCGGCAACGGTGGCGCCGCGCATCCGGGCGCCCTTGGCCATGGCCAGCGCGATGTTGGCCGGATCGCCCTGCCCGTCCTTGGGCAGGTAGACGCCGCCGACCACGTCCTCGGTGTTCAGGTGGGGGTACTTGGCCTTGATCTCGGCCACGTCGATCTCGTCGATCTCGACCCCGAAGGCGCGGGCCATGGCGGCGGAGCGGCGCAGCTCCTCGTGCCGTTCGGCGTGGAGCGCCACGGTGATTGAGCCGACCCGTTTGAAGCCGGTGGCCACCCCGGTCTCACCCTCGAGGCTGCCGTAGAGCTCCTGGCTGTATTTCGCGAGGCGGGTCATGTTGGCGGTGGCGCGCAGCTGGGCGATCAGGCCGGCGGCGTGCCAGGTGGTGCCCGAGGTCAGCTGCTTGCGCTCCAGCAGGACGACATCGGTCCAGCCGAGTTTCGTGAGGTGGTAGGCGACGGAACAGCCGACGACGCCGCCGCCGATGATGACGACGCGGGCCTTAGCGGGAAGGGGCATGGACGGATCTCCGATGGGTTTCGGACGCTGCCGCGTCCGATCCGCGCGCCCTGCGGGCGCGGTTTGGGGTATTTGGACAGAGAAGAAGCATCAGGCGGGTTCCTGCCGCGGCGCGCCGAGGTCGGCGGTGATCTCGTGGCCGGTTTCGCGCAGGCGGCGGGCAATCTCGGCGATGTGGGCCGGGCCCGTCTCGCAGCAGCCACCGACGATGGTGGCGCCCCTGGCGACCCAGTCCATGACGTGACCGGCGTAGATGTCCGGCCCCATGTCACGGCGCGCGCTGAGGGCGTCGACCGTGGGGCTGTCGGCGAGGAATTCCTTGGTGATCCGGGTGAAACCGTTGGCATAGGCCCCATATGGCAGTCCGCCTGTGGCAAAGATGTCCAGCGCGGCAGGCATCGCCTCGGGGGCGGAGCAATTGGCCAGCAGGGCGGCGGCGCCGTCGCGGGCGATCGGCAGCGCGTCGGCCACGGATTCGCCGGAGCGCAATTTCGTGCCGTCCTCGTCGTCGAGAGTCAGCGCCAGCCAGACCGGGAGGCCGGCGGTCAGCACGCCGTCCAGCGCGGCGCGGGCATGGGCCAGCGACGCTACGGTTTCGCAGATCAGCAGGTCTGTGCCGGGGGCAAGCAGGCGCGCGACCTCGGCGTAGAGCGGCATGGCCTCGGCATGGGGCGGGTGGATGTCGGGGCGGTAGGAGGCGGCCAGCGGGCCGATGCTGCCGGCGATCTTGCCGCTGCCATGGGCGGCGCGGGCGGCGGCGGCCTCGGCCAGGGCTGCGGCGTGCAGCGCCTCGAAGCGGTCTGCGATCCCGGCCCGAACCAGGCGGTCGCGGTGGATCGCGTAGGTGTTCGTCGTGGCGATGGTGGCGCCCGCGGCGAAATAGTCGGCGTGGACCTTTTGCACCAGGCCCGGGTGGTCGATCATGACCTGAGTGGACCAGAGCGGCGTGGGCCGGTCGCCGGCGCGGCGGACCAGTTCCTGGCCCATGCCGCCGTCGAGAAGGGTGATGCGTGTCACAGGGTGACCTCCTTTGCCAGATCGCGGCTGCCCAGCAGGATCGCGGCGCCGATCATCAGACCGCCCGACACCTGGTACAGCCGTCGCCCCGTGAGGCGCAGCGGCCCCGCCAGGAGGCGGGTTGCGGCATAGCCCCAAAGGACAAGGATTGCCCCGTCCACCACCAGGTAGGTCCCGCCCAGCAGCACGAGCTGCGGAACCACGGCGCTGGACGGGTCGATGAATTGCGGGAAAAGCGCGCCGAAAAAGACCACCGCGTAGGGGTTGGAGGCCGAGGTGACCAGCCCCTGCCGGAACAGCACCTGACGGCGCGCCAGGGGCGCCGGGCCGGGGCTGTCGGCGGTGGGGGCCCGCAGGATCAGGCCAAGCCCGATCCAGGCCAGGTAGGCCACGCCCAGCCATTTCACCCAGACCAGCGCGCTGGCCGACGCGGCGACAACCGCGACCAGGCCAAAGGCCGCCGCCGTCATCTGCACCACGTTGGCGCTCAGGTCGCCGGCCACGGTCCACAGGCTGCGCCGCAGGCCGTGACGCAGGCTGTTGGACATGACCAGTAGCTGGCTGGTGTCCGGCGGCGTAGCGAAAAACGCCGCCAGCGCCACCAGGTAGACCAGGTAGCTTTCGGGCGTCACGCCTTCAGTCTTTCGTTCCGCGGGTCCCACAGCGGCGCGTCCGGCTGCACCGTGGCGCGGCGGCGCTCACCGAAGATGTCGACGCTCAGCTCGGTTCCCGGTTCGGCCAGGTCGGCGCGGACCATGCCCAGCGCGACAGAGGCGTTCACCCGGTGGCCCCAGGCGCCCGAGGTGGTCTCACCCACGATGCTGTCACCATGCCAGAGGGTGGACATGTAGGGCGCATCGGCGGTGCCCGCGTCGACGACCAGGGTGACAAAGCGCTTCTTCGGGCCCTGCTGCGCTTCGGCGGCCAGCGCCGCCTTGCCGGGGAAGTCCTGCGGCTTGTCCAGCTTGACAAAGCGGTCGAGACCCGCCTCCAGCATCGTGTAATCGGTCGACAAGTCGCCCTTCCACGCGCGATAGCCCTTTTCGATGCGCAGGCTGTTGAGGGCGAACATGCCGAAGGGTTTCAGCCCGTGCGGCACGCCCGCCTGCATCACCAGGTCGAACACCTGCGCGGTATCGGCCACCTTGGAATGGATCTCCCAGCCCAATTCGCCGGCAAAGGAGACCCGCACCAGCTGTACCCAGATGCCGCCCAGCTGCGCCGACTGGTGGGTCAGCCAGGGCTGGGTGAGGTCGGCATTGGTGAGGCTGGCGAGGATCTCGCGCGATTTCGGGCCGGACAGGATTTGGCAGGAGAACTCTTTGGTGACATCCGTCAGGCTGAACGTCGCGCCCTCGGGCATGTGCCCGGTCAGCCAGTCGCGGTCATGCCACTGCGCCACGGCCGCCGTGATGAGAAAGAAATCGTCCTCACCCAGTCGCATGGCCGACATCTCGGTGACGATGCGGCCACGATCATCGGCGAAATACAGCAGGCCGATGCGCCCCACCTTGGGGATGCCGCCGGTGCAGAGGCCGCGCAGGAACTCCGCCGCGCCATCGCCCTTCAGGCGGAACCGCGAGAACCCCGGCAGGTCGAGGATGCCGGCGGCGTCGCGCAGCGCCTGACATTCCTCGCGCACGCGCGCCTCCCAGGGGCCGTTGCGCTCCCAGGTCTGGGTCGCCTCCTCGGAGGTGTCGTCGCCGGGCTGCGCGTACCAGTTGGCGCGCTCCCAGCCGTTGTAGGCCCCCATGACGCCGCCCAGCGCCAGCACCCTGTCATGCACCGGCGACAGTTTGCGGTCGCGCCCGGCGGGCCAGGAATGATGCGGGAAATGCATGGCGTATTCGTGGCCGTAGGTCTCGATCGCCTTGTCGACGCAGTACTGCGGGTCGGTGTAGTCGGTGTAGCGGCGCGGATCGACCGCCCACATGTCCCATTCGGTCTGTCCCTCGGTCACCCATTCGGCCAGCACCTTGCCCGCGCCGCCCGCCTGGGTGATGCCGAAGGTAAAGACGCAGGCCTCATAGGCATTCGGCACACCGGGCATCGGGCCGATCAGCGGCAGGCCGTCCGGGGCATAGGGGATCGGGCCGTTGATGTTGCGGCCCACGCCGCCCTCGCCCAGCAGCGGCACGCGGGCCATGGCGTCCTCGATGTACCACTCCAGCCGGTCCAGGTCGTCCGGGTACAGCTGAAAGCTGAAGTCCTCCGGCATCGGATCGTCGGGCGTGACCCAATGCGCCTTGCAGTTGCGCTCGTAGGGGCCAAGGTTGAGGCCGAATTTCTCCTGCCGCAGGTAATAGCTGCTGTCGACGTCGCGCAAGAGCGGCAGCTTGCCGTTGTCCTGCGACCATTCCTTCAGCGCGGGGATCTCCTCGGTCAGGAAATACTGGTGCGACATGACCGCCATCGGCACGGTGCGGCCGCCGTAGGGCTTGAACCACTCGCCGACGCGCTGGGCATAGTAGCCGGCGGCGTTGACCACCTTTTCGCAGCGGATGTCGCCCTTGGCGGTGTGGACGATCCATTCGCCCTTGTCCCGGCTGACGCCGGTAACGGCGCAGAACCGTTCGATCCGCGCCCCGGCCATGCGCGCGCCCTTGGCCAGCGCCTGGGTCAGCTGCGCCGGGTCGATGTCGCCGTCGTCCGGGTCGTAGAGTGCGCCGGCCAGGTCATGCGTCTCGAGAAAGGGATAGCGCGATTTGAGGTCCGAGACCTGCATCATCTCCAGGTCCATGCCCTGATAACGGCCCATCGACCGCGCGCGCTCGAACTCCATCACCCGCTCGCGCGTGTGGCCCAGCCGGATCGACCCGGTGACATGGTAGTTCATCGGGTAGTCGACCTCGTCCGCCAGCTTGCGGTACAGCAACAGCGAATAGCGCTGCAGGTTCATCACCGCCCAGGAGGTCGAGAACGAAGGGCAGTTGCCCGCGGCGTGCCAGGTCGACCCGGCCGTCAGCTCGTTCTTTTCCAGGACAACGACGTCCCAGCCCGCCCTGGCGATGTGGTAGGCGCAGGAGACGCCCACCGCGCCCCCGCCGATGATGACCACGCGGGCCTGTGTCGGAAATTCGGACATGGCTGCCCTCCCCTTCAGTCGAATTGCGCAATGCCGTCGGCGATGACGTAGTAGTCACCCCGCTCGGCCGTGAAGATGTGTTTTTCCAGCGTCAGCCCGGTCGGCGCGTCCAGCGCCCCCAGGGCAAAGCTGATCGTGTCCCCGGCTTGCGCGCGCCAGAACAGGACGCTACCGCAGACCGGGCAGAAGCCGCGCTGCGCCTTGTCCGAACTGTCGAACCAGCGCACCGGCCCGACGATCTCCAGCGCCCGCCGCGGCACCGTGGCCGAGGCCCAAAGGTGCCCCGACTGGCGGCGGCATTGCGAACAATGGCAGACACTCGCCCCCTTCGGCGCAGCCCCGGTGGCAAAGCTGATGGCGCCGCACAGACACTGGCCCCGGATCATGGGTCGCTCCCGACGTGGCAGGACTCGCCTGCGGTTTCTTCTTGGCTCAAATACTCCCGCCGGAGGCGTCCGACGGCGCGGCACAGGTGACGGCCGGGCATCAGTAGACCGGCGGCGCGATCACCCAGATCGCAACCGCCGCCTCGTCGTGCGGGTTGGCCCAGCGGAACGGCTCGCCGCGGATGCGAAAGCTGTCGCCGGGGGTGATGGCAAAGCGTGCCTCGGCGATGGTGATCTCCAGCCGCCCGGACACGAGGTATCCCAGTTCCTGCGTCGGCCGGCTGACCGTCTCACCGATCTCGGAATGCGGCTCGAAGGTGCAATGCACCATCTCGAAATCGTCGGTCAGGTCGGGTGAGAGCAGTTCCTCGACCAGTCCGGGGATGCGGCGGCCGATCGGGCGGCGGGTGGCGTGCCGGACGATGCGCCCGGCCTCGGGCCCCTCACCCGCGTGACGCGCCAGCATCGAGACCGAGACATCCAGCGCCGAGGCCAGGTGGCGCAGGTCGGTGATCGAGGGGGCAGACAGGTCACGCTCGGCCTGGCTCAGCCAGCCGACGGAGCGGCCCAGCCGGTCGGCCAGCTGCTGCAAGGTCAGCCCACGCGCACGGCGCAGCGCACGAAGATCAGCGCCGAGCGTCTTGGGCAAGGGTCCTGGGTGCGACATGGCCGAATCGTGAAATTTCCTGACTGAATTTCACGCTGACACGAGGAAATGAAAATTCCAAGGGAATTTTCACCGCCCATGAGTCAAGCCGCGCACATCGGCACGGGCCGCGCCGAGACCGCCGTCACATCCGCTGGATGGCGATGGCAGTCCCCTCGCCACCGCCGATGCAGATTGCCGCCACGCCGCGCTTCAATCCGCGCTTTTCCAACGCGTTCAGCAGGGTGACGATGATCCGCGCGCCCGAGGCGCCGATCGGATGGCCAAGCGCGCAGGCGCCCCCGTTGACGTTCACGATGTCGCGCGGCAGGCCCATCTCCTTCATGAAGGCCATGGGCACCACGGCAAAGGCCTCGTTGACCTCCCACAGGTCGACGTCGTTCTTGCGCCAGCCGATCCGTTCCAGCAGCTTGCGCGCGGCCGGGACCGGCGCGGTGGGAAAATCCTTGGGCGCCTGCGCGTGGCTGGCGTGGCCCAGCACCCGCGCCCGCGGCACCGCACCCAAGGTGATGGCGGCATCGAAAGTGGACAGGACCAGCGCCGCCGCCCCGTCCGAGATCGACGAGGAATTGGCCGCCGTCACCGTGCCGTCCTTGCGGAATGCCGGCTTCAGCATCGGGATCTTTTCCGGGCGCGCCTTGCCGGGCTGTTCGTCGCGGGTGATCAGCTCCTCGCCGGTGCGGGCGTGCAGCCGGACCGGCGTGATCTCGTTGTCAAAGGCGCCGTTGCGCTCCGCCTCCAGCGCGTTGTCCAGTGAGGCCAGCGCGTATTGGTCCTGCGCCTCGCGGGTGAACTGGAACGCCGCGGCGCAATCCTCGGCGAAGGTGCCCATCAGGCGGCTCTTGTCATAGGCGTCTTCCAGCCCGTCGAGGAACATGTGGTCGACCACCTGCTGGTGGCCGATTCGCGCCCCGCCGCGCATCTTGGGCAGCATGTAGGGCGCCTGGGTCATCGACTCCATGCCGCCGGCGACGATGGTCGTGGCCTCGCCCAGCGCCAGCCGGTCCCAGGCCATCATCGCCGCCTTCATCCCCGATCCGCACATCTTGTTGATGGTGGTGGCCGGCACGTCCTGGCCCAGCCCGGCGGCAAAGCCCGCCTGCCGCGCCGGCGCCTGGCCCTGCCCCGCTGGCAGCACACAGCCCATCAGCAGCTCATCGACCTGCGGGCGCCCCGCCTGCGACAGCGCTGTGCGGATCGCCTCGCCGCCCAGCACGCTGGCCGGGCAATCGGCAAAGACGCCCTGGAACCCGCCCATGGGCGTGCGCGCCGCCCCCGTGATCACGACCTTTTCCATGGCTGCTCCTTCCCCTGTGTCGGGACATGCATACCGAATGGTAAGGATTGGCGTCTAGGGTCCATCCCATTCGAGAGCAAGAGGCCCGCATGCAACTGACCACCCATATGCAGAGCAACGTCGAGATCATCACCGTCGATGCCAGCCGGATCGACGCCGCGGTCGCCATCCAGTTCAAGGACCGCATGCGCGAGGTCCTGGGCGGGGAGCGGCCGCGCTACGTGCTGGACCTGCACAAGGTCGACTTCATCGATTCCAGCGGGCTGGGCGCCATCGTCGCCGCGATGAAGCTGATGCCCAAGGGGGGCAAGCTGGAGCTTGCCGGCCTGACGCCCGCGGTGGACAAGGTGTTCCGGATGACCCGGATGGATTCGATCTTTGCGATTCACCAATCCGCCGAGTCCGCGGCCGCCACCAGCGCCTGACCAGCGAGGGAGCAGACCCGATGCGAGCCGAGCGGCTGGACGACGGCACCTTCCTGGTGGCCTGCGAAATTGACAGCACGCAGGAAGACGTGAGCGCCACGCTGGTCGGAATCCGCGACCTGCTGGCCGACGAGGCCGTTCTGCCACCGCCGGAATGCAGCTGGGAACTGGTCGTCGCCGAAGTCCTCAACAACATCGTCGAACACGCCTACCAGGACCGTGCGGGCGGCGAAATCCGCCTGCGGCTGAAGTTCCAGCCGGACCGGTTGACGGTCAGCTTCACCGATTTCGGCCTGCCGATGCCGGATGGGACGCTGCCGGACGGTGAGCGCGCCTCGCTGGACGTCGCGCAGGAAGACCTGCCCGAAGGCGGCTTTGGCTGGTTCCTGATCCGGTCGCTGTCGGAACGGCTGGAGTACCGCCACGACGGGGCGAGCAACCAACTCACCCTGACGCTCCCGCTGCACGGCGCCTGCGGGGGCTGACCTCCGCCAGTCGGCGCAGGAGGCGATACCGCCTTCGCCCGGCCCCCTGGCCCGCCGCCCTGGCGCGCCGATGCGCGCCACCCGCCAGCCCTCCAGAAATTGCCCCGCCACAGTTTTGGCCGCCCGCCTGCCTTGTCGGCCGCACATCCGCCGTCTCCAAAGGCCCGGCCTCGTGCCGCGCCCGGGTCCTCTGCGCGACGCCGATCTTCGCGCCGTCAGCGCCGCCAAGACCGTGGCCGGACCTCAAATCGCCCCGGCAGGAACAAATTGCTGCCCGGATTCGCGGGCATCCTTGAACCTGTAGCTGCATATGGCTTCCCTCGGCGCCGCGCGATTTCAGCCCCCACCCAGCGCGCGGCGTCGAGGACCTTACCCCCCAAAATATCGCCAACCGACCCCGCGCGCCCCCGCGCCCGGCCCGAGTCGGCATGCGCCGGTCCGGCGCGGGGGCACATGCCACGAGATCACCGCCTCAGCTTCACATTTCCGCCCGGATTCGCGGGCATCCTTGGACCTGTAGCTGCATATGGCTTCCCTCGGCGCCGCGTGAATTCAGCCCCCACCCAGAGCGCGGCGTCGAGGACTTATCCCCCCAAACATCGCCAACTGATCCTGTGCCGCGTCTGCGGCGGCTTGTGCCGTCCAGCACGGCGGCGCGTGCCACGAGATCTCCGCCTCGGCTTCACATTTCCGCCCGCAGTCGCGGGCATCCTTGGACCTGTAGCTGCATATGGCTTCCCTCGGCGCCGCGCGACTTCAGCCCCCACCCAGAGCGCGGCGTCGAGGACTTGTCCCCCCACATTCCCGCCCGATTCGGGCCGATTGACCTCGGCCCGCCGCGGTTTATGCTCCGGCGCACGCAAAGAGGGAGCAGCGGAACCGATGCGCGATTTTCACAAACCCGGTCGGTCGGCCGTGCTGACGCTGAACGGCATGTGCGCCACGTCGCATCCGCTGGCCGCGCAGGCCGCCGTCGACATCCTGCGGCACGGCGGCAACGCGATGGACGCCGCGATCGCGGGTGCGGTGATCTTGGGCCTGGCCGAACCGGCGATGACCGGGCTGGGCGGTGACCTCTTTGCGCTGGTCTCCCCCGCCGGCGGCGACGAGGTGATCGCCGTCAACGGCTCGGGCCGCGCACCCAGCGCCGCCAGTGCCGCCGCGCTGCGGGCCGAGGGCCATGACACCATCCCCCGCAAGAGCGCCCACGCGGTGACCGTGCCCGGCGCGGTCGATGCCTTCTGCACGATGTCGGAACGTTGGGGCCGGCTGGGCCTTGCCGACAGCCTGGACCCGGCGATCCGCTACATGGACGAAGGAATTCCCGTCGCCCCACGCGTGGCCTTCGACTGGGCCGGACACGCGGACGAATTGCAAGGCGACGCAGCGCGGCGGCACTTCCTGGTCGATGGCGCCATCCCGAGGACCGGTGACATATTTCGCCAGCCCGGCCAGGCCGAGGTTCTGCGGCGCATCGCACAGCAGGGCCGCGATGCGTTTTACACCGGCGAGGTCGCCGAGGACATCTGCGCCGCCCTCACCGCGATGGGCGGCCTGCACACCCCCGACGATTTCGCCGCCACCGCCACGACGATCGGCACGCCGATCGCTGGCAGTTACAAGGGGCGCGATCTGCTGGAGCATCCGCCGAACGGCCAGGGGGTGACGGCGCACCTCCTGCTCAACATCCTGTCGCATTTCGACCTGGCCGCCATGGAGCCCTTCGGCGCCGACCGCGCGCATGTCGAGGCCGAGGCCGCCAAGCTGGCCTACGACGCGCGCAACCGTTTTCTTGCCGATGTCGATCACATGACGCGGCTGGACCACCTGCAAAGCCCCGAGACCGCCGCGCGTCTCGCCGCGCTGATCGATCCGAAACGGGCGATGGCCGCGCCTGCGAAGCTGTCCGAGGAGGTCCACCGCGAAACGATCTACATCACCGTGGTCGACCGCGACCGCATGGTTGTGTCGCTGATCTACTCGATCTTCAACGACTTCGGCTCGGGTATCGCCTCGGACAGGTTCGGCATCCTGCTGCAGAACCGCGGCGCCGGCTTCAACCTCATCGAGGGTCACCCCAACGAACTGGCGGGCGGCAAGCGCCCGATGCACACGATCATCCCGGCGATCCTGACCGAGCGCGGCCGCGTGACCATGCCCTTCGGCGTGATGGGCGGGCAGTACCAGCCCAACGGCCACGCGCGGGTGCTGACCAACATGGTGGATTTCGGGATGGATCCGCAGGCCGCGCTGGACGCGCCGCGCAGCTTTGCAGAGGCCGGCAAGCTGAAGCTGGAACGCGGCTATGCCGAGCAGGTCTTTGCCGACCTCGCCGAACGCGGGCATGACATTGTCGTGCCGGAAACGCCGATCGGCGGCGCACAGGCGATCCTGATCCACGAGAACGGCGTGCTGGAAGGCGCGTCCGATCCGCGCAAGGACGGCTGCGCGATCGGCTACTGACGGGGCGCGACCTCAGGCGCCGCGCGGGGAAGGCGCTTCGAAGCGCCTTCAAGCGCTTTCGAAAGCGCTTGAAAGCCCTTTGCATAGGGCTTTCTCCCAGTCCGAACGTCAGTAGGAATACTGCGCGTAGATCCTTGTCAGGTCGCCGTTCCAGTCGCCGTGGTAGTGTTCCAGCAGTTCGTCCGCGGGCGTCTTGCCCGACTCGACGCTTTCCTTGAGCGCGTTCAGGAAATGCGTCTCGTCCGGCACCAGCCCCCCCGCACCCGGGCGCGCGCGCGCCCGCAGCCCGGCATCGGCGATCTCGACCACCTGCCGCGCGAGGTCATGCATGTCGATGCCGTTGACCCGGGCCTGAAGACCCTCGCGCGTGGCCGCCAGGCGCAGCGCCTCGCGGGTCTCGGCGTCCCAATCCTTGGCCAGGTCCCAGGCCGCGTCCAGCGCGCCCTGGTCGTACATCAGCCCGACCCAGAGCCCCGGCAGGGCGCAGAGCCGCCGCCACGGCCCGCCGTCCGCGCCGCGCATCTCGATGTATTTCTTCACCCGGGCATCGGGAAAGGCGGTGGTCAGGTGATCCGCCCAGTCCGACAGCGTCGGGATCTCGCCCGGCAGCGCGGGCAGCTTGCCCGCCATGAAATCGCGGAACGACATGCCCAGCGCGTCTATGTAGCGGCCGTCGCGGTAGACAAAGTACATCGGCACATCCAGCGCGTACTGCACCCAGCGCTCGAACCCGAACCCTTCTTCAAAGACGAAGGGCAGCATCCCGGTGCGCGAGGCGTCCAGCGTTTCCCAGATCTGCATCCGCTTGGATTTCACGCCCGCCGGCTTGCCCTCGAAGAACGGCGAATTGGCGAACAGCGCGGTGGCCACGGGCGACAGCGCCAGCGCCACGCGCAGCTTCTGCACCATGTCCGCCTCGGAGGCATAATCCAGGTTCACCTGCACGGTGCAGGTCCGCCGCATCATCTGCTTGCCCGTGGTGCCCACCTTGTCCATGTAGGCGTCCATCAGCTTGTACCGGCCCTTGGGCATCAGCGGCATCTGGTCGTGCGTCCAGATCGGCGCGGCCCCCAGCCCGATAAAGCCGACACCGATCTCGTCGGCGATGTCCTTCACCTCGCGCAGGTGTTCGTTCACCTCGTCGCAGGTCTGGTGGATGGTCTCCAGCGGCGCGCCCGACAGTTCCAGCGCCCCGCCCGGTTCCAGCGACACGTTGGCGCCGTCCTTGGTCAGGCCGATGATGTGCCCGCGCTCGGACACCTCCTGCCAGCCGTGGCGGTCGCGCAGCCCCTCCAGCACCGCGCGGATCGAACGCGGTCCGTCGTAGGGCAGCGGGTTGAGCGTATCCTTGCAGTAACCGAACTTCTCGTGCTCGGTGCCGATGCGCCAGTCGTCCTTGGGCTTGCAGCCCGAGGCGATGTATTCGGCCAGTTGCTCGTGGGATTCAATCGGCCCGCCGCCGGATTGGGGAATGGACATGTGGTTCTCCGGGTCTGGTCGCCGCCTTGGCCTACCCTGTTGTCGCCATTCGCGCAGACTGTCAATGCAACCGAAGGATGGCCTTGCGCACAGCCTCGGCGCGCCAGATGACAACCGGCCCGCGCGTCCGCTCTTCCATCCGGCGCAGCATGTGCTCGGTGCGCAGCCCGGGCAGCGTGGCAAAGGCGTCGAACAGATGGTCCGCTCCGGCCGCCGTCAGGGGAATCGCCAGCACCTTGCGCTCGGGGGACAGCAGCAGCCAGCAGGGCGGATCGGAGGCGGTATCGAGGCTGAGCGCCTGAAGCGTGTCCAGGTCGACGACCCCGCCCGACAGCGGGCCGAAATAGCTGATGCGCCGTTCGACCACCTGCACCACGCCGGGGCCGTCCTCGGCGCTGCGAAAGCGGCCGCGCTGGAGGCCCGTCACGGTAAGGGCAACCCCCAGCGCCAACACGCCGTAACCGATCCAGTGCAACAGCCCGCCGCCGGTGAAGAAGGCCCAGTAGAGACCCAGCAGGACAACCGCCAGACCGGCCAGCGCCTCCTGCCAGCGTTTCAGGATGGCGATGACCTCGGGGCGGATCATCGCCAGTCCCCCAGCATGGATTGCCACAGCGTCAGCGCCGCCACGGCGGCGGTGTCGGCGCGCAGGATGCGCGGACCCAGCGCGACCGGATGGGCAAAGGGCAGCGCGTGCAGGCGGCTGCGCTCCGCCTCGGAAAACCCGCCCTCGGGGCCGATCAGGATGGCCCAGGGGCCGGGGATATCCGGCAGGGGGACGGGCTGACCGGCGCGGCCTTCGTCGCAGAACATCAAGTGGCGGCCGTCGGGCCAGTCCGCCAGCAGCCGGTCCAGCCGGGCCAGTTCCGCCACCTCGGGGACATAGGTCGCGCCGCATTGCTCGGCCGCCTCCACCGCGTGGGCCTGCAAGCGGTCCTGGCGGATGCGCTCGGAGTTGGTGAACTCGGTCGATACCGGCAGGATGCGCCGCGCGCCCATCTCGACCGCCTTCTCGACGATGAAATCGGTGCGCGCCTTCTTGATCGGTGCAAACAGCAGCCAGAGGTCCGGCGGCAGGACCAGAGGCGCGGTTTGCTCCACACAAGCCAGCATGCCGCCGCGCTTGCCCGCCTCATCGACACGCGCGCGCCATTCGCCGTCGCGCCCGTTGAACAGCGCCACCTCGGCCCCCTCGGTCAGCCGCATCACGCCGAACAGGTAATGCGCCTGCTCCCGCGACAGGGTCACCTGTTGTTCAGGTCCCAGCGGCTGCTCTACAAGGAGACGGATCTTCGGTGTCATGAGGGGGACCATATGACCGGCACGCATCAGAGACCAGAGGCCGCGGGACAGGTCTCGGACGCCGTGCGCGGCAACTGGGTGGACCGCTGGGCGCCGGCCCGGTCGCGGCCCTACCTCCGGCTCAGCCGGGCGGACCGGCCGATCGGCACCTGGCTTTTGCTGCTGCCCTGCTGGTGGGGCCTGCTGCTGTCGATGCTGAACGACGGGCAGGCGCGCTGGTCCGACCTGTGGATCTTTGCAGGCTGCGGCATCGGCGCGGTGCTGATGCGCGGCGCGGGTTGTACCTGGAACGACATCACCGACCGCGACATTGACGGTTCGGTCGCGCGCACGGCCTCGCGGCCGATCCCCTCGGGGCAGGTCACGGCGAAACAGGCGCTGGCCTGGGCGGTGGTGCAGTGCCTGGTGGCCTTCTGCATCCTCGTCACCTTTCCGCCCGCCGCCATCGCGCTCGGCGTGCTGGCGCTGCTGCCCGTCGCCGTCTACCCCTTTGCCAAACGGTTCACCTGGTGGCCGCAGGTCTTCCTGGGGATCGCCTTCAACTGGGGCGCGCTGCTGGCCTGGACGGCGCATTCCGGGCGGCTCGAATGGCCGGCGGTGGTGCTGTACCTGTCGGGCATGGCCTGGACGCTGTTCTACGACACGATCTATGCCCACCAGGACAAGGAGGACGACGCGCTGATCGGCGTGAAATCCACCGCCCGCCTGTTCGGCTTGGACACGCCGAAATGGCTGTCGCGGTTCCTGGTGGCCTCGGTCGCGCTGATGGGCCTCGCCATCGTGCTTGCCGCGCCCGAAGGCGCCCCGCTGGCGCTGATCCTGATGATCGCCGGTCCCTGGGCGATGGGCTGGCACATGGTCTGGCAGATGCGGCGGCTGAAACTGGACGACAACACCCGACTGCTCGAACTGTTCCGCTCCAACCGCGACGCCGGCCTGCTGCCCGTGCTGTTTTTCGCCGTCGCCCTGATCGTCTGATTGCGCAGCCTGCCCCGCTTGCGTATCAGGTCTGGAAGTTAACAGGAAACCCCGGCGCCATGCGTATCTCCTCGCTTATCGTCACCGGCGGCACCTTTGCGGCGGCAGGCGCACTGTGTCTCGTGACCGCCTATTTCTCCGCCCAGGTCGTCGAGAGCGCCTCCAAGACCGCCGTGCTGGCCGAACTGGACGCCGACAGCCTGACCTGGGCCGAGGTCGACACCAACGGATTGCAGGTCTTCCTGTTCGGCACCGCCCCGGACGAAGCCGCCCGGTTCAAGGCGCTCAGCGCCGCCGGCCGCGTCGTCGATGCCAGCCGGGTGCTCGACCAGATGCTGGTCGAGGAACCCGACGCCATCGCCCCGCCGCATTTCTCGGTCGAGATCCTGCGCAACGACGCGGGGATCTCGGTGATCGGGCTGGTGCCCGCCGCGACCGACCGCGCCGCCCTGATCGAAGGGTTCCGCGGCATCGCCGGCGCGGACGAGGTGTCCGACCTGCTGGAGGCGGCGGATTTCCCGCCGCCCGAAGGCTGGGACTCGGCCCTGCGCTACGCCGGCACCGCGCTGCGCGACCTGCCCCGCTCCAAGGTCTCGGTCGAGGCCGGGCTGGTCACCATCAAGGCGATGACCGACAGCGCCGAGGCGCGCGCGCGGCTGGAAACCGCGCTGATCCGGCGCAAGCCCGAGGACCTGCGCCTCGCGCTCGACATCTCGGCGCCGCGGCCGGTGATCACGCCTTTCACGCTGCGCTTCATCCTCGACCAGGACGGCGCGCGCCTGGACACCTGTTCGGCCGATACCGAGGCGTCGCGCGACCGCATCCTGCGCGCCGCGACCAACGCCGGGCTTCAGGGCAAGGCGGTGTGCCGCCTGGGCCTGGGGGTGCCGTCGCGGCGCTGGGCCGACGCGGTCGAGATCGCCATCGCCAAGCTGGCCGAGCTGGGCGGCGGCACGCTGACCTTTTCCAACGCGGACATCCTGCTGGTTGCGCCCGAAGGCACCAACCCGGCCAAGTTCGACCGCATCGTCGGCGAGCTGGACGTCGCCCTGCCCGAGGTCTTTTCGCTGACCGCCGAACTGCCCAAGCCGCCCGAGGCCAAGCCCGAAGGCACCCCCGAATTCATCGCCACGCTCAGCCCCGAAGGCGGCGTGCAGCTGCGCGGCCAGCTGGCGTCCGAACTGGCGCGGACCACTGCCGACAGCTATGCCAAGGCGCGCTTTGGCTCGGACGCGGTCTATACCGCGGCGCGGATCGTCGAAGGGCTGCCGCAGGACTGGAGCGTGCGCACGCTGGCCGGGCTGGAGGCGCTGTCGATGCTGGCGCATGGCGCCGTCACCGTGACGCCGGACACCATCACCGTCACCGGCAAGACCGGCAATATTGAAGCCTCGTCGCTGATCGCCACGCTGCTGCTGGAAAAGCTGGGCGAACGCGCGAGTTTCGACGTGGACGTCACCTATGTCGAGGCGCTGGACCCGATCGCCGGCCTGCCCACGCCCGAGGAATGCGAGGCCAAGATCGTCGAGATCATCGGCACCCGCAAGATCCTGTTCGAACCCGGCTCGGCCCGGCTCGACCGTTCGGCCGAAAAGATCCTCGACGACCTGGCCGACATGCTGAAGCAATGCGGCGAGATTCCCATGGAAATCGGCGGCCACACCGACAGCCAGGGCCGCGAGGCCATGAACGAGGAACTCAGCCGCGACCGCGCCCAGGCGGTGCTGGACGCGCTGCGGGTGCGGCGGGTGCCGACCGGATCCTATACCGCCAAGGGCTATGGCGAGGCGCAGCCGATCGCCGACAACGGCACCGAGGACGGCCGCGAGGCGAATCGGCGGATCGAATTCAAGCTCTTGCGCCCGGTGCCGGAAGAAGGCCAAGAAGGCACGGGGCCGGTCGATGCGGTCCCGGGGACAGGTCCCGCGGCAACGGCAGACCCGGATGCGGCCCAGCCGGGGGTGACCCTGCCCGAGGGCGCCGATCGGATCCGGCCCAAGGCGCGGCCGGGCTCGATCGGACCAGATCAGGACGGGGCGGACCCGGCAACAAATGATCCGGCGGGCGATGCGTCCCCGGACGAAGGGGACAGGGGATGAACAGAACGGAATTCGTCGTCACGACCGCGATCATCCTGTTCGTGGCCTTCGGGCTGGGCTGGTTCGCGCACTGGCTGGTGCACCGATTTCGCCGGGTCAGCCAGGCCGACGTCGACCAGCTGGAAAAGATGAGCCAGGAGCTGCACGAGGCCGAGGAAACCCGCGACCAGGCGATCACCTACCTGCAGCAGCGCGAGGCCGAGCTGACCAACCAGCTGGCCCAGACCGAGGCCGAGCTGGCCGCCGCCATGGACGGGCTGCGCGAGGCCCGCGCCGAGGCCGAGGAATACCGCAGCTACGCCGAGCGCGCCGGCGGTCACTGACGGCTGGGTTGGGGCGCAGGGCTTTCCAGCCGCCCCGCGATGTGGGATGAGCGGGGCAGTGACCGCTGACAGGACCTGCCCCATGACCCAGATCATCAACAGCCTTTCCGAGATCTCCGACCGCTACGAGGCGCTTTTCGTCGATCTCTGGGGCTGCGTGCACAACGGCGTTGCCGCCATCCCTTCGGCGGTGGAGGCCTTGCAGAGCTACCGGCAGCGCGGCGGGGCGGTGATCCTGGTGACCAACGCGCCCCGCTCGCGCCACGAGGTGGCCAAGCAGCTGGACCGTTTCGGCGTGCCGCAGGACGCCTGGGACGACATCGCCACTTCGGGCGACAGCGCGCGCGCGGCGATGTTCCGCGGCGCGGTGGGCAGCAAGGTCTGGTTCATGGGCCAGGACTACGATCTGACCTTCTTCGACCCGCTGAAGCTGATCGAGAACCCGGTCGCCATTCAGCGGGTGCCTCTGGAAGAGGCCGAGGGCATCGTCTGCTGCGGCCCCTTCGACCCGCACGCCGACCCTTCGGTGAACCGCCCGCAGTTCCTGCTGGCCAAGACGAAGGGGCTGAAGCTGCTCTGCGCCAACCCCGACATCGTGGTGGACCGCGGCGAGCGGCGCGAATGGTGCGCCGGCGCGCTGGCGCAGCTCTACACCGAGATGGGCGGCGAAAGCCTGTATTTCGGCAAGCCGCACCCGCCGATCTACGACCTTGCCCGCGCGCGCCTGTCCAAGCTGCGCAAGGGGGTGCCGGACGCCGGCATCCTGGCGATCGGCGACGGCGCGCATACCGACATCGACGGCGCCATGGGCGAGGACATCGATTCCCTGTTCATCAGCGGCGGACTGGCCCGCGCCGAGACCAAAACGACGCACCAGCCCGAGCCGGCGGCGCTGGAGGCCTATATCCAAAGGGAAATGATCAACCCCAGCTTTACCATCGGCACCCTGCGCTAGACAGATTCTCCTTGATTTTGCTGCGGCCGCAAAGTAATAAAATTACCGAAAGCGCGGGCTGGCTGCGCGTTTATTACCGGACGGTTTGCCAATGGAGGACCGGATGTTGGACAATCTGCCGCGCGGCACGATCTGCATCGAGGACATCGAGATGGGCATGGTGCGTTCCCTGCGCAAACAGGTGACCGACCAGGACATCGAGATGTTCGCCCAGGTCTCGACCGACCGGAACCCGGTGCACCTGGACGACGATTACGCGCAGGACACCATCTTCGAGGGGCGGATCGCCCACGGGATGCTCACGGCAGGGCTGATCTCTGCGGTGATCGGCGAGCAGCTGCCGGGCCATGGCACGGTCTACCTGGGCCAGACGCTGAAATTCCTCGCCCCGGTGCGGCCGGGGGACGTTGTCTATGCCGAGGTCAAGGTGGTCGACATCGACTTTGCCAAGCGCCGCGTCACATTGGAGACTCATTGCGCGGTGGACGGCAAGAAGGTGTTGATCGGCGAAGCCAAGGTCCTCGCACCGTCCCGGAAGTTCGATTAAGGCATTCTGCGCGAAGGCGCACGAATGCCAGTGCGCAGGGTCATGGTTGCGCAGCAACCGTGACCGCGGCACTCGGTTGAGGTCAATAAAACTCCTCAATTCTGCGCGAAGGCGCACGAATGCCGGTGCGCAAGGTCATGGTTGCGCAGCAAGCCTGACCGCGGCACTCGGTTGAGGTCGAAAACACTCTCAATTCTGCGCGAAGGCGCACGAATGCCGCCTAAAGCGCCCCCACCTTCTCCAGCGCCCGCCGCACCGCCTCCACCTGCTCCTCCGTCAGCCGCGCCTGCGGTGGCGCCGGATCGCCGCAATCGAACCCCTGCAGCCGCAACCCCGCCTTGACCGCGCCCGCCAGGTTGTAACGGGCAAAGACCTGGTTCACCGCCCAGAGGTCCCTTTGCAGCGCCATCGCCTGCTCCCAATGCCCCGTCCTGCACAGGTCGAACAGCCGCACGCTCTGCCGCGGCACCAGGCAGGACGGCCCCGCCAGCCAGCCGCGCCCGCCGATCATCATCACCGCCACGGTGATGTGCGACGAGGCGGCAAACACGCCGATCCGCCCCTCGGTCCGGTTCAGGATCGACAGCAGCCGGCCGGTGTTGGTAGAGGCGTCCTTGAGAAACAGGATGTTGGGATGATGCGACAGCGCGTCGATCGCCTCCATCGTCAGGTCCGAGCGCTGGAAATTGGGGTTGGTATACAGCGTCACCGGCGCGTCGGTCGCATCGGCGATGGCGGTGAAATAGTCGATGACCCCCTGATCCGAGATCGGGAAATAGGCCTCCAGCACCGCCAGGATCCCGTCCGCCCCCAGTGCCGCCCAGCGCTTGGCCTGCGCCACCGCATCGCGCGTCGTGGTGGCGGCAACCCCGGCGATGACCGGCACATGCCCGTCCGCCGCCTCGACCGTGGTGGCGACGACGCGCTCCTTGGCGGCAAAGTCCAGATAGGCGAATTCGCCGGTCGATCCCAGCGGGGTCAGCCCGTGCACCCCTTCGGTCACCAGGTGACGGCAGAGCCGCTTCAGCGCGGCCTCGTCTACCTGCCCCGCCGCCGTCAGCGGCGTCGGCAGGTAGGGCACCACGCCCCGCAAGTCGCGAATGTCGATCATGGCGCTCTCCTCTTTCCGCGTCAGCCTGACCAAACCAGCGCCGCAGGGGCGCGGTCAAGGCCGGGGACGGCGGGCGGGGCGCATTTCGGCGCAGCCGGAACAGCGCCGTTCCGGCGTCCTAGAGGCAATCCTCCACCCGGAACCCCTCGGGGATGCCATCACGCCCCTCCAGCACCAGGTCGGCCATGACCTCGGCCACCTTGGGCGCCATGCCAAAGCCGATCTTGAACCCGCCGTTGGCCACGAAATGCCCCGGTCGGCCCGGCCAGCCCCCCAGCATCGGCGCCCGCGTCCGCGCCTGCGGCCGCACTCCGGCCCAGCGCTCCACCACCGCCGCGCCATGCAGCGCGGGCACCGCCGCAAAGGCCCGCTCGACCAGCGCCTCGCACTGCGCGTCCACCGAGGCGGGATCGTCGAACACCCGCTCCGAGGTCGACCCCACCGCCACCGTCCCGTCGACATGGGGCACGAGGTGCAGCCCATCGACGAACAACTGCGGCGCATTCGGCGCCGGATGGCGCAACAGCACCGACTGGCCCTTGACCCCGTCGCCCACCTGCCGGCCCAGCGCCTCGGACAGCGCGCGCAACCCCTGCCAGCCGGTTGCCCAGACCACCGCGCCTGCGTCCTCCGCCTCGGTCACGACCTCCACGCCGGAGACCTCCAGCGCCGCGACCAGCGCAGCGCAGGCCCGGCGCGGGCACATCCGCGCGCTCAACGTGTCGCGAATCACCAGCCCCGTGGGCGTCACCGGCACGAATCCATCGACCGCCGCCGCCTCGGCCACCGGGATCACCTCCCAGATCGCCCTGCCCTGCCACAGCGCCGCCGCCGTCCCGCCCCGCGCCTGCGCCAGGGCCAGCGCGGCCGCGTCCGTCACCGGCTGCAACCGCCCGGTGCGCCCGTAGCCCGCCGAAACGCCCCCCGTGGCCGCCACCCCGGCCCAGAACCCCTCGGCCATCAAGAGGCTCTCCAGCTGGAAGGCCTTCTTGGCGTTCCAGTTCTCCGGCACATGCGGCGCCAGCGCGCCGACGATCCCGCCCGAGGATCCGGCCCCCGGGCCAAACGGATCGACCACCCGCACCCGCGCCCCGCGGCGCACGCAGGCCCAGGCCACCGACAGGCCGAATATCCCCGCCCCGCGCACCGTCACGTCCACGCTTGCCATCGCCCGCATCCCCCGCCAGAACCACCGGTGTTTCATATGGACAAAACCCATGCCCGACCAGAGCGCGCTGGACTGGCGCGGCGAGACTCCGGTCTCGACCCGCTTCGAAGACCCCTACTACTCGCTGGAGAACGGCCTGGCCGAAACCGCCTATGTTTTTCTCTCCGGCAATCGCCTGCCGGAGCGGTTCAGGGACGGCTTTCGCATCGCCGAGCTGGGCTTTGGCACCGGGCTGAACCTGCTCGCCGCCCTGCACGCCTGGCGTCAGAGCGGCACGCCGGGCACGCTGCATTTCACCAGTTTCGAGGCCTTTCCACTGTCCCCGCAGGACATGACCCGCGCCCACGCCGCCTTTCCCGAGATCGCTGATCTGGCCGCCGAACTCGCCCCGCACTGGGGCAAGCACGCCTTCACGCTGCCCGGCCTGCGCTTCGCGCTGTTCGAGGGTGACGCGCGCGACACCCTGCCCAGCTGGCCGGGACAGGCCGACGCCTGGTTTCTCGACGGCTTTTCCCCCGCCCGCAACCCGGAGCTCTGGTCGCCCGAGCTGATGGGTGAGGTCGCCCGCCACACGGCGCCCGGCGGCACGGCGGCCAGCTACACCGCCGCGGGGCATGTGCGGCGGGCGTTGCAGGCGGCGGGGCTTGAGGTCACGCGCGCCAAGGGCTATGGCCGAAAGCGTCACATGACGACCGCCTGCAAGCCGGACCTGTCCACCTGACGCCCCGGCGGCGCCGGCCGCCGAACCCGCCCCCTCTTCGGAAAGCGCGCACCATGGCACAGCAGAACACCCGGCTCGGCATCTCGCTGATGGTCGCCACCACCTTTGTCTTTGCCCTGCAGGACGGGATCTCGCGCCACCTGGCGGGGGAATACAATGTCATGATGGTGGTGATGATCCGCTACTGGTTCTTTGCCGCCTTTGTGCTGACCGTGGCCGGGCGCAAGGCCGGCGGGCTGAAGGCCGCGGCGAAAAGCGCCTTTCCCTGGTTGCAGGTCTTTCGCGGTGCGCTGCTGGTGGTCGAGATCAACGTCATGGTGCTGGCCTTCGTCTACCTGGGGCTGGTCGAAAGCCACGCGGTCTTTGCCTGCTACCCGCTGCTGGTGGCGGCCTTCTCCGGCCCGGTGCTGGGCGAATACGTCGGTTGGCGGCGCTGGACGGCGATCGGTGTCGGCTTTGTCGGCGTCATCATCATCCTGCAACCCTCGGGCGGGGTGTTCTCGCCCTACGCGGCGATCCCGCTGGTCGCGGCGCTGATGTTCGCGCTCTACACGCTGCTGACGCGCTACGTCGCGCGGGCCGACAGCTCGGCGACCTCGTTCTTCTACACCGGGGTCTCCGGCGTGGTGGTGGCCACCGCCATCGGCATGTGGTTCTGGGAACCGATGATCCCCCCCGACTGGGGCTGGATGGCGCTGCTCTGCCTGACCGGCGCGAGCGGACATTACCTGATGATCCGCAGCTACGAGGTGGCCGAGGCCAGCGCCCTGCAACCCTTCGCCTACCTGCAACTGGTCTTTGCCAGCGCACTGGGTCTGGTGGTTTTCGGCGAGGCGCTGCGCTCGAACGTGGTTCTGGGAGCCGGGCTGATCGTGGCGGCCGGGCTGTTCACGCTCTGGCGGCAGCGGCAGGCCCGGGCCTGAGGATATCTTGGGGGCGCTGCCCCCGTCGCCTGCGGCGACTCCCCCGGAGGTATTTTTGCAAAGAAGAAGCGCTAATCGCGCCCTAGTTTCTTCTCTGGTCAAATACCCCGGGGTGAATGGTCCGAAGGACCAGAGGGGCAGCGCCCCTTCCTGAACGGTCCGCATCACTCGCAAGGCTCATTCGCCGGGAACGGCACCGGCCCTGAGGGTGCTGCCCACCAGCTCCTGGCTGAACGGCACCGGGTGCGGCGGCTTGCCCAGCCGGGCGCGGTAGACCGGCAGGCTTTCGGTCACCCGCATGACGTAGTTGCGGGTCTCGTCGAAGGGGATCAGCTCGATCCAGTCGATGATGTCCACGGCACCGGTCCGGGGATCGCCGTTGCGCTCCATCCAGTTGATCGGGCGGCCCGGCCCGGCGTTGTAGCCCGCCGCCATCATCACCGCGTTGCCGTTGAACCGCTCCGCCAACCCGGCCAGGTAGTTCGACCCGAGCCGCGCGTTGTAGGCCGGATCGGTCAGCAGGCGGTCGAGGTCGTACGCGATGCCCAGCTTTTCGGACACCTGCTTGGCGGTGCCGGGCATCAGCTGCATGTAGCCGCGCGCCCCCGCGCCCGAGATAACCCCCGGGTCGAACTCCGATTCGCGGCGCGCGATGGCCAGCACCAGTTCCTTGGGCACCGGGTATTCACCCTCCAGCACCTTGGGGTCGAGCGCATAGTAGGGGCCCGGAAGCTCGATGCCGAACTGTGCGGCGCGCTTGCCCAGCATGACCTGCACATGTGGACGCTGCATTTCCATCAGCATGACGCCCAGCCGGCCCATGCCCTCGCGGTCGAGCGATTCGGCCAGGTGGGTCAGGAACCGCTCGCCCAGGTCGATTTCGCCCGCGGCCAGCAGCAGGAGACCGGCCTCGAACACGCTGGTTTTCGTGAACGGCGCCTCGCGCCAGTCGGCAAAGGCCTCCTTGCCGGTCAGCCTGGGATCGGACGGCACCCCGGCGCGTTCGGCGGCGAGCAGGCCGTAAAACGAGGTCTGGAACCCCGCGCCCATTGTGTAGGCCTCTTTCGCCTTGGCGGCATTGCCCTGCGCCTCGTAGGCGCGGCCCAGCCAGTAGCCCGCCCGGCCGGCCGAGATCGGTGTCCAGACCGCCTCGCGGAAGTTCTCGAAATGCGCCACCGCCAGGTCGGCGCGGTCGAGAAAGCGCAGCGCGATGAAGCCGGCGAGCCACTCCAGCTCGGCGTAGTCGCTGCCCTCGACCAGCCAGTGCCGCGCGGCGATCTCGTAGGCCTCGGCATGGGCGCCGTCGATCATCCGTTCGCGCGCGAGGTCCACGCGCTGCGGCGCCCAGGCCCAGGGTTCGCCCAGCCCGGCCCGCGTGGCCGAGCGTTCGCGCAGCAGCTCGATGGCGTCGGCGGTGCGCCGCTTGCGCACCCGCCACAGGAATCGTTCATAGGCCAGGCCCGCGTTGTCGGCCAGTTCGGCCGGCACCTTGGTGATCAGCGTATCGACGCCGGGGGCGGAGGCGCGCAGCGCCAGCCGCGCCTCGGCCAGCGCCTTCCAGCCGTCGTCCACCAGGTTCACCATGGCGCCCGCGTCGCGGCTCCAGCCGTTCCACAGCGCCATGTCCAGCCGCGCGACGTGGTGCTCCTTGAGGATCTCGCCCCAGTTCTGGGTAAAGGCGCGGCGCTCGTCGCTGGTCATCTGCAAGGTGCGCCAGGCCAGCACGATGTCGGCCTGCGCGAGCCCCTCGTCGCCCGAGGCCATGTGCGCCCGCGCCAGCGCCAGCGCGCCCGACCCGGTGCGCGGCTGGTGGTCGGCGAAAAAGGCGCGGATGCCGTCCAGCGTGGCCTCGGACATCGTCGGTTCGGATTTCTCGCGCAGGTAGTCCATGCCGGGCCAGTCGGCGTTGCGGGCGATGAAATCCTGCACTTCGCGCACATCGCCGCGCCCGGCGCGCAGCGCGTGCCACAGGATCACGTCGACTGCGGCCTGCCCGTCGCCGCGCGCGGCGATGCGGGCGGCGGCCCAGTTGCCTTCGCGCATGGACTTCATCGCCTGCGCCAGCGCGGCACCGCGGTCCTGCGCGGCGACCGGCACGGCCCAGAGCAGCAGCACTATGAGGGGTAGGAGACGCGACATCGTCTTGCTTTTTCCGTCCTGAAAAGGAATAGACGCTACGCGAAAAGCATATGTCCGGGGTCCTTCCGTTCAACTCACAATACCGATGGGTCGGCGGAATTCCACCCTCGTGGCGATCACGGGAAACGCAAGAGAGAGGAGCGTGTCATGTTCAAGGGGTCGATGCCTGCACTGGTCACGCCGTTCAAGGACGGCGCGGTGGATTTCGACACGCTCAAGCAGCTGGTCGAATGGCACATCGCCGAAGGCTCGCACGGGCTGGTGCCGGTGGGCACGACCGGCGAGAGCCCGACGCTGAGCCATGCCGAGCACGAGGCGGTGATCGAATGCGTCGTCGCGGCGGCGGCGGGCCGGGTGCCGGTGATCGCCGGGGCCGGGTCGAACAACACCGAGGAGGCGATCCGATTCACCCGGCATGCCCATCGGGTCGGCGCGACCGGGGCGCTGGTGGTGACGCCATACTACAACAAGCCGACGCAGGCCGGGCTGATCGCGCATTTCACCGCCATCCACGACAGCGCCGAGATCCCGATCGTGATCTACAACATTCCCGGACGCTCGGCGGTGGACATGTCGCCCGCCACCATGGGCGAGCTGGCGAAACTGCCGCGCATCGTCGGCGTCAAGGACGCCACCGGCGACCTGGCGCGGGTCTGCCAGCAGCGCATCACCTGCGGGCCCGACTTCGTCCAGATCTCGGGCGAGGATGCCACCGCGCATGGCTTCAACGCGCAGGGCGGCGTGGGCTGCATCTCGGTCACCGCCAACGTGGCGCCGCGGTTGTGTTCGGAGCTGCAATCGGCCTGCCTGTCCGGCGACTACGGCAAGGCACTGACGATCCAGGACCGGCTGATGCCGCTGCACCAGGCGATCTTTGCCGAGCCGGGGCTGTGCGGCGCGAAATACGCCATGTCGCGGCTGGGGCTGTGTTCCGAAGAGGTGCGGCTGCCGCTGGTGCCGGTGACCGAACCGACGCGGGCCAGGCTGGACGCGGCGCTGCGCCACGCGGGTCTCTTGAACTGAGGCCCGGCCGCGGCCGGACAGGGCGACGGGGGCTCTGCCCCCGGACCCCCGGGATATTTCGCGCCAGAAGAAGCCCGGGGTCGGCGCCTATCTGATCGGCTTGGCGCTTGCGCCCGGGCGCGGGCGCTTCTAGGACAGGCGCGGAACGGGGGCGCACCCCGGCGGACGAGGCGAGGCGGTTCTGGCACAGTCACGGGCAAAGACGCGAGGCAACGGCGGGCTGCGGCTGGTGGGCTGGGTCACGCTGGGCATTTTCGTGCTGGACCAGGTGACGAAATACCTGGTCGTGCATGTCATGGGGCTGGGCAACAAGCTGGCCATCGACGTGCTGCCGCCGCTGCTGAACCTGCGCATGGCCTGGAACTACGGCGTGAACTTTGGCCTGTTTGCCGGCGACGCGGCGGCGACGCGGTGGATCCTGATCTCGGTCGCGCTGGGCATCGTGCTGTTCGTGCTGGTCTGGATGCGGCGCGATCCGCCGGGGCGGCTGGGGCTGATTTCGGCCGGGTTCCTGATCGGCGGGGCGCTGGGCAACGTGGTGGACCGGCTGGTCTATGGCGCGGTGGCGGATTTTCTCAACATGTCGTGCTGCGGGATCGACAACCCCTATGCCTTCAACGTCGCGGACATCGCGATCTTTGTCGGCGCGGTCGGGCTGGTGCTGTTTCCCTCGGGCAAAAAGGCCCCGTGACGGGGCGGACCAGATGCGGTAGGACTGACGAAAATGCGACGGAGGATGGCGATGCGGCGGGCGCATCTGGTAGCGATACTGGCACTGGCGGGCGTGGCGTCCTGCGCGCTTGTCGACCGTGACAAGCCGTTGCGCGACATGCGCACCGGCACCGGGCGGCCGCAGGAATTCTCCATCGTGCCGAACAAGCCGCTGGTGCAGCCCGAGAGCTATGCCCAGTTGCCGACGCCGACCCCGGGCGGCGCCAACCGCACGGATCAGACGCCCAAGGCGGATGCCGTGGCGGCGCTGGGCGGCAACCCGGCGCGGCTGATCGCCGGCCAGGGCGTGCCGGCGGGCGATACGGCGCTGATCAACCGCGCCAGCCGCTTTGGCCGTGATTCGGGTGTGCGCCAGGAACTGGCCGCCAAGGACGCGGATTTCCGCCGGTCCAAGTCGATCTTCAACTGGTCGATCGTGCCGCGCGACGAATACAACCAGGCCTACAAGCGCATGACGCTGGACCCCTACGAATGGCTCCGCCTGTACCGCCGCGCCGGCGCCCAGACCCCGGCCGCCCCGCCGGAGGGCTGACGGCCCACCGGCCCCGGTCACGACCGCGTCACAGCGGGTTGAACTTGGCAAGGCCGGGCGTAGGTTAGCAGACATCCGGATAACTCGAGGATGTCTCATGCGTTTTCTGACACTGATCCTCGCCGTGACCGTCTCGACGGTCCTGGCGATCGCCGCCTCCGCGCAGGAGGCCGGCAAAGTCAGCACCTTCTCGCTGGACAACGGCATGGACGTGGTGGTGATCGAGGATCACCGCGCGCCGGTCGTCGTGCACATGGTCTGGTACAGGGCGGGTTCTGCCGACGAAGAGCCGGGCGTTTCCGGCGTGGCGCATTTCCTGGAACACCTGCTGTTCAAGGGCACCGACACGCTGGCCCCGGGCGAATTCAGCGCCACGGTGGCGGCCAACGGCGGCACCGACAACGCCTTTACCAGCTACGACACAACCGCCTATTTCCAGCGCGTCGCCGCTGACCGGCTGGGCCTGATGATGCAGATGGAGGCCGACCGCATGGTCAACCTGCGCCTGTCGGAGCAGGACATCCTGACCGAGCGCGAGGTCATCATCGAAGAGCGCAACCAGCGGGTCGAAAACAGCCCCGGCGCGCTGTTCCGCGAGCAGGCCAACGCCGCGCTCTACCTCAACCACCCCTACGGCACGCCGATCATCGGCTGGCGGCACGAGATGGAGCAGCTCGATCTCGACGACGCGCTGGCCTACTACCGCCAGTTCTACGCGCCCAACAACGCGATCCTGATCGTCGCCGGTGACGTCACGCCCGACGAGGTGCGCGCCCTGGCCGAACAGCACTACGGCCCGCTGCCGCCCAACCCCGAGCTGACCGAGCGCGCGCGCCGGACCGAGCCGTCCCACCTGGCCGCGCGGCGCATGGTCTACGAGGATCCGCGTGTGTCGCAGCCCTATGTCACCCGCACCTACCTGGCCCCGCCGCGCATGTCCGGCGCACAGGAAGAGGCGGCGGCGCTGACGCTGCTGACGCAGGTGCTGTCGGGCGGGCAGACCTCGGTCCTGACGCAAAAGCTGCAATTCGAGACGCAGAAGGCGGTCTACACCGACGCCTATTACGACGACACCACGCTGGACGCCTCCACCTTTGGGCTGGTCATCGTGCCCGCCCCGGGCGTGTCGCTGGACGAGGCCGAGGCCGCAATGGACCAGGCCCTGGCCGAGTTCATCGAGACCGGGGTGGACGCCGCGCAGCTGGACCGGATCAAGTTCCAGATCAAGGCGCAGCTGATCTATGCGCTGGATGACCCCGACCGCATCGCCCGGCGCTACGGCAACGCGCTGACCACCGGCCTGACGGTCGAGGACGTGCAGGCCTGGCCCGAGGTGCTGCAGGCGGTCACCGCCGAGGACATCATCGCCGCCGCCAAACACGTCTTTGACCGCCGCAAATCCGTGACCGGCCACATCAAGAGCGCTGCGGCGCGGGAGGTGACCCAATGATCCGCCGTTTCGTTCTGGCCTTCGGCCTGGTCTGCGCCGGCTTTGCCGCCCATGCCGAAATCAACATCCAGGAAGTCACCAGCCCCGGCGGGATCAAGGCCTGGCTGGTCGAGGAGCCGTCGATTCCCTTTGTGGCGCTGGAAATCCGCTTTCGCGGCGGCGCATCGCTGGACGCGCCGGGCAAACGGGGGGCGACCAACCTGATGGTCGGCCTGCTGGAAGAAGGCGCCGAGGGCATGGACGCCCGCGCCTTTGCCCAGGCGCGCGAGGAACTGGCGGCCGAGTTCCGCTACAATGCCGGCGACGATTCGGTGAGCATCTCGGCCAAGTTCCTGTCCGAGACGCGCGATGCCGCGGTGGACCTGCTGCGCGCCTCTCTGGTGGCGCCCAGCTTTGACGACGACGCGGTCGAACGGGTGCGCAAGCAGGTGCTCTCGGGCATCCTGTCGGACGCGACCGACCCGGACGAGATCGTCAGCGACGCCTTTTACAAGGCGATCTTCGGCGATCATCCCTACGGCTCCAACGACAGCGGCACCGCCGAAAGCGTGACCGCGCTGACCCGCGATGACCTGATCGCAGCGCACAAGGCGGCGCTGGCCAAGGACCGCGTCTATGTCGCGGCGGCCGGCGACATCAGCGCCGAGGACCTTGGCACGCTGCTGGACCGGCTGCTGTCGGACCTGCCAGAGACCGGCGCGCCGATGCCCGCGTACTTCGACGTCAAGACACAGGCCGGCGTGACCGTGGTGCCGTTCGACACGCCGCAGTCGGTGGCGATCTTCGGCCACAAGGGGATGAAGCGGGACGACCCCGACTTCTTTGCCGCCTACGTGATCAACACCATCTTCGGCGGCGGCGGCTTCGAGGCGCGGCTGATGAACGAGGTGCGCGAAAAGCGCGGGCTGACCTACGGCGTCTATTCCTACCTCTCGCCGCGCGACAATGCGGAACTGGTGCTGGGCCGGGTGGCCTCGGCCAACGACCGCATCGCCGAGGCGATCACCGTGATCCGCGACGAATGGACCAAGATGGCGACCGAGGGCGCCACGCCGCAGGAACTGGACCGCGCCAAGACCTACCTCACCGGCGCCTACCCGCTGCGCTTTGACGGCAACGGACCGATTGCGCAGATCCTGGTGGGGATGCAGATGGACGGGCTGACGCCCGACTACATCAAGACCCGCAACGCCCAGATCGAGGCGGTCACGCTGGACGACGTGAAACGCGTGGCCGCCGATCTGCTGCGCCCGGAAGAGCTGGTGTTCGTCGTGGTGGGCCAGCCGGTCGGCCTGGAAAGCACGGTCGGCCAGTAAGCCGCCGGATCGGACAAGACATAGGCCGGGGCATGTCCCCGGCCTCTTTCGTTAAAAGCCGAGAGCGTCGGTGAGCCGGCAGCGCGGATGTCCGCTCGGGCACTAGCTATCCCGAGGGGTTTCCCGGGGCCAACCGATCCACCGCGGAACCCGTGAGGCGAAGGTCTGGAACGCCGCGCCGTGGGTTTCCCGCAGCACGGCCTCTTCGGATCGGATTTGCAGTTCGGCGGAGGTCAGGAAAAGCAGCAAGGCCGCGATTCCCGGCAGGCTGGGATTGGCCAACGCCAGACCGGCCAGAAGGGCGGCTTGGCCCAGAAAGGTGGGATTGCGCGACACGGTGTAGAGGCCCCCGGTCACGAGCGCGCCAACGGCATCGGGTCGCACGCCAACGCGCCACGATGCGCCCATGGCCATCTGCGAGGCAAAGGCCAGCATCGCTCCGGCAACCGCCAGCATGTGCCCGGCCATGGCCAGCCAGTGGGGACCTCTCTGCCAAACCGGATCAAAGACGGAAACCGCAGGCGCGGCGATCCAGAGCAGCGGACCACCCAGCGCCAGGGCAAAGCTCGCCCGGAATCCCACGGCCGCGATTCGATCCTTTCCGCGCGCGGTTCCGAACAACCAGACAGACCGCTGCGCGGCCCGGGCGGCCAGGGCCGATCCGGCAAAGAACGCACCGAGGTAGAGCACCAGCACCAACAAGCTCGCGGCTTGAATAGCGGTCATCGACGGGCTCCGGGACAGCGGGCAGACCGGCAATTGCCGGCCAGACCCTCGGTTTCATCATGGACTGCCAGCGGCCGGGTCATATCCCCCGCCCATTCGGTCCTGCCCCACCCGCGCTCAGTGGCGGAAATGGCGCATCCCGGTGAACACCATGGCCAGCCCGGCTTCGTCCGCGGCGGCGATCACCTCGTCGTCGCGCATCGACCCGCCCGGCTGGATGACGCAGCTCGCTCCTGCCGCCGCCGCCTCCATCAGCCCGTCCGGGAAGGGAAAGAACGCATCCGAGGCCACGGCAGAGCCTTGCGTCAGCGGCGCAGGCAGGCCCAGCGCCTCGGCCATGCGCTCGGCCTTCTTCGCGGCGATCAGGGCGGAATCGACCCGGCTCATCTGCCCCGCGCCGACCCCCACGGTGGCCAGGTCGCGGACATAGACGATGGCGTTGGATTTCACATGCTTGGCCACCTTCCAGGCAAACAGCAGGTCGGCCATCTGCGCTTCGGTCGGGGCCTTCTTCGTGACCACCTTGAGGTCCGACAGCGCCCGCGCGCCGTTGTCGCGGTCCTGCACCAGCAGCCCGCCCGACACCTGCCGCCAGGCCAGCCCCGCCTGCGCCGGATCGGGCAGGCCGGGGGTCAGCAGCAGGCGCAGGTTCTTCTTGCCGGCAAAGATCTCGCGCGCCTCGGCCGAGATCGCCGGGGCGATGACCACCTCGGTGAAGATCTCGCAGATCGCCTGCGCCGTCGCGCCGTCCAACTCGCCATTCAGCGCCACGATCCCGCCAAAGGCCGAGGTGCGGTCGCAGTCATAGGCCTTCTGGTAGGCCTCCAGCAGGGTCGCGCCGCGCGCCACGCCGCTGGGGTTGGCGTGCTTGATGATCGCGCAGGCCGGCCCGTCGGCGGGCAGGAATTCCGACACCAGTTCATAGGCGGCATCGGTGTCGTTGATGTTGTTGTAGCTCAGTTCCTTGCCCTGCAACTGCTCGGCCACGGCCACCCCGGCGCGGTTGGAGCCATCGACGTAGAACGCCGCCGCCTGGTGCGGGTTCTCGCCGTAGCGCAGGCCCTGCGCCAGCGTCCCGGCAAAGACCCGGCGGCGCGGGGTCGTCTCACCGATGGCGCTGGCCATCCAGGTGCTGACGGCGGCATCATAGGCCCCTGTGCGGGCATAGGCGATCTGCGCCTGCCGCTGGCGAAAGGCCATCGTGGTCTGGCCGTCGTGCGCCTCCAGCTCGGCCAGCAGCGCGCCGTAGTCCTCGACATCGACCAGCGTGGTGACAAAGGCGTGGTTCTTGGCCGCCGCGCGGATCATCGCCGGGCCGCCGATGTCGATGTTCTCGATCATCTCGTCATAACCCGCGCCGCGCGCCAGCGCCGCCTCGAAGGGGTAGAGGTTGACCACCAGCAGGTCGATCGGCGCGATGCCGTGGGTTTCCATCGCCGCGACATGGGCCGCATCGTCGCGCAGCGCCAGAAGGCCGCCGTGCACCGCGGGGTGCAGCGTCTTGACCCGGCCATCCATCATCTCGGGGAATCCCGTCACATCCGCCACGTCGCGCACCGCCAGCCCCGCCTCGCGCAGCGCCTTGGCCGAGCCGCCGGTCGACAGCAGTTCGACCCCGCGCGCCGCCAGCGCGCCTGCCATGGCGATCAGGCCGGTCTTGTCGGAAACGGAAAGGAGCGCGCGGCGCACGGGTTGCAGGTCGGACATCGGTGATTCCCTCGGACGTTATCTGGACGATGACCGCTCAGACGGTCATGTCCGCCTCGTCACGGGTCAGGTCGCGGATCGCGAATGCGGTCTCCTGCGCCTTGGCCAGCGACCAGCGGACGCGCGTCGCATACTGCATCGCGCGGCCGGATAAAACGACCTGCTTCGTCGCACGTGGCTGAAGCCGCCCCTTTTCCAGGTAGACCGAGGGTTCCAGCGTCATTTCCACCGCCCCGTCATAACGGAACACCCAGATTTCGCCGGACCGCAGCGCCATCGACACCGCCGTGCCGCCCATGTCCAGGGCGACGTCCACGTCGGGGTGCAGGTGAAACCGCACCTCGTAGGGCAGCCCCGCCAGCCTGAGCGCGTCCATCGCCCGGTCAAAGCGTTTCTTCGACGGCCCGTCCAGCGCGACAAGGTAATCCTCGCCCTTCAGCGTGCGCCCGTCCAGCGACAGCTCCAGGCTGCGGGCATGGGTCAGTCCCTGCACCGTCACATAGCCATCGTGCCCGCCTTCAAAGCGCAAGCTCTCGGGCAGGTGGCTCATCTGGATCGGCACGTGGCGCGGCGCGTCCTCCAGCAGCTCGCGGCGCGCGTCGCCGATCCAGCGCGGCTGGCCCAGCCGGGCCGAGGAATAGCCTTGCAGGCACAGCGTGGAATGCGACGGCGTGGCCCGCCCCGCGCGCCGCCACTGTTCGCCAAAGCCGCCGCCCGAGCCGCAGTTGACGATCAGCGGCCGCCGCCCCGAGGTCAGCTCGAACGCAAGCGTCGAGGCATGGGCATGGGCCGAGGCCGCGCCCGCGGGCGGCGGGGCGGCGTCGACGATGATCGAGGAGCGCAGGGCCGACAGCCGGGCAAAGCCCATCGCCAGCCCGTCCGCCTGCCGCTTCTTGTTGCCCGAGGCCGCCAGCGCCCGGTCCAGCCGCCCTTCCAGACCCCGCCCGCCGCCATGGAACCGCGCCAGCCCGCCGTCCGCATGGCGCAGGGTGCGCAGGGTGGGGGCGATGCGGGCGATGGCGGTCAGGTGGTCCGGCTCGGGCTCCAGGTCGGCCTCGACCAGCGCCTGCTGCGCCCAGGTCAGCAGGGTAAAGACCTCCAGCAATTCCTCGGGGTTGCGGGTGGCGATGCCGCCCTGCGCGTCCACCTGTTTCGCGCAATCCGCGCCCAGCGCCTCGCGCGCGGGGGCGATATGCGCCTCCATCCCCTGCAACGACAGCCCGGCATAGAGCAGTCCGGTCATCGCCTCGAAGCGCGGCAGGCCGGGGGCGGCGACATGGGCGCGGCGCGCCAGAAAGCGGGTCTGCGCCGCCAGCGCGGCATAGAATTTCTCGCTGTCCTCGGCGCCGCGGCCGCGCAGCAGGAACAGCGCGTGATGGATCCAGCGGATCACCCGGCGGCCGGTCAGTTCCGGCGTCCAGCCGGGGCCGCGCCCCTTGCCATAGCGGGCGATCCAGTCCCAGAGCCAGTCCTGCGCCAGCGCGCGCGCCTTCATGTCGCCCACGGCGGCCAGGTCGTCGAGCCAGCCAAAGCCGTGGGTTTCCTCGGCGAAACTGCCGTCGGGCGGCTCAATCGCCCAGAGCAGGCGGCCCTCGGCCTCGACCAGGTGACCGGCGAACATCAGGTTCCCGGCGATCATCTGCCGCCCACGGGCGAAAAACCCCACGGTGCGCGGCTCAGGCTGCGAGACGAATCCTTCGGCCGGCCGCGTGCGGGCCGCCATGCGCGCCTGCATGCGGTTCATCATCCGCGCGTGCGCGGTCCGCCAGTTCCTGGCCGTGGACATCTCCATTGCTCTTCGACTGCCTCAGGTCGCCCGTTCCGGGCTTGTTGCCGGCAGGATAGCCGCGAAACCCGGGCAAGTCATCAAGGAGTTACCCCTTCGACAGCAGCGCCATGTAGAAGCCGTCCATGCCGCCCTTTTCGGCCCAGAAATCGGGCCTGAGGCGCAGCCCGCCCTCGTCTGACCGCCACTTGTCCTCGATCCAGGGCGCGTCCAGCGGCAGCACGCGCAGGTCCGGGTGGCGCGCCAGCGCCTCGTCGACCTGGCATTCGCCCTCGTCCGGGATCAACGAACAGGTGGCATAGACCAGCTTGCCGCCCGGCTTCAGCAGGCTCAGCGCCTTGTCGAACAGCGCCTCCTGCAGGCCGATCAGCTCGGTGATGCGTTCGCCCTGGTGGGCGTGCGGCAGGTCGGGGTGGCGGCGGATGGTTCCGGTGGCCGAACAGGGCGCGTCCAGCAGAACGGCGTCATACTGGCCCTCGTGCTCCATCGCGTCACCCGCCACCAGGGTGGCGCTCAGGCGCGTGCGGGCGAGGTTCTCGGACACCCGCTCCAGCCGCGCCTGCGACAGGTCGAGCGCGGTCACCTGCGCCCCGGCAGCGGCCAGTTGCAGCGTCTTGCCGCCGGGCGCGGCGCAGAGGTCCAGCACCGACAGGCCGGTGACGTCCCCCAGCAGCTTGACCGGAAGGGCAGCGGCGGCGTCCTGCACCCACCAGTCGCCCTCCGCGTAGCCGGGCAGCGCGCTGATCTGCCCCGCATCGCGCAGTCGCACCGAGCCGGTGGGCAGCAACTCGCCGCCCAGCGCCGACAGGTCCGCGCCCGGTTTCGGCGTCAGGTCCAGCGGCGCGCCTTCGAAATGCACCCGCTCCATGTTGGCGACAGCCTGCGGCCCCCAGGCCTCGACCAGCGGGTCGCGCAGCCAGCGGGGCAGACGCGGGAACCGCTGCTTGCCCCAGGCGGCGGGGCCGTCGGCGGCCACCTTGCGCAGCACGGCGTTGACCAGCCCCTTGGCGCTGGCCGTCCACTTGCCCTGGGCGGCGATCTCGACACAGTCGCTGACCACGCCATGCGCCGCGCCGCCGGCGCAAAGCTCGGCCGTGCCCAGCCGCAGGATGTTCATCACCCGCAGCGGCGGCGCCTTGCGCAGGTGCGGTTTCAGCAGCCTGTCGGCGCGCTCCATGCCGCGCAGGGTCATCACCGCCAGCCGCTGCGCCGCCGCCCGGTCGGCGGGGTCGAGCCGGTCCAGCCGGTCCGTCTCGGACAGGGGGCCGCCCTGCTCCAGCACCTGGTCCAGAAGGTCGACGGCGGCCAGGCGGGCGGGGCTGGGGGCTGCGGGCATGGGGGCTCCTTGCGAGTCTGGGCGGGTCTGCGGCGAGTCTGGGCGGGTCTGCGGCGGCGGGCAGGCTTGTCCCCCGAACCGACGGGCGTATATCAGGGGGGACCAGACGAGGAAAGACCGATGTCCGAAGACCCCAGACAGGACCTGCCCCCCGCCGCGCAACGCGCGCTGGCCGAGGCAGAAGAGCGCCGCGCCCGGGCCGAGGCCGAGGCAAAGGCCAACCCGCCACCACGGGAGCTGGGCGGCCGCGACGGGCCCGAGCCGGTGCGCTATGGCGACTGGGAGAAAAAGGGCCTCGCCATCGACTTCTGAGCGGGGCTTGGGCTCTCCGGTGGAAAAGACGGGGGCTCTGCCCCCGTCGCCTGCGGCGACTCCCCCGAGGTACTTGGAAAACCAAAGAAGCCAAACCCGCGCCCGCGCGTCGAGCGGAGCGCGCGGGTGGGCGGGTGGGGCGCGCTCCGGGCGGCGCGCGGGCGCGGGGTTACTTCAGGCCCAGCACGTCCAGCATGTCGTATTCGCCCGGATCCTTGCCCTGCCCCCAGACCGCCGCGCGCAGGGCGCCGCGGGCAAACAGCGCCCGGTCCGAGGCGATGTGTTTCAGCACGATCCGTTCGCCCTGGGTCGCAAAGATCACCTCGTGCTCACCCACGACGTCGCCGCCGCGGATGGCGTGAAAGCCGATGTCGCCGCGCTTGCGTGCGCCGGTCATGCCGTCGCGGCCACGGTCGGCCACATCGGACAGCGCCACGCCACGGCCCTCGGCCGCCGCCTCGCCCAGCATCAGCGCGGTGCCCGAGGGCGCATCGACCTTGCGGTTGTGATGCGCCTCGACGATCTCGATGTCCCAGTCGGCGTCCAGCGCCGCCGCCACCCGCTTTGTCACCTGGGTCAGCAGGTTCACGCCCAGGCTCATGTTGCCGGCCCGCACGACGATCGAATGCCGCGCCGCCAGGGCGATCTTGTGCAGGTCGTCGTCAGACAGCCCGGTGGTGCCGATCACGTGGACCAGCCGCGCCTGCGCTGCCAGCTCGGCAAAGGCCACCGTGGCCGCCGGCGCGGTAAAGTCGATCACCGCATGGGCGCGGGCAAAGCTGTCCAGCGGGTCGTCCGACACCATGACGCCCAGCGCCGCACCGCCCATCGCCAGGCCCAGGTCCTGGCCGATCCAGGGATGGCCGGCCCGCTCCAGCGCGCCGCAGAGGTGGAGTTTGTCGTGCGCCGCCACCTGCTGCACCAGCATCTGGCCCATCCGGCCCGACACGCCCGTGACGACTACGCCATAATCCTCCATGGTCCCCGCTCCCTTGGCTCAAAACTCCGGCACCTGTTACCGCCCTTCACAAGGGATTGCACGCCCTTCCGCAGCGCTTGGCAAAGTGCTGCGGCGGGCTTAAGTCTGGTTCCATGGCACGCAACAGATTCCAGGAGGGCTCCGGCCCCAGCCAACGCCAGCTCCGGGTGGCCGAGCTGATACGGCGCACCCTCTCCGAGGTGCTCCAGCGCGGCGACATCCACGACCCCGAACTCAACCGCCTCTCGATCACGGTGGGCGAGGTGCGGGTTTCGCCCGATCTCAAGATCGCCACGGCCTACGTCGTGCCGCTGGGCGGACAGCATGCGGACGACATGTTCGCCCTGCTCGACCGCAACAAGGGCGAGCTGCGCCGCGCCGTGTCGCAGGGCCTCACGCTGAAATACGCGCCCGAGCTGCGGTTCCGGCTGGACCAGACCTTTGACAACCTCGACGAGACCCGCCGCCTGTTCGCCGACGAGGCGGTGCGCCGCGATATCGAAGACTGAGCCGATGCGCCGTCTCGCTGCCCTCCTTGCCGTCGCGCTCGCGGCCATCGCCGGTCCGGCGCAGGAGGCCCGCGCGGTCAGCTGCCGCGACACCAGCTTTGAAGGCAAATCCTACACCCTCTGCGAGGTCGACGCCGCGATAGAGGACCTGCGCCTGTTCCGCGCCGACGCGGACGGCACCCCCTATGGCCAGTTCACCACGCTGAAATCGGCGCTGGACGCGCAGGGCCGGCAGCTGGTCTTTGCCATGAACGCCGGCATGTACCACCAGGACCGCGCCCCCGTGGGCTACTACCTCGAGGACGGGCGCGAGGAGATGCGCGTGCTCTCCGGCCCGTCGCGCGGCAACTTCGGGCTGCTGCCCAACGGCATCTTCTGCATCGGTGACGGCTGGGCGCGGGTGGTCGAGACGCGCGCCTACCTGTCCAGCCCGCCGCAGTGCCGCCATGCCACGCAGTCGGGTCCGATGCTGGTGATCGACGGCGCGCTGCACCCGCGTTTCCTGCCTGACAGCACCTCGCGCTACGTGCGCAACGGGGTCGGCACCTCGGCCGACGGGCGGCGCGCGGTCTTTGTCATCTCGCAGGACATCGTCACCTTTCACGAATTCGGCCGCTTCTTCCGCGACGTGCTGAAGCTGCCCAATGCGCTGTTCCTGGATGGCAACATCTCGCGGCTCTATGCGCCACAGATCGGGCGGGCCGACCTTGGCCGCCGCATGGGGCCGATCGTGGCGGTGACCGAACCGGCGCGCTGACCCCGTCCCGGGCCCCTCCCCGCCCCCCCGTTGCAACGTCCCGGCCTTGCCTCCACGCGCGCGGCGTCTTACCTCGGGGGAAATCCAGACCCCGAGGTGCCCATGTCCGATACGCCCGCCACGCTTGCCGCCGCCCTGATCGACGCCGCCCGCAGCGCGGGGGCCGATACGGCGGATGCCCTCGCGGTGGCGGCCACGTCGCTGTCGATCGACGTGCGCGGCGGGCGACTGGAACAGGCCGAACGCTCCGAGGACCGCGACCTCAGCCTGCGGGTCTTTGTCGGCCAGCGCATGGCGTCGATCTCCGGTTCGGACATCCGCCCCGAGGCGATGGCCGAAATGGCCGCCCGCGCCGTCGCCATGGCGCGCGAGGCGCCCGAGGACCCCTGGATCGGCCTCGCCGACCCGGCGCAGCTGGCCACCAACCGCGACGCCGGTCCGCTGCAACTGCACGACCCCGCGCCCGAACCCAGCCCGACCGAGCTGGAGGAAGACGCCCGCCGCGCCGAGGCCGAGGCGCTGCGCCACCCCGGCATCACCCGCATCGACAGCGCCGCCGCGCAGTACGGCGCGCAGGACATCGCCTTTGCCGCGACCAACGGCTTTGAAGGCAGCTACCGCCGCACCGCGCGCAGCCTCTACTGCGTCGCCATCGCCGGCGAAGGGCTGAAGATGGAGCGGGATTACGACGGCGATTCGCGCGTCTTCCAGTCCGAGTTGCGCAGCGCCGAGGACATCGGCGCCACCGCCGCCGCCCGCGCGCTGGAGCGGCTGAGCCCGCGCAAGCCGAAAACCGGCGCCTACCCGGTGCTGTTCGACGAACGGATTTCCTCGTCGCTGATCGGCCACCTGGTGGCCGCCGCCAACGGCGCGCAGGTGGCGCGCGGCCAGTCCTGGCTGCGCGACAGCCTGGGCCAGCAGGTTCTGCCCGAGGGCCTCAGCCTGATCGAAGACCCGCACCGCCCGCGCATCTCCGGCTCGCGCCCCTTCGATGCCGAGGGCTTGCCGACGCGCCGCCGCGCCGTGATCGACAAGGGCGTGCTGACCGGCTGGACGCTGGACCTGGCCAACGCGCGCAAGCTGGGGATGCAGAGCACCGCCAACGCGGCGCACGGCGGCGGCTCGGTCTCGCCCACCGCCTGGAACCTGGAGCTGACCCAGGGCACGCACACGCGCGCCGACCTGATGCGCGAAATGGGCAGCGGGCTGCTGGTCACCTCGATGATCGGTGCCACGATCAACCCCAACACCGGCGACTATTCGCGCGGGGCGGCGGGCTTCTGGATCGAGAACGGGCAGATCGCCTACCCCGTCTCCGGCGTCACCGTCGCGGGCAACCTGCGGCAGATGCTGCGCACGATCGTGCCCGCCAACGATGCCCGCCCCTGGCTCAGCCGGGTCGTGCCCTCGCTGCTGGTTGAGGGGCTGACCCTTGCCGGTGAATGACCTCGCGCTGCTGATCGACGCCGCGCGGCAGGCCGGAGAGATCGCCACCGGCTATGTCGGCGGCGCGCTGGACGTGCAGCTGAAAAGCCATGACGCCAGCCCCGTCACCGTCGCCGACCTGGCGGTGAACGACCGCCTGCACCAGGTGCTGCGCGGCGCCCGGCCCGATTACGGCTGGCTGAGCGAGGAAAGCCCGGACGCCCCCGCCCGCCTCTCGGCCCGCCGCGTCTTCATCATCGACCCGATCGACGGCACCCGCGCCTTCATCGAGGGTTCGCGCAGCTGGGCGCACGCGCTGGCGGTGGTCGAAAACGGCACGGTGATCGCCTCCGTCGTCTACCTGCCGATGATGGACAAGCTCTATTCCGCCAGCCTCGGCGGCGGCGCGCGGCTGAACGGGCAGGCCATCGCCGCCCGCGTCACCCCCCGCCCCGAGGACGCCGATGTGCTGGCCACCCGCCCCAGCCTCGAGGCCAGCCACTGGCCGGGCGGCGCGCCGCCGGTCAAGCGCAGCTACCGCCCCTCGCTGGCCTACCGCCAGAGCTTGGTGGCCGAAGGGCGCTATGACGCCATGTTCACCTTTCGCCCGACCTGGGAATGGGACATCGCCGCCGGGGCCCTGCTGCTGACCGAGGCCGGCGCCCGCATCACCGACGGGCATGGCGCCACGCTGCGCTTCAACGCCCCGGTGCCGCAGGCAGCCGGCATGCTGGCCGCCAATCCGCAACTGCACGCCGCCCTGCTGGACCGGCGGGCCTGAGCGCCACACCCCCGCCGCCTTGACCGGACCCGACGATTCGCTAGGGTCCACGCAGCCCGCAACCGGCGACGGCCCGAAGGACTATGCCCGATGTGCCCTCCGCTTTCCCCCCGTGACCCTGCATCCCGGCCGCCTGGCGCGACCTCGGGCCAGGCGCGTTGCGGTGAGGGCCGCCCGCGGTGACGCGGCGGGCACTCAGCCTGTCGGCCTACATGACCTTCGCCCGCAGCGCGACGGCGCCGGGCCCTGCCCCGGTCTGGCCGGAGCGACCCCAGGGCCCGCTGGTCTGGGGCTTTGCCGGAGACAGCGAACGCGGCCGCGCCATGGCCAGCCTGGGCAGCCGCCTGCTGTCGCAGCGCCCGAGGACGCAGGTCTGGCTGAGCGGCCGCATCCCGGAACGCCCCGGCCTGACCCAGGTCCCCTTGCCGCGCGACATGGCCGCCGACGATCTGCGCGCGGCGCGGCGCTTTCGCCCGGACATCGCGCTCTGGACCGGGCACACCCTGCGCCCCGGCCTGCTGTCGGCCCTGTCCGAGGGCGGCAGCCACATGATCGCGCTCGACCTGGACGATGCCCCTTTCACCACCGAGGCGCCGCGCTGGCTGCCCGATCCCACCCCGGCGACGCTGGCGCTGTTCGACAGCCTCTACACCACCGGCCCCGCCGCCAGCCGGCGGGTGCGGCGGCTGGGGGTCGAGTCCGCGCGTGTCCACGACGCGACGCCCTTTCTCGACACCGAGGCGCCGCTGGATTGCGCCATCAGTCTGCACGAGGAAATGGCCGGGATCCTCGCCGGCAGGCCTGTCTGGCTTGCCGCGCGGCTGTGTCCCGAAGAGGCGCGCGACGTGCTGATGGCGCACCGCCAGGCCAGCCGCCTTGCGCACCGGCTGCTGCTGGTCGTTGTGCCCGCCGATGCCCGGGCCGCCGAACAGATCGTGCCGCTGGTGGCCAATGCCCAGATGCGCGTCTGCGACTGGGACGCGGGCGAAACGCCGGATGAAAACACCCAGGTCCTGCTGACCCGCAGCCCCGAGGAACTGGGGCTGTGGTATCGCCTCGCCCCGCTGGCCTTTCTCGGCGGCTCGCTGGCGCCCGGCACCGGCGGCGGGACAGACCCGTTCGAGGCCGCCTCGCTGGGCACCGCCGTGCTCTATGGCCCGAACGTCGGCAACCATCTCGAAGCCTATTCGCGGCTGGTGGCGGCCGGGGCCGCGCGCATCGTGCGCGACGCCGATTCGCTGGGCGCGGCGGTGTCGCACCTGGTGGCCCCGGACCAGGCCGCGGCGATGGCCCACGCCGGCTGGGACGTGATCTCCTCCGGGGCGCGGCTGGTGGACCGTCTGCTGGCCGAGATCATGGACATCCTCGATCAGCGGAGCGCCGCCTGATGCGCCCGCCCGCCTTCTGGCAGACCCCACCCGAGGCACCCGCCTGGCAGGCCCGGCTGCTGGCCCCGCTGGCGGCGCTGACCGCGCGCGCCACCGCCCGCCGCACCGCCCGCCCGCCGCGCATCCGTCCGCGTGTGCCGGTGATCTGCGTCGGCAACGTCAACGCCGGCGGCACGGGCAAGACACCGACGGTGATCGCCCTGGTCCAGCGCCTGCTGGGCCAGGGCCTGACGCCGCATGTCGTGTCGCGCGGCTACGGCGGGCGCCTGGCGGGCCCGGTGCAGGTCGACCCGCTGCGCCACAGCGCCGAAGATACCGGCGACGAACCCCTGCTGCTCGCCGCCTTCTGCCCGGTCTGGGTCGCCAAGGACCGTGCCGAAGGTGCCTGCGCCGCCGAAGCGGCCGGCGCCGGGGTGCTGATCCTCGACGACGGCTTGCAGAACCCCGACGTGGCCAAGGATCTCACGCTGGTCTGCGTCGACGCGGTGGCGGGCTTCGGCAATGGCCGCTGCCTGCCCGCCGGGCCGCTGCGCGAACCCGTCGCCGCCGGGCTGGCCCGCGCCGACCTCCTGCTGTCGATCGGCCCCGCCCCGGCGCAGCAGCGCTTTGCCGAGACATGGGCCGCGCAGATTGCCCTGCCGCACCTGACCGGCGCGCTGGAGCCGCTTCAGACCGGGATGGAGTGGGAGGGCCTGCGCGCGCTGGCCTTTGCCGGGATCGGCCACCCGGAAAAGTTCTTTGCCACCCTGCGCGGCCTCGGCGCCGACATCCGCCGCGCCGAGGCGCTGGACGACCACCAGCCCTTTACCCCCGCGCTGGTCACCCGCCTGCTGCGCGAATCGCAGCTGTTGGGGGCGCAGCTGGTCACCACCGAAAAGGACGCCGTGCGCCTGCCCGCCAGCCTGCGCAGCGAGGTGCTGACCCTGCCCGTGCGGTTGCAGATCGACGATCCCGCCCCGCTGGACGCGGCACTCGACAGGGTGCTGGCGGGCGCGCGCTGAGACGGGGCCGGTCCGCGCGTCGGACGGCGCGGCACGGGTGGGTGGGTGGGGTGACGCGGCGGACGGCGCGGACCGGCCCTATTCGGCCGCCAGCTGCACCTGTCCAGACGATCCCCCCGACGATCCCAGCGTGACCAGCTCGGCCACCACCTTGCGCAGCATCAGGCGCATGTTCTGGAAATTGGCGTTCGGGCGGATGCTGGTCTCGTCCATGTACAGCGCGCGGTCGATCTCGATCTGGATCGCGTGCTGGCGGCGCGAGGGGCGGCCGTAATGCTGCGTGGTAAAGGCCCCGGCAAAGGGTGCGTTGCGCGCCACCACAAACCCCGCGTCGGCAAAGGCCGCCTCGACCCGCTCGACGATCTCGGCCGAGGCCGAGGCGCCGAACCGGTCGCCGATCACCACCTCGGGCCGCCGCGCGCTGTTGCGCACCGTGCCGTCCAGCGCCTCGTGCGGCATCGAATGGCAGTCGATCAGGATCGTCTCGCCGAACTGCGCGCGTGCCTCGTTCAGCAACCCCTGCAACCGCGCGTGGTAGGGCCGCCAGACCTCGGCGATTCGCCGGTCCGCCTCGATCCGCGACAGCTTGCCGCGATAGATCGCGCGGCCGTTGGCCACGACGCGCGGCACCACGCCCAGGCCGCTGGCCACCCGCGGGTTGTGCCCGGATCGGCGCAGCCCCTCGATCAGCGCCGGGTCCAGTTCATCCTCGGCCCGGTTGAGATCGACAAAGCTTCGCGGTGCCCCGGCCCGCAGCAGCGGCGCGCCGAACTGCGGCGCGCAATCGAACAGCCGGTCGACATAGGCATCCTCGGAACTGCGGATGGTGTGTTCGTCCAGCACCGTGGTGCGCAGAAAGGACCAGGGGTAGTCGCGCCCCGAATGCGGCGAGGCAAAGACAACGCAGGATGTGCGTTCCTCGGGCATGTGAAGGTGGAAGGGCGTGTCGGTCATCCGTGCTCCGTTTCGCTCCAAGATAGACCGATTCATGCGGCCGCCAAAAGCCCTTGATCCCCGTCAAGAAGCCATTTATAGACCCCCCACCAGCGCGATCCTCCCATGTATCCGGGCCACCGGGCAAGGGGGGCAAGCGGCGGACACTACGGGTGATTAGCTCAGCGGTAGAGCACTTCGTTGACATCGAAGGGGTCACTGGTTCGATCCCAGTATCGCCCACCATGAATTCATCGCCCGGAGATCCGGGGGGCTTGCCTCTCGGACTTTCGGGTTTTGGCCGCAACCAAAGGCGCTCGCGCGCCGCGACGAAAGGGGACGATCATGAAGGTCGCAAACTCTCTCCGCTCGCTCAAGAATCGCCATCGCGACTGCCGCGTTGTGCGCCGCAAGGGCCGCGTCTATGTGATCAACAAGACGCAGCGGAAGTTCAAGGCGCGCCAGGGCTGACCCCGGCATCGCCTGGCACCGCTTCGGCGGACCGCAAGATCGAATGAACCCCGCAGGCATCGCCGGCGGGGTTTTTTCATGCGCTCCGTTGGACGGCGGGCGGGGCAACCGGCAGGGCGACGGGCGCAGCCCTGAGCGGCGCCCGCCAACCCCCGGCCCCCGGCCTCAGTTGCCGCCGCGGATGCTGTCGGCCAGCAGCCGCACGACCGTCTGTTCGTCCATGTAGCCGGACACCCGCAGCCCGCGCGATTCCTGGTACTTCCGCAGCGCCGTCCGCGTGTTCGCGTCAAAGATACCGTCCACCTTGCCCGGGTTCAGTCCCAACTGGTCCAGCCGGTGCTCCGCCAGCTGCCGCGCCACGAAGTTCAGGTTCATCGCCTGTTCCTCGTCGCGCGCCGCCAGCGCGTTGCGCACCTTTTCGGCATCCTGCTGCAACTCGGCGATGCGCTGGTCCGCCTCGGCCCGGAACGCGCCGGTGGGCCATTTCTCGAGGTAGTCGCGGTAGGCCCCCACGGTGTTGGTCTGCGCCGCCTGCGCCCAGTCGCGCCGGTCCTGCCCCGCCGCCTGGTCCGCGCGCTGGTCGTCGATGCGTTTCAGCACCGCCTTGGCCTCGGCCGCAAAGCGGCCGTCGGGATAGGTCTTGAGGTAGTCGCGGAACCCGGCCTCGTCGCCGCGGCTCTCGACCCGACGCCAGAATTCCAGTTCCTCGCGGTCGCGGGCCTCCTGCTTGCGCCTGGCCTCGTCCTCCAGCTCGGCCGCGCGGCGCGCCGCCTGGACCTGCAACCGCGCGATCTGGTCGTTGCTCAGGTAGCTCGACACCGGCAGCCCCGCCGCCTCCTGCCAGTTGCGAATCGCCCCGCGCGTGCCGTTGCCGAACACGCCGTCGATACCGCGCGTGTCAAAGCCCAGGATGGTCAGCGCGCGCTGGATGGCGCGGCGCTGGTCGCGGTCCAGCTCCAGCGCCTCCTCGGCGCGCCGCTCGGCGTAGAAGGGTTCGGAGTCCAGCGCGCTCAGCCGCTGTCGCGCGGCGTTCACATGCGCGCCGTCGGGAAAGCCGTCCAGGTAGGTGCGGTAGCCATCGGCCGAATCGGCCTGCTGCGCCAGCCGCCAGGCCGCGTCGTCCGAGGCGCGCGAGGCCACCGGATCGGGCAGCGGCGGCTCGGCCGCGCCGGCCGGCGGCGCCACGTCCTCAGCCCGCACGATCACCTGCGTCGGCGGCGCGTAGCCTTCGACCGTCAGCTCGTATTCGATCGCCGCGCGGCGGACAAAGCGCCCGGTCCGCGCCATGTCGCGCACCGCGTAGCGCGCCACGTCCACCGCCGGGCCGCGCAGCACCGTCACCCCCTGCGGGATGTCCAGCACGCCCAGCCCCGGCGACAGAAAGCTGCCCAGCGCCGGTTCGGTCGCCGTCTCGCCCAGGATCAAAAAGGCACGCCCCTGGTAGGCCGCCAGCACCGTCAGCGCCGCGTCCAGCGGAAAGCCGTTCAGCAGCACGTCGATCTCGTCGACCTGCCCCGCCCCGTCGACCGGCAACAGGTAACTGCCGGTGTCGGAATGCACAAAGGCCCCGGTGAGCACGATCACCACCGGCCCGCCGTCGTCGTCCAGCAGTTCGCCGAATTCCCCGAAGGCGCGGCGCATCTCCTCGGCCGAGGCATCCTGCGCCAGCGCCACGTCAAAGCCGCGCTCGTACAACGCCTGCGCCGCCGCGCCCACGCGCTGCGCCCCGAACAGCGTCTGCACCGCCGAGTACCGGCTGTTGCCGATCACCAGCGCATCGCCCGAGGCCTGCGCCGTCGTCGCCCCCAGGACCACCCCCAACAGGGCCAGTGCCGCACCTCGCATCCGCAGTCCTCCGCTCATCTGCACGGGGCAAAGCCTACCCTCCCCCGCCCACAGGGCAAGCCATCCGCCACGGCGACGGCGGCAAAGGCCCGCTGCCACCGCCACTTTCGCGCGGAAACATGCCGATGCGACAGGGGTTTGGCCCCCGGTCAGTCGTATTTGCGCTGATCCTCGATCACCAGCCCGTCCCGCGGCAAGGCGCCGGGCGCGACCAGCTCGACCTTGCCTTTCAGCTTCAGCACCTCGGCCACGCTGCCCTCGTAGCGCGCCGGATCCTGCGCTTCGGTCTCGATTCGCACGGTCAACACGTCCATCTCGCCCTCGCGGGTGGCCACCACGCGGGCGCGGGCGATCTCGGCGTGTTTCGCCACCAGCTGCGCCACCTGCTCGGGGCGCACGAACATGCCCTTGATCTTGGTGGTCTGGTCGGCGCGGCCCATCCAGCCCTTGATCCGGCTGTTGGTGCGGCCGCAGGGGCTGGTCCCCGGCAGCACGGCACTGAGGTCGCCGGTGGCAAAGCGGATCAGCGGGTAGTCGGGGTTCAGCGTGGTCACCACCACCTCGCCCACCTCGCCCTCGGGCACCGGGTCGCCGGTGCCGGGCGTGACGATCTCGACGATGACATGCTCGTCCAGGATCATCCCCTCCATCGCGTCGCTTTCGTAGGCGATGATGCCCAGGTCGGCGGTGGCATAACATTGCAGGCAGCGGATGCCGTGATCGGCGTAGTACTGGCGCAACGACGGAAACAGCGCGCCGGCGCCCACCGCCGCCCGGGTGATCTTCAGCGCCAGGCCCATCTCGTCGGCCTTTTCCAGGATCACCTTCAGGTAATCCGGCGTCCCGGCATAGGCGGTCACGCCCACGTCATGCGCCGCGCGCGCCTGAAGCTCGGTCTGGCCGGTGCCGGCCGGCAGCACCGCCGCCCCCACCGCCCGCGCGCCGGACTCAAAGATCATCCCCGCCGGCGTCAGGTGGTAGCCGAAACAGTTCTGCACGATGTCGCCGTGGCCGATGCCGCAGGCATTCAGGAACCGCCCCATCCGCCACCAGTCGTGGCTGATGCCGCCCGGCTCGTAGATCGGCCCGGGGCTCTGGAACACATGGGCCAGGTTCGACACCGGCAGCCCGCCGAACGGCGGCTGCGCCGCCTGCCGCGCCACCAGCTCGGACTTGCGCAGCACCGGCAGCGCCGCCAGCCCCGCCAGCGTCTCCAGCGGCGCCATCCCGTGGCGCGCCAGCTGATCGTTCAGTGCCGCCAGTTGCGCCGCCTCGCGGGCGTCCCGGCTGCGCGTCTCAAGCTCGTCGAAATAGGCGCTCATCCGCACTCCCCATCGATATTTGATCTGAAACAAGGTATCCTGACGCGTTCCGGCGCAGGGTGTCCGCACCCCGGAAAGAGGAGGATGGCCCGTGCCCAAGCGTTATGACAGCCGCATCCGTTTCGATGACGAAACGCAGGTGATGGAGGTGGATTTCTCCGACTTCACCTTTGACAATTCGGCCACCGTCAACCGGTTCTACGACCGGCTCGAAGAGCGCATCGCCGAAACCGGCGAGGAACTGTGGTTCTTCCTCATCAACCTCAACGGCACGCGCATCGACAGTTCGGCCTGGGTCGCCTACGCCCGGCGCGGCCGCGCGCTGAACCTGTCGCATTCCATGGGCTCGGTCCGCTTCGATGCCTCGCCCGAAACCGCCGCCCAGATCCTGCGCGCCGCACAGACCGAGGCGTTTGACCCCAACCTCTTCACCAACCGGGCCGAGGCGCTGATCCGCATCAGCCAGATGCCCAGCAAGCGCCGCACCCGGGTCCAGCATGACCCCAACTACACCCAGGACGACTTTCTGCGCCGCATCTCCTTCGATGCCGAGACGCACATCATGGAGGCCGATTTCTCCTGGTTCACCTTCAACCACTCGCGCGACGTCAACGATTTCTACGACCACATCGAAGCGCGCATCGCCGACACCGGCGAGGACAAGTGGTTCTTTCTCATCAACTACGAGGGCACGCAGATCCTGCCCGCCGCCTGGGTGCAGTACGCCCACCGGGGCAAGCTGCTGAACGTCGCCCATTCGCTGGGCTCGGTGCGCTACGCCCCCGGGTCGGAAACCGAGGCCGACATCCGCCTGCGTGCCGAAAGCCAGGACTTCCGCCCCAACATCCGCAACACCCGCGCCGAGGCGCTGGAGCGCATCGAAGAGATGCGCGCCACGGCACAGGTCTGATCCGGCCCGCGCGCGGTGCGGGCCGGCGGTCTCCGGACCGGCGGTCATGGCATCACTCCACGGGCCAGCTGAACGGTTCGTAGACGCGCACCACGTGGGTGGTCAGCACGACGATGTCCGCTGTCCCGAGGTTGGTATAGGGCCCGTGCCCGTCCCCGGCCGAATGGAACATCACCGTGCCCTCGGCCAGCGTGATCTCCTGCCCGTCGCCGATCCGCAGCTTGCCCCCGGTCAGCACCACCAGGTGCTCGTCGCCGGCATGGGCGTGCCGCTCGATGACGCCGCCGGGCTTGAGCGTGACGCGGGTGATCCGCACCGTCATGTCCGGCGCATCGGTCAGCGGCTCTTCCTGCAACACCTCCCGCACCACCAGGTCCGAGGCCACGGCCGGCATCGCCGCCAGCGCGACGGCGCCGCACAGGCTCAGGGCTTGGGCAAAACGGATCATCTCGTCACTCCTTGTCGTGTCGCCGGCACGGGGTGCGCCGGTCGCTGTCGCTCCGGTCCCGGCTCAGGCCAGCCAGCGCTTGCGGCGGCGGTAGGACCGCACGTCGCGGAACGACTTGCGACCCTCGTCCGACATGCCGAGGTAGAATTCCTTGACGTCCGGGTTCTCGCGCAGCTCGGCCGCGGGCCCCTCCATCACCACGCGCCCGTTCTCCAGGATGTAACCGGAATGGGCGTATTTCAGCGCCACGTTGGTGTTCTGCTCGGCCAGCAGGAACGACACGCCCTCGTTCTCGTTGACCGATTTCACGATCTCGAAGATCTGCTCCACCAGCTGCGGCGCCAGCCCCATGCTGGGCTCGTCCAGCAGCACAGTCTCGGGCCGGCTCATCAGCGCGCGGCCGATCGCCGTCATCTGCTGCTCGCCGCCCGAGGTATAGCCCGCCTGCGACTTGCGCCGCTCCCTGAGGCGGGGGAAATAGCCATAGACCATCTCCAGGTCCGCCAGCACGGCGGCCTTGCCGTCGCGCCGGGTATAGGCGCCGGTCAGCAGGTTTTCCTCCACCGTCAGGTGGCCGAAACAATGCCGCCCCTCCATCACCTGGATCACCCCGCGCTTGACCAGCGCCGCCGGGTCCAGGTCCTGCACCCGCTCGCCCTTGTAATGGATGGTGCCCTTGGTCACCTCGCCGCGCTCGCTGTGCAGCAGGTTCGAGATCGCCTTCAGCGTGGTGGTCTTGCCTGCGCCGTTGCCGCCCAAGAGGGCGGTGATCCCGCCCTTTTTCACACTCAGGCTGACGCCTTTCAGCACGAGGATCACGTGGTTGTAGATCACCTCGATGTTGTTGACCTCCAGCAGCGCGTCGTCGGTCCGTCCTGCATCCAGCATCGCCGTCTTCCCCATCCGCCGGGCGTCTCTACCGCCCCGGGCTTCTTCTTGGTCCAAATACTCGAAAGACCCCGGCGACGCCCGCGCGCCGCCGGGAAGGACGCGCTCAGTTGGTCGCGTCGCAGGCTTCGTTCACCGGCCAGGGCGCGTTGGCGTCGGCGTATTCCTTCGCCTTCTCGGCCGCCAGCGCGCGGTAGCTGTCGACGTTTGCGGTCAGCAGGTCGGAGACCTTGACGAACTTTTCGCCGTCCCATTCCAGCATCCAGCCGCCGGAGTGACCGGTGTGGTTGGCGCAGGAGGTCTTGAACGGCGGCAGCATGCCGGTCAGGCCCAGCTCGTCGATGCGCTCGGCGGTCATGTCGAGGTTCTCGAGGCCCCAGCGCAGCTGCTCGGCGTTGATCTCCGCCGTGCCGTACTGAGCCTGTGCCACGCGGACGGCCTCGGACAGGATCGCCGAGATCACGATGCCGCGCGAGTAGAACACGCCCGAGGACTCGGTCGCGTCGGTCTTGCTCAGGCCGGCGTCGATGACATGGGTCCTGATGTCCTGCATCACCGGTGCATCCGGGTTCGGGAAGGACCAGCTGATCGACTTGTAGCCCTTGCCGTCCGCGCCCACCAGCGCCAGGTCGGCATCATGCCCCGACCACCACACGCCCAGGAAGTTCTCCATCGGGAACTTGGTCTTGACCGCCTCGGTGATGGCGCCGGCGTTCATCGCGCCCCAGCCCCACATCACCACGTAGTCCGGACGCTCGCGGCGGATCTGCAACCACTGCGCCGACTGGTTCTGCATCTCCTTCAGGCCGACCGGGATCGGCACCATGGAAAAGCCCTTTTCGGCCGCCAGCTGTTCCAGCACCGGGATCGGCTCCTTGCCGAACGGGTGGTCGAGGTGCAGAAAGGCGATCTTCTTGCCGTCCAGCGACCCCTGGCTTTCCAGGTACTGGATGATCATGTCGGCGGCATCCCAGTAACCCGCGGGCGTGTTGAACGACCACTGGAAGGTCTTGCCGTCCATCATCGGGCTGAAGCCGTAGCCCGGCGCCAGGATCGGGATCATGTCGACGTTGGTCTTGGGCAGCACCTGAAGGGTGATGCCGGTCGACCACGGCTGGGTCACGATCGCCTTGCCCTTGGTCTTTTCGTAGCACTCCACGCCCTTCTCGGTGGAATAGCCGGTCTCGCATTCCTCGGCGTTGATCATCACGCCGCCGATGCCGCCGTCCCGCTTGTTCAGCATGGTCATGTAGTCGGCCTGGCCGTTCATCAGCGGGATGCCGGTCGCGGCAAAGGGCCCGGTCCGATACGCGAGGTTCGGGGCATAGAGTTCCTGCGCCATCGACGCGCCTGCGGTCAGCGCCGCAAGTGCCCCGGCCAGCGCCAGTTTGGTGAAGTGTTTCATGTCTTTCCTCCCTTGGATTGGCTCAAATCGGTGTCTTGTCTTGTGTCTTGGTCTTCCCGGGCCGCCGCAGGGTGCGTGCTGGCACGCACCTTCCGTCAATACGGGCCGTCAATACGGGAACGGCCAGAGGATCAGCTTCTCCCGCATCAGCCGCCACAGCTGCGCCAGCCCGTGCGGCTCGACGATCAGGAAGAAGATGATCAGGCTGCCCACGATCATGATGTTCAGATGCTCGACCATCGAGGACGAGATCGGCAGGCCCAGCGCATTCGGCAGCAGGTTCAGCACCACCGGCAGCCCGACGATCAGGATCGCGCCCAGGTAGTTGCCCAGGATCGACCCCAGCCCGCCGATGATGGCGATGAACAGGATGCGGAACGACAGCGGGATGTCGAACAGGTTCGGCTCTGCCGCCCCGCGCCACATGAAGACGAACAGCGCCCCCGCCACCCCCACGATGTAGGACGAGATGGCAAAGGCCGTCAGCTTGGACCACATCAGGTTGATGCCGATCAGCTCGGCGGCGATGTCCATGTCGCGCGTCGCCTTCCAGGTCCGGCCCAGGTTGCCGCGCGTCAGGTTGATGCAGAGCATGGTGATCAGCGTCACCACCCCCAGCACCACGAAATACTGCGTCAGGCTGGAGGCCTGCGGCCCGGACACGTAATGCCCCAGGATCTCCAGGTTCGGCACCTGGATCGCGCCCGAGGCATTGTAGTTGTACAGCCAGGCCCATTTCTCGAACAGCCAGACCAGGAAGAACTGCGCCGCCAGCGTCGCGATGGCCAGGTAGAATCCCTTGATCCGCAATGACGGGATACCGAACGCCACCCCCACGCCCGCGCTGAACACGCCCGACAGCAGGATCGCCACGATCGGGTTCATCCAGGGCATGATCGTGATCATCTTGTAGCAGGCATAGGCGCCCACGCCCATGAAGGCCGCCGTGCCCAGGCTCAGCTGCCCGGCATAGCCGGTCAGGATGTTCAGCCCCAGCGCGGCCAGCGAATAGATCAGGATCGGGATCAGCAGCGTCTGAAAGACGAATTCCGACGCCGTGAGCGGAAAGACCACCCAGACAAAGACCAGGATGATCCCCAGCAGAACGGCGTCCTGCCGGACCGGGAACAGCGCCTGGTCCGCCTCGTAGCTGGTCTTGAACTGTCCCGCGGTGCGATAAAGCATCTGTGTTGTCCTACTTCTTGTCCTTCGGTGGCGTCCGGGTGCGCCGGACCGGCGCGGCCGGTCCCCCGATGCCCTCGATGTCGTCGCCGGTGTCTGCCTCGGGGCGCTGTGCGCCGCCCAGGCTCATCATCCGCGCCATGCTCTCCAGCGTGAAGGCCGCGGCGCCCAGGCTCATCGCCATGGCCCCGGCGACGCCGGCGCGCATCATGTGAACGGCCGGTTCCGCCTGCGCCGCCCAGTCGTCCGCGTCGCCCAGCCCGTTGGCGCCGCGGGCCAGGTCGGCCGCGTCTTCGATCGGTTTCGACCGGCCGCGCGGCGACCGGTCCTGCTGTTTCGGTTTCTCAGGCATCCAGTCCCTCGTCCGCATCGTGGCGCGCGCGGCTGCGCGTCGGTTTCGCATACCCCGTGGCCTCGGCGTGCCGGACCAGCCAGAAATAGGCCCACAGCCCCACCGCCGCCCCCGCCGCCGCCAGCAGCAGTGCGACGACCATGCGGCCGCCTGCGTCCGGGTTGGCGGTCAACGCCAGGTAGCCGAAAGCCCAAAAGCCGGACCAGGCCACCACGTTCAGGATTGCGATCAGTTTCGACATCGGTTCCAGTCCTCGTTTCGCCGACTTCCGCAGGGCGGGGGTCTCCCCGCCGCCCCGGTCTCGTTCACTCGGCGTGGCGGGGCAAACCCCGCCCTACCCTTTCCGCGACCGGCCCGGGCAGACCCGGGCCGCGCTACACCCTCTCGATGATGCGCTCTCCGAACAGGCCCTGCGGCCGGAACAGCAGCACGATCAGCGCCAGCACAAAGGCAAACCAGGTCTCGGTGTTGCCGCCCAGCAGGGGCTGACCCCAGTAGATCTCGAACAGCTTTTCCAGGATGCCGATCATCAGCCCGCCGATGATCGCCCCGGTGATGCTTTCCAGCCCGCCCAGCATCAGCACCGGCAGCGCCTTGTAGGCGATCACCTCCAGCGCAAAGCTGACCCCGGCCCGCGCGCCCCAGGCGATGCCCGTGACCAGCGCGATGATCCCGGCGATGAACCAGACCAGCACCCAGATCGTCTGCAACGAGATGCCCACCGACAGCGCCGCCTGGTGATCGTCGCCCAGCGCGCGGATCGCCCGGCCCATCTGGGTGTAGTTCAGGAACGCCAGCAGCGCCGCCACCAGCAGACCCGCCACCACCACCACGGTGATGTCCAGATGCGTCAGGATCAGCAGCCCGCCCCAGGGCTCCAGCACCGTGTCGCCGGTGGGAATGCCCAGTTCCGAGGTGATCATCACCTTGTTCTCGCCGCCAAAGATGATCTCGCCGCCGCCGATCAGGAACAGCGTGATGCCGATGGTCGCCATGAACAGGATGATGTCCGGCTGCCCGACCAGCGGCCGCAGCACCACCCGCTCGATGCTAACCGCCAGCACGAACATCACGCCCAGCGTCAGCAGCACCGCGATCCACGCGGGGATGCCGAAGGAATGCAGCCCCACCAGCGTCAGCGCGGCAAACACCACCATGATGCCCTGGGCAAAGTTGAAGATCCGGCTGGAGCGGAAGATCAGCACGAAGCCCAGCGCGATCAACGCATAGAGGATGCCCGAAACCAGCCCCTCCCACAGCACCTGCAACAGGAAATCCGGCGCCTCGATCATGTCGACGAAGGGCTTGATGAAGATGTTGTTCAGAAAGTCCAAATCAGCACTCCCCTGCCGAAATCCCGAGTTGTACGTTTTGACCCAAAACACAGGTCAAAACGTACCTTTTGTACAAGAGGCCCCGCATCAGTGCGGCACCCCCAGGTAGGCGTCGATCACGTCCTGGTTGCGGCGCACCTCGTCCGGTGTGCCGTCCCCGATCTTCTTGCCGTAGTCCATCACCACCACCCGGTCGGACAGGTCCATGACCACGCCCATGTCGTGCTCGATCAGCGCGATCGTGGTGCCGAACTCGTCGTTCACGTCCAGGATAAAGCGGCTCATGTCCTCTTTTTCCTCGACGTTCATGCCGGCCATCGGCTCGTCCAGCAGCAGGATCGACGGCTCCGCCGCCAGCGCCCGCGCCAGCTCCACCCGCTTTTTCAGACCGTAGGGCAGACGGCCCACCGGGGTCTTGCGGATCGCTTGAATCTCAAGGAAATCAATGACTTTCTCGACGACCTCGCGGTTCGCCATCTCCTCGTTGCGGGCCTTGCCCCACCAGATCGCCTGCGCCGCGATGCTGGCATGCATGTGCGTCAGCCGGCCGGTCATCACGTTGTCCAGCACGGTCATCCCCTCGAACAGCGCGATGTTCTGGAAGGTCCGCGCCACGCCCATCCGCGCCACCTCGTAGGGCTTCATCGGCGGACGCTTGGCCCCCTTGTACCAGACCTCGCCCACGGTCGGCGTGTAGAACCCCGAGATGATGTTCAGCATCGAGGACTTGCCCGCCCCGTTCGGCCCGATGATCGCCCGGATCTCCCCCTCACGGATGTCAAAGGAGATGTCGTTGATCGCCGTAACCCCTCCGAACTTAAGGGTAATGTTCTTCATCTCCATCAGCACGCCGCCGATCTGGCGGCCGTCCGCGGTGACGTATCCCTCGGTGTCTTTCATGCTTTCGCCCTCTGAAGAAGCCAAGACGGTCCAACGTAGAGGCCCCGTTGGCGACCACAAAAGCGCACGCAAACACCTTTTGCCGCACAGGCAACTTGACGGCTTCTACTTGGGAGGCTCGACCACCAAAGGATGATTCGAGCATGGAACACACACAGCTTTCGCTTTTCGTTCACGGGGCTATTAGTGAGTCGCTTCGACGAGGTGAGAAAAGCTCTACGGCATTTGAAGCTGTGTGCGTTCTCAACGGTATTGACCCGGTGTCTGCCCCACTCTGGTGGAAGACCTTGGTACAACAAACGTACCACGAAAAATAGCGCAACGCCCAAGGGATGGTGGGCGGGGCGATCCGCGCAGCGGGAGCGTCCGACCATCATTCCGCCGCCATCGCCTTGGGCGCCACCGGGACCACCTTGGCGTCGCGGATCTCCAGCGTCGCCTTGATCTTGCCCTTGCGGCCGTCCTCGTAGGTCACTTCCGTTTCGGTGTAGATGCTGTCCGACCCGTCGTAGAGCGCCTCCACCAGGTCGGCGAACTTTTCGCCGATGATCTTGCGTCGCACCTTGCGGGTCCGCGTCAGCTCGCCGTCGTCGGCGTCCAACTCCTTGTGAAGAATGAGGAACCTGTGGACTTGGCAGGCCGACAGCATCGAATCCTGCGCCACGCTTTCGTTCACCTCCTCGACGTGCTTTTGCACCATGTCCAGCACCCTGGGGTGCCCGGCCAGCTCCTGATAGGAGGCATAGGCGATATTGTTGCGCTCGGCCCAGTTGCCCACCGCCGTCAGGTCGATGTTGATGAAGGCGCAGCAGCGGTCGCGCCCGGCGCCAAAGACCACCGCCTCCAGGATGTTGGGATAGAACTTCAGCTTGTTCTCGACGTACTTGGGCGCGAACAGCGCGCCATTCGACATCTTGGCCACGTCCTTGGCCCGGTCGATGATCCGCAGATGCCCGGTCTCCGGCTCGATAAAGCCGGCATCCCCGGTCGCCACCCAGCCCTCGGCATCCTTGGTCGAGGCGGTGCTTTCGGGGTTCTTGTAATACTCCACAAAGGTCCCGGGCGAGCGGTAGAAGACCTCGCCGCTCTCGGCGATGCGGATCTCGACACCCGGCGCGGGCACCCCCACGGTGTCCGAGCGCACCTCGCCGTCCGGCTGCACGGTGATGAAGACCGAGGCCTCGGTCTGGCCATACAGCTGCTTGAGGTTGATCCCCAGCGAGCGCCAGAAGTCGAAGATCTCCGGCCCGATCGCCTCGCCGGCGGTATAGGCCACGCGCACCCGGCTCATGCCGGCGCGGTTGCGCACCGGCCCGTAGACCAGCACCTGCCCCAGTGCGTATTTCAGCCGGTCCATCAGCCCGACCGGCTTGCCGTCCAGGATCCTGGGCCCGACCCGGCGGGCATGGGCCATGAAGTGGTCGAACATGCGCTTCTTCAGCTTGCCCGCGTCCTCCATCCGGATCAGCAGCGCGGTGATGCGCTCCTCGAAATAGCGCGGCGGTGCAAAGAAATAGGTCGGCCCGATCTCGTGCAGGTTTTCGTACATCGTGGCGGGTGCTTCGGGGCAGTTCACGCAGAACCCGGTCCAGTAGGCCTGGCCGATCGAAAAGATGAAATCGCCCACCCAGGCCATCGGCAGGTAGGCCAGTACCGAATCCGAGCGCCGCAGGTCGTCGAACTGCGACGAGGCTTTGGCGCTTTCGATGATGTTGCGGTTCGACAGCACCACGCCCTTGGGCTTGCCCGTGGTGCCCGAGGTGTAAAGCATCACGCAGGTGTCGTCATAGCCCAGCGCCTCGCGCCGCCGCTTCAGCTCGGGCAGGAATTCCTCGCGCGCGGCGCGACCCTGGTCCTGAACGTGGCTGTATTGGTGCATCTGGCTGTGGTCGTATTTCCGCAGGCCGCGCGGATCGACATAGATCAGGTGTTCGAACTGGTGCAGGCGGTCCTGCACCTCGATCACCTTGTCGGCCTGCTCCTGGTCGGCGACGATGGCGAAACGCGCGCCGCAGTGGCTCAGCACGTATTCCATCTCTTCGGCCACCGCGTCCTGGTACAGCGGCACCGGCACGGCGCCGACGCTCTGCGCCGCGACCATCGACCAGTAGAGGCTGGGCCGGTTGCGGCCGATGATGGCGATGAAATCGCCGTTGTTCACGCCGAGGTTCAGCAGGCCCAGCGCCAGCGCCTCGATCTCCTGTTCGGTTTCCGCCCAGGTCCAGCTCTGCCAGATCCCCAGTTCCTTTTCACGGTAGGCGGGCGCATCGCCGAACTTTGTGGCGTTGCGGTGCAGAAGTGCCGGGATCGAGCGCAGACCCTCCGCGCCCTCAGCCATATGTGCCAAGTGTCGTCCTCCCCGTGCCGGTCCCCCGACATCCCTTGCGCCCGTCATGGCGGGCCGACCGCTTGTCGCGCGATTCTGACCCCATTTGGACAAGCGGCAGGCTCCGGGTCAACTTTTTCCTGAGCTTTTCCGAATTGTTACGAATTCTAACAAGGCAAATCCCTGCGCCCGGTGCCAGGCGGACATGGGTTTTCTTCCACGGGAAGGATCACCGGCCACCCTTCGTCGCGCTGGACGCAAGGCCCACGCGCGCCGAAGGGATCGCCCGGGGCGCGCGCCCGGGCCGGCACCTGTGCGGCGGCGGGCTTTCCCAGACGACACGGAGTGCGCTACCGTCCCCGCCCAAGGAGGCGCCCACATGCAAAATGCCAGTCGATGACACCCCTTGCCCTGACCCAGGCCGGGCTGAACCTGATCCAGCAGGCGCTGACGATCTACGACAGCGACCTGCGCCTGGCCGTCTGCAACGCGCCCTTTGCCCAGATGTTCGACCTGCCGGCCAATCTCACCACCCCCGGCGCGCGGTTCGAGGACACCATCCGCCACCTTGTCGAACGCGGCGAGTATGGCCCGGTGGACGATCCCGAGACCTTTATCCGCGACCGGGTGCAGACCGCCCGCGCCTTCGAGCCGCACTACATGGAGCGCACCCGCGCCAACGGCCGCACAATCAGCGTCGAGGGCGCGCCGCTGCCGCGGGGCGGCTGGGTCACGGTCTACACCGACATCACCCAGACCCGCGCGCAGGAGCAGCTGTTGCGCACCCGCTCGGAACTGCTGTCCGAAGAGGTGCTGAAACGGTCCGAGGAACTGGCCCGCACCAACCGCCGTCTTGCCGCCACCAACAAGGCGCTGGAAGAGGCGCGCCGCGAGCTGGCCGAGATGGAGGCCCGCACCCGCACCACGACCGAGATGATGCCCGCCCACATCGCCCGCGTCGATGCCGGCGGGCACTACACCTTTTCCAACAACCGGCTGGGCGACGTGATGCCGGGGCGGCCGGCCTCGATCCTCGGGCTGCACATCTCGCAGACGCTGGGGCCGCAAGCCTACGCCAAGGTGCGCCCCTTCCTCGAGACCGCCCAGCAGGGCCGCCAGTCGACCTTTGAATTCACCGACGAGATGTCGTCGCGTCGCATTCGCGGTGTGTTCACCCCGGACCCGCTGGAGCCCGGCGTCTACATCCTGTCGATGGACGTGACCGAGGAAACCCAGGTGCGCGCGGCGCTGCAACAGACCCGGCGGCGCGAGATCGCAGCGCAGCTGACCTCGGGGCTGGCACATGACTTTTCGAACCTGCTGACCATCATCCTGGGGATGCAGTCGAAACTGGCGCGCATGGGCCTGGGACCCGAGGCCGAGCCGTTGATCGCCGCCACGCTCTCGGCGGCGCGGCGCGGCGGCCGGCTGCTGGACCGCATCGCCGACATGACCAGCCAGCGCGGCTGGCAGCCGGTGCCGCTGGCGCTGGCGCCGTTTCTCGACGAATTGCGCACGCTGGCCACGCCCTCGCTGCCCGAGGGCATCGCGCTGGAGATCGCCGTCGCGACGCAGGGCACCGTCCTCGCTGATCCAGGCCTGTTGCAGGACGCGCTGCTGAACCTGATCCTGAACGCCCGCGATGCCTGCGGCGCGCAGGGCCGCATCAGCGTCACCGCGCAGGAAATCCAGGACACCTGGCTACAGATCGCGGTCGAGGACAGCGGCCCCGGCTTTTCGCCCGCCGCGCTGGAACACGGGCTGGCGCCGTTCTTCACCACCAAGGGCGGCGAAGGGTCGGGCCTGGGGCTGGCCATGGTCTACGACATGACCAAGCTGGCCGGCGGGTCGGTCCGGCTGGCCAACACCGGCCACGGCGCGCGCGTCTCGCTGCGCCTGCCGTTGCGCCGCGCCGGGGCGCCCGTCGCCACCGGCCTTGCCCTGCTGGCCGAGGACAGCCCCGACCTGCGCGAGACCATTCGCGGCATGCTGACCGATCTTGGCTACGCGGTGGTCGAGGCCGCCTCGGTCGACGAGGCAGTCAGCCTGGCCGAGGGCCTGCCGGACATCGCGCTGGTGCTGTCGGACATCTCGCTGGAGGGCGACACGCCCGGCCTGGCGCTGGCCCGCCGCCTGCCGGGGGCGCCGTTGCGCTTCATGACCTCGCTGCCCGCCGACCACCCGCTGCACCGCGAGGCGCAGGCGCTGGCCCCCGTCCTGCCCAAGCCGTTCAGCGCCGAGGACCTCGCCGGGTTCCTCGCCATAGGCCCCTTTCCCGCGGACAGCAATTCGGCTACCCCCGCGCCATGACCAGCCCCCTCGTCACCATTCTCGACGACGAACCGGCCATCCGCGAGATGCTGTCCGAAGCGCTGACCGAGGCCGGGTTTCGCACCCTGTCGTTCGGCCGCGCCACCGAATTCGAGGCCGCGCTGCGCCGTGCCACGCCGGATGTCTGCCTGGTCGACCTCGGCTTGCCGGACCGCGACGGGCTGTCGCTGGTGCACCGGCTGGCGCTGGAACAGGGCGCGACGGTGATCATCATCTCGGGGCGCGCGCAGGTGCAGGACCGGGTGACCGGGCTGGAACTGGGCGCCGACGACTACATCATCAAACCGTTCGATCCCGCCGAGGTCGTCGCCCGCATCCGCGCCCGCCTGCGCGGCCCGAAACGCGCCGCGCCCTCGGACACCGCGCGGTTCAACGGCTGGACCGCGCATTTCGACCGCTACGCGCTGGAGGACGAGACCGGGCAGGAAACCCCCTTCAGCCACGCCGAGGGCGAGGTGCTGCGGCTGTTCCTCGAAAGCCCCAAGCGGCTGATTTCGCGCGCCCACATGCAGGAAACCCTGGGCGGGGCGGCGGGAGAGAGCTTTGACCGGGCGATGGATGTACGCATCTCGCGGCTGCGGACAAAGCTGCGCGAGGACCCGAAGAACCCGCGCCTGATCAAGACGATCTACGGCGCGGGCTACATCTTTCTCGGCGACGTGCGCTGGAGCTGAGGGCGCAGGGCGGGGTTCACCCCGGCGCCCGGCGCGCGTCAGCCGGTCATCGGCGGCCCACGGCCAAACACGTTTTCGCGGTGATAGCGCAGGTAATCGGGATGCGGCTGGTCGCGCCGGTCTCTTGGCAGTAGCAGGCGCTGGCGTGGATGAATCAGCCGCCCCACCACTTCGCCGGGCACCTTGTTGTGTGACACGAGGATCGACATGTCCTCCGCTACCGAGATCAGCCCCCGGTCGAACATCCAGTGCAGCGTCCCCGACAGCGCCAGGCCGTTCTGCACGATGTCCGGCCCCTTGTCCCTGACCGGCCGGATGTGCGCCGCCTGCACCTCGGCCCGGCCGCCGCCATTGCGCAGCGACAGGCCCGAAATCGCACAGCGGCCACCATAGGCGCGCTTGACCATCCTCTGGAACGCCGCATCACGATAGGGCCGTTCCGTCAGCAGCCGGACTCGATCCCGCGCCAGCGGCGCCGGGTGGAACGGCACTTGCTCGTCGTCGAACTGCGGCTTCACCTGTCGGGGCAGCGCATCTTCATCCACAATCTCGGTGAGCCCAGCATTCACGATCCGGGCAAATTCCTGCGGGGTCAGCCGCCGCACCGCCGAGGTGTTCAGCCCGCCGGAAAACGGCCTCCCGTCCGGCCCGCCCAGCCGTTCCTCGTAGACCCGCCCGGCGGTATCGACGCGCGCCACAAGGCTTTCGAACTGCAACAGCGACGCCCGGTCCAGGTGGGCAAAGTACCATCCGTCCCGCTCCGGGTCCCCGGTGATGGCCGCGACCCGTTGCACCGCGACATAGCCGAACCGGCCCTTTTTGCCTTCGTAGAACACCACCCAGTCGCCCAGCGTCTCCTCGACCATGCCAAGGTACTGCGCCGGAAAGTTGTAGGCCTCTCCGGGGCGGTCGCGGTAGATCGAGTCCGGGTTCTGGATGAAGACGGCGTTGGCCAAGCGGGGGTCCTCCGGCGCGGACGGTGCCTGGCGGCACCGCCAGCGTCAAGCCGGAGGATGGCCCTGCCTAAAGGTGCTGCCCGTCCCGGATCAGGTCGGCAAAGCCGTGGTTGGTGTCGCGGTGATGCGCCTCGTCGGCGCGCACCTGGATCACCACGTCGCGCAGCCGCGCATACCGTGGCAGGTTCCAGTAATCCAGCGCGATCTTCGGCGCAGGCACGTTCTCGATCCGCCCGGCGTCGATTTCGGCCAGGTACTGGGTGTAGCTGATCACCGCCTCTTCCTCGAGATAGCCGACGATCCGGTGCGCGGTACGCGGCGCCAGCAGGTAGGTGAAGAAGAACACGTTGTAGAAGACCGCCTGCGCCACCATGATCAGCCCCCGCTCCAGCCGCGTCGGCTGGGCGATGTGGATGAAGGTCATCAGGTGCATGCGCTCGTTTTCGGCCTCGTCCAGCAGCTCGCGGATCCAGCCCTGGTCGTCGCGGATGTGCCGCACCGCGCGGAGGTGCTGCAACAGCCCGCCCACCATGCCGGGCACCGCCGCAACGGTTTCCAGCACCACGGCGCGATGGCCATAGCGCTTGGCGAAAAAACGGTCGGCAAAGACCCGCATGATCTTGACGATGCGCAGCGCGATGCGGTCATGCACATCGGTCGGCGCGTGATGAACGTCCAGCGCCACGTCACGCTGAGGCGCGGTGTCCATTTGGGTAAAGTCCTGTCTCTCTTTCATTTTCCAACCTCTGTCAGTCTTGCGACAGAGATAGGATTGAAACATGCGTCTTGGATGCGACATTTGACACCGGGCGCCTGATCCACGCCGCCCGATGCAGGCGCGCCCCGCCTAGGGCCCGGAAAAGGTATAGCCGGCCGTGCCCAGCATCTGCTGCACCCAGGGCAGCACGGAGACGGCCAGCACGCCAACCACCGCCCCGATCCCCAGCCGGATCGGCGCGGCCCCCAGTTTCGGCCCGGCCAGCCCGAGCAGACCACAGACAGAGGCGTAGAAGGCGATCGAGACAGGGTCCATGGCGGTCACTCCTTTGCGCCAGCCTAGCCCACGATGGATCCTCGCGAAACCGTGTTCGCCGCAGGCCCTCAGCCCGCCAGACGCGCCACCGCGCCTGCCAGCACCTTCAGCCCGGTCACAAGATCCGCCTCGGCCATGTCCTCCGCAAAGTCGTGGCTGATCCCGCCGATGGACGGGACGAACAGCATGGCCGACGGCATCAGCCGCGCCATGTTCGACGCGTCGTGCAGCGCGCCCGAGGGCATCTCGCGCCAGTTGCCCGGCGCTTCCGCCTCGGCCGCCTCCCGCAGCGCGGCGCGCAGGCCCGCGTCCATCGCCACGGGCGCGATCCCCAGCATCGGCCCAAAGCCCACCGTCATGCCGCGCGCGGCGGCGACCTCCTGCGCGGTCTCGCGGATCACCGCCTCCATGCGGTCCAGCCGGTCGACCTCGCCGTCGCGCCATTGCATGGAGAACGACACCCGCCCCGGCACGATGGAATGCGCGTTGGGGTGCAGGCTGACATGGCCGATGGTCCAGACCGTTGCCGGGGTCACGATATTGCGCAGCCGGTCGTTCAGCAGGGTGTTGAAGGCCGAGAGCCCCTGGAAGGCGTCCTTGCGCAGCGCCATCGGCGTCGTCCCGGCGTGGTTCTGCTGGCCCTCGTAGGTGATCACCATGTCGCGGATGCCGACGATGGCCTCGACCACGCCGACCGCCTCGCCCGTGCCGTCCAGCACCGGCCCCTGCTCGATGTGCATCTCCAGGAAGCCGGCAAAGCGCGCCGGATCAACCCAATCGCCCAGCCTGTCCCCCATCGCCCCGCGCGCCTGCGCCAGGGTCACGCCCGCCGGATCGGTCAGCCCGTCGACCTGCGCGCGCGGCAGCGCCCCGGACCAGGCCGCGCTGCCCGTGGTCACGCCAAAGCGCCCCTCCTCGTCCTGGAAGGACACGCAGGACACCGGCGGCCCGCCGGCCTCGCGCGCCGCCCGGGCGATCTCAAGCCCCGCGATCACGCCCAGCGCCCCGTCCAGCCAGCCGCCCTCGGGCTGGCTGTCGGAATGCGACCCCACCAGCAGCGAACGCCCCTCGGCAAGGCCGAAGAGCGAGCCCATCGGATCGAACACCGGCTCAAGCCCTGCCGCGCGCATCCGCCCGGCCAGCCAGTCGCGCGCCGCGATATCCGCGTCGGAATAGGCCGGGCGCACCACGCCCTTGCCGACGCCCGATGCGCCAAAGCCGCGCAGGGTATGCAGGTCCGACAAGAACCGCGCTCCATCGACAGGAAGCATCGCCCCCTCCATCTTCGGTCTCATATATCCCGCGGCGCGCGAGGGGCTGGCCCCTCGCCCAGGCCTTGCCACATATCCCCCGCGCCGGCGCAGGGCGACCTGATCCGCACAGGCGGCCCGAGGCAGAGGCCGCAGGCCGGCGCCGAGACAGCCTGCGCGCGCCGCAAGGCGCGCACATCTAGATCACTCCGCCGCCACCTGCCCTGCGTCCACCTTCTCGACCCGCACCGCGGAATACTTGAACTCGGGGATCTTGCCAAAGGGGTCCAGCGCCGGGTTGGTCAGGATGTTGGCCGCCGCCTCGACATAGGCGAATGGCAGAAACACCATGTCCTCGGCCACCGCCCGGTCCGCCCGCGCCATCACCTGGATCGAGCCGCGCCGCGTCGTCAGCCGCACGAGGCCCCCTGGCTCCACCCCCAGCTTGCGCAGAGTCGCGGGGTGCAGCGAGCAGTTGGCCTCCGGTTCCACCGCGTCCAGCACCGTCGCCCGCCGCGTCATCGACCCGGTGTGCCAGTGCTCCAGCTGCCGCCCCGTGGTCAGGATCATCGGGAAACGCTCGTCCGGGACCTCGGCCGGCGGCGTCACCCGCGCAGGGGTGAACTTGGCCCGCCCCGCGCGGCGCGGAAAGCCGTCGCCAAAGACCACCGCCTGTCCCGGATCGTCGGGCCCGTTGCAGGGATAGGTCACGGCATGTTCGGTCGCCAGCCGTTTCCAGGTGATGTGGTGCAGCGAGCGCATCGACATCTTCATCTCGTCGAAGATCTCGCGCGGGTCGTCGTAATCCCAGTCCAGCCCGATGCGCCGGGCCAGGTCGACGATGATCTCCCAGTCCTCGCGTGCCTCGCCCGGCGGCTCGATCGCCTTGCGCGCCATCTGCACCTGCCGGTTGGTGTTGGTCACCGTGCCGGTTTTCTCGGGCAGGGCCGAAGCGGGCAGGATCACGTCGGCATAGTTCGCCGTCTCGGTCAGGAAGATGTCCTGCACCACCAGGTGATCCAATTGCGCCAGCGCCTTGCGGGCGTGTTCGACGTCCGGGTCGGACATCGCCGGGTTCTCGCCCAGGATGTACATGCCCTTGATCTCGCCGCGGTACACGCGGTCCATGATCTCGACCACGGTCAGGCCGGGCGTGGCCTGGATCTCGGTGCCGCGCCAGATGTGCTTGAACAGCGCGCGCACCTCCGGGTCGGTCACCGACTGGTAATCCGGCAGCACCTGCGGGATCAGACCGGCGTCGGACGCCCCCTGAACGTTGTTCTGCCCGCGCAACGGGTGCAGGCCGGTGCCCGGCCGCCCGACATGGCCGCAGAGCAGCGCGAGGCTGATCAGGCAGCGCGAATTGTCGGTGCCGTGGATGTGCTGGCTGATGCCCATGCCCCAGAAGATCATCGCCCGCTCGGCCCGCGCATAGGTGCGCGCCACGGTGCGGATGGTCTCGGCATCTATGCCACAGAGCTCGGACATGCGCTCGGGGGTGAAGGCGCGGATATGGTCGCGGAACTCGAAGAAACCTTCGGTAAAGCCCTCGATGTATTGCCGGTCGTACAGCTTTTCCTCGACGATCACGTTCATGATCGCGTTCAGCAGGGCCACGTCGGTGCCCGGGCGGAATTGCAGCATGTGCGCTGCGTGCCGCTTCATCGCAGTGCCGCGCGGGTCCATGATGATCAACTGGCCGCCGCGCTTGGTGAACTGCTTGAAGAAGGTCGCGGCGACGGGGTGGTTTTCGGTCGGGTTGGCGCCGATCACGATCGCCACGTCGGCGTTCTCGATCTCGTTGAAGGTCGCGGTCACCGCGCCGCTCCCGACGTTCTCCATCAGCGCCGCCACCGAGGAGGCGTGGCACAGCCGCGTGCAGTGGTCCACGTTGTTGTGGCCAAAACCCTGGCGGATGAACTTCTGGAACAGGTAGGCCTCTTCGTTGGTGCACTTGGCGCTGCCGAAGCCCGCGACCGAAGCGCCGCCGTAGTAGGACCGCAGGTCCGCCAGCCCGTGCGCCGCGGCGTCCATCGCCTCGGCCCAGGTCGCCTCGCGGAAATGGGTCAGCGGGTTGTTCGGATCGACGTTCAGACCCTTTTCCGGCGCGTCCTTGCGGCGGATCAGCGGCTTGGTCAGGCGGTGGGGGTGGTGGATGTAGTCATAGCCAAAGCGGCCCTTGACGCAGAGCCGCCCTTCGTTCGCGGGGCCGTTCACGCCCTCGACATATTTGACCTTGCCATCCTTGATCTTGATCGAGACCTGGCAGCCGACGCCGCAGAACGGGCAGACCGACTGCACCGCCTTGTCGAAATCGGCGCGGTCGCCGACCTGGTTCTCGTCCACCACGGTGGCGGGCATCAGCGCGCCGGTGGGGCAGGCCTGGACGCATTCGCCGCAGGCCACGCAGGTCGACGCGCCCATCGGGTCGGCGAGGTCGAAGACCGGGTAGGCGTCATGCCCGCGCCCGGCCATGCCGATGACGTCGTTGACCTGCACCTCGCGGCAGGCGCGCACGCACAGCCCGCACTGGATGCAGGCATCCAAGTTGACCTTCATCGCGATGTGGCTGTCGTCCAGCAGCGGGATCCGCTCGGCCTCAAGCGTCGGAAAGCGCGATTCCGAAACGCCGGTGGCCTCGGCCATGTCCCACAGGTGGGAGGACTTGTCGTGCGCCGCGTTGCGTTCGGGCTGGTCGGCCAGCAGCAGTTCCATCACCAGCTTGCGCGCGGTCTGGGCACGGGCGGTGGCGGTCTTGACCACCATCCCGTCGCTGGGTTCGCGGATGCAGGAGGCGGCCAGCGTGCGCTCGCCCTCGATCTCGACCATGCAGGCGCGGCAGTTGCCGTCGGGGCGGTAGCCCGGCGCAGGCTTGTGGCACAGATGCGGGATCTTCAGGCCGCGCCCGTTGGCGACCTCCCAGATCGTCATCCCCTTCTCCGCCTCGACCTCCTGGCCATCCAGCGTGAATCGGATCGTGTCGGACATGCGTGCCTCCCGTTATCTGCCTCGGTTTAATCATGTCCCGCGCGGCAGGCGCGTTTCAATCCCGACCTTCAGCGGCATTTTTGCGGCCCGGAGGTTTCCGAAGCGCGGCGGTTGCACCTCACCATGCCCTGGGCGGCCTCCGCCGGGGCCCTGCGCGACCAAAGGCGACCGTAGTCGCCTTTGGATCACGGCCGCGCCCGGGGGCCATATCCCTCTGGACCTCGCCCGCCCTGCCGCCTAGCCTGCGCGCGGGCACTCGGGAGGAAGCAGAGAGATGGCGACCGGCAAGAACATCCGTACCTTTTTCAACGGCAGCTGGCACGACGGCGACGTGATGATCATGCGCGCCGCCGACCATGGCGCCTGGCTGGGGTCGTCGGTCTTTGACGGTGCGCGGTACGTGCAGGGCGTGGCGCCCGACCTCGAAGCACACTGCGCCCGGGTCAACCGTTCGGCCGAGGCGCTGATGGTGACGCCGACCGTCACGGCCGAGGACATGGTCGACCTGGTGCGCGAAGGGCTGAAGGCCTACGCCCCCGGCACCGCCGTCTACATCCGGCCGATGTACTGGGGCATCGACGGCGACGTGACCGCCATCGTCCCGCAGGCCGAGACCACCGGCTTTGCGCTCTGCCTCGAAGAGATCCCCATGGCCCCGGAAACCGCGACCGCCACGCTGGGCCGCACCCGGTTCCGCCGCCCGGTGCTGGAGGACGCGGTGGTCAACGCCAAGGCCGGCTGCCTCTACCCCAACAACGCCCGGATGCTGACCGAGGTGCGCAAGCGCGGCTTTTCCAACGCGCTGGTGGCCGACGCCATGGGCAACGTGGCCGAAACCGCCACCGCCAACATCTTCATGGTGCGCGACGGCGTCGTGTTCACTCCGATCCCCAACGGCACCTTCCTGGCCGGCATCACCCGCGCCCGCCACATCGCCAACATGCGCGCCGACGGCATGGAGGTCATCGAGACGGTGCTGAGCTTCGAGGATTTCAACAGCGCGGACGAGGTCTTCATGTCCGGCAACATGAACAAGGTCACCCCGGTGACCGGCTTCGAGGACACCAGCTACCAGGTGGGGCATGTGACCAAGCGCGTGCGCAAGATGTACTGGGACTGGGCGCTGAGCGGTCACTGAGCCAAGCGCCGCCTGCTGGCGCGCGGCGGACGCCCCTCGCCTTCCGCATCCAGCGATCTCGTGCCTGGTTTGCCCGGTCCTGACCGCCACGTTGCGCCACCCGCGCGGCCGTGACAAGGCTGGACAGCCGCGGGACGCTTCGCCATGATATTCGGTCAGGAGAAAGACCCCCATGCGCAAGTTCCTTGTCGTGCTCGATGACAGCCGCGAATGCCTGAACGCCATGCGCTTTGCCGCCATGCGCGCCGCCAAGACGGGCGGCGGTGTCGCCATCCTCTCGGTCATTCCGCCGGACGAGTTCAACCACTGGATCGGCGTCGGCGACATCATGCGCGAAGAGGCCCGCGAACGCATCCACGCGCATTTCGAGGTCTTCGCCAAGTGGATGCGCGACAAGCAGGGCGTCGACCCGGAACTGGTCATCCGCGAGGGCGACGCGGTGACCGAGATCCTCGCCCAGGTGCGCGACGACCCGGACATCGGCATCCTGGTGCTGGGCGCCGCCCCGGACAAGAAGGGGCCCGGACCGCTGGTCAGCCAGATGTCGCGCTCGGCCGGATCGCTGCCGATCCCGCTGACCATCGTGCCCGGCGACATGTCCAAGGAGCGGCTTGAAGCCATCACCTAGATGTGAAACGCGTGACGCAAAACTGCGTCAGGTTTTTCGCGCCATGAAACGTCTTCTCCTTGCCCTCGCGGTGCTGGCCGGTCTTGCGGCGACCGCCTTTGGCCTGGCCCTTGCCGCCGCCACCCGGCCCTTCGATCCGCCGGCCACGGTTCCCGGCTATCGGCAGGCACAGCTGGAGGTCGCACACCGCGACGTGCCGCTGTCCGTGCACGTCTGGTATCCCGCGACGCAGGGCACGCCTCAGTTGATCGGCCAGAACGCCCTGTTCTACGGCCATCACGTGCGTCCGGACGCCCCTTTGCCCGGCCAGGCGCCGGTCGTGGTGCTGTCGCACGGATCGGGCGGCAACGCGGTGCAGCTGGGTTGGCTGGCGGCGCACCTCGCCAATCGCGGCTACCTGGTGATCGCGGCCAACCATCCCGGGACCACGTCGCGCGACAGCCTGCCCGCCCGGACGGTGATGGTGTGGGAACGCACCGCAGACCTGACCGCCCTGCTCGACTGGATCGATTCGGGCGGGCTGCCGGGGTTCGCGGTCGCGGGTGGCGTCACTGCGGCGGGCTTTTCGCTGGGCGGGCACACGGCGCTGGCCGCGGGCGGCCTGCGCGTGTCCAAGGCGGCGTTCATCGCCTATTGCGACCGGAATGCCGGCAAGGTGGATTGCGGCTGGATGCAGGCGAGCGGCGTCGATTTCACGACCATCGACGCCACCCGGTACGAGGCCGACCTGTCCGATCCCCGCGTCACCCGGGTCATCGCCATCGACCCGGCGCTGCCGCAGGCCGCCACCGAAGACAGCCTCGCCGCCATGGCCCTGCCCGTGCAGGTCGTCAACCTGGGTGAGCCCGACACCATCCCCGAGGCGATGCGCGCCGACGGCATCGCCGCGCGGATGCCGCAGGCGCGCCATGTCGCGGTGCCCGGGGCGGCGCATTTCAGCGCCCTGCCGCGATGCAGCTGGCTGGGTGTTGCCGTGATCGGCCTTGCCGGAGACGACAACATCTGTTCGGATCGCGGCCTGCGGCCACGTGATGAGGTCCAGCAGGACATCCTGGCCCGCATCGACGCGTTCCTGCCCCCCGCCACGCCGCACTGACCCGAGTTTAGAATCGTTCCAATCCTTGACGCCCCGCCCCCCGGCGCGCATATAGAGGGGTACGCCAGAAAAGGGTGATCCAAGATGTTCATTCAGACAGAATCCACGCCCAACCCCGCGACGCTGAAGTTCCTGCCCGGCCAGACCGTGCTGGACATGGGCACCGCGGATTTCCCGAATGCCGATGCCGCGGGCGGTTCGCCGCTGGCCCAGCGGCTGTTTGCGGTCGAGGGCGTCACCGGCGTGTTCTTCGGCAACGACTTCGTCACCGTCACCAAGGGCGACAGCGCCGACTGGGACCACCTGAAGCCTGCAATCCTGGGCGCGATCATGGAGCATTTCCAGTCCGGTCAGCCCGTGATGGCGGATGGGGCGGTGCAGACCGGGGGCCATGCCGCGCATGATGGCGCGGACTCCGAGATCGTCGGCCAGATCAAGGAACTGCTGGACAGCCGGGTGCGCCCCGCCGTGGCGCAGGACGGCGGCGACATCACCTTCCACGGCTTTGACCGTGGCGTGGTCTACCTGCACATGCAGGGCGCCTGCGCCGGCTGCCCGTCGTCCACGCTGACGCTGAAGATGGGCATCGAGAACCTGCTGCGCCACTACATCCCCGAAGTGACCGAGGTGCGCCCCGTCGCGGTCTGAGCCGGAAAGGCTTTTCGAAAAGCCTTTCTCAACGCGCTTGCAAGCGCGTTTGCAAAGCGCCTTGCAAGGCGCTTTCTCAAAGCCGCTTCGAAGCGGCTTTGCCCTGCCCCGCCCGGGTTTGCATCCACTGACGCGCGCGGCGATAAGCACCGACATGATTCTCGGCTTCGACACCTCTTCCGCCCATGTCGCCGTGGCGCTGCTTGACGGGCAGGTCATCCGCGCCGCCGCGCAGGAGCCCATGGCCCGCGGCCAGGCCGAGCGGCTGTTTCCCCTGATCGAGGAGCTTCTGGCCTCGAGCGGCACGAGCTGGGACGACCTGGCGGCCATCGGCGTCGGCACCGGGCCGGGCAATTTCACCGGTGTCCGGCTCTCGGTCGCAGCAGCGCGCGGTCTTGCGCTGTCGCTGGGCATCCCGGCGGTCGGCGTGAGCCTGCTGGAGGCCGCCGCGTTCGACACGCCCGGTCCCGTCCTCGCCTGCATCGCGGCCCCGCGCGACCAGGCCTACGTGCAGTCCTTCGGCCGGTTCCCGGAGATTCCCGCGCAGCTGGTCGCCCTGGCCGACCTTCCGGCCAACTGGGCCGTCCCCGGACTGACCTGCACCGGCTCCGCCCCCACGGCCGTCGCTGCCCGCCTCAGCGCCAACAGCGCCCCGCCGCGCCACGCCCCGGCCGAGGCCATTGCCCGAATCGCCGCGCTGCGATGGCGCGACGCACCGCTCCGCCCGGCGCCGCTGTACCTCAAGCCCGCCGACGCCGCGCCGTCGCGCGATGCGCCGCCGCACATCCTCGATGACGCCTGAGACCCTCGCAGCGCTGGCCGCCCGCGCCTATACCCACATGCGCCCCTGGAGCGCCGCGCAATTCGCCGAGACACTGGCCGGACCGCACACCCTGCTGGCGGCAACCGGGCATGCCTTCGTGCTCGGCACCGTGGTCGCCGGCGAGGCCGAGATCCTCGCGCTGGCCGCCGACCCGGAGGTCCAGCGGCAGGGGGAAGGAACCCGCGCCCTGGCCATTTTCCACGCCGAAGCGACCGCCCGAGGCGCCACTGCCTGCTTTCTCGAAGTCGCCGCCACGAACGCGCCTGCCCGCGCCTTCTACGCAGACCGGGGCTACGCCGAGGCGGGCAGACGGCGCGGTTACTACACCCGCCCGGACGGCACCCGCGACGACGCCGTGATCATGACCCGGACTCTGCCCTGACGTCAGGCCACCACGCGGGACCGCTTGGTAAAAACCGGTTGACCCCTCCCGCGCCCTGCGGCTTTGATTGGCCCATCACAAACGGAACGGGCGGCTTATCCGCCCGTCACACCAGGGAGCCCTCCATGACCTTCTTTGCCAAGACCCTCGGCACCGTCGCCGCGCTGGCGCTGACCGCCGGCGCCGCGCTGGCCGACCCGGCGCTGATCTACGACCTCGGCGGCAAGTTCGACAAATCCTTCAACGAAGCCGCCTACAACGGCGCCGAGCGGTACAAGGCCGAATCCGGCGGCGAATACCGCGACATCGAGATCCAGTCCGAAGCCCAGCGCGAACAGGCGCTGCGCCGCTTTGCCGAGGCCGGCTTCAACCCGGTGATCACCACCGGCTTTTCCTATGCCGAGCCGATCGCCGCCGTGGCCGGCGACTACCCGGACACCAAGTTCGTCAACGTCGACGGCTGGCTGCCCGAAGTGCCGCCGAACGTCCTGCTGATCAACTTCCAGGAACACCAGGGCTCCTACCTCGTCGGCATGATGGCTGCGATGAAGTCCGAAAGCGGCACCGTCGGCTTTGTCGGCGGCATGGACATTCCGCTGATCCGCCACTTTGCCTGCGGCTACGCGCAGGGCGCCAAGGCGGTGAACCCGGACATCAAGATCATCGCCAACATGACCGGCACCACCCCCGCCGCCTGGAACGACCCGGTGAAGGGCGCCGAACTGGCCAAGGCGCAGATCAGCCAGGGCGCAGACATCATCTACGCCGCCGCCGGCGGCACCGGCCTTGGCGTGCTGCAGACCGCCGCCGACGAGGGCATTCTGTCGATCGGCGTCGACAGCAACCAGAACTACCTGCACCCGGGATCGGTGCTGACCTCGATGCTCAAGCGCGTCGACGTCGCCGTCTACGAGGCGATGACCGCGGGCGCCGACCTCGAGACCGGCAAGTTCATGACGCTGGGCCTGGCCGAGGACGGCGTGGGCTATGCGCTGGACGACAACAACGCCGCGCTTGTGTCCGACGAGATGAAGACCGCCGTGGACAAGGCGCGCCAGGACATCATCGACGGCACGCTCGAAGTCACCGCCTACTACACCAACGACAGCTGCCCGGCGCTGGACTTCTGATCCCCGATCGGGCCGGGGCCATGCGCTCCGGCCCGCTTCCCCTGCTTCACAGGCCGCGCGCCTGCCCCGCAAGGCCGCCCCTGTCCGGGCGGACAGGCATCCCTGTCACAAGGCCAAGCCATGACCGACACCCCCGCCATCGAACTCAAGGGCATCTCCAAGTCCTTCGGCCCCGTGCAGGCCAACAAGGACATCGCGATCCGCGTGATGCCCGGCACGATCCATGGCATCATCGGCGAGAACGGCGCGGGCAAGTCGACCCTGATGTCGATCCTCTACGGCTTTTACAAGGCTGACGCGGGCGAGATCTTCATCAACGGCCAGCGCACCCAGATCCCCGACAGCCAGGCCGCCATCGCCGCCGGCATCGGCATGGTCTTTCAGCACTTCAAGCTGGTGCAGAACTTCACCGTGCTGGAAAACGTCATCCTCGGCGTCGAGGACGGCCCGCTGCTGAATCCCTCGCTGGCCAAGGCCCGCGGCGTGCTCAAGAAGCTGGCCGAGGACTACGCGCTGAACGTCGATCCCGACGCGCTGATCGAGGATCTCTCGGTCGGGCACCAGCAGCGGGTCGAGATCCTCAAGGCGCTCTACCGCGAGGCGCAGATCCTGATCCTGGACGAGCCCACCGGCGTGCTGACCCCGGCCGAGGCAGACCACCTGTTCCGCATCCTCGAGGGCCTCAAGCGCGAGGGCAAGACGATCATCCTGATCACCCACAAGCTGCGCGAGATCATGGAGATCACCGACACCGTCAGCGTGATGCGGCGCGGCGAGATGACGGCGACGGTCAAGACCTCGGAGACCTCGCCCGAGCAGCTGGCCGAGCTGATGGTCGGCCGCAAGGTCCTGCTGCGCGTCGACAAGAAACCCGCCACCCCCGGCAAGATGGTGCTGGAGATCGAGAACCTGCGCCACGTCGACGAACACGGCGTCGAGCGGCTCAAGGGCATCTCGCTGCATGTCCGCGCCGGCGAGATCCTGGGCATCGCCGGGGTTTCGGGCAACGGCCAGTCCGAACTGCTGGAGGTGCTGGGCGGAATCACCGCCGCCACCGGCACGATCCGCGTCAACGGCGAGGAGATCGACCTCACCGGCAAACATTCCGACGGCCAGTCCCGCCGCCGCCGCGGCATCGCCCATGTCCCCGAGGACCGCCAGCACGAGGGGCTGATCATGCCCTTTACCGCCTGGGAGAACATCGTCTTCGGCTATCACAACGAGCCGAAGTATCAAAAGAACCGCTGGCTGATGGACAACGAGGCCATCCACAAGGACGCCGAGGCCAAGATCGCCCATTTCGACGTGCGCCCGCCGAACCCGAACCTCGCCGCGCGCAACTTTTCCGGCGGCAACCAGCAGAAGATCGTGCTGGCCCGCGAGATCGAGAGCGATCCCGACATCCTGCTGGTGGGCCAGCCCACCCGCGGCGTCGACATCGGCGCCATCGAGTTCATCCACCAGCAGATCATCAACCTGCGCGACGCCGGCAAGGCGATCCTTCTGGTCTCGGTCGAACTGGACGAGATCCTGTCGATGTCCGACCGCATCGCGGTGATGTTCGACGGCCAGGTGATGGGCGAACGCCTGCCGTCCGAAACCAACCAGACCGAGCTGGGCCTGCTCATGGCCGGGGTGACCGAGATGCCGGACAAGCCGATGATCGCGGCGATCGACGAACAACTCGCCGCGAAAAAGGCCCGGCGGGAGGCGATGAAACGTGGCTGACCTTCTGCACGCCGACCCCGGCTTCTTCCTGGCCGAGATTCTCCCGCCGGAGCCATCCGGCCGTGCCGCGCGCCCTGCCGCCGGACAAGCATTGACCGGAGCCCGCCATGGATAAGATGCCCGCCTGGGCCGATGCGGTCCTCGTCCCGCTGTTCTCGATCGTGATCGCCGCGTTCCTGTCGGCGCTGGTGATCCTCGCCATCGGCGAAAACCCGATCACCGCCTTCCAGATGATGGTCAACGGCGCGCTGATGAAATCCTCGGGCTGGGGCTACACGCTCTACTACGCCACCAACTTCATGTTCACCGGCCTCGCCGTTTCGGTCGCCTTCCATGCCCGCATGTTCAACATCGGCGGCGAAGGCCAGGCACTGATGGGCGGCCTGGGTGTCGCGCTGGCCTGCCTTTTCATCCCCTGGCCGCACTGGACCGTGGCACTGCTGGGCGTCACCGTCATCTCCGGGCTGTTCGGCGCGGCCTGGGCGCTGATCCCGGCCTGGCTTCAGGCCAAGCGCGGCAGCCACATCGTGATCACCACGATCATGTTCAACTTTATCGCCGCGGCGCTGCTGAACTACGTGCTGGTGCACCTGCTGCGGCCCAAGGGCGCGATGGAGCCGGCCACCGGCCGGTTCCCCGAGGCGACGCACCTGCCCAGCTTCCAGCAGATGTTCTCGACCTCCGAGACGATCCTGTTCCGCGGCTCGCCCGCGAACGTCACCTTCTTTCTCGCGCTGCTGGCTTGCGTGGCAGTCTGGCTGCTGATCTGGCGAACTCGGCTGGGATACGAGATCCGTGCCTTTGGCCATTCCGAGACCGCCGCGCGCTACGCAGGCATTTCGCCGGTCAAGATCACCGTCGTGTCGATGCTGATCTCGGGCGGCCTCGCGGGCATGATGGCGCTGAACACGACGATGGGCGAGGCCGAGCGCCTGGTGCTGAACGCCTCCGAAGGGGCCGGTTTCATCGGCATCGCGGTGGCGCTGATGGGCCGGTCCCACCCGGTGGGTGTCTGCCTTGCGGCGCTGCTGTTCGGCTTTCTCTACCAGGGCGGGGCCGAGCTGGCGTTCTGGGCCAGCATCCCTCGCGAACTGGTGACCGTGATCCAGGCGCTGGTGATCCTGTTCACCGGGGCGCTGGACAACATGGTGCGCATGCCGCTGGAGAAACTGTTCCTCGCGCTGCGCCGGAAGGAGAGCTGAGATGGATCTCGCCACCCTCATCCAGGTTCTCGAATCGACGATCCGCCTCTCGACCCCGCTGCTGCTGGCCTGCCTCGCGGGCCTGTTCTCGGAACGCGCGGGAATCTTCGATATCGGGCTGGAAGGCAAGATGCTGATCGCCGCCTTCTTTTCGGCCGCCATGGCCTATTACAGCGGCAACGTCTGGGTGGGCCTGCTGGCGGGCATCGCCGCTTCGCTGGTGCTGTCGGCGATCCACGGCCTGGCCTCGATCACCTTTCGCGGCAACCAGCTGATCTCGGGCGTGGCGCTGAACTTTCTCGCCTCCGGTATCACCGTGCTGATCGCGCAGGACTGGTTCAGCCAGGGCGGCAAGACACCCACGCTGGAGGGCAACGCGCGCTTTCACGACGTCCACCTGCCCTTGGCCGATACGCTGGAGCCGGTGCCGGTGATCGGCCCGATCTACGCCAACCTGATCTCGGGGCACGCGCCGCTGGTCTACGTGGCGCTGCTGATGGTGCCGCTCAGCTGGTGGGTGCTGTTCCGCACCCGCTTTGGCCTGCGCCTGCGCGCCGTGGGCGAGGCGCCAGAGGCGGTCGACACCGCCGGCATCTCGGTCGTGCGGCTCCGCTTTGCCGCCGTGGCGATCTGCGGCGTGCTCTGCGGCATCGCCGGAGCCTACATGGCGACCGGCCTGCAACCCTTCTTCGGCAAGGAGATGACCGCAGGCCGTGGCTACATCGCGCTGGCGGCGCTGATCTTTGCCAAGTGGCGGCCCTGGTACGCGCTGGGCGCCTGCCTGCTGTTCGGCTTCCTGCAGGCGGTGGCGCTGCGGTTCCAGAACATCGACCTTGGAGTCTTCGTGGTGCCGGTGCAGGTGATGGACGCGCTGCCCTACATCCTGACCGTGGTCATCCTGGCCGGTTTCGTGGGCAAGGCGATCCCGCCGCGCGCCGGTGGCGAGCCCTACGTCAAGGAACGCTGAGCCGCACCGCCACGATACCCCGCGACACTGTCGCGAGAGGTCCGCGTGCTGCACTTGCATAGCGATCCTGCTTGGGTCTAGCTTGAACCATGCAGGTGTACCTTCCCATCGCCGAAGTCTCCGTGAACATCTTCCTCCTCCTCGGCCTCGGCGGGCTGGTGGGGATCCTGTCGGGCATGTTCGGCGTTGGCGGCGGTTTTCTCCTGACCCCGCTGCTGTTCTTCATCGGCGTCCCCCCGGCGGTGGCGGTGGCCACCGGCGCCAACCAGATCGTCGCCTCTTCGGTGTCCGGCCTGCTGGCCCACCTCAGGCGCAAGACGGTAGACCTGAGGATGGGCACCGTGCTGCTGGTCGGCGGCCTGATCGGTGCGGCGCTGGGCGTCTACATCTTCAACCTGCTCAAGTCCCTGGGCCAGGTCGACCTGCTGGTGCGGCTCTGCTACGTGGTCTTCCTGGGGATCATCGGCGCGCTGATGTTCGTCGAAAGCCTGAGCGCCCTGCGCAAGACCCGGCGCGGCGCCCTGCCGCCCCGCAAGAAACACAACTGGATCCACGCGCTGCCGTTCAAGATGCGGTTCCGCACCTCGGGTCTCTACATCTCGGTGGTGCCGCCGGCGCTTGTCGGCATGTCGGTCGGCGTGCTCTCGGCGATCATGGGGGTCGGCGGGGGCTTTATCATGGTTCCGGCGATGATCTACCTGCTGAACATGCCGACCAAGGTGGTGATCGGCACCTCGCTGTTCCAGATCATCTTTGTCACCGCCTTCACGACGATGCTTCACGCCACCACGAACTACACGGTGGACGTCATGCTGGCCGTGCTGCTGCTGGTGGGGGGGGTGATCGGCGCGCAGGTCGGCACGACCATCGGCATGCGGCTCAAGGCCGAACAGCTGCGCATCCTGCTGGCGTTGCTGGTCCTCATGGTCTGCGGCAAGATCGCGCTCGACCTTCTGCTGCGGCCCTCGGAACTCTATGTCATCGCCGAAGCGGGGCAAGGCTGATGCGCCTGTTGCTGGCCTGCCTCCTGTTATTCGCGCTGCCCGCCCGGGCCGAAGAGGTGGTGCTGGGGCTCAGCCAGGACACGGTGCAGATCTCGACCGATTTCGACGGCTCGAACATCCTGATCTTCGGTGCCGTAAAGCGCGAGTCCGCCATTTCCGAAGAACCCCTGCAGGTCATCGTCGCGGTCGCCGGGCCAAAACAGCCGCTGACCGTCTGGCGCCAGGCCCGGCGCTACGGCATCTGGGTCAACAATGATTCCGTCGAAGTCGACAGCGCGCCCAGCTTCTACGCCATCGCCACCTCCGCGCCATGGGGAGAGACGATCTCCGACACCGAGGACCTGCGCCACGGGATCTCGATCCCGCGCGCCATCCGCTCGGTCGGCGCCCCGATGAACGTGCCCGATTCCCAAAGTTTCACCGAGGCGGTGATCCGCATCCGCACCCGCGAGGGCACTTACCAGCTGATGGAAAACGCCGTCACTTTCCGCCAGCAGACACTGTTCGACACCGCGATCGAGATGCCCGCCGACCTGATCGAAGGCGCCTATCCCACCCGCATCTTCCTGACCCGCGGCGGCAAGGTGGTATCCAGCTACGAGACCAGCATCGATGTGCGCAAGGTCGGCCTGGAACGCTGGCTCTTTGGTCTGTCGCGCGAACAGCCCTTTGTCTACGGGCTGATGTCGCTGGTCATCGCCATCGCCGCAGGCTGGGGCGCCTCGGCCGCCTTCCGCGTTCTGAGGTCGCAATGATCCCGGACACCGCCGTACCCCTGTCCCCGGAGCAGACCAGATGAGCCGCCCACCCCCCGGCACACGCGCCGACTACCGCGCCTTTCGCACCCTGCCCACCCGCTGGATGGACAACGACGAATACGGCCACATGAACAACGCCACCTACCTGTCGTTCTTCGACACGGCGATCAGCCTCTGGCAGCTGGACAGTGGCATCCAGATCCGCGGCCCCGAGGCGATGCGCCTGCTGACCGTGGAAACCGGCTGCCGCTACCACGCCGAAACCGGCTTTCCGGACCTGATCACCGCCGGGCTGCGGGTCGGCCATCTGGGGTCCTCATCCGTTCGGTTCGAGGTTGGACTGTTCCGCAACGACGACACCACGGCCAGCGCCGAGGGCTTCTTCACCCAGGTCCTGACGGGCGACGACGGCCGCCCGGCGCCGATCCCGGACATGATCCGTACGCGTCTCGCTGGCCTTTCAGCCTGAACACAACGCGGACCCGGGCTTTCTTCTGGCTAAAAATATCCCGGGGTGAATTGGTCCCGGACCCCGTCCGGGGCCAAGAGGGGCAGCGCCCCTCGACTGCTGCGTGCACCCGCACGCAGCGAAACCTGTCGCGCCAAAGGCGCGCCAATTGGATTGTGGCCGAAGGCGCGCCAATTGGATTGTGGCCAAAGGCGCGCCAAAAGGATCACGCCTTTTCGTTGAAAAACGCGTAGATCCGTTCCGCCAGCGCGTCGTTCACCCCCTCCACCGCCTTCAGGTCGGCCAGGTTGGCGCGGCTGACCGCCTTGGCCGAGCCGAAATGCGCCAGCAGCGCGCGCTTGCGCGCGGCGCCGACGCCGGGCACCTCGTCCAGCGGGTTCGCCATCTGCGACTTTGCCCGCTTGGCGCGGTGGGTGCCGATGGCAAAGCGGTGCGCCTCGTCGCGCAGGCGCTGCACGAAATACAAGACCGGGTCGTTGTGGCGCAGCGCAAAGGGGCGCTCTCCGGGGCGATGGAATTCTTCCTTGCCGGCATCGCGGTCGATCCCCTTTGCCACCCCGACAAAAGGCACGTCCTCGACCCCGTGCTCGGCCATGATCTGCGCCACCGCCGAGACCTGCCCCACGCCGCCGTCGATCAGCATCAGGTCCGGCCACAGCCCCTTGTCGCGGTCCGGGTCGTCCTTCAGCAGGCGCGACAGGCGGCGCGTCAGCACCTCCTTCATCATGCCGAAGTCGTCGCCCGGCACCAGCTCTTCGCCGCGGATGTTGTACTTGCGGTACTGGTTCTTCAGAAAGCCCTCCGGCCCCGCCACGATCATCGCGCCCACCGCGTTGGTGCCCTGGATGTGGCTGTTGTCGTAGACCTCGACCCGCTGCGGCGGCGCATCGAGGCCAAAGGCCTCGGCCAGCCCGCGCAACAGCTTGCCCTGGGTCGCCGTCTCGGACATCCGCCGAGCCAGGCTTTCGCGGGCGTTGCGCGCCGCGCCCTCGACCAGTTCGGCCTTCTCGCCCCGCTGCGGCACCGCAATCTCGACCTTGCGGCCCAGCTTGCCCGACAGCGCGTCGGCCATCAGGTCGTCGTTCTCGATCCCGTGCGACAGCAGCAGCAGGCGCGGCGGTTCGTGGCTGTCGTAAAACTGGCCCAGGAAGGCCTCCATGACCTCCTCGGCGCCCACGTCCTCGCCCACGCGGGGATAGAAATCCTTGTTGCCCCAGTTCTGGTTGGCCCGGATAAAGAAGACCTGCACGCAGGCCTGCCCGCCCTCCATGTGCAGCGCCACAACGTCCGCCTCGGCCACACCCGCCGGGTTGATGCCCTGCGCGGTCTGCACCTGGGTCAGCGCGCGGATGCGGTCGCGCAGGGCGGCGGCGCGTTCGAACTCCATGTCGTCGCTGGCCTGCTGCATCTGGCGCGCCAGCGTCTCCTGGATCTGCGTCGACTTGCCGGACAGAAAGCGCTGCGCGTCGGCCACGCTCTCGGCATAGCCGGCCTCGTCGATCTTGCCGACGCAGGGCGCGCTGCACCGCCGGATCTGGTAGAGCAGGCAGGGCCGGGTCCGGCTGGCAAACATGGAGTCGGTGCAGTTGCGCAGCAAAAACACCTTCTGCAACTGGTTGAGCACCCGGTTCACCGCCCCCGCGCTGGCGAAGGGGCCGTAGTAGGCGCCCTTGTCCTTCTTGGCGCCGCGGTGCTTGCGGATCTGCGGAAAGGCGTGGTCGCTGACGAGGATGTTCGGAAAGGATTTGTCGTCCCGCAGCAGGACGTTGAACTTGGGCTTCAGCTGCTTGATGAGGTTCTGTTCGAGCAGCAGCGCCTCAGTTTCGGTCCGGGTGGTCAGGAACATCATCGACGCGGTTTCCGAGATCATCCGCGCGATCCGCCGCGAATGCCCCGAAGGCCGGGCGTAGTTCGACACCCGCGCGCGCAGGTTGCGCGCCTTGCCGACGTAGAGCACCCTGCTCTGGTCATCGAGCATTCGGTAGACGCCGGGCGAGCCGTCGAGCGTCTTGAGATAGGCCTGGATGACCTCGTGCCCGCGGGCGCCGTCGGTCGCTTCGATTTCCCCGTTCATTGCGCCTTTCCCGTTCCCCGTGCGCACCTCGCCGATTCTGCTACTTGCTGCAATGCCGCGAAGGCCGGTTCAAGTCCGAATGCATCCCCGGTTTCTGTGGACAACTCTGTAGGCAAATTCCGGGCAACCGTGAATTTCCCTTGTTTCGCTGCGACTTCTTACGGGTGCCTAAATTTTAGGCACATTTTCAAGCGATTGGTTTCAAAGGGTAAATTTCTTGCCCCGTACAAATCCTTGATATGCTTCACCTTTTTGTAACGCTTTTGTCAATGCTGGCTTACCGGTGCAAAACTTTTCTGTCCGGCCCTCATTCGACCCCCATCACGTCCGGTGTCTGCCAGCCCAGGTGCTGCCCGCCGTCGACGCAGATCAGCTGTCCGGTGAGGCTTTTCGCGGTCACAAGGTAGGCTAGTGCGCCGCAGATGTCGCCCGGGTCGGCGCCCCTGTTCAGCACCGTCGCGGCGCGTTGCCGGGCAAAGGCATCGGGGTCCTGCCGTCCGCCCTGCAGGGTCGGACCGGGGCCGATCGCGTTCACCCGGACACGCGGGGCCAGCGCCTGTGCGGCGGTCTGCGTCAGCGTCCACAGCGCCGATTTCGCCAGCGTGTAGGTCATGAACTCGGGCGTCAGCTTGCGCACCCGCTGGTCGATCATGTTGACCACCAGGCCCTGCGCCACCGGCTCGCCGCCCGCGTCCAGCACCGGGTCGGGCACCTGCGCCGCCAAGCCCTGCGTCAGCACGAAGGGCGCGCGCAGGTTGCTTTCGAAATGCCGGTCCCAGCTGTCGCGGGTCGCCCCGGCGATGTCGTCGAACTCAAAGATCGAGGCGTTGTTCACCAGCAGCGTCAGCGGCCCGCCCAGCGCCTGCGCCGCGCGCGGCACCAGCGCTTGCATCTCGGCCTCGACCAGCAGGTCGGCCTGCAGCGCCTCGGCCTGCCCGCCGGCCGCGCGAATCTCGGCCACGGCTTCCTGCGCCTCGGCCTCGGAGCCTGCGTAGTGCACCGCCACCGCGTATCCCTGCCGTGCCAAGTCCAGTGCCATGGCCCGGCCCAGGCGTCGTGCCGCCCCGGTCACCAGTGCGCGCCTTGCCGCTCCGCTCATCGTCGTCTCCCTATGTCAGTACGATGACGACATAGCTCACGTAGAGCACCGACAAGACCACGCCCCAGGAACGCGTCAGGTCTCGGCCAAAGAACACGAAGGGCATCAGCAGCAGGGAGGATCCCAGCATCACCCACAGGTCGAACTGGAGGAAGCCGGGCGCCACCTCGATCGGCGTGATCAGCGAGGCCACCCCGATGATTGCCAGCAGGTTGAACAGGTTGGAGCCGATCACGTTGCCGATGGCCACATCCGCCTGTCGCCGGATCGCCGCCATGACGGTTGTTGCCAGTTCGGGCAACGAGGTGCCCAGCGCCACCAGCGTCAGGCCGATCACCGCGTCCGGCACGCCGATCATGCGCGCGATCTCCTCGGCGCTGTCGACCAGCAGGTCCGCGCCCAGCGGCAGGCCGATCAGCCCCAGCGCCAGGAACAGCGAAATCTTCCACCACGGCATGTCCGGGTCTGCGCCCTCGGGCTCTTCGAGGTCCTCGACCACCTCGCCCGCGGCGCGATGGGCCAGCGCGTCGCGCAACTGGCTGGCCAGGATCACCGCCAGCACCGCCAGCATCAGCGCCGCCGCCATCCAGTCGAACACCCCGCGAAAGGCCAGTGCGATGAACAGCACTGTGGCCGCCATCATCTGGACAAAGCTCTTGCGGGTGTCGCACTGGCTGGTGTGCATCACGGTGATCATCGCCGGAATCCCCAGCACCAGCAGCACGTTGGCCGTGTTCGACCCCACCACGTTGCCAAGCGCGATGCCGGGCGCGCCCTCCATCGCGGCCTTGATCGAGATCAGCAGCTCCGGCGCGGAGGTGCCAAAGGCGACGATGGTCAGGCTGACGATCAGAGCCGGGATCCCCACCCGCAGCGACAGGTTGACCGCGCCCTTGACCAGCGCATCGCCGGCCAGCAACAGGATCAGCAGGCCCAGGGAGGCATAGACGAACACCATCTCAGCTTCCTTTGCCGCACTCGCAGGGACCCTTGCCGATCCGGTAGCGGCCGCATTTGGGGCATTTCGCCGAACTCAGGCGGGCCTTGTCACGCAGGTTGCGCAGCTGGCGCGCCCCCGGCACGCGCAGGCGGCCGAACATCGCCAACACCCCGATGAAGATCAGGAACAGGAAGACAATCTTGACGATCAAGACAGGCCAAACCGCGCGAAATCCGCGCGTTCCTCGATCTCGCCCAGCGCGCCCTGCGTCACTTGCGCCCCGAACCGCGGGAACAGCGGCTTGCGCTGCTCGAACCGCTTGAACCGTACCTTGTCGCCAAAGCGCTGTTTCATGATCGGGACCAGGTGGCCCAGCCCATCGGCCAGCCCCTCGTCCACCGCCGACTGGCCGATCCAGATTTCGCCGGTAAAGAGGTCGGGGTTGTCGGTCAGCTTGGCGCCGCGGCGGCTCTTGACCTGGCCAATGAAGGTCTCGTGCAGCTGCCCCAGAAGTCGGTTCAGGCGCTCGACATCCTCGGGTTTCTCCGGGCTGAACGGGTCCATCATGCTCTTGGACTTGCCAGCGGTGTGTACCCGCCGCTCGATCCCCTGCCTTTGCAGCAGTTCGGACAGGCCAAAGCTTGCCGAGATCACGCCAATGGAGCCGAGGATGGAGCTGGCGTCGGCGATGATCTCGTCCGCCGCGCTGGCGATCCAATAGCCGCCCGAGGCGGCGACATCCTCGACAAAGGCCACCACGGGCACCTCGGTTTCATCCGCCAGCCGCCGGATGCGCGCGCCGATCAGCGCGCTCTGCACCGGCGAGCCGCCGGGCGAATTGATTTCCAGCGCGACCGCGTCAGGCTTGGACTTGAAGGCCTTTTCCAGCACGCCGGCCAGCGACCGGTCGCTCAGGCTGGACCGTCCGGCCACGCCGATTGCGCCCTGAAGGCGCACCACCGCGACCCGCGGCGCGGATTTCATGAAGGGGATCCATCGTCTCATGCCGAGCCATGTAGAGGCCACCCCGGGAACAAACAAGGCAAGGCCTGAAAAGACCCCCTGTTGTGGCGCAATCGCCGCGAGCGCGCCACTTGAGGGACGGTGGGCGGGGCGGCGTTGCCGCAGGCAACCAGCGTCCGCCCCCGTCCCTCAGAAGAAACTCTGCGGGTCGATGTCGATGGCCATGCGCAGATCGCCGCTCAGCCGCACCTGCCCGGCCCATTCCGCCAGCGCCGCCTGCAGGGCCGCGCCCTTTGGCGCCTTGACCAGCAGCCGCACCCGGTGCCGCCCCCGGACCCGCGCGATGGGCGCGGGCGCGGGGCCGTAGACCTCGGCCCCGACCCGCCGCAGCGGCCCGTCGTGCCGCGCCAGGTGGTTGCCCAGGTCGAACACCTTGCCCACGTCCGAGCCGGACAGGATCACCCCGGCCAGCCGGCCATAGGGCGGCATACCGGCGACCCGCCGCTCCTCGGCCTCGGCCTTCCAGAACGCTTCCTCGTCACCGTCGAGGATCGCGCGGATGACCGGGTGTTCGGGCTGGTAGGTCTGCAACAGCGCCTCGCCCGGACGTTCGGCCCGCCCGGCGCGCCCCGCCACCTGCCGCATCAGTTGAAAGGTCCGCTCGGCCGCGCGCAGGTCCGACCCTTGCAAGCCCAGATCCGCGTCGATCACCCCGACCAGCGTCAGCAGGGGAAAGTTGTGCCCCTTGGCCACCAGCTGCGTGCCGATCACGATGTCCGCCGCCCCGGCCGCGATCGCCTCGATCTGCGCCTTCAACTCGCGCGCGGTGCCGAACAGGTCGGACGACAGCACCGCGATGCGTGCCTGCGGAAACAGCGCCGCCGCCTCCTCGGCCAGCCGTTCGACCCCCGGACCCACCGCCGCCAGCTTGCCCTCGACCTGGCAGGACGGGCAGACCTCGGGCAATGGCCGCGTCTCGCCGCACTGGTGGCAGACCAGCCGTTTCAGGAAGCGATGTTCGACCATGCGCGCGTCGCAATGGTCACAGCCGATCTGCATGCCGCAGGCCCGGCACAGCGTCACCGGGGCATAGCCGCGCCGGTTTAGGAACAGCAGCGCCTGCTCTCCCTTCTCCATCCGCACCGTCACCGCCCGCTGCAAGGTGCCCGAGATCCAGCGGTTCGACGGCAGGTCCTCGGCCCGCATGTCGATCGTCCGCATCCCCGGCATGACCGCCGGTCCGAAGCGCGACACCAGGTCCAGCCGCGTGTATTTGCCCGCATCGGCATTGGCCCAGCTTTCCAGCGAAGGCGTGGCCGAGGCCAGCACCACCTGCGCCCCCAGGATCGAGGCGCGCAACACCGCCATGTCCCGCGCGTTGTAGAGAACCCCGTCCTCCTGCTTGTAGGAGGTGTCGTGCTCCTCATCGACGACGATCAGGCCCAGGTCGCGGAACGGCAGGAACAGCGCCGATCGCGCGCCCACCACCATCTGCGCCTGCCCTTCGCCGACCATGCGCCAGACGCGCCGCCGCTCTGTCATGGTCACGCCGGAGTGCCACTCGGCCGGGCGCGCGCCGAACCGCGCCTCGACCCGCGCCAGGAACTCCGCCGACAGGGCGATTTCCGGCAGCAGCACCAGCGCCTGCCGCCCCGCGCGCAGGCATTCGGCCACCGCCTCGAGGTAGACCTCGGTCTTGCCGGACCCTGTCACCCCCTTCAGCAGCACCGTGCCGTAGGCGCCGGAGCGTTGCCCGGCGCGCAGGACCTCGGCCGCCAAGGCCTGGTCCGGGGTCAGGTCCTTGCCGCCATGGTCCGGGTCGAGCGGGGCAAAGCCGGTGTCGCGCGGCGTGTCCTCCTCGAGAATCGCGCCGCTCTTGACCAGGCCCTTGACCACCGATGTGGTCACACCGGCCATCTCCGACAGTTCCGACAGCGTCAGCGCCAGGCCGCCCATTTCGCGCGCCGCCGCGATCACCCGGCCGCGCGCCTCGGTCATGCGGTCCGGCTCTCCCTCACCCAGGCGGTAGACCTTGCGCATCGAGGGCGGATCGCCCAGCCCCGGCGCCCGCGTCGCCAGCCGCAGCATCGCCGACAGCGGCGTCAGCGTGTAGGCACCGGCGCGTTCGAGGAACAGCCGCATCTCCTCGCGCATCGGCGCGGCATCCAGCACCCGGCCCACGGCGCGGATCTTGCTTGCGTCGAAATCCCCGCGCCCCGGCCCCCAGACCACGCCCAACACCTTGCGCGGGCCCAACGGCACCTCGACATAGGCGCCCAGCCAGCAGCCGCCCTCCGGCGCACGGTAATCCAGCACGCGGTCCAGCGGCTGCGTGGTGAGAACCCCGACAAGGGAACCCGCTTCGAAGAAATCCGGGGTAGTGATCGGCATGCAAAAGGGGTAAAGCCCAAGGCAGGAAAGTCCAAGACACCATGGAGGCGCTGCTCATGAAATTCTTTGTCGACACCGCAGAGATCGACGCCATCGCCGAGTTGAACGATCTGGGCATGCTGGACGGGGTCACCACGAACCCCTCGCTGATCATGAAATCCGGCCGCGACATCCTCGAGGTCATCAAGGAGATCTGCGACCTGGTTTCCGGCCCGGTCTCTGCCGAGGTCGTCGCGCTCGAGGCCGAGGCGATGATCGCCGAAGGCCGCAAGCTGGCCGGGATCGCCGAGAACATCGCCGTCAAGGTGCCGCTGACCTGGGACGGCCTGAAGGCCTGCAAGGTCCTGTCGGGCGAGGGCAAGATGGTCAACGTCACCCTCTGTTTCTCGGCCAACCAGGCGCTGCTGGCGGCCAAGGCCGGCGCGACCTTCATCTCGCCGTTCATCGGCCGGCTGGACGACATCAACATCGACGGGCTCGACCTGATCGCCGACATCCGCGAGATCTATGACAACTATGGGTTCGAGACGCAGATCCTGGCCGCCTCGATCCGCTCGCCCAACCATATGTCGGAATGCGCCAAGATCGGCGCCGACGTGGCCACCGCGCCGCCCTCGGTCATCAAGGCCATGGCGAACCACGTGCTGACGGACAAGGGCCTCGAAGGCTTCCTCAAGGATGCGGCCAAGGCGGGCATCAAGATCGTCTGACCGATTGCGGCGAGGTCGGAATGGGGGCTCTGCCCCCAAACCCCCGGGTGTATTTGGACAGAGAAGAAACATGGGGCGTACCCAATGTTTCCTTTTGGTGGGGATACACCCGGCGCTACGGCCTGCATTGTGTAGACTCAGACGTTGGGCTCGCCCTGCAACCCCAGCAGCTTGCGGAACCCTGTCCAGTAGCCGGGCAGGCGCGGCGGTTCGGCCAACCCCTTCAGCGCCTCTCCGGCCCAGGGCGCCATTTCGCGCGCCGCGAAATCGCGACCCCAGTCCAGGTAGGCACCCGCGTGTTCGGGACGCAACCGGCAGGCCGAACCCACGAGACCGACCAGGGTTTCGGGTGGTGAATACCATTCGTCCTGAATGCCCGTGACGCGCGTCTGCATCAGCGGCCCCACCAGCCGCATCAGCCGCTTGTCCGAGAAGGTCAGCAACATCCGGCCCATTTCCGCGCGCGTGTAGTGGATCAGCGGCGGGAAGGTGTCGAAGAACACCGCCTCGCCATCGACGATGGCGAAGTTGCGGATCGAGGGGTGAAAGCCGATGCGCCCCTCCTGCCCACGCGCCCAGAGCCAGAAACGCGCGATCACCAGACCTGCCGCCTCCATCATCTGCAAGGTTTCCTCCAGCGGGGCGCGCTGCATGCGCGGGCGCATCAGGCTGTCTTCGGGCAAGGCCTGCTGGACGATCGCGGGAACGGTGATGCCATCGAGGTCGACCAGGTGAAAGGCGGTCTCCGGCAGGGGAACGCCACCCGCGCGCAGGGCAGCGACGTAATCGTCGTGGCAGCGCGCCAGCCGCTCCAGCGCGGCGCTGTCCGAGAGACCCCGGTAGACCTTGATCACCCGGTCCGACAGCGGCCCCTGCGTCGGTCGGAACGGCGCGCAGAAATAGCCAAGGCGCGAGATGGTCTTGCCCCGGGCTTCGGCGTCGGCGCGGATCAGGCGGGTGAGTTCGGCGATATCTGTCATGGGGCCTCCTGCGCGCCCGCTTACCCGGTCCCGAGGCGCTCCGCCACCTCTGCCAGCAGCGCGGCGATCTCGTCGCGCGCCGGGGTCCGGGTGCCCTCCTGCGCGCCGCGGCCTTGCCCCATCGCCTCGGCATAACCCACGCGGTTGCCCAGCGAGGCCTGCGCCACGTCGGCGCCCAGCCGCGCGGCCGCGGTCGCCACCTCGGCGTTCAGGCGCGTGCCGGCGCGGGTGCGGTTCATCACCAGCAGCGTGTCGCGGTTTTCCCGCGCCGCAAGGTCCAGAACGCCTTCGGTGGCCCACAGGTCGATGTGGCTGACCGAGACCGGAACCACCACCAGGTCGGCGACGCGCAGCGCCGGGCGCAGGTCGCTGTCGGCCTTGGGCGGCGTGTCGATGATGACGATGTCGTTGGCGGAGGACAGCTTGCGCACCTCGTAGGACACGCCCCAGGCCGAGGAGGTGGCAAAGTCCAGCCCTTCGCAGGTCTCTGGCGCGGTTTCCATGCGCGTCATGAACCAGCGGCCGAGGCTGCCCTGCGGATCGAGGTCCACCAGCGCCACCTTGCGCCCCAGCCCGCGGAAGCCCAGCGCCAGGTGCGCGGCGAGGGTCGTCTTGCCGCTGCCGCCCTTCTGCTGCGCTACCGTGATGACCCGTCCCGCCATGCGCTCTCCCCCGCTGCCGCTCCGGGCGACTGTGCCCCCGCAGCAGGCGGGAATCCAGCCCCTTTGGACCTTGCGACTCAGGACGTGCCTGCGTCGCGGGTCCATTCACAATCTGTTAACCATTGCAAACCTAACCTGAATCCAGCTGCCGCTGCCAGGAGCCCGACGATGCGTCCTGCCGCCTTTCTTCTCAGGGCGTTCGTGTTCATGTGCCTCGGCGCCATGGCGCAGGCCGGGGCGTGGCCGCGCAAGGCGGGCGAGGGATTTGCCACCATCGCCGTACGGCTGGGCTGGCCGCAGGACATGGGCGACTGGACCTCGCTGGAACCGACGCAGGACTATTCGACCCTGTACCTGGAATATGGTCTGACGGACCGGCTGACGCTGGGCCTCGACCTCGGGCATTCGGTTTCGGGCGGCGGCAAGACGGTGATTTTCCTGCAATACCCGGTCCGGCAGGCCGACACCGGGGCGCAGGTGTCGGCGCAGCTCGGCTTTGGCGTGATCTCGGGTGAAAGGATCATTCGCCCCGGGCTGTCGGCCGGATGGAGCCTGAAACGGGGTTGGGTGTCGGTCGACGGCGTGGCGGAAACCTATCTCGACGACGGTCGCACCGATCTGAAACTGGACATGACCTGGGGACGCAACCTTGCCCATGACCGCAAGCTGATCGTCCAGTTGCAGACCGGGCAACCCGACGGGCGCGACCCCTTTGCCCGGCTGGCGCCCTCGATCGTGCTGCCCCTGCGCGGCAGGTTCAAGCTTGAGGCTGGCGCCACCTGGGGGCTGACCGGCGACACCTCCATGGGCCTCAAGCTGGGGCTCTGGACCGACTTCTGACAGGGGCAGCGGCCGGGGACGGTGGGCGGGGCGATGTTGCCTGCCGTGCGACGAGCGCCGTGCGAGGGCCTCAGGCCGCCACGTCCGGCGCGGGCACCACCTCGACACCCGAGATCCGCCAGGCGCCGTCCACCTGTTCCATCCGGTACTCCAGGACAAAGCGCCGACCCTCGGCATCCTCGATCAACACCTGCTGCCAGGGCGCGCCGTCGCGCTCGCGCAGCGCGCCGAACTGCACATCCGAAGGCCGCCAGACCATCGGGTAGCCGTTGCGCACCATCGCGCCGAAATTCTCGGGCGTGCCGAACATGCCGCGGATGCCCGGACTGGCATAGGTGAAGGCGGTGACAAAATCGTCCTGCAGGAAGGCGTCGATCTGGCTGCGGATCGTGCCTTCGATCTGCGGATTGGGCGTCAGCACCTCCTGCGCCCAGACCGCCCCCGCCAGGCCCAGCCCGGCGATCATTCCCAGTACAGCGTTGCGCATGGCATCCTCCTCATGGCTGACCCAAAGGTAAGCCATGAGGCGCCGTCGTCAAAACGGGATCGTCAGGCCAGTTCGCCCGCCAGCGCGGTTTCGATCAGCGCCACCGTCTCGTCGACGCCGTAGAGCGCGATGAACCCGCCAAAGCGCGGCCCCTGGCTCTGGCCCAGCAGCACCTCGTAGAGCGCCTTGAACCAGTCGCGCAGCGGCTCGAAACCATGCGCCTTGCCCACGGCGAAGACCAGCGATTGCAGCGTCTCGTCGTCGGTCGGGCCGTCGTGCGCCTTCAGCTGCGCCGCGAGGTCCGCAATCGCTGCGCGCTCCTTCTCGTCCGGGGCGCGGAACACCTTGTTCGGCTTGACGAAATCCTCGAAGTAGCGGACCGCAAAACCCGCCGCCGCGTCCAGGTCGGGATGCGTTTCGGGTGTCGCCTCGGGGGCGTAGCGGTTGATGAAGGACCACATGGCCTGCTTGTTCTCCGCATGCGCCGCGCTGGCCAGGTTCAGCAGCATCGAGAACGGCACCACCATCCTGGACTCGGGCACCTCGCCGCCGTGGATGTGCCAGACCGGGTTGTTCAGCTGTGTCGCCAGATCCTGATCCGGATAGGCGCGCAGCTGCTGGTGGTATTCGTCCACCGCCTTAGGGATCACGTCCCACCACAGCCGCTTGGCGGTCTTGGGCTTCTGGAACATGAAATAGGACAGCGACTCGGTTGCCGCGTAGCTCAGCCATTCGTCGATCGACAGGCCGTTGCCCTTCGACTTCGAGATCTTCTGGCCTTGGTCGTCCAAGAACAGCTCGTAGGTGAAATGCTCCGGCGCGGGCACGCCCAGCGTGCGGCAGATGCCGTCGTAGATCGGTGTATTGGTCGAGTGGTCCTTGCCGTACATCTCGAAATCGACGCCCAGCGCCGCCCAGCGCGCGCCGAAGTCCGGCTTCCACTGCAGTTTCACCTGTCCGCCGGTCACCGGCAGCGTCCATTCGCGCCCCTGCTCGTCGTCAAAGGTGATCTCGCCCTTCGCCGCATCGACGTTCTTCAGCGGCACGTAGAGCACGCGGCCGGTTTCGGGATGGATCGGCAGGAAAATCGAATAGGTCTGCTGGCGCTCTTCGCGCAGCGACTTCAGCATGATCTTCATCAGGTCGTCATAGCGCTCGGCGCAGCGCAGCAACGTCGCGTCAAACTGGCCCGACTTGTAGAAATCGGTGGCCGAATAGAACTCGTACTCGAACCCGAAGGTGTCGAGAAACCGCCGCAGCATGGCGTTGTTGTGGTGGCCGAAACTTTCGAACTCGTCGAACGGATCGGGGACCGAGGTCAGCGGCTTTTGCAGGTGCTGTTGCAGCATCTCCTGGTGCGGCACATTGCCCGGAACCTTGCGCATTCCGTCCATGTCGTCGGAAAAGCAGATCAGCCGCGTCGGGATGTCGCTGATCGCCTCGAAGGCGCGGCGGATCATCGTCGTCCTCAGCACCTCGCCAAAGGTGCCGATATGCGGCAGGCCCGAGGGGCCGTAACCCGTCTCGAACAGCACGTAACCCTTTTCGGGGGGCGCTTTTTCATAGCGTTTGAGGATCCGGCGCGCCTCTTCGAAAGGCCAGGCCTTGGCACTCATGGCGGCATCGCGCAGATCGGACATCGGGTCGCTCCTCGGGGACGTGTTGAGCGCGCTTCCTATTGCCCCCCCGGGGCCGCGTCAATAAATTGCACCGAACCCGGCAACCAGAGCGAGGCGCCCCATGTCCGAAGACCCCCATCCGCTGAGCCCGCAGGACTGCCTTGTCGCGCTGATGATCGCGATCTCGGCCTCGGACGAGAACATGCGCACGGCCGAGCTGATGAAGATCGACTCGACGGTCAATCACCTGCCGATCTTCGCCGACTACGACGCCGATCGCGTACGGGAAATGTCGAGCCTTGTCTTCGAGCTGTTCGAACAGGAAGACGGCCTCGACGCGCTGTTCGGACTGATCCGCGACAACCTGCCCGAACGGCTGAACGAGACCGCCTATGCGCTGGCCTGCGACGTGGCCGCCGCCGACGGCGCGCTCTACGAGGCCGAGCTGCGGCTGCTGGAAGAGATTCGCTACGAGCTGAACATCGACCGCCTGCACGCCGCGGCGATCGAACGCGGGGCGCGGGCGCGGCACCTGAAGGCTTGATCTGGCGCAAATGCGTCCGGGTTCCCCGCCAAGCGTTGCATAATTCCCATAGTTCCGAGTCAGTTGCACGCCACCTGTGCAGAGTCGGGATTACCCGACTCCCCCCCGGCTAACCGCTTGGTAATCTCTCTTCAGGCATTTTTTCGCCGAAGCTGCCAAGCTTGTACCTGGAGGGACTGATGAACAGAATTTTCGCTGCCGCGGTGGGCGCGGCCATGCTCTGCCTTGCGCCACTGATGGCCGCCGCTGCGCCGCTGGTGGCCAAGGTGGACGTATCGACCCAGACGATGACCGTGATCTACAACGGGCAGGTTGCCTATCGCTGGCCGGTGTCCACCGCGCGCCCGGGCAAGATCACGCCGACCGGCCAATGGAACGCCCAGTGGCTGTCCAAGTATCACCGGTCGAGCATCTACAACAACGCGCCGATGCCTTTCGCGATCTTCTTCAACGGCGACTACGCGATCCACGGCACCGACCAGATCAGCCGCCTGGGCCGCCCGGCCTCGGCCGGCTGCGTGCGCCTGCACCCCGAACACGCCGCCGTGCTGTTCGAACTGACCCAGCAGGTCGGCAAGGCGAACATGAAGGTCGTGATCGACAACTGACCTTTGCGGACTGCAAACACAGACAGGCCCCGCCCCGGCGGGGCCTTTTCATGTGTGCACGTCCTGGGTCAGCTGTGGTACAGCACGCTCCAGCGTTCGATCAGCGCCTGTTGCAGCACCTTGGCCCGGCTGTTCCACTCGCGTCCGCCATCCGGACGCTCGCGCTGGTCGCGGGTCAGCTTGTCCCGGCGCGGCAGGTCGGCCGAAAAGATCGCAAACACCAGTTCCGTGCCATCCGGCAGGTCGATGAACCCGGCCAGCCCGCTAACGAAGTTCAGCGTGCCGGTCTTGGCATGCACGCTGACAGGATGATCCTCGACCACCCTGTAATCGTCGTCGCGCAGCGGGATGGGCTTCAGCAGGGCCTTGATGCCCATGCTTTGCCGCAGCGCGCGCAGAGCGCCGGTCATCTGCCCGGCGGTCACCCGGCTGCGGTCGCCCAGGCCCGAGTGATCGACCAGCGCCATGCCCGGCACGCCCAGCGCCTGCTGCGCCCAGGCGTTCATCTCGGCGGCGGATTCTTCCAGCGACGCCGGGACCTTGCCGGTCCGTTTCGCCGTTGCGGTCAGGCCGACCACCTCGGCGGTGAGGTTCGTGGACCATTTCAGCATGTCGCGCAGGATGATCCGCAGCGACACGCTTTCCCGGCGTGCCAGTTCCGTGCCCTCGGGGGCGGCCGTGGCCAGCCCCGGCGCGCCGACCGTGATCCCGTTGGCGCGCAACAGGGTCTGAAAGACCTCGCCAGCGTAGACTTCGGGCTTGCGCACCGGCAGCCAGCGTGCCCCGCCATCGCCCAGCGCGCCCTGCGCGACCGTCCACTTGTCGCGCCCGCCGGCGTCCTCGTAGGTGTAGACTGGCACGATCCGGTCTGCGAGCGCCATCTGCGCCACTCGCACGTCCGGCGTATGCGCCGCCGCGCGGGCCTGCATGGTCACGGCGTAGCCGCCGCCCGCCTTGCGCCATTCGAAATGCACGCGGTTGTAGTTCAGGTTCATCCCCGACACCGACGGGTTGTAGCCCACATGCTCGGGCTGGTCGGGGTCGATCCCGGTCAGCATCGGCAGGGCGCCGCCCCAGACCTTGAGCCCGCCGGTGACCTTGGTCACCCCGGCCTGCCGCACCGCCCCGGCCAGGTCGGCCAGTGCATCGGAATCGAGCGTGGGGTCGCCGCCGCCCGCCAGCACCAGGTCGCCGTCCAGCACGCCGTCGCGGATCGGGCCGCTGGCGACCACCCGCGTCACGAAACGATACCCCGGCCCCAGCACGTCCAGCGCGTAACCGGCCGTCAGCGCCTTGGCCACGCTGGCCGGCGGCAGGCTGAGTTCCGGGTCATGCGATTCGAGCGTCTCGCCCGTGGTCGCGCGCATCACGGCAAAGCTGGTGTTGCCGTTCAGCCCGGCCTTTTCGAGCAGCGCCTCGGCCGGCGGAAGAACGGCCTTGCGAAAGTCGTCGGCCCGCGCCTTGGGGCGCAACGAGGTCTCCGGCGCACCGGCCCACCCCGGCAACACCAAGCTGCCGGCGACAAACCCCGCGGACCCGCCCAGGAAGGAACGTCTGGAAAACCCTTGCGTCATGGCGCCGATCTAAGCGAATCCCGGCCGCCCCGGCAACCGGCAAGTGCCGCACGCCGTTTCACGATTTCTCACCTGTCACCCAATGGCCCGCCGCCCGGATCGCGGACGAGCTGAGGTCCACCATCGGCATGTTCACGAAACACCAGACCGGCGGCCGCGCCAGGCCCAGCAGGCGCGAGGCCGGCGCCGGAAGCCGGGCCGCCCGGTAGATCCGCGCCGCCGGTGCCGTGCGCGCCGCCGTGCGCAGACCGGGGCGCGCCAGGACGCCGACCGGCACGCTGTCGAGGATCTGTCGCCAGCTTTCCCAGAGGTGGAACTGCACGAGATTGTCGGCCCCCATCAACCAGACGAAACGGACGCCGGGAAAGCGGTGCCGCAGCACGCCGAGGGTGGCGGCGGTGTAGCGGGTGCCCGCGCGCGCCTCAAAGTCGCTGATCCGGATGCGCGGGTCGTCGACCAGCGCGCGGGCCGCCGCCATCCGTTCGGCCAGCGGCGCAGGGGGATTGGGTTTCAGCGGGTTGCCCGGGCTGACCAGCCAGACCACCCGGTCGAGATCGAACAGCTTGAGCGCCTCGCGCGACAGGTGCAGGTGCCCGGCGTGCGGCGGATCGAAGGACCCGCCGAGCAGACCCACGCGCACGCCCCTGGGCAGCGCCTGACCGGCCAGGGTCCGGCCCAGGTCCACGCCGATCGGACCGCGCACCGCGCCCGGCCCGGAATGCTTTGGCCCTCGCGGCACGCCAGCTCCCTCAGGTTGCCGCGCGTCGGCGCGACCTTCCTTCCGGATAAGGCCTTCCATGTCCCTGCGCAAGAACACCGGCCGCGGGCACCAGCCCTCTGCCAGGCGTCGTCAGGCCGACCCTCGGCGGCTGCGCGCAATGACCCCGAGAATGCCCAGCGCGCACAGCAGCAGCGGCAGACCGGCGGGCAGCGGGACCGACGCCGGCGTCTCGTCATAGGTGTAGGTCACGCTGGCGAACAGGTTGGATGCCGCGACGGTCGATATCCGGGCCTCCGGGGTCCAGCTTGGCAGGTAATGCAGCGATACGTCGAAAGCGCCCGCGCCGGTGTAGGACGCGAAGGCCCCGGGACCTATCGGCGGGGGAATGGATCCAGCCATGTTGATCGTCCTTGGATCGCTGCACACGACCCCTTCGGCCGCGGTGCATGTCAGGTCCCTCACCGCTGTCAGCGTGTAGACCGGAATGCCGAAATATCCGGCGATCTTCAGTGTCAGCGTGATCGCCTCATTATCGCAGTCCGTTCCCCGTGCCACACAGTTGTAGAAACCACCTGTGGCCGTGCCCGTGATGCCGGCATGGATGTCCACACCAGTCAGGACACCCAAGGATGCATCGAATTTCTGCAGGGAAATGGTCTGAAAGAGAGGACCCGGGAAGACATCCGGAGAGCCCGGAACCGAAGAGGACACGAACGGCCCGGGCAAAGACTCGGCATAGGTCAGGGTCGCGGCTGTCGCCGCACTCGCAGAGACAAGGCACGCTGCCACCAGCGCCCCGCCGACAATCCTGTGCATGGAAACCTCGAAGAAAAAAGCCTCGTCCGCGGCGGGGCGGATCCGGTCGGACATGAACCCGAAGCCTGAATCGCCCCTTCCGGGCGACGCTTGAAATATGCCACGCCTTCCCCGCGCGACGAAACGAAATCGCCTGCCTCCTCCCCGCCCTCGGTTGCAAGCGGCAGGCCGATGCCCTAGAGCTTCGCCCTGATCTCAAAAGCCGGAGTCGCGTTATGGCAAGCTATCAGTATGTCTACCACATGGACGGCGTGTCCAAGACCTATCCCGGTGGCAAGAAATGCTTTGAGAACATCCGCCTGAACTTCCTCCCCGGAGTCAAGATCGGCGTTGTCGGCGTCAACGGCGCCGGTAAATCGACCCTGCTGCGCATCATGGCCGGCCTCGACAAGGATTTCTCGGGCGAGGCCTGGGCCGCCGAGGGCGCGCGCGTCGGCTACCTGCCGCAGGAGCCGAAGCTGGACGAGACACTGAACGTGCGCGACAACGTCATGCTCGGCGTCGCCGAAAAGAAGGCCAAGCTGGACAAGTACAACGAGCTGGCGATGAACTACAGTGACGAGACCGCCGACGAGATGGCCGCGCTGCAGGACGAGATCGACAGCCAGAACCTGTGGGACCTCGACAGCCAGATCGACGTCGCGCTGGAGGCGCTGCGCTGCCCGCCGGACGACGCGATGCCGGCCAACCTGTCGGGCGGTGAACGCCGCCGCGTGGCGCTGTGCAAGCTGCTGCTCGAAGCGCCCGAGATGCTGCTGCTCGACGAACCGACGAACCACCTCGACGCCGAGACCATCGCCTGGCTGCAAAAGCACCTGATCGACTACAAGGGCACGATCCTGATCGTCACCCACGACCGCTACTTCCTGGACGACATCACCAGCTGGATCCTCGAACTCGACCGTGGCCGCGGCATCCCCTACGAGGGCAATTATTCCGCCTGGCTGGAACAGAAGGCCAAGCGCCTGGCCCAGGAAGCGCGAGAGGACAAGGCCAAGCAGAAGACGCTGGAGCGCGAACTGGAGTGGATGCGGCAGGGCGCCAAGGCGCGTCAGGCCAAGTCAAAGGCCCGGATCCAAGCCTACAACGAGATGGCCGGCCAGTCCGAGCGCGAAAAGCTGTCGCGCGCGCAGATCATCATCCCCAACGGCCCGCGCCTTGGCCAGAAGGTGATCGAGGTCAACGGCCTCAAGAAGGCCATGGGGGACAAGCTGCTGATCGAGGACCTGACGTTTTCGCTGCCGCCGGGCGGCATCGTCGGCGTGATCGGCCCCAACGGCGCGGGCAAGTCGACCCTGTTCAAGATGCTGACCGGACAGGAAAAACCCGACGGCGGCAGCATCGAATACGGCGACACGGTGAAACTGGCCTACGTCGACCAGTCGCGCGATGACCTCAAGGCCGACGCCACCGTCTGGGAGGCGATTTCCGGCGGAGCCGAGATCATCAAGCTGGGCGATGCCGAGATCAACAGCCGCGCCTACTGCGGCGCCTTCAACTTCAAGGGCGGCGACCAGCAGAAGAAGGTCGGCCTGCTGTCCGGGGGCGAGCGCAACCGCGTGCACATGGCGCGCCTCCTGAAAGAGGGCGGCAACGTCATCCTGCTGGACGAACCGACCAACGACCTGGACGTTGAAACGCTGCGGGCGCTGGAAGACGCCCTTGTGGATTTCGCCGGCTGCGCCGTGGTCATCTCGCACGACCGCTTCTTCCTCGACCGTATCTGCACCCACATGCTCGCCTTCGAGGGCGAGGCGCATGTGGAATGGTTCGAGGGCGGCTTTACCGACTACGAAGAGGACAAGAAGCGCCGTCTGGGGGCGGATGCGCTGGAGCCGACGCGATTGAAGCACAAGAAGTTCACCCGCTAGGGTGAATTTCTTGGTTTGCCGGGCGGGTTCGAGGCGTGCGCGATAGCGTATTTGCGAAGCCGGAATGCGTGCGGCACTCGTTTGGGGTCCGTTAGGTGACAGGGAGCCGACACCGGTAGCAGCACAAGACAGCCAGCCGACGCTGCACATCAGGCTGGGTCAGGTCGACAGGTGCCTGGCTCGGCGAACCCCAGAGGACGCGTCGCCGGTTGCCTCCACAGCCGCCAGGTCCGTCCGAAACGGGGTCCGTGTCACGTCAATCCGCGCAATAGACAAGGAAGGACGCGGTCTTCTTTTCGAGATTGAATGCATAGGGCGACACGGAACAGCGGTCATTCAATTTCAGGACTTGCGACTGGTAGGTTTCAACACTGTCACTGCGCCCTGCGGCAAGATCGGCGATGTTCAACCCGACGTAGTTCCGTCCGTTGTAGATGTCGACCGTGTGCAGCGCAAACAACAGGGTTTCGGTCGAGACGGCACGGCTTTCGCCGATCGCCATGGTGAAGCGGTCTCCGCTCCTCATGACTTGCAAAGGATCGGCAAGCAGGCTGCTGTCGATGATATCTCGTCCGCTCGCCGCCGAGTTCGCAGCCTCCGAAACCGCGAGAACCGCCTGCATCGTATCCGCGATGCACTTGGAGTAGGACTGATCGGCATCGGTTCCGGGATTGTAGGAAAGCGTTTCGAGCACCATCCCAACCTGGCCGGCGTTCATCGATGACCCGCCCCCGCCGGCAAGCGCTGCAAACGTCGTTGTCAGTTTCGAATCAAGGTTCCCCTGGATTTCGGGGCTGAACCCGGCTGCACAAACCGCGCCGACCGCGCGGATGACCGAAATGTCCAGTGTCTGCGATTGGGCGACGGAATGAGATCCCAAAACCGATAGGAAAAAGGCAAATCCAAAAATCCGCATGTCCGGCGTTTCTCCTATTGAACCTGTCAAAACGATAGCGCCCGAGGGTGGGAAAATCCACTTTGTTTGACGTTGCCTTGGCGCGCCCCGGTTTGCCTGACGCGTTTCGAGAAGCGCGCCCTGATCATCCCCCATCGCTGCGAATGTGACGGGTCCTCCTCGGGCAGGGTCCTGCGAGCGCAGGTGGGGGCGCCACCAAAGCCCATGCGTGACAAACAGGGCTTGGAGAACCCGTCACAAAGGCACCCGATCCGCACGAAGCCCGCGCGGCGACCCCGCCTTACGCAGCCCACCGGCCCGCGCGCATGTCCCGATGCACCGAGGAATAGGGCCAATCCTCGGGCCTTTCCACAAGCCCATGTTTCACCGGGTCGAGGATGCAATACTGCATGTGGGCAGCTTGATCCGCCTCGTCCCGAATGTGATGCTCCCAAAACCGCCGCTGCCAAATGCCCGCGTCCTGCTTTGTGACCTTGCTCGGGCTGCGCGCTGCGCGGAGCCGCTCCGCCTCGGTGGGTTGCAAACCCACCCTACGGTCCGTGGGTAGGGTGGGTTTGCAACCCACCGCCTGCTCCGATTTCAACCGCACGAGCTTCGAGAACCGTGCCTTGATCGCCCCCCATCTGTCCGAGTAATTCGGATCATCGAAGGGCAGGGTCCAGACCGCATGCATGTGATCCGGCAGGACGACCCAGGCATCAATCCCGAAGGGCCGCCGTTCCCGCGTCACCTTCACCGCTTCGCGCAGGATCGCAATCTCATCCATCAGCAGCGTGCTGCCCCGCTCTGCGAGGCAGACGGTGAAAAAGACGGTTCCCCCTCGGACATCTGGACGTCGATAGTTCGGCATGCCGCATGATTGTTCGAGTACGGTTAATGCCCGGTAACCGTCAGACTGAACCCCGCCCCGCGATCCCGCCGGCGTGGTGTCGCCGAACGGGGTTCCGTCCACCTACCCCAACAGCGCCGTCGCCCACATCCCCAGCCCAAAGACCGTGTGCGCCACCAGCCCCTTGATCCGTCCCACCCAGGGCGCGGGCGTCTTCGACAGCGCCCAGCCCAGCCCCATCCCCGGTTGCAGCAGGAACCAGCCGCCGGAGATCGTGACAATCGCCCAGAGCCACGCCTGCCAGAAGACCGGATTGCCGAACCACGCGCGGCCCACATTCAACGCAAAGACCACGCCGTAGACCACGCCCACAAAATAATGAAACGCCCAGCCCAGCGCGAGTTCGCCCCGCACCGGGGGCACCGCGCCGATGTCGTCGTGAAACACCCGGCCCCGGAACAGCCCCGCCACCCAGCGGCCGACGTTGCCCCAGTTCGGCATCCCCTGCCCTGCCACCCGGTTCAGCAGCAGCGCCCAGAGGTCCATCGCCACTGTGCCGCCGATGCCGATCAGCACCCCTGCCCAGATCACGCCCATGTGGTCCCTCCCCTTTGCGCCACCTTGGCGGCAGATCGCGCCGGACGCAATCGCGGCGCCCGATCCTGCCAGGAGCCGCCGACCCTCGAAGGGCCGCCAAGGCCCATCCGTCCTCTGCCCGCTGCGGAACATGTGGCCCTGCCGTCATGGTCCCTGCCGCCGCCCCGCATGGCCGCGGATCCTCCAACTGCGCACCGGCCACCCCTCTGCCATGAGAACCATGGTATCCTGCCCAGGCGTCCCGCAGTCAGCGGGGGCGCTTGCTTAGGAGAAAGTCATGTATTCCAGCCGTTTTTCCGCCCTTTTGGCGTCTCTTGTTGTCTTTGCCAGTCCCACCCTTGCCGAAACTGTCTCTGCCAAGGGGGTCGGCCACGGCGCGTCCTCCACCCAGGCGATGCCGGTGTCGGAAGGCCTCGTGGCCGTCCACGTCTCCACGATGTACAAACATTTCGAAACCGAGAACCCGAACAACCCCTTCGCCGCGGCCACCGGCCCCTGTTTCGGGGCGATCCTGATCGACAAGGGGGCCGTGTCGGGTGACGGCCTGTGCCACTACACCGACGGCGACGGCGACGTGGCCGTGATCCGGTGGACCGCCAAGGGCCTGAGCGCCGAGGGCCGCACCCAGGGCGAATGGATGGTCAAGGGCGGTACCGGGAAATGGGCCAGCATCACCGGCGGCGGCACCTTCGACGCCGGAGGCCAGGGCGACGACTACACCAACGTCGTCGACGGCGAGTTGACACTGAACTGATCGCCCATGCGGCGGGGTCCGATGAGCCCCCGCCGCAGCCCCTTCAGCCCATGTTTCGACCCGGTGCACCTGGACGCCGCGCCCCCTGCATTGCGCCCATCGAGATGACCCGCGCCTGGCGCATGTGCGCCGTCGTTCCGCGACCTCTTGCACCGCACTTCTGCCGCGCCGCGCAAAGCCAATCATGAAGAGGACGCTGCCACCTCGGATATCCTGACGGCAGCGGGCAGGCATCTCCGCCAATTTGCCCCGGTTCGGCTCACTCCTGGCCGACGCCCCGGACGGGGCAGCGGGGACAGCACGCCCGCGAGATCGCGGTCGGACCCGCGCCCGGCAAACCGTGTGAGCGAGGTTGCCCCAGTCTGCGGAGTTACAAGGACAAATCGACCAAGGGATTTCCGTGGGACCGCATTCTCAAGCTGGCGTTCTGCCTCCTTCTGGCGGTCGGAAGCCTCCCGAACCGCGCACACAGCCAGTCCTCCGGGGGCAACTGGTTCTCGGTCGTCTTCCTGAACGCCTGCAACAAGCGCATCCAGACCGCGGTCCACTATCGCGATTTCCAGGGCAACTGGGTGACCAACGGGTGGTGGACGCTGGAACCGGGCCAGACGGCGCTGGTCGGGCACACCACGAACCGGATCTGCTACATGTATGCCGAAAGCATCGGCCCGGTCTTTGGAACCGCCGGGCGCGTTTCGACCATATCCGCGGGTCGTCCAATACCTACGGTTGCACGAGCGCACCATGAACATGAGCAACTGGGGCAGCTGGATGGAACGGTTCACCTGCAACTGATCCCGGGCTGTCGGCCGCCGGAAAATGGCACCCGGGAACCGTGCATCGGTCAGCCTTGATGCACGGCTAAGGCCGCTGATCCCTCTTGCTCCGACTCGGCAAATCTGCGACAAATAAGCCCGCTAAGTTACCACTATCGCCTACTGTCTGCCTGTTTTCGGCGACAGAGCAACCGATACTGCTCTGACCGACGCCGGGCCGCTGCACTTCCGCGAGCGGCAAGAATGACAGGAGACGCACGGAATGGCCACCGGCACCGTGAAATGGTTCAACACCACCAAAGGCTACGGCTTCATCGCGCCCGAAGGCGGCGGCAAGGACATCTTTGTCCACATTTCCGCGGTCGAACGGTCTGGCCTGACCGGCCTCAAGGACAACCAGAAGGTCAGCTTCGAGCTGCGCACCGGCAAGGACGGCCGCGAAAGCGCGACCGACCTGCAACTGCTGTGATCGGCTTCGGGACCGGCCGCCGCGGCCGGTCTCATGCCTCTGGCGGCACCGCCCGCTTGTTTCCCGCCTCGTCGATCGCGACATAGGTAAAGACCGCTTCGGTCACCTTCTCGCGCTTGCCGATCCGTCCGCGCAGCGCCCAGGCTTCGACGCCGATCGCCATGGAGGTCCGCCCGACCTTCAGCAGCCGGGCATAGATGCACAGCACGTCGCCCACCTTGACCGGCCGGATGAATTTCATCGCATCCACCGCGATGGTCGCCACGCGCCCCTGTGCGCGCTGACCGGCGACGATGCCGCTGGCAATGTCCATCTGTGCCAGCACCCAGCCGCCAAAGATGTCGCCGTTCACGTTGACGTCCGCCGGCATCGCCAGCGTGCGCAGCGTCAGATCCCCCTTGGGGCCGTCGTCGTCCATGTGAATGCCTCCCTGCCGCCCGCAGCCTGTCCGATTTCCCGCCCGTTGACCAGCCTGCGAAGGTCAGCCCGGCGGCAGGCAGACCCCCTCGTATCCGCGCCCGCCGGTGCGGGTCCAGCGCGATGGCCGGTCCGGCGTGCGGCAGGCGACCACCGTCAAGCCGCCGGGATTGGCGGGCAGCGAGGCCAGCCGCGCCTCGCCGGGGTCGAACGACGCGGACTGGCCGGGGGCCAGCGTCATCGACTGCACGCAGGGCGCCGGGTTGACCTCGTTCGGCAGGCAGAGGCCGACCGTGATGGGGAAATCGCAGATGTTGGTCACGCTGCGCGGCTGGACCTGGCCCAGCATCCCCTTGGTGCAGCCATTGACGTCCGCCCGCAGCGAGGCCGGCTGGTACATGCCCGTGGCCCAGTCCAGGAACGGCGGAACCGTCACCGCCGCCACCAGTGCGGCCAGGATGCCAGCCCAGATCGGCACGCGCCTTGCCTGGTCCTTGCGCTCGAACAGGGTCAGCACCAGCAGCGCCACCCAGAGCCCGATGAAGATCGCGCCGCCGGTGAGGTCCTTCAGGATCGGGATCCCGCTCCAGGCGCGCAGGACGAGGTCCAGCGCGGGCGGCCCGGCATAGGCCCCGACGACGAAGACCACCAGCAAGCCCAGACCCGGCAGGCGGCCGCCGCGCCGCCTGACGATCAGCCGGACCAGCAGCGCCACCACGACCCCCGCCAGGATCGACCCGTCCTCAACCTCTGGCATGCCGCCCCCTGTACCTGTCACATGCGCCAGACTTGACGCATATCCCCCCGCGCCGCAATGAGGCCGCCTGTCTTCGCTCTTGCGCGGGACGGCGCGCAGGTCTTTCATGGTCCGGAAAACCGGAGGTTTCCAATATGCTGCGCAACATCCCCGCCATCCTGTCGCCCGATATCCTGCACACCCTGCGCGCCATGGGTCATGGCGACGAACTGGTGATCGCGGACGCCAATTTTCCTGCCTACTCAATGGGATGCGAGGTCATGCGCCTGGACGGTATCAGCGCGACAAAGGTGCTGGAGGCGGTGCTGACGCTGATGCCGCTGGACAGCTTTGTCCCCGACCCGGCGCACACCATGCAGGTCGTCGGCGACGCCGAGGCCGTGCCAGAGATCGTCAAGGAATTCCAAGGAATTATCGACCGGACCGCCGACCACCCCGCGCCCATCGCAACGCTGGAACGCTTTGCCTTCTATGAGCGGGCCAAGACCTGCTTTGCCGTCATTCAGACCGGGGAATCAAGGCTTTATGGCAACATCATCGTCAAGAAGGGGGTTATTCCGCCAAAGTGACCCGGCGGGTACGGGAAACATGACTGTCTGAAACTCCGTCCATGTCCCATCTTTGGAAGCACAGAAGGAGACACAAGATGACCAAGCACAGCCAACCCGCCCCCACCGCCCCCAAGACCCCGGTCCCCGGCACCGCCAACAAGCCCGCAACCTACCGCTTCACCGACTGGGCGGCCTTCTGATCCGCCCGTCGGCTTTCTGAAAAGACGCGTCTTTCCCGGCACTTGACAGACCCGCCGGGGCAACCGCACCCACCTCCCCTGGCCAGAGCGCGCCGGCCAGCGGCAGGTTAGACATACAGTCCCGCCCCGCCCATTGAGGCGCACACCCGGGACACGGCCCGCACGCCCCTAAAGCTCGGCAATCTCGCGGATCTGCGTCAGGACCCCGTCCGCGCCCTCGCCGTGCCGCAGCGCAGTAAAAACAAAGGCCGCGCCCTGCCGGTTCGCCTCGCACATACGTTCTCAGGCGGGCTGCGAGGCCCGCGCCAGTGCATCCAGCGCGGCATCCGGCCTCTCGCCGCGCCAGGCCAGCCCGAGCCACAGTGCATCAGCCTTGCCTGCCCCCTGCTCCAGCACATCGCGCAGCCAGTCCTCCAGCATCGGCGCAATCACCGGGTCGCGGCGGATCACCAGCAGCCCGTCGCCGACCTGGCAGGGGGGCGATGTGCCAGGTCAGCCGGGCGAGGCTGTCCCCTCGCACCTCTGCCGCACGGCCTCGATCGCCTCCCGGCGGCCGCCCGTCAGGACCTGCGCCCCCACTTCCAGCGCGGTCGTCTGTTCCAGGTCGACGACAAAGGCCAGCCCGCCCGCCGCCACCAGCCGCCTGCGCCACAGTAAACGCGCCTCGTCATCTAGCACCACGACATCGGCCACCGCGCCGGACCGGTGGCCTGCCGTGTCGAATCGTTACGCCCCAAGACGTTCGCTCACTCGACAACCTCCATGTTGGTATAGCTGTAGCGGTTCGGCCCGTCCGAGCTGTCGCTGCCCGCGTAGTACGAGAACTGGAGCGCCGGCAGGTAATAGAGGATGTCCACCAGGGCCTCGTCACCCGGATCATAGCGGATCTGGATCTCGACCATCTCGTATTCGCAGGCGCCGAAGTTGATCAGGCCGCCGGGGCCGAAGTCGTAGGTCTGGCGCTCGGGGTTGAGATCGTTGCCATTGCTGATGACGATGTCATAGACCACCTGCCCGCCCGGCGACGGCAGCGCCAGATCCTCGGCCCGGCCGGGAAAGGCATAGGTGGTGCGGGTGGCCAGATCGGGTTTGCCGTCGACCATGTCGACCAGTTCCACCAGATAGATCCCCTGCGCCAGCATCGTGCGCGAGACGGCACCGTCGGCGGTGGTGTAGGTCGCCTCGATCATCGCGGGTCCGACACGGCGGTAGACCTCGGTGTCGACACCATCGACGGTAAAGCGGATGCCCTTGTCGAGGTCGGCGAGGGTGGGACAGGCAAAGGCCACCGGGGCGGGCATCGCGAGGCAGGTGGCCACGGCAAGGATACGCATTCTTCTCTCCTGGTCGAAAGCGACCGGTTTGTTCGGTTGAGGGGCAGTCCGGTCGGCTTTCGGCGCCGGACGGGCAAGGCAGGCGGGTAACACGTCGGATGCCTTCATGTTGCGCGAGACCCTGTTTCAATACAAGGCGCCCGGCATGTGCCCGACCTGTCCCCGATCGGGGTCAGAACGGGAAAAAGCGTTGCGCCATGGGCCGTTCGGTGGCCGGTTTGCAGGTCGACAGTTCGCGGTCGCCGCGCATCTCGTGGGTTTCCGGGTTCTCCTCCACCTGCGGCATGGCATCGTTCAGGATCAGGTCCTTCTTGCCGATGCCGGGGGTGTTGCGGACCGCCTGCGTGTTCTTGGCCGGGCCCGGCGCCTTTCCGATGCCCTCGGCCTGCGCGGCCTCGGACACGAAGACCACGGCCGAGCGTTCCACGCCGCGCCCGCAGGCGCCCCACATCGGCCGGGTGTGGACCGGCTGCGGCGTCGGGATCGAGGCATTGGGATCGCCCATGAGCGCGCAGACGATGGTGCCGCCGATCAGCACCATGTCCGGCTTCACGCCAAAGAAGGCCGGGTCCCACAGCACCAGGCCGAAACGTTTGCCCACCTCTATGCTGCCGATTTCATGCGCAGGGGCATGGGCGATGGCCGGGTTGATGGTGTATTTCGCCACGTCGCGCCGCCCGCGCCCTCGGTGTGAAAGGCGTGGATGCTGCGACCCTTCATGGCCTTCACCGAGTTCTCGACAAAGCCACTTTCGTTCAACGTATCGGTGTGGATCATCACCTGCACGTCCATCGCATCCGCCACAGAGAGGCGGCAGTCGATGGCCCCCGGCGTTGTGCCCCAATCCTCATGCAGTTTCAGCGCGCAGGCCCCGGCAATCACCTGTTCCTCCAGCGCAGCGGGCAGCGAGGCATTGCCCTTGCCCGCAAAGGCAAGGTTCATCGGAAAGGCATCCGCCGCCTGCAACATCCGCCCGATGTGCCATGGCCCCGGCGTGCAGGTGGTGGCCAAGGTGCCATGCGCGGGCACGGTGCCGCCCCCCAGCATGGTGGTCAGGCCGGAATGCAGCGCGTCCTCGATCTGCTGCGGGCAGATGTAGTGGATGCGGCTGTCAACGCCCCCGGCGGTCAGGATCCTGCCCTCATCGGCGATAGCCTCGGTCCCCAGGCCGACGATGATGTCTTCACCGGGCTGAGTGTCGGGGTTGCCAGCCTTGCCGATCTTGTGGATGCGGCCATCGCGCAGGCCCACGTCCGCCTTTCAGATGCCGGTATGGTCGAGGATCAGCGCGTTGGTGATGACGGTGTCCACCGCGCCCCCGGCCCGCGTGGTCTGCGCCTGCCCCATGCCATCGCCGATCACCTTGCCGCCGCGGAATTTGACCTCTTCGCCGTAGGTCGTGAGGTCCTTTTCCACTTCGATGATCAGGTCGGTGTCGGCCAGACGCACGCGGTCGCCGGTGGTGGGGCCGAACATCGCGGCATAGTCGGAGCGTTTGATCTTTGCGGGCATGGCGCCCTCTCGACACATTTCAGATTGTTACGCTGTCCGGCACTTCGTCGTTCGGACGAGGTGCAAGTTATTGGAGCTCCTTGCTTTTCTAAAACACAAAAAACGTGAAGCTCCGGTTAAGCTCCTGAAATATATACAAGAAAAATTTCAAATATCATCAAATATATTTACCTAGAGCTTTGAGATTTCACGTGAGGCAACTGATTTTCAGTTAGTGGGTCAATAGAGATAAAAATTTAACAACATGCAGATTTAGAAAAGCGCCTTTAATTTGAGCTCGCCAAAACAAAGCTGAAAGCACCCCAATGTCGACCACCGCCTTCTGGCTCCAGGCCATCGCCTACACGGTTTTCATATTGACCATCCTCGGCCAATGGCGTGGCTGGTGGTAAGTAAGGCCCGGCCCGGCGGCACACCGGCCCCCCCCCCCGACCACCCCCCCCGGGGCGGGGGCTTCACTCCCAAGCCGCGGTCGGGGTCAGCCCGGCTCTGTCGTGCTCATCACCGAACGTCACGCCTGAAAAGCCTCGTCCACCGGCACCTGCAAGGCGCTCGCCAGCGCGTTGGTCTGGTTCGCCATCCCGAGGACAGCCAGCAGTTCGCCGTACATCTCGGGCGTCATGCCCTTGGCCCGCGCGCTCGCGGTATGGGAATGGGCGCAATACTCGCAGCCGTTGCTGGCCGAGACGGCGATGTAGAGCATCTCCTTGACCAGTGGGTCCAGCGCGCCGGGCGCCATCACCACCTTCAGCCGCTCCCAGGTCGCCTTCAGCAGCGCCGGGTCATGCGCCAGCGCGCGCCAAAAATTGTTGACATAGTCGGTGCCCCGCACCGCGCGGATGTCGTCGAAGACGGCCAGCGCCTCGGCGCTGGCCTCCTCGTCGCTCAGAAGACGGACCGTCGCCATCAGACCATCGCAAAGATGCGCGCCGGACCACCCGAGCCGCGGCCGTGCTTCGGCGCGCCGACAATCAGCGTCGCCCCGGCGGCGGGCACGTTGCCCAGGTTGGCCAGGTTCTCGATGCCGTAGCGATTGGTCGGCAGCCAGGCGTAATGGGTCGCAAAGGTGGTCGAGTTGCCGGGGTCCAGCGACAGCGTGTCCACCGCGATCGCCACCGTGCCCGTCTCCTCGATCAGCATCTGCGCCGCCTCGACGTGGAAGCCCGGGAAATGCATCACCCCTGCGGCGTCGGCGTTGCGAAAGCCATCGGTGGCCACCTTGGCGGCCCAGCCCGAATCCATCGCCACGCAGGCCCCTGCCGGGATCTCGCCATGCGCCGCGATCCAGGCCTTGATGTCGTCCGGCGTCACCATGGCGTCCGGATCCTCGGCCGCGCGGGCGGCGATGTCGATCTTGACCAGCGGGCAGACGAGGTTTTCGACCGGGATCTCGTCCACCGACTGGCCGTCCGCCGAAAAGTGCAGCGGCGCGTCGACATGGGTGCCGGTGTGTTCGTTCACGGTCAGGCTGTAGAGGTTGAACCCGTCCTTGGCGAAATCGAAGCCCTTGTCATAGGAGATCCCCGGCGCGCCGAAATAGGTCGGAAAGGTCTCGTCATAGGTGTGGGTCATGTCCCGCACCCCGCCATGCGCGGCGGCAAAGGCCGGCGACGCTCCCGCGCCCAGCATGGCGCCCGCGCCCGCGACGGCGCCCGCCTTGAAGAAGGACCGCCGCGACAGCATCCTGTCCTTGACGGCATTCATCACGCATACATCACACATGGTCTGGGTCTCCCTGTTTGGTCCCGTTCGTGTGACCACTCTCTGCCGACTCAGGGGGCTCCGTCCAGCGCGCCCGTCACGTGCTGATTGAATTCGTAGATCCTTGTCGCGCAGGAGACCGGCACCAGACACACTTCGCGCGCCTGCCCCGGCTCGAACCGCCCCGCCGTTCCCGCCGCGATGTCCAGCCGCCAGCCGCGCGCCGCCGCGTGGTCAAAGTCCGGTACCGGGGTCGCCTCGGCGAAATGGCAGGGCGAGCCGACCTGCATCGGCCGGTCGCCGGTGCTGGACTCCTTCAGGGAACCGTCCCGCGCGCCGCGTTCAGGGTCGTTATGCCCTCGGCAGGAAAGACCTCGCCAGGGATCATCTGCGGCACCAGGACACCAGGGCGGCCACGACCAGCAATGCCCCGGCCGCCAGCGCCAGCCAGACTTCGGCGCCTTGCGGGTGCATGAGTCCATGACCGCCCCCGGTGCGATCAACTTTCTATTCCCTGTTTCCTTGGGGTCTTCTTGGAAAACAGTCAAAAGTCACCGGACCGGGCTGTCCACCTGCATCAGGTCGGCGACGGAGCGGCCTTCGCGCGCCCGCGACCACCGCATCGGTGATCAGCGCAATCGCCTCGGGGTAGTTCAGCTCACGCCGCGGGCCAGCCGCTTCCGCGCCACCTTGGCGGCCATCGTGACCAACAGCGTGTCCCTTTCGTGCGGGGTCAGTTGCATGTCGTCCAAGTCTCCTGGAAATCGGCAGGGTGGCCCGGCCGAGCCGGTCGGGAACCGGCAGCAGGCTGCGCCGCAGGACCATGCGGTCAGGCGGGTGTCGCCCCGCGCCACGTCCAGCGCAGCGCGATAAATTCGCTCGGCCGCCTGCCTGGTCAGCGTCAGGAGCACCCCCGCCCCGGCGCGGCACCGGAACAGCGCCCGCGGGCGGCCGGACCTGCGCAGACGCTCGATCGCCCAGACCGGTCTCCGGGCCTGGGTGCTCAGGATCAGCGAAACGCGCCTGCGCTGCATGGCCACCCCAGCCATGGCGGCATCCAGGGTCCTCGATGCCTCGTTCATCCGCAAAGGGCGTGTCATTGTCTGTCCGAAGATCAACCTGCGGCCGATACCGGCACCCTGTTCACGCAACGGCAACTGGAAGGCTGCACATCAGCCCCACAAACCGGGACCGCATGCCCGAAAAACGACCAGGACCCGCCGATACCGCCCAAACAGTCACCAAATCGCCGCAGTCCAACAGCTAAACCGCCGCGGGATTGACCACGGGCAGTTGCGCCAGATGGTTCGGGGCGCCCGCTGCCACGATTTCGGAGAAGGCGCGTATGGCGACCCGATTGGGTCGCAGATCGTTCCGGCCGCCACACTGGATGCAACATGACCCTGCGGACAAGGGCGCCAGGCGGAGGGATGTTCCGCACCAAGGGACACAAGCGGGGAGACAGGAGTGAATCGTGTCACCAAACTGCTGTCCGGCGCCGCCGCGCTGGCGATCATCGCAAGCGGCGCCAGCGCCCAGGATTGCCCCATCAAGGTCGGTGTCCTGCACTCGCTGTCCGGAACGATGGCCATCTCGGACACGACGCTCGAGAACCCCATGCTGATGCAGGTGGTCGACCCGGCTTCCGACTGGCCCCCGTTTGCCGAATAGGCGCGCAACCTGCTGACCGCGCACAACGGCGACGTGATGTTCGGCAACTGGGCCTCGGTGTCGCGCAAGTCCGTGCTGCCGGTCATCAAGGAACTGAACGGCCTGCTTTTCTACCCGGCACAGGGCGAAGGCGGGGTATCGTCCAGGAACGTCTTCTACACCGGCGCCGCATAAAACCGGCAGGCGATCCCGGCCGTCGACGGCTTCCTCAAGAAACTGGGCGTCGAAAAGTACGCCCTGCTCGGAACCACTACGTCTACCCGCGCACCTTCAACAACACCCTCGAGAACGACCTGAAGTCCGAGGGCATTGCCGCCGGGGACATCTTTGTCAACGACACCCCTTCGGCCATTGCGACTGGGCGACCATCGTCGGTGACGTCAAGGCGCCGGGCGCTGACGGCAAGCAGGTCGGCGTGATCTCGACCATCAACGCCGACGCCAACATCGGCTTCTGCTAGGGGCTGGCAATTGCCGGCATCTCGGCCGACGACATCCCCGTCGCCTTCTCGGTGGGTGAGGAAGAGTGTTCGGGCCTCGACACCTCCAACCTCGTCGCCCATCTGGCCGCGTGAACCTACTACATGTCGGCCGACTCCGACGCCAATGCCGAGTTCATCAAGACCTGGCCCGCCTTCATCGGCGACGAGAAGCGCGTGACCACCGACACAATGGAAGCGCATTGCATAAGCTTCAACATGCGGGTGAACGCGGTCACCGCCGCCGGCACCACCGATGTCACGCCGTGCGGTCGGCGATGTGGGGCCAGGAGTTCCCGAACCTGACTGGCGGCACCGCCGTGACGGGCGTGATCCACCACCTGTCCAAGCCGGTGCTGATCGGCCAGATCCGCGCCCACGGCCAGTTCGGCATCATCTCATCGACCGATCCGGTCCCGGGCGACGCCTGGGCCGACTTCCTGCCGGAATCGGCGGTGCTCGAGTCCAACTGGAAAGACCTCCAGTGCGGCATGTACAACACGCAGACCGCGACCTGCGTGCTGATCAAGTCGAACGGCGGCGTGCGCCGCGTCAACGCCGAGTCGCTGGTCCGTATCCAGCTCTCCGACCCCGATCTGGCCCACCGCGCCGCAGGAGTGAACGCCATCGCCCGCGGTCTCGACCCCAGCCAGATCGACCCCTTGGCCGAGTCCATCGCCGATGAGCCCGACGCCGCGCTCAAGCGCCGCAAGGACCGCCTGCAGAACTGCCTCGCCGCCCGCTTCGGCGCGCTGGAACGCGGGCGGGTGATCCACAACGCCGCCAAGGCCGAAACGCCGCGCGGCGTGCTGCGGCGCAAGGTGTCTGTCTGATCCACGCGGCGGGCTTGTCCCCGCAAAGTCGACAAATCGAAACAATCCCGCCGGAACGACCGTCGCGACAACGTGATCCCGTGGAGGGTTCTTAACACATCGTCCCTCTAATGCCCGCCAACGACCTTCGCTCGACGACGGAGCCTCCGGATGACCGACACACTCTCCAAGAAACTCGCGCACTTCCACCTGGATGGCGAGAATGCGGCCCTGCTGCGCGAAGTGGGCAGCCTGCTGATCCCCGAACTGGACGCCATCCTGACGGCGTTCTACGTCCGGGCCAACGCCAACCCCGATACGGCCAGCTTCTTCGCCGACACCGACCGGATGGACTTTGCCCGCAACGCACAGAAAAAGCACTGGCAGCGCCTGCTGTCGGCCAATTTCGACGCGGACTACATCGCTTCGGTCGACCGGATCGGGCGCACCCATGCCCGCATCGACCTGCCGCTTGATGCCTACATGTCTGCGTACACGCTGGCCACCTCGGACCTGATCGCCGCGCTGGTCAAACGCCTGCCCTGGCGCAAGCGCGGGCGGCTTCCGCAGCTGGTTGGCGTGCTGACGCGCGCCTTTGCGCTGGATATCGAACGGGTGGTGGAAACCTGCTTCCGCATCCAGGCGGAGGAACGCACCGCCGCCTTCACGCACCTGAGCACGGCCATCGAGCGGCTGGCCGAAGGCGACCTGACCCATGTCATCCCCGGCCCCGACGACAGCGATTATCCCCGCCGCTACGATGACTTGCGGCTGAAGCTGAACCGCGCAACCGCCAACCTGCGCGGCACCATGTCGACGGTTGCCGGCACCATCGAGAACCTGGTCAGGATCATCGCCGAGGTGTCCTCGGCCGCCGACGACCTTTCGCACAGGACCACAAACCAGGCCGCCTCGCTGGAAGAGACCGCCGCCGCCGTCCAGGAACTGGCGGAAAACGTGGCCAGTTCCGCAGGCAACACCGCCGAGGCCAACAGCGTCGCCGCCGCCGCCGCGCAGACCGCCACGCAGGGCGCACGCACCGTCGAAGAGGCGTCGGGCGCCATGTCGCGGATCCGCAGCGCTTCGGACCAGATCACGCGCATCATCGGGCTGATCGACGACATCGCCTTTCAGACCAACCTGCTGGCGCTCAACGCCGGGGTCGAGGCCGCCCGCGCCGGTGCCGCCGGGCGCGGCTTTGCCGTGGTCGCCGAAGAGGTGCGGGTGCTGGCGGGCAATGCCTCGGATGCCGCGCGCCAGATCAGCGACCTGGTCAGCAACAGCTCCAGGGAGGTCGCCACCGGCGTCGACCTGATCGACAACGCCGCGCGCAGCCTCAAGGCCATCGTGGAAAGCTTCGAACAGGTCTCGGGTCTTGCCTCGGCCATCGCCGCTGCCTCGGCCGAGCAGTCGACCGCCCTGTCCGAGGTCAACTCGGCGGTCAGCCAGATGGACAACGTCACCCAGCAGAACGCGGCCATGGTCGAACAGACCACCGCAGCCACCTCGATCATGCGCAAAAACGCGGCCGAGGTGAAAAGTGCCCTGGCCGGCCTGACGCTGAAGGCCCAGCCCGGGACCAGCGCATCGGCCACCACGTCGAATGCCGCGCCAAGGCGCAGCGCTGCCGCCTGACCTCACACGGCGTCGCCCTGCGCGGTGCTCCGGTCCGGGTCCCGCCCGTGCAGCACGAAGCCGCGCGACGCGCGCCTGCCCTGCGCGAAACAGCCCGCACGCAACAGGGGTGTTGCGCAGATTGCCCGCCCGCTGGCGCGGCGCGGCGGGATGAGCCGGGGCTGTCGCGTGCCGACAGGGTCCCCCTGCGGAACAACGCGTTTGAGGACATCGGCTGGCAAGCGGTGAAATGCGGCTGAAGGCTTTTGGAAGTCCGGTTTCCAAGACACGGAAACCGCAACCAGCCCCTTGCGATGCAACCCGGACTCCCCTCCCGATGGCCGCGCCAACAGGAGGCCCACATGAAAACGACCACTCGTGCCGTGGTGATCGGCGGCGGCATCGCCGGCTGTTCCACCCTCTACCACCTGACGCAGGAAGGCTGGACCGATGTCATGCTGCTCGAACGGGACGAGCTGACCTCGGGCACCACCTGGCATTCCGCCGCGCAGGTGACGAATTTCGGCATGACCCAGACGATGGTCGGACTGAAAAGCCACTCCATCGCGCTCTACAAGGAACTGGCCGAAGACCCCGACTACCCGATCACCTACCACCACGGCGACGGCGGCATCCGGCTGGCGAACACCGCCGCCCACATGGACGGCTACCGCCACTTTGCCTCGATGGCGCGCGGCATGGACGTGCATTTCGAGGTGATCGACGCCGCCGAATGCGCCCGCCGTCACCCGCTGATCTCGACCGACAACCTGATCGGCGGGCTCTGGGATCCGCTGGACGGCGATATCGACCCGGCGCAGCTGTGCCAGGCGCTGGCCCGCCGCGCCCGTCTCGCCGGGGCAGAGATCCACCGCAACACCCCCGTCACCGCCCTGCGCCAGCTGCCCGACGACAGCTGGATCGTGACCACGCCGCAGGGCGAGGTCCACGCCGAGGTGGTGGTCAACGCCTGCGGCTACCGGGTGAACGAGGTGGGTGCCATGATGGGCGTGCATCACCCGGTCATGTCGATGGAACACCAGTATTTCGTGACCGAGGAAATCCCGCAGATCGCGCAGGCGGGCCACCGCATGCCGCTGATCCGCTGCCCGATCTCGGACTACTACTGCCGGCAGGACAAGACCGGCCTGCTGATCGGGTTCTACGAGCAAGGCTGCAAGACCTGGGGCATGGACGGCATCGACCCCAAGTTCACCAACGCGCTCTGCCCCGACGACCTCGACCGCATCATGGACGTGCTCGAAGGCGCCTTTGCCCGGATGCCCGCCCTGCGCGAGGCCGGGATTCACACCATCGTCAACGGCCCGATCACCTACACCATCGACGGCGCGCCGCTGGTCGGCCCGATCCCGGGCAAGCGCAACGCCTTTTGCATCATCGGGTTGCGTGCCGGTCTGGGCGAGGGCGGCGGCCACGGCTGGCTGCTGGCGCAACAGATCGTGCACGGCGAGGCCTGTTATGACACCTGGGTGATCGATCCGCGCCGCTTTGGCCCGCATACGAATGTCGAACTGACCGCGCGCATGGCCATTCAGGACTACCAGAACGAGTTCCGCTTTCACTTTCCCAACGAACACCGCCCCGCCGGCCGCATGGCGCGCACGACGCCGCTGACCCCGGTCCTCCGGGCCGAGGGCGCGCATTTCACACCCATCAACGGCTGGGAACGGGCCGAGGTTTTTGCCCCCGCAGGCCTGCACGTCACCCCCAGCTTTCGCTTTGACGAGGCGCACGCGCTGGTCGGCCAAGAGGTGCAGGCGGTGCACACGGCAGTGGGGCTGGCCGAGGTCAACGGCTTCAACCGGCTGGAGATCACCGGCGCCGACCGTCATGCCTTTCTCGACCGTCTGTGCTGCGGCCGGGTCACGAAACGTGTGGGCCGGGTGGGCCTGGGCTACCTGCTGAACGACCACGGCATGATCAAGGCCGAGGCGACCTTTGCCAACCTGCCCGCCTCGGACCGGGGGCCGGCCCGGGTCTGGTACGGATCGGCGGCGGCCTCGGAACAACATGACCGTGACTGGCTGCTGATGCATCGGCGCCCCGGTGAGTACGTGCAGATCCGCAGCCTGACCGATGACATGACCATCCTTGTTCTGGCCGGTCCGCGCGCCCGCGCCGTGCTGTCCGAGGTCGCGCGCGGCGATTGGTCCGCGCAGGTCTTTCCGTGGCTGTCGGTGCGCGAATGTTTCGTGGGCTATGCCCCCGCCACGGTCCTTTCGGTCAGCTTTTCCGGCGAACTGGCCTACGAGATCCACGTGCCCACCCCCTCGCTCTACGCCGCCTACACCGCCCTGCGCGAGGCGGGCGCGGCGCATGGCCTGCGCCTGTTTGGCAGCCATGCGGTCGAGTCCATGCGGTTGGAAAAGAGCTTCCTGCACTGGAAGGCCGACCTCGTGACCGAGTTCACCCCGTTCGAGACCGGGCTGGATCGCTTCGTCGACCTGGCGAAAGAGTTCCACGGCAAGGCGGTGCTGCTGAACCGGCACGACGCGGGCCCGCGCAAGCGGCTTGTCACCCTGCGCCACGACGCGCCCGACCGCCGCGCCACGCCCGGCGCCTCGATGATGCTGGACGGCAAGGTGGTGGGCACCGTCACTTCGGGGGCCTACGGGTTCCGCACCGGGCTGAACCTTGCGCTGGGCTTCATCGATCCGGCGCTGGCCGCGCCCGGCACCGCGCTGCACCTCGACCTGCTGGGCGAGATGGTCACGGCCGAGGTCATCGCGCCCAGCCCCTATGACCCGCAGATGACGCGGCCCCGGGGATGAGTGCCGGCGCAGGCCCTTGACCTTCCCCCTGCGGGAACCCCTACTTCGGTGCAAAGCGCCAGGAAAAAGGACCAACAGCCATGCCGACGCCCCGCCTTGACCGCCGCCAGATCCTGCTCATGGCCGCCGCCGCAACGGCGCTGCCCGGGTCGCTGCACGCCGCCGGTGGCCCCGCCATCCATGTTGTGAAAGACCCCAATTGCGGCTGCTGCGGCGCCTGGATCGAGATCCTCCAGGCCGAAGGGTTCGAGGTCAGCATCGAACACGCCCGCCCCGATGAACTGGCCGGCTACAAGATGGCCAAGGGGATCCCGCCGGAAATGGCCTCGTGTCACACCGCGCAGATCCAGGACTACATGATCGAAGGTCACGTGCCCGTCGCCGACATCCGCCGCCTGCTGGACGAACGTCCCGAGGCGGTGGGCCTGTCGGTGCCGGGGATGCCCTTCGGTTCGCCCGGCATGGGACCGGAGTCGCAGCGCGAGGCCTACGACGTCCACCTGATCCGGCGCGACGGCAGCACGCAGGTCTTTTCCAGCTATCCCGCCGCCGCATGACCTTGCCCCGGACCGGCGCGCCCTTGCCTGCGCGCGCCGATCCGGGCACTGATGGGCGGACGACACGGGGCCGCCAGAGCCCGCCCAAACCCGGAGGATCCCCCATGCCCCGCTACGCCCTTGGCAAGACCGACCTCGAGGTGACCGAGCTTTGCTTTGGCGCTTCCGCGCTGGGCGACATGCCCTACACCTACGGCTATTCCGTCGACGAGGCCCGCGCCCGCGCCACCATCGAGGCGATCTTTGACGGCCCGGTGAACTTTCTCGACACCTCGCGCAACTACGGCTTTGGCCGCTCCGAGGAACGCATCGGACAGGTCATCAAGGCGCGCGGCGGCCTGCCCAAAGGGTTCGTGTTGTCCACCAAGCTGGACCGCGACATGGAGACCGGCCGCTTTGATGCCGCCCGCGTGCGCGCGTCCATCGAGGAAAGCCTGAGAGCGCTCAACCTCGAGTCCGTGCCGCTGCTGCACCTGCACGACCCCGAGCACGCCCGCGACCTGACCGAAATCACAGGCGAGGGCGGCGCGCTGGACGAACTGTTCAAGCTGAAGGAAGAAGGGCTGGCGCAGGCCGTGGGCCTCGCCATGGGGCGGCTTGACGTGATGGAGCCGATCCTGCGCGCCTATCCCTTCGACGCGCTGATCTCGCACAACCGGTTCACCCTGCTCAACCGCTCGGCCGAGGCGATGTTCGATTACGCCTATGACAACGACATCGCCGTGCTGAACGCCGCCCCCTTCGCCAGCGGCGTGCTGGCCAAGGGCAGCGCTGCCATGCCGCGCATCACCTACCAGGCGGCCGACGACGCGGCGCTGGCGCCCGTACGCGCGATCGAGGAGGTCTGCGCCCGCCACGGCGTGCCGACGGGCGTCGCGGCGCTGCAATTCTCGCTGCGCGATCCGCGCGTCACCTCCACCGTGGTCGGCGTGTCCAAACCCGAGCGCGTGCAGCAGACGCTGGACTGGGCGGCGATGAAGCTGCCGCAGGCTCTGTGGGACGACCTGTCCGCCCTGCCCTTTTCCGCCGAGGACCCGGAGGCCAGCCGCGTCTACAAGCCCGGCTGAGGCTCAGGCCTTTTCCACCCAGTCCTGCCAACTGCCACCGTGCCAGATCACCTCGCCCTCCCAGGCAAAGGGGATCTGGTGGATCACCACGTCCTCGCCCCGGATCAGCACCACGCGGTAGGACGGCTCCAGCGGCCCCATCCCCGACATCAACGAAGGAGACAGGTTCGGGATGGTCTGGTGCACGGTCGAGGTCACGCCGGAAAACGGGATGCCCGCCAGCGTGCCGCTCAGCGGCTCATGCACATGGCCAAAGAAGATATGCGCGATCCGGTCCCGGTTGGCGACCAGCAGCGCCCGCAACGGCGCCTGGTCGGCGTCGTTGAGCGACAAAAGGTCGGTCGCCGGGTCGCCCAGGTGCAGCACGTTGTGGTGGAAAAAGACAAAGGCGCGTTGCGTGCCCGCCAGCTGTTTGGCCAGCCAGGCGCGGCGCGGTTCGCAGAAATGCCCGGCGTGGGTCTCGGGCTGGATGGTGTCGCAATAGATGAACCGCCCCTCGGGCAGGTCCTCGGCATGCTGGATATGGCCGGCATCGTCGCGCGGATGGTCGGGGAAGGTGGCCAGGAACCCCTCGCGCGTGTCGTGGTTGCCCACCATCAGCCGCACCGGCACGGGCATCCCCTTCAGCGCCACCTTCAGCGCGGCATAGGCCTCCGGCTCGGCCCAATGGGTCAGGTCGCCGGTGATGATCAGCCGCGCGGCGTCCGCATGATGCCTCGCGATATGCGCCAGCGCCTGCGCCAGCCGCGGCGCCGGGTCGATCCCGTCGACCAGCTTTCCCGGCGCGGCAAGGTGGATATCGGACATGTGGATGAATTTCACGCGGCGCTCTCCCTGCCGAATCGCCCGCTCGCCGGACTTTGCCGCCAAGGTGACAACGGCGCGCGCCCGCCGTCCACCGCAGAGTCGCGTTGCCACGGCGAGGCGCGCCATGGCCGCAAGACGCGATGGAAAGCCCGCCTTTTAGCGGCACAAATTGACAACCCCCGCAGACGCGGCAAATCTGGCGCCAACCATGATCCGACAGGGAACGCCGATGAAACTCGTCACCACCGCCCTTTTCGCCTGCGCCGTCGCCGCGCCGGCCTTTGCTCAGAACGACTGCGCCGCCGGCAAGACGCTGACCGACGGCACGCTCACCATCGCCACCGGCAACCCGGCCTACTACCCCTGGGTGCTGGACGACGCCCCCGAAAGCGGCAAGGGCTTCGAGGCCGCCGTCGCCTATGCCGTCGCCGCCGAGATGGGCTTTGGCCCTGATCAGGTGACCTGGGTGCGCACCTCCTTCGACCAGTCGATCCAGCCCGGCGCCAAGGATTTCGACTTCAACCTCCAGCAGTTCTCGATCACCGAGGAACGCGAACAGGTGGTCGACTTCTCTCTGCCCTACTACAGCTCGGCCATGGCCGTTCTGACCACGCAGTCGGTGGTCGACGGCGGCGCGCAGGCCACGGTCGACAGCCTCAAGACGCTGCTCTGGGGGGCGGACGCCAACACCACCGCCGTGCCGATGCTGACCGACCTGATCGGCCCGGACAAGCAGCCGATGCTCTACGGCGACAACGTCGACGTGACCGCCGCGATGCAGGCCGGCCAGATCGACGCTGCCCTGTTTGACCTGCCGACCGCGCTCTACCTTTCGGCGGTGGTGTTGGAAAACGGCGCGATCCTGGGCCAGTTCCCGCCGGAGCGCAGCGCCAACCCCGACCAGTTCGGCCTGCTGATGGAGGAAGGCAGCCCGCTCAGGGACTGCGTGAACGCCGCGCTGACCGCGCTCAAGGACAGCGGCAAGCTGGCCGAGATCGAGGCCGAGTGGCTGCAGGAGACCACCGGCGTCCCGGTCATCCAGTGACGCCGCGCCGGGGCCGCCGTGCCCCGGCCCCGGTTTCTTCTCTGCACAAATACGCCCGGGGGAGTCCCGGACAAGGTCCGGGGCGGGGGCAGAGCCCCCTCCCCTTGAAAAGGTCTCATGCCGACACGCCGCCAGGTCTTTGAAGCGCGCCAGCGCCGCCGCGCCAACCTGATCGCCGCCACCTCCACGGTGGCGGTGATCCTGGCGTTGGTCCTCCTCGTGCCGCTCGCGCCCGGATGGGACCGCGTCCAGCGCAGCTTCTTCAACGGCGAAGTGCTGGCCAAGACCTTCCCCGGCCTGCTCGAGGCCTTCCTGCTCGACATCGCCATCTTTGCCTGGTGCGCCCCGCTGATCGCCGCGCTTGGCCTTGCCATCGCCATCGCGCGGGACCTGCGCAGCCCCGCGCTCTACCCGCTGAAACTGGCCGCGGTCCTGTTCACCGACGTGTTCCGCGGCCTGCCGGTGATCCTGGTGATCTACCTGATCGGCTTCGGCATTCCCGGGCTGGGCTTGCCGCGGCCATGGAATTCACCCTACATCTGGGGCTCGCTGGCGCTGGTCCTGGTCTATGCCGCCTACGTCGCCGAGGTGATCCGTTCGGGCATCGAGTCGATCCACGAAAGCCAGCGCGCCGCCGCCCTCTCGCTGGGCCTGTCGTCGTCGGACGCGATGCGCTTTGTCATCCTGCCGCAGGCGATCCGCCGTGTCGTGCCCGCCAACATGAACCTGTTCATCGCGCTGCAAAAGGACGTGGCACTCCTGTCCTTCATCGGCCCGGTCGAGATCTTCCGCCAGGCCGGCGTCTACAAATCCCTGCTGGCGAACTTCACCCCCTATGTCGGCGCGGCGCTGATCTTTCTCGCGATCACCATTCCCGCCACCCGCTACGCCGACCACCTGATGAACCGCCAGCGCAAGGCGCGCAGCTGATGGCGACGCTGGTCCTGAAGGATATCCGCAAGAGCTTTGGCAGCAACGCCGTGCTGAACGGCATCGACCTGACGGTCGAGACCGGGCGGATGATCTGCCTGATCGGCGCGTCCGGGTCGGGCAAGTCGACGCTGCTGCGCTGCATGAACCTGCTGGAGCCGATCGACGACGGGGAAATCCTGCTGGATGGCGTCGACATCTCCGAGCCGGGGTTCGACCCGCAGCCGGTGCGCCAGCGCATCGGCATGGTGTTCCAGAGCTTCAACCTGTTCCCGCACATGACCGCGCTGGACAATGCCCTGCTGGCACCGCGCCGCATCCACGGCCAGAGCCGCGCGCAGCTGGAACCGCAGGTCGCCGCGCTGTTCGCCCGCTTCGGCCTGGCCGACCGGATGCACCACTACCCCGACCAGCTGTCAGGCGGGCAGCAGCAGCGCGTCGCCATCGTCCGTGCCCTGGCGATGAAACCTGAAATCATGCTGTTCGACGAGATCACCTCGGCGCTGGACCCCGAACTGGTGGGCGAGGTGCTGGACGTGCTGCGCCAGCTGCGCGCCGAAGGCATGACCATGGTGCTGGCAACGCACGAAATGGGCTTTGCCCGCGAACTGGCCGACGAGGTCTGTTTCCTGCACGAGGGCCGCATCCTCGAATCCGGCCCCCCGGCGCAGGTGCTGGGCGCCCCGCAGCAGGAGCGCACCCGCGCCTTTCTGTCCCGCGTTCTGTGACGGGTGGCGGGCCGTTTCGGCTGTGCTGCCCGGGGGGGTAAGGAATCCCGGGGTGGGGTTTTCCCTCGTTGACGGGAAGGCCCCTAATGACCCAACATGAAACCACTATGGGAAATAACCTTTTTTGAAAGGGACCGTCGTGCGTACCGCCGCTGCACTGGCAACACTGACCGCCGCCACGGGCCTGATGGCATTCCTGCCGTCAATCGCCCCGGCGCAGGAGTTCGTCGGTTTCGACCGGTCGAGCTTCGGCCGCGTCGTGCTCAGCCGCAACCAGGCGGCCGGTGCCGGAAACGACATCACCCTCGAAATGGCCATCGGCGATTACAACAACGAGCCGATCCTCAACTATTCCCCGAAAAGCGTGTTTGCCCGGCTGGGCCTGTCGGTCGGCCGGCTGGACATCCTGACCGACACCGGCGTCTACCCCTGCACCGCCTTCATCGTGGATGAACGGCACATCCTGACCAATCACCACTGCGTGCCCGGCATCCTCGAGAACGAGCGCGCCGGCGCCACGCGCATCGACTCGGTCATGTTCATCGCGGGCTACCGCCAGACCGGGGTCGAGGAAGGCACGCGGCGCTTCACCGTCATTCCCACGCCGGTCGAAACCTCCAAGGCACTGGATTATTCGGTGCTGGAGGTGCTGGGCGATCCCTCGGCCGAGTTCGGCAAGCTGGAACTGGCCGCCGCGGTGCCCAACGACAACGATCCCTACTGGGTGATCGGCCACCCGATGGGCGAGGCGCAGCGCATCAGCCGCGAAAAATGCCGCGCCAATGCCCCGGCGTTGTCCAATCACCAGCTGCTGCACACCTGCGACACGCTTCCGGGCAACTCCGGTTCGCCGGTGATCGACGCCAGCCTGCAAAAGGTCATCGGCCTGCATCACGCCGGGTCCAACCGCGACGCGGTGAACTATGCCATCCCGATGGTCGACATCCTGGCCGAGTCCAAGGTCCTGAAAGCCGCCTTTGCGCCCGAACCCCAGGCCCCCGACAGCAAGACCGACCAGACCGACACCGTGGTCCCGCCCTCCGTCGGCGAGGAAGAGACCGTGATCAAGATGTGCGACGCGCTCTTCGAGGAGGCCAAGGGATTCGGCCAGTGCTTTGCCTACGAGGCCTTTCTCGAGGTCTGCGGCGATCACACCTACGCGATCCTCGCCAAGTCCTACGTGGCCCGCGAATGCGATGCGCCGGACGAAACCGCCCCGGTCGTGACCCCGCCGGTGACACCGCCGGTCACGCCTCCCCCGGTTTTCACCCAGCCGCTGCGCCCCTGGTGCGACTCGACGAATCTCAACGCGACCGAACGCACGATCTGCGGCGACCGCTACCTCGCCGGGCTGGATGAAGAGATGGAAAAGGCCTACGCCAACCCCGCCCGCCGCGTCAGCGCGACCGAACAGGGCGCCTGGCGGCTGGCCACGCGGGACCGCTGCGGCGCCGACACCGATTGCCTGTCGCGCGTCATCATCGAGCGGATCACCTACCTCAAGACGCCCGACCGGACGCCGCCGCCCGCGACCGGCCACAGCTACACCATGTACGTCACCGGCACCGACCACCTGAACGTGCGTTCGGGACCGGGCGTGCAGAACGGCGTCGTCAGCCGGATCGACTTTGGCGACAAGGTCACCGTCTTCGACGAGCGCGACGGATGGAACAACGTGCGCCTGTCGAACGGCCAGACCGGCTGGGTGTCCAACCGTTACCTGGCGTCGAACAAGCCGCGCGAGCAGCCGGTCGCCCAGTGCACCGCGAAGGTCGTCAACCTGAAACCCTACACCAGCCAGACCCGCAACGACGGCTCCGGCTTTCTCAACATCCGGACGCAGGCCAGCACCCGCGGCCAGATCATCTCCGAGACCTATCTCGGCGACACTCTCAAGGTGCTGAACCAGAGCGGCAACTGGGTCCAGGTCCAGTGCCTCTCGGGACAGTGCATGAACCCCTATCGCGGCTCGGGCGGCGTCACCGGCTGGGCCTCGAAAAAGTACCTCTCCATCCGGTGCCGGTAATCTGAATTCCACCCCAAGACCTCTTTCAACAGGAGACAAAGTTATGAAACCCAATGTTCTGAAGAAGGTGAGTGTCATTGCGCTGACAACCGCCTTCGCCTTGCCCGCCGCGGCGCAGGACCAGACCAAGCTGATCGAGCCTGAAGACCTGGAGTATTCCCTGCCCGCAGACGCAACCGATTACGAGAAGGCCGCCTATGGCGTGCTTCAGAAGTATTGCTCGGACTGCCACCAGCAAGGCGCGCTGGGCGACGGACTGGAAAAGCCCAAGGCCGGTTTCGGCCACGTGCTGGACGTGCGCCGCCTGGCCCATGACCCCAAGTTCGTCAAGATCGGCGACCCCGCCAACTCCAAGCTGTACCAGGTGATCGCCGGCGGTGCGCCCGCGATGCCCGACAACTGCTGGGATCCCAGCTGCGTGCCCTCCGAGACCGAACTCAAGCAGTTGCAGGACTGGATCGTCGCGCTGGCCGACACCGCGCCCGAACCGCGCAAGTTCATCACCCTGGCCGATGAATACGCCATGGCCCATGCCGACCTTCAGGCGCAGCCGACCAACCGCCGTGACCGCATCCGCTACATCTCGATGCGGCCGATGTGGAACGATCCGGAGGTGACCGACGACAACTACCAGGCCTACCTTCACGCCACCGTCAAGCTGCTGAACGCGCTCAGCTGGAACCCGAACGTCTACAAGTTCGAAAAGGTCGACCCGCACGGCGTCCTGCTGCGCGTCTTCCTGCCGGACCTCGAATGGTCGCACGACACATGGGGCTATCTCGAGGCCGAGTATCCCTATGCCATGGTCAGCGACACCGATCCCTATCTCGGCTCCTTGCAGTCCCTGTCGGGCACCATGGTCCCGGTGATCCGCGCCGACTGGTTCACCGCGACGGCATCGGTTTCGCCGCTGTACTACGACATGCTGGGCCTGCCGGACACGGTCCAGGGGCTTGAGGCCAAGCTGAACCTCAACATGAGCAAGAACATCCTGAACGAGCAGGTCGTGCGCGCCGGCTTCCAGGACTCGGGTGTGTCGACCCACAACCGCCTGATCGAACGGCACGCCATGGGGACGGGCTTTTTCTGGACGTCCTATGACTTTGCCGGATCGAAGGGCCGTCAGAGCTTCTTCGAATACCCGCTGGGTCCGATCGACGCCTACGGCCCCGAGCTTGCGTTCGAGCATGACGGCGGCGAGTCGATCTTTACCCTGCCGAACGGCTTTCACGCCTACTACCTCAACACCGCCGATGGCGCGCGCCTGAACGTCGGCCCGACGCAGATCGTGCGCGACACCGACTATCCGGACGGCACCGGCGAGGTCGTCAACGGCATCTCCTGCATCTCGTGCCACTCCAAGGGCATGCGCTTCAACGACGATACCGTGCGCGATGTCGCCCTGAACAACCTGTCGCTGCCGCCCTCGGCACGCCAGACCATCGACGCGATCTACCCGGGCAAGGATGTCGTCAACGAGTACTTCCAGCGCGACATGGAGGCCTTCCTGGCCACGCTGGAAAGCGCGGGCATCCCTCCGGAAACCAAGGCCGCAGGTCTTGAGCCGGTGCGCGGGCTGTTCGTCTACCACGTCGACTACTTCATCAACTTCGACCAGGCCGCCAACGAACTGGGCCTGACCACCGATGACCTCCGCCGCCGCATGGCCTTTGTCGGGCATGAGATGGCCGGCCTGCTGACCCGCCTGGACGTGTCGCCGATCGCGCGGGACGAATGGACGGCCGCCTACCCTGTCCTGCTCGAGAAACTGACCGACTACCGCCCGTACAAGACGCAGTACGTCGCGACGGGCAACTACTCGCACTCGGTCAAGCAGGTGGTCAAGGGCACCGACTACGAACCGCCGGCCGCCAAGGTCGTGACGATCAAGGATGACGGCTACAAGGACGTCAAGGTCATCAAGGACGACGACTACAAGGCCGCCGACTACAAGGATCCGACCTACACCGCGCCGGACGCCAAGACCTATGTCGTGAAGGGCGACGAGCCGATCAAGACCCATGCCGACGCCAAGAAGTACGGCGACGACTACGACCCGCTTCAGCACTCGGTCACCGCGCAGAGCCATCTGACGGTCTACACCGACAAGCCTACCTACAAGGTCGGCGAAGAACTGCGGGTCTTCATCGAACCGCGCCACGACTGCCGCCTGACGCTGATCTCGATCGACGACGATCATGACAGCTGCGTCCTCTACCCCTTCCCGGGCCTCGAGGACATCGTGATCCCGGGCGGTACGCAGTACGTCTTCCCGCCGCGCGGTGCGCTGCGGACCTCCGAGCCGGGCCTCGAGACCATCCTTGCCATCTGCAACGGCGGCCAGGATGCCATCGACGCGGTGACCCGCGACACCTCCAAGGTCTCCTGCTCGGTCGGCCACCAGGCCATCGCCAAGGACCGCTACGAAAGCGTCGTGAACGAGACCCTGGTGCTGGACCTGAACGGCGACGGCAAGGACCAGAAGAAGACGGACAGCGGCGTCGACTACCGCGCCGTGTCCAAGTACAACCCCGACGTGACCAAGGCACAGATCTCGGTCGTGGTTCGGGAGTACTGAGGAGATGAGAGCGATGCGAAAGCTGACCCTGAGCGTCGCTCTCTGCCTTGGCCTGCCGGTGGCAGGCCTCGCGCAGAGCGGCGAAATCTTCATCCCCGGCCAGGACGCCGTGATCGAGTTCAAGCCCCAGCCGCAGAACCGCATGGCGGCCTGTCTGCTGGATGCCAACGCGGCCAACTGCGCCGACATCAACATCGACCCCGGCAAGCCCACGTTCGAAAGCGCCTCGCCGGACGTCCAGTTCGAAACCCTCGTGCTGGACCTCGACGAGAAAAAGGTGGTGGTGAGCACTGTACCGCCGCCGGAACCGCCCAAGTACGACGCGCCGCAGCCGCCCACCACCGGCAAGGTCGTGCTGCCCTCGGTGGCGATCACCATCGAATTCGACTACGACAGCGACCAGGTCCGCCACGACCAGCGCGCCAAGATCGACAACCTGATCGCGGCGCTGAACGACCCGGCGCTGAAAGGCACCTCCTACGCGGTCGTCGGCCACACCGACGCGGTGGGCTCCGACGGCTACAACTGCGACCTGTCGCTGCGCCGGGCCGCGTCGGTGACGCGGCTGCTGGAAGGCGCCTATGTCGGCGTGCCGCTCTACCCGGTGGGCTGGGGCGAATACGTGCTCAAGAACGAGTACGACCCCCGCGCCGCCGAGAACCGCCGCGTGACCTTCCTGCGGCTGCCCGACATTCCGGGCGCGGTGCTCCAGACCGCCACCTCGGTCTGCCAGTACTGACCCGGCGCAGGGCGGCAGTCACGCACAGCTTGACGGGCAGCGGCATCGCCGCTGCCCGTTTCCGTTGCGGGCACATGCCGTGCTGCCGCGTGCAATCCGCCAGGGCAGGGTCATTCCGGCTGTCAACGGACGGCGATTCCGGGTAGGCTTTTTCTGGGCCCCGTCATCCCACGGGCGCCGGAAGAGGTCCGCACGATGACGGATGAAGACGTGTCCACCCAGGTGACACCGCTGGAACAGTTCCTGACCTACCGGCTTGCCCGCATCCAGTCCAAGCTGACGGCCAAGGACAGCCGCATGCTGCGCGAGCTTGCCGGGATCACCTCGACGCAATGGCGCATCATCGCCATTCTCGGCTGTCACGGATTGTGCACCGCCGCACAGCTGTCCCGCATCGCCACGATGGACAAGGGCCTGATCAGCCGGACCGTCAAGTCGCTTCAGGCCGAAGGGCTGATCAGCACCACCCGCAAGGCCACCGACAACCGCGCGATGTACCTGGACCTGACCGTCGCCGGGCGCGATATCTTTGATCGCATGATGCCCCGCATGCAGGCCCGGCAGACCGCGCTGCGGGCCTACCTCGACGGGCTTCCGACCGATATGCTGAACCGCGCCTTCGACTGCCTGGAACGCGCTGCCGAGGACCCGGCGTTCTAGACCCGGACGGCAGCGGCCTCGCGGGGTGACCTCCCCGGCGAAAGGCGCTATCCAGACGCCACGCCCCCGCTTCCAGGCCCGGAGAAGACCCCGATGACGCAGGACCAGACGCTCAGGATCGGTCGCGCGACCCTGTCCCTCCCGCCCGAGCACCGGCTGCCGCGGATCATGGCGGATCACCCGCACTACGATTACCTCTACTGGAACATGATCCGCGCGATCCTGGCCGACAACGCGATCGCCGACGGGCCGCTGATCGACATCGGCGCCAATGTCGGCGACACGATCTGCCACTTTCGCCGCTTTTCCAACGGGCCGGCCTGGGGCATCGAACCGGACCCCGGCTATTTCGCCTACCTCGCGCGGAACATGGCGCAGTTCGACGACATCCGCCTGAGCCATGCCATCGCCGCGCCGGACGCGGCGCAGAACCGGGTCAGGCTGAGTGTCCAGCACGGCACCGGCTCCTCCTCGCTGGATGACGAGGCGGCCGAGGTCTACCTGGGCGACCGCGTGTCGCCGCAGGAGATCGTGGCGGCGCTGACGCCGCAGACCGTGCTGAAATCAGACACCGACGGCTTTGACGGACGGATCATCCGCACGGTGACCGAGCTGATGGCGCAGGGCCGGGTCCGGCCAGCCGTCATCGCCTTCGAAGGGCCGACGCGGCAGCAGACCGAGCGGGGCGAGACCGACAGCCACCTTGGCGCGCTGCACCGGCTGCAACAGCTGGGTTATCGGGTGCACCTGCTGACCAACACCGGGCTGCCGGTCGGCACGGTTGGCAGCAGCGCCAGCGCGCTGGACCTGATGTTTGCGGCGCACCGCACCACCCTGCTGGCCGGACAGATGATGTGCCCCTATCTGGATTTCATCTGCGTCGCGCCCGGGCTGGGGGCGAACGCGCTGTTCCACCCGCCCCGCGTGGCCAAGGCGCTCTGGGCGGACATCCACCGCCCCGATCCCTGAGCCGGGGACAGCGTCACAGGGTGATGCGGGCGCACCCCTGCCGGGCGCTGTCGGCGATGGCGTGGATCACACGCTCAAACCCCAGCGCATCCGGCATCGACGGGTAGCATTGCGCACCGTCGCGGATCGCGGTCAGCAGGTCGGCGGCCTCGATGGTCTTGAGATCCGCAAAGCCCAGCTGGTGCCCCGGCGCCGGGACAAAATTGCCAAAGGGCGGATGGTCCGGCCCGGTCAGGATGGTGCGGAACCCCTGTTCGGCCTTCGGCCCCTCGTTCAGGTAGACCTGAAGTTCGTTCATCCGCTCCTGCGCGAAACAGATCATGCCCTTGGTGCCGTGCACCTCCCAGTCGAGCTTGTTCTTGCGGCCCCAGGCCGAGCGCGAGGTCGAGATCGAGCCATGCGCGCCGCTGGCAAAGCGCAGCAGCGCCGTCGCCGTATCCTCATTCTCGACCGCCGCGCGGCCAGAACCGTCCGGCAGGGGGCGGGTCTCATGGATGATCTGGGTATCGGCGACGAGGCTTTCGATCGGCCCGGCCAGCCCCACCACCATCGACACCAGGTGACAGCCCAGGTCGCCCAGCGTGCCCAGGCCCGCGTCCTTCAGCCGCGCGCGCCAGGTCCAGGCGAGGTCGGGATCGGCCTGGTAATCCTCGTCGACCCAACCGCGCACATGCACCACGCGGCCGATCCGGCCCTCGTCGATCAGCTTTTTCGCGTGCAGGTAGGCCGGGTTGCGGATGTAGTTGTAGCCGACCATCGTGGCCGTCCCGGCGGCCCGCGCGGCTTCGGCCATCTCCTCGGCCTGGGCCAGGGTCAGCGCCATGGGCTTTTCGCACCAGACATGTTTGCCCGCCCGCAGCGCGGCGCAGGCCATCTCGTGGTGCAGGTTGTTCGGCGTGGTGATCGAAACGACATCGACGCGGGGATCGGCGACCAGCGCGCGCCAGTCGTCGGTCGCCCGGGCAAAGCCGAATTGCGTCGCCATCTCCGCGGCCTTCTGCGCCGGGGTGTCGCACAGCAGCTCCAGCCGCACCTCCGGCAGGTCACGCCCCATGACCGCCCGCACCGCGCGCCAGGCCAGGGCATGCGTCTTGCCCATGAAACCCGTCCCGATCAGCCCGATTCCCAGTTCCGGCATGGCGTCCTCCCCCAATGTCATCGCGATCCCTAGCCAAACCTGCCGGAAAACCACAAGGATTCGTCACCGGAAGGATTGGAATCCTCTCATTTTCCCGCAATGTGAGGCAAAGCCTTCTCTCAGACTTGCAGGTTCCCTCATGGCCAAACGTCCGACGATCACCGACTTGGCCCGCGAATCCGGGGTCAGTGTTGCCACGGTGGACCGCGTCCTGAACGGCCGCGCCAAGGTGCGCGAGGAAACCGCGCGGCGTGTCTACGAGGCGGCGCAGCGCATCGGCTACCATGCCGCCGCGCTGATCGGGCAGCGCATGTTCGCGGACCTGCCCGAGGTGCGGTTCGGCTTTGTCTTTCCCAAGGCCCGGCAACCGTTCTGGCAGGACGTGGCCCGCGCGATGGAGGCGGCGGTGGCGCGCGCACCCGGCATCCGCGGCCGAATGCGTGTGGAATTCGCCCCCTCGCAAAGCCCCGGCGACATCGCCGGGCTGATGCTGGACCTGGCCCGCGACAGCGACGCCATCGCCGCCTCGGCGGTCAACCACGTGCAGATCACCGACACGGTGAGCCAGTTGCAGGCGCGCGGCATTCCCTGCTTTGCCATGCTGAACGATTACGCGCAGGGCGTCCGGCAAAGCTATATCGGCCTCAACAACATGAAGGCCGGGCGGATCGCGGCGCACATGATGCTGAAGGCGGTGGCGCGTCCGGGCAAGCTGGCGGTCTTTGTCGGCGGCTACCGCTGGCACGGGCACGAACTGCGCGAAACCGGCTTTCGCAGCTATTTCCGCGAATACGGGCCGGACTTCGCCGTGCTCGACACCATGGTGAACCTCGAGACGCGGCAACTGACCTACGAAACGACGCTGGAACTGCTGCAACGCCATCCCGACCTGCGCGGCCTCTACTGCGCCGGCGGCGGGATGGAGGGGGCTATCGCCGCGCTGCGCGAGGTGCGCGCGCCCGGGCAGGTGGCGATGATCCTGCACGAGCTGATCCCCGAATCCCGCGCCGCCCTGGCCGACCGCTATGCCGAGATGGCGATCGCCACCCCGCTGGAGAAGCTGTGTACCGACACCGTCGCGCTGATGGTCGAAGCGACGCGGCTACAGTCCCCACCGACCCCGGGACAGCACTTTCTGCGGCCCGACCTCTACCTGCCGGAGTCGGTGTGAGTCCGCCGACCGATGGTGTTTCCTCTCAAAGAGCTCAGGACATGACTTGCCCACCCTCTCAAAATCTTTCACGAATGAAAGGAAGCAAGTGGCGGGGAATTGACCGCCGCCCCTCTCCCGCCACAGGTTTGCGCCACCACGCGCCCCACCGGGGAGGAAGGCGCGTTTCTCGACGTTCCGGAAAGGTTTGACGGCATGGGCAAGACCCTGGATGTGATCACCATTGGCAGGTCGTCGGTCGACCTCTACGGCGCGCAGGTCGGCGGGCGGCTCGAGGACATGGCGAGCTTCAACAAGTACATCGGCGGATCCCCCACCAACATCGCGGCGGGCACCGCCCGGCTGGGGCTGAAATCGGCGCTGATCACCCGCGTCGGCGACGAGCACATGGGCCGCTTCATCATCGAGGAACTGCGCAAGGAAGGCGTCGACACGCGCGGCATCGTCACCGACCCCGAGCGCCTGACCGCGCTGGTGCTGCTGGGCATCCGCGACCAGTCGCAGTTTCCGCTGATTTTCTACCGCGAGAATTGCGCCGACATGGCGCTGTGCGAGGACGACATCGACCCGGCCTTCATCACCCAGGCGCGCGCGGTCGTGGCCACCGGCACGCACCTGTCGCACCCCCGGACCGAGGCGGCGGTGCTCAAGGCGCTGAGTATCGCCCGCGAAAACGGCATGTTGACCGGGCTCGACATCGACTACCGGCCCAATCTCTGGGGCCTGGCCGGGCACGGCGCGGGCGAGGAACGCTTTATCGCCTCGGACAAGGTCACGGCCAAGTTGCAGGCCACGCTGCACCTGTTCGACCTGATCGTCGGCACCGAGGAAGAGTTTCACATCGCCAGCGGCACCACGGACACGATCCAGGCGCTGCGCGCCGTGCGCGCGGTGTCCGCCGCGACGCTGGTGTGCAAGCGGGGGCCGATGGGCGCGGTCGCCTTCACCGGCGACATCCCCGACACGCTGGACGAGGGCCAGAGCGGTCCGGGCTTTCCGATCGAGGTGTTCAACGTGCTGGGCGCGGGCGATGGTTTCATGTCGGGGCTGCTCAAGGGCTGGCTGACCGGGCAGGACTGGCCCACCGCGCTGACCTACGCCAATGCCTGCGGCGCCTTTGCCGTGTCGCGGCACGGCTGCACCCCGGCCTACCCGTCCTGGACGGAGCTGCAATTCTTCCTGAAACGCGGAGTCAGGGAAAAGGCGCTGCGCAAAGATACCGAGCTGGAACAGGTCCACTGGGCGACCAACCGCAAGGGTGACTGGTCCACCATGCGGGTCTTTGCCTTTGACCACCGGATGCAGTTGGAAGAGCTTGACGGCGCGACCCCGGCGAAGATCGGCCAGTTCAAGACGCTGTGCCTGGAGGCCTGCGCGCAGGTGGCGGACGGGCGGCCCGGCTATGGCCTGCTGTGCGATTCCCGCCTGGGGCGCGATGCGCTGTATCAGGCCGCCGGGCGCGGTCTCTGGATCGGCCGCCCGGTGGAATGGCCCGGCTCGCGCCCGCTGATGCTGGAGCCTGAGATCGGGCCGGATTTCGGCGGGCTGAACGAATGGCCGCTGGAACACGTGGTAAAGGTGCTGTGCTTTGCCCACCCGGACGACGACGCGGCCACCTGGGCGCACCAGGAGGAAACCGTCCTGCGGCTGTTCCACGCCGCGCGACGCAACCGGCTGGAATTCCTGCTGGAGGTGATCCCGTCCAAGGTCGGACCCGTGGACGACGACACCACCGCGCAGGTCATCCGCCGCTTCTACGACATCGGCGTGACCCCCGACTGGTGGAAGCTGGAGCCGATGCAGAGCGATGCCGCCTGGACCGCAACCGTCCAGGCCATCGAGGAGAATGACCCCCACACACGCGGGATCGTGGTGCTGGGCCTCGCCGCCGCCGAGGACGCGCTCAGGGCCAGTTTTGCGGTCGCCGCGAAATACCCGCTGGTCAAGGGCTTTGCCGTCGGCCGGACGATCTTTGGCGATGCGGCCCGGGTCTGGATGACCGGCGGGATCACCGATGGCGAAGCCGTCGAACAAATGCGGGACACCTATGCACGTCTCTGCGGCTACTGGGATATCGCACGGAGGATTTCGGAATGAGCAGACACGTCGGCGTCACCTTTTCCCCGGTCTCGGGCACCGGTGCCGGGCTGGGCCACACGGAAACCGGGCACGCCGTGATCGCCGACCGGCCGCAGGGCAAGGTCGGCGGCACGGGCCTGGGGCTGAACGGCGCCGAACTGCTGGCCTCGGCGCTGGGCGGCTGCTTCTGGAACGACCTGCATTATGTCGCCGCCGAACGGTCGGCGGCGGTGCGCGTCGTTACTGTCAAGGCCGAGGTCGAGCTGGCCGGAACCCCGATGCGGATCGTCCGCGCCAGGATCGCAGCGCGGCTGGACGGACCCGACGCCGCCGCCTGCCAGGATGTGTTCGACCGCGCACGTGAAACCAGCACCGTCGCCAATTCACTGACCGGCGCGCTTGCCATTTCCTTTGAACGACTGACCAGCGGGGACACCAAATGACCACGATCCGACTGACCGCCGCGCAGGCGATGGTGCGCTATCTCTCGGCGCAGATGAACGAGGACGGCGAAAGGTTCCTCGCGGGCTGCTGGGCGATCTTTGGCCACGGCAACGTCGCCGGCCTGGGCGAGGCGCTGTACGGCGTGCGCGACACCCTGCCCACCTACCGGGGCCACAACGAGCAGACCATGGCGCACGCCGCCATCGCCTATGCCAAGCAGTCGCAGCGCAAGCGGGCGATGATGGTCACCTCTTCCATCGGGCCGGGCGCGACAAACATGGTCACCGCCGCCGCCCTGGCGCATGTCAACCGCCTGCCCGTACTGCTGGTGCCCGGCGATGTCTTTGCCCATCGCGGCCCGGACCCGGTGTTGCAGCAGGTCGAGGATTTCGGCGACGGCACGGTGTCCGCCAACGACTGTTTCCGCCCCGTGTCGCGCTACTTTGACCGGATCACCCGGCCGGAACAGCTGCTGACCGCCCTGCCCCGCGCCTTGGCGACATTGACCGACCCGGCGCAATGCGGCCCGGTCACGCTGGCCTTTTGCCAGGACGTGCAGGCCGAGGCGCATGACTACCCCGCACAGTTCTTCGCGCCGCGCACCTGGTACATGCGCCGCATCCGCCCCGATCACCACGAATTGCACCGCGTGGTGGAAAAGATCCGCGCGGCGAAACGCCCGGTCATCGTCGCCGGGGGCGGCGTGCACTACTCGGACGCCTGCCACGACCTGCAAAGCTTTGCCGAGGCGCACAACATCCCCGTGGTCGAGACGCAGGCCGGCAAGTCCGCGCTCGCCTGGGATCACCCGCTGAACCTGGGGCCGGTCGGCGTCACCGGCGCGGGTTCGGCCAATGCCCTCTGTGCCGAGGCCGACCTGGTGCTGGGCGTCGGCACGCGGTTCCAGGATTTCACCACCGGGTCGTGGTCGGTCTTCCCCAAGGCGACGCTGGTCAGCCTGAACGTCAACGCCTACGACGCGGTGAAACACGGCGCGCTGCCGCTGCAATCGGACGCAAGGACCGGGCTGACCGAACTGGCGCTGGAACTGTCGTCCTACCGGGCCGAGGATGCCCCCGAGGGCCTCAAGGCCGACTGGTTCGCCAAGGTCGACCCGCTGACCGACGCGCCCAGGGACGGCAACGCCCTGCCGACCGACATGCAGGTGATCGGCGCGGTGCAGCGCGCCTCCGGCCCCGACACCGTGGTGATGTGCGCCGCCGGCACCATGCCGGGTGAGCTGCACAAGCTGTGGAAGGCCCCGCGCCCCGGCGCCTACCACATGGAATACGGTTTCAGCTGCATGGGCTACGAGATCGCCGGCGCCATGGGCATCAAGATGGCCCAGCCGGACCGCGACGTGGTCTGCTTTGCCGGCGACGGCACCTACATGATGGCCAACTCCGAACTGGCCACCGCCGTCATGATGGGGATCAAGTTCACGCTTGTCATCACCGACAACCGCGGTTTCGGCTGCATCAACCGGCTTCAAATGGGCACCGGCGGGGCCGAGTTCAACAACCTGCTGGACCATGCGGTACACAAGACCCCGTCGAACATCGACTTTGCCGCCCACGCGGCCTCGATGGGGGCTGCGGCGGTGCATGTCACCTCGATCGCCGAACTGGAGGACGCGCTGGCCCGCGCCAAGCAGGCCGACGGCCCCTTTGTCGTGGTCATCGACACCGACCCCTACCCCAGCACGCCGCACGGCGGCTGCTGGTGGGAGGTGGCGGTGCCCGAGGTGTCCGAGCGCGCCGAGGTGACCGCGAAACGCAAGGCCTACGAGGCCGCGCTCAAGGCCCGGACCTGAGCAGATACGGCCGGCCGGATACCCCGGCCCGCCCCCGACCCAAACGACCAACCGCCGCCCAACCCCGGCGCGCGCAACGAAAGCAAGAGACCATGAGCGTCAAGATCGGCATTTCCCCCATCGCCTGGCAGAACGACGACCTGCCGGACCTCACCGCCGCCTACACGATGGAGCAGGCGCTGCAGGAAAGCCGCGAGATCGGCTATACCGGCGTCGAGCGCGGCCAGCGCATGCCGCATGACACCGAGGGGCTGCGCGCCTACCTCGAGAATTACGACATCGCGCTCTGCGGCGGCTGGTGTTCCGGCAACCTGCTGGTCAACGACGTGGCACAAGAGATCGAAGCCGTGCGCCAGCAGGTCGACCAGTTCATCGCGCTGAACAGCCCCTGCATCGTCTACGCCGAATGCTCGAACACCGTGCAGGGCCAGATCGGCACCCCCGTGAACAACCGCCCCAAGCTGAGCCGCGACGAAGTCACCGCCTATGCCGCCAAGCTGTCGGAACTGGCCAGGTGGATGGCCGACCGGGGGATGCCGATGGCCTACCATCACCACATGGGCTCGATCATCGAGGATGAGGACGATGTGAACTGGCTGATGGAGGGCGCTTCCCCCGAGGTCAGCTTGTGCTTTGACACCGGGCACCTGCTGTTCGGCGGTGGCGACGTGATGGCGACGCTGGACCGCTGGTCGCACCGTGTGCGCCACGTCCACTTCAAGGACATCCGCCCCGAGATCGTCACGGACGTGCGCGCGAACGACCGCAGCTTTCTCGACGCGGTGATCGCGGGGGCCTTCACCGTGCCCGGTGACGGCTGCATCGACTTCCTCGCCGTGGCGCAGAAACTCAAGGCGATGGACTACAACGGCTGGATCGTGGTCGAGGCCGAGCAGGACCCGGCCAAGGCCCCGCCCTACGAGTACTCGAAGAAAGGCTACCAGCACATCCTGTCGGTCTGCGCGCAGGCTGGCCTGACGGTCGAGGGCTGAGCGCGGATGAAAGACGCCTTCGACGTCCAGCACCCGTTCTTCCTGCCGCTCTGGCGGCGGATCGTGACCGTGGCGGCCTGCCTCGGCTGGGCGGTCGTCGAACTCAGCGGCGGCAATGTCTTCTGGGCGATCCTCTTCGCCGCCCCCGGCATCTGGTGCGCCCACCAGTTCTTCATCGCCTTCGACGAGGAAGGCATCCGCCAGAAGCTGAAGGACAAGGAGGACCCGTCATGAAGGACGCGGTGTATTTCGATGTGGCCTCCTGCGACCTGGCCGAGTTCGCCCGGCTGACCGGCCAGACGCTGCGCCTGTCGGACCTGCGGTTCGCCGCGGCGGTCGAGCACAACGTGCCGGTCTACGACGTGCCCGCCCTCCAGGCCGTGCTGGGCGACCCGGTGCAGCGCCGGGCGCTGCTGGCCGAATGGGGCCATGTTCTGGGCCTGTCGGCCGGTGTGCTTGTGCTGAAGACGGCCTATGCCGACACCGCGCCCATCGACACGGCCACCGCGCTCTTTGACCGCATCATCGACCGGGAAAAGGCCGCCGGAGTTGGCGCCGGGGACCATTTCGCCAAGGCCGGCGCCAATGCCCGCATCTGGAACGCGCTGCAAAAGCACTGCCTCGAAGACCCGCGGGCCTTTGCCCTCTACTACGGCAACCCGGCCATCGCCGCGGTCTGCGAGGCCTGGCTCGGCCCGTTCTACCAGGTGACCGCGCAGGTCAACCTGGTCCGCCCCGGCGGGCAGGCGCAGACCGCGCACCGCGACTATCACCTCGGTTTTCAGACCGCCGAAGTGGCCGCGCGCTTCCCGGCGCATGCGCATGACCTGTCGGCGGTGATGACCCTGCAAGGCGCCGTCGCGCATTGCGACATGCCGGTCGAAAGCGGCCCGACCAAGCTCTTGCCCTTCTCGCAACTCTACCGCCCCGGCTACATGGCCTATCGGCGCGACGATTTCCGCGACCACTTCGAAGCGCATAGCATCCAGCTGCCGCTGGCCAAGGGCGAAGCGGTGTTCTTCAACCCCGCGCTGTTCCACGCGGCGGGCGAGAACCGCAGCCCCGACATCCAGCGCATGGCCAACCTGTTGCAGGTCTCCTCGGCGCTGGGCCGCGCGATGGAATCGATCGACCGCAGCGCCATGTGCCGCGCGCTCTATCCCGTCCTGCAGGACCTGCGCGCCGCAGACCTGATGGACGATGCCGAAACCGCCGCTGCCATCGCCGCGACCGCCGAAGGCTATGCCTTCCCCACCAATCTCGACAGCGACCCGCCACTGGGCGGCCTCGCTCCGGAAACCCAGGCGGCGCTGTTCCACCGCGCCCTGTCCGAAGGCTTCACGGCGCAGGCCTTCAACGCGGCGCTCGACGCCCAGGACAGGCGCCGCCGGCCCTGACCGGCGATGCCCCGCGACGAAAGGAAAGAGCCATGACCCAGCTTCTGCGCAAACCCTCCGGCACCTCCGGCAAGGTTCACGACGTGACCATCGAAAACGCCCGCACCTCGGAAAGCCCGGACTGGAACCACGTCGGCTTCCAGCTCTGGCGGCTCGGCCCGGACGGCCATGCCGAAGGCCGGACCGGCGCTCTGGAGGCCATCCTGGTGCTGGTCGAGGGCAAGGCCCATGTCAGCTGCACCGGTCATGACTTCGGCGAATTGGGCGACCGGATGAGCGTCTTTGACCGCATCCCGCCGCACGCGGTCTACATTCCCCGCGGCAGCGACTGGACCGTCACCGCCACCACCGACTGCACGCTGGCGGTCTGCACCGCGCCGGCCAGCGCAGACTACCCGGCCGCGCAACTCGGCCCCGAGGGGATCGGCCTCGTGACCCGTGGCAAGGGCGCCAACACCCGGCACATCCACAACATCGCCATGGAGGACCGCGACGTCGCCTCCGCGCTATTGGTGACCGAGGTCTACACCCCGTCCGGAAACTGGTCCTCCTACCCGCCGCACCGGCATGACGAGGACGATTTCCCGAACATGACCTACCTCGAAGAGACCTATTACCACCGGCTGAACCCGGCGCAGGGCTACGCGCACCAGCGGGTCTTCACCGAGGACGGAACGCTGGACGTGACCATGTCGGTGTCCGACCATGACGTGACGCTGGTCCCGAAAGGCCACCACCCCTGCGGCGCGCCCTATGGCTATGATCTCTATTACCTCAACGTCATGGCCGGCCCGCTGCGCAAATGGCGCTTTCGCAACCACCCCGATCACGACTGGATCGCCCGGCGCGACGCCTGAGGCGACCGGCCCGGCAGGCCGCACCACATCGCCACAGGCGGCCCGAGGGTCCTGCCGGAGGCGGGACCCGAGATACCCTGTGCGCCGCAGGCGCGCCGCTCAGTCCGGCACCACCTTGCCGGGGTTCAGGATGTTGTCCGGATCGAGCGCCCGCTTGATCGCCCGCATCATGTCCAGCGCCACCGGGTCCTTGCGCCGCGCCATGGAGGGCCGCTTGACCAGCCCGACCCCATGCTCGGCCGAGAACGACCCGCCCAGCGCGACCACCACGTCCTCGACCGCCTCCATCAGGGCCTGCCTGTGCCCTGCGGAATCGTGACCCATCTGCACGCAGTAGTGCACGTTGCCATCGCCCAGGTGGGCGACAACCGCCAGGCGGCCGTCCGGGTCCATCCGGGCGACCACGGCATCGGCCCGTTCGAGAAACTCCTGCACCTTGTCCAGTGGCACCGCCACGTCGCAGCCCATCACCGGGCGGCGGGAATAGGTCACCTCGGCTGCCGCCTCGCGGCGCGCCCACATCTCGGCGCGTTGCGCCTCGTTCCGGGCGACAACCGCATCCAGCACGGCGCCCTCTTCCAGCATCTCGCCCAGCACCTGCTCCAGGTAGCCGGCCAGCGGCACCTGCCCGTCGGGCCCCGGCGCAACATCACGCGCCGCCGTGGCGGCCAGTTCCACGAGGATGTTCACCTCATGCTCGGCATCGAAGGGCGGGCGCGTGTCGGGATGCAGCCGGTCATAAAGCGCGAGGTAGCTGGCGGGCATGTATTCAAACGCCTCGACCGCGCCGCCGGTGACATCCTGCAACCGGTTCAGCACCCCCAGCGCCGCCGACACGAAGGGCACGGCCACCATCGCGGTGGCCCGCGCGCCGGGGGCGGGCACCAGTTTCAGCACCGCGCGGGTGATGATGCCCAGCGTCCCCTCGGAGCCGATCAGCAGATGCCGCAGGTCGTAGCCGGTGTTGTTCTTGTGCAGTTCCGACATCAGGTTCACCACGCGCCCGTCCGCCAGCACCGCCTCCAGCCCCAGCACCAGGTCGCGCGTGTTGCCATGGCGCAGCACGTTCGACCCGCCCGCGTTCGTCGCCAGCAGCCCGCCAATGCGCGCCGATCCCCGCGCCCCAAAGGTCATCGGGAAACTCAGCCCCTTGTCGGCGGCAGCGGCATGCAGGTCGCTCAGGATCACCCCGGCCTGCACCACGGCCAGCCGCGCCTCGGGGCGGATCTGCTCGACCCGGTTCATCCGGTCGAGCGACAGCATCACCGCGCCCTCGGCATAGGTCCCGCCCGACACGCCGGTGTTGCCCGACACCGGCACCACCGCCACGCCCGTAGCAGCGGCCAGCCTGACGACCTCCGAAACCTCGGCCGTCGACCGGGGCCGCGCCACGCACAAGGGCGTCCAGGCATAGCCCCCGGTCCAGTCGTGCGACCAGGCGGCCATGTCGTCGCCCGTCCGCAGGCCGGCATCGCCCAGCAGCGCCCGCAGCGATGCGAGAAGATCACTCACCGAGGCACCGCGAAGGTCAGCGAGGCCCAGAGGCTTTCCCAGGCCGGATCGGTCTCGGCCATGACTTCACGTTCCAGCATGACCACCGCGTCCACGAGGTAGAAGTTGCCGGGGCTCACATCGACCACCGCGCGCCCCTCGGCATCGGTGCGGTAGAGGCGAATGGCCACCTCGCCCGCCGCGTTGCGCTCAAACAGTTCGACCTGCACGTCGGCGCGCGGCGTGCCCTGGTAGAGCACCTGCACCGGCAAGCCGCCGGAGAGGTCGTCGGTGTAGGGGTTGGCCAGCGCCACGATCTCGGTCAGCAGCCCCACCTCGCGGTCCGCGCCCGCACCGTCACCCACGGCGACAAGGCTCTTGGCATGGCGCGAATAGCGTTCCTGCACCCGCTCCTGGCCCAAGCCGCGCTCCAGGTGCCGGTCGATCGCCCAAGTGAAATCCTTGTGCGTGCAGAAGTTCACGAACAGCTCCCACTCGCGGTAGATCAGGCTGTAGTCGCGCGTCACATGCACGATGGTGACAAGGCCGGTGCCCGAAGGCACCATGTTCAGCGCCGGGCGATCACCGGCGCGGCCCTTGACCGTCTCGACCCCGTCACCCGTGACCAGATCGAAGCGGGTGAAGTTCAGCTCGTTGTAGCTGTATTTCGCGCCCTTCAGCTCGCTGCCGACCAGGATGTCGGCGACGATGGGCGCGCCCTCGGCGTAGTCGAAGGCCTGCGGTTCGATCCAGAACTCATGCGCCGCCAGCGGCGTCGCAAGAAAAACCAGCGCTGCAATCAGCGATTTCATCGGGCGGTCCTCCAGATCACACTACGGCACAACCTAGCGCCGCCCGCGCGGGCCGCAATGGGTCAGGCGCCGCTGCGCAGGCGCGCCTCGAGCCCGGCGGCCAGGTCGGCCATCCGCTTGCGGAACCGCTTGTCCATCCCGCCCTTGGCCAGCTTGAGCGACTGCACCAGCAGACGCGCCGACAGGGTCTTGGGCACCAGGACGGAGGTCACGTTGATCCGGGTCCGGTTCGGCGACAGGGCGACCACGTCCAGCGTGAAATCGACCTCCAGCCCGCCGGTGCGGCTGTGAAAGACCATGCGGTCCGGGCGGTCGAACTCGGTCAGGGTGATGTCGGCCTCACGCAGGCGGCCGCGAAAGCGGAAACTCACCTTCCAGGCCATGCCCGCGCCGGGACCCTCGGCCACGCGGGCCACCTCGGCCCCGCGCCGCATCGCCTGCCGTTCGATCAGGTCGAAATCCGCCATGGCGGCAAAGACCCGCTCCTGCGGGGCCTCGATGTCTTCGCGTGCACTAAGTTCCATCTGCCTGCTCTCGCCTTTTCGAGGTGTTGTTGCGGCGCACTCTAGCGCAACAGGCAGGTCAGTCCAGCCGGTCCGCCATCCAGTTGCGCAGCATGAAATGCGCAATAGCGCCTTTCCGGGCCGGCAACAGGCCCTGACGCAGCCCCGCCGCGGCCTCGGCCAGGTCCTCGCGCGTCACCCAGACCGCATCCTCCAGCTCGGCCGGGTCGATCCTGATCTCGTCGGTCAGCGCCTCGCCCTGGCAGCCGAACATCAGCGAGGCCGGAAAGGCCCAGGGCTGGCTGGCCAGGTAGCGCACGCGGCCGACGCGGACGCCCGCCTCTTCCCAGACCTCGCGGCGCACCGCCGCCTCGATCGTCTCGCCCGGCTCGACAAAACCGGCGAGGCAGGAATACATCCCTTCGGGCCAGTTCGCCGACCGGCCCAGCAGGCAGCGGTTGCCACGCGTGATCAGCATGATGACCACCGGGTCGGTGCGCGGGAAATGGTGCCCGCCGCAGGCGGGGCAGATGCGCTGCCAACCCGCCTGGTGCAGGTCGGACTCGGCGCCGCAGCGGGCGCAAAACCCGTGCGTGGCGTGCCAGCCGTGCAGCGCCTTGGCGGTCGAGGCCAGCTCGGCATCGCGCGGCGTCAGGCGCGTCATGATCTTGCGCAGCTCGGCAAAGCCGCCCTCCGGGCAGGCGGGATGGCTGTATTCGCTGGGATCGAGGAAAGACGCCGCCTGCGCCGCGTCGAAATCCGCCGGCGTCCAGCCGGAAATGTCGTGCGAAAAGACCGCCGCCCCGTTCTCGCGCCCCAACAGCAGCGGCGGCCCGCCCGCCTCGGCCAGCAGCGGATGGTTCAGCGGCAGGCGCATGAGGTCCAGAACCCCTTCCCCCGAAACCAAAGGCTTGCCACGCCAGATCAGCACCGTGCGCGCCGCCGGGTCCTGCATGGCCGCCGCCAGCGCGGGGACGTCGCCGCGCAACTCCGCCGCCCGGTCCAGCCCCGACCCCCCGAATGTCACCTCTTCCGCATGCCGCATGGCCCCTGCCCCTCCTGTCAGCCGTTGTGCATGCTTTGCCCACGATCCCGGCGAATGGCAAACCCCAAAACAGCCGGGAAACGCGGCTGTCGCAAGGGCCGCACGCCCCGACAGCAGAAAAAATGCCGCTGCGACACAAGCCTGTGTACACTTGGCGTCAGGCTACGCGCCACCACTGGTCTTAGGGGGATTCCATGCCAAACCTTGTCAAAAGCAACCTGTCACGCCGCCAGTTCCTTGCAGTCACAACGGCCGGAGCCGCCTTGATCACACTGCATCCCTATTCCGCCCGCGCCGCCGCCAACCAGGCCCACCTGCGCATCATGGAGACGACGGACATCCACGTGCACGTCCATCCCTATGACTACTACGCCGACAAGCCGGTGGACACCGTGGGCCTGTCGCGCACCGCCTCGATCGTCGATGGCATCCGCGCCGAGGCCACCAACACGCTGCTGGTGGACAACGGCGACTTTCTCCAGGGCAACCCGATGGGCGATTACATCGCCTACGAACGCGGCATGAAGGACGGCGACATGCACCCCATCGTCACCGCCATGAACACGCTGGGTTTCGACGCCGCCACCATCGGCAACCACGAGTTCAACTATGGTCTCGACTTCCTGATGAAGAGCATGGCCGGGGCCGACTTCCCGGTGGTGCTGGCCAACATCGCGAAATCGCAGGGCGCGACCGCGCGCGAGGACGAGACGCTGTTCAAGCCCTACGTCATCCTCGACCGGATGCTGACCGACGGCGCGGGCGACAGTTTTCCGATCAAGATCGGCATCATCGGATTCACCCCGCCGCAGGTGATGAACTGGGACCGCAAGCACCTGGAGGGCAACGTTACCGCGCGCGACATCGTCGAGACGGCCAAGGCCTACGTGCCGCAGATGCTGGAGGAAGGCGCCGAGATCATCATCGCGCTGTCGCACTCCGGCATCGGGTCGGCGGACCACACCGACGGGATGGAAAACGCCTCGGTGCCTTTGGCGGCGGTCGAAGGCATCGGTGCGGTGATGACCGGGCATTCGCACCTGGTGTTCCCCTCGCCGACCTACGCGGACTATGCCGCCGTCGACGTGGACAAGGGCACGATCCACGGCAAACCCGCCGTCATGGGCGGCTTCTGGGGCTCGCACATGGGGCTGATCGACCTGCTGCTGGAGCGCGACGGCAACAGCTGGCGCGTGGTCTCGACCATGTCCGAGGCGCGCCCGATCTCGAAACGCAACGAGGACCGCAGCTACACCGCGCTGGTCGAGGACTACCAGCCGGTGATCGACGCCACCCAGAAGGACCACGACGAAACGCTGGCCTACGTCCGCCGCGCCGTGGGCCAGACCGAGGCGCCGCTGCATTCCTATTTCGCCCTGGTGGCGGATGACCCGTCGGTCCAGATCGTCTCGATCGCGCAGAAATGGTACATCGCGCAGATGATGCAGGGCACCGAATACGAGGGCCTGCCGATCCTGTCGGCCGCCGCGCCCTTCAAGGCGGGTGGCCGCGGCGGACCGGAATATTATACCGACGTCGCGCCCGGCGCGGTGGCGATCAAGAACGTCGCCGACCTCTACCTCTATCCCAACACCGTGCGCGCGGTGAAGGTGACCGGCGCGCAGGTCAAGGACTGGCTGGAACGCTCGGCCGGGATGTTCAACCAGGTCACGCCGGGCAGCACCGACGCGGTGCTGCTGAACCCGGATTTCCCGTCCTACAACTTTGACGTGATCGACGGGGTGACTTACCAGATCGACCTGTCGCAGCCGTCGAAATACGACTCCAAGGGCGGGCCGCTGAACCCTGACGCCAGCCGCATCGTCAACCTCGCCTACAACGGCGCGCCGGTGACCGATGACATGGAGTTTGTCATCGCGACGAACAACTACCGCGCCAGCGGCGGCGGGTCCTTCCCCGGGGCGATGGGCGACACCATCATCTTCGAGGCGCCGGACACCAACCGCGACGTGATCGTGCGCTACATCGTCGAACAGGGCACCATCAACCCCTCGGCCGATGCCAACTGGTCCTTCGCGCCGATGGAAGGCACCACCGTCCTGTTCGAGACCGGGCCGCGCGCACGCGAGCACCTGGCCGACGTCAAGGGCGTCACCATCGAGGACGCTGGCGAGGGCGAAAACGGCTTCGCCCTGTTCCGCATCGCGCTCTGATCGCTGCTCGGGACGTCCGCCCCCAGGGCGGGCGTCTTCGGGGACGGCGGGCGGGGCGACATTCCGGCCCGCAGGGGCCGGAAGCAGCGCCGGACCGCCGTTCCCCCTGCCACGATTATGGCTTATGCCGGGGCCACAACGACCCAAGGCAGGATACCCGAATGCTCCGCTTTTTCCTCGGCATGATCGCCATGGCGCTGATCGCCGCCTTTGCCACGAAACCCGGCCGCGACGCGGCGCAGGACGAATTGCGCCGCCAGGTGCAACTGGCCGTCGCCAGCCAAGGGCTGGATGGCAAGTCCGGGCTCGATGCCGCCGCCCTGCTGCTGTGCCGCGCCGATCCGCGCGCCTGCACGGATTTCCTCGTCTCCGGCATCGACCTGACCTACGAGGACCGTTATCTCTACGCCCGCATCGACCTGTCCGGCTACGACATGACCGCCACCTGCTACGGACTCTACATGCGGTTCTGGTGCCCCGACGGATTGCGCCCGGCCGATCAGGGCTGAGGTCCGTCAGGGCAGGACAAACCGGGGTGCCTGCCCCAGCGGGATCACCCCCAGCGACAGACGCCCCGCGTCAAAGCTCAGCGGCAGGTCCAGCGTCTCGGCCCGCCCCTTCAGCCCCGCCGCCAGCGACAGCCCCGCCTCCAGCGTATCGGCCAACCCGTCCGGGATCTGCCCCGCCGCGCGCGCCTGTTGCAGCATCTCGCGCCAGTTCACCGCGCGCACGGTAACCTCGCCATCGGCGCGCCCGCCGTCCGACACCGCCAGCCGCCCGGCCAGGTTCAACTCCAGCCCTTCGAACCGGTACTCGGCCCGGCGCAGGTCGATCTTGCGCGGCTGCGGACGCGCCTCGGCCAGAACGCCGATGCGCCAGACCTTGTCGAACAGCACCTCGGCCTGCAGCTGCAACCCGTCGCCCTGCCCGCTGCCCGGCGTCATCGGCCCGCGTGGCCCCGCCACCGCCGCCGCGCTGAGACCCAGGCGATAGACCTCGGGCGCCGCACCGGGCGCCTCCAGCAGCGCCAGCCGGAACCCGGCAAAGGCCAGGGCGCGGTCAGGCATGTCCAGGTTCAGCTCCTCGGCCTCGAAATTCGCGCGCAGCACGACGCCTTCGGAGGTATGGATGACCGAGGCGCGCATCCCGCTGCCATCGACGGTGACCTTGCCCGACGGCAGCGTCAGCACCTGCCGGTCCGGCCAGGCCAGGATCAGGTGCCCGGGCTTGTAGGTCAGCCCGAGGACCTGGAAGAACGGACCTTCCCAGCCGGTGCCCCGCTCCGGGTCCATCAGGCGGACATCGCTCAGCGTCGCGTCCAGCCGGCTGGGAAAGCCGCGCACGGTCAGATCGGCATACTCCGCCTCCCAGCCTTCGGCCCGGCGCGCCTCGAACCAGCCCTCGATGTCACCGTGCAGGCGCCACGACGAGGTCATCCAGACCCCGGTCCACCCCAGGCCCAGCGCCAGGGTGACCCAGACCATCATGCGATAGATTTTCACCGCCGCCTCTCTTCCTCTGCCTCGCCCGATCGTGTTTACAAGGGGGCATCGGGAAGGACCAGAATGATGACGCTTTGGGTGTTCGGATACGCTTCGCTGTTGTGGAACCCGGGATTCCCGGTGGCCGAAAAGGTGCAGGCCCGCCTGCATGGCTATTCCCGCAGCTTCTGCATGTATTCGATCCACCACCGCGGAACCGAGGAAAAGCCGGGCCTTGTCCTGGCGCTGGACGAACAGGAAGGCGCCTGCTGCGACGGGCTGGCGCTGCGCGCGGTGCCCGGAACCGAGGACGAAACCCTCACCTACCTGCGCGAGCGTGAGCTGATCTCCTCGGCCTACCTGGAGCGGACCTTGCCGCTCAGCCTCAGGGACGGCCGCAGGGTGCAGGCGGTGTCCTACGTGATCGACCCGCACCACGTGCAATACTGCCACCTTCCGCTGGAGGAACAGGCGCGCATCATCGCCCGCGCGCACGGCGGGCGCGGGCCCAACACCGAATACCTCTACAACACCGCCGCCCACCTGGACGAGATCGGCGTGCCCGACGCCGACCTGCACTGGCTGGTGCGCGAGGTAAAGGCGCTGACCTCCGATTGCTGAGCCGACAAGGCGGCCGCCGGTGCCGCCGGGATGCGCAACTGACCTGCCGGGTGGCCACTGTTGCGCAAACCGCCGGTTTTCCCGGCCATGCACCGGGCATTGTTCATAACTTCTTGGCTCTGCCTCGCTAAACCCTTAGGAATGATATAACAGAACAAGCGTCAGGTGTCCGATGGACCAGCCCGACCTCGAGGCCGAGCCACACTTCAGTCAACCGGTCCGTCAGGTGCTCCTGATGCTGGCCGTCCTGGGTCTATCGGTATTTGGTGGCGTCCTGGCGCTGCCCAGCGTCCTGCCGGTGTTCCAGTCGAACCCCTACCTCAACGGCTTCATCGGGTTTGTCTTCATCATCGGCGTGCTGGCCTGTTTCCTTCAGGTCGCGCAGCTCATCGTCTCGGTGCGCTGGATCGAACGCTTTGCCGCCCGGGGCGATCAGGGCGTGCGGGCGCAGCCGCCACTGCTGCTGGCGCCGCTGGCCGCGCTGCTGCGCAAGCGCCGCGACAAGCGGATGCAGATCACCACCAGCTCCACCCGGTCGATCCTCGACTCCGTGGCGCAGCGGATCGACGAGGCGCGCGAGATCACGCGCTACATCGTCTCCCTGCTGATCTTTCTCGGCCTGCTGGGCACCTTCTACGGCCTGGCCACCACCGTGCCGGCGCTGGTCGACACCATCCGCAGCCTTGCCCCGAAAGATGGCGAAAGCGGCGCGGTGACCTTCTCGCGCCTGATGTCGGGGCTGGAGGGGCAGCTGGGCGGCATGGGCGTGGCCTTTGCGAGTTCGCTGCTGGGCCTGGCCTGCTCGCTGATCGTCGGCCTGCTGGAGCTGTTCGCCGGACACGGTCAGAACCGCTTTTACCGCGAGCTCGAGGAATGGCTGTCCACGATCACCCGGCTGGGCTTTTCGCATGACGGCGAAGCCGGGCCTGACCTGGGCGCCGCCGGCCTCGTGCTGGACCGCATGGCCGAGCAGATGGAGCGGCTGCAATTCCTCTTCGCCGAGGCTGAACACAGCCGGTCCGAGGTCGACACGCGCCTAGCGCAGCTGGCCGACAGCGTCGAGCGGCTGACCGAACGGATCGAGGCAACGGCGCCTTCGGCATCGTCGCTGGCGCGCATCGCCGAGGGGCAGGAACTGCTGGCCGAGGCGATCCGCGGGAAAGAGACCGAAGAGGGGCTCGACGCCGAAAGCCGCATGCGCCTGCGGTCGATCGACGTGCAGATGCTGCGCATCCTCGAGGAAATCAGCGCCGGCCGGCAGGAAAGCATGGCCGAATTGCGCACCGACCTTGCGGCGCTGGCGCGGTCTCTGGGGGCGTCCCGCAGCGTGCGGCCCCGCGGGGAGGGCTGAGCCATGCCCCTGTCGCGACGCACCGGCGCGCGGTTCCAGGCCAATATCTGGCCGGGCTTCGTCGATGCGATGACCGGCCTGCTGCTGGTGCTGACCTTCGTCCTGTCGATCTTCATGATCATCCAGTACGTCCTGCGCGAGACGATCACCGGGCAGGAAACCGAACTGGACAGCCTGAGCGTCGAACTGGACCGCCTGGCGCAGGCGCTGGGGCTGGAAAAGCAGCGCACCACCGCCCTGACAAACGATGTCGGGCGGCTGGAGGCAACCCTGTCGGACCGCAACCTGCGGCTGGCCGAACAACAAAACATCATCGACAGCCTGACCGCCACCCGCGACCGGCAGGCCGCCGACTTGGCCCTGGCCGAGGATCGCATCGCCTCGTTCGAAGACCGGGTGGCCGCCCTGCTGCTGGAGCGGGACGCGGCCCGGGACGAGGTGCAGACCCTGACCGTGGCGCGCGACGCCGCGCGGACCGAGGCCGAGGCGCTGGCCGCCGAGCGGGACGACCTGACCGCCGCGCTGGCCTCCGCCCGGACCGAGATCGACGCACAGGCCGAGGCCGCGCGCCTTGCCGCCAGCCGGCGCGAGGCGCTCGAGGTGCTGATCGCCGACCTGCGCGCCCGCAACGCCGACCGCGACGCACAGATCGGCACGCTGACCGCTCGGCTGGCCGAGGTCGAAACCGCCCTGACCGAAGAGGAACAGGCCCGCCTGGTCGAGGCCGAGGCCGCCGCCGCCCTGCGCAAGCGGCTGGAGGAGGCCGACGCCGAACTGACCGCGATGACCATGGCGCTGGAGCAGGAGCGCGCCCGCGCCGAGGAGACGCTGACCCTGCTCGCGGCCGCACGCGCAGCCGAACAGGACCTGAACGCCCAACTGGCGGCGGCATTCCTGGCCGGGCAACAGCAGAGCGACGGGTTGCAGGCGCGGATCGACGCGCTGGAGGCCCAACTGGCCGATGCCCGGCGCGCGCAGACCCGGCTGCAGGCGCAGCTGGCCGACTTGCAGGACGAAACCGCGCTCGAAGCGCAGCGCCTCAAGACCCGCATTGACGAGGCCGCGTTGCGCATCGCGAAGCTCGAAGCCGCGCTGACGCAATCCGAGGACGGCAGCGCACAGCTGGCCGCCGACCTTGCCGCCGCCCGCAGCGCCGGCGCCGAACAGGCCGTGTCGTTGCAGACCCAGGTCGACGCGGCGCTGGCCCGGATCACCGAACTGGAGGCCGCGCTGACCACGGCCCGCCAGACCGAGGCCGACCTGAATGCCGAGTTGGCGCAGACCCTCTCCGAAAGCGAAGCCGAGGCGCGCGCCCTGCAAACCCGCATCACCGAAGCGCTGGCCCGCATCGCCGAGCTGGAGGCAACCCTGGCCGACGCCCAGGCGCAGGGCGCGGACACCGACGAACGCCTGGCCGCCCTGCGCGATGACCTGACAGCGGCCAGGACCGCCGCCCGTGACGCCGAAGAGGCTCGCGCCCGCGAGGCCGATGCCCGAACAGAGGCGGAACGCGCGCTGGCCGACGCAAGGGCCGAGGCCACGGCACGCGCCTCGCGCCTCAGCGACCTGTCGGCGCAACTGGCGCAGGCGCTGGCCCGCCTGGCCGAGGCAGAGGCGCTGAAGACCGAGCTCGACTCGCTGCGCACGCGGAACCTGACGCTGGTGTCGGAGCTGTCGATTGCGCAGGGTCAGGCCCAGGACCGCGCCCAGGCCCTGGCCGAGTTGCGCGACGAGGGCCAGCGCCTCGAATCCGCCCTGGCGCTTGCGCGCAGCGAGATCGGCGAAGCGCGGGGCACTGTCGCCGCGCTGCAGGACCAGGTCGATGCGCTTGACCTCCAGCTGACCGAAACCCGCGCCCGCGAAGCCGACAAGACCGACCGGCTGGAGACGCTGCAAGGCCGGCTCGCCCAGATCGAGGCACAGCTGGACGCCGCCCTGAAACGGGTGTCCGACCGTGGCGACCGCATCGCGCAGCTGGAAACACAGAACGCCGACCTCGCCGCGCAGCTTGGCCAACTCGGCGGCGCGGCGGCGCAGAAGGATGCCGCCGTCGATGCCCTGCGCGCCGCCAACACGCGGCTGACCACCGAACTGGAACTGACCCGGGCGCTGTCGCTGGAACGCGACGCCGAAATGGCACGCGTGCAACAGGAACTGGCCGAAGCGCAGGCGCGGATCGACGACAGCACCGCCGAAGCCGCCGAACTGGCGACCCTGCGCGGCGACCTGGCCCAGTTGCAGACCCGGCTCGACACCGCGCAGCAGCGCGCGGCGCAGGGGCTGTCGCGCATCGTCGCGCTGGAGGCGGAGAACAGCGACCTGGCGCGCAAGCTGTCCGCCGCCGACGGCCGCGACGCCGAACGGCAGGCCGCGCTGGACCTGATGGAAACCCGGCTGGCGCGCATCAGTGCCGAACTTCAGGCCCTGCGCGACAGGGATGCCGGCCGCGATGCCATCATCGCCGACCTTCGCCAACAACTGGCCGAGGCCGAGGCCCGGGCCGCCGAACAGGCCGATTCCTCGCTTTCGCTGGAGGAGCGGCTGGCCGCCGCTCTGGCCGCCAGGCTGGCCGCCGAGGCCTCGGTCGAGGACACGCGTGAGCGGCTTGCCGCGGCCCTTGCCGCCCAGAAGGCCGCGGAGGCGCAACTGACCGATCGGCTGGACGAGGTCGAGCAGCGCCAGATCCTGCTAAACGAAGCGCGCGAGAAACTGGCCCAGACCCAGGAACGCGCGACCCGGTCCGAGTTGCAGGTGGAGGCGCTGAACCTCAACGTCGCCGAACTGCGCCGCCAGTTGGGCGAGCTGCAGGCGATCCTGGACGAGTCCAAGGTCAAGGACGTGGCAGATGAAGTCCGCCTGCAGAACCTCGGCTCCGAGTTGAACGCCGCGATTGCCCGCGCCGCGCAGGAAGAACGCCGCCGCCGCATCGCCGAGGAGGAAAAGCGCAAGGCCGAAGAGGAAAAGCGCAAGCTCGAGGAAGAGCGGGCGGCGCGGCTGGAGGAGGAAAAGAAGGACCTGGAGAAATACCGCTCCGAGTTCTTTGGCCGCCTGCGTGACATCATCAGCGACCGCGAGGGGATCACCATCGAAGGCGACCGCTTTGTCTTTTCCTCCGAGGTGCTGTTCGAGGTCGGCTCGGCCGATCTGTCGCCCGCCGGCCGGCAGGAGATCGAGAAGGTGGCCAACATCCTGCGCAGCCTCTCGACCGAGATCCCGCCGGGCATCGACTGGGTGATCCGGGTCGACGGTCACACCGACAACACCCGGATCCGGCCCGGCGCCGCCTTTGCCGACAACTGGGAACTCAGCCAGGCACGCGCGCTGTCGGTCGTCCGCGACATGATCGACAACTACGACATCCCGCCCAACCGCCTGTCGGCCAACGGCTTTGGTGAATTCCAGCCGATCGACGACCGCAACACGCCGGACGCCCGGGCCAGGAACCGGCGGATCGAGCTGAAGCTGACCGAACGCTGACGCCCGGCTCAGTCGGCCACGGTCACATGGGAAAAGCGGTGCGCGATGACGGCGCCGTCGCGGGTCAGCAGCGCCTTGCCCAGGTATTCCCCCTCCGGCCAGCCGCCGGCAGGGGCCTTCTTGCCGAACGCGCGCATCTGGCTGATCTGATCGTTTTCGAAGGTGATCTCGCGACGAAAGACCTCGGTGCCCGCAGGTCCCTTTGCCGACAGGGTCAGGACGTCGCCGGGTTGCGGATACCCGGCGTGGGCATAGACCACCAGCGGCTGACCGGGGGACAGGCCGTCGCGGCGCGCCGAGCCGTCATTCACCGCGTCCAGCGTCGGCACCCCATCCGAAAAGCCGGCGGTGATCAGTCCCGTCGGCGTATAGGCCGGCGGGTCGATCCACAGCGTTTCACCGGGTGCGCCGCAGGTGCCGGTGGCAGCGGGGCGAAAGGGATCGACGGTCTGGCCGTCGCGCAGCACGGTCAGGTGGACGTGGGGATGGTTGGTCTGCCCGGACAGACCGACCATGCCCAGCGCATCGCCCGCTTGCACCCGGTCGCCAGGCGCCACGGAGACGGAGCCCAGCCGCAGGTGGCAGTAGAGCGTTTGCCACCCCTCCCCGTGGTCGATCAGCACCGCGTTGCCGCAAGCGTTCGAGTCCGTCACGCCGCGCATCAGCCGGTCATCCGGCATCTCGTCCCGCGTGCGCAGCACTGTTCCCGCGGCAGAGACCCTGACCGCAACGCCCTGGGCAACAGAGCCGAAGTCCAGCAAGGCATAGTCCGTGCCACGATGCCCGTCGCGCGACTTGATCCCGCAGGTGTAGTCCTTCTGGCTCCGCTCCGCGGGGTCGTTGTCGACGTAGTCCTCGATATAGCAGGTCTGGCCAAGCACACAGTCGATGGGTTGGGCCAGACGAATGTCCTCCGCCCCGGCAACCGGGGCGGAGGTGATCAGGACAAGCGCCCCAATGAGGCGCGCGGGTGTCATTCCGCCGTGAGGAGCGGCGGTTTCTTCGACCCGAGGCGGGGCTTTTCCGGGCCGTCGAGGTCCAGCACCAGCTTGCCGTCGCGCATCGACACCTTGACGATTCCGCCCTTGGTCAGCTTGCCGAACAGCAGTTCCTCGGCCAGCGGTTTCTTGATGTGCTCCTGGATCACGCGGCCCAGCGGACGCGCGCCCATCTTGTCATCGTAGCCCTTGTCGGCCAGCCATTCGGCCGCCGGCTTGGTCAGTTCGATGGTCACGTTGCGATCCAGCAGCTGCGCTTCAAGCTGGAGGACGAACTTCTCGACCACCTGCATGATCACCTCCTTGGGCAGCGGCGCAAAGCTGATCACCGCGTCCAGGCGGTTGCGGAACTCCGGCGTGAAGGTCCGCTCGATCGCGGCAGTGTCCTCGCCTTCGCGGCGGTCGCGGCCGAAACCGATGGCCGACTTGGCCTGCTCCGCCGCACCGGCGTTCGAGGTCATGATCAGGATCACGTTGCGGAAGTCCACCGACCGGCCGTTGTGGTCGGTCAGGGTGCCGTGGTCCATCACTTGCAGCAGGATGTTAAAGACATCCGGATGCGCCTTCTCGATCTCGTCCAGCAGCAGCACGCAGTGCGGATGCTGGTCGACGCCGTCGGTCAGCTGGCCGCCCTGGTCAAAGCCGACATAGCCCGGAGGCGCGCCGATCAGGCGGCTGACGGCGTGCTTTTCCATGTACTCGGACATGTCGAAGCGCAGCAGTTCCACGCCCAGCGAATCCGCCAACTGCTTGGCCACCTCGGTCTTGCCCACACCCGTCGGGCCGGCAAAGAGATAGTTGCCGATCGGCTTTTCCGGTTCGCGCAGGCCAGCACGCGCCAGCTTGATCGCCGAAGACAGCGCCTCGATCGCGGCATCCTGGCCAAAGACCACGCGCTTGAGCGTGTTTTCCAGGTCTTTCAGCACCTCGGCATCGTCCTTGGAGACGTTCTTGGGCGGAATGCGGGCGATCTTGGCCACGACTTCCTCGATCTCCTTGGTGCCGATCGACTTGCGCCGCTTGGAGGCGGCCACCAGGTGTTGGGCCGCGCCGGCCTCGTCGATCACGTCGATCGCCTTGTCGGGCAGCTTGCGGTCGTTGATGTAGCGCGCCGACAGTTCGACCGCGGTCTTGATCGCGTCGCCGGTGTATTTCACGCTGTGGTGATCCTCGAAGTAGGGCTTCAGACCCTTGAGGATCTTGATGGTGTCCTCGACCGAAGGCTCGTTCACGTCGATCTTCTGGAACCGGCGGCTGAGCGCGCGGTCCTTTTCGAAATGCTGGCGGAATTCCTTGTAGGTGGTCGATCCCATGGTGCGCAGCTTGCCGCCCTGAAGCGCGGGCTTCAGCAGGTTGGACGCGTCCATCGCCCCGCCCGAGGTCGCCCCGGCGCCGATCACGGTGTGGATCTCGTCGATGAAGAGCACCGCGTCGGGATGTTCCTCAAGCTCCTGCACCACGGCCTTCAACCGCTCTTCGAAGTCGCCGCGGTAGCGGGTCCCGGCCAGCAGCGCGCCCATGTCGAGCGAATAGATCGTCGCCTCGGACAGCACCTCGGGCACTTCGCCCGAGACGATCTTGCGCGCCAGCCCCTCGGCGATGGCGGTCTTGCCCACACCGGGGTCGCCCACCAGCAGCGGGTTGTTCTTGCGCCGGCGGCACAGCACCTGGATGCAGCGCTCGACCTCGGCATGGCGGCCGATCAGCGGGTCGACATCGCCCTTGCGCGACTTGGCGTTGAGGTCGACGCAATACTTGCCCAGCGCGGATTCCTTGTCGGATCCCGGCGTCGCCGCCTCGGCCTGGGCCGCTTCTTCCTCGGCGTCCGTCGCGCCCTGCACCGGGCGGCTTTCGCCGTAGGCCGGGTTCTTGGCGACGCCGTGCGCGATGAAGTTGACCGCGTCGTAGCGGGTCATGTCCTGCTCCTGCAGGAAGTAGGCGGCATTCGACTCACGTTCGGCGAAGATGGCGACCAGCACGTTGGCGCCCGTCACCTCTGTCCGGCCCGAGCTTTGCACGTGGATGGCCGCGCGCTGGATGACCCTTTGGAACGCGGCGGTGGGCACCGCCTCGGATCCCTCGATGTCGGTCACCAGGTTCGACAGGTCATCGTCGATGAATTCGACCAGCGTGGTGCGCAACTCCTCGGTATCGACCGAGCAGGCTTTCATCACGCGGGAGGCATCCGGTTCGTCGATCAGCGCAAGGAGAAGATGTTCGAGCGTGGCGAATTCGTGGCTGCGCGAGTTCGCGAGCGCGAGCGCCGCGTGGATTGCCTGCTCAAGGGTGTTCGAGAATGAAGGCACGGTTGTGCTCCTCTTGTCTGCGCCGGTCCGTGAGGATCAGCATTGCCTCATAGTATTAAAGTTTGGTCGATTGTGTCCGCTCTTCAAGTTTTTTCTCTCGCGCAGCGCTTCACATTTGGACAAACCACCGAAACTTGGCGCGAGCATGGTCAAAACCTGTCCTTGCGCGCGCGCACCTCGGCAAAGACCTCGGCATCACTGGCATCGGGCAGGCCCACGGAAGCCTTTACGCCGGGCTGCGCGGCCCTGAGGAAGGGGTTTGTTGCCAGTTCGACGGAAAGCGGGACCTGCGCCGTCGGGCGCCCCTTTGCCCGCGCTGCATCGATGTCCTGCGATCGCGATATAAGCGCTTGGTTCTCCGGTTCAATGGTCAGCGCAAAGCGTGCGTTGGCCTGGGTGTATTCATGCCCCGAGTATACCATGGTTTCAGGCGGCAATGAGGCCAGCTTTTCCATACTTTCCCACATCATCTCGGGCGTGCCTTCAAAGACCCGCCCGCAGCCCAGCGCCATCAGGCTGTCGGCGGTGAACACCGCCCTGGCCTCGGGGTAGTGGTAGGCGATGTGGCCCAGGGTGTGGCCGGGCACCGCGATCACCTCGCAGCGGCCCTCGCCGGTGCCGCCGGCAAAGCCGGGCTCCAGCGCGTGATCCAGCCGGGGCAGCTTGTCGACCTCGGCCTTGGGGCCCATGACGGCACAGCCGTAGCGGTCGCGCAGTTCGGCGACGCCGCCGACGTGATCGTGATGGTGGTGGGTGATCATGATGACCCCCAACGTCCATCCCCGCGCGTCCAGGGCCGCGATGATCGGGGCGGCTTCGGGCGCGTCGATCAGCGCGGTGCCGTCCGGTCCGTGCACGAGGTAGGCGTAGTTGTCCTTCAGGCAGGGGACAGTGACGATCTCGAGGGGCATGGTCTTTCCTCCCTGGCTTTGTCAGGATGCGCTTGTGGCCACAGTGGCGCATCGGATCAGGGGTATCAATGCATCTGGATGTGCAGGTGTTGCGCGATTTCTACTACCGCAGTGCGCTGGGTCGCGCTGCGCAGAAGATCCTGCGCGACCAGGTGCTGCGCTTCTGGCCCGAGGCACAGGGACAGACCGTGGTGGGATACGGTTTCGCCGCGCCCTTGCTGCGCCCCTACCTCAAGGACTCGCGCCGCGTCCTGGCGCTGATGCCGGCGCCGCAGGGCGTGATGCCCTGGCCCGCGGGGATGGCCAACGTGTCGGTGCTGAGCGAGGAAACCCTCTGGCCGCTGGAAACCGGGCATGTCGACCGGCTGATCCTGATGCACGGGCTGGAAACCTCCGAGCGTCCATCGGACCTGCTGGACGAGGCGTATCGCGTGCTCGGACCCGGCGGCAAGGCGCTGTTCATCCTGCCCAACCGCTCGGGCCTCTGGGCGCGGGCGGACCACACGCCCTTCGGCTTTGGCCGCCCGTATTCCATCGGCCAGTTGGAGACGCAGCTGAAGGCGCATGACTTCGTCCCCGAACGCCACGTGTCGGTGCTGTATCAGCCGCCCTCGTCGCGCCGCTTCTGGATGAAGACAGGACCGGGCTGGGAACGGATCGGCCGCGCCGTGCCGGTGTTGGCGGGCGGGGTCATGCTGGTCGAGGCGGCCAAGCGCCACCCGCCGTCCCGGCGCCGCGTCGGCCAGGCCGCAAAAGTGCTGAACCCGCTCGAGGTGCTGAGCCCGGCGGGCAAGCCGAAACCGGTCTGACGGGCCCCGCGCGGGACACCGCAGGACAGCTCACCGGCGCCGGTTTTCGCACCGCGCAACGCGCTGGCAGGTCCGGGAAAACCGCCCGGGAATCGTGCAAATGCAGAAAAAACCGTGGTTTCGATGCACCTTGGGCAGGCACGAAAGGTCGCACCAACAGCCCGAACAGGGCCAAATATCTGAAAACGCACACTTTGGCGCCCGCTTTTATCTTTCCTTAGCATGTTGCTAGGTGGGGGAGGCTCTGCTACATCCGCGTCGATTTGATCGCCTTGGGAAAATTCAGGGTGAGGGACAGCCGGTCAGGTGCCGCCCCCGAGGGGGGCGCGTGCCGTGTCGGCATACTATCGGAAGGGTGGACGTGTCTGACTCAGCATCGATTTCCTCCGGCATCGCCAACCGCTATGCCACCGCCGTCTTCGAGATCGTCAAGGAGGCCGGCGCGCTTCCCGAACTCGAAGCCAACCTGGATGACCTTTCGGCCGCTCTCTCCGAGAGCGCGGACCTGCGGGAGCTGCTGGTGAACCCGGTCTACTCGCGCGACGCGCAGGGCGCCGCCATCGCCGCGATCGCCGACAAGATGGGCCTGATGCCCGCGATCAAGAACGTGCTGAGCCTCATGGCTTCCAAGCGCCGCCTGTTCGTCGTGCCGCACATGGTGTCCCGCCTGCGCGAGATGATCGCCGTCGAAAAGGGCGAGGTGACCGCCGAAGTGGTGTCCGCCACCGCGCTGACCGATGCCCAGGCCGCCCAGCTGGCGGATACCCTGAAGGCGAAGGTCGGCAAGGATGTGAAGATCAGTGCGACCGTCGATGAAAGCCTCATCGGCGGTCTTGTCGTCAAGATGGGCTCCAAGATGATCGACACCTCGATCCGCGCAAAGCTCAACTCCCTCCAGAATGCAATGAAAGAGGTCGGATAAATGGGTATCCAAGCAGCAGAGATTTCTGCGATCCTGAAGGACCAGATCAAGAACTTCGGCCAGGACGCCGAAGTCGCCGAGATCGGTCGCGTGCTCTCGGTCGGCGACGGTATCGCCCGTGTCTATGGCCTCGACAACATCCAGGCCGGCGAGATGGTCGAGTTCCCCGGCGGGATCATGGGCATGGCGCTGAACCTCGAAACCGACAACGTCGGTATCGTGATCTTCGGCTCCGACCGCGACATCAAGGAAGGCGACACCGTCAAGCGGACCAACGCCATCGTGGACGTGCCCGCCGGTGAGGCCCTGCTGGGCCGCGTCGTGGACGGCCTGGGCAACCCGCTCGACGGCAAGGGCCCGATCGCGACTTCCGAGCGCCGCGTCGCCGACGTCAAGGCGCCGGGCATCATCCCGCGCAAGTCGGTGCACGAGCCGATGGCGACCGGCCTCAAGGCCGTCGACGCCATGATCCCGATCGGCCGCGGCCAGCGCGAGCTGATCATCGGCGACCGCCAGACCGGCAAGACCGCCGTGGCGCTCGACACGATCCTGAACCAGAAGGCCTACAACGACGCCGCCGGCGACGACGAGAGCAAGAAGCTCTACTGCGTCTACGTCGCGATCGGCCAGAAGCGTTCGACCGTGGCGCAGCTGGTGAAGAAGCTCGAGGAAACCGGCGCGATCGACTATACCATCATCGTGGCAGCCACCGCCTCCGACCCGGCCCCGATGCAGTTCCTGGCGCCCTACGCCGCGACCGCGATGGCGGAATACTTCCGCGACAACGGCCGCCACGCGCTGATCATCTACGATGACCTCTCCAAGCAGGCCGTCGCCTACCGCCAGATGTCGCTGCTGCTGCGCCGCCCGCCGGGCCGCGAAGCCTATCCGGGCGACGTCTTCTACCTGCACTCGCGCCTGCTGGAACGTTCGGCCAAGCTGAACGAGGACAACGGCTCGGGGTCGCTGACCGCGCTGCCGATCATCGAAACCCAGGGCGGCGACGTGTCGGCCTTTATCCCGACCAACGTGATCTCGATCACCGACGGCCAGATCTTTCTGGAAACCGAACTGTTCTACCAGGGCATCCGCCCGGCCGTGAACACCGGTCTGTCGGTGTCGCGCGTGGGCTCCTCGGCCCAGACCAACGCGATGAAATCCGTCGCCGGCCCGATCAAGCTGTCGCTCGCCCAGTACCGCGAGATGGCCGCCTTCGCGCAGTTCGGCTCGGACCTCGACGCCGCGACCCAGCAGCTGCTGAACCGTGGCTCGCGCCTGACCGAACTGATGAAGCAGCCGCAGTATTCGCCGCTGACCAACGCCGAGATCGTGCTGGTCATCTGCGCGGGCACCATGGGCTTCCTCGACAAGGTCGCGGTCAAGGATGTCGGCCGCTACGAAAAGGGCCTGCTGGCCCATGTTCGCGGCAAGCACCAGGACCTGCTGGACTGGATCACCAAGGAAGACCCCAAGATCAAGGGTGACGCCGAAGCCAAGGTCCGCGCCGTTCTGAATGAATTCACCAAAGACTTCTCGTAAGGGGATCGACTGATGCCCAACCTGAAGGACCTCAAGAACAGGATCGCGTCGGTCAAGTCGACCCGCAAGATCACCAAGGCCATGCAGATGGTGGCCGCCGCAAAACTGCGGCGGGCACAGGATGCGGCCGAGGCGGCCCGCCCCTACGCGGACCGCTTCAACGGTGTGATGGCGTCGTTGGCCGCCTCGGTCGGTGACAGCGCCAGCGCGCCCCGGCTTCTGGCCGGGACGGGCTGTTCCGACGTGCATCTGCTGGTGGTCATGACCTCCGAGCGCGGCCTCTGCGGCGGCTTCAACACCAACATCGTGAAGCTGGCCAAGACCCACGCGGACAAGCTCAAGGCCCAGGGCAAGACGGTCAAGATCCTGACCGTCGGCAAGAAGGGCCGCGAGCAGCTGAAGCGCGACTACGGCAACCTCAGCGTCGGTCACATCGACCTCTCCGAGGTCAAGCGTGTCGGTTACGGCAACGCGCAGGACATCGCGCGCAAGATCCTCGGCCGGTTCGACGCCGGCGAGTTCGACGTCGCGACGATCTTTTACGCAAAGTTCCAGTCCGTCATCAGCCAGGTGCCGACCGCGCTGCAGATCATCCCCGCCGCCTACGAAAGCGACGGCTCGCAGGACGAGGGCGGCTCGACGCTCTACGACTACGAACCCGACGAAGAGGCGATCCTGGCAGACCTCCTGCCGCGCGGCGTGGCCACGCAGATCTTCTCGGCGCTGCTTGAGAACGCCGCCTCCGAACAGGGCGCGCGGATGTCTGCAATGGACAACGCGACGCGCAACGCGGGCGACATGATCGAGCGGCTGACCATCGAATACAACCGTTCGCGTCAGGCCGTCATCACCAACGAACTGATCGAAATCATCTCGGGCGCCGAGGCGCTCTAAGGAATACCGGAGAAACCACATGGCAAACGCACAAGGCAAGGTCACCCAGGTGATTGGCGCCGTGGTCGACGTGCAGTTCGACGACCACCTGCCGGCAATTCTGAACGCGCTGACCACTGAAAACAACGGCAAGAAGCTGGTGCTCGAAGTGGCCCAGCACCTGGGCGAAAACACCGTCCGCACCATCGCGATGGACGCGACCGAAGGCCTCGTTCGCGGCCAGCGCGTCAGCGACACCGACGGCCCGATCTCGGTGCCGGTCGGCCCGGCGACCCTGGGACGCATCATCAACGTCGTCGGCGAGCCGGTGGACGAAGGCGGCCCGGTCGAGGCGGACGAGTACCGCTCGATCCACCAGCCCGCCCCCGCGTTCAGCGAGCAGGCGACCGAGTCCGAGATCCTCGTGACCGGCATCAAGGTCGTCGACCTGCTGGCCCCCTACTCCAAGGGCGGCAAGATCGGCCTGTTCGGCGGCGCCGGCGTGGGCAAGACCGTTCTGATCATGGAACTGATCAACAACATCGCCAAGGTGCACTCGGGCTTCTCCGTGTTCGCCGGCGTGGGTGAGCGGACCCGCGAGGGCAACGACCTTTACCATGAGATGATCGAATCCAACGTCATCAAGCCCGACAACCTCAAGGAGTCGCAGGTGGCGCTGGTCTACGGCCAGATGAACGAGCCTCCGGGCGCCCGTGCCCGCGTCGCGCTGACCGGCCTGACCCTGGCCGAGCAGTTCCGCGATGCCTCCGGCACCGACGTTCTGTTCTTCGTGGACAACATCTTCCGCTTCACCCAGGCGGGCTCCGAGGTGTCGGCCCTTCTCGGCCGTATTCCTTCGGCCGTGGGCTACCAGCCGACGCTGGCCACCGACATGGGCCAGATGCAGGAACGCATCACCTCGACCAAGGCCGGTTCGATCACCTCGATCCAGGCCGTCTACGTTCCCGCGGACGACCTTACCGACCCCGCCCCGGCAACCACCTTCGCCCACCTCGACGCAACCACCGTTCTGTCGCGTGCGATCTCGGAACTCGGCATCTATCCCGCCGTGGACCCGCTCGACTCGTCCTCGCGCCTGATGGACCCGCAGATCGTCGGCGAAGAGCACTACCAGGTCGCGCGTGACGTGCAGGGCATCCTGCAGCGCTACAAGTCGCTCCAGGACATCATCGCCATCCTCGGGATGGACGAACTGTCCGAAGAGGACAAGCTGACCGTGGCCCGTGCACGGAAGATCCAGCGCTTCCTGTCGCAGCCCTTCGACGTGGCCAAGGTCTTCACCGGCTCTGACGGCGTGCAGGTTCCGCTCGAGGACACCATCAAGTCGTTCAAGGCGGTTGTCGCCGGCGAATACGACCACCTCCCCGAAGCGGCCTTTTACATGGTCGGCGGCATCGAGGACGTGATCGCCAAGGCCGAGCGTCTGGCCGCCGAGGCTGCCTAAGGTGGTGGTGGGTTGAAAACCCACCCTACGGAAACCTCAAACGCCGGGGTAGGGTGGGTTTGTAACCCACCGCCCCGGAACCGGAGATGAACATGGCAGAAACGATGCAATTCGACCTCGTGTCGCCCGAGCGACTGCTGATGTCGGCTGAGGTGATCTCGGTGCAGATCCCCGGCGCGGCCGGCGATCTGACCGCCATGCCGCACCACGCGCCGCTGATCACCACGCTGCGCCCCGGTGTCCTGACGGTCGAGACCGAAAAGGGCACCGAGCAGTTCGTTGTCACCGGCGGCTTCGCCGAGATCGGCGAGAGCCTGTCGATCCTGGCCGAGCAGGCGCTGCCGCGCGCGGACATGGACCAGGCGACCTACGAGGCTCTGGTGGACGAGGCGCACCGCGTCTACCAGCAGACCAAGGAAACCGCCGAGCATCCCGGCCTCGTCGACGACGCGGTCAAGATGCTGCAGGACATGGTGGCGATCGGCACGCACATCGGGCTGGACCCGAAACAGCCCTCGCTCTGAGGCGCCGCCTCGTGTAAGGCGAACAGGCCCCGCCCCGGCGGGGCCTTTTGTTTTCCGGCCGCGTCATTTGCGGCACAGCCCCGGTATTGGTCCCATGGCAGCACGGCGCGGCGCGCTCTGGTTCATCCTGGCCACCATCCTGCTCGACGCGATCGGCATCGGGCTGATCTTTCCGATCATGCCCGACCTGATGGCCCGCGTCGGTGCCGCGGACACCGCCACCGGGGCCTTCTGGGGGGGCGTGCTGATGGCGGCCTATGCCGGGGCGCAGTTCCTGTGCTCGCCCGCCGTGGGCGGCCTGTCGGACGCGCTGGGACGCAAGCCGGTGCTGCTGGTGACGCTGGCGGCGCTGGCCCTCGACTATGTCATCATGGCGCTGGCCACCGGCTTTTGGGTGCTGCTGGTGGGCCGGATCCTCGCCGGGATCGCCGGGGCCACCTACATCACCGCCACCGCCTACCTGGCCGACATCTCGGACCCGAAGGACCGCGCCGCCAACTTCGGCCTGATCGGCGCCAGTTTCGGCGTCGGTTTCATCCTCGGCCCCGCGCTGGGCGGGCTGCTGGCGGGGGTGCATGTCACCGCCCCCTTCTGGGCCGCCGCAGTCCTTGCCGCCGCCAACTTCCTCTTTGGCCTGGTCGTGCTGCCGGAAAGCCTGCCGCCCGAAGGCCGCCGCGCCTTTCACCTGCGCGACCTCAACCCCTTCGGCAGCATCCTCGCCGCGCTGCGCCTGCCGGGCCTCGGCCTGCCGCTGGCGGGCCTGTTCCTGTTCGAGTTCTCCAACATGGTCTACCCGGTGCTCTGGGCCTACTGGACGCGCGAGACATTCGGCTGGTCCTCGGCGCTGATCGGATTGTCGCTGGCGGCCTACGGGGTGGGCGTGGTCATCACCCAGGGCGGGCTGATGCGCGTCATGATCCCGAGCCTGGGCGAATGGCGCACGCTGATGGTGGCCGTCGCGGCCGGCATCGTCGTTGCGTGCGCCTACGGGGTCATTCAGTCGGCCTGGCTGGTCTGGGCCTTCCTGCCGCTGGCCTGCCTGTCGGACATGGCCCCGCCCAATGCCACTGGCATCGCCTCGAACCTGGTCGACGACGACCGGCAGGGCTTGCTGCAAGGCGTGATCGCCAGCCAGAACGCCATCGCCGCCGTGACCGCGCCGCTGATCGTCACCCCGCTGTTCCGCGTCTTTGCCGCGCCCGATGCGCCGGTCTACCTGCCGGGCGCGCCCTTCCTGCTGACCGCCGTCCTGCTGGTGGTCAGTGCCGCCGTCTTCTGGCCTCTGCGGCCGCGCGGTGTCGCAGGTGCGTGACGCCCTTTCCGCTTCACATTTCCGCCCGATTGAAAAACTATCGAACATGGAACGAGGCGAGGCAGGGCATGAAGAAATACGTGGGCAGCCTGATCGGCGTGGATCAGGGCAATGACGAGGTGTTTTCCGATTTCGCCAATGGCGGCGAGATGTGGACGGGCGACGGTGCCCGTGAGCGGCGCAAGCCGGTCCTCTTCTCCGAACCCTTCCTGTCGGACCCCACGGTGCAGGTCTCGCTGTCGCTCTGGGACATGGACCAGGGCGCCAACGTCCGCGCCGACATCGCGGCCGAGAACATCACCCCCACCGGCTTTGACCTCGTGTTCCGTACCTGGTCCGATACCCGGGTCGCCCGGGTCCGCATGAGCTGGACGGCGATCGGTGAAGTCAGATCCGAAGACGACTGGGAACTGTACTGACCGCTACTCGACCAGCGTCTCGAACAGGGCCATCAGCTGCGTGACCTCCGCCTCGGTCAGCCTGCCATGGCCCGACATGAGATACTGCGCCACCGGCACCCCGGTCTCGACCCCGGTCAGCGTGCCGCCTGTCCGTGTCACGCCCTGAGAGAGAAACCCGGCGGGATCCGCCCCGTGGCACTTGCCGCAGGCGCGCGCGAACAGCGCCGCCGTGGCGGCCTCATCCGCCTGCGCCATGCCGCAGGACAGCGCCATCATTGCCCCGGCCAAGGGGACCAACACGCGGTTCATCAGCACGCTCCTGAAAACCTTTCGAGGGACAGTAGCACCCCCGCGGGCCCGGTCCTTGATCCGGGTCAAGCCCCGTGGCCTGCCGGTCCGATCTCAGAGGATGCCTTCGTAGATCGGGCCCAGCGTGTCGGTCTCGAACAGCGACGACACCGAGGTGCCGTTCCAGATGTTCAGGATCGCCTGCGCGAACAGCGGCGCGGTCGGCAGGACGCGGATATTGGTGGCGCCCGACACCTCATCGGTCGGCTCGATGGTGTCTGTCAGCACCAGCGACTTCATCACCGATTTGGACACCCTCTCGACCGCCGGGCCGGACATGACGCCGTGCGTGATGTAGGCATGCACCTCGGTCGCGCCGTGCTCCATCAGCACCTCGGCCGCCTTGCACAGCGTCCCGGCGGTGTCGCACATGTCATCGACGATGATGCAGCGCTTGCCCTCGACGCTGCCGATCACGGTCATCTCGGCGACCTCGCCGGGGTTCTCGCGGCGCTTGTCGACGATCGACAGCGGCGCGTTGATCCGCTTGGCCAGTTCGCGCGCCCGCGCCACGCCGCCCACGTCGGGCGAGATCACCATGACGTCGCCCAGGTCCTGGAACTGCCGCTTGATGTCCAGCGCAAAGATCGGCGAGGCATAGAGGTTGTCCACCGGGATGTCGAAGAAGCCCTGGATCTGCGCCGCGTGCAGGTCCATCGTCAGGACCCGTTCGATCCCGGCCTCGGCGATCATGTTGGCCACCAGCTTGGCGGTGATCGGCGTGCGCGCCTTGGTGCGGCGGTCCTGCCGGGCGTAGCCGAAATAGGGGATCACCGCGGTGATCCGCGCCGCCGATGAGCGCCGCAGCGCGTCCGACATGATCAGCAGTTCCATCAGGTTGTCATTCGCCGGGTTCGACGTCGACTGGAGGATGAACATGTCCTCGCCGCGGACGTTCTCGAAGACCTCGACAAAGATTTCCTGATCGTTGAACCGCTCGACCCGCGCATCGACCAGCTTGACGCTCATCCCGCGGTACAGCGACATGCGGCGGGCGATGGCCTTGGCCAGTTGCGGGTTGGCGTTGCCGGCGATCAGTTTGGGTTCGATGACAGAGGGCATGGGCGCGTCCCTTGCAGATGACGGATTCGTGACGTGTTGCGGTTCGGTTAGCACGACCCTAGGGTCGGCGCCAGCACAGGACCCCGGAGGCGGCAACATGGCCCATATCGACTATTTCTTCTCGACGATTTCCCCGTTCACCTATTTCGCAGGTGACCGGCTGGAACAGATCGCCGAGAAACACGGCGCAACGATCACCTACAAGCCGCTCGACATCATTGCCCTGTTCGGCCGGACCGGAGGCACCCCGCCCGGCCAACGCCACGCCAGCCGGCAGGCCTACCGCCTTCAGGAACTGGCCCGCGCGTCGAAAAAGACCGGCCTGCCCTACCATGCCAAGCCCGCACATTTCCCCACCAATGCCGCGCCGTCCTCCTACGCCATCATCGCCGCGCAAAAGGCCGGCGGAGGCGACATCGGCCTGCTCTGCCGCCGCCTCCTGTCCGCCTGCTGGGCGGAACAGAAGGACGTCGCCGACGAAGCCGTGATCAAGGCCAGCCTGGAGGCCGCCGGCTTCGACCCGGCCTTGGCCGACAGCGGGCTGCTGACCGGGGCCGAGATCTACCCGGCCAACCTCGAAGAGGCGGTGGAGCGCGGCGTCTTTGGCGCGCCCTTCTACGTGGTGGACAGCGGCCAGAGCTTCTGGGGCCATGACCGGCTGGAGGATCTCGACGCGCATCTTTCCGGCACGCTCTGATGCGCGATGCGGCCCCGGTAAGCGGCTTGCACAGCCGGAGCTGGGGCAGCGGCCCCGCCCCGGTACTGGCCCTGCACTGCGGGCTGGGCCAGGGCGGGATGTGGAAAGCCGTGGCCGAAACACTGGCCGCCGATTGCACCCTGACCGCCCCCGACCTGCCCGGCCATGGCCGCAGCCCCGGCTTCCCTGGCGGCGCGGACGTGCATGACGCGGCCTGCGCCGCGCTGCGGCCCTTTCTGGACAGCGGCATTCACCTCGCCGGTCACAGCTTTGGCGCGACGCTGGCCCTGCGCCTGGCGCTGGAGCACCCCGGGCAGGTCGCCTCGTTGCTGCTGATCGAACCGGTGTTCTTTGCCGCCGCGCCGGACAGCCCGCTGAAGCGCGATCACCAGGCGGCCGAGGCCGCGATATACAGCGAATGCGACGCCGGCAACCTGCCCCTGGCCGCGCGCCTGTTTCACGAACTCTGGGGCGGCGGCCTGCCCTGGGACGGTTTCCCCGAGCGGATCCAGGCGGGCATGGCGCGGCAATTGCCCTTTGTCCGCGCCACCGAATCCGCGCTGTGGCACGACCGCGCCGGGATGCTGGTGCCCGGCGGGCTTGAGCGGCTGGATATCCCCGTCACGCTGCTGCGCGGCGCGCAAACCCTGCCGATCGTCGCCGAGGTGCATCGCGGCCTGATGTCCCGCCTGCCGCAGGTGCGTGAGACGGTCGTCGGCGGTGCCGGTCACATGGTCCTGACCTCGCAACCCGGCCCGGTGGCCGAGGCGCTGAGACAGCAGATCGCCGAGGCGCAGGGTCAGAGCCGCGCCTGATACAGCTTGACCGACAGCCCGCCAAAGGCCACCGGCGGCCCGGCCTCCAGCGGCAGGCCGGTCGCCTTGGCCAGCCCGCCGTCCGCCGTCACCATGCCCAGCCGCCAGCCGCCAAACCGCTCGCGCAGCACCGCGCCCAGGCTGCCATACAGCGCGAACAGCAGCTTGCGGTTGCCGATCCGGGCGCCATAGGGCGGGTTGACCATGACTAGCCCGGGCGGGCCCTCGGGGCGCTGAAGGTCGCTCACCGCCGCGCGGGTAAAGGTGCAGAGCTCCGCCACCCCGGCGCGGGCCGCGTTGGCCTGACTCATGCGGATCGCGCCATCATCCCGGTCCGATCCGTAAAAGCGCTGCGCCACCGGCCGCGCCGTGGCCGGGCTGGCTTCGGGCACCGCGACGGCCAGCTGTTGAAAGCCAAAGGCGCGCGACCGGCCCGGCGCCAGCCCCGCCGCCCATTCCGCCGCCTCGATCACGAAGGTGCCCGAGCCGCACATCGGATCCACCACCGGCTGCGTGCCGTCATAGCCGCAGGCGCGCAGGAACAGCGCGGCCAGCGTCTCGCGCATCGGCGCCTTGCCGACCTGCTCCTTGTGGCCGCGCTTGTGCAGCGGCACGCCCGAGGTGTCGACCGAGAACACCGCCAGGTCGTCCTCGATCCGCAGCATGATGCGCACCGCCTCGTCCGAAGCCTCGGACAACACCGGCGCGCCCACGGTCGCGGTGATGGCTCCTTCGACCCGTTGGCGCGCGGCGCGATCATGGTAGATCTTCGAATTGCGGCAGGTCGCTTCGACCCGCACCGGCACGTCCGCGCGCAGCATCGCGGCCCAATCCAGCTTTTTCGACCGCTTGTCGAGTTGTGCCAGGTGCATCGCCCGAAAGGACGCGAACCGCGCCAAAATGCGCCCCGCCCCGCGCAACTCGCGGTTGGCCCGCGCCACCTGCGCCCAGCCGCCCTGAAAGGTCACGCCGCCCGGCACCGCCACCGCACCGGCAAAGCCCGCCTGCCGCACCTCGTCCAGCAGGAAAGGCTCCAATCCGGGAGGCGCGCTTGCGAATATCTCGAATGTCTGGTCCATCGCGCCGTCATAGCGCCCCTTGCCGGCGAACGGGAGGTCCTTGCCGCCCCCCATTGCAAAATGTCTCCGGGTCGCCTAAATGAGGCCTCGAGAGGTTGTGCGGGCAGGCGCCTCGCCAACTCGGTCAGGTCCGGAAGGAAGCAGCCGTAACGAGTCCCGCTTGGGTCGTTGCAATCTCTCACCTCCGGGTTTTTCGCGCAGGCGAAAAAACCGCGTTGGCAAGGGTGTCTTTCGCAGCGCGAAAGATCACCGCCAACTCCCTCTCCATGCCAGGCATCCATTTCCGATTTCATTCGCAGAGCCGACGGCGTTTGGCCCCCTATCGCACCGCAGACGCGGCGCACACCAAGATCGCCAACCGGGACAAAGCCTTGGCCCGCGCTCCTGCCGGAACACCTCAGCCGGACTTCGCGTGCCGGACAAACGGCACAGGCTCACGCTCTGCCGCAAGAGCCCAGTCCAACTGCTCCTGCGACAGGAACAATCCGCCCTGGACCCCTTCCAGACGCGCCTGCGCCTCGTCCGGCGCTTCGCCCGCCTCGATCATCAATCGCAGGCTCATCATGCCGGCCCGGCCACGCCCTTCGCGGCTGTGGATCATCACGCGCCCGCCGCCCAGCAGCGCGCGCCGCGCCTGCGTGCTGATGGCGGGCCAGCTTGCCTCGACATTGGCGTTCGGAGCCTTGCCCATGCGGATCGGCAGATGCGACCATCGCGTGCCCTTGTCCTGGATGTTCTGGCCCAGTTCCTTGGCCCCGGCCTCCAGCATCTCGACATGGCTGACCAGAGAAATCACCAGCGCAGGGCGCCAGCTGGACAGATGCTCCAGGTCACCGCGATAATCGCCCCCGGCGCCCGGCAGCGGGGACAGCGCCAGGATGCCGCCGCCGACCGGCAACACATGCAGGACAACAGTCTCGGCCTTTCCGGCACGATCCTGCTCATCCTCAAGCATGTAAAATCTCCTCAAGAAACGGCAGCGCAGAGCAAGGCCCGTCCCCACGGGCGCGGAAATCCGCCACCCCGGATAATACACGCCGCGTCCCGATGTCCTAGCGATTCGACCCGGACCAAATGCGCATTCATGGCCGGATTCAGGACAGTTGGGGCCAGTTTTTCACGCACTGCGTTCAGAATGTCACGCTCTGGCCGCGCGGTTTCAGACCACCTGCCCGGGATAGCGTTCGGCCCAATCCTCGAGAAAGCCGCGTATGTCCTCGCGCCCGGAAAACCCGATCGCGTGCCTTGGCAGGGCCACGCCCTCGCGCAGCGCCAGCTCCAGGCAGGCGATGTGGTCCCGCGTGTCACGGTCGGGCGCGTTGTCGGCGCCGTGCAGGATCGTCGACAGCAGCGTGCCGCCGTAGCCGTTCACATGACCCAGGTCTGGCTTCAGGCGCAGGAACGCGGCCATGACCTCGGGCAGCCCCTCCCACCCGGCGACTTGCACCGGCGTGACCCCCATGCCGTCCGGCAAATCCCAGGGCAGGCCCAGCGCCACCAGCCGCCGGATCTGCGGCAGGCGTCCGGGCAGGTGCAGTATCTCGCGCAGGATGTTGCGATAGGCCTCTGGCAGGCGCGCCGGGTCGATGAACTCACCCGGGCTGTCCAGCCCCTCGGCCGCGCGCGCCATCAGCGCCTCCTCGCGGCTCAAGGGCACAGCACCACCCCGCGCCTCGATCGCCTCCCTGACCGCCGTGTTGCCAAACACGCAGGCATAGGCATAGGCGCTGGCGCCCTTGTAGCTCCGCGCCGGGTCGGCGCCCGCCTCCAGCAGCAGGTCCACCATGCGCCGGTCACAGCCGCGCCGCGCGGCCTGGTGCAGCGCGGGGACGACCCAGGGCTGCTCACCGCCGATCACCTCGTCGTTGTAATCGTCGGCCCGCGCCCCGTGCGCCAGCAGCAGGGCCACGGCGTCATGGTCGTGAAAGTCCATCGCCCGCAGCAGGGCATTGGTGCCGCGCGGATCGGCGCCCGCCTCCAGCAGCATGCGCAGCCCCTCGTGATGCCCCAGTTCCGTGGCGTGGTAGAGTGACTCGCCGTCGTTTGCGTCCGCGCCGTGCTCCAGCAGCCAGCGCCCCAACACCATGTTGTCCGCATGGCCGATCGCGCCGTAGAGCGCCGACAGCAGGTGGTCGTCCCCTTCCTCGAAGGGGTATCCGTCGTTCACGTCCGCGCCATGCGCGACCAGCATTTCCGCCACGGCCAGCATGTCCGCCTCAAGGTCCGGCCGCTGGTGGATCCAGCGGGAAAAGGCCAGGTGCAGGATCGGCCGTTTCGGCCCCATGGGGCGCACCGCCAGCCCGGGGTCGCGCGCCAGCGCCGCCGCCACCGCCGCCCGGTCAAACAGCGCGCATTGCAGGCCAAACAGCCCCTCGGCCAGGTCCGGCGCCTGCTCCAGCAGCTGCGCCGCCACCGCGTTCTGACCATGCGCCAGCGCGATCTTCAGCCGTTGCTGGCGCGCGGCGCGGTCCAGCCCCTGCGTCTCGGCCGCGAGTTTCAGCGCGGGCCAGCTGGCAAAGCCGGTCTCCTGCGCGACCACGTGCAGGAAATCGGCGCGTTTCAGCGCCTGCGCTCCCCGCCGGGGCGGATGCTGGCGGACGCGCTGCACGGCCCAGGCCTCGCCCCGGTCATAGGCGCGGTGCAGGCGTTTGGCGTCGAATCGCAACGCATCGAGGGAAAGGTCGGACATGGTTCGGGTTCCTCCATGAGGGCCCGTGATCCGCTGCGTCGGGCCAGAGAAAACCGATATGTGGTGTCGGCTCAGGTCAGGCAGGTGCGCGCGCTTTCCGCGGATCGGGCGGCCCCCTGCGCCGGGCCTGCCGCATGGTGCCACGCGGACCCCGGCGCAGGCAAGCCCGTTACAGCCGGTCCGTGTTGAAGGTGTCGCAAACGGTGGGATCGCCGGAGTCGAACCCGGTGACGAACCAGCGCGACCGCTGTTCCGACGTGCCATGGGTGAAGGTATGCGGCTGCGGCACCCGCCCCGCGCGCCGTTGCAGCGCGTCGTCGCCGATCTTGCGCGCGGCGTTCAGCGCCTCGTTCAGGTCGCCGCGCTCCATCAGCCCCTTCACGTTTCGCGCCCAGACCCCGCTGAGGCAGTCCGCCTGCAATTCCAGCCGCACGGTCAGCGCGTTGGCCTGGGTCTCGCTGGCGCGCTGCCGGGCGTCCTGGACCTGTGACAGGATGCCCAGCTCGTTCTGGACGTGATGGGCGACCTCGTGAGCGATGACATAGGCGGCGGCGAAATCCCCCTCCGCGCCCAGTTGCCCCCGCAGCGTGGCAAAGAACTGGGTGTCGAGGTAGGCCTTTTCGTCCGCCGGGCAGTAGAACGGCCCCGTCGCGCCCGAGGCGCCGCCGCAGGGGCTTTGCGTCACGCCCGAGAACAGCACCAGCACCGGCGGCGCATATTCCAGGCCGAAAGCCTGCGGAAAGACCTCGTCCCACACCTGTTCGGTGGTGGCCAGCACGCGGGCGCTGAACTCGCCGGCCTGCTTCTCGGCCTCGCTCAGGTCGCGCGGGGCGCTGGCCTGGGTGCCGGGCTGGTCCCCGGTCAGCAGGGGGGTGACGTCAATGCCGGTGAAATAACCCAGCGCCAGCACGATCAGCACCCCGCCGATCCCCAGCCCGCCGAGGCCCGCCGCCGCGCCGCCCCTGCGCCCGCGCCGGTCCTCGACGTTCCGGCTGCTCTTCACGTTTCTCAACCGCATGGCTTTCCCCCCGCCGCGACCCGTCAACCTTCAACCCGCCGCACCCCGCCCCGGTTCCGGCGCGATCTGCTTGCCCTCCCCCCGGCGCAACCGATAGCCTCCACAGGTCGCCGGAAGGACCGTACATGACCGACTCGCCCGCCTACCAGGTGCTCGCCCGCAAGTACCGCCCCGAGACCTTTGCCGATCTCGTCGGACAGGATGCCATGGTGCGCACCCTGCGCAACGCCTTCAAGGCGGATCGCATCGCGCAGGCCTTCATCATGACCGGGATTCGCGGCACCGGGAAGACGACGACCGCGCGGATCATCGCCAAGGGCATGAACTGCATCGGTCCGGACGGCCAAGGTGGCCCGACGACCGACCCCTGCGGCACCTGCGAACACTGCGTGGCCATCATGGAGGGCCGCCATGTCGACGTGATGGAGATGGACGCCGCCTCGCGCACCGGCGTCAACGACATCCGCGAGATCATCGATTCGGTGCACTACCGGGCGGCCTCGGCCCGCTACAAGATCTACATCATCGACGAGGTTCACATGCTGTCCAAGAACGCGTTCAACGCGCTTCTGAAGACGCTCGAGGAGCCGCCGGCGCATGTGAAGTTCATCTTTGCCACCACCGAGATCCGGCAGGTGCCGGTCACCGTCCTGTCGCGCTGCCAGCGGTTCGACCTGCGCCGGATCGAACCCGAGGTGATGATCGCACTGTTGCGCAAGATCGCCACCTCCGAAGGCGCCGAGATCACCGACGAGGCGCTGGCGCTGATCACCCGCGCCGCCGAAGGCTCGGCCCGCGACGCCACCTCGCTGCTGGACCAGGCCATTTCGCACGGCGCCGGAGAGACCACCGCCGACCAGGTCCGCGCCATGCTGGGCCTCGCCGACCGCGGCCGCACCATGGACCTGTTCGAAAGGATCATGCGCGGCGACGCGGCGGGCGCGTTGGAGGAACTGTCGGCGCAATATGCCGACGGCGCCGATCCGCTGGCCGTGCTGCGCGACCTGGCCGAACTCACGCACTGGATCTCGGTCGTCAAGATCACGCCCGACGCGGCCGAGGACCCCACCGTGTCACCGGATGAACGCGCACGCGGCAAGGCTTATGCCGAGGGGCTGGGCATGCGCGCGCTGGCCCGCGCCTGGCAGATGCTGCTCAAGGCGATCGAGGAGGTGTCCAACGCCCCCTCCGCCATGATGGCCGCCGAGATGGCGGTGATCCGCCTGACCCACGTCGCCGACCTGCCCTCACCGGACGACCTGGTGCGCAAGCTGCAGGACACGCCGCCGCCGATGCCCTCGGGGCCGGGGGGTGGCGGGGCCGGCACGTCCTCCGGGGCAACCCAGGCACGCGGGCCGCGCGCGGCACCACCGACCGGCGGCGGCGGCACGGTCACCGCCCTCGCCCCGCAGGCGGCCGAGGCGCTGGCGCATTACCCCACCTTCGAACACGTGCTGGAGCTGATCCGCGCCAACCGCGACGTCAAGCTGCTGGTCGAGGTCGAGGCCGGCGTGCACCTCGCCGCCTATCAGCCCGGCCGGATCGAGTTCACCCCCGCGCCAGCGGCGGCGCAGGACCTGGCCCAGCGCCTGGGCAGCGCGCTGCAACGCTGGACCGGCAACCGCTGGGCGGTGACGCTGGTCAACGGCTGCAAGACGCCGACAATCGTGCAGCAGCGCGACGCCGAGCGCCTCGCGCTCGAGGCGGAGGCGCGCGAACATCCGCTGGTCAAGGCGACGCTCGCCGCCTTTCCCAAGGCGCGCATCACCGGGATCAAGACCCTCAAGGAAGCCGAGACCGAGGCCCTGCAAGACGCCCTGCCCGAGGTCGAGGACGAATGGGATCCGTTCGAGGAATGACCTGGATCCCCGCGGCGCAAACACGCGGCATCGCCCTCGCCCTCACGGTCCTCGCGCCGACCTCCGCCCTGGCCGAAGCCTGCGCCCAGGCGCGCCCCGGCTGGGACGGCACCCCGGCCGACGCCCTGAGCGAGACCCTGTACCTCGCCTCCTCGCTGCCCTCGGTCGTGCTGATCGTCGCCACCGCGCTGGCGCTGCGCTTTCGCAGCAAATGGGGCGGGCTGGCCGTGGTCTGCGGCTGGTCGATCCTGATCTCGCTGCTGGTTTTCGACAGCGATCCGACGGGCGTCCGGCAAATGGCGACAAACGAAGGCTGCATCGGGTCGCCCACCTTGTTCATCGCCCTCGTGGCTGCGATATGTACCGGGACCATCCTCTACACCGCGCCGACGGAACGGCGGTCCAACGACTAGGAGAACAGACGATGCTGAAAGGTTTGGGCGGGCTTGGCGACATGGCCAAGATGATGAAACAGGCGCAGGAGTTGCAGGCCAAGATGGCGCAGATGCAGGACGACCTGGCGCATATGACCGTCACCGGCGAATCCGGTGCCGGGCTGGTCAAGGCCACCGCCACCGCCAAGGGCGAATTGACCGGCCTCGAGATTGACCCTTCCATCTTTGTCCCCTCCGAAAAGGAAGTGGCCGAGGACCTGATCCTCGCCGCGATCAAGGACGCGCAGGCCCGCGCCTCGGCCCGCGCGCAGGAAGAGATGGGCAAGCTGACCGAGTCGCTCGGCCTGCCCGCCGACATGAAGCTGCCGTTCTGAACCATGCGCAAACGGCCCGTCCTGACCGCTGCCCTTGCCGCCGCCCTCGCCCTGGCCGGGCTGGTGACGTCGGCCAGTGCGCAGGACTGGGCCACGCGCGAATTCTGCCAACCGCCCCGGATCGAGGTCATCGACAGCGTCTTTGACCCCGAGGGCCGCGCCGAACTGGAGAGCCGCGCCGCCGGGATCCCCAACGGGGTCGGCCGCTTCTGGCAGGTCACCGGCCCCGATGGCGCGGTGTCGCACCTCTGGGGCACCATGCACAGCAGCCACCCCAGCGTGCTCGACCTGCCCGACGAGGTGGTGGCGACGCTGACCGATGCCCGTCTCATCGCGCTCGAGATCGACCCCACCTTTCCCGACCGCGCCAGCCACGGCCGGTTCATGCGCGGCGCCGATGTCTACCGCCCCGCAGAGTCGACCTTCCGCTTTGCCGATCTGGGCCTGCCGCGCGACATCGAACGCCACATCTCGGCCCGGCTGACCGCGCTCGGCTGGCACGAGACGGCGATCGACGACCTGACCTACGGCGCGCTCACCGACCTGCTGCTGTTCGACCCCTGCGAGGACTTCACCGCCGGGGTGCTGCCGACGCAGGACAGCTATATCCAGACCCTTGCGCATATCGAGGGCATCCCGGTGATGGCGCTGGAACCGGTGAACCGGCTGGCGAAAAAGCTGGACCAGACCGGCAACGAGGATCTGGCCCGCGCGGTGATCGCCACCTATTCCGTCTACCTGCTGCCGGGCAGCAGCCGCGACAGCCGCGCCGCGTCCTTTGCGCTGTACCAGCAGGGCCGCGTCGGCCTGATGATGGCCTGGGACGAGGCCGCGGTGATCGGCACCCTGGGCGCCGAAGGTCCGGCGCTCTACGACCGGATGAACGCTTACCTCGTCGAAGAGCGCAACATCGACTTCTTCAAGGCCTCGGTCGAGGCGCTGCGCGAGGGCGGCGTGTTCCTGGCGGTGGGCAACTTTCACCTGCCGGGAGAGACCGGTCTGGTCGCGCAACTGCGCAACGCCGGGTTCGAGGTGACGCGCATCCCGCTCCCGGGCGAGGCCCCCTGAATGGCCCGCGACGCCGACCCGATTGCCCACCTGATCGACCTGATGGCCCGCCTGCCCGGCCTTGGCCCGCGCTCGGCCCGCCGCGCCGTCCTGCACCTGATCCGCAAGCGCGCCGTGTTGCTCGGACCGCTTGCGCAGGCCATGACCGAGGTCGCCGCCCGCGCCCGCGAATGCCTGAACTGCGGCAACGTCGGCACCGCCGAGATCTGCCCGATCTGCGCCGACGAGTCCCGCGCCAACGGGCTGCTCTGCGTGGTCGAGGAGGTTGCGGACCTCTGGGCGATGGAACGCTCCGGCACCTTCAAGGGCCGCTATCATGTGCTGGGCGGCACGCTGTCGGCGCTGGACGGCATCGGCCCCGAGGACCTGCGCATCCCGCAACTGCTGACCCGGATCGAGGCCGAGGCTGTCGCGGAGGTGATCCTGGCGCTGAACGCCACCATCGACGGCCAGACCACCGCCCATTACATCGCCGATCAGCTGGAGGGCCGCGTCGCGCTCAGTTCGCTGGCGCAGGGCGTGCCCATCGGCGGCGAACTCGACTACCTCGACGATGGCACGATCACCGCCGCGCTGAACGCGCGCAAGCGGATGTGACTGCGCCGCATCAGCGCTGAGCGCTGGCGAATTGGCCACAGTGGCCCCTCCACCCGGCCTGTGCCAGACAGTGCGCGCGACCCATCGGCCGCCCCCACCTGCATTCCAGGATGATCCGGTGCTCAGACCCCTCGCCCTCACCGCCTGCCTCGCCCTCGCGCCCGTCACGGGCCTTGCCCAGACCCTCCAAGGCACCACGGTCCCGGGCAAGACCGTCAGCGCCGTGGTCAACGTGCCGCCCGCCCTGCGGATCGACGAGGCGCCGCTGTCCTCCTCCGACCGCCTGTCGCGCGAACTGGGCTTTGGCATCGCCGGCACGGCGCTGGGGTTCCAGACCCGGGGCGCCTGGCTGGGCACCTTCGTCACCGGCGGCGGCATCGCGCCGGACATATCGCAGGGGGCGGACCATGCCCTGCGCGGGGCGGTGGCCGGATACGGCTTTGACTGGCTGGGCCTGTCACCCTTCATCGGCTACGGCCAGGGCAAGAGCGGGCTGGACGACGGCGTCACCGAAACGCGCATCCGGTCCTACTTCATCGGCCTGGGTCTGTCGGGGGAAACGCAACGGTTCCGCTATGGCGCAGCGGTATATGCCGGCCGCTCGCACAACGCGATTTCCGCCCCCAACGCGCTGACCGGCGAGACCGACCATGACGGCCGCATCCTCGGGATCAGCCTCAGCGGCAGCGGCATCGTCTGGCAGTCCCCCACCGCCGACCGCGCCGTCGACCTGCGCCTGCGGGCCGACGTCCTGCACCACAGCACAGACGCCCATGACCTGACCGGCCTGCGGGGCGGCAGCATCGCTGAACGCACCGCGACCAGCACGGCCCTGCGGGTGGAACTGGGGATGCCGATGGCGCGCGGCGAGGTGGCGTTCCGGCCCTACCTTGGCCTGTCGTCCTTTGGCGGAACCCAGGACGACATCGGCTTTTCCCTGCCCGGCGTCAGCGCGCAATTTGCCGCCGCGGATGTTCTGACCGGCAATGCCGTCTCGATCGGGTCGGACTTTGCCATGGGGGGAAACGGGCTGAAGGGCCGGATGGACCTCAGCCGGGACGATGCGGGTCAGACCATGTGGAACGTCAACCTGGGGCTGGCCTTCTAGGGGCCCGGGGGCCATCACCCGACTCAAGGCACCCATGCTCGCCCGGGCACCGTCAAGGGACGGTGGGCGGGGCGATGCGGCCCACAGGGCCGCGAGCGTCCGTCCCGCCGTACCCCGTCACCATCAGCGGCGGGGATCTTCGTCCTCGTCCTCGTCCTCGTCGTCGTCCTTGCCGCCCGGCAGGTTGAAGAAGCTGTCCGCGTCGAGGTAGTTCGCGTTGTCCTTCTCTTCCTCTTCGTCCTCGCCGCGCGGGTCGGACAGGCTGAAGGTCTCGAGCCCCTCGATGGCGGTCGGCAGGCGCTGCTCGGTCGGCTCCATGCCCAGGCTCTGCTCGGTCGACACCAGCTTGCGCCGCTCGTCGTCGCTCATCACCTGCTGCGTGGCCTTGGCGGCCTTGGCCACCGCGGCGTCCAGCTCGGACTGGCGGCACAGGCCCAGCGCCACCGGGTCGATCGGCTGCATGTTCTGGATGTTCCAATGGGTGCGCTCGCGGATCGACTGGATCGTCGGCTTGGTGGTGCCCACCAGCTTGGAGATCTGGCCGTCGCTCAGCTCGGGGTGGAACTTGACCAGCCACAGGATCGCGTTCGGCCGGTCCTGCCGCTTGCTCAGCGGGGTGTAGCGCGGGCCGCGCCGCTTTTCCTCGTCGCGCGCCGCCGGGTTGTGCTTCAGCCTCATCCGGTAGGTCGGGTCCTTCTCGGCCTTTTCGATCTCGGACGGGTCCAGCTGGTTGTTGGCGACCGGGTCAAAGCCCTTGACCCCCGCGGCCACGTCGCCATCGGCGATGCCCTGGATTTCCAGCTCGTGAAAGCCGGTGAACTCGGCGATCTGCTTGAAGGACAGCGTGGTGTTGTCCACCAGCCAGACGGCGGTCGCCTTGGGGTGCAGCAGTTTCGACATGGCTCTTCTCCTAGCTTTGACCGGACCCGCCTGCATGCCTCCTGCCCGACCCGAGGCTTTTGGGCCAAGGGCGGCTCCGGCGGGCGGAGCGGGTTACCGTTGTCGGGGAACTTCGGGCCTATATAGTGACGTCAGCCGAAAAGGGGAAGCAAAAATGCGCGCATTGTATGGACTGGCCCTGGCCCTGGCCCTGTCGGGATCGCTGGCCCGCGCCGATGGCGAACAGGCGGGGGTGTTCGATTACTACGTCCTGTCGCTGTCCTGGTCGCCCAACTGGTGCGCGCGCGAGGGCGACGCCCGCGAGGCCGAACAATGCGCCACCGATGCCGGCTGGATCCTGCACGGGCTCTGGCCGCAGTATCACCGCGGCTGGCCGGCCTTCTGCCCCACGGCCGAACGCGCGCCGACGCGGCGGATGACCGGCGAGATGGCCGACATCATGGGGTCGGGCGGGCTGGCCTGGCACCAGTGGCGCAAACACGGCGTCTGTTCGGGGCTGAGCGCGGCGGACTACTTTGCGCTCTCCCGCGAGGCCTATGGCCGGATCACCCGCCCCGAGGTGCTGCGCCGGCTGGACAAGCCCGTGACCCTGCCCGCCGCGCTGATTGAAAAGGCCTTTCTCGAGGCCAACCCGGGGATGGCACCGGACATGATCACCATCACCTGCACCGACGGCCACATCCAGGAGGCCCGCATCTGCCTGTCGCGGGACCTGGACCCGGTGCCCTGCGGCCGCGACGTGGTGCGCGACTGCACGATGACAGACGCCCGGTTCGAGCCGGTACGCTAGGCGATCCCGGCACGGGGCCTATTGACCTGAACGAACAGCCCGGAAGTCCCGGACCAGGTCCGGGGCGCGCCTGACCCATGTCAAAGACGGAATGTGTTCTCCCGGTGCAGACTCGGCCCTGCGCCATCGCGGCGCGACACGAAAGGGAGAGACGCATGTCACGTATCGCAGCACTTGCCGCAGCCGCCCTGCTGGCCTTTGGCGCGGTCCCGGCACAGGCCGGGGACTGCACCGGATGGGTGGTGGGCGTGCGCCCGACCAGCCAGTACAACCACGCCAAGGGCAGCGGTTTCCTAGCCGTGCGCACCGGCCCGGGCAGCGGCTATGCCCAGATCGGCGAAGTGTACCTGGGCGACGAGATCGCGGTCTGGAACCGCTCCGGCAGCTGGTATCAGGTGCAATGCATGTCGGGGCGCTGCCTGAACCCGCTCTGGGGCACCCCGAACCCGAACGGCTGGGTTTATGGCAAGTACCTCAACATCGGCGGCGTCTGCCCGTAACCGATCGCCTCAGAAGGCATAGCCAAAGCGCGCCACGTCCTCGGCGCAGGCCACCGCCACGATGGCCTGCGTCTCGTCGCTGTACTGCGCCCGGTAATCCGCCGCCCGGTCCGACCGGTTGACATGCGGCATCTCGGGGACAAAGCCAAGATGCGCCACCACCGGGGCCATGTCCTCGGCCAGGTGTTCCAGCCGGACGCAGAGCCCGTGCTCGGCCCCGGTCACATCGCGCATGTAGCGCGAGGCGGGCCAGGCGGCGAGGCTTGCCTGCGTGTGCGGCTGGCGCAGGAAGCCGGCGAACTCATGCGCCTTGGCCAGCGTCACCGCGGCATGGTCGAACTCCTGCACCCGCAGCCAGTGGTAATAGCTGACCACCCGGTCCCACGGGTTGCGCACCAGGCAAAAGCACAGCATCCCGCCGATCTCGGCCGGCGTCACCACCCCGTCGATATCGGCCAGCGTGGAATGCTTCCACAGCCGCCCGCGTGCGGTCAGCGCCTTCAGCCGCCCGCGCCGCCGCAGCGCCTTGGGCGTGTCGCCGATCAGGATGTCGTCGGCCTGCGCGCGCGTCTCAAGCGCCAGCGCCATCGAGGTGCCGCCTGTCTTGGGGATATGGACAAAGATGTAGCGGCGCCCGCGCGAAATGATCATGGCGCCAGACTAGGTCAGGCGCGCCCATCGCGGCAACCGGGATCGCAGGCCCCGGGGGCGCGGTCCCCGGACCCCGGGATATTTCCGGACCAAAGATGCCGGCAGCGGGCGCGGGGCACTGGGCGGCCTGCCGATTCCTGCGCGGGGGGCTTTTCTTGTGCGGGTCTCTTGCGCATAGTCCACCGGGCAGACGACAGGAGAGAGCACCATGGGCTGGCTGGCTGACGAGACCGGACTGGGCAGGACCGCGGCAAACCACGTGCCGCTGACGCCGCTGAGCTTTCTGCGCCGCGCGGCCGGCATCTGGCCGGACCAGTTGGCCGTCGTCTACGGCAGCCACCGCAAGACCTATGGCCAGTACATCGCCCGGGTGTCGCGGCTGGCCTCGGCGCTGGCGCGTGCGGGCGTGGCGCCGGGTGACGTGGTGGCCACAATGCTGCCCAACATCCCCGCCCATGCCGAGGCGCATTTCGGCGTGCCGGCCTGCGGCGCGATCCTCAACGCCATCAACACGCGGCTGGACGTGGGCACCGTGGCCTTCATCCTCGACCATGGCGGCGCCAAGGTGGTGCTCTGCGATCCGCAGTTCCTGCCGGTGCTGGCCGAGGCCGTCGAGGTCATGGAAGGCCCGCCGCCGATGATCGTCGAGGTCGCCGACGCGCAGGCCGGGGTGCATGCCGAAGGCCATTACACCGAGTACGAGGGTTTTCTGGAAACCGGCGACCCGGATTTCGACTGGATCCTGCCCGAGGACGAATGGGAATCCATCGCGCTCAACTACACATCCGGCACCACCGGGCGGCCCAAGGGCGTGGTCTACCACCACCGCGGCGCCTACCTGAACGCCATGGGACAGGTGCTGTCCTGGCGCATGGTGCTGCACCCGGTCTACATGACCATCGTGCCGCTGTTTCACTGCAACGGCTGGTGCCACACCTGGATGATGCCCGCCATGGGCGGCACGCTGGTCTGCTGCCGCGACGTGCGCGCCAAGGCGATCTTTGACGCCATCGCCGACGAGGGCGTGACCCATTTCGGCGGCGCGCCAATCGTGCTCAACACGCTGGTCAACGCCCCCAAGGCCGAGCGGCGCGAGTTTTCCCACGTGGTCGAGGTCTTTACCGCCGGCGCGCCCCCGGCCCCCGCAACCCTGGCCAAGATCGAACCGATGGGCTTCAACGTCACCCAGGTCTACGGCCTGACCGAAACCTACGGCCCGGCGACCGAATGCACCTGGAAACCCGAGTGGGAGCCGCTGAAGGGCGAGGCCCGCGCCGCGATCAAGGCGCGGCAGGGGGTCGCCATGCCCTTCATCGAGGAGGTGACGGTGCACGACACTGACGGCGCCGAGGTGCCGCGCGACGGCGAAACCAAGGGCGAGATCAAGTTCCGCGGCAACGGCGTGATGAAGGGATACTACAAGAACCCCAAGGCCACGGCCGAGTCCTTTGCCGGGGGCTATTTCCATTCCGGCGACATCGCGGTGATGCATCCCGACAGCTTTGTCCAGATCGCCGACCGCGCCAAGGACATCATCATCTCGGGCGGCGAGAACATCTCTTCGGTCGAGGTCGAAAGCGTGCTGATGGGCCACGACGCCGTGCTGCTTTGTGCCGTGGTGGCCAAGCCGGACGACAAGTGGGGCGAGGTGCCCTGCGCCTTTGTCGAGGTCAAGGACGGCCACGAGGTCAGCGAGGCCGAGTTGATCGCCTACGCGCGCCAGCGGCTGGCCGGGTTCAAGACACCCAAGAAGGTGGTGTTCCGGGAGCTGCCCAAGACCTCCACCGGCAAGATCCAGAAATTCGAACTGCGGACCCTGGCCAAATCGCTGGACTGAGGCGCGGAGCCGCCCTGACCCGGTCAGGTGTCGTGGCGGTTCCGGCGCAAGGGGCTCGATTGCCCCCTCCCGCGGCCCATGATAGCTTTTGGCGAAACGTGAGGCAGAGCAGCCCGGTATGACCGCCCTCAAACAGTTCGACCGTCTCGAAGCGACCGGCCTCTGGCGCCCGACGCCCGAGGACCAGCGGCGTGAGGTCATCGTCTCGCTGGGCGATGCGACCCTGACCCTGTCCGAAATCAACGGGCGGGCGCTGGCGCATTGGTCGCTGGGGGCGGTGAACCGCGCCAACGGCAAGGACGTCCCGGCGATCTACTTTCCCGACAACGCCCCGGGCGAGACGCTGGAACTGCCCGAGACCGAGGCCGAGATGATCAACGGCATCGACCGCCTGCTGCGCGCGATCGAACGCCGCCGGCCGCGCCCGGGCAAGCTGCGGTTCCTGCTGTCGGGCGGACTGCTGGCGGCGCTTGCCGCGGCGGGCGTGCTGTGGCTGCCCGGCGCGCTGGAACGCTACACCGTGACCGTGGTCCCGGCGGTCAAGCGCGCCGAGATCGGCAACAGCCTGCTGGCCCATATCGAGCGGCTGTCGGGCAAACCCTGCGCCTCGCGCGATGCGCGGGTCCCGCTGGAGCGGCTGGCCGCGCGGCTGGACCGGCGCCGCATCGTCATCCTGCCGGGCGGCGCGCTGGTCAGCGCGCATCTGCCGGGCGGCATCGTGCTGCTGAACCGCTCGGTGATCGAGGACTACGAGGACCCGGATGTCGCCGCCGGCTATGTCGTCGCCGAGACGGTGCGCGCGCAGCAGACCGATCCGCTGGCCGTGCTGCTGGATCATGCCGGACTGATGGCCAGCCTGCGTCTGCTGACCACCGGCGTGCTGCCCGACAGCGTGCTGGAAAGCTACGCCGAGGTCGTGATGACCCGCACCGCCACCCGGCCCGAGACCGAGCGCCTGCTGGCCGCCTTTGCCAAGGCCGAGTTGCGCAGCACGCCCTATGCCTACGCGCTGGACATGACCGGCGAACGCACCCTGGCGCTGATCGAGGCCGACCCCCGCGCCGAACAAGGCAGCCGCCCGGTGCTGAGCGACCCCGACTGGGTGCGGCTTCAGGGCATCTGCGGATCGTGACGCGACAGGAACGCAGCCGCCCGCGTGGCGGGCACGCGGGCGGGCGGGTCCGTGGGGACGGACTTCAGCGGACGTAGGCCTGCGTGTACCCGGTGCCATGCACGCGGTTCAGCGCGTGGCGCAGCGCGGCGTCGTCGGCATAGGGCCCGACCCGCAACAGCGAGAAACTCCGGCCGTTCTGGCTGTGCTGGCCCATGCGGACGGTAAAGCCCGCCGCCTGCAACCGCGACACCGCCTGGCGCGCCTTGCCCTCGGTGGAAAAGGCGCCGACCTCGATCCAGCGGCCGACCGTGACCGGCACCTTGCCCTTGGTGGTCACGACCGGGGTCAGCGGCAGCGGCGAGGCCGCGCGGCCCACGACCACCGGCGGCTTGACCTCGTGACGCCGCGCCTGGCTGACCAGTTCGCGCGGCACGGTGTTGGTCCAGACCTGCTGGGTGTCCTGGTGGCCCTGAACGGTCTGATAGGCGCGGTAGGAATTCAGCCGGTCATCTTCCCAGGCCGGGCTGTAGCCCTCGGGCACATGGGCCACCTGCGTGTCGCGCTGATCGTAGACGTGCTTGGGCACGATGCGGGTCTCGGGCGGCAGGTCCAGGCTGCTGCCTTCCCAGCTTTTCTTGTTGTAATAGACGTTCGCGCCGCTGGCGGGTGCGTCACCGCGACGGATCACCGTGGCGTGCGGCGTCTGCTGCGGGCCACAGCGGATCGGGGTCTTCCTGCCATCGACGACACGGTAGGTTCGGCCTTCGGCGCAGGCGATCTGCGCGGGCACCTTGATCGGCCCCATCGGCAGGACCTTGGCCTTGCCATGCGCGGGGACGCTGGTGGTGACGACGGGTGCCGCGGGTTGCGGCGCCGGCACGCGGCGCACCACGCGCGGCGGTTCGGCGGCGGGCGGCTTGGGCGCCGGGGCGGTCATCACGCGGCGCACCACCGGCTGGGGAGCGGGCTGGCTGCGCACCACCCGTTGCGGCGTCGGCGCGGCGGCAGGCCGGGGCGCGGGCGGGGCCGCGGTGACCTGCGCCGGCTGCGGTGCCGGGGCCGGCTGCGCCCGCGGCGCGGGCGCCGGGGCGGCCACCTGGGTCGAGCCGAAGGTGGGCGTCTGGCCGCAGATATGCTCGCGCCCGCGGGTCACGCGCGGCACCCAGTTCACCAGCCCGTCAAACCCCGCGCGCACATAGACGCAGCCCCGGTTGTCGACGAATTGGGTGCCCTGAAAGGACGCCGGCGGAAAGTTGAGCGGGATGTCCGTGCTGTTCTGCGCCGCCACCGGATGGGAAAAAATTCCGAATCCGGAAACGGCCAGCACGAAAAAAGAGAAAGATTTCAAGGTCATGTTCTGCCCCCACAGATGCGACTCGCAGGATACCCTCTGGCAAGCCGGTCTGTAAAGCCTTGAAAATATTAACGGCTTTGGGATACCCACAGCCCGATTGCGGAACAATGCAGCCCGGTTTTCCCGATTGTCCGACGCTGCGGGACACCTGTTCCACCGCTGGAACCAGTGCCCCGCGACAGGGTCATTTGGTGCCGTACATCCGGTCCCCGGCGTCGCCCAGGCCGGGCACGATATAGCCCTTTTCGTTCAGCCTTTCGTCCAGCGCGGCGGTGATCACCGGCACGTCGGGATGCGCCTCGGCCATCCGCCGCACACCCTCGGGCGCCGCCAGCAGGCACAGGAACCGGATGTCCGTCGCCCCGGCCTTCTTGACCAGGTCGATGGCCGCGGCCGAGGAATTGCCGGTGGCCAGCATCGGGTCGACGACGATGGCGATGCGTTCGCCCATCTGGGTCGGCAGCTTGTTGTAGTACTGCACCGGCTTCAGCGTCTCCTCGTCGCGGTAGAGACCGACAAAGCCCACCCGCGCCGCCGGGATCAGCTCCAGGATGCCGTCCAACAGGCCGTTGCCCGCCCGCAGGATCGAGATCAGCGCCAGCTTCTTGCCCTCGATCACCGGGGCGTCCATCTCGCACAGCGGGGTTTCGATCCGCCGGGTTGTCAGCGGCAGGTCGCGCGTCACCTCGTAGGCCAGCAGCAGGCTGATTTCGCGCAACAGCCGGCGAAAGCTGGCGGTCGAGGTGGTCTGTTCACGCATCAGGCTCAGCTTGTGCTGCACCAGCGGATGGTCGACGATGGTCAGGGTGTCGCTCATGCCGTCTCCAGTCTCTTCTTCACCGCCTCCCGGGTGGCCGCATCGCAGAAGGCGGCGTCGAGGGCGGTGCGGTTGATGTCTGCGAACACCTCTTCGTCCCATCCGAAGGTCTTGGCAAGGCCAAGGTACTCCTGCCGCATGGTGGTGTGAAAGAACGGCGGGTCGTCGGTGGACACCGTCACCCGCACGCCCCGGTCGCGCAGCCTGTCGATCGGGTGGTCCTTCAGCGTGGGGTACACCCCCAGAAAGACGTTCGATCCCGGGCAGACCTCCAGCGTGATTTCGCGTTCGGCCAGCATGTCGACGGTGGCCAGATCGGGCGCGGCCCGCACGCCGTGGCCGATCCTCTCGACCCCCAGGTCCTCAACCGCGTCGCGCACCTCCTGCGGGCCGTTCCATTCCCCGGCGTGGCTGGTCAGACGCAACCCCGCCTCGCGCGCCAGGTCAAAGCTCCAGGCAAAATCCTTCTGCTTGCCCTTCTTCTCGTCCCCGGCCATGCCGAAGCCCACCAGCCAGTCGCCCGCCGTCTCGGCGGCACACAGCGCGGCGCGCCTGGCCTTGTCGGGGCCGAAATGGCGGATGCAGGTGACGATGCCGCGCAGGGTGATGCCGTGGCTGCGCTCGGCCCGCTCGGCCGCCTCGCGGATGGCCAGCAGGTATTCCCGCCAGGCCCCGACATCGCCGCCACCGCAGAAATCCGGGCTGAGGAAGGTCTCGGAGTAGACCACGCCATTCCTGGCGGACTCCTCCAGCACGGCGGTGCAGAGGCGGGCATAATCCTCGGGCGTCTTCAGCACCGAGGTCGCCGCCTCGTAGACCTCGAGGAAGTGCCAGAAATCGCGGTAGGCGTAAGATCCGTCGCGGTTGAACACCTTGGCGATGTCGACCTTCTTTTCCTTGGCCAGCCCGCGGATGAAGGCCGGCGGCGCGCCGCCTTCGAAATGCAGGTGCAACTCCACCTTGGGCAGGCGCGCGATGCGGTCGAGGTGTTCCTCGTCGGTGATCGGGCGGAGCCGGTCGTCTTCGTGTCTCACAGAAAGGATCTCCCCGGCCCTTGCGCGGGCACGTCCAGGTGTGCGGCGATGGAGGCGGCAACATCGGCAAAGCCGATCTGACCGAGGCTGCCCGCGCCCTTGCCCGCGATCAGCACCGGCACCCGTTCGCGCGTGTGGTCTGTGCCGGTCCAGGTCGGGTCGTTGCCATGGTCGGCGGTGATCAGCAGCAGGTCGCCGTCGCGCAGGCGCGGCAGCAGACGGCCGATATGCGCGTCGAACCATTCGAGGTGCCGCGCATAGCCCGACACGTCGCGCCGATGCCCGTAAAGACTGTCGAACTCGACGAAATTGGCGAATGTCAGCGAGCCGTCCTCGGCCGTCTCCACCAGGTCTGACAGGTGCCCCATCAAGGTCGCATCATCGCCCTTGCGCACCTCGTCGATGCCCGCCATCGACAGGATATCGCCGATCTTGCCCACGGCATAGACCCGCCGTCCCGCGTCCTGCACCCAGTTGGTCAGGATCGGCTGCGGCGGCTGAATCGCATAATCATGCCGGTTGATCGTGCGTTTGAAGCGGCCCGGCTCCCCGACGAAGGGCCGCGCGATCACGCGGCCCACCTTCATCCCGTGCAGGGTGGGCGCCAGCGTCTCGCACAGGTGCAACAGCCGGTCGAGGCCGAAATGTTCCTCGTGCGCGGCGATCTGGAACACGCTGTCGGCGGAGGTGTAGCAGATCGGTTTGCCGGTGCGGATGTGCTCCGCGCCGAAACGGTCCAGCATGACGGTGCCCGAGCCGTGGCAATTGGCCAGGATGCCGTCCGTCCCGGCGATCTCGCAGACTTTCGCGGTCAGTTCCGCCGGAAAGGCCGGCTGGGTATCGGGGAAATAGGTCCAGTCCCAGGGCACCGGCAGCCCGGCCAGTTCCCAGTGGCCAGAGGGCGTGTCCTTGCCCTTCGACACCTCCGTCGCCGCCCCCCACAGGCCCGTGGGCGTGCCCGTCGCCCGATGCCCGCCGCTGGCGAGATCGGCGGCGGCGTACAGCCCCAGCCCGGCCAGCACCGGCACCTGCAAAGGCCCCGATCGCCCGTCCTCCGCATCCCCGCGCGCGCAGGCGTCGAAGATATGGCCCAGCGTGTCCGCGCCGGTATCGGGCAAGCCGTCGTTGAAAAACGCATCGGCATCCGGCGCGCCGCCGATCCCGACCGAATCCATCACCACCAGGAAGGCGCGCATCAGGTCACCCGCTCCAGCACCAATGGCACCTCCTTCGGCGCGTCGCCCAGGGTGATCGCCGCCAAAACCGCCTGCGCCGCTGCCGCCGCCTGTTCCTCGCGCGCGGCATGGACGCGGCACAGCGGCTGGCCCCGGCTGACCTTTGCGCCCAGCCGCACCACCTCGGACAGGCCGACCGAGGGGTTGACGCTGTCGGTCTCGACCCGCCGCCCGCCGCCCAGGTCCACCACCGCCAGCCCCAGCGCCTCGCCATCGAACGCCGCGACCACGCCATCCTCGGGCGCGGGCACCTCCAGGATCACCGTCGCCTCGGGCAGAAAGCGCCGCCAGTCGTCGACAAAGGCCAGCGGCCCGCCCAGCGCGTAGACCATGCGCCCGAACCGCTCCGCCGCCTCGCCCGAGGCAATCGCCTGACGCAACTTCGCCTCGCCGTCGGCAATGCCCGCCGTGGTCAGCAGCTCGGCCCCCAAAGCGATGCTCAACTCCAGCAACGGCCCCTTGGCCTGCCCGGTCAGCACGCGCATGGATTCGTCCACCTCCAAGGCATTGCCCAGCGACGGCGCCAGCGGCTGCGTCATGTCGGTCAGCAGCGCCGTGGTCGGGCAGCCGGCGGCATTGGCGGTCGAGACCAGCGCCTGCGCCAGGGCCCGCGACTCCTCGCGCGATTTCATGAAGGCGCCCGAGCCGGTCTTGACGTCCAGCACCAGCGCCTGAAGCCCCGCCGCCAGCTTTTTCGACAGGATCGAGGCGGTGATCAGGTCCAGGCTCTCGACCGTTCCGGTCACGTCGCGGATCGCGTACAGCCGCTTGTCCGCCGGGGCGATATCGGCCGAGGCACCGACAATTGCGCAGCCCACGTCGCCGACGATGTGGCGAAACAGCGCCTCGTCCGGCGCGACCATGTAGCCCGGAATCGCCTCCAGCTTGTCCAGCGTGCCGCCGGTGTGACCCAGGCCGCGCCCCGAGATCATCGGCACGTAGACCCCGCAGGCCGCCAGCGCCGGGGCCAGCACCAGCGACACGCAGTCGCCCACCCCGCCGGTCGAATGCTTGTCCACCACCGGCCCGTCCATCTGCCAGTCCAGCACCCGGCCCGAATCCCGCATCGCCAGCGTCAGCGCCACGCGCCCCGCCTCGGACAGCCCGCGCAGGCAGACGCCCATGGCAAAGGCCCCGGCCTGCGCGCCGCTGACCGTGCCATCGGCCAGCCCCTGCGCGAACCAGGCCAGTTCCCGGGGCGCGGGTTCCTCGCCCCGGCGCAACTCGGCGATGATGCTGCGGGCGTCCATCAGGCGCGGTCCATGTGCTTGGTGCCAAATGCGCCGGGCAGCAGGTCCGCCACCGTCACCACCTCTTCGGCGCCGTCGACCGTGGCCAGCGTCACCCGCACATCGGCGCGGGCGAATTCCATCAGCTTTTGCCGGCAGCCGCCGCAGGGCGCCACCGGATGCGCGCTGTCGGCGATGACATAGGCCTCGGTGATCTCGGTCTCACCGGCCGCGACCATGGCGGCAATCGCCCCCGCCTCGGCGCAGGTGCCCTCGGGGTAGGCCACGTTCTCGACGTTGCAGCCGACGTAGACCGCACCCGAGGGCGCGCGCAGCGCCGCGCCCACCTTGAAATGCGAATAGGGCACATAGGCGTTTTCGCGCACCGCGCGGGCAGCGGCCGCCAGATCGGATGGGCTCTGTGTCATGGGCTGGGACGTCCTCGCTGGGTGCCCCCCATGTTGCGAAGCCGCCTGCCGGAATGCAAGTCCCGCGTGTTAGCGCAAAAGCGGGCAGGCCGCCTTCCTTTGCGGCAGCTTTGCAATTCCCACACATGGGGTAAACTGCTATCGGACACGCGACTCTCCGGCCGCCGCCCGAGATCGTTTAACGCTGAACATATTCTCGGGAGGGAGTTGTCCATGACCGACACGACCAAGGAAACCCTGCGCCAGGCGGCGCTGTTCTACCACGAGAACCCGCGCCCCGGCAAACTCGAGATCCGCGCGACAAAACCGCTGGCCAATGGCCGCGACCTCAGCCGCGCCTATTCCCCCGGCGTCGCCGAGGCCTGCCTCGAGATCAAGGCCGACCCCGCCAACGCCGCCCGCTACACCACGCGCGGCAACCTGGTGGCCGTCGTGTCGAACGGCACCGCCGTGCTGGGCCTGGGCAACATCGGCGCGCTGGCGTCCAAGCCGGTGATGGAGGGCAAGGCGGTCCTGTTCAAGAAGTTCGCCAACATCGACTGTTTCGACATCGAGGTCGACGAATCCGACCCCGAAAAGCTGGCCGAGATCGTCTGCGCGCTGGAGCCGACCTTTGGCGCGATCAACCTCGAGGACATCAAGGCGCCGGACTGTTTCATCGTTGAACGGATCTGCCGCGAGCGGATGAACATCCCCGTCTTCCACGACGACCAACACGGCACCGCCATCGTGGTCGGCGCCGCGGCGACCAACGCGCTGCACGTCGCCGGCAAGGCCTGGGGTGACGTCAAGGTGGTCAGCACCGGCGGCGGCGCGGCGGGAATCGCCTGCCTGAACATGCTGGTCAAGCTGGGGGTCAAGCGCGAGAACATCTGGCTCTGCGACATCCACGGCCTGGTCTACGAAGGCCGCGCCGAGGACATGAACCCGCAAAAGGCCGATTTTGCCCAGCCGTCCGACCTGCGCACGCTGGACGATGTCATCGACGGCGCCGACCTGTTCCTGGGCCTGTCCGGTCCCGGCGTGCTGAAGCCCGAGCAGGTCGCCCGCATGTCCCGGCGCCCGATCATCTTTGCCCTGGCCAACCCCACGCCCGAGATCATGCCGGACGAGGCCCGCGAGGTCGCCCCCGACGCGATCATCGCCACCGGGCGCAGCGATTTCCCGAACCAGGTCAACAACGTGCTGTGCTTTCCCTTCATCTTCCGCGGTGCGCTGGACGTCGGCGCGACCACGATCAACGACGAGATGAAAATCGCCTGCGTCGACGGCATCGCCGCGCTCGCCCGCGCCACCACCAGCGCCGAGGCCGCCGCCGCCTACCGCGGCGAACAGCTGACCTTCGGCGCCGACTACCTGATCCCCAAGCCGTTCGATCCGCGCCTGTCCGGCATCGTCTCGACCGCCGTGGCCAAGGCGGCGATGGAGTCCGGCGTCGCCACCCGCCCGCTGGAGGACCTCGCCGTCTACAAGCAGCGGCTCGACGCCTCGGTCTACAAGTCCGCCCTGCTGATGCGCCCGGTGTTCCAGGCCGCCGCCACCGCCTCGCGCAAGATCGTCTTTGCCGAGGGCGAGGATGAACGCGTGCTGCGCGCCGCGCAGGCGATCCTGGAGGAGACCACCGAACTGCCGATCCTGATCGGCCGTCCGGAGGTCATCGCCACCCGCTGCGAACGGCTGGGCCTGATGATCCGCCCCGAACGCGACTTCAACATCGTCAACCCCGAGAACGACCCGCGCTACCGCGACTACTGGGGCACCTACCACGAGATCATGGCCCGGCGCGGCGTGACTCCGGACCTGGCCCGCGCGATCATGCGCACCAATTCCACCGCGATCGGCGCCATCATGGTCTACCGCGAAGAGGCCGACAGCATGATCTGCGGCACCTTCGGCGAATACGTCTGGCACCTGAACTACATCCGGCAGGTGCTGGGCGACCGCAAACATCACCCGCAGGGCGCGTTGTCGCTGATGATCCTCGAGGACGGGCCGCTGTTCATCGCCGACACCCACGTCCACCAGCAGCCCACCGCCGCGCAGATGGCGGAAACCGCCATCGGCGCCGCACGCCACGTCCGCCGCTTCGGCATCGAGCCCAAGATCGCGCTCTGCTCGCAATCGCAGTTCGGCAACCAGCAGTCCGACAGCGGGATGCGCCTGCGCGAGGCGATGCAGATCCTCGATTCGCGCGGCTGCGACTTCAGCTACGAGGGCGAGATGAACGTCGACACCGCGCTGGACCCGGACCTGCGCGAACGCCTGTTCCCCGGCAACCGGATGCAGGGCGCGGCCAACGTGCTGATCTTCGGCCATGCCGACGCCGCCTCGGCCACCCGCAACATCCTCAAGATGAAGGGCGGCGGGCTCGAGGTCGGGCCGATTCTGATGGGCATGGGCAACCGCGCCCACATCGTGACGCCCGCGATCACCGCGCGCGGGTTGCTGAACATGGCGGCCATCGCCGGCACGCCGGTGGCGCATTACGGCTGACCTTGGCGGGGGCGCACCGGCACGGCAGCGCCCCCATGCCGCCGCCGATCAAGCCCCGGGACGGCGGGCGGATGCCCCACCCGTCCCGGGCCCGACCCGCGACCTCACGGACGCGGGGTCAGCTCGAAATCACTGAGGTCATAGAGCGCGTCGCAGACCGGCTCCTGCCCCTCTTCGGCCTCCACGCCCTTGCAGCGCGACCCCTTGAACGACATCTTCACCACGCCCGGCTCGACCGTCTCGGCATCCTGCACCGCGTTCAGGAAAACCCGGCGATAACGCCCGTCGTCCAGCCCCTGCCAGAGCGAGGTCAGGCACCCCGCCGTGCCGCAGACCAGGTCCGGCGTGCTGTCGCAGACCAGCGCGCCGTGATTGACCCGCAGGTCCATCGGTTCCTGCCCGTCGAGGTCAAAGGGCACGGCAAACCCCGCGCCCTCGGTCAGCGTGCCGCTCAGGACAGAGCAGGCCTCGCGCATGTCGGACAGGACCTTGGCGGCCGGATCGGCCAGCGTGCGGCGCTCCAGTTCGCGTTCCGCGAAATCCGGCAGCGGGCATTGTTCCTGCACCGCGCTGATGGCCGCGTTCGATCCGATCAGAGTGAACTGGTGGATTTCCGGCGCCCCTTCGGCGCTGTACCAGACATGCAGCTGCGCACGGATCCCCGCCCTCAGCCGGTCGATGCCGCGCAGATGCGTTTCCTCCAGCGGCGCGCGAAAGCTTTCCAGCCCACTCTGGCTGAACTCCAGCGACCCCGCCAGCTGCGAGCCGACAAACAGCAGCGTGTCCAGCCGCGGCGCGGCCACCATCTCGGCCATGTTGCGCGAGGTCAGGCGAAACCCCAGCGGCTCGCCCGTGGTGCAGCCGAGTTCAAAGCACAGCACCTGATCGCGGCCTTCGCAGACGCGGGCGGTGTGCACCTCGGCCTCGGGGCCGCCTTCGAATTCCCAGTTCGCCAGCGCCGCGGTGGCCGGTGCGCAAAACGCCAGAACGGTCAGGACCAGTGCCCTGAAGGCGTTGCTTTGCATACAAGTACTCCTTTTGCCTTCTTGCGCCGATGAGTCCACGGCAGGGCGGGCAGGTCAAGCCATCTGACCGATCACAGTTGCGGCACGACCCGATCCGCCCGCTTTGCACCGGGGCCGAATCCGCCCGACTCGCCCCGATCAGGTGCCAAATTTTGCAAAATCGGCCCCACATCAAACCTGCAAGCAAGATTTCAGGTGGTTTGCAAATATTTGCAGCGCAAATTCGCAAACCGTCTGCGGTAATCTGTCCTGACCGCCGGTAACAGACTTGCCCGGTCGGCGGCGCAGGGCCTAAGCCGCTGCCAAGGGAATAGAGGAGGCACCCCATGGGCTATCAAGACGTGTACGACAGCGCCAAATCCGATCCGGAAGGCTTCTGGATGGCGGCGGCCGAGGCCATCGACTGGGACAGGAAGCCCTCGAAGGCCCTCTTCGACCGTGGCGACCACATGTACGAATGGTATGCCGACGGCCTGGTGAACACCTGCTGGAACGCGGTCGACCGCCATGTCGAAAACGGCCGTGGTGAGCAGACCGCCATCATCTACGACAGCCCGATCACCCACACCAAGCGCGAGATATCTTACGTCGAACTGCGCAACCGCGTGGCCAACCTGGCCGGCGCGCTGCGCGCCAAGGGCGTGGAAAAGGGTGACCGCGTCATCATCTACATGCCGATGATCCCCGAGGCGCTGGAGGCCATGCTGGCCTGCGCCCGCCTCGGCGCGGTGCATTCGGTGGTGTTCGGCGGCTTTGCCGCGAATGAACTGGCGGTGCGCATCGACGACGCCAAGCCCAAGGCGATCATCGCCGCCTCCTGCGGGATGGAGCCGGGCCGCGTGGTGCACTACAAGCCGCTGCTCGACGGCGCCATCGACCTGGCCAGGCACAAGCCCGACTTCTGCGTGATCTTCCAGCGCGAACAGGAAGTGGCCAAGCTTATCGAGGGCCGCGACTACAACTGGCACGGCTTCCAGTACGGCGTGGAACCGGCGGACTGCGTCCCGGTCGAGGGCAACCACCCGGCCTACATCCTCTACACCTCCGGCACCACCGGCCAGCCCAAGGGCGTGGTGCGCGCCACCGGCGGCCACCTGGTGGCGCTGAACTGGACGATGAAGAACCTCTACAACGTCGATCCCGGCGACGTGTTCTGGGCCGCCTCGGACGTGGGCTGGGTCGTGGGGCATTCCTACATCTGCTACGGCCCGCTGATCCACGGCAACACCACCATCGTGTTCGAGGGCAAGCCCGTGGGCACGCCCGACGCGGGCACCTTCTGGCGGGTGATCTCCGAGCACAAGGTCAAGAGCTTCTTCACCGCCCCCACCGCCTTTCGCGCCGTGCGGCGCGAGGATCCCAAGGGTGAGTTCGTCCGGAAATACGACCTGTCCGGCCTGCGCGCCGTCTACCTGGCCGGCGAACGGGCCGACCCGGACACCATCCAGTGGGCGCTGGACCAGCTCAAGGTGCCGGTGATCGACCATTGGTGGCAGACCGAAACCGGCTGGTGCATCGCCGGCAACCCGCTGGGGATCGAGGAACTGCCGATCAAGCTGGGCTCGCCGGCGAAACCGATGCCGGGCTACGACATCCATATCCTCGACGAGGCCGGGCACCCGATGCCCAAGGGCGAGCTGGGCGCCATCGCGGTCAAGCTGCCGCTGCCTCCGGGCACGCTGCCGACGCTGTGGAACGCCGAAGGGCGCTTTCGCAAGTCCTACCTCGAACATTTCCCCGGCTACTACGAGACCGGCGATGCCGGCATGATCGACGACGAAGGCTATGTCTACATCATGGCCCGCACCGATGACGTGATCAACGTCGCCGGCCACCGCCTGTCGACCGGCGGCATGGAAGAGGTGCTGGCCAGCCACCCGGACGTGGCCGAATGCGCGGTGATCGGCGTCAGCGACCAGCTCAAGGGCCAGTTGCCGCTGGGCTTCCTGTGCCTGTCCTCGGGGGTGAACCGCCCGCACGAGGAGATCGTCAAGGAATGCGTGCGGCTGGTGCGCGACAAGATCGGCCCGGTGGCGGCGTTCAAGCTGGCCTGCGTGGTGGACCGCCTGCCCAAGACCCGCTCGGGCAAGATCCTGCGCGCCACCATGGTCAAGATCGCCGACAGCGAGACGTTCAAGCCCCCGGCCACCATCGACGACCCGGCGGTCCTCGACGAGATCCGCGTGGCACTTCAGGCGCTGGGCTACGCCAAGGCCTGAGCGCAACCTCCGTCACAAAGCGCCCAAGGCTTTTCGAAAAGCCTTGGGTCAACGCGCTTGCAAGCGCGTTGTAAAAGCGGCTTCCAAGCCGCTTTTTTCAAGCCGTTTCGAAACGGCTTGGCCGCTCTCGGAAAGCGCGCGGCACGCCCTATATGCAGGTCATGAAACACATGATCCCCGCCCTCATGCTGATGCTCTCCGCCATGCCCCTGTCCGCCGACCCAGTCCGCCTTGCCGATCTGTCGGACCCGGCCGAGGCCCGCCAGTGGCGGTTCTTCACCGACGGGGTCATGGGCGGCGTGTCCTCCGGCACGGCGGTCATCGACGCCGGGCGCCTCAGCCTGACCGGCACCGTCTCCACCGCCAACAACGGCGGCTTCATCCAGGTCCGGCGCGAGGCGCTGACCCTGCCCGACGGCACCGACGCGCTGCGCATCCGCGTCCGCGGCGATGGCCAGACCTACTACCTGCACCTGCGCACCTCGGCCACCATCTTGCCCTGGCAATACTACCAGGCGGGTTTCACCGCCCCGCCAGAGTGGGCCGAGATCACCCTGCCCCTGGGCGATTTCCGCCCATCCGGCGCGCTGCTGCCGCGCGCGCCCTCCCCCGGCGCCGTGCGCTCCGTGGCGCTTGTCGCCTACGGACGCGATCACAGCGCCGATGTCAGCCTGTCGGACCTCTGGGCCGAGGTCACTCGGTGAAGGTCACCGTGACCACCGGGTCGCCCGGCAGCCCGACATAGGTGACCGAGGCCCCGCCCTTGGCCTGCGGCGGCGCCAGCAGCGGCCCGATGGAGCCGACCGAGATCAGGTCACCCTCCTGCATGATGTAGCCCTTGGACATCAGGAACAGCACCGCGTTGACCGGATTGCCCAGCACCGCCGCGCCGGGCGCCTCGGACATCACGGTGCCCTCGGCGTCGCGCACGGTTACCGTCATCGCCGCCAGCGCCGCCAGCATGACATCCGGGTCCTCGACCGGGATCGCCGCCCCCAGCACGCCCATCCGCGCCGCCACGCCGTTCGCCGTCAGGGTCACGTCGGTGATCGGCTGGCCCTCGGCATAGACGATGTCGGGCAGTTCGATGAAGGGATGCACCGCCGAGATGTGCATGATCGCCTCTTCGGCCGTCGCCGCGCCGTTGATCCCGTCGTCGCCGATGACCAGGATCAGGTCCGCCTCGAACAGCGACCGCGCGCCAAAGTTCACCGGCACCGCGGCGCCGTCCTCGAGCATCATGTTGGCGTAAAGCACGCCGGCCACCGGCTCGGTCGCGCCAAACCGCTCCTGCGCGGGCTTGCTGGTCAGACCGGCCTTGTAGCCGATCACCTCGCCCAGGTGCGGGATCAGCGCATCGACCAGCTTTTCCTGCGTGCACTGCGCGTCGTCCATGGTGCCATCCGGCACCAGCGCCGCGGTCGGCGTCTTCGACAGGTAGTCGGCCACGTAGGTCTCGATCGCCGCATCGCTGGCGCAGTCGGCCAGCGCCGCGCCGGACCCCACCGCCACTAGGCCCCCCGCCAATAGCAGTCCCCTGAAATCGGTCATGTCATCCTCCCCATCCCACGCGCCGGCGGCGCATGTCTCCGTGTCCATCCTGCCGAAATCACGCAGGACTGACAACGAGTCGCAAGGGATCAGACGAATTGCTCACGGATCAGCCGCTCTTCCAGCCCGTGACCGGGATCGAACAGCACCCGGTGCACCACCCCCGGTTCGGACCGGATGTGCACGGCGATCACGCCACGCACCGCCCCGCCGTCCGCCTCGGCCATGACCGGTCGCTTTTCCGGCTCCAGCACCTCGAACATGACCTCGGCCGCCTTCGGCAGCAGCGCGCCGCGCCAGCGCCGGGGCCGAAAGGCCGCGACCGGCGTCAGCGCCAGCACGTCCGCGCCGATCGGCAGGATCGGCCCATGCGCGGAATAATTGTAGGCCGTCGACCCCGCAGGGGTCGACACCAGCGCGCCGTCGCAGACCAGCTCGGCCATCCGCACCTTGCCATCCACGCTGATCCGCAGCCGCGCCGCCTGCGACCCCGAGCGGTGCAAGGAGACCTCGTTGATCGCCAGCGCCTTGTGCTCGACCCCCTCGGCACAGACCGCGCGCATCGCCAGCGGGTTGATCACCGCCTCCTCGGCCGCCTGCAACCGTTCGACCAGCCCGTGTTCCGAATAGGCGTTCATCAGGAACCCGACGGTGCCCCGGTTCATGCCGTAGACCGGCGCGTCCAGCGCCTGCGTGCGGTGCATGGTGGCCAGCATGAAGCCGTCGCCGCCCAGCGCCACGATCACGTCCGCGCCTTCCTCGGCATGATCGCCATAGCGCCGGGTCAGCCCGGCCCGGGCCGCCTGCGCAATGGGCGCGTTGGAGGCGCAAAAGGCGATCCGCAATGTCATCAAGGGTTTCCTGTCGTCGGCGTTCGGGTCGGATGGAAGCACATGTTCCCGCCCGGGGCCAGTGCCGCCGCCCGCATGCCGCTGGAATGTCGCAGCCCGCCGCTTTACCTTCTTTGCGATCGACGCGGTTTCCGATACGAAACCGGCCAACCCGAATCCAAAGGAGCAGCGCCATGAACGCCCCCCACCGCGACACCGGTTTCTTCACCGAGTCGCTCTCCTCCCGCGACCCCGAACTCTATGCCTCGATCACCGGCGAACTCGGCCGCCAGCGCGACGAGATCGAGCTGATCGCCTCGGAAAACATCGTCTCCCGCGCCGTGATGGAGGCGCAGGGCTCGGTGATGACCAACAAGTACGCCGAAGGCTACCCCGGCCGACGCTACTACGGCGGCTGCCAGTGGGTCGATGTGGCCGAAGAGCTGGCCATCGACCGCGCCTGCAAGCTGTTCGATTGCGGCTTTGCCAACGTGCAGCCGAACTCAGGCAGCCAGGCCAACCAGGGTGTCTTTCAGGCACTGCTGAAACCGGGCGACACCATCCTCGGGATGTCGCTTGATGCCGGCGGCCACCTGACCCACGGGGCCAAGCCCAACCAGTCCGGCAAGTGGTTCAACGCGATCCAGTACGGCGTGCGCAAGCAGGACAACCTGCTCGACTACGACCAGGTCGAGGCGCTGGCCAGGGAACATCAGCCCAAGATGATCATCGCCGGCGGCTCGGCCATCCCGCGCCAGATCGACTTTGCCCGCATGCGCCAGATCGCCGACATGGTGAGTGCATACCTGCACGTCGACATGGCGCATTTCGCGGGCCTCGTGGCGGCGGGCGAACACCCCAGCCCCTTCCCGCACGCCCATGTCGCCACCACCACCACGCACAAGACCCTGCGCGGCCCGCGCGGCGGCATGATCCTGACGAATGACGAGGATCTGGCGAAAAAGTTCAACTCGGCCATCTTCCCGGGCATCCAGGGCGGCCCGCTGATGCATGTCATCGCCGCCAAGGCCGTGGCCTTCGGCGAGGCGCTGCGCCCCGAGTTCAAGACCTACCAGCAGAACGTCATCCGCAACGCGCAGGCGCTGTCGGACCAGCTGATCAAGGGCGGGCTCGACACCGTGACCCACGGCACCGACACCCATGTCGTGCTGGTCGACCTGCGTCCCAAGGGCGTCAAGGGCAACGCCACCGAAAAGGCGCTGGGCCGCGCCCACATCACCTGCAACAAGAACGGCGTGCCCTTCGACCCCGAAAAGCCGACCGTGACCAGCGGCATCCGCCTCGGCAGCCCCGCCGGCACCACGCGCGGCTTCATGGAGGCCGAGTTCCGCCAGATCGCCGACTGGATCATCGAGGTGGTCGACGGTCTGGCCGCCAACGGTGAGGACGGCAACGCGGCCGTCGAGGACAAGGTCAAGGCCGAGGTCGAAGCGCTCTGCAAACGCTTCCCGATCTACCCCGGCCTCTGAACCGCGCGCCGCAAATTTCTTTCAAAGAAATTTGCCCGCCCAGCCCGAAACGCCCGCCCTGACCGGCGGGCGTTTCACACTACAAAAGTCCGGCCAGCCCCGCGCCCTCCAAAAGGGAGGCGGCGCGGTGATGCCCGATCTCCTCGGGTACCGGAGCCAGGTCCGGCACCACGACCACGGTCATCCCCGCCGCCATGGCCGAACGCGATCCGGTGGCGCTGTCCTCGAAGGCCAGGCAGTGCTGCGGCGCGATGCCCAGCCGCGCCGCCGCCGTCAAATAGGGTTCGGGGTGCGGTTTGGCCAACACGACGCAATCGCGCGTGACCACCGTATCGAACCGGTCGTGAATCCCCGCCGCCCGCAAGCTGGCCGTCGCGCCGCGCATCCGCGACGAGGTCGCCACCGCCCGCGGCAGGCCCAGCCCGACAATCGCGTCCAGCACGTCCAGGACACCCGGCTTCAGCGGCATCCCCCGGCTGCGGATCGCGTCGAATTCCTCGCCCCAGGCGCTGTCCAGCGCAGGGACGATCTCGGCGCCGAACTCCTCGGCCATCCGGGTTTGCGTGGTCAGGGAGTCGGTGCCGATCAGGCTGTGAAAGAACTCCTCGCGCCAGGTCAGGCCAAACCGCGCGGCGGCGCGCGTGGCCGACTCCAGCGCGACGGCTTCGCTGTCCACCAATGTCCCGTCCAGGTCGAATATCACCGCCGCGTAAGTCATCCCGTCGCCTCCTGTTGTCCGCGGCCAGAGATGACAGATAACCGGGCGACCGCAAGCGGCCCGCCCTCGCGCGGCGTTTCACCCTGTTACAGCCGGCAACGAAAACCCGGACCGACCGGACCGTGCCAGAGCAGGCTTGGTCAATCCCGCGTCTTGCTCTAGCCTTCCGCCAACCGCCACCCCCCCAGGAGCCCCCATGCAGATTCACCGCGCCGGCACCCGCGCCTCCGTCACGCCGAACCCCGATTATTTCACCGGAACCGTGCGCTTTGACCCGGTGATCGCGGCACCCGACCCGTCCCGCGTCAACGCGCTGGTCGTCACCTTCGAGCCGGGCGCACGCACCGCCTGGCACACCCACCCGCTGGGCCAGACGCTCCTGATCCTGTCCGGCCTCTGCCTCGCGCAAAAGGAGGGCGAGCCGATCCAAACGCTGCGCCCCGGCGACACCGTCTGGTTCGCCCCCGGCGAAAGACACTGGCACGGCGCCGCGCCCGACGTCGCCATGTCCCACCTCGCGATCCAGGAAGCGCAGGACGGCAGCACCGCCGACTGGCTGGAAAAGGTCTCGGACGCGGACTACACCGGCCCGCGCGCCGACTGATCCGCGCGCCGCCGCCCTGCTTCTTCTTGGTCCAAATACCTCCGGGGGTGAATGGCCGCAGGCCAGAGGGGGCAGCGCCCCCACCCTTTCCTCGATGAAAAGGTCAGGCATCCCTGACTGGCGCCCCCCTACCCTGGCACTATCACGGATCGGATGAAAAACACCCGCAGCCTCGAACGCGCCCTTGGCGATTTCACCCGCGCCCGCCTGCCCCGGGGCCTCGCGGACCTCGCGATGTTCGTCCTGAAACAGGGCTGGGCCTGTCTCTTCGGCTTCCTGATGCTGGCGGGCCTGCTGCTGACCGACAGGTTCTGGCCGGACGACGCGGCGCTGCACCGCTACGACCTGCTGTTTCTCTACGCTCTCACCCTTCAGGTCGGCTTCCTGCTGTTCCGGCTGGAGACGCTGACCGAGGCCAAGGTCATCCTGCTGTTTCACCTCACCGGCACCGCGATGGAGCTGTTCAAGGTCAATGCCGGCAGTTGGGCCTATCCCGAACCGGCGGTGTTGCAGATCCACGGCGTGCCGCTGTTTTCCGGCTTCATGTATGCCGCCGTGGGCAGCTACATGGCGCGCGTGATCCGCATCTTCGACATGAAATTCGCCCCCTACCCGCCGTTCTGGATGACCCTCGCGCTGGCCGTGGCGATCTACGTCAACTTCTTCGCCCATCACTACCTGCCGGACGCGCGCTACGTGCTGATGGCGCTGACGCTGGTGCTCTACGGGCGCACCCGGGTCTGGTTCACGCTGAACCGCACCCGGCGCTGGATGCCGCTGCCGCTCGCCGCCTTCCTGAGCTCGATCTTTCTCTGGATCGCCGAGAATATCGGCACCGCCACCAACACCTGGCTCTACCATGGCCAGACGACGCTGGACCTCGTGCGCCTGTCCAAGATGGGCTCGTGGTATCTGCTGCTCTACGTCAGCTTTGCCACCGTCACGCTGGTGCTGCGCGACGCGCTGTCGCGCACGCCGCAGCACGACGTCACAGCACCAGCACCAGCACCACAAGCGACACGGTAAGCACGCCGATCCCCGCCAGTTCGCGCGCCGTCACCCTTTCGCGGAAAAACAGCACCGAGGCGGCCAGCGACAGGATCAGCTCCACCTGGCCCAAGGCATAGACATAGGCCGCCGTCTGCAGCGTGAAGGCGGTGAACCAGCCCATCGACCCCGCCATCGAGGTCAGCCCCAGCCAGACCGCCCGCCGCCGCGCCACCCAGACGGCCCCCAGCTGCCCCGGCTCGCGCCACCGCAACCAGACCGCCATGGCCAGCGACTGCATCAGCGTCACGCAGCTCAGCGCCACGGCGGCGCGCAGCAGGGGATCGTCGCTCGGCACCGACAGCGTCGTCGCCCGGTAACCCACCCCCGCCACGGCAAAGAAAAACCCCGACCCGACCCCCAGCAGAACCGCCCGGCTGCGCAAGCCCCGCAGCAGCCCGACCGCGTCCGGCGTCCGCGACAGCAGCAGCACCCCCGCCAGCCCGATGCCGATCGCCACCCAGCCCATGAGGGAGATCACCTCGCCCAGCAGGACAAAGCCGATCAGCGCGGTCTGGATGACCTCGGTCTTCTTGAAGGTGATGCCAACGGCAAAGTTGCGCTCGCGAAAGGCCAGAACCACCAGGATCGTCGCCAGGATCTGCCCCAGTCCGCCGATCACCGCCCAGCCCCAGAACGCCGCCCCCAGCACCGGCAGCGCGGCACCCGTGGTCCAGAGGTAACCGCCCAGCAGCAGCGCCGCCGCCGGCGAGGCATAGGCAAACCGCGCAAAGGTGCTGCCCGTGGCGCTCAGCGCGCCGCCCGACAGCACCTTGTGCAGCATGAAGCGCAGCGTCTGAAAGGTGGCGGCGCAGAGTGTGGCGAAAATCCAGAGGTCCATCCCGCCATTAGCGTCGGACCGAAGGGGTTAGCAAGAGCGCCGCGCGCCTACCCCTTGGGCCACAGCGGATGCGGCACCGGGTCCTTGGCGCGCAGGAAAAAGCGCCGGAACACCTCGGCGTAAGAGGCATAGCGGTAGGCGCCGTTGCGGCTGAGATAGCGCTTGCGGTTCTTGCGATAGAGTTGGGGCAGGCGATACCAGGGCACCATGGCGTGCATGTGGTGCACCACGTGCAGGTTGTTGTTGAGAAAGATCAGCGCCAGCGGGCCGCGATCCTCGATCACCACCGTGCGGCCGCGCGCATCCAGGTGGGCGCGATGCTCCAGAAAGGTGCGGATTTTCAGCACCGACAGCGCGGCATAGCTGCTGACCAGCCAGGCCCAGACCGGCATCTGCCCCACCGCCGCGATCCACCAGATCACCAGCGCCACCGCCGGCCCATGCAGCGCCCAGCCCAGCAGCACCCGCCGGTCGCCGCGCCGGATCAGCCGCAGGTCCGCCAGCATGAAACTGGCGGTCCCCAGCAGCGGCCCCAGCAGCATCCGCCCGGCCAGCGTGTTGTTGACCCGCAAGAGCGCGCGCAGGAGGCGGGGCAGACGCTCCCAGACCTTGGGATCGAGGTAATTGCTCTCGGGGTCGTCATAGGGATCTGTCAGGATCGAATCGCGGTGATGCGCCAGGTGCGTGTCCTTGAACCGCAGGTAGGGCACCACCAGCGACAACGCCGGAAACACCAGCGCCGCGTTCCAGAACCGCGACCGGAACGGGTGGCCGTGCAGCATCTCGTGCGTCAGCGACGAATGCAGCGCCGCGCCGACCGTGACCAGCGCCATGCCCAGCGGCAGCCAGAGCGCGGCGGCCAGCGTGGTGCCCAGCGCCCAGAGCGCGTAGCAGGCGGCGAGCAGCGCCAGGGTCGGCCATTCGAGGCCGCGCAGGCGGTCAGCCATGGGGGCGCCCCCAGCGGACAGCGGCCCAGAGCCGCTCGTAGGCCAGGTAGGTGACAAAGCCGAGCACCGCGTTGACCGCCGCCATGCCGCCGCCCAGGGCCAGCGACCCGGTAAAGGCAAGTCCGACCAGCGCCATGACCACCAGCCCCAGCAGCGTCCAGATGAGCGATTTGACCAGCGTGCGTGCCCGCGTCTCCATGAGGTCTCCAAAATGGGTCCGATTGGCGCCACGGTAACGAGCGCGTGAGACGCGGGGCATTCTGTGTCTGGTTCACATTTTTCGCATTCCGTGACAATAATCACCACATGAAGGGGATTCTCGACAAACGACAGCGCGCCGCTCTCCTGCGCGCACGGCTGACGCAGGCCATGACCCGCGCAGGATCGAACCAGACCGCGCTGGCGCGGGCGGTGGGGGTGGACCGTTCGACCATCTCGCAACTGCTCAAGGACGAAGGCGCACGCCTGCCCAACGCGCATCTCGTGGGGGCCTGCGCGCAGGCGCTGGGGGTGTCGACGGACTGGCTGCTGGGCCTGTCGGACCGGCCCGAAAGTGCGGCCGACCTGCTGGCCACCTCGCTGACCCTGACCGAGGCGCCGCGCGCGCTGGTGGACGAACAGATCTACCAGTGGCACCGCGAGGCCGAGGGCTACAAGATCCGCCATGTCCCCGCCAGCCTGCCCGACATGCTCAAGACCCGCGCGGTGCTGGAATGGGAATACGGCCCGCACCTGGGCCGGACCACGGAACAGGCGATCAACGCCTCCGAAGACCGGCTGACCTGGATGCGCGCGTCCAAGTCCGACTACGAGATCGCGCTGCCGCTCTACGAGCTGGAGAGTTTTGCCGCCGGCACCGGCTATTACGCCGGTCTCTCCGCCGACATCCGCCGCGCGCAGCTGGCCAAGCTGATCGAGCTGTCCGCCACGCTCTATCCCCGGCTGCGGGTCTACCTGTTCGACGCGCGGCGGCTCTATTCCGCGCCGGTCACGGTGTTCGGCCCGCTGCTGGCGGTGCTCTACCTGGGCCGCAATTACCTGGCCTTCCGCGACACCGTGCGGATCGCGGCGATTACGACGCATTTCGACAACCTGGTGAAGGAGGCCAGCGTCACCGCCCGCGCCCTGCCCGACCACCTGCGCGGGTTGCAGGGGCGGGTGGGCGGCTGAGCGCTTGCCCGGCGGCGGTATGGGACAGGCGATGTCGCCGGGGTATTTTCACAGAGAAGAAGCCGCAAGGGATCGCCCTGGTGGTGACCGCCCCGCAAGGATCGGCCGGGGCGATCGTCCGTGAAGCGGCCCTGGCATCCGGGCACTCCGCCCTCCTGCCCTGCCAGAGCCCGGGCCTGCCGGGTCAGTAGGGCATCGGGTGGGCCTTGTGCACCGCGTCCAGCCGCTCCAGCAGCTCCGGTGTCAGCTCGACCTCGGCCGCGCCCAGCAAATGATCAAGCTGCTCCAGCGTCGTCGCGCCAAAGATCGACGAGGCCACAAAGGGCCGCCGCGCCGACCAGGCCAGCGCCATGTGCACCGGGTCCAGGCCAAAGTCGCGCGCGACCGCCAGGTAGGCCTCGACCGCCGCAAACACGCGCGGCGACTTGCGGCCGCCCATGCTGTCGTTCAGCGTCATGCGCGAGCCCTCCGGCACCGCGCCGCCCTGGTACTTGCCGGTCAGGAAACCCGCCGCCAGCGGCGAGAAGGGCAAGAGCCCCACCTCCTCGTAGGTCATCAGCTCGGCCAGGTCGGTGTCGGCCAGCCGGCACAGCAGCGAGTATTCGTTCTGGATCGACACCACGCGCGGCCCGCCGGTCCGCGCCGCCGTCTGCAGCCACATCTGCGTGCCCCAGGCGCTTTCGTTCGACAGGCCGAAGGCGCGGATCGTGCCGCGTTCGACCTCGGCCTGCAACGCGCCCAGGCAATCCTCCATGTCGGCCACCACCTGCGCCCGGGTCCAGCCCGACTGCGACGGGTCATAGCGCCAGTTCTTGCGGAACATGTAGCTGCCCCGGTTCGGCCAGTGGAACTGGTAGAGGTCGATGTAGTCGGTCTTCAGCCGCTTCAGCGAGCCTTCGATGGTCTCGCGGATGGTCCTGGACGAGATCGGCGCGCCGCTCCGGGCGCGGCTGCCCTCGCCCGAATGCTTGGTGGCCAGGATCCAGTCCTTGCGCCGCCCGGTGGCGGCGAACCAGTCGCCGAGGATCTCCTCGGTGCGGCCCACCGTCTCGGTGCGGACCGGGTTCACCGGGTACATCTCGGCGGTGTCCATGAAATTGATCCCGGCCGCCAGCGCGCGGTCGATCTGGCGGTGCGCGTCCCCGGGCGCGGTCTGGGTGCCATAGGTCATGGTGCCAAGGCAAAGCTCGGACACCGTGAGGCCGCTCCGGCCCAACGGGTTCATCTTCATGCGGGTCTTCCTGTCTTGTCATCCGTGTTGGGGGGCAAGATGACACCTCGGGCCGGGATGGCAAGGGGATCGGCCCCGCGCACCTCCGCACTTGAGAACAAATACGGAACATGGCAGGCTGCGACTCATGACCATGGCCTCTGCCCTCCTGTCGCGCCGCCCCCATGCGCCGCCCCCCGCGTTGACCCTCTGGCACGAGATCGCGCTGCCGCTGGCGCGGGTGCACGAGATCTGCGGCCAGGCGCGACGCACGCTGGCGCTGCACGTGATGGCGCAGGCGGGCGGGCCGGTGATCTGGATCCACCGCCGCCACAGCCCCGATCAGCTGAACCCCTGCGGCATGGTCGGGCTGTTTTCGCCCGCCGAGGTGATCCTGGCCGCCACCGACCGCCCCGAGGACAGCCTCTGGGCGATGGAGGAGGCGCTGCGCAGCGGCGCCGCCCCGGTGGTGGTGGCCGACCTGGCCGAACCGCCCGGCATGACCCCGGTGCGCCGCTTGCACCTGGCCGCCGAGGCGGGGGCCGAGAACGGGTTCTGCCGGCCGCTGGGGCTGCTGCTGACGCCCGGCACGGGCGGCGCGCCGGGGATCGAGACACGGCTGTCCTGCGACCCGGCGCATGGACCGGGCGGGCAGGCCTGGCGGATCGAGCGGCTGCGCGCGCGGATGATGCCGCCCAAGACCTGGCGGTTGGAGGGAGGCCGGCTGGCGGGCTGGCCCGGCGCGGAGTCCCGGGAGGGCTGACCCATCACACGGGTGCCGTTTGCCGGGCACCGAGAGGTCCGACAATCACCGGATGGTTTGGCGAGGTGTCTATGTCAGTCGTGCGGGACAAAGGGTGAATTCGCTGCAGTTGCGCCAATGGCTGCTTTCGGTTGCATACCAACAGCAGTGCTATCTGACCGCGGTGTTCTGTGTATTGAAATGTGGCCTTGTGCAATTGTTACTTTTGAATTGCGGGAAATTCTCGCTTCGATTGCTGTGGATCGACGAGCAAAAAGTATAGGGTCCCTCCACCAAAGAAAGTGCCCATTAAACCCACGAGGAAAATGGTGTTGAGTGGCATGCCTTTTTGATCCAGCCATACCATCGCCAATGACCATAGCAAAAACGCGCCATAAAGCATTAGAGCGCCGTAGAACCTTGCACGTTTTTTCGTAAGGATTTTAGCGATGAAGAAGGCGACCAGAAACGGAAACCATGTTTCGGCTACGTGGTTCATATAGTGCATTTCTGGGGAGGCGCCACCGGGAAAGCCCATACCCATAAACAACGCCAAAGCCGGATACTGCCATGGCAGGAAAGGGTTAATTGCTTCGACCACCGCAAGACCAATCCAAACGATGAAAGCTCCTGCGAATGCGGCCAGATAAATTGCGAGTCGCCTTACCATCGCGTCAAAATAGGTAGCTCAAACGCTACTGGCAAGGGTGATGGGAAGCCGTAGAATGTATTAATTGCATTGTTCTCCCAACCAGACCAAGCGGCCATTCGTGTGTAGTGCAGCATCGGACGAAGAGGGCTCCAACCAGCCCCCCCAAATCCCTGCCGACCCCCCGCAAAGCCCTCAAAACGACCCCGAAAATGTCGCACAGCCACGTGACACTCCCGGCTTGAGCGCGCAGAAGGGGGCATGCGCATGCTTCTTTCCTTCGCCGCCTTGTTCCTGTCGGTCATCCTGTTGCAGCTCTCGTCAGGGGGCGTCGGGCCGCTCGACGCGCTGTCGGGGCTGGCGCTGAACTTCACCACCGCCGAGATCGGCATCCTGGGTTCGGCGCATTTCGCCGGGTTCTTCATCGGCTGCTGGTGGGCGCCCCGGCTGATGGGCGACGTCGGCCATTCGCGCGCCTTTGCCGCCTTCACCGCGCTGGGGACCATCGGCATCCTCGGCCACATCCTGACCGACGACCCCTATGCCTGGGCGGCGCTGCGGATCGCGCAGGGGCTCTGCGTGGCGGGCTGCTACACGGTGATCGAGGCCTGGCTGCACGCCAAGGTGACCAACGCCAACCGCGGCCGCGCCACCGGGGCCTACCGGCTGGCCGACATCACCGCCTCGCTTGGGGCGCAGCTGATCATCTCGATCCTGCCGCCGGCGCATTACATCAGCTACACGATCCTCGCGATCATCTGCTGCGCAGCACTGCTGCCGCTGACCCTGACGCGGCTCAGCCCGCCCGAGATGCCCGAGGCGCCGCGCCTGACGCCGCGCCTCGCCTGGACCCGCTCGCCGCTGGCGGTGGCCGGCGTGCTGGTCTCGGCGCTGTCGAGCGCGTCGTTCCGCATGGTCGGGCCGCTCTACGGCACCGGGGTCGGGCTGCACACCGGGCAGATCGCGCTGTTTCTCGCCTCCTTCGTGGCGGGCGGGGCGCTGGCGCAGTACCCGGTGGGCTGGCTGGCCGACCGTTATGACCGGCGGCACGTGCTGATCTGGCTCTCGGTCGCGGCCATCGTCAGCTGCGCGCTCACCGCGCTGGCCTCCGGCATGCCGACCTGGGCGATCATGGCGACCGCCGCGCTGTTCGGCCTCACCACCTTTCCGATCTTTTCGATCGCCGCCGCCCACGCCCACGACTTCGCCAGCGAGGATGAGCGCGTCGCGCTCTCGGCGGCGCTGATGTTCTGGTACGCGGTGGGCGCCATCGCGGCACCCTGGGTCGCCTCGCTGCTGATCGAGCGTTACGGCCCGACGGCGCTGTTCGGCCTGATCGCCGCGGGACACGCGGCCCTTCTGGTGTTCGGTCTGGTCCGGATGCGGACGCGCCGCACAAGGCCGACCCGCACGCGCTACATCTACACGCCGCGCTCCAGCTTCACCATCGGGCGCCTGCTGGGCCGGTTCCGGGATCGCGACTGATCCCGGCCTCTCCCCGAGGTCCCGCAGGCGCCAACGCCACTGGCCAGCCCCGGCAACATCCGCTAGACACCGCCCGACGTGAACAACGGATCGACCCATGGCCCGCCATCTCATCACCTCCGCCATTCCCTACATCAACGGCGTCAAGCACCTGGGCAACCTCGTGGGCTCGCAGCTGCCCGCCGATCTCTACGCGCGCTACCTGCGCAGCCGCGGCCACGAGGTGCTGTTCCTCTGCGCCACCGACGAACACGGCACCCCGGCCGAACTGGCCGCCGCCAAGGCGGGCAAGCCGGTGGCCGAGTATTGCGCCGAGATGTGGCAGGTGCAGAGCGACCTGGCCGAGGGCTTCCGCCTGTCGTTCGACCATTTCGGCCGCTCCTCCAGCCCGCAGAACCACCGCCTGACCCAGCATTTCGCCAAGGTGCTGGATGATAATGGCCTGATCCGCGAAGTCTCTGAAACGCAGATGTATTCGCACGCCGACGGCCGCTTCCTGCCCGACCGCTACATCGAGGGCACCTGCCCCAACTGCGGCTTCGAGTCGGCGCGCGGCGACCAGTGCGACAACTGCACCAAACAGCTCGACCCGGTCGACCTGATCAACCCGCATTCCACCATCTCGGGCTCCACCGACCTGGAAATGCGCGAGACGAAACACCTCTATCTGCGCCAGTCCGCGATGAAGGACCAGATCGAACAGTGGATCGACACGCGCGAGGGCTGGCCGGTGCTGACCACCTCCATCGCCAAGAAATGGCTCACCGACGGCGACGGGTTGCAGGACCGCGGCATCACCCGCGACCTCGACTGGGGCGTGCCGGTGCAAAAGGGCGACGACCCCTGGCCGGGCATGGAGGGCAAGGTGTTCTACGTCTGGTTCGATGCCCCCATCGAATACATCGCCTGCGCGCAGGAATGGGTGGACGCGGGCAAGGGCGACAGTTGGGAACGCTGGTGGCGCACCGACAAGGGCGCCCAGGATGTCCGCTACACCCAGTTCATGGGCAAGGACAACGTGCCCTTCCACACCCTGTCCTTCCCCGTCACGATCCTGGGGAGCGGTGAGCCGTGGAAGCTGGTCGACTACATCAAGTCCTTCAACTACCTCAACTATGACGGCGGCCAGTTCAGCACCTCGCGCGGGCGCGGCGTGTTCATGGACCAGGCTTTGGAGATCCTGCCGGCGGACTACTGGCGCTGGTGGCTGCTGAGCCACGCGCCGGAAAACTCCGACAGCGAATTCACCTGGGAGAACTTCCAGACCTCGGTGAACAAGGACCTCGCCGACGTGCTGGGCAACTTCGCCTCCCGCGTGACCAAGTTCTGCCGCTCGAAATTCTCCGAGGCGGTGCCCGAGGGCGGCACGCCCGGCGCGCGTGAGGACCAGTTGATCGCCGACCTGACGGCCAAGGTCCGCGAGTACGAAGAGCACATGGAGGCGATCGAGATCCGCAAGGCCGCCGCCGCCCTGCGTGCCGCCTGGGTGCTGGGCAACGAGTACCTGCAAGAGGTCGCGCCCTGGTCCACCATCAAGACGGACCCGGAGCAGGCCGCCATGCAGATCCGCCTGGGGCTAAACCTGATCCGCCTCTACGCCGTGATCTCCGCCCCCTTCATCCCGGACGCCTCCGCCGAACTGCTGACCGCGATGCATGTTCAGGGCGCGGACTGGCCCGGCAACCTGTCCGAGGCGCTGACCGCCCTGCCCCCCGGCCATGCCTTCACGGTGCCCGAAGTGACCTTCCGCAAGATCACCGATGCCGAACGCGAGGACTGGCAGGAACGGTTCAAGGGCGTGCGGACCTGACACCCCTCAGGGGCGGATCACGATCTTGCCCCTGACCTCGCCCGCCCCGGTGCGCCGCAGCGCCTCGGGCACATCCTCCAGCGACAGTACCGCCTCCAGGTGCGGCGCGATCCGCCCTTCGACGGCCATGCGGGCCACGGTTTCGGTCAGCTGACGCCCCGAGGGCACCATCAGCATCCCGATGGACTTGCCCCGCAGCCGCCAGGCCAGCCCGCCAAAGACCAGCGCCAACAGCACACTGACCTCGCCCCCCACCGCCCGGTAGCGCCCGCCGGGTGCCAGCGCGCGGGCGATCCGCGCCGGACCCCGCGTCGCCACCATGTCCAGGATGCTGTCCCAGGTCTCACCGACCTCGGTAAAGTCGCGCTGCCGATAGTCCATCGCCGCGTCCGCCCCCAGCCCGCGCAGCCACTCCACCTTGCCCGCGTTGTCCACCACGGTCACATGCGCGCCCCTGGCCTTGGCCAGTTGCAGCGCCATGGTCCCCGATCCGCCGCCCGCGCCGTTGATCAGCAGGCGCATTCCGGGCCGCAAGCCTTCGGTCCCCGCCACGGCAATGCCGCCCGCCTGCGGCAGGCAGGCGGCGATCTCGTCGCTCAGGGCCTCGGGCACGGCGGCCACATGCCCCGCCGGGACGCAGACGCAGTCGGCAAATCCGCCGCGCGTCATGACGAAATCGCCCATCACCCTCTGGCCCGGGGCAAAGCCGCTGACGCCTTCGCCCAGCGCCTCAACGATACCCACGATATCGGACCCCAGCACCGGCTGTTTCGGCCGCCACAGCCCGCCGACCATCCGCGCATAAAACGGACTTCCGGTCAGGTACTCCCAGTCCGACAGGTTCACCGCGCAGGCCGACACTTTCAGCCGGACCTGTCCGCGCCCCGGCTCCGGCACCGGCAGATCGCCGACCCGCAACCCCTCCGGCCCGCCGTACCGCTCCTGAACAACCGCTCTCACCGGGCCCACCTTTCCGCCGACACCCGCCCGCGATTGACAGGGCCGGTGCCGCTTGTTACCCCCCGCGCCTCATCCATGAGGACACCCAATGGCACGCAAGCGCAAGGGCCGGGACATTTCCGGCTGGCTCATCGTCGACAAACCCGCCGGCCCCACTTCGACCGCCGTGGTCAACAAGGTCCGCTGGGCGTTCGACGCGAAAAAGGCCGGCCATGCCGGGACGCTCGACCCCGAGGCCACCGGCGTGCTGGCCGTCGCGCTGGGCGAGGCGACCAAGACTGTGCCTTTCGTCACCGACGCGCTGAAGGCCTACCAGTTCACCGTGCGTTTCGGCCAGGCGACCAACACCGACGACGCCGAAGGCGAGGTCATCGCCACCTCCGACCTGCGCCCGACGGACGACGAGATCAAGGAGGCGCTGCACGGCTTTGTCGGTGAGATCATGCAGGTCCCGCCGCAGTTCTCGGCGGTCAAGATCGACGGTGAACGCGCTTACAAGCTCGCCCGCGAGGGCGAGGAACTGGACATCGCCGCGCGCCCCCTCTGGGTCGAGGAACTGCTGCTGACCGACCGCCCCGACCCCGACCACGCGGTGTTGCAGATGACCTGCGGCAAGGGCGGCTACGTCCGCGCCATCGCCCGCGACCTCGGCCAGAAACTCGGCTGCCTCGGCCATGTCCGCAGCCTGCGCCGCGTCTGGTCCGGCCCCTTCGACGCCGAACAGGGGATCACCTTGGAGCAGGTCGACGCGCTGGCCCGCACGCCGGACCTGGACGCCTACCTGCTGCCGCTCGAGGTCGGGCTGGCCGACCTGCCGGAATTGAAATGCACCGCGCAGGGGGCCGTCCGCCTGCGCAACGGCAACCCCGGCATGGTGCTGGCGTCAGACGTCGAGTATGGCGACGAGGCCTGGGCCTCGTTCGAGGGCAAGCCCGTCGCCGTCGGCCGCTACAAGGCAGGCGAGTTGCACCCCTCGCGGGTGTTCAACCTGAACGATCAGGCGGACCCGTAAGGGCGCAGCGGCGGCAAAGGTTAGCGAACCCTTGCCGCCTTGTACAAAACGACAGAAATCGCGTACAAGACGTACCTTTTGTACAACTTGCCGACCGGATCAGGGCGCGTCCCGGCGCAGCATCCCCAGCCATTTTCGCAGCCCCTCCAGCGACTCCGGTTCGTCCAGGAACGGGATGTGCCCCCGCCCCTTGACCTCCACTGCCACCATGTCCGGCCGCCGCCGCTTCATTTCCTCGAAACATTCGCGCGTCAGCAGGTCCGAATTCTCACCCCGCAAGGCACACAAAGGCAGCCCCGCCAGCGCGTCGAACAGCGGCCAGAGCACCGGCGCGGGCTGCACGTCACCGCCCAGCACCGCGTCGCGCAGCTTGGGGTCATAGGTCAGGTCAAGCCCTTGGTCCGTTTGGACAAATAGCCGTTCCGCCTCTTCCATCCAGCGGCTCTCGGGCACGCCCACGAACCCTGTCAGCAGCTCCTGCCGCCGCTTCGCCACCTCCGCCAGCGTCTTCTGCGGCGGCTTGCGGCCGAGGTAGCCCTTGATCACCTCCAGCCCGGCGTCGGCTATCTCGGGGCCGATGTCGTTCAGCGCCACGCCCAGCAGCCGGTCCCTGGCCGAGGCCGCCAGCACCATGGCAATCAGCCCCCCGCGCGAGGTGCCCAGAACCGCGGCCTTGGCGATCCCCAGGTGATCCAGCAGCTCCAGCGCATCGCGCCCCTCGACCGGGATCTGGTAGGTCTCATGCGGGCCCCAGTCGGACTGACCCCGCCCGCGATAATCAAGCCTTATCAGCCTGTTACCCGACAGATGCGGGGCGACGAAATCGAAATCGCGCCCATCCCGCGTCAGCCCCGCGAGGCAGAGCAGCGGCAGCCCCTCGCCCTCGTCGCGGTAGAACAGGGACAGCCCGTCAGAGGTGGTAAAACGCGGCATCACACAAGCTCCGGTATGGATGTCAGATCGCTCAGGACATGCTGCGGGCGCGCCATCAGCCGGTCCATCGGCAGTCCCGCCCGGTTCACCCAGACCGTGTCAAAGCCGTAGGCCGAAGCCCCCGCCGCGTCCCAGCCGTTCGACGACACGAACAGCACCTCCGCAGGGGTACAGCCGAACTCCTGCCCGACCAGGTCATAGACCGCGCGGGCGGGCTTGAAGATGCCCACCTGCTCGACCGACAGCACCGCCGCCAGGAACTCGCCGATGCCGGCGCTGTCCACAGCACCCTCCAGCATGTCACGGCTGCCGTTCGACAGGATCGCCGCCGACACCCCATGCGCCCGCAATTTCGCAAGCATCAGAGGCACTTCGCGGTAGGCGGGCAGCTCCCAATACAGCGCCAGAAGGCGTTCGCGCAGCTCCATGTCGTCGAGGCCCGCACGCTCCATCGCCCAGTCCAGCCCGTCCTGGGTGACCTGCCAGAACGGCACGTAATCGCCCGTCACCGCGCGCAGCCAGCTGTATTCCAGCTGCTTGGCGCGCCAGTCGGCGGCCAGCTGCGGCCAGACCTGCGCCAGCGCTTTGCGCCCCGGCTCCTCGGCCGCCACGCGGGCCGCGGCGGCCACGTCGAACAGCGTGCCATAGGCATCGAACACGCACACCTTGATCGCCATCGCGGCTCTCCTTCCCGTCTCCGGGCGCCACCCTGACACGCGCCGCGCGCGGCGAAAACCCCGATCCGGGCGGATTGTCCGCAGAAGTCGGTTTGCAAATCCGGCCCCGGACGCATAGGTTATTGGCCAAGCCTGAGTACCCGGGACGCACCCGGCCTCGCAGATCAACCCTCCCCGACATGACAGGATACCCCATGACGCAGGTCAAATCCGGCGACACCGTTCGTCTTCATTACACCGGCACCCTTGCCGACGGCACCACCTTTGACTCCAGCGCAGGCCGCGACCCGCTGCAATTCGAGGTCGGCTCCGGCCAGATCATCCCCGGCCTCGACAAGGCGATCCCCGGCATGACCGTGGGCGACAAGAAGACCGTGCAGATCCCGGCGGACGAGGCCTATGGCCCGGCCAACCCCGAAGCCCGCCAGGACGTCCCGCGCGCCGAGATCCCGCCGGAAATCCCGCTCGAGGTCGGCCTTCAGCTTCAGGTGCAGGCCCCCAACGGCCAGGTGCTGCCGGTGGTCGTGGTCGACGTGAGCGAGGAAACCGTGACCATCGACGCCAACCACCCGCTGGCGGGCAAGGACCTGACCTTTGACATCGAACTGGTCGAGATCGCCTGAGCGAAGAGACCTTGCGCCGCCCCCGCATGGGGCGGCATGCTGGGCCTGTCCATTCCAACGACAGGCCCTTTTCATGTCCGCTGTTCTGCGCTGCCTCGCCGCCCTCACCTTTCTGCTGACCGCCGCGACGGCGCAGGCCGGGACATGGACCCGCCTGCAACCGGCGGACATGGGCGACTGCGCCGTGCTGTTCGAAGGCCCCATCGGTCCGGGCGACCTGACGCAGGCCATCGGCACCGGGTTGCTGGACGGGTTCAACACCCGCATCTGCCTGAACAGCCCGGGCGGATCGCTGGGTGAGGTGCTCGCCTTTCTCCAGGCGTCCGAGCGGGGCGACACCGCCTTCTTCTTTGGCACCCGCGTGCGGTCGGGCGACGAATGCCTGTCCTCCTGCGCGATCCTGTTCATGTTCGGCCAGTCCTTTGGCGCCAACAGCCCCTACCCCAGCCGCCAGCTGGAACCGGGCGCGCGGCTTGGCTTTCATTCGCCCTTCATCCGCGACGGTGCGGCGACGGCGGCCTCCGACGCGGAGGTCTTCAAGGTCGCGCTCCAGGTGGCCAAGCTGCTGGCCGACCGCTCCTACAAGGCGGTCACCGCCGACGGGGCCGCGCTGCCGCAGGAACTGCTGGCGCTGGTGCTGGGCACCCCCTCGGCCGAGATGCGCTATGTCGAGACCCTTGGCGAGGCGAAGGTCATGAACATCGAACTGACCCGCAATATCGAGACCGAGGTGATCCTCCAGGACCGCCGCGAGGTCCTGGAACCGCTGATCAAGCAGATCTGCATCGCCAGCCACACCCTGACCTTCCGCCAGCACATGGTCGACGAAGGCTACGACTTTGCCGACCTCGTGGAGCGCGCGACCGACCCGGCCACGACCGGCCCGGACTACGAGATCACCGCCTACGTGCGCAATCGCGGCGACGGGAACTCCGGCAACAACGACCTGCTCGCCGTGGTGACCGGCCCGGGGTATTTCCAGCCCGGGTGGTTCAGCGCGGGGTCGATGATGTACTGCCGGGTGGCGATGTCCTTCGAACCCGCACCTGGCGGTGTCAAGGTGCAGTGGTACTACGCCGATTTCGACTTCATCAGCGACACCGACCTGACCCGCGTCCCCGATGAAACCTACCGTTTCGAGGTCATGACCGGCGGCCTGCTGCCGCTGGACACCCGGTTCTGAGCGCCCGCGCTCGCCCCTGCGCGCCGGCGTCATCCGCCAGATGCTCGATCCAGACCTTGAAGTCCGAAAGCGCGTCGTGCCCGAAGCTGTGCGACAGCGGCACGCCGGCGGCGTCCCGCCCCTGCGCGATCAGCACCCGGCCATAGCGCGTGTCATTGTTGCGCGGATCGAAGCTCCACCAGCGGCCGCCCAGGCAGACCTCCATCCAGGCGGCGAAATCCATCGGCGCGCAGGGCTGAGGCTGGCCGATGTCGCTGACATAGCCGGTGCAATAGCGCGCCGGGATGTTAAGGCAGCGCCACCGGGTGATCGCCAGATGCGAGTCGTCGCGGCACACCCCCACCTTCTCCACCAGCGTTTCGGCCGCCGTCCGCGTGGCGCGCGAATGCTCGTAGCCAAGGCGCACGTGGCCATGCACAAAATCGCAGACCGCCTGCACGCGCTGCCAGCCCATCGGCCCCTTGCCAAAGCGTTTCCAGGCAAAGCCGGACAGCAGGCGCCACCAGGCGCGAACACCAGTTGCCAAAGCTGTCGCGGTAGCTTGCGACCGGGACCTAGGGCGTCGCGACCAGCCGATCAGGCTGCTCCAGATCGCCGGCCCGCGAAGAGTGGGCGTTCAGCAGCAGGATCATCGGCGTGGGTTGCCCAAGGGCAAAGACCAGTCGACATCCGAGGTGCAGGCCCATCATGGATCGCAATTCCTGGTGGCTGGAATTTCGTGGAAAAGGCGAGTGCCCCCACAGGGGACCGGCCATAGGGTGTCTCGCGACAGAGTCGACCACCGGACACGGAACCGCCCCGCGCGGGCGACAAGCCCCCTTTCTGCTCTTGCCCCTTCGCGCTAAACCGACCGCAACGGAGGGACACATCATGCACATGGCACATTTCGGCGAGCTTGGCCTGCACTACAGCGTCACCGGCCCTGAGGACGGCACCCCCGTCGTCTTCGCCAACTCGCTGGGCACCGATTTCCGGCTCTGGGACAAGATCCTGCCGCTGCTGCCCGCCGGGCTGCGCATCCTGCGCTTTGACAAGCGCGGGCACGGGCTGTCGGATGTCCCGCAGGGCCCCTACAGCATGGGCGCGCTGATCACCGACACCGAGCGGCTGATGGAGCACACCGGCTTTCGCAATTCCATCTTCATCGGCCTGTCGATCGGCGGATTGATCGCGCAGGGCCTCGCGGCCAAGCGGCTGGACCTGGTGCGCGCCATGGTGCTGTCGAACACCGGGGCCAAGATCGGCACCCGCGACATGTGGGCCGACCGCATCAAGGCGGTGAACGAAGGCGGGCTGGAGGCGGTCGTCGGCCCGACGATGGACCGCTGGTTCTCCAAGCCGTTCCAGGCCGACCCCGAGTTCCCCGCCTGGCGCAACATGTTCCTGCGCACTCCGGCGATGGGCTGGACCGGCTGCGGCGCGGCGATCGCCGGCACCGATTTCATCAGCTCGACCAGCGGGTTGCGCCTGCCGACGCTGGCGATTGCCGGCAGCGAAGATGGATCGACCCCGCCCGACCTGGTGTTCGAGACCGCCGACCTGGTCCCCGGCTCGGAGAAAAGGCTGATCCGCAACGCCGGCCACCTGCCCTGCGTGGAGCAGCCGCGCGAATACGCCGAGATCCTGACCGCCTTCCTGCGGGCGCAGGGCGCGGCCTGACGCGGTGGCGCGCCTGCTGCTGATCCATGGCGCGGCGCATGGCGCCTGGTGCTGGCGCGACACTCTGCCCGCGCTGGCGGCGCTGGGACATCAGGTGCGCGCGCTGGACCTGCCCTCGCACGGGCAGGACCGCACGCCGGTGAACGATGTCACGCTGGACCTTTACGGGCAGGCCATTGTCGAGGCGCTGGACGGCCCCACCGTGCTGGTCGGCCATTCCATGGGCGGCTACGCGATCACCCGCGCGGCCGAGCTTGACCCGACGCAGATCGCCGGGCTGGTCTACCTCTGCGCCTACGATCCCTGGCCGGACCTGAGCCTGGCCCAGATGCGCATGAAGGCGCCGTCTCAGCCGCTGCTTCCCGCCCTGCGCGTGTCCGAGGACCGCCTCAGCTTTACCGTCGACCCCCAGATGGCGCGTGACCTCTTCTACCACGACTGCCCGCCCGACACGGTGGAATTCGCTCTGGCCAATCTCTGCCCGCAGGCGGTCGCGGCCTCCTCGGTCCCGGTGGCGCTGACCGCCGGATCGCAGGACCTGCCGCGCAGCTACATTCTCTGCACCGAGGACCGCACCATCCCGCCCGCCTTCCAGCGGCAGATGGCCGCCCGCTTTGCCCCCGACCGGGTGGCCGAGTTGCCCAGCAGCCATTCGCCCTTCTTCTCGATGCCGGGGGCCCTCGCCCGCGCCATCGACGCCTTCGTGAAAGACTGACGCCCATGCCCGCCACCCCGTTTGACAGCGTCCACCTGCACCGGCTGTTCCCCACCGGCGACACCGCGCGCCTGTTCGCCGACAGCGCCGAGATCCGCGCCATGATGCTGGTCGAGGCGGCGCTGGCGCAGGCGCAGGGCGCGCAGGGGGTGATCCCGGCGGACGCCGCCGAGGCGATCCAGCGCGCCAGCCTCGAATGCGAGGTCGACCCGGTGAGCCTGTCCAGGGCGACGGGCGAGAATGGCGTCTCCGTCCCCGCCTTCATCGCCGCCTTCCGCGAGGCGATGATGGCGCCGGAACATGCGCAATACCTGCACTGGGGCGCGACCTCGCAGGACATCCTGGACACCGCGCTGATGCTGCGGCTGCGGCAGGCGCTGGCCCAGCAGGAGGCGCGGCTGCGCGCGACGCTGACGGCGCTGGCCCGACTGGCGTCGCAGCACGCCGAAACCGCCATGGCCGCCCGCACCTACGGCCAGCACGCCACGCCCACCAGCTTTGGCGCACAGGTCGCCTCGTGGGGCTGGCCGCTGCTGGACGCGCTGAAGGCGCTGCCCGACCTGCGCCGACGCGCGCTGCTGGTATCGCTGTCGGGCGCGGCGGGAACCTCGTCGGCGCTGGGGCCTGACCCGGCGGGCCTGCGCGCCGACATGGCGCGGCGGCTGGGCCTGACCGACCCCCTCCGCAGCTGGCACAGCGACCGCACGCCGATCCTGAGCATCGCGGGGTGGTTCACGCAGACCGCGCTGGCCGCGGGCAAGATGGCCGAAGACCTGCTGATCGCCACGCAATCCGGCATCGGCGAGGTCACCCTTGGCGGCTCAGGTGCCTCCTCGACCATGCCGCAGAAACAGAACCCGGTCGCGCCCTCGGCGGTGGTGGCGCTGGCGCGCCACGCGCAGGGGCTGGACGCCACGCTGCAGGGTGCCGCCCTGCACCGCCAGCAGCGCGATGGCGCCGCATGGTTCACCGAATGGCTCTGCCTGCCGCAGCTGGTGCTGTCGGCCTCCGCCGCGCTGAGCCACACGCAGAGCCTGGCCGAAACGCTGACCCCCGACGCCGAGGCAATGCAGGCCACGCTGGACGCCACCGGCGGGCTGCTGATGGCCGAGGCGCTGTCCTTTGCCCTGGCCGCCCAGATGCCCCGTCCCGAGGCGCAGGCGCTGACCAAGACACTGTGTCAGCAGGCCCGCGCCACCGGCACGCCGCTGGCGCAGATCGCCCTTGCCGCCCACCCGGACCTGCCCGCGGCGCTGTTCGACCCGGTCGCCCAGATGGGCCAGGCCCCGGCCGAGGCGCGCGCCTTTGCCCGGGCCGTCGCCGACCTGCCCGCATAGCGCAGATGCCGCTGCCCATCGTTTTTTTGCTCATGACCGTGACGCTGAATTCGATGGGCATCGGGCTGATCATCCCGGTCATGCCCGACCTGATCCAGGAGGTTACCGGCCGCCCTCTGTCGGAGGCCGCGCTGTTCGGCGGTGTGCTCAGCACACTCTACGCGGTGATGCAGTTCCTCTTTGCCCCCTTCCTCGGGCGGCTGTCGGACGCCTACGGACGGCGCGCCGTGCTGCTGGGCACCTTGGGCATCATGGTGGTGGACTACGTCGTCATGGCGCTGGCCAGCAGCCTCTGGATGCTGCTGCTGGCGCGCGCGGTGGGCGGCTTTGCCTCGGCCACGCAGGCCACCGCCTCTGCCGCCATGGCCGACATCTCGGACCCGGCCGACCGCGCGCGCCGCTTCGGCATCGTCAGCGCCGCCTTCGGCATGGGCTTTGTCCTGGGCCCGGTGCTGGGCGGCTTCCTGGGCGAGCTGGGCAGCCGCGCGCCGTTCTGGGCGGCGGGGCTGCTCTGCGGCGCGGGTGCGCTGCTGGGTGCCTTCGTCTTTCCCGAAACGCTGCCAAAGGACCGCCGCCGCCCGGTGACCTGGAAGGGCGTGAACCCCTTCGCCGCCTTCCGCGCGCTGGGCCGCCTGCCCGGCATCACCCGCGCCCTGATCGTCTATTTCCTCTACAACCTCGCCTTCGGCGTCTACCCGGCGATCTGGTCCTTCTTCACACAGGCGCAGTTCGCGTGGTCGCCCGCCATGGTCGGCTTTTCGCTGGGCATCTTCGGAGTCTCCTTTGCCTTGGTGCAGGGCGGGCTGATGGGCGTGATCCTGCGCCTCCTGGGCGAACGCGGCACGATGCTCTTCGGCCTCGGCGTCTCGGTTCTCTGTTACGCCGCGCTCAGCCTTGTCACCTCGGGCACGCTGGCGCTGATCTTCGCGCCGCTCGCCGCCTTCGGCGCGGTCTACGCCCCCGCCCAGCAGGGCGTCATGAGCCGCGTCGTCGGCCCCGAGGAGCAGGGCGCGCTGCAAGGCGTGCTGACCTCCACCGTCGCCGTCGCGATGATGATCGCGCCCTTCCTGATGTCCAATGTCTTTGCCACCTTCACCGCGCCGGACCGCGCAACACAAATTCCCGGCGCGCCCTTTGCGGTCGCCGGCCTGCTGACGCTGGCCGCGCTGGCCCTCGCCCTCTGGCCGACCCGCCAGCCAGCCGCCGCGTAACGCGCACGGCCAAACGCACAAACAACCGCAGGCCTGTCGCTTTCGGGCTTGAGCCGCCGGACCTGGCCGCGCAACCTGCGTCCAAAACCGGGAGGGTCCCTTGCCACGCATCCGCGCCGCGGTCTGTACCGCGTTCTCAAAACCGCTGACGATCGAGGAGATCGACCTGCGCGCCCCCGAGGCGGGCGAGGTCGAGGTCACGCTCGAGGCGGTGGCCATCTGCCATTCCGACATCTCCTATGCCGAGGGCGCCTGGGGCGGCGACCTGCCCGCCGTTTACGGCCACGAGGCCGCGGGCCGCGTCACCGCGCTGGGCGCGGGCGTCCAGGGCATCGCGATGGGCCAGCGGGTTGTCGTCACGCTGATCCGCGCCTGCGGCACCTGCGCCAACTGCGCCTCCGGCAAACCGACGATCTGCACCGGCAACACGCCGCGCCCGCAGGTGCTGACCCGGCCCGACGGCACCCCGGTCATGCAGGCGATGTATTGCGGCGCCTTCGCCGAAAAGGTGGTGGTCGACCAGAGCCAGCTGGTCGTCATGCCCGACGACATGCCGCCCGAGGCAGTCTGCCTGCTGGCTTGCGGCGTGATCACCGGCATCGGCGCGGTGGTCAACGCCGGCCGCCTGCGCGCGGGCGAGGACGTGGTGGTCATCGGCGCCGGCGGCGTCGGGTTGAACGCGATCCAGGGCGCCCGCATCGCCGGCGCCCGGCGCATCGTCGCCGTCGACATGAGCGAGGCCAAGCTGGAGATCGCCAGGTCCTTTGGTGCGACCCACGGCGTGCTGGCGACACAGGACGCGCCGTGGAAGGCCGCGCAGGCCGCGCTGGGCCGGGGCACCGATGTCGTCGCCGTCACCGTCGGCGCGATCCCGGCCTACGAACAGGCCATGATGTACCTGGGCTATGGTGGCCGGATGGTGATGATCGGCATGCCCGCCACCGGCGCGACGGCGAAATACGAACCGGTGATCCCCGCCTTCATGAGCCAGCAGATGATCGGGTCCAAGATGGGCGACGTGGTGATCCGCCGCGACATCCCCTGGATGGCCGACCTCTACCGGCAGGGCCGCCTGATGCTGGACGAACTGGTCTCGGGCCGCTTCACGCTCGACCGGATCAACGAGGCCATCGCCGACACCAGGACCGGCGGCGCGAAACGAAACGTCATCCTCTTCGACCAGGGCTGACACCCGCCCCATCTTCTTTGGTTTGACAAATACCTCGGGGGGAGTCCCGGACCCCGTCCGGGACGGGGGGCAGCGCCCCCCACCGCCCTCGCCATCAGGAGACTGCATTGAAACTCCAGGACCTCGACATCATCGTCACCGCCCCCCCGGCCCCCGGCTGGGGCGGGCGCTATTGGATCCTCGTCAAGCTGACAACGGCGGACGGCATCACCGGCTGGGGCGAATGTTATGCTTCCTCGATCGGCCCCACGGCGATGCGCGCCGTCATCGAGGACGTCTTTGCCCGCTATTTCGAAGGCGAAAACCCCGAGAACATCGAGCGCATGTTCCGGCGCACCTATTCCTCGGGCTTCACCCAGCGCCCCGACCTGACCGTCATGGGCGCCTTTTCCGGGCTGGAAATCGCCTGCTGGGACATCCTGGGCAAGGCACGCAACCGGCCGGTCTGGGCGCTGATCGGCGGACTGATGAACGAGCGTGTTCGCGCCTACACCTACCTCTACCCGCTGCCGCACCACCCGATCGGGCCGTTCTGGACCTCGCCCGAGATGGCCGCCGAATCCGCCGCCGATTGCGTTGCGCGCGGCTACACGGCGGTCAAGTTCGACCCGGCCGGCCCCTACACCATGCGCGGCGGGCACCAGCCGGGCATGCGCGACATCGCCCTGTCGGTGCGGTTCTGTCAGCTGATCCGCGAGGCGGTGGGCGACCGCGCGGACCTGCTGTTCGGCACCCACGGCCAGTTCACCACCTCGGGCGCGATCCGGCTGGGCCAGGCGCTGGAACCCTACAGCCCGCTCTGGTTCGAAGAGCCGATCCCGCCGGACAACCTGCTGGAATTCGCCGAGGTCGCCCGCGCCGTGCGCATCCCCATCGCCACCGGCGAGCGGCTGACCACCCGCGCCGAATTCGCCCCGCTGCTGCGCACCGGCGGCGCCAGGATCCTGCAACCGGCACTTGGCCGCGCCGGCGGCATCTGGGAGATGCGCAAGCTGGCCGCCATGGCCGAAAGCTTCAACGCCGAGATGGCGCCGCACCTCTACGCCGGCCCGGTCGAATGGGCCGCGAACATCCAGCTGGCCGCCGCGATCCCCAACGTGCTGATCGCCGAAACCATCGAGACACCGTTCCACGACGCGCTGATCAAGGGCAGCATCCGGGTCGAGAACGGCCATGTCACTGCCCCGCAGACCCCCGGCCTCGGCATCGAGGTCGACGAGGCGCTGGCCCGGGCGCACCCCTTCACCGGCGAGGGTCTGCACCTGCAAATGCAGGACGCGCCCTGCAATTACGCCGATGGCAACGCGTTCCAGGGGGGTGCCCCGGCCGTCGAATCATGATCTCGCCTTTCGGGGTGGGTGGCGTTATACTGGCTGTCAAAACAAAATGAGTCCCATGGAAGACCTCAGCAAGTTCACCCCGCCGCCGGCCGAGATGGCGACCAATGCGCAGAACGCCGCCGCGTTCCTCAAGACGCTGGCCCACGAGGGACGGCTGATGATCCTGTGCCACCTGGGCAACGGCGAAAGATCCGTGGGCGAGTTGGAAGAGTTGCTGTCCATCCGCCAGGCCGCGGTCAGCCAGATGCTGGCCCGCCTGCGCGAAGAGGGGCTGGTCACCACCCGGCGCGAAGGCAAGACGATCTACTACAGCCTGGCCAACGAAAACACGAGCCGGGTGATTGCCCTGCTCTACGACATGTTCTGCGCAAAACCCGATGGCGGCTGCTGACCCCGCCTTTGGCGGTCCCGATCTCTGCCGTCTGACCGCTTGCGCGGCGGTCGATCTGCTGCGGCGGCGGCAGGTCAGCCCGGCCGAGCTGATCGACGCCAGCCTGGCCCGCATCGCCCAGACCAGCCCCGCCATCAACGCCACGGTGACCCTCTGCGCCGACCGAGCCCGCGCCGCATCGCAGGCGGTGGACGCCTCCAGCCCGCTGGCGGGCTTGCCCATCGGCGTCAAGGATCTGACCCCGGTCGCGGGCGTGCGCACCACCTGGGGCAGCCCCGCGCTGGCCGATTTTGTCCCCGAGGCGTCGGACCCGCTGGTGCTGCGGCTCGAGGCGCAGGGCGGCATCGTCATCGGCAAGACCAACACACCCGAAATGGGCGCCGGGGCCAATACCTTCAACCCGGTCTTCGGCATGACCCGCAACCCCTGGGACACGCGGATGAACGCCGCCGGCTCCTCGGGCGGGGCGGCGGCGGGGCTGGCGGCGGGCGAGGTCTGGCTCAGCACCGGATCGGATGTCGGCGGGTCGCTGCGGACCCCGGCCAGCTTTTGCGGCATTGTCGGGCTGCGCCCCACGCCGGGCCGGGTCATCAGCGGCAACGGGCACGACGGGTTCAACCTGTTCTCGGTCGAGGGGCCGATGGCCCGCACGGTCGAGGACTGCGCGCTGTTCCTCGACGCCATGGCGGGATGGGACGCATCCTCGCCGATCTCCTTTCCCGCCCCGGAAACCGGGTTTCTCGAGACCTGTCGGGCGGACACCGGGGCGATCCGCATCGCCTTTTCGCCGGACCTGGGCGGGCTGGCCCCGGTCGAGCCGGAGATGGCCGCGATCCTCGCCGACGCGCTGCGCCGAATGCAGGCGCCGGACGTGGACGTGACCGAGGAGACGCCGGACGTTACCGGTCTGTCCGAGACCTTTCGCACCTTCCGCGGCCTGGGCATGTGGACCGGCTTCCGTGCCACGCCCAAACGGGTTTCGGACGCCTACAAGGCGACGCTGAAACAGAACATCGCCGAAGGCGGCCGACTGACCGTGGACCAGATCGCCGACGCGCAGCGCAATCGCTCGCGCCTGTACGAGACGATGCAGCGATTTCTGACCCGGTTCGACGTGCTGGCCTGCCCGATCTCCGGCATCGGGCCGCTCCCGGTCGAGATCGAGTATCCGCCCAGCGTCGCCGGCGTGGCCAGCCGCGATTACATCGACTGGCTCAGCTTTGCCTTCCTCGCCACCACCTGCGGCCTGCCCGCGCTGTCGCTGCCCGTGGGGCGGGATGCGCGCGGCCTGCCGGTGGGGCTGCAACTGATCGGCCCGCCGCGCGGCGAGGCCCGTCTGTTGCAGGTGGCGCGGCGGCTGGAGCAGGCGGCGGGCTTTCCAAGGACGCCGATCGACCCGGTCGTCACCCACACGGCCTAGGGCCTTGCGCGCCTACGGATCGGCCCGGGGGAAAGGGCTTAAGTAAGCCCTTTCCAACGCGCTTCGAAGCGCGTTGACCGTCGCGCCCGCCGCGCCCGGATCACTTTGCCCAGGCCCAGGGCCGGGTGTAGACGCCCAGGACCTGTGTCACCTCGTCCTCGGTCGCGCCGTTGCGGGCCAGTTGCGCCACCAGCCCCTTGCTCTTGTCGTCGATCACAGAGACGACGCGCGCCGCGCAGCCGGCCTTTTCCAGCGCATGGTTGTAGACCCGGGTGATCGCCTGCTTGCGCAGGTCGGGTTTGAACACCTTGCCGACGGCGGTCTTGGGCAGCTCGGGCAGGATGGTCATGTGCTTGGGATAGGCCGCGCGTTCGTGGATGTGGACGCGGGCGTGCTCCAGCAGTTCTTCCTCGGTCACCTCCGCGCCGTCCACCAGCTCGACAAAGGCACAGGGCACCTCGCCGGCGTGCGGGTCGGGCTGGCCGATGGCGCCGGCAAAGGCCACGGCGGGATGCGCCAGCAGCGCCTCCTCGATCTCGGCCGGGTCGATGTTGTGGCCGCCGCGAATGATCAGGTCCTTCGCCCGCCCGGTGATCCACAGGTAGCCGTCGGCGTCGATCCGGCCCAGGTCCCCGGTGCGCAGGTGGGTGCCGTAGTGGTAGAGGCCCGTGTTCTTGTCCGTCTCGGTGTAGGTGTTGCCCAGGTAGACGCCGGGGTTCGACACGCAGATCTCGCCGATCTCGTCCACCGCGCATTCCAGCGGGCCTTCGTTGGTCGCCTTGACGATCTTGATGTCGGTGTAGGGAAACGAGATGCCGACCGAGCCGACCTTCTTTTCGCCATCCACCGGGTTGACCGAAACAAGGCAGGTCGCCTCGGTCAGTCCGTAGCCTTCGCAGATGGTCACGCCGCAGGCGCTTTCGAACCGCTTGAACAGCTCCAGCGGCATCGGGGCGGAACCGGAAAAGGCGGTCTTGATCGACGAGATGTCGGCATCGACCTTGCGCTGCATCAGCGCCGAAACGGCCGTGGGCACGGTGATGACAAAGGTGATCTTCCACCGCTCGCAGAGTTTCCAGAAGTTGCCCATCACGCCCTGCCCCCGATAGCCCTGCGGCGTCGGGAACACCACATGCGCGCCCGAGAACACCGCCGCCATCAGGATGACGTGGCAGGCAAAGACATGGAACAGCGGCAAGGGGCACATGACGTTGTCGGTTTCCGAGAACAGCAGCGTGTCGCCCAGCCAGCCGTTATACAGCATCCCCTCATAGGTGTGCTGCGCGACCTTGGGCATGCCGGTGGTGCCGCCGGTGTGGAAATAGGCGGCGACGCGGTTGTCCTTGCTGTCGGCGAATTGCAGGGTCTTCGGCTGGTGCGCCCTTTCGCGGTTGAAGTTCCTGACATCGGCGTGGTGATTGCCCGGGTTCTTGGGCCGCACGAAAGGCACGATCAGGTTCTTGGGGAAGGACAGGTAGTGGTTCAGGTCGACCTCGAGCACCGTGTGCACGCGCGGCGCATTGCGCACCGCCTCGGACATCTTCTGCGCCAGGTCGGTCTTGGGGAATGCCTTGAGCGTGACCACGACCCGTGCGTCCGTCTCGCGCAGGATGGCCGAGATCTGTTCGGCCTCCAGCAACGGGTTGATCGGATTGACGATGCCCGCGACGGCCCCGCCCAGCAGGGTGGTGATGGTCTCGATGCAGTTGGGCAGGACGTAGGCGATGACGTCCGTTTCCTGGACCTTGAGGCTGCGGAACAGGTTGGCCGCCTGCGCGGTCTGGTCGCGCAACTCGCCCCAGGTCAGGGTGACCGCCTTGTCGCCCGGCCCCGAGAACATCTGGTAGCTGACCGCCGGCCGGTTCGGGAACCTGTCTGCCGTTCGGCTCAACTGCCCCCAGAGCGTTTTCGGGATGTCCCGGTCGGCCCATGGCATTTCGGATTCGATTGCATTCCGGTCGTCCAATCCCGCGTAGGTCATGGGCGGCTCTCCTCCCCGCTTTATTGTTGAGCAGCAGTTTGGGAACCTTTGTCGCGCCGCGCAAGGGAATCGGACGCTGCGGCATCCGGTATCTGACGCAGCGTTTCTTCGTCCTGTCCTTGCGACCGAACCACGCGCTTTGAAATCGCCCCGCGTTGTGGCATCTGGCGGACATGGACCACCCGCTGATCGACCTCATCAACGCCCGCATCAAGGCCGCCGAACAGGACGGCGCCTTTGACAATCTCGAAGGCGCGGGCAAGCCGCTTCCGCCCTGCGACGATCCCGCCGGGGCGGTGTTCACCCGTATCCTCAGGGACAGCGGCGCGGTGCCCGAAGCGGTGGCGCTGACGCGCGACCTGGCCCGTCTGCGCGAATGCCTGCGCGACACGGCGGACCGCAACGCGAGGGCGGGCCTGATCCGGGACATCGCGTTGATGGAAACCCGGCCGGAGATCGCCAGGCGGAGCGGGTGAGCCGCGCTCAGATCGGCGCGATCAGCTCCGGCCCCTTGGCCCGGTTCGAGTTCACGCGCGGATCGACCCGGTGAAAGGCCAGCGCGTCCTCGGGTGCGGCCCGCATCAGCGCCGCCGCACCGTGGCCGTCCTCGCCCAGCCACTTGGACCAGTCGTCGCGGGCCAGGATCACCGGCATCCGGTGGTGGATGGCCGACATCGCCTGGTTCGCGGCGCAGGTCACCACGGCACAGGTCCGCAGCGCCTGCCCGTCGCGCTCCCAGTCCTGCCAGACCCCGGCAAAGGCCATGGGCCCCTCACCTGCCGGAAAAATGTACCACGGCAGGCGCTTGTCGTCCTCGTCCTTGGTCCATTCATAAAAGCCGGTGGCCGGGATCAGGCAGCGCCTTTCGCGGCAGGCGGCCTTGAAGGCGGGTTTCTCGGCGATGGTCTCGGCCCGCGCGTTGATCAGCAGCGGCCCGCCGATCGGCGCCTTGTACCAGTGCGGCAGGAAGCCCCAGCGCATCGCGGTCAGCCGCCGTGCGCCGTCGTTCATCACGACATGGACGTTGTTTGTCGGGCAGACGTTGTAGTTGGGCACATCGGGCAGGTCGTTGCCGGGCACCGCGTCGAACAGCTGCGCCATGGCATCGCTGGGCAAGGTGATCGCAAACCGCCCGCACATCGCGGTTACAGCCCGAAGCGCGAGTAGTGCAGCAGCCCCCAGGCGGTCAGCTCGCGCTCCAGCTTGCCCCAGAGGTCGCCAAAGCGCAGCGGATCCATGCGGGTCACTTCGCGGATCTGGGCGAGGGTGCGGCGGTTGTCGATCGCCGCCATCAGCGGCGCGCAGTCGCGCGGGATGCGCAGCTGAACATCCGCCTCCTTCAGCGTGATCGGCAGCGGCTTGCCCTGCGCCACCGCCTGCGCCGGCTTGCGCATGTCGCTGGTGGGCGAGCGCGGCACGAGGCTGAGTTTCGATCCGGTCGCCACCTTGCGCGTCTCGTCGGCGGGCACGAGGTAGCCGGCGTGCTTTTTCATCGTGCCGCGCAGCTTTTCGGCCAGCGCCATGGCGGTCGCGTCGTCCATGCCCTTGGGCCGGTCGGTGATCCGCGCCAGGTCATAGAGGCCCATCGGCAGCAGGCCCTGCACCTTCCACCCGGTCTGCGCCAGCGTGTCCATCAGGCGGGGGATGTCATACGGCGTGTCCTGCCCGTGCAGCAACAGGTCATAGAAACCCGCGTCGCCGGTGCGGTGGTCGTTGACGTTGATGTTGGCGGCAAAGGGGTGGCCCTTGTGCAGCCCGGCGACCAGCTTTTTCGCCTTGGCCAGCCGCGCCTGCGGGGCCATGCCCTCGAACAGCGCGCCGAATGCCTCCTGCAAGGGATAGATGCCCGACCGCCCGTAGGGCGCGTAGACCATGAAGCCCATGCCGCCGCCCGGCGCCAGCGCCGCCCGCAGCGCGGCAAAGCCCGCCGCCGGGTCCGGCAGGTGGTGCAGCACGCCGCAGCAGTCGATGTAGTCGAACGGGCCGTATTGCGCCGCGTCCAGCAGGCTGCCGGTGACAAAGGTGATGTTGGTCAGCCCGCGCACCCTGGCCCGCGCCTCGGCGATCTCGCGCGAGGCGGTCGACAGGTCCAGGTAGGTGATCTCGGCAGGCGCCCCGGCCGAGGTCATCAGCTGCGCGATCTGGATCAGCGCGTCGCCGGTGCCGCCGCCCGCCACCAGCACCCGCAGGGTTTGCGACCAGTCGCGGCTGCCCTCGAACAGGTAATGGTCGATCTCGAACGGGTGCGAGGGCGAACCGGTGATCAGGCGCTTGGCTTCGTCCGCCGGGTCACGCTCGGGGTAGGGATAACTCTCGTACTGTTCCTTGACCGTGACCATGCGTCCCTCCGTCCATGTGCGCCCCGGTGTGCCCCAGAACCGCGCGCGGGGACAAGCCTAGATATCAGCCCGCCCGGCGGCGGGTCAGCAGCGCCGCCGCCAGCATGTCCGCCGCCGAGGTGCTGAGCGCCAGCGGCGTGTCGTGCAGCATCGCCAGCCGGGTCAGCGCCTGAAGGTCGACGTCGCCGCCATGCGGCACCGTGGGATCGGCGAAGAAGATCACCGCGTCCAGCTCGCCGGTGGCGATCAGCGCGCCAAGCTGCTGGTCGCCGCCCCGGTCGCCGCGTTGCAGGCGACGGATGGACAGGCCGGGGTGCTGTTCGGCCAGCATCCGGCCGGTGCCACCGGTGCAGATCAGCCGGTGCCCTTCCAGCGCCGCCTGGTGGCGCGAGACCCAGGCGCGCAGCTGCGCCTTGCGCGTGTCATGCGCCACCAGCGCCAACCGCCGGGGTGCCGGGGACAGCGCCCGTGCCCGCGCCGTGATCGCCAGGATCGAGCGCACCTGCCCGGCAAAGCCCGCGCTCTCCGCCGGAAAGGCCCCGGCCAGCGCCGCCGTGCCCACGGTAAAGCCCGCTGCCCCCGCCTCGGCGCAGGTGGTCACGCGCGCCTCGCTGTCGATGCTGCCGGCCATGATCACCGGCTTGCCCACCGCCGCGCAGACCTGCGCCATCAGCCCCGGCACATCGCCGTCAAACCGGTAGGCCAGCAGGTCCAGCCCATGCACATGCTCGAAATCCGCAAGGCTGCGGGCCGAGGCGACGATGTCCGACGCCGGTCCCTCCAGCACGCTGGGATGCCCGGTGATGCGGCCCGGAAAGGGGTAGTAGCGCACCGGGTGGTGGCGCGTGATCTCGGTCACCTCTTTCGCCCGGGTGCCGCCCAGCAGGCAGTCCACGTCGATTTCCACGGCGGCGCGGGCCGAGGCCATCTCGCTGTCCGCGTCCAGGCTGACGACCTCCAGGTAGGACCGCCCCCCGGCACTGCGGATCGCGGCGGCCAGCGCCTTGAGCTCGGACATGGGCAGGCCCACGTCCTTGAAGCCGATGTGCCGCACGCCACCTTCCAGCGCCTCGTCCAGCCGCGCGCGGGCGTCGGGGATGGTGCGGTCGTTGGCGGTCAGCATCAGGATGAAATCGAAAGCCATGGCTCAGGTCTCCTGTTGAATCGGCGTGGCAAGGGTCCAGAGCGGCGCGCTTTCGGCGATGCGCAGGTGCGGGGCGTGCAGGCTCTCGCCGATCAGGGTCGACAGATGGCCCAGCGCCGTCGCCACGTCCAGCCCGCCCGCGATGAGGGCGGAAAACACATCGCCCACGCCATGCGGGACGCCGTCGTGGCGGGGGACGATGTAGCGCTGTGTCGCGTCATTCGTCACCCGCAGGACCCCCGTGCTGTCCGGGCTGAAGGGGGGTGAGGTGACCAGCACCTCCGGCCGCTTCAACGACCGCGCCGCCGCCACCGCTCCGGCCTCCGTGGTCACATCATGCCCTGTCAGCCAGCCCAGTTCCCAGAGGTTCGGCGTCAGCACATCGGCCCGCGGCACCAGTTCGGTGCGCAGGGCCTCGGCCGCGGCGAGGTCCAGGTACAGGCCCTTGGGCGCATCGCCCAATACCGGGTCGACCACGATGCGGGCCTGCCCTGCCATCCGGTCGGCCAGGTCGCAGGCCAGCGCGACATGGGCAGCACTGGGCAGGTAGCCGGTCAGCAGCGTGTCCTGCGCCGCAAGCCATCCGTTCACCGCCAGCGCCTCGATCATGCCGCGCAACTGCTCGGGCGGCACGCGTGCGCCCGAGACATGTGGCCAGCCGGGGTGGTTGGACAGGATCACCGTGGGCAATTGCGTCACCGTGTGGCCCAGCGCCTGCAAGGCGGGCGCGGCAGCCGACAGGCCCACGTGACCGTGGGCCACCCAGCTGGACAGGATCAGCACGCGCGCCATCAGCGGGGAAGCTCTCCGTTCGGGCCGCCGGGGTGGCGGCCCACGCGAGAAGCCTATCGCCTGTCCCTCGCCGGTCCAAGCGATCCTGTCAGGACAGCCGCCTCAGCCGACGTGGCGCGCGAAGAACTCCAGCGTGCGCGCATGCGCCGTCTCGGCGGCCTCGGCCCTGTAGTCGTTGGGGCGGGCGTCGTTGGCAAAGGCATGGCCCGCACCTTCGTAGACATGGGCCTCCATCTGCGGGAAGTAGGCGCAGGCAGCCGCCAGCATCTCGGGCGGCACATGGCTGTCATCGGCACCCCAGTGGCCCATGACCGGGGCCTTCAACGGGGCGATCTGGTAGCTGGGCAGGCGCGTGCCGTAGAACGGCACCGCCGCCGCCACGTCCAGCACCTGCGCCGCCCGCAGCGCCAGCCCGCCGCCCCAGCAAAAGCCGATCACCCCGACCTTGCCGCCATGCGCCTTGAGCGCCTGCACGGCGGCGTCCACATCCATCATCACCTGGTCGAGGTCCGAGGTCAGCATCAGGTCACGCCCGCGCGGCGCCTCGGCAAAGGGGATCACCTGCCCGCGTGCCTGCCGGTCGAACAGCGCGGGGATCGCCACCTCGTAGCCGGCCCTGGCGTATCTCTCCGCCACGCCCTTGAGCTGGTCGGTGACGCCAAAGATCTCCTGCAGGATGACAACCCCGCCGCGCCGGGTGCCCTGCGCAGGTGCGATCCAGCAGTCAAAGTCATGGCCGTCCGCGGCCGTGAGCCTGGTGAACATGTCTCGGCTAGTCCTTTGTCATACGAGAGCGCCGCGCAGACAGGCCGCACGGCGCAAAAGGGCCTACTGGTTGACCGGCACGCCGACCTCTTCGAAGTAGCGCACCGCGCCCGGGTGGTAGGGCGTCGCGTTGGCGGGCGCCATGGCGTCGAAATCCGCCCGCTTGAACCCGCCGAATGCATTGCCCAGCGCGTCCTTGTTCTGGTGGATGACCTTGGTCAGGGTGTAGACTAGATCGTCATCGACGGACTCGTTGGTCAGCAGCATCCATGGCACGGACACCAGCGCCGCCTCCCAGGTCTGCAAGCCGTTCACGCCGTCGTTCTGGCCCAGCGAGACGATCTTGCCCGAGGGCAGCACCTCTTGCAGCGCGGCGGTCGCCGCGTCGCCGGTGGGCACCGAGATGTAGCACAGCCCGCCGCGGTCCTTGAGCTTGACCGCCGCCTCCTGTCCGGCGCCTGCGTTCAGGCTGACCAGCGCGATGTCGACCAGCCCGTCGCCCAGCGCGTTGATGCCGTCGACAAAGCTGGAAACCGGCACCTGCTGGAAATCGTCCGAACTCAGGCCCACGGTCGCCAGCGACCCTTCGATGTAATAGGGGATGATCGTGGACGAGATATACTCGGACGCGATCCGCAGCTCGCCCGCCCTGCCGGTCAGGTCCGCGACGGATTTCAGGCCCAGGTCGCAGGGCGCCATGATGCCGGTGGTCAGCTTGAACATCTCGCCGACGAGGCGGATGCCCGGATGCGCGCGGTCAAAGTTGCCGCTGCCGCCGTAGGCAAAGGCCGCCTCGGCCCCGTTGGCATAGCCGAAATCGACCTCGCCCGATTGCAGCAGCGGCATGTAGCCTACCAGCGGCTGCGTCCGCACGGTGATGCCGTTGTCGTTGGCCACGACGGCCACCGCCTGACCCGAGTTATAGGCGAGCGAGCCTTGCGCGCCCGTCGCCATCGACACGACCTGCGCCGAAGCGGCGGCCCCCAGCCCGACGGCAAACGCGCCTGCCAGCGCGAAAATCCTGGTGTTCATCAGTCCATCCTCCCGTTTGGTGACAGTGTGTTATCCATGGTCTGCGCCGGGCGCAGCAGCCGGAACCCGGCCAGCGCCACGATGCCCGCGGCCGCGACGGCGTGCAGCGACATCGCGACCTCGACAAAGCCCAGCGGCAGCGTCAGCGCGCCCAGCGCCAGGAACAGCCCGCGCAGCAGCAGGCCCAGCCGTCCGCCCCAGTAGCCGGTGATCGCCACCGTCACCGCACCGATGCCCAGCGCCGTCAGCAGGCCGGCGCCTACGATCTGCGGCCAGGTGCCCTGCAACAGCAGCGCCGGCGTGGCGACAAAGGCAAAGGGCAGGATGAAGGCGGCCCAGCCGACCCGCATCGCCGCAAGACCTGTGGTCAAAGCCCCCGCGCCCGAGATCGTCGCCGCGGCAAAGGCCGCCAGCGCCACCGGCGGCGTGATCATCGACATCATGCCAAAATACAGGATGAATAGGTGCGCCGCGATCGGCTGCACCCCGGCCTCGACCAGCGAGGGTGCCACCAGCGAGGCCAACAGCACGTAGACCCCCGAGGTGGGCATCCCCATCCCCAGCACCACGCAGATCGCCGCCGACATCATCAGCAGCAGCACGAGGCTCTGCCCCACCGCGTCAACCAGCACCAGCGTCAGCGCAAAGCCCAGGCCGGTGACGTTCAGAACGCCGATGACAAAGCCCGCTGCCGCCAGAACCAGGATCAGATCGACCATCGACACGCCGGTGTCGACAAAGACCCGGCCCAAGGTGCGCAGCGTCAGGCGGTTGCCATCATACCCGCGCAGCCAGCCCGCCGCGACGATGGCCAGCGACGCCAGCAGCGCCGAATCCTCCGGGTCCAGCCGCATCCAGAAGAGCGCGTAGAGCAGCACGCCAAAGGGGATCAGGAAGTGCCAGCCGGCCTTCAGCACGTCGCGCACGGTCTTGGCGTTCTCGTCGGGTGCCGCGATGCCGTCGCGCGCGGCGATCAGGTCGACCTGGAGAAAGACGCCGAGGTAATAGAGGATCGCCGGGACCAGCGCCGCCCCCGCGACGGCCGCATAGGGAATCTCCAGGAACTCGGCCATCAGGAAGGCCGCGGCCCCCATGATCGGCGGGGTCAGCTGCCCGCCGGTGGAGGCGACCGCCTCGATCGCGCCGGCGTTTTCCCTGGAGTAGCCGCCGCGCTGCATCAGCGGGATGGTGATCACCCCGGTCGTCGCCACGTTCGACACCGCCGAGCCGGAGATCGAGCCGAACAGCGCCGAGCCGACCACCGCGATCTTGGCCGATCCGCCGCGCGCCCGCCCCGTGGCCGCCATGGCGAGATCGGTGAAAAAGGCCCCGCCCCCGGCGGCAAACAGCAACTGGCCGAAAAAGACGAACAGCAGCACCACGATGGTGCCCACCGCCAGCGGCGAGGAGAACACCGCCGAGCTGTCGAAGCCGACGTAATCCACCAACCGCTGCGGCGACAGCGCCTTGCCGATCAGCCGCCCGCCGACCCTGTCCGCGAACAGCGCATAGACCAGGAACGCCGCGACGATGCCGAACAGCATCAGGCCCGCGCGCCGCCGCACGCCCTCCATCACCGCCAGCACGACCACCGTGCCGATCAGGGTGATCTGCCAGGGGCGGTAGAACTGTTCCTTGAGCAGCCAGACGAAATCCGCCGCGGCGTAGAGCAGCGTGCCAAGGCAGACCGCCGCCGCGCCGATGCCCAGGATCCCCAGCGCCGCCTTTTTCCCGTCGATGCCGAAACGCAGGTAGACGATGGCCAGCGCCAGGCCCAGTTGCAGCGCCAGGTACTGCTGGCGCAGCAGGGCAAAGCCCAAACGGGTGTGCGCCTCGACGTTCCACAGGATGCAGGCGACGCACATCACCGAGGCGAGGCAGGCAATGGTCCAGCGGACCCAGGGCGCTTCGCTTGGGGTGGTCATGCCCGTTCCTCGGGCCAGTAGAGGCGCATCGGGTTGTCGACCAGCAGACGGTACTGTGCGTCCGTGTCCGGCGCGATGCGCGGGATCATGTCGACCAGCGCGCCATCGTCCGGCATGTGGCTGGTCATGTTGGGATGCGGCCAGTCCGTGCCCCAGAGCACGCGGTCGGGGTAATCCGCCACCAGCAGGCGGGCAAAGGGCACCACGTCGTCATAGGGCGGCCCGGCAACGGTCAGCCGCTCCGGGCAGGACACCTTGATCCAGAACCGCTCGCTGGTGTCCATCAGTGTCCGCACCCGCGCAAAGCCGGGATCATCCGGGCCATTGGCCAGCTCCGGCCGGCCCATGTGGTCGATGACGATGGTGCCCGGCAGCGCCGTGATGAAGGGCGCGAGGTCCTCTAGCTCGGCCGATTCGAAATAGACGACGATGTGCCAACCCAGCGCGGCGATCCGCTCGGCCACGCGGACATAGCGGTCCTTGGGCGCGTTGCCGACCAGACGCTTGAGAAAGTTAAAGCGCACGCCGCGCACGCCGCCCGCGTGCAGCGTGGCAAGCTCGCCATCGCTGATCTCGGCATCGACCACGGCCACCCCGCGCGCGCGCCCGCCCGAGCGGGCGATGGCGTCCAGCATGGCGCTGTTGTCGCTGCCGTGGCAGGTGGCCTGCACGATCACGTTGCGGCTGAACCCCAGGTGGTCGCGCAGCGCGAACAGTTGCCCCGCCGTGGCATCGACCGGCGTGTATTTCCGCGTCGACGCAAAGGGAAACACGGCAGCCGGGCCGAAGACATGGCAATGCGCATCGACGGCGCCCGGTGGCGGCACGAAACCCGGCCGCGACGGTGCGGGATGAAACGGCATGTAGTCCGCGTCCGGCTGCGTGATCCCGCCCCCCGGACTGCCCTGTGTCGCGCCTTGCGGCATGCGCTCTCCTCCCCTTTCCTCCCGCCACCACTGTTGCGGATCGGGTTCCATTTGTGAAATGGATACTCGTGTTGCAAAGCATCATTACAAATGATGAAGGCCCGCCGCGATGACCCTGAACATCGACCTGAACCTGCTGCACGTCCTGCATGTCCTGCTGGAGGAACGCAGCGTGACCCGCACCGGCGAACGGCTGGGCCGCACCCAGTCGGCGATCTCGAACGCGCTGAAACGGCTGCGCGACACGCTGGGCGATCCGCTGCTGGTGCGCACCCCCGACGGGCTGACGCCGACCCCGCGCGCCGAACAGCTGGCCCCGCTGGTGGCGCGCATCGTCGAGGACGCAACCGCCTGCGCCACGCCCACCGGCGCGTTTGACCCGGCCACCGCCGAGGAACAGTTCCGCATCGGTGCGCCCGACCGCCTCAGCATCCCGATCATCCTGCCGCTGCTCGAATCCGTGGGCCGAAAGGCGCCCGGCATCGTGCTGAACCTGCGCACCACCGACCGCGACTATGCCCTGCGCCTGATCGAAAGCGGCGAGATCGACCTGGCCGTCGGCTGGTTCGACAAGACCCCGCCACACATTGCCAGCATGCTGGCCTACGAGGACCGCTTTGTCTGCCTGTGCCGCAAGGATCACCCGCTGCTGGACGAGTCCCCGCCGTCGCTGGACAAGATCCTGGGCTATGCGCACCTGGTGGTCAGTTCGACCGGCGACCGCCGCGCCGCCTTTGACGCGATCCTCGACCGCCACGGGCGGCAGCGTGCCATCGGCGCGACGCTGATGAGCTTTACCATCGTGCCCGAACTGCTGGAACGCTCGGACCTGGTGGGCGTCTTCACCCACCGCGCGGCGGAATACCTCGCCTCGCGCTACGAGATCGCCGCCGTGCCGGTCCCGCTGGAGGTTTCGCCCATCGCCAACCGATTGATCTGGCACCGCCGCTTTGAACGCGACCGCGCCCATGCCTGGCTGCGCAATGAGATCCTGCTGGCCTCGCGCCGCAACATGTCCGGCGAGGGGCGCTGAGCGGCGCCCACCCTCAGAACCGTTCGACCCAGGGCCGCACGGCCACCTCGTTGGTCCAGGCGCTGGGGTCCTGTTCGATCAGGTGGCGGTAGGTGCGCGCGATGGCCTCCGGGCGCAGCATCGAACGCGGATTGTCCGCCGGCTCGGCCCGCCCCGGGTTCAGGATCGCCCCGTCGATGTTGATCCAGGCGACGTGGATGCCCTGCGGGTGCAGCTCGCGCGCCATGCTTTCGGCCAGGCCGCGCTGCGCGAACTTGCCCATGGCAAAGGGGGCCGAGAGCGGAAAGCCCTTCACCCCGGCCGAGGCGCCGGTGAACAGGATCGTGCCGCGCACACCGTCCACCGGCTCCGCCTCCAGCATGCGCCGCGCCGCGTGCTTGCCGCAGAGAAAGGCGCCGATGGCGGTGACCTCCACCGCCTTGCGCACCTCGTCCGCCGCCAACTCTGCCACCGGCCCCCGGACCCGCGCCGAGGGGTTGAAGACCACGACGCGCGGCGCCTCCGGCAAGCTGTCGAACAGGCGCGCGACCGCGTCCTCGTCCGTGGCGTCCAGCAGGACCGTGCGGGCGCCGGTCTCCTTGGCCACGGCGCGCATCCGGTCCCCGCTGCGGGCGGCCAGCGTCAGCGCGTGGTCCCGCGCCAGTTCCCGCGCCACGGCGGCCGACAGCCCCTCTCCGGCGCCGATGATGACAGCCTGCGGTTTGGCCATGCTGCGCTCCTCCTTCGTTGCGGTGCCAATCTCGCCCCGGATCCGCGTATAGCATACCACGAACCCCGCCGAGCGGGCGTTGAGTATTGGCAAGACCCTTGGCTTCCAAGGAACCGCTTTGAGTGGCACCGGACCGCACTGGGCTGCGACACATCTCATCTCATTTGAGAATGTCCTGTTCTGAGCCGCATAGGCTTGCGCTGACCATCACGCTGTTTCCGAAAAAAACCGACAAAACGCCAATGCTCAGACAGACCTTCGCCCGCAAAGGTCCACAGACGAAATCCAGCACCGACAAGCACTGAGATAGCGAGGTGAAGGGACTGGTCCTCTTCGTCGGCAAACGCTCGAAAACCTGGTGCTTTCAGAAGGATGTCGGTGGTCAAACAAAGCGGGTCCTGATTGGCCGCTTCCCGATCATTTCCGCGCAGGCCGCCCGGCAGACCGCTCTCGGGCTGGCACTGGAAATGGGGCGAGGCGCTGGCAAGACGATCCAGACCGGGGCCCCTACCCTTCTGGCCGCCATGAAGGTCTACCCCGCCCGACCCAAGCTGCGCAGCCAGTCCGACATGGACACCGTCAAGGCCCCCTTGACCTGCACCAGAAGGACTGGCTGAAGCTGCCGTTGGACGAGATCACCAAAGCCATGGTCGTCCGGCGGCATCGGGAACTGGCCGTCCACCCGGTCAGCGCCAATCGAACTTTGAGAATGGTCCGGTCGATCTGGAACCACGCCCGACGCACCTATGACCTGCCCGAGTGCACGACCATGGCCATCGAGTGGTTCGAAGAACAGCCGAACGGGACCGTCATCAAAGACCTCCGCAAATGGCGGAACGAGGGCGACGGCCTGTACAACCCGATTCACCGGGTATTCCGCGAGATGGCGCTGTCCACCGGCTTTCGGAGGCCGGAGTTACTGACCCTCGGGTGGAAGAACGTGCAAGAGGACTTCATACACGCCGATGACCAAGAACGGCCGCAGTTTCGATCTCCCCAACATCCAGCATCACCATGAGATCCTTGCCCCGCTCCGCGGGTTGAGCCGGAAATGGGTCTCCCTCCCCCGCCCAAGGCCACCAGCGGACACCTGACAAGGTCGCAACGGTTCAAGCGGAGCGCGCACGCGCACCGCCAGACCTTCGCGACCGTGGCCATGAGCGCGATTGGGTTCCGGGGGTGAGTCGTCGCCCAAGGTTGCGCTTTCGGACTTTTGCGTTGCGGTCGAGGACGGAAGAACCCGGGTTTTCCGCACGACAGGCAGAACAGAACGTCTTTGAATTCAAAAAACGTTCGGTCATTTCGGACCGACGCGAGGACAGATGTCACTCTCGCGCCCGCCGATGAGCGATCAGAATTCTGATAAAAAATATATATTTAGGAGGCACCACCGCCACATCATCCGGCTGGAAGCATGCGGACAGCCACGTCCCGCCCTCGCGTTACACGAACAATTCCATTTTGACATTTGTTCTACTATAGAACATAAGTACAGACAGGGAGTGAGGGGCAACACTGACAGCCAATCGGCCAGAAACGGTCGGCGCAGCCGCCAGGGCAAGACCTCGATCCACTGAAACCTCCAGTTTCGCGCCTCGACGGCGCGCAGATTGACGGAAAGGACGAGGGGAATGGCAGAAATCTTCGACCACACCGGCGCACCCGTGAAACACGGACGGGCCCGCGTGAACGGCATCCGGATGCACTACGTGACCGCCGGGCAGGGAGAGCCGCTGCTGCTTGTGCACGGTACGCCCAAGACGAATTATTACTGGCACAAGCTCTTTCCGCTGCTGACCGAGCATTTCACCGTGGTCGCCCCGGACCTGCGTGGCTTCGGCTACACGGACAAGCCGCCGGTCAGTGACGGATATGACAGCCGCACGAACGCCCAGGACCTGGCCGAGTTGATGACCTATCTCGGTCACGAAACTTTCCATCTGCATGGCGAGGATCGCGGAGCGGAGTTCGCCTACGTCCTGGCCGCGACAGAACGTGCGCGGGTCAAGACGCTGTCCTTCTGCGAGATGCTGCTGTCAAGCGAGGGTCTCGAAGAAGCCTCCTTCTTTACCCCGGACAACATCACCGCGCAGTTCCGTCAGAGCGGTGTCTGGGTCTGGCACATCCCCTTCTTCTGGATCCCCCACCTGCCCGAAATGCTGATTTCCGGCAAGGAGCGGGAGTTCTGGGAGTTCTGGATCAAGGCCGAGACCTGGAACCCCAACGCGATCACCGCGGAAGCCCTGAATGAGTGGGTGTCCTGCCTGAAGGCACCGGGCGGTCTGCGCGGCACGCTGGAAACCTATCGCGCGGCCTTCAAGAACGCCGAGATCGTTCGCGAACTGCGCAAGGAAAAGCTGACGCTGCCGATCATGACGGTTGGCGCCCCGGAATTCTTCGGCCCCTTGGTCGAAGAGCAGATGGCGCGGCTGTCACAGGGGGTCGAAAAGGCCGCGGTCTTCGAGGAATGCGGTCACAGCCTCGCGCTCGAAGCAGAGGACCGCCTCGCCGCGATGCTCAAGGATTTCATGCTCGGTCGTTGACCGAACCCGGGCGCGTTCCTGCGCCTGTCACAGGCCGGACGACCGGCCCCACACTGCAAGCAAGGAAGTGAGACTCCTACCATGATGAACAAGCGAACCTTTCTGAAATCGACCGCGGCAGGCGCCGTGCTTTTTTTGAGCGGCATTGCCCCCGCCGCCGCGGACATCGGTGATGTGCGCCATCCGCTTTGGTACGAGGCGCCGACCGAGCGCACGCTCGAACTCGCCAAGATCGACGACCTTTCGCAGACCGTCGTCAGCCTCGGGCCCCGCGGCGAAGATGGCGTGCTCTACAGCGAGATCGAGATCACCGAAGAGCAGAAGGAAAAGATCCGGGCGGGCAACTTCACCGCGGCGATCTCTCTTGGCTGGCTGGGCGATGACTGGGCGTCCCAGCAGCTTCTGGGCTTGAAAGAGACCTTTGCGGATCTCGGCATCGAAGTGGTTGCCGAAACCAACGCCAACTGGGAAGATGCGCGGCAGATCTCCGACCTGGACGCAATCTCGGTTCTGAAGCCGGACCTCGTTGTTTCGATCCCCCTGAACACCGCCACGACGGCCTCGGCCTACAAGCGTCTGGCCGACGCGGGTTCCAAGATCGTCTTCATCGACCAGGCCGCCGACGGAATGCAACCCGGCGAGAACTACGTGTCGGTGATCTCGTCCGACAACCTCGCGTTGGGCATGTATCTCGCCGATCTTCTCAACGACGCCGTCGGCGGTGAGGGCGATGTGGCGGCGATGTACTACGCCAACGACTTCCACGTGACCAACCTGCGCTACATCGGCTTCATCGCGCGCCTGATGGCGAAGTATCCCGATCTCGATCTCATCGCGGCCGCCGGACACGACAACCCGAACAAGGGCCAGGAAGTCGCGCAGGCGCTGCTCGCCCGCTACCCGACGCTGAAGGGTGTCTACGGCTCGTGGTCCATCCCCGCCATGGGTGCCGCAACCGCAGCGCGGATCAACGGAAAGCGTCCGGCAGACTTCAAGATCGTCAACGAGAACTTCGACCAGATCGTCGCTGCCGACATGGCCGCGAATGGTTACATCGCCGGCATCTCGACGCAGCAGCCCTACACGCAAGGGGCGACCGAAGCGAAGGCAGGTGCGCTGGCGCTGATCGGTGAGAGCCTGCCGTCCTACATCTCGGTGCCGCCGGTGCGGGTGAGCCGCGACAACCTGGCCGAAGCCTACGAGAAGATCTATCGCATCCCGCTTCCGGCGGTGATGTCGAAGGACCTGCAAAGCAACTGAGCAAAGCTGCCGGGCGCGACGCGGTGTTGCGCCCGGCCCTACCCATGCTGAGACGATGTTCGGGAGGATCAGCCATGACGACCGACGCACTGGTGATGCGCAACATCGACAAGTCGTTCAACGGCGTTCCGGTTCTCAAGGGCGCCAGCTTCACGCTCCGCCGCGGGGAATGTCACGCCCTGATGGGCGAGAACGGTGCCGGAAAATCGACGCTGATGAAGATCCTCGCCGGCGTACATGCCCGTGACGCGGGCACCGTCGAGGTCGCCGGAACAGAGGTCAGCTTTGCAACTCCCCGCGAGGCCGAACTTGCCGGGATCTCGATGATCTACCAGGAATTCAGCCTGGTGCCGACGCTGACGGTGGCCCAGAACATCTTTCTCGGTCATGAGCCCAAATCCCTGCGCGGCGGAATGATCCGCGACAAGGACATGGTGGCCAAAGCGAGAGAGATCCTGAGCGAACTGGGTGAACGGATCGACCCGCGCGAACGGGTGGAAAATCTGAGTGTCGGTGCAAAGCAGATCACCGAGATCGCCAAGGCCCTGTCGAAGAACGCCCGGATCATCGTGATGGACGAGCCGACAGCATCGCTGTCCGAGGAAGAGGCCGAGCGCCTGTTCACCCTGGTCCGCAAGCTGAAATCGAACGGCATTTCCATCGTCTACATCTCACACCGCATGTCCGAGATCTTTCGCATCTGCGATCGGATCACCGCGATGCGCGACGGTCGCGACGTTCTGACGGCCGAGGCCGGCGACGTGTCGATGGAACAGCTGATCCGGGCGATGCTGGGCGACGACAACAGTTCGTCCATGCACTGGATCGAGCGCGGAATCGACGCGGCGGCACAGCCTGTGCTGACGGTGCGGAACCTGTCCGTGCGCGATCTGGTCCATGATGTCAGCTTTGATGTCCGGCCCGGTGAGATCGTGGGTCTGGCCGGTCTGACCGGCGCGGGGCGGACAGAAATCGTCGAGTCCATTTTCGGCCTGCGGCGCGCGGATGCGGGCGAGGTGCGGATCGGTGGCCGCACCGTGCGCGACACCAGGGAGGCGATCGCGGCGGGTGCCGCCTTTGTGCCGGAGGACCGACGCACGCAGGGCCTCGTTCTTGATCACGCCATCAAGGACAACGTGATCCTGCCCAGCCTGGAAGCGTTCAGCCGCAGGGGAGTGATCCGCGACTCCGCGGCCCGGAAAGCCACGAGGAAGCATATCGGCGGGCTCAAGATCCGCGCCGAGGGACCCGGTCAGATCGTCCGCTTCCTGTCCGGCGGCAACCAACAGAAGATCGTGCTCGCAAAATGGCTCGAGCGCGCTCCGAAGCTTCTGATCCTGGACGAGCCGACCATCGGCGTCGACATCGGCGCCAAGGCCGATCTCGTCGATACGATCCGGCAGGCCGCCGACGCGGGGACCGCGGTTCTGGTCATCTCGTCGGAATTCGAAGAGCTGCTCGCGGTAAGCGACCGGCTTCTGATCATCCATGACGGGCGCCTGATCCGGGAAATGCCGCGGCAGGCCGTCGATTCTGAGGAGGTGCTCCACCATGCTGTCCAAGGCTGAAAACAAGGTTGTCCCCGGCGGGCTGCCAGCGTTCAACATCTCCTGGCGCGAAAACATCGTCTATATCTGCTTTGCCGCCGTCCTGGTCTTCTTCGCGTTCACCATCGGCGACAAGGGCTTCCTGACGGTGACCAACCTGTTCAACATCGCACGAACCACCGCGATGATCGCGGTGATCTCGGTCGCGATGACCTTCGTGATCTCCTCGGGTGAGCTGGACCTGTCTGTCGGGTCCACCGCGGCGCTTGCGGCCCTGTGCTCGGCCCTGGCGATGCAGGCGGGTCTCGGCTTTCTGGGCGGTGTGGCCGCGGGTCTTCTCGCTGGCCTGGCCGTGGGTCTGATCAACGGCTTCTTCGTCACGGTGATCTCGATCCCCTCGTTCCTTGTCACGCTGGGCATGATGCAGCTCATTCGCGGCGTCGACATGCGGGTGACCTACACCAATCCCGTTCCTGTGCGGAACGAAACCTTTGACGTGGTCTTTGGCCCGGGCACGATCGGGGTGGTTCCGACGCTTTTCCTCTGGGCGCTTCTGGTCGCTGCGATCGGACACTTCGTGCTGCGCTACACGCCCTTCGGCCGGCAGGTCCTGGCGACCGGCGGCAACCGTGAAGCAGCGCGTTACTCCGGCATCAACACCCGGCGGACCAAGGTGATCTGCTTCATCATCACTGGCATGGGCGCTGCGCTTGCGGGCATGCTGTGGACCGGCATGATGGGCACCGCACGCTACAATTTCGGCGAGGGCGCAGAGCTTGCCGCCATCGCGGCGGTGATCCTGGGCGGCACCAACCTCTTCGGTGGCAAGGGCACGATCGTCGGCACCTTCGTCGGCGCGCTGCTGATCGGCACCATCAACAACGGCCTGATCATCATGGGCCTCGATGTCAGCGAACAGATGATGGTCGCCGGTGCAATCATCGTGCTTGCAGTTGCCTTCGGGAAAAAGCCCGGACGCTGAACACGACGACAAGCGAATTCGCCGCGCGGGGTCAAACGGCCCCGCGCGGATTGCATTCCGGGGGCAGAATCCGAGAGAGATCGGGCACGCCGGATGTCACTGCCGCAAGAGCCTCTTCGGATCGCCCAACGGGAGCGATCAGCGCCGTCCCGGCTCTGGTCGACGTGGTGGTCGCGGCCGATGCCGCATCGCAAGGAGCGATTTCACCCGACGCGCCGCAGCGGGCGATCGTCACCCGGCGGCTCCGGTTTCAGCTGGATGAGGGTCGGGGGCAGTGCAGACGCGGCGGCCGCGGACCCGCCGCCACGATGCCCGGCCGGCAAGTGAGCGGGCGGAGGTCACTTTTCTCCGCACAGGCGGCTTGCGATCGCCTCGTCGGTGACCAGGACGGCCGGTGACAGCATCCGCATGGCGGCGCGGATGACGGTGTATTTGTGCCAGCCGCCCGAAGCGAGAACCAGCTTGCGCGCCTGCCGCAGGTCGTGCGGGTGAATGGCGAAAACGCGGTCGTTGACCGGATGATCGACGATCCGGCCCTCCGCATCGACAAACCGGCACAGCACGTCGCCCACCGCGCCCGCCCGTTCGAGCGAGGCGATCTCGTCCTGGGTCAGCAGGCCGTACTCGGCCAAAAGTGAGCGCGGGGTCAGGTCGCCCACCGAGAGAATGGCGATGTCAAGCGCGCGCGCCCGCTGTTGCAACTCGACGATGCCGCTGTGCTCCATCAGCGCGTCCCGGGTCGACCTGTTCGGCGCATAGACCGGACCGGCCATCAGGAAACACTCGGCCGACAGCTTGTCGGCGACGCGCCAGGCGAATTCGGACGGGTTCACCTTGGAGACGCGCGTCAGCCCGCCCAGCAGGGAGATCACCTTGAGTCCGTTCGGCTGCCTCTGTTCGATGGCCGGGACGCCGCTGGTCAGGGTCGACCCCCAGCCAAGCCCGACGGACATGTCCGGCCCGATCGCGCCGTTGAAGTAGCCGGCCATTTCCTTGCCGATGATCGCCGGGATGCGGGTCACGTCGGCGGGCGTCGGCACCACGATCGCGCGCTCAAGCCCCCAGACCTGCTCAAGCCGGCGCTCCAGCTCGACGCATTTCGCTTCCTTGGTGGTGACGCGGATCTGGACGCTGCCGTCGTTGCGGGCATTGGCGAGGATCCGCAGGACGCGGGCCCGGTTCAGCCCGACCCGCTGCGCGACCTCGTCCTGCGTCATGCCTTCCATGTAATACAACCAGGCCACCCGGGACTTCATGTCGTCGGTAACATCGCTTTCGGCCAAATCCGTGCTCCTCGACAAGTCGGGGCGCATGCGCCGCGCCCCGAGATGGACCTATCATGCCGGGAGGCGGGCGTCAGTCCCTGCGACGCAGGAGTTCCACGAGTACCGCGACGAGGACGACACACCCGACGATGACTCGCTGCCAGAAGCCCGACACGTTCATCAGGACGGTGCCGTTGGCCAGCACGGCGAGCAGCAGCGCGCCCAGCACGGTGCCGACGATCGACCCCTGGCCGCCGCGACGCGAAGTGCCGCCGAGAATGGCCGCCGTGATCGCCCCCATCAGCCAGCCTTCGCCGACAGAGGGTTGCCCCGCATCCATCCGGCTGGCGAATAGGATGCCCGCCAGGGCGGCGAAAGCGCCCGCCAGACCGTAGGCCAGGAACTCGACCCAGCGCGCGCGGATGCCGGCCAGCACGGCGGCGTCACGGTTGCCGCCGACGGCAAAGATGTTGCGGCCGAACCGGGTCTGGCCGAGCATCCAGATCATCACGCCGGACAGCACCAGGAAGATGATCACCGGCAGCGGGACACCCATGATTTCGCCCTTGCCGAAAACCCCGAACTGCTCGCCCAGCGGGCGGATCGGGTAGCCCTTGGTGATGACCATGGTCATGCCGGCAAGGATTTCCCAGGTCGCCAAGGTCACGATGAAGGGATTCAGCCGGAGCATCGCGACGAAGAAGCCGTTGATCGAACCGATGAAAAAGCCGAAGGCGACGGTGATCGGCAGGATGAGCCAGGGATGGATCCCCCAGTTCACCAGGATGTAGGACCCGACGATGGCCGAGAGCCCGGCCGAGGCGCCGACCGAAAGGTCGATGCCTCCGACCAGCAGGACGAGGGTCTGGCCAAGGGCGACGATGCCGACAAAGGCCGCCTGCCGCGCCACGACCGAGAGGTTGTAGGCGGACAGGAAGTTGTCGGCGGCAAAGGCGAGCGCGGCGGTCAGCACGACCAGGGCGACAAGCACGCCGCTCGCTTCCCATTTCCAGAACCGCGCGGCGAGAGATGCTGACCTGCGCTCGGGCAAGAGCGGCAACTTGGCGGTATTCGAGGGTGTCATGTGCTTTCTCCCTAACTCAGCTCATGGCCAGTTGAAGCAGGCCTTCCTGCCTTCCGCCAGCAGGAGCGCGCCGGCGCAGACAAGGCTTTCCTCGTTCGCCAGCGCCAGCGTACGGCCGTTGCGCAGCGTGCGCAGTCCGGGTTCCAGACCGGCCGAGCCGACGATCCCGGACATCGCCCAGTCGGCCGGCCGCTCGACCGCCTCCAGCGGGGAGGTCCGGCCGGCGGCCACCTCGATCCCGGTTCCGCCGAGCGCCGCGCGACGTTGCGCCCGCCGGTCAGGGCGACCACCGCGCAGGCTTCGGGTTCACGCGCGATCATGTGACCGTGTTCTGGCCGAAAAAGCCCGTCGCCCCGAGGATGGAAACGCTCTTCATGTTGCCGCCCCTTGTCCGTTGGCTATTGGTCGGCGTGCCGTTTCTCGATCACGCCGACTTCGTTCCTCGCGCAGAGGATCACCGGCACGCGCCCGTACGGCGACACCGGCGCGATCCCGAGGATGCGGTCACGCCCGATGGACGCCGCGCGGGCCAGGCTCACCGGCGACGCCGTCCTTGACATGGTGTCGGACCGGCGGCTCGCACCAGCCCGTGCGCAAGGCATGGATCGCGAATTCGGCGGCACCGCCGAGGCGCCGTGCATGACCGGATGCGTCGCGGGCAGCCGCCGGTGGAATTCCATCAGCGTCTCCATGGCCGGAATGTCGCCGGCGGGCGTGCGGCTGAACTTGCCGCCGCAGGAGGCCGGTGTCTTGCCGTCCGCGCCCAGCGAACCGTTCACCACGACCGAGGAAAAGCCGAGGTCGATGGCAGTCTTGCAGGCAGCGAAACTGTTGCCGTGGTGCGGTGCATGACACCCGGGATCTTGGGCCATGTCTTTGACTCCGCGTTCCGCAGGTGCCGCAGCATCGCCTCCCCCATGTAGGCACGCGATGCGCGTCTCCTTCAGGATCGCCGGGCTGTCGGTGGCGCCTGCGGCTTGCTTCACGGCGCGCGGGGTTTAAGTGTTGGAAACGTTGACCGCCGGCATACCATGGCCCCGTTTGGCCGCACGATCGAGGATCGTCCGCATGGCGACGCGCATTTGAAAGCCTCCGGGCCTGGTGTCTAGGCGTGGACGGATCGGGCGCGGACCGGCTGGGTCTCCATGAACCGGATCGTGTCGTCCAGGCTGGTCACCACCGCCTGCGAGCCGAGACCCATGGCGTTCTGCGCCGACGACGCCTGGCCGAGACGGATGCAATCCTCGAGCGAGCGCCCGAGGTGCAACCCGGTGGCAAATCCCGCGTTGAACGCGTCGCCGCAGCCACAGGTGCAGACCACGTCGATCTGGAAGGCCGGGATGTCGAATTTCCGGCCCTGCCGGTCGCGGTACATCGCGCCCTCCGCGCCCAGCGTCATCACCACCGCGCCCACGCCCTGGTCAAGCAGGAATTGGCAGACGTCCTCGAAATCCGACAGGCCGGACAGCGCCATGGCCTCTTCCTCGGAGGGCATGAAGAAGTCGGTGTGCGCGAGCAGCGGCCTGAGCAGCTTCAGGTCCTCGGCCTTGGACGCGAACACGTCGAGCGTCGTCGTGATACCGCGCTTTTGCGCCTCCTCCAGCAGCTCGGCGTTGCGGCCGTTGTCCATCGCGTCCATCAGGCCGACGCCGCCGATGTGGAATATCTTGGTGTCGAGCACCCGGTCGACCTGATCGTCGCCGACGTAAAAACCCGCCGTGGCGCCCCGCTTGTGCAGCGCGGGCCGCTGGCCGTCCGGGCGCGTCGTCACGATGCTGGAAGAGGTCATGAAGTCCGGGCAGCGCTGCATCATCTCCGTATCGACGCCGAAATCGGCGTAGCGGCGCAGCACCCAGTCGCCCATCAGGTCGTTGCCGAGGCCGCCGACCGCCTGCACCTTGAGCCCGTGTTTTGCCGCCACCACGGCGGCCGCCCCGGCAGCGCCAGAGATCGCGAGGGCGAAGTCCTCGACAAAGTAGGTGTCGCCGTTCGGAGGGATCTGGGTCACCGGGCGGCACAACGCGTCGAACGTGTGAAACCCTACGGCGGTGTAATCGAATGTCATGAGGTCCTCCCCCCTGGATGGTGTTGCAGGTCAGCGCAGGCGTTGACCGGACGTCGAATCGAACAGGTAGATGCGGGCAGGGTCAAAGCGGACGTGCGCCGGGCTGTCGAGGTCAGCCCTGTAGTCGCGGTCCGCCTTGACCTCGAACAGCTTGTCGCCAGCCTTGAGGGTCAGGAATGTCATGTCGCCGGTCGGCTCGACGCCGTAGACGGTGCCGGTCAGGTTGGAAACGTCTCCGCCGACCTTGCAATCCTCGGGACGCACGCCGAGCGTCAGGTTTCCGTCGTGCCGCGCAGGCAACCCCTCGACCTTGATGCCGGGCGCGGTGAACACGCCCCCGGACATGATGCCCGCAACCAGGTTCATCGGCGGCGAGCCGATGAAACTGGCGACAAAGGTGTTGGCCGGGTCGTTGTAGATCTCGTCCGGCGTTCCGATCTGCTGGATCGCGCCCTTTTCCATGATGACGATGCGGTCGGCCAGGGTCATGGCCTCGATCTGGTCATGGGTGACGTAGACCGTCGTGATCTTCAGCTCGCGCTGGATGTGCTTGATCTGGAGGCGCATGTGCTGGCGCAGCTTGGCATCGAGGTTCGACAGCGGCTCGTCCATCAGGAAGACATGCGGCTGGCGCACGATGGCGCGGGCCAGCGCCGCGCGCTGGCGCTGGCCGCCGGACAGCGCGCTTGGCTTGCGGTCGAGGTACTCGGTCAGTTCGACCAGCGCGGCGGCGCGCTTGATCAGCCGGTCGTGGTCAGCCTTGGGCACGCCCCGCATCCGCAGAGGAAAGCGGATGTTCTCGTAGATCGACATGTTGGGATAGAGCGCATAGCCCTGGAACACCATCGCCACGTCGCGGTCGCGGGCGTCGATGTCGTTCATCACCTCGCCGTCCATGACGATCTCGCCCTCGCTGGGATCTTCGAGGCCCGAGATCATCCGCATGGTCGTGGTCTTGCCACAGCCGGAGGGACCGAGGAAGACGATGAACTCCTGGTCGGCGATGTCCAGGTTCACGTCCCGGACGCCCCACACGGCGCCCCAACGCTTTTGTATGTTGTTCAGCTAGATACGTGCCATTGTGGTTATCCCTTGACTGCGCCCATGGTCAGGCCGCGCGACAGGTGTTTCTGGATCAACACGACCACGAGGAACACCGGCAGGAAGGCGAGGAAGGCGACCAGGGCGATTGCGTTGTAGATCACTCCGTCGGAACCGCCGGTGAAGTTGGCGAGAGCGACGGACATGGTGTAGGCGTCGGGCGTCGACGCGATCAGCAGCGTGAAGAGGAATTCGTTGATGGCAAAGATCATGGCGATGACCGAAGCGGTGATGATGCCGGGAAGGATCGCCGGGATGATGATCTCCCACAGGATGCGGATTTCCCCGGCGCCGTCGGTCTTGGCCGCGTCCTCCAGCTCTTTCGGGATGTCGAGCATGTAGGACCGGATGATCCAGGTCACGAAGGACAGGTTGATCGCCGCGTAGATCAGCATCAGCGCCCAGATCGTGTCCAGCAGGCCAAGGTTGCGGAACAGGAAGAAGATCGGCACGGCGACGATGGCGGGGGCCATCATGCGGGTCGACAGGATGTAAAAGCCGATGTCGTCGCGGCCGCGGTACTGGAACCGCGACAGCGAATAGGCGGCGGGAATGGCCAGCACCAGGTCGATCAGCACCGAGCCGAGGATCGCCGCGACCGAGTTGCGCAGGTATTTCGCCATCGGCCAGTCCTCCCAGATCATGTGCCAGGCGTCGAGGCTGAAGGACGGCCAGTAGATCGGCGTCGGCGTGATGATCTCGGTCCGCGGCCGCAGGCCGATGGACAGGAACCACAGCACCGGCATCAGGCAGAACAGCGCCCAGGCCCCGAGGATGGCATAGCGCAGCGTCAGGCTTTCGCTGCGGGTCTTCTTGCGTGCCGGGGCCATGGGTCAGCTCCTTGCCGAGACAAAGGCGCGCTTCACGATGGATTGCGCGATGACGATGGTGACGATCAGCATGACGACCGAGGCCGCAGAGGCGTAGCCGAAGTTGAAGAACTTGAAGCCCGTCCGGTAGATGAAATAGCTGATCGTCTCGGTGCCGAAGGCCGGACCGCCCTTGGTGATGATAAAGACGTTGGTGAACATCGTGGTGATGTCGATGGCCCGCAGGATCAGCGCAACGGCGATGATCGGCTTCATCATCGGCAGCGAGATGTTGAAGAAGATCGCGTACCACGACGCCCCGTCCAGCCGCGCCGCCTCTTCCACTTCCTCGTCCTGGCCCTGGAGACCGGCAACGAAGATGATGAACAGGAACGGCGTCCACTGCCAGACATCGGCCAGGATCAGGATCATCCGGCTCAGCCAGGTCGAGGACTGGTAGGCGATGTTGCCATCCACCAGCCCGACCTTCATCAGCAGGTCGGCGATGACCCGCCCGTCGAGGAACGCCAGCTTGTAGATGAAGGCCACCGCCGAGGGCATGAACAGCATCGGGACAAGGAAGATGATCCGCCAGCCACGCACCCAGGGGTCGCGGTAGGCGTAAAAGGCCAGCGCGAGCGCGATCACGCATTGCAGCGCGAGCGAGATCGACCCCATGACCAGCGTGTTCCACAAGGCACCCCAGAACTGGTAGTCGCTCCAGAGCTTGGCATAGTTGCCCAAGCCCACCCATTGCCACGGCCCGAACTTCACGTTGTATAAGCTCTGGGTGATGGCGAAGATGCCCGGGTAGAGCGTGATCAGCAGCAGGTAGATCACCGCCGGCGCAACGAGCAGGTAGGGCAGCATGGCCTTCATGCGCTTGCTGCGGCGCTTGAATTTCCGTTGCGTCGGGTGAACCGGGGCAGCGCGTGCCGCCCCGGTGTCCGACAGTACCGGGTTGCTCATGACAATCCCCTTCCTGTCCGAGTGTTGGAAACGGCCCCGGCTCAGAACGGCAGGGGCTTGCCCTCGCCGACGTAGAGACCCGGTGCCGCGGCCGCGTATTCCACCGGGTCGCTGCCCTGGTAGAATCCGTTCTGCGACATGATCTCGCGGACCGCGGCGGCGGCGTTGTCGAGCGCCTCCCTGGCGGTGATCTGGCCGACGACCGCGCGGTTGATCTCGTTGCCGATGGTCTGTTCGATCGGGAAGGCGCCGGGCAGACGTGGCGCGCACCAGGCGTGGTGCAGGCTGTCGCCCCAGACCTTTGCCGGCTGCGACACCGCCTGCAGGTTCGGGTTTTCCAGCACCGACTTGTAGCCGGGCGCGACGCCGTTGGCGTTGGCCTCGTTCATCGCCATGATCGACGACGTGGTCAGGAAGGCCAGCATCAGGAAGGCGCCCTCGGGGTTCTGCGCGGCCGCCGCGACGCAGGAGGTCGAGCCGGCGATGTTCGGCGGGGCAAAGCGGCCGCCCGAGATGCGCGGTTCGTAGATGGTGACGAAGTCGTCGACGATCTGCGACTGGTCCGGGCGCATCGCCTGGGTGCCGCTGTCCTGCCAGCTGATGTTCGTCGCCACCTGGCCGCCCAGCCAGGCGGCGCGGTTTTCCGGCCAGCCGGCGCCGGCGAAACCTTCGTTGGCGTTCTTGCTGAGCGCGAGGATGATCTCGAGACCCTTCATGCCGGCATCGCCGTTGAAGATCGGCTCCCAGTTCTCGTCGAACAGCATCATGCCGGCCTGCGCCGAGATGTGCTCCCAGGTGTAGGTCGACCAGAACCCCGGCGCCGCCATCAGGCCCACGCCCGAAACGCCCGGCGCCACCTTGTTCAACTCGCCCGAGATGCGGATCAGCTCGTCGTAGGTCGGCACCGAGTTGACCTTGTCGATCGGACCGCCCAGCACCTGCTCGACGTAGCCCTTGCGCAGGTGCACCATCTGGACGTCGCAGTCGAACGGGATACCGTACATTTCGCCGTTGAAGTAGCCGTAGTTCAGCCGGTAGGTGTCATAGAAATCGTCGAGTGGCAGGTTCCACTTGTCGGCAAAGTCCTGCAACGGATACAGGAAGCCCGGCGCCGCGAAATCGCCCAGCCAGGGCGAGAAGAACTGCAACGCGTCGAACGAGGCATTGCCGGAAATGAACTCGGCCAGCGCCTTGTCATAAAAGCTGTCGTCCGGAATCGGCACCAGTTCGACGGTGATGCCCGAAAGCTTTTCGAAGGGCACTAGGCCCTCGGCCGCGGACTCCGCGTCGGCGGCCCCGACGGCGAATCGCACCTTGGTGCCCGCCAACTGCGACCGGACGGCCTCCCAGTCGACGGTGCGGATCCAGTCCTTGGAGCTGTCCCAGATCGGCTTGTCGTCGGACATGCCGTAGAGATCGCGGTAGTCCGCGCGCACGTATTTCGAGATCGAGATCTCGTCGAGAACGCTTTGCGGATCAGGCAGGTGGCTCGCCGCCGGCAGCTTGCCGCCCCACGTAGAACCGACCGCGGTGATGCCTGCGGCAGAGGCCGTCGTCATGAACGAACGGCGCGATAATCTTCCTCTGAGTCCCATCGAGATTCCTCCCTGGATGCAAGATGAACCAGCCTTTCCGCCCTCCTCGAAGCATCGCCTACACGGCTCAAGGCTGATTGAACAACTATGTGTTCATAAGTTTTATTGTTCACATTGACCCGTTTCGTCAAGACGATTTGCGCCATGCTGGAACATTTTTGTTGACCTTTGTACAAAAGTTCAGAATAGTTGGCCCAAGAAAATGCCTCAAAGGAATGGACCAATGGCCTCCAACATCGCACTGACAGGTCTGGCAAAGGACCTTGCCGCCCGCGCGGCTACCGGCAGGCCGGTCCGAATCGGCCTGATCGGCTCGGGAGAGATGGGCACCGACATCGTCACCCGGGCCGCCATGATGGACGGCGTCGACATCGCCGCCATTTCCGAGCTGAACGTTCCCAACGCGCACAAGGCGGTGTCGATCGCCCGCCAGGAGGACGGACACAGCCAGGACGCCAAGTCGACGGACCAGCTGAACGCCATCATCGAGAGCGGCAAGACCGCGATCACCGACAAAGCCGACCTGATCCTCGAATCGGGTCTGATCGACGTGGTGATCGACGCCACCGGCATCCCCGCGGTCGGCGCCGAGATCGGCCTGCGAGCCATGGAGCGCGGCAAGCACCTGACGATGATGAACGTCGAGGCCGACGTCACCATCGGCGCCTACCTGCGCAACGAGGCCGAGCGGCTCGGCGTGATCTATTCGCTGGGCGCCGGGGACGAACCGTCGTCCTGCATGGAGCTGATCGAATTCGTCACCGCCATGGGTCACAAGGTGGTCTGCGCCGGCAAGGGCAAGAACAACCCGATGAACGTCGACGCGACCCCCGACGCCTACGAGGCAGAGGCAATCTCGCGGCACATGAACCCACGCCTCCTGGTGGAGTTCGTCGACGGGTCGAAGACCGCCGTGGAAATGGCCGCCATCGGCAACGCCACCGGCCTCATTCCCGATGTGGACGGGATGCACGGCCCCGCCGCCGGCCCGAAGGAACTGGCCAAGGTGCTGATCCCGAAGAAGGACGGCGGCATCCTGTCGGGCATCGGCAAGGTCGACTACTCGATCGGCAAGGGCGTCAGTCCGGGCGTGTTCTGCATCGTCGAGGCCGAACATCCGCGCATCCATGAGCGGATGAAGGACCTCAAGATGGGCGACGGCCCCTACTATGAGTTCATCCGCCCCTATCACCTGACCTCTCTCGAGGTGCCGCTGACCTGCGCGCGCGCCGTGCTCTACGGCAAGGCCGACATGATCCCGCTGCCGAAACCGGTGGTCGAGGTCTGCGCGCTGGCAAAGAAGGACCTCAAGCCGGGCGACAAGCTCGACCAGATCGGCGAATACACCTACCGCGCCTGGGCCATGGAAGTGTCCCGCGCTCAGGCCGCCGTCGCGCTGCCGGCCGGCATGCTGACCGGCGCAACCGTCATCGCGCCCATCAAGAAGGGCGAACTGATCACCGCGGCGAACACGAAGCTGCCCAACACCAGACTGGTCGAGCTGCGCCGCCGCCAGGACGTCATGCTCTACGGCAAGGATCTGCTCAATGTCTAAGACCGGCACCACGAACAAGCCCTACGCCATCGGCAAGTATTCCGCAGATGCGCTGAAGGAAGCGCTCAGCAAGATGTACCTCATCCGCAAGTTCGAAGAGGGTGCAGAGGACAGCTACATGCGCGGCCTGATCCACGGCACGATGCACCTCAGCATCGGCCAGGAGGCCTCGGCCGTCGGGTCCTGCATGTCGCTGACCGACGCGGACAAGATCACCTCGACCCACCGCGGCCACGGCCATTGCGTCGCCAAGGGCGCCGAGCTGTCGAAGATGTTCGCCGAGTTCTTCGGCAAGGAAACCGGCTACTGCAAGGGGCGCGGCGGCTCGATGCACATCGCCGACCCGTCCAAGGGAAATCTCGGGGCAAACGGCATCGTCGGCGGCGGCCTGCCCATCGCGGTCGGCGCCGCCCTTTCGGCCAAGCGCCTCAAGACCGGCGCCGTGACGGTGTGCTTCTTCGGCGACGGCGCCAACAACGAAGGCGCCTTCCACGAGGCGCTGAACATGGCCAAGGTCTGGAACCTGCCCGTGGTCTTCGTCTGCGAGAACAACAAGTACGGCATGTCGACCTCGACCGCGCGCTCGACCGCGGTGAAGAACATCGCCGAGCGCGCCGCCGCCTACGCGATGCCGGGCGTGACGGTGGACGGCAACGACTTTTCGGCCGTGACCGAGGCGGTCGATGCCGCGGTCGCGCGCGCCCGCAACGGCGATGGGCCGAGCCTGGTCGAGAATGTCACCTACCGCTGGCGCGGACACTCCAAGTCCGACCGCAACCGCTACCGGACGAAGGAGGAGATCGCCGAATGGCAGTCGCGCGATCCGATCGCGGCGATGGCCAAGATGTTGATGGATCACAAGATCGCCACCGCGGCGGAGATCGCCGAGATCGAGGCCGAAGCCGACAGGATCATCGCGGACGCCATCAGGTTCGCCAGCGAGGGGGCTGACCCGAAGATCGAAGAGGTCACCCGCGACGTCTACACCGAAGGGGCCGCAGCATGAACGCGCACAGCAAGACCGATCTCCGCGAACTGTCCTATGCCGAAGCCATCCGCGAAGCGATGGACATCGCCATGGCCGCCGACGAGCGCGTCATCCTGATGGGCGAGGACATCGGCGTCTATGGCGGCGCCTTCGGCGTCACCGGCGACCTGGTCGAGAAATACGGCACCGACCGCGTGATGGACACGCCGATCTCCGAGCTGGGCGGCGCCGGGGTCGCGGTGGGTGCGGCGCTGACCGGCCTGCGCCCGATCTTCGAGTTCCAGTTCTCGGACTTTGCCACCCTGGGCATGGAGCAGATCGTCAACCAGGCGGCCAAGATCCGCTACATGCTGGGCGGCGCGGTGTCGGTGCCGCTGGTGATGCGGTTCCCCTCCGGCTCCGGCACCGGGGCCGCGGCCCAGCACAGTCAGAGCCTTGAGGCCTGGACCGCCCATGTGCCGGGCCTGAAGGTCGTGCAGCCCTCGACCCCGGCGGATGCCAAGGGCCTGCTTCTGGCCGCGCTCGAGGATCCCGACCCGGTGATGATCTACGAGCACAAGATCCTCTACAAGATGAAGGGTCCGGTGCCCGAAGGCTACTACACCACGCCGATCGGCACGGCCGCCATCGTGCGCGAGGGCAAGGACCTGACCATCGTCGCCACCGCCATCATGGTACACAAGGCGCTGGACGCGGCCGTAAAGCTGGCCGCCGAGGGCATCGACGCCGAGGTGATCGACCTGCGCACCGTGCGCCCTCTGGATCGAGAGACCGTGCTTTCCTCGGTGCGCAAGACCGGCCGGCTGATCTGCGTCTACGAAGCGGTCAAGACACTGGGCGTGGGCGCCGAGGTCTCGGCCATGGTGGCTGAAAGCGATGCGTTCGACTTCCTCGACGCGCCGATCGTGCGGCTGGGCGGGGCGGAATGCCCGATCCCCTACAACCCCGAGCTGGAGAAAGCCGTGGTGCCGCAGGTGCCGGACATCCTGGAGGCGGCGCGCAACATTGCGAAAGGACGTGTGTGATGCCCACCGAAGTCATCATGCCCAAGGTCGACATGGACATGGCCTCGGGCAAGATCATGTCCTGGCACGTCGCCGTGGGCGAGGCCGTGGCCAAGGGCGAACCGTTGTTCGACATCGAGACCGACAAGGCGGCGATGGAGGTCGAGGCGCCGGCTGACGGCATCCTCCACCACACCGCGCCCGAAGGCACCGAGATCCCGATCGGCACGCCCTGCGCGTGGCTCTATGCCGAAGGCGAAGAGGTGGCCGCGCAACCCCTGCCCTTCGCCACGGTCGGCGGCAGCAGCGCCGCGCCGGCGGCGCCCGACTCCGATGCCGGCGCGGGCGGCGACGAAGAGGCCCGGCCCTGCGCTGCCGAGCGCCCCGCCCCGGCGGCGCAGACCGATGCCGGCGGCGGCAAGACCCGCGCGACCCCGCTTGCCCGCTCACTGGCGGCCGGGGCCGGACTGGACATCGCCGAGGTTCCCGGCAGCGGCCCGAGAGGCCGCGTGCAGGCCGAGGACATCCGCGACGCCGTCGCCGCCCGCAGCGTCCCGGCCGCGCCGCTCGCCGCACCCGCCAGCTTCATCCCGGAGACCGGCAGCCTCGCGGTGACCCGCTCCAGGGGCGGCACGGGCACACCGGTCGTGCTGATCCACGGCTTTGCCAGCGATGCCACGTCCTGGGCGCCGCTCGAATCCCACCTGAAGAACAGCCCGCTGATCCGCATCGACCTGCCCGGCCACGGCAAGTCGCCGAAGCTGCGCATCGACAGCTTTGCCGACCTGGTCAAGGAGGTGCGCCGCGCCTTTGACGGTCTCGGGATCGAGGCTGCTCACCTGGTCGGCCACAGCCTTGGCGGCGCGGTCAGCCTGGCGCTGGCCGACACCCGGCCCAGGTCGCTGTCGTCGCTGACGCTGATCGCGCCCGCGGGGCTGGGGCCGGATATCGACGGCGATGCAGTGTCCGGCATCTGCCGGGCGAACCGCACCGAAAGCCTTGCGCCCTGGCTCCGGGCGCTGGTCGCCAACGAGGACCTGATCACCGACAGCTACGTGCGCCTCGCCATGGCGGGCCGGGCAGACCCGAACCTGCGCGCCGCGCAGTCCGCCCTGGCCGGGGTGCTGTTTCCCGATGGGGTGCAGGCCTTTGACTTGCGCGCCGCGCTGGACCGGATCGAAACGCCGACACGGATCATCTGGGGCCGGCAGGACCGCATCATTCCCTGGAAGCACGCGCTGCGTGCTCCGGGCCGGATCGGCCTGCACCTGTTCGAAGGCACCGGGCACATGCCGCAGATCGAGTGCGCCGAGGCGGTCGGAAAGATCATGACATCCTACGTCTGATCAGATGTTCATTGTCACCAACCAGGGGTTTCCGCTATGCCTAGAGACAGTTCCGACCGCGAGGACCCATCCGGAGGCAAGTCCATTACCAAGACGCAAAACCAGCTTCGGATCAGGGCCGCCTGGCTTTACTACATCGAGGGGATGACCCAGTCGGATGTGGCGAAAAAGCTGGGCGTGAACCGGATCATGGTGACCCGCCTTCTGTCCGAGGCCAAGAAGCGCGGCGAGGTCGTGATCCGGATCAAGTCCGAACTTTCCGACCTTGTCGAGCTTCAGCAGCGGCTGCAGGAACGATATGGACTCGCGCAGGCGATTGTCGCCCCGCTCGAGGACCCCGAGGACGATCCGACCCGGGTGATCTCGGCCGCCGCCGGGGCCTTCGTGTCCGACCTGATGCAGAACGACATGACGGTCGGCGTGGGCTGGGGCAGGACGCTGCATAGCATGTTGCCCTACATCGAAGAGCGCGCGCTGACCGGCGTGCGCGTGGTCTCGCTGCTCGGCGGCATCGCACAGGCGCGGCGCTTCAACCCGGCGGAATTCGCCTGGCAGTTCGCCGAACTGTTCGAGGCAGAAGGCTACCTGATCTCGGCGCCGGCCGTGGTGGACTCGGCCCAGACCCGGCACGCCCTGCTCGAGAATTGCGGTCTCGACCAGATCCTGCTGCTGGCCGAAAGCTGCGATGTCGCCCTGCTGTCCTGCGGCGGCATCACCACGCTGACCACCTCCTACCGCTCCGGGCACATCAACGAGGCTGCGCGCGAAGCGCTGATCGAAAAGGGCGCGGTGGGCGACCTGCTCTACCACTTCCTCGATGCGGATGGAAAACTCGTCGATCACTCGGTCAACACGCGCTCGATCTCGATGTCGCTCGACCGGCTGAAGCGGGTTCCGAAAAAGGTGCTGATGTCGGGCGGGGCCGAGAAGATCGGCATCATCAAGGCCACCATGGCCGCCATCGCGCCCACCGTCCTGATCACCGACGAAGTGACGGGCCGGGCGCTGATGGACGAGGCGGAGGCCAAACCCGCCGACACAGCCACCCGCTGAGCGCGTCCCACGGACGCCGAACTCGAAAGAACATGCCAATGGCAGATTACGACGTCATCATCATCGGTGCCGGTCCCGGAGGGTATGTCTGTGCCATCCGCTGCGCGCAGCTCGGCCTGGAGACCGCCGTTGTCGAGGCGCGCGACAGCCTCGGCGGCACCTGCCTGAACGTGGGGTGCATCCCCTCAAAAGCCTTGCTGCACGCGTCCCACCTGCTGCACGAAGCACGGCACACCTTTGCCAGGATGGGTCTGAGCGGCGCGGCGCCCGAGGTCGACTGGCCCCGGATGCAGAGCTACAAGACCGAGGTGATCGGCCAGAACACCAAGGGCATCGAGTTCCTTTTCAAGAAGAACGGGGTGACCTGGATCAAGGGACACGGCCGGCTGCGCGACGCGCGGACAGTCGACGTGGCGGGCAAGCCGCACACTGCGAGATCCGTGGTGATCGCCACCGGCTCTGCTCCGGCGACGCTGCCTGGCGTGACCATCGACGAAAAGGTGATCGTCAGTTCCACCGGCGCGCTCGAGCTGGCGCGGATCCCCAGGCGGTTGATCGTCATCGGCGCCGGCGTGATCGGGCTCGAAATGGGATCCGTCTACGCCCGCCTCGGTGCCGAGGTGCAGGTGATCGAATACCTCGACGCGATCACCCCCGGCATGGACAGCGACATCCAGGGCAGCTTTCGGAAGCTGCTGCACAAACAGGGGATCGGCTTTGTCCTGGGAGCGGCCGTGCAGGGCGCAGAGCTCACGCAGGCCGGCGCAAGGGTGCGCTACACGCTGCGCAAGGACGGCAGCGCCCACGAGGCTGAGGCCGACACAGTCCTTGTCGCCACCGGGCGCACCCCGCATACCGAAGGACTCGGGCTCGACGCGCTCGGGATCGAGATGACGGCACGCGGCCAGATCAGGACCGACGGCCAATGGCGGACCTCTCTGCCCGGCCTCTACGCCATCGGCGACGTCATCGCCGGTCCGATGTTGGCGCACAAGGCCGAGGACGAGGGCATCGCCGTGGCCGAAACGATCGCCGGCCGGCGGGGGCACGTGAACTACGACGTGATCCCCGGCGTGATCTACACCCACCCCGAAGTCGCAGCGGTCGGCAAGACCGAGGACCAGCTCAAGGACGAAGGCCGCACCTACCGGGTCGGACGGTTTTCCTTCATGGGCAATGGGCGGGCCAAGGCGGTCTTTGCCGGAGAAGGGTTCGTCAAGCTGCTGGCGGATGCCCAGACCGGCCGCGTGCTGGGCTGCCACATGATCGGACCGGGCGCCGGAGACCTGATCCACGAGATCTGCGTCGGCATGCAATTCGGAGCCGCCGCCGAGGACATCGCCCGCACGTGCCACGCCCATCCGACCTTTTCCGAGGCCGTGCGCGAGGCCGCGCTTGCCTGCGGCGACGGGGCAATCCATGCCTGACCCCAAAGTGCCCCCCTGTGGCACCGGGGGCCACTCACGTGATACGCTTCTGGCAGGGAGGTCAGGATGATGATTGCAAAGCCGCCGACCCCGGGCTTTCTGCCCGATCTCGCCATGCCGCTGCGCGATGCCCTGCGTGGTGTCGCCACGCTGGCCGACGCCACCGAGGAAATGCTGGAGCCCGCGGCCAAGCTCTTGCCGGAGCCGCTCCGCTCGCGGTTCCGGACCGCCCTCGATTCGCTCGAAGCGGCAGGCAAGCGGTTGATCCATGCGCCCTTGGACATCCGGCAGATCGACATGGCCGCACGGTTCATGGCCGGGTCGGACACCGGCAGACCCGCGCTCGAAGCCTGTGCCACCGTTATAGCCTACGCCTGGGAACACTTGGGCGAAGCGCGCGAGACCCACGGGCGCCTGATCAGCGAGACGCTGGTGGCCGAGCGACTGGCGCGGACCCGCGCCGTCTCGCTGGCCGGCGGCGCCGATTTCGCCGCCGAGGTGCTGATCGCGCTGCGGCAATCCTCGGCCATAGGCCGGATGCCGGGGCTGACGCGCGGCCTTTCGACGGGTGACGCGGACGATGTCGATCTGGCCGTGATGGCCGTTGCGATCTGGCTGCTGTCCAGCCGGTCCGAGACCCTCGCCGAGGAGGAAAAGCTGCTGGACCTGTCGCTTGCCCTGGTCCGGGCCTTGCGCGACGACGCGGCGACCGCCATGTCCGGGCGCGAAAGCCTTGCGCGTTTCCTTGCGGAAACCTCGGCGCATCTGTGAGGGACACGCGATGACCTTGCCGGAGACACACCCGACCGACCAGCCGCTCCGCAAATCGGCCCAGCGGCTGCGCTGGTTCGTGGACGCCTTCGAAAGGCAGGTCGGGAACACCGAAACGCAGACCGGAAACGCGTTCGCCATCGACCGGGGCGCGCTGGCCCAGGTCTTTGCCGAATGGCTCAAGGCCTTCGAGGCGCAGAAACCCACGTGCGAGGATGACAAGCCGGCCTATGTCGGTTTTGCCGCCGGGCTTATGCTGCGCACGCTGATCCGGCACAAACCTGCCGTCTGCACCGAACGTCCTGCCGGCGCGGACGAGTCCAACCCGGCCTATTTCTGGCCCGAGGGCTACCTGTATGTCGCCTTCTGCCTGAACGTGCGGGGCCTCGTGTTGCAGACGGATTTCCACTCCGAACAGCATCCGAGCGACGCACTGAACGAAACCCGGACGTGGTGGAGCTTTCGGGAAAACGTGCATGAGGACCCCTCGCTCGCGATCGCCTTTCTCGACCTCTTCGCCGGCGACGAACCGGAATGGTCCGTTCCCGAACTGTTCCGCACCGGACGGGTGCGCGAACTTGCGGGGCGGTTCTACACGCGCGATGTCCTGCCGGGCGATGCGTCCTGAGAACCGGTGTGCGCGCGGAAGCGGCTCGGCACCCATGACCGGCCCAGCGGTTGGGATCAGAAATCCCCAAGCAGTTTCTCCCCCTCGGGCCGAGCACGTCCATCTGCCTGGGGATCGAGGCCTTTCTGCGGGTCGGCGCGGCGCATTGGATCGTGCCGGTCAGCCATCCGGCCGGCCTTGACCTCCGAGGAAATCTCCGCGCGGCATCCGCTGCAACGAGACGTCTCTGGCACGCACAGACACCCCAGAACTTCCGGTACGACCGCATCCTGGAGACGCACGGCAGGCACGACAGCTCCGACACCGACCAGGTCGCTGTCGCGCGCGAGACCGGACTTGATGTCCGACCGGTCTCGGGTTCGGACCAGACCTGCTAGATCACGACACTTGAGGAGCTGGAGCGCGCCCGGCAGGACGCGGAACGAAACCTCACGGCCATCCCTGCCGCGTGCGCGTGACCGCCGCCACGACCCGCGCAGACGGGGGCGCGACCGCCGACATCGCGCTTGACCCCCAGACTGTCTTGAAGTACCCATCCCACCTGCTGAGCGGGCGTTGTGTAATGGTAAGACCCTTGCCTTCCAAGCAAGAGATACGGGTTCGATTCCCGTCGCCCGCTCCAGTCCCTTCCCCCGCCGCCCCGGACCCGCGTCAAGACGGCGCTTGACCCTCGCGTCTGGCGTGGCAAAACACCCTGCGCGACAAGGAAGGAGACCCCATGGCCGCCAACACCACGCCGGGCACTGGCGAGCAGGAGCGCGAGAAATCGCGCAAGCTGGGCTCGCTCGGGGCGCTCTGGCCCTTCATGGTGCCGTACCGGGGTCTGATGCTGGCCGCCATCGGCGCGCTGATCGCCACCGCCTGCATCTCGCTGATGCTGCCGCTGGCCGTGCGCCGCGTGGTCGACAACTTCAACGTCGAGGACGGCGCCCTGCTGGATCAGTATTTCGCCGCCGCGCTGGGCATCGCCGGGCTGCTGGCCGTGGGCACCGCGCTGCGCTATGCGCTGGTCACAAGGCTGGGCGAACGCGTGGTGGCCGACATCCGCAAGGCGGTCTTTGACAAGGTGATCGGCCTCTCGCCCGCCTTTTACGAAAAGATCATGACCGGCGAGGTCCTGAGCCGCATCACCACCGACACCACGCTGATCCTGTCGGTGATCGGGTCGTCGATCTCGATCGCGCTGCGCAACATCCTGCTGTTTCTCGGCGGGATCGTCCTGATGCTGTTCACCTCGGCCAAGCTGACGGGGTTGGTGCTGCTTCTGGTGCCCGCCGTCGTGGTTCCGATTCTGGTGCTGGGCCGCCGCCTGCGCAAGCTCAGCCGCGAGAACCAGGACTGGATCGCCGCCTCATCCGGCAATGCCTCGGAGGCGCTGACCAGCGTGCAGACCGTGCAGGCCTACACCCACGAGGACCCCTCGCGCCGCGCCTTCGCCGACGTGACCGAGAAAAGCTATGACGCCGCGCGCCGCCGCGTCACCACCCGCGCCGTGATGACCATGATCGTCATCTTCCTGGTGTTCACCGGCATCGTCGGCGTGCTCTGGATCGGCGCCTGGGACGTGCGGGCGGGCGGCATGAGCGCGGGCTCGCTGATCCAGTTCGTGATCTATTCGGTCATGGTGGCCGGCGCGGTGGGCGCCCTGTCCGAGGTGTTCGGCGAGTTGCAGCGCGCCGCCGGCGCGACCGAGCGGCTGGTCGAATTGCTGCACGCCGAGGACAGCGTGCGCGATCCCGCCCATCCCCTGCCCGCCCCCGCCCCGGTCCGCGGCGAGATCCGCTTTGACGGTGTCACCTTCCGCTACCCGTCGCGCCCCGGCGTCGCCGCGCTGGACGGCGTCGACCTGACCATCGCCCCCGGCGAGACGGTGGCCCTTGTCGGCCCCTCGGGCGCGGGCAAGACGACGATCATCCAGCTGATCCAGCGGTTCTACGACCCGGCGCAGGGCCGCGTCCTGCTGGACGGCGTGGCGCTGGACGCCATGGCGCGGCACGATTTCCGCCGCCACCTGGCGCTGGTGCCGCAAGACCCGGTGATCTTTGCCGCCTCGGCGCGCGACAACATCCGCTTTGGCCGCCCCGGCGCCAGCGATGCCGAGGTCGAGGCCGCCGCCAGCGCCGCCGCCGCGCATGACTTTCTCAGCGCCCTGCCGGACGGCTACGACACCTGGCTGGGCGAACGCGGCGTGATGCTGTCCGGCGGGCAGAAACAGCGCGTCGCCATCGCCCGCGCGATCCTGCGCGATGCCCCGGTGCTGCTGCTGGACGAGGCGACCAGCGCGCTGGACGCCGAAAGCGAACGCGCCGTGCAGCGTGCGGTGGACAAGCTGGCCGAGGGCCGCACCACGATCATCGTCGCGCACCGCCTCGCGACCGTGAAGAAAGCCGACCGCATCATCGTCATGGACCAGGGCCGCATCGTCGCCACCGGCACGCATGACGACCTGGTGTCCGAAGGCGGCCTGTATGCCCGCCTTGCCCGGTTGCAGTTCACCGACGGGATGGCGGCGGAGTAGCGCCAGGCAGCGGCTGCCGCGTCGCTTCTTCCACCGCCCATTCGCGGAACTTGCGCACCTTTGGCACCTCCCAGCGGTCACGCCGGCCCAGCAGGCAAACGCCGCCGACGGGCGCGCCTGCGACCATGTCCGGAAACGGCGCCACCAGTGTCCCGGCTGCGAACTCGTCCTGGCACAGCACGAGGTCTGCCATCACCACCCCCGTGCCCATCACCGCGGCGCGGGTTGCGATATCCAGATTGGGAAAATCGTCACCCGATCCCGCATCGACTCCGGCCACAGGAAAGCAGGCCAGCCAGGCCCGCCAGTCCGCGTGATCCTGCGTTTCATGCAACAATGCCGCGCCGGCCAGGTCCTCGGGCCGATCCAGCCGGTGCCGGGCCAGGTAGACCGGGGCACAGGCCGGCGTCATGCGCACGTCGAACAACAGCTGCATCGCGATCTCCCGGCCACGACCCGGCCAATGCTCGATCGAAAAGCCGAGATCGTGATCGAGGCCGTCAAACCCAAGGTCGCCGTGGAAATCGGTCGTCAGACGCAGGCGTATGTCGGGATGTCGTTCGCGAAAGCGGTCAAGGCGGGGGATCAGCCAGCGGATTGACGTCGCCGGCGGGCAGATGATGCGCAGTTCCGACGCGTCGGAGGCGATCCGCCGGCTCACGGATGCGATGCGGCCAAAGCTTTCCGTCAGCACCGGCAGCAGCTGAAGCCCGGCTTCGGTCAGGGTGACGCCCCGCGCATGCCGGCGAAACAAGGGCACGCCAAGATGCTCTTCCAGAAGCTTGATGTGACGGCTGACCGCCCCGCGCGTGACATGCAGTTCTTCCGAAGCGCCGACGAACCCATCGTGGCGGGCCGCCGCCTCGAAAGCGCGCAAGGCATTGAGCGGGGGAAGTCGTGGCAACTTGAGTCCGGCCTTTGGATCAGAAAAGCTAATCCATTGTGGCGAAACCCTGGTTTGCGGGCAAGCGGAACGCGGCCCATGCTTGCACTTATGACGCAGGTTTTATCGCGTTGGAGAGGCCGAAATGAGCACCGCGACGAAAAGCAGCCAGATCCCGGCGCCCGGCGGCGCGTGGATCTGGATCAGGAAAGCTGCCCGCATCCTTGCCGGCGGCGCTTCCGTCCGCCGGCAAGGGCAGGACATTCTCCGCATCGCGGAAACCGCGCCACATCTTCTGCAAGACGCGGGTTTTACCCGGTCCGAGGTCCCGGGCACAGGCATCGTGATCTGGCAACGGGACAAGGTGCGGGTGACGATCCACCCGGCCTATGGCGGTGCCACCCGCGTCTCGGTCGAGATACTTGACTGACGTGAAAAAGGCCGCCCCGAAGGAGCGGCCTTTCCCCTGATTGGCTGAAAGCGCTTACTTCTTCACGGTGATCCGACCGTCGGTGTAGGGCGTGTAGGCGCCGTCCTTGGCCAGGAATTCCGCCGTCACGTCGGCCAGGTCGGGGCCGAAGTCATAGGCGTTCATCGCGTCCTTGAACATCGCGTAGCCGTCGCCGCCGTTGCGCACGTAGTTGTTGGACACCACGCCATAGACCTTGTCGGCCTCGATCGGCGCGCCGCCCAGCATCACGTCGGACACCCGGCTGCCCGGCGCCTGCGTCAGGTCGACGGTGAAGGTCAGACCCGCCACCTGCGGGAAGCGGCCCGCGCCTTCCTCGACCTGGCTCACGCCGTTCTCAAGCGCCTCGACCACGACCGCGCCGGTGACCTGGAAGGTCGACAGCGTGTTCTGGAACGGCAGCACGGTCAGCACCTCGCCCATGGTCACCGGGCCGGCGTCGATGGACGACCGCAGACCGCCGCCATTGGCGATGGCGATCTCGACGCCCTGCGACTTCACCCGGTCCAGCATCGCGTCGGCCACCAGGTTGCCCATCTGGCACTCCATCGTGCGGCAGGTGTCGCGCGATCCGTCGATGGCCTCGGCGGTCTCGGCGACCACCTTGTTGCGGATCTCCTCCAGCGGGATGGCCGCCTCGGCGATGCGCGACTTGACCGCGTCGTCCTCGGTCACGGCGGCGTCCAGGATGATCGGCGCCCCCGTGGCCGAGATCACCTCGCCCGCGTCGTTGAAGGTCACGTTCAGTTCGCCCAGGAACTTGCCGTAGGCATAGGCCTGCACGATCTGCACGCCGTTGACCACGGTCGGATAGGGGCCCGCCGCGCCGTCCATGTCGCCCAGCAGGGTGTTGGAATGGCCGCCCACGATCACGTCCACGCCGGTGGTGTTCTCGGCCACCCGCTGGTCGACGCCGTAGCCCGAGTGCGACAGCACGATGATCTTGTTCACGCCCATTTCGGTCAGCTTGTCGACCTCGGCCTGCACCGCCTCCGACGGATCGGTGAAGACGATGTTGTCGCCGGGGCTGGCCAGTTCGTCGGTGTCCTGCGGCGTGAGACCGATCAGGCCCAGCTTTTCACCGCCGCGCTCGATCACGGTGGATTTCTGCAACACGCCGGCCAGCAGCGGCTCGCCCGAGACGTCGGCGTTCGACATCAGCACCGGGAACTCGACCGCGTCCATGAAGCCGCGCAGCACCTCGGGGCCGTCGTCGAACTCGTGGTTGCCCACGGTCATCCCGTCGTAGCCCATGAGGTTCATCATCTCGGCAGCCAGCTTGCCCTTGTAGTAGGTGTAGAACAGCGTGCCCTGGAACTGGTCGCCGCCGTCCACCAGGATGTGGTTGTTGGTCCGCGCCTTGGCCGCGTTGATCGCGGTGATCAGCCGGGCCGAGCCGCCAAAGCATTCGCCCGCGGTGTTGTCCTCGGCCGAGCAACCCGAGTCGTATTTCGAAATCGGCTCGAACCGGGCGTGGAAATCGTTGGTATGCAGGATGGTCAGCGAGTAGTCGGCAGCTGCACTGCCCGCCACAAGCGCCAGCGCAGCGGCGCCGGTCATCAGGGAACGCGTCATGGGAAACCTCTCTGTCAGGTTTATCGTTGAATGGCCAAAGCCTGCCCCGGACCGCGGCCCGAGTCAAAGCCTGTCGTAGCGATAGCCCGCGGCGCATGACGGAACGATGATGCCCCGGCAGGCACAGCGCGCGTTGTCCGCTTGACCGCCGTCCCCCCGCGCGGCATCACACGGCCATGGTGATATACAAGATCCTCCGCGCTGACGAATGGGCTGCGCTCCGGGCACAGGGCGAAACCGCCGGTGCGCCCATCGACGTGGCCGATGGCTACGTGCATTTCTCGACCGCCGCCCAGGCCGCCGAGACCGCCGCGAAACATTTCGCAGGGGCCGAGGGGCTGGTGCTGCTTGCGCTCGAGTCCGAAGCGCTGGGCGATGCGCTGAAGTGGGAACCCTCGCGCGGCGGCGCGCTGTTCCCCCATCTCTACGGCCCCCTGCGGCTGGCCGACGTGCTGTGGCATGCGCCGCTGCCGCTTGGCCCCAAGGGACACATCTTTCCGGACGCGATGGCATGACCCCGCTCGAACGGCTTGGCCTTGCCGTGATGCACCGCATGGACCCCGAGACCGCGCACGGCCTCGCGCTGAAGGCGTTGCAGGCCGGGGTGGCGGCGGCGCCCGGCCTCGTGACCTCGGACCGGCTGCACTGCACGCTGGCGGGCCTGCCGCTGCCGAACCCGGTCGGCCTGGCCGCCGGGTTCGACAAGAACGCCACGGCCCTGCACGGGCTGTCGCGCGCGGGCTTCGGCTTTGTCGAGGTGGGTGCCGCCACCCCCCGCCCGCAGCCGGGCAACCCGCGCCCGCGCCTGTTCCGGCTGGCCGAGGATCGCGCCGCGATCAACCGCTTCGGCTTCAACAACGACGGCATGGAGGCCATCGGCGCCCGCCTGCGCACCCGGCCGCGTGACCTGGTGCTGGGGCTGAACCTGGGCGCGAACAAGGACAGCGCCGACCGCGCCGGGGATTTCGCCCGGGTGCTGGCGCATTGCGGCGGCGACGTGGATTTCGCGACGGTCAACGTCAGCTCGCCCAACACCGAGAAACTGCGCGACCTCCAGGGCAAGGCGGCGCTTTCGGCGCTGCTGGCCGGCGTCATGGCGGCGCGCGACGGGCTGGCGCGGCCGATCCCGGTGTTTCTCAAGATCGCGCCCGATCTCGACGACGCCGAACTCGCCGAAGTGGCCGAAGTGGCGCTGGCCTCGGGCGTGGCGGGGATCATCGCCACCAACACCACACTGTCGCGCGCCGGCCTCCAGTCGCGGCACGCGCAGGAGCCGGGCGGCCTCTCCGGCCAGCCGCTGTTCGACCGCGCGACCCGCGTGCTGGCGCGTCTGTCGCAGCTGACCGAAGGCACACTGCCGCTGATCGGCGTCGGCGGCGTCGGGTCTGCGGAACAGGCCTATGAGAAGATCCGCGCCGGCGCGAGCGCGGTGCAACTCTACACCGCGCTGGTCTACGGCGGCCTCAGCCTGGTGTCCGACATCGCGCGGGGCCTCGATAGCCTGCTGGCGGCGGACGGCTTCGGCTCCGTGGCCGAGGCGGTGGGCACGGGCCGCAACCGCTGGCTCTGACCGGCGCGGCCTGCGCCGCGCTGCCTCAAAGGCGCGGCGGCGCTTCGGCCTCCATAGCCGCCGCGACGAACCGCGCGATCATCGCCGCGTCCTTGACCCCCGGCGCGGATTCGACACCCGATGACACGTCCACCTGCGCCGCCCCGGTCATCGCCACCGCGCGGGCCACGTTGTCGGGCGTCAACCCGCCCGCCAGCATCCAGGGCCGCGACCAGCGCCGCCCGGCGATCAGCCGCCAGTCAAAGGCCAGGCCGTTGCCGCCGGGCAGGTCCGCGCCCTTCGGCGGCTTGGCATCGACCAGGATCTGGTCGGCCACCTGCTGGTAGACCGTCAGCCTGTCCAGGTCCTCGGCGCCGGCGACGCCCACCGCCTTCATCACCGGCAATCCCCAGCGTGCGCGCACCTCCGCCACACGCTCCGGGCTTTCGGACCCGTGCAGCTGGATCATGTCCAGCGGCACGGCGCGGGTGATCTCGTCCAGCAGGTCGTCCGTGGGGTTCACCACCAGCGCAACCTTGGCCAGCCCCACCGGGGCCAGCAGCGCAAGGTCGCGCGCGGCCGCGACAGACAGGTTGCGTGGGCTCTTGGGGAAGAAAACGAAACCGGCATACCGTGCGCCCGCGGCGGCAACAGCCGCCACGTCCTCTGGCCGCGTCAGACCGCAGATCTTGACCCGGGTGTCGGCCATGGGGCACCCCTGCTTCTTCTTGGTGGAAATACCTCCGGGGGTGAATTGGCCCAAGGGGCCAAGAGGGGGCAGCGCCCCCTCGCCCGGTCTCAGCTCGCCTGGTCGAGGATCGCCAGGACTTCGTCCTTGTCCTTGTCGCGCTCGGCCTGAGTCCTCTTCAGCTGGCGCTCCAGCTTCTTGACCTCGTGGCCCTTGGCGGACGCCTCGGCGCGGAACTTGTGTTCGCGCAGCCATTCGAACACCTCGCCCAGGACAAATCCCAGGACCAACCCGCCCAGCGCCACGGCAAACAGCGGCACCTGCACCGAAAAGGCCAGCCAGCCGATCTGCGGCAGGCTCGCCAGCCCGGCGGGCAGGGTATTCAGGGTCACCGGGGCCAGGTTCGCGACGCTGACCACGGTCAGCACGATCAACAGGGAGGCATAGATGGCATAGCGGATGTAGCGCATTGTTACTTTCCGTTGAGGCGGTCGCGCAGGAGCTTGCCGGTCTTGAAGAAGGGCACGTGCTTTTCCTCGACCTCGACGGATTCCCCGGTCCGGGGGTTCCGCCCGACGCGCGCGTCCCGCTTCTTGACCGAAAACGCCCCGAAGCCCCGCAGCTCGACCCGGTCGCCCCGGGCCATGGCATTGGTGATCTCTTCGAAAATCGTGTTCACGATCCTCTCCACGTCACGCTGATATAGATGTGGATTCTCGTCTGCAATCTTCTGGATCAATTCCGATCTGATCATCCCCACGTCCCCTGGTGGAATCGGCCTGCGCCTTGTTTTATCGCCCGACTATACGCGCGCTCACCCTTTACGGGAACCGCCAAGTTTCAGAAAAATTCAACTCTCGCAGCGCTTTGCGGCAGGATATCGCTGAAATGCCCTGCCGCCGGGCGGTGGCGGGCAGGTTGCACCGGGCCGCGGGACCCCGCATCGGGGCCCGATTCGGCCGCTGCGGGGCCTATTGGCAGACAGCGGCGAATTGTGTCCGACGGCTGGAGTCGGTGTTTCCAGGCTGGAAATAGACCAGCCGCATCCCTGCCTCGGCGCAGACCTGCGCGGCCTTGTCGCGGACTTCGCCCGGCTCCCACTTGTCACCGAAATAGCCGCGCAGCTGGTTCTGGTCCTTGACCGTCACCGCCCGCATCTGCAATTCGGTGCCGTCCGTCGGGCTGCCCTGCGCCACGGCGGAAACCGCCAGCCCCCCGCAAAGCACAGCGCCCATCGCGGCGCGTATCCATCCGACTCGCTGCATCCTGCCTGGTCTCCCCCTTGGCGTCGCCCCCTGGCGAACCGTCCGGCCCACCAAAGCAAAAAGGCCCCGCAGATGCGAGGCCTTTTCGTCATTTCATGTCAGTCAGCGCGGGGCGCTCACTCGTCGCCCTTGAGCGCGGCGCCCAGGATGTCACCCAGCGATGCACCCGAAGCGGACGAACCGTACTGTTCCACGGCTTCCTTCTCTTCGGCGATCTCGCGTGCCTTGATCGACAGGCCCAGGCGGCGGGTCTTGCTGTCGATGTTGGTCACGCGGACGTCCACGTGGTCACCGACCGAGAACCGCTCGGGGCGCTGCTCGGAGCGGTCACGCGACAGGTCGGACCGGCGGATGAAGGACTTCATGCCCTCGTATTCCACCTCGATGCCGCCATCCTCGATCGCGGTGACGGTGACCGTCACGATCGAGCCGCGCTTCACGCCGCCAACCGCGTCGGCGAACTTGTCACCGCCCAGCGCCTTGATGGAGAGTGAGATGCGCTCCTTCTCGACGTCCACTTCGGAGACCACCGCCTGGACGATGTCGCCCTTGCGGTATTCCTGGATGGCTTCTTCGCCGCGCTGGTCCCACGACAGGTCCGACAGGTGAACCATGCCGTCGATCTCGCCGGGCAGGCCGATGAACAGGCCGAACTCGGTGATGTTCTTGACCTCGCCCTCGACCTGGGTGCCCTCGGGATGGGTTTCTGCAAACACTTCCCATGGGTTGCGCATGGTCTGCTTGAGACCCAGCGACACCCGGCGCTTGGCGCCGTCGATTTCCAGCACCATGACGTCCACCTCCTGCGAGGTCGACACGATCTTGCCGGGGTGCACGTTCTTCTTGGTCCAGGACATCTCGGAGACGTGGACCAGGCCCTCGACACCGGGCTCCAGCTCAACAAACGCACCGTAATCGGTGATGTTGGTGACGCGGCCCTTGTGAACCGAGCTGAGCGGGTACTTGACGCCGACCAGATCCCACGGATCTTCCTGGAGCTGCTTCATGCCCAGGCTGATACGATGGGTGTCCTTGTTGATCTTGATGACCTGGACCTTGACGGTCTCGCCGATCGACAGGATCTCGGACGGGTGGTTGACGCGGCGCCATGCCATGTCGGTCACGTGCAGCAGGCCATCCACACCGCCCAGGTCGACGAAGGCGCCGTACTCGGTGATGTTCTTGACCACGCCGTCGACGGCCTGACCTTCGGTGAGGTTCGAGATGACCTCGGCACGCTGCTCGGCGCGGGATTCTTCGAGGATCGCACGGCGCGACACCACGATGTTGCCGCGGCGGCGGTCCATCTTGAGGATCTGGAACGGCTGCTTGAGGCCCATGAGCGGGCCGGCGTCGCGCACCGGGCGCACATCGACCTGGGAGCCGGGCAGGAAGGCCACGGCGCCGCCGAGATCGACGGTAAAGCCGCCCTTGACCCGGCCGAAGATCGCGCCTTCGACGCGGGCGTCGTCGGCATATGCCTTCTCGAGACGGTCCCATGCCTCTTCACGGCGTGCCATCTCGCGGGAGATGACGGCTTCGCCGCGGGCGTTCTCGGCCGACCGCAGGTAGACCTCGACCTCGTCGCCGACGTTGACGTTGGGCTGCTCGCCGGGCTCGGCGAATTCCTTGAGATCGACGCGGCCTTCCATCTTGTAGCCGACGTCGATGATGGCCTGGCCCGCTTCGATCGCGATGACCTTGCCTTTGACAACCGAACCTTCGTCCGGTGTGTCCATTTCGAGGCTTTCATTAAGGAGGGCCTCGAATTCCTCCATTGTAGCATTAGCCATGTGGCGTCTGTTATCCTTTGTCTTCGGTTTTCTGGCCAAGCGGTTGTCTCCGCCGGTCTTGAAGTTGGTCACGTGAGCTGCCGCAAAACAAAGAGGGCCGGAGAAGCCCGACCCTGCTCGATCTCTCTGCCGCGGCGTTTGATGCCTTGTCGACAGGCGCGCGTATAGACCAGGTTGGCCCGCGTTTCAAGAGCGGGATGGCCGGACCGGCATCGCGCCGCTAATCCGGCAGGCCGACCCCTGCGTAGGCGTCGCGGACCCGCGCGATACCCTCGGGATCATTGACGGCGATGTCCGCGATCTGCCGGCGACTGGAGAAATCCGGCATCTCCTTCAGCAGCAGGGGCACCAGGCGCCTTGCGTCCTCCACCCGCCCGAGATGCCAATACACCGTGATCAGCGGTTGCAGAATGCCGCCGTTCGCGCCGTCCTCGGCCAGGCACTCTTCGAGGATCTCTGCCGCCGTCTCCAGCCGCCCGGCAAGAAACGCGCACAGGCCCCAGCAGAACCGCGAATGCGCGCCGATGTGGCCCACCGGGTCAAGACGCGTGGCACGGCGCAGATGGGCGATCGCCCTTTCGTAATCCGTGACATAGTACTCGACCCAGCCCGCGGCGTTCAGCACCAGCACGGAATTCGGCGCCATCCGGACAGCCCGGCGCACCGCCCGCACGGCCAGATCGCGGTCCATGTTCAGATAGGCATCCGTGAACCCGGCAAAGGCAAGGACAAGGGGATCCTGGGTCTTTCCCGTCATCAGCGCCTTGGCCAGGGGTCCGACCGCTGCCTGCGTCTCTTCCTTGGTGATCCAGCGGGCCCCGCGCGCAACAAGGAACGCGCGGCATTTCCAGGCCTTGGCCAGTTCGTAGCCGGGGTCGATCGCGATCGCGCGGTCCAGCAGGTCGACCGCCGCGCGAAACGCCTCCACGTCGGGCGGGCGCAAGGCATTCGGCAACGCCCGCAGGCAGAGATCGTAGGCCCGCGGATCCTGCGTCGGCTTGGCGGCGGCACGCCCCGCCTCGGCCACCAGCAGCGCGGGTTCGATCGCCCCGCAGACCAGTTCGGTGATGCGGTCCTGCAACTCGAACAGATCCGCGGTCGTCCCGGTGAACCGCTCGGACCACAGGGTGTGCCTGCTCTCGGCCTCGACCAGCTGCACGGTGATGCGAAGAGTCTCGCTCGCCTGCTGAATTGCCCCTTCCAGCACGTAGCGCACGCCCAGGGTCTGGCCGACATCGGCCAGGTCCACCGCACGCCCCTTGAAGCCAAAGCTGGAGGTGGCCGAAATCACGAACAGCCCGGAAATCCGGGTCAGCGCGGCGATCAACTCGGTGACCATGCCATCGACCAGGTAGTCGCGGTCGGGCGCGCCGGTCAGATTGGCAAACGGCAACACGACCAGTGATGGCTTTTCCGGCAACACCGGAGGCGGCGCATCCGGTGGCGGCGCGGCAACCTGGGTCAGCTTGTACCCCACCCCGGGCACGGTCGCGATGGCCCTGCCCCCGATGACCTTGCGCAAGGTGCTGATCTGCACGGTGAGGTTGCTCTCTTCCACCGCCAGGCCGCCCCAGACCGTTTCCAGAAGCTCCTGCTTGCTCACCACCCGGTCCGAATGCGCGCAGAGGTATGCCAGGACGTCAAAGGCCCGCGCCCCGATGGCCACCGACTCGCCGGCAACCTCAAGGGTGCGCGCGGCGGGATCGACGCGGAACGAAGGCAGGGCGGCTTCGGTCACGAGACAGGCTCCGGCAAGGTTGCGCAAAGCCTAGCAGAAACCTCTCCACGGCCAAGCACGACAGTCACACCCGAAGGGCCGGGAACCCGTGTCGCATTGGCAACCCTGCCCCCCTCTGTCACCCCCACGCCGTGATACTCCGGCACAGGCCCGGCAGGACAGGAGGTCGCCATGCAGTTTTCGCGCTATGCCGTCTACGTGACCCTGCCCAGGGGGCCGCTGGTCGACTTTGGCGCGGCCTGGCTGGGCTGGAACGCGGCCAGGGGCGAACGCCCCTCCGCGCCCATGGTCCACGGGCTGCCACGGCCAGTGCACGAGATCACCGCCACCCCGCGCAAGTACGGGCTGCACGGCACCGTCAAGCCGCCGTTCCGGCTGGCCGAGGGGCACAAGCCCGACAATTTGCACGACGCGCTGGGCACGCTCTGCGCCGCGCTGGCCCCGGTGACGCTGGAGGGCCTGGCGCTGACCCGGCTTGGCAGCTTCCTCGCGCTGACCCCGACCGGAGACACCGCCGCGCTGACCGCACTGGCCGCGCGCGTGGTCGCCGATCTCGACCCGTTCCGCGCCCCGCTGACCGAGGCCGAACTGGACAAGCGGCACAAGGCAAACCTCAGCGACCGGCAAAGGGAATTGCTGCGCGACTGGGGCTATCCCTACGTGATGGACCAGTTCCGCTTTCACATCACGCTGACCGGGCGGCTGTCGCCCGACGAGGCCGAGCAGGTGCGCCTGGCGCTCTTGCCGCGTCTCGAGGACAAGCTGCCGCGCCCCTTCGTGATCGACGCGCTGACGCTCTGCGGCGAGGACAGCACCGGCTATTTCCACGAGTTGCAGCGCTACGCGCTGTCCGGCTGAGCCGCGCTCAGAGCCACTTTTTCCACTTGAAGTAAAGGAAGGTGATCACCGCCGAAGCCGCCATCGCCAGCAGCGCCAGCGGATAGGCATAGGGTTCGGCCAGTTCCGGCATGTGGTGAAAGTTCATGCCGTAGATCGAGGCGATCAGCGTCGGCGGCAGGAACAGCGCCGCCACCACCGACAAGAGGCGGACCGTGGCGTTCTGCGCCAGGCTGATCATCCCCAGCGCGACATCGCTGATCTGGCCCATGCGCCCGGCAACGAAATCTGCGTGCTCGACCAGCGCGGCCATGTCGCGCGCCTGCGCCTTGACGATCTCGCTCAGGGTCGTGTCGTCGCTTTGCCGGGCGACACGCACGGTGAAATAGGTCAGCGCCCGTTCCAGCGTCATCAGGCTGAGGCGCACCTTGGACAGCGTTTCCGCCTCGGCCGCGATCCGGTTCAGCGACGCGCGCAGCGCCGGCTGGTGCGGGATCGCCGTTTCGGCAAAGATCTCGCGCCCGGCCACCTCGAGCCCGCGGTCAGACGCCTCCAGCAGGTCGGCAAGACGGCCGACAACCGCCTCGATCAACCCCAGAAAGATCCGGTCCGGCGTGCCGCATCCCGCCGCCGTGGCGTCGGCCTGGCCGGGATAGGCATCGAACGAGCGCGGCGCATGGTAGCGCACCGTCAGCAACCGGTCCGGCGCCAGGATGAAGGCCACCGGCCGATGCACCCGCACACCGTCCGGCAGCTGGCCCGGCAGCGACACCACCATGGTTTCGGTCTCGCCATGCCGGTAGAGCCGGTTTGACAGTTCGATTTCCTCCATTTCCGCCAGCGTCGGCACGTGCAGGCCCAGCGCCTCGACCTGCGCGGCCTCCGGCGCGACAGGGTCGCGCAGGTCGATCCACTTGGCGTGGTCGAGCGACACCCCCTCCGGCAACGCCCGCAGCCCGGGCCCGTCGATCTCGTAGGCGTCCAGCATGATCGTCCTCTGCCTTGTCTTCCCGGCTGTCCCGCCCGGTCTAGCCCGGTCCGGACGGCCGCACCAGTTCCCGTGCTGCATCCGGACTTGGCGTCGCCGCACCGATGGGCCAATCTGCGCTCAGACGGGACAAGACCGCAGAGACGAAAAGGAACCGCGATGGGCGGGATCATCGGGATACTGGTGGTGGCAGGTGTCGTCCTGCTGGTGATCCGGTCGTCGCAACGCCACAAGGCACGGCGCGCAAGCCTGCACCAGGATGGCGCGGGCACCTGGGTCTGGGTGGACTTCGACGGCTCGACGCGGAGGTCGGACATCCACCCCGACCAGCCGGGCGGCGCCTGGCACTCCAAGCCTTCGGACAACGACGGCGGCGGCGGTGGTGACAGCGGCGACAGCGGCGGAGACGGCGGCGGAGACTGACATTGGCTAAAATCGCAGGCATTTGGGTCCGGGTCCTGCGGCGCGCGGTCCACATTCCTGCCGTCATTTGCCGATACCCCGGTCACACATCCTAACAACCCGGAGGTTCTTCATGTTTCCCGTCGTCACCGCCCTGCTTGTCGTTTTCAGCCTCGCGCTCATCGCCAAGGTGCTGCACGCCCGCAGAAAATCCGACGAGTGAGGATGACCGAAAGGCTCGACCGGACCTGAAACCGGGCGAGCCTCTCGGCACTTGACCGGGGCATTCCCTGACCGCGTCCGATCACGCACAGGCGAGCCATGCAGTCTGGCGAAAGCGGCTATGACCCCGGATCGCTGGCGCTGCATCGCAGCATGACCTAGCTTTCAAGCCATGGGAGGGACAACATCTCACCTTGAAGAGAGGTCCTGATATGGCAAACGCACAACTGACCACCGCTCCGCGCGGCATCATCACGGGCAGCATCACCAGCTTTTTCCAAAGCGTCTTCAATGGCCTGACCTCCATTGCCGAGACCAACAGCCGGGTGAAGGAAGTCGAGCGCCTGAACGCGCTGTCGGACGCAAACCTGGCCACGAAGGGCCTGCGCCGCGAAGACATCGTGCGCCACGTGTTCCGCGACGTCTACTACGTCTGACGCGCCGCCCGGCAGACCGTCCGCGTCGCATGCAAAAGACCGCGCCCCGATGGGACGCGGTCTTTTTGTCTTTGCCGTCGGCGGGTCAGTTTGTCGGGCGCTGGGTCATCATCCGCTCATGCACCGCCGCCATGCCCCGCTGCGCCATGTCCGACACCTCGGCCGCGTGCAGGTGCAGCGCCTCGACCAGGTCGGGTGCCTCGGCGGTCTGGACCACGACGATGCCGTCGTCGGTGATCTCGATCTCGGTGCGGATCTCGTCGCCGCGGGCAAAGAAGACGTCCAGCGTCGGGCTCTGGATGAAGACCTGCGGATCGCGCCCCTCCTCGACCCGCGTGATCATCTCGGCCACGTGACGCAGCAGCGCCGCCATCACCTCCGGATCATCCGAGGCGGTGACGGTCCGGATGCCGTTCGGCAGGTTGCTCACCGTCCGGTCAAACGTCCGGACGTTGCGGAACAGGGTCGCCATGTCGGCGCTTTCCTCCGGCAGGGCGTCCAGCCCCCGCAGGCCGGGCATGTTGACCTCGTCATGCCCGGTTCCGTCCGCGCCGTGGTGGTGACCCATGCCATGCCCCTGCCCCGCCATCTGGGCCGGAGCGGCGTCGGGAAGCAGCGCCGCAAGCAGCATCGCCGCGGCAAGTGACTGAAAGGCGTGTCGCATCGTCATCTCTCCTCTGCCGCATCTGCGGCGTCATCCTCACCTGGATATGGCACAACCGGGGCACAGCTCATATGATCGCAATCATGCCGACTGACCTGACCCCGCTCTTTTCCGATGGACGCCTTCGCCGTCTCCTGCCCGGAGAGGCGCTGTTTCACAGTGGCGCAGATTGCGTAGAGATGTTCCTGCTGACCTCCGGTCGGGTAGACCTCATCCGCTACGGCCGGGACGGGACACGCCTGCGCCTGCACCGGGCGACCGCCGGGGATGTCTGCGCCGAGGCGTCGGCCTACAGCGACAATTACCATTGCGATGGGGTCGCCGACGGTCCGGTCGAGGTGATCGCCATGGCGCGGGCCCAATTCCTGGACAACCTGGCCCGCACCCCGACCCTGTCCCGTACCTGGGCGGCGCAACTGGCGCGGAGCCTGCAAAAGGCGCGCCTGCAATCCGAGATCCGCACCCTGCGCACGGTGGCCGAGCGTCTTGACGCCTATCTCGCGGACGGGCAGCCGCTGCCGCCCCGGGGCGCATGGCAGGACCTGGCCGAGACGCTGGGCATCAGCCGCGAGGCGCTCTACCGCGAGCTGGCACGCCGCCGTACAGGCGGCACGGAATCCTGAAACAGAAAAGGCCGCCCGGACAGGGCGGCCTGATCGCAGCATAATCGTCGCGGGCGCGCGGCCCGCGCCGGCTCAGTTCTGTGCGTAGTATTCGATGACCAGGTTCGGTTCCATGATCACCGGGTACGGCACGTCGGACAGGCCCGGGGCGCGCACGAACTTGGCGGTCATCTTGGAGTGGTCGGCCTCGATGTAGTCGGGCACGTCACGCTCGGACAGCTGGGTGGCCTCGAGCAGCACGGCGATCTGGCGCGACTTCTCGCGCACTTCGATCACGTCGCCTTCCTTGACGCGGTACGACGGGATGTTCACCCGCTGGCCGTTCACCAGCACGTGGCCGTGGTTCACGAACTGGCGCGCCGCGAACACGGTCGCCACGAACTTGGCGCGGTAGACCACTGCGTCCAGGCGGCGCTCGAGCAGGCCGATGAGGTTCTCACCGGTGTCGCCCTTCATCCGCTCGGCTTCCGAGTAGATGCGGCGGAACTGCTTTTCGGTCAGGTCGCCGTAGTAGCCCTTGAGCTTCTGCTTGGCGCGCAGCTGGAGGCCGAAATCGGAAATCTTCTGCTTGCGGCGCTGGCCGTGCTGGCCGGGGCCGTATTCGCGGCGGTTCACCGGCGACTTGGGGCGGCCCCAGATGTTTTCGCCCATGCGGCGGTCGATCTTGTACTTGGCAGACGTGCGTTTGGTCACGGCTGGTCTCCTTCGTCAGGGTTTCGAAGGGCGTTGTCCTCTCCCCGGATTTGGCCGGGGTGACAGGGATCCCCTTGCGGGGGCCACCAACACCAATGAAGGCGCGCTTATACAGGGGGGCCGGTCCGTGTCAAGGCGGCGCGCAAACCCCTGCGAATTTGAACCAAACAGCAACATTTACCCTTGATTCACACCTGGGGGCGCAGAAAGGGCAGGTACTTGGCACGGAGGCGGAAGTGGCAGGGAAATCGGCAGCATTCGACACCGGGGCGCGCAACGCGCTGGAACACGCGATGATGACACGGGATGCCGGCGCCATGGACATGGTCCGCCGGGCGATCCAGCACCGCCAGGTCATGCTGGCCTTCCAGCCGGTGATGCAGGCCCGGGCCCAGGAGCGCATCGCCTTTCACGAGGCGCTGATCCGCGTGCTGGACGAAACCGGCCGGGTGATTCCGGCCGCAGACTTCATCGAGGCCGTCGAAGACACGGAATATGGTCGCATCCTGGACTGCATCGCGCTGGAAAAGGGGCTGGCAGAGCTGGCATTGGTGCCCGGTCTGCGGCTGTCGGTCAACATGTCGGCACGGTCGATCGGCTACAAGAAGTGGATGCGCACCCTCAACCGCGGGCTCGAACAGGACCCGACGGTGGCGGAACGCCTTATTCTCGAAATCACCGAAAGCTCGGCGATGCTGGTCCCCGAGCTTGTCACCAGTTTCATGGATGACCTGCAATGCCGGGGCATCTCCTTTGCCATCGACGACTTTGGTTCCGGCTATACCGCGCTGCGCCATTTCAAGCAGTTCAACTTTGACATCCTCAAGATCGACAGCCAGTTCTGTGCCGGCGTCGCCACCGACCCGGACAACCAGGTGCTGGTCGGCGCCATGGTCAAGATCGCCGAACAGTTCGACATGTTCACCGTCGGCGAAGGCGTCGAAAGCCAGGCCGACGCCGACTGCCTTGCCGCGCTTGGACTCGACTGCCTGCAGGGCTACCTGTTCGCGGCCCCCACCGTGCGCCCGCTGTGGCGGTCCGCCGGCGCGCGGCAGCAGGTCGGCTGACAGCTCTCCCGCACCTCCGGGCCCCGTGCCGGTGCATATCCGCTATGCATTCGGGCCTGAGACACCCTGTCCGGTTCTTCTGCGCCGACTCATCGGCTATTGCCGTCACAGACAAGTGAGGATGTGAAGGGTCAGCACCCGGCTGATCCGCATCCCGAGTTGATGCACCCGCTTGCGTGGAGGACACTCTATGACCAACGTCGTTATCGCATCTGCTGCCCGGACTGCTGTCGGCAGCTTTGGCGGTTCCTTTGCCAACACCCCGGCGCATGATCTTGGCGCCGCCGTCCTGGAGGCGCTGGTCGCCCGTGCCGGAATCGCAAAGGAGGACGTCTCCGAAACCATCCTCGGCCAGGTGCTGACCGCGGCCCAGGGCCAGAACCCGGCCCGCCAGGCGCATGTCAACGCCGGCCTGCCCAAGGAATCCTCGGCCTGGAGCATCAACCAGGTCTGCGGCTCCGGCCTGCGCGCCGTGGCGCTGGGCGCACAGCACATCATGCTGGGCGACGCCTCGATCGTCTGCGCCGGCGGCCAGGAGAACATGACCCTGTCGCCCCACGCCGCGCACCTGCGCGCCGGGCACAAGATGGGCGATGTGTCATACATCGACACCATGATCCGCGATGGCCTGTGGGATGCCTTCAACGGCTACCACATGGGCCAGACCGCCGAGAACGTCGCGCAGCAGTGGCAGATCAGCCGCGAGATGCAGGACGAATTCGCCGTCGCCTCGCAGAACAAGGCCGAGGCCGCGCAGAAGGCCGGCAAGTTCGATGACGAGGTGATCGCCTTCACCATCAAGACCCGCAAGGGCGACATCGTTGTCGACAAGGATGAATACATCCGCCACGGCGCCACCATCGACGCCATGCAGAAACTGCGCCCCGCCTTCGCCAAGGACGGTTCGGTCACCGCCGCCAACGCCTCGGGCCTGAACGACGGCGCCGCCGGCGCGCTGCTGATGTCCGCCGACGAGGCTGAAAAGCGCGGGATCGAGCCGCTCGCGCGGATCGCCTCCTACGCCACCGCCGGGCTGGACCCGTCGATCATGGGCGTCGGCCCGATCCACGCCTCGCGCAAGGCGCTGGCCAAGGCCGGCTGGAAAGTCGAGGACCTGGACCTGGTCGAGGCCAACGAAGCCTTTGCCGCGCAGGCCTGCGCCGTGAACAAGGACATGGGCTGGGATCCGGCGATCGTGAACGTGAACGGCGGCGCCATCGCCATCGGCCACCCGATCGGCGCCTCGGGCGCGCGCGTCCTGAACACCCTGCTGTTCGAGATGAAGCGCCGCAACGCCAAGAAGGGCCTTGCCACGCTGTGCATCGGCGGCGGCATGGGCGTCGCGCTCTGCGTGGAGCGTCCGTAACATCGCGGATACCGCATATCGGGGGCGCCCACCGGCGCCCCCTTTTTCTTGGGTCGCGCAGCGCTGAGAAAAACATCTCTGCCAATGTCCCGAAAAATGCGCAACAATGTTGCGAACTCAAAATCTGACAGGTAACGAAGTTACCAAGACAAGACAGCCAAGACTGGAGGACACCCACATGGCACGTGTAGCACTCGTCACCGGCGGAAGCCGCGGCATCGGCGAAGCCATTTCCAAGGCACTCAAGGCCGAAGGCTACGAGGTCGCCGCGACCTACGCCGGCAACGACGAGAAGGCCGCCGCCTTCTCCGCCGAGACCGGCATCAAGACCTACAAGTGGAACGTGGCCGACTACGCCGCCTCCAAGGAAGGCATCGCCAAGGTTGAGGCCGACCTCGGCCCGATCGACACCGTCGTCGCCAACGCCGGGATCACCCGCGACGCGATGTTCCACCGCATGACCCCCGAGCAGTGGAAGGAAGTCATCGACACCAACCTGACCGGCGTGTTCAACACCGTTCACCCGGTGTGGCCGGGCATGCGCGAGCGCGGCTTTGGCCGGGTCATCGTGATCTCGTCGATCAACGGTCAGAAGGGCCAGGCCGGCCAGGTCAACTATGCCGCCACCAAGGCGGGCGACCTCGGCATCGTCAAGTCGCTGGCCCAGGAAGGCGCCAAGTTCGGCATCACCGCCAACGCGATCTGCCCGGGCTACATCGCCACCGAGATGGTCATGGCCATCGACGAATCCGTCCGCGAAAAGATCATCAAGGGCATCCCCGCCGGCCGCCTGGGTGAGCCGGACGAAATCGCCCGCTGCGTGGCCTTCCTCGCGTCCGAGGGCTCGGGCTTCATCAACGGCTCGACCATCTCGGCCAACGGCGCGCAGTTCTTCGTCTGACGCACCGCGACCAAGCTGAAAAACTCGAGGGGAACGCACTGTCCGAATGGGTGCGTTCCCCTTTTCATTTCACGGCCCGTCCCTGCGCCACCAGGATGCCCGGCTTCGACCGGCGCCCGCTATGGCGGGTCATCCCGAAAGGCCGCGCGCAGGGTCCGGGCGTCCGTCAGGCGCGGCGGCCGGTCAGCATGCGCCACAATCCGGCGACAAGAGCGCTCCGGGCGGCATGGGCGGCACGGATGGCATCACGGTGGCGGGTGTCCTGGGCAGCTTCAAGCATGGCATCCTCTCGATTGCAGACTTTCTTGACTGATCCATAGCTAGGCTTCATCAATGCTGCGGACAAACGAGACTTCTACGGCAGTCACACAAGAAAATCTTGAGTCAACATGGCTGATCGCCTGCCCCCTCTCACCGCCCTGCGCGCATTCGAATCCGCCGCGCGCCACCTCTCTTTTGCCAAGGCGGCAGAGGAACTCAACGTCACGCCCGCCGCGCTGTCGTTCCAGATCAAGAACCTCGAAGAGCACCTGGGCGCGCCGCTGTTCCACCGGCTGAACCGGGCGGTGGAGCTGACCGAGGCCGGGCGCGTGCTTTCCCCCGGCGCCAGCGAGGGCTTTGAACGGCTGGCCGCGGCCTGGCGGGCCACCCGGCGTCTTCAGGACGCCCGCGCGCTGGCGGTGACGGCCGGGCCGGCGTTTACCGCAAAATGCCTGGCACCACGGCTGTACAACTTTGCCCGCGCCTATCCGCAGATCGAACTGCGCTTTGTCGCGGGCTTGCGCATGATGGATTTCGAACGGGATGAGATCGACGTGGCCATCCGATACGGCTATGGCGCGGACGCCGGGCTGTACAGCGAACACCTGATCGACGAGGGGCTGACGCCGATGATGCGCCCGGAACTTGCGGCGCGTTTCACGACCCCGCAAAGCCTGATCGACGCACCGCTCCTGCACGACGCGTCACATGACTTTCTCGACCCGCCGGCCAATTGGGCGGTCTGGTTCCGGGCCAACGGAATCGATCACACACCCGCGCCAACGGCGCGTTTCTCGCAGGCCGATCACGCACTGGACGCGACCCTGGCCGGGGGCGGGGTGGTGTTCACGCGGACATCGGTCGCGCAACAGTATCTTGCTTCGGGACAGTTGGTAGCGCCGTTCGACATCGCGCTGACGACGCGGGCGCGGTTCCGCTTGCTCTGCGCCAAGGGGACTGAAATGCGCCCCCAGATCGTCGCGTTCCGTGAGTGGCTTTCTTCCGAAATCAGGTCTCTGCCCACGGGACTCGAAGGCAAGACGCTCATTTCGGTCGAGGACCTGTCCTGAGACGTACCGACGACGCGGATCGTCGTCCGAACGGCCAGGACAGGTCAGTTATGTGTTACGTCAAACGAGTGCCTCGGAAGCCAATCGGTTGATCTCTTCCTTGACCCTCAGCTTTTTCTTTTTGAGGTCCGCGATGTGCAGGTCATCGATGCCCGGAGCGCGTTGCGCCTCCTCGACGGCCTCCGAGAGGGCACGATGTTTCTTCTTCAGTTCCTGCAAGTGCGAACTCAAGCTCATTGGATGCTCCTTTCATGCGGTTGGATCTCCAGTCCAGCACAGTTCCGATCACAAGTCACGCTGCGGATGCAGCATGATTGCACAAAAATGTAACTTGGACGCAGGTCACCCCTGACCTGCCGAAAAATCCAGCGCCGCGCCGTCCTGCATCACCGCCTGGAAACGCGCCGTGTAGCGGGTCCCCGGCTCCTCGTGAGTGTCGCCATCGTGGATCACCGCGCCGGGGTGAAAGCGGAACGGCGCGCGTCCGTCCTTGCGTCCGCGCAGCAGGATCAGCCGGGGCGCGCGGCCCGCACGCGGCAGCAGCGGCAGCAGTTCCAGCGCGCCCAGCCGCCCCTGCATCGCGGCAATCAGGTCCGGTAGGCGTTCGGCGCGCTGGATGAAGGTCGCGTACCCCCGCGGCTTCAGCCGACGCGCCGCGCAGGCCACCCAGTCCGTCAGCGGCGTTTCGCCGGCCAGGGCGATCTCGCGCCCGGCCTCATCCGCGCCGATGCGCTTTCCGGCCTCGAAATAGGGGGGATTCGCAAGCACATGGTCAAAACTCTGTGCCTTCATCTCGGCAGGAGGGTCGCCCAGGTCGCCGGTCCAGATCTCGCCGGTCAGCCCGTTGTGCGCCAGGTTCCGGCGTGCGAGATCGGCGTAGCCCGGTTGCAGCTCCAGCCCCGCCAGCCGCAGGCCCGGCACCCGGACGCCCAGGCAGCACAGCCCCGGCCCCGCCCCGCAGCCCAGGTCCAGCACGCTCTGCCCCGGCACCGCCGCCACCGCTGCCGCCAGCAGCACCGGGTCGGTCCCTGCGCGGTAGCCGTCCCGCGGCTGCAACAGGCGCACGCGCCCGCCCAGCATGGCATCCTCGGTCAGCGCGTCGGGGGCAAAGGGCGCGGCCCTCAATACTCGACCCCGGCCTCGCGCAGCAGGCGGCGGGCGGCTTCGGCCTGATCGCGGCGCACCATCAGGCGGCGCGGCAAAATGCCGATGGATCCTTCGAGGACGCTCATGTTTACGTCCAATTCAAAGCTGTCTATACCCTCCCCGTTCAGGAGGGTTCTGACCAGCGGGATCAGGGTGATGTCGTTGGTGCGCAGGAGTTCTTCCATGAGGGGGATGTAAGGACAAGGCACCCGATTTGTCGAGCCTTGCACGGGAGTTTGATGAGCTTGGACGAAAGCACACAGAAGCCGCACGAGCGTCTTGCCGCCTTGCTGGCCGATGACCTGGCTGAGGTCAACGCGCTGATCCGCGAGCGGATGGCCTCGCGCCACGCGCCCCGCATTCCCGAAGTGACCGCCCACCTGGTCGAGGCTGGGGGCAAGCGGCTACGGCCGCTGCTGACGCTCGCGACGGCGCGGATGTGCGGCTACGACGGCCCCTTCCACATCCACCTGGCCGCGACGGTGGAGTTCATCCACACCGCGACCCTGCTGCATGACGACGTGGTGGATGAGAGCAAGAAGCGCCGCGGCCGGCCCACGGCGAACCTGCTGTGGGACAACAAATCCAGCGTGCTGGTCGGCGACTATCTCTTTGCGCGTTCCTTCCAGTTGATGACCGAGACCGGCAGCCTGCGGGTGCTGAGCATCCTGTCGGACGCCGCGGCCACCATCGCCGAGGGCGAAGTGCTGCAACTGACCGCCGCGCAGGACCTGCGCACGACCGAGCAGACCTATTTGCAGGTGGTGCGCGGCAAGACGGCGGCGCTGTTCTCGGCCGCGACCGAGGTGGGCGGCGTCATCGCCGGCCGCCCCGAGGCCGAGGTGCGCGCGCTGTTCGACTATGGCGATGCCTTGGGCATTGCCTTTCAGATCGTCGACGACCTGCTGGATTACTGGGGCTCGGACGCCACGGGCAAGAACGTCGGCGACGATTTCCGCGAGCGCAAGCTGACGCTGCCGCTGATCAAGGCCTTTGCCGCCGCCGATGACGAGGCAGAGCGCACCTTCTGGAAGCGGGTGATCGAGAAAGGCGACCAGCAGGAGGGCGACCTCGCGCATGCCATCGACCTGCTCAACCGGCACGGCGCGCTGGAGGCGACGCGGACCGAGGCGCTGGCCTGGGCGGCCAAAGCCAAGGCGGCAATGGAGAGCCTGCCCGCGTCCGAAATCCGCGACCTGCTGATCGACCTGAACGACTACGTGGTCAGCCGGATCAACTGAGCGTGCATGCCCGGACCCACCAGTCCGGGTTGCCCCGACGCAGGTCCTGCGCCGCCGAGTCGGCCACAGCGCGGGATTCGAACAGGCCAAAGCAGGTGGCCCCTGACCCGGACATCCGGACCAGCCGGACCCCGGCGCAGGCCCCCAGGGCCTCCAGAACCGTGCCGATCACCGGCTGCAACGCCCGCGCCGGCGGCTCCAGGTCGTTGCGCTGCGCCGCAAGCCAGGCCGTCAGGTCGGCGTTCCAGGGCAGATCCGTCATCGCAGGATTGTCCTTGCGCGCCAGAGCGCGAAACACCTCCGGCGTCGAGACAGCCACGCCGGGATTGACCAGCACCGCGTGCAGCGGCGCGATCTCCAGCGGCTGGATATCCGCGCCGATTCCCCGCATCCGCGCCGCCCGCCCCAGCAGGCAGACCGGCACATCCGCACCCAGCCGGGCCACTGGCATGGGCGAAGGACGGCCTGTCAGCGCCTCCATCGCCCGCAGGACGGCCGCGGCGTCCGACGATCCGCCGCCGATCCCCGCCGCCGCGGGCAGGTGTTTGTCCAGCGTGATCGCCACAGGCAGGCCAAACGGCTCTGCCGCCTTCCAGCACAGGTTGCGCGCGTCTTCGGGCACGCCCGCCGCGCGCGGGCCGGTCACCCGCAGGGACATGACCGGGGCCGGGGCCACGGTCACCCGGTCCCCCACGTCGGCGAACATCACCAGCGAATCGAGCAGGTGATAGCCATCAGCGCGCTGGCCGGTGACGTGCAGGGACAGGTTGACCTTGGCCGGGGCGAAACCGTCAGTTGCCGGCGGCGTCATCCGCAACCTGCAACGGCGGCGATCCTTCCTCGGCCAGCACCTGATCAAGCCCGACCGCGATCTTTCGCTTGATCCGCTCCGGGTCGGCCTCTTCCGACGCGTCTTCCCAATCGACGAAGGACAGCGCGCGCTTCCACATGAACTCGGCCTCGCGGTGCCGCCCCACGGCCCAGTAGACATCGCCCAGGTGGTCGTTGACGATCGGGTCGATCGGCATCAGTTCGGCGGCGCGCTCCATGTGCGGCACGGCTTCCTCGTAGCGGCCCAGACGGTAGAGCACCCAGCCCAGGCTGTCGACGATGTAGCCCGAGTTCGGCCGCGCCGCGACGGCGCGCTCGATCATGTCCAGCGCCTCGTCCAGCTTGACCTTCTGTTCGACCAGCGAATAGCCGAGGTAGTTCAGCACCTGCGGTTGCTCCGGGTTCAGGTCCAGCGCCTTGCGGAAATCGGCCTCGGCCTGGTCCCAGAGGTCCTGCCGTTCATAGGCGATGGCGCGGGCGTAGTAGAGGAACCACTGCCGGTCGCTTTCCTCGGTATAGCGCGATACGGCCACGGTATAGGCGTCCACGGCGTCGGTATAACGTTCCTGCGTGCGCAGGTAGTCGCCCAGCGTGGTCCAGACGATGGGCAGGTCGCCATGCGTCTCGGTCAGCTTGTCGAGGACGGCCACCGCCTCGTCCAGCCGGTCCTCGGAGCGCAGCGCCTCGGCGCGGCCCAGTTCGGCCGCGTGATAGGCCGGGTTGTCGGCGGTCACCTTGCCATATGTTTCGATCGCCAGCGCGTATTGGCCGATCGTGCTGAGCACCTCCGCCGACAGCAGGGTCGCGTCGATGTGGTCGGGCCGCAGGTATTCCGCGATGCGCGAATACAGCAGGGTGACGTCGTGGTTTTCCTCGTTCGAGAGCACGCCTGCCAGGGTATAGAACACCTCGGCGATGCCGTCGCGTGGCGAGCGGATGTAGGTAAAGGGCAGCGTCTCGCCCGCCGTCAGCTGCGTCCGCATCCGTGTAAGGCCCGGGTCCAGGTCGCCGCCAAAGGCCGCGTCCAGAAGCTGAACAGCGTCGTCGTTGCGGTCCAGCTGGCTGAGGATCTCGGCCTGCGCCATGACCCCCCGCCGGGTCGAGGACATGCCCGCGGTGGCGCTGCCGCTCAGGATCTGCTCGGCGGTCTGGTAGTCGCCGACCGAGGCCAGCGCCAGCGCCTTGTGATAGGCCGCGAAGGGGCCCAGCCCCTGCACCTTGGCCACCTCGTCAAAGCTGACAACGGCGGCGGTCATGTCGCCCTGCCCCAGCTGCGCCCAGGCCTTGATCAGACCGTCGGCCAGCGGACCAAGGCCGCGCTGGTCCTCGATCGCCTTGATCACCGGGCCATAGGCTTCGCCGCGGGCATCGCGGGCCACCAGCGCCATCTGCGCGATCTGGCTGGAAACGCCATCCAGCGCCAGCCGGTCGGCAAAGGTCGAGGCGCGGTCCACCTCGCCCAGCGAGATGTTGGCCAGCACCGCGCGCTCCAGCAGTTCGGCTCGGGCCGGGTCCCGCGCCAGCGCGCGGCTGTAGTAATAGGCCGCCGACTTGAAATCCCACAGAAAGCTGGCCTGCCGGGCGGCCAGGTAGTCGCCCGCAAAGCCATTGGCTGCCACCACCTGCGGCAACGCCATCGCCGCCGCGAGAAGGCCCGCACGGACCGTCCGTTTCCAAGCTGTCAAGATGCCGGCCTCCTCAGTCGCCATTTTCACCAGAGCCTAGAGCGCTTGGGCAGGCATGGCAATCGCGACCGGACCACAGGTCACCGGGCGATCACGTCAGCGCGAGATCGCCCGGAAGTTGGGCATCACATGTTGGGATAGTTCGGCCCGTCGCCGCCCTGCGGGACGGTCCAGACGATGTTCTGGCTGGGGTCCTTGATGTCGCAGGTCTTGCAGTGCACGCAGTTCTGGAAGTTGATGACAAAGCGCGGGCCGCTGTCGTCCTGCACCACCTCGTAGACCCCAGCCGGGCAATAGCGCTGCGCCGGTTCGGCATATTTCGGCAGGTTGATCACCGTGGGGACGGTGGCGTCCTTCAGCCGCAGGTGCGCAGGCTGGCTTTCCTCGTGGTTGGTAAAGCTGAAGGCGACGTTGGTCAGCCGGTCAAAGCTCAGCTTGCCGTCCGGCTTGGGGTAGTCGATGGGCTGGAATTTCGCCGCCATGCCGGTGGCCTCGGCGTCGGTCTTGCCGTGGCTCAGCGTGCCCAGAAGCGAGCCGCCGAACAGCGAATTGGTCCACATGTCGAACCCGCCCAGCGCAAGGCTGGCGGTCAGCCCGTATTTCGACCACAGCGGTTTGACGTTGCGGACCTTGAACAGGTCCTTGCCGATGGCGCCGGTCCGAACCTCGGTCTCGTAGTCGCCCAACTCGTCGCCGGTGCGGTCGGCCCTGATCGCGGCAAAGGCCGCCTCGGCCGCCGCCTTGCCCGACAGCATGGCGTTGTGGTTGCCCTTGATGCGCGGCACGTTGACCATGCCGACCGAACAGCCCAGCAACGCGACGCCCGGCGCGACCATCTTGGGCATGGACTGGTATCCGCCCTCGCTGATTGCCCGTGCGCCGTAGGCCACGCGCTTGCCGCCCTTCAGCAGCTCGGCCACCATCGGGTGATGCTTGAAGCGCTGGAACTCCATGTAAGGGTACAGGTACGGGTTCTCGTAGTTCAGGTGGACGACAAAGCCGACGTAGACCTGATTGTTGTCGATATGGTAGATGAACGACCCGCCGCCCGCGTTCGATCCCAGCGGCCAGCCCATCGTGTGGGTGACGCTGCCCAGCTTGTGCCTGGCGGGGTCGATCTCCCAGATTTCCTTCATGCCCAGGCCGAACTTCTGCGGCTCCTTGCCCTTTGACAGGTCGTATTTCGCGATCACTTCCTTGGAGAGCGACCCGCGCACGCCTTCGGCCAGGAACACGTATCTGCCCAGCAACTCCATGCCCGGCTCATAGCCGTCGCCCGGCGTGCCGTCGGCATTCTTGCCGAACTCGCCGGCGACGACGCCACGAACCTCGCCACTTTCGCCGTAGACCAGTTCCGAGCACGACATGCCCGGAAAGATCTCGACGCCCAGCGCCTCGGCCTGCTCGGCCATCCAGCGGCAGACATTAGCCATCGAGACGATGTAGGTGCCGTGGTTGTTCATCAGCGGCGGCATCGGCCAGTTGGGAATGCGGATCTGGCCCGCCTCGCCCAGCATGTAGAAATTGTCCTCGGTCACCGGGACGGTCAGCGGCGCGCCCTTGTCCTTCCAGTCGGGGATCAGCGCATCCAGGCCGCTGGGGTCCAGCACCGCGCCCGACAGGATATGCGCGCCGATCTCCGAGCCCTTTTCCAACAGGACCACGTTCAGATCGGCATCCAGCTGCTTCAGCCGGATCGCCGCCGACAGGCCCGCCGGCCCGCCGCCCACGATCACCACGTCGTATTCCATCGACTCGCGCACGATGTCGTTCATGTCGTTCCCTCCAGACACGTCCTCGAACGGCCCGCCGCAGCGGCCGGGTAATAAAATTTCAAAAACACCTAGCGCGGCCCTGCGGCAAAGGTCAATGCGGGCGCAGCGTCACGAGGCCGCAGCCCATGGCGCAGGACCTCTCCTGCCCGTCCGGACAGGCCCGGTCAATTCCGTTTGCGACACGTCGCAGGGGCCGCGCGCCGCACCGGCCCGGCGGCGCGGGCAACCCCTGCGCGCGGACGGATCGGCGATTCGCCTCCCCGCCAGGCACCGGCGCTCCGCCGGCGCCAAGGCATTCGGCGCCGGACCGGCCGGAACACGGCGAAAACCTGCTGGCAAGACGCTTGCGGACGCTTTACATCGCGCCCTCACGCGACAAGACTTGGTCGCAACGCGTCTTTCGAAAAAGAAGGTCCGAAATGGACAAGATCCTGATCACCCGCGCGGGTTACACCGCGCTCGAAACCGAATTGAAGAAGCTCAAGTCCGAAGAGCGCCCCGCCATCATTCAGGCGATCGCCGAGGCACGCGAACTCGGCGACCTCAAGGAAAACGCCGAATACCACTCGGCGCGCGAGAAACAGGGGTTCATCGAGGGCCGCATCAAGGAACTCGAAAGCGTCATCGGCCTGGCCGAAGTCGTCGACACCTCGACCCTGTCCGGCCCGATCAAGTTCGGCGCCGTGGTGACGCTGGTGGACGAGGACACCGACGAGGAAAAGACCTGGCAGATCGTGGGCGAACACGAGGCCAGCGTCGAAAAGGGCCTGCTGAACATCAAGTCGCCGATCGCGCGCGCTCTGATCGGCAAGGAAGAAGGCGACAGCGTCGAGGTCCGAACGCCCGGCGGCAGCAAATCCTACGAGATCCTGAGCATCACCTACAAGTGAGGCCGGCCCCATGAGCGACCCGAAGGACGCCCGCCCGACCCTCCCCGGCCTCTACCCGCGCGGGGAGACCGATGGAGTCACGGGTGTCGAAATCGCGGCGATGGTCGCCTCGGGGCTCTGGGTCCTGCTGACCGGCTGGTATTTCGTGACGACACCGGCCGCCGAAGGCGCCCCCCTGCCGTTCCTGCTGGCGGCCATGATCATCGCGCTGCCGGTGGCGCTGATCTGGGTGGCGGCACTGTCGCTGCGCGCCGCCCGGGTGATGCGCAGCGAAAGCGAGCGGTTGCAGGCCGCGATCGACGCGCTGCGCCAGGCCTACGTGGCCCAGGCCCAGAGCGGCAAGGGCCAGCCGCCGCACCCGCAACTGGTCAAGCGGCTGGACGACATCGCAAGCGTGCAGAAGAACCTCGAATCCACGCTCGCCATGCTGGGCGGCATCCGCCAGGCCGGCGGCGGCGGCGCGGCGCTGGCCATGGCGCCGACCGCCGAGCAGGAGCACCAGCCGCGCCTGTCCCTGGGCACCCCCGCCGAGGACCTGCAACCGCCGCTCTCCAACGAGGACTACATCCGCGCGCTGCATTTCCCCGAAACGGCCGAGGACGGCGCCGGGTTTGCGGCGCTGCGCCGCGCGCTCAAGGATCGCGGCACCGCCAAGCTGATCCAGGCCGCCCAGGACGTGCTGACCCTGCTGTCGCAAGACGGCATCTACATGGACGACCTGCGCCCCGACATGGCCCGCCCCGAGGTCTGGCGCGGCTTCGCCAAGGGGGAACGCGGCCGCGCCATCGCCGCGCTGGGCGGCGTGCGTGACCGTTCCTCGCTGGCGCTCGCCGCCGGGCGCATGAAACAGGACCCGATCTTCCGCGACGCGGCCCACCATTTCCTGCGCCGCTTCGACACCAGCTTTTCCACCTTCGAACCCGGCGCCAGCGACGAGGAAATCTCGGCCTTCGCCATGACCCGCACCGCCCGCGCCTTCATGCTGCTGGGCCGGGTGGCCGGGACCTTCGACTGATCGGGGCGCGGAACCCGGCGGCAATTCTTGGAGTGTATTGACCAAGAATACACACGGGGCGCTCTCCCCATGCTTCTTCTTGGTTCAAATACCTCCGGGGGAGTCGCGCGGAACGCGCGGCGGGGGCAGCGCCCCCCCTTCGCCCCTCAGAGCCCGAAACTGCCGAAGGGCAGATAGCGCACGGGCGTCCCCGGCTCGACCAGCATCGCGTGGTCGGGCAATTCGACCAGGCCTTCGGCCCAGCTCAGCCCCGAAATGCGGCCCGACCCTTCGGATTTGAACACCTCGGCGCGGCCGTCCCGGATGCGGGCGCGCAGATATTCGCGCCGGCCCGGTTTCTTGTTCTTCGAGAACGCCGCGGGCACCTCGAACGCCTGCGGCTCTTCCCAACCCGCACCTGCCAGCAGCCCCAGCGCCGGGCGGGCAAAGACCAGCGTGCAGACAAAGGCAGCGACCGGGTTGCCGGGCAGGCCAAACACCGGCTTCCCTTCCCAGAGCCCAAGCACAAGCGGGCGGCCCGGTTTCAGCGCAATCCGCCAGGCGGTCAGCGCGCCGGTTTCGCGCAGCAGGGCCGAGACGTGATCCTCATCCCCGGCCGAGGCCCCGCCCGAGGTCAGGATCACGTCGACAGGCGCGCTGTCGAGCCGCGCGCGCAGGGCGGCGCGGTCATCGCGGACATGGCCCAGGTCCACCGGCAAATGCCCGAAACGGTCGATCAGCCCCAGCAGCATGGGCCGGTTGGCATCGTAAATCTGCCCCGGTCCGGCGGGCGCGCCGGCGGGCACGATCTCGTCCCCGGTGGACAGCACGCCGACCCGCAGCGGCGCAAAGACCGGCAGGTCGTTCAGACCGGTGGCGGCGGCAAGCGCCAGGTCGGCCGGTGTCAGCACCCGACCGGCATGCAGAATCTGCGTGCCCGCCACGATGTCCTCACCGGCGCGGCGGGTGTTCGACCCCGGCTTGACCGGCCCGCGAAAGGCCACCTGCCCCTCGCCGGTGGCGCAGTCCTCGTCCAGCACCACGGTGTCCACACCCTTCGGCAGCGCGGCCCCCGTCAGGACGCGGATCGCGTGGCCGGGCGGCACCTTGCCGTCATAGGCCACGCCGGCCGCCGCGCGGCCATCGACCAGCGGCAGGGCCACGGTATCCTGCCCTGCGATGCTTGCAGCGGCAAAGCCATAGCCATCGACCGCGGTGTTGGCCTGCGGCGGGTTGGAGCGTCGCGCCACAAGGTCCCCGGCCAACACGCGACCCGCCGCCTGCATCAATGGCACCTCCTGCCGGGCAACGACCGGGTGCAGGCGATCCCGCAGCAGGGACAGCGCCTGGTCCACCGGGGTCCAGTCGACGCCGGGCGGCAGGGCAAAGCAGTCGTTGCGCAGGGGGGGCGGTTGAAGTGTCATCTATCCAAGCCTGTCCGTGAGTTCCCGTTCATGGCCAAGGCCGAAGATCCAGCCTTCTACCGGCGCCTCGACCGACAGCATCGCATTCAGTTGCGCGGGTGCCAAGCGTGACAGCGCGCGTGCAAGCAGCCGCACCTGCACCGCATCGCGGATATCGCCCGGCCCGGTGTGCACCCGGACCGCCGGGTCGATCAGCGTCGGCCAGATTTCTACCAGCGCGACCGGGCGGTCGAGCGGCTCGAAGGGCCAGACTGCGATCCGCCCGGCAAAGTGGCGGCGCAGGCGGTCCAGCACCGGCAAGCCCATCAACACCTGCGACCCCACGGCCCCGGCGCCGGACAGCTGCCAACAGGTAAAGGCGCCCCTCGCACGGGCTTCGCTGGTGCGGCGGTCCGGAAAGGGATTGCGGTAGGCCGCCTTGGTGCGCGGCAGACCGTCGATGTCGCGTTTCAGCCCATTGCCCCAGAACGGCCCGTCTCCCCCGGCCAGCCGGCGGTTGATCCCGGCCGCCACGTCAAAGCGGTTGTTCTCCTTCGGCCGGTCCTCGATTCGCTCCGCCAGCCAGCGCCAGACGCCCAGCGGATCATCCTGCCCGGTCAGCGCCCGCGCATAACCGGCCGGGTAGCCAAAGGGGAAGTCGACCCCGATCAGCAGCCGTTCGCCCCCCCTCAGGGCGGTGTCGATCCGCTCGGCCAGCGTATCTTCGGCAAGCGCCCTGTTGCGCTGGTACTGCGGCGCGCGCTCGCCCTCGGGCCCGCTCTCGCCGATCCAGATCGCGTCCTTGCGGGGGCGCCGCCCGGTGTCGTTGCCGCCGGACCAGTCGACCATGACGAAGCGGTCAAAACCGCTCATTCCGCCGCCCGCGCCAGGCCCACCTCAGCCAGGATGAAATCGGTGATCGCCTGCGTGTCGTTCAGGTCGAAGACCGGGCGGTCCAGCACCAGGGGCGTGTCCGAGGCCACCGCCCGCACCGTTGCATTGTCCTGCGCGATCAGCGGGTTGCCCGTCCCGGCACGAAAGGCCTCGATCTTGGGGTGGCTTTCGCGCTTGTAGCCCTCGACCAGCACAAGGTCGACCGGCGCCAACCGCGCCAGCAGCTGGTCCAGGCGCAGTTCCGGCGCGTCGCGCATCTCGATCATGTGCGCCACGCGGTTGCGCGAGGCAAGGATCACCTCGGAGGCGCCCGCGTTGCGGTGCCGCCAACTGTCCTTGCCCGGCTGGTCCACGTCAAAGGAATGATGCGTGTGCTTGACCGTGCTCACGGTCAGGCCGCGCCCGGTGATCTCGCGCACCAGGCGCTCCATCAGCCCGGTCTTGCCCGCGTTCTTCCAGCCGATCACACCGTAGAGTCTCACAACAGGTCCTCCGCCTGCGCCAGGTCCTCTGGCGTGTTGACGTTGAAAAAGGGGTCGAAGGGCACGGCGGGAAACACCGCCTCGCGGCCGCCGTGGCGGTCGGTCCAAAGAACCACCTTCTTGAGGCCCTCCGCCAGCGCCGCGCGCAGATCGTCGCGCAGGGCCACCGGCCAGAGGCCGAAGGTGGGATGCCGGATCAGGCCCGAGCGCGAGCGGCTTTTCGTCTCGGCATCGCCCTCGGTCGCGGCCAGCACCAGCGGGTCCGCCTGCCCGTCGGCTGCGCTCAGCAGGCGCGCGGCGAGATCGGCGGGAAAGAACGGCGTGTCGGCGGCGACGCTGACCAGGGTTTCGGCCCCCTGCTCGGCCGCCCAGTCGAGCCCGGCCAGCACCCCGGCCAGCGGCCCGGGAAAACCGGCAATGGAATCCGCCCGCACCGGCAGCCCGAAGGAGGCGAAGCGGGCCGGATCGCCGTTGGCGTTCAGCACCATGCCCGTCACCTGCGGCCCGAGGCGCTCCATCACGTGCGCCAGCAAGGGCCGCCCGCCCAGCGGCAAGAGCGCCTTGTCGCCGCCGCCCATGCGCGTGGCGAGACCACCAGCCAGGATCACACCGGCCGGCGCGGTCATGGCAGCAACCGCCCACACGGGGCGGACCAAATTCCGCTCACGGAATTTGCAAGAATTTTGGAAAATTCTTGCGCCCGGCTCATTCCGCGCTCTTCCGCCGCGACTTGCGGTCTTCCTCCACGACGTCGTCGGGGTTCATGTCCCGCACCAGCCGTTCCGCCCCGCTGAGGCAGACAAAGCGCTTGCCGCGCATCCGCCCGATGCAGGTCAGCCCGACCTGTCGCGCGATCTCGACCCCCCAGGCGGTAAAGCCCGAGCGCGAGGCCAGCACCGGGATGCCCATCAGCGCGCATTTGATCACCATTTCCGAGGTCAGGCGCCCGGTGGTGTAGAGGATCTTGTCCTCGGCCGATACCTGGTGGCGGAACATCCAGCCGGCGATCTTGTCCACCGCGTTATGCCGGCCGACGTCCTCCATGTAGACCAGCGGGCGGTCCCTCTGGCACAGCACCGTGCCATGGATCGCCCCGGCCGACAGGTACAGCGAGGGCGTCGTGTTGATCCGGTGCGCCAGCGCGTAAAGCCAGGAGGTCCGCACCTCGACCTGCGGCAGCGCCACCTGCTCCAACCCCTCCATCATGTCGCCAAAGACCGTCCCCACCGCGCAGCCCGAGGTGCGGGTCTTCTTCTGCACCTTCTCCTCGAAGGTGGTCTGCGAGGCCGTGCGCACCACCACCGTCTCCAGTTCCTCGTCGTAATCGACGCCGGTGATCCGCTCGCCGTCGGCCAGCATCCCCTGGTTGCGCAGGAAACCGATGGCCAGATACTCGGGGTAATCGCCGATGGTCATGGCGGTGACGATCTCCTGCCGGTTCAGGAAGATCGTCAGCGGCCGTTCCTCGACCACCGAGATCTCGACCTCGCGGCCCTCGTGGTCCAGCCCGCTGACGGCACGGGTCAGGCGGTTGGCTGCCGGATCGGGGGCAATCAGGTAGTCGGACGCGGGGTCATTCGGCGGGTTACGGGGCAAGTCATGGGGCGGCAGGTCCGCAGGCGATTGCATCGGGCGTCTCGCTTGGTTAGGCGACGGGCAAAGTGAGGCTGTAGTCATGGACGGCACAGGCGCGATGTCAAGCTATTGGCGGGGACTGCGGGACGGTCTGCCCTTCCTTCTGGTGGTGGGGCCTTTCGGGCTGCTCTTCGGAGTGGTGGCGACCGATGCAGGGCTGAGCTTTTTCGAAGCGGTCAGCTTTTCCGTCGTGGTCATCGCCGGGGCGGCGCAGTTCACCGCGATCCAGCTGATGCAGGACCACACGCCGACGCTGGTGGTGCTGGTCTCGGCCATGGCGGTGAACCTGCGGATGGCGATGTATTCCGCCTCGATCACCCCGCACCTCGGCCCGCTGCCGCTGTGGAAACGGGTGATGGTGGGCTATTTCCTGGTCGATCAGAGCTATGCCGCCTCGATCCTGGAATACGAACGGCATCCGCAGCTGACCGTGGCGCAGAAGTTCGGCTATTTCATGGGCGTCGTCACACCGACCTGCATCCCGTGGTATCTGTTCACCGCGCTGGGGGCCTGGCTGGGCCAGGCGATCCCGCCCGAACTGGGGCTGGATTTCGCGGTGCCCATCGCCTTCATCGCGCTGTTCGCCCCGGGCCTGCGCACCGGCGCGCATCGGGTCGCGGCGCTGGTGGCGGCGCTCATGGCGCTGGGTTTTGCCGGACTGCCGTACAACCTTGGCCTCATCGTCGGCGCGCTGGCGGGCATGATGGCGGGGGCCGAGGTGGAGCGGCGGTCGGGCCTGCCCGCGGACCGGAGGCCGGGCGCATGAAGGACCTGTGGCTGATCATCGTGCTGATGGGGCTGGGGTCCTTCGGGCTGCGCTTTGTCTTTCTCGGGCTGGTGGGCGACCGGGCGCTGCCGGGTTGGCTGCTGCGACACCTGCGCTACACCGCCGTGGCGGTGATGCCCGCCCTGGTCGCGCCGCTGGTGGTCTGGCCCAGCGCCACGGGCGGCGAAACCGATCCGCTTCGCCTGGCCGCGGCGGCGGCGGCGCTGGCGGTGGGCTATGGCTGGAAAAGCCTTTACGGTGCGATGATCGCGGGCGCGGCGGTGATGCTGGCGGGGGCCTGGCTGCCGGTCTGAGACCGGGCGAATCTACTGCCCCTGCCGGGTCTGCGCTTGCTTGCCCTGAAGCTCGGCGATGGCGGCTTCCTTGTCGTCGCTGTCGTCCTCGCGCAGCACGCGCTCGGTCACGCCGGGCAGGCGGGCAAAGGAATCGGCCAGCTTGTTCGGGAACCAGCTGCTGCTGAGCCCCTCGAAGCCCGGCAGCTTGCGCAGTATGACGGCCACCGCGTTTGAACACAGCGCAGGTCCCACGGCGCCCTGGGCCTGCACCATGCGCAGCGCCTGTTCGGCCACTTCGCCGGACACCGGCCGGCTGAGGATGCGCACCCGGTAGGTGCTGCGGGCATGCGCGCTTTCGAAATGCACCCGCGCGGTCGGCGTGATGCCGTAAAGCACATCACCGATCTCGGGCACGCCGTTGAACCGGACGTTCCCGGCCGGATCGTAGATCACCCGCTGCGACGGCGCGTTGATCAGCATGGCCGAATGCGCGCCCGAACCGGTGCGGTTGTTGATCATGGTGTAGAGGACGATCTCGGGCGGGCCATCGTGGCGATAGACAGCCCGCGCGACTTCCTCTGCGGACGCATCGCGTCCCGAGATGTTGCCGCCGCAACCGGCCACAAAAACAGTCGCGCCCATCGACGCAAAGACGGCTCGACGGTTCATCGCCCTACTCCACCTGCGGTCCACCGGAGGCCCGGCCTCAGGAATTGAAAACCGCCATGAAGATGACCAGCGCGAGGATCACCAGGATCGCGCGGATCACGAAATTGATGAAGCCTTCGAAGGTCTTTTCCTGCGTGGAGACGTCCATGCTACCGTGCTTGTGCTCAGCCATGTCTTTGGTCCTGCGGCCTGTTCTGTGAATGCGTTCCGGGATGGGTTAGCGCAATTCCGCGCCCCTGTCACGCTTTGGCGGGTGGCCGTTATGTCGCGGGTCACGCACGTTTGTCGTTGCGGTCAGACCGCCTGGAACAGCCAGGCCCCGTCCTCGCGCCGCATGCGGGTGGCGCGGCCGTCGTGCCAGAGGTGCAGGCAGTGGGCCATCGATTCGACCAGCGCCAGCCCGTATTCGCCCGCCCAGATCCTGCGCTTGAACAAGGGCGCAAAACAGTCGCCCGCGGTTTGCGGCGTGGCCAGGTGCGCATGCAGCCGCTCCAGCGCGCCGTGGTGATTCTCGATCAACTGGGTCATCCGCGCGCCCAGGCCGGTGAACGGCAGCTTGTGCCCGCCCATGACCAGGTGCCCGGACCGCGCCAGCGTCGACAGCCGCTCGCAGGCCTCAAGCCATTCGCCCACCGGATCGGCCTCCGGTTCGGTCGCGTAGACGCCCAGGTTGGAGCTGATCGAAGGCAGGATCTGGTCGCCCGACAGCACGAGGTCGTCGTCGCGCGACCACAGGGTCGCGTGCTCCGGCGCGTGGCCGTTGCCGATGTGCACGTCCCAGGTCCGCCCGCCCGCGCGCAGGCTGTCGCCCTGCCGGATGCGGCTGAACCCCAGCGGCATCGGCGCCACGCAATCGGCAAAGTTGAAGGGCCGTTCCTGCATTCGCTCGGCCAGGATCGCCGGGTCCATCCCCGCCGCGCGCCAGTAGGCCAGCGTCTCCTCGGCCGGTCGGTCCTGCGCGTCCAGCTGCAACATCCGCGCAAACAGCCAGGCGGTGCGCGTCGTCACCAGTTCGGCACCGTGTGCGGTCTGGAACCAGCCCGCCAACCCCATGTGATCGGGGTGGTGATGCGTGACCACGACACGGCGCACCGGCTTGCCCTTCAGCGGGCCGGACAACAGCGCCTCCCAGATCGCGCGCGATTTCTTCGATGCAAAGCCGGTGTCCACCACGGTCCAGCCATCGCCATCGTCCAGCGCGTAGACGTTGACGTGGTCCAGCTTCATCGGCAGCGGCAGCCGCATCCATAGCAGACCCTCGGCCAGCTCGGTGGCAGTCCCCGGTTCGGGCGGCGCTTCCCAGGGATAGCGGATCGTCTGCGCGCAGCCGTCCATCACGCCACCAGGTCTTCGGTCCGCAGATCGCGCAGCGAGGCGGGATCGGCCTTTGCCTCTCCCAGCAGCCCGATATGGGCAGGCAGCAGCCGGCGGATATAGAAGGCCGCCAGCCGTTCACCCGGGCCGCCCGGATCGGCCAGCGCCGCGCGCAGGTGGAAATGCGCGCCCAGCACGTGGGCAAAGCCCATCAGGTAGGGCACCGCCCCGCCAAAGCGGGCGGCAGGGTCGCGGGCGACCAGTGCCTCGGTCGTCTCGCGCAGCGATTCGGCGGCCTGCCAGACCGGCTCGGCCAGCCCCGGCAGGGTTGCGCGCGCGGCCTCGGCGCTGGTCTCGATCTCGTCCAGCAGGGCGTGGATCGCCTCGCCGCCATCCATCATCTTGCGGCCTACCAGATCCATCGCCTGGATGCCGTTGGTGCCCTCGTAGATCGCCGTCACCCGCACGTCGCGCAGGTACTGCGCCGCGCCGCTCTCCTCGACGTAGCCCATGCCGCCGAACACCTGCATGCCGGTGTTGGAAACCCGGATCCCGGTCTCGGTGCCAAAGGCCTTGGCGATGGGCGTCAGCAGCGCCGCCCGCGCCCGCCACTCCGCACCGCCGGTGGCCCGCTCCATGTCGATCGCCACCGCCAGCGACAGCGCGATCGCCCGCGCGGCGTGGATCTCGGCCTTCATCGTGGCCAGCATCCGGCGCACGTCGGCGTGGCCGATGATCGACCCCTCGGGCGACCGGCCCTGCGTGCGCTCCTGCGCATAGGCCAGCGCGTGCTGGTAGGCGCCCTCGGCCACGCCGATGCCCTGCACGCCCACGCCGAGGCGGGCGTTGTTCATCATGGTAAACATGGCGCGCATCCCGTCATGCGGCGCGCCGATCAGCCAGCCGGTCGCGCCCTCGTAGGACATCACGCAGGTCGGCGAGCCGTGCAGCCCCACCTTGTGCTCGAGGCTGACCACCTTGAGGCTGTTTGCCACGCCGGGGCGGCCATCGGCGTCCGGAATCAGCTTGGGCACCAGGAACAGACTGATGCCCTTGGTCCCCGGCACGCCGTCCGGCAAACGCGCCAGCACCAGGTGGCAGACGTTCTCGGTAAAATCGTTGTCGCCCCAGGAAATGTAGATCTTCTGCCCGGTGATCGCGTAGGTGCCGTCGCCGTTCGGCTCTGCCTTCGTGGTCAGCGCGCCCACGTCCGATCCTGCCTGCGGCTCGGTCAGGTTCATGGTGCCGGACCAGGCGCCGCTGACCAGGTGCGGCAGGTACAGCGCCTTGATCTCGTCGCTGGCGTGGTGGTCCAGCGCGTCGATCTGGCCCTGGGTCATCAACGGGTTCAGCTGCAAGGCCAGGCAAGCGCCGCTTTCCATCTCGTTGACCAGCGTCGTCACGGTCAGCGGCAGGCCCATGCCGCCGTAGGCTTCGGGCGCCGAGGTGGCGATCCAGCCACCCTCGGCCAGCGCGCGATAGCCTTCGGCAAACCCCTTCGAGGTCCGCACCACCCCGTTCTCCAGCCGCGCCGGGTCAAGGTCGCCGTTGCGCTGGAGCGGCGACAGGACCTCTTCGCACAGCTTGCCGGCCTCGCCGAGGATGGCCGCCACCGTGTCGGGCGTTGCCTCGGCGAACCTCCCGGTCCCGGCGACCTGGTCGTATCCGACAACGTCGTTCAGCAGCTTCATGTACGACTCGAGAGGGGCACGATAGGGCATTGGGGGTCTCCTGCTTGGCAAGCCCGCGCGGCTCTAGTAGCACGCCGGCAGGGGCACCTGTGAACCTACGCGGGCGCGCCACCTCTTCAACCGGAACGCCGCGTCACGAAGATGCCGCCGCGCCACCAGAGGACCGTCGCGATGCCCGCCTTGCATCTCAGCGCCAGCACGCCGGACCTGGCCCACGCCGCCGGCATCCTCGCGCGCGGCGGCCTCGTCGCCTTCCCGACCGAGACGGTCTATGGCCTGGGTGCCGATGCGCGCCAGGATCGCGCCGTGGCCGGGATCTACGCCGCCAAGGGCCGGCCATCGTTCAACCCGCTGATCGTGCACCTGGCCGATCTCGACGCCGCCCGCGCGCTGGTCCACTGGACCGACGCGGCCCAGGCGCTGGCCGACGCCTTCTGGCCCGGCCCCCTGACGCTGGTGCTGCCCCTGCGCGAAGGCGCGGGCATCTCGCGGCTGGTGACGGCGGGGCTCGACAGCCTGGCGGTGCGGCTGCCCGCCGCGCCGGTGGCGCAGGCGCTGCTGCGGGCCTTCGGCGGTCCGGTGGCCGCGCCCTCGGCCAACCGCTCGGGCCAGATCAGCCCGACCCGCGCCCGCCACGTGCTCGACGGGCTGGGCGACCGGATCGACGCCGTGGTCGATGGCGGGCCCTGCGCGGTGGGGGTCGAATCGACCATCCTCGGCCTGACCGGCTCCCCCACCCTGCTGCGCCCCGGCGGCGTTCCCGAAGAGGCGATCACCCGCGTTCTGGGCACCCCGCTGGCGCACCGGCGCGACGGCGACGGCATCACCGCGCCGGGCCAACTGCAATCGCACTATGCGCCCCATGCCCGCGTCCGCCTGAACGCGGTGGACTTCGCCCCGGGCGAGGCGCGGTTGGGTTTCGGCCCGGTCGACTGCGACCTGAACCTCTCCCCCTCAGGCGACCTGACCGAGGCCGCGGCCAACCTGTTCGAACACCTGCACCGGCTGGACGCAAGCGACGCCACCGTGATCGCCGTCTCGCCGATCCCGCATGTCGGCCTGGGCGTCGCGATCAACGACCGCCTCAGCCGCGCCGCCGCCGAGCGCTGAGAACCCGCGCCCTTCCAGAGTGCCTGTTCCCCGGAGCCGTCCCTCGCTGATGCCGGAAAGAGGCGGAGCGGACCCGGTGGCAAGGTTGCGCAGCACCGCGCGCAGCGCGGCTCGACCTTGCCTCCGGGGCCGGTCTGCCTCAGGCATCAATCGGCGAGGGGCGGCTTCGGGGGACAGGCACGGGCCTGTTCGCGGGTGAGTTCCGAAGCGGACACCGCGCGCCCGCAGGGCGCGCGCGGATCGCCCCGCGCCAGCGGGGTGAAACCCTCAGGCCCGCCCGCCCGCCGACGACAGCGCCAGCGCCGCAACCCCCAGCGATTTCAGCGCCGCCTCCCACTTGTCCCCGTCCGGCAGGTCAAAGATCAGCTCAGGCGTCGCCTCGCAGACCAGCCAGCCGTTGGCGGCGATCTCGCTCTCCAGCTGGCCTTCGCCCCAGCCGGCGTAGCCCAGCATCATCATCCATTTCTCAGGCCCCTCGCCGCGCGCCAGGTCCTCGAGGATGTCCAGCGTCGCCGTCATGTGCACGTCGTCGCGCACCTCCAGCGTCGTCACCAGCGACTGGTAGTCCGGCGTGTGCAGCACAAAGCCGCGCCCGGTCTCCACCGGCCCGCCGAAATGCACCCGCCGCCCGGACAGGTCCGACACCGACTCGATCTTCAACTGCGCCAGCAGGGTAGGGATGTCGACGTCATCGGCAGGCTTGTTGACGATCAGCCCCATGGCGCCTTCGTCCGAATGGTCGCACATGAAGACGACGCTGTGCTCGAAACGCGGATCGCCCATGCCGGGCATCGCGATCAGCATGTGCCCGGTCAGATTCGTGGTTCCGCTTGGCGTGACACCCGACATCGGTCACCCTTTCCTGTTTCTGGCCAGCAGCATGACCGCCCAGCCCGGGACTGGCAAGTCCGTCACATCTGCGTCATCGCCGCGCGCGGGTCGCTGCAACGTGACTTTTCATTTCAACGCAAAAGCGCCATGTCCCTGAGACCATGAAACGTATCGCTGCCTTTCTTCTCTCTGTCGCCCTGTCCTCGCCCGCGCTGGCCGAAGGCTATGACGATGTCGTGCGCGCCGAACTGCTGTCCGGCTGGCGCCTGCCCAACGGCGACCACATGGCCGCGCTGCGGTTGACCCTGGCACCCGGCTGGAAAACATACTGGCGCACGCCCGGCGACGCCGGCATTCCGCCGCTGTTCGACTGGGCCGGCGCGCGCAATACCCGCGCCGTGGGCATCGAATGGCCCGCGCCGCACGTCTTCTGGCAGGAGGGCATGCGCAGCATCGGCTACAAGGGCGAGGTGATCCTGCCCCTGCGCGTGCAGCTCAAAAACGGCACCCGCGACGCCCGGCTGGGCGGGGTGATCGACATCGGCATCTGCAAGGACGTCTGCCTGCCGCACCGGGTCCGTGTTTCGGCCGAGCTGAAGGCCGACCAGAAACGCCCCGACCCGGCCATCGCCGCCGCGCTGGCCGACGTGCCCTACGGCGCCGACGATGCGGGCATCTCGGCGGTCGCCTGCCGGCTGACGCCTCGTGGGGACGGCATGGGCCTGCGCGTGGCGATCGACATGCCACGCGGCACCGGCAGCGAGGAAACCGTGATCGAGGCGGCCGACCCCAACATCTGGATCGCCGATCCGGAAACCTCCTGGCAGGGCGGACAGCTGGTGGCCGAAACGCGGGTCACGCACATGTCCGGCGGTGCCTTCGCGCTGGACCGCTCGTCGCTGCGGATCACCATCCTGGGCGGCAAGATCCCGGTCGAGCTGTCAGGCTGCGCCGGCTAAGCGGCCCATCCTGACCTGACCCCGCCAAGGCAGCCTCAGGCCGCCCCGTCCCCCGACGCGCGCCGCGCCCCCGACCGGCCCAGCAGCAGCGCAACCCCCGCCACCACGTACAGCACCATCGGCAGCGCCACCGCACCGGCCACGAACAGGCCCAGCGCGGCCAGCCCCGGTGCCACGCCCTCCAGCGCGGGCAGCGCCAGCGCGGGCAGCAGTTCGCCGGTCCAGCCGACATGGCCCAGCGTCGCCGCCAGCCAGCCCAGCATCGCCACCGAGGCCAGCGTCAGCACCGCCCGCATCGACCGTCCGCGGAACCGCAGCCCGCGCTTCAGCGCCGTGACCTGCCGCTCGACATCATGCTGGACCGCCACCAGCGCCGGCACGATCAGCAGCACCAGCAGCACGCCAAAGCCCAGGCCGTAGACCAGCGTGATCACCGTGGGCTTGAGGAACTGCGCGTCGGCCGAGGTTTCGTACAGCAGCGGCGCGAGGCCCAGCACCGTGGTCGCCGTGGTCAGGAACACCGCGCGCAGCCGGTCCGCCGTGCCGTCGATGATCGAGGGGATCAGCCCGCGATCCTTGGCGTATTCGTCGATCTGCGTCACCAGCACGATGGAATCGTTGATGATGATGCCGGTCATGCCCAACAGGCCCACCACCGTGAACATGCTCAGCGGCACGTCCCAAACCGCGTGGCCATGCACCGCCCCCACCAGGCCAAAGGGCACGATGGCCATCACCACCAGCGGCCGGGTCCAGCTGGCAAAGACCCAGGCCAGCACGATGTAGATGCCCAGCAGCACCATGACCAGGCCAAGGCCTGCGTCGGCCAGGAAACTGTCCTCCTGCTCGGCCAGGCCGGCGAGGCGATAGTTGACCTGCCGGCTTTCGGCGATCTGCGGCAGGATCTCGGTCTCCAGCGCCTCGACGATGGCCTGGGCGCGTTCCGGGTTGTCCTCGGAGATGTCGCCGGTCACCGACACCACCCTCAGCCCGTTTTCGCGCCGCACGGTGGAAAACCCGGTCTGCCGTTCGACCCGCACGATGTCGGCCAGCGGCACGTAGGCGCCGTCGGGCGTGCGCAGCTGCATCCGCTCCATGAAATCGGCGGTCAGCTCGCTGTCCGGCAGTTCCACCCGAATCTCGGCCGAACGCGGGCCGTCCGGATAGGTCGCCGCCTCGATCCCGCCCAGCCGGTTGCGCAGCGTGCGGCCCATGCTGTCGATGTCAAAGCCCAGCGCCAGGCCCTGCGGCGTCAGCTCCAGCACCAGCTCGTCCTTGTCGTAGGCCAGGTTGTCCTCGACCGCCGACACCTCGGGGTAGCGCAGAACGGCGGTCTTCAGGACCTCGGCGGCAGCCTTCAGCGTGGCCGAATCGGCGCCGTGGAACTGCACGTCCAGCGCATCGCCCCCCGGCCCGCCGCGCCATCCCCGGAACGAGATTTCCTCGACCAGCGGATGCCTTGAGATGCGGTCCTGCAATTCACCGACGAAGGCAAAGGAGGAATAGGGCCGCAGGTCGGCCTCGATCAGCTCGATCGAGATCGCGCCCAGCTGGTCCGGGTCCTTGCCGTCGGCGCTGGGCAGCGAACGCCCGGCGTTGCCGCCGATCTCGGCCAGCACATACAGCAGCGGGTTGGCGCCGTAACGTTCCTCGTATTCCTTGCCCAGCGCCTCGGTGGTGTCCTGCAACAGCCGCATCTGCGCCAGCGTGTCCTCGCGCGTGGCGGTCGAGGTCATGGCAAAGTTGCCGGTCACCGACCCCTGTTCCGGCGCGTTGAAGAACCGCCAGGTCACGTCGCCGTTGATAAAGGCCGCGATCTGCGCCGACAGCGCCACAAAGGCCAGCGCGACCACCGCGTAGCGCGCCTTGATGACGATCCCCAGAAAGGGACGGAACAGCCTGTCGCGCACCCAGCGAAAGCCCCGGTTCACCAGCCGCGAGGGCAGATCGTACCAATGGTCCTGCACCGAGTTCTTGGCCGCGTGGGCCATGTGGTGGGGCAGGATCAGGAAACATTCCACCAGCGAGGCGATCAGCACCATGATCACGGTGAACGGAATGTCGGCGATCAGGTCGCCGAACCGCCCGCCGATGACCACCAGTCCAAAGAAGGCGATGACCGTGGTGATGGTGGCGGAAAACACCGGCATCGCCATGCGCTGCGCTGCCGTCTCGGCCGCCTCGAAGGGGCCCAGCCCGCGCCGCCGCGCCAGGTGGTCGGCGTGTTCGCCGACGACGATGGCGTCGTCCACCACGATGCCCAGCGTGATGATCAACGCAAAAAGCGAGATCATGTTGATCGTCAGACCCGCCATGTACATCAGTGCGATGGCCGCCAGCAATGAGGTGGGGATGCCCGCCGCCACCCAGAAGGCGGTGCGCGTGTTCAGGAACAGGAACAGCAGCGCCACCACCAGCCCCAGCCCCATCAGCGCGTTGTCCAGCAGGATGTTGAGGCGGCCGGTGATCGCTTCGGACCGGGTGCGGATCAGGTCGATGCTGACACCCGCAGGCAGCGTGGCGGTGAGCTCTGCCGCCACCCGTTCCACGGTGTCCTGGATCTTCAGCGCGTCGCCCCCGGCAGAGCGGTCCACCCGGATCGAGATCGCCGGGTCCTTGCCCACGAAATAGCCCCGCTCGCGGTCGATGCCCTCGACGGTGATGCGCGCCACGTCGCCCACCGTCAGGGTCGAGCCGTCCGGGTTCGACCGCAGGGCGATGGCGGAAATCGCCTCGGCGCTGCGTTTCTCGATGCCGGTGCGCACGCGGGCGCCCGCGCCGTCCACGTCGCCCGCCGGATCGGCCTGCACCTCGGCGGCGATGACATCGGCGATCTGGCGCAGAGTCACGTCATGCGCGATCAGGTTCTGCGTCGGCACCTCGATCACGGTGCGTGGCGCGGCGACGCCGCGGATGGTGGTCTGCGTCACGCCCTCGGCGAACAGCCGCACCACGAATTCGTCGGAAAACCGCGCCAGCTGATCGACCCCCACCGGCCCGGTCACCACCACGTCGGTCACCCGGTCGCGCCAGCCGCCGCGCCGCACGTTGGGTTCCTCGGCGTCCTCGGGCAGGGTGTTGACCGCGTCCACAGCCTGCTGCACATCGTCGGCCGCGCGGCCCATGTCCCAGCCCGGCTCGAACTCCAGCTCGATCGAGCCGCGCCCCTCGCGCGACAGCGCGCTGGACCCGATCACCCCGTCGACCGCCAGCAGCGCCGGTTCCAGCACCTGCACGATGGCGGCGTCGACATCCTCGGCCCCGGCGCCGTCCCATGTCACGCTGACGTCGATCTCGTCGATGATGACATCGGGAAAGAACTGCGCCCGCATGTTGGGAATGGCAAACAGGCCGGCGGCCAGCATCACCACCAGCAGCAGGTTGGCCACCGTGGGGTGGCGGGTGAAGTAGCTGAACAGCCCACCGGCGGATTTGGGAAGCGCGCGCACCATGGATCAGCCCCCCATCCGGGATTCGAGCCGCTCGACCACCTCGGCGGGCACCTGCGTCTGCTCCAGCTGGGACAGGATGCGGGTCTTGGCCTCGGCCGGCATCCGCGTGTTGGCCTCGACAAAGGCCCTCAGCCGCGCGCGCCGCTCGTCCGTCAGTTCCAGCATCGCCGGCGTCTCAGGCGCCTCGGGCGCGGCATTGGCGCCGCGCAGCGGTTTGACCTTGATCCCCACACCCAGCAGCGGCGTGCGCTGTGCCACCACCTCGCGGCCTTCGAGATCGCGCGCGCGCACCAGCACGTCGTCGCCCTGCCGCCGCATCAGCCGCACCGCGACGCTTTCCAGCCGGTCGTCGGCTCCGACCACCAGCACCTCGCCATCGGCGCTCAGCGCGGTGGCAGGCAGGCGGGCGACGAACTCCAGCGCCGGTTCCTCGATGCTGACGGTGACGAAATCGCCGGGCTTGAAGCCGCGCGGCGCGTCCAGCGTGGCAAACAGCAGCCGCCCGGTCTGCCCCGCCCCCACCACCGCACCTTCGCGCGACAGCCGCCCGGTGGCGACGATGTTGGTGCCATAGAGGTCCAGCGCCACGCTGACCGGCGCGGGGCGCAACGCGCCCGCATCGTCAAGAAGACGCCCATAGGCCTGCGTCGAGACGCGGAACGCCACCTCCAGCGCCTGCGGATCGACCAGCTGCGCCAGCCGTTCGTTGGTGGACACCAGCCGCCCGGACAGCGCCGTCACGTCCGACAGCGTGCCGGCGAACTCGGCGCGGATCTCGGTATCGGCCAGCCGGCGCCTTGCCTCGTCGCGGGCGATCTCGGCCCGCCGCAGCCGCGTCGCGGCCTGGTCGATGCGCGACTCGGCGCTGGCCAGCGCCTGCCTCCGGGTCAGCACCGACTGCCGCTCCGAGGCCAGCGCCAGTTCCGCCTGCTCGACCGCCGCCGCCGTGCCCGCGTTGCGCTCCAGCAGGTCGCGCTGGCGGCGCAGCGCGGTCTCGCGCAGCGCCACCTGGGCCCCCGCGGCCGACAACTCGTCCTGTGCGATGACCAGCGCGCGGTCCGCCTCGCGGCTTTCGGCCTGCGCGTCCAGCAGGTCACTCTCGGCCAGGTCCAGCGCCGACTGCGCGTCCGCCGGGTCGATCCGCGCCAGCAATTGCCCCGCCGCCACCTGTCCGCCCTCGACAAACTGCGGCGCCACGTCCACCAGCGTCCCCGAGGCCGCCGCGCGCAGCTCCAGCGACCGGCGGCTCTGCACCTCGCCGTACGACGTCAGCACCGGCGTCACCGTCTCGAAGGCAACCGGCACCACGTTCACCGCGAACACCCGCTCGCGCGCCTGCGGGACAAAGGCCTCCTTGGCCATCCGCGCCTGCACGGCATCGTTGATCATGATCCCGGCATAAGCCAGCAGGCCCAGGGTGAGCGACATGAGGAAGAGGCCGGTCAGGCTCTTGCGTAGAAAGCGCATGTTTCAATACTCCGCGGGGCCCCTTTTCAACTAGCGGGACCGGGGGTGTTTCCAACCCTACGCGGTTATACGCAAGAGCGGATCACTTCCGTCGCAGATGTTCGTCCAGACGGGGGAAAATTTCGACGAAATTGCACGGCCGGTGGCGGAAATCGAACTGCCAGCGCAGGATCTCGTCCCAGGCGTCCTTGCAGGCCCCGGGGCTGCCCGGCAGGGCGAACAGGTAAGTGCCCCCGGAGACCCCCCCGGTGGCCCGGCTCTGCACCGCCGAGGTGCCGATTTTCTGAAAGGAAATCATGGTAAAGACCGTGCCAAAGGCCTCGATCTCCTTTTCATAGACGTCGCGGTGCGCCTCGACGGTCACGTCGCGCCCCGTGAGGCCGGTGCCGCCGGTCGAGATCACCACGTCGACTTCCGGATCGGCGACCCAGGCGCGCAGCTGCGCGGCGATGTCGGCGCGTTCGTCCTTCACGATCTTGCGATCCGCCAGGATGTGCCCCGCCTCGGTCAGCCGCTGCACCAGCGCATCGCCGGATCGGTCCTCGGCCAGGCCGCGGGTGTCTGACACGGTCAGCACGGCGATTCGCACCGGGATGAATTCCTTGGACTCGTCGATGCGGGACATTCTGACCTCCTGCGCTGCGTCTCACGCGCACTCTCGGCACCGGGCGCGGGTTGTCAAGCGGCGCCCGCCTCAGACCGCCAGCCGCAGCGCCAGGCCGCCGAACAGCGCCGCGCAGACATAGCGCAACCCGCGCTCTGTCCGGGTGCCGCCCTTGAGGTGCCGCCGCAGCCGGCCGGCAAACTGGCCGACCAGCCCGTTCACCACCAGCCCGCCGCCACCCATGATGGCGCCGAAGACCAGGAACTGCGCCAGAACGTGGCCCGCCGGGTTCACGAACTGCGGCACGAAGGCCAGCACGAAGAGGATGAATTTCGGGTTCGTCATGTTCACGACAAAGCCCTGCCGCGCCGCCCGCGCCAATGACAGCGGCGCCGCCTCCACCCCCGCCAGCGGCGTGCGCAGGGTCTTCCAGGCGATCCAGGCAAGGTAGGCCGCCCCGCCCCAGCGGATCACGTCAAAGGCCCCCGGCAGCGCCGCCACCAGCGCGCCCAGCCCCAGGCCGGCCAGCAGCACGTGCACCATGCCGCTGACGGTCACCCCGGCCGAGGCCGCCCAGCCGCAGCGCGGCCCGCCGCGCAAGCCTTGCGCCAGGCAGAACATCATGTCCGGCCCCGGCGTCACGTTCAGCGCCAGGCTCGCCGGGACAAAGGCCAGCAGCATCACCGGATCGACGATCATCCCAGCGCCCTCAGGCGTGCCTGAAGCGACAGCAGGTCGGCCCAGGCCTCGCGCTTGGCCGCCGGGGTGCGCAACAGATAGGCCGGGTGCAGCATCGGCAGCGCCGGGCGCCCGGCGGCCTCGGCCCAGGTGCCGCGCAGCCGGGTGATGCCGCGCTTGCCCAGCAGCGCCTGCGCCGAGGTGTTGCCCATGATCACCAGCAGGTCCGGATCGGCCAGCGCGATGTGGCGACGCAGAAAGGGCAGCAGCATGGCGATCTCCTCCGGCGTCGGCTCGCGGTTCTGCGGCGGCCGCCAGGGCAGCACGTTGGTGATGTAGACCGACTCGGTCCGCGACAGCCCCACGGCCCCCAGCATCCGGTCCAGCAACTGCCCGGCGCGGCCGACAAAGGGCTTGCCCTGCATGTCCTCCTCGCGCCCCGGCGCCTCGCCCACCAGCATGACCCGCGCGCCCGGCACCCCGTCGGCAAAGACCAGGCTGCGGGCGCCGCGCTTCAGTGCGCAATGCTCGAACCCCGCCAGCGCCGCCCGCAGCGCCTCCAGGTCCGCCGCCGCCTCTGCCAGCGCCTGCGCCTCGGCCACCGGGTCGGCCTCGGCCTTCACCGGCGCGGCCGCGGCACGCGCCACCGGCGCCGCGGCCCGCGCGACATGTGCCTCCTTCAGCGCCGCCTCGGCGGCAAAGCGGTCAACCGGCGCGTCGAGGATCGCCTCGTCCACGCCCATTTCCAGCTGCCACTCCAGCGCCGCCCGCGCGGCATGCCAATCGAGTCCCTGATCCATGCCCGCCACCCTACGCCCCGCCCGCGACAAAGAAAATCGCCCCGGGCTTCTTCTCTGTCAAAATACCCCAACAAGCGCGCCAATCCGCGCAACGCCCGAAGGCTTGCCCCGACGGCCCCCCGAACCTAAGAAGAACCGACGCCGCACAGGACATGACATGCGTTTCGACCACCGCCACCTCCTGGGGATCGAACCCCTGCGCCCGGACGAGATAACCACGATCCTCGATCTCTCCGACCGCTACGCCGATTTCAATCGGCGCCGCGAGAAGCCCAGCCCCGCGCTGGCCGGTCTCACCCAGATCAACATGTTCTTCGAGAACTCGACCCGCACCCAGGCCAGCTTCGAGCTGGCGGGCAAGCGGCTGGGTGCGGACGTGATGAACATGTCGATGCAGGCCTCTTCCATCAAGAAGGGCGAGACGCTGATCGACACCGCGCTGACGCTGAACGCCATGCGCCCCGACCTGCTGGTGGTCCGTCACCCGCAGTCCGGCGCGGTGGACCTGTTGTCGCAAAAGGTGAACTGCGCCGTGCTGAACGCCGGCGACGGACGGCACGAACACCCCACCCAGGCGCTGCTGGATGCGCTGACGATCCGCCGCAAGATGGGCCGCCTGCACCGGCTGAGCATCGCGATCTGCGGCGACATCGCCCACAGCCGCGTCGCGCGCAGCAACATCCTGCTGTTGCAGAAGATGGAAAACCGCATCCGCCTGATCGGCCCGCCGACCCTGATGCCCGCCGGCATCGAAGCATTCGGTGTCGAGGTCTTCGACGACATGCGCGCGGGGCTGAAGGACGTCGACGTGGTCATGATGCTGCGCCTGCAAAAGGAACGCATGGACGGCGGCTTCATCCCCTCCGAGCGCGAATATTACCACCGCTACGGGCTGGACGCGGAAAAGCTGTCGCACGCCAAGCCCGACGCCATCGTCATGCACCCCGGCCCGATGAACCGCGGCGTCGAGATCGACGGCACGCTGGCCGACGACATCAACCGCAGCGTCATCCAGGACCAGGTCGAGATGGGCGTCGCGGTGCGCATGGCGGCGATGGACCTGCTGGCGCGCAACCTGCGCGCGCGGATCGCGGAGGTCGCGACATGAGCCGGGTCGAGATCAACGGATCGGACACCACCACCCTGCGCCTGCTGCACCTCGATCTGCCGCCCGAGGCGGTGGACCGCTTCACGCAGATGGCCGGCACCGGGGAATGGCCGCTGAAATCCGCGCTGGGCGCCAGCAAGCTGCGCGAAAGCCTGGTCGATGTGGTCGCGATCAAGGACCTGGGACCGATGCGCCTGTCGCAGTACCTGGCGCAGGCGCACGAGGTCTCGGCCCGCGCGATGGGCAAGGACGCGGCGCGCATCGACGCGCTGGAGGGGCATGTGGTGATCCTGCCGCCGCGCGCCTTCGACGGTACCAGCCAGACGCTGACGATCTCTGCCCCGCTGGCACTGATCGGCAGCTATGCCGAGCTTGCCCCGGCCGGACGCGGCGCCCCGATCACCGCGCGCAGCGCCCAGGGGTCCAGCGGCGGCGGCGCCCCGGCGCAACCGGGCAAGGCCGGATCCACCGCGCTCAAGCTGATCCTGACCGCCGTGGCGCTGGTGCTGGGCGGCGTGCTCTGGGTGGCGCTGCGATGAACGTCCACGCCATCGACACCCCGCCCGGCTGGGACGGGCTGCTGGACCCGGGTGAGCGCATCCTGTGGCAGGGGCGGCCCGGCACCGCCGTCCGGCTGGGCGGCAGCGACATCTTCATCATGGCCTTCGGCACCTTCTTTGCCGGCTTTGCGTTGTTCTGGATGGTCATGGCGTCGATGGCGGGCGGGCTGTTCTGGCTGTTCGGCGCAATCCACTTCGCCGTGGGTCTGGGCATCCTCCTGTGGCCGGTGCTGGGCCGGCCCTTCGTGCGCCGTCGCACCTGGTACACGCTGACCGACCGCCGCGCCTTTATCGCGCGCGATCTGCCGCTGAAGGGCAAGAGCCTGAAAAGCTACCCGATCACCGCCGAAAACACCCTGACCTTCGAGGACCGCGAACCGGGATCGGTGATCTTCGCGTCGGAATGGCGGCGCGGCAAGAATGGCCATTACGAGACCAGGATCGGCTTTCACGACATCGCCGAGGCGCGCGCCGTCTACAGCCTGATGCGCGGCATCCAGCGCAAAGGCGGCGATACGTGACCGAGTTCCGCCCCGACCGCGCCGCCTACCTGCGCACCCATGCGATCATGGCGGCGGTGGCCATGGCGGCGGGCATGGGCCTGCTCTGGGCCATCGGCAACCCGCACGTCTGGACCGGCGCTGTCGGCGGGCTGGCCGCCGTGGCGCTGCGCGGCTGGTACCTGCTGGACGAGGAGATGGGCCATGTCTGGCGCCTGACGCCCGATGCGCTGGAGGGTCCGGGCGGCCGCCATGTCCCGCTGAGCCAGCTGGCGCAGGTGCGCAGCATCGGTTCGGCCGTGCAATTGATCACCAAGAGCGGCGACAAGCACCTGGTCAGGTTCCAATCCGACCCGCAGGCCACCATCGCCCGGATCGAGGCGGCGCGGCGTGGCTGACACGCCCATCCCGCGCCGCAGGTTCCCCCCGGGCGCGAAATACCCTAAAGCTGCCCGAAACGCAGTTCTGCCCGAGTGCCGATGACCGCCCCCATCCTGATCCACAACGCCCGCCTGATCGACCCCGAAGCCGCCGCCGTCAGCCCCGGCGCGCTGCTGATCGAGGCCGGGAAGATTACCGAAGTCCTAACGCAAACTGTTGATCTTGAAGCGATGTTTCGCGCGCGAAACATCTCGCCATCGCGCGTGGACGCCGGTGGTGCCTTTGTCGCGCCGGGGATCGTCGACATCGGCGTCAAGGTGGGCGAGCCAGGCGAGCGGCACAAGGAAAGCTACGGCACCGCCGGGCAGGCGGCAGCGGCGGGTGGCGTCACCACCATGGTCACGCGCCCCGACACCCAGCCTTGCATCGACACACCCGAGGCGCTGGAGTTCATCCGCCGCCGCGCGCAGGAGGCAGCGCCCGTCAACGTGCTGTCGATGGCCGCGCTGACCAAGGGCCGCGAAGGCCGCGAGATGACCGAGATCGGCTTTCTGATGGATGCCGGGGCCGTCGCCTTCACCGATTGCGACCGCGTGGTGACAGACACCAAGGTGCTGAGCCGCGCCATGACCTATGCCCGGTCCTTGGGCGCGCTGGTGATCGGCCACCCGCAGGAGCCGGGCCTGTCCAGGGGCGCCGTCGCAACCTCGGGCAAGTTCGCCTCGCTGCGCGGGTTGCCCGCCGTTTCCCCGATGGCCGAGCGTATGGGGCTGGACCGCGACATCGCGCTCGTCGAGATGACCGGCGCGCGCTACCATGCCGACCAGCTGACCACCGCGCGCGCCCTGCCCGCGCTGGAGCGGGCCAAGGCCAACGGCTTTGACGTGACGGCGGGCATCTCCATGCACCACCTCACGCTGAACGCGATGGACCTGGCCGACTACCGCACCTTCTTCAAGGTCAAGCCGCCGCTGCGCTCCGAGGACGACCGGCAGGCGGTGGTCGCGGCGGTGCGCGACGGGCTGATCGACATTGTCGGCAGCTTTCACACCCCGCAGGACGAAGAGTCGAAACGCCTGCCCTTCGAAGAGGCCGCCAGCGGCGCGGTGGGACTGGAAACCATGCTGCCGGTGCTCCTGCGGCTCTACCATGCCGGCGAGATGGACCTGCCGACGCTGTTCCGCGCGCTGTCGCTGAACCCGGCGCGGCGGCTGGGGCTGGACTGCGGCCGGCTGGCCAGGGGCGCGCCGGCGGACCTGGTGCTGTTCGACGCGGACAAGCCGCTGATCCTCGACCGGTTCAAGCTGCGCTCGAAATCCAAGAACACGCCCTTTGACGGCGCGCGCCTGCAAGGCCGGGTGCTGGGCACCTGGGTCGGCGGGCGGCGGGTCTACACCTACGGAGGCTGAGACGATGACGGTGATCCTCTGGGCGGTTCTGGGCTACCTGCTGGGGTCGGTGCCTTTCGGCGTGCTGATCACCAAGGCGCTGGGGCTGGGCGACCTGCGCCAGATCGGCTCGGGCAACATCGGCGCGACCAACGTGCTGCGCACCGGCAACAAGGGAGCGGCGCTGGCCACCCTGGTCCTGGACGGCGGCAAGGGCGCGGCGGCGGCGTTGCTGGCGCGGGCCTTCGGCGCGGACGACCTGGCGGTGCAGGTGGCGGGCCTCGCGGCCTTTGCCGGGCACTGCTTCCCGGTCTGGCTGAAGTTCAAGGGCGGCAAGGGGGTGGCGACCTTCCTCGGCCTGATGCTTGCGCTGTCCTGGCCGATCGGGCTGCTTTGCTGCCTGACCTGGCTGGCGGCAGCCGCTCTGTCGCGGATCTCGTCGGTCGGCGCCTTGGCGGCGGCGGCGGGGGGGCCGATCTGGATGATCCTGCTGGGGCGCACGGACATGGTGGTGACCGGCGTCCTGCTGGCGGCGCTGATCTGGTGGCGCCACTCGGCCAACCTCGCCCGGTTGCGCGCGGGGACCGAACCCAGGATCGGCAAGAAATAGGCGCTTTGGCGCAGGCGTCAGCCCGGATCACACCGCGAGGTTGTCGATCAGCCGCACGCCACCCAGTTCCGCCGCGCCAAAGACCCTTGCGGGGCGTTCCGGCCGGTCAAGCAAGGCCAGGTCGTCCTCGGCCCGCATTTCCAGATAATCGACCGTGTCGAAGCCCGCCGCCAGCAGGCCCTCGATCAGCGGTGCTTGCAGAGCGGAGGCCGCAGCACCGCCGCGCACCCCCTCGGCCATCTGGGTCAAGGCGCGAAACAGCGCCGGGGCCACCGCCCGCGCCCGCGCATCCAGCCGCGCATTGCGCGAGGACATGGCCAGCCCGTCCGCCTCGCGCAGCGTGGGACAGCCGCGGATCTCGACCGGCAGGTCCAGGTCCGAAGCCATATGCCGCACGATCTGCAACTGCTGGAAATCCTTTTCGCCGAAAAACGCCACATCGCCTCCGGTCTGGGTCAGCAGCTTGGTCACCACGGTGGCGACGCCGTCGAAATGCCCGGGCCGATGCGCGCCGCACAGCACCTCGGGCAGCCCCTGAACGGAGACCCTGGTGGCGAAGCCTTCGGGGTACATCTCGTCGACCCCCGGCGCCCAGAGCACGTCCACGTCATGGGGCGCCAGTTTTGCCACGTCCGAACCTTCGGTCCGCGGATAGGCGGCGAGGTCGGCGGGGTTGTTGAACTGGCGCGGGTTGACGAACAGCGTGACGATGACGCGGTCACAGTCCGCCTTGGCCGCGCGGACAAGGCTGAGGTGGCCGTCGTGCAGCGCGCCCATGGTCGGCACCACGCCGACCCGCGCGCCCGCCGCGCGCCAGCCCGCCACCCGTGCCCGCAGCGCCGCCTTGTGGCGCACAATCTCGATGGTCACTTGCCGGGCTCGTCGTCCGGAAACAGGTGCTCCGCCGCCGGAAAGGCGCGACTGCGCACCTCCTCGGCATAGGTCGCGATGGCGGCGCGGCCCTGCTCGCCCAAGGTCGCGTAGCGCTTGACGAACTTCGGCTTGAAAGCGGTGAACAGGCCCAGCATGTCGTCGACGACAAGGATCTGGCCGTCACAGCCCGCCGATGCGCCGATGCCGATGGTCGGTACGGCAACCTCCGCCGTGATCTTGTCGGCCAAAGTCGCCGGGATCTTTTCCAGCACCACGGCAAAGGCCCCCGCCTCGGCCACCGCGCGGGCGTCGGCGCGCAGCGCCTCGGCGGCGGCCCCCCGGCCCTGCACCTTGTAGCCGCCCAGCGTGTTGATCGCCTGCGGGGTCAGGCCGACATGCGCCATGACCGGCACGCCGCGCCGGGTGAGAAAGCGGATCGTCTCGGCCATCTCGACGCCGCCTTCCAGCTTGACAGCACCGGCCCCGGTTTCGGCCATCAGGCGGGCGGCGTTGCGGAACGCCTGGCCTGGGCCTTCCTCGTAGCTGCCGAATGGCATGTCGATCACCATCAGCGACCGCGACAGCCCGCGCGCCACAGCCTGGCCGTGCAGGATCATCATCTCCATCGTGACGCCCAGCGTCGAGGGCAGCCCGTGCAGCACCATCCCGACCGAGTCGCCCACCAGCACGAAATCGCACTGGCCGTCCATCATCTGGGCCATCGGCGTGGTGTAGGCGGTCAGGCTGACGATGGGGGTCTGGCCCTTGCGGGCGCGGATGTCTTCGGCGGTCAACTGCCGCGCACTCACCTTGGTCACGATCCGTTCCTGGGCGCTCATGAGCCGCCTCCTTGTCCTCGGGTCGCGCGGGATGCGTTCGCGGGACGCCTGCGCGACAGGCAGTGCCACGCGATTCTGCGCGCTGGCTGTGCGAAATAATATTTCCCAGACCTTCCGTAAAGGGGACGCTGCGCCGCAGCACGGCAAAGTCCGGCCCTCACTCCCCTTGAATGCCAAGGCCAAGGTGCGTCACAACGGGGGCAGGACATCGCAGAGGAGACCGCGCATGCCTTTCCGCCTCACCCTGACCGCCGCGCTGCTGTGCGGGACGGCCGCGCTGGCGCAGCAGACCGACCTGACCATCGCGCTGCAGCTGGAACCGCCGCACCTCGACCCGACCTCGGCCGCCGCAGGGGCGATCGACAGCGTGCTCTATTCCAACGTGTTCGAGGGGCTGACCAGGTTCACCGAAACCGGCGCCATCGTGCCCGGCCTCGCGCAGTCCTGGGACATCTCGGAGGACGGGCTGAGCTATACCTTCACGCTGGCCCCGGGCGTCACCTTTCACGACGGCACCAGCTTCGACGCCGAGGATGTGAAATTCTCGCTGGACCGCGCGCGGGCCGAGGACAGCACAAACGCGCAGAAGGCGCTGTACGAGGGCATCACGGAGGTCACCGTGGTCGACCCGCTGACCGTGCGGCTGACCCTGGACCTGCCGGACGGCAACCTGCTGTTCAACCTCGCCTGGGGCGACGCGGTGATCGTCTCGCCGGAAAGCATCGAGGCGATCAAGTCCGCCCCCGTCGGCACCGGGCCGTTCCGGTTCTCCGAGTGGAAGCAGGGCGACAGCATCACCCTGGTGCGCAACGAAAGCTACTGGGGCGCGGCGCCCTCCCTGACCGAGGCGACGTTCAAGTTCATCTCGGACCCGACCGCCGCCTTTGCCGCGATGATGGCGCAGGACATCGACGCCTTTGCCGGTTTTCCGGCGCCGGAAAACCTGCCGCTGTTCGACGCCGACCCGCGCTTTCAGGTGCTGCGCGGCACCTCCGAAGGCGAGACGATCCTGGCGATGAACAACAAGCAGCCGCCGTTCGACAACCCGATGGTGCGCGAGGCGGTGGGCCATGCCATCAACCGGCAGGCAATCATCGACGGCGCGATGTACGGGCTGGGCACGCCGATCGGCACGCATTTCGCACCGCACAACCCCGACTACGTCGACCTTACCGGCCTCACCCCCTATGACCCGGACCGCGCGCGGATGCTGCTGGTGGACGCGGGCTATGCCGAGGGGTTCACCACCACGCTGAAGCTGCCGCCGCCCAGCTATGCCCGCCGCGGCGGCGAAATCATCGCGGCACAACTGCGCGACGTCGGGATCCAGACCGAGATCACCAACCTGGAATGGGCGCAGTGGCTGGAAGAGGTGTTCAAGGGCAAGGATTTCGGCCTGACCATCGTCAGCCACACTGAACCCTTCGACATCGGCATCTATGCCCGGCCGGATTACTACTTTCAGTACGACAATCCGGTGTTCCAGCAGAAATGGGCGACGCTGTCCGCCACCAGCGACCCGGTCCAGCGCTCTGCCCTGCTGGCCGAGTTGCAGACGATCATCGCCAGGGACCGCGTGAACGGCTTCCTGTTCCAGCTGGCCTTCCCCACCGTGGCGGATGCCCGGCTGGAGGGGCTGTGGGTCAACGCGCCGACCCAGGCGACGGATCTGTCGGGCGTGCGCTGGACGCAGTGACCCGCCGCTCAGGCATGCGAACGGCCCCTTCCCGCGCGGGAGGGGCCGTTTTCCTTGGGCTGCTGGCTGGCTATCCCGGATGCGGAAGGGCGTGCTAGCCTGCCCCCATTGGACAACAAAGGGATCATTGCGCCATGGCCTGGACGGTTTTCACCTTTCCCCTGCCCCGGCTTCTGTCGGGCCTGCTTTACTCCTGTCTTCTCTGCGCAGGACTGGCGCTGCCCGCCACGGCCGCCAACGTCACGGCGGGAGCAGAGCCCTGCGACTTTGCCCTGGACGGCCCCATCGAGGCGGGCGATGTCGACAAACTGGCGGCGTTTCGCTCCGATCCCGACCTCTGGCGCAAGGACGGCCGCTACTGGGAGCCGACGCTCTGCCTGAACAGCCCCGGCGGCAACCTGGCCGAAGGCGGCAAGATCGCGCGGTTCGTCTACGACACCGGCCTCCAGACCCGCATCGGCGACGGCGCCATCTGCCATTCGGTCTGTGCCATCGTCTTCATGATGGGCAACCGGCATTCCGGCCCGACCACGGTCGAGCAGACCCGCACCCTGCATGTCGGCGGCGACCTGGCCTTTCAGAGCCCCTCCTTCAGCACCGACGATACGCGCCACGCCGAGGCGCCCGAACTTCGGCAGGCCTACCAGCAGGGTGTGAACGGCATCCTGACGTTTCTCCGGCTGGCCAATGCCCAGAGACCCTTCGAAACCGGCGGCATGATCCATCCCGGCCTGTTCGAGGCGATGCTGGACACGCCGCCGGACGCGCTGTTCCACATCACCACCATCGAACAGGCGCTGAGCTGGGAGATCGGACTGGAGGGTGTGCCTCAGCACCTGCCCCCCGTCGCCACGCAGCGCCAGATGGTCTGCGAAAACGGCTTGATGCGCGGGTTCCGCCGCCCGTCCGAGATTTTCGACCGGAGCGACAACAACTTCATGACGCAGGCGGTGTTCCGGCTGCGCCCGCTCAGCACGACGGCGCAGTACCGGCTGCTGCCCGAGTACGACCCCGAGGAACTGGCGCAGGGCGTGGTCTACGGCTTTCGCTACTGGGACCTGCCGGTGGAGTGCCGAGTCAGGATCGACAGCGGCGCGGTGGCGGTCTGCGGACGCGACGCCTACCACAACCATTCGGTCGGCGACTGCGAGGACGATACCCTTGTGCCCCTACCCGACCATGCCCGCTATCACCCGCTGACCGAGTTCCGCGCCCTGGAACGCAGCGGCATCGCGGCGGATGTGCTGCGCGAGGCGCGCTGCACGCTGCACGACGGATCGGGCAAGGTGCTGCGCAGCGACAGCTGCATGCAGGCGATCGACATCTTCCAGCGGGGCGACCGCAAGTTCGCGCGGCACAGCCTGCACTGGCCGGACGGCGCGCCCGGCACGATCGAGATTTCGACCCGCCCCACCTTTGGCGTCGACGAGGCGCCGGACATCTACCGCGTGGACGGGGCCGAGGCCGCGCCGAAGGGCGAGGACGGCACCTGCCTGCGGATCGCGGCGCAGGACCAGGTGATCTGCGTGACCGCCCCATGAGCATCCCCCGCAACGACATCCCCGGCTTCACCCCCGCCCGCGCCGCGCCGGACGGCATCGGCATTGCCTATGAGCACGGCGGCTCCGGTCCACCGCTGCTACTGCTGCACGGCTTTCCCCAGACCCGCGCCATGTGGGCCGAGGTCGCGCCCGAGCTTGCGCGCTATTTCACCGTGATCTGCCCGGACCTGCGCGGCTACGGCGAAAGCGCCAAGCCGAGCGGCGTTGAGAACTACAGCTTTCGCGCCATGGCGCGGGACATGCTTGCGCTGATGCAGGGCCTCGGCTTTGACCGGTTTCACCTGGCGGGGCATGACCGCGGCGCACGCACCGCGCACCGGCTGGCGCTGGACGCGCCCGAGGCGGTGCTCAGCCTGACGGTGATGGACATCGTGCCCACCCACCTCTTGCTGACCCAACTCACCTACTCGGTGGCCAGGGCCTATTACCACTGGTTCTACATGGCCCAGCCCGAGCCGTTCCCCGAACGCATGATCGCCGCCGACCCGGAGGCCTATTACACGTCCTGCCTGCTGGGCTTTGGCAAGGCCACACTGGACGATTTCAAACCCGCACAACTGGCCGCCTACCGCGCCGCCTGGGGCGACCCCGACTGTCGCCGCGCCATGTGCGACGACTACCGCGCCGCGATCGAGATCGACGTCCACCACGACGCGGAGGACCTCGCCCGCCGCGTCACCTGCCCGGCGCTGGTGCTCTACGGCGCGGTCGGCGCGATGGCGCGCGCCTACGACGTGCCCGCCACCTGGGCCGACCGGCTGTCGGACATGCGCGCCGAGGCGATCCCCGGCGGGCATTTCTTCATCGACCAGTCGCCCGGGGCCACGGTGCGCGCGCTGCGCGGCTTCCTCTCCGTCTGAGCACTGGACGCCCCCCTTCGCCCCCCATAGGCTGCGCGCCATGCTGGCCTATCTCACCCGTCGCCTGATCTCGCTGGTCGTCAGCCTCGCCGTCGCCTCGGCGGTGATCTTTGCCGTGGTCGAGATCGCCCCCGGCGACCCGGCCAGCTACATGCTGGGGATCAACGCGCAGCCCGAAACGCTGGCCGCGTTGCGCAGCGAACTGGGCCTCGACCAGCCGAAAGCGCAGCGCTACCTGTCCTGGGTCGGCGGCATGCTGACCGGCGATTTCGGCCTGTCCTACACCTACCGCACCCCGGTGGCCGGGATGGTGGCGGACCGGCTCTGGATCTCGCTGCCGCTGGCGCTCTACGCGCTGACGCTGGCCGTGCTGCTGGCACTGCCTGCGGGCATCCTCGGCGCGGCCTACCGCGGCCGCGCGCCGGACCTGGCGGTGATGAGCTTTTCGCAGCTGGGCGTGGCGATCCCGAACTTCTGGTTCGCCATGCTGCTGGTGCTGCTCTTCGCGATCACCTGGCGGGTCTTCCCCTCGGGCGGCTTTCCCGGCTGGGACGACCCCGTGCAGGCGATGCGTGCGCTGACCCTGCCCGCCATAGCCCTGGCGCTGCCGCAGGGGGCGATCCTGGCGCGCGTGCTGCGCTCCACCCTGACCGACGCCCTGACCGAGGATTACATCCGCACCGCCCGCGCCAAGGGGCTGAGCCGGGCGCAGACACTCTGGCGGCACGGGCTGCGCAACGCGCTGATCCCGGTGCTGACGATCCTCGGGCTGCAATTCTCCTTCCTGCTGGCGGGCGGCATCATCATCGAGCAGGTGTTTTACCTGCCCGGCCTCGGGCGACTGATCTTTCAGGCCATCTCGCAGCGCGACCTGATCGTGGTGGAAAGCGTGGTCATGCTGCTGGTCTTCGCGGTGATCCTGGTCAACTTCCTTACCGACCTCGCCTACGCGCTGGCCGATCCCAGGCTGCGGCACGGATGAAGCGGACACTGATCCTGGGCGGCGCGCTCACCACGCTGTTCCTGGCCGCCGCTTTGCTGTCCTTCGTCTGGACACCCGGCGAGGTGACCACGCTGAACATCCCGGCAAAGCTCCAGCCGCCCAGTGCTGCGCACCTGCTGGGCACCGACCACCTCGGCCGCGACATCCTGTCGATGCTGATGGTGGGCGCGCGCACCTCCATCGCGGTGGCGCTGATCGCCGTGGGCATCGGCCTGTGCCTCGGCGTGCCGCTGGGCCTCGCCGCCGCCGCCACCCGCGGCAGCTGGCTGGACGAGGTCATCTCGCGCAGCGCCGACCTCGTGTTCGCCTTTCCCAGCCTGGTGATCGCCATCCTGATCACCGCCGTTTTCGGCCCCGGCGCGGTCAACGCCATCCTCGCCATCGGCATCTTCAACGTGCCGGTCTTCGCCCGCCTGACGCGCGGCGCCGCCCTCAGTCTCTGGACGCGCGACTTCATCCTCGCCGCCCGCACCGCCGGCAAGACCCGCGCCCGCATCAGCGCCGAACACGTGCTGCCCAACATCGCCAACCTGCTGATCGTGCAGGGCACCATCCAGTTCTCGCTCGGTATCCTGGCCGAGGCGGGCCTCAGCTACGTCGGCCTCGGCGCGCAGCCGCCCACGCCCTCCTGGGGCCGGATGCTGGCCGATGCGCAGACCCTGGTCGGCATTGCCCCCCACGTCGCCCTCATCCCCGGCCTCACCATCGTGCTGATGGTGCTGGGCCTGAACCTGCTGGGCGACGGGCTGCGCGACCATTTCGACCCGCGCCTCAAGGTGCTGCGCGCATGACCGCCCCGCCGGGACCACCCGCAGTTTCTTCTGGCCACAAATATCCCGGGGGTCCGGGGGCAGAGCCCCCGGCCGGTCGGATCGCCGCAGGCGATCCGAAACCGCTGCTCCGGATCGACGACCTGACCGTCGAGATCTTCGGCAAGCGCCTGCTCGACGCGGTCTCGCTGAATCTCCAGCCCGGCGAGATCCTCGCCCTGACCGGCGAATCCGGCTCCGGCAAGTCGATGACCGCGCTGGCCACCATGGGCCTCCTGCCACAAGGCGCCCACGCCACCGGGCGCATCGCCCTGAACGGCACCGACCTGCTGTCCCTGTCCGAACGCCAGCTCTGCGAGATCCGCGGCCAGGACATCGGCATGGTCTTCCAGGAGCCGATGACCGCGCTCAACCCGGTGCAGACCATCGGCCGGCAGGTGATGGAAACGCTGCGCCAGCACCGCCGCCTGCCCCGCACCGAGGCCACCGCGCTTGCCCGCGCCGCGCTGCACCGTTGCGGCTACGACCTGCCGCTGACCCGCTACCCGCACGAACTGTCGGGCGGCCAGCGCCAGCGCGTCGGCATCGCCATGGCCATCGCCCTGCGCCCCCGCCTGCTGATCGCGGACGAGCCGACCACCGCGCTGGACGTCACCACGCAGGCGCGCATCCTCGACCTGCTGCGCGACCTCGCGCGGACCGAAGGCATGGCGCTGATGATGATCACCCACGACCTGGCCGTGGTGGCGGGCATGGCCGACTGCATCGCCGTCATGCAATCCGGCAAGGTCGTGGAAAGCGCCCCCACCGCCGAACTCTTGCGCACCCGCCACCACCCCTACACCCGGGCGCTGTTCGACGCCTCGCGCCACCGCCCGCACCTGCCGCCGCGCCGCGACACCGGCGCCCTGCTCGAGGCGCGCGGCGTCACCTGCACCTACCGGCTGCCGCGCCCGCACCCCTTTGCCGCCGCGCCCCGCTTTACCGCCGTCGAGGATGTCAGCCTGAGCATCGCGCGCGGCGAACGGGTCGGGCTCGTCGGCGAATCCGGCTGCGGCAAGTCCACGCTGACCCGCGCGATCCTCGGCCTGTCACCGCTCGCCGCCGGCACCATCACCGTCGGCGATGCCCCGGTCTGGACCGCCACCCACCCCAACCCGCAGGTCCGCCGCCGCATCCAGGTGGTGTTCCAGGACCCCTACGGCAGCTTCAACCCGCGCCACCGCGTCGCCCGGCTGATCACCGAGCCGTTTCACCTGCTGGCCGACCCGCCGCAGGGCCCCGCGCGCGAGGCCGCCATCGCCGAGGCGCTGACCGCCGTCGGGCTGAAGCCCGAGGACGCGCAGCGCCACATCCACGCCTTTTCCGGCGGTCAGCGGCAGCGGCTGGCCATCGCCCGCGCGCTGATCATCCGGCCGGACCTGATCGTCTTCGACGAGGCGGTCTCGGCGCTGGACGTGCGGGTGCGGGCGCAGATCCTCGACCTGATCGCCGACCTCAGCGCCGCCTATGGCCTGGCCTACCTGTTCATCAGCCATGACCTGTCGGTCGTGCGCGGGGTGACCGACCGCGTGCTGGTCATGCGCAGGGGCCGCATCGTCGAACAGGGCCCGACCGAGACGCTGTTCACCGCGCCGCAAGACCCCTACACCCGCGCGCTGCTGGAGGCCGTGCCGCGCTTGCCGGACCTTGGGCCGCCCGGTCAGGCCACACCCGACCCAGCCAACCCCTGAGCTCCGCGCCGCGTCGCGGCCCGCGACAGGCACGCGCGGCACCTTGCGCTTTGCCACAAGGATCGTACGATTACTGACAACGGGTGCGGCTCCCGGTCCTGCCGATCGGGCCACGGCCGATCCCGGTGCATCCGGGCGCCGCAGGACGTGGCAGGACAACAGACACCGCGGAGCCGGCCGATGACGGGACCGCCAGCACCGCGGGCCAATGGCGGAAGGGACACCATGCAACTGACCAAACTGCTGCTCTGCCTGGTCGCGGGCGCTCTGGCCTTCGCCACGGCCGCCTCGGCGCAATCGGCCAGCTTCATGCGCAACGATTGCGCCGACGCGGGCCGGGCCTATTTCCGCGACTTCAACGCCTCGACCGACACCAAGTACGAAGGTCAGCGCAGCGACGGAACCCACCTGGTCATCGGCCGCATCCACCTGCGCAGCCGCACCGAGGATTTCTCCTGCTCCTACGCCCGCGATGGCAAGCGGATGTCGGGCTTCTTTGCCGAGGGCCGCTGGCGGGACAATCCGCTGCCGGGCGCGGGCACGCCGCCGCCCGCGCCTGGCAAACCCTCCGGCTCCGTGCTGCAACTGGTGACCGGCGTTCCGGCAAACGATGTGCTGAACATGCGCAGCGCGCCCGGGACCCAAGCCAAGGTTGTCGGCACCCTGAAGAACGGCGACATCGTCCTCCGGTTGAAGTGCAAGACCGCCGAGGCCGCGACCTGGTGCGAGGTCCGCAACGTGTCGGACGTGCGCTCGATCGGCTGGGTCAACGCGCGCTACCTGGGCAAGATCGACGGCTCCTCCGCCGACAAGCCCAAGCCGCCAACCCCCGGCACCGGCCAGATCACGACCACCTTTGTCCGCTTTCCGCACGGGGTGAAGACCGTCGAACTCAAGGAAGAGCTGCCGTCCAGGGCGGTCCGCCGCTACGTCCTGCGGGTGCGCTCCGGGCAGGAGCTGCGGTTCCGCGTCGAGACCAAGGCGCAGCAGTTCTCGTGGCGCATCGTCAGCCCGAACGGCGGTCTCGTCGACCAGAACTCCGCCTCGCGCGAGTTTCGCGGCAAGCTGCGGCAATCCGGGGAATACGTGATCGAGGTGTCCAACGGCGGCTCCCGGTCGCATGGCTACAACGTGATGTTCCGGCTGGACTGATATGCGCGGGGGCAGACGGGCGGCCGCCCGATCTCGCTGTGCCGGATTATCGCTGACCAGCACTCTGGGCACTGGACCTTCGCGGTGCGGCGGCCCAACATGGCGCCGAAAACGGGAGGTCTTTCATGAGATTTGCGAACCGCAAGGCGGTGGTCACCGGCGGTGCCTCGGGCATCGGCGCGGCGATCACCCAACGGCTTGCCGCCGAAGGCGCCAGCGTCACCATCTGGGACCTGTCGGAGGCCAATCTTGCCGCCTTCGAGGGCGAGGAGAGCATCCGCCTGCGCCAGATCGACGTGACCGATGCCGATGCGGTCACCGCCGCCATGGCAGAGGACCAGCGCGCGATGCGGGGGCTGGACACGCTGGTCTGCTCGGCCGGGATCACCGGCCCGAACTCCACGGTGATCGACTACCCGACCGAGGCCTGGCAAAAGGTGTTCGAGTTGAACGTGCACGGGCTGTTCTACTGCAACCGGGCGGCGGCGGCGCTGATGCGACCCGCGGGCTTTGGCCGGATCGTCAACATGGCCTCTGTCGCCGGCAAGGAGGGCAACCCCAACGCCTCGGCCTATTCCGCCTCCAAGGCGGCGGTGATCGGCCTCACCAAGTCGCTGGGCAAGGAACTGGCCGACACCCGGATCACCGTCAACGCCATCGCCCCGGCGGCCGTGCACACGGCGATCTTTGACCAGATGACGCCCGAGTTCATCGCCTTCATGAAGTCCAAGATCCCGATGGGCCGTTTCGGCACGGTGGACGAGATCGCGGCGCTGGCCTGCTGGCTGGCCTCCGAGGAGGCCAGTTTCAGCACCGGATCGGTGTTCGACGCCTCCGGCGGCCGCGCCACCTACTGAGGGAGATCGCCATGAGACTGGACGGCAAACGCGCCATCGTCACCGGCGGCGGATCGGGTTTCGGCGCCGGGATCGCCGCCCGCTTTGCCGCCGAGGGCGCGCAGGTCATCGTCGCCGACATCCACATGGAAAACGCGCGCAAGGTCGCGGGCGAGATCGGCGGCCATGCGATCCATGCCGATGTCGCCGATGGCGCCAGCGTCAAGGCGCTGATCGCGCTGGCGTCCGAGCACATGGGCGGCATCGACATCCTGGTGAACAACGCCGGCATCACCCACCTGCCCGCCTTCATGGAGGAGGTCAGCGAGGACGACTTCGACCGGGTGTTCGCGGTGAACTGCAAGTCGGTCTATTTGACCGCCCGCAGCCTTGTCCCGGCGCTGAAGGCGCAGGGGACGGGGGCGATCCTCAACATCGCCTCCACCGCCGGTATCTCGCCCCGGCCGCGGTTGAACTGGTACAATGCGTCGAAGGGCTGGATGAACACGGCGACCAAGGCGATGGCGGTGGAACTCGCCCCTTTCGGCATCCGCGTCAACGCGCTCAACCCGGTGGCGGGGGAAACGCCCCTGCTGGCCAGCTTCATGGGCGAGGACACGCCCGAAATGCGCGCCAGGTTCCTGTCGACCATCCCGCTGGGCCGCTTCTCCACCCCGCGCGACCTGGCCAACGCGGCGCTGTTCCTGTGCTCGGACGAGGCCGACATGATCACCGGCGCCTGCCTCGAAGTCGATGGAGGGCGGTGTATCTAGGTTGCCCGAGCGCAGGCGAGGGCAACCGGTGGGCGAGGGTGTCTTTCGCGAAGCGAAAGATCACCAGCCCACACCGTGCCATTCCAGGTGCATCAACAGCCTGAGCGAAGGCGCAGGCGCCCGGCTTGCCTCTCCCCTTCGACAAGGCGACAGTGCGACCAACCCGACCTCACCAGAGTCCCCCATGCGCCCCGGCCCCAGAAACCTCATCACCGACGTCCCCGGCCTGCGCGTCGGCAACGCCGAGGATCACCAGATCCGCACCGGCACCACGGTGCTCACCGCCGACCGCCCGCTGACCGCCTCCGTCGCGGTCCAGGGTGGCGCGCCCGGCACGCGTGAAACAGACCTGCTCGCCCCGGACAAGAGCGTGCAGGCCGTCCACGCCCTTACTCTTTCCGGCGGCAGCGCCTTCGGTCTCGCCGCGGCGCAGGGGGTGATGGACGCGCTGCATGAACAGGGTGTCGGCTATCCGGTCTTCTCCGCCCGCGTGCCCATCGTCCCGGCGGCCATCCTCTTCGACCTGCTGAACGGCGGCGACAAGGCTTGGCGCACCAACCCCTACCCTGAACTCGGGCGGCGGGCGCTGGCCAATGCCGCCGAGACCTTCGCCATCGGCAGCCACGGCGCGGGCACCGGCGCGCAGACCGCCCGTCACAAGGGCGGGCTGGGGTCCGCCAGCCTCGTGCTCGATGACGGCACCACGGTCGGCGCGCTGGTGGCGGTCAACCCGATGGGCAGCGTGACAACCCCATCTGGCCGTCACTTCTGGGCTGCGCCGTTTGAACTCGACGCTGAATTCGGCGGCCTCGGGCCTGACCCGACCCCCTCGATCACCCTGCCGCCCAGCCGCAAGGTCGCCGCCATGGCCCAGCAGGGCAACACCACCATCGCCATCGTCGCCACCGACGCGGCGTTGACCAAGGCGCAATGCCACCGGATGGCCGTCGCCGCGCATGACGGCATCGCCCGCGCGGTGGTGCCAGCGCACAGCCCGATGGACGGCGACCTTGTCTTTGCCGCCGCCACCGGCGCGCGGCCACTCGATACCCCCGAGATTCAGGCCGCCCTGATCGGCCATGCTGCCAGCCTCTGCCTCGCCCGCGCAATCGCCCGCGCCGTCTGGGAGGCGACCGCGGCGTCCGGCGACACCCTGCCAACGGTCAGGCAGGACCTCGGCCTGTAACCGGCCGCACCCGCAGGCTTCTTCTTGGTCCAAGTACCTCCGGGGGGGTCGACCGCAGGGAGACGGGGGCAGAGCCCCCTGCAACGGCCGCCAAGCAGGTCAACGCAGGATCGGCGGCTTGTCCGGATCAGATCCCGGCGCCAGACGCTCGACCCGCGGCGCGGCCTCCGGCTCTGGCAGGTCAAAGCGCAGCGCCACCCGCGCCAGCTCGGCCGCCAGCGGATCGCTGTCGGCCAGAAAGGTCACGTCCAGCGCCCCCGCCTCCAGCCCGGAGAACACCAGCGCCTCGTTGATGGTGCCGGCCAGGGCGCGCTCGGCTCCGGCCACGGCGCCGGTCAGCGCCAGAAGGTGGCCGCGCGTGCCGTCGTCATACGTCACCTCGGCCAGCCAGGCCCGCCGCGCCAGGCCCGCCGCCCCGGCCAGCCGGGCGTCCAGTGCTGCGACCAGCGCCTCGGGCACGCGCGGCGCGCGGACGGCGACGGGCCGCGCCTCGGCCTCCTGCGGGCCGGTGCCCAGCGTTTCGACCAGCCAGCCCAGCGCCTCGGGCGGCAGCAGCGTCTGCGACGGCGCCACCTCGAGGTTCAGCGCAAGACCGATGCCCTGCCCCGCCAGCATCGTCGCCAGCGCCCGCCCGGACATCGCGGCATAGGGCACCACCCGGCCGGCGAACCCGGCCAGCCGGTCCTCGCGGTCGAAGGCCAGGACAAAGCGCGCATCGCCCAGGTCGAACAACTCGGGCGAGATCGCCTCGCCCTGCGCCTCTTCGGTCAGCATCAGGAACAGCTCGGACACCGCCAGCCGGTCATAGTAGCGCAGGCGCGCGGTGTCGTCCTCGGGCGCGGTTTCCATCGCGGCAAAGGCGCGGTCGAGCGGGGTCAGGTCCGGTTGGGTCATGCCAGCACCTCGGCGACAAGGGTTCTGAGAACGGGCAGAAGCTCGGCCTCGAACCAGGGGTTGCGGTTCAGCCACGCGGTATTGCGCCACGAGGGATGCGGCAAGGGCAACACGGCAGGCGAAAAGTCGCGCCAGCGGGCAACGGTCTCGGTCACGCCGGTTTTCACCCCCAGGTGCCAGCGCTGCGCGTGGCCGCCGACCAGCACGGTCAGACGGATCTCGGGCAGTTCGGCCATCACCCGCGCGCGCCAGGTCGCGGCGCAGAGCGCCGGCGGCGGCAGGTCCGAGCCCTTGCGATAGCCGGGAAAGCAGAAGGCCATGGGCACGATGGCGACGCGAGTTTCGTCGTAAAAGGTGTCCGGGCCGATCCCCAGCCAGTCGCGCAGCCGGTCGCCCGAGGGATCGGTGAAGGGCATCCCCGAGAGATGCACCTTCATTCCCGGGGCCTGCCCGGCGATCAGCAGGCGCGCGGTGGGCGCGGCGCGCAGCACCGGGCGCGGTTCGTGCGCCGTCTCGGTCGCGGCGAAACTGTCGGCGCAGAGGCGGCAGGCGCGGATGTCTTCGAGCAGCGTGTGCATGTGTCATATCTAGCGGGTGCAGGCGGCCAGGTCACGCCGGAGGGGGCGCTGCCCCCTTACCCCCGGGATATTTGACGCCAGAAGAATCACGGACCGCGCGCCATGGGATGCGGCCGGTGCACCGCATCATTTCGAGAAGTGTCGAAATAAAGCTTGCGGATCGAGTTCATTTCGACAACCCTAGAAACATGAAAATGAATGATTCCCCCTCCCTCACGGTCGAGACCGCCGCCTCCAAGTTTGCCGCGCTGGGCTCTGAACAACGTCTCCAGGTGCTGCACACGCTGGTGCGCGCGGGCCGCGAAGGTCTCAGCATCGGCACGCTGGGCGAGCGGAGCGGCATCACCGGGTCGACCCTGACCCACCATCTCAAGATCCTCTCTGCCGCCGGGCTTGTCACCCAGGCACGGCAGGGTCGGTCGATCATCTGCGCCGCCGCCGACTACCAGGAGGTGGAGGCGCTGTCGGATTACCTGCTGCGCCAATGCTGCGCCGATTCCCCCGTCTGCCACAAGGACCACGCCCATGGCTGAGACCACCTCTCCCCCCTCCCCCCGGCGGCTGCCGCGGATTCCGCGCGCCTGGGCGGCCAGCGCGATCCTGCTGGCGCTGACCGCGCTGCTGGACTGGCCGCAGGCGGTGCCGACCGTGGTCTTTGCCGCCGGGGCGCTGGCGCATACCGCGCCGTTCATCCTGTTCGCGGTGCTGGCGGTGGCCTACCTGAAGGCGACCGGGGCCGAGACACTGCTGGCCAAGGCCTTCGAGGGGCGCGAGACGCGGATGATCCTGTTCGCCGCGGCGCTGGGCGGGCTGGCGCCCTTCTGTTCCTGCGAGGTCATCCCCTTCATCGCCGCATTGCTGGCAGTGGGCGCGCCGCTGTCGGCGGTCATGGCCTTCTGGCTGGCCTCGCCGCTGATGGATCCGGCGATGTTCGCCATCACCGCCGGGACGCTGGGTTTCGATTTTGCGCTGGCCAAGACGGTGGCCGCCGTGGGGCTGGGCCTGCTGGGCGGTTTCGGCACCATGGTCTTTGCGCAGACCCCGGTCTTTCGCGATCCCTTGCGCGCGAAACCGCAGGTCGGCGGCTGCTGCGGCGTCAAGAAACCCTTTCGTGGCACGCCGGTCTGGCGCTTCTGGCAGGAGCCCGCGCGCATCGAGGCGTTTCGCGACACCGGGCTGGACAACCTGCTGTTCCTGCTCAAGTGGCTGACGCTGGCCTACATCATCGAGACGCTGATGATCCACTACGTGCCGGCCGAAACCATCGCCTCGGTGCTGGGCGGCACGGGGCTCATGCCGATCCTGATGGGGGCGCTGGTGGGCGCGCCGGCCTACCTCAACGGCTATGCCGCGGTGCCGCTGGTCGATGCGTTGCTGCAACAGGGCATGGCGCCCGGCGCGGCGATGAGCTTTGTTCTGGCGGGCGGTGTCAGCTGCATCCCGGCGGCGATCGCCGTCTGGGCGCTGGTCAAGCCGCGGATCTTTGCCGCCTACCTGGGCTTTGCCCTGGTGGGTTCGCTGCTGGCCGGGCTGGCCTGGGGGGCGCTGGCCTGAGGCGCATGGAAAACCTGATCACGCTCGGGCCCCAATGCGGGGCCCGAATTGTGTTTGTTTCCGTACACCGTCATAATGTGAACAAATTATCTACCTAGTTGTCCCATATACCGATTGCACGGGAACCATCCGACACCGGGGCACCCAGATGTTAGAGTTCGACATGGTCAGCAAGTCCTTCTGGACCGGGACCCAGCGCAAGGTGATCCTTGACCGGGTGTCGTTTCGCGTCGACCTGGGGGAATCGCTGGGTATCCTGGCGCCCAACGGCACCGGAAAGACCACCGTGATCAAGATGATGGCCGGCCTGGAAAAACCTGACGAGGGCGAGATCCGGCGCGGCTGCCGGGTGTCCTTTCCGCTGGGGTTCATGGGCGGCGTGGTCAGCAAGATCTCGGCCAAGGAAAACGCCCGCTTCATCGCCAAGCTCTACGGGCTGGACCCGGACTACGTCGAATCCTTCTGCCGCTGGCTGTGCGACCTGAAGGAATATTTCGACCAGCCGATCGGCACCTATTCGTCGGGGATGCGCGCGCGGTTCACCTTTGCGTTGATGCTGGCGCTGGATTTCGACATTTACCTGATCGACGAAGGCATGCCCAACTCCACCGATGCCGAGTTCAACCGCAAGGCGGGCGACATCCTGGCCGAGCGTCTGCGCACCACGACGATCATCATCGTCAGCCACCAGCCCAAGGTGCTGGAGAAATTCGCCCGCAAGGCGGCCGTCCTGGTGGATGGCAAGATGCACATGTTCGACACACTGGAAGAAGCGAAACGCCTCTATGACTACGAAACCGAAGGCTAGGAAATTCCGCATCCGGCGGTCCCCGGCCGCCGAGGCCGTGCCCGCCCCAGGTGCGGACCCCAAGAGCGTCGCAGCCCCGGCGGCCGCCGCCGCCGCCGCGCCGGACACTCCCCTGGCCGCTGCCACCCCGTCGGCAGCGCAGCGGATGCTGGCGCCGCCGCCCGAGACCGCCGCGCGCCCCGAGGCGCCGGTGTCCGGCCGGCCGCAGTTTTCCCGCCCGGCCGCACCATCGGCCCCCGCCCCCGCTCCGGCAACGGACGCGCCCGATGCCGAGACGCTCCGCAGCGGCGAGGTCGCCTCGCCCCGGCAGGTCGCCGGTGAGATCGACATGGACGCCATCCGCGAAGAGGGGCTGACCGGGCGGCAGTTGCGCATGGCCCGCCGCGTGGCGCAGAAACACGGGCTGAACCCGACCTCGGATTTCGACGCCGTGCGCCTGCTGCGCGCCCGCGGGATCGACCCTTTCCAGCGCACCAACATGCTGGAGCTCGTGCAGGGCGAACCCCGCGCCGCGCCCGCCGGCGCGCCCGAGGCGCGGGTGCAGCTGCCGCAGACCGTGCCCGTCGAGAAAAAGCAGCTGCCCTCGACCGAGACCGCCAGCCCGGCCCAGCGCCGGGCCGCCGAGATGATGCAGATCCAGCGCGACCTGGCCGCCCGCCGACGCAAGAAGATGATGCTGCTCATGGTGCGGCTCGCGGCCTTTGTGCTGCTGCCGACCCTTGTCGCGGGCTACTATTTCTACGCGGTGGCGACGCCGATGTATTCGACCAAGTCCGAATTCCTGATCCTCAAGGCCGAAAACTCGGCCGGGGCCATGGGGTCGCTGTTCTCGGGCACGCAATTCGCCACCAACCAGGATGCCATCGCCGTGCAGTCCTACCTGACCTCCAAGGACGCGATGCTGCGCCTCGACCAGGACGAGGGATTCAAGGCGCATTTCACCCAGCCCTTCATCGACCCGATCCAGCGGCTGGCCGACAACCCGTCCAACGAAGAGGCCTACAGCCTGTACAAACGCCACATCCAGATCGGCTATGACCCGACCGAGGGCGTCATCAAGATGGAGATCATGGCCGCCGACCCCGAGACCGCGGCCGAATTCTCGCGCGCGCTGATCGGCTACGCCGAGGAGCGGGTCGACAACCTCTCGCTGCGCAAGCGGTCGAACGCCGTCACAGACGCCGAGACGGGCCTGGCCGAAGCCGAAGTCGGCCGCCGCGAGGCGCAGGAGCGGCTGGTGCGCATGCAGCAGGAGGGCAACATCGTCGACCCCGAGGGCCGCATTGCCGCGCTGCGTGCCCAGATCAACACCTACGAGCTGCAATTGCAGGAAAGGCAGCTGCAACTTCAGGCGCTGCTGGACAACACGCGCCCGAACCAGGCCAAGGTCGACGGCGCGCGCGGCGATGTCCGCCGGCTTCAGGACCTGCTCGGGCGGCTCAACGCCGAGATGACCACCGCCACCACGGGCGAGGAATCGCTGGCCGAGAAGGCCGTGCAGATCAAGCTGGCCGAGGCCGATCTCGCCACCCGCGACCTGATGCTGCAAACCGCGCTGGAACGGCTGGAACAGGCGCGCCGCGACGCCGACAGCCAGGCGCGCTACCTGACCACCTCGGTGGTGCCGGTGCCCTCGGAGGATCCCAGCTATCCGCGCAAGTTCGAGAACACCATGCTGGCGTTCCTGATCTTCGGCGGCATCTACCTGATGATCTCGCTCACCGCCTCCATCCTGCGGGAACAGGTGTCCAGCTGAACGCTGGCCGCATGGCAGGTGAGCAAGGCGCGCGTCCCTGAATGGCGGCGCGCCCGCCTGCCGGGCCGGTCAGTCGAAAACCGACAGGATCTCGTCCAGCGGCTTCTTGATCTTGGCCACCGCCGGCACCGTGGCGTCCTTCGACGGGTGCCCGGTCGCGATGATCATGGTCGGCTTCTCGGCTTCGGGGCGACCCAGCAGTTCGTTCAAGAATTTCATCGGGTTCGGCGTGTGGACGAGGCAGGCCAGCCCGGCATGGTGCAGCGCGGTCAGCAGGAGGCCCGTCGCGATGCCCACGCTTTCCGGCACGTAGTAGTTCTTGAACCGGGTCCCGTCGTCGAACCGCCCGTAGCGCTGGGCAAAGACGACGATCAGCCAGGGCGCGATCTCGAGGTGCGGCTTGCTGGCGGTGGTGCCGATCGGCTCCAGCGCCTTGATCCATTCGTCCCCCGCCGCACCCGCGTAGAAACGGCGCTCCTCCTCCTCTGCGGCGGCACGGATCCGCGCCTTGATCGCCGGGCTGGAAACCGCCGCGAAATGCCAGGGCTGGTGGTTCGCCCCCGAGGGCGCCGTGCCCGCGGCAGCCACGCAGGCCTCGATCACGCCGCGTGGCACCGAACGGTCGCTGAAATCCCGTACCGTGTGCCGCCGCCGCATCCGGTCACGGAAAGCCTCGGCCTCGACCTGCATCGCCTCGTCGGCAAGGTCCGACCTGTCCGGCAGCGCCACCGGGGTGTAGACCATCTGATCACGCGAGACCATGTCATCCCTCCTCTGAGCTCCGGGAAAGTGACCCGCATTCCCCGCCCCGATGCAACCGATTTCGCCGATAGCCCCCGGAGAAGGCGTGCAAACAACCAAATCCCCCTTGCAGCCCGTCCCCTGTCCTTGCTAAACGCGTCGGCGGAGAGGTGGCCGAGTGGTCGAAGGCGCACGCCTGGAAAGTGTGTAGGCGGGGAACCGTCTCGAGGGTTCGAATCCCTTCCTCTCCGCCATCATCCCTGTTTCGAACACGAACAGGCGCCTATCGCGGCGCGGAAATATTCGTGTTTTCAAAGGGCTTTGCCTCCCCCATGCGAACCTCTGAGACAGCGCGCCAGGCCCGTTCCGGGCTCTGAACGGCGCTCCGTCTCTGTTTGGGCGAACCTCGCCAAATTCGGTTCGGTTGGAATTTTCCACGCTTTTCCAATGACCTGACTTTCAACACCGCCAAAACTTCGGGCCTTGTGTCAATCGCCTTCGAGGGGAACAGAGCCGCAACACGCGAGAGGCGCAGCCGCTGGGTGCGCTGGCCGAATGGCGCGTAGCGGTGGCGGTGTCCGCCCGTGACGAGAACCAGAAAACCCCGACGACAAAAGGACTTGAACTCGTTAGCGTTACAAGGCGCAGGGCGGTGACCAACGGCACTTGCGAACCAGCCATCACCATATGGAACGATTTTCAGGAGAGTGCATGGGAACAGTCGATATCATCCCCGACATCCACGGGCAGATCGCGAAACTACGGGGAGCGCTCGATGCCCTCGGATGGCGGCGGAACGCGGCGGGCTGGATCCATCCCGACCCGGAGCGGACCATCGTCTTTCTGGGCGACTTCATCGACCGTGGGCCGGAGAACCGGGCCGTCATTCACCTGGTGCGCGACCTGTTCGACAGCGGCAAGGCCCGCGCGATCATGGGCAACCACGAGCTCAATGCCCTTCACTTCCACACGGCCCACCCCGAGACCGGCCAGCCCCTCCGCGCTCATTCGGAGAAGAACCTCCGCCAGCACGCAAGCTTCCTGGCGGAGTTCGCCGTCGGTGCCGGCGAGACCCGCGAGGCGCTGGCGTGGATGCGCAGCCTCCCGCTGTTTCTGGAAGCTGAGGGATTCCGCGCCGTGCATGCCTGCTGGGTCGACCCTACGATCGACCGCGTGCGGGCGCTCACCGACGACGGCGTTCTGTCCGAAGAGCAGTTGATCCGCGCGGCTGATCCTGCCGACGAGCTTTTCCACCTTGCCGAGGAAATCACGAAGGGGCCCGAACACCAGCTTCCCGATGGGTTTGCATTCCGCGACAAGGACGGCACCCACCGCGATCACGTCCGACTGCAATGGTGGAATGCAGGGGCCCGGACCTGGCGTGACATCTCTATCTCGGTTCCTGTTCCGGATGATCTGCCCGATGCACCACTACCGGGAACCCTGATGTCGCAGACCTATCCCGTCCACGAACGCCCCGTCTTCTTCGGTCACTACTGGCTCAGCGGCGATCCGGTCCTGCAGGCTCCGAACGCGCTGTGCCTCGACTATTCCGCCGGCAAGGATGGGCCGCTGGTCACATACGAACTGCACCCGGGTGAGACGTTGCTCTCCCCCGACCGGGTTTGGCTTCACGCAATCCCTTACTGACCCTTCGTCTCAGTCGAACACCCGCCCCGGCTGCTCGTCCCACTGAAGGGATGCGACGAAGCACAGATCGTAGATGCTGATCGTCGAAGGCTCGCGTTGGACGACCAGCCGCTCGAGCACCTCGGGCGCCAGCCAAGCGAGGCGCATCAGGCGGCTGACGTAGCGGTCGGACAGGCCCTCGTCGGCTGCGAGGTCGGCGAGCGTGGCGACGTCGCCGCGTTCCAACCGCTGCCGCCAGCCCCATGCCCGGCCGATGGCGCGCAGCAGGTGCGGATCCTGCCCACGACCCATGGCGGCCTCGACATGCTTCGGCGGAAGGATCCGCGGGCGACCGCCGCGACGGCGGAGTTCGAGCGGGATATGGACGCGCAGGGTCTCGGGCTCGGGCATCAGGCGACCTCCTTCTTCGGCGGGGCCATCAGTGCGGCGATGGCGCCGAGGCCGTCGTGGCGCAGGTCAATGGCGAGGCCGGCCTCGCTCACCGTGATCCGCGCGACCAGAAGCTGGACGATACGCGCCTGCTCGGCTGGGATCAGCGCCTTCCAGAGATCGTCGAACTGCGCCAGAGCGGCGACGACGGTGGTCTCGTCGAGATCGGGCCGGTCCTTCCGGACCGCCCGCGCGGTGCGCGCCGCGACCTTGGGCGTGCGCAGCATCCGGCGGATTTCGCCGATGACGGCCTCCTCGACCATGGCACCCGGCAGCCGCTGCGGCCCGCGCAACTCGGCTGCAGGACGTTTCCGGATCACGTCCATCGAGGTGTAGTAGCAGTAACGCTTGCCCTTCCGCTTGGTGTGGTGCGGCGTCATGGCGGCACCGGTCTCGGTGAAAATCAGCCCGCGCAGGAGCGCAGGCTGCGCCGTGCGCGCCACCGCCGCCCGAGCCACACGGTTGTTGGCGATTACCTCGTGCACCTCGTCCCATAGCTTCTGGTCGACGATCGCCTGGTGCTCGCCCGGATAGACCTCGTCCCTGTGCACGGCGAGCCCGAGATAGACCTTGTTATGCAGGAACTTCAGCAGGTAGCCCCGGTCGAACACCGCGCCGCGCTTGGTGCGGATCCCGCGCGCATGCAGTTCCTTCAGCACCTGCGCGGTGGAACTGGAGCGGGCATAGAGGCGGAAGATCGTCCGAACCTGTTCGGCTTCGGCGGGCTCGATCACCAGCTTGCGGTCCTTGACTACATAGCCGAGCGGCACCGGACCCCCCATCCACATGCCCTTCCGGCGGGAGGCTGCGAACTTGTCGCGGATGCGCTCGCCGATCACCTCGCGTTCGAACTGGGCGAAGCTGAGCAGGATGTTCAGCGTCAGGCGGCCCATGGATGTGGTGGTGTTGAAAGACTGCGTGACCGAGACGAAGGTCACGCCGTGGCGGTCGAAGATCTCCACCAGCTTCGAGAAATCCATCAGTGCGCGGCTCAGGCGGTCGATCTTGTAGACCACGACCACGTCGATCAGCCCGGCCTCGATGTCGGCGATCAGTCGCGCCAACGCGGGCCGGTCCAGCGTCCCGCCTGAGAAACCGCCGTCGTCATAACGGTCGCGCAGCGCCACCCAGCCCTCGGCGCGCTGCGAAGCGATGTAGGCCTCGCAGGCCTCGCGCTGCGCGTCGAGGCTGTTGAACTCCATGTCGAGTCCTTCCTCGCTCGACTTCCGGGTGTAGATGGCGCAGCGCAGGCGGCGGACGGGTTCGGGCTTTGCGCGGCTCATGGGCGGGCCTCCGCGCCATGGGCCAGCCCGAAGAACTTCCACCCGTTCCAGTGACTGCCGGTGATCGCGCGCACCGCGGCCGAGAGCGACTTGAAGCGCCGCCCCTGCCATTCAAAGCCATCGGTCAGGACGGTAACGACCTGCTCCTCACCCTCCCATTCGCGCACCAGCTTGGTGCCGGGGATCGGGCGGCGGGGATCAGCGATCAGCGGGCCCGGCGCGCCCGAGGCGACCTCGGCCGCCAGCGCGGCCAGCGTTCGCCGCGTCGCGGGCTTGATCCCGCCATGGGCCAGTTCCTGGATGCGGTAGCCGATCCGCAGCTCCAGGTTCCCCCGGCTGGCGTTCGGCGCGGGCTCGCCGAACATGACCCGCCATTTGCCCTGCAGCTCGGGCACCGTCATGGCCTTCAGGGCGGCCAACTCTACCAGGACGTCGATCCCCTCCGCCTGGCGCGCGAGCGCGACCTTCGCGGTTGATTTCCTTGTATTTTTCCTCATGCGTCGTCTCCAACTCGGTTTTGCACCTGTCTCCGACGACGGCGTCTGAGGGCGAGAATGTCCAGCGAACTGTCTCCGCTGAGCGGAGAATTCTCGTTCGTTGCCCGTGGGTTGGTCCGCGCGATGGCGCTGGCGAGGATGGCGGCCAGTTCCGCCAGCCGCTCATCTGTGGAAAGCTTCTCGGCGGGCGGCGCGAAGGCGATGTCGTCTTGCATGGGGAGCGAACCTCCTGAGGCGGTTTGCTCCGTGTTCGCCGGTCGCGCCGATGGATTTCAAGTTGAAACAAGGGGTTGTCGCAGTGGCTCGAAGGTCTGAGTAGTCAGTAGTGTCCGTTACATCAAGATAACCCAATCCATATTCCCATTGCAGAAGGAGAGGTGTTCGGGAAATTATTGTGTGGCAAATGCTGCAATAATCTCCATTTCATCAATCCAACTCCGCCACACGAAGTCTTGCGTCAAAGGATCCTCCCAGAAAATGAAGTCAGATGGATGCTGCATTCTTGTTGAGTTATACCTGACTTTGGCGCGCTGCATGATTGTAATATTCTCTCCATTCAAGTGTGCGCAAGTATTCCTACACATTTGCAGGTCTTGGATCCGAGTGGATACGCCAAAGGCTGACAACAGAGCAGGCGAATTCGAGCTGCCAAGTCCCGTGATAATTGAATTCAGCTTAGCTGGATCGCCCCATGTTGGCTCAAGATAGGATCCGGAGATCTCTCTTATTGATGTCACACGCTCGCCGCGCGCAACTTTTCGTGCGACGTATGCCACCTCCTTCTCGTTGTTTCCAGAGTATGGAGAAGACGTGATGGCTCCAGAATCTGTCAGGGCGCTTCTGGCAGAAGCAATAACAACGTCACGGCAGAACGTGCACCAGGTCTGCCACAACAGAGATACAAGGCCTTCTTGGAGGGCAAACCGATGAGTGCGAAACTTGGTTGATGGTTCGACTAGATGACGATGGAATGCACCGTCAGCCGTAGAGACTCTCAATAGAAACCTGTTCTTTATCGATTTAAGTGAGGTTGCCATCTACTGCATCCGGAACGTCCAATGCCAACGCTCTCATGATCGCAGCGACCCTCGCTGTTCGCCTTGGCCTTCTGTCAGTTGTGCTTGAGCATCCCCAAACATACCTTGCGTGAGGCCCATCCGTCTCTTTACCCTCGTGCGCCGCGGCCATTTCTAGTAGCGACCTGAGACTCTCGCCAGCATCATGGCAAAAGGTTCCGCTTGGCGTGACATGCCATTCATCTGATATGGGCCTGATCCCGAAACGGTTATGAGCTAGAGCTGTGAAAAGGGAGTGCAAAGCGTAAGGCTTCATCATGTGGCTGCCGCGCAGTTCGCCAAAGTTCTCCGAGATAAAGCGTACCGTCTCTACGATAACACGATGATAGTCGGCCGACTGAACGAAGTTTTGATCGTATCGCTCGTAAAGGCTTTTCAGGTCTGAGGCATTGGTAGAAATGACACCGCGCTCATAGGCCAGAACCCAGTCAGAAATTAGAGCAGCATCACTCATTCTGGTGATTTGTTTGGTTGTAAAAACGTTGAACTCGACAAAGAATTCGTTGAGCTCGTCCGCAAGTTCATTCACGAACCACTTAAAGTCTCCGTGAAAGCTAGAATGCCTCTTTTCCGCGTCATTGAGAGGCATCGTATAAGCATTCATCCGGCGGAACATCTGGAGGATGTCAGCCTTTGTGGCATTGCGGATCACATCCACGGAAGCGCTGTATGAAAGAAACTTTTCCTGTTCCTCTTCATCAAGGTCTTGAAAGCGCTTGCCTTTGTTTGCGCCCTCCGCCTGAAGCGGAAATTCATTATTGTAGAAACCAACGATCGAACTTATTCTCTGCTGACCGTCCACAATCTCTTTCTTCATACCCCTGGCAGGGCGATCCAAATACTCATACATATAGATCTTCGGAAAAGGAAATCCTTGGAGAATGGTATCAATAAAGAAAGCGCGCGCGGATATGGGCCAGAGGCCTGATCCTCGCTGATAGTCCTTATTGACGATAAGTTCCTTCCGCTCGAGCATCTGGATGAGTTCAAGTACGCTGTAGTTATTGTTATTGATCTGCATTGTGCGCTCTTGCTCCCTTGATGGCCCTCTCTTGTGTCGGCGAGCCACATCTAAATCCGCGCCATGATGGCGCCGTGACCTTCATACTACAAGGCATCATGATTTGATTTGCGTCGTGTGTTCCCACACAAGCACCTTACAATCAGTGCCGCGTCGCCCCACGCACCACCCGATCCGTGTCCAGCCGCAACGCCGCCCGCCACAACGGCGTTTTCATGAACACCGCGTCCTCGAACCGATAGCTGGGGTGTCCGCGTTCCTGCTGCAGAAGTCCCGCCCAGCAGAGCGGGCGCAGCACTTGGATGTAGAGCTGGCCCATCACCTCGTCGTACCGCGGGAGAGGTCCCGTCTCGGGCTCGCCGAAGAACACGCGGCGGAGGTGCGCGCCGGTGGCGCCGTCCTCGGTCTCGACGTTCAGCACGTTCAGGAACACGTCCCAGTTGCCGAGGATCGGCGCATCGTCAAAGCGCGACATGCTGGCGTGGTTGATCCGGAACAGGAAGAACGGGACGACCGTGCCGAAGATCCGGCCGGGATGGCCGGCCAGCGCCTCGCCTGCCTTGGTCAGGCGGAACTCGCCCTTGTAGTGCCGGCCGAGCTTCATCGCGATCATCAGGTCGTGCAGCACCATCAGCGGCGCGAAGTCCGGCTCGTTCAGGACCTTGTTTACGGCGAAGAGGTCCGCCTCGGTGTGGCCGGGCCAGTCGAACTCGGCCGCGGCCCAGTGCACGAACACCCGCTTGAACGCCTTGGACGGCGTCAGGGGAATGCCGCCATGCGCGCCGATCCAGGCAAAGGTCTTCTCGACCCCGCGCACCATGGGCGAGAATGCCAGCGCCGGATCGGCATCGTCGATCTCACTGAACGCGATCACCTCAGATCTCCCGCGCGAACCAACGGATGCGGCCGACGATGTGGATCTCGTCGGCCGTTCGCTCGTATTCGGGGTAGTGCTTGTTGTCGGAGATGACGCGCACCGCAGGCGGGTCGCTGTTCGGGATGTGCTCGAGCCGCTTGGCGACCAGCCCCATCCCGTCATCCAGCACAAAGATTCCGGGCGGGTTGGGGGCGCGGCGGGTCATGTCGACCAGCACCGCGTCGCCGCTCAGCAGCGTCGGCGCCATGCTGTCGCCCTCCACATGCATGATGCGCAGTTGAGACGGGCTGGCCTTAAGCTTGTGGCGGATCCAAGACTGGCGGAAGTGATAGACACGGCCGGGCGTGTCGCCATCTTCGGTCACCACCGCGCCGCCGCCCATCGCGGGGCGCGGGGTGGCGTGCGCGATGGCCACGAAGGCATCGTCGGGATTGTCCACGAAGGGGGGCGTTCCCTCGACCTCGCCGATACCGTGGATCAGCCAGTCGCGGTCCACCTTCAGCACGCGGGCGACCTCCGCCAGCCGGTCGATGCCGGGGCGGGCGGAGCGGCCGCGCAGGATGTCGTAGACGAAGGAGCGGTTCACGCCGGCCATCTCGGCGACATGGGCAGGCGTCAGGCCGAGCTGATGGGCGCGGGCCCGCAGGCGGTCGGCCAGGGTATGCTGCTCGGTCATGTTTTCCCCCAGGGGTATGTGGATGAAATAGGATAAAACAGGATTGATGCGGACCCGTCAAGCGATTAGAACAAAACCTAAACAATCGCACATGGGAATCGGGGGTCCGGATGGAGATCGAGAAGTCGTATTTCACCCTGCCGGAGATCCTCGAGCGCTGGTCCATGTCCGAGGCGGACCTCGTCTACCTCGCCGAGAACGACCAGCTGCGGCTGTCGATCCGGGTGTTCAACCTCGCGGTCGAACTCGGCGACTACGAGGAGACACCGGAGGGGGAGCGATTCTCCGTGCCCTTCGAGCGGGGCCTGTTCAACGGGCTTCTGGATCTCCACGCCCATGACGTCTTCCAGCTGTTCCGGCATGGCGAGGTGAAGCTCAGCCGCTTCCGCTCGCACAAGGCCGACTATGCCTGCCTGACCGGGGAGCGAGAGCTGATCACCGTGCGGCAGCGCGATCTTTTCCTCAGGCGGGACGAGCGTGACCGCTTCGAGGCCGAGACGAGATTTGCCGGAGCGGCTGCCGGACCACGACCCGGCGCGTTCCATGCCTCAGCCGACTACCAGGATGTCCGCTGCAACGGTCAGCACTTCCGGCTGGGTGCGATCCAGGCACAGGTCGTGCGCGCGCTGCGCGAGGCTGCCGGGCGCGGCGAGCCTTGGCAGAGCGGGAAGGCGATCCTCGCCGCCGCGGGCTCGCGCAGCCTCAAGATGTCCGATGTATTCAAGTCGAAGAAGAACTGGCGCCTCCTGATCGAGTCGGATGGCCGCGGCGCCTATCGCCTGCTCGGGCTCTGATCTCGCGCCATCCCTCCCATCCGCGCGCCCTCTCGATCCCTGCGGTGGGATGTGCCGGGGGATGAGAGGGGGATGGCGATCCCCCACAAAGCCGTTCTCCCTTGGATTGAAAGGCTCCTGACAATCCCCCTCCACATCCCACTCCGATCCTGACGACATCCCCTCGCGGGATTTCGCATCGTGCTCCCGACAAACGACACCGGGAGACGACGATGCAGCAGAAGACCTGCCTCACACAGAAGGAGCTCGCGCGGCGCTGGACGATCTCGCACCGCACGCTCGAGCGCTGGCGATGGGCTGGGGAAGGCCCCGCCTACATGAAACTCGGCGGCCGGGTGGTCTACCGGCTCGAGGACATCCTGGCCTTCGAGAAGGACCAGCTCACGCATACCGCTGACAGCGCGCGGGGGGCGGCATGATGGAACGCCGTTCCGCCATCCACGGCAGCCGGGTCGTGTCGATCTTTGGCGCCGCCGGTCCCGCGCTCGACGAGGTCGGGCTTTCCGCCTGGATCGCGCAGGCCGCCCCGGGCGAGGCGCTGGTCTACCACCGCGGCTTCCTCGCTGTCGACGCCACCGGGGCCGTCTCGAACCTCACGCCCGAGCGCCAGCGCACCCTGCGCGGTGTCGCCGCCGCTGCGCTGCGCGCCGCCGAGCAGCGGCTCGTCCACCTCGTGCAGGCCCGGCTCGGCCCCGACCACTTCGCCTACATCGCCGTCGCTCGGCCCAAGCCCGGTCCCGCCAGCGCCGCCCTTTCGATGCGCCTCCTCGAGGCCGCCTGACCCTATCCCCCATCACGGAGATCCTCATGCCGTTCCCTGAGAACACCCCCTCTATCGACGAGCTGATCAACCTGCCGGCGGGCGAGATCGCCCAGCTTCCGGTCGAGCTTCTGGCCGCAATGCAGTGCGAGATCGACGCTGCCGCGAAGCAGATGAAGGCCGTCACCGCGCGCTTCTCGACTGCGCTTGAGGTCCGCTACGCCACCCGCGCCGCCGAAGCCCGCCGCGCCTCCGGCAAGGACACCGGCACGGTGCGCCTTGCCGATGGCGATTTCACCGTGGTCGCCGATCTGCCGAAGCGCGTCGAATGGGACCAGTCCCAGCTCGCCGCCATGGTCGAGCGAATCCGCGCCGCGGGCGACGACCCGTCCGAATACGTCGAGATCAGCTTCAAGGTGCCCGAGCGCGCCTATGTCGCCTGGCCCGAGGCGATCCGCCGGGGCTTCGAGCCCGCCCGCACGGTGAAGACCGGCGCGCTGAAGATCGCGATCCTGCCGTCGGAGGACCACGCGTGAGCCTCCCCATCATCACCTCCGATCAGCGACTTGCAGAGACGCGCGGCGTCAAGGGCGTGATCTTCGGCCCCTCCGGGATCGGCAAGACCAGCCTGCTTTGGACGCTGGAAGCCTCGACCACGCTGTTCTTTGACCTCGAGGCGGGCGACCTCGCCATCGAGGGAATGCTCATCGACGTGGTCCGGCCGCGGACCTGGAAGGAGTGTCGGGACTTCGCGGTCTTCATCGGCGGCCCGAACCCGGCGCTCCGACCCGAACAGCCCTACAGTCAGGCGCACTTCGACGAGGTGTGCGGCCGGTTCGGCGATCCGCGCGTCCTCGCCAAATACGACACCGTCTTCATCGACTCGATCACTGTGGCCGGGCGGCTCTGCTTCCAGTGGTGCCGCGGTCAGCCGGAGGCGCATTCGGAGAAGACCGGCAAGCCGGACATGCGCGGCGCCTACGGGCTGCACGGGCGCGAGATGATCGGCTGGCTGACCCACCTCCAGCACACGCGCGGCAAGAATGTCTGGTTCGTCGGGATCCTCGACGAGAAGCTCGACGACTTCAATCGCAAGGTCTTCGTCCCGCAGATCGACGGCTCGAAGACCGGGCTCGAGCTGCCCGGCATCGTCGATCAGGTCATCACCATGGCCAGCCTGCAGGACGAGCAGAACCGGCCTCAGCGGGCTTTCGTCTGCCAGACGCTGAACCCGTGGGGCTACCCGGCCAAGGACCGCTCCGGCCGCCTCGACCTGGTCGAAGAGCCCCATCTCGGCCGGCTGATGGAGAAGATCCGCGGCCCGCTGATACCTGCGGAACGGCGGCTGACCTATTCGCCGCCACAGCTGCCCCCGCCGCCCGGTCCGACGGCGACCGACTCCCATTCCCATCCCACCAACTGAAAGGACCCCGAGCCATGTCCGGTCTCTGGAACGACTTCAACGATGCGCAGTCCAACACGAACCTCATCCCCAAGGGCACGCTCGCCAAGGTGCGGCTGACGATCCGCCCCGGCGGTTTCGACGACCCGTCGCAGGGCTGGACCGGGGGCTATGCCACCCGCGGCTCGACCGGGGCTGTCTACCTCAATGGCGAGTTCACGGTCACCGAGGGCCAGTACGCCCGGCGCAAGATCTTCACGCTGATCGGGCTCTACAGCCCCAAGGGCCCGGACTGGGCCAACATGGGCCGCAGCCTCGTGCGCGGCATGTTGAACTCGGCGCGCGGGATTTCGGACAAGGACCAGTCCCCGCAGGCGCAGGCGGCGCGGAGGATCGGCGGTTTTGCCGATCTCGACGGGATCGAGTTCGTCGCCCGGATCGACGTCGGCAGCGACGCCATGGGCGAGGAGAAGAACGAGATCCGCGCTGCGGTCACGCCCGACCACCGCGACTATGCGCAGGTGATGGGGCTGGCGGCGCAGCACGGCTACCAGCCGCCCGCTCAGCCCGTACCGCAGCCGGCGCCGGTCCAGCAGCCCGCAGCGTCACCGATGCCGGGTCGCCCCGCCTGGGCGCAGTAAGGGCGCGCTATGCTCCTCCGTCCCCGCCAGAAACTCTTCGTGGAGCGCAGCCTCGCTGCGCTCTCGACCCGCGACAACACGCTGGGCGTGGCGCCCACCGGCGCGGGCAAGACGATCATGCTTTCGGCCGTCACCGGCAGGATGACCGGTGACGGCGCCAAGGCTTGCGTGCTCGCCCATCGCGACGAGCTGACCAGCCAGAACCGGGCGAAGTTCGCCCGGGTCAATCCCGACACGGAGACATCCGTCGTCGATGCCACGACCAAGTCCTGGAACGGACAGGTCACCTTCGCAATGGCGCCGACGCTGTCGCGGGCGTCCAATCTCGCCGCGATGCCGAAGCTCGACCTGCTGGTGATCGACGAGGCGCATCACGCGGTGGCCGAGAGTTATCGCCGCATCATCGACCGGGTGCGGGATGCCAATCCGGAGGCACGAGTCTTCGGCGTCACGGCGACGCCGAACCGGGGCGACAGGAAGGGCCTGCGCGAGGTCTTTGACAACGTCGCCGACCAGGTCCGGCTGGGCGAGCTGATCGCGTCCGGACACCTCGTGCCGCCGCGGACCTTCGTGATTGATGTCGGCGTGCAGGACCAGCTGCGCGCCGTCCGCAAGACCGCGGACGATTATGACATGGGCGCTGTTGCGGCGATCATGAACCGCGCGCCCATTACCGAGGACGTGGTCCGGCACTGGGAGGAGAAGGCCGGGAACCGTCAGACCGTCGTGTTCTGCTCGACGGTCGCGCACGCCATGAACGTGGCGACCGCCTTCAACGAGGCTGGAAACCCGGCCGCCGTCGTCCTTGGCGACATGGGCTCCACTGAGCGGAAGATGGTGCTCGAAGCCTATGCGTCCGGGGAAGTACAGGTCATCGTCAATGTCGCGGTTCTGACCGAAGGTTGGGACCACCCGCCGACCTCATGCGTCGTCCTGCTGCGCCCCAGCTCCTACAAGTCCACGATGATCCAGATGGTCGGGCGCGGCCTGCGCACCGTCGATCCGGCCGAACATCCCGGCGTGGTGAAGACCGACTGCATCGTTCTGGATTTCGGGACCTCAAGCCTGACGCACGGAACGCTGGAGCAGGACGTCGATCTAGACGGTCGCGATTCTACACCGGGCGAAGCCCCGACGAAGACCTGTCCGGACTGCGAGGCGGAGATCCCGCTCGCGTCCCGGCAGTGCCCGATCTGCGGCCACGAATTCCAAGGCGGATCCGTGACGACGCCGCTCGAGAACGTCGTCATGTCCGAGATCGACCTTCTGAAGCGGTCGAGTTTCGTATGGGAGGATCTGTTCGGCGACGATGCCGCGCTGATGGCCAGCGGCTTCAGCGCCTGGGGCGGCGTGTTCCTCCTCGAAGGCCGCTGGCATGCCGTGGGCGGCGCCAAAGGGCAGCCGACCTGCCTTCTCGGCGTGGGGGATCGGACGGTCTGCCTCGCGCAGGCCGACGATTGGCTGAACACCCACGAGAGCGACGAGAGCGCCTTCAAGTCGAAGCGCTGGCTGACGCAGACGCCGACCGAGAAGCAGCTGCAATACCTCTCGCCCGAACAGCAGCAGGATTACGGGCTCACCCGCTACCGCGCCTCGGCGCTGATCACCTTCCAGTTCAACCGGCGTGACATTCGCCGGCTTGTCATGTCGGCCGCGCCCGAGCGGAGGGCGGCGTGAACCATGTCGCGGAAATCCCATCCCCGCCCGCAGCGGCTGCGGATCGACCGTGCCGTGATCGCCTCTGGCATCCGCGCCCGGCGCTCTGCGCCGTCTGCACCGCGCGCACCCGCGGCTTCGGCTGGTTCGATCCCCATCGGCCGCGGCCTCACCGAACCCACCGCTGGTTCTGCTCCATGGGCTGCCAGTCGGCCTTCACCCGCAAAGCGAAGAAAGGATTGAGCATGGTCGATTTCACCGAAGAGGAAACTCAGGCGCTGCCCGCCGTCATGCACGCGCTCGCCCCCGAGATGGAGCGGATCGGCTGGGACCGGCCGCTGGGACAGCTGACGCAGAGCGACATGCATCGGCTGATCGTCACCGCCATCGAAGCCTTCCGCGCCGAGATGGCCGAGATCGCCAGCCAGTCGGAGATCCCGTTCTGATGCTAGACTACAACAAACGCCCCGGCATCGCCGACCGGATCAATGCGGCCGTGGACGCCGCGCTCGAGGCTGAACGTGCTGCCACGCCGCCGCGCGACTATCTCGGGGCGTCCCGGCTCGGCCATGCCTGCGAGCGCGCGCTGCAGTTCGAGTTCGCGGGTGCGCCGAAGGACGAGGGCCAGGACTTCTCCGGCCGCTCGCTCCGGATCTTCGCGATCGGTCATCAGCTCGAGGATCTTGCCATCCGCTGGCTGCGGGCGACCGGGATCGATCTGGTGACCCAGAAGCGCGACGGTGGCCAATTCGGCTTCTCCGCCGCGGGCGGACGCATCCGCGGCCATGTCGACGGGATCGTCGCCGAGGCCCCAGCGGCGCTTGGACTGCGCACCCCCGCGCTCTGGGAGTGCAAGACGATGAACGCGAAGAACTGGCGCGAGACCGTGGCCAAGGGCGTGACCGTCGCGAAGCCGGTCTATGCCGCCCAGATCGCGCTCTACCAAGCCTACATGGAAGCGACGGTGCCGGGCATCAGCGCGAACCCCGCACTCTTCACCGCGATTAACAAAGACACGGCCGAGCTACACCACGAGCTCGTGCCCTTCGATGCCGACCTCGCGCAGCGCATGTCGGACCGCGGCGTGCGGATCCTGCGGGCGACCGATGCCGGCGAGCTGCTCCCGCGCATCGCGGCCAATCGCGACTTCTTCGAATGCCGGTTCTGCCCGTGGGCCGAGCGCTGCTGGGGTCTGTCGGCATGAGCGACGACAACATCATCCACTTCAACCCCTGGCGCGATTTCAACGACGCGGCGCCCTTGGACGATCCCTTCGACGTCGAACCGGATGCAGGCCAGATCGCTCGCTTCGTCGACGTGGTCTTCGGCTATTGCGAGGGCCTGATCCCGGTCCGGGGCTTCGTCGACAAGGGTCAGGGCAAGGACGGCCGGCCGCACAACATCTGGATCGACGCGGACGCCACCGCGCCCGAGAAGCTCGCCACCTTCGCGGGCTGGGCCGCGCGCGAGGGCGCGGCAGTTTATGTCATCCCCGGCACGGTCGCGGAAACGGGTCAGGCCCGCGCCGCGGACGTCCTGCAGATGCAGAGCCTCGTGGTCGATCTCGACTCGGGCGACATCCCGGCCAAGCTCGATCACCTCGTCCACCACCTCGGGCGACCGACCCTGATCGTCGAGAGCGGCGGGCGCACGCCCGAGGGCGCGACCAAGCTGCATGTCTGGTGGAAGCTGACCGAGCCCGCGGAGAGCGCCGATCTCGGACGGCTCTGCCAGCTCCGCGGCGAGATCGCGCTGAAGGTCGGCGGCGACACGCATTTCCGCTCGGCCCACCAGCCGATCCGCGTGCCTGGCACGGTCTATCACAAGGGCGGGCTCACCCGGCTCGTGCAGATCCGCGAGGCGACCGAGCTCGAGGTCGATCTCGCCGAGATGGCCGAGCGTGTCGCCGACATGCCGCCCATGCCCGGCGTCGGCATGACCACGGCCGAGCCGCGCGAGAAACCCGCCATCGACGATGTGCTCATGACCCCGGTGCACGAGGGCGGCGCGGACGACTGGTCCCGCTTCGAGGGCGCCTCGGCCGCCATCGGCTATTTCCTGCGGCTGGTCCACGAAGGCCGGATGTCGATGGACGAGGGCTGGACGGCGATCTGCGGCTACAACGCCGCGATGCTGCGCCCCTCCTGGCCGCTCGATCGGCTGAAGCGCGAGACGAACCGCCTGTGGGAGCTGCACATCAAGCGGCACGGGCCGCCGCTGATCCGCCTCGACAGTGCCGCGTCCGCGCAAACTGACCTGCCCACCTTCACGCTGGGCGCGCTGCTCGACGACACCAGCCCGATGCCAGATGACATCATCGGCCCGCGCGTGCTGACGCCGGGCGGGCTTCTGGTGCTGGGCGGCGCGCCCAAGGTGGGCAAGAGCGACCTGCTGATCGCGTTGCTCGTGCACATGGCGGCGGGCGTGCCATTCCTTGGGTTCACCCCGCCACGGCCTTTGCGGATTTTCTACCTGCAGGCCGAGATCCAGTACCACTACCTGCGCGAGCGCATGCAGCAGATCGGCCTGCCGCCCGAGCTGATCGCCGCCGCGCGCGACAACCTGATCGTCACGCCGAAGCTGCGCATGCTGCTCGATGCCGAGGGCAGCGCCCGCGTGGCCGAGGCGATCAAGGCCGCATTCCCCGGCGAACCGCTCGACATCCTCTGCATCGACCCGATCCGGAACCTCTTCGACGGCGGGCCAGATGGTGGCGGCGAAAACGACAACGCCGCGATGATGTTCTTCCTGAAGGACCGGGTCGAGGTGCTGCGCGACCACGTCAATCCCGACTGCGGCGTCATCCTGGTCCACCACACCAAGAAGCTCTCGAAGCACCAGGTGAAGGAGGATCCGTTCCTCGCGCTCTCCGGCGCCAGCGCGCTCAGGGGCTTCTACACCACCGGCCTGATCCTGCACCGGCCGGAGGAGGATTCGACCCAGCGCCGCCTCGAGATCGAGCTGCGCAATGGCCCCGCGCTGCCCGCCAAGCTCGTGGACAAGGTCAACGGCAAATGGGCCGAACTGAACCCCATGAACGAGCGTCTCGTGCGCCCAGAGGTCGGCGCGAAGCATGACGCCGAGCGCGATCGCAAACGAGACGTGATCCTCTCGATCCTGCTCGAGGAGGCGGCCGAGGGGCGTCTCTACACCATCAACCAGTTCGCTGAGGCCTTTGAGAACAAGGGCGGTCTGGGCGGCAAGGACACGATCCGCGACCGGATCGCCGTACAGGCCACCAAGGGCGCCATCAAGTTCATCCGCGACGGCGCGCCCTACGGCCTTGGGCCTTCGCGGTCGCGCTTCGGATACCTCTGCGTCGAGGGGATGGTCATGCCCGCGGACGGCGAGGCTGTCGATCCGGCGACCGGCGAGGTCACCCCCGCCAGCATCGCAGTGCTGCCCACCCACTACAAATCGCCGCAGACCGGGGCGCTCCTCGAGGTCGAGAACCCGCATGTCTGGGTCTATCCGGAGGGGGAACGGCCATGATCGCCCCCGTAGATCGCTCCCCGCAGAATTGCGCAGGGGCCAGTTTGAACCAGATGCGGGCTTTTCCGAAACTGCCTCGCCATCGTTTCGCGGACCCCCGCAAACGTCCGATGTGGCCAGTTTCGGCCCGCTTCCGAAACTGCCCCTTCAGGATTGCGCTCGGACCGCAACGGCTACGCTGCACCCAGTTTCGGCAGGGCCAGGTACAAAAGCACTCCCAAAACTGGATTTCCCATTTCTTGTCAGTGTGTTGCTGCGGTTTTCCAGTTTCGGGGGTGAAACCACCCCCTACGGGGGTGGGGAGAACGCCGCAGGCGGGTTCTCCCACGCCCACCCCCAGGGGTTTCGCACGCGAGGCCTGCCCACGCGCCAACCTTCCGATCCGACGACGGCGGCCCCGTACCGCCAAGCACCAGACCGCCGTCGTCTTCCACCCGAGCAGCCAACCAGAAGAGGAGACCACCCATGGCTGACCTGACTCTCGCCACACACCGCCGCGAGGCAATCCCCGATCTGCCGCATGCCGTCCGGGCCAACCGCGCAATGCTGGCGCTGGATCTCGGCACCGCCACGGGCTGGGCGCTGCACGGCATCGACGGGCTGATCACCTCCGGCACAGTGTCCTTCCGCCCTGGCCGGTTTGACGGCGGTGGCATGCGGTATCTCCGCTTCACCAACTGGCTGACCGAGATCGACCGTCTGTCCGGACCCGTCGCCGCCATCTGGTTCGAGGAGGTCCGCCGCCACGCGGCCACCGACGCGGCCCATGTCTATGGCGGCCTGATGGCCACGCTGACCGCATGGGCCGAACTGCGCGGCATTCCCTACGAGGGCGTCCCGGTCGGCACGATCAAGCGGCACGCCACGGGCAAGGGCAACGCTCCCAAGGAGGCGATGATCGCCGCGGCCCGGGCGCGCGGCTTCAGCCCCGCCGACGACAACGAGGCCGACGCCATCGCGATCCTACTCTGGGCGCTGGAGACCAAGGGGGGCCTGCAATGAGGCGGTTTCCCCGTGGCTATGGCGGCGAGCGCCGCAACTCCGAACAGGTCAAGCGCGACGGCTGGAAGGAGCAACGCGTGTTCGCAGTTTCCCTTGACGACCAGAGACTTACTTGGCCTGAGCGGGAGCTGGTGCGGCAACTCGGCGAACGTCTCTACGGCGCGCGCCCAACACAACGAGAGGTGAGGAAATGACCCATTGGACACCAGCCGACGTGGAGGCACGGCTCTCCGAGGCGGGGATGATCCTGCGCCGCCTGCCCGAACCCCGACGCAACGGATACTTCAGCACATGGCCCGAGATCGTCCACGGGTTCGCGGACAAGGTTGGCCAGGAGCCGAAGCCCATGCGCGTCTCGCCTTCGCCGCGGGACATCGCGCGGATGGAGGAGACGCTGACCTGGACGAACTGCCTCGAGCCCATCGACGGCAAGATCGTCTGGATGAAGGCGCATGACGAGCGCTGGAAGAACATCTGCTGGCACGTCGGTCTCTGCCACGCCGCTGCGCACCAGCACTGGCGCTACGGGCTGTCGCTGATCGCGCTCAACCTCAACAGGCAGCCCTTCAACCGAAAACTGCCGATCCTCGAGATCATCAAGCTGGCGCGCAGCCTGTAGGAAAGTCTCGTGTAGAGGGTTTTCGCGCAGACAAAAACGCCTCTCCCGGGCTAGAAAGTGGATATACTCGGGAGAGGCGCGCGCGGCGCTTCCCCGAACGAAACCATCCTTTTGTTGGCGAGGGCCTTTGGAAAAGGAAAGGCGCTGATCCTCTCCTTCCGGGCCGCTGTCCGCCCCCGCCACCCCCCCTCAGACGACTTCGCGGTTCCTTCTGCGCGACATTCGTATGCTGGCGGGCGAAGCGCGGCGCATCGCCAGCGACAGGGCCGGATTTTTGGGAAGCCATCCGGAAACCGGATCCACCTGACCCCGCGCAAACTCAAATGAACGCTCGCCCTTGGGCTAGACATCCCGGACGCCGCTGGACCCAGCATGGAGTCCAGCGCGGCATCCAGTGTCCGGAATCCGGCCAGCATCCACCATCACATCGGAAACCACCCGACCATGACGCTGAGCTTCGCCCCCGAGCGGATCGAGATGTGGCCGCTGGCCAAGCTCCAGCCCTACGCGAAGAACGCGAAGGCGCATGGCGCGGACCAGGTCGCGAAGATCGCCGCCAGCATGGCCGAGTTCGGCTGGACCGTGCCCTGCCTCGTCGGCGAGGACGGCGAGCTGATCTCCGGGCACGGGCGCGTGCTGGCCGCGACGCAGCTCGGGCTGACCGAGGCGCCGGTCATCGTGCTCGGGCATCTGACCGAGGCGCAGCGGCGGGCCTACCGGATCGCGGACAACAAGCTGACCGAACTCGGCACCTGGGACGAGGCGCTGCTGTCGGCGGAACTGAACGACTTGCTGGCCGAGGAATTCGATCTGTCGCTGGTTGGCTTCTCCGACGCCGAGTTGGACAAGCTGCTGGCTTTCGTGCCGGAGGGGGACGGTGAAGAAGGTGGCGCCGGGGGCTCCGTGCCGCCGGTGACCATCCCCGAGCCGCCGCGCAATCCGGCCTCGCGCACCGGCGATCTGTGGATCCTCGGCGACCACCGGCTGCTCTGCGGTGACAGCACCAGCGCTGCCGATGTGCGCCGCCTGATGAACGGCGAGCGCGCGGTCCTGTTCGCGACCGACCCGCCCTATCTGGTGGACTACGACGGCTCGAACCATCCGACGCGCAACAAGGACTGGTCGGCGTCCTACGGCACGACCTGGGACGACAGTTCGCAGGGGGCCGAACTCTACGACGGCTTCATCGCTGCGGCCGTCGCCGAGGCGATCACCGAGGACGCCGCCTGGTATTGCTGGCACGCCTCGCGCCGCCAGGCGATGCTGGAAGCCTGCTGGGAGAAGGCCGGAGCCTTCGTCCATCAGCAGATCATCTGGGTGAAGGACCGGGGCGTTCTCACCCGGTCACACTACCTCTGGAAGCACGAGCCCTGCTTCATGGGCTGGCGCCGCCCCAACCGTCCGCCGAAGGTGGCCGAGGAAACCCTGCCATCGACATGGGCGCTGCCCGGCTTTGCCAAGGACGAGCGCCCGGACCACCCGACGCCGAAGCCGCTGGACGCCTTCGGCATCCCGATGCGCCAGCATGTGGCGCGCGGCGGGCTTTGCTACGAGCCGTTCTCGGGCTCCGGCTCGCAGATCATGGCGGGCGAAGCCAATGACCGGCGCGTCTTCGCGATGGAGATCAGCCCCGCCTATGTCGATGTCGCCGTGGAGCGCTGGCAGGCCGAGACCGGCCGCGACGCGATCCTCGACGGCGACGGGCGGACCTTCGCTCAGGTGAGGACCGAGCGGCTGGGCGACAGCGTCGAACCCAAGGCAGATACGCCGGACACTGACACCGCTCCCGAACCCGCGCAAAAGCGCAAGTCCGCCGCATGAAGCAGTCGCGCCTCATGTCGCTGGCCGAGTCCGTAGCCAACGTGATCGTCGGCTACGGCGTCGCGGTCGTCACGCAGATCTTGATCTTCCCGGTCTTCGGGCTGGACACGACGCTGGCGCAGAACCTGATGATGGGCGCAGTGTTCACGGTGGTGAGTATCGCCCGTTCCTTTGCCCTGCGGCGGGTGTTTGAGGCGATCAGAGTTAGCGAAACACGGTAGGACAGCACTGAGCGAGGCAGCATTTTAGTGATGGTTGAAGCGCATCTACTCAAGCAATATAACGCCGATCAAGGTTTGTCAGCGTTTCCAACGTGCTTTGATCAAGTGGCTATCAAGCCAATCAGCAAGCTTCTCCGTTTCCTCGATCGCTGCATAAAGCTGATCCCGCGACACGTGTACTGCTGGGCTCAAGAACGAGAGATTTGCGAGATCGGCATCACTAAACATCGACCGGTCTTGTTCACTCATGAAAAACAGAGAAGTATGCTTTTCTCTATCTGCCTTGGAGTGGTTGACTCGCATTGATGTTATCTCTTCTGGATGCTGATCTCTGTTCCGCGCTAGCGTGATCTGCTCAACCAAACCGAGATTTGCTGGGCAATCTCGGCGTGAAATTCGAAGCACTTGCTCATAGCAACTTATATAGCCTTCAACAAAGCCTTTCTGGAATGCCTTCTTCCGCTCGCCATTTTCCCACTTCACGCCGATTTGTTTCTCCCAGGTTCTGAAAAATAGTAGCAGTGAGGGTGAAAGCATAGACAAGCAGGTACGACCCAGTACCTCAAGGCCTTCCGATGCCTCAAGCCACTCGACTAGATACGCTGGCTCGCCATCTTCGCTGTAAGGAGGGTTATCAAATGGCGGCAGCCCGTCCTCAATGGCCTTCATGATCCCATCAAAAGGACCAGCGGCCGTATCGTAGAACTGCCTGATGAAGCGGGTGCGCTCCCTGAAAAAATGCAGTACGTCCATGCGTCGGCCAATTCCATAGAGAGGCCGCTGTATCAACGAAGTGCGGCGCATCGCGTCGGTTCTAGCTAGTGCCGTAGGTTGCCCTTACATCAGAATCTGCACAAGAGCAGATAGCCACAGCTAAATGAGCGACATCTCTCGGAAAGTACTGCCGCCGCCCCTGTGGGACGGCGGCCATCAACATGTCGGGGTCCGGTGCCTCAGGCGGAAGGAAGTTTGTACACGCGCCCCCGGTTCTCGACCTTCTCCGAGGTTACCTCGAGACCGAGTTTCTTCTTCAGCGCCCCGGCCATCGCGCCGCGCACCGTGTGCGACTGCCAGCCCGTCGCGGCCATGATCTCCTCGATGGTCGCGCCGTCCGGCGCGCGCAGCATGGCGATCAGCGTGGCCTGCTTGGTGCCCTCGCGCGTCGTCCGCGTCTTGGGCGCCGCCTTCAGTTCGGCGGGGTTGTCCGGCGCGGGCTCTGTGGTCGGCGCGTCCGTTGCGCCCACAGGCGCGAGGTTCGCGTCCTCGGGCTCGATCCCGATGGCGGCGAGGCCTGCGTCGGTGGCGATCAGTGTGACGCCGTGGCCGTCGCCGGTCTCGCGCCAGACGAGCTCGCCCTTACGCATGTCGGCGTCGACCTCCTGCAGGAAGCCCTTGGCGAGCATCGCGCCGACCACCTTGGCGGCGGCCCCACCGCGCAGGCTCTCGGGCAGCGGCAGGGCGATGTGCTCGGGCCGCTGGGCGGCGGCGCTCAGGATCAGGGCTTGGGTGTCGGAAAGCTTGGTCATCGTCGTCTCCCGTATCGGGGCGCGCGGAATGCGGGCCCTTCTACGAGGTCGAGCCCGCCAGTCGGCGGGCGGGACCGGGAGCGGGTCGTCTCACTCGGCGTGTTCGCCTTCGTGGAATGCCATGTCGGTGATCTCGCGCAGCTTGGCGCGGTAGTGGTTGAGGGTACCGACATGGCCCCAGTTGATCTCGTCGGGGCTGGTCTCGAAATGGTCGTCGCTGAGCGCCTGCAGGCGGGCGAGCATCGCGTCGATCTCCGTCTTCGCGGCGATGAAGGCGTCGAGGGCTTTCGTGTTGTCGGTCGCGCGGCGGGTCATCGGGGTGGCTCCTTGGTGAGTTGCATCGTCCTTCTGAACGGACGTTCGCTCCGGTCGCGACGCTTATCAACTCGATAAGCACATGATCTTGAATGATAATCGGAGCCGCCGATGCAGGGCATGAGCGAGCGCCAGTACGCCGTGCATGTCGGGCTGTCGCGCGGTGCGATCCAGAAGGCGAAGGCCGGCGAGCGCCTGGTTCTCTATCCGGACGGCAGCATCAACGCGGCCGCCAGCGACGCCAGACGGGCCGAGACGACGGACCCGTCGAAGACGAGGAAGGCACCAGCCCCGAAGCTGAAGCCTGTCCCCGAGGCGGCGGTGGCCGCTGTCGGCGACACGCTGCGCGAACAGGGGCTGGCAGTCCCCGCCGTCGGCGGCGGGACGACCTTCCTGCAGGCCAAGACCGCGAACGAGGTGCTGAAGGCGCAGGAGCGGCGCATCCGGCTCCAGAAGCTGAAGGGGGAGTTGATCGAGCGGGCCCGCGCGCTGGCGCTGGTGTTCCGCCTGGCGCGGGAGGAACGGGACGCGTGGGTGAACTGGCCTGCGCGCGCGGCGGCGCTGATGGCGGCCGAGCTCTCGGCCTCGTGCAGCGACGCGACGGGCCAGCAGATCACCGTGGAGCCAGCCGCGATGCAGAAGGTGCTGGAGAAACATGTACGCGTCCACCTCGACGAACTCGCCGAGGTCCGGCCCGACTTCCGATGAGCGTGGCGATGATCTTGGCGGCCTGACGGATTTCGACGGCGCGGGCGAGATCCTGCGCGCCTGGGGCAGCGCGCTGCGGCCCGATCCGGACCTGACCGTCTCGGAATGGGCGGACCGGCACCGGATGCTGTCGGGCCGCGCCTCGGCCGAGCCCGGACGATATCGCACGGTACGCACGCCCTACATGCGCGAGATCATGGACCGGCTGTCGCCGGGCGATCCCACGCAGCGGATCGTGTTCATGAAGGCGGCACAGGTCGGCGCGACCGAGGCAGGTAACAACTGGATCGGGTTCGCCATCCACCAGGCGCCGGGTCCGATGCTGGCGGTCCAGCCCACGGTGGAACTGGCCAAGCGCAACTCGCGGCAGCGGATCGACCCGCTGATCGACGAAAGCCCGGAGCTGCGGGAGCGAGTCAAACCGGCCCGGTCCCGCGATGCGGGCAACACGATGCTGTCCAAGGAGTTCGCGGGCGGCATCCTGATCATGACCGGGGCGAACTCGGCGGTCGGGCTCCGGTCCACCCCGGCGCGCTACATCTTCCTCGACGAGGTCGACGCCTATCCCGCGTCCGCTGACGAGGAAGGCGATCCGGTCACGCTGGCCGAGGCGCGGTCGCTGACCTTCGCCCACCGGCGCAAGGTCTTCCTGGTCTCGACGCCGACCATCCGGGGGCTGAGCCGGATCGAGCGGGAGTTCGAGGCCAGCGACCAGCGGCGGTTCTTTGTGCCGTGCCCGCATTGCGGCGCGATGCAGTGGCTGAAGTTCGAGCGGCTGCACTGGCAGAAGGGCCGCCCGGAGACGGCGGAATATCACTGCGAGGGCTGCGACGCGGCAATCGCGGAACATCACAAGACGGCGATGCTGGAGGGCGGCGAATGGCGCGCGACCGCCACGGCCGCCGATCCGACCACGGTCGGGTATCACCTCTCGGCGCTCTATTCGCCGATCGGCTGGCTGAGCTGGGAGCGGATCGTGCGGGCATGGGACGCAGCGCAGGGGTCGGACGAGGCGATCAAGGCGTTCCGCAACACGATCCTCGGAGAGACATGGGTCGAGACCGGGGAAGCGCCGGACTGGCAGCGGCTGGCGGACCGGCGCGAGACATGGGCCCCGGGCACGGTGCCGGCTGCTGGGCTGTTCCTGACCGCTGGGGCCGACGTGCAGAAGGACCGGATCGAGGTCGATGTATGGGCCTGGGGCCGAGGCCTGGAAAGCTGGCTCGTCGATCATCTCGTGCTCGAGGGCGGTCCCGGCGATCCGGCCTGCTGGCAGCAGCTGACGGATCTACTAGGTCGGACATGGGCGCATGCCTCGAGTCAGCGGATGACGCTGGCACGGCTCGCGATAGACACGGGCTACGAGACCAGCGCGGTCTATGCCTGGTCGCGCCAGGTGGGTTTCGCGCAGGTTGCGCCAGTGAAGGGCGTCGAGGGGTTCACCCGGACGAGCCCGGTGACCGGGCCGACCTATGTCGATGCCACCATCGCCGGCAAGCGGCTGCGGCGCGGCGCGCGGCTCTGGACCGTGGCGACCTCGACCTTCAAGGCCGAGACCTATCGCTTCCTGCGGCAGGACCGGCCGACGAGGGAAGAACAGGCGGCGGGCGCGCTTTGCCCGCCCGGCACGATCCATCTGCCGGACTGGGCGGACGGCGAATGGCTGAAACAGCTGACCGCCGAGCAGCTGGTGACCGTGCGGACGAAACGCGGCTTCGCGCGGCTCGAATGGCAGAAGCTGCGCGAGCGCAACGAAGCTCTGGACTGCCGGGTCTATGCCCGCGCGGCGGCGTGGATCGCGGGCGCGGATCGCTGGCCCGACGAGAAATGGCGCGACCTCGAGGATCAGCTCGGGGCCGCCCCCACCGACACCGATCCCGCCGGGCAGATCAATCGGCCGGGACAGGCCCCGCAGGGCAAGCGCCGCTCCGACTGGCTCGGACGGCGCGGAGGATGGTTCTGAACATGACGGACTGGACGGAAACCGAGCTCTCGGCGCTGCGCCGGGCCTATGCCAGCGGCACCACCCGCGTCAGCTATGACGGCAAGTCAGTGGACTATGGCTCGGCCGAGGATCTGCTGGCGCGCATCCGGACCATCGAGCGCGCCATCGCTGGGATCACGCGACCGTTGCCGGTGGCCGGGCTCGCGAGCTTCAGCCGCGGGGATCGCTGATGTCGGCGACCTGGTTCGACCACGCCATCGCGACGGTGGCGCCGCGCGTGGCCGCACGTCGTGTGATGGCGCGGCAGGCCTTCGAGACCCTGACGCGCGGCTATGACGGCGCGGCACGCGGGCGGCGCACAGAGGGCTGGCGGGCGCCGGGATCCTCGGCCGACACCGAGATCGGCGTGGCCGGGGCGCTCCTGCGCGACCGAATGCGGGATCTCGTCCGGAACAACCCGCATGCGGCCAAGGCCGTCGCGGTGCTGGTGAACAACATCATCGGCGCGGGCATCATGCCGCGCGCCGCCAGCGGCGACGACAAGCTCGACCGCAAGGTGGACGCACTCTTCGAGCGATGGACGGCGGAGTGCGACGCCGACGGCCAGCTGGACTTCTACGGCCTGCAGACACTGATCTGCCGCGAGATGGTCGAGGCGGGCGAGGTGCTGGTGCGCCGCCGCCTGCGGCGGGCGAGCGACGGCCTCGCCGTGCCGCTGCAGCTGCAGGTGCTGGAGGCCGACTTCCTCGACGCTACGAAGTCCGGAGCCCTCGGCGCGGGTCGCCTCGTCCAGGGGATCGAGTTCGACCCGGTCGGCAAGCGCCGGGCCTACTGGCTCCATGCCGAACATCCGGGCGATGCCTATGGTGCCTTGCAGAACGGGTTGCAGAGCCGCCCGGTCCCCGCGACCGAGATCGCCCATGTCTACGAGAAGCAGCGCACGCAGGCGCGCGGCGTTCCCTGGGGCGCACCGGTGATCCGGTCCTTGCGCGATCTCGACGATTACGAGGTGGCGGAACTGGTCCGGAAGAAGACTGAGGCCTGCGTCACCGCCATCGTCTTCGGCGACGACGAGGCGCAGCAGGGTATCGCGCCATCCGTGATCGATGCCGACGGCAACCGGGTCGAACAGTTCGAGCCGGGCCTGATTGCCTATGCGCGCGGCGGCAAGGACATCCGGTTCAACCAGCCTTCGGCCACAGGCGGCTACGGCGAATACAAGCGGGCGAGCCTGCACACGATCTCGGCCGGGTTCCGGGTGCCCTATGAGTTGCTGACCGGCGATCTGAGCCAGGTCAACTATTCCTCGATCCGGGCGGGGCTCGTCGAATTCCGCCGCCAGATCGACGCCGTACAGTGGCAGCTGTTCGTCCCGATGTTCTGTGCGCCGGTCTGGCGGTGGTTCACGGAAGCCGCATGGGCGGCGGGACAGATCCCGTCGCCGACCGTGCCGGTCGAATGGTCGCCGCCGAAGTTCGAGGCGGTCGATCCGCAGAAGGATGCGATGGCGAACCTGCTGTCGATCCGCTCCGGCACCATGACGCTGGCGGAGGTTATCGCGCGGCAGGGCCGGAACCCCGACGCAGTGCTGGAGGAGATCGCCGCGACCAACGCCAAGCTCGACGCGCTCGGGCTGGTGCTCGACAGCGATCCGCGGCGGGTGACCAAGACCGGCAGCGCGCAGACCAGCGATCCGGCGAACGACGACCCGGCCGCCGACGCGGACAATGACCCGGCGCAGGCCGACCAACAGGACTGACCTTCATGGAAACGATGATCGAACTGCCGGCCATGCGCCGGTCGGCGGAGCTTGCGCCCAATACGGCCGACGCCGACAGCCGCACCGTCGAGGTGGTCTGGTCGGCCGGGGCGCGCGTCCGTCGCGCCACATTCTTCGGCGAGCCCTATGACGAGGAACTGAGCCTCGACCCGGCGCATGTGCGGCTCGACCGGCTGAACGCGGGTGCGCCGTTCCTGAAGGTGCATGAGCTCGACACGCTTGACGCGGTGATCGGCTCGGTCGTGCCGGGCTCGGCCCGGATCGAGAACGGCCGCGGCATCGCCTTGGTGCGGATCAGCGAGCGCGCCGACGTCGAGCCGATCTGGCGCGACATCCAGGCCGGGCACATCCGCGCGGTCTCCATCGGATACCAGGTCCACCGCTTCGAGGTCTCTAAACCCGAGGCCGCCCGCGAACTCTGGCGGGCGGTGGACTGGACGCCCTTCGAGGTCTCCGCCGTTGCGGTCGGCGCCGACCCGGCAGCGGGCTTCCGCGCCCAGCATCCCCTTCACGACTGCGTCCTTCACCGCCGGGACGCCCCCACACCGCAAGGAGCATTCCCGATGACGGACAAGACCCAGACCCCGGCGAGCGACGCCGCAACCCCCGCCACCACCCAGCCGACCGCGCCGGTCGAAACCGAGGACACCCCCATGACCGAGCCGAAAGCGACTGCGCCCAACCCGAAGGTCGCCGCCAGCGAGACGCGCAGCCAGCCGAAGACGCAGGCAACGCCCGCGCCCGACACCGACGCCGTCGCGACCCGCGCCCGCGAGGCCGAGCGCGACCGCGTCTCTACCATCTACGATCTGGCCGGGCGGCTGAACCTCGAGCGCGGCTTCGCCGAGGATCTGGTGAAACGCGGCGTCAGCGTCGACGAGTCCCGCCGCCTGATCCTCGATCAGGTCGCGGCGAAGTCCGACGAAACCCGGACCTTCCCCCATGTCTCGGTCCCCCTCGGCGGCCGGGACGAGCGCATCACCCGGCGCGACGCGGTGGCCAACGCGCTCTTGCATCGCTACAGCCCGACGCTGTTCCAGCTGGAGGACGCCGCGCGCCAGTATCGCGGCATGACCCTGCTGGAACTGGCCCGCGAAAGCCTCGGCAATGCCGGGGTGAACACGCGGGGCCTGTCGCGCGACGAGGTGGCGACGCGCGCGCTGCATTCGACCTCGGACTTCCCCGAGATCCTGTCGGCGGTCACCAACAAGACCCTGCGGCAGGCCTACGAGGCCTATCCGCGCACCTTCATGCTGTTTTGCCGCCAGGTGCTCGCCACCGACTTCAAGGCGATGCACCGGGTCCAGCTTGGCGAGGCCCCGCAGCTTCTGGAGGTCGGCGAAAGCGGCGAGTTCAAGCGCGGCACGCTGGGGGAGAGCAAGGAGAGCTACAAGGTCAAGACCTATGGCCGGGTGGTCGCGATCACGCGCCAGACGCTGATCAACGACGATCTCGACGCCTTCACCCGGATCCCCGCGATGTACGGCAACTCCATCGCCCAGCTGGAGTCGGACGTGGTCTGGGGCATCATCACCGCCAACCCGGCGATGGCCGACGGCAACGCTCTGTTCCACACCACGCACAAGAACCTCGCGGGCACCGGCGCGGCGCTCGATGTCAGCAGTGTCGGCGCGGCCCGCGCCGCCATGGCCAAGCAGACCGGCCTCGACAAGAAGACGGTGCTGAACGTCCGGCCCGCCTTCCTGATCGTGCCCGCCTCGCTGGAGTTGAAGGCCGAGCAGCTGGTCGCGCAGAACCTCGTGCCCGCCGCGACGTCCAGCGTGGTGCCGCAATCGATCCGCACCCTCGCGCCGATCAGCGAGCCGCGCCTCGACGCCGCCAGCGAGACCGCCTGGTATCTGGCGGCCAGCCCGAACCAGATCGACACCATCGAGTACGCCTATCTCGAGGGCCAGCAGGGCGCCTACATCGAGACCCGCAACGGCTTCGACGTCGACGGCGTCGAGATCAAGTGCCGTCTCGACTTCGGCGCCAAGGCCATCGACTGGCGCGGTCTCTACAAGAACCCGGGCGCGTAATCCGCACCCCATGCTGAACCCTGACACACGGGCGGTCCTGACGGGCCGCCCGTCGTCTTTCCACGAGGATCACCCCCATGAAAAACTACGTCCAGCCCGGCAACACCATCACCCTGACAGCGCCCTATGCCATCGCCTCCGGCGATGGCCTGCTCGTCGGCTCCATCTTCGGCATCGCCGCAGGCGCCGCCGCTCTCGGCGATCCCGTCGAGACCGCACTCGTCGGCGTCTTCGACATCACCAAGGTCGGCTCGCAGGCCTGGACCGTCGGCGCCAAGGTCTACTGGGACGACACCAACAAGCGCTGCACGACGGTTGCTACCGACAACACCCTCATCGGCGTGGCCGTCGAGGCGGTGGCGAGCGGCGCGGGCGATACAATCGGCCGGGTCCGCCTGAACGCGACGTTCTGATGAGCGCCTTTGCCGCCGCCGTCGGTGCGCTCTTCGCCGATCCGAACATCGGCCGGGACGCGGTCTACATCGCCGATGGCGGCGCGCCGGTTCTGGTGCGCGTCGTCGCCCGGCGCGCGGATGTCATCTCCGACTTCGGCGACGCGCGACTCTGGTCCGAGACCACGCGGATCGACCTGCGCGTCACCGAGGTGGCGACCCCGCGTCCCGGCGACCGGATCGAGATCGACGGCGATGCCTTCCTCATCCAGGGCGAGCCCGTCCGCGACCGCGAGCGGCTGGTCTGGACCGTGGATCTGAGGCCTGTGTGAAACTGAAGCTCGACATCGATCCCGACATCGTCGCGATGATGGCGGCCGAGATCGCGGCGGGCGAACGCGCCGTGACGGCCGCCATGCGCGAGGCCGGGACCGGGCTGAAGTCGGCCTGGCGGTTGCAGATCACCGGCGCGGGGCTCGGCCCCCGGCTGGCCAACTCGATCCGGAGCCAGAACTTCCCGAGATCGGGCGAAAGCCTCGATGCCGCGGCGCTGGTCTGGTCGAAGGCTCCGGTGATCGTCGGCGCGCATGACTCGGGGCCGCTGATCCGCTCCAAAGACGGGTTCTGGCTGGCGATCCCGCTACCCGCCGCCGGCAAGTCCCTCCGCGGTGGCAGGATCACGCCCGGTGAATGGGAACGGCGACGCGGTCTGCGCCTGCGCTTCGTCTATCGCCGGATGGGCCCCAGCCTGCTGGTAGCGGAGGGACGGCTGAACACCAAGGGTCAGGCGGTGGTGTCGCGCTCGAAGACCGGGCGCGGCAAGGTCACCGCGCCGATCTTCCTGCTGGTGCCGCAGGTCAAGTTGCCGAAGCGGCTGGACCTTGCGCGGGATGCAGACCGGGCGTTGGATGGTGTGCCAGGGCTGATCGTGGCGAACTGGGTGGAGGGGCGCTGACAGGAGCAACGTTCCGAACATCATGTGTGGGTTTGGCGAGTTCGGTCTTGCAGAGTCTTATGCAAGGCCTTCTAATTCTGTGGAAATACTAGGAACCCACTCGCGAGGGTGCGGGCTTCGGGCTTGGTAAAAGAATTGCGGGGCGCACGTTGAGCAAAGCCAAGGTGAGATCAATGCAGCGTGGAGCGCAAAAGCGCTCCAGTGAACCGCCCATTCAAATGCAGGATATTTACAAGAAGCATCCACCGAAGATTGCCAGCGCCGACAAGCCGCATCTGGATTTCCTGAAGTATGGAAAGCCAGAGCAGGTATTGCAAATAAGAACAGTGATTGAGGCGGCCAAGAAGAACGGTATCGGTACGGCATCTGAAATCAGTCGCCTCCTAAACAAGCTCCTGATCAAAACAGCTATAGGTGAGAAATGGACTCCCAGACTTGTGTGGTTTGCAGCGGCGGCGGTCAGGGCCCACAGCAGTGAAAACCGATCCCGTTTCTCTGGTGGAGGTGTTGGAGAACGTTCGCGTGCTGAAACAAAGTTTCACGACATGGTTAATCGGGTTGTGAAGTCACGCCTAGAAGAGATCCGAACTGAATTCGAGGAATCCAAACCAAAGTTGGGCGATGCGTCGCCAGAATTAATGGAACTCAAGAGGCGTCTTGAAGAAGGCTCCGATTAACTGGATTTCAAATGCCAACCCTGCGCGAAACCATCCTCGCCGCGCTGCATGCGCGGCTCTCGGCGCTGCCCGCCACCGCCCTGCGCGGCGAGGTGCTGCCCGAGCGCATGCCAGCCGAGGGCCTGCTGATCCTGCGCGATGGCGAGCCGGGCGAGCCAGAGGTCACGCTCTCGCCGCTCGCCTACCACTACCAGCACCGAGCCGAGATCGAAGCCGTCGTGCAAGGCGCCGACCGTGACGCTGCCTTCGACACGCTGACCGCCAGCATCGGCACGGCGCTCGCCGCCGACCGCACACTGGGCGGGCTCTGCGACTGGGTCGAGGCCGAAGCCCCGCGCCCGGTCGATCTGCCTGTCGAGGGCGCGGCCAGCCTGAAGGCCGCCGTGATCCCGGTGCTGCTGCACTATTCCACGGCCGATCCGCTCGGCTGATCCCCACAACTTGAGGAGAACACCATGGCACGTGCCCAGGGGGCGCGGGCGCTGATGGCGCTTGCGTTCGAGACGACCTATGGAACGCCGCCCGCGAGCGGCTTCACCCGCATGCCCTTCGCCAGCACGTCGCTCGGCGCGGTGCAGCCGCTCCTCAACTCCGAGCTTCTCGGCTACGGACGCGACCCGCTGGCGCCGATCAAGGACGCGGTGACCGCCGACGGCGACGTCGTGGTGCCGCTCGATGCCGAGGCGTTCGGCTTCTGGCTGAAGGCGGCGTTCGGGACACCCACGACCACGGGCGCGGAAGCTCCCTACACCCACGAGTTCCAGTCTGGATCCTGGACGCTGCCCAGCATGTCGATCGAGACCGGTATGCCCGAGGTACCGCGCTATGCGATGTATTCCGGCTGCGTGCTCGACCAGATCACCTGGCAGATGCAGCGCTCAGGGCTCCTGACCGCGACGGCGCGGCTGGTGGCGCAGGGCGAGACGGTGGGCACCACCACCAGCGCCGGAACGCCCGCCGCGCTGGAGCTGAAGCGCTTCGGCCATTTCAACGGGGCGATCACCCGCAACGGCACCGCCCTCGGCAACGTGGTCTCGGCCGAGATCACCTATGCCAACAACCTCGACAGGATCGAGACCATCCGCTCGGACGGGCGCATTGACGGTGCGGACCCGTCCATCGCGGCGCTCACGGGGCGGATCGAGGTGCGCTTCGCCGACCAGACGCTGGTGACGCAGGCCATCAACGGCGAGGCCTGCGAGATGGAATTCGCCTACGTCCTGCCGTCGGGCGAGAGCTTCACCTTCACCGTGCACACCGTCTACCTGCCGCGCCCGCGCATCGAGATTTCCGGGCCGCAGGGCGTGCAGGCGACCTTCGACTGGCAGGCCGCCCGCGACAGCGTGGTCGGCCGGATGTGCACCGCCACCCTGATCAACGACATTGAGGTGTATTGAGGATGCTCACGCTCGATCTGACGAACGCGCCGCGCTGGCATGACCTCGCGCCCGGCGTCCGTGTGCAGCTGCGCCCGCTGACCACCGCCCTGATGGTGGCCACCCGCAGCGATCCCGCCGTCGAGGCAGTTCCGGAGGAGGCCAGTGACGAGGAACGCGCCGTCGCCTTCGCCAAGGCGCTCGCGCGGCGGGCGGTGCTCGCCTGGGAGGGCATCGGCGATGCGGACGGCAAGCCGATCGACCCGAGCCCCGAGGCCATCGACGCACTGCTCGACGTCTGGCCGATCTTCGAGGCGCTCCAGCTGACCTACGTCTCGAAAGGCCTGCTGCTGGAGCAGGAAAAAAACGTCTCCGCGCTCTCGCCGAATGGTCCTTCGGCGGGGGCGAGCGATACTGCCAAGCCTGCGCGCAAACCTGCCAGGACTGCCCGGCGCGGCTGAACCGTCCGGAAACGCTGGAGGGTTGGCAGGTCTGGGACCTGGTCGGCCGCCTCGGAGGCCAGCTGCGTGTCCTGCCCGGCGCCGTGATCGGCTGGGACTTGTCGGCGGCGCTGGCGCTCGGTGACGCGCTCGGCGTGCCGCCGCTCGCCATGGCCGAACTGCTGCCCGTCATCGAAGCGGTGATGGTCCGGAAGCTGAACGAGGAGCTGAGCGCGAATGGTGGCCCGGGGGTCAGGCCCTGATCTTCTCGATCAGCGTGACGCCGGGCAGTCCCTCGAAATGTGCGTCGCAGGTCAGGAGCATCGCGCCCTGTGCGCGGGCGGTTGCGAAGATGATCGCGTCGGCGGTCGCAAGCTTGTGCTCGCGGCACGACTCCGCCGCCGCCAGCGCGATCTCGGTGTCGAGCGGCACCACATGGCAGACCTGCGTGAAGGCGATGACCTGATCCGCCTTGTCCTCGCCGACCTCGCGCGTCAGCCATTTCGCCAGCTCGAGCTGGACCATTGTCGGGACCAGCCATTCGCCCTGTTCGGGCAGATGTTCGGACAGCTTCTCGCCGGTCGGCGAGCCGATGAGCCACTCGATCCACGCCGACGTGTCGACGAGGATCATCAGAACCGATCCGTCCGGTCGCGATAATCGGTGGCGGACGCGCCGCGCGCGAGCCCCTTCAGCGCCTCCCGCTTGGGCACCGGCACAAGCAGGACGCCCGTGCCTTTCGGGATGAAGGCAAAGGTCAGCCCGGCCTCCCAGTGCTGGGCGGCCCGGATCGCCTTGGGAATCGAGATCTGGAACTTCGAGGACAGGGTCGCGGTCTCGGCCATGGTCATACCTTCACTTGATCGATGGCATAAACGTAAGACGCCCATGCGGCGAAAGCAAGGAGTCTGACCGATGGCCGAGAAACGCGTCAGCGTCCGCCTCGCGGCCGTGGGCGGACGGCAGGTGCGCGCCGAGCTGGAAGGCGTGGGCGAAGCCGGGTCGCGGGGCTTCGGACGGCTGAGCCGGGAGATGGAAGCGGCGAACGCCCGGCTCGCGGCGTTCTCGCGGCGGGTGCGGGTCGCGGCGGCCGCCGCCGTGGCAGCCGCTGCCGCCGCTGGTGTGGCGATGATCCGCTCCGGGCTACAGACGGTCGATGCACAGGCGAAGCTCGCGCAGTCGCTGGGCACCACCGTCGCCTCGATCCAGACGCTGGAGCGCGCGGGCGAACTGGCGGGCGTCGCCATGTCCGGCATCGAGCAGGCGACGAAGGACCTGACGCGCCGTCTCAGTCAGGCGGCCGCCGGGACCGGCCCTGCTGCCGATGCGCTGGACCGGCTGGGGCTCTCGGCCAACGAGCTGATCGCGCTGCCGCTGGATCAGCGCGTCGGCGCCATCAACGCAGCGATCGAGAGCTTCGTGCCTGCCGCCGAGCGCGCGGCCGTCGCGGGGCAGCTCTTCGGCGAGGAAGGCTCGATCGCCATGTCGCGGATCGACACCGCGACGCTGCGCCAGGCGACGGAGGACGTGCTTGCCTTCGGGGTCGTCGTCTCGGAGCAGGATGCCGACCAGATCGAGCGGACCAACGATGCGATCTCCCGGCTGGGGCTGATCTGGCGCGGCCTCTCGAACCAGCTGGCGGTTGCCGCAGCGCCCGCGCTTGAAGCCGTTGCCGACGCCATGGCGGCAGTCGCCAGCCGCACGGGGCCGCTCGGCATCGCGATCCGCGGTCTCTTCGACAACATCGGCCGCCTGACGACCTACGCTGCCACCTTCGCCGCCTTCCTCGCGGGACGCTGGGTCGCCGGCATGGCTGCCGCGGCGCTCTCCGTCCGGGGTCTTGCCACGGCGCTGGTCGTCCTGCGCGGCGCGCTGATCCGCACCGGCATCGGTGCCCTGATCGTCGGCGCGGGCGAGCTCGTCTACCAGTTCACCCGCCTGGTCTCTGGCGCGGGTGGGTCTGGCGAGGCGATGTCGCTGCTGAAGGACCTCGCGGTCGAGGTCTGGGAGCGGATCAGGATGGGCGCCGCTGCAGCGGGTGCGGCCGCCACGGCGATGTTCTTCGACCTCAAGGCCGACGCCGCATCGGGCATGCAGAGCGCCATAGCGAGCGTCGTCAGTTTCGGGAACACCGCCGCGAACACCTTTGAGGGCGCCTTTGAGGCGATCAAGGCGATCTGGGGTCTGCTGCCCGCCGCCATCGGCGATCTCGCGTTCCAGGCGGCCAACAGCCTGGTCGACGGGGTCGAGGCGATGCTGAACGGCGTGGTCGCGCGCATCAACGGCTTCATCGGCGGCATCAACCAGGGGCTGGAAGCGCTCGGGTCTGAGCGCCGCATCTCGCTGGTAGCCGACCTCGACCTCGGCGAGATCGAGAACCGCTTCGAGGGCGCGGCGACCGCCGCGACCACCGCAGCTCAGACGGCCTTCGACCGGGCCTTCGAGGACAATCCGCTCACCGCGCCCGATCTCGGCCTGACCGAGGCGGCGAACCGCGCGCTCGAGTCCGCGAACCTCTATCGCGGGGCCGCGCGCGATCTGGCCGAGGGGGCACGTGCGCCCCTCGAAAGTTGGCAGGCGCTCCGCGACGCGGTGCGCGGCACCGACGAGGCCAGTGCCTATGCGCTGACCGAGGCCGCCGGCGCGGCCGACCGGCTGGAGACGGCGCTTGGCGATGCTGGGCGCGCCGCCACGGGTGCCGGCGCAGCGGCCGGTACTGCCGCCGCTGCGGCAGAGCCCGCGGCCGAAGCAGCTGTCACCGGCTGGCAGGCCGTCACCGCCGCGCTGTCCGACTACGCCAGCAAGGCGCGCGAGATCGGTGGCGATATCGGCCAGAGCCTCGTCGGCGCCTTCCAGTCGGCCGAGAACGCCGTGGGCCAGTTCGTGAAGACCGGCAAGCTGAACTTCCGCGACCTTGTCACCTCGCTGCTCGCCGATCTCGCCCAGCTGGCGGCGCGGCGGTTCATCCTCGGGCCGATCGCCAATGCGCTCTCCGGCGTCTTCTCCGGCGCGGGCGGGATCTTCGCCAACGTCCTGCATGCGGGCGGGATGGTGGGGTCTGCGGGGCCCTCGCGCATGGTCCCGGCCATGGCCTTCGCTGCCGCGCCACGAATGCACTCAGGCGGCATGGCCGGCCTCCGCCATGACGAGGTGCCCGCGATCCTGCAGCGCGGCGAGCGGGTGCTGTCGCGCCGCGAGGCCCAGAGCTACGGCGCGGGTGGCGGGGTCAACGTCACGATCATGGCGCGCGACGCCGAAAGCTTCCGGCAGTCGCGCACGCAGGTCGCGGCCGACATCGCCCGCGCGGTGTCGCTCGGGCGGAGAGGCATGTGATGGCGTTCCACGAGATCCGGTTTCCCGACAACATCAGTCGCGGCGCGCGCGGCGGGCCGGAACGACGTACGCAGATCGTCGAGCTCGCCTCGGGCGACGAGGAGCGCAACGCAAGCTGGGCCAACTCGCGCCGCCGCTACGATGTCGCCTACGGCATCCGCCGCGCGGACGATCTGGCGGCGGTCGTCGCCTTCTTCGAGGCGCGCAACGGTCGGCTGCACGGCTTCCGCTTCAAGGACTGGGGCGACCACAAGTCCTGTCTGCCGTCGGGCACGGCATCGCCCACCGACCAGGCGATCGGCACCGGCGACGGCGCGACGGCCGCCTTCCAGCTGGTGAAGCGCTACGCCTCCGGTGCGCAATCCTGGTGGCGCGCCATCGCCAAGCCTGTGGCGGGCAGTGTGCGCATCGCGCTCGCCGGGGTCGAGCAGCCCTCCGGCTGGTCCGTCGACACCACCACTGGCGTCGTCACCTTCAGCGTCGCGCCGGGCGCTGGCGTCGCGATCACCGCGGGCTTCGAATTCGACGTGCCCGTCCGTTTCGACACCGACGTGCTCGACGTGACGCTCGACCTCGAGCGGCTCGGCTCGATCACCTCCATCCCGCTTCTGGAGATCCGGCGATGAACGACACCGGCAGCTTCGTTGCGGCCGTGCTGCGCGAACTTGCGGCCTCGACCGCCGTGATCCTCGCCGCCTGGGGCGCACTCGGCGGCGCCACGAACGCACTGACCACGAAGATGCGGCTGCGCGATGCGCTGCGCCACATCCTGCTCGGCGGGCTGATCGCGGCCGGGATGGGCAGCCTCTCCATGGCCGTGATCACCGCCTGGCTCAGCCTGCCGCCCGAGGCGATCCCCGCAGGCGGGGCGGCGGGCTCGGCCGCCTATCTCGTCGGGGTCTTCGGCCCGGCCTTCATCGAGATGCTGCTCGCCCGCCTGCGCCGCGCCAACGAAGGCGGCGGCGATGAATGACCTTCTCCGCCTCGCGCGCTCTCTTCGCTGCGACCCTGCCGACCCTCGGCAGGCCTTCGCCCATCGCCTGCGCATCGGTCTCGTCGTCGCGGCCCTGATCCTGATCCTCTCGCTTCTGAGGTAATCCCATGCACATGACCGACCGGGGCCTGCTGGCCCTCGTCCGGCACGAAGGACTCGTGCCCGGGCCCTATCTCGATGTGAAACAGGTCTGGACCTTCGGCATCGGCCACACGGCCGCGGCCGGGCCGCCCGATCCCGCCACAATGCCGCGCGGCATGCCTGCGGACCTCGACGCCGGGATCCGCGAAGCGTTCCGGGTCTTCCGGGCGGACCTGGCTGCTTACGAGGCCGCCGTCCTGCGCGCCGTGAAGGTGCCATTGGCGCCGCACGAGTTCGATGCGCTGGTCAGCTTTCACTACAACACCGGCGGCATCGCTAAGGCCGCACTGACCCGGCACTTCAACGCCGGCAATCGCGTTGCAGCCGCCGACGCGTTTCTCAACTGGCGGCGGCCGGCATCGATCATTCCGCGCCGGGAAGCCGAGCGCGATCTGTTCCGCCACGCCCGCTATCCCGGCGGCACGACCCCTGTCTGGTCCGTGGACCGCACGGGCCGGGTAGACTTCTCGCGGCCAATCCGTCGCCTGACCGAGGACGAGGCTCTGGTCTTGGCTCGCGGGCCGTCGCCGACGCCGCCGGTCCTCGATCCTGCGCCCCACGCGCCGACCGGCTGGCTCGCCCGGCTTGCCGCCTTCTTCTCCACCCTGATCCGGAGGGCCTGACCCATGCGCTACGTTCGCCCCAATTCCATGACCTGGTGGGCGGGACTGCTCGCCATGCTCACCGGCATCGCCTCCCTCGCGCTGCCAGCCACCGGGCCGCTCGGGGAACTGTCCCGGCTCGTCGCGCTGCTCGCCGGCTCTGGCGATGCCTCGCCTGCGGGGCTGATGTTCCTCGGGCTCGGTCTGATCGGCCTGCGCGACCGGATCGAGCGCGGGTTCCGCGGCGATGCTTGAGTTCCTCGCAGGTCTGGTCGTGGGCGGCTGCCTCGGCGTCTTCGTCGTCGCCCTCTGCGTGGCCGCCGCACGCGGGGAGCGGGACGGTGGCTGAGTTCCTGATCTGGCTGGTCGCGGCTCTAGGCGCGGTCGGGGGCGTCGTCCTCGGCCGGGTCTGGGGCCGCGTGGAAGGGGAGCGCGTGGGCAAACGGGAGGCGGAACGCGATGCGATGGAAGACAAGAACAAGCGTGTCGAGAGGGGGCGCGACGCGGTTCGCGATGGCCGCGGCACCGGCGATCCTGCTGACCGGCTGCGCCGCAACGATGGGCGCTGGTGATGCCGGGTGCGCCTCCTATGCCGAGGCGCGGCTCGCCCGGCCGAATCCCAACACTGTCGCCGCCGTGCCCCAGGACTGGGCGAACTGGATCGCCGATCTCGACGACCGCATGACGGGAACCTGCCGATGAAATCCCTCTCGCCCGCGTTGCAGACCCATCTCGACGAGGGCACGACCACGCTTGCCTGGTGCTGGCGGATCGCCCGCGCCGATGGCGTGAGTTTCGGTTTCACCGACCACGACCGGACGCTTAGCTTCGATGGGACCGACTTCGAGCCCGAGAGCGGGCTGACCGCCTCAGAGGTCCGTTCCGGCTCGGACCTGTCGGTCGATGCGCAGGACGCCGAGGGCGTGCTGACCTCGGACCGGATCACCGAGACCGACATCCTCGACGGTCGCTGGGACAACGCCGAGGTCGAGGTCTGGCGCGTGAACTGGGCGGACACCGGCCAGCGCGTCCTGATGCGCCGCGGCGCCATCGGCCAGATCCGGCGCGGGCGGTTGGCCTTCGTCGCCGAGGTGCGCTCGCTCGCCCATGTCCTCGGCCAGACGGTGGGGCGGACGTTTCAGGCGACCTGTGACGCCGCGCTCGGGGACGCGCGCTGCGGCGTAGATCTGGAGGATCCAGCCTTCAAGGGCACGGGCGCGGTGATCGACATTTTGCGCGACCGGGCCTTCACCGCCTCCGGTCTCTCCGGCTTCGAGGCGGGCTGGTTCACTTTCGGCACGCTGGACTGGACGAGCGGCGCGAATGCGGGGCGGCGCACCGAGGTTTTGGGCCATGACGTCACGGATGGCATCGCCGTGCTGACCCTGCTCGAGGCGCCGGTGCGCGCGATCGCCGAGGGAGACGGCTTCACCATCCGCGCGGGCTGCGACAAGCGCATGGAGACCTGCGGGGCCAAGTTCGCGAACACCGCCAACTTCCGCGGCTTCCCGCACATCCCCGGCCAGGACGCCGTTCTCCGCTATGCCACCAAAGATGGCGGCCACGAGGGCGGCGTGCTGTGACGCAACCCCTCGCATTGGCCAACCCAGCGCGCGTCATTGCCATCGCGCGGGCCTGGCTCGGCACGCCGTACCACGATCAGGCCAGCCTTCGGGGCGTCGGCAGCGATTGCCTTGGCCTCGCGCGCGGCGTCTGGCGCGAGGTCGTCGGCCCTGAACCCTTCCCGATCCCGCCCTACAGCCGCGACTGGGGGGAGACGGGCCCGCGCGAGGTGCTGGCCGAGGGCGCCCGGGCCATGATGATCGAGGTGCCGACTTCCCAGGCCGGGCCCGGCGCGCTGGTCCTCTTCCGCGTGAAGCCACGCGCCATCGCCAAGCATGTCGGGATCCTCACCGGTCCCGACAGCTTCCTCCACGCCTATGAGCGGCTCGGCGTGATCGAGGAGGCGCTCACCCCATCCTGGCGGCGGCGCATCGCCTTCGCTTTCCTGTTCCCGCAACACTGAGTTCCGACCATGGCCACCCTCGTTCTCGGCGCGGCCGGCGCCGCCATTGGCGGCAGCATCGGCGGCGCGATCCTCGGCGTCAGCGCCGCGACCATCGGCGGCTTCATCGGCTCCACCATCGGCTCGGTCGTCGACAGCTGGATCATCTCGTCGCTGGCGCCCACCCAGCGCATCGAGGGCGCGCGGCTCGACACGCTGCGCATCACCTCTGCCACCGAGGGCGCGGTGATCCCGCGGCTCTACGGCCGGATGCGGATGGGCGGCAACATCATCTGGGCGACGGATTTCCGCGAGGAGACCAAGACCACCACGCAGGGCGGCGGCAAGGGCGGCGGGGGCGGCAAGGTCAAGACGACCGAGTATCTCTACTATGCCTCCTTCGCCGTGGCGCTCTGCGAGGGGCCGATCACCGGCATCGGGCGCATCTGGGCCGACGGCAAGCCGATGGACCTCTCCGGCGTCAACTGGCGCTGGTATCCGGGCGACGAGTCGCAGACCGCCGACCCGTTCATCGCGGCGAAGATGGGCGCGGCCAGCACGCCCGCCTGTCGCGGCACGGCCTATGTGGTCTTCGAGGAACTGGCGCTCTCGACCTACGGCAACCGCCTGCCGCAACTCTCCTTCGAGGTGTTCCGCCCACTCGCCGATCCCGACACCGCCGAGGGGCTGACCCGCGCCGTCACCATGATCCCGGCCTCGGGCGAGTTCACCTACGCGACGCAGGCGATCCGCAAGACCGATGGCGGCACGACGGTGCCCGAGAACCTGAACGCTCTGGCCGACTCCACCGACATGGTGGAGGCGCTCGACCGGCTGCAGGCCATGGCGCCTGCGGTCGAGAGCGTAAGCCTCGTCGTCGCCTGGTTCGGCGACGATCTGCGCGCGGGTTCCTGCAAGGTGCGGCCGGGCGTCGAGGTCTCGGCCAAATCCACCACGCCCGCCAGTTGGGCGGTGAATGGCGTGAGCCGCGCCGATGCCTTCCTCGTCAGTCGCGACGACCAGGACCGCCCGGTCTATGGCGGCACGCCGTCGGACTTCGCCGTGGTGCAGGCGATCCAGGAGATGAAGGCCCGCGGGCTGCGGGTCACCTTCTACCCGTTCATCCTGATGGATGTGCCGCCCGGCAACACGCTGCCGAACCCCTACAGCGACAACGCTGCGGAGACGGGCCAACCTGCCTTCCCGTGGCGGGGGCGGATCACCTGTTCTCCCGCCGCAGGCTTCGCCGGGACCGTGGACAAGACCGCCACGGCCGCAAGCCAGGTCGCGGCGCTGTTCGGCGCGGCGACGCCTGCGAACTTCAGTGTAGCTGGCCAGTCGGTTTCGTGGACTGGCCCATCCGGCGACTGGGGCCTGCGGCGTATGGTGCTGCACTACGCCCATCTCTGCGCGGCGGCGGGCGGGGTCGACGCCTTCCTGATCGGCACCGAGATGCCGGGGCTGACGACGATCCGCTCGGGCGCGGCCACCTATCCCGCCGTGCAGGCGTATCGGGACCTCCTCGCGGATGTGCGCTCGATCCTCGGGTCCGGCACCAAGATCGGTTACGCCGCCGACTGGTCGGAGTATTTCGGGCACCAGCCGGGCGGTGGTTCGGGGGACGTGTTCTTCCATCTCGACCCGCTCTGGGCCGATCCGGAGATCGATTTCGTCGGCATCGACAACTACATGCCGCTCTCCGACTGGCGCGACGGTTTCGAGCATCTCGACGCGGCCGAGGGCTGGCCCGCGATCTACGACAGGGCATACCTGCAGGGGAACATCGCGGGCGGCGAAGGCTTCGACTGGTTCTATGCCAGCGCGGCGGATCGCACCGCGCAGGTCCGGACCGCGATTACAGACGGCGCGGCGGCCAAGCCGTGGGTCTTCCGCTACAAGGACCTGCGCGCCTGGTGGTCGAACCCGCATTACGACCGCCCGGGTGGGGTGGAGAGCGGGACGCCGACGGCGTGGGTGCCGCAGTCGAAGCCGATCTGGTTCACCGAGTTGGGCTGCCCGGCCATCGACCGGGGCACCAACCAGCCCAACGTATTCTTCGACCCGAAGTCGTCCGAGAGCTTCACGCCGCATTTCTCGCGGGGCTGGCGCGACGACGCGATCCAGCGCGCCTATCTCGAGGCGACGTATCTCTGGTGGGGCGACGCGGCGAACAACCCGCTGTCCTCGGTCTACGGCGGGCCGATGGTGCATGTGCCCGAATGCGCCGCCTGGACCTGGGACGCGCGGCCCTATCCCTTCTTCCCGGCGCTGACCGACGTCTGGACGGACGGGGCGAACTGGCGGCTCGGCCACTGGCTGACGGGGCGGCTCGGCGCGGTGTCGCTTGCGGCGCTGGTCCGGCACCTCTGCCTGCGGGCCGGGATGCCCGAGTCGAGGATCGACGTCTCCGGCCTCTGGGGCGCGGTCGAGGGCTACGCCATCACCGCGCTGGAAAGCCCGCGCGCCTCGATCACCACGCTGTCGCGGCATTTCGGCTTCGACGCGGTGGAAACCGAGGGCGTGATCCGCTTCGTCATGCGCGGCCGGTCCTCTGTCGCGACCCTTGCGCCCGACGATCTGGTCGCCGGTCGTGAAGGGGACATTCTCGAGCTCACGCGCGGTCAGGAGACGGAACTGCCGCAGGCGCTGAAGTGGCAGGTCGCCCGTGCCGACGAGGATTACGACGCGGCCCTCGTCGAGGCGCGGCGCATCACCGTGGACACGACGCGCATCGCGTCCGAGTCCTTCCCGATGGCGGTGCCGCCAGAAGAGGCAGAGCGCCGCTGCCGCCGCGCGCTGATGGAGGCGTGGCTGGGGCGCGAGACCGCGGCGTTTCGATTGCCGCCCTCGCGCCTCGCCCTTGATCCGGCTGACGCGATCCGGCTCTCCCATGACGGGCGGCTGGCCGATCTGCGGCTCGTCTCCATCGCCGACGCCGAGGCGCGCGGCATCGAGGCGGTCCGCCAGGACCGAACGACCTACGACCTGCCGCCCGGCGATCCCCGCGCCGCGTCATTGACGCGGGCCGTGGTGTTCGGTGCGCCGGATGCGGTGCTGATGGACCTGCCGCAGCTTACCGAGGACCAGCCCGCGCATCGGCCGCTGGTCGCCGCGCACGCGGTTCCCTGGCCCGGCGAGATGGCGGTGTTCCGCAGCCCCTCGACCGATGGCTTCGAGCTGCTGACGACATTCGGCAGCCGCGCCCGGATCGGGACTCTGGTCTCGGACTTCTACGCTGGGCCCACATCGCGCTTCGACCTCGGCAATGCGCTGGTGGTCGATCTGCTGACCGGCACGCTGGAGAGCGTCACGGACCTGACGCTGTTCGGCGGGGCGAACGCGCTGGCCATCGAGAGCGCGCCCGGCGTCTGGGAGATCTTGCAGGCGGGCGCGGCGGAGCTGCTCGCGCCCGGCCGGTATCAGCTCACCCGGCTCTTGCGTGGCCAGCGGGGTACCGAAAGTGCGATGGGCAACCCGGCGCCCGCTGGCGCGCGGGTGGTCGTGCTCGACGACAGCCTCGCCTCGCTGCCCATCGCCGAGGCCGATCTCGGCATCCCGTGGAACTGGCGCATCGGCCCGGCGAGCCGCCCGGTCAGCGACGAGACCTATGTGGCGCAGGCCTTCACGCCCGAGGGCGTCGGACTGCGACCCTTCTCTGTCGCCCATGTCCAGCAGCCATGGCGCACGCCGCGCACCCCCGGCGATCTCACCATCCGCTGGACGCGCCGGTCCCGCGCACTTTCCGCCGACAGCTGGGGCGCTGTTGAGGTGCCGCTGGCCGAGGAACTGGAAGCCTACGAGGTCGAAATCCTCGACGGTGCAACGGTAAAGCGGCTGCTGAGCACCGCCACCCCCAGCGCCGTCTACACCGCCGCCCAGCAGACCGCCGACTGGGGCGCGCCGCTCGGGCCCGGCGACACGCTCGATATCCGCATCTCCCAGCTCTCCGCCCTTGTCGGGCGGGGCGCGCCCAAGACCGTCACGCTCCTGTTCTGAAGGCGATCCCATGTCCGACGCCACGACCCACCTCCTGTTGCCCTACATCCTCGCGGCGCAGGCCCAGAAGCACGTCACCCACAACGAGGCGCTGCGGATCCTCGACGGGCTCGTCCAGCTTTCCGTGCTCGACCGCGATCTGACAGCGCCGCCCGCCAGCCCCACTGATGGCGACCGTTACATCGTCGGCTCCGGTGCTACCGGCGACTGGACGGGCTGGGACCTGAACGTGGCGCTCTGGACGGACGGCGCCTGGCTGCGCCTGCCGCCCCGGACCGGCTGGCGGGCTTGGGTCGAGGACGAGAGCCTGCTGCTGGTCTACGATGGCGCGGGCTGGGTCGGAACCACACCGGCCGCGCTGCAGAACATCGCGCTGCTCGGCGTCGGCACCACGGCCGACGCCTCGAACCCGTTCTCGGCCAAGCTCAACGCCGCGCTCTGGACGGCGAAGACCGTGGCCGAGGGCGGGACCGGCGATCTGTTCTACACCATGAACAAGGAGGCGGCCGGCGACGATCTCGGGCTGACGCTGCAGACCGGTTTCGTGACCAAGGCGCTGGTCGGCCTCTTCGGCTCGGACCGCTTCCGCCTCGCGGTCTCGGCCGACGGCAGCACCTTCTTCGATGGGCTGAGCGTCGACAACGCCAACGGCATCGTCGATCAGCCCCGGCTGCCGCGGTTCAAGGCTTACACGAACTACGACAATTACGTCGGGGTCGGGACGTGGACGAAGATCGGGCTGAACAACACCGACTACAACGACCAGGGGGCCTTCGACGCCGCGAACAACCACTTCGTGGCGCCGGTCGACGGCACCTACCTCTTCGGCGCGACGCTCATGTACAAGGTCAATGCCAGCACCACCGCCCGCATGCGGGGGCGGCTCGTCCTGAACGGCGCGACGGAAATCCGCGGCTCCCTCGGGGAGATCTCCGCCACCCATGTCTCGCTGGCCACCGCCATCTGGCTGCAGACGATGGTCCCGCTGACTGCGGGCGATACCGTCGAACTGCAGGGGTATTTCCGGGTCGCGGACGGCTACTTCGCGGCCGATCACACGTCCTTCTGGGGCTGCAAGACCGGCTAAGATTAGTTCGTCGCTTTGTGCCTGCAAGATCGAAGATCGGGTTTCATTTCACCAACTTGTCTATGAAGCCCAGCGTCGTCGCATTCTCAACCAGCGTCCTAACCTTTGCTCGGTCAAGACCGGAGGACACCTCGGCATCGATCTCGAGCTTGATCGAAACATCGGCACCCGGCAACGTCGTCAGCTGCTCGATGATGGCTTCCACGATCTGGTGAATGTCGCGCGCAGGGCGCTCGGGCGAAATCATCACCGTCCCGTGGAAACGGGTAGGCTTTTGTTCGGTTGGGGCAGTGGCAGGCGTTCCTGGAGCAGGTTGCGTTGTCGTGTCTGGCCCATGGGTTACGGCAGGGGCCGGGCCCTCTGCGGGTGCTGCAGCTGTTTGCTTTTGCCGGTACTGTTCTGCGACAGTCGGCTTGATGATCACTGATTCAGAATCGATCACGACCTGAGCGCTCGTGGCACTGGAAATCGCCAGGCCGACATAGCTCCCCTTCGTCTCGTCCCAACGTTCTGCATAGGCGAAGGGCCCCGGCAGCATGCCGCTGACAGCCGCGTGCACAGCCTTCGAAAGAACGGCTCTATTCTTCACCCGGGGGAGATAGGTGTAGCGGTTAAGGTACTCCCACAGGTCCTTGAGATGGAGATGCGGTTTGCCATTCCAGATGTACTTCTCGAGCTGACGATTCAGGTTGTCCGGGCCAAGCTCGGGCCAGATCCCCTGGTCGCTGACAAGTTTCTTGCTGGCGCGAGCGAGTAGCCCGTCTTGCGCCGGAACCTTGGCTGACATCCACTCTACGTCGGATTGGGCGCTCTCCTGGACCGGGTAGATCAGATAGCACCAGGCTTCCTTCATCCGCGTTTTCAGCGTCTCGCTTGCCTCTTTCAGCTTGGCTTCGGCGAGAGCGCTGTCGCTCTGCGTCAGGTTGAGACGCTTGGTCTCCCGAACGATCTCAGCCCATGCCAGAGCCGCACGCTGGGCCGCCTTCAGATTGTCCAGCTGCCGCTGTTCGGCGGCAAGAAAAACCAGCATGTTGCGGTATACGCGAGGCGTGCTTCCTCGCTGCATCATGATGTCTTTGGCTTCCGCCAGAGCCTCTGATCCGTCCCGGCCGGTGTGAGGATGCGCGACGCCGAGCACCACGGCGCGGACACCACCGGGCTCGTCGGGGATATCGGCCGAGCTGCCAGGGGCGACCTGAACGGTGTCGAAGTGGCCGCGATCCGCAACGCCGTTGATGTAGCCGCCGAGCGCCTTGTCGATCTCATGAAGGACCAGCGCTTCTTCGAACTGAGCGGCGCGGTCGGCGGCCAGTCTGTTGAGGCTGGCCGACATCGAGTACCAGTATCGGCCAAGGTCGCTGTGCATGAACTTGGCCTGGTTTGCGAGGCGGCGCAGGGCGTCGCCAAAGATCGCCGGACGTTCGCCGGGTTGGACGACGCCAAGGTTGATCTGCTTGTCGTCGAGCCCCTTGTTCTCCTGACCGTGCGTTGGCGCTGTTCCCATGAAGACCGCCCGTGCAACGCGACGGGTCGCGGAGTACCGGTTCAGGTTGGGGGCTGACTGATCGATCTTGTACGGCGTCGACGTCACGCCATCGACGTCACCTGCGATGATCGATTGCCAGCTGGAGTCGAGGTAGTGCAGCAGCTCCGGCTCGACCCGCGCCGAGCTGATCGCGACACTGCCGGGCATGATCATCACCGAGGGATCGTTGCCCATCCACAGTTCGTGTATCACCTGCGCCATCAGGCGCAGCACGCCGCGCGTGCGTTGGAATTTCTCGAGCGAGCCCCAGCTGGTATAGAGCTGGTCGAACAGCTCCGGATGGATCGGATAGGCCTTCTCCAGCTTCCGCCGATAATCCTCATCGGAGCAGCCGTTCGGGAAGTCGTTCGCATTCTCCCGGTAGAGCTTGGCGAACTGCTTCAACGTGTTGTCGCGGTGATGGAACTTGTCGCCGGGGATCTCCTTGAACAGGCGGCGACGGACGATCTCGTAGCTTTCCTCCTGGCTGGCAGGGCGCCACGACGACTCCACGCGGCTGAAGGTCTGCTTGAGCCGTGCCAGCGCCTCCTGACCACCTTCGCCGCCGACCTCGATCTGAGAGGCGGGCAGCGAGGCCACCAGCAGAACGCCGGGGCTGGCCTTCACGGCCTCGGTCAGGGACTGCACGAAGGACAGGTTCGCGTCGAACGACCCCGACGGCAGCCCTTCCACCTTGTAGATCTGGCGCAGGTAGGCGACCCATTCATCGATCAGGATCAGCGCCGGCGAATACTTCTTGAACAGCGCCTCCAGCAAGTTCGATCCCGGCGCGATCCCGCGATCGTCGTTCTCGGCCAGCATCTCGAACGCCTCGGCGCCGCCCAGCTGCCACGCCAGCTCGCCCCAGGTCGTGCGGATCTTCCGGCCGCCCTCCAGCGAGATCACGTCCTGCGGCCCGCGCGAGGTGCCCACGAGCACCGCGCGGTTGATCTTGCCTGGCACCGTCAACCCGCTCCGCGACAGAAGCTGGTCGAGCCCCGGCAGATCTTCTACCAGCGTGCCGCTCACCATGTGGTAGAGCGCCAGCATCGAGTGCGTCTTGCCGCCGCCGAAGTTCGTCTGCAGCTCGACGACCGGATCGCCGCCTCCGGCGCCCAGCCGCTTGGCCGCACCGACCAGCAGCGTGCTGAGCCCCTCGGTCAGATAGGTGCGTGCGAAGAACTCGCGCGGGTTGCGGTATTCCGACGGCGCGCTGCCGTTGTGGACCTTCGCTAGGTCGGCGGCGAACTCGGCCTGCTGGAACTCTCCGGTGGCCACGTCCTGGTGCGGCTCAACCACCTCGCGCCACGGCATCAGCCCCGCTACCGTGTCGACCGAGATGTCGGAGCGTTGCGTCCTGCGCCGCTCCTCGTTCCGGGCCAGCTCGGCATATTTCGTGCGCAGGATCGTATCGCGCGACGCGCTGATCTTTTCGGCGGTCTCCTTGGCGCTGACCGATTCCAGCAGCCGCCGCATCGTGTCGAGCGCGCGCTCGGCGTCGTCATAGGTGAAGGCCTCGTTGTGCGAGAGCTTGTTGCGCACGTCGAGCAGCTCGGACACGTAGGATCGTTCCGGATGCCCCAGCACCATTGCGAAGGCCTCCTTCCAGAAGGCCATCATGACCTGCAGCAGGCCCTGCTGGTCCCAGTTCACCTGGCCGTTGCCGTTGGGCCGCAAGCCGCGGACGCGCTCGACCACCTGCACCTGCCAATGGCCCTGCAGCGAGCTTTCCAGACGCTTCTCGACGAAGGGGATCAACGCCTCGGGCAGAAGCTCCATGCCCTCGAACACATGCTGACGGGTGGATTTGGCCATCGAGGGAATCCTTACAGTTCAAATCGCGTTTGCCGGTTCCGCCCTTCAAGCGAAACCGTGGCGGCCATCTGGCTCAGCTCGGACCAGTCGGCGATCAGGGCGTTGTAGACCGTGGCCTCGGACGCCTCGCGCCGCTTGTTGGCGGCGATGTCGTAGAGGCAATAGGCCAGATCCTTCACCGCCTCTGCCTGTGGCCCGAAGCGCTTGAGCAGTGCGGCGCTGTCGTGCGACAGGCCCGTCCGCTCGTGCAGGCGCACGAGGTGCTGCAGGCATTCCCAGATGGTCAGATGCCCATCCTCCTCGGGCGCCCAATCGGGGTCGAGCTCATCGCGTTTCAGCAGCCGCACCTTGCCCGCAGCACTTTCGACGATCCCGGCATGCTTCACGCTGTCGACCGAGATGCCGCGGGCGCGGGCGAGGTTGTCGGCCACGCCATAGTCGCCCTTGCCCATGCCGTTCTGTTCGAACCAGGTGATTGCGAAACGGGTGTCGGCGTCGAACTCGCCCTGGATGCCGCCGAGATACTCGTCGAGCTCGGCATTGATCAGCTGCAGCGCAGTCTTGACAGTCATCGCGCTGTCGTCGGCCTCGAGCACGGCCTTGTAGCGTGAGAAGACGCCCATGCCGGGGCCGATAGCAGATTGTGGCATGTCCGCCGGGGCAATGTTGGCGGCCTGAAGTTCGGCGATGGCCGGAGGCAGTTCACGCTTGAGCGTGCGGATGAACTCGGCGCGGGTGATGGTTTCGGCCGTGGCGTCCTTCTTGCGGCAAACAAGGACAACCGAGTTGGCGAGGGCGTTGGTGCCAGAGGCAACGGTTCGGGCTGCTCGCTCGGTACGAACAGGCCAAGTGCCGACGATAATGTATCCAGAATTGATAACCGCTTGGAGGAATGTTGCCCATCCGGTTGAGCTGAGGCCTTCTTGTTCGACCTCGCTCTGCTTGAAGGCATAGTAGATCGTTGCGGGTAAGTCTGGCGAGGATTGGCGTGCAAGACTCGTTATTGCTTGCGTCATACCCGACAGAAAGAAATCTTCCGCTTCGATTTTGCTGCCATGGCGGTAGGCCACAGCAACAAGCTCTTCAGTCTTGGGGACAGCAAGCACGGCGGTCAACTCTGGGAATACGGACTTAGTCGCCCTGCGAAGCCAAACGTAGAAAAAATCAGAGAGGTCTGCATATGCGATATTATCATAATAAGGAGGGTCGGTTGAAATGACCGCGCCCTCCGGCAAAACTACCTGTTGAGCATCCTGTTGCCGCAGCGAACCAGTATTTCTGGGCTGAAACTCGGATATTGCCTTGAAAATCCACTCGATAGCACCTCCGAAATTCCCAGTGCTATCACTAAGAAAATTGCACTCAGCAAAGTCCCACGTCATCGGGATAGCCTGCCGCGCGAAGGTGAACCGAATGAAACCGCTGTGCGCCCAGGTCGCAATTGTACTCCCGGCGTCTGCCATCCGATCTATTGCGAAAGCCAAGTATACGCTGATTGCCTCGGCATATGCCTTTGCACCAACTCCACCGTGCTGCAGTTGCACCCCATCAGCCTGCTTGCCTGATGCAAGCGCGTCTGCTTCAATCTTCTCTCTAGCCTCGTGAACCAAATCGCTGAAAGCACTAAGCCCAAAAATCTGGCGGTCAGTAAACAGCTTGCCCCACTGGTCCAAGCCATATCCGTGGCAAGTACCGCCTGTAAGACGTTCTGGAGTCTCGCCGTAGAGGAAAGTCTCTCTGCACTCTCGTGCGACTTCAACGATTTCAGGGGCGAATGCTCGGTTTATATGTTCATCGTTGGGTTCAACGTAGATTCGTCCGCCTTTTCGTTCTGCAATAATTGCTAGGAGGGCCTGGCCCATCTTCCCTGCCTTGCCAGCGCTTTTCACATAGTCTGCCGTGATTGCAGTATCCGACATGAGGCATTTGAAATTGGCACGCTGGAGTTTTGTGCCCCCCTTGGCGGTTGCTATCTCCGCTTTTGTACCACCTTTGCGAATAACATACTTGATGGTTCGTTCAGCCTTGTTGACAACTGGTTGGACCCAAGTCTCTTCACCCGCTTTGGAGCTCAAGAGGAAGCTTGAAGCAATTGGCACCTGAACGTCACCGAAGGCCGGGTCTGGACTTGGAACCGTCCTTGACCAAATCCATGCAACTACTGTCGCTTTTCCACCTCCGAGAGATTTCGGCACGTCCACCTGTGGGTAGTAGGACTCGATGCGCTCCTTCGCTTTCTTCCGCATCCAAGCGCCGTAGTATTTCACATCCTCGGCCAGCCCTTCGGCGTTGCGGTAGAACGACCGCTCCTTGATGCCGGGGTGGATGGGGGGCATGTCCTTGAACTTGGGCGGGATCTCGATCATCGCCTTGCCGATCATCACCGCCACCGGGTTCAGGTCGGACCCATAGGCGGGCAGGCCCAGCCGCTGCGCCTCGAGCGGGATCGACCCGCCGCCCGAAAACGGGTCATAGACCGGGGGCAGCACGCCGCCGCAGCTGCGCCGGATCTCGGCCCGCGCGCGTTCCAGCACCTCTTCGTTGGTCGAGTTCTCCCACTTCACCAGGTCCTCGATGATCGCAAACAGCCGCTTGCGCTCGATCTCGACCGCCACATCCTCCAGTGTCGGCTCCGGCGCATTCGCCGCCGCCCTCTTGGCCGCTGCCTTGCTCTTCTCCCACGCCGCCACCCGCCCGGGCAGCTCCGCCTCGGCCCGCGCGCGCAGTTTCGGATCGGCCATCAGCTCATCGACGCAGGACGAGGGATCGTCCACCAGCTGCGCAAACAGCACCGCCCGACACGCCGCCAACGGCCGACGCGCCCACCAAAGGTGCAGGGTGGAGGGATGCCCATGCCGGATCGACTTCTCCCGCGCCGACGCCGCATTGATCGCTTCGAGCGGAATGGCGACTTCGATGAGTTTCTTCTTGTAGTTGGTCATAATGTGCCTTCGGGTACCGCCGCGGGAGTTCGTGAACAGCCGGGAATTTCGGTCGCAGATGCTACAGCTTCAATCCGTGGTTGGATTCGAGGTAGTCGAGCACCTTGTTCAATCCCTCGACTACATGAAGCCGGTTGGCGCCGAAAGCGTAGTGACCGGAGCTGAGTTGGATTGCATCGCTGGAATCGGCCTTGTAGCGGTACTTGGTCTTATCGCCACCTTCATCGACCACCGTCAGAGGATAGCGAAACTCTCTGCCCGACGAGTATTGAGTTCCGTTCGGGCCCCAATTCTGAATGCTTCCGTTGTAGCATTCGCTTCCGATCAAGTATTCCAGTTCTGCGAGCAATGCGGCTCGCTTGGCCGTCATCTTCTTGGTCGGCATTGGCTTCTCCCCTTGATCATGTCGGCGTTTCCGCCCGCTCAAGCAGGCTCTTGATGCTGAACTGAATGGCGTTGTGCTCGAAGGGCGGCTCGCGCGTGTCGAGCGCGCCGCGGACATAGCGCGGCGCAGTGGCGAAGCCGTTCTCGACCTGGACGACGGCCAGAATGAACTTGTCGGGTTCGTGCAGCGATGTGATGACCTCCTGCCGCGTGATCATCACAGTGTCGGCGCCGTCGATGCGGCCCTTGACCTCGATGAAGCGCAGATGGTCCGCCCTGGGGTCGTAGGAGGCGATGTCGTAGCCGACCTTCTGCGCGGAGACGTCGGTGGGTGCGTTCCCCAACCCGCGCTCGACCGCCATGACCGCGTCCATCGCCGCGATCTCGATCTTGCGCCGGGCGACCGGATCCTCGGAAAATCCGTTCGCGGTCGCCGCGAGTTCGTCTGCAGGCGCGCGGGAAATCAGGAGGCCGCGCGGAATGACGACCATGCCGCCGCGCACGCGCGGAGGCTGGGCAGAGATGAAGCGTTCCTGGTCGAGCGCTTCCAAACGGCGCTTCAGACGCTCGGCCAGCTCCTCGGCCCGTCGCTGCGCGTTCTGCCAGTTGAGGCGGGTCTTCTTGCCGGCGCGCTCCTCCTCCTTCAACTCGAAGGCGCGCGCGTCCCAGTAGTTGATTTCCTTCTTGAGCCGCGCCTTCACCTCCTGCTCGACCTTGTCGATCTCGGGGATGCGGCGCGCCTTGACCTCCGCGACGTGCTTCTGGGCGAGTTCGACGGTGGCGAAGCGGACGGCGGTCTTTTCGAGGTCCGTGCGCAGCCAGTCAGCCTGCAGCAGATCCTCGACGCGCGCGACTTCTTCGGGGCGCGCCGGGCGCAGGTTCAGGTGGGGTGCGATGCCGGCGTTGGTCGCGGCGCCGTTCCGGTCGATCGCGGCGAACTGGAGACGTTCAGAGACGATGTGGGACCTGCCAGCGGCCGTGGGTCGGCCGTCCTGAACGCTGTGCTCCAAGAGAAAAATTGCAGCGATCTCCTCGCCCGGATCCGTGTCGTCGACGAGGATGGCCCCGCGCTTCATGAGGTGATCGTATTGCTCTCGCACGAGGCTGATCACCGCATCCAACAGCGGATGGCCCGGGCAGACAAAGGCCGCGACGGGTTGCTGGTTGATCTTGTTCTTCTCGAAGCAGATCCGTTCATACTTCTTCTGGATCGGCGCGCCAGTGCCGACCTGGCGATCCCGCTCGCGGATGCTGAGCGGGACGTGGGTGATCTCCCATCGGCCTTCCTCACGACGCTTGATCTGGCCACCGAGGTGCTTGAACGCCTCGACGAAGAAGCTCTGGATGTGATGCGGCTGGAGACGCTGCGCCTCGGCCCGCTCCATCTCGATCCGCAGCTCGTGCACGCGGGCGGCGGGCATGGTGTCGTTCGTGAGCGCTCGGCGCTCCAGAAGCTGGAGGAGGTGTTGCTGATCGACAGCGCCGTCAACCGCCTGAAACAGCCTCGCCTTCACGTCCTCCTGCTCGCCGTACTGGATGGCTTCCACCAGCAGATCGCGCAGCGCCGTTCCTTCGAACAGCTCGCCCAGCACGTCGTAGACGCGGCCGCCGAGGGCTTCCCGCGCCGCCTCAAGTTTCTCGAGGAGACGAGCATAGACCTCGCCTTCACGGGTATCAGCGGCGACAAGGTTCCAGAGATGGCAGACCTCGGTCTGACCGATCCGGTGAATGCGGCCGAACCGTTGCTCGATCTTGTTCGGGTTCCAGGGCAGGTCGTAGTTGACCATCAGGTGGCCGCGCTGAAGGTTCACGCCTTCGCCAGCCGCATCGTTCGCGATCAGGACCAGCATGTCCCGATCCTGCATGAAGCGTTCGACGACCTTGCGCCTCTCCTCCCGGGTGACGCCGCCATGGATGACTTCGACGGCTCCCGGCTTTCCAAGGCGCGCGCGCACCTTTTCCAGCAGGTAGTGCAAGGTATCCTTGGGCTCGGTGAAGATGATCAGTTTGCGGCGGTTTCCGTCGCTGTCGACCATTAGCTCATCGTCGAGGATGCGATCGAGCTGGGTCCACTTGGTATCCTTGCCCGAGCGAAGGACGTCGAGCGCCATGATCTCCAGTCCCTTGAGGGTCTGGACCTCGATCTCGAGTTGCTCGACCGTTTCTGCGGTCGTTGCGCCTGTCGAGATCAGATCCTCGAGCTCATCGACCTCGTCCTGGCCATACTCGTCGATGTTCTTGAGCACTTCGTCCGGGACGCTCGGCTCGTGGAAATCGGCGCGGCCACCCTTGCGAGCCAGCCTGGCTTCGGCCAGCTCAGCTTCCAATCTCTCTCGTCTGCGCTTCAGGGACTGGTAGATTGCGGCAGGCGACGAGGCGAGACGACGCTGCAGGATCTGAAGCGCGAAGCCGACATTATTCCGTTTCTTGCCATCTTGCTCCGCGAACCTCTGCACGCGGTTCATTTCCGTCCGAACGTACTCCGTGACTGCGCTGTAGAGCGCTGCCTCTTCGGGCGAGAGGTCGTATTTCACCGTGTACGCCCGACGTTCAGGAAACAGCGGCCTGCCGTCAAATTTCAGCAGCTCTTCCTTTGTCAGGCGGCGCATCATGTCGGCACTGTCGGCGTAATGCACGCCGTCACGGAAGCGACCTTCGAAGCGGTCGCCATCCAGCAGCGCCATGAAAAGCTGGAAGTCCTCCTCCTTGCCGTTGTGCGGCGTAGCGGACATCAGTAGCAGGTGGCGACAGACCCGGCCGAGCTGCTGGCCCAGCTGGTATCGCTTGGTGTACTTGACGTCGCCGCCAAAGTAGCTTGCCGACATACGGTGAGCTTCGTCACAGATTATCAGATCCCATTCCGTGGAGGACGCGAGCTTCTGCTGGAGATCCTCGTTCCGCGCGAGAACATCGAGGCGAGCGATCAGCCGGTTGCGGTCATTGAAGACGTTGCCCGAACGCGAAGTCTCGATCATCTCGCGAGAAAGAATGTCGAACTCGAGCGAGAATTTCTCTCCCAGTTCGTCCTGCCATTGCTCGACTAGGCTGCCGGGCGCGACGACCAGACAGCGCTCGAGATCGCTGCGCGCGATCAGCTCCTTGATCAGGAGGCCCGCCATGATGGTCTTGCCGGCTCCCGGATCGTCGGCAAGCAGGAAGCGAAGCGGCTGCCGCGGCAGCATTTCGCCGTAGACGGCCGTGATCTGATGCGGAAGCGGGTCGACGAGGCTCGTGTGGATCGCCAGATACGGATCAAAGTAGTGTGCGAGCTTGATCCGGTTCGCTTCGGTGACCAGCCGCAGAAGACTCGCGTCTGCATCGAAAGACCATGCCCGGCCTGGCTGCTCGACGGCGAGACGATGCTCGTCATCGCGATAGAGCGTCGTCTCCGAAACGCTGCCACCCGGAATTCGGTACACGAGGTTGATCGCTTGATCCCCGATCCATTCGACCGAAACCGCTTCAACCGTCTGATTCGGAACGACGCCCGCAACGGAGGCACCGTTCTTGATGTCTTCCAGTCTGGTCACGGCGCGACCTCGATGAGCTTCGCCGGAGGCAAAATCCCGACCCATTGGTCGCGAACGACAGGGCGCTTGAGAATGGGGTCCATTCAGGCGGCCTCCTCTGCATCGGGATCTGGTAGGTCGAATCCCTCGTCGTCCTGCATGACATCCTCGCCTTCCTCCGGCGCGGCGTCTGCCCTTGTGATCGCATGACCGGTTGCCTTGGAGATCATTGCGAGCAGCCTCGCCTCGCGATCCGCCATGAAGCCCGCGAAATCGTCGGCGCGCAGGAGGTCGGGATCGATGGCGTGCGAGGCCAGGTATTGATCGAGCGCGTCGCGGGCGATTGGCGGGGTGTCCTTCCCGCCCGCCTCCAGTCGTTCCAGATAGACCGAGGGCGCGACGCCCCCGAGGATCCGGTTGGTCTTGTAGCTGAGCGGGCTCTTGTTGATGACAGTGTCGAAGACCTTGGGTTCGATCTTCTGCTTCTTGCACCAGTCCTGCGGGAAGATGTGGTGGATATCGACATACTCGTCAAAAAACACCGTGTCCTTGAAGTGCTGGCCGGAGCGGAGATCCCGCGCACCTTCGGCCATCAGCAGGGCGTGGATGCCCTTGTAGGCTGCCGACAGGCGGGTGCGCAGGGTACGCAGTCGCTCAGGGCGGAAGCGGCCATCGGTGATCGTGCTGGGCTCCGGCCCGCCGTCGAGCCAGGCAGGCACTTCGAGCACGTCCTTGGCGAAGCGCGACTCAATGGCCGAGCCGTAAAGCTCGCCGAAGATGCCGCACCAGAACCAGCGGGCGAGCTGGTCTTTTACGGCGGCATGGTCGAACCTTGGCCCGATGATGGCGAGGATCGCGGCAAACGGGACAAGCTGGCCCTGATAAGGCAGGTCGATGACCCGGTAGATGTGGTTCTGCCGGAGGAACTTCGCTGCGGTCTTGAACCCTTCCTCCACAGCGGCGCGGTGTTTCAGGTAGGCCTCAAGCGGCAGGTCGAGCAGTGACTGGCGCGTTGCGCGGACGGCAGACAACTCTGACTCCTTGCGCCCGGCAGCTATCTCGGCCGCGCGGTTCTCGACCCCGTGCAGTAGGGCGATGGCCTGCAGCACGTCGGTCGCCGCGACCTTCTCCAGAACGCCGAACTTCTGCTCGGCTGCGCGGCCAAATAGCTGAAGCCGGGTCTGGAGCCCCGGCTGGCCGTCGGCGCCGAGCCAGTCGTCGCGTAGGCGATGCCCGCGCGCAGCGTACATCGCCGTCACCAGTTCGAATGCGTCGAGTGGCTTGCCTCCGGTGTTCACCTTCTCAAAGACGAGACAGACGGCCTCGTGCGAGGTGTCGGGGCTAAGCGCGATCACGGGCAGCTGGTAGGATTTGAAGTTCTGAAGGACTTCATCCTTGAAAGGCTTGAACAGCTTGCGCGTCTCCGGATCGTTCTCCAACCAATACTCGTTGAACCCATCCTGCCATTCGTCCCAGTCGAACACTTGGTTCAGCGGGAACATGAGGTTCTGGTATTCGAGCTCCGGCGTGGAGAGGTCGAGGTCGATCTTCCGGTCAAAGTCCGACTTGATCCGCCGATCCTCCGGCACCGAGACGATGGCGTTTTCCCGGTCCTCGGCCGGATTCATGGCCTGTCTGATGTCGATGTAGAACCAGCGCTTCACGAGCTTGAGACGCGGTGTCACTGTCTGCACCACCTCGCGGCGCAGGCAGGTTTGGTAGAGAGAAGTCATGCGCTGCTGGCCGTCGAGTAGGAGCTGGTCAGGTGCGCTATCTCCAACTGCCGCATCCGCCCCTTGGATCGGCCGACGCGCGAACGTATCGGCCGCACCCAGCTTGACCTCGAGCGTCATCAACGCGCCGACCGGAAAGGCCTGCGAGATCGACGCGATCAGGCCTTTGATGCGCTCCTCGTCCCAGACCCAACTGCGCTGGAAGTCGGGCAGCTGGATCTTGCCGTTTCCGCACTGGCGCAAAAGCTCTTCGAGGCTGACCGGGTTGGTCTTGAATGCCGCTTGCTTACCCAATCTCACACTCCTCGAATGATCTTGCCAGCTCTCGGCCAAGGATCCGACGTTTCTGGACAGACCCTCTCATGCCGTGGCCTCCCGAGCGCCGCGTACTGGAATGCCGCTGATGATCTCATCGCGATTTATGAGGACGATCTGCTGATCCTGGGGCGCGCGCGCCTCGGGCGCGGTATCGAGTCCGAGGCGCTTGAGCGCATAATAGAGCAGCGCGCGACGAACCTTGATCTTCGCCTTGCCGCCCCGCATGGCGTAGTCGAGCGCGATGACCTTCGCCTGCGTCTCCGAGAGGTCGGGGTGGGGGCCGACCTCCAGGGTGACCTCTGAGTGCCAATCGCGGTCATTCTCGGCCGACGTTTCGCTCTCCCGCGATCCGCGGATGTCGAGGATCCGTGAGAGCAGGAAGTCCTTGAACGCTTTGTCGGTCAGGCAGAACGCCCGCGTGTGCCAACGAAATCCGTCGAACGCGATGGCGTGCGGCGCGATCCATCTCCAGCGCGGGTCCGGGCTGGACAGGGACTGGTACTTCACCTCGATCGCCTCGGAGCGACGAATGGCGCCGACCACGGAGCGGAGCGTCACCGGATTGACGCCGCGCACCGGGGTCGGGGCCGAAGCATAGGGCGGGAGATCGGCGATCCAGGAGTCCTCGCGGTCGAGGATCCCGTCCGCCACCGATCGAAGCTGCGCGAGGTAGCGGCTGGCGTCGGGCTCGAGGAACTGTGGCTTGAAGCCTGAGCCGCGGACATAGGTCCGCGCGCTCTTGTCATAGACCATGTTGTCGGGTGCGAAGCCGATGTAGCGGTTCAGGTCGGTGGACGCCTGGTTCACCGAGACCCCGAACTGGTCCATCAGGTCGCTGCGGTTCACATGTCCCTCCCAGAACAGGCGGAACTCTATGAACTCGAGGCGCTGCTCGACTCCCCAGCGAAGTTCCGACCTGTCGTTGTCCATCACGTTCTCCCGGCCCGGGCGATGCGCACGTTAACTATGCGCGCCCATTTACTGGGCCTGAGCCGAGACTAGCCGAGCCGGGAAGGTGGTGCAATCGAAATGCGTCGCAAATCAGAGCGTTGGAGTGTGACGCGCATTCGAGAGGTCGGGAATGGCGTCAGGACGCGGCGATCCGCTGGTCAGCCGTGGAGTGAATGACCTCTTGTTCGAACGCCTCGATGTCGCTGACGCGGTACACGACGCGTCCGCCGAGCTTCATGTATGCCGGGCCTTCGCCAGCCCACCGCCACCGCTCCAGGGTGCGATGCGAGATGGTCCAGCGATCGGCGAGTTCCTTTTGAGTCATGCAGTTCCGTTTCATGTCGTCCTCCATTCGCGCAACTCGGTTTGGTTGCGTTCGAACGAAGGCGTGAAAGAAAATGCGAGGCAAGTCAGTTAGTTGCGCAGTTCCGCGCATTCCGTCTGGATTAACGACGGCGCGGACCCATGCGGCGATCAGCACTCCCGTCTTGGGACGTTCCTACCGGACGTAACCGAGAGAAAACGATTAATAGTCGCTCGGAGACGAGCGTGCGCGTGCAGTTCTGCCAGCGCATGACTGCAGGGCTCTGAGCCGAGATTTTCGATGACTCAACCCCTCCGAAATGCGCAGAGACCCCAAAGGCTACGCAGACCTCACACATTCTTACGATGCACAATGGAATCAATAGCATAAAAACTCGCATGGATGAATTTCGATTCTTTTGTGCCTGTTTCGTTTTTAGATGTTCTCTTTTCGCAGAGAACCGCAACGCACTACCTCAGGACGTCGCGGATTCACCATGTTTTTCGAGTGGGCAAATGGGCGTGCCGGAGTGGCCCGGTCTCCGACACGCCCCGAATGGAACGCAGCCGCATGCGCGACCGCGCGGCCGGCGAAAACTCGAGCCGGCCTGGTGGGCTCCGAGCGGGTTCGCCGCCATCCCCACCGCCGCGCTTGATCCGGCCCACAGTCCGGCGTCTCCTGCGGTCCCCGCGCTTTTTGGGTCCGGGTCCCCGTCGTTGACCTACAGGCCGCTACTCGGCCTCGGCCGGCGTGATCTCGGTGATGGTCTGGAACTCGCCGAGGAACTCGGGATGGTTCTGCGCCAGATAGCGCACGACCCGCGCGTTCCCGAGCAACTTGCCGACATAGCCCTTGATCACGGTCAGATGCAGGTGGTCGTCGCCGTAGGTGTCCTGGATCGAGGCGATCCCCTCCTGCAGCCGGGCGAGTTCCTGCTCCATGCGCGCCATCGCCTCCGGCGTGATGCCTTTAACCTTCTTCGGCTTGGACGACTCGACCAGCTGGGCCTGCGGCGTCCCCGCGAGGATCGCGTTCACGTAGGCGACGGAATAGTTGTTCGCGTTGACCAGCAGTTCGGCCGCCTCGATTTGGCGCATGGTCTTCATCTTGCGCAGCGCGTCGAACACCGCGCCGGTCGCGGGCTTGTCTTTCAGGATCCCGACCGTTTCCTCGCAGATGCCGTCCAGAAGGCGCACCTTGCGCCGGATGCTGCTCATGTTGAGATCGAGCGCGAGCGCGATCTTCTCCTCGGGCACGCCGCGCTCGATCGCCTTTCGGATCATCTTGTGTTCCTGGATCGGCGCAAGGCGGCTGACCTGGCGGTTGTAGGTGAAGGCCTCATCGTCGGTGGAGACCAGACACTCCACTTCCTGTTCGCCAGCATCCTTTAGCGCCTCGATCCGAAGATGGCCGTCGAGCAGCAACCAAGTGGCGGACTTGTCGGGGTTCCGAACCACGACGGGCGGCTCGACGATCCCGATCTGGGCGATGGAAGCCACGATCTGCCGATACTTCCGGCTGGATTTTGCGGACTTGCCGAGGGCGCGGAGCGGCAGGATCGCATCGATGGGGAGCGTGACGCAGTCGTCCTCGAACCCGAGCGTGACGCTCTTCAGGGTGTCGCGTGCTTCGCGCTTCATGCCGGAGCCCCGTCGGTCACGGGCCGCGCAAGGTCGGCAGGCATTGTCTCGAGCCCCTCCGCCCTGAGCAGGGTCATGAAATGCTCGTCCGCGCAGAGCTTCCGGAACGCCTCGCGCACGAACATCAGCCGACTCTGGGTGAGCTCGGCCTTTTTGATAAGCAGCTTCTGGCGCGTCGCCTCCTGCTGATACGCCCGCACAAGGCCCTCGCTCGTGAGCGCCCGTTTCGGAGGCTTGCGTCCGAGTTGGTTGCTGTGGATCTGCGGGCCCCGCAGTTCGCGCTGCTGGATCAGGCGGCGCACGAGCGCCAGCTTCCGGCCTCGCAGCTTGTTCTGAGTGTAGGCGTCCATCAGTGCCTTCTGCGCGCCCTTGGCGTCCGTCTTGGAAATCTGGATGGCCAGATTCAGCGGAAGCACCCCGGTTTCCACGGCCGAGACCAAGCGCTCCTCGCCTTTCTCCAGCAGCCCGGCGATCATGTTCACATATTCGGTGGAAACGCCGATCTTCTCGCCGATCTGACGGTCGTTGTAGCCGCGCTGGCGGAGCGCGCCGATCTCGCGCATAAGGTCGATGGGGTTGTGCTGCCGCCGCGCACAGTTCTCGACGAGGCTCATCACGAGGCAATCGCTCTCGTCAGCGTCGATCACAATGGCGGGGATGTGGTCCTGCTTCAGTTCGACGAAGGCCTCGAGGCGGCCCTGACCGCAGACGAGGTCGTACTCCTGCGGATCGGTCCCGGGGCGCGGTGCCACGGTGATCGGGCGCTTCAGGCCGATGCGCGCGATGTTCTCCACCATCGCCTCGAAGGTGCGCCGATTTCGGACGCGGGGGTTGAGGACCCTAACCCTGTCGGTCGGGATCAGGGTTACCTGCTTCTGGCTCGTTGGCTCCAAGTCGTCGGGCATCACGCCACCTCCGCGATCCTCGCCCGCGAGGCGAGCGCGTAGAAGAAATCGAGCGTGTCGAACCGGTACGCATCGAGCGCGAGCCCGTTCTGCTCGGCGATTTTCAGTTTCCCGAAGGTCATGTCGATGCTGGGCAGCACGTAGTAGTCGCGCGGCGCCTCGTTCGCCTCGTCCATGCGCACGGCGATTGTGATGTCGGGCACCAGTCCGGTGTCGAGACGGATGCGCCAGCGCAGCGACCCGGCTGCCGTGGCGCTGCATCGGGCCAGCACGATGGACACGGTGAACTCGTCGTTGACGCGAACCAGATCAGTGTCGGGGTCTTGCACGGCCGACCCGCCGTGCCGGGTGACGCCAGCGATGATTTCGGCCACGACCTGCGGATGGGCCTGCCGCAAGGCGCGGTTGACCTCGATGTAGCTGTAGTCGCGGTCCGGCTCGTAGCCGATCAGCCGGTAGGCGCGCAGCAGGCTGCCGAAGCGACTGCGATAGGCGCTGGAGGACGGCAGATCATCCTCCTCGTCGATGATCAACCCCGACAGCATGCCCTGCCGCTTGAGGATCGCGCGCAGTGCGTCGAGCAGTTCCTCATCCGAGAAATGGCGGCTGCGGGCGTCCACGATCTCCCGGGCGCGCAGGAACAGCGCCTCGTCAACAATGGCAGGATAGGCGCCCTCAGCCCGGATCCACATTTCGCGCGGGTTTACCACCCGACGCTGCTTCAGCTTGAAGGACACCTTGTTGAAGACGTTGTTCCCGATGTACTTTTCGTTGGTCAGCACCTGATGGACGGTCGCCCGGGTCCACGGCCGGTCGAGATCGGTGCGGTGACCTTCGGCGTTCAGAACTTCCGCGATATCCCGCTCGGGACGCCCCTCGCGCACGAACATCTCGTACATGCGCTGGACGACCCGCTGCTCCTCCTCGGGGCCGGGGACGAGGATGACGCGGTCGGTCTGAAGGCTCTTCTGCTCGCCACGCGACAGTTCGCCCTTCGGGTTGCCGTGCTCGTCGATCAGCACCCGCCGCAGCCCGTATCCGGCCGCGCCGCCCTGACGATAGCCGAGCTCCACCAGGCGGCATTGCCCGGCAAAGACCTTCACCGAAAGCTCTCGGCTGTACTCGCCGGCCATCACGCGCTTCACGGTCTTCAGGAGGTTCGAGCCGATGCTGCCGTCGTTCTCGAACTGCTCGCCGCAGTAATGGACCCGGATCCCCGCGCGGGAGCAGACATGTTCGTGGTAGGCACCCTCGTCAGCGTCCTGAAACCGACCCCAACGGCTGACGTCATAGACGAGGATCGCCTTGAAATCGGCGTGGCCGGAACGGACCTCGGCCATGAGGTTCTGCAAGGCCTCGCGACCATCGAGCCGCAGCCCGGATCGCCCGGAGTCCTCGAACACGCGCAGGATCTGAAGGCCCCGCGCGGCGGCATAGTTCCGAATGACGTCCAGCTGGTTCTCGGTCGAGTATTTCTGGTGATCCGTCGACATCCGGACGTAGGCGACGGCGGGCACGTCCGGCTCGACCGCACCGTCGCTCTTGCCCGAATTGGTCACCAAACGACCGCTCACACATGCATCTCCTCGGTATTGCTGGCCAATCCATCCGAACCGCCTGAATCCAGGGCTGAATCCCTCTCATCCATCTATAGCGAGGGAGGCCGGAATGTCGTTTCCGAAAAAGGGCAAGTTCTTTCCGAAACAAAACGGATATGGTCGGAGTGATCCGGAGAACGGGTTCGCCGACGAAATCGCAGCTGCACTGCGCCGGTCCCATGAGGACAGCAGGGCGGGCGCCAAGATCGTTGCGTCCTGGACGGGGGCGAACGAGAAGACGGTGAAGAACTGGTTTGCCGGCCGATACGGCCCGAGTGGCGAGCATCTGGTGGCGCTGGCCCGGCATTCCGACGAGGTGCTGGGAACGTTCCTTGCGCTGGCAGGGCGTCAGGACCTGATGGTGGCGATGAAACTCGCGGCGGCCGAACAGGCGATCGAAGAGTTGCTCGCGGCGGTGCGCGAGATGCGCTCCGATGGCCAGAACCGCGAGGGGTGAGTTTCACTTATCCTATTGGTAAATAATGCAAAAATCATGTCGGCGAAGGATCTAGAATCGCCTTCGGTGTAGATGAGGCCGCCATTTGAATCCTCGGACCGAAGGCGATTCTTGGAAGCCTTCTGAGCCGAGATTCCTCGCGGTTCCGACCCTCCGCCACTTGCCCTCGCGAAAGCGTTCTCCCGATGCGGCTGCGGCCGGATTTTTCCGTGTTTTCAAAGGGGTTTGCAAGAGAGGCTGAGCACAGAAGTGTCGGCCGTTGGCCCAAAATCCGTTCTCTCGGCCGGTTATTCTCTGGACCTGATGACTGCGCGGATTTGGTGAATTTCTTGCAAGGCTCTGTAACCAAATAACTTTCCGGAGGGGCAATCTAAACACTTCGACTGGAGTCGCATTCGCTGAGATGGAACGGAAATCGAACATTCGCTGATCGTCCGGTATGTGTCGAAGCACTGAGATTTCCGCAGCGCAGCATTTTTTTGAGAAGCTCCACAAAGGGCGGTTTCCGGTCATTTGCTGCGATGACAAGATCAATGGGTGGAGAAGGTGAGAGCCGACATTCAGTTCGGCCCGCTACCGGCCAGTGCGCTGCACTGCCGCAAGACCGCAGCGAGTCCACTTTTTCTGATGCGGCGCTTCGAGGGAACGTCCGGTATGGCGAGAGATATTCCGTGACATTTCCGGCGATAACGCGTGACATGACGGTCCGGAGACGAAGCCAAGACCCTGTTGATCCTGGCCGGTGTCGACCGGACCCTGGCGAGATGAAAGCTTGGAGAAATCAATGCTGAAGCGGACAATCTTTGAAGAAGAGCACAATATCTTTCGTCAGACTGTCCGAGCCTGGGCCGAACGCGAGCTATATCCCCACAGAGAGACTTGGCGCGAAGCCGGGTGCGTTACCGAGGATGTCTGGCGTTCGGCGGGGTCCGAAGGTTTTCTTTGTATGTACGCCGATCAAAAATACGGCGGATTGGGTTTGGACGATTTCCGCTACGACATGATCCTCTGCGAGGAACTTGGCCCACGCGAACCCGGTTTTTTCATCTGGGCTCACAATCGCATCATGGGGCCATACCTTCAGCATATCGCATCAGATGCACAGCGTGACAGGTACATGCGTGGGGTCGTGTCGGGCGAGACCGTGCTCGCCATCGGCATGACTGAACCCGGAACCGGGTCCGATCTTGCCGGGATAAAGACACGTGCGGTCGAACAGGACGACCACTGGGTCCTTAACGGGTCCAAGACCTATATCTCAAACGGCGTGTTGGCCGGACTGGTGATCGTTGCGGCCAAAACCGATCCAGATGACCCGCGCGCCATCGGCCTGTTTCTTGTGGAAAGCGGGTCAGAGGGGTTCTCGCGGGGGCGCAATCTCAAGAAACTCGGTTTGCACAGCCAGGATACAGCGGAATTGTTCTTTGACGACATAAAGGTTCCGAAATCTAATGTGCTTGGCGACCCTCGCGGTGGTTTCAAGGCGATGATGAAGAACCTTGCCGAAGAGCGCCTGATAAGCGCTGTCGCCTTTGTTTCACGCGCGGAATACGCCTTTGAAAAAACGTTGGAGTACGTCACGGAAAGGCGCGCCTTTGGTCGGCCCGTTGGCACGTTCCAGAATTCCCGGTTCAAGATGGCGTCGGCAAGGACAGAACTCGACGCGGCATGGGCATTGCTTGATCATTGCGTCCGTGAACACCTTCAAGGGGCTTTGTCCGCAGAAATGGCCGCTGAGGTGAAGTTGTTCACGTCAGAGGTCGAAGCCCGCGTCGTTGATGAATGCCTGCAATTGCACGGTGGCGCTGGTTATATGGATGAATACGAGATTTCTCGCCTTTACAGCGATGCGCGGATCAGCCGGATATACGCTGGCACTTCCGAGATCATGCGTGAAATTATCGGTCGCGGGCTTGGTTTGGATGAACGCAAGCGCAATTAGCGCAATAAAATAGCGAAGCGCGAGGCTTCGATTCAATAGTTGATAGTGGGCTGCTTATTCAAAAGCGGCCATTCTTGCAGACGCGTCGAAATGCAGCTTTGTCCCGCACTCCTGTCATCCGGATGGGCGGAATGCTGCGCGATGCATGAACGGCCGGTTCAGTGAAGCCGCACTGCGGCGCAGACCTTTGCCTCGAATTGCGGCTCCGGGCCGTCAGCATCCAGCACGCACCTCTTGCTAATCGTGTTCCCAGCGGTGCTATTTGCCCAATTTTAAACTAATCTCACAAAGGACGCCGAGGACCAAGCCGAAGAACACCAGCGTTGAGCCTTGCCTAAGCCAGAGCGTCGACTGTTTCATAGAGATCCGATCAAAATCGGGGGCGAGCACATCGGGGGCGACAACAAACGACCCGATGATGGCTACGATACCAAGAACAACGGCCACAAAGCCGACGACTCGACCAAGTCTTGTGAACACCCACCACTACTCCTCGATTCAGCAAGCTACATCACCAAAAGTAGCTTTTCCCGCTTGCACGGCTTGCCATGCTAGAAATGTCGCCGCAATCACAAATGGCCGCTCTAGGGACGCTGTACCGCAGCACCGGACCGTTCGCCGAATGGCGGAAGTGGGCCGGCCGCTACCGACCGGCCCGACTTCTCAGAGCTCCACCGCCTCCGCGATGGCGAGCGCATCTTCGAGTTCGACGCCGAGGTAGCGCACCGTGCTATCCATCTTCGTATGGCCGAGCAGTAGCTGCACCGCGCGGAGGTTGCCGGTTTTGCGATATATCTGCGTAACCTTGGTCCGCCGCATGGAGTGCGTGCCGTAAGCGCTTGGCTCGAGACCGATCGAGGTCACCCAGTCCCGCACGAGGCGGGCGTATTGCCTTGTCGAAATATGCCGACGTTCGTGAAAGCGTCCCGGCCAGAGATGCTCCGACCCGACCATCAGCGGAGCCTTGAGCCAAGTCGCGATGGCTTTTCGCGTCCCCTCGGTGATCTCGAAGCTAACCGGCCTCCGGGTTTTACTCTGGACAATCGAAGCGCGGTGCTTGACCTGTCCGGCCGCATAGACGTCAGCGACCTTCAGCTTCACCAGGTCGCATCCGCGCAACTTGCTGTCGATGGCGAGGTTGAAGAGCGCCAGTTCGCGAGTCCGCTGGGCGATCTCGAGGCGGACCCGGATCGCCCATACATGTTTCGGTTGGAGCGGACGCTTCTGGCCGACGAGGCGGCCCTTGTTCCAAGCGGGACGGCGGGCGCGGATGGCTGGCAGGTTTGTAATCGGCATGGTGGTTCCTCCGATCCACCACGCCCGCCACGTCTTCAGCATCAAGCCGACGGCCGAACATACCAAATTTGCCGCGCTGCGGTGCGATCAGGGCAGGCCGAACCTGCCGCACCGCCGCGTGACTGCTTTGAGCCCAATTTGACCGATGCTGCGTGATGCGCGAATGGCGGTTTTTTTTGATGCTGGCCAAAACTTCGGCCAGCAAACGTCACTGCGTATTAGCCAACCACATTGTGGTCCGTGCCATATGGAAAGCCCGTGATATTCTCATTCCCGTCTTCGGTAATTATAAGGAGGTCGTGTTCCCTATAGACGCTATCTTTCGGTCAGCTCCGCCGATGGTTATCGCTTCCTTATTTTTGGATGGGCGCGTGAATGACGCAATGGAAACACGCCTCGCAGAGCCTCAGCAAGCGACCGGTTCGGTTGGTAGGCTTTTCGGAGCATTGGGGGTTGCGAGCTATGCAAATTAAGCACTGTTTGAATAAACTAGAGAGCGACAATCCGGGGCCAAACAACCCGCCAGTGTCGCTTGTACAATAACGCGTTTCTGAACCTTAAAACGCCGGGCCGAGGTCGCTAGGGGCCCACTTGTCAGTCGCCAGCAAGGAGATCTGACACATTCGTGCCCTTCAGACCGAATACAAGGTCAAGGCTGACGCCCTGACAGATCATGGCGTCCTCGCCGGACCATGCCATTGGTATCACTACGTCCACCGGGTTCAGATCAACAGGGGCAAACGGCTGGACGTCGGGATAGGTGCGGATTTCGGCGTTTGGAACAGGCTCGGCCTCGCGAACCGACGCAAGGATCCCCTTGCATTTTGGTATTCTCTCGGAGCCGCCTGTGTCGCCCGCCGGTTCGTAAGAGAGTCCGAACTGGACAGCGCAGATATCCTGTTTGTCGACAGCCACGAAACCCGGCCGGCATTCCCAACCTTCGAACACACCACCAAGCGAGATACCCGGGCCGCCTGATTGGGTTACATATTTTGGCGCAGCGAATGCATTGGGGCCATATTTATAGCGGCAGTAGGCTTGGGGATCTGCAGTAGACGTGCCCTCGAAGGCGCAGAGGTAGGTTTTCTTCAACTCATTGAATTTTGCAAAACGCCCTTGTCCAAACTGTTCCTCGCAAACCTTTCTCATGTCCAACTGCTTGCTGCCAGACGATATGCTGCACAAGACGTCGGGGCCCGGAGAGGATACGGTCGCCCCGTTCCCCAGCAAGTCGATGCACGCTTTGTTCAGGTCCGGCACCTCGACCTTCCTTAGACCACCAAGGATCACGTTGAGCAACGTTCCTCCAAGGCCGGTGTCACCAGGTTGGCTTGGCTGGTATTCCACAAAGACCTGGCTGATGAATTGCGCCGCGCCAGCGGTGAGGGTGCCGTCCTTGTCAGTCAGCGGGATCGGAACGGCGGGCATGGTTGTCCATGGCTCGGCATAGGTGGTGGGCAGTTCGGGATCGTCCGCGACCGGGGTTTTGAGATACCCGACAACGGGGATGCCTGACGTGCAGCAACCCGCGGGTGTGGTGGTCGCGTTCGGTGAGCCGCTGGAAATGGCCTTGTCCCCGCACAGCAGATACGGCCCCTTGCTTGGGCTGGACTGGGTTTCGGAAAACTCAACGAACTTGATGAAAGGTGTATCCAAACCGTCATGCTTGGCGAAGGCCCTCTTGTGAACCTCTTCACCAATCCGGTTTCGCAATGCCACGAACACCTCGGGATCTGCCTTGAAAAGGTCCGAAAAGAAGGGCGGTGCAATCAGATCCGACACGGGCCTCAGGTCTGCAAAGATCGGTTTGCTCGGATCTCCGGTCGGGATACCTTCATTGCAGCCGTCACCCCCGTAGCACTCGGCCTCAACAGTCATCAACTTATTGAGTTCGCTGACTTTGTTGGACGTTTCTGAATCGTCTTTGACGTTGCTACACATCTTGGCCTGTACAAGCGACCCTTTGTATCCGGCGCACAGGCCAATGGCGAGATTCAGCCCTTTTTTGCGCGTCGTCACGATCTGGGATTCGTCCAACGAATACCGCCTGAAGCCCCGTGCGCCATAAGTGATTGCGTTGGAGTAATGCGTACCCCAAGTGTCAAAAAACAGTTCGAGGCGTTGCTCGAACGTGGCGGCGTCCTCCCCCTCTTGAAGAGCCAGGAACAGATCGTTCACGTCCGACACAAAGGGGTCACTCATCTTGGCAAACTGGCGGTTGAGCACGAGGCTGAATTTCCGCTCTGTGTACTGAGCTTCGAATCGGACTGTTTGTTTGTCGGAGCGTTCTTCCAAGTATCTGCTGGTGACCTTGTCGACGTCCACAGAGGCCGAGAAACCAAAAACATTTGCACTGGCCTTTACACCAATGTCCAACTTGGTGGCCTGCTCAAGATCGCGCCCCGATTCAATGGTCCGCAGTTTCTCGTTGGCAATCGCCGCTCCGACCGGGCGATAGGTCCACCCGAACGGAATGGCCACCTTGTTTCGTATTTCGAAGGCATAGGTGTCGATATCGGGTTCAACAAAGATCTTGTCCCCACACCCAGACGTTTCTTGCAGATTGATCGGATTGAGCTCTGAGAGCGTGAAGCACTTCAGGACCTCTTGGAAGTTGTCGCTTATCATTGTGAAGTTATCGCCCCAGGTTTGCGGGCGCTCGCGCACCTTATCCGGATCGTAGGACTCCTGTGGTCGATAGCGTGCAGGTTTGCCCGCTTCGATCGGAAAAAGACCCCCTGCGGCGGGGTCGACTTTAAGCTCAAAACAGGGGTCTGCGCCGCATAACTCGGTGCCATAAAGCAATTTCGCCAGCGGCGTGCCCTTTGACCCATCGCGCAAGTCGGTCACGTCATAGGTGTCCTCGGCGTCGGCAGCAGGCGTAACGCTCGCAAACACGGCGCCAACGTCGGAATTCAGAAAGTGCTTCGTCTCGCCGTTTTCGACCACCTGGACCATCTCGAAATAGGGCAGCGACACAAAGGTCCCGTGTGGACGACCATCGGCAAAAGGAACTTCGGCGAATTTTGGTTCTTCTTTGTCATGTCGCGGCGCACGTTCGTCTCTCCATACGCCGGTCAGATCCTGCGCAAGCACCGGGGACGCGATGCACCACAGCATCACCCCAAAGACAAACAGCAGGCTGGCAAAGGCAGGCTTGGTCGTTTGAGGCGCGCGCGTGATTGAATTCGCTGAATCGCAATAAGTCATTGTCTGCCACTTCCGTGCTAATCGTTGCTGCGTTAATGCTCGTGTTCTTCTTCCTTGCCTTTACCCTTATCCCGGTCCCGATCCGGCGACTTTTCATGGCCATGCTCTTTTGAGCGTTCTTCGTGCTCTCGATAGGCGCGCTGGGAAATATTGCCACCGGTTCGCGCGGCGTTCTTTGTTCGAACCATTGCCATGAGGTCGATGTCGTTGCCGAGGATTTCGACACTATCCCTGTCGTCTGTCGGGTCCGCGCTTTGGCCGTCTGGGTCGACTGCGATCCGGTCTCCGTCGTTGACGATCCTTGTGACGAAATCGACAATGCGCTGCCGGTCCACCTCGGGCCGCTCATAGTCGCGATCAAACCCCGTGAAATTGGCCTCTGAAACGGAGCGTCCACGGGCCCTTTGGAACAGCCTTCCCGGCGAGTCCAATCCGAAGACTGAGAGGCGCGGGCGGTAGGAAACGACACTGCCATTTGCCCCCGACGGCGCGTTCGGCAACGCCAACTGATTGACGGCAACCATCGTCCCGGCATCCCCCACCCTGCGACGCTGGTTTGCATCCACGGTGGTTTGCACGCTGGCCTCGCGGTGTTGCCCACCCTGGGTGGTCAAGCGCCAGACGCGCGCACCGTCGGGACCATCCGCGAACTCGATTTTGTGGTTTTCGGCTTCTGAAATCGCGCGAATGTCGGTTTCTGTTTCCTCCAGATCCATTTGGCGCACCAGAACGGAGTCTGCCGGCAACTGGATCTCCAGACTGTTGATGCATTCGAGAAATACTTCGAGAAAACGGTCGTCCGGTTTGTTCTTGTCTTTCGGAAGCGCATCGAATGGAAACCGGAACTCGCGTCCATTCAGTCTGATATCAAACGCGCGGTCTGACCCGACGCTGATACCGTTCTGGGGGTTCCTGAATGCCTGAGAAAGCCCTTCGACCATGTTGATGAAGGCGCTTGGGATCTCAGGCGGCGCCTGCAGCATCCAATGCTCTGGCATCTCCAACGACGAGCAGATCTCTTTCGCCCGGGCTTCGTCAATCAAGGCGCCGGATTGTTGCAAAAACAAATCTTGCGCGACGCCAGCCCTGTCCGTCCAGCGAAACATCCACCCACGCTCGGCACCTCCCCCTTCGCCATCGTGTTCAGGGTTTCGCGCCCAGGATTCAACTGTGACAGCGGGGGCCAATACGGCTTGCCCGGATCTGGATTGGTCTGGCTTGCGCTCGCCGTTCGGGTTGGTCTTGGCCATGATCCAGTCAGCCAACATGCGGTCAGGAATATTCATCGGGCTCTTTCCTTTGCGCGGGTCCGTCTTTCTCGATAGCGAGCGGGCTTGCCGGATGTGAAGGTTAAACCTACGGTAGACTTACAAACACAGGGTAGGCAAGCTTGGGATGACGGAAAAAGGCGATCTGGGCGCAGGGCTCAGCCAACAGGCGCGCGATAGTCTGCAAACGATAGTTGAGGCAGGACAGGAATTGCAGGCCGCGTTAACGACGCACAAGACCGATATTGGAAAGGCGCTGAAGGCCTCAAGTCGCCTGCAGGTTTATTTCATGGTTGCCGGCAAGTCCGGCCAAGGTCTGTCGGGTCATGGCCCGTCCGTCCCTGCTGCAGACGCGGCCCGAAATGCCGACCTGTACCATATCGACGGGCTGGGGCGCGTCACATCCATGACGATGGCATCCGCCTTAGAGCGTCACATGGTTGCGGCGCAGCCCTTTGTCATCGCGGGCGCTGGCACGGGGTTTGAGGCACTTGTTCAGGCGTCGCGGTCGTGGTTGGGGACCTTTGCCACGGATGGCATGGTTGTGCAGTATGTTGGTCTGGACCCGCAGCATTGGGACCCGGACACCGCGCTCGCCTTCCTGGAAAAGAATATCGTCTGTACGGCCGCCGTACTGGTTTGCAACTCTTGCTTGAACAAGGCCGGGCACGAGGCGTCCATCGTCGCGCACGGTTTTGGATGTTGGGTTGTCAATCGAACCTTGCGGCTCTTGCCACGGGACATGACGTGGTACGCAAGCGTTATGCAGATGGACGCGCTCGGATCGGCGGCGGCGATGGATGACCTTTTGGCGGCCAAGAACGAGGGGCTGGCCGCCATCTGCCACGTTCAGTCAAGCGAGGCGCGGGCGAACTTGGCTGACAAATTTAGAATTCCCAAAGATGTCCTGTCGCAACTCCCGGTGGACATAGCAGTCGAGTGACGGTGTGTTGGCGATGGGTGGCTGCAGATTTGGGACAGAAACTGTCCAAACGTTGGGGAGTAGCTCACATCACCGCCATATGAGAATGCCAACCTGATATGAGCCGAAACGGGTACAGACCGTCTGATCGCTTCAGTCCTTAGTAAGCTTCCTTGTCTCTACATAGGCCTTAGACCAGGCACTGTGCATTTTTTCTAAACAAGCGGCCCGCCTAAACCGGACCTTGATCCATCCGCAGCGAAAGGGCACTTCTGAACTGGCCCCCTTTTCGACCGGACACTTGGGCATAACCATGGAGGCTTAGGCATATGCCTGAGCACGTGCTTATGTCTGAGATAGAGATCATCACCGATGGCGGCCGTCGGCGCCGCTGGACTGCCGCCGAGAAGCTGCGGATCGTGGAGGAGACGCTGAACGACCGGGCCAGCATTTCGGTGGTCGCGCGCCGCAATGGCGTGGCGCCCAACCTGCTGTATCGTTGGCGTCGGCTCATGCTCGAAGGGGGAAGTGTCGCCGTGTCCGAGGACGATGAGGTCACAAGCAACAAAGTCGTCCGCCAGATGGAGGACCGTATCCGCGAGCTCGAACGCCAGCTCGGGCGCAAGACGCTGGAGGCGGAGATCCTGCGCGAGGCGCTGGACAAGTCACGGTCAAAAAAACCGACCTTGCTCGCGCGGTCGCCGCTGAAGGACGATTTCCGGTGAAGGTCGTGGCTCAAACCCTGGGGGTGGCCCGCTCGAACCTGATCGACCGGCTGAACGGGAGAACGAAGCCGCGGCGGCGCTATCATAAAGCGCAAGACGCGGCGCTGGTGCCGTTGATCATGACTCTGGTGGCGGCGCGCCCGACCTACGGCTATCGACGGATCACGGCAATCCTGAACCGCCAGTTGCGCTCCGAGGGCCTGGCGCCAGTCAATCACAAGCGGGTCTACCGGATCATGCAGGCCCATAATCTGCTGCTGGCGCGGAAATACTCCGAGCGTCCCGAGCATGTTCACGACGGCAAGGTGACCGTCATGCGCTCGAACCTGCGCTGGTGCTCGGACGGGTTCGAGTTCACCTGCTGGAACGGCGACATCGTGCGCGGTGCATTCATCATCGATGCCCACGATCGCGAGATCATAGCCTGGCGGGCGGTAGTGAACGCCGGGATCAGCGGCTCCGACATCCGTGACATCATGCTCGAGGCCGTGGAACGCCGCTTTGGCGGTCACCGCGCGCCTTCGGTCATCGAGATGCTGACCGACAACGGCTCGCCCTACCTCGCTAAGGACACGCAGATCTTCGCCCGCCAACTCGGTCTGAAGTCCTGCTTCACACCGGTTCAGAGCCCGCAAAGCAACGGCATCTCAGAGGCTTTCGTGAAGACCCTGAAACGCGATTACGTCCAGGTGACGCCGTTGCCAGACGCACAGGCCGTTCTCGGATTGATCGGAGGCTGGATCGAGGACTACAACGAAAACCACCCGCACTCAGGGCTGAAAATGCGCTCGCCTCGCGAGTTCATCGCAGCCCAATCCGCAACCGCCTGAGTGTCCGGTGAAACGGGGGCAAGACCAACTTCGTCCCGCGACCTTCCCCTCGGTCATCGAAAATGCTGCACGGTGTGCCGAATGACTGTTCTGGTGAAGCCGCATCGCGGCGTTAGATGATCAAGCCAAGGGCGGCTCTGGGCCGCGAGCGACGCTGTCGAACGTGGCCCTGAGGGCTTGCGCTGCGATGCCGCATGAGGGTTACGAGCCTGGAGCAGGAATTCAAGGTTGCCTCTTCCGAAGCCTGGGTTGAGAGTTGGCGGCAATGGACGGTGAAAATAACTTCTATGTCTACCTGTTTCGCGACCCAGCAACGGGCGAGCCTGTCTATGTTGGCAAGGGGTGCGGAAACAGGGCAGTATCTCACACTTGGGCCAAAGCTAGAACAAACGACCGACTAAGTAAGCTAATTGCTTCAAGGTCGGCGCAGGGCCTTGTTGTCGAACCTGAGGTCATCGCCAAGTCGAACGAAGAGAACGCACTACTGGTTGAACAGGCTCTGATCCACTTTTTCGGACGTGCCGATCTCGGTAAGGGTCCACTTTTCAACAACACGGATGGCGGCGATGGCGTCTCTAACCCGAGCGATACAGTCCGAGAAAAGCAATCTGACGCGCAGTACAGGCGCTGGGGCGGCAAGAAGATCTACGACTTCATTAACGCGTTCACTGGGGAGGCATTCCAGGGAACGCTAGTCGATCTTTCTCGGCACATCGGAGTGAACCAGAGGGCAGTTCAAAAATTGAAAACCAGCGGCGAAGTCCATTCTGTAGCTGGTTGGACTTTCAAGGGCACTGAGCAAAAGGTCAATCGGTACAACCAAGCGTACGATTTCGCAAACGCAATGACGGGAGAAAGATTCTCAGGAACCATCTCGACATTTTGTGAGACACACGATGTTGGTATCTCGCTCGTTTCGATGCTCATCAACGGAAAGGTTCGACATGCGAGTGGTTGGGTCCTATCCGGCAATGAAGCCAACCTCAGACCTCTGGAGTACGATAGTTTAGGGCATGTACGCGAGAAACAATTCCCTTGGGAAAACGCGAAGGCGACCGAGACCAGTCTCGCTGCATGGGCGAAAGCAAGAGAAATGTATGACTTCTGGCAGAGGGAGTACTCAGCAGATCCAAAGGTCGGTGGCAAAAGAATTATGAAGGCGATGGGGATTGTTCCTGAAGGAAGCGCCTTCTTGTATGAACGTGTCTTTCAGAAAGTGCGGGATGGAGTGGTCGACGTAGTCAACAACCGCTACTACGACGAGTTCCGAAAGGATTACCTATCCAAGAACGGGTCGGACCTACTCTGATTCTGGTTGGGAAGTGTATCAGAATAGGAGTCCGGGGCGCTCCGAGCGCTGCTATCGGACGACATGAAAGTCGCGAACACCCGACCTTCACCGCCGCTGAAGTATTGCATATGGCGCGAACGTCCAGTTCTGTTGCGCTGCATCTCAGTGGGTGGCTGCGCACCGAGTTGTCGGTTCGTGCCGTTCACGTCGATCGGGTAAAAGATTGTCGCTGGTCTTCCCATTCCACCGGGAAAGGCTCCAGCACCCGCGCCAGTGTCACCTCCGGCCTCTGCTTACCGGCCAGGATCGCCTCAACGATGTCAGGCGCGAGCAGTGTGAGCCGCAGGACGCGAGTTATGTAGGACGGCGCGATGCCTTCGCGCTCGGCCAGTTCGGCGATGGTGGCGAAATCGCCGGACTCCAGCAGGCGCTTCCATCGGAAGGCGCGCGCCAGCGCCTTGACCAGCGTGTTGTCGGTCCTGCGCGGCGGGGCAGCGCCGTCTGGCAGCTGCATCTCTTTTCGCCCGCCGCGCTTCACGATGCGGAACGGGACGTGGAGCGTCACGGTGTCCGGTATCGGCGCCGCGCGAGTCATGCTGTTTCTCCAATCCCGCCGGCAAGCATCTCCCGCGCGAGGCCGCCGAGGCCGTCCACGCGCAGCCGGACTTTCAAGCCGTTCACGCCGATGTCCACGCGTTCGACCAGCAGCGCGACGATGCGGGCCTGCTCGGCAGGGAAGAGTTCTCCCCACAGCGGGTCGAGTTGCTGCAGGGCCGTGCGGGCGTCGGCCTCGGTGATGTCGTCGGCATGGGCGCGCGCCGCCTTCCAAGTGCCCGCCACGACCTCGGGCTGGCGGAACACGGCGCGCAGTTGGTTGATTACGGCGGCTTCGATCTCGCCCGCTGGCACGCGGCCGACCGGACATGATCCGGCACCATGCTTCAACACCGTCTGGCTGACATAGTAGCGGTAGAGCCTGTCGCCCTTGCGGGTGTGGCTTGGCGAAAAGGCCGCGCCATCCGGCCCGAACAGCAGCCCTTTCAGCAGTGCTGGCGTCTCGGCGCGGGTGCGAGCGGCGCGCTTGCGGGGGCTCTCCTGCAGGATGGCGTGAACCCGGTCCCATGTCTCGCGGTCGATGATGGCATCGTGCTCGCCGGGGTAGCTTTCGCCCTTGTGGACCGCCTCGCCGATGTAGGCGCGGTTCGAGAGCAGCCGGTACAGGTATTTCTTGTCGATCTGGTTGCCCCTGGGCGTCCGGATACCGTGCCGCGCGACCTCTCGCGCCAGTTCCGTGGCCGAACCGATCTCGAGGAAGCGGGCGAAGATCCAGCGCACATGCGCGGCGCTCTCGTCATCGACCAGCAGCTTCCGGTTCTCGACGCGATAGCCGTAGGGCGGCACCCCGCCCATCCACATGCCCTTCTTCCGGCTGGCAGCGACCTTGTCGCGGATGCGCTCGGCGGTCACCTCGCGCTCGAACTGGGCGAAGCTGAGCAGGATGTTCAGCGTCAGCCGCCCCATCGACGTGGTGGTGTTGAAGGACTGCGTCACGGAAACGAACGTCACGCCATTGCGGTCGAACACCTCGACCAGCTTGGCGAAGTCGGCCAGCGAGCGGCTGAGGCGGTCGATCTTGTAGACCACCACCACGTCGACCAGCCCGTCCTCGATGTCTGCCATCAGCGTCTGAAGGCCGGGCCGGTCCAGCGTGCCGCCCGAGATGCCGCCGTCGTCATACTGATCGCGAACCAGCACCCATCCCTCGGAGCGCTGGCTGGCGATGAAGGCCTCGCAGGCCTCGCTTTGGGCGTGCAGCGAATTGAACTCCTGCTCCAGCCCTTCCTCGGAGGATTTCCGGGTGTAGACGGCGCAGCGGAGTTTTCGAACTACCTTGGATTTGTCAGCCACCTTGGTCATGCCCGGCCTCCCTGCCGCTTGAGCCCAAAGAAAACGAGCCCGTTCCAGCGGGTTCCGGTGATGGCGCGTGCGATCGCCGACAGCGACTTGTAGGGCCGACCCTGCCATTCGAAGCCGTCGGCGGTGACGGTGACGACGTATTCGAGTCCCTGCCATTCCCGCAGCAGCCGCGTGCCGGTGATGGGGCGGTCGCGGTCGAGGCGCATTCCGCGCTTCTTCTTGTCTCCTCCGTCCAGTTCCTCGCCCAGCCGCTCCAGACGCCGGATGGTCTCAGGCTTCAGCCCGCCATAGGCGAGTTCCTGGATGCGGTAAGCCAGGCGGGACTCGAGGTAACGCCGATTGAACGGTGGCGGTTCGCTGTCGAACAGGTCCCGCCACTGTTGCTTCAACTCCGGGGTTGGCGTGGTTTTCAGTGCGGCCAGGCGCGCGGGGATTGTGTCGTGGGTCATGCCGTTCTCCGTTTTGCGGTGGTTGCATGACCGCTCCGGTCGGCCGAGTTGTGTAGCGGAAAGTCTCCATCAGGCGCAGACAGTTGCGCGTTCTCCCGCATCCGGAGGCGGACCAGCCCGAGGGCCAGCAGGCGGCAGAGTTCGGCGCGGCGTTCGGCGGGAGACAGGAGGTTCGGGTTCAAGGCGTTGGGCAGCTTCATGCGTCACTCCCCTGGCGGCGGCTGCGAACCGCGAGGCCGCGCCAGAACCAGCCGGCCCGTGACCGCCCGTTTTCGAACCCGCGGGACCTGAGAGCTTCGCCCAGGGTCTTCTGGGAACCGCGGTCAGTGCCGTTCGCCTCTGCCCATGCACCCCAACTGGCGAACAGTGCCTTTGCCGTTGCCGTGTGGTCCTCGCCGATATCGAGCTCTTCGTCGATCCACTGGCCAACGAGATCCTCGTCGGCGAAGTAGGACCTTGAAGCCTCGAGTATTCTTTGCGGTGCGTCGAGACCTTTCTGCTGCCATTCGTGGTATCCAGCGATCATCCACGACAGGACCCCGCCAAGTTCCGTTTCAAGACGATGCGCGAGTTGCTTGTCGCGGCGATCAGGCGGAATGGTGATGTCGAACGGCACGAGGTGCAGGCGACGGCGCATCGCTTCCCCGACGCCGGTCAACTGCGGCCGATGGTTGCCCGCGACGATCAGCTTGAATGTCGGCACGAACTCGAAGAAGTCCTGGTAGAGAAAGCGGGCCCGGATCGGATCGCCACCGGTGATCGTCTTGATCCTGCTTTCCGCCCAGGCGCGACCCGGTTCGGTTTCCGAGACGGTGACCAGGCGCTTGCCACGCAAGCCAGCAATGTCTGTTGGGTGACTTGTCCCGCGACCGATCATGAAGCTGTCCAGAGGGGCGGTGGCGGCGTAGGAGCCGAGGGTCCTGGACACGGTTTGCAGAAACACGGATTTGCCGTTGGCCCCGGCGCCGTGAAAGAAGAAGAAGACCTGCTCGCCGGTGTCGCCGGTCAGGCAGTAGCCGCAGATCCGCGCCAGGTAGGCCGCAAGCGCGGCATCGCCCCCAGTGATCTCGTCGATGAAGCGCATCCAGGTGGGACACTGTCCCCCGGGGGACGCGCCGGTCGCCTGCGTAAGCAGTAGCGAGGGATCATGTGGCAAGATCTCGCCGGTCTGGAGGTCGATCACGCCTGACGGGGTATTCAGCAGCGCATCATGGGCGTCCCAATCCGAAGGACGCGAGGCAATTCTGCGGTCGCTGGAGGCAATGCGCTCGACCGCGCGGAAAGTCCTGTTGGTCGCGAGTTTCTGCGCGTCGCGCGGCTTCAGACCGACGGTCTCCTTGCGGACCACGCCTCGGATCTGGTGGACCACGCTCTGGGTTTCGTCGGTGGACCATGTCCGACCGTCCCAGTGCAACCATTTGCCCCAGGGAGCGACGTAGCGCCATTGCGGACCGAATTCTTCAACAAAACTGCCGGCGAGCGCGTCTTCACTACCGGCAGGCGGCTCCGCCCTCGCCGCCTCTGCGCCACCTTTGTTCTCGTCACCTGTCTCTTCATCGCTCGCCTGCCGCTGGTCCCAATCCGCGCGGTGGTTCCGCTGATCAAGTCCGAGCAGGGCATCGAATTCCCTTTTGAGCCTCTCCGATGGCCACGGGGGAACGATGCAGGCCTGATTGTAATCGACCACGGCGGCCCAGGCTTCTTCGACGGAACACTGGCCGAGGCGCGCGAGGCGCACCCAATGACCGATGACCTTCGAAAGCGCCTCGTACCTCGAGAGATCGTCCTCGTATCCTGCGCGCACCCGGGATTTCTGCAACTCTTCGACCGTCGGCCCAGTACCCCAAGGCTTGCCGGTATCGATATGCGGCGGCAACCCGGGCATGCGCGGCATGCGCCGGGCGTCCTCGAGCATTTCATCCAAATCGTATTCCCAGCCGGTCGAGGTCTCGATCGCCACCCAGGTGCGGACACCGTTCTTGCCGTGGATGGACCCAGGAACACGGATCGGCTGGGTCAGTTTCTGGAACGACGCGTCGGCATCGACCGCCGCAATCATCAGTTGACGGATCTCGACAACCTTTTCCAGTTCCGCGCCGGAGCAAGCTTCGGTCAACCTCCAGTAGAGATGCAGCTTGGCCTGGCCTTCGGGCGTGCGGCCGCCCGACGTGACAACCTCGGTGGCCAGACCGAGGTGATGTTCGAGGTGCTTGCGCTTGGCTTCGACATTACCCTTGTCGAGATCGACCGGGATCGCACAGGTCTCGAAGATATCCCCGGCCTTCGCGCTGCCGGGTGCCCTGACGGTGCAGGGCACGACATAGAGACCGCGCTGGTCCCTGGCCGCCGGTCCGACAAGATCACGGAGGCTGTCATACAAACCGCTGTCAACTGGCAGGTAACGGGATTGGGGCTTTGCATCACCCGTGCCTGTTTCGCGCAGCATTCGGACGGCAACAAAGCCCTCGCAATATCCAAAGAGCATGGTCAGGTGTATCTGGAGATCCCGGAGGTGCTGGTGGTCCGGCTCGGGCCCGGTGAAGGGCGCGGTCATGACTTCACCCCCGGTACGCGCGCGGCGGCCTCGTAGGCCTCGACGTCCTCGATCTTGTAGAGGATCGAGCCGCCGATCCGGTGGTAGGCCGGCCCGCTGCCGTTGCTGCGCATGCGCTGGATCGTGCGGCGCGTCTTCTTCCAGCGCTTGGCCAGTTCCGGTTCAATCAGGAACTTGGCCGAGGCGGTATCTTCCAGATCGTTTTTCATGCCCGAGACCTCGTAGTCTTCGGCGCCCGGCGCGCCATCCGAGGTCTATTCTGGCTCTGGGGGCGAGGCCCCTCAATTACGGGAGGAGCGCACCATGTGACAGACTGACGTGAAAATATTCAATAAAATCAGCGCCGCTCCTCCTGTCATGTGACAGGCCGCGTGACACCGTGTGACAATACCCGTTGGCTACCCCACGTTTTCGGGGGTGACGACATGGATCTTCGGGTTCAGAAAGTAGCCTTTATCGGAGCGGTTTCCGATCAGCAGGTCCTTTGGTGGTGGCATATCATAAATGGCTGTCCATGAAGCCCTGAAATCGGATTTGATGCGATGAATGTCCTGGCGAATGTTGTATTCCGTCGCATTCAATTTGTCGGCCAGTGCCCGGCCTGTCAAACCACGAAACTCCCGGATCGGGCGACCCTGCTGCCGGTCTTCGATCAGGACATCCAGCAGGCAGGACAGGATTCGTGCGCGCGGACCGGAATACCCCTGGATGCCAAGCACGTCGAAACTTGACGGCCCGCGGCGGACGACCTCGACGATATTGTCCGAGGCTATAGATCGTTCCATCCTCGGCGGGGGCGCTTCGGGACCTGGTGCGATAGCCGGTGTGACGGAAACCTCGGTGCGGGCATGGCTGGCAAACATGGCGGCGATCGATCTGTCGGGAAATTCATCCATGTCAGACGATGGCAGTGTGTTGAGGACACCGACGACAGCGCGACCATGACGCTGATGCATGTCGAAGGAACGGGAAAAGGCCGCCTTGCGATCCTGAACCGGCGAAGTCACCCGGAGTAACTCATCCATGAACGTCTCATTGAACTTCTCCGGCGGCATCTCCGCGAGGTCGATCGCGTGCCGTACCCATTCGACTGCCAGGGCACGCTCCTGCTCGTTGTCACGCACTCCGAAAAGGACGTCTGTCGCGTAATCTTCCGCCCGGTCCGACGCGGCCAGGCCATTGGCAAGGATCGCAAACCGCCGATCGAGGCACTGGGAACAGGACCCGCAATGCCGCTCGGCAGCCGTGCGCTTGAAGGTATGATTGCAACTGACTGTCCGACCGATCATGTTCGTCATCTTCAGTTCGGCGATGGACTGGACCACTTCGGTTTTGGTCAGCCATTCGAATGGATTGTTCACCTCAAACGGGCGTCCACTCACTTGGGACAGGAAATCGCTCAGGAGCATGAGGGTCCTCGGGTGCGTTGTCCGTGTCGCCAGGGTCCCGACGATGGGCGGGGCCAGGGGCAGGTTCTGGCTTACGATTCCATTCTCGTAGAATTGCAAGTGGTCGACGCCCAGCATGCGGGCCACTACGCAGCCGAGCGCGGCAAACAGCAGCGACCGGCTTCGCTGGGTGCTTTCCTTCGCAGGAGACCTTCTTCTGTGAACGTGTACGGGAATCCAGAGCAGTCGATCGCGGAACCGCGTTTTCAACTGCTCGATTAGTTCGGCCTGTCGCCGGATCGTCTTCTGCGCCGAGAAATGCGTGACCAGTGCGACGCGTTTTTGCGACCCGCAGAGCACCTTGAGTGTCCCGGCCAGAGAGTCGAGACCTCCCGAAAACATGATGACATCATCGATGCGGGTCTTGTCCGATGAAGTGTTTTCAAACCTGAAATAGCTTTGAAGCGTCGGGCTGAATTCCGCGGCGACAAAAGCGCAGTCGACGCAATCGTCGGTCATGAACTCTATGGTCTCGCGCAGTGCCTGGCGCACCACCGGACGATCCCAGAAGGCGATGTCCCGCACGGCGAACCGAAAGTGCAGGTCCCTGCGCCACGCACGACCTTCTCGCGGCTGGTCGAGGGCGCCTCGCGGAAAGGTCGTGTCGGCGCAGAAAACCGTCGCCGCGATCTCCAGCAAGTCGAGAAGCCGGGGACCGATCTCGGAGGTCATCCGGTACTCTATCCGACCGGTTTCAAGGCGGAAGTTCGCGTCTGGTCCTGCAAATCGGATCGGCAGGACCTTTTCGCCTCCGGATGCCAGGGCGCATCTGACCGATGTGTCAGGCATCGTCCCCGACTCTGCGCTGCAACTCTTCGTTGATCTTCTTGAAGGCTATCGCCGCGTATGCCTTTGACCTTTCGCGCAAATCGCCCCGGTTTGAAAAAGCGTTCTTTGCGTACCAGCCCGCCGAAAACTCCTTGATGATCCGCGTGGCCTCGGCGCTGAATTGCGAAAGCGCGGCATCGAAGACGTTCCGGTCATGCGCATCTTGAAACCGACGCCCGTCGCCGATCTGCGCGCCCATGGTCCGGTCCAGCCAATAGGCCAGCGTCTCGGCGGTCATGCGCGTGAAGAATGCACGCGCCAGTTCGGAAAACCCGGCAGGGCTGGAGAACTTCCGGACCGCTTTCGGAAGGTCGGCCGGTTCCGGAAACAACCCTGGCAGCTCTTGACTGAAGCTCGTGTAGAGGGCGCCTAACAAGGCTCTTCGGGCGAGGCTACCGACATCGCTGACTTCGCCGCCCTGACGACCTGCAGCATCAAGGCGCTGACCGACCGCTTCGAGCAATCCGATCAAGTCCGGAGCGGTCTCGACCGCCACCCCGTTGCGACGCAGGCTGGAAGCGAAATCGTCGCCTTGTCCCGCTTGTGAAACGATGACCAGAAGGGCCACCGCCTCGGCATAGACCGGGTCGTCAATGGCGTTCGAAAAGGTCTTTTGGGCAGCTCGAGCGGATGCAGCGACGACCTCTTCGGACGGCGCGCCTGAGGTCACGAGGGACGCCACGTCCTTCCACGCACGCGTGGCGGGCAGCCGCGGTAGCCGATTGTGTCCCAAGGCCTCCCCCCCTTGCCCGGATTTCGCGAGTCAAGCCGCTCAACCCGGAGCTGTCAATCTTTCGAAGCGCTCCGAAATAAGTTGTGTGAATTCATGCCTGTGACGGATGTGACGGATCAAAACCAACTTTGCCCATACGCGCGCGCGTGAAAGAAGTTTGGTTTTCTTCCGTCACATCCGTCACGCATGAATGCAACCGACCCGGCTGTGCGCTACCCCGCTGGTTTCTCGCGCTGGCGATCTCGGCGCTTGGCGGTCGCGGATTTCATTTCTTGTCGCGATTTTTCGGAAACTATCGAAATAACAATGCCCTAACCCCTGTGCTACACTCGCCGCTAGGCAGGCGCCGAAAGCGCGATCAATCAGGCGGTGGGGGTCATGGCAAAGCGGACGGCAGAGGAATTCGACGGGATGGCGGCAGCTGGTGCACGGGCGATCGAGCAGCGGCCGGTGGCCGACCTGGTGCCTTACGCCCGCAATGCGCGCACCCACAGTGACGTCCAATTGGCGCAGATCGCCGGGTCGATCCGGGAGTTCGGCTTCAACAACCCGGTGCTGGTGGATGGGGCGAATGGCATCATCGCCGGGCACGGCCGGGTGCTGGCGGCGCGCAAGCTGGGGCTGGAGCGGGTGCCGGTCATCGAACTGGCGCATCTCAGCGAGGCCTCGAAACGCGCCTACATCCTCGCCGATAACCGGCTGGCCGAGAATGCGGGCTGGGACCGGGAGTTGCTGTCGCTGGAACTGGGCGATCTGTCGGAGCTTGGCATCGACCTCGGCGACCTCGGCTTTGACGGCCCTGAACTGGATGCGCTGTTCGAACACGGCGCGGGTGATCCCCGCGAGGAGGCGACGCCGGAACCGCCGACGCACCCGGTCTCACGTCCCGGCGATCTCTGGCACCTCGGTCCGCACCGGCTGCTCTGCGGCGATGCGACGGACGCGACTTCCGTGACCCGCCTGCTGAACGGCGTGTGCCCGCACCTGATGGTGACCGATCCGCCCTACGGCGTCGCCTACGACCCGGCCTGGCGCAACGCGGCCGGCGCCACCAGAACGAAGCGCACCGGCAAGGTGCTGAATGACGATAGGGCCGACTGGCGCGAGGCCTGGGCACTGTTCCCGGGGGACGTGGCCTATGTCTGGCACGGCGCGCTGCACGCCAGCACGGTGGCGGAAAGCCTTGTCGCAACCGGCTTCGAAATCCGCAGCCAGATCATCTGGGCCAAGGAACGCCTTGTCCTGAGCCGCGGGCATTTCCACTGGCAGCACGAGCCGGCCTGGTACGCCGTCCGCGGCAAGGCGCATTGGTCGGGCGACCGCAAACAATCGACCCTCTGGACGATCCCCAACCGCGACCAGGACGCGGCAACGGTGCATGGCACGCAGAAGCCGGTGGAGTGCATGCGACGGCCGATCCTCAACAACTCCAGCCCCGGCCAGGCGATCTACGAGCCGTTCGCCGGGTCGGGCACCACGCTGATCGCCGCCGAGAGCACCAAGCGGGTTTGCCTCGGGATGGAACTCGATCCGGCCTACGTCGATGTCTGCGTGATGCGCTGGCAGGCCTATTCGGGCCAGAAGGCGGTGCTGGAAGGCGGCGGCCGGACCTTCGTCGACATCGCGGCGGACCGGCTGGAGACGGCGACATGAGCCAGTCACGCGGCCTGTCTGCCCTCGAGGCCATGGCAAATGTGCTGGTCGGCTGGTGCACGGCCTTCGTCACGCAGTTGGTGGTTTTTACAGCCGTGGGTCTGCAGGCAGGGCTCGGGCAGCATGTCACCCTGAGCCTGGTCTTCACCGCCGTCTCCTTTGCCCGCAGCTACCTGCTGCGGCGGCTCTTCGTGCGGCAAAGCTGATGGCCAGGAAACACAAGCCGAAGCCGCACACGCTGGCGAAGACACGCCTCTCGGCGCTGCCGCGCTGCCCTGACCATCTCTCGGACGTGGCGCGCAAGGAGTGGCGGCGGCTGGCCACGCCGATGGTCGAGGCGGGTCTGCTGACGCTGGCGGACCGGGCAGCCCTTGCCGCCTATTGCCAGGCCTATGGGCGCTGGGTCGAAGCCGAGGAACGGCTGAAGGAGACGCCGGCCCTGCTCAAGGCCCCCAGCGGCTATGTCCAGCAATCGCCCTGGCTGACCGTGGCCAACAAGCAGCTGGAGATCATGGGCCGGTTCATGTCCGAGCTTGGCCTGACCCCGGTGGCGCGGACCAGGATCCAGCCGACTCCCGAGAGCCAGAAGGCCGAGCCGATCACCTTCGTCTGGCGCACGATCGTCAACCCGGGCGACGATCCGGCCGAAGCGCCGATCGAGCACGTCAGGCGCCTGACCCTGCCCGGGAAAGACGACTGAGCGAGGCCTCTGCCGACTACACTAACCCCCTGATCCGATGTACAAACCTGCCAAACGAAGGTTGCGCAGGTTTGTACATGGGTCTCAGCAGGATCATCGCCTACGAGCGCGTCTCGACCGCGCGGCAGGGACGCTCCGGCCTCGGCCTTGAGGCGCAGCGGACCGCCATCGACGCCTTGGCGACCTCCCGCGCGGCGCAGGTCCTGGCCCGCTTCACCGAGGTGGAGTCCGGCGGCCGCAACGACCGCCCGGAACTGGAGAAAGCCCTCAACCTCGCCCGCTTGACCGGCGCCACGCTGGTCATTGCGAAACTGGACCGCCTCAGCCGCAACGCCGCCTTCCTGCTGACCCTGCAGGGCAGCGGTGTCTCCTTCCTCGCCTGCGACATGCCCGAGGCCAACGACCTGACCGTTGGCATCATGGCCCTCGTCGCCCAGGCCGAGCGCGAGGCGATCTCGAAACGCACCAAAGAGGCGCTGGCGGCCGCCAGGGCGCGTGGCGTCAAGCTCGGCAACCCGAACGGGTCAGCCGCCCTCAGGCGGGCTGGCAAGGGCGGCACGGCGCTGCAGCAGACTGTCTGCCGCAACGCCGATCATTTCGCAGAGGACCTGCGTCCAGTCATCGAGGCGATCCGTGCCGAGGGCCACACCACCCTGCGCGCCATGGCCGATGCGCTGAACGCCCGCGGCATCCGGACCCGCCGCGGTGGAAGATGGCATGTCTCGACCGTCAGCAACCTGCTGGGACGGATCGAGCGGCTCGAACAGGCGACCTGACCCGGGAACCAAGGGTCGTCTCGCCGACGGACAGGCCGTACGCAGCGCCTTCCGGGTGTCGCCAATCCTCAGAGCACGAAATCCGTCGCCGTCAGACCGATGACATTGGCCACCCGGATCTCGGCGTCGATGGTGCCGTTTCCGTCCGCGTCAAACTGCACGATTGTCGATCCGGTCGCCGTCTCGAACAGCCGCAACTCGGGGTTGCCCGAGGGCGCGAAACCCGCCGTGCCGCGGAATTCGAACACACCCGGCGACAGGCCTGCCACCACGATGATGTCCACACCCTTCTGGAAGTCGAGGATCTGGTCGCGGCTCGCGCCCGCCACCGTCTCTGTCAGGGCCCGGAA
>NZ_FXYF01000019.1 GCF_900184945.1 Antarctobacter aquimaris | reverse complement strand
CAAGATCGAGAACAGTTTTGCCCGCCTGAAGGACTGGCGGCGCATCGCAACCCGCTACGACAGGTGCCCGAAAGTCTTCCTCTCGGCATGCGCCCTCGCGGCCATCGTCATGTTCTGGCTATGAGTCTTGACCCTAGTCGCACTCGCGGGCTTGGCACCGAGCGATATGTGCTCGCCACAATAAACGCACGCAACAATGGAGGAATAACCTTTTTAACAATAAGTTACTTGAAACCCCATAAGCAAGAAGGCGGCCTAAAGACCGCCCTCCACTTGGAACCGACGCTAAGGGCGCGAATGCTCTCAGTAGGCCGGAGGAACACGCCCGCTTTCGAGTTTGCCAACTAAGTCCTAGGCGCGCAGGTGGGTAGCCGTTCATCCCGTTAACGACTGAACACATTTGGTGTGATCTTCGAGAGCGACTTGTCCGACCACCCCTGCCGAAGAAAGCCGTCGATGCGCTTATTCTCCGAAGCAGCACCGCGCTTGTGCACTGTCACTTCTCTTCGGTAGCGGTCCAGTAGGTCTCGCATAGTTGTCCGGTCCAGCATTCGTAGATCAACGTGAAGCGCTTTGCCCTCCAGTTGTTTCTCGACCTGACTTGCCCAACGCTGGGCGTCCCGTTTCGAAGTGAATGACTTGCTGACCGGTGCGTGTCCACTGATGCGGACTTGTGCCTGCCACTTGCCGTTGTGATTCCTGAGTGTAGCCATGTCAATTTGCCTCTCGGTGTGACCAGAGTGTGACAAGCTGCTTTTCAGGGTGTTTTCACTTGGCTCCCGCTTCGATCTAAGTCGCTGATAACGTGGAGCCTTTCTATGGCGCACCCGAGAGGATTCGAACCTCTGGCCTCTGCCTTCGGAGGGCAGCGCTCTATCCAGCTGAGCTACGGGTGCGTCGGAGGGTTCTATAGCGACTCGAGGGACCCGCTGCAATGGGTCAAGGGCGGTGCCGCGCAGCTTTCCTGACGTGGCGCGCCGGACAAAGGACCGGCCGGTCGATCACCGGCCGGCCCCTGCCCGGAAAGCCGTGTCAGCCGAACAGGTCGTGCGCCAGTTCCAGCGCGTCGACCAGCGCGTCGATCTCACCCTCGGTGTTGTACAGCCCGCAGGATGCACGGCAGGTGGCCGTCAGGCCCATGTGGTCCATCAACGGCCCGGCGCAGTGCTGCCCGGCCCGCACCGCGACCCCCTTCTTGTCCAGGATGGTCGAGATGTCGTGCGCGTGCCCCGCCCCCTGCATGGTAAAGGAAAAGATCGCCGCCTTGTCCGGGGTCGTCCCTTGCAGGCTGATCCAGTTCAGCCCACTCAGCCGCGACATGGCGTAATCGCGCAGCCGCGACTCGTGGGCGGCGATGTTCTCCATCCCCAGGCCCATCATGTACTCCAGCGCCACGCCCAGGCCGATCTGCTGCACGATGCCGGGCGTGCCGGCCTCGAACATCATCGGCGGGTCGTTCCAGGTCACCTCGTCCTTGTGGACCTCGCGGATCATGTCGCCGCCGCCCATGAAGGGGCGCATCTCCTTCATCCGCGCCTTGGAGATCCAGATCGCGCCGGACCCCGACGGGCCGTACAGCTTGTGCCCCGTGATGGCGTAGAAATCGCAGCCGATGTCCTGCACGTTCACCGGCATGTGCACCGCCGCCTGCGAGCCGTCCACCAGCACCGGCACACCCTTGGCGCGCGCGCCGTCGCAGATCGCCTTGACGTCGACCACGGTGCCCAGCACGTTCGACACCTGCGTCACCGCCACCAGCCTGGTCTTTGGCCCGATGGCGTCGATCACCTTTTGCGGGTCCAGGTAGCCGGTCGAATCCACGTCGACCCATTTCAGCACCACGCCTTGCCGTTCGCGCAGGAAATGCCAGGGCACGATGTTGGCGTGATGCTCCATCACCGACAGCACGATCTCGTCCCCGGGCTGGAGGTTGGGCATCGCCCAGCCGTAGGACACCAGGTTGATGCCCATGGTCGTGCCCGTGGTGTAGACGATTTCCTCGGGGTCGGCCGCGCCAAGGAAGCGCGCGATCACCTCGCGCACGCCTTCGTATTTCTCGGTCGCGAGGTTGGACAGGTAGTGCAACCCACGGTGCACGTTGGCGTATTCCTCGGCGTAGCCGCGCGTGACGGCGTCGATCACCACCTGCGGTTTCTGCGCGCTGGCGCCGTTGTCCAGGTAGACCAGCGGCTTGCCGTTCACCTTGCGGGACAGGATCGGGAAATCCGCGCGGATCGTCTCTATGTCATACATTTTGCATCATCCCTTCGGGCGAGACCCCCGCGAGGGTCAGGAGCAGCGACAGCCCGAAAGCCATGGCCAGGACGCCCAATACCAAGACAGCCAAGGCGCGCAAGGGCCCGCCCAGGTCATGTGCCTCATCCAAGAAGTTCACGGCGATCCAGACCCCCAGCGCGGTGGACAGCATGATCGCCACGCCGGCCAGCATCGCCGACAGCGGCGCCAGCAGGATCACCACGGCCTGCACCAGCACCCGCAGCCCCTGCATCCAGATCATCAGCAGGGCGATTTCCTCGATGTGGCCGCGTCCGCCCATCAGCCGGCCGATCCCGGTAAAGGCCAGGATGCTGCCCGCCAGCGCCACCGCCTGCAACACCAGGAAGACGGCCGGGCTGGACAGCAGCATCGGCGCCGCCCCGGGTGTCAAGGCGACCGAGATCGAGAACACCAGCGCATTCAGCACCACCACCAGCGCGAATGCCGTCCACAGCGCCTCGCGCGAGGGGCGGATCGACAGCAGCAGCGCCGCCACCTCGCGCGGGGCGGTCACGCTCTGCCACGCAAGGCGGAGATATCCGTGCAGTGTCACGCCCTGCCCTCGCCGGCCGGGGCGCGCGCCGTGCGCAGGCCGGTGATCCAGAACCACAGGAAGGCCGCCAGCCAGGCCGCCCCGACCAGGCCCTGTTCCGGCCCCGGCCCGACGAACCCGGCAACCAGCCCGTTGAGCAGCGCCAGCGGCGAGGCCGCCAGCAGCGCCCAGAACAGCGCCACCCGCGCCTCGTATCCGGTGACCGCGCCGCCGAAGAGGCGCAGCACAAGCTGGCTCAGCCCGGCCACGACGTAGAACACCAGCGGCAGGAAGATCAGCGTGCCCAGCAGCGCGCCGCCCATCGCCGGCTCCATCTCGGTGCCGTCAAGATGCGTCTGCCGGGCCAGCCGGGGCCATTGCGCCACGAACATCACGCCGCAGGCACCCATGAGCCAGGCGAGCGCGCGCGGTTCGCTGGCCGCGCGGGCGAGATGCCCGCGCAGCACAGCGCTTGGCCGGCGGTAGCTGGCCAGGATATCCGTGGTGACCGGCACGGCTCAGCCGCGCCGCCGCGCGAGCCAGGCTTCGACCCGGCTCACCAGGTCCTCCTGAATGGCCTGATGCTCGATCTCCTGCACCGCCTCGGCGATGAAGGCGATGGTCATCATGTCCTCGGCCGCGCCACGCGGCACGCCGCGCGCACGCAGGTAGAACAGGCTGTCCTCGTCGATCCCGCCCGAGGTCGAGCCATGCGAACAGGCCACGTCATCGGCGTAGATCTCCAGTTCCGGCTTGGCCAGGAACTGGCTGTCCTCGTCCAGCAGCAGCGACTGGCTGATCTGGTAGCCGTCGGTCTTCTGCGCGCCGGGTTTCACCAGGATCTTGCCCTGAAAGACGCCCACCGCGCCGTTGCGCAGCACCTTCTTGAACACCTGCCGGCTTTCGCAGTTCACCGCGTCGTGGGTGACAAAGACCGTATCGTCGTGGTGGAACGCACCATCGCCCATGCAGGCCCCGGCGACATGCGCCACCGCGTCGTCGCCGGTGAACTCGATCACCACCTCGTTGCGGGTCAGCACGCCGTTCACCGTCAGGGTAAAGCTCTTGAAGGTGCTTTCCGCGCCCAGCCGGGCAAAGACATGCGTCGCGGCGCGGCGGTCGTGATCGCGGCCCTGCGCGCGGACATGGTGCAGCGTGCCGCCGTCGGCGACCTCGACCTCCATGCAGGTATTGAAGCGCGCGGCGCCGGGGCCGTTTTCCAGGATCGTGGCCTCGGCCCCGGCGTCGACCTTGACGACGTGGTGCAGGATCGCGTCCGAGGTCTCCGACTCGTGACGGTAGACCAGGTTGATCGCCTTCGCGGGCTTGCCGGTGACGTGGATCAGCAGGCCGTCCGTGGCAAAGCCGGTGTTCAGCGCCGCCAGCGGGCGCGCCACCGGGGTCTGGCCGCGCGTCTCAAGAACGCCGTACAAGTCCTTGGCCCAATGGATATCCCTGCTCTCTGCCAGGCGGTCGATGCGGACCCCCTCAAGGCTCAGGTCGTCGGACTCCTCGGCCGAGAACACGCCATCGACAAAGACGATCTTCAGCCGATCCTGCGTGTCAAAGATCGGGGTCTCGTCGCTCTCCAGCGCGGCGGCGGCGGGCGGCTCGGCCGCGATCAGCGTGTCGGGACGGGTGTATTTCCAGTACTCGTCCCGTGCGGTCGGCAGCCCCATGGCCCGCAGCCGCGCCAGCGCGTCGCGGCGGGCCGGCTCGGTCCAGCCGCCCTGGGGCAGGCTCAGCGCGGCCAGGCGCGCCTCGGTCGCGTCCTGTCTTGCTTGCGGCAGGGCCATCACGCCACCTCCGTCAGGATGTCTGCATAGCCGTTGTTCTCGACTTCCAGCGCCAGTTCCGGGCCGCCCGTCTTGACGATGCGGCCGCCCGCCATGATGTGCACCACGTCCGGCTTGATGTGGTCCAGCAGCCGCTGGTAGTGCGTGATCACAAGAAACCCGCGGCCCGCGTCGCGCAGCTTGTTCACGCCGTCGGCGACCAGCTTCATCGCGTCCACGTCGAGGCCCGAGTCGGTCTCGTCCAGGATGCACATCTTCGGCTCCAGCATGGCCATCTGCAGGATTTCGTTGCGCTTTTTCTCACCGCCGGAAAAGCCCACGTTGACCGGGCGCTTCAGCATGTCGGCGTCGATCTGCAACTCCTTGGCCTTGGCGCGGATCAGCTTGAGGAAGTCGGCGGCCGACATTTCCTCTTCGCCGCGCGCCTTGCGCTGCGCGTTCACCGCCGTCCGCAGAAAGGTCATGTTGCCCACGCCGGGGATCTCGACCGGGTACTGGAACGCCAGGAACAGGCCGGCGGCGGCGCGGTCTTCCACTTCCATCTCCAGCAGGTCCTCGCCCAGCAGGGTGGCAGACCCCTCGGTCACCTTGTAGCCGTCACGCCCCGACAGGACATAGGACAGCGTCGACTTGCCCGAGCCGTTGGGCCCCATGATGGCATGCACCTTGCCGGCCTCGACGGTCAGGTCGACGCCCTTCAGGATCGGCTTGCCCTCTTCTTCAAGTTCGACGTGCAGGTTCTTGATTTCCAGCATTTCTTTTCCTCTTCCTATCCAGTTGCGCCCGAGGGCGGCGACAGTCTCAGTCCAGCACCACGGCGGTGCCCGAGGCCGAGACCATCAGCATGTTGTTGATGACTTCGTAATCCAGGTCGACGCCCACAACGGCCGTACCGCCGAGCGCGCGGGCGCGTTCTTCCAGCTCGCGCAGCGCGGTTTCGCGCGCTTCGGCCAGGCTTGCCTCGTAGGCGCCCGACCGGCCACCGATGATGTCGGTGATCCCGGCAAAGATGTCGCGGAACACGTTTGCGCCCAGGATCGCCTCACCCACCACGATGCCCTTGTAGGCGGTGATGCGGCGGCCCTCGATGCCGGGGGTGGTGGTGATGATCATCGTCTGACCTTTCTTCTGCCAGGGGGTCACAGCGCGCCCTCCCAGTCATCCGGCGTGTCGTCGGCGCGGTCGATAACTCCCGGGTGCGCGTTCCGGAAATCCTTGCCGGGGGCGCTGATTGCCGCCCTCTCGTGGATATTGACCACCGGTTTCATCTCCCGTCCCCTTTCAGGACAAAACGCGCGAACAGGCTTCCGCAGAAGGCCGAGACAAAGGACACAAGCACCCGCGCGCCCATTGACAGCGCCGTTGTCAGCCAGCCGACCAGCCCGGAAAAACCCATGCAGAACAGCCCCCTAAGCGTGGCGGCAATGACAGCCTTGCGGTCCATGCCTGCGCCCTACCACATCGTCCAGAAACACGGACGCGCGACGAAGACCGGGTTCAGGCAGGCCTGCACCTCGAGCGCGCGCCGGATCTCCAGCCCCGGCAGCAGCGGCGGATCGAACCGCGGCCCCGCCGCCAGCGCCGGCTCGATCCAGCCCACGCCGCTGGTCAGCAGCGACAGCACCATCGCCGTCAGCACCAGCCGCACGCTCCAGGGACGCCCGGTCATGCCGCGGCCCCTATCGCTAGCCGCGAAACACGAACCCCGCCCCCAACGCGATAAAGCCAAAGCCGATTAGCGTGTTGAGGCTGACACCCTCCTTCAGGTAGACCGTAGAGAACACCACGAAGACGCTCAGCGTCACGACCTCCTGGATGGTCTTGAGCTGCGCGGCCGAGTAGACCGTGTGCCCCATCCGGTTGGCCGGAACAGCGAAACAGTACTCGATCAGCGCGATGCCCCAGCTGGCAAGGATCACCACGGTGAGCGGCGCCATGGGGAACTTCAGGTGCCCGTACCAGGCGAAGGTCATGAAGACATTCGACAGGATCAGCATGACCACCGGAAGCCAGTGGTGATATGTCAGCCCCATGATGCACCAGACACCCCGTTCCTGCGCCGCCTGACCTCAGCCGACCGAGCCTTCGAGCGAGATCGCCACCAGCTGCTGCGCCTCCATGGCGAACTCCATCGGCAGCGCCTGCAGCACCTCGCGGCAGAACCCGTTGACCACCAGGGCCACGGCCTCTTCCTCGTCCATGCCGCGCTGGCGGCAGTAGAACAGCTGGTCGTCGTCCACCTTGGAGGTGGTCGCCTCGTGTTCGCAGCGGCTGCTGTTGTTCTTGACCTCGATGTAGGGGACGGTGTGCGCCCCGCATTTGTCGCCGATCAGCAGGCTGTCGCACTGGGTGTAGTTGCGCGAGTTCTTGGCCTTCGGGTGCATCGACACCAGGCCGCGATAGGTGTTCTGCGCCACGCCCGCGCTGATCCCCTTGGAAACGATGCGCGACTTGGTGTTTTTGCCCAGGTGCACCATCTTTGTGCCGGTGTCGGCCTGCTGGTGGTTGTTGGCGATGGCGATGGAATAGAACTCGCCCTGGCTGTCGTCGCCGCGCAGGATGCAGGACGGGTATTTCCAGGTCACGGCAGAGCCGGTTTCGACCTGGGTCCACATCACCTTGGACCGCGCGCCGCGGCAGTCCGCGCGCTTGGTAACAAAGTTGTAGATGCCGCCCTTGCCGTTCTCGTCGCCGGGATACCAGTTCTGCACCGTGGAGTATTTCACCTCGGCGTCTTCCTCGATGATGATCTCGACCACGGCGGCGTGCAACTGCGCGGTGTCCCGCTTGGGCGCCGTGCAGCCTTCGAGGTAGGAGACATACGACCCCTTGTCGGCGATGATCAGCGTCCGCTCGAACTGGCCGGTGTTCTCGGCATTGATGCGGAAATAGGTCGACAGCTCCATCGGGCAGCGCACGCCCGGCGGCACGTAGACAAACGACCCGTCCGAGAAGACGGCGCTGTTCAGCGTGGCGTAAAAGTTGTCGCTGACCGGCACGACCGTCCCGAGGTACTTCCTGACCAGATCGGGATGTTCGCGGATCGCCTCGGAGATCGAGCAGAAGATCACCCCGGCCTTCTTCAGCTCCGCCTGGAAGGTGGTGCCCACGGACACGGAATCGAACACCGCGTCCACGGCCACCTTGCGGCCCTCGGCAGGCGCGCTCTCGGCGCCCTCGACGCCCGCGAGGATCATCTGCTCCTTCAGCGGGATGCCCAGCTTGGCGTAGGTCTCCAGCAGCTTGGGGTCCACGTCATCCAGCGACTTGGGCTTTTCCGCCATGCTCTTGGGGCGGGCGTAGTAATACTGGTTCTGAAAGTCGATCTCGGGGTAATCGACCATCGCCCACTTGGGCTCTTTCTTCTGCAACCAGCGCTCATAGGCCTGCAGCCGCCAGTCGGTCATCCACGACGGCTCTTCGTTCTTTTCCGAGATCAGGCGCACGATGTCGGGGGTCAGCCCCTTCGGCGCGTATTCCATCTCGATGTCGGTGTTCCAGCCGTGCTTGTAGGTGCCCACGGAAGCGACGGCATCCACCGTCTCCTGGTCCACGCCTTCCTTGACCGTCACATTATCGAAAGCCGCCATCGGGTTTCCTCTCTGTCATGCGGCCCGCGCGCGGAACCGCTTGTATTTCTCGATCCAGGCCGCGCAGAACCGCGACACATCCTCTTCTGTCGTCTCCAGACCCAGGCTCACCCGTATGGCGCCGCCCGCGGTCTCGTCGTCATAACCCATCGCCTCCAGCACACGGCTCTTGCGGACCTTGCCGCTGGAACAGGCCGAGCCTGCGCTGATGGCAAAACCCGCCAGGTCCATCTGCATCACCTGCGTTTCGCCCTTCCAGCCGGGCGTCGCGATGCAGGAGGTATTCGGCAGGCGCGGTCCATCTTTCCCGACAAAAATAGTCATGTCGGCGGCGGCCTCAAGAGATTCTTCTAGAATGTTTCTAAGTTTTTCGACCCGCGCCCATTTACCGGCCGCCACATCCCGCCGGGCCGCCTCAGCCGCGGCGCCGAAGCCCGCGATTCCAATGACATTTTCCGTCCCCGACCGGCGCCCCATCTCCTGCCCGCCGCCGCGCAGGATCGGCAGGGGATCGTCCCGCGTCAGATTGACCAGCGCGCCAACGCCCTTCGGTCCGCCCAGCTTGTGCGCCGACAGGATCATGTAGGACGGCCGCGCCGCACCGTAAGTCACCGGCACCTTGCCCGCCATCTGGGTGATGTCGCAGACCACCGCCTGCCCGTCCCGGTTGCCCGCCACCCGCCCGTCCGGCCGCATCACCCCTGTCTCGCTGTTGGCCGCGGAGATCGCCAGCAACCCCGCGCCCTCCACATCCGTGCTCCAGGCCCGCAGGCAGTCATGTTCCGTCGGCAGCGCGGCAAAGACCCCGCCATGCCGCGGCGCCTGCGCCACCGCCAGCGCCGCCGCCTCGGTGGCCGACCCGGTGAACACCACCTGCGAGGGCAGACAACCGACCAAAGCCGCCACCTGCGCCCGCGCCGCCTCGACCACACCCTTGGCCGCGCGCCCCTCGGCATGGACGGAGGAAGGGTTGCCCACCACCTCCATCGCCGCCAGCATCGCCGCCTTCGCCTCGGGCCGCAGCGGCGTCGTGGCGTTGTGATCCAGGTAGACGCGGGTCATCACACAGCCCCGGGCGTCTTCTGGCCAAAAATATCCCGGGGGGAATGCGCGTCAGCGCAGGGGGGCAGACCCCCCTCGACGGTCCCGATAGCGCACCGTTCAGCGGTCATCGTCGACCACCGCAAACAGCGAAGGCACCGCCGGGCATGGCGCCAGCGTGTTCTGCACCACGTCCGACAGCCGCGTCTGGTGCAGAAACACATAGACCTGTGCCGACAGGCTCTGCCACAGCCGGTTGGTCAGCGATTGCGCCCGGCTGCCCGACACCGCGCCTGAGGCCCCCGCGCCCACGTGCATCGCGTCCACCGTCTCGTCGACCGCGGCCAGCACCTCGACGACGCGGATCTCGGAGGCCGGGCGCGACAGGCGATAGCCGCCCCCCGGCCCGCGCACCGACTCGACCAGCCCGGCGCGGCGCAGCTTGACGAACAACTGCTCGAGATAGGGCAAGGACACGTCCTGCCGCCGCGCGATGTCGCCCAGCGTCACCAAGTCGCCGGCGGGCTGCAAGGCGATGTCTGCCAGGGCCACCATCGCGTATCGTCCCTTGGTGCTCAGTTTCACGGCGCCATGCCCCCGTTTGCCGCGGCAATTGACCTTGTCCGCGCGATTGCCTATCTGCAATCCAGCCCAGGCCCGGCCCGCGCTGGTTTAGAACTCTTCTAAATTAGTTGCGTGTTTTGGTCAAGAATGCCCCGGCGCCCACCTCGGTCGCCCGCCAGACGCTTATCAAGGAGCTGAACCGCCCCATGCCCGAGGTCATATTTCCCGGACCCGAAGGCCGCCTCGAAGGCCGCTACCACCCGCAGAAGGACCGCGATGCGCCGATTGCCATCGTGTTGCATCCGCATCCGCAGTTCGGCGGGACGATGAACAACAAGGTCGTCTACAACCTGCACTACGCGTTCTACAACATGGGTTTCACCGTGCTGCGGTTCAATTTCCGCGGCGTCGGGCGCAGCCAGGGCGAGTACGACCAGGGCGTGGGCGAACTGTCAGATGCCGCATCGGCGCTCGACTACCTGCAGTCGATGAACCAGAACTCGAAGCATTGCTGGGTCGCCGGGTTCTCCTTTGGCGCCTGGATCGGCATGCAGCTGCTCATGCGCCGCCCCGAGATCACCGGCTTTGTCTCGGTCTCGCCACCGGCCAACATGTATGACTTCAGCTTTCTGGCGCCCTGCCCGTCGTCGGGGCTGATCATCAACGGCACCAACGACCGTGTCGCGCCGCCCGCCGACACCCGCGCGCTGGTGTCCAAGCTGCATGAGCAGCGCGGCATCCAGATCACCCACCAGGAGGTCGACGGCTCGGGCCACTTCTTTGAAGAGCCGCACATGGACACCCTGATCGGCAGCGTCACCACCTATGTGAAACGGCGCCTCACCGAGAACACGCGCTAGACAGGACGGAGGATTCCATGTCCGTTGTCGAGGACCTGGCCGACAAGCTTGCCCGCGACACCATCAAGGCGATGGACGCGCTGGGTGACGAGAACCTGGCCGAGCAGGTCGCCAAGGTGCTGGGCGCCTCGTCGCCCTCGTCCGAGGAGATCTTTCGCGCCGCCGTCCGCATCCGCCTGGCCGAGCGGCGCGCGCGGACCTTCCTGAACGAGCACGTGCAGCGGGCGCTGGACGCCAGGAAGCGCGGCGAGGCGGTGCCGCAGGCAATCGCCCCGGGATCCGACAACGAGGCGCTCTGACACCGTCGTGGTGTCCAGTGGACAGGTCGGACCGGGGCGCTGCCCCGGACCCCGAGGTATTTTTCAAACCAAAGAAGCTGGAAGGTGCGGCCCTCAGTCCGCCGTGATCGGCCAGTGGCGGGCGAGGTCGGCCAGACCGGCGCGGATCAGCTCGGCCAGCGCATCCAGGTCCACCTTCGAGAGCGCGCCCAGGTAGAGGCAGGACTTGCCCAGCCGGTGCGGCCCGAGCCGTGACAGGATAACGCCGAAATCGGCGTAGCCGGGCATGATGTAGACCACCGTGTTGGCCTTGCGCGGGGCAAAGCCGGTGGCCAGGCTCTGCCCGGAATGGCCGCTGGCATAGGTGTAGGCGTAGCGGCCGTAGCCGACGATGGAGCTGCCCCAGAGCACCGGCTGCCAGCCGGTCACCTCGCGGAACAGCGCGTCGAGCCGCAGGGCGTCCTCGCGGCGCTGATCCGGCTGGACCCCGGCGAGGAAGTCCGCGACCGAGGTTGTCGAGGGCACTGTCATCCGGTCCGGCATCTGGCTGTCCTTTTCAGTTTGCGGCGCGCGCTCAGAAATGGATGGCCCGCCCCCAGGCATCCAGCACCGACTCGTGCATCATCTCGCTCAGCGTCGGATGCGGGAAGACCGTTTGCATCAGATCCGCCTCGGTGGTTTCCAGTTGGCGGCCGACCACGTAGCCCTGGATCAGCTCGGTGACCTCCGCCCCCACCATATGCGCGCCCAGCAGCGCGCCGGTCCTGGCGTCGAACACCGTCTTGACCAGGCCCTCCGGCTCGCCCAGGGCGATGGCCTTGCCGTTGCCGATAAAGGGGAAGCGGCCGACCTTGATGTCAAAGCCCTGCGCGCGGGCCTTGGCCTCGGTCAGGCCGACGCTGGCGATCTGCGGCTGGCAGTAGGTGCAGCCGGCGATGCTGCCGGGGTCGACGGCGTGCGGATGCCCGCCGGCGATCAGCTCGGCCACCATGACGCCTTCGTGGCTGGCCTTGTGCGCCAGCCAGGGCGCGCCGGCGAGGTCGCCGATGGCGTAGACCCCCGGCACCCCGGTGCGGCACATCGGGTCGGTCACGACATGCGTCCTTTCGACCGTCACGCCCAGCTTTTCAAGCCCCAGCCCCTCGGTATTGCCGACGATGCCCACGGCCGAGATCACCGTATCGACGGTGAGCTGCGTGGTCTCACCGGCCTTTTCGACATGCGCCACCACGTTATCGCGGCCGCGGTCGAGCTTTTTCACCATCGCCCCTTCGAGGATCGTCATGCCCTGCTTCTGGAACTGCTTGCGCGCGAAGGCGGCGATTTCCTCGTCCTCGACGGGCAGGATGCGGTCCATCACCTCGATCACCGTCACTTCGGCGCCCAGCGTGTTGTAAAAGCTGGCGAATTCGATGCCGATCGCGCCCGATCCGATGACCAGCAGCTTTTTCGGCATGTGCGGCGGGACCAGCGCGTGCTTGTAGGTCCAGACACGTTTTCCATCCGCCTCCAACCCCGGCAGTTCGCGCGCCCGCGCGCCGGTGGCCAGCACGATGTTGGCCGCCTCCAGCACCTCTTCGCCGGTGTCGGTGGTCACATGCACGCGCCCCGGCCCGTCCAGCCGGGCGGTACCCATGAGCGCCGTCACATTGTTCTTTTTCAGCAGGTGGCCGACGCCGGAGTTGAGCTGTTTGGCCACCCCGCGCGAGCGTTTGACCACCGCGTCGAGGTCATAGCCGATCCTGTCGGCGCTGAGGCCGAATTCCTTCGCGCGCTGCATGAGGTGAAAGACCTCGGCCGAGCGCAGCATCGCCTTGGTCGGGATGCAGCCCCAGTTGAGGCAGATGCCGCCCATGTGCTCGCGTTCGACCACGGCCACCTTGAGGCCCAGCTGCGCGCCGCGGATCGCCGCGACGTAGCCGCCGGGGCCCGCCCCGATCACCACCATGTCAAAGGATTTCGCGGCCATTCCCAACCTCCAGCCCTGTCCGGCCCCGAGGCTAGCCGAGCACGGCGCGCGGGGCAATCGCCGCCGCGCGCCGGCTGAAAGACACGCGCGTCAGGCCGGGATGGCCTGCTGGAGCCGCCGCAGCGTGGCGCCGTAGCCGCCGTTGGTCATGAAGTCCCGCTCTGCCGCCGTCGTCTTGCGCGACAGCGGACCGTTGCGATACGGGAAGCGGCCGAAATCGCGGATCACCTCGCGGTGGACGCGGGCGTGCAGCAGGTTGTTCTCGGACTCGGGCATCCGCTCCTTGAACAGCCGCACGCAGCGGTCCTGGTCGCAGAGGTTCTCCGAATGCATCAGCGGCATGTAGAAGAACTGCCGCGCCGGGGCGTCGATCTTCAGATCCCAGCCGCGGTGAATGGCCTGCTTGGCGGCGGCGCGCGCCACCTCGTCCGAGGCAAAGGCGCGCGGATCGTCGCGGAACATGTTGCGCGGAAACTGGTCCGCCAGCACGATGTAGGCCAGCGCGCCCGTGGGATAGGTCAGCCAGAGGCCATAGCGCCCCTGCATCAGCCCATCCCAGGCCTTTGAAAACCGGTCGCGGATCTGCTGATCCAGCGCCTCACCCCCTGCATACCAGCCGTCCGGGCCGACCTCGTCCAGCCAGAAGCCGAGGATTTCTTCGGGTGTTGACATGCTCTTCTCCTTTGTCACCCGTGCATTGATCTCCCACGAAAGATTATTGCGGAAGATAAACCTATATTCCTAATCACGTTTTCTGACAGGTTCTGACATTTCCGGTCAGGCCGCGCGTGGGCCGTCCTCGTCATGTGCCTGTTCGATGGCGTAATCCTGGGCGGCTTTCATCGCCACCGGCGTCGAAGACGGCAGAACCGGGGCGTAGGCGCCGGTGTCCTCGACCCTCGGCGCGGCGCGCTGCGTCATCCGGTACAGCGCGTAGACCGAGGTCGCCGCCAGCAGCCCGGCGATCAGCACGAAATAGCCGCTGGGCCCCGCCCGTTCCATCACCCAGCCGATCACCAGCGGCCCGGCGATGGCGCCCAGACCGTTGACGAACAGCATCCCGGCCGAGGATCCGGCCATTTCCTCGGGCTTGAGGAAATCGTTGGTGTAGGCGATCAGCAACGAATACAGCGGGTTGGAGCTGCCCCCGATCAGGAAGGCCGCGGCGACCAGCACCTCGAACCGGCCACCGGACAGCGCCGCGACCGCCGCCGCCACCGCTCCGGCTGCCGCCACCAGCATGATCAGCCAGCGCCGGTCCATCCGGTCCGACATCCATCCCAGCGGGTATTGCAGCACCAGCGCCCCCACGTAGAACGACGCCACGAACATCGAGAGCTGGTTCAGCGTCAGCCCGGCCTCGGTGCCGTAGACGGCCGACATGCCGAACTGTGCGGCGAACACGCCGCCCAGCAGGAACATGCCGACCATGCCCAGCGGCGAGACGCCGTAGAGGCGGCGCAGGCTCATCGGCTTGGAGCTTTCGAAGGCCGGTGTCGGCTGCACCGACAGCAGGATCGGCGCAAAGGCGATGGACACCAGCACCGAGGGGATCACGAACAGCAGGAACCCGCTGGCATCGGGCACCAGGAGCAGCGCCTGGCTGATGATGATGCCGATCATCTGAACGATCATGTAGGCCGACAGCGTCTGGCCGCGCGTCTCGTTGGTGGAGGCGTTGTTCAGCCAGCTTTCCGCCGTCACGTAGACGCCGCAGAAGCAGAATCCGATGATGACCCGCCCAAAGGTCCAGGCGATCGGGTCCTGCACCGCCGGAAACAGGATCAGCACCGCCGACACGAATGAGCCCAGTGCGGCGAAGACGCGGACATGGCCGACCCGGCGGATCATGCCGGGCACGGTGCGCGAGGCCAAAAGGAAGCCCGCGAAATAGCCCGACATCACGATGGACATGGTCCCCGCGGAAAAGCCCGCGTCCGCCCCGCGCACACCCAGCAGCGAGCCCTGGAGCCCGTTGCCGATCATCAGCAGCAGCATGCCCAGCAGCAGCGCCCAGGAATTCTTCATCACGATCAGCAAGGGGTGGTCCTTTCGTTCTGGCCTTGATGCGGGACGCGGGCCGGCCCCGCGTGGCCGTTGGCGACGCCCTGCACGATTTTGCGTCGCTGCGAAACCAGGCTTGTCCGGGCGGTGGCAGAAAGCCGCGTATGGCGCGCGGTCAGTCGCCGGGGATCAGCAGCGAGGCGTCGCCGTAAGAGAAAAAGCGGTACTCGGAGGCGACGGCGTGGGCATAGATCTGCCGGATGCGCTCTGGTCCCATCAGCGCCGAGACCAGCATCATCAGCGTCGATTTCGGCAGGTGGAAATTGGTCATCAGCGCGTCGGTCACGTTGAAGCGGAAGCCGGGGTAGATGAAGATGTCGGTCACGCCGCGAAATGGCGCGATCCGGCCGCTGGCCCGTGCCGCCGTCTCGATCAGGCGCAGCGCGGTGGTGCCGACGGGAATGATCCGCCCGCCCGCCGCGCGGGTGGCGGCGATCTTGGCGGCGGCCGCTTCGGTGACCTCGCCCCATTCGCCGTGCATCCGGTGGGTGGTCACGTCCTCGACCTTGACCGGCAGGAAGGTGCCCGCGCCGACGTGCAGCGTGACATGGGTAAAGCCGATGCCCTGCGCCGCCAGCGTGGCCAGCAGCGCCTCGTCGAAGTGCAGCGAGGCGGTCGGCGCCGCCACCGCCCCCGAGGCGCGCGCCCAGACGGTCTGGTAGTCGGTGCGGTCCTGCGCGTCCGCGGCGCGTTTCGCGGCGATGTAGGGCGGCAGCGGCATCGCCCCCGCCGCGTTCAGCGCGGCGTCGAAATCCTCGCCGGACAGGTTGAAGCGCAGCAGCCCCTGCCCCTCTTCGCGCGCCTCAACAGTGGCACTCAACTCACTGGAAAATCGGATTTCCTCGCCATCGCGCACCTTCTTCAGCGGTTTCAGCAGCGCCGCCCAAAGACCGTCGGCGCGCGGCTCCAGCAGCGTCACCTCGATCCGCGCCTCGGTCTCGCCCGCGTCCGAGGCGCGCCGTCGCACGCCCTGAAGACGTGCCGGTATCACCTTGGTATCGTTGAGGATCAGCCGGTCGCCGGGGCGCAGCCAGCGCGGCAGATCGTAAACATGGGCATCGGTGATCCCGTCGCCCTCGGCCACCAGCAGCCGGGCCGAGGTGCGCGGGCGCGCCGGGCGGGTGGCGATCAGCCGGTCCGGCAGATCGAAATCGAAATCACTCAGCTTCATCGGTCAACCCGTTGGGATTATTGTGACAGTTCCGGCGGCGGTCGCCGAAAGATGTCACGGAACATCCCCGGCGTGAAGACCGACAGCGGATTGACCGAGACGCGCGGATTGTCAACCGGTCCGCGCAGGTTGAAGTTGAAGCCGATCAGCCCTTCGCCCTGCCGCGAAATGAGCCGCCCGATGCCGTTGACGATGTAGATCGGCGACAGCACGCCCTGCATGTCCATCTGCCCGGTGGTCAGGTCATAGTAGCCGTCCATCGAGATCCCCATCGACGGGCCGACCGCGCTGGACCGGCTGACCACGATGCGGTTTGGCGTCAGGCGAAACCGCGCCTCGACCTCGGAAAAGAAGATCCCCGGCCCGTTCAGCTGGTCGATCAGGCCGACAATGCTGACCGCGTCCAGCAGCGCCGCGATGCCGGGCGCCTCGCGCAGCCGCGCGCCCTCGATCTGCATCAGCCCGTCCCAGCTGCCCGGTTGTCCCTGGACCGGCGCGATGTCCAGCCGGAAGGTGCCGTTGCGCACGGTCTTGAGCAGGCCCGCCGCACGCAACACGTCGCCGGCATCCTCGCCGGTGATGCGGAAGGCGGTGCCGGTCTGCTGCGGCACGGCACGGCCCTTGACCGGAGTCCGCCCGCCCAGCCTGGCCTCGAACCTGCCGTTCAGCCCGCGCACGGTGTCAAAGCTGCCGCGAAAGCGTTCCAGCACGATGGCGTCGGTCAGCCGCAGGCTGTCCAGCGCCAGCGTCAGCGGCGCGCCGCCGCCAGTCCCCGGATCCGTCCCCGCCGTGCCCGAGGACGCGGTAAAGGGCGCGCTGCGCATGTCCACGCGTCCGGCGTCGACCTCGATGGCCGGCGAGGCCTGGGCGCCGCGGTTCAGCAAGCGGCCACTGACATCCAGCCAGTCGCCCACCGTCAGCCGCGTCAGCTCCAGCCTGTCAAAGCGCCCCGCCCCGTCCAGCAGGATGCGCCCGTCCGCCTCCAGCCCGCCGCCCGACAGCGTCAGGCGGTCGATCACCGGCACCGTGCCCAGCGTGCCCGCGATGTCGAAGCGCCCGCGCGTGCCGGGCGCCATGTCCCAGCCCAGCGCCGGGACCGACAGGCCCATCCCGCCCAGGTCGCTGGACAGGGCAAAGCGCGCCGCTGCGCCGCGCGGCAGGTCGATCCGCAAGTCGCCAGTGCCGCTGCCGCGCAGCATGCCCTGCGGCAGGCCGATGCCCAGCGCGGCCAGCGTGTCCGGCGACAGCGTGACCCGCGCCGCGACCGTGCCGCCCGAGCCCTGCAAGGGTCGTTCCCAGCGCCCCGTGGCGGGCACCCCCTGCACCAGTACCGCGCCTTCGATCGACACCGCCTCGTTGGTCAGCCGCAGGTCCAGCCGGTCGGCGGTCAGCGGCTTGCCCGGGATCGCGGCGGGCGCGTCCACGCCGGTCAGCACCCCGGCCAGGTCCAGCCCCACCTGCGGCAGCGTCAGCCCCGCCATGAAGGGCACGGTGATCCGCCCCGACACCCGCGTCGTGCCGGTCGCCACGTCGACGGTGCGCTCGGCCTTTTCGACCACCCGCCAGGCGTCGTTGTTGAGGTAGTGCAGCGCCGCGGTCACGCTGCCCGCCGCCTGCAGACGGATCTCGCCGACGACCGGCTTGGCCTTGAGGTCCGCGATCACGAACTCGGAGTCCGCGACATCGATCGGCCCGCCACCGGCGTCGATCTCTCCGGCATCCAGCCGCAGCCCCAGCCGCCCGTCATAGATGGTGATGCGCCCCGCTGCCCCGGTCAGGCCGGGCAGCCTGGGGTTGTAGGTGGCAACCCCGTCGGAAAAGGCGAAGTCGAGGAAATTGCGCGGCTGGTCTGCGCCCGGATCGAGGCGCAGGGCATAATGGATGTCTTCCAGCTGCCCGCTCTGGACGTTGTTGGTGATCCACAGGCGCACGCCGGGAAACATGCCCTCGGGCCAGAATCCCATGACCTGCTGCGGATCGGTGCGCGCGGCATGGGCATCCAGCGCCAGCCGCCAGCCGTTGTCCTGCGCGGCGACGGCGCCCGACACGCGCAGCGGATAGGCCGGGTCGGTGACCCGCAGCTCGCCCAGCGTCATCCGGAAGGGGTCCAGCAGCAGCTTGAACGCCATCTCGGCGCCCGACACCGCGACCGGCCGGTCCAGCAGCGCCCCCTTGGCCAGCGAAAGACCGGACAGCGAGAACTGCCCGGTCAGCCCCTCGGGCCAGCCCGTCTCGATCCCGTCCAGCCGGGCGGTGCCCACCGCCGTCAGCGTCGCCAGAGGCGAGACAAGGCGGATGCGGTCAAAGCGCAGCAGGCCCGCCTCGGGGGAATAGGAAAACTGCGTCTCGGCGGCGTCAAAGGGCAGCGCGCGCGTCGCCCGCGTGGGTTGCAGGACGCCCTTGCCGATCTGCAGCGTCGCCTCCAGCGGCTTCAGCGCGCCATCCGTGTCAACGCCAGAGCGCAAAGTGCCCGAGATCGGCGCATCCAGGTCATGCAGCCAGGCCAGCGCCGGGCTCTGCGTGGCGATATCGCGCGAGGCGAGCCCGTCGAGCAGGATGCCAAAGTCGATGCTGCGGGCGCCGATCGGGCTCTGCGCCTCGATCTCGACCGTGGCGACCCCGTCGCCCCCGGCCAGCAGCGCCACGTCGCCGGTCAGCGTCAGCACCCCGTCGGCGCGGGCGATGCGCAGGCGGCCGCCATCCGCCGTCCAGCCGCGCCGCGCGCGCTGGTCCTCGTAGCGCAGGGTCAGGGCGTCAGCCTCGAACACCTCGAGCCCGGAGAGGCGCGGGTCCAGCAGCAGCGCGTCGATGCGTTCCAGGATCTGGCCCAGGTCGGGCGTCTCGGTGGCCTCGGCAAAGGCATCGCCCAGCGCGAGCCCGATCTTGCCCTGCGGGTCGCGGCGCAGGGTCACGAAGGCGCCCGAAACCTGCGCCTCGCGCAGGACGATCTCGCCGCTGAGCAGGGCGGTGGGCGAAATCCCGGCCTCGATGTCCGACAGCTGCGCGATCGGATTTCCCAGCCGGTTGCGGATGTCGACGTCCCACAGGATGACCCGGGCCAGTCCGCTGGGCTGCACCAGCAGGCTGACACTGCCGAAATCGACACTGATGCCGGGCAGCGCCTGGGCGATGCGCGCCTCGATGCGTTCGCGCACCCAGGCCGGTGCCTCGACCGGGCGGCCCACCATCCAGACCGCCGCGCCCGCCGCCGCGGCGATCAGCACGAACAATAGCGCGCCGACGATCCGCCCGCGCCGACGCCGCCGGCGTGGGGGCCGGTCGCCTGGCTCTTGGTTTTTCCGCATGCGCTGTTGCCTGCTCACTGGAAGCCCGCGTCCGATGCCTTACTGTCTTGGCGTAGCTCATGCACAGCATACGCCATCCGAAACAAGGAGACACCCATGTCCGACACACCGCTTGCCACCGCCCCCGACTTCACCCTGCCCTCGACCGCGGGAGAGGTGAGCCTATCCGCACTCAAGGGCGCGCCCGTGGTGCTGTTCTTCTACCCGCGCGACGACACCTCCGGCTGCACCAAGGAGAACGAGGCCTTTACCGCGCTCCAGCCACAGTTCGAGGCGCTGGGGGTCAAGCTGTTCGGCGTGTCCAAGGACTCGATCGCCAGCCACGAGAAGTTCATGACCAAGAAGGCGCTGACCGTGCCGCTGCTGTCGGACGAGGGTTCGGACCTCTGCGAGAAATTTGGTGTCTGGAAGGAAAAGTCCATGTACGGCAAGACCTTCTTCGGCATCGAACGGTCGACCTTCCTGATCGACGCCGAGGGCCGGATTGCCCGCGAATGGCGCAAGGTCAAGGTGCCCGGCCATGCCGAAGAGGTGCTGGAGGCCGCCCGGGCGCTGTGATAGGGCGCGACACAAGGCAGGGGCGCAGCAAATTTCACACATGAAATTTGCAAATTCCGGGGGCGGAATTTGCCCGCGCCCGTGACCAGCGGAGGCGCCCGGATGATGACCCTGAGCGAGATGGCGGTGGACGTTCTGACCACCGCCGACGGCCGGCAGAAAACCGCCAAGTCGCGGGCGCATGCGGCCCGCTGGTCCGCCGCGCGCGACGCAGGCACGCCGATCCCTGTCGGCGGGGCCACTCCGCCCCTGCGCCCGTCCCGCCCCGCGCAGCCCGAACTGCTGGACCCGCGCGACGTGCCCAAGCGCAAGCCCGGCAGCCCGCAAGGCCGAATCGCACTGCTGCACGCCGTAGCCCACATCGAGCTGAACGCCGTGGACCTGCACTGGGACATCATCGCGCGCTTTGCCGACACGCCGATGCCGGCCGGCTTCTACGACGACTGGGTCCGCGCGGCCGCCGACGAGAGCCGGCATTTCGAGCTGATCTGCGCCTGCCTCGAGGAAATGGGCAGCTTTTACGGGGCCTTGCCCGCCCATGCCGGGATGTGGCGCGCCGCCGAAGACACCGCCGGGGACTTCATGGGACGGCTCGCCGTGGTGCCCATGGTGCTGGAGGCGCGCGGCCTCGACGTGACGCCGGGGATGATCGGGATCTTCCGCAAGGCGGGGGCCGACAGCGCCGTCGCCGCGCTGGAAACGATCTACGCCGAAGAGGTCGCCCACGTGGCTTATGGCTCCAAATGGTTCCACTTCTTGTGTGGCCGGCATGATACAGACCCAATTGTAGCGTTTCACGCTCTTGTCAGGCGCTATTTCAAGGGTCCGCTGAAACCGCCCTTCAACGAGGAAAAACGTGCAGAAGCAGGGCTTCCGCCCGATTTCTACTGGCCCCTTGCCGAGGAAACCCCTGCCCGAAGCCGTTGAATCGGCGGTTTTTTGCCGTTTCGGCCCCTTCCCGCCCACCGGCTCGAATCGTGGGGCCAAAAATCTTGCGGAGTTATGAATTGTCGGGGTAAGCCGCTTGAGGACGGCGCTGGATGTGGGGACAGCAGGCGCCGTTCGATGGGACGGGACGAGGGGACGGTCACGTGAGATCACGTCTGACGATCAGGCTTCATGCGCTCATCGAGCGTTTCTTTCCGGAACGCCGGCTGTTTCTGAGATCGGAATCCGACACGCGGTTCATCCGCCTGAAATCCGAGACTCAGGCCGTGGCGGTCGTGGGAATCACGCTGGTGCTGGGCTGGACGATCGTCGCGACAGCCATCCTGCTGATGGACTCGATTGGCGCCGGCAACTTCCGCGAACAGGCCAAGCGCGAACAGATCACCTACCAGCAGCGCCTGAACGCGCTGTCGGCCGAGCGCGACGCCCGCGCCGCCGAGGCGCTGGCCGCGCAGGACCGCTTTTCCACCGCGCTGCGGCAGATCTCGGTCATGCAGACCGAATTGCTGGAATCCGAGGGCCGCCGCCGCGAGCTGGAGACCGGCATCGACGTGATCCAGACGACGCTGCGCGAGGCCATGAAGGCGCGCGACACGGCGGCCAAACGGCTGGCCTCGCTGGAAAGCGAGATCAAGGGCGAGATCGACGTGGCCCGCGCCGGCGGCGACGACGCCACCCTGGCGCTGCTGAACGAGGCTCTCGCCAGCACCGCCAAGGAACGCGACAAGGTGCTGGCCGACGCCCAGCAGGCGCTGATCCGCGCCTCCGAGATGCGGGCCGAGATCGAGATCATGGAAGACAAGAACGATCGCATCTTCCGCCAGCTCGAAGAGGCGATGACCGTATCCATGACGCCGCTGGACAAGATGTTCGAAAAGGCCGGCATGGATCCCGATAAGATCCTGGGCGAGGTGCGCAAGGGATATTCCGGCCAGGGCGGCCCGATGGCCCCCCTCGCCTTCTCGACCAAGGGCGAGGAACTGTCGCTGGACGCGCTGCGCGCCAACCGCATCCTGAGCGACATGGACCGGCTGAACCTCTACCGGATCGCCGCGCAAAAGGCGCCCTTTGCCTCGCCGCTCAAGGACGCGTTCCGCTTTACTTCGGGCTATGGCTACCGCTGGGGCAGGCTGCACGCGGGCACCGATTTCGCCGCGCCGCACGGCACGCCGATCTACGCTACCGCAGACGGCGTCGTGGTGCACGCGGACTGGCAGTCCGGCTATGGCCGCCTGGTCAAGATCCAGCACGAATTCGGCATCGAGACGCGCTATGCGCACATGTCCAAAATCCGGGTGAATGTTGGGGATAGGGTCTCGCGCGGGCAGAGGATCGGTGATATGGGGAACACTGGTCGGTCGACCGGGACCCATCTTCACTACGAAGTCCGAGTCGGCGGCGAACCCGTCAATCCGATGATCTATATCAAGGCTGCGAACGATGTTTTCTAAGAGCAAGATCAATGAGCCCGGCCCCAAGGCCGACGACGTGTCCAAACCGGCCATGCCCGACCCGATGAAATCCGCAGGCAGCGACTACAAGCCAGCCACCCCGCCGAAGGCCAAGCCGCCGGCATCGGTGCTGTCGGCCGACCTGCACGTGACCGGCAACATCAAGACCACCGGCGACATCCAGGTCGAAGGCACGGTCGAGGGTGACATCCGCGCCCACCTGCTGACGATCGGCGAATCCGCCACCATCAAGGGCGAAGTGATCGCCGACGACGTGGTGGTGAACGGCCGCATCGTGGGCCGTGTGCGCGGCCTCAAGGTGCGCCTGACCGCCACCGCGCGGGTCGAGGGCGACATCATCCACAAGACCATCGCGATCGAATCCGGCGCCCACTTCGAAGGCTCCGTGCAGCGCCAGGACGACCCGCTGAACGGCGGCAAGCGCCCGCAGCCCGGTGGCGCCGCAGCAGCCCCGGCCCATGCGGCCGCCGGCAATTCCTGATCTTTCGCAGCGATCCGAAATGACAAAGGCCCCGCTTTTGCGGGGCCTTTTCTTTTCCCGGCTGCCTGACGTCCGAGCGGTCAGTTGCCCGTGCGGGTGCGCTGCGTGGTCGTCGTCTGGGTCGTGGCCTGCACCTGCGACTGCGTCTGCTCGCGGTTGCGGTTGCGGTTCTGGTTGCCGTCAATGACGTCCGGGCTGACCGGGCCAACCACGGTGCCGTCGTCCAGCACGTAATAGCCATCGACGATCGTGCCGCCGGCGACGCCGCCGTACTTGTCGTAGGGCACCTGCACGTAGACTGGCTCGGGCTCGGGCTGTGAGCAGGCGGTGCCGAGCGTCACCAGCGCGGCGGCAGCCATCAGTTGAATGCGCATGCTTGTCCCTCGAATTCGGTTTTCATGCCTCCAACCGTGACCGAGGTGCCGGAGAATCGCAAGGATTCACGTCTGAATTCTTGAATGTGAATCCCAAGGGCACCTTCTGGACGGGCGGGATAGCGCGCTGCGCGGGCCTCCTGTAGCCTTTTCGGACAAGCCCGCCGGGTGCCTTCCCCCGGCCCGACCGGAGGAGACCCCCCATGCGCCACCTGTGTCTTGCCCTGTTTGCCTGGCTCGGCGCGGTCCCCGCCGAGGCCGCCAGCATCACGCTGACGGACGATCCGGCCTATGGCTGCATCGCCCAGTTGCGGGGCCCGATCGAGGCCGGCGACACCACCCGCCTGCGCGCCGTGCTGCAAGAGGCCGCGCGCCTGCCGCAGTTCGAGAACATCCTCTATGTCGACGAGGATTTTCCCGACGGCAGGCCCAACATCGGCATCTACCGCCCCCTGAACCTCTGCCTCGACAGCCCCGGCGGGTCGCTGACCGAGGCGATGGCCCTGACGGAGCTGGTCTTTGGCCGGTTGGGCACGGTGATCCGTGCCGGGGCGCGCTGCGAATCCGCCTGCGCGCTGATCTTCATGGCCGGCAGCCATGGGACCGAAACCGACTTTGGCACCTCGGTGAACCGGTTCCTGCACGTCGACGGGCGGCTTGGCTTTCACGCGCCCAGCCTATTGGTGCCCGAGGGCGCCTATGACGCGGCCTCCGTCGCGCGGGCCTATGCCGTCTCGGTCGCGGTGTCCGAGCTGATCTTTCGCAACATGGTGAAGTACCGCTTTGCCCCGTCGCTGGCCGCGCGGATGCATGCCACCCCGGCCGAGCAGATGTTCCATGTCACCCGCGTCGAAGAGGCCGCGCGTTGGGGCATCGCCGTGCTGGGCATCGACCCGCCGACCACGCTCAACGACACGGTGATCGCCAATGCCTGTCTCAACCTCTACCTGTCGGTGTACGATCTGGACTCCAGCGACCCGGACCAGTGGCCACGCGGAATCGGCCGCATGGACGAGGTACGGCGCAGTCCCGAGGGCAACCTGAGCTACACCGGCTTTGGACTGGAGGGCGCGGGCACCTGCGCCGTCACCCCGGACGCGCCCGCGCGGCGGGGCGAATCGGCGGTGGATTTTTGGGGCGAGGCCGCGCTGATCCGGGGTTCGGTCTGGGGCTATGCCGACGCGCGCGATGCGTCGCCGCCGGTGTTCTTCGGGTTCATGCAGAATCACATGGCCTGGCCGGGCGAGATGCCGCTGGCCGCCCTGCCCCGCAACGGCCAGGTGCAGGAGCAGACGACCGCCGGGCGCTGCCATGTCTTTCGCGACGACGGCACCCGGCTGGACGAAGACACCTGCATCCGCACCCGGCGCGCCACGCTGGACGGCGGGATGGTGGACAGCCACCTCTGGCCCTCGGGCACCAGCACGGTGCTGGAGAACGACGCCGGCGTGCTGCGGGTGAACGGCAACCCGGCGACGCTGTGGTACTGGATGGGCGACGACCGGCCCGAAAGCGCCCTGCCCCAGTGCGTTCTGAACGACGGCAGCGACAATGTCTTCTGCTTCGAACCGACCGAGTGAGCGGCGCTCAGGCCCCCGGTTCCGCCTCCGCTCAGGCCTCCAGTTCCGCGTCCCAGTAGAGGAAGTCCATCCAGCTTTCGTGCAGGTGATTCGGCGGAAAGCGGCGGCCCATGTTCAACAGTTCCGGGGCCGAAGGCTGGCGCGGCGGCTTGCGCAGGCACATGTTGGCCTGGCGCAGGCTCTTGGACCCCTTGCGCAAGTTGCAGGGCGCGCAGGCCGCAACGACGTTTTCCCAGCTGGTGATGCCGCCGCTGGCACGCGGCACCACGTGGTCAAAGGTCAGTTCGCCCTTGGACCCGCAATACTGGCAGCGGAATTCGTCCCGCAGAAAAAGATTGAAGCGCGTGAAGGCCACGCGCTTCTGCGGTTTGACATAATCCTTCAGGACCACCACGCTGGGGATCCTGAGCGACATGCTCGGACTGCGCACCACCTCGTCATATTCGGCCACGATGTCGACCCGGTCGAGAAAGGCCGCCTTGATCGCGTCCTGCCAGGGCCAGAGCGACAAGGGGTAATACGATAAGGGTCGGTAATCGGCGTTCAGCACCAGTGCGGGATGGTGTTTGAGTGCGCCGGGTTCGCGCACGAAGGTGGTTCTGAACTCGGTGTCCATCGACGACTCGTCCCTTGCCCTGCCTGCTCGACCAAAAGCACCAGAGCGGGGAACCCGCCCCTGCTTGGCACGACTATATCTCGCGTTCGGGGCGAGGCAAGTCCCGCAACATGCGGTATCCGCAACAAGGGGTGGCCTGCGCAGGCAAACGGCATGTGACAGCAGGCGCCGCCCCGGTCACGACGGCCCCCTGTCATTCGATCACAGTGACGCGGGTCATCCGGTCGGGGGTGCCGATGTCCTTCCAGGTGTGCGGCTCGCCGCGTTTCACCCGGTCGATCACCTCCATGCCTTTGATGACACGGCCCACCACGGTGTATTGCCCGTTCAGGAACGGCCCGTCCTTGAACATGATGAAGAACTGCGCGTTGGCGCTGTCGATGTCCGCGGACCGGGCCATGCCCACCGCCCCGCGCTCAAAGGCAATGTCCGAGAACTCGGCCTGGATGTCCGGCAGGTCCGACCGACCGGAGCCGGTGACCGTCAGGGTAAAGGTCTTGTCGTCGAAATCGCCGTATTGCACGTCGCCGGTCTGGGCCATGAAACCGTCGATCACCCGATGGAACACCACGCCGTTGTAGGCGCCGAACCGCGCCAGCGCGGCGATGCGATCAGCGTGTTCGGGGGCCACGTCCTCGAACAGGTCGATGACCACGGTGCCCTTGGCCTGCCCGTCGACCTCGATCCGCAGGCCCAGGTCGCCGGGGGCCAGGCCAAAGCGCTCCATCGGCTCGGCCGGCGCGGGTTTGGGCGGCTTTGCCCGGTCCGCCTGGAGCGCGGCCAGCTCCTCGGCGAGGCGCCTGGCCTCGGCCTCGGCCGCCGCGCGGGCCTCGGTTTCGGCGCTCAGCCGGTCCCGTTCGGCCCGCAGCGCGGCCAGTTCCGCCTCCAGCGCCGCGCGATCCGCATCGCCGCCCACGGCCGCCGTCAGCACCTGCGACTGGGCCAGGATCTCGGCCATAGGCACGGCCAGGTTCACCGACCCGGCCGAGGCATGGTGCAGCGCCACAACCTGCCGCAGCCCGGTGTCGATCACCGGCGAGCCCGAGCTGCCCGGCAGCGTGTCGCAGGTGTGCAGGACGCGATGGTTGTCGAGCGCGGGCGCGCTGGCCTGGCATTTCTCGCGGCTGATGCGCTGCGCCTCGCCCAGCGGATGGCCGATCAGCCAGAACGGCGCGCGGTCCTCGGGCAGCGCGGCCGACAGGTGCAGCGCGCCGAACTCGGCGTTGGCGTCGCCCAGCACCTGAAGAACGGTGTAATCCAGCGTCTTGCTGGTCTCCAGCGGCACCGGGCTGACGTGGAAACTGCGCGTCTCGCCCACCACCCCGTCACGGATGAACCCGGCGTGGAACTGCACCGCCGCGATGGCGTTGCCGCCGATCTGCGGGTGATCCAGGATGCCCGGCACGCAATGATGGTTGGTGATCAGGCGGTTGCCCTCGATCAGGAAGGCGGTGCAGGGCGCGTATTTGTTGGTGTCGGTCAGGATGTCCAGCTTGCCCACCGCGCGGCCCAGCTGGGCAAAGGGCGAGGAGGCGCTGTAGTTCGAGATGAACTCGATGTTCATCTGGCCAATCTGCGCCTCGTTGCGGATCACGCCCAGCGCGGACTGCTTGCTGGTGATCACCACCTTGCCGAACTGGTCGGCGTCGAACACCGGCAGGTCCTGTGCGGCGACGGGGGCGTTCAGGGCCAGGACAAGGCCCGCAGACAGAAATGACAGACGCATAATGCAACTCTCCGAAACGTGCCCGGAAGCGTACCACAGTCCGCCGGTCCGCAAAGACCGGACGGCATTCAAAATCCCGTATCATACGGCCCCTGGCCGGACCGCGCGCGTCGTCCTTGCGCACGGCGCCACGACGTGACCAATACGCAGCCGGCCAAGGAGAGGCGAAAATCGCTGCTAGAACCCGCACTTGTCCCGCAGAAAGGCCAGTGCCACGCCCAGCCCATCGGGCGCGATGCCGTGCGCGGTGCCCTTCATGACGTGGGCAAAGACCTCGGTGAACCCGGCCTCCTGCAACGCTTCGGCCGCCTGCGGCAGCGACTGCACCGGCACCACGTCGTCCTGGTCGCCGTGCACCAGCAGGATCGGCGGCTTGCTGCGGACCTCGTCGGCCAGCAGCTCCGGCGCCAGCAACCGGCCGGAAAAGCCGACGATCCCGGCCAGTTCCTCGTCGCGGCGCGGGCCGACGTGCAGGCTCATCATGGTGCCCTGCGAAAAGCCGAACAGCGCCACCTGTTCCGGCAGCAGGTCCTCGTCCACCATGACCGCGTCGAGAAAGGCGTTCAGGTCATCGACCGCCCGCGCCATGCCGGCCATGGATTCCTCTTCCGAGGACCCGTCGATCCAGGGGATCGGGAACCACTGAAACCCGAACGGCGCGCCGGCGCAGGCCTCGGGCGCATCGGGCGCCAGGAACAGCGTGTCCGGCAGGTATTCCGCCAGCGGATCGGCCAGCCCCAGCAGGTCCGCCCCGTTCGCCCCGTAGCCGTGCAGGAAGATGACGCAAGAGCGCGTCTCGCCCGAGGCCGGCCCCTTGCGGCCCGTGTTCAGTACCCGTGTCATGCCAGAAGTCTCTCCTGTTCCGCCGCGCCCTCAGGGGCGCTCTGCCGGTCGGCAGTCGAGCATCGCCTCGCCCGAAAACCCGTCCGACCATGTTTCCGTGTAGAAATAGCCCTCTGCGCCGCGCGCTTCGAGCCTGAAGTCGTAGTATCCCGCCTCGCCGCCTTCGGCCGGGGGAAAACCGTGCCGGCAGCCGGTGGTCAGGTAGTCGGCGCAGGTGCCCCTGTCCTCGGTGGTCTCGTCGGTGTCGGGGTTCCGCGCCCGGATCGTGTAGGCCGCGCCATCGAACGCCAAGTCCAATTGGTAAGCTCCGGCGCCGCCATCCTCGACAAGGAACGCCATCGTCCCGGTGCAGACCGTGGGTGTGGCGAACTGTGCCGCCGCCGGCCCCGCCGCCAGCCCCAGCACAAGGCCGATCCCCCATGCCTTCACGCGATGCCCTCCCGTTCCTTCGCGACGTGGTAGTAGGCCCAGAGCGCGCGCGCCGCAACCGATCGCCAGGGGCTCCAGGCCTCGGCCATGCCGCGCAGGGCCTTTTCCCGGGGCCGGTCGGGCAGGTCGAACAGCAATCGCGCGGCTTCCTGCAAGGCCAGGTCGCCGGGGGCGAATACATCCGCCCGGCCCAGGCTGAACATGGCGTAGATCTCGGCCGTCCAGATGCCGATGCCCTTGACCGCGACCAATGTCTCGACGACCTGCCCGGTCGGCAGGACGCGCAGCGCGTCAAAGTCGATCTCCGCCTCGGCCAGCGCACGGGCATAGGCCGCCTTTTGCCGGCTGAGACCCAGCGCGCGCAGATCGTCGTCGGTGCAGGCCCGCACCGCTTCGGGCGTGACCATGCCCGCGCCTTCCAGCCGCGCCCAGATCGCCCGGGCCGAGGCGACGCTGACCTGCTGGCTGACGATGGCGCTGAGCAGCTGCGCAAAGCCGTCCGGGCGGCGGCGCAGCGGCAGGGGGCCGGTCTGCTCCAGCGCATGGGCAAAGCGCGGCTCGGTCCGGGCCAGCCATTCCGCGCCCTCGGCCACGCAGTCGTCGGTGCGGATGATGCGCCCTATGATGTCAGTGTCTGGAGCCATCGCAGGGCCTCCTCCGGCGTGATGACGCGCGGCCCGTCGGGGCGGCGCGGGCGGTCGATCATGGCGACAGGCAGGTGCAGCGCGCGCGCCGCCGCCAGCTTGGGCAACCCGCCAAGGCCACCGGCGTTGGGCACCAGCAGCCACTCGATCCGTTCGCGGCGCATCAGGCGCAACTCGCCGGCCACGCTGATCGGCCCGTCGGCGCATTGCCAGCGGCCGCGCGGCAGCGGGCAGCCGGAGGGCGGCACCGGCTGTCCAATGCGGCGCATCAGGATCTCGGCCCGCAGGGCACGCAACTGCGGCAAGGCCTCGCGCCCCGTTGTCACCAGCACGCGCGCGCCGCGCGGGATGACCCGCGCCGCGTCGCGCACGTCGCGCACCGACACCCAGCGGTCGCCCGGCCCGGCCCGCCACGACGCCCGCACCAGTTGAAGGATCGGCACCCCCGCCGCGCGCGCCGCCGCCGCCGCGGCAAAGGCAGCCCGGGTGTTGGCCGGATGCGCCGCCTCGATCACCGCGCCCGCCCCGACCGCGCGCAGCCAGTCCGCCGTCACCGGCCCAAAGCTGACCGCCCCCGGCCAGCGCCGCGCCACGCGTTCCGGCGTGGGCAGTCGCACCAGCGCGCTGGGCAAGGCCCGCGCCAGCCGGTGCGCCTCGGTCGAGCCGCCTATGATCACGATCCCGTTCATCCGCCCTGCTTAGAACACCACCGCTGAAAGGGGAACAGCGGCAACACGCTGCGTCGCTTACACATGCCTCTTGCCGAAGATGAGCGCGCAGCCTATCCCGATGCCCATGACCAGCCTCACCGCAGACCCGACCGACTCTCGCGCCAAGCGCAACGTGATCGTGCTTGTGCTGGCACAGGCGATCCTGGGCGCGCAGATGCCGATGATCTTCACCATCGGCGGCCTTGCCGGGCAGTCGCTGGCCTCGAACGTGTGCTTTGCCACGCTGCCGATCTCGCTGATCGTGCTGGGCTCGATGCTGTCGGCGACGCCGGTCTCGGCCATCATGCAGAAATACGGCCGGCGCACCGGCTTCATGCTGGGCGCCACGGGCGGCGCGCTGGGCGGCGCGGTGGGGGCTTACGGCCTCTACATCGCCTCGTTCCCGGTGTTCCTGCTGGGGTCGCTGCTGACCGGCCTCTACATGTCGGCGCAGGGCTTTTACCGCTTTGCCGCCTCCGACACCGCGTCGGACGCCTACCGGCCCAAGGCGATTTCCTACGTCATGGCGGGCGGGCTGGCCTCGGCCATCATCGGTCCGCAGCTGGTCAAGGCGACCTCGGACGCCTTCGTGGTGCCCTTCCTCGGGACCTACGCGGCGGTGATCGGGCTGAACCTGCTGGGGTCCTTGCTGTTCCTCTTTCTCGACATCCCAAGGCCGCCGAAACCGGAGATCGACGCGCCGCGCGGGCGCAGCCGGCTGGAGCTGCTGCGCACGCCGCGCATCGCCGTCGCGGTGATCTGCGCGACCGTCTCCTACGCGCTGATGAACCTGGTGATGACCTCCACGCCGCTGGCCGTGGTGGGCTGCGGGTTCGAGACGGGGGACGCCGCCAACGTGGTGACGGCGCATGTGCTGGCGATGTTCGCTCCCAGCTTCTTCACCGGGCACCTGATCGCCCGCTTCGGCGCGGAAAAGATCATGGCCGCCGGGCTGGTGATCCTCGGGGCCGCCGGCGCGGTGGGGCTGTCGGGGGTCGACCTCGAACAGTTCTTTGTCGCGCTGGTGCTGCTGGGGCTGGGCTGGAATTTCGGTTTCATCGGCGCGACCACGATGCTGACCGGCGCGCATGAGCCGCACGAACGCGGCCGGATGCAGGGCCTGAACGACCTCATCGTGTTCGGCGGCGTGACCTTTGCCTCGCTCGCCTCGGGCGGGCTGATGAACTGCTCGGGCGGGTCGGCCGAACAGGGCTGGACGGCGGTCAACCTGGCCATGGCGCCGTTCCTGGTGCTGGCGGGCGGCGCGCTGATCTGGCTGGTGCTGCGCCCCAAGGACGAGGTCCGCGCCTGACGCGGATCAGGCCGTCAGCAAGGCCCAGCGCCGCCGGAATTCGCTGAGCGCCAGCCGCCCCTCGGACACCGATCCCGGATCGCGCGCAACAAGCTGCAACAGCGGCCGCGCTTGCGCGCACTCGCGCAGCGCCGCACCCGCCGGGCCAAAGGATCGCCGCAGCCGCCGCAGGCTGCCCGGCATCGCCCTCAGCTGATCGCGCGCCAGCGCGGCCAGCGTCTCGGCCCGGCCGTCGGGCAGGGGCAGCTTGCCGCGCGCTTCGAGATCGGGCACCGCGCGCAGGTAACGCACCAGCCCCGCGCCGCGCGCATAGGGCACGGCATCGGCCAGCCGGTCTGCCGGCGCTCCCAGGGCCGCCAGCGCGGTCAGCGCCAGCCCGCCCGAGGTCCTTTCGAGATAGTCCAGCAGGGCCGCGGCATCGGCAAAGGGCGCACGTTCAAGATCCCGTTCGCGGGCCTCGACCAGCGCGCGCAGACGTGCCACGTCCACGCCGGTCAGCGCCTGCGCCAGCGGCGTCACCACCTCGTGCCGCCGGACAAAGCCGCCCGCCGCGATCTCGTCCAACGCATCCAGCCACCATTGCAACCGCATCCGCGCGATCATCGGCTCCTGCGTCACCCAGGGCGCGCGCGCGACCTCGACGTTGAAGGCGTAGAGCGGGAACAGCACGGCGCGGGCGGCAACCGGCGCGGCCATGGCGGCGACAAAGCGTTCGGGGTCGCCCCGTTCGACGATCTGCGCGCAGGCGTAGAGGTCGCTGCCCGGCTCCCAGCTCATGGCTTGCGCGCCACCGTCAGCAGGTAGCCGGTCTGGTCCTTCACCGCGCGCCAGTGGTCCGCCTCTGCCGCGCAGAGGTCCAGCATGGCGGTCAGCCGCGCGTCCGCGCCGGGGCGCAGCGCGGCGATGCGCGCCTCCATCGGCTGGTAGTAAGCCTCCCAGCCCGCGTCGGGCACCTTGCGGCTGCCCAGCACCTGATACCCGGCCGCCGAAACCGCCGCGAGGATGCCGCCGGTGTCGCGCGTCGGATACCCCTCCCAGAAGGCGCGCGCCGCCGTATCCGGCTGTTCGGCAAAGAAACAGGGCTCCGAAAAGGCCAATACGCCACCCGGTTTCAACGCGTCCGCCATGACGCTCAGACCCTGGTCCAGCCCCAGGAAATACAGCGCCCCGGCGCACCAGATCATGTCAAAGGGCGCCTGCGGCAGATCTGCGATCGCCGCCAGGTCGGCCGTACAGACGGTTACGGCCTCGTTCCCGGCAAAGCGCGCCTGCATCTGCGCAACAAAGGCCTCTGACCTGTCAAAGGCCACCACCCGCGCGCCGCGTGCCGCCAGCAGCGCGGGCACGTCGCCGCCCGGCCCCGCCGCGGCATCGCAGATCACCGCGCCCTCGGGCAGGGCGGCCAGGTCCAGCGCCCAGGCGACATCCTCGGGCGCGCCCGGTCCTTCGCGCGGCAGGTCCTTGTGAACCTCGAAAAAGGCCTCCCAGTCCATCAGGCCGTTGCCCCGTCGCGCACCAGCTTCCAGCGCACCGCGTCCAGCAGCGCCTCGAACGAGGCGTCGACGATGTTGGCGCTGACGCCGACCGTGGCCCAGCGCCGCCCCTGCCCGTCCTCGCTGTCGATGATGACGCGGGTCACCGCCTCGGTGCCGCCCTGTGTGATGCGCACCTTGAAGTCGACCAGCCGCATGTCGTCGATCGCCGCCTGGTAGCGGCCCAGATCCTTGGCCAGCGCCTTGGACAACGCGTTGACCGGGCCGCGGTCGTTGCCGTCCTCGTCCATCGACTCGGACACCGACAGCTTCTTCTCGCCATCGACCTTCACCACCACCACCGCCTCGGACAGCGAGACCATGCGGTTGTACTTGTTCTTGCGCCGCTCCACCGTCACCCGGTAGCGCTTGACCTCGAAGAACTCGGGCAATAGGCCCAGTTCCTCGCGCGCGAGGATCTCGAAACTGGCCTGCGCGGTGTCGTAGGAATAACCCTCGGATTCGCGCGCCTTGACCTTGTCGAGGATGCGCGCCAGCGCCGGATCGGTCGGAGCCACCTCCAGCCCGGCCTCGGCCAGCCGCTTGCGCAGGTTGGACTGGCCGGCCTGGTTCGACATCGGCACCACGCGGCGGTTGCCCACCAGCGCGGGGTCGATGTGTTCGTAGGTCGTCGGGTCCTTGAGGATCGCGCTGGCGTGCAGCCCGGCCTTGTGGGCAAAGGCCGAGGCGCCGACATAGGCCACCTGTTTCTGCGGCACCCGGTTCAGCACGTCGTCCAGCATCCGGCTGATCCGGGTCAGCCCCTCCAGCGCCTCCCTGTCGACGCCCGTCTCGAAACGGCTGGCGTAGGGTTCCTTCAGCAGCAGCGTCGGGATCAGCGTGGTCAGGTTGGCGTTGCCGCAGCGTTCCCCCAGCCCGTTCAGCGTGCCCTGGATCTGCCGTGCGCCCGCCAGCACGGCAGCGAGAGAGCCTGCGACGGCGGTTTCGGTGTCGTTGTGGGTGTGGATGCCCAGGCGCGCGCCGGGCACGGCATTGGCCACCACGTCGGTGACGATCTCGCCGATCTCCTGCGGCAGCGTCCCACCGTTGGTGTCACACAGCACGACCCAGCGCGCCCCGGCCTCGAGTGCCGTGCGCAGGCAGTCCAGCGCATAGGTCCGGTTGGCCTTGTAGCCGTCAAAGAAATGCTCGGCGTCGAACAGCGCCTCGCGGCGCTGCGCGACGAGATGCGCGATGGAGGCGCCGATGTTATCGAGGTTCTCTTCCAGCGTGATGCCCAACGCCCTGGTGACGTGGAAATCATGCGTCTTGCCGACAAGGCAGACGGCCGGGGTGCCGGCGTTCAGGACACCGGACAGCACCTCGTCGTTGGCGGCCGAGCGCCCTGCCCGCTTGGTCATGCCAAAGGCGGTCATGGTGGCGCGGGTGTGCGGCACCTCCTCGAAAAAGGCGCTGTCGGTGGGGTTCGCCCCCGGCCAGCCGCCCTCGATGTAATCGACGCCAAGGCTGTCGAGCGCGGCGGCGATCTTGAGCTTTTCGGCGGTGGAAAACTGGACGCCCTGCGTCTGCTGCCCGTCGCGCAGCGTGGTGTCGTAGAGGGAGAGGCGTTCGCGGGTCATTTCGCCCCCTGGGCTTGAGCGAGGAGGGACGCGCGCGATCCTGGGTGGGCGCAGCGGTCCGTGCAAAGTACGAAGGGCAGTTCCCGGCCGCGGGTGGGGGTGAAGCCTCCGCCCGTCACGCCGAAGGCGTGCCCTGAAAAAACGGCGCACCTGCGGTGCGACGTGGCGGCCGGGGGTTGCCCGGCGTGCCGCCGGGCGAGAGGATTCGAACCTGACGACACTGCTACATGTTCTCCTCGAGTATTGAGGGATCGAAATCAGGCCCGATCTCCCAGGTCGTTCTTTCCTTTGTATCGTTAACAATCACTCCGGCGCGATTGAGCAGATCCCGATAAGCGTCGGCAGTTGCATAGTCCTTCGCAGCTTTAGCTTCAGCCCGAACATTCAAGGCATGTTCGATCAATTCTTCTGCCGAAGCTGAGGCTTTTCCGTCGTACCATCCACCCATTTCCGGAGTCAGCAGACCAAGAAGTTGGGCAGACTGCTTCAGATCATGAGGACCGCCAGTCTTGTAGATTTCGTGTAGCGCAGCAATTGCCCCAGCGGTGTTCAAGTCGTCGCAAAGTGCCAAGACGACAGTTCTATCCGCTGATGATGACTCATCCGCCGAAGCGGTGAATTTCCGCCATCGCCGCAGCGTCGCCTCCGCCTCGCGCGCCTTCTCCGCCGTCCAGTCCATCGGCTTGCGGTAATGCGTGCTCAGCATGACAAAGCGGATCACCTCGCCCGGTACGCCCTGCTCCAGCAGGTCGCGCACGGTAAAGAAGTTGCCCAAGGACTTGGACATCTTCTTGCCCTCGACCTGCAGCATTTCGTTGTGCAGCCAGACCTTGGCGAACTCCCCCTCGGGATGCGCGCAGGCGGACTGGGCGATCTCGTTCTCGTGGTGCGGGAACAAGAGGTCGTTGCCGCCGCCGTGGATGTCGAAGGTGTCGCCCAAGAGCGCATGGCTCATGGCCGAGCATTCGATGTGCCAGCCCGGCCGCCCCCGGCCCCAGGGGCTGTTCCAGCCCGGCAGGTCGTCGGTGGAGGGCTTCCACAGGACAAAGTCCATCGGGTTCTTCTTGTAGGGCGCCACCTCGACCCGGGCGCCGGCGATCATGTCTTCGACCGACCGGCCGGAGAGCGCGCCGTAACCGGCGTAGCTGTCGACGGCGAACAGCACGTGACCCTCGGCCGCATAGGCATGGCCGGACTCGATCAGCCCCGCGATCATGGCGATCATCTCGCCGATGTAGGCGGTCGCGCGCGGTTCATGCGTCGGCCGCAGCGCGCCCAGCGCATCCATGTCGGCGTGATACCAGCCGATGGTCTCGTCCGAGCGTTCGCGCACCAGTTCCTCGAGCGTGCCCGGGGCCCCCGCCTCCTTGCGCGCAAGGGCGGTGGCGTTGATCTTGTCGTCGACGTCGGTGAAGTTGCGGACGTAGGTGACGTGCCCTTCGCCGTAGACATGGCGCAGCAAGCGGAACAGCACGTCGAAGACCAGCACGGGCCGGGCATTGCCCAGGTGCGCGCGGTCATAGACCGTGGGGCCGCAGACATACAGGCGCACGTTGGTCGGGTCGATCGGCCGGAAGAGTTCCTTCTTCCGGGTCCGGGAATTGGTTAAGCGGATGTCCATGGCCTCGTCCTTCGCAAAGCTTGCGGCGGGCCTAGCAACTCTCCGTACAGATTGGAATAGAGGACCGTCCCGCCGATGGTGTCAGCGGATAATGCAGCAGCGGATGGGTGCGGTCGTCGTCATGGCGTGGGCATAGCACGGCGCGAGGTTCCGGCCAAGCGCAACGTAGTGGACGGGGCGCAAAAGGCGCTTCGAAGCGCCTTGCAACGCCTTTGCAAAGGCGTTGAAGCGGTTTCGAAACCGCTTTGTCCCGGCCCGTCCCAAGGCGCGACAGACCCGCCGACAGCGCACGCCTTTTGCCCGCCTCCGGCGCATGCCTTTTGCCCGCCTCCGGCGGGACACCGGGCGGGTAAGGCAGAGTCGATGTCCATGAAGGACTGAAAACGGCGGCCGCCGGACGGATCGTGATGCCGGGGTGCCAGACCCGGCCCTTTTCGGGGCGTCGCCCCCTCGTTCCGCGCAGATCGAAAGGCCCCCGAAAGGGGAAACCGATCCGGTTTTCAGTGGTACCGCGGGGCAGACTGAGGCCGCCCGGTTGACAAAGGGTGAGGGCAGCGCGCGCTGCCCTCCGGCCTACTGGTCGCGCTGCGCCTCGAGCGCGCGATAGGCGGCGACGTTGCGGTTGTGCTCGTCCAGCGTCACGGCAAAGTTGTGCCCGTCCGCCGGGTCCAGCGTCTTGGCCACGAAGTAGATGTACTCCGTATCCGCCGGGTTCAGCGCCGCCTCGATGCTGGCGCGGCCGGGGTTGGCGATCGGCGTCGGCGGCAGGCCGGGGATCACGTAGGTGTTCCACGGCGTCTCGGCGCGCAGTTCGGACTGCCGCAGCCCGCGCCCCAGCACCCCCTGCCCCTTGGTCACGCCATAGATCACCGTCGGGTCGGTCTGCAGCCGCATCCCTTTCTCCAAACGGTTGACAAAGACGCTGGCCACCTCGCGCCGTTCTTCGGGGCCGCCGGTCTCCTTCTCGATGATCGAGGCCAGGATCAGCGCCTCTTCGGGCGTGGACAGCGGCAGACCGGAGGCGCGGTTTGCCCAGGCCTGCGCCAGGATCAGCTGCTGCGCCTGCTGCATCCGTTCGATCACGCTGGCGCGGGTGTCGCCCGGCCCGATCTCGTAGCTGTCGGGGGCCAGGCTGCCCTCGGGCGGCACGTCGACCTCGCCTTCCAGCACGTCGATCTGCTTGAGCTCCTCGACCACCTGCCAGCTGGTCACGCCCTCGGCCAGCGCCACCCGGTAGCGGGTGTCGGCGGCCTGGCGCACGCGGGTGTAGTCCTCGGGGACCTCGCCCTCGGAGGGGTCAAAGCTGGCGCGCTCCTCGTAGCGGCCGGTCGTCGGGTCGATCTCGCGCACCTGCACGGTCGCGCGGGTGATGCCGATGCGGTAGACCACCTCGGTCCCGCAGGTCGACGCACCACCCCGGGTGACGATGTCGACAATCTCGGACATCGAGGCGCCCTCGGGCACCAGGTAGCTGCCCGCCTTCAGCGCCTGCGCCTTGTCGGAATAGTCCGCCCCCAGCCGCAGCAGCAGCGCGCTCGACACCGCACCTTCACCGGCCAGGTCGTCCGACACCGCCCGCATGTTGGTGCCACGCGGCACCTCGAGGCAGATCGGCGCCGTCAGCGGGCCTTCGGCGTTGTATTCGTTCTGCGCCCACAGCAGGAGACCCCCGAGGAGGAACAGCGCGACGACCAGAAAGGTCAGCGCGTTCGAGGCGATGCTGCGCCACATGCGCCTACTCCAGCTTCCCGAAGATCACGCTGGCATTGGTGCCGCCAAAGCCGAAGGAATTGGACAGCGCGTAGCTGACCTTGCGCTCACGCCTGGCGTTGGCCGCCAGGTCGATGGGTGTTTCGACCGCCGGATTGTCGAGGTTGATGGTGGGCGGCGCCACCTGGTCGCGGATCGCGAGGATCGAGAAAATCGCCTCGATCGCGCCCGCAGCCCCCAGCAGGTGGCCGGTGGCCGACTTGGTCGAGGACATGGTGACATTGGCGGCATGGTCGCCCAGCAGCCGCTCCACAGCGCCCAGCTCGATGGTGTCGGCCATGGTCGAGGTGCCATGCGCGTTGATGTAGTCCAGCGCCTCGGGCGTCAGCCCGGCGTCGCGCAGCGCGTTGCGCATCGACCGTTCGCCGCCCTCGCCGTCCTCGGAGGGGGCGGTGATGTGGTAGGCGTCGCCCGACAGGCCGTAGCCGCAGACCTCGGCATAGATCCGCGCGCCGCGCGCCATGGCGTGCTCGTATTCCTCCAGCACGACCACCCCGGCCCCCTCGCCCATGACAAAGCCGTCACGGTCGGCGTCATAGGGGCGGCTGGCGGCCTTGGGGTTGTCGCCGCGCTTGGTCGACAGCGCCTTGCAGGCGTTGAAGCCGGCGATGCCGATCTCGGAAATCGCGGCCTCCGCGCCACCGGCGATCATCACGTCGGCGTCGCCGTACTTGATCAGCCGCGCCGCGTCGCCGATCGCATGGGCGCCGGTCGAACAGGCCGTGACCACCGCGTGGTTCGGCCCCTTGAAGCCGTAGCGGATCGACACGTTGCCGGAAATCAGGTTGATCAGCGCGCCGGGGATAAAGAAGGGCGACACCCGCCGCGGACCCTTGTCGCGGATCAGCAGCGCGGTTTCGGCGATGGCGTTCAGCCCGCCGATGCCCGAGCCGATCATCACGCCGGTGCGCAGGCGGCTTTCCTCGTCCTGCGGTTTCCAACCGGCATCCGAGACCGCCTGTTCGGCGGCGGCGATGCCGAAGCGGATGAACTCGTCGACCTTGCGCTGCTCCTTCTTGTCCATCCAGTCGTCCGGATTGAAGGTGCCATCGCTGCCGTCGCCATACGGCACCTCGCAGGCGTAGGTCGTCGCGAGATGGCTCGCGTCGAACTTGCTGATGGTTCCGGCGCCGGACTGCCCGTCCAGCAGCCGCGACCAGGTCTCCTCGACCCCGCAGGCCAGGGGCGTGACCAGCCCCAGCCCGGTGACAACAACGCGACGTGCCATGCGCCTGTCCTTCTCTCCTGTGCACTCTTCCCGCTCTTACCGCGCCTTGGCCGCCGGGGGCAAGACCGCCGCCCGCAGTCCGTCACGGCGGCGGGTTTCCGCAAAAGGACGTCCCCGCAACCCTCTCGATGCAAGAACGCCGCCGGGCGCCTTGCGGCCGGGGACGGTGGGCGGGGCGCCTTTCGGCGCAGCCGAAACAGCGCCGTCCCCGTCCCTCAGGCCCAGGCCCCGCCCAGGTCCGCGCGCGCCCGGTCGATCCAGTGCGTGGCCAGCCAGTCGCAAGGCTTCGAATAGCGGATGACGGACCCGGTGTAGCCGCTCAGCGCATCCGTCATCTTGGGCCGGCCGTGAAAACAGACCACGCGCGCGTCGGCCGGCAGGCGGGGCGGACGGACATAGTTCATCGGAAACGGGTTGCAGTCATACTTGAACGACACCACCCAGGGCTCTGGAATATAAGTAAAGACGCCGCGGTCCATCGCCTTGTGCGAGGTATAGCGCTGCTCTGATCCGCGCGCCTTTTCCACCTCCTCGTAGGGATGCGCGGCCAGGTCCTCGTAGAGAAACCCGTGCAAGGCCGGATCGAAGCGAAAGACCGAGCCATGCCCGGTCGGCCGCCCCTTGCGCTTTTCCGTCCAGTCGTGCCGCATTGCCACCGTGCCGGGGGCAAGGTCGTGGATCTCGTCCAGCCCGCCGGTAATCACCACGTCGAGGTCAAAGCCCAGCACCGGCCCCTTCAGGTCCGGCACCAGCCCGGGCCGGAACAGCGAGGTCTTGCGCATCGCGCCCTGCCGGTTGGCCACCGCAAGCGCGGCATTCATCGGCTCGGCAAAGGGTTCGAGTGGCAGGTCCAATACTTTGATCTCCGGGTGCAATCCCTCGGCCTGCTCGGTCATGCAGAAGAACCGCACGGGGCGCGACAGGTTGCGCCGCACGCCGGAATAGAGGCGGTTGACGTATTCGGGGCCGAACAGCGTGCCCCACTTGATGCACATGATGTTGATCGCCGTCACCGCGCCTGTCCCCTTGTCCGACGCGCGCCAGATAGCAACGCCGCCCCCGGAAGACCAGCGCTTGTCGCGCCGCGGCCTGTCTGGCAGCCCCACATGGGGCGGCGACAAGGGTTTGTCGCGGGCCGTGTTCCGCGATAGGTCTGGGCGCAGGGCGTCCGCGCTCCTCCTCTCTGCATGGAACACATCATGACCTCTCTCGATACCCGCAAGACGCTGGCCGTGGACATCTGCCGCACCGCTGGCGACCTGGCCCTTTCGTATTTCTCGGACCGCGCCGGGCTGCGCGTCGACAGCAAGGGCGCGCAGGACTGGGTCAGCGACGCCGACCGCGAGGTCGAACTGCACGTCCGCAAGCGCCTGTCCGAAGCGCTGCCTCAGGACGGCATTTTCGGCGAGGAAGGCGCCCCCACCCCGGGGACCAGCGGATACGACTGGGTGATCGACCCGATCGACGGCACCACCAACTTTGTCCACGGCATCCCCGCCTGGACCGTGGTTCTGGCCTGCGTCCACGAAGGCCGCACGGTGATCGGGGTGATCCACGACCCGCTGCACAACGAAACCTACGTCGCCACCGCAGGCGGCGGCGCCACGCTGAACGGCGTGCCGCTGGCGCTCGACCCGGACAAGGGCTTTGCCAGCGGCACGGTCGGGGTCGGCTATTCCAACCGGGTCAAGGCGCAGAACCTGCTGCCGGTGATCGAGGGGCTGATGGCGACCGGCGCGATGATCCACCGCAACGCATCGGGCGCGCTGTCGCTGGCCTATGTCGCGGCCGGCCGGCTGCTGGGCTACGTCGAGGAGCACATGAACGCCTGGGATTGCCTGGCCGGTCAGCTGCTGGTGGCCGAGGCAGGCGGGCGGGTCGAGCCGCAGGACGTCAACGCGATGATCAAGGACGGCGGCCGGGTGGTGGTGTCCGGACCGGCGGTCTTCGACGATCTGGTGACGCTGGCCGACGCGGCCTGGGGCCGGCCCACCTAAGGCCCCCGCGCGGCCCCCGATCCGCCGGACATCGGACCGGGAACAGAAGGCACGCCCTCCTTCCGCGCTACTTCGGCAACAGGACGGGCCCTTTCCTGGCAAAGGACAGGCGCACGTCCTGGCCCACGGGCAACGGGTCGTCGACCTCGTCCTGCACGGCAAAGACCTGCCCAAAGCCCCCTTCCAGCGTGTATTCCATCCGCACGCCCACGTAGGTCGCCTTGGCCACCGTGGCAGGCACCCCGGTCTCTGCCCCGATCACCAGCCGCGACGGGCGCACCGCCAGCCGTGCGGGCCCCACCGGCAGCCCGCGCGCGGGCAGATCGTGGCGGTAGCCCTCGATCTCGATGGTGGCGGTGTCGCCGGAAACGGCGACGATCTGGCAGGTGATCAGGTTCGCCTCGCCGATGAAGTCGGCGACAAAGCTGTCGATGGGCTCGTCATACAGCTGGCGCGGTGTGCCCTTTTGCGCGATGGAGGCGTTGCGCATGACCACGATCTCGTCCGAGACGGCCAGCGCCTCTTCCTGGTCGTGGGTGACGTAGACCACGGTCAGGCCCAGGTCCTGCTGGATCGCGCGGATGTCTTCGCGGACCTGGCGGCGCAGCTTGGCGTCGAGGTTCGACAGCGGCTCGTCGAACAGCAGCACCTGCGGCTCCAGCACCAGCGCGCGCGCCACGGCAACACGCTGCTGCTGGCCGCCCGACAGCTCGGACGGCAGGCGGGCATCGAAACCTTTCAGCCCGACCAGCTCCAGCCCGTGCAGCGCGCGCACCTTGGCCTCGGGCTTGGCAAAGCCGGAAAAGGTCAGCCCGTACATCACGTTCTCCAGCACGGTCATGTGCGGAAACAGCGCGTAGGACTGGAACACCATGGACACGTCGCGGTCGGTGGCGGGCAGCTTGGTCACATCGCGGTCGCCGATCAGGATGCGCCCCGTGGTGGCCATCTCCAGCCCCGCGATCATGCGCAGCATCGTCGTCTTGCCGCAGCCCGACGGCCCCAGAAGCGTGACCAGCGTGCCCGCCTCGACAAAGAGATCGACGCTGTCGACGGCCACCACGTCCTTGCCGAACCGCTTGGAGACCTTCTCGAACCTGACCGGGGCGGCCTTGCTGCTGATGATGTCACCCTTCATTCCCGTTCTCCCGAGCCGTGATGCATGCGCCGCCCGATCTGCACGCGGCCGACCATGACTTGCAGTAGCCCGACCGCCGCCAGCATCACGAAGATCAGCGTGGTGCTGTAAGCGATGGCCAGGCCGTAGTCGTTGTTCTCGACCCGGCCGATGATGTAGCTGGTGGCCATGTCGTATTGCGCCGAGACGAGGAAGATCACCGCCGAGATGGCGGTCATCGCCCGGACAAAGCTGTAGACGAGCGCCGCCAGGATCGCCGGCCTGAGCAGCGGCAGGATCACCCGGCGGAAGGTCTGCCAGCTGTTCGCCCCCAGCGTCAGCGAGGATTCGTCCAGCGACTTGTCCAGCTGTGACATGCTGGCGATGCCGGCCCGCACCCCCACCGGCATGTTGCGGAAGATGAAGCTGATCACCAGGATGATGCCCGTCCCGGTGATCTCGATCGGCGGCACGTTGAAGGCCAGGATGTAGCTGACGCCGATCACCGTGCCGGGGATGGCGAAACTCAGCATCGTGCCGAATTCAAAGGCGTTCTTGCCGGCAAAGTCCTGCCGCGTCAGCAGGTAGGCCGTCACCAGCCCCACCGCCGCCGTCAGCGGCGCGGCGATGGCGGCGATCATGATCGTCGTCCAGAAGCTGTCCCAGGCCGCACCCGTCCAGTGAATCCCCTCCTCGCCAAAGCGGACGGAAAAGGCGGTGACGTAGTGCTTGAAGGTCAGCGAGTTGTTGACGCCCCACAGTTCGACCACGCTGCCGTAGAGGATCATGGCGTAGACGACACAGGTGAACAGGCCCCAGCCCAGCGCGATGGTCAGCACCGGCAGGGACAGGCCCAGCGGCATCTGCGGATGCACGCCGGAATCGCCCTTGCCCGACACGGTGGTGTAGCTTTTCTTGCCCAGCCAGGCGCGCTGCGCGTAAAAGGCCGACAGCGTGAAGGCCAGCAGCACGATGGCCAGCACCGCCGCCCTGCCCTGATCGTATTGCGCGCCGACGATGGCAAAGAAGATCTCGGTCGATAGCACGTCGAAATTGCCGCCCAGCACCAGCGGGTTGCCGAAATCGGCCATGCTTTCGATGAAGCCCAAGAGGAAGGCGTTGGCCAGCCCCGGGCGCATCAGCGGCAGCGACACGGTGCGGAACACCTGCCAGCGGTTGGCGCGCAGGGTCTGCGCGGCTTCTTCCATCGAGGGGCTCACGCCCTCGACCACGCCGATCAGCACCAGAAAGGCGATGGGGGTAAAGGCCAGCACCTGCGCGATCAGCACGCCGGGCATCCCGTACAGCCAGCGGGTCGGCCGCACACCCAGCATGTCCGCCGCCCAGACGGTGACAGAGCCCGAGAGGCCAAACAGCAGGATCAGCGCCAGCCCGATGACAAAGGGCGGCGTGATGATCGGCAGCACGGTCAGCGCCCTGAGCGCGCGCTTGTAGCGAAAGCCCGAGCGGGTGACGACCAGCGCGAAACACAGGCCCAGCACGGTGGTCAGGAAACCCACCGCGATGGCCAGGAACAGCGAGTTCCACGCCGCCCCGCAACGCGCGCCCCAGAGACAGCCCAGGCCCCAGAGCCGGTTGTCAAAGAATTTGGCAAAGAACACCGAGATGGAATAGGCCCCGTCCTCGGTCACGAAGGCGGCGAACAGCATCTTGGCGATGGGGAAAAAGACGAAGGCGGCGACGATGACGATCACGCCGCCGATGGCGCTGACGACAAAGACATCGCCATTGATCGCGCCGCGCGCGGCGATGCCCTGCGTCAGCAGGAACAGAAAGGCCGTGGCGCAGACCATCGCGCCGTAGCCCATGCCGAACTGCCGGTCGCCCAGGTCGCCGAACAGCGCCGTCAGCCAGGCAAAGTTGAAGCCGCGGATGCCGATGGCAAACCCCTGCGCAATTAGCCAGCCAAAGCCCAGTGAGCCGGCCAGGATCAGCACCTGCGCATAGAGCGGGTCGGATTTGCGGCGGTTCAGGATCAGCAAGGGCAGCGCCAATGGCAGCAGCAAGGGCGCCAGCCACAGCTTTTCACCCTGGCCGATCAGAAAGGCGGCCGGGGCATAGTCCTCGTCGAAGGGCCAGCCGTCGACCAGCCATTCGAAGGTGAAGAATCCGTCCTCCACCCCGTACCAAGGGAGGAGGAGGAAACCGACCCATCCGGCGAGGATCCAGAAGATCAGCACCGGATGGGCGGTCTTGTCGGTCGTGACGATCCGCACGGGTCTTATTGCGGCAGGGTCGAGACCTCTTCATCCCACTTCTGCAACAGGCGCTTGCGCTCGTCCGAGGAGCCGTACTTGACGAAATCGTAGTCGATCAGCTTGATCGTCGACATGTCGGGCGCCTTGTCCGAGGTCATCGCGCCCTTGTTGGACGGCACCTGGAAGGCATCGACCTGCAACGCGAGGTTCTGCGCCTCGGCGCTCAGCGCCCAGTCGTAGAACTTTTTCGCCTCGTCCATGTTGCGCGCGCCCTTGATGATCGACATCGAGCCGATCTCGTAGCCAGTGCCCTCGCAGGGGGCGACGACCTTGATCGGGAAGCCGGCCACCGCCTGCGCCACCGCGTCGTGCATGAAGACAATGCCCACCGTGGTTTCGCCCCGGCCGGCCGCCTTGATCGGGGCAGAGCCCGACTTGGTGTATTGATTGATGTTGGCGTGCAGGCCCTTCATGTAGTCGAAACCGCCCTCTTCACCGAAAATCTGCACCATCGAGGCCAGCGTGGTGTAGGCCGTGCCCGAGGAATTCGGGTTGGCCATCTGGACGTGGCCCTTGAAGGCCGGGTCCAGCAGGTCCTTCCAGCAGGACGGTTCGGGCAGGCCCTCGGCGGCCAGCAGGTCGGTGTTGTAGCCGTAGCCCAGCGCACCCGAGTAGATGCCGATGGTGCGGTTGCCGGCGCTTTCGGACTGGGCGATGGCCCAGTCGTGCAGCTGTTCGCGCATCGGCGACAGGTATTCCTCGGTCAGGCCTTCCTCGGCCGCCTGCAGGTGCGGGTCGCCGGTGCCGCCCCACCAGACATCGCCCTTGGGGTTCACCGCCTCGGCGCGGATCTGGGCAAAGGTCTCTCCGCTGGATTTGCGCGTCATGTCGACGTCGATGCCGGAGGCCTCTTCGAAGCTGCGCGCCATCAGCTGGCACCAGTCTTCCTGCGCGCTGCAATAGAACGTCAGCTTGTCGGCCTGCGCCGCGCCGACGGTCGCCGCCAGCGCAAGAGCCGAGACGGTCAGTGTCCTGGAAATGGTCTTCATGTGGTTTTCCTCCCTTGGTCGTTTTTCGCCGACCGGTTGACCCGGTTCGGATTTCCGATATCGGCACGATGCCCCAAATGCGCGGCTGGCGCGAGGGTGCAATTGCCCATCCGCGTCATGACCCGCCGCCCCCGGCGGCGCGCACCGCCAGCCGGCTGTCCAGCATCTCGCCCGCCTCCTCGATGATCGGGTAGGCGACATAGCTGAACGAGGCGTTGATCTGCTTGAGCAGGCGCAGCGTCTCCTGGTGGGCGTTGGTGCTGGCCACGCTGGCCGTGTCCTGCGCCTGGAGCCGCCGCAGGTGGCGTTCCTGAAGCAGTTGCTCGACCCGGCGCACCTCGTCCTTGTCGGCGACCAGCTGGCGCGCGTCGGCGGGATCGCCGGTGGTCAGTACGCCCAGCGCCAGCTGCGCATTGGCGGCCACCTGGTCGTGAAACCGTTCGATGTCCTCCAGCCCGTCGGGCGAAAAGGCGATGGCGTTCTGGTTCATCTTGCGCGCCAGGGCCAGCATGTTGACGGCGATCCGGTCGGCCGCCTCTTCCAGCCCGTTGGCCACGGTCACCAGTTCCAGCCCCTTGCGCGACTGCGCCTCGCTCATCCCGGCGGTGCGCAGCCGGGCGACGTAGAGCTTCAGCTCGTAGTGCATGCGGTCGACCTCGTCCTCGCGGCGCTGGATCAGCGCGACGGCATCGGGGTCCCAGTGGTGGAACAGGGTGCGGACCTGCAACAGCATGGCCTGCACCGTCTCGGCCATGCGGGTCAGTTCACGATGCGCGCAGGCCAGCGCCAGCCGGGTGTCCTGCAAGGCCACCGGGTCCAGCGCGCTCACGGCGGTGTCAAATATCTTGGGCGTCGGCGGCACCAGCGCCTCGGCGGCGCGGACCGGCAGGGCCCGCAAAGGCAGGGCGATCAGCAGGACGGCGAGACCGAACAGCGCGTGCAGGTGCACCACGTCCTGCTGCGGCGCCCCGCCCAGCGCGGGAACCTGCAACCCGCCCAGCGCGACGACCGCAAGGCAGAGCAGCGCAAAGGCGCTGCGCACCATGAGGTTGGCCGTCACGACGACCCGCACCGGGCGCGACGCGGTGCGCAGCAGGGTGTAGGGGATCAGCGCGCCGCCCAGGTTCGCCCCGAACACCAGCACCACCGCCAGCGGCCAGGCGATGATCCCGGCGGAAGCAAACGCAGCCACCGTCAGCACCGCCGCCAGGCTGGAATGCATCGCCCAGGACAGCAGCGCGCCCAGCACAAAGGCGCTGAGCCGGTCCCCTTCGAGATAGGCAAAGACCGCGAGGAAGAGATCGTTGCCGGCGATCGGCGCGGTCGCCTCGCGGATCATCCGCAGCGACACGAGGATCAGACCAAAGCCGACCAATATCCGCCCGACCTGCTGCCATTTCAGGCTCTTGGCATTGAAATACAGCAGGATGCCCGCCAGCAGCAGCACCGCGCTGGCCGGACCGATGGGCAGCACCAGCACCTGCGCCATCAGCGCCGAGCCCAGTTCCGCCCCCAGCATCAGCGCCAGCGCCGCGCCGGTGGCGATGACGCCCGAGGCGACGAACCCGCTGGCGATCAGCGCGACGGCGGTGCCGCTTTGCAGCACCATGGCGCCCAGCATGCCGCCGGCGGCGGCCCGCAGCGGACCGCTGGACATGCGTTTCAACCCTTGCCGCGCCTGGGGCAGGAACGCCCGCTCGACCCCGACGCGCACCATCCTGACGGACCACAGCAGCAGGGCCACGGACGCGGCAAGGTTGATCGCGAAAAGGATCATGCCGACAGCACCAACAGCACGGGAAGACGCCTCCAATCCTTGGAACTTTCCAAAATACCAACACCAGATTGAGGCTTATGCAACAAAAAACCATTGAAATGCGCCGCAATTCCCACAAACATGCCGATCACACCAAGGAGGGAGGGGCCGGGTGGCCGAAGCGCGCGTGACATCCCGGAAGACGGCAGGCGCCCCGCCGCGCCTGAAGAAATCCGAACGCCGCCGGCAGATCCTGCTGGAGTTGAAGCTGCGTCCGCACGTGCGGATCAGCGACCTGGCCGAACGCTTCAACGTCTCCACCGAAACCGTGCGCCGCGATTTCGACGCCCTGGCCGACGACGGCCTGGTCAGCCGCGCGCATGGCGGCGCCTCGGCCCCGACGCAGGGGCCCTACCCCGGGCTCGACGAACGCACCGGCGCCCGGATCTCGGAACGCGAACGGATCGGGCGGCTGGCGGCCAGCCTGGTCGAACCCGACGAAACCATCATGATCGACTCGGGCTCGACCACCATCCAGATGGCCCGCGCGCTGGCCTGGCAGGGCACGCGCTGCACCGTCATCACCAATTCGATCCCGGTGGCCATGACGCTGGGACACGGGGCGCAGGACGTGATCATGTGCCCGGGCGACTACCTCGCCGCGGAATCCGCGCTGGTCGGGACCGAGACGCTGGAGTTCCTCGGCCGCTACCACGTCGACCGCTGCATGATCGGCGCATCGGGCTTTTCCGACGAGGGGCCATCGGAAAGCGTGCGCGGCTTTGCGGCGGTCAAGCGGGCCATGCTGCGCCGCGCGGCGCGCCGGCACCTGCTGATCGATTCGGAAAAGTTCGGCCGCAAGGGGCTGACGCTGGTGGGCACGCTGGAGGACCTCGATTCCATCGTCGTGGACCGCCGGCCGGGAACGGAGTTGTCCAGGCACCTGGAAAAGGCCAAGGTGGACGTGCTGGTCGCAGGTCCGTAGGAACTCAGAAAAGACGGCAACGACAAGAGACTGCAATAAGGGAGGAAGACACATGAAAGACAGCATCCGCAACCTGCTGGGCGCGACGGCGCTGGCGCTCATCTCGGTGGGCGGCGTGGCACAGGCGCAGGATTGCCCGCGCGGCACCCTCGATGAACGGTTCTGCGACGTGGACGGCGACCTGGTCGCCGACATCCCCACCGATCCCGCCCAGTGGATCGACCCGGACACGCTCATCTTTGCCTATACCCCGGTCGAGGATCCCGCCGTCTACCGCGACGCCTGGGTCGAATTCATGGACCACCTCGAGGCCGTGACCGGCAAGGAGGCGGTCATCTTCCCGGTCCAGTCGAACGCCGCGCAGATCGAGGCCATGCGGTCCGGACGCCTGCACATCTCGGGCTTCAACACCGGGTCGAACCCGCTGGCGGTGAACTGCGCCGGCTTCCGGCCGTTCACGATCATGGCCTCGGACGATGGCCATTTCGGCTACGAGATGGAGATCATCACCTATCCCGGCTCTGGCATCGAGACGGTCGAGGACATCAAGGGCAAGCAGCTGGCCTTTTCCTCGCCGACCTCGAATTCGGGCTTCAAGGCGCCGTCGGCCATCCTCAAGGGCGACTACGGCATGGAAGCGGACCGGGATTTCGAACCGGTGTTCTCGGGCAAGCATGACAACACCGTGCTGGGCGTCGCGAACAAGGATTACGCGGCCGGGGCCGTCGCCAATTCCGTCATGCAGCGGATGATCGCGCGCGACGTGATCAAGCCCGACCAGGTGGTGTCGATCTACAAGTCGCAGACCTTCCCAACGACCGGTTTCGGCACGGTCTACAACCTGCCGCCCGAGTTGCAGGAAAAGATCAAGGAAGCCTTCTTTACCTTCAACTGGGAAGGCACCGCGCTCCAGGCGGAATTCTCCAAGTCCAACGAGGCGAAGTTCATCGAGATGAACTACAAGGACTTCTGGGACGTGATCCGCAAGATCGACGCGGCGAACGGCGTATCCTACGCCTGCGAATGAAACCCGGGCACTCCGGCAGGCCCCGCAAGGGCCTGCCACGCCCCCGCGACCGGGGATGGCCATGCTGCGCCTGAAAAAACTCACGAAAACCTACAAGACCGGCGACAAGGCGCTCAAGGACATCGTCCTCGAGGTGCCCAACGGCCAGGTGCTTGCGCTGATCGGGCCTTCGGGCGCGGGCAAGTCGACCATGATCCGCTGCATCAACCGCCTGGTCGAACCCAGCAGCGGCGAAGTCTGGCTGGACGATGTGGAACTGACCCGGCTGGGCTCCGGCGCGCTGCGCCGGGCGCGGCGCGAGATGGGCATGATCTTCCAGGAATATGCCCTCGTCGAGCGGCTGACCGTGATGGAGAACGTGCTGTCGGGGCGGCTGGGCTACGTCGGCTTCTGGCGCTCGTTCACGCGCCGCTTTCCGCAGTCCGACGTGGACGAGGCGTTCCGCCTGCTGGACCGGGTGGGCCTGCTGCACATGGCCGACAAGCGCGCGGACGAGCTGTCCGGCGGCCAGCGTCAGCGCGTCGGCATCTGCCGGGCGCTGATCCAGAACCCCAAGCTGCTGCTGGTGGACGAACCCACCGCCAGCCTCGACCCCAAGACCAGCCGTCAGATCATGCGGCTGATCACCGAGTTGTGCCTCGAACGCGGCCTGGCGGCGATCATCAACATCCACGATGTGGCGCTGGCGCAGATGTTCGTGCCGCGCATCGTCGGCCTGCGCTTTGGCGAGATCGTCTTTGACGGCCCGCCCACCGGCCTGACCTCGGACAAGTTGACCGAGATCTACGGCGAGGAAGACTGGGAAGCGACCATCCAGAAGGTCGAGGACGAAGACGACGTGGAGGCCGCCGAATGAGCCACCGCGAACTCGACGACATGCTGGGCAAGGGCTGGCGCAAGCCGCATTTTGTCCGCAACCCCCTGCTGCGCTACGGCCTCGTGGCGGGGTTCCTCGTCTATCTCGTCGCCGCCTACATGACCATCGACGTGAACTGGACGCGGGTCTACGAAGGTCTCGACCGGGGCTGGCAATTCGTGCTGGCCTTCACCCGCCCGGATTTCGTCAGCCGGGCAAACGACATCTGGCACGGCCTGGGCGAAAGCATCGTGATGACGGTCGCCGCCTCGGTGCTGGGCGTGCTGATCTCGATCCCCATCGGCCTGGGTGCGGCGCGCAACATCGCGCCCCTGCCCGTCTACATGATCTGCCGCGGCGTCATCGCGGTCAGCCGCGCCTTGCAGGAGATCATCGTCGCGATCCTGCTGGTGGCGATCTTCGGCTTTGGCCCCCTGGCCGGCTTTCTCACGCTCAGTTTTGCCACCATCGGTTTTCTGTCCAAGCTCCTGGCCGAGGATATCGAGAGCATGGACCGCGTGCAGGCCGAGGCGATCCGCGCATCGGGCGCGCGCTGGATGCAGTGGATCAACTACGGCGTGCAACCGCAGGTGATGCCGCGCCTTGTCGGCCTCAGCATGTACCGCATCGACATCAATTTCCGTGAAAGCGCGATCCTGGGTCTGGTCGGCGCGGGCGGCATCGGCGCCACGCTGAACACCGCCTTCGACCGCTACGAATACGACACCGCCGCCGCCATCCTGATCCTGATCATCGGCATCGTCATGGCGCTGGAGTACCTGTCGGGCGTCATCCGGGCGAGGGTTCAGTAATGCCGGTCAACACACAGAACGGCACCCAGGTCTGGCGCCGCCGCACCACCGGGGAAAGCCTGGTCCGCTGGGTCGGCTGGCTGATCGGCGTCGCGGTCTTTGTCTACTGCTGGCAGCAGATTTCGGAGGCGACGACCTGGTTCTTTGTCTGGGACGCGCCGCGCATCGCCGGCGACATCTGGGCCCGGGCCACCCCGCCGCGCTGGGAATACATCACCCAGCTGGGCCGCCCGATCTGGGACACGCTGAACATCGCCACGCTGGGCACGCTGATCTCGCTGTGCCTGGCCGTGCCGGTGGCCTTTCTCGCGGCGCGCAACACCACGCCCTCGGCGCTGTTCATCCGGCCGGTGGCGCTGCTGATCATCGTCGCGACCCGCTCGATCAACTCGCTGATTTGGGCGCTGTTGCTGATCGCCATCATCGGGCCGGGGGTGTTTGCCGGGGTGGTGGCCATCGCCATCCGCTCCATCGGCTTTTGCGCGAAGCTGCTGTATGAGGCGATCGAGGAGATCGACCATGCCCAGGTCGAGGCGATCACCGCCACCGGGGCGAGCCGCTGGCAGGTCATGGGCTTTGGGATCGTGCCGCAGATCATGCCCGCCTTTGCCGGCATCGCGGTGTTCCGCTGGGACATCAACATCCGCGAATCCACCGTGCTGGGGCTGGTCGGCGCAGGCGGCATCGGGTTGCAGCTGTCGTCCTCGCTGAACGTCCTGGCCTGGCCGCAGGTCAGCCTGATCCTGCTGGTCATCCTGGCCGCCGTGGTCATCAGCGAATGGGTCTCGGCCAAGGTGCGGGGGGCGATCATTTGACCGGGCACACGCTGGACACGGCCTTTGCCGCCTACGAGGCGGTGCGGCACCGCCTGCCGGCCCCGGTCCACAGCGCCACGCCGCCCGAGCATGTGACCGACCTCGACGCGCTGGCGGACCGCTTCGACGCCTTCCTGCTGGATGCCTTCGGCGTGCTCAACATAGGCGAGACCGCGATTCCCGGCGTGGCCGAGCGCATCGCCGGGCTGCGGGCGCGGGGCAAGCAGGTGATGGTCGTGTCCAATGCCGCCGGCTTTCCCCATGCTGCGCTGGTGGAAAAATACGCCCGGCTGGGGTTTTCCTTCACCGCCGAACAGGTGGTGACCAGCCGCGCCACGCTGCTGGCCGCGCTGGGGGATCGGCGCGGGCTGCGCTGGGGGTTGATGGCGACCCGCAGCACCGGCCTGCGCGATCTCGAAGGGCTGGACCTGACCTATCTCGAGGAAGACCCCGCCCCCTATGCCGAGGTGGACGGCTTCCTGATGATCGGCAGCGCCGCCTGGACGGACGCGCGCCAGCGCCTGCTGGAGGCCGCGTTGCAGGCAAACCCGCGCCCCGTTCTGGTCGGCAATCCTGACATCGTGGCGCCGCGCGAAACCGGCTTTTCCACCGAACCGGGCCATTTCGCGCATCGGCTGGCCGACGTGACCGGCATCGCGCCCGAGTTCTTTGGCAAACCCTTCGGCAACATATTCGACCTGGCCTTTGCCCGGCTCGACCCGATCCCGGACAAGAGCCGCATCCTGATGGTCGGCGACAGCCTGCACACCGACATCCTGGGCGCGCAGGCGGCGGGCATCGGGTCCGCCCTGGTGGCGGGCTACGGCTTCTTTGCTTCGGGCGACCCGCGCGACGCGATCGAACGCGCCGGCATCCGGCCGGACTATATCCTCGAGAGGCCCTGAACCGCCGGCGCGGCTCAGCCCGTTGGGGGGAGGTAGCCGAAGGCCGCCACTTCCCTGGCGAAGAGATCGCCGACAATCCGCGTGAGTTCCGGTGTGTAACTCACCTCCGGGCGCGGGGTGCCCGGCTTGTCGGCCGCCAGCACCTTGGCGCGCGGCAACCAGCCGTCCCACGTCAGGCCGACTTGGGGCAACACCTCGGCCAGCCCGGCGGTCAGGTTCTCGAAACGGATGACATGGTCGACGGCGACTTTGTCGTCGATCGCATAGAGCGGCCAATTGTCCGGCTCGCCCGGCACGATGCCGCCCAGCGTATCGCCGTCGCGGATCGCCTTTATGAAGGTCTCGAAGCTGGGCGGCGCCTGAACATCCCGGGTGCGCCAGAAGTAGTCCGACACCATCCTGTCCCACGGATTCCGCACCACGCAGAACTTGGCGTAGCCCGCCCATTCCCGCGGAAAGGCGGCGGCGATGGCCGCGGCGCGCGCATGGTAGGGGAAATCGCCCAGAATCGGCCGATAGCGCGCGTGGATGCGTTTGCGCGCGCGCTCGGCCCGGCGCCATGGCCCCAGCGCCCCGGCAAAATGCAGACGGTCCTCGATCCGCGTCAGGGCCGTCCGGCCGGGCAGACGGGCCGCCTCGGCATAGACGCGGCGGGTGTAGGGGATGCCGGCCTCGAAGGTCTCCTTGAGACCGCTCAGTTGCAGGTCGTCCGGCCCGAGACTGCGCGCCAGCGCGACGCTGATCGAGCTGCCGGCGGTCTTGCGGCAGTGCAGGAAGATGAAGCGATGCTGGTGGCTGAGGATCACGCGGTCACCCCTGGGGTCACGATCTGAACGACGGGCTGCATCAAAAGCCCGGTCAGGGCGCGCATCCCCGCACCCGGCGCCATGTGGTTGATGTTCAGGAACAGATCCGGCGACAGGTCAAAGGTGTCGGGCCGCAGGATGCACGTGCAGTCGGCGGTCTGGCAGTCGTCCAGCGCGCGGTCAAAGGCGCCGCCGCCGGTCGGCCCGCCGACCATCGGATGCACCCAGCCCAGCACCGGCGCGCCCATGCCGGCCAGAGCTTGGCTGGCCGCGCGCCAGTCTTCCAGCGCCTCAACGTCGAAGGCGATCTCGCCCCGGTAGACGGCGGCGATCTCGTGGTCGCGCTCGCGTTCCCACAGGGGTTTCTTCTTCTTTTCGGGGGCTTGCTGCCGCTCGGCCAGCATCCCGCCCGTCTGCGGTGCCCAGTCCAGTTCGTTCCCGGCCTGTTTCGGACGCGGCAGCGCCCCCGCCGAGGCATAGAACGCCTCGTCGAGGTCCACGTCGCCCTTGGGCGGCACGGTGGACAGCAGCACCGGGTCGAATTCATGCAGCACGGCGGCGACCTGTCCGCTTTCCGCGAGGCCCGCAATATGCTGCGCCATGCGCGCAAGACCACGAGAAGTCAGCGCCGGCAGGCCGATGTTCAGCACCCGCAGGTCGTGCCCGGCGTCCCGCAGCACCGTCTCGGCGTGGCGCGTGTCGATGGCCCGCATCGTCCCGGACGAACCATAGGCCAGCACCAGCCCGCGCGACACGCCCGCCAGCACTGACGGCGCGGCGTTCAGAAAGGCGATGGCGCGGTTGGCCCGCACGATCCGGTCGGCGGGGATGGCGGCCAGTGCGGCGGCGGCATCGTGCCCTCGTTCGAGGTTGTCGACCAGCTCGGCAAACCGCAGGTTGGCCAGCAGCGCGACGCGTGTCTCGTCCAGCTGCACGCCGAACTCCTCGGCAAAGACCAGGGTCAGGTTGACGAAATCGAGGCTGTCCATACCCGCCATCAGCAGGTTGTCGGCGCTGCGGACGGCATTGGCCGAGAGCGTCGGTTTGATCCGCAGGATGGCCTCCATCACCCTGCCCTCGAACGACCCCGCCTCGGCGGCACCGCGCGCGGCGAGCCGTTCCTCGATGGCGCGGGCGATGGCCGGGCGGTCGATCTTGCCGCTGGCGTTGGTCGGAAAGGTTGGCAGGCCGAACAGGCTGGAGGGCACCATGTAGTCGGGCAGTTGCGCGCGCAGCGCGGCGCGGTCCAGCGCGGGATCTGCGGCCTCGGTTTCGACCGCCGCGATGACATGGGTGGCGTTGGGGTTGCCCGGCGGCCAGGTCAGCGCGACGACGTTGGCCTCGGGGAACTGGCCGCGCAGCGCGGTCTCGATCTCGCCCAACTCGACGCGGTAGCCGCGGATCTTGGCCTGGAAATCGCTGCGCCCGTGAAAGTGCAGCACCCCGTCGCGACGCGAGACCAGATCGCCGGTGTCATAGAACCGCCGTGACCGGCCTGGCAGGCGGACAAAGGCGCGCGCCGTACGCTCGGGGTCGTTGAGATAGCCGGCGGCGACCTGCGGGCCGCCCAGGTGCAGCGTGCCGATCTCGCCCTCGGGCAGCGCCTGCCCGTCCGGCCCGATGACCAGCGCAGACATCCCGGCAAAGGGCGCGCCGATGGGCACAATCCCCTCGCCCGAGCCCCGCGTCAGGTCATGGCGCAGGCAGGCGATGGTTGCCTCGGTCGGGCCATACCAGTTCTCGATCCGCGCCTGCGGGGTGGCCTGCTGCCAGGCGCACGCCAGGTCGGCGGGCAGCGCCTCGCCGCAGAAGAGCACGCTGCGCAGGGTCGGAAAGGCCCCGGGTTTCAGCGCGCCGCTTCGCTGGAGCGTCCCGGCCAGAGTCGGCACGGAAAACCAGTGGGTCAGACCCTCGCGGGTCAGGTAGGCGGCCGGGTCGGCCAGGTCGCCCTGCGAGGCCACGCAGAGCGCCGCGCCGCTGGACCAGGCGACGAACAGGTCATGCACCGACAGGTCAAAGGTCAGGTCGAAGGTCTGGGAAAAGCGGTCCTCGGGGCCGGGCTGCAGGATTGACAGCGCCGTGTCGAGGTAGGCGCCCAGGTTGGCCTGGCTGATCGCGACACCCTTGGGCGTGCCGGTCGACCCGGAGGTAAACAGGATATAGGCGGCATCCTCCGCGCGGGCGCGGGTCGGAGTCCAGCCCGGCACGGGTTCGGTCGGCGGGTCGCGGTCGATTCTCCGCACCTCGGCCCCGGTGCCCTCGGCGATGCGCGCGGCCGTCTCGGCAAAGAGGTCGCCGCAGAGGAGGACCGAGGCGCCGGAGCGGCGCAGGATCTCGCGGTTGCGCGCCTCGGGAAAGCGGCAGTTGAGCGGGACATAGGTGCCGCCCGCCAGCACACTCGCGAGGATCGCGACATAGGCCGAGGCGTGGCGCGCCGCGTAGACGGCTACCACCGGCTGCCCGGATGGAAGGCGCGAGGCCAGCGCCGCGGCGGCGGCGAACAGGCGCTCGTAGCTCCAGCTCTCGCCATCGACGATCAGCGCGGGCCGCGCCGCATGGGCGCCCGCCGCCGTGGCGAGGCGGCTGGCAAGATCCGGCAGGCGCTGCCCCGGCGTGACCTCGGTCGCGGCGCGCGCGGCGTAGGGCAGCACCACGGGGGCGGCACGGCGGTCCATCTCGGCGTGATGTTTGGTGTTGGCGACGGTGTAGAAGGGCGACCATTCCTTGTTGGTCAGGCGCTCCAGCGGTTCGACCAGAGAGGGCCAGACCATCGGCCAGCGCCCGCCCTTGCCCGCGCGGAAATCGCGCTTGTAGCCCAGCCGGTCCATCAGCGGGCCGACCATGCGCTCGACCGCCACGATCTGCCGCCTCGACAGTTCCTTGCGGTATTTGTTGAAGTTGTCGCTCATCACCGGGCGGGCGAGGTTCTTCCACGCGTCCTTGCGGGTGGAGAATTCCTTGACCGTCTCGGCCTGGTGGAACTCCAGCATCTGCTGGTCAAAGTCGATCCCGGCAAAGCGGCACAGGTCGCGCAGCACACCTTCGGAATCGGCGACAAGATCCTCGTAGCGCTGAAAGAACACGCGTCCGGGCCCGAAGTGGCCCAGCATCCGCAGGCCAAAGCGCTGGTCCGCGTCCCAGACCTGCATCGCGTTGCGCAGCGAGCCGAACTTGTTGCCAAAGGGCCCGGTCTTGAGCGCCACGGCCGACGCCAGGTAGTCGCGCGGGTCGCGGGTCTGAAAGACAAAGCGCGCGTCGGGAAAGGCGTCGATGATCTGCGCGGCGGCCTCGTGCAGCTCGTTTTCCTTGACCATCACCAGCCTGGCCCCCGTCTCGGCCAGGATGCCGCCGTAGAGCGCGCGCAGGATCTCGCGCGGGACAAAGGGGTCCGCCGCCTCGATCCGCGCGGCGATGGCGGCGGCGACGGGTTCGGGGAACTGCTTGTGCAGGCGCTCGCGCGCGAGGGTCAGCATCGCCTGCGCCACCGGCCCCTCGCGTTCGCCATGTACCAGCGCGTCGGCGCGCACGATGACATCGCGGATCAGGTGCAGCGGCTGTGGCGCGCTGACCTGCGGGTGGGCGTCCAGCATCGCGCGGATCAGGTTCGACCCGGAACGTTCGGAACAGATCAGGAAAAGGAACGGACCTATGGTCATGGCGTCGGCTTGCGGTCGGACCGCCCGATCCGCAGCACGTAGGCCGGACCTTGCGGAAAGCTTCGGATCAGCGCCCGCAGGTGCAGGGGCCAGTGGCGCGGCGCGCGCCAATCGGTCGGGGCGCGCACCGCGACCCGGGTGCGTTTCTCGGCCAGCACGGTCTCGTTCGACGGCGGGAACAGGTGCTGGTTCGCCCAGGACACCTGCGCGGTGCGGGTGTCGTCGAAGAGGCCCGGCGGAAGATCCTCCCCGACCCAGTGCAGCACGTCGCGCAGCGCCTGTTGCGGGGTCTCGGTAAAGTCCTCGTAGCGCAGGGACCTGTGGTGCAGCCCCTCAGTCTCGCGCCAGCGCGCCAGCCGGCGTTGCCGCTGGCCCCAGGCGTCCAGCCGCTGGGTGATCTTGCCCGGTTTCTTCCTGGCCCAGCTGACCGCTACGGCGCGGGGATCGCGGGCGAGGTTCAGCACATGCAGGTCCACCGCGCCGGTCAGGTGGCAGGCAAGCGCAAATTCCGGCGATTTCGAGCTGTCGACCAGCACCCGCGCGCCGGAGACCGCGTAGAGCGCCCGCAGCAGCGCGGCGAGGGTGTCCAGTGCGCCGCGATGCGCCGGCGCCAGATGCGCGAGGCCCTCGGGGGCGTTCCAGTCCGAGAGTGCTGCTGCCTCGGCCATGAACCGGCGCAGCGCGGCATCCGCCTGCGTCATGTCGGCGGCCGCGTGGTCCGGCAGGGCGCGGCGGCGCACCTCGCCCCAGACGGCGCATCCCGTGAGGCTTTCACCGCAGGTGCAGGGGGCGTCCTCGGCCCAGCCTGCCAGCACGTCGCGCAGCTGCCCGATGTTGAAGACGCCCGGCGCCTGCGTCAGCAGGACCGACAGGATCGTGGTCCCCGACCGTCCGGAACCGGAGATCGTCAGGCAGGCGGGGCGGTCGCGGGTCATCTGGTCAGGTCCGGTCATGGCCCCGGCTTTATGCCCAGCGGCCCGGGGTTTTTGAAGCGGATTCGCGTGAATTCTCAGGATCGGGGGCGGCGGTGAAACAGGTCCAACAATCCGCGGCGGGGCGCGGCCAGGCGCAGCATCTCGGCCTGCACGGCGGCCAGGCGGTCGGGGTCGACATCACAGATGTCGGCAACGCGGTCCAGCGCACGCACCTGCCGGTCCGCCTCGTCCGGCGGCATGGTCGGCGGGCCAATCTCGGGGAAGGTGACGCCAAAGGTTTTTTCCAGCCAGTCCAAGTCCCCTGCCCGCGCCTCGAGCGCCGGTTTGAGGTCCGTGCGCAGCTGTGGGCGGGCGTAGCCGGGGCACTGGCGGTCGGCCTCTTCGACCAGCGCCTTCATCCGCTGCGGACGCTGGCGGTGGTAGCGCGTGGGTGCCCCGATCTGGCCGCGCATGAAACGCTGCATGATCTCCATACCCTCGGCGCTGAAGGTGGTGTTGGCCTCCATCCCCGCCTGCGAATATCCCGACGGATCGACCCCGGCAAAGCGCAGGCAGAAATCCGTCACCGCGTCCTGCCCCTGCAAAACGTCGCGCGCAAAGCGGACGCAGCGCACCGGGCCAGGGCCATGCGTCATCCAGGGCTCCAGCGTGTCGCGGTAGTAGCTGCGCGAGGGGATCATGAAGTCGGGCCGCTTCTTGAGGTCCTGCTGGGCGTAGGACAGGAAAAACGACGCCGGATCGCGCAGGTAGGCGCAGACCTCGATGTCGTCGAAATGCGGGGCGACCAGCCCGGTCAGCCGCGCCAGGCCCTCCGGCGCGAAGGGCCGGAACTGGTTCTCGCACGACAGGATGACGAGGTGGGGGCGCGCCGCCTGCATGTCGGCCAACGCCGCCCGCCAGAACCCCTCGCCCAGCGCCGTCTTGCGCGCGTCGTCACGCGGGCCGCCCAGGCGCGGGTCATGGTGTTTCACGTCCCCTGTCAGGTAGGTGAAGATGTCCTGGTGGTTGGTGTGGTTGCCCGTCTCGGGCACCAGCACGCCCGCGTCGCGCAGCGCGGCGGCGTTGGACAGCAGGAAGGTCTGGATCGAGGTGGACCCCGCCTTGCCCATGCCGATGTGCAGCAAAAGTCGGGTCATTGCCGGTGTCCCGGAGCCGCAGCCTTGCGGCCTGTCTTGTCCCACGCCATCATCGCACACCCCTTCGGCAGGCCGCGTCGGCCCGGCCCCGTTCCCCTAAGAGAGATGCCCGAAGGACGCAAGTGCGGGGCGGGACGGGCACTGGGCCCTGCCCCTTGGCCGCCCGGTCCCGGAGACAGCGCCACGGTCGGCGCGCGCCCTGCGACGACATCCTCAGGGATCAGCTTGCCGGGGCGCAGACACCCGACAGGACGCCAGGGAACAGATCATGCGGCGATGACGCCGTGTTGCTTGACGCGCCTGTCTGCGTCGCTTTTCCCGCAAGCACATCGTCCCGCCGCGGCTGTGGTGACGAACCAGGGGAATCGCCGGACATGGCCGGGGTGCCGGCCCCCCCTCGCCTCCGCCCTCTTGGTGGCGGCGCATTTTGCCGCTAGAGATTGCCCCGATCGCCAGCCCGGGGTGGAGAAAGATGGCCGGAAAGCCGCTCAACAAGAAAAACCTCGTCGTCCTGGGAGCAGATGCCCTGGCGGACCTGTTGCTCGACGCGGTCAAGGGAGACGCGGCTCGGCAACGTCGCGTGCGCATGGCGCTCGCGGCCGAACAGGGCCCGCGCGAGGCCGCGGCGGATGTGCGCAAGCGCTTTGCGCAGATCCGCAAGGCGCGCAGCTTCCTGTCGTGGAAGACACAGCGCAGGCTGGCCCGCGAATTGACCGACCTTGTCGACGCGATCGACCGGCGGATTGCCCCCGAGGACGCGGCGACCGCGTTCGACCTGCTCTGGGCGCTGCTGCACCTGGCGCCCGGCATCCACGCGCGCACCGACGACAGTAACGGCACCATCGGCGCCGTGATGGACGACGCGATGGACGCGATTGCGCGCCTTGCGCCCCGGCTGGACATGGATGCGCAGGGGCTGGCCGATACGGTGTTCGATGCGATCATGGACGACGGATACGGCGCCTTCGACCACGCGGTGACGGCCCTGGGCGGGGCCTTGGGCGAGACCGGGCTTGCGCATCTCAAGGCGCGCGCCGAAGCCGCCATCGCCGCGCCGCTGACCGAGGTGGACCTGGCGCGTTTCGACTTTGTCGGTGACGAGCGACGCAGGTCCGACCTGGCGCGCGACAACCGGGACCGCACCGCGCGGATCATCCTGCAGGACGTGGCCGACCTGCAAGGTGACGTGGACGCGTGGCTGGCCCGCTACACCGCCGAACAACTGACCTTTCACACCATCGCACCACAGGCCGCGCAGCGGCTGCTTGCGGCCGGACGTCCCGGGGATGCCCTGCGCCTCGTGCAGAACAGCCTTGCCCGGCAGGAAACCGGGGATCGCTGGTTCGACACGCCCGACCTGGACGCGGTGCAGTTCGACTGCCTCGAGGCGCTGGGAGAGGAGGACGCCCTGCGCGCCGCCCTCTGGAGCCGGTTCGAGGCACGGCTCTGCGCCCCGACCTTGCGCCGTTATCTCGCGCGCCTGCCGGATTTCGAGGACGACGAGGCGCTGCTGACAGCGCAGGCCAAGGTGCTCGCCTTCCCCGATGTGATCACCGCGCTGGCTTTCTGCCTGTCATGGCCGGATGCGGCATTGGCGGCGAGGCTCGTCCTGTCGCGCGCCGAAGAACTGGACGGCGATGCCTACGAGATCCTGACCCCGGCCGCCGAGACGCTTGCGCCCGAGCATCCCCTCGCGGCCGTCCTGGTCTGGCGCGCGATGATCCGTTTTGCGCTGGAAAAGGCGCGATCGGGCCGCTACGGCCACGCCGCGCGGCACCTCGCGTCGTGCGTGCAGGCCGACCAGGCCATCGTCGATTACGGCGAGCACCCGGACCACCAGGCTTTCGTCGCCGCCCTGCGCACCGCGCACGGCCGCAAGTCGGCATTCTGGAGCCGGGTTGGGTAGTCCCGGGTGGCCGCCGGAGGACCGCGGTGTCCGCCTGGGGGACCTCAGGCCCCGAGCATTGGCCCACCTGCCCCGATCGGCCATGGACGATGGCGCCGGCGAGGACCGCACCCGCGATGGAAGAGGTCGCAAATCGCGCCTGGATGCAGGACCCAAGGTCCTAGAACAGAGGGCGATCCTCAAGACATCCGGCCGCGCGCCGCGAATATTGGAAGGCTGGAGAGATGAAACGGCTGGGGCTCGATGCCACCGACATTCGCATTCTCGGCGCGTTGCAGCAGCACGGGCCGTTGAGCAAGAGCAAGCTCGCCGAGATCGCCAACATCTCGGCAACGCCCTGCTGGGCACGGCTGGACCGGCTGAAGGCGGCGGGTTTCATCCGCGGCTACCATGCCGACATCGCGCTGGAGCGGATCGCCGACGTGACGCAGGTCATGGTCACCGTCTCGCTGACGCATCACCGCAAGGCCGACTTTGACCGGTTCGAAGACTGGGTCAGACGGCAGGACGAAATCACCGAATGCGTCTCGACCGGCGGCGGCATGGACTACGTGATGAAGACGATCTGCCCGACCCTTTCCGCCTTTCAGGACCTGATGCAGGGCATGCTGAACGCCGAACTCGGGGTCGACCGATACATGACCTACATCGCCACCCGGGTGGTCAAGGCGGGGCAGCCGAACATCGCGAAACTGGCCGGCTCCGTGCCGCGCGACCGAACGGTCCGAGACCCGTCCGAAAAATAGCCCGAACGGTCCGGAGCGGCGCGTTTTTCGGACCACACAGGCAGCCTGCGCCGCCCTACACATGCGCCATCTTCCACCGTTTTCCGGGCCAGCCCGCCCGGCGACAGACAAGGTCACGCACGATGCACGCAGACGACTTCGGCTTTGGCACCCAGATCCGCAAATCCCCCTATTTCGACGCCACCGTGCGCTGGGGCGCCAAGGGCTTTTCGGTCTACAACCACATGTATATCCCGCGCGATTTCGGCGATCCGGAACAGAACTTCTGGACCCTGGTCAACGACGCGATCCTGTGCGACGTGGCCGTCGAGCGGCAGGTCGAGATCACCGGCCCGGACGCCGCGAAATTCGTACAGATGCTGACGCCGCGCGACCTGTCCAAGATGGCCGTCGGCCAGTGCAAGTACGTCCTGATCACCAACGCCCAGGGCGGCATCCTGAACGACCCGATCCTGCTGCGGCTGGCCGAAAACCACTTCTGGATCTCGCTGGCCGACAGCGACATCCTGCTCTGGGCGCAGGGCGTGGCGGTGCATTCCGGCATGGACGTGCAGATCGGCGAACCGGACGTGTCACCGTTGCAGCTGCAGGGGCCGAAGTCGGGCGAGATCATGCGCGCGCTGTTCGGCGAAGAGATCCTGAACCTGAAGTACTACTGGCTGCGTGAGCTTGACCTCGACGGCATCCCGCTGATCGTGTCGCGCACCGGCTGGTCGAGCGAGCTGGGTTATGAGCTCTACCTGCGCGACAGCTCCAAGGGCGACGCGCTGTGGGAGCGGATCATGGCGGCGGGGCTGGAGTTCGGCCTCAAGCCCGGGCACACCTCGTCGATCCGGCGGATCGAAGGCGGGATGCTGTCCTACCACGCCGATGCCGACATCCACACCAATCCCTATGAGCTGGGGCTGGACCGCTTGGTGAACCTCGACATCGAGGCCGAGTTCATCGGCAAGGCCGCGCTGCGCCGCATCCGCGACGCAGGCGTGCGCCGCATGCAGGTCGGCCTGATCATCGACGCCGACCCGCTGCAAGGCCCCAACACCCGGTTCTGGCCGATCACCCGGAACGGCATCGAGATCGGCAAGGTCACCTCGGCGGTCTATTCGCCCCGGCTGGAGCGCAACATCGCTCTGGCCATGGTTCCCGTCGAGCATGCCCAACTCGGGACGCGGGTCGAGGTCGTCCTGCCCTCGGGTCCGGCGATGGCGACGGTGGTCGAGCGTCCCTTCTTCGACCCGAAGAAATCCCTGGCCGCGGCCTGAGTGTTCGCATGTCCGATCGCGTCATCGACCTGCACTGGCAGCGCAACGGCGCGGCCCTGCACCCGGGTCGCTACTCCGCCGCCCACCGGGTGGCCTTTACACCCGCTGCGAAGTCGACGTGGACGCCGCCCCCGATTGGGGCGGCGATCCGGACCACACAAACCCCGAACAGGCGCAGACCCCGGCCCTGTCAAGCTGCCGCATGATGACCTTCCTGGCCCTGGCGGCCAAGGCGGGCTGGCCGGTGGCGGGCCACAAGATCGACCCATACCTGCTGCGGAACCTCTCCGTCACGCACCCGAACCACGTCTGGGCGATGGACATTACATACATACCAATGGCGCGGGGCTTCATCTATCTCGTGGCGGTGGTCGACCGGGCCACGCGCCGCATCCTGGCATGGCGCGTATCCATCACGCTGGACGCGGGCTTCTGCATCGGGGCGCTGGAGGAAGCCTAGGCTCGGCACGGTCAGCCCGAGATCTTCAACAGCGACCAGGGCAGTCAGTTCACATCCATCAACTCGACCAGGGTTCTGGCGGCTTGGCAGATCAAGATCAGCATGGACGGTAAGGGCGCGTGGCGCGACAACGTCTTCGTGGAACGCCTATGGCGGAGCATCAAATACGAGGAGGTCTAATTTCGTGCCAATGCCAGCATCTCGGAGGCACGAACCGGGATCGGCCGGTACATCGGCTTCTACAACGGGCGCCGCCCCCATTCATCGCTTGACGGCAGACCGCCCGATCAAGCCGACGTCAAGCCGCGGCCGACCAACCTCGCCGCAGCGTAATCGAGACGGAAAACCACTTGGAAAACGCCCGGAAGCTGTTCAGACAAAACGGGCCACCTCTGAGACGCTGGTGGGCGAACAACTGCCGCGCTTCTGCTGAGCCAGGGGGCAAGGCGTCTGCCGGGGGCTCGCTCACTCCGAGGTATACAGCCCGGTGATCGACAGCTTGCAGGGGCTGAAGGACAGGGCTTCGATCAGCGCTGGGCTTACCGGCTGACCGTGGGCGGCGTCCAGCAGCGCATGCAGATCGCGCGGCGGGGTCGGACACGCCAGCGCCACAAGCACATCCGTGCCGACGGGCCGGACGACGTTGAAATCAAGGTCGAAGACATTGGAGAGCATTCGCCCGTCGTCACCCGCCGGATGCAGGAATTGCACCTCTCCGCTCGAGGCGAGATTGAACAGCGTCAGATAGGGCAGCGCCTGGGAATCGTTCTCGAACCGAAGCCAGACCCGGTCACCCAGATGCATCAAGGCGCCGCCGCTCCTGAGCCGCAGCCGCGGTGCGTCCGTTGCCGTTGCGGCCATATCGGTGAGACTCTGGAGAGCTTCGGTCCGCGCCACCAGCGGTGCAGCACTCTCCGGCAGCCCGTAGAACAGTGCGTTCGGATCGCCGGAAACGTCGATGTCGGTGATCCGGTCTCCGGTTCCGTTGCGCACCTCCCAGCGTCCTTCTGCCGTCGCCTCGAACACAAGCGACGCCCCAAGCTCGACCAACCGAACGCGACCGGAGTCCAGACCCGGCGGCGGGGGGCCGATCACCGTGACCGGCACCCGCGTGTCGGTGGCGGGTGGCGCGGCCGGAGCCGGCCCGGGCGCCGTGTCTGCGGATGCGGATCCCAAAAAGACGCGGTCGTCCCCGCGCGGCAGGATGCGGGGCTGCTGGGTCTGGTTCATCCGGGCAAAGATACGGACGTCCAGAAATGCCGACAGTTCTGCTCGTGTGGTCACGCCGTCCCCGTCCGCGTCCGCCCCGCCCGACAAGGCTTCGGCGAAGTACCACGACAGCGCACCATGCATTTCGCCCTCGATCTGGACCTCCTCGACAAGAAAGCTTTCACTGGCGGTCGCCAGGATCTGGGTGACATGGTCCAGCGTCGTGGCGTCCGCAGCCGCGTCGCCCTCGTCGCCGGCATCCAGCGGTACGGCGGCCAGAGCGGGGTCGGGCAAGCCGTCGAACAACCCGCCAAAACGTGACAGCGTGCGCCCGGCAGAACGCTCCAGCCCGCCCGAATGGCAACTGTCCGCCACCCAGACGATGTCATAGGCCTCCGCGGCCCGGAACAGCGCGTTGAGTTCGTCGTCGTTAAGACGGCCGACGCCGGGCGTGTCGGGGTCGAAGTCATGGAACATGATCATTTCGTCGCGCCGGTCTGCCTCGTCCCAGGGCTCGGCGGCCTCGCGTTCCTGCCCGCCGTGCCCGGCAAAAGTCACGATCAGCGTGTCGCCGGGGGACGCGTCCCGGAGCATTGACTCCCAGGCTGCGAGGAAGGCGTCTTTGGTGGCCGCACTGTCGAGCAGAAGCCGGTCCTCGGGCAGAGCGATACCGGCCGCACGCATGGCCTGCGCGATGCGTGCGGCGTCATTGGCCGCACCGAGCAGGTCGTAGGACAGGCCCACGGACGTCGCGGCGGAATAGGGTTCATAGATCGCGTAATCGCTGACCCCGACGACAAGCCCATGGGTCGCCGCCTCTGCCCAGGACGCGAACAGGAGCGCCGCGGCACAGAGCGCCGCCAGACCGTCATTGATCCGCAAAGGAGACCTCGACCCGGCGCGCAATGGCACGGCGTTCATCTATGGAATAGGCGGAGGCATCGACGAGTTTCGGCGGATCGAACTCGCCGCGCCACTCGATCCGGATCTCCGCATTGACGCCAAGACTGTAGAGGTAGTCCCTGACCGCCTCGGTCCGGCGCTGCGACAGGTAAAGGTTGTATTCCTCGCCGCCGACCTCGTCGGTGTGGCCGATCAGGGTCAGGCTCTTGAGGCCGGATTGCTTGTTCAGAAACGCCGCCAAAGCCTGCGCCTCGCGCCGCCCCGCCTCGCTCAGCGTGTCGGAGCCGAAATCGAAGCGAACAGGCAGGTAGACACGGTCGATTTTCGAGGCCGCGGAGGCAACGATATTGTAGCTCAGCGTTTCATTTCGCACGTCGCGCGATTGTTCGGTGCCCGCGCCGGTGGATGCGGTGTCGCGCGCGGACAGCCCGACGCTGACGGCGCGCATCACACCCGAGCTCGAGCCGTCCGAGCGCATGGCCGACTGAGCGCTGTCGGCCAGCATCATGCTTTCCTGGGCCAGCGCCATCAGGCGCGGCACCACAGGTTCCAGCGCCGGATCCTGCGGCGTGATCTCGGGGGCGCCCAGCGTGTCCAGCGCCTGGTTGTAAAACCGAGCCGCCGCAGCGTGGTCGCTTTGCCCGGTGGCAAGAGCGCCGCGCATTGCCAGGATCTCCCAGTGCAGCACGGGCGCATGATCGAGCAGCGCCTCCGCGCCCGCGGGGTCGCCTGCGTTCAGACGCGCATCGGCCCGGCGGGCCGCCAGCGATGACACCTGTCTCAAGGCGACGGACGCCTCTGCTTCGCTGCATCCTTCGGCAGTCAGATTGCGCGCCGCGTCCGCCAGTTCGGCGATGGGCGCCTCGCTAAAGCGCTTGGACAGCTCCGCGCGGGAGGTCGCGCAGTCGGCCGCGGCAAGACCGGGCAGAAGCGTGAGGAAGATTAGCGAGAAACGTTGGATCGGGGCAAAGGTCATCATGGGAAAGGGTCCAGTTCATATCGTCATGCGCAACAAGTGCGGAGTGCGACGAACCTCAATCGGTGGGTTCGACCTGGAAAAGCGGTAGACTACGATCTTGTGCCCAAGGCCGTGCAGCCGCAAGGATGGAATTCCCGACCCCGCAATCCTATGCCCTGAAAGGCCGGAGGCGTCGATTTGCCGGTCAGAGCGTGTAGCCGAAGACCTCCCAGATCTTCAGATCCGGCGCAAAGTACAGATCGTCCGGCCAGTGCCGGAGGTCGTGGGCGTTGCTTGGGCGTATCTCCGTCGCGGGTCCCGGTACCGCGCGCGGTGTCAGACCGCAGAAGGCGCCGATACGGTCCAGTTCGCGGTCCGGATCCTCGCAAAGATCCTCGTAGCGCAGCACGTGGCAGTCCTCGGCCATTTGTGACAGCGCCGAAAGATGCGCAGCCTGCCAATGTGCGAGCAGCAGGTCAAGCGAGATCGGGCGCTCGTCGCGCGTGGCCAGCGACACGGCACGTGGATCACGGACCAGCACGACAAATCGCGCTGTGGGAAAGACGCTTCGCAACCAACCGATCCGGGTCAGATTGGTCGGCGATTTCTCAAGCAGATGCGGGTGATCGGGTTTGTCCGTGTGCGGCGCCCAGGTCCCGCAGATCTGCTGTCTCAGGTCGGCCGCCCGGCGCCTGTCGCGCACCGGCTGTGGGGTCATCTGAGGCGCAAAGGCGAAATGGCCCGGCCCGCCGAACGGCGCCTCCTGAGGCAAGGCGTATTGCAGGAACTGACCTTCGCTGCGCGGCGCGCTGTCGTGATGCAGCGTCGCGACATCAAAGCGCGCGGCGATGCTGTCATGCAACAGTGTCGTGCCGGACCGGTGCAGCCCGCAGACAAATGTGAACCGCTCGAATCCATGAGCAGCGCTTGGCAGGTCTTCGGGCCGAGAGTCGCCCGGCGCAACGTCCCGCCCGATCCTGTAGAGCGCAGCGCGCAGACGCCCGAAATCACCTTGCCGGATCAGCGACGCCCCGGCGGCCGGGTTCGCGACGAGATCGGGCGGCGGCGTATCCTCTGGCGCGGACCCGACGCGGGGCGCCCGCAACGCCTCGTCCAGATAGCCGATTCGGGCAAGCTCCGCCCGCAACGCATCTTTGTTGGAGATCTTATCGAAGGGATCCTCGCTGCGATCCTGCCGCGTGTACCAGGATTCACTGGCCATCTCATCCGGGCTGTTGGCGATGCCCAATGGCGCCAACCGGGCATGGAGCCGCTCTGCGATGTCCCTTGCCGTGCCGTCCCTCAGATCGCGCTCGTAGTTGAGGTGTACGTCAACGATCCCGGCGGTGTTCGCGATGGACACCATATCGCGCAGCCAGTCTTCCAGCGCTGCGGTCCAGGACAGGAAACCGCCGCAGTGCACCTCGGGGCGAAGGGAGGTTGTGTCGGCGTGGAACCAGTCTCCAGCCATGAGCGCCTTGCGCAGCGAAACGAACTGATCCAGCCGTTTGCGGGTCAGAAAGATCGCCCCCATCGCGTGTTGTTCGATGATCTGCTTCATCGCGCGGGCGTGCACCTGGTTCGGCAGGACCTTGACGATCACTTTCATCTCTGGCGGGACGCCGTCCAGCAGACGTGTCATGGACGTCTCGGGGGACATGCGCATCTCGCGCCATAGCGCGTCCTGAGAGCCGAAGTCCTTCAGCATTCGGGCCTCAAGCATCGGGTGCAGGTTCAGCCCGTAAACCGCGCGGGGATTGAAAATCTCCGACACGGCAATCGTTCCGGGGATCTTGTTGAGGATATCGACGAGGTAGTTGGACCCGGACCGTGGCCCGGAAAAGAGCAGAATCAGACGCCTGGGTCTGGTCGCGACGCCTGTCATCGCCGGTATCCTCGTTCGGGGTGGATATCCGTGCGCACCATGGCGCTGTGATCGGTGATGATTTCGGCCAGTTCCTGCGCACCGCGGGCGGGCGGCAACGCGGCCATGGCGTTTCGCAGGCGCGCGCGCTCGTCGTCGTCGAGAATGCTTCGGACGGTCTGCGCCAGCGCTCCGATGTCGTGCCGGGCGCGCAGGCACAATCCAAGCCCCATCACCTCGGCCCATTGCGCGCGCGTCAGCTGACTGTCCATTTCCTCGGCCTCGTTCGGGACAAAGACGGTGGGTATGCCACCCAGGATCTGTTCGTGAAACGAGTTATAGCCCGCCACGCCGATCGCCGCATCAAGCGCGCGGCTGTTGCGAAAGCTGGGAAATTCGCGGATCTGTATCAGCCGTTCGCCCGTACCGGCTGGCCTGGTGGGCATCGCCGCCAGCGGGGACACGATCTCGAGCACGCGCACGCGCGGGTCGCGCATGAGCAGTTCAATCACCGCCTCTCGCAGGTCCCGCACGTCGAAATTTGCCCCCGACCCCATCTGAAGCGCCACGGCAAGATCGCCGTCCTTCAGCCCGTAGGCCGCGCGCGCAGTGGCGCGGTCGTGCCTGTCCTCCGGGTCGATGTGCAGGACCGGCTGGACCAGATGCACGTCATCCCGCACCTCGCGCGTGGGACCATGATCCAGATCTCCGGCCAGTTCCCCAGGCTCCAGAACCCCGGTAAAGAGATCGGAATGCTCAAGGAAGTGGCGGTGGTATTCGCGCCACATGGCCCGCCGCACCCAGAGCGAGATCATGTCGGGGAATTCGCGCAGGACATTGGCCAGTCCGCCGAACACCGCTGTACCGTCATAGGCCAGCAGCGCCGGTTTGACGTGGCGGATCAGATCAAAGACCTCTTCGGCAAAAATCCTGTTCCAAGGTTCCGGCCCTGCGTCGAGATGCCGGTGATGCGGCAGGTAAAACACCGGGTATCCGGCATCCCGCGCCACCCGGAGCGAAAAACTCATCGACGCAAAGACGGGCTGGATCTCGTCCTTGGGCAGACGGTCGGCAATGGCGAGTTGCTGCGTCAGATGACCCACTCCGATGCCATTGGTCGACAGGAACAGCACCGGCGCCTTCCGGCCGAGGTCGATGGCCGGGGATTCGACCGGGACGATCTCGCGCAGACCATAAAGCTTGAGCCTGTCCTCGACCCTGTGCCGCACGTTGTGGTGCCGCAGAACCCAGCGCCGCGCGCGTATGCGCTGCGCCCGCCAGGCATCGATGTCGTCGAGAAAGCCGTCGATAATATCCGACACATCTTCGGGCGCAGCATAGACGGCGGCCTCGCCGAATAATTCTTCGAAATGCGGCGGCAGGACGGTTACCAGCCCGCAGGCCAGTGCCTCCAGCACGGTGCGTCCAAAGGCTTCGAGCCACGTGCTGGAATGGTAATAGACATAAAAATCGAGGTTGGACAGGAACTCGGGCACGCCCTCGGCATCGAAAGGCCGCTCGACCCAGTTGGGCGGCATGGGCCGGCCATAGTGTTCCGCGAGGAAATCTCCGGCACCCAGAATGCGGAATTCCACCTCTGGCCGGTGCGCAAGATGCGCGGCCGCCGCCTCTTCCCAGGTGTCGGGCCATTTCTGCGGATGCGGGCGCGCGTGGCGCCCGAGCACGACGTGGCCTGGATTGGGAGGTGGCCGGTCGGGATCGAACGGCCAGCGGTCCGGGTCGATCAGATTGATCCACTCCTCGTCCACAACCGCACCGTGTTCCGACGTGTGACCGCCCAGCGCCCGGCGCACCACCGGGCTGACGGGCGCGATCAGAACTTCGGGTGCAAGCGTCGCGGCCGTATTTGCCTGAACCTCGGCGATGTCATACTGCCGGGTCCCGTCATTGTCGAACATCGGATGATGAAGGATCAGGATGGCACGATCCGCAGAGACGGGCAGCGCGGTGCGCGGAAGATGGCGAAAGACCACCGGATGATGCACCAGAGCAAGCTGAGCGTGCCAGTGTTCGCCCGGACGCAGCACCCGGAGTCGGCCGCTTGACACATGCGCGCGGATCCCGCCGTGCACGGGCCACGGCAGGCGCAGCAGGTGGGCGCGAACCAGCAACAGCCCGACGCGGATAGAAGAATTATGGCGAAAAAGCTCATCCAGTTCGCTGGCGACGGCCGTTGACACGCCGCCTTCGAAACGGCCGTCGATCACATAAACGACATCGAGCTCATTCATGGTCGCCCACGATCTGCCGCACCTGGTCCATGTAGCCGGCGAAGTCCGTCCCGTATGCGATCGCCCGCCTTGGCGCCCACTTGGCGATCAAAAGCGCGTGCCGGTCCGCCAGGTAGCGCGGCCAGTCGGTCAGATGCGGGAACTCCGCGATCTGCTCCAATGCCGGAAGTTGTTCGAACGCGGCCTTGGCATCCATGAACGGGCGAAAGTCCAGTGACGTGTGCAGGATCACCAGTTTGTGACGGAAAAACCGCCTTTCAAGTTTGGGCAGAATTGGCGCAAACGTGGATGGCGCAAGATCAAGCGCATACAACATGAGAACGCGGCGCCCATCCGGGTACAGGGCAAGCCCGCCCTCCGGCGCCGCGTCTGCGGAAATGTCTGCCACCTGGAAACCTTACCGGGGACGGATCAGTATTCGCCTTGTACGCCTACCCTTTGGCGAACAGGTGCCACGCGTGGTGCCGGGGCTGGCGCCGGCGCCGCAGCAGTAGCGGCAGGAGGAGCAGCCATCGTCGTCGCTGCCGACCCGTACTTGCCAGACGTCGGAACGTTATAGTTTTTCACGTAGGGACAACGCTCGGTGGACCCGGGTTCACAAGCCTTGGGCTTTGCACCTTCCACTTGGTTGCAGCCCACGAGTGTCAACATGGCGATTGTCGATGAGGCGATGCTGAAAAATTTGCTCTTCATGAATTTGCGCTCTCGTCGTTTCACTGTCAAAACTTGACCTTAAGTCACCTGTCGACCCTTGGCAACCGGTCATTGCGTTGGCCATCAAAACGACATCCCGACCTTGCAAAATTTCAGCACACGTTGGATGCTGGTTGCTGTGGAAGACGGTGCTGCGTTCTTGCCGGCGTGGTGTCGTTGTCCTGGTTATGAATATTGTTTCGTTACTTATTCCATTTTGGATACGTCCGTCATGACCATAGGCTCAGTTGCCAGAAACATCCTTTTGTTGCTTGCTGCGGTCGCCCTTTGGGCCACCGCCGGCTTTGGGCAGACTGGCATCGAGTCGGGAAAACGCGTGGCGCTTGTCATCGGCAACGGGGCCTACGACGGCATCCCCTACCTGGAAAACCCTCCCGCCGACGCAACCCTGATCGGCGCCAGGTTTGAGGAATTGGGCTTTGAGGTCATCCTGCGCACGGATCTCGACCGTCACGGCTTCATCCGGACGCTCAGCGAGTTCCGCGCCGCCCTCGAGGGCAGTGAAACGGGCGCGTTTTTCTACGCTGGCCATGGTGTGCAGGTAGATGGCAAGAACTACCTCCTTCCGATCGATTCCTCCCTCGAATCCGCGGAATTCCTCAGCCTTGAAGCAATCGACCTCAACCTTGTGACCGAGGTGCTGAACACGGCCAGCAGAACCTCGCTGGTCTTTCTGGATGCCTGCCGCAACAACCCCTTCGACGCGACCCGTGGCAGCGATGCCTCGACGCGCGGGCTTGCGCGGGTCTCGGCCGAACGCAACACGATGATTTCGTTCGCCGCAGCCCCCGGCAATGTCGCGCTCGACCGTGTTCCGGGTGTGACCAACAATCACAGCCCGTTTGCGATATCGCTGGCCCGACACCTGGGGACGCCGGGGGATTCGATCAACCGGACCATGATCAAGGTGCGCCGGGACGTGCTTGAGGTCACCAACAACCGTCAGGTGCCCTGGGAGAATTCGTCGCTGGTCGACGAGGTTGTCCTTGCCGCGGCCCCCGCCGAAACGTCCGGTGCCACCGACGAAGACATGTGGGAGTGGATCAAGTCCACCGACGACCCCCTCGTTCTGGAACGGTTTGTCGACCGCTTTCCCGGCAGCCGTCACGTGTCGGACGCGCAGGCGCGCATGGCCGCCTTGCGCGCCGCCGAGGAAGCCGCCCGGCTCGAAGCCGAACGCCTGGCACGCCAAGCAGAGGCAGAGGCGCTTGCGGCAGAGCGCGAGGCGCGAGAGGCTGAAAGACGTGACCAGTTGTTAAAGGCGTTCTACTCCGAACCGGACCCGCCCGAGCTTTTTGGGACGATACGCGACTGCCCCGACTGCCCGGAGATGGTCGAACTGCGGGGCACCGAGCTGTTGTTCGGCACGCCCGACACGATCGAAAAGGCCCAGCCGGATGAGCGCCCCGCAAAACGCATCGCTCTTGGCGCGCCGATTGCCGTGGCCCTCACAGAGACCTCGCAAGGTCAGTTCAACCGTTTCGTGCGCGAAACCGGCCATACCTGGCCCGACGCCTGCCAGATCACGCCGCTCGACGATACGCTGCCTGTCATGGGATCGCGTCGCCGCGACACCCAACAGGATGACGACCTTCCGGTCGCCTGCGTCAGCTGGCACGATGCAAAGTCCTATGCCCGATGGCTCAGCGACAAGACCGGGCGCCGCTACCGCCTGATGACAGAGATCGAATTCGAATATCTGGCCGAGGCCTTTCATTTCAATATGGACATGAACCAGATCTTCGCCGGCCGCAGCGTCTGCGACATGGTGAACATCGCGGATCTCGGCGCACCGTTCAGCTGGCGCAATTACGAGTGCAGCGACGCGCTGGGCCACGGCGTCTTTCCGGTCCGATCGCTGCAACCCGATGAATTCGGCCTGTATCATCTGCTCGGCAATGTCTGGGAGTGGATGGAAAACTGCTATGAACCCACGCCTGAGGCCGCCGTGGAAAGGGCTCTGACGCCCGATGCCGCGAACTGCAGCCAACGCGCCATTCGCGGGGGCGGCTGGAGCGATCCCTTGACCTCGCTGAGTACATCCAACCGCAATTGGGAGCATCCCGACTTTCGTTCCGATGCGATCGGTTTCCGGGTCGTGCGCCTTCCCTGAGGCGCCCCCGTCCATTTGGGAGAGACAGAATGTCCGTTCTGCGCCTCATCGTATTCGTTCTGACCGCCGGTTTCGCGCCGCCCGCGCTGGCAGTCGAAATCTCTCTGTCCTGCGGCACCATCGGCTCACAGCACAACATCTGCCAGCAGAGCATCGACCGCTGGGAGAAACAGACGGGACACACCGTCCGGCTTGTCCAGGTGCCGCAAAAAACCAACGATCAGCTTGAATTCTTCCGGCTCAGGCTGGCACAGCCCGACCCGTCAAACCCGCTCGACGTGGTCAAGATCGATTCCATATGGATCAATTTCGTTGAACAGTACCTGCTTGACCTGTCGCCCTATACACAAGGCGCCGAAAACGAGCATTTCACGCGGCTTGTCACCAATGCCACCTTTCAGGACCAGCTAAAGGCCATGCCGCTGTGGAGCGGAGTGGGCTTGTTCTATTACCGCAAGGATCTTCTGGACGCCTATGGCGAACCGGTGCCGCGCACCTATGCCGAGATGGAAGCGATCGCCGCCCGCATTCAGGCCGCCGAGCGTCAGCGCAATCCCGATTTCTGGGGGTTCATCTTCGAAGCGACGCCGGGCGAAGGGCTGACCTGCAATTCGCTAGAATGGATCGAGGCGATGGGCGGCGCGCCAATTCTGGACGCCGATGGCCGCGTCAGGGTGAACGACGCCGAAGCACTGGCCACGCTGCAACGTGTCAAAGGCTGGATCGGTACGATTTCCCCGCCGCAGGTGCTGGATTTCAACAACGAATCCGCTCGGCGCTTTTTTCAGAACGGCAACGCTCTTTTCATGCGCAACTGGCCCTACGCGTGGGCCTTGTCGCAGAAATCCGACAGCCCCTTGGTCGGCAAGGTCGGCGTGACGACGCTGCCGGCGGGCCCTCAGGGCTCGGGCGGAACACATGGCGGATGGTATCTTGGCGTGTCGAAGCACACGGCACATCCTGAAATCGCGGCAGACCTCGTCGCCTTCATGACCAACAAGGAAGAGCAGCTTCAGCGCGCCCTTTTCAACAGTCAGAACCCGACCCGCCCCGCGCTTTACGCGGATCCCGATATCCGCAACGTGTCGGAGTTCTTTCAGGTCGTGTTCGGGGGCCTTCAGATGGCGCTGAACCGGCCCAACGCCCGGCTGCGCGGAAGCTATGTCTACGTGTCGAACACCTGGTCGCAGGCCGTCCACGATTTCCTGGCCAGCCCGGAAGCGGACCCGAAACCGGTGTTCGATCACCTGCAGGAGCAACTTGAACGGCTCGAACGGCGAGGATGGTAGAGGCTCTGAACATGTAACCGCCCTCCGACGGCCTCGACATGCCAAGGTGGGATCGCAACAGTCCATTTTTTGGAGGCGGTCATATCAGAGATTGTCACGGTCGGACTGGACCCGGCGAAGACTGCATTCCAAGTCCACGCCGCTGACGCCACGTGGCCCAGTCTTGCTCCGCCGTTGACACCGCCGCCGTCGCGCAATCGTTCATGAAATTCCGGGGCTCAGAAGTTGCGTCGCGACGGGGATGTCGGTGTCGAGCATGAGCTCTACCACCGCCCCGCTGACCTCTCCGACGACCCGGACCCCGATCTCGCGGCTGTTCGGGGCGACGAGGAGCATGAGGGTCAGGACGTTCGTCGTTCTCGCCATCGGAAAACTCGCGCCCAGATCGGTGAGCGTGGGTGCGTCCGAGGCATCGTTCTGGACGAGTTGCCAGTTGGTGTGGGTGCCGCGCTGGAAACCGATGCCGATGCCGTTCCAGGGCGGACAGCGTCAGGGTCTGGCAACAGAGACCGAAGAAGCTCAAACCGGTCGCCCGCAGGGTGACGAGCGAGAGCCGATTCAATTGGGTCAAACCGCCGAGGCCATCCGCTTTGCCGCGCCAGCAGACCCAGCCCGCCGAACGCCCCTCTGCCGCCGCATCGGCGGTGGCGGCACTGGTCACGCGCCAGCGGCGCATCGAGGTCGAAAGGTTGGTGGTGGCGAATGTCGGGCGGGTTCGAGCCGCAGTCGATAGTGGGACAGCGAGTTCAGTGAACCGGTCGGGAACAACCCCTCGGCAACGTGGCCGTTATCCAATAACGCGCCGCGCCGGGCGGCGCGTCCATCGGATAACCGGGGGCCGATATCGCTTTGATCCGCGGTTCGGCCCGATGGTGCGAACACCGGCCAGGCACGACATGCCGAGCGCCGGACTCACGCACC
>NZ_FXYF01000047.1 GCF_900184945.1 Antarctobacter aquimaris | reverse complement strand
AGGCGGCCTGAGGCGTGAGTGCCCCTTTCCCGTTCAGGCTCAGGCCACGCGGACGACCTCGGCGGTGCCGAGCGCGTTGAAGCGGTTGACAAGGGCGACCCGGATGTGGATTTCGGCAGTTTGGCGATCGTGATCCCGCGCGGCGATGCGCTCACTGAAGGCCTTCAGGCATCGCATCTTGGCCTCCACGCGGCTGCGGGCGTGGTATCCGGTCCACCGCTTCCAGAATGCCCGGCCGTAGTGACGCGTGGCGCGCAAGGTTTCGTTGCGCGCCTTGGCAGCCGGGCACCCGGCAGGGCATTTCGAAGAAATGTCCCGAGAGGGCACCAGCAGATGCAGCGGCCCGTCGGCACGGCGATAGGGGATCTGCATCTTGAGGGTCTTCTGTCGGCGGCACTGCGTCGAGTAGTCCGGAACAGGCCAGTCCAGCCCGGCCAGCCGACGGAGGCGCACGACCATCCCGGCTGTCTGCCTGAGCGGCAGCCTGAACAGAACCTTGATCGATAGGCAGAACTGGATCGCGGAATTCGAAAAGACCGGCGGGCGTCCCGGGCGTCCCTCATGCGGCGCGTGCCAGGTCATCTCCTTGTCCAGCCAACCTCTCGGGCCATTGCTGCGCAATGCCCTGACGGTAGTGGATCAGCAGCGACCCGCGCTTCCTGAGCGCATTGTTGCAGGTGGACCAGTGCGTCGTGCGGTAGCGGGCGGGCTTGGGCTTGCTCATGCTGCTCGTCTAAACGCACGGATTCCCAATGTGAATCCTTTACACGCTGAG
>NZ_FXYF01000048.1 GCF_900184945.1 Antarctobacter aquimaris | reverse complement strand
CGGTTCGCCAAGGCTATCGCGACGACCCTCGTCTCCTTGGTTGCCAGCTTCCGCGACAGCCAGTCCGTTCCCGGATGGCGGCTCCTGCGCCGGACCATGATCTGGGCCATGGCGCCCAAATACGGCAGGCGCCGGATGTAGCGGTTGCCCATCTTTGAGATGCCACCGCTTCTGGGCTTCCCGCCGGTCGAATGTTGCTTCGGCGTGAGGCCGAGCCAGGCAGCGCAGTCCCGTGCGGAGGAGAAGTTGCCGACATCCGGCGTCGTCGCGGCGATCGCGGTTGCGGTCAACACGCCCACGCCGGAGATCGAGGCAAGCCGCCGGCTCACCTCGTTCTGCCGGTGAACCTCTTCGATCTCGCCGGTCAGACGGTCGATCCGCGTTTGCGTCTCCGCGAGCTGATCGAGCAGCGCCCGAAGCGGAAGGCGCGCGGCCTCGGGTACCTTGTCGAGTTCCTCAGCCAGGCTTGCGACCCGCTTCGAGCCCTTCGCCGTCACGATCCCGAACTCGGCCATATGGGCGCGGATCGCATTGCCCACTTGCGTGACCTGCCCGACGAGGAAGTCCCGTGCCCGGTGCAGCACGAGGGCCGCGGAGTCCGCCTCGCTCTTCACGGGAACGAACCGCATCGACGGCCGCGTCACAGCCTCGCAAATCGCCTCGGCATCGGCCGCATCCGTCTTGTTGCGCTTGACGTAGGGCTTCACGCAGGACGGTGGCATCAGCCGGACCTCGTGGCCCAGCCGCTGCAACTCACGCCCCCAGTGATGCGCTCCCGAGCACGCCTCGATCCCGATCAGGCCGCTCGGGCGCCCTTCGAAGAATGCGGGAAACTGGCCGCGCCGAAGCTGACGCCGTACTACAACCTTGCCGTCGGCGTCTACGCCGTGGACCTGAATGACATTCTTGGCGAGATCAATTCCGACTGTGCCAACTTCGAACATGGATGGCTCCTCCAGTTGGGACAATGACACCCCATCATGGCGCAGCGCGACGCCGGGAGCAGGAGCCATCCACACCATC
>NZ_FXYF01000049.1 GCF_900184945.1 Antarctobacter aquimaris | reverse complement strand
CCGGCGGTGAACACCACGTCCTCGCCGTCCTGCGCCAGCGCCGCCAGCACCTGCGTCTGGCTCAGGCCAAAGCCGCTGAAATCCAGCGTATCCCAGGCCTCGACATCCGTGACGATCACCTCGCTCGCCTGACCGTCATTGGTGAACACAAAGGTATCCGCATAGGCCCCGCCCGAGAGCACCGCGTCGCCCGGGCCGGGGTCCAGCACGTCGTCCGGGAACCGCGCCTGCATCCAGGCCACCATGTCGGCGCGGGTGCCGTTCACGAACTCGGGCGAGCCCATGAAGAAGCCCACCACCTTGGACCGCTCCATGCCGCCGTCCAGTGCCGCCACCCAGCCGTTCAGACCGCCCGTGTCCGGCGCGCGTTTCAGCACGTTCTGATAGAGCAGCGTCACGAACTCGGTGTTCGTCGTGGTGCCGTAGGTGGCCTGGAACTCGGGCGAGGCCATGAAGCTCTCGATCACCTGCGGCAGCGTCATCGCGCCCCCGGCCAGCGTGCTCGTCCAGGTGTTGAAGCCGCCGCCGTCCGGGTCGCGGTCAAAGATCGCGCGGTAGACGCGGTAGATATCGTCGCCCCAGTTGGCGATGTCGCGGGTCTCGTCAAAGAGGTCCTGCGCCTGGGCGGTCTTGGCGATGTGCTCGGTCGATTCGGAGAAGAACAGCACCACGTCGGTGCGGCTCCAGTTGGCCTCGAGCCGGCCGACCCAGAAATCGCGGTCCTGGGTCGAGGGCAGGCGGTTCAGCACGTTCTGGTAGAGCAGGGTGACGAACTCGGCGTTGGTGGCGGCGCCGTAGGTGGCCTGGAACTCGGGCGAGGCGACAAAGGCCGCGGCGGCCTGCGCCAGCGTGGTGCTTCCCAGCAGGCCGAGCGTCCAGACGTGGTGCCCGCCGCCGTCCGGCTGGCGGCCGAAGACCGAGTCGTAGAGGCGATAGACCTGCGCGGATTCGGCCAGGTG
>NZ_FXYF01000050.1 GCF_900184945.1 Antarctobacter aquimaris | reverse complement strand
TGGATCATGTCGGCACCTTTACCGGAAGCTCTTCGGGCGCGGTTTCAGAGATTGATTGAAGAAGGGTTAAGCGGGCGTGCGGCTGCGTTGCGGCTGAAGGTGTCGCCTGCCACTGGGGCGCGTTGGGGGCAGGCGATCCGCCGGACAGGTCAGGCCCAGGCTGCGCCGCAAGGTCGACCCAAAGGCAAGGGCAAGCTTGACCCGCATCGCGCCTTCTTCGCCGAGGTCATTACGCAGGACGGCGACATCACGATGCCGGAACTGGCGTCTGCCTTGCACGACGCGACCGGTGTGTGCGCGCACCCGAACGCGATCGGAAAGTTCCTTCGCAAGCTCGGCTACACGCACAAAAAAAGTCGCTGGTTGCTGCCGAGCGTCGCCGCACCAAGGTAAGGCGGCAGCGCGAAGACTGGTTCAGGCACCGTATCCCGGCTGTGTCAGCGCACCCGGAACGCGTTGTCTTCATTGACGAAACGTCCGTGAAGACGAACATGACCCGGTTGCGGGGATGGGCACCGCGTGGGGATCGCTTGGTCATGGACGCCCCATTCGGGTCGTGGGGGACACAAACCTTCATCGCGGGGCTCACCGCCGATGCTATGATCGCACCCTGGGTCATCAAGGGGGCAATGGATGGTCCCGCCTTCGCGGCCTATGTCGAGAAAGTGCTGGTCCCGGAATTGCCCCCCGGCACCGTGGTCATTCTGGACAACTTGGCCACGCACAAGAACGCCGCCGCAGCCAGCGCGATGAGGGATGCAGGGTGTTGGTTCCTGTTCCTGCCGCCCTACAGCCCCGACCTCAACCCCATCGAAATGGCCTTCTCTAAGCTCAAGGCCCAACTCAGACGGATCGGCGCGAGGACATTCACCGAAATGTTCAAAGCAATCGGTCATGTCTGCGACCTCTACTCGGAGCAAGAATGTTGGAACTACTTCAAGGCTG
>NZ_FXYF01000051.1 GCF_900184945.1 Antarctobacter aquimaris | reverse complement strand
TTGAAAGACCTGCTGGGAAAGAGCCGACGACGTTGACGAGGCGGCGAGACGCGGCGCTCCGGGTGATGCGGGATCACGACCTCTCGCAGCGCCGGGCCTGCAGGCTGGTCGGTGTCGATCCCAAGACTGTCCGGCGTGAACGCCCGCCGGATTGCACCGAGATCCGCAAGGAGATGCAGGAGATCGCCGGCCAGCGACGTCGGTTCGGCTATCGCCGGATCGGCGTGCTGCTGGAACGCAAGGGCATGAGCATGAACCACAGTTGGAGGGGACCGTGGCCCCAGTGGGGCCGCGTAAGCCCCGGAAACGCTCTACAGGGTCTACCGCGAGGAAGGCCTGTCGGTGAGACGGCGGCGCGGCCGGAAACGGGCGCGCGGCACGAGGGCGCCGATGCCGGTTGCCGCGAATCCCAACGCGCGCTGGTCGTTGGACTTCGTGTCCGACAGCTTCGGCGCCTCGCGGAAGTTCCGGATGCTGGCGGTGATCGACGATTGCACGCGCGAATGCCTGTGCCTGGTTGCCGATACCAGCCTGTCCGGCGCACGGGTTGCCCGGGAGCTCAGCGCCCTGATCCGGATCTACGGCAAGCCCGGCTGCATCGTCAGTGACAACCATTGCCCGACAGGCGATTTGCAAAGCAAATCTGCCGATAGGGGCACCGAGTTTACCAGTCGGGCGATCCTGAAATGGGCCGACGAGAACACCGTGCCATGGCACTACATCGATCCCGGCAAACCGCAGCAGAACGCCTTCATCGAGAGCTTCAACGGCAGCCTCAGGGACGAACTGCTGAACGAGGAGATCTTCGACAGTCTGGATGACGCACGGCGAAAGCTGGCCCTCTGGCGTTACGACGACAATGCGGTCAGACCGCACTCGTCCCTGGCCAACCAGACGCCGCAGCAAGCGCGCCGGACGCTTGAGCAATGTGAGGG
>NZ_FXYF01000053.1 GCF_900184945.1 Antarctobacter aquimaris | reverse complement strand
GACTCATAGCCAGAACATGACGATGGCCGCGAGGGCGCATGCCGAGAGGAAGACTTTCGGGCACCTGTCGTAGCGGGTTGCGATGCGCCGCCAGTCCTTCAGGCGGGCAAAACTGTTCTCGATCTTGTGGCGGTTGCGGTAGCGTTCAGGGTCGTGCGGGATCGGGATTTTCCGACCCTTCCGTGACGGGATGCACGGCGTGATGCCCTTGTTTTCAAGGGCTTGGCGATACCAATCCGCATCATAGCCGCGGTCTGCAAGCAGATGCTTCGCGGGCGGCAGGCCATCCAGCAACGCCCGCGCGCCGATGTAGTCGCTGCGCTGACCCGCCGTCAGGAACATTAGCAAGGGACGCCCCTGAGCGTCCGTGACGGCATGCAGCTTGGAGTTCAGGCCGCCTTTCGTGCGCCTGATGAGGCGGCCTTTGCCCCCTTTTTCAACCGCAGGCTCGAGGCGGTGCGGTGCGTCTTCAGATGGGTTGCATCGATCATCAGCGTTTCGGTCGCGCCGCCCCGGTCAGCCAGTTCCAGGAGCATCCGGGCAAAGATGCCCTTCTCGCTCCATCGTTTCCAACGGTTGTAGAGCGTCTTGGGCGGACCGTAGGCAGCAGGTGCGTCACGCCAGCGCAACCCATTGCGATTGATGAAAATAATCCCACTCAGGACGCGCCGATCATCGACGCGTGGCTTGCCATGGGACTTCGGAAAGTAGGGCTCCAGACGCGCCATCTGCGCATCCCCTCTCGTGACATTGCTGCGCAATGCACTGCCGGGCAGTGGGTCAGCCAGAAGAGATCACTCATGTCACCGCTCGCTTTTTGCAGCAGTGAATCACGCCC
>NZ_FXYF01000055.1 GCF_900184945.1 Antarctobacter aquimaris | reverse complement strand
AGGCGCGCTGAGTTCGTCGATCCGCAATCCCGCAATGAAGGTCTGGGTGTGCCAGTGTCCGAAGGGCGTATTGGCTTCCAGCCGGGTACCGCGGGCGGATCGGCCCCGCAGTCGTGTCATCCTTGTCGTGACGGCAGTTTCATCGATGAAGACCGGCCGATGCGGCTCACGGCGCATCCTTGGCATTCGCCTGCGCCGCCACTCGTACCTGGCGGCGCGGACCCGTTTGCGCAGTCGCTCCGTCGCGATCAGGGTTTTTTTATGTGAACCCAAGGCGATGGATAAGATATCGCGACAACATCGCCGGTGTGGCGGTGACGGAATGTTCCTGCTGCAGCGCATCGGCCAGTTCAGGCATGGTGATGTCCGGTTCGGCTTCCACCCGCGACTTGAGCCAGTCTGAGACCTTGTCGAGCTTGCTGCGGCGCGGGCGCCCCTGAGGCGCGGCTTACACGCCACCCGTTCGCCTCTTGCGTTGCATGATCCGCACCGCACTTGAAGCCGAAATGCGCAAATGCCGCGCAGCTTCATGGCAGGAAAGGCCATCATCAACCAGAGCGACAACACGCTCCCGAATGTCCATTGATAGCGATTTGCCCATGATCCACCTCCACACATGGTGAATCACAGAATCAGACCCGTGGGAATCCACTCGGTTCAGATTTCAAGGACGCCGCGCTAG
>NZ_FXYF01000054.1 GCF_900184945.1 Antarctobacter aquimaris | reverse complement strand
CGGCGCGGGCGGCGCCTTCAGGATCGTGAACAGCGGCCTCATCGAGGGCCGCAGCGGCGCCGCCATCACGCAGGGTTTCGGCCCAAGTTTGACCATCGACATCGTGAACAGCGGCCGGATCCTGTCCGGCGACGTTTCGGGCAACTTCCTGGCCATTTCTGCGGTGGATGACGGCGTGACCCGGGTGATCAACACCGGCCAGATCGTCGGCCACGTGAAACTGGGGCCCGGCGCCGACCTCTACCGCGGCACCGGCGGGCTGGTGTCCGGCTACGTCGACGGCGAGACCGGCAGCGACACGCTGATCGGCGGGGCCGGGGACGACGACCTGCGCGGCGGCGCCGAAGCCGACCTGCTGGTCGGCCACGACGGCGACGACAGCCTGAGCGGCGGCGCCGGCAACGACACCCTATTCGGCGGCGCGGGCGACGACTCGCTCGACGGCGGCACCGAGGACGACATTCTGAACGCCGGCGCCGGGAACGACACCGTCCTGGGCGGCGACGGCAACGATGTCCTGATCGGCCACGATGGCAGCGATTTTCTCGACGGCGGCGCCAGCAACGACATCCTCGACGGCGGCAACGGCGACGACGTGCTCGAAGGTGGCGACGGCAACGACATCCTGCGCGGCCGCGGCGGCGAGGACGACCTGGCCGGTGGGCTGGGGATGGACCTTCTGACCGGCGGACTGGGGGCCGACAACTTCGTGTTCCGCTCGCTGGCCGAAACCGTCGTCGGCGTGAACCGCGACCAGATCCTCGACTTTCAGAAGGGCCAGGACCTGATCATCGTCGCGGGCCTGCATCC
>NZ_FXYF01000056.1 GCF_900184945.1 Antarctobacter aquimaris | reverse complement strand
CGGCGGTGACGATACGCTGATCGGCGGCGAAGGGAACGACACGGCCTTTGGCGGCGATGGCAACGACAATCTCTCCGGGGGCGACCAGAACGACGTGCTGAACGCCAACGCGGGAGACGACACGATCCTGGGCTGTGCTGGGAATGATCTCCTCGTCGGCCAGGACGGCAGTGATTACCTCGACGGCGGCGCCGACAATGACACGATGGACGGCGGCAGCGGCGACGACGTGCTGGAAGGCGGCAGCGGAAACGACATCCTGCGCGGCCGCGCGGGCGAGGACGACCTCGCCGGCGGCGCGGGGCTGGACCTGCTGAGCGGCGGCGAAGACAGGGACAGCTTTGTCTTCCGCAGCCTGGCCGATGCCGGGGTCGGCGCTGTGCGCGACCAGATCCTCGACTTTGAACAGGGCGTGGACATCATCGTGGTGGCGGGGCTGTCGCCGGGTGTCTTCGAGTTCCGCGGCACGGCGGCATTTGCCCCCTCCGGCAATTCCGAACTGCGGCTGT